>CAXXVU020000002.1:2462500-7787359 GCA_963662835.3 Vicinamibacterales bacterium
GCAGCCTCGGGAGGTCGGCGTCGGCGGTAGGGCACTGGATGGACTAGGGGGCCTACAAGCTTACTGAATCCAACCAAACTTCGAATGCCGACGACACGCATCCCGGGAGTGAGACTCTGGGGGCTAAGCTTCAGGGTCGAAAGGGAAACAGCCCAGCCTACCGGCTAAGGTCCCTAAATCTGTGCTAAGTGGGAAAGGAACTGGGGACGCCGAGACAACCAGGAGGTTGGCTTAGAAGCAGCCATCCTTTAAAGAAAGCGTAATAGCTCACTGGTCAAGCGGCTCTGGACCGACAATTCAACGGGGCTCAAGCACAGTACCGAAGCCGTAGATTCGAACATCCCTCCGGGGGTGACGAGTGGTAGAGGAGCGTTCTCTGGGCAGAGAAGGCGGATCGTGAGAACCGCTGGAGCGTAGAGAAGTGACCCTGCCGGCATAAGTAGCGATAAGAGTGGTGAGAATCCACTCCGCCGAAAGCCTAAGGTTTCCTGAGGAAGGTTCGTCCGCTCAGGGTCAGTCGGGTCCTAACGTGAGGCCGAAAGGCGTAGCGGATGGATATCCGGTCAACATTCCGGAACTACCTGGACAACGTTTGTACGATGGGGAGACGCAGGAGGCCAGCCCGGCCTACGACTGGAAGTGTAGGTTCAGGCATGTAGGGGGAGCCGCCAGGCAAATCCGGCGGTTCGCAATCCCTGAGGTGCCATGGCGATGCCGCAAGGCTGTAAAGCGGGTGATGCCATGCTGCCGAGAAAATCCTCTAAGGAGTTGTTCAGGTACCCGTACCGTAAACCGACACAGGTAGGCAGGGAGAAAATCCCAAGGCGCGAGTGAGAACCCTCGTCTAGGAACTCGGCAAACTCGCCCCGTAACTTCGGAAGAAGGGGTGCTCTCGCCCGTGATCCGGCTCTGCCCGGTGAGCGGGAAGGAGTTGCAATAAAGAGGCCCAGGCGACTGTTTACTAAAAACACAGGACTCTGCCAAGTCGAAAACGACGTATAGGGTCTGACGCCTGCCCGGTGCCGGAAGGTTAAAGGGAGGAGTTAGCCGCAAGGTGAAGCTCTGAACTGAAGCCCCGGTAAACGGCGGCCGTAACTATAACGGTCCTAAGGTAGCGAAATTCCTTGTCGGGTAAGTTCCGACCTGCACGAATGGCGCAACGATCTGGGCGCTGTCTCGACGAGGGGCACTGCGAATTTGTGGTACCGGTGAAGACGCCGGTTACCCGTGGTAAGACGGAAAGACCCCGTGCACCTTTACTACAACTTAGTAGTGAGTGCTGGTGTGTTATGCGCAGGATAGGTGGGAGACTTTGAATTCGGCCTCTTGGGGTCGGAGGAGTCGTCGGTGAGATACCACCCTTAGCATTTCGGTGCTCTAACCTCGGCCTGTCATCCAGGTCAGGGACACTGCTTGGTGGGTAGTTTGACTGGGGCGGTCGCCTCCCAAACTGTAACGGAGGCGCGCGAAGGTTCGCTCAGGCTGTTTGGAAATCAGCCGTAGAGTGCAAAGGCAGAAGCGAGCTTGACTGCGAGACATACACGTCGAGCAGGTGGGAAACCAGGCCTTAGTGATCCGGTGGTTCCGCATGGAAGGGCCATCGCTCAACGGATAAAAGGTACGCCGGGGATAACAGGCTTATCTTGGCCAAGAGTTCATATCGACGCCAAGGTTTGGCACCTCGATGTCGGCTCATCGCATCCTGGAGCTGTAGCAGGTTCCAAGGGTTCGGCTGTTCGCCGATTAAAGCGGTACGTGAGCTGGGTTTAGAACGTCGCGAGACAGTTCGGTCCCTATCTACCATGGGCGCAGGAGATTTGAGGGGGGCTGTCCTTAGTACGAGAGGACCGGGATGGACGAACCTCTAGTGTACCAGTTGTCGCGCCAGCGGCAGTGCTGGGTAGCTACGTTCGGAAGGGAGAAACGCTGAAAGCATCTAAGCGTGAAACCCTCCCCAAGATGAGATCTCCCTGGACCTTCGGGTCCCTGAAGGCACCTGGAAGACTACCAGGCAATAGGCCAGATGTGTAAGGCTTGCGAGAGCTTGAGCTTACTGGTACTAATCAGCCGTGAGGCTTGACCATATTTCGCATCGCGTCGGGAAGCTGCCGTTTGTAGGGTGTTCAGTTGAGCCGCGGTCGTCCGCGGCGACGTTCTTTGAGATATGCGCGCCGGTGCGGCGCGGTGCTGCTTGCGGTGCCGCGCCTCGCGACGGCGCGCCAGGTTTTCCGGTGGTCATAGGAGAGGGGAAACACCCGTTCCCATGCCGAACACGGCAGTTAAGCCCTCTTCCGCCGATGGTACTGCGGGGGCAGCTCCGTGGGAGAGTAGGTCGCTGCCGGGAGTATTTGCGACGCCCGGGCTCGACGGTCGAGCTCGGGCGTTCGTGTTTGTGGCCGGGCCGCCCGTGGTCGTTCCGGGTGGGATCGAGAGGGGCGGGCGCCCGCCTGGCCAGGCCTGAGAAGGGCGCGTAGCGGGCATGTGTAACCGACGAAGAAGGGGATCAGGCGGGATGCGTCGCCGCTCGAATGCGGCGGGCACTGTCGCGACGGGCTGGTAGGGCTGTAAGGGGCCGAAGGAGATGATGACGTTCGAGTCGGAGCGGCGGGACGCCCGGGGTATTCCGGTCGAGCTCGCGGGCGAGCGGAAGATTCGGTCGCGGAACACGGTTCTGTACCGATTGGCGCACTGGCCGATCTGGATCTGGGTGTTCTTTCTGGTACCCGGGCCGCTGACGTTCGATCTGTTCGCGAGCGGGTTCGACGGGCGGATGGGGGCGTGGCTGGGGGCCGTCGTGGTGGGCACGGGGATCGCCGGGCTGCGCGGTAGGCTGCCGGGGGTGGAGCCTCGCCCGTACATCATCAGATTCACCGAGGACCGGCCGAACCCCTGGTACCGGCGGGTCTGCTATACGTTCGCGTGGAGCGCGGTACTGTCGTTCGCGCTTCTGAACCTGGCCGGGCTGGTGTGGGCGGTGGTCACCGGGGAGTGGCGCATGCGGGCGATCTATGAGGGAGGATATTTTCCTCTCGCGGTGGCGGTTTGGGTGTTGGGAGCGGCCGGCCGGTTGCCGCGGGTGCTGGCCTCGACGCGCGGCGAGGGGCACGAGCGGCGCTTTTTCTATGGGGCGTTGTGGGCGGTATGCGCGGCGCAGCCGGCGCTGTGGGTGCTGTGGGGCGTCGTTCCGCTGACGGCGACGGGAAACCTTGTGAAGCTCGCGGTGTTCGCAGTCGTGCTGGTCGGGGTGGGTTGCCTGGCGTATCGGGGGAAATTGCCGCGAACCCGGCCGATCGTCCCGGGCGAGCTGGCGGTGAGCGACTAGCAGCCCGTGGTGGAACCCCGCGTGGCACCGAGAGCGGCGAGGCGCCCGTCTGGCAAGGCGTGAGAAGGGCGCATATTGGGCATATGTAACCGCCGAACAACGCAGTCAGGCGGGATGCATCGCCGCTCGAATGCAGCGGGGACTTTCGCCACGGGGCTGCTAGGCCGACAGGCGTCGCCCAAGGCTCGGACTGTCGCCGAACCGGGCGTGGCGGGCAATGCGGCGTGGAGCGGCGCAGGTTCCCCGCTTGGGGATGGTTTAGGGTACGGAGCGGGTGCCGCCGATCGAGGCTGTGGGCGGCGGCGGGCCGCGGAGCCGCGGGGCGCAGGAGTCATCTCGCGGGTGGGGCCGGGGGGCGTGAGCGCAGCCGCTGGGCGCGCTCGTGGTGACCCTGCCGCTCGAGGGCGTCGGCGAGGCCGCTCAGAGCCGCGGGGGAGTCCCGGTCGAGTGCGAGCGCAGCGGCGAAGTGCTGGACGGCATCCTCGAGTGCACCCGACCGGAGGTCGAGAATCCCAAGGTTGATCTGGGTGCTGGGGTCTTGCGGGGCCGCGCGCTCGGCGGCGCGGAATGCGCGGCGGGCGGCTTCGTATCGGCCGAGGCTGGCGTGGGCGGCGCCGAGCAGATTCTGTGCACGGGCGTCGGTCGGGTCCGCGGCGACGGCCTGCTCTCCGAGGGTGACGGCGCCGGCGAAGTCCTGACGCAGGAACTGGAGAGCCGCGACGTAGTAGCGGGTCGCGCGGTGTTGCGGGGCGTCACGCGTCATGGAGTGCAGGAGCGCTTCGAGACCCGCAGCGTCACCGGCGTCGGTGAGAAGCGAGGCCAGTTGCTCGCGTGCCGGCATGTCGGCGGGCCGCGCTGCCAGGGCGCGCCGAGCGGCGGCGACGGCGGCGGCGGCGGCTCCCGTCGATGCGAGGAGCCGGGAGCGCGCCACGTGCAACTCCGGCTCGTCCGGAATCCTGGATGCGAGCCGGTCGAGCAGGGTGAGCGCCTCCGGTTCGCGGCCGCTTCCTCCTGCGGCACGAACGAGCTCCTGCAGTGTCTCGGGGTTCGACGGGTTCAGGTCGGCGGCCATCGCCAGGTCCTCGTAAGCCGCGTCGTAGGCAGTCGCCCGCAACTGCATGCGGCCCCGGTCGAGCCACTGGTCGGCCGTGGCCGAGGCCAGGGCGGCGCGGATGGTCGGCGGCGCCGGAGACCGGTCTGCGAGGGTGTGTAGCTCGTCCAGGTCGGGACGTTGGATGCGGTTGCCGCCGAAAATGCTCCGAGGCGCCGAGAACTCCAGCCCGTTGCGGTCGTCGGTCTGGATGCGCGCCCCGGCACTGTACAGACGCAGCGCCTCTCCGTCGCCGACGTGAAGCGAGAGCACGCTGAATGGATCCCGGACACCGACGGCGGCCAGATCCTCCGCCACGCCGGGCCTCGTCCAGTTGTGGGCGACCGCGCGCAGCCGTGACTCGAGCGGGTCGAGGCTGCCGATCAGCAACAGGTCGCCCTGGCCCACGAACCACATCGCGCCATCCGGGAAGACGGCCAGGAAGGTCGCGACGATGGAGCGCAGATCCGCATCGCTCATGTCGTAGGTGTGCGCCCACTGGCACAGGATGCCGCCGGGCCGCAGGCGATCCCGGGCTGCCTGGAAGAACTCCTTCGTGAACAGAGTGGATACGCCTGCCATCCAGGGATTCGACGGCTCGGAGACGATGACGTCGTAGCTCCGTGACGAAAGCAGCATGTGCGAGCGGCCGTCGCCCAGAATCAGCCGGGTCCGCGGGTCATCGAGACCCGCGTGATTCTCGGCCTCGAAGAACGCCGATGCCTCCACCACCTCGGCCGAGATCTCCAGCACGTCGACCCGCTCGATAGGGTGCCGGAGCGCGGCGCCGAGCGTGACGCCGCTGCCCAGTCCGATGATTCCGACGTCAGCGGCGCCGGAGTGCAGCAGCAGCGGCAGGTGCGCCAGCAGGCTCTGGGTCAGCATGTCGGCCCCGTTCGAGGCGTCCACCTTGCCATCAATCGCCAGCGCCAGCGTCCCGCCGGAACGCCGGACCGATACGGTTCCCGCGGCGCCCTCCGCGTAGAAGAGAACGTTGCCTTCCTCCAGGCCGGTCTGCAGATCGGGAACTTGAAGGAAAGGCGCGTACTTGTAGGCCCCGCCCGAAATCAGGTCGGGATTCCAGTCGGGAGTCGTCAAGCCGACGGCAACGGCGGCCGCCGCGACACTTGCTCCGGCGATCCGCGTGACGGCCGTCACGCAGGTGTTCAGCAACAGCAGGCATCCGCCGGCGAGGGCGAGGGCGCCGGCGAGGAGCACCGTCTGCTGGAGACCGAGGAGCGGCACGAGCACGAAGGTCGCGAGCAGCGCGCCGGCGATCGCGCCGCACGTGTTGGCCGCGTAGACGACGGCGACATCGATCGACAGCGCTTCCCTCCGTCCCGCGGTCGCGCCCACCGCCAGCGGGAAGGCGGCGCCCAGCGCGAGGGTCATCGGAAGCAGCAGCCCCGCCGCCAGCGTCACCTGGAGCGCGAGCACGGTTGTGAAGGCCACGTCGGGTTGATCGACGGCGCCGGCCATGGCGAGCGTCGACGGTCCGATGAACCGCAGCGCCCCGAATCCGCCCAGGGCGCCGAGGATCAGCGTCAGGCCCAGCCAGAAGACCTGTCTTTCCCGCCAGCGGGCCAGCCACGCGCCGATTGCCGAGCCGGCCGCAAGCCCGCCGATGAACGTCGCCAGCATGGCGCTGAACGCGTAGGTGGTCGGGCCCAGAATGAGAGCGAGGACGCGGGTCCAGGTGACCTCGTACGTGAGGGCGACGAAGCCCGACAGCGCCAGTGCCGCGGGGGCGAGCCACGCTCGGCCGACAGAGACCGGGGAGTCGCCCCCGCGGTTCGCGGCATCGCCGGACGCGCGCCGGCCGCGGCTCCGCCGGGCCGCACGCCGCTGCCCGGGGAGTCTCGGCGTGGCGGCCTCGGCCGGGATGTCAGCGTCCGGGCCGAGAGAGGCCAACCCCAGCGCGCCAACGGCGGAAGCCGCGTTCAGGCTCACCGCGACGAGGGCCGCGCCGGTCAGGCCGAACCAGGGCAGAAGCACGAAACCCGCGCACCCCGCGCCCACGGCCGCACCCAGCGTGTTGGCCGCGTAGAGCGCCCCCGCTTCGGTGCCCGCGTGCTCCGTCCGACCGACGAACCACCGGACGGCCAGCGGCAACGTGGCTCCCATCGCCGCCGCGGGCAGGGCAACGACAAGCAGGCTTGAGAGCAACCGGATCGACGCGAACCACGCCCCGCCGGTGCCGTCCGCGTACGCAACGGCGAGCAGGGGCCGCAGACCGGCCAGCGTGAGCGGCACCAGCAGCGCGCACGCGGCGATGATCACCTCGAGCGTCGCGTAGCCTCGCAACGCCTGACGTCGCGAGAGGCCGGGGGCCAGACGGCCCGCGACCATCGCGCCGCCGGCCATTCCGCCCATGAAGGCCGCCAGCACGGTGCCGACCGCGGCGGCCGTGCTCCCCATGTGGAGCGTCAGGAGGCGCGCCCAGACCACCTCGTAGATGAGTGCCGCCGAGCCGGACAGCAGGTAGACGAGAACGAAGAGCGGCCGCAATGCGGCGTGGTGGCGCATGTTGCATCGGCCCCGACAACGTGCTCACGCGCACGCCAGTTTGCCGAGCCGGCGCGGCTGAATGCCTTGTACACCCGCGGTGGGTAGGTGTCAACGGCGGTAGAATGTCGGCATGCAGGCCAACGAACGGCGACGATCGGGTGTCGCGGCGGCAGTGGCGGTAACCCTGGCGGCATGCGTCGCGGCGATCGGGGTGGCGTCCGGGGGCGGCGTACCCGTGTCCGGTGAAGCTCCCGGTCAGGCCGCGGGCGGCGCCGGGGGCTTCGACGAGCACTTCCTCGACAGGACGATGCGCGTCGACTACTTTCACTCGGGCGGGCGAGGCACGGAGATCGTCGCGCTCGACCGGGTGGTCTCCGACGGTCCGTGGGCGGGCAGCCGTACCCGTCTCGTGGACGACCTCAACCTCGGCAAGTACCTCTTCGAGGTCATCGACCGCCGGACGAACCGGGTGATCTACTCGCGCGGCTTCGCGTCCATCTACGGCGAGTGGGAGACCATTCCCGAGTCCCGCGAGGTCTATCGCACGTTCCACGAGTCGCTGCGCTTCCCGTGGCCGCTCCGCCCCGTGCAAGTGGTGCTGAAGGTGCGCGACGCGGAGAACAGCTTCCATGAGATCTGGTCCACCGTCGTCGATCCCGATTCCCGCTTCGTCAACCCGTCGGATCCCGTGCCCGCCGCCGAGGTCTGGCCGCTGTTGACGAGCGGGCCGCCGCAGGAGAAGGTCGATCTCCTTGTCCTCGGCGAGGGGTACGCGGCGGACGAGCGCGACAAGTTCCGCGCCGACGCGACGCGGCTGACCGACGCCCTCTTCGAGGAGGAGCCCTTCTCGAGCCGGCGGAGCGACTTCAACGTCTGGGGGATCCATCTGCCTTCCGCCGACTCCGGCGTCAGCCGTCCCCGCGCCGGCCGGTTCCGCCGCACGCCCCTGTCGGCCGAGTACAACATCTTCGACTCGGAACGCTACCTGCTGACCTACGACAACCGCGCGTTGCGGGACGCCGCGTCCGCCGCGCCGTACGAGTTCATCGAGATCCTGGTGAACGAGGAACAGTACGGCGGCGGCGGGATCTTCAACTTCCAGGCCACGGCGGCTGCCGACACCGGCTTCGCCGAGTACGTGTTCATCCATGAGTTCGGCCACCACTTCGCGGGGCTGGCGGACGAGTACTACACGTCGGACGTCGCCTACGAGACGGGCGCCGCGTATCACCCGGAACCGTGGGAGCCGAACGTGACCGCCCTGCACGATCCCGAGAATCTCAAGTGGGGCGACCTGGTCGATCCGGAGACGCCGTTGCCGACGCCCTGGAGCAAGGAAGCCTTCGAGGCGGGCAGCACCGCGGCGCAGCGGGAGCGCCGGGGGCTGCGGGAGGCCGGCGCGCCGGAGACGCAGATGGATCGGCTGTTCACCGAGCAGATGGAGCGGGAGACCGCGCTGCTGGCCTCCATGCCGCACGCCGGCAAGGTCGGCGCGTTCGAGGGTGCGTCGTACGAGCCGACCGGACTCTACCGGCCGGAGATCGACTGCATCATGTTCACCCGCAACCCCGTCGGGTTCTGCCGGGTCTGCCGGCGCGCGATCTCGCGCGTGATCGACCAGTACTCGCGGCCATAGGATCAACGCACGGGAGGCCCGCGCACGCCGCCGCCGGCGGCAGGAATGCGCGAACGCGCGGCCGGGATCGGGCATCGCGCGGAAGGGATCGAACGACATGGAGAGGCACGTCATCACCGAGCTCGAGCGCATCGTCGGGCCGGACGGCATCGTGCGCGACGACGGCGAGCTGTTGACCTACGAGACCGACGGCCTCGTCAAGCTGCGCTCCAAGCCGGGCGTCGCCGTGTTGCCGACCTCGGCCGACCAGGTGCAGCGCGTCGTCCGGCTCTGCCACGAGAACCAGGTGCCGTTCGTGGCGCGCGGGCAGGGGACGGGACTCTCCGGCGGCGCGCTGCCGCATCCCGACGGCGTCCTCATCGTGATGACGCGGATGAACCGCATCCTGGACATCGACATCCCGAACCGCCGCATCACGGTCGAGCCCGGGGTGATGAACCTCGACGTCAGCAAGGCGGTGGCGACCGCCGGCTACTACTACGCGCCCGACCCGTCCAGCCAGGTGATCTGCTCCATCGGCGGCAACGTCGCCGAGAACTCGGGCGGCGCGCACTGCCTGAAGTACGGCTTCACGGTGCACCATGTGCTCGGGGTGGAGGCCGTGCTGCCCGACGGCGAGCTCGTCCACCTCGGGGGTCCGGCCCTCGACGCGCCCGGTCTCGACCTGCTCGGAGTGCTCGTGGGGTCGGAAGGGACGCTGGCCGTCGTCACGAAGGTCGTCCTCAACCTGCTGCGCAAGCCGGCTGCGGTCAAGACGCTGCTGGCCGCGTTCGATTCGACCGAGGCGGCCGGGAACGCGGTGTCCGGCATCATCGGGGCCGGCATCATTCCTGCCGCGGTGGAGATGATGGACCGGGTGACGATCGAGGCGGCCGAGGCGGCGGTGCATCCGAACTTCCCGCAGACCGAGGCAATCCTCATAGTCGAGCTCGACGGTGCCGAGGCGGACGTGGAGGCGCTCTTCACCCGCGTCGAGGAGGTCTGCACCGAGGCGCGCGCGAGCGAGATCCAGATCGCCCGTACCGCCGAGCAGCGGGCGCGCTTCTGGCAGGGCCGCAAGGCGGCCTTCGCGGCCATGGGCCGCGTCTCGCCGAGCTATTACGTGCAGGACGGCGTAATTCCGCGGACCCGGCTGCCGGAGGTGCTCAGCCGCATCCGCGACCTGTCGGATCGTTCCGGTCTGAAGATCGGCAACGTGTTCCACGCCGGCGACGGCAATCTCCACCCGCTGGTCTGCTACGACGAACGTATCGAGGGGCAGGCCGATCTCGCACAGGAGGTCGCCTCCGAGATCCTGACCTACTGCCTCGACGCCGAGGGTTCCATCACCGGGGAGCACGGCGTCGGCGCCGACAAGGCGGAGCACCTGCCGAAGATGTTCAGCGAGAGCGATCTGGACACGATGCAGCTCGTACGATGCGCTTTCGATCCCGGCTACATCTGCAACCCCGGCAAGGTGTTTCCGACGCCGCGCCTCTGCGGCGAGGTGCCCGGTCCCTACCGGAAGCATCCGGCCGAGGCGGCCGGCCTGGCGGAGCGGGTCTGATGGCGGCCGTCTCCACGACGGCGCTGCTCGACGAGCTCACTGCGCGGACGGGTCCCGGCGCCGCGGTGCGCGCGGGCCGGGACGCAGACGCGGTGGACGGCGTGCGGCCGCGCCTGGTGGCGGTGCCAGCCAGCCGCGCCGCCGTGTCGGAGGCGCTGGCCTGGGCCAGGTCGGAGCAGCTCCGGGTGCGGGTCGGCGGCGGCGGCACGAAGCAGGGCTGGGGGGCACCCGAAGACACGATCGACCTGTTGCTCTCCACCGCGGCGCTGTGCAACGTCGTCGAGCATCGCCACGGCGACCTGACCGCAACCGTGGAGTCCGGCGCGACGCTGGCCGCGGTGAACCAGTGTCTGGCGGCGCACGGGCAGCGGCTGCCGTGGGACCCGCCGTGGGCGGAGCAGGCGACCATCGGCGGCATAGTGGCCACCAACGACAGTGGTCCGAGCCGCCACGGCCACGGTGCGCCGCGGGACTCCATCATCGGAATGACGATGGTCCGTGTCGACGGCCGCGTGGCGAAGGCCGGCGGGATCGTCGTCAAGAACGTCGCCGGCTACGATCTGTCGCGCCTGCTCACCGGATCTTTCGGCTGCCTCGGCGTCATCCTCACCGCGACCTTCAAGCTGGTCCCCGATCCGCCCGCCTCGCGTACCGTAGAGGTCACCGTCGACTCGCTGGAAGCGGCGGCGGAGATCGCCGCCGAGCTCGCCGCCTCGCCGCTGACCCCGACCGCGATCGAGCTCTCCTGGGCCCCGGCGCGCCTGCTGGCGCGGTTCGAGTCGGTGGAGGACTCCGTTTCGCAACAGGCCGCAGCCGCGTGCCGCATCGTCGGCGCGCGCGGCGTCGCCGCCATCGTCGCCGGCGACCGGGAGGAGGAGTCCTGGCGGGGGCACGCCGCCCATTGGTCCTCCGGGGGGACGCTCCTCAAGCTGAGCATGGTGCCCGTCGAGCTGTTCCCGACGCTCGTCCGGCTGCGCGACCGGGCCGCGGCGGACGGCCTGGGGATGGCTGTTGCCGGCCGCGCCGGCCTGGGAGTGGTCGACGTGCGCCTGGAAGGGCCGCTCGACGCGCAGGCGCGTCTCGTCGGCGCTCTCCGCGAGCAACTGCCGATCGGGCGGGGTTCCGCGGTGATCCGGCAAAGCGACCCGAAGCTGCGCGGGCTCGTGGACGCCTGGGGTCCGATCGGCGACGGGATGCGGGTGATGATGGCGATCAAGCGCCAGTTCGATCCCGCCGGCCTGCTGAACGGAGGCCACGGCCCCGGGGGCTTGTAGTGGCGAACCGGGCGGTCTCCGGGAGCCGCTGCCGGCCGGAGCGGTCTACAGCTCGCGGCCCTGGATGGACGCGTCGACGATCTCGACCAGGTGCATCGTCGGCAACGGCCGCCCCTCGCGCTCCAGCGCGCTGCCGAGCTGCAACAGGCAGCCCGGATTCGAAGACACGATGGCGTCGGCCCCGGTGGCCAGGACGTTTCTCGCCTTGCGCTGTCCCAGCTCGCCCGCCGTCTCCGGCTCGACCAGGTTGTAGATGCCGGCCGAGCCGCAGCAGAGTCCGCTTTCCGGCACGTCGCGCACCTCGAGCTGCGGAATTGCGGCGAGCACCCGGCGCGGCTCCGTGCTCACTCCCTGTGCATGCTGCAAGTGGCAGGCGTCGTGGTAGGCCACGCGCAACCTGACCGGGTGTCGCGGTGCGCGCGGCTCGAGTCCGGCCAGAACCTCCGAGACGTCGCGGCATTTGTCGGCGAGCGCCGCCGCGCGTGCCGCGTAGCTCGGGTCGTCCCGCAACAGGTGGCCGTACTCCTTCAGCGTCGAGCCGCAACCGGCCGCGTTGATCACGATCGCGTCGACGCCGGCCAGTGACGGCTCGAAGGCGTCGATGAAGCGCCGCGCCATCGCCTCCGCTTCACTCTCCAGGCCCGAGTGCATCATCAGCGCCCCGCAGCAGCCTTGTGCCTGCGGGACCACCACCTCGCAGCCCTCGGCCGCGAGTACGCGCGCCGTGGCGGCATTGACGCCGCTGAAGAAAACGCGCTGCACGCAGCCGAGCAGCAGCGCAACCCGTCGCCGGCGCCAGCCCTGCGCGGGGATCACCCCCGGCATCGAGGACCAGATGCCGCCGAGCGCGATGGGCGGGGCCACCGCCTCCATCGCGCGGAGCCGTGCGGGGAGCAGGTTCAGAAGCCCGCTGGCTCGCAGTAACCTCTGCAGCCCCAGGCGTTGGTAGGCCCACAGCTTCAGCGCCACCCAGCGCAGGCGGCCCGGGTACGGGAACAGCGAGAAGATCAGCCGGCGGAACAGCCGATCTCCAAGGGGCCGCTCGACGTGCCGCTCGATCTGCGGCCGGGCCGCCTCCACCAGCTTGTCGTACTGCACGCCCGACGGGCACGCGGTCAGGCACGCCATGCAGCCGAGACAGGTGTCGAAATGCCGTGCGAACTCGGCCGTGATCTCCGCCTTGCCCTCGGTCGCCACCTTCAACAGGTGGATCCGCCCCCGCGGCGAGTCGGTCTCCCGGTTCCACAGCGCGTAGGTCGGACACGGCGGCAGGCAGAACCCGCAGTGCACGCAGTCGGCGAGCAGATCGGACGACGGCGGGTGGTGCGCGTCGAACGCGCCGGTGGTCGTGGCCATGTGCGGTTATGGTACCGCAAGGAGATCGTGGGCTCTATGGACACCTGTAGCACCCGGAAGACAACCCACGCGAACCGACCGGATTCGGGTTCGCCGGTTCGTTGCCCGAACGGCCTCGATGGCGCCCGGCTGCTAAGATCGGCCAGCAACCTGTCCGAACCATTCCGTCCAGCTCGGAGCCATCGATGACTCACGCGATTCGCATTCACGAAAACGGCGGCACCGAAGTACTGCGCTGGGAGGCGGTCGACGTTCCCGATCCGGGGCCGGGCGAGGCCGTCATCCGGCAGACCGTGTCCGGCCTCAATTTCATCGACGTCTACTTCCGGATCGGCCTGTACCCGGCGCCGTCGTTCCCGTTGACCATCGGCAACGAGGGGGTCGGCGTGGTGGAGGCCATCGGCGAAGGCGTGACCGAGGCGGCCGTCGGCGATCGGGTTACCTACTGCATGAGCCTCGGCAGCTATGCGCAGCGGCGGATCATCGCGTCGCGGTTCCTGGTGAAGATTCCGGACGCGATCAGCGACGAGCAGGCGGCGGCGGTCATGCTCAAGGGCTGCACCGTCCAGTACCTGATCCGGCGGACGCACGCCGTGCAGCCGGGCGAGACCGTCCTGTTTCACGCGGCGGCGGGCGGGTGCGGCCTCATCGCCTGCCAGTGGCTCAAGCACCTCGGCGCCACCGTCATCGGCACCGTCGGCACTCGTGAGAAGGCGGAACTGGCGAGGGCCCACGGCTGCGACCATCCGATCGTGTACACCGAGGAGAGCTTCGTCGACCGCGTGAAGGAGCTGACCGGCGGCAAGGGCGTCCCGGTGGTCTACGACTCGGTGGGCAAGGACACGTTCGACGACTCGCTGCGCTGCCTGCAGCCGCGCGGGCTGATGGTGAGCTTCGGCAACGCGTCGGGCGCCGTCGAGCCGTTCAGGCCGGCGATTCTGGCCCAGAAGGGATCGCTGTTCCTTACGCGTCCGACCCTGGCCAACTACACGTCTACCCGGCAGGAGCTCGAGGAGACGACGGCGGAGCTGTTCGACGTCGTCGGCAGCGGAGCGGTGCGGATCGAGGTCAACCAGACGTACGCCCTCCAGGATGCCGCGCAGGCGCATCGCGACCTGGAGGCGCGGCAGACCACCGGGTCGACGGTGCTCCTGACCGGTGCGTGATGACCGGAGACGGCATGCGCGGCGGCCTGCCGTGCTGCAGGCAGGCCCGAGGATGCGTTGAACGATTCGACAAGGAGGAGAACATGAGAACCCGCGGGAACGGATTCGTCTTCGTCGCCGGCATCGTCATCGGCGTGCTCGTCTCGGGAGTGGTGGCCGCGTTGAACGCCACGCAGGATTCCTCGCCCCGCGCGATCAACCTGCCCGGCCGGACTACGACCGCGCCGTTCAGCGACGCGGTGCTGGCCGGCGACACCCTCTACGTGGCGGGCCGTCTCGGTATGGACCCGGAGACCGGCCGGCCGCCGGCGACCGCCCAGCAGGAAGCCCGCAATGTCATGGACGGCATCCAGGCGGTGCTGGCCGAGGCTGACATGACCATGGACGATCTGGTCAGCGTGAAGGTCTTCTGTTCCGACGTCTCGCTCTACGGCGCCTTCAACAGCGTGTATCGGGAGTACTTCAACGAAGACCCGCCGGCGCGCGCGTTCCTCGGCTCGGGCACGCTGCTGTTCGGCGCACGCTTCGAGGTGGCCGGCATCGCGGTCAAGGGGTGAACGCTGGGATGCGCCTATCTGCCTCGTGGCGGCGAGCATGCGCTGCGGCCGCGGTCGCGCTCGGGATCGGCACGACCGCCGTCCCAGGCGCGGCGCAGGAGATCGAGCTGCCGTGGGTGACGATTCCGGCCGGCACGTTCCGGATGGGGTGCGTGCCGGACGACTCCGCCTGCCTCGACAGCGAGCGCCCGCGTCACGAGGTGACGCTGTCGACGTTCGACCTGATGGCGACGGAGGTGACCGTCGGCCAGTACGCGACGTTCGTGGCGGCGACCGGCTACGAGCGGCCGGCGGTCCCCGACTATCCGCAGGCGCCCGATCATCCCGCCGTCCACCTGACATGGCACGGCGCCGAGGCGTTCTGCGACTGGGCCGGCGGGCGCCTGCCCACCGAGTGGGAGTGGGAATACGCGGCGCGCGCGGGGCATGACGGGCGCCTCTACTGGTGGGGCGACGAGCTGACGCGGGACTATGCCAATTTCGGTACCATGCAGTGCTGCAGCGGCGCCACCGGCGGCGCAGACGCCTGGCTGAACACTGCGCCGGTCGGTTCCTTTCCGTCCAACGACTTCGGACTCTACGACATGATCGGCAACATCTGGGAGTGGGTGAACGGCTGGATCACCGTCCGTTATCCGGACGGGCCGCTGCGTGATCCGCAGCCGGCCGAGACGGGCTATCTGCGCGTCATGCGGGGCGCGTCGTGGCTCAACTTCCCGAACGTGCTGCGGCTCTCGGTGCGCCTGCCCTTCTCGGCCGATGGGCACACGAGCAACGTCGGCGCCCGCTGCGCCCGGGATGCGCGCGTCCTGATCGTCTCTGCCGAGTGACGCGCCGCCGGTCCGCGCTCCGGACCGGTTCGCTGCGCGCGTTGACACGTTGCGGGCGCACGGCTAGCATGCCGTGCGCGCGGTGCGCAGCTCATCGGCGACGCGGCGCGCGTGGTACCACGAGAAGACGATACGAAGCCGGCGGCGGTCAGGCGTGTGGAGGATCACATGAAGACGAAGACGCGGAGCGCGAAGCGGTCCGGCGGCACGGCGGAGTCACGGCGCGCGTTCATGCGGCAGGCGGTCCTGGGCGGGGCCGGGGCCACGGCGGCCGCGCTCGGTGCGGGTCGGGTCGCCCGAGCCGCCGAGGAGGACGTCGAGCCGATCACGATCCCGACCGAGTTCGAGAAGGCCAAGGAGGCCGCGCTCCCGGAGGTCGACTTCCCGATGTCCGGCGCGCAGGTGTTCGCGCGCGCCTGCAAGGAAGAGGGCGTCAAGGCACTGTTCTGCTGCCCGGGCAACTACGACGTCGTACACGCCATCGGCGACATGGGCATCCCGGTCTATTCGGGGCGCCACGAGGGCTCGCTGTGCCACGCGGCCGACGCCTTCTGCCGGGCGACCGGCGAGGTGGCGGCGACGTCCGGGACCGAGGGGCCCGGCTTCACCGACATGATCGGCGCCATCTCGGCCGCCAACTCGGCCCGCTCGCCGATTCTCGTCCTCGCCAGCAACAAGACCATCTTCGCCGAGGACACCGAGCAGGGCATTCAGGATCAGCGGCAGCAGCCGCTGACCGAGGGCATCAAGAAGTACGGCAAGCGCCTGATCACGCCGGCCCGTACCTGGGAGTACGCCGGCTACGCGTTCCGGCAGCTCAAGAGCGGCGTGCCGAAGCCGGTGCACCTCGACTTCCCGGCCGAGATCGCCCGCGCCCGGTTCACCGATCCGATCGATGTCGAGTACTTCTACGACAAGACCAAGTACCGCACCGACGCCAGACCGCATCCCGACCCGCGGGCCATCGACGAGGCGGTTCAGTTGCTGCGGAGCGCCGAGCGGCCGGTCATCGTGTCGAGCAACGGCGTTCTCTACAGCAAGGGGTGGGACGCCCTGCGGAAGCTGGCAGAGCGCGCGCACATCCCGGTGGTCGAGTCGGGCGCGATGAAGGGCCAGTTCCCGGCCGGCCACGAGCTGTCGGCCGACGCGGCGCCGATGGCGCTGATGAGCGCGGATGTCGTCCTGCTCGTCGGCCAGTACTGCATGCCGACGCTCGGCGAGTTCGCCTTCGGGCCCGACGCGCGCTACATCCGCATCGACCCGGGCGCCGAGGACATCGGACGGAACCTGCCGATCGACGTGGGCATCGTCAGCGACGAGCGGGCCGCCCTCGAGGCGCTGGCCGACGCGATGCCCCGCCAGCGGCGCGAATCGTGGGTGGCCGAGGTGGCCGCGGCGCGCGAAGCGTTCGAGGCCGAGAACGAGGAGTACTACCAGACGGGTCTGGGTTACACCGACGCGGTGCATCCCGCGGTCATCGGCAAGGAGCTGGCCGACTTCCTGCACCACGGCGACCTGCCGGCGGATCGCACCACGATCCTGCAGGGCGGCTACGGCATCGCCCGCTACACGCGGCGCTACCTGCGGGCGCACCGGCCGGCGCAGATCATCAACGGCGCGTACCAGTACGGGGCGATCGGTCCGGACATCGGCTACACGGTCGGCGTCGCGGCGGCGGTGCGCCACGGCGTCGGCGCGCAGGCCGGCTTCGAGGGCCATCCGGTGATTGGCATCACCGGCGACGGCGGCTTCGGCTACACGGCAATGGAGGTCGAGACGCTGTCCAAGTACCGCTTCCCGGCCGTGATCGTCGTCTACAACAACAACGCGTGGGGCACGTGGACCGGCCAGCGCAACAACACCATCGGGCTCCCCGTGCACCTGTTCCAGGAGAATCTGCGCTACGACAAGCTCGGCGAGGCGCTCGGGGCCCACGGCGAGTACGTGACGCGGCCCGACGAGATGCGGCCGGCGCTGGAGCGGGCCTACCAGGTGGCGCTCGACGAGAGCCGTCCCAGCGTGGTCAACGTGCAGGCCAAGAAGGAGTTCTGGCTGCGCGACCAGTATCCGCCCGGCTTCCTCGGCAAGATCGAGCCGGGCGTGATGTCCTACTACCATTAGGGAATGGCCGTTCGGAAGGAGGGGCGCGGGCCGCTGCACGACGGCCTGGTCGAGGTGCGGGCTCGATTGCAGGAGTACGCCGAACGGGGCGTCTTTCGCGGGCTGGCCGAACGGCCGGCCCGCCGCGGGCGCTACGAGTTCACGTTCCGCTGGCTGGCGCCGTCGCCGTTCACGCTGACCTACGATCCCGCGTCCGGGACGCTGGCGTTTCGGGATCTGCTCCCGAACGTGCCGGCGCGGTCGGCTCTCGCGAGCGGCTTGCGGACGTTCGTCCGCGGGCGCGCCTCGGTCGAGCTGCCGGCCCACCGCCGTGTCGATCCGGAGCGGGCCGGGGTGCGCTGCTTCGTCCGGCGGGCCGCCCTGTCGCTCGAGGTCGTCGCCCGCGAGGATCACCACGGTTACGGCGTGAACCGGGCAGTGAACCTGGTCCACGAGATCTTCATGCATCTGCACACCTACTTTCCCGAGTACATGTGGGAGAACTTCGATGCGCCGCAGGAATAATGAGGATGTGAACAGCTTGCAAGCCGTCCGTCGCTGGAGGGTGCGCCCCAGGGCAGCGCCGGCTGCCGCCGGTTTTCTGCTGGCCGTCGCGCTCCTGGCCTCTGCCGCCGCGGCAACCGTGCAGGAGCATCCCGCGGAGCCTCACCAGCACGCCGATGCGCAGGCGCTGGAGAACCCGGTCGAGCCGACCCGCGAGTCGCTGGTCGCCGGCCGGCAGCGCTACGTCTTCCTGTGCCGGCAGTGTCACGGCAATCGGGGCGCGGGAGACGGCGACATGTCGCACGCGGGCGGCATCCCGTCCGACTTCACCGACGACGTCTGGACGCACGGCGCGAGCGACGGCGAGATCTTCACGGTGATCAAGGAAGGCGTGACCGCCGACATGCAGGGCTATGGCAACCAGCTTCGCGACGAGGACATCTGGAACCTCGTCAACTACATCAAGAGCCTGTCCCGCTAGGAGCTTTCCCCTGTCGCGCCGCCCCGCGACGGCGGGCGGGGCACGCGGCAAACCGCGAGGTCAGACGTGAGCGACGCTGTGTGTTATCGAGTCATGCAGCCCGGCGAAGCCGGCGCCGTCTCGGCGCTGGTCCTCTCGTCGTTCGACGAGTTCATCGGTCCGGAGCTGACCGACGAAGGCAATGCGGAGTTCCGCAGGTTCGTCGCGCCCGAGGCGCTCGAGGCGCGTACCGCCGAGGACCATTTCGTTCGCGTGGCGACCGTCGACGGCGTGCTGGCCGGCATGATCGAGATCCGGCAGAACAACCACGTCGCGCTCCTCTTCGTCGACAAGTCTTACCAGCATCACGGCATCGCCAAGGGCCTGCTGCACGCGGCCCTCGCCGACGCGCGCGCCGCCGCCCCGGACCTCGAGCGGGTGACCGTCAACTCGTCGCGCTACGGCGTGCCGGCCTACGAGAGGCTCGGCTTCCGGCAGACCGGGCCGGAGCGCGCGGTCAACGGCATCGCCTTCATCCCGATGGCGAAGCAGCTCGACGTGGATCTCTGATAGTGCGCGTCCCGTTTCTCGACCTGGCCGCCCAGCTCGAGACCACGCGGCCGGACATCGAGCGGGCCGTGCTCGACGTCATCGAGTCCGGCCGCTACGTCGGCGGGCCGGTGCTCGCGGCGTTCGAGCGGGCGATGGCCGACTACATCGGGGTCGACCACGCGATAGGCGTTTCCTCCGGCACGGACGCGCTGCTCGTCTCGCTGATGGCCCTCGACGTGGGTCCCGGCGACCTCGTCGTTACGACGCCGTACTCGTTCTTCGCCACCGCCGGGGCGGTGGCCCGGCTGGGTGCCACCCCGGTGTTCGTCGATATCGATCCCCGCACGTTCAACATGGACCCCGCGCGCCTGGCCGACTGGATCGGGCGCGAGCCGGAGCGACGCTCGCGGGTCAAGGCAATCGTGCCGGTGCATCTGTTCGGGCAGTGCGCGGACATGTCCCCCATGCTGGAGCTGGCCGCGTCGCACGGGATCCCGGTGGTCGAGGACGCGGCGCAGGCGCTGGGCGCACGCTATCCCGATAGCGGCGACAACGAGACCAGCGGCGGCATGCGCGGCAGCATCCGCGGTGGCACCGGCGGCAGTCGAGCAGGCCGTGGGGTTGGCGATGGCGACCGACCGGCCGGCACGATGGGAACGCTCGCCTGCTTCTCGTTCTATCCCACCAAGAACCTGGGGGCGATGGGAGACGCGGGCCTGGTGGCTACCGGAGACGCCCACCTGGCCGAACGGGTGCGCAGGCTGCGCAACCACGGCGGGCGCAACGCCTACCAGCATCCGGAGGTCGGCGGGAACTTCCGCCTCGACACGCTGCAAGCGGCAATCCTCGCTGCGAAGCTTCCGCATCTCGACGGATGGCACGCGCGGCGCCGCAAGCGCGCGGCGTACTACGAAGAGCATCTGGCGGTCCCGGGCGTAGAGCTGCCCGCGCCTGTTTGGGGACGAGACCACCATACGTACCACCAGTACGTCATCCGTGTCGCGGACCAGCGGGACGCTCTGCGCCAACACCTCGCGGCGCGGCGCATCGATACGATGGTCTACTACCCCGTGCCGCTTCACCGGCAGCCGTGCTTCCATCACCTCGCTCACCCGGCGGGCGCGTTTCCGAACAGTGAGGATGCCGCCTCACGGTCACTCGCGCTACCGATCTACCCGGAGCTGACGCCCGCGATGCAGGATCGCGTGATCGAGGAAACCGACGCCTTCTTCCGGGCCGGATGAGGACACGCTCGCACCAACGCGGGCGAGCCCGGAAGCACGCAATCGGTTCGACCAACGGAATGTCGAGGCGGTGCTGATGGGAGTATTCTCATGTCAACGACATCATGTGAACTCAAGGGGCCGGAATGAGTCAGATCACGGCACGCCTGCCGGATGACGTTGTGGAGGCGCTGGACGCCGCGGCGAAGGCGTTGCACCGAAGCAGGGCAGACATCGTCCGTCAGGCGGTGGAACGCTACCTGGAGGACTTCGACGATCTCTCGGTAGCGCTGGAGCGTCTGCGCGATCCCGCCGACCCGGTGCTGGACTGGGACAGAATCAGGGATGAGCTACTCGGTTCGGATCAAGCGGAGCGCCGCCAGGGAACTCGCTCGCATTCCGGAGCCTGGTGTCCTGAAGGGCGAGCTTATCGGCCTGCGTCGGGTCCGCGTGGGTGACCACCGCATCGTCTACGAAATCCTCCACGAGGTCCTCGTCGTCCTCGTCGTGCGGGTCGCTCATCGCCGGGAGGTCTATCGCCGCCGGTGACTCGGACGTGCTCGGGAAGTTGAACGAGACGTTCCGCGAGCAATACGATATCGCCAACCGCGGCTGGTTCTCGACGGTCCACGCCCCTCTCGGCTTGCCGCCGTCGAAGCGTTTCGAATCCCTGCGACTGAACGACAGACGTGCCCGGCAGGCGCAAACGCGGCAATCGTAAACGGTCGGCGCCGGCGCGCGCCCCCCGTGCATCCCCCCGGCGCCTGCTGGACCAGGCGCGGGAGCTTCTCGCCGAGGGAGACGGGCGCAAGGCGCTCGACTTGATCCGCCAGGCGCGGGACCGGGACGACAGTCTGGCGGGGCTGCCGCTGCTGTCCTTCTGCGCCTGCGTGCAGCGCGCCCGGCAACTCGCGGCGAAGGGCATGGACAAGGAAGCGGCCACCATGCGCGCCCGGGCGGATCGCTATCGGGCGTCCGTTGCCGTGCCGGCGTTGTCGGAAGACGAGTGGGTGCAGTACGTCCGGTACCTGGACGGCGGGGACGCGCTGGCGGCCTACGCGGACCACCTGGACGGCGGGACGCCCCTGCCTCGCGTGGAGCGGGTGCTGGCGGACCGGCTGGTCGTCCAGCGGTTCTGGGTGGCTCTCGACGTGTTCGACGAGAGCCACCCGCTGCGCCGGGACGCCGCAGCGGTCAGGTCCGGTCTCGACGCGATGGATGCCGGCGACTGGGCGCGGGCCGCGAGCCTGTTGCAGGGGGTGCCCCGGCGCTCGCCGTTTGCGGCCTGGCGTTTGTTCTGCAGGGCCATGGTCTGTTTCGGCGCGGGCGACGACGATGCGCTGCGCCGAGTCCTCGATCGCCTGCCGGACGATTTCGCCCTGGCCCGCACGGTCGCCGAGTGGCGGCGCCTCGTGGGCCGCGACGCCGCCGGCAACGGCCGCCCCGGGGCGCCGAAGGAGCCGGAGGACGGGAACGGGCGCGTGGCGGCCCTCGCCGGCGAATTGAAGCGGGCGCTCCACAACGGCAACGTGCGGGCGGCGGGGACGGCGATCGAGCGTCTGGCCGACGCCCTCTACCCCGAGGACCCGGAGCGGGCCCGGATCGACCTGCTGGAGATCGCCGGGCTGGCCACCCTCCGGGACCTGCTCCCCCGCGGTGCGATCGAGCGTCTGTCGCGGCGCCTGTTGCCCGCCGATCGGGTGATCGGCGTCGCGGCCCGCATTCTCCTCGCGAGGCAGCAGGTGGTGCCTGCAGCGTGGAATCCCGTGCCGGCCGTCGCGCTCGACGACGTGCTGGCGGTGGAGTTTCCGCGGGAGCAGGATCGGACCCTCGCGCGTGCGTGCATGCTGGAGACGCTGGCCCGCACGGGCCGCGCAGCCTTTCATCCGGAACTCCTGCCTCCCGAGATGGGAGCGGATCTGACCGCGTTGCTGGGCCGACCCGTGGAGGACCCCGGGATGGTCTTCGCCGAGCTGATGCTGGCGAGTCTCGAGGCGGACCCCGACAATCGCGACGGGTACCTCTTTCTGCTCGACCTGCTGCGGGGACAGAACGCCGGCAAACAGAGGGTCAAGCGCGTCCTGCAGGACATGGCGGACCGCTTTCCGGACGATTCGACCCCCTGGCTGGAGCTGGCCACCCTGCACTATGCGCGGAACGCGTACCGCCAGGCCGAGGGTGCGCTGGAGGAGGCCCGCCGGCGCTCTCCCCACGACGATCGGCTCCTGGATCTGCAGGGCGTCGGTTTCCTCAGGTCCGCCGATCAGAGCCGGAGGAAGGGTCGGTTCGCGCTTGCGGTGCGAGATCTGGAGCGCGCCGAGAAACTCGGGCGCCGGGTGATCGAATCCGTCCTGCCGGCGAAATGGCTGCTGCTGGAAGTCGTGTCGGGCGACGCGGACACCTCCGCTACGGTCGCCCGCCATCTGGAGGGTCTGCCGCCGGGTGCGCAGCTTCGGATGCTCGCCCTGCTCCTCCGTGACCTGTACGACAACCACGACGTGAGGAACGTCAGACCGGAAATGGCCGATGCCGTGTGGCGCCTGCTGGCCGACGGGGTCTCTCTCGCCGGCGAGTGTGCGCCGGACGAGATCGTCCGGGTTCTCGAGCCGCTGCCCGCCGAGCTCGACCTCCTCTACGACGATCGGCACGTCGCGGCGACGTTCAGGCGCTGGTGGCCCGCGCTCCTCGAACGCGTGGATGGAGAACGCCTGCCGGCCGTCCTCGACGTCCTGATGGACTGCGGCGGACAGCATGAGGTTCGTGTCGAGATCGAACGCCGGCTGCGCGGCGTCAGGAAACCCCGCCGCGATCCGCTGCTGCTCTTCTATCTGGCCGTGATCCGCTACGAGGAAGGCCGCGACCAAGATGCCCGGCGTTTCCGGGACGTACTGAAGAAGGTGGACGCTGCCACCCGCGAGCGGCTGCGGTCGGCCGCCGCAAGACTCGCCCGGCACACGGAGGAACCGCTGCGCCACGCGCTGCAGGCGTTCGATTTCGAACCGCTGGACGAGGGACCGGGGCCGTTCGGCCCGGGACCGCCACCGCAACTGGAGGCTTTTCTGGCTGCGATCGAGGAGCAGTTGAAGACCGCGGGCCTGCCGCGCGGCGGGGCCGGCTCGATCCGGGCGGCGTCGCCGGACCCGGGCGACCCGGCGCTGGTCGAACGCTTCCGGCGGGCGTTGACGGAGGACGCGGCGGCCGCGCCGCCGGACGCCGCGCAACAGGCGATGTTGTTCGACCGGGAGATATACGACGATCTGGACCGCCTGGAGGAACTGATCGACGACTGCCGACTGCGCGGCGAGCCGCCGCCCCTGTTGCGGGAGCTCGCCGGCAATCTGCGGGCCGATCCGGCGGCGCGGCGGGAGCTGGACCGGCTGGCGCGCGACTGCCGGACGGCCGGGCTGCGTGACAGGTTGACGCCGGAGCTGCACGCGCTGCTGTTCGCCCGCAAGGGCAAGGAAAAGAAACGGCGCCGCTGAAGGAGAGACCCATGCTTGCCCACTATCTCGTGCTGGGGCTGTCCCCGTCGGCGACGGGGGAGGAGATCCGCCGGCGCTACCTGGAACTGGTGCGCGCGCACCGGCCGGGCGAGGATCCGGAACGCTTCCAGCAGGTCACCGCGGCGTACGAAGCCCTGAAGGACGACCGTGCGCGCGTGAAGACGGCGCTGCTGGGGATGGCCGTCTACGGCGACTTCGAGCTGGCGCTCGATGCGCTGGTGAAGGCTCGTCCGGCGCGCCGCGAGACGCCCGGCCTGCAGGCGCTCCTGGTGGCGGAAGGGAAGCTGGATGCGTGAACCGGACGGCGACTGGAAGCAGCGCGCGCTCGACGACTTCCGGCTGTGGCTCGACGCGGTGAACGAGGAATCTGCGGAGCAGCGGGAAGCGGACACGGCCGACTGCGATCTGCGCGATCTGTTCGCCGAGTTCGCCGCGTTGCGGCAGGAGATCCGCCTGCAGAACCGGGAACAGGCCAGGGCGGGCCGCGAGCTGGCGGCCGCGGCGGAGCGCTACGACGCCGCCGCCCGCCGTGAGGAGCGCGGCGCCGAGACGCTGGCCGCGTTGGAGCGGCGCGTATCCCGAACCGCCGAGGACCGTTGCCTCCTGGAGACCCTGGAGGTGCGCGACGCCCTGGTGCGGGGCCGCGACGCCGCGGCCCGGCTGCGGGATCGGCCGCGTCTGTTCGGGCGCCCGCCGCGGGGCGCCGGCGGCGTCGTGGAAGGCTACGAGCTGGCGCTCGGCCGTTTCGACAGAATGCTGTCCCGCTTCGACGTGCAGCCCGTGCAGACCGTGGGACGACCCTTCGACGGCCGGGTCATGCACGCGGTGGAGGCGCGCCGCGTCGACCGGGTCGGCGACGGCGTGGTGGTCGAGGAGTTGCGGAGCGGGTTCGTGCGGCGCGACGACGTGCTGCGTCTTGCCGATGTCGCGGTCAACCGACGTCGCGAGGAGGGCTGATGCCGGCGGAAACCAGGGCGGCGGACGACGACACCATCATCGGCATCGATCTGGGCACCACGAACTCGGAGGTGGCGATCATCGCCGGCGGAAAGCCCTCGATCGTGGAGGAGGGCGGAGAAGCCATCCTGCCGTCGTGTGTGGGCCTCGACGACCACGGCGCCGTCGTCGTCGGACGGCAGGCCCGCAACCAGGCCGCGGCCGCCCCGGAGCGGACCGTGCTCTCCGTCAAGCGCCTCATGGGTTCCGGGACGCAGGTGCGGATGGGCAGCGACGCCTACACCCCGCAGGAGATCTCGGCCTTCGTCCTCAAGGCGCTCAAGGAGCGGGCGGCCCGCGCGCTCGGCCGGGACGTGCGCAAGGCGGTCATCACCGTCCCCGCCTACTTCACCGACGCGCAGCGGCAGGCGACGCGCGAAGCGGGGGAGATCGCCGGCCTGACCGTCGTGCGGATCATCAACGAACCGACCGCCGCGGCGCTCAGCTACGAGAGCGGCGGTACGGAGAGCCGCACCCTTCTGGTCTACGACCTGGGCGGCGGGACCTTCGACGTCTCGGTAGTGCGCATCGAACAGGGCGTGGTCGAGGTCCTGGCCACCGCCGGCGACAATCAGCTCGGCGGCGACGACTTCGACGCGCTCGTCCTCGAACGCCTGAACGCGCACGTCGAGAAGGAGCTGGGGATCGAGAACGCGCGTGACGATCGCCTGCTCCAGGCGCGGCTGCGGCGGTCCGCCGAACGGGCCAAGATCGAGCTGTCGGATCAACCCTGCGTGCGCGTCGAGGAGGACCACGTCGCCACGGTGGACGGCGAGGCCCGGCATCTCGCCTGCGAGCTGACCCGCGCCGACTTCGAACGCGACCTCGAGCCGTTTATCGACCGTTCCCTCCAGGCCGTGACCACCGCGCTGCAGGACGCCGGCATGCGGCCGAGCCAGCTCGACCGCGTGCTGCTGGTGGGCGGTTCCACCCGCATTCCGCGCATCGCCGCCGTCCTCACGGAGCGGCTGGGGCAGGAGCCGCACGGCGAGGTCGACCCGGACCTGTGCGTCGCGCTCGGGGCCGGCGTGCAGGCGGGGCTCGAGATGGGGCAGGACACGCAGGCCGTGCTGGTCGACATCACCCCCTACACCTTCGGCACCCGGGTGGAGGGAGAGCTCCACGGCAGGCCGTACGCCCACGAGTTCGTGCCCCTCATCCGGCGCAACAGCAAGCTGCCGGCCACCCGGACGGACGTGTTCTTCACCCTGTTCGAGGACCAGGAAGAAGCGGAGATCAAGGTCTACCAGGGGGAGGATCCGGACGCCCTGAAGAACGTGGAGATCGGCACCTTCCTGTTCGGCGGCCTGAACCGGCGCGAGGGCGCCCGCGACCGGGGCCTGCTCGTCACCTACAGCCTGGATCTCGACGGGCTGCTGCACGTCCACGCGCGGGAACGGGCGACCGGCCGGGAAATCCGCGGCGTCGTCGAGAACGCCATCGGGCGCGCCGGCGCCGAGGCGCTCGGCGCTGCGAAGGAACGGGTCTCCGCGCTCTGGGGCGAGGCGGGCGATGGGGCCGAGGGGGGCGCAGAGCCCGCCGGGAAGGCCGCCGGCGGCGCGGAACCGTCCCCGGCGCCGGCCGCGGTTCCCCCGGACGTGGCCCGGGATGCCGGGGAGACCCTGGCGCGGGCCGAGCAGGCGCTCGAGGCCGCGCCGGCCGAGGATAGGGAAGAGATGATCGACCTGATGGAGGATCTCCGGGACGCGCTCAAGGAGGGCGCGGCCGAGCGGGCGGGCGAGCTCCGGCGCGAGCTCGACGAGATCCTCTTCTACCTGGAATAGCGGACTACCTGGAGATAGCGACGTGGAACGCTGCCCGACCTGCGGTGCCCGGCATGCCGGCGGGCCGTCCTGCCACCGCTGCCGGATGGACCTCGGCCAGGTGCTGGCGATCGAACGGGCCGCGGCCCGCCACCGGCGGCAGGCGGTCGCCGCGCTCGATCGCGGCGACCGCGCCGCGGCGCGCGCCCACGCCGGCCGCGCCTGCGCCCTCCACCGGTCTCCCGAATCCCTGACCGCGCTCGCGGTTACCGCCCTGGCGGCCGGCGACTTCCCGGCGGCGCTGCGGCTGTGGCGGGAGATTCGGGCAGGGTCCGGTCCGAGCGCGCGTCAGTAGTCGACGGGGGGCGGGGCCGGGAATCCGTTGGAGTAGATCGCCTGATAGCGAAGCCGCATGCCGTCCTCGTCGAGCCATCCCAGGGACTGCTGAAAGAGCGCCGGCTCCGGGTAGCCCGCAGGGACTGAGCTGGTGCAGAATCGCCTCGTACTGTCTGCGTTCCTGTGCCGAAGCCTTCGAAGCTGTCGCAAGCGTTCGTGAGGGTGGACGCCTCCGGCCGCGGTCAGCCGACAGGCTGCGCGCTGCCGAGGACGGCGGCGATGGTGTCCCGCATCCAGGCGGTGCGGGCGAGGTCGAGGCGCTGCAGGTTGAACTCCCCGAGGTAGTCGCCGGGGCGCTGGTTCTTCATGTCCAGGAACGGGTAGAAGGTCTCGAAATCGTCGGACGCCGTCGCCTCCGCGATCTCCTCCATCGCACGCGCCTTCGTCTCCCTGGGAAGCGTCTTGATGACCTCGTAGCCGTTGCGGCTCCGTTCCAGGTTCATCAGCAGGCGGTCACGAACTTCCACCATGCGCGCCTGGAGCAGACCCCGATATTCCGTTTCGTCGAATCCGGGCGGCGACACTTCCGCCAGGTTCAGGGGATGGTAGGCGTAGCTCTCGAGGGAGTAGTACCCGAGCACGAAGAGGTTCGGCTGCTCGCGGCGCAATTCCTCGATTTCGTCCGAACCGAGGAAGTCGCGATCCATCAGACCGCGGAACTCGTCGTTCGTCCTGATCTGCAGCCCGACGGCGTTCTTGTCCCTGGCGCCGACGAACAACCGGCCGGGGAGCTGGATCGCGTTGTAGAGCAGCGCGTCCTGGTTCTCGCAGACGACCAGCGTCTGGTTGGGGAAGACCTTCAACGCGGAGTCCCTGGGCACCGCGATGTCGAAGATGGCGGGGGATTTCGGCGCCGGCGCCAGCACCTGCGGGCGGTCGAAGTCGCGGTCGTCGAAGTCGATGATGGCCGCATCCGCGGCGTCTCCGGCGTACTCGATGAAGCCGAGCGAGTGGCTGGCCGTCCAGAGCTGCGAGTAGTCCGGAATCCAGTGCTCGACCACTTCCCGGATCAGCGCGTGCTGGAGTTGCGTGTGCAGGTGCACGTCGAGCTCGTCGATGAAGTAGATGGCGTTCGGGAAGTGCTCGCGGCGGGTGAACAGGTTGAGGAGGATGTTGAACACCTCCTTCTCGCCGCTGCTGAGCAGGTCGTAGTGGACCTCCGATTGCCCTTTCCGGAAGCGGATATCGGCGGGCCTCTTACCCAACGCCTGGATCATCTGCGTCAACCGCAGGGCCGTGGCGGAACCGTTGCCGAACACTCTGGCGAGGGCGTCGTTGATGGGCTCGACGAAGCGAGCCTTTATCGCGTCGGAGGCGAAGTCCTTACCCCAAAAATCACGTAGCAGGTCCTCCGTGATCCGCGCGACGTCGGCATCGAAACGCGTGTCGAACTCGATGAACCGCCGCGGGCGGTCGGGGTCGGCCCCCACGTCCACGGATTGGGGCGTGGCGCGAAGCTCGGGGACCGTTCGCAACGAGCTCCGGCCGTAGAACGCCGACTTCACGTCCCACTCGGTCGGTGACGTGGTCGGGCTCGAGCCGTTGGACCGGCGGACTTCGAAGCCTCCCCCGAACGCGCAGGCCGCCGACATCTCTGCGGCCGGGTCCTTCTTGAGGTAGCTCGAGAACTTCTCGTACGCCTCACCCTTGTAGAACGCATCATCGCCCTTGTGCTGCGCGGACAGGTACTCGAACGCGTCGAACACCGACGACTTGCCGCTGCCGTTCGCCCCGATCAGCAGCACCAGCTTCGGCGCGCCGGCGCACGACGACAGGTCGATGGTCAGGTCGGTGAAGCGCTTGAAGTTCGCAAGGCGCAGCCTGGTGACGTTCATCGAGTCTCAGTCCGCCGGCAGCGCGAACGCGACGACCCGCGGGCCGCCGCCGATGCTGACCGCGATGTACTGCCGCCCGTCGACCAGGTAGGTCATCGGCGTGCCGATGGTGCCCGCCGGCAGGTCGACGGCGCCGCGGATCTCGCCCGTCTGCTTGTCCCAGGCCACGAGGCCCGGCCCGCCCTGGCTGCCGGCGGTCGGGACCGTGCTGATCAGCAGGGTCTTCGTGAGCAGCGGCCCGCCGATGGTGCCGTCGCCGAGGGGCGGCAGGTTCAGATGGCGCAGCCGCGGGTGGTTGCGGATGCGGTCGCCGTTGCCGAGGGGCACCATCCAGGCGTGCTCGCCGGTGTTCATGTCGATGGCGGTGATCCGCGAGTAGGGCGGCTTGAGCAGCGGCAGGCCCTGCGGCATCCGCGCCTGGTAGGACTGTCCCTGCCGGATCTGGCGCAGCCGCCGCTCCTCGGGGGCGCCGTGCGTGTAGCGCATCGTGGCGCCGAGGTCCGGGTCGGGGGTGTAGAGCGGGATGGCGACCGCGATGTTGCGCGACGGGACGTAGAGCATCCCGGTCTCGGGGTCCACCGCGGCGCCGGCCCAGCCCGCCGCGCCGAAGTCGGGCGGGCGCATCAGGGTGCCCTGCGTGCCGCCGTTGATGGGCCGGCCGGGCGGCGTGAACAGCGGCCCGATCTGGTAGTTGCTCACAACCTCGATCGCCATCTGGCGCAGCTCCGGGGTGAAGTCGACCAGGTCGTCGATGGTGACCCCCTGGTAGTCGAACGGCGCGGGCTTCGTCGGGAACGGCTGCGTGGGCGACGGGATCTCGCCCGGCATGTTCGTGGCCTGCGGCACCGGCCGCTCCTCGATGGGCCAGATCGGCTCGCCGGTGACCCGGTCGAAGGCGTAGACGAACGCCTGCTTGCTCACCTGCGCCAGCGCCTTGATCGGGCGCCCGTCGACCACCACGTCGATCAGGTTCGGGTGGGTCGGGAAGTCGTAGTCCCAGAGGCCGTGGTGGACCGCCTGGAAGTGCCACATCCGCTGGCCCGTCTCCACGTCGACGGCGATGATCGATTCCGAGAAGAGGTTGTCGCCCGGCCGGTCGGCCCCGTAGTAGTCGTTCGTGGTGGTGCCGGTCGGCAGGTAGACGTGGCCCAGCTCGTTGTCGCCGGCCAGCATCGACCAGACGTTGGCGTTGCCGGAGTAGCGCCACGAGTCGTTCAGCCAGGTGTCGACGCCGAACTCGTCCGCGCTGTTCGGCACGGTGTGGAAGTCCCAGGCGTGCGCGCCGGTGCGGACGTCCCAGGCCCGGACCCAGCCGGGAGGCGCTTCGCGGGTGATGCGCCGGTCGGCGATCTGCGAGCCGTGGATCACCTTGTCGCGCACGACGATGGGCGGCGAGTTGATGGAGTAGAGCAGGGCGTTCAGGTAGTCGCGCGCCTCGCGCTCCACGCGGGGGATGCCGACCATCGCGTCGACCATGCCGCTCCCGTTCGGGCCGAAGTCGGGGCAGGGCTGCCCGGTCTTCGCCTTGACGCAGACCATGTAGCCGTTGCCGGTGCCCCAGAAGATCCGCTGGTCCCCTGCGCCGTCCGTCCAGTAGGCGACGCCGCGCTGCGTCCAGGGCCCGCTCATCGACGGGGTCCCCTCCTCGTAGCTCTTCGGATTGAAGATCCAGAGCGTCTCGCCGGTCGTCGCGTCCACGGCGACCCCCTGCGACAGCGGCGTGTTGAAGTACAGCACGCCGTCGATCATCAGCGGCGTCACCTGCAGGCGCGAAGGATTCGGCGGCTGGCTGCTGCGGTAGAGGTTCGGGGTCTCCTCGACCAGCGCGTCGACGATGACGTCGAGCGGGGCCGACCACTCGCCGCCGCCGGGCGTGCTCCGGCTGACGAAGTTGTCGATCGACGTCCACTCCCACGCGATCTCCAGGTCGCTGAAGTTGCCGGCGTCGATCTGGTCGAGCGGCGAGTACTTGGTGCCGGCGATGTCGCCGGCGTAGCTGCGCCATTCGCCGTTCTCGGTGCCGTAGGTCTGCCACGGCCCCGCCGACGTCTGTTCCTGAGCGACCGCGCCGCCGGCCCCGGCCAGTATGACGAACGATGCAATCAGCACGACGAGCGGCGTATTCGGCAGCGACCTCATTCCGGATCCTCTCTTTCCATGCGTTCGGAAGACGCGGCTTCCGTCCGTTTCTCGCCGGCCTCCGCGATGGCCACCGCCTGCACCCCGAGCCCCTGCTCGAAGACGAGCCGCGCCCCGAGCAACGCGGTCTGGAGGAGCGCGCCGAGCCCGACCAGTGTGATCGCGAAGGCGCCTAGCCGCAACGCCCGCGGCGACGGGAGAATGTACGACATTGCGAGCCGTAGCGACGCGAAGAACGCGAACAGCCACGTTGCCGCGAACGCCCAGTCGTTGTGTCCGTCCACGAGCGCCCTGGCCTCCGGCGAGAACACTCCCGCCTGCGCCGCGGTGTAGCCGCTGTAGTAGGCGCACACGGCGGTTGCCGCACCGCCGATGTACAGCCACGTCGCGGTGTCCCGCAGCAGCTTCCGATCCGGCGCCAGCAGGCCCGTCAGATCGACGGCGCCGGCGGCGAACAGCAACGCGATCGGGAAGTGAACGACCAGCGGATGCAGGTTCGGCGCCCAGGCGGGGATGAGCGACATGCAGTCCTATATTACGGCGGGAACGTGTCGAGAAAGTGCACTTCGCCGTCGAGCACGCCGGCCTCGACGCCCACCGCCGCCGACTCCGGCGAGGCCATGAACGCTTCCGCCCCGGCCCGATCCTCGACCTCCAGCAGGAAGAACACCTCGTCCGCCGCGTCGACCGAGCGCCACACCTGAACGACGGTCAGTCCGGCTGCGGCACCCGCCGCCGACTGGCTGTCGAAGACGCGCTTCCACCTGTCGACGTCCTCCACTCGATTGCGAACCGGCAACAACATCATCCGTCTCCATGGTGATGGCGCCTTGCGCCCGGAGCCCAGGACCCGCAGCCCTCCTATACTACGGGCCGATCGGGCCTCTCGGCCCGCGCAACGCGTTCGCGCCGCCGGCAGCCCGGGACCGCCGACGATCCCGACCAGCGATGACTTCCGACGACAGCGCCGCCGGCTGGCAGGGTTGGGACGCCTACGCCCCGTTCTACGACTGGGAGAACCGGCGCACGGTGGGGCGCCGCGACGTCCGGTTCTGGACGGATCTGGCCCGCCGCGCGGATGGCCCGGTGCTGGAGCTCGGCTGCGGTACCGGGCGCCTGTCGGTGCCGGTGGCGCGAGTCGCCCCCCGCTTCGTCGGCATCGACCGCTCCGAACCGATGCTGCGGCGGCTTCGGGTGCGCATTCGCCGGGCCCGCCTGACGGCGAGGATGTCGATAGTCCGCGGCGACATCCGCGTCCTGCCGTTCCGCCGGCGGTGGCGCTGCCGGCTCGTGATGGCGCCCTACGGCATGCTGCAGTCGCTGCTCTCGGACGAGGACCTGACCGCGACGCTGGAGGCGGTGGCCGGCGTGCTGCCGCGCGGCGCAACGTTCGGCATCGACCTCGTGCCCGAGCTTCCGCGGTGGCAGGAGTACCACCGCCGGGTGGGGTTGCGCGGCCCGCTGAGCGGCGGACGCCGCGTCACGCTCATCGAATCGGTGCGCCAGGTGCCCGAGCACGGCCTGACCGTCTTCGACCAGGAGTTCGTCGAGTGGCGCGGGCGGAGTCGGACGGTCCATCGCTTCTCCCTCGCATTCCGCACGGTTACGGTGCCGCAGGTGGCGAAGCGTCTCGAGCGGGCGGGGTTCCGCGTGGATGCCGTCCTGGGCGACTACGCGGGCGAGGAGTGGTCACCCGACGCCCAAGTCTGGATTATCATCGCGCGCCGGATCTGATGCCGGGCGTCCTCGCCCGGCCACCGACCGTGCACGGTGCGGCTTGCCGATTGCGAGTCGCCTCGGAATCCTGACGTCGCCCCGCAGCCATTGCCCTCCACGGACGGCTCCGCGACCCGCGCCCGCGGTTTTCCGCGGCCGGAGGTTTTGCGATAATGGGGCCATGTCTGGGCATTCCAAGTGGGCTTCGATCAAGCACAAGAAAGGCGTGGCGGACGCGCGGCGCGGCAAGCTCTTCACCCGCATCATCAAGGAACTGACGGTGGCCGCGCGCGACGGTGGGGGCGACCCGGCGATGAACCCCCGGCTGCGGACCGTGATTGCCGACGCCAAGGCCGCCAACATGCCGGCCGAGAACATCAAGCGCGCCATCCGGCGCGGGACCGGCGAGGAGCCGGGCGTCACCTACGAAGAGGTGACCTACGAGGCGTACGGGCCGGGCGGCGCGGCGCTCCTCATCCAGTGCCTGACCGACAACACCAACCGGGCCGTCGGCGAGATCCGCCACCTGCTCTCGAAGCACAACGGCAACCTCGGCACCACCAACTCGGTGGCGTGGATGTTCGAGAAACAGGGCCACATCATCGTCGAGCAGGGGAGTGTGGACGAGGAGACGCTGATGGCTGCGGCCATCGACGCCGGCGCAGACGATTTCCGCGAGGACGGCGACAACTGGGAGATAATCTGCAGTCCGGACGCCTTCGAGGCCGTTCGCGAGGCGGTCGCCGCGGCTGGCGCAACGCCGATCTCGGCGCAGATCGCGATGCTGCCGCAGAACTTCGTCAAGGTGGAGGGAAAGGCTGCCCAGCAGATGATCAAGCTGATGGACGTGCTCGAGGATCAGGACGACGTCCAGCACGTCTGGTCGAACTTCGACATCGAAGCCAAGGAGATCGAGGCCTCTCTCGCGTGAGAATCTTCGGGGTCGATCCCGGCTCCGCGCACACGGGGTACGGCTGCATCGACACGTCGGGCGGCCGCCACCGGATTCTCGCCGGCGGCGCGTTGAGCCCGCCGGCCGCGAGCGCCTTTCCCGAGAAGCTGCGCGCCATTCACGACGGCCTGGCCGCGCTGCTCGCCGAGCACCGGCCCGAAACCGTCGCCATCGAGGACATCTTCTACGCCCGGAACGCGCGCAGCGCTCTGAAGCTGGGCCATGTGCGGGGCGTCGTCATGCTCGCCGCGAGCGAGGCGGGCCTGCCGGTGGTGGAGTACGCGCCGTCGGAGGTGAAGCGGGCCGTGGTGGGCTACGGCCGCGCCGAGAAGCGGCAGGTGCAGCAGATGGTGAGCCTGCTCCTGGGCCTGGACCCGCCGCCCTCCCGCCTGGACGTTACCGATGCGCTGGCCGTGGCCGTCTGCCATGCGCACTCGATCCGGCCGGGCGCGGCGGATGACCAACCGATCGCGCCGCGCGCGAAACCGCGTTCCTGGCGGCAGTACCGGCCGCCCGGAGCATCGCGCTGACGGGGCGGCAATCATGATTGCAGCACTCCGCGGCACGCTCGCCGACAAGCAGCCGGGTCGGATCGTGGTCGACATCGGCGGCGTCGGCTACGACGTGCAGATCCCGCTCTCCACCTACTACGCGGTGGGGGAGCGAGGGTCGCAGGTGGCGTTGCGCATCCATACCCACGTCCGCGAGGACACCCTGGCGCTGTTCGGGTTCTCCACGCGCCTGGAGCTCGACCTGTTCGAGCGGCTGATAGGCATCAGCGGCGTCGGACCGCGGCTGGCGCTCGCGGTCCTGTCGGGCATCGAGCCGCCGGCGCTGCTGCAGGCCATCCGTACCGCGGACGTCGCGCGACTGACCGGCATACCGGGGGTGGGGCGCAAGACGGCCGAACGGATCGCCCTGGAGCTGAAGGACAAGCTGCCCGCAGACATGTCGGCGGACGAGCCGGCGAGCGCCGCGGGCGAACCCGGCGGCGACATGCGCGGCGACGTGATCTCCGCCCTCCTGAACCTCGGCTATCACCGCCCGCCCGCGGAACGCGCCGTGAGCGCGGCGCTCAAGCGCACGCCGGGCGATTTCGAGGCGACGCTGCGGCAGGCGCTCCGGGAGCTGACCGGATGATCCGGTTCCCGGGCCGCCGTCAGGGCGCCGTTCCCGCCCGGCGCGTAGAATGGTCGGGCCGCAGTGACTGACGAGCACGTTCTCAGCACCGTGCGGGCGGACGACGACGCCCAGTACGAGGCGGGGCTCCGTCCGCGCGCCCTCGACGAGTACATCGGCCAGGACCGCGTACGCGAGAACCTGACCGTTTCCGTCACCGCGACGCGCAACCGCGACGAGGCGCTCGACCACGTGCTGCTGTACGGGCCGCCCGGGCTCGGGAAGACGACGCTGGCTCACGTCATCGGCAACGAGCTCGGCGTCCCGGTGCGGGGCACGGCCGGCCCGGTGCTGGAGAAGCCGGGCGATCTCGCGGCGATCCTGACGAACCTGAAGGCCCGGGAAGTGCTCTTTATCGACGAGATTCATCGCATGAGCCCGGCCATCGAGGAGATCCTCTATCCGGCGATGGAGGACTACGAGCTCGACATCGTCATCGGCCAGGGGCCGAGCGCGCGCTCCGTGAAGGTCCCCTTGCAGCGGTTCACGTTGATCGGAGCCACCACCCGCGCGGGACTGTTGACGTCGCCGCTGCGGGCCCGGTTCGGGATCGTGCACCGCCTCGACTTCTATGCCGAACGGGACCTGACCGAGATCGTGACGCGTTCGGCGCGCATTCTCGGGGTGCCGATGGACGCCGCGGCGACGGCCGAGATCGCGCGCCGCTCGCGCGGGACGCCGCGCGTCGCCAACCGGCTGCTGCGGCGTGTACGCGACTATGCCGAGGTGCGGGCCGACGGCGCCGTCACCCTGGAGGTCGCCCGCCAGGGGCTGGCGCTGCTCGAGGTGGACGAGCAGGGCTTCGACGAGGCGGACCGCCGGCTGCTGCACGCGATCATCGACAAGTTCGGGGGCGGGCCGGTGGGGCTCAACAGCCTGGCCGCCGCCATCAGCGAAGAGAAGGACGCGATCGAGGACATCTACGAGCCGTATCTGATACAGGCCGGGTTTCTCGACCGGACGCCGCGCGGCCGGATGGCGACGGCTCGTGCCTACGACTACTTCGGGCTGGCGAGCCCGGAACGGCATCCGCGGCTGCTGTGAGCGGCGCGGGATGGCGGGACCACCGGCGACGCCAGCCGGAGACAAGGACGAAACGAGTGGCAAACGGAACAGGTGGGCGATTCGACTCGGTCGGCGCGCGGCGGCGTGTCAAGGTCACGTCGCTCGGCACGTACGTGCCGCCGCGCGTGCTCACGAACGCCGACCTCGAGAAGCTGATCGACACGACCGACGAATGGATTCTCAAGCGCACCGGCATCCGCGAGCGGCACGTCGTAGACGCAGGAGTGGCGTCGTCCGATCTCGGCAAGGAAGCGGCGATTGCGGCCATGGCGGAGGCGGGGGTGACTCCCGAGCAGATCGGTTTCATCGTCGTCGCGACGACTACCCCGGACATGTTCTTTCCGAGCACGGCGTGCCTCGTGCAGCACAAGATCGGCGCGTCGAGGGCCTGGGGCTTCGACCTCGGCGCGGCCTGCTCCGGCTTCACCTTCGCGCTGACCACCGGCGCGCAGATGGTGGCCAGCGGCGCGCACGATCACGCCCTGGTCATCGGCGCCGACGTCATGTCGTCGATCATCGACTTCGAGGATCGAGCGACCTGTGTGCTGTTCGGCGACGGCGCGGGAGCCGTCGTCGTGTCGGCCGCCGCCGACGGCGAGCCGGGGATCATCGACTTCGCGCACGAGATCGACGGGAGCGGCGGGCCGGCGCTGTGCATGCCGGCGGGCGGCAGTCTGCGGCCGGCGACGCACGAGACGGTCGACGGGCGTCTTCATTACGTGCATCAGGACGGTCCGACCGTCTTCAAGTTCGCGGTCCGCAAGATGACGGAGATCTGCCGCCGCGTGCTCGAAGCGAACGGGCTCGGGGCCGGCGACGTCGATCTGTTCGTTTCCCATCAGGCGAACCGGCGGATCATCATGAGCGCCGCCGAGCACCTCGGCGTCCACCACGACAAGGTCGTGATCAACATAGAGCGCTACGGAAACACCACCGCCGCGACGATTCCGCTGGCGCTGGCCGACGCCCGGCGCGAGGGCCGTCTCCCGAAGGGTGCGCGCGTGCTCCTGGCCTCGGTGGGCGCCGGCTTCACGGTCGGCGCGGTGCTGCTGCGCTGGGCGAGTTGAGGCCCGCCCCGGCCTGTCCATGCGCCTGTCGGACTTCGACTACGAGCTGCCCGCGGAGCTGATCGCGCAGGAGGCCGCGCCGGTGCGCGACGCGGCGCGCCTCCTGCGTCTCGACCGCGCCACGGGGGCGCGCTTCCACCATCGCGTCTCGGACCTGGACACGCTGCTGGCCCCGGGCGACGTGCTGGTCGTCAACGACACGCGCGTCGTGCCGGCGCGCCTGCTGGGGCGCCGCGAGCCGAGCGGCGGCTCCGTCGAATGCCTCCTGCTGGCGCGCATCGACGGCGAGCGCTGGGACGCACTCGTCCATCCGGGACAGAAGCTGAAGGTCGGGTCCAGGGCGGTGTTCGAAGGCGGCGGCCGCCGCCTGGACATGGAGGTGCTCGCCCGCCGTTACCACGGACGGCGCACGATCCGGCTGTCGGCGGAGGAAGGGGAGGTAGACGCCGCCATCGACGCCATCGGCCACGTTCCCCTGCCGCCCTACATCAAGCGGGCGGATCGGCCGGTCGACCGGGACCGCTACCAGACCGTCTATGCCGCCGTCCGCGGCTCGGTCGCGGCCCCGACCGCCGGGCTGCACTTTACCCCCGCGCTGATCGAGCGGCTCCGCGCGCGAGGCGTGGAGCACCGCGCGATCACGCTGCACGTCGGCTACGGCACGTTCGCGCCGGTTCGGACCGAGGAAGTCGATGCGCATCGGGTGGCGCCCGAGCGGTACGTCGTGCCGGCATCCACCGCGGCGGCGGTCAACCTTGCGCTGGACGAAGGACGCCGGGTCGTCGCGGTCGGCACCACAACCACCCGCACCCTGGAGGCCGCCGCCCGTGCGCACGGCGGCCGGGTCGAGCCGGGCGCCGGCGAGACCGGCCTCTACATCCACGGTGATTTCGACTTTCACGTGGTCGGCGGCCTGCTCACCAACTTCCACCTGCCCCGCTCGTCGCTCCTGCTGCTTGTCTGCGCCCTGGCCGGCCGGGACGCGATCCTGGCGGCCTATCGCGAGGCCGTGGATCGCCGCTACCGGTTCTACAGCTACGGTGACGCGATGCTGATCCTGTGAGCGCGCCGCCTCGCGCGTACGGCCCGGCGGTGCGACGACCTTCGCCGGCCATGGCGTATAATGAAAGGCTCCCGTGCCGGTGTAGCTCAGATGGTTAGAGCAAGCGGCTCATATCCGCTAGGTCCGGGGTTCAAGTCCCTGCACCGGCACCACCTCTTTCCCTTCGACGCAAGCCATGGCGGACCGGCCGGGCGTCCGCCTTGCGAACGTTTGGCCTGATCTGTACGCTTCGACCGGCAACAGGGATTTGCAGCGCGCGCGCCGACGGGCCCGAGGTCGACGCGAGAGATCGAAGCGATGGCGAAGATAGAGGGTGTCCGGATCGCAAACTACCGGGTACTGAAGAATCTGACACTCGGCAAGCTGTGGAACACGCAGCGCATCCAGCCCCTGACGCCAATGTCCGTGGTGATCGGGAAGAACGGGGTGGGCAAGAGTTCATTGTTCGATGCCTTCGGTTTTCTCGCCGACTGCCTGAAACTGGGGGTCGAGGAGGCCTGCGACACGCGCGGACGAGGAGGGTTTCAGCGGATTCGGTCGCAAGGGAGTGATGCACCGGTGCGCTTTGAGCTCTACTACAGACAAGAAGCGAGAGCCCGTCCCATTACGTACGAGCTGGAGATCGACCGGGATGAATCTGGACGGCCGTACGTATCGCGCGAACGCCTTCGCCAGCGCCGCAAGGGACAGAGTCACGGACGTCCCTTTTCGTTCCTGATGATGCACGATGGTAGAGGCTTGGCTTGGAAGGGCGAGGCTCAGGGCCGGCGGTTCGACGAGACTCATGAGAGCGTTTCTGAACTCGAGTCGCTGATTGATCGGCTCGAAAGAGGAGTGCCCGGGGAAGAGAGTGCGGAGACCGAGATAGTCGAGTTGCAGGACAGGCGCAAGCTCGGCATCGCGACTCTCGGGGCGTTGAAGCAACACCCCAGAATATCGTCCTTTCGGCTGGAGAAACAGGCAGATGGCTTCGCAAAGGTCTCCCGAGCCAGCGACAAGGACGTGGTCAGAGCCATGGTCGAGGAGGGGCTGCCGCTCGGCGGTCTTTGGTACAGCGAGTATCTGGATCGGAAGTAGCGGATGCACTTTGAAGTGTTGGTGGAGAACCAGTCTGGCAGCATCGCGCTGGATGTCGTTCTGGAGAAGATTCTCACGAATGGCACGGATCATTCCTGGAGAGTGCACGCCTACAAGGGAATCGGCCGGATACCCAAGAATCTTCATGCAGTAACGGATCCGAGAAAACGACTCCTGCTCGATCAGTTGCCGCGACTTCTGCGTGGATACGGGCGAAGTCTTCAGCCGCGGCTCGGCTGCGTCGTTGTCGTTGTCGACTTGGACGACCGGGATTGTCAAGGGGTCTCGCCGGCATCTGAGCCGGCGGTCTGAGCAAGAGCCGTGTCACCGCTGGCGCAGAGCGTCCGGCAATTCCTCGAGCGCGAGGCGCTTCTTCCACCGGGCGCGCGCGTGCTGGTGGCCTGCTCCGGCGGCGGCGACTCGGTGGCGCTCAGCGTACTGCTGTGCGAGCTGGCCTGCGCTGCGAGCTGGTCGGTTGCCGGACTGCTGCACGTCAACCATCGATTGCGGGGCGCTGCATCGGACGAGGACGAGGCGTTCTGCCGCGACCTCGCCGTAGCGCTCGGGATTCCAATCACCGTCGAGCGCATGGACGTGGCGGCGCTCGCGCGCGCGGAGCGGATCTCCGTCGAAGCGGCCGGACACCGGGTCCGGTACGCGATTTTCGAGCGCAAGGTGCAAGAGCGAGCAGCCGATCTCGTGGCGACGGCGCACACCCGGGACGACCAGGCGGAGACGGTGCTCCTGAGGCTGATCCGCGGTGCCGGTCCCGGAGGGCTGGCCGGCATCCGGCCGCGGGTCGGTTCCGTCGTGCGTCCGCTGCTCGACGTTCGGCGGGAGGAGTTGCGCGACGACCTCCGGCGGCGAGGCCTGACGCACCGGGAGGACCTGAGCAATCGCGACGAGCGCGTCGTGCGCAACCGGGTGCGGCACAGGCTGATCCCCTTCATCGAGGCGCATTTCTCCCCGGCCATCACCGACGTGCTGGCGCGCGAGGCGGCGATCGCGCGGGCCGACGCCGATTGGATGGACGAGGCGGCGAACACGGCGGCGGCACGAATCGTCCAATATGAAGAGGGGCCGTTCGAGGCGGGGGGAGACTCCGCGGGGGGGCGTTTCGAGGTCGACGCCGCGCGGCTGGCCGCCCTGGCGCCTGCGGTGGCGCGCCGCGTCGCCCGGCAGGTGCTGGAGCGAGCGGGCGAACGGCGGGTCGGATTCGATCAGGTCGAGCGACTTCGGAGGCTGGCGGAGGTCGCGGCGGCGGCGTCCGGTGGGGAGGATTTTCCGGGCAGCCGCGTGGAGCGGCACGGGCTGGTCTTGCGGCTGACGCCGCGGCGCGGGCGGCAGGTCCCAGGTGACGTCAGCCCACGCTTCGAGTACTCGCTGGCCGTGCCGGGCGCGGTGGAGATCGCCGAAGCGGGTGTGCGCATTACGGCCGAGCGTGGTGGCCGGTCGGGTAGCCTCGTCGCACGCGGCGACGTCGCGGCGCTGCCGGCGGGGCGGATCGGACCTCCGCTGACGGTGCGGAACCGGCTTCCCGGCGACGTGTTCCGGCCCCTCGGCCTGGGTGGGAGCAGAAAGAAGCTGCAGGACTTCTTCGTGGACCGCAAGATTCCCCGCGACCTGCGGGGAAGGGTTCCGCTGGTGGTCGACGACCGGCTCGGGATCGTCTGGGTGGCGGGACATGCGGTGGCGGAGGGCGCACGGATGGTCGACTCGGACGAAGGCGTGATAATCTTGAAGCTCGTGAAGACGGGAGGTTCCGGTTGAATCCGTCTGTCAGAAGCTTTGCCTTCTGGATGGTGCTCGTCGTCGTCGTGGTGCTGATCTGGAATTTCTCCACGGACTTCCAGACGCGCGACGAGTCGGTTTCGTTCAGCGAGTTCATCCGGATGGTCGACAGCGGCCAGGTCGAGAGCGTCACGCTCACCGGCAACGAGGTCACCGGGTCGACGACGTCCGGCGAGTCGTTTCGCTCGTTCGCGCCGCCGCAGTACGAAGGGCTGGTCAACGAGCTCGTCGAGCGCGACGTGAGCGTGAGCGCGCGCGAGGCGGCGGGCAGTCCGTGGGCGACCCTGCTCTACACGTGGGCTCCCTTCCTCCTGATCATCGGCTTCTGGATCTTCTTCATGCGGCAGGTGCAGACCGGGGGCAACAAGGCGCTCTCGTTCGGCAAGAGCCGGGCCAAGCTCTCGTCGAGCTCGCAGAAGAAGGTCACCTTCAAGGACGTCGCCGGCGTCGAGGAGCCGAAGGAGGAGTTGCAGGAGATCATCGAGTTCCTCAAGGAACCGCAGAAGTTCCAGAAGCTGGGCGGGCGGATCCCGAAGGGCGTCCTGCTGATGGGGCCTCCCGGCACGGGGAAGACGCTGCTGGCGCGCGCCGTGGCCGGTGAGGCCAACGTGCCGTTCTTCTCGATCAGCGGATCCGACTTCGTGGAGATGTTCGTCGGCGTCGGCGCGTCGCGCGTTCGCGACCTGTTCGAGCAGGGCAAGAAGAACGCCCCGTGCATCGTCTTCATCGACGAGATCGACGCGGTGGGCCGGCACAGAGGGGCCGGGCTCGGCGGGGGCCACGACGAACGGGAGCAGACCCTGAACCAGTTGCTCGTCGAGATGGACGGGTTCGAGTCCAACGAGGGGGTCATCCTGGTCGCCGCCACCAACCGGCCGGACGTCCTCGACCCGGCCCTGCTGCGCCCCGGCCGCTTCGACCGGCGCATCGTCGTCAACCGTCCCGACGTCAAGGGCCGCGAGGGGATTCTCGGCGTCCACACGCGCAAGATTCCGCTCTCGGACGATGTCGACGTCCATGTTCTCGCCCGTGGCACGTCCGGGTTCTCCGGCGCCGATCTGGCCAACCTGGTCAACGAAGCCGCGCTGAACGCGGCCCGCTACAACCAGAAGGTCGTCCAGATGCAGGACTTCGAGTTCGCCAAGGACAAGGTCCTGATGGGCTCGGAACGGCGCTCCATGATCATCAGTGACGAGGAGAAGCAGGTGACCGCGGTGCACGAGGGCGGGCACGCGCTCCTGGCGGTGCTCCTCCCGCACGCGGACCCGATCCACAAGGTGACCATCATCCCGCGCGGCATGGCGCTCGGCGTCACCCAGCAGCTTCCGGTCGACGACAAGCACAACTACTCCAGGGACTACCTGAACGATCAGATCGCCATCCTGCTCGGCGGGCGACTTGCAGAGGAGCTGACCAACGGCAATATCACCACCGGGGCCGGCAACGACCTCGATCGCGCCACCGAGATGGCGCGACGGATGGTGTGCGAGTGGGGGATGAGCGAGTCGATCGGGCCGCTGACCTACGGCAAGAAGGAAGAGCAGGTGTTCCTGGGCCGCGATTTCGCACAGTCGCAGGACTACAGCGAGGGTACGGCGATTCGCATCGACCAGGAGATCAAGCGGATCGTGACCGATAACTACGACCGGGGACGCGCTCTGCTCAGTTCGCGCAAGGAAGAGCTCGTGCGCATCGCCGAGGAGCTGCTCATCCGCGAGGTGCTCGACGCGGATCAGGTCACGCGGCTCGCGAAGGGACTGCCCATCGAGGATCCGGCACGCGATCCCGCGTCCGGACCGGTGCCGCCGGCCGGCAAGGTGTCGGACTCCGCCGACGAGGCCGAAACCGCGCCGATCGTGCCGCCGGTGCCCTCCTTCGACAAGGCCATTCCGCAGGAATAGGGCTCGTCCGCCCTGCGTCACCTCCGCGCCAGCACTGATTCGCGGCCGGCCCGCCCGCTTCTCTTTGCCCTTTGAGCATGACGCCGAGGACGCCGTACACGCTCGCGCTTCCCGGAGGGCGCACCCTCGTGCTGGGGGTGCGCACCCTCGTGATGGGCGTCGTCAACGTGACGCCCGACTCGTTCGCGGACGGCGGCGACTCGTCGGACCCGGCGCGGGTCGCCGCCCGGGCGTTGGCACTCGCGGCGGCGGGAGCGGATCTGCTCGATATCGGCGGCGAGTCGACCCGCCCGGGAGCGCAGCCGGTGCCCGCGCACGAGGAACTCCGGCGGATTATTCCGGTGCTGGATCGACTCGCCGGTCTCATCGATGTCCCCATCTCCGTCGACACGTACAAGGCGGAGGTGGCGCAGGCCGCGCTGGAACACGGTGCGGAGCTGGTCAACGACGTCTCCGGGCTCGCTGCCGGGCCGGACCTGGCGGCGGTGGCGGCCCGCGCCGGAGCGCCCCTGCTGCTCATGCACAACCGTGGTATCTCTCACGACATGTACCGACAGGCCGACTATCGCGACGTCGGGGCCGAGGTGGCAGCCGAGTTGCGCACCACCGTCGACCTGGCGGTTCGGGCGGGCGTTCCCAGGGAACAGATCGCGATCGATCCGGGACTCGGCTTCGCCAAGCGCGCGGATGCGACTCTTGCGGCGCTTGCGGCGCTGCCGTCGTTGCGGCGCCTGGACCGTCCCATCCTGGTCGGACCGTCCCGCAAGTCGTTCCTGACCGCTGCACTCGGCGAGCGTCCACCGCGCGAGCGGGAATGGGGGACGGCGGCCGCCGTCGCCGCCGCGGTGTGGCTCGGCGCGCACATCGTTCGCGTTCACCGGGTCGATGCGCATGTCGATGTCGTCCGGGTGGTGGACGCGATTCGGACGGCGGCCGGCGAGGCGGGAACGGACGGCGCGGAGTCCGCCGTTGCGCACGCGACCGAGGCCCGGAGCTGAGATGGTGTTCGATTCCATAGGCGGCATGCTCGGCATTCGCGTCGGCTGGCGCGACGTGCTCGACATCGCCGTGGTCGCGTTCCTGTTCTACGAGCTTCTGAAGCTGATCCGCCACACCCGGGCAGCCCAGGTGGTCTTCGGGGGCGTGCTTCTCGTCGGTCTCTACTACGCCTCCGAACGTGCCACGCTCCGAACGGTGCACTGGATTATCGGCGACATGTTCGGCTACATCGTCTTTGCGGCCATTGTCCTGTTTCAGGCCGACATCCGGCGGGGCCTGTCGAGGTTGGGCCGTGCGCCCGCCTTTCGCTACTTCACACGCCGCGCGACGACGGACGAAACGATAGAGGAGGTCGTCACCGCGGCGGGCCTGCTGGCCAGTCGGAAGGTCGGGGCGCTCATTGCCATCGAACGGGCGATCGGTCTCCGGAACTATGTCGACAGCGGCATTCCGTTGGATTCGAGAGTGACCTACGATCTCCTGGTGAGCATCTTCCAGACCGAGTCGCCGTTGCACGACGGCGCAGTGATCGTCCAGGATGAGCGGATTGCTGCCGCCGCCTGCTTTCTGCCCCTCACGGTCAGTCCCCAGAGCACCGAGCTCGGCACACGCCATCGCGCGGCAATAGGTTTGACGGAGGAATCCGACGCCGTCGCGCTCGTGGTGTCCGAGGAAACGGGCGCCGTGTCCCTGGCGGTCGACGGACAGATCGAACGCGACCTCGACGCCGATCGTCTCGCAGCCAGGCTCGACGCACTGGTGCGGCCGGCTCGCCACCGCCGTCCGGGCGGGAGCGACTTCTGATGCTGCGCCAACTGATAGCGCGTGACATCGGTCTCAAGCTGCTGGCGCTGGCCCTCGCCGTGGCGTTCTGGATCCAGGTGGCGGGTCAGCCGGTCGTAGACCGCGGGATCGACGTGCCGCTCGGATTCGAGAACGTGCCGGAGCGGCTGTACGTAGGGGGCGACCTGCCCGACAGTGTCCGCGTCCGCGTGCGCGGAGCCGCCAACATCGTAAGCGGTCTGCAGCCCGGCGACGTCGTGGCGGCGATCGATCTGGCCGGCGAGCGTCCAGGCCGCCGCCTGTTCGACATGTTCGCCGGACGCGTGCGGGCTCCGTTCGGCGTCGAGGTCACGCAGGTCTTCCCCGCCACGGTGGCGGTGCTGCTGGAGCCCGCCGGTGCGCCGCGCACGGCGACGGTGGTGCCCGACATCCAGGGTCGGCCGGCGGAGGGGTTCGCCGTCGGGCGGATCAGCACGACGCCGGCGACCGTGCAGTTGACCGGGCCGGGGAGCCGGCTCGCCGATCTGACGGAGGCTCTCACGGAGCCGATTTCCATCGCTGGGGCGTCCGCCCCCGTCCACGCGACGGTAACCGTGGGGGTGGCGGACTCCATGGTCAGACTCCGAACCCCCGGCTCGGCGCAGGTGACGGTCGAGATCCTGCGGGCGCCGGCCGAGCGCATCCTCCGCGCGGTGCCGGTGCGGCTGGAAGAGGGGGCACGCCCCGCCGCGATCGAGCCGGACTCGATCGCCGTCGGCATTCGGGGCCCGCGGGACCGCATGGACGCACTCGCGGACACGGACGTCGGCGCATGGGTCGACCTTGCGAGTCTGCAGTCCGGTCGCTACAATCTGCCGGTCACGGTGGTGACAACCGCCGGCATCGGCGTGACCCGTATCGACCCGTCGCGGGTGACCGTGACCGTGCGATAGCAGTTTGCCGCCGGTAACGGCGCAGACTCCCAGGCACGCCCGGTTGGGCGGAAATCGGAGCCGCGGGCGACGGTTCTTCGGACCGGCGGTCCGCGCACGGACGTCCGGGAGCACAGCCTTCCCCGGTGCTGCGGGTTTCATGTCGAACGTTCTCTTCGGCACGGACGGCGTGCGCGGCGTACCCGGTACGCCTCCGCTCGATGGCGAGACTGTCGCCTGTCTGGGCGCGGCCCTGACGGAAGAGCTGGGCGGCGCACCCCGCATCGTCTGCGGGCGCGATACGCGGGAGTCGGGGGTCTGGGTCGAGGAGCGCTTCGCCAGCGGCGTGCGCGCGCGGGGCGGGTCGCCGGTCGGGATCGGGGTCGCCCCCACGCCGGGCGTCGCCTTGATCGCGGCGCGCCACGGCTTCGACGCAGGCGTTGCCATATCCGCGTCCCACAACCCGCATCCCGACAACGGAATCAAGATCCTGCAGTCCAGCGGGGCGAAGGCGTCGGCCGATCTCGAGCGCCGCATCGAGGCTCGGCTGGCGGAGATCCGCCCGGTGAGGAGCACGGTGCCGGGCGTTCCCGCCCCGCCTCCGGAAGGCGTGGACCTGCTCGATTCCTACGTCGATCACCTGGTCGGTGTCGTAGGCGATGCCCCTGTCGCCGGGCTGCCGATCGCCATCGACTGCGCCCACGGCGCAACCAGCGGGATCGCGTCCCGGGTGCTGGAGGGGCTCGGCGTCCCGGTCGTCGAGCTGCACGCCGCGCCGAATGGCCGCAACATCAACGAGAAGTGCGGTTCGACGCACCCCGGCGCGTTGCAGGCGGCGGTGGTGGAGGGGCGGTGTCGGCTCGGCTTCGCCTTCGACGGCGACGGCGATCGCGTCATCCTCGTCGACGGCTGCGGAAGGATCGTCGACGGCGACGGGGTGCTCTTCGTGGCGGCTCGGCATCTGCACGCGGCGGGCCGCCTGGCCGGCGGCGGGGTGGTGGCCACCGTCATGAGCAACTACGGGCTCGAGTCGGGGCTCCGCGAGTGCGGCATAGCGCTCCACCGGTGCCCGGTGGGTGACGCGCACGTGCGCGCGGAGATGGAGCGGCGCGGCGTCTGCCTCGGCGGTGAGCAGTCGGGGCACATCATCCTCTCCGATCTGCTTCCGACGGGAGACGGACTCGGCACGGCGTTGTCGGTGCTGCGGATCGTAGCCGAGAGCGGGCGTGAGCTGGAGGACCTGGTGAGCGGCCTGCGTACCTATCCGCAGGTCCTGCTGAACGTACGCGTGGCACGCAAGCCGAATCTGGATGAGGTGCCGGCGATAGACCACGCCATCCGGGCCGCGAGGGCACGCCTCGCCGGGGCGGGGCGGGTGCTGGTACGCTACTCGGGTACGGAGACGGTCTTGCGCGTCATGATCGAAGGACCGGATGCCGGCATCGTGCAGAAACTGGCCCAGGGCATCGCCACCTGCGCGCGACGCGAGCTTGCTTGAGCGGGTCGGAGTTATCATCTCATCGTCGTAGGAGTCGTGGTGATGCATCGCCGCTCGAATGCCGCGGGGCTCTTGCCACGGGCTCTCGACCGGGCGAGGAACGATGGGATGGATGCTGCGTCTGCTGTTCGCGGTTCTGATCATTCGCCTGATCTGGAAGTTCGTTGCGGGGGCGGTCTCCGGTGCCGGTGAGCCGCGGCGGCGCACCGCCAGGCCCGAGGTCGCCCTCGTGCGCGATCCGGTGTGCGGCACCTATGTGGAGCCGTCGCGCGCCCTCAGCATTCGCGCTGGCGGCGCGACGCACTATTTCTGTTCGGAGGAGTGCCGGCAGTCGTTCGTGAAGACCGCGTGACCCGGACGACTGTTCGCCCGAATCGGATGAGCTCCGAAGAAGCCAGGCGCGCCGACATCGTCGAAATCGGGAGGCGTCTGCACCAGCGGGCCTATGTCGCCTCGAACGACGGCAACATCAGCGCGCGGCTGGACGCCGAGCGCCTCCTGACCACTCCCAAGGGCGTATCGAAGGGCTTCATGACCCCCGATATGCTCGTGATTACCGACTACGAGGGTCGCAAGCTGGCCGGCGAGCGGGACCCGTCGTCCGAGCTGCCGATGCATCTCGCGGTGTACCGCCGCCGCGCCGATGTCACGGCCGTCGTCCACGCCCATCCGCCGGTCGCGACCGGCTTCGCGGTGGCCGGGATCCCGCTCGATCGCGCCGTCCTCGCCGAGGTCGTGACGACGCTCGGAAGCATCCCGATCGCCGACTACGCGACCCCCTCGACGCAGGAGCTGGCCGACGCGGTCGACAGGCACATCGCGGTGCACGACGGCCTGCTGCTGGCCAACCACGGCGCCATCACCGTGGCTGACGGGCTGCTGCGCGCGTACTACAAGATGGAGACGATCGAGCATTTCGCGCGCATCAGCGTCGTGGCGCGGATTCTCGGCCGCGAGCGGCTCCTGTCGCGTGAAGAGGTCAATCGCCTGCAGGAACTGCGGGGCACGTACGGTATCGCCGCCCCGGCCCCGATCTGCCCCGAGGGAGACGAGGGCGTCGTCGCCGGTCGCGAGGCGGCGTGTCAGACGCTGGAGGCGCCGTCCGCGCCGGGAACGCAGCTCGTCGACGACGTGCCGCGCGGGGCCGCGGCCGTGCCGGCGGCTGCGGACGGGAGCGCGGAAATTCGTTTAACATACCGCGAGTTGGCGGCGATCGTCGAAGACGCCGTCAACCGTCTGCGCGACCAGGAGTCTGCGCCATAGAACCGGGGCAGGCGCGCGCGGAGGACACCATGGGTGAAGCGTTGGGACTGGTTGAGACCAAGGGTCTCGTGGCGATGATCGAGGCGGCCGACGCGATGGTCAAGGCGGCCAAGGTGACGCTGGTGGGGTGGGAGAAGATCGGCGCCGGCTACGTGACGGCGGTCGTGCGGGGAGACGTGGCGGCGGTCAAGGCTGCGACCGACGCCGGGGCTGCGGCCGCGCGCCGTGTCGGCGAGCTGGTGTCGGTGCACGTGATCCCGAGACCCCACGCCAATCTCGAAGATGCCCTGCCTATCGGCAAGTCCGGCGCGTAACTCGTGATCCTGGCCAAGATCGTCGGAACCGTCGTGGCGACGCGCAAGGACGAGCGGCTCGTCAGCAACAAGCTGCTCCTGGTGCAGCCGATCGAGCCCGACGGCGCGCCGCGCGGCAACCACCTGGTGGCGGTCGATACCGTCGACGCCGGCGCAGGCGAAACCGTGCTCGTCGTCAGCGGGAGCTCCGCCCGCATGGCCGGGGATTTGAAGGACACGCCGGTGGACGCGGCGATAGTCGGTATCGTCGATGCCGTCGAAGTGGCCGCCGATCGGAGCTGACGGCGTCCGGGTCCCAGGCATCTTGTGAGGCTGCGCACCGCGATGCAATTGGCCCGCGTCATCGGCGATGTCGTCTCGACGATCAAGGACCGCAGTCTGCACGGGCAGAAGCTGCTCGTGCTGCAGCCGCTCACACCGGCCGGAGTGGCGGCAGGACGGCCGCTCGTGGCGGTGGACTCGGCCGGCGCCGGTGCCGGGGAGAAGGTGTTCTTCGTACGGGGTCGGGAGGCTTCGTTTCCGTTCCTGCCCGACCTGGTGGCCACCGACGCCAACGTCGTCGGCATCGTCGATCACTGGACGGTGGACCCCGAGGCGTCCGTCTGACCACGACCCATGCAGCTCGCCCGCGTGACCGGCACCGTCGTCGCGACCCGGAAGCACGAGAAGCTGGTCGGGGCGAAACTGCTGCTCGTGCAGCCGCTCGACGCCGGCGGGCAGGCGTGCGGCATGCCGCTGCTGGCCGTCGACGCCGTGCAGGCCGGGGTCGGCGAGCAGGTGCTGGTGGTCCAGGAAGGGCGTGCCGCGGTGGCCGCCATCCGCCGGTCCGCCGCGCCCGCCGATGCCGCGATAGTCGGTATCGTCGACCGGGTGGACCGCGTCGGGGGTGAGCTGTTCACCGCGGGGTCAGGCGGCGGCCGTAGTCCCGGGCGGGAACCATGACGCGGGAAGACGTGCGCACCGCCGTCGAAGCGGCCATCCGCCGCCACCTGGAAGTCCGCCGTCCCGCGCCGCCGGCCGATGGGTCGCAGCCGGTCGCGTCGCTACGGGCCGGTGATCCCGCGCACGACCGGTATCTCCGGGCCGTCCTGGCGGGTGATCCACCGGAGGGCCGCTGTGTCATCGAGCCGGCCGTCGAGTGCAGCGGCTGCGGATACTGCCAGTCGCAGGGTCACTAGACGCCGGAATCATGGCTGAACGCGGCACGCCTCCCGGGCACCGGTACTTCGCCTTCGTCGGAGCGGCGTTCGTGGCGACGCTGCTCATATCGAACATCGCCGCCCAGAAGCTGATCCTGCTGGGCCCGTTCGTCTTCGCCGGCGGCATTCTGCTGTTCCCGGTCACCTACGTGTTCGGCGACGTTCTGACCGAGGTCTACGGCTATGCCAGGACGCGGCAGATCATCTGGGTGGGGTTCGGCGCGAACGCGCTGATGGCGGCGTTTCTGGCTCTCGTGGTCGCCCTGCCGCCGGCGCCCGGCTGGGAGCTGCAGGAAGCGTTCTCATCCGCCCTCGGACTTGTGCCACGCGTCGTCGTCGCGTCCATCCTCGGCTACTGGGCCGGCGAGTTCGCCAATTCCTTCGTGCTGGCGAAGCTCAAGGTCGCCACCGCCGGCCGGCACCTGTGGGTCAGGACGATTGGCTCGACGGTGGTCGGCCAGGGCTTCGACACGGTGCTCTTCACCGTCACGGCGTTCGGCGGTGTCCTGCCCGCCTCCGTGCTCTTTACGACCGTATGGTCCGGCTACCTGTTCAAGGTGTTCTACGAGGTGGCCGCCACACCCCTGACGTATCTGGTGGTGACTCGGCTCAAGGCGGCCGAGGATGTCGACGTATACGACCGGCAGACCTCTTTCACGCCGTTCTCCCTCGAACCGTCCGACGGATGAGCAACCGAGTCCAGTGAAACCCGCCGTCGTCCTCCTGAGCGGGGGCCTCGATTCGTACACGGCCGCAGCCATCATCCGGTCGCAGGGCTACGACCTGTCCGCGCTCACCGTGCGCTACGGTCAGGTCCACCTGCAGGAGCTGGAAGCGGCGCGGCGGGTCGCCGGCGCGCTCGGCGTCGCGAGCCACCGGGAGCTGGCTGTCGATCTCGCTGTGTTGGGCGGGTCTGCGCTGACCGGGGCCGGCACGGTGCCGAAGGACCGGGCGCTCGACGCGGAGGGGATCCCGTCCACCTACGTGCCGGCGCGCAACACCGTCCTGCTGTCGCTGGCCCTGGCATGGGCCGAGGCGCTCGGGGCAGACGACCTCGTCATCGGGGTCAACGCCGTAGACTACTCCGGCTACCCCGACTGCCGTCCGGCGTACATCGCGCAGTTCGAACGGCTCGCGTCTCTGGCCACCAGGGCGGGAGTCGAGGGCGGCCGGTTCCGGGTCCATGCGCCGCTGATCGACATGACCAAGGCCGATATCGTCCGCCGAGGCAACGCCCTCGGACTCGACTACGCGCTCACCCACAGTTGCTACGACCCGACGCCGGCCGGCGCGCCGTGCCGCCGGTGCGACAGTTGCCGCCTGCGTGCTCGCGGCTTCGCCGAGGCGGGCCTCGTCGATCCGCTGGACTCCCGCTGACCGTCGCCGGGATCGTCGAGGTACCGGACGACTACCGGTACGAGAACGCGGCCAGCGCGGCTACGGTCTCGTCGATGACGCGAGTCACCTCGCCGGCGGGCGCGCTGAAGTTGTTGACGAGGATCGCGAACGCCAGCGTCTCGCCGTCAGCGGTCTCGACATAGCCGGCCAGCGCCCGCACCCGGCTCATCGAGCCGGTTTTCGCGCGGGCGACCCCCTCCGCTGCGGTGCCGACCAGCCGCCGGCGCAGCGTCCCGTCCCGACCGGCGACCGGCAACGCCGCCATGATTCTCGTGCGGTGGTCCGGATCCTGGTACAGCCGGGCCAGGACCTCCACCAGCGCGCCCGCCGTCAGGTAGGTGTAGCGCGACAGCCCCGACCCGTCCGCCACGACCGCCCGGCGTCCGTCGATGCCCCAGTCGGCCAGCACTTCCGCCACCACCGCGCGCCCCGCGTGCGCGGCGGAGCCGGCGGCGACGCCGAGGTGGCGCACCAGCGACTCCGCGTAGAGGTTCTTGCTCTGCTTCAGCATGTCGACGCCGATCGTCGAGAGCGGCTCGGACCGGTGACTCACGAGCGGACGCAGGCCGAGGAGGGCGGGCGCCTTGTCCCGCGCCGCAAGCGAGTCGATGTCGATCGCCTCGCCGTCGACGGCGATCCCGCGCTGCTCGAGCGTCGCTTCGAACGCCCGGACGAAGAAGAGCGTGGGGTTCCCGACCGCGGCGAACCGGACGACAGGGGAGCCTCCCTCCGGGATCCGGCCGCTGACCACCAGGGCGGGATGTCCGGGCAGCCGCCGCAGCCGGATACCGGCCGTCTGATCGGCGCGAACGGTGACGACCTCGTTGCGCAGTCTCAGGTCGGATCCCGGGTGTCGGAAGCGTGCGATCGCGGGGCGCCCCGCGGAGTTGCCGGGTGTCACGACCACCTCGACCACGTTCTCGCGGTGCTGCAACGCCCCCGCCGGCGCCGCGAACTTGCGCGCGAAGTCATCCCAGGCCCATCCGCTCCCGAAGCCGGGGGTATCGAGGGCGCCGTCGTCGAGGATGTCGTCGTCGCCGATGATGCGTCCCGCGATGCGCCGTACCCCGAGGCTGCGCAACTCGTCGGCCCAGTCCATGAAGAGGTTTCCGCCGGACGCGTTGATGGTCGGATCGCCGGCGCCGCGAACCACGAGGTCGCCCAGCAGCACGCCGTCGCGGATGGGGGCGGCGGCCAGCAACGCTGTCTCGAAGCGAGCGTCCCACCCGAGCCGCTCCGCCGTGGCCGCGAGGGTGACCAGCTTCATCGCCGAGGCGGGTGTCAGCAGCACGTCCGGATTGCGGGCATAGAGGCGCTCGTTCCGCTCGAGTGCCCGGACATCCATTCCCCAGACGGCGGGCCCGATCCCGCTCTCCGAGAACAGTCGATCGAGACGCCGGGTCAGATGGGAACCATCCCGGCGGTCTACGGCACGGGCCGGATCCGGATCGGTGCCCACGGACCGGCGCGGACGATCCGGAGCCGAAGGAATGGCCGGGACCTGCCGTTCCACACCCGCTTCGGCAGTGGGTTCGACCGGCGGCTCCCCGACGGCGGCCACTGCCTCGGCAGGACGATAGACGGCGTCGCCGGGAGCCGCGGCGCCGGGAGCCGCGGCGCCTGGAAACGAAACCGGTGCGCCGGCTCGCGCGACGCATCCGGCGAGCGTGACGGCTGTGACGGCTGTCAGAATCGGTAGAACACGGCGTATCCGCATGTGCATCGCGCGCAATGGATCTATCGGCGCGAGGTGCGGGAACACGCAGGTCCCCGGCAGATCTTTCCGGCCGGACCGTCGTTGGTTCCCTTGTGGCGGGGAACCAACGACGATTCTCGTCCCGCGAGCAAGGAAGACCGTCAGTCTGTCGAGGCCGCCGGGTCCAGCGCGTCGAGGGCGTCGAGGGCATCTTCTACCGCTGCGTTGTCGAGGGTGGCGGCACCCGGCTCGTCGCCGTGCGAGCCGTAGGTGAGATCGCCCGACCGGCCGATGAGCACGCGCTCCTCTTCGTCGTCGCCGAACGCAGCGGTAATGGCGGCCAGCGGCGCGTCGAGTCCGGTGCCCGCGCGGCTCTCGACGAAGGACTCCGCGCGCAACTCCGACAACTCCCGCAGCAGGGTGTCCATTTCCGGGCGCTCGATGTCGGCCGGCTCCGGCTCCACCCGGCGCCACACCTCCCCGTCGGCGCCTGCGTCGTCCGCCGCATCCCCGTCCTCGGGGGCTGGTGGCGCCTTCTCGAAGCGGATCGTGCGGTCGTCACGCACGATGGTCAGCGCGCTGGCGTTGAACGGACGGAAGTCGAACAGGTCCTTCTCGCGATAGGTGTCCGCGCCGCGCGCCAGATCGTCGACCAGCGCCGCGTCGATGGTGAAGACGAGGCCGCGCGCGGCGTCGCGGGCGTAGACCGTGGTCTCGGGGTTCTCGTCGCCCACCAGCAGGGTGTAGCTCTCGCCGCCCACCTCGACCGTCGCGGAAAGGCGGGGATCGTCGAGCCCGAAAGGCTCCAGCGCGTCCTCGGCCGCCGACTCCGATTCGATGGCGATCATCTCGCCCGAGCCGAGACGTCCGACCAGCGCTTCCACGAGCCCGAAGTCCGCCCGGGCCTCGAGCGGCTCCACGACCCGCCACTGGCTGTCCGCTTTCGCGAAGCGCAGCGCGTCGTCGTCCTGCTCGACGCTGAAGCTCGTGACGTCGGGGCCGGTGAACTCCAGAATGGAACGGTCGCGCAACTCGAACGTAGTGCGGTTCAGCGTCGATTCGACGAAGTCGGCGACCAGGATCACCCGGTCTCCGATCGCCGCATAGCGCTCCCCGCCGGTGGGCGTCTCGTCGCCGACCGCCAGGGTGAGCGGTTCGCCGTCCGGGGTGGCGAACGTGACGCTGACCGAACGCTCGGTCAGACCGAACGGCGCGAGGTCGGTGGCCTCTTCCTCGACCACGCGCCTGATCTCGAGTGCGGCCAGGGTAGTGGCGATGGCGGTTGCCGCGTTGTCGTCCGCCTCGGTCTCGACCGGCGCGGTGACGACCCAGTCGATCTCGTTCTCCGTGCGGGTCAATACCGTGACGTCGCCGCTCCCGGCGTTCACCGTCAGGTCGACGATTCGGCCCGCCGCGACGTCGAACGCGTTCTCGTTGGCGTCGGCTTCCGACGCCGGCGGTCGTTCGCGCTCGACGAACCAGGCGTAGCCGCCGATGGCGAGGAAGAGCACGAGCAGCACGAGCGTCGAGCGCAGGCGTCGCATGGCCGCTACCCCCGTCGACCCCACCAGGTGTAGATGCCCGCGCCCGCGATGAACCCCGGCAGGAGCAGCAGCGAGAGCCAGTAGACGCGCGTCTGCTGGTCCGCGGTCAGCGTGATCCGCCGGTCCTCGGGTTCGCGCGGACGGATCGCGATGAGATTCTCCTGCTGCGCGAGCCAGTTGATGGTGTTGAGGACCAGATCCCGGTTGCCCTGGATCCCGACCGCGCTGTTCGAGGCGAAGTCCGAGTCGCCGAAAACCGCGAGTCGTGCCTGCAGCGGGGGATCGTCGTCGGCCCCGCTCGCTTCGTCCTCGCCCTCCGCGTCCGCCTCGGTGTTCTCCCCGTCGTCCCCCGGTTCGGGCTCGTCGATGGTCTGCGCGACGACGGCGGCGATGGGTACGGGGCCGGGCACGTCGCCCGCGTCCTCGTCCAGGGTGACCTCGCCCGCGGCGAGCTGGCTCAGGTCCGCTTCAGCCCAGCTCCGGGCACCGGTCTCGACGACGACCTCGCCGATGCGGCCGGACACGCCACCCGCCACCGGCCGCACGGAACGGGCGAGCGGGAAGGCCGTCAGCAGATTGAAGCCGTCGGTGATGGCGTGCGGCGGATAGGTCGCCGCGACCGGAACGGAGGCGTCCGTTCCCAGCAACTGGCCGACGCCGCTGGCGTCGACGACGACGTCCGTGCCCAGCTCCATGCCCCACTCGCCCGCCAGCGCGACCAGGTTCGGCTGCGGCGGATCGTCCTCCGTGTCCGGCGGGTCGATCATCAGCAGCAGCTTGCCGCCGTCCTCCAGGTAGTCGCGCAACAGGTCCGCTTCGGTCGGGAGCAGGTCGGTCGACGGGCCGGCGACGGCCACCACCGTGGCATCGGCCGGCACTTCGCCCGTTTGGGCCAGGACGACGGTCTCGACCCGGAAGTTGTCGCGCCCGAGAGCGTCGCGCACCGCGCGGTAGCCGTCGCGATCGTCACCCTCGGGATCGCGTTCGCCATGCCCCTGCACGAAGTAGACCGTGCGCTCCTCGCCCTCCACCGCCTTGATCAGCGCGTTCGTCAGCTCCTGTTCGGTGTTGGACGTGGTGCGCTCGACGCGGCCCTCGTACTCGAAGACGATCGTGCCGTAGGCCTGCACCTCGTACTGCCGCGCGCGGACCGGGTTGCGATCGACGTCGATGTACTCCACGTCGACCTGCGACGAGACATAGGCGTACTCGTCGAGCCGGTCCCGGTACCCCGAAAACTCCGCCTCCCGCGCGAACACGAGCACCGCGATCGGCGCTTCGAGCTCCTCGAGCACCCGCCGCGTCTGGTCGGACAGCGAGTACTGCTGCGCTGCGGTCAGATCCCAGCGGACGTTCTGCCGCGACAGGATGTAGTTGGCGGCGACGAGAATGCCGAGCGCCAGCGCCACGCCGGACGTCGCCATCACGCCCTCCCGCGCCTGCCGCCGGCCGAAGAACGCCAGGATCTCGCGCCACTGGCTCAACGTGTGCACCGCCACCATCGCCAGCCCGACGACGGCCAGCCACCACCAGAGCTCCTGTTGATCCGGGAGCGTGAAACGGACGACGAGGGCCCCGAAGACCACCGCGACGCCGGTCCAGCCGAGCCCCTGCAAGACCCTGTTCGCCATGTTGCTACCCTCGCCACCTCTCGCTGTCGACCGACTTCGCGGTCAGGAACAGGCCGAAGGCGATGAAGCTGAGGTAATAGGTCACGTGCGCCGTGTCGATGACCCCCTTCGAGAAGTCGTCGAAGTGCTCCAGGATCGACAGGTACGACAGGATGGCTCCCGTCGTCGGTCCGGCCGAGTCGGACATCCAGCTCAGGACCCAGAACAGGAGAAGGAGCGAGAACGTGCCGACGCCCGCCACGACCTGGTTGCGCGTCGCGCTCGAAACGAGCAGGCCCAGGGAGATGAACGAGCCCCCCATCAGCGCCAGCCCGAGGTAGCCGGTCAGGATGGAGCCGAGCTCCGGCTCGCCGTACCAGAACAGGACGCCCATGTGCACGGCGGTAACCGCCAGCATCAGCAGGAAGAGCGCGAGTGCGCCGAAGAACTTGCCGAGAATGATCTCCAGGTCGCTGAGCGGCGACGTCAGCAGCAGCTCGATGGTGCCGGAGCGCTTCTCCTCCGCGTAGGCGCGGGCGGTCAGGAACGGCAGGATGAACAGCAGGATGATCGCGGTGTTCGAGAGGAGCGGCCGGATCATGAACTCGTTGACGTTGACGGTCTGCGGCCCGCCGCCGAACATGCCGGCCTGTGCGCTGAACTGCACCATGAAGGCGAGGCTGGCGATGTAGAAGTAGCCGTAGAGCAGCGCGAACAGGCCGACCACGACGTAGGCGATCGGCGAGACGAAGTAGGAGCGCAACTCCCGGTGGGCGATGGCGAGAATGTTACTCATCGGCGCTCTCCGTTGCCGCGGCTGGATCCGCAGGATCCTCGTCCTCCGCGCCTCGATCCTCTCCGGTCGATTCTTCCGCTGTCGTCAGTTGCAGGAAGATCTCCTCGAGACTCAGCCGCGCCCGGCGCAGCTCCAGGAGGCCCCAGCCGTGGGAGACGACCGCGTTGGCCAGATCCCGCCGGATGTCCACGTCCTGTGCGCTCTGCACCTCGACGGTGCGGCCGTCGCTTCCGGGCTCGCCCACGCTCACGGACCCGACTCCGGGGACCCCCCGCAGCACCGCGGTCGGATCCGCGCCCGCCGTGTCGATCTGCAACTGCACGGTGACCGCGCCGTGGAGACGCCCGGTCAGGTTGTCCGGCGAGTCCTCGGCGACGACGCGGCCCTTGTTGATGATCACCACCCGCTCGCACGTCTGGGCCACCTCCGGCAGGATGTGGGTGCTCAGTATGATGGTGTGGTCGCCGGCCAGCTCCTTGATCAGCTCGCGGGTCTCGATGATCTGCTTCGGGTCGAGACCCGCGGTCGGCTCGTCCAGGACCAGCACGTCCGGGTTGTGCAGGATGGCCTGGGCCAGGCCGACGCGCTGCCGGTAGCCCTTCGACAGCTTGCTGCAGTGGCGGTCGGCCACGTCGGCGACGCTGGTGCGTTCCATGACCCGGTCCATGCGCGCGCGCCGTTCCGCTGCGGGCAGACGGTTGATCCGCGCGATGAAGGTCAGGTACTCCCGCACCGTCATGTCGGGGTAGAGCGGCGGCGACTCGGGCAGATAGCCGGTTCGCCGCTTGACCTCGATCGGCTCCTCGAGCACGTCGAATCCGGCCACCGTGGCGGTGCCCTCGGTCGGCGGCAGGTAGCCGGTCAGCACGCGCATCGTGGTGGTCTTCCCCGCGCCGTTGGGGCCGAGGAATCCCAGGATCTGTCCTGCCTCCACCCGGAAGCTCACGTCGTCGACAGCAGCCACCGGACCGTAGCGCTTCGTGACATGCTGCACTTCAATCACTGCGCAACTCCTGAATCGGGTTCACCGGGAGGAGCCCCGGCGATTTCTGGTGGCCGCGATTTCTGGTGGCCGGAACGCGGCCAGACGGATTGCAACGAGTACCCGGAGGAATGGTAATCAGCAGGTCGAAAAGCTGTCAACAGCACGGGGTTCCAGAGCTGCTATTCCGGCTCGTTCTCCGCAGCGTGCCGGTCGACGAACTCGTCGACGGCTGCCTGGTCGGTGGAGTCGAGGCGCTCGAAGCGGAGGCCCATGCCGCGGCGCCGGTCGCTCCAGACCACGCGGGATTCCGCCGCGACGGCGCGTTCCGTCGCCGGCAGTCGGAATCTGACGTGAACTGTCGTGCCGGGGCCGAGCGGGGCCGTCGTCCAGACGCCGAGGCCTCCCTTGCCGAGGTCGAGGGTTCGCGCCGCGACGATGGTGTCGTCGAACCGGCAGGCGACCGGAATGCCGAGCGCCACGCGGGGACTCAGCCTCCGATTGAAGCTGTCGGGGAACAGGTGCGGGGCCAGCAACGGCACGATGTGTCCCGCGCCGCTGTGCTCGTTGACGTACCCGGCGACCCCCAGTCCGGCGAGCTGCCGGATCTCCTGCGCGTTCGTGATCGATCCGCTGAAGACCAGAATCGGCAGCCGGCAGGGGCCGCACTCGCGGATGGCGCGAATCAGATCGACCGACGGCGGCGGCACGAGTCGCAGGTTCAGCACGATCAGGTCGATCACGCCCGGTCTCGCCCGCAGGCACGCAAGCAGTTCGGGTGCGGTTCCGACGCCGATTGCCGTATGTCCCGCGTTCTCGAGCGCCGCCGCGAAGCGGTTGCGGACAGCGGGGGTGTCGTCGGCTACCACGACGGTCTTCGGCGCCGTGGCGGATGCGGCCATCCCAGGATCTATCGGCCGCCGGGTACCGTCGGACAGGGTGCGCGCCGGGCCGCGAAACGCGTTGCGGCGTTCGACCGCTGTCGCTATAATTCGTCGACCATCGGCGATGCCCTGCTGTCCGACATGCGACACGGAGATTGACGTGGACGAGTTCGATGTCGACCTCGGCGACGAGTCGAGTTGTCCGGAGTGCGGGTCCGATCTCGTGGTCACCGCGGTGGCGCCGATCTCGCTGGGTCTTTCGACCGGTGCGCCGGAGGATGCGGCAGGGGATTGGCCGCAGGACGATGAAGAGCAGCCTAAACCTTTCCGTTGACACGGTTTGACCGGAGTTTGTAAGCTCGGCCCCTGACGTGGCCAGTTGCCGTCCGAGCGACGCGCCCGAGTTGAGCACTGGCAAATTTGGAGAGCCGCACTATGAAATCCGCGTGGCGATACCTGTTGACCGTTCTTGTGGCCATGGTGATGGCCCTCGGCGTGGTGGCTTGTGGCGGCAATCCGCCGCCGGAGCCGCCGCCTCCTCCTCCGCCGGCGCCGGAGCCGCCGCCGCCTCCTCCGCCTCCTCCGCCGCCTCCGCCTCCTCCGCCTCCTCCGCCGCCCACCGAGGAGGAGCTGTTCGCCCGGATGACGCTGGATGAGTTGAACTCCCAGGCGCCGCTCCTGCCGGTCTTCTTCAACTACGACGAGGCGGAGATTTTGCCGGACGGGCAGGCGATTCTTCAGCAGAACGCCGAGTGGATGAGGCGCTGGACGTCGACCCGGGTGCGTGTCGAGGGGCACTGCGACGAGCGGGGCACCAACGAGTACAACCTGGCGCTCGGCGATTCGCGGGCCGCCGCGGTCCGCGACTACCTGGTCTCATTGGGAATCGACGCCAGTCGGGTCATCACGGTGAGCCGCGGCGAGGAGTCGCCCTTCTGCGCGGAAAGCCACGAAGGCTGCTGGTCGCGGAACCGGCGGGGGCACTTCGCCGTCGTCGCCAAGTAGCGCCCGGCGCGGGAACCGGGGATTCGAGCGGAGGGGGCGCGTGCAGGGCGCACGCGCCCCCTCGTCTCCCGTTGCCCGGCGCGGAGCCGGCACCGGGCGGCTCGTCACCGGCTCGCTTGCGACAGGGAATCGAGGAGCGCCGTGCGGGTCGTTCTGACGCGTGCGACTACTTTCTCGCCGTGCGTCATCACCGGGATCTCGGTTCCGAAACGGCGCTCGAGGCCGGCGTTGCCGGTGATGTCGACCTCGCGGAGCGTGACCGGCTCCTCACGCGAGACTTCGTCGACGACGCGTTTCATCGAGTCGCAGAGGTGGCAGCCCGGCCGCGTGTACAGCGTCAGTCGAATCATGGTGCGCCCGCGTCTATGAGCTGACCCACGTGGCGGTTTCCCGCGCGGAGAGATCGACCGTTCCGACGATCTCTCCCACGGCCGTGTGGCCGTGGCGCTCCAGGTAGTCGAGCAGTCCCTCCCGGAGCTTGGGCCAGATGCCGGGGTCCTCGAAGTTCGCCGTCCCGACCTGTACCGCGCTGGCCCCCGCGATGAGGAATTCCAGCGCGTCGCGGGCGGAGGCGATCCCCCCCATTCCGATGATCGGGATACGAACCGCGTTGCTGCATTCGTACACCATGCGCACGGCGATCGGGCGTATGGCCGGGCCGCTCAGGCCGCCGACGACGTTGGACAGCCGCGGCCGTCGCGACTCCACGTCTATCGCCATCGCGAGAAACGTGTTGACGAGAGACACGGCATCGGCGCCGGCGTCCTCCGCGGCGGCCGCGGTCGCCGCTATGTCGGTGACGTTGGGCGTGAGCTTGGGAAAGATCGGCAGGGTCGTCGCAGCGCGAACCGCGCGCACGACGTCCCGGACGCCGGTCAGGCTGCAGCCGAACGTGTGTCCCCCCTCGTCGATGTTGGGGCACGAGATGTTGATCTCGATGGCGGCGACCCCGTCCGCGTCGGACAGGATTCTCGCGATCTCGGCGTATTCCTCGACCGTCGAGCCGCAGATGTTGACGATGACGACGGCGCGTCGCGCCCTGAGCTCCGGCAGCTTCCCGGACACGAAGGTCCGCACGCCGATGCCCTGCAGCCCAATCGCGTTGAGCATGCCGCTCGGAGTCTCGACGATACGGGGCGGCGCGTGTCCCTCGCGCGCCTCCAGGAACAGGCCCTTGACGGCGATGGCGCCGAGCTCCGACAGGTCGATCAGGTCGGCGTACTCGACGCCGTAGCCGAAGCACCCGCTCGCGGCGATGAGCGGATTGGCCAGACGCAGGCCGGCGACGTGGACGCTCAGGTCAGGTCGGCCCACGAGACGCGGCTTCCTTCGAAAACCGGTCCTTCGATGCAGGCCCGGACGAACCGGGCGCCGCCGTCGAGGACCCGCACGACGCAACTGTAGCAACCCCCGAGCCCGCAGCCCATGATCGGCTCCAGGGAGACTTCGACCGGATGTCCCGCGCGTGCCGCGAGTTCCGCCACCGCGCGCAGCATGGGGGTCGGACCGCAGGCATGAATCGTCAACGGCAGGCCGCCGGCTGCGTCCAGCTCGCGTGCGAGGGGTTCGGTCACCCGTCCCGCTTCGCCCCGGGTGCCGTCCTCGGTCGTCAGGATGACGCGTACTCCGAGGCGCTCGAAGAAGGGGACGCGATACAGGTCGTCGCCCGACCGACCGCCGTAGAACAGCGTCGTGTCGACCTCGCGTGCGCGGAGCGCTTCGGCCAGGGTGGCGAACGGCGCCAGCCCGACCCCGCCGGCCACCATCCACGCGCGGGTCGGCCGGTTCACGACCGTGAACGGGGTGCCGAGCGGACCGAGGCAGCGGAGCCGGTCTCCCGGCTGGGCCTCGAAGAGCTCGCGAGTGACGGCGCCCACCTGCTTGCTCAGCAGCGAGAGGCCGGTCACCGCGCCCCGCGCGTCCCGCAGGATCTCGAAGACCGAGAACGGACGGCGGAGCAGCGGCTCGCGGCCCAACGCCCGCTTGACCATCACGAACTGCCCCGGCCGGGTCTGGCAGGCGATGGACGGCGCTTCGATCTCGAGGATGTTGTACGCGTGGGACAGGCGGTGATTGGCCGCGATACGGGCGTCGACGTCGACCGGACGGGCCACGGGCCGAGTATACCCGAGCGCCGGCAGGGCCCTGTGCGCCGGGTTCCCGACCCGCTTCCGGTGCAGCCGTTCCCGACCTTGCGCGCTCCTACCGGCGCGAAGTACGATGCCGCCGACTCTTTAAGCGCGTCCCGGCGAGGTCGCAAAGAGGTGGCAGCCGTTCATCCCACCTGTCTGCACGTCCTGCTCTTCGAGTGCCCGGCGTCTGGTCACGGCGGCGGACCATGGCCCGGTGCCGTGAGCCGAATCCCATGCCCCCGGTGATGGAGGCGGACGGGATCCGCCGCGCACTGGCGCGGATCGCGCACGAGATCGTGGAGCGCAACCGGGGTGTCGGCGACGTCGCCCTGGTCGGCATCCGGCGCCGCGGCGTGCCGATCGCGCATCGGCTGGCCCACAGCCTGCTGGAGATCACGGGCCGCGAGGTGCCGACCGGCGCCCTCGACATCACGCTGTACCGCGACGATCTGATGCGGCAGGCGGTAGGGCCGCAACCGGTCGTGCGGCGGACCGAGATCCCCTTCTCCATCGACGACAGACGAATCCTGCTCGTCGATGACGTCCTGTACACCGGGCGCACGATCCGGGCGGCGCTCGACGCACTCATCGACTTCGGGCGTCCGCGCAGCATCCAGCTCGTTGTGATGGTCGACCGCGGCCACCGGGAGCTGCCCATCAAGGCGGATTACGTCGGCAAGAACGTGCCGACCGCGGCCAGTCAGAGCGTGCAGGTCAAACTGACCGAGGAGGACGGGGCGGACGAGGTGGCGATCGAGGACATTGCCGAGGACGGTGGAACGGCGCCTGCGCCCGCGAGGGACACGCCATGAGCAGCGCCCTCGACGCAAGCCAGGCTTCCGCCGGCGGTCGCCGCGAGCCGTCGCCGGGACTGCGGTCGAGGCACCTGCTGAGCGCCGGGGACCTGAGTCGCGAGGAGATCCTGCTCGTCCTCGATTCGGCCGAGGCGATGAAGGAGGTCGGGACGCGGCGAATCAAGAAGGTGCCGACGCTGCGGGGCGCGACCGTCGTCAACCTGTTCCTCGAGCCGAGCACGCGGACGCGCACGTCCTTCGAGATTGCCGAGAAGCGGCTGAGCGCCGACACCCTCAACATTGCAGGAGGTACGTCGAGCCTGCTGAAAGGCGAGACGCTCGTCGATACGGCGCGAACGCTCGAGGCGATGGCGCCGGACATGATCGTCCTGCGGCATGCCGCGTCCGGCGCGTGCGACCTGCTGGCCGGTGTCTGCGACGCGCGGGTAATCAACGCCGGCGACGGGATGCACGAACACCCCACCCAGGCGCTGCTCGACGCGTTCACGATTCGCGAGCACAAGCCGCGGTTCGAGGGTCTCAAGGTGGTCATCGCCGGCGACCTCCTGCACAGCCGCGTGGCGCGGTCGAACATCCTGCTGCTGTCCGCACTCGGCGTCGACGTCTGGATCTGCGGTCCGCGTACGCTGATGCTGCCGGGCGTCGAACGCTTCGGCGTGCAGGCGACCACCTCCCTCGACGAGGCGCTGACCGACGCGGATGTCGTGATGCTGCTGCGAGTACAGGCGGAACGGATGCACGGACACTTCTTTCCCTCGCGCCGCGAGTACTTCGCCACGTTCGGGCTGACCGCGGAACGGCTTCGGCGCGCCCGCCCGGACGTGATCGTGATGCATCCGGGTCCCATGAACCGGGGTGTCGAGATCGCCTCCGACGTGGCGGACGGTTCCGTGTCGGTCATCCTCGAGCAGGTGGCGAACGGGGTGGCGGTGCGGATGGCCGTGCTCTATCTGCTGGCCGGCTTCGAGGCGAACGAGGGAGGGGCATGACGATGCAGGCGGTGGTGCTCAAGGGCGGTCAGGTCGTGGATCCGGCGCAGGGGATCAACGGCGTGGTCGATGTCCGCATCGAGGGGAGTCGGGTGGCTGCGGTCGGAACGGATCTGCCGCTCGACGGCGCGGTTTCGGTGGAGGTGCCGGCCGGGCTCGTTGTCTGTCCGGGTTTCATCGACATGCACGTCCATTTCCGGGAGCCGGGGCAGGAGCACAAGGAGACGATCGCCACCGGCGCCGCCGCGGCGGCGGCGGGAGGCTTCGTGGGAGCCGCCTGCATGCCGAACACCGAGCCGGTCAACGACCACGTCGGCGTGACGGAGGAGATCGTCCGCAGGGCGAGCGAGGCCGGGCTCGCCAAGGTCTACCCGATCGGCGCGGTGTCGGTAGGGTCGCAGGGTGAGCGCATGACGGAGATCAAGGCGCTCCGGGAGGCCGGCTGCGTCGGGATCTCCGACGACGGACATCCGGTTGCCAGCGCCCTCCTGATGCGACGGGCGCTCGAGTACGCGTCGATGTTCGGGATGCCGGTCATCAACCACTGCGAGGAGCCGACGCTCGCGGCCGGCGGCGTGGTGCACGAGGGCTATCGGGCGACGGCGCTCGGGTTGCGCGGGCAGCCGGGCGAAGCCGAGTCGATCATGGTGGAGCGGGACGTCAGCCTCGGCGGTCTCACCGGCGGGGCGGTGCATGTGGCGCACATGAGCGCGCGGGAGTCGCTGCGCGCGGTGCGCTCGGGCAAGGAGCGGGGCATCGCGGTGACGTGCGAGGTGACCCCGCACCACTTCATCCTGACGGACGAGGATCTGCGCTACGACACCAACTTCAAGATGAACCCGCCGCTGCGGGCGGTGGCCGACCGCGATGCGATGCTGCAGGGGCTCGCCGACGGGAGCATCGACGCCATCGCCACCGACCACGCGCCGCACCACGCCGACGAGAAGGCGGTGGAGTTCGACCAGGCTCCGTTCGGCATCATCGGCCTGGAGACGGCGGTCTCGCTTTCGCTCGACCGGCTCGTTCACCGCGACGTGCTGCCCATGACGCGGCTCGTCGAGCTGTACGCGCCGAACCCGGCGCGGATCCTCGGCATAGAGGGCGGCACGCTCACGCCCGGAGCCGCGGCCGACATCACCATCCTGGCCCCGGACAGTGTGGTGGAGGTCGCCGCCGAACGCTTCTGCTCCAAGGCGCGCAACACCCCGTTCGACGGCTGGCGGTTGCGGGGTGCGGTGGCCGCCACCATCATCGACGGGCGCGTCGTCCATACCAATGCGACGGTTCCTGCCGCGGCGACGCTGGCGTGGCCGGCGGCCTAGCGCCGCCAAGCCCGTCGCAGGCTCCGTGTTTGGCCCCAGCCCCCACCGCTCCAGGAGTCTGCGGCGCAGAACCGACTTCGTTGCGTTCTAACGGCGCAGACTCCTAGCCCAGGCCTGGCTCACGGCGCGTCAGGCCGGACGGCACGGTCGGCCGCCGGGCGGGCTCCGATCACGGCGGCGTAAACGGCAGCGGTCTCGTCGACCATCCGCTCGGCGCTGAAAGCAACGCGGGCGCGCCGCCGTCCCGCCGTGCCGAATGCCCGCCGCTTCCCGGTGTTCTGCAACAGGTCGGTCATGGCTCGAGCCAGGGCCGACGCGTCTTCCGGCGGGACGAGCAACCCGGTCTCGCCGTCCACGACGCTCTCGGGAATGCCTCCCGCGCGGGTGCCCACCACCGCCAGCCCGGCCGCCATCGCGTCGAGCACCGACGTGCCGAGCCCCTCGGTGACCGAGCTCATGACGAAGAGGTCGAGGCCTTTCAGGATGGACGGCACGTCGGACCGAAAGCCGGTCAGGATGACTCGCCCGTCCAGACGCAGGCGTTGGATTCGCCGGGTGAGCGCGCCCTGCAGCTCTCCTGCGCCGACTATCAGCACGCGTGCACCGGGAACCTCCCGGACGAGCTGTGCCGCGGCGTCGACGAGGTGGCGCTGGCCCTTGTGCGGGACCAGCGCGGCGACGTTGCCGGCGAGCGGGCAGCCCGGCGGAAGATCGAACTCGCGGTGGAGGTCGAGTTCCGGCGCGCGCTCGATGCGGTCGACGTCAATCCCCTCGTGCACCACGCAGGTCCGCTCCCGAGCCACGCCGTCGCCGGCCAGCATGTCGCGTATCGCGGAAGACGCGCAGACGAAGCGGTTCACCTGGCGGTACTTCCAGCGGGAGAACCCGTTGCCCCGGATGTGAAAATCGACCCGCCGGGAGGCGACGAGGGGCGGCGCCGCGCGCGCTCGGGCCAGCGACCGCGCGAGCGCTGCGACAGCGACGGCGTGGGCGTCGTGCGCGTGGATGACGTCCGGCGCGAGGTCGTCGAGCAGCCGGGAGAGCTTCCATGCCGCACCGAGGTCCAGATCCCCGCGCGGCGCGAGCGGATACAGATCCGGGCCCTCCACCGCACGCCGGAACAGCTCCCCCTGCGGCTGGGCGGCGAGCGCGGCGCGCTGGCCGCGCCGGCGCAGGCCCTGCACCGTCAGCAGCGCCTGATACTGGCCGCCGCGCCACGTCCGCGCCGTGTCGACATGCAGGGAGAACATCGCTGCTCGCGCTACCGCCCGGCCTGGGAGCAGCGGCGGTCCGCGCCGCCCGCTCGCTGCAGCTCCCACAGCTTCACGAACTTCAAGAAGACGTACCCGGCGTTCAAAATCGAGACAATCAATCCTTGCGTGCCGTCGCGCACGCCGCGCCGGATCACGTAGTTGCGCAGGAAGGCGGCGGGCGGCCGGGAGGCCAGGTCGATCCAGCCGGCGCGGCGTCCCTCGCGAAGCATCTGGCGCGCCGCCAGCGTGGTGTAGCGGTCGATGGTCTGCAGGTGATGCGACACGTCGCGGTAGGCGTAGTGTTCCAGCTCGCCCTGCAGACGCCCCACGGATCCGTCGACGGCGACCGACTCGTGCACCAGGCGGTCGTTCCAGTGGGCGCTGCGGCGGTCGTACAGCCGCAACTGGAGGTCCGGGTACCAGTCGGTGGAACGGATCCAGCGGCCCAGGTAACGCGTCACGCGAGGGATGCGGTACCCTCGGGCGGCGGGTTCGCGGCGGAGCAGGGCTCGAATCTCGAGCGCCAGCGCAGGCGACACGCGTTCATCCGCGTCGAGCGACAGCACCCAGTCGTGCGCCGCGAGAGCCGCCGCATGGTTCTTCTGCGCCCCATAGCCGGTCCACCCGCGCGTAGTGACGAGGTCGGCGATCTCGCGGGCGATGCGCACCGTCTCGTCGGTGCTTCCGGAATCGACCACCACGATCTCGTCCGCCCAGCGCACCGATTCGAGCGCGGCGCGGATGTTGGCCGATTCGTTTCTGGTGACTACGACCACCGAGAGCCGGACCATGGGAATGGCTCCGAGTCTATCAAAGCGCCTCTGTATACTCCCCCGCACGAACGGGCGGGCTCGCGGCCGCAATGCGCACCATCAAGCTGACCCTGGCCTACGACGGAACCGACTACGTCGGCTGGCAACGCCAGCGGAGGGGACGCTCGATCCAGGGCGAGCTGGAACGGGCGCTCGCGGAGATCGAAGGGCGGCCGGTCGCCGCCGCCGGCGCGGGACGTACCGATGCCGGCGTGCACGCGCTCGGACAGGTGGCCAGCGCACAGCTTGCGCACGGCATCGGGATGCCCGCTCTCGTCAGGGCGCTCAACGCCAAGCTGCCGCCCGAGATCCGCCTGCTTGCGGCCGAGCCGGCGGCCGCCGACTTCCACGCCCGCTACGCGGCGCGGCGCAAGACCTATCGGTACCATCTGGCGTCCGGTCCCATCGCGAGCCCCTTCACGCTCCGCTATGCTTGGCACGTCCGCGGTACGCTCGACCTCGACGGCATGCGCGAAGCCGCCGCCCGGTTGTTGGGGCGCCACGACTTTGCGGCTTTCCAGGCGGCGGGGACGGAAGTGGCGTCGACCGTACGGACCATTCACGCACTCGCGGTCGAGCCGGGACCCGGCGGGTTCGAGGCGCCGGCCGGCCCGGTTCACACGTCGACCATAGAGGTCGTCGGCGACGGATTCCTAAGGCACATGGTGCGGAGCATCGTGGGTACGCTCGTCGAGGTCGGTGCCGGCCGCGTCGAGGCGCCCGGGATCAGCGCGATCGTGGCGTCCAGGGCGCGGCCCCGCGCGGGACCCACGGCCCCGGCGCGCGGCCTTTTTCTGGTCGCCGTCGACTACTGATTATCATTAGGACACGATGGGCCTTGACGACGTACTGGCATGGGTGCCGGCCCGATCCATCGAGGCCCGTCTCGCACGTCAGGTCGACTTCGAGCGCTTGCCGGCGCACATCGCCGTCATCATGGACGGCAACGGGCGCTGGGCCGCCCGACGGCACCTGCCGCGGGTCGAAGGGCATCGCGCCGGGATCGATTCCGTCCGTGACTCGGTCGAGCTGTCCGCCCGCCTCGGCATCGATGTCCTGACTCTCTACGCCTTCTCGGTGGAGAATTGGAAGCGTCCCCCCGCCGAGGTGCGGGGCCTGATGGGGCTTCTGAAGCGCTATCTGCGGCTGGAGATCGCTACTCTGATGGAACACGACATCCGCCTCAAGGTCATCGGCAGCGAGACGGGACTCGCGCCGGACGTGCGAGAGGAGCTCGATGGGGCGCAGGAGCGGACCCGCGCCAACACCGGTATGGTCTTCAACATCGCGCTCAACTACGGTGGCCGGGCCGAGATCGTGGCGGCGGCGCGCCGCGCGCTGCGGACCGGGGTCGATCCGGACGAGCTGGACGAGGCTCGTTTCGCCGGCTTGCTGTACACGGCGGGCCAGCCGGATCCGGACCTGCTGATCCGGACCAGCGGCGAGATGCGCATCAGCAACTTCCTGCTCTGGCAGATTGCCTACTCGGAAATCTGGGTGACCGACACGTACTGGCCCGACTTCCGTGCCCGGCACCTTCTGGAGGCGGTGCTTGCCTACCAGAAACGCGACCGGCGCTACGGCGGGGTCGAGGAGGAGCCGGCGGTCGTCGGGCGCGACGCGTGACGAGGGTCCTCAGCGGCGCTGCGCTGGCCGCCCTGACCGTGGGCGCGATCTGGTTTCTTCCGCCCGTCGCCATCGTCGGGCTGGCGGGCTGCGTGCTGCTGCTGGCGTTCGTGGAGTACGCCGGTCTGGCTCGGTCCGCCGGTATACCCTTCGCCCGGCTTCCCAGCGGGGCGGCGACGCTCGCGGCGGGGGCGGCGGTTGCCCTGGCGCCCGCCGCGCTCGGATTGGTCGCGATGTTCGGCAGTGTCCTGATCGCCGTGACGGTGCTTGCCCGGACCCGCCGGGAGGACGCGCTGGCGAGCGCCGGGGCGGCGGCCTTCCCCCTGCTGTACCTGGGACTTCCCCTGGGCGGGCTCGCCGCACTGGCGGTAGACGGGGGCCGCGAGGTTCTCCTGCTGCTGCTCTCGACTATCGTGGCCAGCGACACGGCGCAGTACTACGGTGGCCGCACGCTCGGCCGGAGACGACTCGCGCCCGCGGTGAGTCCCGGCAAGACGGTGGAAGGAGCGGTCTGCGGGCTTGTCGCCGCTGCCGTGACGTTCACCTGGGTGGGCGCATGGTGGCTGTCCGCCCTGGAGCCGCCGGCGCGGCTGTTGGTCGGGATGACGCTCGCGGCCGGCGGCATGGCGGGCGACCTGTTCGAGTCGCACCTGAAGCGCGCGTCCGGGGTGAAGGACTCCTCCGGTCTCATTCCCGGGCACGGCGGTGTGCTGGACCGCATCGACGCGCTCCTCTTCGCAACGCCGGTCTACTACGCCGTGTTCGCCTTTGCGGAGGGCCGGCTGCCGTGAAGCGGATCGCCATACTCGGCTCGACCGGCTCGATCGGCTGCAGCGCGCTCTCCGTGGCGGCGGCGCACCCCGAGCGCCTCGAGGTCGTCGGTCTGGCGGCCGGACGCAACGTGGAGCGTTTCGCCGAGCAGGTCGCGCGCGTGCGGCCCGCGGTGGCCGCGCTGGCGGACGATTCGGCGCTGGACCGTCTGCGGAGGTCGGGCGCGTTGCCTCCCGGCGCCGCGTCCGGGTGCGGAGAGGATGCCCTGGTGGCGGTTGCCACCCATCCCCGTGTCGACATCGTGCTCTGCGCGTCGGCCGGTACGGCGGCGCTGGGCGCTACGCTGGCCGCCATCGAAGCCGGCAAGACGGTGGCGCTGGCCAACAAGGAAGTGCTGGTGATGGCCGGCGGCCTGATGGTCGCGGCGGCGCGCCGGCGCGGCGTGGCGATTCTCCCCGTCGACAGCGAGCACAACGCGATTCATCAGTGCCTGCACGGGCGCAGGCCGGACGACGTGCTGCGGTACATCCTCACGGCATCGGGTGGGCCGTTCCGGGAGCGGCCGCCCGGCGCTCTGGATGCGGTCACCCCGGAGGACGCTCTCCGCCATCCCACCTGGTCGATGGGGCCGAAGATCACCATCGATTCCGCGACGTTGATGAACAAGGGGCTCGAGGTGATCGAGGCGCGGTGGCTCTTCGACGCGCCGCCCGAGCGCATCGACGTGGTGGTGCATCCGCAGTCGGTGGTGCACTCGATGATCGAGCTGTGCGACGGCTCGGTGCTGGCTCAGCTCGGGGTCACCGACATGCGCCTGCCGATCCAGTACGCTTTTTCCTACCCGGAGCGGTGGCCGGCTCCCTTGCCTGCGCTCGATCTGGCCTCGTGCGGTCCTCTCGACTTCGAGGTCCCCGACACGGAACGCTTTCCCTGTCTCGACCTGGCCTATCGGGCGTTGCGGGCCGGGGCGTCGTTTCCCGCCGTGCTCAACGCGGCGAACGAAGTGGCGGTAGCGGCGTTCCTGGAGCGGCGGCTGCCGTTCACCGGCATTCCCCGCGTCATCGAGACCACGCTCGATGCCGCGGCGGGGTGCGTCTCGGCCGAGCCGTCGGCGCTGAACGAGGTCCGGGAGCTGGACGCCTGGGCCCGCAGGTTTTCGTCGTCGGCCGCTGGCAGGTAGAATCGAAGAATACGCGTGGAGATCGGATGATTGAGCCGTGACTACCTTGCTCTCCTTTCTGTTCGTCCTCGGCGTGCTGGTTTTCGTGCACGAGCTCGGCCACTTCCTGATGGCCCGCCGGCTCGGTGTACGGGTGCTGACGTTCTCCCTCGGGTTCGGGCCGAAGATCTTCAAGGCCACGCGCGGCGACACCGAGTACTGCGTCAGCGCGATACCACTCGGCGGCTACGTGAAGATGGCCGGCGAGCACGGGGAGGAGAATCGCAGCGGGTCTTCCGACGAGTTCATGTCCAAGTCCAAATGGGAGCGCTTCCTCGTGCTCATCATGGGGCCGGCGATGAACCTCGTCCTCGCGGTGCTCGTCATGTGGCTCGTGCTCTACCAGGGGGCCGAGGAACCTGCCTACGAGGAGGAGCCGCCGGTCGTCGGGCGCGTGGTGGAGGATTCCCCGGCCGCCCGCGCCGGCATCGCCGTCGGCGAGCGGATCGTGAGCGTCGCGGGCCGCGCCGTGGATACCTGGGACGCGCTGTTCATGGAGGTGCTGCCACGCGCGGAGCGGGAGATCCCGATCGTCGTGCGGGACGTGCAGGGGGGCGAGCGGACGCTGCAGGTGACCCCGGCGTCACAGACCCGCTTCGAGATGGGCGATCTCGGCGTCGCACCGGCCGTGCACCCGCAGATCGTGCAGGTCATGCCCGGCGAGCCGGCCGAGCGGGCCGGACTGCGCGCCCGCGACGTCATCGAGGCGGTCGATGGCGACCAGGTGGACCACGCGGAGCTGATTGCGCGCATCAATGCCAGCGCCGACGTTCCGCTCACTCTCTCCGTGCGCCGCGCCGGGGAGCCGCTCGAGGTCCGCGTCACGCCGGCGCTGCGCGGCGACATCGGCCTGACCGGCATGACCGTCGCACCGTACGAGACCCGGGCGGTCGAACCCGGCCTCGTCGAGGCGTTCGGGATGAGCCTCGAGCGGAACTACGAGTGGTCCGGACTGATCTTCCAGACCCTCTGGGGACTGCTGACGGCGGAGACCTCGCCGCGGCAACTGGTCGGTCCGGTCGGCATCGCCCAGTTGTCCGGCAGCGCGGCGCAGGTGGGGTGGGTTCAGCTCTTCAGCCTGATGGCGATGATCTCGCTCAACCTCGGCATCCTGAACCTGCTGCCGATCCCGGTCCTCGACGGCGGCCACATCTTCATCATGGGCATGGAGAGCGTGGCGCGCCGCGACTTCAGCATGCGCGTCAAGGAACGCATGCTGCTCGCCGGCTTCGTCGTCCTGATGATGCTGATGGTCACCGTGATCTACAACGACCTGACGCGCATCCAGTGGATCGAAGCGCTGATGCCCTGGCGCTAGCTGGCTAAGCTAGCTAGCGCCCCCGTCACCCAGGCGGCGGTCCGGGATTCCGCTCGCAACCGACTCGCCCCGGCTGCTCGATAGAAGCGGAGAGGGGCCGATATGCCTGCGCCGCGGCGCCCGCCGGCCGCCGGCGCCTTCCTGCACCTGATGCCGACGTCCCTGTTCGCCGCGCTCTGCCGCGAGATGCGCCCGACCGTTTCGCTCGCAGCGCCGGTCGTGATCGCCGAGGTCGGCTGGGTGTCGATGCAGATCGTCGACATCGCCATGGTCGGCCGGCTCGGCCCGGAGGCCATCGGCGCGGTCGGCGTCGGCAGCGCGCTGTTGCTGGCCTTCAGCGTCTTCGGCATGGGGCTGCTGCTCGGCCTCGACACGCTCGTGTCGCAGGCGTTCGGCGCCCGGGACCACGCGGCCTGCGACGGCTGGTTGCGGCACGGGGTTTTCCTGGCGCTGGTCCTGACTGCGCCGCTCGGTTTGCTCGCCCTGATCGCCGGGAGCCGCCTCGACGTGTGGGGTTTCGATCCGGGCGTTCTGGCGCTGGTGCGACCCTATTTCGCCATCGTCGCCTGGAGCCTGCCGCTGTTGCTGCTGTACGCGGCGTTCCGGCGCTACCTGCAGGCGGTGTCGGTGGTCCGGCCGATCATGGTTGCCCTGGTCACCGCCAACGTCGTCAACGCCGCCGCCAACTGGGTCCTGATCTTCGGCAACCTGGGCGCTCCGGCCCTGGGCGTCGAGGGCGCGGGCTGGGCCACGTGCATCTCCCGTGCCTACATGGTGGTCGTTCTGGCCGTCGCCGTCTCCCGCCGCGGGGTGCGGCTCCGGACGCTGTGCGCCGGGGTGCGCAGCGCCGGGCTGCGGCGCATTCTGGGGCTCGGGTGGCCCGCGGCGACGCAGGCGATGCTCGAGTACGGGGCGTTCGCGGCGGTGACGATGCTGGCCGCGCGGCTCGACCCCGCGACCCTGGCGGCGCATCAGATCGTAATCAACCTGGCCGGACTGACCTACATGGTGCCGCTCGGGATCTCATCGGCCGGGGCGGTCCGCGTCGGGCACGCGGTCGGCCGGCGGGACGCGGCGGGCGCGTCCGGAGCCGGCTGGGCCGCCATCGCGCTCGGCGCCTGCTTCATGGCGTCGGCGGCCGCGGCGTTCCTGATCGCGCCGCGCGCGATTCTCGGGATCTTCACGGCCGACGGGCGGGTCGTCGAGGTGGGTCTCACGCTGATCGCCCTGGTCGCTCTGTTCCAGATCTTCGACGGACTGCAGGGGGTGGCGACCGGAACGCTCCGTGGCCTCGGCGATACGCGGACCCCGATGTTCCTGAATCTGGCCGGCCACTGGATGTTCGGGCTTCCCGTCGGCTATCTGCTCTGCTTCGTCGTCGGCTGGGGTGTCCTCGGGCTCTGGATCGGTATCTCGACCGGCCTGGTCGTGGTGGGCGGTCTCCTGCTCGCAATCTGGTGGCGCCGGGCGCGGGCGTTGCCTGCGGCGCTCGCGGGCGCCCGGGATCCCTGAAGCAGGGTCAGGTCAACGGAGCCGCCGCGGATTCCCGCCCGACGACCGCGTCGATGGCGGACGCAAGGCCGCATTCGTCATGGGTCGCCGTGATCTCCCAACCGAGCTGCTTGAGCGGCTCCACCGCGTTGCCCATCACCACGGGCCGGCCGGCGAACCCGAGCATCTCGCGGTCGTTCAGATTGTCGCCGACCGCCATGACCGCGGGGCTTCCGATCTCGAGGCGACGGGCATATTCGCTCAGAGCTGCACCCTTGGACCAACTCCCGGAGATCAGGTCCAGCAGCGAGAAGTCGCGCTCCGCGTACTCCGTCAGGGTGACGGTGACCTCCGGGGCCTGCGGCAGGGCACGCACCTCGTCGGCCAGCGCCCGCATCTCTTCGACGCCCCCGGTGAACGCCACCTGGGCCGGATCTTCCGTGAGCGCCGCCTCGATCGGTTCGACAAGGGTGATGAACGCGCGGTTCCGCTCGTAGTACCAGTGTCGCTGGGGATGGCTCCAATCGATGCGCTCGTAGACGTACTGCCGCGCGTCGAGCCGGTCGAAGATGATCGCAACCCCCCGATGGCGCGGGCGCATCGCCTCGACGATGGCGCGCGCCGTCTTGCGCGGCACGAGGCGGCTGTGCATGGTGGTTCCGTCCGCCCGCTTGGTCAACGCTCCGTTGCTGACGATGAGGGCGAGCGCGTCCGGCGCGTGCTCCGGTGCGAGCGCCTCGGCGATCGGCCGCGCGTGGTGGAAGGCGCGGCCGGTCACCAGCACGACCCGAATCCCCTGTTCCATGGCCCGATGGACGGCCCGGCGGTTGCGCGGCGGCAACGCGCCGCGGCTGTCGAGCAGCGTGCCGTCGATGTCGATGGCGATGAGGCGGATGGGGCTGGCCGGTGGCATGGGGCGCGAGATGTTCGGATGGCGGTCGCAGTCGGAGGCCGGCGACGAAGCTGCATCGCCCCGGGCCGTGGAGCGAGGCGCGCTTAGGACAGTGACGGAAACTACGTTGCCACGTTCGCGGGCGCGAGCCCAGGAATCACGGGTCTGGGGCGTCACGCCAGTTGACAACTTTGTATCGATCACTGTCCTTACGGTGACGCCACCGGCTTCCTGGCGTACTTCTCCTCGACGTAGTCGTCAATCAGGCGGCGGAACGCCTCGGAGAGCTCGTCATGGGAGCCGCGCAGCGTCGTCGCGTGGCGGCCGTCCACGTAGACCGGGCAGGCCGGCTCCTCCCCCGTGCCCGGCAGGCTGATCCCGATATTGGCCGCCTTCGACTCGCCCGGGCCGTTGACGACGCAGCCCATGACCGCGACGGTCATCTCCTCGACGCCTTCGTAGGCCGTCTTCCAGGCCGGCATCATGCCCCGCACGTAGCCCTGGATACGCTCCGCCAGCTCCTGGAAAGTGGTGCTCGTGGTCCGGCCGCAGCCGGGGCAGGCGGTGATGCTCGGGGCGAACGACCGCAGGCCGAGCGCCTGCAACAGCTCGCAGGCCGCGTAGACCTCCTCCCGCCGATCGCCGTTCGGCCGCGGCGTCAGCGAGACCCGGACCGTGTCGCCGATTCCCTGGTTCAGCAGGATGCCCATCGCCGCCGCCGACCAGACCAGCCCCTTCACCCCCATGCCCGCCTCGGTCAGTCCGAGGTGCAGCGGCTGCGATGTCTGCGCCGCGAGCGCGCGGTAGACCGCAACCAGGTCGCGGGGGCGGGAGACCTTGGCCGAGAGGATGATCCGGTTCTCGCGCAGGCCGCTGTCGAGGGCCAGCGCCGTCGATTCGAGAGCGGAGATCACCATGCACTCGTTGAGGATCTCCTCCGACGTCCGGCCGAGGTCGCGGTCGGTGTTGTCCTGCATCTTCGCCATGACGAGCTCCTGGTTCAGCGAGCCCCCGTTGACGCCGATGCGCACCGGCTTGCCGTGGTCGCGGGCCACCGCGCAGATGGTCGAGAACTGCTCGTCGCGGTGCCGGCCGGTCCCGACGTTGCCCGGGTTGATGCGGTACTTGTCGAGCGCCGCCGCGCACGCCGGGTGCCGGGTCAGCAGCAGATGGCCGTTGTAGTGGAAGTCGCCGATGAGCGGCGCCGCGCAGCCGGCGTCCAGCATGCGCTGCTTGATCTCGGGCACGGCGCGCGCCGCGCTCTCCTGGTTCACGGTGACGCGCACCAGCTCCGAACCCGCGTCGGCCAGCTCGATGCACTGCGCGGCGGTCGCCGCGGCGTCGGTGGTATCGGTCAGCGTCATCGACTGCACCGCCACCGGCGCTCCGCCGCCGATTTGCAGCCCGCCGACCGGTACCGCCGTCGTGTGATGCAGACGAGCCTCAATCATGACTGCGTGCATGATACCAAGCCGGGATTGCCGGGCGGTTACGGAGGGGGGCGGCGCACCGCGTCCTTCCGCTCGCGGGGTCGCGACCCGCGTCGCGTTCCCCGATTTGGGGGTCGAGGCTCTACGCGGCCGATCCGATGGCGGCGAGCGCCTTGCGCGCCGCTCGGACCGTGCGGTCGACGTCTCGCTCGGTGTGCGCGTCCGACAGGAACCAGCCCTCGAACTGCGAAGGGGGCGGGTAGATGCCGCGCTCGAGCATGCACCGGAAGAAGGCGGCGTAGGCGCCGGTGTCGGCCGCGGTCGCCGAGGCGTAGTCGGTGACCGGTCCTGCGCTGAAGAACGGGGTCAGCACCGAGCCGGCGGCGTTGACGCACAGGGCCACGCCGGCTTCCCGGGCAGCGTCTCGCAGCCCTGCCGCGAGCCGGCTGCCGAGCTTGTCGAGCCTCCGGTACAGCGGCGCGGACAGCTTCGAGAGCGCCCAGATCCCGGCCGTCATCGCCAGGGGATTGCCGGACAGCGTTCCCGCCTGGTACACCGGTCCGGCCGGGGACACGCGCTCCATCAGGTCGGCCCGCCCGCCGTACGCGCCCACCGGCAGGCCGCCGCCGATGATCTTGCCGAGGCAGGTGAGGTCCGGCGTCACGCCGTAGATCGCCTGCGCGCCTCCCTTGGAGGCGCGGAAGCCGGAGATGACCTCGTCGAAAACCAGCACGATGCCGTTCCGGTCGCACAGGCCGCGCAGCCCCTCGAGGAAGCCGGATGCCGGGGGCACGACCCCCATGTTGCCGGCGATCGGCTCGACGATGACGGCGGCGATGGTGTCGCGATGGGCGGAGCAGAGGCGATCGACGGACTCGAGGTCGTTGTAGCTCGCGATCAGCGTGTCGGCAGCGGTGCCGCGGGCGACGCCCGGGCTGGTCGGCACGCCGAGCGTGGTGGCCCCGGAGCCCGCCTGCACCAGAAAGGCGTCGCCGTGCCCGTGGTAGCAGCCGGCGAACTTGACGATCCGATCCCGGCCGGTGGCGGCGCGGGCGACGCGGATGGCGCTCATCGTCGCCTCGGTGCCCGAGTTGACGAACCGCACGCGCTCGATGGACGGCACGAGCCGGCAGACGAGCCGGCCGAGCTCGACCTCCTCCGCCGTCGGGGCGCCGAAGCTGGTGCCGCGACCCGCGGCGGACCGGAGCGCCCGCGTCAGCTCCCGCGGGGCGTGCCCGTGGATGAGGGGGCCCCAGGACATCACGTAGTCGATGTAGCTGCGCCCGTCGACGTCGTACAGACGCGCTCCCCGCGCCCGCTCGATGAACGGGGGTCGGCCGCCGACCGCGCCGAAGGCACGTACGGGGCTGTTGACGCCGCCGGGCAGGACCCGGCGCGCGCGGCTGAACAGGCGGGAGGATTCGGACTGAGGCATCGGCGCAGCGAAAGATATCATGCCTCCGGAATGGTGGATCCCTGCGATGTCTGCGGTGCGGGCGGCGGCATGCGTCCGCTCGTGGAGGCGGGACTTCCCGGCGTCGGTCCGGTCCGGATACATGCATGCGGCGGATGCGGCTTCCGGCAGGTGCGCCCGCGGCTGCCCACGGCCGCGCTCGACGCCCTCTACGGCGGGGACTACTTCGAGTCGGGTTCGGCGCACGGCTTCGCGGGGTACGCCCGCCAGCGGCAGCGCTACGACCGGGACGCCTTCTTTCTCGCCCGCGAGCTCCGGCGGCTCGCTCCGGCGGGCCGTTTCCTCGAGGTGGGCAGCGCCCTCGGCTTCCTGCTCGCGGCGCTGGATCCCATGACCCGCTGGGAGGTGGAGGGTGTCGAGGTTTCGGCGTTCGCTGCCTGGTACGCCGGCGACCGGTTCGGCGTAACGGTGCATGGGGGAACGCTGGAGGAGGCCGGCCTGCCGTCGGAGGCGTTCGACTACGTGCTGCAGAAGGACCTGCTCGAGCACGTCATCCACCCGCGGCGGCACCTGGAGGAGACCCGCCGGATCATGCGGCCGGGCGCCCGGCTGCGCGTGATTACCCCGAACGGCGAGGCCGACGTGCGCCCGCTGCAGCGGACGTCGGCGGGGCTGGCGTCCGACGAGGTCGCGGTTCTCGACCAGGGGCACCTGTCGTTCTTCTCGCGGGCGCAGCTCCTGCGGCTGTTCGAGGGCGTCGGCTTCCGCGTGCTGAGCGTCCGATCCATCGGGATACGCCGGGGCCTGCGCGCGCTCGGCGCGATTCCGGGCTGGAGCGGTGGAACACGCGTGCTGCGGCGTACGGACCTGCCGGCCGGCGCGGGAGCCGGGGAGACCGGCGGAGCAGGGCTCGCTCGGGAGCGGCGCGAAGAGCAGGCGGCCCGGATCGACTCGGAGATCGCCGCGTGTCGGCGGTCCATCCGCGCCTGGCGGCCCTACTACTACTATCGCCATTTCGTGAAGCGGCTGGATGTCCTGCCCGGTTCCCTGGCCCTCGGCCGGGACTTCGATCTGCTCGTCGAGAAGCGCTGATCGCCGGCCTCCGTCACCTACCCGTGGCAGAACCCCGCCAGGGCTACCCGGCCGCGCCGAATATGACAGAATAGGCGCCGGGAGTTGAGGACATGTCAGTTTCGATCACACGTCGGTTGGCTTTCACCCTCGCTGCGGCGACGCTGGTTGCGGCGGTGCTGGCGGTTCCGGCGGCGGCGCAGGAGCGTACCGTCGGCGACGGCGTCTATACGGCCGAGCAGGCCACCCGCGGCCGCGCCGCGTACCGCGCGCAGTGCGCCGCCTGTCACGCCGCCAACCTGTTCGGCGGCGAGATGGCGCCCGGCCTGAAGGGCTCCGGCTTCATCGGCGGGTGGAACGGTGCAACGCTCTGGGAGCTTGCCGATTTCACCAATGCCACGATGCCGCAGGACGCGCCGGGCCGCTTGACGGCCCGGGAGTTGAACGACGTCATCGCCTACATCCTGCGGGAGAACGACTACCCGGCCGGGTCGGACGAGCTGGCGATCGATCTCGCGAACCAGGGCGATCCCATCCGCATCGAGTAGGGCGCGGGACGCTTCCACGCTTCAGCGCAGGCCGGCCCGCGCGAGCTCGGCCGCGATCTCGCGGGCCAGCTCCAGGTTCCGGCGCGCCTGAACATGGTCCGGCTGGATCCGGAGGGCGCGCTGGAAGTGTTCCATGGCCTCGTCGAGCAGGCCGCTCACGGCCAGCACGCTGCCGAGGTTGTTGTGGGCCTCGGCCGAGCCGGGCCGCAGCCGTAGCGCCTCGCGGTGATGGACGATCGCCTCGTCCAGCCGGCCCAGCTCGCGCAGCGCGTGCCCCAGGTTCGTGTGTGCGGCCGCGTGGTCGGGCTCCAGCGCCAGTGTCTCGCGGAGCGGGCCGGCCGCTTCCTCCAGGCGGCCCTGGGCAAGCCGTACGCTGCCCAGGTTGAAGTGTCCGTCCGCATAGCCGGGGTCCAGCTCCACCACCCTCCGGAACTCCGCCGCCGCTTCGTCCAGCCGTCCCTGCCGCTCACGGACCGCGCCCAGGCTGGTGCGCGACGGCACGTGCGTCGGATCGGCCGCGAGCCCCGCCAGGTACTGCCGCGCCGCCTCGTCCAGGCGATCCTGCTCCAGCAACGCGTTTCCGAGCTCGTAGTACGACCACGGGTTTGCCGGGTTACGGCGGATCGCATGCCGGTAGAGCGACTCGCGCAGCAGCACCAGATCGGCGGCGCGCCGGGGGCGGACCTGGAGCTGCAGGTGCGCCATCTCGTCCGACGATCGATTGCCGGCTCGCACGCGCAGGGGCGGATCGTTGGGATTGCGCGGGTTGCCGGCGGAGTTGTCGAAGGTGAACCGCATCGAGAGGGTCGTTCCGGCCGGCAGCCAGTACGGCTCGCGCACGCGGTAGACGTCCTGCCAGTTGAAGTCCCAGTCGTCGATGCGGATCAGCCACCGCTCTGTTCCGTCCGGCAGCGTCGCCCTGCCCTCCATGGACTTCGCCAGGTAGTGGGCATGGGGGTAGACGGCGTGCACCTCGACGTCTATCGGCAGCTCGACCGCGTCGGTGACGACGAAGGCCGGATCGCCCGGCGGAATGTCGAGCAGGTGGTCGGCGTCCAGGCGAATCAGGTACAGGGGCGGCCCGGACGGCGGCGCGTCGGCAAAGTGCAGGCCGGCCACCGGCGCAATGGTCTCCGGGCGGCCGGAAGGCAGCATGTGGAGCTGCAGCACGAAGTCGGTGCCCGGTTCGAGCCGCCACGCGAGCCCGTCGAGGCCGGGGTTCGGGGCCATGCCCGGCGTCCAGCCCATCAGGTGGCCGTCCGGCATGAAGGCCAGCCCCATCTCCATGCCGCTGAAGCCCGGCTGCCCGGGCTGCTCCGTTTCCTCGGCCTCGCGGCGCCGTGACGACGTGGTGTCGTCGACCGCCATGATCGCGTGGTGCACGAACCGCGGGTTGCCGGGGCGCAGCTCCACCGTCTTCACCCAGCGGGTATCGCCGACCGGCAGTGGCATGACGAGGTTGCGGAAGACGTCCGGTCCGTCCGCGGGCAGCGTGTACGGCGCCGGCAGCGTCACCGTCAGGTCCGGCTCGCCCAGCGCCCAGCCGTCGGCGGTGGCCTGCAGCTCGGGAAGGTCCGCGGCGTCGCCCTCGGCGGCGCCCGACTCGGCCCACGCCGCCAGGGTCGCGATCTGCGACTCCGTCAGCCGGCGCTCGCCGACGAACTCGCCGAAGCCCGCCTCCGGCAGCCACGGTGGCATGAAGCGGCTCGTCGCAACCTCGGAGATCTGCCGCGCGCGGCGGGCGACGTCGTCGTAGCTCGTAAGGGTGAAGGGGCCCGAACCTTCGGGCCGGTGGCACGGCGCGCAGTGCTCGAAGACGATCGGGGCCACATGGCGGGCGAAGGTGATGGGACCGTCCGGCACCGCGGACCCGCCGGTCGAGGCGGGAACCGCTTCGGAAGCTCGCCGCGTCTGGCACCCGACGGCGAGCAGGCCTCCCGCGGCGACCGCCGCCATCAGCAACGCTGCACGGTGCATGTCCGACAGGGTACTTCAGGTGCCGGATCGGCGTCGCGCCCGGTGAGCTCCCTCTGCGTTGCGGTTCGCAGGCGGGACCTGCGAACCGGCCGTCGGTGGAGACGTCGGCCTGCGCATCCCGTTCGAGATCGAATAGTCGGGGTGTCTCGGGAATTCCGTGCCCACGCTCACGACGAGAAGACGTCGTCCAGGTCGATCTCGAGGCCGGCGAGCAGGGGCGAGCGCAGCGTCTCGTTGCGCCCGAACGTGTGGGCTGCCGCCAGTTCGCCGTCGCGCGGGATCAGAATCGAGACGGTCTCGGCTGCCGGGTCGACCAGCCAGTACTCCTTCACCCCGTGCTTCGCATAGAGCGCCCGCTTGTAGCCGCGATCCCGGTCGGCAGTGCCGGGAGACAGGATTTCGACCACCAGATCGGGTGCTCCCCGCACGTTGTCGCCGCCGCTCAGCAGGTGCCGGCGGTCACGGGAGACGAACAGCAGGTCCGGCTGCACGACGTCGGTGTCGGACAGCACCACGTCGCAGGGGGCGAAGTAGAACTCCCCCAACGCCCGCTCTTCGATGAACCGGGCCAGTCTCATACCCAGCCGCAGTTGGAGCCGCTGGTGCTGTAGGTTCGGCGCCGGGTTCAAGAGCAGCTCTCCGTCCAGCAGCTCGTAGCGCTTGTCGGGCGGGGCCGTCCGGTAGTCTTCGTAGGTGAACTTGAGGACGGGTTGCGCCGTGGCCATGCGTGGTCCTCCCTCCTGCCGTGCCGGACGATCACGACCACCATCATAGGGTATCGCGAACCGGCTCAGCCGAGCGGCGCGGCTGTCACCGGGTGCCGGCTCCCCACGAAAGAAACGGCCGGTGGGGCAGGGCCCCACCGGCCTGGGAGACCAGCTCAACCGAGAGCTGCAGGTCGTACTACCACTTGACCTGGAACGCCACGCGCGCGAGGCGGCCCTGCAGCAGCCGCGTCGGCGTCGCGTAGCCCGACCCGTAGGAGTCGGCCTCGTCGATGATGGCGCTCGCGTTGAGCGCGTTGTAGATGTCGAGTTGCGCCGAGTACTCCCAGTTGCCGACCCGGAAGAGCCGCCGGATGGCGAAGTCGACCTGCGTCCAGTAGCCGAAGTAGTGGGTGCCCGGCGCGAACATCTGCACTCCCTGATTGTCCGTCAGGTTACCGCCGGGATAGTACGCGTCGGTGATGGTCCAGCGCATCTCGCGCTCGTTGCCCGAGTAGGCCTGGATCGATCCGCTGAACTCGAAGTCGGCCGGCAGCGGGTAGGCGCCGAACAGCTTGAAGTCGTTGCGGAACGGGATGCCGATCGCGCTCTGATCGCAGAATCGGCCGCCGCGCAGCGTGGTCCGGTTGCGGTCGATCATGTCCGCCTGGCTCACCCCGTTGGGGTTCTGCGTGAGTCCGCAGGTGTCCTGCACGTGCTGGTGCATCGTCCAGCCGCCGAACAGGGTGCCGCCGTTCGGCAACCGCGCCTGCAGGCTCAGCTCGAACCCGTTGTAGTAGTTGCGGTTGACGTCGGAGTTGACGTGGACGATGTCCTTGAGGGTCCGCGTCGCCGGGTCCTGGTTGAAGGCCATGAACGAGGTGTCGGCCAGCGTCGGCGCCTGGCCGATGCCGCCCAGGTAGCCCAGCCGTCCGCCCGGATCGTCGAACGTGACGTTGAACGGGATCCAGTCGCCGCACGGGACGCCGAGCTGGGCGGTCGAGACGTCGCAGCCCCGCAGGGCGCGGTTCTCGGCGTGCTCGATGTCGTAGAAGACCCGCCGGTAGTAGGCGGCGGTCAGCGAGACGCGCGGCGCGATCTCGTGCTGGATGCTGCCGCTCCACTCGATGTTGTACTCGCGCTGCAGGTCGGGGTCGGGGCGCTGGCCCACCTGCGCCAGCTCGCCGCTGGTGAAGACGACGGCGTTGGTGCCCACGGTGCCGATTTCGTGGTCCTGCGCGATGAAGTCGCCGTTGGTCCCGGTGTAGTCCGGCATGCCGACCGCCGCGAGATCCGCCGCCGTCGCACAACGGGCCGCGCCGCCGGTGTGGATGTCAGGGTGCAGGGCGCAGTCGAACCAGTCGCGGGTGTCCGACTGGAGCGAGATGGGATGGTAGCGTCGCGCGAAGCCGTTGGTCCACGGCTTCATGAAGCGGTTCACGGAGAACTTCAGCGCCGTCCGCGCGTCGCCGAACAGGTCGTAGACCACGCTGAACCGCGGCGCGATGTCGTTCCAGAACGGCGTCTGGTCCTGCGCGTTGAACAGGCGCCCGCCGATGAACCGGCCGCCTCCGATGCCGGCGCCGGCGCGGTAGGTGTCGTTCCCGGACTGGAACTGCTCGAACCGGACCCCGGCGTTGATCGTGAGCCGGTCGATCGTCCACGTGTCCTGCGCGTAGATGCCCCGGTCGGCCCGCACGTAGGTGTTGTAGTAGGCGGGCAGGTTGTAGACGCTGACCTGCTCGGGCGCCCCTTCGTTGAACCGGGCCAGCAGGCTGCCGTTGCCGTCGAAGCCGACGCCGCCGTTGCTCATCGACCACTGCATCCCGACCTTGAAGTTGTGGGAGCCGGTGACGTACGAGAACGACGCGTTCGGGTAGCGCCGGTCGGCCGGCGTGACCAGGATGTCGTAGGTGTAGGCATGGGTCGTGAGCCCGGTGCCCCGGTCGTAGAAGCGGACATCATCGAACCACCCGCCCGTCTGGTCGTAGCTGAGCGGGTGGTAGCAGGGCGTCAGGATGCAGGTCCGCAGGTCGTCCGGCTTCGGGTGCGCCAGTTGCCGCCCGGCGCCCCCTTCCGCGATCGGTGTGTTCGGCTGGTAGCCGAGCCGCAGCCGCTCGTACACCTGCGAGTAGCCCACCTCGAGCAGGGCGCGACTGCTGATCGTCGAGGTCCATTTCGCCTGCGCCGTGTGGTAGTTCCCGAACTCGGGATCGCGGTGACTCGACGCCCGGATCGGCTCGGTGTTGCCGTAGAACTCGCGCGCCTTGAACTTGAAGATCCGGTCGAGATACGCGCTCACCTTGTTGCGCTGCGAGACCTGGGAGGTCACGCGGAACAGCGCGCTCCGGACGTACTGCTCCACGATGGCGTCCTCCCGGCTCTCCACTGCGGGATGGTCTCTGTCGAAGGTGCGGAAGTACTCCTCGATCTCCTCCTGGCTGGCGCCCTGCCGGAACGTCGGCACGAACGCGTTGGGCCACAGCTCGTCGACCGAGATGCCTCGGACCGACGTGAAGTACCACAGCTTGTCCCGCAGTATCGGGCCGCCGACGGCCGGGTTGACGTCGTGGATGTTCGACACGCCCTGGGTCGATTCGAGCCCGAGCTGGTTCAGAGTCGGGGTCAGATTTTTCGCCTGCCAGCCCCCGTCGGTGAAGCCGACGTAGTTGGACCCGCTGAAGTTGTTCCCGCCGTCCTTGGGGATCATGTTCAGCCGGAGCCCGCCGGCCGAGACCTCGGCCGGGCTGCCCGAGGTGCTGACCGCCATCTCCTGGCTCAGCGCCTGGTTGTTGTAGTTCATGATCCGGCCGTCGCCCAGCTCGGCGTTGACCATCATGCCGTCGACCTGCATCACGGAGTGGTCGGAGTTGGCGCCGTGCGAGACCATCTGCACCTGCTCCATCATCTGGGCGCCGCCGACGTCGGGAATGGTCAGCCGGACCCCCTGCGCCAGGTAGCCGATGGACTGCGTGTTGCGCGGCGTCGGCAGGGCGTCGATGGTGTCGCGCTGCAGCACCTCGGTCCGCGCCGCGCTCTGCACGTCGACGATCGGCGCCTCACCCGAGACGGTGACCGTCTCCTCGAGCGCGCCGACCGACAGCGCGCCGTTGACCGTCAGCGTGAAGTTCGCCTGCAGCTCCAGTCCCTCCTGCACGAAGGTCGAGAAGCCCGGCAGGCTCATCGTGACGCTGTAGGTGCCGGGCCGCAGGTCGATGACGGTGTAGCGGCCGGTGCCGTCGGAGACCGCCACGCGGCTTCCCTCGATCAGCGCCGGGCTGGAGACTTCCACGGTGACGCCCGGCAGGACGCCCCCGGTGTTGTCGCTTACCTCGCCCGTTATCGAGCTCTGGGCGAGCGCGGCCGCTGGCAGCAGGGTCAGGCAGGCCAAAGCGGCGAACGCGCCGCGCGTGCACTTGACGACTGTCATCTCTCCTCCTCGTGAATGCGGTTGCGCGAACGTCGATCTCCGCCACGAACGCCTGCCATCCGGCAGTACGGTCGATGGACGACGAAACGACGGCGACAACGACAACGAGTACGGACGACGACGGACGCCGAGGCGGACGATGCGCTATCGGGCCAAGCGTAGCACCTGCGGGGGGAAGATCAAGCCTCTTGTGGGGTGCGGGCGGGTACTCGCTGGTCGCGGTCCGCGCGCAGGAGCGCCACGACGTCGATCTGCTTCCCGAGCGTGATGCGGCGGGCGACAGGCAGGTCGCCGGCATCGGTCGGTTCCCGAACCTCGAGTCCTGCAGACTCTTTTCTTAGGCATCTTACTTGTAGGAATGTTAATTATGAGCATGTTATTCTTGCCCCGTGGATCGATTCGTCAACCGCGTGGGCGAGCTGGCCCTGCTCGATCAACTCGCGGCGTCGGATCAGCGGGAGCTGCTCGTCATCTACGGGCGGCGCAGACTCGGCAAAACGGCGCTGCTGAGGCAGTTCGGCGCCGGCAGGCCGCTCGCGTTCTTCTCGTGCCCGCTGAGCACTGCGCCGGAGGCGTTGCGGTTGTTCACGCGCGAGCTGGCGCGGACGTTCGACGATTCCCTGCTGGCGCGCACCCGGTTCTCCGGCTGGAGCGAAGCCGTCGAGTACGCGGTGGAGCGCTGCGGTCGCGAGAGGATTCCGCTGGTTCTCGACGAGCTGCCGTATCTCCAGCGCAGCGTTCCCGGCATCGACTCGCTGCTGCAGCACGCCTGGGACGGCCACGAGGGTGCGGTCAAGCTCTTCCTGACCGGGTCCTCCTTCTCGGTCATGGACGCCGCGGTAGCGGATCCGCGCGCACCGCTCTACGGGCGCCGCACGGCGCAGCTCGAAGTGCAGCCGATGTCCTTCGACGAGGTTGCCGAGTTCCATCCGGACTGGTCGTTCGAACACCGCGCCGTCGCCTACGGTCTCTTCGGTGGCGTGCCGGCCTATGCGGAGCAGGTCGCGCGTCACGAGTCGCCAGCCGCGGCGGCGCATGCCCTCGCGCTGTCGCCGGCCGGGCCGCTGTATGCCGAACCCGAGTTCCTCGTTCGCGAGGAGCTCCGCGATCCGGGCGCGTACTTCGCCATCCTGCACGCGCTGGCGGCGGGGAAGACCCGCCCGAACGAGATCGCCCAGGACGCCGGGATCCCCCACGCCAGCGTCGGCAAGTACCTCGATACGCTGCGCCGCCAGCGCCTCGTCCGCCGGGAGACGCCGGTGACCGAGTCCAGGCCGGAGCGCTCGCGCCGGAGCCTGTACCGCTTGGCCGACCCGTTCCTGCGCTTCTGGTTCCGGTATGTCTATCCCAACCGCTCTGCCCTGGAGGCCGGCCGGAGCCGGCAGGTGCTCGAATCGGTGGTGCTCCCCGACCTGGACACGTTCATGGGCCCGCCCTACGAGGACATCTGCCGCCAGCACCTGATCGACAACTGGCAACGGCTTCTCGGCTGGCAGCCGCTACGGCTTGGCCGCTACTGGGACGCGCGGACCGAGATCGATCTGATCGCCGTCGACGAGGCCGGCGAACGCGCCGCGTTCGTCGAGTGCAAGTGGGGAACCACCGTTGACGTGGCCCGCGTCGTCCGGCGGTTGCGGGAGAAGGCGCGCGCCGTCGCCCCGTTCGCCTCCGCGTCGCATCGCTACCTGGTCGTCAGCCGGACCGACGTCCGCGACGAGCACCACGTCCACCTGGCCTGATGCTCCGGAAATCGACCACGGCGCCGGCCACGATCTCGGCAAAGAAAAAGGCCGGCGGGGAAGTCCCCGCCGGCCCGTAGAAACAGCTCAGCCGCGAGCCGAAGGTCGATCTACCAGTTCACCTGGAACGCCATGCGCAGCAGGCGGCCCTGCAGCAGGCGCGTCGGCCGGCCCCAGGAGCCGCCGTACCCCTCGGTCTCGTCGACGACCACAGCGGAGTTCATCAGGTTGTAGATGTCGGCCTGCACGGACGACTCGATGTCGCCGAAGCGGAAGATCCGCCGCAGGGCGATGTCCACCTGCGTCCAGTAGGGCAGGAAGTTCGTGCCCGGCTCGAACAACTGGACCGTGGGACGCCGCGTCGGAGCGCCGTGCGGGATGTAGGCGTTCGGCACGGACCAGGTCAGCTCGCGCTCGCCGCCGGAGTAGGCCTGGATCGAGCCGCTGAACTCGAAGTCGCCCGGCAGCGGATAGGCGCCGAACAGCTTGAAGTCGTTGCGGAACGGCATCCCCAGCTCGCTCTGGTTGCAGAAGCGGCCGCCGCGGCGGATGCCTTCGTCCGCGCCGCGGATCGGGTCCTCGATGCTGACGCCGTTCGGGTCCACGACCAGGCCGCAGGTGTCCTGGATGTGCTGGCTCGCGGTCCACCCGCCGAAGATGTTGCCGCCGTTCGGCAGGCGGGCGTTCAGGCTCACTTCGAACCCGTTGTAGTAGTTGCGGTTGATGTCCGAGGTGACGTCGAGGTTGTCGACCAGCGTGCGATAGGCCGGATCGAGGTCGAACGCCAGGAAAGGCTGCTGCGAGAGCTGGATGTCCTGGCCGAGCCCGCGCAGACGGGAGACGTGGCCGCCCGGATCGTCGAAGTTCACCGCGAACGGAATCCAGCTTCCGCACGGCACGCCCGCCTGCGCGCTCAGGAAGTCGCAGGTCTGCAGCGCCGCGTTGCTCCGTGCCTCGATGTCGCCGAACACGCGGCGGTACCAGCCGACGTTCAGCGACACGCGCGGCAGCAGCTCGTGCTGGATGCCGGCGTTGTACTCCCAGTTGTACTCGCGCTGCAGGTTGGGGTCGGGCCGGGAGGCCGGAATCGCGACGCCGCCCTCTCTGAACGTGGTGCTGTTGCCCAGCAGGCCGATCTCGTGGTCCTGCACGATGCCGTCGTAGTTCGTGCCCAGGTAGAAGTCGGGCGACGCCGGCAGGCCGGCCAGGTCGGCCGCGGTGGCGCAGGCGGCGCGCGGGTCGCTGTCCAGGCCGGTGTCGTGGACCGACGGCTTCATGACGCAGTCGAACCAGGGGCGCCGGTCGGTCGCCTCGCGGTAGGGCGAGTAGCGCTCGGCGTGGCCGCTGGCGTACGGCCGCATGTACTTGTTCATCGAGAACTTCAGCGCCGTCCGCGCATCGCCGAACAGGTCGTACGTCGCGCTCACGCGGGGCACGATGTCGTTCCAGTAGGGCGTCGCCGGGATCTCCGGCGCCGCACGCTGGCTGATGAAGCGGCCGCCCTGCAGGTTGCCGCCGGTGCGGAACGTGTTGATCAGCGACTCGAAGTGGTCGTAGCGCACGCCGGCGTTGATCGTCAGCCGGTCGAGCGTCCAGGTGTCCTGCACGTAGAAGCCGCGATCCGCCCGCACGGTGGTGTTCCAGCTCGTCGGGTAGTTGAGCGCGTCGACTGCGTGCCGAGCCTCGCAGGGTACCGACGGGTCGGGGTCGCACGGCTGCGGCAGCCCGGCGTACGGGCGGACGTTGATGTGGCCCAGCCGGTTGCGGGTGTCGCCGTCGTTGCCGAACGACCACTGCACGCCCACCTTGAAGTTGTGCGAGCCGGTGACGTACGACAGCGACGCGTTCGGGTAGCGCCGGTCGGACGGCGTGATCCAGATGTCGCCCCAGTAGTTGTTGGTCTGGAGGCCCGTCGACAGGTCGCCGATGACCGCGTTTGCGAACCACGGACCGGTCTGGTCGTAGCTGGCGGGGTGGTAGCAGGGGGTCTGGATGCAGGTGCGCAGGTTGCTCGGCGTTTCCGCCCGCAGGTTCGGCAGCGGGATGTTGTCCGGGAACACCTCGCGTAGCGCCGACTCCGGCTGGCTGGCGATGAGCAGGCGCTCGTAGACCTGCGAGTAGCCCACTTCGAGCAGCGCGCGGCTGCTGATCGTGGAGGTCCACTTGGCCTGGAACGTGTGGTAGTTGGCCTGGCCCGGGTCGCGGAAGCCGGCCGCCTGGATCGGCTCGCGGGTGGACGAGAACTCGCGCTTCTTCCACTTGAAGATGCGGTCGAGGTACGCGGACACCTTGTTGCGCTGCGAGACCTGCGACGTCAGGCGCAGCAGGACGCTGCGGACGTGCTGCTCCGCGACTGCCCGCTCGGCGCTGGCCACCGCGGGGTGGTCGCCGACGCAGCCGATGCTCCTGTTCGGGTCCTCGCAGGTGATCTTCGCGCCGCGCTTGAAGTAGTCCTGGATGACCTCGGGGCCCACGTCGGTGCGCAGGGTCGGCTGGAAGGCGCCCGCGAAGAGCTCGTCGACCGAGATGGCGCGGGCCGACGTGAAGTACCACAGCTTGTCCTGCAGGATCGGGCCGCCGAGGGCGGGGTTGATGTCGTGGATGTTGGTCACGCCCTGGTTCGACGTCAGCCCGAGGTCCTGGATCTCCTGCGTGAAGTTGTCGGCCTGCCAGCCCTCGTTCAGCGTGAAGCCCATGTAGTTGGTCCCGCTGAGCTGGTTGCCGCCGTCCTTGGGGATCATGTTCAGGCGCAGCCCGCCCGCCGCCACCTCGGCGTCGTTGCCGGAGGTGGTCATGGCCATCTCCTGGCTCAGCGCCTGGTTGTTGTAGTTCATGATCAGGCCGTCGCCCATCTGCGAGTTGACGATCATGCCGTCGACCTGCATGGTGGTATGGCGCGGGGTGGCCCCGTGCACCGACATGCGGACCTGCTCCATCATCTGCGCCCCGCCGACGTCCGGCCGGGTCAGCCGCACGCCCTGCGCGAGGTAGCCGATGGACTGCGTGTTGCGCGGCGTGGGCAGCGCGTCGATGACGTCCCGCTGGATGACCTCGGTTCGCGCCGCGCTCTGCACGTCGACGATGGGGGCTTCACCGGAGACGGTGACGGTCTCCTCGAGGGCGCCGACCGACAGCGCGCCGTTGATGGTGACGTTGGTCGAGGCCTGGACCTCGATGCCCTCCTGTACAAAGGTCGAGAAGCCGGGCAGCGTCATGGAGACGCTGTAGATGCCCGGCCGCAGGTTGATGATGTTGTAGCGGCCGGTGCCGTCGGTGATCGCGATGCGCGACCCCTCGATCAGCACCGGGCTGGAAGCTTCCACGGTGACGCCCGGCAGGACGCCGCCCGTGTTGTCGGTGACCTCGCCCGTCAACGCGCTCTGGGCGAAGCCGGTCGCCGGCAGCAGCACGACGGCCGCCCCGACGAACAACGATTTCACGAGTCGCATACGCCTGTGTCCTCCTCATGCGGCGCGCGTACCGACAGCATGCCGGTTCCTGACGCACCCAAACGGCGCATTGTACAGCAATTGCCGTGCCGTCGTCTTGAGAGTGGGGCACCCAGGTCCGTGACGCGGTCGCAGCCCTGTCCGGCGGCACTCTCCGTGTTCGGGCTTGACATTGCCAGGCCCGGATCGGGATCCCGGAACGTTCGGATTCCTGGGTTTCCGATCCAGGAATTTGGATTCCACGCGCAGCGCGCGGTCAGGACTGCGGGCCGCCCAGCGGCGCACGTGACGGGCGGCCCTGTTCGTAGAGGCCGAGCCCGACGGCCAGGGCGCGGGCGGCCTCCGGGTACCCGGCCTGCTCGGCGGCGGCGATCGCGCGGCGCTGGCGTTCGGCCGCCTCGGCGTAGCGGCCCGCCTCGGCGAGCGCCATCGCCACGGTCTCGTCCAGGGTCGGGTTGGGGGGCGCCGCGAGCAGCGGCTCGACGAGCGCCAGCGCCCGGCGGCCGTCGCGAGCGCCGGGGTCCGGGGCGGCGGCGAGGACGCGGACCAGCAGATCGGTCAGGCCGGGATGTTCCGGATGGACCGCACGTGCTTCGTCCAGGCGGTCGCGCGCCTCCCGGTAGCGGCCGAGCTGGACGAGCAGCAGCCCGCGCGCCAGCCAGACGTCGGCGAAGCCGGGAGCGATCTCCACCGCCCGGTCGAGCTCGGCCAGCGCGTCGTCCGGGCGTCCGGCGGCGCGCTGCGCGTCCACCAGGCCGAGCCGGGCCTCCAGGTAGTCCGGATCGTGTTCGACGGCCGCCGTGAAACGCTCGATGGCCTCGGCCCGCCGGCCTTCCATGCTCGCCAGCGTTCCCAGGCCGGCGTGCGCCCGGGCCTGGGTGGGATCGAGGCGCAGGGCCGCCTGGAGCTGTTCGGCCGCGCCGTCCGTGTCGCCGGTGGCGAAGAGCGCGGTCCCGAGCTGACGGCGCAGCGACGCATCGTCCGGCGTCTCCGCCACTCCCTCGCGGAAGATCTCGACCGCCTCGGCCTGCCGGCCGTCCCGCATCGCCGCCACCCCGCGCGTCTCGTAGTTGCGCGGGCTCCGGAGCAGGCTCTCGTAGGCCCGCATCAAGGGGTCCGGCGGTTCCGGCGGATCGCCTCCGCGCCGGCTCAGGTGCTCCTCGGCCCGGTCGGGGTTTCCGGCCTCGCGGTATGCCGTCGCCAGGTTGTAGTGGATGTCCCAGGCGGGCGGCCCCACCGCCAGCGCCCGTTCCAGGTACTCGATGGATCGCGCGGTGGCACCCCGCGCGAGCGCCGCGCGGCCGAGGCCGGACAACGCCGGCGCGGACGCCGGGTCGATGGCCAGCGCCTGCTCGAAGAGCGGCTCGGCATCCGCGGCGCGGCCCTCGTCCAGATACAGCTCGCCCAGGCCCACGAGCGCCGCGACGTACGTCGGATCGAGCTCGACGGCGCGTTCGAAGCGCTCGACCGCCCGCGGTTGATCGCCGGTGGTCCGATAGAGCTGTGCGAGGTAGTACGGCCAGCGCATCTGCCGCGGCGCGAGCGCCTGCGCGTGACCGAACGCGGTCTCCGCCGCGTCGTAGAAGCGGGTGGCCATCAGGATGAGACCGAGCTCTCCGTAGGCGTTCCCGCGGGCGGCGGCCGCCGCACCGGCTTCTTCCGCGCGCCGGAGGGCGTCGTGCCGTTGCCGGACCTGCGCCTGAACGGGCTCGGGCAACCCCGAGAGGTCCGGCATGGCGAGCGGCGGCGGCGAAGCGAGGGGCTCCGCCGCGCCGCCGCCCGCGAAGGTGGACGAGGCGGTCTCGCCCCCCGGGGCACAGCCGAGCACGCTCGCAAGGGCTGCGGCGGCCAGCGCGGTGGTCGTGGACGGGAATCTGCGCACCGTGCCGATCATCGCGGTCGTCCCTCCCCTTGCGTCAGCGTGTTGTAGCGGCCGGCGGCCACCCCGGTCCATTCCTCGACCTCGCCGTCCGGCCAGAACACCCGCACCAGCGAGACGCCGGCCGACTCGCCGAGGCCGACCAGCACGCGGGGATCGTTCGCGGACGCGAAGCTGCCGTCCGCCCGCGCCCGCCGCCGGAGCGTCGTTCCGTCGGGGCGGAGCACCTCGACCCGCGCCCCGACCCTGTCCCTGGAGGGGTTGCCGCCGACGAGGCGCAGACCGAGCCAGTGGCGGCGGTTCCCGACCTGATTCAGCAGCAGCCGCACGTGTCCGGCCGCGTTCGTCACCAGCACGTCGGTGTCGCCGTCGTTGTCGACGTCCCCGAACGCGGCGCCGCGGCTCACCTCCGACAGCTCGAAGACCGCGCCGGCCCGGTCGGTCGCCGCCTCGAAGCCGGCGCCGCCGAGGTTGCGGAACACCTGGTTGCGCTGGTCCAGTGCGAAGGGGTTGTCCGGTCCGAACGTCTCGAAGTTCAGGACGACGGCGCCGTTCACTGCGACGAGGTCCAGCCAGCCGTCGTTGTCGATGTCGATCCAGGCCGTGCCGAAGCCGGTGTAGGGCAGGCTCGGCGCGCGGATGCCGAGCGCGGCGCTCCGATCGCGGAACAGCCCGGCGCCGTCGTTCACATACAGCGTGCTGCCCTGGCCGGACAGCTCGGTGATGAACAGGTCCTCGTCACCGTCGTTGTCGAAGTCGCCGGCGTCGACCCCCATGTCGGCCTTCGCGTTGCCGCCCGCACCGAGCGCCGCCCCCGCGGCCAGCGCCCGGTTGCGGAAGGTGCCGTCGCCCTGGTTCATCCACAACTGGTTCTCGCGCTGGTCGTTGGCGACGAAGAGGTCGATCCACCCGTCGTTGTCGAAGTCGGCGGTCGCCGAGCCGAGGGCCGGCCCGAACTCGCGTCCGAGTCCTGCCGCCGCCGTCACGTCCTCGAATGTGCCGTCCCCCCGGTTGCGGTAGAGGACGTCGGGGTGCGGACGGCTCGTCTCCGGCGCGCAGTAGTCGGGGGCGCCGGCCCGGTCGTAGCACTGCGTGTGGCCCGCCAACGTGTAGCTGAGGTAGTTCCCCACGAACAGGTCCAGCCAGCCGTCCCGGTCGAAGTCGAAGAAGGAAGCCGGCACCCCCCACCCGGGATCCCCGGTGCCGCTCCGTTCGGTGACGTCGGCGAAGGTGCCGTCGCCCTGGTTGCGCAGCATCCGGTTGCGGCCGAAGCGGGTGAGGTACAGGTCGGTCCAGCCGTCGTTGTCGACGTCGCCCGCAGCGACTCCCATGCCGTAGCCGTCCACGGCGATGTGCGCCGCCTCGGTCACGTCGGTGAACCGGAGCCGGCGCTCGCCGTCCCCGCCGACCTCGATCTCGTTGCGGTAGAGGCGATCGCCGGGCGGCTGATCGGCGGGCGGCGGGAGCAGCGGGTCGCCGTCCCCGAGCCGATCGCCCTGGACGAGATACACGTCGAGGTCGCCGTCGTTGTCGTAGTCGAGCAGCCCCGCTCCGGGCCCGGCCATCTCCGGCTGGTAGAACCTGCCGGTCATGCCGTTGAAGTGCACGAAGTCGAGACCGGTCCGGGCGGCCCGATCCACGAACCACTCCGTACCCGGTTCGTCCGCCGTGACCGGCTCCGCGTCCGGCGCCGTCGATGCCGCGGGCCCGCAGGCCGCCAGACACAGGGCCGGCAGACAGCGGTTCACCGCTCGACGGACAGTCGACAGCATCGCGATCAACCCTCAATTATGCCGGATCGACGCCTGCGTTCGTCAGCGGAGCAGGCGCGCGGCCTCGCGCGCGTAGTAGGTGATGACGATGTCCGCGCCGGCGCGCGCGATGGAGGTCAGCATCTCGCGCATCGCCCGCTCCTCGTCGATCCAGCCGTTGCGCGCCGCCGCCTTGAGCATGGAGTACTCGCCGCTGACGTGGTACGCGGCGGTCGGACAGCCGAACTCCTCCTTGACCCGCGCGATGACGTCCAGGTAGTGCAGCGCCGGCTTCACCATCACGATGTCGGCGCCCTCCTCGAGGTCGAGGGCCACCTCGCGCAGCGCCTCCTCCACGTTGGCGGGATCCATCTGGTGAGTACGGCGGTCGCCGAACGCGGGCGCCGAGTCGGCCGCATCGCGGAACGGCCCGTAGTAGGCCGAGCAGTACTTGGCGGCGTAGCTCATGATCGCGACGTCCTCGAAGCGCGCGGCGTCGAGCGCCTCGCGGATCGCGCCGACCCGTCCGTCCATCATGTCGGAGGGCGCCACGACGTCGGCTCCGGCCTCCGCGTGCGAGACGGCCGCCCCGGCGAGCCGCTCGACGGTGGCGTCGTTCACGATGACCTCGCCCTCGACGATGCCGCAGTGGCCGTGCGACGTGTACTCGCAGAGGCAGACGTCGGTCACGACGAGCATGGCGGGCGTCTCCCGCCTGATCGCCCGTATGGCAGCCTGCACCGGCGCCGAAGCGTCGTCCGCCGCGCTGCCGACAGCGTCCTTTTCCTCGTTGCGGGGCAGGCCGAACAGCAGGACCGAGCGCACGCCGTCGCCGGCGGCGGCAGCCGTCTCGGCGACCGCCTGGTCGACCGACAACTGGTATACGCCCGGCATCGACGGAACCTCGCGGCGCACGCCTTCGCCCGCGCAGACGAACAGGGGATACACCAGCGCGTCGGGCGAGAGGCGCGTCTCGCGCACCATGTCGCGGATTGCGGCGGAGCGGCGCAGGCGCCGGGGGCGCCGCCGCAGGTCGAGCGTCGCGCTGGACCCCGGCTTCCGCGCGACGCCCGAGGGTGAGGGAGCGGCGGTGGTGGTCATGGCATGGTTCCCGATTCGGTGGCGTGCGCTGCCGGCGCGCCGGCGAAGTAGTCCGCCAGCGCCTGCGCGAGCGCCCGCGTGGTGCAGGTGGACGGCATGACCGTCGTTTCCATCCCGAGCTTCCGCGCGGCCCCGGCCGTGACCGGGCCGATCGCCGCAACGACGGTCGGGCGCAACAGCTCGACGCTCTGCGCCGCGCCGAGCGATTGCACGACGCCGCGGACGGCCGAGGCGCTCGTGAACGTCACGGCATCGATCCGCTGGCGCCGAAGCATCCCGCGCACGGTGTCACCGGGCCATCCGGCTGCGGCGACCGTGCGGTAGGCGGTCACCTCCGTCACCTCGGCCCCCGCCGCCCGCAGCGCGTCGGGCAGCAGCGGGCCGGCGATGTCGGCCCGGGGCAACAGGATGCGGGTCCCGTGCAGATCGCGCCCGGCGCCCAGCGCCTCGCTCACGCCTTCGCCCCGATGGACGGACGGCGTCAGCGCCACCGCCAGTCCGTACCTCTCGATCCGGGCGCCTGTCGCGGGGCCGACGGCGCAGATCCGAACCCCCTCGAGCGCCGCCGCGCCCCACCCGCCGGCGGTCAGTCGCTCCAGGAAGGCATCGACGGCGTTGGCCGACGTGAACACGATCCAGGCGAACGAGGCGACCATCGCACAAGCGTCATCGAGAGGCTGCGGATCGTCCGGCGGCACAATCCGGATTGCCGGCGCCTCGATGGCCTCGCCCCCCAGGGCGGCCAGCCGCCCGGCCAGCTCGGGGGCCTGCGCGCGCGGGCGCGTCACCAGGATCCGTTTGCCGGAGAGCGGTCGTGCGCCGGGCGCCATCACCCGCGTGCCGCCTCCAGCAAAGGCCCGGCGCCAGCCTCCAGCAGTCCGGCCGCCACCTCCGCTCCGAGGGCGGCGGGGGCGGCGATCGACCCCGTGGCCTCCCGGCGCACGAGTCTGGCGCCGTCCGGCGAGGCGACGACGCCTCGCAGGAGCAGGTCGTCCCCGGCGATGGTCGTCACGGCTCCCAGCGGCACCTGACAGTCCGCGCCGAGCGCGGTAACCAGCGCGCGTTCGGCTTCCAGGGCGGCCGCCGCGTCTCGGTCCACCATTCCATCCAGCAGCCTGCTCAGCTCGCCGTCGTCGCTGCGGTACTCGGCGCAGACGATCCCCTGGCCGGGGGCCGGGACGCAAATGCCGTACGGCAGCCGGGCAGCGATGCGCGCGGCGAGGTTCAGCCGGACCAGTCCCGCCGCGGCCAGCACCAGCAGGTCGCAGCCGCCCGCCTCCAGCTTGTCCAGCCGCGTGCCGACATTGCCGCGGATTGGCACGACATCGAGATGCGGGTAGGCATGCCGGAGCTGCGCCGTCCGGCGCACGCTGCCGGTGCCGACCCGCGGCGCCCCGTCGCACTCTAGCAGCACGTTCGGATCGCGGGCGGCGTGCTCGCACGACAGGGGCGCGACAATCGCGTCGCGAGGGTCCTCGCGCGGCAGCACCGCCTGCACGCCGAGCCCCGCCAGGCGCTCGGCCGGCAGGTCCTTGGCGCTGTGCACCGCGAGGTCGACCCGCCTGTCGACGAGCGCCTCCTCGATCTCCTTCACGAACAGCCGCTTGCCCCCGGCGCTGGAGATCGGCTTCCCGGCCAGCCGGTCTCCGCTCGTGCGGATGGGAACCAGCTCGGGCGCCGGCAAGCCTGCACGCGCGACCGTGCCGGCTACGGCCTCCGCCTGCCAGCGGGCGAGGGGGCTCCCGCGCGTGCCGATCCGCAGACGTCTCACCGGTTTCTCATGGCGAGCGTCCGTCCCCCGGTACCGGCCGCGGCGCGGTCCCTGGACGTGCGCCGCCGTTCTCCCGCTCCCTCTTCATCGAGTCCGAAGAGCCGGCTGAGCGTGTCGGCATCGGCGGCGACCGCGTCTTCGTCCGGGGCCGCCTTGAGCTGCTGGGTCGGCGACGACAGCAGTTTCTCGACCAGCAGCCGCGTGACTTCCTCCACGCGGGTCCTGGCGGCCGGCGGCAGCGGGGCCAGCTTGGGCGCGAGCCGCTCCAGCTCCTGCTGCCGCGTCCGCTCGAAGTGCCGCCGCAGCGCGACCACCGTAGGGATGGCGCCGCGCGAGCGGAGCCAGCGCATGAAGCCGTCGACTTCCTCGCGGACCATCAGCTCCGCCCGGTCGACCTGGGACTGCCGGCGCGCCAGGTTCTCGCGGACAATCGACTGCAGGTCGTCGATGTTGTAGAGGAAGACCTGCTCGACCTGGCTGGCCGACGGTTCGACGTCGCGCGGCAGGCCGATGTCGATCATGAACAGCGGCCGGTCGCGCCGCGGCCGCATCGCATCGGCGATCTGCGCGCGGGTGAGCAGCCAGCGGGGGGCGCCGGTGGCGGTGAGCACGATGTCCGTGGTCGTCAACTCCGCGGTGATCACTTCCCACGGCACGGCCACGCCGTTGACCTTGGCGGCGAGAACCGCGGCGCGGGCCGCGCTCCGGTTGGCGACTCCGATCCGTCCGAGGTTCTGGGAACGCAGGTGCGTGGCCGTGAGCTCCGCCATCTCGCCCGCGCCGACGACCAGCGCCCGCCGCCCGGCGAGATCGCCGAATATCTTGCGCGCCAACGAGATGGCGGCGTAGCTGACCGAGACGGCGCCCTCGCCCAGCCCGGTCTCGCTGCGCACTCGCTTGCCGACGGTGAACGACGTGTGAAACAGCCGGTTCAGCGCCGCCCCGGTGAATCCCCGTTCCGCAGCGACGGAGAACGCGTCCTTGACCTGGCCCAGGATCTGCGGCTCGCCCACCACGAGCGAATCCAGCCCGGCGACCACCCGAAACAGGTGCCGGGCGGCGTCGCTGCCCTGCCGGCTGTAGAGGTACGGGGCCAGCTCCGGCTCCGGCACGTCGTGGAACGCGCTCATGAACGCCGCCAGCGTCTCGGCCAGCGGCCCGGGAGTCTCCGAATGCGCGTAGATCTCGGCGCGATTGCAGGTGGAGAGCACCACGACTTCGGCAATGCCGGTGGCGTCCACGATCTCCGACAGCGCTTCCGGAATGCCGCGGCGGGCGAAGTCGATGCGCTCCCGCAGATCGACCGGTGCGCTGTGGTGGCTCGCCCCGAGCAGAAACAGATGCATGCCGCGTCCGGCGCGTGCCGGCACCGCTCCTCAGTAGAAGTTGTGGCTGCTGGTGCCAAAGTACCCTATCGGCACGAAGTTCAGCATCAGGATCGCGAAGCCGACCGCCGACAGCCAGGCCGTGCGGCGTCCTCCCCAGCCGAACGCCCGGCGCGCGTACAGCGAGAACGTGTACACCAGCCAGCAGAGCAGCACCGTGAAGATCTTCGGATCGAGCAACGACATCGCCTGCACCCGTGGATCGGCGGCGCCCGGCTGCACCTGAAACAGCCAGATGGCGCCGACCGCCAGACCGAGGGTCAGGAACACCCAGCCGAACGTCACCGCGCGTCCGTTCATGCCGTCGAGCACCTGCAGCGACGGCAGGCGGGCGTAGAAGACACCGAGGTGCTTGGCCTTCAGCTCCTTGAAGAGCAGCACGTAGGTGACGCTGATCACGCACGCGAGAGCGAAGGTCGCGTAGGCCACGAGCAGGGAGAACACGTGGATTTCGAACCAGCGGCTCTCGAGCACCGGCGGCCGCTCCGCCACGCTGTTGCTGATCGCGGGAATCAACTGCAGGAGAACCATCAGCGGCACGATGAAGACGCCCATCGCCCGCTCGTCCGTCGTCATCTCGGTATAGAGATAGGCGAGCGCGAGGACCCACACGAACGCCGAGATGGCGCCTGTGGTGCCGACCAGCGGAACGTGGCCGACCTGCATGGTCTGCATGCCGATGATGAACGTGTGAACGAGCGCCCCGAACACGAGCGAGACGGTCGCGACGCGTCCGGAGGCGGGGCTGCGCGTCCCGAAATGGACGCAGTAGGCGACGCACGCCGCGAGATAGAGCGCGAGAGGCGTGGCGTTCATGGGCGCTTCCGGGAAGGGCCGCGACTCAGCCCCGTGGGGCGTAGTAGCCCTGCTTGGTCCGCGCGGAGACCGCGTCGCGGTCGACCCGCACGATTACCCTCCGCCACCGGCCGTTGCGGAGAGGGTTCCCGGAGATGTAGCCGACCGAGTACTGACTGGAGAGCTCGTCCGAGATCTGCCGGTAGATCTCGGGCAACTCTTCGATCCGGTCCGGGAAGAACGCCCGCCCGCCGGTTTCCTGGGCCAGTTGCCGCAGCACGAAGTCCGCCTCGCGGAACCCGGTGCGGGAGCGGCTCTCCTCCGACTGCAGGCCGATGGAGAAGATGGCGGTGTTCGAGCGCTTCGCCAGCTCCAGTACCTCGTCGAAGCTCACCAGGCTCGACGTGTCCTCGCCGTCCGACAGCACGATGATCGCTTCGCGCCGCAGGTCGGCCTGCCGGAGAGGTGCCTTGGCCAGCTCCCGCAGCGCGATGTAGATCGCGTTGTAGAGCGAGGTCGACCCACCGGCGGCGGTGCGCTGAATCGCGCGCTCGAGATCCTCGACGTCGTTCGTGAACGGCTGCAGGATGTTGACGCGGCTGTCGAAATCGACGATCTCGGCGAGATCCTCCGGGCGCAGCCGCTGCGCGAATCCGATGGCAGCCTCCTGCGCCGTCGCCATCTTCTCGTCCATGCTCGCGCTGGTGTCGATGAGCAGCGCGAGCGCGATGGGCAACTGCGTCCTCGTGAAGAAGTTGATGTCCTGCTGGACGCCGTCCTCGTACACCTGGAAGCTGGCCTGCTCGAGGTCGGTCACGAAGCGCCCGGACCGGTCGGTGACCGTGACGTTGAGGGATACGACGTCGACCCCGGCTCGGAACGCCGGCGGCTGGGCCGGCGTGTCGGGCGGTTGGGCGCCGGCCGCACCCATGTGGGCGAGACAGGCGGCGGCGGTGACGGCAACGGCTGCTGCGGCGCGGCGAGTCATGTCGGCTTCCGTTGCCGCCCCTGCGTGCGCCGGGGCTAGCGGTTCCGGGTGTCGAGGCTCCTGAGCAGAATCCCGCGCGCCGTGAGGCCGGGCCGGTCCACGCCGACTCTGACCTCTTCCGGCGGGATGAGCGAGCCCGGCCGCGAATACACGACCAGGTACTGGTTGCGGAGCTCGGTGACGAGATTCCGCAGGGCCCGTTCCACGGCGGAGCTCGCAAACAGATCCCTGTGGCTCCCTCCGGTGTCGGCGGTGCCGCGCGCCAGGACGAGGTCGCGCTCGAACTGCTGTTGGCGAGCGTCGAAACCGCCCACGAAACCGCTCGTCGGTTGTCCGATCTCGAACGCGGCGCGGCGGGCCTCCACCGACAACGCGTACACGGCGGCGCCGCTGTCGCTGATGTGCTCGAGAACCTCGCGGCCCCGGCGGTTGCTGTAGTCGCCGCCCTCCGCCGTCACTATCACCATGACCGGACGCTCGGCCTCGCGCCGGGTGAATCCCTCCGCGACCTCGTACATGGCGTCGAGCAGGTACGCCGCCTGCCCGGACTGCGGAAAGACCCGGTCGATGCCGCTGCGAAGCCGTTCGACGCTGCTGGTCGCCGCGACGAGGATGCGGGGCGGCCCCCCGAAGGAAACGATTGAGATCTGGTTGTCTTCCCCCATCCCGTCGACGAACGCCGACAGTCCCCGCCGAATATCGGAGGTCATCCGGACCGCGGCCTCGCTCGTGTCGACGAGAACGGCGATCTGCCTGTCCGCGCCGGCCGCGCCGACGCGCAGGACCTCGCGCGCGGCGTCGTCCTCGCGAATCTCGAAATCGGCCGCCTCGAGGTCCGTGATCGGAGCGCCGTCGTCATCGACGACCGAGACGATCATGTGACGCTCCGCCGACTGGGCGCCGAGCGACGCACCGCCGGCGAGCGCCGTCGAGAGCGAGAGAGCGAGCGCCGTCGAGACGTGTCGCAAGGCCGGCATCAAGTACCAGCAGTATAGGTGTGTATTTCCAGCCCCGTCAAGGCGTCTCCGGCCCAGAAAAGCCCGTAAACGTAGGGTTCTGCGCGAGTCCATGGCGACTCGGCACGCGGTGCGGGATCCTTGACACCCCCCTGGGCTCGTGCAATAATCCGCCCGGTTTTGGCCTGCACGTCGCACCCTTCCGATCGGAGCGGCTTCGCCGTGGTGCCTCGTGTGCCGCGACGAGCCGGGGGAGAGCCGCGAGCCGGAGCCAGGCGCGTGAAGGGTTCGCGACCACGATGCTAGACGCCTACATCCCGATCTTCCTGTTCATATTGGTGGCCATCGGTTTCGCCATCTTCACGCTGATGGTGTCTCAGGTCCTCCACACGAAGCGCTACAACCGCGTGAAGTTCGAGCCGTACGAGTGCGGGATCGAGCCCGAGACCGACGCGCGGGACCGGTACAGCGTGCGCTACTACTTGGTCGCGATGCTCTTCGTGATCTTCGATGTCGAGACGGTCTTCATGTTTCCCTGGGCCGTCGTCATGGACGAGCTGGCGCTGTTCGGGCTCATCGAGATGCTGGTGTTCCTGTTCATCCTGGTGGTCGGCTACGTCTACGCGTGGCGCAAGGGTGCGCTGGACTGGGCCTGAGGACGCGGCTGGACCTGAGCATGGCGGACGAAACCAAGTCGAAGGCGGAGGCGTCGGGGCAGGGCGCCGAATCGCAGCCGAAAGGCGCTGTTGCGGAGGCTGCCGCGGCGACGAAGGAACCTGCCGCCGCCGCCGGGAAGCCCTCGCCGGCCAAGTCCGCCGCGGCCGTCCGGAAGCCCGCGGCGGCGGCCAGGCCCCGGCCGAAGCCGAAGCCGAAGGCGCCGCCGGAGCCGCCCAAGGGGCCCGAAGATCAGGCGCCGCCGGAAGGCGCCGAGCTTCCCGGGATGGTGGCCGCCGTCCGGAACGGTGTCCCGGGCGCGGTTCAGCAAGTGTCCTACTGGGTCGGGGACTGGACGATCATCGTCGCCCCGGATCGGCTGCTCGACGTCATGCGGTTTCTCAAGGACGACGGCGCGACGGCGTTCGACTACTGCTCCGACGTGACCGCCGCCGACTGGCCGCCGCGCGAGAAGCGGTTCGACGTGGTCTATTGCCTGTACTCGATCCGGTTCCGGCATCGGTTGCGCGTCAAGGTGCGAGTCGGCGAAGGCGATCCGCTGGAGTCGGTCACGGGCCTGTGGCCGGCGGCCGACTGGCTGGAGCGGGAAGTCTTCGACCAGTTCGGCGTCAACATCGTCAATCATCCCGACCTGCGGCGGATATTGATGCCGGAGCAATGGCAGGGTCATCCGCAGCGCAAGGACTACCCGCTCGAGGGTCCGGGCGAGTTCCTGATGGAGAGTCCGCAGGACTGGCTCCGCCTGCGCAATCTTCCGGACGAACGCGGCGTCGGCGCCGACGCCGACATCGAATAGACCGCCGGCATCGAAGAGATCCAGGACCCGAGCCGATGACCCTCGAAGCGCCACGCGCCGGCACGACGCAGTTCGACACGGACGAGCTGGTCATCAACATGGGCCCGCAGCACCCGAGCACCCACGGGGTGCTGCGCGTCGTCCTCAAGCTCGACGGCGAGCGGGTGATCGATGCCGACTGCGTGATCGGCTACATCCACCGCGGCATCGAGAAGCTCTCCGAGAACCGCGACTGGACGCAGATCATCCTGCTGACCGACCGGATGGACTACGTCGCCGCGGCGACGAACAACCTCGGTTACTGCCAGACCGTCGAGAAGCTGATGCAGATCGAGGTCCCGCGCCGGGCCCGCTACCTCCGGACGATTCTCGCGGAGCTGCAGCGGATCGCCAGTCACTGCCTGTGGCTGGGGACCCACGCGATGGACATTGGCGCGATGACCGTTCTCCTCTACGCGTTCCGGGAACGCGAGTTCATTCTCGACCTGTTCGAGGAGTTCTGCGGCGCGCGGCTGACCTACAACGCGATGCGCATCGGGGGGCTTCCGCTCGACATCCCGCCGGGTTGGGACAAGAAGGTGCTGTCGTTCTGCGACCTGATGGAAGAGAAGCTGAACGACTACGAAACGCTGCTGACCAACAACCGGATCTGGTTGAAGCGCACGCGCGACGTGGGGGTCATCGGCGGGGACGAGGCGATCGGGCTCGGTCTGTGCGGCCCGCCTTTGCGCGGGTCCGGCGTGCCGCGCGACGTGCGCAAGGACGAGCCGTACGCCGCCTACGACGAGCTGGAGTTCAACGTCCCGCTGGGGACCCGCGGCGACACCTACGACCGGTACCTCATCCGGATGGACGAGTTCCGCGAATCGATCCGCTTGATCCGCCAGGCCGTGGAGGGGCTCCCGGAAGGTCCGATCATGGGCAAGGTGCCGCGCCTCATCAAGCCGCCGGCCGGCGAGACGTATCACGCGATCGAGTCGCCGAAGGGCGAGCTGGGCTACTTCATCGTCAGCGACGGGAAGTCGACCAACCCGTACCGCTTCCGCGTCCGCCCGCCGTCGTTCTGCAACCTGCAGGGCCTCAAGCGGCTCGTGACCGGGCACCTGGTGGCGGACGTGGTCGCGCTGATCGGCACGATCGACATCGTGCTGGGCGAGGTGGATCGGTAGGCCATGCTGGAAACCATCGTCGTCCCGCTCCTGAAGATCGCCGTCCTGCTGAACGCGGTGCTGGTGGCGGTGACCTTCCTGGTCCTGATGGAGCGCAAGGTCATCGCGTGGGCGCAGTCGCGCCTCGGCCCGATGCGGGTTGGGCCGTACGGCATCCTGCAGGCGATCGCCGATCCCATCAAGCTGATCCTGAAGGAAGACATCACCCCGCGGAAGGCGGACAAGTACGTCTTCACGCTGGCGCCCATCATGAGTCTGGTGCCGGCGCTCGTGGTGTTCGCGGTGGTGCCGTTCGGGCCGGATCCGCTCTACTACCTGAGCGACATCAACGTCGGCCTGCTGTTCATCATCTCGGTGACCTCCATCGGCGTCTACGGGATCATCCTCGGCGGCTGGGCCTCGAACAGCAAGTATCCGCTGCTGGCCAGCCTGCGCGCGTCGGCGCAGCTCATCAGCTACGAGATCGCGGTCACGATGACGCTGGTCTCCGTGATCCTGACCACCGGCACGCTCAGCCTGGTCGGCATCGTGGAGGCGCAACGGGAAGGCGGCCTCTGGTTCGCGTTCGTCCAGCCGGTGGCGCTGATGCTGGTCTTCATAGGGGGGCTGGCCGAGACGAACCGGGCGCCGTTCGATCTGCCGGAGGCGGAGACGGAGCTCACCGGCGGATTCCACACCGAATACAGCGGGATGCGGTTCTCGCTGTTCTTCCTGGCCGAGTACGCCAACATGATCGTCATCTCGGCGATCGTCGTCATCATGTTCTTCGGCGGCTGGCTGCAGCCGTTTCCGAACCTGCCGGCCCTGGCGTTCCTCGGGCTCGTGCCGCCGTGGATCTGGTTCATCGGCAAGATCTTCCTGTTCCTCTACGTCTTCATCTGGATTCGCGCCACGTTGCCCCGCTACCGGTACGACCAGTTGATGGGGCTCGGCTGGAAGGTCCTCATCCCGATCGCGATCGGCAACCTGGTGGTGACCGGCATCCTGAAGGTCGCGTTGTAGGCGAGAACTGACCGATGGCCGAAGCGATTGTGTTCTGGACGCTCGCCGTGCTGATTCTGGGTCTGGGGATCCTGGTGATCTCGGCCCGCAGCGCGGTGCACAGCGTGCTGTTTCTCGTGGTGAACTTCCTGCTCGTGGCCGTGCTCTATGTCACCCTCAGCGCGGAGTTCGTGGCGGTCATCCAGGTGCTGGTCTACGCTGGCGGCATCGTCGTCCTGTACCTGTTCGTGGTCATGCTCGTGAACCTGAAGAAGGCCCCGGAGCGCTACGCCGATCCGCGGCGCGTTCCGTGGTCCGGCACGCTCCTCGCCGGGGCGGTGCTCGCCGAGGTCGTCGTCATCGGCTTCTACTCCGCCCTCAGCGATGACGGCGCGAGGTCCGCCGGGGGCGGGCTGGGCGCCGATACGCCGTTCGCCGACTGCGGGGCGGGCTCGCTCGTGAGCTGCAACACCGAGCAGCTCGGCTGGGTGCTCTACACGAGCTATCTGATTCCGTTCGAGCTGGCCTCGATGCTGCTGCTGGTGGCCATGATCGGGGCCATCGTCCTGGCCAAGAGGCACTGGTAGAGGGAAGCGCGTGCTCGAGATCACCCCACTGCACTACAGCCTGCTGTCGGCCGCGCTCTTCATGATCGGCGTGATCGGCGTCCTCGTGCGCCGCAACGTCATCATCATCTTCATGTCGATCGAGCTCATTCTGAACGCGGTCAACATCAACCTGATCGCGCTGTCCGATCAGCTTCAGGATCTCGCCGGACAGGTGTTCGTCGTCTTCGTGATCGCGGTGGCGGCGGCCGAGGCGGCCGTCGGTTTAGGCATCATCATCGCCTTCTACCGCAACAAGGAGACGGTGAACATCGACGAGATCCAGATCATGCGCTGGTGAGCCTGCTCTCATGGATTCAATCTGGCTGATCCCGCTCCTGCCTGGCATCGGCGCCGCCCTCAACGGGCTGGTGGGGATTCGCTTCTTCGGCAAGCGATTCGCCGGGCTGCTGGCGTCGTTCATGATGGGCTGGGCCCTGTGGCTGAGCCTCGTGGCGTTCGTGGAGCTGCTGGGCACAGAGGAACGGTTCCACCAGGTGACGCTGGCGAGCTGGATCCCGCCGATTCCGCTCGAGACCGCCGACGGCGTCGGCTCGTTCACGGTGGACTGGTCGTTCACGCTCGATCCGCTGTCGGCGATGATGCTGCTCATCGTCACCGGCATCGGGTTCCTGATCCACATCTACTCGATCGGCTACATCGAGCACGAGCCGCGCGGCGGCGTCGCGCGCTTCTTCTGCTACCTGAACCTGTTCTGCTTCTTCATGCTCACCCTGGTTCTGGGGAGCAACTTCCTGGTCATGTTCGTCGGCTGGGAGGGCGTCGGCCTCTGCTCGTACCTGCTCATCGGCTACTGGTACCAGAAGAAGAGCGCGTCCGACGCGGGGAAGAAGGCGTTCATCGTCAACCGGATCGGCGACTGGGGGTTCGTGCTCGGCGTCTTCCTGGTGTTCTTCACGTTCGGCACGCTCGACTTCCGCGCCGTGGCCGAGGCGGCGTCGCACATGCCGGTGGAGACCGCGGCCGTGGGCTTCGGCGTCATCTCCGCCATCTGCCTTCTCCTGTTCGTCGGAGCGACGGGGAAGAGCGCCCAGATTCCGCTGTACGTCTGGCTCCCCGACGCAATGGAGGGCCCGACGCCGGTGTCGGCCCTGATCCACGCGGCGACGATGGTGACGGCGGGCGTCTACATGGTCTGCCGGAACGCCGTGCTCTTCACCCACGCGCCGATGGTGATGGAGATCGTGGCGATCGTCGGGGTGCTGACCGCGCTCGTCGCGGCCACGATCGGCCTGGTGCAGACCGACATCAAGCGGGTGCTGGCGTACTCGACGGTGTCGCAGCTCGGCTACATGTTTCTCGCGACCGGCGTGGGCGCGTTCGGCGCGGCCGCCTTCCATCTGATGACGCACGCCTTCTTCAAGGCCCTGCTCTTCCTCGGAAGCGGCTCGGTCATCCACGGGATGAACGAGGAGCAGGACATGCGCCGGATGGGCGGGCTGCGGCAGTACATGCCGGTGACCGCGCTCACGATGGCGATCGGCGCGGTGGCGATCGCCGGCATTCCGCCCTTCTCGGGGTTCTTCAGCAAGGACGAGATCCTGTTCCGCACGTACCTGCACCACGGCGTTTTCTTGCCGGACAAGGTGCTCTGGGGCCTGGGCGTCGTGACGGCGATGCTGACGGCGTTCTACATGTTCCGGCTCATCAACATGACCTTCTTCGGCGCGTACCGGGGTCCGGCATGGGCGCACGAGGGGGATGACGGGCACGGGGGCGACGACGGGCACGAGCAGGACCACGGTCATGGCTGGCACGGCCCGCACGAGTCGCCCCGCTGGATGACCATCCCTCTCGTGGTGCTGGCCGTCGGTGCGATGTTCGCCGGATTCGTCGGCGTGCCGATCGCATTCGAAGCCCTGTGGCCGTGGACGGCGGAGATCGAGCACTTCCTGCATCCGAGCTTCGTGGCGGAGGGCGCCCACGCGGCGGAAGAGGCGCACCACATGTCGCTCCTCGGCGAGCTGGGTCTGATGGCGTTCTCGGTGTTGATCGCGATGGGAGGCATCTGGTTCGCGTACCGGAACTACGTCGAGCGTCCCGAGGCGGCGGAGCAGATGGCAGCGAGCCTCGCCGGACCGCACCGCGTGCTGACCAACAAGTACTACGTCGACGAGCTGTACGACGCGACGGTGGTGCGGGGCACGATGGGCAGCGCCGGCGGCCTCTGGAGCGTCGACCGTCGAGTGGTGGACGGTGCCGTCAACGGCGCCGGCTGGACGACGATAGCCGCGTCCTGGGTATCCCACGTCCTCGACAAGTACGTCGTGGACGGTCTCGTCAACCTGATCGCCTGGATCTGCGGCGAGGCCAGCTACGTCTTCCGCCGGGCGCAGACCGGCCTGATTCAGAACTACGCGTTCGCCACGCTGCTCGGCGTCTTCGCCTTCGTGACCTGGTACCTCGTCGCCCGGTAATCGGACACCGTCATGAGTAATGACTCCAGCCTGCTGTCGTTGATCCTGTTCACGCCTCTCGTCGGGGCGCTCGTGCTGCTGTTCGTGCCGAAGCGGCAGGAGGACGCGATCCGCTGGATCGCCAACATCACGGTCGCCGTCGGCTTCCTGGTGTCGCTGCCGCTCTGGTTCCGGTACGACTCGGCGAATCCGGACTTCCAGTTCGTGGAGCGCCTGCCGTGGATTCCTTCCATCGGCGCCGAGTACTTCCTCGGGGTGGACGGCTTCAGCGTGCTGCTGATCCTGCTGACGACGCTGATGGGCGTCATTGCCGTGCTGTCGTCCTGGACCGCGATCCAGATGCGGGTCAAGGAGTACTACATCTTCCTGCTGATGCTGCAGACCGGGATGATCGGCGCGTTCGTCTCGCTCGACTTCCTGCTGTTCTTCCTGTTCTGGGAAGTGATGCTGGTGCCGATGTACTTCCTCATCGGCATCTGGGGCAGCGACAACCGGCTGTACTCTGCCATCAAGTTCTTCCTGTTCACGCTGGTCGGCAGCGTCGTCATGCTGCTCGGCATCCTCGCCGTCTACTTCTACAACCACAGCGTGACCGGGGTGTACACGTTCGACGTCACCCAGTTCCACCAGTTGAGCATCCCGGCGGACATGCAGTGGTGGATCTTCCTGGCGTTCTTCCTGGGCTTTGCGGTCAAGGTGCCGATGTTCCCGTTCCACACCTGGCTGCCGGACGCCCACACCGACGCGCCGACCGCGGGCTCGGTCATCCTGGCCGCGGTGCTCCTGAAGATGGGGACGTACGGCTTCATCCGGTTCAGCCTGCCGATCCTGCCGGAAGGGACCGCCGCGTTCGTGCCTCTGGTCGCCGCGCTCTCGATCATCGGGATCGTGTACGGGGCACTGGTGGCGATGGCGCAGCGGGACTGGAAGCGTCTGGTCGCCTACTCCAGCGTCAGCCACATGGGAATGGTGATGCTGGGCATGTTCGCCCTGACCCCGGTCGGCATCACCGGCAGCATCGTGCAGCAGCTGAATCACGGGATCTCGACCGGCGCGCTCTTCCTGATCGTAGGCATCGTGTACGAGCGCCGGCATACGCGGCTGATCTCCGAGTACGGCGGATTGTCGAAGATCATGCCGGTCTACGCCGCGGTGTTTCTGGTCATGACGATGTCCTCCATCGGGCTGCCGACCCTGAACGGGTTCATCGGCGAAATCCTGATCCTGCAGGGCGTCTTCGTGGTGCAGAAGACCTGGGCGTTCTTCGCGGCGTCCGGCATCGTGCTCGGCGCCGCCTACATGCTGTGGCTCTACCAGCGCACGATGTTCGGCACGGTGGACAATCCCAAGAACGAGAACCTGCCGGATCTCACCATGCGGGAGTTCGTCACGTTCGTCCCGCTGCTGGTGCTGGCCGTCTGGATCGGCCTCTACCCGAAGCCGTTCCTCGATCGGCTGGAGACCTCGGTGGACAAGGTCATGATGCGTGTCGACAGCGACTACACGCCGCGCTTCGCGGTGGTGGTCGACGGCGGCGCGCCGGCCGGCGTCGCCGCCGGGGCGCCGGTTGCTATCGAGGCGCCGGTACGCGGCGGCGGGCGCTAGTCCTCTTCGCCAGGAGCATCAGGAACAAGCATGCCTGCCGGGTTTACCGCCGCCGACTTCTACTACCTGCTGCCCGAGCTGCTGCTGACGGGTGGTGCGTTGCTCGTCCTGGTGGTCGACATGCTGCTGCCGCGGCGCGACTGGGCGACGTTGGGCATGACGCTCTTCACCCTCGCGGCGACGGGCGCGGCGGTCGTCGGGTTCACCGGCGTGGACACGACCATCTCGGCGGGGCTGCTGGCCATCGACGGCTTCGCGACGTTCTTCAAGTCGATCGTCATCCTGTCGGCGCTGCTGACGGTATTGATGTCGCCGTCGTACCTGCGGGTCGAGGCGGTTCGCCCCGGCGAGTACTACTTCCTCATTCTGTGCGCGACGCTCGGCATGCTGTTCATGGCGAGCGGCGTCGACCTGATCACGCTGTTCATCGGCCTCGAGACGATGGCCATCTCGTTCTATATCCTGGCCGGGTACCTGAAGCCCAGCCAGCGATCCAACGAGGCGTCGGTCAAGTACTTCCTGCTCGGCGGGTTCTCCCTCGGCATCCTGCTCTACGGCATGTCGCTGTTCTACGGTGCGACCGGGACCACCAGCCTGAACGGTATCGCCGAGGCGCTGGCCGGTGGCGAGCGCTCGCTGACCGTGTCGCTGGCGCTCGTGCTGCTGGTCGCCGGGATGGGATTCAAGATTGCCGCCGTGCCGTTCCACATGTGGGCGCCGGACGTCTACGAGGGAGCACCGACGCCGGTGACCGCCTACCTGTCGGTCGGCTCGAAGGCGGCCTCCTTCGCCATGATCCTCAGGATTTTCATCGAGGGGCTGCCGAGCCTGGTCGCCGACTGGCAGGTGCTGTTCTGGGTGCTCGCCGCGGTCACCATGACGGTCGGCAACATCGCGGCGCTCACGCAGAGCAACACCAAGCGGATGCTCGCGTACTCGTCCATCGCCCATGCCGGCTACATCCTGATTGGTGTCGTGGCCGGGACCGAGCGGGGCATCGCGGCGGCGATGGTCTACCTCTGGGTCTACATCTTCATGCAGCTCGGCGCGTTTGCGGTCATCGCCCTGCTGCGGCGGCAGGACGTCATCGGCGATGAGCTGAAGGATCTGAGCGGGCTGTACCTGCGCAAGCCGTTGGTCGCGGTCGCCATGCTCATCTTCATGCTCTCGCTGGGCGGCATTCCCCCGACGGCCGGCTTCATGGGCAAGCTGTGGCTGTTCAGCGCGGCCATCGAGTCCGGGTTCGTGTGGCTCGCCGTGATCTTCGTCGTCAACAGCGTCATCTCGCTCTATTTCTACTACCGGGTCATCGTGTTCATGTGGCTGAAGGACGAGTCCGTCGGCTCCGACATCGTCATCAGCCCGGCCATGGCCACGGCGCTGGTCATCGCGGTCGTCGGCTCGCTTCTCTTCGGCCTCTACCCGCAGGTCCTGTTCGAGCACGCGCAGGTCGCCGCCGACATGTTCGGCTCGGCCGTCTCCACCGCCGCGCTACGATAGATAGGGTTGCTCGCCGGCCTGGCCCCGACGCCGATGCGCGCGGCGGGGTGCTTGTTTGCGTGCGGTGGGTGCTTGTTGCGTGCGGCGGGGGCGGAGTGAAGAGCCTGCACGGCAGCCGGCCGCGCAGGCTCTCGGCGCGTCACTGAATGCGGCCGGAGTCGAACTGCTGAAGCGCGTCGTCGATCAGCGCCGCGTTGTCTTCCCTGGTGAGATTCCGGCGGATGAGCTTCGAGGCGATCATCACCGAGAGATCCACCGCCTGCTGGCGGATCTCCGACACCGCGCGGTCGCGTTCCAACTGAATCTGCTGCCGGGCGTTGCGGGCGATCGCTTCTGCCTCCCGCTGCGCCTCGACACGCAGTTCCTGCCGGATTCGTGCGCCGTCGGCCCGCGCTTCCGACAGAATCGCGTCCGCCTCCGTCCGCGCCTGGCCTATGAGGGCGCTCGCCTTGGCCTGAACCTCGGCCAACTCGCGCCTGGCGGTATCGGCGTCGTCGAGCGACTTGCGGATCCCGGCCTGCCGTTCCTCGAGCGCCGCGAGGAGCGGGCCCCATGCGAACCTCTTCAGCAGGAAAAGCAGGGTCAGGAAGACCGCGATGGTCCAGAAGAACAGACCCGGGTCGAGCTGGACGAGCGGATTGTCCATGGTCCGGGTCCTACAGCATGAGGATCAGAATGAAGACCTCGGCCAGAATCGCGACGCCTTCGAGCAGAAACAGCGGCAGGTTGATGGCGCCGGTGATCTGTGCCGCGGCGTTCGGCTGCCTTGCAATTCCCTCGGCGGCGGCGGCGGCGAAGCGGCCGATGCCCAGACCTGCGCCGATCACGATCATTCCCAGTCCCAATCCCGCACCGAGCAGGTGAAGCTCTTCCATTCAGGTAACCTCCGTTTCCCTAGTGATGCACGTTGATGGCCATGCCGATGAACACGGCCGACAGCAGCGTGAAGACGTAAGCCTGGACGAAGACGATGATGATCTCCAACGCGTTGATGCCGACTGCAAGTGGTATCGAGGCGGCGATGCCGACCCCGATGCCGGCCGCGGCGCCGAACTGTTCCGTGAAGATGAACACGAACGACAGAATCGCCAGAATCGCAATGTGCCCGCCCGTCATGTTGGCGGCCAGTCGCATCGTGAGGGCGAACGGCTTGACGAACATGCCCATGATCTCGATCGGGATCAGCAGAATGTAGAGCGGCCAGGCGAGCCCGTGGGGCACCAGGTTGATCCAGTGCTTGATGAAGCCGTGGGCCAGGCTGCCGGCGACGATGATCGAGACGAACGTGATGGTGGCCAGGGCCGCGGTGACGTTGAAGTTCCCCGTCGCGGTCGTCCCGCCGTGAACGATGTTCTTGATCAGCGAGTGCTCGCCGGTATGCAGCACGTAGTGGTCGATCAGGCCGAGCACCTCGAAGATCGGAATCAGCCCGATCATGTTCGCGCCCAGGATGAAGAAGAAGAAGGTGAGCACCAGCGGCGCCCACGTCCCGACGTACTTCGCTCCCACGTTGGGCTGCACGATCGAGTCCCGGATGAATTCGACGATGAACTCCAGGGCGTTCATGAATCCGCCCGGCACGAGTCGGTCCTGCCGCAGGTAGCGCCGCACCGCGGTCGTGACCAGCAGGAAGACCGCCGTCGCCACCAGGAGCAGCATGAAGACGTGCTTCGTCACCGAGAAATCGATGCCGAAGAGCGGCGGCAGATGCAGGATCGGATGCTCGAACGAGCTGTTCGCGACGTGCTCGATGATCACCTCGCCCGCATTGAATCCCTCGGCGTGGTCGCCGGCGTGTTCCGCCGCGTCGGCGTGTCCGGCGGCCGGTTCGGTCGGTTCGCTGTGGTCGGTTTGCTGCATGCGTCTGCTGAAATCAGTTCGTGTCAAGTGGAGGTCCGATTCGCTCCCCGTCCGATCAACCGGTGAGCAGGCGTTGCAGTTGCACGGCCTCGGCGAGGTGCAGGACCACGAACGAGATGGCGAAGGCGCCGATGAACCACGTCCTGTCGAGCGGGAAGGCGCCGACGGTTACGGTCAGGTAGACGCCGAAGAACACGAGCTTGCCCAGGAACCCACGGACCATCACTCGCGACAACCGTTCCGGGCTGCGTCGGTACGCGCTTTCCATCAGTCTCCACGAGCCGAGAGCGACGACGAGCGGGGCCGCCAGACCGAGCATGATCTCGACCGCCGCGTCGGACGCGACCAGCGCGGCCAGTGCGCTGCCTGCGCTCAGAAGCAACGCGGCTGTCCCGACGGCTCCCATCAATTGCGTTTCCAGACCGTCTTCGCAAGCTCGTGGAATCCGACGACAAGCCCGGCCAGCAGACCTGCGAGAAGCCCCCAGGGCTCCGTGCCCTGCCAGCGGTCGACCAGATGCCCGCACCCGCCCAACAGGACGATGGCTCCGATCAACGAGTAGCTGGCCGTTGCCGCGGGTCCGGCCCTGCGGATATTGTCTTGCAGATGCCGCAGGGATCCCGCTACGAACGACTCCCGCTCGCCGGGCATGTTCCCTCTCTGCCGCCGGCGCGCTCCGAGCGCCGCCGGTTCGCCGAACGATGCGACCCCACCCTGTGAGCGCTCTTCGCGACCGAACAAACAGCCAATGATACCAAGGGTCCATCGATGACGCAACGCGCTCCCGGATCCGAGTGCGCGCGCCGGGAAGCCGCCCGTGTTGGGCCGCGCGACGTTGCGTTTCCATCCCACGCCGCTCGACGGCTTGCTGCTGTTCCCCGTGCTCAACTGGGGCAGCGGGTGGAACGGACGGTCGTGCCCGCGCCGGCCCGGACCGTCACCACACGGTGAACTCGTAGCCGCCGGGGGCGACGAGCATCCGCGTAGCGTCCGGAAAATGCATGCTGGACGGTTGCACGATGCCGGCAGCCTGCAGGCGCACCGTGCGGATCTTCTCGCCGGACGGATCGTAGACGTAGAGGAACGGCGTGGACAGCGCCACCCAGAGGTTGCCCGCCCGGTCGACCGCCGCGGTGCGCACGGTCGGCGGGACCACGGGAAAATCCCGCCCGCGCTCGTCCGGCCGGGTGGGCCAGACCGTCGGCAGCGCGTTGACGATGGGATCCATCTCCACGCCTTCGATGTGCCGCTCGAAGAGGAGGGCGCCGTTGCGGTCGTACTTCCGGAACAGCGGTCGGCCTCCCTGGAACACGAAATAGTGGTTGCCGTGCGGACCCTCGAGCGGAAGTCCGCTGTTGAGGGCGAGATGCAGGTCGCGGTCGGCCTCGTGGCCGGTCGCGCGGAAGACGCCGAACGTCTCGTAGGGATGGCCGTTGAGGCTGAAGCGGGTGATCAACCCGCCGATCTCGGGTTGGTTCATCAGTATCGACCGGCCGGTGAAATCGAGCGAGCCGACGCCGTTGAGGACCATGGTGCCGAGCGTGAGGCGGGGCGCGGCGCGGCCCGGCAGCCGGAAGCTGCCCAGGCGCCTGCCGTCGAGATCGAAGGTCTGCACGCGTTCCCGTCCGCCGGGCGCGTCGGCGACGACGAAGCGGGCGTCCGGACCGAGATCGAAAGTGCTCGCGCCCAGGATGCGGCCCGCCTCGGGGCCGACCCGCACGAGCAGGGTCGACGCCGTGCGGTCGCGGTCGATCCGGTGGACCGCCTGCCCGCGCCGGTCGAACACGAAGTACCGTCCGTCGGACGCCTGCTGAAAGACGCTCGGTTCGCGGAACGTGCCCACGATGTGGGGAGGCAGACCGCCGGTCGACCGCAGGATCTCCAGATGGTGCGCGGCTTCCGGCGTGATGGACAGGAAGGGGAGCGCCGACAGCGACGATGCCACTACGGCCGCGAGCGCGGCAACCCGGCGGGCGACGTGAGCACGCACTGGCGCGTTCACTCCTTCGTCAGTATCGCGCGGTCGTCCGAATGGCGTCGAGCACGTCGTCCGCTTGCGGCAGGATGGCTTCCTCCAGCACGGGGCTGTAGGCGACCGGGCAGTCGAGCGCGCCCACGCGCTTGACCGGCGCGTCGAGGTGCTCGAACAACTCATCGGCTATCCGCGCCGCGAGTTCCGCGCCGAAACCGCACGTCAACTGGTCCTCGTGCGCGATCACCACCCGACTGGTCGCCTCCACTGCCGCGGCGACGCTCTCCCAGTCGTAGGGGGCGATCGTCCGCAGGTCGACGACCCGCACGTCGATCCCCTCCTGGTCGGCCCGCTCGGCAGCCAGCAGGGATCGTTGCACGAGCGCACCCCAGGTCACGACGGTGACGTCGCTGCCCTCGCGCCGGACGGCGGCACGAGCGAAAGGCAGAGTGTAGTCCGGCCCCGGATAGACCCCCTTGTTGTAGGTCTGCCGGTACAGGTGCTTGTGCTCGAGGAAGAGAACCGGATCGTCGGCCCGGATCGCGGTGCGGAGCAGGCCGGCCGCGTCTTCGGCCGTCGACGGAAACGCGATGCGAAGGCCCGGGCAGTGCGCGAAGATGCTCTCGCCGGACTGGCTGTGGTAGAGCGAGCCGCCCTTGAGGTAGCCGCCGATGGGCACGCGAATCACGACAGGACACGACCAGTCGTTGTTCGACCGGTAGCGGAGCATGGTGAGCTCGTCCCGGATCTGCATCATCGCCGGCCAGATGTAGTCGAAGAACTGGATCTCGACCACCGGCTTCAGGCCGCGTACCGCCATCCCGACCGCCCGGCCGACGATGTTGGCCTCGGCGAGCGGAGAGTTGAAGACCCGCTCGCGCCCGTAGGTCCGCTGCAGCCCGAGGGTCGCCTTGAAGACGCCCCCCTTGCCGCTCACCTCGTTCAGAATCTCCGCGCGGCTCGCGTCCGCCACGTCCTCGCCGAAGACGACGATGCGGGTGTCGCGCGCCATCTCGTCCTCGAGCGTTCGATTGATGGCCGAGACCATGGTGTCCGGCTTGCCGGACGCGCTCGGCGCGGGCGTTGCCTCGAACGCGGCGGAAGCGGGGTCGACGGTGGGCGAGTACACGTACAGCGCCGCAGTCGAGGCGTCCGGCTTCGGGGCCGCGACGGCGCGGTCGGAGGCGTCCTGCACCTCGCGGTCGACTTCGGCGGCGACCGCGTCGAGCTCTGCTTCCGTGGCATGCCCGGCATCCACCAGGAAGCCGGCGAAACGTCGGAGAGGGTCGCGCGCGGCCTCGGCCTCGCGTTCCGCGGCGCACTTGTAGTGGCGCTCGTCGTCCGACATCGAATGCGAGTACGGGCGCGTGACGTGAGCATGAACCAGCGCGGGCCCGGAGCGTCCCCGAGCCCAGGCGACCGCCTCGCTCATGGCCCGAAAGCTCGCCATGCCGTCGGTTCCGTCGACGCGGATGACGTGCAGGCCGGGGAGTGATTCGACCAGCTCCGAAATGTCGCCGCCGGGAGTCTGCACTTCGACCGGGACGGAGATGGCGTACCCGTTGTCCTCGATCAGGTAGACCACCGGCAGGCGTTCGTTGCACGCGGTATTGAGCGACTCCCAGAACTCGCCTCCGCTCGTCTGTCCGTCGCCGAGCGAAACCAGCGTCACCTCGCCGTCCAGGGAGGGAGAGCCGGCCTCGATGCCGAGCAGCCGCGGCAGGAGCCTGCCCGCTTCCGCGGCGCCGACCGCATGCAGGCACTGCGTCGTGCAAGCGCTCGACGGCGACACGATTTGCAGGGTCGGGGAGCTCCAGTGGGTCGGCATCTGCCGGCCGCCGGAGTTCGGGTCGTCCTTCGCGCCCACCGCGTTGAGCAGCATGTCATGGGCGGTCAGGCCGAGCGTCAGGCATAGAGCCCGGTCGCGGTAGTAGGGGAATACCCAGTCGTAGCCGGGGCGCAGCGCCAGACCGGCCGCCACCTGAATCGCCTCGTGACCGGCACCGCTGATCTGGAAGTAACTGAGGCTCTGGTTCTTGAGCTGCAGCTCCCGGTCGTCGAGGCGCCGCGACAGCAGCATCGTGCGGTAGAAGCGGATGAGCTGCTCGCGGGACAACTCGCCTGCACGCTCTCCCACCGCCAGGGCCGCACGGGACGCGGGCTCGTTCGTGAGCGCCGGTCCCTTCATGGTGCAGAATCCTTGGGGTGCGGAGTTGCGGGAGACGGTCGGCTCGATCGCGTATCGTGCACGACTCCCGATTATATCATGCACGTGCTGTCGGGCGATGCTTCCGGGAAACGCCGCAACTCGTTTCCTGTCAACAGTTAAGGATCACGATTCCAGCCAGTGGCCGGGGAGGAGCCGATGCCGTCGAACCCCGTCGTTCACCGTTGGGCCGCGCTCGAGCTCGACAAGGTGACGGAGTTGATTTCCCGCAAGATCGTGTCGGGCGAGCGTCAGATGCTCGTGCAGGTCTACCTGAAACGCGGTGCGCACGTGCCGGCGCACCGGCACGACAGCGAACAGTTGCAGTACGTGCTCGAGGGTGCGCTGCGTTGCACGGTCGAGAACGAGGAGATCGTCGTGCGGGAAGGGGAGGTGCTGGTGATTCCGGCCGGCACGCGTCACCAGGCCGAGGCGCTCGCCGACACTTTCGCGCTGGATCTGTTCTGCCCCGTGCGGGCCGAGTGGCTGGCGCCGGCCCGCAGGCGTGACCGCGAGGAGCGGTGAGCAGTCGGATCTTCGTCGGCCGCGTTGCCGGTTCGGCGGGGGCGCCGCGCGGCGCCCCCGCGAGCTTCTAGTGCACGCGGTCGTCCCAGTCTCGGCCATTGCCGCGCTGGTAGTCGTTCCAGTTCCGGTCCCCGCGACCCTGATGGACATCGAAGCGCTTCCGGAGGCGCGCCATCCTCCACTTGACGTAGCGGTACTTGATGTCGGCGATGACGCCGAGACGTCCGAAACCGACCCGGCCGGCACCGAGACGTCCGGCCGACACCCCGCGCAACCGCCGCAGGTACACGTAGCCGACGACGAGTCCGCCGAGGTGGGCGATGTGCGCTACACCGCCGCCGCGCGGAACGGACAGGAACGCGATGGCGCCGATGATCATCACGAAGTACTTGGCCGGGACCGGGAACAGGAAGAACATCAGGATCGGCGTCTCGGGGTAGTAGAGCGCAAACGCGGCCAGGAGGCCGTAGATGGCGCCGGAGGCGCCGATCGTGACCGCCGTGTAGGTCGGGTCGGCAAAAGCGAACGGCAACAGCGACGCACCGATGGTCAACAGCCCCGCCCCGATCCCGGTGATGAAGTAATAGCGCAGGAAGAAGCGCGATCCCCAGAGCCGTTCCAACTGCACCCCGAACATCCACAGCACCAGCATGTTGAGCAGCAGATGCCCCATGCCGCCGTGGAGGAACATGTAGGTGACCGGCTGCCAGATCCAGAACCGGCTCAGGACCGCCTCCGGCGTAAGGCCGAAGGTCCAGGTGAGCCAGTAGAACAGCGACGGGGCGAGCGCGGTCGGCAGGAACAGACCGACGTTGGCCCAGAGCAGCATCTTGACTGCGGGCGTCATCAGGCCGGGCCCGAACGAGTAGTGGCTGCCGCCGTGGTACATCGGTCGCATCGCGACCATCGTACCATCCTGGCGCCTGTCAGGTTCGTCCGAGCCGCGCCATCACCTGCCGTCCGACCTCTTCCAGCTCTCCGATGCGGAGAATCCGGGCCGCCGCCGCCAGCACGAGCACGCCGGCGGTGATGCCCGCCGAGACCCGCCCCAGGCGCTCCAGGTCGCCCCCGCCGTCCCAGATGTCACCCAGGTGCTCGTGGGTCGTCCACGCCGCCGCGCCCATGGCCGCCGACGCGATGGCGATCTTCCCGAAGACCAGCAGCACCCGCGGCAGGTCGAGGCCGCGCAGCCGGCCCCGCAGCACCGCGAGCAGGGCGACCGCGTTGGCCAGGGCCGCGATCGAGGTGCCGAGCGCCAGCCCGCGGTACCCCATCAGCTCCACGAGGACGAGGTTGAGGGCGATGTTGAGGGTCACGGCGGCCATGCTGATGCCGGTGGGGGTGATGCTGCTGCCGAGCGCGTAGAAGCAGGGGACTGCGATGCGGACGGCCGAGTAGCCGGCCAGTCCGGGAGCGTAGAACAGGAGTGCGGCGGCGGTGGCCGCGGTATCGTCCGCCGTGAAGCTGCCGCGTTCGAAGATGAGTTCCACGACGGGTGCGCCCAGCACGATGAGTCCGACGGTGGCGGGCACGTTGACGACCAGCATGAGCCGCAGCGCCCGGGACACGGCGTCGCGAACGCCGTCGAGTTCCTCCCGCGCGGCGTGGCGTGAAACGACCGGAAGCGTCGCGGCCGCGATGGAGACGCCGAAGAGGCCGATTGGCAGGTACATCACGCGAAACGCATAGCCGAGCCAGGAAACCGCGCCGGTACCCTGTCCGGTAGCCAGCACCATGTTCACCAGCAGGTTGATCTGCACGGCCGCGCCGGCAAGCGTGCCCGGGCCCATGAGCCGGAGGATGCGCCGCAGACCGGGATCGGAGGGATCGAGGATTGCCCGGTACCGGAATCCCTCGCGGCGGAGGGCCGGGACCTGCAGCGCGACCTGACCGATCCCGCCCAGCAGCGCGCCGATGGCGATGGCGACGATCCGGTCGAACCCGAGCCCGGGCATGAGCGGCACGAGCAGCGCTCCGCTCGCGATGATGCCGACGTTGTACATGGCGGGCGAGAGAGCAGGCAGGAAGAACCGATTGAGGGAGTTCAGCATACCCATCAGCGCCGCGGCTACCGCTACCAGGGACAGGAACGGCAGGAGAATGCGGGTCAGCAGCACCGTCAGCTCCAGCTTGCCCGGGACCGTGGCATAGGAGCCGGCGAGCAGGCGCACGAGCGGCTCGGCGAAGACGATGCCCGCCAGGACGAGCGCGCCGGTCACCGTGACGAGCGCGTTCAGGAGTTGATTGCCCAGCCGCCACGCTTCCGCCTTGCCGTCGTTCGTCAGCCGGCGCATGAACGTCGGGACGAATGCGGCGCTCATTGCACCTTCGGCGAAGAGATCGCGCAGCAGGTTCGGGATCCGGGTCGCCACGTTGAAGGCGTCCATGGCGTTGCCGGCTCCGAACAGGGCTGCGAGCACCTGGTCGCGCACGAGGCCGAGCAGGCGGCTGGTCAGTGTCGCGGCACCCACCACGCCGGCGGATCTGGTGAGCCGGGCGGATGCCGAGCCTTCGACCGGCTGGGACCGCGGCGCACCGGCCGGGTTCCGATCCGGGGGGGTCATGTGGCGAAGCGGACGTTGATGACGTCGCCGTCGCGAACCAGGTAGTCCTTCCCTTCGAGCCGCACCTCGGCGTGCTTGCGGCAGGCGGCCAGCGATCCGCGAGCGACGAGGTCCCCGCAGGTCACGACCTCCGCGCGGATGAAGCCCCGGGCCAGATCCGAATGGATCTCGCCCGCGGCATCCTGCGCGACCGTTCCCGCCGGGATCGACCAGGCGCGGCACTCGTCCTCGCCGGTGGTGAAGAAGGACACGTAGCCCAGCAGCTCGTAGGCGGCGCGAATCACGCGGTCGAGGCCGGTCTCGCGCAGGCCCAGGTCAGCCAGGAACGCCGCTGCGTCGTTCCCTTCCAGCTCGGCGATCTCCAGCTCGATCTTCGCGCAGACGGTCAGCGCCCGGACCGCAGGGCCCCTGACGAACTGGTCGAGTCCGGCCGCGCGTACCGCTTCCTCCGTCGCGACGGCGGCGTCCGTCTCGTCGATGTTGAGGACGAGGAGGAGCGGTTTCGCGGAGAGAAACTGAAAGCCGCGGAGTCGCGTCGTGTCCGCCGGATCGAGCTGCAGGGCACGGAGCGGCGTGCCGGCTTCCAACGCGTCGGCGCAGCGGCGCAGGACGTCGATCTCGGCGGCGTCGCCCTTCCAGGCGCCCTTGCGGCGGTCCTTCTCGATGCGCTCGATGCGCCGCTCGGCCACCTCGAGGTCGGCCAGTATCAGCTCGTCCTCCATCGTCCTGGCATCGCGACCCGGATCGATGGATTCGGCCGGGTGCGGCACGGCGTCGTCCCGGAAGCAGCGCACGACGTGGAGCAACGCGTCGGCGGTGCGATAGGGGGTGACGTCGACAAGCGCGCCGGCTCCCCCGCCGCGTCGGGAAGCCATGTCGACGAAGGTCACCGTGGCCGGCGTGTGCTTCCGCGGCGAGAACATCGCGGTGAGCCGGTCGAGCCGGGGATCGGGCACGCGCGCAAGCCCCATGGTCGCCTCGTCCCGACCGGACGAACGGCTGCCGTCGTCGGAGGCTCTCGTCAGGAGCCGGAACAGTGTCGTCTTGCCCGCCGAGGCGAGCCCGATCAGGCCGGCGCGCAGCATCGTTCGCCGGAGAGTGTCGCACATCTGTCGCAGAAACGGCGATTGCCGTTGACAAGACAGAGTGGTTTACCTACGATTCGCTTGTGGAGTTTTTTGGGTCGTAGTGGAGCAAAAAGGTGCTCAGGGGGAGTATCGCCGCCAAGATCGACGACAAGGGGAGGCTCAAGGTGCCGAATGCCTTCCGCGCCGCGATCACCGAGAAGCACGGCGACGTCCTGTACGTGACGAGCGTGACCGGCCAGTCGGTGCTGATCTACCCGATGTCGGCCTGGGTGGAGATCGAGGAGAAGCTCATGGGCGTACCCTCGGCCCTCCCGGCCCGCCGCCGGTACTTCGACCGCGTCAACTACTACGGCCAGCAGACCGAGTTCGACCGACAGGGGCGCGTGTCCATTCACACCCGTCTGCGCGAGTCCGCGGAGATGGTGGGCGAGGTGGACGTGTTCGGGAATCTGAGTCACCTCGAAGTGTGGAACCACGAGCGCTTCGCCAGCAAGATGGAGCAGGAGCCGCTCACCGACGAGGACTTCAGCACGCTGGCGGAGTACGGGATCTGAACGGGGCGGTGGCATGACGCGAGGGTCGATGCCTACCCACGAACCGGTGATGACGACGGAAGTGGTTACTGTGCTCGATCCATCCCGCGGCGGCCTGTTCGTCGACTGCACGGCCGGCGGCGGGGGCCATGCCCGCGCGCTGCTGGAAGCCGGCGCGGACCGCGTGCTCGGATTGGACCGGGACGGCGAGGCGCTCCCGTTGGCGGCGGCTGCGCTGCGGCGCTGGGACGACCGTGTGGATCTCGTGCAGGCCGATTTCAGGCGTTTCGACGACGTGCTTGCCGAGCGTGGCATCGCGGACATCGACGGTGGCGCCCTGGCGGATCTGGGGCTCTCGTCGTTGCAGCTCGACGGCGACGGGCGCGGTTTCAGCTTCCGCCGCGACGATCCGCTCGACATGCGCATGGATCGGTCGACCGGCCCCACCGCCGCCGAGCTGCTGCGCGACGCACCCGAGTCGGAGCTCGCCGACGTCATCCACCAGTATGGGGAGGATCGCTACGCGCGGCGCATTGCAGGGGGTCTGGTCGAGGCCCGGGCTCGTGCGCCGCTGACGTCCACCGGCCAACTGGCGGACGTGGTCCGCCGCGCAGTGCCTCGGCGCGGCCGCCAGCGGATCCATCCGGCGACCCGCACGTTCCAGGCGCTGCGGATCTGGGTCAACCGGGAGCTGGAAGGGCTGGACACCTGGTTGTTGGCGCTCTGCCGGCGCCTGCGGGCCGGAGCGAGGCTGGTCGTCATCGCCTTTCATTCCCTGGAGGACCGCATCGTCAAGCAGGCGCTGCGCGGGTTCGAACGGGGGGGCGACGTCGCGATCAAGGTGCTCACGAAGCGGCCGTTGCGGCCGTCCGAGGGCGAGGTCGTCCGGAATCCGCGTGCGCGCAGCGCCAGGCTGCGGGCCGCCGAGAGGCTGGCATGACCCACGAGGACTTCGCGGATCTCGTTTCCCCACGCATCCGCAACGCTCCGGTCGTACGGGAGCTGGACAAGGCTCGGCAGCGGGAGCTGCGGGGGTCGCTGATCCTCGCCGTCCCGCTGGTCGCGGTTCTGCTGTTCTCGGTGTGGCAGCACTTCGAGCTGCTCCAGCACGGTTATCGCATCGAGCAGATGCGCCAGGAGTACGCCGGGCAGCGGGAGTTGAACCGTCATCTCCGGCTGGAGATCGAAGCGCTGCGGTCGCCGGCCCGCATCGAGCGGGTCGCGATCAGCCAGTTGCATATGGTTGCGCCGGCCGGCAACGAGGAGTTGATCCTCGAGCGTGTCCCGGACGCGCCGGCGGCGCCGGATCTGCCGGTTGTGGCGCTGCGGCAGGAGGTAACGAGTGCGACTCGGAGCTCGAACTAGGCCGCCGTGGGGAGGACGCAGCGCAGTCCGGCATCGGGATGCCGGTGCCGTTCCGACCCCGTGGCGGGACGTTCTGCGGCGCCGCGTCCTCGTGGCGGCCTGCGCGTTCGCCGTGTGGGTCGTCTCTATCGAGGCGAAGTTGATCCACCTGCAGGTCGTGCAGCACGCCGCACTCGTAGAGCGGGCCGGAAACCAGCAGCGCCGAACCATCGAGGTGCATTCGAAGCGCGGCGAGATACTGGATCGGAACGGGCGCGTGCTCGCCTACAGCGTCGATGCCGATACGGTGTACGCCGTTCCGTCCGAGATCGACGATCCGGCAGCCACCGCGCGCGCCCTCTGCAGCGCGCTGGATGACTGCGGGGCGACCGGCAGCGACGCACTCGAACGCCGTCTCGGGCGCCGCAGGGCCTATGCCGTGCTGAAGGCCGACCCTTCTTCGGAAGAGATGCGGCGCGTGGCGGCACTTGGGTTGGAGGGGGTCGGAGTCGATTCCGACGCCGGGACGGTCTACGCCGCCCCGACCAGGATTCACGATGCGGACCTGGCAGCTACGGCGAGCGCGATCTGCAGTGCCCTGGACGACTGCGACGAGACTCGACGGGGCGATCTGGAGGCCCGTCTCGGGCGCCGCAGCGCGTTCGTGTACGTGCGACGCAAGGCGTCGCCGGAGGAGGCGCGGCGCGTGGCCGCTCTGGGGCTGGACGGTGTCGGATTCCTCACCGAAGACCGGCGCTACTATCCCAACCGCGAGCTCGCGGCGCACCTCATCGGCTACGTCGGCATCGACAACCAGGGACTGAGCGGGATCGAGTCGACCTACGACTCGGAGATCGCCGGCAACACGGGACAGATCCTGATACAAACCGATGCGCGGCACCGTCCGTTCAGCCGTATCGATCGGCCGCCGACGGCCGGCGCGACCGTCGAGCTGACCATCGACAAGCATCTGCAGTACATCGTCGAGCGCGAGTTGCGCGCGGGGGTTCGCGCCTACGACGCCGACGCGGGGGCGGTCGTGATGCTCGACCCGGGGACCGGCGAGATTCTCGCGCTCGCCAGCGAGCCGTCGTTCAACCCCAACGCATTCGCCGCGGCGACGCCGTCGGAGCGGCGCAACCGCGCCGTCCAGGACGTGTACGAGCCGGGGTCGACATTCAAGATCGTGACCGCCGCGGCAGCGTTCGAGGAGCGTGTAGTCCACCGCGACGAGGTGTTCGACGTCAGCGCCGGTTACATCCGGGTCGGCCGCGACAGCATCCGGGACTTCCACACCTACGGGCCGCTGACCTTCACGGACGTGATCGTCAAGTCCAGCAACGTCGGCGCCATTCTGGTCGGATTGCGCCTTGGACCGGAGCGGCTCAGCCGCTACGTCGACCGTTTGGGGTTCGGACGCTCCCAGTCCGAGGACTTCCCGTCGGAAAGCCCCGGTCTCGTCTGGAGCGCCGATACCCTCAACGATCGCGCCATCGCCTCCCTGTCGATGGGGTACCAGGTCGCGGTCACTCCCCTCCAGATGGCAACCGCGATTTCCGCCGTAGCCAACGGCGGGGAGCTCCTCCAGCCGCGCCTTGTCCGCGCCGTCGCCCGCAACGGCGGAAGCGTGGCTTCGGAGCGGCGGGTCATCCGGCGCGCGATCTCGCGCGCGACGGCGGCCGAGCTGACCGAGATCATGACGGCGGTCGCCGACCGCGGGACGGCGCGCCGCGCGCAGGTGCCGGGCTACAAGGTCGCCGGAAAGACCGGCACGGCGGAAAAGCTCATCGACGGACGCTATTCGCACCGGGATCACAACGCTTCGTTCGTCGGTTTCGTGCCTGCGGACGCCCCGCGACTCGCCATGCTCGTCATGATCGACACACCCCGCAGCGCGATGATCAACGGCATCCGTCAGCGCGCGTACACCGGTGGACTCGTCGCTGCGCCGATCTTCCAGCGCATCGCCGAGGCCGCACTGAGATACCTCGAGGTGCCGCGGTCGCCCGCTTCGGACGAACCGGTAGTCGTCGCGCGTTCCGCGTCCCCCTCACCGGGCACCCGTCTTCAGCCGGCCGCCCTGGCGGAAGCCGGAACTGCATCGCGCGGGTTCGGCGTCCCGGCTGCCCCGGAGCAGGCCGGAGCGATGCCGGATCTGCGTGGCCTCAGCGCCCGGCAGGCCGTCCGCGTCCTGGGGCGTATCGGACTGAGCGCCGAGTTCATAGGCGACGGCACGGTGACGCGCCATGCGCCTGCGGCCGGCGAGGCCATCGATTCCAGCGCGGCGGCCACGATCTGGTTGCATCGCATTTCTCTCCCGGTGGGTGGTGACGCCGAGGCGCTGGGTCCATGACGATGGTCGATGAACGACCCGCCGTGCGAAAACCTCGAGGCGGAATGACGCTGGAGGCGTTGCTCGCGGACGCCGGCGTCGCGAACGCCGCGGAGTTGGATGCGCACGATCTGGCGGCGACGGTGAGCGGCGTGCATTTCGACTCTCGCGACGTTGTCGCGGGCGGCATCTTCGTCGCCGTGCCCGGTCATAGCGTCGACGGCGCGGACTTCGCCGACGAGGCGTGTGCGCGCGGAGCCGCGTTGGTGCTCGCCGAGGTCGAGCCGCCGGCCGCGACGGCGCGGCCCTGGGTTCGGGTGGTGGACGCGCGCGTCGCGCTGGCCGCGCTGGCCGCCGCCTTCCACGGGAATCCCAGTCGGGACCTGCTGGTCGTCGGTGTCACGGGGACCAACGGCAAGACGACGACGACGTACCTTCTCGAATCGATCCTCGATCATGCGGGAATGGCGACCGGGCGTATCAGCTCCATTGCCAACCGTGTCGGTCGCGACGAGGCCGAGCGTCCTGCGGTGCACACGACACCGGAGGCGCCGGTGGTGCAGGCACTGCTCGGCGCGATGCGCGACCGGGGTGCAGGCGCCTGCGTCATGGAGGTCTCCTCGCACGCGGCGGCGCTGCGGCGCGTCGACCACGTCCAGTTCGACGCTGCCGTCTTCACCAACCTGACTCGCGATCATCTCGACTTCCATGGCGACATGGAGCGGTACTTCGCCGCCAAGCGGCGGCTGTTCGAGTTGCTGCCGGATGACGCCCCGGCGGCGATCAACGTCGACGATCCCCGCGGCGCCCGGCTTGCGACGACGGTGGGATGGCCGGTGACCTACGCCCTGGATCGGACGGCGGATTGCGTCCCCGAGCGCCTGGATCTGCGCGTCGACGGAACGCTCATCGAGGCGCGCACCCCCCGTGGCGCGTTGCGGCTCGAGTCGCCCCTGATCGGCCGCGCCGCGGCGTACAACGTGCTGGCTGCGGCCACCGCGGCCGTCGCGCTCGATCTGCCGTTCGAGGGAATCGAGGCCGGCGTTCGGGCGCTGGCCGTGGTGCCGGGGCGCATGCAGACGGTTTCCATGCAAACCGACGACCTGACCGTCATCGTCGACTCGGCCCATACCGACGATGCCCTCCGCAGCCTCCTCGAAGCGGTTCGACCGTTGGCTGCGCGTCGGATCGTCACCGTCTTCGGGTGCGGCGGTGATCGGGACGCCACGAAGCGGCCGCTGATGGGGGTCGTCGCTACCCGGTTGAGCGATGCGGTGGTCCTGACCTCCGACAATCCCCGGTCGGAGGACCCGGAAGCGATTATCGAGGACATCGAACGCGGCATCAGCCGCTCGGACTCGCCGCATCTGGCGATCACGGATCGGCGCGCGGCGATTGCCCGCGCGATAGGAGATGCGGCGCCCGGCGACATGGTTGTCATTGCCGGGAAGGGGCACGAGCGTCACCAGGTGATCGGATCGCAGGCCTTGCCCTTCGACGACGCCGTCGTGGCGCGCGCGGCGCTGGACGCACGGCGATCGCGGTTGCAGGAGGGATGACAGGGAAGTGGTGGATTGCGGAAGGATGCGAACGCGGGCGGGGGAGCTGGCCCTGGCGGCGGGAGGCCGGCTGGCGTCCGGCCGCCCCGACGTCGAGTTGGGCGAGATCTCGATCGACAGCCGCCGCGTCCGGCCGGGGGGCGTCTTTCTGGCGATTCGGGGCGAGCGGCTCGACGGTCACGATTTCATCGCCGAAGCATTTCGCAAGGGAGCGGCGGGCGTGATCGTCAGTGACGGCACGGCGGCGCCGGTCACCGGGGCGGTCGAGTCCGCGCCGGTGACCATCGTTGTCGAAGACACCGTGCGCGCGCTGCAGTCGATCGCCCGCGACGTTCGGCGTCGCTCCGGTACCCGGGTGGTGGCGATTACCGGCAGCGTCGGCAAGACGACCACCAAGGAGCTGACGGCGGCCTTCGTCGGCACGCGGCACGATGTCGTCCGCAACGAAGGCAACCTCAACAATCACATCGGCCTTCCGTTGTCGCTGCTCGAGCTCGGGCGTCGCCCGGACGTGGCGGTGGTCGAGCTGGGCATGAATCATGCAGGCGAGATTCATACGCTCGTCGGCATTGCCGAGCCGGACGTCCGGGTCTGGACCAACGTGGCGGAGGTTCACGCGGCGTCGTTCCCGTCGATCGAAGGGATCGCCGATGCCAAGTCGGAAATCCTCGACGGCGCCGGCCCCGGCGACGATCTGGTGGTGAACGCCGGCGATCCGCTGGCCATGGCGCGCATCGGACGGTTCCCGGGGCGGGTGACGACATTCGGGGTCGACACACCTGCCGACGTGCGAGCCACCGATGTCGAGGACCGGGGTGTCGACGGAATGCGGGCGGCGGTGCACACCCCGGCCGGCAGCGGCGCGTTCAGTACGCGGCTGATCGGCGACGGCCAGGTGGCCAACGTGCTGGCGGCGATTGCGGTGGCGCTCCGCTTCCAGGTTCCGCTCGAGGAAATGGTGCGCGTGGCGGCCGCGTTCGCACCTCCGCCGCGGCGCGGCGAGGTGGTCCGGCTGTCGGGAGGAGTGACCGTCGTCGACGATTCCTACAACTCCAGCCCGGCGGCTCTCGAGCGATCCCTGCGGTCACTGGGGCGGGATCGCGGCCATCGGCGGCGGATCGCCGTCCTGGGCGAAATGCTCGAGCTCGGCGAGCGTGCGCCGGCCCTGCATGGCGCCTGCGGGCGACTCGCGGCCGAGGCGGGCTTCGACGTGGTGGTGGCCGTCGGTGGCGCGGCGGCGGAAGCGCTGGCGGAGGGCGCCCGCTCCGCCGGGCTCGGCGCCGACCGCGTGCTGACGTGCGGCGCCGGCGCGGCGGCGGAGACGCTCGCGGCGAACCTCGTGCAGGCGGGTGACCTGGTGCTGGTGAAGGGCTCGCGCGGCGTGCGCACGGATCGGGTGACCGACCGGCTCAAGGCGGAGTGGGGTTGATGCTCTATCACCTTCTGTATCCGCTGCACACGGACTTCAGCCTGCTGAACGTGGTCCAGTACATCACGTTCCGGACGGCTGCCGCCAGCCTGACCGCGTTCATCGTGTCGCTCGTGTTCGGCCCGTTCACGATCCGCAAGCTGCGGGAGCTGCAGATTGGGCAGATCATCCGGCACGATGGTCCTCCCACCCACCAGGACAAGGCCGGCACGCCGACGATGGGCGGCCTGCTGCTGCTCGCCGCGGCCTTTCTGCCGACGCTGCTCTGGGCCGACCTGACCAACGTCTACGTCCAGATCGCCCTGCTCTCGACTGCTTCGTTCGGGGCCATCGGTTTTCTCGACGACTGGCTGAAAATCTCGCGCCGCTCCCACCGGGGCCTGTCGGCGCGCGGGAAGCTGATAGCGCAGAGCGCTGTCGCGACCGCGGTCGGCGTATCGCTGCTGCAGTTGACGCACAGCGATCTCTACAGCAGCGAGATCATCTTTCCGTTCTTCAAGCAGTTCACGCCGGACATCGGGTGGCTGTACGTCCCGTTCGCGGTGCTGGTGCTGGTGTCCGCCTCGAATGCCGTCAACCTGACGGACGGTCTCGACGGTCTCGCCATCAGTATCTTCACTGTGGCTGCCGGCGCCTTCACGGCGCTGACGTACGTAAGCGGCCACGCCGCCATCGCCGAGTTCCTGCTGCTGGTGCGTTTCCCGCCGGCCGGCGAGCTGACGATTTTCTGTGGCTCGCTGGTAGGCGCGGGCCTCGGGTTCCTCTGGTACAACTCCTATCCCGCCGACGTGTTCATGGGCGACGTCGGTGCGCTGGCGCTCGGCGGCGCGCTCGGAACGGTCGCGCTCCTCATCAAGCAGGAGCTGTTGCTGCCGATCGTCGGCGCGGTGTTCGTTATCGAGGCGTTGTCGGTGATCGTTCAGGTGGGCTCGTTCAAGCTCACCGGCCGACGCGTGTTCCGCATGGCGCCGCTGCACCACCACTTCGAGCAGATCGGGTGGAGCGAGCCGAAGATCATCAGCCGGTTCTTGATCGCGGCCGTGGTCTTCGCGCTGTTCAGCCTGACGACATTGAAACTGCGATGAACGAATTCTCGGTCGCGGACTCTCGTGTCGTGGTCGTCGGGGCCGGCCGGAGCGGCCTTGCCGCAGCCCGCCTGCTGGCGGGCCGCGGTGCGCGGGTGACCCTGAGCGAGGCGGGCGCGGGAATCGCCGGCAGCGAGTCGTTGTTGGCCGGCGGCATCGAGATCGAAGTCGGCGGCCACAGGGCGGACACCCTGCGGGCGGCCGACCTGCTGGTGCTGAGCCCCGGCGTGTCCCCGCGGGCGCCCGCTATCGCCGATGCCCGCAGCCGCGGCGTTCCGGTGATCAGCGAGGTGGAGCTGGCGTCACGCTGGCTGCGAGGTCGGCTCGTGGCGGTGACCGGAACGAAGGGAAAGTCGACGACGGTTGCCGTGGCCGCGCGGATGATCGAGGCGGGCGGGGGGCGCGCCGTCGTCGGCGGGAACATCGGCATCGCGCTCAGCAGCCAGGTCGAGGACTCGACACCGGACGCCGTGCACGTCGTCGAGGTCAGCAGCTTCCAGCTCGAGCTCACCGAGACCTTCAGGCCCTGGATCGCCGTCTGCCTGAATCTTTCGCCGGATCATCTCGATCGGCATGCGAGCTTCGAAGAGTACGCCGGCGCGAAGGCGCGCGTGTTCGCGAACCAGACGCCCGACGACGCGATGGTCATCAACGCCGACGACCCGCAGGTCCTGCGGATCGCGCGTGCCGGTCGAGCGCGTGCGCTGCGATTCGCCGTCGACGGGCGGATCGCGGAAGGCGTGCAGGTGACCGAAGACGGAATCGCGCGCCGGTCGGTCGGGGGAGACGAGTGCCTGGTGCCGATGTCCGCGGTCCGCGTGCCGGGACGCCACCTCCTGGGTGACATTGCGGCCGCCGCCGCCGTCGGCACGCTGGTGGGCGTTGATTCCGGCGCGATGACTCGCGCCGTGCAGGCCTTCACCGGCCTGGAGCACACGCTCGAGTTCGTCCGCGAGATCGGCGGCGTGCGTTTCGTGAACGACTCGAAGGCGACCAATGTCGTTGCCGCGCGGGCGGCGGTGGAGTGCTTCGGGGCGGGTCTGGTGGTGATTCTCGGGGGACGGTTCAAGGGGGGGCGGTTCGAGGACCTGCGAGCTCCCCTGGCGTCCCGCGGCGCGTCGGTCGTCGCCATCGGCGAGGCGCGGGCGCAGGTGCGCCGGGCGCTCGAGGCCGAGGTCGCGGTGCACGAAGCCGAGACGATGGATCAGGCCGTGCGGCAGGCTGCCGGGCTGGCGCGCCCGGGCAGCGCCGTGTTGCTGGCGCCGGCATGCGCCAGCCTCGACATGTTTCGCGACTACGCAGCCAGAGGCGTGGCGTTCAGGGACGCGGTGGCCGCTCTGAGGCAGCCGCTTGGCCACCGAGGGGAACGCACGGGACGTGAGCAGTGAGCAGTCATCAGTCGGTTTGCGCGGTGAAGAGCTGGCCGCTGGGAGCGCAGGCTATCCCTTGCCTGCGAGGCCGGTGTCTTCGCCCGGGTCTGACTGATGACTGCTGACCGCTCACGCGATCGTGCAACCCTGTTTTCGGGTCGAACGACCGGAGACTTTAGCCTTGTCGTTCCCCGGTTGACCGGTTGGGAGTATGGCGCGGAAACTCAAGCCCGACAAGTTGCTCTTCCTCGCCACGCTCGCGCTGCTGAGCGCGAGCGTGATCATGGTGTACAGCGCGTCCGCCCTGCTCGCCATGGATCGATACGCGCGGCCGTACCACTTCCTGCTCCGGCAGGTGGCGTGGGCCGTCATGGGGTTCGGGCTGCTCTGGGGCGTGATGCGGATCGACTACCGGCGGTTCCGCCAGCCCGGCGTGCTGTGGACCGCGGTCTGCGTCACGACGGTGGCGCTGATTGCCGTGCTCTTCAGCGAACCGATCAACGGAACGCGCCGCTGGTTCGGTATCGCGGGCTTCGGCGTGCAGCCTTCCGAACTCGCGAAGATAGCCCTCATCATGTTCGCCGCCGCGCAGCTCGAAACGCGGATGGACCGAATCAACGATGTCCTCCACGCGTTGCTGCCGGTCGGGACGCTGACGGCCGGCATCGCGTGCCTGATTCTCCTGCAGCCGGACTTCAGCACCGCTTTCGCCGCGGTCGTCATCGTGGTCGCGATGGTCTTCGCGGCGGGCCTGAGCTACCGCTACATGGTCGGGGCCGCGCTCGTGTTCGCCCCGGCCTTGTACGTCGTCCTGGCGAGTGCGCCGTATCGCCGCCGGCGGCTCCTCGCGTTCCTGGACCCGTGGGCCGATCCGCTCGGCGACGGATTCCAGATCATCCAGTCGCAGATAGCGGTCGGTACCGGCGGCCTGGTAGGCAACGGGCTCATGCGCGGCGTGCAGAAGCTGCATTTTCTGCCCGAGCCGCATACCGACTTCATCTACGCCGTCATCGCCGAAGAGACGGGGCTGATTGGATCGACGGTGATTCTGCTCTGCTTCGCGATCATCACCTGGCGCGGCCTGCACGTCGCCAGTCACGCGCCGGATCGCTTCGGGGCGTTTCTGGCGATCGGCCTGACGACGATGGTCGCCATCCAGGCGTTTCTCAACATGAGCGTCGTGCTCGGGTTGATGCCGACGACGGGGATTCCGCTGCCGTTCGTCAGCGCCGGGGGATCGTCGCTGCTGATTGGGCTGGTCGGCATGGGAATGCTCCTGAACGTGTCGCAACATGCCGCGCTCAGGCATTGATGCGGCCGGTGAAGGCGAGGCGGACCCGTGACGGATGCGGAATCGGACACGGTACCGAGAGCGCCCCGGGTCATGTTCGCGGGCGGTGGCACCGGCGGCCATCTGTTCCCGGGCATCGCCGTGGCGCACGCGCTCGTCCGACGGCACCGTCACGCGTCCGTCGTGTTCGTGGGGACGGGTCGTGGCATCGAGGCCCGGGCGCTGGGGCTCGAAGGCTTCCGCTTCGAGCCGATTCGGAGCGCGGGACTCATGGGCAAGTCGCCCCGCGCCATCGCCCGGACGGTCGCGCTGGCGCCGCTCACGTTGTTGGACGCGGCGCGCGTGCTGTACCGGGCTCGTCCGGACCTGGTGATTGGCCTCGGAGGGTACAGCGCGGGGCCGGTGGTGCTCCTCGCGGCATTGGCGGGGCGCTCGACCATGTTGATGGAGCAGAACGCGGTGCCCGGGATGACTAACCGGGTCCTGGGTCCTGTCGTCCAGGCGGCGGCTGTTTCGTTCGAGGCCACCGCGGCCTGCTTCGGCGCCAAGGCGTTCGTGAGCGGCAACCCGGTGCGCGAAGCGTTCTTCGACGCCGCGAGAGTCGATCGGATGAGGCGTACGGGGCCGCCGACGGTGCTCGTCCTCGGGGGATCGCAGGGGGCGCACCGGCTGAACGTGGCGCTGGGCGGCGCCGCCGGCACGCTGGCGGCGATGCCCGGCGGCATTCGCGTCATCCACCAGACCGGCGAGGACGACCGCGACTGGGTGCGTGGCGCGTATGGTCAGGCCGGTCTGCAAGCACGGGTGGAGGCGTTCTTCGAGAAAGTGCACGAGCAGATGCGGCTGGCGGACATGGTGGTCTGCCGCGCCGGAGCGACGACGCTGGCGGAGGTCGCGGCGGCCGGTCTGCCCGCCGTGGTCGTGCCCTTGCCGACGGCCGCGAACGATCACCAGCGCCGGAACGCCGCGGTGCTCGCGGCCGCCGGCGCCGCGGAGGTGATCGAGGAGAGCGATCTCGAAGGGCGGCTGATCCCCCGACTTGTCGCGCTGGCGGGCGACCGGGCGCGACGAGCGGCGATGTCGGCGGCGGCCGCCCGTCTGGCGAAGCCGAATGCGGTGGACAGGGTGCTGCAGCGGGCGGAGCAGCTCATGGGGTGTGCCGGTGCAGTCGCGGGCGGCGGCGGCCGATAGGGCAATCGTGTGCTCGAGCGAGTCAGGCGGATCCACATGGTGGGCATCGGCGGCATCGGCATGAGCGGCATTGCAGAACTGCTGCAGGACGCGGGCTACGAGGTGAGCGGGTCCGATCTCGCGGCGTCCCCGGTGACCGTCCGGCTGAGCGCAGCAGGGATCCGGGTGGCCGAGGGCCACGCGGCCGCGCACGTCGGCCGGCCGGACATGGTCGTGGTCTCGTCGGCCGTGCCTCCCGACAACCCGGAGCTGGCCGAGGCCGAGCGCCGGAGCATCCCGATCGTCGGGCGCGGTGCGATGCTCGCGGAGCTCGCGAGGCGGAAGCGAACGGTAGCGGTGGCCGGATCCCACGGGAAGACCACCACGACCTCGATGGTGGCGCTGGCGCTCGAAGCCGCCGGACTCGATCCGACCGCGGTCATCGGCGGGGTGGTCGGTGCCCTGGGGGGCAACGCCCGCCGCGGAAGCGGGCCGTTCATGGTGGTCGAAGCCGACGAGAGCGACCGGTCGTTCCTACATCTCGCGCCGGAGATCGCAGTCGTGACCAACGTGGACGACGAGCATCTGGAGGCGTACGACGGATTCGCGGGATTGCTGCGCGCGGTCGGGACGTTCGCGTCCAGCGTGCCGGAGCGCGGTTGCGTCGTGGCATGCGCGGACGATCCGCAGGTCGCACGGATCGCGGAGCGGTGCCCGCGTCCCGTCGTAACTTACGGCATCGATGCGGCTTCCGCGGCCGTGCGCGCGTATCGCGTGGAGCTCGGGGCGTCGGAATCCAGGGCCCGGGTGGTGGTGAACGTCCACGGCCGCCGCGCCGACGTGGATCTGCGGCTGGCGATCCCGGGCCGCCACAACTTGCTCAATGCGCTGGCGGCCATCGGGGCCGCCTCCTGGCTGGATGTCGATCCGGGGACGGCGGCCGGCGCGTTGCGCCGATTCACGGGCGTGGAACGCCGCTACTCGCGCCATCGCGTGTCCGGGGGGATCGAGATTGTCGACGACTATGCTCACCACCCGACGGAGATCGAGGCGGTTCTCGATACTGCTCGTCTCGGCGCCCCGTCCCGGTTGATGGTCGTGTTTCAACCCCACCGGTATTCCCGCACGGCTCGTCTGCTGGACCGTTTCGGGCGGGCACTGGGACGCGCCGACTCGCTGTTGCTCACCGAGGTGTACGCGGCGAGCGAGTCCCGCCTGCCGGGCATCGACGCGGCCGCGGTGGCGCGGGCCGTGCGACGTCACTCGGCGGTCCCGATCCAGATCGCCGACAGCCTGGAGGATGCCGTGTCGCGTGTTGCCGACCAGGCGCGGCCGGGAGACAGCGTCGTCGTTCTCGGAGCCGGTTCGATCGGGCGGGTGGCGCCGCGCATTGTCGAGACGCTGGAGAAGCGGGGCGCGTGATGGCTGTCTATGTGCGTCCCGAACCGAGTTTTCGCCGCGCCTACGTGCAACCGGTGCGCCGTCGCTGGTTCGCGCGCCGCCTGGGGATGTTTCTGCACCTGGGCCTCCTGCTGGCGGCGACGGCCGGCGCAGGCTGGTCGTGGCATGCGCTGAGGCGCGCCGATGTCCTCCGTGTCAGCACCATCACGGTGGAGGGCAACCGACGCCTGTCGCCCGGCGAGGTGGCTGGGCTGGTGGCGCTGCTGCACGGTCAGAACCTGCTGGTCGCCGATCTCGAGGCGGGGCGATCCGGCCTGCTGGCGTCAGGCTGGATTCGTGATGCGACGCTGCGGCGCGTGCTGCCTTCGGCCGTGCACGTGACGCTGGACGAGCGCGAGCCGGCGGGACTGAGTCGATTCGGTTCCCACTTGTACCTCATCGATGTGACCGGACGCGTGATCGACGAGTTCGGGCCGCGCTTCGCGGATCTCGATCTGCCGGTCATCGACGGGCTGTCGGCCGGTGACGGCGGTTCGGCCGACGACACGCGGCGCGCGGCGCTGGCGGCGCGCCTGATAGCGGACATCGCCGCGGATCGTGACCTCGCGACCCGGGTCTCGCAGGTGGACGTGGCGAACCCGCATGACGCGGTCGTGCTGCTGAACGGCGACCCGGTACGGATTCACCTCGGCGAACGGGAGTTCGTCGCGCGCCTCCGGACCTATCTGGAGATTGCCCCGGCGCTCCGCGAGGCCGTACCCGACATCGACTACGTGGATGTGCGGTTCGGCGCAAGAGTGTACGTGGGCCCGGCAGACGACTCCGCGGGAGCGAGCCGTGTCGCTCTCCACCGGAGTCCGGCGGACTTGCCGCCGACCCCGAACCACCGGCAGCAAAGCGCATTGCCTCGGGTGATGGCCCGGAGCGGGCCGGCAGCGGATGGCGGCCAACGGAGGCAGCGTGGCACGTAGGGAGCAGTACCTGGTCGGGCTGGATGTGGGAACGTCCAAGGTCGCCGCCATAGTCGGGGAGGCGATGCAGGACGGCAACGTCGACATCATCGGCATCGGGGTCGCTGACGCGCACGGCATTCGCCGAGGAGTCGTAGTCAACCTCGAGACGGCCGTCGAGTCGATCAAGAAGGCGGTCGAGGAGGCCGAACTCACTGCCGGGGTCGAGATCGATACGGTGCACCTGGCGCTTTCCGGCAGTCACGTCAAGGCGTTCAACAGTCGGGGAGTGGTGGCGGTCGCCGGACAGAATCGCGAGATCACGCGCCAGGACGTCCGGCGCGCCATCGACGCCGCCAAGGCGGTCTCGCTGCCGAACGGACGCGAGGTCCTGCACACGCTGCCACAGGACTTCGTGGTGGACGAGCAGGATGGTATCGGGGCGCCGATCGGGATGACCGGGGCGCGGCTCGAGGTGAACGTGCATATCGTGACCGGAAGCACGTCCACCACGCAGAACCTCGTCACCTGCGTCAACCGGGCCGGGGTCACCGTGGCCGCAACCGTGCTCGGCCAACTTGCGGCGGCGGAGGCAGTGCTGACCTCGGACGAGAAGGAGCTCGGTGTGGCGCTGGTGGACATCGGCGGCGGCACGACCGACTTTGCGGTGTTCGAGCGGGGCAGTTTGTGGCACACCGGTGCGATTGCGCTGGGCGGCGACCATTTCACGAACGATATTGCGGTAGGCCTGCGCACCCCGATTCCGCAGGCGGAGAAGACGAAACGCCGTAGCGGGTGCGCCCTGACCGCGCTGGTGGACGAGGATCAGACGGTGGAGATCGCCAGCGTGGGTGGTCGCCAGCCGCGGATCATGTCGCGTCGCATTCTGGCCGATGTCCTGCAGCCGCGGGCGGAGGAAGTCTTTCACCAGCTTTGGGATGAAATCCAGCATCGCGGCTACGAGGGTGCGCTGCATTCCGGCATCGTGCTGACCGGTGGCTGCTCCATGCTCGACGGCATGCCGGAGATCGCCGACCAGATATTCGACCTGCCGATTCGTCGCGGCTGTCCGGTCGGCATGGGCGGATTGACGGATCACGTCAACGATCCCGCGTTCGCGACGGCGGTCGGATTGATCATGTACTCCAACCGGCACCAGACGTCCGACCAGGACCAGTTGGCCGGCGGTGCCCTGAGCAGGTTTGCCGGTCGGCTGCGGCTCCTGTTCAAGGGCTTCTTTTAGCGGCGAAGGAGGATGGCATGGAGGAAAGCGGCAGAATCCTGTCTGGGCTCGAATCGGCATCAGACGGGGATCTCCGACTCACGCTGGAGGATACGATTCGGACCGGCGCCCGAATCAAGGTCATCGGCGTCGGCGGCGGCGGAAGCAATGCCGTCGGCCGGATGGTTGCAGGAGGCGTCAGAGGAGTCGACTTCATCGTCGCCAACACGGACGCGCAGGCGTTGGCTCAGAATGAGGCGCCGATTCGGCTGCAGATCGGGGCGAAGGTGACGAGTGGCCTCGGCGCCGGCGCGGACCCCAACGTCGGCCGCCAGGCAGCGCTCGAGGACACCGAGCAGCTCATCAGCGCACTCAGCGGCGCCGACATGGTGTTCGTGACGGCGGGTCTGGGAGGAGGGACGGGAACCGGCGCGGCGCCGGTTGTCGCCTCGCTGGCGAGCGAGCTCGGCGCGCTGACGATTGCGGTCGTCACCAAGCCCTTCCGATTCGAGGGGAAACGCAGATCGTCGCAGGCCGAGCGGGGACTGGACGAGCTCCGCGCGTCCGTCGACACCGTCATCGCCATTCCCAACGAGCGACTTCTCGGGCACATCGAGCAGTCCACGAGTCTGACCGACGCGTTCCTGCTCGCCGACGATGTCCTGCATCAGGCCATCCGGGGTATCTCCGATCTCATTCTCGTACCCGGCATGATCAATCTCGACTTCGCAGACGTGAATACCATCATGTCCGGCATGGGGATGGCCATCATGGGCACGGGCTACGGCGAAGGCAAGGACCGCAGCGTGGAGGCGGCCAACCGGGCCATCGCGAGTCCGTTGATCGAGGAAGCGCAGGTCGAGGGAGCGCGGGGCGTGATAATCAACATCACGGGTGGTTCGGACCTCTCCATGCTGGAGGTCAGCCAGGCGACCACGATAATCCACGAGGCGGCTCACGAGGACGCCAACATCATCTTCGGCGCAGTCGTCGACCCTGCCATGGAGGGCAAGGTCAAGATCACGGTCATCGCGACCGACTTCGAGGGGCTCGGTGGCCGGAAGGCCGCGTCCGCCGCGTCCGACACCCCGGTCGACCTGCAGCACTACGCGAGCCAACGACACGAGGAGAACGCGGCGCCGATGGCGGTTGCGACCGCCGGCGGCGGCGGCATCGCGATGTCCCGGCGAACCACGATCGAGTTCTCCGTGCCGACTGATCCGATGGTTGCCGCCGGCGGCGCCGACGTGGACGCCGATCCGGATGCGGACTCCGGCACCGAGGGCGAGCCCGCGCCGCTCCCGGCGTTCCTGCGCTCACGGGTCGAGTAGGACGGTGGAGACGACAGGGTGACCGCGGGGCCGCTTTGACAGGGAGCGTCGGCGGGCGGTCCGGGCCGCCGCCGGTCAACCCTGTTCGCGCGTCTGGCAGTAGGCCTGGCTGATGGCGCTCCGCAGCGCGTCCGCGGTGTCCGCATCGGACACCGGCCGCAACAGAACGAACCGCCGGCGCTCGCCGTTCACCGTGTACTGGCGGACGGGCAGCGTCACGTGCGTTCCTCCGTCCCGACCCTCCCAGATGCCGAACCCGACGAGCTTGAGGCCCGCAAGCGGTCCCTCGTGAAAGTGGAGCTCGGCGTCGGCCAGCTTGCCGGCCGGTCCTCCGTTCTCGTTGTGCACGATCTCGATCTGCATGTGGATTGACCTCCGGCTTCTCCTGGAAGCAAGAGACGTGCCGCCATGGTCAGGAAGAAACGCCGGAGATTTCCCGGACGACCCTGCATTGCAGGGGCAAGCGCGGTTGCGGCAGCCGGGGTCAGTTGCCGAGCAGGACCACCTGGGCGACGGCCAGTTGGCGCGAGTGTGTCATCGTCAGCAGGGCTCCGGTCGCACCGAGCGCTTCGAAGCGCCGGCGTGCGCCGCCATGCAACCGCAGTTGCGGCGGTCCCCCGTCCCTGACGACCTCCACGTTGCGCCAGAGCACGCCGTGCGCCCGCCCCGTGCCGAGCGCTTTCATCGCCGCTTCCTTGGCGGAGAAGCGCGCGGCGAGGTGCTGGGCCGGTCTCCGGCGGCGGAGGCAGTAGGAGGCTTCGCCCTCCGTGAAGATGCGTTCGATGAAGCGGTCGCCGTAGCGCCTTACGAGATCGTCCACGCGAGGGACTTCCTCGACGTCGATGCCGATCCCGATAACGATGTCGCCCCGGGTTGCGTTCGCGACGCGGGAAGAGCGCGCGCTGCCGCCAGGCGCGGGAGAGGCCGCGTGCGGTGGGGTTCCGCCTTCCGCCGCGGTGTCCATCGCCGCGTTGGCCAGCGCGTCGGCTCGCCGGTTCCGTTCGCGCGGTACGTGCTCGAATTGCACGCCGGCCAGTTGGCTTGCGAGCTCGCCGGCCCGGGCGTGCAACGCCGCGAGCTCGGGATGCCGCACGCGGTACTCGCCGCGCATCTGGCGTGTCAGCAACTCGGAGTCGGAGCGGATGATCGCGTCGTGGCGGTCGTTCGCCACGAGATACTCGAGGGCGGCGATCAGCCCCCGGTACTCTGCGGCGTTGTTGGTCGCGACCTCGATCGCACCCTTCAACTCGTGGAGGATCCTCCCGCTGTCGTCCTCGACGCTGACGCCATAGCCGGCCGGTCCCGGGTTGCCGCGCGAACCGCCATCGATGTAGACGATCAGGCGTTCCGTCATGCGGGTGTTCCGTCCCGTCGAGTTCGGATCATGACGGCGGCGGGGCGGCGTCCGCTGCGGGTGGGTAGTAGAGGATCCGCTGGCAGCTCTCGCACTGAATCAACCTCTCGTTCGACCGCACATCGTTGTGCAGTTGCGGCCGGAGCCGGACCCGGCAGGCTTCGCAGCGCCCGTCGCGGACCGCGGCGACGGCGATCCCCTTGCGGCCGTGAATCAGGGCGTCGAACGTTTCCAGATGGCGCGGAGCGAGGTCGGCCACGAGGGTAGCGCGGTCCCTGGCGTGGTGCTCCACCCGGGTCTGAAACCGTTCCCGCTCCTGTTCGAGCCGACGCTGTTCCTCGTCGACCGCAGCCTGTTCCTGCGCCAGAGCCTGCCTGGCCTCTTCCCTGTCGGCCGATACCTCGTCGGCTTCGAGCATGCCTTCGAGAATCAGATCCTCGAGGCGTCCGATCTCCGCTTCGGCCCCGGCGATCTCGGACTGGATGGCGTGGTACTCCTTGTTGGTCTTCACCGCCATCAACTGTTCCTTGAATCGCGCCAGCCGACCCTGCACGGCCGCGACGTCCTTCTCCAGCGTCCGGCGAGCCGCCTTGTGGTCCGCAAGCTGTTTCTCGGCGGCCTCGAGGCGGCCGCCGTGAGCGGCCAGCCGCGACGCGAGCGCCTCTCGCCGCGCGGGAAAGGCGGCGATGGCTTCCCTTGCCTGGCTGACGGCGGTTTCGAGTTCCTGCAGGTGAATCAGGCGTTCGAGATCGGCAAGCATGAATCAGGCAAAAAAAGAGCCCCGCACGGGCGGGGCCTGGTCTCTCCGAGCGCGCGGCGTTTCCGCCGTGCGCCCGTGGGAAGTGGTGGGCCCACCAGGATTCGAACCTGGGACAGGCCGGTTATGAGCCGGCGGCTCTGACCGCTGAGCTATGGGCCCCGGGACCGGTACCACGTGCCTGACGGGCGGCACCACGTGCCTGACGGGCACTCACGTACCTCCTTCGAGAAATGCGCGCAGCTTTCGGCTGCGGGACGGGTGCCGGAGCTTGCGCAAGGCCTTGGCCTCGATCTGACGAATCCGCTCCCGCGTCACCGCGAAGTTCTGGCCGACCTCCTCGAGCGTGTGCTCGCTGCCGTCGCCGACACCGAACCGCATCTTGATCACCTTCTCCTCGCGCGGCGTCAGCGACTTCAGCACCGACTCCGTCTGTTCCTTCAGGTTCAGGCTGATGACGGCGTCCGAGGGCGACACGACCTGCCGGTCCTCGATGAAGTCCCCGAGGTGGCTGTCCTCCTCCTCGCCGATGGGCGTTTCGAGAGAGATGGGCTCCTGGGCAATCTTGAGCACCTTGCGGACCTTGGTGACCGGAATGTCCATCCGCTGGGCTATCTCTTCCGACGACGGCTCGCGCCCGAATTCCTGCACCAGCGCCCGCGACGTGCGGAGCAGCTTGTTGATCGTCTCGATCATGTGTACAGGGATGCGGATGGTTCTGGCCTGATCCGCGATGGCCCGCGTGATCGCCTGCCGGATCCACCAGGTGGCGTAGGTCGAGAACTTGTAGCCACGCTGGTACTCGAACTTGTCCACCGCCTTCATCAGGCCGATGTTCCCCTCCTGGATCAGGTCGAGAAACTGCAGGCCGCGATTGGTGTACTTCTTGGCGATCGACACGACCAGGCGAAGATTGGCCTCCACCAGCTCCTTCTTGGCCCGCTCGGCCAGGGCTTCGCCCCGCTCCACGGCGGCCAGCATGCGGGCCAGCGAGCCGGGCGACTCCTCGAGCTCCGCCAGCGAGTTGCGCAGCCTGCCCCGTAACGCTCGACGCCGCTGAAGCAGCCCGGCGCACTCCTCGTCGCCGAGTCGTTGGCGGTTCTCCTCGGCGAGCTTCCGGTCGAGTCCCGCAAGTTCGCGCTGCGCGCGGCGCACGATGGCCGCTGATTCCCGGAGACCGTCGAGCCAGAGCTGCTTGACGGCCTCGGTGAAGTCCATGCCGCGGATCAGCCGTGCGAGCCGCACGCGCGCGCACAAGGCCCGCCGCCGGCAGGCGCGGTAACTTTGCCGCTCCCGCTTCGGCACGTGGTCGAGCTCCGCCTGCCGCTCGCCGAGTTCAAGGTGCGCCGCCCGGATTGCCTCGATCTGGTCGAGGAGTCGTCGCCCGCGATCCGGGGAGCGCCCTTCCTGTGGTGCTTCCTCCTGGACGACCACCAGCTCGCGGGGCGTACGGTCGCCGGCCCGCAACTCGTCGCCGAAAGCGATGATGTAGCGCGCGACCGCGGGAGTCCGCGACAGAGTCTTCAGCACGGAGAGCCGGCCGCGCTCGATGCGCCGGGCGATCTCCACCTCCCCGTCCCGCGTGAGCAACGGCACCGTACCCATCTCGCGCAGATACATCCGCACCGGGTCGCTCGTCTTGTCTATCGGGCTGGGAGCGAGGTCGAATTCCGGCTCGTCGCTGCTCTCGGCCCCACGCTCGAGGCGCTTTTTCTCCTTGTACTTGTCTTCGGACTCGACGACCTCGATGCCGGCGTTGCCGAGCGAGCTGAACAGCTCGTCGAGCTCTTCGGACGAGGCAATCTCGGCGGGCAGCAGGTCGTTGATCTCATCGAAGAGAAGGTAGCCTCTCTCCTTGCCGACGATGATCAGTTGCTGGATCTCGTCGTAGCGCTCTTCGATCGACAACTGCCTGCCTGGCATCCCGTCACCTCGTGCGGTCGGCTTGCCGTTGCGGATCAGCGCGCCACGCAGAGGGTTAGCCGTCAGGGGACGCGCCACGCTGGAGATTGTATATGGCGGCGCGCCATCGTGCTCGGCACCTCGCGATCCCGCCCCGAACGCGCGCGTGCCGCCGCGGGACGTCATCCTGCGAGCTCCTCCATCCGCTGCAGAAGAGCCTTCTTGCGCGCCCAGAGGTCGTCGATCTCGTCGAGAGCGCCGGGCGTGCCGTCCTGCTGGCGACGGTCGATCTCCTCCTGGAGGGCCTCGCGCTCGCGGTCGTACCGGCGCTTCCGCAGCTCGATTCCGCAGTCCTCGACGTCGGCCGCCGCCACGGTCTCCTGTTCGATGGTCCGCACGAGATGCGCGTCCTCCTCTTCCAGGCGCTCACGCAGCGTCTCCGGCACCCCCTCGGCGGGAACCGTCGCGAGCGACCGGGCAGTACGCAGGATGCGGGTCGTCTGAAGACCCTCCAGGTCGGCCGGCTCCAGGCCGGAGAGCACTGACTGCGCGGCGGCCGGTTCGTGCATCAGCACCCAGATCAAACCCTTTTCGGCGGGCAGAAGCGCTGTCTGGACGGTACGGATGTCGGCCCGGACCTCCGCCCGCCGCGGCCTTGCCTCTTCCAGGACTTCGGCCCGGAACATTCCCTCGGGCACCTGGCCGCGATGCTCGACGCGATCCACGAAGTCGTCCTGAACAACCCGATCGCGGATGGCCTGCGCGACCGGCCTCATCCGGTCGAGCAGGGCGCGTCTTTCCTGGCTGCGGGATACATCGCGGCCGGCCGCGGCGCGCTCCAGCACGTCGTCGAGGTACGGTCGCGACGTCCGGAGGCGTTCGCGATACGCGTCGGCGCCGTGCCTCCGGATGTACCCGTCCGGGTCTTCGCCGGGAGGGAGCTGGACGACGTTGACCTGGAATCCCTGGGCGAGCAGGAGCTCGCCCGATCGCGCGGCGGCGCCCTCGCCGGCCGAGTCCGGATCGAAGCTGAGCAGCGTCCTGGAGCAGAAGCGCCGCAGCAGCCGCCCGTGCCGGTCCGTGAGCGCCGTGCCGCAGGTTGCGACCACGGGTCTCACCCCGGCCTGCACCGCCTGGGCCAGATCGAAGTACCCCTCGACCAGGATGACGTACCCGACCTCCCGCACCGCCTGTTTCGTCAAGTGCAGGCCATATAGCGTCCTGCCCTTCGTGTAGAGCGGCGTCTCCGGCGAGTTGAGGTACTTCGGCTGCTGGTCGGCCGCGAGCGCCCGCCCGCCGAACGCGATGACCGAGCCGGTCTCGCGCGCGATGGGAATCATCAACCGATTGCGGAACCTGTCGTACGTCCGCCCGTCATCTCCCTGCATGACGAGTCCGCTCTTGAGCAGCAGCTCGATCGGCCGGCCCAGGTCGAGCAGGTGGCGGGTCAAGCCACCTCCGTGCGGGGCATACCCCAGACCGAGCCGTTCGCCCGTCTCCGGCCTGATGTCCCGCTCCTCCAGATAACGGCGGGCGGCCCGTCCGGGCGACGCTCGCAGTTGCGCGCGGAAGTACGTGTCGGCCAGCTCGTGCACCTTGAGCAGCGCTTCCCGTTCCGCGACCGCCTGCCTGTCGCGCGCCGGGTCGTCCGACTCGGGAACCGTCAGGCCGAACCGTTGCGCCAGCGACTGCACGGCTTCCGGAAAGCCGACCTTTTCGTAGAGCTCGACGAACTTGACCACGTCGCCGCCGGTCGAGCAGCCGAAGCAGTGGAAGAACCCCTTCTCGCGGTCGACGTTGAAGCTGGGCGTCTTCTCCTGATGAAACGGGCAGAGTCCCTTGAACGTGCGGCCAGCCTGCTTCAGGGGTACTACGTCCTGGATCACCTGGACGATGTCGGCCTGCGCCTTCAGGTCGTCGATGAACCCGGGGGGGAAGCGCGCCATGCGGGTCCTCAGTCCTTCAGCTCGATGACCGTCACTCCCCGGCCGCCCTGCTCCGGCGCGGCCGCCTCGAACTTCGCCACGAGCGGATGCTCGTCGAGGAAACCGGCGATGGCGCGCCGCAACTGCCCCGTCCCGTGACCATGAATCACGCGCAACTGTTCCACTCCGCCGAGCAGCGCCTGGTCGACGTACTTCTCCACTCGCGACAGCGCGTCGTCCACACGGCAGCCGATCACGTTGAGCTCCTGCAGCGCCTCGGCGTTCGTTTCGACGGCAACCGTCACCCCACCCCCGACCCCGGCGGGCGCTTCGACCGTGCGGAGGTTTCCGGCCGGTACGTGGAGACGCTTTCCCCGCGCTTCGACCTCCGCGTCGTCGCCGTGGACCGCGACCAGGGTGCCCTCCAGTCCGAGGCTCTCGACCCTGACCCGGTCGCCGACCTGCGCCGGTGTGGTTGGCGCCTGCGGCTCCGGCGGTTCCGGGAACACCGACTCGGACCGCTCCCGAACCTCTTCGAGTGCGTCGACCGCTGTGCGTCTGAGTGCGCCCGTCGCGCCTGTCGTGACCTGCTGCCGTGCGCGTCCCGCGACTTGCCCCCCGGCGGGCTCGACGAGCGCACCGGCCCGGGAGCGCAGGTCGCCGAGGATCTCCTCTACCGTCGATCGCGCCGCCTTCAGCTCGGCATCCACACCTGCCCGCAGGCGCTGTCGAGCGGCCTTTTTCTGCTCGTCGAGCGACTGCTGCGCCTGCAGCAGCGTCGCGCGCTCCTCCGCGAGCTGCCGACGGCCGGCCTCCAGCTCGGCCCTTTGCGCATTCACCTGCGCGATGTCGCGCTCCACCCGGGCGAGATGCTCGGCAAGCTGCGACTCGCGGGTGCTGCGACGCGCGCGCGCGTCGTCGATGATGGACGCAGGAACGCCCAGCCGCGCCGCAATCTCCAGCGCCAGGCTGCGCCCGGGGGAGCCGTAGGTCAGCTCGTATGTCGGCGCGTAGGTCTCCGGATCGAAGCCGAAGCCCGCGCAGGCGACGCCGCCGGTCGTCGAGGCGTACGACTTCAGCATGTCGTCATGGGTGGTTGCCGCGACGAGCGCGCCGCGCCGCCTGAAATGGTCGATGATCGCCGAGCCCAGGGCCCCTCCTTCGACCGGATCCGTACCCGCGCCGATCTCGTCCAGCAACACCAGAGCCGGCAACGTGAGGCTGCTCTCCATCGCCACGATGTGCGCGATGTGTCCGGAGAACGTGGACAGGCTGTCGGCGATCGACTGCTCGTCGCCGATGTCCGCGAAGACCGACCGGAACACGGGCAGCGAGGCCCCCTGGCCCGCCGGAATATGGAGGCCGGCCTGCGCCATCAGCACCAGCAGCCCAATCGTCTTCAGGGCCACCGTCTTGCCGCCGGTATTGGGGCCGGTAACGATCAGCGCCGCGACCGGCGGAACGATGCGCAGGTCGACCGGCACAGGGCCGGACGGCCGCGGTCCTTGCGCTTCGCGGGGCTGCTCGTCGCCGGCCCGCGCGCGGACGGCGGGGATCAGGAGCGGATGCCTGGCTTCCGGCAGCTCGATTCGCGCATCGGTCGCCAGATGCGGCTCGACGCCGGCTACGAGACGCGAGAAGCTCGCCCGTGCCTGTATGACGTCGAGGGCTTCCGCCGCGGCCAGCGTGCAGTGCAGGTCGAGGGCACGCTTGCGAAGCGCGTTCGCCAGACCGAGCAGAATGCGGTGGACCTCTTCGCTCTCCAGTTCTTCGAGAGCGACGATGTCGTTGTTGATTTCCACGGTGCTGAGCGGCTCGAGGAACAGGCTCGCCCCGCTCCCGGAACTGCCATGCACGATGCCGGGAATCGCGGCGCGGTGCTCCGACCGGACGACCAGCACGAACCGGCCCGCCCGCTCGGTCACAACCCGCTCCTGGAGATACTTCGCCGTATCGCGCCCGCGCAGGTACGACTCGAGCGTGCTGCGCAGGCGGTTGCGCTGTCTTCGCAACCGATCCCGCAGCGTGCGCAGCTTGGGGCTGGCGTCGTCGAGCACCTCGCCCTCGGGATCGATGGCGGCGCGAATGGCGCGGACCTCCCGCTCGAACGAGTGCGCGTCCCCGATCACGGCCTGCAGTGCCGGAAACGGTCCTCCCGAGGCGTTGCCGAACTCCGCGCAAGCCGCGTCCATGGAGGACAGAAAGCGGGCCATGCCGATGAGCTGCAGCGGCTCCACGACGCGTCCTTCCACGGCGAGCGCGGCGACGGTCTGCTCCAGATCGAGGGGCGCGTCGAGGCCGAACGGGGCGTTGGCCTCGAGGTACGCCACTCCCTCGCTGGTGGCCGAGAGCGTGGATGCGACCTTGTCGGCATCGGTTGCCGGGGCCAGGCGGCCCAGTGCCGTCGTCCCCAGCGGGGTCAGGGCCAGGCTGCGGACGGCGGCCGCGACACGGTCGAATTCGAGCGCCTGGAGGGTTCCGTCGTGCATCGTGGTTTCCGAATCGCGGCTACGTCAGGTGATTGATCAGGCTCGCCATCGCGGCCGCACCGACACCGTTGTCGATGTTGACCACGGCCACGCCCGTTGCGCAGCTGTTCAGCATGCCGAGCAACGCGGCCAGTCCGCCGAAGCTGGTGCCGTAACCGATGCTGGTCGGCACCGCGATGACCGGTGCGCGGACCAGGCCACCGATTACGCTCGGCAAGGCCCCCTCCATGCCGGCGACGGCAATGACCACCCGCGCCGCGTCGAGGCGCGCGCGCTCGGCCAGCAGACGGTGCAGCCCGGCCACGCCGGCGTCGTACACCCTGTCGACCCGGTTGCCGAGGGCCTCGGCGGTAACCCGGGCTTCTTCCGCCACCGGGAGGTCCGACGTGCCTGCCGCGACGACGAGGACCGTGCCCTGCCCGGTGGGTTTCCTGCCGGCCGGGCGGGTGATGGTGCGCGCCGCGACGTGGAACTCTGCATCCGGAACCAGCGCGCGCACCGCTTCGAACGCGTCGCGCCCGGTACGGGTGACGATGAGGGTATCGCCGTTTGCGACTATCCGCTCGGCGATGGCCGCGGTCTGGGCGGGCGTCTTGCCGGCCCCGAACACGATCTCCGGGCAGCCTTGCCGGACGCCGCGATGATGATCGATGCGGGCGAACCCGAGGTCTTCGAAGGGGGCGCTCCGGACGATGTCGAGGAGGCGGGTTTCGGCGTCCCGCAGGCCGATGGTGCCGCCTTCGAGGTCCGACAGGATCGCGCGCACGTGCTCAGCCGTCATGTCCGCGAATGGCGCGGCCCGGCCGCCGGCCGCGTTGACTTGGCGCCAACAGAATTGTACCGTCGCGGCCAATGTCGTCGCCGGACGTCCTCGTGGTGGGGATGTACTTCGCGGTGCTGGTCGGACTCAGCGTCTACGGTGCTCACCGGGGATACCTGCTGTATCTTTACACAAACGGCCGGCCGCCCGGCCGGCGTGGGCCCTTCCGCGTGCACGTGCGGTTCCCACCGCCGCGCGTGACGGTGCAGCTTCCCGTCTTCAACGAGAGGTATGTCGTCGAGCGCCTGATCGACGCCGTGGCGCGCTTGCGCTATCCGCGCGAACGGTTCGAGGTGCAGGTGCTGGACGACTCGACGGACGAGACGAACCGCATCGCGCGTACGGCGGTGGAACGCTGGCGGGCGCGCGGACTTGCGATCAGCTATCGCCGCCGGGCGGTCCGGGCCGGGTTCAAGGCGGGCGCTCTTGCCGAGGGGCTCCGGCGGGCTACCGGCGAGCTGATTGCCGTCTTCGACGCCGACTTCATGCCGCCGCCGCACTTTCTCGAGCGGGCCGTCGGCGTCTTCGAGGATCCTCGGGTCGGGATGGTGCAGGCTCGCTGGGGACACGCCAATCGCCGCTTCTCGCTGCTCACGCGGTTGCAGGCGCTGCTGCTCGACGGTCACTTCGTGCTGGAGCACGGCGGCCGGCAGCGCGGCGGATGCTTCTTCAATTTCAACGGCACGGCCGGAATCTGGCGGCGTGCCGCTATCGAGTCGGCCGGGGGCTGGCAGCATGACACGCTGACCGAGGATCTCGACCTGAGCTACCGGGCTCAGCTCGCGGGTTGGCGGTTCGTCTTCCTGCCCGACGTCGTCGCGCAGGCCGAGCTGCCGGTTGAGATGAGCGCGTTCAAGTCGCAGCAGCACCGCTGGGCCAAGGGCTCGATCCAGACCTGCCGGAAACTGTTGCCGGCCGTGCTTCGAGCGGACGTGCCGGTGCGCGTCAAGGCAGAGGCGTTCCTCCATCTCACGGCCAACCTCAACTACCTGCTCGTCCTGGCGTTATGCGTACTGATCGTGCCGGCCCTCGCCGCCCGGACCGCATCCGTCGGCGCGCAGCGCCTGCTGCTCGTCGACGCGGTTGTCTTCGGCCTCGCGGCGGTGTCGGTCTCCACGTTCTACGCGGTGAGCCAGCGCGAGATAGGGGGGCGCTGGTGGGCGTGCCTGAGAGACCTTCCGGCGATGGTGGCTCTGGGCCTCGGGCTATCCGTCAACAACGCGGTGGCGGTGGTCGAGGCTCTGTCGGGACGTACCGGAGAGTTCAGGCGAACCCCCAAGTACGGTGCAGGCTCGCGCAGCGGTCCACTCGCAGGCGGGACGAGGCGGCGGGGGGGGCGGGTGCGGATTCAGCCGCTGGTCGAGATCGCGTGCGGGGCCTACTTCACGCTCGCCGTGGCGTACGCGCTCTCGGTAGGGGGGTACGGCGCGGTGCCCCTGCTCGCCCTCTTCCAGGTCGGGTTCTTCTACGCCGGGTTCGCATCGCGGGCGCCCCGCTACGAGGAGGGGGCGGCCCCCAAGGGTCTGGCCGGGGGAGGCGCGGCGTGACGTCGGCGGGAGGGGCCTCGAGAGCGGGTCTGGAAGGCGTGGTGGCGACCTCGTCCGCGATCTGCCACATCGACGGTGCGCGGGGCGTCCTCGCATACGCCGGGCACGATATCCACGATCTGGCGCGCGAGGCCGGCTTCGAGGAGGTCTGCTACCTGCTCTGGCATCGCCGTCTCCCGTCGCGGGCGGAGCTTGGCGACCTGCAGTCGGATCTCGCCGCCGCCCGTCGGCTGCCGGAGGCGATGCTGCGGCTGATGCGCAGCCTGCCGCCCGCCAACGCGATGGATGCGCTGCGCACGCTGGTGTCGGCCCTGGCGCACTCGGATCCGGACGCGGACGACCATGCATCTTCCGCCGCCTGCCGGAAAGCCGTGCGTCTGACCGCGCAGGTCGGGAGTCTCGTGGCCACCTGGGGCCGGCTGAACGCGGGCGGAGGACCGATCGAGCCGGACCCGGCGCTCGGTCACGCGGCGAACTTCCTGCTGCTGCTCACCGGCCGACGTCCGTCCGCCGTGGAGGCGCGGGCGATGGACGTCGCGCTGATCCTGCATGCGGATCACGAGCTGAATGCCTCGACTTTCGCCGCGCGAGTAACTGCCGCCACGCTCAGCGACGTGCACTCGGCCGCGGTGGCGGGCATCGGCGCCCTCAAGGGGCCGTTGCACGGCGGCGCCAACGCGGAGGTCATGCGGATGCTGCTCGAAATCGGCGAGGACGCCGACGACGCCCGCGTCGAGCAAGCGGTGCGCGACAGGCTGGCCCGCAAGGTGAAGGTGCCCGGTTTCGGCCATCGCGTGTACCGGACCGAGGACCCCCGCGCCACGCATCTGCGCCGAATGTCCAGGGAGATTGGCGAGCGATCGGGCAGCACCCGCTGGTACGAGATCTCGCGCCGGATCGAAGCGGTGATGAAGGCGGAGACGAAAATCGACGCCAACGTCGACTTCTTCTCGGCGTCGACGTACTACCTCCTGGGCATCCCGATCGAGCTCTTCACGCCGGTTTTCGCCGTCAGCCGGATCGCCGGCTGGACCGCCCACGTGCTCGAGCAGTACGCGAACAACCGGCTCATCCGTCCCCGCGCCGAGTACGTCGGGCCCGAGTATCCGCAGCCGTTCACGCCGCTCGACCGCCGCTGACCGATCCGCGGCGTGGACCGCGGCTCCCCCTATAATGGGCCAGCGCCCGCGCGCCCGCCCGATGCATCATCGTCAGATCAGGAATTTCTCCGTCATCGCGCATATCGATCACGGCAAGTCGACCCTCGCGGATCGATTTCTGGAGATCACCGGTGCGCTGCGGCCTCGCGAGATGGAGGCGCAGGTCCTCGATTCGATGGACCTGGAGCGGGAGCGGGGCATCACCATCAAGGCTCATGCGGTTCGCCTGTCCTACACGGCGGACGACGGCGGGTCCTACGTCCTGAACCTGATCGATACCCCGGGGCACGTCGACTTCTCCTACGAGGTCACCCGCTCGCTGGCCGCCTGCGAAGGCGCGCTCCTGCTGGTCGACGCGTCCCAGGGCGTCGAGGCGCAGACGGTCGCGAACGCCTATCTCGCGGTCGACAACGACCTGGAGATCGTGCCGGTCATCAACAAGGTCGATCTGCCGGGGGCCCAGCCGGACGAGACCGCGGTGCAAATCGAGGACCTGGTCGGGCTCGACCCGTCGCATGCGCTGCTCGCCAGTGCGAAGGAGGGCAGCGGCGCGCGCGAGATTCTCGAGGCCGTCGTCTCGCGTGTACCGCCGCCGGCCGGCGATCCGGACGCTTCCCTCAAGGCGTTGATCTTCGACTCGTGGTACGACGCCTACCGCGGCGTCATCGTCCTGATCCGCGTCTTCGACGGCGCGATCCGGCCACGGATGAAGGTTCGGCTGATGGCGGCCGGACAGGACTACGAGGTGGAGCAGGTGGGCGTCTTCGCGCCGAAGCCGCAGGCGGTGGACCAGCTCGGCGTCGGTGAGGTCGGCTTCCTGATCGCCAACGTCAAGAACGTCGCGGAAGCGCGGATCGGCGACACCGTCACCGAGACCTCCCGGCCCGCGGTGCGGCCGCTTCCGGGTTTCCAGGAAACCAAGCCGATGGTGTTCGCGGGTCTCTATCCGGTGGAGAGCCACCAGTACTCGGATCTGCGCGAGGCGCTCGAGAAGCTGCAGCTCAACGACGCGGCGTTCTTCTTCGAGCCGGAGACGTCGGCCGCGCTCGGCTTCGGTTTCCGCTGCGGGTTTCTCGGTCTGCTGCACATGGAGATCGTGCAGGAACGGCTCGAGCGCGAGTTCGACATGGATCTGGTCACGACGGCCCCCGGCGTCCTCTATCGCGTGACCACCACCGACGGCGACGTGTTCGAGATCGACAGTCCGGCCAAGCTGCCCGACGCCGGCCGCATCGCGAGGGTGGAGGAGCCGGTGATCACGGCGATGATCCTCACGCCGGCGGATCAGGTCGGGGGCATCCTGAAGCTCTGCCAGGAGAAGCGGGGCGTGCAGAAGGCTCTCGAGTACCACGCGGCGCACCGCGTCCTGATCTCCTACGAGCTGCCGTTCAACGAGGTGGTGCTCGACTTCTACGACCGGCTCAAGACCCTGTCGCGGGGCTACGCGTCGCTCGACTATCATGTGAGCGGGTACTGGGAGTCGCCGCTCGTCAAGCTCGACCTGCTGGTCAACGGCGACCCGGTCGACGCGTTGTCCATCATCGTGCACAAGGAGACGGCCTATGCGCGCGGCCGGGCGCTCGTCAGCAAGATGCGGCAGCTCATCCCGCGGCAGATGTTCGAGGTGGCCATCCAGGCGGCGGTCGGCACCCGCATCATCGCTCGCGAGAGCGTGAAGGCGCTCCGGAAGAACGTCACCGCCAAGTGCTACGGCGGCGACATCACCCGCAAGCGCAAGCTGCTCGAACGGCAAAAGGAAGGCAAGCGGCGCATGAAGCGGGTGGGCAGCGTCGAGATACCGCAGGAGGCCTTCCTCGCGGTCCTCAAGGTGGACAATGACTAGAACGAGAACGCGAGCCCGGAAGCCGGCCGAGGCACGGGATCGGCCCCAACCGGCGGCCGCAGGGGATCCGTATCGCAAGTCCACGGCCCGGGAGTACTTCGAGTCGATTGTCATCGCCGTCATTCTGGCCCTGTTCGTACGCACCTGGGTCGTGGAGGCCTTCACGATCCCGACCGGTTCCATGGAGCACAACCTCCTGGTCGGCGACTACCTGCTCGTGAACAAGTTCGTTCTCGCGCCGGCGCTCTCGGGGGCGGAGCGTTTACTGCTGCCGCAGGGTACGGTGGCCCGCGGCGACATCATCGTGTTCAAGTTCCCGCGGGACCCGGATCGGGACTTCATCAAGCGGGTCATCGGGCTGCCGGGCGAGACGCTCGAGGTGCGCGAGGGCGAGGTCTACATCGACGGAGGGGCACTGGACGAGCCCTGGTTGCGGCAACCGGGGACGGCATCGGCGGCCGGGGCGGCGGTGATTCCGCGCCGCGACAACCACGGGCCGGTCGCGATTCCCGCCGGGCACTACTTCATGATGGGCGACAACCGCGGCAATTCCGAGGACAGCCGCGTCTGGGGACCCCTGCCGCACGACCACATCAAGGGCAGGGCAGCGGTCCTGTACTGGTCGTACGACTCCGGGAGTTCGGTCGTTCTGCCCGAGCCGGGAGTCGGCGCCGCCTTACGCCGGATGGGTTCGATGGCCATCCACTTCTTCACCCGCACGCGCTGGGATCGAATACTGCGGCAGGTCCGCTGACGGGTGCGCGCCCTGTCTCAGCGAACCGCTCCCGCCTGCGCCGGCGGCGTGCGGCGGCCGAAGATAGCCGTGCCGACGCGGATCATCGTCGCTCCCTCCTCGATCGCGACCTCGAAGTCGTGACTCATGCCCATCGACAGCTCGGCGAGCGCGGCGGCGCCGAAGCCCTCCTCGAGCAGTTCGTCACGAAGTGCTCGGAGCCTCCGGCAATAGGGTCTGACCGCCTCCGGGTCCTCCGACCACGGCGGCATCAGCATCAGTCCGCGCACGCGGGCGGCACGGCATTCCCGGGCAGCTTCGAACAAGGGCCGGACTGCCTCGACCGGGGCGCCGTGCTTGGTCGACTCCCCCGCCAGGTCGACCTGGACGAGCAGATTGGGAGCGGTGGCGGCCTCCGTTGCGGCCTGGTCGAGCCGGCGCAGCAGCTTCACGCTGTCGACGGAGTGAATCCACTCGAAGGCGGCTGCCGCGCTGCGCGCCTTGTTCGACTGGAGATGCCCGATCAGATGCCACGCGAGCCGCGGCGCGGTCGCTCGCTCGATTCTGCCGGGCGCCCGGATCTTGCCGAGTGCTTCGATCTTGCCAAGGGCCTCCTGCACCCGGTTCTCGCCGAAGTCGGTGAGTCCGGCGCCGACGCCGGACTGGACGGCGGCCAGCGGGAACGTCTTCGAGACGGCGACGAGTCGGATCGTTCCCGGGTCGCGGCCGGCCGCGGCCGCGGCCCGGTCGAGGCGTTCGCGGACGCGGCGGATGTTCTCCGCAAGCGCGTCAGGACAGGGCGGCGTACTCAGCGATCAGCGCTCCAACTCGGCGATACGGGACCTGGCGTCGGCAGCGTGCTCACCGTTGCCGTCCAGGCTGAGGGCGCGCCGCAGTGCGGTCAGCGCGGGGCCGGGCCGGCCGATCTCGACGAGCGCCACCCCCAGCCAGTAGAACGCACGCGCGTAACCCGGGCTCTGGTCGGCCGCATCCTCGAAGTGCTGCCGCGCCTCCTCCAGGTTGCCCGCGTCCAGCAGGACGATACCGCGATCCACGGACTCGGCCGCCTGCCGGCGCCCTGCTTCGAGCGTGGCCAGGGTCAGGCGCGTCGCCTCGTCTCGGGCGGAGGCGGCTTCCGCCGGACGCCCCGATCGGTTGAACACGTTGGCCAGTCCGTAGTAGGCGGCGGTGTAGTCCGGCCGTACCGCCAGTGCATCGCGGAAGGCGCCTTCCGCGGCGGACCAGCGTTCCAGGGCCGAGTACGCAACGCCGGCATTGTAGTGGCACTCGATGCAGTTCGGGTCGAGCCCGGCGGCGAGGTTGAAATAGGTCACGGCATCGTCGTACGCGCCCTCGCGATTCGCGCCGACGCCCGCCGTGAACAGCTCGTCGAGGCGCTCGCGCCCGCCGTCCGCCATGATCCAGGATGTGACGCCCCGGCGCCGTCCAAGCACGAACCGGATGTCGACCGCCCTCTGATCGCGCACCCGCACCCGGTAGGCTTCGCTTCTCCGCGCGCCCAGCGCCGCCGTCACCGCGTACAGTCCCGGCGTGACGTCCGAGCGGGCGAACGTTCCGTCCGATCCGGTCTCGAACTCGATGGAGGGACCGTCTCCCTCGAGCGGCAGCAGGACGATGAGCGCGTCGGCCACGGCCGTCCGACTCTCCTCGTCCACGACCGCGCCGCGCACCGCGCCGGCGGGTTGTGCGTTGCCCGCGCCGGCTGCGCCGACGAGGCCCACGGCAAGAGCCAGGGACAGGAGGTCCCGAACATGCCGCGGGCGCAGGCCGCGGGTGACGTGCAACGTCATCGCCTTCCAGTCTAGGAGTCTGTGCCGCGGAACGCAACGGAGCGAGTTCTGCGGCACAAGCTCCAGGAGCGGTGGGGGTTGGGGCCAGACACGGAGCCTGCGGCGGGTTTGGCGGCGCAGCCCGCGCGCCATGTGAGCCTCCGGCTGGATGCTGTGCGATGCGCTGCGGCCGCCCTCGCGGGCAGCTCCTCAGGGACTGCCGTCGATGTCATCGAAGAAGCGGGCCACGGACGCGAGATCGTGCGTCAGCGGTGCGGGCGGGAGGGAATCGAGAAAGCGCCGCCCGTATCCCCTCGTCCGCAGGCGCGGGTCGAGCAGCGCCAGAACCCCCCGGTCCGTGCGGTGCCTGAGCAGCCGGCCGAGTCCCTGCAGAAGGGTGAGGATGGCGAGCGGAACCTGGTAGTCCGAGAACGGATTGCCGCCGTCCCCGTCGATCTGCTCCATGCGGGCCGCGGTCAGCGGATCGCCCGGAGATGCGAACGGGAGCTTGTCGATCACCACGCAGCTCAGCGCATCGCCGGCGACGTCCACTCCCTGCCAGAAGCTGGAAGTCGCCAGGAGCACCGCGTGGGGCGTCGTGCGAAACTCGCGCAGCAGCACGCTGCGTGGCGAGCTGCCCTGCACCAGCAGCGGGTACGGCAGCGTCGGATCGAGTCGGGCGTGCACGTCGCGGAGGTTCGCGTAGCTCGTGAAGAGGATGAACGCACGACCCGCCGTGATGCGCAGCAGCGCCGTGACCTCGCGGGCGACGGCGGCGGTGAACCCGGGATGGTTGGGGGCCGGCATCCGGCGCGGCAGGTAGAGGATGGACTGCTCGCGGTAGTCGAACTCCGAGGGCAGCCGCAACTCGGTCGCGTCGGTGATGCCCAGCCGCCCGCGCAGGTAGGCGAACGACTCGTCGACGGTCAGCGTGGCGGAAGTCAGAATAGCGCTCTCCATCCGCTCGATCAGCAGCTCGCGGACGATGCCCGACACGTCGATCGGCGCGGCGCGCAGGAGCAGGCCGCGGCCGCGTCGTTCCACGAAGTAGACGAACGCGGCATCGCCGGCCTCCAGGAGGAACGCGAGCCGGGTACGGAGTTCGTCCGCACGCCGGCCGAGTGCCGCCAGGTCCGTGCTCTCGGATGCCCCGGCCAGTCTCGACGACGCAGTGGCGAGAGCGCCCAGGCTCCGTCCCAGGCGCCGGCCGGGCTCCGCGACTCCCGAGAGCGTGTCGGCGGTTACGCGGGTGCGTTCTCCGGCCGCCGCGGCCGGGGCGAGCGCGCCGAAGAACAGCCGCGCATCGTTGCGCACGGCATCGAGCCGATCCAGCAGCTCCGCCAGCGAAGCCTCCTCGAGCTCGACTGCCTGAGGCCCGTCGCCGGCGACGAGTCTCCGCCCGTCGCGGTGCAGCTCCTCGAGCCGATGATTGCTGACGGCGATGCCGAAGTACTGGGTGGCCACGTCCTCGAGCTGGTGGGCTTCGTCGATCACCGCAATCGCACAGGCCGGGATCACCTCGCCGTAGGCGCTCTGGCGCACGGCGGCGTCCGCGCACAGCAGGTGATGGTTGACGATCACCACGTCCGACTCGGCCGCCCGCTGGCGCATCGTCGTCACGAAGCACTCCTGGTAGGCGGGACACTCCGTGCCGATGCAGTTCTCCGACGTGGCCGCGACGTCGTTCCAGATCGCCAGGTTGTCGGGCAGGTCTTCTATCTCGGCCCGGTCGCCCGTCTCCGTCCTGTCGGCCCACTCCGCGAGCTGCTCCAGGACGCTTCGTTCGGCCAGCGGCAGGAGGGAAGCCGCCGTTTCGGCCCGCGCGGTTGCGAAGCGGTGCAGGCAAAGGTAGTTGCCGCGCCCCTTCATGTACGTGGCGCGAAAATCGACCCCCAGCGCGGTCCGCAGGTCGGGAAGGTCCTTGTAGAAGATCTGGTCCTGCAGGTTCTTCGTCCCGGTCGAGATGAGCACGCGTCTACCGCTGAGGATGGCGGGGATGAGGTAGGCCAGGGTCTTGCCGGTCCCGGTGCCGGCTTCCGCCAGCAGCACCCCGCCGGTCTCGAGCACACGCGACGCGGCGGCCGCCATGCGCCGCTGGCCCGGCCGCGGCTCGAACGCGGGCATCGCACGGGCGAGCGCACCGTCGTCGGCGAGCGCCTCGGCGACCCGCGTTTCCAGTCCCGGAACTAGATCTGGTCGTGGCGGGGAGGCGTCGGGTAGAGCGGGAACTTCCGGCACAGCGCTTCGACCTCGCCTCGAACCATGGCGGCGACGCGGTCGTCGTCGGGCGTGCTCAGCACGCGCCCGATCAACTCCGCCACGGTGTCCATTTCCGCGTCCGCCATGCCCCGGGTGGTGAGTGCAGGCGTCCCGAGTCGAATCCCGCTGGCCACCATCGGCGGCTGCTCGTCGAACGGGATGGCGTTCTTGTTCACCGTGATGCCCGCTCGTCCGAGGGCCGTTTCGCAAACCGTGCCGGTAAGGCCGCGGGAGAAGACGTCGACCAGGAGCAGGTGGTTGTCGGTGCCGCCGCTCACGATGCGAAAGCCCTGGTCGGCGAGCGCGCCGGCGAGGCGGCCCGCGTTGCGTACGACCTGCCGCTGATAGTCGGCGAAGCTCGGCGCCGCGGCCTCCTTGAAGCAGACCGCCTTGGCGGCGATGACGTGCATCAGCGGTCCGCCCTGCACGCCGGGGAAGAGCGAGCGGTTGATCGCCTTCCGGTGCGACTCCCGGCAGAGGATCAGTCCGCCGCGGGGGCCCCTCAGCGTCTTGTGCGTGGTCGTCGTGACGATATCCGAATGCGGCACCGGGCTCGGGTGAAGACCGGCCGCGACCAGACCGGCGATGTGCGCCATGTCGGCGACCACCGCGGCGCCGACGTCGGCCGCCGCGCCGGCGATGCGCGCGAAGTCGATCACGCGCGGATAGGCGCTGGCTCCGACCATTATCAGCGCGGGCCGGTGCTCGTGGGCGAGCCGCTCGAGCGACTCGTAGTCGATACGCTCGTCTTCGCGGCGGACGCCGTAGGGGACGATCTCGTAGAGCTGCCCGGAGAAGTTCAGCGGGTGACCGTGGGTCAGATGCCCGCCGTGCGCCAGATCCATGCCGAGCACCTTCTGGCCGGGCTCGAGCAGCGCGAAGTACGCCGCCATGTTCGCCTGGGCGCCCGAGTGCGGCTGCACGTTCGCGTGCTCCGCCCCGAACAGCGCCTTGGCGCGGTCGATGGCGAGCGACTCGGCGACGTCGACGTGCTCGCACCCGCCGTAGTACCGCCGGCCGGGATAGCCCTCCGCGTACTTGTTGGTCAGCGGCGAGCCCATGGCCTCGATCACCGCGGCGCTCGCGAAGTTCTCCGAGGCGATGAGCTCGAGCCCTTCGTTCTGGCGGGTGACCTCGTCGCGGATGGCCGCCGCGATCTCGGGGTCGGCGGCGGCGAGCGGCTGCAGGCGTTCGCGAGGCTGTCGGTCGTGGCGGCGCGGCCGGCGTCGAGGGTCTGCGTCACGTGGCCCCTTCCAGGCAGCGCTCCAGCTCCGCAATCTTGCCGACGCGCCGCTCGTGCCGACCCCCGGCGAACTGCGCGTCCAGGAAGGCGTCGACGATGGCCGGCGCCGCGGCGGGGGCCAGCGATCGGCCGGCGAGAGCGAGAACGTTGGCGTCGTTGTGCTCGCGCGACAGGCGCGCGCCCTCCGGATCGTGCACGAGCGCGGCGCGCACGCCGGGGACCTTGTTCGCCGCGATCGACATCCCGACACCGCTGCCGCAGATGAGCACGCCGCGGTCGAACGCGCCGGACGCGACGCCTTCGGCTACCGATTGCGCGAAGTCGGGGTAGTCGACCGACTCTTCGGAGTGGGCGCCGAAGTCGACGTAGGTGTGGGCCGGCGCGGGTGAGCCGCTACGCGCCTCGTCCAGCGCACGCCGGATGCGCGCCTTTACGGCGACGCCGTGATGGTCGGCGCCAAGCGCAATCTTCACTTCGCAATTGTACTATGACGACCTCCGTGAGCTCCGTGGCGCGGGCGGTTCGTCAATCGAGCAGGTCGACAAGCGCAGCGGGCAACCACACCTCTGGCATGGGTCTGCCGGAGCATGCCACGGGGGTTCCGGCCGCCGGCCGCCGCGCGAGCCGCCTGCCGCGGTCGTCGAACGGATAAGATCCGGTGGTTCCCCGACGCCAGCAGTGAAACACACGGGTAGGCGGTCACCGGGTCGTGCGACTGCGGGCGCTGACGGCGGCGCAGCCCGGCCCCGGCTTGTGCGCCGCTCCCCGCCGGCGCCGCGTTCTCCGGCGGGCCAGCCTTCGCCGGGTGCAGGTAATGCTTCCGGCGTCACGCCGCCAGCCGCTCGCGGCGGGCGCACCGAGGCGCGGACCCCCGCCCCGGCAGGGAATGATCCTGCCGCCGTGCGTCCGGCCGCACGGGAACCCGCGGTTGCGGTGACCGCGCGCGGCGAGCATCGCCTGAAGACCGGACATCCCTGGATCTACCGCTCGGACTTGCGTCGCGTGGCCGCCGGCCCGGGCGACGTCGTGCGGGTGACCGGCACCGACCGGCGCACGCTCGGGTACGGGCTGTACAGCAGTCGCTCGGTGATTGCCCTGAGGATGCTGACCCGGCGTGACGTCCGTCCGGATGATGCCTTCTGGCGCGCCCGGCTCGAAGCGGCCATCCGCTACCGCGAGTCGCTGGACATCGACGCCACGGCGTACCGGCTGGTCCACGGCGAGGGTGATCGCCTGCCGGCCCTGGTGGTCGACCGCTACGGAGACGTGCTGGTGGTGCAGGCGCTCTCACAGGCGACCGATCGGCTTCTGCCGCTGATCGGCGAGCTGCTGGCCGACCTCCTGCAGCCGGTCGGGATTCTGGCCCGCAACGACCCGCAGGTCCGCGCGCTCGAAGGACTCGACCGCACCATCGCGTTGCGCCACGGCAGCGTGCCGCAGGAAGTCGAGGTGCGTGAGGGCGCCGTGCGTCTCGCCGTCGATCCGTGGCGGGGACAGAAGACCGGCCTGTTTCTGGATCAGCGCGAGAACCGCGTCGCGGCGGCGGCCCACGCCGGCGGGAGGGCCTTCGACGGCTTCAGCTACACCGGCGCGTTCGCGCTGCAGTTGGCGCCGGCCTGCGACGAGGTGGTGGCGGTCGACGTGTCGGAGAGCACGGCGGCGGCCGTCGCGCGGAACGCGGAAACGAACGGCGCCGCCAACGTGCGGCCCCGCGCGGCGAACGTCTTCGATGTCCTGCGCGATTGTGACCGGGCCGGTGAGCGATTCGATACGATCGTGCTCGATCCGCCGGCGTTCGCGAAGAACCGGGGAGCCGTCGAGCGGGCGCTCGCCGGCTACAAGGAGATCAACCTGCGCGCGCTCAAGATCCTCGCGCCGGGGGGTACGCTCGTCACGTCGAGCTGCTCGTACCATGTCGACGAGCCTGCGTTCACCCGCATGCTCGCGGACGCCGCCGCGGACGCCCGCGCGGACGTCCGCGTCGTGGAGAAGCGGTTGCAGAGCCGCGACCATCCGGTGCTGGCGACCGTGCCCGAGACCTCGTATCTGAAGTGCGTCGTGCTGAGAAAGATATAGCTCGAGAATCGTCGCCGAACGCGACATCGATGTGGCGCCGCGGTATCCGCTCATCGCCCAACCCATCCTGCCGGGCAGTCCGTCGGTCGCCGCGGATGGCGCGCGGGAGCCGCGTGCTATATTCGTTCGCACTTCACCATCAAGGAGCGACTCATGGCGAGCCCCGCCGCTTCCATGCCTTCCGTGGAATCCGATTTCACCGAGGCCTTTCCGAATTCGCGCAAGGTGTACGTCGCGGGCGAGCGCGTCCGTGTCCCGGTGCGCGAGATCACGTTGTCCGACGGCGAGGCCCCGCTGCAGGTGTACGACACGAGCGGTCCGCACGAGACGGACGCTCGCGCCGGCCTCGAGCCGCTGCGCCGCGACTGGATCGCCGCGCGGGGGGATGTGGAGGAGGTCGTGCCGGCGGGCCGCGCGCACGGATCCGAACAGATACCCGCCTCGCTGCACCGCCCGGTCGTGCGCGGGCGCGGAGCCGCGACGCAGATGCACTACGCCCGCAAGGGAGAGGTGACGTCGGAGATGGAGTTCGTCGCCCTGCGCGAGGGCTTCGAGCCGGACTTCGTCCGCGCCGAGGTGGCCCGCGGCCGGGCCATCATCCCGGCCAACGTCAACCACCCCGAGCTCGAGCCGATGGCGATCGGCCGCAACTTCCTGGTGAAGATCAACGCCAACATCGGGAACTCCGCCGTCACCTCGTCGATTGACGAAGAGGTCGAGAAGCTGCGCTGGGCGACGCTCTGGGGCGCCGACACCATCATGGATCTGTCGACCGGCGACGACATCCACGAGACGCGCGAGTGGATCGTCCGCAACGCGCCGGTGCCGGTCGGCACCGTGCCCATCTACCAGGCCCTCGAGAAGGTCGACGGGCGCCCCGAGGAGCTGACCTGGGAAATCTACCGCGACACGCTGATCGAGCAGGCGGAACAGGGAGTCGACTACTTCACGGTGCACGCCGGCGTGCTGCTGCGGTACGTCCCGCTGACGGCGGGGCGGATGACCGGGATCGTATCGCGGGGCGGATCGATTCACGCCAAGTGGTGTCTCGCTCATCACCAGGAGAACTTCGCCTACACCCACTTCCGCGAGATCTGCGAGATCATGCAGGCCTACGACGTGTCGTTCTCCCTCGGCGACGGTCTGCGGCCCGGCTCCATCGCCGATGCCAACGACGAGGCGCAGTTCGCCGAGCTGCGGACCCAGGGCGAGCTGACCCGCATCGCCTGGGAGCACGACGTGCAGGTCATGAACGAGGGGCCGGGACACGTCCCCATGCACCTGATTCGCGAGAACATGGAGAAGCAGCTCGAGTGGTGCGAGGAGGCGCCCTTCTACACGCTCGGGCCGCTGACGACCGACATCGCCCCGGGCTACGACCACCTGACCTCGGCGATCGGCGCCGCGATGATCGGCTGGTACGGCACGGCGATGCTCTGCTACGTCACGCCCAAGGAGCACCTCGGGCTCCCGAACCGCGACGACGTCAAGGCCGGGGTCATCGCCTACAAGATAGCCGCCCACGCCGCGGACCTCGCCAAGGGGCATCCCCGCGCGCAGGCGTGGGACGACGCGCTGTCGAAGGCGCGCTTCGAGTTCCGCTGGCAGGACCAGTTCAACCTCGCGCTCGACCCGGTGACGGCGCGGGCCTACCACGACGAGACGCTGCCGGCCGATGGCGCCAAGGTGGCGCACTTCTGCTCGATGTGCGGACCCAAGTTCTGCAGCATGGAGATCACCCAGCAGATCCGCGACTACGCGGCCGAGCGGGGCGTCGGCGAGGAGCAGGCGGTGAAGGTCGGCCTCGACGAGAAGTCGGCCGAGTTCCGCGAGCGGCGGGAGATCTACGTGCCGTCCAAGTAGCCCGGCAGCCCGCTAGCGGCTCGGCATGCCTTCCGGCAAGGTGGTGATCTGGATGATCGTCGGGAAGGTCGCAGCGTCCGCCCCGGGCGCGGCGTGAATGTACCCGGCCGCGCCGTTCCAGGCGTAGTCCTTGACCGTGACGCTGGGCCGGAAGTCCATCTGGTTGTCGCGGAACCGCGCCGTCTCGAACTGGTGGATCGGCGGCGCGTCGTACACCCGCCGGCCGCGCTCGCGCAACACGACCGAGTAGTAGCGCACCATGTCCGCGAACCGGGCGCTCGTGCCGAACAGGTGGAAGCGCTGTCCGCGGCCGGCGTCGTACGACGTGATGTACCGCGCGCTCGGATAGATGGGCACGCCGAGGGTAGCCTCGGTCGGCGCATCCGCGGCGGTCACCGGCGGCGTTGCCGCGTCGGCCGCGGGCTGGGCTGCCGCGTCGGCTCCGGGCGCGGGAGCGGGCCGCGCGGGCGCCGTCTCGGGAGTGGGGAACGGGCGCGGCACCGGCTGGCGTTGCGCGGGCAGCGGAACGGTCGTTGCGCCCACCAGCAGCATCACGCAGGCGACATGCAAGGCGCGCAGGTTCGTCACGGCCGTATTATGACGCATGCCGACCCTGCGTGAGTCTTGCGATGCCGGTTACGACTGGCTGTTCCGGGTGCTGACCGAGCTCGTCCGTCTGGAGTCCCCGACGACGGATCCGGCCGCCGTCGATCGCTGCGGAGAGCGATTGGCGGAACACCTCCGCGAGATGGACGGAACCGTCGAGCGCATCCCGTCGCCGACGAGCGGCGCGCACCTGCGGGCGACCTTCGGATCCGGTGCGGCGGCGCGGCAGGTCATGCTGCTCGGGCACTTCGATACGGTCTGGCCGGTCGGGCAGCTCGAGCGCATGCCGCTGCGCGAGTCGGAGGGCCGCCTGTACGGTCCCGGTGTGTTCGACATGAAGGCGGGCATCGTCATCGGGATGCTCGCGGTGCGGGCGTTGGCCGCGGCCGGCCGGCTGTCCGATCTCCGCGTCGTCATGCTGTGGACGGCGGACGAGGAGTGCGGCAGCCGCTCGTCGCGCGGCCTGATCGAGGAGGAGGCCCGGCGTAGCGATGCCGTCTTCGTCCTGGAGCCGGCGTTGCCGGGAGGGGCCGTCAAGACGGGCCGCAAGGGATGCGGCGAGTTCGAGCTGCGGGTCCGGGGCGTTGCGGCCCACGCCGGCATAGACCCGACACGCGGCGCGAGCGCGATCGACGAGCTGGCGGCGCAGATCGCCGCGGTCGGGGCGCTGCGGGACCACGCGCGGGGGGTGACCCTGAACGTCGGCTTCATCGAGGGGGGCGACCGGCCCAACGTGGTGGCCGAGCACGCCCGGGCCGTCATCGACGCGCGCGCCGCGACCCTGGACGACGCCCGCCGGCTCGAACGGAGCATGCAGGCGCTGCGGCCTGTTCTCGACGGAACGAGTCTCGAGGTCGGCGGCGGGTTCTCCCGGCCGCCGTTCGAGCGGACGCCCGCCGTGGCCCGCCTCTACGAGGTCGCCCGAACCGTGTCGGCCGAGATGGGGCGGGAGCTCGGCGAGGGGGTGACCGGGGGCGGCTCGGACGGGAACTTCACCGGCGCGCTCGACGTCCCTACTCTCGATGGCCTGGGCGCGGCGGGCGATGGTGCGCATGCGCTGGACGAGCATGTCGTCACCGCCGATCTGACTTGGCGGGCCGCTCTGGTGGCCGGGCTCATCGCACGCTCCGGCCAGGGGGCTGCGCCGTAGAATGGGGCAAACCTGCGGCAAGACAGGGTGGGGCGTAACCGGAGCCGCCGGCGCCGGGTAGAATCGATACAGGAGGATCGCATGAACACGGTCAAGACCGCTCTGCTGCTCGGCCTGCTCAGCGGCCTGCTGCTTGCGCTCGGCGAGTGGCTGGGCGGCTCCGGCGGGTTGATGTTCGCTTTCGTCATCGCCGTGGCGATGAACTTCGGTTCCTACTGGTTTTCCGACCGGATCGTGCTCAGGATGTACCGCGCGGAGCCGGTCGGCCCGGACCATCCGTTGCACCGGATGACGGCCCGCCTGGCGCAGCGTGCGAACCTGCCGATGCCGAAGGTCTACGTCATCCCGGACGACTCTCCCAACGCCTTCGCCACCGGACGGAATCCGAAGCACGCGGCGGTCGCGGCGACCACCGGGCTGCTGCGCTTCCTCGACGAGCCCGAGATCGAGGGCGTGATCGCGCACGAGCTGGCGCACGTCAAGCATCGCGACATCCTCATCGGCTCGGTCGCCGCCACGGTGGCCGCCACCATCATGATGGTGGCCCGCATGGCGCAATGGGCTTTCATCTTCAGCGGGTTCGGCGGGCGGGACGACGGCGAGGGCTCCAACCCCCTGGCGCTGCTCGCGACGATCATCGTTGCGCCCCTGGCGGCGATGCTCATCCAGTCCGCCATCTCGCGGTCGCGGGAGTTCGCGGCGGATCGGGGAGCGGTGGCCATCGCGGGCAACCCGTACGGCCTGGCCGCCGCGCTGAAGAAGATCGACGCGGCCCAGCAGCGCATCCCTCTGGACGCCAATCCCGCCACGGCGCACATGTTCATCATGATGCCGCTGTCGGGCCGCGGAATGCTCTCGCTCTTCAGCACGCACCCGCCGACCGAGCAGCGCATCCAGGCGCTGCTGGGAACGATCTGAGCGGAGTCGCCGCCGAGGGCCCGGCGGCGCGGCCGGGCATCGCCCCGGCCGCGCCGTGCGAGGCGTCACGCGTCTCGGCCGCCGGCGCCGGTTCCCTCCGCAGCCCGTACTTCGCCTTCAGGACGCCCATGACGGTCCCGAGACGCGTCGCGTAGGGCGCCGCGGCGTACTTTCCCGCGTAGAGACGTCCGTAGCCGGCGACGAGCTGGGGGTACTCGCGCGCCAGGAACTCGAGAAAGTGCCGCCGCGCGCCGCCCTCCAGATGCAGGAGGATCGAGCCCACGTAGGCGGCGCCGCTGTCCGCGACCGCCTTGAGCGTCCGCTCCATCTTCGCCGGGTGGGAGCTGATGCCGGGCACTATCGGCGCCATCAGAACGCCCGCGTCGACGCCCGCGTCGCGCAGCCGTCGTACCGCGCGCAAGCGCTGGAGCGGGTGGGCGGTTCCCGGTTCGAGCGCCCGCCACGCCTCCTCGTCCACCGTCGGCAGGCTGAACGTCACGCTGCACCGCGTGCGACGCGAGAGCTCGACCAGCAGGTCGGTGTCGCGGACGGCCAGCGTTCCCTTGGTGATCAGCCCGACCGGCGTGGGATGGCGGACCAGCGCGGCGAGCACGCGGCGGGTCAGCCGGTAGCGGCCCTCGATCGGCTGGTACGGGTCGGTGGCGGTCCCGAGGGCGATCGTCCGGCCGCCGAGAGCGCGTCTCGACAGCTCGCGTGCGAGCACGTCCGCGAAGTTGGTCTTGACGAGGACGACCGACGAGAAATCGTCTCCCGCGCCGAGCTCCAACTGCGACTGGTAGCGGCGGGCGAAACAATAGTGGCAGCCGTGGGTGCAGCCGCGGTAGGGGTTCAGCGTCCAGCGGAAGGGCATTCCCTCCACGCGATTGAGGGCCGAGCGGCAGGTGATTTCCTGGTAGGTCGTGCCGCCGGTGCGGAGCACGCCGTCCCCCGGACCGGCGGCGCCGGCCCGTCGCACCGCCGCGGCCGCCGAGCGGGTGGTCGGCCTGGTCCCGAGATCGAAGAGGGCGGCTTGCTGCATGGATTCGCTTTTTGTTCGCCAATCATCCCGCAGGCCGGCTCTACCTGTCAACCGGTCGGCCCCCGCTTCAGCCGAGGCGGGCGCGCCAGTGGTCGAGCAGGTCGCGGAGCGTCTCGTCCAGGCCCATTCGGGGTTCCCACCCGACCTCCGCGGTGACCCGTCCACGATCGCCGAGTAGCAGCGGGTAGTCGCTCGGACGCAGGCGCGCGGGGTCGACGCGCACCTCGATCGGGACACGCGCCAGTGCCAGGAGCCCTTCCAGCACGTCGCGCATGCGGTGGACCGAGCCGGAGCAGACGTTGTAGACGGCGCCGGGCACGCCGCGCTCCATCAGCGCGCGGTAGGCGCGGACCGTGTCGCGCACGTCCAGCAGGTCTCGCCGGGCGCCCAGGTCGCCGACCCGCAGCGTCGGCTCGACCTTTCCGGCTTCGATGCTCGCGATCTGGCAGGCGAAGCTCGAGGCGGCGTACGACGGGTCCTGGCCGGGGCCGAGGTGTGTGAAGGAACGCGTTCGAACCACCTGCGAGCCGTTGGCTGCATAGCGCGCGGCCAGCATCTCCTGCGTCAGCTTGCTCAATCCGTAGGGACTGAGCGGACCGATGGCCGCGTTCTCGTTCAGCGGTCCGTCGTGAGGGCGGTAGACGAGCGCCGAGCCGGGAACCAGGACCCGCGCAGTCGGGGAGTGGCGCTCGAGCGCGGCCAGGAGGTGCTCGGTGCCGATCGTGTTGGTCCGCAACGTCGCGACGCGATCGTCCCAGGAGCCGGCGACGGCGGCGACGCCGGCAAGGTGGTAGACCTGCCGGGGCTGCAGCTCCGCGACGGCGCGGCCGACGGCAACGCGATCGAGCACGTCGACCTCCCGCCAGACTATCGGCGCGGGGCTTGCGCGGGCCGGCTGCGGAGGCCTGTCGACGGCGGGACCGGGACGCCGCCAGCCGACGATCTCCGGCCGCGGCCGCTCTTCGAGCAGCAGCGCGACGAGGTGCCGGCCCGCGAAGCCGGCCGCTCCGGTTACGAGCACGGGTTCAGCCATGGGCGCTGCGCGATGTCCTGTTGCTCCGCGTTCGCCGCCCTTGCGCCCGCTACCGGTAGCCGCCCCCGACCCCGCCGAAGTTGTTGGTGAACGTGCCCAGTCCCGCGAGGGTGAAGGACAGCGTGAAGCGGCGGTCCTGCTCGATGAGCGCCCGCGTGCCGAGACCCTCGAAGTTGAACACCTGGTAGTCCACCCGCAGGCCGCAGCACTGGGCGTTGTAGTAGATCCGGATCATCTGCGCCAGAAACCGCCCCCGCCGGATGTCGTAGTTGAAGTCGTACAGGCCGCCGAACTCGTTGTCCGGAGTGGCGAACGACGTCCTCGAGTTGATGTAGTTGTCGAGACGCGCGGGGTTGTCGAATCCGGGCAGCCCTTCGATGAAGCGGCGTTGGCTCCAGCCGCCGCTGGTCGACAGCCAGCCGCCGATCTCGTAGTTGCCTTCCGCCGAGATGGTTCGCATCGACCCCATGTGCAGCGGGCGGGGGATGTACGCCCGGCGTCCGAAGTCGGGGTCGAACTCCATGCGCACCGTACCGCCCAGGCTCCGGGTGGGTTCCGCGCGCACGATGAGCGAGACCGGCGAGAAGTTGCTCGGCGGGGTTCCGCTGAAGCTCGTGCGGAAGCTGCGGTCGTACTGCGCGGCCCGCTCGTCCGTGTAGTAGCTCTGCGTGATGGAGGCCGAGAGAATCTCGCGGGCGACCGATTCCGGTCCGCCCTCGAAGACCCTCGCGTACAGGCGCGTGTCGACCCCGTACTCGTACTCGACGACGTTGCCGACGATGGAGTCGATGCCTTCGATGCGGACGATGCGATCGAAGTTGTCGATGGCGCTCACCCGCGAGACGCCCACCCAGGGCTCGATGAGGTGCTTCATCCGCTCGGAGTATCCGCTGTTCGGCGTGTCCCAGATCTTGATGAAGGAGGGACCGGTCGCGCGCGTGGACAGCTCGAAGAACTGGCGGCCCACCCCGACCTGGACCTGCTCTCTCCCGACGAGGCTCTCGTCCCAGTAGGTGGCCCGCCACGCCGCCGTCGAATCGATCTTCAGGAAGGGCCAGCGGTTGAACGGAAACTGCAGCGCCGGGTACAGATCGAACCGGCCGAGCCCCGAATCGACCTCGTTCAGCACGCCGCTCCGCTGCCGCCGCGACCGGCGCAGCAGCCTGGCGTACTCGGCGTCGAAGGAGAAGTACAGCGGCGTTCCGAACAGCTCGGTCTTGCCGCGGCCGAACCCGATGCGCGGGCTGGAGCCGTTCAGGGCCGCATCCGTGCCGAAGAAGGTCTCGCTGTAGTCGTAGGTGCCGCTGAGCTCGTAATCGCCGATCGGGCCGCTCAGGTTGCCGGAGACGGAGCGGCGGGAATTCGAGGCGTCGAAGACGTTGGCGTGGTAGGTCTGCCGGACGTCGATGTCGGTGAAGTAGTCGATCTGGGCGCGGGCGGTCCAGTCCAACGGCAGGCCCTGCCGGACGTTGCCGCGGTACTCGTAGCTCCGCCTCGCATTCCGGGTCTGGGTGCCGCCCCGGGACGCGATCTCCGCTTCGGGTTCGTTGAGGCGGTACAGGCGAAAGTCGCCCTGCGACCCGTTGCCGCGCGTATAGCGGTACTCGGCGCCGCGGCCGTCGCCGCCGTGCTGGGTGAACCAGTCGTGGTAGAAGGTGGCGTCCTGGCTGCGACTGATTGCCCAGAAGAAGGCGTTGCTCAGGCTCGAGCCCTGGTACCGCGACGCCCCGAACGTCGGCATCAGGAATCCGGTCGCCCGGCCGTCCTCCTGGATCGGGTAGACCATGCCCGGCAGGTAGAAGACCGGCACGCCCTTCACCTTGAGAACCGCGTTCAGGAGCAGGGCGTAGCTGTCGAGATTGAGCGTGAACGAAGTCGCGACGAGCTGCCATCGCGGCGTCGGCTGAAGACAGCTCGTGAACGCGCCCTTGGTGATCCGGTAGGTGCGCGGGGCGGTCCGTTCGATCATCTGGCCATGGAACAACAGGTCCGGTTCCTGCGTGCCGAACATGCTGCGGTCGACTTCGTCGCCCAGATCGATCCAGCCGTAGGCCTCGTGAAAGACGGCCGTCTGGTCGATCGTCCAGTACTCCACCCGGTCTGCGGAGAGGCGCACCTCGGGCGCGGAGAAGACGACGTTGCCCGACGCAACGAGGCGCAGCGCGGGGGCCTCGGCCTCCTCGCCGGGAGCTTCGTCCCCGGCAGGCTCCCCGCCGTCCGCGACCGTCTCCGCCTCGGCGGGCGCGCCTGCGGCGGGCGGATCCCCGGACGCCTCTGCGGGCGTCTCCACGTAGATGTCCACCCGATCGGCATAGAAGTCGAAGTCGTCTCCCTCCAGCTCCACCTCGCCGGTCAGGCGCAGGTGGTCGGCGCCGATCATCTGCAGATTGAACTGCCTGTGGTCGAAAGGCAGATCGAGAGAAAGCTGCGCCGACGCCACGTGCGGCGCGAGCAGCATGGCGAGCGGTCCGGCCAGTCGAAGCTGCACCAATCTTCGCCGCCGACTCCGGCCGGCACCCAGGCGGCTGCGGCCACTGACTCCCGGGACTGCGCACATCCAGTAGTTGATTCTACTCCCGCGCCGCCGCCAGCTCGCCGCGGTCCAGCGCGTTCAGGACCTCGCCCACGAGATAGACGGAGCCGGCGACCCCAGCGACGGGGCCGGCCCGCCAGGCGGAGCGGATCGCCGCAACGGGCGAGGCCGCCGATTCGATGGGAACCTCGCCCCGGCTGCCGCGTGCCGCCGCGAGCAGGTCCGCTACCGATGCGGCCCGCGGGCTGGCGATTGGAGTACAGATGATCCGACTCAAGGCGCCGCCGAGCGCTTCGAGCATTCCGGCGGCGTCCTTGTCCGCGAGTGCGCAGAACACGAAGGGCAGGCCGGACGGATACATCTCGGTGACGTATTCCCCGAGGGCTGCAGCGGCGGCCGCATTGTGGGCCGGATCGAGCAGCAGACGGCGGCCGGGCGCGCAGTCGACCAGCTCGAGACGCCCGCGCCAGCGCACGTCCGCCAGCGCCCGCTCTACCGCCCTGCTCGGAATTCGGAGCCCGGCCTGCGCCAGTTCTTCCAGCAGGCGGACGGCCACTGCCGCGTTGCGGAGCTGGTGTCGGCCCCGCAGGGCCAGGGTCAGCGGCCCGTATCGGGTACGGGGGGTCGTCAACGACTCGATCCGGAGGAGACCGGCGTCCGTGCGCCAGCAGACGTCGACTTCCGCCCCGGCGTCGACGAACCTCGCGCCGCGGGCGGCCGCCTCCCGCTGCAGCACGTCGCGCGCCTCGGGTTTGCCCTCGGCGCTGACGACGACCGTGTCCGGCTCGATGACGCCTGCCTTCTCGAAGGCGATCTCGGCGAGCGTCTCTCCCAGGTATTGCTGATGGTCCAGATCGATCGACGGGATGGCGGCGGCCAGCGGCCGCACCACGTTGGTGGCGTCGAAGCGGCCGCCCATGCCCACCTCCAGTACCGCCACGTCGACCCTGCAGCGGCGGAAGAGCGAGAGCGCCAGCGCCGTCGTCGCCTCGAAGAACGTCGGCGGGTGGGCGAGTCGCCCGGACGCGCAGAGGCGCTCGATCACGTCCCGAGTGCGGGCCGCTTCCGCCACGAGCGCCGCGTTGCGGACGGGACGGCCGTCGACCGCGAATCGCTCGTCGAGCTCGATCAGGTGCGGCGAGGTATAAAGGCCGGTGGAGTAGCCTGCCGCGCGCAGTCCACGCTCCACCATGGCCGCGACCGACCCCTTGCCGTTGGTGCCCGCGATCAGAACCGATTCGAAGTGCCGATCCGGATTCCCCAGCCCCCGGTTGAGCGTGTGCATGCTGTCGAGGCCGAGCTTGATGCCGAACCGTTGCAGACCGAAGAGGTACTCGAGAGGATCTTCGGACGGCGGGCCGGCGGGAGACGGGCTGGCCATGCGGCGGATCCGGTTGCGGCGGCGTCGCTACGGGGCTGTGGTACGCGGCACGTAGTAGCGCGTCCGGCTGCCCATGCCGTCGATCTGCTTCAGTAGATCGTCGAGCGCGCTCTCCCCCCACGCGAGGTCGAACTCGGACGTCTCCACCACCAGGAGGGGTGCTGCCGTGTAGTGGAAGAAGAAATGGTGGTACGCCTCGTTCAACTCCCCGAGGTAGCGGTCGTCGGGGGTCGACGTCGCGCCTTCGGCTTCCTGGGCGCGCGCCCGCTTCCGCAGCAGGTCCGTGGGCGTCTGGAGATAGATCACCAGATCCGGCGTGACGACGTCCGGAGCCAGCAGGTCGAAGAGCCGCTGGTAGATGAAGAGCTCGTTGTCGTCGAGGTTCAGGTACGCGTAGATCTTGTCCTTGTCGAAGAGGTAGTCGGAGATCGTCAGGCGACTGAAGAGATCGGACTGGCGCAGCGCAACCTGCTGACGATGCCGCGCGAGCAGCGAGAAGAGCTGGGCCTGGAAGGCCGCGCCGGGGCGACCCGCGTAGAAGTCGGCGAGGAACGGGTTCTCCGTATCGTCGAGCATGATACCGGCGTCCAGCCGCACCGCGAGGCGCTCGGTGAGGGCGCACTTGCCGACGGCTATGGGGCCCTCTATCGCGATGTGCCGGAAGTCCACGATGGGCCGAGTATAGACAATGCCACATGCTATGATCGCGTCTCTCCGGCCTCGTCCCCATGTCTCGCGCATCGCTGGCCGCCAGTCTCGTCCTCGTCGCGGGGTGTGCGGCCACGCCGCCCGCTGCGGTGCCCGCGCTTGTCGAGGCACCGAACCCCCTGTCGTGGATTCTGCGGTTGGAGGACGAGCGGCGGCTCGCGGACCCGGTTCCGCCTCCCGCCGCCGGTGTGACTGCGACTGCCGTCCCGCCGGCCGGCCCGTCGCTGCTGCGTCCCGATCTGCCGGCGCTGCTCGAAGCGCCGCAGGCTTATCTGCGGCGGCGCGCTGCGCTGGCGGTCGGACGGGTCGGGCTGTCCGCCGGGGTCGATGCGCTGGTCGCGCGGCTGACGGACTCCGAGGCGCAGGTGCGCCAGATGGCGGCCTTCGCGCTGGGATTGATCGGTGACGCCGGCGCCGCGGACGCTCTTGTGGAGGCGCTCGACGATCCGGCGCTCCTGGTTCAGGGTCGGGCCGCGCAGGCCCTCGGGCTGCTCGGGGTGCGCTCGGCCGCCCCGGCGATCGGGGCGCTGGTCGGCCGCCATGTGTCGGCGGCCTTCGACCTGGAACCGGACGACTTGTCCTATCCCCGGAGCGATGCGGTCGAGGCTTTCCGTCTCGGAGTGTACGCGCTCGGCGAGCTGAAGGCGTTCGAACCGCTCGCCGAGGCGGTGCTCACCGAGGAGGGCCGGCCGATTCTCTGGTGGTGGCCGGTCGCTTACGCACTGGCGCGAACGGAAGATCCCCGCGCCCTGCCGGCCCTCGTCACGCTGGCCGGCGTCCAGGGCAGCACGGGCGTGGCTCTTGCCGCGAGGGGGCTCGGGGCGCTGGGTGATCCCGGCGCGGTCGAGGCGCTCGAGGAGCTGCTCAGCCTCGAGCGGCGTGACCGGCTCGTCGTGTCCAGCGCCCTGCGCGCCCTCGGTGCAATCGACGATCCGACCGCCGTGGCGGCGCTGGACCGTTTCGCCCGCGCCCGGGGGGTGGACCGGCAGCTTCGGCGGGTAGCGGTCGAGGCGCTCGCGAATCACGCGGGCGACGCGTCGGTCGAGGTCTTCGTGGAGTTGCTGAGCCATCCGTGGCCGCCTCTGCGCGCCGCGTCCATTCGGGCGCTGTCGCGGGCCGATCGGGAACGGTTCCTGTTCGTGCTGTCCGGGCTCGGCTCGGATCCCGACTGGCGTGTCCGGGCGGCGGTCGCCGAGGCCCTGGGTCGCGCGAACCTGGCGCTCGGCAGGGCCACGCTGACGGCCATGCTCGCCGATCCCGATCAGCGAGTCGTTCCGAACGTGCTGGAGGCGCTGGTCGCCGGGGAGGTGGCGGCGGCACCGAGCCTGCTGCTGGAGCGGCTGGAGGCATCCGATGTCGTCGTTCGCAGTACGGCGGCGCGCCTGCTGGGCGAGTTGCGCCCACCGGAGGCTCGAGCCGCGCTGATTGCCGCCTATGATGCCGCAGAGCCCGACCCGTCGTTCCTCGCGCGCGCGGCCATCGTCGAAGCGCTGGCTGCAAACGGCGGAGACGCCGTCCGGGACACGCTTCGTCGTGCGCTCGCGGATCGGGACTGGGTGGTTCGCGTGCGCGCGGCGGCGCACCTCGCGCGCCTGGAGCCGGAGACCGATCCCGCAGAGCAGATCAGGCCGGCGCCGGGGCAGCGGCGGGTGGATCACGCTGCGCCGCACCTGACCAATCCACGCGTGTCTCCCCATGTCTACATTGAGACCGGGCGCGGCACCATCGAGATCGAGCTCGCGGTGCTGGACGCGCCGTTGACGGCGGACAGCTTCACGATACTCGCCCGGCAGGGGTTCTTCGACGGGCTGACGTTCCACCGCGTGGTCCCGGGGGAGGCGGTGTACAGCGGAGATCCGCGGAGCGACGACCGCGGCGGGCCCGGGTTCACGCTGCGCGACGAGCCGAATCAGCAGCCTTTCCTGCGAGGCACGGTCGGCTTGGCGCGCGACCACGCGGATTCGGGAGGCAGCCGTTTCTTCATCACGCAGGCGCCGCAGCCCCAGCTCGATGGCCGCCGTACCGCGTTCGGGCGGGTCGTCGCGGGGATGGAAATCGTCGACGGGCTGCAGACGGGCGACCGGATTGAGCGGGTCCTGGTGTGGGACGGCGTGCAGCCGCTCAGGGGCGCGGCCGAACGTCCACCGCGGTCGGTCGGCCGTCCGTCAGGCTCGACCGCAGCCGCTGCCGCCGCCGGTGGCGCGCAAGCGCGAGGTCGATCAGGCGGTCGATCAGCATCGGGTACGACAGTCCCGAAGCGGCCCAGAGCTTGGCGTACTGACTGATCGCGGTGAACCCGGGCAGCGTGTTCGCCTCGTTGACGTACAGCCGGTCGCCGGCTTCGTCGAACAGGAAGTCGACCCGGGCCATGCCGGCGCAGTCGAGTGCGCTGTATACGTCGATGGCCAGCGCGCGCACCTGCCCTGTTCGCGCGGCGGAGAGGGGCGCGGGGATGACGATCTCGGAGCGATCGTCCAGGTACTTCGCCTCGTAGTCGTAGAACTCCCCGAACGGGATGACCTCGCCCGGCACGGACGCTTCGGGGGCTTCGTTGCCGAGGACGGAGACTTCGATCTCCCGCGCCGAGGGCACGGCCACCTCGACCACCAGCTTGTCGTCGAACGTCCAGGCCAGAGCCAGCGCCGCGTGAAGACCTTCGGCGTTATCGGCCCGCGAGACGCCGACGCTCGACCCGAGATTCGCCGGCTTGACGAACAGGGGGTAGCTGAGAGCCGCCTCGATGCGCTCGACCACGCCGCCCGGGTCGGTTTCCCACTCCACGCCCCCGACTACGCGGCCCGGGACGACCGGAAGCCCGTGGGCTCGCAGGACCACCTTGGCCACCGCCTTGTCCATGGCGACGGCCGAGGCGAGCACGCCGGCCCCCACGTACGGCACGTTGGCGAGCTCCAGCAGCCCCTGCAGCGTGCCGTCTTCGCCGAACGGGCCGTGAACGATGGGGAACACCACGTCGAGGGCGAGCTCGGCTACGGTCGCGCGATCCATTCCGCTCGCGTCGCGGGCGCCCGGGGCATCGCGGGAGATGGTGAGGAGCGGGTGCTGCGCGGGGCGCGCGACGAGGTGTGCCTCGGCGCCCGCTTTCGACGGCAGGCCCGCGGTCTTGCGGGCGCTCGTGATCACGGCAGCCGCCGACTCGGTCGACGGTGCTTGCTCGGCGATGCACCAGCGTCCCGACTTGTCGATGAACAGCGGAACCGGATCGTAACGGTCCCGGTCGATATGGCTGAAGATGGCCCCCGCGGATGCGAGCGACACTTCGTGCTCGCTCGATCGGCCACCATAGATGACGCCAACGCGAAGCCGCCCCACAGGTAAGCGGTAGTATACGTGACCGGGAGACGCACAGGGCATGTTCGAGGTGACCGCGTGCGACGGAGGGGCGCGCCGCGGCCGGTTGTCGACGTCGCACGGCGTGGTCGAGACGCCCGCCTTCATGCCGGTGGGGACCACCGGTGCGGTCAAGGCGGTGACGCCGCGGGATCTGCACGCGGCCGGCGCCGGCATCGTGCTGGCCAATACCTACCATCTGCACCTTCGGCCGGGCGACGATCTCATCGCCCGGCGGGGTGGGCTGCATCGCTTCATGGGGTGGCCGGGGCCCATCCTGACCGACAGCGGCGGTTACCAGGTGTTCAGCCTCGCCGCCCGTCGGGTCATCACCGAGGCAGGCGTGAGCTTCCGGTCGCATCTCGACGGCAGCGAGCGCGAGCTCACGCCGGAGATCGCGACCGATATCCAGGCGCGTCTCGGCAGCGACATCGCCATGGCGTTCGACGAATGCACGCCCTGGCCGGCGTCCGCCGGCGAGGCGCGCGAGTCGATGGAGCGGACCCTGCGCTGGGCCCGCCGCTCGCGGGCGCGGCACGACGCGCTTTCCGGATCGCCTCTCGGCGCCGGCGCCGGCATGACGACCCCCGGGCAGCTCCAGTTCGGCATCGTGCAGGGAGGCATGCATGCGGCGTTGCGCGAGCGCAGCGCGCGTGAGACCATCGAGCTCGGCTTCCATGCCTACGCGATCGGGGGGCTGAGCGTCGGCGAGCCGACGCCGGTGATGCGCGACGTGGCAGGAACGACGGCCGCGTTGCTTCCGGCGGACCGGCCCAGGTACCTGATGGGGGTAGGCATGCCTGACGACCTCGTCGAGTCGGTGGCCCGCGGCATCGACCTCTTCGACTGCGTGCTGCCGACGCGCAACGCGCGCAACGGGCAACTGTTCACGCGCAGGGGGCCGGTCTCCATCAAGGCCGCCGCCTACGCCGAGGATGATCGGCCGGTCGATGCGGAGTGCTCGTGCTATACGTGCAGTCACTTCTCGCGGGCCTATCTCCGCCACCTGCACGTGGCGAAGGAGATGACCGGGGCAGTGCTCAACACGGTGCACAATCTGCACTTCTACCTTGACACGATGCGGCGGATGAGGGAGGCTATCCAGTCGGGCGGTTTCGAACGGTTCCGGCAAGCCTTCCACCACGCATACTGCCGTCGGCAGGGATGAGAACCCCGGAAGCTCTGAAGCATCCATGAGTCTGCACGACATCGACGCGCTGTTCGCCATGGCGCAGCCGGCCGGTCAGCAGCCGGGGCCCTTCATCCAGTTCCTCCCGCTGATTCTGATCCTCGGGATCTTCTACGTGATCATCTGGTTGCCGATGAAGCGGAAGCAGAACAAGATCCGGGAGTTCCAGGCCGCGCTGAAGGTGGGGGAGAAGATCGTGACGACCAGCGGCATCTACGGCTCGATCACGAAGCTGCACGACAAGTCCGTGCAGGTACAGATCGCCGACCGGGTGCGGATCGAAATCGCGCGCAGCGCCATCGGCGGCTATCAGGGCCAGGATCCCGTGGTGCAGGACGGGAGCGGCTCGTAGGGGGCGTCATGCAGAAGAACCTGCAGTGGAAGCTGCTCGGCATCGTGGCGGTTACCGGGCTCGCGGTCTGGGGCGTCTATCCCCCCGGGGAACAGATTCGGCTCGGGCTCGATCTGAGTGGCGGCGCGCACCTGGTGCTGCGCGTGGAGACCAGCGACGCGCTGCAGGTGGAGACCGAGACCGCCGCCGAGCAGCTCAGCGAGCAGATGTCCCTCCAGGGGATGGAGGCGGCGACCGTGACTGCGGTCGACGCCTCGACGATCAGGGTCGAGGGGATCGTGGGCGAGCGCGACGCCGCATTCCGCCAGTTGTCGGACGAACGGCTGGCCGCGTCCTACGACCGCGAGCCGGGTGCGGGAGGGTCGTACACCTTTCGCATGCGCGGGCCCGTGGCCTTGTCCCTGCGGGAAGAGGCGGTGCGCCAGGCCCTCCAGACCATCGAACGGCGGGTGAACGAGCTCGGCGTGTCCGAGCCGATCGTGGCTCCGCACGGTATCGGGGGCGACCAGATTCTCGTCCAGCTTCCCGGCGTTTCGGACGTGGCGCGCGCGAAGGCGCTGATACGCTCGACATCGTTCCTCGAGCTGAAGCTGGTCGAGGAAGGGCCGGCGGCGAGCCGGGAATTGCTGCTGCAGACGAGAAACGGGGTGGTGCCGCCGGACATGGAGGTCGCGACCCAGCCTTCCGGTGGGGCGTCGAGCGAACCGTTCTACTACCTGGTGCGGCGGGTGGCCGCGGTGACCGGGCGCGACCTGCGCAATGCGCGACCGTCGCTGGACGAGTTCAACCAGCCGGCCGTGAGCTTCACGCTGAACCGCGAGGGCGCCCGGAAGATGGGCGACACCACCGGCGCCAACCTCGGGCGCGGACTGGCGATCATTCTGGATGGGCAGGTGCGGTCGGCGCCGACCATCCAGGGAAGAATCACGGACAGCGGCCAGATCACGGGCGTGTCGCAGCAGGAGGCCGAGGATCTGCAGATTACGCTGCGGTCCGGCGCACTGCCCGCGTCGCTGACGTACCTGGAGGAACGGACGGTCGGTCCGACCCTCGGAGCCGATTCGATTCGGGCGGGGGTCGCGGCGTCGATCGCCGGGCTCGTGCTGGTGGCGCTGTTCATGCTCGGCTACTACAAGCTGGCCGGCATCAACGCGGTGGTGGCGGTGGTGCTGAACCTGTTGATCCTGATGGCGTGCATGGCCTACATCGAGGCGGTGCTGACCCTGCCGGGCATTGCCGGCCTGATCCTCACCATCGGCATCGGTGTCGACTCCAACGTGCTGATCTTCGAGCGCATCAAGGAAGAGCTGCGCTCGGCGAAGAGCGTGCGTTCGGCGGTGGCGGCCGGTTTCGACCGCGTGTTGCTCACGATCATCGACACCCACGTCGCATCGCTGATTGCGGCGGCCTTCCTGTTCCAGTTCGGATCGGGGCCCATCAAGGGCTTCGCGACCACGTTGTTCTTCGGTCTCGTGTCGAACGTCTTCACGGCAGTCTTCGTTTCGCGCTCGCTGTTCGAGGCGGTCCTGTCGCGTCGCCGTGTCGCGGCGCTGAGTATCTGAGATGGCGTTGTTGTTCAAGCAGCCCCGCATCGATTTCGTCGCCCGCCGCTGGCAGGCGTTCGGCCTGTCGGCCCTGGTGATCGTGGCGGGCATCGTGATGCTGGTCGCGCGGGGCGGGCTGCCACTCGGCATCGACTTCTCCGGCGGCTCCCTGATCGTGCTGCAGTTCGACCAGCCGACCGGGGAGGGGGCCGTGCGCGACGCTCTCGCCGTCGTGGAGGAGAAGGTCGTCCAGCAGTACGGGGATCCCGCAGCGAACGAAGTGCTGGTACGCCTCCCGCTGTCCGGTCCGGAAGTCGGGGCCAGTCTGGAGGCGGGGGCGAACGAGGTCATCGACGCGCTGCGCGCCGGCGACCTCGGGGAGTTCGAGGTCATCAGTCAGGAGCTTGTCGGACCCGTCATCGGGCAGGAGTTGCAGCGCCGGGGCGTCAACGCGTTCGTCTTCGCCATGGCCGGCATTCTCGTCTACATCGGCCTGCGGTTCCGTTTCAGCTTCGCGGTCGGCGCCGTCGTCGCGGTCGTGCACGACATCGCCGTCACGCTCTCGCTGCTGACGTTCTTCGGCTACGAGCTGTCGCTGAACGTGGTAGCCGCCATGCTCACGATCACCGGCTATTCGGTCAACGACTCCATCGTCGTCTTCGACCGCGTCCGGGAGAACCTTCGATTCATGCGGCGGGACACGTTCTCCGACCTCGTGAACACCAGCATCAACCAGACGCTGGCGCGAACCGTCATCACGTCCGGAACGACGGGGTTCGCGGTGCTGGCGCTCTTCGTCCTGGGCGGCGAGGTGCTGCGCGGTTTCGCTTTCACGATGTTCGTCGGCGTGATGAGCGGCACGTACTCGACGATCTTCGTGGCGGCGATGATCGCGATCACGATTACCCAGCGGCGCAGCGGAAGAGGGCCGCGGGCCGCGAAGGCCGTCGCCGAGGAAGAGAATCCGTCGCAGGCGGCACCGCAGCGGTCCAGGCGACGTTCGCGGCGGGCGAGGGCGTCCTAGCAGGACCTTGGTCAGCCAGGTGTTTGTCCGCGACGACCCGTGAACGCGCTGGAAGCCGCCCTGCTCGGGATGCTTCAGGGGCTGACCGAGTTCCTGCCGGTCTCGAGCTCGGCGCACCTGCTGTTGGCCCGGGCGTTCTTCGGCTGGGACACGGAGGTCAGGTTCGGCCTGGCGTTCGACGTGGCGTGTCATGTCGGTACGTTGCTCGCTGTGGTGGCGTACTTTCGCCGGGACGTGGCGGAGTTGGCGCAGGCGGCGGTGAGGCCTCGGACCTGGCTCGGGGGGGCGGGCGATGCGGCTGCGCTCGTGCGTTCGATTGCCGTCGGAACCGTCCCGATCGGTGTCGTCGGCGTTGCGGCGGCAGATTTCCTGGCGGAGGAGTTGCGTACCGTGACGGTTGCGGGCACGGCGCTGGTGCTCGGTGCCGTCCTCATGCTGGCGGCGGAGCGCGCCGGACCGCGGAAGCGCGACGAGACCACCCTCGGGCCATGGGAGGCGCTGGGTCTCGGTTTCGCCCAGGCTTCGGCATTGATCCCGGGGGTTTCGCGGTCGGGGGCCGTGCTCGTCGTGGCGATGTTTCTCGGCCTGCGCCGCGAGCGGGCGGCCCGCTTCGCTTTCCTGCTCGGCGTGCCGGCGATTCTGGCCGCGGGCGGCAAGGCATCGCTCGACCTCGCGATGGAAGGTTTTCCGTCGGCCGATCTGGCTCTGCTCGCGGTCGGTGGCGTCTCTTCGGCTGTTGTCGGGTACGCTGCGGTGAAGTACTTCGTGCGCTACGTTTCGCGTCATACGCTCGATCCGTTCGCTGCTTACCGTGTCGTGCTCGGAGCCACGGCTCTGGTATGGGTCTTGCGCTCGTGACGGTCTCCGGGCATGGTGGGACCGATGCAGTGGCTGCGCCGCAGCCTGATCGCCGGGTTCGTCGTGATCGTGCCGCTGGTAATCAGCGTCGCGGCGTTCGTCTGGTTGTTCCAGTTCATCGACGGTGTGATGGGGCCGGTGTACGTGCGGTGGATCGGCCGCGAGATCCCGGGCTTCGGCCTGGCGACCCTGCTGCTGCTCGTGGTGGCCGTCGGGGTATTCGCGACCAATGTGCTCGGGGAGCGGCTGCTTCGCCGTGGCGAGGCCTATCTCATGAAGCTGCCCGTGTTCCGCGGCATCTACTCGCCGGTCAAGCAGCTCGTCGAGGCCTTCTCGCCGGACAACCAGCTCGGCTTCAAGCGGGTCGTCCTCGTCGACGATCCCAAGCGCGGCCTCGTGCTGGGGTTCCTGACGAAGGAGTTCACCATCGAGGGGCCGGACCAGGCGGGGGTTCACGTCGCGGTCTACGTGCCGACCAACCACGTCTACTTCGGTGACGTTCACATATACCCCCGCTCGGTCGTGTCGTTTCCGTCGCTCACGGTGCAGGAAGGGTTGCAGGTGTTCCTCACGGGCGGCATGGCGCTGGCCGAGCGCTTGGAGATCGAAAAGGAGAAGCGGCAGGCCTGACGCGTCAGGTGGGCCTGTCAGGGTCGAGGATCCGGAACGGCGGCCGAGGAACGCGCGGCGGCAGAGGGTTGAATGGAGCAGCAACTGTACTACGTACTTGGGTTCGGGATGCCGGTTCTGGCGGCAGCCTTTGCGTTCTTTCTGATTGGCCGGATCAACGACCGGCAGCCCGGGAGCGAACGGATGCAGCGCATCGCCGCGCTGATCCGCAACGGCGCGATGGCCTTTCTGAAGACGGAGTACACCGTGCTCGCCGGCTTCGTCGGCGTCATGTTCGTCGTGCTCGTGACCTTGCTGCCGGGCGAGTCGCTGCTGACGGGGGTCGCATTCCTGGTCGGCGCGACGCTGTCGGCCACCGCGGGGTGGATCGGCATGCGAACCGCCACCAGCGCGGCCGTGCGCACGACCCACGCGGCGACAACGAGCCTCTCCGGCGCGCTGCGTGTCGCCTTTTCCAGCGGGGCGGTAATGGGGCTGACCGTCGTGGCCCTCGGCACGCTCGGCATTGCTCTCCTCTATTACCTGTACGGGGGGCTGAGCGGCGCCGGGGCGACGGCCGTCGAATCGCTGTTCGGATTCTCCCTGGGGGCCTCGTCGATCGCGCTGTTCGCCCGCGTCGGGGGCGGAATATACACGAAGGCGGCCGACGTGGCGGGCGATCTGTCCGGCAAGGTGGAGGCGGGCATTCCGGAGGACGATCCCCGCAACCCGGCCACCATCGCCGACAACGTCGGCGACAACGTCGGCGACGTGGCGGGCATGGGGGCGGACCTGTTCGAGTCGTACGTCGGCAGCATCATCTCCTCCATCGCGCTCGCCTGGGCGCTGACCGCGGCGTCGGCGAATGTGCTCTGGGGCGTGGGCGAGGCGGATTTCGGCGCGCTGCAGTCGACGCTCGTCATCTTTCCGATTCTCCTGGCCGGCGCCGGGATCCTCGCTTCCATACTCGGCACGTTCGTCGTGAACACGGACGACGAGACGAAGATCGGCAGCGCTCTGCAACGCGGGCTGCTCGTGGCGTCCGCGCTCGTCTTTCTGGCGGCGGCGGCGCTCGTCACGGTGCTCGACATCCCGTTCGCGGTGCTCTGGTGCGTAGTGTCCGGCGTGGTCTCCGGCGTGGCGATCGGCCACGTCACGGAGTACTACACCGGCAAGGACAAGCCGCCGGCGCACCGGATCGCCCAGCAGTCCGAGACCGGTCCGGCCACCAACCTCATCGCCGGGCTGGGCGTGGGGATGATGTCGTGCGCGCTGCCGATTCTGATCATCTGTCTGGCGATCCACGTCAGCTTTTCGCTCGCGGCTCTCTACGGCATCGCGATTGCCGCCGTCGGCATGCTGTCGACGCTGGGAATCAGTCTGGGTGTCGACGCCTACGGGCCGGTCGCCGACAACGCGGGCGGGATCGCGGAGATGAGCGGGTGCGAGGCCTTCGTGCGCGAGCGGACCGACGCCCTCGATGCGGTCGGCAACACCACGGCGGCCATGGGCAAGGGATTCGCCATCGGGTCCGCGGCGCTGACGGCGCTGGCCCTGTTCAGCACGTTTCGGGCGACGGCCGACGCCGCGGTCGCCGAGGCAGGCGGACCCGCCGCCTTCGATCCCGGCCTGCTGAGCCTGGCGCTCGACAATCCGAACGTGCTGATCGGCATGCTTCTCGGAGGGATGCTGCCGTTCCTCTTCTCGGCGCTTACGATGAACGCGGTGGGGCGGTCGGCCAACGACATGATCGAGGAGGTCCGCCGGCAGTTCCGGGAGATCAACGGTCTGCTGGAGGGGGAGGCCGAGCCCGATTCGGCAAGGTGCGTAGAGATCTCGACCCGGTCGGCGATCCGCGAGATGGTGGCTCCCGGCCTGATCGCGGTGCTGGCGCCGGTGCTGACCGGTTTCGTCCTGGGCGTGTCGGGGCTCGGCGGGCTGCTGGCCGGTGCACTCGTCACCGGCGTGCTGATGGCCCTGATGATGGCGAACGCGGGCGGCGTGTGGGACAACGCCAAGAAGTACATCGAGGAAGGCCACCACGGCGGCAAGGGGTCGGAGCCCCACAAGGCGGCCGTCATCGGCGACACGGTGGGCGACCCGTTCAAGGACACGTCGGGGCCGAGCCTCAACATCCTGATCAAGCTGATGACCATCGTCGCCGTGATCTTCGCGCCGCTCGTGGTGCTGTGGATGCAGTAGCGGCCGGGTTGACGCTGTGTTTCCGGCCGGTTAAGATGCCGCACCCTGCACGTGCCGGGCGAGCGATGGCCGGCAGAGTGCGCAGGGTCCTGCCGGGCGGGGGCGGGCGGTCCGTTTCCGTGCGGCCGGTGTCTAACATGGGGTAGGCGGGGAAGTCGTTCGGCTCGTTGACACGGAGTAGCGGCCTGCTATAATCGGCGCTTCTGAAACGGCGTCCGTAGATCCGGCAGGCCAGGAGGCGTGCTGTGGCTGACACGAGAAGCAAGGGCAACCCGGCGAAGGGCGCACCGGCACCGGCGAAGAAGGTCGAGCCGGCGCTGTTCGGGGAGATCTCGAACCCGTCGATCCAGGTCGGTGCACGGAAGTGGTACACGTTGCCGCTGTCGATCATCGCGCACGTGGTCGCGATCGGGGCGGTGGTGATCGTTCCGTTGATGGCCATGGACGCGCTGCCGACGCCGGCGTCCATGATGGCGTTCGTCGCGGCGCCGCCTCCGCCGCCTCCGCCGCCTCCGCCGCCTCCGCCGCCGGCTGCCGCGGAAGCTGCGCCGCCGCCGGTTCTGGATGTGAATCCGAACGCGGCCCCGATCGTCGCGCCCGAGCAGATCGTCGAGGAGACCGGTTTCGACATCAACCGCGTGCAAGGCGTCGAGGGCGGCTTGGCGGGCGGCGTGGTGGCCGGCATCGTCGGCGGATTGCCGACTGCGCCTCCTCCGCCTCCTCCGCCGCCGGAGCCGGTTCGCGTCGGCGGCAACATCAGCCCGCCGACGAAGATCCGGGACGTTCCGCCGGTCTATCCGCCCGTGGCGCAACAGGCGCGCGTGCAGGGCGTCGTGATTCTCGAAGCGGTGATCGGCCCCACGGGGGCGGTGACCGACGTCAAGGTGCTCCGATCTGTGCCGCTGCTCGACGAAGCGGCGATTACGGCTGTCCGGCAGTGGCAGTACACGCCGACGCTGCTGAACGGCGTGCCCGTTCCGGTCATCATGACCGTGACGGTCAATTTCCAGTTGTCGTAACGCAAGGGCCCGGGGATTTCTGAAACGATCGAAGAGACTGGCGACCAACGCGTCGCGCCGCAGGAGGAACAGTTATGGACTTTCTTGAGTTGTGGGAGCAGATGAGTTGGTCTGTCAAGGCGCTGATGTTCGTGCTGGTGATCATGTCGATGGCGTCGGTCGGCGTGTTCTTCGAGCGGCTGTTCACCTTCATTCAGGCGACGAACCAGTCGAAGCTGTTCGCGCCGCAGGTGGCCAAGCATCTCAAGGACGGCAAGCTCAAGGAGGCCATCAGCGTCTCGCAGTCCAAGGACTACAAGTACAGCCACCTCGGCAAGGTCGTCCTGGCCGGGCTGCAGGAGTACCAGTTCCAGCAGGACAGCGGCGTCGACCTGCACAAGGACGACGTGGTCGACAGCGTCCACCGCGCAATTCAGCGGGCGGCGGCGCTCACCTCGTCCGACCTGAAGCGGGGCATGGGCATCCTGGCGACCATCGGTTCCACCGCCGTGTTCGTCGGTCTGCTCGCCACCACGCTCGGCGTCATCAACGCTTTCCAGGGCATCGCGGCCACCGGGTCCGGCGGTCTGGGCGCGGTCTCGGGCGGCATCTCCGAAGCGCTGGTCGGCACGGCGATCGGGCTCTTCGTGGCGATTCCCGCCGTGTGGTTCTTCAACTTCCTGACCGGCCGGCTCGAGTACTTCGCCGTCGAGATGGACAACTCGTCGTCGGAGCTCGTCGACTACTTCATCAAGAAGTCGTAGTCGGGTTGCTGAATCGACTCACCGCCGGGTGCACAAGTTCTTGCCTCCGGCGGTGAACTCTTGAGGAGAGCTACACCATGGGAATGTCAGTCGGCGAAAAGAGCGATGGACTGAACTCGGAGATCAACATCACGCCGCTGGCCGACGTGATGCTCGTGCTGCTCATCATCGTCATGCTCATTGCGCCGCTGTTGACGGCTGGCGTGACGCTGACCCTGCCTGAGGCATCCAACACGGGCGACAAGCCGGACAACGACAACAACACCACCGTCGCGGTGACCTCCGATGGCCGGTACTTCGTGGACAACGTCCAGACCACCCAGCAGGAGTTGCTCAACTCGATCAACAGCGCGCTGGATCGCAAGCTGGAACGGATTCTTCTGGTAAAGGCCGACGTCAACGCGCAGTACTCGTCGGTGATGGAGTTGCTGGACCAGTTGCAACGGGCCGGCATCGAGAATGTCGCGCTCATCACCGAGCGTGAGCTCGGCGGTGCCGGGGGAGGCGAATAGAACATGGCCAAGAAGAAGCACCACGGTGCCGACGCCATCGCCGAGGGAACCAAGCCCCACGCGAATTCGGACATCAACATCACGCCGTTCATCGACGTGTTGCTCGTGCTTATCGTCATCTTCCTGGCGGCTCTGCCGCTCGGGCAGCGCGGCCTGGACATCAACCTGCCGCTCGAGACGCAGGGCGCACAGCAGGCACAGACGGACAGCAGCCAGATCCTGCTCGAGTACACGGCGGACCGGCGCATCTCCGTGAACCAGCAGCCGATGAACATGGCGACGCTCCAGTCCGAGCTCCGCTCGATCTTCGAGACACGCCGGGAGAAGACGATGTTCATCGCCGGTGCCGGCTCATTGACCTACGGCGAGATCATCGACGTGATCGACGCGGCACGAGGCGCCGGCGTCGAGAAGGTCGGCATCGTCACCGAGGGCATGCGGCGCGCGGCGGGCGCGGCACCCGTCGGCTAGAGCATCCTTCGGACCAGTTCGCGAGCAGGCAATCAAGGCCGGGGCCACCCAGTGGTTCCGGCCTTCCTGTTTTGTACGGCAGGAGAAGGGTCCTCCTCCCTCCCCGTTCCGGCCCGGGATGGACCGAACGCCCGCCCGGGCTGTTCGAGCCCGATTGGGATCGGCGGCCCGTCACGCCCCGGCTCGTCATGCGTTGCCCTCCTTCCGCCCTTCCGCGGCCGGAGCATCGGTCCCGGGCGTCGGGAAGACTGGGTACCCAATCTGCGGGATGGAGCACCTTTGGATCCCCTGGCGCCGGGGACGCTCGCCCGCGCCTCACCAGCGCCCCCCGTGTGCCCTGATATGAGCGCCGCCGGGTCTCGGCAGCCGAGAGAGGGGGGGCGGCCGCCGTCCGCTTGTCCCCAGGAACGGCGCCGGCCCCTGGAGCGCTGAAAAAGGGAACGCTTCCGGCAAAAAAAGAGGCCGGCCGCCACTCTTGGTGGCGGCCGGCCTCGGCCGGTGTCCTGGGCGGGTTGGACGCGCTATTGATTCGCGGCGCCGCCGCCGCCACGCGCCTCGTCCTGAATCTGCTGCGCGCGGTCACGCAACTCGTCGGCCTCGGCGATGAGCGCATCCTGCTCGTCCACATCCTCGCTCATGTTCGCCTGCATTCGCAACAGGATGTTCTTGTACACGAGGGCGTCGACGTAACGGTCGTTGAGCGCGATCGCCTGGTCGGCGGCTTCGATGCCGGCCAGCACGTACTCGGCCTTTTCCTCCTGGGTGATCCGGAAGTCGCGGAACGCCTTCTCCCAGTAGAAGGTCGAGATCGTGTAGAAGGCTTCCGGGTTGTCCGGCTCGATCGAGGCGCGCTGGCGCAGCGCGTCGATGGTCTGGTCGAAATCACCCGCGCGGTTGTAGAAGCCGGCGAGCTGGAGATAGACCGTCGGATCGTCCGATCGCAGGTCGCGAACCTCGAGCATGATCGCTTCGGCATCCTCGAAGAGTCCGGACTCCTCGAAGAGCTGGGCCAGCACGAAGTAGTTGTCCGGATTCTCGGGGTCGAGGAGGATCATCTCCTGCAGCAGCATCGCGCGGCTCGTCGGGTCGTTCAGCTTGTCGGGGCCGTAGGCGGACACGAGGTACTGCATCGACAGCGTCTTGAAATCCGCGTTCGGGATATTGTCGGCGGCCAGCCGGTAGTACTCCACCGCGTTTTCCAGAAACGCGTCGTTCTCCGGCTCGCCCCTGAAGGCCGGCGTGTACAGGTTGTCGTAGCAATTGGCGATGTAGAAGTAGGCCACGCTCATCGCCTGCGAGAGTTCCGCGGCGGGATCCGCGTTGACGACATCGACCACGTGCTGGTACTCCTCGATCGCCGCCTCGTAGTCGCCGCGGCCGTACAGGAGATTGGCTTCCTTGAACGTGCGCATGGCGCCGAGCTGATCGAAGAAACCACACGAGACCAACGGCATCACCATTGCCGCAACGAGGCTCAGTCTCAACAAGGTCCGTCCCGTCTGCATGATTGTCTCCCTCATGAGCCAGTCGAAATCCCGTCCGCGATCACTCGGTCCCGACCCGGCACCCCCGGCGGAGCCATGCCAAGCGCGGACAACCCGGTCCCACCTCGGACGGCGCCGCAGCGCCGACGGTCTGTGTCCCCCAACTGAAGCGAGCCGTTATAGTGAAGCAATTGGAATATCAAGTCAACCGCTGAGCCGCGCGTCTTGACCCTCCTGCGCGGCTGCCCGTATCGTCCCCTTCAGGCGGCGGTTCCATGATCAGCTTCGCAAGTCTGCTCGTAGCGGTCCGTACGTACAATCCGGAAACGGATGCGGATCTGCTGCATCGGGCCTACGAGTTCTCGGCGCTGGAGCACGCCGGTCAGACCCGGCGGTCCGGCGAGCAGTACATTACGCATCCGCTGGAGGTCGCGCGCCTCGTCGCCGGGATGCATCTCGACGATGTGGCGATCGCCGCAAGTCTGCTGCACGACGTGGTCGAAGACACGCTGACCACGATCGACAACGTGCGGGCGCTCTTCGGGTCGGAGGTCGCTCACGTCGTCGAGGGCGTCACGAAGATCAGCACGATCCCGTTCTCGTCGAGTGAGGAGCGACAGGCGGAGAACTTCCGCAAGATGCTCCTCGCGATGGTCGACGACGTGCGGGTCATCCTCGTGAAGCTGGCGGATCGGCTGCACAACATGCGCACGCTCGGACACCTCGGGGAGGAGCGCCGGCTCAAGATCTCCCAGGAGACCATCGACATCTACGCGCCCATCGCGCACCGCCTGGGGATGAGCAAGGTGAAGAACGAGCTCGAGGAGCTCGCGTTCCGCCACCTGGACCCCCGCGGCTACGAGTCGCTCCGGTTGCGCGTGGACGAACGCCGCCGGGCGACCGAGCACACGGTGGACAAGCTCGAGCGAACTCTCGTTGCCAAGCTTCGGGAGGCGGGTGTGCCCATCATCACGCTCGAGGGACGGATCAAGAGCATCTTCAGCATCTGGAAGAAGATCAGGCGGCAGCGAATCTCGCTGGACGAGGTCTACGATCTCATTGCCGTGCGGGTCATCACGGAGTCGGTTCGCGACTGCTACGCAGCGCTCGGCATCATTCATCAGACCTGGGCTCCGGTGCCGGGCCGCTTCAAGGACTTCGTGGCCATGCCGCGTCCGAACGGCTACCAGTCGCTCCACACGGCGGTCATCAGCGATCTGGGGCTTCCCTTCGAGGTGCAGATTCGTACCGAGGAGATGCACCAGATCGCCGAGGAGGGTATCGCGGCCCACTGGAAGTACAAGGAGGGACGGGTCGGAGCCGAACCGGACGAGAAGTACTTCCTGTGGCTGCGGCAGCTCCTCGAGTGGCAGCAGGAGGTGCCGGATCCGAGCGAGTTCATCCACAGCCTGAAACTCGACCTCTATCCGGAAGAGGTCTACACGTTCACGCCGAAGGGCGAGGTCAAGGCCTTGCCCCGGGGCGCAACGCCGATCGACTTCGCGTATGCGATCCATACGGATGTCGGCCACACGTGCGTCGGGGCGCGCGTCAACGGGCGCATGGTGCCGCTGCGAACGCCGCTCCAGAGCGGCGATATCGTGGAGGTGGTCACGCGCGCCGGCAACCGGCCGAACCGCGACTGGCTGAACATCGTCGTCACCACGCGCGCGCGCAACAAGATCAAGCACTTCATTCACGTCGAGGAGAAGCTGCGCGCCGTCGAGCTTGGTCGCAAGCTCATCGAGAAGGAGATTCGCCGCTTCGATCTCAAGCCCAGGACGGTGCTCGACCCGCGCGCGGTCACCCGGGTCTGCAACACGTTCAGCGCCCCGAAGCCGGACGATCTCTATGCGGCCGTCGGCTATGGCAAGGTCTCCGCCCGCGCCGTGCTCGACGCCCTGGTTCCCCGCGAGCAGCGCAACCGGCAGAACGCCGAGCCGTCCATTGCGACCGTGGTGCGTCGAGTGCTTCGTCCGAACCAGGGCACGATCAAGGTGCGCGGCTTCGACGACCTGATGGTATTCCGGGCCGGCTGCTGCAACCCGATCCGCGGGGAGAAGATCGTCGGTTACGTTACCCGCGGCAAGGGCGTCTCGGTGCATGCCGCGAGCTGCTCGAACGTCATGAACCTCTTCTACGATCCGGAACGGCGGATCGACGTCACCTGGGACAAGGCGAACGGCGAGTCGGCGTTCACGGTCTGCCTCACCATACAGGTCGAGGACCGCCGCGGCATGATCGCCGACGTGACGTCATGCCTCGCGGACAGGCGGATCAACATCCGCAAGGTGGAGGCGTCCGCCAACGAGCACCAGCATGGCCATATCAGCGTCACCTTCGACATCAGCGACATGCAGCATCTGCAGCGCGTCATCAAGGTCGTGCGCGGAGTGGCCGGCGTGCTGGAAGTCGAGCGCGTTCATCGGAAGCCCTAGCTAGGGCATGAACTCCCAGCCTCCGCGCCCGCAGCCGGACCAACAAGAAGGGCAGGGTCAGTCGGCGATCCGGGCGATGGCGTCGATCTCGACCTGTGCGTCCTTCGGCAGGCGCGCCACCTGGACGGCGGCGCGGGCCGGCGCGGGGTCGCCGAAGTAGGTGGCGTACACGCGATTCATGGCCACGAAGTCGTTCATGTCCGCGAGATAGACGGTCGTCTTGACGACGTCGTCCAGCGTCGCGCCCGCGGCGCGAACGATGGCGTCGAGACTCTGGAGCACCCGATGGGTCTGTGCGGCGATATCGGCGCCGACGAGCTGTCCGTTCGCGGGGTCGAGTGGGATCTGGCCGGAGACGAACAGGAACTCGCCGGCCCGGACGGCCTGTGAATACGGACCGATGGCCGGAGGCGCAGCGCCGGAGGATACCGGGATCCGCGTCACTTGACGTCTGGCTGTCAAGCCGCCTTCGTGATTCGGTTCGAGCGGATGCAGCGGGTGCACACGCGAAGGCGCCTGATCCGGCCGCCGACGATGGCGCGCACCGTCTGGATGTTGGCCTGGAACCGGCGGCGGGTCACGTTGTGGGCGTGACTGACGTTACGGCCGAAGGCAGGCCCCTTTCCGCATAGCTCGCAACGTTTCGCCATCGTGTCGAGAATCCCCCTGCGTTGGAAACGGAAGATTATATCACCGGAATCCTTACGGGGGCAGGATCAGCCCCGCGGGGGACGGTCTGTCCTCCGCGTCCGTGTCCGCTTCCCGACCCGCAGTCGAGCCGGCGGAGGTCCAGACGCGTCTGAGCATCGACAGGTAGGCTCGCTCGTCGTCGTCCTGCTTCAGGGCTCGCCGCGCCTCGCGCGCTCCGGCTTCGATGCGCCGCAGGACGCCGGCGGTGGAGTGGTCGGAGATGTGGGCGCCGTTGCCGCGGTCGGTATCGATGACCTGCTTCATGTCGGCGGCCAGCCGCTGGGCGGTCGCGGTAGTGGCGGAGTGCTCGTACACGATGCCGCGGCTCGCCGTCTCGTAGGTTTGCGCCAGGGCGAGCGCCGCCTGTTCCACGTCGGCATCGACGAGACCCGGAGCGTCCGGCCGGTCGCCGGCGAGGAACCCGAGCAGCATGGCCGTCAGCCGCTGTTGCGGCCCGGTCATGCCGTGCAGGAGCGCCGCGAGGAAGCCTCCATCCCGTTCGCGCCGCCGCTGCTCGACGGCGGGTGGATGCGCTGTCGCCGATTCGAGGTACACGCAGTCCGGCGGGCAGGCGATCTGGGTCCGTCGCTTGGCCCCGCAACAGGCGGAGCATATCGACTCTCCGAGGGCCGGGCACGACCGGCGCGCGCGGCGCCGGCTGCAGAGTGGACAGGCAGGCTTGGCCATTGCGCTCGTCTCAGCGTTTCAGCTTGGCACAACCGGGGGCGCCGATCAACGCCGGTGGTCATCGGGCGCCGCCGGTCGAGCCTGAAGTGGACGCCTGTCCACTGCAGAGGGCGGCGATCGGATTCGGGGAAACCGAACCGGGAATCGGTGCGTCTAAGTGAGTGTGACCGCGCCGATAGCCGGCTGTCGACCTCCGGTCAACGTTTCGCGGGGCGTGTTCGACAGGACGTCGGCACGTAATTTGCTAGGAGCCATGGCGGAAGGAGCCGTCATCATGAGGACGAAGACGAAGGATCGGATGGACAAGGCCCGCTACGACGAGCTCAAGTGCATTCTGGAGGCGAGACGCCTCGAGATCATCGGGGAGGTTCAGCACAAGATGCGGGACGTGCGAGCCGAAGGGGCGGCGGCGCCGCTGCATGACGTCCGGGACGCCGCCGAGAATTCCGAGGCCGACATCCAGGACGACATCGAGTTCGCCCTGTTGCAGATGAAGGCGGAGACGCTGGACAAGATCACCGTGGCGCTGGCGCGGCTCGACGAAGGGACGTTCGGCTACTGCTACGAGTGCGGCAAGGAGATCTCCAGCCGCCGTCTCCGGGCGTTGCCCTTCGCGGTGCGTTGCACCGATTGCGAGGCGGCTCGGGAGGTCGAGCTCGAGCGCGAGGTGCATGTCGCCCGCCGTGGAGCGGTATCATTGTTCGCCGACCTCATGGGGTGAAGCCGGTCCCCGGGGACTGGCCGCAGGGCGCATCTGTCGCCGAGCGCCGTTACGATGAACGACGAACCGGGCCATCCGGACACTTCGGGAACTCCGCCGGCAGAGAGACAGGTATCCGTTCCGGCGGAGTTGCCCGTGCTCCCGCTTCGAGACACGGTGCTGTTCCCGAACTCCTTCATGCCGCTGGCGGTAGCCAGGGAGAGTTCCGTACGGCTCATCGAGGTCGCCGTCGAGGGCGACCAGCTCGTGGGGGTCTTCACGCAGCGTGAGGCCTCGGTCGAAGAGCCCGGCCGGGACGATCTCTACGGCATCGGAACGATCACCCACATCCACAAGATGTTCAAGCTGCCGGACGGCAGTCTGCGGCTGATTGTGCAGGGCCTCGCACGCGTCAAGCTGGATGGCGTCCTCGCCGCGGAGCCGTTCCTGCGCGCGGCGGTACGCGCTGCCGAAGAGGTGGTGTCGGAGGACGACCGCCTCGAGATCGATGCCCTGCAGCGGAACATCAAGAACAACTTTCAACAGGTCGTTTCACTCTCGCCTCTGCTCTCCGACGAGTTGCAGGCGCTGTCGGGGAACATCTCGGAGCCGGGGAAGCTGGCCGATTTCATCGCGTCCAGCCTGACGACCCTGGCGACAGGGGCCCGGCAGGAGGTCCTGGAGACGCTCGACGTCCGAGCCCGCATGGATCGTCTGAACCGTATCCTCGTGAAGGAGCTCGAGGTGCTGGAGCTCGGCTCGAAGATCCAGTCCGAGGTCCAGTCGGAGATGGGCAAGAGCCAGCGGGAGTACCTGCTGCGCGAGCAGCTCAAGGCCATCCGCAAGGAGCTGGGCGAGAACGACGATCAGGCCAAGGAGATCGAGGAGCTGCGGCAGAAGATCGAGGCGGCGGGCATGCCGGAGGCCTCGCTGAAGGAGGCGTTGCGCGAGCTCGACCGCCTGTCGCGCATGCCGGTCGCCGCGGCCGAGTACACCGTCTCGCGCACGTACATCGACTGGTTGATTGCCCTGCCGTGGGACAGGCGGACGGAGGAGAATATCGACCTGGCGCGCACCCGGGAGACCCTGGACGGCGACCATTCGGGTCTCGAGAAGGCGAAGGACCGCATTCTCGAGTATCTGGCGGTGCGCAAGCTGAACCCGGCGGTGAAGGGACCGATTCTGTGTTTCGTCGGTCCGCCCGGAGTCGGCAAGACATCGCTGGCCAAGGGCATCGCCGTTTCCATAGAACGGAAGTTCGTGCGCGTCTCGCTCGGCGGCATGCGGGACGAGGCCGAGATCCGGGGCCATCGGCGGACCTACATCGGCGCGCTGCCGGGCCAGATCATGCAGGGGCTCCGCCGCGCCGAGTCGAAGAACCCGGTGTTCATCCTCGACGAGATCGACAAGCTCGGGATGGACTTTCGAGGCGACCCGGCTTCCGCGTTGCTGGAGGTGCTCGATCCCGAGCAGAACCCCACGTTTCGCGACCACTACGTCGATCTGCCGTTCGACCTCTCCGAGGTGCTCTTCATCACCACCGCGAACGTCCTCGATCCGGTTCCGCCGGCGCTGCGGGACCGGATGGAGGTGCTCGAGCTGCCCGGATACACCGAGGAAGAAAAGCTGATCATCGCCAACGAGCATCTTCTCGAGCGGCAAATCGTGAATCACGGATTGACGGCGGAGCAGGTCACGTTCACCGAAGAGGCCCTCCGTTCCGTGATCCGCGGCTATACCCGCGAGGCGGGGGTGCGCAACCTCGAACGCGAGATCGGCGCTCTCTGCCGGAAGGTGGCACGCCGGCGGGCCGAGGGAGACGAGTCGGCGGTCGAAATCACCGTGGAGTCGGTCGTAGAGATGCTGGGTGCGCCCAAGCACCTCGACGAAGAGGTGGCGGAGCGTACCAAGCGTCCCGGCGTGGCCATCGGCCTGGCCTGGACCCCGGTAGGCGGCGACGTGCTGTTCGTCGAAGCCCGCAGGATGAGCGGCAGCGGCACCCTGACCCTGACCGGGCACCTGGGCGACGTGATGAAGGAGTCGGCGCGGGCCGCCCTGTCATGGTTGCGCGCCAACGCCGCACGCTACGACGTCGACCCGGCTTTCTACGGCGAGGCCGAGGTGCACCTGCACGTGCCGTCGGGCGCCATCCCGAAGGACGGGCCGTCGGCCGGGGTCACCATGGTGACCGCGCTGGTCTCCGAGCTCACCGGGCGCCCGGTGCGTGGCGACCTCGCCATGACCGGCGAGATTACGCTCTCCGGGAACGTGCTTCCGGTCGGCGGCATCAAGGAGAAGGTTCTGGCCGCTCGCCGGCTCGGTATCGTCGAGGTTGTCCTCCCGAGGCAGAACGAGAAGCACGTCAACGAGGACCTCAGTGAAGATCTGCGCCGCGAGATCGACGTGCACTACGTGTCGATGATCGACGAGGTGCTCGGTCTGGCGCTGCTCCCGGCGCCGCCGGCTGCTCACCGTGCCGGAGATTCGGCCGGGGCAGCGGCCGTGCACGAGACCGTCCAGTAGCATGGACCGGGAGTCGCGCCGCATTCGAGCCCCAAAACGCCTCGCTAGCTCGGCGTTTCGGCCCATCCCCCCCGCTCCATGACCCTGCGTCGCAGAACTTCGCTTCGCTGCATTCTGCGGCGCAGACTCCTAGGCGAGCTTCAGGCCGAGCGCCGTCTTCATGTCCGCCAACGGGTCTTCCGCGACGAGGCGGCGCGCCTCGTCCAGGCGAAAGACCCGCGGCTCCAGCACCTCGTCGGCGTCCGGCACCGCGTCGGACGCGACGGTGAGGCCCGTCAGGCGGTAGAAGATCATCACCTCGTCGCAATAGCCCGGACTCGGATAGAACGCCCCGATTCGCTCGACCGTTCCGGGCGTCCGTCCGGTCTCCTCCTCGCACTCCCGCCGCGCCGCCGCCTCGGGATCCTCGCCCGGCTCGACGTTGCCGGCCGGCAGCTCCCAGATCCAGCGGTCCACCGCGTAGCGGTACTGGCGGACCAGGATCACCCGCTCCGGGTCCGGCAGCGGCAGGAGGATCACCGACGCCGGGTGTCTGACCACGTCCATGGTCGTTTCGCGGCCGTTCGGCAGCCGAACGCGGTCCTGCAGGGTCCGGAAGGCCCGTCCCAGGTGGATGGCGCGGCTTTCCAGTGTGGCGGCGGGGCATTCCTTCATGCCGGTTCCTCCGATTCGGGGCCGTGTCGCACAGGGTCGTGTCGTCCGGCCGCCCTTGTGTGCGTGACGGTCCGGAGCTGCTCGGCGAGTCCCTCGAGGTCGTCCGGCAGCGCGCACGAGACCACGATCCGCTGCTTGTCCCGCGGGTGGGTGAACGCCAGCCGCGCCGCGTGAAGAAAGGGGCGGTCGAGTCGCTGGACGACCCGCAGATGAGGCGGCGGGTGCCGCCTGCGGCCGCCGTAGACGGAGTCGCCGACCACGGGATGCCCGATGGCGCTCAGGTGGACGCGGATCTGGTGGGTGCGGCCGGTCAGGATCGCCGCTCGGACGAGGGTGACGCCGTCGAGCGGCTCGGCCGTCACCACCCGCGTCACCGCCTCCCGTGCGCGCCGCGACCTGACCGAGATGCGCTTCCTGTCCATCGGGTCCCGGCCGATCGGCAGGTCGATGCGGCGCCCCTGCTGCACCAGGCCCCAGACGAGCGCGACATACTCCTTCTCCACCTCCCGGTCCGCGAACTGGCGGGCCAGCTCCGCGTGCGCCCCATCGTGCTTGGCCACGACCATCAGGCCGGAGGTTCCGCGGTCCAGCCGGTGCACGATGCCGGGGCGCAGCTCGCCGCCGATGCCGCTCAGGTCCCGGACGTGGTGCAGCAGCGCGTTGACCAGGGTGCCGTCGGCGTGGCCCGCGGCGGGATGCACGACCATGCCGGCCGGCTTGTTGACGACGATGAGATCCGGGTCGTCGTGGAGGACATCCAGCGGCAGCGCCTCGGGTCTTGGCGTCGCCGGAGTGGGCGCGGGTATCTCGACGCGGACGATGTCGCCGGCGCGAACGGCGATGCCGGGACGCGCCGCGGTCCGGTCGAGATCGACTCTGCCCTCCCGGATCAGCCGCTGGATCTGCGATCGGGTTCGGCCGCCGAGCCGAGTCGCCAGGAACTGATCGAGTCGCGACCCGGCGTCATCGGCCGGCACCTCCAGATCGATGTGCTCGGACGGCAGCGGCCGGCCGCTGTCGCGGTTGGCCATAGTGGGATCCCGTGGCGCGGTCGCTTGCGCTCAGGCGCCGGCCCGCGCCGCCGGTCGCCGCACCGAGCTGCCCGAGCGGGCGAGCAGGACGAGCATCACGACGCTCAGCGGAACGAGCAGCACCGAAACGAACTGCGAGGTCGAAAGCACGTCGAAGACGGTGCCCCGCGCGTCGCCGCGGAAGAACTCGATGATGAAGCGTACAGCGGGATAGAGCAGCAGATAGGTCCAGAACGTCCGGCCCGCGAAGAGGCGGCCCCGTCGCTCGAACGCGAGCAGGACGCCGAGGATGACGACAGAGGCGACCGACTCGTAGAGCTGCGTCGGGTGCAGGCTGACGTCGAGCGGCGTCCCGACGTTGGCCGCGGCCAGGGGATTGGTGAACGTGATGCCCCAGGGCAGGTCCGTCGGGTGGCCGTAGCAGCAGCCGGCGAGCAGGCAGCCGAGCCGTCCCACCGCCTGTCCTGCCGCGATGCCGGGGGCGAACGCGTCGCAGGTCGCCCACAGCGGCATGGCGTGCCGCCGCATGTACCAGAACGCCACGGCCACCGAGAGCAGCAGGCCGCCGTAGAAGACGCCGCCGGAACGGACCAGGGTCCACAGCTCGGCGGGATTGCGCGTGAAGTGGTCGAACTCGACGATGAACAGCAGCAGCTTGGCACCCACCAGGGCGCTGACGATGATCGCGATGCCCAGGTCCATGACCCGCTGCCCGTCCAGGCCGCGCGCCCGGCCGCGGGCGACTGCCACCTGCAGCCCGAGCAGGTACGCCGACACCAGCAGCAGGCCGTACGAATAGATGTTGATCGCGCCCAGTTCAAGCAGTCTCGGATACATGAGCGTTCAGGAAGACCACGTCGAGGATGAGGCAACAGGCGCCGATAGTGATGCCGGCGTCGGCGACGTTGAAGGCCCAGAAGTGCCAGCCTCCCCAGTAGACGTCGACGAAATCGACGACGTAGCCCGACACGATTCGGTCGATCAGGTTGCCGATTGCGCCGCCGATAATGGCGGCCAGGCCGAGTCGGGCCAGTGGCTGACTTGGCGGTACCCGAACTGCGTAGAGCCCGATGGCGATCAGCGCGAAGAGGCCTATCGCGGTCATCAGCGCCCGCTTGAAGGGCAGGTCGACCGCATTCAGCAGCCCGAAGGCGGCACCGGTGTTCTGGACGTAACTGAAATCGAGCAGGCCGGGGATGATGGTCACGCTGGAGTACAGCGGGAGCCACGCGTGCACCATCGCCTTCGAGAGCTGATCGAGGAGCACTATGCCGGTGACGATGCCCAGCATCAGGCCGCGTGACGGGAAGGCGGGGACCGGTGCCCCGCCGGTGTCCGGATCGAGGCCGGACGGCGAAGGGCCGTTCGCAGCGGGCCGGACGGCGCGGGGCGGTTCAACCGACACTTTCCATGGTCTCGGACAGAGTATCGACACAGCGGTTGCACAGGCCGGCCGGATCCTGGCCGCTCACCGACGGGACGTAGCGCCAGCAGCGGCCGCACTTGATGCCTCCGGCGCGCCGCGCCTCGATGAACGCCGCGCCGTCCGACTCCACGAACTGTGCGCCGGCGGCCGAGGCCTCTTCCGCGCTGGTCGGCAGCTCGGCATCCGCCGACACCGACGCGCCTGACGTGATGAACAGCGTGGGCAACTCCCCGGCGTAGCGCTCGATCAGGTCTGCCGTGGTCCCACTCGCCCGCACCGCAACAGACGCTTCCAGCGAGGTGCCGACCGTCTTTTGCTGCCGGAGGCGCTCGATCTCGACGTTGACCGCATCGCGCAGGCCCAGAAGCCGCTGCCAGCGCCCGATCAGGTCGCGGTCGACAAGCGCCTCGCAGTCCGCGGGGAGCTCGGCCAGGTGCACGCTGTCCTCCCGGGGGCCGGGCAGAAAGCGCCAGAGATCGTCGGTGGTGACCGGCAGGATCGGGGCCAGCAGGCGCGCCAGCCCGTCGGTCATCGTGTAGATCGCGGTTTGCGCCGAACGCCGCGCCTTCGATCCCGGTGCGAGCGTGTAGAGCCGGTCCTTCGAGATGTCGACGTAGAACGCGCTCAGATCGACGGTCAGGAAGTGGTTCACGGCGTGTGAGATCGGCTGGAACTCGTAGCGCTCGTACGCCGCAAGGATGCTGCAACCGATCTCGCCATAGCGGGCCAGGGCGTAGCGGTCCACCTCCTCCAGCTCGGCGACGGGCAGGCGGTCCGCGGCCGGATCGAAGTCGAACAGGTTGGCCACGAGGATCCGCAGCGTGTTGCGGATCTTGCGGTACGCCTCGACTACCCGGGCGAGGATCTCGTCGCCAAGGCGGACCTCCTCGCGGTAGTCGACCATCGCCACCCAGAGCCGCAGGATCTCTGCGCCGTAGCGCTTGATTATCGTCTTCGGGTCGACGATGTTGCCGACCGACTTCGACATCTTGCGCCCCGCCGCGTCGACGACGAAGCCGTGGGTCAGCACCTCCCGGAAGGGCGCGGCGCCGCGTGTACCGAGTCCCACGAGCAGCGAGCTGTGGAACCAGCCCCGGTGCTGGTCGGATCCTTCCAGGTAGAGGGTTGCCGGCCACTCCAGATCCGGCCGCTGCCCGAGCACCGCTTCGTGACTCGAACCCGAATCGAACCAGACGTCGAGAATGTCGCGCTCGCGCTCGAAGGTCCGGTTGCCGCAGGACGGGCAGGCGAAGTCCGGCGGCAGGAACTCGTCGAGGCCGCGCTCGTACCAGGCGTCGGCGCCGTGCTGCTCGAAGACCGCCGCGGCCCGCTCGGTCAGGGCCGCCGTCAACGTCGCCTCACCGCACGCCGTGCAGTAGAGCGCCGGGATCGGCACCCCCCACGACCGCTGGCGCGAAATGCACCAGTCGGGCCGGTTGGCCACCATGTTGCGGATCCGCTCCTCGCCCCAGGCGGGAAACCACTTGACGCCCGCGATGGCATCGAGCGCCCGCTGCCGCAGCTCGCCGCGGTCGAGCGCGATGAACCACTGCGAGGTGGCGAGGAAGATGACCGGCTTGTGGCAGCGCCAGCAGTGTGGGTACGAGTGCTCGAGGTCGGAACGGCGCCAGAGCCGGCCGCGCTCGGCGAGGGCGGCCTCCACTCTGGGATTCGCCTCGAAAACACCCATGCCGGCGAACAGCTCCACATCGTCCGTGAAGTGGCCCCCCGGCCCCACCGGGGCGTAGACGTCCAGGCCGTACTTGACGCCGGTCTGGAAGTCGTCGGCGCCGTGGCCCGGCGCGGTGTGGACGGCGCCGGTCCCCTGATCGAGTGTGACGTAGTCGGCCAGCACGCCGACCGCGTCACGGTCGTACAGCGGATGCCGGAACCGCAGGCCTTCGAGATCCTTCCCCGGGAAGGTCGCGAGTGGAGCTCCCAGGTCGCGGCCGGTCTGCTCGGCCACGCGGCCGGCCAGCGGCTCGGCGAGGACGACCGCGCTCGTCCGCCCGTCCGGCGCCGTCGTCTCGTAGGCCGCGTAGGTCACCTCGGGGTGGAAGGCGACAGCCAGATTCGAAGGAATGGTCCAGGGCGTCGTCGTCCAGATGAGAACGCCCGCAGCGCGATCGGCCAGCGCCGGCGCCAGCGCCCGCAGCGCCGGCACGCTCTCGGTGGAGAGGGGGAACTCGACGAAGATCGACGGCGACTCATGGGGCTCGTACTCGACCTCCGCCTCGGCCAGCGCCGTGCGGCACCTGATGCACCAGTGCACCGGCTTCTTGCCCCGGTAGACGAGGTCCTGCTCCACGAACCGGCCCAGCGCCCGGACGATGGTCGCCTGGTAGGCATGGCGCATCGTCAGGTACGGTGCGGCCCAGTCGCCGAGGACGCCGAGCCGCTTGAAGCCGGCGCGCTGCACGTCGACGTAGCGCTCCGCATACCGCCGGCACTCGCGGCGCACGTCGGCGACGCTCATTTCCCGTTTCCGCTTGCCCAGCTCGCGGTCCACGCGGAGCTCGATGGGCAAACCGTGGCAGTCCCAGCCCGGCACGTACGGAGCGTCGAAACCGGCCATCGTGCGAGCCCGGACGATGAAGTCCTTCAGGATCTTGTTGAGCGCGGTGCCGACGTGGATCTCGCCGTTGGCGTACGGCGGCCCGTCGTGGAGGACGTGGCGGGGGGCCCCGCGGCGGCGCTTCCGGATCTGCCCGTACAGATCCATCTCTTCCCAGCGGGCGATGGCGTCCGGCTCGGTGGTCGGCAGACCGGCCTTCATCCGAAAACCGGTCCGCGGCAGGTTCAGGGTCTCTTTCCAGTCGGGCATGACGAGGCGGCGTGCGGTGCTGCATTCGTGGCGCCGACGACGCCACTCATGTCAATTGTAGTGCAAATATAATGGTCTTCATGCCGGTCGGGACGCCCCCCGCGCCGCGCGCCGCCCGCTTCCGCACCGGCCGCGCGCGACGCGTCAACGCGGTCTTCTTCGATGTCGACTTCACGCTCATCCATCCCGGGCCGGCCTTCGACGGCGAGGGTTACCGAACCTTCGCCGCGCGCCACGGGCTGCAGGTCGATGCGTCGCGCTTCGAGGAGGCGGTCCGACGGGCCTCCGTGGAGCTCGAACGGCTGCAGGACGGCGTCTATCGGCCCGAGCCGTTCCTGCGCTACGCGGGACGCGTCCTCGCCGAGATGGGCGCGGTCGGAGACGGCATCGACGCGTGCGCTCTGGAGATCTATGACGAGTGGGCTCTGTGTCATCACTTCGAGATCTACGACGACGTGACGCCGGCGCTCGCGGCGTTGCACGGAGCGGGCTACCGCATCGGTCTCATCTCCAACACGCACCGCTGCCTGGAGTCGTTCCAGTCCCACTTCGATCTCGAGCCGTTCATCACGGCCGCGGTGTCGTCATCGGACCATGGGTACCTCAAGCCGCACCCGAGCATCTTTCGCGCCGCCCTCGACCGAGTCGGAACCCTGCCGGCGGAAGGGGTCATGGTAGGCGACAGCATGACGCACGATATCGCCGGCGCCCGCAGGGTGGGCATGGCGGCGGTGTTGCTGGTCAGATCCGGGCAGGCGCCGGAGACGGTGGACGGCGTTCCCGTGATCCGGACGCTGGCCGAGTTGCCGCGGCTGCTCGCCGACGGCGTCGAACCGCGGCCTGCCGTGCTCTCTTGAACTGCAACAGCTGCGCCGGGACGGACCCGGCGAAAGGGAGCCTCCCGGGCAGCTCGGCAGCGGCGATCCGCAGCGAGGGCGACGGCGGGACGGGACCACGAAGTCCCGCCCGCCATCGTGAGTGGCTCGACGCCCGGACACGCTGCCCCAGGCAGGAGCCGCTATCGCCGCCAAACCCGTCGCAGGGCTCCGTGTTCGGCCCCAGCCCCCACCGTCCCAGGACCTTGCGGCTCAGAACTCACTGCGTTGCGTTCTACGGCGCGATCTCCTGGCGGAGGTAGCGCGCCGCTACCAAAGGTAGCGCGCCGAGAAGACCATGGTGCGCGGCGGGCGGGCGGAGATCACCTGCCCGAACCGCGAGTCCACCTGGTTGCCCGCCTCGTCGAACTGCGCGTCGAGGTCGACGTTGCGGAACTGCACCTGGTTGAACAGGTTGTAGATCTCCCAGCCGAGCTCGAAGAACCGCCCGTCGCCGACCGGCATCCGCTTGCCGAGGCGCACGCCGGTGTCGTAGAAGCCCGGCAGGCGCAAGTCGTCCTTCCGCACGTTGCCCACCTCGCCCTCCGCGGGGCGGCTGAAGCAGTCCGTGTTGAACCAGCGGTCGATCGAGCCGCCGCCGGCCGACAGATCGCAATTTCTATCGATGTTGGCCGGCACCACCAGGTCGATGCTCGCCAGCCCGTCCGGGTTCGTGGACCGCCGCATCAGGTCGCCGCCGCCCAGGATGTCCTGGTTGTCGGTGGTGCTGAAGGCGACCATGGCCGGCGCGCCGCTCACCATCTGCGTGATGCCGGAGAGCACCCAGTCGTCCAGCAGGAATCCGGCCGCGCCCCCGGGGTCCGGCATGTCCCACGTGTAGTTGATCGTCAGCAGGTGGGTCCGGTCGAAGTCCGACAGGCCCCAGGACCAGGTGTCGCGGTTCTCGTACTTCGGCACGCGCGAGCGGGCCCCGTAGAGGATGTCGGCCGACGTGTGGTCCTTCGATTGCGACAGCGTGTAGGAGACCGAGAACTCCAGGCCGCCCGTGAACCGGCGGTTGACCTGCGTCTGCAGCGCGTTGTACTGCGACCTCCCGGCATTCTCCGTCATGATGATGCTGGCGTAGCCGGGATAGGGGCGCATGAAGTTGTCGGGCAGCGGCCGGCCGGTCGTCGGGTCCTGGTTCTGCGGCAGGAACCGGGCGCCCCGCTCGATGGTGTTCTCGTCCCAGAGCTGCGGGAGGTTGGTGGCGCGCGTCCCGACGTAGGCGATGTCGAGCACCGTCTGCCAGCCGATCTCGGTCTGCACGCCGGCCGTGTAGCTGTACAGCGTCGGCGCCCGGTGGTCGGTCACGACGCCGTAGACCGTGCCCGTCGGATAGACGATGCCCCCCGTGCCGGCGAGCACGCCCTGCCGGATGGTCTCCCAGTTGTACATCGTGTTGTACCAGACCTGCGGCGTCGCGACGAGCGGCGGGTTGAGCGCCTGCCGCCAACTGAGCGCGCCCGCCTGCTGCGTGTTGTGGAACACGCCGAAGTTCGCCCGGAGCGCCGTCCGGCCGTTGCCGAACAGGTCGTAGGCGAAGCCGATCCGCGGCTCGAGCAGGATCGCCGGCAGGTCCTGGAACGGGGCCGGCACCTGCGGGTCGTCGTGGCGCACCATGCCGTTGTCGCGGGGCGATCCCGGCACGAGCGCGCCTATGACGACCTCGGGCCGGATGTCGGTCGGATCGTTCGGGTTCATCGCCATCCGCACGCCGTCCACCAGGGTGGGCACGTACAGTTGCGCGGCGTTCGCGTGGTCGAAGCGCGACGGCAGGAACGACGCCGAGGGGTTCGCCTGCTCGAACACCGTGTACTTGCTGAAGCGCATCCCGATGTCCAGCGTCAGGCGGTCGATCGGCTGCCACTTGTCCTGCACGAAGACGTTGCCGATCCACTGGCTGGCGAGCTGTCCCAGCCGCGCGGTGTTCTCCTGGTACGACCGGAACGATCCGAGCAGGGCGTTCGCGTACGGATGGCCGGTGCCGAACGGGTTCGCCGGGTCGCGGTTGAAGTCGTAGTTCCCCGCCAAGGCGCTTGCGCCCTTGCCCTCGATGTTCGTCAGGTGCTCGACGTAGGCGCCGACCTTGAAGTTGTGGCGTCCCGAGGTCCACGACAGCCCGTTGTAGAAGTTGAACAGGTCGTCGTTGCCGTAGTTGATGAAGCGCGAGTCCCAGCTCGGGCTCGCGGCGTTGGGAATCGGCGCGCCGAAGCTCATCGCCGGAATGATTCCGTACAGGTTGTTGTTCGGATACCACTGCGCGAGGGTGTACGGCACCGTGCCCTGCGTGTTGGACCCGTCGCCCCCGTTGTCGCGGCCGTCGTCGCCGGGGAAGGCGGTGTGGGAGTCGGTGCGCCGGTTCCGGTTGATGTCGAAGGAGCTGGCCCAGGGGTTGTGCTCCGACGAATGGCGCCAGCCGAAGTTGAACTCGTTCACCATGTTGTCGCCGATGACGCGGGTGTAGTTGGTGGCGACGGCGAAGTCGTTGTAGGTGAACGTCCGCTCCAGGCTCTCCCAGCCGCCCCGCCAGGAGCTGGTCGGTTGCAGCCAGTGCGAGAAGCGCGCGTAGATTGCGTCGTTCGCGCTCGGCCGGACGTCCACCCGGGTGACGTTGTTGATGCGCGGGGCCCGCTGCTGTCCCTGGAACTGGTAGTTGTAGTTCGACTGCCCGTCGACATTCGGATCGGGGTACCAGTTCAGCAGCGCCTGCCCGTGGGGATTGATCCGACCCGCCGGCACGACGTTGCCCGGGAACGGCATGCCGGTCAACGGATCGATGACCGGGATCAGGTTCCCCGACTGATCGAGGCTTTGCGAGAAGTCGCCCATCCGCTCCGCCAGGCTCGGCACGGTGAGCTGGGCGAGGTTCTGCGGCGTGCGCACTCCCCACTGCTCGTAGCTGTAGAAGAAGAACACCTTGTCCTGCACGATAGGTCCGCCGGCGTTGGCCCCGAGCGTCCAGTAGCGGTAATCGGGCTTCGGGATGCCGGCCTGCTTGTCGAAGTAGTCCTCGCTCCGGAACTGCTCGCTGCGTCCGTAGGTGTAGGCGGTGCCGGAGAACTCGTTCGTTCCCGCTTTCGTTACGAGGTTTATCTGCGCGCCGCCGTTGCGTCCCGTGTCTGCGGTGAAGTTGGTGAGCTGCACGTTCACCTCGCCGACCGCGTCCGGGTTCATCGAATGGCTGGAGACCTCCGGCAGGCCGATGTCGTTGCCGGGGATCCCGTCGATGGTGACGGTGCTCCAGCCCTGGCGGGTGCCGCCGACGTTGGGCAGCCACGAGCCGATGACGATCTCGCCGATCGCGTCCGGATCGGGCTGGTAGCCGACGCCCGGCAGGATCCGCAGCATCGACGTGACGTCGCGGCCGCGGACCGTGATGGCGTCGATCGTCTCCTCGGTGATCAGCGCCGAGCGGTCCGAGCTGATCGTCTCGACGATCCGTTGCGCGGTGACCTGGACGGTCTCCTGCAGGGCGGCGATCGACAGCTCCACCGTGCCGACGTTGTACTGCTGGTTGGTCGACAACTGGGCGCCGGTCAGCTCGTAGGTTCCGAAGCCGGGCAGCTCGATCCGGACCGTGTACGGCCCGGGCTGGACTGCGGCGAAGTTGAAGGCGCCGACCTCGTTCGTCACCGTGTTCCGGATCGCGCCGGTCTCCTCCTGCAGCAGGTTGACCGTCGCGCCCGGCAGGACCAGGCCGCTGTCGTCGACGACGTTCCCGGAGAACCCGCCGGTTGTGGTTTGCGCGTTTGCGACTGGTGCCCAGCTCAGGACGAGCAGGGCAGCGAACAGGAGCCTCGACGAGCTTCTCATTCGATGTACCTCCTGAGAAACGAATCGGTCCCGCCACACTACTTGAATGCCGGGCTTCGCCGGCACGATGCAAGTCCCCAATGGAACACACTCGGGCGGATCTGTCAACGAGACATTCGAGGCCGGGTTGAACGCCGGCGATGGGCTCCGGCCGACTTCTGCAGCGGGTGCCGCCGGCCGCGGGGGGCGGCGCCGAACGCACGCGCCGTCAGTTCAGGTTCGCCACGCGCCGCCGCAGCGCCTTCACATGCTCCCAGATCTCCTTGTGCTCGTCGTTCTCGCTCGATTCGTCCTCGCTTCTCTCGCTGTCTCCGATCCTCCCGCGCGAAGAGAACCGCAGGTACGCCTCCAGGTCCCGCAGCGCGGAGGGGTAGTCGTTCAGGTGGTACGCCAGCAGGCCGCGGTCGCGGAGCTCCGTGGTGGCCGACGGGTCGAGGGCCAGCAGCAGCTCGGTGGTCGCGTGCGCCTGCGGGAAGGAGCGCATGCGGACGTAGATGCGCTTCAGGTTGACCAGCATGCGGACGATGATCTCCGGCTTGGTGGCCCGCGCCAGCATCCGGTGGTCGAACGGGACCTCGTCCCCCGCGTGGGAGCGCAGCAGCTTGCGGCAATCGAGCTCGGAGAGGATCGTGCCGCCCTGAAAGGGATCGACGATCAACTGCTCGCCGAGTCTGGACGCGGCATCCGGATCGCTGGAATGCACGCGCAGCAGGAAGTGCCCGGGGAAGTTCACGCCGTCGCTGTCGAGGCCGGCCCGGCGGGAAACCTCGATGTAGACGAGGGCCAGCGTGATCGGGATCCCGGTGCGACGATCGATGACGTTGTTGAGAAAGCTGTTCCGGGGGTCGTCGTAGTGCTTCCGGTTTCCCGCGAATCCCTGTTCCTTGAACAGGTAATCGCTGATTCCGGCGATGCGTCGCAGCAGGTCTGCGCCGTCGCCCAGCGCCGCCAGCCGGTCCGCCGCCGCAGCGCCCATGCGGTCGAGGGCGCGCAGGTATCGCGATGCGTCGAGCTGGGGATACTCGATGCGCGCGATGGCCAGGGCGGCGGGAGCCAGGTCGGGGGAAGGCGCCTTGGCGACTTCGGCGAATCGCCGGATGAAATCCGCGGAGACCACGTTCGTCACTGGTCTCCATTCTGCACCGGTGACGTGCGCACGTCGACCCGTGTCTGAACCACCCGCTGATGCACGGCGGCCAGCGAGCGTCGGTCTATGTCGGCAAGCCCCGAGACGATGGCCGCTGCGCCCGGAAGCTCCTCGGCAGTGTACGTCGTCGTGACGCCGATGCAGGGCAGCCCGGCCGCGACGGCGGCTTCGATGCCCCAGCGGGAGTCCTCAACCGCGATGAAACCACCGGGAGACGGCGCGCGTCCGAGCCTTGCGCTCAGCAATTCCACCGCCCGCGCATAGCCGTCCGGTGCCGGCTTGGCATGCTCGACGTCGTCGGCGGCGACGATCGCGGCGAAATGCTCCCGGAGTGCGGCGCCGGTCAGGATGCTCTCGATCTCCTGGTGGAGCGCGCCGGAGGCGATTCCCAGAATCAGATTGCCGGCGAGCCGCTCGATGCAGGCAGGGGCCTCCGGAAACACGACGTCGCCGGTGTCGACCAGCTCGGTGTACCGCCGCCCCTTCGCCGCGATCATCCGTTCCAGCTCGCCTGGAGCCAGGGTGAAACCCTGGTCGGCCGCAACCGTGGTGAACACGCCGACGTCGTCGAACCCCAGATAGCGGGCCTCGTAGTCCTCCGTCGACAGGGTCATCCCGTGATCGCTCAGGATGTCCTGGTAGGCCTGCAGATGAAGTCGCTCCGTGTCGGCGATGACGCCGTCGAAGTCGAAGACGACACCCAGCAGCGGTTCGGTGCTCACGAGCCGTCTGCCGGAGCTCCGGACGCCCAGCGGGGTCATCGGCCCGGGGCGTCTATCGGCGGTTCGGGAGTGAAGATCGGCAGCCGGCGTTCGTCTTCGGGGGGCAGTCTCTCGCCGGCCCGAATCGCGGTTCCGAGGCGGTTCTCCGGGGGGGGGAACGGACAGTCGAACTGCTCGTCGAAATAGCAGGTCGGGTGATAGGCGCGGTTGAAGTCGAGGTCGTAGATTCCGGTCGGGCTGAACGGCAGGTCGATGTAGCGTCCGGCCGGATAAGTCTCGCCGCGGCTCGTCTCGTCGCGGAACGGCACGAACAGTCCCTCCTCCTCCGACAGCAGCGCGGTCAACTGGTACGATTCGCCGCGCAGCACGAACTGCAGGCGGCCGATGCGCTGCATCCGGCGGAACTGCCCGGTGGACGTGGGAATGTCGTAGATCGGCTGATCGTCGGCGATGTCGAGCTGGGCGGGCACGCGGTAGGCGATGTCCGGCTCGTAGTACCGGAGCGGCACCATCCAGGACCGGCGGTCGAGCGGCACCGGCGACTCCGGGTCGCTGGCGAAGAACTCGTCCTTGTATGCACGCGCGTCGCGAAGCTGCTCGAGGTAGCTCCCGTGGTCCGGTTCCGGGGGGCCGCAGGCCGCCGCCCACAGGAAGGCGCCCGCCAGGACCCCGACGGCGATCCGCCTGCCCGCCACAACCGTCGCGCGCGAGTCGATGCGTCTGCTCACGGTTCTGCAGCCTCGTTGCTCGGCCCTTAAATATATCCCCAAAGGCGCCCAACCGGGCCTGCCGGGCCTGCCGGGCTCGACAATCGTCGCCTGCGGCTCCGATTGCCGCCCAACCGGACCTGACTGGCAGTCTACGCCGTTTCTACGGCGCAGACTGCCAGCGCCGCCAAACCCGTCGCAGGCTCCGTGTCTGGCCCCCAGCCCCCACCGCTCCAGGACCCTGCGCCTCGGAACTCACTGCGTTGCGTTCTACGGCGCAGGGTCCTAGCAGGGATATGCGCCCCGCTCGACCGTCGCTTCCGAGAGCCGCCGCCGGACACGCACGTCGTTGATCGGGGTCACCTTGAGCAGGCGGCGCAGCGCCGCCAGGTGCGTGCGGAGCGTGTCGCCGTCGGCAAGGGCGGCGAAGGCCGAGCGGGCGGTCGTCTCGATGCGCATGGCCGCTCCGTTGACGAACGAGGCGGCGGCGGCGGCGTGCAGGTCCGCGCCGGTCGCACTCGACTCTGCGGACACCCGCGCGCGCGCCACGGCGCTGTCGGCCGCGTAGGTGTCCATGACGATGTCCGCCGCGAACGAGAGCACCTCCTGCTGCTCGCTCAGCTTCTCTCCGCAGGTCTGCATGGCGAGGCCGATGACGGCCAGCCCGACCTTGCGGAACATGCCGACCGCCGCGGCCGCGGAATCGAGACCGGGGTCGGGCGGGGCGCTGGCGGCCGGCGGCGCCAGGATCTCGTCCTGCAGCTTCCTGGCGGCCGGAATCAGAGGCAGATCGCCCTTGACGGCGCGCTTGACGAGCATGCCGGGTATGAGCAACCGGTTGATCTCGTTGGTTCCCTCGAAGATGCGGTTCACGCGTGAATCGCGGTAGTGGCGCTCGGCCGGATAGTCGCGGACGAACCCGTTGCCGCCGTGGATCTGCACGTTCTCGTCGAGGACCTCGTGGAGGGTCTCGCTGCCCGCCACCTTGAGGATCGACGATTCGACGGCGTATTCCTCCAGCGCCCGAAGGATGATCCCCCCGTCGCCCGGATCGGCGCCGTCGAGGGCCCCGTCGATCAGCCCCACGGTGCGGAAGACCATCGACTCGAGCGCAAAGGTCCGGGCCACCATCCCGCCGATCTTGTGCTTGATGGCGCCGAAGCCGGCGATCGGTTGGCCGAACTGCCGTCGGCTCGCCGCGTAGCGAGCCGATTCGCCGATGGCTCCGCGTGCGCCGCCCACCGTCGATGCGCCCAGCTTGAAGCGGCCGTAGTTCAGCACGTTGAAGGCGACCTTGTGGCCCTTGCCGACCTCACCGAGCAGGCTGTCGGCCGGCACGCGCACGTCCTGCAGGATCACCGGCGTCGTGGACGAGCCGTGGAGGCCCATCTTGTGCTCTTCCTTGCCGGTGGAGACCCCGGCGAACCCGCGCTCCACGATGAAGGCCGTGAAGTGCTCGCCGTCCACCTTGGCGAAGACGATGTAGAGGTCGGCGAATCCGCCGTTGGTAATCCACATCTTCTCGCCGTTCAGGACGAAGCTGCCGTCTGCCTGCCGCATCGCGCGCGCCTTGGCCCCGAGCGCGTCCGAGCCGGATCCGGCCTCGCTCAGGCAGTAGGCCCCGACGGTCTCTCCGCTCACCAGCGACGGCAGGTACCGCTGCTTCTGTTCGTCCGTGCCGAACATCCGGATCGGCAGGATGGCGAGGTTGGCGTGCGCCCCGTAGGTGGCGCTGAAGGAGCCGCACTGGCCGAGGCATCCGGCGATGATCGCCGCGCTCGCCTTGTCGAGCGCCAGGCCGCCGTAGGACTCCGGGACGTCGGTGGCGAGCAGCCCGAGCTCGCCGGCGCGCCGCAACAGCTCGCGCGTCAGGTCCCAGTCCTTGGTCTCGAGCTGCTCGGTGAGCTCGGCGACCTCGTTCGTGAACTCCTGCGCCGTCTGCTGAATCAGCCGGTGCTCCTCGGACATGCGCTCCGGGGTGAAGAGAGTGTTCAGCGGAGCCGCCTCCAGCAGCCACTCGCCGCCGCGTGGGACGGTTTCGATTGCGGTTGTCGTCATGATGCCCTCGTCGTGTGAGATGTCCCAGGCCGGCGCAGCCCCGTTCAGAGGCGTTCGAAGATGCCGGCGGCCCCCATGCCGCCGCCGACGCACATGGTGACCATGCCGTAGCGTCCGTTCCGCCGCTCCAGCTCGTGGAGCAGGGTGGTTGTCAGCTTGGCGCCGGTGCAGCCGAGCGGATGGCCGAGCGCAATGGCGCCGCCGTTGACGTTGAGCTTGTCGGGATCGATCGGCAGCTCGCGCAGACAGGCCAGTATCTGGGCCGCGAACGCTTCGTTCAACTCCACCAGGTCGATGTCGTCGATCGTCAACCCGGCCGTCTTGAGCGCCTTGCGTATCGCCGGCACCGGGCCGATGCCGAACAGCTCCGGCTCGACGCCCGCCGTCGCGTAGGTGACGAAGCGGGCCAGCGGCTTCAGTCCCGACTGCGCGGCGCGCTCGGCCGTCGTGACGATCACCGCCGCGGCGCCGTCGCTCATCTGCGACGAGTTGCCGGCGGTCACGGATCCGCCTGCGCGGAACGCCGGGCGCAGCCTGCCGAGCGCTTCCAGGGAGGTGTCGGCGCGCGGCCCCTCGTCCTTCCGGAGCGTGACGTTCCCCACGACCGGCGCTCCGCCGCCGTCGTTGGCGGGCTCGGCGACGCTGACCGTGACCGGTACGGTCTCCGCGTCGAAGCGACCGGCTTCGAGGGCCGCGAGCGCACGCTGATGGCTGCGCAGCGCGTAGGCGTCCTGCTCTTCGCGGCTGATCGAGGACTCTCGCGCGTGATTCTCCGCGACCAGGCCGGTACTGAGATAGACGTCCGGGTAGTGGGCCACGAGCTCGGGATTCGGGGCGATCTTGTGGCCTCCCATCGGCACGAGGCTCATCGACTCGGTGCCGCCCGCCACTACCGTGTCGGCCCACCCGACCATGATCTTCTCCGCCGCGAAGGCGACGGACTGCAGCCCCGACGAGCAGAAGCGGTTGATGGTGACGGCCGAAGCCTCGACCGGGATCCCGGCCCGCAGGCTGGCGATGCGGGCCACGTTCATTCCCTGCTCGGCTTCGGGCATCGCGCAGCCCAGGATGACGTCGTCGACCATCTCGGGCGCGATGCCCTCGGCGCGCCGCAGCGCCTCACGAATCGCGACGGCGGCCAGCTCGTCGGGGCGGGTCGTGCGCAAAGTGCCCTTCGGCGCCTTGCCTGCCGGGGTCCGGACGGCGGATGCGATGACTGCGTCTCTCATGGTCTTGGCTCGCTCGGGTTGGATTTTCCGATCATGCAGGCACCCGCCACGAGGCGGGTCGCGCCGCGTGGGTCTGGACGAAGCGCGTCACTACATCGGCGAAGCGTTCGGAACGCGTGACGAGCCCCATGTGCCCGGTCCGGCCGAGCCGATCGTAGCGCGAGCCCGGGATCGCCCGCAGGTACTCCTGCGTGCTCGCGACCTCGACGACGCGATCGAGGCCGGGTGCTCCGGTCACGACCTGGGTGGGGGCCGCGACACGGGTACAGTCCGCGGTGAAGTCGACGCGGTCCGCGTAGCGCGCGCGCTCGGCCATGCGGGTCGGTGCAGCAGGATAACGCATGACCCGCCACAGGTGATTCGCGATGAAGCGGGTGCGCGCCGGGAGAGACGGAACGGCGGCCGCGATCTCGGGGTAGAGCCGGAAACAGGAGCCGAGAGCGAAGGCCGGCGCCATCAGCCGGGGGGCCGCCAGGTACCGCTCCACCCTGCATCCGGGCCGCCAGGAAGGCGACGGTGTGGAGACGAGGGTCAGGGTCCGAACCCGCTGTGGGCGGACCGCGGCGTAGTGCAGGGCGATCCAGCCGCCGTAGGACACCCCGCACAACGACACCGGCCCCGGGACGCCGGCACGTTCGAGCAGAATGTCGAGCCACTGGATGTAGCGCTCGAAGCCGACCGCCGGATCGATGTCGGCGACAGAGCCGGCGTCGCCCGGCAGCGATCCGCTGATCACCCGGCAGCGCGCCGCGAGCGCTCCGACCGCGGGAAGCATCCACTCCCAGCGGCCCTGGATGCCGGGAACGAGCACGAGCGGCAATCCGGCGCCTCGGTCGGTCATCAGTTCCTCAGGGGTTTTCCGGTCTTGAGCACGTGCGCGATGCGTTCCCGCGTCTTCGGCTCGCCGCACAGGCTCAGAAACGCTTCGCGTTCGAGGTTCAGCAGCCTCTGCTCCGACACCGTCGTGGCGTGCGGGAGGTCGCCGCCGGCGAGGATGCGCGACAGAGTCCGCCCGATGTGGGCGTCATGGTCGCTGATGTGTCCGCCGCGCCAGGCGAGGTGCACGCCGAGATCGAGCGCCGCGCGGACCCCGGCGCCACCGACGGGGATGGCGTCGTCCGGCGCGGGTGGCTGGTAGCCGGCGCGCGCCAGATCCAGTGCCGCCGCCTTCGCGTCGGCCAGCAGACGTTCCCGGTTCATCGTGACGGCGTCGGTGTCGCGCAGGAGCCCGAGTCGCCGGGCATCGGCCGCGCTCGTGGAGACCTTGCCGAGTCCGATGAGCTCGAACGCCCGCTGTACATTCGGCAGCGCGTCGGCCGCGGCGCCCGGCGCGCGGCCCGTGAACCGGGCGAGCAGCTCTTTCGTCCCGCACCCGGCCGGGATCAGCCCCGCGCCCACCTCCACCTGGCCCATGTAGGTCTCGGCCGCCGCCTGCACGCGATCCCCGTGCAGAATGATCTCGCAGCCTCCTCCGAGGGCCAGTCCGGCGGGAGCGACGACCACCGGCACGCTGGCATATCGCAGGCCCAGGACGGCGGACTGGAACGTGCGGACCATCAGGTCGATCTCGTCCCAGTTCTCTTCCTGCGCCTCGAGCAGCAGGAGCATCAGGTTGGCCCCAGCGGAGAATGCCGGCGCGTCGTTGCCGATGACCAGCGCCTCGAAGTTCCGGGACGCCTCGTCGACGCCCGCCTTCATCATGGCCACCGTGTCGCCGCCGATGGCGTTCATCTTCGAGTGGAACTCCAGGCCGAGCACGCCGTCGCCGAGATCGAAGAGGCTCGCACCGGCGTTCCTCCGGACCGCGGGACGTTCGTCCTTCACTCTCCGCAGGAGCTGCAGATCCGGTGCGCGTGGCGGAACCGCGCCCTCCCGAAAGCGCACGGAGCCCGACCCGCCGGACGCCGAGCGCCGCAGCTCGCTCACCAGCGCCGGCGGGTCCGTCCGCCCCGCCGCATCGAGCACGGCGTCGATACCGATGGCGTCCCAGATTTCGAACGGTCCGAGCTCCCACCCGAAACCCCAGCGCATCGCGCGATCGACGTCGTCGATGGAATGTGCAATCTCGGGAGCGACTTCGGCTGCGTACACCAGCGTGGGGGCGAGCGTCGCACGCAGGAACTCGCCGACACGATCGCGCCCCTGGAACAGGGTCCGAATCCGCTCGCCCGGGTCGTCCAGCGAGGCCGCGGCGTCCAGTGCGGACAGCCGCGGCGCGCGGCGGGGCCGGTAATCCATCGTGCGCGGGTCCAGGGTCAGTATCTCGCCGCCGCCGCCGGTCTCGCGTTTCCGGTAGAAGCCGCCGCCGGCCTTCGATCCAATCCAGCCCCTCTCGACCATGTCTGCAACGAGCGGGGGCAGCGCGAAGGCAGCGCGCTCCTGCGCGTCCTCGAGACGCTCCGACAGGTTGGCGGCCACGTGGGCCAGTATGTCCAGACCCGCGATGTCGAGCGTGCGGAACGTCGCCGATCGGGGCCGGCCGATGGCAGGACCGGTCATCGCGTCCACTTCCTCGATCGTGCAGGCGCCGCCGGCGAGCTGCTCCAGCACGCGCATCACGCCGAACATGCCGATGCGGTTGCCGATGAAGTTCGGGGTGTCCTTGGCGACCACCACGCCCTTCCCGAGCGACCGGTCGCCGAATCGCACCACGGCGTCGACCGCCGCCGGGTCGGTGTCGGCCGTCGGGATGACCTCGAGCAGCGGCAGATGCCGAGGGGGATTGAAGAAGTGGGTGCCGAGCCAGTGGCGCCGGAACGCTTCGCCGCGATCCGCTGCGAGGCTGGCAATCGGGATGCCCGACGTGTTGGAGCTCACGATGGCGTGATCCGCCCGGTGCGGCTCGACCCGCGCCAGGAGGCCCTGCTTGACGTCGAGCCGCTCGACGATCGCCTCGACGATCCAGTCGTGATCGACGAGGCGACCGAGATCGGTGTCGAACCCTCCCACCGCGATGCGCCGCGCCGTCTCCGCCGTGAAGAACGGGTCAGGCTTCAGCTTGCGCGCGCGCTTCAGCCCTTCGCGGGCGGTCGCGGCGTCGAGATCGAGCAGGAGGACGGAGAGGCCCGCGTTGGCGGCGTGCGCGGCGATCTGGGCCCCCATGGCGCCGGCGCCGAGCACGCCGATCGAGTGTATCCGCTGCATCTTCAGACTCCCGGCTGCGCCTTCATTCCATGGACCAGGAGATCGATGACCGGGTCCGCGTCGTCGACCAGCCGGTGGTCGCGGTTGCTCAACACCCAGTTGGTCACCATCTCGTCGAGTGCGCCGAAGATGGCCTTGGCCGCCAGCGTCGGGTTGAGGTCGGCGCGGAACTGTCCTGCTTCCTGGGCGGCACAGACCGCGGCTCGCAGATGGTCGAGGTACGTGCGGAGCTGGGAAGCGGAGAAGCGCTCCATGAACTTCGTCGACTGCCGCAGCTCCACCTGAAAGACGATCGCCAGGTCCCGCTGGTTTCCGAGGCCTCCCAGGTGCACGCGAGCGAGGCGATGCAGCCGCTCGATGGGATCGGTAACGCCTTCGAGCGCCCTTTCGGTCTCGTGGAGGGCCCGGGTCATCGATTCCTCGAATATGGAGGTCAGGAGGTCATCCTTGCTCCGGAAGTAGAGATAGACGGTGCCGGCGGCGACACCCGCCTCACGGGCCACGTCGGCGACCTGGGCGTTGAAGAAGCCGCGCCGGGCGAACACCCGCGTGGCGGCGCCCAGGATCGCGGCCCGCTTGTCGCCGCTGCCGGACTGGCGGCGGGCCGGAGACCGGCGTTGCGCGGTGTGGTCGGGCGGCCGAGAAAATGAATGAGCGTTCATTCATTTTCATTCTGAAACGAATGCCTCGGCGCTGTCAAGCAGCGGCTCGAGGCCGAAATGCGTCGGCTACGCCACCGGGTCAGGGAAGTGCACGGCCGAACGCCACCGGGTCAGGGAAGCGCACGGCCGGGCCAGGGAAGCGCACGGCCGAACGCCACCGGGTCAGGGAAGCGCACGGCCGGGCCAGGGAAGTGCACGGCCGGGTCAGGGGAGTGCACGGCCGGGTCAGGGAAGCGCACTCAGCATGTTCTGAGATTGCTGGGTCTCTTCCGGCGACGACGAATCGTTGACGTCGACCACCCGCTGAAAGTACTCCTTCGCGGTCGTCATGTCGCCCTTGTTGAGCGCTACGAGGGCTCGCTTGTAGAGCGGCTTGGCCCAATTCGGGTCGGCCATCGTCGCCCGCTCGTACCACTGGTCGGCGGTGTCGACGTCGCCGCGGGCGAAGGCCTGCTCACCCTGATTGTAGAGATCCTCGCGCGAGGCGGACAGGCTGGACGCGGCCTGTTCGAGCAACTGCCGGTCCGCCGCGTCGGCCGTGCCGCCGGCGAGCCGCGCCCGGGCGCGGGCGACCTGCAGGTCCTGATTCATCGGATCGTCGGCCAGTGCACGTTCGAATGACGCGATCGCGGCATCGTGATCCTGCATCTGGGAGTAGGCGTTGCCGATGTTGAAGTGCAGGTTGCTCAACGCCGGAAGCCGCCCCAGCACGGCCTCGTAGCCGGCGATCGCCTCCTCGTAGCGCCCGCCGTTGAACGCGGCGTCCGCCGTCGCTATGTTCGCATCCACCGCGTCGAGGTCGATCCCGGCGACCGCATCCGGGCCCAGCATCTGCTCCAGCGGGTGGAGGATGCGGGGCAGCGCGAAGTCGACGGGCGGATTCCGGGTCTGGGTGATGTTCGAGGGGCCCTCCTGGGGCCCGTAGCCGCGCGGCGAGCCGTTTCTTTCGCCGCAAGCCTCCACGCAGTCGGCCCGGAACATCCATCTGCCGCTCGACAACCCGAGGATGGCGTAGCGCCCGTCGTCCTCGGTCACGGTGGCGACCTGCGGAGGATTGCCGGCCGGGTTCGTCGCCGTAATCTGGACGCCGCCCAGCGGGTTGCCCTGTTCGTCCGTGACCTGGCCGACCACGCGTCCCTGGGCCTGCGCCGCCGAGACGGCGAGCGCCAGGACGAGAACGGCACCGACGATGGAACAGATGATCTGACGCAGACGCAGGCTCATGTGGTACTCCTGTGTGTCCCGATTTCAGGACCGGGATATTGCTGGCCGAGTGTAGTGAATGCGATCCGTGCCTCCGCGATCCGGGCGCGCGCGGGGCTCGCGTGGGCTACCGGTCCGCCCCGGCCTGCAGCGCTTCGATCGCTCCCTGTGCCTCGACGCTCGCGTGATCGCCGGCCGGTACCGACCGATATGCCGCGAGCGCCCGTTCGAAGTCGTTCTTCCCGCGGTATGCATGTCCTATCTGGACGTGCAGGCCGGTCAGCCTGGGGACGTTGACCAGCACCGCTTCGTACGCGTCGATGGCGGCGTCGTAGTCGCCCACGTCGAAGAGCGCGTCGGCGGCATCCAGCGCTTCCTCGAGCTCGTCGCCCCGGAGGTTGGCCAGTACGCCCGTCGACGGCGCCGGTGGATGCAGCGGGTCGGTCTCCATGACGAAGTTCACGCGAGCCGTCCCCGAGCCCCGCACGTTGGCGAACCCCTGGACCGGCTCATAGCCCCGCTGCCGGATGAGGAACAGCCAACGCCCTCTCTGCAAGCCGACGAAGGAGAAGCGACCCGAGTCGTTGGTCGTCGCCTCCAGGCGGCGTTGCCATTCCGTGTTCTCTCCCACGACCTCGGCGCCGGCGATCGGCTCGCCCCCGACGTCACGCACGGCGCCGGTGACCACGCCGGTCTGGGCGGTGGCGACTGCCGGCAGGGACGCGAGGAACAGGGACGAAAGGAACAGGGACGTTGCGACCAGCACCCTCGCGGTGACTGCGGAACGTGGCATGGCGTTATCCTCGTTGCCTGCGGGAGGCTCCAGCGTCGCCGGCGGAACGCCTGCCGCAATGCGCCCACCCGGCAGCGAGCCAACAGTATACACTCGGATCCGGCCTCGCCGATGCACGTTGTCTCTCGCCGCTTCGCCTTTTTCGGAGCCTTCCTCGGCCTGTTCGTTGCGGGACCGGCGCACGTCGTGGCGCAGACCGCCGCACAGTCCCTCGTCGGCATCCGGACAGCGATGGATCCTGCCCGCCTGGGGCGGATCGATGCCGTGGTCCGCGACGCTGTCGCGGCAGGTCGGCTTCCGGGCGCGGTGGTGCTGGTCGCTCACCGGGGCCGGACGGTCTACCGGAAGGCGTTCGGCCTCCGAGCGGTCCGCCCGACGCGCGAGCCGATGACGGTAGATACCATCTTCGACCTTGCCTCGCTGACCAAGGCGATCGCGACCGCCCCGAGCGCCATGGCGCTCGTGGAGGACGGGGTTGTTCGGCTGCGGGATCGCGTGGCCGACCATCTCCCCGGGTTCGAGCGCCACGGCAAGGATGCCGTCACCATCGAGCACCTGTTGACTCACATGTCGGGACTGAGGCCCGATCTGCCGCTCGAAGAGCAGTTCGAGGGGGCCGACGAGGCGCTGCGGCGCGTGTTCGCGGAGCGCCTGCAGGCGCCGCCGGGCGAGGCGTTCATCTACAGCGATCTCAACTTCGTCCTGCTCGGCGAGATCGTCAGACGGGCGAGCGGGCTGCCCCTCGAGGTCTTTTCCGCCGAACGCCTGTTCGCTCCGCTCGGCATGCGCGACACCGGGTTCCGGCCGGCCCCGGATCGCGTTGCGCGCATCGCGCCCACCGAGGCGTGCACCCCTCTCGGCTGGCCGTGCGGCGGTCCTGGCGCCTTCATGCTGCGGGGCACCGTTCACGATCCGACCGCGCGGCGCATGGGGGGGGTGGCGGGTCATGCCGGCCTGTTCGGCACCGCCGACGATCTGGCCGTCTTCGCCGCGATGTTGCTGGACGGAGGCCGCTCGCCGTCCGGCGGGCGGGTGCTGTCGCCGCTGACGGTCGCTCGCATGACGAGGCCGTCGACGCCCTCGCATCTGCGGGACGTGCGCGGACTCGGCTGGGACATCGACTCGCGCTACTCGGCCAACCGCGGGGATCTCTTCCCGCCCCTGTCCTTCGGCCACACCGGGTTCACCGGCACTTCCATCTGGATCGATCCCGAAACGCGAACGGTGGTGGTCTTTCTCTCGAGCCGGGTGCATCCCGACGGCGGGGGCGACGTCGTCCGGCTGCGGGGCGTCGTGGCGAACCTGGCCGCTGCGGCAGTCAGCGTGGTCCCGTAGCGCCGCCAAGTCCGTCGCAAGGCTCCGTGCTTGGCCCCAGCCTCCACCGCTCCAGGAGCTTGCGCCGCCGAACTCACTCGTTGCGTTCTGCGGCGCAGGCTCCCAGCCCGACAATCGTCGCCTGCGGCTCCGATTGCGGAAACCGGCTCTGACTAGGAGTCTGCGCCGTTCTACGGCGCAGACTCCCGGAAACCGGCTCACATCCGGTACAGCATCCAGTAGACCGCCACCCCGGTCACCGATACGTACAGCCAGATCGGCAACGTCCAGCGGGCGATCGCCGCGTGAGCAGCGAAGCGCGCGCCGAGTGCCCGCAACAGGGTCATCAGCGCCAGCGGCAGAATGAGCGCCGCGAGCACGATGTGGCTGATCAGCACGGCGAAGTAGACGGCGCGGATCGGTCCCTGTCCGGTGAACGCCACGGAACCGACGTTGAGGTGGTACACGACGTACGAGGCCAGGAAGAGCGCGGAAGTGACGCACGCGGCGAGCATGCACGCGCGGTGCTGTCTGATCCGACCCGTTCGAATGAAGGCGTATCCTGCCGACAGCAGGAGTGCCGAGACGGTGTTCAGCGTGGCGTTCACGCCCGGCAGGTCGGTGACGTCCGGCATGCGGGTGCCTCAGGCCGCAGCCCCCGCGACCAGCGAGGCCCAGAACAGTGGCAGGTAGACGAGCGAGCCTATGAACAGCGCGCGCGCCCTCGCGTCCGAGCGCCGCACCAGAAAGCGCACGGCCAACGCCAGAAACGGCAGGCCCAGGAGGCCGGCCACCGCGGCGTGGTGAGGTCCGGCCATCCCGACCAGCGTCGGCGTCAGGCTCAGCGAGACGAGCGCCGCCGCGAACAGCAGGGCGTGCAGCGCCGTCCGCCGGCCGTCCGGATCGCCGGTCGCCACCAGGGGCAGGCCGGCGCGGGCGAAGTCGTCCCGGTAGAGCCAGGAGAGCGCATGGAAATGCGGCAGTTGCCAGCAGAAGACGACGCCGAACAGGATCCACGCTTCCACAGCCACCTCACCCCGTGCGCCGGACCACCCGATCACCGGGGGCAGCGCCCCCGGCACGGCGCCGACCAGCGTGGCCCACGGTGTCCGCCGCTTGAGCGGCGTGTACACGGCGGCGTAGCTGATCAGCGTGACCAGGGCAACGGCGGCGGCCACGACGTTGACGCGCATCGCCAGCTCGACCAGGCCCGCCACGCTCAACGTGGCCGCGAACAGCCGGCCCTCGACCGGGGTGAGGCGACCGGCCGCCATCGGGCGCAGGCGCGTGCGCTGCATCACCTCGTCGATGTCCCGCTCGGCGACCTGGTTGAAGGCGGCGGCGCCGCCCGCTACCAGCGCCGAACCTGCGAGCACGTGAAGCGCCGCCGTGAGGTCAGCCGCAGCGCCGGCGCCGAGGTAGTACCCGACGCCGGCGGTCGCGACGACCAGCGAGTTCAGCCGCGGCTTCGTGAGAGCCAGCAAGTCCGCGACCCGCTGCCGGGCGGACGTCAGCGTTGCCAAGTTGCCCTTCACGCCCGCGCCTCCGAACCGCGGCCGAACGACTCGACGACCGGTTTCGGTGCGCCGGGGCGGTCGCCGGCCGCATCCGGGAACCGGCCGCGGTGCACGCGCAACGCCAGCACGATCGACGCGGCCAGGGTCGCGGCGCCCACCGCGACGTGGGCGGTGTTCACCGCCACCTGCCGGCCGCTCAACACCGTCCAGGCTCCCAGTCCGACCTGCAGCAGAACGAACGTCGCGAGCACGAGCGCCGGGCGCGCGAGCTCGCTTCGACCTCGATGATGGAACAGCAGGTGTCCGGTCGTCGCCAGCACCGTCGCGGACACCGCCAATGCGCCGACCCGGTGGGCGAAATGAATTGCGATGCCGGCGTTCCACTCCGGGGGTAGCAGGTGGCCGAACGCCAGCGGGAAGTCCGGGATCGCGAGACCGGCTCCGGTATGCCGCATGGTCGCGCCGAGCAGGATCTGCCCGTAGATGACGACCGGTGCGGCCAGTGCGAGCCGTGCCAGGACGACGTCGTCCGGGCCGCCGGCCGCTCCCCGACCCGTGCGCCAGCCAGGCGACGTGAACAGGGCGAGGCTCACCACGAGCGCGAAGAAGAGCTGCGCCAGCCCCGCGTGGCTGATCGAAATCGGGGCGGGCAGGAAGTACAGTACCGTGATCCCGCCCAGCAATCCCTGAACGATGACCGCGGCCAGCGCGGCCCAGCCCAGGCGCCGGACCCAGCGGCGCGGCTCGATGCGCGCGATCCAGACCGCGAGCCCGATGGTCAGCAGGCCGACGATGCTCGCGATCAGGCGGTGGCCGTGCTCGTAGAAGATCCCGCCCACCATCTTCGAGAGCGGGAAAGCGAACAGGAAGGTGCCGTAGGTGTTCGGCCAGTCGGGCACGGCCAGCCCGGAGCCGGTGCTGGTCACCAGGCCGCCGGCCACGATGAGCAGCAGCGACGCCGCGGCGACGAACCTCAGATAGTAGTGCAGCCAGCGCATGAGCGGCGGCCGCGCAGGCCGCAGTGTGGAAGGTACCCGGGCCGAGGCCCGTACGGGGACGGCGCCTCGGCCCGACCGGGTCCCGACGTCCGGGCCGACCCGACAATCGTCGCCTGCGGCTCCGATTGCCGCCCGGCCGGGCCTGCCCGGGGTTTCCAGGGTGCAGACTTCTAGCCGACGGTGAACGTGAAGGAGACCTCCGCGGTCGCACCGTCGCCGACCGTCACGTTCTGCGTCTGCACGCCCAGCATCTCGTGCCACGCCTCGATGACGTAGCTTCCGGCCGGCAGGTTGCCGATGTCGAACCCGCCGTCGGGGCCGGTCGTCGCGAAGTACGGGTGGTCGAGCACGCCGACGTAGGCGTTCATCCAGCCGTGCACGTCGCACTTGAACGGCACCATCACCTCGACCTCGTCGAAGGTCCGTTCCATCGACATGCCCTGAATCGGCTGGCCGGTGTTGAACTCGGCGTTGACGGCGGGAGTGGCGTGGATGTTGTGCAGCGTCGGATCGGAGTTGGTGATCTGCACCGTCTGGCCGACCTGCACGCCGAAGACGTGCGGCGTGTAACGGCAGCCTTGCTGATCGAGGGTGACGGTCTCGCCGGATGCCGGATACGACCCGGACAGGCCTTCCTTGACGTAGACGAACACGTTCCCGAGCCCGCCGCCGTCGCCGACCGCGTAGTACTCCGTCTCGGTACTCGTCGCTTCCTTGACGCAGACCGGATCCGAGTTCATCCGGATGGTCTCGGCCGCCGGCGGTGTGCCCTCGAGGCTGATCGAGCCGCTGACGGTGCTGGTGCCGGTCTCGCCGACCGCGTTGGCGGCGGCCCCGCCTCCCTCCGGGACGATGGACACGGGCGGTACGTCGGAGCGGGAATTGCATGCTCCCGCGACGACGATCGCGGCGAACGAGACGAGAATCCAGAATGTGCGGTGTCGCATCGAGCTTCTCCTGCGCGGATGTTGGATAAGCGAGAAACCGGAGCCCGCACTCCGGAGTGCGAGCCCGGATACCGTGCAAAACCCTTCAATTATAACGAGAGTCCGCCTCGCCGATCACCTGGCCGGTGGCAGGCTCGCGGCTTCACGCAGCTTCCGCAGCACGCGGTCCTCGATCCAGTGCTCGTCCCACCACTCCATCGGGGTCACCGGCCGGCCCTGGAGCAGCATCGCGAAGTGCAGATGGTCGCCGCCGGCCAGGCCGGTCTGCCCGCTGAGTCCGAGCTGCTGGTCGCGCTCGACGGGCATGCCGGGAGCGACGTCGATGGACGACAGGTGGGCGTAGAGCGACTGCAGGCCCATGCCGTGGTCGATGACGACGCAACGGCCGAAGATGCCGAGGTATTCGGCGAAGATCACCGTCCCCGCGTTCGCGGCGCGCACCGGCGCGTTCGCCGTCGAGGCGAGGTCGAAGCCGAGATGCACCTGCTGGTCGATTTCGTTCCCGTCGTAGAGATACGTCCGATGATCGGCGAAGCCCGATTCGACCTGCGAGTTGGCCAGTTGCCGGAAGGGCCCGGTCCAGAGCCGTCGCGGAGTTGTCTCGGCGGCCAGCGCCGCGATGGCGCCGCGGTTGCTCTCCCTGAGCTGGCCGTTGATGAGCAGATAGAGCTGGAGCAACTCGGGCGGCGGGGTAGAGCTGTCGGCATGCTCGCCGGCCAGCTCCGGCGATTCCGCGACGATGCCCGGTACGACGCGCCGCAGGAAGCCGTCGCTCACCGGGATCCGCGAGCGTCGGAACCGCCGCTCGAAGATCCGGTGCGCGAAGTCGGCCGTTGCCTCGTTGCCCGCCGGATCCCGCGCGTACAGCTCGATCGGCGTGCCGAGATCCTGATCGTGGAGCAGCGCGAAGAACGCCGCGCGGAAGTCCCCGCGGTTCTCGATCCCGATGCCGGCGGCCGGGTAGCCGGGGTACTCGATGCCACCGACACGGACTCCCGATTCGGCGTCGTCGGGGCTCACCCGGTAGACGACCAGCTCGGATCCGCCGTGCGTGACGTAGTGCAGCGTCGACAGCGGCGTCAGCCGCGGCGGGGTGAGGCGCACCGTGATATCGAGGGCGGTCTCCGAGGCGCTCTCGCGCAGACCGAACAGCACCGGCCGGGTCGCCGTGACGACGATGCGCGCGGGGCCCTCGACCAGATCCGGATGCGTCCGGCGATCGAAGGTACGCGCGATTCGAACGCGGCTGGCCGTCTGCTGTTCCAGCTCGGCGTCGCCCGGATCCTCGAGGGAGAAGAGCGGGTGGACGGTTCCGTCCTGCTCGATGTGCGCGGAGAGCGTCAGGAACTCGGCGCCGGGCGTGTCCGCCGTCGCCACGAATGACGCGGTGCGCCCGACGAGCTCGCCGGGCTGCACGATTTCGAGGGCGGGACCGGCGGCCTGTCCGGCCGCGATCCAGGCGGCGACGGCGGCGCCCAGCGCCAAGCCGGCGGTGAGCCCGAGGACGGCGCGAACCATGCGCTAATGATAGCGTCCCTCGTTGACGGTCGAAACGGTGCGTTGCTAAAATATTCAAGCGGTCTGGTGTGGCGGTATCGTCTAGGGGTTAGGATACGTGGTTCTCAGCCACGGGACCGGGGTTCGAATCCCCGTACCGCTACCAACCCTGCCCGGTTTCGTTCAGCACTGACAGTCGAGCGCGAAGGCGATGACGATGTCTTCGTGCAGGTCGAGCCCGGGGACCGAAGCTTCCCCGCCGGCCTTCCCCTCGTCGAGACCCTGGAAGGGTACGGCTACGTACTGCACGCCGTCGACGGCGTACGACGTCGGCGTGCCGGTAGCCCGGTGGTACCGCGGCCTGATGTCCCAGAGCGGCTCGCCGGACGAGGCATGGAAGGCGCGCAAGTCCGTGCCGCCCAGGAAGACCAGATCCCCGGCCGTCGCCAGCACCGCACCGAGCGGTTCGAGGCCGACCTCCTCGTCGAACGGAAACTCCCGGACCCAGATCGGCTGCCCGGTATGGACGTTCCAGGCCTGCAGCTCGTCGAGGTGGTCGGTGCCCTCCCGCCTGTACCATTCCTCCTTCACCCCCACGAAGGCGCGGCCGGGCCGGTAGCTGACCGCCACTCCCTCCATGACGGTGCAGCGGTTGTCGTGCGCCGAGATGTACAGCAGTCCCGTCGCGGGGTTGTACGCCTCCGGCGGCCAGTTGCGCGCCCCGCCGGTCGAGGGACAGAAGTCGGCCCGCTTTCCGATGCCCGGCACGCGCGCGTCGTCGTACGTCGGCCGTCCGGAGACCGGGTCCAGGCCCGCGAAGACATTCTGGTGGACGAAGCGGTGCGCGTCGAGAAACCGCATCCCGCCGGCACTCCGTTCGAGCAGCCACAGGTACCCGTTGCGCCCCGCGTGCACGAGGGCAGGCGTCGTACGGCCGCCGCGGTCGACGTTCAGCAGCAGCGGCGGGCTCGCTTCGTCCCAGTCCCAAGACCCGTTCCAGTGGTACTGGTAGTGGCCGCGCAGCTCGCCCGTGTCGGCGTCGAGCGCGATGGTGGAGTTCGTGTACAGGTTGTCGCCGGGGCGGGCGTCGCCCGTCCACGGCCCCCCGTTGCCGACGCCCCAGTAGGTGAGGTTGAGCGCGGGGTCGTAGTTGCCGGTCAACCAGACCGATCCGCCGCCGGTGCGCCACGACTCGCCCTCCCAAGTATCGCTGCCCGGCTCGCCGGGAGCCGGAATCGTGTGCCGTCTCCAGACCTCGTCGCCGGTCATGGCGTCGAGTGCCGTGATCGAGCCCCGTATGCCGTGCTCTCCGCCGGAGGTTCCGACCATCACCCTGCCGTTCGCCACCAGCGGTGCCAGGGTGATGTAGTAGGTGAGGCGGTAGTCCTCCACGGCCCGGTCCCAGACGACCTCGCCGGTCGTTGCCCGCAGGGCCACGACGTGGGCGTCGAGGGTTCCGACATAGACCTTGTCGTCGTACAGGGCCACGCCCCGGTTGGTCGGATGCGGACGCACCAGGTCGGAAGGCAGCGGTCGTACGTAGCGCCACAGCAGCGTGCCGCTGTCCGCCTCGAGCGCGATTACCTGTTCGGCCGTCGTCACGAACATCGTGTTGCCGTTGACGATCGGAGCCGCCTGCGGCGTTCCGTCCCGCACCCCGGTCGGGAAGATCCACGACGGCGCGAGATCCGCGACATTGCGCGCGGTCATCTGATCGAGCGGGCTGTATCCCCACCCGGCATACGTTCGCCGATACATCAGCCAGTCGCCCGGGTCCGGTTCCCGCAGGCGTGCGTCGGTCACCGGCACGTAGCCGCGCGTGCCGTCCGGTGCGTGCTGCCCGGGCAGCGTCTGGACGAGCGTCACGGTCAGCAGTACCGCCAGCGCGGCGGCGGGCCCGGGCCGAAACAGGTCGCGAACCCCGGATGGGACGATGAACGCGATAGCGAGGCGCTGCCGAGGCGTCATTGCGCGCCTATGATACCTATCGCCGAATGCTCCGACGGATCAGGACCATCGATGCGCACGCCGCCGGCGAGCCCTTGCGCCTGGTGGTCGAGGGGTTTCCCGCTCCGGCGGGAGCCTCGATGCTGGACAAGCGCGCGTGGGTGCGCCGCCGCCACGATCGGATTCGCCGCGCGCTGATGCGCGAGCCGCGCGGGCACGCCGACATGTACGGCGCGGTGCTGACCGAGCCGGTGTCGGCCGGCGCGCACGCCGGCGTGCTGTTCATGCACAACGCGGGCTACAGCACCATGTGCGGGCACGGCGTCATCGCGGTGGTGAAGATCGCCCTCGAAGAGGGGTTGTTGCGCCTGCCCGATCCGGCGAAGGACATCGTGCTCGACACCCCGGCCGGCACCGTCCGGGCGCGCGCGAACCTGCGCGACGACGGTCGGGTGGAGGAGGTGTCGTTCGTCAACGTGCCGTCGTTCGTCCTGCGGGCCGGGACGCCGGTCGAGGTCGAGGGCCGGCTCGTCCCGGTCGACGTGGCGTTCGGGGGCGCTTTCTACGCCATCGTCGACGGTGAAGCGGCCGGCGTGCCGATCCGCCGCGAGGAGCTGGGACGGCTGCGCGCGCTCGGCGGCCTGGTCCGCGACCGCATCGACAGGGCGGTCGACGTCGTCCATCCCGGCGACGCCCGCCTGCACGGGATCTACGGGACGATCTTCACGGGGCCGCCGGACGCCGAGGGGGCCCACCTGCGCAACGTGACGGTCTTCGCGGACGCGCAGGTGGACCGTTCGCCGTGCGGGACCGGAACGTCGGCGGTCATGGCGGTCGTCGCCGCGATGGGGCTGCTGGACCCCGGCGGGCGCTTCGTGCACGAGAGTCTCATCGGCAGCACGTTCTCGGGAACCGTCGAGGGGCGGACGTCGGTAGGCGAGCTGCCCGCCATCGTGCCGCGAATCGAGGGGCGCGCCTGGATCACCGGGCGCCACGAGTTCGTGCTCGACGACGAGGACCCGCTAAACGAAGGCTTCCTGCTGTAGACTAGGCGCAACTGAGATCCGGTCGCATTCCGGGGACTGGCCGGGTGCGCCGCACGTTCGCGCGCTCCATCTTCGGGAGGCATCCACGTGCACCAGGGCCTCCGTACGCTCGATCAACTGCCCATCGGCGAGAGTGCCGTCGTCCATCGCATCGACTGCGACCGGCGCGTGGGCGGCCGTCTCATGGAAATGGGCCTGCTGCCGGGCACGCGGATCGAGATGGTCCGCCGCGCCCCGTTCGGCGACCCGCTGGAGATCCGACTGCGCGGATACCTGCTGAGCCTCAGGTCCGCCGACGCCGCCGAGGTGTCGCTGGCGCCTCTCGATCAGGTGGATCCGGAGAGCGGCGATCGAGCTTCCGAGGAGGCGAGCCGCTTCGACGCACATCCGCCGCGTGACGACGCGCCCAGGACACGGGTTCCGCGCGTGCTCGTCGCCGGCAACGCCAACTCGGGCAAGACGACCATCTTCAACGCCCTGACCGGCGCGCGCGCCAAGGTCGGCAACTATCCCGGTGTCACCGTGACCCGGTCCTCGCGGGAGGTCACGCTGCCCGGCGAGACGCGCGTCGAGCTGGTCGATCTGCCCGGCACCTACAGCCTCAGCACCCACTCGCCGGACGAGCAGGTCGCGGTCGACGAGGTGCTGGGCCGGCGCGGCGAGTCGCCCGACGCGGTCGTGGTGGTGGTCGACGCCGGCACGATAGAGCGCGGCCTCTATCTGGCCCTGCAGATCGTCGAGACCGGGGTGCCGGTGGTGGTAGCGCTGAACATGGTCGACGAGGCGGCGGCGGCCGGCGTGAGCGTCGACGCCGGCAGGCTCGGCGACTGGCTCGGCGTCCGCGTCGTGCCGACGGTCGGCTCCACGGGCGAGGGCCTGGACGATCTGCGGCGCGCCATCGGCGGCGCCATCGAGCTGGCGCCGCGCGGCGCCGTCGAGTGGACCGGATTTCCACCGCCGGTCGAGAGCGCCGTTGCCCAGGTGGAAGGCACCCTGCGCGGCGAGGCGTTCGGCCGGACGCCGGCCGCCCGCCGGTCGTGGGCGGTCTGGTCGCTGCTGTCGCACACCACCGACGAGGACGACGTCGAAGGGTTGCCGCCCGCCGCCCGCAAGACCGTGGACGATCTCCGGCTGCGCGCCGCCGGAGATCAGGTGAACCTCGATCAGGAAGTCATCGCCGCACGCTACCGGTGGATAGAGGACGTCGTGGCGGACGTGCGTCGCGTGTCGCCCGCCGGCGCCGGCAACCGCGCCTGGACGGATCGCATCGACGGCGTCCTGACCCACCGCTTCTATGGCATGGGGGTCTTCGCCGTCGTCATGGCGCTCCTGTTCGAGGCGCTGTTCGCCTGGTCCGAGCCGTTCATCGGCGCCATCGAGACGGCCACCGCGGCGTTGCAGACCGGCGTCACGGCGGTCCTGCCGGAGGGACCGCTGCAGGACCTGATGGTCAACGGCGTCATAGCGGGCGTGGGAAACGTCGTGGTGTTCGTGCCGCAGATCGCGATGCTGTTCCTCTTCATCGCGGTTCTCGAGGACCTGGGCTATCTGGCGCGTGTCGCCTTCGTGATCGATCGCCTGATGGGCCGCGTCGGGTTGCACGGGAAGGCGTTCGTGCCGATGCTGTCCGGGTTCGCCTGCGCGATCCCGGCGGTGATGGCCACGCGGACCATCGAGAGCCGGCGGGACCGGCTCATCACGATGCTGACCCTGCCGATGGTCTCCTGCAGCGCCCGGCTTCCGGTATTCGCCCTGGTGACGGCCGTCGTGTTCGCGGGCGACGCGCGGGTGCTCGGCCTGTTCAGTGCCGGCGCCGTGGTGCTGTTCTCCATGTACGCGCTTTCGGTGGCCGCGACGCTGGGGGCCGCGGCGGTCCTGCGCCGAACCGTGCTCAAGGGCCCGCGGCTGCCGCTGGTCCTGGAGCTGCCGCCCTATCGCCTGCCGCTGTGGCGCAACGTCGTGCTCGTGACGTGGCGCGGACTGCGGAAGTTCCTGGTCGACGCCGGGACCATCATCCTGACGATGACCATCATCCTCTGGGCGCTGCTCTCCTATCCGCGGAGCGCGGAGATCGCCGAGCGGTACGCCGTCCAGCGCGCCGAGGTCGAGGCGTCGGTGGTCGAACCGGATGCCCGGGCGGAGCAGCTCGCGCTGCTCGCCGGCAGCGAAGCGGGAGAAAGCCTGGAGTACAGCATCGCCGGACGGGTCGGGCGCCTGTTCGAGCCGACCATGGAGCCGCTCGGCTTCGACTGGCGCATCGGCGTCGGCATTCTCGGCGCGTTCGCGGCGCGCGAGGTATTCGTCTCGACCCTCGGCATCGTCTTCGGCATCGCGGACGCCGACGAGGAGAGCCAGTCGCTGCGGACGTCGCTGCAGGAGGCGACGCACGCGGACGGCTCCCCGCTGATGACGCCGCTGGCGGGGGTATCCCTGATGGTCTTCTTCGTGCTGGCGTGCCAGTGCATGAGCACCATCGGCGTCGTTCGCCGCGAGTCGGGCTCGTGGGGCTGGCCCGTGTTCATGTTCGGCTACATGTCGGTGCTCGCCTACGGGGCGTCGCTCCTTGTCTACCAGGTGGGATATCTGCTCGGCTGGGGGGTGTGATGGACTGGCAGGAAGCGGCGGTGGCCGCCATCGTCGGGACGGCCGTAGTCTCTCTCTACCGGCACCTGCGGGGCATCTTTGCGACCCCGAAGCGTAGCGGCGGCGGCGCAACGTGTCACGGGTGCGGCGACTGCGGTTCGGAGGGTGGCGACACGCCGGCTGTCTCGGGGCGCGACTCGGCCTCGACCTGGACGATCCACTGACGCCGGCGCCGGCCCGGGCGGCGTTCCGCTCGCCGACTCCTGGCCCGACAATCGTCGCTTGCGGCTCCAATCGCCGCAGCACTCACTACGTTGCGTTCTGCGGCGCAGGCTCCCGGCGCCGCCAAACGCGTTGCCAGGCACCGCGTTCAGCCCCAGCCCCCACCTCTCCAGGAGCCTGTGCCGCAGCACTCACTACGTTGCGTTCTGCGGCGCAGGCTCCCGGCGCCGCCAAACGCGTTGCCAGGCACCGCGTTCAGCCCCAGCCCCCACCTCTCCAGGAGCCTGTGCCGCAGCACTCACTACGTTGCGTTCTGCGGCGCAGGCTCCCGGCCACTCGCCGCCGGCGTGCCGGCCGCCTCGAGAAACGCGTCCAGCCGCCGCCGATGCTCCTCCAGGATGGCGTGGCTCCAGCGCTCCGCGGCCAGATCGTAGACCGCGTTCTGATACCAGAGCATTTCCCCGAGCCCTGCGCTGAACACGTCCAGGAACGCGCTGCCGTGCGTCTCGATGCCGGCCACCATCTTCGTCAGGTTGTGGATCTTGTCGGCCGAGGCCACCGCGAGCGAACCGAGCCGCGGCGTGGTGCGGAGCTGCTCCAGGTAGGTGATCTTCCGTGTCTTCCAGCGCGTCGGTTTCGGCGGCTCCGAAACGTCCTCCACCATGCGCAACACCGGTTCGCCGAAGCGCTCCGCGATGACCCGCGGGTCGAGGTCGGTGTCCTCGAGCGTATCGTGCAGCAGCGCGGCGACGATCGTGTCCTCGCCGAATCCGAAGTCGGCCGCGATCAACGCCACCGACAGCGCGTGGGATGCCTCGAAGCCGCGGCCCGCCTTGCGCCGGCGGAGGCGGTGCGCCTCGATCATCGTGGTGACGGCGTGCTCTACCCGGGCGGAGTACATGAGTCTGCGAATGGCGCGTGGCGGTTGGCGGCCGCTGGTCGGCAAAGCGGGGGCTGCCGGCCGTCAGGGACCGTCGTTGGTTGCCGGCGGCGCCGCGTAGGAGCGTCGCGCCCGCGCCTGCATCCCGCGCTGCTTGATGCGCACCTCTATCTCGTGAAGCCGGCCGTCGCGCTGCGGCGTGAAGCCGATGACGTACTGGCTGTGGAGCTCCTGCGCGACCCGCGTGAAGGTCGGCCCCAGATCGGCCGCCTCGGTCAGCTCGAAGTAGCCGCCGCCGGTCTCCTCCGCGAACCGCCGCAGGTTGCGGTCCGGGCGGGTCGTCACGTAGCGCACCCCGTTGAAGTAGTTGCTCTCGAAGCCGATGGAGTAGATCATCACCTCGTCGGCGATGGCGCGGTTGAGGACGTCGCGCGAGCCGGCGTCGCTGTCCGTGTCGTCGCCGTCGGTGAACAGCAGGACGACGCGCCGGCCGGGAACGTCCGAGAGCGCTTCGAGCGCCGTGGCGGCGGCATCGTAGACGCGCGTGGTGTTGCCGAAGTCCAGGCGGGACAGCCAGGAGATCAATTCGTCGCGGTCGCCGATGAACTCGGCCGGCTCGATCTCGACCTTGTCGTTGAAAGCGCCGACCCGCGCCCGATCGAACGGCAGCATCCGGATCAGGAACTGCTCTGCCCCGGCCATCAGGCGGCGGCGGTTCAGGTCCATGCTCGCGCTGGTGTCGAGCATGACGACGACCGTGATGGGCCGCACGTCGTTCTCGAACACCACGATCTCGGCCGGCCGCCCGTCGTCGAGGACCTCGAAGTCCTCGCGGAGCAGGTCGGGCACCAGTCGCCCGTTGCGGTCGGTGACCGTGACGAACAGGTCGACCAGTTGCGTGCCGCTCCGGAACAGGGGCTGCTGCTGCGCCGCGACGCCCGCGCCCGCCAGGAGCAGTCCGGCCAGGACCGCCAGAACCGCGCACGTTCTTGTAGAAGGCATGCGCGCAGCTTACCGCCGACCGACCGCGAGTGCAACGGGTCGTCGGCCTGTGGCGGCGCGCATCGGATCGCCACCCGTCCGCGCATCGGATCGCCGCCCGCGCCGGCGCCGTCCCGAACGGCGGGAGCCCCGAGGCGTTCCCGCCACGAGAGCGAGAAGCGGGCAGCCCTCGCGGCTCGGCGCCGCACGTTGTCAGCACGGCGGCGGGAGAGTACGTTTAGGAGGACCCGCACGACAGCGGACCGAGGGAGGAAGACGATGTTGAGGTTTGCAGCGATTGCGGCGGCCTTGGTGGCGGTGGCGGTGGCGGTTCCGGCGTCCGCGGCGGTGGCCGACGGACTGGCCGCGCCGTACCTGCACATTCAGGTGGCGCTGGCCAACGACTCCACGGACGGGGTAGCCGAGGCGGCTCGCGCGATCGCGGCCGAGGCGGCCGGAATGGGCGGGAGTGCGGCCGCGATCGGCGCGGCGGCCGAGGCGCTCGCCGAGGCGACGGATCTCAGGTCGGCGCGCGACGCGTTCGGCCCCTTGAGCGAGACTCTCATCACGTACGGCAGGGAGGTCGGGTTTGGGGAGCTGCGCCTCGCCTACTGTCCGATGGTCGACAAGGAGTGGCTGCAGGCGACAAGCGAGCTCCGGAATCCCTTCTACGGGTCGATGATGCTGACCTGCGGCGAGTTCCGGTAAATCGCGGTTCGCGGCGGCTGCAGGCGGCGGCAGGTTCAGTGAGGACCGTGACCAGCAACACACGACAGGCACTCGACGACGCCCTGCGCGAGCGGATTCTCGTCCTCGACGGCGCGATGGGGACGATGATCCAGCGGCGCGGCCTGGAGGAGGCCGACTTCCGCGGGACGCGCTTCGCGGACCATCCGCAGGATCTGAAGGGCGACAACGACCTGCTGGTGCTGACCCGCCCGGACGTGATCGAGGACATCGCGGACGAGTACCTCGCGGCCGGCGCCGACATCGTCGAGACCAACACGTTCAGCGGCACGTCGATCGCCCAGGGCGACTACGGGCTCGAGGCGGTCGTGCACGAGCTCAACGTCGAGGCGGCGCGGATCGCCAAGCGGGCGGCGGCGCGCTGGACCGCCCGCACGCCCGATCGCCCGCGCTACGTGGCGGGGGCGATCGGGCCCACGAACCGTACGCTGTCGATCTCTCCGGACGTCAACGACCAGACGTTCCGCGCGTCGACCTTCGATGCGCTCCGCGACGCCTACGCCGAGCAGGCCCGCGCCCTGATCGAGGGCGGCTGCGATCTCCTGCTGATCGAGACGATCTTCGACACGCTGAACGCCAAGGCGGCCATCGCCGCTGTCCGGCAGGTGTTCGACGAGCAGGGGAGCGAGCTGCCCCTGATGCTCTCGGTGACCATCACGGACCGCAGCGGCCGCACGCTGTCGGGCCAGACCATCGACGCGTTCTGGGTGTCGGTGGCCCACGCCCGGCCCTTCTCGGTCGGCATCAACTGCGCGCTCGGCGCGCGCGACATGCGGCCGTACCTCGCAGAGCTGGCCCGCGTCGCCGGCACCTGGGTGAGCTGTTACCCCAACGCGGGTCTGCCGAACGCGTTCGGCGGGTACGACGAGGAGCCGCGCGAGACGGCCGAGCTGCTGCGCGAGTTCGCGACGAGCGGCTTCGTGAACCTGCTGGGCGGCTGCTGCGGCACCACGCCGGACCACATCCGGGCGGTCGCCGCGGCGGTGGCGGACGTGCCGCCGCGGCGCCGGCCCGCGACCGATGCGCCGCCGGTCACCGAGCTGAGCGGGCTCGAGCGGCTCACGGTGCGGCCGGACAGCAACTTCCTGATGATCGGCGAGCGGACCAACGTGACCGGCTCGCGCCGTTTCGCGCGGTTGATTCGCGAGGAGGACTACGCCGCGGCGGCCGACGTCGCGCTCGACCAGGTGCGCGGCGGCGCCAACGTCGTCGACGTCAACATGGACGAGGGGATGCTCGACTCGGAGGCGTGCATGACGCGGTTCCTGCGCCTGATCGCCACCGAGCCGGAGATCGCCCGCGTCCCGATCATGATCGACAGCTCGAAGTGGTCGGTTCTCGAGGCGGGTCTGAAGTGCGTTCAGGGCAAGGGCATCGTCAACTCCATCAGCCTGAAGGAGGGCGAGGCCGCGTTCCTCGACCAGGCGCGCCGCATCCGGGACTACGGCGCCGCGATGGTCGTGATGGCCTTCGACGAGACCGGGCAGGCCGACACCGTCGAGCGCAAGGTGGAGATCTGCGAGCGCGCCTACCGGCTGCTCACCACGCGCGCCGGCGTGGCCCCCGGGGACATCGTCTTCGACCCGAACATCCTCGCGGTCGCCACCGGGCTCGAGGAGCACGCCGACTACGCGGTCAACTTCATCGAGGCGGCGCGGCGCATCAAGCAGCGCTGCCCCGGCGCGAAGGTGAGCGGGGGTGTCAGCAACCTGTCGTTCTCGTTCCGCGGCAACGACGTGGTGCGCGAGGCGATGCACGCGGCGTTCCTGTACCACGCGGTCCGCGCCGGCATGGACATGGGCATCGTCAACGCCGGCCAGCTCGCGGTCTACGAGGACATCCCGGCGGATCTCCTGACCCGCGTCGAGGACGTCATCTTCAACCGGCGGCCCGACGCGACCGAGCGGCTGGTGGGCTTCGCAGAGGGAGTGCGGGGGACGGCGCGGACCCGCGAGGTCGACCTGCGCTGGCGCGAGGCGGGCGTCGACGAGCGGCTGGCCCACGCCCTGGTGCGCGGCATCGTCGATTTCATCGAAGCGGACGTGGAGGAGGCGCGGCAACGGTCCGCACGGCCCCTCGACGTCATCGAAGGCCCGCTGATGAACGGGATGAAGGTGGTCGGCGATCTGTTCGGGGCGGGCAAGATGTTCCTGCCGCAGGTGGTAAAGAGCGCCCGCGCGATGAAGAAGGCGGTGGCGTACCTGCAGCCGTTCATGGAGGTGGACCAGGTCGCCGGCTCGACGCAGGGAAGGATCGTGCTGGCGACGGTCAAGGGCGACGTGCACGACATCGGGAAGAACATCGTCGGCGTCGTGCTGCGCTGCAACAGCTACGACGTGATCGACCTGGGCGTGATGGTTCCCTGCGACCGGATTCTGCAGACCGCGGCGGATGAGGGCGCGGACCTGGTCGGGCTGAGCGGGCTGATTACGCCGTCCCTCGACGAGATGGTGTTCGTGGCCGGGGAGATGCGGCGCCGCCGGATGGAGACGCCGCTCCTCATCGGCGGGGCCACGACGTCACGCCAGCACACGGCGGTCAAGATTGCGCCCGCCTTCGACGGGAGCACGGTCCACGTGGCCGACGCCTCGCGCGTGATCGACGTCGTCTCCGGCCTGCTGAACCCGGAGCGCCGGGAGGGCTTCGACGCGGACAACCGCGCCGATCAGGCGCGGCTGCGCCAGCAGTTCGCCCGGCGTTCGGTGCGCCGGTTGGCGACCTGCGCCGAGGCTCGGGCCAGGCCGTTCCGCACCGACTGGGACGCGGCCGAGTTGCCGGTCCCGGCGTTTACCGGCCGCCGGACGGTCGAGCCGGCCCTCGACGAGCTGACGCCGTACATCGACTGGACGTTCTTCTTCGCGGCGTGGGAGCTGAAGGGCCGCTTCCCGGCGATCCTCGACGACCCGGCGCAGGGCGCGGCGGCGCGGGAGCTCTACGACCACGCGCGGGAGCTGCTGGCGGAGATCGTGGCAGCACGAAGCCTGACTGCGCGCGGCGTCTACGGCTTCTGGCCGGCAGGCTCGGAGGGCGACGACATCGTGCTCTCCGAACCGGAGGCGTCGGCCGGCGGCCCGGAGGTCGCTCGCTTCCCCATGCTCCGCCAGCAGGAGTCGTTGGGCGGCGATCGGCCCTACCGCTCGCTGGCCGACTTCGTCGCTCCCCGCGGGCTGGGCCTGACCGACCACGTCGGGGCGTTCGCCGTCACGGCCGGCATCGGCGTCGACGACCTCGTGGAGCGCTACGAGCGCGACCACGACGACTACCGCGCGATCATGGTCAAGGCGCTGGCCGATCGTCTGGCCGAGGCGTTCGCGGAGATGCTGCACGCGCGCGCCCGCCGCGGATGGGGCTGCGAGTCCGGTGAGGCGCCGTCCAACGAGGACCTGATCGCCGAGCGCTACCGGGGCATCCGCCCGGCGTTCGGCTACCCGGCCTGTCCGGATCACAGCGAGAAGTTCAGGCTGTTCGATCTGCTCGAGGCCCGCGCGGCCGGCCTCGAGCTGACCGAGAGCGCCGCCATGCTGCCGGCGGCGAGCGTCAGCGGCCTCTACTTCGCGCATGCGGAGGCGCGCTACTTCACCGTCGGCCGCATCGGCGCTGACCAGGTTGCGGCGTACGCCGCCCGCAAGGGGCTGGCGGTCGACGAGGTCGAGCGCTGGCTGGCCGGCAACCTGGCCTACGACCCGGCCGGCGCCGCAGTCGCCGCGGTCTGATCTCATGCACGACCTCGGGGTCCTCCGCGACCTGGCGATCATCGCCGGGCTGGCCCTGCCGGTCGTGGCCCTCGCGCATCGATTTCACCTGCCGCCGCTCGTCGGCTTCCTCGTCGTGGGCGTTCTCATCGGTCCGTCCGGCACCGCCCTGATTCCGGATCCGGAGGCGGTCGCGGCGCTTTCCGAGATCGGCGTCGTGCTGCTGCTGTTCGAGATCGGCCTCGAGCTGTCGCTCTCCGACGTGCTGCGCTGGGGCCGGTCGGTCGCGATCGCCGGCGGGGTGCAGATGGCCGGCATGCTGGCGCTGGCGGCCGCGGCCGGGGCGGCCCTGGACATCCCGCCGGGGCGGGTGCTCTTCTACGGCGCTCTGGTTGCGATGTCGTCCACCGCGGCGGTGACGAAGCTGTATGCGGACCGGGGCGAGCTCGACACGCCGCACGGGCGGGAGGCGGTGTCGATCCTGCTCTTCCAGGATCTCTGCATCGTCCCGATCATGGCGCTGCTTCCCCTGCTCGCCGGGACCGGCGGCCGGGCGGGCGCGCCGTCGGTCTGGATGCAACTGCTGGTCAGCCTCGGCGCGATGGCCGCGCTGGTGGTCGGGGGGCGGTTCGCGGTGCGCTGGACGCTCGATCGGGTGGTGTCCGAGCGGAACCGCGATCTCTTCACGCTTTGCGTCGGCTTCTTTGCGATCAGCACCGCGCTGGTGAGCGCCGCGGCCGGCTTCTCGCTTGCCATCGGGGCGTTTCTCGCGGGGCTGATCATCTCCGAGTCGGAGTACGGACAGCAGGCGCTCTCCGACGTCATCCCGTTCCGGGTGCTGTTCAGCGGCGTCTTCTTTACGTCGATCGGCATGCTGCTCGACCTGTCGCTGCTCGTCGAGCAGCCGCTGGTCGTCGTTGGCGCGGCGGTATCGATCGTGGCCGTGAAGACCGTCGTTGCCACCGGCGCGATCATCCTCCGCGGCCGGCCGCCTGCCACCGCCGTCCGAAGCGGCCTGGGGCTGGCGCAGGTCGGCGAGTTCTCGTTCGTGCTGGCCGCCGCCGGGCTTCCGCTGGGCCTGTTCGCCGGCGACGACTACCAGACGTTCCTGTCGGTGGCGGCGCTCTCGCTCATGGCGACGCCGTTTCTCATCGGATCGGCCCGCGGCGTGGCAGAGTCCGTCGCAACGCGGCTCTCGGGCGCGGCGCGGCGCGCGCCCGGCCGCCGGACGGAGCACGAGAACGAGTCGCCAGTCGCCGGCTTCCGCGACCACGCCGTCGTCATCGGCTACGGCCTGGCGGGACGCTACCTCGCGCGCATGCTTCGAGCGGCGGGGATTCGTTGCGCCGTCATCGACCAGAACCTGGAGCTCGTGCACCAGGCGCGCGCCGACGGAGTGCCGGCCGTCTACGGCGACGGCACGCGGCACGCTCTGCTCGAGCGCGTTGCGGGAGCGCACGCCCGCATCATCGTGTTCGCCATCCCTTCCTCGATGGAGGAGCGTCGGGGCGTGGCCGCGGCCCGCGAGCTGGCGCCTGCCGCGCGTATCGTCGTTCGCACCCGCTACGTGCGCTCCATCGACGAGCTCCAGCGGCTCGGAGCCGACGCCGTGGTGGTCGAGGAGTTCGAGGCGTCGCTGGAGCTGTTCAAGCGCGCCCTCGAGGGCTACGAGATTCCCACCGGCCGAATCGCGTACGAGCTGGATGCGGTACGCAGCGAGCACTACGGGCTCCTGCGCGGGACTGCGGCCCCCGACCTCACGCTGGACGCACTCCAGCACCTCGGCATCCACGACGCGCTGGAGCTGGTAGAGGTGGAGGCGGGCTCGCCGGCCATCGGCGAGAACGCGCGGACGCTGGACCTCCGGCGGCGGACGGGCGCCATCCAGGTGGCCGTGGTGCGGGACGGCACGCCGATCTACCGCCGCGACGACGCGTTCCGCTACGCGCCGGGCGACACCGCGATCCTGGTGGGCGACCGGGACGCGCTGGACGCGGCGGCGGCCCAGTTCCGCGCGGCCGGTCACTGACCGACAGGAGGCGTCCTGCTCTCCTGCATCGTCTCCCACTCGTCGAGCGACCGGGGCCAGTCGCCCTTGAGCAGCCGCGACATCGCGCGGTCGGCGAGCAGCTTCCCGGCGGTCTGGCAGGTCGGGCAGTAGTTCGACTCGTTGCTCGCGTAGACGATGCGCTGCACCGGCGATCCGCATGCCGGGCATGGCTTGCCGTAGCGGCCGTGGACGGCCATGCCGGGATGGAATGCCGTCACCTGCTCCGGGAAGCGGTCGCCGGTCTCCTGCCGCAGACGCTCCGTCCAGGCCCGCAGGGTCGTCTGCGCCGCGTCGTGGAGCCGGGCGATCTCCGAGTCGGTCAACCGGCTGGTCAGCTTGACCGGGGAGAGGCCGGCGGCGTGCAGGATCTCGTCGGAGTACGCATTGCCGATGCCGGAGAAGAGTCGCGGGTCGGTGAGGCTCCGCTTCAGCGTGTGGTTCTCGCGCACGAGTGCGTCACGGAAGGCGGCGAGATCGGAAGCGAGCACCTCGATGCCGCCGCGGTCGTGCTCCCGCAGCCCGTCGCGCCCCGCGACCAGGTGCAGCGCGGCCCGCTTGATGGAGCCGGCTTCGGTCATCAAGAGGGTGCCGCTGGAGAAGTCGAACGCGGCCAGGCCGAGCTTCTGCGGGATCCGCGTCGCGCGGTCGCGCCACCGCAGGCGGCCGGCGATCATCAGGTGCAGCACGAGGAAGAGCTCGCCGGACAGGCCGATGACGACGCGTTTGCCGAGACGCTCGACGGTGCGCACGGTCCGCCCTTCCGCGGCGTCGAGGGGCGGCGCGACGGAGCGGAGCACGAACGGACGCAGCAGCCGGACGCGCTCGATCCGCTCTCCGACGAGGCGCGCCGCGAGGCACTCGACGTAGACATCCACATCGGGAAGCTCCGGCATGTGCGCAGTGTATGATGCTCGCGCCAATCACCATGGAGTACCGGATCCGCGAGTACGGGTTGCAGCAGGGAGCCCTGGAGATCGAGTACATCGAGGAGTATTTCGGCGAGTTTCCCAGCAGGAAGACCGCCACCGAGGTGGTCCGGCGGCTGGACGGGCGGGACCACCAGATCCTGATGGCCGAGGCGCCCCTGCCCGACGATCCCGCGACGGTCGTGCCGGTCGCCTACAAGGTCTCGCACGAGATCCGCATGCACGAGACCGAGCCGAAGCTGGCCGACCTGGTCGAGCGACTCCGGCCGTCGGTCGAGTTCCAGGATCGCAAGGTGCTCTACAACTGGCTCGGCGGGACGCGCCGCGACTGGCGGGGCCGGGGCTTCTTCCGGGCCCTGACCGAGGAGCAGGAGGCGTGGGCTCACGACAACGGGTTCAGCGAGATCGTCGTCAAGACGAAGAACTGGTACTACGACATGCGCAGCACGCTGGACCAGCTCGAGTTCAACGTGATCAAGTTCGAGCCGGATGGAGAGGACGACCGCGAGTCGAAGGTCTACCTGAGCAAGCGGATCGGCCTGGAAGTGCTGGACCGGCACCGCAGCCGGCGCCAGGTGGTCCGCTCGGCGTAGGAGCCCGTGTCCTGACGCCTGACCGTGACGATCAAGCGTATCCCGGTCGCATCCGTCGACGACTTCCGCCTGGACGACTTCCGCGTCGTCTCCGACCCGGCGTTGATGCGCGACCGCAAGCTCTTCGTCGCGGAAGGGCGGCTGGCGGTGGAGCGGCTCCTGGCCTCGCGCTTTCGCGTGCGGGCGCTGCTGGTCATCGACAGCGCGCTCGACGGGCTGGAGCCGGCCCTGGCGGCTGCCGCGAACGAACGCGAGCTCGACGTCTACGCCGCCGATTCCGCGCAGTTGCGGCACGTCACCGGCTTCCGATTCCATCGCGGCTGCCTGGCCCTGGGAGAGCGTCCAGGGGCGGATGTGACAGGTCCCGAGTTGCCGCCCGCTGCGCCGGGGCGCCCGCTCGTCGTGCTCGAGGGAATATCCGACCCGGACAACGTCGGCTCCATCTTCCGCAACGCGGCCGCGTTCGGCGCGGCCGGGGTGGTGCTGTCGCCGACCTGCGCGGACCCGCTCTACCGCAAGGCGATCCGGACGTCGATGGGGACGACCTTGCAGGTTCCGTTCCGGGTGGCGGACGAGTGGCCGGGGGTGCTCGGGCGGGTCCGGGACGCCGGGGCGCGCGTGGTCGCTCTGACTCCTCTGGAACCGGCGACCGAGATCGAGGCGTTCGTCCGCCGCGGGCGCGGCTCCGATATGCGAGTCGCTCTGCTGCTCGGCAATGAAGGGGACGGCGTGAGCCGGACGGCGCTCGAACTCTGCGACGAGCGGGTGCGGATCGACATCGCGCCGGCCGTCGATTCGTTGAACGTGGCGCACGCCGCGGCGATAGCCCTGCAGCGCATCCGCGCCGCTATTCCGCGAGAAGCCGGACCTCGCGATGCCGGAAGCAGCCCACCAGGTGGTCGTTGACCATGCCGGTGGCCTGCATGTGGGCATAGCAGATGGTGGGCCCGACGAAGGTGAAGCCCCGTTTCCTCAGGTCCCTGCTCATCGCGTTCGACACCGGTGTCTGCGCCGGCACTTCATCCAGCGTCGTCCAGGCGTTCCGGGTCGGCCGGCCGTCGACGAAATCCCAGACATAGCGGTCGAAGCTGCCGAACTCCTTCTGCACGGCGAGGAACGCGCGGGCGTTGTTGATGGCCGAGTCGATCTTCAGCCGGTTGCGGATGATGCCCGCGTCGGCGAGCAGGCGCTCCACGTCGCGCGCACCGTAGCGGGCCACCGCTTGCGGGTCGAAGCAGTCGAAGGCGCGGCGATAGCCCTCCCGCCGGCGAAGAATCGTCAGCCAGCTCAGGCCCGCCTGCGCGCCCTCGAGCACCAGCATCTCGAAGAGGCGCCGGTCGTCGTGCAGCGGAACCCCCCACTCCTCGTCGTGATACGGGACGTAGAGCGGGTCGGATGCGCCCCAGGGGCACCGGGTGGGTTGGCGCGGGCTCATGGAGCTGCCGGCGACTCGCCGCGGGCGATTCGTTCCCGGGCTTCCTCCACCGCCCGGTGGAACACGAAGAGGGCGTCCGCGTTCTCCTCGCCATCGGTGAAGTTGTAGGTCCGTCCGCCCCGCACCCTGAGCCGCAGGTTGTGCGCCATGTAGTCCACCGCGAACTCCTCTAGCCCGTCCAGGCGCACCTCGAACGCATCGTCGTCGTCGGTCTCGTAGGCGATCCCGCGCGTCGTGGCTACCAGGTGGCCCTCGCAGTCGCCGAAACGGTGCTTGTGGACGACCCGGATGCGCTGGTCCAGCCGGACCTGCCGGAAGCGCACGTCGACGGAGGTCATCTCGGCCGTGATCTCCACGTCTTCGGCATGGCCCTCGTAGCCGGGGGCCGAGACGTTGATGCGGTGGCGTCCGGGCTCGACCTCGTACGACTCGAACGGCGTCGTGCCGGCGTAGCGGCGGTCGATGAAGACCTCGGCTCCGTCCACGTCGCTGGTGACGCGCAACAAGATGGCGGGCGGGGGCGCCGCGGCCGGTTCCGGCTCGGGATCGGTTTCCGGTTCCGGCTCCGGATCGGGCTCCGGTTCCGCGGCAGGGGTCTCGGCCGGTTCGGGCTCCGGCGCGGCGGGCGCGGCGGGCGCGGGACGGGCCGGGGCCGGCGCCTCGACGGCGGCGCGGCGGTCGGCGTCCTCGGACGGTGTCAGAATTCCCGACACGTACAGGTAGTAGCCCGCACCGGCGGCCAGGGCGAGCACGACGAGCAGGTACAGCCGTCCCCGGCCCGGCGGGCGGGGCGGTGGTTCGGGGTCGTTCAGCAGAGGCATCCGATCATGCTATTAGATCAGGGCGAGGTGTGCAGATGAAGACCGGTGCGTTGCTCCCGCTACAGCGGGTCTTGTTCCACGGGCTCGTGCTGACCTGGCTGGCCGCCGCCCCTGCGTTCGCCGCCCAGGCCGGCGAGCCGTTCGTCACGCCTTTCGCGCTCGAGGAGATGAGCGGGAAACAGGCGGTCCTGGAGACCGATCGCGGCACGATCGCCATCGATCTGCGTCCGGACCTGGCTCCCAACCATGTCGGCCTGGTGATGCAGCTCGCCGGGGAGGGGCACTTCGACGGCACCACCTTCCACAGCATGGTGGCCCGCGGCATCGTCCAGGGCGGAGACCCGTTCACCGCCGATCCCGAGCGCGCCGCGGAGTACGGGCAGGGCGGGCTCGGCCTCGTCGACGCCGAGTTCAGCGATGCCCGGCACGTGCGGGGCGCGGTCTCGGCGGTGCTGGTACCCGGGCAGCCGGGCAGCGGCGGCTCGCAGTTCTTCATCTGCGTCGTCGATCAGCCGGGGCTCGACGGCCTGCACACCATCTGGGGCCAGGTGGCGGACGGCATGGACGTCGTCACCCGGATTTCCGAGACGCCGGTCGACGCCGGGGGCCGCGCCGCCGAGCGGGTCGTGGTGCACCGGGTGACGATCCGCGACAAGCCGCCGCCGGAGATTCCGCCGTTCACCACTGAGACCGACGCGGAGCTCGCCGCCTTCCGGGCGGTTCTCAACACCACGCACGGCCGTATCGCAATCGACATGTACCCGGACCGCGCGCCGAGCCACGTCCGCAACTTCCTGCGGCTGGTCGATTCCGGCGTCTACGACGGCATCGCCTTCCACCGGGTCGTGTCCGGCTTCGTGATCCAGAGCGGCCACCTGCCGACCCGCCGAGAGCCGCTCAGCGACCGCCAGCAGCGGTTCGTGCAGAACATGCAGCCGGAGTTCAACGCCACGCGGCACGTCCGCGGCATCGTGTCGATGGCGCGGCTCGACGATCCGGCGAGTGCGTCGACGTCGTTCTTCATCGTGACCGCCGCGGCCCCGGCGCTCGACGGCGTCTACACCGTGTTCGGGGTCGTCGCGGAGGGGCTCGACGCGGTCGACCGGATCGAGGCCGTGCCGACGGAGGGAGAGACCCCCGTCGAGCGGGTGGAGATTGTCGACGCGCAGGTGGTGCGCCGGTAGCGCGGACATCAGATGGTGTTTGTCCGTCTGATCGCCTCCGGCTGTAGCTCCGCGGGCTGCAATAGGGTAGGAGGACTGTCGGCATTCGGGAGTAGAAGAACCACCCCAGCGAGCATCTCCGGACGGTTCGTCGCGGTGAAGAGATTCTGAATGCCGACGGAGGCGAGGTCGCGGCTGAGTTTGCGACACCCGCCGAATGTTCCGGGAACGGCCGCCCACCCGGGGCTCGTGCGCCACGTCCGCGCCGCCAAGGCCCGTATCGGCGTACCCAACCGACCTGATCTGTATCCACCCATGAGGTCATTCCTGGCTCGAGGCGCCGCGAAGCAATTGCTCGATGATGGAGCGTGGCGACCGGTGAATTTGTGATTCTGGAACTATCTTCGGCAGACGCCACACGCGAGTCTCTTGCTGCCCGCGTCAACTCCAGTCCGTACCGAAGTGCCCGCGTAAAGGTTCCATTGCTTGGGGAAGACCGCCCTCGCATGTGACGCCCAAATATGTTGCTGCTCTACTAGCGCCAACATACAGATACTTATCAAAGAGCACTGGCTGTTCGGTTGCCAGTCTGTCTATTGCGACAAAAAAGACTGCTTCAAATTCCAATCCCTTGATGTGTTGAACGTCGAACACACGCACGTCATTGTCCTGACCTAGCGCCTTGCCGATCGGGCAGGGCACGACATTTATGTTGTCATCAGCTGCGACTTCGCTCAGCGCTTCCGCCACAACCGCCACATCGGCTTCCGACTTCACGAAAACTGCCGTAGACGGTAGCGATATGATGAGACCGTCGATTTCGCGAATGCGACGCGCCAGCCAGTCCGCTGTACGCGCCGGGTCGCTTTCTTCTAGCACGACGGGTTTAACGCCATCGGTGTCCACGTTGGCCGGCAGATTGATTGCAGGCGCCGTGCCCGCCGACACCGCGATGATCGCTCGACTTAACTCACTAAGCTGCTTGGTTTGGCGGTAAGAAACCGTAATCTCCTGTATGGCGATGTCCGGGCACGCCCATTTCAGATCTGTGCTGGAGCGCGCACCCCACGTCGTCAAACGTTGATTGAAATCGCCGCAAGCGAAAAAGGACCGAGTCGTTGGGTAAGCCAAGGCCGACATACAGGCGAGCTGTACAGGCGAAAAATCCGTGGCCTCGTCCGCAAGAATCTGATTGCGGTACAGTGCAAGAATAGTCTTCAGGTGAGACCAGGCGGGTTCATCGACTCTGGCAACGGTGCTAGCGCTACCGAGGAACTCCCCCGCGGCGCGGAGAATCGCCAACAGGACAACGTCAACCTCAAGGGGATGAATATCGGTAAATCGAACTTCTTTAGTCGTGTACCACCTGCCCTCCAGCCGCCGTGCTCGCCTGAATCGACGGTACCGTACGGGAATGCCACTGATATACAACTTGACCGGGTTAATAAATCGGCGCGCATGCTTCTGTGAAATGAGATTCGCACCGACATCTGCCAACTCGGCATTGCCAAGGGTTCGGTCGCCAAGCACTAGTGTCCCAAGAAACTCGGGACAGCCACCCGTAAGTCCCAGAGCATAAAAGAGATACAGCGATTTGGAGCTGTCATCGACTTGAACTCGCCCCCGCTTTGAGACGATGCTCGTGCCCGTTTCCGAGGAGATGGGAGCATGTGCTCAGGCAAGCTGGTCTTCGCGCAGGTGATGGATCACCTGCCGATGCACACCTTCCGTCGCGCCGTGAGCCGATATGGCGGCAACCGTTACGTTAAATCCTTCCCGTGCCACAGCCAGTTTCTGTGCATGGCGTTCGCCCAACTTACGTATCGGGAGAGTTTGCGTGATATCGAGGTCTGCCTGCGTGCGCAGCGGCAGAAGCTCTATCACCTGGGCATTCGCAGCCCGGTTTCGCGCAACACCTTGGCCAATGCGAACAAGCAACGCGACTGGCGAATCTACGCCGAGGTGGCGCAAGCGTTGATCGGCATCGCCAGACCGATGTACGCCAGTGAAGACCTGGGTCTGGACCTCGATAACACCGTGTTCGCCCTCGACGCATCGACCATCGACCTGTGCCTGTCTATGTTTCCGTGGGCGCCGTTCCAGTCCACGAAAGCAGCGGTCAAGCTGCACACGCTGCTCGACCTGCGCGGCCCGATTCCGACGTTCCTGCATGTCTCCGACGGCAAAATGGCCGACGTTCACGCGCTCGACCGCTTCGCCCCCGAACCTGGCGCCTTCTACGTGATGGATCGTGCCTACCTCGACTTCGAGCGCCTGTACGCCCTGGCGGCGTTCGGCGCGTTCTTCGTCATCCGCGCAAAGTCCAACACGCGGTACCAACGTCGGTACTCTCGGCCGGTCGACAAGACGACCGGTCTTCGTTGTGATCAGACCATCGTGCTCACGGCCGCGGATTCCGCGTCCCGGTATACGCAGCCGCTCCGCCGCGTGAAGTACTGGGATGAATCCACGGACAAGACGTTCAACTTCCTGACCAACAACTTTGCGATCCCTGCGCTCACAGTCGCCGAGCTGTACCGGTACCGCTGGCAAGTCGAGCTGTTCTTCAAGTGGATCAAGCAGCATCTGCGGATCAGGTCGTTCTTTGGGACCTCGGAGAACGCCGTCAAGAGCCAAATCTGGATCGCGGTGTCGGTGTACGTGCTCGTGGCCATCATCAAGAAACGGCTGGATCTCCCAGTAAGTCTCTACACAATTCTACAGACACTGAGCTTGACGGTGTTCGAGAAAACCCCGCTTTTGCGGCTATTCTCTGAGACCGATTACACTTCTCATAGTGGCGGCACCCGTAACTTGTTGAATCTATTGGAGTAATTCCTGGGACACTACTGTCGCCAAGCCACTCAGCGACCCGTCCGCTCAGCGAGGTCGGACGAAGCTTGCGTCCCGTGGCGGCCGCGCGCGCTTGGGCACGGACGGTCTGTCTGTAGATGTTGACGTGCTTTTCCCTGGCCGTTTGAGTTACCACCGACTCCTCCTCGTCGATGCCAAAGTCGTCGTCTTCCTCTTCGGTGTCTGGTGCGTCGGTTAGCTTCAGGGTATTGACGCGTTGAGCAAGTTCCTCCAGAAACTGCCCGTTGCGGTTGAGCTGGAGATTCAAGGCCCGATCGACTTTGCCGTCGGTCTGTTTCTTCATTTCAGAAACTAGATTTCGGACGTTCGCGATCTCTGTTGCCAAGGCATTGAAAAGGGATATTGACAACGAACGATTTGCGGGCCGCTCCAAGATACCCGCGAGCCGTCTTCCCAGTCTACCAAATGAGGAGATTCTGCTCTTCGTAAGTGACTGAGCGGCGCTATGCAGACTCTTGAGTAGAGCGTCCCGGTGCCAGCTATTGAAGTCGTCAAACCATGTACAAGGATCTTCCATGGCGTCGGTGCCTAGGCTTTGGACGTCGTCTTTCATGATGAAGACGCCCCTCCTGGCCGTAGCCTTGAGCACCCCAAGCTCCTCCCTTCCGAGATAGCGCCGATAATTTTTCCAAGTTCGTATGTTTTGGTCAGAAGCGGGAACTCCTTCGCGCGCGAAGGCCTCCTTCACATAGTCTTGAAGCAACTCCGTTGGAGTGAACATTATCCAACTAGTTCTGTGGCTAGGCGCGCTTGTGCCAATTCGCTCAACCAAGCGCAGTTCGCCTTCTTCAAGAGCGTCGAGGTCTAACTTCTGGCCCAGGCGGCGGATCAACGTGGTGGTCTTTCCAGTGCCTGGAGGGCCGAGGATCAACAGCCGCTGGTCAAGCGGTAGTCGGAAGATCGAGTCTTGATACTGGTCCAGTACGGGCTGGTCGCGGAGTGTCATTTGGTCAATGACGCGTCGTCGTATACCTGCGACGATGCCAGCTTTGGCCCGCTCTGTTGCGAGGACTTTGCCAAGAATATCGGCGGTTGGCGTTTCGACGAGAAGAGCCCGTAGCGAGTTAACGGTTACGGTGTCGACGGATTGCTCCTTGACCACGGTATTGAGAGAATCCCAGCCGTGGGAATCTCGGGACGGGCGCAGCAGTGCTTGCTCCAAGACCAAGATAGTCTTTCCGTCGGGTAGTACGTAGTCGGAACCGATGTCTAGCGAAGCGACCCGACCGATAGGCGAGCGGTAGCTGGCAAGGCCCTGGAATGCCGTAATGGGAGTTGCACGACAGATGTACCAGGTACTGGTTTGGCCGTCATCGTGCTGCAGTACGACACGGGCTATCGCCGGCTCGTTGGCAAGTTTGCGATTGCTTTCTCTAGCCTGGTAGTTTATTCGCCTGAGGTTTTCCGCGCCGGCGGCACTGGGTACCGCGAGTGCGTCATCTCCGCGGCGGGGCGACGATTCCCGGAGTTGGGTCGCCGCCCCGCTCGAGATTGAGTCCAGTTGCTGCAATATGTCGCGAGCAAGAGACGTAATGTACCCTCTGAGGGAAGTCACTGGATGTCCTCTGGCGTGTTGATGACTTGGCGACTCGGGGGCCTTCGTGACGGATACGGGGCACCAGCCGAGGCTACAGGTGAAACAGAGTACATGCTGTGAGATTTGGGGTCGAAAGTCAAGTGATCAGGATGGACGGGGATTGCGTGCCGAGAACCTTGCCGTGTCCCAATCGTGCCGAGCAGCGACAGCGGGGCCGCGTCCGCCGAAGTCGGCAAATCTGTATCGATCACTGTCCCCTTCGTGGTGTCATCTGTCGAACGCCAGCAGTTCCCGCGCGAGCTTCTCGTACAGATCGACCGCCTCGACCAGCTCGTCGATCTTCACGTGCTCCTCCGCCGTGTGCGCCACGTGGATGGAGCCGGGGCCGACCAGCAGCGGCTTGCCCCACGACGTCAGGAACGGGATGTCGGTGGTGAACGAGAAGGGTGCGGTCTCGAACCCCGGCAAGGTCGTCAGCCGGACCGGCGGGACGACCATGACGTCGTCGATTGACACGGAGCCGGGCATCGCCGCGTCCAGACGCCCGCGCACGTGCGCCGCCGGCTCGACGGTGCGGAAGTTGACGTCGGCCTCGGCCACGGGAGGGACGACGTTGGGCGCGACGCCGCCCGACAGCACGCCGACGGTGTAAGTGGTGGCGCCGAGCACCGGATCGACCGGCAGGTCGAGGTCGCGGAGGGCGACCAGGGCGTCGAGCAGCTTCTCGACGGCCGACTCGCCGAGCTCCGGGTACGCGGAGTGGACGGCGCGGCCGGTGGCCGACACGCGGACCCGGTAGGCCCCCTTGGTGGCGGCGCCGAGGCGGTTGTCGGTCGGCTCGCCGTTGATCAGGTAGCGCGAGCGGTTCGAGAGCCGGTTGGCGGCGCGGGCGCCGTGGCTGCCGTTCTCCTCGCCCACCACGACGAGCAGGCCGACGCGGTTCTCGCCCGACTCGCGGAGCCGGTCGAGGGCCATGATCTGGGCGGCCAGGATCCCCTTGGCGTCGCAGGCGCCCCGGCCGTACAGGGTGTCTCCCTCCATACGGCTCGGAAAGTAGGGCGGGACGCAGTCGATGTGGGTCGAATAGACGGTCTCCGGCTCGGTCGCGCCGACCGTGGCGATGACGTTGACCCGGTCGTCGACCACCGGCTGCTCGGTGACCTGGTATCCCCGCTCGCGCAGGTCGCGGGCGAGCCAGGTCGTCACCGCGGCCTCCCCGCCGCTGGTGGATTCGATGTCGATGAGGCTGCGGGCGAGGTCGACGAGCGGGGCGGCTGGCGTATCCATGCTTCGGGCTCCGTGCGCGTGTCACGGCCACAGATCGGCGAGGCTGAAGGTGACCGCCTCGAAGGGGCGGACGGCGACCGGGTCTTCGTCCTTGGCGGTGGCGATCAGCACCCAGTCCCCCTCGCGCAACTCGAACGCCTCCAGGGTGCGGTCCACCGGGTCCACGAGCCAAAGGTGCTCCACTCCCTCCCGCGCATAGATCGGACGCTTGCCGTGCAGGTCGAGCTTGCGGGTCGAGGCCGAGAGCACTTCGCACACCCAGTCCGGCGGCAGCGTGAAGTACGCCACGTCGGGATAGTCCGGCATCCGCTCCCGGCGCCAGCCCGCCAGATCGGGCACGAGGATGTCCTCGCCGAAGTGGAGCTCCGGCTCGTCGATGATCCACCATCCGCCCGGGCCGCCGCGGCCGAACTGGAAAGGATTCGACAGGTCGGATCCGAGAGACGAGCTCGCGAGCGCATGCGGTGCGGCCGGCCGCGGCTGCGTGTGGAGCGTCCCGTCGATGATCTCGGCCACTCGGTGCGGCGGTGCGTCGAGCACGTCCTGATAGGTCGCCCGCGCCGGGGCAGTGAAAGTGGCCCGGGCGGCTAGCGGATCCATGCTTCCAACTCCGTGCGCGTGTCGGTGCGGTCGTCGCGGTACTTGACGATGACCGGGGTGGCGAGCGACAGCCCCCACTCGGGTCCCGCGCCGCTGGTGACGGCGCGCGCGCCGGGGACGACGACCGCACCCTCCGGCACCACCGTCGGCTCGCCCGCGGCCGGCCTGATGATGCGTCCCTGGGGCAGATCGTAGATCGGGGTGGAGCCGGTGAGCACCGTGCCGGCGCCGATGACGGCCCGCCGCTTGACCACCGCTCCCTCGTACAGGCCCGTGTTGCCGCCTACGAGCGCGTCGTCCTCGACGATCACCGGCAGGGCGCCGACCGGCTCGAGCACGCCGCCGATCTGCGCCCCGGCGCTGACGTGGACGCCGCTGCCGACCTGCGCGCACGATCCGACCAGCGCGTGCGAGTCGATCAGGCTGCCGTCGCCGACCCAGGCGCCGATGTTGATGTACATCGGCGGCATGCAGATGACGCCGCGGCCGAGGTGCGCGCCGTCGCGCACCGACGAGCCCCCGGGCACGAGCCGCACGTTCGACGCCGTCGAGAGCGGCCGGAGCGGCAGCGTGTCCTTGTCCAGATAAGGCGAGTCGGCGCTCGGCGAGTCGAACGCCACCACGTCGCCGCAGCGGAACCCGACCAGGATGCCCTGCTTGACCCAGGCGTTGACCCGCCAGCCGGTCGGGGAGGCTGCGTCGGGCTCGGCCGCGCGCACGCGGCCCGCGGAGAGCTCGGTCCTGAGCGCCGCGAACGCGGCGCGGGCCTCTTCGCGGTCGGCCCCGGCGGCCTGGGCGTAGAGCTGCTGTATCCGTTCGGCGAGTTCCATGTCGGGGCTCAACTCCAGGCTCTCATCTGCCGGCGAGCGCGCCCTGCCGCGCCGCGGGACCTCTCGACAGCCCGGTCGCGGCCAGCACCTCGACGATGCGCGCGCGCGCGGCGGGCGCCGGGGGCGCCAGCGGCAGACGGTAGTGCAGGTCGAGCAGGCCCAGCTCGGCCATCGCGGCCTTGACCGGGATCGGGTTCGACTCGACGAAGTTCACCTGCATCAGCGGCAGCAGCCGCTCGTGGGTGGCGCGGGCCGCCGCGAAGTCGCCCGCGGCGGCCTGATCGACGAGCGCCGCCATCCCGGCCGGCGCCTCGTTGGCGATCACCGAGATCACCCCCGTACCGCCCAGCGCCATCACCGCCAGCGTGAACGCGTCGTCGCCCGAGAGGACGCAGAAGTCGTCCGGCACCGCACGGCAGATCTCGCAGAGCTGTCCGAGGTCGCCGGAGGCCTCCTTCACCGCGACGACGTTGGCGATCTCCAGGAGCCGGAGGAGCGTGGCCGGGGCGATGTTGCATGCGGTCCGGCCCGGCACGTTGTACAGCACGATCGGCAGGTCGGTGCTGTCCGCGATGGCGCCGTAGTGCCGGAAGAGCCCCTCCGGCGTCGGCTTGTTGTAGTACGGCGTGACCGACAGGATCCCGGTGACCCCGGCGCTCGCCAGGTCGCGGACCAGCGCGATGGCGGACCGCGTATCGTAGCCGCCTGCGCCGGCAAGGATCGGGACGGCGCCGTCGGCCTCCTCGACGACGAGCTCGACGACGCGCAGCTTCTCGGCGTGCGACAGGGTCGGGCTCTCCCCGGTGGTCCCGCACGGGACCAGAAAGTGCACGCCGCCGTCGACCTGCCGCCGCGCCAGCCGCCTGACCGCCGCCTCGTCGAGGTCGCCGTTCGCCGTGAACGGCGTGACGAGGGCCGTGCCGCAACCCGCCCAGCGTGTCTGCATGGCGTCCCCCGCTATTCAGTCGATGCCGAGCACGTCGCGCATCGAGAACCAGCCGCGGCGGCCGCGCACCCAGCGCGCCGCCTCCAGCGCGCCCCGCGCGAACGTCGCCCGGTCGCGCGCCGTGTGGGTCAGCGTGATGGTGTCGAACGGACCGTCGTACCCGACCGTGTGCATGCCCGGCATCCGGCCGGCGCGGGTCGACGCCATGTCGATGTTCCGGGCGTACCCCGCCTCCTGCATCGCGTTTCGGAGAGTCAGCGCGGTGCCGGACGGGGCGTCCTGCTTGGCGTCGTGATGTCCCTCGTGGATCCAGCTCCCGAAATCCTCGTAACGCGCGAACAGCGCCGCACTCCGCTCCACGACGGCCTGGAAGAGGTTGACGCCGAGCGAGCAGTTCGCGGCCTGCACGACGCCGATCCCCGCCTTCGCCGCGACCTGTCGAACTTCCTCCTGCTGCGCCTCCCAACCGGTCGTTCCCACGACGACGTTGATGCCGCGCGCGGCCAGCTTCTCGATGTTGCGCGCGACCGAGTCGGCCAGGGAGAACTCGATCGCCACGTCCGCGTCCGGCAGTGAAGGCGAATCGATACCTTCTCCGTGCAGGTTGTTGTGGACGTCGAGGCGCTCGACCACCTCGCAGCCGTGGTCGGCGCTCAGCCCGTCTATGGCCTTGCCCATTCGGCCGTAGCCGACCAGGACAATCCGCACGCTCATTGCAGGGCTGCTTCCCCGGACGCCGCCTCTTCCGCGTCGTTCGCCACTCTTCGAATCAGCGACTCGCCCTTGCGGCGCGCACGACGCGGCTGGCACCAGTACATGCGACACGAATTATACTCGCGCGCCGGGTTCCGCCCGGCCCGCTGCGAGGCGGTTCGGCGCCGCGCCCCGTTCACGAGATCCAGGAGCATGCAGATGGCGATTCCCGAAACCATGCGCGTCGTCGAGATCGCGGAGCCCGGTCCGCCCGAGGCGCTGCGGATTGGAACCCGGCCGGTACCTGCCCCCGGCGCGGGCGAGGTGTTGATCCGCGTGGCGGCCGCCGGTGTCAACCGCGCGGACACGATGCAGCGCAAGGGAAACTACCCGCCGCCGCCCGGCGCCTCCGACATCCTGGGGCTGGAAGTCTCGGGGACCGTCGCGGCGGTGGGAGAGGGCGTGTCCGATCTCGGGGTGGGCGACGAGGCGTGCGCGCTGCTCACCGGCGGCGGGTACGCCGAGTACTGCGCGGCGCCGGCGCCGCAATGCCTGCCGGTCCCGGCGGGCGTGTCGCTGATCGACGCGGCGGCGCTGCCCGAGGCGTACGCCACGGTCTGGACCAACGTCGTCGACCGCGGCCGGCTGCAGGAGGGCGAATCGCTGCTCGTGCACGGCGGGTCCAGCGGCATCGGCACGGTGGCCATCCAGCTCGCCCGCCTGTTCGGGGCGCGCGTCTTCGCCACCGCCGGGACGCCGGCCAAGTGCGCCACCTGCGTGGAGCTCGGCGCCGAGCGCGCCATCGACTACCGCGCGGAGGACTTCGTCGCGGCGCTGCGCGAAGCGACCGGCGGCAGCGGCGTCGACGTCATCCTCGACCTGGTCGGCGGCGCCTATCTGCAGCGCAACGTCGCCAGCCTCGCCGTCGAGGGCCGGCTGGTGATCATCGCCCTCATGGAAGGCGCGCAGGCGGAGCTCGACCTCGCGCGGCTCATGTCGCGCCGCCTGACCGTCACCGGGGCGACGCTGCGGGCACGGTCTGTCGCGCAGAAGGCCGGGATCATGACGTCCCTGCGCGCCCGCGTCTGGCCGCGGTTCGCGTCCGACGAGCTGCGGCCGATCGTGCACGCGACCTACCCGCTCGCGGACGCGGCCGAGGCGCACCGGGTCATGGAGTCGAGCGTCCACACCGGGAAGCTGCTGCTGATTCCTTGATTGGCGCCGCCAAACCCGTCGCAGGCTCCTAGCGCCGCCAAACCCGTCGCAGAGGCTCCGCGTTCAGCCCCAGCCCCCACCTCTCCAGGAGCTTGCGCCGCGGAACTCACTCCGTTGCGTTCTGCGGCATAAGCTCCTAGTGCTGTGCCACGTGTAAAACTTAGGACTGTCGGGGAACTCGTCTCGAGCCGAGAGAGTTCTCATGCCGGAGAAGAAGTACATCGTTCGACTCACCGCTCAGGAACGCGAGGTCTGTCAACAGACGGTCGGCAAGCTCAAGGGGAGCGGCGAGAAGGTGCGCCGCGCGCAGATTCTCCTGAAGGCCGATGCGGACGGACCGGCGTGGACCGACGAGCGGATCGCCGACGCCTTTTCGTGCCGCACCAAGACGGTCGAGAACATTCGCCAACGCTGCGTGCTGGAAGGCTTCGAGCGGGCGCTGGAACGCAAACAAAGGGCGTCGCCGCCGGTCCCCAAACTGCTCGACGGCGAACAGGAGGCGCAGGTCATCGCGCTGCGTCTGGGGCCGCCCCCGGAGGGGTACGCCAACTGGTCGTTGCGGCTGTTGGCGCGGCGGGTCGTCGAGTTGGGGCTCGTCGAGTCGGTCAGCCACGAAACCATCCGGCGGACGCTAAAAAAAACGAGATGACGCAGCGGAGAATCCAGTACTGGGTGATCCCGCCGCAAGCCGATGCCGAGTACGTGGCGAACATGGAACAGGTCATCGACGTGTATCAGAAACCCTACGCTGCGGATCGTCCCGTCGTGTGCATGGATGAGCAGCCGGTGCAGTTGGTCAAGGAAACCCGTCCGCCGATGGCGGCCACGAAGAAGCATCCCCAGCGTGTCGACTACGAGTACGAACGGGCCGGCACGGCCTCGGTCTTCCTGTTCTGCGAGCCGCTGGCCGGTTGGCGGCAGGCGACGGCCCGGGCCCGGCGTACGAAGGCGGACTGGGCGATAGAGGTCGCCGGCCTGTTGGAAGGACGCTACGCCGACTGCGAGAAGGTCACCTTGGTGTGCGACAACCTCAACACGCACACCAAGGGTGCCTTCTACGAGGTGTTCGAGCCGACCCGGGCACGGGAACTGGTCCGTCGCATCGAGTTCTGCTACACGCCGAAACACGGGAGCTGGCTGAACATCGCGGAGAACGAACTCAGTTCGATGACGCGCCAATGCCTGCACGGGCGCCGCATCGGCGACCTGGAGACGCTGCAAGCCGAAGTATCGGCGTGGTCGGCCGACGTCAACGGCATGCAGCGCGGTGTCGACTGGCAGATGAAGGTCGACGATGCGCGCTGTAAACTCAAGTCCGTCTATCCGAAGATTATGACGTGACGGACCACTAGCCGAACACGCGGTCGAAGTTGTCCGCGAAGATCGCAGCCCGTTCCGGCCCGTCGAGCCCGATCTCGTCGAGGACCGCGGCCTGCGCCTCGTGGATCGGTTTCTGCCAGCCCCGCGGGAAGAACGACGAGTCCGTCCCGAACAGGATGCGCCCGGGGCCCAGCACCGCCAGCGCCTGGCGGAACACGTCGGCGAGGCTCAATCCAGGCGCGTACTTCGTCCAGCCGTTCGAGCTGGAGGTGTCGACGTGGATGTTCGCCGCGAGGTCGGCGGCCATCAGCGTCTCGCGGAACAGGCCCGCCCCGAAATGCGGTATGACGACCGGCACGTCGGGGAACGCCAGTGCGGCGGGCACGACCGCGAGCGGGTCGCCGAGGCGGACGTCGAAGCGCGACTCCAGGCCGAGCTTGCGGCGGACGCCGACCGACAGCATCCCGCAGTGGACGAAGACGGCGCGTCCGTGGTCGGCCGCGGCGCGAAAGACCGCCGTCACGCACTCGTCGTCGAGGGCGAAATGGTGCATCGCGGGGAAGAGGCAGGCGCAGCGCAGCCCGTGCTCGCCGAAGCCCCGACGGACGCGCTGCCCGGCGTCGGGCGCCGTCGGATTCACCATGAACAGGCCGGCGAAGCGGGACGGATGGCGCGCGACCGCGGCGGCGACCGACGCCTCGTCCCCGGGGACGCTGGCCATGAGGGCTGCGCGCCCGACGCCGTGCCGGTCGAGCTCCACCGCCCAGCGGTCGGCCAGTTGCGCCGGGTCGCCGGGCGGATCCCAACCGAGCGTGGCCGGCAGATCGACCGCCGGGTCCGCCGCGCGCGGGGCCGCCGGATCCCGGGCCAGCGCGGTGAAGAACCCCGCCGAGAAGAAGTGGCAGTGCGCGTCGTTGAGGCGCATTGGAGCGGATGCGGTCATCGTCGTCCTCGTCGGCGTGGTCGAGACCCGCCCTTTACCCGGCTCGCCGGTCGGTAGCTGCGGTTCCGGACGGTCGCGGCGAGGGGCCGTCGCGGGTGGACCGCGCGGTTTCGCCCCGGGTCGTCCGGCAGTATACTGGCCGCGGAGTCGAGACAATGGCAGCAGCCAAGGCAGGCCGGAACGACCCCTGTCCGTGCGGGAGCGGGCGCAAGTACAAGCAGTGCTGCGCCGTCAAGCAGGACAGCGGAAACAAGTTCGGCACCTACGCGCTCATCGCGGTCCTCGTGGCGATCGCGGGAGTTCTCGTCTACACCTTCACCGCGGACGGCGGATCCGGCTCGCGGCAGGTGTGGGATCCGGTGCACGGCCACTACCACACGGTCCCCTGAACCGGCGGGGAAACGGGCGCGGCGCCGCGTAGCCGAAGCGGCTGACACCGCGTAAGCCGCAGTGTGTCCCGCACCGCGTTCCCGAAGCCGCGCGAATCGCGAGACAGCCATGGAATACGTCAACCTGGGCCGCACGGGCCTGCGCGTCTCCCGTCTCTGCCTCGGGACGATGACCTTCGGGTCCACCGCTTGGCGCCCCTGGATCCTGCCCGAGGACGCCGGCCGCCCGTTCATCCGCCGCGCGCTCGACGCCGGCATCAACTTCTTCGATACCGCGGACATGTACTCCCGCGGCGTCAGCGAGGAGATCGTCGGCCGCGCGCTCAACGAGTTCACTACCCGCGAACAGGTCGTGATCGCCACCAAGGCGTTCTTCCCCATGGGCGACGGCCCGAACGACAGAGGTCTCTCCCGCAAGCACCTGTTCGACGCCATCGACGCGTCGCTCCGGCGGCTGGGAACCGACTACGTCGACCTCTACCAGATCCACCGCTTCGACCCCCACACCCCGATCGAGGAGACCCTGGAGGCGCTGAACGACATCGTCCGCGCGGGCAAGGCGCGCTACATCGGCGCGTCGAGCATGTACGCCTGGCAGTTCGCGCGGATGCTTCAGGTGTCGGAGCGCCGCGGCTGGGCGCGCTTCGTGTCGATGCAGAACCACTACAACCTCGTCTACCGCGAGGAGGAGCGCGAGATGCTCCCGTTGTGTCGCGCCGAGGGGGTCGGCATCATTCCGTGGAGTCCGCTGGCGCGCGGATTCCTGGCGGGCAACCGCGTCCGTTCCGCCGGTTCCGAGGCGAAGAAGGGCGGCGAGACGCTGCGCGCGCAGACCGACGAGTACGCGCAGTCGCTCTACTACGCCGACTCGGACTTCCGGGTCGTCGACCGGGTCGTGGAGATCGCACGAGCGCGCGGAGCGACGCCGGCCCAGGTCGCCCTGGCCTGGATCCTCCGCCAGCCGGGGGTGACCGCGCCGATCATCGGGGTCACGAAGATCGAGCAGCTCGACGAGGCCATCGCGGCCCTCGACGTCGCGCTCGATGACGAGGAGTGCCGGCGGCTCGAGGAGCCCTACGTTCCGCATCCGGTGCTGGGGCACCAGTAGGCCGCAGCATTCGTCATGCAACGGTCGGGCTCGACTCCGGTGTCGGTGTGGACGGGTCCCCTGGCTCCCCTCATCCATCGTAACCGTCACCAGCGGCCTTCGGTACATCGTCGGGCAAACGCGGACTCAATCCACACGTGACCCCTTTGCATCCATCGCGATGCATATCAAGGGGGGACTTGAGGAATCATGGTGATTCCTCACGATACATCTGTCAGAGTCTTGGACTCCTGGTGTCGCACTCTGGGAACGCTCGCTGGGAGTCGACCGCTGTCGAGAGCCGCTCACTGAATGGATCAGGCCGTGACTGCCGGAGTGCCTCCCGTCGATCGTCGAACCTTCCTGTCGATAGCGGCCGGCGCCGCAGCCGCGGCACCCTTTCATGCACTCGCTCACCGGGCCGCTGCAGCCGCTGGCGGTCGAGGGCGGACTGCCGCACAAGCTCGCGGGGAAGCGGGCTACGGCCCACTCCAGGCGGTCCGGGACGAGACGACAGGCCTGCCGCTGCTGCACCTCCCGGCGGGCTTTCGATACTTGACGTTCGGCTGGGCCGGCGACCCGCTGGCCGACGGGAGACGGACGCCCGGGCGGCATGACGGCATGGGGGCGTTCGCTGCTGCCGGCAGTCGCATTCGCCTGGTGCGCAACCACGAGGTCTGGACCAGTGGAGCCTTCGCTCGGGAAGGGGCGGTGTACGACGAGATCGGCGGGGGCGGGACGACGACCATCGAGTTCGATACCGCGAACGGAGCAGTAATCGAGACCCGGGCAAGCCTCTCCGGCACCGCCTGGAACTGTGCCGGCGGTCCGACGCCCTGGGGAGCGTGGCTCACGTGCGAGGAGACCGTGTTGGGACCGGGTTTCGACCCGTCGCTCCTGCCGCTGTGGTACCAGTATCGTCCGATTCCCCCCTATCGGCTCCCGCACGGGTACGTCTTCGAGGTTCCGGCCGATGGCACTGCAACAGCGCAACCGTTGCGTGCCTTGGGCCGCTTCTGCCACGAAGCGGTAGCGGTCGACCCCGCTAGCGGCATCGTGTACGAGACCGAGGACCAGGAGCCGGCGGGCTTCTATCGATTCCTGCCGGCCCAGGCAGGGAACCTCTCCGCGGGCGGCCACCTCGAGATGCTCGCGATCGAGGGCGCGCCCCGGGCCGACATGCGGACCGCCCAGATCCGCGGGAACTGGCTGCCGGTGTCCTGGGTGTCAATCGAAGATCCCGATCCCGGTGAGATGACCGAGGACGGCGTTTTCCGCCAAGGCTGGGACCAGGGCGGTGCGACATTCGCGCGCCTCGAGGGGGCATGGTACGGCGAGGACCGCATCTACATCGTGTCGACCGTTGGCGGAGCCGCGAAGGCGGGCCAGGTCTGGGAATACCATCCTGCCCGCGAGCGCCTGCGGCTCATCTTCGAGTCACCCGGAAGCCGGGTCCTGGACATGCCCGACAACCTGTGCGTGAGCCCGCGCGGCGGCTTGGTGCTGTGCGAGGACGGAGACGACGACAACTTCGTACGGGGGCTTACGCTGGACGGCAGAATCTTCCCCTTCGCCAGGAACACCATCGACCTCGCGGGGGAGAGGAACGGCATCGCTGGCGACTTCCGCGCCGGAGAGTTCGCCGGCGCCACGTTCAGTCTGGACGGCCGCTGGCTCTTCTTCAACATCCAGGAGCCGGGAATCACGTTCGCCGTGACCGGGCCCTGGGCCGACGGGCCGCTTTGAGCCCAGGGCAAGGAGTCGCAGTGAAACTCGGTCAGCCGGCGGCCGGTAATCAGGTGGCCGACGCGCCGACGTCGTTCCCTCCCGAGACCGAGGATGGCCGCCCACACCGGACGAATCGGGGTGTCGGCCTCTACGGCAGCAAGGTCTTCTTTACGACGCACGAGGCGGTGGTCGTCGCGCCGGACGCCGTGTCGGGAAAGGTCGTCTGGAAGCGGGCCGTCGCCGATTACCGCGCCGCGGACTACACAACCATGGCGCCGTTGGTAGCGAGCGGCAAGGTAATGGTCGGCGCCTCAGGTGGTGAGTGGGGCGTACGCGGCTTCGTGGCCGCACTGGACCCCGACACCGGCGAGGAATTGTGGAGGTCGCACACGATACCGGAACCAGGTCAGACAGGCAGCGCAACGTGGCCCGCCGAGACTTGGCGCACCGGGGGCGGGGCGGTGTGGATCACCGGATCGGACGACCCGGAGCTCAACCTGACGTATTGGGGCACCGGAAACCCCGGTCCCTGGATAGGCGATCAGCGACAAGGCGACAACCTCTACGCGAATTCCGTGGTCGCCTTCGACGCCGACTCGGGAGCCCTCAAGGGCTACCATCAGTACCACCATCACGGCTCGTGGGACTGGGATGAGGTATCGGCGCCGATGTTGATCGACGCTCCGCATGGGGACCGTACCATCCCGGCGTTGATTCATCCCGGCCGCAATGGCTATTTCTGGATGTTGGAACGAAGCGCGGACTCGATCCGTTTCGTGGACGCCTGGCCGTATGTGTACCAGGACGTCTTTACTGGCATCGACCGGATCACCGGCCGCCCCGAGTACGACCCTGGACGCACGCCCACCATGGAGAGTCCCGCGACCTTCTGCCCATCGATATCCGGCGGCAGGAACTGGCCGCCTGCCGCATACAGCCCGAAGACGGGGTATGTCTACATCCCGGCCAATGAGAACTTCTGTTCCAGAGTGACTGCCAGGGAGGAGGAGTATCAACCCGGACAACTCTTCGTCGGCGTCGACCGTTGGCCGAGAGTGCTGGTGAGGGACGGCGCCTACGCCGTCGACGGTACTCAGTACATCGCGGTACAGTCCGGTTGGGGGGGAGACGCCGACTACCTGCAGTGGGTCCTCGATGAACACTTCGGCGAAGAAACCTCCATTCCGGCAGGCGGCGCATCGAGGTCTTTTCGCTGGGTCCCGAATCGCGGTAGACGGACCACGGTAAAGGAAGCCGAGTGCCTTGGGCCATGCTGTGCGGAAGGCTCCGCCCCGGATTTCCACTTCGCCCCGGGAAGCAGGTAGTGGACATGAGAGAGCACGATGGTGACTGGGACGGCAATGCGCTCGGCCTGCCGCCTGCGCTCGGCCGGCGGGAGTTCTTTCGGCTGGCCGCGGTCGCCGGAACGGCGGCGTTTGCGTTGGTGGAGCGCGGCCCACGCTCCGGTTCGGCGTTCGCGGCGCGAGCCGGTCAGAATGCGGACGTCGCGGCGATGTACAATCCGCGCACAACGGGTCTGTTGCGGGATGAACAAAAGGACGCCCTGTGGTCGATTTTCGACCACATAGGTGTGCGCTGGCAAAACGCCGCCTTCAACGCGGTGACGCGAACGGAATTCGATCGTATACTCGACCTCAAGACGACCCAAACGCCGTCCTACCTTGCGGAGTACGTTTCAGCCGTGAATCTGCTGGGGACGTTGGCTTCCCGGACGGGAGACATCGGTTCGGCGGTCGAAGAGCTGTTCGAGGGCGCCGGGAGCGACGGCCTTCTGCAACAGCACGCACACACCTACGTCGTGTCCGAATTCATCATGCTCCAGGTAGCATGCGGTGGATTTCGCAAGTGGGGCTATGTGAACTACCCCGGATACGCGGGGGGGGGCTTCGGACACCCGTACCGCGTCTAGCGGAGCACAACCTGGCCATGACCGAAACGTCGTACGATATCGTCATCGTAGGATCCGGTATCGCGGCCGCGGTCGCCGCCGACGAGGCGTCGCGTCGGGGGCGCTACAGGATTCTGATGCTGGAAGCGGGTCCCGACCTAGTCATGCGTGACGAACGGGTCTGGCTCGACTACGTCATGACCAGTGGCGGCCGATTACCGCAGGAAGATCTCTACGACAGGCCGGGAGAGTACACCGCGACGGGCCGGCAGAGGTGGGGCATTCGAGGCGGACGCCTGATGGGGCGCGGCGGATCGACCACCAAGTGGGGTGGGTGGTGCGTACGGCAAATGCCGGAGGATTTCAACCTTCGAGCCAATACGGGGCGGGAGCTGGATTGGCCGTACGGCTATGACGAGCTGGAGCCGTACTATTGTCTGGCAGAGGATTGGATCGGCGTGGCGGGTGATTCCAGCGGTCGAAGTCGACCAGGGCGGAGTCGTCCGTATCCTTTCGAGGCGCCGACGTTCAGTCAGCCGGACCTGGAAGTAATCGAGGCGCTGGAGGAACTGGGTATCGGGTACGAACATCTTCCCATATCCCGGTTCGGTCGACCCATTCATGGAAGGCCGGCCTGCGAGACCATCGGAACGTGTCGGTATTGTCCAATCGGGGCCCGATTCACGGGCGATCAAGGGCTGGAGCGCGTCGGGGAGAACGTGGAGCTCAGACTGAATTCTCCGGTGCTGGAGATCGTGATGACTTCGAGGACGGAAGTGGCCGGAGTGCGTTATCGATCGTTGGAATCCGGAGAGATGGTGAATGTGGAGTCGGAGTGCGTGTGGTTGTGCTGCGGGGCCTTGGAGGTTCCGAAGCTGCTCCTGGCGTCACACAGTCGGTATTGGCCGCGCGGCATTGGGAACGACGCGGATCTGGTTGGGCGATTTTTGGTCGCCAACCCCTACTTGTACTTGAGTGGAACAAGGCGGAGCAATCCGCGACGGACACAGGGTGAACTCGGATTTCGGGGTCTGATTTCGAGACATTGGGATACGCCAAGCGAACAGGGGCGGGGGAAGTTCATTTTCAGTGTGACGCATCCGCGTTTCGACGTGGGCGCCGAGATGGCCCGGATGAGGACGGCAGAGGCTATAGATGACGGCGCGGTCGGCGAGGTGGAATTCCTGTTCGAAGGCGGCATGCAGGCCCTGGGGTTTTGGGAAAATCGCGTCACGTCGGGGGAAGGGACCACGAGGTTCGGAGTGCCGACGACGCGGATCGAGACACCGCGGCCCATAATGAACCTGTACGCGCGGAAAGAGTATCTGGATGCGATGCGGAGGGTGGCGGAGTCGATGGGTTGTGAAGTGGGTCGGAAGGGAAACTACGATCAGCGCGGGGACCACGCAATGTGCACTGCGCGAATGGGAAGTGAGCCGGGCACGAGCGTGGTGGATTGGAGGACGCTGGCGATTCACGAGGTGGAGCGCCTGGGTGTTTTTTCCAATGCCGTCTTTCCTTCGGCAACAGCCGCGAACCCGACATTGACCATGGTCGCCGTCATCATGAAGGCTTTTCGTGAGGGTGGTGTGCGTTTGCCGAGGTAGACGTTCATTGCTCATGCATCCCCTCATTCTGCAGGACGTCAGATCACGCCGAAGACCTCTCGATACACCCGCTGTTCCACCAGCATGCTCCCGAACGTCTCCATCAACGGACGAATCCGATCCTCGGGCCAATTGGGAAGATGGTGGTACAGCATCAACCCCTGCCGAAACAACGAATGCGTCCGCCGTTTCACCGTGTTCGCCTTCAACCACCGGTCATAGCCAATCCGCTCGCCCGCCGCACCCAGCAACGACAGCACAGCAATCGCCAACGCGCTGAGCAGCAGCAAGCGGTCCCGCCGGTCCGGGCGCGACACATGCATCGATGACAGACCCATCCCGAAGCGCATGTCCTTGATGTCTCGGAAGCCCGCCTCGATCCCCCAGCGCTTGCCGTAGTAGCGAATCAACACCCGCGTCGGGACCGACGCTTCGCTGGCCACCAGACACCACGGTTCGTCCATCTTCTTATCGTGTACGCACACGACCGCGCCCACCGGCCACTCGTGCACGTCGGTCACCCGAGCCCCCACCAGCCGCCGCGCACGCCCACCGGCGCCAACCCACGCGGCGGCCACTCGCCGTTCGCCGCTCGCATTCGTCACATAGACGTCCCCACGCAATCGAATCACGTATTCGAAGCCCAACTCCGTCGTCAACGCATAGAACAGCTTGCAGTCGGCAAAGCCCCGATCCGCCACAATGGTGACTTTCACCCCTTCCGGCAGCACTTCGCGCAACCGGCACAGCACCTCGTACTCATAGCGCCGCTGATTGTCCTTCAGCGTCGACGACGCCACCGTCTTCCACAGCAGGGGCGTTGCGCGCCCGTGCCCGGTCAACATCGACAGCACGATCGTCTCCTGCTTGTCGGCCGCAAAACTCGTCCAATCCAGCGCGACGACCACTTCGGTGCGGGCGCCGATGAGGTACGGCGTCCAGTGGGCGAAGAAGGTCCAGACGTTGATGCCTCGATTGCTCAGGAGCCGGTCCACCTGCTTGACGCCATGCTTGGTCAACGTGCCCATGGCTTGCGCCAGGCCGCGCCCCACCGCATGGATTGCCAGCGACGCACTCGTCAGCACGCCCAGGGTGGCGTTGGCCAGTGACAGCACCCGCTTGGCATGCAGGTCGCCTTCGTACAAGGCGTTGATGAAGTTCAGGAGGTCGTGTCTCCGAAGCCATCGCCCGGATGACGTTTGCCGGTTTCCCTTTGGATGCATAGGAACCACATTCTAAATCCAGGCGCGCTATTCTGCAAACTTTCAGAATGCCAGATGTTCTATCTCAATAGGGCTGGCGTCCTATTCGGTTCACATAGTAAAATGAGGGGATCTCTGAGCGTTCATTGATGGCATGAGGAACCTCTGCAACCAGCCGCTGGCAGGAGCGGCGGTTTCGGGTTTCGTGCGGGCAGGTTCTGCAGCGATCTACGCTGAACGCCGCGCCAGCCGTTCCATCCCCGCCTCGTGGATCCCCCGCACCTGCGCCGTGACCTCGCGGTAGCGCGCCAGGAGTTCCACGCCGGACATCGGCTCCCGCAGCCGCCGCGCCAGCGGCTCCACCGCGGCAGGGTCCGTCGAGATGGCCCCGCCGCCGCTGTCGGTGTGAATCCGCAGCACCGTCTCCAGCTCGCGCAGGAACCAGTAGGCGTCGCGGAGGGTGTCGGCTTCCGCGGGGCGCAGGAAGTCGGTCTCGGGCAGCGTGGCGAGCAGCCAGCGGGTGCCGGCGACGCGGAACCCCTGGTTCGCCGCTCCTTCCCGAAGCTGCAGCACCTGCAGCAGGAAATCGATGTCGGCGAGGCCGCCGCGGCCGCGCTTCAGGTCGAGGTGGTCGCCGGCCGCCTCGCGGGCCAGCTCGCGCTCGATGCGCGAGCGGACGTGGCGGGCGTAGCCGGGAATCTCGTCGGACCAGGGCCCGTAGACGAAGCTGTCCACGGTCTCGCGGACCTCGGCGGCGAGCGCCGGGTCCCCGCCGACCGGGCGGCAGCGGGTCCAGGCCATGCGCTCCCAGGTCTCGGCGCGTTCGCGCAGGTAGCGCTCGAAGGCGGGGAAAGGAATCGCCAGCGCGCCCATCTTGCCCTCGGGACGCAGCCGGGTGTCGATCTCGTACGCCGCTCCGGCCGCCGTCCGCTTGGAGAGCAGGTCGTGGATGGTGCGCACGAACTTCTGGTGGTGCTGGAACCGGGCCGCGTCGGTCGTCTCGCCCGCGTAGACGAAGACCAGGTCCAGATCGGAGTGCACGGTCAGCTCGCGGCTGCCGAGCTTGCCGAGGGCGAATACGGTCCAGCCCGCGTCCGGGTCCGGGGCGTCCGCCAGGAGCGGATGGACCAGAGCCACCGCCCGCGCGGCGGCCTGGACGGCGCAGTCGGCGACGAGCGACAACCTGTCGTTCAGCAGGCTGAGGCGGCGGCCGTTCAGCCATTCGGCGAGCACCTTGAACTCCTCGATCGCCTTGACGCGGCGGAAGGGATCGAAGCGCGACGGCAGGTCGGCGCCGTTCGCGATCACCTCGTCGAAGGCGGCGACCACCGCCGCACGGAAGGCGTCCTGGTCCAGATCCACGACGGGCAGGAAGTCGAGCAGCTCCGGGTACGCGGCGAGCCGCGCGGCGAACAGGTCGCCGGCGTCGAGGCCGACGAGCAACCGCTGCCGCAGGGCGTCGTTCTCGAGCAGCGAGCGGTACAGCGCGGCCGGCGCGCCGGCGCGGGCCACGACCTTCTCGAGGCGGATCAGCACCTGTCCCGGCGCGCAGAACGGCTTCTCGCTCGACAGGATCGACGCGAGCAGGTTCGCCAGCAGGTTGCGCGAGGACGACCGGCCCTGCGACGGGGCCGCGTCCAGCGCCCTGATGGCCTGCAGCGCCCCGTCCGGGTTCTCGACGCCGGCCTCCGCGAGCCGTGCCCGTCCCTGCTCGTCGTCGATCTCGCCGGCCAGCAGCCGGAATACCTCGCGTCCGGCCAGCCCCTCCTCGCCCGACTCGTCGTGGAAGAGGTTGGCGTAGACGGCATGCACGCGATCCCGGTGGCGGTCGAGCACGCCGGTGAGCGTCTCGATCTCGTCGAACCCCAGCCGCCGCGCCAGGGCTCGCAGGCCGCGCGCGCTCGCCGCGAGGCTGTGGGTCTGCTGGCCCTCGGCCACCTGCAGCCCGTGCTCGATGTTGCGCAGGAAGATGTAGGCGGTCGCGAGGTCCGCCTGCACCTCCGGCTCGATGAGGTCGCGGGCGCCGAGCTGGTCGAGGGCCGTCAGCGTGTGCCCGGTCCGCAGCGCCGGCTGGTCGCCGCCGTAGATCAACTGGAACACCTGCGCGAACAGCTCCACCTCGCGGATGCCGCCGCGGCCTTCCTTGATGTTGACGTCGAGGTCGCCGTGGCGCGCATGTCCCCGGTCGGCCCGCGCCTTGTAGCGGGCGAGCTCCTCGATGGCGGCGTGATCGAGGTACTTGCGGTAGACGAACGGCGTGACCATGTCGACGAACTTGCGGCCCAGCTCCAGGTCGCCCGCGATGGGCCTTGCCTTGAGCAGCGCGAAGCGCTCGAACGTCTCGCCGAGGCTCTCGTAGTACTGCGCCGACTGCTTCAGGGAGTAGACGAGGTTGCCGCCCTGGCCCATCGGCCGCAGGCGCATGTCGACGCGGTAGAGATAGCCCTCGCCGGTGTGGTCGGCGAGCAGCCCGGTGAGGCGCCGGCCGAGCTTCTGGTAGCGTCCGTGGGCCGCGCCGGCCTCCTCGGCCGAGGCGTCGTATACGTAGATCAGGTCGATGTCGGAGCTGTAGTTGAGGTCTCGGCCCCCGAGCTTGCCCATGCCGATGACCGTGAACCTCCCCGGCAGCGGCCCCTGCTTCGCGGCAGCCTCCGCCGCCGCGATGGCGAGCGCGCGGTCGACGATCGTGTCGGCCAGGTTCGACAACTGCGTGGTGGTGCTCGTGAGCGATTCCCGGTTGAGCATGCCGAAGAGATCGCGCGCCGCCACGCGCAGCATCTCGCGCCGCTGGAAGCGCTTCAGCACGTTCACCTGCTGCTCGACGGTCTGCGCGTTGTCCAGCAGGCGGTCCAGCTCCGTGTCGTAGTCGAAGCGGTCGGGGGGCGCGGCGTCGAGCCGTTGCCGCAGCCAGTAGAGGTACTCGGGATTGCGGATCAGGATCTCGCTCAGAAAGGGCGAGGTGCCCAGGATCTGCATCAGGATGTCGAGCAGGCGCGGATCGGCGGTCAGCTCGCGAACGAACGCGGCCCTGGGGGCGCGCGTACCCACGTAGCGGCAGAAGCCGACGACCGCCGCGTCGGGGTCGGGGGTCGTCGAGAGAATGTCGAGCAGCGTCGGGGCCAGCTCGCCCAGCGCCAGGCGGCTGGGCAGCTCGTCGGCGAGCTGTTGCAGGTTCTGGTCGGCCGCCTCGCCGTCGCGCGGGCCGTAGCGTTCGAGGAAGCGGGCCGCGTCGTCCGGCGACAGCTCCTTGGCGAGGAAGATGTCGCGCGGCGTCACGGCGTCCATATCGACCGGGCTTCGTGCCGGGGCTGGCGGCGGGGCATTGCGGAATCATACCGCCGACGCCGCGTGCGTCGCGGTCAGGGCCAGAGCCGCCCCGCGGCGACGGCCGAGGCGAAGCGGGGCGCAGGCCATCCCTCGATGCCGCAAGAACGACGACAAGATAACCATCGTGCGCCAGGGACGGATCTGGCCCGCTTCGCGACCGCAATCGGGATTCGGGTTGGCGATCCGGAAGGCGGGCGGGATCCCGATGTGCGGACGTATCGGGACCCCGCCGGACAGGAAGCCGGAGGCGGGCCTAGCAGCCCGTGGCGAAAGTCCCCGCTGCATTCGAGCGGCGATGCATCCCGCCTGACTGCGTTGTTCGTCGGTTACATATGCCCAATATGCGCCCTTCTCACGCCTTGCCAGGCGGGCGCCTCGTCGCTCTCGGTGCCACGCGGGGTTCCGCCACGGGCTGCTAGATGTCGAAGTAGAGCGCGAACTCCCACGGATGCGGCCGCAGGCGGATCGCGTCGATCTCGTGCTCCCGCTTGTAGGAGAGCCAGGTCTCGATCACGTCCTTCGTGAAGACGTCGCCCTTGAGCAGGAACTCGTGGTCGGCCTCGAGGGCGTTCAGCGCCTCGGCCAGATCGGCCGGCGTGCTCTCGATCTCGGACTTCTCCTCCGGCGGGAGGTCGTAGAGGTCCTTGTCGAGCGGTCCCGGCGGCGTGATCTTGTTCTGGATGCCGTCGAGGCCCGCCATCAGCAGCGCGCTGAACGCGAGGTAGCCGTTGCAGGTCGGATCGGGGAAGCGGGTCTCGATGCGCTTCGCCTTCTCGCTGTTCGAGTAGACCGGGATGCGGACCGCGGCGCTGCGGTTCCGCATCGAGTAGATCAGGTTGATCGGCGCCTCGTAGCCCGGGACCAGCCGGCGGTAGGAGTTGGTCGTCGGGTTGGTCAGCGCGAGCAGCGCCGGGGCGTGCTTGAGGACGCCCCCGATATAGTGCAGCGCCGCCGGGCTGAGGTCGCCGTAGGTGCCGGCCTCGAAGAACTGGTTCCTGCCGTCCTTCCAGACGCTCTGGTGGACGTGCATGCCGGACCCGTTGTCCTGGAAGATGGGCTTCGGCATGAGCGTCACCGTCTTGCCGTGGCGCCGGGCGACGTTCTTGACGGCGTACTTGTACTTCAGCAGCTTGTCGCCCATGCTGACGAGCGAGTCGAAGCGCATGTCGATCTCGGCCTGGCCCGCCGTGCCCACCTCGTGGTGATGGACCTCGATGTCGACGCCGATCTGCTCGAGGGTGAGCAGCATCTCGGTGCGCAGGTCCTGGTGGCTGTCCATGGGCGGCACCGGGAAGTAGCCTTCCTTGTACCGCGGCTTGTAGCCCAGGTTGCGCGAGTTGCCGGCGGCGTCGGGGTTCTCCGCCCGCCCGGCGTTCCAGAAGCCCTCGCCGGCGTCGATGTGGTAGTAGCCCTCGTTGTAGGTCTGCCCGAAGCGGATGTCGTCGAAGATGAAGAACTCCGGCTCGGGACCGAAGTAGGCGGTGTCGCCGATGCCCGTCGACTTCAGGTACGCCTCGGCCTTCTGGGCGATGTGGCGCGGGTCCCGGGTATAGGACTCGCCGGTGATCGGGTCCTTGATGTTGCAGATGAGAACCAGCGTGGTCTCGGCCGCGAACGGATCGACGAACGCGGTCGACGGATCCGGGAACAACAGCATGTCGCTCTCCTGGATCTGCTGGAACCCGCGGATGCTCGATCCGTCGAACCCGATCCCCTCCTCGAAGACGTCCGCGGAGAACTCCTTCGCCGACACGGTGAAGTGCTGCCACAACCCCGGCATGTCGACGAAGCGCAGGTCGATGACCCGGATCCCCTCGTCCTTGATCTTTGCCATCACGTCGTTCGCTGTCATTCGGTTACCTCTCGTTCTGCTGATGGTGACTACGCAAATGCGCGGGACGCGTCGCCGCTTGCGTCACGGTCGTTACAGTACGTCCCGCTCTCCCGTCCGAATAACCCGCGTCTGCTCGACCGGCAGCACGAAGATCCGTCCGTCGCCGATTTCGCCCGTCCGCGCCGCGTCCATGATGGCGTCGATCGCGGCGTCGACCATGTCGTCCGCCACCACGACCTCGATCCTGGCCTTGGGCAGCAGGCTGATGTCGTACTCGCGGCCGCGATAGACGGTGGTGTGGCCGCGCTGGCGCCCATGCCCCCGCACCTCGCTGACCGTGATGCCCGAGATGTCCTGCTTCGCGAGCGCGTCCTTCACGGCGTCCACCCGGTTGGGGCGGACGATGGCTTCGATCATCTTCATGGCGATATCTGTGAGCGGCTCAGGGACTCGTGGCGAGGGTCTCCTGCAACTCGTCGGTCAGAGACCGCTGGTCTTCGTCCGAGAGCTTGGCGCGGTTCTTCGTGACGTGAAACACGTCGATGGCCAGCGTGCCCTCGGTCGAGATCAGCACCAGATCGATGTCGCAGCCGCGAGCCGACAGGACGTGGCTGAGGCGATAGAGCAGACCCCAGGCGTTGGCGACCACTACTTCGAGGACCGTGAACCGCCGGGAGTAGTGATTGTTGAAGCGCACGGTCGGACGGGTCCGTTGCTGCGGTTGGCCGGACGACCGCGAGCCCCAGCGCCCGCGCAGTTTTTCGGCGATGTCCACCCGCCCGGCGATGACGTCCTCGAGCAGGGCCGTGAGCTCGTCACGCGCCACCCGGTTCAGGCGCAGATAGCCTTCCTGGTCCGCGAACTGGAAGATGTCCAGGACGAGGCCGTGCCGGTTGGTCATCGCCTGGCCGCGCAGGATGTCCATGCCGAAGTAGGACAGGACGCCGCACACGTTCGCGAACAGGCCGGGCTGGTCCAACGCAATCGTGCTGAGCTCCCACGCGGCATCCTGCTGCTCGAGCAGCGACCGTACCTCCCGCGGCTCCAGCCCGCGCGCGAGCCGGACGTGCTCGTAGACCTGCGGTCGGTCGACCACGCGCAGGTAGCGTTGGGGGAGTCCCTCGATGAACGCATCGAGATCCTCCGCGGACACGTCTGCGGGACGCTGGGCGCTCAGCTCGTCCCGGACCGCGTCCTCGTCCTCGATCGCATCGTCACTGTAGCCGAGCGTCAGGCGGTTGTAGGTCTCGACGTAGAGACGCCACAGCATCTCCTCCTTCCACGGCGTCATGACGCCGGGGCTGACGGCGTCGACGTCCGCCAGCGTCAGCAGGCAGAGCAGCTTCAGCCGCTCCTCGGTGCCGACCAGCCGGGCGAACTGCGTCGCGGTCTCGGGATCCTCCACGTCGCGCCTGAACGCGAGCACGGACATCTGCAGGTGGTGCCGGATCAGGAATTCCACCGTGGCGATCGACTTCTCGGGGAGCCGGAGGCGGCGCAACGCTCCGATCGCCATGCGCACCCCTTCTTCCGAGTGGTTCTTGTTGGTCCACTTGCCGACGTCGTGGAACAGGAGAGCCAGCACCAGCAGCTCCGGCTGCTCCAGCTCGCGGAGCACTCCGGAAAAGCGCTTGCGGCTGTCCGTGCGCGGCGTGCACAGGTGCTCCACGTTGCGGATGGTGCGCAGCGTGTGTTCGTCCACCGTGTACTTGTGGTAGAAGTCGCGCACGACCAGGCAGTAGACCTTCTGGAACTCGGGGAACATCCTGCCCAGCAGGCCGCGCCCGTGCATGTCGGAGAGCCGCGCGTAGAGACCCGGCCGCGGACGCAGCACCCGCAGCAGCCGGTCACGCTCCTCTTCGGTGGGGAAGAAGCTCTCCGGCGCGTAGCGCTCCCCGTGGCGCTCGATGCAGGTCAGCACCTGTTCGGACACTTCCGCGTCTTCGTTCAGCGCGGCCTCGAACGGGAGCAGCCAGCTCTGCGGCTGGATCGAGGCAAGGGTGCCGTCGACGAACCGGATGCCGTCCCAGGCGCTCTCGAGGTCGTCCCCGATCGGCTTGACGGTGCGGCTCCTGTCCGGGGGCGCCTGGGACAGCTTGAGCACCGTGGCCATGGAGCGGTCGATCCGCCTCGCGTGGTGGTAGTAGCTGCTCATCAACAGCTCGACCTGCCGCCGCTTCTGGTCGCCCGGCGATCCGAAGCGCTGCGCGGCGACCTCCTGCAGTCCATGGTCGAAGACGTTGACGTTGTGTCCCCGCTCCATGTGGACGATGGAGCGGACGCGCAACATGAAGTCCTCTGCCTCGTCCAGGCGCCCGACGTCGGTGTACGGCTCTCCCGGCGTACCGCTGGCCATCCGGGCCAAGAGCCGGATGGCGGTCGCGTCGCGCAGTCCCCCGGGGGCGTCCTTGATGTCCGGCTCGAGCTGAAACACCGTGTGGTTGAACTGCCCGTGGCGCTGGCGCGCCAGATCGATCAGCGCCGCCCGCATCGGAGCCCGCCAGGGCGATTCCGCGGCCAGGCAGGCCTCGACGGAGCGCTCGAAGACGCTCCGGTCACCAGCGAGGAACCGCGCATCCAGCAGCGCCGCGAGGTACTCCGGGTTGTCCGTCTCGGGCTCGCCGAACTCCGCGACCCTTCGCACCTGGTGACCGACTTCCAGCCCGAGATCCCAGAGCGGATGCAGGATCGCCCGCAGAAACCGTTCTTCCGGAGCGCCGATCTCCCCGTCGACGACGATCAGCAGGTCGATGTCGGAGTACTGGCAGAGATGGCGGCGCCCGTACCCCCCCAGAGGAATCAGGGCGGTCGGCTTGTCCGTCAGCTCGCGGCCGGCCTCGTAGATGTCCTTCAGGATGTCGTCGATGCGAGTGGCGTAGCGGCGCAGGGTACGGACCCCCGCGCGGGCGCGCAGCGCTTCGGCGCGCAACGCCTCGCGTGCTTCGGACAGGCGCGCGGACAGACCCGACAGGGCGTCGCGCTGCCCTCTTGCGGCGGGCGAAGGCGCATGGTCTGATTGAGGCATCACGGTCCTGCCGAGCCGCTACGCGGATCTTTCGAAATGAAGCGGGCCGGCCACTGCGCTCATCGGCCTGCTCGTCCTGGCACGCGGGGTTCCACCACGGACTGTTTGGGCGCCATCCCAACCGGCGTATCTTATCAGGCGAACCGAAGAAGTAGCAGGAGCCGGAGGTCGGCGTTTCTCCGACTCCTGCCTTGCGACCCCGCCGAGGAGGAAAGCAGAGTCCCAACTCACAGGGCGTCGTATCCCGGCTAGCTAGTAGCCGAGTCCGAGGCCGAACAGCGCGATGATTTTCGCGCCGCTGTCGTCTCCGTTGATTTGCTTGAGGCCATCACCGAAGACGAGCGCGCTGACGCCGAGGCCCAGCTCCCATGCGCCGTACTGCTCGGGCACGTTCAGCGGGATGCCGATCGACGCACCGGCGCTGAAGAAACCGAAGGCATGGTTGACGCCGCCGGGGTTGTAGTAGTTGCTCGGGCTGAGGCCGATGGCAACCGGAAACGACAGGCTTACCGGAGCGTCGTCGAGCGGAGCGGAGGGCTCGATGCCCAGCTCGAAATAGGTGCCCCCGCTGTCGCCCGCGGCATTGCCGGCGAGCTCGAACGCGATCGTCGCGTACGGGGCGGCTACGTTGTCCAGGCTCAGGCCGAGCGCGAGTTCCTTGACGGTCCCCCAGCTTCCGCGCGGGCTCATGTAGGCAGTGTAGGTCACGTCGAGGCCGACCGGGCCGGCCGCGCCGCCGATGCCCGCGTAGAAGTCCGTCTCGTAGAAGCTCCCGGGCGCGCCCGGGAATCCCTCGTCGCCTCTCGAATGCAGGCTGCTCCAGGTGCCGGCGGTTATGGACGCCGCGCCGAAGCTGATGCTGCCGTCGAGGAACGGCTGTGCTATGAAGCCCCCGGTCTCCTGGACGATGCCGCGGAAGTAGTACTGGTTGACGATGTCCACTCCGCTGGCAAGGCTCACGTTACCGTTGTTCTGCGCCGCCGCGGGAGTGGCGGCGATGCCGGCCGCCGCGGCGCAGGTGAACGCGAGAACGATGAAACGGTTGGTTGATCTGTGCATGACGCTGACGCTCTCCTCCAGTGGTGGGGCGCGGTCAGGCCGCCCCGGTTTCCGGTTGCGGACCGGCCGGCCGTCCGGCGGACGACCGGCCAGCCGGACGTCCGCCACGGCCGCACCGGCTAATGCGTGATCTGGAATCCGCCGTACGCCTCCATGCCGTGCTCGCCGACATCGAGACCCATCCGCTCCTCTTCCTCGCTGACGCGGAGACCGATGCTCTTGTGCAGTGCGAAGAAGATGAGCAGTGCGCCCAGGAACGAGAAGGCGCCGTACGCCAGGACGCCGATCAACTGCGTGACGAACGAGTGGTCCGCACTGAAGATCCCGACCGCCAGGGTGCCCCAGATGCCGCAGACCAGGTGGACCGAGATCGCCCCGACCGGGTCGTCGAGCTTCGCGCGGTCGATGTAGAGCACCGAGCCGACGACGATGATGCCGGCGACGAGGCCAACCAGTATCGAGAAGTTGACGCTGATCACGTCCGCCCCCGCGGTAATGCCGACGAGGCCGGCGAGAGCCCCGTTGAGGACCATCGACAGGTCCGGCTTGTGCTGCACGGACCAGGACATGATCATGGCGCCGATGACGCCGGCCGCGGCGGCCAGCGAGGTCGTGACGAAGACCAGCGAGACCAGGCCGGGATCGGCGCTCAGCACCGAGCCGCCGTTGAAACCGAACCAGCCGAGCCAGAGCAGGAAGACGCCGATGGTGGCCAGCGGCATGCTGTGTCCGGCGATCGGCTTCGCATGCGCGCCGTACTTCCCGAGCCGCGGACCGAGCACGATGACCCCGGCGAGCGCGCCCCAGCCCCCGACCGAGTGCACGAGGGTGGAGCCGGCGAAGTCGTAGAACCCCATCTGGTCGAGCCAGCCGCCGCCCCACTTCCACGAACCGGCGATCGTGTAGAAGATCGCGACGTAGATCGTCGTGAAGATCAGGAAGGAGTTCAGCTTGATCCGCTCGGCCACGGCGCCGGACACGATCGTGGCCGCCGTCGCGGCGAACATCGCCTGAAAGATGAAGTCGGTCCAGTAGGTGTAGCCGGTGTTGTAGGCGCTCGTCACGCCTTCCGGGCCCGCGTCGATGCCGAAGCCGGCGAACCCGAGGTAGCCGTTGAAATCGCCCGGATACATCAGGTTGAAGCCGACGAAGGCGTACGTGATCAGGCCGATGGAGATGACACCCGTGTTCTTGAACAGGATGTTGACGGCGTTCTTGGCCTGCGTCAGCCCCGACTCGAGACAGGCGAAGCCGAGATGCATGATGAAGACGAGGAACGTCGCCACCAGCATCCAGGTGTTGTTGACGGCGAACATCTCGTCCGACACGTCCTGGGCGAGCGCGGCGTGGGGCAACAGCGCAACACCGAACAGCGCAAGCAGGAACAGGCGGGCGAATGAGCGACGAGGTGTATGTTTCATGACGTTGTCCTTGCTGGTCGTGCGTGGTCGTGCGCAGTTGCCTACAGTGCCGCCGAGTCCGATTCGCCCGTCCGGATGCGGATCGCCTGTCCGATGTCGCTGACGAAGATCTTGCCGTCGCCGATCTCGCCGGTGCGTGCCGACTCCGTGATCGATGCGATGGCGGAGGCGACGTGCTCGTCGTCGGTGACGATCTCGATCTTCACCTTGGGCACGAAGTCGACGGAGTACTCGACGCCGCGGTAGACCTCGGTGTGACCCTTCTGGCGCCCGAAGCCCTTGACTTCGGTGACGGTCAGTCCCTTGATCCCCGACTTCGAGAGCGCATCGCGCACTCCGTCGAGCATGTGTGGCTTGATGATTGCCGTGATGAGTTTCATGAGCTGTCTCCAGATCGGGTGTTGCGCACGTGATGAAGGCGTTGCGCACAGGCGAAGCAAGATGTGGGCCAGATCGGGCACGGGCACGACATTTTCGTAAAATCCCAACAAGATCGTGCCCTTGAAGACCGTCGCACGGCGGACGGCAGCGGGGTATAGGTCTACATAAATGTATGTTATGTGGCATGCCTTCACATTTTTGTAGTTCACAGACTCCGAACGAATTGGTCGGGCGGGGGAGAACCCGTGTCGCTGGCAGGAATGGCGCATCCTGCCCGTGTTTGCGGGGAGCGGTTGAAGGGCTTCGGTCGTGGGAGCTGGCGTTGGCGTGCCGGCGGGCGATTCCAGATTTCTACAAATATGTGCGCAGAATGAATCCAATATACATTTTTGTTGTTCGACGTCACTGCCGAAATCGTCGGCAGTCGATCTCGTACTTCTTGACCTTGTAGCTGATGATCCGCTCGGTCGAATCGAGGAGCCTCGCCGCTTTGACCCGGTTCCCACGCGTGGTCTTCAGCGCGTCCTGGATCAGGTCCTTCTCGTAGGCGCCGACCGCATCCGACAGCGAGACGCGCGTGATCGTGCCCGAGGCCTCGCTGGTCTGCAGGCTCGGCGGCAGGTGGTGGGCGTGGATGACGCTGCCGTCGCAGACCAGCAGGGCGCGCTCGATGCTGTTCTCGAGCTCGCGCACGTTTCCCGGCCAGTGATAGGCCATCAGCATGTCGATGGCCGGTGTCGAGATCCGCTTGACGCTCTTGCCGTGCTCGACGGAGTACTTCTCCAGGAAGCTGTCCGCGAGCAGGAGGATGTCGGTCTTCCGCTCCCGCAACGGCGGCACGAAGATGGTGAAGACGTTGAGCCGATAGTGCAGGTCCTCTCGGAAGGTCCCGGCCGCGATGGCCTTCTCGAGGTCGGCGTTGGTAGCGGCTATCAGGCGCACGTTGGCCTTGACGGGGGTCACGCCGCCAAGCCGCTCGAATTCCTTCTCCTGCAGCACGCGCAGCAGCTTGACCTGCGTGGACAGGTTGATGTCGCCAATCTCGTCGAGGAACAGCGTGCCTCCGTCGGCCAGCTCGAAGCGGCCCTTCTTGCGGGCCGCGGCGCCGGTGAAGGCGCCCTTCTCGTGGCCGAAAAGCTCCGCCTCGATGAGTGAATCGGGAAGCGCGGCGCAGCTCACCTTGATGAACGGTTTCTTCGAGCGCGGGGAGTTGTAGTGGATGGCGTGCGCGATGAGCTCCTTGCCGGTACCCGACTCTCCGCGAACCAGGACCGTCGTGTTGGTGCCGGCGACCTGCGCAATCTGCTCGTACACCTGACGCATCGGCCCGCTCGTGCCGATGATCTGCGAGAAGTCGTAGCGTTCCTTCAATTCGGCCTTGAGGTGGGTGTTCTCGGCGAGGAGGCGCTGTCGCTCGATCTCGGCCGCCTCCTTCAGGCGGATCGCCTGTCCGAACATGCTCGCCACCACCCGGCAGACGTGAAGGTCGCGGTCGTAGTCGCGTGCACGCTGGAACGGGAGGTCGATGTTGAGCGCGCCCAGTGGCTTGCGTGCTCCGGGAATCGGCACGCACATGAAGGTGATCTCGGAGCGGGCGCCCTGGGGACGGCGTCCCGTGCGGTGCAGAAACATCGGTTCCTGGCTGATCTGCGGAATCACTACTGGCTTGCCGCTGGCGACGACGCGGCCCGTGATGCCCTCGCCCATCTCCCACTCGGCGTGCCTGCCTTTGTCGGACACGCCGGCGGAGTTCTCTACCCGGAGACGTCCGCTGTTCGCGTCGGCGAGGACGACGGCGCTGCGGATGACGCCGTAGTCGTGGTCGAGGATCTCCAGCGCCTGCTGCAGGCCGGCGCGTGGTGTGCGTCCGACGGTGAGCGCCTGGTTGATCTCGGCGAGCATCGCGAGCGGCTTCACGTCGTTCGACAGCTCCTCGAGCTTCGCCTTCGACATCGGGCGTGACTTGCCGGTGGCCGGCGGCGCCGGCCGTTCACGAGACTTTGCTGCGCGCGCTGTGCGCGTCCTGGTAGCCATCCCATTGTGACTATTCAAGGAACGTGCCAAGAGTAGGCGTGACCGGCGACGGACGTCGCCCGAAGAATGTCTCGGTCAGGCACCAGCCCGCGGCCCGAGGCCGGCGCAGGAGAGCTACACGGGAGCCGGCAGGTCGGACCTGCCCATCAGCCATGCGTCTATTCCCCGGGCGGCGCTGCGGCCCTCCGCGATGGCCCAGACGATCAGCGACTGGCCGCGCTGCATGTCGCCCGCAGTGAAGACGGACGGCATGCTGGTCATCCAGTTGTCGTCGCGCCAGACGTTGCCGCGGTCCGTCAAGCGGATGCCGAGTTCCGTCACGAGTCCTTCGCGCTCCGGCCCCAGGAAACCCATCGCCAGGAGCACGAGATCGACCTCCATCTCGAAGGCGGTATCCGGCACCGGTTCGAACGTCATGCGTCCGTCCCGGCGCTTCATCTCGACCTTGGTGCCGTGCAGCCTCGCGACCCGGCCGTCCTCGGTCCCCGAGAAGCGCTCGGTCGACACGGAGTAGACGCGGTCTCCGCCCTCCTCGTGCGCCGCGGACACGCGAAAGATGTTCGGCCAGTTCGGCCAGGGGTTGTCGGCGCTCCGCTGGTCCGGCGGACGCGGCAGCAGTTCGAACTGGGCGACGGACGCCGCCCCCTGCCGATGCGCGGTGCCCAGGCAGTCGGCTCCGGTGTCGCCGCCGCCGATGATGACGACCCGCTTGTCCCTGGCGGTGATGGCCTCCGCGGCCGGCACCTCGTCGCCTTCGTTGCGACGGTTCTGCTGGGTCAGGTAGTCCATTGCGAAATGGATGCCGCGCAGCTCCCGACCCGGGACCTTCAGATCGCGGGGCCAGCCGGCGCCGCCGGCCAGCAGTAGCGCGTCGTGGTCGGCGCGGAGCCGTCCCGCGGAGACGTCGACCCCGACATGGACGCCCTTCCGAAACCGTACCCCCTCGGCTTCCATGATCGCCAGCCGCCGGTCGAGGAAGCGCTTCTCCATCTTGAACTCGGGGATGCCGTAGCGCAGCAGGCCCCCGATGCGGTCCGACTTCTCGAAGACCGTGACGGTGTGTCCGACCCGGTTGAGCTGGTCGGCCGCGGCCAGCCCCGCCGGTCCCGAACCGACGACGGCCACCGACTTGTCGGTGCGTACGCTCGGCGGCACAGGCGAGACCCATCCCTCTTCGAACGCGCGCTCCACGATGGAGAGCTCGACCGCCTTGATGGTCACGGCATCGCTGTCGATCGCCAGCACGCACGATCCCTCGCACGGAGCCGGACACAACCGGCCGGTCCATTCCGGGAAGTTGTTCGTCTTGTGCAGCCGGTCGATGGCGCTCTGCCACTTCCCGCGGTAGACGAGGTCGTTCCAGTCCGGGATCAGGTTGCCGAGCGGGCAACCCTGGTGACAGAACGGGATGCCGCAGTCCATGCAACGGGCGCCCTGCGCCTGCAGGTCGGGCGTCGCGTACGGCAGATAGACTTCGCTCCAGTCGGCCAGCCGCTCTTCGGTCGGCCTTTTCGGCGCCGCCTGCCGCTCGATTTCGAGGAACCCTTTCAGCTTGCCCATCGGTCTCCGTCTGTCACTGTGCGCCAATCAACTCGGCGAACTGCGGCCGCCGTGACTCGGCGCGTGCCCGGGCCTCGGCCCGCAGCACGCGCTTGTAGTCGCGCGGCATCACCTTCACGAACCGCCGCTGCGCCGAATCCCAGTCGGTCAGCAGCCGTTCCGCCACGGTACTCCCGGTCAGCTCGACATGCCGCGTCAGCAGGCCCTCGACGAGCTGGATGTCGTCGTCCTCGAGCGCTTCCAGGTCCACCATTCCGGGATTGCAACGGTGCTCGAAGTCTCCGCCCATGTCGAGCACGTAGGCGACGCCGCCGCTCATGCCGGCGGCGAAGTTGCGTCCGGTCGATCCGATCACCACCACGCGGCCACCGGTCATGTACTCGCACCCGTGGTCGCCGACCGCCTCGACGACGGCATGCGCACCGCTGTTGCGGACCCCGAAGCGCTCCCCGGCGACGCCCCGCACGAAGGCTTCGCCGCCGGTCGCGCCGTACAGCGCGACGTTGCCGATGATGATGTTCCTCTCCGGGGCGAAGGTCGACTCCGCGGGCGGGTAGATCACGAGCCTGCCACCCGACAACCCCTTGCCGAAGTAGTCGTTCGCGTCCCCTTCGACCGTCATCGAGACTCCGCGGGGCACGAATGCGCCGAAGCTCTGCCCGGCCGAGCCTGTGAACGCGATCCGGATCGTGTCGTCGGGCAGCCCCGCGGCGCCCCACCGACGGCTGATCCGCGAGCCGAGCATGGTGCCCACCGTCCGGTTCACGTTGCGGATCGGTAGAGCGAGCTCCACCGGACGGCGGTGCTCGACAGCGTCCGCGCAGCGCTCGATCAGCGTGTTGTCGAGGGCGCGGTCCAGCCCGTGGTCCTGCGGCTGCACGCAGCGGCGGCCCACCGCGTCGGCCACGTCCGGCTGGTGAAGGATCGTCGACAGATCCACACCGCGAGCCTTCCAGTGGTCGACCGCCTTGCGGACGTCCAGCCGATCCGCCCGTCCGATCATTTCGTCTATGGTGCGGAAGCCGAGCTGCGCCATCAGCTCCCGGATCTCCCCGGCGACGAACCGGAAGTAGTTCTCCACGAACTCGGCCTTGCCGGAGTAGCGCTCGCGCAGCTTCGGATTCTGGGTGGCGATGCCGACCGGACAGGTGTCGAGGTGGCAGACCCGCATCATGATGCATCCGGTCACCACCAGCGGGGCCGTCGAGAAACCGTACTCCTCGGCGCCGAGCAGCGCGGCGATGACGACGTCGCGGCCGGTCTTCATCTGTCCGTCGACCTGCACCACGATGCGGTCGCGCAGGTCGTTGAGGACCAGTACCTGTTGCGTCTCGGCGAGGCCGAGCTCCCACGGCACGCCGGCATGCTTGATGCTGGTCAGCGGCGAGGCGCCGGTGCCGCCGTCGTGTCCGGAGATGAGCACCACGTCCGAGTGGGCCTTCGAGACTCCGGCCGCCACCGTGCCGACGCCCACCTCCGCGACCAGCTTCACGTGCACCCGCGCGTCCGGGTTCGAGTTCTTCAGGTCGTGGATGAGTTGCGCCAGGTCCTCGATCGAATAGATGTCGTGGTGCGGCGGCGGTGAGATCAGCCCGACGCCGGGAGTCGAGTAGCGCACCTTCGCTATCCAGGGATAGACCTTGAAGCCGGGCAGTTGACCGCCCTCGCCCGGCTTGGCCCCCTGGGCCATCTTGATCTGCAGGTCGTCGGCGTTGACGAGATACTCGCTGGTAACGCCGAAGCGGCCGGAGGCGACCTGCTTGACGGCGCTGCGCCGCAGATCGCCGTTCTCGTCCGGGAGGAACCGGCCGGGATCCTCGCCCCCCTCGCCGGTGTTCGACTTGCCCCCGAGCCGGTTCATGGCGATGGCCAGTGTTTCGTGCGCCTCGGCGCTGATCGAGCCGTACGACATGGCGCCGGTGGAGAAACGCTTGAAGATGGCCTCGGCCGGCTCCACCTCCTCGAGGGGGACCGGCTCGGCCGCCGGCTTCAGCTCCAGCAGGCCGCGCAGCGTCGCGCGCTGCCGGCTCTGGTCGTTGACGAGCTGGGCGTACTCGCGATAGACGGCCACCTGGTTGCTGCGGCTGGCGTGCTGCAGCTTGAAGACGGTCTCGGGATTGAACAGGTGGTACTCGCCGTCGCGGCGCCACTGGTACTCGCCGCCGGAGTCGAGCTCGTCGTCTTCCCGGCCGCGCTCGACAAAGGCCCGCGCATGGCGGCGGCCGACCTCCTCGGCCACCGTGTCGATGCCGATCCCGCCGATGCGCGACGCGGTCCAGGTAAAGCAGCGGTCGACGAACGCCTTGTCGAGCCCGACCGCTTCGAAGATCTGCGCGCCCCGGTAGCTCTGCAGCGTCGAGATGCCCATCTTGGACATCACCTTCAGCACGCCCTTCGTGCAGGCCTTGATGTAATTCCGAACCGCGTGCTCGAAATCGACGTCCTGCACCTCGCCGTCGGCCGGCAGCTCCCCGATGGTCTCGAACGCCAGGTACGGATTGACGACCGCCGCGCCGTACCCGACGAGCAGCGCCATGTGGTGGCACTCGCGGGCTTCCCCGGTCTCGACGATGAGCGAGCACCTCGTGCGCGAGCCCTCGCGCACGAGATGGTGGTGCACGCCGGCCGTGGCGAGCAGGGCCGGTACCGGCGCGTGCCCGCGATCGACGCCGCGGTCCGAGAGCACGAGCAACGTCACTCCCTCGGCCACCGCCTCGCTCGCCGCGCGGCACAGATCGTCCATGGCCTTCTCGAGGCCCGCCGCGCCGGCACCCGGATCGAAAAGCATCGGCAGCGTCGCCGAGCGGAACGCGGGGTCGTCGATGTGCCGCAGCCTGGCCAGCTCGTCGTTCGTGATCACCGGGGCGTCCACCTTCACGTGGTGGCACGATCTCGCGTCGGGCGCCAGCAGGTTGGCCTCGGCGCCGAGCGTCGAGCCCATGTCGGTCACCAGCTCCTCCCGGATCGCATCGAGCGGCGGATTGGTCACCTGCGCGAAGAGCTGCTTGAAGTAGTCGTAGAGCAGCCGCGGGCGGTCGGAAAGCACCGCGAGCGCCGTGTCGGTACCCATCGACCCGATCGGCTCGGCGCCGTTCTGCGCCATCGGCGCGAGGATTATTCGGAGGTCCTCCTCGGTGTAGCCGAAGGTGCGTTGCTGCGTGCGGATCGGTGCCCGCGGCGTGGACGGGGCCGCGGGTGCCGGCGGCAGTCTGTCGATGTGTACGAGTTCCCGCTCGAGCCATGCGGCGTAGGGCTGCTCGCGGGCGAGGTCGCGCTTGATCTCCTCGTCGTCGACGATCCGCCCCTGCGCCGTGTCGACCAGAAAGATGCGGCCCGGATGCAGCCGCTCCTTGACCAGCACGTTTTCCGGCGGGATGTCGAGCACGCCCACCTCGGACGCCATGATCACCATGTCGTCCTTCGTGACGTAATAGCGCGAGGGCCGCAGCCCGTTGCGGTCGAGCACCGCCCCGATGACGGTGCCGTCGGTGAACGCGATCGACGCCGGGCCGTCCCACGGCTCCATGAGCGAGGCGTGGTACTCGTAGAACGCCTTGCGCTCCGGACTCATCGACTCGTGGTTGCTCCACGGCTCCGGGATCATCATCAGCACCGCGTGGGCGAGCGGCCGGCCGGTCAGGGCCAGGAACTCCAGCACGTTGTCGAACGTGGCGGTGTCGCTCTGGCCCTCCCGGACGAGAGGGAACAGCTTCTGCAGGTCGTCGCCGAACAGGTCCGACCGGCACAGCGACTCGCGCGCCCGCATCCAGTTGATGTTGCCGCGCAGCGTGTTGATCTCGCCGTTGTGCGCGCAGTAGCGGTACGGGTGCGCCAGCGGCCACGACGGGAACGTGTTCGTGCTGAACCGGGAATGCACGAGCGCGAGAGCCGACTCCACGTCCGGGTCGGCCAGGTCGGGGAACATCCGCTCGACCTGGTCCGCGATCAGCATTCCCTTGTAGACGATGGTGTTCGACGAGAGGCTGGCGACGTAGAACAGCTCGCGTTCGCGAAGCTGCAGGCGATCGGTCTCGTGCGCCGCCCGGTTGCGGATGACGTACAGCTTCCGCTCGAACCGCCCGGCGGCGTCGGGAGCGCCGGCGAGCGCCGGGTCGCGGCCGATGAAGATCTGCCGGATCACCGGTTCGCCGCTGCGCGCGCCTGCGCCCAGGTGTCCGCTGTCGGTCGGCACGTCGCGCCAGCCGAGCAGGCGCTGGCCCTCCTCGGCGACGATGCGGCCGAAGGTCTCCTCCACCTGACGCCTCTCGGCCTCGCCGCGCGGCAGGAACACCATGCCGACGCCGTAGGCGCCGGGCTCCGGCAGCTCGAAGCCGGCGTCGGAAGCCGCCTTGCGGAAGAACTTGTGCGGAAGCTGCAGCAGCATGCCGGCGCCGTCGCCCGTGTTCACCTCGCAGCCGCAAGCGCCGCGGTGCAGCAGATTCACGGACACTTCGAACGCCTGCCGGACGAGCTTGTGCGATCGCTCGCCCTTGATGTTCACGACGAACCCGACGCCGCACGAGTCGTGCTCGAAGCGCGGGTCGTACAGCCCCTCGGCGCGCGGCAGCGTGCCGGCGGGGCGGGGCGCGGGGCGTGAGTTCTGCTCCTTCATCGTTCGAGATCCACGGATGGGCGCCGGCTACGGCGTGGCCGTGGCCGGCGCGGCGTGTCCGGCGGCGTTCGCGGTTGTTCGAGGCGCGGCCTCCGTGGCCGGTTGCGCAGGCGCGCGACCATCGGTGTGCCCGGCGTCGTCGATACGGAGCAGCCGGATGAACTTGGTCACGGCGGGATTCAGCCGCCGCCGTCGTCGGTGGACGATGCTCAGCGGCCGCACGAAGGGCTCCTCATCGTCGAGCTTGTCCAGCGGGACGGCGACCAGCGTCCGGCGCTCCACCTCGCGCCGCAGGGTCGGCTCGGGCAGGATCGCGACGCCCGCGCCGTCCTCCACCGCCTGCTTGATGTTCTCGATGGTGTCGAACTCGGCGACCACGTCGACCTCGGTCCCGTGCCTCCGCAGGTACCGGTCGAGTTCGCGGCGGATCGGAAGCCCGCGATCGAACGTCACGAACGCGGCGCCGGTCAGCTCCCGCGGCCCGATCGCCGTCGTCCGCCCGGCGAACCGGTGCTCGGGCGGGCACGCGACGGCCATCACCTGCTGCTGCCACGACACCACCGTCAGGTCGCGGCCCGGAGTGGCGAAGGCGAGCAGCCCGACATCCGACTGATCGTTCTGGATGCGGGTGGGGATCTCGTCCGGGTGCATGTAGTCGATGTCGACGTGGGCGCCGGGCACCGCCTCGCGAAACCGATCGACGTACTGGCTGAGGTCGTGCAGCCCGACCGAATAGATCGACGCCAGCCGTACCGTGTAGCCGGCCGGGTCCTGCCTGCGCTGGACTGCCTCCTCCAGCTCGTGGTAGCGGTCGACGATCTCCTGGCAACCCTGGAAGAACAGCTTCCCCTCGGGTGTGAGCTGCCACGGCCGCCGCGACCGGTCGATCAACTGGGCGCCGAGCCGGCGCTCGATCTGCCGCACCGCCTGACTCGCCGCGGACTGGCTGACCGAGTTGGCCAGCGCGCCCCGCGAGAAGCTCTGGTGCCGGACCACGTCGCAGAAGATGTTCAGCGCCTCCAGATGCATGAACCCGCCACTGTACTTAGCTCCGCCGCTAATGGCAAGCGTTCCCTCTATTAGAGATACTGATTCATGGTCCGGTGCGCGCGGACGGGACGCCTGGGAATGTCGCGCCTGATTTCGGACAGAATACCGGCGTGGGCGAGCACGTCATCGTGCGGAGCGGTTCGCTGGCCCCGCCCGGCGACTGGCTGTCGGAGGCACCGCATCTGGTCAGAGCCGTACTCGACGACCGCGTGTCCATCCGCGGAGTTCCTCGTCACAAGGGCATCATCGCGGCCGTACGCGCGCTCGACGACGCCCCGCTGCAACGGCGCCAAAAGCTCTGGTGGACGATCCGCCGGGGTCTCGGCCTCTACGACCCGGAGACGCTGCGAAGCGAAGCGATCCGGGTCGGACTGCTCACGACGGCTCACGACCGGCCCGCGGTCGCGCAACCGGAGCTCGAAGACGCAATCCAGCTCACGCTGTTCGCCCCTGTCCGGGACGAGCGGTCGAAACCGGAGTGATCGCGCGTGTTGCATAGCCAGCTATCATTGTCATGATATTTTTAAGTGCATGTTCGAGAGAGGCCTGTCCCTTCCCGATCCGGGACGGGCGTCCTTCTTTCTGTGGGGACCGCGCCAGACCGGCAAGAGCACGCTCCTGAACCGCCGCTATCCCGAGGCTCGCCGCATCGACCTGCTGAAGGCAGACGAGTTCCGGCGCTACGCCGTCAATCCGGAGTCGCTGCGCGAGGAGATCGACGCAGAAGGATCGCAACCCGGACGGCAGATCGTCATCGACGAGATCCAGAAGGTCCCGGCGCTGCTCGACGAGGTGCATTGGCTCATCGAGAACCGCGGACTGCACTTCGCGCTGTGCGGATCGAGTGCGCGCAAGGTGAGGCGCGGCGCCGCCAATCTGCTCGGTGGGCGGGCGCTTCGCTACCACCTCCACGGCTTGACGGCGGGGGAGATCGGAAGCGACTTCGACCTGACGCGGATGCTCAATCATGGCTATCTGCCGCGGATGTACCAGGCCGGCCGGCCGAATCGCCTGCTGGAGGCCTACATCGCGGACTATCTGCGGGAGGAAATCGCCGCCGAGGGTCTCGTGCGGAACCTGCCGGCGTTCGCCGGTTTCCTGGATGCGGCGGCGCTCGGCGACGGCGCGATGGTCAACTGCTCGACCATCGCCCGCGAGTGCGGCGTATCCAGCAACACGGTGAAGGGCTATTTCCAGATTCTCGAGGACACGCTCCTGGGGCGATATCTCCCGGCGTGGCGCAAACGCCCCAAGCGCCGGACGATCGGCGCGCCGAAGTTCTACTTCGCCGACGTCGGCGTCGTGAACCGACTGGCGCGGCGTGGCGAGCTGCTGCCCGGCTCGGAGCTCTACGGCCTGGCGTTCGAGAACTGGGTGTTCCACGAGCTCTCCGCGTTCATCGACTACCGGGAGTGGGACGGTGCGATCGCCTACTGGCGGCTGGCCGGAGGTACCGAGGTCGACTTCGTGCTCGGCGACATGCGGCTCGCCATCGAGGCGAAGGCCACTTCCAGGATCACACGGGACCACCTGAAGGGGCTGCGCAGCCTGACGGTGGATCACGCGGATGTCGGCCGGCGGGTGGTGGCCTGCCTGGAGCCCCGCGCGCGGCGCACCGAGGACGGCATCGACATCCTGCCGGCGGAGGTCTTCGTGCGCCGGCTGTGGGAGGGCGAGTTGGCGTAGCGGGGCATGGAACGGTAGGGGCTGCCGGCGACGTTGACGAGCGTCGCGGTAGCTTTGAAGTTCTGGATGGTGAAGCTGGACAGCATCGTCTTCCCCGGGGGCTCGCTCCTCGCCGCCCGCGGCGGGCGCCAGCCTTCACGCTACCCTGGACAGCAGCGTGTCGAGCGGGACGGCGCCGGCTGCTTTCAGGGAGAAGCCGAGGCGGGCCGGATCGTCGAGCGGTTGCACCTCCAAGTCAGCGCCGCCGAACAGACGGCCGCCGAACGCGGCCAGCTCCTCCCGCAGGGCGGTCTCGGTGTCGGGGGCGCGCGGCGCGGCCAGGCGGTCGTTGACCGCGAACTCGATCTCGCTCCCGGGGAACGTGATGCCGCCGCCGGTCATGCGCGCGGTGTCCTGCTCCAGGCGCCGGGCCGCGGAAATCAGCGCCGCCGCCGCGACCGCCAGCCGCTCGCCGAACGTTCCTTCGAGCGGCTGCTTGCGGGTGTAGCACAGGCCCGGCCGCCCGCCGGTGTCGTCGAGCGCGTAGTTGGCCTCGTGGGCTACGAGCAGCACGCTCGGGCCATCGACGAGGTGCGTGTAGTCGGCCACGTCGATCAGGAGTCCGGGCACGGCGCGCTCCTGGATCCATGTGTGGAAGACCGGGATGAGGGTGCTCGGCGCGCCCGCCGACGCGGGACTCGCGAAGATCTTCAGGCTGAAGCGCTGCAGCGCCGCGGGGTCGAATCCCATCTGCTACGCCCGCCCCTCGGTGGCGCCCGGCGTGCCGGCCGCCGGCCGCGCGGCGAGCCGCGCCTGGCACGCGTGGCACGCTTCGAGAAAGAGCTGCGCCTCCTCGATCAAGTGGTGTACGGCGTCGGGGGCGAGCTTCGGGCCCGACTCGTGCCGGCGGAACAGGTACATGGCGAACTTGCCTCCCGCGTACTTGTCGAAGAAGAGCTGCGTGTCGAAGAACCGCGTCCGGAACTCGCGGACGATGGCGTCCGGATCGTCGCCGATGTCGATGAACTCGGACTTGATCAACCCCCGCGCGCCGAGCAGCATCGCGCCGTAGGCCAGCTCGTCGGCCTGTGCGACGGCGTGCTCCTCCAGCCGCGACTGCGCCTCGAAGATGCGCGCCTCGGCCGCCGCGAGGTCGAACTCGGTCAGCGACACGACCTCGCCTGCGCACTCGCCCACGCCCATGTCTCCGAGCGTGAACTCGCGGGGATCGCCCCAGTCGGAGTAGAACGACGGATCCTCGTCGTGGGGCGGCACGTTGGCCAGATCGGCGAACATCTCGCGCAGGGCGCGTTTCCCGATGCGGCGCGTGTAGTCCTGGAACGACTCGTCTTCACGGCGCTCGGCGACGAACCGCCCGGTGATGCGCTCGACGACCTCCGGGATGCGCTTCGACGGGACGGCCCCCGAGGCCAGCCCGTACGCGCCGGCGTTGTCGAGCCACTTGCCCCCGAGCACGACCTGGAAGTGAGGCACCGCGTAGCCGCCGATGTTGCGGCTGACGCCGTAGAAGCCGAGGTCGGCGACGTGATGCTGCCCGCACGAGTTGAAGCAGCCGCTGGTCTTGATGCGGAGGCCCTCGACGGCGGGGTCGAACGTGCCCGCGGCGGCGCGTCCGGAGAGGCGCGAGGTGAGCTCCGCCGCGAGCCCGCGCGACGAGGCGATGCCGAGCTTGCAGGTGTCGGTGCCGGGGCAGGCGGTGATGTCGGCGAGGGTCCCGGCCCCCGCGCGGCCGAGCCCGACGGCCGACAGCTCGCGATGGAGGTCCGGCAGGTCCGCCTCGCTGACCCAGCGCAGCACGATGTTCTGCTCGACGGTCGCCCGCACCGCGCCGCCGACGTACTTCCGTGCGAGAGCGGCGAGGCGCCGCATCTGGCTGGCGGTCAGGTCGCCGAGCGCGAGCGCGACCGTGACCGTGGCATAGCCGCGCTGGCGCTGGCGGTAGACGTTGGTGCGCGCCCACCCCTCGAAGCCGTTCGACCCGTCGCCGTCGGCCGCTGCGGCCGGTCTGAGCGGCTGCTCGGCTTCCGGCGGCGAGCCGGCGAGGTGCGCAGTCCAGCGCGGATCGTCCGGCAGCGCGGCGCGCTCTTCGAGGACGAGCCGCCTGAACTCTTCCAGACCCAGGTGGGCAACCAGGAACTTGACGCGCGCGCGGGCGCGGTTGCGCTTCTCGCCCAGCCGGGCGAAGACGCGCGAGATGGCCTGAGCGGTCGGCAGCAGCTCCTCCGCCGGGAGGAACGCGTCGAACAGCCGGGCCTGGTGCGGCACCGCGCCGAGGCCGCCGCCGACGTAGGTCTCGAAGCCGTGGCGCTCGACGCCGTCCTCGTTCCGGGTGACAGCGATCAGGCCCAGGTCGTGCATCGCGACGAGCCCGCAGGCGTGCTGCCGGCATCCGGAGAACGCCACCTTGAACTTGCGTCCGAAGTCCTGCGCGTCGGGGTGGCCGAGCAGGAAACGCATGCAGGCCTCGGCATGCGGAGTGACGTCGAAGGTCTCGTCGCGGCAGATCCCGGCCAGCGGGCAGGCGGTGACGTTGCGGACGGTGTTGCCGCACGCCTCGCGGGTGGTGATGCCGACCGCCGCGAGGCGGCGCATCAGGTCCGGAGTGTCGTCGAGATGGACGAAGTGGAGCTGGAAGTCCTGCCGCGTCGTCACGTGGCAGATGCCGTCGCTGTACTCCTCGGCGAGGTCCGCCAGCGTGTCCATCTGGTCGGGCGTCAGCCGGCCCATCGGGATCTTGATCCGCTGCATGCCGGGTGCGTCCCAGACCGTCTCCGGCCCCTTGGTCAGGCCGTCCGACGGATACGGCAGCGATTTCGGGCCGGTGCCGTCGTTACGCTGGCCGTTGTCGTAGCGCTGTCCGTAGACGCCGCGGCGGAGGCGCGTCTCGGCGAACACCTTCTCGTCGATCTTGCCCTGCCGCCGGAGGGCGATCTGGCGCTCGAAGGTGTCGATCTCGGCGCCCATACCGGCGGGAATCCGGTCGGCGAGTGCTTCTTTCCAGGTCATGTCACACGTTCCTTGCCTGCTCGCGTGCGCCGTCGAGCGTCCGTGTCGGCCGCTCCGCGGCGTTGGCCGGCCACGCCGGCGTCTCCATTCCCCCGACCACTGCGCTCAGGTCGGCCACGTCGCCGACGACGATGGTGCCGGGTGCGTCTCCCGGAGCGTCCAACCGGGCGGTTCCGAGCTCGTCGAGACGTCCGGTCCAGAGGTGCATCCGCGGCGTCGAGGCAGCCAGTACGATCGCGGCCGGCGTGGGCGCGCTCCAGCCGCGCGCGAGCAGCGTCCCGGCGATGCGTCCGCGGTTGCGCAGGCCCATCAGGACGATCACCGTCAGCGACCCGGGCGCCACCGCGCCCAGGATTGGCTCGAACGCCTCGGCGGCATGCCCGGAAACCACCGTGAACCCGGCCGCCAGTCCCCTGTGCGTCACCGGAATGCCCGCCAGGGCAGGCGCCGCGACCGCCGCCGTGATGCCTGGGACGACCTCGAACGGGATGCCCGCCGCGCGCAGCGCCAGCGCTTCCTCGCCGCCGCGGCCCAGGAGAAACGGATCGCCGTTCTTCAGCCGCACCACGCGCTTGCCGCGGCGCGCGCCGCGGATCATCACCTGGTGGATCGTCTCCTGGTCCACCGACGGACATCCGGCCCGCTTGCTGACGCTGAAGTGCTGCGCGCGCGTCGCCAGGGCCGTCACCTCGGCGGGGACCAGTCCGTCGTACAGCAGCAGGTCCGCTTCGGCGAGGCGCCGCGCCGCCTTCAGCGTCAGCAGCTCCGGGTCTCCGGGACCGGCCCCGACGAGCGACACGAATCCCGGCCTGTCGCCCGGCGCCGCCGGTGGTCTGGTGCCGACCGTCATGAGGTCGATGCTCCGGTGGTCACGGTGTCGGACTCGTCGCCGGCAGCGTTCCGATCACGTGCGTACCGCCTGACCAGCGCGTCCAGCAGCTCGGGGCGCCGCGCTTCCATGGGCACCTGCCCGGCCCGCCAGCGTGCGCGCAGCCGCACGGCCTCGGTCAGCCAGTGCTCGAGCTCCTCCGCCGGCAGGATCGCGTCCAGGCCCTCGCGCAGCAGGCCGGCCAGGGCCGGCGCGCGCCCGTCGGTCGAAACGGCGAAGGTCACGCCGGCGCGCCGCACGACGCCGCCCAAGTAAAGGCTGGCGTTCGGCGGATCGTCCACCGCGTTGACGAACACTTGCCGCGCTTCGGCCGCGAGCGCCACCTCGCGGTTGACCGCCGGCGTCGCCGCCGCCACCACCAGCCACGCGCCGTCGAGATCGGTCGGCCGGAACTCGCGCTCGACCCGCGTCACGTCTGCCGCTTCCGCCTCGGCGACCCACGCCGGCGCCACGACGGTGACGTCGGCACCCGCGTCGAGCAGTCCGCGCAGCTTCGACGCCGCGACCGCTCCGGCTCCGACCACCACCACCCGCCGGCCGTCGAGCTTCAGAAAGGCGGGGTAGAGGTGCATCCTGCCATCACTCCTCTCGTGCGGGTCGTTTCCGGGCGTGTGCGGCCGCAGCCGGGCCGTGCAGCCCGCACTCGGACTTCACGCTGCCCCGCCAGCGCCCCGCGCGGTCGTCCTCTCCGGGCCGTACCGGGCTCGTGCACGGGCGGCAGCCGATGCTCGGGTAGCCCAGATCATGCAACGGATTGTACGGCACGTCCTGTTCCAGGATGTGGCGTCGGACGTTCTGCTTCGTCCAGCCGATCAGCGGATTGATCTTCGCTATTCCGAACTTCGAATCCCACTCGACGACCCGCGCGCCGGCGCGTTGCGGCGTCTGATCGCGGCGGATGGCCGTGATCCAGGCGTCGACACGGGCGGAGGTTCATTTCACCGCCCACCGCAGCACGTCGGCGGCGTGCCGGGCCTCGAGTTCGGCGTCGCTGCGTTCGAAGTCCGTCACGTCGGGTTCCACTCGCGATCCATGAAGCACAAAAAAAGCCCGGAGGGCGTCCGCCCCCCGGGCCTTCCGTGTCGTACGTCGTTTGCGGTGTCTCGTTTACGTAGCGGCGTGCAACGCAGTACGAACGTCGGCGCGGGGGAGCCGTCGGGGCCCCATGCAACAACAACAACAGGCGCAGACGTCCGGCAGTGTCTTCATCGCGGTGCTTGCGTCGGACGCATTGTAGCCCGGCGGCACGGCAGGCCGTCAAGCCGGGGGTGCGCCCTCCGGCGGCGTTTCCTCCCGACCGGAAGCGTGGAGGCACGTGCTACAGTAAACGGTTCTCCATGCTGCACGACCGCGCACCAGAGAGGAAAGACGCACCGTGTCCGACCACCTGATCGCTCCGCACGGCGGGGCCCTCGTCGACCTGTTTTCCAGCGGAGATCATGGCGCCGCGCTGAAGGCGGAGTCGCGCGACTGGCCGTCGCACGATCTGAGTCCGCGCCAGCTCTGCGACCTGGAGCTGCTCGTCAGCGGCGGGTTTTCTCCGCTCACCGGCTTCCTGCGGCGCAACGACTACGACAGGGTGGTCGCGCAGATGCGCCTGGGCGACGGGACTCTGTGGCCGGTGCCGATTACGCTGGACGTCCCGGAGGCGCTCGCGTCCTCGCTGTCGTCCGGTTCGCATCTCGCGCTCCGGGACCAGGAGGGGGTGATGGTGGCCGTCCTCGACGTCGAGGACGTCTGGCGACCGGATCGGGAGGCGGAGGCGGCGGCGGTGTTCGGAACCACCAACCGGGAGCATCCGGGGGTGGCGTACCTGCTCGACCGGTCGCAGCCCTGCTACGTCGGCGGGCGGGTGACGGCGGTGCAGCCGGTGACCCACTACGACTACCGGCTGCTGCGCCACACGCCGGCGGAGCTGCGGGCGGAGTTCGCGAAGTTGGGCTGGACGAAGGTGGTGGCGTTCCAGACCCGCAATCCGATGCACCGGGCGCACCAGGAGCTGACGCTGCGCGCGGCCAAGGAGGTCGAGGCCAGCCTGCTGATCCACCCGGTCGTGGGCCTGACCAAGCCGGGTGACGTCGATCACTACACCCGCGTGCGCTGCTACCAGGCGCTGCTCCGGCGCTACCCCTCGAAGACGGCGGTGCTGTCGCTGCTGCCGCTCGCAATGCGCATGGGCGGCCCGCGCGAGGCCGTCTGGCATGCGATCATCCGCAAGAACCACGGCTGCACCCACCTCATCGTCGGGCGCGACCACGCCGGTCCCGGCAGCGACTCGGCCGGCAACCCGTTCTACGGGCCGTACGACGCGCAGGAGCTGCTGCGGCGGCACGAGGCCGAGCTCGGGGTGACGATGGTTCCGTTCAGGATGATGGTCTACGTCGAGGATCGCGATTCGTACATGCCGGTCGACGAGGTTCCGGCGGGGACGCGCACCCTGAACCTGTCGGGTACCGAGCTGCGGCAACGTCTCGCCGGAGGGAAGGACATTCCGTCCTGGTTCACCTTCCCCGAGGTGGCGCAGGAGCTGCGGCGGAGCCACCCGCCGCGGGAGCGGCAGGGCTTCACCGTCTTCTTCACGGGGCTGTCGGGATCGGGCAAGTCGACCATCGCCAACGCGCTCCTCGTCAAGTTCCTGGAGTTCGGCGGGCGGCCGGTGACGCTGCTCGACGGCGACCTGGTGCGCAAGAACCTGTCGAGCGAGCTCGGTTTCTCGAAGGAGCACCGCGACATCAACATCCGGCGCATCGGTTACGTGGCGTCCGAGATCACCAAGAACGGGGGCATCGCGGTGTGTGCCCCGATCGCGCCGTACGACGCCGTGCGCAAGGACGTGCGGGCGATGATCGAGCCGGTCGGCGGCTTCGTGCTGGTCCACGTCGACACGCCGCTCGCGGTGTGCGAGCAGCGCGACCGCAAGGGGCTCTACGCCAAGGCGCGGGCCGGCATCATCCAGGAGTTCACCGGCATCTCCGATCCCTACGAGGCGCCGGCGGACGCCGAGCTGGCGATCGACACGACGGCGCTGACTCCCGACGAGGCGGCGCAACGGATCATCCTGCACCTGGAGAAGGCGGGCTACGTCGGCGCGGCGGATTGAGCGATGAGCCGGATACCCGGTTCAGCCGTGCGTTTCCGCGAAGCCGTCGCCCGCTTCGACCGGGCGAACGCCGAGGATCCCAACGTCGAGGCGGTGGACGGCGCTTCCCGCCCGAAGGAGTTGCTGTACGCGCAGCGGATGTCCGGCGCGCTGGAGCGCTTCGATCCGGAGGCTTCCGAGGTCGTCCGCCTTGCGGTGCGCTGCCAGCACATCCGGCGCTGGACGATGCCGCGTGCGAGCTATCCGGAGGGGCGCGGCGGCTACCTGCGCTGGCGGACCGATCTGGGCCGTTTCCACGCCGAGACCGCGGGTCAGATCCTGCGCGAGGTCGGCTACGGCGACGCGACCGTCGGACGGGTGCAGGCGCTGCTCCGCAAGGAGCGGCTGAAGGCCGATCCCGAGGTGCAGCTTCTGGAGGACGTCGTCTGTCTGGTGTTCCTCAGCCACTACCTGGCATCGTTCGCGGCGCAGCACGAGCAGGAGAAGGTCGTCGGGGTCCTGCGGAGGACGTGGCGGAAGATGTCGGAACGGGGACGGGCGGCGGCACTGGATCTCGACCTTGCACCGGAGTTGCGGGCGCTCGTGGCGCGCGCCGTCGGTTGATCGGGAGATGACCGATCAGGCTGCCAATCAGGGTCGCATCTTCGTCACGGAGTGACGTCGTCGCCGGCGGAGCCTCGCGCCTGAAGGCGATCGACATCTCCGGCCTGCCGGCGGCCGAGGCGCGCCGGGGCTCTCGCGGGGTGCGCAGCCTACCAGCCGAACTTCCGCCGCACCGCCACCCGCTCCGGCGACACCTGCACGTCGAGATCCCGCGTCACGCGGTTTTCGGGCAGCGTCAGGAGCACGGCGCCGAGGCCGATGGCGCCGATGCCGGCCCAGGCGAGCTTGGGGCGCGTGAACGTGGCTTCCGTCGCGGCGTCGCGGAAGTCCGTATCGAACGGCCAGTCCGCGCTGACGTAGACGCACTGCGTCGGCTGATGCTGATAGGTGTGCGTACTGTAGCCCTCGGGGCAGATGTCGGTTTCATAGTCGAAGGCCGCGATCACGAGACCTGCCCCGGCCAGAAGCGAGACGATGCCGGTCGTCTTGCGCGACTGCGCGGCTGCGGGGGGCGCCGCTGAAAGCAGGACGAGAACGCAGGCTGTCGCAGCAAGGGTCTTCTTCATCGTGTCCCCTCCGTCATGCGTGTCCGTCCGCCGGGGCGGCGCCGGCGTCGGTAGACGGCTCCTGGGCGGCCGCGGGGTCGACGAGGGCGAACAGCGCGGCGATCAGTGCGAGCCTCTTCATCGGTCAACTCCCTTTCCCTGCGGAACGGCGCGCGCCGTCTCCGTCGTCCTCCGCCAGATCGCGGCGGCGACGCTGCCGACCACCGAGTGCATCACGGCGGACATCGCGCTCGGGATGGCCACCAGCGGATTCACGAAGTTCTGCTGCGCCAGCACCACGCCGAGCCCCGAGTTCTGCATCCCGACTTCTATGGCCGCAGTCCGCGCCGCCCGCTCGCGGCCGATCCACAGGCGGGCAACGGTGTATCCGAGCACGAACCCGCCCGCGTGCAGACAGAGAACGGCAAGCAGCAGGCGGGCGCCCGCCTCTATCACCTGTTCCCGTCCGCCGCCGATGACCGAGGCGGCAATCAGCACGATGGTGGCCACCGCCACCAGCGGCGCCACCGGCAGCACGCGGCGGCAGGCGGCCGGGAAACGCGCCTTGAGCACGGCGCCGGCCACCACAGGGAGCACGACGACCTGCAGGGTGTCCAACAGCAGTCCCCCGGCCGGCACGTCGATGCGGCTGCCGGCGAGCAGGGTGGTCAGCGTCGGCGTCATCAGCACCGCCAGCAACGTCGAGGCGGTGGTCATCGTCACGGAGAGGGCGACATCGGCGCGGGCCAGGAACGTAATGACGTTGGAAGCGGTGCCGCCCGGGCAACAGGAGACGAGAATCAAACCGACGGCGAAGGGCGTAGGCAGGTCCAGCAGCCAGCCGATGCTCCACCCCAGCAACGGCATCAGGGTGTACTGCAGCGCGACGCCCGGCAGGACGCTGGTCCGCTCGCGGGCGATGCGGCGGAAGTCCTCGAAGCCCACCGTCATCCCCATGCTCAGCATGATGACGCCAAGGCCGACGGTGATGAACGGCCCGCTGAACCAGGTGAACAGCTCGGGGTGGACGAGAGCGATACCGCTGGCGAGGAGCAGCCAGAGCGGAAAGGCGTTGGTGAGGGCGGTCAGCACCGGCAACTCGCGAGCATTGTATGGCTGCGGAGACGCCGGATTCCAGCGGGGCGGACGCGGGCCGGGTGGCGGCTGGCTGCCTGGACACGCAATAGGCATGCAGATAACCTGATCGCATGGCGAACCTGCAGGTCAGCCACGTCCCCGCGGAGCTTCATCGGGTGCTGAAGGCGAAGGCGGCCTTCGAGGGAGCGTCGTTGTCCGATTTCGTGCTCGCGGAGTTGGAGAAACTCGCGCTGCGGCCAACGCCGAGCGAGCTTCGCGAGCGGCTCCTCCAGCGCTCTGCCGTCTATCCGAATCCACCCGCTACGGACGTTGTCCGCCAGCGGCGCGATCGAGCCTAGAGGACCTGCTCCATGGGGTTCGAACCCGATCTGCTGAAGGGCAAGGCGGCGCTGGTGACCGGCGGCGGCACCGGCATCTGCCGCGGGTTGTCGCTGGCCCTTGCCGCGCACGGTTGCGATGTGGCGATCACCAGCCGCAAGGCCGAGCACCTGGAGCCGACGCGCCGCGAGCTCGAGGCGCTGGATGTCCGGGGGCTGGCCGTGGCGGGCGACGTCCGGGACCCGGCGGCGGTCGACGCCGCGGTGGCGCAGACCGTCGACGCGTTCGGCCGGCTCGACATCCTGGTCAACGGCGCCGCGGGCAACTTCCTCTGCCGGGCGGAGGACCTCTCGCCGAACGCGTTCGGCGCGGTGGTCGACATCGATCTCAAGGGAACGTTCCACATGTGTCGGGCGGCGCTCCCGCACCTGAAGCGGCAGGGCGGAGTCGTGCTGAACATCAGCGCCACGCTTCACTACTTCGGCACCGCGGCCCAGCTCCACGTCTCCGCCGCCAAGGCGGGCGTCGACGCGCTGACCCGCGTCCTCGCGGTCGAGTGGGGGGAGTACGGCATCCGGGTGAACGGCATCGCGCCCGGGCCGATCGCCGACACCGAGGGAGTGCGCCGACTGCTCGTCGGACCGGCGAAGGACCGCGTGGTGGAGATGACGCCGCTGCGCCGCCTCGGCGCCATCGACGACATCTCGAAGGCCGCCCTCTACCTCTGCTCGGACCTCGCGTCGTTCGTCAGCGGCGTCACCCTGGTGGTCGACGGCGGGCTGTGGCTGACGTCCAGCCGCATGGCCGAGGCGTGGGACCTCGCCGTCGAGGCCGCGAAGGAGCGGTCCTGACCCCGCGCCGACCATGGACGCGCATCTCCCCCGGACCGCGGGAGCGTCTCCTGGGGCGGTGGGGGCTGGGGCCGAACACGGAGCCCTGCGACGGGTTTGGCGGCGCTAGACGCGGCGGTAGTCCGGGCGCCAGTTCTCGATCGCCTGCTTGATCGTCTTCTGGTCCGCCTTCTCGTCGAGCGCCCGGCGGACCAGGGCAGCCAGCTCCTCGTCGGCGGCGAACCGCAGCGCGACGCACTGCTCGGTCGACACGTCGTCGATGCGCGGCTTGAGGTCGTCCGGCAGCAGGCGCTCCATCCGCAGGCGTTCCTCCAGGCGGATGACGCGGTCCTGGGCCCGAAGCGCGAACACGCGGGCGAACAGCGCCGCGATCACCATCGCGACCGCCACGCCGATACGGTTCAGCGCGTCGAGCGTGACGCCGTCCAGGAGCCCGGCCAGGGACAGGACGAGGTTGATGAGCAGCAACGGGATCGCGACGTAGTGGAACAGCGGGACCAGCTTGGCGTGGTTGGCGTAGGTCTGGGGGCGCTTTTCGGACATGATTGATCTCCCGTGAGCGTGTGGGTCGATCGTCAGGTGACGAGTCGGACGGGCTCCTGCCATCCACTATAACCGGCAGGCCGCGGCGCCCCTGGGCGATCTCCGCGGATCGGGAGGGACACGGCCCTGGGGGGCGAGGAGGAGGAGCGATGACTGAACTCGCGAAGCAGCAGTGCGTGCCCTGCCGGGGCGGCGTGCCGCCGTTGTCCGGCGCGGAGCTGGAGGACATTCGGACCAGGCTGGGGGGCGACTGGAACGTCGTCGAGCAGCACCACCTGGAGAAGGTGTACAAGTTCGACGACTTCCGGCAGGCGCTCGACTTCACGATCCGGGTGGGCGAGATGGCGGAGGAGCAGGATCACCACCCCGACATCTATCTGACCTGGGGGCGGGTCAAGATCACGATCTGGACGCACAAGATCGACGGGTTGACCGAAAGCGACTTCGTCTTCGCGGCGAAGGCGGACGCGCTGCGATGACCGCACCGTTCTCGTTGGTGCTCGTCGGCAGCGTCCTCACGGCCGCGATCCCGCCGTCGGCCCCGGCGCCTCTCATCCCTCCGTCCGCTGCTCTCCCGGCCGAACCCCGGACGACTGCGCGACGACCGCCGCCTTCGGCCGGAAGCGCGCAATCGACCACGCGGCAGGACCCCCCGAGGCCGCGGGCCCGCGACCTGGGAATCGAGGTCGGCGTCTTCCCGCCGGGAGAGCTCAACGCGATCACCGACGTGGAGGGGGTCCTGGTCGGGCACGCCACCATCGTCCGGGGCGACAGCGTCCGTACCGGCGTCACCGCGATTCGTCCGCACGGCGGCAACGTCTTCTTCGATCGCGTACCCGCCGCGATTCACACCGGCAACGGGTTCGGCAAGCTGCTCGGCGTCACCCAGGTCCGCGAGCTGGGCGAGCTGGAGACTCCCATCCTTCTGACCTGCACGCTGTGCGTCTGGAAGGCGGCCGACGCCCTGGTCCAATGGGCTCTCGACGCGCAGGACATGCAGGGCGTGCGGTCCATCAACCCGGTCGTCGGCGAGACCAACGACGGCGGCCTCAACGACATTCGCAGCCGGCCGGTGACTGCGGGCGACGTGCGGGCGGCGCTCGAGGGCGCGGCGGCGGGGCCCGTGGAGGAAGGCGCGGTCGGGGCCGGGACGGGCACGTCGGCGTTCGGCTGGAAGGGCGGGATCGGCACGAGCTCGCGGGTGCTTCCGGCAGCGCTGGGCGGCTACACCGTGGGCGTGCTGGTGCAGTCCAACTTCGGCGGCATCCTGCAGATTCTGGGCGCGCCGGTAGGGCGGGAGCTGGGCCGCTACGCGTTCAGCGCCCAGGTCGGCGGGAACGGTGACGGCGACTCGGGAGCTCCCGGACGGGAGAGCCGGGACCAGTCGCAGGGATCGATCATGATGGTCGTGGCCACCGACGCGCCGCTGTCGGAGCGCAACCTGGAGCGGGTGGCGCGCCGCGCCGTCATGGGGCTGGCGCGGACCGGGTCGTTCGCCGGCAACGGATCGGGCGACTACGTGATCAGCTTCTCGACCGCACCGGGCGTGCGGCGGCGGCCGGGCGACCGGGTGCGGACCGTCGAGGACCTCTCGAACGGCGACATGTCGGCCCTCTTTCAGGCGACGGTGGAAGCGACCGAGGAGGCGATCTACAACTCGCTGTTCGGAGCGGTCACGGTGAGCAGCCGCTGGGGGACGCGGGAGGCGCTGCCCATCGAGGCCGTGATGGACGTGCTCGAACGCCACGGCGTGATCCGCCCCTAGAGTCCGCTCCGTTTTACGGCGCAGACTCCTGGTTCGAATCGTCCCAGCGAACCGCGTCGCCTACCGCAATCTCTCCGTCGTCGAGCACCTCGGCGAACGCGCCGCCGGCCCACGCCGGATCCAGCGCACCGCGCAGGCCCGGGCGCGCCGCGTCCATGTGCGCGCAGGGCCGGGTCTCGCCATGGATCCGCAGACGGCACGATCCGACGCGCAGGGTCCGGCCCCTTGTGTTGTCGAGGTCGATGCCGTCGACGAGCAGGTTGGCGCGCCGCAGCGCCGGGTCGATGTCGTCGGCCATGGTCTCGTTGATGCCGTTCCAGCGCCGGCGGGTGATGATCGTCACCTGCCGCTTCCCGCCCTGGTCGGCGTTGCCCACCAGCCCGCGTCCGGCGCGCAGGGTCGCGCGCTCGACCGCGTCCATCGGGCCGCGGTGGAACCGCTTGAGCCACAGCCGTTCGAGTCGTCCCGTCATCTCTCAAATCCTCGTTGCCCGCTGCGGCCTCCGGTTTTCACCCGACCGGGCCTGCCCGGGAGTCTATGCCGTTTCTGCCGGTGCAGACGCCCAGTGTAAGATCACCGGTTGATGAGTACGCTGACGACCGACTTACAGGGCAGGGCCGACGCCGCGCGCGCGGCGCTCGACGGCTGGGTGCGCGAGGTGGTCGCGTGGCACTTCGACCCGGCGACCGGCTGCCCGTTCTGGCTGGAGTGGGCGGAGAAGGCGGGGTGGGATCCTCGCAAGGAGGTCGGCACCTTCGATGATCTCCGCAAGTTCGGCCACTTCGAGGACGAGTGGCTGCGCGGCGGTCCGGTGCGCCGCTGGGTGCCGCGGGCCTACGCGGACAAACCGATCTTCGTGTTCGAGACGGGCGGGACGACCGGCACGCCGAAGAGCCGCATCGCCATCGACGACTTCCGGACCGACTACGAGCTGTTCTCCGACACATTGCCCGAAGAGCGCTTCCCGCAGGGGGCCAACTGGCTGATGCTCGGGCCGAGCGGCCCGCGCCGACTGCGCCTCGCGGTGGAGCATCTGGCGCAGCACCGGGGCGGCATCTGCTTCTGCGTGGACCTCGACCCGCGCTGGGTGATCAAGCTGATCAGGAAGGGCTGGATGGATCACCTGAAGGCCTACCAGGCCCACGTGATCGACCAGGCTGTCACCGTCCTGTCCGCGGGACACGACATCAAGTGCCTGTTCTCGACGCCGAAGCTGATCGAGGCGCTGGCCAATCGCCTGGAAGAGGAAGGCTCGAGCATCCGCGATACCGGCATCACCGGCATCTTCGCCGGCGGCACCGAGTTCACGCCGCAGTGGAACCGGTTCGCGAACGAGGAGCTGCTCGATGGCGTCTACATGACGCCGACCTACGGCAACACGCTGATGGGGCTGGCGGCGAGCCCGCCGAGCGGAGCGGCCGAAGACTACAAGATTACGTATCATGCGCCGCAGCCGCGCGCGGTGCTGCAGGTGGTCGATCCGGACGACAACGACCGGATCGTCGACTACGGCGGTACAGGACGCGTGATGTTGACGACGTTGACCAGAGAGTTCTTCGTGCCGCGTTTCCTGGAGCGCGACGAAGGCGAGCGCGAGCCCCCGTGCGAGCAGTATCCGTGGGACGGGGTCAGCGGCGTGCGGCCGTTCAGCGCGCTGGCGTCCTCCACCACCGTCGGGGTTTATTAGGAGCTTGCGTCGCAGAACGTGGCGAAGCGGAGCTCCGAGACGCAAGGTCATGGCGAGGACGGGATGGGCCGAAACTCCGAGCCGGCGAGGCGTTTCGGGGCGCTGGCCGGGAATCGCGATCAGGTCCTCCGCGTGGTCCACGGTCTCGGCGCACGAGCGCGGCGACTTCCAATGAGCAACCAGCGCACTGGCGTCCAAGAAGGAGCAGGTGTAACGATGCGAACCGAACTGCTACGCGTCAACTGGAGAGTCCTGGCCGGCCTGATCCTGGTGCCGGCGCTCGCGGTCTTCGGCTGCGGCGGGGGCGGGGGCGGCATGGAAGCCGAGCCCGAGACGGCCGAAGAGCCGATGGCGGAAGAGGCGCCGGCGCCGAGCGGACCGCCGCGGGTCTTCTTCGTAGCCCCGCTGGACGGCGATCAGATATCGAGCGACCACGACGTCGAAGTCGAGTTCGGCGCCGAAAACTACCCGATCTCGGCCATTCCCGAAGGGTTCGACCCCGAGGCCGACGAGCCGCGGGCCGACATGGGGCACTACCACGTGGGCATCAACACCGGCTGCCTGCCGGCCGGGGAGATCATTCCGGAGGGCCAGAACTGGCAGCACTTCGGCGACGGATCGAACCGGTACACATTGCAGGTCGAGCCCGGCTCCTACGAGCTCACGGTCCAGATCGGCGATGATCTGCACCGCACGCAGGAGGGTCTCTGCGAGACGATCAGCATCGAGATTGCGGACGGCATCTAGCACCATATTGCGAGTTGCGAGCGTTTCGGGGCGTTGGCCCGATCCGCCGAACGACGATTCGGGACGTTCCCGGCGGGGCGGCAGGACGGCCGGCCGCCGGGACCTTGGAAGGAGCGAAGAGGGATGCGATTCGACAGCGCGTGGAAGAAATCTATCGTGGTGGCCGGCGTGGCGCTGGTGATGTCGGCGGCCGGCGCCGCCGGTGCGGCGGCGCAGGAGGCGCGCGTATTCTTCGTGTCGCCGGCGGACGGATCGCAGCACTCGGAGGACGTGGTCAGCATCGAGTTCGGGGCCGAGAACTACCCGATCTCCGCCATTCCGGAAGGGTTCGATCAGGAGACCGGCACGCCGCGCGACGGCGTGGGCCACTACCATCTGGGCTACAACACGGGCTGCCTTCCGGTGGGCGAGATCATCCCGCAGGGCGAGGGCTGGCAGCACTTCGGCGACGGCTCGAGCACGACGACGCTGGAGAACGCGCCGGCCGGCACCTACGAGCTGACCGTGCAGATCGGCGACGATCAGCATCGGACGCAGGAAGGTCTCTGCACGACGATCAGCATCGAGGTCACCGACTAGGAGCCGGCGGCCGGCTGCCGGGAGCGGAGAGCACAGTGATTCATTTTCCAGCGCTCCGGTGGGGCACGCCCTACCGGAGCCTCGACATCGACAAGGTCGTGCATTTCGACACCGGCGAACCCGTGGCCGAGGTGAGCCAGGCCAACCCGGGCATCATCGCCCGCGATCTGCGCAAGGCGGCCCGCGCCCGGCACGTGCTCCGCGAGGTGCACCCGGCCGATCTGCTGCAGATGGTGAAGAAGGCCGGGGAGCTGTTCTCCACGGCCGAGCTGCCGCTCGGCGACGGCACGCAGACGCCGGACGAGTTCGTCCGGCAGCAGTCCGCCACCACCGGGCTGCCGGAGCACATGTGCCGGATGAACATGGAGAAGCTCCGGTTCGTGCTCGACCACATCGACGAGATCCTCGCCTCGCTGACGCGCCACCTCGATCCCGGCATCCTGGCGCGGGGCTACGGGGAAGAGCACGGCGTGATGCGCAGCTACCAGGCGACCACGCCCGTGCTGGGGATTGTGCTGCCGTCGAACTCGCCGGGCGTGCACAGCCTGTGGCTGCCGATCATCCCGCTCCAGATCGGGCTGGTGCTCAAGCCGGGACCCCAGGAGCCGTGGACGCCGTGGCGGATGACGCAGGCCTTCTTCGAGGCGGGCGTGCCGCGCGAGGCGGTGGCGCTCTACCCCGGGCTCGGCGAGGTGGGCGCGGCGGTGCTCAACAACTCCGGGCGCAGCCTGATCTTCGGCGGCACGGCCACGGTCGAGCAGTACGCCGCGAACCCGGGCGTGCAGGTGCACGGGCCGGGCTTCAGCAAGATCCTCATCGGCGACGACGAGGCGGACAACTGGGAGCGGCATCTCGATCTGATGGTCGACAGCGTGCTCATCAACAGCGGCCGCGGCTGCATCAACTGCTCCGGCATCTGGACCCCGCGCCACGGCCGGGCCATCGCCGACGCGCTCGCCGAGCGGCTCGGGCCGATCGCGCCGTTGCCGCCCGAGGATCCGAACGCCTCGCTGGCCGCGTTCACGGTGCCGGGGCAGGCGCCGGCGATCTCGGCCGACATCGACGCGGCGCTCGGGGAGTCGGGCGTGGTGGAGGTGACGGCCGCGCACCACCCGGACGGACGCCTCGTGTCGCGCGATCGGTGCGACTACCTGCGACCCACGGTCGTCTTCTGTCCGTCGTCCGACGCGGCGATGGCGAAGAAGGAGTACATGTTCCCGTTCGTCACCGTGGTCGAGTGCGAGCAGCGCAAGATGATCGCGGAGATCGGGCCGACGCTTGTCGCTACGGCGCTGACGAAGGACACGGCGTTCGAGCAGGAGCTGCTCGACGCGCGGAACATCGACCGGCTGAACCTGGGGCCGATCCCGACGATCAAGCTCAACTGGCTGCAGCCGCACGAGGGCAACATCGTCGACTTCCTCTTCCGGCCGCGCGCGTTCCAGCGGGCGTCGTAGGAGCGACGACGGGGACGGGGGCTGCCTTGCTCGACGTCAGTCAGCTCAACAAGACGTATCCGACGGCCCGCGGGCCGTTGCCGATCCTCACCGACGTCTCGTTCTCGCTGTCGCGCGGGGACGCGGCGTCGATCATGGGTCCGTCGGGCAGCGGGAAGAGCACGCTCCTCTACATCGTGGGTGCGCTGGAGCCGCCGACGAGCGGGAAGGTGACCCTCGACGGCGCCGATCCGTTCGCACTGGACGAGCGGAAGCAGGCGGCTTTCCGGAACTCGCAGGTCGGCTTCGTCTTCCAGGATCACCTGCTGCTGCCGCAGTGCACGGTGCTGGAGAACGTGCTGGTGCCGACGCTGGTCGGCAGGCCTGATCCGGCGGTGACGAAGCGCGCCGTGTCGCTGCTCGAGCAGGTCGGCCTCGAGGATCGCATGGAGCATCTGCCGGCCGAGCTCTCCGGCGGCGAGCGGCAACGTGCGGCCCTTGCGCGGGCGCTCGTTCGGCAGCCGCGCCTCGTCGTGTGCGACGAGCCGACGGGCAACCTCGATCGGAAATCGGCGGACGTCATCACGTCGCTGCTGTTTACGCTGCACGAGCGGCAGAACAACGTGCTCCTCATCGTGACGCATAATCCGGAGCTGGGGAACCGGTGCCCCATCCGGTATCGCCTCGAAGACCGGAAGCTCGCGATCGCGTCCGAATAGACGCGGACAGGGAGGAGAAGCGCGCATGAGCCTGCTCGCTCTCATCCAGCGGAACGTCCTTCACTACTGGCGCACGAATCTGGCCGTCGTCGCCGGCGTTGCGGTGGCGGTCGCCGTGCTGGCCGGCGCGCTGCTCGTCGGGGCGTCGGTGCGGTCGAGCCTGCGAGCGCTGGCGCTCGAGCGCCTCGGGGCCGTCGATCGCGTCGTGACGAGCGCCCGCTTCGTGCCCGAGTCGTTCGGTGCCGCCGTGCTGGCGGCCGATGCGCTGGACGGGCGGTTCGCCACCGCCGCGCCGCTGGTGGCGGTCGAGGGCTTCGTGACGCACCAGGCGAGCGGCCGGCGCGCGTCGGGGGTGCAGGTCTACGGCGTCGACGAGCGCTTCTGGGTCTTCCATGGACTCGATCCCGAGACGTTTGCACTGGGGCGCAACGCCGCTTTCGTGAGCGGCGGGCTGGCCCGCGAGCTGGAGGCCGGACCGGACGATGCCCTGCTCGTGCGCGTCGAGAAGCCGTCGGCGGTACCGCTCAGCTCGTTGCACGGCCGGCGTGACGACGTGGGCCGCACTCTGCGGCTCGGAATCGTCCGCGTGCTGGATGCCTTGGAGCTGGGTGAGTTCTCGTTTCGGCCGCAGCAGGGGCTGGCGCGTTCGGTGTTCGTGCCGCTGGCGCGGCTGCAGGGCGAGCTGGAGCAGGAAGAGCGCGTCAATACGCTGCTGCTCGGTCAGGGGCCGGGCGCGGCGAGCGGTGACGGAGCGCCCGGCGCGGCGGTCGACGCGGCACGGCAGGCGGCGGCCGAGGCGGCGGTCCGGGGCGAGGCCACGCTGGAGGATATCGGCCTGCGGGTACGGGCGATTCCTGCCCACGACGCCGTTGCCGTGGAATCGGCGGCGGGCCTGCTGACCGACGAGACGGTAGCGGCGGTCGAGCAGGTCGCGTCTGCGCTCGGGTTGCGAGCCGAACCGGTGCTCTCGTACCTGGCCAACCAGATCCGCAGCGGGGATCGGATCACGCCGTACTCGGTGATCGCGGCCCGCGATCTGTCGGTGGTCGGCGGCACGGATGCGCCCTCCGACCCCGACGGGCCCGCGCCGGTCATCCTGAACCGGTGGACGGCCGACGATCTCGGAGCCGGGCCGGGCGATTCGCTGACGATCGAGTACTACCTGTGGGCCGACGAGGGACGGTTGACGACCCACGAGGCCGAGCTGCAGGTGGCCGGCATCGTGCCGATTGCCGGTGCCGCCGACGATCCCGATCTCACGCCCGATTATCCCGGCATCACCGAAGCGACCAACGTCATCGATTGGGATCCACCCTTCCCGGTCGACCTCGATCTGATCCGGCCGGCGGACGAGACCTACTGGGACGACCATCGGACGACGCCCAAGGCGTTCATCCCGCTCGCGGCGGGGCAGCGGCTGTGGGCGTCGCGCTGGGGACAGGTGACCTCGGTACGGCTGTCCCCGGCCCCCGGTGCGGACCTCGCGGCGGTGGCCGACGACTTCGGCGCCGCGCTCCGCGAGGCGCTCGACCCGCTGGTCCTCGGATTCGTCGTCTATCCGGCCCGCTCGCTGGCGCTGGAGGCGTCCGCCGGCGTTACCGACTTCGGGCTGTACTTCATCTACTTCAGCTTCTTCCTGGTCGTGTCGGCGCTGTTGCTGGCGAGCCTCTTCTTTCGCCTGGGGGTGGAGCAGCGCCTGCGCGAGCTGGGCCTGCTGCGGGCCACCGGCTTCCCGGCGCCCGCCATCCGCCGCGTATTTCTGACCGAGGCGGGCATCCTGTCGGTGATCGGCAGCGTGCTCGGCGTGGTGGGTGCGGTGCTCTACGCGGAGCTCATCATGCTGGGCCTGCGGACCTGGTGGGTGGACGCGGTCGGGACGACGCGGCTGACCCTCGACGTGTCGCCGGCGATGCTGGGCGCCGGGGCGGCGGGCGGAGTTCTGGCCGCGTTGGGGTCGATCGGCTGGACGTTGCGTGCGCTGGCTCCCGCCTCGCCGCGCAGCCTGCTGACCGGGGCGGTGGCCGAGGTGACCGGGGTCGCGGAGATCGCCGCTCCGGCGTCTCCCGCGGGGTCGCGCGCCCGGCGGACCGGCTTTGCGCTCGTTGGCGTCGGGGCCGTCCTGGTCGCGGCGGCGGCAGGCGGGCTGATCGGTGCCACCGGCGGGTTCTTCGGCGGCGGGCTGACGCTGCTGGCCGCGCTGCTCGTCCTGGTATGGGCGTGGCTGAACCCGCATCCGAACCGTCAGTCGGACGGCACCTGGTCGGTGTCGCAGATCGGCTTCCGCAACGCCTCCTATCGGCCGGGCCGCAGCGTGCTGTGCATCGCGCTGATCGCCTTCGCCGCCTTCATCATCGTGGCCGTCGACGCGTTCCGCCGCGAGGGGACGGGAGACGTGCTCGACCGCGCCTCCGGCACCGGCGGCTATACCCTGCTGGCCGACACGCTGCTGCCCGTGGTGCACGATCCGTCGACCGGCGAGGGACAGGACGAGCTGTTCATCCGGGATCTCTTTGCGGAAGGCGAGGCGCTGGCCGGGGTGACCCTGGCCCGTTTCCGCCTGCGACCCGGCGAAGACGCCAGTTGCCTGAATCTGTACCAGGCCAAGGACCCGCGCGTCCTGGCCCCGTCGGCGGCGTTCGTGGCCGAGGGCCGTTTCGGATTCGGCGCCACCGCCGCCGAGACGCCGGAAGAAGAGGCCAACCCGTGGCTGTTGCTCGACCGCGAGTTCGAGGACGGCGCGATTCCTGCGATAGCCGACGCGACGTCACTCGCCTATGCACTGCACCTGTCGGTCGGCGACGATTTCGTGCTGAACCGCGATACCGATCGGCCGATCACGCTGCGTATCGTCGGAGCGCTGTCGGACAGCATCTTCCAGCGCGAGCTGTTGATCGGCGAACGGCATTTCCGGCGGGTATTCCCGGACTACGACGGCTATCGCTTCTTTCTCATCGACGCCCCCCCCGAGCGAACCGCCGCGGTCAGCGCGGCGCTCGAGGACCGCCTGGTCGACTTCGGGTTCGACGTCGTCTCGGCGGCGGAGCGCCTCGCGGCGTTTCATCGCGTCGAGAACACCTATCTGGCGACGTTCCAGACCCTGGGTGGACTGGGGCTCATCCTCGGCACCTTCGGCCTCGGCGCGGTCCTGCTCCGCAACGTGCTGGAGCGCCGCCGCGAGCTGGCCCTCATGCGGGCGGTCGGCTACAACGCCGGCCACCTGTCGCTCATGGTGCTGGCGGAGAACGCGTTCCTCCTCTTCTCCGGGCTGGCGATCGGGGCCGGCTGCGCCGTCGTCGCCATCGCGCCGGCATGGCTGGAGCGGGGCGGAGGCGTGCCGCTGCTCTCGCTGGGAGGGCTGCTCTTCATCGTCATCGCCACCGGCCTCGCCGCGTCGTTGGCAGCGACCGTCGCCGCAGTCCGGTCGCCGCTGCTCGGCGCGCTGCGCGCAGAGTAGCGCGGCGGGCAGAGGCCGCGCCGCGGGCCGCGCATGCCGGTCGCACGTGCGATGAATCGTGCGATGTATATTGAGGTACTCGACCTTGTGACGGGGTAGCGCGCAGCGACATCGCAGAGAGCGCCGCGGCGAGGATGCAGGATACGGAGTTCTCGAATGATCACCAGCGAATCTCGTGATCGCGTCGCCGTCGTCCGGCTCGGGCACGGCAAGGTGAACGCGTTCGACATCGAGCTGATGAGAGGCTGGATCTCGGAGCTCGCCCGGCTCGAGCAGGCGGACACGGCCGCGGTGGTCCTGACCGGCTCCGGCGCGGTGTTCTCGGCCGGCGTGGAGCTGCGCCGGCTGACCGAGGGCGGCCGCGACTACGTCAAGGCCTTCCTGCCCCTGCTCGGCGACGCCTTCTTCAAGACGTTCACCTTCTCGAAGCCGCTCATCGCCGCGGTCAACGGGCACGCCATCGCGGGGGGCTGCGTCCTGGCGTGCGCCTGCGACTACCGCGTGATGGCCGAGGGTACGGGCCGGATCGGAACGCCCGAGCTGTCGGTCGGAGTGCCGTTCCCGAGCATGGCGATGGAGATTCTGCGGCTGGTCGTGCCCGCGCACCGCCTCCAGTCGGTCATCTATCGCGGGCTCACCTGCACGCCGGACGATGCCCTGGCGAACGGCTTCGTCGACGAGCTGGCCGCTCCGGACGCGCTCCTCGGCCGCGCCGTGGAGGTCGCCGCGCATCTCGGTTCGCTGCCGAGCGCCTCGTTCTCGCTCACCAAGCGCATCATCCGCCAGCCCAGCCGGGATCGCGTGGTGCGCTACATGCGGTCGGTGGACGAGGAAGTGCTGGAGGCGTGGATGTCGACCGAGGTGCAGGATGCAGTCCGCGCCTACGTCGAGCGCACCCTTCGAAAGTAACCCGCGCGGGACGCTGCTTGCCGGTGCAGGGGTGCGAGCGGCGATTCGAAGTGCCGAAAGTAGTTTTGGACCGCGAGTGATTGCCGGCGGTCAGAGTGCGGGTGCAACTCTGCCCTGGAAGTCTGCGTCGACGAACGAGCAGGCTTCTCGAGAGGCTTGATTGGGCGGCGATCGGAGCCGCGGGCGACGATTGTCGGGCCAGGAGAGGACACATGCTTCGACGGATCTCCATCATGTTGGCGGCGGGAGCGGTCGCCGTGGTCGTGGCTGCGGCAGCGGCGATGCCGGCGTCCGCGCAGACGAAGCTGCTGCGCTTCCCGGACATCCACGGCGACCGCGTGGTGTTCACCTACGCCGGGGACCTGTGGCTGGCGTCCACCGAGGGGGGGCTGGCGACTCGATTGACGGCCCATCCGGGGCTGGAGCTCTTCCCGCGGTTTTCGCCCGACGGCTCCCGCATCGCCTTCACCGGGCAGTACGACGGCGACGAGCAGGTGTACGTGATCCCGGCCTCCGGCGGCGTGCCGCGGCAGCTCACGTACTATCCGGCGCGCGGTCCGCTGGCGCCGCGCTGGGGCTACGACAACCAGGTCTACGACTGGTCGCCCGACGGGCGGGCGGTCCTGTTCCGGTCGCTGCGCTACAGCACGGACCTGTCCGACAGCCGGCTGTTCCTGGCGTCAGCCGACGGAGGGCTGCCGGTTCCCCTGCCGATGCCCGAGTCCGGGGCGGGAGACCTGTCGCCGGACGGGACGCGCGTCGTCTACTCCCCGCTGTTCCGCGATTTCCGGACCTGGAAGCGCTACGAGGGGGGCTGGGCGCAGGAGCTGTACATCTTCGATCGCGAGACACACGTGGTCGAGCGGGTGACGACGCACCGCCGCGCCGACCGCGACCCGATGTGGATCGGCAACGCCATCTACTTCACCTCGGACCGCGACGGGACGTTGAACCTGTACGGCTACGACCTCGCCTCGCGCGAGACGGCGCAGCTCACCGACAGCGACACCTGGGACATCCGCTGGCCGGGCGACGACGGCGCCAACCGCATCGTCTACGAGCTGAACGGCGAGCTGCAGATCTACGCGATCGACGAAGGGACGTCGCGGCCGATCTCGATCACGGTGCCGGACGACGGTCTCGGGATGCGGCCGTCGCGGGTGGCGGCGGCGGACCTGATCGAGGACGCGGAGCTGAGCCCGAAGGGAGAGCGGGCGCTCTTCGCGGCGCGGGGAGACGTCTTCACGGCCCCTGTCGAGAACGGCCCGACCCGCAACCTGACGCGCAGCTCGTCCGCGCACGACAAGTGGGCGCGCTGGTCGCCTGACGGCCGCCGCATCGCCTACGTGTCGGACGCCACCGGCGAGGACGAGGTATACCTGATTGCCCAGGACGGATCCGGTGACCCGGAGCAGCTCACCACCGGCGGGCAGGTGATGCTGTACGCGCCGGAGTGGTCGCCGAACGGCAGGCACCTGGCCTACGGCGACAAGGACGGAAAGCTCCACGTGATCGACGTGGAGACGAAGGAGATTGTCGAGGTCGCCGACGAGGCGCGCGGTCCGCTGCGCGACTACGTCTGGTCGCCCCGCGGCGGCCACCTGGCGTTCTCGATGACCGACCCCACCGAGTTCAGCTCCATCTGGGTCTGGAGCCTGGCCGACCGATCGCTGCAGCGGATCACGGACGATCTCTTCCACGAGTGGAACCCGGCGTGGGACCCGGACGGCGACTACCTCTACTACCTGTCCGACCGGCAGTTCGCGCCGCAGCTCGGATCGTTCGAGTGGAACTACCTGGTCGATCGCGAGACCGGCATCTACGCCCTCGCGCTGCGCAAGGACGTGGAGCATCCGCTGCCGCCGGAGAGCGACGAGGTGGAGGTGACCGGAGACGACGACGCGGCTGACGACACGTCGGATTCGGCCGGTGACGAGGAAGGCGATGGCGACGGCGATGAGGAGGCTCCCATCGTCATCGAGTTCGACGGGCTTTCGCGGCGCGTCGTGCGCCTGCCGGTGACGTTCGACAACTACGTGGGGCTGAGCGGGGCGGACGACGGCGTCTTCTTCATCCGCGCCGGCGCGCAGTACTACGGCCGGGGCGGCGACGTGCGGCCGGAGTTGCAGCGCTTCACGTTCGAGGACCGCGAGACCGAGACCATCGCCGCGGGGATCGGCGGCTACGCCGTGTCGCGGGACGGCGAGAAGGTGCTCGTGCGCGAGGGCGGCGCGTGGAACGTCTACCCGGCGGGCGGCGGCGACGGCACCGCGGTGTCGACTCGCGGGCTCATGGTCGACCGGGTGCCGGCCGAGGAGTGGGTGCAGATCTTCGACGAGGTCTGGCGCCGGTTCCGCGACTTCTTCTACGTCGAGAACATGCACGGCTACGACTGGAAGGCGCTGCGCGACCGGTACCGTCCGCTGCTGGAGCACGTCGCCCACCGCTCCGACCTCAACTACGTCATCGGCGAGATGGTGGCGGAGCTCAACGTCAGCCACGCCTACATCGCGGGCGGCGACTGGGAGACCCCCGACCGGCCCCAGGTCGCCCTTCCGGGCGGCGTCTTCGAGCTCGACGCCGCGATCGGGCGCTACCGCATCGCCGAGATCTTCACCGGCCACAACGAGGAGCCGCGCTACCGGGCGCCGCTCACCGAGATCGGCGTCGATGCGAGCGTGGGCGACTACGTGCTCGCCATCGACGGCGAGGAGCTGCTCGGGTCCGACAACCCCTACCGGGTGCTGCTGCATCGCGCCGACCGGCCGGTGCGCTTCACGCTGAACGCGGAGCCGACCTTCGAGGGGGCGCGCGAGGTCACGTTCACGCCGGTCACCGAGGAGCGCAGCCTGCGCTACCTGGCCGAGGTCGAGGCCAACCGGAGCAAGGTGTCCGAGATGACCGACGGGCGCGTCGGCTATCTGCATATCCCGGACATGGGCGCGCAAGGCATCCAGGAGTTCGTCAAGTGGTTCTACGGGCAGGTGCGCAAGGAGGGCCTCGTCATCGACGTGCGCGGCAACGGCGGGGGCAACGTCTCGCAGATGCTGATCGAGCGTCTCGGCCGCCGCGTCCTCGGGACCAGCTTCGCGCGCACCTACGACACGCCCGGCACCTATCCGGCCGTGGCGTTCCACGGGCATCTCGTGTGCATCCTCGACGAGGACTCCGCCTCCGACGGCGACATCTTCCCCTACCGCTTCCGCGAGGCCGGGCTCGGCCCGCTCATCGGCAAGCGCTCGTGGGGCGGCGTCATCGGCATCACCAGCCACGGTCCGCTGCTCGACGGCGGCTCGGTCAACGTGCCGCAGTTCGGCACCAACGGAGCCGACGGGAGCTGGGTGGTCGAGAACGTCGGCGTGGAGCCGGACATCGAGGTGGAGAACGACCCGCGCTCGGTCATCGCCGGGCGCGACCCGCAGCTCGAGCGGGCCGTCGAGGAGGTGCTGCGGATGATGCGGGAGGACCCGAAGGCGCTGCCGGAGCGCCCGGCGCCGCCGGTGAAGACGCCATAGTTGGGGGGGGGTACCGGTAACCCGACCGGGGGCGGAGACGCCATGGGCCTGACGCGGGTCGAGCTGGAGAACTTCACGGCCTTCAGGAGCCTGAGGCTCGACCTGTGTCCCGGCGTCAACGTCTTCGTCGGGGCGAACGGCACCGGCAAGACGCACCTGATGAAGGTGTGCTATGCCGCGTGCAAGATCACCAGAACGCCCGCTGGCGTCGACTTCCTGCAGAAGCTGGTCGCGATCTTCTTGCCGTCTGGCGGGAGGTGGGAGCGTCTCTGCCGACGTCAGCGGGGCGCCCCAAGTGAGGCGAGCATACGTGTTAAGCGCAGCGACGCAACTCTGAGTATGGGTTTGTCGTCGGATCCTTCCGTTCCTTCCGTGCTGAAGTACGGGACATGGGTAGGCGAGCCGATCGAGGCCACTTATGTTCCCGTCAAGGAGATGCTCTCCAACGCGCCCGGTTTCAGGTCGCTATACGAGAAGCGCGAAATCCACTTCGAGGAGGTCTACAAGGACATTCTGGACAGAGCCTATCTGCCGGCGCTTCGCGGGCCGCTTGACAGCGATCTCGAAGGCCTCCTGGCAAGGCTGCGGGAGGTCATCGGGGGCGATGTCGCAGTTGAGGGCGAGGAGTTCTTCTTGCGCAGCGAACAGGGGGATCTTGAGTTTTCGCTGCTGGCCGAGGGGGTCCGCAAGCTGGCGCTGCTGTGGCTCTTGATGCGGAACGGCACTCTGCAGCCTGATTCCGTTCTGTTCTGGGACGAACCGGAAACCAACCTGAACCCGAAGCTGTTCGGCGTCGTGGTGGATGTACTCTTGGAGCTGCAGCGTCAGGGCGTGCAGGTCTTCCTGGCGACCCATGACTACGTCGTCCTCAAGGAGCTCGACCTTCGCGCCACGGCCGCCGACAAGGTGGCTTATCACGCCCTCTACCAGAAAGAGGAAGCGCGCGAGGTCCATTGCGATACGACATACAACTACCGGGACATCCATCCGAACGCTATCGCGGATACCTTCACCGACCTCTACAACCGCGAGATCAGGCGCAGCATGCGGGGCCCGGCAAGATGAAGTTAGCGGAAGGCGACTCGGAGATGGACATCCCGGACGTGGTCGACGGCGGGAAGTTCGACGGCGACGGCCATGGGCTGAATCGTTGCATGAAGGCGGTGGACTTCGTGGTCGAGCTTGCCGATCGGTATCTGTTTATCGAGTTCAAGGATCCTCAGCACCCGCACGCGACTCCGGAGAGCCGCGACGAGTTCATCCGAAGATTGGACGCCGGCCAACTCGACGAAGACCTCAAGTACAAGTATCGGGACTCATTCCTCTATGAATGGGCATCGGGGCGCGCCGGCAAGCCTATCGACTACCTGGTTCTGATTGCCATGGACACGTTGGACGAGACGCAGTTGTTGACTCGGACGGAGGCTCTGGAACGGAATCTGCCGCAGCATGGACCAGATGACCAGCCCTGGCCTCGCGAGTTTGTGCGTGCGTGTGGGGTCTTCAACCTCGAATCGTGGAACCGTGAACTGCCGCACTATCCGGTCACTCGCATCGGTGCCGGCCCACGAAACTCCGGGTCAACCCCATGAGCGTTAGACCAGCGGGATCGGCACCAACGCGGCGTGCCGCTTTCGACACCAGCGTGCGTGACAAGGCGATACGAGACCGACGCAGGCGGCTGGCGGCCGAGCAGGCCGAGTTGTTGCCGCGCGTCCGGCAAGCCTTGTTGAATGTCCGTGTCCCGCTCGGCGTCTGGAGCGCCTACATTGTGGGCCCCGTCCTGCGGCCCGAGTGCTGGAGCGAGACTTCCGTTGTTGCGGTGGCGGTCGGAGGCTGCTCGGGCGCCGTGCTCGACGTCATGAAGGCACTCGAAGACGCGACCGGCCGGGTCGTCAACGTCATCGATCTCGATCGGCATCCGTTCCCCGAGTCCGTCGTCGATTCCGGAGTCAAGGTGTATGGATGAGGGCTATCGGCCGTCCGCGATGTCGTGGAACAGGCCGGGATAGACGAACGCGCTCCGGATGGCTTCGCGGTTGGCCTCGCTGACGCCGGCGCGTTCCATGGTCGGGCGCCACGCCGCGCGCACCGTGTCGATTGTCCGGTCGAGAACGGCGGCGGCCTCGTCATTCCGGAGCAGGAACCGGCCGCAGCCGCTCAGCAGGTTGGCTCTGTTGGCGTAGCGGCCGAATCGGCCGCAGGCCATCGCAAGGTCACGATGCTCCAGCGCGACGACCGGGGACGGCGTCAGGTCGTAAGCCGGAGTCAGGCGCCACGCGCGGCGCCCGGCGACGATCGCGTGGTTGCGCGGGTGATCGTCGAGATTGGACACGGCGGCGTTGAAGCACATCCGCCCGAACAGCTCCCGCAGGTCGGTGTGCGGATCGGCGCTGGCGCGACGGATCTCGTCGGCCAGGAGGAGATAGGACCAGTTGGTGCGGTCGACAGGACTGTCGCCGGTCTGGAGCAGCGTCAGGGCGCTGACCATGCGGTGGCGGAGGTAGCCGGTGTCGACCCGTTCGCGGTCGAAGCGGCGCACGAGCAGCACGTCGCGGTCCGCGACGGTCGCCACCCGGCTGTCGGCCACCTGCAGGCCGCAGGCCTGCGCGAGCAGGAGCATGCCGTGCTCAACCCGCGGGTGGTTCCAGCGGTCGGTCAGGCGGCCGAACTTGGCGATCCAGAGTCCGTCCGTGTCCTGTGCAACTGCCTTCGGACGGGCGCCCCCGAGCGACGTGCCGGGCCACAAGAGCGCTACGACCTGCGCTGCGGGCGAGCCGGCCCGTTCCGGCTCGCCTGCCATCACGGCGTCGGCGGCGTCCTGCAGCCGGTGGAGATCCATCGTCCGGTCGAAGCGGGCAGCGGGAGCCGGCGGGTCGACATGGGGCCCGAAGCCGAGCGCGCCGGCGCGGTCGTCCGGCCCCCGCAGCAGGTAGTCGAACTCCTCCAGTTGCGTGAGGCCCGCATGGCGCTCGATCACGCGCCGTCCCCAGGAATCGGGCATCGCGTCGCGAATGGCGCCGAAGAAGCCGCCCATGCGCGCCGTTTCGTAGACGCGGCCGGAGAGGCGCAGCTCTACCGGATCGAGCTCCACGGCGTCCTTCCGCTCCCGGTAGCGGCGGCCGTACACGAACGCGCCGACCGGTTCGCCCTGCGATCCCGCCGCTACACGGAAGCGTCCCGCGGTCACGAATTCCGTGGCGCCGGGCGGCACGATGTAGACGAAGCACTCGCGCTCAGAAGTCATCGCTCAGGGTGCGGGTGCGCCTGGCCGTCCTGGGCGTGCGGGCGCGTTCGAGCGCCCTGCCTTCCTCGTCGCGGTCCGGATCGGCGACCTCCTGCAGGTGCGGCAGCAGGCCGAGAACCCAGAGCATGCCGAGGTGGGCAGCGATGCCGGGCGTCGCCTTGCCCTTCTCGATGTCGGCGATCACGAAGCGCGATACGCCCACGCGCCGGGCCAGCTCCTCCTGCCGCAGCCTGCGGCGCAGGCGGGCGGTGCGGAGATTGCGCCCGAGCCGCTCGAGCGCCTCCTGTACCGCGGCCGGCGGCGATTCGGCGATCCGGGTTCGACGTGGCATGTTGTCCATATTCTACCTGCAAGCACTTCATGTGTATTTGAATGAACCTATACGAGCACGTGCCAGCGGTAGCAGGAGGATGACGCCGACGATGACGGACTCCCGAAGATGCGGATCCGCGACGCGCTCGACCGCCATCCGGATCGGACAGCGGCTCGCACGTGCGTGGCTGACTCGGCCGCACTGCCAGTAGAGTAGGGGGTGGCATGTCGCTCTCCTTCCAGCTTCGTCTCTTCTTCCGTCGCGCGCTGGCGAGTCCGGGGTTCACGCTCCTCTCGCTTCTGACGCTGGCGATCGGCGTGGGCGCCAACGTCGCCATTTTCGCCATCGTCAACGCGGTGCTGCTGCGCCCGCTGCCGCTCCCCGACTCCGAACGGCTCGTGATCCTGCGCCACGCCGCGCCGGCGCTCGCGCAGCTCGACCAGTTGCCGATATCCGACGCGCTCTACTTCCTGTACGCGGAGGAGAGCCGGACGCTGGAGAGCGTGGCGGCGTACCGCGACGAGCAGGTGAGCTTCACCGGCCCGGACAACCCGCAACGCGTGGCGGCTTCCAGCGTCACCGCGTCGTTCTTCGCGGTGCTGCGGACCCCGCCGCGCCTCGGCCGCGCCTTCACCGCCGAGGAAGATCGGCCGGGGGCCGCTCCGGTAGTCGTGCTGAGCGACGGGTTGTGGCGCTCCCGGTTCGGCGCGGACCCGGGCGCGCTCGGACGCGTCGTCGATCTCGACGGGACGGGCGTCGAGGTCGTGGGCGTGATGCCCCCGGGGTTCGGGTTCTCGCAGCAGGAGATCGAGCTCTGGCGGCCGATCCGCCTCGACCGCGAGAACGTGCAGCTCGGCTCCTTCGGCATGAACGGCGTGGCGCGCATCGCTGCCGGGTCGACGCTGGGGCAGGTGCGGGCCGAGCTCGACGCGATGCTGGCGAATCTGCCCGAGGTCTTCCCCGACGAGGGGGCTGCGCCGATTCTGGCCAGCGCCGGGTTCCGGCCGTCGGTCGACCTCGCCCGCGAGGTGGTGGTCGGCGACATCGAGTCGACGCTGTGGATTCTGCTGGGCGCCGTCGGGTTCCTGCTGCTCATCGCCTGCGCCAACGTCGCCAACCTGTTCCTCGTGCGGTCCGAGGCGCGGCACGGCGAGGCGGCGATTCGGGCCGCCCTCGGCGAGAGCGGCCGCCGGTTGTCCGGGTCCGTGCTCTTCGAGAGCCTCGTATTGGGCGTAGCGGGCGGTCTGCTGGCGCTGCCGCTGGCGCTGCTCGCGGTGCGCCTGCTGGTCCGCTTCGGCCCGCAGGAGCTGCCGCGCCTGGACGAGATCTCCATCGACGCGGTGGTCGTGCTGTTCGGCTTCGCGGTGTCGGCGGCGGCGGGGCTCCTCTTCGGCCTGCTGCCGGCCCTGCGCGCGAGCGCGGTGGCGGTGGCCGGCCACATGACGGCGGGTGCGCGCGGCGCCACGGCCGGCCGCCAGCGGCAGCTCGCCCGCCGTGGGCTCGTGGTCGTGCAGATCGCCCTCGCGCTCACCCTGCTCGTGGGGTCCGGACTGGCGGTGCGCTCGTTCCAGAAGCTGGCCGCGGTCGATCCGGGCTTCGATCCGGTCAACGTGCTGTCGCTGGGGCTGGCGCTTCCCGCGCGCGACTACGAGACGGCGGATGCGCGGCTCGGTTTCCATCGGGAGCTGGTCGACCGCCTGCGCGGCCTGCCGGGTGTCGTGGATGCGTCGGCAGCGTCGACCGTGCCGCTGGGCGGGGAGGTTTCCGGCCAGGGGCACAGCATCGAGGGCCGTCCGTTGGCCGACGACGAGGTGCCGCCGGTCTTCATGACCAAGCGGGTGGCGCCCGGATACTTCGAGGCCCTGCGCATCGAGCTGATCGAGGGCCGGGTGTTCGACCGCCTGGACGGCGAGCGGGAGGCCCCCGTGGCCATCGTGTCGCGGTCGCTGGCGCGCACCTATTGGCCGGGAGAGAGCGCGCTCGGCAAGGGGATCCGGCCCGGCGGTCCGCCGGAGGAGGAAGGCCAGGAGTGGTCGCGCATCGTGGGCGTGGTGGACGACGTCCACGAGATCAACCTGCACGAGGACCCGCCGGAGATGGCGTACTACCCGGTCCGGGTCGGCGGCGGCGTGGACAGCGTGCCCGCGGCCATGTACTACGTGGTGCGCGCGCCGAGCGCGGCGGCGCTCGCCGGCGCGGTGCGGGAGACGGTGCGCGGGCTCGATCCCACGCTGTCGCTCTCCGAGGTGGAGTCTCTGGAGACCCTGGTCGGGCGTGCCCGCGGCGAGCGGGCTTTCGTGATGACGCTGCTCGCGGTCTCCGCCGCGTTGGCGCTGCTGCTCGGTTCGGTCGGCCTCTACGGCGTGGTCTCCTGCATGGTCGCGCAGCGCCGGCGCGAGATCGCCGTCCGCATGGCGGTCGGGGCGCAGGTGGCCGCCGTGCAGCGGCTGGTGCTCACCGAGGCGGGCGCTCTCGCTCTGCTCGGGACGGCGCTCGGGATCGGCTCGGCGGTCGTGCTGACCCGCCGGCTGCAGGCGCTGCTGTTCGAGACCAGCCCCCTCGATCCGCTGGTCTTCGCCGCCGTCTCCGTGCTGCTGGTCGGGGTCTGTCTGCTCGCGAGCTGGGTGCCCGCGCGGCGCGCCGCCCGCATCCATCCGATGGCGGCGTTGCGCGCGGAGTAGGATCCGCAGGCCGATGCCGTCCCCCCGCGCTCCGAAGCGCCCCCACCGCCACGAGAAGCACGGCGACGTCCGCGCCGACGACTACTACTGGCTGCGCGAGCGCGACGACCCCGAGGTCCGGGAGTACCTTGAGGCCGAGAATGCGTACCTCCGGGAGGTCATGTCCGGAACCGCGGACTTCGAGGAGCGGCTGTTCGAGGAGATCAAGGGGCGCATCAAGCAGACGGACATGTCCGTGCCCTACCGCGAGAGGGACCACCGGTACTACCGGCGCTACGAGGACGGGCGGGAGTACGAGATCCACTGCCGCCGGCGGATTGCGGGCGGCGGCGAATCGGAAGCCGCGGTGGACGTTGGCGCGGCGGACGGTGCCGGCGCGGGCGATGAGCAGATCATCCTCGACGTCAACCAGGTCGCCGCCGGGCACGCGTTCTGCCAGGTGGCGTCGCGTCCGGTCAGCCCGAGCGGACATCTGCTCGCCTACGCCGTGGACACGGTCGGGCGGCGGCAGTACGCCATCCGGGTGCGCGACCTCGCGACGGGGAAGGAGCGCCCGGACACCATCGCCGACGTCACCTCCAACATCGCCTGGGCCGCCGACAGCGAGTCGTTCTTCTACGCGCGGCACGATCCGACCACGCTGCGCCCGTACCAGATCCTGCGGCATCGGCTGGGCGACGACCCGGGCGACGATCGGCTCGTCCACGAGGAGACCGACGCCACGTTCTCGTGCGGCGTCTGGCTGAGCCGGTCCATGCGGTACATCCTGATCGGGTCGTTCCAGACGCTCACCACCGAGTTCCGGTTTCTCGACGCGGCGGACCCCGACGCCTCGCCAAGGACCTTCCTGGCGCGGCAGCGCGGCCACGAGTACGACATCGACCATTACCGCGGGCGCTTCTACATCCGCACCAACGACGGCGCGCGCAACTTCCGGCTGCTGGAGACCGACGACGACGCGCCGGCGCGGGACGCCTGGCGCGAGCTGATCTCCCACCGGGAGGACGTGCTGATAACCGGCTTCGAGCTGTTCCGCGGCCACCTGGTGGTGGCCGAGCGGCAGGACGGGCTCACCCGGCTACGGGTGCGTTCGTGGGACGGCGCCGAGCACCACATCGCGTTCGACGAGGCGGCCTTCGCCGTCTCCATCGGGACCAACCGCGAGCCGGAGACGGCCACGCTCCGCTTTCACTACAGCTCGCTGACCACCCCGCCGTCGGTCTACGACTACGACATGCGGACGCGGTCCCGCACGCTCCTGAAGCGGGAGGAGGTGCTGGGCGGCTTCGACCCCGCGCGCTACGAGACCGAGCGGCTGCTGGCGACCGCGCCGGACGGCGAGCGGGTGCCGATCTCGCTGGTCCGGCGGAAGCGGGAGGCCACGAAGAACGGCGCGCCGCAACGGGAAGGCGCGGACCGCGGTGCCGCGGACGACACCGGCCCGGCGCCGCTGCTCCTCTACGGCTACGGCGCCTACGGCATCAGCATGGAGCCGACGTTCCGGTCGGCGCGCCTGAGCCTCCTCGACCGCGGGTTCACCTACGCCATCGCCCACGTCCGCGGCGGGGAGGAGCTCGGCCGCCGGTGGTACGACGACGGAAAGCTCCGCAAGAAGAAGAACACCTTCACCGACTTCATTGCCTGCGCCGAGCGTCTCGTCGCGGCGGGCCGCACGACGCCGGAGCGGCTCTTCGCGATGGGCGGCAGCGCCGGCGGGCTGCTGATGGGCGCCGTCGTCAACCTGCGTCCCGACCTGTTCCACGGCGTGGTCGCGCAGGTGCCGTTCGTCGACGTCGTGACCACGATGCTCGACGAATCCATCCCGCTGACCACCGGCGAGTACGACGAGTGGGGGAATCCGAACCAGCGCGAGGACTACGCGTACATCCGGTCCTACTCGCCGTACGACAACATGGAGCCGGTCACCTGGCCGCACCTGCTGGTGATGACCGGCCTGCACGACTCGCAGGTGCAGTACTGGGAGCCGGCGAAGTGGGTGGCCCGGCGCCGCGCGCTGCAGCCGGACGACGGCCGGCGCCTGTTGCTGAAGACCAACATGGACGCCGGCCACGGCGGCGCGTCCGGGCGCTTCCGCCAGTACCGCGAGACCGCGCTCCAGTACGCCTTCCTGCTGGACCTGGCGCTGGCCGACCCCGATTCCGCGTCACCCTGAAGGAGCCGCAGCATGAAGATGGACCGCAGAGCTTTCGTTGGGACGCTGGGCGCCGCCACGGTCGGGGCCGCGGGCGCGAGGGCGGCGGGGGGAGCGTTGCCGGTACCCGGAGTCGGGCTCGCGCCGGCCGCGGCCGTTTCCCGGCAGATTGACGCGGTGGAGGGCATCGAGGCTTTCGCATTCGATGCCTACGGCACGCTGTTCGACGTCTTCTCGGTGACGGCGCTGTGCGAGGAGCTGTTTCCCGGCACCGGCGGCGCCCTCGCGCAGCGGTGGCGCGCCAAGCAGCTCCAGTACAGCCTGCTGCGCAGCCTCATGGGCCGGCACCGGGATTTCTGGCTGGTCACCGAGGACGCCCTGGCGTATGCGGCGCGCAGCCTGGAGCTGGATCTCACCGACGCGCGGCGGGCGCGCCTGATGGACGCCTACCTGTCGCTGGAGGCGTTTCCCGACGTGCGGCCGGGGCTGGAGGCCCTCAGGGCGCGCGGCGTACGGCTGGCGATCCTGTCGAACGGCGAGCCGCGGATGCTGGAGGCGGCGGCCCGCAGCGCCGGCATCGATACCCTGCTCGACACGATCATCAGCGTCGAGGAGGTGAAGATCTTCAAGGTCAGCCCCCGCGTCTACAATCTGGGACTGGAGCGGCTCGGCGTCGGACGCGCCGCGCTGGGGTTCGTTTCCTCGAATTCCTGGGACATCGCCGGGGCCGCCTCGGCCGGCCTGACCACGTTCTGGATCCAGCGCAGCGCCGCCGAGCCGCCCGAGGAGCTCGGGTTCGCGGCGACCCGCGTGGTGGCGGCGATAACGGACCTGCCGCCGCTGCTCGAAGCTGCCGGCTGAATTGCGCTCGGCGCCGCGCTATGCTGAGGTGATGAACATCGATATCGGCAGGCGGGTTCTCATCGCGGGATGGTGCGCGGCGTCAGTCGCGACGGCGGTCGTCGGGTCGGCATGCGCGGACGGGCGGACCACGGCCGGCGCCGAAGGGCAGACGGTGCGGGGTGGCGCGACGACCGGCGGCGCCGGCGGCGCCGGCGGTTCCGGAGGTTCAGGCGTCGAGATCGAAATGACGCAGGTCGAGGTCGGCGACTTCACGTTCGACGTGCGAACGGCGGGCGCGGAGGATGGCGAGCCGGTGATCCTGCTGCACGGGTTTCCCCAGACCTCCTACGAGTGGCGGCACCAGATCCGGGCGCTGGCCGGAGCCGGGTTCCGCGCCGTGGCTCCGGACCAGCGCGGCTACTCGCCCGGCGCCCGTCCGCCGGACGTCGCCGACTACGCCCTGCCGCTGCTCGTGCAGGACGCGATCGGCCTGGCGGACGCCATTGGCGCCGAGCGGTTTCACGTCGTGGGCCACGACTGGGGGGCCGTGGTCGCCTGGGCGGTGGCGGTGGCGGCGCGGGATCGCGTGATCACCGCCAACCCGGTGTCGGTGCCGCATCCCGATGCGTTTGCGCGCGTGCTGAACGACCCGACTTCGTGCCAGGTCGAGGCGTCGTCCTACTTCGACGTCTTCGTGCGGCCGGACTCGGAGGACGCGTTCCTGGCCAACGGCCAGGCCGGTCTGCGGGGCATCTACGCGGGCATCGACGAGGCGGCGGTCGACGAGTACGTGCGCGCCCTCGGGTCGAAGCCGGCCCTCGGCGCCGCCCTGAACTGGTACCGCGCGAACATCGGCGACCGAAATCTGCAGGGGCCGGCCCTCGGTCCGGTCGAGGTGCCGACCATGTTCACCTGGAGCGACGGCGACACGGCGCTCTGCGTCGACGGGGCGCTGCTCACCGAGGAGTACGTCACCGGCCCGTACCGCTTCGAGGTGCTGGAGGGAGTCAGTCACTGGATTCCCGATCTGGCGGCCGAGGCGATGACCACTGTTCTGTTGGAGCACTTGAGCCGATACACGGAACGTTGAGGCGTCCGGATTCCGGCTGATGGCCGGCGGCCGCCCCGGTTGCGGTTGATGATGTCCCTCGTCAGCGGTTCGTCCCGCGGTCCGAACCGGAGTCGGCTGCCCGGGCCGGCAGGTTCGCTCGTTGCACTGGCGTGTGCGATTGCCCTCGCGGCGGTCGCCTCGCTCGCGGCGCAGTCCGGCTCGGGCGTCGGACGTCTCCTGTACGAGACGATGGGCTTCTCGGTCGACGACCTGCGGGGGCTGGACCGCGGCTCGGCAATCATCCGCGGCCTCGACACGCCGGTCCGCCAGGAGCTGGCCAATGTCGGAGTGGTCTACCTCGACGTGCCGCCCGACGAGTTCGTCGATCGGTTCCGTGATATCGAGCGTTTCGAGCGCGGCCCCGGCATTCCGCAGATCGGCCGCTTCGGCAGTCCTCCGCGCCTCGAGGACCTGCAGTCGTTGACGCTGCCCGCCGAAGACGTCGAGGAGCTGCCGAAGTGTCGTACCGGCGACTGCCAGGTGAAGCTGTCGGCGGATGCGTTGACCCGTTTCCGCACCGGCGTGGACTGGTCATCCGCGGATGCCGGGCGTCAGGCGAGCGAGCTCGCCCGCGAGATGGTCCTCGACCTGGTCCGCGCGTATCAGGCGGAGGGCAACGCGGCGCTCGGAGCCTACGTCGACGACGACGACCCGTTGCTCGTCGCCGAGCAGTTCCGGGCTCTGCTCGCCAGCCGCGACCCGCTGCCGGCCGCCGTGCCCGAGCTTCTGCGCTACCTGGACGACTACCCCCGGGGACTCCCGGGCGGCGCGGACGAGTTCTTCTACTGGACGGTGGTCGACTTCGGCATGAAGCCGACCATCCGCGTGAACCACGTCGTCATCTATCCGCTGGCCGAACGGTCGTCGACCGGCATCGCCTATGCAATCGCCACCAAGCAGCTCTACGCGAGCCACTACTTCCACACCACGCTGGAGCTGCGCTTTCTCGTCGACCGGATCGACCGCACCGGCCGCGCGGGATCCACGCTGATTTCCGTCACGCGCTCGCGCAACGACGGCATGACCGGTTTCCGCGGGCTGTTTCTGCGGCCGATCATCCGGCGCCGCTCGCGGGATGCGGTGCGCCACTACCTGGAGCACGTCAGGCAGCAGGTCGAGCAGCCTGCCTCCGAGGCCGTCCTGAGCCGGGCAGGAGCCGGGGCGCCGGGGCGCTGACGCCGCAGTCTGCGGTGGCCTCGAAGCAATAGGGCGTCCACGCGAGTGCCGAGTATCAGGGGTGTATCCGGCGAATCCGCGTCATCGAGTTGAGGCCGCTCAGCCGCCGGACAGGTTCTCGGCCTGCTCCAGAACGGTTCTTGTAGCGCGGTCCTGCCGGTCCGTCGGGTAGCCGTACCTGCGGAGAATGCGCTTGACGAGAATCTGAAGGCGCAAGCGGACGCTCTCGCGCAGCATCCAGTCGTTGGTGACATTGCCGTGCACGGTCTCGGCCAGTTCGCGGGCCATGGTCCGTAGCGTCTCGTCGCCGAGCACTCTTACCGCGCTGTCGTCGGCATCGAGAGCGTCGTAGAGGGCGAGTTCGTCTTCCGATAGTCCGAGCCTGTCGCCGCGCCCGTGGGCCTGGCGTATCTTCCGCGCAAGCTGGATGAGCTCCTCGACGACTTGCGCCGCCGTGATCGCTCGCCGCCGGTAGTCGTGGATGCTCGATGCCAGCTTCCTGGCGAAGGAACGCGACCGGACGACGTTCCGGCGTCGTAGGGTGATGAGCTCTCCTCGCAAGAGCTTCCGCAACAGTTCGACGGCCAGGTTGCGCTGTGGCATCCCCCGTACCTTGGCCAAGAAATTGTCGGACAGGATCGAGGCGTGCGGCTTGTCGAGTCCCGCGGTGGCGAAGAGGTCGGCCATGCCCTCCGGGGTCTCCGCACGCGAGATGATGGGGCGCACGGCGGGGTCCATGTCTTCCGGCGGCTGGGCGTCGCCCGGCGCACGCTTGCGCAGAGCGGCTGCGACGGCCTGGAAGAAGCCGACGTCGTCGCGGATTCGCAGAGCGTGCTCGTGCGGCACTGACAGCGCGTAGGTCCGGGACAGCTCGCGCGCGGCGCGCAGAAACCGCTCCTTGCCCGACGGACGGTCGAGACCATGATCGTTGCCGGAGTCGTTGGAGTCAGCGCCCTGGGCCAGGATGTGCTCCTGTGCATCGGGCAACAGCCCAAGGCGTTCGGCCGCCGTCCCGGTTGCCCACGCCGACCGGTCGAAGCCCTGGAACAGTCCCAGGCAGACGTCGTACTCCTCCAGCAGGGCAGCCACCGCCACCGACTGATCGAGCACCGTCGCGCCTGCGCCGCCGCTCTCCGCGTAGGTCGCTCGCGCACGCTTCAGCTCGTGAGCGAGGCCGACGTAGTCCACGATCAGTCCGCCGGGCTTGTCCTTGAACACCCGGTTGACTTGTGCGATGGCCTGCATCAGGTGCTGGCCCCGCATCGGCTTGTCCACGTACATAGTGTGGAGACAGGGGACATCGAACCCGGTCTGCCACATGTCGCATACGAGCACCATCATGAGGGGGTCGCAGGCGTCGCGGAACCGTTTCGCGAGCGTCTCGTGCTCGACCTCGCCTCGGACATGTGTTTTCCAGTCGGGCGGATTCGACGCCATGCCGGCAATCACGATCTCGATACTCCCCTTGTCGTCGACGGGGCGCCAGGCCGGGCGCAGGCGGATGATCTCCCGGTACAGGTCGATGCACATGCGCCGGCTCCTGCAGACGATCATCGCCTTGCCGGAGAGAGCCTCGATGCGCTGCTCGAAATGCGCGACGATGTCGCGGGCGACGAGTGCTACTCGCCGCGCGTCGTCGGCAGTCTCCTCGATCTGCGACCTCTTGGTCGGCGGCTCTTCTCCCGGCTCCCCTCTCTCTCGCGCGGCCGCTGTCTCGAAGTCGCGACCGGGGGCCGGTTGCTCGCGCTGGTCGAGAGCGAGCCTTGAGAGCCGGTTCTCGTAGTAGATCGGTACCGTCGCGTGATCGTCGATGGCGCGCTGGAAGTCGTAGATGCTGATGTACCCCCCGAAGACCGCACGGGTATGGGTATCTCGCTGTTCGAGCGGCGCGCCGGTGAATCCTATGAACGAGGCGTTCGGTAGCACGTCGCGCATGTGCTTGGCCCCGCCGACGAAATCGAATTGCCCGCGGTGGGCTTCGTCGGCGATGACAACTATGTTCGGTCGGTCGGACAGCGCCCGGAGCCGTGCGCTCCCGGCGTCCGGGAAGAGCTTCCAGGCCGGGGTGAAGATCACGCCGCCCGATTCCACCGCGAGCCGGCGGCGCAACTCGGCCCGGTTCTGCGCCAGCGTCGGCGGCTGGCGCAGCAAATCCCGGCAGCGCGCAAAGGTGCTGAAGAGCTGGTCATCGGGATCGTTGCGGTCGGTCAATACCACGATGGTCGGATTTGCCATTGCCGGCTCGCGGATGATGCACCCGGCATAGAAGGCCATGGTCAGGCTCTTGCCGGTGCCCGGCGTGTGCCAGACGATCCCGATGCGCCGGTCCCCGGCCCGGCCGCCTGCTCTCCGACCGGCTTCGTATCCCCCGTGCCTCTCGAAGTCTGCCGCCACGGGCTCCGTCTGCGCGACGGTCCCAGGCTTGGCCGGCCCAGGCTTCGCGGCGCGCAATGTTTCCCGGACCGCTGCACGCACCGCGTGGAACTGGTGATAGCCGGCCACCCGCTTGACGACCATGCCGCCGCCGTCGTCGAAGACGATGAAATCGCGGATGAGATCGAGGAAGCGCCGCGGCTCGAATACGCCCTCGATCAGCACCTGCAACTCGGTCAGAAAGACCGGCGCGAGTTCTTCGCCACCGATGGTGCGCCATGGCTTGAAACCGCCGCGTCCGGCGGTAAGCGTGCCAACCAGTGAACGGACCCCATCCGAGACTGCCAGCACCTCGTTGAAGGCGAGCAGGGACGGGAGCTCTTCCCGGTAGGCCTGGAGCTGCCGCCACGCGGTCCAGGCGGTCGCTTCCTCGTCGTCGGCATGCGTCAGCTCGATGACGCCGAGCGGCAGCCCGTTCACGAACAGCACGATGTCGGGCCGGCGGGTGCGGTGATTCTCGGTGATTGTGAATTGGCTCACGGCCATCCAGTCGTTGTTGGCAGGTGTCTCGAAATCGAGGACCTGCGCCAACGCGCACCGAATCGACCCGTCCGCGGTTCGGTACTCCGCCGGTGCGCCGTCCACCAGCAGCCGATGGAGGGTGCGGTTGCGGGCTTCCAGCGTCGATCCGTCCGGCCGAGTCAGGCCTTGCAATGCGGCGTCGACCGCGTCGTGCGGCAGGCACGGGTTCAGCCGGGCCAGTGCGCCGTTCAGGACGTCCCGAAGAACTACGTCGGCGTAGGTCTGGCGCGCGGATTCCGAACCGGGGAGCATATCGGGACCGGAAACGATGGTATAGCCGAGCGCGCGAAACCAGTCCAGGGCTGCTTCCTCGACGAGCGACTCCGTGAAGGATGACATGCCGTCACTCCGCTCTCGCGAGCGGCGGAAGACCCTCGACGCGGTCCAGCCAGTCCCTGAAATGGCGGCACTCCGCGCGGATGCGCCCGATACCTATACGGGCCGACACGGCGGCGCCGTGAAGCACCTTCCTGTATCTCCTTGAGTGCAGAAGGGTTGTCAGACGGGCCGCGGGATGCGTGTTGCGGCCGTCGTTGATATGTTCCGGGGTTGCGGCCGATTGCCGGGCGTCCTGCAGTCTCCCGACGTACCGCTGCCAGTCGGGTTCTACTTCCGCAAACCTCGCGACGTCGGAGAAGAGAAGTGATTCGAACTCGTACGGCTGAACGTGCGGAACGAATCGTTGTGGGCGACACCCGGCTTCGTGAACGACGGCCCGACCGAACTCCGCCTCGATGGCGATGGCGCGTGCGATGGGGTCCGTCAGCCCGGCAGCGGCGGCGTATCCCGGGAAGTCGGCCGTGAGGCCGTACAGGTCGAACAGCGTCGTGACGTAGGTGTCGCCGCGCTCGCGCAGCGTGTTGCGCAGATAGCGCAGAACCCGGGTACGGGTCAGCGCCCCGCCCTTTCCCCGGCGAGAAGTGGGAATGATCCTGGGGCTGACGAGGACGCTCCTCGCAGCCAGGAACGGCACGAGTACATCCCCCACGAAACGCTGTTCCGTCTGCCCCTCGCAGACGATGATCACGTCGCTCATCGAGCCGGTCTCCCGCCGAGGACGTTCATCTTCCAGAGGTCGCCCAGCGCATAGTCCTCCAGCCAGTCCCGGAGACGATCCGGGTCCGGGCGTTCGAACACGGACTCTCCGTCGCGCCGGCTGACGACCACGATGTCCTGCGGCCGGAGCTCGCTGATCAAGTCGACCGACTGCGTCGAGACGATGACCTGGCGGGCCTCGCTTGCCTCCTGCAGCAGTGCACCGATCAGGCTTACCGCGTACGGATGCAGCCCCAACTCCGGCTCATCGATGAGCAGGGTCTTGGGTAGCAAGTGATTCGGTTGAAGCAGCAGCGTCGCGAGGCAGATGAACCGGAGGGTTCCATCCGAGAGCTGGCGCGGGCCGAGCACGGTGTCCGGATCGCCGTACTCGGACCACTCCAGGTCCATGGCTTCTTCCGACTTCTGGCGATATACGAAGTCCCCGAAGAACGGCGCCGCCGAGCGAATCGTGTCCACGATGCGGCCATATGCTGCCGAGTGTTGCTCGCGGAGCCGCCGCAGGAACGGCGCGAGATTGCTGGCGTCCGGCTTCAGCCTCGCATTGTCGCGCACGGCCTGGCCATGCCGGACCGCCGCGGACGAACTCGTGTCGTGAAAGTGATAGACGCGCCAGTCGGCCACGGCCGGCCGGACGTAGGTTGCGAAGGAGTCGTCGGCGTCCGGCAAGCCCGCTTCCTCCTGTCCGCTGCTCCCCAACGAGCGCCGCGAGTCACGGAAATCGCCGAAGAACAGCGTAGCTTCGTCGGCAAGGACCAATCCGTCGCCTGCGGGAACGAGCGAGAACTCGTATCCGTTGCGATCGAAGATGAACTTCGCCTCGAGCCTCTTCGTGCGCTTCCGTCCGCCGAAGAACAGCGCACTTGGGCCGTCCTGCTCCCGGACGAATAGCCGAAGCGACCTGTCCATCAGTCGCGACAGCATTTGGAACAGGGCGATGAAGTTGCTCTTGCCAGCTCCGTTGGCGCCGATCAGGACGTTGAGGTCGCGGAGTTCGAAGTCCTCCAGTGCGCGGATCGATTTGAAACCGCGGACCGTGAGACGCTTCAGCATGCACCACCTCTACGGTGGGATCCCGGCCCTCGTCCCGACCAGGGCGAATCGTGGCCTGTGGTAGTCCGGGGCTGCCGGCCCTGGACGGACGCCGGCACTCTCGCCGACTCGGTGTTCGGCGGGAACGCCGTGCGCTCTCCGGACAGGTTGTGCCGGGAAACGGCGTCCAGGGTGCATACCGCCGTGGCGTCGCTGCCGTTGCGGATCGACTCGGAGAAGTGGGTGGGAGTGCTCAGGACCACTCGTTGAATGGTAGCAGCGGCCATGTTCCCGCGACAGATGGCGGGCTACGCGCGACCGAAGACGATCTTCTCCTGTTGCAGCAGTCGAGACGTGAGGGCGAGCAACAGGACAGCGAGCAGCGTCGTGGCGGTCGCCGAGGCCGCCAGGCTCAGGGCGGTGATCGGCTCGCCGCCCATGACGTCGACCAGCAGCAGGTGGTGCGACAGCGCGGGGACCAGCATCATCCAGCCGGTGGGCTGCAGCGGGTAGAACTGCAGGACGGTGCTGGGAATTATCGGGACGAAAACCAACAGGCTGACGTAGGTCTGCGCCTCCTTGAAGCTGCGGGCGAAGGTCGCCACGAACATCTGCAGGGCGGATGCCAGCAGCACCAGCGGGGCAACGGCGAGGGACATCAGCAGGAGCTGGCGCGCGCCCAGGCTGAGCTGCACGTCGAGATCTTCCAGCGGCACGAAGCGCATCATCAACACGAACATCAGCAGGGTCAGCACCGTCGCCACGAGTCCGAACAGGCAGGTCGTGATCCACTTGCCGGCCGTCAGGGCGGGCCGTGACACGGGATTGACCAGCAGCGGCTCCAGCGACTGGCGTTCGCGTTCACCTGCCGTCGTGTCGATGGCCACGTTCATGCCGCCGATGAAGGCGACCATGATCAGGAACATCGGCAGCATGGCGAAGAACCGCGCGGCCGACTGCGCCGGCGTCGCCAGGTCGAGATCGTCCACGCGCACGGCCTGGACCACCTCGGGGCTGATGCCGCGCGCCATCAGGCGCAGCACGGCCACCTGGCTGCCGTAGGCGCGCAGCAGCGCGCGGACGCGGCCGATCGTCCGGCGCGACGCGGTCCGCGAGCTGTCGTGCACGATGCGCACCACGGCCGGCCGCACGGACCGGAACTGTTCTCCGTACTCCTCGTCGATGACCAGCACGAGGTCGACGTCGCCGGCGCGCACCGCGGCCTCCGGGTCGGCGGGCGGATCCCGGACCACTACGCCGCGCTCTTCCAGCCAGGCCATCAGGTTGGGAGCGTGCTCCCGGCCGGCGACCGGCGTCTCGATCGGCTGGTCGTCGCTCAGCGTGCTGGCCAGCGTACTGAACATGACCGCGATCATCAGCGGCATGATCAGCGGCACGATCAGCGCCGACATCAGCGAGCGCCGGTCGCGGAGGGCATCGGTGAGCTCCTTCCGCCAGACCGCCCGCACCTGGCCGCCGAAGCCGAGCCGACGCGCGCTCACCGCAACCCCTCGTCGGTGCCGATGATGCGCACGAACGCGTCCTCGAGATCGTCCTCGCCGGCGCGCTGGCAGAGCTCGGCCGGCGTGCCGTGGGCGACGACCCGGCCGCGGGCGACGATGACGATCTCGTCACAAAGCGCCGACACCTCCTGCATGACGTGGCTGGAGAAGAGGACGCACTTGCCGGCGTCCTTCAGTTGCCGGATCAGGGCGCGCATCGCGCGCGTGCTCATCACGTCGAGGCCGCTGGTCGGCTCGTCGAGCAGCAGGTTGGGCGGGTCGTGGACCAGGGCGCGGCCGACGGCGACCTTCATCCGCTCGCCGGTCGAGAAGCCCTCCACGCGGCGATCGATGATCTCCTTCATGTCCAGGAGATCCACCAGGCGGTCGATGGACGCCGCGATCGCCGGGGGGTCGAGGGCGTGCAGCTCGCCGACGTAGCGCAGGTGCTCGCGGGCCGTGAGGCGGACGTACAGGCCGTGGGCGTCGGGCAGGACGCCGATGAGCCGTTGCACGGCGAGCGGATCCGCGACCACGTCGGCCCCGTCGACGGCGACCGAGCCCGCGTCCGGCCGGAGCAGGCCGTAGAGGGTGCGCAGGGTGGTGGTCTTGCCCGCGCCGTTGGGGCCGAGCAGGCCGGTGATGCGGCCGTCGTCCGCCGTGAAGCTGACCCCGTCCACCGCGACGACGTCGCCGAAGCGGCGCTCGAGACCGCGCACCTCCATCATGGGTCGGTCCCCGCGGGCGAGAGCACGAACGGCGGCCTGCGGATCCGCTGCAGGCAGCTCGCGTCCAGATCCGCGTGGGCGCCGGTCTCGATGAACTCGGCGACGAGGTCGTCCGCGCAGCCCCTCCGGATGACTCCGTGTCCGGCTCCCGGCGCCACGAGATGCCTGGCGTCGCTCAGCCCCGCCAGCACCTCCTCGCCCCAGCGCGGCGGCGTCACCGGATCGAGGTCGCCCGACAGAAGCAGCGTGGGTACGTCCGAGCGCACCGGCTCGAAGTAGCCGGCCGGCAGGTCGGCGGCCGGCCAGACGGTGCAGGCGCCGGTCGTGACCTCGGTCAGGAGGCGGCCGAGAACGCCTTCCGTGGACAGGCTCTCGCCGACATCGTCGGCGAGCTGCGACACGTCCTCGGCACAGAGGACCGAGAAGAACATGCCCAGGCTGAGGACCTCGCCGGAGTCCGTCGGCGGAACGATCTGCGCCAGGTACGGCCCGAAGTCGCCCTCCGCGGCGCGCGCGATCGTCCACGGCATCAGGCTCGCGACGGTCGGGCTGTAGAGCACGCCGCGCAGGCCGCCGGCGAAGCCCGCCGCGGTGAGCGTCAGCTCGAACGGCTCGCCGGTCCTTGGGTGCGTCGTGTCGAGCTCGCGCGGATTCGCCTCCAGGTCGGCCATGACACGCGCGAAGGTCCGCGGGAGGTCGGGAAACGTCTCATTGCAGCCGGCGTCGGCCGCGCAATCGGCGAACAGGCGGTCGAGCGCGCGGTGGGCGTCGGCATTGATGCTCAGGGGCAGGCGTATGGAGACCGGGGCCAACCCGTCGAGCACCGCCGTCCGGACCCGCTCCGGGCGGCGGCGCATGTAGACCAGCCCGGCGCGCGTGCCGTACGAGCCGCCGTACAGGTTGATCGTCTCGTAGCCGAGCGCGGCGCGCACGTCGTCGAGGTCGTCCATCGCGACCGGCGTCGTGTACTGCCGCGGATCGGCGGCGGTCTCGACCTCCGTCAGGCATGCGCGCAGATCGTCGAGGTCGAGGGTGTCGAACTGCAGCGACTCGCTGACCGCCTCCTCGTCCATGTCGCTCTCGAAGAACGCGCAGGTCATGCGCCCCGAGCCGCCGGTGCCGCGCTGGTCGACGAAGACCAGATCGCGCGTCCGGCGCACCTCGGCGAGCAACGGCAGCATCGGTCCCGCCAGTTCCGTGGCAGACTGTCCGGGACCGCCGGCGAGGAAGAAGAGCGGATCGGGCTCGGGGCTGTCGGACACGGCCGGGATGACCACGATCTTCAGATCGATGGTTCGTCCGGCGCCGGCCGCGCGGTCTTCGAAGACGGTGAGCGCGCCGCAGCGGGCGGGGACGGAGACGCCATCGAGGCGGCAGTCTTCGAGGTCGACGCCGGTTTGCGCTTCCAGGACGGTCGCCGGGGACGCCGCTCCGAGGGCGAATGCCAGGATCAGCGTCGCAGCGGGCCGCGGCGGACGTTTCGCGTCGGACATGTTCGATGGAGAATACGCAACGCGGCCGCGTGCGTTACAGTCGCCCGCGAGTCCGAAGACGGCAAGCATACCAGCCGCTCGATGGCGTCGCATTGACACTGTTCTATCCTTGGCTCTTGCCACGGGCTGTTGGGACGCAAGTCGGGGGCGGAGGAACTCTACGGTCCGGATAGCGCAAACGGGGCCATCGGCTCTCCAACCCGATGGGGGGCGACAATAGACCGACAGGGTCGCCGGAGGAGATCATGCGTTCGCAACCAATTGCCGTCGGCGTGTCCGTTGCGCTGCTGCTGCTGGCCGTCTCCGCGGGCGCCGGCGTTGCCGGGGCGGAGAACTGGCCGGCATGGCGCGGGCCGACCGGCGACGGCGTCAGCACCGAGACGGAGCTGCCGGTCGAGTGGGACACCGAGCGGAACATCGCCTGGAAGCTCCCGATGCCGGCCTGGTCGGGATCCACGCCCATCGTCTGGGGCGACCGGATCTTCCTGAACGTCGCCGTCGACGACGACGACATCGAGCTCTGGTGCCTCGACCGCGACACGGGGCACCCGATCTGGCAGCGGCACCTGAGCGACGGGAACCGCCGGCTCCGGAAGCAGAACATGTCCTCCCCTTCGCCGGTGACCGACGGCGAGCACGTCTGGGTGATGACCGGCACGGGCATCCTCAAGGCCTTCGACCTCGACGGCAACGAGCTGTGGATGCGCGACATCCCGGCGTCGTACGGCCGGTTCGGGCTCAACTGGGGCTACGCCTCCTCGCCGCTGCTGCACGGCGGGGCGCTGTTCGTGCAGGTGCTGCACGGCATGCGGACGGACGACCCTTCCTACGTGCTGCGGGTCGACGCGCTTACCGGCGAGACGGTCTGGCGGGTCGAGCGGCCGACGCTGGCGGTCCGCGAGTCTCCGGACGCGTACTCGACGCCCGCGCTGCTGGAGTACGACGGGACGACCGAGGTCGTCATCACCGGCGGGGACGCGGTGACCGGGCACGATCCGGAGACCGGGCAGGAGCTGTGGCGGGCCGACGGGCTGAATCCCACGCGGCAGCGCGACTACCGCATCGTGGCCTCGCCGCTCGTGCGGGACGGCGTGATCTACGCGCCGACGCGGGTCCGGCCGCTGCTGGCGTTGCGGCCCGGCGGGCGGGGCGACGTGCTCGACACCCACGTCATCTGGTCGACCGACGACGGGCCCGACGTGCCGACCCCGGTGACCGACGGGGAATATTTCTACGTCGTCAACGACCGCGGCATCGTCTACGTGACGGACGCGAAGACCGGCGCGCCCGTCTACGGTCCCGAGCGCATTCGCCGCGGCACCTACAGCGCGTCGCCGGTGCTGGCCGACGGGAAGATCTACGTCACCAACGAGGGGGGGATGACCACCGTCCTGCGCGCAGGACCCGAGTTCGAGGTGCTGGCGGAGAACGACTTCGACGACTACGTCCTCAGCTCGCCGGCAGTGTCCGAGGGGCAGATACTCATCCGCACGACCGGCTATCTCTACGCCATCGGCGAGCGCCGCGCGCCGCCGGCCGTCCCGGCGCCGGCGCTGGAGAACGCGGCCGCTACGCCCGCGGCGGCGGGGGAGTCGGCCGAGCTCGCAGGCGCCGCAGACGCGCGGGATCCCATCGACGAGGATGGGGAAGCGGCCCTCGCTTCCGAGGAGCAGGCCGCGAGCGGACTGATCATTGCGGCCGGTGCCGCGGTCGTTCTGGCGGCGCTGGCGGTCAGGCGCCGGCGGCGGGCGGCGGGCCGGCGGCAGGAGCGGCCGACAGGAATCCGGAGACGACGGTGAGCGGCGGCGGGCGGAGTCCACGGCCTGACGGGACCGGGCTGTTGACGGTACGATACGCGCAGTGTCGGCAGACGGAATCAGGGCAACGCACGACAGGGAGAAGAGCATCATGCAGGTGGAGAGAATCATGCGGACGGCGCGGATCGTGGTGGCGGCGGCCGTCGTCGGACTGTGCGGCAGCAGCGCCATCGAGACCTTCCAGCACGCGCGCGCCGTGGACGAGATGACCGAGGCGGCCCGGGCGCTGCTCTCGTCGCTCTCCGACGAGCAGGCCGGGAAGGCGACCTTCGCGTTCGATTCCGAGGAACGATCGCGGCACCACTTCATTCCCCCCGAGGTGTTCGAGCGGCACGGCATGGTCTACGCCGACATGGACTTCGAGCAGCGGGTGCGCGCCCTCGACCTGCTCCGCTCCGGCTTGAGCTACAACGGGTACCTGACGGCGCAGCAGATCATGGAGGTCGAGGGGATCCTGGGCGTCCTCGTGGAAGGCGAGGGACGCCGGTTCGCGCGCAGTCAGGACGAGTACTGGGTCTCGGTGTTCGGGACGCCCGAGGCGGGCGGCACGTGGGGCTGGCGGTGGGAAGGCCACCACCTCTCCCTGCACTACACGATCGTGGACGGGGAGATCACCGTGAGCACGCCCACTTTCCTGGGCGCGAACCCGGCGACCGTGCCGTCCGGGCCGCGCCGCGGCCTGCGGGCGATGAAGGCGCAGGAGGACACGGCCCGCGCGCTGCTGGCTTCGCTCAACGCGGATCAGCGTGAGGTCGCGATCTTCGACGACGTCGCTCCGACCAACGTGGTGACGGGCGCCGACCTGGTGGTCGACCCGCTCGACCCGATCGGGATTCCGGCCTCGGCCCTGACCGCCGCGCAGCAGGACCTGCTCATGGCGGTCATCGAGTCCTACGTCGGCATCATGGCCGACGACATCGCCGCGCTGCGCCGCGCTTCGATCCTGGCCGGCGGCATCGACGACATCGGGTTCGCGTGGGCGGGGCCGACCGAACGGGGCAAGGTGGCCTACTACCGCGTGCAGGGGCCGGAGTTCCTCATCGAGTTCGACAACACACAGGAGGACCCGAACCACATCCACGCGGCGTACCGGGACTTCGACGGCGATCTCGGGCGGGACCTGCTGCGCGAGCACGTCGCACGGATGCACTGACGGGCGCGCGCGCACCGGCGAGCCCGGGCACCGGGGCTGCACCAGGAGCCCGCGCATTGGAGCGCCGGGACTGTCTTCGCCCGGCAGAGGGAACAGAGCGGTCCGGCTGTCGAGGGATGGCCGGCCGCTCGAACTGCACCGATTGCCGGCGCTCAGACCACTCCGTTCTCCCGGAGCTTCCGGATCTCCGCGTCCGAGTAGCCGGCCTCGCGCAGGACGGCGTCGGTCTGCTCGCCGAGCAGCGGCGGCGCGGTGTCGATGCGGGCCGGCGTGTCGCTGAGCTCGATCGGCTGGCCGATCATCCGCACCGCGCCGGCCGTCGGGTGCGGGCGCTCCACCACCTTCCCGCGCTCGACGAGCTGGGGGTGCGTGCAGACCTCGGCCACGTTGCGGATGCGGCCGCAGGGGACGCCGGCCGCGCCGAGCAGACCCATCCACTCCCGGACGGTCCGCGCCGCGGTCAGCTCCTCGATGATCGGGATCAACGCCTGCCGGTGCTCGACGCGGGCCGGGGCGGTCGCGAAGCGCGAGTCGTCCCGCAGGTCGCAGCGCTCGATGGCGTCGCAGTAGCGCTTCCAGAGCGAGTCGTTGGCGACGCCGAGGTTGATCCAGCCGTCCCGCGCGCGCAGCGTCTGGTAGGGCGCCACCGAGGGATGGTCGTTGCCGCGCCGGGTGGGGCTCTCACCCGAGGCGAAGTAGATGCCGGTGTTGTAGGTCAGCAGCGAGGCGACCGCGTCGAGCATCGCCACCCGCACGTGCTGCCCGCGGCCGGTCGTCCGCCGCGCGTACAGGGCGAGGAGGATGCCCTGCGCGGCCATCAGTCCGGAGGCGAGGTCGGCGATGGAGGTGCCGACGCGGGTCGGCGGTCCCTCCGCCTCGCCGGTGACGTCCATCAGACCCGCCTCGCCCTGCACGATCAGGTCGTAGCCCGGTCGCGTGGCGTCGGGACCGGTGTCGCCGAAGCCCGAGATCGAGCAGTAGACCAGCCGCGGATGCGCGGCCGCGACCGTGTCGTAGCCGAAACCGAGCCGCGCCATGGCGCCGGGCCGGAAGTTCTCGATCAGGACGTCCGCCTTGTCGAGCAGTCGCCGGAGAATGGCCTTGCCGGATTCCCGCTTGAGATCGACCGTGCAGCTTCGCTTGTTGCGGTTGATCGACAGGAAGTAGGGCGACTCGCCGCCGTGGAACGGCGGGCCGAAGGCGCGCGACTCGTCGCCGCGCCCCGGCTCCTCGACCTTGACGACGTCGGCGCCCATGTCCGCGAGGGACATGGTGCAGAACGGACCGGCGACGACCCTGCTGAGATCGACTACGCGAATTCCATCCAGCGGTGACATCGGCACGACTTTCTTGCGCGACTGAGTCGCATTCTCACCCTTGCGCAGGAAGGGGTAGTAGCGTTGAAGAAAGGTGCGGGGTTCCGCACGACGACGACGACGTCAAGGAGGAGAGCCATGAAGGGCCAATCCGAGATCCTGGCCGGACTCAACAGCGCGCTCACGATAGAGCTCACCGCGATCAACCAGTACTTCTGCCAGTCGAAGATGTGCGCCGACTGGGGCTTCCACGACCTGGCGCACAAGCACCGCGAAGAGTCCATCGGCGAGATGAAGCACGCCGAGAAGCTCATCGAGCGCATCCTGTTCCTGGAGGGGACGCCCGAGATCGCGCGCTACGACGTCATCCGGGTCGGGACCGACGTGCAGGAGCAGTTCGAGAACGATCTCCAGCTCGAGATGAAGGGCGTCGCCTACTACAACGAGCTCGTGGAGCTGAGCGTCAGGCTCGGCGACAACGGAACGCGCGAGCTGGTGGCGCCGATACTCACCGAATCGGAGGAGCACGTCGACTGGCTGGAGACGCAACTCCACCGGATCGAGAAGGTCGGGATCCAGAACTACCTGGCGGAGCAGATGGGCGGGCACGACGGCTGATCGCTCCCGTCCAGGTATTGCCGCAGCACGTCGTGGCAGGCGGTGCAGCCGTCGCCGGCGCCCAGGGTGCGGCGCAGGTCGCGGAGCGAGCGGACGGGCGCGCGCGACAGCGCGTCCAGCAAGTGCCGCTCCGTGATCTGCAGGCACGAGCACACGTAACCGCCCGGCCGGCGGGGCGCACGCGATGCTGCGGGAATCTCGGTGGACAGCACGGCCGGATTCTATCCCTTCTGCAACTGAGACGCAATCTCACGGGCGCCGGGTTCGACGGTGGTGCGGGCGGCAGCCTTGCCGGGCAGGGCGAGGCGGTAACGTGTATGCCCGAAATTACCTGCTACACTTGAGCATCCCCAGACCCGATCCGCAGGGGGGAGGCACGGTCGATGCGAAATCCAGTCACGATAGGTCTGATTCTGTTGCTGTGGGGGGCCGCCGCGGCCGGCGCGCAACCCCGGGTCACCGGCGTCGTCGTCGATGAGACCGGCGCCGTCCTGCCGGGTGCGACGGTGACGTTGAGCGGTCGAGAGGGCTCCCGGGTCACGCAGTCGGACGGCAGCGGCGAGTACGCGGTTGCCGACGTTTCCGCCGGCCCCTACGTCCTGACGGTAGCCCTGGCCGGCTTCTCCGACGCGACGGTGGAGGACATCGTGGTCGCCGACGCCTCCGTCGAGGTGCCCCCTGTCACGCTGTCGCTCGCGAGCTTCGGTGACACGGTGGTCGTCACCGCGTCGCGGACCGAGGTCCGGGTCGTCGATGCGCCGGTGACGACGTCGGTCGTCACCGGCGCATCGCTGGCGACCACGGCGAGCTCGAACGTGGGTGACGTCCTCCGCTCGGTGCCCGGCGTCAACGTGATTCAACTCTCGGCGCGCGATGTCCAGGTCACCAGCCGGCAGTCCACCGGTCCGGTGACCAACTCGCAGCTCGTGCTGATGGACGGCCGCAGCGTCTATCTGGACTTCTTCGGCCTGGTCATGTGGGACCTGCTGCCGGCCAACCACGGCGACATCGAGCAGATCGAGGTGGTGCGCGGGCCGGCGTCGGCTACCTGGGGCGCGAACGCCATGACCGGCGCCGTCAACATCGTCACGCGGCCGCCGCGGCAATCGGTGGGGACGACGGTGACGATGAGCGGCGGGTGGATCGACCGTGATGCCGGCTCGACCGCCGGACAGGGGGCCGGCACGCTCTTCGGCACGAATGCGACGGTCACGCGCGCGCCGACCGACCGGCTGGCGTACCGCATCAGCGCAGGATATTTCCGGTCCGACGCCTTCCCGCGGCCAACGGGCCGGATTCCGGTGATCGACGACCCGCGGTTGCCGGGGGCCACGGTGGGCGGCGCGCAGTATCCCGTGGACCGGGCCGGTACGTTCGACGGAGCGTTCGCGAACCGGGGCACGAGCCAGCCGAAGTTCGACGTGCGGGTGGACCAGGAACTGTCGGATGGCCAGATCTCCTACTCCGGGGGAGTGGCCGGTACGGAGGGGCTCTCGCACACCGGGGTCGGCCCGTTCGACATCCAGCGCGGGTCGTACATGGGCTACGCCAGGATGGCCTATACGCGGGGCGACCTGCGGGCGCAGGTGTTCACGAACATTCTCGACGGCGACGCGCCGAATCTTCTGCTGCCGGATCCGAGCACGGGGCAGCCGGTCCACCTCGGATTCAATTCGCAGACCTTCGACGCCGAGATCGGCCATTCCACTTTCGTCGGGGAGCGGAACCATCTGACCTATGGCGGCAACGTGCGCCGCAACAACTTCGACATCACCATCGCGCCGACGGCGGACGACCGTGTGGAGGTGGGCGCCTTCCTGCAGGACGAGATCTTCTTCGACCGCTTCCGCCTGGTCCTGGGCGGGCGGGTCGACAAGTTCGGCAACCTGGGCAAGCCGGTGTTCTCGCCCCGCGTGTCGTTCATGCTGAAGCCGGGCGTCGATCACTCCGTGACGCTCTCGTACAACCGCGCGTTCCGCTCCCCGTCGATGATCGACAACTTCCTGGACATGAACGTCGTTCAGCCGGTCGACCTGAGTGCGCTGGCCGCATTCCGGCCTCTCCTGCCGGTGCTGCTGCCGCCGGGTCTGCCCCCGACGGTGGCCCAGGGAGCGCTGCAGCAACTGGAGCAGCAGCTCGACCAAACGACCGCGCGGCCGTTTCCGCTGGTGGTCCGAGCCGCCGGAAGCGATCTGCCGGTCGGCGACACGCCCCGCGCCGGGATCACGGAGGAGTCGCTCACGGCGTACGAGGTGAACTACACGGGAACCTTCGGACGAACGACCGCCGGCGGCGCGTTCTATCTCAACCGCCGGGACGATCCCATCAGCTTCGTGCCGTTGCCGGCAGACGCCGACCCCTACACGGCGCAGACCCCCCCGCCGGGATGGGTGCTCCCGCCGCAGGCCCTGACGTTCATGGCGTTGGCGGGGGTCGTCCTGCCGCGGACGGCGTTCTCGTACATCAACCTGGGGCCGACCCGGCAGGTCGGCGCCGAGCTGTGGGTGGACCGGCGGATCTCGCGATCGGCCTCCGCCTGGTTCAACTACTCGTGGCAGGACGAGCCGCAGATTCTGGAGTCGGACAACCCGTACCTGCCGACGGAGCTCAGCCTGCCTCCGACCCACCGGGTCAATGTCGGCGCTTCTCTGAACGGGTCGCGATACCTCGGCAACGCGTCCGTGAGCGTCGCCAGCGCCGCATTCTGGTCCGACGTGCTCACGCCGGAGTTCCACGGCTACTCGGACGGCTACACGATGGTGAACGGCAGCTTCGGCCTGAAGTGGAACGGCGGTGCCATCACGACGCTGGTCAAGGTGACGAACCTCTTCAACCAGAGCATCCAGCAGCATATTTTCGGCGACATCCTGCGGCGGACCGTCACCGGCGAGGTGCGGTTCAGCCTGTAGCCGCAAGCCGTGCGGCGCAGGTTCCCTTCTACCAGTCGTAGCCGACGGATCCGATGACGCTCAGTCCGGGGCTGGAATAGCGATCGATGACCGGGTCGTTCTGCTGCCGGCCCCGCACGTTCCACCACTCGAAGTACTTCGCATCCGTCAGGTTGAGCAGGCCGAACCGGAGCGTGAGCGATGCGGCCGGCGAGACGAAGCCCACAAGGTCGACCACGGCGTAGCCGCCGGGCTCGAAGAAGTCCCCGTCGTGCCGTCCGGCGGCGGACTCGACCAGCCGTACGGAGAGCTCCTGGCCCCAGCGGCCGGACGGTCGCGCGTAGCGCAGGCCGACCACGCCCTCGTTCGGCGCGACGGAGCCGAGCGGCGTCGATTCGGCGAGTGCCGGGGTCGCGGCATCCTGGAGCACCTCGACGCCTTCGATCCGGGCGTAGCTGCCGCGCAGCGTGAAGCTGCCGCTCAGGTAGGCCTCGGCGCGTACCTCGAGGCCGCGGATTCGCGCCGCTTCGAGGTTCTCGCTCCGGAACTCGAGCAACCGGGTGCCCGGGTTCTCGCCGAGGGACTTGATCTCGATGAAGCCGTCGTACCAGTTCGAGAAGACGGTTGCGGCCAGACTTGCGCGCTCGAGAGAGGCCCGCAGGCCCAGCTCGAGATTGTCGCTCCGCTCGGCGCGCAGATCGGGGTTCGGCAGCGTCGTGTAGCCGCCGCGCAGGCTCGTGAAGCCGGTGTTGATGGCGCTGTACGGCGGCGCGCGGAATCCGGCGGCGTACTGCCCGTGCACGGTCAGGGTGTCGTTCAGCCGCACGGCGGCGCCCACCTTGGGCGAGAGCGCGGCGTCGGCGAAATCGGCCGCCTCCGGGTTGAGGCTGGCGACGTAGACCGGGTCGAGCTGGTCCGCGTCGAGCGTGAAGCGGTCGTACCGCAGCCCCGGCACGAGGGTGACGCGTCCGAGCAGGAGTTCGGCCTGCACGTAGCCGCCGGCCTCGGCGACGGCGCTTCGCGGAAAGTACTTGGTGGGGAAGATGAGGTCGGTCGGAACCGGCGCCCCGCTGCTCGCGAAGGTCTCGGTGCGGTCGCGCAGGATGTCGAAGTTGTCGATCGTGTAGCTGCCGCCGGTCGTCAGCAGCACACCCCCCCGCGGGCCGGGCAGGTGTTCGCGAAGCTGTGCGGAGGCGCCGTAGCCGGCCTGCTCGTAGTCGAGGGTCCCGCGCCGCAGGGTGGGTGCGAGGGCGCCGTCGACCAGCGTCAGGCGCTCGCGGTCGATGACCTGCGACGTTTCGTTGGCGTGGCCGTGCACGCGCCAGGAAAGGTGATCGAGACGCCGGCCGGAAAGCGTGTGGTCGAGCGATACCCGCAGGCGGTCCTGCGTGTCGACCGCATCCGAGTCCAGGGTGTCGTAGCGCAGGCTGCCCAGCGCGATCCGCGCCCGGTCCGAGAACCACTCCGTCTCGACGCGCGTGTCGTAGACTTCGGCCGCCGCCCGCAGCATGTTGCCTGGGGAAGGGGTCGCGACCAGCTTGGCCAAAAGCTGCGACCCGGCGACGTCCTGCGGGTTCGGCGCCGTGCGGGTGTCGTCGGTGGCGGTCACGACGCCCTGGTTGCGGATCTCGCGGCCGCGGTTGACGCTGGCGAACAGCGATCCCTGTATCCGGTCGGTTCCCGCGGCGAACGACAACTGGCCGCTCGCCTCGTTGGCGCGGCCGTCCCAGGTGGTCTTGGCGCCGAGGTGGAAGCGGCGGCCGCGCAGGTAGTCGGCCGGGTCCTTGGTGAACAGCGACACGACGCCGCCGAGAGCGTCGCTGCCGTAGAGCGCCGAGTTGGCGCTGCGCACGATCTCGACCGACTTCAGGACATCGACGTCGAGCCCCGCCTGGTGGATGCTGAAGGGGCCGAAGGCGAACTGCTCGGCGGTCTGCACGCCGTCGACCTGCGTCAGCACCCGGTTGCCGCCGATGCCGCGGATGTTGAAGCCGTTGAGGCCGAGCCGGGTCACGCTGTTCTCGACGTAGACTCCCGGCTCGTACTTGACGAGGTCGGCGAAGTCCTGCACCAGGCGCTCCTGGATGGTCTCGTCGTCGATGACCGAGACCATGCCGGGGGTGTCCTGCACCGGCGCGGGTCTGAGGGTCGCCGTGACGGTGACCGCGTCGAGGAAGCTCAGCGGGTCGTCACCGGAAGCTTCCGTCTCCGGTTCCGGCCTGGTCGCCGGCCGGGTGGCTTCCTGCTGACCGGCGGAGTCGTCCTGTGCCGCGGCGACGCAGGGACCGAGCAGGAGCAGGATCGCGATCAGCACAGCGACGGCGTGGCTGGAGGTAGTGAGGCGCATCGGTCGCTCAGGGATCCATTGTTCCACGGTTTTGCCCGGCGGTGCCTCGTCAGCCTCCTGCGATCCGCCGTCGGTCAACGCGCCCCTGCCTGCATCAGCACCCACTCGGACAGGCGTTCGTCCGGCAGCAGCGCCTGATCGGCCATCCGGTACGGCAATCCCTCGAGCCGCCGGCGGATGCCGGCCTCGATGCCGCCGTAGGAGAGCAGCAGGGGCACGATCAACGCGGACTTCCCTTCCTCGACGGCGCCCTCCACGACCGCGCGCAGCTCCGTGGTGGCCTGCTCCCGAACCGGATCCGCTGCATCGTCACGCACCGTCAGGCATTCGATGCGGCTGAAGCGCGTGCGGGGCCGCATCCGCTCGACCAGGACGTTCATGTTCTCGAGCCAGAGGTCGTTGTCCTCCTCCGAGCCGGGGCCGTGCGCCACGACCACGACGACCTCCTCTTCCGGCGTCCGGCTGACGTCCACGGCGCGCGAGAGCAAAATCTCGGCGACCAGCGTGTGGCTGTCCAGGGCCGTCGTCACCGAGATCGGCACCGTCGCCTCGAGCGGCGTGGTCCAGTCGAAGCCCGGGTCGTCGTCGGCGCCGCTGGCAGCGCGCCGACGGGCGCCCATGCGGGCGAAAGCCTCCAGTTGCGGCGGCGCATCGGCACGGCTTCCCAGCAGGAACTCGGTGGCGCGCATGACGCTGCTGTGCGACGAGATGAAGAGCGGCACGGCGACGATGTCGCTGACGTCCCGTTCCGCCAGGCGGTCTACCGCGTCCCGGATCGTGCGCTTGTTCGCCATCCCGAACGCCACCTCGACCGGCAGGGTAGAGTCGACTTGCGAGGCCAGTTCCAGAACCTTCCGGTTCCAGTCGTCGCGGCCGCCGTGCGCGAGCAGCAGGATTCCCTGGGCCTCGGCGAGGCCGGGCGCCAGCAGCGCGGACACCAGTGCGAGCAGTAGTCCCGTCCGAGTTCGTTTCGACATTCCTTGCTCCTCCAACACCTTGTCTTGCGGCCTTGGTTCACGGGAGCCCGCGGCAAGTGGCCCCCTTCCACCACGGGGTCGCTAGTGCGTTGCGCACGAGCGCAGGGCCCTTCGACACGTAGTCGTTCCACTCGAACGCCTCCGCGGCGTCGAAGGTCCGCCGCCAGCGCTCGGCGCCGTCCTCGAGGTCGACGGCAGTGACGAAGAGGGTCTCCTTCCTCGCGCCTTCGAGGGAGGTGAGGAAGACCGTGTCGTCCCAGATCACGGGGCTCGACTGGCCGAATCCGGGCGTCGTGATCCGCCACGCGACGCTGTCGTCGGACCAGGTCAGCGGCAGGCGCGCGGCCCGGCTGACGTTGGTGTCCCGTCCGCCGAGAAAGCCGGGCCAGCGGGTGGCGCCCCGCTCGGGCGCCCCGTCCCCGGTCGGCTCACCTGCCGGCTCGGCGCCAGTGGAGACGACTTCGATCGCGGCGTCCTGCGCGGGGATCTCGTTAGGCGAGAGCAGACTCACGGCCAGGGTGAAGCCGGCCAGGACGGGCGGCAGGGCAGAACGTGTCATGACGTCTCCGTTGCACGTCACGACGGGCGTCGCCTACACTCGCACCGGGCGAGCGCCGTCATGCGTGCTCTGTGTGATGGGTCCGCGCTGCGGACCTCGCGCTCATCCGGCTCGCCGGGTGCTGCACCACCCGGCGAGCATCCCTGCAACTGAGATTGAGTCTCAGTTGCAGTCCAGGCGCACTTTATATCCGACCAATTCGGTCGGTCAAGGGGGAATCGCGGATCCGATGCGAAACCGGCTGCTGGCCGCCGCGGTGCTTGCCCTGTACCTGCTGCACCAGGACTTCTGGTTCTGGAATGCGGCGCGGCCGCTGGTATTCGGCTTCCTGCCGGTCGGCCTCTTCTACCACGCCGCCTACTCGCTCGCGGTCGCGGGTCTGATGTGGGCGCTCGTGCGTTTCGCCTGGCCGGCCCATCTCGAGGCGGACGCGGGCTCGGCGGCAGCCTCCCATGCGCCGGGCGAGGCGGGGGATCCGTCGTGATCCCCGCGCTCGTCGTCTTCCTCTACCTGGGCGTCGTCCTGTACATCGGCATCTTCGCCTTCCGGCGAGCCGGGGCACGCGAGGAGGCGGAAGGCTATTTCCTCGCCAACCGCTCGCTCGGCCAGTACGTCTTCCTGCTGTCGCTCTTCGGCACCAACATGACGGCGTTCACCATCCTCGGCTCGGCGGGGCACGCCTTCGCCAACGGCGTGGTGACCTACGGGCTGATGGGCTCGTCGTCGGCGTTGGTCATCCCGCTGACGCTGTACCTGTTCGGCACGCGGATCTGGGCGCTCGGCAAGCGGTTCGGATTCATGACCCCGGTGCAGATGTACCGCGACCGCTGGGAGTGCGGGCACATCGGGACCGCCATCTTCGCGGTGCAGGCGACGCTGCTCGTGCCCTACATCGTCATCGCGGTGATGGGCGGCGGGACGACCCTGAGCGCCGTCAGCGGCGGGGTCGTGCCGTACTGGTTCGGCGGCCTGATCGTGGCCGCCGTGGTGATGAGCTACGTCTTCTTCGGCGGCATGCAGGGGACGGCGTGGGTCAACACCTTCCAGACGGTGCTCTTCCTGGCTTTCGGCGCGGCCGCCATCGCCTTCATCGGGGTGAGCATCGGCGGCTTTCCGCAGGCGATGGAGCGGCTGGCCGACGCGCCCGAGACGGCGGCCCTGCTGACGCGCGAGCGCGTGCCGCCGGGGTTCTTCTTCAGCTACATGCTGATTCCGCTGTCCTCGATCATGTTCCCCCACATCTCCATCTTCTGCCTCACCGCGCGGCGGATGGGGCAGTTCCGGAAGACGGTCGTCTTCTATCCGCTGTGCATCCTGGCCATCTGGCTCCCGTGCACGTTCCTCGGTCTCGCCGCCAACGCGATGACCGACGTGCCGGGCATCGAGTCGAAGATCGAGGCGCGGGCCACTCTCGCCGCCGAGCGCGAGACGCTTTCCGCGGCGGAGACGGCGGACCTGCAGCGCGCCGCGGCCGGGGACGACGTCATCATCCTGATGCTGGAGCACTACGCGCCGCTCTGGCTGGCGGGACTGCTCGGAGCGGGGATCATGGCCGCGGTGATGGCCAGCGACTCGCAGATCCTGGCGCTCTCCACGATGTTCACGGAGGACGTGTTCGCCTGGTACGGCGGGAAGTCCCGGTTCGGTCCGGCGGTGCAGGTGCAGACGGGGAGGCTGTTCGTCGTTCTGATTGCGCTCGTCGCGTACGTTATCGCCCTGCAGGCGCCCCCGGGCATCTTCGGCATCGCGGTGCAGTACGCGTTTTCGGGTTTCACGGCGCTGCTGCCGCTGCTGGTCGCAGCCCTTTTCTGGCGCGGGAGCACGAAGTGGGGAGCGCTGGCGGTGGTCCTCTGGACGGCCGTGACCATGACCGCGATCGCCGTATTGCAGGCGGTGGTGCCGGCGCCGCCGCCGGGAACCGTCGTGCCGGTCTGGACGCTGGGCGCAGTCGACATCATAACCCGGACGCCCGGCGGTACGGACGTTCTCGGCTTCATGCCGGTGCTGCCGATGCTGCTCGGATCGTCGTTGCTGATGGTCCTGGTGTCGTGGCTGACGCCGAAACCGGCCGCCGCGACGCTGGCCCGCTACTTCGAGGCCGAGACGCGGCCGGCGCGCTCCTGACGCGCCGGCGAGACCGATGCGCCATGTCGATGCGGTCGGGCTGTGGTGCGCGCTGGGATACGCCGCCCTCGCCGTGCTGGCGCGGCAGCCCGGCGAGCCCGACCTCGCGCTGTTCTTTCTCCTCGCCGCCTGGACGGGGCTGCCGGTCTTCGGCCTCTACCTGTACTTCCGCCGCCGCGGCGACCCGTTTCCGGTGGGACGTCTCCTCCTGTGGGCGGTGGTCTTCCGGATCTGCGGACTGGCGGGCGGGCCCTTCTACGAGGACGACTTCTACCGCTACCTCTGGGATGCCTACCGCTTCGCCACCGCCGGCACGCCCTACGGCGCCGCGCCCGAGCAGTTCTTCGTCGATCCAGCCGTGCCCGCGCTGTTCCAGGGCGTCCTCGACGGGATCAACTATCCGGAGCTGCCGACCATTTACGGCCCGACCACGCAGTTCGTGTTCCTGCTCGGCTATTGGCTCCAGCCGGCCAGCGTCACGGCGTTGCAGGCCATCCTGATCGCAGTCGATCTCGCGACGGTGGTCCTGCTGCTGCGCCTGACGCGGCCAGCCAACGTCCTCCTCTATGCATGGTGCCCGCTCGTCGTCAAGGAGATCGCCTTCACGGCGCACCCCGACGGCGCCGGCGCCTGTCTGCTGGTGGCGGCTATCGTGCTGGCCCGAAATCACCGTTGGCGAAGCGCCGCGGCGTGTCTGGGTCTGGCCGCCGGGGCCAAGACGTTCGGGCTGGTGCTGGCGCCGCTGGTGCTCGCGCGCGCACGCCTCGGCCACTGGATCGTGTTCGGCGCCACGCTGGCGGCGCTGTACGGGCCCTTCGTGCTGCTCGGCGGCACCGATCTCGCGTCGTTGCAGGTCTTCGCCCGCGAATGGGAATTCAACTCGGCGCTCTTCGGGCTGCTGGCGACCGTGGCGCCCCGGTTCGAGTCCAGAATCGCCCTGGGTCTCTTGTTCGCGGCGTTCTGGGGATACTACAATTTTGTGTACGCGCGCAGGGCTGAGCACCGGATTCCACGGGGGGACTGGTTGTATGGCGCGTTGCTTGCGGTCTCGCCGGTGATCAACCCCTGGTATCTCCTTTGGCTCTTGCCCTTCGCCGCGGTCTTCCCGAGTGTCTGGGCCTGGACGGCCTCGGTTGCCGTCTTGTTGAGCTACGTTACCGGACTCAACCTGCAGGACTACGAGATGCATCCCTACGCGCAGCCGCCGTGGGCGCGGTGGCTGGAGTTCGGTCTGATTCTGGCGGGGCTCGGCTGCGACCTTGCCAGGCGGCGGTGGTCCGACCCCGGCGGACTCCGCGCCCGCGTCGACACCGCTCGTGGGTGACCGCGACGATGTACGAGGGGCTCAGCGTCGGCGTCGCCATTCCGGCGCGTGACGAGGCGGAGAACATAGGCGCGGTGGTCGCCGAGCTCCTCGAGTTGCGCACCGACACCGGAGAGCGCGTCATCGATGACCTCGTGGTTTGCGACAACGGGTCGGCGGACGTGACGGCCGAGCGGGCGCGGTCGGCGGGCGCGCGCGTGGCCGTCGAGCCGACGCCCGGCTACGGGCGTGCGTGTCTCGCCGCCATCGCCATGCTCCGGCCGGTCGACGTGGTGTTGTTCGTCGATGGGGATCAGTCGTGCGAGATCGCTCAGACCTTGGATCTGGTGCACGCGGTCGCGTCCGGCGCCGACCTGGTGATCGGTTCCCGCACGCTCGGGAACATGGAGTCGGGCGCCTTGTCGCCGCCGCAGATTGCCGGCAACCGCGTTGCGTCGCTGCTCATCAGATTGCTCTGGGGCCGGACGGTCAGCGACCTCGGTCCGTTTCGGGCCATCCGCGCGGGAGCCCTGCGGCGGCTCGACATGCGCGATACCGCCTACGGCTGGACGGTGGAGATGCAGATCAAGGCGATTCAGACCGACCTGCGGCTCGTCGAGGTGCCGGTGAATTCGCGGCGGCGGCGTTTCGGGCGATCGAAGGTCGGCGGGACTGTCAGGGGTGTCATCGGAGCCAGCGTCGGCATTCTCGGCACCATCGCCCGCTTTGGTGTCCTCGAACGTCGAAGCAAGTAGGCATTCAGCGGTTGTGCCGCATGAGCACGGAAACCAGGAGAGGGCGTTGCCCCGGCAGGTAGCGCTGTCGCACACGCGGCGCAAATGCTGCTACCGCCGTTTTCTTTCGACTACACGTGCGCGCGATCGACCCTACGGGTAGTCTATAATTGCTTTGGGCTGCGGAATTCGTGCATGCCCGATTGGATTCCGCGGCTGCGCACCGTCGGCATGCGAGGACGAGCGACCATGAAGCCAGTTGGTAACGACGGCAGTCACGAACGTGAGCCGCTGCGTCGACGAGACGCCGCGGCGCTGCTCGTCGCGGTGGCGTTTGCCGCCGCCTGCGGCGCGCCGGAACCGGAGGAGATTGCCGGTTGGGACGCCAGCGACGAGTCCAGCGTCGAGCGAATCGATCACGGCGACTGGCAGGACATCCTGGACGGCTATGTGGCCCTCGATTCGTCGGGCGTCAATCTCGTCGACTACGGAGGGCTCGCGGCCAACGCGGAGGATGTCGCAAAGCTGTCCGTGTATCTCGAACACCTCCAGGAGCTCGATCCCCGTGACTACAGCCGCGCCGAGCAGATGGCGTACTGGATCAACCTGTACAACGCGCTCACTGTGAAGGTCGTGCTGGACGCCTATCCGGTGGACACCATCCGGGACATCCACGAAGGCGTGGTTCCCTACACCGGGCCGTGGGACGACGTGCACGCGCATGTCGCGGGCGAGGACCTGACGCTGAATCACATGGAGCACGGCATCCTGCGACCCATCTGGCAGGACGAGCGCATCCACTACGCGGTGAACTGCGCGGCCTACGGTTGTCCTCACCTGCTGGACACGGCCTTCACCGCCGCCAACACCGAGGAGCTGCTCGAGGAGGGCGCGCGGGACTACGTGAACAACCCCCGCGGCGTGGATGTCGTCGACGACGACTTCATCGTCATCTCGAGCATCTACGACTGGTACACCGAGGACTTCGGCGATACCGAGGAAACGGTGAAGGCGCACCTGATCGAGCACGCCGACGACGAGCTCGCGGCGTTTCTGGAGGGCTTCGAGGGCGCCATCGAGTACGACTACGACTGGAGCCTGAACCGGCAGCAGCGCTGACGCGTTGCCGACAGGTCAGAACGACTTGAGGAGGAATGAAATGAAGCGATCGATGTTCCTGGGCGTGCTCTTCGCTGCCGGTATCCTGCTGCTTCACGGTTGGGCCGAGGCGTCCGGCTCCATCGGCGCCGGGGCCGGCAAGGTGAGCCCGCGCGCCGCGTACTCGCAGGGCAAGGCCCTTACGTTCGACGCGCTCGTCTGCGGCGACTGTCCGGTGCAACGGCTCGACCGCGACCGCGCCATGACCCTGCGCGCGGATCTCGAGGCGGCGCATTCGGCCGGCGACGCCACGGCGGAGGTCACGGCGTTGTGCGGCGGCGCGGCCGTGCAGGGCGACGAGTGCACGCTCAGGCTGGAGCTGGTCTACTACTTCCTGACGCGCCGCTACAAGCTCGGCTAGGAGCTTGCGCCGCAGAACGCAGCGAAGCGAAGTGCTGAGGCGGAAGATCATGGAGCGGGGGGATGGGCCGAAACGCCAAGCCTGCGAGGCGTTTCGGGGCGCTAGTCGAGCTTGTAGCGGCCCATGCATCGACCCACTATCGAGAGAACCAACACCGATGTCTCATATGTCTCGTAACGTTCGAATGTTCGCAATCGCCGTCGCCGCGGTGGCCGCATGCCTGTCCGCCCAGCCGGCGTTCGCCCAGGGCACGCCCTGGATCGCCGAGCCGGGGACCGGCACCATCAGCTTCACCTACGCCAACCAGAGCGCCAAGGAGTTCTGGCGGGGGGTCGACGGCATGAAGACAGCGGGGCCGCTCGGGGCGACCGACGCCAGTCTGGCGCAGAACACGATGTGGTTCGCGGCGAACTACGCGGTGAACGACTTCGTGGCTCTCGACATCCAGTCCGCGTTCGCGTCGAGCTTCGTCACGGGAGGAGTCGGTCCTTCCGGCGGCCAGGAGAGCTACAGCGGCCTGTTCGACTCCAATGTCGCCCTGACCTTCCGGCTGGTCGACGAGCTGATCAGCGACGCGCCGAGCGTGGCGGTGCGGGTCGGCGGCATCCTGGCCGGCGCGTACGACACCGGCTACATAAACTCTCTGGGTGACGGCGGCCACGGAGTCGAGACGTCGCTCATCATCGGCAAGTTCGGCAATGCGGCGGGATTTTCCGCCGAGGTCGGCTTCCGGGTCCGCGGCAGCACCGATGTCAACACCCAGGCCGTTGGCGGCGGGATGGCGGCCGGCGAGACGGTCGACGTCCCCAACGACATGTTCGTGAACCTGGGTCTGTTCATCCCGGCCGGGAACGCGGTCACGCTCGGCGTCGACTACCGGATGGTCAACGCGATGTCCGGCATCGACATCGGTGGCATGGGCTTCTCGCCGAGCCGGTTTCCCGGGCTCGAGGAAGACGCGCACATCGTGGGCGGGCGGCTGCTGGCCAACGTCACCGACACCGTAAACCTGAACGTGTTCTTCGGACAGGTGGTGGCGGGCAACAACACCGCCGCGTCGCGGATCTTCGGCGCCGGTATCGGCTTCGGCTTCGGCGGCGGCGGCTTCGACTTCTAGGAGCTTGCGCCGCAGAACGCAGCGAAGCGAAGTTCTGAGACGCAAGGTCATGGAGTGGGGGGATGGGCCGAAACGCCGAGCCTGCGAGGCGTTTCGGGGCGCTAGTTCACGCCCCGCGAGCCTCGGTTCTTGAGGCCGGGGGCGAGCTTGGGAAGGGCGCCGTCCCGAAGCGTCGAGGCGGCGCCCTTTTTCTCTTCGCCTTTCGCCTGAACCCCATCCTGCTCCCGCTCGGTTCCGAGCTGCCGCACCAGACCGTGCACGTCGCCGAGGAGCCAGATGTCGGCGATCCGGCCGTTGCGGGTCTCGAAGCGGGCGGCTCCTTCGTACGCGATGCGCCGGCCGGTGGCGGGCAGGCCGAACAACGCGCCCCGATGCGTGCCGCGGCAACGTAGCCGCACGAACGCCGAGCCGCCGACGGCATCGACCTCCACGACTTCGATGGTCTGCTCGAAGTCCGGGAACGCGCTGCGCACCAGCTCCAGATAGGCGGCGAACGCCGCGTGGCCGGCGGCGTGGCGCCCGAGCGCTCCGCGCACCGTCACGTCTTCGGTGAGCAGCACCGGGATGAGAGTGGCGTCGAACTCGTTCCAGAGGTCGTGGTAGAAGCGCCGGACGAGCGTCTCGACCGTCACGGGAGGGCCTTCCGGCTCGTCAACCGGCCAGCACCGACTGCCGGAAGCCGCCGAGCCCGGCGAACCGCGCCCGGTCGCCCAGGTCGTGCTCGATGCGCAGCAGGCGGTTGAACTTCGCGGTCCGCTCGCCGCGGCAGCCGGATCCGGTCTTGATGTGGCCGCAGCCGGTGGCGACGGCGAGGTCGGCTATGAACGTATCCTCCGTCTCGCCCGAGCGGTGCGACATGTAGGCCCCGTATCCGTTGCGCTGCGCGAGACGCACGGTGTCCAGCGTCTCCGAGACCGTCCCGATCTGGTTCAGCTTGACGAGAATGGAGTTGCCGACGCCGCCGTCGATGCCCCGCTGCAGGATGGCGGGGTTCGTGCAGAACAGGTCGTCGCCCACCAGCTCGATCTTCGAGCCGAGGGCGGCCGTCAGCCGCGCCCAGCCGTCCCAGTCGTTCTCGGCCAGCGCGTCCTCGATGAGCACGATGGGATAGCGGTCGATCCACCCGCTCCACAGCTCGATCATCTCCCCCGTGGTGCGCTTCGACTGGTCGGACTTGAAGGCGACATAGGATCCGCCGCGCCACATCTCGCTCGTCGCCGGGTCGAGGCAGACAGCGATGTCGGTCCCGGCGCGGTAGCCGGCCTTCTCGATGGACTCGAGAATGAGCTCGACCGCCTCCTCGTTGCTCGCTAGGTCGGGGGCGAACCCGCCTTCGTCGCCGATGCCGGTCGACTTGCCGCGGCTCTTGAGCAGTTCTCGCAGGGCATGGAAGGCCTCGATGCCCATCCGCAGCGCCTCGGCGAACGAGGGCGCATTGTGCGGGGCGATCTTGAACTCCTGGAAATCGACCGTGTTGTCGGCGTGCCGGCCGCCGTTGATGACGTTGAGGCAGGGCACCGGCAGGACCGCCGCGTCGTCGCCCCCGAGATGCCGGTACAGGGAAACGCCCGCCGAGGCCGCGGCGGCCCGCGCCGCCGCCATGGACACGCCGAGAATCGCGTTGGCGCCAAGCCGCGACTTGTTCGGGGTGCCGTCGAGATCGATCATCCGCTGGTCGAGTTCGCGCTGGTTCGCGGCGTCGCGGCCGGCAAGCGCGTGGTTGATCTCGCCGTTGACGTTGGCCACGGCCCGTTGCACGCCCTTGCCGCCGTAGCGCGTGCCGCCGTCCCGCAGCTCCGTAGCCTCGCGCTCGCCGGTCGAGGCGCCGGACGGCACGCGGGCCTCCGCGACCGTGCCGTCGTCGAGGTGCACGCGCGCCTCCACCGTCGGATTGCCGCGGGAGTCGATGACTTCAAGCGCGTCGACCGTCCGAATCTGCATCGCGTCCGCTTCCTCCGTTGCCGCCCGCGAATCTCAGGCCTGTTCGCGCGCCAGGGTGTCGTTCAGGGTAGTACCGAATCCCGGTCCGTCCGGCACTTGGAGAATCCCGTCCGTGAAGCGCTCCGGCGGATCGACCAGGTCGCCGCGCCACGGCACCTCGTTCCACTGAAACTCCAGGATGTCGAAGTTCGAGAGCCCGGCGCAGACGCTGGCGGAGACCATCGTGCTGACCGGCCCGCTCGGATTGTGCGGCGAGACGAGCACGTCGTGCAGTTCGGCGACGGTGGCGATGCGGCCCAGCTCGGCGACGCCGCCGCAGTGCTTGACGTCGGGCATGATGATGTCCACCGCGCGCTCCCGGCACAGCGGGGCGAAGCCCTCGACGCCGAAGAGGAACTCGCCGCCGGCCATCGTCTGGTCGATGCCGTCCTTGATCGCCTTGGTGCTCTCCAGGTCGGTCGGGGGCACCGGCTCCTCGTACCAGGACAGCGCCTGCGGCTGGAGACGTTCGGCGACCTCGATCGCCAGCGGCACGTCGAAGAAGCTGTGGACGTCGATCTTGAGGTCGACGTCCGGTCCGATGGCCGCCCGCATCGCCTCGATGCAGGCGATGCCCAGCTCGGTTGCCGCCTCGACCTCGGCGGCCGGGCTATCGAGCGACGGGAACCCGTCGAACGGCGCCGCCTTGATGGCGCGGAAGCCGTCCTCCACGGCCTGCCGCGCGTTGGCGGCGAAACCTTCCGGCGTGCGCTCCGACGTGGCGCGGTTGATGTTCGCGTAGCCCGGAAGCTCGCTGCGCAACGCGCCGCCGGTCAGGTCGTAGGCCGGCGCCTGCAGCGCCTTGCCGACCAGGTCCCACTGGGCCTGCTCGATCGCGCTGAACGCGGTCGCCAACCGCCGGTCGCCCGCCGCCGCCCGGGCTCGGCCCTGCTGCCGGTAGCGCTGGATCTCGAACGGCGAGCGGTCGCGGACGAGCTCGAAGAACTCGGTCAGCTCGGTCAGCTCGGTCAGCCGTCCCATCGACGCCTCGCCCAGGCCGGTGGCGCCGTCGTTGGTCGACAGCCGCACGAAGATCCAGTTCGTGCGGGCGGTGGCGCGCACCACGATCTGCTCCATGCCCGTGATGCGGAGCCCGAGCTCGGCCTGCCCGAGCGGGAGGCGCGGCGCCGGCGCGGCGGAAGCCGAAACGGACGGGAGCGCGGCGAGCGCCGGGACGCTGCCGAGAAAAGCGCGGCGCGAGAAGCGTGCAGTCATGGGGCGGTCTCCATCGGGGTGAACTCCGAGAACGGTACAGCGGCTTCCGGGACCCTGCCAACCGGGACGTGGTCGCAGACCTGTGCGAACCGTTCCCACATCGCGAGCACGCGCGGATTGGCGTGAGCCGCCTGGATGGCCTCTGTCGAACGCCATTCGAACACTTCGATCAGGGTGCCGTCGCCAGCCTCCATCAGCATCGGCGCCCGGTCGGTGATCAGACGCTCGGCCCGCAGCGTCGGGATATGCGACTCCACGAGCTCCCGCAGCGCGGCCGCCCGGTCCGGCTTCGGCTTGTAGCAGGCAATGACGATGCGGCCCATGGTTCCGGTCGAGTCACCGTGCCGACGACGCACCCCACGCGGCGACCAGGGCGGCGCCGAGTCCGGCGCCTACCGCGAGGCCGATGACCGGCTGGTCCAGCGCCGCGCCGGTCGCGGCTCCGACCGCCGCGCCGACCGCCGCACCGACGCCGACGTTTCCCCGCGGACGGGATTCCCGCTGTGTCGTCATGGGCTGCTCCGGATCACGGGGATGCCGTCCGGCGACCGTCAGCGGCTCATCGAGTAGAGGACCACGTTGATGCCGAGGCCGTAGCCGTCGGGCGAGAACTGCTCGAAGAAGCGCGGATCGTCGCCTTCACGTTCCCAGGCATCCGCCACGTCGGTGTTGTGCGTCATCACGACCAGGAACCGGCCGTGCTCGTCGCTGATCGCCCGGAAATGGACCACGTCGCTGTCGCGTCCCCGTTCCGAGGTCGTGCGCCCCCGCGAGCGGTACCAGAACTGGATCGACGTGATCTGGGGCACCTTCTCGACGTGCGTGAGCGCCCGGAACACGGGGTGATCGAGCGGCACGTCGCGGATGGGGTACTGCGACGGCGGCAGCACGCGCGAGATTTCGCTCACCCAGTGGTCCCAGGCGCGCGGTCCCCAGAAGTCGTCCACCCAGAGGAAGCCGCCCTTGAGCAGGTACTCCCGGAGCCGCGCCGCCTCCGCCGCGCTCATGCCGATCGTGCCGACATCGGCGGCCATGACGAATGGACAGTTGAACAGCTCGTCGTCCGTCAGACGCACTACCCAGTGGTTCGGATCGCCGCGGCGGTCCTTGCTGACGTGGGTCGTCGTCAGGTCCTCGACCCGGTGCATCAGGTTGATGCCGGCATACGGATAGTCGGTCGACCAGCCCATGCCGAGCGCCTCGTAGCGCACCTGGTCGTACATCAGCTTGCAGAAGGTGAAGCCGCGGTCCGGCATCGAGGCGGGCGGGAAGCGCACGGGCATGTTGCCCTCCCCGACCCCCCAGCCCCACTGCGCCGCCGCAGCGGCCAGCAGGCCGGACAGGAGGAATGCGAGCACCGCGAGCACCGCGACCCGGCGCGTCATGGTTCCCACAGCATAGCGCACCTGTCGCGACCCGTGGAATCGAATATCGTTGCGCGCTGCGACAGTTCCGGCGGGGGGCATGCGTCCGGGCGCGGGCGCTATGATTAGGGGTTCAGTCAACCCCGACGAGAGGAACGAGAGTCCGATGACCAACCGCAAGTCCGGCTTTATCGTGAACGTACTTCTCCTGACGGCGTGTGCGCTCGTCGCCGTGCCTGCGATGGCCCAGCACGACCACGGCGGCGGCCCCGACGACGCCTCGGCCGAGCTGCCGGAGAGCTTCTCCGAGTCGATGCAGCTCTACGAGACCGCCCTCGGCGACCACCACCATCCCATCTCGTCGGCGAACGAGAAGGCGCAGGCCTACTTCGACCAGGGCTTCCGGCTGATGTACGCCTTCGGCAAGGAGGACGCGGTGCGCTCCTTCCGCGAGTCGTGGAAGCACGATCCGGACTGCGCCATCTGCTACTGGGGCGAGGCGTGGGCCTGGGGTTCGTACCTCAACGGCCCGATGCGCCCCTTCGAGGCCCCCCACGCCTACGCGGCGATGCAGGAGGCGGTTGCCCGCATCGACAGCGCGAGCGAGAGGGAGCGGGCCTACATCGAGGCGATCACCACCCGCTACGTCGAGGACTTCGATCCGGCGCAGCGGCGCGACCAGGACGAGGCCTACGCCGAGGCGATGCGGAAGCTGTCGGAGGCGTATCCGGACGACCTCGACGCGGTGACCCTCTACGGCGACGCCCTGTTCCTGCTGGAGCCGCGCCGCGGCACCCGCGACCTGAACGATCCCAACGTGCAGCGGCTGCACGGCGTCCTCGAGAGCGTGCTCGACCGCGACATCACGCACCCGGGCGCCTGCCACCTCTACATCCACGCCACCGAGTCGACGGTGGATCCGGGCCTGGCCTCCGGGTGCGCCGAGCACCTCGGGAGCGAGATTCCCGGAGCCAGCCACATCAACCACATGCCGTCGCACACCTGGAACGAGATTGGCCGCTGGGCCGACGGCGTGCGCGCCAACCTCGACGCGTGGCATTCGGATCTGAAGGCGGAGGTGGGCGAGGGAGTGGCCATCTACCCGACCCACAACCTGCACATGCTGCTCTTCGCCGCGTCGATGGACGGGCAGGGCGCGATTGCGATCCAGGCCGGGAAGGACTATGCCAAGCTGACCGGCGACAGCGTGTTCCACGTGCTGACGCTGATTCGCTTCGGACGCTTCGACGAGGTGCTCGAGGTTGCCGAGCGCCCGGAGCAGGACGGCTCCGGCGGTCTCTGGGACTTTGCGCAGGGCTATGCGCACCTGCGCACCGGCGACGCCGACTTCGCGCAGGTCTACCTGGACCGCGTGCTAAAGCTGGCCGACGAGACCAATGCCCGCTTCCGTTTCGACTCGGCGGAGCTGCTCCTGAAGACCGTCGGCGGCATCCTGGAGGGTGAGATCCGGCGCGCCGAGGGCCACCTGCACGCGGCCATCGAGGCGTTCGAGCGGGCCGTCGAGGTGGAGGACCGGCTGGAGTACTCCGAGCCGGAGCCGCTGCCGTTCGCCGCCCGGCACTGGCTGGGCGCCGCGCTGCTCGAAGCCGGACGCTTCGCCGACGCCGAGCGGGTCTACCGCGAGGAGCTGGAGGATCATCCCAACAACGGCTGGTCGCTCTTCGGGCTGCAGCAGGCGCTCGAGGCGCAGGGCAAGGCGTTGGCGGGCGTCGACGCAGAGTTCGAGAAGAGCTGGGCGCGGTCGGATACCTGGATGGCGGCGTCGCGGTTCTAGTCGTCTGCAATGGCGTACCCGGCGGATTTCTCGGACGCGCACAGCCGGCATTGGGAGGATGCCGAGTTGCTGTACGACGATGAACGGTGGGCGAACGCCGATCAGTTGTACGGGTTCAGCGCAGAGTGCGGTCTGAAGGCTGCAATGAAGTCCCTTGGGATGGATGTAGACCCGGCTACCGGCGCCCCGACAGAGAGAAGGCACTGGAAGCATGTGGAGAAGCTCTGGCCGCAATTCACGGGTTTCGCGAAGAGTCGCGGTGGGTCTCGATATCTGGCACTGCTTTCGAGTGGTTCACCGTTCAACGACTGGTCCATTGATGACCGCTACGCGAACAGCAGTCATTTCGAGGAAGCGAACGTGAATCCGCACCGACAGGCGGCGCTGGCGATTCGAGGCATGGTGCAGAGAATGGCCCAGGATGGTCGGCTGTGACCGACCGCTTCATTCCGTTCGACGCTGTTTGGAGACGTGTCGTCGAGACCGTCGGGTCGGGAGAGGAGATTCCTGAACGGGCTCGACCCGTTTACCTCGTGCGGAATCTCTACGGGCAGGTAGGTGTCTCCGTGTCTGACGCCGTGGAAGACGACCAGTCCTGTCGAGACGCGTTGCAGCGTTTGGCCAATCGCCTGCATGATGTCTTGGGCTCGCACGGTCCGCCCCAGAAGGCTGGCGTGCTGTTCGTGGACCAGTCTCTGTTGACGAGTCTGGACGGCACTGCGCGCGAAGTTCGACCTGGCGTGGGTGTGTATCTGGCTGATCGTTTGATCACTGGTGGCGATTGGTGGACGGTTGGAGATCAGAGGCCGAGCCGGGATGTGCGGCGCTTCACCCTGTTCTCGGTGAAGGGTGGAGTCGGGCGAAGCACGACCGTGGCGGTGCTCGCTTGGCATCTGGCACGTCGCGGTGAACGTGTATTGGTAGCAGATCTGGACTTGGAGTCTCCCGGTTTGTCGTCGGCGATGCTGGATTCGGTGTCGCAGCCGGAATTTGGTATCACCGACTGGTTTGTGGAGGACTTGGTCGGGCAGGGAGGGCACGTCCTCGATCGGATGCTTGCCGCGCCGTCGTGGACGGAGGATCTGGACGGGGCGGTGCACGTCGCGCCGGCCCATGGTCGGGATCCGGGCGAATACCTGGCCAAGCTCGGTCGCGTCTACATGGACAATCGAGTCGGCTGGACCTCCCGGCTGATGGAGATGCTGACCCGGCTCGAGGAAGCCGTGAAGCCGACCATCGTCCTTCTGGAGAGCCGCAGCGGGCTGCATGACATCGCAGCCGCGACGGTAACCGATCTCGACGCGGAGGTTCTGCTCTTCGCGGTTGACGCCGTAAGCCATTGGACCGACTACGGCATCCTCTTCTCGCACTGGCGGAACCTCGACCTGGCCAGGGATATACGGCAGCGCGTGCGGATAGTCTCCGCGCTGACACCCGGCCGCGATGCCGAGTCGTACCTTCGTAGTTTCCGGGAACGGTCATGGAGTCTGTTCAGTGACCACCTGTACGACGATGTGGCGGCATCTGGCGACGGAACGGCTGCGTTTTCGTTCGATCTCAGTGATCAGGCGGGTCCGCACAATCCCATCCCGATCACTTGGACGCTGGGGTTCGCGGCAGGCGCATCGCTGCGGAACCTGGAAGACGCGACGGTGGAGCAGGCCTACAAGAGATTCTTCGATCATTTCGAAGACATCATGGATGCTACGGTCAGCGGAACGGCACCATGACGGCAACCGACGTCGTCGCGGCACGCGAGGCGATTGCAGGCCTTCCGGAGGGAACCAGCCATGGCGAGCCGCCGGAAGCGGCGCAAGTGTACCTGCCGCGGTCGCACCTGCGGGCGATGCATCCGGACAGCCTGCTGGTCACCGGCATGCGCGGTGCCGGCAAGACCTTCTGGTGGAGCGCCCTCCAGGAGCCTGTTGTGCGTGCGCTGGTCGGTCGCTTGGCAACTCCCACGTCGACCCGGATGCTGAGCGAGACGACCGACGTGCGCGCCGGATTCGGGATTCGCTCTGTGCCCGACGACTATCCCGGCAAGGATGTGATCTACAGCTTGACGCGAGGTGGCGTCGAGCCGCGCATCGTCTGGCGTACGGTGTACGCACGGCACCTTGCGCCTGACGATCATCCACTCCGGGAACGGACAACATGGGGAGAGCACGCTGCGTACGTCGCGAAACATCCGGAGCCGATCGAGCGCTTATTTCACGAGCGCGATGTGGAGTTGGATGCGCAAGGCGTTCACTTCGTGGTCCTGTTCGATGCTCTAGACCGTTGCGCAGACGATTGGCAAGACCTGACCCGGAACGTCCGTGGCCTGCTGCAGACCGCCCTCGATCTGCGCGCGTACCGCCGGCTGCGCATGAAGATCTTCCTTCGCTCCGATCAGTTCGATGAACGGACGTTCACCGATTTCCCTGACGCCTCCAAGTTGCTCGCTTCCTCCGTCGCGTTGAACTGGCCGCGCCACGAGCTCTACGGCCTGTTCTGGCACTGCCTGGTAAACCGACCGGATGGCAACCTCTTTCGCAAGATGCTCGCTTCGGACGCTTGGACGCCCGTCGAAGCTGGCGGGCAGTCTGTGTATTCCGTACCGCGGTACCTGATCTTCAAGGAGGACCGCCAGCGTGAGAAGTTCCACCACATCGCCGGCCAGTGGATGGGCACGGATCGTCGGCGAGGGTATCCGTACACCTGGATCCCGAATCACTTGGGCGACACGGATGGCCGGGTAAGCCCGCGGTCGTTCCTTGCTGCGTTGCGCGCGGCTGCCGTGGACACGGCGGAGCGACGTCCAGAGCACCCGTACGCCTTGCACTACGACAGCATCAAGCGCGGCGTGCAGGCGGCGTCGGAGATACGGGTCAATGAGGTCCAGGAAGACTACCCCTGGATGCACCAGGTTCTGAGTCCGCTGCGCGGAATGTCGGTGCCCTGCGATTTCGAGGAGATCGCGGCGTGTTGGCAGCGGGAAGGCGTCCTCGATCACTTGGCCGACCGAATGCAGCAGGATGATGTGAAGTTGCCGCCGCGCCACATCGACCAAGGGCCAGACGGCGTGCGCAGGGATCTCGAAGCGTTGCGTGTGTTTTACCGCCTGTTCGACGGCCGGGTGAACATCCCCGACGTCTTCAGGGTGGGCTACGGCCTTGGTCGCAAGGGCGGCGTGAAGCCGGTCAAGTGATCGCAGCCGCAGTGGGGTGAAGTCGTGCGTTGACGGCAGGCGTGCGCGAACGGTGAGGGTGGCGCCGGGACGCTCCGCGCCCCGGCGCCGATGTCCAACCGGTCCAGAATGCCGCTACTTGATCTTCGAGTAGTCGGTCGCCTCCAGCCACAGCACGTCGACGTTCTGCACGATCCGGCCGTCGCGCTGCGATTCCTCGGCCACCTGCGCCCACTCGGGATCGGCCCGGAACGCGTCCCAGCTCGCCTGCCCCGCGTCGCGGCTGTCGTGCGCCAGGATGTAGACCAGCGTGTTCTCGGCCAGCGGCGCTTCCTGCGGCGTCCAGTAGCCGACGTTGGTCATGCCGTGCTTCTCGAAGATCCGCGTCGTGTGGTCGCGGAACCGGGCGTTCAGGGCGTCGAGACGGCCCGGGTGCGCGGTGTAGGTGCGCATCTCGAAGATCCGCTCCCCCTGCGCCTGGGCGACGCTCTCGAACGCGGAGAACTGGCCGGCCGCGTAGCCGAGCCCGAAGACCGCGAGTCCGAGAATCGCGACGAGGTACCGCTTCTGCTTCAACATGGTGTCACTCCTCCATCCAACCGAGTGGGACGAACGGGTTGCATTCTACCGGGAAGCGTAGCGCTCGACGAGGCGCCGGTGATCGCGCTCGGTCAGCCGCATGTACTCCGGCCGGTCCACGGCGAGCTCGTGGGTGCGGCAGGGGCCGCACATCAGGGTCGTCGGATCGCGGTTGTGGCGCAGCCCGAGGGTGTGGCCGATCTCGTGCGCGATGATGTTGCGCGCGATGTTCGGGTTGACGGCCATCGCGGTGCGATCCTCCTCGATGGCCACGAAGTGGCCGGGGTAGCGCGGCAGAGGCCAGGCGAACGACATCAGGTCCTGGCGCGAGAGAAGCAGGACGGCCTGGACGCCGAAGTCGGTGATCTCGGCCGGCGCGTCCGGCTCCCCCGGCCCGCCGCGCAGGCGCCCGGCCCGCTGGGAGATCGACCGCGCGTAGTTCTCCAGCGCACGGGTGACGGGTGAGCCGATGTGGAGCTCCTCGACCAGTCGCACGTTCAGGCCAAGCTCTGCCATGACGTCGTTCCAGAACGCGATAGCGTCGAGCGCCATCGGCAGCCGCACGTCGTTGGTGTCGTAGGCGATGATGACCACGCGGTGCTCGACCGGCTCGGCGGACGACGGCGAGAGCGACGCCAGGAGCCCGCCGAGGAGCAGCAGCGCCGGCGTGTGCCGTCGGGGCGTTCGTAATCCCGTGCGGCGTCTGATCATGGAGTGGAGTGTCGGTCGTCGGGCGACGGAGTCACGCCATGGAGGCGCGGATCCGGGACGGCATTGTCACCCTCGAGTTGATACAACGTTCCGATCATGCAGCCGAGCGCGTAGGCAGCCGCTCCGGTCAGCAGGAGCAGCACCTTGAGTGTCACGTCGCTTGCCGGCGTCAACTCGAGAAAGCTGGTGGCCACGAGCGCCGGCGTCAGAATGACGAGGTTGGCGAACATCTGCAGGCCGGGTCTCGATCGTCTCGCGGGCGTCATGCTTCCCAGCACGTTGAACCGCCCGTCGCGCGCAACCGCGAGGAGGATCAGGGTGCACGCACCGGCGGACAGTCCAGTCAAGACGGCCAGACCCCAGGGGGCGCCAACGAGCTGGCCGAACGCTGCCGCCGTCGCGGCGGCGATCACGATTCCCCAGGACACCGACCGCGGCGGAAACAAGGATGGCCTCATGGTTGCCTTGTGCCTCGCAGCCAAGCTATCACACTGCGCACGTCCATGCTGGAAAGCGCCCGATGAGCACGCAGCGTCTCCTCGCGAGCCCTTTCGAGCGCACGGCCGGCGACCGACTCGCAACGAGTGTCGGAGTGACGCCGATCACGGTATGAGCCCGATTTCACAGGTCCGCCTCAATCCCGCCTGTGTTCAACTCTCGACAGTCGCCGCGATTCCACCACGAGCAGGAGGAGCAGCGCGAGTCCGGTCAGCGCCGCGACCTCTCCGAGGACGAGCAGCCAGACGAGCGTGACGTCGACCTCGCCGCCCTGCTGCAGCGTCTCGATGCGGAGCGCCAGGGCCCGCCAGCCGTTGGCCGCGCTCCAGGCGTATCCGGCGCAGAGCACGCCGGGGTCGGCATCCGGGCGGGCGCGCAGCGACGCCAGCGCACCCCAGAGCAGGAGCCCGAACCCCACTACGTCCACGAGATAGAACGGGTTCGACAGGGCGGGCCAGGAGGCCCACGTCTCCAGCGGCGCGTAGAGGAGCAGGAAGACGAGCGTGAACCGCGCGAGGAACGTCTCGACGCTCCGCGGCGTCATTCCGCTCACGCCTCGCGCAGGAACTCCAGCAGCAGGCGCACGGTCTCCTCCGGCTGCTCCTGCTGCACCCAGTGCCCCGCGCCGTTCACGAAATGCACGCCGCGCATGTCGGTGCAGGCGCTCTCCTGCATCCGCTCCAGCGAGCCGGGCCGCTGGTAGGCGCCCCAGTCGCTCGACCCGGCGATGAAGAGCGACGGGATGTCGATGGTGCGGCCCGCGAACGTGAGCGGCTCGTCCGTGATGACGCCGCCGGACCGGTACCACTGCAGGCCGCCCTGGAAGCCGTTGCGCTCGTACTCGACGGCGTAGACGTGCAACTGGCTGTCGGGCAGCCACCGGTTGGCGGCGATCTCGGCCGGCGTGGGCATGTGCAGCGCCACCGTCTCGGCCATGCCCATCTCCAGGTCCATGATGTAGTAGGTCGGCATCTTGGCGACCTCGGTCGCCGTCCATCCCGCCAGCCGGTAGGGCCGGTTCTCGGCCCAGTCGGCGCTCTTGTGGTGGTAGTAGGCGCGCATGAAGTCGTGGACCCCCTGCTGGGCGCGCCACATGTTCTGGTTCGCCTCGCGCGTGCGGTAGTAGCGCTGGTAGTGCTTGCGCGGACGGGACAGGCGGGCCATCTCCTCGTAGATGTCCGGAGCGGCCGGGGGCTCCGACACGGGGCCGTCGTCGGCGGTGTCAAAGGCGAACGCCGGGGTGCCGCCGAACGGGGCGCTCATCAGGGCGACGGCGCGGTAGACGTCCGGCCGCGCGACTGCCGACCACGCGGCGACGGGGGAGCCGAAGTCGTGGCCGATCACCGCATCCATCGAGCGGTAGCCGAATGCCGAGACCAGCGCGAGGGCGTCGCGCACCGCGTTCAGGCGGCTGAAGGGCCGCAGGCTGCCGTCGTAGTCGGCGCTCCAGCCGGTGGTGCGGCCGTAACCGCGCTGGTCGGGCGCGATGACGTGGTAGCCCGCGTCGGCGAGCGGCGCCATGACGTGCCGCCAACTGTAGGCCAGCTCCGGGAAGCCGTGCAGGAGGAGCAGGGCCGGGCGGCCTTCGGTCTCGAAGCCGGCCTCCAGGACGTGCATCGTCAGGCCGTTGACGTTGTGCACGAAGCGCGAGCGGACGCCGTCCGGCAGCCAGCTCGGGTCGTAGGGACCGATGGCCTCGGCCTGCTCGGCCGGCGCGAGGACGCTCTGCGCGGGCGCGGCCCCAGGAGCCGCTGCGCTGCCGGGCAGCTCCCGCATCACCGCCGCGGATCCGAGGACCGCGCCGACACCCGCCAGCGCCTGGCGCCGCGTGACCTGACCCTGTGCAACCGGCTCACCCGACGTGCTTCCCACTCTGACCATTTCTTCCACCTCATCTGCCTGCGTTGTCCGTTGTTCGACCCGGTTCGCGGCGGCTCTCTGCAACTCGCTTCGGCAGCCCGTTTCACCGCGACAGCTCGCCCCGCTCGAGCAGGCCGATCAGCGCCTCGGCGCGCGCCAGCGGTCCCTCCCGCCGCAGCAGGTCCAGCCGGTCGAGGGCGCTCATGCCCAGGAATTGCGAGAGACCGTCGACCAGCATCTCGTCCGGCAGCTCGTCGGGCGCCGGAGCCCGGCCCGGAGCCACGGATGCGAGCAACTCCATCAGCAGCGGACGACGCCCGCGGAGCGCGTCCCGGTCGCTTTCGTTCAACGGCTCCGGGAGCACTTCGATCTCCGCCACGCGGTACGCGCGGCTCCGGTCCTCGCTCGCGATCCGGAACCGCGCCAGCCCGCTGAGCACGATGTTGTAGCGGCCGTCGGGCAGCCGCTCCACGTTGGTGATCACGCCGGCGGCGCCGATGTCGTAGATCGGGGGGTTGCCGGCGTATTCGTCCTCGTATCCCGCGTGCAGCATCACCATGCCGATGATGCGGTCGCCTTCGAGTGCGTCGGCCACCATTTCGCGGTAGCGCGGCTCGAAGATGTGCAGCGGCCGCGAGGCGTTCGGGAACAGCATGACGTCCTGCAACGGAAAGATCGGGATGGCCGGCGGCAGGGCCACCGGCTCTGAAGCGGCCTGCGCGCCGGACTGTCCCGGAACGGCCGCCACCGACCACAGCAGGCCGCACAGCACGGTTCCGGCGCGGATGCGACGCCACGAGATCGTTGCATGCATGGATGCGCCCATCATACCGCCGCCGGGCGTCGGCCTATCGCCGGCGCGCGCTGCTCATGCGATCGGATTGCGCCACCGCAATCCGGAGAATCGGGAGAAGTCCGTATCGTTGGAATGCGGATCGGCCTGGTGCTCGATCGCCAGCGCGGCGAGGGAAGCGTGATCCTTCAGTGCTCGTCCGATGTCGTCATCGATGGTCCGGGTGTTCGCATGGATGCAACATCGTAGTGCTTGCCCGTTGGCGCATCAAGATGTCACCGGCGACGGGGCGTCAGCTTGCCGACTCTGCGAGCTCGTCGAGATGCTCGCGGAACGGGCGGCCGTCGTGCGACTGGTATCCGTCAATCGGCTCCGTCGTCAGGGCGTCGAAGAAGCGGTCGTAGACGGTGGACCGCTCGTGCTGCAGCGGGGTCTCGCAGTAGCAGACCTCGCTCCATTCGATGGCGCCGGTCTCGGTGACGACGGCCCGTTCCATCGATTCCACGATCTCCCGCCCGTCGGGTCTCTGGCGCGCGATGGCGCCGTTCCGGAGCAGGCGCCTGAACTCGCCGGCCGTCTCTTCACGAAGCTGCGCGCGAACCCGGTAGTGCATCCTCGTCGCCTCCCCACGCCCACGACATGCCACGTGTCGCGATGACTTGAAGATCGTCGCCTGCGGCTCCGATGGCCGTCCAGCCGGGCTTGCCCGGGAGGTCGCGCCGATTCTACGACGCAGACTCCTGGTCGGGCGCGGCCGCGGCCGGCGCCGGCTCTTCGCGCTCGTGCGCGCGAATGATCCCGATGAACGTCTCGGCGTAGCGTTCCAGCTTCGTCGCGCCCACGCCCGGGACCGCCGCGAACTCGTCGAGCGAGCGCGGCCGGCGCTCGGCCATCTCCACCAGGCTCGCGTCGTGGAAGATCACGTACGGCGGCACGCCCTGTTCCGCGGCCAGCTCGCGTCGGCGCGCCCGCAGCGCGTCGAACAGCGCCTGGCTGGCGGCCCCGAGCACCGACTGCACCCGGTCGCGCGCCTCCCGGTCACGTCGAGGCTTCCTCGCGGGAAGAGCGTCCCGCCGCAACTCGACGGTGGCTTCGCCCCGCAGCACCGGCCGCGCGGCGGCGGTCAACTGCAGCGATCCGTACTTCTCGACGTCGACGCTGAGCAACCCCCGTGCAACGAGCTGCCGGACGACCGACCGCCACTGCCGGACGTCGAGATCCGCGCCGATCCCGTACGTCGAGAGCCGATCGTGGCCGAAGCGCCGGATCCGCTCGTCGTCCTTTCCGCGCAGCACGTCCACGACGTAGGCGACCCCGAAGCGTTGGCCGGTGCGGTAGACGCACGACAAAGCCTGCTGCGCCGCCTCGGTCGCATCCCACGACTCGGGCGGCTCCAGGCAGTTGTCGCAGTTGCCGCAAGGTTCCGCCAGCGTCTCGCCGAAGTATCCGAGCAGCGTCTGCCGCCGGCAGGTCGTCAGCTCGCAGTAGCCGAGCATCGCGTCCAGCTTGCGAATCTCCAGCCGCTTGCGCGTCTCGCCCGCCTCGGATCCGTCGAGCATCTGCCGGAGGGTGATCACGTCCTGGAGCCCGTAGGTCATCCAGGCGGTCGCGGGCAGCCCGTCGCGGCCGGCGCGGCCGGTCTCCTGGTAGTACGCCTCGAGGCTCTTCGGCAGGTCGAGGTGGGCGACGAAGCGGACGTCCGGCTTGTCGATCCCCATCCCGAAGGCGATCGTCGCGGTGATGACGACGCCTTCGCCGCGCACGAACGCGTCCTGCGCGTCCTCGCGTTCCCGGGCGCCGAGGCCGGCGTGGTAGGGGCGGGCGTCGACGCCGCGCGCCCGCAGCCACTCGGCCGTCTCCTCGACCCGGCGGCGCGACAGGCAGTAGACGATGCCGGCGTCTCCCCGGTGCTCGGTGTCGAGCAGCCGGGCGAGCTGCTCGCGCGGGCTCTGCTTCGGCACCACCCGATAGCGGATGTTCGGCCGGTCGAAGCCCGCGATGAACGCGCGGGCGTCCTCCAGGTGCAGCCGCTCCCGGATTTCGCGCCGCGTCGGCTCGTCGGCCGTTGCCGTGAGGGCGATTCGCGGCACGGCCGGGAACCGCTCGTGCAGTGCCGAAAGCTGCAGGTACTCCGGTCGGAAGTCGTGACCCCACTGCGACACGCAATGCGCCTCGTCGATCGCGAACAGTGCGAGCTCGACCTCGTCGAGCAGCGCGAGCGTCCGCTCTCCGAGCAGCCGCTCGGGGGCCGCGTAGAGCAGGTCGATCCGGCCCGCGCGAAGTCGAGCCTCGACGTCGAGCACCTCCTCGTAGGCGAGCGTGGAGTTGAGGCAGGCCGCCCGCACGCCGGCCTGCAGCAGCGTGTCGACCTGATCGCGCATCAGCGCGATGAGCGGCGAGACCACGACCGCGACGCCGGGGCGCACGAGCGCCGGAATCTGGTAGCAGAGGGACTTGCCGCCGCCCGTCGGCATCAGCACGAGGCTGTCGGCGCCGGCGATCGTGTGCTCGACGATCGCTTCCTGCAGCCCGCGGAACCGGTCGTAGCCGAAGACGCGGCGCAGCAGGTCTCTCGCCGGGTCAGGCATCCGGCCATCGTACTACGGTCGTCCGGGCCGCCGCGACGGCGGAGGAAGCGCGAAGCGCCTCGACGCGGCGGGAGGCGGAGGCCGCCCAGCCGTTACGTGGGCGCACGATGTCCTGCTGTGCCTCAAGGGCCTCGCGTCCAGCCTTGCGGCATTTCGCGGCCGGTCTCCAGAGGACACGGCCGCCGGGAATGGGTATGATTCGGTCATGAAGAACATCGCGCCCGCGCGTCCTTTCAGGTGCTGGCTCCTGGCCGCGGCGATTCTGGGAGCTGCGCCGGCCGTGACGGTTGCGCAGACGGAGTTCCACTATCAGTACGGACGCCTCGCCAATCCGTTCTCGGGGACGCGCAACTTCACGCACATTCTGACCGTGCAGCAGGCGTCGAGTTGGTCGCTGGGCGACAGCTTCGTCTTCATCGATATTCTCGAGGACGGCGTCGCGGACGGCTTCAACGATCTGGAGTTCTACGGCGAGTGGTATCCGACGCTCAGCTTCGGGAAGCTGGCGGATCGGACCGTCGGCGGCGGACCGGTGCGGGACATCGCCCTGATCGGGGGCATGAATTTCGACGGCGACGCGAACGTCTTCAAGTGGCTGCCCGGCGCGCGGCTTTCCTGGGACGTGCCCGGCTTCGTATTCTTCAACACGGACCTGACCGCCTTCATCGACGCCAGCAGCGGTCTCGAGCGGGGCGGGGCGCCGCGGACGAGCGACAGCTTCATGTTCGACGTGAGCTGGGGGGCCGCCTTCGACCTCGGCAGCCAGTCGTTCTGGTTCACCGGCCACGCGGAGTACATCGGCGGCGTGACCAACGAGCTCGGCGACGCGGTAAAGGGGTGGATCCTCGCACAGCCGCAACTGGGGTGGGACATCGGCAAGGCGATGACCGGCAGCCCGGGCCAGTTGTTCCTCGGGGTGGAGTACCAATACTGGTGGAACAAGCTGGGCGTGAACGAGAACGACAACGTCGCGCAGTTGTGGGTGATGTGGCGCCTGTGACGTCCTGCCGGCCGCGCAGGAGCTTGAGATGAACCGAATCCTGACGCCAGCGCTGGATGTGCCCGGAACCGAGATCCGGTCGATGAACAAAGGGCTGCGCCTCGCGGTTCGAGGCTTCCTCGCGCTTGCCGCGCTGCTTACGGTCACGATCACGGCGACCTCGGCCACGATGCTCTACAACTCCGCCATCGCGTTGCGCGAGGAGGCGGAGGCGTCCGCCGTGCACCTGGCGGAGCTGCTCTCGGCGAGCTTCGCCGACATGGGCGAGATCTCGCTGGCCAACGTCGCCCGTACGCTCGATGCGACGCTCGACGACCAGATGACGGCGCAGGCCCGCATCGCCGCCCACCTGGTGGCGGCGGCGGAGGCGGCGGGGCAGGATCCGCCGCGCATCATCGAGACCCTCGACGCCATCGTGGCGAACACGGTGCTCGACGAGTTCTGGATCACCGACAGCGTCGGCTTCTCCTACCTGACCAACGTTCGCGACGAGAACGGCGCGCTCGTGCCGTTCCGGTTCGATCCCGATCCGACGGTGCAGCCGCAGGCCTCGAAGTTCTACGTGCTGCTGGGATCGGACGTCGACGACGTGATCACGCAGCCGGCCCAGGTTCGGGAGATCGACCAGGAGGTCTACAAGTACGTCGGGGTCGGTGGCGTCGATCAGGATCGGATCGTGCAGATCGGCAACGCGCTCGTCTTCGGCGAGCAGGAGATCCTGACCAACGTGTACGCCACGCAACGGGCCGACGTCTCGGCCGTGGTCGAGGGAATCATCGGCCAGCAGATGCTGGTGCAGGCCACCATCGTGGGCCACTTCGCGGCCGCGGCGGAAGAGGCCGGATGGTCGGCCGAGGAGATCGACGGTCGGCTGCGACGCATCGTCGGCTCCACCGTCATCGGCGAGATCAGGGTCGTGAATCCGGACGGCACCGTGGCCTTTTCCAGTCTGCTGCCGCCCCTGACGGGAGCACCGAGCGGTAGCGTGCCGCACGCTGGCGAGCTTTCGCCCCTGCTGGAGGGTACGGAGCGCAGCCTGGAGCTTGCGACCGCGTCCCGCGCCGCCGACGGCGCCGTCTACAAGTACGTCGCGGTCGCCGGGGCCGGCTCCCCGCGGGTCGTGCAGGTCGGGATACCCATCGAAGGCAGCTCGGGCAACCTGCTCTATTCCGTCTATCAGCGCGAGGCGGACCTGCTGGTCCGCTCGCGCAATCTCGAAGCGCTCTGGGTCGTCAATCTGGAGCGGGACCTGGCGGCGTCCGCACCGCGAGCCGGCCAGGCCGGCGCCGGCACGGTGGATGCCGCCGGCGTCTTCTCGCGGCGGGCCGAAGCCGTCGTGGCGCAAGCCATGGAGCTCGGACAGGTGGTCAGCGAGACCAGTCTCGACCTGTTGTCGCCCGCGGACAACGGCATCTGGGTCGCCTCGCCGATCATCAACGCCGGCGGCATCCCGATCGGCGGTCTGGCCCTTGCCGTCAGTCTCGACGATATCGCGAACACCGTGCGGGCCGAGGCCTTCAACACCACGCTGATCGCCTTCGTGCTGCTCGGCTTCACCGCCGCCGCGGCGCTGTGGGGCACGCGGTGGTTGACGCAGCCGATCGAGGTGATCGCCACGGCGGCGCGGCAGGTGGAGATGGGCAAGCAGCCGGACGAAGGCCCGCTGGAAGAGGTGATCAAGCGGACCGACGAGCTCGGCAGCCTGGCGCGGGTGTTCGAGGCGATGACGGTCCAGGTCTTCAATCGGGAAGAGCAGCTCGAGATGATGGTCTCGGCGCGGACCGAGGAGCTCCAGCAGACCAATCGCAGCCTGCGCGTTGCCCAGCAGGCGCTGGAGCAGGACCTCGAGATGGCCAAGGTCGTGCAGGCCGCGCTGGTCCGGGAAGGAAACGTGGATCTCGGCAGCTTCGTGGCCTACGCGCGGATGACGCCGGCGCAGCAGGTGGGAGGTGACTTCGTCGACGTGCTGGAGCCGTCCGGCGGCCAGCTCTTCTTTACCGTCTGTGATGTATCCGGGAAGGGGGTTGCGGCCGCACTGTTCATGGCGGCGTCGCAGGGCGCCATCAACGCGGCGGCGTCGCAGAGCCAGACCGGCGACGTCGGGGCGATCGCCACGGAAGCCAACCGGCGTCTCTGCGCAGAGAACCCCATGGGGCTGTTCGTGACGGGCGTTCTCGCCATCGTCGATCTCGATCGCGCGGTCATGCAGTACGTCTGCGCCGGCCACGAGCCTGCGTTCCTCGTGGCTGCCGACGACTCCCGCCGGCCCCTTCCGATGACCGGCGGCGTGGCGATGGGCGTTCTCGACGACTTCGAGTACGAGAGTCGCGAAGAGGAGCTGCGTCCCGGGGATGCCCTTTTCCTCTACACGGACGGCCTGACCGACGCGGTGAACCTGCGCGGGGAGCTGTTCGGGAAGGAACGGCTCGAATCGACGCTCGACGGCGCGTCGTCGCGTTCGCCCGCGGAGATCGTGGACCACGTCTGGAGCGAGATCGGCGGCTATTCCGCGGGAGCGCCCGCCGCCGACGACATGACCTGTCTGGTTCTGCGGCGCCGCCAGTGACGCCCCCGTGGACTTGCAGCGTGCGGGCCGGAGTTTGCTACAGTATTTGCGTCCGTCTGGCAGGAGCCTCATGGCTGAAGATTTCCACGTGACGATACCGGCCCGGCTGTCGGAAGTCCGCGAATTGTCGGGAATGGTGGAGGCGTTCGGGGACGCCAACGGCCTGCCCGATCCGAAGGTGTTCGTCATCAACCTGGCGCTCGACGAGTTGATCACCAACACGGTCACCCACGGCCTCGAAGACAAGGCCGACGCCGAGATCCGGATCTCGATGCGGGTCGATGCCGGTACCCTGATTCTGGTGATGGAGGACAACGGTCAGCCGTTCGACCCGACGCAGGACACGAGCGCCGACATCTCGTCCTCGCTGGAGGAGCGCGCCATCGGAGGGTTGGGGCTGCACCTGGTCAAGAGCTTTGCGGACCGCATCTCCTACGAGTTCGTGGAAGGCCGGAACCGGCTGACGATGGAGCACGACCTTTCGAAGGAGTCGGACTGAGTCGTCCGGTCGATCCGGGCGACTCTACGTGCAGGTGGTGGTGGATGAACATCGAAGTAGCCGAGGAGCGGGACGGTGGAGCGCTGGTGCTGCTCCCGATCGGCCGACTCGACAGTGCGAACGCGCGCTCGTTCGAGTCGATCGTCATGGAACGCGTCGACGGTCGAGAGCAGCGCCTCATCGTCGACTTCAGCCGCTTGAACTCCATCAGCAGTGCCGGGATGCGGGTCCTCCTGACGGCAGCCAAGAAGCTGCATGCAAGCCGGGGCAAGCTGGTGCTGTGCGCCATGCCGGACCACATCCACGAGGTATTTCGTATCAGTGGTTTCGACCAGATCATTCCGATCCGGGATACGCGCGAGTCGGCGCGGGCCGAGGCCTGACGACTCGACGACCGCCGCCCCCATGTCCACTCCCCGCGATACAGGAGCCTTGTGCGACGGCAACGCCGCTGCTACAGTTGCGCCGTTCATTCAGGAGACTATCCGCTTGGCGAAGATGGATGAGTTGCGCGTTTCGATATCGCCGAGACTGTCCGCGGTACGCAGTCTGGCGCAGATGGTGGAGGAGTTCGGCGATGCCAACAAGCTCCCCGACCAGCAGGTCTACATGGTCAACCTCGCGCTCGACGAGCTGATCACCAATGCCGTCAGCTACGGCCTCCGCGGGATCGCACGCCCGAAGATCAGCGTTACGCTGCAGGTCACCGACAGACTGTTGGTTCTCACCCTGGAGGACAACGGCCACAGGTTCGATCCGACGCAGAACACCGACCCCGACCTGTCGTCCACGGTGGACGAGCGCCCGGTCGGCGGACTGGGGCTGCATCTGGTCAAGACGTTCGCCGACCGCGTGCGGTACGAGTACGCGGACGGCAGGAACCGGTTGACACTGGAACACGATCTCGAGCCGGAGACCCGTTGAAGCGGGCCGGCCGAGCGAGGTGCATCGATGGATATCGAAGTAGCGGAAGAACGCAACGACGAGGTGCTGGTGCTGTTGCCCGTGGGACGACTGGACAGCGGAAACGCCCGCTCCTTCGAGTCCGTCGTCATGGATCATGTCAGCAGCGGCGAGCGCCGGCTGATCGTCGATTTCAGCCGTCTCGACTTCATAAGCAGCTCGGGCATGCGCGTGCTCCTCATCGCGGCCAAGGCGCTGAAGGCGGGCGAGGGAACGCTCGTGCTCTGTTCCATGAAGAACCACATCGAGGAGGTCTTCCGGATCAGCGGCTTCGACCGGATCATCCCGATCAAGGAATCTCGCGAATCGGCCCTCGCCGCCTCGTCCTGACGCGGATCACGTCTCGTACGCCTTGATGACGTCGAGCATGGCCTGCTCCGCTTCCTGCCACGCTGTCTGAATCTCGCGCAGCGCCGCCGCCGCGGTCGGCGCCTGCCGGGCCAGCGCACGGTTCTGCGGCAGCAGCAGCCCCCGCCCGGCCGCGTGATCGAGGAACTCGAAGAGGCGGTCGTAGTAGCCGTCGATGTTGGCGAAGCAGCACGGCTTCTCGTGCAGCTCGAGCGGTCGTTGCGACCAGCACAGGGCTTCGAAGATCTCCTCCAGGGTGCCGAACCCGCCGGGCAGGGCGATGCAACCCTGCGACAACTGCTGCATCAGGTGCTTGCGCTCGTGCATCGTGTCCACTTCCAGGAGTCGGCTCAGTCCTTCGTGGGCGAGCTCCTGGTACGAGAGTTGCCGGGGGACCACGCCGGTGACGACGCCGCCGTTCGACAGGACGGCGCTGGCCAGGACGCCCATCAGGCCGACGCGGGCGCCGCCGTAGACCAGCCCGATGCCCTGGGCCGCCATCATGCGGCCCAGGGCGTCGGCCTCGTCGATGTAGCGTTGCTCCCGCCCGAGGTTGCCGCCCAGGTAGACGCAGATGTGCTTTCCGCTGGACGGCTCCGCGAGTGAAGAGTCGCCGCCCGCCAACTGTTTCCCACTGTCCGACATGACTTTGTGGACTTAGTCGTCCCGTTCCGGCATGAGCACGAACTCGGGGTAGGCGTCGATACCCAGCTCAGCCACGTCCTGCCCCATCTGTTCGACACTGTGGGACACGCGCACGCCGATCGTCTTCTCGAGCGCCATCCACGTCAGCCACGACGTCGCGAACGCGAACGCGCCCACCGCGAGCACGCCGAGAAGCTGTACGCCGATGTCGGCGCCGGCGACGATGACTGTAGCTATCGTACCCCAGGCGCCCGCGAAGAGGTGAGCGGGCACCGCCCCCACCACGTCGTCGACCTGGAGACGCTCCAGGAGCCTGATGGCCGCGGTGCAGATGATGGCGCCGATCGCGCCGATCACGATGGCCCAGTAGTGACTGGTGATGTCGGGACCGGCGGTGATCGAGACGAGACCGGCTATGGCGCCGTTCAGGCCGGCGAGCAGATCCATCCGTCCGAGGATCGGCCGCGAGACGGCGATGGCCGCGATGACGCCGGCCGCTCCCGCCAGGTTCGTGTTGACCAGGACATGGCTCATCGCAAGCACGTCGGCCGCGCTGCCGAGGGCGAGCTGGGAACCGCCGTTGAAGCCGAACCAGCCGAACCACAGGATGAACACGCCCAGCGTGACCACCGGAATGTTGGACGGGGGCGTGCTCGTGACCGTGCCGTCCTTGCGGAACTTGTTGTGGCGCGGTCCGACGACGAGCGCGCCGGCCAGTGCGGCGGCGCCGCCGGTGCCGTGCACGATGGTCGAGCCGGCGAAGTCCTGGAAACCCATCGCGGCGAGCCAGCCGCCGCCCCAGGTCCAGGCCCCGACGATCGGGTAGATGAACGCGGTCAGCACCAGGGTAAAGACGAAGAACGACCAGAGCTTCACCCGCTCGGCCAGTGCGCCGGAGACGATGGACGCGGCGGTCGCCACGAAGACCATCTGGAAGAACCAGTCGGACATGACCGCGTAGTCGGTGGCGGTCACCGCTTCCCGCGCGCCCTCGACGCCCGCCAGCAGCGCGAGCTCGTCGGCGGACGGTCCGCGCAGGAAGGTGAACGAGCCGATCACGCTGCCCACGTCCACGTACATCAGGTTGTAGCCGATGACGTAGTAGGCGATGCCGGCAACCGAGTACAGCCCGATGTTCTTCAGGCAGATGACCGACGCGTTCTTCGTGCGCACCGAGCCGGCCTCGAGCATCGTGAAGCCGGCCGCCATCCACATGACCAGCCCGCCCCAGAGCAGGAACGAGAACGTGTTGAAGATGAACTGGAGCTCGTCGCTCGGCAACTCGGTCATGGTCACCTCCGTGACGGGCCGGTTCGGGCCGGCCGTTGCATGCGCCGCGGCCCAGGGGGGCGCGCAGCTCTCGCCTCAACGTACGGGCGCGCCGTCGGGGTCGTAACCGACGTGCGCAGCCATCACCAGATCGTGCAGCGTCCGGCAATCTCCGTCCAGACGCCGCAGTCGTTCCGCCCGGGCGGTCATGGTCGCCGTGCCGGGCCACGTTTGATGAACGGCGGACGCGAGCTCGGTGGCGAGCCGCCGCGCGGCGCCGCTCGGACCCGGACCGAGCGCGATGGCGCCCAACATCTCGGCCACCGCATCGACGGCGCGGCACAGCGATCTCGGCAGCCGCGGCTCGTTGACGAGCAGGTCGAGCACGCGCGCCGGTCTGGTCTCGACGCCGTAGCGGCGACGGTAGGCGTCGAAGGCCTGGCAGACCCGCAGCAGGCTCGACCACTCGCTGTCTCCCGCGTCCTGCCGCGCGTCCACGCTGTCCAGATGCGCCAGCAGCAGCGCCAGCGTCGATTGGGCGCGTTCGACCAGGCGCCCCAGTTGCAGAAACCGCCAGCCGTCGTCGCGGTACCACGTGGTGTCCGTCACCCCCGCGAAGGTGGTCATCTCGTTCGCCAGGTCGGCGTAGAAGCCCTCGGGGGCGGCCCTCCAGATGCCTTCGATGCGCTGCGTTCCGAGTCGCAACCACGCCAGGTTGAGGCAGGTCCACATCTCGCTGCTGATGCAGTGGCGCATCTGCCGCGCGTTCTCCCGCCCACTGCAGAAGCTGTTCCAGATCGAGCTCGGGTTGGATCGCTCGAAGGTGACGTCGTCGGCCAGCGTGTACGAATCGGCCAGCGCGTAGTCGTCGTCGCTCTCCGTGACCCCGACGGCCGGTCCGGGCGGCCGCCGGTGCAGGGTGCCGTAGATCCGCCGCCAGCCGAAGTTTATCTCCCGGACGGGCCGGTCCACGAGCGCATCCATCTGCTCTCGCAACAGGCGGCAGGTGTTCTCCGTGCGTTCGACGTGACGGCCGAGCCAGTAGAGGCCTTCCGCACTGCGCGCCAGCATGTCAGGACTCCAGCACCCACACGTCCTTGCCGCCGCCGCCCTGGCTGGAGTTCACCACGATGCTGCCGCGGCGGAGCGCGACACGGCAGAAAGCGCCCGGCACGATGCGTGTTTCCCGGCCTCTCAGCACGAAGGGGCGCAGATCCACATGGCGGGGTTCCAGGCGGCCGTCGATCAGGCAGGGCGCCATCGACAGCGAGAGCACCTCTTGCGAGATGTAGTCGGCCGGATTGGCCCGCATCCCGGCCGCGTAGTCGTCACGCTCGGCAGGCGTGGCATGGGGACCGACCAGCATGCCGTAGCCCCCCGCCTCGCCGACGCGCTTGACGATGAGCCTGTCCAGGTTGTCGAGCGTGTACTCGAGATCCTCCGGGCGGCGGCAAATCCGGGTCGGCAGGTTGGCGAGGATCGGCTCTTCGCTCAGGTAGTAGCGGATCATGTCGGGCACGTAGGCGTACACGCTCTTGTCGTCGGCCACTCCGGTTCCGGGCACGTTGGCCAGCGCCACGTTGCCGAGCCGGTGCGCCTGGAGCAGACCGGGAACGCCGAGCAGCGAGTCGGAGCGGAATACGAGAGGATCCAGGAAGTCGTCGTCCACCCGGCGATAGATCACGTCGACCTGGCGCAGTCCCTCCGTGGTCCGCATGTAGACGAATCCGTTCCGGGTCAGCAGGTCGCGGCCCTCCACCAGCTCGGCGCCGAGCTCCCGCGCCAGGAACATGTGCTCGTAGAAGGCCGCGTTCCAGACGCCGGGGGTGAGCAGCGCGATACAGGGGTCCCGGCGCCCCGGCGGCGCCAGCTCCCGGAGGGTCGCCAGCAGCAGGTTGCCGTAGTGCTCCACTTCCCGCACCCGGCAGCGGCGATAGAGCCGTCGGAGGCTCGACTTCACGGCCCTGCGGTTGGCGATCATGTAGGAAACGCCGGACGGCACCCGCAGGTTGTCCTCCAGCACGATGAAGCCGTCGTTCGTGCGCACGACGTCGGTGCCGCAGATCGCCACCCATGTTCCGTGCGGCGGCGCGACGCCGCGCATCTCGCGGCGGTACTGGGGACAGCCCCGCACCATCTCTTCGGGAATGACGCCGTCGGCAATGATGCGGCACTCGCCGTAGACGTCGCCGAGGAAACGGTTCAGGGCGAGGATGCGCTGCGTCAGGCCCGCTTCCAGGGTGCTCCACTCGGCGTCCGGGAGGAGGCGGGGCACGCAGTCGATCGGGATGATCCTTTCGTCAGCGTCTCCGTCGCCGTAGACGGTGAACGTGATGCCTTCGTTCAGGAAAGAGCGGGTCACCCGCTCCTGGACCTCGCCCAGCTCCGTGCCGGAGATTTCGGTCAGGGCCTGGTAGAGGAACCGGCAGTGATCCCGCGGTGTGCCATCGGGACGCAGCACCTCGTCGTAGAACTCGGCATCGAGCCGGTATTCGTTGAAGTCCATCCGCACGGACTCCGGATGCCCCCGCGGTCGGGGCGCCGACGTGACGCCAGCGTCCTCCACACCGTGCCCACACGTAGAACGCCCAGTGTGTCACGGGCCGTCGCGAACGGCAACCCCTCTCTGTCACGCGCTGGCCCGGAAGCCGGCGCGGATCCGGGACGCCCTATGCGCCCGACCGGTTCGCGGCCAGCACCGCGCCGAAGACCGCCACGCCCGCCACGTCGAAGAGGGGCACGCCCAGCCCCGCGAGGTTCAGCGAGGGGCCCGGCGCGAGCAGCAGGGCCGCCGCTCCGAAGATGGCCAGGCGCAGTCCGAGGCCCAGCGGATGCCGGAGCTGCCCGGCGATCCCGGCCGCGAAGCAGGTGACGCCGAGCGTGGCGATGGCGACCGGAAGCAGCATCTGCAGCCAGCCGGCCGGCTCGCCCGAAGCGGTCAGCATCAGCAGCTCGGGCCGGTAGATGAACATGTAGGGCAGCGTGAAGCCGACCAGCGCGAAGCGGAACGCGGCGAGGCCGGTCGGCATGATGCGCGTGCCGGCGATCGACGACGCGGCGTAGGCGGCGAGCGCCACCGGCGGCGTCACCATGGACATCATCCCGAAGTAGAAGATGAACAGGTGCGCGGCCAGCGGGATGACGCCGAGGTTGCCGAGCACCGGGCCGATCAGCGTGGCCATCAGCAGGTAGCAGACCGCCGACGGCAGCCCCATGCCCAGGACGATCGACGAGATCATGATCAGCACGAGCGCGAGAAACAGGCTCTGCTCGGCCAGCGGGATGATCGTCGCGGGCAGCCGGGTCCCGATCCCGGTCAGCGTCACGATGCCGATGATGATGCCGACGCAGGCCGCGGCGGCCACCAGCGGCACGACGCCGCGCGCCGCGGTGACGAGGCTCAGAAGCGTGAAGCGCCAGTCGAGGCGGGTCGCCTTGCTCACGCTGCTGACCGCGATGATCACCACCAGCGACAACGTGACGGCGCGGAACGCCGTGTAGCCGAGCACCAGGAACAGGATGAGGCTGCCGAGCGCCGAGGCGAAGACCATCCCCGCCGCGCGCGACCGCGCCGCGGCAGCGGGCGTCTCGTCGGCGACCGGCGCCGCTGCGACCGGCGCCTCCCCGGTCGCGATCGCCATCCGCTGCGCGTGGAAGTGCACGATGAGGATGAGCGACAGGTAGTACAGGAGCGCGGGAATGAGCGCGGCCCGGATGATCTCCAGGTAGGTCACCGGCGGATTGACGATCTCCAGCATCATGTAGGCGCCGGCGCCCATCACCGGCGGCATGAGCGCGCCGCCCGAGCTGGCCGCCGCCTGCACGCCGGCCGCGGTCACCGGCTGGAAGCCGGCGCTGCGCATCATCGGGATGGTGAACGTGCCGGTGGTCGCGGTGTTGGCGACCGCGCTGCCGGAGAGGGATCCCATCAGGCCGCTGCTCAGCACCGCCACCTTCGCGGGACCCCCGGAGCTGCGCCCGAACACCCGCTCGGCGAAGTCGACGATGAACCGCGTGGCCCCGGTCGCTTCGAGGAACGCCCCGAAGATGACGAAGAGGAAGACGTAGGTGAACATCACGTTCAGCGCCACGCCGAAGATGCCCTGACTGTGCAGGAACGTCTGCGCCACGATGCGCGGGACGGTGTAGCCGCGATGCGGGAACAGCCAGTCGGGGAATGCCGAACCGAACAGCGCGTAGAGTATGAACGCCGTCGCGAGCAGCGGCAGCGCCAGGCCGAGCGCCCGCCGGGCCGCCTCGACGATCAGCAGCAGGCCGACCAGGCCGATCGCGGTGTCGAACGCCGTCTCGAATCCCGCGCGGTTCCCGAGTGTCTGCCCGTCGACCCACCACGCCGCGAACAGCGGATCGGTCTGCACGACGATGTAGCCGCAGCAGGCCGCGGCCAGCACCGCGAGCACGACGTCGCCGGCGCGGGCGCGCGGGTCGTCCTTCAGGGACGGGTGGATCGGGACGTTCAGGAAGCAGAGCGCCAGCCCCACCAGCGCGAAGAACGCCAGGCGGCTCTGCGGCGCCAGCAGCGGGTAGTTGACCTCGACCAGCGTGAAGGCGCACAGCAGCACCCCGAGCGTGCCGGTCGCCAGGAGCCGAAGGTCGCGCGGCGGCGGGGTGTCCGGCGTCACGGCGCGGCCTGTTGCGGCCAGATCCCGGCCTCTTCGTAGAAGCGAATCGCCCCGGGATGGAACTCCGTTCCGGTGTCGCGCACGACGTTGTTCGGATTGATGGCGCGTCCCGCGGCGTGCTTCTCGACGACCAGCTCCCGGTTCTCGTAGAGCAGCCTCGTCCAGTTGTAGACGAGATCGTCCGGCGCGCCGGCGGACGTGATGACATGCATCGAGCCGACGTCGAGCCCCTCGAACGGCGCGGCCTGCCCGCGATAGGTCTCGGCCGGGATGGAGGCCGGGCGGAAGAAGAGATACTCGTCGATCAGCGCCTGCTTCTCGTCGTCGCCGTACGGGATGAAGGTGAGCTCCATCGAAGCGGCGGCCTGGGTGATCGACGCGGTCGGCACCGCGCCGCCGAGAAACGTCGCGTCCGCCGAGCCGTCGGTCAGCATGTCGACGGCGGCCTGCTGCGTCGCATTGAGCGGCGAGAAGTCGTCGTAGGTCACCCCGTGCGCCTCGAGCAGCGGACCGACGAAGTACTCGAAGCCCGCGCCCGCCGGACCGACGCTGACGCGCCGGCCGCGCAGGTCGTCGATGCTGGCGATGCCGGACGACGCCTGCGTCACGAACAGCGCGACGTTGGGGGCCAGGGTCATGACCGACCGGACCGGGTAGGCGCGGTCCCAGCCCTCGCTGCCCCGGACTGCGAAATAGGTGATGGCGGCGTTCGACAGCGCGAAGTCGAGCTCGCCGCTCGCGAGCCGCCGGATGTTCTCCTGCGATCCGCTCGTCGCCTCGGCCGTCACGCTGTAGCCGAAGCCGCCGCCGGTCTCGTTGACCACCTCCGCGAGCGCGCTTCCGACGACGAAGAACGCGCCTCCGGGCGGCGCGGTGCCCATGCTGAGAAACTGGCGCGACGGCGCGCTGTCGCCGGCCGCGCCGCTCTCGCCTCCGCCGCCGCAGGCGGCAACCGTGCCGGCCAGAACGGCGAGCACCACCATGACCGGCCACCGAGTGTTGGATCGACGCAAGAACCTGCCCTCCTTGAACCCGCCCATGCTACTACGCTTCCTCATCGCGGGCCGAAGATCGACAGCAGGTGGCCGTCCGGATCGCGGAAATTGGCCGCCCACGAGTCGCCGGTGACGTTGGCCGGCTCGCGCAGGAACTCGATGCCCTTGCCCTTCAGCGCCGTGTAGGCCGCGTCCACGCTCGCCACCGCCAGCACCACTTCCAGCGGACCCGGCTGCTCGGCCAGCCTGGCGTGCGCGGTGCTGAGGCAGAGCGTGACCGGTCCGGTCTCGAGGAAGACGAACCCGGGGATCTCCTGCTTGACGGCCAGTCCGAGCCTGTCCCGGTAGAACGCGCGCGAGCGATCCAGGTCCGCCGCGCCCAGCATGATGTTGGCGATTCCGGTGATGGTCATGTGTCCTCCTGCCCGGTCCGGACGGAAGCGGCCGACTGCGGGTTCCCGGCCGGCGCGGTCGGACCGGCCGGCGGCGTCCCGCGATCCACGACGAAGCGGCGCGCCTTCATCTCGAAGCGCGGGAGCGCCCCGGCCGCGACCGGCGTGACCGGCACGGTGAGGCCGAGGGCCTCGCGCAGGCGGCCCGCGGCGAGCGCGGCGACCGCCGCGGCGTCGGCCCCGTCCTCGCTCTCCAACTCGACGGCGATCTCCCGCAGCGACCCTGCCGCCCGCACCGTGCAGCGGTACTCGGCCACGGGATCGATGGCGCGCAGCACGGCCTCCACCGCTGCCGGATAGACGTTGACGCCGCGCACGTTGACCATGTCGTCGGCCCGCGCGACCACGCCGCCGGCGAGGCGCGCGAGCGTCCGGCCGCACCTGCAGCGTTCCCGGGTCCGTACCACGAGGTCGCGCGTCCGGTAGCGGATGACGGGGCTCGCGGTCCGTCCGAGGTTCGTGATCACCAGCTCGCCGCGCACGCCGTCCGCCGCCGGCTCCCCCGTGTCGGGATCGATCACCTCTGCGATGAACTCCCGTTCGTTGACGTGCAGAAAACCGGGCGCCGGCAGGCACTCGAAGCTGATCGGGCCGACCTCGGTCAGCCCGTGGTGGTCGATGACCCGCGCCCCCCAGCCGCGCTCGATCCGCTGCCGGGTCGCCGGGATGCTGCCTCCCGGCTCGCCGGCGACGATGATGACGCGAACCGGACTGTCGGACAGCGCCTCGCGCCCTCCCGCTTCACGCGCCACGTCCAGCAGCCGCAGCGCGTAGGTGGGGGTGCAGCACATCGCCGTCGGGGCCAGCGCGGAGATCAGGGCGAGCCGCTGCCCGCTCGCCATGCCGCCGGCCGGAATCGCGTGCGCCCCGATCTGCGTCGCCGCGTCGAATCCGGTCCAGAAGCCGAGGAACGGCCCGAACGAGAAGGGGAAGAAGATTCGGTCGCGCCCGGTGACCCCGGCCGCGCGGTAGACCGCCTTCCAGCACTCGAGCATCCACTGCCAGGTCTCCGGCGTATCGATCCAGCGCAGGGGCTGGCCGGTCGTCGACGACGTCTGGTTGTAGCGCGCGTAGCGGTCGAGCGGCTCGGTCAGCGCCGTCCCCCAGGGCGGCGACGCCTCCTGGTCGGCCACCAGATCGGCCTTCGTGGTGAACGGCAACGCGGCCAGATCCTCGGGGAACCCGAGCCTGCCGACGTCGACGCCCGCGCGGGAGAACTTGCGGTCGTAGAAGGCGTTCCGGCCCCGCAGGCGGCCGAGGAGAGCCGTGAGCCGTTCGGCCTGCAGTGCCTCCAGCGCGGCGCGCGGTTCACACTCGCAGTCGGGCGGGCCGGTCGCCCCCCCCGTCGTCCGCGTGAAGTCCGGGACGTTGCCGTGGTCGGCGGTCATGCGTCCGGAGGCGTCGGCGCGACCTCGAACCGCCCGGCGATCTCGGGCGGGATCTCGGTCGACCGCAGCGGCGCGCCGGCCCCCTTGGCGATGCACGCGATGGTGAGGCTCCCGGTGGCGACGGCGGTCCCGTCCTTTCTGATGCTTGCGGCATAGCGGATCGACCGCGCGCCGATCGCGGCAATCCGGATGTGCACCTCGAACTCGTCCTCGAACCGCAACGGGCGGCGGAAGTCGAACGACGCCGCGACGCGCGGGAAGCCGACCTCGGCGCCGGGCGGCGCGATGCTCAGGCCGGCCGCGCGCCAGAGCGCGTGCTCCGCCTCCTCCATGTAGCGGTAGAACCAGGAGAAATGGACGATGCCGGCGGTGTCCGTCTCGTAGAACTGCACCCGGCGCTTCAGCCGGTACTCGCTGATCACCGGCACACTCCATGTTCCGGGACATGGACGCGCGCGGCTCGCGTCGCCGCAGGCGCCGCCGTCCTCCATGCGCGGTCGGCCACGCTTCACGATCGGCTGCCGGCCGGCTGCGCGAGCTCCGGCCGCGACGTTCGCGCCGAGAACTCCCGGAGCGCCTCGAACAGCGGCCCGAGGTCCGCGAACACGTTGCCCACGAGCGCGTCCACCAGCCGCGGGTGCAGGTCCGGGTGGGCGCGGATGAAGTCCCGGAAGCTGAACGTCTGGTTGTAGAACGACAGCACGAGCTGCCGGAACTGATCGAGCGCCCAGCGCATGTCGCGCTCGTAGTCCACGAACGTCTCGGCCGTCACTCCGCCGGCGTCGAGGCCGCGGTGGACGGCGTCGGCCGCCATCTCGCCGCTCTTGAGCGCCATGAACACGCCGGTGGAGAAGACCGGGTCGAGGAACGAGAACGCGTCGCCGGCCAGGCAGAAGCCGTTGCCGCCGATCGCCTCGGCCCGGTAGCTGAACTCGCCGGTCACCCGCACCGGCTCGATGCGCCTGCCGTTGCTCAGGTGGTCGGCGATCCAGATGCAGTCCGCGGCCTCGCGAGCGAAGATCGCCTCTGGATCGCGCGTGTCGCGGTACAGGTAGTCCGCCTCGGCGACGACCCCGACGCTAACGACGTCGTCCGGCAGGGGGATGTACCAGAACCAGCCCTTCTCCGGGATGTAGGCGACCGTCGTCGCGCCCTCGTCGAGCCCGGGGTCGCGCTTCGCGCCGCGGTAGTAGGTGAAGATCGAGATCTTCGTGAGGTCCGGGTCGCGGCGCTTCCAGCCGAGCTTCGAGGCGAGGAACGTGTCGCGGCCGGAGGCGTCGATAACGGCGTCGGCATGGAGCGTTTGCGATCCGCCGCCCGCGACGGCAGCCCGGACACCTGTCGCCCGGTCGCCGTCCTTCAGCAGCTCGCGGACCGCCGTTCCCTGCCGGACGTCGGCGCCCTTCGCCCGCGCGTTGTCCAGCAGCATCCGGTCGAAGTCGCTCCGCAGCACCTGCCAGGTCGTCGAGCAGGGATGCTTGATCGTTTCGAAGAAGTAGAACGGCTGCGACACCTTGCCGGTCGTCGAGACGAACTGCACGCTGTATTTCTTCGGGCACGCGGCCTGCTCGAACCAGTCGAGCACGCCGAGCCGCTCGAACGTGAACCACGTGTACGGCATCAGCGATTCGCCGATGTGATAGCGCGGGAAGGCCTCGCGTTCGAGAACGGCCACTCGCCGTCCGTGCTGCGCCAGCACCGTTCCCGCCGTGGCTCCCGCCGGGCCGCCGCCGATGACGATGCAGTCGTAGCGCTCGCCGGTGTGCATGCCGTTCATCGTAATACGAGCGGCAGCACCTCGACGATGTCGCCGATCCTGGCGCCCTTGCGCACGACTTCGGTGCGCCGCCCGTAGAGCACGCGCGGCTCGCGCATCCAGAATACTCCCATCATCTCGGGGTTCGGGGTGACGGCGAGGAACGCCTTGACGCGGCTCTGGTACTCGAAGCGGCCGTCGCGGAGAATGCGCCCGAGCGGCACCTCGTTCTCCAGGATCTGCCGTCGGATATCGTCGCCGAACGCGTCGAGCCGCATCCGGATCGCCCCCATCTCGACCGGCTGGCCGGCGTACTCCTGCACCAGCAGGACCCGCCGGAAGTAGGACCCGCCCTCGGTGAACGTCGACAGCGGCCGCAGCACCACCCGCCCGCCGAAGTGGCGCTCGAGGGTCAGCGTCATGTCGATGTCGTGGACGAGGAGCGAGCGGTAGGGAAGCGGAATGTCGTCCGGCTGGACCACTTCCACGCGCGGGACTTCGATGCCGGCCCGCTCGTAGACCAGGTCGAGAGGGTAGAGGAAGCCACCCTGCCGTGACTCGACCGGACGGCTCGACGTCGACGCGCCCGGCACCATCATTTCAGCCTGTTCGTCCCCTTCAGGAATTGCGCGTCATCGAACGGCTGTGGTTGTGGATGCTGGTCGGGCGTCGGCCGAATGGCGGCTCGATGTTGTAGCTCGGCTTGATCTCCACGCCGAGCTTCTTGAGATCTCGCTCGAGCCGCTCGTGTGCAGCCACGACAGAAACGTCGATCTTGGGGTTTCGACCAAGCACTTCCTCTCGCAGACCCACCTCGTCGCGCAGCGTCCTGGGACCTGACGCTTGCATCAAGCGCTCCCATGGGACCTACGTGTACCGGATGTCGGTGTGGGCCGGCAGGAAGAAGCGCGGCAGCAGGCTGTCCACGCGCAGCAGGCCCTCGCGCGACAAGCGGACCCGCTCCGGCGACGAGTCGGCCAGGTAGCCGTCGGAGGCGAGCGACGCGAAGGGGTCCGTGAACCGTTCGCGCACGTCGACGCCGTACTTGTCCCGGAAATACGGAGGGCGGATGGAGCCGAGCTTGAGCTGCAGCACGAGCTCGCGAATCAGGCGTTCCTCGTCCGTCGGCCGGTAGGCCCGGTTGAGCGGGATCCGTCCTTCCTCGATCGCTTGCGCGTAGGCGCCCCAGGAGTCGAGGTTCTGCATATGGACGCCGTTGACGTGCCCGAACGACGCCACGCCGAGGCCGGCGAGGTCCGCGCCCTGCCAGAGGCGATCGCGGTAGACGAAGCGGGTACGCCCGGGGCGCTTGACGGCGGTGTAGGCGCTGCCCACCGTGTAGCCGGATCTTTCGAGCGCGGCGAACGCCTCGTCCACCCAGCGGCGTTTCGTCGCCCACGGAGCAACCGTCTCCTGGAACTGTCCGGAGCCGCGCAGCCGGTCGCTGCTGATCGTCGTGTTGAACGGCAGCTCCATCTGGTAGATGGTGACGCTGTCCGGATCGAGCGCCACGGTTCTCTCGACGGCGTCCCGCCACTTCGCGTCGGTCTCGCCGAGCATGCCCGCGATCAGATCGATGTTGATCTGCGGAAAGTCGATCGAGCGCGCGAACTCGTACGCTCGGAAGATCTCCGCGGAGCGGTGCGCGCGGCCGTTCAGCTCCAGCACGTGGTCGTCGAAGTGCTCGACGCCCAGGCTGAGCCGCGTGACCCCCATGTCGCGGATGGCGCGCAGCTTCGGCTCGGTCAGCGTGCCGGGCTCGCACTCGAACGTGATCTCGCTCGCGGTGGACCAGGGGCTGACGGCCGAGAGCCGGTCGACCAGGCCGCGGAGCTGCCGCACCGAGAGGAACGACGGCGTGCCGCCGCCGAAATAGATGAAGTCGAGCGGGCGTCCGGCGATGGCCGGCTGCTCGGCGTACAGCTCCCACTCGCGGCCCAGCACGTCGAGGTACGACTGCACCTCGGCCGCGTTCTTGTCCGTGTAGACCCGGAAGTAGCAGAAGTGGCAGCGCTTGCGGCAGAACGGGATGTGCAGGTAGAGGCCGAGCGGAACCTCGACCGCCCCCGGGGCGGCGAGGGCGGGCTTGGCCGCATCCGCGACCGCGTCCGCCGACCAGGTCGAGAACGGCGGGTAGTTGGCTACGAAGTAGCTGCCGACCTCCGTGTCGCTCGGGGCGGTCGCCGCCGCTGCCGCTTCACTCATGACGTTCATGATACCAGCCACTGCGCCGCGCACGGGGGACTGCGAGTCCCTGCCGCCGCCGGCTGTCGCCCCGAGCGCGGCCCGGCACGCGCGTTTCGCATGCAAGTGGCGGTGATAGGATGGCGCCCATGCAGGACGTGCAGCCGCGGTTCGGCTACAGCGACCTTCTGGCCATGCCGGAGGACGGGCGCCGGTACGAGATCCATGGAGGGGAGCTCGTCGTGGTCCCGTCACCGATGCCGTGTCACCAGATTGCGGTCACCGAGCTGCTCATGCTGCTGTGCGACTACGGACGCAGGGCGGGCGGAATCGCGCTCGTCGCGCCGCTCGACATCGTGTTCGACGAGCACGACGTGGTGCAGCCCGACATCGTGTTCTTCCGGGCCGAACGGCGCCACCTGGTCAGGCCGTACGAGGTAACGCGGGTTGCGCCCGATATCGCCGTCGAGGTGCTCTCGCCGTCCACGGCGGCCGTCGACCGCGGTCGCAAGATGCGCATGTTCGCGGGGTATGGCGTACCCGAGTGCTGGATTGTGGATCCGGTTCGCCTGCGGATAGAGGTCCACGCTCTCGAGAACGGCGCCTACCGTCGCGCGCAGGCGGCAACCGGCGGAGACATCGTACGCTCGGTCCTGCTCCCCGACTTGGCCTTCGCCGCCGACAGCATCTTCCCCTTCGCATAGCTTTCCGCGCACCGCCGGTTTGTCGGGCGGTACGGCGACGTCGGAACCGACCCTGGAACGAATCTCGCAAGGACGCCGGTGATACGATGGCGCCCATGCAGAGCGTGCAGCCGCGGTTCGGCTACACCGATCTTCTGGTCATGCCGGACGACGGGCGCCGCTACGAGATCCATGAAGGAGAGCTCGTCGTGGTTGCCGCGCCCTTGGTCCGTCATCAGATCGCCGCGTTCGAGATCGCCACCGTGCTGAACGACTACGGGCACAGGTCAGGTGGGCGCGCGGTGATTGCCCCGTTCGACATCGTGTTCGACGAGTACGACGTGGTACAGCCGGACGTCGTCTTCTTCCGCGCCCAACGGTCGCATCTGGTTCAGCTCGACGTCGTGACGCGGGCGGCGCCGGATATCGCCGTCGAGGTGCTCTCGCCTTCCACTGCTTCCATCGACCGCGGCCGGAAGATGGAGATGTTCGCGCGGTACGGCGTGCCCGAGTACTGGATCGTCGATCCCGTCGGTCTCGAGATCGAAGTCCACGCTCTCGGGAACGGCGCCTACCGCTGCACGCAGATCGCAACCGCGGGAGACATCGTACGCTCGGTCCTGCTCCCCGACCTGGCCTTCGCCGCCGACAGCATCTTCCCCTTCGCGTAGCTGCCCCGCCGCACCTGTCGGCCGGGCCTCCGGCGCGGCGATCGCGCACGAGGATCCGAAAAACCTCACGTGGGACCTCGTCGACGATCTTGAGTCCACGCGTTCTGGACGGTCTGAAATTCAACAGCGAGTTGCGGAGCGTGAGATCGAACAGGTCCTGACGCGATCGATTCAGTTGCTCTGCGATTGACGTCTGGTCGGACACGGGACCGAGGGGGGCAGCCGTCGTCATCTCTCTGGTGCTACGCCGCGAGAGGCGTTCCGTCTGTTGGCTCCATGCCGTCATCCGAAGCAGTAGAGCACGCCGTCCTGCGAGCCGATCACCACCTTGCCGTCGGCGATTGCCGGGGATGCCGAGAGCGGGGCGCCGGTGTCGAACTCCCACAGCTTTTCGCCGCTGTCCAGGTCCAGGATGTAGAACCGCCCGTCGCCGGAGCCGATGTAGACCCGTCCGTTGGCGGCGGCGGGAGACGAATCGACGCGCGCGCGCGTCATGAACGTCCAGCGCATTGCGCCGTTCTCGGCGTCGATGCCGTGGACCATGCGGTCGCGGCCCCCGATGACGACGGTGCCGTCCACGTGGAGCGCCGACGAGTAGAAGGGGAAGTGCCGCTGCGGATGCTCGTAGCGCCAGACGATGTCGCCGGTTCCCAGGTCGAGGCTGACCACCTCGTTGTCGAACGTGCCGAAGTAGGCGCGCCCGCCGCGGATGGCGGAGGACGCCGCGGTGTAGGCGCCGGCCGACACGCTCGTGACCTCCGTGCCGTCCGAGATTCGCACGCCGTGGAACGTCTCGTCGCAGCCCCCGAAGTAGGCGACGCCCTCGGTGACGGCCGGAGTGGCATGGACGTAGTTCTGCGTCTCCACCTGCCACGCCAGCTCGCCGGTCGCGGCATCGAGGCCGTACAGGTAGCCGTCGTACGAGCCGATCATCACCCGGCCCTCCGCCAGCACCGGCGAGGACTTGATCTCGCCCTGCGTCGCGTAGGTCCAGACCTCCTCGCCGGTCTCGGCGTCGACGGCGTGCAGCACGCCGGCGAGGTCGCCGACGAAGACCAGGCCGTGCCCGACGGCCGGCGACGATTCGCCGATGCCCATCCGCTCGCTCGCCCGGTAGCGCCACTTCAGCTCGCCGGTGTCGAGATCGAGGGCGATGAGCTCCCCGGTGTAGGTGCCGACGTAGACCGTCCCGTCCGCGATGGCGGCTGACGAGTCGATCGACTCGCCCGCCTCGAACGACCAGAGCAGCCTGGGATCGTCCGGTACCGTGGCCGACGAGACGCCGGTCAGGCCGGCGGTGCCGCGGAACTGCGACCAGGCGTCCGGCGGCGCCGCGTCCTGGGCGGCTGCAGTGCCCGCGCCGGCCAGCAGCCCGAACGCAGCGACAGCGGCGGTGGCGGCGAGAGTTGCCGAGAACGAGCTGCGACGTGATTGACTCAGTAGGCGCATTGGTAAACCTCCAACGCTTCGCGCGCTCCAAAGGGTCTTGGGTTGAACGTGCCGGTCCACTGCGCGGCCGCGGCCTCGGCGAGGGCCGACAGGTCGCGCTCCGGCACGCCGGTCGTCCGCAGATCGGCGGGGAAACCACCCGACCTGCCGATTGCGACGAGACGCTGCGCCAGATGCTCTCCGGCGCTCGGCACGGTGGGCGGCTGGGGCGCCCCGTTGACGAGGTCGCGGTAGAGATCGTCCGCGGCCTGCGCGTTCCAGCGCACGACGTGGGGCAGCAGTATCGCCAGCGCCACGCCGTGCGTCATGTCGTAGCGCGCCGTCAGCGGGTTCGCGCACGCGTGAGCCGCCCCCAGCATCGACTGCTCGATGGCCACGCCCGCGTAGAACGCGCCGAGCTGCATCGCGCCGCGCGCCGCGACGTCGTCGGGATGATCGAGCACCCGTTCGTAGTTGGCGTTCAGCAGGCGGAAGGCCTCGCGCGAGAACAGTGTCGAGATCGCGGTGCGACGCTTGGTCACCGCCGTCTCCACCGCATGCGCGATCGCATCGAAACCGCCGGCGGCGGTGACGGCGGCCGGCTGCGAGAGGGTGAGGTCGGGGTCGAGAACGGCCACCCGGAAGGCGAGTTGCGGATCGCCGCAGGCCATCTTCATGTGCGTCTCGGCGTCGGCGATGACCGCGTAGCTCTGCGCTTCCGAGCCGGTTCCGGCGGTGGTGGGGACGGCAATCATCGGCAGCAGCGGCTTGTGCGCGTGCCCGTAGCCGCGGTAGTCCGCCATGGCGCCGCCGTTCGTCAGCAGCAGGTTGATCCCCTTTGCGCAGTCCAGCGAGCTGCCTCCCCCCAGGCCGATGACCGAGTCCGGACGGCGTGCGCGGGCGAATGCAACGCCCCGTTCGACCATTGCGGCGTCCGGGTTCACGTCGAAGTCGTCGAAGACTGCCGCCTCCAGCCCGGCGCTCCGCAGCAGGCCGAGCGCGCGGTCGACGTGACCGGCTTCCTCCAGACCGCCGTCGGAGACCAGGAGCGGCCGCGCGAACCCCAGTTCCCGTGCCAGTGTCCCGAGCCGGTCGATAGTACCGGCTCCGAACACGAGGCGGGTCGGCACGTGAAAGTCGAAGGGTGTCATCGCTCGTCGAGCACTGTCTGCCACTCGAATATACCCTGACGTCGCGGGGACACGATCAAGCTCCTGGCGTGCCGTGCACACCCTCGGCGCCGGGCTCATCGGCCGGCGAGCCCTTCCGCAAGGAGCGTTGCAGCGAGGTGATTCAAGCTGACGCCCTCGCTCTCGGCCCGCCTGGCAAGTCGTAACTCTCCGTTCTACAGGGGATCCGCCGTCGCGGCAGCCGCGAGCGCGCTCAGCGCGAAGACCTGCGGGTAGAGCGCCTCGGAGTACCAGAGCTTCGCGAAGTACAGGCCGATGGGTGTAGTCTCGACTTGCCTTCCCTCTCCGGTCGCATCGGTCAGCCACTGCACGCCGCGGGCAACGGAGTTGTCGAGATCGGCGACCGTCGCAGCCCGCGGCAACCGGCGAAAGACTGCCAGGGCCGAGACTGCAACCGCGGTCTCCTCGATGGACGGCCGGACGCCGGGTGCGCCGCCCCAGCCACCGTCGCCTCCCTGTGCGCCGATGAGCCAATGCGCCGCCCGGTGCTCGCACGCCGGAGCCGCCTCGATGTCGGGCAGCGCGGCGAGCCCTTCCAGGACCCGCGCCGTGCCGTAGACCGGATTGGCATCGGCCGGAGCGGCCTGGTTCCCGAACCAGAGCGGGATCCACGATCCGTCGGGTTCCTGCGACCGCTCCAGGAATCGGACGGCGCGGGCGGTGGCGCGCTCGGTTCGAACCCGTAGCGCGCCGGGCAGCACCGGCCGCCACGCCGTCCAGGCCCGCAGCGTGTGGGCGGTCAGGTCGGGGCTGCTGCGGTCGAACGGGAGCGCTCCCCAGCCCCTGCAGAAGGTGGGAATCCCACCATCCGCGTTCTGCAGGTCGAGGAGCCAGCCGATGCCGGCGCAAGCCGCCTCCCGGTGCTCCGGGGTATCGGCGCCGAGGGCGTGGAGTGCAAGCAGTGCTCCGGGCGTATCGTCGGCGTCGGGAACTCCGCCGGGCAGGTCGGTCCAGGCCCAGCCGCCCGGATCGGCGTCCGTGTAGACATGCCGCTCGCGGTACTGCTGATCGAGAAGCCAGCGGCTCAGTGCCGCCCGCTCTGCAGGGCCGAGCAGCTCGCGCCAGTCAGGCCGGCGGGCCAGCGCGTTGATGCCGAGCGTCGTCACCCACGTGGCGAGATTGGTGTCGATGGGCCAGCTCCCGTCGGCGCGCACCGAGCGTTCCAGGAACGCCACGCCGCGCTCCACCACGGGGTGCGCCGATTCGCCGGCCGCGACCAGGCTCATGACGACGAAGCTCGTCAACGGCGTCGCTTCGAGGAACCCCCCGCCGCGCGGCTGGATCGCCTCCAGACGGCGCAGGGTGTGCTTGCGGGCCGCCAGGCGCACGAGGCGCGTCAGGGGATTGCGGGTGGGGCGCTGCCGGTGGCGGGCCTGCCCGATGGCGATCAGGGCCGGCAGGGCGTAGCTGACCACCGGGAGCTGCAGCCAGCGGTACCAGGACGGCGGGACGGCGGCCAGCTCGAACGGGAGCTGCGGGACGTGACGCCAGCCGCAGCCGATTACGCTGCTTCCGTCGTCGCCCCGCGCAGAGTCGCTGTTGCCGTCGCGGCTACGCGAGCGCCGATCATCATCGCCGGGCTTGCGGCGCCGTTCGCCCGCTTTCCGTTCGTTGGCGCGCGGTTCGTCCGCGTCCAGGAGTCCGGCCAGGGCGAGCACGGTCAGAATGGGTACCGAGAACGTACGGTCCTTGCCGTAGCGCCGGCTGATCGTGGCGGCGAGCGCCCGCGGACCCAGGTCGCCGGCCGCGCGCCGCATCCATTCGCGCACCCGTTCGAGCGCCGCCGCGGCAGGGACATCGTCGACCCCGGCAATCGTCAGCGCCGCCCAGCACAGCGCGGTCGTGCTGACGTTGCTGGGGCTGTCGGTGGTGTCGCCCCAGCCGCCGTCGGCGTTCTGCGTGCGGGTCAGCCATGCGATGCCGCCGCGGGCGAGGGAGGCGAGCGTGTCTTGTGGCCGCCGCTGATCTACCAGGGTGAGTGCGATGACCGCGACCGCGGTCGCCAGCGCCGACGACGACAGCTCCCCGGCCCAGTAGCCGTCGGCGGTGCGCGCTGCGAGCAGGGCGTCGGTGAGCCGGTCGAGCGTCGCGCACGACTCCGGGCGGCTTTGCGGCGGTGCGGCGCGGATAGACGGCGCCGGTCGGCTCGGCGTCATGGCGCCGGCTCCCGCGGCCTGCGTCGGCGGTCTCCTGAAAGCCCACGAAAAAACCCCGCGTGGCGCCGGCAGCGGGCAGCCGCCCGCATTGCGAGGCCCGCCGAGGGATATCCGCTCACAGGCTCAGGTGCCCCAGGGCGAGCAGGGCGTAGAAGGTGTACTCGCAGTCCTGCACGTCGTCGCCCCAGCTTCCGTAGAAGCCGCCGGTGTTGCTCCAGAGGCTGTCGACGAAATCGAGGCACGGCTCCTTGATCGATTCGAGCGGGATGTGCGCGCCGGCCAGCGCGTGCAGGGCGGTGGCGGTGGAGAGCAGATCGGGCACCGGCGTCGAGGGCGACGCGCAGAATCCGCCCCCCGGCAGGTGACGCGCCCGAAGCCACTCGGAGGCCGCGCGGTCCGCCGGCCGGGAGAGGCGTCGCTGGATCGTCACCGCGGCGGCGGTCGGCGGCGTCAGTCCCACCGGCACGCCCGGCTGGTTGCCGTATCCGCCGTCGGCGGCGCGCAACCCGGCCAGGCACTTCACGAACCGGACCGAGTCGTCCACCACGGCGCCGAGGTCCTCGTACGCGCCCAGGGCCAGGAAGCAGCCGTACGCGGTACCGTGCTCGGCCGCGCCGGTCGGGCTGTAGCCGCCGTCCGGCGTGCGGTAGGTCTCCAGACGTTCGACTAGTGCCTCGGTCGGCGCCTCGGCTGCGGCGCCGATGTCGGCCCAGCAGCGCGCCAGGCAGGCGGTATGCACGAAGTCCAACGAGGCCGGGTCGTGCCGCTCCAGGAACGGCCGGACCTCGCTCGCCGGCAGGTCGCGCCGGAGTGCGATCAGAGACTCGAGTCCGAAGACGGTGTAATAGAGGTCGCTCGCGCCGTCGCGATCCTGGAAGCCGCCGTCGGGATTCAGCCTGGACGAGAGAAAGTGCGCCGTCAGGTCCGCCGCGTCACCGAGCAGCGTCGGCGACAGCCTGGCTACCTGCAGCATTTCGAGCCTCGAACTCACTGCACCAGCCTTGAATCTCGATGCTGAAGATCTTGCCGATGACCCGGCGGAGCAAACCCTTGAGGCTGGGGTTGGTCAGACCGGGCAGGCAGCGAATCGCCTCTTCCTTGTAGCCCTCCATCAGCCGGTGGCTGCGGTCGGAGGCATCGAAGCGGCGAAGCACCTCGCGCACCTCGTCCGAGCGGCCGTCGACGGCCGGCTCGCGCCGCCAGGCCGCCTCCAGGGTGGCCCGCACGTCCGGCTCGGACTTGGCCTGCTCGTAGCCGACGGCGAGCGGCAGCGACGGGCGCAGCGCGGCCACGTCGTCCGGCGCATCCGCGGACGGCTCGAAGTCGTCGAGGTCGTCGCGGATCTGGTACGCGATGCCGAGCGCGTCGCTGTACGCCCGCAGCTTGTCGAACACGTCCCTGTCGGCGCGCGCGCAGGCCGCTCCGAGCTCGAGCGCCACGCCGAACGCGGGCGCCGTCTTCTGCCGGAAGATCTGCAGCACCTGCTGCGAGCTGAGCGGCCGCGGGTTGCGCGCCCAGGCCAGCTCCTCCCCTTGCCCGAGGCAGAGTGTGCGGTGGCCGCGCGCGGCGATGGCCGTCATGTCCGCGCGGATCTCCGGAGCGAAGTCGCTCTCCGCGAGCAGCCGGTAGCCTTCGCCGATCAGGTAGTCGCCGGCGTTCAGGGCCGCCGGAATCCCGTGCGAGGCGTGCAGCGTCGGCTCGCCGTAGCGGCGCGCGTCGCCGTCCTCGATGTCGTCGTGCACCAGCGATGCCTTGTGGAAGCACTCCACCGCCACCGCCACCTTGCGAAGCGCATCGGGCGGCGCCGCGTGCGGGTCGTCCTGCAATGCCTGGTAGACGCAGACGCTGAGGAAGGGCCGCCAGCGCTTCCCGGCGCGGGTCAGCTCGGCGCGCGCGAGCGTCTCGGTCTCGCCGGCCGGCGGTCCGCCGAACACCGCGTCGAGGGCGTCGGGCGCGAACCAGCTCTCCACGTCCCGCCGCAGCGCGTCGAGGTCCAGCCGGCGCGTCCGGTCGTCGCTGGTCGCGTGGATGAAGTCCCAGACCCACTCGACGTCGACCCCGGTGTCCTTGCAGTCGTCCTGCAGCAGCGGGATCGCCACCCCCGGGATCGCAGCCGCCTCCATGTAGGGAAACGCCCGTTCGAGCACCGAAAGGCAGCTCACGCCGACGATCGCTTCGATCTTGCCGGTCTGGATCAGTGCCATGACGAGGGCCGAGCCCTCGGCGACGAGCACGGCGTAGCCGAGCTTCTCCGCCTCTTCCTGCAGATCCTGGATCGTGCACAGGCCGCACTGCTTGCAGAGCAGGCCGAACTCGTCGAACGGGGCCGGGCAGCGGTCCTCGACGCGCAGGCACTTGGGCAGCAGCAGCAGGCGCCGGTTGTAGGGAACGGCGGCCAGATGCTCGCGCCACACCTCGTTGCCGAGGATCACGCCGAGGTAGTCGCGGTACCTGGCGTCGATGCCGTGCGCGCGCAGGACCTCGTCGGACCGCTCCTGCAGCTCGCCCATGACCAGCGGCGGCGTGATCTCGCTGCGGCGCGCCGCGACGTAGTCCTGAACCTGGCGCAGCATCGCCTCGCGCTCCGAACGGGTCTGCGGAATGTTCTCCTGCGGCGGTCTCATGACCATCGGCGGCACCGCGCGCGGGAGCGAAACGACCGGCAGTTGATAGCTCACAGGAATCTCTTCCGTTGATGTTCAGCGTTCTCGCTGGGTGATTCGCTCGGTCGGGGAGTGCGTCGCCGCTAGCTGTACGCCCCGAACCCGAAGAACCAGTGCTTCTTGGCGAAGGCGTAGGCCCAGTGCTCCTCGGGGATCTCGTTCCCGGGGTTGTGCTGGCTGCTGCGGCCGGTGAGCTGCGCCAGCTCCGCGGACGCCGTCTGCCGCTGCGTGGTGTCCCGGGCTCCGTGCCGCTCCACGAGCTCGCGCACGAGATCGGGCCGCTCCAGCACGATGCAGCCGCGGGTCGTCTTCGCCGCGGTCTCCCGGAAGTCCTTGAGGAACGACGAGCTCGTCATGGTCTCATAGACGCTCGGGCGATCATAGACCGTTTCGGTCGCGAACTGGATGATCGGGCACGGCTCGATGTCGCCGTACGGGCTGATGTGGTGGCTCACCCCGGTGGCCATCGGGCAGAGCGCCTGGCCCTCGTCGTCCCAGTAGGCGTCGACGATGGCGATCGGCAGCCTGGCCCGCATGCGGACGATGAACCGCCGCACCCGGAGCACCTCCTCCGGCGTCAGGGCGATCTCCTCCGTCGGCTTCGGTCCGACGACGCGGTAGGTGTGGAACCAGGCATAGTGCACGCCCATCCCGATGAGCCGCCGCAGCCACGACTCCTGCACCAGGTCGTCGATGTTGGTCTTGCAGACGCTGGTGGCCACGCCGGTGACGAGCCGGTTCCGGGTGCAGGCTTCCAGCCCGGCCAGCGACCTGTCGAGGACGTCGCTCCGGCCGCGGCGCTCGTCGCTCACCACCGACGTGCCTTCGATGCTGACCAGCGGCGTCACGTTCCCGAGCCGGCGCAGCTCGGCCGCCCGCGCGTCGTCGATCAGATGCCCGTTGGTGAAGAGCTGGAAGTAGCAGTCCTGGTGCTCGGCGAACAGCTCGAACAGGTCCGGGTGGAGCAGCGGCTCGCCCCCCAGGATGCCGAAGTAGCTGTTGCCGTGCCGCTTGGCGTCCCCGACGATGCGGTTCAGCTCGTCGATCTCGATCTTCCGGCTCTGCGCCTCGACGTCCACCCAGCACCCCTGGCAGCGCAACTGGCAGCCGGAGATCACCGAGATGAAGAGGAACGGCGGGAAGTGCTCGCCCCGCTTCAGCCGCTGCTTGTAGAGCTGGACCGAGCGGACGCCCTTGACGCCCATGTTCCAGACCAGCTTGCGCAAGGCGCGCGGGTCCGGCTCGGTGAGCATCCGTCTGGCCAATCCCATTACCATGTCGTCAGCCCTCCTGCCGCGCCGCGGCGGCGTCGATGGCGGCCTGCGCCCGGGCCTTGGCGGTCTCGGCCTTGGCCTGGATCTCGTCGAGGGTCGGCAGGCTCGCCAGCACCTCGGCCGGAATGTCCAGATTCTGCTGCAGCTTGACCAGGCACTTCTGGCGTTCCTTGAGCGCGCGCTCCTCGTCGCGTTCCTTCGAGAAGCGCGACTTGGCCTTCTCGCTCCGGTCGCGCAGCGCCGCGTAGATGTCGCCGCCGAGCAGGGCCGAGATGTCGACCTTCATCGCTTCCCGGCGCACGTCGTCGGCCTGGATCTCGCCGCCGTGGATCGGTCCGTGGCGGTACTTCGGGAACAGGATGGCGACCTCGGGGCAGACGCGCGAGCACGCGGGGCAGTCGGTCTTGCAGTTGTCGTGGTTCTGGACCTGGATCTGGCCGCCCTTCGAGACGCCGTAGACGTCGAAGAGGCAGAAGCTCAGGCACTGCATGCAGTTGGTGCAGCGGTCGAAGTCGATGACCGGGAACCACGGTTTCCACTTGCCCGGCTCGTGGACGTCGCAATCGGCCCGGATGGCCTCGACCAGCGCCGCCACCCCATCGGGCGTCTCGTCGCCGATGTCGCGGAACCAGACCCGGCCTCCGGATTCGGCACCGACCGCCTCGGCCGGCTGGCGCTCGGTGAAGCGGCCGAGTACCGCCAGCGCGTTGCCGTCGTCGGCGCGGGCCGCGGCGGCGGTCGCGGCGCCCGTCCCCACGCGCGTCACCCGGTAGCCCTTGTCGAGCAGCGTCTGCATGAGGGCGAAACGGTGTGCGCCGTCCAGCGGCTCGGCGCCGCGGCCCTCGTACAGCGCCACCCGCAGCACCGGGAGTGACAGGGTGCTGGTGCGGCTCATCGCTCTCCTCCGTCGTCGTCCCCGGCATGTCCGTCCACACGCGGGTCGGTTTCGCCCGTGGCGTCCGTGTCCGGATCGCCGGCTGCAGCTCCCGCGGCGTCTCCGTCGGGCGCCAGCATCGAAGCAGCCACCGCCTCGGCGGTTTCTTCGCGCATGTTGAGAATCGTGACCCGTTCCTTGTCCAGCGGCGATCCGGCCGACGAGAACAGCCACCGCACGGCCCGCGGATAGCAGGCGGCGATGGTCACCGCCTCGCCCCCGGCGATCTCCGCCAGCCGCGGGTCCCTGCGCGCCGACATCTCGCACAGGTCGGGCACCGCGTCGAAGTCGACGCCGGAGGCCGACAGCGCCTCGAGGACGCCGTCCTTCACTTGGCGCGGCACCACTCGTGCGTAGGTGCAGCGGCAGTAGACCAGGTTCGGCGCCGCCGTCGTCGATGTCTCGTTCTCGCTCATCACGCCGTCGCCAGTCGATAGGTCGGAGTCGGCTTGGCTGGCCGGAAATGCTCGATGTGGTCGATGGCGGCCCGGCGGCCGGCGCCGCCGGTCTCCCACGCCGCGAGGGCCGCAAGGGCCGCGTCGTGCAGGCGCTGCGGGTCTTCCTCGGCCCGCAGGTTGACGATCAGCTCGCCCGCGTCGACCGGGGCTTTCAGCGTGTGGGCCAGCTCCGCGCCCCGATCGCCGGCGACCTGATTGAGCACCGCGATGTCGGAGGGCAGCTCCTCCGCCGTCAACGTCATCTTCAGGTGCGCGATCTCCGCTGCGCCGATGGCGTTCGCCATATGCCGGGCGAGGTCGCGCAGCAGCGCATTGCCGTCGAACGGCGCGCCGGAAGAGACGCGCACCGTCGCGTTCAGCCAGCCGAGCAACGCCTCGCCCTCGGCGTACACCGTGTAGTCGACGTCCGGCGACGTTCCGAGACCCATCGCACCGCGCGTCACCCGCTCGAACCAGGACGCCGCTCCGTTTCCCTCGCGGGCCGACATGGCGAGCACGTCGGCTTGCGGATACCGGGTCGCCAGCGCTTCCCGCAGCCCTTCCAGGCGCGCCTCGTCGAGCAGGTCGATCTTGTTCACCACGATGACGTCGGCCTCGGCGAGCTGCCGGTCGTAGACGTACAGCACCTTCTTCGAGAACGAGCGGCCCGCCTCCAGACCGAGCACCCGCAACGCCCGAATCGGATCGACGAGCACACTCAGCGGCGCGATCTCGAAAGCGTCCCCGTACATCCGCCGCAACGGATAGCTGACCGCGGCGCGCAGATCGGTGCAACTGCCGACCGGCTCGGCAATGAAGACGTCGGGCCGGGCCTCGGCGTTCAGTCGATCCGCCGCGTCCATCAAGGTGTTGAACCGGCAACAGAAGCAGCCGCCGGTGATCTCCTCCACGGCGAATCCCTGCGAGCGGGCGAGGGTCGTGTCGACGAGGCCGACGCTCTGATCGTTGGTGATCAGTCCGACGCGCCGGTCCCGATCGGCCAGAAACCGCGCGAGCCGGATGATCGCCGTCGTCTTGCCGGCCCCGAGGAAGCCGCCGACCATGACGTAGCGGGCACGCGCTTGGTCCGACCCCCGTGTCTTCGGTTCCGGTTCGAGGTCAGGCATCCTTGTCACCCTCGCGGCGGCTCGCCAGCATGCGGTCGACCGTCGCGTCGAGCACGTGGACGTACTCGCCGACGTCGAGGTTCTCCGGATCCGCCGTCCCGTCGACGACGTAGAGCCATCCGTCGCCGTACGGCGCCGATTCGACCAGCGTGATGTCGGCCTCCAGAGCTTCGTTGGCCCCCACGAAGCGGCCCGACGCCACCGCGTAGATGTCGGAGATCGCCTTGAATCCCTCGATCGAGCCGATCGGCTGGCCGACCTCCACCGGGTCGCCCGGCCCTACCGCAAACGTGCATTCTACTAGGTCGCCCAGCATGCGGGTGGCGAAGGTCGTCAATCCGATCCGCCAGCGCCCGGAGTCGTCCCGATCCAGCCAGTAGTGCGACCGCGTGTAGCGGTGGTCGACCGGGAGCCGCGTGGCGAACCGGGAGCGCTTGTAGCGGAGGAAGCGGCTCCGCGGAGGCGTCGTCATGATGGCCGCGGGGCTCCGGAGACGGAGCCGGCGAGCAGCGCGCCGGTCATCGCCTCGACGTCGGGCGCCTCGGACAGATGACACCAGGAGAGGCGCACGGCGCCGGACTCGTCCTCCGGATCCAGTCCCATCGCCGCCAGCACGTGGCTGCAGGTATAGGACTGCGAGGTGCAGGCCGCGCCGTCCGAGATGGCGGCCAGGTCGGCCCAGGCCTCGATGAGCGTCTCCTTGTCCCGGCCGGGAATCGAGAGATTGAGGATGTACGGCAGGCGGCGGCCGGGGTCGCCGTGCACGCGGGGGGCGAGCGGCGCCAGCCCCGCGAGAAGGCGTTCCTGAAACGCCGTCACCGTAGCGAGACGTGCATCGTGCTCCTCGACGGCCAGCTCGGCCGCCTTGCCGAACGCAGCGATCAGCGCGACCGGCAGCGTGCCCGGCCTCAGTCCCAGCTCCTGCCCGCCGCCGTAGAGCAGGGGCGTCAGGGGCGGGCGCGCGCCGTCCCTGTGTCGCGCGATCAATGCGCCCGTGCCCTTGGGGCCGCAGATCTTGTGCCCGCTCACGCTGATCAGATCGACCCGGGGATGCCGGAGCGCATCGAGCGCCTTGCCGAATCCCTGCGCCGCGTCGACGTGCAGGAAAGCCTGCGACCCGGAGAGTCGGTCCGCAATCCCGGCAATCGGCTGCTGGACGCCGGTCTCGTTGTTGACCTGCATCACCGAGACCAGCAGCGTGTCGGGCTTTACCATGGCGGCGACCCGGCCGGCGTCGACCCAGCCGCCGGGCTCCGGGTCCACCAGCGTCAGATCGAAGCCGCGGGAGCCCAGCACGCGCAGCGGCTCCAGCACCGCATGGTGCTCGATCTTCGTACTGACGAGATGGGTGCGCTCCTCCGCGCGGCCGAAGGTCTCCAGGCCGAGGATCGCCAGGTTGTTCGACTCGGTGGCGCCGCTCGTGAAGATGACCTCGTTGCGGCGCGCGCCCGCTACCCGCGCCACGTGTGCGCGCGCGCGCTCCACCGCCTGCCGCGCGACCTGCCCGTGGCCGTGGGTGCGGCTCCCCGCGTTGCCGAAGTCCACCTCGCTGAAGCGGCGCAACTCGGCCTGCACGCGCGGGTCGATGGGGCAGGTGGCCGCGCAGTCCAGATACACTGGCCCGGAGCGCTCAGGTGTCGGCACGGTGGATCCGGATTGTACTTGGAACACCGGCGCACGCCAGGAGTCTGGGCCGTAAGACGGCGTAGACTCCTGGTCAGGGTGGGTTGGGCGGTAAGCGGAGCCGCAGGCGACGATTTCCGGGCTGCCGTGGCCCGTCTGCCGCGCCGCGTCCTTTTTGGCGATGCGATCGCCTGCGAACGTCCGGGGGCCGTCGCGAGAGCCGTGCCATTCCATGCACCTCGAAGATCACGGGTCGCTGCCACCCGGGCGCGGGCTCGCGCTCGAAAACGGGGCATTGCGCCGACTGGAACAGACGGTTGCGCTCCGGGACGCTCCCGGAGCCGATGCCCACGGCCAGACGTTGGAGGCTGGCGATTCAAACGTCTCGGCGGACGACGGTGAGCGGCTGCTGATATGGGAGTCCGCGGAGCCTGCCGTCGTCTTGCCCCGGAACGGTGAACCGGCCCTGTGGGCATGCCGTTCCGCCTGTGCCGCTCGCGGCGTTCCGCTGCTCCGCCGCGGATCCGGCGGCGGGGCGGTCGTCCTCGGGCCCGGATGCCTGAACTTTGCCCTGGTCCTGTCGCTCGACAGGCGCCCCTGGCTGGCCGATGTCGAGCGCAGCTACGCGTGGGTGCTCGGCAGGCTGGCCGGCGTCCTGGCCATCGACGGCGTCGCGAAACGGTCGACCGACCTCGCCGTTCGCGAGCGGAAGTTCGCCGGGCACGCCCAGCGGCGGGTGCGCGGCGCCCTTCTGCACCACGGGGTGCTGCTCTACGACTTCGACCTCGCGCTGATCGACGCGCTGCTGCCGGAGCCGCCGCGCCGCCCGGCCTGGCGCGGGCGGCGGACCCACCGCGAGTTCCTGACCAACGCGCCGCTGCCGCGCGCCGAAATCGTGCGCCGTCTCGGGCGGCTCCCCGCGCTCAGCGCGCGGTGTGCGTCCGGCTGAAGCCGTTGCGATCGAGTGTGGGCGACACCATCAGGGTCGCGGCGCCTCGACGTCCACCCAGTAGATGTCGGCACTGCGCGATGCCTGACAACAACTACTTCGCCGGTCTGATCTGGCAGATCGCCGACCTGCTGCGCGGCCCGTACCGCGAGGTGCACGGCTCGACCATGCAGCACCTCACTGCTGACGCATTTGGCGGGTTTCCCGTGTTATTACCGCCTCATGACCAGCAGGCGCCAATCGCGAAGTATATCGACCGCGAGACAGCGCGGCCGGATGCGCTGGTGGCGGCGAAGGAGCATCCGGAAACCGGAGCGATGGAGAGAAGTCATGCGCACCGTTGACGTGGACGAAGCCAAGACACATCTGTCGAGTCTCGTCGACGCCGCTGCCGAGGGGAACCCGTTCATCATCACGCGCGCCGGCAAGCCCGTCGTCAAAGTCATTGCCGTGGAGGCGCAGGTGTCCGGAGAGACACGCCGGCTTGGATTTCTGGCCGGAAGAATCTCGGTGCCCGAAGACTTCGACCGCATGGGGTCCGCCGAGATCGAAGCTCGGTTCGAGGGTGGCAAGTGAAGCTCCTCCTCGACACGCATGTTCTGCTGTGGGCGTCCGGTTTCCCGGAGAGTTGTCGGAGGATGCGCGTGCGCTGATCGAGGCGCATCTGCTGGCGAGGGCTGCACGGACGCTCTTCAAGAGCGCGTCCTCCACGGTCTTCGCCTTGTCGCGAAACGGAACCGACGAGGCTTGTTCGCGTCCGGGCCATGCCCGAGAGCCCGTTCGCGGCAAACCGTAGTAGTCGACCATCGTCGTCACGGTCCGCCCTGTGTCTTCGCGAAGATGTCTGACAATCTCGGCCCGCGTGGAAGCCCACGGCTTGATGCCGCCCCGCCGGTCCCGGCGGCGCGCGTTTCCCAGCAGGCGCGCGTTGACCATCGACCACCCGAACCGCGTGAGGTGCGGGCAGAGCAGCTCGTTGACGAAGGTCTCCTCGGTCTGGCCCTCGACGTGAACCAGCAGCCGGGACATCGGACCTATTGCCGCTCGGCGCCGCTACGGCTGGGCCGGCCGCCGAACTGGTTCTTTTCCCACAATTGGCCGAGGCTGTAGTCCTGGAGCCACTCTTCGAGGGCCGTGGCGTCCAGCCTGGTGAGCTGCGTGCCTCCGTCCACGCGGTCGGCGACGAGGACGTCTTCCGGGCGGAAGTGATCCAGCAGCAGTGTCGACTGAGTTGCGAAGACTACCTGCGTCTCGACGGACGCCTGCTTGACCAGCGACGCCAGCATCGTGATCGCATAGGGGTGCAAGCCCAGTTCCGGTTCATCCAGCAGGATCACCGATGGCCGCAGCGACGCCGGCTGGAGCAGCAGCGTCGCCAGCACGATGAAGCGGAGAGTCCCGTCCGACAACGACGAGGCGTCGAAGTAGGCATCGGATCCCACGTGCTGCCACTCGAGACGGATCTTGTTCTCGTTCAGCGCTTGAGGGCGGAGGCGGAATTCGTCGAAGAACGGGGCGACGAGCCGCACGGTTCGACGGATCAGGTCATACGAGTCCTGGTGCTTGCGCGACAGGAAGTAGAGAAACGCCGCGAGGTTGGCGCCATCGTGACGCAGGAAACGGTTGTCGTCCACATCGCCCGTCTTCTTGATCGGCGACGTGGAGCTCGTGTCGTGGAGGTGGTAGACGCGCCAACTATCGAGGTGCATGCGGACGTCCCGGATCGCCGCATCGCGATCGAGCTTGTGCGGGTCGGGGCCGCCGATCCATGTCTCCGGTCCCGATGGCGAGAGGATGTGTCTTCGTCCACTTCCGTGACACTCTTCGCGCAGCGGAAAGAGACTGTCCTCTGCATTCGAGGCCAGTGTGAGTACGTACTGGTTCACTTCGTCGTCCAACGATGCGTGGACGTCCAACTTCGACGTGTTTCGGGACCCGAAATGCAGGATCTTGTCCGCGCCGCCGGACCGCCTCACGTACTCCTGCAGCCGCCCGGCGCGGATCTCGCGAAGGAACGAGAACAAGTCGATGAAGTTCGACTTACCCGAGCCGTTGGATCCGATCAGCACATTGATGGGGTTCAGGTGCAGGCGCTCGATGCGCTTGATGCTCTTGAATCCCTCGACGGTGATCCAGTCGAGCGCCGCCATGGGAACCAGGTTGCGCCCGCCGCGGGAGCTACGGCTGCTCCCCGGCGTCCTCCGCGGCCTCTCTCGCCTCCATCGCCCGGGCTCCCGACAGCGAGCTGGGCATGGAGTAGTTGCCCTCGTGGCAGGCGTACTCGTAGAGCGGCTCGTCCGTGCGCGTCATGCGCACCCGCGCGGTCCAGGGGCCCATCCAGGTGGTCGGATCGCTGACCGTGAACTCGTAGCGCAGCGTGTCGGCGTCCAGGCGCGTGAAGCGCTCGACCAGGCGCAGGTTGGCGCTCGACCCGCCGAGGGAAGTCTCGCGCAGGAAGTTGCGCGTCTCGATCACCAGCGTATCGCCGTCCCAGCTCGCGCGGGAGTCGCCGACCCACTGGCGCAGGTCCGACGGCAGATGGGGACGTCCGTCGAGCGGAATAATGCGTGCGCTATGCACCATCTCGTTGAGGATGACGACGTGGCCGGCCGTCTGGAACAACTGCATGTTGTTGTTGTAGGCGCTCGGGGTCATCGGCGGCCCGGAGTTGAAGCCGAGCAGGCAACGCTCCGAGATACCCCGGTCCTCGGGGCCGTGGGCGTGGCGGCTGCGCAGCAGGCGCACGACTTCACGCCGCGCTTCGACTTCCGGCCGCACGGGCGGGATACGCCCGGTCGGTGGATCGATCACGAGTGACGTCCGCCGCTCCTCGAGCGCGTCGCCCCACTCGAACCAGACGCGCAGGCTGTAGCCGAGCCGCGCTTCCAGCGGAGCATCCTCCAGCTCGGACTCGAACCCGGCCCGCTGGTCCGCGAGCTGCGCCTCCCACTCTGCCGCTTCCTCCGCCGTGAGCGTCGCCCGGTCGGCGAGCTCCGGGGGGCGCTCCATCGGCGTGGCCGTGGAGAAGTTCCAGACTCCCTGCAGGTCGGGATGGCCGTCCGGTGTCCGAAGGGCTCCGTCCTGGCCTGCCGCCACGGCCGGAAGGAAGGCGAGCATCGCGCACACGAGCCCGGCGACGACGCTGGAGGCAAGCGGTCTGCAGTTCATCGGATACCCTCCTGAGCGCAGCGGGGCGGAGCGCCGCCCCCGGAAGTCCCCCGTCACCCTGCGTGCTTCTCGATCTCCGTGTGCAGCGCCAGCAACGCCTCCCACGGGCGGGCATGCAGGTTGAGTGGTCCGGATGTGATCTCCCAACGGCGCACGGTCGTCGTCGTGACCTGTATCAGCTCGGCGAACTCGGCGACCGAGCAGCCGCATTGCTCACGCAGCCGGGCGACGAGCTCGCCGGTAGGCCGGAATCCGGTTGTCCCGTCGTCCGCGCCGACCGGCGCGCGGGACGGGAGGGCGACCGGACCCGGGGGTCGATACGTGAGCGTCTTCTTCACCTTGCGGGGCGCTGGCTCGAGCTCCCCGGCGGCCGTCGGCGCCGTCGCGTCGTCCAGGTCGAGATGGCCGTTGAGGATCAGCTCCGGAATGGCGTCCGTCGGGGATTCGGCCTTTGCCGTGCCGTTTGCCGGCGCCGGGCCGGTCGTGGCGATCAGCTCCGTTGCGTCGACGCCGCGCAGCAGGAAGAGCAGCTCCGGCCTGTCGTCGAGCCGGCTGCCGACGCCCGACAGCACCGCGGCCGCGTGCTTGCACATCGATGTCCGGTCCGGGCATTCGCAGTCCGGCACGATCTCGCTCGGCTGCGGGAACAAGCCGGTGTCACGTTGCGTGAAGACCTCGGCGACCGGTTCCGGCAGCCGGCCCTCGAGCAACTCGCGCACCGCGCCGACCCGGCCGGCGCACGCGGCTCTCATGGCCGCCCAGGCTCCCTTGTCGAGCTGTCGTATGCGAATCATCACGCGGTACAGGGCCGATCCGACGACCATGGCGTCGATGCCGCCGGTCTCGATCGCCAGATGGCAGACGGATCCGTTGCGTACGTAGGCCCGGCCGTGGGCGAGACGGGCCGCGTATTCCGAGAACGATTCCAGGTGCTCGCACCATTGGCGGCCCCAGAAGCTCCGCGCGATGGTGCGTCCCCGGAGTTCGACCGGCTGCACCCGCATGCCGCGCGCTCTCAGCTCGAGCATCTCGGAAACGGTGCGGGCGCGCTGCTCATCGACCGGTACGTAGCGTGGGTACCAATGCACTTTCAGATCCTGTTGTTCCTTTCGATGGAGCTTCGGAACGACCGACTCCACCGCCTCTCAGGGACCTTCCAAGACCGGGCGGAGTGCCGTATCCGCCGCGAGCCGCGGCGTTGCCGGCCGCCCGGCGTCGGCTCGAGGCTCATGCCCGTGGATCGGGCGAACGAGTCGCCGCGCGGTCCGTACGGACCAGCAAGAATCGAGTCGATTGCGTCACGGTGCTTCCGTCATTCCGGTAATTGGAACAGGGCATCCCAACGAGCGGAGAGCATCCCCGCAGGACATGCCGACCATTCTCCGGGCGCAGCCTGCCGCTAACAATGCGCCGTGGTCGGGCAAATGTCAAGCGGAGAGGAGGAGGCTCCCCGGTCACATGGAACCGGCATGTTTCTCGTCGTGGGCGCGCGATAGCAGATTCCTCAACGTCCAATTGCAAATTCTGCTACGCAAGCGGCTGCGCACACATTCGTAGTCGCCACCGGGAGGCGGGCCTGCGCTCGCGCGGCGTGGAGCGATTGCGGAAGTGCAGGAAGCACAGGCACGGCACGGCCCGGAGAAACGACTCGTCGCTGCAGACTTTGTGGCGGCCCCGACTCCGGGAATGGATGGGCGAAGTCCCGTCGAAGTCGCGTCTCCCGGCGTCCGGATCCCTACACGTCCAGATCCAGCGCCTCGTCCGCCCGCTCCATGATGAAACGGAACCGCGCGGAGGCATCCCTGCCCATCAGGTCCGTGATGACGCGGTCGGTCAGCAACTGGTCGCTTACCTCCACCCGCAGGAGGCGGCGCGTGTCCGGGTTGAGCGTCGTCTCCCACAGCACCTTCGGCATCATCTCGCCGAGTCCCTTGAAACGGGTGATCTCGGGGGCGCCCCGGCCATTGGTGTGCGCCTTGAGGATGGAGTCGCGATGGGCGTCGTCGAGCGCCCAGAAGGTCTCCTTGCCCACGTCGACGCGGTAGAGGGGCGGCTGTGCGAGAAAGACCTTGCCGTGGACGATGAGCTGCGGCAGGAACCGGTAGAAGAACGTGAGCAGGAGGGTGGCGATGTGATTGCCGTCCGAGTCGGCGTCGGCGAGGATGATGATCCGGTCGTAACGCAGCCGGGTGATGTCGAAGTTGCTGCCGAGGCCGCAGCCGAGCGCCGTCACGACGTCCGACAGCTCCTTGTTCGCGAGCGCCTTCGACGCCGAGGCGCTCTCGACGTTCAGCACTTTCCCCCGCAGAGGCAGGATCGCCTGCCGGGTCCGGTCGCGTCCCTGCTTGGCGGAGCCGCCGGCCGAGTCCCCCTCGACGATGAACAGCTCGCTGTCGCCGCGCGTCGCACCGGTGCAGTCGCTCAGCTTTCCGGGCAGGTTCAGGCGGTTGGACGTCGCGCTCTTGCGCGAGACGGACTGTTGTGCTGCGCGGCTCGCCTCGCGGGCGCGCGCGGCCAGGATGATCCGGGCGACGATCGCCTCGGCCATGCTGATGTTGTGATTCAGCCAGTGCTCGAGGGCGGGCCGCACCGCGCCGTCCAGTACCGGTCCGAGCTCCGGGTTGTTCAGCCGGTCCTTGGTCTGCCCCTGGAACTGCGGTTCCGGGACGAAGATGGAGATGACGCCGGTCAGCCCCTCGCGGATGTCGTCCGCGGTCAGGGTCACCCCTTTCGGGGTGAGGCCGTGCGTGTCGATGAAGTTCCGGATGGCCTTGCCGAGGCCCGCGCGGACGCCGGACTCGTGCGTGCCGCCGGAGCCGGTCGGAATGCCGTTGACGTAGCTGCGCAGGTGCTCGTCGGTCGCCTCGGTCCACTGCAGCACCACTTCCAGCCGCGACCGGCTGTCGGCATGCTCCCGGGCGAGCACGAACGGCGTCTCGTGCACCGGGTTCGAGCCGCGCTCCTGCACGAGGCGCGCGAGGTAGTCCGGCAGGCCGTTCTCGTGGCGGAACTCCTCCCTGGCGTCCCGCGCCTCGTCCGCGAACGCGAACCGCACGCCGCCGTGCACGTAGCTGGCTATCTCGAGCCGCTGCCGGATGAGCCCGGCGTCGAACGTGATCCTGGGGAAGATCCGCGGGTCCGGGTGGAAACGGATGGTGGTGCCGGAGCCGCGCGCCGGCTTCAGCTTCCGCAGCGCAGCGACCGGCTTTCCGCGCCGGAAGGTCTGCTGCCAGAGGAAGCCGTCCCGTTTCGACGTGGCGACCAGCTCCTGCGACAGGGCGTTGACCACGCTGGCGCCGACCCCGTGCAGACCGCCTGCCGTGCGGTAGGTCCGATTCTCGAACTTGCCGCCGGCGTGCAGGGTGGTGAATATCACCTCCAGGGCGTTCTTGCCGCTCTGCGGGTGCCGGTCGACCGGCATGCCGCGGCCGTCGTCCACGACCGTGACCGTCGATCCGTCGCCGTGCAGCGTCACCTGCACGTTTGCGGCATGACCGTTCATCGCCTCGTCGACCGCGTTGTCGAGGATCTCCCAGACCAGGTGATGCAGGCCCGCCGCGCCGACTCCCCCGATATACATGCCGGGGCGTTTGCGTACCGGCTCCAGGCCCTCGAGAACCGTAATGTCCTTCGCCGAATATGAACTCGCCATCGCGTCTTCCGAGCGACCCGGCTGGGATCCAGGTCGGCATCGAGCCCGCCGCGCACCGCAAATCGCCGACGGCTGCAACGGGCCTCACGGGAGGGAGCCTCAGTGTAGCATGGGCATCCGTGCGCCCGGCGGCGGGCGCTGCCGCGGGGAGACGGAACGTGTCGGCAGAACATCGTACGACGGCGATCGACCGGATTCTGGCGTTGCGGCGTGTGCTGGGCACGCAGCCGAACGCGGCGGACCTCGCGCCGCTGGCCGAGGAGTGCGGGCACCTGGTGAGCGCCGTGCAGGCGTTTCACATGGAGGCGATCCGGTTCCGGATGTACGGCCTCGACCGACAGATGAAGAGCGGCGTTCACATCCTGCCGCGCGAGGCGATGGTGCTGCTCGAGGAGGCCCGCGCGGCACTGGCGGCGGCGGGCTTCCGGACGAAGTAGGGGAAGCGGAGACGACGGCGCCGGGGGGTGTTCGGGTCGCGGGCGGGCGAGCTCCGCGGTAGCGGTTCCGCCGGTCGGCCCCCTACGGCCGGTAGCGCTCCAGCTCCCGCCGTACGACCGGGGCCATCAGATACAACCCGATCAGATTCGGGATGGCGATCACGAAGATCAGGGCGTCCGACAGGTCGATGAGCGCCCCGAGTTCGAGGCTTGCCCCGACGACGACGAACGCGCAGAAGGCGGCGTTGAAGCAGAGGCGCTGGAAGCGGCCCTCGCCGGCCAGGTAGGTGAACGCCTTCAGGCCGTAGTAGGCCCAGGCGATCATCGTCGAGAAGGCGAACAGGATCGCCGCCACGGCCAGCGGGACCGGAGACCAGGGCAGAGTCGAGGCGAAGGCCCGCGTCGTCAGCTCGATGCCGCTGATGTCGCCGGTGGCGAGGGCCGGATCGTAGACCGTCGTGGTGATGACGAGGGCCGTCAGGGTGCAGATCACGACGGTGTCTATGAACGGCTCGAGCAGGGCGACGAAACCCTCGCTCGCCGGTTGGAGGGTGCGCGCCGTGGAGTGAGCGATGGCGGCGCTGCCCAGCCCCGCCTCGTTGGAGAAGACGGCGCGCCGGAAGCCGATGACCAGCGCTCCGAGCCCGCCGCCGGCCAAACCGGCGGCGGTGAACGCGCCGTGCCAGATGGCGGCGATCGCCCCCGGCAGCCGGTCCGCGTTGAGGCCGATGGTCAGCAGGGCCAGCGACACGTAGAGGACCGCCATCGTAGGCACCAGCTTCACGGTCGTGCGGGCGATGGACCGGATGCCGCCGATGATCACCAGGGCGACGACTCCGGCGAGCAGCAGGCCGATCAGCCAGCCCCGGCCGGCGAAGGCGCTGGCCTCCGCGCCGGTGATGTCGATGAAGATCGCCGCGGCCTGGTTCGACTGGAACATGTTCCCGATGCCGAGGCAGCCGAACACCATGGCGGCGGCATAGAAGACTCCGAGCGCACGTCCCAGCGCCGGCCGGCCGCGGTCGCCGAGGCCCCGTTCCAGGTAGTGCATCGGTCCGCCGGAGACCGATCCGTCGGGATTGCGGCGGCGGTACAGCACGCCGAGCGTGCACTCCGCGAACTTGGACGACATGCCCAGCAATCCCGCCGCCATCAACCAGAACGTGGCACCGGGTCCGCCCGTCGAGATGGCGACGGCCACGCCGGCGATGTTGCCGATGCCGACGGTGCCCGACACGGCGGTGGAAAGCGCGCTGAACTGCGAGATCTCGCCCGGATCGCCCTCGCGGGCATAGCGTCCGGACACGATCCGGAGCGCCTGCAGGAACCCGCGCACGTTGATGAAGCGCAGGTAGACCGTGAAGAAGAGCCCGCCGGCCACCAGCCAGAGCACGACGAGCGGCATCTCGGCCCCGAGCAGGGGTACCGGGAAGAAGATGAAGCCGGACACGGCGTCCGCCACCGGGCGCATCGTCCGGTCGACGAGCTGATCGATTCCCATTGCGTAGACGCTCTGCGGGGTCTCTCTGCGCCCGGATCAGCGTTCCTCGAGCAGGGGCGTCCCGATGGGCCGGGGGACGACGCGGCTGAACTGCGCGCGCTGCAGCAGCTCTCTGCCCTTGCCGCCGCGGCTCACCCGTTCGTACTTCGCGGTGCTGATGTTCTGCTCGGCGCCGCGGCTCGTCTCCACCGTCAGCAGGTCGCGGTCGCCCCGCGAGGCGATGAAGCCGATGACGCGGTCGCGGTCCCGGGCCAGCTTGATGAGCAGCACGCCCTTGCCGGGGCCGGAGAGGAAGTTGATCTCCCGTGCCGGACAGAGCATCGCCCGGGCCGCGCGGGTCGCCGCGATGAGCGTCTCTTCCCCGGTGATCGCGGCCACGCCGACGAGCTCGGCGCCCCTGACGGGCCGCGCGTACCGCCGGCCGGCGCGCGTGCTCGGCTCGTTGAAGGCCTCCAGGCTGAAGCGCAGGCTGTAGCCGTCGCTCGACACCGCCACGGCATGGGTCGGCGGCTCCGGTTGTGACGGCGTCGCGGCAATGTCGCCGGCGACGCGCGCGTCGAGGCTGAGCACGCTGACCACGCGCTCACCGTCCTTCAGCTTGAACAGCCGCTGAATCGGCTCGCCGTAGCCGGTCGTCGCGGGCACGTCGATCAGCCGGCAACTGTAGGCGACCCCGAAGTTGGTGAAGAACGCCACAATCGCCCGTGTGCTGCCGGCCACCGCGGCGAGCAGCGCGTCGCCCTCGCGCAGCCTCGTCGCCGCGGGGTCGCGCACCTCCCGCTGCCGCTTGACCCAGCCGTCGCGGGAAACCAGCACCACCGCGTCCTCGTCGACGATGAAGTCGTCCGCACTGAATACCAGCTCGTCGTCGTCGGGGCCGTCGATGGCGGTCCGGCGCGGCTCGCCGTAGGCGTCCCGCACCGCGACGAGCTCGTCGCGCACGATCTGCCAGCGCCGCTCCTCGTCGCCCAGCTCGGCATCGATCCGCTGGGCCCGCTCCCGCTTCTCGTCCAGCTCCTTGCGGATGATCAGGATCTCCAGGCGCGCCAGCCGGTAGATCTTCAGCTCCAGGATCGCGTCCGTCTGCTCGGCGTCGAGTCCGAAGATCTCCATGATCTTCGCCGCCGCGTCCGCCTTGCCGTCCGACTGGCGGATCAGCGCGATGATGGCGTCCAGCGCGTCGAAGACCTTCTCGAACCCCTCCAGTATGTGGATCCGCTTGGCGAGGGCCGCGCGTTCGTGCTCCAGCCGCCGGGTGACCACGTCGAGGCGGAACAGGAGGAAGTGCCGCAGCATCTGCTGCAGGTCGAGGCGCTCCGGACGGCCGACGCCGGCCTGCCCGGTCGGCACGAGGCAGGTGAGGTTGACCGGGAACGTCGTCTGGAGCGGCGTGTGCTTGAACAGGTAGGCCATCACCATCCGCTCGTCGGCGTCCGCCTTCAGCTCCAGCTCGATGCGGACGTCGTCGGTCGAGACGTCCTTGACGTCGAGCAGCGCCGGGAGCTTGCGCCCGACCACGACCTCCGCGATCCGCTCGACGAGCTGCGCCTTGTTGACTCCGTAGGGGACGCTGGTGACGTGGACGGTCTTCGACGATCGGTGATGATCGGCGGTCTTCCACGTTGCGCGGATGCGGACGGTACCGCTCCCGGTGGTATAGATCTGCGTCAGCTCGTCGGTGGTGTTCACCAACCGTCCACCGGTCGGAAAGTCCGGGCCGCGGACGTCTCGGGCCAGCCGCGCGCTCCCGAGGTCCGGGTCGTCGAGCAGGTTGACGAGCGCGGTTGCGACCTCTCCCAGGTTGTGCGGCGGGATGTTGGTCGCCATGCCGACCGCGATGCCGGTGGCGCCGTTGATCAGCAGGTTCGGGACGCGGGCCGGCAACACCACCGGCTCCTGGCGCGTGCCGTCGTAGTTGGGCTGGAAGGCGACCGTGTCCTCGTCGATCTCCCGCAGCAGCTCCGCGCTGATAGCGGCGAGCCGGCATTCCGTGTACCGCATGGCGGCAGCGCCGTCACCGTCGAGCGACCCGAAGTTGCCGGAGCCGTCCACCAGCGGCGCCCGGACCGTGAAAGGCTGCGCCAGGCGCACGAGCGTGTCGTAGATGGCGGCGTCGCCGTGCGGGTGGTAGCTGCCCATGACGTCGCCGACCACCTTCGCGCACTTGCGCGGCTTGGCGTCGGCGCGCAGCCGCTGCTGCCACATCGTGTACAGGATGCGCCGCTGCACCGGCTTGAGGCCGTCCCGCACGTCGGGGAGCGCCCGGGACGTGATGACCGAGAGCGCGTAGTTCAGATAGCGGGCCTGGGCCGCCTCGTGCAGCCCGACGACCGTATCCGCGCCGCCTCCCCGTGCGAGCACGTCCAGCCCGTCGCTCGCGGCGTCGAGCAACGGGGTGCCGTGCGTGCCGCGTGTCCCTTTCCCGGTGCGCCTGGTGGTCCGTTTCGCCATCGGATCCGATCTCCTCGAGCAACGCCTTGCTGCGGGCGGCGTCCGGGAGCGCGCCGCCGGGGGCGGGTGGTGTGGTGGCGGGGGCCGCGCCGGGCCGCCGTCAATTTACCACGTCATCACGGATTGCGGGGGTCGAGCATGGACAGCAGCTCCGCCAGCACCATCGCGGTGGCTCCCCAGATCCGCTCGTCGCGGGCCTCGAAGTACGGCACGTCGCAATGCAGGGCATCTCGCCAGCGGGTCCCGCGCCGCAGGTTGCCCGGGTCCGCCAGCGCGGCGAGCGGTACCGGCAGGAGGCGCGCCACCTCGGCGGCCGACGGCTGCAGGGACGGAGTCGCATCCGCGATGCCCGCGACCGGGTGGATGGCGAAGTTGCTGACCGTGATGTACAGCGGCGACAGCGCGCCGACTACGCGCACCGCCGCCGGATCGAGGCCGACCTCCTCGTGCGCCTCGCGCAGCGCAGCCTCGCGAATCGACTCGCCGGCATCGATCAGGCCGCCGGGAAACGAGACCTGATCGGGGTGTTTTCCGAGCCGCCCCGCCCGGACCGTCAACAGCACGTGCGGCGCGTCGTCGACAGGGTAGAGGAGCACGAGCGCGGCGGCGGGTGTAGCGTGGTCCGGCACCTCGCCGGGCCGCCAGCCGGGACGTGGTCGCGGCGCGAGCCGCCGGTGCGCGTCCGCGCCGGGCAGCCGTGCCCGGCACGCCGCCCGGAGTCGAGCGTCAATCTGATACAGTGTCGGAGATTCGACCGCCACGGTGAGACGTCCGATCTTACTGCGGCCCGCGCCGACCTTTCCCTCATGAGCGCCAAGGGCCGCCCCGCCAAGACGTTTGATCGCGCGATAGTCGAGGGTCCGCTCGTCCGCGCGGTCTGGAAGCTCGCGTGGCCCACGATGCTGCAGAACGTCTTCGGCGGCATCCAGGGCATCGTCGACCAGGCGATGGTCGGCAACTACGTCGGCCACGTCGGCAACGCGGCAATCGGCGTCAGCGTACAGATCTTCATCCTGGTCATCGTCTTCGTCGCCTCCGTCTTCAGCGGCATGGGCGTGCTGGTGGCGCGCTTCGCCGGCGCGAACGAGCCCGACAAGGTCAACCGCACGGTCTACCAGGCCTTCCTGACCGCGGTGTTCATGGCGCTCGGCATCCTGGCGCCGCTCGGTTACGTGTTCGCCCCGACGCTGCTGGATTCGGTCAACGCCGCGCCGGAGGTGCAGGCCGAGGCCCTGGCGTACCTCCGCATCATGTTCGTCTTCAGCATCGGGATGCTGATCTTCTTCATGATGAGCGGGGCGCTGCGAGCGGCGGGAGACGCGCGGACCCCGTTGCGGCTCGGCGTCGCCATGACGGTGTTGAACATCGTGCTGAACATCGTGCTGATCCGCGGGCTCGGGCCGATCCCCGCGTTCGGCACCGTCGGCGCGGCGATGGGGACGGCGATCGCCAGCGGGCTGACGGCCGCCGCGTTCCTCTGGCTGCTCTTCTCGGGGTCCCTGGTCGTCCGGTTTTCGCGGACCATGTCGTTCGCGCCGGACTGGGGGATCATCCGCGAGCTGTTCCGCTTCGGCCTTCCCACCGGGTTCCAGGGCGTCGTGATGAACCTGGCCGGCGTGTTCCTGCTGCGGTTCATCGGGTCGCTGGAGCAGAGCGCGGAAGCCCAGGCGGCCTACGCGGTGGCATACACGGAGCTGTTCGCCCTGATCACCTGGACGTCAGTGGGCCTGATGGGCGCCACGGCGGCGGTCGCGGGGCAGAACCTGGGCGCCGGCCGGCCCGACCGGAGCCGGCGCGCGACCCTGGTGGCGTCGTCTATCGGCGTCGGGGTGGCGTGCGTCATCGGCCTTGCCTTCCTCACCGTGCCGCGCGCGCTCCTGGCGGTCTTCGGCATGGACGACGGAGTGCAGTTCGAGCTGGGCCGGGAGCTTCTCGCCTACCTCGCCGTCTCGGGGGTGTTCGTCACCGTGGCGCTGGTTCATACGGGCGGCCTGCAGGGGACCGGCGACACCCGGAGCCCGCTCTACATCTCGATCGTCTCGCAGGTCGTCATCCCGATCGGCCTCTGCAGCTACCTGCAGATGACGCGGGGCCTCGAGGCGCCGGACATCTGGCTGGCCATCGTGCTCGGCCACGTGGCGCGGGCCGGCCTGAGCGTCGTCCGGTTCCGTCAGGGAAAATGGCGCGACATCGCGGTCGACATCGGCCCCGCGCGCGCCTGACCATCCGTCTTTCGGGAGACTCGCAGACTCGCAGATTCCGGTTGGACGGGCGGCAGCCGGCCAGTCGTGTACAGTCCCGGTTGCCGGAGGCTTCGAGCATGTCCCGCTTTCCCCTCGACCAGAAACCGTCGACCCGCGCCGCGCAGGCGCTCGGCTCCGTCGATCCGGGGACCGGCGCACTCGTGCCGCCGATTCATCCGGCGGTGCAGTACGAACGTAGGGCCGACGGCGAGGCGACCGGCGGGCGCGTCTATACGCGAGATCAGAACCCGACCTACGAGCAGGCCGAGGCGCTGCTTGCGTCCCTGGAAGGGGGGCAGGCGGCCATGCTGTTCAGCTCCGGGATGGCGGCGGCCGCCACCGTGTTCGAGACGCTCGAGGTCGGGGATCACGTCATTGCTCCCGAGCAGATGTACTGGATGCTCCGCCGCTGGCTTCAGGACCAGGCGGAGCGGCGGAGGATAGCCCTCGATCTGGTGCCGAACGGCGACGCGGATGCGCTGCGCGCAGCGCTCCGCCCGGGCGCGACGAAGATCGTCTGGGCGGAGACGCCGGCCAACCCCGGGGGGGCGGTCACCGACCTCGCCGCCGCCGCGGCCGCGGCGCACGGCGCGCGGGCGCGGCTCGTGGTCGACAACACCCTTCCGACGCCGGTGCTCTGCCGGCCGCTCGAGCACGGCGCGGACCTGGTCATGCACTCCGCCACCAAGCAGCTCAACGGGCACTCCGACGTTCTGGCCGGCGCACTCGTCACGGCCCGGGAGGACGAGCTGTGGAAGCGCTGCCGCCGCGAGCGTGCGTTTCGCGGCGCCGTACTCGGGCCGTTCGAGAGCTGGCTGCTGCTGCGCGGCATGCGCACCGTCTGCCTGCGGGTCGCCGCGTCGGCACGCAGCGCTCAACGCATCGCCGAGGCGTTCGACGGCCATCCGGCGGTGTCCACGGTCCTGTACCCGGGACTGCCGGGGCATCCCGGCCACGCCGTCGCGGCGCGGCAGATGGATGGCGGCTTCGGGGCGGTGGTGTCGTTGCGCTTGCGCGGGGGCGCCGCCGCGGCCCGTCAGGTGGTGCGGGCGCTGCGGCTGTTCCACAACGCGACGTCTCTTGGCGGGGTCGAGAGTCTCGCGGAGCCGCGCGGCCTGGAGGAGGGTCCCGGCTCGCCGGTGCCGGACGACCTGGTGCGCCTGTCGGTCGGGATCGAGGACGCCGGCGACCTGATCGCCGATCTCCGGCAGGCGCTCGATGCCGCGGCTCCACGGTAGAGCGGCCGTGATCCTGCTGCAGTCCCGCCGCCTGACGGCCGGCGCGTAGCGCTCGGGACGGGTGCGCTCGTGTCCGGATCGTTTGCGGCGGCAAGTGACAATGGGCAGGAATGACGGGCGGGTCTCCGTGTTGATCCTCGAATCGCCGAATTGTCCAATGACAAATGAGCCCGTGCCGTTCCCGGCGGTCGCCGTGGTCTGCGAGGGGGGGCTACATTGGAAGCAGGGGTTTCGTCGTAAAGGAGAGCATCGACGACGAAGGGGTCCGGACGAAGAACGGCGCGGCCGCGGGCCAATGGAGCACGGCCGTGACCGATCGCAGGAGCGGCCCGCATACTCTGGATCAGATACGGCAATTCCTGGACGGCGACCACACCATCGACCTGCGGATCCGGACGCGCGGAGATGTCTACCGATTCATCGAGCAGACCCTGCGACGATTCGACTACTCCCGGCTCCGAAGGGCGGACAGGGGCGTACTGAGACAGTTTCTGACCGAGGTGACCGGGCTCTCGCGAGCCCAGTTCTACCGTCTCCTGAACCAGCACCGCGCCACCGGCGAGATCACCGATCGGCGCGGCGTCCCGCGGCGGCCGTTCCTGCGGCGCTACACGGACGCGGACATCGAGCTGCTCGCCGAGATCGACATCCTTCACGGAGCGCCGTCCGGGCCGGTTGCGCGCAAGCTCTGCGCCCGTGCCCATTACCTGTTCGGCGACTACCGGTTCGAACGCCTGGCGCGCATTTCCAACGGGCATCTGTACAACCTGCGGCGCTCCAGGATCTACCGTCGGCACCGCGGCGCGAAGTCGACCGGCGACCGCCCGCTGCTGAGGGCTCTCGGCGAGCGCGGGAGGCCACGGCCACCGGAGCTTCCGGGCAACCTGCAGGTCTCTTCGCTGCACGTGGATGCCGGTGCTGCGGGCCTGCACTACCTGGGCTTCGTGGACGAGGCGACCCGTTTCCGGTTCGTCAGCTCGGTCGAGCGCGTCGACACGGCCGGCGTCGCGGCGGTTCTCGACGGCCTGCAGCGGACGTTTCCCTTCAATCTGCGGCGTTTCCGGGCCGACAGCGGCTCGGCGCCCGTCGGCCGCGATGTGGCGGCGCTGCTGGAGTCGCTGCACCGGGAGCGGCGCAACCGGTTACAGGCGCCCCGCGGCTGCGCGGTTCCGGAGGTCCGGAACGCATCGGCGGCCGAGCGGGTCAACGCCTTCGCCCGGAGGTCGCTCTCGCCGTACCTCAACTACCATCGGCTATGCGTCTTCCCGGCCGAGCAGCTCGACGACGAAGACGCCGCCGCAACGCACTTTCCTCGCGCCGAGGACATCATGACCCCGTACGAGAGGCTGAAATCGCTGCCCGGAGCCGAGGCCTGCCTGACGTCCGGGGCTACCTTCGCCGAGCTCGACGACTCGGCCGCGGCCATGAGCGACAACGAAGCCGCGCGGCTCTTGACCGACGCCTGCCGGCGGTTGTTTCGGTCCCTGAAAGAAGGAGACTGAACGGAGCCGGAAGAACGCGCTCGCCCCGGGGTTCCGTCTCACTTGTCGTTGGAAGGCGTCGGCCATGCGTTAATCTGTGCAGGATGTCCTCCACCGCGGCCCCGCCGCGCATTGCCGCCGCAACCCCCGCCGAAGTGCCTCTGGTCCTGGCGCTCATTCGGGAGCTGGCCGATTACGAGCGGATGGCCGATCAGGTGGTGGCCACCGAGGCGGACATCGAGCGCGCGCTGTTCGGCGAGCGTCCCTGCGCCGAAGCGGCGATCGCGCGGATTGCCGACGAAGCGGTCGGTTTCGCGCTCTTCTTCCAGAGCTTCTCGACCTTCGTCGGGCGGCCCGGCCTGTACCTGGAGGATCTCTACGTCCGTCCCGCGCATCGCGGGCGCGGCATCGGCCGGCGGCTGCTCGCGCACCTGGCGAGCATCGCGGTCGAGCGGGGTTGCGGCCGGTTCGAATGGTCCGTGCTCGACTGGAACGAGCTGGCGATCGCCTCGTACCGGCGAGCCGGCGCGGTGCCGATGGACGAGTGGACGGTGTACCGCCTGACCGGCGAGCCGCTGCGGGCCCTGGCGGCGGAGGCGACCGTCCCGTGAGTGCTGCCGGCGCCGGCGAGGAGCAGCGCGTCATCGACGAGCAGGTCGCCTACTACCGGGCGCGGGCGCCGGAGTACGACGACTGGTTCTTTCGCCGCGGGGAGTACGATCACGGCGCGGACTGGAACCGGCGCTGGCGCAGGGAGGTCGGCGTTCTGCGGCGCGGCCTCGACGCGGCGCGGCCGTCGGGGAGGGTCCTGGAGCTGGCCTGCGGCACCGGGTTGTGGACCGAGCGCCTCGCACCGCACGCGGCCCGGCTCACCTGCGTCGACGCTTCGCCCGAGGTGATCGCCCTCAACCGGAAACGGGTGGCTGCCGGGCACGTCGACTACATCTGCGCGGACCTGTTCGAGTGGCAGCCGCCGCAGCGCTACGACTTCGTGTTCTTCGGCTTCTGGTTGTCGCACGTGCCGGCAGGTTCGTTCATTCCGTTCTGGAGCATGGTCGCGCGGGCGCTGACCCCCCACGGCCGGGTCTTCTTCGTCGACAGCCGCAGTCATCCGGCCGCACGGGAGGGCGGGTACTCCGCTTGGGCGCCGGCCGCGCCGCCCGAGCGCAGCCGCCGCCGCGTGCGGGACGGCCGCGAGTTCGAGATCGTCAAGGTGTTTCACAGGCCGGAAGAGCTGCAGGCGCAGTTGCAGACGCTCGGCTGGCGGGCCCTCGTGCGGGGGACCCGGACGTTCTTCCTGCACGGTCTGGCGACGCGCGACGAGTTGCCGCGGCGCGGCGCCGGTCGGACGGCCGAACCATGCTGAGCTACCAGGTGACGGCGTACGGACGGCGGCTGGAGCGAAGGGAAGCGCCGCTGCCGGCGCCGCGGGGCGAGGAGGTGGTCCTGCGCGTCGGCGCCTGCGGTGTCTGTCACAGCGACGTACATCTGTGGGAAGGAGCGTTCGATCTGGGCGACGGCAAACGCCTCGATCTGACTGCCGGCCGCGACCTGCCGCACACCCTCGGTCACGAGATTGCCGGCGAGGTCGTTGCCGCCGGTCCCGGAGCGACCGGCGTATCCGTCGGTGACCGGCGCGTCGTCTATCCCTGGCTGGGCTGCGGCGCGTGCCCGCGCTGCACGGCGGGAGACGAGCACCTTTGCCCGAGCGGCCACCCGGTGGGGGTCGGGCGCGCCGGCGGCTTTGCGGATCATGTCCTGCTGCCGCACCCGCGCTGCCTGTTCGAGTACGCGCCCCTGGACGAAGCCGTGGCGGCGACGTACGCCTGCTCCGGCCTCACCGCGTACGGCGCGCTCGGCAAGGCGTCGGCCGCCGTGGCTGCGGGAGGAGACCTGCTGATCGTCGGCCTGGGCGGCGTCGGCATGGCCGCGTTGGGGCTGGCGCCGTCGGTGGCGGAGGCGCCGGTTCTCTGCGCGGACGTCGACCGGACGCGGCTGGAGGTCGCCGGTTCGCGGGGCGCGGCCGGAACAATCGACGCGGCGGCGCCCGACGCCGTGAAGCAGATCCGACGGCGCACTGGCGGCGGGGTGGCGGCGGCGATCGATTTCGTCGGGTCGGAGCGGTCCGCCGGCTTCGCCCTCGGAGCGCTGGCGCCCGGCGGTACGCTCATCGTGGTCGGACTGTTCGGTGGCGCGCTGAAGCTCGCCTTGCCGCTGCTGCCGCTCAGGCACGTCACCATCCGCGGCTCGTACGTCGGGAGCCCGGCGGAGATGGGCGAGATGCTGGCCCTGGGCCGATCAGGTTCGGTTCCCCCGCTGCCGATCGACGAACGGCCCCTCGGCGCGGCGCAGGCGGCGCTCGACGACCTGCGGGCCGGCCGGGTGGTCGGGCGCGTCGTCCTGCGCGCCTGAGAGTGCGCCCTGTCGATACGGCGCGTCGCGGTTCTCGATTTCGCCGCGGTTCTCGATTTCGCCACAGTTCTGCGAGATGAAGGCCCGCGCTTCGTCGCGCAGGCGCACGATCTCCGACCAGGCGGATCCCGAGGTTCGCACCGGTGCGCCGAAAGTCACCGTCACGCGACCGGGGCGCAACAGCCAGGTCCCGGCCGGCCAGATGCGCCGGGTGCCCCGGATGGCGACGGGGACGACGGGGCAGCCTGCGTCGACCGCGGCCCGGAAGGCTCCGAGCCGGAACGGGAGCAGGCGCGGCGCCGCCTCGAAGGTGCCTTCCGGGAAGACGAACAACGAGATGCCGGCGTCGAGCGGGGCGCGGATGGTGGCGGCGTTCTCCACGCGCTCCGACTGGTCGCGCTTGCCGAGCGGGATGTGGTTGCCCTTGCGGATGGCCAGGCCGACGAGCGGGTAGGTCGCCAGGCGCGCCTTGACTGCGAAGCGAACCGTCACCGGCAGCGCGCTCATCATCACCGTCGAGTCGATGAAGCTCGCGTGGTTGGCCACGAAGACCACCGGCGCGGCTGCCGGCACGCGCTCCCGTCCGACGATCTCGAGCGGGCAGCCTGCCATGCGCATCACGAACCGGTTCCAGCCGCCGACGACGCGGTCGGCCCCGCCGCCCCGGGGCACGAGCAGCAGCAGGCCCCAGCCCACCGGTGCGGTGGCGAGCACCACGGTCAGCACGTAGGCGGTGAAGAGCGCCCGCGCGGCGCGCCCTGCCCACCGGGCCAGCGAGGCGCGGGACCATGCCGCGCCGAGCCGGAGCCACTGCGCGGCCACCCCGGCCGGCCCCCGGCCGATGCGTCCCGAGAGCCACGCGTCGCGGGTGGCGCTGCGCCGGATCTTGCCGCTCGACGTCTTGGCGACCGAGCCCGGAGGCGCGAGCACCACGCGATCGGGCGCCACGCCGAGCGCCAGGCTGACCTCGCGCGTCACGGCCTGGGTCAGGGCGGCGCGCGCCGGCTCGTCCGCCACGCGCGTCTCGGCCACGATCACGAACTGTTCCGTCCCGCGCCCCGCATCGACTACTCCGAACGCCGCCACGCAGCCGGTGCGAACGCCCGGGACCGCGCTCGCGAGGGCCTCCGCCTCGTGCGGATGGATGTTGCGGCCCGCCTTGATGATCAGGTCCTTGACGCGGCCGGTCAGGAAGAGGTCGCCTTCCGCCAGGTAGCCCAGGTCGCCGCTGTCGAGCCAGCCGTCCGCGCCTATGAGATCGCCCGTCGCTCTCTCGTTGCGGTAGTAGCCCCGGGTCGTGGACGGGCCGCGGAAACGTACGCGGCCCTGGACCCGCTCGGGCACCGGGCCGCCGGCGGGGTCGAACACCGCCAGCTCATGCTCGGGCAGCGCCCGCCCGCAGGAGACGAATCGCAGCGCGCCGGGGTCGTCTGCCGCGGCCGGCTCGGCCTCGCCCGATGCCTGGAACTTCGCGCGCCGCACCCGGTCGATCCTGATGGCGCTGCCCGGGACCGGGGTCGCCAGTCCCAACGAGCACTCCGCGAGTCCGTAGACCGGGTAGACCGCGCCGGGGTCGAGGCCGTAGGGGGCGAAGCGCTCGATGAACCGGCGCAGGGTCTCGGGAGACACCGGTTCGGACCCGTTCAGCAGGACGCGCGCGGCGCTCAGATCGAGCCCGTCGAGCTCCTCGTCGGCGATCCGGGTAGTGCACAGGTCGAAGGCGAAGTTGGGGGCCGGCGACAGCGTGCCGCGGTGGGCGTCCAGCGCCCGGAGCCAACGGACCGGCCGGGCCAGGAACGCGAGCGGCGACATCAGGGCCAGCGGCGCGCCGAAGTAGAGCGGGCCGAGCCAGGCGCCGATGAGTCCCATGTCGTGGTAGAGGGGCAGCCAGCTTACCCCGACGTCGCGCGAGGTGATGTCGAACCGGCGCTCCAGCGCCCGTATGTTGGCGAGCAGATTGTCGTGGGAGAGCAGCACTCCCTTGGGCTGTCCGGTGCTGCCCGACGTGTACTGGATGAGCGCCGGGGCGTCGGCGCTCGCCGGCACCGGGCGCCGCGGTTCGCCGGTGATGTCCTCGGCCGTCGCCACCGCCTCGAGAGAGGGCACCTGCCGGACGAGCAGGCCGGCCACCCGCGCCACGTCGCTGAACGTCACGAGCACGCGTGCGCCGGCGTTGCGCAGGATGGCCACCTGGCGGTGGACGTACTCCTCGATGCGGTCGAGACGAAACGGCGGATAGAGCGGCACCGGCACGCAGCCGGCCATCAGGGTTCCGACGAACGTCGGAAAGAACCGCCGCTCGGTCCGCAGCATGATGGCGACGGTGTCCCCGCGGCCGAGGCGGCGTTCGGCGAGGCCCCCCGCGATTGCCTGCGCCTCACGCCACAGCCAGCCGTAGGTGAGCGGCGTCTCCTCGCCGTCGTCTTCGCGCAGGTGGATGTGCGTGCGCTCGGGCGATCGCTCGGCGTGCCAGGCCAGCGCCTCGACGACCGTGCGGGCGCCCGCCGCCGACGTGCTTCCCGCGCCGCCGGGCGCCCGGCGTGCGGGGCGCCGTTCCGCGGGTGCGTCGCCGGCCGTCGCGATGGCCGCGGCGAGGTCTGCCGGCGTCTCCGCATCCGCCATGGCCGCGTCGCCGAGACGGACCCCGCATGCGCGTTCGAGACGGATGAGCAGCTCGACGCGCTCCAGGCTGCTGATGCCGAGGTCGCTCTCCAGCGAGTCGCCGAGTTGCGCGGCGGCCCGCGTGCCGCCCCGCAGCTCGGTGACGAGCTCGGCGACGACGTCGAGAACCTGTTCCTCGAGACCGGCGTCGACAGGGACCGGAGGCGGATGCTTCATCGCCCCTATTGTCGCCCGGATCGCCCGGCGGCCGAGCCTCGGCCCCGGGCCGAGGCTCGGCCGCCGGTGAGAGAGCGACTACGGATCGACGCGCCGAATGGTGCGGATCACGACGTTCTCGCGCGGCACGTCGTTCATGCGATCCACCCGGGTCGTGCGGACGCGCGAGATGTCGTCGACGACGTCCATGCCGTCGACGACCCGCCCGAAGACGGCGTAGCCGTATCCCTGCGGGGTTATGTTGCGGTGGTTGAACATGTCGTTGTGGCCGACGTTGATGAAGAACTGCGCCCGCGCGGAATTCGGCTCACCGAGGCGCGCCATGGCGATCGTGCCGCGCCGGTTCTGCAGGCGGTTGGTCGCCTCGTTCAGAATGGGGCCGCGGAGCCCTTCCGTCCGCGGCGTGTGGTTTTCCTCGAGCCCGCCGCCCTGGATGATCAGGTTGCGGATGACCCGGTGGAAGATGGTGCCGTCGTAGAAGCCGGCCTGCGCGTAGGTCAGGAAGTTGACGACCGAGACCGTTGCCCGCGTGCGGAACAGCTCGACCGTGATGTCGCCCATCGACGTCTCGATGACCGCGTGCGGGTTCGGCGGCGCGTCCTGGGCGTGCGCCATGCCGGGCGCAGCGAGCAGGACGGCAAGGGTTCCGGCGACGACGAGTGATCGCAGCATGACGTCAGCCACCCTACCGCGCCGTGACGGCGTTGATCACGACCGGCTCGACCGGCACGTTCTGGTGCGGGCCCTGGCGCCCCGTCGCCACCCCGGAGATGGCGTCGACCACGTCCATCCCGGCGGTCACGCGCCCGAAGACGGCGTAGCCGTAGTCGCGGGGAGACGTGCCCCGATGATCGAGGCTGCGCCCGTTGTCGACGGTGTTGATGAAGAACTGCGCGGTGGCGCTGTCGACGACGCTCGTGCGCGCCATCGAGATCGTGCCCCGCTCATTGCCCAGTCCGTTGTCGGCCTCGTTCCGGATCGGGGCGCGGGTGGTCTTTTCGGTAAGATCCGGCCGCATCCCGCCGCCCTGGATCATGAAGCCCGGGATCACGCGATGGAAGACGGTACCCGCGAAGAATCCGTCGTTCACGTACTGCAGGAAGTTCTCGACCGTGATCGGGGCCGCATCCGCGCGCAACTCGATCGTGATGTCGCCGGCGGTGGTCTCCATGACCACGACCGGGTTATCCTGCGCCGACGCACCGAGGGTTCCTGGCGTCATGATTCCTGCCAATCCGAGAATGCCGGCCAGCAAGCGATACGACATGGCCTTGCTCCCCTGCGGCCGCTGCCGGCCGCGCATGCGGTTTCCAAAATCTGGGATCCTGGATCCAACATTCGGGATCCAGATCGGCGTCCGATTGACGAAGCGTTCTGTTGAGCGGCTGAATGCGGGTGTTTTTCAGGATCCGGCACGCTGCAACGAATTCGGTCCCGAGTATGCATAATCCACGAGAGTCTGTCCACCCATCCGAGTCATGAAGCTGCTTGAACGACTGCGCGCTCAACCGGCCTGGCAGAGCGACGACCCGGCGGTGCGGGTGGCCGCCGTACGCGACCTGCCCGCGGACGGCCGTGACCTGCTGCTCGAAATCGCCCGCCACGACCCCGCTCCCGGCGTGCGCCGCGCGGCCGTCGAACGGATGCCGGACCTGGCGACGCTGGTTGCCTTTCTCGAGGACTCCGGGGAAGCCGGCGACGCTCGGGACGCGGCGTGCGCCGAGGCGGTCGCCGCGGTCCGCGACACCCTCATTGAGGCGACGAATGCGTCAGCCGCAGTCGGTGCGCTGGAGGTGCTGCCGGACGAGCGCGACCTGGCCGCCGTGGCCCGCGGGGCGGAGCTGGATGCGGTCGGACTCGCGGCGCTCGAGCGGTTGTCGAGCGACAAGATGCGCGCTGCCGTCGCGCGTCGCGCGTCGCGCGTCGAGGTAGCGCTGGCTGCCGTTGGGCGGATTACGGATCGGGACGAGTTGCTCTCCGTGGCCGTGAAGGCCGACGACAAGGCGCCGGCGCTGGTTGCCTGCGAGCGGCTGCTGGGCGGCGGCGCTCTCGAGGATGCAGCCCTGGAGACCATGGCCCGGCAGGCAAGGCACAAGAGCGTGATGCGGAGGGTGCGGGAGGCCCTGGCGGCGCGTTCCGGCGACCGGCCGATCGAGGTCGCGGCCGATCCCGGCGGCGACCTGTGTCGCGCCCTGGAGGCGCAAGCCGCGTCGGCGGCATCCCTGGAGGAGGGCCGGCGGGTGCTGGACGACGCGGTGCAGCGGTGGGCCGCCGTCGAGGGACCGATCGAGCCGGCCGTAGCGGAGCGGTTCGCGGCGGCCCGGCGGGCGATGGAAGACCGTCTGCTCGCGCTCGACGCCAGCGCGGTCGAAGCGCATCGCGCCGCGGCCGAGCGGAACGCTGCCGTGGCGTCGCACGCGGCGCTTTGCGAGCGGGTCGAGGGGCTGGAGGGCAGCGTCGCGGCGGAGGGTCTCCGGCAGGCCCGTGCGGAGTGGGAGGCGCTGGAAGTCGATCCGGCCGCTGCTGCCGAAGCGCAGGCTGCGTTCACGGCGCTGGCAACCCGCTTCGAGGACGCGGCGACCGCGTGCGAAGCCCGCCATGCGGTGTTCCTGCGGCGCGGCGAGAGGCTGCAGGCGTTGGAGGCGCTGGTCGCCGAGCAGGAGCAGCTCCTTGCGGGCCGCGAGTCGGACGAGCGCCGCAGCCGTTGGCGTGTACTGGAGCTGGCGTGGCGCCGCGAGCGGGGTGCGTTGTCGGAGGGCGGCGGGACGCCCGACGCGGAGACGGAAACCGCACTGGCGGCGCTGGAGGCCCGCAAGTCGGCGGTCGACGAACGGCATCGCGCGCTCGAGGTCGATGCGAGAACGGAGCGGGACAAGGAGCGGGAGAAGAATCTGGCCCGCCTGAGCAAGCGGGTGGAAGGCGTCGAGGCCGCGATCGCCGACGAGAAGCTGACCCTTGCCGAAGCCGAGCGCCAGTTGCGGATTGCGCGGCAGACTCTCGAGAAACCACCGCTGCTTCCGTCGCGCCGCGACCACGACCAGATGACGCGGCGGCTGAAAGAGGCCGCCGGCACGCTGCTCGGCAAGGTGCGTGAGCTGCGGGATTTCGCGGACTGGCAGCGGTGGGCCAACCTCGGCGTGCAGGAGGAGCTCTGCCAGGAGATGGAGAAGCTGGCCTCCCCGCCGGAGGGGGCGCCGGAGATGACCGACGTGGAGGTCAACCGTGCGTTCACCGCTCTGATGAAACGCTGGCGCCAGGTCGCGGATGTGCCGCAGGACAAGGGGCAGGCCCTTTGGGAACGCTTCAAGAGGGCGCACGACCTCGTCTATCCGCGGTGCGAGCCGTTCTTCGTGGCCCAACGCCAGGAGCGGGAGCAGAACCTGACCCGGCGAGTGCAGTTGGTGGAGGAGGCGGAGCGGCTGAGCGAGTCGACCGACTGGCTGAAGACGGCTCAACGCCTGACCGCGTTGCAGGCCGAGTGGAAGACGCTCGGGGCGGCGCCGCGCAAGGAGCAGCAGGTGCTGTGGGGGCGGCTTCGGCAGGCCTGCAGCGCCTTCTTCACACGGCGCAAGGCCGACCTGGCCGGCCGCAAGCAGGAATGGGCCGCCAACTACGAGAAGAAGACGGCGCTGTGCGTGCGCGTCGAGGCGCTTCTGGAGGCCGAGGACCTCAAGGCGGCGATTGAGGAGGTCAAGCAGATCCAGCGCGAGTGGAAGAACGTCGGTCCGGTCCGCCGTAATCGGTCGGACGCCGTCTGGCAGCGGTTTCGGAAGGCCTGCGACGGTGTGTTCGATCGACTGAACGAGGGCGCCCGCCGGGTCGCGGGGGAGCATATCGCGGTGCGCGAAGCGCTGTGCGCGGAACTGGAAGCGCTGGTCCCCGCGGCGTCGCCGGCAGCGGGTGCGTCGGGGAGCGGTCCGGCGCGCGCCGAGGATGCGGGGCCGCAGGCCCACGCAGCGGCCGAGCCGCAGGCTGCAACGAAGGCGCAGTCCGGCGCAGCAGCCGAGCCACAGGCGGCCGCGGCGCAGACCGATGCAGCGGCCGAGCCACAGGCCGCGGACGAGGGGCAGACCGATGCGAGCGCCGCCGAGGGTACCGCGGATGCCGGCGCGGAGGCGGCCGGCGAGGCCGGGACGGAGGCCGGCGGAAGCGCGGCCGTAGCGGAAGCGCAGGCCGCCGGGAGCACGGTCGAGGCTGATCGCAGCTCCGTTCCCGAAGATCTGGTCAAGTCCGTCCGCGACATTCAGGACCGCTGGCGGCGTGCGCCCGAGGTGCCGCCCGAGATCAAACGGAAGCTCGCCGCGCGTTTCGGCCGTGCCGTCGCGCGCGTCGTCGAGGTGCACGCGGACCAGTTCCGCGGCACCGACTACGATCCGGCCCAGCGCCTCAAGCAGTTCGCGCGGCTGTGCGAGAGAGCCGAGGCGCTCGTCGCCGCCGAGTCACGCGGCGAGAAGGCCGGCGTGTCGCCCGCGGAGTTGCTGGCCAGGAGGTGGCGTGCGCAGATGGCGGCGAACACGATGGGCGCACGCGGCGACGAGCAGGCCAAGCGCCGGGCGGCCCGTGAGGACGCCAAGCGGCTGCAGGCGGAGCGCCGTCGACTGGGCACGCTGACCGGCCCCGAGGCGGATGCGCTTCAGGCGAGGTTCCAGCGGGTGTGCGACCGCATCTTCCGCGAGAACCCCGTCTGACCTCCGTACCCGGCCTCTGCACGGTGTCGGCTTCCTGCTGGCCGCACCTGGCGCCGCCCGGGTTGTCGACCCGTGGCGGCGACCGTCCCGACGGCGCCCTTGGCAGCCGGCCGCGCGGAGTTGCGTTCCGGCCGCGTTTCGGTCAGCATGCGGTCGGGAGGCTGTCGATGGCGCTGCGGATCGGCCAGCGGGACCTCGGACCCGTCACGATTCTCGATCTCTCCGGAAAGCTGGCCGGCGAGGCGAGCGAGACGCTCGCCGATCGCATCGATGACCTCATCGACGCAGGACGTACCAGTCTGATCCTGAATCTTCGAGGCGTGGCGTTCATCGACAGCGCGGCGCTCGGTGGACTACTGTCGAAGCGCGCTGCGGTAATGAAGGCGGGGGGGCAGCTCAAGCTCCTCAATCTGACCGAGCGAGTCTGGGACCTGATGGTGACGACCAAGCTCGAGCTGGTGTTCGAGACGTTCAGCTCCGAGGCGGAAGCCCTGGACGGCTTCACGTCGCGTTGAGTTCGAGGAACGATTGCCGAGTCGATCCCCTGCCCGGCCCGTGCGCGTGCTCCTCGTCGAGGACGATCCGAACGACATCGCCCGCGTGAACGCCGTCCTCGAGCAGGCGGCGGCCTCGTCGTTTGCCGTCGAGACCGTGCCCGAGACGCACGCGGCGGCGGAGGAGCTCGGCAGGCGTTCGTACGACCTGGTCCTGCTGGGGCTGGCGCACTCGGCCAGGCCCGAAACCGACGGCTTCGAGGCGATCCGGGGCCTCGGCAAGGCCACGCCCCTCATCGTGCTCAGCGGTCTCGATGACGAGGACATCGCCGTCAAGGCGGTGCAACGCGGTGCGCAGGACTACCTCGTAAAGGACCGCCTGACGGCCGACCTGCTCGTGCGGAGCATCCGGTACGCGCGCGAGCGGCATCGCCTGCTCGCAGAGCAGAACAAGCGGCTCGAGCACGAGCTCAAGATCGCGGCGTTCGTCCAGCAGTCGTTCCTGCCGGGGCGGGTGCCGGACGTTCCGGGTCATGACATCGGCGCGCACCTGCACAGCAGCGGCCAGGTGGGCGGCGACTTCTACGACTTCATCGATCTGCCGCCGGACCGCGTGGCAATCGCGGTCGGCGACGCATCGGGCAAGGGTATCCCGGGCGCAATCCTGATGGCGGAGACGCAGGGCGTCCTGCGGGCGGAGGCCGCGACGTGCGCGACGCCGATCGAGCTCGTGCGCACGCTCAATCGAGCGCTGCTCCACGACCAGGAGCAGGACCGGTTCGTCACGCTCTTCTACGGTGTGCTGGCCTTTCCGACCGGGCGATTCACGTTCGTGAACGCGGGGCATCCCCGGGCCCTGCTGCTCGACGGCGCGACCGAATCGGCGCTGGTGTCGACCGGGCCGCCTCTGAGGCTCTTCGCCGACGCCGCCTGGGAGGAGAAGACGGTGACGCTCCGCGCCGGCGCGCGGCTCGTCATCTACAGCGACGGTGTGACCGAGGCCCAGGACGACACGGACCGGTTCTTCGATCTGGAGGGCGTCCGGGCGGTGATGACCGAACGCCTGGACCGTCCGGCGGCCGAGCTGGCCCGCAACATCTGCCATGCCGCGGAGGAGTTCGAGCGCGGGACGCCGGACCCCGGCGACGACAAGACGGTCGTCGTCGTCCGTGCGCGCTGAATCCCCCCGAACGCCGCCGCAACGACCCGTCAGCCGCGCTGGCTCACAAGGGGCGCCGGGCGCCGCTTCAGCAGCGTCACCTCGTTGCCGGAGTCGTTGTATCGCACCTCGTCCAGGAAGGTCCTCATCAGGAAGATGCCGCGCCCGCTCGGCCGGGCGAGGTTCTCCGGCGCGGTCGGATCGGGAACGGTGCCGACGTTGAATCCGCCGCCATCGTCCGCGATGACGAAGCGCGCCGCGTCGGACGTGAGGTTGACGCTGACGCGGATCCGGCGATCGCGGTACGGAGCGGTCCGCCGGCGTTGCTCGGCGAGCGCGCGGTACGCGCGGGTGTCATGCTCCCGGATCTCCGAGCGCACCTCCAGGTTGCCGTGATAGCAGGCGTTCGTCAGCGCCTCGTCGAGGGCGGTGCTGATCCCGTGGCAATCGGATTCGCCGAACATGCCCGAGTCCCGCAGCACCTGCGTCAGATAGCTGACGAGCGACGAGATGAGCTCGAGGTCGTTCTCCAGCGTGAACGACGCCGCTTGCAGCCGTCCGAGCAGGCGCGTGTAGCTCTTGTGCTCCCTGGAGGCGTCCAGGATGCGCTGGACCACCTCGACGAGATCGCGAACCAGCGCCTTCTTCGGGACGTAGCTGGAGGCGCCGGCCTCGAGCGCCTGCACGGCGATCTCCTCGCTGCCGCGGGCGGTCACCAGCACGACGGGTACGAGGGGGTGGTCCATCTTCGCCTGCTCGACGAAGGCCAGCCCGTCGAGATCGGGCATGACCAGATCCGTGAGCACCAGGTCCACCTCGTGCTCCTGCATCCGGGCCAGAGCCTGCCGTCCATCGTTGGCGTGGAGCACGCTCCAGCCGTTCTTCGCCAGCAGGTGCCCCGCCAGCTCGCGGTCGGCCGCCGAGTCGTCCACGACGAGGATGCAAGCCAAATCCGCTCTTCCTGTTACGCCTGGTTCCGGCGCCAGTTCCGGAGCTCGACCACGACCCCGGCGAGCTCCGGATCCAGCGTGCGCCAGGCGGCCTCCACGGCGTCGCGTGAACTCGCCCGACACCGATCCTCCAACTCGTTCGCGAGGGCGACGGCACGGGCGCCGTGGAACATGCGCAGGGACCCGCCGACGGTGTGCGCCACCCGCTTCACCACCGGCAGGTCACCGGCCGCGAGCGCCTCCCGGAGCTCGGCGATCAGGGCCGGCTGCTGGCCCAGAAAGCCGTCGATCACCTTTCCGAGGAGCTCGTGGTCGCCGTCGACGGCCTCGAGGGCGGCGTCCCAGTCGAGACCTCCGGCGGGCGGCGAGGCTACGGTCGCGGCCTCGGGCGCGGCATCCGGCGCCGCACCTCCGACCTGGGCGGCGATCGCGTCGAGGAGCTCTCGGGAGCGGTACGGCTTCGGCAGATAGCTGTCGAAGCCCGCGGAGAGGCAGAGCGCCTCGTTGCCCATCGACGCACGCGCGGTCAGGGCCACGATCGGCGTCCTGGGGGCACCCAGCTCCTGCTCGCGCCGCCGGATGGCCCGCGTCGCCTCGTAGCCGTCCATCCGTGGCATCTGGAGGTCCATGAGGACCACGTCGAACCGCTCGGCCGCGTACGCCTCCACCGCCGCGGCCCCGTCGGTGACGACGCGGACCGTATGCTGCGCCTTCTCCAGCATGCCGGTGGCCACCCGCTGGTTGGCGACGCTGTCCTCGACCAGCAGCACGCGGAGCGGCCGGAGCGTGACGATCGGGTCGCGGTCGCGCGGCGTTTCGACCGCGCCGCCCGCGCCGAGGCCGAAGCGGGCCGTGAAGTGGAACGTGCTTCCGCGGCCCGGCTCGCTCTCGAGTCCGATGGCGCCCCCGAGGATGCCCACGAGCCGGGTCGCGATGGCCAGCCCCAGGCCCGTTCCCCCGTACTGCCGCGTCGTCGAGGCATCGGCCTGCACGAACTCCTCGAAGATCACCTGCTGCTTGTCGGGTGGAATGCCGATGCCGGTATCGGCGACCTCGAACCGCAGCGTGACCGCGTCGTCCATCCGCTCCGCGCGGCGCACGCGCAGCACGATCTCGCCGTCGGCGGTGAATTTCATCGCGTTCGACAGCAGGTTGGCGAGCACCTGCCGCAGCAGGCGGGCGTCGCCGATCAGCGCGTCCGGTGCATCGGGGCCGATATCGCTCACCAGGGCGACCGGCTTCCCGTGGAGGCGCGGCGCGAGCGATTTCACCAGGTGGTCCAGCCGGTCGCGCAGGCGGAACGGGGTCTGCTCGCTCACCAGCTTGCCGGCCTCGATCTTCGAGAAGTCGAGAATGTCGTTGATGATGTCGAGCAGCGCCTCGGCCGAACCGCGGATGGCGTCCAGGTGCTCCTGCTGGACCGGCGTCAGGCCGGTGTCGCCGAGCAGCTCCGTCGTGCCGATCACCGCGTTGAGGGGCGTCCGGATCTCGTGGCTGACGTTGGCCAGGAATATGCTCTTGGCCCGGTTGGCCCGTTCGGCCGCGTCCCTGGCGTCCCGCAGCTCGGCCGCCTGGCGCCGCAGGTCCTCCTCCGCGCGCTTGAGCGCCGTGACGTCGGTGTGGCAACCGAGGAGCCGGATCGGCTCCCCGCGCTCGTTCCGGACCGCGAGACCGCGGCAGCGGACCCACACGCTGCCGCCGTCGCGGTGGCGGTAGCGCACGATCTGGTCGTACGGGTGGCTGGGGTCGGACAGATGCTTGGCGAAGTTGTCGAGGGCGACGTCGCGGTCCTCGGGAAAGATGTTGGCCATCCACCACTCGGACGTGTTCGGGATCTCGTCGTCGCGGTAGCCGAAGAGCTCCTTGAAGCGGGGGCTCATCCACTCCTGATCCTGCCGTTCGACGTCCCAGTACCAGATGCCGTCGAGCGAGCCGGCCTGGAGGAACTCGAAGATCGCAGGGTCGCTGCGGACCAGCTCGTAGAGCTCGGTCTTGAGGTAGTGCTCTTCCTGGCTCATGTGGCGTCCCACCTCTGAGTCCTGCAGGTCCATCCTATCGCGTGCGCCGCTCCCTGGATCGCATTTCCGCCTGCCGCCCTTCTCAGCGAAGCTGCGTGCGACTGCGACGTGCCGATCGGACGCCCGCCGCTGCCGCGAGGGACGCCAGCCGGGAAGCGAGCTCGGAGGCCGGGCGCGCGGGGCTGCTTCAGAGTTACACTTCCGAGCAATGGATCTCGCGGAGACGTTGCGCCAACCCGAAGGCAAGACGCTGGAGTTCAAGCGGGATCTTTCCTCGCCGGATCGGTTCCTGCGCACCGTTGTCGCTTTCGCCAACACCTCGGGCGGCGTCATCCTGATCGGGGTCGAGGATCGCTCCGGGTGCGTCCTCGGCGTCACCGATCCGCTTACCCTGGAAGAACGCGTGGCGAACCTGATCAGCGACTCGGTCAGACCCCGCCTGCTGCCGGACGTGGAGATCCTGAAGTACCGGCAGACACAAGTGGTCGCCGTACATGCCTATCCGAGTCCGGCGCGCCCCCACTTCATCGCACGGGCGGGGCTCGAGGCGGGCGCCTTCGTGCGCGTCGGATCCACGAACCGGCGGGCGGATGCGGCGCTCCTGGCCGAGATGCGGCGCTTTGCCGGCGGCGAGTCCTTCGATGAAGGACCGCTGCCGGCCCTCGGCCCGGAAGCGGTCGACTTCCGGGTCGCGGCCGAGTGTTTCGCACCGGTGCGGACACTGACGCGGTCGAATCTGGAAACGCTCAGGCTCCTGACGCCCCACCAGGGCCGACTGGTGCCGACGGTGGGCGGTGTGCTGCTCTTCGGCCGCGACCGTCTCGCGCACTTCCCCGACGCCTGGATTCAGGCGGGCCGCTTCGGGGGAACCGACAAGGCTGTCATCCTGGACCACGCGGACATCAGGACGCCGCTGGTCGGAGCCGTCGACGAGGCCGTGGCCTTCGTGGAAAAGCACGCGCTGCATGGTGTGGCCATCGGCCGGGTGCGGCACCGGAAGCGTTCCAACCTGCCGCCGGTCGCGGTCCGCGAGGCGGTGGTCAACGCGGTGGCGCACGCAGACTACTCGCAGCGGGGCGCGCCCATCCGCGTCGCGATCTTCGACGACCGGCTGGAGGTCGAGAATCCCGGGCTGCTGCCGTTCGGCCTCACGTTGGCCGACCTGCCGCTCGGCGTCTCGAAACTGCGCAACCGGGCCATCGGCCGGGTCTTCCATGAGCTCGGACTGGTCGAGCAATGGGGCAGCGGCATCCAGCGCATGATGGCCGCCTGCCGGGATGCCGGTCTGGCACCGCCGACGTGGGAGGAGATCGGCTTCCGCCTGCGGGTGACGATCCGCACCGATCAGGTCGGAACCGTGACCGTCGATCCGACCGACCGGGCCATCCTCGGCCTGCTGGAGCCGGCGTCGGAGGACCGGGCGGAGGCGCCGCCTCCCGACGGGGGGCACGCCGCCGGCCGCGGCACGCGTGACATCGCCGCGGCGATCGGGCTTTCGCCGCGCGCCACGCGCATGCGCCTCGCCCGCCTCGCCGCGCGCGGCCTGGTTCGCGAACTGGGTACGGGACCGCACGATCCCCGGCGGCGGTACGTCGCGGTGCGATGATCCGGTGGGTCCGCCCGCCGGGCGCGGGCAGGCCATCGGCGCGGCGGCATTCCGTCGGGCCATGCAACAGGCTATTGAAGCCGGGAAGCGGACCTCGGGTGGCTGCAGACGGAATACGAACAATGCTGGCAGCTCTTTCCGCCGAAGGACGCCGCGCGATGACAGTATCCTCACCCGTACCGATGACCGAGCGGACCGGAGGCCGCCTGTGTGCAGGGATGGACGGCTTCCATCCCCTCACCGCCACGTGGTTCGAGCGGCGGTTCTCTGCCGCGACCCCCGCGCAGCTCGAGGCCTGGCCGCGGATCCGGGCCGGCGGCGACGTTCTCATCTCCGCTCCGACCGGGTCCGGCAAGACGCTGGCGGCGTTCCTGAGCTGCCTCGACCGGCTGGTGGCGCTTGCCGCGAGCGAGGCCCTCGAAGATCGCACGGCGGTCGTCTACGTCTCTCCGCTCAAGGCGCTGAGCAGCGACATCCATCGCAATCTGCAGGAGCCGCTCGGCGAGCTGGCGGAGCTTGCGGCCGCCGCCGGCCGGGCGTACCCGGAGATTCGCACCGCGATCCGCACCGGCGACACGCCGGCCTGGGACCGCGAGCAGATGGTTCGGCGTCCACCCCACATCGTCGTCACCACGCCGGAGTCGCTGTTCATCCTGCTGACCGCCGGGCGGAGCCGGCAGATGCTCTCGACCGCCGAGACGGTCATCGTCGACGAGATCCACGCGCTGATCGACGACAAGCGCGGTTCCCACCTCGCTTTGAGTCTGGCGCGTCTCGACGACCTGGTCGTCAAGTCCGGCGGGGAGAAGCCGCAGCGCATCGGGCTGTCCGCGACGGTCAAGCCGATCGGCGAGGTTGCACGGTTTCTTACCGGCGCGTCGGCCGACGCACCGGTCACGGTCGGCCCGGGCGTTGCGGACGACGCGCGAGGGGAGGACGGAGAGCCGGCGACTGCGGGTTCGCCGAACGGCAGCGCCAGCGGATGGCCGCCGGTCGCGATTGTCGATTCCGGTCACCGCCGCGAGCTCGACCTGGCGGTGGAGGTGCCCCAGGACGAGCTCGGCGTGGTCGCCACCAACGAGATGTGGGGCGAGATCTACGACCGCATCGCCGATCTGGCCCGCGCCCATCGCACGACCATCGTCTTCGTCAACACCCGGCGCCTGTCGGAGCGTATCGCCCATCAGCTCGCCGAACGGCTCGGCGAGGACGCGGTGCTGGCCCATCACGGCAGCCTGTCGCGCCAGCTTCGCCAGACGGCGGAGGCGGCGCTCAAGGAGGGGCGGCTGCGCGCGGTGGTCGCGACCGCGTCGCTGGAGCTGGGGATCGACGTGGGGTCGGTCGACCTGGTGTGTCAGATCGGCACGCCGCGCTCGATTGCGGTGGCGCTCCAGCGGATCGGGCGGTCGGGGCACAAGGTGGACCGGGCGTTCGTGCCGAAGGGCCGCTTCTTCGCGACGACGCGGGACGAGTTGATCGAGTGCGCGGCGCTCGTGCGCGCGATTCGGCGCGGCCTGCTCGACGAGCGCCGGCTGCGGCCTTGGCCGCGCGACGTGCTCGCCCAGCAGATCGTGGCCGCGGTCGCGACCGAGGCTTGGCGCGAGGACGACCTGTTCGCGCTGGCGCGCAGCACGGCGCCCTATCGCTACCTGCCGCGGAGCGAGTTCGAAGCGGTGGTGGCGATGTTGTCGGACGGGATCGCGTCGCCCCGCGGGCGGCGCGGGACGTGGCTGCACCGCGACCGGGTGAACGGCATCGTGCGCGGGCGGCGGGGGGCGCGGCTGGCGGCCATCACGTCGGGCGGCGCGATTCCGGACAACGCCAACTACCTGGTCGTGGCAGAGCCGGAAGGGACGACGGTGGGCACTGTCGACGAGGACTTCGCGGTCGAGAGCATGGCCGGCGACGTCTTCCTGCTGGGCACGACATCGTGGCGCATCCGCCGCGTCGAGTCCGGACGCCTGCGGGTGGAGGACGCGCATGGTGCGGCCCCGTCCGTGCCGTTCTGGCTCGGCGAGGCGCCCGGGCGGACGCCTGAGCTCTCCGAGGAGGTGTCGGACGTTCGCGAGCGGCTGGCCGCGCCCGACGACGCGTGCCGCGGCGGCAGCGACGCGGTGCAGTTCCTGATCCGCGAGTGCGGCCTCGATCAGTCCGGGGCGGAGCAGGCGGCGGCCTACGTCCGGGCCGGCGCCGCCGCGCTCGGGGCCGTGCCCTCCATCCGGACCCTGGTGGCCGAACGCTTCTTCGACGAGGGGGGCGGCATGCAGCTCGTGCTGCACGCTCCGCTCGGGGCGGCCGTCAACCGCGCCTGGGGCCTGGCGCTGCGCAAGCGCTTCTGCCGCAGCTTCAACGTCGAGCTGCAGGCGGCCGCGACCGACAACGGCATCGTGATATCGCTGTCGGAGCAGCACAGCTTCCCGCTCGAGGTCGTGTTCCGCTTCCTGCACCCGGAGACGGTCGAGGAGGTGCTGACGCAGGCGATGCTGCCGGCGCCGATGTTCGGGGCGCGCTGGCGGTGGAACGCGTCGCGGGCGTTGGCCGTGCTCCGCTTCGCCGGGGGGCGCAAGGTGCCTCCGCCGCTCCTGCGGATGCGTTCGGACGACCTGCTGGCCGCGGTCTTTCCGGACCAGGTGGCGTGCCAGGAGAACCTGACCGGCGACATTCGGATCCCCGACCATCCGCTCGTGGACGAGACCATCCGCGACTGCCTGCACGAGGCGATGGACCTGGACGGGCTGCGGGCCGCGATCGCGGGCATCGAGCAGGGAACGATCGCGACGCGGGCCGTCGACACCGCCGAGCCGTCGCCGCTCGGGCACGAGATCCTCAACGCCAATCCGTATGCCTTTCTCGACGACGCGCCGCTGGAGGAGCGGCGGGCGCGCGCGGTGCAGCTCCGCCGCACGCTGGGGGACGACGGCGGCGAGATCGGCGCGCTCGACGCCGAGGCGATCGCCGAGGTTGCGGCCGAGTCGTGGCCGGTGGTGCGCGATCTGGAGGAGCTGCACGACGCGCTCCTGACGCTGGGGCTGGCGCCGCCCCGCGAGCAGTGGCGGGCGTGGTTCGGGCGGCTGGTCGAGACGCATCGCGCGACGTCCCTGCGTGTCGGCGAGGTGGTCTTCTGGGTGGCCACCGAGCGCTCCCGCACGGCGCTGCTCGTACATGCGGACGGCCGGCTCGACCCCATCGTGCCGGAGGTCGATCAGCCCGTGCCGGAGGGTTCCGACGCGGCGACGACGGAGGTGCTGCGCGGCTGGCTCGATTCGAGCGGGCCGCTGAGAGAGTCGGACCTGGCGGCGCTGCTCGCCGTGCCGGCCGAGCGCGTGGCCGCCGGGCTGGCCCGTCTGGAGGGCGAAGGGCAGGTGCTGCGCGGGCGCTTCACCGCCGCGGCCCGCGACGAGGGGGCCGAGATCGAGTGGTGCAACCGGCGCGTGCTGGCCCGCATTCATCGGTTGACCCTGGGACGGCTGCGGCGGGAGATCGCGCCGGTGTCGACCGCGGACCTCGTGCGGTTTCTCGCCCGCTGGCAGCGGCTGGCCTCCGGCACTCGCCTGCACGGGGCGAGCGGGCTGCTGCAGGTCGTCCGGCAGCTTCAGGGCTGCGAGGTGTCCGCCGGGGCCTGGGAACGCCACGTCCTGCCCGCCCGCATCGAAGGCTATGAACCGGAGCTGCTGGATCGGCTCTGCCTCTCCGGCGAGGTGATGTGGGGGCGCCTGTCGCCGCATCCCGCCTTCGACGCGGTCGAGGTCGATGCCGGGTCCGCACGGCCTCCGGCTCGGCGGCGGCGGGTACGGCCGACCCGGGTCGCGCCGGTCGCGCTCTTCCTGCGGGAAGACCTGGAGTGGCTGATGCCGCCTGCCGGGGACGATGCCGGCCCGGGAGAGGGGCCGGGCTGCGTGCTGACCCACCCGGCCGAGGCGGTGCTCGATGCGCTCGGCCGCCGGGGGGCGTCCTTCCTGCGCGAGCTGGTCTCCGCGACCGGGCGGCTGCCGAGCGAGGTGGAGGACGGCCTGTGGGAGCTCGTGGCGGCCGGGCTGGTCACCGCCGACGGCTTCGACAACCTGCGCGCCCTGATCGATCCGAAGCGCCGCCGGGGCGAGGGCCGGTTCCGCGCCGCGCGCCCGCGTCACGCCGCGGGGCGGTGGGCGCTGCTGGCGCCGGCGCGCGGGGAGGGAGCGGCGTCGGCCGAGGGCGGTCCTGCAGGGGAGCGGGCGGATGCGTTCGCGCGCCAGTTGCTGGAGCGTTGGGGGGTGGTGTTCCGGGACCTCGTGCGGCGCGAGTCGCTCATGCCGCCGTGGCGTGACGTGCTCGGTGCGCTGCGGCACATGGAGGCGCGCGGAGAGGTGCGCGGCGGCCGGTTCGTCTCCGGTTTCGTCGGCGAGCAGTTCGCGCGGCCCGACGCGGTCGAGCTGCTGCGGATCGTGCGCCGCGACGGGGACCGCGAGCAGGGTGTGCGGGTCGACGCGGCGGATCCGCTGAATCTGGCCGGCATCGTGACGCCGGGGCCGCGGGTCAGCGCGCTGTCGGGCGAGGCGGTCGACCTCCTCCAGCCGGCGGCAGCTCTGGCCGGTACCGCCGCGTCGTGATTCCTTGCGGGGACGGCAAGCCAGGGGGCGCATCGGGTAGAGTGGGCAGGATGCGTCCGCTCGTCCCGACCGCGGTTCGCCCCGTGCTTGCCGCGATCCTGCTGCTGATCGCGACGGCGCCGACCCTGACCGTGCAGCCCCCGGCTCACCGCGGCGGCCACCCGGACGGCTCGCCCCGGTCTCCGGCCGTGCCGCCCGGTGCGCTCAGGGTGGTCGATGTCGCGTGGCACAAGGGACGGGCCGCCATCTGCGCCGAGGTGCCGGGCTCGGCCGTCGAGCGGGCGGGACGTCCGATCCTGCACACCCGTGTCTGGGTACGGGATGGAACGACCACGCGGCAGGTGGCGCTCGGTCCGGGGGCCTGCCATCCGGCCTGGTCGCCGGACGGAGACAGACTGGCCGTCGTCGCCCCGGACGGTCTGTGGGTGTTGTCGTCCGACCTCCGCCGGACGACGCATCTGGTCGACCTGCGGCGCCTCGACGGGTCGCCGACCGGCTTCGAGCACCGCACGCTGAGCGGCCCCCGGTGGGCGCCCGATGCCTCGGCCCTGGCGTTCATCGTCTCCAACGACCGGACGACGTGGGTGGAGGTGGTCGACGCGCGCACCGGAGTGCGCCGCTACCTGTCCGATCTGGAGACCTATGCGTTCGCGTGGGAAGCCGACTCGCGCTCCCTGCGCCTTGGATCCCGCGTGGTGCGGCTCCCATGAGCCGTTGGGCCGGTTCATGACCGGCCGCGAGGAACACAGATGTCATCGACCAGGACGCACCATTTGCTGTTGACGCTGCTCGTGCCGCTCGGCGTTCCGGGGCTTGCCGCCGCGCAGGAGACGGCGTCGCTCGACACCCGCGCGATCGTCGAGTACCTCGCGGACGATCGGCTGGAAGGCCGGCTGACCGGGTCGCCGGGCATCCGCATGGCGGCCGACTACCTCATCGAGCAGCTCGGGGCCATCGGGGCGGAGCCGCTGCCGGGCGTGGGCGGCTTCCGGCAGGCCTTTTCCTACACGGCGGGCGTGACCGACACCGGCACGACGATCGAGCTCAGGGGAAGCAACTTGACGCTGCAGGTCGGACCCGAGGGCGAGGGCCCATCCGTCCGGGCCCTGTCGTTCTCGGATACGGGGCGCGCGGAGGGCCAGCTCGTCTTCGCCGGTTACGGCCTCTCGGTGCCGGAGACGGACGACTTCGGCTACGACAGCTACGCCACGCTGGACGTCACGGACAAGATCGTCGTCGTGTTCCGCTACTTTCCCGAGGACACGGAGGGCGAGCTGCGTGCGACACTGGCGCGCTACGCGGGTCTCCGCTACAAGGCGCTGGCGGCGCGCGAGCGGGGCGCCGCGGGGCTCATCGTCGTCACCGGGCCGCGATCGCCCAACGCCGGGGCGCTGGTCCCCCTGACCTTCGACACCGCGGTCAGCGACTCGCGCATCGTGGCGGCCACCGTGGACGGCGAGCTCGGTGCGGCGATCATCGAGAGCGCCGGGGAGCCCATCGAGGCGGTGCAGGCCTCGCTCGATACCGCCAACCCCCACGTCACCGGCTTCGATCTCCCGCTGGAGGGTGTCATCGAAGCGAAGCTGGAACGGCGGGAGGCCACCGGCTACAACGTGATCGGCTACCTGCCGCCGACCGGCACCGAGGCGCTCGACGAGCCGTACGTGCTGCTCGGCGCCCACTACGATCACCTCGGGCGCGGGCGCGGGGGCGACTCGCTGGCGCGCGGCGACGAGGCCGGGCAGATTCACAACGGCGCCGACGACAACGCCTCCGGCGTGGCCGCCGTGCTGTCGGCGGGCGCCGGGCTGGCCGCCGCCGACCGCGGCCGAGGGGTGATCCTGGCGTTCTGGTCCGGCGAGGAGCTGGGGTTGCTGGGGTCCGCGGACTTCGTTGCGCAGGCGCCGGTGCCCATGGACCGTATTGCCGCCTACCTCAACTTCGACATGGTCGGCCGGCTGGAGGACGACTCGCTCAATCTGCAGGCGGTCGGCAGCAGCTCCGTCTGGACCGACCTTGCGGAGGAGCTGAACGCTCCGGTCGGGCTCGACCTCACGTTCGTTGCTGATCCCTACCTGCCCACCGACGTCGGGAGCCTGAACGCCGCCGAGGTGCCCAGCCTGAACTTCTTCACCGGCAGTCACGAGGACTACCACCGGCCGACCGACGACGCCGACACGCTCGACTACGAAGGGCTCGATCTCATCGTCGACCTCGCCACGGCGGTGGCCGCGAATCTCGCGAACCGGCCGGACGCTCCCGACTTCATCCGCGTGGAACGCGTGCAGCAGCGCGGGGGCGGCGCGACGATGCGCATCTTCACCGGCACCATTCCCGACTACACGCAGGAGGTCGAGGGCCTTTCCATTTCGGGGGTGATCGGCGGCGGCCCGGCCGAGGCAGCCGGCCTGCAGGGCGGCGACGTCATCGTCGGCCTCGCCGGGCAGGCCGTCACGAACATCTACGACTACATGTACGCGCTCGACCTGCTGAAGGTGGGAGAGCCGTCCGAGGTCGTCTTCCTCCGCGCCGGCGAGCGGATGACCACCGAGCTGATCCCGAGGGTCAGGGAGTAGTCGGTCAGGTGGGCGAGCCGGCCAGGTTCGTCTTCCTCCGCGCCGGCGAGCGGACGACCACCGAGCTGATTCCGATGGTAAGCGAGGGAGGCGTTCCGGTCGTCGTCCTCGACCGTCGGATTCGACCAGTCGAAACGACTAGTATCAGTCTAGATCGTTTCCGCTGGGCGAGGCATGCCGGCGACCTTCGCGTCGAGTGACACGCCGCACGCGGGAGAGCAGGGGTGTCAGCGGTTTCGAGCCCGCGGGATGCGGAGGCACGCCGCCGGCGGTCGACCAACTAACCGAAGTAGTCGGGCTCGTTGCCCGGCTTCCACTTGATGTTGCAGCCGATGCTCGGCGTCTGCTCGCCGGCGGGCGCTTGGCCGGCGAGCACGGTGTCCACCGCCGCGCGCAGGTCTCTGCCGGTCACCGGAACGTCGCTCTCGGGCCGGCTCTCGTCGAATCGCCCCCGGTAGACGAGGCGCAGGTCAGCGTCGAACACGTAGAAGTCCGGGGTGCACGCCGCGCGGTAGGCCTTGGCGACCGCCTGCGTGGCGTCAACCAGGTAGGGAAAGGCGTAGCCGAACTCGGTGATGTCCCCGACCATCGCCTCGCGGCCGTCCTCCGGATGCGTATCGGCGTCGTTGGAGTTGATGCCGATGACCGCGACCTCGCGCGTCGCATACTCGTGCGCGAATTCCGCCAGCGCCGTCTTCAGGTGCTTCACGTACGGACAGTGGTTGCACAGGAAGACGATCACGGTGGCCGGCGCGCCGGCGAACTCCGCCAGCGCGACCGGGTTGCCGTGGGCGTCGGGCAGCGTGAAGTCGGGCGCCCGCGTCCCGAGTTCCAGCATCGTCGACGGCGTCAGGACCATGTGGGTCTAGAACGGCTCCGACTGCGCGCCTTCCTGGAACGCCCAGATGCGGTTCCGCGTCAGGATGTAGAGCACCCCGTCCTTCGTGACGGGCGTGCAGTAGACGGCGGCGCCGAGGTTGTACTCCCCGAGGAGCTCCATCTCCCGGCCGGCCCGCAGGACCACCACGTCGCCGTCCTCGTCGCCGAGGAAGACCTTGCCGTCGACCACGAAGGGCGAGCCCCAGACGGCGGCGAAGGTGTCGTACGTCCAGAAGTGCTCGCCGGTCTGCGGGTCGAGCGCATGCAGGAAGCCGGACAGGCTGGAGATGTAGAGCACGCCGTCGGCGATGGCCGCGGTCGACATGGTCCGGTAGAAGTCCTCGCCGCCGCGGTGCCACACCAAGTGGCTGTCGGTCACGTCACCGGTGCCGGTGGCGTCGATCGCATAGAAGTGGCCGGGCGCCTCGCCGTGCTCCGGGTCCTGGCCGACCCCGATGTAGACCTTGTCGTCGTAGACCACCGGCGTCGCGAGGATGTTGTTGCGCGTGCCGCGGCCGCCGAGGATCCACTCGGAGTCCTTGGGGTTGCAGTCGAACTCCCAGATCAGCTCGCCGGTCTCGGCGTCGAGGGCGTAGACCACGCCGTTGCCGCCGGGGAAGATGACCTGCCCGCGGCCGTCGATCTCCGCGTAGGCCGGGTTCGTCCAGGCGCCGTGCAGCACGTTCTCGCCCACCGGGTTGCTTTCCCACAGAAGCTCGCCGGTGTTCTTGTCGAGCGCGATGAAGTCGGGCGAGAAGGGCGACGGGATGTTGACGTGTCCCTCGTCGACGCCGTTGCTCGTCACCGCGTAGAGCACGTCGCCGATGATGAGCGGCGACCCGGTGGCGAGGTTGTGCGGGAAGACGTCCAGCTCGCCGATCATGTCGTACGACCAGATGACGTCGCCCGCCAACGGCCCGGTCTCGATCTCGTCCATGAACGGCCCGTCGTTGCCGTCGGCCAGGCCCTTGGCGTCCAGGCAGACGACGTGCGCCTCGTTCGAGATGTAGTAGATGCGGTCGCCCTCCATGAACGCGGTGGAGCAGACGCCCTGCAGCGGCCAGTCGTTCACCCGGCCGGTCGTCAGCTTCGGGTGCACCATCTGCCAGATGAAGTCGCCGGTGGCGGCGTCGAACGCCATCACCACGCCCTTGTCGCCCTCGATCGACGGATCGCGGCGCCCCTCGTTGTTGGTGCCGACGTAGACGCGGCCGTTGGCGACGACCGGACCGCCGTAGGCCTGCGAGCCGACCGGCTGTGACCAGAGCACGTTCATGCCGGTGTCGACGTCCCATTCGCTGAGGATGCCGGTGTCGCCGGACGCCATGTTCCGGGACGGCGTGTTGCCGAACATCGCGACGTCCTGCGCCGACGCGGTGGCGGCGACGGCGAGCAGGACGGCGGTGGCGAGAATCAAAGCCTGTCGAGTCATGGGTTCTCCATCACGCGGACGTTGTCGTAGTAGATGTCGATCGGCGAGTAGCCGATGAGGCCGGGGCTTCCCGCGCGCACCGGCTCCGGATCCTCGAGCGTGACCGTCCAGTCGTCCGGCTCGGCCTCGTCGCGCGGCCAGACCTTGCCGCGGATCAGCGCGCGCTCGTCGTCGGTGTCGACGCGCAGCTTCAGGGTGTACCAGACGTTCGGCTCCCACGCGAAGGGGAAGCGGTCGGCCATGCGCAGCTCGGCTGCCCACGAGCGGACCTCGATGCGCTGGTGGTTGCCCTGCATGTCCATGGTGTAGCCGCTGTTGATCAGCCCGATGTCCGGCCGGCGGCGGCCCCTCTGCGTCGACATCACGTCGGCCTGCACGGTGTAGTTCGAGAGGTACGACGGGCCGACGTAGAGCGCATGGCGGTGGATGCCGGTGCGCGACGGGCCCTTGCGGAACACCTGGTCGCCTTCCAGCTCGACCGCGGCCAGGCTCCCGCCTCCGCCGATCCAGTGCGGCGGCCGGCCGTTCTCGAAGTTCTCGGTCCAGGGGAGCGGCGAGAAGATCCGTACGCGCGCCGCGGCGGAAACGCCGCCGACCGTCGCGACCACCTGCCCGGCCTGGTTGGTCGACTGCGGGCTCGACTGGAACTCGCCGTTGACGCGCAGGCGCGACCCGGTCAGCCCGTCGAGCGCCCAGGTGGCGGAAGGCGTGTCCACCGGCTGCCCGTTCTCGTCGAAAGCGAGCAACCGGAAGTTGATGGTCTCGCCGGCCGCCGCGATGACCTCCGCCGGCACCACCTGGAGGCTCGCGACGGTGCCGGTGGAGGGCGTCTCTGCGCCCAGCGCCGGGCTCGCCGCCGGCGTGGCGTCGAACGCCGCGTCCGGATCGCCGATGCAGTAGATGCCCGACTCGGCGGTGACGTAGAGCCGGCCGTAGGCAGGGGCGAACGAACCGTAGATCTCCGCGTAGCGGCCGTCCGCCACCCGGAGCTCGTCGTGATCGAGAGCTGTCGGACCGTCCGGGTCCACCCGCAGGATGTGCACGTTGCCGTTGGTCTCGGTCAGGTAGAGCTTCCCGTCGGCCCAGACCGGCGAGGACTTGCCCACGTTGCCGATGCTGTACTCCCACCGGACATTCCCGCTGGCGGCGTCGAGGGCGACCAGGTTCGCGGAGTTGTCGATGACGTACAGGGTGCCGTGGTGGATGAGCGGGGAGGAGAACCCGACCGCCAGGTCGTTGACGCGCCACAGCTCGCCGGTGGACGTGATGTCGCCGCTGCCGGTCGCGTCGATCGCGACCATGCGGCCCATCGTGCCCTGGTCGATGTTCTCCTCGCTGTGCGCGACGTAGACCGTGGTGCCGTCGATGACCGGCGACACGTTGATGCCGCGCTGGCTCAGGTGGAACTCCCAGACCTTGACGCCGGTGCGCGCCTGGATCGCGTAGATGTGGCCGTCGGCGTTGCCGTCGATGATCAGCCGCTGCCCGTTGACGACGGCGACGATCGGGACCGACTGCGTGTTCAGGTCGGCCGGCTGGCCGCCGGGCGTCGAGACCCAGCGGACGCGGCCGGTCAGCTTGTCGAACGCCACGTAGCGGTGCCGCGGCGGGCCGCCGAGGCTGCCCCAGGCCGAGCCGATCACGCCGAGAATCAGCCGGTCCTCGTCGATGATCGGCGTCGATGTCCGCCCGCCGTAGCCGGACGCGCGCCCGAGATCCTCCGACAGGCGCCAGCTCCACACGACGTCGCCGTCGCGGTCGAAGCAGTGCAGGTGGCCGTCGACGTTCAGCGCGTAGAGGTGGCCGGTCTCGGGATCCCCGGTCACGCTGCCCCAGCCGACCCGGTTGAAGGGGACGGTGGTGTTGAGGACGCTGAAGGTGTGCTCCCACAGCTTCGAGCCGTTCTCGGCGTTCCAGCAGGTGACGATTTCCTTCTTCTCGACGCCGTCGCCGGTGCGGCCGTTGGCGCACACGCGCCCGTCGAAGACGGCCGGGGTCGAACGGGCGATGTACTCCTGGAACCAGATCAGGTTCTCGCCGTCCACCGACCAGCTCGACACGAGTCCGGTCTGATCCGAGACGCCGGTCTGGAGCCGGCCGCGCCAGCTCGGCCAGTCCTGGGCTGTCGCGGCGGCAGCCAGGAACACGAGGCACGGAACGAGGACGGCCACGCGCAGGACGGCGCTGTGAGCGGTCTTGGTCATCCGGCAATCCTTCATTGACATGGAGTGTTCGATCCGCGGCGAGAGATTTTATCACGCCGCCCGGTGCCGGCCGGACCGCGCTTCCGCCGCTTCCTCTTGACCGACCGATCCGGTCGGGTATACGCTTCGTTCAAATGTGATATTGAGACCCATTCTCAAAATGTCCTGGCGGCGCTCCATCAGGTCGCGGCGCTGTTCCGTCCGTACCGTCATGCCGTGATATCGTGCGGTTCCGTTGCGCAGTCGGGCAGTACATCGGCGACGAGGAGGTTGCACGTTTTGAGCGCTACGTCACCTTGGATTGACCGCTTGCCGGGGCCATGGACACCCGGTCTTCGGAGCGCGGGCCGTTGAGCGTCTTCGACCGGATGAAGGCGCGGTGGGGCGTCGGCTTCTGGGGCCTGGTCGCCATCCTGCTGGCCTTCTCCCTCGCCGGCATGACCACGCTGCAGTTGAAGGGCCCGGTGATGGCGTTCATCATGCCCGCGACGGCGCCCGGGTGGCTGCAATGGGCGGTGTATCTGGTCGTGATGCTGCCCGTCTACCAGGTGCTGCTCCTCGCCTACGGCACGCTCCTCGGGCAGTTCGACTTCTTCTGGAGCAAGCTGAAGGCGGTCGGCCGCCTGGTCGCCGGCAGGCCCGCCCGCGTGTCCGGCTGACCCGCCGATCCAGGTCACGAGAGTACGCGTTCGACGGCCCAGACCAGCCCGACCAGGGCGATGCCGGCCGAGGCCGGCACCACCAGCCGGGTCCGGTACCACGGTTCGGAGCGGAACCAGCCGCACGCCAGCGCGGCGCCGGCGATCACGGCGAGTTGACCCAGCTCGATCCCGGCGTTGAAGCTGACGAGCGCCAGCAGGCGCTCCTGTTCGGGCAACCCGAGCTCGCCGAGCACCCCGGCGAAGCCGAGCCCGTGCAGCAGTCCGAACCCGAAGACGACGGGCGGCCGCCAGCGGGTCATCCGATCCGTCAGGACGTTCTCCACGGCCACGTAGACGATGGACAGCGCGATCAGCGGCTCGACCAGCCGGGGCGACAACGCCACGACATCGAGCGCCGCCAGGGTCAGCGTCACGGCGTGGGCCACGGTGAACGCCGTCACCTGCCAGACGAGCGGCCGGAGCCGAGCGCTCAGCAGGAACAGTCCCAACACGAACAGGATGTGATCGAGTCCCTCCGGGACGATGTGGATGAACCCGAGGCGCAGGTAGCCCGCTGCCACCTCGGCGCGGCCGGGCGGCGCGACCGGCACGGTCAGATCCAGGGGGTCGCTGCGGGCCCCGGCCTCGAGCACCGAGCGCGCCTCGATTCCGCGCGCCGGGTCGACGATTGTCAGGTGGACCTCGCCGAATGCCCGGGACGCGAAGAACCCGACGGTGGCGGCCCCTTCCGGGATCGCGCCGCGGAGCCGGGCGGTCAGGCCGAGCACGGTGGGGATGTCGGCCTCGGTCGCACGCGGCGTGCCGTGGTCGGGGAACGAGACGTCGAACGGGGCCGGATCGCCGTCGAAGCGGACCCGCACGCGCCGTTCGAACAGGCGTCGCAGCCGGGCGAGACGCGTCTCGAGTGCGTCCGGCGAGAGGCCCTCCAGCGCCGCCGCCAGCTCGGCGTCGTCCGTGTCGATGGGGGCGCCGAGGGCGAGGGCGTCCAGGTCGTAGATGAGGTCCGCTTCGAAGGCGCCGTCGGCGCCGAGCCTGAGCGTCACCTCCGTGAACGAGAGTGGATGGGCGAGGGACCCTGATGCGCCGAGCAGCCAGAACAGGCCCGCAAGCGCCGCGGTCCGGAAGAGCTTGGTTCGTGGATGGCTCACCTGGCGAGGATAGCGCGAGGGCAACCCGAACCGGCCGGTCACGGCGGGGAACCGGGAGCGGCTCCGAGCGCGCTCACAGGGGACCGTCGGCCCACGGGCCGGTCACCGCGAACGTGATGCCCGGCGTCTGCGCGTTGAAGAAGAGCCAGCGGCCGTCGGGGCTGTAGGTGGCCCCGGCGAACTCGCGGGCGCGGAAGTCGCCGGAGATGCCGTTCCTCTCGCCGTCGAGGACGACGTTGTTCCGGGCGAAGGAGAAGATCGAGCCGTCGGTCGTGAGCCCCCGGACGAAGTTGTCCACGTCGCCGTCCTCGCACAGCACGAGGCCCCCGCGCGGGCTCACGCAGAGGTTGTCGGGCATGTCCAGCACGTCCTTCCCGGGCGACTCGAAGATCAGCCGCAGCCGCTCGCCGCGCGGATCGTACTCCCAGACCTGGCCCGCCGCGGCCTCGCCGCCGGTGGTCGACACGATGTAGATTCTGCCGTCGCCGTACCAGGTGCCTTCGAGCCGGGCGAAGGCCGCCCCGCCTCCGGCGACGCCCTGCCCGAACACGCTGCCCTCGTCGACCTCGGCCGGGTCCGGATCGTCGATTGGGGCCCAGGACACCGGCCGCCAGATCCCCGCCGACTGGCCGGTGCGAAGATCGGCTCGCGGCGTGTCCGCGATGCAGAGCATCTCGAGGCGCCCGCCGGCGGAGAGAACGCCGGCCTCGTCGGGCAGGAACCGATAGAACCCCGAGGTTCCCTGGTCCTCGGTCTCGTACACGATGCCGGTCGCCGGATCGATGGATACCGCCTCGTGCACGAACCGGCCCATCGCCCGGTACGGCTCCGCCGCCGCGGCTCCGTCGGCCGGGACCTCGAAGACGTACCCGTGCGGCCGCTCGTAGTCCGGGATCGCGAACCGCTGGCGCAACGAGGGATCGGCGCCCGGCCCGAGCACGGTCTCCTCGCAGGTGAGCCACGATCCCCACGGCGTCGGGCCGCCCGCGCAGTTGACAGCCGTCCCGGCGAGGCTGGTCCAGGCCTCGACTTCCGAGCCCGTCGCCGTATCGAACTCGATCGTCGTCGTACCGCCGCCGCCGCCGGCGTCGTAGAGCGGCCGGTCGGCGAACGCCCCTCCCGCACGGACCTCGTGATTGCGGATGAGGCGGATCCGGGTGCCGGTTGCCGCGAAAGCCGCCATGCCGTCGTGTGCCGGGGGCGTCGCCCGGCCGTCGGCCAGCGGGTCTCCGGTCCAGCCGAACGTCAGGTAGCGGAAGCCTGCGGGGAGGTGCAGCAACGGCAGGCCGGTCGTCTCGTCCCGGGTCGGCCGCAGCGGGCCGTAGCCGACCTCGCCCGGTGTCCGGCTTCCGGCGGGCGACTGGCCGCGGGCGGCCCCGGCGGCCCGGCCGGCCAGCGCGTGAAACGGAGCCGCACCGATGGCGGCGCCGGTCAGGGAAAGGAAGGTCCGGCGGTCCACGCGGGGCAAGTGTGCAGCCATGCCCCATTCTAGAGGAGCTTGCGCCGCGGAACGGAGCGAAGCGGAGCTCTGGGAGGCAAGGTCATGGTGAGGACGGGATGGGCCGAAACCCCGAGCCTGCGAGGCGTCTCGGGGGTGTGACTGCGTCAGCAACCGAAGTCCGGCAACGGGCTGTGCCGAGGGCGTGACGGCGTCAGCGCCGCAACTTGATCCGGTAGGGACGCCCTCGTCGCAGGAAGTTGATCTGCGTGTCGCTATCGGTGCCGACGTGCGCCAGGCCGGCTCCCGCGTCTTCGGCGCCCGGCACGTCGACGCCTGCGACGCGGTAGATCATGTCCCCCGGCTGTACGCCCGCCAACGCCGCGATGCTGCCGTCGTCGACCTCGACGACCAGCGCTCCCTGCCGGGTCTGCAGATTGTCCGGCTCGGCGCGCCGGGCCAGAAGCGGCGTCGGCTCCGCGTCGCACAGGTCCAGTCCCAGCGTCGCCGCCGCGACCGTGCGTTCCCCTGTGCACCGGTACAGCGCCGCCTCCGCCGGCTGGGCGCCGAGCAAGGCAGGAGCAGCGGTCGACGTCGGCGCGGCGGTCAGCGAGAAGACCGCCGCCAAGCCGCCGGCCGCAACCATCCGCGCAACCGCGCGACGGGTGTGCATAGCGAACAGTATACGCGGCGAGGTCCGGCGCCTCCCGGTAATCCGCGGAGGGCCGGACCGGCCGCATAGGGACTGGCGCGACAATCGTCGCCTGCGGCTCCGATTGCCGCCCAACCGGGCCTGACTAGGACTCCAGAACCGCGTTCAGTGAGATCTCGGCGTTCATCAGCTTCGAGATCGGGCAGCCGACCTTCGCGCCGTTCGCCGTCTCGTCGAAAGCGGCCTGGCTGATGCCGGGCACCCTGGCCGAGCACTCGAGGTGGATCTTCGTGACCGCGACCCCGCCCTCGACCGGCTCCATCGTCACCGTCGCGGTGGTGCTCACGTGGTCCGGCGTGTTGCCGCCCTTCGCGAGCTCGTTCGACAGCGCCATCGAGTAGCAGCCGGCGTGCGCCGCCGCGACGAGCTCCTCGGGATTCGTCCCCGGGCTGCCCTCGAACCGCGTCGCGAACGTGAACGCGGCGCCGGACAGGACGCCGCTGTTGGCCGAGATCGTGCCGCTGCCACCCTTTAGGTCGCCCTTCCAGACCGCCGATGCCTTGCTGTCCATGCTGCCTCCTGGCTACCCGGCCGCCGCCCGCGCGGCCCCGGCCGGGCATCGTCTTCCGTCAACTGTATGTGTGCGGTGCACCCGGAGCGCGGGAGCCGAAGTGCACTGGACTCTAGATCGACCCGTTCGCGGGGCGCAACAACGCGCCGGGCGTTGCGAGCGTGCTCGTGCCCGCATTCCATGGCATCTGCCAGCATCTGCGGGTTGGAGGGTTGGATGCCGAGCTTCTCGACCGCTGGGAGGAGCTGGAGGACATCAACGTGTCAAGTTCCGCGGCGGTCCGATCCGTCTGCTGTTCAGGCGGGGCAAACGGGGGTTGTTCCGGCATCATAGAGTGCGTGGGTCGCGACATGACCGAGAACGACGGCCACGGGCGCTTCCGGTTTGCGTGCCCCGGCCAGGCGCGACACCGCGTGCTACATTGAGTGTGGTGGAAGTCCACTACCATCCAGCCGTGATCGACAACCCGGCCACCCTGCACACGGGGCCGTTGGGATCCGGTGTCCACGTCCTGCACGCCGACGCCGGGACGGTGACCGCGCTGGCCGCCATCGACTGGAACCGGTGGTTCGGTCGAGTCTGCCTCGACCCGGTGCGCGGGCTCGTCGTTCTGATGGCCCCCTCGCGCCTCCACGAAGACCTCGCCAGAATTCTCGATCACATCGTCGATACCGTAGCGGGCGCCGTAACCGGCGCGTCGATGGGACTCCGGACCACGCGCCTGCGCGGGCAGAGCGATCCTCCCGGCACCGGACTCGAGGCCGACTGCGCGTTCTACGTCGGCGAACGCGCCAGAGCCTATCGGGCGGCCCTGGTCGCCGGAGAAGCTGCGGCCGACAGCTTCTTCGAAGGTACTCCCCCCGATCTCGTGGTCGAGGTCGAGATCACGCATGCGGACGAGGGCAGGATCGAACGCTACGCCGACCTGGGCGTGCGCGAGCTCTGGCGGCTGCGCGGGCGCAAGGGGACCCGGGAGCTGCGGGTGGAGTTCCTTGCGCTGCATTCCGGGGCGCCGCCGCGCGCGCTCGCCGCATCGAACGTTCTCGGCGGCCTGACGGCCGGCGAAGTTCGCGAGGCGGTGGACGGCGTGCGGTTCAGCCTGACGCCGGAAGAACGCACGGAGGCCGTTTCCCGGATAGTACGCCGCCGCCGGCGCACCAGTGTCCGTGTGCGCGACGAAGGCGGCGGCCGGGCCGCAATCGTATAGGGTCGCAAACCCTTCCTTTCGCCCGCCGGGTCATCGGTGTGCGCCGATTCCAGCACAGCAGCTTCAGGCTCGGGTAGTCGTCGACGAACAGCAGCTCCTGCCGCAGGAACCCGTGCAACCAGTAGGACGCCTGATGTCCTGTCATCATATCCGGCAAGGCGACCGACCGTCACTGAAGGCGCCGCGAATCAAGCGGCTTCGACATCGGATGGATGGTCGGCGGCGTCCGGCAGCCACGCTGCGGTCTACCCTTCCTGCCCGGCCCCCGCCAGGGCCGGTTCCGACAAACTCTCGCCTCCGACCCATGCGGGCCGCAGCATCCGCAGGCCGTTGAAGGTGACCAGCAGCGAAGCGCCCATGTCGGCGGCCACCGCCATCCACAGCGTCGCGGCGCCGAAGGCCATGAACGCCAGGAACAGCGCCTTTGCGCCGAGGGCGACGGTGACGTTCTCGATGATCACCCGCCGGGTCCGGCGGGCGTGGCCCACGAGGAAGGGGAGCTTCCGCAGATCGTCCTGCATCAGCACGACGTCGGCCGATTCGGCCGCGACGTCGGTGGCGTTGCCGCCCATCGCAATCCCGACCGAGGCGGCCAGCAGCGCCTGGCTGTCGTTGATACCGTCGCCGATCATCGCGGTCGGCCCGTGGCGCGCGATGAGCTCCCGGATGGCGTCCGCCTTGCCGTCGGGCAGCAATTCGGCGCGCAGGTCCTCCACCTGCACGCGGTCGCCGACGCTGCGGGCGGTCGCCGCGTTGTCGCCGGTCAGCAGAGCCGACCGGAGTCCCTGGCCGTGGATCTGCGCCACGCTGGCGGGCGCCTCCGTGCGCACCGGATCCGTTATCGCGACCAGGGCCCAGACGTCGTCCCCGGCGCCGCAGACGACGACGGTCTCGTCGGCGCGCTGCATCCTGGTGAGCTCGGTTTCGAATCGGTCGAGCGCAGTCCGTTCACGGGCGAAACGCGTGCTGCCGACCCAGAACCGCTTGCCGTCGATCACCGCCTCGGCGCCGCGCCCCTCGATGGCCGCGAAGTCGGTCAGCTCGGCCGGCTCCACGCCGCGCTCACGAGCATGGCGGACGATGGCGCGCGACAGGGGATGCTCGCTGCGCAGCTCGATGGACAGCAGCCTCGCCAGCACCTCGTCCTCGGTGCGGCCGCCCACGGGGCGCAGATCGCGCACGTCCGGCTCGCCGCGCGTGATGATGCCGGTCTTGTCGAAGGCGATCGCGCGCAGGCGTCCCAGCTCTTCCAGATGCGAGCCGCCCTTGATCAGGACGCCGTGCCGCGTGGCCGACGTGATGGCCGCGGCGATCGTCACCGGCGTCGAGATCACCAGCCCGCACGGGCACGAGATCAACAGGATGAGCATCGCCTGGTAGAACCAGTGCTCCCAGTCGCCGCCGAGCAGCAGCGGGGGAAACGCCCCCACCGCGAACGCCACCGCGAACATCAGTGGCGTGTAGTAGCGCGCGAACTGATCGATGAAGCGCTCGGTCGGCGCCCGGTGGTGGTGGCTCTCGCCGACCATGCGGGTGATGCGGGCCAGCATGGTGTCGGACGCGGCCCGCGTCGTGCGCAGCTCGACCACGCCGTGGCCGTTGACGGTCCCCGCGAACACCTCGTTGCCGGTCGTCTTCCAGGCCGGCATCGATTCGCCGGTGACCAGCGCCTGGTCGACGTAGGAGCTGCCGTCGGTCACCACGCCATCGCACGGGATGCGCTCTCCCGGTCGCACGCGCACGTGCGCGCCGACCGCGACGCGGTCCACCGGCATCCTGTGCTCGTGGTCGCCGTGCACCACCGCCGCCGTCGCCGGGGTGATGCGCAGCAGCGAGCCGATGGCGTTGCGCGCCCGCCGCGCGCTCCAGTTCTCCAGGAGCCCCGACAGCCCATAGAGGAAGGCCAGCACGGCGGCTTCGGCCCACTCGGCCAGGAACAGGGCGCCGATGACCGACACCAGCACGAGCGCGTTCATGTCCGGCCGCAGGCGGACCAGCGACGCCACCGCCTTGGGCGCGGAGTGGAAGAGCCCGGCGACGATGCCGGCGAGCAGCAGCAGCAAGACCGACCGGTCGATGCCGTGCGCCCCGTGCGCGTGGGCCAGCAGGGTCTCCAGGACGCCGCCGCCGGCCACTACGATGTGCAGGAGAAGGCCGCCCATCAGCGCCAGTCCGCTGGTGGCCACCAGGGCGTGGCGGCCGTGCGCCTCCCACCACGACTCGACCCGCGGCGCGGCGTCCCAGGGCACGGCGCGCATCCCCAACCGGGAGACGGCCGCGGCGACCTGGTCGGGGCCGAAGGCGTCGGTGTCGGCATCGACGGTCATGCGGCCGTCGACCACGTGGAACGAGACCCCGTGGACCCCCTCGCGGTCCCCGAGCGCGTCCCGCAGCAGCGCGGCCTCCTCGTTGCAGTCGAGGCCCTCGACCCGGAAATCCAATTGCTTGCGGATGGCGTGCTCCTCTCGGGGGCAGATGACCTGCCGTACCTACCATCATGACCCGAACGGTGGCTGCGCGTCGATGCCGCGTCGACGAGCGCACAGCCGTACCGATCGGAACGGTTCCTGAAGACCGCTGGTCGAGGGGGAGTCGATTGTTTCCTTGCTCCTGCCGACCCGGATCGAATAATCGATATCCGCCGCTTTCACCTGCATGCGAGAACGCTCACGGGGCGCGGGTCAGTAGCGGAACAGGTACGACAGCTTGCCGAAGAACGCCCGGTTCGTCCGCTGCAGCGAGGTGAACGGGAACAGCAGGCTGTCGATGCGGGTGCCGCGCTGGAAGCGGTCGTCGTAGCCGAGGAAGACGACCGTGCCGGCGTTGATGCGGTAGGTGAAGAGGATGTTGTTGCCGACCGTCACCGACTGCGTGTTGTGCTCGGCGATGTGGCGCGCAAGCAGCCGATCGGTGAACTGGTAGGTGGTGCGGGTGCGGAAGATCTTGACGTGGAAGATGCCCGCGCCGTCGAGCGGATTGACGAAGTCGCTCGAGACCATGTTGAACTCGGTGCGCAGCCGCGAGGTGGGCTGGAAGCGGAAGTTCACGTTGCCGATGGTCGAGCGGCCGAGATACGGGTCGTCCGCGTAGAGGATGCCGTCGCCCCAGTTGTAGCCGCCGTAGATCGAGAGGATCCGCGCGCTCATGACCCCGAAGAAGCCGTAGCCGGTCTTGCGGAAGTCGATCTGCCCGTAGCGCTCCAGGTCGCGATTGACCATGCCGGTGATGGCCATGTTGTTGCGGAACGAGAAGCTCGCCATGCCCTGGAGCTGCTCGTCCTGCAGCACCCCGCCGTGGTCGTAGAGGCGCAGGTAGGTGACCGACGGCCCCCACGTCATCAGGTTCGATTCGGGCCACCAGCGGTACGACACCGTGCCGCTCGTCTGCTGCAGGTCGACCCGCGGCAGGAAGCCGCTGTTGGTGTGGAACCCGGGATCGATGCTGCTGTAGGCGACGTTGTAGCTGAGGTTGCGCCCCTGCTTCGCGAAGTCCGCCTCGACGGCCGCTCCGGAAAGCGCGCCGAGCTCGGCGTCCCGCGTCTCGGAGCCCGCCGCCAGGAAGCTGACGCGGTGGGTCCGCCCGAGACGGAAACGCCCGTCCACGCCGGCCACGCGGTTGTGGTCGTTCCCGAACTCGCGGTCCGTCATGATGGCGCCCAGATACGACTCGGCGTAGAAGTCGTACCGCGCGCGGCCGAGGACCGTCTGCGCGGTGCCGCCGTACTCCGGGTGCGCGTCGTCGACGAGCCGGCCCGCCGCCACGTCGTCCGCGACGACCACCCCCAGCGTCGTCCGGCCCACCTTGCCGGTCAGCTTGCCGCCGAAGTCGGGGTCGGCGATCGTGCGGGTGTGGACCAGGGTGAGCGGCGTCGCCGTCTGGAAGATCTCCTGCCCCTCCAGGAAGAACGGCCGCTGTTCCGGGTAGAAGAGCTGGAAGCGCTGGTTGGTCTCGATCTGCGGCCGGTCCGATTCGATCTGCGAGAAGTCGGGGTTGAAGGTGATGTCGGCGGTCAGGTTGGGGGTGATGCCGTACTTGACGCCGAGCCCGGGCTCCCCGCCCGGGTCGCCGCGATCGAAGACGCCGGTCTCCCTGTCGAGCGAGCCGAGGCGGAAGCCCGTCAACTCGGGCAGGAACTCCAGGTTGCGGCTCCGGGACATGTCCGACAGCCCTTCGAGCACCCCGAACTGGGTGAGCTGCCCCGCCACGCCGCGCGAGATCGGCGACCACGACTGCGCCTCGGACTTGTCACGGATGACGCGGGTGATCTGGAAGCCCCAGCGATGCTCTGCGCCGCCCGCGCGCGACGGATAGCGCAGGCTCTTGAACGGGATGCGCATCTCGGCCGTCCAGCCGTCCGCGACTACCTGCCCGCCGGTGTCGAACAGCGCGTTCCACGAATCGTCGCCGCGGATGCCGAACTGCCCCGACTGGCTCATCCCGCTGCCGCCGCCCCGGCGCGGCCCGCTGCCCCGCGAGGCGGACGAACTGCTGCTCGACCGCGAGAAACCGGTGCTGCCGTCGGCGTTTACGAGCGAGTCCGCCTGCACGCCGTAGCCGTTCACCTCGAACTGGTAGGCGCGCTGCTGGTCGAGGAACGGGTCGAACAGCACCGACATCCGGTCGTCCCCGCGGATCTCCTCGCGGTCGGCGCGGTTGATGCGCATCACCTCGGGTCGCGAGTAGTGGGCGTAGAAGGCGAAATAGAGGTGGTCGTCGTCGTACGCCATCCACACCTCGGTCGCTTCCGAGCCGGGCGCGCCCTCGATGGGCGCTATCTGGATGAAGTCGGTGACGTGGGTGGCGGTCTCCCAGACGGAGTCGTCGAGGCGGCCGTCGATGTCGGGCGGGGCGTTGGTGCGCCCGATGACCACCGTCGGGCGGGTCCGAGGTGTCGGCGTGAATCCACCGCCGCGGCCGGGACGGCGTTGGGCCGGTGCCGGTGCATCGCCGGCCGGCCCGCCGAACGCGAGTGCGCCGGTGACCGCGGGTCCGGTTCCGGCCGGCGGCCCGGGTCGGCCTCGCCCGCCCCGCCGCTCGGGCGCGGCCGGGGCGAGGCGGGCCGGCGCCGCCGACGCGACAAGCTCGGGCCCCGTGCCGGTCTCCGCCGGTGGGATGCCTGTTCGGGGCGCCGCCGCTGCTGCCATGGTTCGCGGTCCGGAGGCGAGCCGCGCGACGAGCGCCGCGGCCACCTCGTCCTGGACGCCGAACAGGTCGTCGAACGTGCCGTCCGCACGCGTGCTGAACGCGACCGCGCCGGTCGCGGTCTCCACCACGCGTGTGGTGACTCGCAAACGGTCTCCGAGCCGTTGCACGGTACCGTCGACGAGCCACCGCACGCCGCGCCGGCGGTGGATCTCCAGCGCCTCCCGGGGGGTGGACCAGCGGTAGCCGTACCCGTTTCCGTTCCCGGTTGCGTTTCCGTTCCCGGTTGCGCTTCCATTCCCGGTTGCGTTGCCATTCCCGATTCCGTTGCCATTCCCGGCGAGCAGAGGATCGCGGCGTCCGGCCGCAAGACTCCCGACGACGCGGAGGCCGGCGTGCCGCAGGTCGGCCGCGATGGTCTCGGCGAGTCCGGCGCCGATCCAGTCGTCGGCCGGCTGCCGGCTCAGGTTGGTGAACGGGGCGACGGCGACCGTGTCGGCCGGCTGGGCCGCTGCCGGCAGCGGCCAGACGCCCAGGGCCAGACCTGCCGCGACCAGGGCGACCCCGCGCCGGCGAGTGGCATTGAACATGGACTGCTAGTCTACCGGCAGTCCCGTTTTCGGTGCGCCATTCCGCATCCGGGAAGGGGGGGACCTGTCGCCGCGTCGGCGCCGGAGGTACGCCGCCGGCGGAAGAACTGCCCGAGCCCGCGCTACCAGCCGACGCCGATCGCGGCCAGGCTGGAGGCCCGCTGGCGCCAGAACTCGGGCGTCATGGCCCGCATCGTCTCGTTGTGCGTCGGCGAGCCGTACGCGATCGCGCCTCCGGTACGCCCGCCAATCAACGAGGTCCAGCTTTCCACGTTGAAGCCCTCGAGCACTTCTACGGCCTGCGCACGGGCGTAGACGTCGATGCGCGTGATCAGCCGGAGCAGCAGCCGGTTCTCGTCGGCGGGGAGGGCCGCCATCCGACGCTTGATGCGATCGAGCGAAACCGGAAGCGTTCCGCCGCCGAGCAGCGCGGGGCCGTCGCCGCCGGCCGGTTCCTGTCCGGCAACCGCCGGCGCCGCGAGCCCCACCGCAATCACGGCCACGCAGGTCATCAGCGCGAGTCGCATGGTGTCTCCCGGAAGGACCTCCTTCACGCTACGCGGGGGCGCGCCGGCTGTCAACTCCGGATCGATGGCCGGCGCCGGCCATCGCAACCCCGGCGATGACGTCGCGAACCTGTACATCGTCCGCGGCCCGCGCCTGCCCCGTCCGGGCAGCGAGACTCGTACTTCGTTGCGCGTCACCAGCGTCTGGATGCGGTCGAGGTGTTGGTCATGAGCGTTGTCGAGACTCGCCACGACGGATCCTGCTGCACGAGACACGCGGATTGACCCGAGCTGAAGGCAGGGGTTGACAGCGCCCGGATCGGCCGTAAGGATAGGAGCGATGCTCCACCGCATCGCCCGCCTTCTGCTCGTCGTGGTGCTGGTGTCGTCCGGTGCGACCGCGCCGTTCCTGCATGTGCATGCGCACGGCGCCGACCACGGCGTGTCGTCATCGCACGCGCGGCAGGCCGACGCGCACTGCGCGCACCATCATGCCGAGGGCGTGCACTGGCATCCGGCCCGGAATCGTGCTCCCGATGCGGCCGGCGCGCTGGCGGCCGTCGGATTCGGGCACCGGCACGCCGCGGTCGCGCTGTCGGCGGCCGCGATGGAAGCGTCGTCCGTTTGCCTCGCTGCGCCGTGCGCCTGGGTCGAGCCGCCCGAGACCGGTGTCCTGCCCACCTCACCCGGCGCGCACGCGCCCGTCGACCCCACTGCGGGTCCCGACCCGCCGCCCCGAGCCGTCAACGCCGCTCGCGCCCCGCCGGTCCGCTCCTGACGTTCCGTCCGCCGCGGCACAACGGTCGCCGTTGTCCGCGCGCGGGCGTTCAGGAGAAGGAGAGGCCCGTCCGCCCGCCGGCCGGACGGGTGTCGCGAAAGGGCACCACATGCGTCGATCGCTGCTGCTACTGGCCGGGTTCCTGGGGATGTCGGCGCCGACTGTCTCGGCGCAGCCGCTGACCGAGGAACAGGCGCTCGAACGGATGCGCGCCGGGCATCCGCACCTGCAGGCCCTGGACCTGGGTGTGCGGGAGGTCGAGGCGGATGCGCGGGAGCGGAGCCTGCTCGCCAATCCGACCGTCGGTTACACGCGGGAGGACACCGGGGTCGGCATCGACGATTTCCTGCTCGTCTCCCAGGAACTGCCGCTCCGCGGTCGCGCAGGCCTGCTTCGGGAGGCCGCCGCGCAGTCGGCGACCACCGCGGAGGCTCGCGCCGACGCTTCCCGACGGGCTTTCGAGGCGCGTCTGCGTCTTGCCTTCACGGACCTGTTGCTGGCGCAGGAGCGGGCGGCGGCGCTGGAGGCGGGCGTGGTGGAGCTGGGACGCCTGGTGGACGTCCTCCGTGCCCGCGAGCAGGAAGGGGAGGGATCGCGGTTCGACCGACTGCGCACCGAACGCGAGGTGGCCGACATCGAGACCGACCTGCAGGCGGCCCGCATCAATCGCGCCACGGCGCAGGCCCGGCTGGCTTCCTTCCTGGGCCCGGCTGCGGACCCGGGCGACCTGTCGGCGGTGGGTCGTCTCCTGGACGATGCGTTTTTCCCGAGCGCGGGTGGGCTGCTGGACCAGGCGCTGGCGCAACGGTCGGATTATCGTGCCCTGACCCTGGGCGAGAACCGTTGGACGACGGAACGGCGCGCCGCCGAGCGCCTGCGCCTGCCTTCGACGGCGATTACCGCCGGCCTGAAGCGGAGCGGCAGCTCTCTGGCGCGCGAATCGGGATACGTGATTGCGGCGACGGTCGAAGTGCCGCTCTTCAATCGGGGCCAGCAGCAGGTGGCGCGGGCCGAGGCCGCGCGGGCGAGAACCGTCGCCGAGCGGGATGCGCTGCAGACCCGTATCGAGAGCGAGGTCCTGGCGGCGTACACGGAGGCCTCGCGGTACCGCGCGCTGGCGGAGCGGTACCGCAGCGAGTCGGTGGAGCCGGCGGCGGAGCTGGCCGGGATCGCAACGGCGGCGTACGAGGAAGGCGAGTACGGCATTCTGGAGCTGCTCGACGCGCACCGGGTCGTGCTGGGCGCGGAGCTCCGTTGGCTGGAGCTGTCCGCCGCGGCGCGTCGGGCCGCGATCAATCTCGATCTGGCGGTGGGAAGGGAGGTGGCCCCATGACCCTCACGTGCCGGACAGGCATCTGCGGCGGGGCGGCGTTGCACGCCTGTCTCGCACTCGCGTGCGGCGGCGGCGCGGGCGCCATAGAGACGGTCGACGAGACGGAGATACCGCCGGTGGTCGAGACGCGCTGGACCGGCCGCAGCGAGCTGTTCATGGAGTACCCGCCGCTCGTCGAGGGCGAGACGAGCCGGTTCGCCATCCACTTCACCGATCTGGCCGACTTCGAGCCGCTGCGGGCGGGCCGCGCCGAGGTGCGTCTGGACGGCGCCGGGGGAGCGGCGTTCACGGTGGACGCCCCGGGGCGCCCCGGTATCTTCGGGGTCGACGTCACGCCGTCGCGAGCCGGCCGCTACCGCCTCTCCGTCCTGCTGGACGCCCCGGGGCTGGGGGATCGCCACGACCTGGGCGAGGTCACGGTGCTCACGCCCGCCGACGGGGAAGCGCTCGGCGCCGCCGGGGAGGAGGAGGACGGCGCCATCCCGTTCCTGAAGGAGCAGCAATGGACGCTCGACTTCGCCACGGCGCCGGCCCGCTCGCGGCAGATCGCCGAGAGCCTGGTGCTTGCCGCCGAGATCGAGCCGCGCACGGGCGGCCGCGCCGACGTGACCACGCCGGTCGCGGGACGACTGGCCGGGGACCTGCCGCCGCATCCGGTCGGGACCCGGGTTACCCGCGGCGACCCGCTGGCGGAGATCATTCCCCGCAGCGGACACGGTGAGGACCGCCCGGCACTGGAGCTCGCCGTCGCCGAGGCGCGCAACCTGCTGGAGCTGGAGCGGGCCGAGCGTGCCCGGGTGGAACGGCTGGCCGCGGCAGGCGCACTGCCCGAACGGCGGCGGCTCGAAGCGCGGATGGCCGAGCAGACGGCCCAGGCGCGGGTTGCGGCAGCCGAGGCGCACCTGGCGCAGCTCGAAGCGACGCGCACCGGCGAGGGGGAGGGCGGGCGCGACACCCGTTTCATCCTGCGGGCGCCCATCAGCGGTATCGTGGCGGCGTCCGACGCGACTCCGGGGGCCGGCGTCGAGGAGGGGACGCGGCTGTTTCGGCTGGTCGCCCTCGACCGCGTGCACGTCGTCGGAGCATTGCCGGAGGCGGCCCTGGCGAGAATCGACGAGCTGACCGGGGCAGAGCTCGACGTGCCGGGGTTCGACGCCCCGATCGCGCTCGACCGGCTGGTCGCCGTCGGCCGCGTGCTGGAGCCCGAGGCGCGCACCGTGCCGATCATCTACGAGCTGCGCAACCCCGACCGCCGGCTGGCCGTCGGCCAGGCCGTCTTCCTCCGGGTCTTCTCGTCCGCCGTCATGGAGGCGGTGACCGTGCCCGAGAGCGCGGTCGTCGATGACGCCGGCCAGCCGGTCCTCTTCGTGCAGGTGGGAGGCGAGAGCTTCGAGCGGCGGCCGGTCCGGCTCGGCAACCGCGAGGCGGGCCAGGTGCAGATCGCCGGCGACGTCGCGCCGGGCGAGCGGGTCGTCATCCGGGGGGCGCCGCTCATCCGGCTGGCCGCGTTGTCGCCGCAGGTGCCGGCGCACGGGCACACGCACTGAGGGAGGCTCGATGGATCAGATCAAGGAGTACGAAGCGATTGCCGACGCGTACGCGGACTCCATGCGGCTCCCGTTTCGGGATGCCATCGAGAAGCACACCCTGCTGGAGCTGCTGGGCGACGTCGCGGGGGCGAAGGCGCTGGACATGGCGTGCGGAGACGGGTACTACACGCGGCTGCTCAAGCGCAAAGGGGCGTCGGAGGCGACCGGCGTCGACGTTTCCGACGAGATGGTCCGGCGGGCGGAAGAGATCGAGAAACGAGACCCGCTCGGCTGCACGTACCGGCATTCGGAGGTCGCCGCGTTCGAGCCGCCGGCACCGGTGGACGTGATCGTGGCCGTCTACTCCCTCGGCTACTGCGCGACCGCCGGGCAGCTCCAGGCCTTCTGCCGGGCCTGCCACGGCGCGCTGCGGCCGGGGGGGCGTTTCGTCGGTCTGAACGACAACGTCCGGAACCCGCCTCCTGCGACTGCAGCGTGGGAGAAGTACGGACTGGCAAGATCGTGCGCGGACCCGCCGGCCGAGGGGGACGTGGTGCGGTACACCCTCCACAACGAGGACGGGACCCGATTCGAGGTTCAGAACTTCTACCTGCGGCGGGAGACCTACGAGGAGGCCTTCCGGGCGACCGGATTCCGCGAGTTCCGCTGGGTCCCCGTCTCGTTGCAGCCGTCCGAGCGCGGCAAGGCGTTCTGGGACGACTTCCTGGGGCACCCTCCCATCGTCGGGTTCGCCGCGTCGAGATGAGGCGGAGACCATGCTGCTGGACGCGCTCATCCGCTGGTCGTTGCGCAACCGCCTGGCGGTGGTCGCCGCCTCGGCCGCCTTCCTCGTCTGGGGCGCCTACGTCGCGGCGCGGATGCCGGTCGACGTCCTGCCGGATCTGACCGCGCCGACGGTGACGGTGCTGGTCGAGGGGCACGGGATGGCGCCGACCGACATGGAGGCGCTGGTCACGTTTCCCATCGAGGCGGCGCTGAACGGCGCGTCCGGCGTGCGCAGGGTGCGCTCGTCGACGGCGGTCGGCATCGCGGTCGTCTGGGTCGACTTCGACTGGGGCGCCGACGTTCGACTTGCGCGGCAGACCGTGAGCGAGAGACTGGCCACCGTGGCGGCGGCGCTGCCCGACGACATCGACGCCCCGGTGATGGCGCCGCTGTCGTCGATCATGGGCGAGATCATGTTCGTCGCCCTGCAGTCGACCGCGCACACCCCGCTGGAGCTGCGCACGACGGCGGAGACGCTCGTCCGCCGGCGCGTGCTGGCGACGCCGGGCGTCGCGCAGGTGACGGTGATCGGCGGGGAGCGGCGGCAGTTCGAGGTGCTGGTCGAGCCCGGGCGGCTGGCCGACTACGGCATTGCGTTGACCGCGGTCGAGGCCGCCCTGCAGCGCGCCAGCCGGAACACGTCGGCCGGGTTCCGGCGCGCCGGCGGGCAGGAGTACCTGATCCAGGGGGCCGGCCGCGCGCACGACGTCGAGGGCATCGGCGCCACGGTCGTCGCGACCCGCGGCACGCGCCCCATTCGGGTGCGGGACGTGGCGAGCGTGCGGATAGGGGAGTCGCTCAAGCGGGGCGAGGGCTCCCGCAACGGGCAGCCGGCGGTGATTCTCGGCATCCACCGCCAGCCGGACGTCAACACGCTCGCCCTGACCGCCGATCTGGACCGCGTGCTCGACGACATCCAGTCGGAGCTGCCGCCCGGCATGCAGCTCGACGCGCGGCTGTTCCGGCAGGCCGACTTCATCGAGCTGGCGCTGGCGAACCTGAACGGCGCGCTGCGCGACGGCACGCTGCTGGTGGTCCTCGTCACCCTGGTCTTCCTGGCGAACCTGCGGGCCGGCGCGATCACGCTGCTGGCGATACCGCTGTCGCTGCTGGCCGCCGTGGTCGGCGTGCGGCTGGCGGGCCTGTCGATCAACAGCATGACGCTGGGGGGGATGGCGATTGCGGTCGGCGCGCTGGTGGACGATGCCATCGTCGACGTCGAGAACGTCGTCAAGCGGCTGCGGGAGAACGCCGCTCTGCCGGAGGCGGCGCGGCGCCCGGTGCTGGAGGTGGTCTATCGGGCCAGCCGGGAGATTCGGGCGTCCATCGTCTACGCGACGCTGATCGTGATGCTCGTGTTCCTGCCGCTCTTCTTTCTCGCGGGGGTCGAAGGGCGCCTGCTGCAGCCGCTCGGACTCGCCTATCTGATCGCGTTGGCCGCGTCGCTGGTGGTGGCGTTGACGGTCACCCCGGCGCTGTGCTCGTATCTGCTGCCGGGAGAGCGCCGCATCCGCGAGGGTCGCGAGCCGTCCCTGGCGGCCGCCATGCGGCGCGGATACGGGCGCCTGCTGCCGGGCGCGCTGCGGCAGCCGGAGCTGGTGCTCGCCGCCGCCGGCCTGCTGCTCGCCGGGTCGCTGCTGGCGATCCCCCGGATGGGGCGTGCTTTCCTGCCGGCCTTCAACGAGGGGGCCCTGGTTATCAGCGCGGTGACCCTGCCGGGCACGAGCCTGGAGGAGTCGGACGCGCTGGGGAGCGCCATCGAGCGGTTGCTGCTCGACGTGCCGGAGGTGGCGGCGACGGCGCGGCGGACCGGACGGGCCGAGCTGGACGAGCACGTCCAGGGGGTCGAGTCCGCCGAGATCGACGTGCGTCTGACGCCGGGCGGCCGGCCGCGGGAGGCCGTGCTGGAGGAGATCCGCGAGCGGCTGTCGCTGGTGCCGGGCACCAGCATCACAATCGGCCAGCCGATCTCGCACCGCATCGATCACATGCTGTCCGGGGCGCGCGCCAACATCGCCGTCAAGGTCTTCGGTCCCGACCTGCCCGTGCTGCGGGGGCTGGGGACCCGGAGCCTCGCCGCGATGCAGGGGATTCCGGGGCTCGTGGACGTGGCGCTAGAGCCGCAGGCCGACATTCCGACCGTGCGCGTCGGCTTCGACCGCGCGGCGCTGGCCCGGCACGGTCTGCCCGCGGGGCAGGCGGCATCCACCCTGGAGACTGCGCTGCTCGGGCGCCGGGTGGGCCAGATCATCGACGGGCAGCTCGCGGTGCCGCTGGTGCTGCGCTACGCGACGAGCGACCTGGCCGATCTGGAAGCGATGTGGCAGACGCGCCTGGACATGCCGGCGGGGGCGCGGGTGCCGCTGGGCAGCCTGGCCGACATCGTGGAGGATCGCGCGCCGAACTTCATCGGCCGGGAGAACGCGCAGCGGCGGATCATCGTCACCGCGAACGTCGCGGGTCGCGACCTGGGGAGCGTGGTGGCCGACGTGCGCGAGCGGGTGGCGGCGGGCGTGACCCTGCCGGAGGGCTACCGCATCGAGTACGGCGGTCAGTTCGAGGCCGAGGAGGCAGCCGCGCGGCTGCTGCTGGGGCTGGGCGTCGGGGCCGTGGCGGGGATCTTCCTGATCCTCTACAGCGCGTTCCGCTCGATGGGCGACGCGGCGATCATCATGCTGAACCTGCCGCTGGCGCTGATCGGCGGGGTGGCGGGCGTCTTCCTCGGAGACGGCGTGCTCTCGGTGGCGGCGCTGATCGGCTTCATCGCGCTGTTCGGCATCGCCACGCGGAACGGGATCATGCTGGTGTCGCGGATCCGGCGGCTGCGCGAGGAGGAAACGGATCTCGACGTGCACGAGGCGGTCGTCCGCGGCTCGGTCGATCGCCTGGTGCCGATCGTGATGACGGCGCTGTCGACCGGTCTGGCCTTGCTGCCGGTCGCGCTGCGGTTCGGCGCGCCGGGCAGCGAGATTCAGGCGCCGCTGGCGCTGGTCATCGTCTGCGGGCTCGTCTCGTCGACGGCGCTGAACATGTTCGTCGTGCCCGCGGCGGTCTTCATGCGGTACCGGCCGCGTCCCGAAACGGCGGCCTAGAAGCCCGTGCGCTCTGTCTCTTTCGGATCCGCACTGATCGCCACGCTGGCGCTCTTCGCCCTCGGCGCGGCGGTCGCGGCGGCGCAGTCCCTGTCCTCGGTGCAGGGGTTCGTGAGCGACGACACGGGCGCCGGCCTGCCCGGGGCGGCGGTCGAGCTGACGGACGTCGAGCGCGGGCAGCGCCGGACCGCAACCACCAACCGCTTCGGCTTCTTCGCGTTCCGGGCGCTGTCGAGCGGGGAGTACCACCTGGGCGCCGCGCTGTCCGGCTTCCGCAGCGTCCGCCGGGAGGGCCTCCGCCTGCAGGTCGGCCAGAGTCTCGACGTGGACCTGCGCCTCGGTCTCGCGTCGGTCGAGGAGACGGTGGTGGTGACGGCCGATGCGCCGCTGCTGGAGGTGGGCCGCGGCGGCGCCGCCGGCTACGTGACGGAGGAGGAGATGGAGGCGCTGCCGCTCTCGGGCCGCGACTTCGCCCGCTTCGCCCTGTTGCAGCCGACGGTCCAGGTGGATTCGCGCGGCGCCGTCTCGCTGAGCGGCCAGCGCGGCGTCAACTCGGGGTTCACGATCGACGGCGCGAACGCCAAGAGCGCCTTCTTCGGCTTCGGGCGGGGAGGACTCGCCCGGGAAGGGGGCGGCAACCTCGTGGCCCAGGAGTCGGTCCGGGAGTTTCAGGTGGTCACCAGCGGCTACTCCGCCGAGGCCGGCCGCTCCGGCGGCGGCGCCGTGAACGTGGTCACCAAGTCCGGCACCAACGAGTTCTCCGGCTCGAGCTTCCTGTTCCTGCGCAACCACGGCATGGCGGCGCGCCTTCCGCGCTCGCCCCTCGACGCCGCGCGCGGGGTGGCTCTCGACGACGACCGCTACGCGGTGGACGAGTTCCGCCGCTACAACTGGGGCGCATCGCTCGGCGGTCCGATCCGGCGCGACCGGACCCACTTCTTCCTGTCGTACGACCAGACCGCACAGGACCAGCCCTTCCTGCGCGACATCCGGGGCCGCGGCCAGTACGACGCGGTGCTCGCCCGCTTTCCGGAGCTGCTCGCCGGGTTCCAGCCGAACGGCGACGGGATCGCCGCCGCGGATGCGGACCGCGGCCGCACCGCGAGCGGGCAGTTCGTCCGCGACACGGACAATCTCATCCTGTTCGCGAAGCTGAACCACCGGGTGAACGACCGGCACTCGCTCATCCTCGGCTACAACTTCGCCGACTACGGCCGCGTCTCCGACTTCGTCGGCGAAGAGTCGCGCCGTTTCGTGGAGAGCCACTCGGTGGTGGGCTCGCTGGTGTCGGTCGTCGGCGAGCGGGGGGTGAACGAGCTCCGTTTCCAGCACGCCTACGACCACCTGGACCGCAGCTCGCACCTGCCGCCGGGCAGGTTGCAGGCCGGCTTCCAGATCTTCTCGCCCTCCTTCGGCTCGTTCGGCAAGCCGTGGTGGCTGCCGGTCTTCAATCACGAGCGGAGCTACGAGCTTCGGGAACGGTTCTCCCTCCTCTCCGGCAATCACGAGCTCCGGATGGGGTTCACATTCAGCCGCGACACGCTGAACGAGTTCTTCGCCGGCAACGCCGACGGCAGCTACGACTTCGACACCGTGGCCGATTTCGCCGCCGGCAGGCCCGCGCGCGCCCGCATCTACTTCGGGAGCGTGGCTAAGCCGAACTTCCGGGTCGCCCAGCAGCTTCTCGGCGTCTACGCCCAGGACTCCTGGCGCCCGAATCCGCGCCTGACGCTGCACTACGGGGCGCGCTGGGACGCCACGTTCAACCCGGGCGGGATCGAGCACGTGCTGCCGGCCGGGAGGAACATCCCGGACGATCTCGACAATTTCTCCCCGCGCGGTGGCTTCGTCTGGTCGCTCGACGAGAGGAACATCGTCCGGGGCGGCGGCGGGTTGTTCTACGCCCGGACCCCGTCGCTGCTGTTCTCCACCGCCCACACCGACACCGGGATCTACCCGCGCTTCGGCAGCGCGCTCGTGACGCCGGGAGAGACGGGCTTCGTACCGCTCGGCGCCCCGATCGACAACGAGAACCCGCCCCCCGGCCTGATCCCGGCGCTCAGCCACTTCGATCCCGGATTCGAGGACCCGCGCACGCTGCGGGTCAACCTCGGCTACGAGCGGGAGCTCGGCCGCGACTTCGCCCTGTCGCTCGACTTCCTCCACGCGCGCGCGGACGCGCTGATGTCGAACTTCGATGCGAACGTCCCACCGCCGGCGCGCGACGCCTACGGCCGCCCGGTGTACAGCGGCGAGCGGATCGAGCCGGCCTACGGGCCCATCCTGGTGCGGGCGTCGCCGGCCCGGTCGGACTACGTGGCGCTGACGGCCGCGTTGCGCCGGCGCCTGCGCGACGGCGTCCAGTTCCAGGCGCACTACACCTGGTCGCGCGACCGGTCCAACGACGACAACGAACGCGCCGGCTCCCTGACCCTCAGCAATCCCGCGGACCCCGACTACGACTGGGGCCTCTCGCGCCGCGACACCCCGCACCGGCTCGTGGCGAGCGGCGTCTTCGAGCTGCCCCGCGACATCGTGGCCAGCGGCATCCTCACCGCGCAGTCCGGCGCGCCCTATACCGCGCTGGACCCGGCGGTGGGCTACGGCAACCACCCCGGCTTCGCGGTCGGTCCCTACGGCGCCCAGACCCGGGCGGTGGTCGGAGGGCAGCTCGTTCCCGTCAACGGGGAACGGAACCGTCCCTGGACGACCCTGGACCTGCGGGTCACGAAACGGCTTCCCCTCGGACGTGCCCAGGTCGAGGCGCTCTTCGAGATCTTCAATCTCCTGAACACCGCCGCCTTCCGCGTCGGGGACGCCGACCAGCAGGAGGTCTTCCTCGTCGACGGCGTCACGCCGAATCCGGAATTCGGCCTCGCCAGCGCACTGGTCGGCGGCCAGCGCCAGGCCCAGCTCGGGCTCCGGGTCGTGTTCTGAGCCGTTGACCGGCCTGCCGCGAGCCGAATCGCATCCGAGTGCAACGCGCGTGGCGTTCGCGGGGCCGACCTTCGCGGTCGCGGTCGCGGGGTGCGTCTTCCGGGTTCATCCCCCCGCGCGCGGCGCGGCCGCGTACTCGTCGGAGACCGTCAGGTACTCCACGGGTTCATCCCCGCGCGCGCGGGGCGGCCTTGGCACGCACGATCGTCCGTCGACTGCGACGAGGTTTATCCCTGCCCGACCGGTGTGCTCCCCGTTCCGGCGTACCCGCTGTTGCCTTCAGTTGGCTGGCTGGATCCGGATCTTCAACTGGTACCACGCGACCTCCCCGCTGTCGATCAGTTCGAGCAGGCGGTCGTTGTTCCGGACGCTGGCGACGACTGCGCGGCAGGGTTTGGTCGTGAGGCGCTGCATCAGTGCCGCGTGGCTTCGCGCCCGGTTGCCGTCGTGGAGGTCGCCGGTGTAGGACGCTTCGACCGCGAGGTAGGTCGTGTTTCCTTCCGCGTCTACGGCTTCTGCGATGATGTCGCTGGCGACGAAGCTCTTGATCCTGTCGTCCCGCAGGTCGGCTCCGTTGTCTCTGGCGACGCGCCTGAGCTCGAGTTCCGGAACGATCCGTCGGTACTCGAGATCGAGCTCGTCGGCGATGACCGCGATGCTGGCGCGGGCCTTCGTTTCGGCGTGGGCGCCTTTCAGGATGCCCACGTCGTTCTTGAGAGTGCCCACGTCGTTCTTGAGAGTGCCCACGTCGCCGGCCAGGCGGTCGAGTCGCCTGTTCGTCGCTGCCAGGTCCTGTGTCAGGAGGTCGAGTCGCCTGGTCGTCTCGACGGCGAACTTCGCGAACACCGCGGGCAGTTCGAGCAGCTCCTCTCCGAGGAGCTCTTGCCGCAGTGCGGTGCGCCATTCCGGGTGCCGCTGGAGTGCGGTCAGGATGTCCTGCAAGCTCCGCACCGGGACGTCGGGTGGTGCTGTCGTGCCCATCGTCTCTCCTTGATTCTACGCGGCGTACGCGCTGTTGGGAATCCCTCCTCGGCGCGATCTTCCGTGCCTTGTTCGGAGCTGGATCTCACGCTCCATGCCCGGTGGCCCTACGTGTCGATGCGCGTGCCGGTTCCGTCCTCCGCCAGTGCGCCTCGAACGTCTGCGAACGCGTTCCCATGGTCGTCACGATGGTGATGCCTTCGGCCTCGATGGTCAGCGGCTCGCGCAGCGGTGTCGCGCACAGCGCACGGACTGCCTTGGTAGGCAGCACCGTCTCGCCCCGCGACTTCGCGCCCTTGCCCAGCGGCACGCTCCGGCGCAACGCGTGATGACGCGTCAGGGTGAGGACTTGGACCTCTTTCGCGCCAGGCTCCAGGACCAGGCGGCAGGCCGGCCTATACAGCCCGTGGTGAAAGTCGACGCTGCATTCGAGCGGCGATGCATCCCGCCTGACTGCGTTGTACTCGGAGCGGCCCAATTCACGTGGGAGTCCTTTTGGCACGTCCTCGGATTCAGCAGTACGGCTCGGGAAAGCGAAGCGTGGAGTTCGCACCGAACGTAGCGGTAGATCTGCAAGTCGGTTATTTACAATGGTTTATAGATCTGCCCCAGCGGCCGCGTACAGTTTCATGCACAATTTGTGATCGGATTGAACCGAACGAACCCGGACGCACGTGGACGGACAGGAGTGATTGAGCGACGTGACAGAGCTTCCCGTGGCAATCGTTCCGCCATGCGGGCCAGGGAGCGTTCCGCTGTGAGTCGTCGGCTGGACCGTCAGACTGGGTGGTTCTTCGCGGGTGGTCGGTCCGCTCCGCCAGCCAGTCGCCCGCATCGATCCGTGGAGACCTTCCGCCCCGAATAGGGCGAGACGGTGCACGGTCATCCAAGCCGGCGGCAATGGCAACGCGACCGTGAACCGACCGGGCGCCATGACTGTTCACGAAGAAGCGATTGGTTGCGGATTCGTATCGGCTCTTCCGTCTCCGTCGGCACCCCCTCCGCGATTCCACCAAGACCGGACTCTCCGAATCAACGCCTTCACAGTCGACCAGACCATCCGCAACAGAATCACGCTGAGCACGACGAACAGCACCAGCAGACCGAGGAACAACCACGGATGATTCATCGCGAGCCACAAGCCGCCCACGACGGATATGTCTTCGGTGATCGATGCAGCAGAGTTGGAGAACGGTTCAGGGCTCGTATTGATAGCCGCACGCGAACCCATCTTGGTCGCGTGGCTGTTGAGGGCCATGAGACCGCCGGCCAGACCGCCGGCCGTTTCCAAGGCCAAGCCGTGGTCTCCCGTCGCCGCGAAGGCCATCAGAGCGCCAGCCGGAACGCGGACGAAGGTGTGGAGGGCATCCCATATCGAGTCGACTCCGGGGATCTTGTCGGCGATGAATTCTACGCAGTACATCAGACCCGCGGCGCCGATCACCCAGGGACTCTGGATTGCATCGAGTTCACCCGGCAAGTCCGCGTACCCTGTCGCACCGGCTATCCCGAGCACGACCACGGCGGCATAGAGATTGATCCCGCTGGCCCAGCCCGCCCCGAGAGTCAGAGCCAAGAGACTGGATGTTTCAACCATATCCATGCTTCATCTCCGTCCCGTCGTTCAAGTTCCGCCAGCGAATGCGACCGCATCTGGAACCGAGAAACGATCTCGCTCGTCGCCCCCGTGCCTCACGCGCATGATGATCCGGTCGCTGGACCTACAGCGCGACGCCGGCCTCGACCAAGCGTACCTCTACCACGAGTTCGCCTCCGGCGTACGCGACGACCCGGGGAGTCGACAACTGCCTGTGCGCCCCGGGGGAAGGGAAGGGCTCGTCGTCTGGAAGCTCGACCGTCTCGGTCGCAATGATGGAGCAGAGCTGAGGCTCCAAGATCCCGAAGGCTCGGTTCCGTCAACGTTTCGGAGCCAGCGCGCAGCAGCCCTCCGGCTCGCGCACCAAGCGCATCCCCTTGCCGCCGCCACCGACCACCGCCTTGACGAAGACCGGAAAGCCGACGGAAAGCCGACCGGGGTCAGTGTCCGGTCAGTGTCCGGCGGGTCCGGCGGGTCCGGCGGTGCAGGCGGCTCCAGTTAGAAGAGATCCTCTGGAATGTACTTCTTCTCTCGCGCCAAGTGCCAAAGCGACTCCAGGAAGGCGGTCAGCGGAATCGCCAGGACCAGTCCCAGGACGCTGTCGAACACCGTGCCCCAGAACAGAATCGCCACGACGATCGCCATGAAGTGGAGGCCGGTACGGCTGCCCATGATCCTCGGGGTCAGGAACCAGCCCTCGAACTGCTGCATGACGGCGAACACCACCAGCAGGAGCAAGCAGGTACTCAGCCCGCCGTCCGCCTGGAAGAAAGCGATGGGAAGGGCGACGGCGAGCCCGACCATGCTGCCGAGGTACGGAACGATGTTGAGCATCCCCAATGCCATGCCGATGACGAACCCGTAGCGTAGATCGATCAAAGAAAAGCCAACGGCGAATAGTAGGCCCTGCAGGAACGCCGCGGACGAACGTACCCCGGCAGAGGGGGGTGAAGAGACGCCGCCGATCCCACCGCAATCGTCGCGGATTCCATCACGGCGACGCCTGCGTTTCTATCGCATCGGCCAGGCCGGGCGTTGCAGCGACCGTCCCGGCGGTCGCTGCGCAGCGGTTCCCGGCCGGCTGACGGACTCGGCTTGACGATGGCAACTCATCCTCCGGGCGCTGACCGCAGGCGACCGGGACAGGCGCCGGGACCGAGACCGACGGGGAAGTACGCCGTAGCGGTATCATGGCGTCAGGGAATACCGCGCTGCCGCAGCGGACAAAGGGCGGTCCGGCGCCCCTGCACGGGACGTTCGCGGTCAGGATGTCCGGACCATGAGAAAGCGGCTTCTCGCTCTCGCCGCGGCGCTGCTCGCGCCGGTCGCCTCCGCCGCCCAGATCCCCGACGCGGACCGCCGCAACGCGGAGATCCGCCATACCGACCGGCACTATGCGATGCGGGCCTATACGCGGGCCGAGTGGGAAGTGCGGGCCGCGTTCCTTCGCAAGCAGGTTCTCTTCTCCGCCGGCCTCTGGCCGCTGCCGGAGAGGACGCCGCTGCATCCGCGATCCGGTGAGCCGGCCGTGCACGACGACTACTCGGTGTCCGCCGTCCTGCTCGAAACCTATCCGGGGTTCTTCCTCGGCGGCAACCTGTACCGGCCGGCGGGGAGGCCGGGACCGTTCCCGGCCGTCGTCTCGCCGCACGGTCACTGGCCCTACGGCCGCTTCGAGAACAGCGAGTTCAACTCGGTGCCGGCGCGGGCCGTCAACCTCGCGCGCCAGGGGTATGTGGTCTTCGCCTACGACATGGTCGGCTGGAACGACACGCGGCAGGTGCCGCACGGCTTCGCGGGTCCGCGGGAGCACCTGTGGCTGATCGGCACGCTCGGCCTGCAGTTGTGGAACAGCATCCGGGTCGTCGACTACCTCGCGTCGCTCCCCGACGTGGACGCCGGCCGCATCGGCGTCACCGGCGCCTCGGGCGGCGCCACGCAGGGCTTCCTGCTCGCTGCCGTGGACGACCGCATCGGCTACTCCGCGCCGGTCAACATGGTGTCGTTCCTCATGCAGGGGGGATCGCCCTGCGAGAACGCGCCGTTGCTGCGGATCGACACGCACAACGTCGAGCTCGCGGCGGCGTTCGCCCCGAAGCCGCAACTGCTGGTGTCGGCCACGGGGGACTGGACCGTCAACACGCCGGCCGAGGAGTTCCCGGCCGTGCAGGGCATCTACCGCCTGCTCGGGGCCGGGTCCAATGTCGAATGGCGGCAGTTCGACTCGCCGCACAACTACCACCGGGACAGCCGCGAGGCGGTCTACACGTTCTTCGGGAGGCGCATCCTCGGCGACGCCGACGCTGCGCGCTTCGTGGAGCGCGGCCACAGTCCCGAGCAGCTCGGCTCGCTGCTGTACCTGTGGGGCAGGACCCTGCCGGAAGGGGCGGTGGACCTGCCGGGGCTCGTGCGGCAGCGCATCGCCGCCGCCGAGGCCGACACCGCCGCGCTGGCGGTGCGCGACGCCGCCACCCTGCAGCGGGCCCGGTCCGCCTTCCGCGAAAGGTTGGACCTGTCCATTCACGCCGAGGCTCCCGCGCCGGACCGCGTCGTGATGGAACGCCTGCCGGACGGCACGTTGCTGCTCGGCCGTCAGGCGGCCGGCGACCGGATTCCGGCGAGGCTCCTCAACGCGGGCCCGACCGCGGAGGCGGGAGCGGGCTCGGGCAGGGAGGCGGGTGCGGGGCCGGGCGAGACGACGGGCGGTGAAGCGCGCGCTGCGACGCTCCTCGTGCATGCCGGAGGCGCCCTCGCCGCCGAACGGTCCGAGCTGGGCCGGGCCCTGGCCGAGCGCGGCGCACCGCTGCTCCTGATCGATGCGTTCCAGACGGGTGCGGCGCTGGCCGAACGCGACGTCGCGGGCGCCGGGCGGAACGCGGAGACGTACTACCACGTGTTCAACCGCAGCGACGACGCCAACCGCGTGCAGGACGTGCTGACCGCCATCGCCTCCCTGCGGGGGACTACCGGAGCGGAGACGATCAACGTGGTCGGCGCGGGGCGGGCCGGCCTGTGGGTGCTGCTGGCCGCAGCGCTCGATCCGGGCGCGCTGACGGTAGTCGCCGACCTCGACCGGTTCGACGCGTCGGACGACGAAGCCTACGTGGACGAACTGTTCATTCCCGGCCTGCGGCGGGCCGGTGACCTGCGCGCGGCGGCGCCGCTGCTGTCACGCGGACGATTGCTGCTGCACGATGTCCATGCCGGGTTCCCGGTGCAGTGGTTCGAGACGTCGTTCGAGGCCGCCGGGAAGCCCGAGGATCTGCGGGTCGAAGAGAAGAGCATCCCGGCCGCGGCCCTGGCGGACTGGCTGGATCCCTGATTCGGGATCCATCCGCGCCGGTTCCGTGGTCGAGGAGTAACATGGTGATCCGTCAGGGGCGCATTCGGAGTGAGAGCATGCGCCGGGAGGAACCGAAGATGAGTCATCGATATCCGGCGGCGGCGATTGCACTGGTCGCGGGCATGGCGCTGATGCCGATGGTCGCGGCGGCCCAGACGGCGGACCAGGCCGGCCCCCGCACGCCATGGGGCCATCCCGATCTGCAGGGCACCTGGGACTACCGCACGCTGACCCCGCTCGAGCGGCCCGTGGAGCTCGGCGACAAGGCGTTCCTGACCGAGGAGGAGGCGGCGACTCTCGAGCAGGAGACCCTGGCGCGCAACGAGCTGCTGCTGAACCGCGCCCCCCAGACCACGTCGGCCAGCGACCAGGTCGACCGCCGGGCGGACGGCACCCCCGGCTTCTACAACAACTTCTGGCTCGATCGGGGCACCACGGCGATCGAGACGCGCCGCACCTCGCTGATCGTGGATCCGGCCGACGGACGGCTGCCGGCGCTGACCGAGCCGGCGCGGCGCCGCGCCGGCTCGCCCGAGGCGGCCCGTATCGAGGGCGTGCGCCGCGGACGGCTGCCCGCCGCCAGCTACGAGGACCTCGACGCGGGAGACCGCTGCATCCAGCACGCCAAGGCGGGTCCGCCGCTGAGCACCGGCGGCTACAACAACAACATGATGCTGTTCCAGACGCCCGACCACGTCGTCATCCTGGCCGAGCAGAACTACGACGCGCGCATCATCCCGCTCGACGGGCGGCCCCACGTATCGTCGCAGTTGCGGCAGTGGATGGGCGACTCGCGCGCCTACTGGGAGGGCGACACGCTGGTCGTCGAGACGGTCCATTTCAACGGGAAGCACGACCAGATCGGCCGGCCGCTGCTGAGCACCGGCGAGAACCTCTCGCTGGTGGAGCGGTTCACGCTGATGGATTCGGACAGCCTGATGTACGAGTACACGGTCCGCGATCCCAGCATCTGGACGCGCTCGTGGACCGCCCAGCACCCCATGAAGCGGAACCCGGACCTGATGTTCGAGTTCGCCTGCCACGAGGGCAACTACGGGATGCACGGCATCATGGCCGGCTCGCGGGTGCAGGAGGCGGAGGCCGCCGCCGACGCGAGATAGCGCCGGCAAACCCGTCGCCAGGCTCCGCGTTCGGCCCCGGCTCGATGGGACGGCGCTGCGGCTGCAGCGTCGTTCCATCGCATCCGTTCCTCACTCCAGCGCCAGCGCGACCAGCCCCGCGTCGTTCGCCGCGCCGTAGGCCAGCACGATGAGCTGCCGGCCGTCCTGCTGGTAGGTCATCGGGGTCCCGGTCGGCGCCACGTCGAGCTCGAGGGCGTGCACCGTCTCGCCGGTCGCCTTGTCGAAGGCGAGCAGGTACGGCGTGGTCGACAGCGCGCGCGGGTCGACCGGCGCATCGGGGTCGCGGCTGATGAAGCCGAGGTCGGGGCTGTCGCGACGTCCCCGGAAGCCGAGGAACAGCAGCGTCTTCGTGAGTAGCGGCCCCGTATAGGAGCCGCCCCCGAGCGGGCCGGGATCGGGAATTCCGAGTTCCACAACCTCCTGCCGGGGCCCGTCGCCGAGGGGGACCATCCAGGCCTGCGTGCCCGCGTTCAGGTCGAAGGCGCTGAGCCGGACGTAGGGCGGCTTCCACAGGGGCAGGCCTTGCGGGCCCCGCAGGCCGCCGGAGCGGATCCTTCGGTAGCGGAAGTCCGACGTGCCCGGGTCCGGGGGGCCGAGCAGCACGACGCTGGGCTGCGTGCGTGAGGGGACGTACAGCCAGCCGGTCTCGGGATCGACCGCCGCGCCGTGCCAGTTGGCGCCGCCGATGGCGCCGGGCATCAGGATCGTCCCGCGCTTGCCGTCGTCGCCAGCCGCGGTGATCGGCTCGAAGAGCGGCCCGTAGGTGAACTCTTCCAGGATCTCGGCCGCCTCGGCCCGCAGCTCCGGCGTGAAGTCGATCAGGCTGTCGATCGAGACGCCTTGCCGGTCGAACGGCGGCGGCTTCGTCGGGTGCGGCTGCGTCGGCGCGGTGCGCTCCCCCGGCACGGTCGACTGCGGGACCGGACGTTCCTCGATCGGCCAGACCGGCTCGCCGGTGACGCGGTCGAAGACGTACGTGTAGGCCTGCTTGGTCACCACCGCGACCGCCTCGATCGGCCGCCCATCGACCACGATGTCCAGGAGTACCGGGGCCGCCGTCGCGTCGTAGTCCCAGAGTCCGTGGTGGACGAACTGGAAGTGCCAGACCCGCTCGCCGGTCTGTGCATCCAGGCAGACGATGCTCTCGGCGAAGAGGTTGTCGCCGAGGCGGTGGCCGCCGTAGTAGTCGTTGGTCGGCGTGCCGATCGGCAGGTAGACGTAGCCCAGCTCCAGGTCGGCGGTCAGCATGCCCCAGGCATTGGTCGAGCCCGAGTACTCCCAGGATCCGTCCTCCCACGTCTGGTTGCCGAACTCGCCCGGCTGCGGGATGGTGTGGAACTCCCACAGCTCCTCGCCGGTCCGCACGTCGAAGCCGCGCACGTCGCCCGGGGCGTCGAGCTGGAACCGCGGGCCGTCGAAGACGACCGATCCGATGACGACGACGTCGCCCACCACGATCGGCACCGACATCAACTGGTAGTCCCGCCGCGGGATGGGCCGGCGCAGCCCCTGGGTGGCGTCGATGGCCCCGTCGGCGCCGAAGTCGGCGATGGGCCGCCCGGTCCGCGCGTCGAGCGCCCAGAGGTAGGCGTTGCCGGTGGGCAGGAAGATGCGCGCGTCCCGCCCGTCCGACCAGTAGGCGACGCCGCGCGAGTTGAAGCCGGTGTTCGCCGGCCGCGCGCCCTCCCAGCTTCCGGGGTCGAACGTCCAGACGGTCTCGCCGGTCGCCGCGTCTATCGCCGCCGCCTGCGACAGCGACGTCTTGATGTAGAGGATGCCGTCGACGAGCACCGGAGTCGACTTGAAGGCGTCCGGTATGGCCGGCAGGGTCCTGCGGTTGGCGGTGACGACGGGGTTGTCGGGCGACTCCCACCGCCAGGCGACCCGGAGGCGGTCGACGTTGCCGCGGTCGATTTGGTCGAGGGGGGAGTACTTCGTGCTGCCGTGGTCGCCGCCGTACGCTGGCCACTGCCCGTCCGGCGCGCCCCGCTGGGCGGCGGCCGGGGAGCACGAGAGCAGGATGGCGGTCGCGACGGCGGTGGCGATTCTCATGGACATGCCGTGCCTCCCTCGGTGTCGAGTGGCGTGCTGCCGGCCGGGCGCCGACCGGACGCGATATCCTGGAGGATAGACGACGTGCTCCTTTCAGCAAGGACGGGACCAATGGCCATCGACAGCGTGACGAAGCTCCGTGCCGTCTACCGTCGTCCTCCCCGCGCACGGTCCGGGCTCAAGGTGCTGGACCGCCTCGACGTCCACTGCCGCAACTTCATCGCCCTTTCCCCGCTCTGCGTGATCAGCTCGTCGCGGGCGGACGGGCGCGCGGACGCCTCGCCGCGGGGGGACCTGCCCGGATCGCTGGCCCACGTCGTGGACGACAGGACGCTGCTGCTCCCCGACCGGCCGGGTAACCGCCAGTTGGACACGTTGACCAATCTGCTGGAGCGCCCCTACGTCGGGCTGCTGTTCTTCGTGCCGGGGATGAACGAGACCCTGCGGATCAACGGGCGCGCGGAGATCGTGACCGAGCCGGAGCTGCTGGAGCCGCTGGCGATCCGGAGCAAGCCGCCTCTCTCGGCCCTCGCGGTGACCGTGGAGGAGGCGTATCTCCATTGCGCCAAGGCGCTCATCCGGGCCCGCATCTGGGAACCGGAGGCGCGGGTCGAACGCTCCCGGTTCCCGACCTACGGGCGGGTGCTGGCCGATCAGATCGCGGGCGCCGACGCCGCCGAGATCGACGCCGACTCGGCGGAGAGCGCCAGGACCGATCTCTACTGACCCGGACTCAGGGAGCCGGCTCGATCCGCAGCAGCGCGCCGTCGTCGACGTGGTCCGTCAGCACGTAGAGCAACCCGTCCGGGCCCTCGCGCACCTCCCGGATGCGCTGGTGCAGCTCGGTCAGCATCAGCTCGCGCCGCAACTCCTCCATGTGCTCGTTGAAGACGATGCGCTGCAGGTGGCCGGTGCCCGGGATGCCTCCCATCTGCAGGGAGCCGACGAACAGGTTGCCCTTCCACGCCGGGAACTGATCCCCGGTGTAGACGGCCATGCCGGCCGCCGCGATGGCGGGCAGCCAGACCACGAGCGGCGACTCGTAGCCGTCGCGGGTCGGATGCTGCGATACCCGTGCGCCGGGATAGAGGCGCCCGAAGCTCATCAGCGGCCAGCCGTAGTTGTGGCCCGGCAGCAGCTCGTTGAGCTCGTCGCCGCCGTTGGGACCGTTCTCGTGCTGCCAGATGTTCCCGGTCCCGGGGTGCAGGATGAGGCCGAGCGTGTTGCGATGTCCGATGGTGAAGATCTCCGGCCGGTAGCCCGGCTCGTCCACGAACGGGTTGTCGTCCGGCACCGAGCCGTCGTCGTTGAGGCGCAGGACCTTGCCGCGCAGGACCGAGGGATCCTGCGGGGCGTCGAGGAGCACACCCTCCGGCGACATGATCCGGCCGCCGGTGGACATGTAGACCTTGCCGTCGCGGCCGAAGGCGACCCGACCGTTGAGCCCGGAGTTGCCGCTGTAGGGCGGGGTGACCACCAGGTCCTTCACGTCGCGGAGCGCGTGCCCGTCCAGCCGGCCCCGCGCGAGGGCCGGCGAGCCGCGGCCGTCTTCGTGCCGCTTGGTGTAGGTGAGATAGACCAGCCCGTTGTCGGCGAACTCGGGGTGGAGCGCCACGTCCATCAGGCCGCCGTTGCCGTCGATCCGCACCTCCGGCACCCCGGTGACGGGACGCGGGTCGAGCTTGCCGTCGCGCACCACGCGCAGCCAGCCGTCGCGCTCGACGACCAGCATGCCGCCGTCCGGCGGGAACGCGATGCTCCAGGGATGCGACAGTCCCCGGGCCACGACGCTGACGCGGATCTTGTGCTGCTCGGCGGTGTCGATCACCCAGGGGCCGTCGCCCAGGGGCGCCACCGGCACGCCGATGGGGTCTTCCTCCTGCGCGTAGGCGACCGTGAGCAGGCAGAGCAGCAGAGGCGCCGCCAGAAGTACCGAAAGTCTGAACTTCATGCCAACCTCCCGCGTGAGCCGAAACCGGCTCCGTGAATCACTATCGTTCTCTCGCTCCGCTACTCCAGCGGCAGGAGCGGCTCCACGCCCTCCGGCAGTCGCTGGTCGAAGGCGGCCAGCACGGCGGCGTCCGCCGCATGGGCGCCCATCAGGCCGATGACGTCCACCAGGTCCTGCACGCCGAACGCCTGCTCGGCGCGCGCGTAGGTCTCGGCGCCGACGTTGTGGTCGCCGAACAGCTCGCGGCCGAAGGCGATCAGGATGGCGTCCTTCTCCTCGATGCCGTCCAGCGGCCGGCCGTGGCGGACGATGTCGATCAGCTCCGGCTCGACGCCCGCCTCGAGCGCCTGCGGCTCGTTCATCGTCCAGTCGTACTGCGAGTCGTGCGCGCGCGCCGTCACCAGGATGGCGATCTGCATCGTCCGGCGTCCGACCCGGGCCTCCAGCGTATCCTGACCGGCGCCGTAGCTGCGGATGACCCCCGGTCCGATACCCGACGGCGACAGCATGCGGCCGTAGAGCTCGGCCACCGAGGTGCGGCTGGCGGGGCTCAGCAGCGGCAGGCGGCTGCGCGAATCGGGGTGGATGTCGTCCGGATGGGTGAAGGGCAGGGGCAGCGACTGGCGCCAGCCGGCCGGCATCCGCTGGTTGAACCCCGTCAGGGTGGCCGCGGTGCTCGCGTAGCGGCCCATCACGTCGATGATGTCGACCAGGTTGGTCTTGCCATGCAGGGCCAGCGCGCGCGCGTAGGTGTCGGCGCCCAAGGCCCGCGTGCCGAACAGCTCGCGGCCCACCTCGATGATGATCGCCTCGCGGTCGCTCATGCCGGTGATCGGCTTGCGGTGCCGCACGATGTCTATGATCTCCTCGTCGAGGCTGACCGCAATCGCCTCGAGCTCATGCAGCGCCCACTCGTACGGCTGGTCGTACTCGCGAGCCGTCGTCAGGATCGTCAGCTCGGTCAGTTGCCGTCCCATCGGCGCCTCGAACCGCAGGCTCGCGCCCGACCCGTGAAGCCGCAGGGCCGCGGCCCCGGTCGGAGCGCCGGCCGAGCCCGCCACCGCCGCGTCGTACGCCGCGCGGCGCGCCGGATCGAGCTCCTCCCGATCGATGGGCGGCAGGCGGCTGCGCGACTCGGGGTTGACATCGTCGGGAAGCTGCCCGGCGTGCGCGGCCGGCAGCCCGATCGGCGCCGACCCGACCAACGCGAGGACGACCGCCGCGAGTATCCATCGCCTCATGCCCGCCTCCTCAATCTCTCGAACGGTGGTTGACCGCAAAGAGGGCCATCATAACGCCCATTGCACCGAGGATTCACCAGCCGGCTAGGTTCACGGTTCGACGACCGCGATGCCCTCGATCTCCAGCAGCGCGCCGTTCGCGAACAGCGACTGGATGCCGAGCAGGGTCGCCGCCGGCACCGTCTCGTCGGGGAAGCCGTGGGCCTTGCGCGCCGCGTCGACCACCGCGAAGTCGCCCCGGGCGTACTCCGGCATGTAGATCACGGTCTTCAGCAGGTCCTCCGGGCCCGCCCCGGCCGCCTCCAGGCGCCGCCGGAGGTTGGCGTAGACCTGGTCGGCCTGGCTCTCCAGCGAATCGCCCGGCTGCCCCACCTGGCCGGAGACCTGGACGACCTTCGGGCCCGCGCCGCGCGCCGTCACGACCTGGGTGAAGCCGGAGGCCGGATCGATGAACTCCCGCTCGACGGCGTTCCCGTCCGCGCCGACCACCGCGATGCCGTCGATCTCGATGCGGTACTGCTCGGCCACCAGGGCCGGAATCCCGAGCAGGGTGCTCGCCGGCATGTCGGCCAGCACCAGCGCCGCCTCGCGGCCCGCGCGGTACGCCGGCAGGTCCGTCTCCGGATCGAAGTCGACGATGTAGGTGGTGGCCTTGACCAGGTCCGCGAGCGACGCGCCCGCAGCCTCCAGCCGCTGGGAGACCCGCCCCCATACGGCCGCGGTCTGATCCGCGAGGGTGTCGCCGGCGCCGACGTGTCCGGCCACGTAGATTGTCCTCACGCCGTGGGCCGTCACCGCCACTGCGCCGCTGAAGCCGTTCGACGGCGCGAAGCGCTCGATCTGCAGATCGGCGCCCGGCTCGCCCACCACCGCAAGCGCCTCGATCTCGACCCGCAGGGGCTCGGCGAAGAGCTCCCGGACGCCGACCATCGTACTGGCCGGCCACTGGTCCTCCTCGGGGAAGGTCGCCAGCCGCACCTCGGAGATCACCGGATACTGTTCGGGCAGGAAGTCCTTGACGAAGATCCGGATCTTCACGACGTCCGCCGGCGTCGCGCCCGCCTGCTCCAGGCGGCGCACCACTCCCGCGAACGCCGATTCGACGTGCTCGCGCAGCGTGTCACCCTGCCCGACCTGTCCGGACACGAAGATCGTCTTCACCCCGGCGTTGGTCGTGGTCACGACCTGCGTGAAGCCGCCGGCGGGATCGATGTACTCGACCTGCGCCGCGGCGGCGAGCGGCGTCGCGCATGCGACGAGGCCGACGAGGATCGAAAGCGAAAGTCTGCGCGCCATGGTCGTTTCCTCCAGGGGGCTGCGGGCACGTATCGTCCGCGCCGGGGCCCGGCAGGATGATACCGCGCGGAGTCCGGTACTCAATCAACGAAGCGGCCCTTGCAGCCCGTGGCGAAAGTCCCCACTGCATTCGAGCGAGCGGCGATGCATCCCGCCTGACTGCGTTGTTCGGCGGTTACATATGCCCAATATGCGCCCTTCTCACGCCTTGCCAGACGAGCGCCTCGCCGCTCTCGGTGCCACGCGGGGTTCCACCACGGGCTGCTTGCGCATCCGGGCCTGTCGAGAACCGGTCCTCAGCCTGCGGGCCAGCGCGTCGTCGTTCCGAGTCTCCGCCATTTCCGCGTCGACGGACTTCGTCTGCTCGTACCTGTCGAGCCATTCGAGGCACTGTCGCGGCGACACGAGTGGGACGCCTTCGCAAGCACCGAGCACGAGCAGATCCTGGTCTCCCGTCACGATTCGCTCGGCACAGGCCGCGACCGCCGTGGCGAGAACCACGTCGTCGTCCTCGTCGCGGCAGACGCGTGCGGCCAAAGGCAGCGGGTCGACCAGACTGACCTGATCTCGAAGAGTGGCCAGGAACTCCTCGGTTGCGGAGGTGACCGCGAACTTGCGGCGGAGCGTCGCTTCGAGCTCCTGCAGCAGCGCGGGCGACGACACCAGGAGACGCCGTCGCACCGCGCGCCGGAAGCACTCGTGGCAGAGTCCGTTGGTGAGCAGCGCGGCGACGACGACGTTCGTGTCGAAGACGACGGTCACGACACGATCTTCAAGACGTCTTCGTCGGTGTAGATGCCCTGCGACCGGGCCTGCGGCACGAGATCGGCGCGGGCCGCCTCGAACGCGGCCAGCAGCTCCTCGGCGTCGAGCGCCCGGCGGACGTACTGGCTGAGGGTGAGCTTCTCCGCACGCGCCCGCGCTTCCAGCTTCCGTCGGGTGCCCCTGGGCACGCGGATCGTGATGACTTCCTGCACGTGTATGACTGTGTCATACTGCTGGAGGCGAGTCAATCGGATTCCCTGGCATTCTCCATGGACGAAGGGTACGGGCCCTGTTGGCCCGGTCGACTTCGGCTCCATGAGATCCAAACCGTACGTGTTCCCCGACAGTACGCAAGACCGCGGTCGAGTTTGCACGTCTATTCCGCCTCCACACTGCCCTTCGTTGCCGAACCCTGTCCGCGCGCACCCACCCGATGGCGGGATGACGCTTGGTGGCTGAAGTCAATCCAACGATGACCTGGGCCTTGAGGTCGTCCGCGGTGATCCAGTACACGCACGTGTGGCTTTTTTCCACCCGCTTGCGGAACTTCTTGAGCTTCTCCCACGACTCTGCGTCGGTCTCGGTCTTGTCACGGGGAAGATTGTCCGGATTCTTGTGCAGCAGAGGGATGACGAGCTTCTTCTGGCTCACGGCATAGTCGTATTCCTTCTCGGTGTATCCGATGCCGGTTTCGTCCATCGAGCCGTAGCGGCCGCCGATGATCACGACGTAGTAGTCCGACCCGTCGATGACCTCCTTGATGAGCTGCCACGCGGCGTCGTCCGCTGCCGGGAACAGCTCCATGCCGGCCGGCATGTGGTCGATTTCAAGGACCGCCTTGAGCACTTCCTGACGTTCCTGCACGAGATCGCGAAATGTGGAGCTGATGAATACCTGATATCGCTTCTCCATTGCCAAGTCCGATCTGTCGTATGCCCGTTCTCACTGCTTCGCCCCGAGGGTGCGGCGGCGTACTGTTTCGTCGCGAAAATTCCTCGCCCTGCCCGCCCTGCCAGGGTACCCTTCGTCTGTCGTTGACACGAAGCAACAGGGATCGTATCGTGGATTCGCGATGGCTGCAAGGTCGCGGCACCCAAAGAAGGAGGTCGAGGATGCCCTGGCCGATGCCGAGGCGGCCGGCTGGACGGTGACGCCCACGTCATCCGGGCATCGCTGGGGTGTCATGCGGTGCGCAGAGTCCAGTCGCTCGGGATGCCAGGCTTCGATATGGTCGACGCCTCGCAATCCGGGCGTTCACGCGAGGCAGCTTCGGGGTGTGGTCGCGCGCTGTCCGCATCGGGGATGAGGAGGGGCGAGTTTGATGTCGACCCATCACTTCACGCTGATCGTCGACGGCCCGGATGTTCAGAGCGATGCAGTCATCGATGCGCTGTACGAGGCGGGGTGTGACGATGCCCTGCTCGGACGAACGGACGGTATCCAGTACGTCGAGTTCGATCGCGAAGCTGCGGGGGTCGTGGAAGCCGTCTTGTCGGCGGTTGCCGACATCGAGCGGGTCGCTGGCGTCAAGGTCGTCCGAATAGCGGACGCCGGCCTGGTGTCGATAGCCGACATCGCCGCTCGTACCGGTCGTACGCGAGAAGGTGTGCGACTGCTGGTGACGGGCGCACGGGGTCCGGGAGGCTTTCCGCCGCCGGTGAACGATCCGCGTAGCCGGTATCGGCTGTGGCGCTGGTCGGAAGTTGAACGCTGGTGGGCGGCGAGCCTCGGGGAGGAGCTGGCGGCAGTCGAGGATCACGCGCTGGCCGCCATCAATGCCAGCCTCGAGCTGCGCCATCATGGGCACTGGCTCGACGCCGGTCGGCAGACCAGTCTGCGGGCGCTGGCGGGCCTGTAGCGGGCGGGAGCCGGGGGGCGCGTTCGAACAGCGACCTCGATGTTGCATCGTGCCGACGGCAGTTGCGTACTGCCGGTGGCGGTGCGGACAGGCAGCGGTCAGCCGGCGGTTCAGAACAGCCGATGCGCCGGCATCGCCCAGAGGCCGGGAATCAGCTCTTCGAGAGCGTCGCCCCGGTGAACCACGAGGCCGCCGGCCCACTCGTCGCCCAGCGTCTTCGCCAACGCCCGCAGGCCGGTGCAGTCGGAGGCGTCGACGCGGACGCGGTTCTTGACCTCGATGCCGATGATCCCGCTGCCCGTGGTGATCAGCAGGTCGACCTCGCGTCCCGAGCGCGTGCGGTAGAAGCAGAGCGACACGTCGCGTCCGAGGGTGTCGATCCACTTGCGCGCCTCGGAGACGACCAGTGTCTCGAACAACGGTCCGGTGAGCTCTCCCCAGTTTCGCGTGCCGTGACGCAACAAGCCGAGATCCATCCAGAAGAGCTTGGGCGTCTTCACCGTCGAGCTGGTGAGGTTGCGCGCGTACGGCTGCAGCAGCACGACCTGGTAGGAGAGCCGCAGGTACTCCAGGTAGCGCCGGGCCGTGCCGGCACTGACCGCGGCGTCGCGCGCGAGGTCCGCGTAGTTGAGCAGTTGCCCGGTCCGCAGCATCGCCAGCCGCTGCAGCGCACGAAACGGCAGCAGATCGGAGACGCGGGTCAGGTCGGCGAGGTCGCGCTCGAGCCACGTCTGCTGGTAGGAGCGCAGCCATTCGCGCCGGTCGTCGTCCTCGAGCGAGAGCAGCTCGGGCATTCCGCCCCAGGTCCCGAGGTGATCGAGCGCCTCGATGCGCCGTGTGGCTTCGTCGCCCAGCAGGCGCGGCGGCTCTGCGCCCAGCGTCCCCGCGAACTCCCCCGGGGCGGTGACCAGGCGATCGAACAGCGGACGCTCCGGGGGTTCCTCGGCCGGGCAGCGCACCTCTGAGGCCATGAGCGGCCAGAGGTCGTAGACGAACGCGCGGCCGGCCAGCGACTCGCGCACGCGCTCGAGGAGCAGAACCTGGGACGATCCCAGCAGGACCGAGAACGCTATCTGCTGCTCGTCGTACGCCAGCTTGACCTTGTCGAAGACGCCCGGCTCCTTCTGCGCCTCATCGATCACGGCGGGGCCCACGGCGCGCCCCCAGCGCCCGCTGCGCAGACCGCGCAACGCCTCCCGCTCCTCGATCGCGTCGAGGTTCACGTACCGGAGATCGTGGTACAGACGCCGAGCGAGGGTGGTCTTGCCGGTCTGGCGCGCGCCAGTGAGCACCACCAGTCTACGCTTGTCCGCAGAAGGCAGCCGCGTGTGCAGCCAGCGGAATCTCTGTTTTTCAGGCAACGTCACTATCGATTTTACATGCAATTAGACTCTATCGAGTCGGATTCAGCAGGCCCTCCCCCGTGCTCCGACGTCACCAATCTGGACGTGACTAGAATCCCGCGGAGGTGACGCTCAGAGACATGCTCGGCACTGCGCTGTCCACGCTGGGCCTCGTGGCGTTCTCGTGGCTCGCCCTCGTGGCGCTGCTTGCGCTCCAGGAGCGCCGCCTCATCTTCTTTCCGACGCGGACGCTGGCCGCCGCGCCCGCCGACTTCGGGCTCCGCGCCGAGGAACTGTCGATCACGGCCGCCGACGGGGTGACCCTCCACGGCTGGTGGATCGAGGGTCCGGGCGAACGGGTGCTGATCTGGTACCACGGCAACGCCGGCAACATCGGCGACCGGCTGCACAACGCCCGCTGGTTCGTGGACCGCCTCGGCGTCGACGTCGTGCTCGTTGACTACCGCGGTTACGGCAGCAGTCAGGGGACCCCCGACGAGGAGGGCATCTATCTCGACGGGCTGGCCATCTACGACGCCGTGGCGGCCCGGTCCGTGCGCGCGGAGGACATCGTCCTGTTCGGCCGTTCACTGGGGGGCGCGGTTGCGATTGAGACGGCGCTGCGGCGGTCGGCGGGCTTCCTGGTGCTCGAATCGGTCTTCCGCTCGGTGCGGGCGCTGGCCCGCGAGCATTACTGGTTCGTTCCGCCCGCGGTCATCCGGACCCGCATGGACAACGAATCGAAGATCGGGCGGATCGAGGTTCCGACGCTCGTGCTCCACGGTGACCGGGACGGCATCGTCGCGCTGTCGCACGGCCGGCGGCTGTTCGAACTGGCCGCCCGGCCGACGCGTCTTCATGTCATCGAAGGCGCGGGACACAACGACACGTATCTCGTCGGAGGCGAGCCGTACGCGCAAGCGTGGGAGGCGTTTCTGCGCCGGGACGACGGGGCGACCTCGTGACGCGTCCAGGTCTGGTCGAGGCAGGGTCCGACCCGGGCCACACCGGCCGACGGGGGATAGCTACGCGCTAACATACGCCCATGCGTATACACATAGCGTTGGACGATGCTCTCGTCGCGGAGCTCGACCGGCGCGCGGGCGCCCGCCGCCGCAGCGCGTTCATCACGGCGTTGATCGAACGCGGACTGGAGGACGAGCGGCGCTGGGAAGAAATCGAGGCAGCGCTCGGCAGTCTGCCCGCTACCGGCCACGACTGGGACGACGATCCGGCGGCGTGGGTTCGGCGGCAGCGACAAGGCGATCACCCCCGGTCCGGTTGACGATGGCCCGCGTGCTGTTGGATTCGACGGTGCTCATCGACGCGCTTCGCGGGCGCGCTGCCGCCGAGCGCGTGGTCGGCCTGCGGCGCTCCGGCACGGAACCCTGGGCTTGTGTCGTCTCCGTGGAGGAAATCTGGCGCGGGTTGCGGGAAGGCGAAGAGCGCCACGCGCGGCGGCTGTTTGCCGGCTTGCGTCTGGCTCCGCTGGGGGTGGCCGAGGGCATCCAGGCGGGTAGCTGGCGTCGCACGTTCGCCCGGCGGGGCGTCACGCTCCACCAGGCCGACTGCCTGATCGCCGCCGCGGCGGTCAGCGTCGGAGCCTCGCTGGCGACCGCAAACGTCGGCGATTTCCCCATGACCGAGGTCGACGTTCAGCATTGGCCGGCCGGCCCGCTACTCGCGCGAGGAGTTCGTGCGGGAGTCGGGCCTGCACCACCGGTCGCGCCTGACCGCCCGGAGCCGTTCCGCGCCGTTCTGAGATAATCGGGTCGAGATATTCGGGCCTGAACGATGCAGGGGGAGGCGACCATCGAGACTGGAGCGGCAAGCACCCGGACAGCGAGGGTCGGGGTCAGGGAAGACGAACGGTCGGCCGGCGAGCCGGACGGCGGACCGTCGAGCAGCGAGCCGTACGTCGAGTTCGAGCGCGTCAGCAAGAGCTTCGACGGCCGCACCCGCGTGGTGCGCGACCTCGACCTGCAGATCCGCAAGGGCGAGTTCCTCACGCTCCTGGGACCGTCCGGCTCCGGAAAGACCACCTGCCTGATGATGCTCGCCGGCTTCGAGACGCCGACCGCGGGCGCCATTCGCGTCGGCGGGCGCGCCATGCAGCAGGTGCCGGCCCGGCAGCGCGGCATCGGCATGGTGTTCCAGAACTATGCGCTGTTTCCGCACATGACTGTAGGGGAGAACCTGTCGTTCCCGCTGGAGGTGCGGGGCATCGATCGGGAGCGCCGCCGCGAGCGGGTGCGGCCCGCCCTGCAGCTCGTGCGGCTCGACGAACTGGAGGCACGCCGGCCGGGCCAGCTCTCGGGCGGCCAGCAGCAGCGCGTGGCGATTGCCCGCGCCCTGGTCTTCGAGCCCGAGCTGGTGCTGATGGACGAGCCGCTCGGCGCGCTCGACCGGCGCCTGCGCGAGGAGCTGCAGTACGAGATCCGGCGCATCCACCGCGACCTCGGGGTCACCGTCCTGTATGTCACTCACGACCAGCAGGAAGCGATGGTGATGTCGGACCGCGTCGCCGTGTTCCGGGCGGGACGCATCGAGCAGATCGCGTCGCCCGAGGCGCTCTACGAGGAGCCGGAGCGCGCCTTCGTGGCCCGCTTCATCGGCGAGAACAACCGCCTCCGCGGCCAGGTCGCGAGCGTCGGCCACGACGGCATCTGCGCGGTCGACGTCGGCGGCGAGACCGTGCAGGCGCTGCGCGTCGCTCCCTGCGGACCGGGCGACGCGACGACGCTGTCCATCCGTCCCGAACGGGTGGCCATTGCACCCGAGCGGGGCCTGTACAGCAACGAGTTCGAGGTCGGCATCGAGGACATCACCTTCCTGGGCGACCACCTCCGCCTGCGCGTCGCTCTCTGCGGCCGGTCGGACTTCGTCGTCAAGATCCCGAACATGGTGGGGCACGGCGCGGTGGTCGAGGGCGACCGGATCCGCATCGGCTGGACCCCGACCGACTGCCGGGTGCTGGACGCCGACGACGAGGAGGGCGCGCCATGACCGGCGGCGGCCGCACGCGAGCGGGAGCGCCGGCGCGCGGTCCCGCGCCGGCGCTGCTCGTCCGAGCCCGGGCGGTCATGCGTTCCGCGGCGTGTCTGGTGGTGCTGTCGGCGCTCGTCCTCCTGGCGGCCGACTGCGCCCCCGCCGGCACTTCGCTGACCGTGATCTCCTGGGGCGGCTCGTACGGACAGGCGGTCAGCAAGGCCTATCTCGAACCGTTCGCGGCCGCCACCGGCATCGACGTCCGGCTCGACGACTACAACGGCGGGCTGGCCCAGATCCGCGCGCAGGTCGAGACCGGCAACGTCCACTGGGACGTCGTCGACTTCGAGATGGCCGACGCGGTGGCCGGTTGCGACGAGGGCATTCTGGAGCCGATCGACGCTTCCATCCTCGCGCCGGCGCCGGACGGTACCCCGGCGGCGGAGGACTTCCTGCCCGACACGCTGGCGGAATGCGGCGTCGGCACGACGTTCTATTCCACCGTCTATGCCTACAGCGCCGAGCGGCTGGAGGGCGAGGCTCCGGCGACGATGGAGGACTTCTTCGACCTCCAGCGCTTCCCGGGCCGGCGCGGCATGCGCCGGGTGCCCTTCGTGAACCTCGAGTTCGCGCTGATCGCCGACGGCGTGCCGGTCGACCAGGTCTACGCTGCGCTCGACACGCCCGAGGGGCTCGACCGGGCCTTCCGCAAGCTCGACACCATCAAGGACCAGGTGGTCTGGTGGGAGGCGGGCGCCCAGCCGCCGCAGATGCTCGCCGACGGCGAGGTGCTGATGAGCACGGCCTTCAACGGCCGCATCTTCAATGCACAGGTGCTCGAAGGCCAGCCGTTCGAGATCGTCTGGGACGGCCAGGTGCTCGACGTCGGTCCCATCGGCATCGTCGCCGGTACCCCGGACCTGGAGCCGGCGCTGGAGCTGGTGAAGTTCGCCACCCGCGCGAGCTCGATGGCCGCCGTGGGACGCTACATCGCCTACAGCCCGGCGCGCCGCTCGGGCCTGCCGCTCATCGGCCGGCACGCGGAAGCGGGCATCGACATGAACCCCCACATGCCGACCTACCCCGGCAACATGGGCCGCACCCTGCAGAACGACTGGCTGTGGTGGAGCGACAACCTGGACGACATGAACGAGCGCTTCAGCGCATGGCTGGCGCGCTGATCCGGCCGGCATGAATCCCACCGTCTACATCGAAACATCGGTGCTCAGCTACCTGGCCGCGCGGCCTTCGCGTGACATCGTGATCGCCGGGTATCAGCAGGTGACCCGCGAGTGGTGGGCCAGCGCGCAGGACCGATTCGAGCTGGTTGCGTCAGAGCTGGTCGCCAAGGAAGCTCGTGCCGGCGATGCCGATGCCGCTCGGGCTCGTCTGGAGTTGCTCGAATCGATTACCCTGCTTGACGCGACCGAGGACGCGGTGGAACTGACACGGAAGCTGATCGATCTGGGTGCAGTGCCGCGAAGGGCCGCCGACGATGCCGCGCACATCGCCATCGCCGTGTCCAACGGAGTCGACTATCTGCTGACATGGAACTGTCGACACATCGCCAACGCCGCCATGCGGTTCCGGATCGAGCGTATATGTCGAAGCGCCGGGTACCGGCCCGCGATCATCTGCACGCCCAACGAACTGATCGAACCGGACCATGCAGAAACCACCGATTGACCCGATCATCGCTGAAATCCGCGCCGTGCGGGACGCCCACGCAGCCCGCTTCGGCTACGACGTCGAGGCCATCTTCAGGGACATCCTGGCCAGTCAGAAGGCTTCGGATCGCACGTACGTTCGCTATCCCGCTCGGCGGGTAGCTGCCGGCGGCGAAGATCGAACCCGACCAGCGCAAGCAAAACGGATCGAGCGATGACACGCAGCTATCCCGCAGAGGTCGAGCGCGATGCCGATGGCCGTTTCGTCGTCACGTTTCCGGACTTCGGTTGGGGCGCCACGGATGGTGCGACCCGGGAAGAAGCTCTGGCTGAAGCCAGGGATCTGTTGCGGGAGCTGATCGCCGCTACTATCCGCGAGGGCCACGCCTTGCCCGCTCCCTCACGCGCCCGCACGCGAGGACCAACGATAGTTCCGGGAGCCGAGGCCATCCTGAAAGCGCCTCTCCGCCGTGACCGCGCGAGCGCCGCGAGGACGACAGAATGAGTGGGACCACACCCTGCTGGATCTGGAAGACGGAAGCTGAAGAGTTTCCCGCGCGATCACGATTCGGAATGTGCATGGACTCGCCCCGCGCCGGGGGGCGGTACTGCATTGATCGACGGGCCTACTATGGTTGGAAATACGAGAGCGATGAAGAGAGGGCGCGCCTGACATCGTGGTTGATCGATCAGCGTCGGATGGGCGAGGATTGTCCGGAAGTTACCAGAGGGGTACTTGAGTATTCACGGCGTCGGCGCCCACTGACGGTACACGAGCGCGCTGACGGCCTTCTCCAGGAGGTCTCGTCGGAGCTGTCCGATATCGCGGATGTCTTTGAGAACCGACAAGATGAATCGCATGTGGAAGTTCAACGCAGGCTGGCACACTGCGAGTCTCTTCGGATTAGGGAAATCAACTACTTGATTTCATACCTGGAGAATCAACATTGGATTGAGCGAGACGGTCCAGGGCAACATCCGACAGCTCGGTATCGAATCTCCGTCGATGGTTACGCCCGGCTCGCCGAGATCGAAGAGGCCGTTACCGACTCGTTGAAGGCGTTCGTTGCCATGTGGTTCCACGACTCCATGAACGAGGTCTATGACAACGCTATTCGACCTGCCGTCGAGGACGCGGGCTACGAACCCGTCCGAATCGATCGCGAGGAGCATCTCGACCAGATCGACGACGCGATTATCGCCGCGCTGCGGCGCGCTCGCTTCGTCGTCGCGGACTTCACGCACGGTGACGACGGTGCGCGGGGAGGTGTGTACTACGAGGCAGGGTTCGCCCACGGCCTCAACATCCCGGTCATCTTCTCGTGTCGGAGGGAATGCGATCCGGGAGGTGCACCTCGACACGCGTCAATATCCCCATATCTTGTGGGAGATGGGAGAATTCGACGCATTCCGCAGGGCGCTGACGAAACGCATCTGTGCCGTCATCGGAGATGGGCCACGTGCCGCATGAACGAGCGCTTCAGCGCATGGCTGGCGCGCTGACCCGGCCGCGGCTGCGGGCGGCGGGACTGGCGCTGCCGCTCGTCGCCTTCATCGGCGTGACGTTCGTCGTGCCGCTGGCGACGATGCTGCTGCGCAGCGTCTACGACCCGGTGGTGGCCGACGCGCTGCCCGATACCGTGGCGCTGCTGCGCGAATGGGACGGGGAGACCGACCCCGGCGAGGCGGTGTATGCGGCGGCGGCGCGCGAGTTGCTGCAGGCGCGCGAGGCGCGGACGATCGGGCGGGTCGCCAGCCGCGTCAACCGGATTCGCGGGGGGCTGCGGAGCATGCTCGTCCGCAGCGGGCGGCGGCTGCTGGAGGTCCGGGGCGGCCCGTGGCGGGCGGCGCTGATCGACATCGACGCCGACTGGGGCGACCCGCTGACGTGGCACGCCATCCGCACCGCCGGGGACCGCTTCACGACGCGCCACTACCTGAACGCGGTCGACCTGCAGCGCCTGCCGGACGGCTCCATCGCCCGCCAGCCGCCGGAGAGGCGAATCTACGTGGCGCTGTTCTGGCGCACGTTCGTCGTCAGCCTCGCCATCACTGCGCTGTGCCTGCTGCTCGGGTATCCGGTGGCGTACCTGATCGCGCACGCGCGGCCGGGCCGGGCGGGCCTGCTCCTGGCCCTGGTGCTGGTGCCGTTCTGGACGTCGCTGCTGGTGCGCACCACCTCCTGGATCGTGCTGCTGCAGAGCCAGGGGGTGGTCAACGACCTGCTGGTCGCGCTCGGGCTGATCGGCGACGACGGCCGGCTGGCGATGATCTACAACATGACCGGCACGGTGGTGGCGATGACCCACGTGCTGCTGCCGTTCATGGTCCTGCCGCTCTACTCGGTGATGCGCACCATCCCGCCGCAGCAGATGCGCGCCGCCGAATCGCTGGGGGCGGGCTTTCCGCTGGCCTTTCGGCGCGTCTACTGGCCGCAGTCGCTGGCCGGGGTGGGGGCAGGGTCGCTGCTGGTGTTCATCCTCGCCATCGGCTACTACATCACGCCGGCGCTGGTGGGCGGCCAGAGCGGGCAGCTCATCTCGAACTTCATCGCCTACCACATGCAGACCTCGCTGAACTGGGGCCTGGCCGGCGCCCTGGGCGGCATCCTGCTGGCCTGCGTCATCGGGCTTTACCTGCTCTACGACCGGGTGGTCGGCGTCGAGCGCATGAGGCTGGGATGAGCCTGGCGGACACCGCGGCCCGGTTCGGCGTCGGGCGGCTCGCGCACCGTATCGTGTGCGGGCTGATCTTCGCGTTCCTGGTGGCGCCAATCCTGGTGATCGTACCGCTCAGCTTCAACGCCGAGCCGTACTTCACCTTCACCGACGGGATGCTGCGCCTCGAACCGGAGGCGTACTCGCTGCGCTGGTACCGGCAGGTGCTCGGCGACGCGGCGTGGGCGCGGGGGCTCGCCAACAGCCTGCTCATCGGCGTCGCCGCCACGGTGCTGGCGACGGCCCTCGGCACCCTCGCCGCGCTGGGGCTGTCGAGCCGCGCCATGCCGGCCCGGCACCTGGCGATGGGGCTGCTCATCTCGCCGATGGTCACGCCGCTGATCATCTCGGCGGCGGGAATGTTCTTCTTCTACTCGACCCTCGGACTGTCGCAGACGCACTTCGGGCTCATCCTCGCCCACGCGGCGCTCGGCACGCCGTTCGTCGTCATCACCGTCACCGCGACGCTGTCCGCCTTCGACACGAACCTCACGCGGGCCGCGGCCAGCCTCGGGGCGGGGCCGGTCACCACCTTCCGCCGCGTGCAGCTTCCCCTGATCGCACCCGGAGTGGTCTCCGGCGCCCTCTTCGCCTTCGCGACCTCGTTCGACGAGGTGGTCGTGGTGCTGTTCATGGCCGGCGAGAACCAGCGCACCATCCCGCGCCAGATGTGGGCCGGCATTCGCGAGCAGATCAGCCCCGCGATGCTGGCCGTGGCGACCTTCCTCATCCTGTTCGCGGTGCTGCTGCTGTGCGCCGTCGAGTGGCTGCGCCGGCGGGCGGGGCGGCCGACGGGAGCGTGAGGGCTTCACAGGGTGATCGCGCAACACCTGCGTGCGTGGGTGGACTACTCCGAGGCCGTGGCCACGCTCTCGTTCTGGCGCACGCGCGCCGGCAGCGAGGTGGATTTCGGAGACGAGCGCCTGCAGATGGACGGCATCCTGTGCCTTCCTGTGCCGGAGTTGCTGAACGGTATCGTCCCGGGAACGCCGCCGCCCTGACCGGGGCCGCCCTGTAGACTGAGACGATGGATCGCCGGACCGCCGGATGGGGTGTGAGAGCCGCGGTGGCCGCGATCTCTCTTCTCGTCTGGGCGGGCACGGCGGCGGCCCTTGCGTGGTCGGCAGGAGCGGCGCCGGTTCCCGGTGTCCCGGTCGCCGGCCCGCCGGCCGCCCCCGCCCCGCCCGCCGACGGACAGGACGAGGCCCCGGCGCCGCTCAGCGTCATGACCTTCAACATCCGCACGTCCGCCGGCAACGACGGCGACAACGGCTGGATGCACCGGCGGGCGCTGGTGGCCGGGACGATCGAGCGGCTCGCGCCCGACGTGGCCGGCCTGCAGGAGGCCCTCGACGAGCAGGTGGAGTACCTGGCCGACGCGCTCCCCGGCTACCGCTGGCTGGGCGCCGACCGCGGGCTCAACGGCGGCACGGGCCTGAGCGAGTACACGCCTGTCTTCTACCGGCGGGATGCGCTGATCCCGCTCGAGTCGGGCACGTTCTGGCTCTCGTCCGCCGACGGGCCGACCGGAACGGGCTGGCGGCGCAATGTCTCCCGCATCGTCACCTGGGCGCGCTTTCACCACCGCGCGAGCGGGCGGCGGTTCCACGTCTTCAACACGCACCTGACGCTCCGGCGCGGGCAGCGGCAGATCGACTCCGCGAAGCGCATCGCGGAGCGCGTCGCGACGCTCCCGGCCGGCAGCGCCGTCGTCGTGACCGGTGACTTCAACGCCATGGCGGAGACCAGCGAGACCTGGCGCGCCGCCACCGGCCAGGGGCTGCAGGATGCGTGGCTCCTCGCCGGGGAGCGGATCGGCCCACCCCGGACTTCCAACGACTTCCGCCCGCCGGAGCTCGCCAACCCGGGCCGCATCGACTGGATCCTGGTGGGCGGTCCCATCGGCGTCCGCTCGGTCGAGACGATCGTCGACCACGACGAAGGCCGGTATCCGTCCGACCACTATCCGGTGGCCGCGCATCTCGATCTGCAGCCGTGAACCGAGTGCCGGAAGCGGGAGCCGGCTCGTTCCTGCGGCGGCGCGGTCAGCCCGGCGCGTGAACGCCGGATGCGCGCGGCGGAACGACCGAGGTCGCCGGCGTGGACAGACGGGTGGTCTACGCCGCCAGGGTCAGCAGGTAGAACAGTCCCGTCCCCCCGAGCAGCACGAGGCCCACCCAGGACAGGGCCCGCAACGCCCGGCCGGGCCGGTGCTCGGGCGGCATCTCTTCCGAGCAGACCGCACGCAGGTTCAGATAGCCGAGCACGGGGCTGGTCAGGAACGTGAGCGTGGTGGCGAAGTCGATCATCGTCGTCAGGTTGCCGATGAACAGGGACAGGATCACCAGCGTGATCAGCATCACGCCGGCGAGGCCCCACCAGTAGATCGGGCCGCCCGCGTCGGCGGGCGCGCCCGGCGCCGGGCGCGGTTCCGGCTCCGTCGCACGCAGCACCAGCAGCGAGCGCTCGATGGCGCGCGGCCCGCCGTCGAGCACGGTCAGAGCCGTGGACAGCATCGTGGTCACCACCGCCATGAGCACGACCGGCCGCGTCCAGGCGCCGAGGGTCGCGCCGTACAGATCCACGAGCTGGGTGGAGAACAGCGGTCCCTGCGGCGAGAACGTCTCGCCGGAGCCGAACATCACTCCGGCTCCCAGCGTCAGGAAGGCGAACGCCAGCACCCCGGTTCCCACGTAGCCGACGGCGAAGTCCTGCCGTGCCGTCTCCACGGAGCACGGCCGGCCGGAGGCCTCGTTCTTGGCCAGGGTCCACAGCGAGCTCCAGACCGCGCTGTCGATGCCCGAAGGCATCCACCCGGCCAGAGCCAGCAGGAACATGAACGGGACCGTGGAGCCGACCGCCTCGGCCGGCCACAACGCCAGCGTGGACAGGTCGGCCCGCGGCAGGCTGACCGCCGCCGCCAGCAGCGTCGAGATGGCCAGCAGCGCCACGATCAGCTTGATGGACAGGTCCAGGCCCCGGAACCGTCCCCACCAGAGCAGCGCCGCGACCGGCGCCATGACCGCGGCGGCCAGCACCGGCAGCGACCAGTCGAGCCCGAGCGTGAAGCCTGCCAGATACGCCGTGAACATCACGACCGCCGGCGGGACCACGGCCATGGTCGACACCGTGATGGCCAGGTAGAGCCAGAGGGCCCAGCGGCCGATGCGGGCGTAGCCCTCGATCAGGCTGCGGCCGGTCGCGGCGGCGTAGCGCGGCCCGTAGTCGAAGAACGGGTACTTCAGAATCAGCGCGATCAGGATGACGCCGGCGAGGGCGAAACCGGCCGCGGCGCCGGCGCGCGTCGATTGCACCAGGTGCGAGACGCCGATGGCGGTGGCGGCCCAGAGCAGTCCCGGACCGAACGCGACCCGCAGTCGCCGGACAGAGGCCGCATCCATGGGAAGACTCGCGGAGATGCCCGGATCCCGGGGGATGGCTCCACCCGCGCTCACGAATCGTACGAGACGCGGCGCAACGATCGCTCGTACCAGCCGTTGCCGACCGGATCGAACGTGTTCATCTCCATCAGCTCGCCCCCGAAGGCGTGGATGGTCAGGCACGGCCGGTCGGTCAGGTCGTTCGTCAGGGCGTGGTACTCGAACGGGGGAATCAGGAAGTTGGCCTCGCCGGCGACGGCGCGGTGCGACTCGACCGGCGCGAACCTGCAGCGGTGGGCCTCTTCCTTGATCGGGGCGTACTGGGTCACCTCCAGCTCGCCCTCGAGGACCCCTTCGACACTCCAGAGGTTGGGATGATCGTGTATCGGCGTGCCCTGGCCGGGCGCCCACGCCAGCACGAGGACCGTGTAGCGGCGCGCGGGATCGCGGTGGAGGAGGCGCCGGGCGTAGTGGTCCGGCAGCGTGCGCCGGAACCGCTCGTCGAGCCGGAGCCGGCCCGGCTGCAGGACGTTCTCGATCTCGCTCTGGACCTGCCGGGTGATCGTTTCCACGTCCCCGGCGCTGACGGCGGCATCGAGCCGCCGTACCAGTTCGTCCGCTCCGATGGCGCTCATCGACGTTCCTCCCGGTGAGGGTCAGTCTACCCGAGACTGCGCGTACACCGATCGGCCGCGCGAGAACGTCTCGAGTACCTCGATGTGCTCCAGCGCCGCGGGATCCGCCTCCAGGGGGTTCTCCGACAGGACCACCAGGTCCGCCTGCTTGCCCGCGGCGATCGAGCCCTTCGCTTCCTCCTCGAAGTACTGGTAGGCCGCGCCGAGGGTGACCGCGTGCAGGGCTTCCCGGACGGTGGCCCGCTGGTGGGGGCCGAGCACGTGTCCGCTGCGGGTCTTCCGGTTCACGGTGATAGACACCAGCCGCAGGATGTCGGGCGGCACGATCGGCGAATCGTTGTGCACCGTGAAGCGGACGCCGCGGTCGATCGCCCAGCGCACCGGGCTGACGTTGTTGCCGCGCGCCTCGCCGAAGCTGCGGCGGTGCCAGTCGCCCCAGAAGAAGGCGTGCGCCGAGAAGAACGACGGCACCACCCGCAGGTCGGCGGCGCGGTCGAGCTGGTCCGCGCGCATGAGCTGGGCGTGAATGATGACGGCGCGGTGGTCCGGCATCGGGTCCAGGTCGGCCACGGTCGCGTCGACGCCGTCCAGCATCAGGTCGATGGCCGCGTCCCCGTTGGCATGGACGAGGATCGGCACGCCGCGCCCGACGAGGTGCGCGGCGCCCGCCCGGTAGGCGTCCGGGTCGAGCGTGCCGTAGGCGCGGTAGTCGGGCGGCGCCCCCGGCGGCCCTTCCGCGTACGGCTCGGTGACCCAGGCGGTGCGCCCCTGCGGCGAGCCGTCGAGACTGAACTTGACGCCGGCGACGCGGAGGCCGCCGCGGTAGTCCGGCTCGTGGACCACCCGCTCGGCGTCGGCCAGGGTCCGGAAACGCGGGAACACCGCGACGTCCGCCGCGAAGGGCTCCCGCTCGGCCGCCGCGCGCAGCGCGTCGATCGTCTCCCAGCCGGTCGAGCCGTCCTGCACCGTCGTCGTGCCGTGACGCACGTACTCGCCGACGGCGCGGCGCGCCAGCTCCCCGGTCTCCGCCGCGGTCGGGGAGAACAGGCCGCTCGCGGCGACGAGTGCGCCGGCGCGCTCCTCCAGCACCCCGTCCGGCTCGCGCGAGCCGGCCCGGCGGCGGATGTGTCCGCCCGGCGGATCGGGCGTCCCGGCGGTGACGCCGCCCGCCGCCAGCGCGGCGGAGTTGGCGGTGCGCAGGTGCCCCGAGACGTGGGTCAGCACGATCCGGTGCCCGGTCGACGCGCGGTCGAGGTCGTCGCGCGTCGGGTGCCGCCCCTCGGCGAGCAGCGAGTCGTCGTATCCGCTCCCGACGACGAGGCCGCCCGGCGGGATGTCCCTCTCCTCGATCCAGGCCCGGATCTTGCGGACCACATCGTCGATGTTCCGCACGTCGCCGACCGGGGGCGGGTGGAGGGAGAGCGCGTCGAGGCCCCGGCCCACCGCGAGGAAGTGGCCGTGCGCGTCGATGAAACCGGGCAGCAGCGCCCGCTCGCCGAGCTCGACGACGCGCGTGGCCTCGCCGCGCAGCTCCAGGACCTGTTCGCGCGGCCCGGCCGCCGTGATCCTCTCGCCCCGGACCGCCACCGCCTCCACGGACGCCTGCGCCGGGTCCATCGTGACGATGTGGTCGCCGAGGAACACGATGTCCGCCGGGCCGTCGCCGGGCGCTTCGGGGGTCTGCGCACCGCCTCCGGCGGACACGGCGCCGCCGGCAAGAATAACGATGGCCGCGGCCCACCGCGCGAGCTTCATGGTGTTGCCCTTCTTCATTCCTGCCGGCAGCATGCGTCATCTTGCCCGCTCTTGCCCGCTGCCCGTCTTCGGCTGACGCCTACCTTGTTGCATCGGTGACGACTGTCGTAACTTCGATGCGGTTGGAGCGATCCTCATGCAGCGTGAGGGCAACGGCCGCTTGCGATGAATCAAACCATCACGACAGCCGCCATTCTAACCGTTTCCAATCAGAAGTGAGCCTGAAGCACGGTTGTACGCCCGGTGTTCCTGCCACCGGCGCCGACCGGGCCCGGTCGGCCGGCGTCAGTACATCGAGGGAGGAGTACAGCGGTTGCGCCCGGAAATCACGATTCCCGATGCCCCGAACCGGTGAGTCCGCACGGTCTCCAGGTGGCGCCGCAACGTCCGATGCCGCCACCTCCAGCGTCCTTCCGTCCTGGCTGTTGATGGCGAAGGTGATGCCGCCGCCTCCCCCCGCCGGCTATGTGCGGCGCGCTCCGCTGTTGCAGCGGATCGATGCCGTGCTCGATCGGCCGCTGACCGTGCTGCAGGCGCCGGGCGGCTTCGGCAAGACGACCGTGCTGGCGGACGTCAGTCGCCGCAAGAAGGAAGAGGGCGCAATCGTCGCGTGGCTCTCGCTGGACCAGGACGATACGGCGGACGTCTTCGGACACTACCTCGCTCGCGCATTCGAGTACGCGGGTCTGGATCTCGCGGCGATCAGCGATGAGGACGCCTGGTCGTCGTCGCCCTTCACCCAGCAACTGGGCATGCTGGCCCGGGCGATGGAGCTGCACGCGGACCCGTGCCTGCTCGTCCTGGACGAGGTGGAGCTGCTGCCGCCCGGCACGGTCGAGTCGATCGGTCTGCTGCTGAAACGCGGTCCCCGCAACCTGCACGTCGCCATGGCGTTCCGGGCCAATCCGGGGCTCGACCTCGCGGCGGGCTTGCTCGACGGCAGTGCGGTCATCCTTACGGCCCGGCAGTTCCGCTTCTCGCGGCCGGAGATCGCCCGGTTCTTCGACGGTGCGCTGTCGCGCCGCGAGCTGGCCGTGGTCGAAGAGCGCACGGCGGGCTGGCCCGTGGCGCTCATGCTCGACAGGAACATGCGCGCTGCCGGGGCCGAGCCGCCCGGCGTGGAGGCCGCCGGACTCTCCGAGAACTACGTGGGCGTCCGGCTGCTGCGCGGGCTGTCGAAGCAGGATCGACGGTTCGTCTTCGAGTTGGCGCTCTTCGACTGGATTGAGGCCGACGTCGTGGACGAGGTGCTGGGATCGAGCGACGCCCGCCTGCGCGTCTCGACGCTCTCCTCGCTCGACGGCCTGCTGCTCCCTGTCGACCGGGGCGACGCCGTGTGGCGCCTGCATCCGCTCGTCAGGGAGTACTGCGCCGCTCGGTTCACGGTCGAGGATCCGGTGCGCAAGCGGTTCTTGCATGCCAGGATCGCCCGCGCCCTCGCCCGCCGCGGCCACCTCGGACCGGCCTGGCGCCATGCCACCTCGGCGGGCGACAGCCGGCTCGTCGGCGAGCTCATCGAGAACGTCGGCGTATTCGGGCTATGGCTGCGCGAGGGCATGAGCGGACTGGCCGCGGCCGGCCGGTTCCTGACGCCGGAGATCGCGGCGATGTATCCGCGGCTCGAGCTCCTGCGCTGCGTCGATTTCCAGCTCGCGTCGAGGTATGAAGAAGCGTCGGCGCTGTACGAGGCCGTCGCCCTCGAGACCCGCGGCTTCGTCAGGGATCGCAGCGGTGGGGATCCCGAAGCGCTCGCCCTCGACCGGGTCCTGACGCAGGCTGTGCTCGCCGGCGGCACGTGCCGTTTTCTGCACAACGCGCTCGACTCCCTGCGGCCGGCCGAGGTGACGACCGGGCATGTGGGAGCGCGCGCCCGTTTTCTGTCGATTGCCTGGCATCTCCTGCGCTGCATCTCCTGTTGCCATCGTGCCGAGTTCGACGAGAGCCGCCGGCACGGCAGGCGCGCGCGCGCCCGTTTCGCCGACGACATGCGGTACGGGGAAGTCTTTGCGAGCATCTACCTCGGGATGGTGGACATGGTGCAGGGGCGCGTGCAGGGCGCCGTCGAATGGTACAGGCGCGCCCGGCGGGCCACGAGGGACTTCTTTCCCTCCGATCCCCGTCTGGCGACGAGCAACGACGTCCTGTCGATAGAGCTCGATCTCGAGCGGAACCGTGTGAAGGCGATCCAGCAACGGACGTTGCAGGGCTTCACGGAGCTGCGCGGGACCTGGAACGAGATCTACGCGGTGGCGGTCGCGGTGCGCGCCGAGCTGGCGCTCTCTCAGTACGACGGCCGGGCCGTCATCCACTTCCTCGTCCGCACGGTCGCGGACGTCCGCAGGATGGGCGCCCGGAGCCTGGAGACCTACGTGTCGGCCCTGCTGGCCCTCTATCTGGTCAGGGTCGGGCGGGCCGGAGAGGCCGCCCGGGTCTGGAGCGATCACGCCCTGCCCTGCGACGCTTCCGAGCTGCTCGATCTGGACGGACAGTCGTGGCGCAGGATGGAGGCGTTGTCGTGCGCCCGCGTCATGCTGCTCGCCGAGCAGGGCGACCCGGGAGGCGCCGCGGGCCTCGCGGACGCGCTGTGCGCCGTCGCTTCGGAACGCGGCATGATCCGCACGGCGTTGCGGGGGCTGAGTCTCTCCATCGCCGTCGCCCACCGGGCGGGAGACGAGGATCGAGCGCTCTCGCGGCTGGTCGACTTCCTGCGCCTCCTGCGCAACGTGGACTACGTCAGGCCGCTGGTGAGCCAGCGCGAGCTCAGCCGCACCCTGCTGCGGCGGCTGCTCGGCACGAGCCTCGCCGCGGACCTGCGCGGCGCCGCCGAGAACGCGCTCTCGCACCTCGGCGAGCCGCACCCTTCCGCCTCCCCGGAGCTCACTCCACGCGAGCTGGACGTGCTGGCCGGGGTTCGCCGGGGCAGCCGGAACAAGGAGATCGCGAGCGTCCTGGGCATCTCCGACGGCGGCGTCCGCTACCACCTCAAGAACATATACCGCAAGACAGGAGTCTCCCGCCGGGTCGACGCCGTACGCTACGCGGAGGACAAAGGCCTGCTGATATAGCGCGTTACAGGCGCATTCGCCGTTGGAATACAAAGCAGGTCGAGCTCTCCGGCGAGTCATAGCCGCGCGATGCCGAAGACCAAAAAAGCCTGAAGAGTCGCTGCTCCGGTCAATGCGACGGAGACGCTGTCGTTGGCCTTGCCAGTCCTTCTCAGCACGAAGAGTTGACAATGAATCAGGGTCACCGAAAGGGCTCCGAACGCGACCAACCAGAGTCGCGGGACGTCGACACCCGCCCCGGCGGGGTACGGCCATAGCGTACTGTTCAGAGCTTGGAGGCACAGGGCCGCATTGAGTACCAGTTGCGGTTTTCCACCTATCAGGAGTCCTTCGATTGCCCTCATCATTGAAACACCTCTTGCCCGCCCGAATCCGAAGCGGATCTACCTTATGCTGCGGTTTTTCTCAGCCGCAAAATTGTACACTCGATGTCTTCGTCACACGCGTCGGATTCCTCGGCCGGGCCATGCTGCGGTGGTAGGAGCGGCCGACCCTCACGGCAGCTTCTCGTCGAAGAACGCCAGCACCCGCCGTTCGTACTGCTCGGGGAGGACGTCCGACACCCGGTCGTGGCGAGCGCCGGGGACGATCCAGAGGTCGTACACAGCCGGTCCGGCCGCGGCCGCGATGCGGCGGGCGTGCTCGACCGGGATGAGCCCGTCGGCCTCGCCGTGGATGATGAACAGCGAGTCCGGCGGCAAGTCGCCGACCACCTCCACCGGGTTCGCGATCCTCGCGTCCGCGCCGAACAGGGTGCGCGCGAAGAAGAGGATCGGGGCATTGAAGAAGCCGGGCAGTCCGCTCGCCCGCGGCAGCTCCCGGTCCAGCAGGTCCTCCAGCCGCGCGAAGCTGCTGTCGGCGACGATGGTGCGCACGTCCGGCGCGACGGCGGCTGCCAGCAGGACGGTGGCGGCGCCCATCGAATGCGACCAGAAGCCCATCCGGCGCGCAGCGAACCCGCGGCTCTTCAGCCAGGCGACGGCGCCCAGCACGTCGCGCTGCTCGGCCGTCCCCAGCGTGTAGCGCACGCCGCCGGACTCGCCGTGTCCGCGCAGGTCGAACAGCAGCGCGTTGTAGCCGCGCGCCACGAGGGCGGCGGCGTGGGGCACGAGCTGTCCGTCGTCTCCGGCGCGGTTCGAGTTGCGGCCGTGGACGATCAGGACGACCCGGTCGCTCCCGGCGGCTGGCACGAACCACCCGCGCAACGCGATGCGGTCGCCCGTGCTCCGGAAGTTCACTTCCTCGAAGGCCAGGTCGAAATCGGCCGGCGACGACGCCAGGGCGCGCCGGTAGGGCTTCGTCAGCGTTTCGGCGACCACCAGCGACACGCCGGCATAGGCGAGCAGGGCGACCAGTACCCCGGACGCGGAGGCAAGCGCGAGGCGGCGTCCGCGCCACGTGATTCGCAGGCGGCCATTGGGCATCGCGGTGCGTCCGGTTCAGGCCACCCGCCCGGAATTCCTCGCCCGCACGAAGGCGGACAGGAACCCGCCGGCCGCCGCCTGCGCCACGCTGCCGTCGGGCAGCGGGATTCCATCGATCCGCTTCCTCTCCGGTGTGATCCGGGTCATCTCGTCCTCCGGTCCGTAACTCGATTCGAGGTCGTCGGCGGTCGGCCGGGCGTTCGATAGTGCAATATAGATCGGTGGTCCGGCCGCCGGCGCGGAGTTGCCGCAAACGCATGGTCGTGCTCCTGCCGGCCTGCGCCGCCGCGGGTTGCCGCAAAGACACATTCATCCATACGCTCTATAGTGCGTTTCGGGCCGATGCGTTGCTCCATCGGCGCTGCCGGAATCTGCTCGCCTGACCCTTCGATATCTGGAGCATCCCATGACTCGACCATGTCTCCGGTTGTTCGCTCTGCTCGTGCCGCTCGGCGTCCTCCTGCCCGCCGGCGCCCGGGCGCAAGGCGTCGACGTGACCGCCGCCACCATCGAGGATCTGAACCGGGCCTTCGAGGCCGGCGCGCTCACCTCGGAGCAGCTCGTCGAGCGCTACCTGGCCCGCATCGCGGCCTACGACGACGCCGGACCGGCTCTGAACGCCGTCATCACACTGAACCCGGAGGCGCTCGACCGCGCCCGCGCGCTCGATGCCGAGCGGGCGGCCGACGGTCCCCGTTCCGCGCTCCACGGGATCCCGGTGGTCCTCAAGGACAACCTCGACACGGCGGACATGCCGACCACCGCCGGTTCCGTCCTGCTGGCCGGCTCGCTGCCGTCCGACGACGCCTTCCTGGTCCGGAAGCTCCGCGCCGCCGGCGCCATCGTCCTGGCCAAGGTCAACATGAGCGAGTTCGCATCGGGCGGTGCGATGAGCTCGCTCGGCGGACGCACCCGCAACCCGCACGACCTGACCCGCACCCCTTCCGGCTCGTCCGGCGGCACGGGGGCGGCGATCGCCGCGGCGTACGCGCAGGTGGGGCTCGGGACCGACACCGGCGGGTCGGTGCGCGGACCGTCGACGGCGAACGGCATCGCCGGGCTCAAGCCGACCTACGGCCTGCTCAGCCGCGACGGCATCGTCCCGCTCGCTCTCTCGTTCGACACGGCCGGACCGATGGCCCGCCACGTGTACGACGTCGCCGCAACGCTGGGGATCATGACCGGGGTCGATCCGGCCGATGACGCCACCGCCGCCAGCGCCGGGCGCTTCGAGACCGACTACACGCAATTCCTGGACGCGGACGGGTTGCGCGGCGCGCGCATCGGGATCGCCCGCGACTTTCTCGGCCAGGACGCGGAGGTGGACTGGATCGTGGAGGCGTCGCTCGACGTGATGCGCGGCGCCGGGGCCACCGTCGTCGACGTGCGCCTTCCCGAATGGCTGCTCGATGCCCCCGGCGACTTCTACGCTCCGATCCGCTATCGCGAGTTCCGGGCGCAGATCGCGGACTATCTGGCGACCCTCGGCCCCGGTTTCCCGGCGACGCTGGCCGGACTGATCGAGGACGCGGTGCGGGTCAACGGCCGGAAGGACGGCGGCGTCATGCCCAATCCCGGGCGCTGGCGCCTGATGCGGGAGGAGGAAGGGAGCGGCGAGCTCTCGGATCCGGAGTACCGCGCCGTGCGCGAGCACGGCCTGCCCCTGGTGCGCGCTGCGATCGAAGGGATCATGGACGCCGAGAACCTGGCGGCCCTCGTCTACCCGACGTCTCCCCGGCGGCCGGGCCGGGCCGACATTGCGCCCGCGCCGTCCGGCGGAGGAGGCCCTTCGGCCACCCGCTACGCGAACCTGACCGGCTTCCCGGACCTCATCGTGCCGGTCGGCTTCACCGGCGAGGGGCTGCCGGTCGGGCTCTCGTTCCTCGGCCGCGCCTTCGACGAGCCGCGCCTGCTGGCCCTCGGCTACGCCTTCGAGCAGGCGACCGGGGCGCGCCGCCTGCCGGTGCATACCCCGCCCCTCGGGCGCCGGTAGGGTGCGGTTGACACGCCGGCGGAAGCCGCACACGATGTGTGCTCACAGACAGGGGAGGACCGACATGCTGATGACCCGCCGCCAGTTCGTCTCCGCCGCCGCCGGGGCGGCGTTCGGCTCCGTTGCGGCGCGCCCGCGCGCGGCGTCCTACGACCTGGTCGTCGCGGGCGGGCGGGTCATCGATCCGTCGCTGGGGATCGACGCCGTCCGCGACGTGGCGATCGCCGCGGGCCGCATCGCGGCGGTCGACGCGGGCATCGACGCGGGCGGCGCGCGGGTCGTGAACGCGACCGGCCGGATCGTGGTCCCCGGACTCATCGACGTCCACACGCACTACGCCCGCGAGGCGCAGGGACCGCGGACCTGCCTCGAGGACGGGGTGACCGCGTGGGTCGACGCCGGCTCGGCGGGGGCCGACGCCATCGCCGATCAGGTGGCCGTGGCGCGGGCGGCGCCGCAGCAGGGACGGGTGCTGGTCAACATCGGGCGGCAGGGCATCCTGCCCGGCGGCGACACGATGGACCTCGACCTCGCCGACGTCGGGGCGGCGCGGGAGGCCATCGCGCGCCACCGCGGCTACGTCGTGGGGGTCAAGGCGCGGCTGTCGCGCAACGTGGCGGCCGACGACGTCGAGGTGCTGCGCCGCACGCAGGCGGCGGCCTCGGCGTTCGACCTGCCGGTGATGATCCACATGGGGCAGACGGTGTCGCCGCTGTCCACGCTCTTCGCCCTGCTCAAGCCGGGCGACGTGGTCACCCACATGTACGCGCCGCCTCCCAACGCCATCGTGGGCGACGACGGCCGTATCCGGCCGGCGGTGCTCGAGGCGCGCCGCCGGGGCGTCCGCTTCGACGTCGCCAACGGCCGAACGGGCCACATCCGCTGGGACACCTTCGATCAGATCATGGAGACCGGGTTCCTGCCGGACACCATCTCCACCGACGGCAACACGACCAGCCGCAGCGTGCCCGGGGTGGTGGACCTGCCGAACGTGATGTCGAAGTTCCTCGACGCGGGGATGAGCCTGTCGCAGGTGGTGGCGTGCGTCACCACCAATGCCTCGCGGGTGTTCCCGCACCTGAACGATCGCGGCACCCTCCACGTCGGGGCGCGCGCCGACCTGGCCCTGCTGGAGCTGCGCCACGGCCTCTTCGACTTCGTCGACAACTACGAGAACCTGCGCACCGGCGGCCAGCGCCTCTTCCCGCGCGGGACGGTGCTCGGGGGCGAGTGGCTGCCGCGCGCCTGAAGTCGGGCAGCGGGAAGGGCGGGTTGCCGCGCTTCGGAGGGGGGACGGTATGACATTGCGATCGCGGACGGCAGCGGCTTTGCGAGGCATCGCGTCGGCAATCGCCTGCCTCGCCTTGGGCGGCGCGGGCGTCGGGACGGTCCGGGCGCAGGAGGACGGGACCGCCGGGATCCGCTTCGTGACCCACACCATCGACGGGGAGCTGACGAGCGGCTACCAGCCGCTGGTGGCCGACCTGAACCGTGACGGCCGGCCGGACGTGATCGGCCTGTCGACCCGCAGCGGCGAGCTGGCGTGGTACGAGAACCCCGGCTGGGAGCGGCACGTGCTGACCACCGGGCTCAACCGTTCGATCAACGCCGCGGCGCGCGACCTCGACGGCGACGGGATTCCGGAGATCGCCCTCGCCCACGAGTTCGGGACGACGCACGCGAGCAGCCTCGGCATCCTCAGCCTGCTGACCCACGATGGCGATCCGACCGCGCCGTGGACCATCCGGGAGGTCGACCGCACCCCCACCGTGCACCGCATCCGCTGGGCCGACCCCGACGGCACGGGCCGCCCCGTGCTGGTCAGCGCTCCGCTCTCGGGCCCCGCCGCCGAGCCGCCGGAGTACCGCGACGCGGTGCCCGTCTACTGGTACCGGCCCGGCGACTGGCGGCGGCGCACCGTCACCGGCGCCGGGCAGGGGGTGGTGCACGGCCTGCTCGTCAAGCCGTGGCGCGAGGCGTCCGGGGACGCGGTGTTCACCGCGAGCTTCACCGGCGTGCACGTGCATCGCTATCTGGACGGCGAGTGGAGCCGCGAGACCGTCACCGACGGCGACCCCGCGCCCTGGCCGGCGAGCGGGGCGAGCGAGGTGGAGGTCGGCCGCCTCGGCGAACGCGACTTCGTGGCCGCCATCGAGCCGTGGCACGGCCCGCAGGTGGTCGTCTACCGCGAGGACGGCGGCATCTGGAAGCGGCAGGTGATCGACGAGATCGGCAGCGGCCACACCATCGTCACCGCCGACTTCGACGGCGACGGCGGGGACGAGATCGTCACCGGCGATCGCGGCGATACGCGCCGGCTCCATCTCTACGCGGCCAGCGACCCCGACGGCGCCGCGTGGTCGCGGCGGATCCTCGACGAGGACATGTCGCCGTCGGGATGCGCGGTGGCGGACCTGAACGGCGACGGCCGCATCGACCTGGTCTGCATCGGGGGCCGCACCGCCAACCTCAAGTGGTACGAGAACACCGCACCCTGAGCACTACAATACGGCCCATGCTTCTTCGACAGACATCGGCTGCGGTCCTCGGCATTTCCCTGCTCGCGGCCGCTCCGGGCGCGGCGGCGGCGCAGGATCACCCGGGCGCCGGACCGTACCGGCAGGTCTGCGAGTTCTGCCACGGGCCGGCGGGGCGCGGAGACATCGCCCCGGCGCTGGTCCCGTTCGGCTTCGACGCCGACTACGTGCTCGCCGTGGCCCGGGAGGGCTACGGGCAGATGCCGCCCATCTCCCGGCGCGAGCTCGACGACGACGCGGTGCGGCAGGTGGCCGGCTACCTGGAGGCGCTGACGTCGCCGCCGGCGGCCGAAGTCGAGCCCTCGGGAGTCGCGGCCGCCGAGGCCGGCGCAGCCGCGGCCGAGGCGGTCGCAGCATCGGAACCGGAAGCGCAGGCGCAGGAACAGGAAGAGGAGATCGTGGTCGTGTACGACGGCACGCGCACCCCCGCGGGCCGGCCCGACCTGAACGGCATCTGGCAGACGCTGAACGCGGCGTCCTGGGACATCCGGCCCCACAATGCGCAGGACGGCGTCCCGGCCGGGCTCGGCGTGGTCGAGGGAGGCGAGATCCCCTACCAGCCCTGGGCGGCGGCGCAGCAGCGGCAGAACTACGCCGACCGGCTCACCGACGATCCGGTGCGCAAGTGCCATCTGCCCGGCGTGCCGCGCATCACCTACATGCCCTTCCCGTTCCGGATCCTGCAGACGCCCGATCACGTGGTCATCACCTACGAGTTCGCGCATGCGGTCCGCATCATCTACACGGACGGCAGCGATCACCCGCTGCCGAACGACTTCTGGATGGGCGACTCGCGCGGCCACTGGGACGGCGATACCCTGGTCGTCGACACCACCCATTTCAACGGCCGGACCTGGTTCGACGCGGCCGGCAACTTCCACAGCGACCAGTTGCACGTCGTGGAGCGCTTCACTCCGGTCACGCCGCACCACATCGACTACCAGGTGACCATCGAGGACCCGGAGGTCTTCACCCGGCCCTGGACCATGCGCATGCCGCTGTACCGCCGCATGGAAGCGGGGCTGCAGCTTCTGGACTACGACTGCGTCGATTTCATCCTGCAGGCGCTGACGGCGCCGGAGGGAGGTGCGCGGTGACACATCGTGGAATCGGTTTCGGCGCCATCGCCGCGATTGCGGCGCTCGGCCTGCTCGGCCCGGCGGCGTGGCCCGCCCCGGCCCACGCCCAGGGCGGCGGGCCGGTGGACTTCGAGCCGCCCCGCACCCCGTGGGGCGACCCCGACTTCCGGGGCTACTACCTGCCCGGGGCGTCGCAGCCGCTCGAGACGCGGGCGAGCGACGAGTGGCGGCCGGATCGGGGCGCCAACCGCGGCCAGGGCGCCGCGTTCTCGCGATTCTTCGAGCCCGATCCCGACGCCCCGCCGCGCCCCGCACGCGTCTCGCGGCCGATGATCATCGACCCGCCGGACGGGAAGGTGCCGCTGCAGCCGTGGGCGGCCGAGCAGCGGGGCGAGATCATGGCGCGGCAGGACGAGCTGGCGCATCTCGACCCGCGCGTCAAGTGCCTGCCGTCGGCGCTGCCGCGCGCGCACCTGCCGGTCGGCTACAACACGTACCAGATCCTGCAGATTCCGGGCTACGTGATCATGCTCTACGAGTGGAACCACCTCTACCGGTACATCCCGCTCGACGGCCGGCCGCATCTGCCGCCCGACATCCGCCTCGGGATGGGCGACTCGCGCGGCCGCTGGGAGGGTGAAACGCTGGTGGTCGACGTCACCAACTTCACGGACAACACCTGGCCGGTGGGTCACGGGGCGCCGCCGGAAGGGGCGCCGGCGAGTGCGCTGAGCACGGGCCACGGCGTCTTCCACAGCGGCGACCTGCACGTCGTCGAGCGCTTCACGTTCGTCGACGCCGACACCATCCGCTATACCGCGACCATCGAGGATCCGAACGTGTTCACGCAACCGTGGACCATCGAGTTCAACGCCCTGCGGCGGGCGCCCGCCGGCCACATGCTGTTCGAGTACGCTTGCCACGAGGGCAACGGACGCAACCTCGAGCTGATGACCGGCGCCGACGTCGACGCCGCGCGCGTACAGGTCAGGTAGCCGGACAGGAGACCGGAGGGAAGACGATGCGAACGAAGCGCGGTACGGCGATGGCGGCCGGGACGGGGATGGGCGGCGTCCTGGTGCTCGGACTGCTCGCCGGCGCGGGGCCGGCGGCGGGGCACCACGCTTTCTCCGCCGAGTTCGACGCGGACCGCCCGTTGCGGCTCGTGGGCACGGTGTCGAAGACCGAGTGGATCAACCCGCACTCGTGGATCCACGTCGACGTCGAGGGAGAAGACGGGTCGGTCGTCACCTGGGCCGTCGAGTGCGGCGCCCCCAACGCGCTGATGCGCCGCGGCCTGAACAAGAATTCCGTCCCCGTGGGCACCGAGCTGGTCATCGACGGCTTCGGCGCCAAGAACGGCTCGAACACCGCCAATGCACGGGACATCACGTTCCCGGACGGTTCGCAGTTCTTCGTGGGGTCGTCCGGCACCGGCGCTCCCTACGAGCGCTGACCCCCCGGACATCGACTCCCGGCAGCGCTATTCCGGCGGAGACAGGCGCGCACCGGCCGCGGCCAGCGCGCGGGCGGCTTCGTTGTCGCTGATGCTCGACGCGAGGGCGTCGAGCTCTGCGAACGTCGTCCCGGGCGTCAGGCACGCGCCGGCGCCGGGTACCGATTTGAGCCTGTCGTACGGCGTCATGATGTCTGCATCGCGGCAGCGCCTGCGAAGACGGCCGTCGGCGTCGACCCGGTCGGAGGGGAAGCAGCAGAGCCGGTGATAGTTGAGGTACGGCGCCAGCGCCTGGCGGATGAAGGCGTTGACCTGCGCTGCGTGGCCTTGGCGGCGCGCCCCCGTTCCCGGCGAGGGGGCATCGACGGACAGCGTGTTGAGCAGCGCCGCGAGGCGCCGTTCGTCCCTGCTCGCGTACCTGCCGGGGTGGAAGCCCCGCGGGGTGAACGGAAACGTCCGCAGCAGGTCGTCGAGGATATCGGCCAGGCAGGCTGCGTCCAGCGTGTCGACCGAGCCGACCGACTGGAACCGGGTGACCTCGTCCACCAGGTTGAAGTAGTGCAGACCTCCCGCGCCGTGCCGGACCCCCACGACGCGGAGGTGGCCGGGAAGCCCGAACAGCCGCGGCCGCCAGCGCTCGCGGGACGCCAACGGCACCGGGCAGGTCGGACCCGGCGTCGCCTCCCTGTGCCTCCGGTAGGCCGCGGACCGCCGCAGGTTGTACAGGTGAGCGTTGGAGATGCCGGCCAGCCGCTCGAACCGCCGGTCGCCGAAGAGCCCGTACGCGCGGGCGCAGAGCTTGCGTGCGGTCGGGCCGGGGAGCGTCCCGTGGAGGGCGTCGACCTCCGCCAGCCGCTCGATATCGGCGCCGGTGTAGCGCGGGCGAAACGAACGTGGCGTGGCGCGGCGATGATCGGCGAGATGACCGGTGGCGCGGTACTGTTTCAGAAGCCGGGTGATCTGCGACCGTGACAGACCCGTCATCCTGCCCAGGAAGCGTCGCAGCACGCTCTTGTCGCTCTTTGCCAGGCGGAAATAGTCGAACCGTCGCACCGTCCGTTCCATGAACCGGTAGGCGTCCGCCCGGGTACCGACCTGCGGCTCCCTGTCGGGATCGCCGTCGAGGAGCTGCCGAAGGTCTTCCACTGTCCGGGCGCGGTGGATACGAGAAGTCACGACCATCCTCCGCCGGTATGCGATACTGCCAGTCTCCGTTTGGGCTCGTTTCTCGTTGGATGGCTCCGGGCGGCGCCGTCCGGCTCCATATCCAATCTAACCCGAGTAAGAAGCGGCGACGCTTCAGGATTCCGCTTCGAATCAGACAAGTGGCGCGCTCCGTCTCACTTGTCGATGGAAGACTTGCAGGGCTGGTCCGGAACGCATCGGACGGCGCGTCCCCTCCGCCGTCTCGAGGAAGGCATTCCCGTCGCCGTTATGAAAGAAGAGAGGCAGGATATGAGGGCCGGGTCGGCCGGCTACGGGCCGACAATGAAACCGGGACAGCGCTCCGCTCGCCGTGCCGCTCGGCGTTGCGCCACGGCTGCTATAGAGCGTCCTTGAGTTGCTTCGCGATGCGGGCACCGACGGAGCGCCCGGCAGGAACCTCGACGGCCGCGCCGGTTCTGGGGTTGCGGGCGATGCGCGCGCCGCGCTCCCGCAGTACGAACCGGGCGATGCGCGGCAGCGTGAATTCGCCCGTATCGTTCAGTTGCTGCACGCACAGCCGATGCAGCTCGTCGAAGAACTCGCGCGCGTCCGCCCGGCGGAGCTTGACGTCCAGGTGAGAGAAGTGCTCGATGAAATGCGCAACCAGGTCGGTGGTGCGCATGCGGCGAACTTTGGCCATCGACCGTCTCCATTATGCTGGCTTCCAGGCTGCCGGCCTGCTTGCTGCAATCTAGGGGCTAACGTAACGCGTGTCAAGAGCCGCAGGGACGTTGTCCAGCGGCAGGTGCGCCCCTCCATATGCGACTTGCGACTTGTTCATACGCCAATGTCCAACGGCAAGCGCGCCCCAGGGTCTTTTCCAATCCGGCCGCCCGGTATGATCCCTCGTTTGCCTTGCCACTCGTGCGCGCTGCCGGTGCTATGCGGAGAGCCGCCACGGCCGGGTGTCCGGGCCCATCAGCCGGGCATGGGCCTCGTTTACCGCCCGCGCCGCCTCGTTGTCACTCATCGCCGCGGCGACGGCGTCGAGCCTGGCGAGGGTCGTGCCGGGCGTCAGGCAATCGGCGGCGCCGGGAAGCGACTTGAGCCTTTCGTAGGGGGTCATGATGTCGGCGTCGCCGCAGTGCTTGCGAAGTCGGCCCGTCGGGTCGACCCGTTCGGTGGGGAAGCAGCGGAGCCGGTGGTAGTTCAGGTACGGCGAGAGCACCTGGCGGGTGAAGGCGTCGACCTGCGCGCGGCGGTCGGGGAAGCACCGGCCGTCGTTGCCGCTGCCGAGGTCCGCGCCGGACCCGGGGCGCCCCACCGCTTGCAGCGCGCGCAGCAGCGCCGCGACGTCGCGGTCGACGCGGTCGCCGCCGTTTCCGGCGTGGAAATCCCGCGGGGCGAACGGGAGGGTCCGGGGCAGCGCCTCGAGGACCGGCGCCAGGCAGGCCGCATCCAGGCGCTCGACCGAGGCGACGAGCTGGAAGTGGGTGACCTCGTCCACGAGGTTCACGCAGATACCGCCGAGCCCCAGGAGGTCGCCGCGGGGGGTCGCCACGACCCGCAGATGGCCGGGCAATCCGAAGAGCCCCGCCTCCCGGCCGTCGCGGGGCGTCGGCGGTACCGGGCAGGTCCGCCCCGGCAGCGCTCCACGAAACCGCCGATAGACGGCGGAGCGGCGCAAGTTGTACAGGTGGCCGTTGGAGATTCCGGCCAGACGCTCGAACCGGCGGTCGCCGAAGAGGTGGCAGGCGCGGGCGCAAAGCTTGCGCGCCGTCGGCCCGGACAGCGACCCGTGGAGCGCATCGATTTCGGCGAGCAGCTCGATGTCGGCGTCCGCATAGCGGCGTGGAAACGGCCGCCGCGGAACCTGGCGGCGATCCGTGAGGCGGCCCGTGGCGCGGTGCTGGTTCAGGAGCCTGGTGATCTGGGCTCGTGACAGGCCGGTCGCCCGGCTCAGGAAGCGTCGGAGCACGCCCTTGTCCGACCTGCCCAGACGGACATAGTCGAATTGTCGCACCGCCTGCTCCACGAAACGGTAGGCGTCGGCGCGAGTCCGGATATCCCGGTCTGCGGGAGGGTCGTCGTCGAGGAGCGCCCCGAGCTGGTCCACGTTGTGCAGGCGACGCAGCCGGATGGTCACGACCATCCTCCGCCGGCGCGCGGTACATCCCGTTCGGACGTGCGGTTCGTTTGGTTCCTCCCGGCCCTTCGGGCTCGCACGAACTCTCTACTTCCAATGTAGCGCAAATCACGGCGCGCGGCGCACCCGCGGCCCGCGTTCCGGTGAGATCCGGCAGTGCTTCCGGCTTACCTGCGGCTGGAAGACATGCCTGCGCCGCCCGTGAGCGTTGTCGCAACCGCTCGTCGAAGGAGTCGGGAGCAGGAATCGGCGATTGCGGCGCTTCGCGGGCCGCGGTCGCACTTGCCATCGATCGCCCATTCCGGAGTAGGCTCGCCGGGGTGGCGCCGGCGGCCGCCGGGAGGCCGACCGAACCGGGTTTGCGCCCCGCTGCGGGTTCCGGAAGGCACGGGGTCGCCGGGTGAATCGATCGCCGTCTTCGTGCCGGATGCGGCGGTGCGGACCGGAAGCGGGCGGGGTAGTGCGGAAGCGGAAGAGAGGTTGCGATGCGTATCGGATGGATCGGCTCGAAGGGTTCGGCGGTCGCGGGGACACTGGTGCTTCCCGTGCTGATCCTGCTGCCGGGGGCGGCTGCGGCCCAGTCCGGCGGTGACGACGGCTGGACGGCGTCGCGGACCGCCTGGGGCGACCCCGATCTGCAGGGGCTCTGGACGTCGGCGACGCTCACGCCGCTGGAGCGGCCGGCCCGGCAGGCGGAACGGGCGTTGCTGACCGACGAGGAGGCGGCGGCCATCGAGCAGGAGTCGGCCGAGCGCCGCGCCGCGTCCGACGGCAAGTCCGCTCCCGGCAGCGTCGGCGGCTACAACCAGGTCTGGCTGGATGCGGGGACCCGCATCGTCGGCGACCGGCGCACGTCGCTGATCGTGGATCCGCCGGAGGGGGCCATTCCGTGGATACCGGAGAAGAGGGCCGAGAGCGACCGCGAGCGGGCGCGCTACGGCGTCGGCCCGTTCCATTCCTACACCGACCTCGACACCGGGGAGCGCTGCATCACCGACGGTCTGCCCAACATGGTCCCGCTGCAGCCCTACAACATGAACATGCGCATCTTCCAGACGCCGGGGCAGGTGGTGATGCTGCACGAGATGTACCACGAGCTGCGGGTCATACCGCTCGACGACCGGCCCCTGACCGGGATCGCCCAGTGGACCGGCGAGGCGCGCGGGCGCTGGGAGGGGGAGACGCTGGTGGTCGAGACCATCAACTTCCTCGACAAGCCGGAGACGTACTGGAGCGCCCCGTGGCGGGCGGCCCGGCCCAGTCTGCGGCTGGTGGAGAAGTTCACGCGCGTGGGGCCGGAGTCGATCGACTACACGTTCACGCTGGAGGACCCGCTGTCGTTCACGCGGCCCTGGACCGCGGCGGCGCCCATGACCACCGATCAGGCGGCGCGCGGGGTGACCGCGGGCGAGATCTGGGAGTACGCCTGCCACGAGGGCAACCACGCGATGATCAACATCCTGGGCGGCGCCCGCGCCGAGGAGGCGGAGACGGCCGGCAGGTGATGCGGCGCCGGGTCCGGCCGGAGGCGGATACGGCAACCGGCGAGTGCGGAGGACCTGCCGCGGTTGCGCCGCGCCGACGGCGGGTGCATCATGGACACGAATGCGGAAATCTCTCGACCGGGCCGGAACCGGCTACGAGGAGGGTGCGATGAAGCGTCGATATCTCGCTGTCGTGTACGCGGTGGTTGCAGTTGCGGCGTTGGTCCTGCCGGCCGTCGCGGGGGGCCAGGACGGGGCGGAGGCCCCGCGCACCGCGTGGGGCGATCCGGACCTGCAGGGAGTCTGGAACAACGCGACCCTGACGCCGTTCCAGCGGCCGGTGGAGCTGGGCACCCAGGAGTTCCTGACCGAGGAAGAGGCGGCCGCCATCGCACAGCGGAACGTCGACCGGAACGCCGAGCTGTGGGAAGCGCCGGCGCGGCCGGCCGAGGCGGGCGGCAACGTCGGGGCCTACAACAACTTCTGGATGGAGCGGGGGACGACCGTGGTGCCGACCCGGCGGACATCCGTCATCACGGATCCGCCCAACGGGCGGCTGCCGGCGGTGACGCCGGAGGTGGAACGCTGGCTCGACTCCGACGAGGCGGCCTACCGGACGGCGATGCGGCGCGGTGACCTGCCGGTGGAGACCTACGAGCAGCTCGACGGGGGCGACCGTTGCCTCTGGTACCGCGGCGTCCCGTCCTTCCCCACCGGCTACAACAACAACTACCTGATCGTCCAGAACCCGGACTACGTGCTGATCCTGCAGGAGCACATCCACGATGTCCGGTACGTCCCGCTGGACGGCCGGCCCCACCTGCCCGAGTCCGTCCGGCAGTTCGCGGGCAGCTCCCGCGGCCGCTGGGAGGGCGACACGCTGGTCGTCGAGACGCGCAACTTCAACGACCATGCGTTCATCCGCAACTTCAACGCGGACCTGACGCCCGACCTGGTGGTGGAGGAACGGTTCACGCGCGTCTCGGACGACATCCTCGACTACGAGTTCACCGTCGACGATCCGAACGTCTGGACGCAGCCGTGGAAGGGATCTCTTCCCATGTGGCGCAACTCGGAGCCGCTCTACGAGTACGCCTGCCACGAGGGCAACTACGGGCTGTACAACATCCTGGCCGGGTCGCGCGCGGAGGAGGCGGCCGCCGCGGCGGCGAAGTAGGCGAGTTCGTCGGGCGGGGGGCCGCCGCCTGCTTGCGGGCGGCGGCCCCCGCCGAAGCGCGGTCAGTCCGGCAGAACGCGACGCTTTTGGTCTATCCAGGTGAAGTCGAACCAGACATCATCCAGGTGCGCGAAGTCCTTGTCTGTCGACAGAAGCGCCGACCCGCTTGCGTGCGCTGTTGCAGCAGCCCATATGTCGTTCTGCTTCATCGGTACGGCTGGTCTTGGCGGTGGCGCGTTGCGTGGCGAGTTGACAGGATTTCCGTGAGTCCATGCGTCGATTCGCGCGTACGCTTCCAGGATTCGCCGATTGCCGATGCCAAGTGTCGGCACTTCGTCGAGCACCTTGTCAAGGCGAGTACGTCTTGTGCTGCCCCATCCGTTCTTTTCGGCAAGCGCCAGAATCTCCCCCTGGCAGATGACGGACGTATAGACCATCACGTCCGGGTCCGCGAGATTGAACTCTGCACGAGCCTGGATGGCCCACGGTGCTTGCCGGACGAAACCGAGCAGAAGGTTGGTATCCAGGAGGAAACGCTTCATCGACAGGCCGTTCAGTCGAGCTGGGCGAGGAGATCCTCGATTGGTTCATCGCCGGGCCAGGCCCCGGCGAGATCGGCGGGGTCGAAAGATCCGGCCGGCTTCGTTGAGCTTGCGGATGGCATTTCCTCGAAGATCTCGTCCCCTTCCACGCGGTCGCCGATCCGACGCGCCTCTATCAGCCGTGGCTGGCCGTTGGCCTTGAAATGCACCATTCCCTCGATCGTGGTGTGCTTGCCCCACAGCGGACGTAGAGTCTCTGGACTCAACGACTCGGAATTCAGCCGTCCAAGGAGTTTCGACTTTCCGTCGACCAGGAGGCGAAATCTGCCGCTACCGTGTTCGATCTTGTCCAGCCGGCCGCTCACGACGAAGGGCCTCGGGGCCTGGATCTCAGTCAATCGCGCCTCGATACGCGTGCAGGCGCGATCGTCGAGCGTGAATCGCTCATGGGCGTTCTCCTGCGAGATCAGTTCGTAGCGCGATTCGGCGTTCCGCGCCGCTTTTCGGAACTTGAGAATCGCCTGCAGAACCGAACCGTCGAAATAGTCTCCAGCCGGGTCTTCTGAATGAGTCTCGTTGATTGCCCGGGCGACCAGATCCAGTGCCGTGTCGTCCAGAAGCGACTGGGTCATCCGTACGTCTGGCTGGGCGAACGCCTCGAAGGCGGTCTCTCCGAGCCTGGGGGCCTGCAACTCGATAACCGTAGACCCCGATTGGAGACCAGTCACCGTGATGTCGACGGCGTCGCCAAGCCACCCGGGTCTCGGGCCTCTTGGGCTTCCGGAGCCGGTGGCGAGCAGGCGCGTGGTTCTTTCGGCCGTCGTGAGGAGGGCGTCCAGCACGCGCTGGAGGGTCGCCGCCTTGATCCGGCCTTCGTCCTCGGCCAGACCGCTGATGCGCAGTCGGTAGCGGTGTGTGGTCATGTCTGGCCTCACTCCCCCGGATCGATGATCGCGGCAGCCCGGCCGGTCAGCTCCACGATGTGCAGTCCGGTGTCGGCGCGGTCCGCCAGGTAGATCAGCCCGCGGTCGTCGACCTCCACGTTGTTCGTCTGGATCGCCACCTTGCAGCTCTCGACGCCGTCGATGGTCGCGCAGCGCTCGTCCGTTCGGTCGGTGGTGGCGGGAATGTAGTACGCCACCTCCTCCATGTCGAACGGGTCGCGGACGTCGATGACCCGCGCCCCCGCGTTGAACCACGACACCACCATCAGCCTGCCGTAGAACGGGGGTTCCATCGACCATTGCGGCGCGTGGGGGCCGAAGCGGCCGCCCCGGTCGCAGAACGCACCGCTCGATTCCGCCACCTGGAAGGTCCCGATCGGCAGGGGATGGGCCTCGTCCGTGATGTCGAGCATGAGCGTGACGTGGCGCGTCTCCTGGCAGGCGTTGGCGACCGATTCCGAGACGACGAAGAGGAAGTCGCGCATGGCGTTGTCGCGGTTGCCGGCATAGTCGGCGATCTCGACGCCGAGCAGCGGCATGGCGGTGTGCCCGCCCCAGTACGACGGCAGGTCGATGCGGCCGATCTGCGGGTAGGCGAGAGCGGCGGGGCTCGCCGCGAGGGGGGCCGCGGCGTCCGGGCTGCCGTTCAGCAGCCGGTCGCGGTCGAGGATCTGCACGGCGCCGTTGTTGGAGGTGCCGTAGGCCAGGTAGACGCGGTCGTCCAGCCGGACCGCCTCGTGGACGCCGGAGCCGCCCGGAATGGGGCCGCTCGCGTCGGGCTGGACGCCGGGCAGGCTGAAGTCGCGGATCCGCCGCGGGTCGGCCGGGTCGGCCAGATCGAAGATCTGGAGGATGCGCGGGGCGCGCCAGCCGTCGACGGTCCCCGCCAGGTAGGCGACGCCGGTGTCGCACTCCCACCAGTTCTTGTGGGTGTGCTGCTCGCCGCTCGGCGTACGCCCCATCTCGGCCACCGTGCCCACGAGCTCGGGCAGGGCGGGGTCGGTGACGTCCCAAGTCTCGTGGCTGCGGTTGCCGTTGGAGCGGAGCAGGTAGAACCGGCCCGCTTCCGCGCCGGGGAGCTGGTCGCCCGCGCAGGCCTGGACCATCTGCGCGCCGCTGGCGCCGCCGGTCGCCGGGATGTGGGCGAGGTAGACAGGAACGGCCGGGTCCGTGACGTCGACCACGGACGTGCCGTTGGGCTCGACCGCGCCGGTCAGCGGGTTCAGCCGCTCTCCGGCGTGGTGGCCGACGTACAGGATGCGGCGCTCGCCCTGCCGGACCGGCAGCGGCTGGTAGGCGGAGCGCGCCTGCAGGTCGTTCGATCCGACGAGCCGCGTGTTGAAGCGCTCCTCGCCGTGGCCCGCGTTCCCGGTCTGCGCCGGTGCGCGGCCGGCGGCGGCGGCGACGACGAGCAGCGCGGTGAACGACAGGGTAATCCAGCGGTTCATCGTGAGCCTCCCGGTCAGCACATCGTGCCCGCCGACAACGGTCTTCGGGACGCGGCCGTGCGATGTCGCACGCACGTCCCCGGCGGGCGGTCACACCTCGCGCGCTGTCGGTCAGGTTACCCCGAAGTCGCGGCTCGCGCGTGCCCGTCGGTGAACGACGGCATGCTCCCGGCGAGCGTCCGCCCCGCCGCTGCGCGGTTGCGGCCTGCCCGCCGAGCGCGTAGCATGGGCGCGAGGTCGTCGGTTGTTCCGGAGCTGAGGGCGAAACTCCCGCAGCTCCTCGGGAGGAGGGTCCGAGCGCATGCCCAACGGGTTCAGGATAGGCCGGGTCACCGCGGTCACCGCGGTCGCCGCGGTGTTCATGGTCCTCTGGCTCTCGGGTCTGCCGGCCGCCGCTCAGGGCCCGTTGTACCGGGCGCCGCGCCTGCCCGGGACGTCCAATCCCGATCTCTCCGGGATCTGGCAGGCGTTCGTCACCGCCAACTGGAACCTGGAGGACCACGGCGCCGAGGCGGGTCCGTTCCCGCGGCAGCTCGGGGTGTGGGGCGCGCAGCCGCCGGGCCAGAGCGTGGTCGTCGGCGGGGAGATACCCTACCGGCCCGAGGCGCTGGCCAAGCGGGACGAGAACGCCCGCAACCGGCTGACCGTCGATCCGGACAACATCAACACGGTAGGGGATCCGGAGGCGAAGTGCTACATGCCGGGGGTGCCGCGCGCCACCTACATGCCCTTCCCGTTCCAGATCATCCAGAGCACCGACCGCATCGTCATCGCCTACCAGTTCGCCAACGCCAACCGCACGATTCCGATCGGCGGCACCATGCCGTCCCCCGTCGATTTCTGGATGGGCTGGTCGAACGGCCACTGGGACGGGGATACGCTGGTGGTCGAGGTGACCGGGTTCCACGACCTGTCGTGGTTCGACCGGGCCGGCAACCACCACAGCGCCGGGCTGCGCGTGATCGAGCGCTATACGCCGATCAGCCCGTACCACATGCAGTACGAGGCGACGATCGAGGACGACGCGGTGTTCACGCGCCCGTGGACCATCCGGTTCCCCCTGTATCGCCGCATCGAGGAGGACGTGCGCCTGCTCGAGTTCAAGTGCGTGGACCTCGCCGAGGAGTACGTGTACGGGGCCCTGGCCGACGAGCCGGCCCGCTGAGGGAGGTGCGAAGGTGAGATTTCGAGGGCTGGCGGCCGGACTGGCGGCGTTCGTGTTCGCGGTCGGCTTGCTGGCGGCGGCCCCGGCCGCCGGGCAGGCGCGGGACGACTACGAGGCGCCGCGGACCCCGTGGAGCGATCCGGATCTGCAGGGGCTGTGGGACACGCGGACGTACACGCCGCTGGAACGGCCGCCGGAGTTCGGCGACCGGGAGTTCATGACCGCCGAGGAGGCGGCCGAGCGGGAGCGGCTCGGGCTGCGCCGCATCGTGAGCGACGACGACGACGACCTGCTCGCGGCCGAGCTCGTGGAGCAGGACGTCCAACGCTATGCGCAGTCCGACCGGCCCGACGACGGCCGGCCCGGCTTCCGCATCGCCGGGGCGGAGTACAACGCGTTCTGGAGCGCCGACCCGACGTCACCGCCGCTGTCCCTGCGCACCTCGCAGATCATCGAGCCGCGCGACGGGCAGATGCCCCCGCTGACGCGCGAGGCGCTGGCGACGTGGGAGCGGCGCGAGGCCGAGCGGCGCGCGCGGACCCAGGCGGACGACTGGGAGGACCGGGGCCTGTCGGAGCGCTGCATCACGCGCAACGGCCTGCCGGGCGAGATGCTCGGCAGCTCGCAGCAGCCGGTCAAGGAGATCGTGCAGAGCCCCGGCTACGTGTCCATCGTGATGCCGTACGGCTACGTGCGGATCATCCCGGTCAACGACCCGACGCCGGTCGGATCCGGCATCCGCCAGTGGAACGGCTACTCGCGCGGGCGCTGGGAGGGCGACACGCTGGTCGTCGAGACCGCCAACTTCAAGAACACGGTGAAGAACGTCGCCCCCGCGCACGGCGGCCCGTTCGGCGGGTCCGCTCACGTGCACTACTACTTGGGCACCGGCGAGACGTTGCGGCTCACCGAGCGCTTCACCCGCATCGACGACCGGACCCTGGAGTACCGATACACGGTGGAGGACCCCGCCGTATTCGTGCGCCCCTGGACCGCCGTCAACTATTTCTCCCTCGACGAGTGGAGCCAGGCCGGCTTCCAGGACCGGATCTTCGAGTACGCCTGCCACGAGCACAACTACGGGATGATCAACGCCATCCGCGGCGCGCGCGTCGACCACGCGTGGGCGCTCGACGAGGCCCTGCGCGAGGCGGGCGTGCGCGAGGGCGAGCTGGAAGAGAAGCGGGAAGAGCTGCGGGCCTGGGAAGCCGCGAACCAGGACGGCCGCTGAGGCGGGCGTCGAAGCAGGAGGACGGGACGATGCGAGCCGCATACGCACTTGTCGGGATGCTCGCCGGCGCGCTGCTGGCGATGGCCGCCACGGCGCCGGTGGAGGCACATCACGCCTTCGCGGCGGAGTTCGACGCGAGCAACCCGGTCGAGCTGACCGGGACGGTGGTCCGGATGGAGTGGGTCAACCCCCATACCTGGATTCACATCGACGTGCCGCAGGACGACGGGAGCGCGCAGCGCTGGATGATCGAGGGCGGGCCGCCCACCTCGCTGCTGCGGCGGGGCTTCACGCGGGATTCGCTGCTCGCGGGCACCGCGGTGTTCGTCGAGGGGTTCCGGGCGAAGGACGGGTCGCAGAAGGCCAACGGCCGGGACGTGACGTTCACCGACGGGAGCAAGCTGTTCCTGGGATCGTCGGGCACCGGCGCGCCGCGCGACGGGCGGGACCCGACCGAGCCGGAGTAGCGCGGGCGTCCGGTCCGTCGGGCGGTTGGGACTCACGGAGGCAAAGATGAAGATCCGATTTCTCGTCGGAGCGCTGGTATTCGTGTGCGCCGTCGCGGTCCTCGTGCCGCTTTCGGCAGTCGGCCAGGAAGCGGCGCCGCGCACCCCGTGGGGCCATCCGGACCTGCAGGGCACCTACACGAGCAAGACGATCACCCCGCTGCAGCGCCCCGCGGAGCTGGCCGACCGCGCGCTGCTGAGCGCCGAGGAGGTGGCGAGCCTCGAGCGGGAGGTCCTCGATCGGAACGCGGCGCTGCTGCAGCGGCCGGCGCGGCGGACCGAAGCCACCGAGAGCGTGGACGTCGGCGAGGACGGCGCGCCCGGCTTCTACAACAACTTCTGGCTGGACCGGGGCACGACGTCGACCGGCCGGACGTCGATCGTCGTCGATCCGCCCGACGGCCGCATTCCGCCGCTGACGCCCGAGGCGCAGCAGGACGAGGACGCGCGACTGGCTGCACGCGGCATGCGCGGCGAGGCCGACACCTGGACGGACATGGATCTGAACGACCGCTGCATGCTGTGGTCGGTGGGGCCGCCCATGCTGCCGACCGGCTACAACAACAACTACCTCTTCCTGCAGACCCCGGAGTACGTCGTCATCCAGGTCGAGATGATCCACGACGCGCGCATCATCCCGCTCGACGGCCGCCCCCGCCTCGGCCGCCCGATCCCGCAGTGGCTGGGCGAGATGCGCGGCCATTGGGAGGGCGACACCCTGGTCGTCGAGACCCGCAACATCGCCCGCAGCGAGGAGGGCTCGTCGTTCGGCAACGACGTGGTCCGCATCCGCGCCGCCAACGGCGGGCGCACGGAGAGTTTGCGCGTGATCGAGCGCTTTACCCGGGTCGACGCCGACACGCTCCGCTACGAGTTCACCGTCGAGGACCCGACGCGCTGGACGAGCCCGTGGTCCGGCGAGCTGCCGTTGCGGCGCACCGACGAATCGCTCTTCGAGTACGCCTGCCACGAGGGCAACTACAGCATCGTCAACATGCTGAGCGGCGCGCGGGCGGAAGAGCGCATGGGCGCCGGAGGCGAGGGAGCGGCGCGTTGACGAGATGAACATCCTGAAGATGGCGTGGCGGAACATCGGCCGCAGCCGCCGGCGCACCGTGGTCACGGTGGCCGCGATGGCCTTCGGCTTCTTCGCCATGGTCGTCTGGTTCGCGATGCTCCAGGGCCTGCTGGCCGACATGGAGCGGACGGTGATCGACGTCGAGATCGGCGACCTGCAGATCCACGCGCCGACCTACCTCGACGACCCGTCGCTCTACACGCGCATCGAGGACGTCGACACCCTCATTCCGGCGCTGGAGGCGGCGGGATTCCGGGCCAGCCCGCGCCTGGTCGGCGGTGGGCTCGCCGCGGCCGGCGTGTCGGCGGCCGGCGCGTCGCTGCAGGGGGTGAACATTCGCGCCGACGCCGGCGTCAGCGCCATCTCGACGCGGCTCGCCGAGGGAGCGTGGCTCGCCGAGGACGATCCCTACGGCGTCGTCGTCGGGCGGCGGCTCGCCCGGTCGCTCGACCTGGCTCTCGGCGGCGAGCTGATCGTCCTGAGCCAGGCGGCCGACGGCAGCATCGCGAACGACCTCTACGCCGTGCGCGGCATCCTGCAGAGCGTGAGCGAAGGCGTGGACCGCTCGACGGTCTTTCTCACCGAGGAGGCGTTCCGCGAGCTCTTCGCCCTGCCGTCGGGCGCGCACCGCATCGTGGTGCGCAAGCCCGACGGCCTCGAGCTGCCGGCCGCCGTCGAAGCGGTGCAGGGTCTCGCCCCCGGCCTCGACGCGCGGTCGTGGCGGACGCTGCTGCCGACGCTGGCCACCTATCTCGACTCCGCCAACGCGTCGATGCAGATCGTCTCCGCGGTCATCTACATCGTCATCGCGATTCTCATCCTGAACGCGATGCTGATGGCGGTGTTCGAGCGCATCCGGGAGTTCGGCGTCCTGAAGGCGCTCGGCGTCGAGCCGAGCCAGGTGCTGGGGCTCATCTTCGTGGAGAGCGGGCTGCAGGCGGGCCTCGCCCTGGCCGTGGGCGTCACGCTCGCCGCCCCGACCCTGTGGTACCTGGTCGAGTTCGGCATCGACACGGGTGCGCTCGGCGGGGTGCAGGTGCTGAGCGCCTCGTTCGCGACGGTCTGGCGGGCGGCCGTGACGCCGGCCACGTTCGCGGCCCCGACGGTGAACCTGGTCGTGCTGGTGCTCCTGGCGGTGATCTACCCCGCCCTGAAGGCGGCCCGCATCAGTCCGGTGGAGGCGATGCGGCATCAGTGATTCGGAATGAAGGTGGCGCGATGAAGGGCAGCAGTCTTCCGACGATGGCGTGGCGCAACCTGTGGCGCAACCGCCGCCGCACGTACATCACGCTCTCGGCGATCGTCTTCGGCGTCTTCCTGGCCGTCATCATGATGGCGATGCAGGACCGCAACTGGGCCGACATGATCCGGCTGGCGGCGCGGCTGGGCGCCGGGCACGTGACGATGCAGCATCCGGAGTACCTCGACACCCCGGCTCTGACGCGCACGGTGCAGGGAACGGACGCCCTGAAGCGCCTTGCCGCCCAGGACCCGCACGTCATCCGGGTCGTCGAGCGCATCACCGGGTTCGCCATGCTCGCGACCGCGCGCGAGAACCTCGGCGCCGGCTTCATCGCCGTCTCTCCCGAGCAGGAGGACGAGGAGACGCTGTCGCTCATCGAGGCGATCGTCGAGGGCGAGTTCTTCGGCTCGTCGACCGACGGCGGCGTCATCCTGGGCGAGAAGCTCGCCTCGAACCTGGACGTGGAGCTCGGGTCGAAGCTGGTCTACACGCTGGCGGACAAGGAGGGCGAGATCGTCAGCGCCCTCGCGCGCGTCTCCGGCATCGTGCGCACCGGCTCGCCGAGCGTCGACGCCGGCATCTGCCTGCTGCCGCTGGATACCCTGCGCGAGGTGGTCGGCTTCGCGCCCGACGAGGCGATCCAGGTCGCCGCGTTCGTCGACGATCAGCGCGCCAGCGACGCCGCGGTCGCCGCGCTCGGCGCCGAGGCGCCGGCCGACGTCGCCGTCCTGGCGTGGCACGAGCTGCAGCCGGACCTGGCCGTCTTCATCGCGATGAAGGTGGGCGGCGCCAAGGTGATGATGCTGGTGCTCGCCGTGCTCGTGGCGGCCGGGATCTTCAACACGCTCTTCGTCAGCGTCATGGAGCGGCTGCGCGAGTTCGGCATCATGCTCGCCGTCGGATTCAGTCCGGGGCAGCTCTTCCGGCTGATCATGCTCGAGAGCGCCTGGCTGGCCGTCATCGGCCTCGCCGCCGCCGCCGCGGTCACCGTCGGACCCTATCTCTATCTCGCGTCGACGGGCATCGACGTATCGGGCATGATTCCGGCGGACCAGATGGAGGTCGCCGGCGTCGGCATGTCGACTATCCTGCAGGTCGGCATCTACGGCGAGAGCGTGACCCTCATCGGCGTCTCGGCGCTTGCCGCCATTCTCCTGTCCGGCGTCTATCCCGCGTGGCGGGCGGGACAGGCCGATCCCGTGGAGACGATTCGTTTGGTGTAGGGGAGGTCCAGGGATTCCATGAACGGTGGCAACGACGAGACTCCCGTCGTCGCGCTCGAGGGCGTCACGAAGGTCTACCAGCAGGGGGATCAGCGGGTCGATGCGTTGCGCGGCCTCACGATGACCGTGGGCAGCGGCGAGTTCACGGCCATCAGCGGCCCGTCGGGGTCCGGCAAGACGACCGCGCTCAACCTGATCGGCGCCCTCGACACGCCGACGTCGGGCACGGTCCGGCTGGAGGGCGCGGACCTCGGGACCCTCACCCGCAAGGAGCTCAGCCGCCTGCGCCGCGACCGCATCGGCTTCGTGTTCCAGGCCTACAACCTGCTGCCGATCCTCAGCGCCTACGAGAACGCCGAGATCGTGATGGCCGTCCAGGGGGTCGCCGAGGACGAGCGCCGGGAGCGGGTCATGGAGCTGCTGGCCCGCGTGGGGCTCGAAGGGATGGAGCACCGGCGGCCGTCGGAGCTCTCGGGCGGTCAGCAGCAGCGCGTGGCCATCGCGCGGGCGATCGCGTCGCGGCCGGCCGTGGTGCTGGCCGACGAGCCCACCGCCAACGTCGACTCGTCCACCGCCGAGTCGCTGCTGGAGATGATGGAGGCGCTGAACCGGGAGAAGCAGGTCACCTTCCTGTTCTCGACCCACGATCCGCGCGTCATGGCGCGGGCGCGCCGCCTCGTCCGTCTCGTCGACGGCCGCATCGAGAGCGACGACGCCCGGGCGTAACCCGCGGCCCGGACGCCCGCATTCCTACGCCCCGCTCGGCACGTGCGCCAGCCAGCGCCGCGGGTTGTCGACCAGGATCTTGCGAATCGTCTCTTCCGGCACGCCGTAGAACCGCAGCTTCGGCACGAACTGCACCAGCACGGTCGAGAAGCCGTTGCCCCAGTTCGCCTTGATCTGCGCCGTGTTGGCGAAGTCCGACGACAGCAGGATGTGATCCTCGTAGCCCGCCTCGAGGGCGTTGAGGACCATGTCCACCTTCTCGCGCTCCGGGATGAACGACGCGCTCATGCGGTGGCCGACCGTGTCGAAGCCGAGGAACGCACCCCGGCCGGCGATCTCCTTGTGGGTCTCCCAGCCGGGGTCGTCCGACCGCTGGATCGTCGACAGGTGGCCGATGCACAGGTGCGCCATGTCGACGCCTGCCGCCTCGTAGCGGTCGATCTGCTCGATGGCGCACGACGGGCAGCTCTCGTGCGGGACGTGGGTGAAGATCGGCAGCCCGGTCCGGCGGTGGACCTGGCTGACGGCGCGGATCATCCGGCGCTCGTCGTCGTGCATCTCCGGGAACGAGCTGCCCACCTCGCCGAGCGCGCCCCACCGCTCGCGGGACGCCTGCTCGATGAGGTGTGCCGCCAGGGCGTCCTCGTCCAGGCCGGCAATCTCCTGCGGGTAGCGCGGCTGCAGGAAGTAGCTGCCGCCGGCCACGACGTGGACGCCCGAGCGGGTCGCCATGGCGGTGAGGTTCTCGATCTGCTGCGCCGTGCGCGGCCCGATGGACGAGTCGACGATGCAGTTCACGCCGTCGAAGGCAGCCATGCGCAACTCTTCGACGAGCAGGTCGACCATCTCGTCGTTGTTCGGGGGCGGCGGAGCCGGCGTGCCGGGGCGCCGAGGCTCGTTCGGCGGGCTGCTGTAGTCGAACGAGAGGTGCTCGTGGAACAGGGTGGCGCCGGAGCCGATCTGCGCCGGGTCGACGTCGGCCAGCACGGTGCGCACGACGGCGCCGTCCGGGAACGTGATGGGCGACGCGTCCTGTCCTGCTGCCTGCCACCCGGCCGCCCGCAACGCCGCACGCGAGTCCCAGGCGGCAGCCAGGCACAGTCCCGTCCCGGCCCCCAGCAGCCGCACCGCCTCGCGGCGGCTCATCCTGGTCTCCCGCGCATCCCGCCCGGTCATGCCTTTTCCGGTCATGCGTTCCTCTACGTGGATCGTGACACCCGATGCGCAACAAGTCAGCATCAGACGGGATGCGGAAGAACGCCGAGATCGCCATGCCGATCGAGTGGACGACTCAGTCGATGCGTGCGCGCGTCGATCTTGCCGACAAGGACGCGGTCTACGCGATTCTCGCTCCGTCAGCGCTCCCGTTCCTCCGCCCGCGCGCCGGCCAGGATGCCCTCCATCGCGTAGTTCCCCTCGTGGCAGGCGTACTCGAAGATCGACACGCGGTCGGAGATGCGGTTCATCGGCCGCACCACCGTCCACGGCCGCTGGAACGTGGCCGGGTCGTCGATGGTGAACCGGTAGTCGAGGGTGTCGTCGTCGAGGCGCGTGTAGCGCTCGGTCAGGTGCAGGGCGTCGCGCGAGCCGCGGAAGTTGGTCTTCGGGGTGAAGTTGGTGGTCTCGACGACGAGCGTGTCGCCCTCCCAGCGCCCGCGCGAGTCGCCCAGCCACTGGCGGATTGACTCGTGGGCATGCGGGCGGCCGTCGAGCGGGATGATCCGCGGCTCGTGGATCAGCTCCTGGTAGACGACGACGTAGCCCGGCGCCTGGAAGATCTGGTAGTTGCTGCTGTACCAGCTCCCGATGCCGTTCCAGCCGCGCGAGATGCAGCGGGTCCACTGGCTCAGGTCGCTGTAGGTGTCGGGAGAGGTGGCCGGCCCGCGTTGGCTTCGCTCCGCGCGCTCGGCTGCCATTCGGGCCTCGCCCTCGGCCGACAGCGGCGGAATCCTGCCGTCCGGCGGGTCGACGATCAGCGAGGTGCGGGTGAGCGCGGTACCGACGTCCCGCCAGAACGCGTTGTAGTTGCCGACGCTGCCCTCGCGCGGCGGCAGGTCGAACGCCTCCCGGTTGGCCGCCTCGATGGCCTGCGCCTCTTCCGGCGAAAGCGTGTCCGTCTCGGCCAGACGGCCTTCGAGCGGGCGCTCGAGCGGCGTTGACGTCTGGCTGTTCCATTGTCCCTGCAGATCGGGATCGCCCCACGGCGTCCGGGGCGCCGTCCAGCCTTCCGGGGCGCCGTCCCGGGCCTGGCCCGCGGCGGGCGCGGCCGGTGACGTCGCAACAATAGCGAGGAACAACCCGGCGACGAGGAATCGACAGCTCATCTGACCCTCCCGCGTGGCGATTTCCGGTTCGACAGGCATCGTATCAGGCTCCGCCGCGGCAGCTCGCGACAAACGGCGCCGGAGCGCTCGACCGGCGAGGCTCCCGCCGCCGACGCGGGGCGAAGGGGTATATTGGGTAGCTCGACACCATGGAGGGGGTTCCGATGCGCCACCGAGTTCTCGTGTCCGTAAGCGTCGCGGCCGTGCTGGCCGCGTCAGTGCTGCTGCCGGCGTCTCCGGCCGCGGCCCAGAACGAGTTGCGGACCGGCTGGGGAGATCCGGATCTGCAGGGCATCTGGGACTTTCGCACCATCACGCCCCTGGAGCGGCCCGAGGAGCTGGGCGACCGGGCCTTCCTGACCGCGGAAGAGGCGGCCAACCTGGAGCAGGAGGTCGTCGACCGCAACACGGAGCTCGCCAACCGGGCCGCCCGGCGCACGACGGCCACCGAGAGCGTGGACCGCGGCGAGGACGGGGCGCCCGGCTTCTACAACAACTTCTGGCTCGACCGGGGCACGCGCACCGTCGGCACGCGGCGCACGTCGCTCGTCGTCGATCCGCCCAACGGCCGTCTGCCCGAGATGTCGCCGGAAGGCCGGGAGCGCACCGCGGCGACGCGCGCCTACCGGCGCGAGCACCCGGCCGACTCGTGGCTCGACCGCAGCGCCTACGACCGCTGCATCCTCGGCTTCAACGCCGGCCCGCCGATCACTCCCGGGGGCTACAACCAGAACCTGCAGGTCTTCCAGACCCCCGACGAGGTGGTGCTGGTGACCGAGATGGTCCATACCGTGCGGGTCGTGCCGCTCGACGGCCGCCCGGCGCTTCCCGGCCACGTCCGCCAGTGGTCGGGCGACTCGCGCGGCCGCTGGGAGGGCGACACCCTGGTGATCGAGACGGCGAACTTCAACGACCAGCGCCGCTGGCGCGGCACCACCCGCGACATGACCCTGGTCGAGCGGTTGACGCGGGTCGGCGCGGATACGCTGGACTACACGTACACCGTGACCGACCCGCAGACCTGGACGCGCCCCTGGACGGCGTCGATCCCGATGCAGCGGAGCGACCAGCCGCTCTACGAGTACGCCTGTCACGAGGGGAACTACAGCATGCCCGGGATCCTGGGGGGCGCTCGGGTAGAGGAAGCAGAGGCCGCGGCCGCTGCGGCGGGCCGGTAGCCGTCGGCGAATCGGCCGCGGACCGGCAACCGCTGCCGCGCCGGTCCGACCCCGTTCGATCCGTCGTCGACCGATTGAGGGAGAAGTGACTGCCATGAGAATCGATCCGCGCCGCCTGACCGCCGCCGCCGCCGCCTGCCTGCTCGCCGCCGTATTCGCCGCCCCCGCCGCCGCGCAGCCCGACGGCTGGGCGCGGCCGTTCCCGGGTCACCGGGTAATCGGCAACCTCTACGCCGTCGGCACCTACGATCTGGCCGTGTTCCTCGTCACCTCGGACGAGGGGCATTTCCTGATCAACACCGGGCTCGAGGACTCGATTCCGTTGATCCGCGAGAACATCGAATCGCTCGGGTTCCGGCTCGAGGACGTCGAGGTGCTGCTGCAGATGCAGGCGCACTGGGACCACACCGCCGCCCTGGCCCAGATCAAGGAGGCGGTCGGGGCCGAGATGTGGGCGACGGCCGAGGACGCGCCGGTGCTGGAGGACGGCGGGTTCAGCGATCCGCATTTCGGTGGCCGGCAGTCGTTCCGGCCGGTGTCTGTCGACCGGATTCTCGAGGACGGCGAGGTCCTGCAGTTGGGCGACGCGCGCCTGACCGTGATGTCGACTCCGGGACACACCGCCGGCAGCTCCAGCTACCTGATGACGGTCACCGAGGGCGGCCGCGAGTACAACGTCGCCATCGCCAACATGGCCACCATCAACCCCGGCAAGCAGCTCGTCGTCAATCCCACCTACCCCGGGGTGGCCGACGACTTCGCCGAGACGTTCCGCAGACAGAAGGAGCTGGACGTCGACGTCTGGGTCTCCGCCCACGGCGGGCAGTACGGCCTGCACGACAAGTACGAGGCGGGGCAGGAGTACAGCCCGGACACGTTCGTCGACCCCGAGGGCTTCCGCGAAGCGGTGGAGCGGCTGGAGAGCCTGTACCTGGCGCAGATCGAGTCCGAGCGGCAGTGATGTCGATAGCGGTGGGTTCGTCGCGACGACCGAGATCGTGATGCCGTTCGCGCGGCGAGACACCGACCGGTGGCGCAGGGACGTCCCTGGGGCGCGGTGGTTCAAGGCGGACCTCCACATCCACACGATCGACCCTGCCGCCCGCGGTCGAAAACGACGTCGAGCGACTGCAGCGGGCCGTTGCGGCGGCGGCTGGATCGGACTGAGTGAGGTGCGTGCCAGCGCTAGCCCGACAATCGTCGCCTGCGGCTCCGATTGCCGCCCAGCCGGGCCTGACTAGAAGGTCTGCGCCGTTTCTACGGCGCAGACTCCTAGCGCGACACGACCAGCAGCACCCCCGCCACGACGACGGCCGAACAGCCCATCGACCAGAGCGTCAGCGTCTCATCCGCGAGCAGGTAGCCCAGGACGAGCGCGATGACCGGGTTCACGTAGGCGTAGGTGGCCGCCTTGGTGGGGGTCGACGCCTTCAGCAGCCACAGGTAGCACCCGTAGGCCACCGACCCGAACGCCGCGACGTAGACCCACGCCCCGAAGGCGGCAGGGGAGACGGTGGACCAGTCGAGCGCAGTGAACTCGCCGGACGCCGCCGACAGCGCCATCAGGACGGTGCCGCCCCCAAGCATCTGCATGCCGGCCGACAGCCAGTGCGACCCGGGCTGCGACGCGTAGCGGGAATAGACGGAGCCGGTCGCCCACAGCAGGCTGGCCACCACGATGGTTCCGCCGCCGACCAGGTCGAGGGTGCGCGCGCCCGCGATGTCCGTCGGATTGAGGAGCAGCGCGACCCCGGCGAACCCGAGTGCGAGCCCGAGAATCACGTGTCCCGGCGGTCGCCCGCCGCGGGGCCGCAGCCAGTCGATCAGTGCGACCCAGAACGGCACCATCGCAACCAGCAACGCGCCGATGCCGGACGGCACCCGTTGCAGCGCCCAACTGACCCCTCCGTTACCGCCGGCCGCCATCAGCAGGCCGATGAGCCCGGTGGTCAGCCAGTCGCGCGCGGTCGGCCGCGCCGCGCCCCCGCGCACGCCCAACGCCACGAAGACGAGGCCGGCGCCGAGGAAGCGCCCCCCGGCCATCAGGAACGGCGGGATCTCCGCCACACCCCAGCGGATGGCCAGGTAGGTCGATCCCCAGATGACGTAGACGGCCGCAAAGGCGGCCACGAGCGAGGCGCGCGGCGGGTGGGTCATCGGAACCACGGTAAATCGGCAGCGAGTGAGCGGAGAGAAAGCCGGCGCCAGCGGAAACCGGGAAGTGTAGCATCGGGATCCGGAGCGGTTCTGGCGCATTCATCGCGGCGGCATCGTCAACGTGGCCGCCATTGCGGCGGCGCGCCGAGACCTGCGAGGCCGATCCTGAAGGACCGGCCCGAGGTGCTGCGGGTGAGCGCGGCCTACGGGCGCCTGTTCCGGCGCATGTGACGTCGCAGTCGAGCTTGCCGTTCGACGGCTCGCTGGTCGGACAGACGAGGCGATCCGAATATCCTAGAAGCCCGTGGTGAAACGCCGCTGCGTTCGAGCGGCGATCACGAGTTTCCGGGAGCCGCCGATGCATTCCGCCGCCGATGCCCTCACGCTCATCCACCAGGCCTGGACCCTCCGTCGTGACAAGCTGGCCGCACCGCCCGCCTCGGAGGCCGAGGCGCGGGCCGTCGCCGAGAGAGTACGTGGGTATCTCGTCGAAGCGGTCGCCATCTGCCGAACGGTGGGTGCCGACCGGGAACTGGTGGCCGCACTCGGCAAGCTCGGCCACGTCGAGCAGGATGCCGGGCGACACGATGCCGCGGGTGTCTGCCTGGAGGAAGCGGTCGCGGTGGCGCGCACTGTTGCCGACCCGCTTCGGCTGGCCCATGCCGTGCGGCATCTCGGAGACGTTCACCGGCACGCCGGGCGGTTGGCAGAGGCGGAGGCGTGCTATCACGAGACGCTGTCCTTGTATGGCCGGCACGCGACGGGCGCCGCGACCCTGGACCATGCGAACGCGTTGCGGCCGATGGCGATCCTGAAGGAGGAATTGGGGCAGGTCGAGGAGGCACGCGTGCTGTGGGCGCGTGCCCGAGAGCTCTATGGCGCCGCCGGAATCGAGGCGGGCGCGGCCGAGTGTGTGGACCGTTTGGCCTGGCTGGGTTGACGGGCGGCCGATCACCGGACCCGAGAGATCGAGTGGGGAGCGCGGAGTTTCGCGTCGACCGCGTAGAATGCTGGCGCAGCGATCGAAGTCATCAGTGGCGGAGCATGAGACGAGTTGCGGTCATCACCGGAGCGTCGAGCGGGATCGGGCGGGCGCTGGCCCTCGAGCTGGCCCGCGACGGGTACGACCTCGGACTGACCGCCCGCCGCCTCGACCGGCTGGAGAGTCTCGCCGCCGCCATCCGGGTGACCGGCGCGCGCGCCGAATGCGTGGCGGCCGACGCCGCCCGGCGCCACGAGACCCACGCAGCCATGCGGACGCTCGCCGAGCGGCTGGGTCCCATCTACCTGCTGGTGGCCAACGCGGGCGTCGCGCTGGGGACGGAAGCGCTGGAGCCCGACGCGGATGCGCTGGAGGCGGAGTTCCGGGTGAACTTCTTCGGCGCGTTCTACGCCATCGAGGCGGTCATCCCCTCGATGCGGGAGCACCGGGCGGGTCACGTGGTCGCGATATCGAGTCTGGCAGGGTACCGCGGACTGCCGGGCGCGGCCGGGTACTGCGCGACGAAGGCGGCCCTCACGCGGCTTGTCGAGGGCCTGCGGCCGGACTGGGCGCTGGCCGGCATCCGGGCCACGATCGTCCATCCCGGCTACGTGCGCTCGGAGATGACGGACCGGAACCGCTTCCGCATGCCGTTCCTGATGGATACCGAGCGCGCGGCCCGGCTGACAGCCCGCGCGATCCGCCGGAAGAAGAAGGTCTGCGAGTTTCCCTGGCAGATGTCCCTCCTCGTCCGCTGGCTCGTGCGGCACCTGCCGGACCGGCTGCTGGTGACCCGCGTCCGCGCCGACAAGCAGCGCGCCCGCCTCTGACGGGAGGCTACTCCCCGCCGTCGGCCGTGACGTGGACGATGAGTCTCTGCCCGGTGTCCAGCACCGAGTCGCTGGCCCGCAGCTCCAGCTCGTAGGTGCCGGGCGCGTCGAAGCGGGCCAGGGTGCGCGGCTCGTCCGGCGCGCTGAAGGTGACGCGGCCGGGGCCCTGCACCATCCGCCAGGCGCTCGTCAGGGTGCCTGCGCGCGGCAGGCCCTCGTCCCGCACGCTGCCGAACAGTTTCAGGTCGGCGCCGACCGCGGCCGAGACCTCCGGCGGCTCCCCTTCGGGTCCGCTGCGCAGGCCCAGGAAGCGCACCAGCGGCGAGCGGTTGAGGCAGACGCCGCGCGGCGCGGTCCGCACGTCGACGTCGCGCAGGACCGCACCGGTCGTGCGGTCGCCCAGTTCCCAGTTGTACTGCAGCATGTCCTCGCTGGTCGATGTCGTCGTGCCGGCGTGCGAGAGCGTCCAGCGCAGGTCTCCCGCGAAGTCCGCGTCCATGACCATGATGCACTGGAAGCGGTGGTGGCCGGGCTCGAAGGTGGCCGGCTGCAGCCGATCGGCCGGCTCCGTCTCGAAGGCGTTGGCCGGGCCGGGCGGGACGGTCACGGTGTCGAAGTTGTGGCTGAAATAGGCGAACGAGATGACGTGGAAGCCTTCCTCCGTGATGTGGAACCCGTCGTAGACCGGGTAGATCGGCTGGTTCGACTGCGCCGCCGCGGGAGGCGCGGCCGGGCCGGCGCTCAGCCACGCGAGGAACAGCAGCGGAAGAAATCGACGGACGATCATGGGCATGCTCCTGGAGGGTCCGGACATGGCGTCGTCCGCGTCAGCACCATTGCATGTAGCGCAGACTCGCATGAGCCGCCGAACCCTGGTGTCGTCTGCGCCAGCGCGATTCCCTGTGCCGCAGACTCCTAGTACACTGACGGCAACAACGGGGGAATTCAAGCGGCGCCGACCCGTGCGGGCCGCGCCGGGTGAACGGGGGAGAGCAGCCATGCATCGAGTCCGGAGTCTCGTAGCGATTTGCGCGGCGTTCGGTCTTCTGCTGACCGTCTCCGGCGCGACGGTCATGGCGGCCGGGGCCGAAGAGGTCGGGGGGGCTCCGCAGGCGGAGGCCGCAGCGCAGGAAGCGCCGACCTTCACCCGCGACGTGCTGCCGATCCTGCAGCGCTCGTGCCAGCGCTGCCATCGGCCCGGGACCGGCGCGCCGATGTCGCTGCTCACGTACCAGGAGACGCGGCCCTGGGCGCGGGCCGTCAAGGACCGCGTGGTGACGCGCCAGATGCCCCCGTGGCACGTCGACCGCGGCATCGGCGAGTACACCGCCGACCCGTCGCTCGGCGACGAGGAGATAGCGACCGTCGCGGCCTGGGTCGACGCCGGCGCGCCGCGCGGCAACCCGGCCGACGCCCCGCCCCCGCTCGACCTGGCCAACCTCAACGAATGGACCTACGGCGAGCCGGACCTCATCGTCCAGATGAAGGAGGGCTTCCGGATCCCGGCCGAGGGTCCCGACTTCTACCCGTCCGAGATCGTCGACCCGGGCCTGACCGAGGACCGCTACGTCAAGTGGGTGCAGATCATCCCCGAGGCGTACTGCTGCGTGCACCACTCGCACGTCTACGTCAGCGTCCCGGAGACGGCCGAGGACCTCGAGGAGTTCCGGCTCGGCATGGGTTCGAACACCGAGGAGATCGACCTCATCGAGTACGCCATGGGCAGCACCGGGCAGTACTACCCGGAGGGCACCGGCCGCAAGCTGCCCGCCGGAGGCCTGTTCCGCTTCGCCCCGCACTACCACCCGTGGGGCGAGGAGACCATCGACCGCCAGAAGGTGGGCGTCAAGTTCTACCCCGAGGGCGAGGTGCCGGAGCTCATCGTCACCGCGCACCGCATCCGCACCGGGATCGGCCACGACTGGGAGCTGAACCGCGAGGCGGTCGAGGACCGGCTGCTGCGGGCCGGCTACGACCTCGACCTGCACGCCGATCGGATGCCGCCCGGCGCCCTGATCGACGACAACACGCTGAACGGCGTCGCGCTGCTGAGCATCCCGCCGCACAGCGTCGTGCGCCACGAGCGCTTCTGGCCGCTGCCGCAGGCGGCGCTGATCCTGAGCTTCCAGCCGCACATGCACTTCCGCGGCAAGCGCATGCTGCTCGAGGCCATCCACGTCGACGGCCGCCGCGAGGTGCTGACCGACGTCACCAACTACGAGCAGACGTGGCAGATCGTCTATCCCTTCAAGGAGCCGCACCTGTTCCCGAAGGGGACCATCCTGCACACCGTCTCGTGGCACGACAACACCGCCAACAACCGTCACAATCCCGACCCGTCGGCGTGGATCGGCTGGGGCAGCCGCACCATGGACGAGATGGGCCACGGCTGGACCGACGTCGCCTTCATGACCGACGAGCAGTACGCCCGGCGCGCCGCCGAGCGGGAGGCACAGGCCGACGACGAGTAGGACGGTGTCCCGATGATCCTGCACCAGCACGAACCGCCGGGTGACGTACCGCCCGGCTACTGGCAGTGTCTCGCCGCGAAGTGGCGGCAGAATCTGCTGCTGGCGTTGCTCGGGGGGCTGGGCGCGGGAATTACCTGGTGGACCGATTCCCATCGACTGGTGCGGGACTTCTTCTCGATCATGAGCGGCGTGGGGTTCCTGCAACTTGCGATGGGCTGCGTCGTTCTCCGGATGTCGCACCGGTTCTGCGGCGCAGACTCCTAGCGCCGCCAAGTCCGTCGCAAGGCTCCGTGCATGGCCCCAGCCCCCACCGCTCCAGGAGCTTGCGCCGCCGAACTGAGCAAGGACGATTCCATCGCGGTCGCCTTGCGTCAGCCGGCGGGCGCCGAGTTCCGCAGGTGCGCGTTGCAGGTCAATCCGCGTCACTACTCCGAGACGTATCGGGGCCGGCCGTCGACGACCGACGATGCCGGGTACGCCGAGGCGCTCATCGACAAGGCGGAGCATCTCGGAATCACGGTGATGGCCGTTACGGATCTCCCGGAGGAGACGAGCACGTGAATTGTCGGGTTCCGGGACGGGCGGACCGCACGAGCAGATCGCAGGGGAGTGATCCATGTTCCGGAAACCGGTCTTCTGGGCGGCGTTCGCCGTCATTTCCGTCGCGTGCGCGGCGTTCGCGGTGGCCAACTTCCCGCGCGCCTTCTCCATCGTCGAGCTCGACCTGGAGATGGATCGGGCCGCGGCCCTGTCCGAGGCGCGCCGGCTCGCGGACGAGCTCGGCTGGGGGCCGGCCGGCTACTGGCAGGCGGCGAGCTTCCGGGTCGACGACCGGGTCCGCAGCTTCGTCGAGCTCGAAGGGGGCGGCCCCGGCGCGTTCGCCGGCCTGCTGGCCGACGGCCCGTTCCATCCCTACCAGTGGGTCGTCCGGCACTTCCGCGGGGGCGAGGTGGGCGAGGCGGAGGTGCGCTTCCGTCCCGACGGAACGCCGTACGGCTTCCGCGAGCGGTTGTCCGAGGACGAGCCCGGCGCCGCGCTGGACCCTGAAGCGGCCCGCGCCATCGGGGAGGACGGGACGGGCGCTCCCTGGAACGTCGCGCTCGACCGCTACGAGCCGGTGGAGGCGTCCGAGGAGGAGCGCCCCGGCGGGCGCGTCGACCACACGTTCGTCTACCAGCGGACCGACGCGCAGGCCGGCGAGGGCCGCTTCCGCCTGCGCCTGGTCGTGAGCGGCGACCGGCTGACCGAGCTGACGCACGTCCTGCAGGTCCCCGAGGCCTTCGACCGCCGCTTCGAGGAGATGCGCTCGGCCAACGAGGGCATCACCATCGCCGGCAGCTTCGCCATGCTCCTCATCTACGGGGTCGGCGGCATCGGCGTCGGGCTGTTCGTGCTGCTCCGGCAGCGGCGGGTGCTGTGGCGCATGCCACTGGTCTGGGGCGCGTCGATCGCCTTCGCGCAGCTCCTCGCCGGGCTCAACCAGTGGCCGCTGCTGTGGATGGGTTACGACACGGCGACCTCCGAGACCAGCTTCGCGATTCAGCAGGTTGTGACGCAGATCGCCGCCTTCCTGGCGTTCACCGGTGTCTTCACGCTCTCGTTCATGGCCGCCGAGAGCCTGTCGCGGCGCGCGTTCCCGGAGCACCTGCAGTTCTGGCGCGTCTGGTCCCGGGCCGCCGCCCGCTCGTGGACGGTCCTGGGCCATACCGTGGCCGGCTACCTGATCGTCGGCATCGACCTGGCGTTTCTCGTCACGTTCTACTGGCTCACCATCGGCTACCTGGGCTGGTGGTCGCCGTCCGACGCCCTGGTGAACCCGGATTCGCTGGCGACGGTGCTGCCGTGGCTCAGCCCTCTGGCCCTCTCGCTGCAGGCGGGATTCTGGGAGGAGTGCCTGTTCCGGGCGGTCCCGCTGGCCGGGGCCGCGCTCATCGGGGACCGGCTCGGCAACCGCCGGGCCTGGATCGCGGGCGCGTTCGTCCTGCAGATCGTCATCTTCGGCGCCGGCCACGCCGCGTATCCGACGCAGCCGTCCTACGCGCGGCTCATCGAGCTGATCGTTCCGTCGACCCTCTTCGGCCTGCTGTACCTGCGCTTCGGGCTGCTGCCGGCCATCGTCATGCACTTCGCCTTCGACGCGGTGCTGTTCGGCATCCCGCTGTTCGTGTCGTCGGCGCCGGGGGCGTGGGTGGATCAGGGGATCTTCGGGCTGATCTTCCTGACGCCGCTGTGGGTGGTCCTGAGCGCCCGGTATCGCGGCGGAGGTTGGACCGAGGAGCCGGCCGCGCTGAGAAACGAGGCCTGGAGCCCGGTCGAGGCGGAGGCGGCGACCGTTGCCGAGCCCGAGCCGATGCGGGAGGCGGCAGGCCTGCCGGCCCTGCCGGTGGTGGCAGCGGTCGGCGTGGTCGGGCTCGGCCTGTGGGCGTATGGCGCGCTGGCCCCGAGCGAATCGCCGCGGCTCGAGGTGGGCCGCTCGGAGGCAGAGGCGGCCGCCCGTGAGGTGCTGGCGGCGCAGGGCGTCGACGCCGGCGGGTGGACGGAGTCGAGCCGGGTGGCGAGCGGCCTCGGCCTGCAGCACCGCTTCGTCTGGAGCGAGGCGGGAGAGGAGCGCCACCGCGCGCTGCTCGGCGAGTACCTGGGCAGGCCGCGCTGGCGCGTGCGCTACGCCCGTTTCGAGGGGGACGTGGCCGCGCGGGCGGAGGAGCATATCGTGTGGGTCGGCCCCGACGGTGCGCCGGGGCGGCGGGAGCACCGGCTCGCGGAAGACACGGCGGGCGCCGCGCTGTCGGAGGAGGACGCGCGCACGTTGGCCCGGGACGCGCTGGCCGTCCTGGGTGCGGCCGCGGACCTGTCGGAAGTGTCGGCCGAATCTTCGCGCCGGCCCGCCCGCACCGACTGGACGTTCACCTTCCGCGACGAGTCCGCCGGCGACCTCGCCGGCGGGGAGGCGCGGGTGGCGGTGGAGATTGCCGGCGACGAGGTGGTCGATACGCGCCGCTACGTCTTTCTGCCGGAGGAGTGGCGCCGCGCCGACGAACAGCGGCGGACGACGCTGTCGATTGCCGGAATCGCGTCGAACATCGTGCTGGGCCTGCTGCTGGTGGCGGGCGCGGTCCTGGCAGTGGTCCGCTGGACGCGGGGTGCGTTCGACCTCGAGGCCGCGCTGGCGGCAGCGGGCATTGCGATGATCGCCGCGGTCGTCACCATGGCGAACAACTGGCCGCTGCTGATGAACGGCCTGTCCACTGCCCAGCCGCTCCCGCTGCAGCTCGGCATCGGCGTGACGGGAGGCCTGATCGGAGCCGGCCTGATCGCGACCCTGCTCGGGCTGCTGGCCGGCCACACTGCCGCGCTCGCGGCCGCGCCGGCGGCGGACCGGAAGTCGGCAATCCCCGCAGGCCTGGCCGTGGGGCTCGGACCTCTCGGGGCGCTCGCCCTGGCCGGAGCCCTGCTCGGAGGCGCCCTGCCGCCGTGGTCCGCCTACGGGCCCGCCTCCGCGGTGGCCCCGTGGCTGGCCGGGGCGATCGGACCGCTGCAGGGATATCTGACCCTGGCGGTGGTGATCCTTCTGATCGTCACCGCGGCCAACACCCTGACCGCGCACTGGACGCGCCGGCAGGCGGCCGTGGGGGTCGCGCTGGTGCTGGTCGGGGCCCTGCTGGCGCCCGGCACGTCGCCGGACGACCTGCTCTCCTGGGCGGTCCTGGGCCTGCTCAGCGGCGCGCTGCTGCTGGGGGCCTACCGCTGGGTCCTCCGGGACCGGCCGGCTCTCGCAGTGCTCGCGGCCGCGGCCATGACCGTCCCGGGCATCCTGGACCGCGGAATGGACCAGGCGTACGGGGGCGCACTGCTCGGGTCACTGCTCGGTGCGGCCGCGGTCTCGTACAGCGCCTGGCGCTGGTTCATGCACTTGTCGCCAACCCGGTAGCCGCTCGCTCCATGCCGTGCCGCGCGGCGGTGCGCCTGGGGCGCGAGCAATCAGCGCTCATGGAGTTCGTCTCGCGTCCAACGGCCCGGTCCCCGTTCCGCCGTTGATTGCAAGCAGAGCTCCACGATCCGCTGGCGAGCCTTGGTGCTCGGCGACTTCCTGCCAGTCTTTCGCGGTTCGTCGTCTTTCGCGGACCCGTGTGCTCCACAGGCGACCATTGGCGGGTTCCCGGAGTTGGCGCTGTGCATGGTATTGCATATGATACTATCGTGATGCTGGTCGTGCTCGACAGCAGCGTACTGGCCGCCGGATTCCGGTCGCGGCGCGGCGCATCGTTCAGGACGCTGGAGTTGCTGCGAGACGGCCGGTTTCAGGTTGCCATGTCAGTGACGCTCGCCCTGGAGTACGAGGCGGTGCTGGTGCGGCACGCGGGCGATCTCGACCTGTCGCGAACGGAAGCGATCGGCCTCGTCGACTTCCTGTGCGGCATCGGATCTCATCATGACGTGCACTTTCTCTGGCGGCCGACGTTGCGGGATCCGTGCGATGAGTTCGTTCTGGAGCTTGCGGTTGCTTCAGCGTCCCACGCCATCGTCACGCACAACGTTCGGGATTTTCGCGGAGCAGACGCATTCGGTATCCGGATCGTCACTCCCGCCGTGTTTCTGCGCCTGGTCGAGGAGGAATCATGAGCAGTCTCAGTGTGCGGCTGCCCGACTCCCTGCATGAGAAGATCCGGGAGTTGGCTCGTCGAGATGACGTTTCCATCAATCAGTTCATCGCCACTGCGGTTGCCGAGAAGGCTTCGGCCCTGCTGACGGTCGACTATCTGAAACAGAGAGCACGACGGGCAGAGCCCGAGCTCTTCGCCCGGCTGTTGAACCGAGTTCCCGATGTTCCTCCGCCGGCGGGCGATGAGCTCCTGGCCGAGATGCGGTCTCCGCCTGCGCCTGGAGCACGGCACCGCGGCAGGAGGGTGAGGGTCCGTGACTAGCAGCCCATGGCGAAAGTCCCCGCTGCATTCGAGCGGCGATGCATCCCGCCTGACTGCGTTGTTCGGCGGTTACATATGCCCAATATGCGCCCTTCTCACGCCTTGCCAGACGGGCGCCTCGCCGCTCTCGGTGCCACGCGGGGTTCCACCACGGGCTGCTGGACCGGGGGGGCTCCGCCCTGCGCCCGGGGCACGGGAGCGTTCGCCGGGGAAGACCGCCACTCAGGGAAGAGAGGCGAGATCGTCGGCGGCGGCGGTGTCTGGGATACGATGGCGCTTGTCTGAAAGAGGGGGACGCTGATGCATCGAAGACTGTTCGACCGGCGCGTGAAGGGTCCGGTGTGGGGAGCGCTGGTTGCCGCGGCGGTGCTGGCGGGGCTGGCGCCGGCGCCCGCGGCCGCATCGGCGCAGCTTGTGTCGGCGTCGTACACCGCGGCGGAGGCCGAGGCGGGCGGCGCGCTCTACGACCGCGAGTGTGCCGCATGCCACATGCCGAACCTGCGGGGATCGTTCGAGGCGCCGGAGCTGGTGGGGCCGACCTTCCAGGGCGGGTGGAGCGAGCTGGAGGTCGAGGACCTGCTCGAGCTCATCAGCGTGACGATGCCGCCCGAGGGCGCCGGCTCGCTGGCGCCGGAGGAGTACGCCAGCATCGTCGCCTACATCCTGCAGCAGAACGGCTACGAGGCGGGGGCCGTCGCGCTGGGCGGGGTGGTCACCGTGCCCCCGGCGGGGCAGGCTTCCAGCGGGCAGCCGCTGGCGCGCGCGGCGGCGGCGGGCCTGCCGGGCGGCACGTACACGCTGCATCCCGTCGCCGAGCGCGCCCCGGTCACCGACGCCATGCTCCTGGACCCCGATCCGGAGGACTGGCTCATCTACCGGCGCACCTACGACGGCTGGGGCCACAGCCCGCTGGACCAGATCGACCGTGAGAACGTGGGCGACCTGCAACTGGCCTGGGTCTGGTCGATGGGCGACGGGCGCAACCAGCCGACGCCGCTGGTCTACGACGGCGTGATGTATCTGGCCAACCCCGGCAACGTCGTGCAGGCGCTCGACGCGGTCACCGGGACGCTGCTCTGGGAGTACCGGCGGCCGCTGCCCGAGGCGCTGCGCGGCGCCAACAGCCGCAACCTCGCCATCTACGACGACAAGATCTACATGGGCACGCGCGATGCCCACGTCGTGGCGCTCGACGCCCGCACCGGCGAGCTGGCGTGGGAGACGCGGATGGCCGACTACAACGACGGCTACTCGAACTCCAGCGGACCGATCGTCGCCGGCGGACGGGTCGTCAACGGCATCAACGGCTGCTCGCGCTTCATGCCCGACAGTTGCTTCATCACCGCGCACGACGCGGCGACCGGCGAGGAGCTGTGGCGCCGCCTGACCATCGCCGCTCCCGGCGAGCCGGGGGGCGACTCGTGGGGCGATTTGCCGCTTGCGCTGCGCGGTGGCGGCGACTCGTGGATTCCCGGCAGCTACGATCCGGAGCTGGACCTGTTCTACTGGCCGGTCGCGCAGGCCAAGCCGTGGGTGCCCGTGAGCCGCGGGCTGACGGTGTACGACCCGGCGCTGTACACCAACTCGACGCTGGCCCTGGAGCCCGCCGACGGCTCGATCCGCTGGTACCGGCAGCACGTGCCGGGCGAGGCGCTCGACCTCGACGAGGGCTTCGAGCAGGTGCTCGTCGACAGCGGCGGGCGCAAGGCGCTGCTCACCATCGGCAAGCACGGCGTTCTGTGGAAGCTCGACCGCGAGACGGGCGAGTACCTCGGGCACGTCGAGACCGTCTTCCAGAACGTGTTCGAGAGCATCGACCCGCAGACCGGCGTGGTGACCTACCGGCAGGACATCGCCGACATGGGCATCGGCGACTGGGTCTCGGTCTGCCCGAGCACCGCCGGCGGCCACAACTGGCACGCGTCGGGCTACAGCCCCGAGACGCGCTCGCTGATCATCCCGTTGAGCCAGAGCTGCCTGGAGATCGCCGGCCGCGAGGTGGCGCTGGAGATCGGCTCGGGCGGCTCGCAGGCCGACCGGACCTGGTTCGAGATGCCGGGCACCGACGGCAACCTCGGCAAGCTGGCCGCCTACGACGTCGACACCCTGGAGGAGCGCTGGAGCATCGAGCAGCGCGCCGCGTTCATGACCGCGGTGCTGACCACCGCCGGCGGGCTGGCCTTCGCCGGCGACGTGGACCGCTACTTCCGCGCCCACGACGCGGCCACCGGCGAGGTGCTCTGGGAGACGCGGCTCGGAACGTCGGTGCAGGGGTTCCCGGTCACCTACGGCGTCGACGGCACGCAGTACCTCGCCGTGTCGACGGGGCTGGGCGGCGGCAGCCCGCGGCGCGTGCCGGCGCTGCTGAGCCCGGACATCGTGCATCCGGACACGGGGAACGCCTTGTACGTCTTCAAGTTGCGGCAGTAGACGGAGAGGAGCGGCGTTCCCCGGGCGTCCGGCGCCGGTCTCGCCGGCGGCCCGGTGGCGTTCGCCGCGCGCCCCCGCGGGCTCCAGGGCGCTGCCTGCTGTTTGTCGTTGACAAGGGTCGGGCGAATGGGCACATTGGATGACGCAGGTCATCCGGGAGGGAGGCACGTCCATGAGCGTCCGCACCTGGTTCGGGATCCCTGTCACGCTCGCCGGCCTGTTCGCAGCTCCGCCCGCCCTCGCGCAGGGCGGGGGCGACTTCGGCGTCGGGTACAGCATCGTCCGCAACGGCAGCCTTGCCGAGAACTCCAGCCTCCTGCCGGGCGGCTGGTACACCAGCGGGACCGCCAACGTATCGTCCCGGCTGGCGATCGCCTGGCGTGCCAGCGGGGCGTTCAACTTCGGCATTCCCCCCGGCGAGCACCCGGTGAACCTGTCGCGCGCGGCCCAGGCGGCCGCCGCCGACAACAGGATCACCGTGGTGCCTCCCTCGCGCCACGAGGAGTTCCAGGGGCTGTCGTATCACCGCGCCGAGGCGCTCTGGTGCTCGCCGACGCTGTCGCCGAACGCTGGCGACTGCGGCGTGCAGATCAACTCGATCGGCGCCGGGGCGGGGCCGCGGCTCTACTTCGGTGAGCCCGGTGGCGTGCGGCCCTGGGTGCAGGTGCTGGCCGGCGCGGTCCGCGTGGTCCGCAAGATCGACTTCTACGTCCACACCGCGACCAACTTCGCGGTCATGCCCGGGTTCGGGGTCGACGTTCCGATCACCGATCGGGCCGGTTTCCGCCTGGACGTCGCCTACGCGCACTCGTTCGTCCCGCACCCCTCGCGGTCGGCCTCCTCGTTCCGGGTCGTCGACTCCTCGTCGAACTTCATGTTCCACGACAGCAGCGGCCCGATGCCCGGGATCGGCGACAACGTTCAGGGGGTCTACGACCCGGCGGACCTCGGGGGCGGCGGGGACTTTCGCGAGTTGCGGATCGGCGTCGGCGTCACCTTCAACATCAGCCGCTGGGGCATCTGATCGGGTCGCACCCATGACTGTCCGGGCGGTGCTCCTGGCGGGTGTCTGGTGCGTGGCCGCGCCAGCCCAGGCGCTGGCGTTCGCGGCGGCCGGGGCCCATGCGTCCGGGCCAGCCCAGGCGCTGGCGTTCGCGCCAGCCCAGGCGCCGGCGTTCGCGCTCCCGGCGGATCCGACGTTCACGCGCGACGTGGCGCCGATCCTGTACGCTCGTTGCGCCGTCTGCCACCGTGACGGCGGTCCGGCCCCGTTCAGCCTCGTCACCTACTCCGACGTGCGGCCCTGGGCGCGGGCCATCCGGCAGGCGACCGCCGCGCGCACGATGCCGCCCTGGAAGCCCGCACCCGGTCACGGCGGTCCGTTCGCCGGCGAGCGGCGTCTCGACGATGCCGAGATCGCCGTCATCGGCCGCTGGGTGGAGCAGGGGGCGACAGAGGGGGACCCGGACGACCTGGCTCCACCGCCCGCCTGGCCCTCCGGCTGGCAGCTCGGCCCGCCGAACCTGGTGCTGAGCCTGCCCGAGCCGTACGAGCTCGCGGCCGGGGGGGAGGACGAGTACCGCAACTTCGTTTTCCCGGTTCCTCTGGCGGCCACCCGATTCGTTCGAGCCTTCGACTTCCGGCCGGCCGGCCGGGCGATCCACCATGCGCGGCTGCTGATCGATCCGGCGCGGACCGCGCGCCGTCTGGACCGCCGCGATCCGGCGCCGGGGTACGACGACGCGCTGGACGACGACGCCCGCTTCCCGGACGGGCACCTGCTCGCCTGGGCGCCCGGCCGGGTTCCCGCGTTCGAGCCGGAGGAGCTGGCGTGGCGGCTCGATCCCGGAGTGGACCTGGTGCTGCAGTTGCACCTGCCGGCGTCGGACGTTCCCGAGCGCATCGCGCCGCAGGTGGGGCTGTACTTCGCCGACGCCCCCGCTGCCGCGGCGCCGACGGCCGTGCTCCTCGGCGACAAGACGATCGACATCCCGGCCGGCGCCGCGCGTCACGTGATCGAGGACACGTTGCGTCTGCCGGTCGACGTGGAGGTGCTGTCGGTCTATCCCCACGCCCACTACCTGGGCCGCGATCTGCAGGGATTCGCCACCCTGCCCGACGGCTCGCGCCGCTGGCTGGTGCGCATCGACGACTGGGACTTCAACCGGCAGGACGAGTATCGCCTCGCGGAGCCGCTGTTCCTGCCGGCCGGGACGGCGCTCCATATGCGGTACGTCTACGACAACTCGGCCGCCAACCGGCGCAACCCGAGTCACCCGCCGCGGCGCGTCCGCTACGGCCGGCGCTCGACCGACGAGATGGCCGAGCTGGTCGTGAAGGTGCGAACCGGGACCCCGGCCGAGCGCGAGCGGCTGTCCCGGATCCTGACGTGGAAGGCCAACGCGGTGGACCTGGCGGGGGCCGAGAAGCGTGCCGGCGACCGGCCGCGCGACTTTCGGGCGCAGCACGAGCTGGGGATCTACTACCTGGAGGCGGGGCGCGTGGCGGAGGCGGCGGCCCGCTTCCGGCGCGTCCTGGGGCTGAACCCCGGCTTCGCGCCCGCGCATTACAACCTCGGCATCATCGAGGGGGGGACGGGAGCGCTGGACGCCGCCGCGGCGCGGTTCGAGGCCGCGCTCGCGCACGATCCGGCGCACGTGGGCGCGCTCACCAACTACGGCATCCTGCTGCATGCGCTGGGCCGGCCGGCGGAGGCCGTGCGGCGCTATCGCACCGCGATCGCCATCGAGCCGGACCTCGCCGAGACCCACAACAACCTGGCCGTCGCCCTGCTGGCGCTCGGGCGGGCGGCCGAGGCGGTCCCGGCGGCCGAGCAGGCGGCGCGGTTGACGGGATGGCGGGACGCGCAGGTGATCGAGACATTGGCGGCGGCCCGCGCGGCGGCGGACGCCTCCGGACAGTCACCCGAGTGAGGACAGGCATGGAGCGGACGGCTCGTCCGAACGGCGAAGGAGGACTCGTCATGAGACAGGGGTTCTGGCGCATCGGCATCGCCGTGCTCGTCGTGACGCTGCCGGCGGCGGCGCACGCGCAGAGCAGCATCACCGGGCAGGTGACGGACAACACCGGCGGGATCCTGCCGGGCGTGACGGTGGAGGCGTCGAGCCCGGTGCTGATCGAGGGGTCGCGTCTCGGGGTCACCGACGGCGCGGGCCGCTACACCATCGTCGACCTGCAGCCGGGGGACTACGTCGTCACGTTCACGCTGGTCGGGTTCTCGACCCAGATCCGCGACGGCCTGACCCTGCCGGGCGACTTCACGCTGACGGTCGACGCGACGCTGGCGGTCGGCGCGCTCGAGGAAACGGTGACCGTCAGCGGTCAGGCACCGATCGTCGACGTGCAGCGGGTGGCGCGGGTCGAGACGCTGACCCGCGAGACCCAGGAGGCGATTCCGACCGGCGGCAGCCTCTGGAACTACGCCGCGCTGGTGCCGGGGGTCAAGCCCATCCGGCCCGACGTCGGCGGCTCGCGCGCGATGCAGCAGAGCTGGATGTTCGGCCGCGGGGCGAGTTCGCGCCAGACGACCCTGGAGGTCGACGGCATGACGCTGAACACCTTCCTCGACGACGGCCGCGTCAAGCCGTACAACAACCCGCAGATGACGCAGGAGATGTCCGTCTCCACCAACGCGATGAACGCGGAGACGGGACACGGCGGCGTGCGGATCAACATCATCCCGCGCGAGGGGGGCAACAGCTTCAGCGGTTCGCTCTTCGGCAGCACCACCCCGGGCGCCCTGTCCCAGGACAACTTCAACGAGCGGCTGCGGCGGGTCGGCGTCGCGGAGGGGACCACGCCCCGGCTGGCCAGCACCTACGACGCCCAGTTCGGGTTCGGCGGGCCCATCCGGCAGGACCGGATCTGGTTCTTCACCGCCGGGCGCCAGTGGAGCACCAACCAGGAGGTGCTCAACGCCACCAACCGGGACGGCTCGACCGCCATCGACGACAACCGCATCCGGAGCGGGCTCGTCCGGTTCACCACGCAGGTGAACGACACCAACAAGTGGGTCGCCTACATCGACAAGGCGCACCGCAACCGGTTCCACGAGTTCAGCGCGCTGGAGGACCGCGACACCGCCTCGACCAACGTCGACACCATCAACTACTACAACGCGAACACGAAGTGGACCTCGACGATCAGCAACCGGCTGCTGTTCGAGACCGGCTTCTCGTTCGTCGGCCAGGCGGACCGGTTCGCCAACCAGGACGGCATCATCGTGGACCGGCCCGACAGCCTGTTCACGTGCATCGAGTCGCCCTGCCACCCGGATTCGATGAGCCCCGAGCAGGCGGCCATGCAGGGCCTGAACGGCGGGGCCGTCCACCCCTGGTACGGCGCCGGCCCCGACGGGGGCGGCTTGCGGCGGGTCGACGGCCGGCTGGGCGGCTACAGCTACTCGTCGCGCGGCCTCGACCAGACGAGCCTGCCGTACAGCTCCAGCTTCCTCGCCTCGATGTCCTACGTCACCGGATCGCACAACTTCCGGATGGGGTTCACGAACGACTGGGGCCACATCACCGAGGGCCAGTCGGGGAACGCCGACATCTCCGCGGTGAACTACAGCAGCGGCCTGAGCCCGTTCGACCACCACGTGAGCTGGATCGACGCGAGCCATCCCTACGCGCGGTGCGACGCGGCCGGCCGGAACTGCGGGCGGCTGGGAGCGCCGGAGTCGGTGCTGGTCTCCAACACGCCGAACCTCAACACGCGCGCGGTGAAGTACTCGATGTCCGTCTACGCACAGGATTCCTGGACCATCGATCGACTCACGATCAACGCCGGCGTGCGGATGGAGATCGCCAAGCCGTCGAGTCCGGAGGTCGGCAAGCCGGCCGGCCGGTTCACCACGGCGGCGCTCTTCCCGGCCGCTCCCGACTGCGGTCCGGTGGCCGGCGATCCGCGGCAACTGGTGGCGATGCGTCAGCTCGACCTGTGCATGCCCACCATGGGTCCCGACATCGCGCCCCGCTTCAGCGCGGTGTGGGACATCTTCGGCAGCGGGCGGACGGCGCTCAAGTTCGGCTGGAACCGCTACTACCACGCGTTCGGCATAACCGGCGTGTTCCGCCTGCAGAACTATGCCGGCGCGGCGGCGCGCACCGACGAGCGCGACTGGTTCGACGTCGCCCTGATGCCGGGCAGCAGCACCCCGATGGGGGCGCCCGGCTGCGAGCGGACCGCGACCTGCGCCAATCCCTACGGGACCGACGGCGACAACATCGTGCAGGACTGGGAGATCGGCCCGACCGCCGACGCCTCGTTCGCGACCGGCGTGGGCGGGGGCTCGGCCCGCAAGCCGCACCCCGACCTGCAGCGCAAGTTCGACGATCTGATCTCGGTCACCCTGCAGCACGAGGTCGCCCCCGGCGTGTCGCTGATGGCCGAGTACCGGCGCCGGTCGACGAAGGAGAACACGGTGCGGACGTTCGTCAACCGGACGTTCGACTTCGAGCAGCTTCCCGACGGCACGGTGCGCTTCATCGACAACGCGAACTGGGTGAAGGAGGTCGACTTCCTGGCGCCCGGGCCCTACACCGGGATCATCCCGATCTACGGCATCCATCCCGCTGCCGAGAGGCGCACCGAGCAGTTGGACGAGACTGTCTTCGGGCACTTCCCCGACGTGTTCGGCAACTTCGAGCTCGGCCTCAGCGCGCGGCTGCCCAACGGCGGGACGGTCTTCGGCGGCTGGACGGCCGAGACGCCGGGACGCGGCGAGGCGGGCGGCATCGAGAACTACTGCGGCATCATCCTGCAGCAGTCGCGCGGCGACTACTTCACCGCCGACCCGAACTCGTACCGCTTCTGCGACGAGTACACGACGCCGCGCAACTGGCGCAACGAGTTCAAGCTGTCGGGCTCCCTGCCCCTGCCGGGGGGGCTGCGGCTGGCCGGCTCCTACCAGGCGTATCCGGCGACCGGCAACGCCCTGGGCACCGGCATGGTCGGCGAGGAGTCCTTCCGCGTGGACTCGCGCGGCACCGACACCAACAACCTGAACTACGTCGCCCCGTTCTACACCGCGGACAACTGCATCGCGCCGTGCCGATTGGACGGCGTCATTGCGCCGTCGCTCCAGTCGGGGCAGCTCGGCTACTCGTCGTTCTACGACGTCGAGCTGATGCCGCAGGACACGGTCAAGTACCTGCCGAACTGGACCACGCTGGACCTGAGCATCGCCCGCACCTTCAGCGCGGGCGCCTGGCAGTGGGACGCCCGGCTCGACGCGTTCAACGCGCTCAACAACGGCGTGGAGCTGCGGCACCGCTCCGGTTCGCGGGGACGGCGCCTGAACGACGCGACGTTCGAGCAGGCGCAGGAGGTGCTGGTGGGGCGCGTGCTGCGGGTCACTTTTACCGCCCGCTTCTGAGGAAGCGGCCGCTTCGGAGGACAGATCGTCGAAGCCTCAATCGACGTCGAGCTTGCCGAGCGCCCAGCGCCGGAACGCGTCGAGGTTGCCGAGATCGTCGCGGATCGCCCGGTAGGCGATGCCGTGATCGATGGTCAGGTAGTCGTGCACGAGCACGTTGCGGAACCCGGCCCACTCCCGCAGGCGCTGCGCCAGATCGGGCGCGATCTCGCCGGCCTCTTCAAGGGAAGTGAAGGAGTCGCGGTACGTGTCCGGCGTCCGCAGGCCCGCGTCGCAGATCCAGTGGTTGGCAATGTCGATCGTCGCTTCGATTGCCAAGTGCAGGTAACGTGCCGCGAGATCGTGGGTGTTCGGGTCGGCCAGGTAATCGGATTCACTCACCCGCCCGAGGCGGTGCAGCCTCTGCAAGTAGCCTTCCAGTGCGTCGAGCCGCCTCGAGAAGATCCTGGTGTCGACCATCATGGCGAGGTCGTTCCTCCTTCAGTCGGCGAATCAGCCGGCGGGTCTGCTCGCGGAACCAGGGTTCCATGTCCAGATACTCCCTGAGCGTGCGCCGGACGAAGCGCGCGCGCTCCGTGTCGGAGCATGCGTACAGCAGGACGCCGTCCCGGACGACCCGGTGTCGCAGCAGCGGGGGCGCGTGGTTGAGAATCACGAGATCGATCATCTCGCTGTGGATGACGCGGCAGAGCACACCGATCACGCGGAAGTAGGAGTCCTTGAGCGCTCCCGGACCGTCGGCGCAGACGTCGTCGACGAGGACGGCGACGTCGACGTCGCTGTCCCGGCGTTCCGTGCCGCGCGCCCGGCTCCCGAACAGCCAGGCGAGGCGCACGGTCGGCTCCGTCAGCAGGCCGCGCGCGAGGCTGTCGCGCAATTGGCGAGCCGTTGCGTGCGGGGGGCTGGCGTCGGCAGAGTGCATTCCCACACCAATGTACCAGAGACACTGGTGGGCCGGCAGCCTCCGGGCGGGCCGCATCCCGGCAAACAACGCTTGGCGTACGGGCCGAGGCTGGATAACAATGCACTGTCGAACTCGATGCGCCGCTCGGATGGCGCCGACGCACGCTCGGTTCTGGAGGCTTCAGAGATGTCACTCACAACCGGTTGCCGATTCGGTCTCGCCGCAGTCCTGGCGCTCGGCGTCGCCGCCGCGCCCTCGATCGCCGGCGCGCAGGACGCGCACGAGGTCACGTTCACGAAGGACGTCGCGCCGATCCTGCAGCGCTCCTGCCAGGAGTGCCACCGCACGGGCTCCATCGCTCCGATGTCGCTGCTCACCTACGAGGAGGCGCGGCCGTGGGCGCGGTCCATCAAGGACAGGGTGGTCACGCGCGCGATGCCGCCGTGGTACATCGACAGGAACATCGGGGTCCAGGGCTTCAAGTACGACTACTCGCTCAGCGACGACGAGATCGCCACGGTCGCGGCCTGGGTCGACGCCGGCGCGCCGCGCGGGAACCCCGCCGACCTGCCGCCGCCGCGCGAGTTCCGGGACATCGCCGAGTGGAAGATCGGCGAGCCCGACTGGGTGGTCGAGATTCCCGAGCCGTTCGTGGTCGCGGCCGAGGCGCCCAACTGGTGGGGCAACCTCGAGTCCGAGTCCGGCCTGACCGAGGACCGCTGGATCAAGGCGGTCGAGACCAAGCCGTCGATCGAGGGCTTCCCGGTGGTGCACCACGCGGTGACCGGCATGGTGAACGACGACACCGAGGACACCAGCGGCATCGGCGAGTTCCTCAACGAGTACGCCCTCGGCAAGAACGGCGACATCTTCCCGGACGGCACCGGGCGGCAGATCAAGGCCGGCGCGAAGATCCGCTTCAACATGCACTACGCCGCCATCGGGGTGGAGACGACCGACCGCACGCGGGTCGGCCTGCAGTTCTACCCGCGGGGAGTCGTGCCGGAGCGGAAGCTCATCTCGGCCCACGTCGGCGACGACGAGGACCTCGACATCCCGGCCGGGGCGTCGAACGTGCGCCACGACGGCTACTACCGCCTGAAGGAGAACGCCCGCATCACGGCGTTCCAGGCGCACCTGCACAACCTGGGCAAGCGGCAGTGCCTCGAGGCGATCTACCCGGACAACAGCAAGGAGATCCTGAGCTGCGCCGACTGGGACTTCGGGTGGCACATCGTCTACAACTACGAGGACCACGTGGCGCCGCTGCTCCCGCGCGACACCATCCTGCACGTGACGAGCTGGCACGACAACTCCGAGGCGAACCGCTGGAACGACGATCCGACCAACTGGGCCGGCTTCGGACAGCGCTCGAGCGACGAGATGAGCTTCGCCTGGGTGAGCTGGTACGAGCTCGAAGACGAGGCGTTCGAGAAGGAAGTGGCGGAGCGGGACGCGCTCAGCGCCGACAACGACGACTAGGCGCAACCCGCCTGCGCGCGTGGATTCGGGCGAAGCCTTCGCGGTCGCGGATCGCGGAGGCTTCGATCTTTGGGTGGTTTCATCACGAGGTCGCGAGAAGAGCATCATGAGTCGTGAGAGTCGCATCGTCGGAGCGGCGTGCTTGGCCGCGCTGCTGGTCGTGTCCATCGGTTCGCCGGCGTCGGCCCAGGAGCGCTGGAACCGGGGCCAGAACGTGCAGCCGGTCTTCGAGGGCTGGGAGCGGAACGACGACGGGTCGTTCACCATGGTCTTCGGCTACCTGAACCGCAACTATCAGGAGCAGCCGAGCATCCCGGTCGGGCCGAACAACTTCTTCGAGCCGGGGCCGGCCGACCGCGGCCAGCCGACGCATTTCTACAACCGGCGGCAGCAGTTCGTCTTCACGGTGCGCGTGCCGGCCGACTGGGGGCGGGAGCAGGATCTCGTCTGGAGCGTCACCCACAACGGCCGCACCGACCATGCGTACGGGCACCTGTGGCCGGTCTGGGAGATCGACGCCGGCGTGCGGCGGCTGAACCGCGGCACCGGCACCGCCCAGGGCTACGCGGACAACCAGCGGCCGTACATCAGCGTGGAGGGCAGCGACCGGCTCGAGGTGACCCTCCCGGACTCGATCGAGATCGCCGTCACCGCCGGCGACGACGGCATACCGCCGCCGAACCCGCGCCTCGCCGAGCGCACGTCGCGCCGCGGGCCGAAGTCGCAGGCCGTCGTCGATCCGCGCAACGCGGCGGCCACCGGCCTCGCGGTCACCTGGCTGCAGTGGCGCGGCCCCGGCGACGTGGCGTTCGACCCGCAGGTGCCGGAGATCGGAGAAGAGGGTCGGGCGGTCACGCGGGCCAGCTTCAGCGCGCCGGGCACGTACGTGCTGCAGGCGGTGGCGGACGACACGGTTCACCTCGTCCCGGTCAACGTGACCGTCGACGTCAAGCCCGCTCCGAACGCGCCGTAGCCGTTCGCGCGACGGCCGGTCCGCCGCGGCGGCCGGCAGGAGGTCCTCATGGCTTTCGGACCGCGTTCTTCGGACCGCCGGCAAGTCGGTTCCGCGTCCCGGCGTCCCGGCATTTTCGTCTTCTTCCTCCTGCTCGCGTCGCTGGCCGGGGCTTTCGCCACGATCCCTCCGGCGTCGGTCGCGCCGCGCGCCCAGGTGCTGGAGGCGGGCGAGGCGCAGGCGTACGTCGCCGCGCTCAGACGCGACCAGCCGGTCATGGGGCTCGGGCCCCCCGACTTCCGCGTCGAGGAGGACGGAGACCGGCGCGAGGTGCTGCGGGTCGAACCGGCGATGGTCGGCTTCGACGTGGCGCTGCTCGTCGACGACAGCATGGTCGCCAGCAACAACCTCGTTCATGTTCGCGAGGCGCTGGCGTCGTTCGTCGACGCGATGCGCGGGCACCGCGTCAGCCTGATCGCGTTCGGCGATCAGCGTCAGACTCTCGTCGACTACACGACCGATACGGCGCTGCTCCGAGAGGCGGCGGAGCGCTTCTCGGGTTTCTCGCAGACCAGCGCGTATCTCGTCGCCGCGGTCGACGAGACCGCATACGAGCTGGCGGCGCGGCGGGCCATGCGCCCGGCGATTGTCCTCGTGACCACCGAAGGCCGCGGCATGGAGGACATGTCCGTCCGCGGGGCCGGTCTTCCCGCGCGGGGGCGGAGCACGCCGGACGCCAGCCGCGACCAGGACGCCGAGGCCGTCGTCGACAGACTGTGGGGCTACGGCGTCGCCATGCACGCGGTAGCGCTGACGAGCCTGCGGAGCGTCGGCTTCGCGGATTTCGGACGGAGCAACGGCCTGGCGACCATCACGTCGGGAGCGGGCGCGTTTCGCTGGATGCAGGAGAACCGCGAGCGCGAGCGCATGCTCGACAAGGGCCCGAGCGACACCGGCGGCAGGCTCTACAAGGTGTCGTCGACCTCGGGTATCGCCGAGCGGCTCCGGCGCATCGCGGCGGAGCTGAACAGTCAGTACCTGGTCACCTATCACCGCCCGGCGCTCGACGAGCCGCCGGAAGAGCTCCGGGTGCGGGTCGACCGGCGTCGGCTGTCGGTGCGCGCCACCCCGGTGCGCTACTACATCCCGCCCGCCACGGTGTTCGTCGTCGGCGGGGTCGTGGGCGGCGAGACGGTCTACCATCATTCGCCCGCGTGCCGGGGAATCCCCCGGGGCCTGGTCGGCCAGACGGTTCCGGTGCCGCTGGCCGCGCTCGGCTCGACCGGACGGATGTGCCCGCACTGCCCGGGCGCCCGCACCCACCAGGACGCCGGCGCCGCGGACGGACGCTGAGCGGGTGAGATCGGCGCGCGCGGATGCGCCGGCGCCGGAAGGCCGCGCAGCGGGGACGAGTCGGGCGTCGGCGCCGGCGGACAAGTGCAAACCCCGGGAGGTGCCCGGTTGGGCGGCGAGCGGAGCCGCGGGCGACGATCACCGGGGCGGGAGCAGAACGGTGACACTATTCGACAGGTCGCGGTGGACGCGGTGGACGTTGCGCGGCAGGTGCCTCGTGGTCGTAACGGCGATGGCCCTGAGCGCCGGGTCGGCAGCCGGCGGCGAGGCTTCCGGCGGCCAGTCGGGTGAGGGACCGCCGGCGGTGGCGGATACCGCCACGCGTGCGAAGACGGCCGGCGGGAAGTACATCTCCTGGCGCGAGCACATCATCGACGACCTGGCGACGGGCGGCGTCGCCCTCGCCGGCAGCGACGGGCTGGAGATGGCCGATCTCGATCGCGACGGACACCTCGACGTCGTCTCCGTGCACGAGTCGGACACGACCTACGACGGCGTGCCGGACGGGCACGTCCGGATCGCCTACGGCTCGGACGACCCCGATACCTGGGATCTCTACACGCTGGCCGAGGGCGAGGAGGCGGGCGCGGCCGAGGACGTGGCCATCGGCGACATGAACGGCGACGGCTATCCGGACGTCGTGGTGGCGTGCGAGCTCGCGCACCTGATCTACTTCGAGAACCCGGGCGAGAAGGGCCGGGCCGCGCGGTGGCGGCGGGTCATTCCGTCCTCGACGCTCGACCGCGGGTCCTACATCCGGGTCTTCCTCGCGGACTTCGATGCCGACGGCCGGCCCGAGGTGGTCGCCGCGAACAAGGGCGGCCAGAACCCGGCCCGCGGCACCACCGAGAAGCACCCGGTCTCGTGGTTCGCCATCCCCGACAATCCGCTCGACGGCGACGCCTGGGTCGAGCACGAGCTGGCCCGCGTCGTCGTCCCCATCAACGCGCAGCCGTTCGATCTCGACGGCGACGGCGATCTCGACGTCATCGGCGGCTCGCGCATGGAGCAGCGGATCTTCTGGTTCGAGAACGTGACCGCCGACGAGGTCGCGTTCGTCGAGCACCGCATCGAGATCGAGCCCGAGACCGTCGTCACCGGCTTCAACATGGAGTTCGCCGACCTGAGCGGCGACGGACGCGTCGACATCGCCATCCGCGACGAGCGCAACGGCCTCTCGTGGCTGGAGCAGCCGGCCGATTTCGCGGGCGCGTGGCGGCAGCACACCGTCGGCGGCCTCGCCCCCGACCGCCTGGTGGGCTTCGTGCTGGCCGACATCGACGACGACGGCCGCCTCGACGCGTTCTCCGGCGCCTACAGCCAGGCCCCGCGCGACGTCGACGCCGTCGACCTGTCCCCGACGCACCGCGCCGGCCGCCTCGCGTGGTTCGAGCAGCCCGAGGACCCGGCCGGCGCCTGGATCCGCCACGACGTGTCGCGCCGCGTGCGCGGCATGTTCGACAAGTTCCTCGCCCGCGACATGGACGGCGACGGCGACGTCGACTTCATCGGCACCCGCGGCAACTCGATTCCCTACGACGGCGTATTCTGGCTCGAGCAGGTGCGCAGCGCCGGGCCGCTCCCCGCCTTCGACCAGGCGCGCGAGAGGGAGAGCCGCCAGCTTCCGCTGCCGGAGACGCCCTGAACCTGCACAGGACCACGCTATCCTTTACACACGGTATCCTGGCGTGATCGCCGGGCCATGTTCTGGTGCGTTATGGCTATCCTGACACCGCCGCGAATCGCGGCGCTGAACGTGCGCAATTACCGGGCGCTTCGTAACGTCGCACTGAAGGAGCTGACGCCCCTGACGGTGTTGCTGGGCCGGCCCGCGCGGTTGCCGAGCACATCGATCCTGCGGAGAATCGTTCCTGCAGCTTCTCCGTCTTTCACCGCTCGCTGATGGAAGTAGTCCCCGCAGACGCGGGGTGACCGGGCCCGCGGAGACGCACCATTCATGCCTGATCCTCTCCACGGAGTCCGCGTTCTCGACTTCGGCCGCTTCATCGCCGGCCCGTTCTGCGCCGCGCTGCTCGCCGACCTCGGCGCCGACGTGATCCGCGTCGAGAAGGTGCGCGGCGGGGAGGACCGCTTCCTCATGCCGGTGACCGCGGCCGGCGACGGCGCCTTCTACCTGCAGGTCAACCGCGGCAAGCGGGGGATGACCCTGAACCCGCGCGCGCCCGAGGGGAAGCACGTGCTCCAGCGCCTGGTGGCGACGGCCGACGTGGTGGTGGCGAACCTGCCCGACGCGGCGCTGAAGGTGCTCGGGCTCGACTACGACGCGCTCACGGCCGTCAAGCCGGACGTCGTCCTCACCAGCGTCTCCGCGTTCGGAACGGGCGGCCCGTCGTCCCACCGGCTCGGGTTCGACGGGATCGGGCAGGCGATGTCCGGCATCATGTATCTCTCCGGCCGTCCCGGCGAGCCCACCAAGGCCTACTGTCCCTACGTCGACTTCACCACCGCGCTGGTGGCCACCGTCGGCACTCTCGCGGCGCTGCTGGTGCGGCGCGACACGGGGCAGGGACAGCAGGTGCGGGCGTCGCTGCTCGCCTCGGCGCTGACCATCGCCAACGGCATGCTGATGGAGCAGGCGATGGTCCGGCCGGACCGCGTCGCCACCGGCAACCGCAGCCAGACGCAGGGGCCGTCGGACGCCTTCCGCACCCGCGACGGCTGGGTGCTGGTGCAGTGCATCGGGCAGCCGCTCTTCCGGCGCTGGGCGGAGCTCATCGGCGAGCCGCATTGGCTGGACGACCCGCGCTTCGCCGACGACCGGTCGCGGGGCGACAACGGAGCCGTCATCAGCGAGCGGATGGCGGCCTGGTGCGGAGAGCGGACGTCGGAGGTGGCGCTGGCCGCCCTCGACGCGGCGCGGATTCCGGCCGGACCGGTGCTCTCGCCGCAGCAGGTGCTCGACGACGCGCACGTGCAGGCCATCGGCTTCCTGCGGTCGGTGGCGTCGCCCGGGTCCGAGGTGGATGCGCCCGTGGCGGACACGCCGTTCACGCTGTCGGCGGCGCCGGCCGGCATCCGCGGCCGGGCTCCCGCGCTCGGCGAGCACACCGACGCCATCCTGGCCGACCTGGGGTATTCGGCGCCGGCCATGGCGGCGCTGCGCGAGCGCGGCGTCGTTTGAGCCCGCGGCAGCGATCCGCTGACGACGACCGCGCCCGGCTGGAGCGACCGTCGGCGCGCTCGTCCCGGGGCCCCACGCCGGCCGCGAACCGGCAACGCCGGGCCGCCGGCACCCGAGCTACTCGCCGAGCGACAACACCAGCCGCACCAGGTCCGCCTGCCGCGAGATGGACTGCTTCCGGTAGATCTGCTTCAGGTGCCGGTAGATGGCGCCTTCCGTGCGCCCCGTCGCCTGGGCCATGGCGCGCACGCTCCTGCCCTCCGCCAACCCCACGGCCACCCGGGTCTCCCCCGGCGTCAGCTCCAGGGTCTTGGCCACCACCTCCGGATTGATGCGATGCCGACCTCCCGGCTCGGCAATCAGCACCAACGCCGCCACGTGTCGCGCGCCGTAGTCGCGTTGCTGGACCGCCACCGGCTTGACGAGCACGACGAAGGGCGGCGACACGGATGAGCGCCGGAGCAGCATCGACCCGCTGGCGGCGGGTGCGTTGGACACCGGCAGGGCATTGTCCACCAGCCGCTCGAGGCGTCCCTGGTCGGCGGGCGCGCGAGCGCGCAACGTTGCGTTCCGGTCGGACAACCCATCGCCGTTCCGCAGGATGCTGCGGGCGCGATCGTTGACCGCCATGATCCGCCCGCGCCGATCCAGTTGGACGACGCCCATCCGCGGGTTGTCGAGCAGGGCGGCAACCGTCGTGTTCCGTACCCCCACGCCGGCCAGCGCCTGCCGGACGCGGACGAACTGCCGGACATGGGGCAGCAGCGCCGTGACCATGGCGATCCGCGAAGACCGCCAGCCATGCGCGTCGACCGGGTTGCCGGGATTCCAGGCGATGTGGGAGCCGTCCAGCCCTTCGAGCCGCACGTTCAAGCCGTGCTGGCAACAGGCCCGGGGCAGTGCCTCGTTGTAGGTGGGCGAGGTCTTCAGCTCCTCGGCCGTGTACATGTCCTTGCTGGGCACCAGAAGACCGTAGGGCTGTTGCCGAAAGCGCGGCACGCGTTCGTCGATGGGGTGGTAGTGCTCGAGGTACTCGCGCTCCAGGTCTTCGCGGCGCCGCCCTCGTCTGTACGCCCCGATGGCGAAGACCCGCACATCGTCCTGCGGGCCTTCAGCGACCATGAGGTGATTTCCCTCGATGCCGCAGGCCTCGTCGATCAGGGCCGAGACGGCCGGCCAGCGGGTGTCGTCGAGCATGGCCTCGTACAACGACGCCAGAATGTGCTCGAACGCGTCCTGATCGCTCATGTCGATTCCGCCTCGGGTGTGGGGGCCGTGCATCCCATCGTCGAGAACCGTTGTTTCTTGTACAACATTGCGCGGCCTCTGTCCCTGCCAGAATTGGTATGCCGCTGCCCGGGATGCCATTCCTTCCTTCATATGGCACGGGGCGCCTTGCGTGACTTGGCCGGAAGGCGCGTCCACGCGAACGGTCACGATATCCGTGTCGTGGAACTGCCACCGTCGGAGAGTGGGGGGACGGGCGGATGTCCCATTCCTGGTATGCAACCAGTTCAGTGTCCTCCTCTTTCACTCGCCGGTAGACACATCCTGAATCACTACCATGCCTGAATTGGTACCGTTCAAGGAGGCGCTCGACCCGAACGGGGACCGGGTCCGCGCCAGTCCGCGCCAGTCCGCGCCAGTCCGCGCCAGTCCGCGCCTCCGGGCTGGAGATCCACCGGCGTCCTCGGTATGCGGTCCGGTTCCGGGCCGCATGTTTCTTCTGAACATACCAATCCGGGTAGCGACAGAAGACGCGCTCCGCGGTAATGCTTGACCCCTGCCGGCGCCGCGGCCCGGAGAACGCCCGGACCATCCATATTCAGGAACGGAGTTGCCACCCGTGACACCCAACAACGAAGGTCCATTCCCGAGCCACCCGTCCCGTCGCACGTTGCGTCACATCTGTCTCGCTGCCTGTCTCTGGGGTATCGCTGCCCATGCGGCGGCGCAGGGAACCGTGGCTTCCGATCGCGCGGCGCTCGTGGCGCTCTACAACGCCACCGGCGGCCCGGGCTGGACGGACAACACGAACTGGCTGAGCAGCGCCCCGCTCGGCGAGTGGTACGGCGTAGAGACGGATGGCGACGGCCGCGTCACGGGGCTGGACTTCGCCCGTTGGGACGAAGCCTTGCAGGAGGTCTTCGGCAACGGGTTGACGGGGACGCTTCCGTCCGCGTTGGGTGATCTGGCCCACCTGCGACGGCTGAACATTCAAACCGATCCGTTGACCGGGCCGATCCCTGCCGAGCTTGGGAAGCTGGCCGTCCTGGAATTCCTGGATCTGACGGCGAACGGGTTGACGGGGCCGATTCCGCCTGCGCTGGGAAACCTGTCGAGTCTCGAAGAGCTGCATGTCTGCTGCAATGAACTGACGGGGCCGATCCCGTCCGAGTTGGGGAGCTTGAGCAATCTCGCAATCCTGTCGCTCGGCCACAATGCGCTGAGCGGCGCCCTCCCGCCGGCGCTGGGGAACCTGGCCAACCTGGAGGAGCTGTATCTCGCCAACAACCTGCTCACGGGGTCCATTCCCGAGGAGCTGCAGAACCTTACCAACCTCGAGTCGCTGTCGCTAGGGGGAGACTCCTGGACCGGGGGACCGGCCCCGGAATGGTTGGGTTCCCTGACCAACCTCAGCTCGCTGGACCTCGGAGGCCACAGGTTGACCGGCCCGATCCCGACCACGTGGCGGAATCTGACCAATCTCGAGAGGGCGTACCTCTGGGGGAATCACCTGACGGGAGCACTCCCGACGTGGCTGGGCGATCTGTCGAACCTGCGGTTGCTGGATCTCAACGGGAGCTCCCTGACCGGCGCGCTCCCGTCGACGCTGGGGAACCTCGCCAATCTCGAGGAACTGCACTTCGATCGCAACGCCCTGACGGGTACGATCCCGCCGCAGTGGGGGAACCTGGCGAGTCTCCGGGAGCTGGTTCTCAGTTTCAACGTGTTGACCGGGCCGCTCCCAACGCGCCTGACCGGCCTGTCCGGGCTCGAGAGGTTCACCATCGAGGGCACCGACGTGTGCGTGCCGACGGACGCCGCCATGCAGGCGTGGGTGAGCGGCATCTCCGACTTCATCCCCTCGGGGCTCGTCTGCGGGGAGTCGTCGACGCCGCTGACCGTCTCCTTCGAGCCGGGGGACTACGTGGCGACCGAGGGCGGGAGCGCCTACGTGCAGGTGTGGCTCAGCGAGGTGCCCTCGCCCGAGCGGGCGGTGACGATAGCCGTCACGGCCACGCCCGGCCGGGGGGGCGCCGCCGCCGACTACCAGGTGCCGGCCACAGTCACCATCTGGCCGGGCGACACCGGAAACGGCGTCCAGGTAACAGCGCTTCCGGACGGCGACGCGGACGACGGCGAGACGGTCACCCTCGGCTTCGGGGCGCTGCCCGGCAACGTGACCGTCGGCACGCCGGCCAGCGTCACGGTGACGCTGCGCGACGACCCGACCAGCGCGGAGACGGACCGCGCGGCGCTGGTGGCGCTCTACAACGCCACCGGCGGCCCGGGCTGGACCGACAACACCAACTGGCTGACCGACGCGCCGCTCGGGGAATGGTTCGGGGTCGCGGCGAACGAGCACGACCGCGTCACGGGGCTGGGGCTCGGGGGCTGGGACGAGACCAATGAGGAGAATATCGGCAACGGACTGACCGGGATGCTCCCGGCCGCGCTCGGGAACCTGGCGCACCTGGGCTGGCTGCGGATTACGGGCAACAGTGGATTGACGGGGCCGATACCGGCGGAGCTGGGCGACCTGGCCAACCTCGACAATCTGGAGCTGGTGGAGAACGAGCTGTCGGGCTCGATTCCCGCGTCGCTCGGCAGGCTGGCCGGCCTCACGCGGCTGGCTCTCTCGGAGAATCGGCTTTCCGGCGAGCTCCCGGCGGAGCTGGGCGGCCTGGCCGACCTGGAGTGGCTGCATCTGCAGAACAACCTGTTCACCGGGGAGATTCCGTCCGCGCTGGGGAATCTGTCTCGCCTCAGGGCGCTGGATCTGAACTGCTGGCAGCAGCACTGCAGCGACCGCGAAGGCTTGACCGGGCAGATCCCGTCGGAGCTCGGCATGCTCGGCAACCTGGAGCGGCTGAGCCTGCACGACAACGCGCTGACGGGGCCGATCCCGTCCGACTTGGGGAACCTGGCCAACCTGGAGGAGCTGAATCTCGGCGGCAACCTGTTGACGGGGAGGATTCCACCTGCGTTGGGCAACCTGGCTCGCCTCAGACAACTGCACTTGTACTGCTGGCAGGACTGCCGAGACAACGGCGGCTTGACGGGGCCGATCCCGGCGGAATTCGGGTTGCTCGTCAATCTGGAGGAGCTGAATCTGGGAGGGAACGCGTTGAGCGGGCCGATCCCGGCCGAACTGGGCAACCTCTCCAACCTCGAGGAGATGCAACTCAACTCCAATCGGTTCAGCGGTTCGATCCCGGCCGCGCTGGGAAGCCTGGCGAACCTCGTCGTGTTGAGGCTTGGGGGAAACCGGTTGACCGGGCGGATTCCACCCGAGTTGGGAAACCTCTCCAGCGTCGAGTTCTTTCGGCTCTCGGACAACTTGCTGACCGGGCCGATTCCCGGCGCGCTGGGGAACCTCACGAACGTCATGTATTTTGCGCTCAGCCGCATGGAACTGACCGGGCCGATTCCTCCCGAACTGGCAAACCTGCCCCACGTCGAGGCCCTGTTCCTCAATAGGAATCGGCTGACCGGGCCGATCCCGGTCTGGCTGGGCGACCTCGGCACCCTCCAGCGTCTGGATCTGGGAGGCAATGATCTGACCGGGCCGATTCCTCCCGAACTGGCGAATCTGACCAACCTCTGGGGGCTGTGGCTCTACGACCTTGGGCTGACCGATCTGCCGTCGTGGTTGGGCGGCCTGACCAGCCTCCGGGCGCTGTCGCTCTACGACAATGCCCTGACCGGCCCGGTTCCATCGTGGTTGGGCAACTTGGCCAATCTCGAGAGCCTCAGTCTGTCGCGCAATCGACTGAGCGGTCCGGTCCCGGCGTGGCTGGGCAACCTGACCAACCTCCAGTCTCTCTATCTCTATGCCAACCCGTTGACCGGACCGCTGCCGCACAGCCTGACGCAACTGTCGCTCAGGTGGTTCTGGGTCCACTTCACGCAGGCCTGCGTCCCGGCGGACGCGGCGTTCCAGGCGTGGGTGGGGACGCTCGACAACTTCCGCGGGACCACCTGCGGGCAGGACCGCACGGGCAGTTTCACCGACATCGCGTTGACGCCGGGCGGCACCGGGGTACGGGGCATCCACGTCACCGAGCTCCGGCAACTGGTCGACACGGTCCGCGCGGTCTGCGAGCTGCCGCGCGCCGCCTGGACGGACCGGGGAATCATCTCCGGAGAGACGCCGGTCAAGGCGGTCCACCTGACGGAGCTGCGGACCGCGCTCACCGAGGCCTACGGGGCGTGCTCCCTGGCGCCGCCGACGTACACCGACCCGGCGATCGTGCCGGGGATGACGCCGGTCAGGGCGGTGCACTGGACGGAGCTGCGCGACACGGGGCTCCAGGCGCTGGACGCGACGGCGCCCTGAGCGCCGGGCAACCCCGCCGACCTGCGCGCTGCGACGCGAATCGGGTGCGGGTCGGCGGGGGTAGGAGATCTTGCGGTCCCGGCTCCGGGCCGGCCGGAACAGGGCTTGGGCCGGTCGGCCCATGTGTTCTTGGGGAATCGGGGCCGGGACCGCGACGTGTCCGTGCGCTGGACGCGACGGCGCCCTCGGAAGCGCGGCAGTTTCCGCGGCCGCCGTGGTTTGAGCCGGCCGCTTGCGAGGCGCCGGCAGGAAGCGTCCGGACCGCCCGCTACTCGGGAGTCGTCCGGCCGTTCGTCCTGCGCTTGGGGCTGGTCCCCAGCTCCAGTCTCCGTTCGGTGGCCTCGACCAGTTGCGGCACGCGTTCTCGAGCCTGCTCGAGCACTTCCAGTCCTACGGGCGCCATCTTCTTCCAGGTGGTTTCCGGATCGATGTCGTCGGCCGGGTACTGCCACACGCCGCCGTATCGGGTCAGCTTCTCCAGTTCCTTCCGGTCGGGCTCCGCCGTCAGCTTCTCGCCGGCCTGTTGGGTCTGGTCCCAGAGCCGCTGCAGGTCGTGCCGGTGCTCGACCCGCTGCCCTTGCGCGACGATCAGCGCCTTGAGCGCCCGCTCCATCGACGCCTGCAGGGCTTCACACTTGTCCACCGGGTGCTCCTCCCGGTTGGCGGTATTCCACTTGCGCTCGGCCTGTTCGAGCCATTTCTGCGCGTAGTCAGGCTCATAGGTGGTTCTTCTGACCATCTCGTTCCCGTTCCAGACGTACTCCGGGCCGGTCCACAGCGGTGTGCTGCCCCGCCGTGCGTAGATGGTGCGGCCCTCTTCCAGTGCCTTCCCGTGGATGTATCCCGCGCTTCGGCGCCGGCGTTCGGCAGTTGCCCTGTCGGTGACGACCACGTCGAGGGTAACCCCGGTTGCCGTGCACTGCCAGTGCTGGTGTCCGTCGCCTGCGGCGCCGGCGCCGGGTGCCGTGACGACCAGCAGGTCCAGGTCGCTGTCCTCGCGCATCTGACTGCGCGCCGCCGACCCGAACAGGATGATCTGGTCGGTTTCGACCCGCTCGATCACCAGCCGGATGGCCGCCTCCAGGCGCTCGGGAGGTGGTGTCATTCCTTCGGCATCGTAGTGACCGTTGTCAGCCGGCGTCAATCGGAGCCGCAGGCGACGCTTGTCGAACCAGATCAACTCTACCGTCGGTTCGTTCATCTCACGCTGCCGCTGCACCTCGTTCGTGCGCAGCCCGAACAGCCCGCCGGCCACTATACTTTCCCGCGATGGATCCTGCGGAAGACAACGTCGCCGCGTCCGTTCTCGTGGTCTCCTGCTCGCTGAACCCGGCCAGCCGCTCGCACGCGCTGGCCGTGGCCGCCGGCGAGGCGCTGGAGGCCGTCGGCGCGCCGCACGAGCTGCTCGACCTGCGCGAGTGGGACCTGCCCATCTGCGACGGCAAGGCCTGCTACGACCACCCCTCCATCGGGCCGGTGACCCGGAAGGTGGATGCCGCCGCCGCCATCCTCGTCGCGTCGCCGGTCTACAACTACGACCTGAACGCCGCGGTCAAGAACTTCGTGGAGCTGACCGGGCAGGCCTGGGGCGGCAAGCCGGTCGGGTTCCTCTGCGCGGCCGGGGGGCAGCGGAGCTACATGTCGCCGATCGGTCTGGCCAACAGCCTGATGTTCGATTTCCGCTGCCACATCATTCCCCGCTACGTGTACGCGACGAAGGAGGACTTCGCCGCCGAAGGGCCGTCGGCGGAGCTGGCCGGCCGCATCCGGCAGCTCGCCCGGGCGGCGACGGACCTGGCCGCCGCGCTCCGCTGGGCGGCGGACCGGCGTACCCAGGCAGTTTGATGCCGTCAGGCCCCCCGGGCTGCGGACCGCGCCGCGCGCCCCCGGGAGCGGGCCTGCAACACGAGGAAGACCGATGCCCGTGACGACCACCGCGGCCCCGGCCGCGTCCAGCCGCAGCGCCGACTTCGACCTCACGCCCGAGCAGCGGCAGGTCCGGGCCGCCGTGCGGGAGTTCGCCGAGCGGGAGATCCTGCCGTTCGTCGAGGAGCACGAGCGGGCCGAGCGCTACCCGGCCGAGCTCATCCGCAAGCTGGTGCCGCTCGGCTACCTGACGCCGCTGCTGCCGGAGGCCTACGGCGGCGGCGGCGCCGACGTCGTCACCTACGGGGTGATCTGCGAGGAGCTGGCCCGCATCGACTGGGTCGTGGCGTCGGTGGTGTCGGTGACCAACTCGCTGGTCGGCGGCTCGATCGTCCGCTTCGGGACCGGCGCCCAGCGCGACCGCTGGCTGCCGGGCATCTGCGACGGGTCGGTGCTGACCGCGGCCGCGCTGACCGAGCCGGGCGGCGGCAGCGACCTCGCCGCCGTGCAGACGCGGGCCGAGCGGACCGCCGGAGGCTGGACGCTGAGCGGCTCGAAGGTGTTCATCTCGCACGCCGCGCACGCCGGCCTGCTGCTGGTGGCGGCGACGGTCGATCCGGCACAGCGCCACCGCGGCGTCACCGTCTTCCTGGTCGACCCGCGGGCCGCGGGCGTCGAGATCGGCGATCTGCCGATGCGTACCCTGAAGCGCGACAACCTCGCCACCATCCACTTCGACCGGGTCGCGCTCGGGGACGACGCCGTGCTCGGCGAGGTGGGCCGCGGGTTTCCCATCCTGGGCGCGGCGCTCGACATGGGCCGCTTCTCGGTGGCGGCGCGCTGCGTGGGCCAGGCGCAGCGGGCCATCGACCTGAGCGTGCCCTACGCCGCCGAGCGCGAGGCGTTCGGCCGGCCCATCGGCGAGTTCCAGATGATCCAGCAGAAGATCGCCGACATGATCTGCCGCACGGAATCGGCCCGCGCGCTGGTCTACCGCCTCGGCCGCATGAAGGACGCCGGCGTCGAGCGCTGCTCGGTGGAGGCGTCGATGGCCAAGCTGACCGCGAGCGAGGCGGCCACCGCCAACGCGCTGGACGCCGTCCAGATTCACGGCGGCTACGGGTTCTCGGCCGAGTACGAGGTCGGGCGGCTGCTGCTGGAGGCCAAGACGCTGGAAGTGGGCGAGGGCACGAGCGAGCTGCACCGCCGGGTGATCGCGGAGCATGCGCTCGGCCTCCGCGGCCGCTGACCGCCCGGGTACGAAGCTGCACGGGCTTGGCGGCCACCCGGCATGTCGGGAAGAGACCCGCGGCGTCTTGCCTCACCCACCTCGGTCCGCCCGGCCGTGAACCCGCGGCTTCCCGCCTGCGTAGAACTCCTGTAGAGGGACGGGAGAGCAGAGGAGGCAACAGTGGCCAGTCATATCAACCGCCGCCGCATGGGAGCCGTCGTCGCCGCCTGCGGGCTCGGGTTGCTCGCGTTGTCCATCGCGCCGGCGGCCGCTCTCGCCGGCCGGACGGAAACGACCGCCGGGCAGGCGGTGTCGGTCGAAGCGACCCGCGGGCGCGTGGAGGCGGCCCGGGCCGGGGTGTCCGCTAGCCGACCGGCTCTGCCTCGTCGGCAGCCGCCGCAGCCCGCACCGCCCCCGGCCCCGGCGCAGCCGGCAGAGCCGGCCGCTGCCGAGGGGACCGCCACTGCTGAGCCGAGCGCCACGGCGGAGCCTGGCAGCGCCGAGCAGGCCGCGACGGCCGAGCAGACGGCGACGGCGGCACAGACCGCCACCGCCGAGCCCGGCGCCGCGGAGGGGACCGCGACGGCGGAGGGGACTGCGACGGCCGAGCCGGCCGCGGTGGAGCAGACCGCTGCCGCCGAGCAGACCGCCACGGTCGAGCCTGGCGGTGCGGAGGGAACCGCGACGGCGGACGGGACCCCGACGGTGGAGCCTGGCGGTGCGGAACAGCCCGCGACGGCGGAGCAGCCCGCGACGGTGGAGCCTGACGCTGCGGAGGGGACCGCGACGGCGGCGGGGACCGCGACGGCCGAGCCGGCCGCGGCGGAGCAGGCGACGACTGTCGAACAGACCGCGACGGCCGAGCCGGCCGCGGCGGAGCCGGCGGCGACGGCGGAGCAGACCGCCGGGGCCGCGGCCGCCCCGGACGAAGAGCCCGCGGTCATCGCCCCGGACGCCGCGCCGACCACGCGCGGAGAAGTGGTTCGCGTGGGCGGGCCGGTCAGGATCGAGCGTGACGAGCGGATTCAGGGCGACGCGGTCGTGATCCTCGGCCCGCTCGACGTCGACGGCGAGGTCACCGGGGACGTGGTGGTGATCGCCGGGGCGGCCCGTTTCGGTCCGGACGCCGTCGTGCACGGCGACGTCACCGTCGTGGCGGGATCGCTGCGGCGTGCGCCGTCGACGACGTTCCGGGGCTCGGTCACGCAGGTCGGCCTGGGCAGCGTCCGCGGCTTCTCGGATGCCGGCTGGTGGCAGGTCGGCTGGCCCGGCGGCGGCTGGTTCGGCAACGGTTGGTTCGGCAGTGGAGATCTCGTCGCCACGGCCGTGCGCCTCTTCTTCCTGGCGCTGCTGGCATGCGGCATCGTGCTGGTGGCGCGGGGTCCGGTCGAGCGGGTGGCGCGGCGCGCGAGCAGCGAGCCGCTCAAGGCCGGCGTCGTCGGCGTTGTGGCCCAGATTCTGGCCGTCCCGGTGCTGGTGTCGGGGATCCTGGTGCTGGTGATCTCCATCGTCGGGATACCGCTGCTCGTGCTTCTGCCGTTCGTCGCGGTGGGCGTCGTGCTCGTCATGCTGCTCGGGTTCAGCGGCGCCGTGCTCGGCGCCGGCGAGCTGGTACGGGGTCGGATGGGCGCGTCGAGCTCGACCGCCTACGCAAGCGTCTGGGCGGGCGCCGCGCTCATCCTCCTGCCGTCGATGGCGGGCGAGGCGGTGGGCATGGCCGGTGGGTTCTTCCGGGTGCTGGGGACCCTGCTCGCGCTGGGTGGATTCATGCTGGAGTACGCGGCCTGGACCGCGGGGCTCGGCGCCTTCATCCTGAACCGGTTCTCGCCGGCGCCGCCGGCGCCCGGCGCGGGCCTGCCGGCGCCGCCGTCCCTGCCTCCCGCACCGGTCGTGCCGCCTGCCGCGCCGCCGCCCGTCGGGTCGGCTCCGGCCGCACCCGGAACGGCCGGCCCGGGCGCCGGGGCGGTGGATGCGCGGCGGGACGAGCGGTGAGGGACCGTTACTCGAAGCGGACCGATTCGAGGAGGGCGACCAACGGCGCGTCCCATGCCTCGACGGTCCGCTCGGGGCCGGTGAGCTTGAAGAAGTAGGGCCCGGCGGGCGTCTCGACCACCGCCGCCTTCAGGCGGAAGTCCGGCTTGTGGTAGCGCATCCCCGAGCCGGGGCGCACCTCCGCCGCGTAGGTGCCCGGCACGTCGAGCAGGGTGACGGCCAGGTCGCCGGCCGTGAAGGCGGTGGTCATGGCGACGTCCGCGGAACGCCGGCCGTCCGGCTGCAGCATCTGGCCGGTCCACCGTTCGAGGTTGGCCTCCACCGAGCCGCCGGCGCCGCCGAAATAGAAGACGACGAGCTCCGCGTCCTCGGCGTCGCCCGCGGCCTTCGGCAGGGTGAACTGCGCCGCGCGCATCGGGGACGAGACCTGCACGGCGATCCATTCCGGCGGCGGGTCGAAGGTCAGGGACGGTTCCTGCGCCTGTCCGGGCAGGCTCGGGAAGATCGCGAGGCACAGGGCCGGCAGGACGGGCGAGAACCCGTGCAGCCTTCGTTGCGGGGTGCTGATGCTTGGTGTCATGGGCGGTACGGATTCTACCCCCGGAGGTGCGCGGACTTCCAGAACGCCGGGGCTGGTAAGATGAAGGGTTCCGGAAGCAGCCATGGTGCACACCGTCACCCGCGAGGCGCGGACATCGGGACAGGGCGACGTCCGCGACATCACGGAGGTCGTGGCCGCGGCGGTGGCCGGGTCGGGGCTGTCGGCCGGGATCGTGACCGTCGCCGTCGTCGGATCGACCGCCGGCGTCACGACCATCGAGTACGAGCCGGGCGCGGTGGCCGACTTCGGCTCGATGTTCGAGCGCCTGGCCCCGCGCAACGGCGCCTACCGGCACCACGAGCGGTGGGGCGACGACAACGGGTCGAGCCACGTCCGCGCCGCGCTGCTCGGTCCGTCGCTGACCCTGCCGTTCACGGAAGGACGGGTGCGGCTCGGCACCTGGCAGCAGATCGTGCTGGCCGAGCTCGATACGCGGCCGCGGCAGCGGCAGGTGGTCGTGCAGATCCTGGGCGAGTAGGGAGACCAGCGTGCCGGCCGAGATTCCCCACGTGAAGGTGACCCTCGACAACGGTCTCGACGTCATCGTGCACGAGGATCGTGCGTGCCCGATCGTCGCGGTCAACCTCTGGTACCACGTCGGGTCGAAGAACGAGCGGCCGGGCCGGACCGGCTTCGCGCACCTGTTCGAGCACCTGATGTTCGAGGGTTCCGCGCACCACGACAGCGGGTACTTCCGGCCCCTGCAGGAGGCGGGGGGTGCGCTGAACGGCTCGACGAGCGCGGACCGCACCAACTACTGGGAGGTCGTTCCCCGGGGTGCGCTCGACCGGGCGCTGTGGATGGAGTCGGACCGGATGGGTTACCTCCTGCCGGCCCTGACCCGCGAGAAGCTGGACACGCAGCGCGACGTCGTGCTGAACGAGCGCCGGCAGAGCTATGAGAACCGGCCGTACGGGCTCGCCTCGACGACCCTGACGGCGGCCCGCCATCCGCCGGAGCATCCGTATCACTGGCCGGTCATCGGCTGGCCCGAGGACGTGCGCGCCGCGACCCTCGACGACGTGCGGGAGTTCTTCGCGACGTACTACCATCCCGCCAACGCATCGCTGGCGATCGCCGGCGACGTGGACGCCGGCGAGGCCATCCGGGCGGCGCGGGCGCACTTCGAGGAGATTCCCGCGGGACCGCCGCCGCCGCCGGTGTCGCCCCCGCCGCCGGCAGTCGGCGGCCGGCCCGCCGCGCTGCTGCTCGAAGACCGCGTGGAGGCGCCCCGGCTCTATCTGGGATGGGTGACGCCGCGGCTGTTCGGGCCGCGCGACGCCGAGCTGGATCTGGCCGCGACGGTGCTCGCCGGCGGCAAGTCCTCGCGGCTCTACCGGGCGCTGCTCCACGACCGGCGGATCGCCATCGACGTGAGCGCGCACCAGTACTCCGCCGAGCTGTGCGGCCACTTCGGCGTGGTCGCGACCGCGGTCCCGGGCGTGGCGCTGGGCGAGCTGGACGGGGTCATCGGCGCCGAGATCGCGCGGCTCGCCGCCGACGGCCCGACGGCGGCCGAGCTCGAACGCGCCCGCAGCCTGCTCGAGGCGGACTCGGCGCGGCAGCGGCAGTCCGTCGGCGGCTTCGGCGGGCGCTCGGATCAGCTCAACCTGTACAACGTGTACACCGGCACGCCCGCCTACGCCGCGGCCGACCTCGACCGCTACCGGCAGGCCGGCGCCGAGAGCGTGGCCGCCGCCGTGCAGGCCGAGCTCGGGGCGGGAGCGCGGGTCGCCCTCAGCGTGGTCCCGACCGGCCGCGGCGAGGCCGCCCTGCCCGGATCGACCCCGGTGGAGCCGCGCTAGTGGCGGTCGATCGACGCCGGCTGCCGGCGGTCGGGGCAGCGGCGCCCCCGCGGTTCCCCGCCATCGCGCGCGAGACGCTCCCGAACCGCGCCCGGCTCTGGACGGTCGAGCACCGGGAGCAGGAGCTGGTCAGCCTCGTGCTGCTCGTTCCGTCCGGTTCGGCGGCGGATCCGCCGGGCCGCGAAGGACTCGCCGCGTTCACCGCGGATCTGCTCGACGACGGCACGCGGCGGCGGACGGGCATCGCCGTGCACGAGGAGCTCGGCCGGATCGGGGGGCGTCTCGGGACCGAGGTCACGAGCGACGCCACCGTCATGTCGGTCACCGCACTGGCCCGCAACCTCCGCGACGCGCTGGCGCTGCTGGTCGAGCTGGCGACCGAGCCGCGCTTCGATCCGGAGGAGGTCGAGCGGGTCCGGGCCCTGCGGATCAATCACATCGCCCAGCGGCGGCACGTCGCCGGCGTGGTCGCCGAACGGGCGTTCCTGCGGTCCGTCTACGGGACGCAGGCCTACGGCCACACGCCGGCCGGCACCGCGGCGGCGCTCGCCCGGATTTCCATCGACGACATCCGGGCCTTTCACGCCGCCCACTACGCTCCGGAGCGATGGACCCTCGTCGCGGCCGGCGGCGGAGACGACGCGCGCGGTCCGGCGGTGGCGTCGCTCGTCTCGGCGGCCGAGGTGCCCGCGGTTCCGGGGCGCGGCGCCCCGGCGCGGGGCGGCGGGGACGCCGCGCAGGCCGCGCGGCCGCCGGCCGCGCGGCTGACGTTCGTGCCGCGCCCCGGGGCGGTGCAGTCCGAGATCCGCATCGGCCACCTGGGCATCGTGCGGCGGGCTCCGGACTATCCGGCCGTCACCGTCATGAACATGGTGCTGGGCGGGCAGTTCGTCAGCCGCCTGAATCTCAACCTCCGCGAGGCCAGGGGCTACACCTACGGCGTGCGAACGGGGTTCGACGGACGCCGCGGCCGGGGGCCGTTCACGCTGCAGACGGCGGTGGACGCCGCCGTGACCGGCGACGCGATCCGCGAGGCGCTGCGGGAGATCCGCGAGATCCGCGACGCGCGCCCGGTGACCGAGGACGAGCTGGCCGCGGCCCGGCCGGTGCTCACCAGCGGCTACGCGCGCAGCTTCGAGACGGCCGGACAGGTGGCGCACGCGGCGATGCGGCTCGCGTTGTTCGATCTCCCCGACGACGAGTACGCGACGTTCGTCGCGCGGGTGACCGCGGTCGACCCGGACGCGGCGGCCGCCGCGGCGGGCCGGCGCCTCGACCCGGACGCGCTCCGCGTGGTGGTCGTCGGTCCGCCGGACGTCGGGCCGTCACTCGACGGGCTCGGCCTGGGAGAGGCGGTCGAGGCGGCGGTGGACGAATTCTTTCGATAGCGGTATATAGACCGAGACGGGTTCTCGAACGTTCCATGTCCCTGGCTCGCTTCAGCATGAGCCTGGTCGGCATCGCCGGCCTGCTGGCCGCCGTTCTGGCTGCCGCGACGATCTGGCTGGTGTTCACCGAGCCGGTGACGGTGGCGGACGCCGTGACCGAGGGGACCGTGACGCCCGTCGTCCGCGAGCTGGCGGAGCTGCTGTACGAAGCCGTCTGGAGCCTGCTCCGCTATCTGCATGTCTGACAGGCGCTACAACACCCGCCGCAGGAAGCGGACGAGCACGAAGCCGTCCAGCCAGTTGAACGGCGCCACGCCCGTGCTGTAGTGGCCGCACGGCAGCACGAAGACCTCCGGGTCGATCCCGCGTGCGCGGAAGTCGGCGACCAGCCGGCGGGAGAGCCGCACCGGGAACGAGAGGTCGTAGCGCGCGTAGACCAGCAGGGTGCGCTTCCCGTGCATGCGATCGAGGAAGGGCGCGGGACTGATCGGCAGCCACAGGTCCCGCAGCAGATCCAGGTCGATCGAGCCTTCGAGGCCGGCCCGGACATGCGCCGTCGACAGCCCCTCCCAGACGACGTCGGCGAAGTACGGCGAGATGTGGTTGAGCGCCGCTGCCGAGATGCGCGCATCGTGCGCGGCGGTCAGCAGGGCCAGGCAGGAGCCGAGACTGGTGCCGAGGACGCCGATCCGCTCGTATCCCCGCGACTCCAGCCAGTCGACGGCGCGCCGCGCGTCGAGAACCGCCTGGCGGCAGACCTGCGCCGTGCGCCCGACGTTGGCGCTGACGATGTAGTCGGCCCGGTGCAGCTCGGGCGGCATGCGGGCGTCGTGGTAGGGCAGGCTCAGGCGGACGGCGCTGACCCCGAACCGGGCGAGCAGCCGGGCGAGCGCGGCGTGGCTGCCGGGGTCCGCGTTCCAGTGGGGAAGCACGACGACGGCGCGCCGGCGGTCGCCGCGACCGAACGCCGCGGGGAAGTAGCGCGCGTGCACCGTGTCGTTCTCCGGATGCGGGGTACGGAACGCGCTCGGGAAGCGCAGGCGGTGACCGTCGAAGTGGAACCCGGTTCCCCGCGGCGCGGCGTAGAAGCGCTCGCTGTCGGCGGTGGCCGCGGCCGCCCAGGCGCGCAGGAGCTCGCCCGGCGGCGCCGCGTCGCCCGTGGCGGCATCATCCGCCGGCCGGACGTCCAGCGGCCCGGTCTCGTCCGCGCCGGCGCCATTCTCCGCGGCGCAGACCCTCAGTTCCGTGTCCGGAATCCAGTCGAGGCCCCATTCGAACGGCCGCACGACGCGGTCGGTCGTCGCCGCGACCAGGCGGCGTTCCCATTGGTGAAAGAACCGTGCGATCAAGTCCGTACCAGCCGGGAATGCGGCAACCCCGTCTCGAATGAGCGGGACCGGCGGATTCCGGGTGCCCGCATTCCGGGATAGGTTGTACTATGCGCCAGTCATGAGCGTGAAACACGTCGGCGTCAAGGACGCCCGTACCCTCCAGACCGACGAGGGTCATACCTACATCGATGTCCGCTCGACGCCCGAGTACGACGGCGGGCATCCGGCGGGGGCCGTCAACATTCCTCTGCTGCACCTCGACCCGGCCACCCGCCAGATGCAGCCGAACCTCGATTTCCTGGCGGTCGTCAAGGCGACGCAGGCCCCGGACGCCAAGCTCCTTGTCGGCTGCCAGATGGGAGGCCGCTCGGCGCGCGCGGCCGAGATCCTGGCCGCGGCCGGCTACACCGACGTCAGCAACGTGCTCGGCGGCTTCGGCGGGGCCCGCGACCGGGCTACCGGCGCGGTGCTGCACGAAGGCTGGGCGGAGGCGGGGCTGCCGGTGGAGACCGGCGCGGCCGCCGGCGGCAGCTACGAGGAGCTGCGGGCGAAGGCGAAGGGTTGAATCAGTCCTGCCGTCCAAGCAGCGGCGCCTCCAGCGTCGCGGCCACGGCGAGCAGGCGCTCGGTCTCTCCGCGCCGCCCGATCAGTTGCACGCCGGCCGGCAGGCCGTCCGCCGTTCCGCACGGGACCGAGATCGCCGGGTGCCCCGTCACGTCGAAGAGCTGGGTCAGCCGCAGCGTCAGCGCGCGGACGGTCTCCGTCGTCGTTCCGATGGTGAGCGCCCCGGCGCCGAGCGGCGGCGGCACGACCGGCAGCGTGGGCAGGAGCAGCGCCGCCCGGTGCTCCAGCGCCGCGTCCACCTCGGCGGTCAGAACCCGCCGGCCCCGCTGCGCGCGCACGTAGTCCTCGGCCAGCACGTAGCGGCCCAGCTCCAGCCGCAGCCGCACCCCGCGGCCGTAGTCTCCCGGCCGCTCGTCCAGGTCCGCCCGGTGGTGCTCGGCCGCCTCGGCGAGCTGCGTGTGCAGGTAGATCGGGGCGGTGTCGGCGGCGTGCGGGACGTCCGCGTCGTCGTCGATGCGGCAGCCGGCCCGCGCCAGCCGCTCGACCGCGCCGGCGAAGGCGTGCCGCACCGCCGGCTCGACCAGGTCCAGGAAATAGCGCCGCGGGATGCCGAGGCGCGGCCGCGGATCGGCCGGCCGTGCATCCGCCGCCGCTGCGTCGCGGCTGCCGGGCGGGGCCCCGCGCAGGGCTCGGTACACCGTCGCCGCGTCGCCGACCGAGCGCGCGATCGGGCCCACGTGGTCCAGCGACGGCGCCAGCGGGACGATCCCGGCGGTGCTCACCTCCCCGTGGGTCGGCTTCAGCCCGACCACCCCGCAGGCCGCGGCGGGGATGCGGAGGGAGCCCCCCGTATCGGTGCCGATGGAAGCCGGCGCCATTCCCGCCGCGACGGACACGGCCGAGCCGCTGCTCGATCCGCCCGGGATGCGGTCCGGCGCATGGGGGTTGCGCGCCGGTCCGAAGAACGACTCCTCGCCGGTGGTGCCGAAGGCGAATTCGTGCAGGTTGCACTTGCCGATGAAGACGGCGCCGGCGGCCCGCAGGCGCGCGGTCACCGGTGCGTCCGCCGCGGCGCGATGCCCGGCCCGCACCCTCGATGCCGCCGTGGTCGGGGTTCCCTTGAGGTCGATGATGTCCTTCAGCGAGATCGGGATGCCGTGCAGCGGACCGCGGTCGACGCCGCGGGCCAGCTCCGCGTCCAGCGTCCGCGCCTGCCGCCGCGCGGCGTCCGCCAGCACGGTGATGAAGGCGTTGAGGGACGCATCGCGCGCCTCGATCGCGGCCAGGCATTCCTCCACCAGCGCGGCCGCGGTCGTCGTCCCGTCGCGCAGCGCGGACCCCAGCCCGGCGATGGTCGTTCGCGGCGGCATCGTCAGGGACCGTTCCCGCGCGGCGCCGCCGGCCGGGTGTCGTCGCCGGGGTCTGCCCCGGTGGCCGCACGGGTCGAACCCGCGGGATCCGTCCCTGCCCAGTCGGCCGCCCGCAGCGCACGGGTGGCCCGGAGCAGCATCTCGAGCAGGGGATCGAGGTCCGGCAGGCCCCGTTGCGCCGCGTCCCGCCGCGCGTGCTCGAGCCAGTCGTCCAGTTGCATGGGCGCCGCCATCAGATCATGGCGTCGTCCCGGAACTCCGCGCCGCGCGCGAAGCGCCCCGGGTCGAACGCGCCGATGTCGAGCCGCGTCGACGCCCCGGTCGCGAGCAGCTCGGCCAGGGCCGCCCCCGTCGCGGGGGCCATCATCAGCCCGTGCCCGCTGAAGCCGTTGGCGAGGTAGAAGCCGGCCAGCTCCGGGTGCTCGCCGAGCAGCGGGTTGTGGTCGGGCGTCATCTCGTAGAGCCCGGCCCAGCCCTCGATCAGCTCGGCCGCCGCGAAGGCCGGCAGGCGCGCCACGAGCGGCGGCCGGAAGTCGGTGAGCCAGCGGTCCTGGTCGCAGTCGAAGTTCTCTCCCGGCGGCTCGTCGAGCTTCGTGCGGGCGACGACGATCCGGTCCGGGTCGCCGGGCGCGACCGGGTCGTCGTGGCGCCAGTGGACGCCTCCCGGATCGATCACCACCGGAAAGCGGTGGGGCCAGCGGTGCGGCAGGGCGCAGCGGAACAGGTGCTGGCGGACCGGCGTCACCGGCAGCTCGAGATCCGCCAGCGCGGCCAGCTTCGCGGCGAAGGGGCCGGCGGCGTTGACCACCGCGCGGGCGTCGAGCGCCGCGCCGCCGTCGAGCGTCACGCCGCGCACGCGTCCGCGCGCCACCGTCAGGCGGGTGACCGCGCCGGTGACGTACGTCGCTCCCGCCTCCGCGGCCGCGCGCCGGAAGCCGGCCAGCAACTCGCGCGGGTCGGCGTAGCCGTCCTCCGGCCCGAAGATGCCGAAGCGGATGTCGTGCAGGGTCAGGTCGGGGACGAGGGCGCGGATGGCGTCGACGTCGAGGCGCTCGACGCGCGCACCGAGCGCGCGCTGCCGCGCGAAGCGGCGCTCGAGCCGCTCGGCGTTCCCGCCGTCGGCCAGGAACAGGTAGCCGCGCTGGCGGAACCACGCCCGCGGTGCATGCCGCGGTGTCCGCAGCGCGGTGTCGAACCGCTCGTAGAACCGCACGCTGTGCCGGGCGAGCCGGATGTTCGCGGCGGAGCCGAACTGCTGCCGCACGCCGCCCATGGCGAGGAACGAGGAGGCCCGCCGGTAGGTCGGGTCGCGCTCGACGACGGTGACCTCGCCCGTGAAGCCGCCGGTCCGCAGATGCCAGGCGATGCTGGAGCCGACGACGCCGCCGCCGACGATGACGATGCGGTCGGGGGACATGAGCTGACGGTCTACTTCCGCCGCTGCGTCTCGGTCGCGGGCAGCCGGGGCGTCGCGCCGTCCTCGATGTACTGCTTCAGGGCGTCCAGCGACACCCTCCACCCGGACGTCATGTCGGCCTGGTAGCGCTTCCACCGCGCGCCGCCGTCCGTCCCGCTCTGACGGACGTGGACCCGGGTGGCCGGACCATCGACGCTGCAGGTGACCTCCAGACCCATCGGTCCGAGCGGCTCGCCGCCGGCGGGCAGCCAGTAGGCGTTGGCCACGAACAGCTCCCGGCCGGGGCGGTACTCCATCACCGTGCCGTGGAACACGCCGCCGGTCAGCCCGTTCGCGGTTTCCCATTCCAGGGCGTACACGCCGAGCGGACGCGGCGTGGTGACCGAGCGCAGAACGCCCCACCAGGCGGTCAGGGCCTGCGCGTCGAAGAACGCCGCCAGCACGCGGGTCGGCGCCCCGATGATCCGGATTCCGCTGTCGACGCGAAGCCCGTTGGATTTCGCCATGAGCCGGACCAGCAATCCTATCACTCGCAACACCGAGCCGTGGCGCGGGCAGCGTCTCGGTTCGAACCGGGCGGTGCAGGGGTGAGGAAAAACGCCCCGTCGGGTCCCCGTGCCGGGGTCGGCAGGCGCCGGCCGCCCGCGGGCCGTGCAGCCGGTCGGTACGCTGCGGCGAGGCTGGCTCAGTACAGGAGGAGCTCCTGCCGCAGCGTCTCGAACGCCGCGCGATCGTCGTCCCAGCCCGCGGCGATGGCGGCGGCGGACCGGCCCGCCTCGATGTCGCGGCGCAGCGCGGACGAGCCGGCCAGGATGTCGATCGGCATCCGGTCGTGCTCGTACTCGTACGGCGGCTCCCGCCAGCCGAAGCGGTCGCCGAGCGCCTCCCGGCACGCCGCGATCACGGCCACCCCGGCCAGCACCGGACGGAACGCGCGCCGGTCGGTGACGTGGATCTGGCACCCGCCGCAGGGCCGGCCCGCGTGCTTCTGGAACGTCGGCTCGAACGTCGCCGGCCGGAAGTGGACGCCGGGCAGGCCGAGCGCGTTGAGGGCATCGGCGAGTCCCTCCGGATCGATGCCGGGCGCGCCGAACAGCTCGAACGGCCGGGTGGTGCCGCGGCCCTCGGACAGCAGCGTCCCTTCCAGCAGCACCATGCCGGGATACGCCAGCGCGCTGTCGAGGGTCGGCAGGTTGGGCGACGGGATGACCCAGGGAGCGCCGGCGTCGTCGTGGTGCATCGCGCGCGACCAGCCGTCGAGCGGCATGATCCGCAGGTCCGCGCCGATCCCGAAGCGGTCGTTGAACAGCCTTGCCAGCTCGCCGATCGTCATTCCGTGCCGCAGCGGGATCGGGAACTGCCCGACGAAGGAGGCGAACGCCGGGTCGAGGACCGGTCCCTCCACCGCCTCGCCGCCGATCGGGTTGGGCCGGTCGCACACCACCACCGGCAACCCGCACCGCCGCGCCGCCCGCAGGCAGTTGGCCAGCGTGTAGATGTAGGTGTAGACGCGCGTTCCGACGTCCTGCAGGTCGATCACCAGCAGGTCGAGCCCGTCGAGCATCTCCGCGGTCGGCTCCCGCGTGTCGCTGTAGAGCGAGTGGATCGGCACGCCGAGGCGCGGGTGCCGCGCGTGGTCGGTCTCCACCATGTTGTCCTGCACGTCGGCGTGGAAGCCGTGCTGCGGTCCGAACAGCGCGGCGAGCGTCACCCCGGGCTCGGCCGCGATGCGGTCCACGATGTGGCGGAACGCGCCGTCGACCGACGCGGGGTTCGAGACCACCCCGACGCGCCAGCCGGTCAGCAGGCCGGAGCCGAGGAGGCGCTCGGAGCCGAGGGTCGCCCTCGTCGGATCACCCACCTCTGGTCGGATCAGTCGTCCGGGAGGCCGAAGAAGAGTGTCAGCCATCCTTGCAGGTCCTCATAGGCCACGGCCTTCCCCGTGGAATGCAGATAGGCGCGCATGTTGTCCGAGAAACCCTGTCCGGCGAATACGACGATGCCCGGAATCGGCCACGCCGCGATGTCCTGAATCGTGGCGGGGATCTTCTCCTCCGCGGAGCCGCCGCCGCCCTGGTACTTGCATTCGATGCCGAGGCTTCGGCCGGAGTCGGCGTAGCGCAAGACCAGGTCGATGCGGCGTTCCGCGCCCCAGAGTCGGCGGCCGACCTTGATCTGGCTGCCGACGCGAAGCCCCAGCGTCTCGGCCAGGATCGCCACCTCTCGTTCGAGATCCGAACCGCTCGCCATGGCCGCGCGCCCGCCGGGCATCTACGCCGCCCGCCTCGCTACGTTGGTGATGATGTACTCGTCGACGTGTCCTCGGCGGGAGGCCTTGGAGTTGATGGCGCGGCGGGCCGGAACGATGTGAGCCCGCAGGCCGGCCCTCTCCGCGTCCGCGTTGCCGTCGTACAGCACGGCGATCTCGGGAGCGGTCGAATTGCTGAGGACGACGTAACAGCCCCTCTTCGCCAACTCGATCAACACCCCCTGCAGATGCCGCTGGTCATCCTCTCCGAAACCGTCCGACGTATAGGAAGTGAAGCGCGCCGTCGCGCTCATGGGGGCATACGGCGGATCGAAATAGATGAAGTCGCCCGCCCGCGCGGACCGCAGGACCGTATCGAACGAGGCGTGTTCTATCTTCACGGAGAGTTCCGACAGTGTGGTGGACACCCGCCGGAGGTTCTCCTCGTCGCAGATCCTGGGGTTCTTGTACCTGCCGCGGGGGACGTTGAACAACCCACTCGAGTTCAGGCGGAACAGGCCGTTGTAGCCCGTCCGGTTGAGGTAGATGAGCATCCCCGCGAGCTCGGGCGAGTACGCCTCCGGCCGCGGGTGACGGCCGTTCGTGATCGCTGCGCGCGCCGGGTTGAAGACCTCGTCCCGGATGCGATAGTAGTGCTGCTCCGGCGCAGCCGCATAGCCCGCCTCGAGTCTCCGGAGATGTCCGATCACCGCGTGCGGCTCGTTGCGCAGACGGAGGCAGCAGCCGATCAAATCGGCGTTGACGTCGGTGAGCCTGACCCTGCCGTGCCGCAGCGCGCCGCTGTCGGCGAGGTCGAAGAAGACGGCCGCGCTGCCGAGGAACGGCTCGTGGTAGGCGCCGAACTCTGTCGGGTAGAACTCGCGAAGCCGGGGCAGAAGCTGTCGCTTGCCGCCGGCCCACTTGAGGAACGGGCGAGCGCGCCGATCACCGCCGGCCCGTTGTCTACCGGCACGATTGGAGGCGGCTGTCGAGGAGGGGGCGGTGCCGGAGGCGAGTTGCGGAGCCGAGCCCATCGCGATGGTGATGCCGACGACGGAACATCCTAGCATGAGGCTCGGCCGAGGCCAGGCCGCCAAGCAGCCCGTGGCGAAAGTCCCCGCTGCATTCGAGCGGCGATGCATCCCGCCTGACTGCGTTGTTCGGCGGTTACATATGCCCAATATGCGCCCTTCTCACGCCTTGCCAGACGGGCGCCTCGCCGCTCTCGGTGCCACGCGGGGTTCCACCACGGGCTGCAAGGGGCTGGCGCGCCGGGACGGTCAGGAAACGCGGTTTCGTTAGCGGGGCCGCCTCGGGCGGCGGTCGCGTGCACGGTGAGGCTCTTGGCGGCGTTTGCTTTCGGTGCGGCCGGGGCGCGAGAATGTGCCCGACGCGAAGGAGGAACGTGACCGTACCCGACGTCGAGCTGCACCAGGACCTGCGAAGCGCGGTCGGCGAGCTGTGCCAGCGGTTCCCGGACACCTACTGGCGGGACCTCGATCGCGCGGAAGCGTATCCGGCGGAGTTCGTCCAGACGCTGACCGAGGCCGGCTATTTGGCGGCGCTGATACCCGAGCAGTACGGCGGCTCGGGGCTCGGGATCACCGAGGCGGCGATCATCCTGGAGGAGGTCAATCGCTCGGGCGGCAACTCGGCCGCGTGCCACGCCCAGATGTACATCATGGGAACGCTGCTGCGGCACGGCTCGGAGCAGCAGAAACGCGAGTACCTGCCGAAGATCGCCAGCGGCGAGGTGCGGCTGCAGGCGTTCGGGGTGACCGAGCCGACCACCGGCACCGACACCACGCAGCTCCAGACCATGGCGGTGCGCAATGGGGACCGCTACGTCGTCAACGGCCAGAAGGTGTGGATCTCGCGCGCCGAGTACTCCGACCTGATGCTGCTGATTGCCCGCACGACGCCGCGCGAGGACGTCGTCAGGAAGACGGACGGCCTGTCGGTCTTCCTCGTGGATCTGCGCACCGCGGTCGGCAACGGGGTGACCATCCGGCCGCTGCGGGCGATGATGAACCACGCCACCACCGAGGTGTTCTTCGACAACCTGGAGGTGCCGGTCGAGAACCGCATCGGCGAGGAGGGGCGCGGCTTCCGCTACCTGCTCGACGGGCTGAACGCCGAGCGCATCCTGATCGCGGCCGAGTGCGTGGGCGACGGCCGCTGGTTCATCGAGCGCGCCGTCAAGTACGCGAACGAGCGGATCGTCTTCGACCGGCCCATCGGCAAGAACCAGGGCGTGCAGTTCCCGATTGCCCGCGCCCACGTCAACGTCGAGGCGGCCGACCTGATGCGGGCGCGCGCGGCCGAGCTGTTCGACGCCGGGAAGCCCTGCGGGGCCGAGGCCAACATGGCCAAGCTGCTCGCGGCCGACGCCTCGTGGGAGGCGGCCAACGTGGCGCTGCAGACGTTCGGCGGATTCGGCTTCGCCGAGGACTACGACATCGAACGGAAGTTCCGGGAGACCCGCCTCTACCAGGTGGCGCCGATCTCGACGAACCTCATCCTCTCCTACATCGCCGAGCACGTGCTCGGCCTGCCGCGCTCCTTCTGATGGCGCCGCCGCCGGCCGCGCCGGACCCCGCGGGGTCGCGCCGGCCCCTCGACGGGGTGACCGTGGTCACCCTGGAGCAGGCGGTGGCGGCGCCGTTCGCCACCCGGCAGCTCGCCGACCTCGGCGCGCGGGTCATCAAGGTCGAGCGCCCCGTGGTGGGCGACTTCGCCCGCGGCTACGACGCGACGGTCAAGGGGCTGTCGAGCCACTTCGTCTGGCTCAACCGGTCGAAGGAGTCGCTGACCCTCGACCTCAAGCGCCCCGAGGCGCGGGAGGTGGTGGCGAAGCTCATCGACGGGGCCGACGTCTTCGTGCAGAACCTCGCGCCGGGCGCCGCCGACCGGCTCGGCCTCGACGCCGGAACCCTGCGGGCCCGCCGCCCCCGGCTCGTCGCCTGCAATGTCTCCGGCTACGGCGCTACCGGCCCCTACCGCGACAAGAAGGCCTACGACCTGCTGGTGCAGGCCGAGGCGGGGCTGGTGTCCATCACCGGCACCGCGGACCAGGTGGTGAAGTCCTCGATCTCGGTCGCCGACATCGCGGCCGGCATGTACGCCTACTCGGGCGTGCTCACGGCGCTGTTCCGCCGCGAGCGGAGCGGCGAGGGGGCCACCATCGAGGTCTCGATGCTCGAGGCGCTCGGCGAGTGGATGGGCTTCCCGCTCTACTACACGCTCTACGGCGGCACGCCCCCGCCGCGCAGCGGCGCCCGGCACGCCGCCATCGCGCCCTACGGCCCGTTCGAGGGGAGCGACGGCGAGACGGTGTTCCTCGGGCTGCAGAACGAGCGCGAGTGGGTCCGCTTCTGCGCCGCGGTGCTCGAGCGGCCGGCGCTGGCGACGGATCCGCGGTTCGACGCCAACGCGAAGCGGGTGGCCAACCGGGATGCGCTCGAGGCGGCGATCCACGAGGTCTTCGCGACCCTCACCGCCGAGGATATCGTCGCCCGCCTCGACGCGGCGCAGATCGCCAACGGCCGCATGAACTCCGTGTCGCAGCTCGCCGGGCATCCGCAGCTCCGGGCCCGCGGCCGCTGGCGAGAGGTGCCGTCGAGCGCCGGGCCGCTGCGGGCGACCCTGCCGCCGGCCACCCTCGACGGCGCCGAACCCCGCATGGACGCCATCCCGGAGGTGGGCCAGCACACCGACGCAATCCTCGCCGAGCTCGGGTACGCGCCCGACACGGTCGCCGCGTGGCGGCACGCCGGCATCGTCTGACTGCCCGCGGCCGGCGTCCGAGCTGGTGCGGCGCTCGCCGCGCAGAGGAGGTGGCGTGGAAGTGGAGCGCCGCCTATAATGTAAAAGAACGGTAAATGTTGTCCGGGAAATGAAACGCCCGCATGCCTGCTGCACCGCACGGATCCCATCGTCGCCCTCTGGACGGAATCGGCCTGCGGGCGAACCCCGCTGCCTGCTTGACCGTAATCAATTCGCAGGATCGGTCGATCGTGCGAAGATTCACTCGGAGGGGCGAGCCGACTGCGGGGGCTTTCGAACGTGTGGTCACGATTTTACGGGCGAGAACTTTTGGGGCGTGAGGATGAGCCGGGCGAGGGTGGAAGCAGTGCGTGTCCCGGCAGCAAGCACGGAGGGAGTCACCGGGCTCTCACGGTGGCAGCACGGTGGTGCAGGACAATGAAACGCTACGGAGCTTCGGAGTGGTCTTCGCCGGATCCCTTGCCGGTGCCCAATACCTTGTCGGTGGTCTGGCATCTCGTCGTAGTTCAGCCGTTCATGCGCGTCAAGCTGGCGGCAGTGCTCGCGGTCCTGCTTTGCGTGGTGTACGCGATGGGACTGGGCGGCATTGTCCTCTGGCTTCTGGACACCGTGCCGGGACTCTTCCAGAGCGACTGGTCCCCGCACGCGCTCTCGCAAGGCGTGCGGATCGCCGCAGGCTCGACTTGGGTCATCTTCTTTACCGTACTGTTCACTCATAGGCTGTTCAGAAGCTTCATGCCCCTGGCGTTGATGCGACGCGACGTCGACACCGATCAGGTCATCAGGGCCGGCGAGCGATGGGTTGCGCGATACCGGTCCGGTTGATGACGGACAAACCTGCCGACGGTCCGGATGCTTCGGCCGACGGAACTCCCTCGGAGCCTGCAGGCGCAGACCAACCGGAACCTCGGAGGACGGCCGCCATAACGGCCGTGTCGGGTGCCGGCGGCGCCACGGGCATCGTCGCATGCGGACAGACTCTCGAGGATCCCTGGAGGTCGATTGTCTCTATCGCAGCTCCTTCGTTGATGGTAGCCGTACGGTGGCTCATTACGGTACTCGAACCGGCCGTGTATCTGCAGGTGCTGGAGTTCATGATCGAGAACATGCGCAAGAAGAGGGGGAATCACGAGACGGACGAGGCCGGGGAGAAAGACCTGAAGAGGCTGCAGCGAGCCCGGTCGGAGACGATCGAGTGGATAGTCGAGAGCCTGAAACAGAGGCTCAGCCGCCGCAAGTGAGGACTGCGAGTTGGACGCGGGCATCGTCTTGCCGGCGGCGTGATTTTCGGCCCTACCACGACGGACGGTTTCGTGCGGGACAGGAGTTGCGCGCGGACGTCGTCCGGCGGTCTGCCAGGTCGGACGCCTGCGGGCGGGGTCATGTCGAGTTCCGAAACTCCACCAGGTCGAACTTCCCGAGCCACAGCAGCGTCCGCAGCAGTCTACGCCGGGCGTTCGGGTCCCCGGTGACGAGGTCCGCGGTGCGCGTCGGCCCCGCGGACGCCAGGCGGGCCAGCAGCGCGTCGATCTCGGCGGGGGCCAGGAAGGCGTGCGCGATGGTGTCGTGCAGGTTGAGCTTGCCCTCCCGGAGCCGCGCCAGGTCCGCGGCCGGGTCGGCGCCCTTCGGGACGATGACCGTGTCGGGGCCGAGCAGCGCCGTCGGATAGTGCCGGTAGATCGCGAAGGGGTCGGGGAACTCGATTCTGCCCGTCTCCCGCCGGTCGCGCAGCCCCACGCCGGGGTCGGCGGCGCGCACCTCCGCCAACTCGCGCCACAGGTCCTGGTAGGCCGCTATCACCACCCGCCAGTCGTAGAGGCGCCGCGCCCGCGCCATTCCCGCCGCGGCCTGGCGGGCGCGCAGCTCCCGGTCGGTGGCCAGCCGCACGATGGCGTCGGCGCAGGCGTCGACGTCGACCGCCGTCGCGAGGCTGGTGATGCCTATCATCTGGTCGTAGCTGTCGAGGCCGGCCGCGTGGCGGTCCGCCACGTCCACGCCCGCACCGGGTCCGACGGTCACCGTGGGGATGCGGAACCCGGTCTCGCCGTCGGGCACGGTGTCCTTGTAGCCGTTCCAGTCGCTCACGACGCACGGCAGGCCCGCCGCCATGGCCTCGACCGGCGTGAGGCCGAAGGTCTCCTGGATGTTGTCCGACAGCGAGACGAAGATGTCGGAGGCCCGCCACGCCGCCCGCACGACCGGACCCCGCGGTCCGTCCGAGCCGTCGATGAAGTGGGCCCGTGCGGCGCCGCAGAAGCGGGCCGCCGCCTCGCGGAACTCCTTCTCGACCGCGCGGTTGGGGAACTGCCCGGTGAGCAGGAGGTGGATCTTCCGGTCCCCGGCGCGCTCCGCCGCGCGGGCCGCCGCCAGATACATCGGGGTGGGGTGCGCCTTGGCATGAAACGACAGCCGTCCGACGAACAACGCCGCGAGGTCGTCCCCGCCGATGCCCAGCCGCGCGCGGACGCTGCGCCGGGCCGCGGGGCCGGCGCCCGCAACGGCGTCGTCGTCTGCGGGCGCATAGAAGTCGCAGTCGATGCCGAGGGGAATCACCGGGAGGCGCACCGGGCAGCGGAAGCGGCCGCCCCCGCGGCGTTCGAGGTAGTCCGCGTGCTGCTCGAGGACGCGTTCGACCGCGGCACGGACCGCCGTCGAGGTGCAGATCAGTGCGTCCCAGGGCTGCGTCGGCGCAATCAGGTACCGTCCCAGCGAAGCGACGACCTGGTCCGAGGCGACGGTGTGGGTGACGCCGCAGAGGCTGTAGTTGCGCTCGCCGCCGAGCCGGCGGTTCCAGGCCATCGCCTCCAGCCCCGGCCACGGCAGGAAGACGGTGCCGGCCGAGCCCAGGGTGCGGCGGTCGAGCGGGTGGGCCTGGACGATGGCGCGCCCCGCTCCGCCGAGCTCCGCGACCAGCGCGCGGAAGTCCGCGAAGTCCTGCCGCGAGCCGGTCAGCGCGACCAGCGGGTCGGCGCCCCCGTGCTCGATGAAGCCCTTCAGGAACCCCGCGCCGGCGGAGTGGCGCCCCTTGACCGCCGTGCGGTCGACCCGGAACCCGTCCGGCCCGTAGTAGAGCGCGCAGTTCGGCCTGGCGGCGGTCGGCTCGGTGCTCATCGGCGCCGAGTGTACAACCGACCCCGGCGCCGGCCGCGGGCGGCGCCGGGGCGGGACCTGCGGGAAGGAAGGTCGGCCCGCCGCCCGCGGGGCGACGACGCCCGGTGATTTACAATCTTCCGATCGTGCGCGCGCGCGACTACGTCGCGCCGGCGCCAGTTTGCAGGAGAGAATCAAATGCCCGTCAAGGAAGGCTGGACCGGCCGCGTCTACGAGGACTTCGAGGTCGGCGACGTCTACAAGCACCCGCTCGGCCGGACCGTGCTCGCGGCCGACAACGTCTGGTTCACGCTGCTGTCGCAGAACGTCAACAAGATCCACTTCGATTCGGCCTACGCCGAGAAGACCGAGTTCGGCCGGCGGCTGGTCGACTCCACGTTCACCCTGGCCCTGGTCACCGGCCAGTCGACGATGGACCTGTCGGTCAACGTGATGGCCAACCTCGGCTGGGACCAGGTGCGGCTGCCGGCCCCGGTCTTCGAGGGCGACACGATCTACTCGGAGAGCGAGGTGCTGGACAAGCGCGAGTCGAAGTCGCGGCCCAACGTCGGGATCGTGACGGTGAAGACGCGCGGCTTCAAGCAGGACGGCACCGTCGTCATCACCTACGAGCGGACCTTCATGGTGTACCGGCGCGGGCACGTGCCGGAGTACGCCGGCGCGCGTCCGGAGGTGAAGGCATGACCGGCCGGGTCGCTCTGCTGGCCGCCGCCCTGGCCGCGGCGGGCGCCTGCGGCGGCGAGCCGCGCACCGTCGTGGACGGCGACGCGGCGTTCGTCGGGGTGAACGTCGTGCCGCTGGACTCGGAGCGGATCCTCGAGTACCAGACGGTGGTGATCGATGACGGACGCATCGCGTCCATCGACCCGGCCGGCCGCGTCGACCTGGACGAGGGAGTCGAGATCATCGAGGCGGCCGGGCACTACCTGATGCCGGGGCTGGCGGAGATGCACGGCCACCTGCCGAACCCGCGCATGAGCGACGAGGACATCCGGAACCTGCTGTTCCTGTACCTCGCCAACGGGGTGACGACGGTCCGCGGCATGCAGGGGGACCCGTCGCAGTTCGACCTGCGCAACTCGATCGGGCGCGGGCTGCTGCTCGGCCCGCACCTGTACCTGGCCAGCGTGTCGATGAGCGGCGCGCGGGTGACGACGCCGGAGGAGGCGGCGCAGCTCGCCCGCCGCTACAAGGCGGACGGCTACGACCTGATCAAGACGCACGAGGGCTTGAGCCCGGAGGTGTTCGACGCGCTGGCCGCCACCGCGGCCGAGGTCGACATCCCGTTCGGCGGACACGTCTCCGACTTCGTCGGCCTGCGGCGCGCGCTCGAGCTCGGCCAGGTCTCCATCGACCACCTGGACAACTACGTCGAGGCGCTGGTGCCCGAGGACACGCGGCCGGACGGCCAGCGGGGACTCGCCGCGGCCGGGGCGCTCATCGACCAGGTCGACGAATCACGGATACCCGAGCTGGTCCAGGCGACGGTCGCCGCCGGCGCGTGGGTGGTGCCGACCATGGTGCTCTGGGAGACCGCGTTCTACAACGACCGCGGCTCGGTGGACGTGCTGCCCGAGCGGCCGGAGGTGCGCTACATGCCGCCGGAGACCGTGGATCGCTGGCGCCAGGCGGTCGACACGCGGCTGGGGGCCACCGACGTGGAGACCAACCGGCGCGTGGCCGCGCTTCGCCGGCGCATCCTGGCGGCGCTGCACGCCGGCGGCGCCAACATCGCCCTGGGGACCGACTCGCCGCAGATCTTCAGCGTGCCCGGCTTCGCGATGCACCACGAGATGGCGCTCTACGCGGAGGTCGGGATGACCCCCTACGAGGTGCTGGAGATCGGCACCCGGCGGCCGGCCGAGTACTTCGGGGCGCAGGACGAGTTCGGCACGGTGGCCGCGGGACGGCGCGCGGACCTGATCCTGCTGGCCGGAAACCCGCTCGACGACGTCGCGAACGTGCGCGGACCGGCCGGCGTCATGGTCGCCGGCCGGTGGATCCCGGCGGCGGAGATCGAGGACCGTCTGGCGCGGATCGCCCGGTTCTACGGCAACGAATAGATCGGCGCCCGGTATGCGGGCTGCCGGGTCCGAGTCCGCTGGAGGCAGCATTCGATGACCGCCATCTCCCGGTTCGCCGAGTTCGTCTCGTCGGTCGAGGTTCCGGCCGCCGCCCGCGCGGCGGCGCGCGACGCGGTACAGGACACCGTCGGGGTCGCGCTGGCCGGCGCCGGCGAGCCGGCGGCGCGCATCGTGCAGCGGGTGGCGCGGGCGGACGGCGGGGCCGGCGCGTGCAGCGTGCTCGGGACCGACCTGACGGCCGGGCCGGGCTACGCGGCGCTCGCCAACGGCACCGCCGCCCACGCGCTCGACTTCGACGACATGTGCTGGGTGTCGCTCGCGCATCCGAGCGCGCCGCTCGTCGCGGCCGGCCTGGCCGCGGGCGAGGCTGCCGGCGCCTCGGGGCGCGCGCTGCTCGACGCCTACGCGGTCGGCTTCGAGGTGGAGGCGGTTCTGGGCGTGGTGATGAACCCGGACCACTACGAGCAGGGCTGGCATTGCACGTCGACCATCGGCACCATCGGCGCCGCCGCGTCGGCGGCCCGCGTGATGGGGCTCGACGCGGAGGCGGCGGGGCGGGCCCTGTCCATCGCCGCCTCCGAGGCGTGCGGCCTCAAGGAGAACTTCGGGACGATGGTCAAGCCCCTGCAGGGCGGACTGGCCGCCCGCAACGGCGTGCTGGCGGCGCTGCTCGCCCGCGAGTCGTTCACCGCCTCGGAGCGGGCCATCGACGGCCCGCAGGGGTTCCTGGTCGCCATGCGCAGCGCCGGGCGGGATCCGTCGCCGGCCCTCGACCGGCTCGGCCGCCGCTGGGAGATCGTCGAGGGCGGCATCACCGTCAAGCTGTACCCGTCGTGCGCGGCGACCCACCCGACCATCGACACCCTGATCGATCTGCGCCGCGAGCAGGGCATCGACCCGTCCGAGGTCGAGGCCGTGGAGGTCGACGTCGATCCGGTGACCCCGACGGTCCTCATCCACGACCGTCCCGCCACCGGGCTCGAGGCGAAGTTCAGCCTGCACTACTGCGCCGCCGCCGCCCTGGCGTTCGGGCGGGTCGGCATCGACACCTTCGAGGAGGAGGCGATGCGGGCGCCGGCGGTGGCGCGCCTGGTGCCGCTCGTGACCATGCGGGCGGACGACCGCCTCGGCCGGGAATCGCCGCCGCTCACCGAAGCGCGGGTGACGTTGCGCCTCTCCGGCGGCGAGACGCTGGAGCGTTTCGTCCGCGGCGCGCGCGGCTATCCCGTGCGTCCGGCGTCGCGCGAGGAGCTGGACGCGAAGTTCACCGCCTGCGCCCGGCGCGCGGTATCGCCCGCCGCCGCGCAAGAAGCGCTCGGCTGCCTGCGGGTGCTCGACACCGCGGCGTCGGTACGCAGCCTCGCCGGCCGGCTGGCCGCGGAAGCGGCCGAGCCGCAGCCGGCGTGAGCGGTCCATGTCGAGAGAACCCGCCTTTCGCGTGCGCCGCAGCCTGCTGTTCGTCCCCGCGGTCCGTCCCGACCGCTATCCGAAGGCGCTGGCCACCGGCGCCGACGCGGTCTGCATCGACCTGGAGGACGGCGTCTCCTTCGCCGCCAAGGACGAGGCCCGCGACCAGGCGCTGGCCCTGTTCGCCGACCGGAAGCCGGTGCGCGCCGAGGTCAGCCTGCGCATCAACGATCCGAAGACGGAGCTCGGGCAGCGCGACCTGGACGCGGTGCGGCGGTCCGGCGTCCGTCCGGACGCGCTCATGCTGCCCAAGTGCGACGGCCCGGACGAGATCCGCGACGCCGCGGCGGCGCTCGGCGGCGCGTTGTCCGACCTGCCGCTCATCGTCATGGTCGAGACGGCGCGCGGGGTGGCCGCGGCCGAGGCGATCGCCGCCGCGGCGCCGACCGTTTCGGCGGTCTTCTTCGGCGCCATCGACTTCGCGGCCGACGTCGGGTGCGAGGTGGGCTGGGACGCCGCCCTCTACGCCCGCTCGCGGGTGGTGGTGGCCGCCGCGGTCGCAGGGGCCGGCGCCCTCGACTCGCCGTTCATGGACGTGCCGGCGCTGGACGGGCTGGCCGCCGAGAGCCGCCGCACCCGCGGGCTCGGCTTCGGCGGCAAGGCCGCCATCCACCCGACGCAGGTGCCGGTGATCCAGGCTGCGTTCTCGCCGTCGGTGGACGAGGTGGGCTGGGCGCGGCGCATCGTCGAGGCCTACGATCGCAACCGGGGCGGGGTGCTGCTGGTCGACGGCAAGCTGATCGAGAAGCCGGTCATCGCGTCGGCGAAACGGACCCTGCAGGTAGCGGCGGCGGTCGAGCCGAACGTTTCCGAGTAGATTGAGCGTCGCCGCGGGCCGGCGAGCCCGGCAGATTGCGCGTCAGCTCGCGCGGGCCGCCGGCATGGGGGTGGCGTCTATCGTCCGCCGCTCCCTGCGCATCGCGTCCAGGCGGTCGTGGGCCAGCGCGTTCTGGATCAGGGGCAGGTAGAAGGCGCCGTCGCCCTCGATGGAGATCGCGTCCTCGTCGACCGCCGCCCATTCCATGTCGACCAGCGCGTCCCATACCGGACGGTGCTCGTCCACCGCGTCCCGCCCGACCAGGTTCAGGTAGCGCCGGCGATCCACTTCCAGGCTCTGCAGCTCCTGGAACAGCAGGTGCAGCCGGAGGTCGGTCTCCGAGTACCGGAAGCCGCGCATCACCGGAAAGCGGCCGGCGTCGATGTCGCGGAAGTAGTCGGCCACGCGAGTCTGGTTCATGTAGGCCCAGCCCGGGTCCTGCGGCGTGCCGAAGAAGAACGAGATGCCGGCGAAGCCCCAGCCCCAGGCGTCGTAGCCGACGATGTCCCCGCCGTCCTCGCGGAACGGCTGGCGAAACAGCTCCTCGTACAGGTAGGTGCTGGGCAACCGCCCGCTGCGCTGGAAGTCGTAGGGCGTCACCTGCGCGAACCCCTCGGACAACAGGTAGTCCCGGCCGATCCGGTACATCTCCAGGTTCTGCTCGGTCGAGGGCAGCTCGTCGCGCCGGTTGCGCGAGAAGTCGGTCCGCCCGGCGACGTTCAGCTCGTAGTGGGTGATGTGCGTGAGGCCGGCCTTCACCAGGGCCCTCAGGTCGCGCAGCATGTGGTCCACGGTCTGCTTCGGCCAGCCGAAGATCAGGTCGACGCTCACCGGCAGGCCGAGCTTGCGGCACGACTCGAGCGTCCGGAACACCTGCGCGGCGGTCTGCTTGCGTCCGCTGGCCTTGATCAGCTCGTCGTCGAGCTGCTGGGCGCCCATGCTGATGCGGTTGATGCCGCACGCCCGCATGGCGGCCAGCTTCTCGTGGCTGAACGTCTGCGGGATGCCCTCGAGCGTCACCTCGATGTCGGGAGGCACGTCGAAGACGCCGCGGACGACGTCCATCAACCGGGCGTACTGGTCCGCCCGGTAGAGGTTGGAGGTGCCGCCGCCGAAGTAGATGCTCGCCAGCTCGGCGCCTTCGAGGTAGGGGCGGAACAGCTCGCCCTCGCGCCGCAGGTACCCCAGGTAGGTCTCGAGCTGCCGTCGATCCTGGTACACCTCGGTCGGGAACAGGCAGAACCCGCAGCGCCCCGGATTGGTGGGCAGGCAGTACGGGGTGCCGACGTACAGGTTGATCCGCTTGCGGACGCCGCGGCCGGCCTGCTGCCGGCTGCGCATGACGGCCGGTACCGAGATGTCCTGATCGAGCCAGAAGACGGGCGACGGATGCCCGTGCAGAACCTTGTTGCTCTGCCGGCGGTGCCGGTGCGCGGCGATGTAGGTGCGTACCTCTCGTATGTCACGCATGGCGAATGTCCGTCGCAGGAGCCGTATGCCGGCGTCGCGGGAGCTGCTTCACGACACTGCGGGCGGCACCGTACGTGTCGCCACCGTTGACCGAATACCGTGTCCCGCCGGGCGGCGCTGGGCTCCCCATCCGGCGGGCCGCCGAATAGGATCATTGTAACCCACCGCTATCGGCGCCACGCACGGTTCCGCCGGGGCCTGGCCGCCCAGGAGTCTGCGCCGTAGAACGCAACGCAGTGAGTTCTGAGGGCGCAGGGTCCTCGAGCGGTGGGGGCTGGGCCGAAACGCCGAGCCAGCGAGGCGTCTCGGGGCGCTAGCGCACGCGGGCGAGGACCCCGTGCAGGTGGTTGAATTCGATGCGGCTCGGCTCGGCGGGGATCGGGATCTCCACGCGGACCTCCGGCCGGTCGACCAGGATCCGGCGGACGATCGGCTCGCGGTCGCGGAACTCCAGCCGGATGGGGACGGCCATGCGGAAGCCCGGCGGCACGTCCTCCTGGCGTACGGTCCCGTGGAGCACGAACGGCTCGCGGGCGTCGCGCAGCGGCGACACGTCGAGGTCCGGACGGTACGTCGGGACGTCGACGCCGTAGACCCACTGGTCGAAGAACCAGTCCATCGGCTCGCCGAAGGCCTCGGTGACCGCCGCCTCGAACGCGCGCGTGCTCGAGACGCCTCCCACGTGGTCGCGCATGAAGCCGCGCATCAGCTCGCGGAAGCGCGCGTCGTCGCCGGTCTCGAGGTCCATCAGCAGCATGCGCAGCATGTGCAGCACGAACGCGCCCTTCTCGTAGACGATGAGGCGGTAGTCGAACGGCGTGTCGGTGGTCTGCAGCCGGAACCCGGCGACCAGCGGCCCCGACTCGTTGCCGTCGCTCTCGCGGATCACGGCCGGCCGGAAGCCGTAGCGCTTGCCGAACCCCTGGCCGACGTTGACCTCGCCGAGGGCGTCGAGCCGCCAGGCGTCGAGCATGTCCCGGAACTGGTCCTCCTCGCCGAGGCCCTGCAGCACGTAGAGCGCGGCCGAGTAGTTCGCGAACCCCTCCGTCATCCACTGGTCGCGGTACGATTCCCAGTCGGCGCCGGCGCCCCACCACTGGTGGGCGACCTCGTGGGCGCGGAACAACTCCGACTCGCCCGTGTGCAGTGCGCCGAACACGTGGAACGTCAGGAGCACGAGGCCGGGAAACGCCTGCCCCCCCGTTCCCCGCGTCTCGGTGACGAGCAGCGAGTCGAACGGATAGGGTCCGAAGTAGTCGATGTAGGTGCGGAGCGAGCCGACCAGGTCGTCGAGCGTCTTCTCACGGTTGCCGGGGGCGAAGCCGACGTGGTTGCGGTCGGCGTACACGGCGATCGGGGGCAGGTCGTCGCGCGTCACCTCGTCCACCTCGAAGCGCCCCATGTGGAACGACATCGTGCCGCGGACCGGCCGGTTCGTGACCCAGCGCATGATGCGGGTGTCGTCCTCGACGCGTTCGTCGGCCAGCAGGCCGCCGCTCGCGATCCGGAAGCGCTCGGGCACCCGGAACGTCAGGTCGAAGCGCCGCCGCCGGTTGTCCGGATGGCGCGGGATCCAGGAGCTGGTGTCCTTGAGCAGGTAGCCGGAGGCGTCGCGCAGACGCTCGATCAGCTCGGCCTCGTAGGCGATCTCCAGGACGAAGCGCTCGCCGCCGGCGACCGTGCGCGGCAGCAGCACGGATAGCCACGGGTCGTGCAGATCCTCGTCGAAGCGCCGGTCGTGGGTCGCCTGCACGTAGTGGAGCTGCTCGCCGGCGATGGGGGCCGGCTCGTCGGGGCCGCGCGGTCCGTCGTCCGCCTCGTCCGGGTCGCGTGCGGCCACGAGGTCCGGCGGCGCGCGGTCCGGATCGAAGAGGGCCACGCGCGTCGCGTCGTCGACGCCGGGCGGAAGATCGGTGCGCCAGCGGACGTCGGTGACGTCGGCGAACGGCGAGACGCCCAGGCGCAGCGCGGCCAGCGGCGCGAGCGGCTCCACCACCAGCGCGACGCTCGCCGTCGCGTCGCCGTTGCCCTCGATGGCGATGTCGACGTCGGTGCGCGACACCTGCACGCGCGGGCGCCAGCGCTCGTCGCCGGGGACGAGGAGGCGCGGCGACAGGCCGTAGTCGCGGAAGCTCCACTCGTCGTCGTCCCGCTCGGCCTCCGGGTCGACGGGCCCCTCGGCCTCCGGATCGCGGGGGAAGCGGCCGAGCGTCGGCGCGACCGCCGCGGCCTCGAACTCGTCGAGGGCGTGGAAGCCCATCCAGACGTCGGTCAGCTTGCGGCGCCGATCGAACGTCCAGATCGTGACCTCCTCCAGGTCGCGGGGCTCGATCTCGATCGAGAACCAGTCGTGCTCCCGCCCGTCGACCTCGGCGAAGAAGTAGGGGCGGTCGGCGGGCGTCGCCAGCCCGGACTCGGCGCGCCACAGATCCAGGGCGACGCGGGCGTCGGGATTCCGGAGCCGGTCCTCGAGCAGCGCTTCCCGGCGGTCGGCGAGCAGGTCCACCGCCCGCTCGTGCTGCCGCCGCGCCCGGCGCCCGCCGCCGGCCGCGGGCGGATCGGTCACCAGCGCCCGCAGCCGTTCGTCGAGGTCGCCGGTGAACCAGAAGGCGAACCGCTCGAACTCCTCCTCGAGGCGGTCCTCGTCGATCAGCTTGCGGAGCTGCTGGTGCTCCACGCCGTCCGGCGGCCAGGCGCGCACGGTGCCGCGTCCGAGAAACACCGCCGCCCGCGAGCGTCCACCCACCGGAGGGGGCAGATAGAGGTCGCCGCGCTCGAGCTCGATCTCGAAGCGGTCGATCCACAGCTTCCCGTTGCGGATATGGCCCGCCGGTTCCGGCTCGGCCTCGCGCAGCTCCTCGTACAGCGGCGGGGGGCCGAGGCCCGGCTCGTCGTCCGCGGCGACCGCGGCGCCGGTCGGCAGCGAGAGCGCTGCGAGGGTGGCGACGACAGTCCTTACGAACCGCGGGGCAGGGGCGGGAGAGTGGCGCACGCTCCGCATCATGCCCGTTTTCCGGGCCGGCGTAAAGGTGTTCGTGGCGCTGCGATCAGACCAGCCGGGGTTCCACCAGCTCGCCCTCGGGCAGCAGGTGCCGGGCGATCTCGACGCTCCAGGGCTCGCAGATCCGGCCGTCGTATCGGACAGATCGATGCGTGTTCCACGACGACTTCATCGAATCCGCTCGGTCGTCACCGGGGAGCTCCAACCAGGCAGTGCGTCACAACGGGGACTGTCGAGGAAAACGCAATCGTCGTCGGCAAGAACCGAACCGCAGACTCCCGCGGCGGCTCGCGCCGGCCGAGTGTTGGTGCGGAAGGGGGGATTTGAACCCCCACGGGCCATTGGCCCACCAGCCCCTCAAGCTGGCGCGTCTGCCGTTCCGCCACTTCCGCGTTCCTGGGCGGGCGCTTCGATACCGGCGTGCCGGCGCGGTCTACTGCGGCTCGTCGCCCGCGTCCGACTCCTCGTCCTCGGCCGGGGCATCCGTCGCCGCCGGCTCGGGCAGGGTCGCCGGTTCCTCGAACTCGATGGGCGCCGTCTCCGGCGCGTCGAGGCCGCCGAGCACCGACGCCGGACCCCGCTGGCCGACGATCGCCAGCAGCAGGGAGCCGGCCATGAACAGCGCCCCGAGCACCGTGGTCACGCGCGTCAGCAGCGAGGCGCCGGCGCGCGCGCCGAACGCCGCCTGCGTGCCGCCGCCGCCGAACGCGGCGGCGATGTCGCCCCCCTTGCCCTGCTGCAGCAGCACCACGACGATCAGCAGCAGGCACGCGAGCACGTAGACGCCGGACAGGATCATGGTCAGCACAGTCGATCATCATACTGCAAGTGGCGCCGCTTCGGGGCGTCGGCCCGTGGCCCGGCAGTGTGGGCTACCGCGCTACCCGCTGCTTCCCCGACGGGGAAGGCTTCACCGTGCTTCCCGACACGTGTTGACGATCTCCGCGAAGCTGTGCGGGTCGAGGCCGGCGCCGCCGACGAGCGCCCCGTCGACGTCCGGCTGCGCGGACAGGTCGGCCGCGTTGGCGGGCTTGACGCTTCCGCCGTAGAGCAGCCGGCAGCGGTCCGCGGCCGCCTGGCCGGCCCGGGCGGCGAGTCGCCGGCGGACGTGCGCGTGGGCCACCTGAGCCTGCTCGGGAGTCGCGGTGCGCCCGGTGCCGATGGCCCAGACCGGCTCGTAGGCGATCACGAGGGAGGCGATCTGCCCGGCCGTCAGTCCGGCCAGGCCGCCGTCGACCTGCCGGTCGAGCACCGCCGCGGTCTCTTCGGCCTCGCGCTCGGCCAGGGTCTCGCCGATGCAGACGATCGGTGTGAGACCGGCCGCGAGCACCGCCCGCGTCTTGCGGTTGACGGCCTCGTCGTCCTCGCCGGACAGGTGGCGGCGCTCGGAGTGGCCGACGATGGCGTGGCTCGCCCCCGCGTCCCGCACCATGGCCAGGCTCACCTCGCCGGTGAAGGCGCCCCGCGGCTCCCAGTGCACGTTCTGCGCGGCCGCGGCGACGTTGCTGCCGCGGCAGGCGCCGGCGACCGCCGCCAGCGCCGTGAACGGGGGCGCCAGCACGATCTCGGCGTCGTCGACGCCGGCCGCCAGGGGCAGGAACGCGTCGGTGAACGCGGTGGCCTCGGCGACCGTCTTGTGCATCTTCCAGTTGGCGGCCAGCATCGGCGTGCGCATCGTGATTCCCTTCAGCTTGCCGTTCCGCCGGGGCGCGGCGAGGCCGCCCCGGGGAGGCCGGGCGGCGCGGTCGTCCGGGCCCGCGGCTCAACCCCGATCCGGCAGCGCCGCCACCCCCGGCAGCGTGCGGCCGCCCAGAAACTCCAGCGACGCCCCGCCGCCGGTCGAGATGTGCGTCACCCGTTCGGCGACTCCCGCCCTGGCCACGGCGGCGACCGAATCGCCCCCGCCGACCACGGTCGTGCCCTCCGAGGCGGCCACCGCCCGCGCGACGGCCAGCGTTCCCCGGCTGAACGCGTCTACCTCGAACACCCCCAGCGGCCCGTTCCAGACCACCGTCCGCGCGGAGCCGACGATGTCGGCATAGAGCTCCTGCGTGGCGGGGCCGACGTCCACGCCCAGCCGCTCGCCGATGGCCGGGTCGTCCACCGCCAGGCACTCGTGGGCCGCGCCGTCCTCGAGCCCGGTGGCGACCACGTGGTCGGCGGGCAGCTCCAGCCGCACGCCCCGCTCGGCCGCGTGGCGCTCGATGGCGCGCGTCGCCTCGACGAGGTCCGGCTCCACCAGCGAGCGGCCCACCGGGAGCCCGCGCGCCCGGAAGAACGTGTAGGCCATGGCGCCGCCGATCAGCAGCGTGTCGACCCGCGGCAGCAGGTTCTCGATGACCTCCAGCTTGCCCGACACCTTGGCGCCGCCGAGCACGGCCGCGAAGGGCCGGGCGGGGGAGGCGAGCAGCGCTCCCAGGTGCTCCAGCTCGCGGTCCAGCAGCAGCCCCGCCGCCGCGTCGGCGACGTGCGCCACGATGCCCGCGGTCGAGGCGTGCGCGCGGTGGGCCGAGCCGAACGCGTCGTTCACGTAGACGTCGGCCAACGCGGCCAGCGCCGCCGCGAAGTCCGGGTCGTCGGCCTCCTCTTCCGCGTGGAAGCGGAGGTTCTCCAGCAGGGTGACGCCGCCGGGTCCGGCTTCGTCGATCGCCTTGCGCGCCGGCTCGCCGACGCAGTCGGCGGCGAACGTCACCGGCCGGCCGAGCAGCTCCGACAGCCGCGCCGCCACCGGCCGCAGGCCGAGCTCGGGCCTCGGCTTCCCCTTCGGGCGTCCGAGGTGCGAGGCCAGCACGAGCGACGCGCCGGCGTCGAGGGCGTGGCGCAGCGTCGGCAGCGCCGCCCGCACGCGGGTGTCGTCGGCCACCGCGCCGTCCGCGAGCGGCACGTTGAAGTCGACGCGGACGAACACGCGCCGGCCGGCGAGGTCGAGGTCGCGAATCGAGCGCTTGGCCACGCCGCCCGCCCTACGCGTTCCGGGCCGCGATCAGCTTCACCAGGTCGACGCAGCGGGACGAGTAGCCCCACTCGTTGTCGTACCACGACAGCACCTTGACGAAGTCGCCCTCCATCACCTTCGTGTAGGACGCGTCGACGATCGACGAGTGCGGGTTGCCCTTGAAGTCGATCGAGACCAGCGGCTCCTCCGACAATTCGAGGATGCCGGCGAGCGGGCCGCCGGCCGCCGCCCCGAACGCCGCGTTCACCTCCTCGGCGCTGGCCTTCCTCTCCACCTCGGCCACCAGGTCGACCACCGACACGTTCGGGGTCGGCACCCGCATCGCGATGCCGTCGAGCCGGCCCTGCAGCTCGGGCAGCACCTGGCCGACCGCCGACGCGGCCCCGGTGGTGGTCGGGATCATCGACACGCCGGCCGCCCGCGCGCGCCGCAGGTCCTTGTGCGGCAGGTCGAGCAGCTTCTGGTCGTTGGTGTAGGAATGGACGGTCGTCATCCAGCCGCGGCGCAGGCCGAAGCTCTCGTGCAGCACCTTGGCCACCGGGGCCAGGCAGTTCGTCGTGCACGACGCGTTCGAGATGATCCGATGCCGGGCCGGGTCGTACTGGTCGTCGTTCACGCCGAGCACCAGCGTCAGGTCCGGGCCCTTGGCCGGGGCGCTGATGATCACCGTCCCCGCCCCCGCCGCCAGGTGCTTCGCGGCGTCGTCGCGCTTCGTGAACAGGCCGGTCGACTCCACCACGATGTCCACGCCGAGGTCGCCCCAGGGCAGGGCGCCCGGGTCGCGCTCGGACAGCACCTTGAAATGGCGCTCGCCGACGCGCAGCCCGTCTCCGTCGACCGCCACCGCGTCGGTCAGGTTGCCGAGGACCGAGTCGTACTTGAACAGGTGGGCCAGCGTCTCCGGGCTCGTGATGTCGTTGACGGCGACGAAGTCGATGTCGCTCGCACCGTTCTCGAGGGCGGCGCGCATGATGTTGCGCCCGATGCGTCCGAAACCGTTGATCCCCACCTTGATGGCCATGTCTGCTCCCCCGCGGAACGCCGTCTTGCGCCCCAGCGTCCTCGTCCCGCGTTCCTGGTGTCTCGATGATTTGAAGTACGACAGTCGTGTCGTTCCACCCCTTGGGCAGGCCCGCCGCAGGGAGGCGAAACGACCAATTGTACCGACGGCCGCGGAGGCCGGTCAAACCACCGCCAACCGGCCGGCGGCGGCGATCCGCTGCGCCGGATTCGGCGGGACGCCGCGGGTTTCTTCAGGCGTACGCGTGTTTTCCTCCGGTCGGTGCCGTCGGGTCCCACTCTGTTTCAGCCTCGCCTATCGTGTTGCAGGCCGGCCGCGCCGAGTCCGACTGCGGCGAGATCGGTACCATGTAGGCGCGCGCCCGGCGCCGGCCCGATGTACTTCGTCTACTCGGTACTGCTGCTCGTCTACTTCCTCGCCGTCCTGCCCGCGACGGCGTTCGGCGTATGGTTCCGCGGCAAGGAGCCGGGCAGTCTCCGCGAGCGGTTCGGCTGGCTGCCCGCCGCGGTGAACCCGGACCGCGGCCCGGCGATCTGGGTGCACGCGGTCTCCGTGGGCGAGGCGCTGGCGGCGCGGCCGCTGCTGCGCGCGCTGCGGGCGTCGTATCCCGGGCACCGCCTCGTCGTGTCCACCACGACCGCGACGGGGCAGCGGGTGGCCCGCGGCTTCGAGGGCGACACCGACGCGGTCTGCTACGCGCCGTTCGATCTCCCCTGGTCCGTGAACCGCGCTCTCGACCGGATCGCGCCGGCGCTGTTCCTGGCGGTCGACACCGAGATCTGGCCGAACCTGCTCCGGGCCTGCCGGCGGCGCGGGGTGGCCACGCTGATCGTCAACGGCCGGCTGTCGGACCGCTCGTTCCGGCGCTATCGGCTGGCCGGCGGCTGGATGGCGCGGGTGCTGGCCGACATCGGGCGCGTCTGCGTGCAGACGGACGAATGGGGGCGCCGGTTCGTCGCGCTCGGCGCGGACCCCGCCCGCGTCACCGTCACGGGCAGCCTGAAGTTCGACGCCGTCGAGACGCGCGTCGTGTCTCATCCCGGCGACGGCGACCCGCTGCGCGCGGCGTTCGCCTTCGCCCGGTCGCGTCCGGTGCTGATCGCCGCGAGCACGCTGCGGGGAGAGGAGGAACCCGTGCTGCGCGCGTTCGACCGCATGCGGAGCATGGCGCCCGACGCGCTGCTGGTGATCGCGCCGCGCCATCCCGAGCGCTTCGGCGAGGCGCGCGCCAGCGCCGAGCGGGCGGGCCAGCGCGTGGTCATGCGGAGCGATCTCGGTCCGGGCGGCGCGCCGGAGTCCGGGCGCGATCCCGGCGCCGAGGTGGTGATCCTGGACACGCTGGGCGAGCTGGCGCGGCTGTTCGGCATCGCGTCGGCCGTCTTCGTCGGCGGGAGCCTGGTCCCCGCCGGCGGCCACAACCCGATCGAGCCGGCCGCGTTCGGGCGGCCCGTCGTCTTCGGCCCGCACATGGAGAACTTCGCCGACGTGACGCGCGAGCTCACCGCCCGCGGCGGGGCCATCCAGGTGCGCAACGCGGAGGAGCTGGAGGAGGCGCTGGCCGACCTGATGCAGGACGCCGCGCGGCGGAAGCGGCTCGGGCAGGCGGCGCGCGCCGTCGTGGACGCCAACCGGGGCGCGACGCGGCGCACGCTGGAAGCAGCCGCGGAGCTGCTGCCGCCGCCCGCGGCGGGGGAGGCCGGCGGGTGCCGAACGCGCTGAGTGCGCTCTATGCGCGCGCCGCGGCTTGGCGCCGGCGATGGTACGAGCGGCGCCCCGAAGCCCGGCGCCGGCTGTCGCGGCCCGTCGTCAGCGTCGGCGCGTTGGCCGCCGGCGGCAGCGGCAAGACGCCGGTGGCCGCCCTCGTCGCCGAGCTGCTGCGCGACGCGGGGGAGCGCCCGGCCGTGCTGAGCCGCGGCTACGGGCGGCGGACGCGCTCGCGCGCCGCCGTCGTGGTGCGCGATCCCGCCGGAGTGCGGGCCGGCGTGGCCGCGGCGGGCGACGAGCCGCGCATGCTGGCCGAGCGCCTCGACGGCGTGTCGGTCGTTGTCTGCGCCGACCGCCACCGGGCGGGCCGCCTCGCCGAGACGCGGCTCGGCGCCACCGCGCACGTGCTCGACGACGGCTTCCAGCACCTGCGGCTCGCCCGCGACGTCGACCTCGTGCTTCTGCGGGCGGCGGATCTCGAGCAGCCGACGTTCCCCGCCGGACGCCTGCGCGAGGCGCCCGAGACCGCCCGCCGCGCCGGCGCCCTCATCGTCGAGGCGGCGGGCGAGGACGAGGCCGGCGCTGTCGCGAGCCGCCTGGGTGTGGCCACCTGGTTCCTGCTGCGCCGCACGCTCGGCGAGCCCCGTCCGCTGCCCGGCTCGCGGGCGGCGGACCGCCCGTCGGAGACGGCCCGCGTGCTGGCGGTCACCGGCATCGCGGCCCCGGAGCGCTTCCGCGGCGCGCTGGCCGCCGCCGGCTACCAGGTTGCCGGCGCGCTCGAGTTCGCGGATCATCATCGCTTCACGCCCGCCGACGTGCGCCGGGTGGCCGCGCTGGCCGCCGCGCACGACGCCGGCCTGGTGCTCACCACCGAGAAGGACGCCGTGCGCCTCGCGCCCCTCGCGCCGTTCGACTTCGCCGTCGCCGCGGTGCCGCTGCGCGTGGCGGTCGAGCCGGCCGGGCGCTTCCGGGAGTGGCTGCTCGGGCGCGTCGCCGCCGCCGCGGCGGGAGGCGGCCGGTGAGCGCCTCGTTGCGGCACCGCCTGGAGTATGCGGTGGTCCTCGCGTTGCGGGCCCTGGCCAGGAGGCTGCCGCGGCGGATCAGCCTGGCCGCCGGCAACGCGCTCGGGGCGCTCTTCCACCGGCTGCACGGCTCCCGCCGCGAGCTGGCCGTGGCCAACCTGCGCGCCGCGTTCCCGGAGCGTGACGAAGCGCAGTGCCGGGCCGTCCTGCGGGCCGCCTTCGCGCAGCTCGGCCGGCACATCGTCGACTTCCTCTGCTTCGACGCGATGAGCCTGGAGCAGATGCTGCCGCTGGTCGAGATCGAGGGGGGCGAGCATGTCCGGCGCGCGATGGCGCAGGGCCGCGGCGTCATGTACTTCGCCGGCCACTTCGGAAGCTGGGAGCTGCAGATCATGGTGCACGCGCTGCGCTTCCAGCCCATCGTCATGGTCGCGCGGACCCTCGACAACCGGCTGCTCGAGCGGCTGATCGAGCGGATTCGCACCCGCGTCGGAACGCGTGTCCTGCCCCGGCAGGGAGCGCTGCGCGAGCTGCTCCGCGAGCTGCGCCGCGGCGGCTCGGTCGGCATGATGATCGATCAGCACATCCAGGACCGCAGCGCGGTCAGCGTCGATTTCTTCGGCCGCCCGGCCTCGACCACCTCGGCCATCGCGTCGCTCGCCCTCCACACCGGTGCGCCCATCATTCCGGTCTTCGCGATCCCGCTGCCCGGCAACCGCTACCGGCTGGTGTACGAGGCGCCGATCGCGCCGCCGGACCCGCGCGACCCCGACGCCGTCCGCACCTACACGCAGCGCTGCACCGATCTGCTGGAGCGCTACGTCCGGCGCGACCCGCACCTCTGGCTCTGGATGCACCGGCGCTGGCGGGCCGAGCCGCATCGGCCACAGGTTCCATAGTGGCGGTTTGCACGAGAGGTCCGGCGTAGCGCTCGCGCGCTATCGCTGCAGCGAAGCATGCCTTCGAGGTGCGCCATCCGTTCGCAAAGCAATCCCATCTGCTCGGCAGTTGCCGGAGTAAGGTAGGTTGCGATGGAGCTCGCCGCTCTCGGTGCTGCGCGGGGTTTCACCACGGACTGCTTGCGGCGGCAGGCGTGCCGACTGGCGTTGCCCGCCGCCATGCTGCTGGCGATGTCGCCGCCAGGAGAAGCGACCGGGCAGCCCCGCGGTCTCTTTGCGACGGAAGGGCTGGAACCGGGAACAGCCGTCTCGCGAGGTTCCTCGACCTCTCCCGATTCTGCGGTAGCGAAGCGCCGTCTGGTCCGGATTGACCTCGGGCAACTCACGCCGGGAGCGTACGCTGCACCGCCGGCTGGCGGGAGCCCAACTGCGGCCGAGTCTCTCACGCTGAATCTCTTCGACGACGTCGTGTTCGCGGCGACCGTGGAACGCACCGCGCCCACGTCGTCCGGCGGATACTCGCTCTCGGGCCCTCTCGACGGGGTGGAGTTCGGTTCGATGACGCTGGTGGTGAACGGCGGGATCGTGGCCGGTACCGTGCACACGCCGCTCACGACCTATGCGATCCGGCCGGTCGCCGACGGGGTGTCCGTCGTTCACGAGGTCGATCGCGCCTTCGAGTGCGAGCTCTGGGATCCGTGGGTCGACGCTCGCGGGTCGCCCGGGGCCGCCGGCGGTCCCACCTTCCCGGCCGCCGACCCGGTCGACGCGACCGCCGACCCCGTCGACCCGGCCGCCGCCGAGTCCGACGGCGCGGAGGACGGCTCGGTGATCGACCTGCTCGTCGTCCATACGCCGGCGGCCAGGGCGGGCTTCGGCGGGACGCCGCAGATCGAGGCGTTCGTCGACCTGGCGGTCGCCGATCTCAACCGGTCGCTCGAGGCCAGCGGGGTGATTCAGCGGGTCAACCTGGTGCACCAGGCGGAAGTCGCATACACGGAGGCCTCGAACCACAACGATCTGGTCAGGCATCTGGCCGATCCGACGGATGGTAACGCGGACGAGGCCCACACGCTGCGCGACGCCTACGCCGCGGACCTCGTCCACCTGATCCAGGCAGGCTCGTTTCTCGGCGGCGTCGCGCAGGTGCTGGGCCCGTTCGGGGCGACACACTACGACACGCTGAGCCTCCTGTCTCATGAGTTGGGGCACAGCATGGGACTCCAGCACGATCGATACAACGAACCCTCCAACTACCCGTTCCCGTACAGCCATGGCTACGTCAACCAGGCCGCGTTCGAGCCGGGAGCACCCCCCGACAGCCGTTTCGCCACACTGATGGCCTACATCACCCAGTGCCGGGACGCAGGCTTTTTCTGTCCGTGGACCAATACGTTCTCGAATCCGGACCTGACCTACAACGGCTACCCGCTGGGCGTTCCCGGCGACGAGCCCTCGTCCGCGGTGGACGGGCCCGCCGACGCGCGGCGCAGCCTGAACGAGCTCCGGACGACGGTCGCCAACTTCCGCGTCCGCGAGTCGGGACCGGACTTGGTGGTGCGAGCGCCGGCCGTCAGCGATCCGACCCTGGAACCTGACCAGGCCTTCACCTTCTCCGCCGCAATCGGCAACATCGGCGACCTGCCGGCCGCGGCAACGGCCGTCACCTACTACCGGTCGCCCGCGTCGGGGATCTCGGCCGCCGACGCGCCGGTCGGGACCGGCGCCGTGTCCGGCCTCGGAGCCCGCAGTACGACCCGCGCGTCGATCGATCTGGTTGCGCCGGCGGACCCGGGCATCTACTACTACGGCGCCTGCGTGCAGGCGGTCGGCGACGAGACCGCAGTGGCCAACAACTGCTCGTGGGGCGCCTGGGTAGTCGTGGGGGACGGGACGGATACGGAATGCTGGAACGACCTGGGAACGTTGCAGTTCCCCGGCAGCATCGGACGTACCGGATCGTGGAACGGAGCGTGCGAGGGTGTGATCTACTACGGTCTCAGCCTCGGACGAACCACGCGACTGACGATAGACTTGACGTCGCCGTCAGTGAACACCGCTCTGGTCTTGGCCTGTTGCGGCGCCATCGTGGAAACGGCAGTCGCCGGCGGAGCGGGGACCAACGCCCGCATCACCACGACATTGGAGCCGGCTCGGTATGTCATCCGGGCGAGTGTATCCTCACAACTGGCAACGGGACCCTTCACGCTGACGGTGGCCGCGAGCGACCCCGCGCACCGCCACCCGGAACCGGTGGGCACGCTCTCGCCGCTGACGCTCGGCGCGCACGGCGCGGCGGCGGACGTAGAGGTGTCGGGGGCGTTCCACGACCCGGACGGCGACGCGTTGACATACGCGGCCACCTCCTCGGTACCGGCGGTTGCGGCGGTGGCGGTGTCGGGGAGTACGGTGACGGTGATGCCTCTGGCGGCGGGCACGGCGAAGGTCACGGTAACGGCCACCGACACCAACGGCTCGAACACGCCGGCGATCCAGACGTTCACGGTGGCCGTGTTCACCGACCATCCCATTGCGGCTGGCGCGACGGCGCTCAAGGCAGTCCACTTTCGTGAGCTCCGTGCGCGCATCGCCGCGCTGCGCGCGAACGAGGGCCTGCCGGCGATGCAGTGGACGGATCCGGCGCTGGCGGCCGGCGTCACGCCGGTCAGGCGCGTCCACCTGACGGAGCTGCGGGCGGCGCTCGATGCGGTCTACGATGCGGCCGGACGAGCCCGGCCCAGCTATTCGGACGCGACAGTGACGGCGGGGACGACCGCCATCAGGGCGGTGCACATCATGGAGTTGCGAGCGTTCGCAGCGGCGGCGGAGTAGTTGCCGGCCCCCGGCCGCGCGGCGGCGATGCGGTAGAATCCGGGCGCCTGAATTGACCGTGAGTTCATCGCCACGAGCGCACCCGCCACGGCGCGCAGCCGACCTTTCGCACAGGCTCATCGGTCTCGCCGAGCGCTTCACCGGCCGGCGGGTCGCGGTGATCGGCGACGTGATCGCCGACGAGTTCCTCTACGGGAGTCCCGCGCGCGTCTCGCGCGAGGCGCCGGTCCTGATCCTCGACCACGACCGCACCGTCGTCGTGCCCGGCGGCGCGGGCAACGCCGCCTGCAACGCCGGCGCCCTCGGCGGCGACGCGGGGCTCGTCGGGCTCGTCGGCCCCGGCGACCGGGAGCTGATGGACGGGCTGCGGGCGCGGGTCGACACGTCGCGCGTGCTGCGGCCCGAGGGTTATCGCGCGCCGGTCAAGACCCGCATCCTCGCCGGCGGACTGCACACCGCGCGCCAGCAGGTCGTGCGGGTCGATCGCGGACCGGCCGGAGACCCGGCCGCGGCGGCCCCCGATTTCGAGCGGGCGGCGCTCGACGCGCTCGACCGCTGCGACGCCGTGCTGGTCTCCGACTACGGGTCGGGACTCGTGACGCCGGCGCTGTTCGCCCGGCTGCGGGAGCGGCTCGCGGCCGGCGGCCGGCCGCCGATCCCGACGCTGGTCGATTCGCGCCACAGCCTCGCGGACTTCCGCGGCTGCACCGCGTGCACGCCGAACGAGTCGGAGGCCGAGCAGGTGCTCGGCGGGCCGATCGGCGACGATCCGGCGCGCCTCGAGCGCGCGGGGCGCACGCTGCTGGAGCGGACCGGTTCGGACGGGGTGGTCCTGACCCGCGGCAGCCGCGGCATGGCGGTCTTCGTCCCCGGCCGGGAGACCGACCGGATTCCGATCTTCGGATCGGACGAGGTGGCCGACGTGACCGGGGCGGGCGACACGGTGATCGCGGCGCTCACGCTGGCCCTCGCGGCCGGCGCGTCGCTCTGCGAGGCGGCCCGCCTCGCCAACTACGCCGGGGGTCTGGTAGTGATGAAGCGCGGCACGGCGACCGTCACCGGCGCGGAGCTGATCGGGGCGATCCGGAGCGAGCGCGGCCGCGCTCCGGGGGAGGAGGGCTGAGCGTTTGGGGGTGGTCGTCTCGCAGGATCGGGCGGCGGAGCTGGTCGCGGCCGACCACGCCGCCGGCCGCACGGTCGCGCTCGCCAACGGCTGCTTCGACCTGCTGCACGTCGGGCACGTCCGCTACCTGCGCGGCGCCGCGGCCGAGGCCGACCGCCTGCTCGTCGCGGTCAACGCCGACCGGTCGGTGGCGGCGCTGAAGGGCGGCGGCCGGCCGCTGCAGGCCGCCGCGGAACGGGCGGAGCTGGTGGCCGCGTTCGAGATGGTCGACTACGTGGTGGTCTTCGAGGATGCGACCGCGGCGGTCCTGCTCGAGCGGTTCCGTCCCGACGTCCACTGCAAGGGGACCGACTACACCGTCGACACGGTGCCGGAGCGCGACGTGGTCCGCGCCTACGGCGGGCGGACCGCCATCGTGGGCGATCCGAAGGACCACTCGACCCGCGACCTGCTGACCCGCATCGCGGGCGCGCGGCCCGGATGAGCGGGTCCCGACCGATGCGTGTTCTCATCGTCCGGCTCGGGGCGCTCGGCGACGTCGTGCACACGCTTCCGGTCGCCGCCGCCCTCGGGCGCCGGTTTCCGGACGCGGACGTCGACTGGGTGGTGGACGAACGCTACGCCGCGCTGCTGGACCTGGTGCCGGGGCTCGACCGGCGCATCGTGCTGCGCACCGGCGGCCGCTCCGTCCCGGCGGCCTGGCGGGCGCTCTTTCGCGAGCTCCGGGAGGTGCGCTACGACGTCGCCCTCGACGTGCAGGGGCTGGGCAAGTCGGCCCTGGCGGCGCGGCTCAGCGGCGCGCGGCGCGTGGTCGGCTTCAGCGCACCCTTCCTGCGCGAGAGGTGGGCGCGCTGGTTGTACACCGAGCGTGCCGACCCGGGGCGTCCGCGGCACGTCGTCGACCGCAACCTGGGCATTCTCGGCGCCCTCGGGGCGGCCGACCGCGGCTGGCGCTTCCCGATCCGCGTGGGCGCCTCGTCCGCCGTCGACGCGCTGCGGCGGCGCCTGGATCCGCCGGGAGGCGGCTACGTCGTGCTCAACCCCAACGCCGCCTGGCCGACCAAGCGCTGGGAGCCGGCACGCTACGGGGCGGTCGCGGCGCACGTCCGGCGCGCGCACGGCCGGCCCTCGGTGGCCATCTGGGGTCCGGGGGACGAGTCGCGCGCCGCGGCGGTGGTGGCGGCGTCCGGCGGGGCCGCGGTCCTGGCCCCCCCGACGGATCTCGGGGAGCTGGCCGCGCTGCTGCGGGCCGGCGCCCTGCTCGTGTCGGGCGACACGGGACCGCTGCACCTGGCCGCCGCGCTCGGGACCGCGGTGGTCGGCGTCTACGGCCCGAGCGATCCGGTTCGCAACGGGCCGTGGGCGCCGGACGACGAGGTCGTCTCCGCGTTTCCGGACTGCGTCTGCGCCGCGCGCCGGGCCGGGTCCGGCCGCGCGGTCCACATGGTGCGCCGCTGCCGCGCGCGCACCGGCTGCCTCGACGCCGTCTCCGTCGAGCAGGTCTGCGCCGCCGTCGACCGGCGCCTGGCTCGACATGCTTGATCTCGACGCCGACCCGTTCCTCCGCTTCCTGTTCCACGTCGCCCGGCGCCGTGTGGTCGCCGGCTTCGCCGTGGCGGTGGCGGCGTTCGCCTGCGCCCGCCCGTCGTGGGGGTCGATCGCCGCCGGAGTCCCCATCGCGCTGCTGGGGGAGGGCCTGCGGATCTGGGCCGCCGGCCATCTCGTCAAGGGGCGCGAGGTGACGACGTCGGGGCCGTACCGCCTGCTGCGCCATCCGCTCTACGCGGGGTCGGCCGCCATCGGGGCCGGCTTCGTCGTCGCCGCCGCCTCGCCGCTGGTGGCGGGCGTCGTGCTCGGGTATCTCGCGGTCATGACGGCGGCGGCGATCCGCCTCGAGGAGGCGACCCTGCGGGCGGACCTCGGCGACGCCTACGCGCGTTACGCGGCGGGCGACTTTCCGCCCCCGACACGCCGTTTCAGCGCCCGGCGCGCGGCCGCCAACCGCGAGCACCTGGCCGTGGCCGGGCTCGCCGGCGCGGTGCTGCTGCTGTGCGCGAAGGCCTGGCTCGCGCCCTGAGTCTGCGCCGCCGAAGCGGCTGGACTCATAGTGCTATAGTCCTGCCGGCCGCGGTCCGCGCCGGGCGGTTAGCTCAGGGGTAGAGCGCCGGTTTTACACACCGGTTGTCACAGGTTCGAATCCTGTACCGCCCACCAGTTCCCCGCACTCCGTGGTGGAACCCCGCGCAGCACCGGGTGCGCTCGCATGCAACTGACCCGCCGCGGGTTTCTCGAAGCCTGCCTCGCCGGCGCCGCCCCGGCCGCCGCGCCGCGCCGCGCCCGTGCGCTGCCGACCCCGCCGGCGCCGGGTGTCGACCCGGTGCCGTGGGAGGCGCTGGGGCGGATCCTGCGGCGGCGGTACCGCGATCCGCGGCGGCACTTCGTCTTCGAGTACTACCCCTGGTACGGCGCCGACCCGGTCCGCCACTGGGACCAGTGGCGCCGGCGGCCGCCCCTCGACATCGCGGCCGGCAGCATGCCCCTGCTGGGACCCTACGACTCGCGCTCGGCAGCGGTCCTGGAGCGGCACGCGCGCTGGATCGCCGATGCCGGGGCCGGCGTCGTCAACCTGAGCTGGTGGGGCGTGGGGAGCTACTCCGACCGTGCCGTGCCGCTGGTCATGGACGTCATGCGCGCCCACGGCATCCACGTGACGTTCCACATCGAGCCCTACCATCCGCGGCGCGTCGAGCGGACCCGCGACGACCTCCGGTACCTGGTCCGCGAGTACGGCGAACGCCGCGGCTGGGACGCGCTGTTCCTGCACGAGCGCGCCGACGGATCCAGCGGTCCGGTCTTCAAGTGGTTCCGGTCGACGCTCCCGTACACGGAGATCGATTGCCGCGGCGTGACGCGCTACGTTCCGGACTACACCGCGGACGACACGTGGCGCGGCGCGCTCGACGAGGCCCGGGCCGCGCTGGCGGGGACGTTCGACCGCGTGACGCTGCTGGCCGACACCGTCGCCGTGCGGCGGGCGTCGCGGGCGGGCTGGGACGGCATCGCGGTGTACGATCCGCGGAGCGAGGCGGCGGAGTGGCGCGGTTTCGCGGAGCAGGCGACCCGGCGCGGCCTGTCGTTCACCTTTCCCGTCAACCCCGGCCTCGACCTGATCGACCCGCGGCTGCCGTCGATCGACTGCCGCTCCGTGTACCCCGGGTTCGTGCCGGACGTGGGACCGCTCGACTGGTCGGACGAGCGCGACCGCGAGCGCGCGCACGCGGCGGCGGTGGAACGGGTGCAGGAGACCCTGGGCCGCAATCTCGTCCTCCAGTTGGACGAGGATCTGCACAACGCCGGGGAAGGCTTCTTCCTCGTCTACATCGTGACGTTCAACGAGTGGCACGAGGGGACGCAGTTCGAGCCGATGAAGCCGTACGGCGACCTGACCGCGGCCGAGCGGGCGGTGGGCTATCACAACCCCGCCGGCGGGTTCGCCCGCCTGGACCGGCTGGCCGAGCTGTTCCGGCGTCTCGGCATCTGATCCGGATCCGCCGCGGCGGCGGAATGCGATATAATCGTTCTTCTGCGCACCGGTTGCGCACCTGACCTTGCGGGGTCGTAGTTCAGTTGGTTAGAACGCCGGCCTGTCACGCCGGAGGTCGCGAGTTCGAGTCTCGTCGGCCCCGCCATCCCCTCTCCCGACTCGCGCGCGAGTCTCTTCCGGCCTCCGGCCCGGACGGTCAGCGCCGCCGGCCGCGCGGGATCTCCAGCGCGCCGACCGCGACGCCCATCCGCTGCCCGGGGACTTCCCGGCTCAGGTGCGCGTTGCTGTCCAGCGTGACCACCAGCGACGAGGAGGCCGGCCGGCAACCCCGGAGCTGAAAGGTCTCGACCCAGCGGCCGAAAACGGGGCCCTCGAACAGCGTGCAGCCGTTGACGGCGAGCCGCAGCCGCTTCTGCGGGCCGGTCGTCAGAATCCGGACGGTCAGCGTGGACGGCGGCGACCGCGGATCGATGGGGACCGAGAGGCGCGCCGCGCCGGTGGTCCAGCGCACGTCGCCATGCGCGGTCGCCTGCGTGGGCAGGAACCCGGACGAGGCGACGCCGTGGAGCCTCTCCGCCGGCTCGGGCACGAGGTTCAGCGGCTGCCGGCGGGATCCGGCGTCGGACGCCTCCTCCAGCACGACCGTGCCGTCCCCCTCCTCGCGGATGGCGAAGACGCGGACGTCGTTGGCGCCGGCCGCGAGCGCGCGCGGGTCGATGACCGCGTCCCACGGCGCGGCGTGGCCGAAGGCCCGAAAGGGATACATGCGGGTGACCGCCGCCACCACCCCGTTGACGGCGACCGCGAGGGGAGGAACGTCGGCGCCGGGTTCGCGGTCGACGAAGCGGCCGGTGATGTGCGCGGGCAGGAACGACCCGTCCGGCTCGACGCCGCGCAGCAGCTCGAGCGCGTCGACGACCACGCCGAACCCGGCCGGCCGCTCCGCGTGGAGCTCGGCCACGGGAACGCCGACGAGGTCGTCGTGAACCCCCAGGCGGGGCCTCGTCGGATCCCCGGATTCGAACCGCTCGAGCTTGAGGGCGACGCTCTGCGCGACGGCGTCGCCGAGGTCGCCCGGACCGTGAAGCCGGTCGCGGTCCCCGGGCAGGAACATCGTCTTCGCGGGACGCCGGCTCCGGTCCGCGGCGAAGAGGTTCGCTCCGTCCGTCTCCCGGGGCAGCGGAAATCCGGCCTCGGCGGCGATGGTCGGCAGGATGTCGATGGTCTCGACGTTGGCGTCCGAAACGCTTCCCCGGCGCCGGCCGGGCCGCTTGACGAGCAGGGGCACGGCCGCCACGTCCGCGAACGTCTCCGCGGTGGGCAGCCGGAACGGCAGGCCGGGCCGCAGGCTGGCGCCGTGGTCGGCGGTCACGACCACCAGCGCGTCGTCGTAGATCCCGGCCGCGCGCAGGCGCTGCAGCAGCTCGCCGAGCAGGGTGTCGGCGAACTGCACCTGCAGCAGGTGCCGCTGGTAGTCGCGCGTGACCGCCCAGCCGTCGTCGTGCCACAAGTCGCCGACGTTTCCGAGGATCCTCGGGTACAGGGTGTGCTGTTGCCCGGTCGGCAGATGGACCCACGGCTCGTGCGGCAGCAGCGTGTGGAGGAAGTGGAGCGGCGGCGGCGCGTCGGCGGCGGCCGCGTCGATCGCGTCGATGAAGGCGTCGGCGGCGGCCTTGCGGCGGTCCTGGCCACGCCACCCGTTCCACCGGCCGGCGAGGTCGTCCCCGGCCGCGAAGTCCCGCCAGCTCTGCGTCACCGGAGGGAGGCGGCCGGCGATCTCGGCGGGCAGGACCACCTGCAGGTAGACCACCGCGAGGTCGCTCAGGACCGCGGCGTACCAGGCGCCGGCGCCCGCCCGCTCCGGCGGGCAGAGCGTCTCGGGGCACAGGTCGGTCAGCGGTTCCTCGACGTGCAGGTCGTAGTGCGCCCCCAGCAGCGTGAAGAGGTTCGCGGGGTGGTGATCCGCCGTCGGCAACCGTTCGGGGCGCGGATAGTCGCCGGTGAGGATGGCGGGCAGGGCGGACGCCGTCCAGCCGCTCACCGCGCTCGCGTTGCGGAACCATACGGCCTCGTCGGCCAGCGCGGCGAAGTGGGGGTACAGCGCGCGATCGAGCCTGCCGCCGCCGTCGAGCAGGGAGACCAGCGGAAGCTGATCGAAGACCACGACGACGACCGGCGGCGGCCGGTCCGGGGCGTCGATCTCCAGGGGACCGGGGCCGGGGCCGGCGCTCGACAGCAAGGGCGCGATCCCCGGTTGCGCGAGGAACAGGGCGGGAGCCACCACCGCCGCCGGCGAGAGGAACGCGGCGAACAGCCGCGCCGCCGCGGAGCGCACGTACCAGAGGCCGGCCAGCGCGCCGCCGGCCGCGGCGACCGCGAACGACAGGTCGCGGTGCAGGTCGGCGGCCTGCTTTACCGCGGTGAGCAGGAGCATCGCGGCCAGCACGCCCACCGCGGCGCCGGCCGCCGCCGCGAACGGCCGGGGGCCGCAGCGCCGGCCGGCATACAGCGCCGGCAGCCACAGGACCGGTCCCGCCAGGCAGAGCAGGATCGACAGGCCGACGAGGTCGCCGGGGCGCGCGTCGTGGGCGATGAAGAACTCCGGCGTGCGTCCCAGCAGGTCGAGGAGGGGCTGCGCGACGGCGACCGTCCACAGGCCGGCCAGGTGCAGCGCCGTCAGCCAGGGCGATTGCTCCCGCGCGCTACCGTTTCGCATGAGTCGTCGGCCGGCAGTGATAGACGGTCCGCGTCCCCGACGCCAGCTCCGTGCGCGCCAGCACCTCGAAGCGGTCCGCCAGGGCCGCTTCGGCGGCGGCGCGAGAGTAGTCGATCGCCTGGCCGCGCCGGTTGCGCAGCAGCCGCTCCACCATCGGATCGCCGCGATCGACGAGCTCCAGGACCACCTCGGCCTCGAAGCTCGCCAGCCAGGCGACGAAGTCGGCGAGCGGGACGTTGCGGCCGATGACGACGTGATGCGCCAGCGCGAGGCACAGCAGCAGGTCCGGGGCGCCGCGGTCGTCGAGGGGCCGGCGTTCCCGCCCGCGCCACCCCAGTCCGGGCGACGGATCGGCGACGTCCGCCACCAGCGGCAGGATGGTCGAACGCGCCTCGTCCCGCAGCGCCCGATAGAGCCGCTCGACGACGACCGGGTCGGCGTCGAGGGCCAGGACGTAGTCCGCGTGGCCGGCCGCCAGGCGGGAATAGACGCCGGTGTTGCAGCCGACGTCCCAGACCAGGGACCAGCGCCGCGTCCGCAGGGCCCGCCGCACGAAGCCGGTCTTGCGCTCCAGGTCGGCGTCGTCGTAGGTGTGCGTCCGCTGGTAGTCCGACCAGGCCGAACGCGCCGGTGTCCAGCGCAACCCCTCGACCGTCCGGCGCAGCCGGGAGACGTTGTTCCGGATGAGCCCGGCGCCGAAACCGGCCGCGCGCAGCGCCTCCCCGACGTCGACGTCCGAGTCCTCGTAGCGGGCCTGCGCCTTGGCCTGCAGGTGGACGTGCGCCAGCACGCCGGGCCGCAGGTAGTCCCGCAAGGAAAGGCACGATCGGCATTCCGCGGCGCTCATCCCGTCGAGGCGGCCGCGCAGCCGGGGCTGGAACGGGACGTTCCGGTAGGCCTGGAGAAGGAGCGGATAGAGGAAGGCCTCGCAGAACTGGCGGTAGCCGGCCCAGGGGGCGCCCGGTTCGTATGCCGTGAACGAGCCGATGTCGATGAACGTCGCCCGGCTGCCGATCCACTGGATGTTGAACGGCGTCGCGTCCTTGAGCGTCATGCCTTCGTCGAGCGCCGCCCGGATCAGGTCGAGCTGCAGCAGGGCCGCGTCCTGCAGCATGCCGAACGACCATTCGTACGGATAGGAAACCACCGGCAGGCGCTCGTGCTCCAGCACCGCGGCCCAGGCCGCGCCCAGCTCCGGAAGGGCCCGGCCGTTCGTCTCCCGCGTGCCGATCAGCCGGCCTGCGGCGGACAGCCGTCCGAAGAAGCGGGTATCCGCGAGCCGCCGCCAGTCGGCCAGGGCGCGTGCGCTGAGGGCGCGGAACACCGCGCCGTCGTGGTGGAAGATCCGGGTGTCGGGGTCCCGGAACGATCCGGGGTCGAAGCGCGGAGGTCCGCTCGGCACCGCTTACAGGGGCCTGCCGCGTTCGACCTGCTTCCGGCGGAAGCGCGCCGTCCCGCGCTGCCAGTAGAGTCTGATGGCGACGCCGACCGCCGCGAAGCCGCCGAGAAGCACCTGGAGCAGCATGCTGCCGCTGCCCGGGTCCAGATAGGCGTGAACAGGCGACTCGAACGCGAGCAGGCCGACGGCGGCGAGCGCAACGGCCGGGGCGGTTCGCAACATGGGGTGCCTATTCTTATCGAGATGTGTCGATACCGCAACATCCGTGAAAAAAAAGCCGTGCCGCACGCCGGAACGGGGGGTGATTCGTGAGACCCGCGATTTTTCTCGACCGCGACGGAACCCTCAACGAGGACGTCGGCTACGTCGACCGCCTCGAGCGGCTGACGCTGTATCCGTGGAGCCTCGACGCCGTTCGGCTCCTGCGCCGCGCCGGCTACGCCATCGTCGTGGTCACCAACCAGGACGGCGTGGCGCGCGGCTTCGTGGCCGAGTCGTTCGTCGAGGAGATTCGGCGCGTGATCGACGGCCGGCTCGCCGCGCTCGGCGAGCGGCTCGACGGGCACTACTACTGCCCCCACGAGCCGCATGCTCCGGTCCCCGCCTACCGGCGGGTGTGCGACTGCCGCAAGCCGCTGCCGGGCCTCGTCCACCGGGCGGCCCGGGAGCTCGGCCTCGACGTCGGCCGCTCCGTCGTAATCGGCGACAAGTGGAGCGACGTGAGCCTGGCGCGCGCCGCCGGGGCGCGGGGCGTCCTGGTCCGGACGGGGTACGGGCGCACCCAGGAGCAGGCGCCGCCCGCGGACCTGCGGGCCGACGCGGTCGCCGAGACGCTGATGGACGCGGCGAGCTGGGTCCTGCGCAACCCGCCGCCGTGACGGCCCGGCCGTCATGCGCCGCGCGGGAAAGAGGCGCCGAACCGCTGTGCTACGATGCCGGCAGGGGCCATGCCGTTCCGCGCCATCGTCGGCCATCGGCGGGTGATCGCGCGCATCTCGCGCGCCGTCGCGCGGGATTCGCTGCCTCCCAGCGTGCTGCTGACCGGTCCGGCCGGGGTCGGCAAGCGGCTGGTGGCCGACGCCGTCGCGCAGGCGCTGAACTGCGGCGCCCCGCGCCGTGACGCTTCCGATCCGGTTGTCGACGGCTGCGGCGCCTGCTCGGCCTGCCGGCGGATTGCCAGCGGCGTCTACCCCGACGTGCTGGCCCTCGCGCCGGGGGAGAGCGGGTCGATCACGATCGATCAGGTGCGGGTGGCCATCCGGCAGGTGGGCTACCGGCCGTTCGAGGGGCGGCGCCGGCTGATCATCGTCGACGGCGCCGACCTGCTGGTGCCGCCGGCCCAGAACGCCCTCCTGAAGACGCTCGAGGAGCCCCCCCCGAGCTCGCAGTTCGTGCTGGTCACCGCGCGGCCGGACATGCTGCTGGATACGGTCCGGTCGCGTTGCCCCCGCCTGCGGCTGGGCCTGCTCGCGGCCGGCGAGATCGCGCAGATTCTGGTCGCGCAGGGGATCGACGAGCAGGCCGCCGTGCCGGCCGCCGCGGCGGCCGGGGGCAGCGCGGGCCGCGCCCTGCAGGCGGCGTCGGGGGATCGGCGGGGGACCCGCGATGCCGCGGTCGGACTGCTGCGGTCGGTGGCGGCGGCGCGCGACGCGCGGGCGCGCCTGGCCGGCGCGCGGGACTTTGCGGCCGGCAAGGGGTCGAAGCGCGCCCCGGCCGCGGACCGGCAGGAGCTGCGCGAGCGGTTGCGGATGCTGGCGTCGCTGCTCCGCGACGCCGCGCTGGTGTCGGCCGGCGCCGGCGCGCGGCTCGCCAACGCCGATCTGGACGCCCAGGTCCGCGAGCTGGCCGCCACCTGGGACGGCGCGCGCGCGCCGCGGGCGTTCGCGGCGGTGGACGAGGCGCTCGACGCGGTGGATCGGAACGTGAGCCCGAAGGTGGTGGCCGACTGGGTCGCGAGCCGGTTGTAGGAGCACGGGCTGCTAAGATGCGATGATGAGCTCTGCCGCACCGTCCTTCGTGAGCGTCAAGTTCGACCCCGTGGGACGCGTCCGTCGTTTCCTGCTGGAAGGAGTCGACTTCGAGGCCCCGCTCGAGCGGGGCGACGAGGTGGTCGTCGCCCGCGGCGACCAGCGGGCGTACGCCACGGTCGTCGCGACCCTTCCCCAGACCGCCGAGCGGGTCGCGCCGCCCCCCACGTCCGCCGACCGGATGGTCCGGCGGGCGACGCCGCAGGACGTCACGGCGCGGGTCGAGCACCGTCGCCGCGAGCGGGAGGCCTATCGCACCTGCGCAATGAAGATCGGCGAGCACCGGCTGCCGATGAAGCTCGTGCGGGCCGAGCAGCAGCTCGACCGCGCCCATCTCGTGTTCTACTTCACGGCCGACGGGCGGGTCGACTTCCGGGAGCTGGTGCGCGATCTCGCGACCGAGTTCCACTGCCGGATCGAGATGCGCCAGATCGGCGCCCGCGACGAGGCGAAGCTGCTCGGCGGGTACGGCTCCTGCGGGCGCCCGCTCTGCTGCACCACGTGGCTGCGGGGCTTCGAGCCGATCTCGATCAAGATGGCCAAGCGCCAGAACCTCAGCCTCAGCCCCTCGCGGCTGTCCGGCCTGTGCGGCCGATTGAAGTGCTGCCTGCGCTACGAGCTGCCGAACGCGGCGGGGGAGCAGTTCGCCGGCTGCGCGCACGAGGGGTCGTGCAGCCGCACCGGCTCGGGCGGCTGCGGCTCGGGCGGCTGCGGCTCGGGCGGCTGCGGCTCGGGCGGCTGCGGCTCGGGCGGCTGCGGCGGCGCATGAGCGGCAGCCGGTCTGCAGGCATGGCGCTTCCCCGCATCGGCATCACCACGGGCGATCCGGCCGGCATCGGTCCGGAAGTGGCGCAGCGGGCGGCGGCGGACCCGTCGGTGCGGGAGGTCTGCGAGCCCGTGCTCTACGAGCCGCTCGTGGCCGGCATCCGGCCGGGGAAGGTGTCCGCGGTGGCCGGCCGCGCCGCGTACCAGTCGGTGACGCGCGCCACCCGGGACGCGCTGGCGGGGCGCATCGAGGGGATGGCCACGGCGCCGATCAACAAGCAGGCGTGGGCGCGGGCCGGGTTGCGCTGGCGCGGGCACACCGAGCTGCTGGCCGAGCTGACCGGCGCCGCCGACGTCCGGATGATGTTCCACGCGGGGCCGCTGTCGGTGGTGCTCGCCACCGTGCACGTGCCGTTCGCCCACGTGCCGGCGCTGCTCACGCGCGAGCGGCTGGAGAAGACCGTCGACCTCTCCCACGACGAGCTGCCGCGCTTCGGCGTGGCGCGGCCGCGGCTGGCCCTGGCCGGCCTGAATCCGCACGCCGGGGAAGGCGGACTGCTCGGCGACGAGGAGCAGAACGTGCTGGCTCCCGCCGTCGAGAGCTGCCGCTCGCGCGGCATCGACGTCAGCGGGCCGATCCCGGCCGACGCGGTCTTCCGGCGCGCCGTCCTGGGCGAGTTCGACGCGGTCATCGCCTGCTATCACGATCAGGGCCTCGTGCCGATCAAGCTGCTGGCCTTCGGCCGGGCCGTCAACGTCACCCTGGGGCTGCCGATCGTGCGGACGTCGGTGGACCACGGCACCGCCTTCGACATCGCCGGCCGGGGCGTCGCCGACGCGTCGGGCATGATCGCCGCCGTCCGGCTCGCCGCGCGGCTCGCGGCCGCCCGGCCCGTCGCGTCCGCGAGCCCGTAGCGGGCGCTGCCGTGCCAGCGCCGGGAACCGCCATGCCAGCGCCGACCAACGCCGACGCCTCCGCGGGCACGCACCTGATCGCCGACAACCGCAAGGCCCGGCACGACTACCACGTCTACGACACCTACGAGGCGGGGCTCGTCCTGCTCGGCACCGAGGTGAAGGCCATCCGCGAAGGGCGGGTCAACCTGAAGGACAGCTACGGCAAGGTCGAGGCCGGCGAGGTGTTCCTGCACAACCTGCACATCAGCCCCTACAGCCACCGCGGCTACAGCGGGCACGAGCCGCTGCGGCGCCGCAAGCTGCTGCTGAACAGGCGGGAGATCCGCAAGCTGATCGGCAAGATGGTCGAGCGCGGGTTCACCCTGGTGCCGGTCCGGATGTACTTCCGGAAGGGCCTGGTGAAGGTCACCGTCGGCGTCGCCAAGGGCAAGAAGGCCTACGACAAGCGGGAGACCCTCAAGCGCCGGCAGATCGACCGCGAGACCCGCGCCATGGTGAAGGAACGCTTGCGGTGAGGGCGCTGGTCACCGGCGCCGGCGGCCAGCTCGGCCGGACGGTGGCGCGGGTGCTCGCGGCCGGATACGACGTGGCGCCGCTGGCGCGCGCCGATCTGGACGTCGCCGACGACGCGCAGGTGCGGGCGGCGGCGGCCGACCTGCGTCCCGCCGTCATCGTCAACTGCGCCGCGTACAACGCCGTCGACGGCGCCGAGGACGATCCGGTCTCCGCCCTGGAGGTCAACGCGCTCGGCGTCCGGGCGCTGGCCCGGGCGGCGGCGGAGATCGACGCCGTCCTCGTCCACTACGGCACCGACTTCGTCTTCGACGGGACCGCCCGCGAGCCGTACGGCGAAGAGGACGCGCCCAATCCGCAGAGCGTCTACGCGGCGTCGAAGCTGTTGGGAGAATGGTTCGCGCGGCACGCGCGCCACTACGTGCTGCGCGTCGAGAGCCTGTTCGGCGGCGGCGCGCTGGCGCCGGGGGCCGACGGGCGCCGCCTCGGCAGCAGCCTCGATCGCATCGCCGACGCGCTGCTCGACGGGCGGGAGGTCCGGGCGTTCACCGACCGCGTCGTCTCGCCGAGCTACGTGGACGACGTCGCCGCGGCCACGCTGGCGCTGGTGCGGGCGGCGGCGCCGCACGGGCTGTACCACTGCGTCGGGTCGGGCCACGCCACCTGGTTCGAGGTGACCGGAGAGTTGGCCGCGCGCCTCGGTGTCGAGCCCGCGATCCGCGGCATCACCCTGGACGAGCTGGACCTGCGCGCCGCGCGCCCCCGCTTCTGCGCCCTGTCGAACCGCAAGCTCGCCGCGGCCGGGGTCGAGATGCCGCACTGGCGGGACGCCGTGGCCCGCTACGCCCGGCTCCGGTTGGGTGCCGGAACCGGGTAGACGGGGGACGGCCGCCGATTTGTCGGCTGACAGCCGGCCGCAGGGCTCCGCCCCACTACCGCAGCGTCTCCTCCACCAGGTCCGCGACCCGCTCGGCGATGGCCAGCGACGCCGTCAGCCCCGGCGAGTCGATGCCCGCCGCGTGGACCAGCCGCGGCTGGCGCCGGTCGCGCCGGATCAGGAAGTCCGAGAACGTCCGCTCGGCGGGGGCGCCGCGGGCGCGGATGCCGCTGCCGCCGGGGCGGAGCTGGTCGAGCCTGAGCGCGGGCAGCAGCCGCCGCGCCGCGGCGTGGAAGCGGGCCAGCGGCTCGCGGTCCGACTCGTAGTCGTCCTTGCGGGCCTGGTAGCGGGCGGTGGGGCCCAGCGTCACGCTGCCCCACGTGGTGCGGGTCAGGTGCACGCCGAGCCCGTGCCCGCTCGGGTCCGGCAGCGGATAGACCGGGCCGTTCACCAGGTGCCGCGCCGCCGGGACCAGCTCCGCGTAGTCGCCGCGGACCGGGTGGATGGTCAGCTCCTCGCCGCCCAGCGCGGCCGACACTTCGTCGGCGTGGAGACCCGCCGCGTTGACCACGGCGCGCGCGAGGACGGTCTCGCGCGCGGTCCGGACCGCGACGCCGCCGGGGCGGCCGTCCCCGCCGTCGACGCCCGCGCCGGGCAGCAGCGCCACCTCGCGCGAAGCCGCGACCCGCGCGAGCGCGCGCACGAACGCCTCCGCCTCGACGATGCCGGTCGACGGCGACCAGATGGCCGCCGCCGCTTCGACGTGCGGCTCGCGCCGCCGGACGAAGGCGCGATCGACCACCTGCAGGTCGGTGACCCCGTTGGCGCGGCCGCGCGCCTCGAGCGCCTCGAGCGCGGCGGCCTCGTCCGCGCTCGAGGCGACGATCAGCTTGCCGCAGCGCTCGCAGGGGACGTTGTGCGCGTCGCAGAAGGCGTACAGCCGCTCGCGGCCCTCGACGCAGAGGACGGCCTTCAGCGAGTCTTGCGGATAGTAGATGCCGGCGTGGACGACGCCGCTGTTGTGGGTGCTCGCCTCGAGTCCGGGACGCGTCCGCCGCTCGATCAGGCACGTCGTCCGGCCGCGAGCCGCCACCGCGCACGCCGCGGCGAGACCGACGACGCCGCCGCCCACGATCGCGGCGTCGATCGGCTCCGGGGTGGGGTCGGTCATCGGCGATATACTCTCACGCCGTGGCCGAATCCCTCCTCCAGCGCATCGCGGCGCGCCGGGCGCGCACCGGCGTCATCGGTCTCGGCTACGTCGGGCTGCCGCTGGTCGTGGCCTTCGCCCGGGCGGGCGTGCCCGCGGTCGGCCTCGACGTCGATGCGGAGCGGACCGCGGCCATCGCGCGCGGGGAGTCGTACATCGCCGACGTGCCCGCCGCCGAGGTGCGGTCGGCGGTCGAGGCGGGCCTCCTCTCGGCGACGACCGACTTCGCGGCGCTGGACGCCGTGGACACCGTCAACATCTGCGTGCCGACGCCGCTGCGGAAGACGCGCGATCCCGACCTGTCGTACGTCATCGCCGCGGTCGAGCAGGTGGCCGCGCACCTGCGCCCGGGACAGCTCGTCGTGCTGGAGTCGACCACCTATCCGGGCACCATCGACGAGGTGGTGCGCCCGCGGCTCGAGGCGGGCGGCTTGCGGGCCGGGGCCGACTTCTTTCTCGCCTTCTCGCCCGAGCGGGTCGATCCGGGCAGCGCGGAGTGGACCACGCGGAACATCCCGAAGGTGGTCGGCGGGGTGGACGCCCGCTCGACGGAGACCGCCGCCGCGCTCTACCGCCTGGTCGTCGACACCGTCGTGCCGGTCTCGTCGCCGCGGGTGGCCGAGATGGTCAAGCTGCTGGAGAACACCTTCCGCGCCGTCAACATCGGGCTCGTCAACGAGCTGGCGCTGATGTGCCGCGACCTCGGGGTCGACGTCTGGGAGGTCATCGACGCCGCGAGGACCAAGCCGTTCGGCTTCATGCCGTTCTATCCGGGGCCGGGGCTGGGCGGCCACTGCATCCCGATCGACCCGTTCTACCTGAGCTGGAAGGCGCGCCAGAACGGCTTCGAGAGCCGCTTCATCGAGCTGGCCGGCCACGTCAACGCGGGCATGCCGCGCTACGTGGTCGAGCGGGTGGCCGAGGCGCTCAACAGCCGCTCGCGCGCGCTCCGCGGATCGCGCATCCACCTGTTCGGGATGGCCTACAAGCCGAACGTGAGCGACATCCGCGAGTCGCCCGCCATCGACGTGGCGGAGCTGCTGCTGCGGCGCGGCGCCGAGGTCACCTACAGCGACCCGTTCGTGCCGTCGGTCCGGGTGGGGCGGGCGGCGCTGGACGCCGTCGCGGCCGAGCGGGCGCTGGCCGGCGGCATCGACTGCGCGGTCATCACCACCGACCATCGCGGCGTCGACTACCGGGACGTCGCCCGGCGCGCGCCGCTGGTGGTCGACACCCGCAACGCGCTCGCCGGGATCGACGCGGCGCACATCTTCAGGCTGTAATCCGACGTGTCGAAGCGCGCCATCGTCACCGGCATCACCGGGCAGGACGGCTCCTACCTGGCCGAGCTGCTCCTCGAGCAGGGCTACGAGGTGGTCGGCGTCACCCGCCGCCTCAGCGCCTCGAACCACTGGCGCATCGAGCACCTGCTCGACCGCATCGAGCTGCGCCCGGCCGATCTCCTCGACCAGTTGTCGCTGATCCGCCTCGTCGACGACGTCCGGCCCCACGAGCTCTACAACCTGGCCGCGATGTCGTTCGTTCCCGCCTCCTGGGATCAGCCGCTGCTGACCGGCGAGTACAACGCGCAGGGCGTCACCCGCGTCATGGAGGCGATCCGGCAGGTGGACACGTCGATCCGGGTCTACCAGGCCTCGTCCAGCGAGATGTTCGGCAAGGTGCGCGAGACGCCGCAGACCGAGCTCACGCCCTTCCATCCCCGCAGCCCCTACGGGGTCTCGAAGGTCTTCGCCCACTACATCACCGTCAACTACCGCGAGAGCTACGACCTGTTCGCGGTCTCCGGCATCCTCTTCAACCACGAGTCGCCCCGGCGCGGCCTCGAGTTCGTCACCCGCAAGGTGACGCACGGGGCGGCGCGCATCAAGCTGGGCCTCGCCGATTCGCTGTCGCTCGGCAACCTCGACGCCCGCCGCGACTGGGGCTTCGCCGGCGACTACGTCCGGGCCATGTGGCTGATGCTGCAGCAGGACGCCGCCGACGACTACGTGATCGCCACCGGCAGGAGCCATTCCGTGCAGGAGCTCGTGGAGATCGCCTTCTCGCACGCCGGTCTCGACTGGCGCGCGCACGTGCGCACCGACCCGGCGCTGCTGCGGCCGGCCGAGGTGGACCACCTCATCGGCGACCCGGCGAAGGCGGCGGCGGAGCTGGGCTGGCGGCCGGGCGTCGACTTCGAGGGGCTCGTGCGGATGATGGTGGACGCCGACGTCGAGCGGCTCGCGGCGGGGTAGCCGTTGCCGGGAAGGATCGCGAACACCGCCAAGCGTCGAGCGGCTCGCCTTGGAATGGCCATTTTCCGTAAAGATCTCAGAACATGCCGTTTCTTGAGTGGAATGAGCGTCGTTGGGTACCGCGGTCTGCGTGGAGGTTCGTCCTGCCGCTCGGCGCGGCGGTAGTCGCCGCGCTGGCGGCCTGGCCCGGGGGTGCGCAGCAGCAGGCGGCTCCGGAACCGGGACCGGAGCTGCCGCCGGCGCTCGGCCGGCAGATCGAGGCGCTGCTGGCGGAGAAGGCGCAGCGTACGCCGGCGCAGCGGAAGGTCAGCTCGCACCTGCTGCACGCGGCGCGGGTCGCACGCGGCGAGGAGATCGCCGGCGGGTCGGCGCTTCGGCTGTCCGCGGTCGCGGTCGCGGCGGACGGGACGGTTCTGGTGGACGTGCGGGCCGGCGTCACGCCCGCGGTGCTCGCCCGCATCGAAGCGCTCGGCGGGTCGGTGCTCAGCAGCGTCCCGCGCTACGACGCCGTCCGCGCCCGGCTGCCGCTGGCGGCGGTCGAGGCGCTGGCCGAGCTGGACGACGTGCAGACGATCCGGCCCGCCGACGAGGCGGTCACGCGCGGGCAGGCGGCAGCGGCGATCCAGGCGGCGACCAGAGCCGCCGACGCGGGTCCCGCCGTGCCGAGGAAGGTCAACACCTCGGAGGGCGACGTCGCCCACCGTGCCGACCAGGCGCGGAGACAGTACGGCGTCGACGGCACCGGCATCGGCATCGGCGTGCTCTCGGACGGCGTGGACGGGCTCGCCGAGCGGCAGGCGTCGGGCGACCTGCCGGCCACGGTGACGGTGCTGCCCGGACAGGCCCGTGAGGCGGGCGCGGAAGATACCGACATCCAGAACGAGGGCACGGCGATGCTCGAGATCGTCCACGACCTCGCGCCGGGTGCCGACCTGTACTTCGCGACGGCCTTCAACGGTCAGGCGCAGTTCGCCGCCAACATCGAGGCGCTGTGCGCGGCGGGCGCCGACGTCATCGTGGACGACGTTGGTTATCTCTTCGAGCCCCCCTTCCAGGACGGCGTCGTCGCGCAGGGGATCAACGCCGCGGCCACCGCCGGCTGCATCTATTTTTCCGCGGGCGGCAACAACGGCAACCTGAACGACGGGACGTCCGGCGTTTGGGAGGGCGACTTCGACGCGGGCATTCCCTTCACGATAGGCGGCAAGCTCGTAGGGACATCCCACCGGTACAACGCCCGGGGCGCGAACCTGAACCGGATCACGACCTATGCCTTCAGCCCCATGTGCCTCAAGTGGTCCGATCCGCTCGGCGCGTCCGCGAACGACTACGACCTCTACCTGCTGGATCCGGACGAAGCCTTGATCCACACGGGCGTGTCGGGGACCGACGTGCAGGACGGCTCGCAGGACCCGGTGGAGTGCATACCCAGGGTGGAGCTTGTCGCCACGGGCGAACGGGTGGACCTGACGCGCTGGCGCCTGCTCGTCGTCAGGGTGGCGGGCGAGGGCCGTCTCCTGCATCTCAACACGCACGGCGGCCGGCTGACCTTCGTGACCGACGGCCAGATGTACGACCACGCGGCGGCGGCCAACGCCATCGGTGTGGCGTCGACGGACGTGACCGCCGCGGGCGGCGCGGGCGGCGTCTTCGACGGGACGGAGTCGGTCAACCGGCTCAGCTCGGACGGCCCGCGGCGCATCTTCTATCGTCCAGACGGCAGCGCGATTACGCCGGGCGACTTCTCGGCCACCGGCGGGATGCTCCTGCAGAAGCCGGACGTGACCGCGGCGGACCGCGTGTCTACCGCGACGCCCGGGTTGGGTGTATTCACCGGCACCTCGGCGGCGGCGCCGCACGCCGCGGCCATCGCCGCGCTGATGCTGCAGGCGGCCGGCGGGCCCGACTCGCTGACGCGCGCCCAGCTCCTGCGGGCGATGCAGGACACGGCGCTCGACATCGAGGCGCCGGGAGCCTGGGACCGCGACTCGGGCGCCGGCATCGTCGACGCGCTCGCCGCCCTCGGCCCGGCTCCGGGAGGCCCCGCCAGGACCGTGCACCTCGCCGCGCTGCGCGCCGGCATCGACGCGGCGCGGCGCCAGTGCGGACTCGCCGGCGTCTCCTGGACGGATCCGGACATCGTCCCCGGCGTCACCCCGATACGCGCCGTGCACGTCACGCAGCCGCGGACCGCCCTGGCCGCGGCGTATCAGCGGTGCGGCCGGACGCCGCCCGGCTGGTCCGATCCCGATCTGGGCCCGGGCACGCCCATCAAGGCGAGGCACTTCACCGAACTGCGCGACGCCGCGCAAGCGCTCGGCGGACCGTAGCCGCCACCTCCTCCCAAGGGCGGGACCTTCGGCGCCGGCACGTGGCGCGTGGACGCTGACCGTCGTGTCTCAGGATGGCGGGAACCATCGGACTTGGCAGGCAGCCTCGCCCTGATTCGCGGCCACGCCGGGGCGGGAACGGGTCCGCGTGCCAGGCATGCTAGCAGGCATGCTAGGCTCCCGAATTGTGGAACCAAGCCATCATCAGCGGCGGGGCGAACACCCCGGCTCGGACACGGGAGGATGGCGAGCGCCGGAGAAAGCCGGATTCCACCTGACGAGTGGTACCCAGCCGAGGAGCACGCCCATGGCCACCACGACTCAAGGCACCGTCAGACGGACCTACAAGGACTACTGCGCAACACCGGACGACGAGCGCTACGAGCTGCTCAACGGCAATCTGATGATGGTTCCCGCACCGAACAGGAAGCACCAGAAGGTGCTATCCAGGCTCCACCTGAAACTGGGCAATTTCGCCGAGGAACACGGGCTGGGCGAGGTGTACGTCGCCCCGTTCGACGTCGTTCTGTCGGACACGGACATCGTGCAGCCCGACCTGCTGTTCATCTCGCGCGCGCGCGAGCACACGCTCACCGACGAGAACGTACGGGGAGCGCCCGACCTCGTGATCGAGATACTCTCGCCGTCCACCGCCGAGCGCGACCTGGGCTACAAGCACGAGCTGTACGGCAGACACGGCGTGCTCGAGTACTGGATCGTCGATCCGATGGGCGAGACCATCGCCGTGCATCGGCAACGGGACGGCAGGCTCGAGCTCGCCGAGACCTTCGAGCGCCGGGACACCCTGCGGACGGCGGTGCTCGACGGGCTGCGGCTGAAGCTGGACGACATCTTTGCGAGCTGAGGAATCCCGACACGGAAGGAATCACCGAGATGGTCCCCACCGCCGGCGACGCGCGCGGGGTCGTCGTTGCGCGACGCTCGATTGGGCGCCGACGAAGGCCGCGGAGCCCACCGGCGTAAGCGGCGGTCTTACATCGCTTCGAGCATTGCCTGCGGAATCGGACACGCTTTGCGACAGGCAACGCCGAAGTAGTAGAGCGGTTGGCCGTCGATAGACAGCCGGTGCCGGTACCGTTCCATGTGATAGATGTCGAGGTATTCGCTCAGGATCAACCTCTTGATGAAGACGGAGAATCCGCTCGTGTCGCGGTCGTCGAGGAACGTCTCCTTGATGTTGAACGCGACCCAGCCGCCATCGTCGACAAGGTTGAACGCTTGAGCGAACACACGTACGGGAACGTCCCCGAAGCCGAGGGCCGCCACCGAGATCAGACAATTGAGCCGCCAGTTAGCCAAGTGCTCATGCTGAGAATCGCTCATCCTCGTCATGTCCATCGTGCAGAAGTCGTCGTAGACGCCGGGTCGATCACGCCCCGTCGCCATGGCGGCCGGAGCTGAAATATCCACGCCGACGAGGCGAGCGACGCCGAACTTCTGTAACTCCGAACCGACCATGCCGTTGCCCGCGCCGAGGTCCAGGACGCGCAATTCGTTGAAGAGCCACGGTTCCTCGGCCATCGCATGGCGCAGGATAGCCACGACCTTCTCGGGTGAACGGCATTTCAAGCGATCGTAGAAAAGTTGTTCGTACAAGCCTTGGTGTGCGTAGATCGCGTCGTAGTCGTGGAAGCGGATCCGAGTCTCCACACCGCTGGCATCGACGAGCGTGAAGTAGGTCTCGTCTTGCGAGAGACCGTTTGTGTCGGACGCCGGAAAGCGGATGTTGTGTCGTTTTGCAGGCATGTGTATTCGGAACGAGCGGGAGGCCAGGAACACCACTCGGGACTGAATGACCCGTTCTGGCAAACGCGGTGTCTACCAGCGTTTGCGTCACCGCGGAGACCCTTGCTCGACTACCGACACGATATCACAGCGCCGCCCTCAGCGGCGCGAGCGAGGGCGCGCCGACACGCCGCAGCCGGGCTCCACGGGTTCCACGGGGCCCGCCCGATCCACCGAGACCGCGGTTCCGGGACCGTTCGAGGAATTCGGGCGTCGCGAACCGTCGACCGCCGGCATCGGCAGATGTGGAATGGTGTCGATGGGCGGATGATCCGGCGGGGGAATCGGTTCGTCTCCGGAGGTGACGAACGGCCCCGGACCTCCGGTCTCGACGGCTTCGACGACGCTCGGCGAGGCCGGCCCCGCCGGCAGGCAGGGGTCGTCGCCGCAACCGGCGACGGTCAGGGCGCCGCACAGCGCAACCGAGGCGAGCCGCCGCATGACGCTTCCTTCCCTTCGGGGCCCGAGCCGCAGCACGACCGAATGGTCCGTGCCGCGCGCCCTCCCCTCCGTTCTCACTCCACGCGCTCGACGGCCCGCCGCAACTCGTTGATGTGCGCCGCCCTGATGGCGGTCGAGCCCGGAAGCACCGTGCCAGTGTAAGGCGGTCGGCTCATTCGCGCCGCGTCGTACACGGCGTCGAGCGCCGCTCGCAGTTGCCGCAGGTGCACTCCCCGGATGCGGGTGGCGCCCGGCCTCATCGCGGGGTCGGTCCACGGGAACGCCCCCAAGCCGTAGAAGAGTCGGAGCGCGTCGATGCGCTCCCGGAGCTCGGTGACGTGCACCGCCCTGACGACCGTGGTGCCGGCCACGACCGGATCGTCGGTGAACGGCCCGCCGCCGGGGCCTCCCGTTCCCGGCGTTATCGTGATGCGCGCCGCGTCCCAGGCGTCGGTGTCGTTGTTGGCGTCGTTCAGGTCGGTGGCCGAATCGTAGACCACGCCGAGAAAGTAGTTGCCGGGGGGTGTGCCGGCCGGAATCGTGACGTCACGCGAAACGACTCGAACCCATTCCAGCGGGCCGAAGCTGCGATGGTAGCGGCGCGAACCCAACAACGTGTCGGCGGAGCTGACGTCGTTGTTCGTCGAGAGGTAGATCCGGAAGAACCAGTCGCCGGCGGCGGGCCCGTTGGTGGGATTCGCGGCGATGTGAACGAGCGTCGCCGCGGCGCCCGCCGCGACCGTGGCCGGCCCGTCCAGCCTGGCGGCCAGCGCCTGCAGGTCGAACGCGCCCCCCCGCGCGCGTGAGACCACGTCGTCGAGAATGTTCTCCCTCCACCCGCGGTACAGCTTCGCATAGTTGCCGGCGACGTCGACGCCGTCTATCTGGTCGCTGTGCGAGACGACCGCGTGGACGTAATGGCTCTCGCCGTCCACCAGGTAGGCCCCGCTGCCGCTCATGCCTCCCCAGAGCACGGAGAGGCAGCCGCTCCCGCTGTTGTCGATCTGCAGCAGGTTGCCCGGACACGAGTCGAACCGGCCGTTCCAGTAGTACATGTCCCTGCCGGTGTGCAGGCCGCTCCCGCAGGACTGGGCCGGATAGCTCGCGTTGTGGTACGCGGAGCGCACTATCGCTGCGCATTCTCCCCCGGTGGCGGTGCCGAACCACCCCGTCAACATGCCGACGGCCCGGGTCAACGTAATCTGGCCTATGTCGTAGTTCAGGTCCTCGCGCCGGGTCCATCCGGTGATCGAGTGCATTCCGGCGGCGATGCCGGCCCCGTAGTGCTCGACCGTCCGGTCCGGCGCGCCCGCGCCGTCCCAGCCGGGATAGACCCACGCCGCGTCCGCCCACGCATTCGTCTCGTCGTCGTACACGCAGTGCCCGGCCGTGAGCACGACCTCGGCGTCCACCATCGTCCCCGAGCAGAGGAAGAACTGCGAGCCGTAGCGCAGGACGATCTTCGCGTTCATGCTCCAGGGCCTGAGCCGCCGACTGTCGGGAGGGATCCGGCGCATGTCGCCGAAGCGCGCGGGAACCTGTTCCTCGGCCTGTCCGCCGTGGACGCCGGGATAGCCCCCCTCGAGGTCGGGACCCGGCCGTCCGGCGCGGCCGAACACCGGGTCGGCCCCGACGGTCTCCTCGCGCGTCGCGAGGTCGAAGGAGACGGGGACTCCCGGCCCGTCGAAGCGTCGCGTCCCGCCGGCATCCTCCCTTGCCGGCATCGGCATCGACGGGATGGTGTGAATCGGCGGGTGACCCGGCGGTGTCGTCTCGAACGACTCGGGGACCATCGCGGGCACGGCTCCCTCGACTTCGATCGCCTCGACGACCGGTACGCGGGAGGGCAGCGGGCCGGGTGTGGGCGGCTGCTGCCCGAGTGCGGGATCGGCGAACGCGCCCGTCGCGAGGGCACTGAAGGCGCAGATGCCGACGACCTCGCGTACCTTGCGCATACGCCGCTTCCCGGGCATGCGGAGCCGCTTGCGGAGCTTGCGCAGCTCCACGGGCTGCTACGTGCCGACCACGCCCTCGACGGGGCTGCTCGCCGTGGCGTAGCGCTTGCGGGGGATGCGCCCCGACAGGTACGCGAGCCGGCCCGCCTCGACGGCCAGCTTCATTGCCGCGGCCATGTCGACCGGGTTCTCCGCGCCGGCGATGGCGGTGTTCATCAGCACGCCGTCGGCCCCCAGCTCCATCGCCACGGCGGCGTCCGAGGCGGTGCCCACGCCGGCGTCGACGATCACCGGCACCGAGGCGAACTCCTTGATGATGCGGATGTTGTTCGGGTTCTGGATGCCGAGCCCGGAGCCGATGGGGGCGCCGAGCGGCATGACCGCGGCCGCGCCGGCGTCCTCCAGCTTGCGGCAGACCACCGGGTCGTCGTTCGTGTAGGGCAGGACGACGAAGCCCTCCCGCACCAGCACCGCGGTCGCCGCGACCAGCGCCTCGTTGTCGGGGAACAGCGTCCGCTCGTCGCCGATCACCTCCAGCTTCACCCAGTTCGACAGGCCCGCCTCGCGCCCCAGCCGGGCCGCCCGCGCCGCGTCGTCGGCCGTGTAGCAGCCGGCGGTGTTCGGCAGCAGGGCGTACCGGTCCGTGTCGATGTAGTCGAGCAGCGACTCGCGCGAGCGGTCGGACAGGTTCACGCGCCGCACCGCGACGGTCACCATCTCGGCCCCCGACGCGGCGTGCGCCTCGGCCATGAGCGGGAACGAGGCGTACTTGCCGGTGCCGACGATGAGCCGCGAGCGGAGCGTCCGCCCCGCGATGGTCAAGGACGTATCAGGCATTGGAATCGGTTCGCGGTCGGCCGGCGTCGTCCGCGTCGTGTCCGCGGCGCAAGCTCAGCCGCCGCCGACGAAGTTCACCACCTCGACCTCGTCGCCCGCGGCGACGGTCGTCGAGTCGTAGGCCGCCTTCTTCACGACCAGCCGGTTGTGCTCCACCGCCACGCGGCGCGGGTCGACGTCGAGCGTCGCGAGCAGGCGGCTGACGCTGAGCGGGCCGGGGGCCTCGAACGCCTCGCCGTTGAGCTGTATGGTCACCGGTCAGGCAGAGTACCGCCAGCGGATCGCGCCGTCAAGGTGCGGCGCGGTGCGGGCCGCCGTCGCAGGACACGAAGCGGAACACCATGCCGTCCGGCAGGTCGGCGACCCGCGCGAAGCCCGCGCGCGGCGTGCCGGGCTCCCCCGGCCGTCCGGACAGCAGTCCCCGCACGAACCCGCCGTAGTCGCGGCCGTTCTTGCGCAGCAGCAGGTACAGGGCGTCGAACCGGCCGCAGCGGGAGCGAAACAGAGCGTCGATCCGCGCTCCGGGAACGCGCGCGAAATAGGGGTAGTACGTCAACGACACGGTCACCGGCGCCTGCCGGAAGAAGTACGGCACCTCCGTCACGTCCGTCCCGACGACGAAGTCGCGGGAATCGACGTGGCGTCCCACCCAGAGCAACAGCGGAGAGCGGTTGATGCGCCACGCGTCCGACCGGTACGGGCCTTCCGCCAGCACGCGCGCGTCGGCGGCGGTGCACCAGATCATCGACAGCGCGAACAGGGCGGCGGCGGCCGCCTGCCGCCGGCGCTCTCCGAGCGCGCGCCAGAGGAGGCCCCCGTAGCAGACCGAGAGCACCACCAGGAGCGGTGCCGTAAGGCGGTCGTCGAACGGGTTCCACATGTCGGTCAGCACGATCAGGCGCGCCGCCACCAGGAACGTGGAGAAACCGGCGATCCACGCCGCGGCCAGCAGGCACCCGAGCCGCGCCGCCGGCGGCACGAGCGGGGCGCCCTCGCGCCGGGCGCGCCACCACGCGGCGCCGCCGAGGACGATCAGCGCACCGATCTCCTCGCGCATCTGCAGCAGGAAGCCGGACACCAGCGCGCCCGGTGAAGCGGCGGCGAACCAACTGGCGTCGCTGGTCAGGTGCGGGGGATAGGCCTGTCCCTCGCCGGCGAGCAGGCCGGCCAGCCCCAGTCCCGCCCCGGCGCAGAACAGCGCCAACTGCTGAAGCCTGCCGCCGCGGCCGAGCAGGCTCGCCAGCCCGCCCAGCACCAGGATGGGCGCCATGCCGCTGCGCACCGTGACCGCGAGGCCGGCGAGCACGCCGGCGGCGGCCGAGCGGCGCGGCGTCACGCCCTTCGCCAGCACCGCGAGCAGCGCCAGCAGCAGGGCCACCGCGACGGTTCCGGCCCAGACGCGGAGGAAGAACCAGCGCGCCAGCAGCGCCACGATCGCCGCGGCGATCAAGCCGGCGCCGGCGCCCCAGGTGCGGCTCGCGAACAGGAACGCGAACGCCAGCGTCGCCACGTAGGAGCCGACGCCGAGCAGGAGCGCGGCGTCGGCGTGCTCCAGGCGGGTGACCTCGGCGGCGGCCGCGATCAGCATGGGATACCCGACGTTGTGGCTCGAGCGGGTCTTGTGCGGGAAGTCCGTCGCGAAGTCGCTCGTCCAGAAAGTCGGCTGGTTGAATCCGACCGCGCTCTGCACCAGTCCTTCGCCGGCCGACAGGTTGCGCGCGACCTCGATGTAGTTCATCGCGTCGCTGCGGATGCGCCGCTCGGCCGCCAGGGATCGGAAGCCGAACACCCCGGCGTGCGCGACGAACGCCAGCCCGAGCGCGAGGGCCACGCCCGCGCGCATCGATTTCGGCCTCATGGCGCGCGCTCCGGGGACGTGGCGGTGCGCACGGCGTCGGCCACGACGTCGACGTCCGCCTCCGACAGGTCCGGGTGCAGCGGCAGCGACAGCACGGTGCCGCACACGGCGTCGGCGACCGGACACGCGGCCGGCTCGTGCGGCGCCATCGCCGGCTGCCTCGTGATCGGCGTCGGATAGTGAATCAGCGTGCCGATGCCGGCCGCGTCGAGCCGGCCGCGCACGCGGTCCCGGAGAGCGGCGCGTATGGGGAAGAGATGGTAGACGTGGCCGGCGTCGCACTCCGGCGGGACGTCGGCCGGCCCGCCGGCCAGCAGCGTCCGATAGCGTCTCGCGAGTTCGCGCCGCCGGCGCGTACGTCCGCCCAGCGCGCTCAGCCGGACCCGGAGGACGGCGGCCTGGATCTCGTCCAGCCGGGAGTTCACGCCGGGCGACGCGTGCTCGTTCGCGGCCGTCCGGCCGCCGTTGCGCAGGGCGCGCAGCCGCGCCGCGAGGGCCGCGTCGTTGGTGCAGGCCGCCCCGCCGTCGCCGACGCCGCCGAGGTTCTTCGTCGGGTAGAAGCTGAACGCCGCGCCCTCGCCGAAGCTGCCGACGGGCCGCCCGCCGCACGTGGCGAGGTGGGCCTGGCAACAGTCCTCGACCACCGCGAGCCGGTGACGCCTCGCGACCGCCGTCAACGCGACCATGTCGGCCGGCTGCCCGTACAGGTGCACGGGGAGAATGGCCGCCGTCCGGGGTCCGATCAGCGACTCGACCGTCGCCGGATCGACGGTCAGCCGCAGGGGATCGATGTCCGCGAAGACGGGCCGCGCTCCCGCCATCACGACGGCGACCGCCGTGAACGCCGCCGACAGGGGGCTCGTGATCACCTCGTCGCCCGCCCCGATCCCGAGCCCGCGCAGCAGCAGGGCGAGCGCATCGGTTCCATTGCCGGTGCCGACGGCGTGCGCGAGGCCGGAGGCCCGCGCGAACTCGTCCTCGAAGGCGTCCACCTCCGGCCCCAGAACGAACCGGCCGCGGTCGAGGACGCGCCGGACGGCTGCGGCGACCTCCGGGGCGTTCGCTCCCGGGCGCAGGTCGAGGAACGGAATGCGGGGGGGCATCGTGACGGTCAGCCGGCCGGAGCCGGGTCCTCCAGGTAGTGCGGGAGGTGCGCGCGATAGTACTCCACGGCGCGGGCCAGGCCGTCGCGCACGGTGGTCCGCGGCCGCCAGTCGACGGCGGCGCGGAGCTTGCCGGCGTCGCCGTAGAAGCTGCCGATGTCGATGGCCTTCTTGCCGGCCGGCCAGGGGACGTACCGCACGCGGCCGGTCCCCGCCGCCTCGATGAGCAGGGCGGCCACCTCGCGCAGGCTCAACGGACCGGATCCGCTCACGTTGTACACGTGGCCGTTGCAGGCGTCGGAGGCCCCCGCCGCCAGGAACGCCTCGGCCGCGTCGTCCACGTACACGAAGTCGCGCAGTTGGGAGCCGTCGCCGAAGATCTCGATCTCCCGGTCCTCGACCGCCAGGCGTATGAACCAGCCGATGAACCCCTGGCGGTTGTGCTTGATCAACTGGCGGGGTCCGAAGACGTTGGTGAGCCGCAGCGAGCAGGCGCGGATGCCGAACACGTCGTTGTAGAGCAGGTGGTAGTACTCGCCGGCCACCTTGTTGATCCCGTTCACGTCGACCGGCCGGACGAGATGCTCCTCGGTGACCGGCAGCGACTCGGGCTGCCCGTACACCTGGCGCGTGCCCGCGAAGACGACCTTGACCCCCGGGTTGCGCCTGCGGCACGCCTCGAGAATCGAGAGCTGGCTCCGGCAGTTGATCTCGAGGTCGGTGAACGGGTCGCGCATGCTGTCGAGGTGGCTGACCTGACCGGCCAGGTTGAAGATCACGTCGCGGTCGCGCACCAGGTGGTGCATCGAGCTGGCGTCCCGCACGTCGGAGATGTTGACCGTGACGGAGCTCCGTATGTCGTGGATGTTGAAGAGGTTGCCTCCGTAATCCGGGATCAGCGAGTCGACCAGCAGCACGTCGGCGCCCAGAGCGACGAGCCGGTGCGCGAGGTTGCTGCCGATGAAGCCGAGCCCGCCGGTGACGAGGACCCGGCGGCCGTCGTAGAAGCGCCCGTAGCTCATCGGTGCGCCTCGTCGCGTTCGACGCCGGCGGCCCGCCGCTCCCGGGCTCCCGCCCCGCGCGCCGCCGTCCCGGCGGCCCCGGCCGGCGCCGCGCGGTGCTCCCCGCGCACGACCAGGCTGACCCAGAGCCGCAGGACGTCGAGCGCCGTCCGGACGATGCGGCCGACGTTGAAGAACTGGGACACGCCGTAGGCGCGATGAAAGTGGTGAACGGGAACCTCCGCGATCCGGAAGCCGGCGTCCTGGAGCTTCTTCATCATCTCGAGACAGATGACGCCGCTGCTCTTCTCGAGGGTCACGCGCTCGAACACCGCGCGCCGCAGCAGACGGAAGTCGCAGTCGACGTCGCGCAGCCGCAGCCCGAACAGGAGCCTGACCAGATGGTGGTAGAGGCGGCCGATGACGATCCGGTGGAGCGGGTCGGCCCGGCTGATCTTGTAGCCGTTCACGACGTCGACCTCGGGATGGTCCGTCAGGTGCGCCCACAGGACGGTCAGCTCGCGCGGGTCGTACTGCGCGTCGCCGTCGGTGTAGAAGACCAGGGGCCTGGTCGCGGCCCGGAAGCCGGACCGCAGCGCGGCGCCGTAGCCCCGGTTCCGCTCGTGCGTCACCACCCGCAGCCGGGGGTAGGCGGCCGTCAGCTCGTCGAGCACCTCCGCGGTCGCGTCCCGGCTGCCGTCGTTCACGACGATGATCTCGTAGTCGGCGGTGAGCGTTCGCGCGGTGAGGTCGGCCATGACCACCATGCTGGCGATGGTGCCGCCGTCGTTGTAGGCCGGAAAGAAGACGGTCAGGCCGGGCGGCGCGTCGGTCGGGGTGGGCGTCTGGCTCATGCGGCGTCGCCGGGCGGTTCCGGCCGGGGCTTGCGGGCGAGACAGACTACCGTACTGCCGAACGGCAGATCGACGAGCCGGACGAGGCGGGCCTCCGCACGCAGCAACGCGGCGAGCAGGGAGTTGACGATCGCGGGCGGCTGCCGGAAGTCGCTGCGCGCCTCGGCGGGCGGCGGCAGTCCGCGGGCGCGCTGCCAACTGCGCGCCGCGAGCAGCGGCAGAAAGAGCAGGGCGTTCGTGCAGGTCAGGCGCTCGATGCGAAAGCCGGCGCGCTCGAGCGCGGCGCGGAGCCCGGCGCGCGTGTACCGCCTGCGTTCGTGGACGAACACCGAGTGCTCGCCGCGCAGCGCCTCGAACGCCGGCACGCTGACGACGGCGCCCCCGCCCGGTCGGAGCACCCGGAACATCTCCGCGATCGCGGCGCGTTCTTCCGCGTCCTCGAGGCAGTACAACACGTCGAACGACGTCACCACGTCGAAGACGGCGGCGACGAACGGCATGCGGCACGCGGTGGCGCACGCCACGCGGCGGGCGCCGCGCTCCCGGCCGAGCCGCAGGCCCGACAGCGTCAGGTCGATGCCGCAAGCGACGCCGAGCTCCGCCAGGAGGCCGAGGTTGGCGCCGGTTCCGCAGCCGGCGTCGAGCAGCCGCCGCGGCCGGCCGCCGCGCACGGCGGCGGCCAGGAACGGCCGCACGAAGCTGCGGAAACCGCGGTACCAGAAGTGCCGCCGTTCGGCGGCGTGGGTCTCGCGGATCAGCGCGTCCATGCACGCTGATTGTAGTGGCTGCAACCGGCCCCGTTCCGGTCGTGGTACCGTACGGGCGGCCGGGCGCGGGAACGGCATCCAGCGGGTGCAGGGACGGCATCCAGCGGGGTGGATGGACGGCATTCGACGGGGTAGATGGACGACATCGAACGGGAACGCGTGACGGTCGTCGTGCCCACGTACAACGAGCGCGACAATCTCCGGCGCCTGGCTCCGGCGGTGCTCGAGCACGGGTATCGCCTCCTGATCGTGGACGACGGCTCGCCGGATCGCACCGGCGACGTCGCCGACGAGCTGGTCCTGCGGCACGGGGTGCGCGTCGACGTGATCCACCGCCGCCCGCCGCGCGGTCTCGGCCTCGCCTACCTGGACGGGTTCGCCCGCGCCCTGGCCGCCGGCGCCCAGCTCATCTGCCAGATGGACGCCGACCTGTCGCACGACCCGGCGCAGCTTCCGGCCCTGGTGGCCGTCGCCGGCGCGGGCCGCGTGGCTGTCGGCTCGCGCTATCGGCCGGGAGGACGCGTCGTCGACTGGCCGCTGCACCGGCGGGTCCTGAGCAGGGCCGCCAACCGTTACGTCCGCGCGGTCACGGGGCTGCCGATAGCGGACTGCACCAGCGGCTTCCGGTGCTGGCCGCGCAAGGTCCTGGCGGCGCTTCCGCTGGCGCGGCACGTGTCGCACGGCTACGTGTTCCAGGTGGAGACGTTGTACGAGGCGGCGCGCCTGGGCGCGCGCATAGACGAGGTGCCGATCGTCTTCGTCGAGCGGCGGCAGGGGAGCAGCAAGGTCTCGAGCCGCATTCTGGCCGAGGCCTGCGTGGTGCCCTGGCGGTTGCGGTTTCGCGGGCGCCTGCGGCCCGGCCCGCGCGGGGCGGCGACGTGATGGCGCTGCGACGGCGGTATCGGCGGCTGGCGGCGGCGGTCGCGGTCCATGCCGCTCTCGGCATCGCGCTCACCGCGGCGTGGTTGTTTCTGGGCGGCCGATCGGGCGAGCACACCGGACTGGTTCGCCACCTCTACCTGGGAACGGACTTCAGCGGCGCGCCGCGGCTGACGGCCGTGACCGGCGACCTCACGCTCGACTTCATCGACGCGGATCCGGAGCTGCCGCGGCGTGTCTTCAGCGTGCGCTGGCAGGGGTACTGGTACGTGCCCGAGACGCGGACCTTCACCCTTTACGCCGGCGGCGACGACCGCCTCGACGTGTGGCTCGACGACGAGCTGGTGGTCCGCCGCGTGCCGCCCGCCGACATGCACACCGTCGGCCGGGAGATCACGCTGGCCGCCGGCGCGCACCGGCTGCGGGTGGACTACACGCAGCACGGCGGGGCCTATGCCATGGAGCTGTCGTGGCAGCCGCCCGGCGCCCGCCGCCGGGCGCTGGCCCCGCACCGGCTCTTCCGCGATCCGCCCGGCCCGGACGAGGTCCGGCTGGCGGGCAACGTCCGGCTGCTCGGCTGGGGCGTCCTGCTCTTCTGGAGCCTGCCGCTGCTGGCGGCGGCGCCGTTGGCGGCGATGAGAGGCGCCGGCCGCTGCCGCCGTGCGCTGGCTGCGCTGGCGTTGGGAAGACATGGGCCGGCGGCCCTGCGCGCGGCGCTGGTGCTGGGGGTGGGGGCGGTCGTGGCGCGGGCGGTCCTCGCGCGCCTCCCGGGCCTGAACCCGGGCTCGCTCTGGTACGACGATCTCGTCTACGCCGCGATCATGCGGACCGAGAACCTCTGGAGCATGCTCACGGCGCCGCTGCACGTCGGTCCCGGGCTGCTGGTGCTCTGGCGGGGGCTGTACACGGTGTTTCCGGACCCGGAGTGGTCCCTGCAGCTCCTGCCCTTCGCCGCCGGCATCGCCGCGATCCCGGTGATGGCGCTCGCGGTGCGGGCGGTCACCGGCGAAGACGGCCTGGCGGCGCTGGCCGCGGGAGTGACCGCGCTCAACCAGATGCTCGCGCACTACACCGTGTACGTGCATCAGTACGCGATCGAGTTCCTGGTGACGGCGCTCTTCCTCTGGGCGGCGGCGCGGTTGTCGCCGCACGCCGCCGCGGCCGACCCCCGCCGGTTCGGGCGGGTGGCGCTGTGCGGCGGCCTGGCGACGTTCTTCTCGGTCACCTCGGTGTTCATCTCGTTCCCGGTCGTCAACCTGGGCGCGGCGTACGCGGTCCGCGACCGGCGGCGCGACCGGGGGCGGGCCGCGAGGATGCTCGGCATCGCCGCCGCGTACGACCTGGCCGTGCTCGCCGCCTACGTGCTGTTGCGCAACCGTTCCAACCCGAACGCGCGCGATCTGTTCGCCGACGGGTTCATGCCGCTCGATTCGGTCGCCGCCGCGATCGGCTTCCTCGCCGAGAACGGCCGGTATCTGCTCGAGATCAGCCTGCCCGGCTGGGGGACGGGATGGAACCTGAATCCGGGCACCGTTTCGTGGCCGCTTCCGTTCCTCCTTCTCGGACTGGCGTGGCTGCTGGCGCAACGGCCCACGCGTTTCCTGGGCCTGGTGGTCCTCTGCTTCTACGCCGAGCGGGTCGCCGCGAGCGTGCTGTGGATCTATCCGCTGGGCATGGGGCGCACCGACGTCTTCGCTTTCCCCGTCGCGATCTGCCTCTTCGCCGCCGGCATTCAGGCGGCCACGGCCGCGTTGCCCCGGCCGGCGCGGTTCCGGCTCGCGGCGGCCGCCGCCGTCGTGGCGTTCGCCCTGGCCCGCCCGGTGGACGCCTGGTACTTCGACACCGACGACGTGCCGCTCGTCGATCACATGGCGGTCCGGATCGACGACCGCGATGCCCTGGTGCTCTCCGAGAGCGGGATCTTCCTGACCGCGTTCTACGGTCCCTGGGCCGTGGCGTCCGCGCCCGGCGAGAACGCCAGCTACGGGACCGCCGTCACGCTGATTCGGGACCGGACGCTGCACCTGCCCCGAAGCGGCTCGCAGGGGGCCATGGTGGAGCGGTTCGTGCGCCGGCTGGGGCCGGACCGGGTCTGGTACGTGGCGCACAACACCAAGGGCTGGGAGCAGGACGTGGTGGCGGCGATCCGGGAGCAGGGCTACGCGGTCGACGAGCTGCGGAGCACCCGGCACGGCCGGCTGTACCGGGGCGTGCGCCGCACGCCGCGCTGAGGCCGGAGCGTTTCAGCCCGAGACCCGCAGCCGCAGCAGCGTCCATACCGCGGACACGAAGTCCACGTAGGAGATCTTCTTGCCCTCGGCGAAGCTGCGCCCCTCGTAGCTGATCGGCACCTCGTGGATGGTGACGCCCCGCTTCAGGAGCTTGGCCGTGATCTCGGGCTCGACGTCGAACCGGTTGCAGGCGATGCCGAGCTCCTGCAGCAGACTCGTGCGAACCAGCTTGTAGCACGTCTCCATGTCGGTCAGGGCCGATCCGTACAGGAGGTTCGTCAGGCTGGTGAGCAGCCGGTTCCCGACGACGTGCCGCACGGACATTCTCCGCGGAGCGGTCCGGAAGCGCGAGCCGTAGACGGCGGCCGCCCCGCGCGCCTCCGCCACCGCGAGCAGCGCTCCGTAGTCGGCGGGGTCGTACTCCAGGTCCGCGTCCTGGACGATAACGTACTCTCCCGTCGCCCGGGCCAGGCCGGTGGCGAGCGCGGCTCCCTTGCCGCGATTGGCCGGGTGCTCCACCAGCGTGATGCTTCCGCCCGTCTCGGCGGACCCGTCCGATCCGGCGGCGCGTGCGGCGAGCAGCGCGCGCGTGCCGTCCGTCGAGCCGTCGTCGACCACGATGATCTCCTTGTCGCAGTCGAGCGCCGCGACGCGATCGACCACCTGCAGAACCGTGGCCCGTTCGTTGAAGACCGGAATGATGATGGAGAGCCGCATGCGGGCTGGGGGCGCGGCGATGAGCGTACCGTCAGCGGATCGCGCCGTCAAGATCCGGCGGCCGGCGCCCGCGGTCGTCTTCCGCCGCATCCCGTTCGGCGAGGTACAGCCTGCCGCGGCGGGTCTCCCTGACCTCGCGCACGGCGTAGCCTCCCGCTTCCACGGCCCCGACGACCCGGGCCTCGCTGTCGCGTGTCCGAAAGGCGAGGTACCAGGCCCGCCGCGGTCGCGCCGCGGCGAGGAAACGCGCCACGTCGTCAACCTGTGACGGTCCTCGGAAGAGGTACAGCGTCGGCTCTCGCGCGACCGTCGCCATGGTTCCGTGCGTATGCCGGTCCGAAGGGGTGATGGTGACCGGCCAGCTTCCGTAGAACGCGGCCAGGAACGCTCCGCTCGGCGAGAGGACGAGTCCGTCGCCGGGCCGCAGCTCCGACTCGAGGGCAGTGACCAGGTGGACGTCGTCGACGTCCCAGTACTCCGCGCGCAGCGGGGCGGCCACCGCGATCGCCGCGACCACGCCCGCGGCGGCCAGCCGGAACAGCCCCGCCCGCGGCAGGGCCGCGGTGGAGACGTGGATGCCGGCGGCGAACAGCGCGATCGCCACCGGGAACGCGAAGATGTCGGGCCGGCCGGTTCCCAGCGGATAGACGCCGAGGGCGCTCGCCGCGGCGAACGCCGCGTAGAAGCTGACGACGACCAGCGCGAAGAAGCGCGTCTTCGGGCGTGCCAGCAGCCAGGCCAGCCCGAGCCCGAGGAACGGCAGCGGCCAGGAGGCGGTGGCCGGATTCCAGAGCTCGACGTCGCTCCAGCTCGGCAGGCCGAGCGCCAGAAGCTGCCGGCCGTTGGTGACGAGGAAGCTCCCTGCCGCCGCGACCGAGTCCAGGGGCATGAATCCGGTGACGAAGTAGTCCCGCACCATCGCGTTCGAGCGCCCCCGGAGGAAGAGGTAGCCGGCCAGGACCATCGCGTTGTAGGCGGCGGCGGCCAGCACGATCCGGACGGTCCGCCGGCGCTCCCCGGACCGGCTGCGGACGGCCTGGAGGGCCCCCAGATTCACGATCGGGAAGCTGGCGAACACCGACGTCACCGAGAAGAAGACCGCCGACCCTCCGGCGAACGCGATCCAGCCGAACCGCTGCGGCTCCAGGCCGGCTCCGGCGGTGGTGCGCGACGCGGCGGCGGCCAGGAGGAACAGCGCCGTCACCACGAAATCGAACGGGAACTGGTGCACGAAAACCGTATGGTGGGCCAGGAGCGGATTCAGCGCGGTCAGCGCCGCGGCGGCCACCGCCAGGCTGTCGTCGCCGGTCAGGCGCCGAGCCAGCAGGCCCATGATCGGGATGGCCGCGATGCCGCAGGCGAAGGGCAGGAGCTGCAGCGACCACTCCGGGTCGGGAAACAGGGCGTACAGGCCGCGCCAGATGAGGAACGGGCCCGGCGCCGCGTGGATGGGAGCGGCAATCATGCCCCACAGATCCCGGCTCCGGATGAGGGCGCCGTACGTGAGGTCGTCCGCCCAGAGCGATTCCGGATTCCAGCCCGGAAGGCGGGCGGCCCAGGCCCGCAGCGTGATCGCGGCGACGGCCAGCGCCGGCCACCACGCGCCGAGAGCGGGCAGCGCGGTCCGGAGGGGTGTCAGCACGGTCTCGTCGGCGGGAGCTGCACGGTGATCTCGCCAGTCGTCAAAGCCCCAATATGCTACGCCGTCCGCATCTGGTTGACCCCGTGATATCGTGGGGATGGCATGAGCGAGAGCGCGGCGCTCATCGTATCAATCGTCGGCACCGGCATCGGAATCGTCGGGGTGCTGGGCTTGATGCTGCGAATGCTCGCCACCAACATGGCTCGGCAGTTCGACGCAACCGGGAAGCGAATCGACGCAACCGGGAAGCGGATCGACGACCTGAAGGACGACCTGAAGACCGACATGAACCGGCAGTTCGGTGAAACGAGCAAACGGCTCGACAGGATCGAGACTCGGCTCTCGGACACGAACAAGCGCATCGACGGGACCAATAAGCGCATCGACGACGTCGGACGCGACATCGCTGACCTGCGGGACCGGACCGGTGTACTGGAAGGCACGCTCTCGACCTTCATGAACGAACGCCGCAACCGGAACGCCGCCTGATCACGGACGCCGGGTGGTGGTTCTGGTCTGGCCTCCTCGCGTCGACTACGGAGCACGGTCCGACGACCGGCCGGTCGAGCGGCTCATGGCTGACGCGCGTCCGGAGGATGGTGGCGCGACGTGCCGAACCGCTCGCGAATGTCCCGCAGCACGGCCAGCACCTCGCCTTCCTCACTCGTCATCCACGCGTCCCGGTCCACGGGATGGACCGGCCGGTGGCTCTGGACGTGGCGGCGCGCCTCGTGGCGGCGCGGGTCCGGCAGCGGGTCGCCGCCCCGCTCGTTCCGGGCGGCGGCCGTCTCTATCGCGACCGGCAGCGCCTCGTTCGGGCCGGTCCGCAGGATGCGCCGCAGGTGGCGCTCCGGCTGCCGCGTGAAGTCCTCCAGCGAGACGAAGCGGACCGGGCCCCGGTGGCGGGGGGCGTAGCTGCGCCACGCCTCCATGACACGCTGCTGCATGGCCGCGTCGGCCAGCGCCCGCGCCGGATCCCAGCCGTGGCGCCTGGAGAGCGACAGCGCCGTCGCCGCCGGATCCCGCTCGCACAGGACGAGCGTGCAGTCCGGGGCGATCAGCCGCAGCTCGATCCCCAGCCGCACGACCGTGTCGACGGCATTGGTCGTCTGCTTCGTCATGGCCCAGGTCCGGCCGGCGCGCCGGGCCGCGCGCTCGATGCGGTGGATATGGCGCAGCGGCAGCTCGCTGGGGCGATCCGGGTAGCCGTCGCCCGCCTGGTCGACGAACGTGAACACGCCCTGCCGGCGCAGCAGCGCCTGCACGAGGGTGGTTCCCGTATGGTGGAACCCGCTGACCAGGATGAAGCGGTCCCGCGCCGATCCGGGGGTCCAGCGGGTGACCAGCGCCAGAAGCTGGTCGAGCCGCTTGCGGACCCGGTACGCCGGGCGGTGGCGGATGCCGTCGCTCATTTCGATGGCCCTTCGTCGAAACGCCGCCCCGGCGCCAGCAGCCGACGCACCTGGCCGATCGTAGCGCGGTCGAGGACGCCGACGGCCGGCAGCACCGCCGGGAACGCCGCGAGGAGCGCGGCGCGCAGCAGGACGTCGGACGCGGAGGCGTCCTGCGGACCGAGGTGCGAGACGGCATACAGGGCGCCCCCCGTCGCCGCGATGCGCGCCAGGCGCCCCAGCTCGTAGGGAATCGGGTAGCGGCGCTGGGCGGAGACGGCGAGCGCCGCGACCAGGGTGACGCTGCCGGCCACCGTGGCCAGCGCGGCGCCCTGCATGCCGAGGGGCGGGATCAGCGCGAGGTTGGCGGCCACGGTCACGAACGCGCCGGCGCCGGTGGCCCAGGGCAGCGCCCCGGCCCGCTTGCTGACGTTGAGCGACGTCGTCAGGAACACCGTGAGCGCGTGGACCGCCACGCCGGCCGCGAGCAGCGGGGCGATGCCTGCCGCGGCGTGGTACTCGGGCGGAGTCAGCCACCGTATCAGCGGGCCGGCGAACAGGGCCAGGCCGAGGGTGGCGAACACGAGCACCCCGAAGGCGACGGTGGCCAGACGCGCGAACAGGCGCGGCGCGTCCGCGTCCGACATCCGCTCGAACGCCAGCGGCATCCAGGCGCGGCGGAACGCCTCCCGGTACATCGAGAGCGTGTTGGCGACCGTGGCGCCGGCCCCGTAGACGCCCACCTGGGCCACCGGCAGGTACAGGCGCAGCAGGAGCCGGTCGGCCTGGCCGAGGGTCTGGCGCAGGAGTGCGTGCGGCACGCGCGGGCTCCCGTAGCGGAGCAGCTCGCCCGCCAGCCGCGAGGACCAGCGCCACGCCGCCGGATGGCCGGCGACCGGCAGCAGTCCGGCCAGCAGCACCGCCGACACCAGGACGTCCGCCAGCATCATGCCGAACACGCCCCACCCGAGCGCCACGACGAAGAAGAGGCGCAGCGCCACGATGCCGAGGCCGCCGCCGACCGTCCAGCGGGCGAAGCGCGCCGCCTCGTTGCGGGCGCGCAGCAGCCCGTGCGGCACGCAAAGAAAGGCCGCCAGGAAGCCGTTGACGGCGAGCAGCCGCAACGCGCCGGTGTGCTCGGGTCCGCCGAGCAGCGGGCTGACGCGCGGGGCGGCGAGCAGGAAGATGCCGAGCACCGCGGCGCTGGCGCTGCCGATGACGAGCAGCGTCGTGCCGGTCAGCGCCTGCCGCTCGGCGTCGGTCTCGCAGTCGTAGTGGAACCGCAGGAACGATTCGTCCAGGCCGAGCTGGTTCAGCGGGCGCAGGAACGCGCGCAGCGCCAGCAGCAGTCCCAGCGCCCCGTAGCCGGCCGGCTCGAGGACGCGGGTGTACACCGGAAACAGCAGGAAGTTGACGGCGAAGAGGACGATCTCGCCGGAGCCGTAGACGAGCATGTGCCCGAACAGCCGGCGGACCGCGTCGAGCACGGGGAAATGATACCGGAGCCGCGGCCCCTCGCGGACACCGGCGGCACGCAGGCGTTCCACTACAATCTGCGGCGTGAAGGCGACCGGCGGGTGGCGGGCCGCCGCGAACGTACGCGGTGCGTGGCGGGCCGCCACGAACGCTCGCGGTGCGTGGCGGGCCGCCGCGGCGGGGCGCGGCGCGTGGCGGGCCGCCGCGGCGGGGCGCGGCGCGTGGATCGCGCTGATCCTGGCCGGCGTGCTGACCCTGCCGCTGGCGACCTCCCGCCTGTATGCGTCGGACGAGATCCAGTACTTCGCCTACCTCCGCTCGCTCTGGTTCGACCACGACCTGTCGTTCGACAACGAGTACCGCCACTTTCACGACCGGGGCATCGCCGTCGCCTGGACGTTCCGCGAGACGTACCTGGAGCGCACCACCGCCACCGGCCTGCGCTACAACTACGGCACCATCGGCGCCGCCATCCTGTGGGCGCCCTTCTACGCGGTCGCCGACGCGGTCACGCGGGCCCGCGGTGCGCTCGGCGCACCGGTGGCCGCCGATGGCTTCTCGAGGCCCTACCTGCGGGCTATCGCCTACGGATCGGCGGTCTACGGCTTCCTGGCCGTCTGCCTCGCGATCGTGGCGGCGCGGCGCCTGCTGGGCGAGGGGCACCTGGCGGGAGCGGCCGTCTGGATGGGCACGCCGCTCGTGCACTATATGTACATCGCGCCCGGCTTCGCCCATGCCTGCTCCGCCTTCGCGGTGGCGCTGTTCGTCAGCGTGTGGCTGGCCGTCCGCGAGCGCTGGTCGACCCGCGGCCTGATCGCGCTGGGGGCCTGCTCGGCGCTGATGGCGATGGTGCGCGAGCCCGCCGCGTTCTTCGTCGTCGGACCCGCCGTCGACTTCATCTGGTCGCTGGCCGATGCGGCGCGGCGGGACGGCTGGAATCGCGTGCGCACGCTCCTGCTGCGGCTCGCGGCGGGCACGGCGACGGCGTTCGCCTGCTATCTGCCGCAGGTCATGGCCTACGTCACGTTGTACGGCGGCCTGACCTCGCCCTACACGCTCGACGACCGGATGCTGTGGCATGCGCCCCACTTCGGCGACGTGCTGGCCTCGCCCCGGCACGGCTTCTTCGTCTGGACGCCGCTGGCCGCGGTGGCGTCGGCCGGCCTCTTCTGGCTCGCCGCGCGCGGCGCCGGAGCCGCCGGCCGGGCCCGGGCGCGGCGAATCGGCATCTGCCTGCTGGCCATGCTCGCCTCGCAGGCCTACATCGCCGGCAGCATCACCCGCTGGACGCTGGCCGGGTCGTTCGGTCAGCGCCGCTTCGTCGGCACGACCATCATCCTGGCGATCGGGCTGGCGGCGGCCATCCGGTGGGGGCGGGCGGCGACCTCGCGCCGGCCGTATCTGCGCGCGGCGGCCGCCGCCGCGCTGGCCGGCTGCGTCTGGTGGAACCTGGGGCTGATGGTCCAGTACGGCGCCGGCCTGATGGACCGCCGGCGCCTGGAGCCGGCCCGCAACGCCTACACGACCTTCGTCGAGCTGCCGCGCCTGCTGCCGGGGCTGGCCCGGCGGTACCTGTTCGACCGGTCGTCCTTCTACCAGGATCCCGAGCGCTACCGGGAGCCGCCGGCTGGCGCGCCGTGACCATTCTGTACCTGGCCGACATCCGCTTTCCGCTCGAGCGCGCCAACGGGGTGCACACGATGGAGACCTGCGCCTCGCTGGCCGAGCGGGGCCACCACGTGCACCTGCTGGTCCGGCCCGACACGGTGACGCCGGCCCGCGACCCCTTCGCGTACTACGGCGTGCCGGAGACGCCGCGCCTGCGGGTCGAGCGCGTGCCGGCGTGCGGCCCTCCGCCGCTCCGCCGGGCCGGCTACCTCGTCCGGATGGCGTTGCGGCTCCTGGAACGGCGCCGGTGGGATGCGGTCTACACGCCGAACCTCCTGCTGGCGAGCGCCGCGCTGGGCCTGCCCCGCGCGCTGCGCCCGCCGGTCGTCTTCGAGTCGCACAACTTCAGTCCGTCCTTCGCCCGGGCGGCCGCCGCGCTGGAGACCGGGGCGCACGCGGCCGGCTCCCGCAAGCTGCGGCGGCTGGAGCGCCGCGAGCGGCGGGTCTGGCGCGGCGCCGAGGGCTACGTCACGACGACCCGTGTGCTCGCCGGCGAGTTGCGGGAGCGGTTCGGCGCCCGGGCGCATGCGGCGACCGCCCCCAACGCCGTCCGCCCGGACCGCGTGCGCGCCTGGTCGCCGCCCCGGCGCGGCGGCCCGCCGGTGGCCGCCTACGCGGGGTCGCTGCATCCCTACAAGGGCGCCGACGTGCTGATCGAGGCGCTGGCAAGCGTCCCCGGGGCCCGCGGCCTCGTCATCGGCGGGCATCCGCGGGACGCCGCGGACCGCGACCGGCTGGACGCGCTGGCGCGCGGCCTCGGCATCGCGGCGCGCGTCACTTTCACCGGCCTGGTGCCGCCCGCGGACGTGTTGGAGCTGCTGCGCGGCGCCGACGTGCTGGTCCTGCCGCTGCGCGACATGCCGCACACGCGGTACGACTCGCCGATGAAGCTCTTCGAGTACCTGGCGGCGGGACGGCCGATCGTGGCGTCCGACCTCCTGTCGACGCGGGAGATCTTCGCCGACGGGAAGACCGCGCGGCTCTTCGAGGCGGGCAACCCGGCCGCGCTCGCCGCCGCGGTGCGGGCCGTGCTCGCGGACCCCGGCGCCGCCGACCGGATGGGCCGCGCCGCGTTCGAGGCGAGCGCGAGCTATACCTGGGCGCGGCGCGCCGAGCGCATCGAGCGCCTGCTCGACGCAGTGGCGGCGGAGCCGGCGCGGTGAGGATCCTCTACGCGGCCACCGATCAGCGCGTGCCCGGAGAGGTCGGCGGATCGGTGCACGTGACCGCGGTGGCGGCCGGGCTCGCGGCCCTCGGGCACGACGTCCACGTGCTGGCGGCCGGCGGCGACGGGCCGTTTCCCGACGACGGCGCGACCTGGATCGACCTGCCCCCGCCGCTCGGCGCGCGGCGCCTGCGCTGGCTGCTGGCGGCGCGGGTGCGGGCGCTGGCCGAGCGGATCCGGCCCGACGCCGTCATCGAGCGCTACTACAACTTCGGGGGCGAGGGCATGGTCGCGGCGCGCGCGGTGGGGGCGCTCGCGGTGCTGGAGGTCAACGCCCCGGTCATCGATCACCCCGGCTCCGTCAAGCGGAGGCTCGACCGCGCGCTGCTGGCCGAGCCGATGCGGCGCTGGCGCGACTGGCAGTGCCGCCGCGCCGACCTCTTCCTGACGCCGCAGGCCGGCATCCTGCCCGCGTGGGTGCCGCCCGAACGCATCGTCGAGGTCGAGTGGGGCGCGGACACGTCGCGGTTCACTCCCGGCGCGGCCGGCGACGTGCCCTTCGAGCGCCCCGCGTCCGGGATGCTGGTGGTCTTCGCGGGCGCGTTCCGGACCTGGCACGGGGCGATTCACCTCGTCGAGGCGATCCGGCGCCTGCGCGAACGGGGGCGCCGCGACGTCTCCGCGGTGCTCGTCGGCGGCGGGCCGGAGCTGCCGCGGGTCCGGCGGGCGGCGGAGGGGCTGGACGGCGTGACCTGCACCGGCCCGGTCCCGCACGAGGCGATGCCGGCGTGCCTGGCGGCCGCCGACGCCGGGGCCGCGCCGTTCGACGCCGGCGCGCACGCGCCGCTCTCGCTCGGCTTCTTCTGGTCGCCGCTCAAGGTGTTCGAGTACATGGCGGCCGGCCTGCCGGTGGTGGCGCCGGCCATCGACCGCCTCGGCCGCATCGCCCGCGACGGCCGGGAGGGCATTCTCTACGATGCCGGCGATCCGGACGGGCTCGCCGCCGCCCTCGAGACGCTGCGCGACCCGGCCGAGCGCCGGCGCCTGGGGGCCGCGGCGCGGGCGCGGGTGGTCGAGCACTTCGGCTGGGACCGCCACTGCGCGCGGCTGGCCGAGGTCATCGGCGGCGCGCTCGAGCGCCGGCGGCGGGGCTGAGCGCCGTGCGCGTGCTGCTGACCACGGACGTCTTTCCGCCGATCTGCGGCGGCAGCGGCTGGAGCACCTACGAGCTGGCCCGCGGCCTGCGCGCCCGCGGCCACGAGATCACGATCGTCCGGCCCCGCCTCGGCCGCCGGCCCGCCGGCGACGCCGGGGAGTTCGACCGGTTCCGGCCCCTCGAGTTCCGCGCGTGGGCCCCGGACGTCCCGTTCGTGCGCAACTACTGCAAGAGCGAGCGCCTGGAGCGCGGCCTCGCCCGCTGGCTGCGCGCGGTCGTGCGCGAGCGCCGGATCGAGATCGTGCACGCCCAGCATCGGCTGAGCGGACCGCCGAGCGTCGCCGCCGCGCGGGCCGAGGGAACGCCGGTGGCCTGCACCGTCCGCGACTACTGGCCGCTCTGCTACTGGTCGGACCTGCTGCTCGATCCCGATCGCGGGGCCGTCTGCCCCGCGTGCACGCCGGGGCGCATGACCCGCTGCGTCCGGCCGCGCGCCGGCGCGCTCTGGCCGCTGGCCGTGCCGCTCGTTCCCTACATGCGCGCGAACCTGCGGCGCAAGCAGGACGCGCTGGCCCGCGCCGACGCGGTCGTGGCCATCAGCTCCGCCGTCGCGCGCGATCTGCGCGGCCGCGCGCGCGGGCTCTCCGGCGACGCGGTGACCGTCATCCCGAACCCGGTCGACGTCCGCGCGGTGCAGGCGGAGGCGGACGGGCAGCCCGCGCCGCTCGACCGCCCCTACGTGCTCTACGCGGGGAAGCTGGAGACCAACAAGGGCGTGTCGAAGCTGCTGCCGGCGATCGCGGCGGCCGGCGAGGACGTGCCGCTCGTGGTGGCGGGAGACGGCGCCGAGCGGCCGCGGCTGGAGGCCGCGGCGCGCGCCGCGGGCCGGGACGTCCGTTTTCTCGGCTGGCAGCCCCGCCCGGCGCTGCTGGGGTGGATGCGGCACGCCGCCCTGCTGCTGTTTCCCTCCCACTGGCCGGAGCCGTTCGGCCGGGTGCTGGTCGAGGCGGGAGCGGTCGGCTGCGCCGTCGCGGCGCTGGAGACGGGGGGCGTCGGCGACATCGTGGTCCACGGCGAGACCGGCCTGCTCGCGCACGACGACGAGGAGCTCGGGCGTCACGCCGCGCGGCTGTGGCACGACGCGGCGCTGCGCGCCCGCCTGGGCGCGGCGGCCCGGCGGCGGGTCGAGCGGACGTTCGACACGGCGGTGGTCGTGGCGCGGGTCGAGGCGCTGTACGAGCGGCTGCGCCGCGCCGCCTGAGGTCCGTGCCAGGGACCGCGGGAAGCGCCGGGCGCCGTGCCGCCCGGCGTCAACCCCGGTTGTCGCAATGGAACCGTCGCGGCGACGTTCCGGTGGCGAACCCGCCGGCAATGCCGACCTTGCTCCACTGGCACGGATCATGCTGCATGTCGAGCGTCGGCCATGCCGCTACGCTCGGCGTGCTACGTTATTCCCGAAGGGTCGACGAGATCGCCGACCGTCGACGCATCGTGGGGGAGCTGGTCGGACGTAGCGAAAGGTGGAGACATGACGACGAACGGTGCGCCGCCGCCCCCGGCCCGCGTGGAGCTGACGCCCGGTTCCTGGATGGGCATCGCGGGCATCGCGGCGACGATGGTGGTGGCGATGTTCGCGGCCGTCGAGCGGGGCAACGCGCGATTCGACGGCATGAACGTCAGGATGGACGGCGCCCACCAGGAGCTCCGTGCGCAAATCCAGGCCGTCGACAATCGGGTGTTCGCCCTCGTCTATGACGTGTCCTACGTGCGAGCCTATCTCCAGGCCGCGCGCGGGGGCGATGGCGCCATGCGGGGAGACCTCGACGAAATGCAGCGGGATCTCCGCGTCATGCGCACGGACCTGTACGCCGTACGCGCGGATCTCGGCGACGCCCGTGCAGACCCCGGCGTCGTGCGCGGGAAGCTGCGCGGCCTGGGCGGCGACCTCGACCTCATGCGCGGGGATTTCGACGCCCTGCGGGAGCGGCTCGACGTTCCGCCCCCGCGCCGCGGGTGGGAGATGCGGTGAGCGGCCCTTTCCGAATGGACTGACGGCGCTGCGCATTCTCATTCTCGCCCGCGCGGTCCACCCGCTGCACGGCATCGGCGGGCTGGAGCGGCACGTCCACGACCTGACCCGCCATCTGCTCCGGCGGGGCGCAGCGGTCACGCTGGTGACGCCGCCGCCGCGGCGGGAGGCCGGCGCTCCCGATCCCGGCGGCGAGGTGTTCGGCCACCAGCGCCTGACCACCCGCTGCGTGCCGTACCGGACGTTCCCGTTCGCCGGGCGCCGGGGCACGACGATCCTCGATCGCAATACCGCCTATCCGCTCTTCGGCTGGCGGGCGGGGAGGCTGGCCGCGCGCCTGGTGGCGCAAGGCGGCGTGCGGATCGTCCACGGGCACGGCGCCGCCGCGCTCGGCTACGCGCTGGCGCGGGCGCGCGACCCGCTCGAGACCGTGCCCTTCGTCTTCAATCCGCACGGGCTGGAGGAGTTCGGCGGGACGGACCCGGCGCGCGCTCCGCTCAAGCGGCTCGCCTACCGGCCGCTGCAGGCGGCGGTGCGCGCCTGCGCCGCCGCCGCCGACCGGGTGCTGGCGACCGACGAGGCGCTCGTTCCGGTCATCGCCCGGCACCTCGGCGTGGCGCCGGAGAAGGCGCCGGTCGTCCCCAACGCGGTCGATCTCGAGCGCTTCGCGGCCCGGCCGGCAGGGGAGGCGCGCCGCCTGCGGGCGTCCATCGGCGCCGGCGAGGGCGACAGCCTGCTGGTGGCGGTCGGCCGCCTCGAGGCGAACAAGGGGTTTCACGTCCTGATCGAGGCGCTGGCGCGGCTCGCCCGCGGCCCCGCGCAGCCGGCGTGGCGCCTGGTGATCGTCGGCGACGGTCCGCGCCGCGCCGCGCTGCGCCGCCAGGTGCGGGAGGCGGGCCTGCAGGAACGCGTGCGCCTGCGCGGCCGCGTGCCGGACGAGGAGGTCCAGGCCTGGTACGCGGCGGCGACCCTCTTCGTCCATCCGACGCTGTACGAGGGCAGCTCGCTGGTCACCCTCGAAGCGATGGCGCACCGCCGGGCGGTGGTCGCCACGGCCGCCGGCGGCATTCCCGACAAGGTCGTCCCCGGGGTCACCGGCTGGCTGGTGCCTCCCGGCGACGCGGCGGCCCTGGCTGGTGCGTTGCGCGCCGCGCTGGCCGCACGCGAGCGGCTGCCGGCGCTGGGCGAGGCGGGCCGCGCGGTCGTCGAGGAGCGGTTTTCCTGGCCCGCGGTCACCGACCGCCTGCTCGCGCTCTACGCGGAGGTGCTCGCCGGCCGCTGACCCGGCGTTGCGTCCCGGCCGCCGGCCGGCGGTCTGCGCCGCGGAACGGGGCAGGCCGCTACCGGAGAGGGTCGGTTGGGCGGAGAACGGGGCCGCGAGGCGCCGGTTTCCCGGCCAGCAGATGCCGGGCGGCCTCGACCACGGCGTCTACGCTCACGCCGGCGAGGCAGTCCGGCGTCACCCCGCGGCAGCGGGCCGGCGGCCGCCGCATGCGGTTGCACGGCCGGCACCAGAGGTCGGCGTGGACCACCGCCGCCCGCGCGCCCGACGGCGCGTAGCGCCGCGGATCCGAGGGTCCGAAGATGCCGACCACCGGCGTGCCCACGGCCGCGGCCAGGTGCATGGGGCCCGTGTCGCCGACGATCAGCAGGGCCAGCCGTTCGAGGATGGCCGCCAGCTCCACCAGCGGCGCCTCGCCGACGAGGTCGATGCACCGCACGCCGTCCGGCAGCGCCCGGGCCACCGCGTCGGCGTGGGGCCGCTCGGACGCCGATCCCAGCAGCACGAAGGTGGCCGGCCCCTGCCGGGACAAGCGGGCCGCCGCGGCGGCGAAGCGCTCGGGCGGCCATTCCTTGACGGCGCGGCCGGCGCCGGGGTTCAGGCCGATGAGCGGCCCCCGGCCGTCGCCGCCGGCCAGCCGGCGTGCGGCCCGCGCGCGGGCGTCGCCGGGGATGCGCAGCGCGCTCGAGACGCCGCCGGCGTGCGGGGCGTGGCGCGGCCCGGGTGCCGGATCCCCCGCGGCGGTGTCGGGCGGGCGCGGCCCGGATGCCGATTCCCCCGCGGCGGCGGCCCGGCCGGGAACCGGCGGCAGCGCCCGGTCGACCAGCCGCAGGGCGTTGGCCGCCACGTGCAGCGACGGGTCGTACGGGTGGGGATCGGTCAGCAACGCGCCGCCCCCCTTCGAGACGTACCCGACGCGGCGGGGCGCGCCGCCGGCCGCCGCGAGCAGGTTGCTCCGGATGTCCGGCTCGAAGTTGATCGCCAGGTCGAAGGCCTGCCGGCGCCAGCGCGCGATCTGCGCCGCCAGCGAGCCCGGCGTGCTCGGCGCTCCCTCGCGCGCCAGCCACGGCACGTCGAGGGTCTCCACGCGGTCCACCGCGGGAATCAGGCCCGCCAGCCCGGCGTTCCAGCTTCCGACCGCCAGGTGCAGCTCCGCGTCCGGCAGGCGGCGGCGGACGGCGCCGAGCGCGTCCAGGGTCATCAGCAGATCGCCGATGCGCTCCAGGCGGAGCAGCAGCACGCGCCGCGGCGCGCCGGCCGGGGCGGTCCGCCGCCAGCGGCCGACGTCGCCGAGCGGCTTCAGGAACAGGTCGGCGCAGCCGACCAGCCAGCGTTCCCGGCGGTCGTCGATCTGCAGATGGTCGAACACGCGATCGGGCGCTCCGTTCCCGGGGCTCAGCGGATCTCGACCCGGTCGAGCATCACCCCGAGCGCGCGCGGATCGGGAATGCCGAGCACGTCCTGCGGGATCCAGGCGTTGGTTTCCAGCCGCAGCTCGGCGGCGGTCGTCCCGGCCGCGGTGCGCCGCGCCAGAGGCGGCGGAATCGCCAGGGTGTACGGTTCGAAGCGGTCGCTGTCGACGACGACGGCGCCGAGCGGCTGGTCGTCGAGGAACGCCCGCACCACGGCCGTCCCGGCCTGCGCCGGGCGTCCCCCGTTGCTCATCCGGAGGGTGAGGGCCGCGGCGTCGGGCCGCGTGCCGACGACCCTGACGAACGCCCGCTCCCCGGTCCAGCGATAGGTGACGCCGCGCCCGTCGACGTCCTTGGGGTACATGCCGTGCACGTAGACGTCGTTGCCGGCCCCGACGTCGAGATCGAAAGCGCCGGCGGCGCCCGCGTCCGGCACGAACTCGTAGATGCCGTAGTCGAGCTGCCAGTCGACCGGACCGTTCGGATAGGCGTTCAGGGCCCGTTCGTAGTGGCGAATCCGTTGGCGCTCGCTCGCGACGAGCCGTGCGGCGGTCTCCCGCGACAGCAGGTTCGTGCCGCCGCCGCCGATGAACAGGACGCGGGCGTAGTGCGTGCGGGCCCAGTCGAGGAAACCGCCCAGGACCGCGGTGTCCGGGTCGGTGCTGGCGAGGACGAGCACCTGCCGGCCGTGGATGTAGGCCAGCGGCAGCGCCGTCACCTGCACGTCCGCCGCGGCGCGCGGCCCGACCAGCAGCAGGTCGTCCGGGGCCAGGCGCGCGGCCAGATCCTCCACCCAGGGGATCATCCCCGCATGCTCCACGTGGCGCAGGATCGGTCGCGTCGCCTGCCCGTACGACCAGGCGAGCCCGGCGACGAGAAGCGCGCCGGCCGCGGTGCGCGCGGCGCCCGCGGTGAGCTGCCCGAGCCCCGGCAGCCGGCGCCGGTCCAGCCATTCCAGCGGCGTGAACGCCGCGGCGCCGATCAGCAGCAGCGACATCGGCAGCACGATCAGCACGTAGCGGCGCGCCGTCCAGAAGTGATCCGGGGTGATGCGGGCGTTGTAGAAGATGAAGACGGCGAACGTCGCCGCGACCAGGAAGAACGCCGAGCCGCGCCAGAAGCGCCGGGCGGGGACGGCGGCCCAGCCGACGAGGGCGGCGGCCAGTCCGGCCGGCAGCAGGTAGAAGCTCGTGTAGAGCCGCAGCCAGTACGGATCGATCTCCGGGTTGCGATCCCCGCCCTCGCGGACGAAGAGGGCGTAGGCCGCAAGCAGCCAGAGGGAGGCGGCGAGCGCGCGCGGCAGCCAGGTCCGGGCGGCCGCCGCCACCTCGGCGCGGCCGAGCGCGAGGAACAGCGTCCCCGCCGCCAGCGCCGCGCCGGCCGCCAGGGAGATCTCCAGGGGGCCGAGCCGGGCGAAGAACCACAGGGGCGTGTAGGGCGCCAGCACCGTCAGGTAGTAGGCTCCGGCAAGCGTCGTGATCGCGGCCAGCGGCAGCCAGAAGGACGCCGGCAGGGGCTGCCGGTCGGCCCGCCCGGCGAGCATGGCGAGGCCGGCGGCGCCGACCACGAGGACGCCCAGTATGTGCGCGAACAGGGTGAGGGCCAGCAGCCCCGCCGCGACCGGCGCGAAGAACCGGTCGCCGTCCGCGTGCGCCCGCGCGTAGGCCAGCACGCCGGCGAAGACCAGCGGCTGCACGATCATCTCGGCGCAGAAGTAGCGCGCGAACCAGACCTGCGCGACGTGCACCGCCAGCAGCCCCGCGCCGGCGAGCGCGGCCCGGCGCCCCAGCACGAAGGCCCCGGCGAAGTAGACGGCCAGCACGCCGAGCAGGGCCCACAGGCCGTGCACGTAGCGGGCCCCGGTCAGGCCCGCGGTGTCGTAGGCGAGGGCGATCCAGGCCGGGTACAGATGCGGGAACTGGCCGGCCACCGCGCCGGCGTCCTGGTCGACGATGAAGAACCCGAGGAACCGCACGCTCTCGAACGGCGCCGACGCGGGCTGCGGCGGGAAGAACAGGCCGCGGTACTCCGGGGGAACCGTGCGGACCAGCGGGTCGTCGATGACGACCGAGCCGCCCTGCGCGATCCGGATGCCGGAGTTGAAGTACACGGCGGGGTCGCGCCCGCCGTTGACGTACTCCGAGGGGGGCACGAAGAAGAACAGGCCGGCGGCCAGCACCGCCAGGGCCAGCGGCGCGGCCGCGGTGCGGGTGGGCGCGGGCGCCCCGGCGCCGAGGCGCAGCCGCGAGCGCCAGTACAGGGCGATCCCCAGGCAGAGCGCGCCGTCGAGCCAGAGCACCCGCTCCAGGGCGTAGGAGCCGGCGACGGCCAGGGCGAGGGCCGCGCCGGACGACAGCGCGGCGCTGAGCACGACGGACCAGAACAGGCGCTCTTCGGCCGCCAGCGCGGCGCGGCGCGCCCGGTCGAACAGTGGAATGCGAAAGACGAGGGCGCCGGGCAGCCAGGCGAGCAGCAGGACGACCAGCGCCGTGCGCAACATGGAGGCGGAGAGTACCACGCGCTCCGCGGCGCCAGCAACGCGCCGCGGGCCGCCGGGCCGGAGTGCGCCGGCCGATCCGCGGCCCCGGCGGCGCGCCGACCCTCACTCGCGGCGGGAGGTCGAGCGGGCGGCGATGCGGAACGCCGGATCGCCCCAGGGGGCGGGAAAGGGATAGTTGACCAGCAGCGGGTTGCGGCCGAACCGGGCCAGCGGGACGAACGGCGCTACCGTGCGGTTCAGCTCGGCCGCGCGCCGGGCGGCCGCCGCGGCGCCCTCCGTCAGCTCGTCGTGGTCCCAGCGCGGGAGGAACGCCGCGACCGGTCCCTCCGCCCGGCCGGCCACCGCGTCGACGGCGGCCAGGGTCCCGAGCGAGCGGTAGTCGACGACGTGCAGCGGGTAGCCGCGGCGCTGGAGCTCGCGCAGGTCGATGTTCAGCTCCGCGGGCACGACCAGGGTCCAGTACGTCGGCAGGCGCCGGTCGAGCCAGTCGAGCGCCTCCCACCGCGAGTCGACCGTGACCCGCGCCTGGTCCCGCAGGTGGGCGAGCGGGGTGGCGAGACCGACGGCGCAGACGGCCAGCCAGGCGGCGCCGGGGAGCAGGCGCCGCAGGCGCGGCGGCGTCCGGCCGGACCGTTCCAGCGCCTGCAGCAGCCGCCCGTGCGCCACCGCCAGGCCGCCGGCGACCAGCACGGCGGCGAAGGGGTGCAGCGGCAGCACGTTCCTGGCGAACTGCGCCCGCTGCGGCGTCAGCAGGGCGAGCAGGGCGAGGGGAAACGAGACCAGGACCAGCGTCCGGCGCCAGTCGGCGGCGGCCGCCGCGGCCAGGCCGACGCCGCCCGCGAGCAGGCCCGTCCAGCCGAGCTGGCCCAGGAAGTGCCGGCCGTAGAACGCCAACTGGGACAGGCCGGCATCGTCGGCGTAGCGGGCGGTGCCGGAAGCGTAGCGGCCGGCCTCGGCGGTGAGGTCGCGGAAGAAGGCGGGGAAGTCGAGCACGCTGTGCGGAACCACCGCCACGAACGCGGCGGCGGCTGCGGCCGCGGCCGCGGCCACCCCGGCGAGCCGGCGCCCCGGTTCCAGGAAGAGGGCGGCGGCGACCACCGCCGGCGCCAGCGCGAGGCCCGAGGGGTACTTGCTGCCCGCGGCCAGGCCGGCGCAGATCCCGGGGACGACGGCCAGCGCCGCGACCGACGGCCGCCGCGTGCCGTGGAGGCAGGCGGCGATGCCCAGCGCGGCGAAGCAGGCGGCGACCACGTCCACGTTCAGGTACTCCCACGAGTGGGTGAAGAAGAGCCGGGAGGTGGCGAGCACGAGCGGGGCGAGCAGCAGCGCGCCCGGCCATTGCAGGAAGCGCCACGCCGCGAGTCCGGTCGCGCCCAGGGCCACCACCGAGAGCAGCGCGAAGAGCCGCCGCGCCGCGCCGATCACGGCGGGACGCTCGTAGTGCGGATAGGTCCACAGGCCCACCGGGTCGGACCCGGGCGGCCGTTCCTCCGCCGGCGTCCAGGCCACGCCGGCGGCCATCGCCGCCGCCGCGAGGTAGCGGGGCAGCGATGGGTAGATGAAGTCGATGGGGTGATACTCGCCGGTCGTCACCATCCCGTGCGCCCGCACCGTGATCCGCACCTCGTCGATGTGGCGCGGATAGGGCAGGGTGCCGGCGATGTGGGCGAGCCGGATCCCGAACGCGACGGCGCACAGGGCGAGCAGCGCCAGCACCAGGCGCCGCGGCGGCCGGGCGCCCGCAGGCGGCGGCAGCGGCAGGATCCGCCGGACGGCGCGCGCCGCCGCCGACAGTGCAGGCGGCCGGCAATTCTGAGAGGGATCGCGCATGACTCCTGAGAGTGCCGGACCGCTCGCCTGATCCCGTCACCACTCCGTCGGCTTCTCGATGAAGCCACCGGCGCCGTCTGGAACGCGGGCCGGCAACTGAGCTACCGGCAAGAGTTGCAGCGGCACCTGCCTGCTACGATGCGCCGCCTGCAAGCGCCCGAGAATCACCTCGACCATCGGAGCGCATGTCCGCAAGGCCTTGAGCAGCGTGTCCTGACGGAGGCGATGGGGACCAGGATGAACCAGCGAGGTGAAGAACTTGATGGTCTGGATTCGATCGTGCGGGCGCAGGAGGGTATAGAAGCGTTCGAGGTCGAGCCACTTGTACGGCGTGTTCTTGAGCACGCCGTAGTAGAAGTTGAAACCGTCTATGTAGACAATGGTTCGGAGGCTGACCGGCGGTGGCATTGAGGATGGGCGGTGACTTGCACCGCCCAGACCGACCCACTATGGCCGGGGAGTCGTACGTTGACTTGATTCTGCCAGGAGCCTGCCCGGATGTCAACATCCCACCACATGTGACCGGATGGCCCTCACCCGGCGCCCGGATCGCCCATTCGTGTCGGCCCGAGCTCGCGAGCCACTATAACTCGCGCGCAGAGCAGAGCTCCTCGGCGAACGCCCAGATGGCGCCGCGGCGGCCGGGCGCCCGCAGGCGGCGGCAGCGGCAGGATCCGCCGGACGGCGCGCGCCGCCGCCGACAGCATGCCGGTCATCGGGAAAGCGCGTGCCCGGCGGCCAGGTCGTAGGCCGTCTCGAAGCGTTCGGCGACCCGTTCCCACGTGTGCTCGCGCCGCATGCGTTCGCGGGCCGCCCCGCCGATCGCCGCGCGCAGGCCCGCGCCGTCCAGCAGCTCGTCGATCGCGGCGGCGAGGGCGGCGGCGTCCCGCTCGGGAACGACGAGGGCGGTCTCGCGATCGACGGCGACCGAGGCGATGCCCCCGGCGTGGGTCGCCACCACCGGGGTGGCGGTGGCCAGCGCTTCGAGAATCGTGTTGGGCAGGCCGTCGACGTTGCCGGCGTCGTCCACCACCGACGGGGCGGCCGACACGTCCGCCGCGGCCAGCCAGCCGGCCACCTCGCCGTGCGGAATCGCCCCCAGCCAGAGCACCCGGCCGGCGACCCGCCCCGCCGCCGCCCGCGCCCGCAGCTCGCCGTCGAGGTCGCCGCTGCCGGCCAGGACCAGCCGCAGCGCGGGGCGGCGCGGCGCCAGGCGCGCGAGGGCGTCGATGAGGTACTCAAAGCCCTTCTTGCGCACGAGGCGGCCGACCGCGAACACGATCTCCGCGTCGTCGCCGAGCCCGTGCGCGGCGCGGACGCGCCGCCGGGTCTCGGGGGCGGGGGCGAAACGGTCGACGTCGACGCCGTGCAGCAGCGTCTCGGTGCGCGCCGCGTCGGCGCCGAGGGCGACGGCCCGCTCGCGCAGGTCCGTGCTGCAGGCGGTCACCCGGTCGGCGCGCCGGAACGCGGCGCGGGCGGCGGCGCCCACGATCCGGTTGCGCTCGGCCAGGAACAGGTCCGATCCGTGCAGGCTGACGACGATCGGCAGCCGGCCCGCGGCCGCGGCGGCGGTGGCGCCGCCCGGAATCACCCAGTGGGCATGGAGCAGCGTGGCGCCGTGCGCCCGGATCACGCGCCGCGCCAGCCGGTGCGCGGCGAGCAGGGCCAGCGGAGCCGCCGCGTAGGCCGCCGGGCGCATCGACACGTCGGCGCGCAGCGCGCCCGCGTAGCCGAAGACGTTCAGGGCGCGCAGCGGCGCGTAGCGGTAGAAGTGGAAGCGCACGCCGCCCTCGCGGCCGGGGCGCCGCACCAGCGGATGCCACGGCGCCACTACGTGCACCGCGTGGCCGCGGGCCGCGACGCCGTGCGCGATCGGCTCCACCGCGGTCCCGGTCAGATCGCCGGGGAAGCGGGGATACGACGTGGTGATCAGGACGACCGTGTGCCGGCGGCGCATCGTCAATTCCGGTCGCGCTCGCGGGGATCCATCCGCAGCGTCGCGATCTGATCGGAGACGAGGCCGATCAGGAAGACGAGGACGCCGAGCAGAATCAGCAGCACCGAGGTGTCCGCGATGTTGGTCTCGGCGGCGATCGTCCAGCAGGCGTAGCCCACGCCTACGGCGAGCAGCAGCAGGCTGACCGGCACGAAGATGCGCAGCGGGCTGTAGATGGTGACGACCCGCAGCAGGATCAGCCAGAACTTGAAGCCGTCGCGCGCGAAGCGGATCTTCGACGCGCCCTGCCGCCGGCGCGCCGCGGTCGGCTCGAACGCCACGCTGTAGCCCGCCTTGATGGCGGCCAGGGTGATGGTGGCGGCCGAGGAGAAGCCGTTCGGCAGCATGTGCACGAACTCGCGCAGCACCTCGGTCCGGGCGGCGCGGAAGCCGGACGTCAGGTCGGCCACCGGGTGCGCCGTCAGCCGCGAGGCGAGCGCGTTGAGCGCCGCGTTGCCGAGCCGCCGGCCGGGCGTGGCCTGGGTGGCCGCCGGCCGCGCGCCGACCACCAGGTCGTACTCGCCGAGGCGGGAGATCAGGCGCCGGGCATCCTCGGGCCGGTGCTGCCCGTCGCCGTCCATGATCAGCACGTGCGTGCCGGCCGCGGTCCGGATGCCGCGCTTGATCGCCGCGCCGAGCCCCTTGTTGTACGGCTGGCGGACGACGCGGGCGCCCGCCGCGCGGGCCAGCTCGGCGGTGGCGTCGGTCGAGCCGTCGTCGATCACGAGTATGTCGTGCCAGGGGCCGAGCTCGCGCACCCCCTCGACGACGGCGGCGATCCCGGCCTCCTCGTTGAACGCGGGGATGACGACCGTGGTGGACGACGGCTCAGCCATGCCGGCTCCCGGCCGCGGCGGCGCCGCCCGGCTCGAGCGTCCGCTCCGCGGTCTCCGCCGGCGCGTCCGCCGCGCCGCCCGCCACCTCCAGCGCGCGCACCCGGTACAGCAGCTCCTCGGTCAGCTTGCGGCTGGCCGCGAGCGCGTCGGCCAGCAGGCCCATCAGCGACACCTGGAAGCCGACGATCATGAGCACCGCCGCCAGGATCAGCGACTGCACGTGGCCGGCGCCCTCCCCGTTCACGTAGAAGTGGAGATAGCGCACGCCGATGGCGAAGCCGGCGCCGAACGTCAGCAGGCCGACCGAGCCGAACACCTTCAGCGGCTCGTACAGCGTGTAGATGCGCAGGATCGTGGCGGCCGACTTCTTGACGTAGCTGAAGATGCTGTCGAACAGGCGCGACGGCCGGGTCGCGTCGTTCGTGGCGATCGGCACGTGGACGATCGCCATGCGCTTCTTGCCCGCCTGGATGATCGTCTCCAGCGTGTAGGAGAAGTCGGAGACGACGGTCTGGCGCAGCGCCGCGTCGCGCGTGTAGGCCCGGAACCCGCTGGTGGCGTCGGGCACGCGCGTGTTCGAGACCTGCCGCACCACCCAGCTTCCGATCCGCTGCAGCCAGCGCTTCAGCAGCGGCATGCGCCGCAGGGTGGCCACGTTGCGGTCGCCGATGACGATATCGGCGGCGCCGTCGATCAGCGGCCGCACCAGCGCGGCGACGTCCTTCCCCGCGTACTGGTTGTCGGCGTCGGTGTTGACGATGTAGTCGGCGCCGAGGCGGACCGCGGCGTCGAGGCCCGCCATGAACGCCGCCGCGAGCCCCTTGCGGGCGCGGAACCGGATCACGTGGTCGACGCCGTGCGCGCGCGCGGCCGCCGACGTCCCGTCGCCGGAGCCGTCGTCGATCACCAGCCACTCCACGGTGTCGATGCCGTCGACCGCGCGCGGCAGGTCGGCCAGCGTCGCCGGCAGGGTGGCGGCCTCGTTCAGGCAGGGGATCTGGATGATGAGCTTGGACACGTGCTGCGCCATCGTACCAAATCGGCCGGTCGTCCTTGACGGCGGCCGCAGCGGCGGTATAGTCTGACACGTAGCACCCATGCCCGAGCAACCCGGACCGCGCGTCGAGCGTTCCGGCGGGCCCGCCCCGCCGCCGCCCCGCACCGGCGCCCTGGTGCGGCTGCCCGCCCCGGCGACCCCGCCCGAGATGGCGGTGGCGTCGAGCATGAACGTCGGGCTCTTCGTGGTCGCGCTGTTCATCGGCGGCTTCGCGGTCTGGAGCATCCTGTTCCCGTTGTCGAGCGGCGCGGTCGCCCCCGGCGTCATCGGCGTCAGCAGCGAGCGCAAGACCGTCGACCATCTCGAGGGGGGCATCGTCGGCGAGATCCGGGTGACCGACGGCGACGCGGTCGAGGCCGGGCAGACGCTGATCGTGCTCGACGACACGCGGCCGCGGGCCACGCTGAACCTGCTGGAGGCGCAGTTGCGCTCGGCCGAGGCGCTCAACGCGCGGCTCGAGGCGGAGCGCGACGGGTTCCCCGCGGTCCGCTGGCCGGCCGGGCTGCTGGCGTCGGCCTTCACGCATCCCGGCGCCAACGAGGTGCTGGCCACGCAGGAGCGGATCTTCGAGGCGCGGGCGGCGTCGCTGGCCACCCAGGTCTCCATCTACGACCGCCGCATCGAGCAGTTGCGCGAGCGGACCGGGGGGCTGCTCGACGAGGCCGCCTCCCTCGACCGGCAGGTGGCGCTGCTCGACGAGGCGGTGGTCGAGATCGAGCGCAGCGTGCTCATCGGCCTGGAGTCGAAGCTGCAGCGGCTCCTCGAGATGCAGCGCTTCCGGGAGCGGGCCGCGGGCGAGCGCGCGCGGGCGCGGTCCGAGATCGCGCGCATCGAGGTGGCGGTCACCGAGGAGGAGCTGCGGATCGCCGAGCTGCGCAACCGCCGGTTGGACGAGGTGACGGCGGAGCTGCGCGAGGTGGAGACGGAGCTGTCGGACCTGCGCGAGCAGGTGGAGGCGGCCCGCGACGTCGTGGCGCGCACCCGCATCGCGGCCCCGGTGACGGGGGTGGTGATGGGCCTGCGCGTCTTCACCCCAGGCGGCGTGGTCGGGCCGGGCGAGCCGCTGATGGACATCGTGCCGGCCGGCGACCGGCTCGTCATCGAGGCGCGCGTCCAGCCGAACGACATCGATTCGGTGGTGGTGGGGCTGCCCGCGCAGGTGCGGCTGCCGGCGTTCTCGCAGCTCGGGGCGCCGCGCCTGAGCGGCGCCGTCATCCGGGTCTCGGCCGACCGCTTCGCCGACGAGCGGATGGCCTGGTACGAGGCGCGCATCGCGCTCGACCCGGACCAGCCCGGCCTCGCGGACCTGCCGCTGACCCCCGGCATGCAGGCCGACGTGCTCATCGTCACCGGCGCCCGCACCCTGGTCGACTACCTGCTGACCCCCATCGTCGAGAGCCTCGGGCGCGCGCTGAGCGAGGAATGAGCCGGGCCGCGCGTCCCGCGCCGGGCGCTCACGCCCGCGTACCGATCGCCGCGTAGTCCTGGTGCGCGAACAGCAGCCGGTTCAGCCGGTCGACGTTCCCGTTGAAGGCCTCGATCAGGTCCCGCAGCGCGTCGCCGCCCGGCGTGTCGCCGGGGACCGCCTCGGCGGGCATGCGTTGCAGGCGCCCGTCCTCGGGCACCGGGGCGCTGTAGACGATCTCCACGTCGACGAAGCCGTGCGCGCGCAGCAGGTAGCCCAGCGTGTCGGGGTGCAGCGCGTGGCGGTGGGTGATGTCGCGCAGGTAGGCGCTGAAGAAGGCGCTCCAGCAGGCCGGGTTGATGGTCTCCAGCACGATGCGGGCCCCGGGGCGCAGCGCCCGTTGCGCGGCCGCGAGCAGTTGCAGCAGGTAGTCGGCCTCGAGGTGCTCGACGACCTGCGCCGAGAACAGCCCCCCGAGCGACGCGCCGGGCAGCCCGGCCACGTGGGCGAGGGCGTCGGCCCGCGCGGCGTCCAGCCCCAGCTCGCGGCAGCGCTCGACCATCTCGGCGTCGAGGTCGATGCCGCGGGCCGCGATGCCCGCGCCGCGCAGCAGATCCAGGAACTCGCCCCGCCCGCAGCCGACGTCGAGCACGTCCGAAGCGCCCTCGAAGCAGGAGAGGTAGCGCCGCTGGCGGCCGGCGACCTCGGCCGGCGGGCCCCGGAAGGCGTCCTCGAAGACCGCGTAGGCGGGCGCGCCGCCCGGCGCCGCGGCATCGTCGCGGGCGGGCGCCTCCGGTGCCGGCGATGGGGGCGCGGTCTTCTCCGCGGCGTCCGGTGCCGGCGCTGGTGCCGCCGGTGCGTCCGGCCCGCCGCCGGGGCCGGCGAGCCGGTCGCGCAGCCGGTGCAGCTCGCGGGCGGCGACCCGCGAAGCGCCGTGGAGCACCTGCACCGACTCGCGGACGCCGGTCTGCCGCTCGGCCAGCGCCTCGAGGCCGGCGGCGAGTCCGGCGATCGCGGCGCCGTTGTCCTCGTTGATCCGGCGCATCAGGCCGGCCACCTCCCGGTCCTTCGTGTCCACCAGCGGCGTGATCCACTGCAGGTGCTGCAGCAGGCGCGACTGGAACGTCAGCGTCTCGGCCAGGTGCGTTCCGATGCGCGCCAGCGTCTCGCCGGCGTGGCGGCGCTCGGCGCCGGCGTCGGCGGCGCGCCGCTTCAGGTGCGCAACCAGGGCGCGGTTGATCCGCTCCTGCCGCTCGAAGGCGGGGGCCATCAGCGGCGCCAGCAGCCGATGCAGCCAGTGGAAGCGGCGCGCGGCGCCGGGGGGGGGCGGCGGCCAGGGGCCCGCGTCCGGCGCGTCGAGCCCGGCCGGCTCGCCGTCGCCGGGGGCGCCGGGCGGCGCGCCCAACTCCAACGGGCGCGGCAGGGCCTCGTCGAGCCGCGTCAGCGCCGCGTTGTACTCGCGTTCGGCATCCTCGCGCCGCCGGGCCAGCCGGTCCAGATCCGCGGGGGAGACGGTGCGCTCGAACATGGTTTCTCTCCGCTGGGGCATCAGGAGGCGGCGCCGGCGCCGAGAAAGTCGACCGTGACACCCATGGTCCGGGCGACGTCGCGGGCATGCGCCAGTCCGTCGGCCCGCAGGTGCGCCGGCAGTCCGCGGGGGTCCGGCGGCGGGGTCGCGGCGGCCGCGCGGAGGACGCGCCGGCAGTCGTCGTCCAGCGCCGCCGCGGGGTGCTCGCGCTCCCAGTAGCGCCGCGCCCGGCGGCCCAGCGCCGCGCGGCGGCCGGGGTCGGTCGCCAGGCGCCGCATGGCCAGGGCCAGCGTGCCGGCCTCGTCGAGGGGGTCCACGGCGACGGCGACGCCCTCCTCGGCCGCGCCGTGGCGGTGCCGCCAGGTCCGGGGATCGAGCAGCGGCGCCTCGTCGGGGCGCACCCGCGGGCCGACGATGGCCGGCCTGCCCGCGGCGAGGCAGCGGATCCAGAGCGGCGTGGTCTCGCCGGCCGGCGGCCAGGCGAGGCAGATGCAGACGCCGGCGGCGGCGAGGGCGGCGTCCGGGTCGCCGTCCGGCTCCAGGGTCGCCCGGCCGGCCAGCCCGAGGGCGTCGATGCGCGCCCGCGCGGCGTCCGGGTCGGCGAGCGGCCCGAGGACGCGGAGCCGCGCCGGCGGCGCCGCGGGCAGGACGGCGAAGGCGTCGAGGATCGAGTCGAGGCGGTGGACCGCGGCGGTCGGCGCGCACACCGCGAACACCAGTGGGTCGCCGGGGCTTGCCGGCAGGTCCGCGGCCGGCTCGGCGGCGGGGCCCGCGGGTAGGCCGGTGGCTTCCGGGCGCGGGCCGGAGGCGCGGGCCGGAGGCGCGGAGGTGCGGGCCGGCGGCCCGGAGGCGCGGGAAGAGGAGGCGCCGGCTCCGGCGAGCGGGTCGGCGGCGCCGAAGCGCAGCGCGTCGATGCGGGCGCCCGGGTAGCGTTCCCGCAGCGCGGCCGCGGCCCCGGCGTCGCAGACCACCGCCAGGCGCGCGGAATGCACGATCGCGCCGATCAGCGGCCACTCGGCTCGCACGTGGGGCACGGCGGCCCGGGCGAGCGCGCACACGTCCGGCTCCCGGTCCGGCCGGTCGAAGCGCAGCTCGGCGCGGTAGTCGTCCAGGCGGTTCCGGCGCAGGAGCTGCGCGGCGCGGGCGTGGTGCAGCACCGTGTCGTGCAGCACCGCGAGGCCCGGGTAGCGGACGGCGTAGCCCCACGCGTAGTCGTGGCCCGCCGCGTCGGCCAGGTCGTACACCGTCAGGTCGTAGGGGCGCCGGGCGTGCCGCCACGGGAAGTCGTGGGCGGGGCGCACGGCGGCGGGAGGATCGATGCGCGCGGCCAGGACGGCGGGGTCGGCCTCGTCCACGAAGACGTCCACCTCGAAGTCGCCGGCCAGCCGGGACAGCAGGCCCGCCGCGTGTACGGCGAGCCCGGAGCGCGCGGGCGAGAGCGGCGTGAACCAGGCCAGCCGCATCAGCGCTCCGCCGCCCCGATCAGCGTGTCGACGACGTGGTCCCACGAGAGGCCGCGCACCCGCTCGCGCCCCGCCGCGCCGAGCGCCGCCGCGCGGGCGCGGTCGCCGGCCAGACGGTCGACGGCCGCGCCGAGGGCCTCGGGCCGCGGATCGCACACCAGGCCGGTGACGCCGTCCTCGACGAACTCCAGCGTCCCGCCCGAATCCCGGGCGGTGATCACCGGCCGGGCCGCCAGGAACGCCTCGAGGGTCACGTAGCCGTAGTCCTCGTCGCGGGGCAGGAAGAGCACGGCGAGTGCTCCCGCGTACAGCTCCGCCAGCGCGGCGTCCCCGACCCGGCCCCGGAACTCCACCCGATCCGCGACGCCCGTCTCGGCGGCCAGGCGCTCGAGCCCGGGCCGCTCCCGCCCCTCGCCGGCGACGACCAGCCGGACCGGGGCGCGCACCGCGCGCATCGCGCGCACCGCGAGGTCGACCCGCTTGATCGACAGGAGCTGTCCCACCGACAGGACGTAGCAGTCCGGGGAAGATGCATCGCCGCTCGAATGCAGCGGGGCTTGCGCCACGGGCTGGCAGTCCCCGCCGGGGCCCGGCGCGAGGCGATCGGCGAGCGGCGGCGGATGGTAGAGCGGCGTCGCCCGCAGGCCGTTGAACCGCTCGAGCCGCGCCGCCACGTTGCGCGAGATGGCGAAGACCTGCCGGCACTCCTGCAGCATCTCGCGGTCGAGGCGCATCAGCGTCGCGCGCAGGCCGACGTCGCGGTCGTCGTGGGTGAACTCGCTGAAGCCGGTTCCGCACAGGTCGTAGGCGGGGCGGTACTGGTGCACGAGCCACGCGACCTTGCGCGGATGGCGCACGAAGTAGCTCGGGAACCGCGTCGCCACCACCAGGTCGATCCGCTCACCGCCGCTCTCGCTCAGGTCCAGCAGGCGCCAGGCCGCCGCGTGGGCCGGAATCTCGCGGGGCGGGTACCACTTGAAGGGCAGCGCCACCAGCTCGGCGCGATGGCCCCGCCGCCGGAGCTGCTCGACGAGGCCGCGGCCGAACGCCTCGGCGCCGCCGTCGAGGAACGGCACCTGCGTGGCGCAGACGACGATCCGCTTGCGGGTGGTCATGGGACGGCCGGCGCGGGCGCCACGCCGCCCGGCACGAGGGAGCCCACCTTCACGCCCAGGGTCCGGCCGTCGCCGTTCCCCCGCTCGCGCGGGGTCCAGGGCGGGTCCACGCGCAGGTCGATCCGGTGCAGATCGCCGGGCGGAGGCGGCGCCAGCGGCAGCGGGACGTCGGTCCAGCTTCCGTCCGGCAGGCGGACCCGCCGCGCCGGCCGGCCGCCGAGGGCGACGTCGACGGTCACCGGACGGCCGGGTCGCGCGTGCGGCGCCCGCAACGGGATGCGCACCGCCCGCGCACCGCCCGGAACCAGGAACGTGGCGTGCGGACCGCTCCAGCGGAAGCGGCGGCCGGCGGGGCGCTCGGTCTCCCGGCCGAAGGTGCCGCCGCGCAGGTCGTCCAGCGCCGAGCGCGGCCGCCCGGCGATCAGGCCCTCGACCGCGGCGTCCGCCCGCAGGGGAAGCGTGGCCAGCAGCACGGCGCCGGCCGTCCAGGCGGCGGCCGCGGCGCGCCGGCCGGGCCGGGGCGGGGGCAGCAGCCGGTCGGCTTGCGCCACCGCCAGGGCGAGCACGATCCAGAACGGATAGGCGGTCTCGCCGATCAGCAGCGGATGTCCGGTCAGGCAGGTCAGCAGGTACGCCGCCGCCCCCGCCGCGGCCCCGGCGAGCAGCGGGTCGGGGGCGTCGCGGGCTCCGCGCGCCGGCCGTACGGGTCGGGCGCCGAGCCCCGCCCGCACGCGGCAGGCGCCGGCCGCCAGCAGCCCGAGGAAGGCGAGGATGCCGGCGGCGCCCAGCTCGGCCGCTATCTGCAGGAAATTGTTGTGCGCGTTCTCGCGCCGGAGCCAGGACGGGGTGGCGTCTCCCGCGAACTGCTCGGAGAGCTGCCGGTAGCGCCCCGCGCCGACCCCGAACAGCGGCTGCGTGGCCCACATGCGCAGGCTGCGGGTGGTGAACTCGGCCCGGTGGCCGATGCCCATCTGCACCAGGGCCGCCCCGCCGCGGTCGGGGTAGGCGGCGACGACGGCCAGCGGCAGCGCCAGCGCCGCCGCCGTCACCGCGCCGGCCGCGGCCAGCCGCAGCCGGCCGCGCAGGCGCGCCCACGTCCACCACGCGCCGGCCGCGAGCCCCACGATCAGCGCCGCGGCCACCGCGGACCGCGAGCCGGACAGCCAGCAGGCGGCGAGCGCCGCCAGGGCGGCCGCGGCGGTCGGGGCGGCGGAGAGGGGCGGAGCCGCGGGGCGCGCGGCGCGTCCGGCGGCGGCCAGCCCGAGGCCGGTCAGGGCGGCGAGCAGGAAGTAGGAGCCGGTGGCGTTGACGTCGCCGACGTGCGCGGCGAGCCGGATGCCGCCCCGGAGATACGCGGCCGGGGTGGCCGTCGAGCCGGCCGCGAGCAGGTCGGCCAGCATCGCCTGCAGGTTGATCGCCGCCGCGCCCGCCGCCCCGATCAGGGTCGCGGCGGCGAGCTGCCGCGGCAGGCCGGGCGCGCGCCGGCTCCAGGCGAGGACGGCCAGCAGCAGCGCCGCGCCCTCCATCAGCCGGGCCGCGTCGAACAGTCCCGGGACGGGCGGCGCGGCGCCGAGCAGGTAGCCGCCGGCGACCGCGCCGAGCCATGCGGCGGCCGCCCGCCAGGGCTCGTGGAGGCCGGCCAGCTCCACCGCCAGCTCCACCGCCAGCGCCGCCGCGGCGATCGCGATGAACAGGGCGGCGGCCGCTCCCGCCGCCGCCGCCGGCGGCGGGCGGTCCGCGCGCCGGGCCGCGTCGAGCGCCAGCCGCGCCGCCGCGCCGGCCAGCACCGCCAGCACGAGGGCCTCGGCCAGGCGCAGGGCGGGCAGCCCGGCAATACCGGCGAGCCAGCCCGAGACCGGAACCAGCGCGGCCGCGGCTGCCAGGCCGGCGGCGGGGCGCCAGGTCGCCAGGGCCGCCAGCAGGGCCAGGGCGGCCGGCACGCCGGGCGGGACCTGCGCGGAGCCGGCGGCCGACGCCAACGGCAGGGCCGCCGCGCCGGCCGCGGCCAGCAGCGCCGCCGCGCGCAGGGCCGGCGCTGCCGCCGCCGTGCGGGGCCACGCGACGAAGAAGCTGGACGTTTCCACCAAGGGTGTCAGCGCGGCGGCGCGGGGACCACCGTGAACGGATCGGGAACCGCCCCCCGTGCGCCGCCGCGCCGGCGCCGCCGCGGCGGCGGCCGCTCCGCGCCGGGCTCGGCGACCATCCCGGGAAAGGGGGTGGTGACGGGAGTGGGCGCGGCGTCGCCGGGCTCCGGGTCGCGGCCCGCGGCATCGCCGCCGGCCTGTCCCTCGGCGGCGCCGAGCAGGTGCTGCAGGTGGTCGAGAGCCACGCTCGGCCGCTCCGCGCCGGCGCCTGGCGCGCGGCCCGCGCCGCCGGCCGGCGAGGCGTTCGAGCCGCCGCGCCCGGCGTCTCCGCCGGCGGACGCTTCGAGCGCGCCCTGCAGGCGGGCGAGCTGCGCCGCCAGGTCCGCCGCGGCGGTGTCCGCTGCGGGGCCGGGGACGGGCTCGCGCTCGGGCCGCGGCGGCCGGGCGCCGCCGGCCGGGCCGGGCCCCGCCGCCGCGGCCCCGCCGCCCGCGGCGAGAATGGTGACGCGGTCGTAGCGCGACGCCCCCGGCGCGGGGGATCGGCGCGGGGCGGCGACGTAACCCTGGGCCGCCTGCAGCAGCAGGCGCAGCGCCCGCGCCTCGGGGACGTCGACCAGGTGCAGGGTCAGCGGCTCGCCCCGCAGGCGGTCCGCGCCGACGAAGCGCGTCCGGCCCACCCGCGACCACTCGGCGAGCACCTCGGCCAGCGGCGCCCCGGCGGCGATCAGGGTCACCCGCCCGCCGGCGATGCTGAGCTGCAGGCCGCCGGCGGCGTCCGGCGGCTGGCCCGCGGCGACCGCCGGCCGGCCCGCGGCGGCCGCCAGCAGCACCGCGGCGAGGCAGCCCGCCACCCGCCGCGTGCGCGTCAAGCCCCCCACGCCCGGAGCATACATCAACGGTCCGCCGGCCGATGCGCCTCCCGCCGGTCGGCGGGCACGCCCGCCGGCTGCGCGGCGGCGCGCTCGTGGGCGACGACGCGGGCCAGGATGTCGTCCAGGCCCACGGTCGGCGTCCAGCCGATCAGCGCCCCGATCTTCGAGATGTCGGGCACGCGCCGGGGAAGGTCCTCGAAGCCGGCCTCGTAGGCCTTGTCGTAGGGGACGGTCACGATGGGCGAGCGGCTGCCGGTGGCGTCGAGCACGCGCCGGGCCAGGCCGAGGATGGAGATCTCCTCGGGGTTGCCGACGTTGAACACGTCGCCGGCCGCGCGCGGCTCGGCGGCCAGCCCGACCAGGGCCTGCACCACGTCGGCCACGTCGGCGAAGCTGCGCGTCTGCGACCCGTCGCCGAACACGGTGAGCGGCTCGCCGGCCAGCGCCTGCCGCACCAGGGTGGGCACCACCATCCCGTAGCGTCCGCTCTGCCGCGGCCCGACGGTGTTGAACAGGCGCACGACGGTCACCGGAAGCTGCCGCTCGCGCCAGTAGGCCAGGCCCAGGAACTCGTCCAGCGCCTTGCTGCAGGCGTACGCCCAGCGGTGCTTCCGCGGCTCGCCCAGCACCAGGGCCGAGGTCTCGCCGAAAGGCACGAGGGTGCCCTTGCCGTACACCTCCGACGTCGACGCGAGCATGACCGGCGTGCGCCGGCGGCTGGCGTGGCGCAGCACCAGCTCGGTGCCGTGGACGTTGGTCTCGATGGTGCGGACCGGCTCCTCGACGATCAGCCGCACCCCGACCGCGGCGGCCAGATGGAAGACCGCGTCGCAGCGGGCCATCCCCGCCGCCAGCACCGCCTCGTCGAAGATGGTGTCGACGGTCAGCTCGAATCCGGGCCGCGAGCGGAGCGGCTCCACGTTGTCGAGGCTGCCGGTGGACAGGTCGTCGATGACGTGCACGGCGTGCCCGCCGGCGAGCAGCCGATCGCACAGGTGGGAGCCGATGAATCCGGCGCCGCCGGTGACCAGGTAGTGCATGCGTTCAGCCGAATCCTACACGCAGTGCGCCGCCGCCCGCGGCGCCCGGCCGGTGCGCCGCCGCTCCCGGCGCCCGGCCGGCGCGGCAGCCCGGTCTCCGGTCCCCTCGACACGTGCCGTCTGTATAATGGATCCGGATACACTCGAACCTCCGAAGAATCGCCGTGGAAACGCGGTGAGGGCGCCGATGCCGACGAACGAAGAGAGACTGGCCCGGATCGAAGCCACGCTGGAGCACATGGCCACCAAGGAAGACATCCAGGCGCTGAAGGTCTGGGTGCTGGCGAGCAGCGGTACGTTCGTCACCGGCGTCATCATCGCCGCCGTGACGTGGCTGGTAAGGCTCCTGGCCTGACGCAACCCCTCAGGAACGCCGGTGCCGGACACCATCAGCGAGACCGCGTATCACTGGACCCGCGACAGGTACGACCGCGCGGTCGAAGCCGGCGTCTTCGGCCCCGACGACCGTCTCGAGCTCATCGAGGGACAGCTTCTCGCCATGAACCCGCAAGGCAGCCGGCACGCGGCGATGGTCGATCAGGCCGGCGAGGTGCTGCGAGAGGCGTTCGGCGCAGGGTATCGCGTGCGCATTCAGTGTCCGCTCGTGGCCGGCGACGACTCGGAGCCGGAGCCGGACCTCGCGGTCGTCCCCGGACGGGCGCGCGACTACCTGGACGGCCACCCGGCGACCGCCCTGCTGGTCGTGGAGGTGTCCGACGACTCGCTGCGGCGCGACCGCATCGTCAAGCAACGCGTGTATGCCCGCCACGGCATCCCCGAGTACTGGATCCTCGCCCTGCCCGACGCCCGCCTCGAGGTCCACCGCGACCCGGCCGCCACCGGATACCGCACCGTCCTCGTGCGCCGCGCCGGCGAGACCATCGCGCCGCTCGCGCGGCCCGCGGCGACGATCGCCGTGAGCGACCTGCTCCCGTAGCCGACGAGACCGGCCGCGCCCTCTCGGGCTGTGCGCCGGACGTCGTGGTGGCCCATGCCCCGCTCGTGGTGGCGGCCGGTGCGCATGCCCGCCGGCCCGCGCCGCGGCGGGTTCGGGTGCTCCTGGCGTAGAATGGTCTGCAGGGATAGTCACGATGGACGTGAACAGCATGCTGGCGGGCGCGGGCATCATGGCTGTGCTGATGGGATTCATCTGGGGCATGTTCGCCTACTACGACCGGAAGAACGAGTCCCGGTTCGTGGACATCGACCGCAGGAACGAGTCCCGGTTCGTGGACATCGACCGCAAGAACGAGACCCGGTTCGCGGACGTGCGCAAGGAAAACCGCGAAGCTCACGCGGGCATCACGGAACGTGTCGACCGGGTGCTGGAGATGCTCGCCAAGCGGTGAACCGATGGCCCGCTCGCGCTTCCACGCGCGCATGTAGACTCCTCCGGCCGACCAACTGCCCACGCACCTGCCGCGATGCGCGTACTCTTCCTCCACAACAACTTCCCGTCCCAGTTCGGCCCGCTGGCCCGGTTCCTGAAGGACCGCGGGCACGACGTCACCTTCGGCACGCAGTGGAAGGGCGAGCCGCCGAAATGGCTGCGCATGGTCCGCTTCGAGCCGCACCGCAAGGTCAACCCGAAGCAGCACCCCTACCTCGGCTTCACCGAGGAGGCGGTGCTCAACGGGCAGGCGTGCGCGCGCGCCGCCTGGAAGATGAAGGAGGCGGGCTACGCGCCGGACGTCGTGGTGGCCCACGCCGGCATGGGCCTGGGGATGTACGTCCGCGACGTCTGGCCCGACACGAAGTACGTCGGCTACTTCGAGTGGTACTACGGGGCGCCCGGCTCCGACGTCGGCTTCCTGCAGCCGGCGACGCCGGACGACCTGCTCACCGTCCGCACGTCCAACGCCCCCATCCTGCTCGACTACGCGGCGTGCGACTGGGGCATCGTGCCCACCGCGTTCCAGGCGGCGCAGTTCCCGGCCGCGCTGCGCGACAAGCTGACCGTGCAGCACGACGGCGTCGACGCCGACTACTTCGCGCCGCGCCCGGGGCACCGGCTGAAGCTGCCGGACCTCGACCTGTCCCGCGCGGAGGAGCTCGTCACCTACGTGGCGCGGGGCATGGAGCCCTACCGCGGCTTCCCGCAGGCGATGGCCGCCTTCGCCGAGGTGCAGAAGCGCCGGCCGGGCGCGCACGTGGTGGTGGTGGGCGAGGACCGCGTGGCCTACGGGCGCAAGCTGCCGGACGGGGATACGTTCAAGAAGAAGGCGCTGCGCGAGCTCGACCTCGACCGCGCGCGGCTCCACTTCACCGGTCCGCTCCCCCGCAACCGGTACCGCGAGGTGCTGCTCGCCTCGTCCGTGCACGTCTACCTGACCATTCCCTTCGTGCTCTCCTGGTCGCCGCTCGAGGCGCTGTGCGCCGGCTGCGCGCTGATCGCCTCCGACACCCCGCCGGTGCGCGAGGCGGTCACCGACGGCGACAACGGGCTGCTGGTGGACTTCTGGGACACCGGCGCGCTGGCCGACCGCATCTGCGACGTGCTGGATCGCACCGCGGCGGGCGACGAGGCGCTGGCGCAGATGCGCGCCCGCGCGTGCCGGCAGACCGCCGAGCGCTACCACTCGAAGAAGCTGCTGCCGCGGCGCGCGCAACTGCTCGAGGCGGTGGCCACCGGGCTGCTGGGCGGGTAAGCGCGAGCCGGGCCTGCGGCACGACGGCGGGGACGGCGAGACCGGCGCCGGCGCCGAGGTCGCCGCGCGAGCAACCACAGCAGATCGGAGCCTCGCCGGTCGTGCTCAGGCGAGGAGCGGTTCGCTGGCAAACCCACACCGTACGCCCGGGCCACGGCGTCTCCGCGGGAACGTGCGACACAACCCCGACGCTCATGGCGCCGCCGCTCGTCGGCCGCCATCTTCGGCGCGATCGTCAGCGCAGGGCCTCGACCGCGCGCCGCAACTGGTTGATGTGCCGGGCGCGGATGGGCTCGCCCGCCTGCACGGGCCCGGTGGGGAAGTCGGGCGTGCGGCCGGCGGCGCTGTACGTCTCCAGCAACGCGGCCCGCAGTTGGGTCACGTGGACGGTCTTGACAGGCGCTCCCACTTCCGGCACGGGGTCGGTCCACTGGAACGGGTTCAGGCGATGCGTGGCGCGCAGGCCGTCGATCCGGGCGCGGAGCTCGGTGAAGTGCACCGCCTTGACCGGGGTGACGCCGGGCCGGATCGGATCGTCGGTGAATCCGCTCCCCGCCGCGCGCAGCATCAGGCTGAAGGGTCCTGTCTCGCCGCCGGCATAGGTCGTTGCCTCTATGGTGTACGTGCCGGCCTGCAATGTTCGGCGAATGCGGGCGCTGGTTTTCGTGCCGCCGTCGTCGTCCTCGGCGACCAGACCGGTGTTGTTGCGCAGGGCCAGCAACGGGTCCGCGGAAGTTGACGTCAGGTCGATCACGACCGGTGTCGGCGCGGTGAGCGTAAAGCGGTAGTACCGTGCGTACTTTCCTGCGTGCAGGTAGTACGCCGAGGGGCAACTGCCGTCCCAGGCTCCCGTACGCGTGACGAACCGCGGCGCCGTTCCCAGATCGGTCATGCAGGCCGGCACGACAACGGGAACGTTCAACCACAGGGAATCGTTGTTGTTGATGTTCCGCTCTCCATCGACGGCGCCTGCGAATGCCACGTAGAAGTGCGTGCCCTGGCTCGAAGGCGCGATCACCTCCAACTGCCGGCTACTTCTGCCGCCGGCCGCCAGACTGTCCACAGCGATGCTCGCCAGGTCGGTCCACGAGAAGTCACCGTCCGCATCGGGATCCCGACGCCGGATGTCCAACGATGTGGCCGGGGCGGTCGTGGTTCCATGGTTGAGTACCGTTGCGGAAAGCGTCACGGCGCGTCCCGGCGTCGTGGTGGTGGCGTCGTCGACCGCCGACAGGCTCGCGACCAGGTCGGGGAAGCCCAGGTCCGCATCGCTCCGGAAGTGCGCCACGATCCCGCGCGCGTTGTTGAGGGCTCGCGCCGCGTCGGACGGTCCGGTCACGCTCGACGAGGCAACGTCGCCGGGAACGCCCATCGGGTCGCCCCGGTAGTTCTGTTCCGCATTCGAGAAGCGGAGCAGTTGCTCGCAGTGGAAGGGTGCGCTGTCGCACTGGTTGGCGTAGGACATGATCGTTCGCCAGCGCGCGGACTCGGGGGCGCCGGCCTCGAACGCCCGCTGGTTCACGTAGCCGTAGCCGTACGGATAGGCCGGCCCCACCCCGCACGTGAAGCCGTCGCACTCCTGGAACCGGTCGTGAACGAGCCCCATGTTGTGACCCAGCTCGTGCGCGAATATCCTGCTGCCGCAAGCGAGCTTGGTGAGGCCGAAGGCCGACCGGGAGAATTCGGGCGACGCGTTGTCCATGAGCCAGGCGACGCCACAGAAACCGCTTGCGGGATCCAAGGCCTCGATCAGGTGGACGAGATCCGCGCTGTGCCTCCTTCCCCTGACCGGGCACGCGGCTCTGGAGGACGCCGACGGGCTGCGCGTTTCCGCGGAGACCGCCCGCCGGGTGGCGTGCGATGCGGGAGCGGTGGTCATGCATCACGCCGCGGACGGCTCGGTTCTCGGGCGGTCCACGAAGAGGGCTTCACGGTGCGGATGAGCGCAACGGGCGAGGTGGAGTTCGCCTGGCCGGACGGCAGGCCGCTTCCCGACGTTCCGCGCGCGCCGCGATGGAACGGTCCGCCGCTGGCCCCGACCGACGCCCGGCTTGACGCGGCCGGCATCGTGATCGGGCCCGCTACCGCGACGCCGGACTGGCACGGCGAACGGCTCGACCTCGTCTATGCGATTGACGTGCTGTGGAGGCCGCGGTCCGCCGCGGGCGCCCCGGAGACCGGCGCACGCGCATAGCATCGCGGTCGGCTGCCGGGTAGTGTGGCAGCTTTACTTTCCGTCCGGCTGGAGCGGGCCGCGGCTCCGGTGGGACGTGCGGGGAGCATGCACCGGCGCACCCGGCGAAGGATTCAGGCCTTTCGACTCCCCGTCAGGATCCCTTCGATCCGGCCCACAGTCGACAGCAGCGTCTTCACATCCGTACGCAGCTCTCGGTGAGCCTCGTCGTTGTTCTTGATCTCGCGACGCAGGAACCAGGCGCAGAGGCCGGCGAGCGCACCGATACCGGCGAGCAGTACGGCACCGACCCACGCCGCGGCCGAAACTGCGGTCGGCAACTCGATTGTGATGGGCGCGGCCTGGGCCGCCAGGTGCAGGTCGAACATCGTCAGGTCTCCCGGTCGCAACAGGACCGGCGTCTTGCCCCGCAGCGCGATCCCATGTTCCCATCATAGCGCCCCAAACCCGTCGCCAGGGCTCCGTGTTCGGCCCCAGCCCCCACCGCCCCAGGAGTTGTGCCGCAGAACTCACTCCGTTGCGTTCTACGGCGCAGACTTCTAGCGTGAGCAGGAGGACAGGCACCGGACTGGTGTCCGTTGGCTGTAGTTGCGCTTCCTGCCGCGGGGCGCGGTCGAGCAGCGCCCGCACCCACGCCACGTCGCCCTCGAGCAGCTTCCCTTCCGCGAAGCCTCCATCCCGTCTCACTCGAGCGCCAGGATCGCATCCCGCAGCTCTACCACGTGCACCGCCCTGATGGCCGTTGCTCCTGCCGACACGGTGCCGTCCGTGTAGGTCGGCCGCAGCGTTCCCTGCTCCGCGTACGCCGCGTCGAGTGCGGCGCGCAACTCGGTCAGATGGACTCGCCTGACCGGGGTAACCCCGGCCGTCAGGACCGGATCCGTCCAACGCATGGGCGGCAGGCCTTCCCGCGTCCGCAGCGCCGCGATCCGCGTCCGCAACTCCAGGAAGTGGAGCGCCCTGGGCGCTGTCCCGGCCAGGAGGCGGTCGCTGAACGTCGTTGGCGCCGCCAGTACCGTCACCCTGAACCGCTGCGTGGCGACGGAGTTGTCCGCACCGGCCGCCGTCACCGTGATGGTCGCCACGCCCATGGTCACCGGGGTGACCGTGACCTGCGATCCGGACACGCCGACGGTAGCGACACCCGGCGCGGACGAGGATGCCCGGTAGGCCGACGCATTCCGGAATGCGCCCGCGACCGGCACCACAACGGCGACTGCGCCGGCGCCCACGTACAGCGTCCGCGCCGGCAGCGTTCCCACCGTCGTCACCCGGGGCCTGCAGTGGACGGGGCCGGCGGGCGTCCTGTTCAACAGCGTCACCAGCCTGTCGCCCTGCGGAACCACGAAGTCCATCGCCGCGTCGCCGTTGACGTCCGCGGGCACGGCGCCGCCCCCGAAACCGCGATCCGATCCGGCGAACGGCACGGGAGACATGGCCCGGAACCGGCCGCTGCCGTCGTTGCGGTGCACGAGCGGCGACTCGCTGCGCACCGCGCCGTCCCGTGCCATGACCAGATCCGCGCAGTTGTCGCGGTCGACGTCGTGCATCCTCGGCGTGGCGCCGTTGTGCAGGGGATCGCCGTCCGAGTTGCGCTCCGCCGTCGTAGCGCTCTGATCGCCCATCCAGACGGACGTCTCGTCGTCGAACGACGTCCCGCCGCGGTTGACGAGCACCTGAACGTAGCGGCCCGTGAACGGAATCACGTTCGGCAGAGCATCGTTGTTGCGCACGTGCACCAGCAGCAGGTCCTGGAACCCGTCGCCGTTGACGTCGAAATGCGTCTGGCCGTTGCCCGTCGTGTAGCCTTCGTTGAACGCAGGACGCGGCAACTCGATGCGTTTCGGATAGCGTCCGGCGCCGTCGTTGATCAGAACGACGCTGAACTGGTTGACCGTTTCAGGGGCGATGTCGCGGTTCTGCGCGAGCGCGAGGTCGAGATCGCCGTCGTTGTCCAGGTCCACGAGGTGCCCTTCCAGGTGATACCACCCTTCCGGCCAGTTGTAGCGCAGCGCCGGCGGCGCACGATCCTCGTCGAGGGTGAACGTCCCGTCGCCGTTGTTCACGAGGAAGTGGCTGGAGACGTTGGCGCCGCCGATGCTGTCGACCCACAGGTCGACGTCGCCATCGCCGTCGATGTCGCCCGCAGTCGCCGATTTGAGATGGAGGTCGGCGGCCCCGGAGTAGCGGGGGTTCGGCCGCCGCGCGTGCTCGCGCCTGACCGCGTCCGCCAGCGCCTGCGACGGGTGTAGCCGGCCGTCCGCGCCGCTGAGGAACAACTGCGGCGGATTGCCCACTCCGACACTCTGCTCGAGCACGTAGACGCCGGCGTCGAAGACCGCGAGATCGAAACGGCCGTCGCCATTGAAGTCGTCCGCGACCACAATCGGGCTGCGGACGTCGATCGTGCCCGCGACCAGCCCCGGCGCGTGCCTGAAGCTGCCGTCCCCGACGCTGACGAGGACGCGCAGCGGCGACTTCGTCAGGCGGTCCTCTCGGGCGGCGTTGTACTCCAGGTACCTGGCCGCGACGATGTCGTCGAGGCCGTCGCCGTCGAGATCCGCGACGGCGACCATGGAATCCAACACCAGCCCGTGCTGCGTGACGACGCGCGAGAAGGTGGGTGCGTTTGCCGGCAAGTCTTCGATCGTCACCGTCGCGGCGGCCGGCGGACCCGCGTTTACGCCCGTGGGAAGCGCTCCGAAACCGAGGGTGACCGTCTCGCCGCCGTCGGCGTCGCCGTCCGGGACCGCCAGGACGTCGATGCCCGCTTCCGTTGCGTCCGGCCAGAAGGTGACGGTGCCCGGCACCCTGTAGTCGTCCGCGGTCGCGCCGCCGCCGGGCGTGGCCGTCACGGCAACCGTCACCGCCCGCGCCGGCGCGGGCGCCCCGCTCAGCCGCAGCCGGACGTAGGCGCTTCCGCCCTCGGGCGCCGTGTACGCCGTCCGCTCGAAGGCGACCGTCACCGGCGTCGGCGTTTCCCCGCAGTCGAGCCCCGACGGCGTGAAGTCGGGCATCGCGGCCAGCCACGCCTGCAACGCGGCATCGTCCGGCACGCACACGCCGGTGCCCTCGATGCTGAACCGCGCGAGGCTCGACAGGCGGGACAGGCTTGCCGGAATCGGCCCGGTCAGCACGGTGAATTCGAGACCCAGCTCCATCAGATTCCCGAGGTTCCCCAGCTCCGGCGGGATCGGGCCCGTCAGCGCATTGCCGTTCAGATCCAGGTTCCGCAAGCTCGTCAGCGTGCCGAGCCACGGCGGGATCGAGCCCGTCAGCGCATTGCCCCACAGGTACAGGTCATTGAGATTGCCGAGGTTCCGCCACGAGGCCGGGATCGGTCCGGTGAACCGGTGGCCTCCCAGATCGACCGCCCGGAGGTTGGTCAGCGCGCCCAGCCATGCGGGGGCCGGCTCAGGGGTCCAGGTTTCTCCCCACACCGACAACCACTCCAGATCGACCAGGTTCGCCAGCGTCGCGGGGAGCGTGCCGGTCAGCGCATTGCCGCCGAGATTCAGGTCGCGGAGACCCGTCAGGTTGCCCAGCTCGGCCGGGAGCGTGCCGGTCAACGCGTTGCCGCCGAGATACAACTCCCGCAGCTCCGACAGGTTGCCCAGCTCGGCCGGGAGCGGTCCCGTCAACGCGTTGCCTTCCACCTGCAGCCGCCGCAGGCGGCCCAAGGCCCCGAGTTCCGGTGGGAGCCTCCCGGTCAGCCCGTTGCCGACGTACTCCCGCTGCGACTCGTCCCAACCACCAAGGCGCAGCCCGGTGACGCGGCCCTGCGCGTTCGCCTCCACCCCGTGCCAGTCCTTGAGCGCCGCGCCGGTCAGCCAGTTGGTGTTGTCCGTCCAGTCGTCCCCACCGGCGGCGCGGTAGACGGCCTCCAGCGCCGCGCGATCCGTCGCCGCGCTTCCCTGCGCACGAACGTCGCCGGTCCAGGCGCACAGGCCGGCGACGAGAGCAGACACCGCAAGAAATCTCATGTGCAGGTGGCGGGCCAAGCAAGCGCCGGGTAGGCCACCGTCTAGTCGGTGAAGAAGATCCGCGCGATCGCAAGCCCCAAACTGACGGCGGTCATCATGCCGACGATCACGCCGCCCAGAATCCAGAGCTTCAACCCGAGCACGTCCTTCTGCAGCGCGACATGCTTCATGCCAGTCTTGATTTCGCGAACGTCGAGTTCAACGTTTCGCAATCGGGCCGCCCTGTCGTCGGATCCGTTCGTGGCGGTCGCTCTCATCGAACAGAGAGCGAATGGCAGGGTCCAATTCGTGCACAGAAGACGCGGGTGAGATCACGACGTAGATCGGCATTCCTGGAAAGCCGATTCTACCATCAGCAACTCGCCCCGAAGGGCCAGCCGCAGCCGGGTTGCGACAACTGCCCCGTGTCGATCATCGTGCCGGTCACCCAAACTTGACCACTACCGAATCGTCGCCGGGGTGACCCACGGGTGACCCACGGCGGCCAGTCCATGCAAGTCAGTATGGCGCCGGGCGTGTCACGGTAGGGCCGGCACGTGATCGTGGCCGCGCCAGCCGACACTTGCCGCCCACTCGTCCCGCGCTTTCGCGTACGCCTGATGAGCTGCCGGCGGCCGCTCTCCCTCGGCCGTCGCCCGGCTGCGCGCCTTCTCGATCTGTTTCTCCAGCGGGGGGAGGCCGACGGCGAGTCGGCGCTCGGCCAGCCGATGCGGGTCCTCCACCTCGCCTGGAGAGAGATTCCCCTCGGCGTCCCAATCGAGCTGGGTCCCGTAGCGCTGGGGCCGGCCCTCGAAGAACCGGATCCGGTCCTCGAGCATTGCCGCGTGGGCCGGGTCCGCCCTTCCCTCCCGCGCGGCCGTCTCCAGGAGTGGCGACGCGCTACGGAGCAGGTCGGGCTCGGCGATCGCGTGTTGCAGTATCAGCCAGGCAGCCTCTGCACCGTCAGGACCGACGAGGTCTGTCCCCGGCCATCCGACGGACTCGATCACCCGCCGAAGACGTTGCGCATTTCGTGCATGGACGCGGGCCATCCGGGGCTCGTAGCCGGTGTCGAACAGGTCGCCCGAGGCGGCGAGCTCGGCCCGCGTGACGCGGTCCAGCGACGCCATCTCCAGCAGGTCCCGCCTGAGAGACTCGTTTCTCGGCATCGTCGAGCCGCCCCGGTCTACCAGGCGCTCGCGGCGGCGCGCGCGGCGGACCGTGATCGACCGCGGCCGACCGCTCCTATCCCCGGTGCAGTCCGGGTACGTTTACGTGGGTGTTGTGGGCTGTCTCGACGGCGTCGAGTCGTCCCTTGAGACGGTCGAATTTCCCGTTGAGAATCCAGAGCCAGACGTTGGCGAGCAGCACGCCTCCGGCGGTGAAAGCTTCGATTGCGGTTGCTTCCATCGTTGTTCCTCGATCCTACCTCGGTCTATCGGACCCTGGGGGGCTGTTTTCAGCGCAGCGGCTCGATCGAGCCGCAGGCGGTACTGGCGCGCCGGCCGGCCTCGTTGAAGACGTCCTCGACCTGGAGCTGCAGGCCCTCGAGCACGGCCGTCCGGAGGGTGCTGGGGACGCCCGGTCAACGTCGCGCTGAATCTGAAGGTCGGCGAGGCGGGCGTCACGAACCGCACCGCGTCTTCCGAGTCGCTCCACGAGCATGCACCGGCGCACCCGGCGAAGGATTCAGGTCTTTCGACTCCCCGCCAGCGGCTCGCTGAAGAGGAAGACCGAGGCCGTGCCGGCCCGTTCGTATTCGTAGTCGACGCGACGGGGTCGCTGTTTCGTGGCGGCAATCGGCGGGCGGACGCTCCACAGCGCGGCGTTTCCTTGAAGTCGGCGACGAAAAGGGTTGACAGCTTTTCGGCGGCATAGCGATTCCGGTCCGGGATGCGGCCTCGAAGGGCGTTCAGGCCGCCGCAGTGCCTCCGTGCGGCTCGTGATTCATGGGGGTGGACGGAGAACGCAATCCGGAGCCGGCAGTGGGCGCCTGACAGCTCTCAAGTGGTTGAAAAACAAGGGTTTATAATGGATATATGAGCCTCGCCACGTTTCCTCCGCAGTCCGCTTGCATCGCGCCCGTTCGCCCTTCGACGGTGGCCGGCGCAACCGCAGCATTCCCTTCCACCGAAGCATCGGCGCAGTCCGCTTGCATGGTGCCCGTTCGCCCGTCCCTGGTGGCCGGCGCGACGGCCGAATCCACTGCCATCGACGCGCGTGAGCCGACGAACGGGTCGCTCGTCCCCACCGGCCCGGCAGGAGATGCCGCGGCAGTGCGGCTCCGGCCACCGGATGCGTCCATCGACGAGCACCGCGCCGCCGTTCTCAGGCGCCGCGACGAGGCCGAGCGGCTCGGTGAAGACATCGCCGAGCTGGCGGCCCGCATCCAGGCGGCCACCTTCGAGCTGCTCGTGATGATCCGCGCCTTCGACGAGCGGCAAGGCTGGAGCGGCTTCAAGTCGTGCGCGCACTGGCTGAACTGGCGCACCGGCCTGGCGCTGGGCGCGGCTCGCGAGAAGGTCCGGGTGGCGCGCGCCCTCGGAGACCTTCCGCTTCTGAGCGACGCGATGCGGCGGGGCCGCATCTCCTACTCGAAGGTCCGCGCTCTGACGCGCGTGGCGACGCCGGCGAACGAGCGCCGGCTGCTCGGCTTCGCCGAGTGCGCCCCGGCGTCCTACGTCGAGCGTTTGGCGCGCGCGTGGCGCCGGGTGGACCTCGCCGAGGAGGAGGCCGACGAGCGGCGGCGCCATGAGCGGCGGCAGCTTTCGACCTGGGTCGACGACGACGGCATGGTGGTCGTCCGCGGCCGGCTGTCGCCGGAGGTGGGGGCGGCGGTGCGGCGGGCGCTCGAGGCGGCCGGCGATCGGCTCCGCCGGGAGGTGCCGCCGGAGGAAGCGGCGGAGACCAGCTTCGGACAACGGCAGGCGGACGCGCTCGGTCTCGTGGCCGAGAGCGCCCTGGCGGCCGACCTCGACCGGGGGACGGCGGGTGACCGCTATCAGGTAGTGCTGCACGTCGAGGCCGAGACGCTGCCGGACGACGGGCGCGCCGGGAGTGATGTCGGAGCGGAGGCATTGGGGAGTCGACACGTTTCCGCGGAGACGCGTCCGGCGGTTGCGTCGGACGTTTCCGCGGAGACGCCGCGGCCCGAGGCGCCGGATGTCTCGGCGGAGACGCCTGCCGGCGATGAGCCGGCCGTGTCGGTGGCCGGTCCGGCCGTGTCGGCGGCCGGTCCGGCGGAGGCGCCGGCGGCCGGCGGCCCGGACGCGGGCGTTCCGCCGGCTCCCGCGACCCTGCTTCCCCTGACCGGGCACGCGGCTCTGGAGGACGCCGACGGGCTGCGCGTTTCCGCGGAGACCGCCCGCCGGATGGCGTGCGATGCGGGAGCGGTGGTCATGCATCACGCCGCGGACGGTTCGGTCCTCGACGTCGGCCGCAAGACCCGCACCATCCCGCCGGCCCTGCGGCGAGCGCTGCAGGCGCGCGACCGGCAGTGCCGCTTCCCCGGCTGCAACGCCCGGCGGTGCGACGCGCATCACGTCCGCCACTGGAGCGACGGCGGTCCGACGGCGCTCGACAACCTGGTGCTGCTCTGCCGGCGGCATCACCGGGCGGTCCACGAAGAGGGCTTCACGGTGCGGATGAGCGCAACGGGGGAGGTGGAGTTCGACTGGCCGGACGGCAGGCCGCTTCCCGACGTTCCGCGCGCGCCGCGATGGAACGGTCCGCCGCTGGCCCCGACCGACGCCCGGCTGGACGCGGCCGGCATCGTGATCGGGCCCGCTACCGCGACGCCGGACTGGCACGGCGAACGGCTCGACCTCGTCTATGCGATTGACGTGCTGTGGAGGCCGCGGTCCGCCGCAGGCGCCCCGGAAACCGGCGCACGCGCATAGCAACGCGGTCGGTGCCGGGAGTCGTTGCGGGTCGTGGCCGTAGCGGGTTATCCTGCCGGCATGGAGACCTTCGACGTCGTAACGGGAATCGCGGCCCTGATCGGGGCGGGCGCCGGGCTGGTGTCCGCGATCGGCGTTCTCGTGGTCAACGGCAAGGTGGATCGGCTCACCGGCCGCGTGGACGAGTTGAGCCGGGCGTTCAACAGCCATGTGAACGCCAGCCATTAGTCAGTTGGCTGTAGTTGCGCTTCCTGCCGCGGGGCGCGGTCGAGCAGCGCCCGCACCCACGCCACGTCGCCGGGCGCGACGCGTCCGTGTGCGAAGTAGCTGGGTTTGTTCTCGCCGGGGGCGGGCATCGAAGCGGCCGGCCTCGTTGAAGACGTCCTCGACCTGGAGCTGCAGGCGCGCGACCGGCAGTGCCGTTTCCCCGGCTGCAACGCCCGGCGGTGCGACGCGCATCACGTCCGCCACTGGAGCGACGGCGGTCCGACGGCGCTCGACAACCTGGTGCTGCTCTGCCGGCGGCATCACCGGGCGGTCCACGAGGAGGGCTTCACGGTGCGGATGAGCGCAACGGGGGAGGTGGAGTTCGCCTGGCCGGACGGCAGGCCGCTACCCGACGTGCCGCGCGCGCCGCGATGGAACGGTCCGCCGCTGGCCCCGACCGACGCCCGGCTTGCCGCGTGAACCGGCGCATGCTCATCCGCATCGTCAGGTTGTGCCGCTGGACGTACGACGTGTTGATGTGGTCGGGATCCGGCTCGCCCTGCACCGGGCGGATGGACGTTCCCTTGCAGTCCGCCGGACTGTACCGGGCCGCGCCTTCACGCTCCGCACCGTAGATCTTGATGAGCTGCGCGTAGTCCATTTCCGACCCGAAGGCATCTTCCAGCGCGCCCTCGCAGCTCGCCAGTCCGTCAGACGTGATCTGCGGCCGGCCCTCTACGCGGTCGCGGAGATCCATGCAGAACTCGTAGGCCGACCGGCCATCGCGAGCACCCATCAGCCACGACACAACCAACTTGGAGTCGGCGTCGATGCCCGTCCAGGTCCACGTGTCGCCCGCGCCCGCGGGAGCCTTCGTTGCCGTCTCGACGTTCTTCGACTTGCAGTAGACGAACTGCCAGATCTCATCCAGTTGGAGCCGCTTCGACTTCACGCCGCGCACGTGCTCATCGTGGTAGGCCGCACACGCGTCGCCCGCGTCGATGAGGAGGATGCTAGAGCATGGGGCGCAAGAAAGGGCGGCCCGGAAGCCGCCCCCGAAAACGAACGATTCGCTGGTGTGGCTACGATGACCTCGCCGCCATCGGTAAACTACCGGCGCGCCCTGCACTGTCGCTCGCAGGCAATCCAGGGACACCGACCTTGATCGCGATCTTGTTGATCGTCGTCTCCATCTGACCAAGTCGCGTGTTGATCGCGCCGATCTCGATGAACATTGCTTCCTGATGCGCGGCCAAGTTGTCGAGAGCGGTCAGAACGACGACTCGTCGTGCACGCGCGGATCTGCTCCGGGCTCTTCATTACCATCCCGGAAAGACCTACGGTCCGGGACTCCTCCGGGCCTTGATTGAAGCCGCGGGGTGGACGGACGACGACCTCGCGAGACTCAAGCTCGTCAAGGGAAGATAGTCCGCCCTCGCCGCCCGCGCGTGGTATCATCCTCTGTTCAGCTCCCCGGTACTCACTTGCAGGCCACTTCCCGACATCCCCTCACCGAGGCCTTCGCGGCCTGCCGCCGCGTGCTCGTCGCCGTCGCCCTGTTCAGCGCCTGCGTCAACCTGCTGCTGCTGGTCGTGCCGATGTACATGCTGCAGGTCTACGACCGCGTGCTGACCACCGGCAACATCGACACGCTGCTGGCCCTGAGCGCGATGGCGCTGGTGGGGCTGGCCACCTTCGGCCTGCTCGACGCGGTGCGCCTGCGCATCCTGGCGCGGGCCGGCGTGTGGCTCGACCGCGAGCTGGGCAGCCCGGTGCTGGCCGGCGCGGTCGCCGAGGCGCGGCGGGCGGGGGGCGCGGTGTCGGCGCAGGGGCTGCGCGACCTGGCGACGCTGCGCGGCTACCTGGGGGGCGCGGGCATCATGCCGCTGTTCGACGCGCCCTGGACGCCGGTGTTCCTGGCCATCGTCTTCCTCATCCACCCGGTGCTGGGCGTCATCGGCATCTGCGGGGCGGTGCTGCTGTTCTGCCTCGCGGTGGCCAACGACCGCGCCACCCGGAAGGGGGTGACCGAGGCGAACCAGGCGGCGGTGAAGGCGCTGAACGCGGCCGACGCGGCCATCCGCAACGCCGACGCCATCACCGCCATGGGCATGCTGCCGGCGCTGGCCCGGCGCTGGCGCGAGACCACCGACCGCGGGCTCGACCTGCAGACGGCCACCTCCGACGCGTCGAGCGGCATCGGGGGCGCCGCCAAGTTCTTCCGGCTGTGCCTGCAGGCGTCGATGCTCGGCGTGGGCGGCTACCTGGTCATCGGCAACCAGATGTCGCCGGGCAGCATCGTCGCCTCGGCCATCATCCTGGCCCGCGGCCTCGCCCCGCTGGAGCAGTTGATCACCGCGTGGCGCAGCCTCATCGGCGCCCGCGCCGCCTACGGCCGGCTGAAGGAGCTGCTCGACCGCGCGCCGCCCGCCGCGGGGGCCACGGTGCTGCCGCGGCCGGCCGGACGCGTCACCTTCGAACGGGTGACCTACGTGCCGCCCGGCACGCAGGTGCCCATCGTCCGGCAGGTGGGGTTCAACCTCCCGGCGGGGCACGTGCTGGGCGTGGTGGGGCCGTCGGGGGCGGGCAAGACCACCCTGGTGCGCCTGCTGGTCGGCTCGCTGCAGCCGACCACCGGCAACGTGCGCCTCGACGGGGCGGACGTGGCCATCTGGCCGGACGCCGACCGCGGGCGCCACGTCGGCTACCTGCCGCAGAACGTCGAGCTGTTCGCGGGCACGGTGCGCGACAACATCGCGCGGCTCGGCGAGGCGGACGACGAGGACATCGTGGCGGCGGCGCAGCTCGCCGGGGCGCACGACATCATCCTGGGCCTGCCGCGCGGCTACGACACGCCGATCGGCGACGGCGGCGTCCCCATCTCCGGCGGCCAGCGGCAGCGGGTGGCCCTGGCCCGCGCCCTGTTCGGCGACCCGTCGCTGGTGGTGCTCGACGAGCCCAACGCGCACCTGGACGGCGACGGCGAGCTGGCCCTGGCCGCCACCGTGCGGCGGCTGCGCGAGCGGGGCGTCACCGTGGTGCTGATCGCGCAGCGCTACGGGGTGGCCGCGCTGGCCGACACGGTGGCGCTGATCAAGGACGGCGCCGTCGACGCCTACGGGGCGCGCGACGAGATACTGCCCAGGCTGCGGCGCGCCAACCTCGCGGCGGTGAGGCCGGGGGCCTGATGCAGCCGCCGGCAACCGCCGATACCCCTGCCGTGGACACGGTCGCGGACGCGGTCGCCGCGGACGCCCCGGACGCGGGCCGGCGCGGCCTGCGCGCGGTGGACGGCCCGGCATTCGAGCGCCCCTCGCGGGCGGCGCTCGCCGCCGGCGACCTGGCCGAGGGGCTGCGGCTGTGGGAGCTGTGGACCACGCTGGGGCTGCAGGGCGTCCGGCGGGGCTACCGCCGCTCGGTGCTCGGCCCCCTGTGGCTGACCCTCTCGCTGGCCGTCACCGTCGCCGTGCTCAGCGTCCTGTACGGGCAGTTGCTGGGGGTGGCGCTGGAGCGCTACGTCCCCCACCTGACGCTGGGGTTCATCGCCTGGCAGTTCATCGCCGGGGTGGTCGCCCGGAGCTGCAACGTCTTCGTGCGCCAGAAGGCGTGGATCCTGAACGACCGCCGGCCGCTGTCGCTGTTCGTCCTGATGGACGTCTGGGAGAACGTGCTCGAGATGGCGCACAACGCGCCCGTGTACGTCGGCGTGGCGCTGCTCTACGGCATCTTCGCCGGCGCCGCCGGCCTGCAGATCGTGCCGGGGCTGGCCCTGGTGCTGCTCAACGCGGTGTGGGTGGGCCTGCTGCTGGGTACCGTGTGCGCCCGATTCCGCGACATCGCGCAGATCGTCGCCAGCGTCATGCGCATCGCCTTCTTCGTCACCCCGGTCATCTGGATGCCCGAGATGCTGGGCTCGCGGGCGCACCTGGCGCTGTACAACCCGTTCGCCTACTTCGTCGAGATCATCCGCGCGCCGCTGCTCGGGCAGGCGGTGCCGGGCCTCACCTGGCTGCTGGTGCTGGCGGTGACGGCGGCCGGCTGGACGGCAACGTGTATAGTGTTCACGCGGTACCGGGGCCGCGTCCCCTACTGGCTGTGACCTCCATGCTGGCCATCGACATCGAGGGCGTGTCGGTCGACTTTCCCCTCTACGGGGCGGAGAGCCGCTCGCTGAAGAAGCGGCTGCTCGGCCGCCGCATCGGCTCGCGGGTCAGCTACGGCACGCGCCACGTGGTGACCATCCACGCGCTGCGCGACGTGACGCTGCGCATCCGGCGCGGCGAGCGGGTGGGCCTGACCGGGCCCAACGGGGCCGGCAAGTCGACGCTGCTGCGCACCATGGCGGGCATCTACGAGCCGCTGCGCGGCCGGGTGCGGACGGCCGGGCGGGTGACCACGATGTTCGGCCTGAGCCTGGGCCTCGAGAGCGACGCCACGGGCCTGGAGAACATCCGCACCTGCGGCCTCGCGGCGGGCCTGACGGCGCGCGAGATAGAGCGCAGCGCGGCCGAGATCGCCGAGTTCACGGAGCTGGGCGACTACCTCGACTTCCCGCTGTTCAGCTACTCGGCGGGGATGCGGGCGCGCCTGGCCTTCGCCATCGCCACCGCCCGGCAGCCCGAGATTCTGCTGATGGACGAGTGGATCGGCGCCGGCGACGCCGCCTTCCTGCAGAAGGTCAACGCCCGGCTCCACGCGCTGCTCGACGAGGTGGGGATACTGGTGCTCGCATCGCACAACGAGCACCTGCTGGGACGGGTGTGCAACCGCATCGTGCGATTGGAGCGGGGCGGCGTGGCCGCGGACGGGGTTCCCGGGGGAGGGGAGGCCCGCGCGGCATCGTGAAATCACAGTGAATATGACCGAAGGCGCCTTGACACGTCGGCGGCGTTCCATCTATGCTGCCGCCTTGACGTTACGGGGTAGCCAAACGCCAGGCCGAGCCCTCGCGTGCTTTTTCCAAGTTCTCACATCTCCAGGAGATACCGAAAATGGCGAATGACCCGTACCGTGGCGACGATTACGACAACACCCTGGTGGGTGGGGAAGGCGCTGATGTCCTGCGCGGCCTCGGAGGCAACGACGACATCCAGGGCATGGGCGGCGACGACTTCCTGATTGGCGGCACCGGCGACGATCTGCTGGACGGCGGCTCGGGCTCGGGCGACTGGGTCATGTACCACGACGGCGGCTCCGTCACGGTCGACCTGTCGGCGGGCGAGGCCACGCGCGGGTCCGACGAGAAGGACTCCATCACCAACGTCGAGAACGTCTGGGGCTCGCGCTTCAACGACACGCTCACCGGTGACGGCGGCGCCAACAAGATCGTCGGCTACGGCGGCAACGACATGATCATGGGCGGCGGCGGCGACGACCGGGTCGAGGGCGGGGCCGGCCACGACACCGTCATGGGCGGTTCCGGCAAGGACCACGTCATCGGCAACATGGGCGCCGACCACCTCCACGGCGAGAGCGGCAACGACCTCCTCTCGGCCGGGCAGGGCGACGACGTCCTCTTCGCCGGGAGCGGCAACGACGTTCTGGTCGGCGGCGCGGGCGCCGACAAGCTGAAGGGCGGCACGTTCGAGCATCCGGACCCGGAGAACGCCACCAACACGGACGGGATGTTCACGAACGCCGGCATCGACACGGCGTCGTACCGCTCCTCGGACGCGGGGGTGACCGTCGACCTCAGCGCCGCCGAGGAAGGCAACACCGCCAACAACGACGGGACGGTAAACAGCGACGCCCCCGTGCTCGTGCTCGACACCATGGCCGGCGGGCACGCCGTGGGCGACACGCTCTACGGCATCGAGAACCTCGAAGGCTCGATGATGGGCGACATGCTGACCGGCATGGCGACCGGCAGCATGATCGCCGGCCTGATGGGCGACGACACGCTCGTCGGCAGCCAGGCCGAGGACGGCGACGACACGATCATGGGCGGCGCCGGCGACGACGTCCTCATCGGCGGCGCCGGCGACGACGTGCTGACCGGCGGCGCTGGCGCCGACAAGGTCAAGGGCGGCACGTTCCCGCTCCCCGATGGACCGCACGCCAATGCGGGCAGCGACACCGCTTCGTACATGAGTTCGGACGCGGGGGTCACGATCGACCTCAGCAAGGAAACGGTCACCGGCAACGACGGTGGCGTGCTGCCGCTGGGCGACGCCGCGGGCGGCCACGCCGCGGGCGATACGCTCTACGGCATCGACAACCTCACCGGTTCCGACCACGCCGACATGCTCACCGGTAACGGCGATGCCAACATGCTCATGGGCGGTGACGGCGACGACACCCTGATGGGCGGCGGCGGCGACGACCGGATCTACGGCGGCGACGGCGCCGACATGATCGACGGCGGCGCCGGCACCGACATCATCGACGCCGGCGGCGGTAACGACACCATCGTCGGCGGGGACGGCGCGGCCGTGAACATCGACGGGGACATGATGCAGACCTCCGGCATCAAGGGCGGAGGGGGCATGGACACGCTCACCTTCGCCGAGGCCACGGCGAACGTCACCGGCGCCCAGGGGGTGCTCGCCGAGGCCAACGGCATCGAGATGGTCATCGGCGCCGAGAGCTTCGAGAACACCATCACCGCAGCGACGGTCGAGAAGTTCGGCGTCACCATCATGGGCGGCGACCTGACCGACAACCTCACCGGCGGCATGATGGACGACATGCTGATGGGTGGGAAGGGCGACGACGTGCTGGCCGGCAACCAGGGCGCCGACGAATTGATGGGCGGCGAGGGCAACGACAACCTCACCGGCGGAGCCGACGACACGACGGACGGCGCCGACATGCTGATGGGCGAGAAGGGCAACGACACGCTCAGCGGCGGCGGCGGCGACGACATGCTGATGGGCGGCGAGGGCAACGACTCGATCACCGGCGGCACCGGCGACGACACGCTCAGCGGCGGCATGGGCAACGACACGCTCGTCGGCGGTGCTGACGGCAGCGGCGACGATGTGTTCGTCTACATGGGCGGGATGGACTCGATCACCGGCTTCGAGATCACCGCCCGCAAGACGGAGATGATCGACGTGACCGCGCTCGGCCTGACCGCCGCCGAGGTCGAGAACATGATCACCGAGGGGACTTATACCAACGGTAATGCCGTCCTCGATCTCAGCGATGCCAGGGACGGTCTCGAGGGGATGATCACTATCGCCGGCACCGGCGTTGACACCTACCTGACCACCGACAGCTTCATGTGGTAGGGAGTTGCGGTGCGGTTCCGGGGGCGGGTTCCGCCGCCCCCGCGCATTTCAAGCCGTCTCGATTCCGCGGGGATCGAGACGGCTTTCGTTTTTGGCGCGGACCCTTGCCCAGCATCCACGACACCATCCGCCGGCGGCTGGTCGACGGCCTCGCCCGGCCGGGGCCCGACGAGCCGCTCCAGCTCAACGCCGCCCTGCGCCTGCTCGCCAAGTGGCGCAGCGAGCTCATCCGGAACGAGCTGCTGCGCCGCCAGGGCACGCGGGTGCTGTCGGGCCCGTTCGCGGGCATGGACTTCCTGCCGCGCTCGGCCGAGGGCTGCCACGTGGCGAAGCTGCTCGGCTGCTACGAGCAGCCGCTGCATCCCTTCATCGAGCAGGCCGTCCGGTCCGGCTACGAGGCGGTCCTCAACGTCGGCTGCGCCGAGGGGTACTACGCCGTCGGCCTGGCCCGGCGCATGCCGGCGGCCCGCGTCCACGCGTTCGACCTCGACGCGCGGGCGCGGGAGGCCTGCGCAGGGCTCGCCGCCAGGGAAGGCGTAGCGGACCGCGTGTCCGTCGGGGGTGAATTCCGGTCCGCCGACTTCGCCGCCTGTGCCGGGCAGCGGGTGCTGCTGCTCAGCGACATCGAAGGTGCGGAGAAGGATTTGCTGGATCCGGCGGCGGCGCCCGCCCTGCGCGGCATAGACCTGATCGTCGAGTGCCACGACGGCGCCGCGAAGGTATTGATGGACCGCTTCGCGCCCTCGCACGACGTCACCGCGGTGGTCGACGACGGCCTGCGCCGCCTCGAGAACGCGCCGGCGTGGTTCCGGCAGCTCGCCCACCTCGACCAGTTGCTCGCGACGTGGGAGTGGCGCGGCGAGCCGACGCCGTGGCTGGTGATGCGGACGCGGGCCGCCAGTCCGCGGTCCTGACTCGTCGCGGCGACGTGGGAGTGGCGCGGCGCGGCGGCGCCGTGGGTGGTGATGAAGGCGCGGGCCGCCGTCCGCGGCTCCTGACTTGGTGGCCGTCGGCGTGGAGAAGATGCGCGCTGCGTGCGTGAGAGAATCCCACCGACGGTGCCCGCACCAACGACGAGATCGCAGCCCGAGCCGCAGGCAGCGCTCCGCGACGCGATCCGGCTGCACGAGGGCGGCCGGCTCGAGGCGGCCGTCGACGCCTATCGGCGCATCCTGAAGCGCCATCCCCGGCTCTGCCCGTGCTGGGCCAACCTCGGGATGGCGCTGCGGCAGCTCGGCCGCAAGGACGAGGGCCTCGCCGTGCTGCGCGAGGGCGCGCGGATCTGCCCGGCGTTCTCCAATCTCCAGCACAACCTGGGGAACGCGCTCGTCGACGCGGGCGATCCGGAGGGGGCCCTGGAGCGCTTCCGTGCCGTCCTCGCGAGCGATCCGCGGCACGCCGGCGCCGCCGAGGCGCTGGGGAGGGTGCTGCTGGGGATCGAGCGCTTCAACGACGCTGCGGTCCATTGCCGGCGGGCGCTGCCGCTCCATGCCGGAAGCCTGCTGCTCCATCACGTGCTCGGCGTCGCGCTCTTCGAGCAGGGGCTTCCGGAGGCCGGCACGGTCGCCTACCGGCGCGCCGCCGCGCTCGCGCCGCCGTCTCCCGACCTGCGGACGGACCTCTACTGGCGGGGGCTGCGCCCGCTCGGACGCTTCGCGGAGGCCGAGCGGGAGCTGCGCGCCGCCGCGGACGGGGCCGAGCGCTCGGCGGCGGTGCGCTCCGCGCTGGCCGACGTGCTGGCCAACCAGGGCCGGATCGACGAGGGGCTGGCCGCCTGCGCCGAGGCCCTGGCGATCGAGCCCGACCACCCCGGGGCCCGCTTTCACCGCGCCCGCGCGAACCTGCTGCTGGGACGCTACGCCGCGGCGTGGCCCGACTACGCGTCGCGCCGCCGCCTCGGGTCGTGGCGCGATCCGCAGGTGGCCGCCCCGGCCTGGGAGGGGCAGGACATTGCCGGGCAGTCCATCCTGCTGTACTCCGAGCAGGGGCTGGGCGACGCGATCCACTTCGCGCGTTACGCGCCGCTGGTCGCGCGCCGCGGGGCCGAGGTCGTGCTCCAGGTATCGCCGCGGCTGGTCCCTCTCCTGCGCCGGCTGCCGGACGTCGCCGCCGTGGTGTCCACCGACGAGGCCCCGCCGCGCACCGACCGGGCCTGCTCGCTCATGGACCTGCCCGGCATTTGCGGCACGACCGTCGACTCGATTCCGGGCGACTGCCCCTACCTGCCCGCGCGGCGCCGGCGGCCGCCACTGCTGCCCCCGGCCCGGCAGTTCCGCGTGGGCATCGTCTGGACGGGGAGTCCCACGAACGCCCTGGACCGCCGGCGCTCGTGTCGCCTCGACCACTTCGCGCCGCTGGTCGAGCTGCCCGGCACCGAGTTCGTGAGCTTCCAGGTCGGCCCGCGCGCCGCCGAGCTGCGCACGTCCGGCTGGCACGGGCTGATCCGCAAGCTGCCGGAAGCGGCCGTCCCCTTCGAGGCCACCGCCGACGCGCTCACCGAGGTGGACCTCGTCATCACCGTCGACACCGCGCTGGCGCACCTGGCCGGGGCCGTCGGCCGGCCCGCCTGGACGCTGCTGTCGACCGTCCCGGACTGGCGCTGGATGCTGGAGCGCGTCGACACGCCCTGGTATCCGACGATGCGCCTGTTCCGGCAACCCGCGCCCGGCGACTGGGAGAGCGTCTTCCGCGAGGTGCGCGACGCGCTCGCCGCGCGGGTGGCGGAAGCTCGACAGCCCGGCGAGCCAGGGATATAGGACACGCTGCCCGGAAGCCTCCGACACGCAGGGGGCGCCCGCGGCGGGCGCGGCTCGTTCGCGTACACTGGGTCGTCATGGATCCGTCGACTGCGCCCGCCGCCGCCGACCGGCGGCCCATCAGGAAGCTCATAGCCGGCCCCGGCTTCAACCACCTGATCGCGGGCCGGCAGGGATACGTACTGTTCAACGCCAACGACCACTACATCGGCAAGTGCCTCGCGGAGTACGGCGAGTGGAGTCCCGGCGAGACGGATCTGTTCCAGCGGCTGGTCCGTCCCGGCAACCACGTCATCGACGCCGGCGCGCATGTCGGGGTCCACACGCTGGCCTTCGCCCGCCTGGTCGGGCCGCGGGGAAGGGTGTTCGCCTTCGAGCCGCAGCGGCTGCTGCACCAGACGCTGGCCGCCAACGTGGCGCTCAACAGCGTGTGCAACGTCTACACCCACCACATGGCGCTGGGCGCAAAGAGCGGATCGCTGTGGCTGGCCGACGACGTGGACTACTCGCGCGCGGCCAACTTCGGCGGGGTTCGGCTGGCCGCGGTCTCCCGCCGGGCCGACGACGAACGACCCCGGTACCGACTGCCGATGGTGCGGCTGGACGACTTCTACGACCAGCCCCGGCTCGACTTCCTGAAGATCGACGTGGAAGGGATGGAAGCGGACGTGCTGCGGGGCGCCGAAGGCCTGATCCGGCGGCACCGGCCGATCATCTACGCGGAGAACGACAGGAAGGAAGGGGCGCGCGATATGCTCGAGCTCCTGGGGCGTCACGGGTACCGGTTCTTCCCGCACGAGCCGCCCCTCTTTTCTCCGGCCAATTTCGCCGGCAGCGAGACCGATCTGTTTCCGGGAATCGTGTCTCTGAACGTGCTGTGCATCCACGAATCGCGCGTCAGGCACACAGCTCCTTCCGGCGCCGATGCCGATGAGCGCCGGTAGCGGCAGCCCGGTGTCGGCCAGCGTCGTCTGTCGGCGATGAAGCCTCCCACCGTGCCGGCGCGGAAACGACCCGCGGCATCCGGCGCCGCACCGGCGCAGGCCGCCCCGCCGGGATGCGATCCGCCTGCACGCCGCGGGCAGGCTGGAGGCGGCGCCGCGGGGCCAGGGTGGTGCTCTACGTCTCGCCGCCGCTGGCCGCCCTGCTCCGGCGGCTGCCCGACCTCGCCGCCGTGGCGGTGGCGGGCGGCCGCCTCCTGCCGCGGACCGACTGGATCTGCTCGCTCATGGACCTGCCCGTCATCCTCGGCGCGGCAGGCGGGTCGATCCCGGCCGACTGCCCCTACCTGCCCGCGCGGCGCCGGCGGCCGCCGCTGCTGCCCCCGGCCCGTCAGCACCGGGTCGGCATCGTCTGGGCGGGGAGCCCCGGGAACGACCTGGACCACCACCGTTCCTGCCGCCTCGCCCACTTCGCGCCGCTCGTCGAGCTGCCCGGCACCGAGTTCGTGAGCTTCCAGGTCGGCCCGCGCGCCGCCGAGCTGCGGTCGTCCGGCTGGCACGGGCTGATCCGCGGGCTGCCGGAAGCCGCCGTCCCCTTCGAGGCCACCGCCGACGCGCTCATGGAGGTGGACCTGGTCATTACCGTCGACACCGCGCTGGCGCACCTGGCCGGGGCCGTCGGCCGGCCCGTCTGGACGCTGCTGTCGACCGTCCCCGACTGGCGCTGGATGCTGGAGCGCGCCGATACGCCCTGGTATCCGACGATGCGCCTGTTCCGGCAGCCCGCGCCCGGCGACTGGGAGAGCGTCTTCCGCGAGGTGCGCGCCGCGCTCGCCGCGCGGGTGGCGGAGGCCGCACGGTAGCCGGCCTTCCTTTCGAAAGGATCAGCGCGAGAATCGACGCGCAAGAGTGCCGGGTCGGCGGACCCCCGGCGCTTTCCGACATGCCCGAATTCGACCCGCGCAAGTACCACGGCCGCAGCCTGAACGAGGTGGTCCGGACCCTGGACGGAAACGTGACCTCCGGCCTGACGCAGATGGGCGGCCTGCTCGACCACTACCCCGGCGAGATCAGGATACGCCGGGACGAGAGACACGCGGAGACCGTGGTCACCGTGCCCTCGATGCCCCTGGACACGCTGCTCCGCGCGCATTGGGCTCGACCGGATCGACAATTGCTCGATCGACGTCGAAGGGGCCGAGCGGGCCGTGCTCGGTTCCATCGACTTCGAGGCGGCCGACATCGCCGGCTGTCGATCGAGAACAACCGCTCCGGCCCGGAACCGGCGTCGTACGAGGACTGCCAACGACGACGTGACTGGCCCGACTGACGATCCAGGGGCTGTCGACAGGCTAGGGGTACACTGCAACGAGTACTAAACGACATGAATCGGGTACTGAATGCGGCAATGGTCAATGACACGTTGTCGGATGAGGCTCGGACAGAGCTGGCGAGACTCGATCGAGAGTCGATTGACGCGTTCAACGCCATTAGTCATCATCTGCCGGCCAATGAGCGGCAGTTGTTGGATACGCAACGCACGGCGCTTGAGCAGGGGTGGTTGGCGCAGGGCCGCTTCGCCCCCCGGGAGAGTCACGCGCATACGGAAAGAATGCTGAATGCGGTCGACGGCCGTCTACGAGCGATTCTCACCGGATGAGGAGACTAACGCATCACCGGGTGACCGGCCGGTAGGAGTCTGCGCCGTGTGGAACGGGGCAGGGCCAGGGTCGAGCTCCACGCCCGGCGGCCTTCATGAAGCCCGGGTTCTCGCCGCCCGCGGGGCGGCGTCGTCCGCGCCTCTCGCGCGGCTCACGCACGAGAGGCAGTCGATCAGGTCATTCCCGCCCCAGTCACGAGCTCCTGCGTGTCGAGGGTGAGACCAGCGGCTTCACAGAACGCCGCGAAGGCGGCTGCTGCGCCGGCTGCACCGAGTTTCGTCAGCTTCCAGGGTGGGTCCCCGCGCCGCGGGCTGCGCACATCCGGCTGGCCCGGCTTGGTCCGCGAGTTGCCGCAGGCGGCGCTTCCCTTCGCCGCCACCGCGGACGCGCTCACGGAGGTGGACCTCGTCATCACGGTCGACACGGCGCTGGCGCACTTGGCCAGCGCCGGCCGCCTATCTCGCCGAGCTGCACGACGGCCACCGACGTCATGCCCGCCGGCAACCGGAAGACCAGCCATATGTAAGCTGCCAACTAATCGACGATCACTCCGCCGTGCGCAAACGGCGATAGCCGCAACCGGGCTGTGCCGGAGGAGCGGGATGCCTTCGGCAAGGCGATTTCGGCATACGTCTCGCCTCGTTCCCGTGTGTAGGCGAAGTTTCCATGGTGCAGTTCCTGCTTCGAGTACGGGCTATGCGGGTTCGCTACTGCCATGATGTCTATTCCCCACCATCGGGAGGTATGAGAAAAGCCGAGCGCGTGGCCCAGCTCGTGCCGAATCAGGTTGGAAAGATCCGCGTCCTCACGCTCACCCACCACGTCGAGGTTGAAGCCGACACATCCGATTTCGGCGCCCAGCTTTGCCGCCCCGCTCCACCCTTCGCCGCCGGCGGGGAACCCCCGGCACGCCTCGGTCTTCGGCGGCCACCCCGTCGCCAGGCCTTCGAACGTGATCCAGCCCGGCTCGCTGCGCTGGCTATCGATGTTGCCCGTGACAACACGGCCCGAATAGGGAACGCTCGTCAATTCCGCTATCGCCTGAGGCGCAAGGTCTTCGATTTGACGAACATAGTACGCAGGCAGGCCCGTCGTGAGCACGAACACGTTCGGCGACGGATTCGGCAACCGCCACAGGATGCGTTCGTCCATTGGTCCCCCACACGTCGCGCTCGGGCAGTCGTGGTCGTTGAACGCGAGTTCCCTCCAGAATGCATCATCGTAATACCCGTACGGTTCTTCCACAACCACGTCCAGTACGTAGTCGATGCCTTCCTCGCCTCGGCGGCGGCCAGTGCCATCTTGCTGGAACCGAGCGACATCGATGTACACATTGGTCGGGGCCACCTGTTTGGCCAGGATTACGCCGTCGGAATCGACAGACACGCCCGAACCCGTGTGTGTGTGCCATGTCACGGTCGCCGGACCCACTGTGCCATTGTCGTAGATCGCCGTCACATGGCATCGGAGTGTTTCACCGACGACAAGACGATAAAAGGAACGCGGAGCCCACTCGAAATTGTCTTCGATTCTGGCGGTTGGTGGTTTGGAGCAGTTCACGCTGATGCCCGCTATCGCCGGCGGTAGTTCGTCCATGATTCCTACCGCCGCCCGCAAGTCCATTATGTGCACCGCCTTGACAGCGGTTGCCCCCGCCGTCACTTCCGCGTCGGTGTAGCCGGGCCGGGGCCGCCTCAGCGCATCGTAGACCGCATTGACCGCCGCCCGCAGTTCGGTCAGATGGATACGCTTGACTGCAGTGACGCCGGCCTTGAGCGTCGTGTCCGTCCACTGGACCGGCGGCAGGCCTGCACGCCTGCGCAGAGTGTTGATCCGCGCCCGGAGCTCACGAAAGTGGATTGCCTTGATCGGCGTTACCCCGGGACATACAGGGTGATCAGTGAAGGTTGATTCGGAGCCCAGCAGCTCCGAGGTCGTGCGATGCCGCTCGTGCGGCATCGGTATCGTGTCGTGCCCGCATGGGTAGGACGTGCCGTCAACAGTGGGTCCCTGAGCCGGGACAGCAGAGAACGGCCTTGCCGGGCCGGGCGAGGGCCGCAGCCGCACATTGTAGGCACTAACGATCAGCGCCAGCAGGAGCACGGTGAAGATGCGATTGCCAAGGCGGCGGCCACGCGGTCGAGGTGCCGTAGAGTTCATCTTGTCCCTTGTCCCCTTGTCGAGACGAATACCCCGCTGTGTCGACCGACCGTGCCGGCATGCTCGTCACCGTGCGGCGGAGCAGGACCAATCCGGAGGGCCGTCATGTCGTCCTCCTTAACGCGCGGAGAGCCGAAACCGGACAGGCGAGTCCACGGGCTGCGCGCCGACGTGAACCGCATCGACGAGCGCCGGGCCGTCGAGGTCGCCTTCGGCAGGGTCGATCAGCGGCTTCTCGCCATCGAGCGCGTCGTGCTGCCGCCGGAGCAGCCCGGCCGGTAGCCGGGGAGGGTCGACGCCTCCCGATGGTGCCGGCGCGCACGCGCGTTCCGCTACGCTTGCACGATGATGCACTACGCCGAGCGCATCCTGGAGCGGGCCGAGCGCGCCGGGCAGGGTTCCACCGAGGACTGTCTGCGCCACCTTCGCCGCCTGTGCCTCGACGACTTCGCCCTCGTGATGCACGGGATGCCCGACGAGCGGTACCCCGGCCTGTCCTCGGTCCTGCCGGCCATGGCGGCGGTCGAGGTCCAGCGGCAGTGGACCGGCGCCACCGGCATTCCGCTGATGACGCAGCGCGTGGCCTTCCTCGAGAAGCTCAGGCGGCATTTCGCGCAGATCACGGGCCGGCCTCCGGAGGGTGCGCGCATTCTCGACTACGGCTGCGGCTACGGCCTGATGCTGCGTCTGCTGTTCTACCTCACCGATCCCGGGCGCATCGCGGGTTGCGACCCCTGGGACCGCTCCATCCGCCTCTGCGAGGAGGCCGGCATCGGATGCCGGCTGGACGTCACGGACTATCTGCCGGAAGCGCTGTCCTACGAGCGGGAGACGTTCGACCTGGTTCTCGCCTTCTCCGTCTTCACCCATACGTCCCGGCGGGCCAGCGTCGCGGCGCTCGAGGCCCTGCGCCCGGTCGTCAGGCCGGGCGGGCTGCTGGCGCTGACGATCCGGCCGCGCGAGTACTGGGCGTTCGACCAGAAGACGCCGGAGTCGGAGAAACCGGCCCTGCTGCGCGCCCACGACCGGACCGGCTTCGCGTTCCGGGCCGGCAATCGCCCCCCCGTTGACGGCGACGTGACCTACGGCCGTACCACGATGGAGATCGAGACGCCGGAAGCGCTGTGCCCGCGGTGGAAGACGATCGGTTACGACCGGTCGCTCCAGGATCCGCTGCAGCTCGTCGTCCTGCTGCAGCCGCGCGGGCCGGCCATTCGGGAAGTGGCGCAGGAGTGGGAAGAGCGCCATGACGACCCGAATCCGTCTGATAGGATGTAAGGTGCGATGTTGAGCACGGACCGGATGTAACGGCACCATGGCTATCCTGTCGAGCGTGTTACGTGTCCTGAGCGACTCGGCGTACCGCCTCTGATGCCGCCCGACGTGCCGGACGTTGTTCCCGCCGCGATTGGACTCGCCGCCGGCCTGCTGGTGGGCGTCTCGTCGATCGGCGGCGGCGCCCTGCTGACGTCGGCGCTGATCCTGATCGCCCGCGTCCCGCCGACTCTCGCGATTGGCTCCGGCGTGCTGATCGCCGGCGGCATGAAGCTGGTGGGCGGCGGGTACTACGCATTTCGCCGCGACGTGCACTGGGGCACGGTCGGGCGCCTGGCGGTCGGGTCGATTCCGGGCGCCCTGATCGGAATGGCGATCCTCGACCGGATGCCGGTCGAGCGGATCGAATCGTGGCTGACCCATCTGCTGGGGTTCGTGATCGCGGCGGCGGGCATGGCGTTGCTGCTGCAGGCGACGCGGTCGGGGCGGCCGCGCCCCTGCCGCACGCCGCCGCACGCGGCGACGTCGGGGCTGGGTCTGCTGACCGGCGTTCTCGTGAGCATGACCAGCGTCGGCAGCGGGTCGCTGCTGCTCTCCGCGCTGGCGCTCGTCTATCCGCTGCGGGCGCGCGAGGCGGTGGGCACCGACCTGGTCCATGCGCTGGTGTTGTCGGTAGTGGCCGCGCTGGGTCATGCGAGCGCGGGCCGTGTCGACCTCACCCTGGCCGCCGCCGTGCTCGCCGGGGCGGTGCCCGGCGTGCTGGTCGGGGCCCGGCTGGCGACCTGGGTGCCGGAGTCGGCGTTGCGCGGCACGCTGGCCGTCGTGCTGCTGGCCATCGGCCTGCCGCTGGCCGCCTTCGGCGTCTGAGCGACACGCTTCCCGGCGAGCGGGATAGGATCACGGGTCGGTTCGACGATGATCGACTGCGTTCTACACGTCGGTTTCGGAAAGACCGGGACGTCCGCGCTGCAGGCGCACCTGTGCCGCCACCCGGAGCTCGGCACCCCGCGGGGACATCGCTACGTGGTGGTCGACGGCGAGGGCGGGGTTCTCGACGGCGACCGGCTGCGGGCGCGGGCGGAGGCCAGCCCCCATCCCTATCTCGCCTCCACGCCGGGCCTGTGGGAACGCGGCGACCTCGACGCGGTCGGCGCCGGGCTCGCGGCCGTGCGGCCGCGCGGCGTACCCGTGCTGTCGCAGGAGGACTGGAGCCGCACCGGCCGGAAGTGCCTGGATGCCCGGGCCTTGCAGCGGCTGGGCGTCCGGGCGCAGGTCGTGGCCTACGTCCGCCCGCAGGTCGAGTGGTTCAACTCCGGCTGGTGGCAGTGGTGGACGTGGCAGGACCAGTTCGATACTCCGGCCGACGTCATCGCGACGTGGGGCCCCGCGTTCCTGCGCTGGGAACGGCAGCTCGACCGGTGGGCCCGGAACCCGAACGTCAGCCGGTTGACGGTCCGGCTGTACAGAGGCGACACGATCCCCGATTTCCTGCGGTTGCTGGGTGCGGTCGTCGACGCGCCCGCCGCCGACGCGCCCGCCGCCGATGCGCCGGTCAACGCGTCGCTCGCGCCCGCCGCCGATGCGCCCGCCGCCGATGCGCCGGTCAACGCGTCGCTCGCGCCCCTGCACATCCGGATTCTGAAGTCCGTGCCCGGGCTGCGGGGGCCTCACACGCCGCAGGTCGACTGGCTGCTGCAGAAGCACCTGCCCTCGGCGGAGCGGACTCCCTGGGCACTCGGGCCGGAGGTCATGCAGGCGATAGTGGACGGCTGCCGCCGGGACAACGAGCGGCTCCTGAAGCTGCTGTCGCCGGAGGGCGCCGACCGGATGCGGCGCGATCCGCGCTGGTGGTCCATCGAGCCCTACCGCGGCCGCGCCGTGACGACCGCGGACGATCTGCGGGCGACGCCGCACGAGCTGGCGCACGCCGTTGGGGTCCTGGTGCGCGCATTGGCCGCCCGCGACTGAGGCCGCCGGCCCGCACACGGCACGACGCCGCGGCGCGCTGCTCGTGATGCAGGTCCGCGAGACCCCTGCGGCCGCCGGCGCGGCTGACGGGCAAGGCCGCACGGTAGCCGGCCTTTCCTTTCGAGAGGATCCGCGCGAGAATCGACGCGCAAGAGTGCCGGGTCGGCGGACCCCCGGCGCTTTCCGACATGCCCGAATTCGACCCGCGCAAGTACCACGGCCGCAGCCTGAACGAGGTGGTCCGGACCCTGAACGGAAACGTCCGGAGCGCGCTGGAAGAAGCGCGGGCGGCCTACCGGTTCTTTCTCCGGAAGATGAACCTGTCCCCGCACGGGAGAGGGTACGTCCGGATGCAACTGTGGCAGGTGGAGAAGCAACTGGGCCTGCACGCCCGGTACTTCTCCCAGGCCGGCCAGGACCGTTACCTCAACGAACAGATCTTCAAGAACAGGCGCAACGGCACGTTCGTCGAGATCGGCGGCCACGACGGGTGGACGGGAAGCAACTGCGTCTTCTTCGAGAAGGTGCTGAGCTGGACCGGCATCGTCGTCGAGGCGTCGCCGCGGCTGGTGAAGCAGATCGGCGGGACGCGCAGCGCCGCGGTGGTCAACGCCGCCGTCTCCGACCGCGACGGAACCGCCGAGTTCCTCGACGTGACCTCCGGCCTGACGCAGATGGGCGGCCTGCTCGACCACTACCCCGGCGAGATGCTGCAGAGGATACGCCGGGACGAGAGACACGCGGAGACCGTGGTCACGGTGCCCTCGATGCGCCTGGACACGCTGCTCCGCGCGCATGGGCTCGACCGGATCGACTACTGCTCGATCGACGTCGAAGGGGCCGAGCGGGCCGTGCTCGGCTCCATCGACTTCGAGGCGGTCGACATCGCCGTGCTGTCGATCGAGAACAACCGCTCCGGCCCGGAACCGGCGTCCTACGAGGACATCATGGCCCCGGCCGGCTATCGACAGGCCGGCGTGGTGGGCATGGACGAGATCTGGGTGAAGCGGGCCGAGTGAGGCGTGGCTGCGCGCCGCGCTGCATCCCTTCATCGAGCGGGCCGCCCTCGACGACAGGGCGATCTGCTACGACTGGTCGCTCCAGGATCCGCTGCAGCTCATCGTCCTGCTGCAGAAGCGCGCCACGGGCTGAGCTCGTCCTTTCCGGTATTGCGAGCGTGCGCCGCGTACCACGATGAGTACGTGCGGAACCTGCGGAAGATGCGCCGACTCCAAGTTGACGAGCTCTGGTCGTTCACGTACGCGAAGGAGAAGAACGTCAAGCACGCGAAGGCCGCGCCGCCGGAAGCCGGCGACACGTGGACCTGGCTCGCGATGGACGCCGCCGACCACAAGCTGGTGATCTCGTGGGCCATCGGGCCGCGGGATGTCGGCACGACCTACGGCTTGATGGTGGACTTGGCCGAGCGGCTGGTGAACCGGGTCCAGATGACCACGGACGGGCTCGCCTCCTGCGTGCCTGCGGTCGAAGACGTGTTCGGCGGCAGACGTTCTACAACTTCTGCCGCGTGCACAAGACGCTGCGGATGAGCCCGGCGATGGCGGCCGGCGTGACCGAGACGCTGCGGGATGCGGAATGGATCGTGGGGCTGGTGGACGCGCGGACTCCGGAACCGAAGAGGCCGGGGCCGGCGAAGGGGACGAAGTACCGGCCGCGGAAGCCGAAGACCTCATGCTGAGCGGGCATGATACGATTCCAACTGGCGATGGCTGATCCTGCGCTCCAGGCCGAGTTCGAGTACTACCGCAAGCGCCAAGCCGAGTTGGCCGACAAGTACCAGGGCCGCTTCATCGCGATCAAGGGCGGCGAGGTGCTAGGCGACTACGAGACGGCCGCTGATGCCGTGCGTGAAACGGCGAAGACTCACGAACTCGGCACCTTCCTCATCCAGCGCTGCGATGCCGATCCTGAGAGCACCAAAGCCACCTTCCGTTCGCGAGTGATTTTTGCCTGATCGTCTGGACACCCGCTGGTTCACGGCGCGCTATCCAAGCCTGTCTCGCGAGTTGCGGACCGAGGATGTAGGAATCGACACGGCAAGAGTGCCGGACGATCTGTTGCCGGGGCCGCCGCCGCCGACGGTGCGGACCTGCTCGGCGATCTGGGATACCGGAGCTACGAACACCAACATCACCACCAGGGTGGTACGCGAATGCGGACTGCGCCCCACTGGGGTAGTCGAATCAATCGGGGTCCATGCGCGCGAGTTCGTGAACACCTACTTGATCGATGTGTACTTGCCGAATCTCGTGGTCGCTCGCGGGGTCCAGGCCAACGAAGCCGAGTCGCTCCCCGGACCCGACGATGTGTTGATCGGCATGGACATCCTCAACCTAGGTGACTTGGCTGTAAGCAACTAAGTGCCACGGGGCTTCTTCAGCCTGAGCAGATCGCAACCGAAAGTCCAACTACCGCACTACCTGGCGACATGGGGCCCGGCGGGCTGCTGGCGCTGACGATCCGGCCGCGCGGCAGGAATGCCCCATGCCCGTGCGGCAGCGGCGTGGTCGACCTGGTCATCACCGTCCACACGGTGCCGGCGCACCTGGCAGGCGCCGTCGGCCGCCCTGTCCGGACGCTGCCGTCGTCCGCCTCGGACTGGCGCCCTCGGCGAAGACGCGCGCCCCGCGCGTGAGAGAATGCCGCCGGCCGTGTCCGCGCGGCTGACGGCACGGGACTTGCTTCCCATTGGGGAAGGAGCGCAGCAGTGGGAAGAGCGTCATGGCGACCCGAATCTGTCTGATAGGATGTGAGGTGCGATGTTGAGCACGGACCGGATCTCCTTGATCCTCGCCGTCGGCGCGATCGTGGTCACCCTGGGTGTCGGCATGTGCTCGACGAACGGTCGTTTCGACGACCTGAACCGGCGCATTGACGATATGAACGCGGATGTCACTGGGCGGATCGCCGATCTGAACGCCGATGTCAACCGCCGTTTCGACGATCACACCGCCGGTGTCAACCGCCGTTTCGATACCTTGCGCGCGGATGTCAACCGAGGTTTCGCCGAGGCGCGCGCCGACCATGTCCGCTTCGACCAGCGGCTGCGGGCCGTCGAGGTCGCCTTCGGCAGGGTCGATCAGCGGCTCCTGACCATCGAGCGCGTCGTGCTGCCGCCGGAGCAGCCGGGCGGGTAGCCGGGGAGAGTCGACGCTTCCGGTTCGTACCGGCACGCACGAGTGTTCGGCTACGCTTGCACGATGATGCACGCGCGCGGGCGTCAATTAACCGCCGTTGCCTTCGCTCCGGATCTTCAGGCTCATCAGCACGTCGAGGTACTCTGCCCGCAGCCCGAGATCCAGCCGGTCGTACTGCAGGATGAGCGTCGGCATCCCCGTGCGCTCCAGGATGCGGGCCGCGAGGTCGTAGCCGAAGTGCCATGTCACCAGCGATCCGTTCGGTCCACCGGGTTGCCGTGGTACTCCGGCTCGGCGTGGTGCCGGATCGATCCGTCGGCGGCCCGCGACGCGCGGCGCTCGGTGGGCTTCGTCTTCCGCACCAGCGGCGTCGTGAAGACGTGCGCGCCGCCGGGACGCAGCGTGCGGCCGATATCGGCGAACGCCGCGTCGATGTCGAAGATGTGCTCGAAGACGTCCTGCGACACGACCAGGTCGAAGCTGCCGTCCGCCCAGCTTTGCCGCTCGGCGTCCTGGTTGATGCAGCCCATCGGCGTACGCTCGCCGGGCGCCAGCGACGGGAAGTACTGCGACGCTTCGTAGCCGGCCGCTTCGCGCAGCTTGACGGAGGCGCCGCGGCCGATCGGCGCCATCTCGTGGATCCGCAGCTCCCGCCAGTCGGGATGGAACTGCTCGATGACGTGCATCAGGGCGCGCTCGCGCGGTATGGACCCGCAGCGGGGGCACTGCAGGTAGTCGCGGAACCACGCCCGTTCGGCGGTGAACGTGACCTCCGCCTCGCAGATGACGCACCGGCCGGGATGCTCGAACGCCGGCTTCAGCTCTTTGCTCAACGCTGCGCTCCAGTACGGTCGATCAGACGCGCCGCAGCGGTGACGGGATGGCGGCGCCGCGCTCGAGATGGTAGAGATCCGCCAGCGCGGCCGCCTGCCCCGCGGCCTTCATGAAGCCCGGGTTCTCGACGCGCCGCGGGGCGGCGTCGTCCGCGCCTTTCGCGCGGCTCACGCACGAGATGCAGTCGATCAGGTCCTTCCCGCCCCAGTTCACGAGCTCCTGCGTGTCGAGGGTGAGGCCCGCGGCTTCACAGAAGGCCGCGAAGGCGTCGGCCGACATCGTCTCGCCCCGCCCGTGCCGGTGCTCGACGGCGATGGCGCCGTCCTCGCCCCGGAAGGCGCCGAGATTCGAATGGTGCAGGAAGCCCCGCCCGGAAGGGGAGAGCACCCGGCGCATCTCCCCGGTGTAGGCCTCCATGACCTCCGCTTCCACGTGGACCAGCGAGTCCCAACTGAAGACCAGGTCGACGGTTCCGTCCGGCACGCCGGGCAGCGACCGTCCGTCCGTGGGCAGGTACTCGATATGCGTCTCGGCGGCGAAACGTCGCCGGCAGGCCTCGAGGCAGCGCGGCGACAGGTCCACGACGATCAGGCGGTCGCACAGGTCCTTCAGATACTGCGTGCAGCGGCCGAAGCCCGGGGCAATCTCGAGGATGGTTGCAGCCGGTACGAGACTGCGGATGCGCGGAAACAGGGTGGGTCCACCAGAGCGACTCGGTTCCGCCCCACGTCGCGGACCATTCGTCTCCTCCGCCGGACCAGTGATAGCGCTCGTTCCACGCGGTCAGGTTGTCCGTGATCGTCGGCATCGAAAGGGGTCTCCTGCACGTGACGGGCCCGCGGGCCTTCGCGGCGGGTCGGCGTTCCGAGTCTAGGAGTCTGCGCCGCCGAACGCAACGCAGTGAGTTCTGCGCCGCAGACTCCTGGAGCGGTGGGGGCTGGGGCCGAACACGGAGCCTGCGACAGGTTTGGATGGTCCGACAGCGCGGCGGGCGCTGCATGCCCGCAGCGCCGTGCTCCATCAGGTGCTCTACGCGGCCCTCGCGAAGCTGCGGCACCTGGAGGCCGCGGTGGTCGCGTACCGGCGCGCCGCCGCGCTCGCCCCTCCGTCGTCCGACCTCCGTGCAGACTTCTACTGGCGGGTGCTGCGCGGATTGGGCCGCGCCACGGACGGCGAACAGGAGATGCGCGCGGCGGCGCGGGACGCGCGATCGGTCAAGGTGTGCACGGGGCTGGCGGACCTGCTGGTCAACCAGGGCCGCCTGGACGAGGCGCTGGCGATGTGCGAAGAGGCCCTGGCGATCGAGCCCGGCCGCTCCGGAGCCCACTTCCAGCGCGCCCGCGCCCACTTCCTGGCCGGAGACTTCGCGGCGGCATGGCCCGACTACGCGGCGCGCCGCCGCTTCGCGGGGCTGCTCGTGGTCAGGGCCGCGAGACCCCTGCCGGCCGCCGGCGCGGCTGACGGCACGGGACTTGCTTCCCATTGGGGAAGGGGCGCAGGAGTGGGAAGAGCGCCATGACGGCCCGAATCTGTTGATAGGATGTGAGGTGCGATGTTGAGTACTGACCGGATCCTGTTGCTCTGCAGCGTCGGCGCCGTCGTGGTCACGCTCGGCGTCGGAACGTGCTCGACGAACGGTCGTTTCGACGACCTGAACGGTCGTTTCGACGACCTGAACGCCAGCGTAAATGGCCGTTTCGACGAACTGCGCGCCGACATCCGCGGGCTGCGCGGCGACGTGAACCGCATGGACGAGCGCTTGCGGGCCGTCGAGGTCGCCTTCGGCAGGGTCGATCAGCGGCTTCTCACCATCGAGCGCGTCGTGCTGCCGCCGGAGCAGCCCGGCGGGTAGCCGGGAGAGTCGACGCCTCCCGATCGTGCCGGCACGCACGCGCGTTCCGCTACGCTTGCACGATGATGCACTACGCCGAGCGCATCCTGGAGCGGGCCGAGCGCGCCGGGCGGGGTTCCACCGAGGACTGTCTGCGCCACCTTCGCCGCCTGTGCCTCGACGACTTCGCCCTCGTGATGCACGGGATGCCCGACGAGCGGTACCCCGGCCTGTCCTCGGTCCTGCCGGCCATGGCGGCGGTCGAGGTCCAGCGGCAGTGGACCGGCGCCACTCGCATTCCGCTGATGACGCAGCGCGTGGCCTTCATCGAGAAGCTCAGGCGGCATTTCGCGCAGATCACGGGCCGGCCTCCGGAGGGTGCGCGCATTCTCGACTGCTGGCGCTGACGATCCGGCCGCGCGAGTACTGGGCGTTCGACCAGAAGACGCCGGAGTCGGAGAAACCGGCCCTGCTGCGCGCCCACGACCGGACCGGCTTCGCGTTCCGGGCCGGCAATCGCCCCCCCGTTGACGGCGACGTGACCTACGGCCGTACCACGATGGAGATCGAGACGCCGGAAGCGCTGTGCCCGCGGTGGAAGACGATCGGTTACGACCGGTCGCTCCAGGATCCGCTGCAGCTCGTCGTCCTGCTGCAGCCGCGCGGGCCGGCCATTCGGGAAGTGGCGCAGGAGTGGGAAGAGCGCCATGACGACCCGAATCCGTCTGATAGGATGTGAGGTGCGATGTTGAGCACGGACCGGATCTCCCAGATTCTCGCCGTCGGCGCGATCGACGACCCCGAGAGTGCGTGGCGGCACGGCATTTGCTTCGTGTAACGGCACCATGGCTATCCTATCGAGCGTGTTACGTGTCCTGAGCGACTTCGGCGATGCCGCCGGCTGGCTGATCGCGTCCGTGGTGCTGTTCGCCTACGGCCGTCGCATCCTCGCGGAGAACGAGAAGGCGCACACGGCTCTCGACAAGCGGATCGACACCGTCGACAGGAAGATCGACACCGTCGCGCAGGGACTGGAGAAGAAGATCGACAGCGTCGCGCAGGCCGTCGCCGCGATCGCAAGGGACGTTTCGTTCCTCGCGGGCCGCCAGGCCGAACGCGACCGGACGACCGGCCGGCAGGCATGAGCTCCATGCGTGTGGCGTCAACCGCCGTTCGCCGGCGGCGGGCGCCGCATCCTCGCGGCTCCATGCGTGTGGCGTCAACCGCCGTTCTCGCCGTGTTCCCGTGTGCAGGCGAAGTTTCCATGGTGCAGCTCCTGCTTTGAATGCTTTGAATACGGGCTGGGCGGGTTCGCTGTCGACCGGCGTTACCCCGGGGTACCGCCTCTGATGCCGCCGGACGTGCCGGACGTTGTTCCCGCCGCGATTGGACTCGCCGCCGGCCTGCTGGTGGGCGTCTCGTCGACCGGCGGCGGCGCCCTGCTGACGCCGGCGCTGATCCTGATCGCCCGCGTCCCGCCGACTCTCGCGATTGGCTCGGGCGTGCTGATCGCCGGCGGCATGAAGCTGGTGGGCGGCGGGTACTACGCATTCCGCCGCGACGTGCACTGGGGCACGGTCGGGCGCCTGGCGGTCGGGTCGATTCCGGGCGCCCTGATCGGAATGGCGATCCTCGACCGGATGCCGGTCGAGCGGATCGAATCGTGGCTGACCCAACTGCTGGGGCTCGTGCTCGCGGCGGCGGGCATGGCGTTGCTGCTGCAGGCGACGCGGTCGGGGCGGCCGCGCCCCTGCCGCACGCCGCCGCACGCGGCGACGTCGGGGCTGGGTCTGCTGACCGGCGTTCTCGTGAGCATGACCAGCGTCGGCAGCGGGTCGCTGCTGCTCTCCGCGCTGGCGCTCGTCTATCCGCTGCGGGCGCGCGAGGCGGTGGGCACCGACCTGGTCCACGCGCTGGTGTTGTCGGTAGTGGCCGCGCTGGGTCATGCGAGCGCGGGCCGTGTCGACCTCACCCTGGCCGCCGCCGTGCTCGCCGGGGCGGTGCCCGGCGTGCTGGTCGGGGCCCGGCTGGCGACCTGCGTGCCGGAGTCGGCGTTGCGCGCCGCGCTGGCCGTCGTGCTGCTGGCCATCGGCCTGCCGCTGGCCGTCTTCGGCGTCTGAGCGACCCGCTTCCCGGCGAGCGGGATAGGATCACGGGTCGGTTCGACGATGGTCGAAGTCCGTGCCCGGGCTGCGGGGGCCTCACACGCCGCAGGTCGACTGGCTGCTGCAGAAGCACCTGCCCTCGGCGGAGCGGACACGGCACGACGCCGAGGCGCGCTGCTCGTGATGCAGGTCCGCGAGACCCCTGCGGCCGCCGGCGCGGCTGAGGTGGAAGCAGTCGCGAATGACCGCCCGCGCCTGGGAGGGCGATCGTGATGCAGGACCGCGAGACCCCTGCCGGCCGCTGGCGTGGCTGACGGCACGGGACTTGCTTCCCATTTCGGGAAGTGGCGCAGGGGTGGGAAGAGCGCCATGACGGCCCGAATCCGTCTGATAGGATGTGAGGTGCGATGTTGAGCACGGACCGGATCTCCTTGATCCTCGCCGTCGGCGCGATCGTGGTCACCCTGGGTGTCGGCATGTGCTCGACGAACGGTCGTTTCGACGACCTGAACCGGCGCATTGACGATATGAACGCGGATGTCACTGGGCGGATCGCCGATCTGAACGCCGGTGTCGACCGCCGTTTCGATGAGTTGAGCGCCGACATCCGCGGGCTGCGTGGCGACGTGAACCGCATCGACGAGCGCTTGCGGGCCGTCGAGGTCGCCTTCGGCAGGGTCGATCAGCGGCTTCTCACCATCGAGCGCGTGGTGCTGCCGCCGGAGCAGCCGGGCGGGTAGCCGGGGAGAGTCGACGCTTCGGGTTCGTACCGGCACGCACGAGTGTTCCGCTACGCTTGCACGATGATGCACGCGCGCGGGCTGGGGCCAAACACGGAGCCTGCGACAGGTTTGGATGGTCCGACAGCGCGGCTATGCCGGCTCTCTCATCCAGCTCCGCCGTCTCGCGCAGCGCCTGCGGCCCGAGACCAGCCGCGCGGGCCGGCCATTCGGGAAGTGGCGCAGGAGTGGGAAGAGCGCCATGACGACCCGAATCCGTCTGATACGATGTGAGGTGCGATGTTGAGTACGGACCGGATCTTGTTGCTCGGCAGCGTCGGCGCCGTCGTGGTCACCCTCGGCGTCGGGACGTGCTCGACGAACGGTCGTTTCGATGACCTGAACGGTCGTTTCGACGACCTGAACGCCGGCATGAATGGTCGCATCGACGATCTGAACGCGGCCCTCACGGACGACGTGGAGGCCCTCACGGACGACGTGGAGGCCCTCGACACGAAGATCGACTCGGTGGCGCAAGCCCTCGACACGAAGATCGACCGGGTGGTGCAGGCCCTCGGCGCGATCGGCAGGGACGTTTCGTTCCTCGCCGGCCGCCAGGCGGAGCGCGACCGGACGACCGGGCGGTAGGTCGAGCTCCACGCGCGCCGGCGTCAACCGCCCTTTCCCGGACGATGCCTTCGGCAGGGTCGATCAGCGGCTTCTCACCATCGAGCGCGTCGTGCTGCCGCCCGAGCAGCCCGGCGGGTAGCCGGGGAGAGCAGGCGGTTCGACGATGGTCGACTTCGCCAGATTCGGCCCACCTCGACGCCGATGCGCGGTTCCGGCCCCACCTCGCCGAACGTCGTTGCTGACGTGGCGTAACATTGACGACGAAGGGAACAGGGAGTCTGCCACCCGTTCAGCCAACTGAACGGGGGACACCCCCTTTGGCAACGGCCGGCGTGGCCTGGGGGGCAGGTTGACGAGATCCTCCGGGGGGAGACACCAAGTGACGACCACCATTCCGCTGCTGCTGTTCTTCTTGTCGGCCGCGATCATCGTGATCGTCTTCACTGTCGTGGCCCGGTCGACCGCCCGGGAAGGCGCGGTCGACTACGCCCGCGCCAACCGCTTGCGCGGCACGTTCTTCCTGTCGCTGTTGGTCATTCTGGGAATCTTCCTGGCCCTCACGCTGCCGCGGTTGCCGTATCCGGCGGAGGCGGCCGTGCCCGAGCAGGTGGTCAACGTGGTGAGCCGGCAGTTCGCCTTTTCGCTCACCGAGGGGCCGGGCCCCGAGTCGATCGAGACCTGGGAGCGTGATTTCTCGCCGGACACCCAGGTCCAGGTGGGTACGCTGGTCGAGTTCCGTGTGCGCACGCTCGACGTCAACCACGGTTTCGGCATCTACACTCCCGACGCCCGGGTCCTGGCCCAGACGCAGGCCATGCCCGGCTACGTCAACCGGCTGCGGGTGCGTTTCGACGAGCCGGGCACCTACAACGTGATGTGCCTCGAGTACTGCGGGCTGTCGCATCACGCGATGCGCGGCGTCATCGAAGTCGTCGAGGAGGCCCGGCAATGAACCAGGTCGCAGCCACGAATACCTACCCCGCACAGATGACGCGCGTCACCCTCTACTGGGTCGCCGTCGGGCTCGTGCTCTTCCCGATTCTGGCCCTCCTCGGCCTGGTCATGCGTACGCTGCAGGCCGGCTACTTCCCCGCCACGCCGCCCGAGTGGTTCTACGCGGTGATGACGCTGCACGGGCTGGGCATGGTCGGCGTGTGGTTCGTCGCGGGCTTGGCGGCCATGAGCTTCCTGCTGACGAAGTACGTCCGCCCCAGTCTGACGGTGTCCTGGATCGCGCTCGGCATGACCGCGCTCGGCGTCCTCCTGCTGGTGGCGGCGACGCTCGTCGGCAAGCTCGGCGTCGGCTGGTACTTCCTCTACCCGCTCCCCTTCTTCTCCGGGGGCACCTGGCCCGACTGGGCCACCGCGGCGCTGTTCGCCGCGCTGGCCGTGCTCGGTGTGGCGTGGACCCTCTGGTCGGCAGACGTCCTGCGTGCGATCGCCGGACGCTACCGGCTGAGCGAAGCCCTCGGCTGGCACTACCTGTCGGGCCGCAACGAGCTGGAGGTGCCGCCGATCGTCATCATCGCCACCGTCAGTTGCATCGGCGTCCTCGCGGGACTCGTCGCCGCGGTCGTCATCCTGCTGCTCATCGGCTGGGAAGTGCTCGGCGGCGGGGCCGCCAACGACGCGCTGCTGATCAAGAACCTGACGTTCTACTTCGGCCACATGCTCGTGAACATCACGATGTACTTCGGCGTCGCGCTGGTCTACGAGATCATGCCCGCCTACACCGGACGACCCTGGAAGACCAACGCCCTGGTCGTCCTCTCGTGGAACACGGTGCTGGCGCTCGTCATGTTCGCCTACCTGCACCACCTCTACATGGACTTCGCGCAACCGCAGTGGCTGCAGGTGCTGGGCCAGCTTTCCTCGTACCTCGTCTCGGTGCCCGCCGCCGTCGTCACGATCTTCAGCACGCTGGTGCTGGTGTATCGGTCGAAGACGCGCTGGAGCCTCGCGCCGACGCTGCTGTACCTCGGCGTCATGGGGTGGGCGATCGGCGGCGTCGCCGCGATGATCGACTCGACGATCACGGTCAACCAGCTCTTTCACAACACGCTGTGGGTACCCGCGCACTTCCACACGTACTACCTGATGGGCGTCGTGCTGATGACGCTCGGCGCGGTGTACCACCTGGCGGTGACGCTGACATCCGAGACCGAGAACCTGAAGCGCTCGCGCGTCATGGCCGCGCACCTGATCGTCGGCGGGTACGGGCTGATGCTCTCGTTCTATCTGGCCGGCGCCGAGTCGGTGCCCCGGCGGTTCGCGGCCTATCCCGCCGAACTGGCCAACGGGCCGTTCCTCGCCAACGTCTCGCTCGTCTTCATCCTTATTCTGTTCGGGGGGCTGGCGCTGTACCTATGGGACCTCAGAGATCCCCTCATTTTACTATGTGAACCGAATAGGACGCCAGCCCTATTGAGATAGAACATCTGGCATTCTGAAAGTTTGCAGAATAGCGCGCCTGGATTTAGAATGTGGTTCCTATGCATCCAAAGGGAAACCGGCAAACGTCATCCGGGCGATGGCTTCGGAGACACGACCTCCTGAACTTCATCAACGCCTTGTACGAAGGCGACCTGCATGCCAAGCGGGTGCTGTCACTGGCCAACGCCACCCTGGGCGTGCTGACGAGTGCGTCGCTGGCAATCCATGCGGTGGGGCGCGGCCTGGCGCAAGCCATGGGCACGTTGACCAAGCATGGCGTCAAGCAGGTGGACCGGCTCCTGAGCAATCGAGGCATCAACGTCTGGACCTTCTTCGCCCACTGGACGCCGTACCTCATCGGCGCCCGCACCGAAGTGGTCGTCGCGCTGGATTGGACGAGTTTTGCGGCCGACAAGCAGGAGACGATCGTGCTGTCGATGTTGACCGGGCACGGGCGCGCAACGCCCCTGCTGTGGAAGACGGTGGCGTCGTCGACGCTGAAGGACAATCAGCGGCGCTATGAGTACGAGGTGCTGTGCCGGTTGCGCGAAGTGCTGCCGGAAGGGGTGAAAGTCACCATTGTGGCGGATCGGGGCTTTGCCGACTGCAAGCTGTTCTATGCGTTGACGACGGAGTTGGGCTTCGAATACGTGATTCGATTGCGTGGGGACGTCTATGTGACGAATGCGAGCGGCGAACGGCGAGTGGCCGCCGCGTGGGTTGGCGCCGGTGGGCGTGCGCGGCGGCTGGTGGGGGCTCGGGTGACCGACGTGCACGAGTGGCCGGTGGGCGCGGTCGTGTGCGTACACGATAAGAAGATGGACGAACCGTGGTGTCTGGTGGCCAGCGAAGCGTCGGTCCCGACGCGGGTGTTGATTCGCTACTACGGCAAGCGCTGGGGGATCGAGGCGGGCTTCCGAGACATCAAGGACATGCGCTTCGGGATGGGTCTGTCATCGATGCATGTGTCGCGCCCGGACCGGCGGGACCGCTTGCTGCTGCTCAGCGCGTTGGCGATTGCTGTGCTGTCGTTGCTGGGTGCGGCGGGCGAGCGGATTGGCTATGACCGGTGGTTGAAGGCGAACACGGTGAAACGGCGGACGCATTCGTTGTTTCGGCAGGGGTTGATGCTGTACCACCATCTTCCCAATTGGCCCGAGGATCGGATTCGTCCGTTGATGGAGACGTTCGGGAGCATGCTGGTGGAACAGCGGGTGTATCGAGAGGTCTTCGGCGTGATCTGACGTCCTGCAGAATGAGGGGATGCATGAGCTATGGGACACCGGTCGACTGTGCGTCCGTGCCCTGCGCGCGTGACGCGCGGGTGCAAGATCGCCTGCTTCGCGGCACTGCTGGCCGTGTTTGGCTCCGTTCCGGCCGCGCTGGGCGGCGACGGGCCGGCGCGCGCGCCGGCGAGCGTGGGCGTGCCCGCCGGCGATGCGCTGCCCGACGAAGCCCGCTACGTGAACCGCGCGGTCCCGGACATCACCGTCCGCACGGCCGCCGGCACGACACCTCTGTCCGCGTTGTGGCGGGAGGGGCCCCTCGTGCTCACCATGGTCTTTACGCGCTGCGCCGGCATCTGTTCACCCTATCTGCGCGCGCTGCGACGCGCGGACAAGGCGCTGGCTCTCCCTGACGACGTCCAGCGGGTGGTGCTGAGCTTCGACCCGCGCGACACGCCGGACCACATGCGGCGCACGGGCGAGCATCTCGGTGTAGCCGACCGCCCTGGCTGGGTGCTCGGCGTGGCCGCGCCCGCTGACGTCGACCGGCTCGCGCGCGCCCTCGGGTTCTGGTTCGAATGGGACGAAGACCGGCAGCAGTTCGATCACCCGGCGTTGCTCGTTGGGATCCACAAGGGACGCGTCGCCAGGCTTCTGGTGGGTGGATCCATTACGGCGGCGCGCTTGAGCGAGGTCGTTCGCGAAGCGCGCGGGCAGTTCATCGCAAGTTATCCGCTGCCAGGGGACGTGCTCTTCCGCTGCTTCGATTACGACCCGGTCACCGGGGCGCCTACGCTCGCGTGGGGCGCGCTGGTGCTGCTCGTGCCAGCGTTGGGAACGACTGTCGCTACCATCGCACTGTTTCGAAGGGGGCGAACGCGACGCCTTGCCGGCGGTCGTCCTCTACCCATGCGACCGGATCAACCATAGCAGCCCGTGGTGGAACCCCGCGTCGCACCGAGAGCGACGAGGCGCCCGCCTGACAAGGCGTGAGAAGGGCGCATATTGGGCATATGTAACCGACGAACAACGCAGTCAGGCGGGATGCATCGCCGCTCGAATGCAGCGGGGACTTTCGCCACGGGCTGATAGTCCCTTGAGCGCGCCCGCGAGACGCTGGCGGGTGCCGAGCTGGACCGGCATCGTCGTCGAGGCATCGCCGCGGCTGGTTGAACGGATCGGCGGGACGCGGAGCGCCGCGGTGGTCAACGCCGCCGTCTCCGACCGCGACGGAACCGCCGGGTTCCTCGACGTGACTTCCGGCCTGACCGCAGATGGGCGGCCTGCTCGACCACTACCCCGGCGAGATGCTGCGCAGGATACGCCCTGACTCGCCGCGGCGACGTGGGAGTGGCGTGGCCCGACTCCGCGGCGCGGCCCCGCCGCGCGTGGTGGAAGCAGTCGCGAATGACCGCCCGCGCCTGGGAGGGCGATCGTGATGCAGGACCGCGAGTCCCCTGCCGGCCGCCAGACCGAACGCCGCCGGCCGTGTCCGCGCGGCTGACGGCACGGGACTTGCCTCCCATTTCGGGAAGGAGCGCAGGAGTGGGAAGAGCGCCATGACGGCCCGAATCCGTCTGATAGGATGTGAGGTGCGATGTTGAGCACGGACCGGATCTCCTTCTTCCTCGGCGTCGGCGCCGTCGTGGTCACGCTCGGCGTCGGGACGTGCTCGACGAACGGTCGTTTCGACGACCTGAACCGGCGCATTGACGATCTGAACGCGGATGTCACTGGGCGGATCGCCGATCTGAACGCCGATGTCAACCGCCGTTTCGACGATCACACCGCCGGTGTCAACCGGCGTTTCGATGCCTTGCGCGCCGACATCCGCGGGCTGCGGACCGACCATGTCCGCTTCGACCAGCGGCTGCGGGCCGTCGAGGTCGCCTTCGGCAGGGTCGATCAGCGGCTTCTCACCATCGAGCGCGTCGTGCTGCCGCCCGAGCAGCCCGGCGGGTAGCCGGGGAGAGTCGACGCCTCCTGGTCGTGCCGGCACGGCATTTGCTTCCTGGAACGGCATCGACACCGTCGACAGGAAGATCGACACCGTCGCGCAGGCCGTCGCCGCGATCGCAAGGGACGTTGCGTTCTTCGCCGGCCGCCAGGCCGAACGCGACCGGACGACCGGGCGGCAGCCATGAGCTCCATGCGCACCGGCGTCAACCGCGCTGCTCGTGATGCAGGACCGCGAGACCCCTGCCGACCGCGGGCGTGGCTGACGGAATGAGAACAGTACAAACCCGTCCACCGAGACCCGCCTTCTCAGGCGGTCGGCAGCGGCGCCGCGGCAGTATTTCTGCTTGGTCAATCAGCGCCCATGCGATGCGCGCCATCCGGTTGGCCGGCGCCACGGCGACCAGCATGCGCGGCTTGCACGCCGGCATCCGGGCCAGCCACGGGTCCTTCGCGCCGCGCCGCGCCGTCCAACCGGCGATGCTGGCGATCGCGACACCGGACTGCCTCTGCTCGGCCGAAGACACCCTCATTCACGGCAGACCCGCGATGAAATTGTGACGCGTGATGGTCTGACCCAAGTCCAGAGCGACCACACGGTTGTCGACCAGGTAATACACCCCGTTCGACTCCGTACCGTTCAAGGCTGTGAGGATTTCCTGCGGTAGTGTCTGAAGTCGACTGGCCGCCTCGCTCGTGGCTCTGTCGAACGGTACAGTTCCGCCGCCGGATGTTTCGAACGCGCGCAATCGCGGGCCGCTCATCCATGCCACGAAGATGTCGGGCGCTGCTTGCGCGTCAGCTCCTGGTGTCGAGATGAGGATGACTCGTGCGCCTCGCTCTTGAATGACCTTGTATGCGAGAGCCCCGAAGAGCAGAGCCGTCTCGATCGGAATTGCCCGCTGGCGTTGAAGAACCGTCTCGGGAGCCGTAATGGCGATCGAATCGACGCTGGCTGGAGGAGGAACGCGCCGATCGTCGGCAACCACCTCCAGATCGGCAAAGACTCTCTCGTGGGCCCTTTCCATCCAGCCGTCGATGGACCGGTAGTCCTCGGCCAGCTCTTCTGCCAGCACATCGACGGGAGTGCGCGGTCGAACCGTCCACACGGCGAGCGAAGCCAGGACTGTTTCCTTGGAGGTATCCTCCAGGTTCCAGAAGTACGTTGTTCTGGGCAGTACCGTCACCGTGAGAACGTCGTCGAAGAAGGCGTTGCTATTGTCCTGATCGGCAATACGGACTCTGAAGTCGAGCAACACGGGATCCAGTATGTCGGCGAGGGGCTGCAAGCGGGGGTCGATCTGTTCCTCTCGATCCTCGCCAGCGCTTAGGTTGAAAGCCGGAATGTCCGCACACGAGACGCCGATATCGGCGCGTACCTGATCGCAGACGATCGAAAGAGAGACCGGCCGGTCGCATCGGTTCTCGGCCTCGACCTTGAGCCAGTACAGCGTATCGCTACCTCCGAAATTGTGCAGCAGGGAGTATGGGATGATTGGTTGGTGACGAACACTTACGTCGACGCACCGCGGGTAGGTAGTGGGAGCCCGGAAGCGGGCGAAGAAGTCCCATATGTTGACAACGACGGCCTGAAAGTTCAGGACCAACGCGCCAACCGCTGCCAGCAGCGCGGATAGAGCGAGAATCCTCTCGGTCAGGATCCGCTGCCGGGACCTCGGCGTGGCATTCCTCTGCGGCATTTGATTTTCCTCAACAGATCGAGACTACATGCGTCAGCCTTCGGCGCGCACGTCGTTGAACATACCCGCCGCCTCTGCTACGGCGATGTCGACGATTATTCCGCGGAGAAGGATGCGGGTCTCGACAAATCTGGCCGTTTCGATCATGTACTCTACGTCATTCGCCCTTCCGATTCGCTCCCATTCTTCCCTCCAGGAGCGAACCGCCGACGCTCCGCCGCTGTGATCCATGAGGGCAAAGAGCAGACCTTGTTCCAGGGGGTACCGGTTCAACAACTCTTCTCGCACATAACGTCCGGCCAGCATGATGCTGCGACGCTCGTCATGCAGATATTCCTGCCACGACGAAGTGTCCGCCGCCTCCTGCAATCCCCAGCGCCGGTCGAGGGTGCCGAAGGTCGACGGCATGAACTGGAACAGTCCGACGGCGCCCAGCGCGGATACCGCGGCAACGTCGAAGAAGCTCTCGCGACGCGCGATACCGTACAGCAGTGACGGCATGACGTCGTACTCTGCCGCAACTGCGGCAAAGCGCTCCAGCCACACTCGGGGATAAGCAACGGGTACGTAGCTCTCATGCCGCTTGACCGCGACACCGTCTGCACGACTCCCGCCTCGATTCAGCAACAGCGTCAACGCTAGTGGCCAGTCGTTCGTGCCGTGACCAACCGACGCCGCAATCTGGACGACATTGTCCGGCCGCCGATCTGTGTCACGCGCCGCGACCGCATCTTGTCGAATGGCCAGGAGGAACACGAGCCGGTCAAGTTCTCCACCGTCCTCCAGATCCGACAGCCTCGCCGTTCGAAGGGACGCACTCGCCCGTGCGCGAAAGCGCTTCAGGCTCTCGAGGGCGGCGGAATAGCGTCCGGATTCAATAGCGTGTCGAAGGCGTTCATGGTAATGCGTCGCGGCAGCCACGGCGCCGGGCGCCGTCATCGCAATGGAGCGGGCCAGCCGGTCGTGCGCGCGCCCGGACGGAAACAACTGTGTCGTCGCGTCGGCCTGGGGATCGAGATGCATCAGGCCGCGAATCCCGTAGTAGCCGAATGGATCCGTCTCGACGAGGCGTTCGTAGAGGCCGGTCGCGCGCTCCTGGTCGCCGCGCGCCTCCGCAATCCTGGCAAGCCACAGAAGCGAGGCGAGATGGAGCGGTCCTGACGGCCTCGAACGCGCGAGCACGGACAGTAGCTCATCCGCTTCCGCGAGGTCGGTCTGCGCAGTCGTGTCATTGACGAGGCTTCGCGTATACAACGCCAGCGCAGGACGGAAGTACATCGAATCCTCCCGGGCGTGGGGGCCTGGGAGTTCTCGCATTCGTGCGTAGTAGTCCAGGGCGGACGTCATCCACTCGTCGGTGTGAGTGAGTCGGTACTGGGCCTCGCTGTATTGAGCCAACTCGTAAAGCGCTTCGGCGGCATACTCTCCCGTTGGAAACTCCCGGATCAGGGTTTCCATGTTGCTTGTGAACCCGTCGATGGATTGTGCGGCTCCCTCGCGTCGTTGCACTCTGCCGCGCTGATAGTATGCCCGCTGGATGAGGATCGGATCGCGTGCCTCGGCAACGGTCTGACTGAGGACGTCCGTGACCTCACGCCGCATCTGGGCAGACAGATTGTCGTCGTGCGTCGCGAACCTGAGCTCGGCCAGGTTGAGGCGGGCCTCCTGGCGCACTGCCTCCTGGGCGCTGTCCGTCAACCGGGCGAAGAGATCTTCTGCCTGATCGAAGTGTCGGAGCTCACGGAGACGGTGTGCGCGCAGCAGGTCGATTGCGTCCGACGTCGCCCAGCCATCCGCGACAAGTCGGCGTCGCAACGCCTCGGCGTCGACAGTGAGAGCGTCGTCGCGCGTCACGGTCAGGTAGTCGAGAAAGAGGGGCCTTGCTGCATCATGACGACCCGCACGCTGCGCCAGCAGTGCGAGGGCCAACAGGTTGGCCTCTTGAAGCTGAGGCAGAGTGTCCAGCAGGGTACCCGAGAAGACCGCCGCAGGCAGCTTTGCATGCCTGAGGTTCCTCTCGGCTGCAAGCATGGCGTCGACTTCTTCGGGATCGGGCGAATCAGCCCCGCCTGCATACTGACTCCATCGCCAGAGAGAGTAGGGGGCGAGCGCTGTTCCTCCCCATCCATCGTTCAGGGGATCCGACGCTGCCCACTCCACGAGCTGTCGGTACGCCTGGCGGGCGCTGGTGTCGTCACCGGCTGCCCGTGCAGTCTCGGCACGGTCCAGGATTTCGTATGGCCACGTGGCGGTGGCGAGGTCGCTGGTCTCAGATGCGGGTGGGTCATCAGAGACGCACGTGGAAGTTGCCAGAACGAGAGCCAGAAGGGCAGATGCCGCACCGAATCTCACGTCAGCATGCATGACTTGAAGGTTACGGCGGAGGAATGTAAATGTCATCAGGGAACCGGAAATCTTGTCACGGCACTGTAATCTCTCGGTGGGCATTCGAGACTGAACGCTGTTGCCGCGATTCTCTTCAAGGTGGTCGAGGAACACCAGGATCGAGCACCGGTACTTCTGTTACATCTCGGCGAACTGGCGCGGCACCCCGCTGACGACGTATGAGACGATCGTCGGCCGCATCGGGAACGTCCGGACGGGCAACCGGCTCCGGGCCCGGGCCGAACTCGACGCCGGGGAGTATCCCACGGGCGTTACGGTGGGCAAGGACCAGAGTCTGCCGGAAGCGCTGCCCTGCACGGGCGGGAGACGTTCGACCTGGTTCTCGCCTTCTCCGACTTCACCCATACGTCCCGCCGGGCCAGCGTCGCGGCGCTCGAGGCCCTGCGCCCGGTCGTCAGGCCGGGCGGGCTGCTGGCGCTGACGATCCGGCCGCGCGAGTACTGGGCGTTCGCCCAGAAGACGCCGGAGCCGGAGAAACCGGCCCTGCTGCGCGCCCACGACCGGACCGGCTCCGCGTTCCGGGCCGGCAATCGACCGCCCGTTGACGGCGACGTGAGCTGCGGCCGTACCACGATGGAGATCGAGACGCCGGAGGCACTGTGCCCGTGTCCGCGCGGCTGACGGCACGGGACTTGCTTCCCATTTCGGGAAGGAGCGCAGGAGTGGGAAGAGCGCCATGACGGCCCGAATCTGTCTGATAGGATGTGAGGTGCGATGTTGAGCACGGACCGGATCTCCTTGATCCTCGCCGTCGGCGCGATCGTGGTCACCCTGGGTGTCGGCATGTGCTCGACGAACGGTCGTTTCGACGACCTGAACCGGCGCATTGACGATATGAACGCGGATGTCACTGGGCGGATCGCCGATCTGAACGCGGATGTCAACCGCCGTTTCGATGCCTTGCGCGCGGATGTCAACCGGGGTTTCGCCGAGGCGCGCGCCGACCATGTCCGCTTCGACCAGCGGCTGCGGGCCGTCGAGGTCGCCTTCGGCAGGGTCGATCAGCGGCTCCTGACCATCGAGCGCGTCGTGCTGCCGCCGGAGCAGCCCGGCGGGTAGCCGGGGAGCCTCCACGCCTCCTGAGTCGTGCCGGCACGCACGCGCGTTCCGCTGCGCTTGCACGATGTGGGAAGAGCGCGTCAACACCTGATAACATGTGAGGTGCGACGTTGAGCACGGACCGGATCTCCTTGATCCTCGCCGTCGGCGCGATCGGCAGGGACGTTTCCTTCCTGGCTGGACGTCAGGCGGAGCGCGACCGGGCGACCGGCCGGCAGGAATGAGCTCCACGCGCGCCGGCGTCAACCGCCGTTTCCGGGAGTGCCGGCCGGCTTCAGGCTCAGCAGCACGTCGAGGTGCGCCGCCTGCAGACCCAGATCCAGCCGGTCGTACTGCAGGATGACGGTCGGCATCCGCGTCCGCTCCAGGATGCGCGCCGCGAGGTCGTAGCCGAAGTGCCAGGTCACCAGCGAGCCTTGCGGGTCCACCGGGTTGCCGTGGTACTCCGGCTCGGCGTGATGCCGGACGGCGCCGCCGGCGTCGCGCGAGGCGCGGCACTCGGTGGGCTGCGCCTTCCGCACCAGCGGCGTCGTGAAGATGTGGGCGCCGGCGGGCCGCAGCGTGCGGCGGATCTCGTCGAACGCCCTGTCGATGTCGAAGATGTGCTCGAAGACGTCCTGCGTCACCACCAGGTCGAAGGCGCCGTCGGCGCAGGTGAGCTTCTCGGCGTCCTGGTTGACGCAGCCGGTGGGGCTCCGCTCGCCGGGCGCCAGCGACGGGTAGTAGTGCGAGGCCTCGTACCCGGCCGCCGCGCGCAGCTTCCGCGAGGCGCCGCCGCCCCCGGGAGCCATCTCGTGGATCCGCAGGTCGCGCCACCGGGGGTAGAAGGTCTCGACGACGTGCATCAGCGCGCGCTCGCGCGGTATGGATCCGCACCGCGGGCACTTCAGGTGGTCGCGGAACCACGAGTACTGCGCGGTGAACGTGACGTCCGCCTCGCAGATCACGCACCGGCCGGGATGCTCGAACACCGGCTTGCGTTCCTTGTGCAACGCAGCGCACTCTAGGAGATTGCGCCGTAGAACGCAACGCAGTGAGTTCCGAGGCGCAAGAGCGGGCCGAGTGAGGTACGGATGCGCGCGGCGGCGCCGCCCGCGGGCGAATCGCGCGTCAGCACCTGATAGCATGTGCGGTGCGAAGTTGAGCACGGGACATCCGGTGCCCCCTGAACCGCGACGGCCCGAGAGGTGACGGCACGGGACTTGCTTTGGGAAGTCAATCGTGATGGGTGATCTGCTTCGACTCCTGGCGCTCGACGGACCGGTGATCGGCGTGGGCGTGCTCGTTGCGCTGACGTGGTTGATCGTCAGGCTGGAGTCGACCCGGACCGAGACCGCGGCCGCCCATGCCGCGATCACGCAGACCATGGCGGGGATGCAGGAGCGCCTCACCAAGGACATGGCGGGGGTGCAGGAGCGCCTCACCAAGGACATCGAGGGGGTGCAGGAGCGCCTCACCAGAGACATCGAGGGCGGGCGACACGATGTCCGGGAATTGAAGAAGGACGTGCGGATGCTCACTGCTCATCTGTTGGGCGCGCAGGGCCCCATCGAGTGAGCCGTCAACCGCTTGCGCAACGCAGCGCACTCCAGCATGCTGATTGCCGTGCCGGTTCCCGTCGTCCACATCGGCTATCACAAGACCGCGACGACGTGGCTGCAGGAGCGTTTCCTGCCGAGCCTGGGCGACCGGGTGACGGTGTTCGGCCTCGACGACCTGTGGGGCGAGCTGATTGCCCCGCCGCCGCTCGAGTTCGACCCCGAGCGCTGCCGGGGCCACTTCGCGGGCCTGCTCGCCGCGCACCCGGGCCGCGTCTGCGTCTTCTCGGCCGAGCGCCTGTGCGGGAACCCGCACTCGGGCGGCTACGACGCCGAGGAGCTGGCCGGACGCATCCGGGAGGTCTTCGAGACCGCCGCGATTCTGATCGTGGTGCGGGAGCAGGTGTCGATGCTGGTGTCCAACTACAAGCAGTACGTCCGGATGGGCGGCATCTGCGGCTTCGAGGAGTACCACTCTCCGCCGTGCGACGGCCGGATCCCGCTGTTCCGGCTCGGCCATTTCCGCTACCACCACCTGGTGGAGCGCTACGTGCGGCTCTTCGGCGAGCGGCACGTGCTGGTGCTGCCCTACGAGCTGTTGCGGCAGGACCGCGCCGCCTTCGTCCGGCGCGTGCTGGACCACCTGGGGCTGGACGGCGTGGAGCCTCCGGAGCCAGGGCTCGACGCGCGGGAATACGTGTCGCTGACCGATCTGCAGGTGCGTCTCAAGCGCTGGGTCAACCTGCTGGGGGTGGGCGATTCGCTGCATCCCGTGCGGCCGCTGGCGCCGTGGCTGTCGGCGCCGCTGTTCGGGCTCATCGACCGGCTGGGGGCCACCGGAATCGGCCGGCGTCCCTCCGGGCGCTTCCGCGAACGGGCCGCGTCGGCGGCGGGGGACTGCTACGCGGCCAGCAACCGAAGGCTGCAGCGCTACGTGCCGTACGACTTGGGCTCACTCGGGTACCGCCTCTGACGCGCGGCTCAGAGGGTCCTTCCCGTCCACATCACCTGCCCGCGCACGGCGGCGCCGGCCGGCCACGGCATCGGCGGGTACCGGTCCTGGTCCGCGTGGTCGCTGACCAGCCACCAGCCGTCCGCGCCGCGCCTGGCCCGCTTGACCAGCTCGCCGTCCGGGGTCGCGACGACGAACACCCGGTCGCGCCGGCGGCGCGTGCGCTGATGGTCGACCAGGATGACGGCGCCGTCCTGGATGCCGGGCTCCATCGACTTGCCGGTGACGGCGATCACGCTGCAGCGCCGCGGGTCGAGGCCGTGCCTGGCGAGCCAGTCGTTGCGGAACGGTACGTAGCCGTCGACGCGGGCGTGATCGGCGTCGCCTTCCGCGCCGCCGCCGACGGCCCCGCCCGTGACCAGTTGCACGGGGCTGTAGTCCGGACGAAGGACCGCGGCGTGCGTGACCGCGGCCTCCGCGGCGCCGAGCCGCGCGGCGAGCTCGACGGCCGGAGTCCGGTCTTCCGTCAGGCCCGCGAGGTAATCCAGGGACACGCCGAGCGTTCTTGCCGCCGCGACCGCGCCGTCGAGCCGCAGGGACGAGCGATTGTGCTCCACGGCCGAGATCACGGTGTGGTCGTAGCGGTCGCCGAGCGCGACGGCCAGCTCCACCTGCTTCAACCCCGCGCGCTTCCGTGCCCTGGCCAGCCGCTCTCCCAGCATCGGATCCGACGATAGCGCGGTCCGGCCGTTGACACTTGGATGGCATCCAAGTAACATGTCGCGTGTGGATCCGGTCCACATGCTCATCTCCGCCGTTCAGGAGCGACCCCATGACCCGCGCCGACGCCGGTTGGATCTACGGTTCCTACGAGACGCCCCCGCCGGCGCCCGTGGAAGGAACGGGGAGTCCCGGTGCATCGGGTGGACGGCCGGGAACCATGACCCGCTTGCGGGCTCGACGCGATCGCTGACGGGACCGAAGATCAATGTCCATACGCCACTTTCAGAAGCCCACGTCGAGCCTGGGAGAGAAGCAGGAGGTGACGCTGACGCAGCCGATCCCGGCGTTCCGGGCAAACGACATCGCCCTCGAGCGGGTATGGCGCACGATGCACGCCAAGTGCGCGGAGGCGGGGGAGCCGACCGGCCGGCTCACCATCACCACGAGAGGCCGTTCGTCCCGAAACGGCCCGCGAGAAGACCGCGAATACGAGTACGAGAGCATCGCCGATCTGCGGCGGTCCCCGAGTGCTCCTGTTCTGCTTCGCGTATACACCCTCTCCGTCTCGTCGCCCTGGGGCGACGACTACCGCCGCGTCCGTCTCTCCAGCTACGGATACGGCACGGCCTCCCTCACCGCGATCGCACCCGACGCCGACTGGTGCCGCGAGGTGATCGCTGCGGTTCTGGACCACCTTCGCGCCCATACGGCCTGGTACTCGCCCGTCCACAGCGGTGCGGGGACCGTGGGACTGTTCGTCGCCCCGATCGCCATGGTCGCAGCCATGTCGACCAGCATGGCGCTCGGGTTGCCGGTCGTCGTCGTACACGGCATGAACTGGTCAGCCCTCGCCGCGAGTCTGGCCGTGCTGTTCTGGCGTGAGCGGCTGTTTCCACCGGCCGACATCCGCCTCGATCGGCGGGCCGCCGATGTTGTTCCGCATGACCGGCCTCCGACACCGGCCTGATTCGTCAACCGCCGTTTCCACTTCTCACCATCGAGCGCGTCGTGCTCCCGCCGCGCCGCCTGGCGAACGCCCCCTTTCGCCGTCGCCGCCCTCACGAAGGAGGGCGGTACAAGACTTGGCTTTGGAACAGGGGGCGTGGCGCAGGAGCGGAAAACCCGCCACGAAACCCGGCTGGGTCTGATAGGATGTGGAGTGCGATGTTCATCACGGCGACCGGCGCGACACCCATCACGATCGAGTTGCCCGTTGCGACGTCCGTCGCCGCCTGGGCAATGGTCGTCCTGCTCGGCGTCATCGCGTACTTCCTGCGCCGCGAGATCAAGAACAACGACGCGGCGCACGCGGCCCTGGCGATGAAGATCGACACCGTTGCGCAGGCCGTCGCCGCGATCGCAAGGGACGTCTCGTTCCTCGCGGGCCGTCAGGCCGAACGAGACCGGACGACCGGCCGGCGGGCATGAACTCCATGCGCGCCGTCGTCAACCGCCGTTTCCGGTCGGGGCGGTCTCCGCGTTTCCAGCGGGCTTGTGACCGAGCGCCCACAGGTCGAAGCCCTTGCGCCGGACCCGCACGGGCCGGAAGCCGGCCCGCACCATCTTCGCGCCCAGCGTTCGGGCCGTGAAGCCGGTCCGGTGGGCCATGAAGTGGTTCCCGCGGCCGATCGAGGCGCGGTGGCCGTAGACGACGTCGATCGGGCGAATCGGTCCCGCCGGCGACTGGTACAGGACGTCCTCGAGCTTGTCGTCGGCGATGTGCCGGCACACCGCCTGCAGGTCGGGGAGGGTGATGAGCGCGAACCCGCCCGGCTTCAGCACGCGGAGGAACTCGCCCAGCGCCGTGGGGACCTGGTGGGCGTAGAGGTGCTCGACGTTGTGCGACGACCACACCGCATCCGCCGACGCGGTGGGCACCGGGGCCATGTCGACGATGTCGGACACGATATCCGGCCTGGCGTCGGGGTCGATGTCCAGCCGCACCTCCTTCCAGCCCTCGCCGCGGAACGTGGGATGGAGCTTCTGCGGGTTGGGCGGGCCGCAGCCGACGTGGAGCACGGTGCGGGTCGGTCCGGTTGCTGTCTGCGCGGCCATGGCTGCCTCGAAACGCCGCGGGGACTCTCGCCCGCCGGCCGCGGCCGTGTCAAGTCCGGACGGCAGCCCGGGCGGCGCCGCGCCCGGCCTCCAGCTCGGCGATGCGCAGGTTCCGCTCGTCGACCGCGCGCCGCAGCGTGTCGCGCTCGGCCTCCAGCGCCGCGATGGCCCGGTCGCGCTCGTGCACCTCGCGCCGCGCCTCGTCGCGCTCGGCCAGCCGGCGGTACATGTCCCTGCGGCTGGCGGCGAGGGCGCGGCTGAACGCCGGCGCCGCCTCGTCGAAGGCCGCCGCGATGCGGTCGAGCTCGATGCGGTCCTCCGCGCGTTCCCCGTCCCGCGTCCAGCCGTCGGCGATGGCGAAGGTGCCGCGCACCCAGCGCGGGATGCGCGGGTTCGACAGCAGCCGCTCGTCGCCGCTCCGGTGGTGCTGCAGATCGGGCGCGAGAAAGGCGTCGACGTCCGACGCCATCTCCGGGCTCGACGCCCGCGGCCACGCCACGCCGAGGTCGCGGCCGATGCGCTGGACGCAGGCGAGCGCGTCGGAGAGAAGCCGCTCGTAGCGGACGTAGCTGCGCGGGAGGGCGCGCGAGCCCGCCTCGGCGTCGAGGACGTGGCGCAGCCAGGCGAGGCAGGCCACGGAAGGGTCGAGCTGGTTGCGCTGGTAGAGCGACGCGGCGACGTCGAGCGGGTTGCGGATGGGCGAGACCACCAGCGGCCGCGCGCCGAACGCGCCGGCGGCCTCGATCCAGAACTCCAGCAGGCGGCAGACCCGCGGGTCCTTCAGGACGAAGAGCCGGCTGTCGCCGAACTCCTGCCGCAGCAGCTCCTGCGCGCGGGCCCGGAACCCCGCGGCGGCGGGAGAGTCGTACCAGCCCCTGTCGAACGGCCGCCACTCGAGGTGCGAGGAGCCCGACGACACCAGGATCTCCTCGTTGAGGTCCGACAGCGCCTGCGACTCCCAGAAGCCGGCGACGTTGTCCGGCCGGGGGGCGACCAGCGTCCGCGGGAGGTCGCATCCGGCGAGGGCCAGCACGCGGGCCAGCGCGGAGGTGCCGCTGCGGTGCATGCCGGCCACGAGAATGAGGGTCTTCGGCGCCTCGGCGGCCGGCGTCGGCTTCTCGTCCACGATCCGTTCAATGTAGCACGGGGCCGGCCGGGGTGAAGATGCCGCCGTCCTGGCCCGCGGCGGCGGCCGGGAGCAGGCATGGCAGCAGCGCGAGCGCGAGGATTCTCGCCGCCACGGTCGCGGAGCAGGACGTGATGAATGTCAAGCAATCGCAGCATGCCATGCGGTAGAGGCCGGATCGGAAGGGGGCCGCACGATGACCCGGCCTGTTCGCTTTTTCGTATTCGGACGTCTTTCCATATGAGGGGAGGCGGCTGAACCGTCGCGGTTGTCCCGGCCGGCCCGGCGCCGCGCCGCCTCCATTTTCCTCGTCCGCCTGGACCCGTAGAATCTCACGTGATTTCACGAGAATGAAACACTGGACCCTCACACTGTTGGCCGCGGGCCTGATTGCGACCGGCTGCGCCGCCAGGTCCGGTCACGAGCGGCCCGGCCCCCCGCCGGAGACCGGGTGTGCCGCCGGGCAGGACGCCTGTAGACCGGATCCGTCGCGGGTACCGGCTCCGGCGCCGGCGGCGGAACCGCCGCCGCCGCCGGTAGCGCCGCCGGAGGCTCCCGGCGAGGTCGATGCCGGCCGGCGCGGACCCGCCGGATCCGCCCGCCCGGAGGCGACTGCGGCGCCGGCCGGCGGGGTCGCGCCGGCAGGGACGGCCGGGGCGCTGCCGGCGCCGGTGGTGGAGCAGATCGCGGCGTTGCTGGAAGCGAAGGCGGCGCGCACCCCCGCGCAGCGCAAGATCGGCTCCGATCTGCTGGCGCGGGCGGGACCCACCACCGGCGGTCGCCCGCCCGCCGGATCATCGACCGCACCCGGCGGTCCCCCGCCCGCCGGGCCGCCCCGCGCACCCGGCGATCGCCCGCCGGCCGTGTCGCCGCCTCCCGCGGACGCGGCGGCCGAGGCGCCGGATCCGCCGGGGGCGCCGGAAGCGGCGGTTGCCGCGCTCGGGGCCCCGGACCCGGCCGGCGATGGGGTGCTGGTGGACATCCGGGCCGACGTGACGCCGGCCGTCCTCGAGCGCATCCGCGACCTGGGCGGGACGGTGGTGAACAGCGTGCCCCGCTACCGCTCGGTCCGGGCGCGGCTGCCGCTCGGCGGTCTCGAGCCGCTCGCCGGGCTCGCCGCGGTGCAGTCGATCCGGACCGCGGACCAGCCGGTGACGAAGGCCGGGTGGCAGGGGTTCACCGCCGACGGCGGGGCGGACCCGGCGGCGGGCCCGGTCACCCGCAAGGTCGACACGGGCGAGGGCGACGCCGCCCACCGGGCCGACGCGGCGCGCGCCACCCACGGCGTCGACGGCAGCGGCATCGCCGTCGGCGTGATCTCGGACGGGGTGGTCACGCTCGCCGCGCAGCGGGCGACGGGCGACGTGCCGGAGCTGGTCACGGTGCTGCCCGGGCAGGCGGGCGGCGCGTTCCGGTACTCCTGCGGCGGCGGCAGCAACGGGAGCGAGGGGACGGCGATGTTCGAGATCGTCCACGACCTCGCCCCGGGCGTCGAAGGGTTCTTCGCCACCGGCGGCGGCGGGCAGGCGCAGATGGCGCAGAACATCGAGGACCTCTGCGCCGCCGGCGCCGACGTCATCGTCGACGACATCGGATACCTGTTCGACCCGGCCTTCCAGGACGGGGTCATCGCCCAGGCGGTCAGCACGGTCACCGCCGCCGGCTGCCACTACTTCTCGTCGGCCGGCAACGGCGGCAGCCTCCACCACGGCACGTCCGGCGTCTGGGAGGGCGACTTCGCGGCCGGGCCGGCGTTCGAGCAGAACGGCGTCGAGGTCGGGACCGCCCACGACTTCGGCGGCGGCGTCGCCTGGAACCGGATCACGAGGGACAGCACCTTCTCCGGGGTCATCCTGCAGTGGGCCGATCCGTGGGGCGCGTCGGCGAACGACTACGACCTGTTCCTGCTCGACGAGAACGGCAACGTGCTGGCCTCCTCGACCAACACGCAGGACGGCTCCGACGGTTCGGATCCCTTCGAGCGCCTTCCCGTTTCGTGCGCCGGCGACCGCGTGGACACCCGCCTCGTCGTCGTGCGGAACACGGGCGCGGCGGACCGCTATCTGCGGCTCACCTATACGCGGGGAGGGTTGGCGGTCGCGACCGGCGGCCAAACCTTCGGCCACTCGGCCTCGGCGGATGCGGTGGGCGTGGCGGCCGTCGACGCCCGGTCGGCGGGCGGCGCCGGCGGCGTCTTCGACGGCAGCGAGTCGGTCGAGACGTTCAGCTCCGACGGACCGCGGCGGATCTTCTTCGAGGCCGACGGCACGGCGATCACGCCGGGCGACTTCTCGTCCACCGGCGGGCGGGTGCTGCAGAAGCCGGACCTGGCCGCGGCCGACGGGGTCAAGACCTCGACCCCCGGCTTCTCGCGGTTCTACGGCACCTCGGCGGCGGCGCCGCACGCGGCGGCGATCGCGGCGTTGATGGTGGAGGCCGCCGGCGGCCCTGCCGGGATCACCCCCGCGGACCTGCGCACGGCCATGACCGGCAACGCCCTCGACATCCTGGCGCCGGGCGTCGACGCCGCGTCCGGGGCCGGCATCGTGATGGCGGACGGCGCGGTGGACGCGGTGGACGTCGTCTTCGCGGACCGCAACCGGGCGCCGGCGGTGACGAGCCCGCCGGCCGACCGGACGTTCGAGCCGGGCGCCGACGCGGTGAGCATCGATCTGGAGGACGTCTTCGACGATCCGAACGGCGACACGTTGACCTACACGGTGCAGTCGAGCGGGGACGACTTGGCGGTGACGCTGGCCGGGTCGATGCTGACGCTGACGCCCGCTGGACCGATGCGGCCGGTCGCGGTGACGGTGCGCGCGACCGATCCCGGCGGCCTGACCAGGACGGTCGTCTTCACGGTGACGGTGACGGCCGGCGACCGGGACTACGACACCGACGACGACGACCTCATCGATATCGCAAACCTCGCGCAGCTCGACGCGGTGCGCTACGACCTGAACGGCGACGGCTTCGTGGACGGCGCGACGTGGCGGCCCTACTACGAGGCGTTCGACGAGGCAACGCTCGGGATGGGGTGCCCCGGCGGGTGCACGGGCTACGAGCTGACCGCCGACCTCGACTTCGACACCAACGACAGCGGCGACGTCGCCGCGGGCGACGACTACTGGAACGGCGGCGACGGTTGGGACCCCATCGGCGAGCGTCTGAATGGGTTCGACGCCATATTCGAGGGCAACCGGCGGACCATCAGCAACCTGTTCATCCATGGGGACGAAGCGACCGACGACTTCAAGGCGTTGTTCGGCGAGACCGGCTCGGCCAGCCGGATCAGCCGCCTCGGGCTCGTGGACGTCGACGTGACGGGCGATTCCTACGTCGCCGGGCTCGTCGCGGAGGGCAGGGGCGGGATTCGCTCCAGCTTCGTCACCGGGCGCGTCTCGGGCGGCTACGCGGTCGGGGGGCTGATCGGGTTCAACAACGGCGGCGCCGTCGTGGCCAGCTTCGCCACCACGCGCGTGGCGGGCGGCGATCTGGCCGGCGGGCTGGCCGGGCTGAACGGCGGCTCTGGCCGCATCCTCGCCGGCTACGCCACCGGCCGGGTGTCGGGAGAGGATGCGGGCGGCCTGGTCGGGCTCAACAGCGGCACAGTGGCGGCCAGCTACGCTACGGGCCGCGTTCTGGGCGCCTCCGGCGTGGGCGGACTGGCGGGAGACGGCGACGGGGTGTTCCGCGCCAGCTACTGGGACCGGGAGACGTCGGGGGTGCGCGTCGGCGTCGGCTCGGACGATCTCGACGGCGACGGCTGGCTCGCGGCCGGGGAGCCGCCGACGCCCGGCGTGGCGGGCCTGTCCACCGCGGCCCTGCAGGGTCCCACCGGCTACGACGGCATCTACCGGACCTGGAACCTCGATCTGGACGGCGACGCGGTGCCCGACCTGCCCTGGTTCCTTCTGTCCGCCGGCTATCCCATCCTGTCGTCGCTCGACTACGCCGCGGGCGGCTACCAGCTCGCAGTCGGATCGACCCTGACGGCGTCGACCAGCGCAGGCCAGGCCCAGGTGGTGCTGGCCTGGACCGCGCTCGATGCGGGCCGGTTCTGGGTCGACGGGCCGGACATCACCTACAACGTCATCCGCGACGACGGCGCCGCCTTCGAGGTCCTCGCCGAGGAGAGCGGCGCGCTCCAGTACACCGACACCGGGGTGACTGCCGGAACGCCGTACACCTACCAGGTGGCCGCGGTGGTGCAGGGCGGCGAGGCGGCGCGCAGCGCGGCGCTGCGGGTGACGGCGGGCGCCGGCAACCAGCCGCCGGCGGCGGTGGGGACGCTTCCGCACCGGACCCTGCGCGCCGGAGGCGACGCGGCGAGCGTGGACGTGGCGGGCGCGTTCCTCGACCCCGAGGACGACCCGTTGACGTACGCGGCGGTGTCGTCGGCGACGGGGGTGGTCACCGCCGCCGTGTCGGGAACGGCAGTGACGATCACGCCGGCCGGCGCCGGCGCGGCGACGATCGCGGTGACGGCCACCGACACGGCCGGCTCGAACACCAGCGCCGTGCAGCGCTTTCCCGTGACCGTGTGGCCGGCGACGGCGGTCGACTACGACACCGACGACGACGGGCTGATCGAGATCGACACGCCGGCGCAGCTCGACGCCGTGCGCCACGACCCCGACGGGGACGGCGCGCCCGCGCCCGGCGGGGCGAGCACGTACCGCGCCGCGTTCGCCAACGCCGTGGACCGGCTGGGCTGCGGCGGTGTCGACGGCTGCACGGGGTACGAGCTGGCCGCCGACCTCGACTTCGACACCAACGGCAGCGGCGGCCCCGACGCGGGCGACGCCTACTGGAACGGCGGCCTGGGCTGGGACCCCATCGGGACCGTCGCCAGGCCGTTCGCCGCCACTTTCGACGGCAACGGGCGGACCATCGCCAACCTGTTCATCGATTCCGTCTTCGTGAGCAGCGGCGGGCTGTTCGGCGTGGCCGCAGCGACCGGTGTCATCCGCGGCGTCGGGTTGACGGGCGTCGCGGTGCGGGCCGGCGGCGACGCCGTCGGGGGTCTGGTGGGGTGGAACGAGGGTGTCGTCGCCGCCAGCCATGCGGCCGGTTCCGTGGCCGGCGGCGACGCCGTCGGGGGTCTGGTGGGGTGGAACGAGGGTGTCGTCGCCGCCAGCTACGCGACGGCGCGCGTGGAGGGCGACCTCGCGGTCGGCGGCCTGGCCGGGGTGGCCAGCGGCGTCGTCAACGCCGGCTACGCGACGGGAAGCGCGGCGGGCCGCAGCGGGATCGGCGGGCTGGTCGGGTTCGTGTCCGGGGGCACGGTGAACGCCGGCTATGCGACCGGGCGCGCGACGGGTACGGGCAACGTCGGCGGCCTGGTCGGGTCCATCTCGTCGACGGACGGCGGCGAGGTGACCGCCGGCTACTGGGACACGTCGACGTCCGGTCTCTCCACCGGGGAGCCGGGCCACGGCCGGGGCCTCTCCACGGCGGCGCTGCAGGGAACGACAGGCTACACGGGCATCTACCGGGCCTGGCAGGTGGACCTGGACGGCGACCGCCGCCCGGAGATGCCCTGGGACTTCGGGACCTCCAGGCAGTACCCGGCCCTGGCGCTGGACGTCGACGGAGACACGCAGGCGACGTGGCAGGAGGTCGGCCGCCAGTTGCGGGAGGGTCCGGTCCTGACGGTGTCGGGTGAGCCGCCCGAGGCGGTCCTGACCTGGACCGCGGTGGATGCGGACCACTGGACCCCGGCGCCGGCGGTCCGCTACACGGTGTTCCGCGACGCCGGCCGCGGCATGGAGGTCCTGGCGGCGAGCCTGGACGGACTGGAGTACACGGACGCCGGCCCGGCCGCCGGGACCGCCTACACCTACCAGGTGGCGGCGGTGGTCGCGGGCGGCGAGGCGGCGTGGAGCGCGCGGGTGACCCCCGGCGGCGGCGGTGGCGGCGGTGGTGGTGGTGGCGGCGGCGGCCGGCCGCCGGACTGCGGGTACGCGGTGACGCCGGGGCACCGCGACGTGCTGTGGGCCGCCGGGTCCGGCGAGCTCGCCGTGGCCGCGGCGCCCGGCTGCGACTGGACGGCGGTCAGCGAGGCCGACTTCCTGACGGTGACGACCGGCGCCGAGGGCACCGGCCCGGGCAGCGTGACCTACGCGGTGGCGGCCAACGCCGCCGGCCCGCGCACCGGCGTGCTGGCGGTGGCCGGCGAGCGCGCGACGGTGTTCCAGGCGTCGGCGACCGAGTTCACCGACCATCCTCCGGAACCCGGGGTGACGCCGGTCAAGGCCATTCACTTCCTGGAGCTGCGGGCGCGCATCGACGCGTTGCGCACGGGCGCGGAGCTGGGCGCCTTCGCCTGGACGGATCCGGCATTGACCGCGGGGACGCCGGTCAGGTCGGTCCACCTGACGGAGCTGCGGGCGGCGCTCGCCGAGGCGTACGCCGCCGCCGGCGAGCCTGCGCCCGTCTACACGGACGCGGCGGTCACGGGGGGCGGAACCTCAATCCGGGCGGCGCACCTGATGGAGCTGCGCGCCGCGGTCGCGGCGCTGAAGTGACGGCGGACGCCGAGCGGAGGGTATTGGCGGCGCTATGCGGCGCGTTTCCCGGTGACGGCCTCGCGGAGTCCTTCGAGCAGTCCCTCGAGCTTCGCCATGCGCTCGCGCAACTGGCCGATCTGCTCGCCGGTCTCCTTGCCCTGGGCGTCGATCCGTTCCCGCAACTGCTCGCCCTGGGCGGGTGCCGATGACCGTCCAGGCGGTCGCATCCATCTGCCCGTATTCTCTCGTTCGCAGTCTCCGGCCGTCAACGTGTGCCTTGCTTCCGGGATCCGCCGCCCCTGTTCGCCGCCATTCTCCCTTGTCGGCCTGCTCTCTCCCGAAGCACAATTCTGCAGGAGAGGAGGCACACAACGTGCTGTCGACGAAGTTGCGTTTGGTTGCGGCGGCGACGCTGATTGGCGTGACGCTGCCGTCGGGGCCCGCGCTCGAGGCCCAGACCGGCCTGTTCACTCCGGCCGACCCGACCGTCGTGCAATCGGGACGGTCGGACGACAACGTGCTGCGCTCGCGCGTCGTGTCGATTGACCGCGGGCAGCTCGGGCGCGCCCGGGACGTTGCCCTCTCCCGCGCGACGGCGCCGGCCGGCGGCGCGTCGACGCGCGCGGGCGCAATGGCGGAACCGGGGGGCACGCTGCTCCTGAACCTGTTCGACGACGTGACCGTCCGGGGCGTCGTGGAGTGGACCGACGCGACCTTCTCCGGCGGCTACTCGGTGTCGGGGGGCCTCGCCGGCGACCCGCTGGGGACGATGACGCTGGTGATCAACGGCGAGCGGGTCGTGGGCTCGGTGCGGACCACGAGCGGGGTCTACCGCATCCGCTCGGCCGGCGGGGGGCTGTTCACCGTCAGCGAGGTGGAGGAGCCGCCGCTCCGGTGCGGGGTGGAAGGGCCTCATCCCGAGACCCCCGACCACCGCCACTGACGATGCCTCCGGCGGAGACCTCGCGTCTCTCGCGAGCACGCGGGCGCCTGCTGCCGGTCGTCGCGCCGGTCGTGCTGGCGCTGCTTGCTGCCGCCCACGCCGGCGCCCAGACGAGGACCGTCGCCACCGACAAGGCCGCGCTGGTGGCGCTCTACAACGCCACCGGCGGCGCCGACTGGACGACCGGGACCAACTGGACGACCGGGGAGGCGCTGTCGTCGTGGCACGGCGTGACCACCGACGGCGCCGGCCGCGTCACGCAACTGGCGCTGAGCAACAACGGCCTGAGCGGCACGCTGCCCGCGGCGCTGGGCGATCTGGACGAGCTCGAACGGCTGGATCTGTCCTACAACGCGCTGCGCGGCGCCCTCCCGGCGGAGCTGGCGGACCTGACCAGCCTCACCACCCTGTCGCTGACCCGCAGCCGCGCGCTGAGCGGCCCGCTGCCCGACGGGCTGCGCAACCTGGCGGACCTGGCCACCGTGCAGATTGCGGACACCGAGCTGTGCGCGCCCGGCGACGACACCTTCCAGGCGTGGTGGCGGACGATCGCCGGGACGGGGCTGATCTGTCCGCCGGCAACGGACTCGGTCATCGAGGTGGCGGTCTTCTACACCCCGGCCGCCCGGGACGACGAGGGCGGGACGACCGCGATCGAGGACGAGATCGACACCCGGATCGCGGAGACCAACAGCGCCTACCGGGCCGGCGGCGTGAAGCAGAAGGTCGAGCTGGTGGCCGTCGCGGAGGTGGACTACTCGGAAGTGAGCGGCACCACCGATCTCAACCGGCTCATCTCCGGCTTCGACGGCCACATGGACGAGGTGCACGCCGTACGCGACCGCGTCGGCGCGGACATCGTCATGCTGGTCCGCCGCCAGACCGATTTCCTCATCGGGGGCCGGGCGCGGCAGATGACGACGGTCTCGACCGCGTTCGCCAACTCCGCGTTCGGCACCGTCAACAGCGGTACCGGCGGGCGCACGTTCGCGCACGAGCTGGGCCACATCATGGGCCTGCACCACGACCGCTACGTGGCGTGCACGGGCACGAGCTGCGCGGCCGCGGCGTTTCCCTACGCCTACGGCTATCACAACTGCGCCCCGGCTTCGTTCACCGACCGTTGGCGCACCATCATGGCGTACGCCAACCAGTGCACCACGTGGCGGACGCCGCTCCTCTTCTCGAACCCGGAGCAGAACTACCGGGGCGCTCCGGCGGGCATCGCCGGCCTGGCGCCGTCGAACGCGGTGGACGGTCCGTCCGACGCCGTGCGCACCCTCAACCGGACGCGCGCCTACGTGGCGAACTTCCGGCAGGCCCCGGACATCACCGTGTCGTTCGGCGCCGCGGCCTACACCGCCGCCGAGGGCGGGACCGCGGCCACCGTCGCGGTGAAGCTGAGCGCGGCGCCCACCCGCACGCTGGAGATCCCGCTCTCGTGGACGCCCGCCACCGGCGCCACCGCCGCCGCGGCCCATGACTTCGACGGCGTGCCCGCCGTCGTGCGCTTCGGCGCGACCGATACCGAGCAGACCTTCACCGTCACCGCCGCGGACGACGCCGCCGACGAGAGCGACGAGACGATCACCCTGACCCTCGGCGCGCCGACGGCCCGCGGCGCGACCCTGGGCAGCCCGTCCGAAACCACCGTCACCCTGACCGACGACGACACGGTGACGACCGCGCCGGGCATCCTCGGCGTGGAGGTGACCTCGGATCCCGGGCCGGACCGGGTATATGCGCCCGACGACGTGATCGAGGTCAGCGTCCGGTTCGACAAGACGGTGACGGTGACCGGCTCGCCGCAGCTCGAGCTGACGGTGGGAAGCGGCGCGACCCGGCAGGCGACGTACCGGGACAGCGCGGGCGACGTGATGCGGTTCACCTACACGGTGACCTCGTCCGACGGCTCCATCGGCAGGGTGAGCCTCGCCGCGAACAGCCTGACCCTGAACGGCGGCACGATCAAGGACGGCGACGACCAGGACGCGGCGCCGAGCCACGACGCGATCGCGGGAGGACGGCCCTACGACGCCGACTCGGACGGCCTGATCGAGATCACGACCCTGGCGCAGCTCGCCGTGGTGGGGTGGGACCTGGACGGCGACGGCGAGCCGACCACCACCGGGGCGTCGACGTACCAGGCCGCGTTCCCGGGCGACGACACGCCGCTGAGCTGCATCGGGGGGTGCGAGGGGTACGAGCTGGCCGCCGACCTCGACTTCGACACGAACGGGAACGGCACGGCCGATTCCGGTGATACGTACTGGAACAATGGACTCGGCTGGGCGCCGATCGGCCCCTACAGCCACCTGTCGCACCGGACCAACCCCTTCCGGGCGACCTTCGACGGCAACGGACACACGATCGCGAACCTGTACATCGACCGTACCGACAGCGGCACCTCCCTGGGGAGGGCGCTGTTCGGCGGCACGACCTCGTCCGCCGTCATCCGCAACCTCGGGCTGGTGAACGTCGACGTGCGCGCGAACGGAGGGCTCGGCGGCTACCGCGCGACCGCGCTGGTCGGCAACAACGAAGGCACGATCCGGAGGTGCTACGCGACGGGCCGGGTGTCGGGAGCGAACGCGGCCGGGCTGGTCGGCGTCAACGACGGAACGATCACCGCCAGCTACGCGGCGGTGCGCGCGGTGGGCGGCGAGTTCGCCGCGGGCGGGCTGGCGGGCACGAACGACGGAACCATCACCGCCAGCTTCGCCACGGGCCGCGTGTCCGCCGGCGCGTCGAGCGGCCGCATGGACCATGGGGGCGGGCTGGTCGGCCGCAACGGGGGGACGATCACGGCCAGCTACGCGACCGGGCCGGTGTCCGGCGCCTCGCCGAGCGGGGGGCTGGCCGGCACCAACACCGGGACGGTCACCGACAGTTACTGGGACACCACCACCTCGGGCCGCACGATCAGCCGCGGGGGCACCGGCAAGACGACGGCGGAGCTGCAGACCCCCACCGGCGCCAGCGGCATCTACGCGTCGTGGAACGTGGACGTGGACGGGGACGGCACGGCGGACGATCCCTGGGACTTCGGCACGGACGGTCAGTACCCGGTGCTGAAGGCGAACTTCGACGGCGAGGGCTCGGCCACCTGGCAGGAGTTCGGCCGCCAGTTGCGGGCGGGCCCGACCCTGACGGCCACCGCCGACGGGCATCCGGTGGCGCTGAGCTGGACCGTGCTGGACGTGAACGTATGGAGTCCGGTGCCGGCGTTGACCTACAACGTGACGCGCGACGACCGGGGTACGGTCACGGTCATCGGCGAGGCGCTCGGCGGGCTGAGCGACACGGACGTGGCGGTGCCCGTCGGCTCCACCTACATCTACCAGGTGGCGGCCGTGATCGACGGCGGCGAGTGGGTGCGCAGCGCGCCCGTGTCGGTGCTCGGGGTTGCGCCCAACCAGCCGCCGCAGCGGGTGGGGACGCTGGCGGCGCGGACGCTGTCGATCGACGACCCCGCGGTGACGTTGGACGTGTCGGGGGCGTTCAGCGATCCGGAAGACGACGCGCTGACGTACGCCGCGAGCTCGTCCGTCCCGGCGGTGGCGACGGCCACGATCTCCGGGAGCACGGTGACGGTGACGCCGCTGGCGGCCGGCGTGGCGACGATCACGGTGACGGCGACCGATGCGGGCGGCTCGAACACGTCGGCGACGCAGACGTTCGTGGTGACGGTGCCGAACCGCGCTCCGGTGGCCGTCGGCACGCTGGCGGACCGCTTGGTGGAGGTGTCGGGCGGCGTGTTCACGGTGCCGTTGTCGGGCGCCTTCCAGGATCCGGACGGCGACGATCTGACGTACGGGGCCTCGTCGTCGGCTGCGTCGGTGGCGAGTGCGACGGTGTCGGGCTCGGCGGTGGCGGTGACGCCGCTGTCGGGCGGGACGGCCACGATCACGGTGACGGCGACCGACGCGAGCGGCTCGAACACGGCGGCCAGGCAGACGTTCGACGTGACGGTGGCGAACCGCGCTCCGGTGGCGCAGGGGACGCTGGAGCCGCTGACGCTGCAGGTGCCCGACGTCGTGACGGCGGATGTGACGGGCGCGGTAACGGTGGATGTGTCGGGCGCTTTCGAGGACCCGGACAGGGACGCGCTGACCTACTCGGCGACGGTGGATCCTGCCGGCGGGTCGGTGGCGACGGTGTCGGTGGACGACTCGAAGGTGTCGCAGGTGACGGTGACGCCGGTGTCGGGAGGCGCGGCGACGGTGACGGTGAGGGCGGAGGACCCGGACGGGCTGTCGGCGACGCAGCCGTTGGCGGTGACGGTGGAGAACCGCCCGCCGGTGGCGACTGACGAGCCGCTGGCCGCGCTGTCGCTGGAGGTGCCCCGCGACGTGGATGTGGAGTTGTCGGGCGCGTTCGAGGACCCGGACGGGGACGCGCTGACCTACGCCGCCGAGTCGTCGGACACGGCGGTGGCGACGGTGTCGGTGACCGGCTCGACGGTGACGGTGAAGCCGGAGTCGCGGGGGACGGCGACGGTGTCGGTGACGGCGACCGACGTGAACGGGTCGAACACGCCCGCGGAGCGGACGTTCGCGGCGACGGTGGCGAACCGTTCTCCGGTGGTGGAGGGGACGTTGCCGGCGCTGACGCGGCGGGTGGGCGAGGGGGAGGCGACGGTGGAGCTGTCGGGCGCGTTCTCGGACCCGGACGGGGACGCGTTGACGTATGGCGCCGAGTCGTCGAGCACGTCGGCGGTGTCGGTGTCGGTGTCGGGCTCGACGGTGAAGGTGAGGCCGCGGGCGGAGGACAGCGCGGCGGAGGTGACGGTGACGGCGACGGACGGGATCGAGGGGACCACGCCGGCGGAGCAGGCGTTCACGGTGACCGTGCCGGCCAACGCGGGCCCGGAGGCGGACGGGACGCTGGAGGACAAGGCGCTCGACGTCACGGGAACGGCGCTGACGGTGGACGTTTCGGGTGCGTTCTCCGACCCGGACCGGGACGTGTTGACGTATGGGGCGGAGTCGTCGAACGAGACGGTGGCGTCGGTGTCGGTGGCGGGCTCGGTGGTGACGCTGACGCCGGAGAACCAGGGGACGGCGCGTGTGACGGTGACGGCGCGCGATGCGGGCGGCTCGAACACGCCGGTGGAGCAGGGGTTCGGGGTGACGGTGGGCGGCAACCGCTCGCCGGAGCCGGTGGGGACGTTGCCGCCGCTGTCGCTGCGCGTGGTGGGGGACGAGGAGAGTGTGGAGGTGTCGAGTGCGTTCCGGGACCGGGACGACGACACGCTGACCTACGCGGCGGCGTCGAACGCGGAGTCGATTGCAACGGTGTCGGTGTCGGTGTCGGAGGTGACGGTGACGGCGGAGTCGAGCGGCACGGCGCGGATCACCGTGACGGCGCGCGACGCGGACGGCTCGGACACGACGGCGGCGCAGCCGCTCGCGGTGACGGTGGCGAACCAGCCGCCGGAGCCGTTGGGAAGTCTTCCGCCGTTGTCGCTGCGCGTGGGGGACAGGCCGGAGCCGGTGGATGTGTCGGGGGCGTTCGAGGACCCGGAGAGTGACGCGCTGACGTACGGGGCGACGGTGGTCCCTGCCGACGGGTCCGTGGTGACGGTGACGGCAGCGGGCTCGACGGTGACGGTGACGGCGGTGTCGGGCGGCACGGCGCGGATCACGGTGACGGCGCGCGACGCGGGCGGCTCGGGCATGACGGCGGAGCGGACGTTCGAGGCGACGGTGGCGAACCGTGCGCCGGTCCCGTTGGGTCGGTTGCCCGCGCTGACGCTGCAGATCCCCCGGGTGCGTTCGGCGAACGTCTCGGCGGCGTTCTCGGACCCGGACGGCGACGAGCTGACCTACGCGGCGGTGTCGTCGGCGCCGGCCGTGGCGGCGGTGGTCGAGGTGTCGGGCTCGACGGTGCGGGTGGAGCCGCGGTCGCCGGGGTCCGCGCGGGTGACGGTGACGGCGCAGGATGCGGGCGGCCTGCGTGCGACGCAGGCGTTCGCGGTGACGGTGGCGAACCGCTCGCCGCTGCCGCTGGGGACGCTGCCGGCGCTCGACCTGCAATCGGCGGATGGCGCCGTGGCGGTGGACGTGTCGGGTGCGTTCGCGGACCTGGACGGAGACGCGCTGACCTTCGGCGCGTCGTCGTCGGCGGTGACCGTGGCGGCAGCGGCGGCGTCCGGGTCGGTGGTGGCGGTGACCCCGCTGTCGCAGGGAACGGCGACGGTGACGGTGACGGCCACCGACGTGGACGGCTCGAACACGCCGGCGATGCAGGCGTTCGCGGTGAGCGTCGACGGCGGCGGCGGCGGCGGCGGTGGCGGCGGCGGCCGCAACCGGGGCCCGGAGGCGGCGGGGACGCCGGCCGAGCGCACGCTCGAGGTCGGCGAGTCGCTGCCGGTGGACGTGTCGGCGGCGTTCCTGGACCGGGACGGCGACGTCCTGACGTATGCGGCCGAATCGTCGGCCCCGGACGTGGCCGCGGTGTCGGTGGTGGCGGTGGCCTCCGGCGTGGTGACGGTGACGGGGCTGTCGGAGGGCGAGGCGCAGGTGACGGTGACGGCGACCGACGCGGACGGCTCGGGCCGCTCGGCGACGCAGTCGTTCCGGGTGGCGGTGTCCTGCGGCTACGCCGTCGAGCCGTTGCACCGGGACGTGCTCTGGCCGGCCGGCACGGGCGCGGTGACGGTGGCGACCGGTTCCACCTGCGCGTGGACGGCGGCCGGCGAGTCGGCGTTCCTGACGCTGACGGGCGGGGCGTCGGGCACCGGCCCCGGCACGGTGACCTACGCGGTGGCGGCCAACGCGGGCGGCCCGCGGACGGGCGTGCTGACGGTGGCCGGGCAGCGGGTGACGGTGTTCCAGGCGTCGCCGGCCGTCTTCGCGGACCACCCGCTGGAGCGAGGGGTGACGCCGGTCCGGGCCATTCACTTCCGGGAGCTGCGGGCGCGCGTCGACGCGTCGCGGGTGGGCGCGGGCCTGGGCGCCTTCGCGTGGACGGACCCGGCATTGACCGCGGGGACGCGGGTCCGGTCGGTCCACCTGACGGAGCTGCGAACGGCGCTCGCCGGGGTCTACGCCGCCGCGGGGCGGGCGGCTCCCACCTGGTCGTACGCGGGTCCGGCGGGGACGACCGTCATCCGGGCCGCGCACCTGATGGAGCTGCGCGCCGCGGTCACGGCCCTGGAACAGCTCTGACGCTGACCCTCGCACGTTCATCCGGCACCTCGCACATTCGGGCTTCCGGGCACACGACGATCCGCAAGGCGTCTTTCCGGTCTATTTCACGAACGAATCGCGTATCCGAGCCCAAGCGTCACGAAACGTTCACGTCGAGGGCGTACGATCGGCCGCGGCGTGAGCAGGCCTGCGCGCGTCCTCCGCCGTTCCAGTAACTCACCGTCGGGAGGCAATTGGAGAATTGGCCGTGATCGGAACCGGCACGCGGTCCGTCTTTCTCGCGCACGTCCAGTTGGTGGTGGTGACCGTGGGGGTCGCCACGCCGGGACTCCAGTTCGCCTGCGGTCCACACGACCCGACTCTCCCCACGCCGAATCCGCAGGCCCCGGTCGATGGGCAGAACCCATGTCCGGCCGAGTTCACGTCGCCGTCGGCGTCGTTCAGGGCCGATTTCGGCACGGCGTCGCCGCTCGGAGACGGCCAGAGTGTCGGGTCCCTGCACGGCCGCGCGCGGAGGACCATCCTCGACGCGGTCTGGGAACACCGGATAGGGCTGGAGCGTGGCCTCATCCTTCCGACGATCCGGCGGGCGGCGGCGGAAGACGTGGGCGAGATCGCGGTGTTGCAGGACGAGGGCGATCTGATCCTCGCCGCCAACAGCTACGACCTGAGGGACGTCACGCTGCGCTTCGAGCCGAACGCGGCCGGCGGGTACGACGTGACGCGCGTCGGCTCGGCCGCCTATCGACCGCTCCTGGGCGACCAGGTGATGCTCGGGGACGACGATTCCGCAGCGCTGGCGCTTTTCTTCGAGTACCCGTTCTACGGCCGCGTCCACATCGGCGCGTTCGTCAACTCGGACGGCAACATCACCTTCGAGGAGGGCGACGACGCCAGCACGCTGCGTGACATCTCGCGGCTGCTGACAGGCCCGTCGCGCGTCGCCCCGTTTCTGGCCGACCTCGACCCGTCCGCCGCGGGCGCGAACTTCTTCGTCGACAGCGACGCGTCGGTGATGGGGGGCAACGACATCGAGGAGCTCGGCGGGGGACGGTTCGAAACCGTGTCGGCGGTCGAGCGCTACAGCGCGCTGGACCAGTACGTGATGGGCCTGCGCCACGACTTCGAAGTGCCGCCGTTCTTCCATGTCGAGTCGCCGCTGAACGATCGCCGTCGGGCGGGCACACCGGAGGTCCGCGGGTCGGCGTCACGTTCAGCGGCACGCGGCGCGACGTGTTGATCGAGGACATCATCGAGGTCATGGGACCGCGGGTGCCGGGCCGCTGCCGCCGTCTCGTAATCGACCGCCCAGCCCCACCGGTCGCCCTGACGCTCGTCGATGGCTAACGCACCCATCGGCGGCTGCGCAACGGCCGCCGAGGCCGTGCACATCAGAACGCCGACGGACTCCCGGTCTCCTCTAACGAAGTCATCTATACTTACTTCTTTCCGTCGCCATCCCCTCGGTCGCGGGCGCCATCCCCGTCCGGGCCCTGCGTATTCACACAAAGGTCACTCGAAGAGTCCGGTGGGTCACGTCAGGTTCGCATCAGCGGCGTAACGTATGGGATAGTGGGTAGCCGCCTGCGTGTCCGGACAGGATGGAGGTCTGGCTAGCAGCGCCGACACGACGGGGTTCGACGACGGCGGACAAAGCTGACGCCCTGTTCCTGGTGTCCGTTCCATCGGTCGATTGGCGCAGGCGGCGGACTCTCGAACGGGCTCCGTGTGACCAGCCAACGCGAACAGCCCGTGGTGAAACCCCGCGTCGCACCGAGAGCGGCGAGGCGCCCGTCTGACAAGGCGTGAGGAGGGCGCATATTGGGCATATGTAACCGACGAACAACGCAGTCAGGCGGGATGCATCGCCGCTCGAATGCAGCGGGGACTTTCGCCACGGGCTGCTAAGCCCTGACCGCCGGAGCCGTCCGCACCTGCCAGACGGAGCGGACCCGGATTCACCGCACGTCGATGGAGACCGACGCCAGAATGAGAATCGCTCCGAGACTCGTACTCGCTTCCGTGCTCGCGGGAACCGCACTGATCGCCACCGGGCGGCATGTCGCCTCGCAACAACCCGGCGTCGTGACCATCGCTGCCGGTCACGCCGTCGACCTCGACTCGTTACGGCACTGGGACAGGAGGGTGGACGGACTCGTGAGGACCGGCGACCTCATTGCCGTATCGCGCTTGAGCGACCCGTCCGTCGAAGGACGCACCCACGAGTACCTCGCGCAGCGCTACGAGGGCGTTCCGGTGCATGGCGGCGGCATCTCCAGGCAGCTCGATGGCGGTGGCGTCACCGTGTCGCTGTTCGGTACCCTGCACCAGGGAATCGACGTGGCTGCCACGCCGGCGCTGTCGGAGTCGGAGGTCGCCGTGCTGCTCGAGCGGATGCACGGCGCAGAGCTCGTCGCCGGAGAGCCGTCGTTGGGCGTGCTGCCATTGCCGGACGGCTCGTACGCGCTGACGTATCGGGTCGCCGTGTCCGACGGGTTCGTCTATTTCGTCGACGCCGGCGACGGCCGGGTCCTGCACCGCGTGCACGCGCGCATGTCGCAGTCGGCGATCGGCGCCGGCACCAACATCCAGGGGCAGCGGAGGAAGCTGAACACCACGTATGCGCACGACCGCTTCGAAGCGCTCGACGCCATGCGGCCTGCGGAGATCGTCACGCTCGACCTTCGCTTCAACAACCGGCGCGAGGAGCGCCTGGTCGACGAGCACGTGATCAACGACCTGCCGCCCGGCGAGCGGGTCTGGACGTCGGACGATATAGCGGCCGACGCGGACAACGACTGGGACGACCCGGCGGTGGTCGACGCGCATGCCTACAGCGGCTGGTTCTACGATTACCTCTCCGCCAGGCACGGCTGGGCGGGCGTCGACGGCGCGAACGGACGGATCCTGCTCATGGTCAACGACCCCGATGCGACTGCCTACTTCGCTCTCCCACCGTATGGCCCGGAAGGCACCGGTGTGTTCAACTACGGCCGCTCGGTCGACGTGACGAGCGAGCAGGCGTGGGTTACGGCAGACATCGTCGCGCACGAGATGATGCACGGGGTGACGCACTTCTCGGTAAGCAACCGGACCGGTGACCCGTATCCACTGATCCTCACTCACGTCCCTGTCGGCACGAGACTCGGCCCCGAGAGCTTCACGGACCACAGGGGAGATACCTACACGTGTCCCACTGCTCGATTTCGAGGGCTGGTCATCACACCGGACGGGTTCGACGTGGGCCTCGTGCCGGCCTGGTGCGTCAACGGCCGGTTCCTCCTGTCCTCCAGTCACGGCGGGGCCATCCACGAAGGCTATTCGGACATCTTCGGCGATTCGCTCGAGTTCTACTACGAGGACGAAGGTCTTGCGGGCGACTACCTGTCGGGCGGCGAACTCGAGGTTGGTCCCTTCCGTTCGCTCAGCGACCCCCGATCGGTCCACGACGGCTTCTATCCGGATGCCTACGACGACCGCTACGAGTTCGCCCTCACCCTGAGCGAGGAGGGCTACTGGGACTACTCCGGGTTCGTATTCGTCCATGGCCGGTACTACGGCGCTACCGATTGGTTCGGCTACGGAGGCAACCACTGGAACTCACTGTTCCTGAGCCACGCCTTCTATCTGGCCATCGAGGGTGGTACGCACCGCTCGACCGGGGTGACCGTGGAGGGTGTCGGCGGCGGCGCCCGGGCGGAGATCGAACGGATATTCTTCCGCGCGATGCGGGATCTGATGCCGGCGGCGGCGTCGTTGCCGACCGCCGCGGACGTCATCCGCCAGTCGGCGGCCGACCTCGCCCCGGGCGGCGATGCGCAACGGGTCATCGACCAGGCGCTCCGCGCCGTCGGGCTGTTGCCTTGACGGGAACCCCGATTCGGAGGGGCACCGGCCGGCCCGCAGCAACCCTGACGGGCCGTTGTGCATGGCCGGCCGCGGAGACATGTCACGCGATCGGCTCGGCGGCTCGCCGCTTACGTGCGGGACCGCTGCCGGCGGGCAAGCGCGGCGAACAGGCCGCCGCGCGCGATCAGGGCGTCGAAGGCGCCGCTTTCGACGATTCGTCCCTTGTCGAGCACGTAGATGCGGTCGACGTTGCGAATGGAGCTGAGCCGGTGGGCGATCACGACGCGGGTCGCACCAAGCTTCCTCAGCGTCGCCTGCACTACCGCCTGGGCGCGGTTGTCGAGAGCGCTGGTCGCCTCGTCGAACAGCAGGACGCGCGGCCGGCGGGCGAACGCGCGGGCGATGAGCAGTCGCTGCTTCTGCCCCATGGAGAACCCGGCGCCGTCGGCCGGAACCACCGTGCGCATCTGCATCGGCATGGCCCGGATGTCGTCTTCGAGCCCGGCCGCACGAGCCGCCGACCAGGCTTCGTCGGCGCTGAGCGGCGACAGGCCCGCGATGTTCTCGTAGATGCTGCCGGCCACGAGCCTGCCGTTCTGCAGCACGACGCCCATGCGTTGCCGGACCGCCACGATGTCGAGCCCCGACAGGTCGTGGCCGTCGAGGAAGATCGATCCCGACGTCGGCTGCTCGAAGCCGAGCAGCAGGCGATGGATCGTCGATTTCCCGCAACCCGAGGGCCCGACGAAGGCCACGTACTCCCCCTGTCGAATACGAAACGACACGTCTTCGATCGCGTTCGGCGTCCGCGCCGCGTAGCGGAAGGTGACGTTCGAGAACTCGATGTCGCCACGCACGTCGCCCGGATCGATTCCGCCCCCGGACAGCTCGGGGCGCCCGTCGAGCACCGGCTTGACGCGCTCGAGTAGCGGTGCCGCGCCGAGTGCGCCGGTCAACGCCATGGTCAGGTTGCCAACCGCGGCCGCGAGTTGTCCGAAGGCGGCGTTGAACGAGAGGAAGTCGGCCAGATCCATTCCCGGCTGCGTCCCGCCGGTCGGGCCGGCGTAGTAGACGACGCCGTAGATGACGGCCAGGGCCAGCGGCTGGAACGAGCCGATGACGGCATGCTGCCCAGCGGCCCAGAGCCGCGCCCGGAGAGAGGCTTGCTTCTGCCCGGAGAAGCGGCGGGCCCAGTGCGCGAGGGCGTGGCTCTCGGCGTTGGCCACGCGCAGCTTGGCCACGCCGTTGATCATCTGGAAGACGAACCCGTCGATGGCGCCCTGCATGCGAAACACGTCGCGGTAGTGCCGTACCTGACCGTAGGAGAACACGCAGGTTGCGGCTGCCATCACCGACAGCATGACGCACACGTAGAGCGCGAGCAGCCAGTGGTAGTAGAAGAGCAGCGCGAGGCTGCACATCGAGAAGAGGCCGCTGATCGCCGCCTGGAGGGCAGTGCCCGTCAGCATCCGGCGGATCTCGCTGATCCCGTTGGCGCGGGCCGCGAGGTCGCCGGCGGTGAACCGCCGGAAGAACTGCGCCGGCAACGCGATGAGCCGGCTCCAGACGGCAGCCTGCAGACGCTCGTCGACGCGCCCCTCGATCCGCAGCAGGGCCAGGCCCCGCACGATGATGAAGGCCGCATTGCCAAGTGCGAGCAGCATCAGGGCGGCCAGAGCCGCGCTCCACGCCGGCACGTCGGCCCGCGGAATGAACTCCGCAAGCACCTGCCCGGTCAGGATCGGCACCAGGAGCGCCGCGACTCCGCCGAGTGCGCCCACGACCAGGACGGTCCTCAGATCCTGCCCGCGCCGGTGCAGGGCGAATCGCAGCGTCTTCCCGGCTTTTTCCAGGTCGTCCGGCAGCGCCGCGTAGAACGCCAGTCCTTCGGACGAGATTCCCGCGGCACGCCGCCGGTTGACGGGGAGTTGCGTCCCCGCGTCCGGGTCGACGACGCGGTAGCCGCCGCGCCGGTTCGACAGTACGCCGATCGGTCTCTCGTCCGATCCCGTGAAACCGACGAAGGACGGACCGTCGCGCTTCCACCAGCCGGGGGCGAGCGTTATCCGCCGCGTGCGTATGCCGGCGCGACGGGCGAGCCGCTCCGCGACCGCGGTGGCTTCGGATGCGTCCGCCGGGACCTCCTGCTCGGCGGCTCGTTCACGAGCTTCGGCGGACACGCCGCACGACCGGGCGACCAGTTGTACCGCTGCCTGCAGCGAGCTCCGTTCCTCGAGCCCGGCGTGCCGGGGACGGTGCGACGCGCCGAGCACGTCGCCGAGACCGCCGAGGGCCCGCGTCAAGGACGCCCGCCTGGCCCCGTGCGCACGCCGCCGGCGGGTCTCGAGCTCGGTCTCGCCCTCCGCCTCGGCCAGAATCGCGTGCTGGAGAATGCGCGTGCCGAAGCGGAGGAGCGCCGGCCACAGGCGCTGGGTCAACAGCGCGGTGGGTGTGTAGACGGCGGTTACCTCGGTGTCGGCGTCGATCTCGAACCAGGTGCGCTCGGTGAGCGGCAGCAGGGGCTCGCCCTGGTCCACCACCATGTCGCCGCGCCCCAGCCATCGCATCCGCGCGTCGGCCAGGATCCATACGATGTCGCCATGCTGCGCGCTCAGCACGGCGCCGGCCGGATAGCCGACGTCCGGTTCGGCCTCGAGCAGCTCGGCGTCGAGTGGGACCGGGCGGCCGCGCACGGGAAACTCCGAGATCCGGGCGATCCAGTCGTCGATCCAGGCGGTCGCGGCGAGGTCGAACGTGCCGGCGGCCACGCCGGCACGTTCGCCCGCGATCAACACGGCGTCGAGGGACGGCACTGCGAGGAACCCGAACACGCTGTCGGGCCGGTTCGGGTCCGGTACGCGGTCGTTGCCGAAGGCCATCGAATCGGCGGGTACCCGAGCGACGAAACGCCGCCGGTTGACGGGCTCGTCCCCGCGCAGCTCCACTGCGAAGACGTCCAGATGTCCCTGCTCGACGAGGTAGACGCGCTCGGGATCGTCCATCAGGAACGGTCGTGTCGCATCCGTGGGGATCCGTTCCCCGCGGATGCGTTCGATGACCGGGATGTCCGCCACGGCGTCAGCCTGCCGTCACGAGGGTGCGATACGGTCCGCCGTCCGCCATCAGGTTCTCGTGGGTGCCGCGTTGAACGATCCGGCCGCCTTCGAGCACGATGATCTCGTCCGCGTCCCGGATGGTGCTGAGCCGGTGCGCGACGATCAGGCAGGTGCAGCCACGCTGCCGCAACCGGTCGTCGATCTCGACCTCGGTGACCGGGTCCAGCGCCGCGGTCGCTTCGTCCAGCACCAGCACGGCCGGGTTGCGGGCGAGAGCGCGGGCGATCTCCAGGCGCTGCCGCTGCCCGCCGCTGAAGTTCCGCCCGCCTTCCTCCACCGCCGCGTCGTACTTCTCCGGCCGCTCGGCGACGACGTCGTGTATCGCCGCATCGCGCAGGGCCTGCACGACGTCGCGCTCGGACACGGCTGGCTCCCAGAGCGTGACGTTGTCGCGCACGGTTCCCTCGAACAGCACGAACTCCTGGTCGACGTGAGCCAGGATCTCGGCGAAGCGGGCCGGCGGAAGGTCCGCTATGTCGTGTCCGTCGATACGCACGCTGCCTGACCAGGGCGTCAACAGCCCGCAGATCAGTCTGGCCACCGTCGACTTGCCGCTGCCGGATCCTCCCACCAACGCCACCCGCTGGCCGGGGCGGATCGACAGGGTGAACCCGTCGATCAGCGGCGGCTCCTTGATGTTGTGACCGTAGGTCACGCAATCGAGTGCCACGGCGCCGCGCGGGGCCGGCGCCTTCTCTTCGGTTGCCTCCGGGTCGAGGGCGCGCCGCGCGCGCTCGTCCGGCGCGTACTGCAACACGTCGTCGAGCCGGGCGATGTCGCCGCGGATGGTCTGCAGGTTGGCCCCGAACTGGACGAGCCCGTTCAACGGCCCCGCGAAGCTCAGCGCCAGGCTCTGAAAGGCCACCAGGCCGCCGATCGTCAGCGTCCCGTCGAGGACCCGCAGCCCCCCCACGCCCAGGATCGCGACGACTCCGAGGGCGAAGAGCAGCGGAGGTGCGACGTTCGCCATCACGGAGACGAACGCCAGGCGCTGCTGCGCGTCCAGCGCGTTGGCGTGCATGCCCGACCAGCGCGCGAAGAAGTCGTCCTCGATGCCGCCGGCCTTGAGGGTCTCCATCATCTGGATGCCATTGACCGAGACCCCGGCCAGCTTCCCCTGCTCCTTGAGCAGGCGGCGGTTGGCATCTTCCCGGGCGCGGGAAGCGAGCCGCAGCACGAGCAGGTTGACCGCCGCGATGGCGGTCGTGACCAGTGTCAGCGGCACGTCGTAGGACAGCATCACCGCTGCATAGAACCCCATTGCCAGCGTGTTGATCGCGTTCACCGCCAGCTCGTCCGACAGCAGCCGGGCGACCCTGTCGTTCGAGGCCACCCGGCTGACGAGATCGCCCGCGTAGCGTTGACTGAAGAACGGCATCGGCAGGCTCACCAGGTGCCAGAAGAAGCCGGAGGTCATGACGATGGAGAGCTTCGCCTCCATCCGCGCCAGGAAGCCGCGCTGCAGCCAGACCAGCGCGGCCTGAGCGACACCTGCCGTCACCAGCCCGGCCAACAGTGCATTCACCCAGTCGCCGTTCCGCGCGATCAGCACGTCGTCGACGAACACCTTGAGCATCGTCGGCACGGCCAGGCCCGGGACGAGCAGGGTGAGCGTGGCCAGAATGGCGAAGGACAGTGCGTCCCGGGCGTAGCCGAGGCGGTTCCGCAGTCCGCCGACGATGCTCGGCCGGGACCCGCCCTTGCGAAAGGCGCCGCCCGGCTGGAAGCCGAAGCAGATGCCGGTGTAGCTCTCGTCGAACTCCTGCAGCGACAGGCGGCGCGGTCCGTAGCCGGGATCGTTGACGTAGAACCGCTTCCCCCTGATCCCCTCCAGCACGACGAAGTGGTTGAACTCCCAGTAGAGAATCATGGGGAAGGGAACTTCGAACAGGTCCTCCCGCGGGAGACGGAATCCCGCTGCTGCCAGGCCGTACTCCCGCGCCGCGCGCAGCATGTTCGCTGCGTTCGCACCGTCGCGCGACACGCCGCAGCCGATGCGAAGCTCCTCGAGCGAAACCCACCGGCCGTGACGCGCGAGGATCATGCCGAGACAGGCCGCCGCGCACTCGGTGGTCTCCATCTGCAGGATGGTGGGCACGGGGCGCCGGCCGCCCCAGCGGGGTTTCAGGTTGGGTGCGAGGTCCACGTCCGCGCTCAATAGCCGAGTCCCTCCCTGATGAGGGGGACGACCAGTGTGATCGGCGGCTGCCGTTCCACTTCGATCTCTACCCGCGCCACCGTGCCCGCGGTGATCTCCACTTCCGCTCCCTTGGCCGTGGTCCAGGCGAACCCGCTCGCAGTGTGCGGATCGGGGTCGAGCGCGACACGGCCGGAGTAGGGAGTGCCGCCGTTCGAGAAGGTCTCGGCGAGTTCCTGGTTCTGCAGGACGGCGGCCATGCTGTCGACGCTCGCGGGAAACTCCGAGATGCTCTCGACGACGCCGGTCATGTAGCCGTACTCCGCGTGCGGCACGGTGTTGGGGGACACCCGAACCGGCATGCCCGGCTCGACCCGCTTGCCGTCGGCAGTGGAGACGTAAATCAGAACGTCGAGCCCCTCGTTGCCGGTCCGGATCCCGAGCACCGAGTCGCCGGGCTGCAGGACCGCGCCCACCTGCGCCTCGATCCCCGTCACCCGGCCGGAAACCGGTGCGCGAATTCGCCACGTCTCGATCAGCGTTTCGAGCTCTTTTGCCTCGCGGCGGGCTTCGAGAAGCCGTGCGTTCGCCTCGTCGACGCGGATGCGGAGATCGTTACGGCGGCGCAGCGACTCGGAGGCGACCTCGTCGCGACGCCGCATGACGTCGAACAGGTTGCGCCGCGCCAGGTCCACCGCCTCCTCGTTGTCCTCTATTTCGGTCCTTGCCACGAGGCCGTCCTCGAAGAGGGCCAGGTTGCCCCGCAGGCGCGCGCCGGCGGTCGCGACCAGATCCCGGCCGGTGCGCTCCAGCACGTCCAGGTTGGTCCTCCGCCGAGCCAGATTGCGGTCGATCAGCGCGTTCTCTTCCCGCGCCTCCGTCTCGCGGTCGCGCAGCGTCCTTCTCAGCTCCTCCACGAGTGCCAGCGCGTTGGCGTAGCGCTCCGCCGTCTCCGGGTCATCGACCTCCGCAACGACATCTCCCGCCGACACCAGCTCGCCGAGCGAGGCGACGATGCGAGCCAGCTTGCCGCCCTCGGGCGATGCTGCATCGAAAACGGCCCCGCCGCGACTCATCACGAGGCCGTCGCCCGGCACGTAGGTGGAGACTTCCCCGAGCACCGCCCACGCGACGACGGCGCCCATCAGCGCCATCAGCGTGAAGAGCGCCAGCCAGCCTTTGGGGGTCGTGACGTACAGCGCGCGGTCGAGGTGCTCCGGCGCGACCAGATCTTGCCGGGAGCGGGGCATCCTGCTCGTACCCGTTGAAGTTGCGCACGTTCGAAGCAGTCGCTGGGAGTCGCAGTACCCACACGGTCACGCGCCGCGGACAGCCCTTGGCAGCGCTGCCAAGGGCTGGACCTGCCCCCAGTCCCTCCCGAATCGCCTCGTCCAACTCGGTGGTCGGATACGGCAGCGCGATCTTCGCTGCAACCGAGTCCAAAGAGGCCGCCGCTCGGCGACCAGACGGAGCGGCGGCCTCCGGGGCAGGCCTACCTCAATTGCCGTCGTTCGGCGGCGAAGGGGGAGGAGGAGGAGTGCACCCCGCCTCGATCTCCTCGTCGGTAGCTCCGCCGACGATCGTCTGGAGCGTCTCGTCATCCAGAGGCTTGGCGGGTTTCCTGGTTTCCGGCATTCGGCTCCTCCTTTGCAAGGCATGTCGACAGAGAGACCGTATTCTTGTGCCGCGGGCGCGCTTGCGATCCGTCCCATGCAACAGGGCAAAGCGCGAAAGCCCGCAGCTCGCAAATAGCGCAATCACGAATACGGTCAGGACACTTTAGAGCGTACACGATGTCATGTGAACATGCCGTGAATAGACTGGAGCCAATCGAGAATCCTTGATGAACGCCCGCTTTGGCCATGCGCCTGCAACCCTGCTTCAGTGATATGAATGTTCCATGAATCCCATGCGGAGTATCGCGGCTGTAGCGTGAACTCTACGACTGCATCTGCACGGAGCGCGGGGTTGGCGACCGCATCGCTCCGAACCCTGCCGAGCTGGATGGACCGTCAGATGAGCGAGCAGTCGCCGCATCGGATGGTCGACACTCGGGGGGCGCCTTCCGCCTGCTCTGGGAGGTACACTGTAGATGTGAACGTGACGTGACCTGCAGGGCCAACCATGTTCACGGCGTCATGATGTCCTGGCCGATCAGCGCATCGAGAGTACCGTCGTCGGCACCGCGGACGCATCGAGACCGGTACGCGGTCGGGCCGCCGGAGCGCCTGGACGTTTCCGGCGGCCGCCCAGGCCGACTTCGCGACCGGCTTCGCCCTTCCAACCGGTTCCGCCTCCCTCAGAATCGTGCCTTCTGACCCCGCGGAGCCGGTCGTCTCCGAGTCGCGCGGATCTGCGGCAGAGCGGCATCTTCTGGAGCGGGCGCGCCGGGGAAGTCGCTCGGCAGTCGGCGCCCTGTTCGAGCGGTACGGTGCCTGGCTCCGGCGCTGGGCGCGGAGCCGGCTGCCGCCGCGGGTGCGCGGCGCCATCGATACCAGCGACGTCGTCCAGGACGCGTTGCACCACACGTTCGCCCGGTTCGCAACGTTCCGGTCGCGGCAGGCCGGCGTGTTGCGGGTCTATCTGCGGCGCGCCGTCCAGAACCGGATCAGTGACGAGTTGCGGCGGGTCTCACGGCGGGGGAGCAGCATCATGCCGGACCAACCCGTGCTGCGATCCGACGAGGGCGCCCCGCAACTGCGAGAGCTGATCGACGACGAGACCTGGCGGCGTTACCTGGACGCCCTGCGGCAGCTTCCGCCCCGTGACCGCCGGCTGATTGTCGGCCGCGCGGAACTCGCGTACACCAGCGAACAGCTCGCGTTCATGGAACGACTGCCGAGCCCGGCCGCCGCGCGCGGGGCACTGCGTCGGGCGTTGGTGCGGCTGAGCGACTTGATGTCCGATGGGTAGCGCCGATCACGACGAACTCATCGGCGACGCGGCGGATGCCGTTGCGTGGAACGGGGAGGTGCAATGGGAGCGCCGAGCGAAGCTCGCGACGCCGGCGGGCCGCCGAAGGCTGGATAGCCTGCGTGCCCTTGCCCCGATGTTCGCGGCCGGTCGCGCTCAGGCCGCTCGAGCCGGCGCCGCGGCACGGCCGGCCGATCCGCAGGCCGGCGCGGGCGTTCCTCGTGCCGCGAGGGCGCTGGTAGCAGTCGCCGCCATAGAGGTGGGGGCGGCGCTGGCGCTGCTTCCGCTGGAGTGGACGGAATACCGCCGGGCGCACGGCGAGCTCGCCAGGTATCTGGCGACACAGTTCATCGGGCACGCAGCCAACGCGTGCCTTCTGTTGTTCGCGGGCCGTTACGACCGGCGGACCCGGCTGCTCGGGAGCTACTTCCTGCTGCGGGCGGTGTTGCCTTCCCTGCACATGCTCCTGGCTTGCGTGTGGCAGTTGCCGCCGGCCCACCTGTTGCACGGCGCGGTCGGGGAGCTCACTACGCCGATGATCGTGTTCGGCTTCCTGTACGCGATTCCGGGGGTGTTCGCTCCGGTGTTCCTGTGGGCGTTCGCTCGGGAGTGTCCACGGGTGTATCGGCGAACCGGTCTCGACGAGCTGGCGCGCCGCATGGTTCCGATCAGCGTGGGGCTCGGGTGCGGTCTCTGGGTGGCGTGCGCGGGATCGCTCGCCGTCGCCCGGGCAGGTTACGCGGAGTGGGCGTTTCTCATGGTCATGGACGTCTCGATCGCGATCCTGGACCTGGCGCCCGTGCTGGCGATGGTCATGGTGGCGCTGCGAGCCCACACGGCGCCGGCCGCGGAGGTACGTCGCGTCGCCGTGTTCAGCGGCGGGTTCGTGCTGTGGATGGGACCGTCGGCGGCCTACGGCGTCGTCGAGGCGTTCGCCCCGGGTTTCTGGTTGGCGAACTACCAGTGGTCGCCGGCGGTGGCGCTGGTCGAGCTGGGTCGTTTTCCGGGGATGATCCTGCTCTGGTACTCGGTGCTGGCGGCGCGGGTGCCGCACCGCCGCGAGGTGATCCAGTCACTCTACCGGCGACTGCTGCGATTGCGCGTCCCGGCCGTAGTCATGACGGCGGCGTCGACGCTGGCGCTGGGCTGGTTGGTGGCGAGCCGTCCCGACCGCGAGGTGGGTGTGGTCATCTCGGACCCGCTGGTGCAGACGCTGTTTGCGATGACCGCGATCATGCTGCTGGTTGCGGCCGGCCGCGAGCGAATTCGCGTTCGTCTCGACGCGTGGGTGTACCCCGAGATGGCAGATCAGCGGCAGCTCCTGGCAGCGGCTGTCGATACGCTCGCGCACGCGGGCGACCTCAAGGCGGTGAAACGAACGGTGGCCCGAACCGTGCAGCGCGGCTGCGGCTCGACCGCGAAGCTGTTGGTGGCGACCGACGGCGGGCTGCCGGGCGGCCGGCTTGCGTCCTTGGCCCGTGCCTCGGCGATCGTCCGAATGCTGGAGACGACGGGCGGTTCGATGCGGGTGCATCCGGACGACGACACGTCGGTCTTCGGATTGCTGCCGCGCGAGGAGGCGTTGTGGGTGATCGAAGCCGCCGCCGACGCGATCGTGGCGGTACCCGGACCAGGAGCCGAGCTCCTCGGGACATTGGTGGTGGGGCGGCGCTTCGACGACCGCCTCGTGAAACGGGTCGACATCCCGTTCCTGGAGGCGTTGGGCGCGGCGGCGGGGCTTGCGGTGGGGCGGCTGCGTCTGCTGCAGGGTGGGCGCCAGTCGGTGGACGAACCGCCGGCCCTCGAGTGTCCCGTATGTCGATCTGTGCAGGGGCCCGGTGAGCCACCCGAGTGCGACTGCGGAGAAGCCTATGTCGAGGTGGCGCTGCCGAAACTGCTGGCGGGGAAGTACCGACTGGCGCGGCGTCTGGGCGCGGGTGGGATGGGCGCGGTCTATGTGGCTCGCGACCTTCGGCTGGACCGCGATGTGGCCGTGAAGACGGTGGCGGGTGCGGCTCCGGCATCCCTCCTGATGGGCTTGCATCCGGAAGCGCTGGCGATGGCGACGGTCACGCATCCTGCTGTCGCGCAGATCTACACGATCGAGTCCTGGCGAGGCCGGCCGTTCCTCGTGGTGGAGCTGTTGGCGGGCGGGACGCTGGCCGACCGTCTCGTTCGGGGACCGGTGCCGGCGACAACGGCGATGTCGCTCGCCGCCGCGTTGGCCGAGGCGCTCGCGGCGCTGCACGAGGCGGGGTACGTGCACGGGGACGTCAAGCCGAGCAACGTCGGGTTCGCGTCGGACGGATCGGTGAAGCTGCTCGACTTCGGCCTGGCTCGGGAAACAGGGGGCGCCGAAGCCGCGGCCGGCACGCTACAGTATCTGTCACCGGAGGTTCTCTCCGGCCGCCCGGCCGAGGAAGCCGACGACATCTGGTCGCTGTGCGTGGTGCTGCACGAGATGGTATCGGGCCGCTATCCGTTCGGGTCGGGCGGCGTCGGCGCGATAGCGGACCGAATTCGGCGACAGCGTCTCGCCGGAGCCGAGTCGACTGGGCGTTCGGAACCGGCGCCGCCAGCCGTCCTGGCGTTCACTGAATCGATGCTGACGGCCCCACGGGCGAGCCGTCCAGCGGCCGCCCGGGCGTTCGCCGAGGCATTGCACCGTGCCGCCGGCGCGAACTGAGCCGCACTTTCTTCTCGCTCTCCACGATCGTTTCCCATCCTCCGGCGTCTTCATATGAGTACTGGCAGGTGCTTGGGCCAGATGTGCGCCCCATGAAGAACATCGACGAAGTGCTGCGAGAGAACCGCACCTTGCGGGACCGTATCGTCCGGCTGAACGAAGCCACCCTGCGGGTCAACGCCAGCCTCGACCTGAACACCGTCCTGCAGGAGATCGTCGACAGCGTCCGAGCCCTGACCGGCGCCCGATACGGCGTCATCACGACCACCGACGAAGCGGGGGAGATCCTGGACTTCGTCACCTCCGGATTCACGCCGGAACAATCCCGGCAACTGTTCGCCTGGCCTGATGGACCGCGGCTCTTCGAACACCTGCGGAGCCTGCCGGGAACGGTGAGACTGCCCGACCTGCACGCCTACGCGCGTTCACTCGGCCTATCGTCCGGACCGGTGCCGGCAAGGACGATGCAGGCAACGCCCGTGCGTCACCGGGACGCGTACGTCGGCAACTTCTTCCTCGGTGACAAGCACGACGGGAAGGAGTTCACCAGCGAGGACGAAGAAGTGCTGATGCTGTTCGCGTCGCAGGCGGCGACGGCGATCGCCAACGCCCGCAATCACCACGACGAGCAACGGGCGCGGGCCGACCTCGAGCGGCTGCAGGCCGAGTTTCTGGGCATGGTAGGTCACGAGCTGCGGGCCCCGCTGACCTCCATCAAGGGCTCCACTGCCACCGTGCTTGGCGCCGCGCAGACGCTGGACCCCGCCGAGGTGGCGCAGTTCTTCCGGATCATCGACGAGCAGGCCGACCACATGCGCGGCCTGATCAACGACCTGCTGGATGCGGGACGCATCGCGACCGGCACGCTGTCGGTCGCACCCGAGCCGACCCAGGTCTCCTCCCTGGTGGACCAGGCCCGCAACACGTTTCTGAGCGGCGGCGGCAGGCAGCCGATCCGTGTCGACCTCCCCCCCGACTTGCCGTGGGTCATGGCCGACCGGCACCGTGTCGTCCAGGTCCTGAACAACCTCGTCTCCAACGCGTCGAGACACTCTCCCGCTTCATCCCTCATCCGGGTCGACGCGGCGTACGATGGCGTCAACGTTGCGATCTCGGTGTCCGACGAAGGCCACGGGGTACCGCCGGAGCAACTGCCGCACCTGTTCCGGAAGCAGGCACCGTCCGGCGGCGGCGAGCGCGCCACGCAACGATCCGGCCTCGGCCTGTCCATCTGCAAAGGGTTGGTGGAGGCGCACGGGGGCCGCATCTGGGCCGAGAGCCGCGGCACGGACAAGGGGACGCGTTTCACTTTTGCGATTCCGGCGGCGGCCGCCGCCGCCGGCTCCCCAACCACCTTCGACCGGAATCGCTCGGGCGCCCCGCGGGAAGGACGCAAACAGGCGCGCATTCTCGTGGTCGACGACGACCCGCAGACCCTTCGTTTCGTACGGGACGCACTGGCGGAGGCCGGCTACGCACCACTCTCCACGGGCGATCCGCGGGAGCTCTCCCGCCTCATCGGCGCGCACCACCCGCGGCTGGTCCTCCTGGACCTCATGCTGCCCGGGACCGATGGCATCGAGTTGATGCAGCGCGTCCCCGAGCTGGCCGACATTCCGGTCATCTTCATCTCGGCCTACGGTCGGGACGAGACAATCGCAAGGGCGCTGGAGTCCGGAGCCGTGGACTACATGGTCAAGCCCTTCTCGGCGACGGAGCTGGTGGCGAGAGTCCACGCGGCCCTGCGCACGCGGACCGGGCCGGAACCCTTCCTGTTGGGAGACCTGACCATCCACTACGAAGAGCGACGCGTAACGGTGGCCGGCCGACCGGTGCGGCTGACGGCCATCGAGTACGAGCTGCTCCGGGTGCTGTCGGTCAACGCGGGACGTGTGTTGACCTACGACGCCCTGCTGCGCACGGTGTGGAACGGACGGAACACCAATGGCGCCGGGGCGGTGCGTGCCCAGGTGAAGAAGCTCCGCCGGAAGCTGGGCGATGATGCGGCCAGCTCTGCCTACGTCCGCACCGAACGCGGGGTGGGCTACCGGATGCCCAGGGGCCATGACCTGACAGCGACCCCGACCTCCCGTTGATGAGGAGGGCCGTTCACGACAATTTCATTCGTGGCCTCTGAAATTGCACGATACGTTCACACTTGAAGTGTATGCCAGCAGGCACAATGTCTGGAAATGAACGCCGTTGAGGTCGCTCGTCGCGGCGGTCCTGCTGTTGGCCGTCAGTTCGTTGCTCGGCGTCGGCGCACCGCCGCGTTATCGACCGCGTAGAAGTCGTGGCGGGCGGCCCGTGGGAGTCTCGGACCAGGCTGACCCGGTCTGACTTCGGAGGAGATTCACGCAAGAATGAGAATTGCTCTACGATTGCTGATAGGTTCCACCATCATCGGGATCGCGCTCGTGACCACGGAACGGGAGGCTGCCTCCCAGGAGTTCGGCGCCGTTTCCGTTGCAACAGGGCACGCAGACCTCGATCTTCTGCGGCGATGGGATGCGACGGTCGACAGCATGGCACGAACCGGCGACCTCGTCGCCGTGTCGCGCGTGAACGAGCCCTTCCTGGAGGGACGTACCCACGACTATCTCGCGCAACACTACGCGGGCATACGAGTACACAACGGTGGCGTTTCTCGCCAACTGGATCGCAGCGGCGCCACCGTATCGCTGTTCGGTACGCTGCACCGCGGGATCGACGTGGATACGACGCCCGCCCTTTCCGCGGCCGAGGTCGTCGCACTGCTCGAACAGACGCACGGCGGAGGAATCCTCGCCGGTGGGTCGCCGCGGCTGATCGTCCTGCCTCTGCTGGACGGATATGCTCTGGCGTACATGGTCCCGATGAGCGACCTGAACTTCTACTTCGCTGACGCCAGCGACGGAAGGATCCTGCACACCATTGGCGCGACCATGCTGCAGTCCGCCGTCGGCGTCGGCGCCGGCCACAAGGGCGACCGCAAGAAACTGAGCACAACCCTCGCCGGGAGCCGATTCGAGGCGCGGGACACTTTGCGCCTGGGCGAAAATGTGACCCTCGACGCGGGCTCCGACGGGACCCGCTTCGACCGCCTGCTCACGGAACACATGCTCGAGAGTCTGCCCGAAGGCGAGCCGTTCTGGACCGCGGATGATCTCGCCGCCGATGCGGACAATGACTGGGACGACCCGGCGGTGGTCGATGTCCATGCACACACCGGCTGGACCTACGACTACTTTTTTCAGCAGCACGGCTGGGAAGGCCTCGATGGCGACAACCGCCGCATCTTGAGCATCGTCAACCCGGGCTATCCCAGCGCCTTCTACGCCCCTCCGCCGTACGGCCCGGAGGGTACCGGTGCAATGGCCTATGGAACGCCGTGGACAGACCTCGACACCGTTGGGCACGAGATGATGCACGGCGTGACGCACCATGCAGTGAGTCGACGCACCGGGAACGACGCAGGGCTCACCAACGACGTGGGTGCCAGCATCCGCCTCGGGCCGCCAAGCTACACCGATCACCGGGGCGAGACTCACACCTGCGACACCACCCGCGTCCAGGTGCGTCTACCCACACCGGACGGCCCGGAGACCGTGTGGCGGCCGACCTGGTGCGTCGACGGCAGGTTCGTCGTCGGGTCCGCTCAAGGTTACGCCCTGCACGAGGCCTACTCCGACATGATTGCCCAGGCGGTCGAGTTCTTCCACGAAGATACCGGCGTCACGGCCGACTACCTCGTGTCCGGCGACGAGGAGCGGCCCATACTGCGCTCCCCTCCGGATCCCCGGTCCCAGCCGTTGTTCGAAGGCCATCCGTACCTGTTTCCGGACACCTACCGTGATCGTTATGAGTTCGCCTTTGTACGCATTGATGACCGCTGGGTCACGTTTTCCCCATTCGTGTTCGTGAACGGCCAGTTCGTGTTTGAGTTGAGCGGGTACGGCTACGGAGGTTCCCACTGGAACTCGACGATCCTGAGCCACGCCTTCTACTTGGCGATCGAAGGCGGGACCCACCGTACCAGCGGTATGACGGTCGATGGCGTGGGCGGAGAGCGCCGGGCGGAGATGGAGCGGATCTTCTTCCGGGCGATGACGCACCTGATGCCGGCGGCGGGCTCTTTTCGGATGGCGGCGGCCGTCATCCGCCAGTCGGCGACCGACCTCGCCGCGGGCAGCGACGCGGAGGAGGCAGTCGACCAGGCACTGCGTGCGGTCGGATTGGAGCCGTAGTGTGGTGAGTCACGGGCATCGTTGAGGTGGTCCGCTTTTTCGGACAACCGGTTGGCGTGTTATTCGGAGCCTTGAGAAGGCTTCGGAGCCCTCGACATCCAGTCGGCATACGCGTCGCCAGCGTTGCTCGGTTCGATGTGGAACTGCACCGGTCCGCCCTCGGAACGTATTCCGCCCCGAGGAGCGGCGGCGCCCGCATCTGGTGGCCGAGCTGCCGCAGGGTGCGCCTTGACCGGTATTCGGGTGACGATGCCGGCTGAAGCGCGGCAGGGGGCGCCCGCGCAGCGTCCGCATGGTTCCGGGAGATCGGCGATACAGTTATGCAAGGACCGCTCCATGTCGCGTGTTGCGTGTGCCCGTTGCAGTTCACACTCATTCGGATGTTGCTGAAGTCGTGGCTCCTGCTGGGCCTGGTCCTGTGGGTCCAGGCTCCCGTGCCGGCGCAGGATCGGCACGCCGAGACGCCGTCATCCGCGCGACAGACCTGGCGCGGCGAAACGGGCCAGCGGAGTGAGCCGGCGCCGCCGGGCGGGCATCCCGGCCAAGACGATTCGCCGCCGCCGCAATTCGACGAGGAGGTCGTCGTCGTCGGTAGCCGCGCGCAGCCGCGGTCGGTTAGCGGCTCGACCGTGCCGATCGATGTCGTCTCCGCCGGCGACGTCGTCCGCCAGGGCGGCTCGAATCTCGCCGACCAGCTCCGGGTGCTGGTTCCCTCCTTCCACGTCAACCCGCAGGAGGACGGCGCCCCCGTCGTCCGTCCCGCGAGCCTGCGCGGGCTGGCTCCCGACCACACGCTGGTGCTCGTCAACGGAAAGCGCCGCCATCGCGGGGCGGCCATCGCGTGGCAGGGCAACGGCGTGGCCGACGGTGCGCAGGGGCCCGACATCTCGACCATTCCCGCGATCGCGCTGCGGCAGATCGAGGTATTGCGTGACGGGGCGGCGGCCCAGTACGGCTCGGACGCCATCGCCGGGGTGCTGAATCTGTTGCTCAAGGACGCCCGCGACGGTGGCAGCGTCGAGCTGCGCAGCGGGACGCATGGCGCGGGGGACGGCCGGGACTACGGTGTCGCCGCCAACGCCGGCCTGCCACTTGGCCGAACCGGTTTCGCCAACCTCAGCCTCGAGTACGGCAACACGGCGTCGACCGACCGCAGCGTGCAGCGAGCCGACGCTGCGGACCTGATTGCGGCCGGCAACCGCCATGTCGGCGACCCTGCCCAGCAGTGGGGGTCCGCGGAGGTCGACGACGACCTCAAGGTCTTCGCCAACCTCGGCCACCTGTTCGCCAACGGCGCGCAGGCCTACGGGCACGCGAACTACGCGCGCCGGGATGTGCTCACGTTTTACTACTACCGCAATCCCAACACGCGCGGCGGCGTGTTCAGCAACGACGGCGGCCGCACGCTGCTCGTCGGCGATGTGCTGGCCGCGCGCGGCGCGGGCTCGGCGCGCTGCCCGACGGTGGCGATCACGAACAACGCGCCCGATCCGGCTGCACTCCAGGAGGTCTTCGACAACCCTCTGTGTTTCTCCTTCCAGGAGCGGTTCCCGGGCGGGTTCGCGCCGCGCTTCGGCGGGGTCGAGCGCGATGTCTCGTTGGTCGGCGGCGTGCGCGGGCGGTTCGCCGGCAACCTGCTCTGGGATGCGAGCGTCAGCGCCGGCGCGAACACCGCGGATTACTCCATCCGCAACACGGTCAACGCCTCGCTCGGTCCGGCAACGCCCACGACGTTCGACGTGGGCCTCTATGGGCAACGAGAGGTCGGCGTCAATCTCGACCTCAGTCGTGCGTTGAGCGACCGGGTGCATCTGGCCGGCGGCGTCGAATGGCGGAACGAGCAGTTCCGGATCGGTCTTGGCCAGCCGGAGTCATGGCGCCAGGGTCCGTATGCGGCCCAGGGCTTCAGCGTCGGTTCCAACGGGGCGCCGGGCTTCAGCCCGCTCGCCGCCGGCCTCTGGAATCGCGCCAACACCGCTGTGTACGGCGACGTCGAGTGGCGTGGGGAGCGCGACTGGGCCGTTGGGGCGGCCGCCCGGTTCGAGCGCTTTGCCGATTTCGGCGCGACGTTGAACGGCAAGCTCTCGGGACGCGTTCCACTCTCCGGGCGCGTCGCGCTGCGCGGCAGCCTCAGCACCGGATTCCGTGCCCCGACCCCGGGTCAGCAGAATGCGTTCAACGTTTCCACCCAGTACGTGTTCGCGCTCGCCGACCTGGTCAACAACGGCACGATTCCCTCGACCTCGGCAATCGCGCGGTTGCGCGGCGGCCGGCCTCTCGCGCCCGAGCGGTCCGTCAACCTCAGCGTCGGCGCGGTGGCCGGTGGCGGCCCCTTCAGGTTGACCGCCGACTACTTCCGGATCGATCTGTCCGATCGACTGACGCTGAGCCGGCTGTTCGCGCTCGGCGCCACCGAAGTCGACCGTCTGCTTGCCGAGGGGGTCACCAGCGCCCGCAATCTGGCGAACTTCCGGTTCTTCACCAACGACCTGGAGACCCGGACGCAGGGGCTGGACGTGGTCACCACCTGGGCGCCGCCGTCGCGCGGTGGGAAAACGGCGCTCAGCGTGCTGTTCAACTACACCGACACGGCGGCCACGGACTTCAATCCGGCGCTGCTGAATCCCGATCAACTCGTCGACAGGATCCGGCTGCTGGAGGAGGCGCTGCCGAACACCCGCTGGAACGCCACGGTCGACCAGGCGATCGGTCGCGTCACGCTGCTGGGCCGGCTGAGCTACTACGGCGGTTGGTACGACCGGCGCGACTTGCGACGCTACCGCGGCAAGCCGATCCTGGACGTCGAGGCCGCCTGGCCCGTCAGCGACGCCGTCCGGCTCACGATTGGCAGTGCGAACGTCCTGAGCACCTATCCGGACGAGAACCCCAACCCCGGCAGGCTTGGGAACCGCTATCCGCCCTCTACGCCGTTCGGCTTCAACGGCGGGTTCTACTACTTGCGTCTCAACTACCGGTGGCGGATGGCGGACTGACGACCGCGATAGAGGCCGGACTCCTCACGAGGGCCGATGGCGGCCGCGCGGTGGCGGGGGCGTTCGATGCGGGTGTCGCCAGACGGTCGCGTCGACGACGACGCGGCAGCGACGGTCAGGCATCCTTCCGAGCCTGGCGGAACTCTTGATATTTCACACCGGGTGCGCGTTTGGCTCGTAGAGTTTCACGTTAACTTCACATGCGTCGTGTAGGGTACGGTTTCGTGCGGTGATCAGGCAGAGGAACGGTTGAGCAACCGCTCGACGAGGAGCCAGGAGTCGAACAGCGATGTTGCATCCCGGAAGGTGTGACATCAGCCGTCGGCGGCGGGTCTGCCTGACTGTGCTGCGCTTTGCCGAGCACCGCGAGGTCGTCGGCATACTGGTCGCCCCATCTCGGAGGCGATAGCGCTCGGGGCCCTGTACGAGACCGGTCGCGGAGTTGAACGGGCCTGAGGTGGTCCCGTTTGTCTGGCGTTGATGCGGCGGATGGACGCCTTGTCGCTGGAGTGTCGTACCCTTCCATCTTGAAGATCTCCCGAGCTGCGCGTTGTAGCACTGCTGGAACCCCTCACTGCTCGTCTTCATGATGTGAGCTCGCAAGCATCAACCCGTCCACGAGATCGGGGCAACCTCACTCGCGCTCATGGTGGTCGCCGTGGGTCGGAGCATGGGGATCTCTGCGAACCGGAAGGACAAATGAGGTCGACACACACCAGTCTGGCGCAGAGATGGCTGACGAGCACGCTGACGGCCGGCTGCCTGTGCCTCCCGGCGGTCGACGTCCGCGCGCAGGGCGGCGGCCTCTTCACCCCCGTCGATGCCGCCGACGCGGTCACCCGGGCCGCCCCGGAGCCGGCGGTTGAGGTCACGGGCGATGTCACGACCCTGCGCAGCCGCAACGTGCGAATCGACATGGCAGGGCTCGCCGCTGCGCGGGCGAGCGCCGCGGAGGGGGCTGCACCCCGCGCGTCCCTGACACTGAACCTCTTCGACGACGCCGTCTTCCCAGTCTCCGTCACCGGGACGGAGCCGACCTCGTCTGGCGGCTACTCGCTGACGGGCCGGCTCGACGGTGTGGAGCTCGGCTCGCTGGTGGTGGTGGTGAACGGCGACGTGGTGGCCGGCACGCTGCAGGCCCTCCCCGATACCTACACGATCCGCTCGGCAGGCGACGGCGTGCACGTCATCCGCAAGGTCGACCTGTCGACGCTCCCACCGGCGGCCGAGCCGCTGAACATCCCGGCCCCGGTGAGCGGCGAGCCCGCGCCGGCCGCCTCGGGCGCGGGCGATCCCCCGGCCGCCGCGCGGTCGATTGCCGTTCCGCCGGAAGCGCGCAGCGACGACGGGTCGGTCATCGACGTGCTGGTCGTCTACACGGCGGCGGCGAAGTGGGACGAGGGCGGCACGGCCGAAATCGAGGCGTTGATCGACCTCGCCTTCGCGGAGACCAACCTGGCCTACGCGGACAGCAACGTGAGCCAGCGGATCAGACTCGCGCACAAGCAACGGATCGACTACGACGAGGGGAATGCGGTGTTGGCCATCAGGCACCTGCAGCATCCCTGGGACGGCTTCATGGACGAGGTCCACGAGCTGCGCGACGATCACCAGACGGATCTCGTGGCGTTGATCACCGGACCGGTGAACTGGTGCGGTCTCGCGGTCATAGGTCCGGACAAGCCCTCCACCGGCTTCAGCCTCACGAACGTGCGATGCGTGTCCCCGCGCTACGTCTTCGCCCACGAGCTGGGCCACAATATGGGGCTGCGGCACGACATCTACGTGGACGACAAAGTCACGCCCTATCCCGACAACCACGGCTACGTGAACCAGCGGGCGTTCGTCGAGGGCGCGCCCGAATCGGCCCGCTGGCGCACCATCATGGCCTACCGCCATCAGTGCTCGAACGAGGGAGACTTCATCTGCCCCACGGTGCTGCGTTTCTCGAATCCGGAACAGAGCCTGGGCGGCGACCCGCTGGGCGTGGCCGGCGAAAGCGACGCGCGGCGCGTGCTCGACGCGACGCGGGAGACCATGGCGCGGTTCCGTGCGCGGGCGACCGCCCGGCTGTCGCCGGATCCGGACGCCGTGACGTTTCGGAGCGACGGCGTCTGGCGGCCGTTCACCGTCCACGCGGCCGAGCCGATCCGCGTCGTCGCCAACCGGGACCCAGGTCAGAGAGGATCGCAAGCAGGCGACTGGTCCCCGCGTGTCGACATCAGCGCGTCCGCGCCGCCCGGTCCCTGTTCTCCCACGAAGGACGAAGCCGTGGAGCGCGGCAACGGCGAGACCATCTACTTGGCGGCGTGCCGTAGCGGAGCGGGCATTGTCACCCTCGTGCGCGCGGCCGACGACGCTCCCATCCGGCGCTATGTCCTGCCCACCGTCGACGCAGAGGGCAGGAGCGCCTCGCTGTCGCCCGACCCCGCCACGGTGCCGTTCGCGAACGACGGTGCCTGGTGGCCGTTCACCTTGTCCGCCGCCGACCCCATCCGCCTCGTCGCCAACCCGCCGGGGACGCTCCGGCGCATCGAAATCTGGGATGAGCCGGGGGCGCCGGATGGGCGCAACTTCTGCGGGCCCGAACAGAACGATACGGTCGTCGCGCACGATGGCCAGGCCGTCCACCTGGCCGGCTGCGTGCCGGGCGAGGGCACGGTGCACCTGGTGCGCGACGTCGACGGCACGGTCCTGCGGTCGTATGCGCTCCGCGTTCAAGCCCTCCCGGACCCATGCGTCGAGGTGCTGGGCAACCTGTTAGGCACGGTCACTCGCGCCGGATCCCTGAGTTTGGACTGCACGAGCACGGGCGCCCGCGGGACCATGTGGTACAGCCGCTACTACACGTTCAGCCTCGAACGGCTGTCCGAGACGCGGGTGGACATGACTTCGCCGGACATCGATACGTACCTCTACGTGCGCGACGGCGCGGGAAGCGGCGGCGCATGGGTGGCGTTCAACAAGACCTGCGACGCGGATGACCGCCACAGTTGCATCGACGTCCGACTGCAGCCGGGCACGTACACGGTGGAAGCGTCCACGTTTCGGTCGGGCGTTGCGGGCGCTTTCTCCCTGACGCTGAGCGCGGTGCCGTTCACGCCGCGGCCGTTCACGGACGATCCGATCGAGGCCGGCGAGACGGTGGTCGAGGCGGAGCACGTCATCGAGCTCCGGCAGCGGATCGACGCCGTTCTGTCCAGGCACGGGCGGCCGGGCTTCCCTTGGACCGATGAGATCCTCGGGCCGAACGTGACACCGAAGGTGGCGCATCTGCTGGAGCTCCGCTCGGCGCTCAATCAGTTGTACGAGCGCACGCGAAGGCGGTCACCCAGCTACACCGACCCGGCCGTACAGGCGGGCGTCACCCCCGTCCGGGCGATGCACTTCAACGAGCTGCGGCGCTTCCTGCAGCTCCTGGAGTGACGCCCGACGCGATCCTCAGGTCTCACGTATTCTACGAGACAACCTCGCCCGCCTGCGCGACGTGCTGGACGAGGCGACCGCGGCGGGCGTCGGCAGGCTCGTTCAGGTCGCCGACCGCGTCTGTGAAGCGTTCGATTTTCGCGACGGGCGGGACCGGTGGCAACGCGCGAGCTGCTGCCGGGCGTTGTCCGACCTGCAGGCGGCCGGCCACGTCTCGCTGCCTGCGGGTCGAGGTGCCCGCGGTGGTGGGGGCCGGGCGCGGGTGCTTCCGCACCGGCTGGCGCCGGCGGTGGACGTGCCGGGCACGGTCGGCGCGGGACAGCGTGGACGGGCCCCGCCGGGTGTTCTTCGAGGCGGACGGTACCGCGATCACGGCGAGCGACTTCTCGGCGACCGGCGGCAAGCTGCTGCAGAAGCCCGACCTCGCGGCGGCGACGTGTGTCTCGACGGCGACCCAGGTACGAGGCCAGCCCGTCGGTCGTGAGTTGGATGCGGCCGGTGATCCGGTCCGCCATATCCCTCATCAGCTCGTACGCCGAGCCTTGGTCCCGCGGCCCGATTAGCCACGAGACCAGCAGCTTCGAGTCGGCGTCCAGCGCCGTCCACGTCCCCGTACGGCCGAACCCTGCATCGTAGACGAGTAGCCTTCCGCGGACAGCCGCCGGCGCCGGCGACGCCAGTAGTCCAGCCCGCGGATGTCGATCCGAGCCGCATTCGCTTCGACGTCGACAAGGACAGGTTTCGGGCGCTGTTTCTTGAACCAGGACACTGCCCGGCGCCCCGCGCGTCGATGTGCCCTGAGTGACGGGGACAGGTTGCCGCCAGCCTGGAACGGTGTAATGGGAGGGTAGTTATGGAGCGATAGACGGGTAGTTATGGAGAAATAGGAGAAAGAAAACAGACTACCCATCCTACCCACCTCCTGTTTCGCTCTTCCTTGCGAGCCGCGATCTCTTGCCAGACAATGTCTCTCGGAGTGGAGAAGCCGGTCGGCCTTCTCCTGATGTCGACGTCTGCCCGCGTTGCTTCCAGGTCTGTTCGTCCGGATACGTGGCATTCGAAGTGACTGCAACGGAATGAGACGCTGGACCCTGACACTGTTGGCCGCGGGCCTGACTGCGGCCGGCTGCGCGGCGCGGTCCGCGCACGAGGTGCCCGATCCGGCGCCGGCAGCCGGGTGCGGCGCCGGGCAGGACTCCTGCAGCCCGGATCCTTCGCCGGTACCGGCGATCCCGGCGGTGCCGGGATCGCCGGCGGATGCTCCCGCTGACGTCGACGTCGCCCGGCGCGGAGCTGCCCGACCCGCCGGTCCGTCCGTGTCCCCGGCGCCGGCCGCGCCCGGCCGGGGTCCCCCCGCCGGGCGTTCCTCCGCCCGGACGGCTGCGGCGGAGGCCGCCGGCACCCTGCCGCCGTCGGCGGTGGAGCAGATCGCGGCGCTGCTGGAAGCGAAGGCGGCGCGCACCCCCGCGCAGCGCAGGATCGGCTCCGATCTGCTGGCGCGGGCGGCGTCCGCCCCCGGCGGTCGAAGGCCCGCCGGGTCGCTGCGCGCGAGCGCGGCCGGCGCCGGAGAACCGCCGGAGGCGGCGGAGGCGTTGGATCCGGCGAGGGGGTCGGTTGCCGCGCCCGGGGCCGCGGACCCGGGCGGCGATCGCGTGCTGGTGGACATCCGCGCCGACGTGACGCCGGCCGTCCTCGAGCGCATCCGCGACCTGGGCGGGACGGTGGTGAACAGCGTGCCCCGCTACCGCTCGGTCCGGGCCCTGCTGCCGCTCGGCGGTCTCGAGCCGCTCGCCGGGCTCGCCGCGGTGCAGTCGATCCGGACCGCGGACGAGCCGGTGCTGAAGGGCGGGTGGCAGGGGTCCGCCGGCGGCGCCGCGTCGGACCCGGCCGCGGCCCCGGTCACCCGCAAGGTCGACACGGGCGAGGGCGACGCCGCCCACCGGGCCGACGCGGCGCGCGCCACCCACGGCGTCGACGGCAGCGGCATCGCCGTCGGCGTGCTCTCGGACGGGGTGAACACGATCGCGACGCAGCAGGCGACGGGCGACGTGCCGGCGCTGGTCACGATCCTGCCCGGGCAGGGGGGCGGCCAGTCCCGCTACGCCTGCGGCGGCGGTTACAGCACCGGTCACGAGGGAGTGGCGTTGTTCGAGATCGTCCACGACCTCGCGCCCGGCGCCGAGCTGTTCTTCGCGACCGCGCTCGGCGGGCGGGCGCAGATGGCGCAGAACATCGAGGATCTGTGCGCGGCGGGCGCCGACGTCATCGTCGACGACCTGGGGTATCTGCAGGTGCCGGTCTTCCAGGCAGGCATCCTCTCCCGGGCGGTCAGCACGGTGACCGCGGGCGGCTGCTACTACTTCTCGGCGGGCGGCAACGACGGCAGCCTCCACCACGGCACGTCCGGCGTCTGGGAGGGCGACTTCGCCGCCGGGGTGACGGTCGAGATGGACGGCGCCGCCATCGGCACCGCCCACGACTTCGGCAGCGGAGAGGCCGGGAACCGGATCGTGAGAGGCAGCACCCACTCCATCAGCCTGCAGTGGGCCGATCCATGGGGCGCGTCGGCGAACGACTACGACCTGTTCCTGCTCGACGCCGACAACAAGGTGGTCGCCTCCTCGACCGACACGCAGGACGGCTCGACGGGGTCCCATCCCTTCGAGTACATACGCGGCTCGTGCTCCGGCGCCTACGTGGACGCCCGCATCGTCATCGTCAGGACCACGGGCGCGGAGGATCGCTATCTGCGTCTCGCCTACGCGGGAGGCGGCCTGGCGACGTCGACCGCCGGCGGGATCTTCGGCCATCCGGCCTCGCAGGACGCGGTGGGCGTGGCGGCCGTGGACGCCCGGGCGGCGGGCGGCGCGGGCGGCGTCTTCGACGGCTCCGAGTCGGTCCAGGTGTACAGCTCCGACGGGCCGCGGCGGATCTTCTTCGAGGCCGACGGCACGGCGATCACCCCGGGCGACTTCTCGTCCACCGGCGGGCGGGTGCTGCAGAAGCCGGACCTGGCCGCGGCCGACGGGGTCAGGACCTCGACCCGCGGCTTCTCGCGGTTCTACGGCACCTCGGCGGCGGCGCCCCACGCGGCGGCGATCGCGGCGCTGATGGTGGAGGCCGCCGGCGGCCCCGCCAGGCTCACCCCGGCGGAGCTGCGCACGGCCATGATCGGGAGCGCCCTCGACATCCTGGCGCCGGGCGTCGACGCCGCGTCCGGGGCCGGCATCGTGATGGCGCCCGCCGCCGTGGATGCGGTGGACGTCGCCGTCGCGGACCGCAACCGGGCGCCGAGGGTGGCGAGCGCGCAGGCCGATCGCACGTTCGAGGCCGGCGCCGACCCGGTGACCATCGAACTCGAGGACGTCTTCGACGATCCGGACGGCGATGCACTGACCTACGCGCTGCAACTGCGCGCGGACACGCCGGCGGTGACCCTGAACGGGTCGGTGCTGACGCTGGCGCCGGGGGAGCCGAGCCCCGCCGTGGCGGTGACGTTGCGCGCGACCGATCCCGACGGCCTGACCCGGGCGCTGATCTTCGAGATGACGGTGGTGGACAACCGCTCTCCCGAGCCGGTGGGGGCGCTGCCGCCGCTGCCGCTGCGGGTGGTGGACGGGGCGGAGACGGTGCAGGTGGCGAACGCGTTCCGCGACCCGGACGGGGACGATCTGACGTACGGGGCGCGCTCGTCGGACGCGACGGTGGCGACGGCCGGCGCGGCGGGCTCGGTGGTGACGGTGGTTCCGGTGTCGGCGGGGACGGCGACGGTGACGGTGACGGCGCGGGACGTGGGCGGCTCGAACACGACCGCGACGCAGGCGTTCGCGGCTGCGGTGGCGGCGAACCGGTCGCCGCTGGCGGTGGGGACGCTGCCGCCGCTCTCGCTGCAGACCGCGGCCGGGGCGGTTGCGGTGGCGGTGTCGGGGGCGTTCCTGGACCCGGACAACGACGGGTTGACGTACGGAGCGTCGTCGTCGGTTCCGGCCGTGGCGACGGCGGAGGCGACGGGGTCGAGTGTAACGGTGACGCCGTTGACGCCGGGGGCGGCGACGGTGACGGTGACGGCCGAGGACTGGGGCCGTCTGAGCGCGACGCAGGTGTTCCTGGTGTTCGTGGTGAGCGCGGACGACGACGACGAAGACGACGACGACGGCGGTGGCGGTGGTGGTGGTGGTGGTGGTGGTGGTGGTGGTGGTGGTGGTGGCGGCGGCGGCGGCAACCGGGGCCCCGAGGCGGTGGGGACGCCGGCCGAGCGCACGCTGGAGGTCGGCGAGTCGCTGCCGGTGGACGTGTCGGCGGCGTTCCTGGACCGGGACGGCGACGTCCTGACGTATGCGGCCGAATCGTCGGCCCCGGACGTGGCCGCGGTGTCGGTGGTGGCGGTGGCCTCCGGCATGCTGACGGTGACGGGGCTGTCGGAGGGCGAGGCGCAGGTGACGGTGACGGCGACCGACGCGGACGGCTCGGGCCGCTCGGCGACGCAGTCGTTCCGGGTGGCGGTGTCCTGCGGCTACGCGGTCGAGCCGTTGCACCGGGACGTGCTGTGGCCGGCCGGCACGGGCGAGGTGACGGTGGCGACCGGTTCCACGTGCGCGTGGACGGCGGCCGGCGAGTCGGCGTTCCTGACGCTGGCGGGCGGGGCGTCGGGCACCGGCCCCGGGACCGTGACCTACGCGGTGGCGGCCAACGCCGGCGGCCCGCGCACGGGTGTGCTGACGGTGGCCGGGCGGCGGGTGACGGTGTTCCAGGCGTCGCCGGCCGTCTTCGCGGATCACCCGCTGGCGCGCGGGGTGACGCCGGTCCGGGCCATTCACTTCCGGGAGCTGCGGGCGCGCATCGACGCGCTGCGGGTGGGCGAGGGGCTGGGCGCCTTCGCGTGGACGGACCCGGCACTGACCGCGGGGACGCCGGTCCGGTCGGCCCACCTGACGGAGCTGCGAACGGCGCTCGCCGGGGTCTACGCCGCCGCGGGGCAGGCGGTTCCCACCTGGACAGGCGCGGGTCCGGGTCCGGCGGATGCGACCGTCATCCGGGCGGCGCACCTGATGGAGCTGCGCGCCGCGGTGACGGCCCTGGAACAGTCGGTTGGGGGGCGCCCTGCCGGCACTATCGAGGTCCACGGGCTCGATTTGCCGAAGGCTCGTAGAGCAGCGACGCGCGTCCGAGCCCCGTACGCGTAGTCGAAGGCCATGCCGGCCGCCACTGCCTGGCGGGAAACCGTCAAGCGATGTTGACAACGGTGTTGCAGGTAGAGAGAATCAAGGGGCGGTTGGGAGGGCTGCCTCGGCGGTCCGTTGGGCTTGAGCCCACCCGGCTGCACTTTTTCTGTACAGCCGGTTCTGCACAGACGGCAGTTTCGATGCATCTACTCTACCTCGACGATTCCGGTGCTGCGGGCAACAGGACTGAACAATATCTGGTCCTTGGCGGGGTGTCCGTGTTCGAGGCCCAAGCGCACTGGATCACCCAGGAGCTCGACAAGCTGGCGGAGAACATCAACCCCGGAGATCCTCACGGTGTGGAATTTCACGCGTCGGAGACCTTTGCCCGCCGGAGTCAACCTTGGAGGGGCCTGAGTCAAGAGGACGCACGAGGCACAATCAAGTCTGTCCTTGACGTACTCGCGAACGCGTACGATTCCGCCCGGGCGTTCGCCTGTGTGGTCCACAAGCCCTCGTTTCCGAATCGGGACCCGATGGAGATCGCGTTCGAAGACCTGTGTAGCAGATTCGACCGCTACTTGCGGCGTCTGCGCGCTGACGGAGACACGCAGCGCGGGCTCCTGATACTCGACAAGAGCACCTACGAGACCACGCTCCAACAGATGTCAGTTGCGTTCCGAACGCTGGGCACGCGCTGGGGGGTCATCAGAAACTTGGCGGACACGCCACTGTTCGTGGATTCGCGAGCGTCACGCGTCATCCAACTGGCCGATCATGTGGCGCACGCGGTGTTCCGACGATATCAGTCTGGAGACACCCAGTACTTCGACCGTATCGCTCGGAAGTTCGATTCCGAGGATGGAATCATTCACGGCTTGGCGCACAAAGAGCTTGGAAATCCACACTGCATGTGCATCGCCTGTCTCAGTCGACGAACCGGCGATGGCCGCCAACTGGACGACTGAGAATACCGCAGCACCGAGAGTGATTCGGTACCCCACGCGATCCCGCGTCTCGCGGGGGGACCGGACAGCGCTGACAACCTCGTCACGGTCAGCAAGAGTTGCAATTCGTCGAAGGAAACGATGGGCGGCATGGGCCAGAACGCCCTGCTCGGTGAGGGCGGAACCGCCTCGACACCGAGGCGTATGCGGCCGAGTCGTCCTCGGCGGAGGTGGCTTCCGTTGCGGCGGCGCGCGGTGTGGTGACGGTGATGACGCTGACCTCCGGCGCCGCGGCGAGCGGCCCGGGGACGGTGACCTACGCGGTGGCGGCCAACGCGGGCGGCCCGCGCACGGGCATGCTGACGGTGGCGGAACAGCGGGTGGAGCTGCGCGCCGCCGTCCTGGATCTGGAGACAGGGGAGCCTCACCGGTAGGTCGTTGGTGCGGACGGGTAGTATCAGCGGAATGGCGCCTGACGGGGAACTACCCGGATGCGAAACGGTTGTTTTTTTCGGGTAGTTGTCTGTGCACGGCTACATTGCAAGAGCTACCCGTTTTTCCTTGCCTTTGGGCTTGTGTGCCGTAGTCGCCCTTGAGAATAATTCCGCTTCGTAGCCCGTGCTGCGGTTGGCAGGCTGCTCCACGGAACGACGACGGATTGTCCGCCCTCGTCAGTGCCACCGGTGTGCTTCCGCGACCGCCGGCGGGACCATCCCTCTCCCGTGCTCGTGCGTCGCCGTGGTTGCCGTGCAATGAGAAGCCCGTCGACAATCCTGCCGGCGCTGGTCCTGGCGGTCCTGGCGTGGCTTGCGGAAGGCGTCCTGCCGGCGGCCGCAGCGCTCGGGAGCGCCTCGGATCCGGTCGGGGGAATCCCCAGGGGAATCCCCCGCTATCCCTGCTACCGCACCGTCGAGGAGACCTACGCGAGCGCGCAGGCGATGGCCGACGCGTATCCCCACCTGGCCACCTGGAGCAAGGTGGGCGAGTCGTGGCAGAAGGAGAACGGGACCGGCGGCTACGACCTGCTGGTGCTGCGCCTCACCAACTCGGCGCTCTCCGGATCGAAGCCCGCCCTGTTCGTCACCGGCGCCGTCCATGCGCGGGAGTACGCGACCGCCGAGCTGGTCACCCGCTTCGCCGAGCACTTGGTGGGCTCCTACGGCGCCGACGCCGACGTCACCTGGCTGCTGGACCACCACGAGGTCCACCTGATGCCGATGGTCAATCCGGACGGCCGGAAGCACGCGGAAAGGGGCTCCAGGCGCGCCTCCTGGCGCAAGAACGACAACACGAATCACTGCCCCGACGTCCGGCCGGGCGTCGACCTCAACCGCAACTTCGAGTTCGCGTGGGGCGGCGACGGATCGAGCGGCGATGCGTGCAGCAACACCTACCGCGGCGCCGCGGCGGGCTCGGAGCCGGAGGCGCAGGCCGTCATGCGGTACATGCAGGACCTGTTTCCCGACGCGCGCGGAACGGGCGACGACGATGCCGCGCCGCTCGACACCAGCGGCGTCTACATCGATGTCCACAGCTACAGCGAGCTGGTTCTGTACCCGTGGGCGTACACGCTGGAGAAGGATGCGCCCAACGAGCCGCAGCTCCGGACGCTGGCGCGCAAGCTGGCGTGGTTCAACGGCTACCGGCCGGCCAGCTTCGCCGCCGGGCTCTACCTGGCGGCCGGCGTGACCCAGGACTACGCCTACGGGGCGCTCGGACGCGCGTCGCTGCTCTACGAGCTGGGCACCCGGTTCTTCGAGTCGTGCGACGACTTCGAGGAGAGCGTCGTTCCCGGGAACATCCCGTCGCTGCTGTACGCGCTCAAGGCGGCCCGGACGCCCTACCGCACGCCGGCGGGTCCGGAAGCGATCGACGTGGAGCTCGGCGGCGGCGCGTCCTCGGTCGGCGTGGCGCCCGGTACGACGGTCGCGCTGTCGGCGACGCTCGACGACGGACGGTTCAGCGGGCGCAACGGCATCGAGCCGGCACAGAGCATCGCCGGCGGCGAGTACCACGTGGACGTGCCGCCCTGGGGCGAGAGTCCCTCCCCGGCGTCGCTGAGCGCGGCCGACGGCGCGTTCGATGAGACCATCGAGGATGTCATGGCCTCGATCGACACGACCGGGTGGAGTCCTGGCCGGCACATGGTGTTCGTCCGGGGCCGTGACACGGACGGTAACCGGGGCGCGGTCGGCGCGGCGTTCCTGATCGTCAACACTGGGCCGATCCTGTCGGCGGCGTCGGTGAGAGGAGCCGCGCTGGCCCTCGTCTACGGGGGGGCGCTCGACGAGACCTCGCTGCCGGCGCCGGAGGACTTCCGGGTGACCGCGGGCGACACCGTGCGGGCAGTCTCCGCCGTTGCCGTCAGCGGCTCCACGGTGACGCTGACGCTCGCTGCGCCGGTCGCCTTCCGCGCGGACGTGACCGTGAGCTACACGCCGGGGGCGATCCCGATCCGGAGCACGGTGGGGAAGGACAGCGCGCACCTGATAGCCGCGGCGGTGTCGAATTGGACGCCGCGCCCTCCTCCTCCTCCTCCTCCTCCGCCGCCGCCTCCGCCGCCTCGCAACCGGGGGCCGGAGGCGGTGGGGACGCTTTCGGACCGGAAGCTGGAGGCCGGGGCGGCGCCCCTCGCGATGGACGTGGCGGCGGCGTTCCGGGATCCGGACGGGGACGAGCTCACGATGCGGCCGAGTCGTCCTCGGCGCAGGTGGCTTCCGTTGCGGCGGCGCGCGGTGTGGTGACGGTCACGCCGGTGTCGGCGGGGGAGGCGGTGGTGACGGTGACGGCGACCGACGCGGACGGTTCGAACCGGTCGGCGACGCAGACGTTCGCGGTGACGGTGTCCTGTGCCTACACGGTCGAGCCGCTGCACCAGGACGTGCTGTGGCCGGCCGGCACGGGCGAGGCGGCGGTGAAGACGGCGCCCGCTTGCGCGTGGGCGGCGGCCAGCGAGTCGGCGTTCCTGACGCTGACGGGCGGGGCGTCGGGCACCGGCCCCGGCACGGTGACCTACGCGGTGGCGGCCAACGCCGGCGGCCCGCGCACGGGCGTGCTGGCGGTGGCCGGGCAGCGGGTGACGGTGTTCCAGGCGTCGCCGGCCGTCTTCGCCGACCACCCGCTGGAGCGCGGGGTGACGCCGGTCCGGGCCATTCACTTCCGGGAGCTGCGGGCGCGCATCGACGCGCTGCGGGTGGGTGAGGGGCTGGGCGCCTTCGCGTGGACGGACCCGGCACTGACCGCGGGGACGCCGGTCCGGTCGGTCCACCTGACGGAGCTGCGCGAGGCGTTGGCGGAGGCGTACGCGGCGGCGGGGCAGACGGCTCCTGCCTGGACGGACGCGGGTCCGGCGGGTGCGACCGTCATCCGGGCGGCGCACCTGATGGAGCTGCGCGCCGCCGTCCTGGATCGGGAGACAGGGCAGCCTCACCGGTAGGTCGTTGGTGCGGACGGGTAGTATCAGCGGAATGGGCCTGCCTTAGCGACTACCCGGATGCGAAACGTTGTTTTTTTCAGGTAGTTATCTGCGCACGGCTACATTACAAGAGCTACCCGTTTTTCCTTGCCTTTCGGCTTGTGTGCCGTAGTCGCCCTTGAGAATAATTCCGCTTCGTAGCCCGTGCTGCGATTGGCGCGCTGCTCCACGGAACGACGACGGATTGTCCGCCCTCGTCAGCGCCACCGGTGTGCTTCCGCGATCGCCGGCGGGACTATCCCTGTCCCGCGCTCGTGCCTCGCCGTGGTTGCCGTGCAATGAGAAGCCCGTCGACAATCCTGCCGGCGCTGGTCCTGGCGGTCCTGGCGTGGTTGGCCGAAGGCGCCCTGCCGGCGGCCGCCGCGCTCGGGAGCGCCTCGGATCCGGTCGGGGGAATCCCCGGCTATCCCTGCTACCGCACCGTCGAGGAGACCTACGCGAGCGCGCAGGCGATGGCCGACGCGTATCCCCACCTGGCCACCTGGACCAAGGTGGGCGAATCGTGGCAGAAGGAGAACGGGGCCGGCGGCTACGACCTGCTGGTGCTGCGCCTCGCCAGCTCCGCCCTCGCCGGGTCGAAGCCCGCCCTGTTCGTCACCGGCGCCGTCCACGCGCGGGAGTACACGACCGCCGAGCTGGTCACCCGCTTCGCCGAGCACCTGGTGGGGTCCTACGGCGTCGACGCCGACGTCACCTGGCTGCTGGACCACCACGAGGTCCACCTGATGCCGATGGTCAATCCGGACGGCCGGAAGCACGCGGAAGGGGGCGACCCCTGGCGCAAGAACGACAACACGAATCACTGCCCCGACGTCCGGCCGGGCGTCGACCTCAACCGCAACTTCGACTTCGCGTGGGGCGGCGACGGATCGAGCGGCGATGCGTGCAGCAACACCTACCGCGGCGCCGCGGCGGGCTCGGAGCCGGAGACGCAGGCCGTCAGGCAGTACATGCAGGACCTGTTTCCCGACGCGCGGGGAACGGGCGACGACGATGCCGCGCCGCTCGACACCAGCGGCGTCTACATCGACGTCCATAGCGCCGGCGAGCTGGTTCTGTACCCGTGGGCGTACACGAGCGAGAAGGATGCGCCCAACGAGCCGCAGCTCCGGACGCTGGCGCGCAAGCTGGCGTGGTTCAACGGCTACCGGCCGGCCAACGCGGCCGCAGGGCTCTACGTGGCTGCCGGCGTGACCAAGGATTACGCCTACGGGGCGCTCGGACGCGCGGCGCTGCTCTACGAGCTGGGCACCAGGCACTTCGAGTCGTGCGACTACTTCGAGGAGAGCGTCGTGCCCGGGAACATCCCGTCGCTGCTGTACGCGCTCAAGGCGGCCCGGACGCCGTACCGCACGCCGGCGGGTCCGGCAGCGGTCGATATCGAGCTCGGCGGCGGCGCGTCCTCGGTCGGCGTGGCGCCCGGCGCCACGGTCGCGCTGTCGGCGACGCTCGACGACGGGCGGTTCAGCGAGCGCAACGGCATCGAGCCGCAACAGCGCATCGCCGGCGGCGAGTACCACGTGGACGTGCCGCCCTGGGGCGAGAGTCCGGCCCCCGTCGCGCTGCGCGCGGCCGACGGCGCGTTCGACGCTGTGGCCGAGGACGCCGCCGCCTCGATCGACACGACCGGGTGGAGCCATGGCCGGCACATCGTGTACGTCCGCGGCAGCGACGCCGACGGCAACCGGGGCGCGGTCGGCGCGGCGTTCCTGATCGTCAACTCGGGGCCGATCCTGTCGGCGGCGTCGGTGCGAGGGGCCGCGCTGGCCCTCGTCTACGGGGAGGCGCTCGACGAGACCTCGCTGCCGGCGCCGGAGGACTTCCGGGTGACCGCGGGCGACACCGTGCGGGCAGTCTCCGCCGTTGCCGTCAGCGGCTCCACGGTGACGCTGACGCTCGCCGCGCCGGTCGCCTTCCGCGCGGACGTGACCGTGAGCTACACGCCGGGGGTGAGCCCGATCCGGAGCACGGTGGGGAAGGACAGCGCGCACCTGATAGTCGCGGCGGTGTCGAATTGGACGCCGCGCCCGCCGCCGCCTCCGCCGCCTCCGCCGCCTCCGCCTCCGCCTCCGCCTCGCAACCGGGGGCCGGAGGCGGTGGGGACGCTCTCGGACCGGAAGCTGGAGGCCGGGGCGGCGCCCCTCGCGATGGACGTGGCGGCGGCGTTCCGGGATCCGGACGGGGACGAGCTCACGTATGCGGCCGAGTCGTCCTCGGCGCAGGTGGCTTCCGTTGCGGCGGCGCGCGGTGTGGTGACGGTCACGCCGGTGTCGGCGGGGAAGGCGGCGGTGACGGTGACGGCGACCGACGCGGACGGTTCGAACCGGTCGGCGACGCAGGCGTTCGCGGTGACGGTGTCCTGTGCCTACACGGTCGAGCCGCTGCACCGGGACGTGCTGTGGCCGGCCGGCACGGGCGAGGTGGCGGTGAAGACGGCGCCCGCCTGCACGTGGACGGCGGCCGGCGAGTCGGCGTTCCTGACGCTGGCGGGCGGCGCCGAGGGCACGGGCCCGGGGACGGTGACCTACGCGGTGGCGGCCAACGCCGGCGGCCCGCGCACGGGCGTGCTGACGGTGGCGGGGCGGCAGGTGACGGTGTTCCAGGCGTCGCCGACCGTCTTCGCCGACCACCCGCTGGCGCGCGGGGTGACGCCGGTCCGGGCCATTCACTTCCGGGAGCTGCGGGCGCGCATCGACGCGCTGCGGGCGCGCGAGCGCCTGCCGCGGTTCGATTGGACGGACCGGTCACTGACTCCCGGCGTCACGCCGGTCCGGTCGGTCCACCTGACGGAGCTGCGCGAGGCGTTGGCGGAGGCGTACGCGGCGGCGGGGCAGACGGCTCCGGCTTGGTCGGACGCGGGTCCGGCGGGTGCGACCGTCATCCGGGCCGCGCACCTGATGGAGCTGCGCGCCGCCGTCCTGGATCGGGAGACAGGGGAGTCTCGCCGGTAGGTCGTTGGTGTGGACGGGTAGTATCAGCGGAATGGCGCCTGACGGGGAACTACCCGGATGTGAAACGTGGTTTTTTTCGGGTAGTTGTCTGCGCACGGCTACATTGCAAGAGCTACCTGTTTTTCCTTGCCTTTCGGCTTGTGTGCCGTAGTCGTCGTTGAGAATAATTCGCTTCGTAGCCCGTGCTGCGATTGCGCACTTCTCCACGGAACGGCAACGGATCCGCCCCATCGTCAGAGTAACCGGTGTGTGCGCCGGCGCCGGCGGGCCGACTCCTGTCCCGTGCCCGTGCGTCGCCGCGGTTGCCGTGCAATGAGAAGCCCGTCGACAATCCTGTCGGCGCTGGTCCTGGCGTGGCTGGCCGAAGGCGCCCTGCCGGCGGCCGCACCGCTCGGGACCGCCTCGGGTCCTGCCGGCGGAATCCCCCGCTATCGCTGCTACCGCACCGTCGAGGAGACCTACGCGAGCGCGCAGGCGATCGCCGACGCGCATCCCCGCCTGGCCACCTGGACCAAGGTGGGGGAATCCTGGCAGAAGGAGAACGGGACCGGCGGCTACGACCTGCTGGTGCTGCGCCTCACCAACTCGGCGCTCTCCGGGTCGAAGCCCGCCCTGTTCGTCACCGGCGCCGTCCATGCGCGGGAGTACACCACCGCCGAGCTGGTCACCCGCTTCGCCGAGCACCTGGTGGGCTCCTACGGCGCCGACGCCGACGTCACCTGGCTGCTGGACCACCACGAGGTCCACCTGATGCCGATGGTCAATCCGGACGGCCGGAAGCACGCGGAAGGGGGCGCCTACTGGCGCAAGAACGACAACACGAATCGCTGCCCCGACGTCCGGCCGGGCGTCGACCTCAACCGCAACTTCGACTTCGAGTGGGGCGGCGACGGATCCAGGGGCTATGCATGCAGCGACACCTACCGCGGCACCGCGGCGGGCTCGGAGCCGGAGACGCAGGCCGTCATGCAGTACATGCAGGACCTGTTTCCCGACGCGCGGGGCACGGGCGAAGACGATGCCGCGCCGCTCGACACCGGCGGCGTCTACATCGACGTCCACAGCCCCAGCGAGAAGGTCCTGTACCCGTGGGGGTACACGAGCGAGAGGGCGCCCAACCGGCGGCAGCTCCGGACGCTGGCGCGCAAGCTGGCCTTCTTCAGCGGCTACCAGCCGGCCAGCGCGGCGGCCGGGCTCGACTACCTGACCTCCGGCACGACGCGGGACTACGTGTACGGAGCGCTCGGGCACGCGGCCTTCACCTTCGAGCTGGGCACCACGTTCTTCCAGTCGTGCAGCTACTTCGAGGAGCACGTCCTTCCCGGCAACCTCCAATCGCTGCTGTACGCGCTCAAGGCGGCCCGGACGCCGTACCGCACGCCGGCGGGTCCGGAAGCGGTCGACGTCGAGATCGGCGGCGGCGCGTCCTCGGTCGGCGTGGCGCCCGGCACGACGGTCGCGCTGTCGGCGACGCTCGACGACGGGCGGTTCAGCGAGCGCAACGGCACCGAGCCGGAACAGCGCATCGCCGGCGGCGAGTACCACGTGGACGTGCCGCCCTGGGGCGAGAGTCCGGCCCCCGTCGCGCTGAGCGCGGTCGACGGCGCGTTCGACGCTGTGGCCGAGGACGCCGTCGCCTCGATCGACACGACCGGGTGGAGCCATGGCCGGCACATCGTGTACGTCCGGGGCCGCGACGCCGACGGCAACCGGGGCGCGGTCGGCGCGGCGTTCCTGATCGTCAACACGGGGCCGGCGCTGTCGGCGGCGACGCTGGACGGCGCCGCGCTGGCCCTCGTCTACGGGCAGGCGCTCGACGAAACGTCGATGCCGGCGCCGGAGGACTTCCGGGTGACCGCGGGCGGCGGCGTGCGGGCGGTCTCCGCCGTTGCCGTCAGCGGCTCCACGGTGACGCTGACGCTCGCCGCGCCGGTCGTCTCCGGCGACGAGGTGACGGTGAGCTACACGCCGGGGACGAGCCCGATCCGGAGCACGGCGGGAGACGACGCGGCGCACCTGATAGCCGCGGCGGTGCCGTACCCCGTCGTCGCGCCACCTCCACCACCACCTCCACCACCGCCAACACCTCCACCACCACCGCCTCCGCCTCCACCGCCTCCGCCTCCACCGCCTCCTCCTCCTCGCAACCGGGGGCCGGAGGCGGTGGAGACGCTGGCGGACAAGGTGCTCGATGTTGCGGCAGGAGCATCGACGGTCGACGTGTCGGGTGCGTTCGAGGATCCGGAGGGTGACGCGCTGACGTACGGGGTGTCGTCGTCGACGGTGACGGTGGCGGCGGCGGCGGTGTCGGGTTCGACGGTGACCGTCACGCCGCTGACTCGGGGCGCGGCGACGGTGACGGTGACGGCGACGGACGTGGACGGGTCGAACACCGCGGCGACGCAGGCGTTCGGGGTGACGGTGGGGGGAAATCGTTCGCCGGAGCCGGTGGGGACGTTGCCGCCGCTGTCGCTGCAGACCGCGGCCGGGGCGGTGACGATGGCGGTGTCGGGGGCGTTCATGGACCCGGACAACGACGTGTTGACGTACCGGGTGTCGTCGTCGGCGCCGGCGGTAGCGACGGCCGTGGCGACAGGGTCGAGTGTAACGGTGGCGCCGTTGACGCCGGGGGCGGCGACGGTGACGGTGACGGCCGAGGATGGGGGCCGGCTGGGCGCGGAGCAGGTGTTCCTGGTGAGCGTGGTGAGCGTGGACAAGGACAGCGACGACGGCGGCGGCGGCGGCAGCGGTGGTGGCGGCGGCCGCAACCGCGGGCCGGAGGCGGTGGGGACGCTGCCGGATCGGGCGCTGGAGGCCGGGGCGGAGCCCCTGCCGGTGGACGTGGCGCTGGCGTTCCGGGACCCGGACGGCGACGTCCTGATCCATGCGGCCGCGTCGTCGGCGCCGGCGGTGGCGGCGGTGGCGGCGGCGGCCTCCGGTCAGGTGACGGTGACGGCGTTGTCGGCCGGGCAGGCGGCGGTGACGGTGACGGCGACCGACGCGGACGGTTCAGGCCGGTCGGCGGAGCAGTCGTTCCAGGTGACGGTGTCCTGTGCCTACACGGTCGAGCCGCTGCACCGGGACGTGCTGTGGCCGGCCGGCACGGGCGAGGCGGCGGTGAAGACGGCGCCCGCCTGCGCGTGGGCGGCGGCCAGCGAGTCGGCGTTCCTGACGCTGACCTCCGGCGCCGCGGCGAGCGGCCCGGGAACCGTGACCTACGCGGTGGCGGCCAACGCGGGCGGCCCGCGCACGGGCGTGCTGACGGTGGCGGAACAGCGGGTGACGGTGTTCCAGGCGTCGCCGGCCGTCTTCGCCGACCACCCGCTGGCGCGCGGGGTGACGCCGGTCCGGGCCATTCACTTCCGGGAGCTGCGGGCGCGCATCGACGCGCTGCGGGTGGGCGCGGGGCTGGGCGCCTTCGCGTGGACGGACCCGGCACTGACCGCGGGGACGCCGGTCCGGTCGGTCCATCTGACGGAGCTGCGCGAGGCGTTGGCGGAGGCGTACGCGGCGGCGGGGCAGACGGCTCCGGCCTGGACGGACGCGGGTCCGGCGGGTGCGACCGTCATCCGGGCGGCGCACCTGATGGAGCTGCGCGCCGCCGTCCTGGATCGGGAGACAGGGGAGCCTCACCGGTAGGTCGTTGGTGTGGACGGGTAGTATCAGCGGAATGGCGCCTGACGGGAAACTACCCGGATGCGAAACGTTGTTTTTTTCGGGTAGTTGTCTGTGCACGGCTACATTACAAGAGCTACCCGTTTTTCTTTGCCTTTCGGCTTGTGTGCCGTAGTCGCCCTTGAGAATAATTCCGCTTCGTAGCCCGTGCTGCGATTGGCAGGCTGCTCCACGGAACGACGACGGATTATCCGCCCTCGTCAGTGCCACCGGTGTGCTTCCGCGACCGCCGTCGGGACCATCCCTCTCCCGCGCTCGTGCGTCGCCGTGGTTGCCGTGCAATGAGAAGCCCGTCGACAATCCTGCCGGCGCTGGTCCTGGCGTGGTTGGCCGAAGGCGCCCTGCCGGCGGCTGCCGCGCTCGGGGCCGCCTCGGATCCGGTCGGGGGAATCCCCGGCTATCCCTGCTACCGCACCGTCGAGGAGACCTACGCGAGCGCGCAGGCGATGGCCGACGCGTATCCCCGCCTGGCCACCTGGAGCAAGGTGGGCGAGTCGTGGCAGAAGGAGAACGGGACCGGCGGCTACGACCTGATGGTGCTGCGCCTCACCAACTCGGCGCTCTCGGGATCGAAGCCCGCCCTGTTCGTCATCGCCGCCGTCCACGCGCGGGAGTACACGACCGCCGAGCTGGTCACCCGCTTCGCCGAGCACCTGGTGGGGTCCTACGGCGCCGACGCCGACGTCACCTGGCTGCTGGACCACCACGAGGTCCACCTGCTGCCGATGGTCAATCCGGACGGCCGGAAGCACGCGGAAGGGGGCGCCTACTGGCGCAAGAACGACAACACGAGTCACTGCCCCGACGTCCGGCCGGGCGTCGACCTCAACCGCAACTTCGACTTCGCGTGGGGCGGCGACGGATCGAGCGGCGATGCGTGCAGCGACATCTACCGCGGCGCCGCGGCGGGCTCGGAGCCGGAGACGCAGGCCGTCAGGCAGTACATGCAGGACCTGTTTCCCGACGCGCGGGGAACGGGCGACGACGATGCGGCGCCGCTCGACACCAGCGGCGTCTACATCGACGTCCACAGCTACAGCGAGCTGGTTCTGTACCCGTGGGCGCACACGCTGGAGACGGATGCGCCCAACGAGCCGCAGCTCCGGACGCTGGCGCGCAAGCTGGCGTGGTTCAACGGCTACCGGCCGGTCAGCCACGCCGCCGGGCTCTACTTGGCGGCCGGCGTGACCATGGACTACGCCTACGGGGCGCTCGGACGCGCGTCGCTGCTCTACGAGCTGGGCACCCGGTTCTTCGAGTCGTGCGACGACTTCGAGGAGAGCGTCGTGCCCGGGAACATCCCGTCGCTGCTGTACGCGCTCAAGGCGGCCCGGACGCCGTACCGCACGCCGGCGGGTCCGGAAGCGATCGACGTGGAGCTCGGCGGCGGCGCGTCCTCGGTCGGCGTGGCGCCCGGTACGACGGTCGCGCTGTCGGCGACGCTCGACGACGGACGGTTCAGCGAGCGCAACGGCATCGAGCCGCAACAGCGCATCGCCGGCGGCGAGTACCACGTGGACGTGCCGCCCTGGGGCGAGAGTCCGGCCCCCGTCGCGCTGCGCGCGGCCGACGGCGCGTTCGACGCTGTGGCCGAGGACGCCGCCGCCTCGATCGACACGACCGGGTGGAGCCATGGCCGGCACATCGTGTACGTCCGCGGCAGCGACGCCGACGGCAACCGGGGCGCGGTCGGCGCGGCGTTCCTGATCGTCAACACGGGACCGGCGCTGACGGCGGCGGCGCTGGACGGGGCCGCGCTGGCCCTCGTCTACGGGGAGGCCCTCGACGAGGCGTCGCTGCCGGCGCCGGAGGACTTCCGGGTGACGGCGGGCGACGCCGTGCGGGCGGTCTCCGCCGTTGCCGTCAGCGGCTCCACGGTGACGCTGACGCTCGCCGCGCCGGTCGTTTCCGGCGACCAGGTGACGGTGAGCTACACGCCGGGGGCGAGCCCGATTCGGAGCACGGCGGGAGACGACGCGGCGCACCTGATAGCCGCGGCGGTGCCGTACCCCGTCGTCGCACCTCCGCCCCCTCCGCCTCCGCCTCCACCGCCTCCACCACCACCACCACCACCACCACCACCACCACCACCACCACCACCACCACCACCTCCTCCTCCTCCTCCTCCTCCACCTCCTCGCAACCGGGGGCCGGAGGTGGTGAGGACGCTGCCGGATCGGGTGCTGGAGGCCGGGGCGGAGTCCCTGCCGGTGGACGTGGCCCCGGCGTTCCGAGACCGGGATCGGGACGTCCTGACGTATGCCGCCGAGTCTTCCGCGGCGGACGTGGCGGCGGTGACGGTGGCGGGTAGCGTGGTGACGGTGACGCCCCTGTCGGCCGGGCAGGCGGCGGTGACGGTGACGGCGACCGACGGGGACGGTTCAGGCCGGTCGGCGGCGCAGTCGTTCTCGGTGACGGTGTCCTGTGCCTACACGGTCGAGCCGCTGCACCGGGACGTGCTGTGGCCGGCCGTCACGGGCGAGGTGGCGGTGAAGACGGCGCCCGCCTGCACGTGGACGGCGGCCGGCGCGTCGGCGTTCCTGACGCTGACCTCCGGCGCCTCCGCCAGCGGCTCGGGAACGGTGACCTACGCGGTGGCGGCCAACGCCGGCGGCCCGCGCACGGGCGTGCTGACGGTGGCCGGCGAGCGCGTGACGGTGTTCCAGGCGTCGGCGACGCAGTTCACCGACCATCCGCTGGAGCGCGGGGTGACGCTGGTCCGGGCCATCCACTTCCGGGAGCTGCGGGCGCGCATCGACGCGCTGCGCGAGACCGAGGCCCTGCCGGCTTTCCGGTGGACGGACCCCATGCTCGAGGCCGGCGTCACGCCGGTCCGGCTCGTCCACCTGACGGAGCTGCGCGAGGCGTTGGCGGAGGCGTACGCGGCGGCGGGGCAGACGGCTCCGGCCTGGACGGACGCGGATCCGGCGGGTGCGACCGTCATCCGGGCCGCGCATCTGATGGAGCTGCGCGCCGCCGTCCTGGATCGGGAGACAGGGGAGCTCACAGGCAGGTCGTCGATTCCGGACGGGTAGTATCAGCGGAATGACGCCCGCGTGGGGCTGCCGGCATGGTAGTCCTTTCATTCTTCCGGGTAGTTATCTGTCGATTTGTGGGTAGCAACTCCATTTGGGGAACTACCTGTTTTTGTCTGCCTGCTCTCACTTGGGTGCCGTCGTGTTCGCTTAGAATGAATCCCGCTCTTGTTGCTCGTGCTGCAACTCGGGGTACGAACTGCGGCCGTCGTCCAGTGTCCCGTTCATCCGATTCGTCATCGGCGCCCACTGCGCTCCTGGCAGTGCTTCTCTGTGCGGCGGCCGGCGCCCCGGCCGGCCCCGCGGCGGCCCAGAGCGTGTCCGGGGAAGGGCTTCCCGGGCGGGCCGTACGGCAGATCGCGGCGTTGCTGGAAGCGAAGGCGGCGCGGACCCCCGCGCAGCGCAAGATCAGCTCGCAGCTTCTGGCGGAGGCCGCGGCCGCCGCCGGTCCGGCGTCCGTCGAGCCGTCGCGCGCAACCGGCGCGCTTGGGTTCCCGCCGCGCACTTCCGGCGCCGTGGCGTTTCCGGCGCCGGCGGGGCGTTCGGCGGCGACTGCCGCCGACGCGGGCGACCACCGGGTGCTGGTGGACATCCGGGCGGAGGTGACTCCGGCGGTCCTGGCGCGCATCCGCGCGCTCGGTGGATCCATCGTCGACAGCGTCCCGCGCTACCGGGCGGTCAGGGCGCGGCTTCCGCCGGCCGCTCTGGAGCCGCTCGCGGCGCTCTCCGCCGTCGAGTTCATCCGGCCCGCGGACCTGGGGCTGACGCAGGCCCAGTGGCGGCGGCCGGCGGCGACCGGCCGTTCGGACGCGACGGCGCGCACGGTGACCGGCAAGGTCGACACCAGCGAGGGGGACGTGGCCCATCGCGCGGACGCGGCCCGCCGGACGCACGGCGTCGACGGCACCGGAATCGGCATCGGGGTGCTCTCGGACGGTGTCCGCACGCTCGCGGAGCGGCAGGCGTCGGGCGACCTGCCCGCGCGGGTCCTCGTCCTGCCCGGACAGGGCGGCGGCCCGCTCGGCGGTGGTCTGTTCCGCTTGAGCGAGGGGACCGAGGGGACGGCGATGCTGGAGATCGCCCACGATCTCGCGCCGGGCGCCGAGCTGTTCTTCGCCGCCGGCCTCAGCGGCAAGGCGCGGGCGGCGCGGAACATCGAGGACCTGTGTGCGGCAGGCGCCGACGTCATCGTCGACGACATCGGATACCTGACGGCTCCGGTCTTTCAGGACGGCGTCATCGCGCAGGCGATCAGCGCGGCGGCGGCCGACGGCTGCCACTACTTCTCGGCGGCCGGCAACGCCGGCAACCTCAACGACGGCACGGCCGGCGTCTGGGAGGGGGACTTCGCCACCGGGGCGGCGCTCGACCTGGACGAGGCCGGCGGGACGGCCGCCTTCCACGACTTCGGGGGCGGGGTTACGGCGAACGAGGTCGTCGAGGACAGCCGGCTCTCGTTCGTCCTGCAGTGGGCGGACCCGTGGGGACGCTCGGCGAACGACTACGACCTGTTCGTGATCGATTCGGCCGGCAACGTGGTCGACAGCTCGACCGACACGCAGGACGGCGGCGACTACCCCCTCGAGTACATCGACCTGGCTTCCTTCTTCCGCGATCACACGGGCGACCGCGTGGTCATCGTCAAGAACCCCGGGGCGGCCGACCGCTACCTGCGCCTGGCGTACACGGCGGGGGTGCTGGCCGCGGCCACGTCCGGCGCGACCGCCGGCCACGCGGCGGCGCAGGACGCGACAGGCGTGGCGGCGGTCGACGTCCGGACCGCGGCCGGCGCCGGCGGCGTCTTCGACGGCACGGAGGAGGTCGAGTCGTTCAGCTCCGACGGGCCGCGGCGGATCTTCTTCGAAGCCGACGGCACGCCCATTACGCCGGGCGACTTCTCGTCCACCGGCGGGCGGTTGCTGCAGAAGCCGGATCTGGCCGCGGCCGACGCGGTCTCGACGTCGACTCCCGACTTCGAGACCTTCGAAGGGACCTCGGCGGCCGCGCCGCACGCGGCGGCGCTCGCGGCGCTGGTGCTCGAGGGGGCCGGGGGGCCGGGGCGGGTCGCTGCCGCCACGCTCCGCGCGGCGCTGGCCGGGTCGGCGCTCGACATCGAGGCGCCGGGGCGCGATCGCGACTCCGGCGCGGGCATCGTCATGGCGCCGGCGGCCGTGGAGGCGCTGGCGGTCGCCGCCGCGGACCGCAATCGGGCGCCGGAGGGCGTGCCCCCGGTGGAGCGGACGCTGGCCCCGGGCGACGCGGCCGCGCTCGACCTGGCCGGCTTCTTCACGGAACCGGATGCCGACACGCTCCGCTACGAGTGGCTGCCGGGGGACGAGGCCGTGGTGACGGCCGTCGCGAACGACAGCGACATGACGCTGGACGCGGTGGCGCCCGGGCGCACCGTGGTGGCCGTGCGCGCCATCGATCCGGACGGCCTGAGCGCCTGGGTGAGCGTCGTGGTGACGGTGCAGGTGGGAGACCGCGATTACGACACCGACGACGACGGCCTGATCGAGGTTGCCATGCTGGCGCAGCTCGACGCCCTGCGTCACGATCTCGACGGCGACGGCGGGCCGGACGACCGGCCGGACGCCGACTGGCGGAGCTACTACGCGGCGTTCGCCGGCGGCGCCTGGGGCATGGGTTGTCCGGACGGGTGCGGCGGCTACGAGCTGACCACGAGCCTGGACTTCGACACCGACGGCAACGGCGCCGCCGGCGCGGGCGACGACTACTGGAACGGAGGCTCCGGCTGGGCGCCCATCGGGGGGTTCGACACCCCGTTCGATGCCGCCTTCGCGGGCAATGGCCACGAGCTGGCCAACCTGTTCATCGACCGGCCCGCAGAGAGATACGTCGGCCTGTTCGGCGGCGTCGACGGCGACGGCGTGATTCGTGACGTCGGCCTCGTTGACGTCGACGTGACCGGGGGCGATCGGGCCGGCAGCCTCGCGGGCAGCATATGGGACGGGGCCATCGAGCGCAGCCGCGCCACCGGCTCGGTGACGGGCGCGGACGACGTCGGCGGCCTGGTCGGGTGGGCCGACGCAACCCTCCTCCACAACTACGCCGCGGTCCGCGTGACCGGCCTCGTCGGGGTCGGCGGGCTGGTCGGGAGCCAGGACTACGGCGTGATCGGCGCCAGCTTCGCGACCGGACCGGTGACCGGCCAGGACGCGGTGGGCGGGCTGGCCGGGAACGCCTTCGGCCTGATCGCGGCCAGCTACGCCGCCGGACCGGTCTCCGGCCGCGGCCGGAAACCGCCGGACTCGTGGTGGTGCTGGCGGTACGGCGGCGTCGGCGGGCTGGCGGGGAACGCGTGCGGCACGATCGCCGGGAGCTATGCCACCGGCTCGGTCGACGGGCGCAGGGCGGCCGGCGGCTTCGTCGGCTCGGTCGGCACCACGGCCAGCATCCGTTCCAGCTACTGGGACCTGGGAACGTCCGGCACGCGCGTCGGGGTCGGCTCGCACGACGCCGACGGCAACGGCCTGATCGACGGTGCCGAAACGGAAATGGCCGGCGTCGCGGGCCTGACCGCGGCGGCCCTGCAGGCCCCGACCGGCTACGCCGGCATCTATGCCGCCTGGAACCTCGACCTCGACGGCGACGGCGTGCCGGACGATCCCTGGCGTTTCGGAACGGCCACCCAGTACCCGGCCCTGGCCGCGGACCTGAGCGGCGACGGGCGGGCGACGTGGCAGGAGTTCGGCCATCAGGCCCGCACCCGCCCGATCCTGACCGCGACGACGAGCGCCGGCCAGGCGCAGGTCGCCCTGTCCTGGTCGGCGCTCGACATCGGCGTTCGGACGCCGGCGCCCGGCGTCGTCTACACGCTCACCCGCGAGCGCGGCGCCGTCACCCGGACCCTGGCCGACCGGGTGGCCGGCCGCACGCACACCGACCACGCCGTGACCGTCGGCCGCCGCTATACCTACCAGGTCGTCGCCGAGGTGGATGGGGGCGAAGCGGCGCGCAGCGCACCGGTGGCGGTGGTCGCGGGAGCCGGGAACCAGGCGCCGGCCGCGATCGGGGCGCTGCCGGACGTGCGGCTCCGGGTGGGAGCGGACCGGGTGCTGGACGCGGCGCCGGCGTTCCGGGACCCGGACGGCGATGCGCTGACCTACGCCGCGACGGCGTCGGACCCCGCGGTTGCCACCGTGTCGGCCGCGGGGTCGCAACTGACGCTGACGCCGGCGGCGGTCGGACGGACGATTGTCACGGTGACGGCGACCGATGCGAGCGGGTCGAACGCGAGCGCCGACCAGCGGTTCACGGTGACGGTGGAAGAAGCTGGAGGTGAGGGTGATGGAGGCGGAGTCGGTGGTGTCGGCGGCGGCGTCGGCGGCGGGCGCAACCGCGGGCCGGAAGCGGTGGGGACGCTGCCGGATCGGGCGCTGGAGGCCGGGGGGGCGCTGCACGTGGAGGTGGCTTCCGCGTTCCGGGACCCGGACGGCGACGCGCTGACCTACGCGGCCGAGTCGTCGGCGCCGGACGTGGCGGCGGTGGCGGTGGCGGCGGCGGCCTCCGGCATGGTGACGGTGACGGCGTTGTCGGCGGGGGAGGCGGTGGTGACGGTGACGGCGACCGACGCGGCGGGCTCGAACCGGACGGCGACCCAGGCGTTCACGGTGACGGTCTCGTGTGCGTTCGCGGTCGAGCCGCTGCACCGGGACGTGCTGTGGACGGCCGGGACAGGGCAGGCCACGGTGACCACGGGACCCGGTTGCGCGTGGGCGGCGGCCAGCGAGTCGGACTTCCTGACGGTGACGTCCGCAGCCGACGGCATCGGTTCCGGCTCGGTGCGGTACTCGGTGGCGGCCAACGCCGGCGGACCGCGCACGGGCGTGCTGGCGGTGGCCGGCGAGCGGGTGACGGTGTTCCAGGCGTCGGCGACGCAGTTCACCGACCATCCGCTAGAGCGCGGGGTGACGCCGGTGCGGGCGATCCACTTCCTGGAGCTGCGGGCGCGCATCGACGCGCTGCGGGTGCGCGAGGGGCTGGCGGCGTTCGGGTGGACGGACCCGGACCTCGCGGCGGGCGTGACGCCGGTGAGGGGCGTGCACCTGACGGAGCTGCGGGCGGCGGTCGCCGAGGCGTACGTTGCGGCGGAGCAGGCGGCTCCCACCTGGACGGACGCGGCTCCGGCGGGCGGGACCGTCATCCGGGCGGCGCACCTGACGGAGCTGCGCGCCGCGGTCGCGGCGCTGGAGTGACGGCGGACGCCGAGCGGAGTATCGGCTATGCCGCGCGCTTTCCGGTGACGGCCCCGCGGAGTCCTTCGAGCAGTCCCTCGAGCTTCGCCATGCGCTCGCGCAACGGGCCCGGGCGGCGCCTTGATGTGTTCGTTTTCCCTTCCTCGCACGTCGTACCTAGTAGACCGTGTCTTCGCGACAACTGCATCCAGCGTTCGGAAGGAGCGGCGTGGCGGATTTCCATTGCCCTCCCGGTACTCGAGGGAGGCCCGGCGGGTCCGCCGGCGCAGCGGTCGGCCGGATGGCGGCCGGGGTCGTGCTGGCGCTGTCGCTGCCCGGCGCGGGCCCGGCGCTCGCCGCGCCCGCCGCCGGCTTCGCCCAGGGCGTCGGCGAGCCTTGTCCGGGCGGCGGCTACGACCCGGTGCCGGTGGAGGTGGCGGTAACGGCGGTTCCCATCGTGGTCGAGTCCACGACCGACGACTACTTCGTGCTCTACGTGCGGCACGAGCTGGGCGCGGACACCGCGGTGGAGGTGCCGGTGGCGGTGACGCCGGGGGAGGCCGGCACGACCACGCTCTCCGAGAACCTGGCGCCGCTGCCCGCCGACCGCTATCGGGTGGAGAAATATCTGGTCACCGATCCGGCCGACGTGGACGGCGACTGCGTCGACGACGTCACCGAGCTCGGGGACCCGGTGGGCATGAACCCGGTCAACCCGGCGAACAGCCCCGAGATCGCCGACGCCGCGCTGGCGGTTCCCGACCGGCAGACCTTCGAGACGCTCTCCTACCAGGATTCGTCCGCCGGCGGCTTCGAATACGTCAAGTTCGTCCTGCTCGGCATGGACACCGACACCCCGCGCGTCTACTTCATGAACACCGAGACGCACCGGAACCACATTCTCTTCATACGCAGGGTCGACCTCGAGGAGAGCTGGGCCGGGAGGATCTTCGGCGCGGTCGTCCATCGACCGAACGACCTCGCTCCCGACGGCGGCGCCGGAGCCTACCATTTCGAGTTCTGGCCCTACACGGCCTATCCCTTTCACTTCGTGGCGCTCACCCATACGGTGCTCGCCGCCGGCATGCCGCTGCTCGACGACAACCTGTCCTACTACGTGCCGCAGGTCGCGGTTCCGTCGTATCAGCACGAGGCGGCGCTCTACGACGCCTCGCGCGTCGACGTCCTGTTCGACGACGGTCTCATCTCCGACAGGAACTTCATTCCGCTGCACCCCGGGGAAGGGTACGGCCGGCTCCGGCTCATGCAGCCGGACGAGCGGCCCGACCCCCGCGACGTGGTGATCTACGAGGCGCTGCCCAACGAGCTGCCCCGCGTTGCCGGCATCGTCACCACCGTGTTCCAGACGCCGCTGTCGCACGTCAACCTGCGGGCCGTGCAGGACGATGTGCCCAACGCCTTCATCGCCGACGCCCTCGGCTACACGGACGTGGGCGCCCTTCTCGGCCGCTACGTCCGCTACACGGTGACCAGGGACTCCTGGCAACTGCGTGCGGCCACCCTGGCGGAGGTCGACGCGCATTTTGCGGCGTCCCGCCCCGCCGCGGCGCAGACGCCGGAACGGGACCTGACGGTCACGGCGATCACGCCGCTCGGCGACGTCGACTTCGGGGACTGGAAGGCGTTCGGCGTCAAGGCGGCCAACGTGGCGGTGCTGGGGACGCTCGGGTTGCCGGCGGGGACGGTGCCCGACGGCTTCGCGATTCCCTTCCATTTCTACGACGAGTTCATGCAGGCGAACGGGTTGTACGACGACGTCGACGCGATGCTGGCCGACCCCGGCTTCCGGGCGGACTTCGACGTGCAGGAGGCGAGGCTGGGCGAGCTGCGCGAGGCCATCGTGGACGCGGACACGCCCGCGTGGATCACCGAGGCGCTGACCGCCATGCATGCGGCGTTTCCCCCGGAGACGCGGCTGCGCTACCGGTCGAGCACGAACAACGAGGACCTGCCGGGGTTCAGCGGGGCAGGGCTGTACGACTCGAAGACGCAACGGCCCGAGGAGACCCTGGAGGAGGGGATCGACAAGTCGCTCAAGCAGGTGTTCGCCAGCCTCTGGAACTTCCGGGCCTTCGTCGAGCGCGAGTTCCATCGGATCGATCACCGGGCGACGGCGATGGGCGTGCTGGTGCATCCCAGCTATCGCGACGAGAAGGTCAACGGCGTGGCGGCCAGCTTCGATCCGTTCTACGACACCGAGGCGACGTACTACGTCAACAGCCAGCTCGGCGAGGACCTGGTCACCAATCCCGAGGCGTTCTCGGTGCCGGAGGAGATCCTCCTGAAGGAGGCCGGCGGCTACGACGTCATCGCCTACTCCAACCAACTGCCGCCGGGGCAGCTCGAGACGCTCATGAGCGACGCCGAGCTGGATGGGTTGCGCGAGCGCCTCGGCGTGATCCACTCGGCGTTCGAGACGCTCTACGGCCCCGCGCCCGGCGAGCCGTTCGCCATGGAGATCGAGTTCAAGATCACGAGCGACGACGTCCTGGCGATCAAGCAGGCGCGCCCCTGGGTCTTCCCTGCCGCCCCGCCGCCGCCGCCGCCTCCTCCTCCTCCTCCTCCGGGACCCGGGGGCGGCGGGGGCGGGGGCCGCAACCGGGGGCCGGAGGCGGTGGGGGCGCCGGCGGACGTGACGCTGGAGGCCGGGGCGGAGCCGCTGCCGGTGGACGTGGCCCCGGCGTTCCGGGACCCCGACGGGGACGCGCTGACGTATGCCGCGTCGTCGTCGGCCCCGGACGTGGCGGGGGTGGAAGCCGCGGGCAGCGTGGTGACGGTGACGCCGCTCTCGGCGGGCGAGGCCGAGGTGACGGTGACGGCGACCGACGCCGGAGGCTCGAACCGGACGGCGGAGCAGACGTTCCTGGTGACGGTGTCCTGCGCGTTCACCGTCGAGCCGGGGCGCCGGGGCGTGCTGTGGACGGCCGGCACGGGGCGGGTCGCGGTGACGACGGGCTCCACTTGCGCCTGGACGGCGGCCAGCGAGGCCGACTTCCTGACGGTGACGTCCGCAGCCGACGGCATCGGTTCCGGCTCGGTGCGGTACTCGGTGGCGGCCAACGCCGGCGGCCCGCGCACGGGCGTGCTGGCGGTGGCCGGCGAGCGGGTGACGGTGTTCCAGGCGTCGCCGACCGTCTTCGCGGACCAGCCGATCGAGCGCGGCGTGACGCCGGTGCGGGCGATCCACTTCCTGGAGCTGCGGGCGCGCATCGACGCGCTACGGGTGCGCGAGGGGCTGGCGGCGTTCGGGTGGACGGACCCGGCGCTCGCGGCGGGCGTGACGCCGGTGAGGGGCGTGCACCTGACGGAGCTGCGAACGGCGGTCGCCGAGGCGTACGCCGCGGCGGAGCAGGCGGCTCCCACCTGGACGGACGCGGATCCGGCGGGTGCGGCCGTCATCCGGGCGGCGCACCTGACGGAGCTGCGCGCCGCGGTCGCGGCGCTGGAGGGCGTACGCCGAGCGGAAGTACCGGCTATGCCGCGCGTTTTCCGGTGACGGCCTCGCGGAGTCCTTCGAGCAGTCCCTCGAGCTTCGCCATGCGCTCGCGCAACGGGCCCGGGCGGCGCCTCGATGTGTTCGTTTTCCCTTCCTCGCACGTCGTACCTAGTAGACCGTGTTTTCGCGACAACTGCATCCAGCGCCCGTCAGGAGCGGCGCGGCGGATTCCCATTGCCCTCCCCGGATTCGCGGGAGGCTCGGCGGGCCGGCCATAGCAGCGCTCGGCCGGATGGTGAAGAGGGTCGCGCCGGTGTTGTCGATGCCCGGCGCGGTCATCGCGCTCGCCGCGCCAGCCCCCGGCTTCGCCCAGGGCGTCGGCGGCGAGCCCTGCCCGGGCGGCGGCTACGACCCGGTACCGGTGGAGGTGGCGGTGACGGAGGTGCCCATCGTGGTGGAGTCCACGACCGATGAGTACTTCGTGCTCTACGTCCGGCACCATCTGGATGCGGACACCGCGGTGGACGACCCGGTCGCGGTCACTCCGGGGCAGCCCGGGACGACCATGCTGACCGAGAACATCGAGGCGCTGCCCCCCGAACGCTACCGGGTCGAGAAGTACCTCGTCGCCGATCCGGCCGACGTCGACGGCGACTGCATCGACGACGTTGCCGAGCTCGGGGACCCGGCAGGCATGAACCCGGTGAACCCCGTCCCCTCCATCCCGCTCGGCGACGGCGCGGCGGCCATTCCGGACCGGGACACGTTCGAGACGCTGTCCTACGAGTATCCCGGTTCGATCGGCGTCGAGTACGTCAAGTTCGTTCTGCTCGACATGGATACCGAGCGGCCGGGAGTCTACTTCGCGAACACCGAGACCCATGCGCTGCATCCGGACTTCCTGGACGCGGTCGGGATCGAGCCTGGCAGGACGTTTTCGGGCGAGATCGTCTACGACCCCGATCGGGTTGCGGCCGACGGCAGCCGGGGAGTCTATTACTACACGTACCGTTTCCGTCTGTTCGGGTCCCCCTTCCGCTTCGTGGAGCGTGCCCATGCCGTTATCGCCGCCGCCATGCCGCTGCTCGAGAACGACCTGGCGTGGCATCTGCAGAACTTTCAGCTTCCCGATGTCCAGGCCGACCTGCCGCTGTACAGGGCGTCCCGCATCCACCTCCTGTTCGACGAGGACCTCTATTCCGACAAGGTGTTCCTCCCGTTGAACCCGGGGGAGAGCTACGGCCTGCTGCGGGTCATGGGGCCGGGCGAGCGTCCTCATCCCCGCGACATCGTCGTCTACGAGACGCTGCCCAACGAGCTGCCCCGCGTCGGGGGAATCATCACCACGGTGCCGCAGACGCCGCTCTCGCACGTCAACCTGCGCGCCGTGCAGGACGGCGTGCCCAACGCCTTCATCCGTGACGCGCTCGACGATCCCGCCGTCGACGCGCTTCGCGGCGGCTACGTCCGTTACGAAGTCACCGCGTTCGGGTGGGAGCTGCGCGCCGCCGCGCCCGCGGAGGTCGACGCGCATCACGACGCTTCCCGGCCCGCCCTGACGCAGACGCCGCAGCGCGATCTCTCGGTCGAGCGGATTGCTCCCCTCGGCGTGATCGGCTTCGACGACTGGAAGGCGTTCGGAGTCAAGGCGGCCAACGTGGCCGAGCTGGGGAGGCTGGGGTTTCCGGCGGGAACCGTGCCCGAAGGATTTGCCGTTCCGTTCCATTTCTACGACGAATTCATGCGGGCGAACGGGTTGTACGACGACGTCGAGGCGATGCTGGCCGACCCCGGCTTCCGGACGGACTTCGAGGTTCAGGACGAGCTGCTCGACGAGCTGCGCGACGACATCCGGGACGCGCAGACGCCCCGGTGGATGGTCGACGCGCTCACCGCCATGCACGCCGCGTTTCCCGAGGGGACGTCGCTGCGCTACCGGTCGAGCACGAACAACGAGGACCTGCCCGGATTCAACGGCGCGGGGCTGTACGACTCGAAGACGCAGTATCCGGAGGAGACCGCCGCGGACGGCATCGACAAGTCCCTCAAGCAGGTGTTCGCCGGCCTGTGGACCTTCCGCGCGTTCAGCGAACGGGAGTTCCATCGCATCGATCACCGGGCGGCGGCGATGGGGGTGCTGGTGCACCCGAACTACAAGGACGAGAAGGCCAACGGCGTGGCCGTCAGCTTCGATCCGGTCTTCGGCCGCACCGGGACCTACTACGCCAACACGCAGCTCGGTGAGGACCTTGTCACCAATCCCGAGGCGTACTCGGTGCCGGAGGAGCTCCTGCTGCACCGCTCCGGCGACTATACGGCCCTGTCCACCTCCAACCTCGTGGAGCCGGGGCGGCTCCTCATGAGCGGGGACCAACAGCGCGCGTTGAGACAACGCCTCGAGGCGGTCCACGACCACTTCGAGACGCTGTACGCCGCAGCCGCCGGCGAGCCGTTCGCCATGGAGATCGAGTTCAAGATCACGAGCGACGACGTCCTGGCGATCAAGCAGGCGCGCCCCTGGGTCTTCCCTGCCGCCCCCCCGCCGCCGCCACCACCACCACCACCGCCGCCGGGTCCCGGCGGGGGAGGCGGCGGGGGCGGGGGCCGCAACCGGGGGCCGGAGGCGGTGGGGGCGCCGGCGGACGTGACGCTGGAGGCCGGGGCGGAGCCGCTGCCGGTGGACGTGGCCCCGGCGTTCCGGGACCCCGACGGGGACGCGCTGACGTATGCCGCGTCGTCGTCGGCCCCGGACGTGGCGGGGGTGGAAGCCGCGGGCAGCGTGGTGACGGTGACGCCGTTCTCGGCGGGCGAGGCCGAGGTGACGGTGACGGCGACCGACGCGGCGGGCTCGAACCGGACGGCGGAGCAGACGTTCCTGGTGACGGTGTCCTGCGCGTTCACCGTCGAGCCGCTGCGCCGGGACGTGCTGTGGACGGCCGGGATGGGGCAGGCCACGGTGACCACGGGACCCGGTTGCGCGTGGGCGGCGGCCAGCGAGTCGGACTTCCTGACGGTGACGTCCCCAGCCGACGGCATCGGTTCCGGCTCGGTGCGGTACTCGGTGGCGGCCAACGCCGGCGGACCGCGCACGGGCGTGCTGGCGGTGGCCGGCGAGCGGGTGACGGTGTTCCAGGCGTCGGCGACGCAGTTCACCGACCATCCGATAGAGCGCGGGGTGACGCCGGTGCGGGCGATCCACTTCCTGGAGCTGCGGGCGCGCATCGACGCGCTGCGGGTGCGCGAGGGGCTGGCGGCGTTCGGGTGGACGGACCCGGCGCTCGCGGCGGGCGTGACGCCGGTGAGGGGCGTGCACCTGACGGAGCTGCGAACGGCGGTCGCCGAAGCGTATGCCGCGGCGGATCAGGCGGCTCCCATCTGGACGGACGCGGCTCCGGCGGGCGGGACCGTCATCCGGGCGGCGCACCTGACGGAGCTGCGCGCCGCGGTCGCGGCGCTGGAATGACGGCGGACGCCGAGCGGAGTAGCGGCTATGCCGCGCGCTTTTCGGTGACGGCCCCGCGGAGTCCTTCGAGCAGTCCCTCGAGCTTCGCCATGCGCTCGCGCAACGGGCCGATCTGCTCGCCGGCCTGCCGCCGCGGTCGCCGCCCGCGAGTGAACGGCCGGTACGAATCTGCTGGATGTGTTCGCTTTGCCTTCCTCGCACGTCCTATCTGATAGAGCGTTTCTTCGCGACGGCCCATCTGGCTGGCAGGACGCCGACGCAGTTTTCTCGAGGGGGGATGCATGAGTGATTCGCGGCTGCCGGGACCTGGTTTCGCGCTTCTGCTGCTGCTCGCGTTCGGCGCGGTCGGCTCGCGGGCGCAGGTGTGGACCGACGATCCGCTGGTGCCCGGGGCCACGCCGGTCCGGGCGGTGCACCTGACGGAGCTGCGGGCCCGCGTCAACGAGCGGCTGGCCGGGTGCGGCGCCGCCCCGTTCGCGTTCACCGACCCGACGCTGGCGCCGGGGCGGACGCCGATCCGGGCCGCGCACGTCGCCGAGCTGCGCGAGGCCCTGACTCTGGCCTACGGCGCCTGCGGGCGGAGCACCGTTCCGACGTACACGGACCCGGCGCCGGCGGCCGGGGTGTCCGTCCTGCGGGCGGCGCACCTGACCGAGCTGCGCGACGCGGTGGCGGGGCTGGCGGACGCACCGGGCCCGGGCGGCTGTCCGGGCGGCGCCTGCACCGTCATGGGGGCCATCGCCGCGGATGCGACGTTCACCGCCGACAACGCCTATCTGCTGCGCGGCGCGGTGTTCGTGCGGGCGCCGGCGACGCTGACCATCGAGGCGGGCACGGTGATTCGCGGAGACTCGGAGACCAACGGGACGCTGATCGTCGAGCGGGGCGCGCGGATTCACGCCGACGGCACCGCCGCGGCGCCCGTCGTGATGACCAGCGACCGCGAGCCCGGAATGCGTTCGCGGGGCGACTGGGGCGGCCTCGTCATCAACGGCCGGGCGCCCATCAACCTGGAGGGGGGCGAGACGGAAGGCCCCGGCGGCACCGGTCCCTACGGCGGCAGCGATCCGGACGACGACAGCGGGCATCTGCGCCACGTCCGCGTCGAGTTCGCGGGCACCGAGCTCAGCCCCGACAACGAGCTGAACGGGATCGCGTTCCAGGGGGTCGGCCGCGGGACCGAGGTCGACCACGTGATGGTCAAGATGGGCAAGGACGACGGACTCGAGCTCAACGGCGGCACGGTCGATCTGAAGCGCGTCGTCAGCTTCGGCAACGGAGACGACGGCATCGACTGGGCCGACGGCTGGCAGGGCAGGGTCCAGTTCCTGGTCGTCATGCAGATCGGCGACGACGCCGACCACGGGATCGAGGCCGACAACCGGGACGCGGACAAGGACGCCGAGCCGCGCTCGAGCCCGACGCTCTACAACCTGACCCTGGTCGGCGACCCGGACACCAACGAGGGCGACGAGGGCCAGAGCGAGGACGGCATGCGGCTGCGGCGGGGCACGGCGGCGACGGTGCGCAACTTCGTCGTCACCGGGTTCAAGAAGCCGGCGGTCGACGTCCGCGGCGGCGCGACCTGGGAGCAGGTGGACGCTGGCGCGCTCTCCTTCGCCGGCGGCATCGTCTGGAACAACTGCACGCTCCCCGACGAGCCCGAGGACTGCAACGGGCAGTTCACGGCGGACCGCGGCGGCCGGTCGGTGGCGGACCTGATGGCGGGCAGCGACGACGTCGCGGTGGTCGATCCGCGGCTGGCGAGCCCGTTCTCCCTGACGGCGCCCGACTTCACGCCCGGGGCGGGGTCGCCCGCGGTGACCGGGGCGGTCGCGCCGGCCGCGCCCCCGGACGACGGGTTCTTCGAGCCCGCCGGCTTCATCGGCGCCGTCGGCGGGGCCGGCTCCGGCCGGGACACGTGGTGGCGGGGATGGACGGACTTCTCGATGCGTTGATCGAGCGGGCGGCCGGTTCGCTCAGGACCGCGCATCGACGGCCGGGCGGCAGCCGCGGCCGCCGCCCGCCGCCGGGCTCAAACTAGAGGAACGCGAATGCGACCTGCTGAAGTACTGCGAAACCGGGCGATCCGGAAAACCCGGAATCAACAGAATGTTGACGGAATCTGGCGGGATCGCAAATCAACCGCCTTCCTCGACGGAGGGCCTCTCACACCAGCGAGACGCATCAGCCAGTTCCTGAGCGTGCCGCTTCCGCTCGATACGATCAGTGGCTGCCGCGTCGGGCAGACGAATGTCGCCGTGGTACGGATTGTCGGCGGTCGCCGACGCCTCTACGCGCCGCCCATTGCGGCTGGCGATCTCGCCGGGAACGGACGCCCAGCCGCGAAACGGACCGTCGCGGGACTCGCTCGCGCGCTGAGCCACTACGGCCACGTCAACCAGGACTGCATTGCTGAGCCTGTCAACGGAAATGAGATCGCCGGACTTAACCAGGAACTGGTTATAGGGGACCGTCGAACGCCTAGCTCGCCTCGCAGCCCTCTCGGAAAAGACGCGGCGCCCGAGTTCTTCCCCCGCGTCGATGCGACCAGCGACCGTCATTACTTGTCCAGCGCGGCCAAGGCTTCTCGCACGAATCCATCGGGAAGGATCGCCGCTGACTCTGGATCGTACAGAGCCCGGCGGTGCTTACCGTTCAGGTTGACCAAGCACAGTACACGGCCGTCCGATTCGCACAGTACGAGCACTGACCGTCCGCGACCCCCGGGTGCAGAGACGGCAACTTCCCCGTCCTGCGTTGGGTAGACCTCGTAACGGCACCGGCGCAGAGGGTACATGTCCCGTAGCAGCCGTTCCGCATTTCGCCGCGCCTCTTCAGATGGGGCCGGGAACCCCTCGTCACGCGCCTCATCAACGGCATTTTCCAGGTCGGACAATGCGGCCAGCAGATCTGCATCATGCATCGGATCCGCGGGAGCGCTGGACCAGACACGAAAGTCGGCCGGATCGACGCCGCGCATCGGATCTGCGACCGCTGGGAACCAGGACTCGTAGAGGCCGAGGTCGGCTTGGCCGGGCGGAGTGTTCCAAAGTCCCTGACCAGGAAGCGAGTCCGGCCGGGACGCTTCGATCGAGGAGATGCCACCGACGTCCGGCTGCTTGATGACGATGACGGCCGTGGCCGCACCTTTCATGAGGCCACCTGTGCGTCGGCCCCGGCCGGGGCGTCTGACTTCTTCGTGGCGGCGTCGTGAGTTCCGAGAGCCTTCTGGAGCCCCTCCAGGAGCGTCCTCGCCGTACCGAGCGGCAGCGTGAACCGCGCGACATGGTGGACTAGCACCGGATTCTCCTTGAGGTAATCGACCACTTTCTCGTTGGTCATGGTAGCCATCGCGACGGGCGGAGCGGCATGGCCAAACGACAGGATGAGCTCCTCCCCCACGCCCTGCACCAGAACCGAGTTGACCGGCTGAGCGGGCGAAGCGTCCGCGCCACTCCAATCGAGACGTGCAGTGACGTCCATCAGCTTTCTCCTTCTCCGTCCCGGTCGGGAATGATAGCAGACCGGAGGAACGCGAAACCCGACCTCGGCAGGTCTTGCGGAACGGCGCCGTTGCCGGTCGAGCCTAGAGGGACGCGAAGACGGGCCTGGAGAATTTCCACGAGATGGAGCAGTGCGGCGCTAGCTGCTGAGCGGCTCCCCGAGGTGATCCAGCACGCCCCGAATGATGGCCGCCCGGGCCTCGTCGGACACGCCGGAGAACGGCCGGGCGGGAAACCCTGCCGTCGCGCGTCCCGAAATGGTGCACGGCCGCCGCGAGCACGTCGCCACCGAACGTCTGGTTCGAGCCGACGACGGCCGATTCGTCGTCCCAGTCGGCGAGGATGCGGCCGGCCAGATCTCCGGAGCGCTCCAGGACCGGACCGGCCCGATAGCGATTCCGCAGCCGGTCAGCGATCGTGCTCTCCGCAAGCGGCTCCCAAGCCGACCCGTCCGGAGCTGACTCGCTGGCGAAGGCCTCGTCAACGCTGTCCTTCAGGTGGCCGGCAATCTCCCGCATCGCGGGCTGGAGGTCGTCGACGCGGTCCCGGAGTCGGTTCAGCGCGTCCTGAACTGCCCGGTCGTCGTAGGCAATCCGGACAGCCATCAATACACGACGCCGGGAAGATGCTCGGCCTCGACCGGCTTGGTCTGCCGAACGACGACGAATCCGTGCTGGGGCAGCGTCTCCGCCATGCGCTGCTGGACATGCGCGTACCCGGCGAACGGGTCGAACTGCAGGCGAAGAGCCCTACACGCGATCCGCAGCAGTGCCGCGAAGTCCGGATCGCCGGTCCACTCGTGCCCGTCCCACTCCGCCTCGGCGCCGGTGGCCTTGTCGCGCACCCTGATCATTGGCCTCGAACCACTGTATCCCAGATGAAGTCGAAGTAGTCCGGATCTGTCGCGGCGAACGCGACGGGGTTCTCCCACAGCCACTGGACGCCCATCGAGACAACCTCGGTCGCATACACCTCGACGTCGCCCCGATCGCCCGCGCGCCGCGCCGGAGCGTGCCCCGGCAGGCCCTGCAACGTGCGAGCGCGTCGAGGAAACGCAGCGGTTCTTTCTTGCGGACGGCCGGCCGCGCCACCTGACGTTCCGGCTTGAGCTGGCCCACTACGGCGAGGATGCGGCATGACACGGGTCCGCACCATCGACGGCGACGTCCTCGACGACATCTGCTGGCGGCACTACGGCCGCGAGGACGCCGTCCCGGACGTGCTGCGCGCAAACCCCGGCCTCGCCGACGCCCAGCCGGTCCTGCCCGCCGGTCAGGTCGTCCTGTTACCCGACCTGCCGCCGCCGCCCGAGCCGGACGGCGCGGTGGTCCTGTGGGGTGCGCCGTGACGCCCGAGCTGCGCGTCAGCGCCAACGGTCGGGACATCACTGCCGTCGTCCTGGACCGCTTCGTCTCGGCCGCGGTCACCGACGAGGTGGCCGACGCCGGCGCGGACGCCTTCGAGCTGGTGCTCGACGACCGCCCGCCCGGGATCGCATTGCCGCCCAAGGGCGCGACGCTCGAGGTCGAGATGGGCTTCCTCGGCGACGGCGCCGCGCTGATGGGCAGCTACGTCGTCAGCGAGGTCGAGCAGAACGGGCCGCCGGCCACCTTGACCGTGCGCGCGCAGGCCGCAAACCTGCTGGCAGAGCTGAAGGCCCCGAGGACCAGGTCCTGGTCGTTCGTCACCATCGGCGACGTCGTCGGCACCATCGCCGGCAGGCACGACCTCGAGCCCCGCGTCGACCCCGCCCTGCGCGACATCACGCTGACCCACATCGACCAGGTCGACGAGTCGGACCTGAACCTGCTGCTGCGCCTGGCGCGCTACCAGCTCGACGTGGTGGCGAAGGTGGCCAACGGCCGCCTCGTGTTCCTCCGGCGGCAGATGCTCGCGGACCAGGCGGCCGCGGCCGCGGTGCGGATCGCGCGCACCGAGGCCCTCGACTACAACGTGCTGCAGGCCGACCGGTCGCAGTACGTCGCCGTGGTTGCGCGGTGGCGCGAGTTCGACGCCGGCGAGCTCCAGGAGGTGCGCGCAGGCGCTCCGGACGGCGGCCCGGTGGATGTGCTGACGGAGACGTTCCCAGACGCTGCCTCGGCCAGCAACGCGGCCGAGACGCGCCTGCGCGCGCTACAGCGCGGCACGCGCACCGGGCGCCTGATGCTCTCCCCGGGCCGGCCTGAGCTGGCCGCGGACGTGCCTGTGCGGCTCGACGGGTGGGGTGCCGGCGTCGACGCCGTGTGGGTGGCCAACCGCGTGCGCCAGCAGATCTCCGGGGACGGCTACCGCACGGGCCTCGACATCGAGGCCGTAACCGAGCCGTGGGAGCGAACCGCTGCGGAGCTGCTGCCGGAGACGCCGTTCGCCGGCGCGACGCCGAGCCTGGGCCCCCCGCCGTCCGGCGGCGGGGGTGGTGGCGGTGGTGGCGGCAGCGCCGGGACGCCAGCTCCGAACATGGCGCATGTCGTCGAGCGTGTCGCGGCGCAGCACCCCGAGGCGCTGCGCAACGCGCTGGCGTCGCGGGAGTTCGTCAATCTGGTCGTGGGGGCTCTGCGCGACGCCGGCGGCCCGCGATGGGGGTTCCACCGCCGCGACGGATCGCTGTCGAGGGGGCGTGTGGCCTACTACCTGGGCGACGGCGCTCCGGTCGAGGGGTCGACGGACATTGCCGTGCGCGCCATCGTGCAGGGGGGCGGGGCCGCCCAGTTCCCGTCCTGGGCCGACGTGACGGCGTTCGCGCCAGGGGTGTGGGCGGCCGAATGAGAGGGAGAGGCCAATGGCTGACGGGCAGACTGTCTACGCCGCCGATCTGCAGCTCGATGCGCTGATCGGCGGCGAGACACGCTACATCACGGTGCACACCGATCCGGCGCCGAGCGCGGCGAACGAGCAGAACGGCGACGGTTACGCGCGCCGGACCGTGGCGGCCGGCGCGTGGGTCAAGTCCACGGTGGCCGGGTTCCGGCGCTTGGCCAACGCTGGCGACATCGACTTCCCGCGGCCGACCGCGACATGGCCGGCAGGCTCGCTGGCGTGCTGGACCGACGCGCCGAGCAACGCCGGCGCCGAGCTGCTCTGGCATGCCGATCGCCCCGCAACATCCGTCGGCGGCGACGCAGTGATCCCGGCGGGGGCATTCGCCTACGAGATCGCCCTCAGCGAATAGAGGTGCGCCGGTGGCCAGGATTGCTCTGCCGCTGCCGCAATTCACCGAACCGATTAGAGGTGCGATCCGCTGGGAGGATACAACCGCAGGGCTGGGGGATGTGTCGCGCCTGCGCGCCGGAGACGACGCCACCGGATATCTGGTGGTTCTGCACCTGCGCCCTGTCGCCAGCGGCCGCGTCATTGTGGGGGTAACGAGCGCCTTGCCGGGTGACAGCACCGGCGCGGAACTCACCGACGCCTGGGAGCGATCACCTCGCGCTGTCACGTTGCGCGTCGACGGCTTGGCCGACCTCGTGATCCCAGGCCCGAACCATGCGAGCTCGGCCGACCCCGACGCAACCGAACCCTACGGCTGGAGGGTCGCCGCCGGTGCGGTCGCCGCTCACAGCGCATGGCGAGACGCCTTTCTGGCCCTGACACCCGCGCAGCAGCAGTCCGCAACGGTTGCCCTCGACGACGGAGCCACGCTGGAGGGGGTCGCTCGCGCCGCCGTTCGCGTGCGCCGCCGCCTGTCGCCGATGCGGTTCGTTCGTGCCGCGGTTCGCTTCCAGGGCGGTCTTCGTCACGTGCCCATCCCGGGCGCGTACCTCACGACGGACGGTGACGTGCTCGACGAGATCTGCTGGCGCCGCTATGGCCGGGAAGATGCCGTGCCCGACGTCCTGGCTGCCAACCGCGGCCTGGCCGACGTCGGCGCGGTGTTGCCGGCGGGCGTCCTTCTCGTACTTCCGGACCTGCCCAATGCTGGCGCGCGCCTTGCCGTCGACCGACTTTGGGAGGTGGCGCCGCGGGGGGTGGTATTGCCCGAGCGCGCGGATCGCGCCGTCCGGCTCACCGGCGTGTTCCGCGCGGCTGTCCGGGTGGTCGGGTAGGGCGGGGGTCTGGAACCGGGCAACTGCGCCTTCGGTTCCGATACCCCCATCTGGGCGCGCTGCAGGGGTCCTTTTCAACACCGTGTTGGTTATGTCAACGCTCGGATCACGGACTTTCGCAGAACTTTGCGGCTGGAGTTTCGCGCGCCTCTAGTCAACCGGCCGCCTGCCGGACAGCCCACAGAACGGCTGCTCCGAGCAGCAGGTCGACGACCAGCCAACCGCACTTGTCGAGCCTCGTGCAGGCAGGTCCGGTCGCCTTCGCCGCCCAGCCGAAGAGCACCAGAGCGACGAGCCCGGCGAGAGCCTGGTGCGGCCATGCACGCGCCTGCCCCCGGCCGCTCCTCGCGACCTCGAACCAGATCCAGTCGGCCCGCAGTCGAGGATACGCGGGGTTCCTGTACAGGCAGTCGTGGACCACCCCCGCCACGTCCACCCGGTTCCAGCGCATTATCCAGCGAAAGCCGAACGGGATGGAGCTGTAGTCGGTGACGAAGCCGGCGGGGACGGTCACCACCGCACCGCCCACCGCGTACCGCAGCTCCCGCAACAGCTTCCTCCTGCCGTTCGACAGGCGTTCGACCTGGAGTCTTCCCGGTGGGTCGAGAATGGGCATCGGTATGGAATCTCCCGGTCCCGGATGCTCGTCGAGGAGTCCGGTCGAGCGTCCCCGCCACGCGAAGACCGTAGAATACGTCAGGGCTTCGGGAGGCGCTCGATTGCGCTATCTGGTCAAGCGGCAGTTCCGGTACGGCAGGCGGATGGTCCCCAGAGGCGACATCATCGAGCTCGGCGAGAGCGCCGCGCGCTACCTGCAGTTGCGCGGCTGGCTCGTGCCGGCCCCGCGGCCGAAGACCCCGTCTCCGGCCCCGGGCGCGCCGGCCGCGGCGCCGCGCCGCCGTCGACCGCGGCGCCCGCGGCGCACCGACTGACATGCGGAGGCACGGGAACCAACGACCGCGTCGTCCTGAACGATTCCCCGCGGCATCGACCCCGGTCGAGACTCCGGCGCCATGAGAAGCACCCGTCTGCCGGCGCTGGCCGGCGCCGTGCTCGTGGCCGCCGGCTGCGCCGTCCGGTCGGATCCGCCGTTGTCGCGTCCGCCGGTCGGCGGCCCCGGATGCGGGGTCCTCGAAGCCGGCTGCAGCGCGCCGCGTCCGCCGGCGCCGGTCGTGCCCGAGGCGGCCGCTTCCGGTCCGGACGCCGTCGCCGGCCCGCGGCGCGAGCCGGATGTCCCGGTCCGGGTGTCCGGCGCGCCGCCGTCGCCGGCGGCCCACGAGTCCGGCGCGCCGCCATCGCCGCCCGCGGCCGTCCGTTCGATCCCGGCGCTGCTCGCCGCGAAGGCGGCGCGGACCCCGGCGCAGCGGAAGGTGAGCTCGCGGCTCCTCGACGCGGCGGGCGACGGGCTGGCGGCGGTGGACATCCGGGCCGGCGAGACCTCCCTCGTCGCGGCGCGGATTCGCGCCCTCGGCGGCACGGTCACAAGCAGCGTTCCGCGCTATCGGGCCCTCCGGGCGCGCCTGCCCCTCGCGGCGGTCGAGCAGCTTGCCGCGCTCGACGCCGTGCAGTCGATCCGTCCCGCCGACGCGATGCTGACGCGCGGGCAGCGCGCGGCACGCTCCGGTGACGCCCGCCCCGCCGATCCGCCGCTGTCGTCGACCCGGGCCGAGGACACGACCGAGGGCGACGCGGCCCACCAGGCCGGGCTGGCCCGCCGGACGCACGGCGTCGACGGGACGGGGATCGGGGTCGGCGTGATCTCGGACGGCGTGGGCGGTTTGGCCGAGCGGCAGGCCTCCGGGGACCTGCCGGCGCGCGTCCACGTGCTGCCGGGGCAGGCGGGCGGGGGCCGGGAGGGCACGGCGATGCTCGAGATCGTGCACGATCTCGCGCCGGGCGCCGAGCTGTACTTCGCGACCGCGACGGGGGGGCAGGCGCGGTTCGCCGCCAACATCGAGGCGCTGTGCGCGGCCGGTGCGGACATCCTCGTCGACGACATCTTCGCCGTCCGCGAGGCGGTCTTTCAGGACGGCACGATTGCCCGGGGAGTCAACGCGGCAACCGCCGCCGGCTGCTTCCACTTCTCCGCGGCGGGGAACGAGGGCAACCTGAACGACGGCACGTCCGGCGTCTGGGAGGGCGACTACGCCGCCGGCAGCGCGCTGACCCTCGGCGGACAGCCGGCCGGCGTCCGGCACGACTTCGGAGGGGGCGCCGAGAGGAACCGGATCACGACCGTCCCTCCCCACGGGTTCGTTCTCCAGTGGGCCGATCCGCTGGGGGGCTCGGCGAACGACTACGACCTCTTCGTGGTCGACCCGGACGGCAACGTGCTCGCCGGCTCGACGAATACGCAGGACGGCACGCAGGATCCGATAGAGGTCATCGAGACGCAGCCGATCTTCCACGTCGGCACCCGCTACCTGGTGGTGGTGAAGGCCCCGGCGGCGGCCGGCCGCTACCTGCGCCTGAGCGCCATCGAGGGAGAGCTGGAGGCCGCGACCGCGGGCAACACGTTCGGGCACGCGGCCGCGGAGAACGCGATCGGCGTCGGCGGCGTCGACGTCGGGACTGCCGGCGGCGCCTTCGACGGCACCGAGTCGGTCGAGACCTACAGCGCGGACGGACCGCGCCGGATCTTCTTCGGACCGGACGGGACGGCGATCACGCCGCTCGACTTCTCGGCGAGCGGCGGCAAGGTGCTGCAGAAGCCGGACCTGGCCGCGGCGACGTGCGTCTCCACCGCGACCCCCTTCTTCGGCGAGTTCTGCGGCACTTCGGCGGCGGCCCCCCACGCGGCCGCGATCGCGGCTCTGCTGCTGGAGGCGGCCGGCGGCCCCGCCGAGGTGACCCTGGCCGAGCTGCGCGCGGCGTTGCAGGGGGCGGCGCTCGACATCGAGGCGCCGGGCGTCGACCGCGACTCCGGCGCCGGCATCGTCATGGCGCCCGGCGCGGTGTCGTCGTCGGCGGTGCCGGCGGCCGACCGCAACGGGGCGCCGTCGGCGGCGGACCCGTTGATCGACCGGACGCTCGCGCGGCTGGGCGGCGCCGTGTCCGTCGAGCTGGCGGCCGCGTTCGACGATCCGGACGACGACACGCTGACCTACTCCGTGCGGTTGAGCGTTCCCGATGCGGTGGCGGCGGCGGTGACCGGCACGCAACTGGAGCTGACCCCGCTCGCGTTCGGCCGCGTCGCGGCGACGGTTCGGGCGACCGATCCCGGGGGCCTGAGCGCAACGCAGTCGTTCACGGTCACGGTGCCGGCCGGCGACCGCGACTACGACACCGACGACGACGGCCTCATCGCGGTGGCGACACCGGCGCAGCTCGACGCCATGCGCTACGACCTGGACGGCGACGGCGTGGTGGACGGCGCGCAGTGGCAGCCGTACTACGCCGCCTTCGCCGACGGCGCGGTGGGCATGGGCTGCGCCACCGGGTGCAGCGGCTACGAGCTGGCGTCCGATCTGGACCTCGACACCAACGGCAGCGGCGGGGCCGACCCCGGCGACGATTACTGGCGCGGCGGCGCGGGCTGGGCGCCGATCGGCGGCGGCACCCCGTTCAGCGCCGCCTTCGACGGCAACGGGCACACGATCGCCAACCTGTTCGTCGATGCGGGCGGCGCGGGTTCTCCGACGGGGCTCTTTGGGCACTTCTCCGGTTCCGGCATCCGCCGCGTCGGCCTGACCGGCGTCGAGGTGACCGGCAACCGCGTGGTCGGCGGGCTGGTCGGGTACAACGACGGCGGCGCGATCTCCCGCAGCCACGTCGCCGGCCGCGTGACGGGAACGAGCGACGTCGGCGGCCTGGTCGGGGTCAACAGCCGCGGCGCGATCTCCACCAGCTACGCGTCCGGCCACGTGGAAGGGACGGGCGGCGGCGTCGGCGGCCTCGTCGGCTCCAACAGCCAGGGCGGCGCGGTCACGGCCAGCTTCGCCACCGCGCGCGTGGCGGGCAGCGGTGACGTCGGCGGGCTGGTCGGATTCGGCGGCGGCCCGGTCAGCGCCAGCTACGCCACCGGCCACGTGACGGGTGTCGACCGCGTCGGCGGGCTGGCCGGCAGCAGCTACGGCGACATCGATGCGGCCTACGCCACCGGGTCGGTCTCCGGCGAGAGCCGCGTCGGCGGCCTCGTCGGGTTCAACTTCCGGGCCAACCGGATCCACGCCGCCTACGCGACCGGGCGCGTCCCGGGCGCGGGTTCCGATATCGGCGGTCTGGTCGGGTCGGCCGACGACCCGGACGCCATCCGGGACAGCTACTGGGACATCCTGACGTCGGGGCACGCGGCGGGGGCCTACGGACAGGGCCGGACGACCGCGCAGTTGCAGGCGCCCACCGGCTACGGCGGCCTCTACGGGGCCTGGAACGTGGACCTCGACGGCGACAACGTGGGCGATTCCCCGTGGGACATCGGGACGGCCGCGCAGTATCCGGCCCTGGTGCTCGACATGGACGAGAACGGACGGGCCTCGTGGCAGGAGGCGGGCCGCCAGCTTCGGGAGGGGCCGGCGCTGGGAGCGACGACCGGTCCGGGCCGGGCGGCGTTGACCTGGACGCCGGTGGTCGACGGTCACTGGAGCCCCGCGCCGGCGGTGACCTACACCATCTACCGGGGCGACGCGGATACCGTCGCGCCCATCGCATCCGGTGAGAGCGGGCTGCAGTACACCGACTCGGGGCTGGACGGCGGCACGTACGTGTACCAGGTGGCGGCGGTGGTGCGCGGGGGCGCCGGGGCGTGGAGCGCACCGCTGGAGGTGACCGTGCCGGCCGGGACCGGCGGCGGCGGCGGCGGCGGCGGTGGTGGCGGTGGCGGGGGCGGGGGGGCGACGGGGTTCACGGACCACCCGATCGAGCCGGGCGTGACGCCGGTCCGGGCGGTTCACTTTCTCCGGTTGCGGGCGCGGATCGACGCGCTGCGCGAGCGGGAGGGCCTGGCGGCGTTCGCGTGGACGGACCCGGCCCTCGAGGCGGGCGTCACCCCGATCCGGCTCGTGCACCGGACGGAGCTCCGCGCGGCGCTCGCGGCGGCCTACGACGCCGCCGGGGAGACGGCTCCCGCCTGGTCGGACCCGGATCCGGCGGACGCGGCCGTCATCCGGGCCGCGCACCTGATGGAGTTGCGGGACGCGGTGCTGGCGCTGGAGTGAGGCCGCGCCGCCCGCGCTCGGCCCGCGCTACCTGGCGCTGCGCCGGAAGGTCACCGCACCAGCCGGCGTCGGAGCCGCAGGAGACGGTTCCGGGGCGCGGCCGTCGTTCGAATGCAGCGGGGCTCTCGCCACGGGCTGTCAGGCCGGGTCCCGCAGCAGCCGCCGCAGCCGCCGTCGTTCCGCGAGGTAGGACAGCCCGAGCAGCCGGGCGGCGACGGGGTGCCGCCGGCCCCCGCGGTCTCCGGCGTAGACGATGCGGGGCGGGATCCGGACGTCGGGCGAGACGCCGAGGAACGCGAAGACCCGCCGCAGGACCGCCTCGTGGTGATGCAACAGGTCCTCCGCGCGGACGATGAGCACCCGGCCGCGGTCGAAGTGCCGGTAGAGGTTGCGAAGCTGCAGGCTGTACAGGCCGCGCCGGCGGTAGGAATGCCGCCGCAGGTGCGAGTCGGCGTGCGACGTGTCCTCGGGCCGCCGCAGCCGAAACGGCTCGGCGAGCAGGGCCAGCCACAGCGGCAGGCGCTCCATGTCCCGGTTCTTCTCCATGTAGTAGTGGGAGACGGCGCGCTCGACCGGGTCGCGCAGCAGCACGATCACCTTCAGGTCCGGGTTGTAGCGTTTCAGCTCGCCGGCGATCTCCGGCAGGAACAGGTAGATCGGGGTGGCCTCGCCCCGCAGCGTGCCGGCGTCGCAATGCGCGAAGCAGGGCCGGTAGCGTTGGTCGATCTGCGCCGGGGTCCAGTCGCGGGAGTAGTCCGGCGCGTCGAACAGGTGCACCTCCTTCGGCACCGACATGCAGAGCTCCGGGTGCTGGTAGAGGAACGACCCCAGCGCCGACGTGCCGGCCTTCTGGACGCCGGCGATCAGGAAGTCGAGCAGCGGGCGGCGGGTCTCGGGCACCGGTAGTCGTCGGGCGCCGCGCCTCAGCGCGCGGCCTGCGCCGGGTCGCCGGCCGGCTCGGCATCGCGGGGCGGGGCGGGGTCGCCGCCGGGCGCGGCCTGCGCCGGGCCGCCGGCCGCCTCGGACTCGCGGGGCGCGACGGGCTGGCCGGGCCCGGCCGCGCGGGACGGAGCGGGGCCGCCGTCGTCGGCCTCGCGGGACAGGACCGGCGCCGAGGCCGCGAGGTCGTCGAAGGTCGGGCCGCCCGTGCGGTCGAGCCCGAAGCGCACGAAGAGCTCGCGGGCGTACCGCTCGGCCTTCTCTCGCACGTCCTCCGGCACCGCATGGCGGCCGGCGACGAAGCGCTGGACGGCGAGGATTTCCCGGAGATGGTCCGCGTTGCCGTCGGAGGCGGCGGTGGAGATGGCGATGCCGCGCGCGTGCCGGCGGTGGAGGTTGAGGGCCCGGGCGCTGAACGCGAGTCGGCCCCGTTCGAGGCACAGGACGTAGGTGAGCCAGTCGCCGGCCACCTTGAGCCGCTCGATGCGGCCGGCGTGCCCGGCCAGCACCTCGGCCAGCGTCTGCCGCCGGAACAGCGCCCCGCTGACGTTGGGGATGGTGTTCTTCACGGCCAGATGGCGCGCGATCTCCTCGGCGCCGTCCGCGACGTGGTCGGCGCGCCACCGCTCGGTGGACAGGTCGGCGACGTACTGCTGGTAGTCCGCGCCGGTGACGCTGCCGTCCACGCGCATCTGCCGCGACTGGCAGAAGCTGAGCACGGTCTCCGGATCGTCGAAGGCCCGCACCGCGGTGCGGAGGAAGTCGGGCTCGGCGAGGTCGTCGGCCTCCGCGATCCACACGATGTCGCCGGCGGCCAGCTCGACGCCCTTGCGCCACTGCTGGAAGGCGCCGCCGGAGTTGGTGTCGTTGAGCACCAGGCGGGCCTCGGGAAAGCGGCTGCGCGCTTCCTGCTCGAGCCATTCCCGGCTGCCGTCGGTGGAGGCGTCGTCGAGGACGATGAGCTCGTAGATCGGATGGGTCTGCGCGGCGATCGATTCGAGACGCTCGGGCAGGTAGCGCCGGTAGTTGAAGTTCGGGACGATGACCGACACGCGCGGCACGGGCAGGCCGGCCAGGTGCGCGAGGTCGAGGACGAAGCGGGTCCAGCCGAAGCGCTCGGCGACGATCGCCCGGCCGCGGGCGCCGAGGCGGGCCGCGGCGGCCGGGTCGTCGAGGAGCGTGCGGACCTGCCGGGCGAAGGCCCTGGCGTCCTCGAACGGAGCCAGCACCCCGGCTCCCTCGCGCAGCATCTCCTCGCAGCCGCCGGCGTTCTCGAAGCCGACCACCGGCAGGCCGGCGTCCAGCGCCTCGAGGACCACCGACGGGAAGGGGTCCTCGCGCGAGGTCAGGGCCAGCATGTCCGCGCCCGCGTAGAAGACGTCGGTGTCTTCCCGGCGCCCGGCGAGGTGGACGTGCTCCCCGGCGGTCCCGGCCGCGGCGATGCGCCGCCGGAGGCCGGGCTCGATGCCGACCTCGAGGTGGCCCAGCCAGACGAAGTGCGCGCCGGCGCCGGCGTTCGCCACCTCGAGGGCGGCGTCCACGAACAGGTCGATGCCCTTGCGCCGGTCGCCGAAGCCGACGCCGAGCACGATGGAGGCGTCCGCGTCGAGGCCGAGCTGGCCGCGCAGCCTCCGGCGCGCCTCGGCCCGCGCCTCGGCGGTGCGATGCCGGTTGACCTTGTACAGGCCCTGGGGCCGGATGCGGACCTCGCCCCGCGGCTGCGCGAAGCGCTCGAAGCCGCGCCGCACCGCGTCGTGCGCGAAGACCACGACGTCGGCATGCCCGGCGATCTGCGCCGCCGCCTGCTGCAGGCCCATCGATTCGATGACGCCGGGCAGCTCGTGCACGAGCACGACCGTCCGCAGCCCGGCCGCCTCGAAGACCGGCGCCAGCGCTCCGGAGACGGCGGTGTTGAGGATGGCCGCGGTCACCCCCTCGCCGCGCAGCCGTTCCGCGAGCGCGGCGGCGGCCGCGGCGGGGTCGGCCGCTTCCCACAGGCGGTGGACGGGCGCGGCCCGCTCGAACCGCTCGAGCAGCAGGCCCTCGCCGAGGGCCGCGACGTGCACCCGCACGCCGGCCTTCTCCGAGAGTCCCTTCACCTGTGCGAGCGCGTTGAACTGCGCCCCGTGGGGGTGGGCGTCGTGCAGCACGTAGACGATGCCGCCGGTGTCGAGCGCGGGCGCCCGCGCCTCGAGGGCCGCCCGCGTCGCCTCCAGCCAGGCGCAGCCGTGCTTGCGGTCGGGCTCCAGGTGCGCGCCCTCCGCCCATTCGTTCCAGGCGTTGACGAACACCAGCCGCCGGTCGGGGTCGGCGATGCGCCGCTGCGTGTCGGCGATGGCGTTGGTCAGCCAGCGCCGGTAGCCGGACGGCGTCGCGTTGATCCAGACGGTGGCGTCGCGGCCGCGCCGCGCCGTGTTGTCCCAGCCCGGATTGACGGTGCGGAAGAGCGGATAGGCGGGCGGGGCGTAGCGCTCGCTGCGGGCCGGGAACACCGACCAGTCGTGGATGCTGCCCCGGAACTCCGGATCCAGGCCCTCGGTCGTCGCCGCGGCGTCGGGCACGCCGGCCAGGTTCGGCGGAAACTCGATGGCCGAGTCGAACCCGATCTGCGCCGGGTCGACCACGTCGAACGACTGCGTGTAGGCCAGGTGGATCTCGCCGACGCCGTGGTCGCGGCACCAGCCGCGCCAGCGCGCCGCCGTCGCGGCCGGATCCGGCAGCAGGCTGGGGCGGTAGACGATGACCAGCGGCCGGCCGTCGATCCGGAGGTAACGCGCGTGCCGCAGGTAGCGGCCGGCGTCCTCGATGCACCGCAGGTCGTCCTCGGCCGAGTGCTCCTGGGCGATGAGCACGTCCTGATCGAGCCCGTTCCAGACCCGCGTCCAGTTCTCGTTGGCCCAGCAGATGCAGAACGGGAAGTCGATGGCGTCGTCGCCGGCAAAGCCGTCGAGCGGCGCCTCGAGCAGCCGCCGGCCCGCGAACCAGTAGTAGTAGAAGCAGAACCCGGCGATGCCGTACGCACGGGCCAGCTCGACCTGCCGGCGCTGCACGTCCCGCAGGCGCAGGTCGTAGAAGCCGAGATCGGCCGGGAGTCGCGGCTGGTGATGGCCCTCGAACAGCGGCGCGCCGGAAACCACGTTGGTCCACTCGGTGAAGCCCGGCCCCCACCATTCGTCGTTCTCCGGGATCGGGTGGAACTGCGGCAGGTAGAAGGCGATGACCTTCACCGGCGGCCGGTCCGCCGGGGCGCGCGGATCGAAGGCGACGTAACCGTCGTCGCGGGCGGTGGCGTCCGCCGCCGCGGCCTCGGCCGCCGCAACGCTCCGCGCGTCGGGGTCGGGGCTGCCCGGCCCGCGCGCGAGCCAGTCCCGGAGAACCGTATCCGGTCCGACCCGCGGGGGCGCCGCCTCGTGCTCCAGCCACTTCTTGCAGCGCTGCGCCGCCGAGCCCACGCGCCCGCGGTAGGCCCGCCCCCGCGCGGCGAACGGCAGGCGCTGAAACAGCCGCCACGCGATGCGGTACGCCAGACGGCGAGCGGCGTGCAGGGCGCGCGGGACGGCCCACTTCACCGCTCGCAGGCTGGCGCCGATCCGCCAGGTCTGGCTGCCGATCAGCGATTCGACCATGCCGGCCGCCCACTCGATCTCGTGGGCCAGCGACTCGATGCGGCGGTCGCGTTCGCCGACCGTGGCGTGGAAGCCCTCGATGCGCGTCTCGCGTTCCTCGATCTGTGCGTTTCGTTCCTCGATCTGTGCGTTTCGTTCCTCGATCTGTGCGTTTCGTTCCTCGATCTGTGCGTTTCGTTCCTCGATCTGTGCGTTTCGTTCCTCGATCTGTGCGTTTCGTTCCTCGACGGCCGCGTGCGCGGCCCCCACTTGCCGGGCCGCCCCCCGGCCCGCGTCGACGGCGGAGGCGAACGCGGGCGCCGCCTCGTCGAACGCGCGCCGTACCGCGTCGAGATCGGCGGTGTCGGTCTGGCGCACGTCCCCGCGGGTCCAGCGATCGAGGGTCGTGAAGCTGGTCCGCATCCAGCTCGAGAGGCCGGGGAGCTCCAGCAGCTCGGGATCGGTGCGCGCCTGGTGCCGCAGCGCCGGCGACACCAGCTCGTCGACCTCCATCTCGACGTCGGCGTAGGCGGGCCGTCTGGACCACGAAATGCCGAGGGCGTCGCTCAGCCGGGCCACGACCGCGTGCGGATTGTCGAGCAGCTCCTCGTAGCGCAGGAAGGCGCGGGTCAGCCCGCGGGATCCGCGTTCGGCGTCCAGAACGTGACGCAGCCACAGAAGATGCGGGACGTGCTCGATGGACGGGTCGAGCCCGCCGCCCGCCGCGAGGGAGGCGGCGACGTCGAGGGGGTTCCGGATCGGCGAGACGACGACCGGATGCACGCCGAGCTCCTCGACCGCCGCGGCCCAGAACGGGAGCAGGCGGCAGAGGCGCGGGTCGGCGAGCACGAAGCACCGGCTGCCGCCGAACTCGTCGTCCAGGACCGCCCGTGCCCGCCGGAGGGGTCCATCGGCGCCGGGAGACTCGCAGCAGGCCGGGTCGAGCGGCCGCCAGTCGTCCCAGGTCGACCCGCACGACGCCAGGATCTCGTCGTTGAGCTCGACGATGCCCCGGGACGCCCAGCACCTGCTCGCGTTGCGTTCGCCGTTCCCGGTCACCGTCCGCGGCACGCGGCAGCCGAGAATGCTCAGCAGCCGCGCGACCGCGCCGGCGCCGCTGCGGTGCATGCCGGCCACCAGGACGGCGATCCTTGTCTCACCGACCGTCATCGAGCGCTATTGTAGCGGCAGGCGTGCGGCCGAATATGCTGCTATCGTTCCTGGAGCGGCGCCTCCGACGGCGGCGTTCCCATCCCCATGGCCGGTCCCTCCCCCGTCGATGAGTCCGCCCGAGATCGCCGGCCCGCGGTGTCCGCGGTGGTCGTCAACTGGAACAGCGGACCCTACCTGCGGGGGGCGCTCGATGCGCTCTTCGCCTGCATGCCGGGGCGTGACTGGGACGTGACGGTCGTCGACAACGCGTCGTCGGACGGCAGCGAGCGGAGCGCCGAGGATCGCGGCCCGCGTTGCCGCCTGCTGCGCAATGCGCGCAACCGGGGCTTCGGGGCGGCCGTCAACCAGGCGGCGGCGGCGACCGCGGCTCCCTACCTGCTGTTCGTGAACCCGGACTGCCGCATCGGGCCCGAGGCGGTGGCGACGCTGCTGGCCGCGCTGGGGTCGGACAACGAGTGCGGGCTCGCCGGCCCGGCGGTGCTCGACGACGACGGCGTCGTGCAGGGCAGCGCGCGCGGCGATCCGGACATGCTGACGGGGTTGTTCGGGCGGTCGTCGGCGCTGCGGCGGCTGCTGCCCGGGGCGGCGCCGGCGCGCCGCAACGTCCGCGACGCCGAGCTGGCCGGCGCGGGCCGCGGCGGCGCGCGGGTCGACTGGGTGTCGGGCGCCTGCATGCTGGCCCGCCGCTCCGCCTTCGACGCGGTCGGCGGGTTCGACGAGCGCTATTTCCTCTACTGGGAGGACGCCGACCTGTGCCGCCGCCTGCGGCGGGCGGGGTGGAACGTGCGCTACGTGCCCGGGGCGCGCGTCCGGCACGCCGGCGGCGTCTCCACCCGGTCGGCGGCGACCGCGGCGGCCCGCGCGTTCCACGAGAGCGCCTTTCTCTACTACGCTACCCATGTCGCGCCCGGACGCCGGCATGCGCGGCGCTGGCTGGCATGGACGCTGCTCCGGGCGCGGTATCTCTGGACCCTTGGACGGCTGGTCGTGACTGGGCGATAATGCGCCGAGCGGCTGACGTGAAAACACGATTCAGCGGCGGAGCTCACGTTCCGCGGCGCATGCGCCGATAGTGGGGCAATGCGGCGCCCCGGCTCAATCGAACGGATTCCGGCCACTTGACCACGCTCCTCGCGCCCTTCGCCACGACCCTGGTGCTGTCGCTCGTCCTGGCGCCGGTGTGCCGCTGGCTGGGGCGGCGCCACGGTTGCGTCGCGCACCCCGCCGACGACCGCTGGCACCGCCGCGCGGTGCCGCTGCTCGGGGGCGTCGCCATGTTCGCGGCGGTCGCGCTCGGCCTGCTGATCCTGGGCGTCCCGGTGCCGCCGACGCTGGCCGGGTGCGCGGCGGTGCTGTTCGTGCTCGGTCTGGTGGACGACCTGAGGGACCTGCGCGCGGCCACGAAGCTCGTCGTCCAGTTCGCGGTCGCCGCCGCGTTCGTCTTCGTGGAGGGCGGCGCCGGGTGGACGGGTTGGCCCGCCGTCGACACCGCCCTGACCATGCTGTGGATCGTGGGCATCACGAACGCCTTCAACCTCATCGACAACATGGACGGGCTCTGCCCGGGGGTGACGCTGATCGCGGGAGCGGCGTGGCTGGCCATCCTGCCGGCCGCGCCCGGCGGCGCCGCTTCCGCCGACGCCGGGTACCTGGCGCTGCTGCTGGGGGCGGTAGCCGGGTTCTTCGTCTACAACCGGCGCCCCGCGTCGGTCTTCATGGGCGACGCGGGCAGCCTGTTCCTGGGGGCGAGCATCGCCGGCCTCACGCTCGGGCCGCTGGCCGGCGCGGCGGGGCAGACGCCGGCGCTGCCGGTGACGGTGCCGCTGCTGGTCCTGCTCGTGCCCCTCCTGGACACCGCGCTGGTGACGTGCACGCGCCTGCTCGACGCCCGGCCCGTGGTCGACGGGGGACGCGACCATACCTCGCACCGGCTCGTGGCCGCCGGCCTGTCCGAGCCGCAGGCGATCGGCGTGCTGTGGGGGCTGGCCGCGGCGGCCGGCGCCACCGCCTGGGCCATGGCCGCGCTGGACGCGAGCTGGCCGGTGCCGCTGGCGGCCGCGTGCGTGATCGGAACGGTGGTGCTCGCCACGTACCTCTCGCATGTCGGCGTCTCCGACGGATTCGGGGAGGCTGCCGGCCGCGGGTTGCGGGCCGTGCCCGCGCGCTCGGGCGTCGCCGCGTACGCCGGCGCCGGGCGCGGCGCCGAGGTGCTGCTCGACTTCGGCCTGATCGTCGCCGCCTACTACCTCGCCTACCGGTTGCGCTTCGCCGGCGCGGGGTTCGACGTCAACTTCTCCTATTTCCTCCGCTCGTTGCCCATCGTCGTGGGCTGCCAGCTCGTCGCGCTGTGGGCGGCCGGCGCCTATCGGCCGCCGTCGCGGCGCTTCGGCATCGCCGACGCCGTGCGGTTCGGCAGGGCGGCGGCGGGCGGGACGATCGCCGCGCAGCTCGTCATCCTCTACCTCTACCGCTTCGCGGGGTACTCGCGCGTCGTCTTCGTCTACGACGGCGTGCTGCTGCTGCTGGCGCTCGTGGCCACGCGCGTCTCGTTCAGACTGCTCGGCGAGCACCTCGAACGGCGCGGGCGGCACGGCGGGCGGATCGTGCTCTACGGCGCGAGCTACAGCGACCTGGCGGCATTTCGGGAGTTCATCGCGAAGCTCGGCTCGCGGTATCGCCCGATCGGGCTCATCGACGACGATGCCGGCCGCGCGGGGCGGTTCGTGCTGGGGCATCCGGTGCTCGGCGACCGGGGCCGGCTGGAGGACCTGGTGCGGGCCCGCGAGGTGGACGCGGTCGCCATCGGCGCGGAGCAGGCCTCGCCGGCCGTGATCGACGCGCTGCGGCCGGTGTGCGAGCAGCACGGCGTCCGCTTCTTCAGCGTCGGCGTGGTCCCGGTCGACTTCCGGCCGGCGGCCGGCGGCGAGGTCCCTCCCCGCACGTTCGTCACGCGCAACCTGCGCGACTGATCAGCCGCCGGCGGTATCGCGTGCGGCCAGGGCCAGCTCCCGCCAGGCCGCCGAGCCGGGCGCGAAGCAGAGCGCGGACAGCGCGTCCCGCAGCCGTTGCGCCTTGGCGCGGTTCGAATCGCGGTAGTCGCACACATGCAGGTCGAGGGTGACCCTGCCCAGCTCCGGCCACAGGTGCAGGACCAGGTGCGATTCGGCGAGCACCCAGACCAGCGTGGCGCCGCCGCCGGCGAACGGCACGGCCTGATCGGCGACCACCTGCAGGCCGGCCTCGCGCACCGCGGCCGAAACGACCGGCAGCAGGCCCGGCGGGTCGCCGCAGGCGGCCGCCAGGCGGTCCGACAGGTCGCCTTCCCCGATGAAGTGGTGGGCCGTCACGCTCGCTTCCGCTCCCGCTGCAAGGATATGCCACGCACGTGCCGAGCGGGCGGATTCCACGGTTGTCGAGGCTCCGGGAGCGCATCGGCGAGCCCGCTTCCCGCGGCGGGTCGGGACGATTGGGACGATTGGGGACGCGGAGTAACGGCTACAATCGCCGAGCTTCGGCACCGCAGGCCGACCACCACGATCGTCGAGGACGTGTAACGGGCACCTGACCGTCTCCCCGGTGTCTCGACTCCGCCAGTCGGGACGTCCGGGCCCTGGACGGCACGTCATGAGCAACGCATCGAACCGCGGCGCGAGCGTTCGCTATCAACCCGACGAGAACCCGCCGGCCGCGCTCGCTCTCGGTTGCGGCCTGCAGCTCGTCGTCCTCGGTGTCGCCAGCATCGTCCTGATTCCCACCATCGTGATTCGGGCGGCGGGCGGGAGCGAAGCGTACCTGTCCTGGGCGGTGTTCAGCGCAGTCGCCATCAGCGGCGTCTGCACCGCGCTGCAGGCGGTCCGCGTCGGTCGCATCGGAGCCGGCTACATCCTCGCCATGGGCCCGGCGGGGGCCTTCATAGGGCTCAGCGCCGCCGCGCTCGCCGAGGGAGGACCCGTACTGCTCGGAACCCTGGTCGTTGCGTCCTCGTTGCTGCCGATCGTGGTCTCCATGCGGCTGTCCCTGTTCCGGCGGCTGCTGACGCCGACGATCGTCGGCACGGTGAACATGCTGATACCGGTCACGGTGCTGCCGGTCGTCTTCAGCCGCATGCACCAGACGCCGGACGGGGTGCCGGCGGCGGGCGCGCCGCTGACCGCGGCGGCGACGATGCTCGTCATCATCGCCATCTCGTTCAAGGGCACGCCGACGCTCCGCTTGTGGGCGCCGGTCATCGGGATCTTCAGCGGCTCGATGGTCGCCGGGGCGTTCGGTCTCTACCCGCTGGGCCGGGTGGTCGAGACGCCGTGGGTCGGCATGCCGCTGGGAGGCTGGCCGGGCGTCGAGCTCGACGTGGGGCCGACGTTCGCCGGGCTACTCCCCGCCTTCGTGTTCGTGGCCCTCATCGGCGCCATTCAGACCATCACCAGCGCCGTCGCCATTCAGCGCGCCTCGTGGCGCCGGCCGCGGGCCGTGGACTACCGGGCGGTGGAGGGCGCCGTAGCCGCGGACGGCGTCTGCAAGCTGGTGTCCGGCCTCGCCGGGATCATGCCGACCCAGACCATCGGGATCAGCGTGCCGACGGTCGACCTTACCGGCGTCGGCGCCCGCCGGGTCGGCATCGCCGCGGGCGCGATCCTGATCGGCCTTGCCTTTCTGCCCAAGGCGCTGGCCCTGGTCCTGGCCATTCCCGGCCCGGTCGCCGGCGCCTACCTGACCGTCGTGATGGCATTGACCTTCGTGCGCGGCATGACCGAGATCGTGCAGGGCGGCATGGACCATCGCAAGGGGCTGGTGGCCGGGGTCGCGTTCTGGGTCGGCGCCGGCTGCCAGAACGGCATGGTGTTTCCCGAGCTTCTTGCCGACGTCGCGGGGGGCCTGCTGCAGAACGGCATAACCACCGGCGGCCTGGTCGCCATCCTCATGACCCTGTTCCTGGAGGCGACGGCGCCCCGGCGCAGCCGGCTGGAGGTCGAGTTCGATCTGTCCGTGCTGCCGAGGATCCGGGAGTTCCTCGGTGCGTTCGCACACCGCAGCGGCTGGGACGCGAAGATGCTGCACCGCCTCGAAGCAGCCGGCGAGGAGACGCTGCTGACGCTGACGGGCCGGGACGAGGAGGACGGGAAGCGCCCGCGGCGGCGCCTGTTCCTGTCGGCGCAGAAGCAGGCGGGCGGCGCGGTCCTGGAGTTCGTGGCCGCCGTCGGCGAGGGGAACGTCCAGGACCGGATTGCGCTGCTGGAGGAGCGGCCCGACGATCTGCTGATGGAGAGGGAAGTCTCACTTCGATTGCTGCGCCACATCGCGTCGTCCGTGCGCCACCAGCAGTTCCACGAGACGGACATCGTCACGGTCCGCGTGGAGGCCCCGGAGACGAGCCGTGAGAGCAGGTGACGCCTTGACGGGCCGACAGGTGTACGCGTTGCGGGTGCTGGCCGGTCCGGCCGCATTCGTCGCGGTCCGCGCCGTACCGCTGGCCGGCCTCGGACCCGAGGCGCACTTCGCGGTCGCCACCTACGCCTGGACCCTGGCGTGGTGGGCGGCCGTACCGGTGCCGTGGGCGGTCACCGCCTTTCTGCCGTTCGTGCTTCTGCCTGCCGGCGGCGCGCTGCCCTTCGCCGGCGTGGCCGGCCTGTACGGCCAGACGATCCTTCCCTTCCTGGTGGGCGTCATGCTCGTCGGGCACGCACTGCGGAAGCACGGTCTGGCCGTCAGGATTTCCCTGGCGATTCTGAGCATGCCGGGAATGGCGCGGTCCGGCGGCGGCCTGATCTTCGTACTGCTCGTGGCGTCCGCGGTCGTATCCGCGCTGGTCAACGACCTGACCGTCATCGTGACGATGACGCCGATTGCGCTGGCGCTGGCGCGGTCCGCGGTCGCCGCACTCGACGCCGGCGGATCGCGACCGGCCGTTACCAGGGCGCCGCGCATGGCCGCGGCCGCGAGCCTGGCAGTCCTCTACGGCGCGTCCGGCGGCGGGCTGGCAACCCCCGGGGGCAGCGTGTACAACCCGCTGATCCTCGCGGTGCTGGAGCGGACGACCGGCTACAGCGTCAGCTTTGCGCAGTGGACATCGACCGGACTTGTTCTCGCGGCGGCTCACGTCCCCATCTGCTACCTGGTGCTGAAGTGGATGTTGCCGCCGGAAGTGCAGGCCCTTCCCGATCGCCGTTCCCACATTCGCCGGCAACGCGGGCAACTCGGTCCGCTGAGCCGCGGAGAGAAGAACGTCGTGTCGGCCTTGACCCTGATGCTGGTCCTGTGGATGCTGCCGACCTTTGTCACCACAGAGTTCCTCGACATCTGGTACGCGCCTCCCGTGGCCATGGTCCTTCTGTTTCTGCTGCCGGTGGACGTGAAGCGCGGCGAGATGACCCTCGACCACAGGGACTTTCAGGAAGGCGTCTCCTGGAACGTGCTGTTTCTGGTTGTCGGCGGCATGGCGCTGGTCAGCGGATTGACCCGACTGGGGGTGACCGACTGGATCGGGGCCGCGTTCTCGGGGAACCTCGGGGCGACGGCGTTGCCGTGGCTGGCTGGACTGCTCGCGACGGCGGTGACGCAACTGGCCAGCGGCACCGCGACGACGATGATGGTCTCCTCGATCCTGTTTCCAATTGCGGAGGCTGTCGAATACAACCCCGCGGTTCTCGCCCGGATCATCGCCGGGACAGCCCATTCCCTGGCGCTGCCCTGGTCCGCCCCGACGGCGGCGGCGACGTTCGCCGCGGGTGCCGTCGGTTTCGGGACGATGTTCCGAACGGGCGTGGTGGCCACCGTCCTGACGTCTGTCGCCATAGTCGTGCTGAGCACGATCCTGGTGCCGGCGTTCGGGGCGTACACGGTGCAGTGAGGCGGTTCACCACCCGCGTCATCCCGATCGCGCGGGACGGCCTGAATCAGCCTTTGCAGGGGTTGGCATGCCGAGTGGGCGGGATGGGCGTCGTTGCCCTTGTAGAACGGCGAGTCGGCGTGATGCGGTCGAAGGCCCTTCTTTAGATCCGGGTCCGCTTGCGCTGCCTATTCCGGCCAAGTATCGAGGCCTTCGGTCGCAGCTGCCTGGACCAACTCGTTGTCGAAGCAGGCGAACACGATCTCGTCTTGCATGTCTTCCCTCATCTCTTGCCACGCCAGCGCTGCTGCGAGCTGCGCAGCGTCGTACCCCCGCAGGTTGTGCCGCCAAGCGAGGTCGCCGGCTCGTCCGACCAGCGCCTCCGTCACGCCGATTCTCGTGAAATCATCCCAGTCGCCCAGGAACTCCCGCTCGGCGTCCTCTGCCTCGTTGCGGTCCAGGCGTTGCGCCCGGACGGCCCTCGCCAGGGCGGCCGCTACTTCGACCCGCGTGATCACCGCCGTTCCGACCGCAGGCGCCTCGTCTATCCTTGCGAGTACCGCTTCCGAATCGTGCTCCTCGACGTAGCGCTTGAACAGGGCGCTCGTGTCCATGTACAGCAGTGTCACCTGCGGTTCTCCTTGACGATGTCGGCCATGCTGCCTCCGCCCCGCAGGTGCGCCTTGGGCTTGGTCTTCTTCAGCGGCCGTCCGCTCCACGCGATTTCCGGGGCGTCCTTCGACTCGCTCGCTCCGGGCTCCGGAATCAGGCGTGCTACCCGGTGCCCGCCGTCCGTCAGGAGGAGGGTCGTGCCGTTCCTGACCTCCTCGAGGCACCCTCTCAGGTTCGCCTTGAGTTCTTGGACCCCGATGTGTCGCTCTCGCATCCCTTGCTCCTTGTGTGGGCTCTACTCTAACTGAAGCTCCGGCCCTCCGGCGTGGACGGACTCGACCGCCCCGGCCACGTCGCCGTGCGGAAGCGCCCGGTGGTGCCGAACTGCAACCGGACGCCTTGCAGCCCGTGGTGGAACCGTGGTGGAACCCCGCGTCGCACCGAGAGCGACGAGGCGCCCGCCTGACAAGGCGTGAGAAGGGCGCATATTGGGCATATGTAACCGACGAACAACGCAGTCAGGCGGGATGCATCGCCGCTCGAATGCAGCGGGGACTTTCGCCACGGGCTGCTTGGCAGTGCCGCCGTGACCGCATCGCCGGCCGGATTGTCCTGGCGGTACCCTTGGGCGATGGCCCACTTCGACCGAGGAGAAACGCCGTTCAGACGGGATGCATCGCTGCTCGAATGCAGCGGGGCATTGCCACGGGCTGCTATCGCCGCCGGCTTCTCATTCTGAACCTGAACCCCTTGTCCGGAACGAAGGAGGGGAACAGAACCCAACGGTTCGACTTCAATTCATAGGTCGGCGGAACCAGCTCCATGTCGGCCTCGTGCAGCAGGGTCGCGACAAGCAACGGCAGTTGCGTTTCGGCGAACCCGCGGCCCGCGCAATGATGCACGCCGACGCCGAAAGGCGTGAACACTCCCGGCTGCTTGTGTTCCTCACGCCCCGGAAGGTAGCGGTCTATGTCGAACCGCCGCGGATCGGGAAAGTGCTCCGGCAGGTCATGCGTGACGAAGAAGGCGAGGAGCAGATCCTCACCGGCGGGAATCCGGTGTCCGGCGAAGTCGAACGACGTGGTCACCTTGCGTTGAATCCCCGGGACCGGCGTGTACATGCGCAGCGCTTCCAGCATGATCCGGTACAGGACGTCCAGCTTGCGCATTCTCGCCGCGTTCGGCGTGCCGCCGGCGAACAGGGCATCCGCCTCGGCCTGCGCCTGCTCCCGCAACGCGGGGTTCTTCAGCACGGCGTAGAGCATGCAGGCGCCGATGCTCCCGACCGTCTCGATGCCGGCGAACAGCGGCAACAGCGCGGTGAGCGGCAGGTCGCACTCGGGGAGGAACATCGGGTCGGCGCGGTGCAGCGCCAGGATGTCGTCAATCGCGTTGGCCTTGCGGGCGCGCTGCTGCAACTGGTGTCTGGTCAGCCACCTGTCCGACAATTCCGCCGCGCGGCGCAGCGCGCGCCGCAGCCGGGGCGTTCTCGGCAATCGGGGCGTGTGCAGGAAGCCGCGGGTCACGGCCTTTCTGAGGACCAGGCGCACGTCGTCGATGTACTCCCCGGTCGACGATTGCGCGACGATTGCGCTCGTCGTCTCGCCGACCAGACGGAGGATGGCGGGCAGGCCGGGCAACGGTGCGTTCAGCGGCATCGCGGCCACGGACCGCCGGATCACATCCACCGCTTCGGGGATCTCGGATTCGATGAGCTGGCGGGAGAGCCCGTCCCTGGTCTCGCGCCGCATCCGGACGTGGTCCTTGCCGTCCATGTTCAGCACGAAGCGCGAGGCGCCGAACTCCGCACAGAGCGGATCCCACATGTCGGACGTACGCAGATGCTCCGAGCGGGACACGAACAGGTTGGCTTCCTGTCCTGCCAGGGCGACGAAGTTGCGCGTCAGCGTCTTGACCTCGAAGACAGGCCCGACGCGCCGGTACTCCTGCACGAAGAACGTCCTCGGGTCGCGGGCCACCGCGAAAGTGCTGCCCACCAGCGGCAGGCCGCGGGCCAGCGGCAGACCGGCGGCGCCGCCGCGGGCGGCGGAAGCCGTCGGCCGCACCATTCGCACCAGCGTCGCCACGGCCCGCCCGATCAGATCCAGGCGGCTGACGATCTCGATCCGCTTGCGCACCTTGACGAGCTCCTCGGCCGTGAGGAGCTTTCGCCAAACGCCGCAGGCATCCACCAGGCTGATGATCACGATGTCCGGCGGGTCCGGAATGTCGTCGCTGAACAGAACCCGCATGATGCGCAGCTTGACGTGCTCCTGCGCCGCTCCGTTCGTCGATGGATAGCGCCGCGCGTGCGCCACCTCCGGCGTCAGGGACAGGAACGCGTCGTCGCCGGGCGCGCGGAGAATGCCCCGGGAGACCAGCCGGGCAATCGTCCGCTCGCGGATCTCGTACCCCCGCCGGGCCGTGCGTTCCACCCAGTACAGCGCATCGCGCGTCTCTTCCGCGCCGACGATGTCGGCCAGGGTGGGATCGAGAACGTCGTCACCGAGCGGTGTTGGATCGCCGGGCGTGAGGCGGTCCAGGTCGGTATCGATGCGATTCGCCAGCTCCAGGTCCATCAACACCGCGCCGGCGAGAACCAGATGCTCCGTGCGTTCGGTCAGCGGGAGGAGCGTGCCGTTCTGCTCGTCCAGGAGAAACAGCAGGAACTCTTCGGCGGTAAGCAGCATCACTCACATCCCGATCGGATACTCGACGCACCGCCGTATGCGGGTGTGCGGTCCTGGTTGCCACCGAACTTCTCGAGCGCCCTGTTCTCGACCCGCAGCCGTGCGCGGAGCACCAGCAGGTTCAGCACGGAGGCCGTTACTGCCAGGATCCAGGCGCCGAACATCAGCGGCACCACGGCCATTTCGCCGCACACGATGAAGTAGTTGGGATGCCGGAGGTAGCGGTACGGGCCGCTGCGGATCGGCGCGGCGCCCGGCAGCACCACGATACGCGTCGTCCAGCGCGACCCCAACGTGGCGATCACCCATGCGCGCCCGCACTCCAGCAGCACGAAGACGGCGAGCAACGGCAACGACGCCGCCGTCCGGGGATCGATGGTCGCCGGCAGTGCCAGCAGCCATCCGGCGTGCAGGGCGACCAGCGCGGGGTAGTGCCCTCGGCCGACCTCGACGGCGCCCCGAGCCAGGAGCGCCCGGTGGTTGCGGCGCGCGAAGCACAACTCGGCCAGCCGCTGCACCACGAGGAAGCCGACGATGACGTACAAGGCGGGCATCAGGCCGACTCCAACACCAGGTACCCGATCGAGAAGCCGGGCCCCAGGCCGGTCATCAGGTACCGCCGTGCCCCTCCGTGCTGCCCGTTGCCGGCGGCCGAGGCCGCGAGGGCGCGCTCCAGGATGAAGAGCACGGTGGCCGCCGACATGTTGCCGTAGTCGCGCAGAATCTCCCGGGACGCGGCGAGGCCGCCGGATGGGAGACCGAAGGCGTCTTCGAGCGCCTCGAGCACCCTGGTCCCGCCGGGGTGGCAGATGAAGTCGTCGACGTCGGCGAGCTCCAGGCCGACAGACGCGAGAAACTCGTCGGTGACGCGCCGCACCCGGTGTCTGGCGACATCGGGAACGCCGCGCGACAGCCGCAGCTCCAGCCCATTCTGCGTGACGTGCCAGCCCATGACGTCGAGGCTGTGGGGCCAGGTATGCTCGCCCCAGGCCCTGATCGCGGGGCCCGGTCCGTCCGTGGTCAGCACCGCGCCCGCCGCGCCGTCGCCGAACAGGGCGGTGGCGACGATGTTCGCGGTCATCTGATCGCTGCGGCAGAACGTGAGGGTGCAGAGCTCGACGACCAGGCACAGGATGCAACTGCCGGGCTGGGCGCGCGCGCAGGCGGCGGCGCGCGCCAGCCCCAGCGCGCCGCCTGCGCATCCGAGGCCGAACAGCGGCAGGCGCTCCACGTTGCGCCGAAAGGGCAGCTCCTCCATCAGCCGGACATCCAGCGTGGGCACGGCGACGCCGGTCGACGAGACCGTGACGAGCGTGTCGATGTCGCTGCACGCCAGGCCGGCGGCGGTCAGGCTGTCGATGGTCACCTGCTTGAGCAGGTCGATCGCCTTGTCGATGTACAGATTGTTCTTCGACTCGAAGCTGTGGTCCCGCTCGTACCAAGGGATGGGAGCTGCGGCGTAGCGGTTCTCGATATCGGCGTTCAGGAAGAGCTGCTTCAGACGGCCCTGCCTGGCCGGCGGAACGTCGAAGGACCGCTGGAAGAAACCCATCGCCTCGTCCTGGGGGACCCGGTGGGGCGGAACCGCGGTGGCGAGCGACGCGATTCGCGGCCAGGGCTGGTTGGACTCGGTGGTCATCGGGTGAGCTCCGCGCGCGTCGGGTCGCCGGAAGCGAATCGCGGGTGGGCGTCGCCGCGGCCGGACGCGAACAGCCAGCGAGTCAGCCTGCTGCGCTTGAGACTGCGTCGTCCGAGCGCCCCGGCCGCCAGGCCCCAGAGGAGGGACTGCAGCAACCCGCCCAACTGAACCGGGTCGAGCCACGACCGCACGCCCGCCGTCCACAGGAGCGCCAGGCGCAGGGCGGCCAGGTGCCGGAACATCCGAAACAGGGAGCGCGGGATCTCGTCGTCGCGGCAGTGCTCGAACCAGGAGTGGTTCAGCGCGAAGGCCGACTGCACCCGCACGCCGGCGCGGACCGATCGCGCGGGCTGTCGCGCGGCCGCCCGGGCGATGAGCGGCTCGAAGTCGCTCAACTGCCGGCCCAGCCCGTGCGCGGGCCGTCCCAGTTCGGCCATCATCGCCGCCCCGACGGCATCGGCGTGATACCCGTTGAGCAACAGCGGCAGCGCCATGTGAAAGAAGCTGACCACGTGCAGGTGCATGCGCAGGCGGCACGGATACCCGGTCTGCATGACGTCGTACAGCCTCGCTACCTGTCCTTCCCCCAGTCCGTGGAAGCCGGCGTAGGCCCGGTCGAGCCTGCTGACGAATCCCGCGGTCAGGCTGCCGGCCAGGTCGCGGTGGATGATGGCCCCCACCTGTTGAATTGCCATGGTCACCAGTGCAAGACCGGTGCTGTACAGGGGATCCACGGTATCGGCGGCATCCCCGACGAGGAACCACCCCTGGGAAGAGTACCGCTGCCGGGCGCGGTACATGTAGTTCCGGTACAGGTTGGTGTCGACCATTATCCCGCTGCGGACCAGGTCTCCCAGGATCGGGTGCTCGCGCCCCACCTGGTCGAGGAACTCCGGTATGGACGTCACGGACCCGGGAAACAGGTCCGGCCGGCAGGTAAGCCCGACGCTCATCATCTGCCGGGACCGGTCGGCCCGCACCGGAAGCAGCCAGACCCAGTTGCCGCGTCCGAAGAAGTGATGCGCGGCGTAGTACGCGTCAGGGCGGCGAGTATCGCTCGCAACGGCGTCGATGCGATCGAGAATGGACGCGTCGAAGTCCGCCAGGCGGAACCAGAACGCGCTGCGCTGATGCGGGACGCTGCCGCCGAGGCGCAGTTGGCGCGCCAGCAGCCGGCGCCGCCCGGTGGCGTCTATCACCCAGCGGGCCGTGTGCGTTCGTACCGTCCCGTCGCTGTTCCGCACCGTGACCCCGTGCCGCGCGCCCGCGCCCAGCTCGACCCGCACCACCTTGCCGTCGACGTGCTCGACGCCGTTGTCGCGATTGCGTTGCCGCAACGCGTCGTCCAGGGTGAACCGGTTGACGAGAAACGACGGCAGCGGCGGATTGCTGGAAACGGCGTCCACGACATAGCGCGGGTCTGCAGGAGCCGTGGGATCCAGCTTGTAGTAGAACGTAAGGCCATGCTTGGGAAGCTGTTCCTCGACCAGATGCCGTCCAAGACCGACTTCCTGGAGGAGTTGCGTGCTGAACTCGACCAGCGATTCGCCCACGATCGGCAGGGTTCGAGCCGCCGGTCCCACGACCTTGACGTGCAGAGCGGGCATGTGCCGCGTGAACCAGGCAGCCGCGAGGTTGCCCACGATGCCGTTTCCCATGATCAGCACGTCACCATCCACTCCGGCCACACAACTCTCCTTGAACAGGGGTGCCGTGGCGGCTCCACTCCCAACGGCGCCGGCGCTCCGGTCGACATGGCTGGACAGAGGGCCGATGCCGGCAGGAGGTCACGCTCCGGGATCCGCACGCGAAAGATCGGCGAGTTGACGGTGGATCGGGTTCGTCGTCGTTCCTGCAACATCAAGATTGCCCCGAACAGACGCAGCGCCGCCGGCGGATTCGGGGCATGCACGCCGGCCGTTTCGCCGGCCGACGATTACAAGTTTTACAAGTATAGCAGCCGATATGCGAACATGGCGCCAATGCAAGGTCCGTATTGGCGAATAACAGGCGTATTTCAGCCAATTTCGATCTGACGCCATGCCGGGTGCGATATACAAAGAGCAGGTACCGAGCGATGACCAGCCCCGATGACATCTCGGCCGAGAGCCCCGCGACCGACGCGGCACGCCTGTCCGCCCTGAGCAAGGCGTTGCTGCGCATCAGCGCAAGCCTCGACCTGGAAACCGTCCTGCAGGAAGTGGCCGACGGCGCCTGCGAGCTCACCGGCGCGCGGTACGGCTGCATCGTGACCGTCGACGAGTCGGGAACGCCCGGGGACTTCGTCACCTCGGGCCTGACCGGGGACGACCACCGCCGGGTGGCGGAGTGGCCCGACGGCCTGCGGCTCTTCGAGCAGCTCCGCAACCTGCCGGGGCCGTTCCGGATCCCGGACTTCGCCGCCTTCGTGCGTTCGTTGGGCGTGACCTGGGACGTCGTGCTGTCACGCGCCTGCATGAGCACGCCGTTGCGCCATCTCGGCGCCCATGTCGGCAACTTCTTCCTCGGCGACAAGGAGGGCGGGGGCGAGTTCACCGACGAGGACGAGGAGGTGCTGCTGCTGTTCGCGGCGCAGGCCGCGGCCGCCATCGTCAACGCCCGCACCTACCGGGCCGAGCAGCGCGCCCGCGCCGACGCGGAGACCCTGGTCGAGACCTCGCCGGTTGCCGTCATGGTGTTCGATGCCCGAACCGGCCGTCCGGCGACGTTCAACCGCGAGGCAAGGCGCATGCTCGAGATCCTGCGCATCCCCGGCCACCCTCCCGAGCACGTGTTCGAGGTGGCGACCTGCCGCTTCGCCGACGGGCGCGAGATCTCGCTTCATCGCTTCCCGCTGGTCGAGGCGCTGAGCCGCGCCGAGACGGTGCGCGCCGAAGAGATGGTGACGTCGACCCCTGGCGGGCGAAGCATCAGGATGCTGATGAACGCGACCCCGATCCATGCCGAGGACGGCACCGTCCGGTCGCTGGTGGTCATCGCGCAGGACCTGGCGCCGCTCGATGCGCTCGACCGGATGCGGGCCGACTTCCTGGGGATGGTGAGCCACGAGCTGCGCACGCCGCTGGCCGCCATCAAGGGCTCGACGACGACGGTGCTGGGACCCGCGCAGAGCTTCGGCCCGACGGAGACGCGGCAGTTCTTCCGCATCATCGACGAGCAGGCCGACCGCATGAGCGCGCTGATCGGCGACCTGCTCGACGCGGGGCGGATCGACGCCGGCACGCTCTCGGTCACGCCCGAACCCTCGGAGCTGGGCGAGCTGGTGGAGCAGGCGCGGACCGCGTTCCTCTCCGGCGACAGCCGCCATACCGTGCTCATCGACCTGCCGGCGGACCTTCCCCGCGTGATGGCCGACCGGGGGCGCATCGTGCAGGTGCTGAACAACCTGCTCGGCAACGCGGCGCGGCACTCCCCGGAGACCGCGCCGATCCGCATCGGGGCGGAGCGCGACGGCATGCACGTCTCGGTCTCGGTCTCGGACGAGGGCCGGGGGATTGCGCCGGAGCGCCTGCCGCACCTGTTCCGGAAGTACCCCGCTGCCGGCGACGGTGAGAGCGGCGTCGGAAGCGGGCTGGGGCTCGCCATCTGCAAGGGGCTGGTGGAGGCGCATGGCGGTCGCATCCGGGCCGAGAGCGCCGGGCCGGGCCAGGGCGCGCGCCTCACCTTCACGGTTCCGCTGGCCGGGGCGGCGGCCGGCGGTGCCGGCGAGTCACGCGAGCGGCGCGCGGCGCCGCAGGGGGGCGGGCAGCAGCCGCGCATCCTGGTGGTGGACGACGACCCGCAGATGCTGCGCTACCTGCGCGACGCGCTGCTCGGGGCCGGCTATGCCCCCCTGGTCGCCGCCGACCACCACGAGCTGTCCGATGTCCTCCAGACGGAAAGGCCCGCCCTGGTCCTGCTCGACCTGATCCTGCCCGGGATCGACGGCATCGAGCTGATGGAGACCGTGCCCGGTCTCGCGGACCTGCCGGTCATCTTCATCTCCGCCTACGGGCGCGACGAGACCATCGCGCGGGCGCTCGAGGCCGGCGCCGAGGACTATGTCGTCAAGCCCTTCTCGCAGACGGAGCTCACGGCGCGGATCGGGGCGGCGCTTCGCCGCCGCGCCGAGCCCGACCTGTTCGTGTTGGCCGAGCTGACGATCGACTACGCCCACCGGCGGGTCACGCTCGGCGATCGCCCGCTGGAGCTGACGGCCACCGAGTACGAGCTCCTGCGGGTGCTCTCGCTCGGCGCCGGACGGGTCGCGACCTACGACGCGCTGCTGCGCCAGGTGTGGAGCGGGCGGAGCCACGCCAATCCGAAGCTCGTGCGCGCTTACGTTCAGCGGCTGCGCCGCAAGCTCGGCGACGACACCAGCCGGCCGGCCTACATCCTCACCGAGCGTCGCGTCGGCTACCGCATGCCACGCCCGGACCGGGCGTAGCGGCCGTTCGCCCGCGGCGTCCAGCGCCGGATGGTCATCCTGCAGCCGATCGGCCGGTGCGCCTGCGGCAAGGCCCGCCTCGGACACGGCGGGCGCCCGGTCTCCGGAGGGGTCATGTTCCTCGGTTGCCTGCGCGCCGGCAACCGGTCCGCCGCGGTCGAGAACGGCGCGCACGTAGGCGCGCGTCTCCGCATACGGCGGAATGCCGTCGTAGCGCCGCACGGCGCCGGGCCCGGCGTTGTAGGCGGCGATGGCGAGCACGGTCCCGAACTCGTCGCTGAGGCGGCGCAGGTAGGCGACGCCGGCGTCGACGTTCTGCCGGGGGTCGAAGGCATCGGAGACGCCGAGGTCGCGCTGCGTGCCCGGCATCAACTGCATCAGGCCCTGGGCTCCGGCGGGCGATTGCGCGGTTGCGCGGTACCCGGACTCGACGGCGATGACGGCGTGCACCAGGTCGGGGTCGACGCCGTGCCGCTCGGCGGCCGCGGCGACGATGTCGGCGAACGGCCGCGTGGCGGCCTCGGCCGGGCGCGCCAGGAAGCCGGCGCCGCCGGCGAGCAGCAGGAACACGAGGCAACGGAAGGGGAGACTCGACAGCGACGGCATGGCGAACGCGCAACATACCACATCGAGGACCCGTACGTCGCCCTGCGGGCCTTCGCCGACGAGGAGGTCGTGGCCCTCGATGCCGCAGGCCCTCTACGGCTGGTTCACAGGCCCTCTACGGCTGGTTCATCGGCGTCGGCGGGGATGGTCCGCGCGGCGCCGCCTCGCCGGCAGAGGCGATCGACTCCGCCCGCCTCGCCTTCGAAACAGGTCAGGCTGGCCGATACGACAGCAGGAAGCTGCGAACGTGGCGCACCGCCAGCGGAATCTTCTCCGGGGTGTCTTTCCAGGGGTACATGCTCAGTTGTCCGTTCGGCGCCAGCATCGCGCTCTCGATCGCGGCATCGTACGAATGTCCCGCGCTATCGTCCGGCAGGACGAGAACCGGCGTCTGACTCTGCCTCACGAAGTCCCGCGTCACCGTGAACACGAAATCAGGGTTGGTGCGGAACAGTCGGTTCAGGAATTGGTCGGCCATTTGCGTCGTGATGTCGGGGTGCCGCCTGACCACTTCCGCACCCCACGAGTTGCTCTGACTCTCATACATGGCGTTCGGCAACTCCGGGCGGAACCCGACCGGCTGCGCCGGCACGGCCGCGACCACGCGATCCGGCGCCCGCTTGATGAGGTTCCAGATGAAGGGTCCCGCAATGCAGAAACCGAGCACCATGAACCTGTCGATCCCCAGGTGATCCATCAGGCCGAGATGGTCGTCGGTGTAGGCATCCCACGGCCGGTCGACCTCGAGCGGGCCGGTGGACTGCCCGGCTGCGTGGCGCAAGTCCGCGTAGATGCAGCGGAACTCTCCGCTGAACGCCTCGATCGTGTCAAAGGGATTGCCGCGCCGGATGCCCGCGATCGTCGAGCCGTTCAACCCCCCGCCCGAGATGAGCAACAGCGGGAAGCCCGACCCCGTCTCCTCATAGCGGATGCGGACATTCCCCCTCTCGTAGAAGCGTCCGCCATCGTCATTGCCGCCCTGCCGCGCGAACAGCGGCCCCGGCGTAGCGGCCATTGCCGCCGCGGCGGCGCCAGTCTTCAGCAGCTTGCGTCTGATCGGGTCCACCATGCCTCCTCTTCCCGGCCGTGTTTCGCCTCGATGACGCAGAGATCGTCATCGGGATCGGCTGAATCCAGAACTATAGCGCAAACAAAGGTGTTGCCGAGCACGAGAGGCTGACCATCGCTACCGCAAGGATTATCACAGGTCTCTCGGTCCGGTTCTCCCGGGGCGCGGGATCGTACGAGGCGGAACGCTCGACCGTGGGGGCGGAGTACGACTTCAACGTGGCTGGCGGCTACGCGTTGACGGTCTACGACATCGACTTGTCATCGAGTACGCGTCCGCGTGCAGACTGCGCCGCCGGCACGGTCGACAGCAGTCGTCTCATTCGAGTTCGGCGAGCGACAGCACCAACCGTACCAGGTCCACCTGCCTTGAAATGGACTGCTTCTGGTAGATCTGCCTCAGATGCCAGTAGATGGCGCGTTCCGTGTGCCCTGTCGCCTGGGCCATGTCGCGCACGCTCTTGCCTTCCGCCAACCAGACCGCCACCCGAGTCTCCGGCCGCGTCAGCTCCAGGGTCCTGGCGACCAGGTCGGGATCGACACGACGCTGGCGCCCCGGCTCGACGATCAGCACCAGCGCGGCAACGTGCCGCGCTCCGTAGTCCGGTTGCGGGACGTCCACGGGCTTGACGTGGATCACGAACGGCGGCAACACGGGCGAGCGGCGAAGCAGCATCGACCCGCTGACCGCGGCCGCGCCGGCGGCCGGCAGCGCGTCTCCCACCAGCCGCTCGAGCCGGACCTGGTCGGCCGGCGCACGGGCGCGCAGCGTCCCGTTCCGGTCCGCCAACCCATCGCCGTGCCGCAGGATACCGCGGGCGCGGTCGTTGGCCTCGATGATCCGCCCCCGCCGGTCCAGGTGGAGGACGCCTACCCGCGGGTTGTGGAGCAGGGCGGTCACGGTCGTGTTCCGCGCCTCGGCGCGGAACTGCGGTCCGCAGCAGCATCTCGTTGTAGGTGGGCGAGGTCTTCAGCTCCTCGGCCGTGAGCAGGTCCTCGACGTGCACCAGACGGCTGTCGGGCAGCCGGCGGACCCGCGGTACGCGCTCGTCGGTGGGATAGTAGTTCTCGAGGTAGTCGCGCTCCTGGTCTTCGCGGTGCTGCCCCCGGCAGTAGGCCCCGACGAAGAGCACCCGGCGGTCGTCCGTGGGGCCCTCGCTGACGATGAGGTCATTGCCGGTCAGGCCGCAGGCCTCGTCGATGAGGGCCGAGGTGCCCGGCCAGCGGGTATCGTCGAGCATCGCGTCGTGCAAGGACGCCAGGGTGCGCTCGAACGCGGCTTGCTCGCCCATGACGATTCCCCCTCTTGTCCCTGGGCCACACGCCCGGGGAGGGGCGGCACGGAAGCGCGCGCCGCCCGCCCGCGCGTGGAGAGCGAGACCGAGGGTATCTGTACGGTGTTCACGATACCGTCTTGCGCCTTTTTTTCACTATCAGAAGTGATAGTTGAAAACGAAATGTCCAATGAGTTTCTTCTATAAGAAGCATTTTCTCTCTGGGCCTTCGTCAGAATTTACAGGAAGGAGTCGAAAGGCACCTCCAGCAACGATTGACAGGCACGATAGCCTGATGCGATGAGTTCTCGCCTGCGCTCCTGCAAGGATGTGTGTAGAAACGACAGCGAATGGGTGGAGGAGGCGGCCACTTCGATCAGACGGGAGGCCGACCCGCAGTCGAATGGAAACGATGAGGGCGCTCGTCCTGGAGCAGTTTCCGAACGGGGTATGTTCCAGGCGTTGGCGCAGAATCGGCTGGCGGTGTTACGCCCGCCCGCGTGATTCGGAGGTCATGCATGAAGTCGTCCCGCCGTTGCCGTATGTCGCTGCCTCTCTGTCTCGTGGTCTGTATCGGCGGTATCGCGCCCCATGCCGCGGCGCAGGGAACCGTGGCCTCCGACCGCGCGGCGCTGGTAGCGCTCTACAACGCGACCGGCGGCTCGAGCTGGACGGACAACACCAACTGGCTGAGCAGCGCCCCGCTCGGGGAGTGGTACGGGGTCGAGACGGATGGAGACGGCCGCGTCGAGGGGTTGCGGCTCGGAGGTTGGGACGATACCTTGCACGAAACCGTAGGCAACGGGTTGACGGGGCCGCTTCCGTCCGAACTGGGTACGCTGGCTCGCCTCCGTTGGCTGACGATAGAAGGCAACTCGCTGACAGGGTCGATCCCGGTCGAGTTGGCTGACCTGAGCAACCTCGAATCCCTTCAGCTCTCCGACAACGGCTTGAGCGGTCCGCTGCCCCCCGAGTTGGGCACCTTGACCAACCTTACGGCTCTCAGTGTCGGCGGCAACGCACTGACCGGCACGATTCCGGCCACACTGGAGAACTTGACCAACCTCACGTGGCTGTCGCTGTGGGGAGATCGGTGGACTCCGGAGCCGGCCCCGGCATGGCTGGGCACGCTGACCAACCTCGACTCGCTGGAACTCGGAGGCCACCGGTTGACCGGCCCGCTTCCCGACACGTGGCGGAACCTGACCAGGCTCGAGTACCTGTCTCTCTGGGACAACCGCCTGACGGGGACGCTCCCGGCGTGGTTCGGGACCCTCGCGAACCTGCGCAACCTGGATCTCAACGGCAACGCACTGACGGGCACGATCCCGTCGGTGTTCGGGAACCTCGCCAATCTCGAGGGGCTGCATCTCGGGGGCAACGCGTTGACGGGCACGATCCCGTCGGCGTTGGGCAACCTCGCGAGCCTCACGGAGCTCAATCTTCGTCAGACCGTGCTGACCGGGACACTCCCGACCAGCCTCACCAGCCTGTCGGGCCTCGAGCGGCTGGACATCGAGGGCACCGGCGTGTGCGTGCCGACCGGCGCCACGTTCCAGGCGTGGCTGGCCATGCTCGACCACTTCGGGTCATCGGGGCTTGCCTGCGGGGAGTCGCCGTCGCGGCTGACGGTCGCCTTCGACCGGACGCAATACACGGCGCTCGAGGGCGGGAATGCGCACGTTCGGGTGCGGTTGAGCGAGGTGCCTACGCCCGAGCGGGCGGTGACGATCGCCGTGACCGCCACGCCCGGCAACGGCGCCACCGCGGCGGACTACCGGGCATCGGCGACCGTAACCGTCTGGCCCGGCGACACCATGGGCTACTTCGACTTCACCGCCCTCCGGGACGCCGAGGTCGATGACGGCGAGACGGTCGTCCTCCGGTTCGGCGCCCTCCCGATTGGCGTCACCGCGGGCTCGCCCTCGACCGCCACGGTGACGCTGCGCAACGACGACACCACCGCGGAGACGGACCGCGCGGCGCTGGTGGCGCTCTACAACGCCACCGGCGGCCCGAGCTGGACGGACAACACGAACTGGCTGACGGATGCGCCGCTCGGGGAGTGGTTCGGCGTCGAGACGGACGACGACGGCCGCGTCACGGGGCTGCGGCTCGGCGGCTGGGACGAGAACATACGGCAGTACGTCGGCAACGGGTTGACCGGGTCGCTCCCGGCGGCGTTGGGGGATCTCGCGCATCTGCGGTACCTGGGGATCGAAGCCAACGAGTTGACCGGAGGGATCCCCGCCGAGCTGGGGAACCTGGCCGTCCTCGAGGGCCTGGATCTGCAGCTCAACGGGTTGACGGGGTCGATTCCGCTCGCCCTGGGGGACTTGGCCAACCTCGACAGGCTGGATCTGCGGGACAACGCATTGAGCGGACCGATCCCTGCAGAGCTGGGCGGCCTGACCGCTCTACGGGAGTTGTATCTCGCCGTGAACGCGCTGAGCGGAGAGATTCCGGCAGAGCTGGGCGGCCTGACCGCCCTCGAGGAGCTGGAGCTGGAGACCAACGCCCTGACGGGGCCGATTCCGGACGAGCTGGCGCGCTTGACGAATATGCGCCGGTTGAGCCTATGGCGCAACCGACTGACGGGTCCGATCCCGACATGGCTGGGGAGGCTGACGACCCTGGAGGGACTGGCCATCGGCACCAATCGGTTTACCGGGACGATCCCGACAGCGCTGGGCAATCTGACCAATCTCGACTGGCTGGATCTCGGACACAACAACCTGACCGGGCCGATCCCGACCCAGTTGGGAAGACTAACCAACCTGAACGGGCTGCGCCTGCGCGACAATGCGCTGACCGGCCCGATTCCCTCGGCGTTGGGAGACCTGGCCAGTCTCGAACTTCTGGAGCTGGACAACAATGCGCTGACCGGCCCGATCCCCAGCCAGCTTGGGAACCTGGCCGGCCTGAGGGAGCTGGATCTCGGGTTCACCGTGCTGACCGGACCGCTCCCGACGAGCCTGACCAGCCTGTCGGGGCTGGAGTTCTTCAGCATCGAGGGCACCGACGTGTGCGTGCCGACGGACGCCGCGGTGCAGGCGTGGGTGACCGCCATTCCCGACTTTGCCTCGTCGGGGCTCGTCTGCGGGGAGTCGTCGACGCCGCTGACGGTCGCCTTCGAGCTGGGGGACTACGTGGCGACCGAGGGCGGGAGCGCCTACGTGCAGGTGCGGCTGAGCGAGGTGCCCTCGCCCGAGCGGGCGGTGACGATAGCCGTCACGGCCAGGCCCGGCGCCGGCGCGACCGCGGCGGACTACCGCGTGCCGCCCACCGTCACCATCTGGCCGGACGACAGCGAGGGGACAGTCGCCGTCACCGCACTGCCGGACACCGACGCCGACGATGGCGAGACGGTCACGCTCGGCTTCGGGGCGCTGCCGAGCGGCGTGACCGTGGACACGCCGTCCAGCGTCACGGTGACGCTGCGCGACGACGACACCACCGCGGCGACGGACCGCGCGGCGTTGACGGCGCTGTACAACGCGACCGGCGGCCCGAGCTGGACGGACAACACCAACTGGCTGACCGACGCGCCGGTCGGCGAGTGGTTCGGGGTCGAGACGAACGAGCACGGCCGCGTCACGGGGCTGGTACTCGGAGATTGGGACGAGGCGTCGCAGGAGCACGTGGGTAACGGGCTGAACGGGATGCTGCCGTCCGCGCTCGGGACCCTGGCGCACCTCCGCGATCTGCGAATGCAGGGCAACAGCGGGTTGACAGGGCCGCTCCCGGCCGAGTTGGGCGACTTGGCCAACCTCGACCACCTGGCTCTCGCGGACAGCGGGTTGACGGGGCCGATTCCAGCGTCGCTCGGCAGGCTGACCGGCCTTACGCGGATAAGCCTCTCGGGCAATCGGCTGACCGGTGGACTCCCGGCGGAGCTGGGCGAGCTGGTCAACCTCGAGTGGCTGCATCTGGACAACAACCTGTTCACCGGGGAGATTCCGTCCGCGCTGGGGAGCCTGTCTCGCCTCCGGGCACTGGACCTGAACTGCTGGCAGCAGCACTGCCGCAACCGCGAAGGCTTGACGGGCCCCATTCCAGCGGAGCTCGGCATGCTCGGCAATCTGGAGGGGCTGAATCTCAGCGACAACGCGCTGACGGGGCCGATCCCGTCGGAGTTGGGGAACCTCTCCAGCCTGGAGGAGCTGAGTCTCGGCAACAACCTGTTGACGGGGAGGATTCCGCCCGCGTTGGGGAACCTGGCCCGCCTCAGACAACTGCACTTGTACTGCTGGCAGGACTGCCGAGACAACGGCGGCTTGACGGGGCCGATCCCGGCGGAATTCGGGTTGCTCGTCAATCTGGAGGGGCTGAATCTAGGAGGGAACGCGTTGAGCGGGCCGATCCCGGCCGAACTGGGCAACCTCTCCAACCTCGAGGAGATGCAACTCAACTCCAATCGGTTCAGCGGTTCGATCCCGGCCGCGCTGGGCAACCTCTCCGCCCTCGAGGAGCTGCGTCTCCGCGACAACGCGTTGGCGGGGCCGATCCCGGCGGAGCTCGGCATGCTCGTCAATCTCAGGGTGTTGGATCTGGAAGGGAACGCGTTGAGCGGCCCGATTCCGTCCTGGCTCGGCGTGCTCGTCAATCTCGAGCGGCTGGATCTGGAGCGGAACGCGCTGAGCGGGCGGATCCCGTCCGAGCTCGGGAGCCTGACGAGCCTTACTTACCTCGATCTCTCCATCAACGAGCTGACCGGCCCGATTCCCCCCGAGCTGGAGAACCTGGTCCACCTCGAGTGGCTGCTCCTCGAACGGATTGGGCTGACCGGCCCGATCCCGGCGTGGTTGGGAAACCTCGGCACGCTCTCGAGTCTCAGCGTGGGGGGCAATGCGTTCACCGGCCCGGTCCCGCCCGCCCTGGGCAATCTGGCCAACCTGCAGTGGCTGGGGCTCTACGACCTTGGGCTGAGCGGTCCGGTCCCGACATGGCTGGGAAATCTGACCAGCCTCCGGCAGCTCAGCCTCGAGCACAACAACCTGAGCGGTCCGGTCCCGGCGTGGCTGGGCAACCTGACCAACCTCCAGTGGCTGCTTCTCCACGCCAACCCGTTGACCGGACCGCTGCCGCAGAGCCTGACGCAACGGTCGCTCAGTGCGTTCTGGGTCCACTTCACGCAGGCTTGCGCGCCCGCGGATGCCGCGTTCCAGGCGTGGGTTGCCACTATCCAGAGCTTCCGGGGGACCACCTGCGGGCAGGACCGGACGGGGAGCTTCACCGATATCGCCTTGACGCCGGGCGCCACCGGCGTGCGCGGCATCCACGTCTTTGAGCTCCGGCAACTGGTCGACACGGTCCGCGCGGTGTGCGGGTTGCCCCCCGTCACATGGACCGACCGGACCATCACCATTGGCGAGACGCCGGTCAAGGCGGTCCACCTGACCGAGCTGCGCACGGCGCTGGCCGAGGCCTACGGGGAGTGCTCCTTGGCGCCGCCGACGTACACCGACCCGGCGGTCGTGCCGGGGATGACGCCGGTCAAGGCGGTGCACTGGGCGGAGTTGCGCGACGCGGGGATCCGGGCGCTCGACGCGACGGCGCCCTGAGCGTCGGGGAACCCCGAGAGCCGGCACGCCCTGCTGTGGATCGGGGCGAGGCGGCGAGAGCAGCGACATGGATTCGCGGTCCCGGCTCCGGGCCGGCCGGAACGGGGCTTGGGCCGGCCGGTCAATCCGACGCCTGCTGGGAATGCGGGGCCGGGACCGCGACGTGTCCGCGCGCTCGACGATCGAACGGCTGTAGAACGGGGCGTAGTTGTCGGCGACGAAGGAGTAGAACTCGAGCGCGAAGTCGTTGAAGCGGGTGCTGCAGGTCCGCTGCAGCACCTTGTGCTCATCCTGCTCAGGAACGGAGCGGCGAACTGGCTCAGCCCAGCATGCCGCTCGGCCGTCTGCTCGAAGCGAGCCCTGCGGTCGCCCCGCGTCCAGCTCGCCAGGTCGGACTGGTCCTCGTGCAGACTGCGCCGCCGGCACGGTCGACAGCAGTCGTCTCATTCGAGTTCGGCGAGCGATAGCACCAGCCGCACCAGATCCACCTGCCGCGAGATGGACTGCTTCTGGTAGATCTGCCGCAGATGCCAGTAGATGGCGCGTTCCGTGTGCCCTGTGGCCTGGGCCATCTCGCGCACGCTCTTGCCTTCCGCCAACCCGACCGCCACCCGAGTCTCCGGCCGCGTCAGCTCCAGGGTCCTGGCGACCAGGTCGGGATCGACACGACGCTGGCGTCCGGGCTCGACGATCAGCACCAGCGCGGCGACGTGCCGCGCGCCGTAGTCCGGTTGCGGGACGTCCACGGGCTTGACGTGGATCACGAACGGCGGCAACACGGGCGAGCGGCGAAGCAGCATCGACCCGCTGACGGCGGCCGCGCCGGCGGCCGGCAGCGCGTCTCCCACCAGCCGCTCGAGACGGACCTGGTCGGCCGGCGCACGGGCGCGCAGCGTCCCGTTCCGGTCCGCCAACCCATCGCCGTGCCGCAGGATACCGCGGGCGCGGTCGTTGGCCTCGATGATCCGCCCCCGCCGGTCCAGGTGGAGGACGCCTACCCGCGGGTTGTCGAGCAGGGCGGTCACGGTCGTGTTCCGCGCCTCGGCGCGGACCAGCGCCTGGCGGACACGGACGAACTGCCGGATATGGGGCAGCAGCCCCTCGACCATCGCGATCCGCGCAGATCCCCAACCATCCGAGGCGACCGGATCGCGGAGGCCCCAGATGATGGTGGAGCCGTCCGGCCCGTCGAGACGCGCGTTCATGCTGTTCTGGCCGCCAGTCCGCAGCAGCATCTCGTTGTAGGTGGGCGAGGTCTTCAGCTCCTCGGCCGTGAACAGGGCGCTGACGTGCACCAGACGACTGTCGGGCAACTGCCGGAAGCGCGGTACGCGTTCGTCGGTGGGATAGTAGTTCTCGAGGTAGTCGCGCTCCTCGTCTTTCCGGCGCTGCCCCCGGCAGTAGGCCCCGACGAAGAGCACGCGGACATCGTCGGTCGGGCCCTCGCTGACGATGAGGTCATTGCCGGTCAGGCCGCAGGCCTCGTCGATGAGGGCCGAGACGCCCGGCCAGTGGGCGTCGTCGAGCATCGAGTCGTGCAACAACGTCAGGATGCGTTCGAACGCGGCTTGCTCGCCCATGACGATTTGCTTCCTCCCCCGGGCAACGCCCGCGGACGAACGGCACCGCAGCGCTTGCTCTGCGCGGTGCCCGCCTTCGGATTCGGTTCCAGCCTCGTTCCCTCCCCACCGCCGCCCGCCGGCGCGGGGAGGGCGAGGGTCGAGGGTGTCCGTACGGTGTTTGTACTACCGCCTTGCGCCTTTTTTGTCACTATCAAAGTTGATAGTCAAGAACAGAAGAGCCCTCTGAGGGTATCGGGTTCTGTTTTCCACTCATTACAATTTGCAGTAAACAGTCGGAAACACACCGCCGGCAACGGTTGACAGACACAATCTCCTGATGCAATAACCTCCGATCCGAGAGCGACCATATTGGGCAGATTCGGAGAGACGGCGTCGGCAACGGGCGGAGCCAGTGCGCCGGGTGCGGATTCGGGCGTGAATGAGCTTCCGTCAGTCGCGTTGACCCGCCGGTTTCTGGCGTTGTGCGAACACCATGGCTCGCAACGTCCCGCGGTCAAGCGGGTCGCGGTGGGGCGGAGCACCGGGTTGTCGGGGCTGCCTGCAAGCGATGACTGGACGGCGTGGGACGCCGAAGGGATGCGGGCGGGCGCGGGGAACGTCAGAAAGATCGTCACCGTGACCAGGGAGACCGCATGACCCAAAGGGGAGTCTTGCTCTCGTTGTTGCTCCTCGCGCCCTGCTCGGCCACCGGGCAGGACTACTTTCCCGGGTTCGAGGCGGCGGCCCAGACCGATGTCATCCATGTGACGAGCAACATCCTCGCCCAACCCGACGATGACCTGTGCGCTTTCGATGCGAATTTCCTGGCTGCGGTGGCTGAACTTGCCCTGGACCGGAACAGGTTCGAGGCGACTGTCGTCCGGCCGTCGGCGCGGATCGAGGGGGTGAGCCTCGACGTGTCGGCGGTGGTCCTTCCTGTCCTCGACAGCGACTCCTGCGCCGTCGCCACGCGCATTCAACTGGTCATCGGCGGTGACACCGTTGTTCTCGCCGCCGAGCACTTCAACCTGCTGACGTGGACCACGACCGGGTTGGTCCGAAGGGTACTGACTTCGGTGAATCGAGACGTCTCGACGATTGCCGCGGAGATGCGAAGGCTTGCGGATGCCGGACAATGACGGCGGGTCTCCTGACGCTGTCCACTCCGGACTTCCAGCCGCCCATCCAGAAACACCGCGCGTCAACGACGGCCGTTCTAGGGTACGGACCAGATTCGTGTTGTCGGGCTTCGCTGGCGGTTCGGAACCACTCGCCGAAGCGACCGGCCTGTGGCTACGGCGGCTCGGGGCCGGCCCAGTCTGGCGCTGGCCATCCTGCTGGCGGTGGCCGACGAGGCGACGGCCCGGCGTTTCTATCAGCGATTCGGGTGCGACGTCATCGCGCCGATCGAGACGGACCGCTGGGCACTGGACGCCGGCGACGTCCTCAACTGGCCGGAGTCGGCGGCGGAGGAGAAGGACAGCGTCGTGCGCTTGGAGACGTGTGAGTAGCCGCCGGCTGCTGGGTGTGCATCTGCCGGCGTCGTCTCCGGAGCGTCGGGAGACGGTGGCGGGGGAGTGCCTGGGCTGTCGGACGCGGTTCGCCGTCGACGTACGACTGCCGCTGCCGGCAGTGTGTCCGGACTGCGGGGCCGACGTGCTCGCCCGCGCGGACATCGAGGGTGAGACCGGGCAGGGCCGGCTGCCCTTCGACGCGCCGAGGGCCCGGAGGACGAAACCATGACGTTGCGTTTCATCGTGGCTCGTATCCTGCGGGAGCTGATCGAACTGGCCGAATTCGAGGACGCGGTCGGGTGGCGGGCAGGCCGGCCGCGGCAGTGGGTGTGATCCGTACCACCGCGGTGACGTCGTGCGAGGGCGCGAAGCGGTCCATCAATACCTTCCCGGCAACAGCTACCCCCATCCGCCTGCCGCCACCGCGCCAGTCGTCGACTCTACTCACCTCCCGCAAACAACCCGGTGTCTGTCAATCGTTGCTGGCGGTGCCTTGTCGACTCCTTGCTATCAATTCTGATGAAGATCCCAGAGATGAGACGGCTTATTATAACGGAAACTTTGGACACTTTCGTTTTCTTCTATCAACGTTGATAGCAACAAGAGGCGCAAGGCGATGTCGTCAGGCACCAAGGGCGCCTGTCGCGTCGTACCCGCTGCTTCGAGCTTCTTAGTTGCCGGGGCTGTTCGAGGCCGGCCGAGGAGCCGATAACGACGATTGAGTGGACGGCCGAATCTCGGCGCGCTCCTGTCAGAGGCTCCGAATGTTCATTGCGTGCAGGCTTTCGACCAATACCGACGCCATCGCCGGCTCGTTCCGGCGTGCCGCCGCGATCTTCGCGGCGGGGTTCGCCATTCTGGCGGTGGTGCCCGGCACTGCGTACGGGGAAGACGGCGAGGACATCACCATTTCGTGGGAACACGCGTCATACAGCGTCCACGAGGGAGATCTCCTGGGGCTTGCCGTCCTTTTCAGCAAGGTCGTGCCGCAATGGATGATCGACGATCAGGTGACGCCCCCCGAGTGGTACTTGACGGTTCGCTTGACCCGTACCGACAAAGGCGGTGCCAGGCAGCAGGTCGACTACTACGGTCCAGGTGGCTCCTTCAAGATGTACGCGGGCAGGCGGTATGCGGGCTTCGGCTTCGAAGCGTTTGCAGACGACGTTGTCGACCCCGGCGAGAGCGTGGAGATTGGTTTCAACACGACGAATCTGCCGGACGGGGTCGTTGTCGGCGAGCCGGCAACCACGGTCGTACACATCCTGGACGGCCCCTCCGGACCCGCCGCGACGCTGGAGCTGTCGCCGAGCACCATCTCCGAGAACGGGGGCGTCAGCACGGTCACGGCGCGGTTGAACCGCGCGGCCAGCGAGGACATCACGCTGAACGTGGCCGCGGCGCCTGCGGCGGGGGCCGAGACGTCCGACTTCACGCTCAGCGGCAACACGACGCTGACCATCGCGAAGGGGCAGACCTCGAGCACCGGGACGGTGACGGTAACCGCCCGGAACAACACGGTCGACGCGCCGGACAAGACGGTGGACGTGACCGCCAGCGTGACCGCGGGACCGTCGAATCTGCGCGGCCCGTCGGGGCAGATGCTGACGATCACCGACGACGAGGACACGCCGACGGTGGCGCTGGGTCTGTCGCCGGCCTCCATTTCGGAGAACGCGGGCGTCAGCACCGTGACCGCGAGCCTGAGCCACGCGACCAGCGAGAACGTCACGCTCGACGTGGACGCGTCGGCGGGGACGGGGACCGCGGCGTCCGACTCCACGCTCAGCGGCAACACGACGCTGACCATCACCGCGGGCCGGACCTCGAGCACCGGCACGGTGACGGTGACGGCCGAGAACAACGCGGTCCACAACGCGGACAGGACGGTGGAGGTCGGCGCCTCGGTGACGGCAGGTCCGTCCGACATGGCGGACCCGGCGGGCCGGACCCTGACGATCACCGACGACGAAGGCACGCCCACGGTGACGCTGAAGCTGGATCCGACGTCCATCTCGGAGGACGAAGGCGTCAGCACGGTGACCGCGAGCCTGAACCACGCGACCGGCGAGGACGTGACGCTGAGCGTGGCGGCGGCGCCGCTGTCCGGCGCCGTGACGGGCGACTACACGCTCAGCGGCAACACGACGCTGACGATCGCGCAGGGCCAGACCTCGAGCACCGGCACGGTGACGGTGACGGCCGAGGACAACGACGACCATTCCGGAGCAAAGACGGTGCGGGTGACCGCGTCCGTGACCGCCGGTCCGGCGGGGTTGACGGCCCCGGGGGCGCAGACGCTGACGATCACCGACGACGAGGGTCCGCCGACGGTGACGCTGGAGCTGTCGTCGTCCACGATCCCGGAGACCAACGGCGAGAGCACCGTGACGGCGTCGCTGAACCGGGCGACGAGCGAGGACGTGACGCTGACGGTGTCGTCGTCGCCGGTGTCGCCGGCCGAGGCGGGGGACTTCACGCAGACCGGGACGACGCTGACGATCACCGCCGGCTCGCAGACCAGCACCGGCACGGTGACGATCGCGGCCGAGAACGACGCCGTGGACACGCCGGACAAGGAGATCAGGGTGAGCGGGGCGGTGACCGCGGGGCCGACGGGGATGTCGGCGCCTGCGGCGCCGACGTTGACGATCACCGACGACGAGGCGACGCCGACGGTGACGCTGGTGCTGACGCCGGACGAGATCTCGGAGAACGGCGGCCGGAGCACGGTGACGGCGCGCCTGACCGGCGAGTCGAGCGAGGCGGTGACGGTGACCGTGTCGTCGTCCGCGGTGTCGCCGGCCACGTCGTCGGACTTCACGCAGAGCGGCACGACGCTGACGATTGCCGCGGGTTCCACGTCGAGCACGGGGAGGGTGACGATCGCGGCGCAGAACAACGACGTGGATACGCCGAACAAGCACGTGACCGTGAGTGGTTCGGTGTCGGGCGGCAACGGCGTGTCGGCCCCGGCGGATCAGACGCTGACGATCACCGACGACGAGGCGACGCCGACGGTGACGCTGGTGCTGACGTCGAACGAGATTTCGGAGAACGCCGGATCGAGCACGGTGACGGCGACGCTGAGCGGCACGTCGAGCCAGGCGGTGACTGTGACGGTGTCGACGTCTGCGGTGTCGCCGGCGACGTCGACGGACTTCACGCAGACCGGCGCGGTGCTGGAGATCGCCGCGGGTGCGACGACGAGCACGGGAACGGTGACCATCGCGGCGCACGACAATGACGTGGATGCGCCGGACAAGACGGTGACGGTGAACGGTTCGGTGTCGGGCGGCAACGACGTGTCGGACCCGGCGGCGGTGACGCTGACGATCACCGACGACGAGGCGACGCCGACGGTGACGCTGGTTCTGTCGGCCGACGAGATTCCAGAGAACGGCGGGTCGAGCCAGGTGACGGCGACGCTGGACCGCACGTCGAGCGAGGCGGTGACGGTGACGGTGTCGGCGTCGGCGGTGTCGCCGGCGGTTGCCGGAGACTTCACGCAGACCGGCACGGTGCTGACGATTGCGGCGGGTGCGACGATGAGCACCGGGACGGTGACGATCGCGGCGCGCAACAACGACGTGGATGCGCCGGACAAGACGGTGCGGGTGAGCGGTTCGGTGTCGGGCGGCAACGGCGTGTCGGCCCCGTCGGCTCAGACGTTGACGATCACCGACGACGAGGACGTTCCGACCCTGAGTCTGAAGCTGTCGCCGTCGACGATCGGTGAGAACGGCGGCGAGAGCACGGTGACGGCGGAGTTGAGCAGCGCGTCGAGCGAGGACGTGACGGTGACGGTGTCGACGACGCCCGCGACCTCGTCCGACTTCACGCGGACGGGCACGACGCTGACGATCAGGGCGGGTTCGAGGACGAGCACCGGGACGGTGCGGATCACGGCGGTGAACAACGACGTGGACGCACCGAGCAAGTCGGTGACGGTGCGCGGCACGGCGTCGGGCGGCAACGGCGTGTCGGCGCCGGCAGACCAGACGTTGACGATCACCGACGACGAGGACCTGCCGACGGTGACCCTGGTGTTGACGCCAAGTGAGATCTCGGAGGACGGCGACTCGACCACGGTGACGGCGACGCTGAACCGCCAGTCCAGCGAGGCGGTGACGGTGACGGTGTCGACGTCTGCGGTGTCGCCGGCGACGTCGTCGGACTTCACGCGGACCGGCACGACGCTGACGATCGCGACGGGTTCCACGTCGAGCACCGGTACGGTGACGATCGCGGCGGTGAACAACGCCATGGATGCGCCGAACAAGCAGGTGACGGTGAGCGCCACGGTGTCGGGAGGCAACGGCGTGTCGCCGCCGGTGAACCAGACGCTGAGGATCATCGACGACGAGGGCGCGCCGACGGTGACGCTGGTTCTGACGCCGAGCGAGATCTCGGAGAACGGCGATTCGAGCACGGTGACGGCGACGTTGAGCGGCACGTCGAGCCAGGAAGTGACGGTGACGGTGTCGACGTCCGCGGTGTCGCCGGCGACCACGGCGGACTTCACGCAGACCGGCACGCAACTGACGATCGCCGCGGGTTCGACGACGAGCACGGGCACGGTGACGATCGCGGCGGTGAACAACGACGTCGATGCGCCGAACAAGACGGTGACGGTGAGCGGCACGGTGTCGGGTGGCGACGGCGTGTCGGCGCCGTTGGATCGGACGCTGACGATCATCGACGACGAGGGCGCGCCGATGGTGACTCTGGTTCTGACGCCGGACCAGATTTCGGAGAACGACGGTTCGAGCACGGTGACGGCGACGCTGAGCGGTGAGTCGAGCGAGGACGTGACGGTGACGGTGATGGCGTCGGCGGTGTCGCCGGCGGTGTCCGGGGATTTCACGCAGACGGGCACGACGCTGACGATCACGGCGGGTTCGACGACGAGCACGGGGACGGTGACGATCGCGGCGGAAGACAACGACGTGGACGCGCCGAACAAGACGGTGCGGGTGAGCGGTTCGGCGTCGGGCGGCAATAACGTGTCGGCCCCGGCGGCTCAGACGTTGACGATCACCGACGACGAGGGCGTTCCGACGCTGAGCCTGGAGCTGACGCCGCCGACGATCGGTGAGAACGGCGGCGAGAGCACGGTGACGGCGAGGTTGACCGGCGCGTCGAGTCGGGACGTGACGGTGACGGTGTCGACGGTGCCGGCGACGTCGGCGGATTTCACGCAGAGCGGGACGGTGCTGACGATTGCGGCGGGTTCGACGACGAGCACGGGGGCGGTGCGGATCGCGGCGGTGAACAACGACATGGATGCACCGGACAAGACGGTGACGGTGCGCGGTTCAGCGTCGGGCGGCAACGGTGTGTCGGCGCCGGTGGACCAGACGTTGACGATCACCGACGACGAGGACACGCCGACGGTGACGCTGGTGCTGTCGCCGGACGAGATCCCGGAGAGCGGCGGCTCGACCACGGTGACCGCGACGCTGAACCGCAAGTCGAGCGAGGCGGTGACGGTGTCGGTGTCGACGGTGCCAGCGACGTCGGCGGATTTCACGCAGAGCGGGACGGTGCTGACGATTGCGGCGGGTTCGACGACGAGCACGGGGACGGTGCGGATCGCGGCGGTGAACAACGACGTGGATGCGCCGAACAAGACGGTGACGGTGAGCGGTTCAGCATCGGGCGGCAACGGCGTTTCCTCGCCGGCGGATCAGACGCTCACGATCACCGACGACGAAGGCGCGCCGACGGTGACTCTGGTGCTCGCTCCCGACGAGATCTCGGAGGACGACGGGGTGAGCACGGTGACGGCGACGCTGACCGGCGCGTCGAGCGAGAACGTGACGGTCACGGTGGCTACGGCCGCGGTGCTGCCGGCGACCTCGGGGGACTTCACGCAGAACGGTACGACGCTGACCATAGCCGCCGGTGATACGACGAGCACCGGGACGGTGACGATCGCGGCCGTCGACAACGACATGGACGGCCCCAACAAGCAGGTGACGGTGACGGGCACGGTGGCGGGGCCGGCGGGCGTGTCGGCGCCGGCGGCGAAGACGCTGACGATCACCGACGACGAGGGCGCGCCGGCGACGAAGTTCAAGTTCTCCACGATGGTGATGGAGGAGAAGGACGGCCAGAGCGAAGTGTCGGTGAGCATGAACCGGGCGACGAGCGAGCCCGTGACCGTCAAGGTCGACGTCAAGCCGGAGTCGTCGGCGGACATGGACGACTTCACCCTGCACGGGGATCCGATGCTCACGATTCCGGCCGGCCAGATGGAGAGCGACGGGAGCCTGATGGTCAAGGCGGTGGACGATTCGACGGACAACCCCAACAAGCAGTTGATGGTGACGGGCTCGGTGATGGAAGGGCCGCAGGGGGTGACGCCGCCGGCGCCGATGATGTTGACGATCACGGACGATGACGACGCTCCCGCGTCGACGAAGGTGACGCTGTCGGCGGCGCCGTCCAGGGTTTCCGAGAGCGCTGAGCGCGTAGTGACGGTGACGGGCACGCTCGACGGTGCGGTGCTGGGCACGGCGACGACGGTGTCGGTGTCGGTGTCGGGCGGGACGGCGACGGCGGGCGAGGACTTCGTGGCGGTCTCGGACTTCCCGCTGACGATCGAAGCGAACGAGCCGAGCGGCAGCGCGACGTTCACGCTGACGCCGGTCGACGACGCGGCCGAGGAGGGCGCCGAGACGCTGGTGGTGAGCGGGACGACGAGCGGGCTGACGGTCGAATCGGCGACGATGACCATCACCGACGACGACGACGACGACACCGCGGTCTCGACCAAGGTGACGCTGTCGGCGGTGCCGACCGAGGTGTCGGAGGGCGCGGGCGCGACGGTGGTGACGGTGACGGGCACGCTGGACGGCGCGGTGCTGGGCAAGGCGACGATGGTGACGGTGTCGGTGGCGGGCGGCACGGCGACGGCCGGGGAGGACTTTGCGGCGGTCTCGGACTTCCCCCTGACGATCGGGGCGAACGAGCCGGGCGGCAGCGCGACGTTCACGCTGACGCCGGTGGATGACGCGGTCGAGGAGGACGCCGAAACGCTGGTGGCGAGCGGGACGACGAGCGACCTGACGGTCGAGTCCACGACGGTGACCATCACCGACGACGACGCGCACGTGCCCGAGCCGCCCGCGTTCACCAACGCGCGCTATGCGTTCACCCTTCAGGAGCAACGGGATGGCCGGGAGACGCCCGTCGCGCTCGGCGTCGTGCTGGCGAACGACCCCGACGACCAGCCCCTGACGTATGTGCTGGCGGCCGGTGATGCGACCCGCTTCGCGGTCGGAGCATCGAGCGGCGCCGTGACCTACGTGGGCCCGGGCGAGGACTACGAGGCGGGCGCGCCCCCGTACGAGCTGACGGTGACGGTTCGCGATCCGGACCGTCAGACGGCGAGTGTCGCGGTGGAAGTGACCGTGACCGACCGGCCCGAGGCCCCGGTGGCCTCCGACGACGCGGCGGAGACGCGCGAGGACGAGCCGAAGGTCATCGACGTGCTGGCGAACGACCGCGATCCGGATGGGGACCGCCTCCGGGTGTCGTCGGTCACGGCGCCGGAGCACGGGACGGCCACCGTGGTTTCCGGTGGCGTGCGATACACCCCGGCGTTGAACTACCACGGGCGCGACGAGTTCCGCTATACCGTGTCCGACCCGGGCGGACTGACCGCCACGGCGACGGTGAAGATGACGGTGACGCCGGTCAACGACCCGCCGGAAGCGGTGGACGACGAAGCCGAGACGCTCGAGGACGAGCCCGTCCTGGTGGACGTGCTGGCCAACGATACGGACGTGGACGGAGATCGGCTGCGCGTGGTGGCGGCGACGCCGCCGACGCACGGAACGACGACGGTGGAGGCCGGCGGCGTGCGGTACTCGCCGGCGCTCGACTACCACGGCCCGGATCGCTTCGTCTACACGGTGTCCGACCCCGGCGGGCTGACGGACACCGCGACGGTGACGCTGACGGTTTGGCCGGTGAACGATGCTCCCGAGGCGGTGGGGGTGATTCCCGACCAGAGTCTGGAGGAGGGGGGCGAAGCGGTCACCCTGGACGTGGCGCCGTACTTCACCGACGTGGACGGCGACGTGCTGACGTACACGGCCGAGTCGTCGAGTCCGGCGGCGACGCTGGTGACGGTTGCCGGGTCGACGCTGACGCTGTCGTCGGTGGTGCGAGGCGCAGCCACGGTGACGGTGACCGCGGCGGACCCGGAGGGGCTCACCGCGACGCAGGTGTTCGGCGTCACGGTCGGCGACCGGCTCGTCCGCGAGGTGCTGACGGACACCCTGGCGGCGCTGGGGCGCGGGCATCTGTCCAGCGTGCGGCAGACCCTCGGACGGCGGCTCGAGACCGGCGGCGGCGAGAGCCGGCGCCTTACCGTGGCCGGCCAGTCGTTCGGGCCGCAGTCATGGGATCGCCCGGTCGTCGGCGGCCTGGCGCAGACGCACGAGCTGCTGTTCCGGGCGGCGACCCTGCAGCAGGGCGACGCGACCGACATGGTGGGGACCTCGGCCGACCCGCGGCTGCGCCAGCCCGGCAGCTTCGGCGGGGGGTTCAGCAGCTTCGGCCCCGACTGGGACCAGGCGCTTCCGAGCACGGACGTGCTGATGGCATTCGGGGGCGACTCCGGCGCCGCGGAAGATTCCACCCTGGGCCGGCCCCGCTGGACGGTATGGGGGCAGGGTGACCTGCAGACGTTCCGGGGTGCGCCGACCGACGTGGAAGGCTACCGAGGGGATCTGCGCACGGGGTACCTCGGCATCGACGCCCAGCTCTCGCCTCACTGGCTGCTGGGGGTGGCGATGGCGCGCAGCGGCGGCGCGAGCACCTGGGAGCGCGGGGGCTCCGCCGGCGAGCTCTCGACGACGCTGACGCGCGTGCATCCCTACGTGCGCTGGGGGAACGAGGATACGGCGGTGTGGGGTGTGCTGGGTGCGGGACGGGGCACGGCGACGCACGTGCGGACGTTGACCGGACTGCGCGAGACGAGCCCGCTGGGGCTGGGGCTGGGACTGCTGGAAGGCCGACGGCGGTTGGCCACGGTGGGTGGCGGCGTGGAGATCGGGGTGCGGGGCGAGGCGTCCTGGGCCCGCCTGGGGACCGGCGAGGGCGAGGAGACGATCGACGACCTCGCGGCCGGGGTGCGGCGCACGCGTGCCGGCGTCGAGGTGGCGCGGGCGCTGTCGGGGCCGGGAGGCGTGACGTTCACCCCGTTCGGTGCGGTCAGCACGCGTCACGACGGCGGTGCGGGCCAGACCGGCGTGGGACTCGATGTGGCCGCAGGCCTGCGAGTGCGCGGGGGGCGCCTGCAGGTGGAAGCGCAGGGCCGCCGGCTGGTGCTGCACTCGGCGACCGCTTATGAGGAGCAGGGCGTGAGCTTGGCGGCGAGCGTGGGCGCCGGTCCGTACGAACCGGGTCTGACGCTCTCGTTGCGGCCGACCTGGGGCGCCGCGGGCACCGGAGCCGAGACTCTGTGGCAAGACCAGATCCATACCTACATGCCGGGCTACGACCAGTCCGGAATCGACGCGCAGCTCGGCTACGGGATGCGCCTGCCCGGGGGCCGGCTGCTGACCCCGTTCGGCTCGTACGGACAGCGGCAGAACAGCGGCCGTCGCCTCCAGGTGGGCGCCATGGTGGGCTCGCTGGGGCAGATGCCCGGTGCTCTCGACGCTCCGATTCAGCTCGAGATTTCGGGAGAGCGCTACGATCGTGCGGGGGGGCGCGCCGACCACCGCTTCAGCATGTTCGGCGTTCTCAACCTGGGGGGCAGTTCCCCGTCGAGCGCGAATACGTTGGGGATCGAACCCGGGATCGACCTGCCAGCGTCCGACTTGGCGGATGTCGCGGCCCTGGAGGATACGGAGCCGTTGGCGCCGGAGCCGGAGCATGACGCAGCGCCGTTCGCTCGGGAGGTTGCGCCCACGTCGGTGAACGCCGCGGCGAGCAGTCAGCTCTCGCCGGTGGAGGCTTCGACCTCGGAGCCTGCCCCGACCGACGCCGCGCCACCCGCTCCGACGGCGGCGCAGCTCGCGGCGCCGATGACGGTCGGCGCGGCGGCCGCGGTCGACCCGCGCCGCTCGCCTGCCGAGGTCGGCGAGGCGCAACCCACGACGGAGAACGCCATCGAGGCGGTGCCCTCGCCGATGATGGTGACCGCACGACGCGAGACGGTCGTCGACATTCCGGATCTGCCGCGCTCGACCGCGATGGCGACGGCACCGACCTCGCAAGCTCCCGCGGCACCCGCGTCAGGATCGACCGAGGCCGGTGTCGCGCAGGCCGAGGCGGCACGGCCTGCGGTTGCAGCGCCGGCGAGTCGGTATGTGACCGCTCGACGTGCATTGCCGCCGGTCCCGGAGCCCGGCTGGCGGAGTGGTCCCCGGTCCAACCGCCCGCCCGCCTTCTCGGCGCCGACCTACGCGTTCGAGGTTCCGGTGCGACGGGAGGGAAGCGGGACCGAGATGCCGCTAGGCGTCGTACTGGCCCGCGACCCGGACCGCGATCCGGTCACCTACTCCCTGACCGCTGGTGATTGGACTCGCTTCAGGATCGCGCCGTCCAGCGGCGCCCTCGTCTACATGGGTCCGGACCTGCCGGGAACCCGGCGGTACGAGCTGCAGGTGACGGCGCGCGACACCGGCCGCCTGACCGAAACCGCGACGGTGGTGGTTGCGGTGGCTGCCGCAACCGAGGCGCCGGCCGTTGCTGCTGAGACGGCACCGACCGCAGTTCGCCCTGTGGCTCGTGCGGACGCCGCTGTAGCGCGCGCGTCCTTGGCCCGTGCCCCCAGCCCGGCGCGGCGCGGCGCGCTCGCTCGCTTAGCGTGCGCGCCGGTCGCCGATACGGCGCGGACGTACAGGGACGTGCCGGTGCTGATCGACGTGCTGGCGAACGACGGGGACATCGACGGACAGCGGATCGTCGCGGTTGCGGAGGCGGTGCACGGGACGGCGACGGTGACCGGCGGCATGGTGCGGTATGCGCCGGCGCCGGGCCACCGCGGTCGCGACACGTTCACCTACACGGTGGTGGGCGACGACGGGCGGACGGCGCGGGCCACGGTGACGGTGATGGTCGTCGGCTGAGGAACGGGTCGCTCACGCGCCTGCAAGGGTACCGACCAGATTCGTGTTGAGTCGAGGGGAGGCGCGTAGCCGGTAGGGGGGGGTGGCGGCCGCCGCGTCAGGTCCATCCCGTTCACCAACGGCTTCAGCGCGTCGGCGTTGGTCCGGCCGTTCGGGTTCGCGGGCAGACGGAGCCACTCGCGCGCCTGGTCGCCGCCGATGTCGAACGGACCGCCCTTCGCCCATGAACGTCACGCCGGCGTTCTCCGGAAGACGCCGGACACCGGTGAAATCGACGCCGGCACCGCCGCGCCGCGCCGTCAGATCGGTGAAGATCTCATCGACGGGCCGACCGTCGAGGCGAGCTCCGGATACTAACTCGTCGCCGGCGCGCGAGAAGCAGACCAGCGGCACTCGCACCCCCGCGCCGTCGATCACCCACGGCTCGTCGCTCCACGCCTCGAAGATCCGCCGCGTGTTGGTCGCCGCCTGCAGCCCCCGCCGGTTCGCGCCGCCCCGGATGGAGTTCGTCGCGACGAGCCTGACCCGCAGCACCTTGCCGGAGGCGATCTGGCCGGCCCGCCTTCTCGAACCAGTAGCAGACCAGGTCGGCTTCCGCCGGCACGCGACCGGCGTAGGTCGCGAACATCCTCGACACGTAGTCCTCGCCCAGGTGCGTGATCAGCAGCTTCCCGCCCAGGAACGGCGGGTTTCCGATCACGACGTCGGCCGTCGGCCACTCCGGCTCGGCGCTGTCGGCCGTCAGGATCGCGTCCCGGGATTCGATCGTGTCCAGCGGCTTCAGAATCGGGTTGCGCGCTTCCGCGAAACCGTTGCGGCGCATCCACTGGATCTCGCCGATCCATACCGACACGCGCGCCATCTCCCGCCGCGTACGGGTTGAGCTCGATACCCTTGACGTTGGCCGGGCCGACTTCCGAGAACGCGCGCTGGAAGCCCAACGCTTCCGCCTCGAGCTGCACCCGGTGCTCGAGGTCCTTCAGAGCTGCAGCGCCAGTCGATAACGTCGCATCAGGTCCTGAGCCAGAGCGCCTGGTTGCCATTCCGCGACAGCCACGAGGATACGGCCTTCCTGGTTGAAGTAGAACGTCTCCGTGCCGCCGAAACACGCGTCCATTCGGTTCAGGAAGCTCTCCGCCGATATGCGCCATTGCACTGTCAGGTGGTTGGAGCCGTACCCGACCACCCCATGTTCAACCTCCTTCACTTTCGGAAACAGCTTCTCGAAGTTCCGGAAGAAGACGTCCAGATTCCATTCCGAAACGTAGGGTTTCGTGCCCTTCGGGTCCTCGAAGTGCGGTGATTCCGAAAACAGGCGCTTCCACTCCTCCTTGTCGTTCTCTCGAATGGCGCCGAAGTACTTGCCCGCCGTCTCGACCATCAAGGCGTGATCGCACGGTTCGATGGGCAACGCCTAGTCGTACTTGTGCGCCGCGTCGTGGGCCGTCTCCTGCTCGCGGATGACGATTCCGGAGTGGTCCGCGAAGCGCAGGTTCGTCCACAGCGTCAGCCAGTCGAGCGCACGCGTAAGGTCCGGGAGCAGCGGCAGGGCGGCTACCTCGCCCAGCGACATGATTCGAAAACCGGCCGTGCCGATCACCGTCGATCCCAGTGTGTTCTGGACCAGATGCGCGTGCAGGGACATCGACTCGTTGATGTTCTTCGCCAGCACCTTGAACGCCTGGAGCAGGCGGTACTCATGGAGGTACTCCTCGTGGTTCGCGAACACGACGAAGCAGTCGATGCCACGGTGTTTCAACTGGCTCTGGAACAGCCAGAACTGATCCTTGATGATGTCCTTGCGCCCCTGCGCCCGCGCCGACTGGATGCCGCTGGCGTCGCGGAGAGCGACGCGCAACGGCGCATAGTCGAGTTGGCTCATTTCGCCGAGCAGGGTGATCGCGCGCTCGAACGGCTTCGTGAACCGGGCCGCCATCAGCACGTGCCTTTCGGCCCTCGGATAGTCGGCCTTGAACAGCCCCGCTTCGACTCTATCCAGCTCGACGAGCATCGCTTCGAGAATGCCCTCGCACACCTGGTGCACCCGGACGAAGATGGGATCCTCGACGTAGCGATGCCGGCGATCCGGCGCGTACAGATGGTGAACGTCCTCGGGACGCACCCACTTGTCGTAGTCGAGCCCGGGCGTGCCCATCAGTCCCAGGTCGAATCCCAGCATCTGTACTGCCAGGTCGTACCGGTAGCGAAGCTCCGCCTGCAGCCGGATACCGTTACCGATCCTGTTCAGGCCGGCCATGGCGCTTGTCCAGGCGGAGCGGCGAGACGGCGGCCATCGGGCGCTCGGTGGGCTGCTGGGAGCGCCTGAGGCGGGTGTGGGGGCTGAAACGGTCCATGTTTCATCTTGAGGCGGCGTGAGCTTGGAAAAGCCGTTGGCCGGCTCAAACCCCATGTTACACTTCTAGATTCGCACCCCCCCAACCGGTGTCAGGCCGCCGACAACCTTGTTCCACGGGCTGTTCGGACCAACACGGTCGTGGTCCACGTCAGCAGGTTGAAGTCATCGGCGGCGAGAACAACGGTGTCACCGCCGATGACCAGTTGAATGCGCGTGGCGACGGCGCAGGAGTCGCTGTCGAGGACAGGAAGGACCCCCGCCGACACGTCGACGCTCGCCCCCTCGATCCGCGCCGACGGCCGGACGACAGTCGCCTCGAACCTGTTCCGGGCCAGGGCAAGTTCAGCCACCGCAGCCAGGAAATTCGCATCGAAAGCGCACAGGCCATCGTCGGGTTGGGCGAGGAGGTTGCTCGTCACATGGATGACATCGGTCTGGGCCGCCGCCTCGAACCCGGGAAAGTAGTCCTGCCCGGTGGCCGAGCAGGGCGCGAGGAGCAACAACGAGAGCAAGACTCCCCGTTGGGTCATGCGGTCTCCCTGGTCACCGTGACGATCTTTCTGACGTTCCCCGTTGGGAACGTCATCAACGGCAACTCGTCCTGGTCGTAGAACACCAGCAGGTCGTCCTGGGTCGCGGCGCGGGCTGCTCTGACCAGGGCGTGGGGCTCGTCTCGCAGCTCAACCACGAACAGCATCACGCTTCCAGATCGGCGACAATGCTGAGCCGCCGCACCGCCCGGTCCACGAGCGCCCGGACTCGGTTGTCCCGGTGCGCCGGCACTTCCACAGCCGCCGCCTGCAGCGCCTCGGCCGCGAGCGTGCGGGCTTGGGTCTCGGCCAGCGGACGGTTCCATTGCATGCCGGGCAGCAGCGCGAGACAGAGCCGTCGGCGGCGTCGGCCATCAAGCGCTTCAACGGTCGTCGCGTCGGGGATGACTCGAAGGGCTGTGCCTCGAACCGTGCGTTCTTCGTCCACCGTATGCACGATCCGGATCTTCGGCTTGACTGCTCTCCGCCGATAGACGCCGTCATGCGCGGAGTTGCCGGGAGCCGGGATATTGCGCCTTCTTTCTTGCTATGAATGTTTATAGTAAATGTCTGAAATGGTCCGTCAAGTGAATGGCATTGAGCGTTTACCTCCGGGCCTTCGTCAGAATTCATAGGAAGTAGTCGACAAGGCACCGCCAACAACGATTGACAGACACAATCGCCTGATGCGATAAATGCTCGCCTGCGCTCCTGAAAGCGGCGATTCGGAGTTGGCAGTCGGCGCGGCGCCCGGTCGACCGGGTACTTGGACGGCCCGCAAGTCGAGGCGTTGCGCGGCCGTGGCGGGTCCCAGTCTTCGGCCTCGGCGGGCGCTGGGGCTGGGCCAATCCGACGAACTGGAAGTCGTCTCGTCGGGTCGAGATCGTGTCGGATCGACAATGGGCAGGGATGACTTGAATCGCGCGAAGAACGAAGGACGAGGGGAACCGCTGAGGCCTGAGCGCCCGGTTGCGGGCGAACGACCCCGGCGGACGCGGATCTACCGCCACAGGCTCCTCGACGGGGAGCGTTGGAACTTCTACCGGCCGCGGGACGATGACATTATCGTGTGCTCGGCCTACAAGGCTGGCACGACGTGGATACAGGGCATCTGCGCGTTGCTCGTGTATCAGTCCACCGCCCTGCCGCTGCCGCTGTGGCAGCTCTCGCCGTGGCTCGACGTACCGCGCGCGCCCATCGATCAGGTCATGGCCGGTCTGGACGCCCAGATCAACCGGCGCGTCGTCAAGAGCCACATTCCGCTCGATGGGCTGCCGTACCACGAGGCGGTGACCTACCTCGTCGTTGCGCGCGACCCGCGTGACATTTTCGTCTCACTGACGAAGCACATCGCCAACATGCGCGCCGATATCCGCCTGTTGAACGGGGAGTCGCCGTGGCCACGCGACGAGATCCCTGACGATCCGCGCGCCTTTTTCCGCAAATGGCTCACGACGCCCGGTGTGCCGGGAGAGCGGGACGGGTGGCCGGCTTGGTCCGTCTTCGTGCATGCCGAGAGCTTCTGGCGCCACCGCGGGTGCCCGAACATCCACCTGTTTCACTACGCGGATCTCAAGGCCGACCTGGACGGTCAGATGCGCCGGGTGTCGGCGACCCTGGGCATTCCCGTGGACGAGGCGCGCTGGCCGCGTCTGGTCGACGCCGCGCGGTTCGAAAGCATGAAGCGGAACGCCCGGCAGTTCGGACCGAGCAACATGTGGAGCGACAAGGCGGCGTTCTTCGCCAAGGGCGAGAACCGCCAGTGGCGCAGCCTGCTGGGCGAGGCGGAGCTCGAGCTCTACCAGCGCGTGGCAGCCGAGCGCGTCCCGCCGGACCTGGCCCACTGGCTGGACCACGGCGGGCCAGTGCCGGATGCAACGGATCGCTGAGGGTGCGCGATTGAGCTCCGACTATCCGCAGCGAGATCAGCGCGTTCTCTACCAGCCTGACGAGCATCCTCCGGCCGCTCTCGCCGTGAGTTGCGGCCTGCAGCTCGTCGTGCTCGGCATCACCGGACTCGTCTTCATTCCCACTATCGTGATCCGGGCCGCGGGCGGCGCCGAGGCATACCTCGCCTGGGCGGTGTTCGGCTCGGTGGTCGTCGGCGGCGCCGGCACGATGTTGCAGGCGATCCCGGTCGGTCGCATCGGCGCGGGGTACGTCCTCATGACGGGGCCCGGGGTGGCCTTCATCGGCATCTGCACCGCAGCGCTGGCCCAGGGCGGCCCCGGGCTGCTCGCCGTCCTCGTGGTCGTTTCGTCGTTGCTGCCGCTCGTGATTTCGGCGCGCCTCTCCCTGTTTCGGCGGCTGCTCACCCCGACCCTAGTAGGCACCGTGAACATGCTCATGCCGGCCACGGTGCTGCCGGTCGTCTTCGGACGGCTGACCGACGTGCCCGACGGCATCCCGGCGCCGGGTGCCCCGCTGGCCGCCGTGGCGACGGCGCTCGTCATCGGCGGCATCTCCCTGAAGGCGGCAGCGAGGCTGCGCTTGTGGGCGCCGGTGTGCGGGGTGGCCGCTGGCTCGGTGGTCGCCGGCGCGTTCGGATTCTACGACCTCGACCGCGTGGCGCGTGCTTCCTGGGTCGGGCTGCCGCCGGCCGCCTGGCCGGGCTTCGATCTCGATCTCGATCTCGGACCGGCGTTCGCGGGGCTTCTTCCAGCGTTCGTGTTCGTGGCTCTCCTCGCCGCCATCCAGACGATCACGTGCGCGGTCGCCGTCCAGCGGGTATCGTGGCGCCGTCCGAGGGCGGTGGACTACCGAGCTGTGCAAGGCGCGGTAGCCGCGGACGGCGCCGGCAAGCTGCTGTCGGGCCTCGCCGGCATCATGCCGACCCAGACCATCGCGCTCAGCGTCTCGACCATCGAGCTGACCGGGGTGGGCGCCCGCCGCGTGGGCTTGGTGGCTGGAGCGGCGATGCTCGCGCTCGCTTTCCTGCCCAAGGTGCTCGCCATGATCCTGGCCATCCCGGGGCCGGTCGCCGGAGCCTACCTCGCCGTGCTGCTGACCCTCAACTTCGTGCGAGGCATGACCGAGGTCGTGCGCGGCGGGATCGACCATCGCACGGGATTGATCGCCGGCGTCGCGTTCTGGTTCGGCGTCGGTTGCCAGAACGGCATGATCTTTCCCGAGCAGCTGGCGAGCGTCGCCGGAGGGTTGCTGCAGAACGGCATCACCGCCGGCAGCCTCCTGGCGATCCTGATGACCCTGTTCGTGGAGGTGACGGCGCCGCGCGCCAGCCGATTGGAGGTGGAGGCCGACGTGTCCGTGCTGCCGCGGATCAGGGAGTTCATCGGCGGATTCGCGGCCCGTAGCGGCTGGGACTCGAGGATGGTGGACCGCCTGGACGCCGCCGGCGAGGAGACGTTGCTGACGCTCATCAACGAGGGCGACCGTCCACGGGAGCGCGAGCGTCGGCGCCTGTTCCTATCGGCGCGCAGGGAGGGCGCAGAGGCCGTCCTCGAGTTCGTGGCGGCCACCAGCCAGGAGAACATACAGGACCGGATCGGCCTGCTTGCAGACCGCCCCGACGACCTCCTCCTGGAGCGGGAGGTCTCGCTGCGGCTGCTGCGCCACATCGCATCCTCGGTACGCCACCAGCAGTTTCACGACACGGACATCGTGACCGTCCGGATAAAGCCGCCGGAGCCGGCGCGCGGCGGGGGCTGAGAACTCTGCACGATTGTCAGAACTGGTACGGGCTGGTCGAATTCGACGACCAGCAGGGGCGGGCGACATGACGCCCACGAAAGGACAAAGAAAGCATGACCCAGAGCGAAAAGGATCAGCAGGTTGTCGACTTGGCGTTGAAGGTCAGCGGCAACAACCGAGCCATTGCAGCAGCCCGACTGCGGCTGCGCGCCATGTACTGGGACGTGCAGGCCGCCGCGGCGACCCCTGGCCGCCAGGCAGAGGCGTACGAGCGGGCGGCTGCCGACCGGCGGCGTGTGGCCGCCCTTCTCGAAGGAGAGTAATGCGGCATGCCGGTGCCTGGATGCGCTGCGCGCGCCGGCAAGACCGAGTCGGACCTGCTGGCCACCGAGGGGTCGCTGCGTGACCCTCGCCCTTGGCGGGAAGGTGGAACGTCGAGCGTGAGGCGGAGCGGGTTCGTGGGGCCGGCCATAGTGCGGTCGGCGCGTGCGCTTCAGTGAAGCGCATGCCATCGCCGGCGAGGCGGTCGGACGAGGTAGATGGATGGAGAAACCTCCGGAACGCGAGACCGGGGAACCTCAAGCCTGGTTGGCCCTCGCACAGATGATCATGGGGGCCTGGGTACCCCAAGCGATCTATACCGCCGTCTCGCTCGGGATTTTCGAGCATCTTCATGCCGGTCCACGTTCCGGGACGGAGATTGCAACCGAGCTCGGTGTTCCGCTCACGACTATCAGGCGGTTGCTGCGCGCACTCGTCTCCCTCGAACTGTGCACCGCAGCCGAGCTCGACGTCGTCGCACTGACCCCGCGGGGACGATTGCTCTGTTCGGAGACGCCGGGCTCGATGCGCTCACAGGCGCTGTTTCGGGGACAGCAACGCGTCTGGTCGGCCTGGAGCAAGCTATTGGACGTCGTTCGCACGGGAAAGCCGGCTCCGGAGCTCGTCGCCGGAAAGAGTTTGTACGAGTGGCTGGCGGAAGATCCGGGTGTTTCCAGGGTCTTCAACCAGGCGATGACCGAAATGAGCATCATCCAGTCGCAGGCGATCGCGGATGCCTGTGACTTCTCGGACGCCAACAGGATCGTGGATGTCGGCGGCGGCTACGGCGGACTCCTCACGGGGATGCTCGGCAGGTACAAGGGCGCCAGAGGCATCGTCTTCGATCGCGCCGAGTGCCGAAAGGGATCGGAACGGTTGCTCGCGCAGTCCGGACTGTCCGATCGGTGTGAGTTCGTCGACGGCGACTTCTTTGAGGCGGTGCCCCGAGGCGGCGACGTCTACCTGCTCAAGAACGTGATCCACAACTGGGACGACGATCGAAGCTTGACCATCCTGCGAGTCTGTCGCGCCGCCATGGCCAGGAATGCGCGCCTGCTGCTGATCGAGCCGGCCGTGCCCGTACGCATCAGCGCGTCGCTCGCCGACACCGCGGCGGTCGGATTCGATTTGCAGATGCTGCTGCTGACCACCGGGTGCGAGCGCACTGCACGACAGTATCGGTCGCTGCTCGAAGCAGCCGGGTTCGAAGAGACCAGCCTCGTGCCGACGTCGTCGGCGCTGAACCTGATCGAGACGTACCGGACCGCTTGAAGCCGGGCATATCGGTCGACGCTCTCCGGCGACATGTCGACGCCTCACCCGGATAGGTCTTCTCCGAAGCCAGGAGGAACAGCCATGAAGACCATTGTCGGCTCGGCGCTCGTTCTCTACGCGTTCGTGTGCCTGTCGGCGTCGGCCGCGGCCCAGGCCCCGGTGGGTGCGATGAGGATCGACGAGCGCCAGGGCGACCAGTACGGCTGGGCGGTGGACTACGAGACGGCGGCCGCGGCGGCCCAGCGCACGCTGTCGGTGTGCGACTCGGGATGCTCGGTGGTGCTGACCGTCGAGCGCTGCGCGGCCTATGCGGCGGACCAGGAGGCGAGCACGGCGTACGGGTGGGCGGAGTCGTACGACTCGGCGGTTCGGGTGTGGGGCTGCAATGGTGCGGTGGTCGAGGCAGGGCTGGGTCTGGACCGTGCGGCGCGCCGTCAGGGTCAGGCGGGCATCCAGGCCGCAGGCTTCGACCGGCACACGCGTTCGGTGATCCGGAGTTGGCAAGCGTCGCGAGCGGCCCGAGCGACGGACTATCTGGACGGCGCATCGATGGCGGCGCTTTGGCCGTCAGCCACGGGGCGGCCGACTTTCCGCGAGCGGGAGCCGGCGGGCGCCGTCGCCGCGGCGCACCGGCCCGGCGAAGTTTTCCGGGACTGCGCGGAGTGCCCGGAGATGGTGGCACTGGCTGGCGGCGGTCTGGCGATGGGTCGCTACGAGGTGACGGTTGGGGAGTATCGGGCGTTCGTGTCGGCGACGGGAGGCGGTGCGGGCGGCGAATGTGACGGCGATTCGTGGCGCGACCCTGGCTATCCGCAGACGGACCGTCATCCGGTGGCGTGTGTGAGCTGGGACGACGCGCAAGAGTACGTGTCGTGGCTGAGTCGTCGAACGGGCACATCGTATCGGTTGCCGAGCGAGGTGGAGTGGGAGCGTGCGGCGTCCGGGTCTCAGCCCGGGTGCGACCGGTTGGGGAGAGGGACGAGGCTGGATGGAACGTGCCCTGTCGGTCAGTACGGTATGAACGCGGCGGGACTGTCGGACATGGTTGGGAACTTGTGGGAATGGACGTCGGACTGCTGGAATGGTGACTGCGGCCGTCGTGTGGTTCGCGGCGGCTCCTGGTTCGCCGATGCCGAGTACCTTCGGCCTGGCACCCTCTTCTGGTTCACCGCTGGCCTCCGGAGCAGCAGCCTCCTGGGTTTTCGCGTTTCGAGGACGCTGGATTAGGTTATGCGCAAGATCAAGCATACCGCGACTCTTCACAGCCCGTGGTGGAACCCCGCGTGGCACCGAGAGCGGCGAGGCGCCCGTCTGGCAAGGCGTGAGAAGGGCGCATATTGCGCATATGTAACCGCCGAACAACGCAGTCAGGCGGGATGCATCGCCGCTCGAATGCAGCGGGGACTTTCGCCACGGGCTGTTCAGCTTACCCCGGCTGGGGCGGTGTCCCCGTCGTCGTCGAGTGCGTCCGCCTGGACGTGAAAGGTGATGGACGGACGAGGTCGGACGTGCTCGCCAGCGCGGATGTCAAGGGTCAAGTGCAACGCCGGCCTCAATTCGACCCGTTGCGGATCTCCGCGTGGCTGAACGGCAGGCTACCGGGACGTACGCGATCCCGATGACGGTAGCGCAGTCCGGGGACCGAATCACGGTGGAGGGGACGAATCGAAAGCGACGCCATAGTCATGGGCACCGTGAGCGGAACGATCACCACCGACGGCACGTTCACGGCAGACCTGGTCAGCGACGACAGCGAGGCGTGCGGCCGGCGCACGAATCGATGAATGGAGATCCGGTTCGCCGCCGGATCCGCGCGCTGCTGTTCCAGACCGGCTACCTGACCATAGAGCGCCCGGAGCCGCGGGGCGCGGAGATGTTCTACCGGCTGGGGTATTCGAACCGGGAGGTGCGGCAGAGCCTGAACCGGAGCCTGCTGAACCGCATGACGGGGGATGCATTGCGGCCGGTGGCGCACAGCGCGCGGCTCTACGACCTGCTGCTGGTCAACGATTTCCCGGGGGCTCGCGGCGCTGGTCGAGTCGTTCTTCGCCAGCATTCCGTACGAGTGGTACACGAACAACGACATCACGAGCTACGAGGGGTTCTGCGCCAGCGTGTTCTATTCGTACTTCGCGGGGCTGGGGCTGGACGTGGTGGTGGAGGACAGCAGCAGCCACGGCCGGCTGGATATGGCGGTGCGTTTCAACGGCAACGTCTACCTGTCCGAACACCACGACGTGACCGAAACCCCGGACCACGTGGAGAGGAGCCCGCCGCTCGACCAGTTCGTACTGACCGTCCAACTGGCGCCGCCGGTCGCGTCGTAGAGTGCCACCAGCGCCGCGCGATCATCGAACGCGCATCTGCTCGAGGTAGTCGACCGCCGCCCGCATCCCCGCAGCGTCCCACGCCGTCCAGTCATCGCTTGCAGGCAGATCTGACACCCCGACGCTGCGCCCCACCGCGACCAGCCTGACCGCAAGACGTTGCGAGCCATGGTGTTCGCACAACGTCAGGAACCGCCGCGTCAACGCCACTGACGGAAGCTCGCCCACGTCCCAATCCGCACCCAGTCCACTCGCGCCCCCATTACCGGCACCGTCTCTGCACATCTGTCCAATTACTCACGCTCCGCTGGTTCTCGCAGGTGCTCCCGAGACACTGTATCCAGGAACACAGGCAAGCATTTTTCGCATCAAACCGATTTGTCAAGTCGCCATTGGCGGCGTTTTCGACTATCGCCTATTGATTATGCTGAATGACAGATGCGCGACCCTGTAAAGACGGGCATATTTTATATTTTGCTATCAAAATGTATAGTTTCCGCTTTCTCTGTCCATCTCTTGCTTTCGGCATAGGTATATACCGACTTGTTTATATACTCCTATGCTTGCCATGCCAGCGCTCTACGGTTACAATATGAATACTGTGTCTACATGCTATAGATGGTATGCCTGCAAGTAAGCCGTCAGGTATTCCAGGGGCCGGAATCCTGATCGCCTTCGAGAGCGCTGGTCGACTGGGCAGCCTTTCCCGCGCGGCCAGGGAGCTGGGGACCTCGCAGCCCGCCATCAGCCACAAGGTGGCCAACCTCGAAAAGCAGCTCGCCACCCGGCTGCTCGAACGGTCCCGGACCGGCGTGACCCTGACCGATGCCGGCAAGCGCTTCCATGGGAGCGTTAGCACGGGTCTGGGCATCATCCGGGCGGCGGTCGCCGAGCTCACCGCCTGGCCGGGCGGAGAACAGGTCGTGATTGCCTGCTCGCACGACTCGTCGCACTTCTGGTTGCTGCCGCGGTACCAGTCGCTGCGCGAAGCGCTTGGCGAACAGGTCAGCATCCGCATTCTGACCTTCCACTACGACATGCGGAACCTGCCTCCCGCGCCGACCGCAGACGTGCTGATGGAGTGGGAAGCGAAACTCGCAGCGCAGGACCGCGTGGTGATCCAGGACGAAGCGGTGAGGCCGGTCTGCTCGCCCGGCTATGCCGCAACCCACGCCGAGGTCCTCCGCGGACCGGTCAGTGGTTGGAGCGGGCTCACCTTTCTCAGGCTCACGCGGCCCGACCAAACCTGGGTGACGTGGGACGACTGGTTCGGGACCGCCGGACGTCCGGTGCGCGCACCCCGCTACCTCGGTTTCGACAGCTACGTCTACACGCTGAAGGCGGCCGCGGCCGGGCAGGGGGTCGCCTTGGGATGGCGCGGCTTTCTTGAGCGATACCTCGAAACCGGTGCGCTCGTCGAACTGGGCGACGGCTTCTTCGAACCCGGCAACCACTATTGCTGCGTGCTCACCGAGAAGGGGAGAAGGAAACCCATCGCGCACAAGTGCCTGGAGTTCTTTGGGCGGTCGGCGAACCGCTCGCCCGCGGAGATGATCCCAACCTCCTACCGTCAGCCCCAGCAGACCTGATGGGCGACGATTTCTACTTCGCCGTGCCTTGCGGTGTGGAAAGGTGCCTGTTCGCGATCGAGGTGGACGACCGGCAGCGGGTTGCGTCCGGCGACGGCGGCCGAGGTGGACGCGTGCGCTACGGCAGCGGGAGCTGTTCGGGGCCGCGGAGTACCCGCCGCGGCAGCGCGTCGGCTTGGCCGATCGCGCGAGCGACAGTCGACGGCGGCTGACGGTTCCGGAACTCTGGTGGCGGTGGACGAGCTGTACGCGGTCGGGTGGCGGGCGGCAGGCCGGCGGCGGCAGTGGGTGTGGTCTGTGTTCCGTCGCTGCGGTTGGCGTTTCGCGTGGTGGCGGCTATGCGGCGTGCGACGGCCCCGGCCAAGGCGCGCAGATCGACACCACCATCGCGGACGGCCGCCTCGTGTTCGGCATCTTCGCTGCGCTGGCCGACGTTCGAGCGGGAGCTGATCCGTGAACGCACAATGGCCGGACTCGAGGCTGCGCGTGCGCGCGGACGCAAGGGTGGCAGGAAGTTCCTGCTGTCGGAGAGCCCAAGTGCGGCTGGCCCAGGCCGCGATGGCACACCGAGACACGTCAGTGTCCGAGCTCTGCAGTGAACTCGGGATCAAGCCCGTGACGCTCTACAGGTACCTCGGTCCGCAGGGAGAGTTGCGCGAGCAGGGCGGAGAAGGTCCTCGCCACCTGAACCGGAGTGCAGCGTCCTCGACGCCGACGGAGCACGTGTTTGACCTTACTACGTTGCCACGTTCGCGGGCGCGAGCCCAGGAATCACGGGCCTGGGGCGTCACGCCAGTTGGTAAAGTTGTATCGATCACTGTCCTTAGCGTAGGATTCCGCCCCTTCCCGCAAACAACCCGCACACGAACGCGTTCACCGAGTCGATGATGGCGCTGAGTCGCTCCATCGAGTTCTCCTTGTCCGCCGTCACCTCCGCTCATGACGCCGGCCATCCCCAAGGGCACGACCCTCATCGTGAGGAGGCAGAGGAAGATATCGTCTCCGACCTCGAATCGTGTCGCGCGATGCGGGCCGAAGAATGCGTACCGGCTCGACCTCCGCCTGGTACGTCCCGAACAGCCGGTCCCAGACGATGAGCGCGCCCGCGTAGTTGCGGTCGATGTACACCGAGTTCGACCCGTGGTGCACGCGGTGGGCCGAGGGCGTGTTGAGCAGCTTGCCTTCGAGCCACCCCAGCGGCGGCACCGCGTCGGTGTGCAGGAAGAACTGGTAGAACAGGCCCAGCGCCAGCGAGGCCGTCATCCACTCGGGCGAAACCCCCAGCAGGATGAACTGGCGCGAAGAAGAACGGGCTGACGAAGTTCGCGACCCAGTTCAGCCGCACCGCCGTCGTCAGGTTCATCCACGGGCTGGAGTGGTACGTGTGGTGCATCGTCCACAGCACCGGGACCTCGTGGCTGAGCCGGTGGTACCAGTGGTACCAGTAGTAGGCGCAGTCGGCGATCAGGAACGTCACGAGGAACGCCCAGCCCGTGAACGGCAGCACGTAGACCTGGAACGGCTCGACCCACGAGAAGACGACGTACTTTCCAAGCCAGCGACAGCGGCCGGATCAGGTTGTTCCCGACCGCGATCCCGACGTTCGCCAGCGAGTCGCGCAGGTTGTAGGTGCGGCGCTTGCGCGGAGCGACCACGTGGACTCCGCCGCCACGAAGACCAACAGGAAAGCGAGCAGCCGGAGTCCGATACCGTCCATCGTCAGCGGCGCTGGCGCAGGCGTTCCCGCATCGCCTGCCGGTTCTCCTCCTGGATCGCCTTGTAGGTCTCGAGCTGCTCGTCGGTCAGCACCGCGTCGAGGTCCTCGAGCGTCTGCTCCCGCACGGCGTTGAGATCGCGCTGGAGGCGGCGAAGCTGACGGAACCGGAGTCGATTGGCGCCGCCCGAGCGGTCCCGGAGATCGATCCCGTGCTCCTGGAGCACCCCGCGCAAGGCTTCGGCTCCGGCGCGGAGGATGGGTCTGACCTGCGCGACCTGCTCGTCGGTCAGGTCGAGCCGGGTGCGGGCTTCTTCGAGGCGCTGCCGAAGCTCCTCAAGCTGCTCGGTCCGCGCCTCTTCCTGCCCAAGGGCTGTTGAGACGTTGTTGGCCGCGGGTGCCGCGCACCAGACGACGGCCGCGATGGCGATGGCGAAGATCGGGTGTTCACGAGTCATCCTGGTAGCGTAGCGCACTGGGGCGTCCTGTCAACCACGGCCGAATTCGTCCTCTTGGTTCCGGGTCGGTCCAAGCGTAATAATCTTTGATTACTCAACAACTTACGGGCATTCCTGTGCCGTCCGCCCGCGCGGGGAGAGCGAGACCGAGGGTATCTGTACGGTGTTCAAGATACCGTTCCTGCGCATTTTTCGGCACTATCAAAGGTGATGGAAGCAAGCGAAAAGGTTCCAATGCAAGTTCCTTACACAAGCATTTTCTATCTGGACATCATAAGAATTGACAGGAAGGAGTCGGCAAGGCGCCGCCAGCAACGATTGACAGGCACAACCGCCTGATGCGATAAGTGCTCGCCTGCGCTCCTGCAAGGGTGTGTGTAGAACGACAGCGAATGGGTGGAGGAGGCGGCCGCTCCGATCTGACGGAAGGCCGACCCGGAGTCGAATGGAGACGATGAGGGCGCTCGTCCGGTCCTGGCTCGTTGCCTGCGTCTCCCTGTGTGCGGCGCTGCCGGCCGCCGCGCAGACTCCCGTGGGGGCGCTGGCGGTCGACGAGCGTCGAGGCCAGCAGTACGGCTGGGCGGTGGACTACGAGACCGAGGCGGCCGCATGGGAAGCGGCGCTGTCGGAATGCGGCGCGGGGTGCTCGGTGGTGCTGACGTTCGCCCGGTGCGGTGCGTATGCAGCCGACCAGGACGCCGACAGCACGGCGGTGGGCTGGGCGGAGTCGTATGCCTCGGCGGACGGGGCCCGGCAGGGGGCGCTGTCGGAGTGCCGTTCGCGCGGTGGCGGTTCGGGTTGCATCGTGCGAGCGTGGGGCTGCAACGGGCCGGTCGTCGAGGAGGGGTTGGGCCTCGACCGCGCCACGCGACGGCTGATCCAGCAGGGTCTCGGCGCGGAAGGCTTCGACGCGGGCGTTGCGGACGGCCTGTTCGGCCCGCGCACGCGGGCGGCGATTCGGAGCTGGCAGTCGTCACGGGGTATCCGCCCGACGGGCTACTTGAACACCCGGGCGGTCGAGGCGCTTCAAGACGCTGGCGCGTCCGGTGCAGCGGCCTCGGCGGCCGTGACTTCCACACCGTCGGCGAACGCGCCGGCCGCGCCGGCGGCGGCGGACGCAGAGTTGGAAGGCCTGTTCTGGCAGTCGATCGTGAACAGCACGAACCCGGCGGACTTCGAGGCGTACCCTGGAGCAGTTCCCGAACGGGGTGTTCCGGGCGCTGGCGCAGAACAGGTTGGTGGCGTTGCGGAACTCGGCGGGCGGTACGTCTGCGGCGGCCGGCCCGCGCCTCGGTGGAGTCGGGTCACCGGCTTCGGGGGTGCGGGTCTCTGGAGCGCCTGCCTCGTTGTCCGGCACGGTGGCGACCTCCGATGTCCGGTCATCGCCCGTGAGGTTCCGCCCCGATCAGACGTGCGCCGGGCAGCCGGCCGGCGTGTCGTGCTGGATGGAGATTTCCCGGCAGCCTGGGTGTTACGTACCTCGTAGAGGAGACCGGAAGTCCGTCACCGGAAGTTCAACAACGAACGGGACAATCCCCCCATGGGCAAATTTGCGGAGATGTCGGCGAGGTGAACGCGGACCGTTGGCCGACATGGCTGCTCATCGCATCGAGCGCGCTCATCGCGTATCCGGCGCAGTTGGCGGCGCAGGACGCGGTGCCGACCATAGTGACCACCTTTTTCTACGAGACCCCCGTCGAGGGCGACACCTACGGCCAGGGCGAGACAATCGGGTATCTCGTCGTGTTCGACAAGGACGTGCAGGTGACCGGCGAGCCCCGCCTGGAGCTGGACGTGGGCGGCGTTCCCCGGCAGGCCACCTACCGCTTTCCGGACGACGACCCGCGGTTGCTGTTCTTCGGTTACAGGGTGGAGGCGGGAGACCTGGATTCCGACGGGGTGAGCGCACCTGCCGGCGCCGTGGATCCGGCGGGCGGCTCCATCACCCTGGCCGGGTCCTCCGTCGCGGCGGTGCTGACGCACGCCGGGAGTTCCGGTGGGCGGAACCGCAAGGTCGACGGGAGCCGGATCGAGGCGCCGGCCCTGCGCAGCCTCCTGTTCTTGAGCTCTCCCGCCGACGCTGCCGCCTACAGCGTCGGCGAGATCATCTGGGTCCAGGTCTATTTCAACAGGGCCGTGCAGGTGATCGGCGCCCCCCGCCTGGAGCTGGACGTCGGCGGCAACGAGAGGCAGGCCACCTACCGCGGCGTCTTCCACGACCACTGGCTGCTGTTCGGCTACGTGGTGCAGCCGGGGGACAGTGACGATGACGGGGTCGGCATCCCCGCCGACGCCCTGGATCCCGCCGGCGGCTCCATCAACTTGGCCGGCTCCTCGACCACCGGCGCCGTGCTGACGCACGACGCGGTGGCGGACGCGGCGGACCACCAGGTGGACGGTACCGTGATCGAGCCGCCCGCGGTGGACGAAGTGCTGATCTACGGGTCTCCCGCCAACGGGGATACTTATGGCGCCGGCGAGAGGATCCTGTTTCGGGTGCATTTCGACAGAGCCGTGGAGGTGACCGGCGATCCCCAACTGGAAGTGACCATCGGAAACACGCCGCGGCAGGCCGCTTTCGACCAGAACTTCAATTGGCAGTGGCTGTACTTCGGCTACGTGGTGCGGGCGGGGGACAGCGACAGCGACGGGGTCGGCGTCCCGGCCGACGCCCTAGAGCTTGCCGGCGGTTCCATCACGCTCGCCGGCGTCTCCACCACCGCCGCGTTGCTGACGCACGACGCGGTGCCGGACGCCGCCGGCCACAAGGTCGACGGGTCCGTGTCGCCGCCGCCGCCGCCACCACCCCCCCTGCCGCCGCCACCCCCGCCCAATCGGGGGCCGGAAACGGTGGGCACGCTTCCCGATCGCATGCTGGAGGTCGGTGGAGCGCCGCTGGCGGTGGAGGCAGGCCCGGCGTTCCGGGACGCCGACGGCGACGAGCTGACCTATACGGCGGTGTCGTCGGCCCCCGCCGTCGTCACGGCTGCCGCGGTGGGGAGCACGGCGACTCTCGTGCCGCTCGACGCGGGAGCGGCGACCGTAACCGTGACGGCGACCGACGCGGACGGCTCGAACAGGTCCGCGACGCAGACGTTCTCGGTAACCGTTGCGTGCGCGTTCACGGTGGCGCCGCTGCACCGCGACGTGCTGTGGCCGGCGGGCACGGGCGCGGTCACGGTGACCACGGGGTCCACCTGCGGGTGGGCGGCGGCGAGCGAGTCGGGTTTCCTGACGGTGACCGCGGGGGCTTCGGGCACGGGTCCGGGGGCGGTGATCTGGGCTGTGGCGGCGAACGGGGGCGGGCCGCGGACGGGGTCCCTGCTGGCGGCGGGCGAGCGGGTGACCGTGTTCCAGGCGTCGCCGACGGTGTTCACGGACCCGATCGAGCGGGGGCCGAGGCCGGTGAAGGCGATTCACTTCCTCGAGCTGCGGGCGCGGATCGACGCGCTACGGGAGGACGCCGGTCTGTCGGCGTTCGGGTGGACCGACGCGACGCTGACACCCGGCGTCACGCCGGTCAGGCGCGTTCACCTCACGGAGCTGAGGGAGGCGCTCGACGCGGTGTACGCGGACCGTGGACGGACCGTACCTGCCTGGGCGGACCCGGCGCCGGAGGCCGGAGCGACCCCCATCCGGTCGTTGCACCTGACGGAGCTGCGTGCGGCCGTTGCGGACCTGGAGTAGAGGCGGGAGAGGCTTGGGGTTTGGGGAGCAATGGAACGGAAAGTACGGTTAGCGACCGCCGTCAGCGGGGTTTCTGAGCGGCCGGAGCTCGCCCCGAGCGACCGATTCAGGTACGGCGAACGAGTAGCGTCCAGGTGCTCGCCTTGGCGCGCGATCCCCTCGCCGTAGCTGTGCTCGTCGCGGTCCCGCCCCGTGGGCAGCGGGCCGACCAAGCCCGCCGGGCCATCCAGGGTATCGGTCTGCGTGTCTGTCCGCATACCCTCGGTCACCGGACCGCCTGGGGAGACGCCAGCGCGCTCGGTCTGACGGTCAGCGAGTACCAGCCGGGCGGGCGGGCGGCGGCCGAGCTCCGCCGCGTAGTCGAGTGGCTCACTCTCCTCGTCGCGCAGCCACAACTGCCGGAGGCGTCAGATGTCAAAGTCCGCACCTGATCTTGAGGGCGAGTTCATTCCGCCGGCGGTGGTGGATTTCATCGGTCGCCAGCTCGACCTCGACGGGTACGAACTGGCCGACTACGCGGTCGCGGTGCGGTCCGAGACCCGGCACGAGCATCTTGCCGAGCTGCGCCGGTTGTACGGATTCCGGTCCTTCTCGGACCACGTGGCGCGTGAGCTCGGCGACCGGCTCTGCGAAGAGGCGCTGCTGGCGCGGTCGAACGAGGACCTGGCGCGCAGGTTCGTCGATGTCCAGCGTGCGCAGCAATGAATCGCCGAGACACAGTTTGCTGACGATGCATCGGGTGCGTCGGTCACCGTGACACGGCCCGGGCGTTTTGCAGGACGACGCCGAGTCAGCCGGCTGGTTTCGGCGGGCGGCCGAACAGGATCACGCCTACGCTCAGATCTGGCTCGCGGCTCACGAGGGTGACGCGGACGCTCAGTTCGAGCTCGGCCTGGACTACGAGTACGGCCTGGGTGTTCCGCAGAACGAGGCTGAGGCGGTCACCTGGTATCGGCGGGCGGCTGAACAGAACAACGCCGCCGCTCAGTTCAACGATCGTGATGATGACCCCCATTGCGCTGTCGGTCGCCCGGTTGGCGGTGGCCACGCTCGACGGCGGCGAATCGGCTGTTCGGTCGCATGGCGGCGGCGGCGAGTCTCGCGGTGCTGTACGGCGTGGCCGCCGGCGAGCTGGCGACCCCCATGGGCATCGCGTTCAACCCGCTCGTGCTCTCCGTGCTGGAAGAAACGACGAGCTACAGCATCAGCTTCGCGCAGTGGACGTCGACCGGTGTCATTCTCGGCGCGTCCACGTCCCGATCTACTACCTGCTTCTGAAGCTGATGGTCGTGCCTGACGTGGGGACCCTCTCGGCCAGCCGGTCGCGCATCCGCGCGCAATACGACGCGGCGGCTGACGTTCCGCCCCGACCTGCAGTGGGGCAGCCACGGCTACAGGCGGCAGCAGCTCCGGTTCGACGGCCGCAATGACCGCGGGACGCGGTTCATGGGCAGTATCAGCCGCTTCCGGACCGACGGCTGGCGGAACCACAGCCAGGCCGAGGTCCGTCAGGCCAACGTGGTCGTGCGGCAGACGCTCTCGACAGGGACCGAGCTGTCCCTGGTCTTCAACTACTACCACCTGCCGTTCGCCGCGAACCCGAGCTACTTGACGGCGGTCCAGGCGGGTGACCCCCGGCGTCCGCCTCGGCCACGGCGAGCGCCCGGTCCTTGGACGGGTCATGTTCCTCGACAGCTGGCCGGCCGCGGTCGAGAACGGCCCGTACGTAGGCGCGGGTCTCCGCATATGGCGGGATGCCGTTGTAGCGCCGCACGGCGCCGGGCCCGGCGTTGTAGGCGGCGATGGCGAGCACGGTCCCGAACTCGTCGGTGAGACGTCGCAGGTAGGCGACGCCGGCGTCGACGTTCTGCCGGGGGTCGAAGGCATCGGCGACGCCGAGGTCGCGCTGCGTGCCCGGCATCAGCTGCATCAGGCCCTGGGCTCCGGCGGGCGATTGCGCAGTTGCGCGGTACCCGGACTCGCCGGCGATGACGGCGTGCACCAGGTCGGGGTCGACGCCGTGCCGGCGGGCGGCGGAATCGACGATGCCGGCGAACGGCCGCGTGCCGGTATCGGCCGGTCGCGCGAGCAAGCCGGCGGCGGCAACGAGCAGCAGGACCACGAAGCAACGGAAGGCGGAACACGACGGCGGCATGGCGAACGCGCACCATACCACATCAAGAACCGTACGCCTCGCGTAGACTGGAGGTCCTACCCGGCTGAGCGGAGAGTGGTCGAGCCGCGGCGGATCTGGAAGTCAGGGACGGCAATCGGTGAGCGGCCAACGGCTGATTGGCGCTCATCTTCCGGCGATGCATCCCGCGCGGCGGGAGACGAGACCGGGACGGTGCTCGGGCTGCCTGGCGCGTTTTGCGGTCGATGTGCGGCTGCCGTCGCCGGCGACGTGCCCGGACTGCGGAGGTGATGTCGTCGCCGCCGCCGGGGAGGTCGAACCAGTAGCATGTCACCTGCCGTTCGACGGTCCGCGTCGACCGCACGGCCGGTGAGACGACCTCGAGCGCGGTGGCGGCGTCCGGACCCGGACCCGGTGATCTCGCCCACCGCCTGCCGAGGAACGCCGGCAGCGCCGCCTCTCATTCGAGTTCGGCGAGCGAGAGCACCAACCGCACGAGGTCCACCTGCCGTGAGAGGGACTGCTTCTGGTAGATCTGCCGCAGGTGCCAGTAGATGGCGCGTTCCGTGTGCCCTGTCGCCTGGGCCATCTCGCGCACGCTCTTGCCTTCCGCCAACCCGACCGCCACCCGAGTCTCCGGCCGCGTCAGCTCCAGGGTCCTGGCGACCAGGTCGGGATCGACACGACGCTGGCGTCCGGGCTCGACGATCAGCACCAGCGCGGCGACGTGCCGCGCGCCGTAGTCCGGTTGCGGGACGTCCACGGGCTTGACGTGGATCACGAACGGCGGCAACACGGGCGAGCGGCGAAGCAGCATCGACCCGCTGACGGCGGCCGCGCCGGCGGCCGGCAGCGCGTCTCCCACCAGCCGCTCGAGCCGGACCTGGTCGGCCGGCGCACGGGCGCGCAGCGTCCCGTTCCGGTCCGCTAACCCATCGCCGTGCCGCAGGATACCGCGGGCGCGGTCGTTGGCCTCGATGATCCGCCCCCGCCGGTCCAGGTGGAGGACGCCTACCCGCGGGTTGTCGAGCAGGGCGGTCACGGTCGTGTTCCGCGCCTCGGCGCGGACCAGCGCCTGGCGGACACGGACGAACTGCCGGATATGGGGCAGCAGCCCCTCGACCATCGCGATCCGCGCAGATCCCCAACCATCCGAGGCGACCGGATCGCGGAGGCCCCAGATGATGGTGGAGCCGTCCGGCCCGTCGAGACGCGCGTTCATGCTGTCCTGGCCGCCAGTCCGCAGCAGCATCTCGTTGTAGGTGGGCGAGGTCTTCAGCTCCTCGGCCGTGAACAGGGCGCTGACGTGCACCAGACGACTGTCGGGCAACTGCCGGAAGCGCGGTACGCGTTCGTCGGTGGGATAGTAGTTCTCGAGGTAGTCGCGCTCCTCGTCTTTCCGGCGCTGCCCCCGGCAGTAGGCCCCGACGAAGAGCACGCGGACATCGTCGGTCGGGCCCTCGCTGACGATGAGGTCTTCGTTTACCGGGTGATTCATCAATAGACACGGGCGTGGAATGGGCCTGGCACGTCGAAGTTCGAGCGACGCCGAGGTTTCCTTTGGCCGGCGTTCCGTCTTGCGCGGGAGGCCGAGGTGGCTGCACTGTTACCCACGCCGCAGCCGGAAGCCGAGGACGGGGTGCGTCGGCTGCCCGGGCACGAAGAGTAGGTCTGCTGGGCTGCGGAGGCCAGCTACGGCTGGAAGCACCCGACCCGGGCATCGGGTTGCTCGGCCTTGGGTGTCAACGTTCTCGGCATTCACCCGGCGCGGCGGTCAGCCGCCGGTTCGCGGTCGTGCATCGGCTCGGTAGTGTCGCGCTGCCGCTCACGCGGTCGGCGGCGGAAGGTTGAATCCGTCGGGGACGATCGAGTCGGGGGCGCGCAACATCGTGGCGAACAGCGCAGGCAGGTCGAGGTTTCGTTGGCGTGCGGTACGTACGACGCTGGCGAGGACCTGCTGGGTGTCGGCGCCCTTGCGGGTGCGGTTGCCGCCGCACACCTTGCGGATGACGACGGCGGGCCGGATGGCTTGTTCGGCGCGCCAGTTGGTGGCGTCGACCGACGGGTTCCACAGGAACGTGAAGATGGCGCCGAATTCGTTGGCCAGATGGTTGGCGAAGCACTCGGCCTCGTCGTGCGGCGGCGGCTTGTCGATCAGCCGGCTGAGCCGGGCGAGCAGTCGGCCGCGGGCGGTGGCCAGGCCGTGGTCGCTCAGACCGCCGGCATCGCGCCGGTCGCGCAGCGCGAGGCCGGCCTGCAAGGTGGCCTGCACCTGAGCGGCCCACCCGCAGCGGGGATGATCCTCAAGCAGATGCTCACAGCGTCGAAGCAGGTGCTGCAGACAAGTTTGGTGCTCGCCGTTGATGTAGCGGCGGTAGACCACCCATCCGTCGCGCACGAGCACGCCGTCGAAGTCGGCTCCCAGGACCGCTTGCGCGTCTTCGAATCCGCGGCCCGCACAGATGGCGTAGACGGTCGTCGTCGGGGTGACGGCCGCTCACAACCAGTGGCTGCGGGCGCCGACGCGCCAACCGGTTTCATCGGCCGTGACCACCGGAGCGTTGCGAACCTGCTCGCGCAACGCCTCGTAGGCCGGCCGCGCGTCGCGTGCCGCACGATGCAGCAGATTCGCGAGGCCCCCCGGCGTCACCTGCAGGCCGAAGCGGGTCTGCAGCAGGTCGGCGACCTTGGCCAGCGGCAGGCCGCCGTGGGTGTGCAACTCCACGACCAGCGCGACCACACCGGGACCGAGCTGTGCGCGGGCCGCCCCCAACGCGTCGGAGGTCTGCAGGGCGTGCCGGCCCTGGATACGCCGCCGACACTGCGAGCAGTGGCCGACCTCGATGTCGAAGCGGCGCACCAGCGGGCGCACCGGGGGTAGGTCTTCCTGATACTGCGACGCCGCGCCGGTCACTTCGACCGCGCCGCCGCAGTCCGGACAGCTCGTCGGCGCCAGCGCCGCGATGGTCTCGTCGACCCGCGCCGGACACGGGCGGCGCCCCTGCCGGCCATAGCGCGCACCGGGCCGCCGGCCGGGACGGCCGCCGCGACCCTGTGGCCGCTTCTTAGCGAAAGGCGCGGCTTGCCGGCGTCCCGCGCGGCGCTCGGCTCCCAACTGCTGTTTCAGGTGGTCGTTCTCGCGCTCCAGCCGCTCGATCTGACGCTGCAAGCCGTGGTTCCGGCGCTGCAGGCGGCCATTCTCACGGTGCACGCCCTTGTGGCGCGCCAGATCGTCACGCAGTCGCCCGATCTCCCCGTCCTGTTGCTCGATGACAACGTCGCGAGGGTCCTGCTCGGATGGGGATTGCTCCAGGATGGCGCGTATGCGGCGCAGCAGGCCCACGCTCCTCTTCTATCGGCACCGCGCAGCAAGACCTTTACCCCCGACACGCGGATTTTTTACCCGGACCCGCTAAATGAAGACACGATGAGGTCATTGCCGGTCAGGCCGCAGGCCTCGTCGATGAGGGCCGAGACGCCCGGCCAGTGGGCGTCGTCGAGCATCGAGTCGTGCAACAACGTCAGGATGCGTTCGAACGCGGCTTGCTCGCCCATGACGATTTGCTTCCTCCCCCGGCAACGCCCGCGGGCTCGGTTACGGTCTCGCTCCCTCCCCCCATGCGCCGCCCGCCCTCGCGGGGAGAGCGAGACCGAGGGTATCTGTACGGTGTACAAGATACCGTCCTGCGCCTTTTTCGTCACTATCAAAGGTGATAGCCGCAAGCGAAAGGTCCAATGAAAGTTCCTTACACAAGCATTGCCTCTCTGGACTTCATAAGAATTGACAGGAAGGAGTCGGTAAGGCGCCGCCAGCAACGATTGACAGGCACAATCGCCTGATGCGATAAAGGTGCTCGCCTGCGCTTCTGCAAGGGTGTGTGTAGAACGACAGCGAATGGGTGGAGGAGGCGGCCACTCCGATCTGACGGGAGGCCGACCCGGAGTCGAATGGAGACGATGAAGGCGCTCGTCCGGTGCTGGCTCGTTGCCTGCGTCTCCCTGTGTGCGGCGCTGCCGACCGCCGCCCAGACTCCCGTGGGGGCGCTGGCGGTCGACGAGCGTAGAGGCGAGCAGTACGGCTGGGCGGTGGACTACGAAACCGAGGCGGCCGCATGGGAAGCAGCGCTGTCGGAATGCGGCGTGGGGTGCTCGGTGGTGCTGACGTTCGCCCGGTGCGGGGCGTATGCAGCCGACCAGGACGCCGACAGTACCGCGGTGGGCTGGGCGGAATCGTATGACTCGGCGGACGGGGCTCGGCAGGCGGCGCTGTCGGAGTGCCGTTCGCGCGGTGGCGGTTCGGGTTGCATCGTAAGGGCGTGGGGCTGCAACGGGCCGGTCGTCGAGGAGGGGTTGGGCCTGGACCGCGCCACGCGACGGCTGATCCAGCAGGGTCTCGGCGCGGAGGGCTTCGACGCGGGCGTTGCGGACGGCCTGTTCGGCCCGCGGACGCGGGCGGCGATTCGGGGCTGGCAGTCGTCACGGGGTATCCGCCCGACGGGCTACTTGAACACCCGGGCGAGTCTTCGTTTACCGGGTGATTCGTCAATAGACACGGGCGTGGAATGGGCCTGGCACGTCGAAGTCGAGCGACGCCGAGGTTTCCTTTGGCGGGCGTTGCGTCTTGCGCGGGAGGCCGAGGTGGCTGCACTGTTACCCACGCCGCAGCCGGAAGCCGAGGACGGGGTGCGTCGGCTGCCCGGGCACGAAGAGTAGGTCTGCTGGGCTGCGGAGGCCAGCTACGGCTGGAAGCACCCGACCCGGGCATCGGGTTGCTCGGCCTTGGGTGTCAACGTTCTCGGCATTCACCCGGCGCGGCGGTCAGCCGCCGGTTCGCGGTCGTGCATCGGCTCGGTAGTGTCGCGCTGCCGCTCACGCGGTCGGCGGCGGAAGGTTGAATCCGTCGGGGACGATCGAGTCGGGGGCGCGCAACATCGTGGCGAACAGCGCAGGCAGGTCGAGGTTTCGTTGGCGTGCGGTACGTACGACGCTGGCGAGGACCTGCTGGGTGTCGGTGCCCTTGCGGGTGCGGTTGCCGCCGCACACCTTGCGGATGACGACGGCGGGCCGGATGGCTTGTTCGGCGCGCCAGTTGGTGGCGTCGACCGACGGGTTCCACAGGAACGTGAAGATGGCGCCGAATTCGTTGGCCAGATGGTTGGCGAAGCACTCGGCCTCGTCGTGCGGCGGCGGGTTGTCGATCAGCCGGCTGAGCCGGGCGAGCAGTCGGCCGCGGGCGGTGGCCAAGCCGTGGTCGCTCAGACCGCCGGCATCGCGCCGGTCGCGCAGCGCGAGGCCGGCCTGCAAGGTGGCCTGCACCTGAGCGGCCCACCCGCAGCGGGGATGATCCTCGAGCAGATGCTCACAGCGTCGAAGCAGGTGCTGCAGACAAGTTTGGTGCTCGCCGTTGATGTAGCGGCGGTAGACCACCCATCCGTCGCGCACGAGCACGCCGTCGAAGTCGGCTCCCAGGACCGCTTGCGCGTCTTCGAATCCGCGGCCCGCGCAGATGGCGTAGACGGTCGTCGTCGGGGTGACGGCCGCCCACAACCAGTGACTGCGGGCGCCGACGCGCCAACCGGTTTCATCGGCCGTGACCACCGGAGCGTTGCGAACCTGCTCGCGCAACGCCTCGTAGGCCGGCCGCGCGTCGCGTGCCGCACGATGCAGCAGATTCGCGAGGCCCCCCGGCGTCACCTGCAGGCCGAAGCGGGTCTGCAGCAGGTCGGCGACCTTGGCCAGCGGCAGGCCGCCGTGGGTGTGCAACTCCACGACCAGCGCGACCACACCGGGACCGAGCTGTGCGCGGGCCGCCCCCAACGCGTCGGAGGTCTGCAGGGCGTGCCGGCCCTGGATACGCCGCCGACACTGCGAGCAGTGGCCGACCTCGATGTCGAAGCGGCGCACCAGCGGGCGCACCGGGGGGAGGTCTTCCTGATACTGCGACGCCGCGCCGGTCACTTCGACCGCGCCGCCGCAGTCCGGACAGCTCGTCGGCGCCAGCGCCGCGATGGTCTCGTCGACCCGCGCCGGACACGGGCGGCGCCCCTGCCGGCCATAGCGCACACCGGGCCGCCGGCCGGGACGGCCGCCGCGACCCTGCGGTCGGTCCTTGGCGAAAGGCGCGGCTTGCCGGCGTCCCGCGCGGCGCTCGGCTCCCAACTGCTGTTTCAGGTGCTCGTTCTCGCGCTCCAGCCGCTCGATCTGACGCTGCAAGCCGTGGTTCCGACGCTGCAGGCGGCCATTCTCACGGTGCACGCCCTTGTGGCGCGCCAGATCGTCTCGCAGTCGCCCGATCTCCCCGTCCTGTTGCTCGATGACAACGTCGCGAGGGTCCTGCTCGGATGGGGATTGCTCCAGGATGGCGCGTATGCGGCGCAGCAGGCCCACGCTCCTCTTCTATCGGCACCGCGCAGCAAGACCTTTACCCCCGATACGCGGATTTTTCCTCGGACCCGCTCTAAATGAAGACCCGGGCGATTGAGGCGCTTCAGGACGCTGGCGCGTCCGGTGCAGCGGCCTCGGCGGCCGTGACTTCCACATCGCCGGCGGCGTCGGCGGGCGCAGAGTTGGAAGGCCTGTTCTGGCAGTCGATCGTGAACAGCACGAACCCGGCGGACTTCGAGGCGTACCTGGAGCAGTTCCCGAACGGGGTGTTCCGGGCGCTGGCGCAGAACAGGTTGGTGGCGGTGCGGAGCTCGGCGGGCGGTACGTCTGCGGCGGCCGGCTCCCGCGGCGGCGGGGTCGGGTCACCAGCTTCGGGGGCGCGGGTCTCTGGAGCGCCTGCCTCGTTGTCCGGTACGGCGGCGACCTCCGATGTCCGGTCATCGCCCGTGAGGTTCCGCCCCGATCAGACGTGCGCCGGGCAGCCGGCCGGCGTGTCGTGCTGGATGGAGACTTCCCGGCAGCCTGGGTGTTATGTCTGGAATCCGAATACGCGGACGGGCGTGACCGTGACCTGGACGGGCGAGTGCGCCGGACGCTTGGGCCAGGGACCGGGAACACTCACGTATGTCTGGGATGGGAATCGACAGACGGAGACAGGGCGCCTCGTGGACGGCAAGGGAACAGGACACTGGGTCATTCGCTTTGCGACCGGCGTCGCGGAAGGCCCCTACGTGGATGGCGCAGCGAACGGCCACTTCGTTATCCGCTACGCGAACGGCAACGTTCACGAAGGCCCGTACGTGGATGGCGAGCGGAACGGTCACTTTGTGATCCGTGAGGCAGACGGGATAGTCGCGGAAGGCCCGTACGTGGACGGCGAGCGGAACGGCCGCTGGGTTGTCCGCTTCGCGAACGGGACCGTTGAGGAATGGTCGTACAGGAATGGGGAGCGGGTCAGATAAGCGTGCTTCGGTTAACGTCGGGTCCCAACGAGGCTCAGAATGGGAATGGAGACGATGAAGGTGCTTGCATGGTCGGCGCTCGTTGTCTGCGTCTCCCTGGGTACGGCGCTGGCGCAGAGCAGGTTGATTGATTGGAGCTGCGCAGCTCGGCGGGTGGTGCACAGGGTGGTGCACCTGCGGCGGCTGGCCCGCGCGTGGGTGGGGTCGGGTTGCCAGCTTCGAGAGTACGGGTCTGGGAGGAGGTCTAGAGGGCCTGCCTCGGGTATCCGGCACGGCGGTGACCGCTGAGATTGCCGTGAGCAGTCATGAGCGCAGCAGAGGCCGTGAACACAGTGGCTCTTGGCTCGGATCGGATCGGCCACGGGCGACCCTCCACTCACACGAGTTTGAGGAGACTCGTTAGTTGGTTGAGGTGAAGGATGACCTACATGTGTAGACTCACCGCCAAGTCTATCGGCGTGGCCATCGCGCTGACCGTTGGGCTCCAGGTGCCGGTTGCCGAACAACAACAGCTGGAGCCGCACTTGACGGTAGGGATTAGCCGACTGTCCAGGTCGGATGACCATACTATTGCTTATGACAACAGATTCGCGCCCGGCGAAGGTTTCTACTTCGAGTTCGTCGTGCATAATACGGGCAATGCCGTATCAGAGGAAACACGGTTAAGAGTTTACCGCGCCCACGAAGTCAAAGGTCTGCTACGGAGGATTGCGGCGTACACTATTGGTCCACTTCGTCCAGATCCGCGGCCGCCTTGGGTGACCGCACCACTGCCGTTCTACCAGGAGGTGACTCTGGGACAGAATCTGTCCAGCTCGGGCTTCTACTGGTACGTCGCGTGTGTTCACCGCACTGAACGTTTCTTCTTCTCCTGTACAGCGGATGACTTGGAAGAGGACCTCGTCAGGATTCAGGTAGGTTTGCCGGACTTGGTTGCGCGGTTCAAGGAATCATCCATAACCGTGCGAAGCGGTGCCACCTTTACCACCGAACTGATCATCGCAAACGAAGGCGTCGGAAGGATACGACCAGCTCGCGTAACCAAGTGGCACGACGACACGCCGATCCGGGAAGTACAGCTTCTGCGCAGCGTGCAGATAGAGTCCTCGCCCGACGGCGCACACCGGGTCTTCGAGAACTATACCGCGACACGACCGCGCACATGGGAACTGAGAAAGTGTGTATACACGGATCAGGCGGAAGTAACCGACAGAAACAACTGCGCGACGATGAGAATTACAGTGACCGGGCGGAACGGAACGACCACGTTTACCGATGATCCGATTCAACCCGGAACCACGACCATCAGAGCAGTGCACTTCCGGGAGCTCCGGGAGCGGATAGCGGCTCTGCGCGCGCAAGCGGGACTCCCGGCGATTCGGTGGACGGATCCGATGCTGACGCCGGGCGTCACGCCGGTCAGGGCTGTTCACATTGTAGAACTTCGGGCGGCGCTCGACGCCGTATACGACGCCAAAAGACGGCGCCGGCCTCACTACACAGACAGAGCGCTGGCATCGGCGACGACGGTCATCAAGGCGGACCATCTGACCGAGTTGCGTGCAGCAACCGTGGCGCTGGAGTGAGGGTCCGCCCGAAAACAAGTTCCCAACCAATTCCGGGCAGCTTCGTGCCGCCGGCCCCGATCCAGGAGCTGCGCGACCTTGCGCGAACCCGCAAGCAACTGGTCCGCGAGATCGCACGGCACACACAACGCCTGCAGAAGACGCTCGAGGACGCGAACGTGAAGCTGACGCGCGTGATCACCGATATCCTGGGCGTCAGCGGCCGGGCGATCCTGACGGCGCTCATCGCGGGGGAGACCGATCCCGAGCGGCTGGCGGATTGCACCAACGTCTGGGTGAAGGCCGACCGCGCAGACATCCTCGCCGCGGTGCACGGTCGGGTGACGCCGCACCATCGCTTCCTGCTGGATCTGCATCTGGGGCAGATCGATGCGCTACGCGCCGCCGTGGAGAAACTGGAGCGGCAGGCCGACGAGGTGCTGCGCCCTTTTCGCGAGGCGGCCGAGCGGCTGACGACGATGCCCGGGGTCGGTGAGACGGTCGCGCGGGTGATCATCGCCGCTCCTCCGGCGTCTGCAGGACCTTGGAGTGGAGGTCGAAGTGAAGACCGCCTGAGTCAGTGATCACCGTGAGTTTCTCTGTAGCGGAACCCGTCGAAGCGGACCCGGAAGAACAGCGAGTAGAGGACCGGCACCACGCCGAGGGTCAGCACCGTCGCGCCCAGCAGGCCGAACATGATGGCAATGGCCATCGGCTCCCACATCGGGCCGCCGCCGAACCACAGCGGCAGCAGGCCGGCGACCGTCGTGGCGGTGGTCAGCAGGATCGGGCGAAAGCGTCTCTGGGCCGCTTCCACGACCGCCCGCGGCGGATCGAGGCCGTTGTCGTCGATCTCGATGCGGATGCGGTCGATCAGCACGATGGCGTTGTTGATGATGATGCCGGCCAGGGCGATGATGCCGAGCAGGGTCATGAAGCCGACGTAGGACTGCGCGAGCAGCAGTCCGGCGACCACGCCGATCAGGCCGAGGGGAATCGTCAGCAGGATGATGGCGGTCCGCCGGATCGAGTTGAACTGGCCGATGAGCAGCAGCAGGATGAGCAGGCCGGCCACGGGCAGCTGCTCGGCGATGGACCGGTTGGCCCGTCCGGAGGTCTCCGCCTCCCCGCCGAGCTCGTAGCGATAGGCCGGCGGCCAGCCGGCCTGCTCGGCGTCGAGCCAGGGACGCAGGCGCGCCACCACGTCGGAGGCGACCACGTCCGGCGCGAGCTCGGACGAGACGGTGACCGTCTTGAGCCGGCCGCGGCGGAGGATGGTGGACGGCTCCCAGACGACCGAGGCGTCGGCGACCTGCAGCAACGGCACCGCGGCGCCCGTCGCCTGGGCGTATACGTTCAGGCTGTCGAGCTTCGTCACGTCGGTGCGGCTCGCCAGCGTCGAGCGGAGCGTGACCGGGATGCTGGTCTCGCCCTCGCGGTACTGCGTCGTCTCGAAGCCGCTGAGCGCGGTCTGCAGCGAGACGGCGACGTCCTGGCTCGTCACCCAGGCCCGCCGGGCGCGCGGCTGGTCGACGGCGACCACCAGCTTCTTGCTGCGCATGCCCCAGTCGTCGGTGATGGTCGCGGCGCCGGGAATCGACCGGAGCTCGGCCTTGACCGCGTCGACGAGGTCGAACAGCCGGTCCGGGTCGCGCCCCGACAGCCGCACCTGTACCGGCGCACCGACCGGCGGCCCGAGCTGCAGTGGATTGAGCTTGACGTCGAGCTCGGGGAAGCGCTCGCGGCAGAACGCGGCGATGCGCGGAATCAGCTCGTCCCGGGGCGTATGTCTTCGGGCGTCACCAGAGCACGAAGGAGGTTTCGCGCCGGCGGATCGGCGTCGCCCGCGCCAGCGAGATGGGCAGGAACGCCGCCGCCGTGGTCAGCGACGAGATCAACAGAAGCAGATCGCGGCAGCGCTCGGTCGCGGCCGGCCGGCTCGGTCGCCGGCGGCAGCGCCGAGAGAGCAGCGTCGACGGAGGTGCCGACGCGGACGATCGTCGCCTCGGCGCCGACCTGCTGCGCCAGGCGCCGGAGGTTCGTTTCCAGCACCGGCACCGCCGCGAGCAGCGCCTCGTTGGCCAGATAGGTCAGACGGCGGAACGGCACGACCTCCTGGAGACGCCGGATCTCGTCCGTCCGGTCCCCGGTGAAGGTGATGTAGGAGAGGTTCGGCACGCCGCTCACCCGCTCGCCCACGGCGGTCGTCTCCAGTGGGAAGCCCTGCGCCTCCGGGTCGAGCACGAACGCCGCCACCACCGGCTTCGGCAGCCCGCCCCGGTTGATCGCGTGGCTCGACGACACCGGCCCGTAGGTGAGCACGACGTCTACGTGGGGATTCGCGAGCAGCGCTTCCACTGCGTCCCGCACACCTTCCAGCGTCCAGTCGGCCACCCGCCGCGCGCCGGCGGGAAAGTCGACCGCGAACCGCGGGGCGGCCAGCGCTGCGATCTCTTCCTCGAAACCGGTCCGCAGCTCGTCGTTGCGCTCCCACGGCCCGTCGAAGACCACGCCGACGGCGCACGGATCGCAGCTCATCTGCGCGCGCGCCGGATCCACCGCTCCCGCCAGCAGCACGGCCGCCAGCAGGACGGCCGCGACAGGGCGTCGATCATCCCGGCCATCACGTTTCCTCATGTAGACAGACCTCGGTACGAATCTTCGCACGATCCGGGCACTCGGGCATGGCCCTCGGAAGTTGGAAAGGGTGGTCGGGTGGCTCCGGCCACGACGCCTGACACGATCGGCAGGCCGACCTGCACGAGCCGCGGCCTGTCGGCATCGGCGACGGTCTACGGTACGCGGGTGGCCGCCGTCGGCGACGGCCCGTTCGAGGTGGTCCTGGAATCGCCAGCTGGCCGAGGGGCTCGAAGACGCATCGACAAGGCTGATGCCGGAGCAGAAGCCTCGGGGCCCGTCGTGCCCCCGGCGTGAGAGTGGCCATCTGTGGCGATTCGACCGGGAACGCTCGACGCGGGATTGCCAGGCGGACGTGTGCCAGGCCTGCGGATTGGTGCGGCTGACGTCGTATCGGACAGGGCAGGTGGTGGGCTACGTGGGAGCGGATGACGGCGACGCCTGAACGGTATCCGGACCGCTTCAGCCGACCGGACCCTGTGTGTCGGTCCCCAGCGCGGTCAGCATGCAGTGGTCCCCGGAAGACCTTGCCGCGACACCGCGCCGCTCGCCGTCGCTCGCGGCCGGCGCGCGAGTTCGCAGCACCCCCAATCCTCCTGGTCCTACAACCCGTCGCCGCGCCGCCGCGGGCGCGGTCGTTGGCCCTGATGATCCGCCCGCGCGTCCTCCGGCCGGTCTTTCGCCAGCGGCCGGACGGGAGATCGTCTACCACGCCTGCCGGGTTCTCGCCACCAGGTCGGGGTCGACACGACGCTGGCGCGCGGGCTCGACGATCAGCACCAGCGCCGCAACGTGCCGCGCGCCGTAGTCCGGTTGAGGAACGCCCACCGGCTTGACGTGCATCACGAACGGGGGCAACACGGGCGAGCGGCGGAGCAGCATCGACCCGCTGACCGCGGCCGCGCCGGCGGCTGGCAGCGCGTCTCCCACCAGCCGCTCGAGACGGGCCTGGTCGCACGAGACGACTGTCGGGCAGCCGGCGGACGCGCGGTACGCGCTCGTCGGTGGGATAGTAGTTCTCGAGGTAGTCGCGCTCCTCGTCTTCGCGGCGCTGCCCCCGGCAGTAGGCCCCGACGAAGAGCACGCGGACGTCGTCCTTCGTGCCCTCGCTGACGATGAGGTCATTGCCGGTCAGGCCACAGGCCTCGTCGATGAGGGCCGAGGCGCCCGGCCAGCGGGCATTGTCGAGCATCGCGTCGTGCAAGGATGCCAGGGTGCGCTCGAACTCGTCCTGGTCGCCCATGACGATTCGCCCTCTTGTTCCAGGGCCACACGCCCGGGGAGGGGCGGCACGGAAGCGCTGGCTCCGCGCGCCGCCCGCCCGCGGGCTCGGTTCCGGTCTCGCTCCCTCCCCCATGCGTCGCCCGCCCGCGCGGGGAGAGCGAGACCGAGGGTATCTGTACGGTGTTCAAGATACCGTCCTGCGCCTTTTTTGTCACTATCAAAAGTGATAGCAGTAAGCGAAAAGGTCCAATGAAAGTTCCTTACACAAGCATTGCCTCTCTGGACTTCATAAGAATTGACAGGAAGGAGTCCGTAAGGCGCCGCCAGCAACGATTGACAGGCACAATCGCCTGATGCGATAACTGTTCGCCTGCGCTCCTGCAAGGGTGTAGAACGACAGCGAATGGGTGGAGGATGCGGCCACTCCGATCTGACGGGAGGCCGACCCGGAGTCGAATGGAGACGATGAGGGCGCTCGTCCGGTTCTGCTCGTTGCCTGCGTCTCCCTGTGTGCGGCGCTGCCGATCGCCGCCCAGACTCCCGTGGGGGCGCTGGCGGTCGACGAGCGTCGAGGCCAGCAGTACGGCTGGGCGGTGGACTAGGGGACCGAGGCGGCCGCATGGGAAGCGGCGCTGTCGGAATGCGGCGCGGGGTGCTCGGTGGTGCTGACGTTCGCCCGGTGCGGGGCGTATGCGGCCGACCAGGACGCCGACAGCACCGCAGTGGGCTGGGCGGAATCGTATGCCTCGGGGGACGGGGCTCGGCAGGCGGCGCTGTCGGAGTGCCGTTCGCGCGGTAGCGGTTCGGGTTGCATCGTAAGGGCGTGGGGCTGCAACGGGCCTGTCGTCGAGGAGGGGTTGGGCCCCGACCGCGCCACGCGGCGGCTGATCCAGCAGGGTCTCGGCGCGGAAGGCTTCGGCGCGGGTGTTGCGCACGGCCTGTTCGGCCCGCGCACGCGGGCGGCGATTCGGAGCTGGCAGTCGTCACGGCGTATTCGCCCGACGGGGTACTTGAACACCCGGGCGGTCGAGGCGCTTCAAGACGCTGGCGCGTCCGGTGCAGCGGCCTCGGCGGCCGTGGTTTCCACGCCACCGGCGAACGCGCCAGCCGCGCCGCCGGCGGCGGGCGCAGAGTTGGTGACCGGATCTGGTTCATCTTCCCTGATCATCACAGGAGCGAGGAAATTGGCAGCATACGTGATCATCGATTCTGAAGTGACAGATGAGGCCGTCTTCTTCGGCAGCTTTCTCGAGCAGGGGCGGGCGGTCGTCGAGGCTCACGGCGGCAAATACTTGGCCCGCGGCGGCGCGACGGAGGTCATTCAGGGAAACTGGGCGCCGCGGCGCCTCGTTGTGCTCGAATTCGACAGTGTCGAACGGGCCAAGGGATGGCAGGACGCTCCAGATTACGCCGACCTCAGAGAGATGCTCAACAGGTGCTCCAACACCGATGTCGTCATCGTCGAGGGGGTGTAGCCCTGGGTGTAGCCCCTCGACCACCAGTTCTCGCGCACCGACCCGGCCCCTGGGGCGCTTCCCGGCCGGCCGGTGCCTTGATGCTACCGTGAGCCCTCGACCCGCTGCGTGACCCTCAACTGTCGTCCGCCGGCCCGAGTGCAATCTGCGAGTCCCACATTCGTCGCCGGCTCTCCCGATACCGGCGTCACCCGGCGTTGCCCGTGTCTTGAACAACGGAACTTCATCGACCCGTCACGGAGAATACGATGCGGAGTTCGTGGGTAGTACTCGTCTTCTGCGCGTACTTCGCCGCGTTGATCGGCATAGCGCTCGTGAGATCTCGCAGAATGCGAGACATGGCGGAATACGCGTTGGGCAGCCGTCGGTTGAGCGCCTTCACGGCAGGTCTGAGCGCGGGGTCCTCGGCGACGAGCGCCTGGACGATGCTCTCGCTTCCCGCCCTGGTGTACATCAGTGGCGCGGTTGCGATATGGATTCCCATCTTTACTGCATTTGGAATCTGGTTGAGCTGGGTAGTCCTGGCCAGAAGACTGCGCCGTTATACCATCGAGGCCAACGACGTTCTGACCCTCCCCGAGTTCTTTGAAGTTCGGTTCGGAGATACGACGGGAATCCTGAGAACGCTCACGTCGCTCGTTACGGTCCTGTTCGTCATCTTCTGGTTGTGCTCCGGGTTCGTAGGCGGCTCCAAGCTGCTGGAGACGGTATTCGGAATCGAAGCCGCCACGGGCGTCGTGCTCACGTTTGCGGCCATAGCCTCCTACACCGTGATTGGGGGGTTCCTGGCCGTCTCCAGAACGGATGTATTCCAGGCACTGCTGATGCTGACGAGTCTTCTGGTAGTCACCATCACACTGTTTGTGTCGACGGAGAACCCCTTCTCGGAAACCGGCGGCTCTCCCGCCGGTTTCTTGGGGCCCTTCGCCGACGGCGGCGTGTCGGTCGCCCTTGTCTTCGTCTTCTCGACCGCGGGATGGGCCTTCGGGGCCTTCGGGTCCCAGAGAACCCTGCAGCGGTTCATGGCGCTGGAGCGAGAGGACAAGCACGTTCAGGGCCGCAACATCTCCACCCTTTGGCTCGTCGCGGTCTTGATGCTAGCAATAGGCGTCGGTCTGCTGGCGCCCGCCGCCCTGTCAGAGGCAGGCTTGACGACCGAAATGGACGACCCGGAGCGCGTCTATCTGGTGGTGTCGGAAGTCTTCTTTCATCCCATCGTGACGGGGGTGCTTCTGACTGCCGTGATCGCGGCCGTCATGAGCACGGCGGACTCGCAGTTGCTTCTGGCGTCCGCCATCGCTACTGGCGACATTCCGTTCGTCAGGAGATTTGCGGATACGGTGACCGGCAGCGCGAGGGTCACGTTGAGCCGCCTGCTGCTTTTGGTCATAGGCTTGATTGCCGTGGTGGTCTCCGTGTCGTACCAGGAATCGGTCTTCGATCTCGTCAGCTACGCTTGGGGTGGAATGGGCGCGGCGTTGGGGCCGGTCACCATCCTCGCTCTCTATTGGCGCAGATTCAACTCCTGGGGGGCCGGCGCGTCGATCCTCACCGGCACTGCGGTCGCTTCAGTGTGGGGCTATCTGGAGGGTGGTCCGTCGGGCATCTGGGACATCCAGCCCGCCTCACCGGGGTTCCTGATCGCCATGCTGGTCGCGGCCGTAGTCTGCGTCCTGACGCCGCAACCGTCACGAGAGGTCGTTGAGCTCTTCGACAGAGTCAACTCGGACCGGGGCGCATCGAGAGCACCTTCGCGATAGGAATGGAGCGAATCCCGGCGACTGCAGGCTGCTGAATAGCGCCAGGTATCGAAGAGATGCAAGAAAACTCGGCGCATGTCAACGAGCACATCCGCTACGAACCGGAGGAACCGTGCCCGCTCGCGGTCTCCATCGGCGTCGGCGCGCAGGGAGTTCTTCTCGTCGTCGCGCCGGTAGTGGTGAACGTGGCCATCGTCTTCCGCGCGGCCGGACAGTCCGAGCGCCACCTGTCGTGGGCGGTCTTCGCCGCCCTGGTGGTCAGTGCGATTACCACGACCCTGCAGGCCCTTCGCGTCGGGCGAATTGGAGCGGGGCACGTGATCATCGCAGGCCCGGGGCCCATCTTCATCGCCGTCTGCATCGCGGCGCTGGCCGAGGGCGGGCCGGCGACGATGGCGAGCCTCGTCGTCGTCTCGTCTCTCGTTCAGTTCGCGCTGGCGGCCTGGCTGCCCCTGCTGCGCCGCATTGTCACGCCGGTCGTATCCGGGACCGCGATCATGCTGATTGCATACACGATCGTCCCGATTGCACTGGGCCTGCTGGACGACGTCCCGGAGGGTGCGCCGCCGGCGGCCGCACCGTGCATCGCCGGGGTGACCCTGGTCGTGGCCACGGCGCTGGCGCTGCGCGCGTCGGGGGCCTGGCGATTGTGGTCCCCGCTCATCGGGATCGTGGCCGGTTGCGTCGTTGCCGCGCTGTTCGGACTCTACGACTTTCAACGAGTGATCGACGCACCGTGGGTGAGCATTCCCTGGGACGAATGGCGGGGACCGGACCTGACGCCGGGCCCGGAGTTCTGGGGGCTACTGCCAGTGTTCGTCATCGTGATCCTGATGCTCGCGATCAACAGCATCAGTGACGGCATCGTCATTCAATCGGCGTCGAGACGCAGGCCACAGGCGACCGACTTTCGCGTGGTGCAGGGCGCGCTCAACGCCAACGGCATCGGCGTCCTTCTGGCTGGACTCGCAGGAACCCTGCCGACCATGGGCTATACGGCGGGCAGCACGTCGCTGATCGGCCTGACCGGAGTCGCTGCCCGGAGCGTGGGGTACAGCATCGGCGGCATCTTCCTCGGGCTCGCCTTGCTGCCGAAGCTGGTGACCCTCCTGCTCGTGATTCCCGGCCCGGTGGCCGGGGTCTACTTTGTCATTCTCATAGGCCTCTTCTTCGTCGCGGGAATGCGGACAGTGTTGCAGGACGGTCTCGATTTTAGAAATGCCACGATAACGGGATTGGCGTTCTGGATCGGCGTGGGGGTTCAGAACCAGGCCATCTTTGCCGACCGCCTGAGCGGAGCGTGGAACATCCTCTTCAGCAGCGGTCTGACCGCGGGGGCGTTCACCGCGATTCTATTGACGCTGTTCATGGAACTGACCAGCTCGCGGCGCAGCCGCATGGACGTCGAATTGAAGCTTGCCATGCAGCCCAGAATCGACGCTTTCCTCCAGAAGCTTGCGTCCCGGATTGGCTGGAACGATCCCTCCACGGAGCGATTGCGCGCTGCCGGGGAGGAGACGCTACTGAGTCTGCTGCGACAGGACGAAGAAGGCGCAGGAGTCGGGGACCGCCGATTGATCATCGTGGCCCGCCCAGATGGCGAGACGGTGGAAATGGAGTTCCTGGCCGTCCTCGAGGAAGAGAACCTGGAAGACCGGCTAGCGTACCTGAACGAGCAGGTCGAAACGCTGGACGAGGCGGAGACGTCGGTCCGCCTCCTGCGGCACTACGCTGCCTCGGTACGGCACCGGAAGTATCACGGCATGGACATCGTTACAGTGCGGGTCACTGGCTCACGCAAGACTCAATGAACGAGTTGTGCTACACAGGTGACGGACAACGCCAAGGGCCGGCGGCTCGCCGAGTATGCCTACGCCCTGCCGCGTACCCGCTGGAACGCCGGCGTCACGCAACGCCTCGGGCGGGCGAGCCTGCTCGGGCGCCTCAGCTACTACAGCGAACGCCTTTGGCGAGCAGTACAGCGAGTACATGCCCTGGGGCTACAGCGGCGCCTACTACTACGTGCGCATCGGTTACGACTGGGGCCGTTGAGGTTCAGCGCCGGACCGTCTGTCGTGTTCTCCCGCTGAAAGGAGTGGTTTCATGAGCGACCCTCGACGAGGGCCGGCGTCGGATTCTCGCCTGCGCTATGCCGTCGACGAAACGCCCTCGGAAGGGTTGACCCTCGGCCTCAGCCTGCAGGTCGCCACCGTCATCCTGACCGGCATCATCCTCATTCCCATCATCGTCCTCAACGCCGCGGACTACCCCGAGGGGCTGGAGTGGGCGGTGTTCTCGGCCCTCGTGGTCAGCGGTCTGGCCACCATCCTTCAGGCCCGGCCGGTGGGACCGTTCGGGGCCGGCTATGCCCTCTACATGGGCACGTCGGGCGCGTTCATCGGCGTGTCTGCGGCGGCGGTGGCGGCGGGCGGCCTGTCGCTGCTCGCGAGCCTCGTGGTCGTCTCGTCGCTGGTGCAGTTCCTGTTTTCCGCGCGGCTGTCGTTCTTCCGCCGGCTGATCACGCCGACGGTCGGCGGCACCGTGATCATGCTGATCGCCGTCAACCTGTTTCCCATCACGACGAACATGCTGGCGGAGGTTCCCCCCGGCTTCGACCCCGCCTCGTTGAGCCGGCCGCTGGTCGCCTGCACGGCCTTCGTGACCATCGTCCTGGTGTCGCTGTACGCGGGCGGCGCGGCCCGGCTGTGGGCTCCCCTCTTCGGCATCGTGGCGGGGACGCTCGTCGCCGCCCCGACCGGGATGCTGAACTGGACGCCGGTGCTCGACGCCGCGTGGTTCGGCCTGCCCCGAAGCAGTTGGCCCGGCCTGGACCTCTCGTTCGACGGGCGGTTCTTCGGCCTGCTCGTCCCGTTCGTCATCGTCACCATCATCGGCGCCATCGAGACCTACGGCCACGCCATCGCGATACAACGGGTCTCGCACCGCACCGCGAGGCCGGTGGACTTCAAGGTCGTCCAGCGGGCGCTGAACGCGGACGGCGTGGGCAATCTGCTTTCCGGCCTCGCCGCCACGGTGCCCAACTCCACCTACTCCGCCAGCATCTCCATCGCCGACCTGACGGGCGTCGCGGCGCGGCGGGTGGCGCTGTGGGGCGGGATCATCATCGTTCTCACCGCCTCGATGCCCAAGCTTCCCGCGCTGCTGCAGGTCGTGCCCGGGCCCGTCGCCGGCGCGTACGTCTTCGTCTTCATGGTCCTGCTGTTCCGTCAGGGCGTACGGCTGGTCACCGCCGGCGGGTTCGGCTACGAACGCGGCCTCATCGTCTGCATCTCGTTCTGGGTGGGCCTCGGCTTCCAGTTCGGCGCGATCTTCCCCGACCACCTGCCGCAGTGGTCCCGGGGCGTCCTCGACAACGGCATGGCCGCCGGGGGCATCGTCGCTATGGTCCTGACCCTGCTGGTGTCCCTCAAGCAACGCGCCCAACACGACATGCTCGATCCGAGCGTGCGGTCACTCCCGACGCTGCACGCTGCCCTCGACCGAGCCGCGGAACGCGCCGGCTGGGACGAGGTCGCCGTCAACCGCCTGCAGCTCGCCGGCGAGGAAGCGTTCCTGTATCTGCTGGAGCGCCAGGAGGAGTCGAAGCCGCAACCCGTGCGCGTCGCGGTGCGGCCGGTCGACGACGTCCTCCAGATCGAGCTCGTCGCCGGCCCCGACGACGTCAACCTGGAGGACCGCCTCGGCAAGCTGGACGCGGATCACCAGATCGTCAGGGACGTCGGCCCGCGCATCCTCCGCCACGTGGCGAAGGAAGTGAAGCACGAGCAGTTCTACGACCTCGACGTGCTCACGGTGACGGTCGATACCCGGGCGCTCGTGTGATGGAGGGTACCGACAACATTCCGGTATCGATCGACAGCCGCGGAATCGTAAGGACCTTCAGCTGTCGCGCAACACGCAGGCCATCCCGCCCCTGGGCTGCCAGGCCGGTAGACCGACGATGGTTCGTGTCGCCGGAGACAACGGCTTCCAGATTGCTTGCGTTGGGTGTGCTGTGCCTCCTCGTTGGTATTGGGCCGGCAGTCGCGCAGGACGACGCCGGGTCGATCTGGGGGATCGTCAGCGACCAGCTGGGCGGCCTGCTGCCCGGAGTAACCGTCACCGCGCGGCATGCCGCAACCGGCTTGGCGCGCAGCGCGGTGACCAGCGAGGACGGCGACTACGAGATCGCGCGGCTGCCCGCGGGAGACTACGAGGTATCCGTCTTCCTTCCCGGGTTCCGCGCCGACCCCACCGCAGCGAGGGTCGAGGGAGCGGAGACGATCGTCGACTTCACCCTGACCATCGCGCCGCTGGCCGAGACCGTCACCGTGACCCGGTCGGAGCAGGGCCTCGACGACGTGGCCAACGCGGTGGCGGTGCTGGGGCCCGAGGCGCTCGGCTTCACCGAGCGGAAGGCGTCGCTCGACGAGGCGCTGCGCGGCGTGCCGGGCCTGACCGTCCAGAACCGGCGCGACTACGGTCTGACCGGCGGCATCGCCCTGAGCGTCCGCGCCCCGCCGTCCGAGCCCATGCTCGGCATCCGCGGGCTCGCCGTCATCCAGGACGGGATTCCGCTGACCACCACCGACGGGACCACCGAGCCGGGCAACGTCGACCTCGGGGCGGTGCGGCGCATCGAGGTCATCCGCGGTCCGAGCTCGGTCCTCTACGGCAACGCCGCCGGCGGAGTGATCAATCTGGTCACCGAGATCGATCCGACGCGGCGGCTGACGATACGGCCCGATCTTCAGTGGGGCAGCCACGGCTACCGGCGGCAGCAGCTCCGGGTCGACGGTCGCAATGACCGCGGGACGCGGTTCATGGGCAGTATCAGCCGCTTCCGGACCGACGGCTGGCGGAACCACAGCCACGCGGAGGTCCGCCAGGCCAACGTGGTCGTGCGGCAGACGCTCCCGACAGGGACCGAGCTGTCCCTGGTCTTCAACCACTACCGCCTGCCATTCGCTGCGAACCCGAGCTACCTGAGCGCGGTGGATGCGGGCGATCCCCGGCTGACGACGGCGGAGCGGGGCGGCCGGGTCCCGGACCCGCGGCAGGCCCGTCCCTTCCTGGGCGCGACCGTCGCCGAGCAGAACTGGGGCGAATCGGCGGTGCAGATGCAGGGCGGGGCGACTCTCGAGCACCGCTTCTCGGGCGCGCAGGTCCTGCGCGCCACCGTCTGGGCCGCCCGCCGACGCGTGGACACCGCCCTCGTCATCCGCGCCCTCGACCTGAGGCGGCGTGGCGCCGGCCTGCGGTCGGAGTACCAGGGCGCGGTCGAGGTCGGTTCGACCACGCTCGAGTGGACGGCCGGGGTGGATGTGTCGTCGAAGGACGAGACCCGGCTGGACTACCGCTTCCTGCCGCCGTTCGTTGTCGGCGCCACCGCCCACCGCGGCCCCCTGAACCTCGACCAGCAGGAGCTGGTGGCGTCGGCGGCGCCGTTCGGCCAGTTGAGCGTCTCGCCCCACCCGCGGGTCACGCTGACGGCCGGGGCCCGCTACGACCACTACCGCTTCGGGGCGGTGGACCGGAAGCTGGACGACGGCGATCAGTCGGGCCACCGCACCATGAGCGCCCACAGCCCCACCCTCGGCATGACGGTGGCGGTGGCGCCGGGCCTCAACGTCTACGGTAACCTCGCGACCGCCTACGAGACGCCGATCACCGCCGAGCTCGCGCGGTCGCCGGGTGGGCGGGGCGGGTTCAACTCGGAGCTGGACCCGTCACGGCTCCGCAGCTTCGAGCTCGGTGTGCGCGGGCTGATCGAGCCGGCGCGGCTGCGCTACGAGGTCGCCGCCTACCGTTCGCGTCTGCTGGACCGGATAGTGCCGGTCTATTCCCGCGGTTTCGCGCTCCACTACGACAACGCCGGCGAGACCGCGCGTGACGGCGTCGAGCTGTCGCTCGGCTGGCGGCCGACGGCCCGCTTCGAGGCCCGGCTCGCCTACACCCGTCAGGACTTTGTCTTCCGCCGGTTCGTGCTCGAAGGGGTCGACTACGCAGGGAAGCGCGAGCCGGGGGCTCCGCCGCGCCGCCTGTTCGCGGAGGTCGACTACGCGGCGCCATTCCGCCTGCAGGCGAGCGCGTCGGTGCGCTGGGTCGACGAGTACTTCTTCACGAACGCCAACGAGGCAGGGGCGACCAACTGGGCCTACACGGTGGTCGACCTGCGCTTCGGGTGGGTCGGGCGGGTTGGCGACGTCGACGTGCAGCCCTTCGCGGGCATCGACAACCTGCTCGACAAGCGCTACAACTCGTCGGGCCTCGCCAACGAATTCACCGGCCGCTACTACAAGCCTTCGCCGGGCCGGGAGATCTACGTCGGGTTGACCTTCGGTGGCGGCTTGCGCTAGCGGGGTGTGTCACTAAACAAGTTTGGCCAACTCTGCCGTCGCGCGGCGCCCTCCGCCCACGCGCCGCCCGCGCGCGCGGGGAGAGCAAGGCCGAGGGTATGCGCCTTTTGTCACTATCAAAGGTGATAGCAGTAAACGAAAAGGCCCAATGGGTTTCCGTTATAGAAGATAGAAGCGTTGCCTCTCCGGGGACCTTCATCACAATTCACAGGAAGGAGTCGACAAGGCGCCGCCAGCAAACGCTTGGCAGCGAGCGCCGATTCTCGTCATGCCGCGGATTCGCGTCCCAGGTTCACTGCACGGTAAACGCCTCGAACGCCGGCACGAGGATCATGCTCAGCACGACGACGGCGATTGCCGTCAGCACCGTGGCCACCGCGCCGGTTCTGAACATGGTCCCGAGGTGGACGGCGCCTGCAGCGAACGTCGTTGCCGCCGTGGGGCTCGACCACGGAAGCGCCACGGCATGGGCCGTGCCGGCGATAATCCGGGCCAGAATCGCGGCGTTGTACTCGAGGGCCTCGGCGATCGGAAACAGCATCGAGGACACCATCACCGTCGCGGAGATGCCGCTGGCCGCTTGCGTCAGCACGGTCGTGAGCAGACCTGCCAGCCAGGGCAACGCCGGCGCCGCGATATTCCCCGCGAACGCCGCCCCGATCCAGTCGGTCACTCCCAAGCGGGTCAGCCCGCTCACCATCGCCATGCCCCCGACGACGAGGAACAGCACGTTCCACGCGACTCCTTCCTGAAGGTCCTTGCGGTCGAGGGTCGTTACGCCGCGCCTGCTGTCCACGGGCAGCAGGAAGAGGAGCACCATGCCTACCGGGGGCACGTACCAGATATCGAGGAACTCCACCGTCGCGAGGGTCGGCAGCATCCACAGAGTCAGCATCACGGTCAACACGAACAGGACGTTCTTCTCGCCGCGGCCGAGCGGGCCCAATTGCTCGGATTGCGCGCGGATGCGCGACCGGCTGGCCGAGATGGTCCCCACGTCAGGCACGACCATCAACTTCAGAAGCAGGTAGTAGATCGGGACGTGGACCGCGGCGAGAATGACACCGGTCGACGTCCACTGCGCGAAGCTGATGCTGTAGCTCGTCGTTTCTTCCAGTACGGAGAGCACGAGCGGGTTGAACGCGATGCCCATGGGGGTCGCCAGCTCGCCGGCGGCCACGCCGTACAGCACCGCGAGACTCGCCGCCGCCGCCATGCGAGGGGCCCGAACAGCCGATTCGCCGCCGTCGAGCGTGGCCACCGCCGACCGGGCGACCGACAGCGCAATGGGGGTCATCATCACGATGACGACCAGGTCGCTCACCACCGCGGATGTCACCGCGGCTGCAATCAGGAAAACGAGTATCAGGCTGCCGCTCGACCGCACGGCGCCCGGCACGCTCAGCAGCGCCAGGGCGACCCTGGTCGCGAGGCCGTGCTTGCGCAAGGCGTGCCCGAAGAGCATCGAGCCCATCAGAAAGGGAAGGATCGGCTGGCCGTACAGGCCGGCCACGTCGGCGAAGGGCATCGCGCTGCCGACCGGCAGGAGTACGAACGGGAGAAAGCTGGTGACCGCCCACGGAACCGGCACGGTCGCCCACCAGGCGAGGATCCACGCATAGGCGGCAACCGCGAAGTGCGCCTCCGGTCCGAGACCGGCCAGGGGCGCGGCGCGAACGGCAGCGAACGCCGCCGGCCCGGCCAGCACCCGCAGCGCGAATGCCCGTTGACCGGTCAGCGCTTCACCTGCCCGCACGACTCGTCTCCGGGGCGTCGACGCGGACCGTGACGATGTCCGTCTCGTGGAACTGCTGGTGCCGGACCGAGGTCGCGATATGGCGCAGCAATCGAAGCGAGATTTCCCTTTCCATCAGCACGTCGTCGGGCCGCTCCCCGAGAATCGCGATCCGGTCCTGCACGTTCTCCTCGCCGACTGCGGCCACGAACTCCAGGACCGCACCGTCGGCTTCCTTGTGCGCCGACAGGAACAACCGGCGCCGCTGCCGCTTCGCATAGCGTTCGTCCGGGCCGGTCAGCGTCAGCAGCGTTTCCTCGCCCGCCGCTTCGAGGCGCTGCACCATCTTCGCGTCCCAGCCGCTACGCTGCGCGAACGCGCCGAGGAACTCCCTGATCTTCGGGAGCACGGCCAGATCGAAGTCGACTTCGATTCGGGCGCGGCGGGGGGACGTCATCTCCAGGAACAGCGTCATGAGGACGGCCGCCAGACCGCCCACGGTTATGCCGTTCTGCAGCAGGCCGCCCGCGAGGTCCGAGAAAATCCCAGGGAATATCATGCCGTTCTGGCAACCCGTGCCGACCCAGAACGCAACCCCGGCCACCAGCCCCTTGCGATGATCGATGCCGCCCTGCACGATCTCGGTCATGCCGCGCACAAACGTCAACGCCATCAAGACGGTCACATACGCGCCGGCGACCGCGCCCGGTATCGCCAGCAGCATGGCCAGCGCCTTGGGCAGAAACGCCAGAGAGATCAGCACTCCACCCGCGGCGATTCCCACCCCGCGGGCCCCGACGCCTGTGAGCTGGACCGCCGGCACGCTGATGGCGGCGATGGTCTGGGTCGGCATGATCCCCGCGAGGCCGGAGAGCAGCTTGCAGAAGCCGTCTGCCGCCATGCAGCCCTCCACCGCGCGGTAGTCCACGGCCCGCGGCCGGCGCCACGAGACGCGCTGAATGGCGACGGCGCTGACGATCGTCTGCGTGGCGCCGACGAGCGCCACGAACACGAAGCCGGGCAGAAGCCCGACGAATGCCGGGCCCATGTCGAGCTCGATGCCCGGCCACCCGCCCCGCGGCACGCCGAACCACGGCGCCTCGATCACCCGGGCCAGGTCGTAGAGACCGAACGCAAGGGCGACCAGCGAGCCGGTCGCAATCCCGATGACCGGCGCCCAGAGACGGAGGGTCGCCGTCCCTTTCAGTGAAATACCGAGGATGACCAGGATCGTCGCCAGCGCGGTCAACGGCGCGCCCAGCGCCGGTACCTGGTCCGGCGTCTGGTGCATGCGGCTGAAGACGACCGGCAGCACGGTGACCGGTATCAGCATGTTTACCGTGCCGACGATGGTCGGCGTCAGGAGCCGCCGGAACAGGGAGAGCCGCGCGGAGAGCATGATCGGCAACAACGACGACGCAGCGACCAGTGCGCCGAGCAGTGCCGGCCCTCCCTGGGTCAGCGCAGCCGCGCTGAGTCCGATGAAGGCTCCCGGCGGGCCCATCGCGAGGACGTAACCGGCTCCGATCCGGCCGACGCGAGCCGCCTGCAGCGCGGTGCAGGCGCCGCTGATGGCGACTGCACCGAACACCGCCCAAGCCAGGTACGCCTCACTGCCGCCGGCGGCCCGAATCACGATCGTGGGGATCAGGACGATGCTGGCGCCGCCCAGCATCACGAGCTGGACGCCGCAGCCGAAGGCAAGCGCCGCCGGAGGACTCTCGTCAGGCTGATAGCGAACACTGGTAGTCCGGCTGGAGCCGCTGCTCATCCTATCGCGTCAGACGCCCTCGACGATCGTGGTGGTCGTATTGGAGCACCTGTCGGCGATCGTTCTGAGCTCGGTGTGGGCCGGGGAGTTCCACCAGGATTTCGCCCGTTCGACGCTCTCGAACTCTATGACGATGACACGATGAGGAGTCCAGTCGCCCTGTACGACCTCCGTCGCCCCGCCGCGCACCAGGAACCTGCCGCCGTGAGCCTCTACGATCGCCGGCGCTCGCTCGCGAAACTCGGCGAAGGCCGCCTGGTCGGTTATCTCCACGTCTATCAGCGCGTATCCAGCCACTAATCTGCCTCCCTCACTCAACCGAGTTTCGTCGTTTGACGGATTCTACCCGACCGGCGGGGTTTCGAAACGGCCGGCTTGGCGCTCGCGGTGCACGAGGCCGGCGTCAACCGCTTCCGGCCGACCTTGCCGACGTCGCTCACCACCTTCATCGGCCTTGCGCCGCCGATGCGGAACAGGAGCCTCGACGCCTTCTTCATGGTGCCGATGGCGGTCTCCTTCGGTTTCGGGGTACTGTTCGTGACCGTCAGGCTGGTGCTGGTCCTAACGCCGTAGAACGTCGCACATGATCCGGTCGACGGCTTGGCGTTGCGCCTTGAGCATGTCGTCGAGGCGGGTCTCGACCAGCTTGCGATTGCGGTCGAGGAGCTTGCCATACATGTCGACGGCCTGGTCGAGCGTGTCGCGCCACGTCTGGTGCAGGAAGCACACCAGCGCGAGGTGACGGCGTGGGGCCGCCATCCTGCGCACCCGATCGGCGGACGCGGTTCGCACGCTGTGGAACAGGATCCGCTGGTAGTTGCCGTTGACCCAGTCCACGTTGACTCCCAGTACGCCGGTCGCCTCGATCAGTTCCAGCCGCGCCAGCAGCCGCTTCATGCCCCCGACCGACGGGTTCGACGAGCTCACCTTGATCCGGTTCAGGGGCGAGTGCGGCTGGTCGTCGTCGACAAGACCTTCGCGCATCGGTGCCGACAGGCGCTCGGCCATGCGTTGCGTCAGCAACGTCCGGGCCTTGTGTCGGGCCGCCCCTATCGCGCGGCGCAACACCGGAACCACGGCGTGTTCCGGCCCGACGCCGCCAGTCCGGCTGGAGACGACCGCCTCGGGTACAGCCGGAGCCTCCCCCGGCACAAGCGTGCAATCGCCCTCGAGGACGCTGCTGCAGCCGGTATCCATCGGCCGTCCGGGAAGCTGGCGGTCGACGAGCGTCGAGGCGAGCAGTAGCTAGCTAGCTATAGCTAGCTAGGCTAGCTGGAGCACGGCTCACTCCAGCGACAGGACGGCGTCTCGCAGCTCCATCAGGTGCGCCGCCCGGATGACGGTCGCACCCGCAGGGTCCGCGTTCGTCCAGACGGGCCCCTGCCGATCCTCGGCGGCATAGGCCTCCGCAAGCGCCGCCCGCAGCTCCGTCAGGTGCACGCCCCTGACCGGCGTGACGCCGGGAGTCAGTGTTCGGTCCGTCCAATCGAACGGCGGCAGGCCCACGCCCGTGCGCAGCGCGTCGATGCGCGCCCGCAGCTCCAGGAAGTGGATCGCCCGGACCGGCGTCGCCCCGCGCTCCGGCGGATGATCGGCGAAGACGACCGGCGACGCCTGGAACACCGTCACCCGCTGGCCCGCCACCGTCAGCCCGCCCGTCCGCGGCGCGCCCGCGTTGGCCGCCACCGCGTAGGTCACCGTTCCCGGGCCGCTCGCCGAGGCGCCGGAGGTCAGCGTCAGGAACGCCGACTCGCTGGCCGCCGTCCACGCGCACGTGGAACCGGTCGCCACCGTCACCTCGCCCGTGCCGGCCGGCCACAGTACCTCCCGGTGCAACGGCTCGACGGCGTAGCCGCAGGACACCGCCACCCGGAACGACTGCGTCGCCGACCGGCCCGAGCCGTCCGCGTCGGTCGCCGTCACCGTCACCGCCGCTTCCCCCACCGACAGCGCCCTCACCGTTACCACGCCGGAGGCCATCGCCACCTCGGCCACGTCCGGCGCCGACGATTCGGCCGCATAGGTCAGGACGTCGCCGTCCCGATCCAGGAACGCCGCTGACACGTCTACCGGGAGTGATTCGCCGACCTCCAGCACGCGGTCGGCCGGCATCCCCACCGCCTCGGGCCCTCGGTTGCGGCCGCCGCCGCCGCCGCCGCCGCCGCCGCCGCCACCACCACCACCACCACCACCACCACCACCACCACCGTCGACGCTCACCGCGAACGCCTGCATCGCCGGCGTGTTCGAGCCGTCCACGTCGGTCGCCGTCACCGTCACCGTCGTCGCGCCCCGCGACAGCGGGGTCACCGTCACCGTGGACCCCGACGCCACCACCTCCGCCACCGTCACCGCCGACGACGACGCTCCGTAGGTCAGCGCGTCTCCGTCCGGATCACCGAACGCACCCGACACGTCCACCGCCACCGCGCCGTCGGCCGTCCGCAGCGCCAGCGGGGGCAGCGTCCCCACCGGCAACGGAGACCGGTTCGCCACCGTCACATCCAGGGTCCAGCTTGCATTGACGGGAGCCATGTGCGAGTCATTCTCACGCGCTCTGACGAACGGCGTCTCGTCGACCACCTCGACAGTGATGGTATACAGGCCTATCCCCAAGGTACAGGGCTGCACGTCCAGAATCCGTCCTTGGCTGACATCCACATCATCGATGCGCCATCTCGTGACTATCGTGTCGACCTCCGGCGCCTCGATCTCGAACCGTATCGGAGAACAGGAGGCGGGCACCACAATCGATCGCTCGGGTAGCACCCGATCCACCGGCCTGACGAAGGCGTGGAACCCCTTGACCATTTGCTCCCGACCCACTGGGTCAAATTGTTGTCCCGCACCTCTTGTGTCGCGCATGATCGACTTCCACGTGGGTCGCCAGTATCCGCTCGGGCAGCGATAGGCGCTAACTGTTTTGCCTCCAGCGTCCTCATGCATCTCGCTGGTCGCAGGTACCGGCGTGCCGGCTTCAATCCAGTGCGCCCACTTGATCTCCTCCCTGTCCGACGTGGTCGAGATGTTCGGCGCCTGGGTATCCGAGCATCGCGAATCGTACTCGTCGTCCAGTGAGCCCAGCGAGTGCCCGATCTCATGGGCGACGACCTTGTGCGCCCATTCTGCGGTAGGACTGCCGACGAACGCCATCGCGGCAAGGCGAAGGATATCATCCTGGTCCTGCCACGATAAGTTCCAACCCAGGCCTCCCCCACTGTTCCTCGATAGAATCAGCACAATGTCGTGCTGGTTCGGCTCCAACAACTCAAGCGCGGCCTCCTGCCTCACGGTCGACGTTAGCAGGCTGTTCTCGGCGGTCCGCGCTAGATCGAGACGCCGCACGTTGAAGTACCTCCGATACTCGCTGAACGGGGTGAGGGTAAAGAGCGCCGCGTTCAAGCTGTCCACGTCCTGGGCGAAGCCCTCCAGTTCGTCTTCGGAGTAGTCGTTCCCCAGATAGATGATGTCCACCCGGTTGGAGCTGTTGCCGGTTATGCTCAACTCCACCGGAGACTGTGCATGGGCAGACTGCGCGAGTACAAGCACTGCCAGGAAGCTACACTCGCGCAATCGGGCTCTGCTGGATGAGCACCCGCTTGCCGACATTCTCGTGGCCGCGCTGCCACACCTGCCGCAGGCCCAGCGGCAACCCTTGACGCCAAGCGAGATCGACTCGGTGAGGGCAATCATCGAACTGTACCATCCGTACGCACCCTGGCGACGTCGGTCGACAGCCGGGTGTCGAGGTTCGCGATCTCCGCACGAACCTCGCAGCGTGACAAACTGGAGGCAGCCATCCGTCGCTTCGTCCTCATCTGTCCCTTCTTGATCCGGTAGCAGTGGGCCGAATCCGAGCGTGAGCGTCTCGCCAAGAATCTGACAGTGCCGCGATACGTTCAACCAGAACCACGGGCCGGCCCCAGGGGAGAGCGGATCTACAGCGCTGCCAGCGCCAGGACAAAGGCTCGCAGCTCCATCAGGTGCGCGGCCTGGATGACGGTATCCTCGGCCGTCACGGCCGGATCCGTATAGGCGGGCGGTGCCAGACCGGCGGCGACGTACACCTCGTCCAGAGCCGTGCGCAGCTCCCTCAGGTGGATGCGCCTGATGGCGGCCACACCCGGCGTCAACGTCGGGTCGGTCCACGGGAAGGCTTGAAGTCCCTCGCGGATTCGCAGCGTGTCGATTCGCGACCGTAGCTCCACGAAATGGACCGCCTTGACCGGCGTAAACCCCGGCCGGATCGGGTGGTCGCTGAAACTGGCCGGCGGGCAATCCCGGCGCTCGGGCGCACAGCTCGATATCTGGACGGTCTGTGTCGCCCATCCTCTGCCATCGCTTGCCGTCACGTCGGTGGCAGCATCACCAGCCGTTGCCGCTGTGATCCTCAAGACGGAGCCAGTCATGCCGACCCGCACGATACTCGGGTCGCTCGACCGCGCGGTGTAGGTCAGCGGGTCGCCTTCCGGGTCCAGGAAATAGGGCGCGACGTTTATCAGCAGAACCTGGCCCGCCCTCAGCGACGCAGGCGGGATCTCGCCTACCGCCGCCGGCGAACCGTTGCCCGCCAACCGCGCGTACGCCGACCGCACGACTTCTTCGGCCGGCTTGTCGCGAATGCTGAACATGCGTGTTCGAGCCCAGTAAATCTGCCAATGCTCGTCGCTGGCGATCCAGTTGTCCCAGAAGAATGCACCGTTGACCACGCCGGGGTACCGGCTCATGGTCCTGAAGAACGCCTGGAAGACGTTGGCCTGCGTCTCGCGGCCGTCATCCACACCGTTCCCGTTGCTGTCGGAGAACACGAACATCTCTCCGTGCCGATCGCCGTTTGATGGGTCCGCGGGCGTTTCGACCGTGTCCATCGCGTAGTACTCCGTGAACACGATGGGCCGGCCCGCGTTGCCGGCGGCCAGCGGTAACAGATGTTCACTGAAGACCTGATCGAAACCCCGCTCGAGACTGTCAACGCTCATGACCGCTTCGGGTGGCGTCTCTGTCAAGGCGAACCCGGCACTCAGGCCCACTACGTCAAGGTCGAGGTCCTCCCAGAGATGCTGCGACCCCACGAAGAAATCCCTGTACAGAATCGCCACGGGGTGCATGTCGTAGGTCAGCAGACCGTCGTACACGGCCCGCACGTTGTCGACCATCGTCCGCAGCTCGTCATGGAAGTCGCTTACCCAGTAGTCTTGCCCCGACCGTGTTCGGACCAGGCTGTCGGTCTCCGTGCCGAGAGAGTACATGCGGGCACCCTCTTCCTGGGCGATCTTGGCGTAGTGGACTGCCTGGTTGGTGTACGTGCGCCAGAACTCCCGTACGAAACGAATATGGTCGGGGTGGCTGGGGAGCCACGGCCAGTGCTCGGGCAGGATTGCGGGCCCGTAGTCGGGAACCGTGGGCCGCCCGAGCTGCCCCCGGTTCACGGGGCGCTCGGCTCTCTCCGCTTCATGACTCTCGAATGCCAGCGTGAGGTACACGTGAAAGCCGTGCTCCCTGAACTCTCTGATGAGTTGCCGCAGTGCCTGGTCCGAAAGGGTCGGAATCTGGCGCTCAAGCGAGTAGACGCGCTCGACGGTGCTGTCCATGCTGTCGTCGTAGTGCAACGCGACGGAGATGCCGACCCAGTTTGCCCTGAGCTTCTGGAGCCAGGTGACGTAGTCGAGCGGGATGAGGCGCTCCGACCGTTCAGGGTTCCAGGCGTCGACGACCTCTCGGTTGGTACCCCAGTTTCCCGATACATGAATGGCGCGCATCGGCCTGTCCAGGAGCGCCGGGCGGTCGGCGCCACCCGAGGCTTCACTCGGGAGTTGGGCGGTAGCGGCCGCCGCGGAAGCCAGAAAGGCGGCTAAGCCGATTGCCGGTGCGGTGAGTCTTGCCGGGTGTGTCGCCGGGATGCTAAGGTACATCGCTATTCTCGTCGCACCGGTTGATCCCGGCAAACAGGGGTCAAGGCGCGTATCGAAAGACGTGTTTCATGCTGGTTGTCCCGCGTAACGCTCTCCACGAGACCCTTCGTAGAAGACCGCTGATCGGGGGGTACGCATCTGTTCAAGGTAGTCGACCGCCGCCCGCATCCCCGTAGCGCCCACGCCGTCCAGTCATCACTTGCAGGCCGATCCGACACCCCGGCGCTGCGCCCCACAGCCAGCCTGACCCGCGAGACGTTGCGAGCCATGGTGTTCGCGCACAACGTCAGGAACCGCTGCATCAACGCCATTGACGGGAGCTCGCCAACGTCACCTTGTTCTGTCCACTGGCGCCGCTCATTACCGGTCCGTCTCTGCAGAGCCAGTACCTCGCACCTGCGATGGAAGCGGACTACACGGGCATGCTTCCGGGTGGGGGCGCGCATCGCCGCCAGCCGCGCCACCGGTGGCTCGCCCAGGCGCTCCCGAGACCGGCGACCCAGAAACCGAGGCGCCGATTCCGCCGGCGCGCGACGCGGCTGGCAGCGACGGGGAACCCGCCGTACCGCGCAACACCCCCAGCCGATCTGCGCCAGCGCCCGGAACACCCCGTTCGGGAGCTGATCGAGATACGCCTCGAAGTCGACCGGATTCGTGCTGTTCACGATATCGACTGCCAAAACAGGCCTTCCAGCTCCGCTCCGCGCCGCCTCCGGCGCGGAGCGGAGCGTTCGCCGGCGCCGTGGAAAGCACGGTAGCCGAGGCCGCCGCACCGGACGCGCCGACGCCTTGAAGCGTCTCGGGGAGTGCGCGCCAGCCGGCACCGCCGTACACAGGCACACGTCGACAACACCCAGTCGCTGTCGTTCTACACAACCCTTGCAGGAGGGCAGGCGAGCACTTATCGCATCAGGCGATTGTGTCTGTCAATCGTTGCTGGCGGTGCCTTTTCGACTCTTTCCTGTCAATTGCGATGAAGGTTCCGGAGATGAAACGCCTTATATAACGGAAATCATTGGACTTGCTCGCTCGATGCTGTCAAGTTTGCTAGTGACAAAAAGGCGCAAGGCAATATCGTGAACACCGTACAGGATAACCCTCGGTCTCGTTCTCCCCGCCTTCCCGCGCGCGCGGGCGGCGCGTGGGGGGAGGGAGCGAGACCGGAATCGAGCCCGAGGGCCGGCGCCGCGCGGAGCCAGCGCTTCCGTGCCGTCCCTCCCCGGGCTTTGGCCGGGGCTTTGGCCCGGGGACAAGAGGGGAAATCGTCATGGGCGACCAACAGAATCGGTGATCGGCGACGGCACTTGGTCATCCGGTCTCGGAGCACCCCGCCGGGATGCAGAGCGGCCGCCCTTCATCCTCGAGGGCGGTCCTGGAACTGCCGCTCTGAGTGATTTCGTCGCCCTCGATTGGGCTCCGGGACGACTTCGAGCACGTCTGGAGACCGTGGTACGCTGCCGGCCGGATGATGATCCGGGGCGAGCGGCGCAAGCAGCCCGTGGCGAAAGTCCCCGCTGCATTCGAGCGGCGATGCATCCCGCCTGACTGCGTTGTTCGGCGGTTACATATGCCCAATATGCGCCCTTCTCACGCCTTGCCAGACGGGCGCCTCGCCGCTCTCGGTGCCACGCGGGGTTCCACCACGGGCTGCAAGGGCGAGGTTGTGGTGACGGCCGACGGTGCGTCGCTGGACTGGCGGTCGTCGCTGGCGGTGCGGAACCACCGACCGGTCCGGCGTGGGGCTACGGCGGCTCAGGTCCGGCCCAGAGGTGCGCCGCTGGACTGGCGGTCGTCGCTGGCGGTGCGGAACCACTCGCCGACCGGTCCGGCGTGGGGCTACGGCGGCTCAGGTCCGGCCCAGACTGGCACTGGCGATCCTGCTGGTGACCGATGCGGCGACGGCCGAGACCAGCGCCTGCCGGACGCGGACGAACTGCCGGATATGGGGCAGCAGCCCCTCTCGTCCTTCGGGCCCTCGCTGACGATGAGATCATTTGCCCGTCAGGCCGCAGGCCTCGTCGATGAGAGCCGAGGCGCCCGGCCAGCGGCTATCGTCGAGCATCGCGTCGTGCAAGGACGCCAGGGTGCGCTCGAACGCGTCTTGGTCCCCCATGTGTCAGCGGTCACGAATTCCTGAAGGAATTTGAACGCGGGTCGGCTCAAGCCGCGTTCTGAAAGCAGCAGAAGACCAAGCGGAGCGAACGTCCGTCTGCGGACGTTTGCGGAGTGCGGTAGCCGAGCGCGGGACCGGCAACGGAAGGGGCTGGACGTTGCTACGCGAGGGGCTGTGAGACGGCCGGCGAGGGCTGGACGGCTCGTCGTCGGCGCCCGTGCCTGAGCGGACGGAGTCACGGCGACGCCTGTGCTCGCAAGGAACGGGGGCGTTCGGATACGGTTGAAGCGGACTCAGACGTGGGGTGAGGGCCCGGGTGCGACCGGACCCTCGTGACCGCCCCGAGCTCCGACAGACCGAGCCGGTCGGTGCCGTTGTGCCACGGTTCCTGCTCGTTGTCCAGTCGGAGCTCGCCCCGCGCGCTCCGACGCCGTGGACCAGCCGCTTCGCCAGAAGACCTGCCGACACTGCAGCCGCCTGTTCGCCATCTGCGCCGCGTGTGATCGCGGCCATGCCTACTGCACACCGCGCTGCCGGGCGGCCGGTCGTCGCCGGTCGGTGCGGGCTGCCCGGGTCCGCCATCAGCAGAGTCCCGAGGGCCGTCTCGACCATCGCGACCGGCAGCGTGCGTACCGCGACCGCCGGCGCGTGACGGATCAGTCTTCCGCCGCGGCACCGCGATCGACCAGACTCGCCGTCCCTGACGTCGCCCCGGTTCGGCTCCCCGGTCCTACGCGCTGCGTGGTCTGCGGGCGGACGAGCCGGTGGCTTATCCCGATGCGGGAGCCCCGCGTCGAGCGCACAAGGAGGGACGATGATCACGCCCGCGCAGCGCGCCGAGATCCGGCGCCTGTTCTACGGCGAGCACTGGAAGGTCGGGACCATCGCGGCCCAGCTCGGCCTCCACCATGAGACGGTCCGCGCCGCGGTGGAGCGCGAGACGGCAGGCGTCCGCCCGCGCCTGTGTCGGCCCAGCATCCTCGACCCGTACCTGGCGTTCATCCGCGACACCCTGGCGCAGTATCCGAATCTGCGCGCCACGCGGATCTACGAGATGGTCCGCCAGCGCGGCTATCCGGGCTCGGTCATCCAGGTCCGCCGCCTCGTGCGGCGCCTGCGACCTGAGACCAACCGCACCGTCTACCGCCGCGTCGTCACTCTGCCCGGCGAGTCCGCGCAGGTCGACTGGGGCACCTTCGGCAAGGTCCGCATCGGACAGGGCACACGTACGGTCTCCGGATTCGCCATGGTCCTCGGCTACTCGCGGGCACTGGCCGCGCTGTTCACTTACGACCAGACGCTGGAGAGCTTCCTCCGCGGACACGTCGACGCCTTCGAGACGCTGGGCGGCTGTGCCCGCAACCTGGTCTACGACAACCTGCGCAGCGCCGTGCTCGACCGTCGCGGCGCCGCCGTGCAGTTTCATCCCCGCCTGCTCGACCTCGCCGGCCACTACCACTTCGCACCGCGCCCCTGCACGCCGGGACGTGGAAATGAGAAGGGGAAAATTGAACGCCAGATCCAATACCTACGGCACGCGTTCTTCGCCGCGCGGCCCTTCCGCGACCTCGACGACATCAACGCCCAGTTCCGCCGCTGGCGAGACGAGGTCGCCCACCGCCGACGTCATCCCGACCACCCCGACCGCTGTGTCGCCGACGTCTGGGCCGAAGAGAAGCCCCGCCTGCTGCCGCTGCCCGCCCATCCCTTCGAGACCGACCTGGTGCGTGTCGTCCGCTCCGGCAAGACGCCCTACGTCCGCTTCGACCGCAACAACTACTCGATCCCGCACACGCACATACGAAAGCCGCTCACCCTGGTCGCCTCAGCCACCCGCGTCCGCATCCTCGACGGACAGACCGAGTTGACCGACCATCACCGCACCTACGACACCGGACTGACCGTCGAGGACCCCGCCCATGTGGAAAACCTGCTCGTCGCCACCCGCCAGGCCAACGCCCACACCACTCGCGACCGCCTCCGCGCCGCCGTCCCCGCCACCGCCACGCTCTTCGAGCGGCTCGCCGAACGCGGAGAGGCGCTGCGCCCAAACGCCACCCGGCTGCTCGCACTGCTCGACGACTACGGGCCGCAGGAGCTGGCCGCCGCCGTCAACCTGGCCCTCGAACGCAACGCCCTCGGCGCCGGCTCCATCGCCCACATCCTCGAAACTCGACGACGACAGCGCGGACTCAAACCCCCGTTGCGGCTCACCCTGCCCGACCGACCCGGACTGCGAGACCTCGACGTCCGCTCCCATGACCTGGAGTCCTACGATGCCCTCGGACAGAAAAACCTTGACGACGCTGGCGACTGACCTCCGGCGGCTCGGACTCAATCGTACCGCCGACGAACTGAACGACCGCATCGCCGAGGCCACCCGCAAGCGCTGGAGCGCAACCGTCCTGCTCGAGCACCTCGTCGCCGCAGAGCTCGAAGACAAGCAGCGCCGCAGCGTCGAGAGTCGACTCACACGCGCCCGCCTCGGACGCTTCAAGCCGCTCGCAGACTGGGACTGGGAATGGCCCACCGCGCTCGACCGGCCCGCCCTCGAACGCATCCTCTCGCTCGACTTCCTCACCCGCGGCGAGAACGTGATCCTGGTCGGCGCGCAGGGCCTGGGGAAGACGATGCTGGCGAAGAACATCGCTCACCAGGCCGTCCTCGCCGGACACTCCGCGCTCTTCACCACCGCCGCCGACCTGCTGCTCGACCTCAACGGACAGGAGACCGCCCGCGCCCTCGAACGCCGCCTGCGGCACTACACGCGCCCAACACTATTGGTCGTCGACGAGCTCGGATACCTCGCCTATGACGCACGCGCCGCCGACCTGATCTTCCAGCTCGTCAGCCGCCGCTACGAGCACCGCTCACTGCTGATCACAACCAACCTGCCCTTCAAGCGCTGGGACACCGTCTTCCCCAACGCCTCGTGCGCCGTCGCACTGATCGACCGGCTGACCCACCACGTCGAGATCCTTCTCATCGAAGGCCGCAGCTATCGCAGACGCGAGGCCGAGCTCAGCCAGCAGGAGCGCAACCGGCAGCGTCCGCGTGATGACGCGGCACAATGACCGCGACCCTCACGTCGTCAACGAGACCGGTCGATGCCTGACAGAAAAGCGCGTTTTTTCGAGACCGGCAACACATGACGAACCCCCCTCTTGTCCCCGGGCCACGCCCGGGGAGGGGCGGCACGGCAGCGCTGGCTCCACGCGGCGCCCGCCCTCGGGCTCGGTTTCGGTCTCTCTTTCCCCCCCACGCACCGCCCGCCCGCGCGTGGAGAGCGAGACCGAGGTGTCTGTACGGTGTTCACGGTACCGTTTTGCGCCTTTTTGAAACTATCACTATTGATAGAGGCAAGCGAAACTGTCCAATGTATTTCCGGCATACAATCGTTTTCTCTCTGGGCCTTCGTCAGAATTGACAGGAAGGAGTCGGAAAGGCACACCCAGCAACGATTGACAGGCACAATCGCCTGATGCGATAAATGCTCGCCTGCGAATGGAGACGATGAAGGCGCTCGTCTCTTTATCTGCGACCGGCTGACGCAGGTCGACCTCTCCCAGCGCATGCCATCGACGCGCATCATCCACGGTTCAGGGCCGATTCCTGCAGAACGCGTCGCCTATCCACTGGTAGCCGGCACCGTGCCACTGAGAGATTGCATGCAAGAAGCCAAGGCCGGCACGACGCAAACGAAGGGTGCGCCGTGGCGGGTTGCCGTGATGCTGGCTCTGCTCCTGCCGGCTTGCGCCGCGCTCGCGTCCAACGCGACCGCGCAGCCGCAGGGGCCCGACCAACCGGAACAGGCGGAGGGCCGGCCGGACGCGCTGGTCGAGGAGCTGGGTCGCGCACTCGGGATGACCGCGTCCGAGATCGAGGCCCTGGGTTTGTCGCCCGCCGAGATGCAGCGGCTGCTCGCCGGTTTCACGGAGGAAACGGTGGTCGTGGGCTCCCGCGCGCAGCCGCGCAGCGCCACCGAGTCGGCGGTGCCGGTGGACGTGCTGTCGGCCACCGACCTCGTCAGCCAGGGGGCGGGGGACCTGAAGGACCAGTTGCGCACCATCGTCCCGTCGTTCAGCGCCAACACCCAGCCGATCAGCGGCGTATCGACGGTGGTCCGCCCCGCCATGCTGCGCAACCTGGCCCCGGATCACACGCTGGTGCTGATCAACGGCAAGCGCCGCCACCGCTCCTCGATAGTCGACTGGCACGGCGGCAACGGCGTGGCGTTCGGCTCGCAGGGCCCCGACATCTCCGCCATCCCCGCGATTGCCCTGCGCCAGGTCGAGGTGCTGCGCGACGGCGCGGCGGCCCAGTACGGCTCAGACGCCATCGCCGGCGTGCTGAACTTCCAGCTCAAGGACGCCACCGCCGGCGGTTCCGTCGAGCTCAACACCGGGATGTACCGCGCCGGCGACGGGGAATCGACCCGGTTCGCCGGCAACATCGGCCTTCCATTGGGCGCGACCGGATTCGCCAACCTCAGCCTGGAGTACGGCAACGCGAACCTGACGGACCGCGCCGCCCCGCGGAGCGATGCGGTTGCGCTCATCGCCGCCGGCAATACGCACGTACCCTCCGACCGTCCGCAGGTCTGGGGCGACCCGGACATCGACGACGACCTGAAGGCGTTCGGCAATTTCGGCTACGCCCTGCCCGCCGGCATGCAGATGTACGCCCACACGAGCTACGCCCGCAAGAAGGTCGCATACGGCGTTTTCTTCCGCAACCCGAACACGCGCCTCGGGGTGTTCAGCAACGACGGCGGCCGCACGCTGCTGGTCGGCGACGTGCTCGCGGCGAGCGGCATGGGCTCGGCCGACTGCTCGACGGTGGCCGTCACCGACCACGTACCGGACCCGGTCGCCCTGCAGCAGGTGTCCGACGACGCGCACTGCTTCACGTTCCAGGAGCTGTTCCCCGGCGGCTTCACGCCGCAGACGGGGGGCACGGCAACCGACGCGGCGCTCGTCGGGGGGGTGCGCGGCTTCACCCCCGGCGGCTTCAACTGGGACCTGAGCGGGTCGCTCGGAGTGCACCGAACCGACCACTTCGTTCACAACACCATCAACGCCTCGCTCGGTCTGATGTCGCCCAATGCGTTTGACGTCGGCAGGAACCGGCAGCGGGACGTCAACGTGAACTTCGACGGGTCGTATGCGGTCACCGACAGGGTGAACATCGCGGCCGGCGCGGAATGGCGCGACGAGCAGTACGGCGTTCGTGCGGGCGACCGCGCGGGGTGGACGATCGGCCCGTACGCGGCGCAGGGCTTCATGGGCGGCTCCAACGGTCCCGTCGCCTACGGCCCGGCGCAGGCCGGCATCTGGAGCCGCCACAACGTCGCGGCCTACGGCGACGTGGCGGTGACCGACCCGGACGGCGCGTGGACGCTGGGCGCGGCGGTCCGCATCGAGAACTTCGACCTCGGTGGGCGCCCAAATCCGGCCATTAGTGGGCGGCTGAAAACCGGCCATTTCCGATAGCGGCCCGAGACGTTGACGCCGGCCTGGAACACGACGTTCCTGCTGGCATGAGCAACGTCTTGAAGGAAGAGAAACGACAACAGGTTCTCGCGCTGGGGCGCCTCGGCTGGTCGCTGCGGCGGATCGAAGAGGCCACCGGGGTCCGGCGCGAGACCGCCAGCAGCTACCTGAAGGCAGCCGGCCTGACCGTGCGGGGTCGTGGCCGGCCTCCCGCTCGCCCGGCAAAACCGGCCATTTCGCCGGAGGCGCCCACCGACTCTTTGCCGGTCACGGCCGCCGGCAAGGGCGCCGACGCCGACGCGCCCGTCCCCGCGCAGCGGCCCAGTCGAGCGCCACAGGCGAGCGCGTGCGAGCCGTACCGCGAGCTGATCGTCGACGCGCTCAGCCGCGGCCGCAACGCCATGGCCGTCTGGCAGGACCTGGTCGACGACCACGGTTTCCCGGCGAGCTATACGAGCGTGCGGCGCTTCGTCTCGACCGTCCGGCAGCAGCCCGCCGTCGAGGCCCGGGCGGTCATCACCACGGACCGCGGAGAAGAAGCACAGGTTGACTACGGGGAGGGGCCGATGGTCCGTGACCCGGACACCGGCAAGTACCGCCGGACACGGCTCTTCGTCCTCGCCCTGGGCTACTCGCGCAAGGCCGTCCGGCTGCTGGTTCACCGTTCCAGCGCACAGGTCTGGGCCGAGCTGCACGAGCGCGCGTTCCGTCGCCTGGGGGGCACCGTACGCGTCGTCGTCCTCGACAACCTCAAGGAGGGCGTCCTCACCCCGGACATCTACGACCCGACGCTGAATCCGCTCTATCGCGACGTGCTCGCCCACTACGGCGTCGTCGCCCTGCCGTGCCGCGTCCGCGATCCCGATCGGAAGGGCAAAGTCGAAGCCAGCGTCGGTCACGCCCAGAAAACGCCGCTGCGCGGTCTCCGCTTCGAGCATCTCGACGACGGCCAGGCGTACCTGGACCGCTGGGAGCAGCGCTGGGCCGACACCCGCATCCACGGTACGACCAAGCGCCAGGTCGCCGCCATGTTCGAGGAAGAACGCCCCGCGCTCGGCCCGTTGCCCCTCGAGCCGTTCCGCTACTACCAGTACGGCCGCCGCAGTGTGCATCTGGACGGTTGCGTCGAGGTAGCTTCGGCCTACTACTCGGCGCCGCCCGGCTGGATCGGTCGACGTGTCGACGTGCAGTGGGACGACATCCACGTCCGCCTCCTCGACCCGAGCAACGGCCAACTGCTGCGCGAGCACCTGCGCACGCAGCGCGGCTGGCATCGCATCGCCGACGACGACCGGCCCACCCGCACCCCGCCGAAGACCCTGGCCCTGCTCGCCGCCGCCAAGCGGGCCGGTCCCGCCATCTCCGCCGTCTGCGACCACATCCACCGCCATGAGGGCGCCGCCGGCGTCCGCCGCATCCTCGGCGTCCTCTCGCTCGCCAGGAAGCACAGTCCCGCCGTCGTCGAACACGCCGCCACCGCCGCGCTCGAACTCGGCGTGCCCACCTACCGCTTCCTGAAGCGCTACCTCGACCGCTACCCCGGCGCGCCGCCGCTGTCGTTGCGCCAAGTCGACCCGCTCATCCGCGAACTGACCGTCTACCGCGATCTGATCGACCGCAGAACAGGAGACCCTTCATGAATCTCGTCGAACTCGACAAGGCGCTGCGCAAGCTGCGCCTCTCCGGCATGGCAAACGTCCTCGAGACGCGCCTGCTCCAGGCCCAGACCGAGCAGCTCGCCCCCATCGACCTGCTCGCCGCGCTCGTCTCCGACGAGCTCCAGCGCCGCGAGGACCGCCTGCTCGCCCGCCGGCACAAGCAGGCCCGATTCCGGGACCCGGACCGCTCGCTCGACAGCTTCGACTTCGACTTCAACAAGAAGATCAACCGCGCGCTCGTCTTCGAGCTCGCCACCGCACGCTTCATCGCAAAGCGCGAGGACGTCCTCCTGATCGGCCAACCCGGTACCGGGAAGAGTCACCTTGCCCAGGCCATCGGACGCGCCGCGATCCAGCAGGGCTATCGCGTCCTCTACCGGGAAACGCACGCCTTCCTCGAAGAACTCGCCGAGGCGACGCTGGCCGAGACCCGCAAGGAATACCTCGCCGAGCTGGCCCGTGCGCACCTGCTCATCATCGACGACCTCGGCATGCGCAAGCTGCCCCACACCGCCGCCGAGGACCTGCTCGAGCTCATCATGCGCCGCTACGAGCGGGCCTCGACGATGCTCACCTCCAACCGCCCGGTCGACGAGTGGGGGAAGCTGCTCGGCGACACCGCCGCGGTCACCGCGCTGCTCGACCGGCTCCTGCATCACGCGCACGTGCTCAAGTGCGGGCCGCGCAGCTGGCGCACCCGCGTGCGGACCACCTTGGTAGAGTCGACGGGAGGTGCGTAACCGGTGGGGAGTCGGTGGCGCATCCGGCGCTTTCGCACCGGGCCGCAGTCCGAACACAGCGGAGCGGAGGATTCGCGCGCGGCCGAGCGTCAACGCCCATCCGGACGTGGTCCGCGCGCGCGAGAGCGCCGCCTCCAGGCTCGCCTGGCGCAACAACCGCCAGCGATCGTTTCCACGGGCACCGCGTGCGCCAGACGAGCCTTCCGCGACACTCGAGTGGTCGCTCGACGGAACGCCCTTTTCCCGCTCGTCGTCGTCGACCACACCCTCCGGCCCAGCCCGGCCGTTCCGTCTCGCGAGGGTAACCCGGCCGGGCATGACCAACACCGACGTCCGGCTCGGAACCTCTACCCGGGAGACCAGACCAGACAAGGCCCTCCCTCCGCTCGGAGCATTACCTCGCGCACGCTGTCGCGGACCAACGCGCACGCATACACCGATGCCGATGACAACCGAGCGGTGGGTCTGTCGCCACGCTTGCGCCTCGAACGCTCGGCCGACCGCCTCCTCCTCGCTCCGTTACGTAACGGTGCAGGATGGTCGTGTGGCGTTGACGAACGCGGAACGGCAGGCACGTTATCGGGAGCGGCGCAAGGCCGGCGAATCCCGGATCCGGTACCGTCGGCCAGCGGACCGGAGTCGCGGCCACAGCAGTGGAACGACGCCGTGCAGACGCTCCTGGAGTTGCAGGAACAGTACCGGGAGTGGCGGGACGCGTTGCCGGAATCGCTGGCCGGCTCCGCGACTGCGGAGTTGCCCGAGCAGGTCTGCGATCTGGATCTGTCGGTACTGGAGGGGCTGTCGAGCTGCCCAGAGGCTTCGGGCGTGACGGCTAGCGCGCCGGCAAACACCTTGCCAACAGAGGACGCCGTGAAGTAGATCTCGACTCCAGTCTCGGGCCGTCGGAAATGGCCGGTTTTGAGGCGCCCATAAATGGCCGGTTTTGACCCGCTCATTGAGGAACTTCGAGGACTTCGGGACGACGACCAACGGCAAGGTATCGGGCCGCGTCGGTTTCGTGCGCGGCAGCGTCAGCACCGGCTTCCGGGCCCCGACCCCTGGCCAGCAGCACGGCGTCCACATCCAGAGCTGGTTCGACCCGACGGTCGGCGACCTGGTCAACAACGCGGTCATACCGTCGATTTCGCCGGTGGCGCTGCTGCGCGGCGGCGCCGCGCTCAAGCCCGAGAAGTCCATCAACTACACCGCCGGCGTGGTGTTCGATACCGGCCCGTTCACGCTGACGGCCGACTACTTCCGCATCGACGTGTCGGACCGGCTCGGCATCACGAGCAACTTCGTCCTGACGCCCGCCGAGATTACCCAGGTCGTGGCCGGCGGATTCGAGGCAGCCCAGAGCGTGCGGAACTACCGGTTCTTCACCAACGCCTTCGGCACGACCTCGCAGGGCATCGACGTCGTCTCCACCTGGACGCCGCTCGCGCTGCGCGGAAACACGGTCGTCAGCGCCGTCTTCAACCACACCGATACCGAGGTGACGGACAACGCCAAGGGTCTGCTCGATGGCCGGCGGCTCGCCGAGTACGCCTACGCGCTGCCGCGCACCCGCTGGAACGCCGGCGTCACGCAACGCGTGGGGCGGGCGAGCCTCCTCGGCCGCCTCAGCTACTACAGCGGCTGGTACGACTACGACAGCGGGCGCGGGACGGTATTCGATCCGTCGGGCGGCCTGGAACAGGGCTTCTTCGACGGCCGTCCGATCGTCGACCTGGAGCTGAGCGTCCCGCTCGGGCAGGGAACGACGCTGGCCGTCGGGGGGCAGAACGTCTTCGACACCTACTCGCAGGTCTCCGTCATCGCGAACGCCTTTGGCGAGCAGTACAGCGAGTACATGCCCTGGGGCTACAGCGGCGCCTACTACTACGTGCGCATCGGTTACGACTGGGGCGGCTGAGGTTCCGCGCCGGACCGTCTGTCGTGTTCTCCCGCTGAAAGGAGTGGTTTCATGAGCGACCCTCGACGAGGGCCGGCGTCGGATTCCCGCCTCCGCTAGGAGTCTGCGCCGCAGGACGTTTGCGGCAGGAAATGGGTCGCCAGCCCACGCCCTGAGCTCCGTGTCGGGGCGGCTTCGCCAGTCGGCCGGGCGGGGTGGATTTTCGGTGGTTGGCGAACAGAGAGCAAAATTCGGTCCTCGCGGGCCGCACGGGCCGCCAGAAACCGCGGTGCGCGTCGATTTGCCGCCGTGGCGAGCCGCATTCCCCGCATCCTACGCCGCCATCAGCACGTGCAGGCGCTTGACGTTCAACGCCAGGCACACCAAGTCCCACTCGCAGCGCACCTTCGCCAGTCCACGCAGACTGAAGCGCCGGAAGCCCAGCGCGTGCTTGATCCAACCGTAGGGAGCCTCCGACAACCACTTGCGCTCCGCATACGCTGTCCGGCCCGCCGGCGTCGCCAGCTTCTCCCTCATGCGACCCGTCGCCGGATGGGCCTCCAGATCGCGGGTAGCCGCCTGCTTGCCCTCCCGGCCCGGCGCCACATACCCGTCAATGCGCCGCCGCTCCAGGTCCTTCAGGTCCCGCTCGTTGCAGTACCCCGCATCGGCCAGCACCGTCTCCGGCTGCGCGTCGAACGTCTCCTTCACCGCGTCGAGCAACACCGGCAACTCACCCTGGTCGCTCGCGTTCGCCGTCAGATCCGTCGCCACCACCAACTGGTGCTCCGCGTCCACCGCCGCCTGCGCGTTGTAGCACTGCTGGAACCCCTCACTGCTCGTCTTCATGATCGAGCTCTCCGGGTCCGTGAAGTTGCTCTGCGCCTTGTCGTCCGGCTCGCCATACGCCCGCTTGTACGGCGGACCGCCCCTCGGGTTCCGGTCCTGACCCGGCTGCCGACCCCGCGCGTCGTCCGCCGCCCGTTGCTTCGCTTCCAGGCGCGCCTTCGCCGCGCGAATCGCTGCCAGACGTGCTTCCCGCCGGCGCAACTCCGCCGGCAGATCATCGCCCCGAACCTCCGACCCCAGGCGTGCGTCCTCGGCCTCGTCAACCGCATCCACCTGACGCAACAGCGCCTCGATCTCGCTTGCCAGCCGCTGTTCCTCTTCCTGCATCCGGTCGTAGCTCATCGCCTTGTGCTTGCTCGCGTTCGCACGCACCTTCGTCCCGTCGATAGACAGCTTCCCCAAGCGCGCCAGACCCAACTCCTGCGCCAGACGGACCACCTCCACGAACAGCGCCTGGAAATCCTCCAGGTGCCGACGCCGAAACTCGCACAGCGTCCGATGTTGCGGAAAGTTCCCCGCCGCCAGCACCCGGAACGCCACGTCCTCTTCCAGCTTCCGCGCCACCCGGCGCGACGAGAACACCCCGGTCGCGTACGCGTAGAGCAGAACCTTCACCATCATCCGGGGCTCATACGGCGCGTTGCGGCGGCCGTCTCCCTCGTACGGCGCGTAAAACGCCGTCAGATCCAGATCGTCCACCAGATCGCTGATGTGGTGCGCCAAGTGGCCCTCGGGCAGCCACTCCCGCACGTCGGGCGGCAACAGCAGTGACTGGTCCGGCACGTAGGGGCGGAATGTCGTCGACATCGAATCCTTCCGTCGTCGGCTCGCCTACAATTGTCGCATCTGTTTTTCTGCGGCGCAGACTCCTAGCCTCCGCTATGCCGTCGACGAAACGCCCTCGGAAGGGTTGACCCTCGGCCTCAGCCTGCAGGTCGCCACCGTCATCCTGACCGGCATCATCCTCATTCGCCACGACCGGGATGCTGAACTGGACGCCGGTCGCCGACGCCGCCTGGTTCGGGTTGCCCCGGAGCGGCTGGCCCGGGCTGGACCTCTCGTTCGACGCGCGGTTTCTGGGCCTCCTCGTCCCGTTCGTCATCGTCACCATCATCGGCGCCATCGAGACCTACGGCCACGCTATCGCGATACAACGGGTCTCGCACCGCACCGCGGCGCCGGTGGACGGGGCGCACCGGATCATCAGCATGAGGAAGCCAATGAACGGGAACGAACGCTCTACGGCCCACGGTTCTGAACCGGACATCGCTCCGGATCTTTCCACCGATGGCTGGCCGGAGAAGTTCGCTCGGGCGACCGTTCGCCGGGGCCGGCCACCGAGCGCCAATCCGAAGGTGTCGACCACCATCCGCCTGTCGCGGGACGTGATCGAGCACTTCCGGGCGGGTGGTCGCGGATGGCAGACGCGCATCGACGCGGCCCTTCGCGAATGGATCGCGAAACACGACGTCGCTTGAACGTTCTGAGGAGAGGTGCGGTCGAGCCGGATAGTTCCCAGACTGGGGCTTGGTACATCAAGAGTGTAGTGGCCGCGGGTGGCGATGACGCGCTCGTGGAGGCATCCCACATCATCAGCTGCCTGCAGGAACACGAACGCCAGCTCTGGCTGCAGCTCACCGCCGCCTGCACCCTGCGCAACGGGGATGCACCGCAGGTTGGGTTCGGGTCAGAGCAGGAAGTGGCGAAGAGCTGCCCAGAGGCTTCGGGCGTGACGGCGAGCGCGCCGGCAAACACGTTGCCAACAGAGGACGCCTTGAAGTAAATCAGAAGGAACCGAGCCATGGAGAGAAGAACAGGAAGCGAGGGGGACCAGCGCGAACTGCTCGCATGGGTTCAACGGGAAACCGAGCGGCGCAACCGCGAAGAAGACCCAGAACGGCCGGCACGACTGCGCCCACTCGAGGACTTCAAGGACGAGTACGCCGACCCGACGAAGTACAAGACGGTCGATCAGAAGCGGGTGGGCCGAAAATCGGCAACCATCGAGGGAATGATCGTCAGCGAGTGCTGCGGGTGGCCGAAACGACCGACGAGCGAAGAGGTCTACGAAGCCATGCGGGCGGAGAGTCCGACAAATCGGCAACACGCAATAATCCAGATGGTGCTGCGAGCCGAGTTCGAGACCCTGTTCGGGGGCTGGATGGAGGCCGCATTCACGTGGCGGCAGATAGCCCGGGCGATGGGAAGAAGATCATGGCAGAATCCGGAACAGATTCACGAAATCAACACGACCGCGAGCAGCTGAAGCTGCCCGAACCGGCGGCCGGACTCTGGAAACGAATCCGGGCTACGGTCCACGAACTCGGCAGCCGACGCGGTGAGCGAATCGAGCCGCACATCGGCGGGGGCACGACGCTGGCGGCACGGTGGGGACACCGTGCGAGCGCGGACATCGACATCACTCTGCCGGGAGACCCGAGTTTGGCGGACCTGGCGCGCGACGACGATCACAACCTGGCGCGCCGGATCGGGGGCGAGCCCAAGATCGAAAACGGCGACGAGATCAAGGTCCAATGCAGTGACGGCGTGTTGCACCTGGCCCGGCTGCAACCGTGCGCGCGAGGCGCCGAGCAGCAGGTAATCGCGGACGGAGAGGTCGAAACCGTCCTGTCGAACACTCAGATCCTCCACGGAAAGCTGAGACGAGGACTGATAGCAGGTCACGCTCCCGGACAAGCATTTCGACCCGAACTGGAAACCATTGGGGCAACTGCTGGCAGACCGGCGCGACGCCCGCGACGCCACACGCAAGGCAATGCTCGATCACCCTGCGAAGCTCGAAACACAGGGCGGAGCGAACGCGCCGGCCGACGCGAAGCGGCCGGCACCGGCGACACTGCCAAGAGAAGACGGGCGGGCACCGACGCGGACGAAGCCGGAGTAGCAAGCGGAAAGGCTACCGACGCCGAGGCGACGCTTCGCGCGGATCAGCCGTCGGCCGGCGAGTCAACGATCCAGGCGTCCGCCCGCGGGATCGCCGAGCCTGCACCGCATGTTCTCCCACCTTGACGGCGGCAGTCCCGCCCGCGTCATGCGGTCGAAAACGTGGCGAAGGTCTCACACGTATAGCTCCATTGGAGATGCTCACCGAGCAGCAGTTCGCGGCCCTTCGCTCGGAACTGGGTTCCAACCGCGTGGCGAAGGCCATGACCCTGGCGGGAGTGACGCAGGTGACCCTCGCGAAGGCGCTCCGCCTGACGGTATAGGACCACGGAATGAGCACGAGCAGGGCAGGGTCGGCCACGGCGTGTGCCGATCCAGCGCCGACCCGTACCGGCCGTTCATCGGCGACATCCTGGCGCAGCGCCCCTGTCTGTGCGACGGCCGTCGATATGCGGATTGGCCTGTCATGGCGGACGGCAGCCGTCATGGGCTACCCTGAAGAACCGTGTCCACGCCGACTCTGCCGGAACTCATCGAGCGGGCGCCGTGGCGGGAGGCCGTGACATGGCGGGAGACGTGGCCACACGAATACGTCTTCGTCAGACGCGACAATCAGCGTCCGTTGATGGAAGCCATTTGCAGGCGCCTCACCGCTGGCGAGGGCGTCGACGGCCGATTCTACGGCAGATCGTCCGTCTATCTCTTCATCGCGGAACACAAGTACTGGGTCATGACCCCTTGCGCCGAGATGGACCTCGATTCCCGGGAGGACTACATCATCAATCGGGCGCGTCTGTACCGGGATCGGCGGGACTTTGTCGCCGAGTAGGGAGTATCGACCATGAGTCTGCTCGGGTACCTCATTCCCCGAATCGCTTCGAGCGGCGAGGGAGCCGGCTGCGACTCTGGCACTCGCCTACCTCCTCAACGCGTCGACGGACATCGCCCAAGCGTTCGTTGACACGGTGGGCCAGTCCGGCATTGCGGCGTTCACGCCGGGCCGGATAGTTGCCGAAGAGCCATGGATACACTTCAGCGGGTCGGTACCTGCTCCTGCATGCGAGGTTCGGCGTCTGGCTAGGCGTCGATCCGCTGTCGGCCTACAGGAAGCCGTGTGTTGCTGACCGACTTCGTGGCGACGTGATGCGCTCCGTGCATCACCGCGCGCCGGAGCTTCGCGAGCTGGTCGCCGACCGGCCGGCCGGGGCAGACCGTCCTGTGCGCAGCGCCCCCGTCACCGAGGCCGATTGCCTCCACATCCTCGCCGACAGCGACGGCAGCAACGGCTGCACGCCGCGCTCGTCGTCGTCCGGGTAGCCGGTTGCCGCCGCGATCTCGGGGACGCCGTCCGGGTGCGTTTCGGGGACCTGCCGTCTCGACCAACCTCCTGCATGATTCTGAGGAGCTGGACCGGTGCGATGCCGGCCATGAGACGTCGGGCGCGGCGGTTCACGTCATTCGCTCGCACGGACACTGCCGTGCCCGCAAGCAGGGAGGTGGCCGATGCTCAAACGCCAAGGGATCGGGATCTGCACCCTATGTGCACCCTACACGAGTAGAGGCCACGGAAGCAGAACCCGGCTTGCGCTCGTAAGTATCTGACAAATAAGGAGAAAATCTGGAGCCGGCGAGCGGACTCGAACCGCTGACCTGCTGATTACGAAGCAACCCCGTGGGGAAGCTGCCAGAGCGTCCTGATCCTTGCCGCAGCACCCGGGCGACGGGTCGAGCGCGGGGTGTGGGCGCCGTCCTTGAGGACCAGCTCAGAAGAGAACCTCCGTGAGTGCTGACTCAGTGCTGACCCAGTGATTCTGGCGATCTTCCGAGAGCCCCGACGGATTCACGCCAAGTCATTGTTTTTGTTTGGTTTGAGTTGGTGAGCCGCCAGGGACTCGAACCCCGAACCCGCAGATTAAGAGAACAAAATCACGCTGTCCAGTGGTGTGCGCTGGCGTCCAGAACGGCCTGTTTCTTGAGGGAATCGGCACCTTTCGCTTCCAGGGGTGTCCAGAGATCGCACGGGCGTCCGCTCCGTAGGGTGTCACTTAGGGTGTCAAATCTCGGAGGGCGTGCCCGCCGGCATGTGCATTCGATGTACATGTAGCAGTCCGTTACCGGTCGAAAGCGAACTGAGCACGGGCTCGCCATCGTCCGCACGGACCCCTGCGAAGGCGCTCCCCGACTCCGAGTGGTGGATTCCGCACCGAACTCCAACTTCACCGACACTGCCCAAGGCCGATTGCCTGCACGTGTTCCGAGCTCAGTAGCCGGTCTCGAAGGCGCGGTCGTCGGGCGTGACCACCGGCTCGAAGATGTGTTCCACGTTGCTGTGCAGGCGCGCTGCCAGCTCCTTGCGGTCGCTTGGGTGACTGCGTGAGGACTGAAGCGCACGACGACCTTCGAAGCGCTTCAACTCGAAGAGCCGCTGGGCGTGGGCGAAGAGGGGAGCGTCGCCCCACCAGCACACCGACAAACGTGCCGGCGGCTCTCGGGGCTTGTGACTACAATGGCGAGATGAAGAATGAGCCCCTCGCGGGCTGGAGCCCCGAGCAGATCGCCGCGGGCCAGCGGTGGGTTCAGGCCTGGAAGGAGGCCGGACCCCGGCTCGAGCAGGTACGTCGCGAGGAGCTGCGGCGTCTCGACCCGCAACGCGCGATCGCCCTGTTGTGCGGCGAGGCGGACTACACCAGACCCCCGCGTGCTCCGCGGCCGACGTCGGGCCTGATCGAGCAGCAGCGCTGGTTCATGCGGGCGGCATCCCGCCGTGCTTGAGCTGATCCGGGTCGCGGCCGGTCTGCAGGACTTCTGTGAAGCCCGGGATTGGCGCTTCTGCTTCATCGGCGGTCTGGCCCTGCAGCGCTGGGGCGAGCCTCGGGAGACCATCGACGTCGATGTGACGCTGCTCACCGGGTTCGGTGGCGAGGAGCCGTTCATCGCGCCGCTGCTCGACCGATACGCGGGCCGGATCGACGATGCCGCGGGCTTCGCGCGCACGAACCGCGTGTTGTTGCTCCGCTCCACGTCCGGCGTCGGCATCGACGTCGCGCTCGGCGGGCTGCCCTTCGAGGAGCTGGTGGTCGCACGCGCCACCCCGTTCACGTTCCCCGGTGACGTTCCGCTGCTCACGTGCTCGGCCGAGGATCTTATCGTTCTGAAGGCGTTCGCTGCGCGTGGGCGGGATTGGGTCGACGTGGAAGGCATCATCGTCCGGCAGGCTGGCGCTCTCGACTGGGCGTACATCGACGAGCACCTGAGCCCGCTCGCCGCGCTGAAGGAAGCCCCCGAGATCCTGACCGAGCTGGCGAAACGGCGTGCCGAGTTCGAGCGGTGATCCTCAGCGCGGGCCTCGAGAGCCGGCTCCGCCGCTCCTGCGAGGTGCTCGAGGGTCTTCCACCTTGGGCGAATGAATGACGCCGGGGCCTGACGGGTGAGCTGCTACCGTGGATTGGCACCGAAGCACGCCCCGCGGTCGGGCATTTCCCAGCGCGGCGGCGTCACGAGGTTGTCCGCACCGAGCCGTCCGCGGCGGGCGGTGAGCCAGCGGCGCAGACGCGAGCGCCGCCGCCGGCTGGACGCTGATGGCGTCGCGTGCGGCGCGCCGGGCGAAGAAGTCCGTGGTGACTACGACGAGCGTTTCGTCCGGGCCGATCGGTGCTCTCGCCGGCCGGACGATCTCCCGCTCCCGCCGGTCTCCTTCGCAGGCCATCCGCACGCGGATACTCGACAGGCTCGGGATGCCTCGCAGGCTGCGGGCCAGCTCGCGCGTCAAGTCGCGATCCAGGGCCCGCTGCACCTGCGCCCCGGTCATCACCAGCTCCGATGAACCCGTTGCGGGTGTTCACCGCGCGGTCAACCGGAATCGGCATGGCGACCGGCGTGCTCGTCGGGATCGCGTTCGGGCAGCTCCTCGGTGCGGCGTGGGGCTTGGCTGTCCTGAACGGGCTGGCCGCCGGTGCTGCCACCCGCACTGTGGAGTATGGGAGGGACATCTTGCCGAGTTCAGTTCGCGCCTTCTTCGCGCTCGGGTTGGTCGTTGCCGGATCGACGCTTGCGACGGCACGCGCTGTGCAGGCTCAGCCGTCCGAAGCCACGCTCCGCGGTGCAGTCGCCAGAGCTACGCACCGGGCCGGAGAGGACGTTCGGGCGATACGGCGATTCGATCTCACCCTCGCCGATGCGGTCGAGCGCGCCTTCGAACGCAACCGTCAGGTCGCTGTCCAGCGCATCAGTCCGCTCGTGCGGGACATGCAGGTCGCCACTGCCAACGCGGCGTTTCTGCCGCTGGCCTCGTCCTCAACCAGGCCACCCAACCCAGCCGTTCGCTGCTCGACGGCGGGGGGCTCGGCGGCGCATCCATCGTCACGGACCAGGGCAGCTACGACGTGGGCGTCAGCCAGCGGGTAAGGTGGGGTGGCGGTCGATACGACGTGACCTGGAACAGCAGCCGCCTGGAATCGACCAACACCTTCACGAACTTCAACCCGAGCCTCGCCGCGACCGCGAGCCTCACGTACACGCAGCCGTTGCTGCGGGGCTTCCGGACCGACAATGAGCGGACGCAACTGGTCGTTTCCCGAATCGACCGCGACATCTCCGACATCGACCTCGAGGAGACCATCGTCAACACACTCGCCGACGTCCGGCTGGCGTACTGGGAGCTGGTCCATGCGCGCGCGGCCGTCGAGGTACAGCGACAGTCGTTGGAGTTGGCCGAGCGACTCGTGCGTGACAATCGCGTGCGTGTTTCAAGGTTCGCAAGGTCGCCCAGCTCTGCCGGGATGCACCTGCCGAGTCAGCTCTCCGGGGGCCCCCGCGGGCGATTGCGCGGTTGCGCGGTACCCCAGCGGTCCGCCTCGATCGGCGCGAACTCGTGTTGCGCAACGCGGCCGCCCTGACGGATCCGCCGCGGTATCGCGCCCGGGAGATCCAGCCGCTGACGCCCGAGAATTCCTTTAGGAAAAGGTGGTGAGCCGCCAGGGACTCGAACCCCGAACCCGCAGATTAAGAGTCTGCTGCTCTGCCAGTTGAGCTAGCGGCCCACACCGTTTGGAATCAACAGTTTACACGGTTTCCCGGAAGTGCTGCCAGACCGCTGCTGCCAGCCGGACCGACGTCGGAACTCGACAGCGGTGCCGTTCGCCACGGCGCACGGACGGTGCAGTGACCGGCTGCCCGGCACGCACCCCGCCCCGCGTCGGCGCTGCCTCTCGGCCTGCATCACGCAGCATCTCAAGATCCTAGCACGCCGCCACCCGGGTCTCCGTGCCCTCTCGGAGACAAGTGGACGTCGCCGACCGAGTCCCGACGCGCAAGGTCCGGCTGGTTCCGGCGCGTCGCCGATCGTCGATCCAGGCTAATACTTGACTCAGTCCAGAATGCGTGATTGACTCTGCGCGGTGAACGAGGACGCCGAGCGGCTCCTGAGGCGGCACGGGCTGCAGGTCACCGCCCAGCGGCTGGCGGTGCTGCGGGCCGTGTCGACGCGCCCGCATGCCACGGCCGACGAGCTGGCCGACGAGGTGCGGGGGAGCATCGGGTCGATCTCCCGGCAGGCGGTGTACGACACCCTGGGGACGCTGGTCGAGAGGGGCCTGGCCCGCAGGATTCAGCCCGCCGGGTCTCCCGCGCGCTACGAGGATCGAGTCGGTGACAATCACCACCACCTCGTCTGCCGCGCCTGCGGCGTCATGGTCGACGTCGACTGCGTTGTCGGTGAGGCGCCTTGTCTCACGGCCGAGGACGATCACGGCTTCGCGATCGAGGAGGCCGAGGTCATCTACTGGGGGTACTGCCCCGGCTGCCGCAATCGGCCCGGGAGCAGGAACGGAACGGACAGGAACGCAAGAGGTTGAAGGAAATGCACGACACGGCTGACGAAAAGACGGCGAGCGCGGGCAAGTGCCCGGTAATGGGCCACGGGCAGACCGCGGCCGGCGCCGCGGCGAACCTGCGCTGGTGGCCGAACCAACTGAACCTGAAGGTGCTCCACCAGAACTCGGCGCTGTCCGATCCCATGGGTGAAGCGTTCGACTACGCCGCCGAGTTCAGGACGCTCGACCTCGATGCCCTGAAGCAGGACGTCGAGGCGCTGATGACGACGTCGCAGAACTGGTGGCCGGCCGACTACGGCCATTACGGGCCGCTGTTCATCCGGATGGCGTGGCACAGCGCGGGCACCTACCGCATCCACGACGGCCGCGGCGGCGGCGCCTCGGGCACGCAGCGCTTCGCGCCCCTCAACAGTTGGCCCGACAACGCGAACCTCGACAAGGCGCGGCGGCTGCTGTGGCCGGTCAAGCAGAAGTACGGCCGGAAGATCTCGTGGGCCGACCTGATGATCCTCGCGGGCAACTGCGCCCTGGAGTCGATGGGCCTGAAGACGTTCGGCTTCGCCGGCGGGCGCGAGGACGTCTGGGAGCCCGAGGAGGACATCTACTGGGGGCCCGAGACCGAGTGGCTCGCCGACGAGCGCTACAGCGGCGACAGGGAGCTGGCGAACCCGCTCGGCGCCGTTCAGATGGGCCTGATCTACGTGAATCCGGAGGGACCGAACGGCGAGCCGAATCCGGTTGCCGCCGGCAGGGACATTCGGGAGACGTTCGCCCGGATGGCGATGAACGACGAGGAGACGGTGGCCCTCATCGCCGGGGGGCACACGTTCGGCAAGACGCACGGCGCCGCCGATGCGGACCGCTACGTCGGTCCCGAGCCCGAGGGCGCGGCCCTCGCCGAGCAGGGCCTCGGCTGGAGGAACGCCTTCCGCAGCGGCAAGGCCGGCGACGCGATCACCAGCGGGCTGGAGGGCGCCTGGACGCCCACCCCGGTGACCTGGGACAACAGCTTCTTCGAGACGCTGTTCGGCTACGAGTGGGAGTTGAGCAGGAGTCCTGCAGGGGCCCATCAATGGGTGCCGACCGACCCCGGCGCCGACGGCACCGTGCCGGATGCCCACGATCCGTCGAAGAAGCACACCCCCGTCATGCTGACGACGGACCTCGCCCTGCGGATGGACCCGATCTACGAACCGATCTCGAGGCGCTTCTTCGAGAACCCGGACGAGTTCGCGGACGCCTTCGCGAGGGCGTGGTTCAAGCTGACGCACCGCGACATGGGGCCGGTCTCGCGCTACCTCGGCCCGGAGGTTCCCGGCGAGCAGCTCCTGTGGCAGGACCCGCTGCCCGCCGTCGATCACGAGCTGATCGATGCGCAGGACGCCGCCGCGCTCAAGAGCCGGATCCTGAAGTCGGGACTGACCGTCTCCCAACTGGTCTCGACCGCCTGGGCGTCGGCCTCGACGTTCCGCGGCAGCGACAAGCGCGGCGGGGCGAACGGGGCGCGCATTCGCCTCGCCCCGCAGAAGGACTGGGAAGTCAACCAGCCGGCCGATCTGGCGACCGTGTTGGGCGTTCTGGAGGACGTTCAGAAGGCCTTCAACGGCGCGCAGTCCGGCGGGAAGCGGGTCTCGCTCGCGGACGTGATCGTCCTGGGCGGGTGCGCGGCCGTCGAGCAGGCCGCGAAGAACGCCGGGCACGACGTCGAGGTTCCCTTCTCGCCGGGGCGCACCGACGCGGTGCAGGAGCAGACGGACGTCGAGTCGTTCGCCGTGCTCGAGCCGGCCTCCGACGGGTTCCGCAACTACCTCGGGAACGGACACCGCCGCGCCGCCGAGGAGGCGCTGGTGGACCGGGCGCAGTTGCTGACCCTGACCGCTCCCGAGATGACGGTGCTCGTCGGCGGCCTGCGCGTCCTGAACGCGAACGCCGGGCAGTGCGAGAGCGGCGTCTTCACGAAGCGGCCCGAGGTGTTGACCAACGACTTCTTCGTCAACCTGCTCGACATGAACACGGCGTGGCAGGCGTCCTCGGCGTCCGGGCAGGTGTTCGAGGGACGCGATCCGGAGACGGGCGAGCTGAAGTGGACGAGTACCGCCGTCGATCTCGTCTTCGGCTCGAACTCCCAGCTCCGCGCCATCGCGGAAGTCTACGCCTGCGACGACTCGCAGCAGGCGTTCGTGCGCGACTTCGTGGCTGCCTGGGACAAGGTGATGAATCTCGATCGCTTCGACCTGGCCTGATCTCGGCGGCGACGAGCCCGTCGCGAAACGCCGCTCGACGCAGCGGGCCTTTCGCCGGGGGTTTTCGCGCCCGGACGGAAACACTGTCGCCAGGAGCACCGCTTTCCGGTAGAGTCCAGGGAAGAGTCAACTCCGCCTGACCGGAGGGGGGAACGCATGAAGACGACAGTAGTGGCGATCGCCGTGCTCGGCCTGTCCATGGCGTTCGGCGCGGAGCCGGCGGCCGGGCAGGCGCAGTGGATGTCGATGGACGTCCAGGGCGGGGGCAAGCAGTTCCAGCTCAACAACGACGACGGGTCCGCGATCGTGCTTCTGTGCCTGGTCAACGGGCAGGCTGTCGCGTTCCAGTTCCCCGAGTCGATCGAGTCGACGGATCGGGCCACCGTGCGGGGTACGCCCGGGGGGCGGGAGAACGTTCAGGTCGCGCCGGTCAGCGAGCAGTTGCTGCAGGTCGTTGGCGCCCGCGGGCGCGACTTCACGCTGGATCTGCTGCAGACTGCCTCGCGACTCTCCGTCCGGGCGGGCGGACAGGACGCAGAATTCGAGGTCTTCGGGAGCGAGTCGACCGTCAGGGAGTGCATCGAGCTGCAGGAGTCCCTGATCGGGGATCCGCGGCGGCAATTCTGAGGAGAGGACGATGAGGCCAGCCATGGCGGCGCTGGCGGCGTTCGGCGTCCTCGCGGCGGCCGGTGCGGCGCCGGCCGCCGGACAACAGGATCGGTGGGAGGTGCGCGACCTCACGGGCGGGGGCAAGGAGTTTCAGCTCCTCAACGGCGAGGGGGCTGCGATCATCCTCGCCTGCCGCCTGCAGGGGATGGGCGCCGGGTTCGAGTTCGTCGAGCCGATCGAGTCGACGAAACGCGCCGTGGTGCGCGGCATTCCCGGCGCGCGGGAGAACGTGGCGGTGGAGCCGGTGAGCCCGTATACGATCCAGGTCGCCGGGGGCCGCAGCCTCGACTTCACGCTGGCGATGCTGCGCAGCGCCTCGAGCCTCTACGTGCGCGCCTCCGGGGAGGCGGTGACGTTCAGGGTCTTCGGCAGCGCCACGATTGTGGAGCAGTGCCTGGAGCAGATGGAGGACCGGGCGGCGGGCATGAGCCGCGACACGGAGATGCCGGCGCTCGTGACGTTCGGGAACAGGGATCCGCAATGACGATGAAGAGCATGGTTGCGGCGTGCGTGCTGCTCGGCGCGCTCGTGCTGCTCGGCGCGGCGCCGGCCGCCGGACAGGCGCAGTGGAACGTGACCGACGTCGAGGGTGGGAAGGAGTTTCGGCTCTTTCACGAAACGGGCGCCGCGATTCTCCTGCAGTGCCTGACCCGGGGCACCGGCGCGGCCATCCAGCTCGCCGAGCCGGTCGCGGCCCGGCGGCTCACGATGCGCGGCGTTCCCGGCGAGCGGCGCAACATCGCGGTCCGGGTGCAGGCCGGGGGGTATTTCCTCGGCATCGCCAGCGGCAGCGGCCGCGATTTCCTGTTTCGGATGCTGCGCAACGCCGCGAGCCTGTCCGTGCGCGTGGCCGAACAGGAGCTGTCCTTCGAGGTGTTCGGGAGCGACCAGATCGTCAGCCAGTGCCTGCAACAGCAGGAGGGCGCGCCCGAGTAACGGCCCTCCGCCCTGTCGGGAGCTGTTGTTCGCAACAGCAGGAGGGCGCGCCCGAGTAACGGCCCTCCGCCCTGTCGGGAGCTGTTGTTCGCAACAGCAGGAGGGCGCACCCGAGTAACCGCCCTCCGCCCTGTCTTCACGCCGAGGAATCGAGGCGTGTCCGGATCGCCCAGATGACCGCGACGCCGATCCCCAGGGTGATCGCGTGGGGCCACAGGTCCACCAGCGTCACCCCCATCAGGACGGCAGCCACGGGCACGCCGCTCTGCATGGTAATGGGAGTGCCGTCCGCCAGCACGGGCTCGCCGGCCAGGGTTCTGGAGATCACGTAGAAGGCGATGCAGGCGATGACCATGGTGGCGGCGTGCGGCGCCGATTCCACCAGCGTCAGCGCGAATGCGACGGCCGCCGCGAGCCCCGCTCTCTGCCACGTCATGTTCAACCCCTCCCCGGCGTGTGGGCGGTAGCCGGTTGCATGCTCCAGTTCCCGGTTGCATGCACCATTTCCCGGCTGCAAGAGTATAGCCTTCAAGAGCCGCCGGCGAGGCGAATCCGGGGCCCGAGCACCGCGAGCCCGGCCGCCGCGGCCCACTTGTGGTCCCGGCGCCACGGTGTCCCCGCCTCCCGGCCGAACCGGGCGATGATCGCGTCGACCTCGGCGGCGTCGACGCCCAGCGCCGCGGCTGCCAGCGCCGCCGGGTCGGTCTTGCGGGGGTACCTCCGAACCTCCAGGCCATGCTCTGCGGCGGCTGCGGCCAGGGCCTCGCGATAGAGCATGCCGTCGGCGGCAAGGGTCAGGGGACGCGAGCGCAGCACTTCCGGCAGCGCGTCGGGCAGGCGGTCGTACGGACTCGCGGGCAGGATCAGCACCTCGGCGGGGTAACTCGCCAGCAGCGCCGCGATCGCCGCGCTCGCCTGCTCCGCCACCGATCGCCGCACCCGGTTCACGAGCTCGGCCGCCGCTCCGATGTCCAGCTCCAGGGCCTCGTGGTGATAGGGCGCGGACGGGAGGCCTTTGCCGATGAGCGCGACGCGCCGCCGGTCGAGGAAGACGGGCGCGGCGTCCGCCACCGCCAGGGTGACCAGCTCGGCGCGCGCGTAGTGGTCGGAGGCTCCGATGACGGTTTCGGCGGCGCGCATCGGCCGCCTCGGCGCCGGCGACGGTCGTGACGCAGACGGCGTCGACCCGGACGATCGGCAGGTCATGGCGCGTATGGTACGCGGTTCCGGGGCCGCCTTCGACGCGCGCGCCCGGCCCGCGACCTATAATCGCGGACCATGCGGGCGGCCGGCGAGGCTGTCCGAAGGGAGACGCGCCGATGCCGAGACAGACACGGGCGGGACTAGGCGGCGGATGCAGCGACGGTCGGGCGTCGCGGAGGACACGATCACTCGCCGGCGTCGCGAGCCTGGCCGCCGCCGGGCTGGTACTCGGCATCGCCGCACCGGCCGGGGCCCAGCCCGCGGAGGGCGGCGCGTTCCTCGACGCGCAGGCCGCAAGCGGACGGACGGCCTACGGCCGCTCCTGCGCCTCCTGCCACGGAACGACGCTGCGGGGCGCGGTGCACGGGCCGGATCTGACCGGTCCGGGCTTTCTGGGCAACTGGGGATCGCAGACCGCGGCGGCGCTGTACGAGTACGTGCGGGCCGAGATGCCGCCGGGGCTCGGCGGATCGCTCCCGAGCGAAGCCTACCTGAGCATCGTCGCCTACCTGCTGCAGGTGAACGGCCATGCGGCGGGACCGCAGGCGCTCACCGCGGACGCCTTGGACGTCGTCGGCGAGCCCGGCGCCGCTCCGGCAGGGGGCGCCCCCGCCGGGGCGGATGCATCCGACGCGGCGTCGGCGGACGAGCCCCGCGACGTGGACGCGGTGCCGGCCCGCCGCGCGTTCGTCAACCGCGAGGTCTCCGGCTTGACCCCGGTCACCGACGAGCTGCTGCGGAATCCACCCGCGGCGGACTGGCTGACCTGGCGGCGCACCCGCGACAATCAGGGCTACACGCCGCTGGACCGGATCGGGCCCGACAACGTGGCCGGCCTGCGCCTGGCCTGGGCGCTGGCGATGCCCGAGGGCACCAACCAGACCGCGCCGCTCGTCCACGACGGCGTGATGTTCCTGGCGAGCCCCGGCAACGTCGTCCAGGCCCTCGACGCGGCCACCGGCGAGCTGTTCTGGGAGCACCGGCACCAGGTTCCCGAGGACGCGGAGAGCAGGCGCGCGACCCGCAGCATCGCCCTCTACCGGGACAAGGTCTACCTGGCCACCTACGACGCGGCCATCGTCGCCCTCGACGCGCGGACGGGCGAGCCGGTCTGGCAGACCACGCGGGCCGACTACCGGAAGGGCTTCGCCCAGACGGGCGGGCCGAGCATCGCGAACGGCGTCGTCGTCAGCGGCATCAATGGCTGCGAGCGCTTCGAGGACGAAGGCTGCTTCATCACCGGCCACGACCCCGACACCGGCGAGGAGCTCTGGCGCACCTCGACCATCGCCCAGCCCGGCGACGTCAACAGCGGGACCTGGGGCGACATCCCGCCGCACCTGCGCGGCGGCGGCGACACCTGGATTCCGGGCGCCTACGATCCGGACCTCGACCTCTTCTACATCGGCACCGCCCAGGCGAAGCCGTGGGTGGCGGCGAGCCGCGGGATGTCGACCTACAACGACGCCCTCTACACCAACTCGACGCTTGCCCTGAACCCGCGCACGGGGCAGGTCGCCTGGTACTTCCAGCACGTGCCGGGCGAGACGCTCGACCTGGACATCGTCTTCGAGCGGGTGCTGGTCGACGTCGACGATCACAAGTGGCTGTTCACGGCCGGCAAGGACGCCATCCTCTGGAAGCTCGACCGGCGCACGGGGGCCTTCGTCGACCTGGCCGAGATGCTGCACCAGGACATCTTCGAGTCGATCGACCGCGAGACGGGGCGCGTGCGCTACCGGCAGGACATTCGCGACGCCGGTGTCGACGACGCGGTGGATGCCTGCCCCAGCCTGTACGGCGGCCACAACTGGCAGGCGTCGGGCTACAGCCCCGAGGCGCAGGTGATCATCTATCCGCTGCACCAGGCGTGCATGACGCTGACCGGCCGCCACGTCGAGCTGGTGGAGGGGGGCGGCGGTCTCGGGGTCTCGGCCATCGAGCTGCACGAGATGCCGGGCACGAACGGCATGCTCGGCCGCCTGGCCGCGTACGACGTGCGCACGATGGAGGAGGTCTGGAGCCGCGAGCAGCGCGCCATCTTCCTGACGTCGGTCCTGACGACGGCCACCGGGCTGGCCTTCGTCGGAGACGTCGACCGCTACTTCCGTGCGCTCGACGTCGGCACCGGCGAGGTCCTCTGGGAGACGCGCCTCGGCCAGTCCGGTCACGGGTTCCCGATCTCGTACGCGGCGGGCGGCAGGCAGTACGTCGCGGTCCCGACCGGCGCCGGCATCTTCCGCGGCCTCAGCGGGGTGCTCAGCCCGGACATCTACCAGCCCCCGTCCGGGAACGGGCTCTACGTCTTCGCCCTCCCGGAACAGGAGCCGGCGCGGTAGAGCGGCGCGCTCTCCTGTGGCGCTCGATCCTCGATCTCGAGGGCTGGGCGCCAACCTGGCAGCCCGTGGCGAAAGTCCCCGCTGCATTCGAGCGGCGATGCATCCCGCCTGACTGCGTTGTTCGTCGGTTACATATGCCCAATATGCGCCCTTCTCACGCCTTGCCAGACGGGCGCCTCGTCGCTCTCGGTGCCACGCGGGGTTCCACCACGGGCTGCTAGCGACCGCGGCGCGAGCGACCTGCCCTGACGACCGGAGGGCGGCCGTCGTCAGCGTCCTTGATCCGCGGCTCCTCGTTGGCGCATGCCGGGCACGCACCGGCCTGGCAGAGACGGGCGCTCTGCACGAGAGCGCCTGCGAGGGTCAGGCTGCCGGCGGCGGACGTCGCGGTCTCGGGCAGTGGCTCGAGCCAACCGGCGAGGGAGGCTGCCCAGAGCGCGGCTCCTCCTGCAAGCGTGAGGACCACGGCTGCGTTCCTGCAGGCCGGGCCCAGGGCGAGCATCACCGCGCCGCCAAGGACGGTCCCGGCCCAAACGGCTCGCTCGACGCCCTCGGAGAGCGCGAGCGCGGGAGCCGCCACGACCAGGAACGGTGTGAGCGCGCAGTGCAGGCCGCACCAGGCCGCGGCGCATGCCGTCAGTCGCGATCCGGAAGCCAGGTATGCGCTCGACACTACCGCCCTCCGGCTCCCAGGCTGAGCAGGTTGGCGAGCAACGCGTACGCCCCCGTCGTGCCCGCGGGGAGCTGCCGCCAGAGCCCGAGTCCGACATAGATCCAGCGTCCGCGGCCCGGCTGCGCCTCCACGAGCGCCCCCCGCTTCAATCCGGGGTTGTACTCGAAGGTGTCCTCCAGCTCGACCAGATCGGCGTAGCGCTCGTCGCGCTCCCCCAGGAAGTACAGCCCGCGCTCCTGCACCCATTGCTCCCAGGTGGCCGGGCCGACCGGATTGGGCCAGGCGAAGACGGAGTGATCGTTGGCGAGAATGCGGATGGGCGCGGTCTCGTCGGTGACCCTGTTGCGGCTGACCACGGCGGGATACGGGCCGTACTGCGCCTGGTTGAACTCGAACTTGTTGTACTGGACGATGACCGTCCCGCCGTCGTCCACGTACTCCAGCAGGCGATCGTTGTTCGCGCGCAGATCCTCGCGCCGCTCGTAGGCCCGTACGCCGGTGACGATCACGTCGAAGCGTGACAGGTCGCCCCACGCCAGATCGTCGGCGTCGATGAACTCCAGGTGCGCACCGAGCTGCTCGATGGCCGGCGGCACGGCATCTCCGACCCCTTCGATGTAGCCGACCACGAGGTCCGACGCGACGGCCACGTCGATGATCTTGAACCTGCCGGCGGCCGGGCGGCCGATGTGCCGCCGCTCGATGTGCGGGTACTCGATCACCTGGAAGCCGCGCGTGAACCGCTCGCTGCCGTTCTCGACCGCCGCACCCACCTGGTATTCGCCTGCCGCGGCGCCGTCGGCCGACACGCGGAAGCGCACCGTGCGCGACTCGTCCGCACGCGACAGGCGCACGGGCACGCTCGCGGGAGCCGCACTCCATCCCGCGGGCAGATCGAGGACGACGGAACCTTCCGCCGCGTCGGGCCCGGTGTTGGTCACCGTGACGCGAACCTCGCGCGCGGTGCCGGAACCGGCGGGGATGATGGCGATCTCGGGCGTCATGGAGACGGCGAATCGCGGTACGACCTGCAGGTCCATCCGCTTCTCGCCCGTGAACAGGTCGTCGACGTAGCGGTTGCGGACGGGCCTTTCGACGGCGATGCGGGCCCCGTCCAGCTCCACGTCGAAGGTCGCGCGGAAAGGTGTAGGCCTGAACGGCGCACCGAAAGGCACGTCCGGCTCGAAGTCGTAGCGGTCGGCGCCCTCGACGTGGCTCCAGTGGATGTCCGTGAACCTGGCGTCGACCGGAATCCGGACGTCGCGCTTAGTGCAGAGGTACACGCCGCCGGGACCCAGCGGCGCCGCGTCGCACTGGGAAGCGGCGTCGAAACCGGAAACGCGGACGCCGTGGATCGCCAGGTTCGCGCCGCCGTGATTCGCGGCCCGCAGCTCCAGGCCAACCGGCTGGCCGCGCGTCACCACACCGTCACCCGCGAACGCGTCGAGCTGCAGACCGTGGGCCAGTACGGCGGCCCGCTCGAACTGCCGTTCCTTGGTCTCCAGGCGGAGATCGATCTCGCGCCGGGCGTCGGCGGTCAACGCCATCGCCGGCAAGCTCCCCCTGAGGGCGCGTACGGCGTCGAGACCGGAGACGACCGGATCGCGGGCGCCGGCCATGCCCTCGGCGGCGAACCGCTCGAGCGCCGCGCGCGCCTGCCGCGCCAGCGCGGCCAGTCCGCGCTCGAGCGCGGCCGGGGCATCTTCGCCGGCGAAGCGCGCGAGCCCTGCGATGGAGGTATCCACCCCGTCGAACAGCGAGGCGTCGGCGGCCGCCGGGTGGTCCGCAATGCTCGTCTCGCCGAGACGGTAGCGCCCGCCGGCCGGGCCGGACGGCAGGGCGATGAACTGCCCCATGCCCTGGCACTTGTGCATGCCGCGCGCGAGGCTGCCGATCTCCGCCCAGGTCGCACCGAGCAGCGGGTCGTAGCCACCGAGATCGACCGTGGTCACGTTCGCGTCGCGCGCCGGCCGGAAGCGGAATCCCGGCGGGCCGACACCCATGCCGAAGGGGAATCCTACGCGGAAATAGAACTTCCGCGCCTGCCAGGGAGCCAACCCTGCGGCGATCTGCTCCGGAAAGCGTTCCGGATCCGCGGCGGCGTGCCACGCCTCGTGCGCCAGCACCGCCGACGCCTGGTGATGCTGGCCGCCGCCGCGCCCCTCCGGCGACATGGCGGAGACCACATCGGGCCGGATGGTGCGGATCATCCGAACGAAGTCGCCCAGGATCTCCTCCCGGCCCCACCGCTCGAAGGTCTCCTCGATGCTGAACGAGTACCCGAAGTCGACGGCGCGCGTGAAGTACTGCTCGGCGCCGTCCAGGCGGTGCGCGGCGTGCAGCTCCTCGGTCCGCAGAACGGCCAGGGCATCGAACAGCTCGGGGCCGATCTCGTTCTGCCCTCCGTCACCGCGTGTCGCCGAGAGCAGCACGGTACGGTGGCCTTCCCCCTTCGACAGACGCGCCAGCAGCGCGTTGTTCTCGTCGTCGGGATGGGCCACGATCGACAGGAAGACGCCCGTGCTGTTCAACGCGCGAAGGGCCACCCCGAGCGCCGCCCGACCCGCGCCGGATTCGAGCGGCTGGGCCTGGACCGCGGTCGCGAGGACGCCGACGGTGACCAGGAGCGATACGGCAAACGCAGCGAATCGATAGGCGTGCATGGTACCCCCAGTGTGCCGGCCGGTCCGCCGTCCCGGCTGGCGTTCTCTTGCGAAGCAGGACGAAATGTTATAGTATTGCGTATCCCTGCTGCAAGTTGAGACAGGCGATGACGAAACCGCCGACCCGACCCAGGCCGTGCACCGATCCGGATTGCCGCAGGCGGCACTCGCCACGCGAACGGGTCGCGCTCGCCGCATCGATTTGCGAGGGGCGCGGCGTACAGATGACAGCGCTGCGGAGGCGTATCCTGGAACTGCTCTGGGCGAGCGGTCGGCCGACGGGCGCCTACGAGCTGATCGAAGCGGTCACGCGCAGAGATTCGCGGCCGGTCGGACCGCCGACCGTGTACCGGGCGCTCGAGTTCCTGATGCTGCAGGGCCTCGTTTCCAGGATCGAGAGCCTCAACGCCTACGTCCCGTGCGTGCATCCCGAGCGCGACCACGAGTGCCTGTTCTTCATCTGCAGCCGCTGCCGGGCGTCGGTCGAGATCGAGGATCCGCGGATCGGAGGACTGCTTGCCGAGGATGCCGCCGTCCTCGGGTTTGTCGCGACACGTCGCACGGTCGAGGTGGAGGGCATGTGTGCGCAGTGTGCAGAAGTCTCGTGTCCGCGGCGTGACGGCGAGGTGCTCGCAGGGAGCAAGGAGTGAAGACCATGGATGACATCACGCGACGGACGTTCTTCGGTCGAGCGGCGGCGGGGGGCCTCGGGGCCGCGGCGGTAACGGCTGGTCTGCCCGGCTCGATGCGCGCTCGTGCCCAGACCCGGCGCACGGCGGCGCCGAGCGGTCCTCGCGCCGACTGGCTGGCGTTGACCGACGAGGCGGTGCTGGAGCCGGAGCTGCCCATCATCGACCCGCACCACCATCTGTGGGAGCGCCCCGGCAACCGCTACCTGTTGGACGAGCTGCTCGAGGACACCAACACGCACAACGTCCGTCAGACCGTCTTCGTCGAGTGCTCCTCGATGTATCGCGCGGACGGTCCGGAGGAGCTCCGTGTCGTGGGCGAGACGGAGTTCGTGCAGGGCGTCGCCGCCATGAGCGCGAGCGGCCAGTACGGTGAGACCCGGGTGGCGACCGGCATCGTGGGGTCGGCAAACCTGCGCCTCGGTGACCGCGTGGCGGCGGTGCTCGAGGCGCAGGTCGCCGCCAGCCCGCAGCGCTTCCGGGGCGTCCGCCATCGGGCCGCCTGGGCGGAGCCGCCCGTCGTGGCGCGGCGTCCGACCGGGCCCGAGCATCTGCTCCTCGATCCCGAGTTCCGTCGTGGCTACGCGCACCTGCGTCCCTACGGGCTCACGTTCGAGGGCTGGATCTATCACACCCACATCGCCGACCTGGCCGACCTCGCGGACGCGTTCCCCGACACGATCATCATCTTCAACCACCTCGGCGGGCCCATCGGTATCGGGCCCTACGCCGGACGCCGCGACGAGGTCTTCGAGGTCTGGAAGCCCGCGGTGACCGAGCTGGCCCGACGTCCGAACGTGGTGGCGAAGGTGGGCGGGATCCAGATGGTCGTCAACGGCTACGGCTGGCACGAGCGCGACCGGCCGCCGACCTCGGACGAGTTGCTCGAGGCCAACGGCGACTGGTATCGCCACATCATCGAGGCGTTCGGGCCGCGGCGCTGCATGTTCGAGAGCAACTTCCCGGTCGACAAGCTGTCGTGCTCGTACACCGTGCTCTGGAACCAGTTCAAGAAGCTGACGCGGGGGTTCTCGGCCGACGAGCGGGCGGCGATGTTCCACGACACCGCGTTGCGCGTCTACCGGCTCCCGCGGGTCTGAAATCGCAAGAGACGCAGGACGGGAGGCACGGGCGAGACCAGACGGGGTCCCGTCCGTGGGCGGTAGGCCCCGCGGGCGAGACGACGGTCGAGCGCCTCCGGGTCTTGGTGCCCGAAAGGGGCGTTCCGGGACCCGATCCGACCCGAACGCGGTAGAGGCGGTCCTGGTCGGGAAAGCGCCGAAACCCAACAGAAAAGGCCCTTTTCCTTGGGGGAAAAGGGCCTCAAGAGTTGGCGCGCCCGACAGGATTCGAACCTGTGGCCTTCGGCTCCGGAGGCCGACGCTCTATCCAGCTGAGCTACGGGCGCGTGCTTTGGAATCAATAACTTACAGATACCGTCCCATCTCTGCCAGCCGTTTCTGCCGGCCGAATCGCCCGCGAAACCGGCGCCGGCGACTGGTCCGCACGCTCCAGACGCGCGATCGCGTCGGCGTGCTTCTGCAACTGCGGCGGGGCGTAGATCATCGTCGTCTCGGGGTCCGTGTGCCCGTAGAGATCCTGGATGTCAGCCACGTCCGATCCCGTCCGCCGCAGCCCCGTCGCGAACGAGTGCCGAATCTGATACACGGTGAACGCAGGACGACCCGCCTTCCGGGCCGCCCGCTCCAACGCCTTGTTCGCACTCGGGCACGACCAGCGCCCGTAGGCCTGGGCGGCGGTGAATTCGCGAGCCGCCTTCAGCCCTTCACCGACCAGCGGGATCGCCGCCAGCCGTCCTCCCTTGCCGCGTGGCACGACGACGAACGGCGTCGGCTCGTTGAGGCGGAAGTCCTCCGGCTGCAATCGCGCCATCCGGGAAGGCCGCATGCCGGTCCAGTGCATTGGCCCTAAGCGTACTACGGTCTTGGACCCCGGCGTCAACTGCGCCAGCACCTCCGCGATGTGCGTGCGCTCGATCCACCGCGGCTTCGGTGCCGGGGCCGCGAACCGTGCGAGATCCACGAATTCGGCCGCGGCGCGGCGGCCATACAGGGTCTTGACGAGGTTCGTGAGCGCGTCGCGCCGATGGTTGAGGGAGAAGCTGGTTGCTCTACCTGCTCGACGCCAACGTGCTGATTGACGCGAACCGCGACTACTATCCCATCGGGCGCGTTCAGGAGACGGGGCCGGGATTCCGGGCGCCCTCGTGTGCGGCGGCGCGTCCGGTTGCGCGCTTCCGGTCGATGGCGCGCTCGGAGGCGAGGCGCTCGAGCTCGACCGCCGAGTGGTCCACGAACGTCATCGCGGCCGCGAGCGCGGCGTGGCCCGCCTGTTCGGCGATGAGCCGGTGCATCCGCTGGCACACGCGCCGGTAGGCCGGATGGCCCTGCGGCGACGTCCTCAGCTCGATGACGTGCATCGCCTCCCGCGCGTTCATCCGCATGTAGAAGCGGATGCGGTAGGCCATCGAGACGGCGTACTGCGCGACGGCCGGCGAGCACCGTCCGGCCAGGTGGTCGTAGAGCCCGGCCGAGTCGTCCATCACGCGCTTCCAGTCCGCGAGCGCGCCGACCTCCTCCACCGCGTCGGGGTGGCCGGCGCAACCGTGCCGCGTCGTCAGGTCCTGCCACTCCAGGGTCAGCATCCGGTGCCGCTGCAGGTCCCGGAAGGCGCCGTAGTCCGAGACCACGTCGAACGTGTAGGAGGCATGCTCGAAGGCGCGGCCCGGACGGTGCCGGCGGTTCTCCCGGTCGCCGGCGTACGTCCGGAGCACGCGGACCCGCTCTTCGGTCGTCATGCCGCGCGCTACGGCCAGCAGGCGGTCGAGCGGGAGCCGGGAAGCGGGGTAGAGGGCCGCCGCCACCACCTTGATCTCGCCGTCGGGGTCGAACTCGGTCAGCGTGACCTCGTCGCGTGAATCGTCCGCGCAGGCGGCCGTCAGCTCCTCGGCAAGGGCCCGCGTCTCGCGCTCGCGCGCCCGCAGATAGTCGCTCCAGCGGACGCCGCGGTCCGGCCGGTCGACCCGTTGCAGGAACGCCGGGATCACCCGCCGCAGCTCGCCGAGCATCAGGCCGGCCACCTCGCGGGTCTCGGCCAGCGGATGGGCGCGCATCCGGAGCAGCAGCATCTCGCAGGCCTGGCCGGAGCCGTAGATGCCGACGTTCGAGCGGGTGGCCGCCGGCAGCAGGCCGCGCAGGCTGTCGAGGGCCTTCGCGCGGATCACGGCGCGATAGACCGCGTCCGAGTCCGCGGCCGACTGCGGGTTCCGCGCCCGGAAGTACGCCTGCAGCGGTTCGATCCAGCGCGCGTAGGTCTCGAACGCACGGTCCAGCGTGGCCTCGAACGCCCGGCGGTCCGCGTCGTCCTCGAGCTCGGCCGGAACGACGTACTTCCAGCGCCCCCCCGGCCGGTCGGTGTAGGGCACATAGCGCGTCGACTGCTCGAGGTAGGCCATCAGCCGGCCGCGCTCGAGCACCTTGGTCAGGATGTTCGAGACGCCCTCGCAGGCGATGTGCGCGCCGCCGAGCTGCGCCACCGAGTCGTCGCCGTACTGATCGAAGACCCGGCGGTACAGGCGCTCCGCACGCTCGCGGCCCGGCGCGGCGCGCGCGCCGGCGGCGTCGGGGCCGGTTTCGGCCCCGTCGGAGAACTCGTCGAGGAAGAGGCGGCGCAGCGACTTGGCCGACCGCGAGTACCGCGCGAAGAGCGCCCCCTTGACCGCTTCCGGGAGGTTGGTCAGGACGAAGACCGGCCGATCGGTGTTGCCGAAGCAGGGCGCCAGCGCGGCGGTCTCCGCGTCGGTGAAGCGCTCCGGCGCCGCCAGCGTCGTATGCACACGGTAGGATACACAAGCCCCGGCGGCCGCACTATCCGTGCGTGCAGTGGAGACGGCCCTGCTCGGGGAGGCAGGCTGTCTGGTCACCGGGGACCAAGACCTGCTGGAGATGTCACCATTTCGGGGGATCCCGATCATCAGCCCCGCAGAGCTGTTGCGCTCCATACAAGACCGAGACTAACTGGTATGGAACGCCCCCTGTCGTTCAACTCTCCACGACACAGGTGCGACAGCCGGATGTGCCTGGGCTAGCAGCCCGTGGTGGAACCCCGCGTGGCACCGAGAGCGGCGAGGCGCCCGTCTGGCAAGGCGTGAGAAGGGCGCATATTGGGCATATGTAACCGCCGAACAACGCAGTCAGGCGGGATGCATCGCCGCTCGAATGCAGCGGGGACTTTCGCCATGGGCTGCTAGATGCGCATCCTGTTCTCCTCCCACTACTTCCCGCCGGAGGACCGCGGCCGGTCGCAACGGCTGGACGGCGTCATCGCGGCCGCGCTTGCGACGGGCCTTGCGAACCGCCTGCGACTTGCCGGCGTCGCAACGGCTGGACGGCGTCATCGCGGCCGCGCTCGTGCTGGGCCGGCAAGCACTGGGCATCGAGCCGCCGGCGGCCACCGGGGCGTTGCGCGCCCGGGATCCGCGAACACGCTTCATCGCCGGCCTCTCGCGGCGCACCTGGATTCCCTGCGGCGGCCTGCGGAGCATCGTTCGGGAGGCGGCGATGCGGCTGGGCAGGCTCTTCATCGGCAGCGGCACGCGGTACGTCCTTCGCGAGACGAGCCGAAGCCTGCTGCAACCGCATGACTTCGGCGCGCTCGACCTGCCGGACCGCCTGTTCTGGCTCTACTACCTCTTGCGCCCGGTGCTCTGGATCCGGCGGGCGCTCGGCAGGCGGGAATCGTGGAAGGCCGTCTACCCGGCGGGGAAGGGCAAGCGGCGCCCCGGCCGCGGCGGGGGAACCGCTCCGGCGGACTGATCGTTCCGTGGCCCGGCCATCGTCGAGCGCCCGATCACGCTTCGGCGAGCACGCCGGCGATTCGCTCCGCCGCCCGTCCGTCCCACAGCGCCGGGCGGCCGGCGGCGCGGCGCCTGTCGCCGGCCAGCAGCGACCCGACGGCGCTGCGGAGACGTTCGGGGTCGCGGCCGACCACCGTGTTCGTGCCCTCGCGCACCGTTACCGGACGCTCGGTCGTGTCCCGTACCGTGATGCAGGGCACGCCGAGCCAGGTGGTCTCCTCCTGCACGCCTCCCGAATCGGTGACCACCAACGCGGCCCCGCGCTCCAGCGACACGAAGTCCAGGTACCCTAGCGGCTCCGTCAGGTGCAGCGCGGGAGCGCTCGACAGCGCCGCGGCGAGGCGTGCGCGGCTGCGCGGATGGACGGGGAACACCACCGGCACGCGGGTCGAGATCTCCGCCAGCACGGCCAGGACGTCCACGAACACGCCGCCGCCGTCGACGGTGGCGGGACGGTGCAGGGTGGCCAGGACGTACCGCGTCCCGGACGGGATGCCCAGGCGCTCCAGCACGGCGCCGGTGTCCGTGCGCGGCAGCAAGCGAGCCAGCGTGTCGATCATGACGTTGCCGACGCAGTGGATGCGCTCCGCCGGCACGCCTTCGCGCGCCAGGTTGCCGTCGGCGTCGGGCGACGGGGTGAAGAGCAGGTCGGCCAGGTGATCGGTCACGATCCGGTTCCGCTCTTCCGGCATCGTCCGGTCGCCGGACCGCAGCCCCGCCTCCACGTGGACGAGGCGGACCCCGTGCTGCGCGGCCGCGAGCGCCCCGGCCAGCGTGGAGGTGACGTCGCCGTAGACGACGCACGCGTCGGGCCGGAAACGCCCGAAGAGCGGGTCCAGCCCCAGCAGCATGCGGCCGGTCTGCACGGTGGGCGAAGCGGGTCCGACGTCGAGGGCGGCGTCGGGCTGCGGCAGGTCGAGCTGGTCGAAGAACACCGCCGACATGCCCGCTTCGTAGTGCTGGCCGGTATGCACCAGGGTCTGCCTCGCTCGCCCGCGCATCGCGCGCATGACCGGCGCCGCCTTCACGAAGTTCGGGCGCGCCCCGACGACGTGCAGGATCTTCATGCGCTGTGCCCGTCACCCGGAAGCACGCACCGGGCGGGCTTCGGCGCGGGGCGGGGCGGGATTGCCGCGCGCAGGGACGACACGACGCGGCCGATGACCCGGAGTGACCCGGGGGGATCCATGCCGTGCTGCACCATCTCTGTTATCCGGAACCAGGAAACCCTATCCCACGCATTGGCCGTGCCGCAAAGGGGGAGGAATGACACGGGGTGGGTAGTTGCAAATTGTCCGGCATTGGATCGGAAACTACCCGACCGGTAGCCTCTACTATGGAAGATTGCGTGAAAACTACCAGTCCTCATAAGGAAGCATGGGCGGCGGCGGGCGGGCAGCGTGAACCTGCCTCCTTCAGGGATCCCGCATGCGCGTTCCCGCCTCCGCGCCGCGACCGTGTTCGCTCGTATCGCGACCGTGTTCGCTTGTATCGTCCGCCGGGTTCGATCTACTGTGGTGTGCCGTCCGGCACGGAGCCTCGTTCGGAGGTCACCCATCGTGAAACGACTGTCGCGGGCCGCGTGGGTTCGTGCGTCTGGATGAAGTGACGGATTCATGTCGGCGATTCTCGGCATCTCGGCCTTCTACCACGACTCGGCGGCGGCGCTGGCGATCGACGGCGACGTCGTCGCGGCGGCCCAGGAGGAGCGGTTCACGCGCCGCAGGCACGACCCCGCGTTCCCCGTCCATGCCATCCGCTACTGCCTCGACGCGGCGGGCCTCGCTCCGGGGGAGCTCGACTACGTCGGCTTCTACGACAAGCCGTTCCTGAAGATCGAGCGCCTGCTGGAGACGTACCTGTCGTACGCCCCGCGCGGGCGCGAGCCCCTTCACCTTCAGGTGCTCGGCGGTCAGGCGTATTCGACGAAGCGCGCGGCAAACGTGTCCTCGAAATCGGCGAAGCTGCCCCCGCACACTCAGCACCAGCGTCGCCGCCACGCGATCAGCATGAGCACCACCCACAACGGATGGTGCGCGGTCCGGCCGGCGAGGTGGCGGCGCCACGCGTCGCGGATCGGTGCGGGCCGGAGACCGGCCTCCTCGAGGCGGGAGGATCGGAGCAGGTCTTCCGCCCACTCCCGCAGCGGTCCGCGGAGCCAGTCGTCGAGCGGAACCGAGAATCCGGCCTTCGGCCGATCGACGAGCCCGGCGGGAACGTAACGATACAGCACCCGGCGCAGGATCCGCTTGGTCACGCCCCGGTGGAGCTTCATCGCGAGAGGCAGGCGCCACGCCCACTCGACGACGCGGTGATCCAGCAGGGGCGACCGGACCTCGAGACCGGCCGCCATGCCGGCCCGGTCCGCCATCACGAGAATGTCGTCGGGGAGAAGGCAGGCCTGGTCGTGGAAGAGCGCGCGCTCCGCGATGCCGGGAATCTCCGGTTCGAGCCTTGCGGCTTCGCACGGGATGCGCCCGGGTCCGGCCCCCGGAGCCAGCTCCTCCGGATGCGGCCACCGGGACAGCATGCCCCAGTAGAGGTCGTCCTGCAGGCGGCCCCGCGAGAGCAGGGCGCCCACCTGGTGGACCCTCTCGCCGTGGCGCTGGTTCCGCCCCCACGCCGGCAGGACCGGCTCGGCGAGCCGGAAGGCGGCATCCCACCAACCGCCGGGAACGCGGGTGAGCAACGTGCCCGCCGGGCGCCGCAGGGGCCGCGGCACGGCCGCGAAGACCCTCGACAGGGTGCGCAGCGCCGCATAGTGCCGGTACCCGGCGAAGACCTCGTCCCCGCCGTCTCCCGACAGTGCGACGGTGACCGACTCGCGCGCCAGGCGCGAGACCAGCAGCGTCGCGATCTGCGTCGAGTCCGCGAACGGCTCGTCGAATACCGTGGCCAGGTCCGGAAGCACGCCGCACGCCTCCTCCGCGGAGACGTACCGTTGCCGGTGATCGGTGCCGAGATGCCGTGCGACCGCCTCGGCCGCCGGGGCTTCGTCGTACTGCTTCTCGTGGAAGCCGATGCTGAAGGTCTTCACCGGCCGCGCGCTCTGCGCCTGCATGAGCGCCGCAACGGCGGACGAGTCGATGCCGCCGGACAGGAAGACCCCCACCGGCACGTCCGCGACCATCCGCCGCGCCACCGCGTCCCGGAGCAGCGCGTCGAGCTCGGAGGCCAACTGCTCCGCCGGTTCGGTCCGCCGCCTGCGCTGCCCCTGGATCGCGACCCGGCGGAGAGACCAGTAGGTCTCGCTCCAGGCCGCCTGCCCGAACCGGAGGCGGCAGAAGGTGCCGGGCGCCAGCTTCCAGGCACCGCGAAAGATCGTCAGCGGCGCCGGGACGAACCCGAACCGGAGGTACGCGGCGACGGCCGCCGGATCGAGGTCGCGGCCGAACGCCTCGAGCGCGCAGAAGGCCTTGAGCTCCGACGCGAAGAGCCAGCCGGCTTCCCCGCTGCGGGCCACGTAGAGCGGCTTCTTGCCGAGGCGGTCGCGTGCGAGGAAGAGGTTGCGCTCCACCCGGTCCCAGATGGCGAGCGCGAACATGCCCCGGAGCCGGCCCAGGGCCGCCCGGACGCCGAAGGCCGCCACGGCCTCCACGACGGCTTCCGTGTCCGACCTGCCGCGGAACCGGACCCCTCCGCGTTCGAGCTCGGCGCGCAGGTCGCGGTGGTTGTAGATCTCGCCGTTGAAGACACAGGCGTAGCGTCCGCCGCCCGACAGCATCGGCTGACGGCCCGCCTCGGTGAGATCGAGAATGGACAGGCGGCGGAACCCGAGCGCCATCCCGCTCTGCGCATCGGTCCAGTGCCCCTGATCGTCGGGCCCGCGGTGGACGAGGGTGGCCGTCATGCGGCGCACGGCGGCCTCGAGCGCCGCGGGATCGCTGCCGGGCGGGGCGTGCCACCCTACGATGCCGCACATGGGATTCCGGCCGCGACGCCGCGCTGCCCGGCGGCGAGGACGGGCCCGGCGGCCCCGGAGGACACCGCGGGGCTCCCGCTCATCTGCCGCTCAGGGTCGCCACCGTCCACAGTGTCCGCCACGCGATCTCGGCATCCAGCCACAGGCTCTGGTGCTTGATGTAGTACCGGAACGGACGTCCCGCGCGGCCGAGGCGCTCCTGCCGAAAGAAGACCGGCCGCCCCACGTCCAGCCGGACGCCGAGCGCGAGCAGCGGCGGCAAGGGCGCCAGCAGCGCGCAGCCGACGCAGCCGGCCGCCAGATCGATCCCGCGCTTCAGCAGCCACGAAGCCGAATCGAAGCGTCCCGCGCGATTGAGCGACGCCACGACGCGCGTCGGTTCCACGTATCCGAGCGGCAGGCGGCACAGCAACTCTTCGTACATCGCATGGAACGGCGTGACGTCGATCCCGCGTTGGTGGGCGGACACGACGGTGCGCAGCACCTCGTCCCCGGTCCCGGCGCCGGTCGCCGTCACGATCTCCGCTACGCGGCCGTGAGCGACGAGGCGAGCCGGGCGGCCGTGCCGGCTCCCAGACGTAGGACGGCGTGAAGCGAATCCCGTCAGCGGCGCTCCACATCCAGAGCGCCACCCCGACGGCGCAGGCCGCCGCGAGGGCATCGCCGGACCGCAGCAGGGCTCGCAGATGCCAGGTGGCGGGCCGCGGAAGAAGGAACCGGTCCGCCGCGGAATCGCTTCCTTTCGGAATGCCGGCCGAAGGCCTGTCCGCACCGTCCGCACCACCGGTGTCGAGCGCCGGCACGCGCCCGGAAACGTCCGGTCTGTAAGCTACGAACGTCAATACCTGAAGACGCTAACCTGGAGGCCGGCCGAACTGCAAGGATAGAGAGTGCAGTAAATTGGGTAGTTCTTTTGGGGGCTGGGTAGTTCGTATTTGTGGGGCTGGGTAGTTCGTATTTGTGGGGCTGGGTAGTTCCGTCCTGCCGGCCGGGTAGTCCATGGGGTAGTTGCGTGGAATAGAAAACGTCGCCGCCCTCGACGCGCGGGCGCCACCCGAGGTCGGCGTCGAGCAGGTGGCGCTATGCGACACTGATCTCGCGCTGGACGCCGCATCGCTTTCACGAGTGGTTCAACAGCAGAAGAGGCCGGGCCACCGAGGACACGTTTCCCACCTGTTACAGGGCGAACAGCTCCCGGAGCATCCGGAGGTACTGTCGATCCAGGGGGCTCACGGTCCGGAGCATCGAATTCCACGAGGGTCGGCCGGAGTACCTCCGGTTCTCGGCGTTGACCTATCTGGCCGGCTTCGCATATGAGAGACTCGTCAATCGGCACCCGCGTCTCGGGATGTTCCGAGTAGTGATGATCGGGATCGTCCAGAAACCATCGCCGCCCCAGGGAACCTCGGATCGGTGCCGGTGAAGCGAACCCCGTCCAGCGCCTCTCGGGATGATCGGGTTGCCGCAGGTGCCGTGTCGCGGGTATCGCCTCGGGCGTCGAGCGGTGGCTGATCTTGGCGCGCCCGGAGGGATTTGAACCCCCGACCTACGGGTTCGAAGCCCGGCGCTCTATCCATCTGAGCTACGGGCGCGCATTTAGAATCAACAACTTACGGTGACGCGGCCGGTACCGCCAGCCGTTTCCGCGTCGCATCGCTCTCCAGCAGGCGCGAACGCGCGATCGCGGCCTAGTGCTCGACCAGTTGGGGCGGCGCGCAAATCATCGTCGTGCTCGGGTGCGTGTGCCCGTACAAATCCTGAATGTCGGCAACGTCCGTTCCTGTCCGTCGCAGTCCCGCCGCGAACGAGTGCCGAATAGCATACACCGTGAACGCCGGCCGCTGCGCGGGACGTGCCGCCCGGGCCAGCGCCTTGTTCGCGCTCGGGCAGGACCACGACCCGATCGCATCTGGATCTCGAGCAGGGCGAGGCTCTTCGGGCTGAACTGTCGGATCTGCGCGACGGTGTAGGGCGTGGCGAGGTCCTCGGCGCGCGCCCAGTCGTCGACGTCGCGGCGCATGCTTCAAGGAAAGACGGTGTCGCGGTTCTCGACGCCGAACAACCACTCCCAGCGGCAGCGCCCCAGGAACAAGTCGCGCACGGGGCGCGCCCCGTGGTCCGAGGACAGGCCCGAGGGTACGAGGAACCCGAACCGGCCGCCCCGTCGTTGCGCCCGGGCGGCGCCGGCGGCGTCGACGGGCGGTCGCGGCGGAGTGTGCGGACCTGGCCGGCAGCCTCGTCGACCTCGCCGGCGCGACTGGCCTGCCCCTGCGTGTAGCCTTGCCGGCGGGCTTCGGCGACATCCTGAACGAGCTTGGCGGCGAGGTGTTCGCACCTTCGCTTCTCGGCGAGGCAGCCCTGGCGCGCCCTGTCCCGACCGGCGGTCGCCTGGTCGCGCTCGGTTTCCGCTGCGACGCGCGCCTCGTCGGCCGCGCGAGCGTGCTCGAGCGCCCGTTCGAAGTGCGCCTGTGTCGGCGGCGCTGCCTTGCGGAGATTCTCAATCTCTCGCAGGGCTTGGTCCCTGAGGGCGCGAATTCTCGGCAGCAGGAAGTCCGTGTTCCGAAGCTGCAGTTCCGAATGAGCCCATTCAGACTGCGTGCTCCGCAGCTTCGCGCACGCGCATCGCGAATCTGGTCGCAATCCTTCCGGGCCTCGTCGCGTTCACGCGCCAGCTCGCTCAGTAACCGCTCCAAGTCGGCGCATTCAGCTTCGGCCTCCGTGCCCTTCACCACCGCCTGGGCCCGCTCGTCGACCGCCACGGCTCGCTCCGCTTCCGCGCTCGCCGCCATAGTGACCGCGCGGTCACGGTCTGCCTCGGCCTCGCGCTGTCGCCGGACTGCACCGTCGCGCTCACGATCTTTCGCCTGCGACCACGCGAAACCTGATTCGATCGGTCCCGAGGGCCAGCACGACGTCGGCACTAGAGGCGCGCGAAACCCGGCCGCGAAAGTTCCGCGAAAAAGCGGGATCCGAGTGTGGACTATGTCAACACGGCGTTGGAGGAGGGGTTACAGCGCGGGCGCCACGTCAGCGGCGATTTCAAGCAGGTGCCCGGCGACCCGGTGCTGCAGATAGGCCGTCGCCGGGACGGAGCGTCAGCCGAATAGCCGTCGAAGCCAATCTACGAACTGTGTCGCGAGTGGGTCCGTTGCATTCAGGTCGCCCGCGCGGATGGCCGCACCCATCTTCCGCGGCTCGGCCCGCGTCGCCAGCCAAGCGTGGATCTTGGCTCGCAGAATCTTCCCGTTCGCAAACTGGCGTTGATCGGCCGGGATGGCGTCGATGTAGCGCCCTGCACTAGGCCAGATGGGGTCGCCGGGCGGCATCAATCTCTCAATGAAGTTCTCAAGTTCGCCGGTCGACCGGTTGTCGGGCATCAACCAGACTCCCACCCGCGGCGTGCCGTCAACGACGGTTCCAGCCTGCGGAGTTGGCGGCGGCGGCAAGTTGATGGCGGCCCCCCGCAGTTGGTGGCGTATCGAGTCCCAGCGTGCGTTGAAGTCGTCGTTGGCGTCAACCAGAATTCCAAGGGCGGTTCTCCCAGGAACCTTGAGTTCGGGACCGATTGAGTCCCTGAGATTCGGGAACCCCTTCTTGTCGCTGATTTCGAAGTTCGGCATGTGCTGATGGCGATCAAGAAGGCGCCGGACCACGTGCTCGTCATCTATGCCTTCAACGAGCAGGAGCCGCCCGGGTGGTTCGTCGGCCATAGTGGACTACCTGACCTCGATGCCTTGGTCGGCCACCGTTGCGAGCTCCGTCTCCGTGTACTCGACCGCCTGCACCTGATCGTCGTCGCGCTCAAGGCGCAAGTAGACGCCCAACGCTTCGTCGGACTCGATCGCTGCCCGCGCGAAACCAGTCACGCAGTCGCTGCTATGGGTGGTTGCCAGCACCTGCACGTTGTATTGATGCGCGGCACGCAGAATCATGTGCCAGAAGTCTCGCTGGACGGAGTAGTGGATCCCGTTCTCCGCTTCGTCGACGACCAGGAAGCCGTCTTTGCTGTTGGCCAACGCGAGCGCGGCAGCGAACAGGCGCGTGATGCCGTCGCCGAGGCTCTTCAGAGGAACGGGCCGCGCATGCTCCCGCAGCTTCGCAACCACGCGGCGGCCGACCACGCGGTAGCGGGCGTCGTCATCGGCGACCACTGCAATGCGCTCGATTTCGTCACCCGTTAGGCGCAGGGCGCGCAGCGCGAGGTCTTCTTCCTCGGTGAGAGTCACACTGTCCCAGAAGCGGGCGAGCATGTTGTTGCCCGGCAGTCCCGGTCCAAGGGACTCGCAATTGATGACCTGCCACTTCCCCTCATCGAACAGGCTGGGCTGCATGCTCCGAGTATAGCGACGCCGCGACCAACCAGCCCTCGAATCACTCACTCCAGCTAGCCATGGCAGCAGCCTCACCTTGTCGCGGTACACGACCCTTAAGGCTCGGACATCGGCCTCCGTGGAGAGATCGGCGAACAGCGCTCTCTGCTCCGACGACCAGTCGCCCGGCGTGGACACCTCGATGCGGAGGTCGTCGGCGACCGAGTTCGGACCGATCGTGACAGGCCGTTGCGGCGTGGCGGTCCGGTCGTGAAACAGGGCGGCGTAGTCTGGAGAAACGCCAGCATGATCCTCATCGAGCGGTGTGACGAATTCCTCGCGCTGGCCCAGCAATTCCTGAAGCGTGCTCAGGCTTCCCCGTGCCGCGTAGGCTCTCACCGCCTCGAGGACGGTCGTCTTGCCCACCCCGTTTCGGCCGCCGAGCAACGTAACACGACCAAGTCGCCTGATCGACAAGTGGTCGATGCCTCGGAAATTGCTGATCGACAAGTCTGGCAGGTGCAGGTCGCTGGTGGGTTCTTCAGACATCCGTTTCCCCATTAGTCTACAGGGTGGAGACGGCGCGAGAGATCGTGGGGTCGCGGATCGAGCTGCAGGCGCCGCTCTGGCGCGCTGCCGGGCCTCGTCAAGGCCCCCGCGCAGCTTCTACCAAGCGTGATTTTGCCGCCCTGGCCGGGACGAAGCCGGACACGGGGTTGTTCGCCTGGGACACGCGTCCCTCGGAAGGCGACCCGGCGGACGCGCCGTAGCAGCGGATACAACCTGTCCCCGGGGCTCGCTGCCGCGCGCAGCCGTTCCGACGCCAACTCGTGCCGCAGAAGCGGACCCAACGCTGCGGGCTCCCGGCGCGTGACCTCCAGCAGCGGCAGCGCCTCTCGCTCGAGCAGGCCGAGCATCTCGTAGAGCCTGTCCACCACGGTGTCGATCCGTGCCTGCCCGCTCAACTCGTCGAACGTCTCGCGGACGTGCGCCGGGATCGGTCTGCGGTCGTGCATGCAGGTTCACCAGCTCGGTGGCGGCGTGCTCCAGCCGCACGAACAACCAGGGCAGGGATGAGTTGTCTCCTCGAACCCAGGGCGCGCCAGGGAGAAGCGTGGCGCGCTCGTGTGACGCACTGGTACCGTCGTGTTCGAATGAAGGTGGACCGCGGGGTCGCTGCGATAGGAGCCCAATGAGGTTGTGCCGCCCGGGGACCTCATTTCGGACCAGGGGCGCACCGCTCACCGATTGCGGGCGTCCCGTACTGCCAGCCGTTGGGGTGCTACCAGCCGTTTTCTGACCCGTGCAGACCTCTTGGGAACCCCATCCTTCCCAACAAATCCGGGGTTTCTTGGGTTTTCTGGTGAATCCGGAACGGGTTCGAAGCCCGGCGCTCTATCCATCTGAGCTACGGGCGCGCAGGCGGCCATCGTACCACTTGCCGCGCGATCCGCTACTCCCCGTAGGCGAACGCCGCCTCGAGCCGCGCCGGCTCGGAGGTCCGCAACCCCGCCCAGAGATCGCCGACGCGCGCGAGCCGCCCGAAGATGGAGCGCATCGTGAAGTCCTGCGGGCGCAGCCCCGCCGCGACGCCCTCGTGCACCTCCGTCCAGGTGAGCGGCGTCGATACGCCGGCGAACGGGCTCGCGCGTGCGCTGTAGGCGCAGGCGAGCGTCTTGCCGTAGATGTTCTGCAGGTAGTCGATGTAGACGGCGTCCGGCCGCCGCTGGCGGACCATGCGCTCGACGGTCGCGGCCGCCGGGTGGGCGTCGGCCACCACCGTGGCGACGATCTGGCAGAAGATCATGCCCGCCTCATGGGGTGTTCCCGGGGGGAGCGGAATGAAGATGTGCAGTCCCTCGGAGCCGGACGTCTTGGCGAAGCAGGGCACTCCGAGCCGCTCGAGCTCGTCGTGCAGCCGGCAGGCGACGTCGAGCACCCGGTCGAAGGAGGCCTCGGGCATCGGGTCGAGGTCGAGCGCGACCTGGTCGGCGGCCTCGAGCTCCGGCAGGGTGGAGAACCAGGGATCCTGGGAGATGACGGCGAGCTGCGCCATGTAGAGCAGCGTCTGGAGCCGCCCGCCGACGAGGTACGGAACGACGGAGTCGGGCTTCTCCGGGCTCTCGCGCACGGTCGCCACGCGGAGGCCGTCCGGCAGCGGGTCGGGCGCGCGGTGCTGGTAGAACGACTTGCCGCCGACCCCGTTGGGGAAGCGCTTCATGACGAGCGGCCGGTCCGCGACGACCGGCAGCAGGTACGGGGCCATGCGGAGACAGAAGCGGAGCAGCTCGCCCTTGGTGATGCCGGGCTCGGGCCAGAAGACCTTGTGGAGGTTGCCGACCGGGACGCGCGCGCCGTCGGCGAGGACGAGGGTGCCGCGCCGCCGCCCGCGTTCGAGCTCCTCGAGCTGCGCGAGCAGGTCGTCGATTGCCGGCTCCGGATGGGCGGGCGGCCCCGGCGGCTCGGCGGGCGGCTGCCTGGGTCTGCGCCCCGCGGCGCGCCCGGCAGGCTGCCCCGTGCGGGCGCCTCCGCGGCGCTGAGCCGCCGGGCGGGCGCCGCCGCGCCGCGGGGCCGGCTCGGATGTGCCGCCTCGCGGCGGACGCCGGGCCGGCAGGCGCACGTCGGCCGCCCGCTTGTCTTCCCGCAGGCCTTCGTAGACGGGGTGCCGCAGCACGCCGTCCGGCGTCCACTGGCTGAACGCCGTCTGCACGACGAGGACCGGCTCGACCCAGCGGCGCTTCTCGGACGGCTTCGGGTGGACCAGGTCGACGAACGGGGACGTCTCCGTGGCCAGGGGCGCGAGCAGTCCGGCGAGGCGCTCGAGCTCGGCGTCGCTGAAGCCGGTCCCCACCTGTCCCGCGAAGACGAGCGGCCCGGCGGGGGAGCGGCGGCCGCCTGCCGGGTGGTAGCCGAGCAGCAGGGCGCCGAAGTGGCGGCGCGATCCGCGCGGCGCGGTCCAGCCCCCGACGACGAATTCCTCCGAGCTCGTGAACTTCAGCTTCCGCCAGCCCGGGCTGCGGGTGCCGGAGGCGTAGCGGCCGTCCGGCCGCTTGGCCAGGATTCCCTCCCAGCCGTTCTCCAGGCCGCGGGCGGCCAGCTCCACGCCGTTGCCGGTGACGCTGTCGATCAGGCGTACCGCATCCGGGTCGGCCCCGCGCAGGGCCCGTTCCAGGCGCTGCCGGCGCTCGGTGAACGGGAGCGGGCGCAGATCCTCCTGCCCGTCCCGCAGCAGGTCGAAGACGACCAGCGCCGCCCGGACGCGCCCGGCCGCGGCCCGCGCCGCGCCGCCGGTGGCCTGCAGCCGCTCCTGCAGGTGCGGAAAGGCGAGCGCGGCCCCTTCCGCGTCGAGCGCCACGATCTCCCCGTCGAGCAGCACCGGCCGCCGGAGCCGCGCGCCGAGCGCGGCCAGCGGCTCGACCAGGTCCGGGAACTGCGCGGTCTTGTCGCGGCCGAGCCGCGTGTAGATCACGGGCGGCTCCGGGGCGTCGAGCGCCACCAGGGCGCGGATGCCGTCGTACTTCGGCTCGAAGACGAGATCCGGCTTCGCGAGCAGGCGGGCGTGGGCGCTCGCCGGGGCCGCCTCGGCGAGCATCGGCCGCACGTCGCGCGGATCGTCGCGCCACGCCGTGGCCGTCTGCCGCCGCCGTGTCTCCCGCGCCGCCATGGGAGGATCAGGATACGGCACCTGCCCCGCGGATGGTTGGGCGGTCGCCGGCCTTCGCGCCTCCGCCTGCGCGCACCGGAAGGCGGATCGGCCGGGCGAATGTCGTGACGCCGTGGAGCCGGGGGGTGCGTCCTGCCGATATATTCATGGAGAGCACGGAGCAAGGAGCACGACCGATGGCCGCACGTCCGACTTGGAAGGGCTACCTGAAGGTGAGCCTGGTGACCGTTCCGGTACGCGTGTTTCCCGCGACCAACGCCACCGGCGTGGTCCGGTTCAACCAGTTGCACGCCGAGTGCCAGTCGCGCATCCGGCAGAAGAAGTGGTGCCCGGAGTGCGACCGCGAGGTCGACAAGTCCGAGATCGTCAAGGGCTACGAGTTCGAGAAGGGCCGCTACGTCGTCGTCGACGAAGAGGACATCGGCAAGGCGAAGCCGGAGTCGACCCGCATCATCAACCTGCTCCGCTTCGCCGACGTGGAGTCCATCGATCCCATCTACGTCGAGCGCCCGTACTACCTCGCCCCGGACGGCAAGGTGGCCGGCGGGGCGTTCGCGGTGCTCCGGGAGGCGCTGCAGGGCAAGGCCGGCATCGGCAAGCTGGCGCTGCTCGGCCGCGAGTACCTGGTGGCCGTGCAGCCGCGCGAGAACGGCCTGATGATGTTCACGCTGCGGGCGGCGAGCGAGGTGCGCCGGATGTCGGCGATCGACGAGCTCGAGGACCTGCCGGAGACGGTCAACGACGCCGAGGTGCAGCTTGCCCGGCAGGTGATCGGCACCTTCGCGGGCGAGCTCGACCTGGGGGAGTTCACCGACGAGTACCAGGCGGAGCTGCGGCGCATCATCGACGCGAAGGTGGCCGGCGAGGAGGTGGTCGAGACCGAGGCCGACTCTCCGGCCAAGGTCGTGAACCTGATGGAGGCGCTGCGCAGGAGCCTGGACCAGGTGAGCGCGTCGAAGAAGAAGCCGGTCAAGGCGCCGGTGAAGGGAGCCGGGAAGAGCGGGCGGAAGCGAACGTCGTCCGCGGCGGCTGCCGCTGCAACGGCGGAAGGCGCCGCGGCGGCCCCGGTCCGCAAGCGCAAGCGCGCGTAGCCCGCTTATGGCGACAGGTCGAAGGCCGCCATCTGCCGCGCGTTCCGCACCAGGATGCGCCCGTCCGCCATCGCCGGCACGTTCCAGGTCTTGCCCTCGATGGCGCGGAAGCCGGCCACTTCCTCGTGGCCGTCCGGCGTGGCCCGCACCAGCACGAGGTCGCCCCGCTCGGTCAGCACGACGAGGTGGCCGCCGGCGGCCAGCAGTTGCCCGTAGCCGTAGCGGCCGCCCTTCCACATCAGCTCGCCGGTGGCGGCGTCGATGCAGGCGAGGATCGACTCGTCGAGCCCGTAGATGTAGCCGTCGATCAGCACCGAGCTGCTGAACTTGTTCTTCATGCGGTTGGTTTCCCAGACCGTCGCCGCGGTGAAGCGGCCGCCGGTGCGGGAGATCTCGATGAGCGCCGCCCCCTTGCCGTAGCCGGCCGAGAGAAAGAGCCGGGCGTCGCCGACGACTAGCGGCTGCGCGATGTTGGGCACGACCCGGACCGTCCAGGGATACTCCCACAGCAGCGCGCCGTCCGCCGGCCGCAGCCCGACCGCCCGCTCGGCGGTCACCACGACGATCTGCCGCACGCCGCCCAGCGTCGCCGGCATCGGCGACGTGTAGCTCTGGACGTCGTCCAGCCCGTGCCAGGCGACGTCGCCGGTCAGGCGGTCGTAGGCGGCGACCGACCAGCCGCGGGTGCCGCCCGGCTGCACGACCACCAGGTCGTCGACGACGAGCGGCGCCCCGGACATCGCCCAGGGCAGGTTGCGGGCGCCGGCGTCGTCCAGGATGTCCCGTTCCCAGACGACCGCGCCGGAGGCGGCCTCCAGGCAGACGAAACGGCCGGTCGCGCCGAGCGCGTAGAGCCGGCCGTCGTGCCACGTCGGCGTCGCGCGCGGCCCCGGACCGCCCATCGTCTCCCGGAAGTGCGCGGGCCAGGCGTGCGTCCAGAGCTCGGTCCCGGTGTCGGCGTCGTAGGCGGCGACCACCTCCTCGTTCCGGCGCTGCTCGATGGTGAACGCCCGCCCGCCGGCGACGACGAACGACGCGTAGCCGCCGCCGACCGGCCGGGTCCAGAGCGGATCTAGCCCGGCGGCGGGCCACGCGGTGCGGATGGCCGTCTCGGCATAGACGCCGTCCCGCTCCGGACCGCGGAAGTCGGTCCAGTAGGCGTCGTGCACGGGGGCCGCCGCCGCGGCCCGATCGCGGCCCGCGGTGTCGACGGTGTCGACCGGCGCCGCCGGCGCGGCGTCCGCGACCACCGCCGCAGCGGCTGCCTCCGGTGCGCCGGCGGGCTCCGGAGCCGGGGCGGCGGTCCGGGGAGCCGCCGCCGTGGGCGCTCCTTCGGCCGGCCCGCTCGCGCGGTCGGCCTCCAGCGCGGCGTAGTGCGCTTCCGGGGCGCCGAAGGAGAAGAGCGGCCGCATCCCGTTGCCGGCGAACTCGATCTGCAGGTCGAAGCCGGCCACCAGCAGGCCGACCACGCCCGCGGCGAACGCGGCGAGCAGCACCACGCCGGCGAGCACGCGCCCCAGCAGCGCCGTCATGCCGCACCTCCCGTTGCCTTGGCCTTCTCCTGCAGGCAGGCGAAGAAGCGGTCCATCATCATCTTCGAGACGCCGCCGAGCAGCCGCTGGCCCACGCGGGCGATGGTGCCGCCGACCTGCGCCTTGCCGGCGACCGCGACGCTCGTCCGGGCGCCGCCGTCGGCCTCCGCGAGCGCGACGTTCGCCGAGCCGTTCACGAAGCCGGGCTTGCCCTTGCCCTCCACGGCGAGCGTGTAGCCGGCCGGCTCGTCCTTGCCGGTCATGCGGACGGTGCCCTCGTAGCGTCCCGTGATGGCGGCGATGCCGATGGTCAGGCTGGCCCGCCAGGTGTCGTCGCCGGTGGGCTCCATCGCCTCGCAGCCGGGCAGGCAGCCGGCGATGACCGCCGGATCGATGAGCAGGTCCCAGACCCGTTGCCGGGGCGCGTCGAACGTGTAGGTGGCCGAAACTTCCATCTGATCAGCATACCGCGCCAGGGCCGGAGTCCGCGGTCCGGGCGGCGGATTGCGCGGCCGGCCCGTTCGGCGCGGCGGCGGCCGGCGGCTGGCGCCGGGCCGGGCGGTGCGCCGGCAGGCTGTTCAGGTGGCGGGCCAGCGCCTCGAGGCTGGCCAGGTTGTGGACGGGCAGGAAGTCGTCTATCGACGGCAGCGCGGCCTGCATGCCGCGGGTCAGGGGAACGTAGTCGGGCGACCCGAGCAGCGGGTTCAGCCAGATCAGCCGCTGGCACGAGCGCTGGAGGCGCCCGATCTCGGTCCGCAGGCGTTCCGGCTCCCCCCGGTCCCAGCCGTCCGAGATGAGCAGGACGACCGGTCCCTGGCCGCGCACCCGGCGCGCCCATTCCGTGTTGAACGTGCGCAGCGCGTCTCCGATGCGCGTGCCGCCGCCGAAGTCGCCGATCGTGCGCGGGAGGCCCGGCACGGCTACCTCCGCCTTGCGGGTGACCAGCTCGCGGGTGATGCGCGTCAGCCGGGTGGCGAACACGAACGCCTCCACCCGGCCCAGCCGCCCGCCGCCGGTCAGCGCGTGGACGAAGTGGAGCAGCATGCGGCTGTAGCGCTCCATCGAGCCGCTGACGTCGCACAGCAGGATCAGCGGGCGCCGCTTCGTCTTGCGCCGCCGCGCCGGCAGGTCGATCAGCTCGCCGCCGTAGCGCATGTTGGCGCGCACCGCGCGGCGCAGATCCAGCGCCGTTCCCCGGCCGGGTGTCCACCGCTTGGACGTCCGCTCGCCCAGATCCCAGTCCAGGTCGGCCATCATCCGCTCGGCCGCGGCCAGCTCGTCCTCGTTGAACTGCTCGAAGTCCTTCGCGTAGAGCGATTCGCGATCGCTGTAGCTGAGCACCGCCATGCGTTCGACCTGGTAGCCGGCCCGGCGCTCTTCGCCTTCCCCTTCGGCGTTGGATTCCGGCGCCTCCGACTCGTACTCCGGCGCCCCCGAGCGGCGCTTCTCGCCCATCGCGCTCAGGTCCTTCTCGGTCCAGTCGCCGTGCGGACGGCGCCAGAACACGCGGAACGCCTCGTCGAACGCGGCGAGATCGTCGGCGCGGTGGATCAGCAGGCTGCGCAGCGTGTGGTAGAAGTCCGCCCGCCGTCCGACGTCGACGTGGGCGAGCGCGGCGGCCACCTCGCGCGCCCGGCCGGCCTGCACGTCGAGCCCCAGGCGGTGGAGCAGCCGGGTGAAGTGGAGCAGGTTGTGGAGGAGGAAGGACATGGATGGATCCCGTCAGAGCACGCAGGCGCCGACCCGGTCGATCTGCCGAAAGTGCTCGTCGAACGTCAGCACGACCGCGCCCGCATGCGCCGCGGTCGCCGCAATCCAGATGTCGTTGGTCGGCAAGGGGTGTCCCCGGCGCCGCAGGTCGACCACGATCTCGCCGTAGATGCGGGCGACGCCTGCATCGATGCGCACGGTTTCCACGACCGCGTGGTCGAGAAACTCTTCGAGCTCGCCGATGTTCTCCTCGACGCGCGTGCCGAGCAGAAAGCCGGCCCACAGTTCGCCGACCACGATGCTCGGCATCCCGATCCAGTCGGCGCGATCCACCAGATCGACTACGCGGGACGCGCCGCGTTTGAAGTGGCTGTAGGCGGACGTGTCGAGGCAGAGGCGCGTCAATTCCAGAGGTCCCGATCGATTTCTTCGAACGCGGCGACATGCGTCTCGAAGTGCCGGAATTCGTCCTCGCTCCACGAGCCGGACAGACGGCGGAGTCCGTTGCCCCGCTGATGGTGATTCGCGACGCCCAGTGCTTCCTGCATCAACGTGAGCACGGTACGGTTGAGCGACACGCCGCGGCGGCGCTTCTCCGCCTCCAGCGCGGCGGCCAGCTCCGGCGGTACGCCGCGAATCGTCATCGTCTTCATGGCGCCTCGGGATCGTGCCGGAAAGCTGTCACAGGTGCGCAGTCTATGCATGCATACAAATGCAGTCAATGTGAGGCGGGTGGACTACCCGGCGGTACCGCTCGTCGGCCCGCCGAGATGCGTGCCTGACGCTCGTCGTTGGCGACGCCTTCATGCGCGCGCCGACGCGCCAGCGGCCGCGCGCGCGCCCGGCGTCTTCGCGCGGTTCAGCATCTGCTGAATCCGCTCGCCGCGGACGTTCTGCATGTCCTCCTGCGTCTTGAGAACGATGCCGAGCGTGCGGTCGATGGTCGCCGCGTCGAGCTCCTGCCTGTCGAGCGCGACGAGCGCCGCCACCCAGTCCAGCGTCTCGGACACGCCGGTCACCTTGTAGAGGTCGGCCTGCCGCAGCTCCTGCACGAAGCCGGTCACCTGCTCGGCGAGAACGGCCGGCGCGTCGGGCACCTTCGTGGTGATGATGCGCAGCTCCTTCTCGAAGCCGGGGTAGTCGATCCAGGCGTAGACGCAGCGCCGCTTGAGCGCGTCGTGCAGCTCGCGGGTGCGGTTGGATGTGATGACGACGACCGGCGGCGCGGCCGCCTTGATCGTGCCGAGCTCGGGGATCGTGATCTGGAAGTCCGAGAGCAGCTCGAGCAGGTAGCCTTCGAACTCCTCGTCGGCGCGGTCGAGCTCGTCGATGAGCAGCACCGGCGGCCGTTCCCGCTCCCGCAGCGCCTGCAGCAGCGGGCGCTCGATCAGGAACTCGGGACCGAACAGCTCGCGGGCCCGCTCGCGGCGGTCGCGCGCCTGCTCGCCGGCGGCCTCGCCGAGTCGGATCTCGATGAGTTGCCGCGCATAGTTCCACTCGTAGACGGCGTGGGTGACGTCGAGCCCCTCGTAGCACTGCAGCCGGATCAGGTCGGCCCCGAGCGCGGACGAGAGGACCTTGGCGACCTCGGTCTTGCCCACTCCCGCCTCGCCTTCGAGCAGCAGCGGGCGGCGCAGCTTCAGCGCCAGGAAGACGGCGGTCGCGAGCCCGTCGTCCGCGATGTACCGGTGCTCGGCGAGGAGCCGCCCGAGATCGTCGATGGAGGCGGGCGTCGATGAGGGCATGGTCGGATTACCGGCGTGATGATATCAAACAGGATGCATCCGATATATCATCCGTGATGGTTGCAGGAAGGGGTTCCCATGCGGAAGACGAGTGTCGATATAGACGACCGCCTGCTCGAGCAGGTGCGGGACGTGCTCGGCACGTCGTCGATCAAGGCGACGATTGACGGCGCATTGCGTGAAGTCATGCGGGCCGAGGCGCGACGCCGCGAGATCGAGGCGCTGGCCGGAATGGACGGGCTCGATCTCGCGGACGAGAAGGTGATGGCGAAGGCGTGGCGCTCCTGACCTCGGCCACCATCCTGACGCATGCCCTGTCTGATTGACAAGAGCGCGCTGGCCCGCATGCAGGACCCGCGTGTCCAGGCGCGGCTTGCGCCCGTCATCGCAGCGGGCGAAGCGGCGACGTGCGCGATTATCGAGCTCGAGGTCCTGTACTCGACCCGCAACGGCGACGAGCACGCGCGTACCCGCGCCCGCCGGCAGCTCGCCTATCGCAACATCGAGCTGACGGGCCCGATCTTCGAACGGGCCATCGAGGTGCAGGGGCTGCTCGCCGCCAGGGGGCAGCATCGTCTCCCGATACCGGACCTGATCATCGCGGCGGCGGCCGAGGCGGCCCGCATGACCGTGTTGCACTACGACGCGGACTTCGACGCCATCGCCGCGGTCACCCGGCAGGAGATGGAGTGGGTCGCGCCCCGCGGCTCGTTGTGAGGCGCCGTCCCGACGCGTCCGGCCGCCGGGCTCCGGCCCGGTCGCCGGGCTCCGCGGCGGCAGCCCTACCCGGCCCGCCCCGCCGCGGCCTCGATCGCCCTCCGGACGTACACCGGCGCCACCGCCTTGCGGTAGTCGCCCGACGCGAAGACGTCGCCGAGCAGATCGTCGCCGAGATCGCCCGACACCGCGGCGGCGGCGGCGGCGAACGCCTCGTCCGAGGGCGCCTGATCGTTCAACGCCGCCTCGACGCCGCCGCAGCGCACCGGCTTCGGCACGAGCCCGCCGATGGCGACCGAGACCGCGGTGCAGACGGTCTCCCTGGGCTCGCCCTTGATCTTGGCCATCCAGCCGCCGCCCGTCGTGCCGACGCCTACCGCCGCGGCCACGCCGATGACCGCGTAGCGCGAGGCGGGGTGCGAGAACTTGACGTAGGCGGTGCCGCGGCCCGCGGCCGACGGAACGCGGATCGACGTGAGCAGGTCGTTCTCGCCGAGCGAGGTCGCCATCATGCCGGTGAAGAAGTCGGCCGCGCCGATCGTTCTCTCGCCGCCTGAACCGGTCACCGTCATCGTGGCGTCGAGCGCGGCGAGCACCGTCGGCAGGTCCGACGCCGGATCGGCGTGCGCCAGGTTGCCGCCGATGGTGCCGCGGTTGCGCACCGCGGGGTCGCCGATCTGGCTCGCCGCCTCGGCGAGCGCGGCGGCGTGCTTCTTGACCGCGTCCGACGCGGCGATCTCCGCGTGGGTCGTCAGCGCCCCGATGCGCAGCCCGTCGCCGTCGGTCGAGATGCCGCGCAGCTCCGCGATGCGCCCGATGTCGATCACCGCGGCCGGCGCCGCCAGCCGCAGCTTCAGCAGCGGGATCAGGCTGTGGCCGCCGGCGAGGAGCTTCGCGCCGGGATGGGCGGAGAGCAGTTGGCCCGCTTCGGCCACCGAGCCGGCGCGGTAGTACTCGAATTCGGCAGCAAACATGGCTCAGCTCCCCTTCGCTTCCTGGATGGCGCGCCACACCCGCTCGGGCGTGAACGGCATGTCCACGCGCTTGACGCCGAGCGGTCTCAGCGCGTCCATCACGGCGTTGTAGACGGCCGCCGTCGATGCGATCGTGCCCGCCTCGCCGATGCCCTTGACGCCCAGCGGATGGTGCGGCGAGCGGGTCACGGTCGAGATGACGTCCAGGTCCGGCAGCCGGTCGGCGCGCGGCAGCGCGTAGTCGAGCATCGACCCGGTGACGAGCTGTCCGCTGTCGTCGTAGGCGGCGCCTTCCCACAGCGCCTGTCCGACGCCCTGCACGATGCCGCCGTGCACCTGTCCCTCGACGATGACGGGGTTGATCTGCGGGCCGCAGTCGTCGAGCGCCGTGTAGCCGGTCAGCTCGACCTGCCCCGTGCTCGCGTCGACCTCGACCACCGCGAGGTGGGCGCCGTAGGGGAAGACGAAGTTGGGCGGATCGTAGAAGGTGGACGCCTCGAGGCCGGCCTCCATCCCCTCCGGCAGATCCCAGGCGACGTTGGCCATCAGGGCGATGTCCTGGATCGTCTTCGCCTTGTCGGGCGAGCCCTTGACGAAGAACCTGCCGTCCTCGTAGTCCATGTCCTCGACCGACGCTTCGAGCAGGTGCGCGGCCAGCACCTTCGCCTTGTCGCGGATCTTGCGCACGGCCAGCGCCAGCGCCGCCCCGCCCACCGCGGTGGTGCGGCTGCCGTAGGTGCCCCAGCCCATCGGGGTGGAGTCGGTGTCGCCGTGGAAGATCTTGACGTCGCCGGCGTCGACGCCGATCTCGCTCGCCACGATCTGCGCGAAGGTCGTCTCCTCGCCCTGCCCGTGCGGCGACGCCCCGATGAAGACGTGCACCTTGCCGGTCGGGTGGAAGCGGACGATGGCGCTCTCCCACAGCCCGCCCTGGAAGCCGATGGCCCCGGCCACCTGCGACGGTCCGAGGCCGCAGATCTCGACGTAGGAAGTGAGCCCGAGCCCGAGGTGCTTCCCGTTGGACGGGCCTGCCTTCTGCTTCTCGCGCAGCGCCTGGTAGCCGGTGTGCTCGATCAGCTTGTCCAGCGCGCCGGGGTAGTCGCCGCTGTCGTAGTTCAGGGTGGTGACCACCTCGTGGCCGTTCTCGAACCTGGGGATGAAGTTCCTCCGGCGGACGTCGGCCGGGTCCATGTCCAGCTTGTTGGCCAGCATGTCGATGAGCCGCTCGAGCATGAACGTCGCTTCCGGCCGGCCGGCGCCGCGGTAGGCCTCCACGGGGACGCCGTTGGTGTAGACGCCGTAGACGTCCTCCTTGAGCGCCGGAATCGTGTAGCAGCCCGACAGCATCAGCCCGTGCAGGATGGTCGGGATGCCGGGCGCCGCGGTCGACAGGTACGCGCCCATGCCGGCGTGGACGGTGCAGCGCAGCCCGGTGATCTTCCCGTCCTTCGTCGCCGCCAGCTCGACGTCCTGGACGTGGTCGCGGCCGTGCGTCGTCGCCTGGTAGTTCTCGCTGCGGGTCTCGATCCACTTCACCGGCCGCCCGAGCTTCTTCGAGCAGAACACGGTGACGAAGTCGGCCGGATAGGCGGCGATCTTGCTGCCGAAGCCGCCGCCCACCTCCGGGGCGATGACGCGCAGCTTGTCCTCCGGAATCCCGGTGACGACCGAGCAGAGGAAGCGGACGATGTGCGGGTTCTGGGTCGTGTTCCAGAGCGTCAGCTCGCCCGTCGCCCGGATGTACTGCGCCACTGCGCCGCGCGGCTCCATCGCGTTCGGAATCAGCCGCTGCTGGAGGATCCGCTCCTTTATGACGACGCCGCTCGACTCCGCCTCGGCGAACGCCGCGTCGAGGTCGCCGCCGCCCGCCACGGTCCAGTGGAACGCCTGGTTCCCGCTGATGTCCTCGCCGTTGATGTCCTTCGCGTGAAGCTGCGGGGCGTCCGCGCCGGCCGCCTTCTCGGGGTCGATGACCACCGGGAGCGGCTCGTAGTCGACCTCGATCAGATCCAGCGCGTCGTACGCCTGATACGGGGTCTCGGCCACGACCACCGCCACGATGTCGCCGGTGTAGCGGACGACGTCCTTGGCGATGCACGGATACGGAGCGATCTTGAGCTCCGAATCCGGCAGCAGCCAGGCGCAGGGTGTCGGCGCCAGGGCGCCCTCCGTGTCCGCGCCGGTGTAGACGGCGACGACGCCCGCTGCGGTCCTGGCCTTCTCCGTGTCGATGCGGGTGATCCGGGCGTGCGCGTGGCTGCTGCGGAGCATCGTCGCGTGCACCATCCCGGGCAGCACGATGTCGTGCGTATAGGTCGCGCTCCCCGTGATGAGGCGCGGGTCCTCGCGGCGGCGGATTCCGGAGCCGAAGATTCTGCTGCTCATGGCTGTCTCTCCCGCTACTTGTCCGCCGCCGCCGTCGCGCCGGCCGCGTCGCGCACGGCGCGCACGATGTTCTGGTAGCCGGTGCACCGGCAGATGTTGCCCTCGAGGCCGTGCCGGATCTCGTCGTCGCTCGGCGACGCGTTGGTCCGCAGCAACTCGTGCGAGGCCAGGATCATCCCGGGCGTGCAGAAGCCGCACTGCAGCCCGTGCTTGTTCCAGAAGCTCTCCTGCAGCGGATGCAGCTTCTCGCCGTCGGCCAGCCCTTCGATGGTCGTGACGTCGGCGCCGTCGGCCTGCACCGCCAGCGTCGTGCACGACTTGGCCGACACCCCGTCGATCAGGACCGTGCACGAGCCGCACTGGCTCGTGTCGCAGCCGACCTTCGTGCCGGTCAGCTCGGCGAAGACCCGGATGAAGTGGACCAACAGAAGTCGCGGCTCGACCTCTTGCTCGATGAGGCGGCCGTTGACCGTTATGCGGACGGGGACTTTCACGCGTCACCTCCCAGGGGAGCGGCATTATAGCGTTCGGCGGCGGATGCGCGCCACCACCGGGCTCGCGGGCGGTCCGGGGCGGAGCGGAGCAGCGGCGGGAGAGGGGGAGAGCCGGAAGCTTGCGCCGCAGAAGGCAACGAAGTGGTTCTCTGCGGGCACGGCGCTACGAGTCGCCGCCGTAGCGCTCGGCGAGGGCGTGCTTCTCGTCGACGCCGATCAGGTCGTTGAAGCGCTCGAAGGCGATGAGCCGATCCTCGGCGCCAGCCGTCGTGCCCTCCGCCCGCAGATGCCCGTACACGGCTTCCAGGGCCCGGGCCGCCGCGTACAGGCCGGACACCGGGTAGAGCACGAGCCGGAACCCGAGCGCGGCCAGCTCGCCGCGGGAGAGCAGGGGCGTGCGTCCCTGCTCGACCATGTTCGCCACCGTCGGCTGCGGCGCCCGCCGGCCTACCGCGGTCAACTCCTCGCGCGTGCGGGGCGCCTCGACGAAGGTGGCGTCCGCCCCGGCCGCGCGGGCTGCCGCGGCCCGCGCGAGCGCCTCGTCGAGGCCGCCGTCGGCTATCGCGTCGGTGCGGGCGACGAGGAAGAAGTCGGCGTCGCCCTTCGCGTCCACCGCGGCGCGGATCTTGGCCAGGTACTCGTCGCGCGGGACCACCCGCTTGCCGCGCATGTGGCCGCAGCGTTTCGGCCACACCTGGTCCTCGAGGAAGCAGCCGGCGGCGCCGGCCGCGATCAGCTCGCGCACCGTGCGGACGACGTTCAGCGGGTTGCCGTAGCCGGTGTCCGCGTCGACGAGGATCGGGATGCCGACGCTGCCGCAGATGCGCCGCGCCCGGTCGATCACCTCGCTCTGGGTCAGGAGGCCGACGTCCGGCTCGCCGATGCAGGTCGCCGAGACCGCATACCCGGACACGAAGGCGAGCTCGAAGCCGGCCCGCTCGGCCAGCTTGGCCGACAGCGTGTCGTAGACGCCGGGGAACACCAGCGTGCCGGACGCATCGAGGACGGACTGCACGCGCGTCGGCATCGGCGGCGCCAGTATAGTGGACGCGCAAGTCCGGGAGGTGCGATGACCGAGCGTCCGCTGTCCGCCGCCATGCCCTGGGAGTCGAAGTTCGTCGAGGTCGAGGGCTCGCGCATCCACTACGTGGAGGAGGGGAGAGGCCATCCGATCCTGTTCGTCCACGGCAATCCCACCTCGTGCTATCTCTGGCGCAACGTCATGCCGTACCTGACGTCCGACGCGCGCTGCCTGGCGCTCGATCTCGTCGGCATGGGGCGGTCCGACAAGCCGGAGATCGACTACCGCCTCGTCGACCACGCGCGCTACGTCGACGGGTTCATCGCCGCGCTCGGGCTCGAGAGGCTGACCCTGGTGCTGCACGACTGGGGCTCGGCCCTCGGCTTCCACTACGCGCGGCGGCACGCGGCGAACGTGCGCGGCATCGCCTTCATGGAGGCGATCGTGCGGCCGCTGACCTGGGACGAGTGGCCGCGAACCGTGCGCGGCCTGTTCCAGCAGTTCCGGACGCCGCAGATCGGCTGGGACCTCGTCGTGAACCGCAACGCCTTCGTCGAGCAGGTTCTGCCGGGGGCGACCATGCGGAAGCTGACCGACGCGGAGATGGCGCGCTACCGCGAGCCGTTCACCGACCGGGCGTCGCGCCGGCCGGTCTGGCGCTGGCCGAACGAGATTCCGGTCGACGGCCGGCCGGCGGACGTCGCCGCGCTGGTCAACGAGTACTCGGCCTGGCTCGGCGCCTCGTCCGTGCCGAAGCTGCTGCTGCACGCGCGACCCGGCGCCATCCTGCGCAAGGACCTGGTGGCGTGGTGCCGCGACCACGTCGAGAACCTGACCGTCGTCGACATCGGCCCCGGCCTGCACTTCGTCCAGGAGGACCGGCCGCACGAGATCGGCGCGGCGCTGGTGGCGTGGTACCGCGGCCTGGAGGGGTAGCGGGGCAAGCTGGGCCCGCCGCCGGGAGCGGGGGCGGGCGTCAACGCGCGCCGGCCGGCAGCAGCGCCGGTGCGAACGCCTCGATATCGCCGGCGGCTTCCGGGTGCGGCGTCAGGCCGAGCAGGTGGGTGAGGAGCGGGTAGACGTCGACGGCATCGACCGCGGGCAGCGCGACCCCGGCCGCGATGCCGGGACCGGCCGCGAGAAAGATGCCGTGCATTTCCGGCAGTGTCGGATCCCAGCCGTGCATGCCGGCCGGCGGGCGGTCGTCCGGGTCGAACTGCACCATGCCGAACCCGGTCGGCATCACCAGCAGGTCGCCCAGCCGCGCGTTGCCGCTTGCGTGCAGGTGTTCCGGGAGCTCCTCGCGCAGATACGCCCGTGCGTGCACCAGGCGCGCGTTGAGCCGGTCGCGCAGGGCGCGGGCGCGCTCCGGGTCGCCGGCGTGCACGCCGACCGCCGGGCCGATCCCGACCAGGCGCACACCGGAGAGATCCGCCGCGTCCGGCAGCACCGTCGTCGCGTCCGGGTCCGGCGCGGCCATGCCGTGGTCGGAGACCACGACGAGGGCGACGCGGTCCGCGTGGGGCAGCGCGTCGACGCCGTCCAGCAACTCTCCCAGCAGCGTGTCGGCGCCCTCGACGCTGCGGCGCATGTCCGGATGGTCCGGTCCGAGCCGGTGGCCGGCGCTGTCGACCAGCGAGAAGTAGAGGGTGACCAGGTGCGGCCGTTGCGGCGGAGGCAGGGCTAGCCACGCCAGGACCTGGTCGACCCGCTCGCGGTTCGGCACCCGGCCGTCGTAGGGGCGCCAGTGGCTGGGGCGCACGCCGCCGATGTCCGCCTCCGTGCCCGGAAAGAAGAACGCGGCCGAGACCATGCCCTGCGTCTCGGCGGTGACCCAGATGGGCTCGCCGCCCCACCACGAGCCGTCCTGCGCGTCTTCACGCCGGCGGTAGCTGAACTCGGCCCCGCGCGCCGGATCGAAGAAACGGTTGCCGACGACGCCGTGCGCCTCCGGATGGAGACCCGTGGCGATGGAGTAGTGCGCCGGAAAGGTCAGCGAGGGAAAGACGCTGACGAGGCCGGCGGCGCGCACGCCGCGCGCCGCGAGCCGATCGAAGTGCGGGGTGTCGAAACGGGTGAGATAGACGGGGTGGAACCCGTCGAACGACACGAGGACGACGTGCGGCCGGGGCTGTGCCGCGGGCCGGTTGACCCCGCCGGTCCCCGCCGCCTGCGCCCCCGTCGATGCGGGAGCTCCGTGCTCCGTGTGCCCCGCCGCGCAGGCCGCGGCGGCGGCCCAGAGGACGACCCACAGCAGAAGCGCGATCGCCGGCGGACCGGGGAGCCCGCGCCGAACCGCGGGGACTTGGGAAGGGGTGGGGTGAGTGACGGGGCTTGAACCCGCGACCTCCGGAGCCACAGTCCGGCGCTCCACCAACTGAGCTACACTCACCACGCTTCGTGCTCGATGCCGACACGCCGCCGGTCGCGATGCAGGACGCCTCGCGCTCGGCACAATCCTTCATCATAGCATCCTGCCGATCGCGCGCGATCCGGCGCGAGCCGGCCTCCGCGGTTCCCTGCCGGCGCGGCCAGGCAACTTACAATAGTGTCATGCCGAAGACAGGCGATTCTGCGAACCACCTGGGCCGGCCGACGGCGAGGGTGGGCGACGAGGCCGTCGCCGGGGCCCGCGTCATGGTCGAGGCGTTCCGCCTGACGACCGACGGCAGCGACGCGGGGCGCATCCTGAACGGCATCCTGGACGGCCTGGTGTCGCTGGTCGACCACGATGCGGCCGCCATCTACGTCGTGGACCCGCTCGGCGGGCGCGTATCGCACAGCCTGGCGCGCGGCTGCATCAATCCCGTGCCGGCCGACGCGGCCGCGCCGTTCGAGGACCACGGCGTCGTGGGCCGGGTGCTGGCCACCGGCGAGCCCGTCTCGCTGCACGATCAATCCGGCGTCTGCGAGGGACGCGAACGGGCGCACTCCCGCCTGGTCGTGCCGCTCGTCGGCTCCCGCGGCCGGGTGCGGGGGGCGCTCGATCTGTGGTCGGACCGTTCCGCCGGGTACGACCGGGCGGCGGAGGAGGTGGTCGGCGTGTATGCGTCGGCCGTCGCCGCCACCATCGAGAACGCCCGCCTCATCGCGGAGGTGCGCGACAAGCGCCGTCTCGACAGCGACCTGGCGCTGGCGCGCGACGTGATGGAGGACCTGCTGCCGCGGGCGACCCCGGCGCTGGACGGATTCGACATCGCGGGGGCGCACGAGTCCTCGCTCGCGGTCGGCGGCGACTACTACGAGTTCATCCCGCTGCCGGAGGACCGCTGGGGCGTGGTCATCGCCGACGTGGTGGGCAAGGGCATCGCGGCGGCGCTGCTGGTCGCCGCGATCCGGGCCTCCATCGCCTCGCTGGTCGGCCACGAGCTGGCCGTGCGGGCGATCATGCGCCGCGCGAACCGCTTCTTCCAGGAATCGGTCGAGGAGGGGCGCTACGTCACGCTCTTCTACATGGTGCTCGACGTCCCGGCCAGGAGCCTGCTCTACGTAAACGCCGGGCACGTGCCGCCGGTGCTGGTGCGCGCGGGCGGCGAGGTCGAGCTGCTGGAGGAGGGCGGCGTGCCGCTCGGCCTGTTCGAGGCGCCGCGCTACTTCGAGGGGCATGCGACGCTGGCGCCGGGCGACGTCGTGGGGCTGTACACCGACGGCATCGTCGAGCAGACGAATCCGGAGGGGGAGGAGTACGGCAGCTCGCGGCTCATCGCGACGCTGCGGGAGGCGGGCGCTGCCGGTGCGACCGAGCTGTGCAGCCGGGTCATGCAGGACGTGCACCGTTTCGGCGCCGGGCGGCAGACCGACGACCGCACGCTCGTGATCATCCGCTCGAACGCCGACTCGACCGGCGGTTCGATTCCATCCTGACGGCCCGCACGAAAAAAGGCCGGACGGGAACTCCCCGCCCGGCCCTGATCCGTCCTCGGCGCACCCGGTCTTCCGGGGACTGCCGCTGCCCGCGCGCGACCGTGAGGCCGCGCCCGCTCAGTTGGCGTTCACCGTGTCGTGCGCGTACTGCCGGTAGTGCGCGGCGAGCATGTCGCGCCCGAAGTCGCCGTCGAAGTCGCGCCACACGCTGTGGACGTGGTTGGCGCCGTTCTGCACGTTGTCGTACTCGATGAGGAAGGTCGGGCCCTGCACGCGGTAGTAGTGCGGCTCTCCCTCTTCGAGGCTGCCCATCCAGGCGAACCGGATGCCGTCGAGGCCGGCCGCCTTCACCTTGGCGAGGCGCTCGGCGGCGGTCACGGCCGGCTGCGCTTCGGCGTACTCCTCGATCAGCGCCCAGAGGATGTCCTGCTGGCCCCGGCTCAGGTCGCCGAAGGCGACGCCGGTGTTCTCCTGAATCGCGGCCTTGCGGTCGGAGGTGGTCAGGATGTCGCTCGGGGCCTCGCCGGAGACGATGGCGGCCCGGCGGTGGGCGGCGGACATCGAGGCGAGCAGGCTGCGGGGCAGCACGTCCTCCAGCACCAGGACGCGCTCGCCGGCGCGGCTGCCCTCGCGGACGTGGGCCGGGTTCGTGCCGAAGAACTGCGGCGTGCTCGAGCTGAGCATGCCGTCGAGGACGGTCCAGTTCTGCGAGATGTGGTGCCCTTCGTAGCGCCAGCCCCAGTTCCCGTCCGTCGCAGGATCCCCGAAGATCATGAAGAAGTAGAGCTCGGTGTCGCGGATGGCGCGGCCTTCACGGTCGTAGAGGATCTGCTCGAGCTGCCGGATCCGCTCCGACTTTTCGTAGCCCTCGGCGCTCAGGCTCGCCTCGACCAGCGCCAGCGCGGCCTTCTTCTGCGCCGCGGTCATCGCCCGCAGCGAGACGCCCTTGCGCTCGCGGGGGATGTAGTGCCAGTCGAAGCGGTCGTCGCTGTTGAACGCGAACGTCGCCGCCGAGCGCTGCTCCGGCGTCAGCGAGTCGAGGAACGCCTGCGCCGCCTCCGCCATCGACGCGGTCTGGCCGGCCTTGTCCTGCATGGTGGCGGCCCCGGCGGTGACGATGGCCAGGACGGCGAAGACGAGCGGAACGAGTCGTGCGGACACCTTCATGGGTTCCCTCCTCAGGGCTTCTTCTTGGTGAGGCGAGCCTACAACCGGGGGCGGGGGGCGTCAAGAAGCTCGTGCTCCCGCCTCGGCCGGTGCGCGCCGGCCGTCCGAATGTGCGAGGATCCACGCGGTTCATGAAGGCGATCACGGCCGGCGTCGCGCTGGCCCTCCTGGTCTCGCATGCGGCGCCGGCGGCGGGGCAGTCCGGCGGGACGCCGGCCGCGGAGCAGCTCGTCGGGCAGCCCCCGGAGCAGCCGCAGATCGCCGCCGGCACGCCGGCGCCGGTCCCCGACGGAACGCGTTTCGAGACCGATGTCGTCATCGACGGCCCGCCGCCGCCGGTGGCGCCCGACGTGATCACGCGCGACGGCGGGCAGGCGACGATGCGCGCCATTCGGCTCCTCGCCGGCCTCGAGGTCGACGGCCGGCTCGACGAGCCGGTCTACGACGCCGTCGCCCCGGTCTCCGGCTTCATCCAGCAGCTCCCGGACGAGGGCGCCCCGGCCACCGAGCGCACCGAGGCCTGGGTGATGTTCGACGACGAGAACTTCTACGTCGCCGGGCGCTGCTGGGACAGCGCGCCGCCCGGCGAATGGGTCGCGACCGAGATGCGCCGCGACGCGTTCAACATGTTGAACAACGACCTGTTCGGGTTCCTGATCGACACGTTCTACGACCGCCGCAACGCGCTGCTGTTCTACGCCAATCCCCTGGGCGGCTTCGTCGATCAGGCCCTGACGAACGAGGGCAACCCGAACCGCGACTGGAACCCGGTGTGGGACGTCAGGACGGACCGGTTCGACGGCGGCTGGACCATCGAGATGGTCGTGCCGTTCAAGTCGCTGCGCTATCGGCCGGTCCGCGATCAGGTCTGGGGCATCCAGCTCCGCCGCACCGTGATGCGCAAGAACGAGTGGGCCTATCTCACCCTGATCCCGATCTCGGCCGCCGGGTTCGGCGGGCGCGGCGGCGTCTTTCGCGTCTCGGCCGCCGGCACCCTGGTCGGGCTCGAGGCGCCGCCCGCCGGCAACAACCTGGAGGTCAAGCCGTACGCCATCGGCGGGCTGACCACCGGCAGCGGGAATGCCGGCCCGGCGGGAATATCCGCGCCGGGGGTCGAGCGCGACGGCAAGGTCGGGGCGGACCTGAAGTACGGGATCACCCAGAACCTGACCGCCGACTTCACGTACAACACCGACTTCGCGCAGGTCGAGGTGGACGAGCAGCAGGTGAACCTGACCCGCTTCAACCTGTTCTTTCCCGAGAAGCGCGAGTTCTTTCTCGAAGGGCGCGGCATCTTCGACTTCGCCCGCGGCAGCTTCCGCACCGCGCGCAGCCTGCGGCGGGGCAGCGTGCTCGGCGGGGGCGACGCGCCGACGCTGTTCTACAGCCGGCGCATCGGGCTGCAGGGGGGACAGGCGGTGCCGATCCTCGGCGGCGGAAGGCTGACCGGGAAGATCGGGGCGTTCGACGTCGGCGCTCTCAACATCCAGACCGGCAACGAGGGCGTCTCCGGCGCGCTCGACACGAACTTCACGGTCCTGCGGGTCAAGCGGGACGTCCTGCGGCGCAGCAGCTTCGGCGGCCTCGTGACGAACCGGTCGCTGTCGCTCTCGTCCGACGGATCGAACCAGACCTACGGCGCGGACGCCACCTTCTCCTTCTTCGACAGCCTCAACCTGCTCGGCTACTACGCGCGGACCCGCACCGCCGGCGTGTCGGGCCGCGACGCCAGCTACCAGGCGCGCTTCGACTACGGGGCCGACCGCTACGGGCTGGAGGTCGACCATCTGCTGGTCGAGGACGATTTCCGGCCCGAGGTCGGATTCCTGCGGCGCCGCAACTTCCGCCGGACCTCGCTCTCGGGCCGCTTCAGCCCGCGGCCCGCGTCCATCGAGTCGGTGCGCCAGCTCGTGCTCGAGGCGAGCCACGACTACTTCCTCACCGCGGATACCGGGTTGCTGGAGACGCGCCAGAACCAGGTCGCCTTCCAGACCGAGCTCGAGAACAGCGATCAGTTCGGCGTGCGCCTGAGCGACAGCTTCGAGCTGCTGCGGGAGCCGTTCTCGCCGTCGGGCTCGGACGTCTCGATCCCCGTTGGCGGCTACGGCTTCACCGACGTGCGCCTGACCTACGCCCTCGGACCGCAGCGGCTGCTCAACGGGCGGGTGGAGGTGGCCGCCGGGGGCTACTTCGACGGCGACATCACCTCGGTCGACCTCAGCCGGGGGCGGGTCGACCTGTTTCCCCAACTGGCCGTCGAGCCGAGCGTGTCGTTCAACTGGATCGATCTGCCGGGCGGCTCGTTCCGCACCGACCTGGTGCGGGCGCGCGTGAACTACACTTTCTCGCCGCGGATGTTCTTCAGCAGCCTGCTGCAGTACAACTCCGCGAACCGGACGCTGGGAACCAACCTCAGGTTGCGCTGGGAGTACTCGCCCGGCAGCGAGCTGTTCGTCGTCTACACCGAGGAGCAGGACACCGACCCGCTGCGCCCCGACCGCTACACGGGGCTCTACGGCCGCGGGTTCGTGATCAAGTTCACACGGCTGTTCCGCAACTGACGGGGCGTGAAACGCGGCCTCGGCCTCGTCCGTCTGGCATACTTGGGCGCGTGCACGGCTTATCCATAACGATGATTCTTCCCAGATCCACGCGGATGCATATCGCTTCGGGACTCGCCGCCGCGGTGCTGGCGGCCGTATCGCCGGTGGCCGCGCAGCCGCAGTCCGACGGCGCGGCGCGCTCGCCGGGAGGCGGCGCCCTCGTGCTCGTGGTTCCGTTCGCCAACCTCGCCGGCGACCCCGCGGACGACTGGATCGGCGTCGGCATCGCCGAGGCGGTCGTCGTCGATCTCCAGATGAGCGGCGCGCGGGTGGTGCGCGCAACCGCCGCGGCGCCCGCGGCCGCCGGTCCGCAGGGCGCGCTCGAGGCGGGCCGGCGGGCGGGCGCCGGCCGGGTGGTCCGCGGCGCCTATCAGCGCCTCGGAGACCGGCTGCGCGTCACCGCGCGGCTCGTCGACCTGGCGGACGGAGCCGTGCTGCGGTCGGCGACCGCGACGGGAACGCTCGCCGACATCTTCGAGCTGCAGGATCAGGTCGCAGCGCAGTTGCGCGGCGGCCCGGAGGCGGGCGGGGGCGCGGCGCTGGCCGCCGCCCGGCCCGCAGCGCCGCCGCGGCCGGGGCCCGGGTCGGAGCCGGTTCCCGTTCCGGCGTCGGCGCCCGCGCGGGAGCCGGCTCCTCCGCCCGCCCGCGCGCGGCCCGTGCCTCCGATCTCCGCGCCGGCCGCCGGTGGCGGGCGCGACGCGGCTCCCGCGCCCGCCGGCCCGTTCGGCAGGCCGGTCCCCGGCGGCGGAGGGGACGCGGCTCCCGCATCCACCGGGCCGTTCGGCAGGTCGGGTCCGCGGTCCGGCGCCCGCGCGCCGGCGCCCCGCGCCGCGCCGCCTCCTTCCGCCGCGCAGGGTTCCCCGCGCGCCGGTGGGGCCGCCGGCGGCGGCGGAGCGGGCGGTGCCCCGGTGGCTCCACCCGGCGCGGGCGCGCCGAACCCCGCCGCTGCTTCCGTTCCCGGCGCCGCCGGGCGCCCCGCCCCCGGAACCGCCGGCCTGTTCGTGGACGCCGGCCTCATCGACGGTCCCCCCGCGCCGGTGCCGCCGGCGGTGATGACGCGCGACGAGGCGGGGCGCACGACCGTCCGCGCGATCCGCCTCGACGAGGGCATCCGCCTCGACGGCGTGCTCGACGAGCCGGTCTACGAGACGGTGCCGGCGATCACCGACTTCATCCAGCAGGTGCCCGACATCGGGGCGCCGGCGACCGAGCGGACCGAGGCGTGGGTCATGTTCGACGAGACGAACGTCTACGTCTCGGCGCGGGTCTGGGACTCGGCCCCCGAGAGCCAGTGGGTGGCCAACGAGATGCGGCGCGACACGAGCCAGCTCCGCCAGAACGACACGTTCACGGCGTTCTTCGACACCTTCTACGACCGCCGCAACGGCTTCAACTTCTACACCAACCCGCTCGGCGCGCGCGCCGACCAGCAGTTCACGAACGAGGGCAACCCCAACGCCGACTGGAACCCGGTGTGGGACGTCCGGACCGGCCGCTTCGCCGGCGGCTGGACCGTGGAGATGGAGATCCCGTTCAAGACGCTGCGCTACCGGTCGGAGCCGCCGTACATCTGGGGCCTGCAGCTCCGCCGGGCGATCCGGCGCAAGAACGAATGGGTCTACCTGACGCGGCTGCCCATCTCGGCCGGCGGCGGCAGCGGGTCGGCCGGCATCTTCCGGGTCTCCGCCGCCGGGTCGCTGGTGGGCATCGAGCCGCCCCCGGCCAGCCGCAACATCGAGGTCAAGCCGTACGCCATCGGCGGCCTGACCACCGACCTGACCGCCTCCCCGCAGTTGGTCGACGAGAGGAGCGGAGACGGCGGCCTCGACGTCAAGTACGGCATCACCCAGAACCTGACCGCCGACTTCACCTACCGCACCGACTTCGCCCAGGTCGAGGTGGACGAGCGGCAGGTGAACCTGACCCGCTTTCCGCTCTTCTTTCCGGAGAAGCGCGAGTTCTTCCTGGAGGGGCGGGGCATCTTCGGCTTCGCGCGCGGCGGCGTCACCGGCCGCTTCGGCGGACCGGGCGGCGGCCCCGTCGGCGGGATCTTCGGCGACGCCAACGTGCCGCAGCTCTTCTACAGCCGGAAGATCGGGCTCGAGCAGGGCCGCGTGGTGCCGATCGTCGGGGGTGCGCGGGTGACCGGCAAGATCGGGCAGTTCGACGTCGGCGCCCTGAACATCCACACCGACGACGAGCTGGTCTCCGCCTCCCGGCCGACCAACTTCACCGTCGTCCGCCTGCGGCGCGACCTCCTGCGGCGCAGCTCGGTCGGCGCGATGTTCACCAACCGCTCGATCTCGCGGGTGGCTCCCGGCTCCAGTCAGGCCTACGGGGTGGACGGCACCTTCGCCTTCTTCGAGAACCTGAGCGTGATCACCTACCTCGCCCGCACGAAGGTCCCCGGCCCGGATCACCGCGGCAAGGACATGAGCTACCAGGGCAAGTTCGAGTACGCCGCCGACCGCTACGGCTTCCAGGTCGATCACCTGCTGGTCGAGGACAATTTCCTGCCCGAGGTGGGCTTCCTCCGGCGCGACAACTTCCGGCGCACCTACACGTCGGGACGGTTCAGTCCGCGGCCGCAGTCGATCGAGAGCGTGCGGCAGTTCAGCCTGGAAGGGAGCATCGACTACATCGTCACCGCCGACGAGAACCACCTGGAGACGCGCCAGAACGTCGTGGCGTTCCAGACCGAGTTCGAGTCGAGCGATCAGCTCACCTTCACCGCGACCGACAACTACGAGCTGCTGGTGCGGCCGTTCACGCCGCCCGGGGCCGGTTTCTCGATCCCGGTGGGGGGCTACAGCTTCGCCGACGCGCAGATCTCCTACTCCATCGGCCAGCAGCGGCGCATCAACGGGAGTGTGGCGGTGAAGCGGGGCGCCTTCTTCGACGGCGACCTGACGACGGTGCAGCTCAGCCAGGGACGTGTCGCGGTGCTGCCGCAGATGTCGGTGGAGCCCACCGTCTCCTTCAACTGGATCGACACGCCGTACGGGAAGTTCCAGACGAACCTGGCGGTGACGCGCGTGAACTACGCCTTCAATCCGCGGATGTTCTTCAGCGGCCTGCTGCAGTACAACTCGGCCGGCAACTCGTTCGGCAGCAACCTGCGCCTGCGGTGGGAGTACAGCCCCGGCAGCGAGCTGTTCGTGGTCTACACCGACGACCGCGACGTGACAGGGGGCTTGCGGCCCGACCGGGGCTGGGACCTGCGCAACCGCGGCTTCGTGGTCAAGTTCAACCGGCTGTTTCGGTTCTGACGTCCGTTTCCGCCCCGCCGCCCATTCCCCGGCGCGCGTAGAGGGCGAAAGAGAAGTTCGGCGCCGGCGCCGCCATGTCGGTCCGGTCCTCGAGGTACCGCCGCGCCTGTTCGTCAGGTGGGACCTTGTCCAGCGGCGCGAAGCCGACCCGCGCCAGCTCGCCGTCCAGCTCCTCGGGAAGGAACTCGGACACCAGCGGCTCGCCGAGACGCTTCACGAGCCTCTCCAGCCTGTCGGCGAGGGGCAGTCCGTCCAGCGGGATGAGATGCCGTGCGAGGAGGTAGTCCAGCACGAGGCGGCTGTCCGGCGCGGCCACCGCGGCGATGGCGTCGAGCGTCTCCCGGATCGCCGGCCGGGTGAGGTAGTAGGTGGTTCCCAGCCACGAGAAGAACGCCGGCGCCCGCGGGTCCAGGCCGGCCCGGTCCAGCGCCTCGTGCAGCCGGTCGGTCTCGAAGTCGACCGGCACGAACGTCACGTGGGCGGGGAGCCCGCCGCGCACCCGGCGCACGCGCTCCTTCTTGAGCGCCTGCATGCCCGGCTGGTCCACCTCGAAGATCCGCACGCGGCCGGCGAGCTCGGGGTGGCGCAGGGCGTAGGTGTCGAGGCCGGCGCCGAGAATCACGTATTGCCCCACGCCGGACGCGACCGCTTCGGCGAGCCGGTCCTCCGCGTAACGCGCCCGCAGGATGTTCTCGGTGTGGATCGGATGGAACGGCCCGAGCAGCTTGTGGACGACGATCCAGTTGAGCAGCCGGTTGTGGGCGACCTGCCGCCAGAACGGCGACACCATCCGCACGGCGTAGGCGTCGTCCAGGATGGGTGCCGGGTGCCAGCGGCGATGATGCGCCCGAATTCCCGCCGCGAGCGTCGCCGTGCGGCTGACCCGCCCCGGATTCCGGGTGCCCGATCGACGCGCCGTCATGCGCAGAGCATACAGGCGCCGCGGCGGCAGGGCTGCCTCTCCTCCCAGGGGCCTGGCGGCGACGCGGGTGAACTACGCGTTCAATGCCGGCGGTTCCGGTTCTGACGTCCGCGTCTACTCCGTGCGTAGCGCCGCGAGCGGGTCCACGCGGGCGGCCCGTCGCGCCGGAAGCCAGGCGGCCGCTGCCGCGGCGAGCAGGAGGACCAGCAGCACGAGCGCAAGCGAGACCTCCGCCGTCACCGGCGCGCCCCGGAGTTCGCGGTACGGATGGCCCCCTCGGTTACCGAGGAATGCTGGCACAGCTCATCTCGGTAATCGAGGGGAATGAGCGCACACGGCCGGCCTCGCAAACGCTGCGATACGGGGATGCCCTAAGAACAGGTGGCATAATGCCAACATGCCCGCGCGGCCGGTGCAGATCTCGCTCGATACGGAGCTCCTGCGGCGAATCGATGCGGATCCCGAGGTGCGGGAACGTGGCAGGTCCGCTTTCATCCGCTCGGCGATCGAGACGTACCTGCGCGCCAGGCGCCGTCAAGAGATCGATGCGCAGCTTGCGGCCGCCTACGACGGGCGGGCCGACGAGGTGCTGGAAGACGTCTCCGACCTGATCGGCGAGCAGGAATGGCCGCCCGAGTGAATCGCGGCGAGATCTGGCGTCTGGATTTGCCACACCCGGACAAGCGTCGGCCGGTGGTCGTCATCAGTCGGTCGTCGTTGATTCCGCTCCTGCACACCGTTACGGTGGCGCCGGTGACGTCGACGCGACGTGGATCGCCGACCGAAGTCGATGTCGGCATCGACCAGGGCCTGAAACACGATTCCTGCGTCAACCTGTGTCATCTCTTCACGGTTCCGCAAAGCGGTCTCCGGGGATTCGCAGGGACGCTCGGTCCGGAGAGAATGCGCGAGCTCTGCTGCGCTCTGGCCATCGCCACCGGCTGCGATTAGCGCGCTGAAACGCCTCGCGGGGCTGAGGCGAGGCCGAGGTTGCGCAGGATCGCGAGCGGCGACCGCGAGCGGTTGAGGCCGTACAGATGCAGGCCCGGCGCCCCGCCGGCCAGCAGGGCCTCGCACTGCCGCGAGGCGAAGTCGATGCCGAACTCGGTCACCGCCTCGTCGTCGTCGCCGAGCCGGTCGAGGTCGGCGACGAGCGCCGGGGGCAGCGCCGCGCCGCAGAGCGCGGTGAAGCGCTTGATCTGCTTCGTGCTCAGGATGGGCAGGATGCCGGGGGTTATCGGCACGGTCACGCCGAGCAATCCGGTCAGGTGGTCGACCATCCGGAAGTAGTCGGCGTTGTCGAAGAAGAGCTGCGTGAGGATGAACTCGGCGCCGTGGGCGACCTTGTCGCGCAGCCGCCCCCAGTCGACGTCCCTTCCCTCCGTGCAGTCGGGATGGCCTTCGGGGAAGCCGGCGCAGCCGACGGCGAACTCGTCGGACCGGGCCTTCAGCACGTCGATGAGCTGATACGCGTAGTCGAACCCGCCGGCCGGGCGCACGAAGTCCGGCTCTCCCGGGGGAGGGTCTCCGCGCAGGGCCAGGATGTTCTCGATGCCGAGCCCGGCCGCCTCGTCGAGGAAGCCGTCCATCTCCGCCCGCGTGAAGCTGACGCAGGTGACGTGCGCCATGGCGGTCAGGCCGTGCTCGCGCTGCATGCGGTCCACGATACGCAGCGTCTTCGTGCGGGTGCCGCCGCCGCCGGCGCCGTAGGTGACCGAGCAGAAGTCGGGCCGTGCCTCGGCCAGGCGCGGCAGTACCCGCCGGAACAGGCTCTCGTCTCCGTGCAGCGTCTTCGGTGGGAAGAACTCGATGGAGACGACGGGGCGGCCGGCGGCGCGCTTCTCGGCGTAGATGTCGGGGATGCGCCTCACGGCACCGGAAGTATACGGCGGGGGCGGGCGGGAGGCGGGTGCGCCGCCCGGCTGCGGCTGCCGGATCGCAGCCGCGCGGCGGGGTGACAACCGGCATCCCGATGTGCAGAATGGCGGGATGAACCCGACCAGCGATCCTTCGTCGCGCCCGTTCGTGCCGTTCGTGCCCGAGTCGTCCGACCTGCCGGAGTTGACGTTCCGGGCCGTGCTTCTCGGCACGGCGATGGCGATCGTGCTCGGCACCGCCAACGCCTACCTCGGGATGCGGGCGGGTCTCACGGTGGCCGCCACCTTTCCGGCCGCGGTGGTGGCGATGGCCGCGCTGCGCCTGTTCGGGGGCTCGATTCTCGAGGAGAACATGGCGCGGACCACCGCGTCGGTGGGGGAGGCGCTGGTCGCCGGGGCGATCTTCACGATCCCCGCTTTCGTCATCAGCGGGGTCTGGGACGAGCTGCGCTACTGGGAGAGCACGGCCATCATGCTGGTGGGCGGCATCCTCGGCGTCCTCTTCATCATCGTGCTGCGCCGCACGCTGGTGGTCGAGGCGGACCTGCCGTTTCCCGAGAGCGTCGCCGCGGCGGAGCTGGTCAAGGCGGGACAGGGCGGGCGGCAGACGGGCGCCAAGTTCGTGTTCCAGGCGATGGGGGTCGCCGGGGCCTGGGAGCTGCTCAAGAACAGCAACGGGATCAAGCTGGTGGCCGATTCGGCCACCTGGTTCGTCTCGCTCGGGCAGTCGGCCATCGAGATGCTGGGCCGGCCGGTGAGCTACGTCGGCGGGTTCCTGCTGCAGTCGCCCGCCGCGTCGCCGGCGCTGATCGGCGTCGGCTTCATCGTCGGGCCGCAGATCGCCGCCACGCTGTTCGCCGGCGCCGTGCTGGGCTGGCTGCTGCTGGTTCCGCTGGGCCTCTTCCTGAACCCGGAGCTGGCGGCCCAGGCGACCGATTCGGCCGGCTTCATCGAGCTGAGCACCGAGGTGTGGCTGCGACAGGTGCGGCCCCTCGCGGTCGGGACGATGATCGTCGCCGCGTTCTACACCCTCTACAACCTGCGCACGTCGCTCATCCAGGGCATCGGGCGCGCTTTCGGCGACCTCGGCGCCAAGCAGGCGGAGGGCGCCGGCCGCCAGGACATCGACATCGACTTCCGGAAGACCGGCCTGGCGATTGCGGCGTTGGCCGTGCCGCTGTTCGGCCTCTACTGGTACTTCAGCGAGAGCTTCGGCGGCGCCATCCTGCTGACCATCATGATGGTCATCCTCGGATTCCTGTTCGCCGCGGTGGCCGGCTACCTGGTGGGCCTGCTCGGCAGCTCCAACAACCCGATCAGCGGCCTGACCCTGAGCACCCTGCTCATCGCCGCCGTCGTCATGGTCGGCATCGGGGTGACCGGATCCGGCGGCATCCTCGGGGTGCTGGCGGTGGCCGGCGTCGTCTGCTGCGCCTGCGGCATCGCCGGCGACATGCTGCAGGATCTGAAGGTGGGCCACATCCTCGGCGGCACGCCCTGGAAGATGCAGATCGGCGAGCTGATCGGCGTGACCGTCGCCGCGATGGTGCTCATCTGGCCGATGATCCTGATGGACCAGGTGTACGAGATCGGCAGTCCGGAACTGCCGGCGCCGCAGGCCGGCCTGATGGCGCTCATCTCGCAGGGCATCGTCGGGGGGGACATGGCCTGGCCGCTGGTGATCGCCGGGATGGCGCTGGCCGGCGTCCTCATCCTCATCCAGGCGCCGTCTCCGATGCTCATCGCGGTCGGCATGTACCTGCCGTTCCCGTCGACGGCGGCCATCTTCGTCGGCGGCCTCGTGAGCTGGTGGCTGTCGCGCTCGCTCGACGAGCAGGAGGCGACCGGCGAGGAGCGCACGCGCGCCAACAATACGGGGGTGCTCCTCTCGTCCGGCTTCATCGCCGGCGAGGCGCTGATGGCGGTGCTGCTCGCCTTCGTCGTCGGGGCCAGCGAGGCGGTCCCGTGGCTGGTCCTGCCGCAGATCGCCGACAGCGCGCTCGGCGGAGCGCTCGTATTCATCCTGCTCTACTACATGCTGGTCAGGATGCCGCTGAACGCGATGCGCGGCGGTGGGAAGTGACCACCGTGGCCGGACCCGCGTCCGACGCTGTGGCGTCCGAGCGCGCCGCCGCCTTCTGGAACGCGCGTCCGCGCCGCCGCCTGGACTGGCGCGACCTCGACGACGGGCGCTGCGTCGTGCTGCGCCCGCGGTTCGGCGAGGGCCGCATCGGCCGCTGGCTCGCGCCGAAGCTGGGAAATCCCTGCTATCGCATCCGCCTCGACGACGTCGGATCCTTCATCTGGAAGGCATGCGACGGCGAGGCCCCGCTGACACGGATCGCCGGACGGCTGCGGGACGAGTTCGGCGAGCGCGTCGAGCCGGCCGAGGAGCGGCTGGCGCGGTTCGTCCAGTCGATGCTGCGGTCGCGGATGATCGAGGTGTGACCGCCGGCGGCCGCAATGCTTGTCGGTCATGCGCACTGACTGTGGAACATGAGTGCATCCATGAGCATATGGATATAGCATCGATGTATGCGCACGACGCTGGACCTGCCCCCGGAGCTGCTCGATGAGGCACGACGGCTGCTCGGGTTCAAGTCGAAGACCGATACCGTCGTGCTGTCGCTGCGAGAGCTGATACGACGCAAGCGCGTCGATGAGCTGAGGGAGCTGCTCGGTTCCGTCACCCTCGACGTCGACGTGGCCCGCTCGCGGCGCCGTCCACGCCGATGATCTGCGTCGATACGTCCGTGTGGGTCGCGGCGCTGCGTGACCGCGATTGCGCTGCCGGCCGCCATCTGGACGAGCTCCTCGACCGCGACGGCGTGGCGCTGCCGGTTCCGGTGCGGGTAGAGATTCTGAGCGGAGTCTCGCGTGCGCAGGAGCCCCGGCTGCGCCGGGCGCTGTCCGGGCTGCCGGTTCTGCTGCCGACCGCCGCGACGTGGGACCGAATCGACGCCTGGGTCCGGCTGGCCGGCGAGCAGGGACACCGGTTCGGTGTCGGTGACCTTCTGATCGGGGCGGTTGCAGCCGATCACGGGCTCGCGGTCTGGTCGCTCGACAACGACTTCGGCCGGATGCACCGCCTGGGGTTCATCGTGCGGTATCGCACGAGCGGGCCACCAGGGCCAGCACCTGGTCCGGATGGTCCGTGAACACGGCGTCGACGCCGGCCGCGATCAGCGCCGCCACCTCGCCCGCGAGCGAGTCGAACGTGGCGTCGAGCCGGTCGGCCCGCAGGGTGTAGGCGTCCACCTCCAGGCCGAGGTCGTGGGCCTGCCCGACGACGGCGGCATCCTGGAACACGAGCTCCTTGGGCACGCCGATGCCGATCGCGTAGGAAGCGATGCGATTCAGGCCGGCGGGCGTGAGCTGGTCCGGCCGGGCGATGAGCTGCACGCGCGGCAGGCCGGTATCGAGTGCCGCGAGGGCCTCGGCGTCGAACGACTGGATCCGGATCGGCCAGGCGTAGCCGGCGAGCTCCGCGAGCAGGGTGCGGGCCAGATCCGGCTGGACGCCGGGACTCTTCAGCTCCGGGTAGACGCCGACCGCGCGCCCGGTGATGCGGTTCAGGCCGTCGACCAGCTCCAGGACTTCCGCCAGGCGCGGTACGCGGAACGTCCGGTGCGGGTAGCGGTCCGGCAGGGCCTCGACGACGCGCAGCCGCTCGATCTCCGCGTAGGTGAAGTCGGCCGCGTAGTACCGGCCGTCGGCGCGCGCCCGATCGGGGTACATCTCGGCGGCGTTCGTGGTGCGGTCCAGGGTGATGTCGTGCAGGGCGATGGCGACGCCGTCGGCGCTCAGCACGACGTCCGGCTCGATCCAGCCGGCGCCCTGCCCATACGCGAGCGCGTAGCCGGGCAGGGTGTGCTCCGGCAGGTAGCCCGACGCGCCGCGATGGGCGATGACCTCCATGCAGGCGTCCTCCCTCTCCGGCTTCTCGGCGGCCGGCACCCCCTGGGCCGCCGCAGCCGGCGCGGCCAGCACGACGGCGGCGCCGCTCAACGCGACAACGAGTCTTCTCAGGCAGGTCATGGTCGCTTGCCTTTCGCCTCGGGCGCCATCCCGTCCGCCGTATACACTGGGTAGTGCGGGATGCGCACGGCCGGGGAACCGATTTCGCGGAGAGTCTAAACCGGAAGCGGTATCGGGAGCACGCACATGTCCTGGTGGGGCTGGTTGATCATCGGAATCGTCCTGGCGGGCGCGGAGCTGCTGACCGACGCCGCGTTCTATCTCGCCTTTGCCGGCGTTGCGGCGATCTGCGTGGGCCTCCTCGGACTGGCCGGGGTCGGCCTGCCGGTGTGGGCGCAGTGGGTGGCGTTCTCGATCCTCGCCGTCGCCGCGATGGTGCTGTTTCGGCGGAAGTGCTACGACCGGTTGCGGGGCGTCGGCGGCGGGGCGGAGTTCCGACATCCGGCGGTCGGTGCCGCGGTCGTGGTGGACGAGGACGTCGCTCCCGGCGGACGGACCCGGGTTCGCCTGCAGGGAACGGAGTGGACTGCGGTGAACGTGGGTCCGGATGCGATGTCCCGCGGGACCGGTGCCGTGGTCGTCGACATCGACGGCGTCGCCCTGGAGATTGTCCAGGCGGTGTCCCCGGAACCGTCCGTTCATTGATTCGACACGGAGAACCATCATGGATGCGGGTTTCATCGTCGCCCTGGTGCTGGCCCTGGTCGTGATCGTCGTCATCGCGAAGACGGCGGTGGTCGTGCCGCAGCAGAACGCCTACATCGTCGAGAGCCTCGGCAAGTACTCGAGAACCCTCGAATCCGGGTTCGCCCTCCTGGTCCCGTTCGTCGACCGGGTCGCCTACCGGCACAGCCTGAAGGAGCGGGCGATAGACGTCGAGGAGCAGGTCTGCATCACCGCGGACAACGTCCAGGTGGGGGTGGACGGCGTGCTCTACCTGCAGGTGATGGACGCGCGCAAGGCGTCCTACGGGATCGGCGACTACCTGTTCGCGATCGCGCAGCTCGCCCAGACCACCCTGCGCAGCGAGATCGGCAAGATCGAGCTGGACAAGACGTTCGAGGAGCGCAGCCACATCAACCTGCGCGTGGTGGAGGAGCTCGACCAGGCCTCGAATCCGTGGGGCGTCAAGGTGCTGCGCTACGAGATCAAGAACATCAACCCGCCGCACGACGTGCTGTCCGCGATGGAGAAGCAGATGCGCGCCGAGCGGGAGAAGCGCGCCACGATTCTCGAGTCCGAAGGCGACCGGGACGCCAAGATCAACCAGGCCGAGGGCGAGAAGCAGCGGGTCATCAAGGAGTCGGAGGCGGCCAAGCAGCAGCAGATCAACGAGGCCGAGGGTGAGGCGGCGGCCATCCTGGCGGTGGCCGAGGCGACGGCGGAGGGCTTGACGAAGGTGGCCGCGGCGCTCAACACGGAAGGCGGCGACAAGGCGATGCAACTGCGCGTCGCCGAGGACTACCTGGAACGCTTCGGCAACCTGGCGAAGGCGGGCAATACCCTGATCGTGCCGGCGAACCTCAGCGACGTGGCGTCCATGATCGGCGCCGCGACCACGGTGCTGAAGCAGGTCTCGGATGACACCGGAGCCGGCACCGCGCCGCGCCGCTAAGCGATACGTTGCGCCGCCCGCCGCGGCTCAGCGGGCCGGCACGTAGCGGTTGGTGATCGGCAGCCGCCGGTCCTTGCCGAAGGCGCGCGTCGAGATGCGGACGCCGGGGGGCGCCTGGCGGCGCTTGTACTCCGTGCGGTCGACGAGCCGCACCACGTGGTCGACGGTCTCGCGGGCGAATCCGAGCGCCTCTATCCCGGCCGGGCTCCGGTCCTGCTCGACGTACGCTTCCAGGATGCCGTCGAGCACGTCGTAGGGCGGCAGGCTGTCGGAGTCGCGCTGGTCGTCGCGCAGCTCGGCCGTCGGCGGCTTGTCGATGATCCGTTGCGGGATCACCTCGCCGTCGCGGTTGCGCCAGACGGCCAGGCGGTAGACCCAGGTCTTCAGCACGTCCTTCAGCACGGCGAAGCCGCCCGCCATGTCGCCGTAGAGGGTGGCGTACCCGACGCTCATCTCGCTCTTGTTGCCGGTCGTCAGCACCAGCCAGCCGAACTTGTTCGACAGCGCCATCAGCAGGTTGCCGCGGATGCGCGCCTGCAGGTTCTCCTCGGCGACGTTCGGCTCCGTCCCCGCGAAGGGTTCGGCCAGCGCGTCGCCGTAGGCGATCGCCAGCTCCTCAATGGGGAGCTCCAGGAACCGGGTGCCGAGCCGGCGGGCCAGGATCGCTGCGTCGTCCCGGTTCATTCCGGCGGTGTAGCGCGACGGCATGGACACGGCGGTAACCGCGTCCGGACCGATGGCGTCCGCCGCGATGGTGAGCGCGAGGGCGGAGTCGATGCCGCCGGACAGCCCCAGCACGGCTCCCGGAAAGCCGTTCTTCCGGAGGTAGTCGGCGGTCCCCAGCGTCAGGGCGCGGTACGTCTCGGCTTCGGGAGACAGCGCCCCGGCCGCCGGACGCGGCACGAGCGGCCGGCGCGCCGCGGCCCCCTGCCGCGCGAGGCGGACGACCGCAACCCGGCCCGGGCCGAGTCCGTCCGCCGCCGCCGGGGACCGCTCGCCGGTCGCGGCCGGCGGCTTGCTCCAGCGAAGATCGGTTTCCCGGAGCTCGCCCACCACGGCCGGGTCGAGATCCGCGACGAGCATCTCCTCTTCGAACGGCGCGGCGCGGGCGATGGTCTTCCCGTCCGGTCCGATGACCAGGCTGTGGCCGTCGAAGACCAGCTCGTCCTGCCCGCCCACGGCGTTGCAGAACGCCAGGAAGCAGCGGTGATCGCGGCAGCGGGCCGCGAACAGCTTCTCCCGCTCCCGTCCCTTGCCCTGGTGATACGGCGAGGCCGACAGGTTGAGGACGATCTCCGCGCGGCCGTCCAGGACCGACCATTCCGGCGGGCCGCCGCGTACCCAGATGTCCTCGCAGATCGTGAGCCCGAGCCGCCGGCCGTCGAGGTCGATGACCAGCCCTCGGCCCCCCGCTGCGAAGTAGCGCCGCTCGTCGAAGACGGCGTAGTTCGGCAGGTGGTGCTTCCGGTACCGCGCCGCGATCCGGCCGTCGGCCAGGACCGCCGCGCCGTTGTGCAGACCGGCCCCGGCGGGCAGCGCGCCGGCCGGCTCCGGTGCGCGGCCGTGGACCCGCGCGCCGTACGCTGACGAGCTGTCCTCCGGCACGCCGACGCAGGCCACGATCCCGGTGACTCCGGCGGCCAGGTCTCCGAGCGCCGCCTCGGCTTCCCGCACGAAGCTCGGCTTCAGCAGGAGGTCCTCGGGCGGGTAGCCGGTGAGCGACAGCTCGGGAAACAGGACGACGTCGGCTCCCCGCTCCCGCGCCTCGCGAATCCGCGCCTGCAGCGCGGAGACGTTGCCCGCGAGGTCGCCGACCACCGGATTCGACTGGCAGAGGGCGATGCGGAGCACGCTGGGCATCGGATGATCGACCCGGAGCGGCCCGTGCGGAGCCCGGCTACCGCTGCACGACGTGGGGGCGGGGCAGGTCGGTGAGCCCGATGGCCGCAGCGATCTGGCGGATCTTCCGCTGCACGCGGCGCTGGTTGTCGGGCCCCATGCCGATCAACTGCCGCTGGGCCGGCGAGAGGTACTCCAGCGTGTCGTCGGCGTACAGATACAGCGGCCCCCGCGGCACCAGGGCCGGCTGGCCCTCGATGACCGGTGCGTTGAGCAGGTGCGCCACCGCGCGCCACACCGTGTCCTCGAAGGCGGTGCCGGGCTGCCCGAGCTCCTCGTAGGCATCTTCCATCAACGGGCGCAGCCGCCGATACAGCTCTCCGACGCCCTCCGCGTCCAGCGAGTCCACCACCGCCGCCGCGGCGTCGTACCGGCCGTAGCTGGCCGTGGACATCCGGGGCGCCGAGGCATCGCCGTCTATCTCGAAGCGGCCGTCGGGGCGAAGGAACGGCAGGTGCTGCGAGGGATTGGTTCCCTCGGCCACGTTGTCGATGACGACGACGAAGGTCCGGACGAGCTCGTCCGTCACGAGCCAGCTCGCGAGCCCCGGATTCGCGGACAACTCCGCCGTGAGTTCCCGAACGACCGCGTCACTCTCGTTGAGCGGGGGTATCTCGATTTCCGGCTCGGGTTCCGGTTCGGGCTCCGGTTCGGGCTCCGGCTCGGGCGGTGGAGGGGGCGGCGGCGGCGGCGGGGCCTCCACCACTTCCGCTTCCGGCTCGGGTTCCGGCTCCGGCTCCACGTCCACGAGAAGGTAGCCGAGAATCGCGACCAGGATCACCGCGCCGGCGAGGCCGGCGGCGGGCGGAAGTTGCTTCACACGGGTCAGGAGAGCCTGCAACAGCGTTGGGTTACCGTTCGTCATGCCGACATTTCCCATCGTCCAGAAGGCATGCTAACACGTATGTCCCGGCGTCTCAGTCGTCGCGCCGGAGGAGCCAGCCGCGCAGCTCGCCGCCGGGATTGCTCTCCGTATGGAGCTGCACGTAGTAGCGTTCGCCTCGGAGCTCGTCGAGCTGGGCGTCGGTCAGCGTTACCGTGTCGACGATTTCCCCGCTCGTACCGCTGGCGCCGCCGACGTCCATCGCGAACGCGACGCCGCCGCGGCGGGCCACCGGCGCATTGTGCACGTGGGCGGCGGACACGCCTCCGCTGAGCCCGCTGAACCGCAGGGTGACGGTGAGCTCGTTGCCGTCCAGCTCGGCGGCGACCGTGCCCCCGCCGGAGATGGCCGACGTCGTGCGCAGGTCCACCGGCATCCGCGACAGGCGCTCGCCGTAACGCTCGGTGTCCTGCGCCCCGGCCGCCGGGACGCTCAGCGCCGTCGCCAGCGCCGCTATCACGATAATCCCCCGGGTGGGTCTCCGCCGTCGGCTCCTGCTGCTGGTCATCGGTCCACTCCTCGCGTGCTCGCGCCGACGGGTTGCCGGCCGGTTCCCGAGTTCTCGTCCCCGCCGAGCGGGCCCAGGATCTCCTCGTTGTGCTCGCCCAGGGCCGGCGGCGGGCGGCGCACGGCCGCCGGCGTGCGCGAGAGCCGGATCGGGTTGCCGAGGCTCCGCATGCTGCCGAGCTCGCCGTGCGGGATGTCGAGGACCATCCCCCGCGCGCGGAGGTGCGGGTCCTCCAGCGCTTCCCCGATGGTGCGCACCTGCGCGCACGGCACGTTGTGGGCGCGCAGCCGCTCGATCAGCGCGTCCCGCGTGTGCTGCGCCAGACGCGGGGTCAGCTCGGCGATGAGCTGCGGCCGGTGCGCCATCCGGTCCGTGTTGGTCGCATAGTGCGGGTGGTTCTCCAGATCGCCGGCCCCGACGGCGGCGCAGAACTGCTTCCAGAGCCGTTCGTTGCCGACGGCGACGACCACCAGGCCGTCTGCGACCTCGATGGTCTCGTACGGGGTCAGCGTGTGGTGCTGGTTGCCCTCGCGGCCGGGGGCCTCGCCGGTGTTGAAGTAGATGCCGGCGGGCAGCGCAAGGGCCGAGGTCATCGCGTCCATCAGCGCGATGTCGACGTGCTGGCCCCGGCCCGTGCGGTCGCGGTCGCGCAGGGCGAGCAGGATGCCGTTCATCGCGTAGAGGCCGGCCAGGTAGTCGGTGATCGCCACGCCGACGCGCGTCGGCGGGCCCTCGGGATGACCGGTGACGTCCATCAGCCCGCTCTCGGCCTGAACGACCGCGTCGTAGCCGGGCAGGTCCTTCTTCGGTCCGACCTGCCCGTAGCCGGTGACCGAGCAGTAGACCAGGCGCGGATTCGACGCGGACACCGCCTCGAAGCTGAAGCCGAGCTTCGCCAGGCTTCCCGGCCGGAAGTTCTCGATCAGCACGTCGGCGGTCGCGATCAGGCGGTGCAGGGCCGCGGCGCCGGCCGCGGACTTCAGGTCCAGCGCCACGCTCTTCTTGCTGCGGTTCAGCCCCAGGAAGAAGGTGCTCCACCCGCCGCGGTGCGGCGCCCACGCGCGCGTGTCGTCGCCGTGGGTCGGCTCCTCGATCTTGAGCACCTCGGCCCCCATGTCGCCCAGCATCATGGCGCAGTAGGGGCCGGCCAGCACCCGGGTGAGATCGAGCACGCGGAGTCCGTCGAGCGGAGGCATGGGTGCCGCGATTATATGCGGGCGCGGAGCTCCGTTTCCCTGCGCCGCCGGCGTGTTGCAGCCGCCGGCCCGGAACGCCGACCGCGTCCGACCGAAAGTCGGGTGGCGCCGGAGGGCCGGTGGAGGGGCGCCGGCACGCAGGGCGATGCCCGTCGAGCGAGGCCCGGCGGCCTTGAGAGAGCGGTGCGACGCTGATAGGGTTGGAGCGTCCGGACGATACGAAGGAGCTCAAGATGTCCCGCATCCGCCGCCAGCTCGTGAGGCTCGCCGTTGCCGCCGGTCTCGCCGCGATCGCCGCGTGCTCGACCCCGGCTGCCCAATCCGCGTCCGCGTGCACCGATCTGACGGGGCTGGAGCTGATCGATCTGCACATCGGTACGGCCGACCCAGTACCGCACGCGGCCGGGCTTCCGGCGCATTGCAGGGTGACGGGAGTCATCGAGACGGAGATCAACTTCGAGCTGCTCCTGCCCGACGACTGGAACGGCCGCTTCCTGATGGGCGGCGGGGGCGGTTTCGTCGGCAGCGTGCAGAACCAGGCGCGCACGTTGTACGCCCACGGCGGCAGCCCGCTGCAGCGCGGCTACGCGACGGTCGGGACCGACACCGGGCACACCGGCAGCGGCATCGAGGCGGGCTGGGCGCTCAATCATCCCCGGCGGCAGGAGAACTTCGGCCACCGCGCCGTCCACCTGACGGCGGAGGCGGCGAAATCCGTCATCGCGCACTACTACGAACGGCCCGCCGACTACTCCTACTTCGTCGGCTGCTCGCGGGGCGGCGGTCAGGCGATGATGGAGTCGCAGCGTTATCCGGAGGACTTCGACGGCATCGTCGCCGCGGCCCCCGCCTACGACTGGACCGGCATCACCGCGGGCTTCGTGCAGAACCAGCAGGCCATCTTTCCGGAGGGCGAAATCGACTCGCCGGTGCTGACGCCGGCGACGCTCGAGCTGCTCGGGTCGAGCATCCTCGCCGCCTGCGACGCGGACGACGGGGTCGAGGACGGCGTGCTCAACGACCCGCGCGGGTGCGGCTTCGAGCCGGAGGACCTGCCGCGCTGTGCGGGAGACCGTCCGGGCGACGGCTGCGTTACGACGGCGCAGCTCGCCGCCATCAACACCGTCTACGACGGCCCGACCTCGAACGGCGAGTCGATCTACCACGGCTTCAACTACGGCGGCGAGGACGACCGCGGCGGTTGGGACTCGTGGGTGGTCGGCTCCCCGCAGCGCCGGGCGGCCGGCGTTCCCAATGCGCAGTACGGCTTCGGCACCGAACTCTTCAAGTATTTCGTCTTCGACGATCCCGACTGGGACTACACGCAATACGGTTTCTCGAGCTGGAAGGAGGACGTCGCGGAGACGGCGGCGATCCTGAACGCGACCGACACCGACCTGAGCGCTTTTCGCGACAACGGAGGGAAGATCATCTACTGGACCGGCTGGTCCGACCTGGCGCTGGCCCCCCTCGGCACCATCGACTACTACGAGCGGCTGGAAGCCGGTGATCCGGCGGCCCGGGACTACGCGCGGCTCTACATGCTGCCGGGCGTGCTCCACTGCGCCGGCGGCCCCGGCCCCGACCGCGTCGACTGGGTGGAGGCCATCCGCGCCTGGGTGGAGGAAGGCAGCGCGCCCGAGCGCCTGCTGGCGTCGAAGCTCGGCCCGGACGGGCAGCCGGCGATGACGCGGCCGCTGTGTCCGTATCCGCAGGTCGCCGTGTACGACGGGGCGGGCGACCCGGGCGACGAGGCGAGCTTCGCTTGTGTCGTGCCGTAGCACTCGGGAGGAATGGTCGCACCCCCAACCGCCGGCCGACACCGCGCCGGGCCACGTGCGCGCACCCGCCGTCTACAGCTCGCTCAGGTGCGCGATCCGGCCCGTGCTGTCGCCGATCTGGTCCCGATGCACTTCCAGACGGTCGAGCAACGTAAGGAACAGGTTGGTCATCGGCGTGCCGTCGGAGTACCGCAGGTGGCGCCCGCCGCGCAGCGTGCCGCTGCCGCCGCCGGCCACCAGCGTCGGCAGGTCGTCGTGCGTGTGTGCGTTCGAGTCGCTCAGGCTGCTGCCGTAAACCACCATCGAGTGGTCGAGCAGCGATCCGTTCTCGTCCTGGGCGTCCCGCAGCTTTCCGAGGAAGTAGGCGAGCATCCCCACGTGGTGCCGGTCGATCATCGCCAGCCGGGCCATCTTCTCCGGGTCGTTCTGGTGGTGCGACAGCCCGTGGTGGGCGTCGGGAACGCCGATGGAGCGGTACGTCCGGTTGCCCCCCTCGCGGCTGTACATCAGGGTGACCACGCGCGTCAGGTCGGCCTGGAACGCGATGGTGACCAGGTCCGACATCAGCCGGACGTGCTCCTCGAAGGTCGGCGGGATGCCGTCGGGGCGGTCGAGCACCGGCAGGTCGACGCCGTCGTAGCGCGCGTTCCGGATGCGGCGCTCCACCTCGCGCACCGAGTCGAGGTAGTCGCCGAGCTTGCGCCGGTCGCCGGCGCCGAGCGTCGTGCGCAGCCGCGCCGCGTCGTCGCGCACGAAGTCGAGCAGGCTCCGGTTCTGCCGCGCGCGGACCGCGCGCACCGCCGGGTCGGTGGTGTCGCCGTCGCCGAACAGCCGCGAGAATACGCGGCCCGGATTGTTCTCGTAGGGCAGCGGGGTGGTGGGCGAGCTCCACGAGATGGTGTTGCTGTAGGCGCAGCTATAGCCGGAATCGCAGCCGCCCACCATCCGCACGTCCTGCAGCCCCAGCTCCAGCGACGGAAGCGGCGCGTCGCGGCCGATCGTCCCGGCCAGCATCTGGTCGACGGACATGCCGTTGCGGATGTCGGCGCCGCGGGTCTTCTTCGGATGCACGCCGGTCAGCCAGCTCGCGCCGGCGCGGGCGTGATCGCCGGGGCCGTCGCCGAGCGCCTCGCCGTTGCGGTGCGCGAGCCCGGTGAGGACGAGCAGGTCGTCGCGGAACGGCTCGACCGGCATCAGCGTCTTGCTGAACGCGAAGCCGGGGCCGTCCTCGGCCGGCGTCCAGTCCTGCATGATGATGCCGTTGGCCGTGTAGACGAACGCGACCCGGGTGACGGGCGTCGACGCGGACGCGAACGCCGGCGTCATCGCGTCGAGGAACGGCAGGGCGACGGTGGCGCCCATGCCTCGCAGGAAGGTGCGGCGGGGCAGCGCTTTTCCGGTGATCATGGCTCCGGAATCCTCCTCAGGCGGAATGGTACGCCATCGACGATGGCCGAGACCAGTTCCGAGAACCGGTAGTCGGCGGCCTCGACCCGGCGGCGGATCTCGCGCACGGCCGGCTGGTCGTAGTGCTCGAGGCCCCGTCCGATGGCGTAGGTCAGCAGCTTCGCGGCCAGCGTCTCCACGAACTCGTCGCGGCGGTTCCGCAGCACCCGTCGCAGGCCCGCGGGACCGTCGACGAGGGTGCCGTCCGGCAGCGCGCCCGACGCCTCGACGGTTGCACCCTCGTCCTCGGTCCGGTACGCGCCGACCGCGTCGAAGTTCTCGAGCGCAAATCCGAGCGGGTCGAGCTTCGCGTGGCAGGCGGCGCAGGCGGGGTTGGCCCGATGCCGCTCCAACGCCTCGCGCAGGCTGCCGGCCGAGGCCTCTGCGCCGGCCTCCAGGGCCGGCACGTCCGGCGGCGGCGGTGGCGGCGGCGCGCCGAGCAGGTTCTCGAGCACCCACTTGCCGCGCAGCACCGGCGACGTTCGCGTCGGGTACGACGTGACCATCAGGAGGCTGCCGTGCGTCAGGATGCCGCCGCGTGCGGTGCCCTCGAGCGGGACGCGGCGGAAGTAGCCGCCGTTCACCCCGTCGATGCCGTAGAAGCCGGCCAGCCGCTCGTTCAGGAACGTGTAGTCGGCGTCGATCAGCTCCAGGACGCTGCGGTCCTCGCGGATCAGGTAGTCGAGAAACAGCTCCGTCTCGCGCTCGAAGGCGTAGCGCAACGAATCGTCGAAGTCGGCGAACCGCACCGGGTCCGGCGTCCAGTCGGCCACGTTGCGCAGGTGCAGCCACTGGCCGCCGAAGTTCTCCACGAGCGCCCCGGCCTTCGAATCGGCCAGCATCCGGGCGATCTGTCCGGCGAGCACCGCCGGGTCGCCGAGCCGGCCGCGCTCGGCGAGGTCGAGCAGCTCCTCGTCCGGGATGCTGCTCCAGAGGAAGAAGGACAGGCGCGAGGCCAGATCGATGTCCGAGAGGCGGTACGCCGAACCCGGCTCGGCGTCCTCCGGGGCGCTCGGCGCCCGGAACAGGAAGCTCGGCGAGACCAGCACGCCGCTCAGCGCCATCTCGATGCCGTCTTCGAAGCGGTCCCCGTCGGCGCGCCCGATGGCGAACAGGTCGAGCAGCGGGTCGACGTCGGCCGCCGTCACCGGACGCCGGTAGGCGCGGCGGGCCAGCGTCGTCAGGATCCGCCGCGCGCAGAGCTCCTCCGGTTCGCCGGCCGCGGGTCTGCAAAGGAAGATGCCGCGCTGCACGTCGGTCTCGCCCGGGCCGGCCGCGTCGTACGGGCCGCCCACGAGCACGTAGTCGACCGCGTAGTCGTTCGTCTCGGCGCCGTCCTCGCTGCGCGCGTACTCGGTGAGGAAGCCCGCGCCGATCTCGTGCTCTCCGGCCGGGAGCGGCAGCCGCAGCTCGAAGTTGCGGGTGAGCTGGTTCGCCTCCTCGGGATCGAAGTCGGCGTCGATCAGCCGGACCCGCCGGCCGTCGACGCGGACGTCCAGCCGGGGCGCCGGCATTCCGGTGGTGCGCCGCCCGCGCACCCGCACGGTGAGCGTGTAGTCGGCGTCGAACGCGAAGTAGCGGCGGAACAGGATGCCGCCCCGCTCGTTGGGGGGCAGCCCTTCGATTGCCTCGTCGGTGGTTCCGTCGGGCGGCTCGTAGCGCTCGACCACCGGGCGCGGGGTCAGGCTGCCGACCGCCAGCCGGCTAACGCGCCGCGCCGCCGCGACGTACTGCTCGACGTGCAGCGGCGAGACGGTCAGCACGTCGCCGATGTTGTCGAAGCCGTAGCCGGAATCGTCGGCCGGCAGGTCGCGGGCGTGGTCGAGATCGAGCCCCAGCAGGTCGCGCACCGCGTTGCGGTACTCGGCGCGGTTCAGCCGGTGGATGGCGGGTGCGCCGGGGTCGGGGTCGGCGGCGGCCTCGCGGTCGAGCGCGGTCTCGAGCCACGCTGTCAGGCCGGCGGTGGTCTCGGCGTCGGGACGCGGGCGGCCCGCCGGCGGCATCTCGCCGGCCCGGAGCTTCTGTAGCACCTTCTCAAGCACGGGAGCATGCTCGGCGACGCGACCGGCGTTCACGCCCTGAAGCGACAGCCCCGCGGTCAACGTCCGGTCGTTGTGGCACGCGAGGCAATAGCGGCGGACGGTGTTTCGCAGGAGCCGGGCGCCGGCCGGGTCTTCCGGGCCCGGGCCGTGCGTCCCCGCCGGCCGGGCTGCCAGTGGTGGGGGCGCTGCCGGTGGTTGGGCCGCCGCGTTCGAGACGGTCATCAGGCAGAGGAACACCCAGGCCAGCGCGACCCGGAAGGAGATCGGTCGTCCGCTCACGGGTTCGGAGTGTAGCATTCGATCCCATGTGGAACACACGGTTGTTGGTGTCCTGGCGACGGACCTTCATGAAGAGGTTGGCGCTCGCGCTCGGGTTGATTTCGGTATCGGGCGTCGTCGCGCCCGCGTCCACTCAGGAAACCCGATCGCCTTCCGGCCCGGACACGACGCTCATCGAGGCCGCCCAGCGCCGGGACGCGCGGGTGGTGACCGCGCTCGTCGCCGGCGGCGCCGACGTGAACGCGGCGCGTGCGGACGGTTCGACGCCGCTGTCCTGGGCCGCTCTGCGCGATGCCGCCGGCATCGTCGAGACATTGCTGCGGGCGGGGGCGGACCCGAACGTCGCGGACGAAAACGGTGAGACACCGCTGCTTTTCGCGTGCGGCAACGGGAACCTGGAGATCGGAACGCTGCTGCTGGACGCCGGGGCCGCCGTCGACGCGGCTCGGTGGAGCGGCGACACGCCGCTGATGGCGGCCGTGCACGCCGGGAACGAGGCGCTGGCGCGGCTGCTCGTGGAGCGCGGGGCGGAGGTGAACGTGGCGGAGCACCGGATGGGGCAGACCCCGCTGATGTGGGCCGTCGCGGGAGGCCACACCGCGATCGCACGCTTTCTCGTCGAGCAGGGCGCCGACGTGAGCGCCACGTCCACGAACGGCGTCCGCCCGATTCTGTTCGCTGCCGCCTCGGGCGATGCCGACAGCGCGCGCGCCCTGATCGCGGCCGGCGCCGACCCGCACGTGACCGCCGCTGACGGGCGGAGCGCCTTCCTGATCGCGGCCGGGGAGGGTCGCGACGCGGTGACCCGGCTGATGCTCGACCACGGCGCCGACGTCAACGCCCGGGATCGCGAGGGCGGCACGGCCCTGCACGCGGTCGTGGCGCAGGGCAACGTCGAGATGGCGCGGGAGCTGGTGGCGCGGGGTGCGGACGTGCACGCCCGCAGCGGCGGCGGCCCCGGCGACGGGGCTTGGCGGCGGACCGGCGGTCTCACGCCGTTTCTCACGGCGGCGCAGGCCGGCAACGTCGACATGATGGCGGCGCTGCTTGCGCTCGGGGCCGATCCGGAGGCGGTGACCAACGACAGCGCGGGCGCCGTCCTGCTGGCGGCTGGCAGCCGCAACCTGGACGCGGTGCGGTTCACGGTCGGGCTCGGCCTCGACGTCAACATCCATCCGCCCGGCCGCCGGAGCGCGTTCCACGTGGCGATTCGCGCCGGCGAGGACGAGATCGTCGAGTACCTGGCCGACAACGGCGCCGACTTCGAGGCTCTGGACCAGTTCGGCCGTACTCCCCTCGAGGAGGCCGAGTTCGAGGCGCCGACGCATACCATCGAATTGATGCGCCGTCTCGCCGCCGAGCGGGCAGCCGGGATACGATGATTCACGGCGTAGAGGACGGAGACCGCACCTTGTACTCGTCGATACGGATCAACGGCTACCGCGGGCTGGACTCGTTCCGGATGGAGGGGCTCGGCCGCGTCAACCTGCTGGTGGGGACGAACAATTCCGGCAAGACCTCGATCCTGGAGTGCATCGAGTTGCTCCGGTCGGCGGGCAACCCGCACGTACTGTCGTCCATTATCGGCCGGCGGGGAGAGTGGGGCTACGCGAATGAGGGGGATGCCCGGACCTCCATCGGCCCTCGGCCGGAACCGCTCGACGTTTCGCACTTGTTCCTGAACCACGAGCTACGCGGTGCAATACGCATCAAGGCGGACAGTGACGGTTACACCGCTGCCGCCGCCGGTTGGAACGACAAGGTGACGGTGCACATAGAGGATCTGTCGGATTCGAAGCTCGATGAACCGGACGATGCGATGAGCGACGAGAACGAGGGGCTCGCCTTGCACCTCAAGTGGTCGGACCCACAGGATGATTACAGGACTCTCGTTACCGATGAGGGGCTCCTGTTGAGACTTCGGCGACCGATGCGCATGCGAAACGGTTCGAGCCAGGCCGTTCAGTTCGTCAGAACCAGCGGCATGACGGCTGCAGATGTCGTTCAGACGTATGGCAAGTTCAAATTTACAGAAAAGGATGAAGCGATTAAACGGGCGCTTCGTATTGTCGAACCGGCCGTCGAGGACATTGCCCCCATAGCAGACGAGCGGCGCTTTCTGTACCGCGATGCGCCCGGCGGAGTAGTACTTAAACTTCGCGGAACAACGGGCCAAGTCCCGATAGGGAGCATGGGCGACGGCATGTGGCGCATGCTCGGATTGGCGCTCTCCATCTCGAACGCCAGCGGTAGCGTGCTGCTCGTCGATGAAATAGACACCGGCCTTCACTACAGCGTGATGGAGAAGATGTGGCGCATGATCAGCGAACGCGCGGCGGCCCTGTCGGTTCAGGTGTTCGCCACGACCCACAGCCGGGACTGCTACGAGAGTCTGGCGGCGATTGCCAAGTCCGATGCGGAGGAGGTCACGATCCAGAGGATCGAGCGGGGTCGGGGAGAAGCGGTCAGATTCAGCAACCAGGCCATCGTAGCGGCCGCCGAGCGGAACCGCGAGGTCAGGTGAGTTGCCCGAGAGAAGGCATCCCAGAAGACTGCTCGTGGAGGGCGATACGGACAAGCGCGTAATCCCGTATCTCATGGAAGCGAACGGCGTCGCGTGGCCGGAACCTCCCGACCATCCCGTAGACATCGAGGCGTACGGCGGCGTCGACGAAATCCTGAAGCCGGGAATCATTGAGTTCGAGATAAGGACGTCTGGCCTCGAGGCTCTCGGTGTCGTGATCGATGCCAACGGAGACGCCGGCGCACGATGGCGCGATGTCAAGGCGTGGTGCGCCAATGAATTCGCCGATCTTCCTGAGCAGATTCCCGTCGCGGGTCTGGACCTGGTCCACTCCGGCGGTCCGCGCTTCGGCGTCTGGATAATGCCGGACAATCGCTTCACCGGGATGCTGGAGGATTTCCTCGTCCGGCTGATTCCCGACGATTCTCGCGGCCTGTACGAGTTGGCCCGTCGGTGCGTCGCCGAGGCGAGCGTTAACGGTGCCCCGTTCAGGGAGGTGCACAGCACGAAGGCGGAAATCTACACTTGGCTGGCGTGGCAGGACGAGCCGGGACCTCAACTGCACGAAGCTCTGGGCCATACCGTCCTGGATCCTGCCCGGGCAGAGTCCCAACCGTTTGTGAACTGGTTCAGGCGCCTCTTTGGCGTGTAGAGTTCCGACGTTTTGCAATCCGCCGAAGAGTACCCGCGGACGCATAGAATGACCACGTGACGCAGCTCGACGACTTCCTCGGCGCGCTACGGCCGCTCCTGGATGCGCAGGGAGCCCACGCGGCGTGGATCTTCGGCTCGCACGCCCGCGGCACGGCGTCGGCCGAGAGCGACATCGACGTCATCGTCGTGGCGCCCACCGACCGGCCCTTCGTGGACCGGTTCCGTGACTACCTGCCGGCGATTACGAACGCGGACGTCGGCGTCGACCTTCTGGTCTACACGCCGGACGAGTTCGCGCGGATGCAAGCCGAGGAACGTCCGTTTCTCGTCGACGCGCTCGCCGACGCCATACAGATCCATGTGGGACGCCCGAGCGGAAGCTGAGCGCTGGCGCCGGCGCGCGCCGCCGCCGACCGAAGCGTCTTGTCCCGGGAGGCGATCGGAAGTGTGCGGCGCAATGCGACTTCCAGGTAGGCAGCGTCGTACACGGAGAGTTCGTAGCGCGCAGCCAAGGTCGACGTGCGGTCGAACGCGACCTGGGCATCGATGTCGTCGACGGTCAGCGCCAACCCGGACAGCCGAGCGAGCGCTTCACCGAGGCGTGCATCTGCCGTGGTTCCCGGTTACCGATACGCCGCGGCCTGGATCTCGTACAGCTCCGCATAGTGCCCCGCCCTCGCCATCAGCTCCTCGTGGCTGCCCACTTCCACGACGCGGGCGCCGTCGAGAACGACGATGAGGTCCGCCATCCGAACCGTGGAGAAGCGGTGCGAGACCAGCAGCGTGATGCGGCCGCCGGGTGTTCGGTTGCCGTCCGCGTCGGTCGCCCGATCGCGGCTGACGACCGCCGCCGCGCTGCCGTTCCCGGGAGTCGCGTTGTCGTGCCCGCCGGCCGCGGGGCTGCCGTACCCGCCGTCTGTGGCGTTGCCGTTCCCGCCGCCGCGCGCGGCGCTCGCGTAGCGCTCGAACAGCGCGTGCTCGGTCTCCGCGTCGAGCGAGGCCGTCGGCTCGTCGAGCACCAGCAGCAGCGGCTCGTCGCGCATGAAGCCGCGGGCCAACGCCAGCTTCTGCCACTGCCCGACGCTCACCTCGACGCCGTTCGGCCAGGTGGGGCCGAGCTGCGTGTCGAGGCCTTCGGCCAGCGTGTCGACCACGTCCTCGGCGCCGGCCCGGCTTACGGCTGTCTCCGCGGCGGGGCGTTCGTCGATCCGCGGGACGTCGCCCACCCCGACCGTCCGCTGCGCCGGCAGCTCGAAGCGGAAGAAGTCCTGGAACGCGCCGGCGAGAACCGAGCGCCACGCGGCCGCCGGCATCCGCGCGAGGTCCTCGCCGTCGACGAGGATGCGGCCTGCGCTCGGCTCGTACATCTTGCCCAGCAGCTTGACCAGCGTGGTCTTGCCCGCCCCGTTCTCGCCGACCAGCGCCACGACGGCGCCCGCCGGCAGCGTGAGGTCGACGTTCTCCAGCACCAGGCGGTCGGTGCCGGGATAGGCGAACGACACGTTCTCCAGCGCGATGCCGTGCTCGATGGATGCCGGAGCCGGCCGGTCGGCGCGCTCGGCCTGCGCCGCGGCGTAGTCCTCGAGCCACGCCAGGCGGCGCGAGCCGTCGAGCCAGATGCCGCGCAGGAAGCCGATCTCGCCCACCGTGGCGCTGACGTACCCCGCGAGGCGCGAGCCGGCGGCGAGCAGCAGCAGGACGTCGCCGGGCGAGGCCCGCAATCCGGACGCGACGAAGACGACGGCGCCGACGTACCCGGCGCCGAAGACGCTCCAGCCGAGGGTGTGCCAGCCGGCGCTGGCCCAGCGCGCCGCGGCGACCGGGCGGTACCAACGCTCCCAGGCGGCGCGCCGATCGCGGACCAGGCGCGGGCCGATGCCGGAGATGCGGACATCCTTGCCGGGAGCGGCGGTCGTGGCCGCATCGAACAGGTGCCGCGCGAGACGCTGGGCCTGCGCGCCCCGCTGTTCCGCGGCGCGCTCCACCGCCGGCCGCCACGAGGCGGTCGCCACCGTCGGCAGCGCGCACAGGGCGAGCAGCGCCAGCGCCGGATGGATCGATACCAGCAGGCCGATGGTCACCGCCAGGCGCAGGATCCAGCCGCCGGTGGTGAACAGCGACATGTACATGTGATCGAGCACGAACACCTGGTTGCGGAGGACGGCGAGCCGGTCGAGAAACGCCGGCCGTTCGTGGTGCTCGACCGTGGCGACGCTCGCCTGCAGCCCGGCGACGTGCGATTCGAGGGCGATGGTGACCCGGTCGCGAAACCGGCGCTGGGTGCGGTCGCTGGCCACGCGCAGCACCCAGGTCAGAGTGGTGGAGGCGGCCAGGCCGGCCGCGGCGACCGCGACGAGCGTCGCGTCGTCGCCGAGCACGCCGTCGGCCAGCAGCTTCAGCCAGACCGCCAGCAGCGCGTCGGGCAGGGCGGCCAGCAGGGACAGGGTGAACGCGATGGTCAACAGCGCCGGCTCCGCGTCGAAGCCGCGCCGCAGCGCCCGCCACATCGACGGCAAGGCCGCGGGCATGTCGTGGCCGCCGACAAGGGTCGGGTCAGTCGAGGACATCGAGCCCCGCCTCTTCCTCTTCGGCGAACCGCTGCGCCTGCAGGTCGAACAGGGTCCGGTAGCGCCCGCCCAGCGACATCAGCTCGTAGTGGGTGCCCAGCTCGATGACCCGTCCGTGCTCCAGAACGCAGATGCGGTCGGCGTGGCGGACGGTGGAGAACCGATGGGAGATCAGGATGGTCGTGGCCGCCCGGGTCGCCCTCAGCATCCGCTCGAAGATCTCCGCTTCGCCCCGCACGTCGAGCTGCGCGGTCGGCTCGTCGAGCAGGACGATGCCCGCGCCCTGCCGCACCGCGGCGAGCGCCCGGGCCAGGGCCACCCGCTGCCACTGGCCGCCGGACAGCTCGGTCCCGCCGTCGTAGCCGCGGGCGAGGACGGTGTCGAGGTCGGCGAGATCCGCCGCCCCCGCCTCGGCCAGCGCCTCCCGGACCACGGCCTCGGGAGCTCCGGCCGGCGCCACGTTGTCGGCGAGCGGCAGCTCGAAGCGCGCGAAGTCCTGAAAGACCGCGGTGATTCGCTCGCGCCAGGACTCGACGTCGAGCTCCCGCAGGTCGACGCCGTCGGCCTCGATGGCGCCCGCCTGCGGCTCGTAGAACCGGCACAGCAGCTTGGCCAGGGTGGTCTTGCCGGCGCCGTTCCGGCCGACGATGGCGAGCGACGAGCCGGCCGGAATCGTGAGGTCGAGCCCGTCCAGCACGAATGCGTCCGGCCCGGACGGATAGGCGAAGCGCACGCCCGAGAAGCGGATCTCCCGCGCCGGCAGGCCGGCCGCCGATCGCGGGCCGAGGGTCAGCGCGCCGCGCGGCGCCATGGCCTCGCCCAGCCTGAGCACCGCGGCGGTGGGAGCTCCCGCGCCGTCGAGGGCCCAGGACAGCCCGCCGAAGGCGATCATGCCGGCCCCGATGGCGGCGCTCGCGAACATCACCAGGCGGTCGAGCGGCAGCGCCCCGGCGGTGACGTCGGCGGCCAGCGACCAGAACACGACCGCGTTGGCGGCCAGCACCAGGACCAGGCTCGCCGCCACCGGCCGCTCGCGCAGCTTCGTCGCCTCCCAGCGCAGGTCGTGGAGCCGCCGCCGGTGGCGCCGGAAGCCGTCGATGATCCAGTCGGCGAGGCCGAACAACCGCAGCTCCTTGGCGGCCGGTGCATCGACGGCGAGCCGGTACGCATAGTCGGCGTGGCGCTGGGCCTCGCGCACCGCGGCGGTCTGGCGGTCCTTCCAGACGGCACTCTCGCGCAGGAGCCAGTGCGTGGCGAGCCAGGCCCCGCCGAGCAGCAGCGGAGCCCACCACGCGTAGGCGAAGAGGATCGCCACCGCGATCAGTCCGGCCAGCAGCTCGACCAGCCCGCCGGCGATGAAGTCCATCGAGATCGCCAGCGGCGGCCCGCTGATGCCGAGATCGAAGTCGCGCGCCATGGTCAGGTCGCCGGCGAGCTCCGGGTCCTCCAGGTGCCCGATGCCCGGCGGCTCCACGCACGCCACCGTCAGCTCGTCGTAGAGCCACGCCGCGGCGCTGCTGCCGAGGTTCTGGCCCGCGGCGAGGTGCAGCGGCGGCAGCACCTGCAGGAGCACGAACACCGTGCCGACTCCGGCCAGCGGCCAGACGAGGTCTCCGCCCGCCTCGACCGCGCCGACCAGCAGTCCCATCGCCACGGCGAGCAGGGCCGGCAGGAGGCTGCGCACGACCAGGGCCGTCCACCAGACCGTGGCCAGGAACGGGTTCGCGCGCGTCAGGATGGCCAGGAACTTCCACTCCGGGCGCGCACGAAGGCGTTGGATTGGGGAGGTGGACATCAGTCGCGAGGCCTTCCGGCGGCGGAGTCCGCGCGCGCGTACGCCGCTTCCACCGCCAGGGCCTCCTGTCCGTCCGGGGTGATGTTGTGCATGACGACCCGCAGCGCCGGCCCGTCGCCGGTTCGAATCCCGATCCGCCATCCCCAGTCCGGACCGGGCGGCGCCGCGTAGCTGCCTTGCACGGAGATGCTTCCGTCAGCGTCGAGGGTGCCCTCGCATGCCAGCACGGCGTCCGACATGTGCCAGGAATCGATCCAGTGGACCGTCGCCTTTCCGCGATCGGATTGGTGGCCGATCAGGAGGGAGCCTTCCTGCCCGGCGCCCTGGTAGCTCCAGGTGTAGTCCAGGCGGATGAACCGTCCGCCGAGCAGCGCGCTCACGACCGCCGTCGACGCCGTATCTTCCGGCTTGCCGGTGTGAGGATCGTGCAGGCGGCTCGATCCCTGCCAGCGCCCCGTGCATGCCGCCAGGCGGTCCAATCCGATCACGCCACGTGCAGGTTGCCCCGCCCGCGCCCGGCGAAGGAGTAGAGCGCCATGCCCGCTCCGGTCGCCATGTCGACGGCCACGCTCGACGCGGCGCCGACCGAGACCATCGCCGGAATGGCTGCCATCAGCGCCTTCTGCACGAGCTCGAATCCGGCGCGGCCGCTGACGACCAGGATCCGGTCGCGGAGGGGCATCTCGCCGCGCAGCACGAAGTGGCCGATCACCTTGTCGACCGCGTTGTGGCGGCCGATGTCCTCGCGCATGCACAGCAACTCGCCGTCCAGGGTAAAGATCCCGGCGGCGTGGATGCCGCCGGTCGCGTCGAACAGCGTCTGCGCCGCGCGGAGGCGGTCGGGCAGCGCCTCGAAGAGGGCGGGACGGCACTCGACCGGCGAAACCGGCGGCAGGTCCTGGTTCAGGTCGTCGATCGACTCCTTGCCGCAGACGCCGCAGGCGGCGGTGGCCCGGAACTCGCGGTCCGGCTCCATGGGCCCGGACGCCGGGTCGGGGTGGTCCGTGTGGCCTGCAATCGTGACCTCGACGCGGTCACCGGCGAAGCCCGTCACCTTGATGCGCGCCGGCCCACCGGCCGCCGTGGTTTCCCGATCGCCCGAAATCGCGCGGAGCGACGCGACCCCCGCTCCGCCCGCGAGCATTCCTTCCGCGTGCAGAAAGCCCGCCGCGAGCTCCTCATCGTTGCCGGGGGTGCGCATCGTGACGACCAGCGGCTTGCCGCCGAGCCGTATCTCGAGCGGCTCCTCGACGACGATCAGGTCCTGCTCGAGCCGTTCGCCGCGCCGGCGCACGTTCACGGTCCGCAGGGCGGGGGAGAGGGCGGCGTCCGATCCCATGACGCGATCATAGTCGGCCACGCGGGGATGCGTTTGCGGCCGGGGAGTCTGCAACTCGGCTCGCGGGCTCCGGCCGGCCTATACTGCCGTGGATTTGGAGGATCGCACAATGAACAGCACACGTCGTCCCTTCGGCTTCGCCGGTCTCCTTACCCTTCTGGTGGCCGTGCTCACGACCACCCCGGCCGTCGCGCAGTGGACGCCGGATCGCCTCGCGGCCGACGAGTCGGAGCTGCCGCGCACGCCCTGGGGGGATCCGGATCTCCAGGGGATGTGGAACAACTCGACGACGACCCCGCTCGAGCGGCTGACGAGCGAGGAGCAGGCCCTGGGGCGGCAGGCGCAGCAGGCGGTCATCGAGGCCACCCGGGGCACCGGCGCCGGCTGGCTGGAGCAGGCGGGGCAGATCGAGCGCGAGTCGCTGATCATCGACCCGCCCGACGGGCGCATCCGGATGACCGAGCAGGGCGTGCAACGCCTCATCGACCGCGAGAACGCACGGGCCGGCCGCGGCGAGGCCGATTCGTGGCGCGACCGCAACAACTGGGAGCGCTGCATCTCGCGCACCCTCCCGACCGCGATGATCCCGACGCTGTACAACGCCAACTACCAGATCTTCCAGACGCCGGACCACTTCGTCCTGCTGATGGAGATGATCCACGAGGCGCGCATCGTGCCGCTGGACGGGATGCCGCACGCCTCCGGGGCCGTGCGCCAGTGGCTCGGCGACGGCCGCGGGCGCTGGGAGGGCGACACGCTGGTCGTCGAGACCCTGCACTTCAACGGCAAGCTCGACGGGGGCGACTACCAGCCGTCGCACGTCACCCCGACCGGGCCGCGCAGCTCGGGGGAGACCCTGCGGCTGACCGAGCGCTTCACCCTGGTCGACGCCAACACCATCGACTACCGCGTGACGGTCGAGGATCCGCAGACCTTCGCCGTGCCGTACACCGCGGCCATCCCGATGCACCGCTCGGCCCCCGGCGTCACGCTGTTCGAGTACGCCTGCCACGAGGGCAACCACGCCATGGTGAACCTGCTCAGCGCCGGACGCGCCGACGAGCAGCAGGCCATCGACGCGGCGGCGCTGGTGTCGCGGCAGCGGATCGAGGCCGGGCATCCCGGCGTGCGGGAGCCGGCGGTGCCGTTCGCGCCGATTCCGGACGGCGGCCGGTGATCTCACCTGACCTCCGATGTGACAGCGGATGAGCATCAGGACGATCTTCGACACCTGCCGCCCGCGCTCCGACGTGCTGCACGGGACGGTGGCGGAAGCGGACTTCGCCGCCGACTTGGCGCAGGTCGTGACCGGCAAGGGAGGCGCCGAGTACGTCGACCCGGCGCGCTTCTTCGCCAACACCTATCCGACGCGGGGGGTTACCCCCGCAAGGTGCAGCAGCTCGGCGCGGCGGGCGATCAGTTGACCGCATTCCTCACCTCTCTCTTCAAGGCCGTGGAGGGGACGCCGCACGCGGCGCTGGTCTACACGCTGGCGATCGGCAAGGAGGGCCGGGCGGTGGACGCCTACTCGGCGGAGAACCAGTTCGTCGCCGACCGGATGGCGGAGGCCGAAAGCGTCTCGGCGCGCAAGGCGACGCTGCTCAATCCGACCGAGGAGGACGAGACGGCGCAGGTGCTGCGCCGGCGCCTGTTCGAGTCGATCTACGGGTCCGCGCTGCGGCTGTTGCGCAACAACGTCGTGTTCGTGGTGGCCGACGAGGCCCGCAAGGCGGAGATGCGCCGACACGCATCGCGCCGACTCGCGCTGCGGGAGTTGAAGAAGCCCGAGCGCCTCGCCCACCTGGCCGAACACCAGCGGGACAAGGTCTGCGAACTGGAGGCGCGATCCGAACAGGAGCTGGCGCTGGCCATCCAGCAGTGCTACCGGCACGTCTTCTATCCGTCTCGCCACCGGGTGGAATCGGCGGCCGACGTCGATCTGGCGCATTCCGCCATCGATACCCACTCGGCCTCCGATCAGCCGGGCGCCGGCCAGCGGCACATCGCGCGGGTACTCGCCGATCTCAACAAGCTGCGGTACCCGGAGGACGAGCCCGACTCCCCGACCTACGTGCGCGACCGGACGCCGCTGAAGAAGGGGGAGATGACGACCCTGGCGCTGCGCAACGAGTTCCGGCGCGACCCGGCGGCTGCTGGGCAGCGTCGGCGGCGTGCGCAAGGCGGAGCGGGTGGTCTCGTTCATCGGCGGGTACGAGACCACCGGCAGCGGCTCGTTTCAGCTCGAGTCTCGCGGGCCGGTGTTCGATGCCCAGCCGGTGCGGGAGTTCCTCGAACCGCAGTTGCGCGCCGCGAGCACCAGGACCCTGGAAGCGGGCTTCGAGCTGACCTTCGCCGATGGTCTGTCGATGAGCGGCGATGCAGCCGAGACCTTCACCGAGCGCTTGTCCCGCTTCGCGGGAGGGGCCGCGTACGTGTCGGCGACGGCGCACGCGGCGGAGTTGTGATGGCGCGCCTGGAACGGGTGGTCTCGGTGGAGACGCCGGCGTCGGCGCCGCATTACGAGTTGCGGGTGCGGCGACACGGCCCGGTCGAGGCCGAGTACGAGGTCTGGCAGATGCCTGCCGCTGCCACGCCGCACGTCACTGCGCCAACCCGCGTCGCGGGGCTCGGGGGCCGGAACCTGCATCTGGTGGAGCACCGGGTGCTGAAGCGCCTTGGCCGCGCTGGCGTGAAGCTTGGATCTGCGACCGGCCGGAGGACGCGTGGTTATGCTCTCACGGAAGACCTCGCGTTGACGCTCGGCTTGTTGTTCCGCGCGCTCGCGCCGATGCGCAGCCGCGACAACATGCGCTCGGTGGCCGAGGGGATCGAGGCGATGGGACGCGAAGAGGCGGCCTACTGGCTCGGGATGGCGATGCACCGCCGGCGCCCGCGACGCGTGCTGACGGCGCTTCGGATGCTGCTGACGGAGCCTCGGCCCCGGAACAGGGAGCGGCGCTCATGAAGCTCAAGTCGGTGGAGATCGAGAACTACCGGGGGATTGAGAAGCTGCGTCTGCCGCTCGATCCGTCGTTGACGGTGCTGCACGGCGGCAACACGTGCGGGAAGACGAGCGTGCTGAGCGCGATTTCCGTCGGGCTCAGTAGTATCCTGGAGTTCTTCCTGAACTTCTCGAAGGTCGAATTTCTTGAAACTGACGTGCGGACGGGTGCGCCGTTTGTGCAGGTCAATCTGATCTCCAATGACGGGGTTGGCTGGAGCAGGAAACGTCTGGCAGGTACGGATCAAGAGACGGAGACCGATGGAAGTGACGCGTTGCAGTCGATAACCCCCAGAATTGCAGCCTTCAAGGCTCCTGATGCCGTGCAGTTGCCGATCGTCGCCCTCTACGATACGGATAGGGTCGGGTTCGAAGCTCCCGAGGGGTGGAATATCCGTGAAAGCTCCATTCGTCGCTACGCGCTGGGGGCGGCCGCACAGGAAGCACGGTTACGTGTCGGCCAGAAGGTGGAACATTATCGTCATCTGGCGCTGGAAGGGGCGCTCACGGCGCGAACGAACTTTCCGGAGTTCTTCAAGTGGTTCTATGCGAAGGAAAACGATGAACTCAGAGAGCAGAAGCAGCGTCACGACTTCGATTATCGACGGAAGGAGCTATCCGCTGTTCGGCGCGCCGTATCCTCCATGCTGGACGGCGTATCCGATCCCTGCATCGATGTGGAACCATTACGTTTTTCGATTTCAGTCACGCCGGAAGACGGGCAACCGGAGAAGCTCGAACTCGATCAGTTGAGTGGCGGGCAACGGGCCGTGTTGACGCTGGCCGCCGATCTGGCTTGGCGCATGGCGCTCGGTAACCCGCACCTGCCAGATCCTCTGGGCTCGGAGGCGATCGTGTTGATCGACGAGGTGGAACTGCACCTTCACCCGTCGTGGCAACAGCGAATCCTGAACGATCTGCGCCGGACGTTTCCGAACGCCCAGTTCATTGTTTCGACTCACAGCCCACAGGTGCTGACTACCGTCGAGCCGAAGAACATCGTCGAGCTTGCCCGTGAGGACGGGCGCATCGTTGCCGGCTCGGCGGGCGGATGGACCTATGGCGCCGAGGCCGGAGACGTCCTGTCGGTCGTGATGGGAGTGGACGAACGGCCGACAAACGACTTCACACAGAAGCTGGCTCTCTACAGGCGTCTGATCAACGACGACAAGGGCGAATCACAGGAAGCGAAGGCGCTCAGGCACGATCTCGAGAGGTTGTCTCCCGAAGATCCCGCTCTCGGCCGGGCGGACCTCGAGATTCGTCGGCGAAAGCTATTCCGCCAGATGGGAAATCCGTCGTGAAGCGCATTCGGAGCTTGCGTGACCGAACGCCGGGGCTCACGGACTACCTGGAGGTCGAGACGCAGAGGGCGAGTTGGGAGGGGTTTCGGAGTCATGACGGTGGCAGGGCCTATCGGGAAGTCGTCGAGGAGCTGACGAGTCTTCAACACGGACTCTGCGGCTACTGCGAGATCGGTTTGACTGAGGTGGATCGCCAGGTCGAGCACGTCGTTCCGCAGAGCGATCCGCGGCAGGGCACGCTGCTCGCGCTCGATGTCGGAAACCTGATGGCTTGCTGCAAGGGAGGTACCGCATACCGTGACGACCCTGACCGGTACTTGAAACCCGTGAAGCGCAACCGGAGTTGCGGTGAAGCGAAGGGCGACCGTGCGGACGGCGAGTTCATGGACCCGAGAGCGCTGCCAGAGCTTCCCTCGCTCATCAGGGTGCTCGACGACGGTCAGGTCGAGGCCGACCCGGAGGCCTGCGAGTCCGAAGGCATGTCTGCGGCAAGCGTGACCTTGACCATCGAACTGCTCAACCTGAACGCCAAGCGTCTGCGGGTTGCCCGGGAGAAGCGCTGGAGGGCTCTGAACGACGAGTGGGGCGAACGGTTGGCCGATCCGGAGGAGATGCAGAGGGCGGCGCGGATCGAATTGCTTCCGTTGGGGGGCCGGCTCCCGGAGTTCTTCACGACCAGCCGGTGCTACTTCGGACCTGTGGCCGAGCGGGTGCTCCACGAGCAACCGCGGACTTGGGTCTGATGCATGGCCGCCGTGGCCACGACGACGGGTTCGCTTCGTAGCGTGCCGCTCACAGCACTCTGGCGTCTACGGCGCGTTCGTCGCCACTTGCGGCTGTATCCCGAGGCGCTGGCGGATTTCCTGGTAGACCGGCACGCCCTCGCCGGCTTCAACCGTGACGGCCATCCCGTACCTGATCGGCTGGTCGAGTGCGCCGCCCTGCTTTCGACAGAACACGCGGCAATGCATGTGGCCGTCATCGACGAACGCCACCGCGTTGTCGCCGTGGTACCGGACGTGGAACAGTGATCCGCGCGGCACGGACTTGTCGGATGGCTGCTCCGGGGCGCGGCTGACGCCCGCGCTCGTCCGGAGTTCGAGCAGCTGGAGCTCCAGCTTCGCGCGGCGGTATGCGCGATGCCGGACATTGACGTGAGAGAACCACGCGAGCGTCAGTGTGATCGAGCGCGGTTCGGTGACGCGCTCGAGGCTGGCCGGGAGCGGTACCCGGTACAGGGTCGCGGAGCCGTCGGGAGTGACTGCCCCGTGGCCAATCAGCGTCGCCCGGTTCGCCGCGCAGGTCATCGCCTCCTCGACGAGGGGGCGGCCGTAGCCGAGAACGCGAGCGATGTGGTCCCGGCGCGAAACGTATTGCCCCTGACCGTGGGGCCCGTAGAGTTGCTCGAGCAGGGAACCCTTTGCACCCCACTGGGCGCGGTGCGCAAGCAGGGCCTTGACTACCACGCCATAGTACCCGGCGGGTACATCAGCCAGGACCGCTCCGTTTTCCTCATCCATCAGCGCGTCGAACAGCCGATCGTCACCGAACGGACGCAGGAGAACCGTCTGCTGGCCGTGGTCAGGCGCAGACTTCCCATCGGCATCCAGACGTTCCGCGAGATCCGGGAAGAGGGCTACTACGGTGTTCGCGCCGGAGCTGCCGGGCCTGGACCGGGACGACATCCGCGCCTGGTACAACGGCTACAGTTGGCTGGGCCGGGAGCGGGTCTACAACCCCTTCGGCCTGCTCAAGCTGTTCCGCAGCCGCGTGTTCAAGGCGCACTGGTTCGAGTCGGCGACGCCGCGGGGTTCACACGGTCGCCGCTCAGCGTCAGATTGATCGGCTTGACTGCAACCGTCTTCAGGTCTTCGACCAGACGCTCGATGTCGGGTTTGCCCCAACGGTAGCGGCGCTGCCAACGCGTCCTCTCCACGAATCGTGGCGGCCGCTCAGGGCCACAGATCGCCGAGGCTGAAGGTGACCGCCTCGAAGGGGCAGATGCATACCGGGGCGTCGTCCTGCGCGGTCGCGATCAACACCCATTCTCCCTCGCGCAGTTCGAACGCCTCCAGGGTGCGATCTGTAGGTTCGACGAGCCAAAGATGGCCGACCCCCTCCCGCGCGTAGACCGGGCGCTTGCCGTGCAGGTCGAGCTTGCGGGTCGAGGGCGATAGCACGTCGCACACCCAGTCCGGCGCCAGGGTGCAGTACGCCGCATCGGGATAGTCCGGCATCCGTTCGCGGCGCCAGCCGGCCAGATCGGGCACGAGGATGTCCTCGCCCAGGTGCAGCTCCGGCTCGTCGATGATCCACCAGCCGCCGGGACCACCGGCGTCGTGATCGAACGGGCCGCCGATCTTGACACCCAGGGATGAACTGGCCCGTGCATGCGGCATGGCCGGCCGCGGGTTGGTGTGGAGCACGCCGTCGACGATCTCGGCGACGCGATGGGGCGGGGCGTTCAGCACGTCCTGGTAGGTCGCCCGCGGTTGCGGGCCGGAATCGCGCCGCGGCGCTGACGCGGCTGCTGCACTCATCGCGCCTTGCTCACCCCCCGCCCACGATTGTACGCGACCCCCGGGACGCGGCTTGCCGGATGCGCACCGACAGTGTGTAATGGAATGCGCAGGTCGAAACGAGTGCGGAGGTCACCATGCGGCGGCGAGTCAACATCATGATGGACGACGACGCGTGGCGCGTCATCGAGAAGCTGCCCCGCGGTGCTCGTAGTCGCGCCGTCAATACGGCGATCATCGAGTGGTCGCGCGCCGCTGCGCGGAGAGCGGCGGCGGCGCGCATGGATGCCTTGGGGGCACGCCTTCCCGCGGTCGGCGTGGACGAGGTAGTCCGCTGGATTCGGGAAGGCCGGGAGCGCGGGTCGTCGTGATCGTGGTGCCCGACGCGTCTGTCCTGCTCAAGTGGGTCCTTCGCCGGGACGACGAAGCGCACACCGCCGCGGCGGTGTCGCTGCGTGAAGAGGCGGTGTCCGGGACCATCGAGCTGGTCGCCCCGCAGCTCTGGCTCTATGAGGTCGGGAACACCCTGGCGCGGCGCTTTCCTGAAGAGGCCGGCGATCTGCTGGCGTCGCTCGTCGACTTCCGCTTGACGGAGGCGCGACCGGACTCGGAATGGCGGGCGCACGCGGTTTTCCTCGCCGTAACGTACGGCGTCTCGTTCTACGACGCCGCGTACCATGCCACCGCGCTTGCCCGTGGCGGGCTGTTCGTCACGGCGGACGAGCGGTACGTCCGGCGTGCGGCACAAGCCGGGGGCGTGGTCGCATTGCGGGAGTGGAGCGCGCGATGACGCCGCGAGCGGCCAGCGCGAGCCGCTCCGGGAGGGTGTTGGATCCCACAGGAGGCGGCGGAGATTGATGACCCGGGCCAACATCCTCAACACCGGAACCGCCAGCTACCTGGAGCTTATCGGCAACGGAAAGGCGTTCCGCGTTCCCCCGTACCAGCGAGACTACGCCTGGACGCAGCAGGAGTGGGAGGACCTCTGGAACGATGTCGTCGAGATGCGCGGCGAGCCCGAGGGCCGTCACTACATGGGGGCCCTGGTCATCCAGACGCACGGTGACCGCGAGTTCCTCGTCATCGACGGCCAGCAGCGGTTGGCGACCATCTCCTTGTTGGCGCTGGCGGTCATCGACAAGCTGCGACGCTTGGCGGATGCAGGCACGGACGCCGACCGGAACCGCGAACGCGCGACCGAGCTCCGCAACCGTTTCATCGGCGAGAAGGACCCGGCGTCGCTCGTGGAGAGCAGCCGGCTGCGCTTGAACGAAGTCGACGACCCGTTCTACCAGGACTATCCGGTGCAGCTCAGGCCGCCTCTCAATCCGCGCGGTCTGCCGCGGTCCAACGCGTCGTCGTGAGCTCCAGCCCGCGGGCATTGAGCGTCTCGAACAGCGTGTAGGCGTTCAGCTCGTGGGCGGAGGTCTTCCCGCCGGACCGCTGGGAGGCGGCTCGCACCCGAGGAATGGACCCCGGCCTTGCTGGAAGAGCGCCAACAGCGACTCGCGGCGCGCGCCGTACGCCTGTGGCGGGCGGACTTCACATAGCGGAGCCTCGACGTTCAGGGCCGGGTTCTCGCCCGTGGCCTACCCTCCCCCAGTTGCGTCAAGCGCACCGCGTCGGGGAACGTTGCCACGATTTCCAGGTGTCCGCCCATCGCCTCGATGCAGGACCGGAGCGTGCTGATGTACATGTCGGCCCGCCGCCCCCCGAACGGCGGGCACCGCCGACCGTACGATGCGATGCCGCCCGCTGTGGTATAACCACCAGAGCACGGAAACGCCCATGGACATCTCCCGCCGCACGTTCCTGAAGGCCTCGGTCACCGGCGGCCTCGCGGTCAGCGCCCTCGGCTTCGATCTGCGTCCGGCGCACGCCGCGGTCCGCCAGCTCAAGATCCGCAACGCCACCGAGTACCGGACGGTCTGCCCGTACTGCGCGGTCGGCTGCGGGACCATCGCCTACGTTCACGGCAGCGGCGGCCTGAACACGAAGAACACCGTCATCCACGTCGAGGGCGACCCGGACAGCCCCATCAACGGCGGGACGCTGTGTCCGAAGGGCGCGTCGCAGATGCAGCTCGCCATCAGCCCGCGGTTGCGGCACCAGCCGCTGCTGCGACGGGCCGGCGCCGCCGAGTGGGAAGAGGTCGACTGGGACACGGCGATGGACTGGTTCGCGCGCAGGTTCAAGGACTCGCGCGATGCCTCGTTCCGCGAGCGGGACGACGAGGGCCGCGTCGTCAACCGCGCCGACGGGGTCGCCTGGGTCGGCAGCGCCACCGTCTCCAACGAGGATGCCTACCTCATCACGAAGACGATGCGCGCGATGGGCCTGGTCTACATAGACCATCAGGCCCGCATATGACACAGCCCCACGGTGGCCAGTCTGGCCGCCACGTTCGGCCGCGGGGCGATGACCAACCACTGGAAGGACATCAAGAACACCGATGTCATCCTGGTGATGGGCGCCAACCCGGCGGAGAACCATCCCTGCGGGTTCAAGTGGGCGGTCGAGGCGCGTGACAACCGGGGCGCCAAGCTCATCACCATCGATCCGCGCTTCACCCGCACGTCGGCCGTCGCCGACCGGCACATGCAGATCCGGCCGGGGTCGGACATCGCGGTCCTCGGCGGGCTCATCCGCTACGCGCTCGAGAACGACCTGCACCACGCCGACTACGTGCGCGCTCACACGAACGCGACGTTCGTCGTCGGCGACCAGTACGGCTTCGCCGACGGGCTGTTCGCGGGCTTCGACGAGGCGGCCAGCAACTACGACAAGACGGCTTGGGACTACGAGCGGAGCCCGGACGGCTACGTCCGCCGCGACCCGTCGCTGTCGCATCCGCGCTCGGTCTTCCAGCTCCTGAAGCAGCACTACGACCGCTACACCCCGGAGGTGGTCGCGGACATCGCCGGCTGCTCGGCCGACGAGTTCCTGCAGATGGCCGAGATCATCTGCTCGACGGGGCGCGCCGACCGGGTCGGGACGATCATGTACGCGGTCGGCTGGACCATGCACACCGTCGGCAGCCAGATCATCCGCACCGCGGCGATCCTGCAGTTGCTGCTCGGGAACATCGGCCGGCCGGGCGGCGGCATCAACGCGTTGCGCGGGCACGCCAACGTGCAGGGGGCGACCGACCACGCCATCGTGGCCGGCATCCTGCCCGGGTATCTCAAGGTGCCGACGCCGCCGCAGCAGTCGCTGGCGGCGCACCTGGACGACTCGACGCCGCGGCCGCTGGTCCCCGACACCGTCAACTACTGGGGCAACTATCCGAAGTTCTACGTCTCGCAGATGAAGGCGTGGTTCGGTGAGCACGCGACGCCCGACAACGACTTCGCCTACGACTACCTGGCCAAGCAGGACGGCGACGCCACGTGGCTGACGATCTGGGACAAGGCGCGCCAGGGGACGCTGGAGGGCTTCGTGGCCCTCGGGTTCAATCCGCTGCTCGCCGGGCCGGACGTTCCCCGCCTGCTCGACGCGATGTCGAAGCTCAAGTGGAAGGTGGTCATCGATCCGTTCATGCTCGACTCGGCCGAGTTCTGGAAGGCGCCGGGGATGGACCCGTCGCAGATCGACACCGAGGTGCTGTACCTGCCGTCCTCCCACTGGATCGAGCGCGACGGCTCGTTCACCAACAGCGGGCGCTGGGCGCAGTGGAAGGAGAAGGCGGTCGACCCGCCGATCGGTGTCCAGCCCGACACCTGGATCCTGTCCGAGCTGTTCTGGCGGGTGAAGGAGCTGTACCAGGCCGAGGGCGGCGCCTGGAACGATCCGATCCAGCACCTGACGTGGGACTACCTGAACCCGCGCGAGCCGACGATGGTGGAGCTGGCCAAGGAGATCAACGGCTACGACCGTACCACCGGCAGGCTGCTGTCGTCGTTCGGCGAGCTGGCCGACGACGGGTCGACGACGTCGGGCAACTGGATCTACACCGGCAGCTACACCGAGGCGGGCAACCAGATGCAGCGCCGCGGCACCGCCGATCCGACCGGCCTCGGGATGCACCACGACTGGGCGTTCAGTTGGCCGGCCAACCGTCGCGTGCTCTACAACCGCGCGTCGGCCGACGCGGACGGAAGGCCCTGGGATCAGAGCCGCGCCGGCATCGCCTGGAACGGGCGCGAGTGGATCGGCGACGTCCCCGATTACGGTCGGACGACGCCGCCGGATGCGGCCGGCGCGTTCATCATGACCGAGGAGGGCGTGGCGCGCCTGTTCAGCAGCCACTTGGCGGACGGCCCGTTCTCCGAGCACTACGAGCCGGTGGAGAGCCCGTCGCCCAACGCACTGCACGACAACGTGCCGATCAACCCGGTCATCCGCTGGTACGACGGCGTGCGCGAGACGCTGGCCACCGGCGACGACGACTTTCCCTACGCCTGCACGGTCTACCGCGTGGTCGAGCGCGAGCACTTCGTCACGAGCAACGTGCCGCTGCTGGTCGAGACGATGCCCGACTTCTTCGTCGAGCTGCCCGAGGGGCTGGCCGAGGAGAAGGGCATTCCGAACGGCAGCCAGGTACGCGTCTGGTCGAAGCGGGGCGAGGTGCAGGGGACCGCGATCGTCACCAAGCGCATCAAGCCGTTGCGCGTAAACGGCAGGGTGGTCTGGACGGTCGGCATCCCCGTGCACTGGGGCTTCATCGGCATCACGCAGGGGTCGATGGCGAACCTGCTGACGCCGTTCGTCGGGGACGCGAACACCCGCTGCCCGGAGTTCAAGTCGTTTCTGGTCAACATCGAGCGCGCCTGATGGAGAACCGAGACCGGGGTTGCGCCCCGCGGCCGCGCCCGGAGGCAGGAGTCGAGTAACCGCCCATGGCAGATACCCTCTCCATCCGCCGCGTCTCGGCGACCCCGGACGCCTACATCCCGATCAGCGCGCTGCGCTCGGCCGGGCCGTCCTACGCCAAGCTGGTCGACATCGGCGCCTGCATCGGCTGCAAGGGCTGCGAGGTCGCCTGCAAGGAGTGGAACGACCTCGGCGTCGAGCCGACCGCCAACTTCGGCAGCTACCAGAGCCACAAGGACCTGAGCCCGAAGACGTGGCTGCTGATGCGCTTCAACGAGGTGGAGGTCGACGGCAACCTCAACTGGCTGATCAAGAAGGACGCCTGCCTGCACTGCGAGGAGCCGGGCTGCCTGTTCGCCTGTCCCGCGCCGGGCGCGATCGTGCAGTACACGAACGGCATCGTCGACTTCAACCAGGAGAACTGCATCGGCTGCCAGTACTGCGTCACCGGCTGCCCGTTCGACATTCCCCGCTTCGACGTCCATACGCGCAAGGTCTCCAAGTGCAACATGTGCGTCGACCGGGTGGAGGCGGGGCTCGAGCCGGCCTGCGTCAAGACCTGCCCGACCAACGCCATCTCCTGGGGCAGCAAGGACGACATGCTGGCGCTGGCCGACAAGAAGGTGGAGACGCTCAACGCGCGCGGCTACGACAACGCGGCCGTCTACAACCCGGCCGGCGTCGGCGGCACGCACATGATGTACGTGGTCCCGCACGGCGACCGGCTGGAGGACTACAGCCTCCCGACGGATCCGACCGCCAGCCCGATGCCGATGACGGGACTCGGGTTCCTCAAGCGCATCGGCGCGTACCTGATGGGTTTCGGCGTGCTCGGCGTGCTCGGTCACTTCCTCCGCTACGGACCCGAGCGGTTGGAAGAGCACGAGGAACACGAACCGCGCGGGGACGCGGGTGCACCGGCCGCCTGACCCCGGCCGCACTACTGTCCCATGGCCGACCGGATACTTCATCGCTTCAACTTCGCCGAGCGGATCGTCCACTGGGTGGTGGGGGTGACGTTCGTCCTCCTGCTGGCGACCGGCCTCGCGTTCGCCTACCCGGCGCTCTTCTGGCTGACCGCGCTGCTGGGTGGCGGTCCGTCGGCACGGGTGCTGCATCCGTGGGTCGGCGTGCTGTTCGGGATCGGCATGGGGTTCATGATCGCCATCTGGATCCGCGACATGTTCCTCAGCGACGTCGACTGGCGCTGGCTGCGCGCAATGCGTGCCTATGCGACCCGCGATTCCGCGAACGTGCCGCCGGCCGGGAAGTACAACGCCGGCCAGAAGATGTTCTTCTGGTTCCAGGGCCTGCTGGCCGTCGTCTTCGTCGTCAGCGGCGTGCCCCTCTGGTTCCCCGAGTCGTTCGGCTCCGGCCTCTTGCAGTGGATGCGCCTCGCGCACTACCTGGCGACCCTCGGCGGCGGCCTGCTGCTGATCGTCCACGTCTACCTCGGCACCATTGCGTATCCGGGGACCGCCCGGGCGATGATCGACGGGACGGTCACCGAGCGCTGGGCCCGGCACCACCATCCGGGCTGGCATGGGGAGCAGACGGGCGAGTGATCCGGTCTCGGGGAATGGCTCGCGGTCCGCGAGATACGGGCTGCTTCGCCGTTGGTTGCGTGGCGGCTACCCACCACAGAGCGTGTCGTGGCTGATACGTCTCGTGCCGGCCGCAACCGCACGATGACCTTGAGCGGCAGCGAGCGCGCTACGCTGTCGGATCGACTCGTGCGCGTGTCCGCACCAGCCGTTCCGTCGGATCTCATCGGTCGAACGGTGTGCCAGGATCTGTTCGAGGCGCTGCCGCACCTCCCCTCGGACTTCGTTGACCTGCTGATCGTGGATCCGCCCTACAACCTCGCCAAGTCGTTCAACGGACGCGCGTTCAAGCCCCTCGCGGACAATCGGTACGAGGGTTGGATCCACTCCTGGCTCGGTCCACTCGGTCGAGTGTTGAAACCGTCTGCGTCGGTGTACATCTGCTGCGACTGGCGCTGCTCCGCATCCGTGCAGCGCGCCGGCGAGCGGTACTTTCGTGTACAGAACCGCATCACCTGGGAGCGCGAGAAGGGTCGCGGGGCCCACCGCAACTGGAAGAACTGTTCCGAGGATATCTGGTTCTTTACCGTGTCGCAGGACTTCACCTTCAACGTGGACGCGGTGAAGATGAAGCGACGAGTCGTGGCGCCGTATACGACGGTGAACGGACGACCCAAGGACTGGCAACGGACACCGGCGGGAGATTTTCGCCTGACCCACCCGTCAAATCTCTGGACCGACATATCGGTTCCGTTCTGGTCGATGCCCGAGAACACCGACCATCCGACCCAGAAGCCGGAGAAGCTGATCGCAAAGCTGGTGCTCGCCAGCTCGAATCCCGGAGACGTGGTACTGGACCCGTTCTCGGGAGTGGGGACTACCTCCGTCGTCGCCAAGAAGCTCGGCCGCGCTTACGTCGGGATCGAAATCGACGAATCCTATTGCTGTCTCGCGGAGAAGCGGCTGGCCGTTGCGGATGCCGAGTGCGCGATCCAGGGGTACCGCGACGGCGTCTTCTGGGAACGAAACTCTCTGGCCGACCAGAAACGCGTGGCTGCCAAACCCTCACCCGAGACGTCAGCGGGGGGCGGACTGTTGTTCGACGCGGAACCGCCGCGATGAGGAGCCCGCTTTTTCACACAGGCCGCTACATCGCGGCGCAGGACCGAATCAAGGCCTTCCTGAACGCGCAGGAGCGGTTCCTGTCGGGCAGGACGGCAAGCAGCACACGAGCCGTCGGTGACGCCATCCAGGAAGTGCTGTCGAGCGATTTCCGGACGATCGTCGGGCAAGACATCTGCGTCAACTACTCGCCGCAGTTCGCCCGGCGCGCCATGGCGGACATGGCATTCGAGGACCCGGAGGGCGCCTATTACGTCGTGGATGTCAAGGCCCACCGGCTGAGCACGGCCTTCAACATGCCCAACCTTACCTCCGTCGAACGACTGGCGCGATTCTACGAGGATGACGGCAACTATTTCGTCGTACTGATGGTCACCTACGAGATCGATGGTCTACGTGTCGCGGTCGAGGAAGTGACGTTCGTGCCGATTGAGTTCCTCGACTGGGGGTGTCTTACGATCGGCGCCCTTGGTTGGGGACAGATTCAAATAGCGAATTCCAACAATGTTCTTGTTCAGCCTGGATATTCGAGGAAGTCCTGGATGATCGATTGTGCGACGCCATGCTCCGGTTCTATCCAAGAGAAGTCGCAAAGATCGACGCCAGGATCGAGCGCTTCAGGAAGATCCGTGAGGCATGGACACAACGGCCGGAGCAGACGGGCGCATGACTTTCAGGTAGCGCCTCGGAGGGGAGCGCCGCGTGCCGAATCGCAATCTGACGGCCGATGAACTGTCGAAGGCAAACGAGTTGCTGTCGGCCATACGCGATTGGCTCGACACGCTTGCCGCCGATGATCCGGCCCTGCTCTTCGCTTATAGACGCAAGATTGCCAAGGAGCTCACCTACGACGAGAGGGGGAAACCGGCGCACCGACGGAAACTGAAGGAGGCCAAGCGCCGGGAGCAGCAGGGTCGTTGCGCCACATGTTCGCGGCCGTTGCCGGAACGCGGCGCCGTTCTGGATCGTCACGACGCGCTGCTCGGCTACACTGAAGAAAACACGCGGTTGATATGCCACGAATGCGACAGGAGAATCCAGGCGAGTCGGGGCTTCAGATAAGCCGATCGAAGGGCGGGCCGCGTCGCTCTGCCTGGACTGCGACGCTGCTGGAGCTTGCCGGCACGGCATCCGATTTCTCGTACGTTCCTGAATTGCCGGGTGTGGAGCCGGGACCGGATTTCGACGGGCGAGATGTAGCCGAGTGCCCGCGCGGGGAACGTCTTGTCGGTAGGTCTGGGGTTTCGGCGGCGATATCCCGGCGTGTTCGCTGATGGCGCGCAACGAAGCCTGGGTGAGCGTAGGCTGGGACCATGACACACCGGCGTTCGCGGTGGCGTCGATTCGGCACTGGTGGCATCGGATGGGTTGCGACGCCTACCCCGACGCCACGACGGGTGTGGCTCTTCTTCGTTGGCGGCCCAATCAGTCTCTCCGGCGGCGGCGAGGTAGGAGGCAATCGGATCCGTCAGGGCGTGGTGAGGAGCGGCGGAGGGTCCGGTGGCCGACGGTACTTCTGTCGTCAGCGACCGATGGGGGACTTCGGCTGGTCCTCTCCCGAAATGGCCACTGAGGAGACGCATCCGCGGGAAAAGAGCCCATGAATAGGGCGAAAAATCTTCTACGAAGAAGAACCGCACCCCACGCAGTTGGCCTGCGTCTGGTCGAGGGCGACCCGCGAGTTCGTGCTCGCGATCCGCAAGGCGTAGCGTATCGCGTTTGACATACTGACATACGCCAGCTACGCTGGAAGCGTGCGTACGACCGTGCGGCTCGACGATCAGCTTCTCGCGGATGCGAAGCGCCATGCGGCGCAAACGGGTCGCACGCTGACCTCGCTCATCGACGAGGGGCTCAGAGACCTGCTGGCCCGCCGCGCCGCGCCGCTACCCGTCGGTCGCATTACGCTGCCGACGGGTGGCCGCGGAGGCTTGCGGCCCGGCGTGACCCTCGACAGCAACGCGGCACTGCTGGATGTAATGGACCGGGGCCGTGATCCTGCCTGACGTCAACGTCCTCGTGTACGCCTACCGCGAGGACATGGCGGAGCATGATCGATACCGGGACTGGCTCGACGGCGTCGTCAACGCCGGCCGACCGTACGGCATGTCCGAGCTCGTGCTCAGCGCATTCGTGCGAATCGTGACCAACCGTCGCGTGTTCAGAGAGCCGAGCACGGCGGCCGTGGCGCTGTCGTTCACGCGACGAGTGCTGTCGCCCTCGAGTTGCGTGCGGGTCCGGCCGGGGCCCGGGCACTGGGAGATCTTCGATCTTCTTTGCCGCAGGCACGCGGTGGCCGGCAACCTCGTGGCCGATGCCTATCTCGCGGCGATCACGATGGAAGCCGGCTGCGAGCTCGTGACCGTGGACCGGGACTTCGCCCGGTTCAACGGTTTGCGTTGGCGGCATCCGCTGGCGTCATGAACGGAAAGGACGCTCGGTCAGGCCATGCAATCTCACCCGGTCTGGTCCCGCCGCCGGCAGCGCGTCGCGCGCCTGCGCGCCGAGCATCCGCACGCGGCCGCGCTGCTCGCCTTCTACGACGACGTGCTGTCGCTTCAGGTGCCGCTCCATGCCAGGGCGCTGAAGTCGCGCTGGCTGGGCGCCGTCGAAGCCGCCGACCGCCATCCGCCGAGACTGCGTCTGGAGTTGCTTCCCGAGCGGCCTCGGGAGCGGGACTTCTCCCGCTTCGTGCGCGCCGTCCCCGCCTCCGCGTCCGACGTGCTGAAGTCGATGGCGGAGCGGCTGGCGTCGGAGCCCGCGGCGATGTCGGACCTGCTGAGCGCCGTCCTCGGGCGGGAGCCGATCGACGCCGTGGCCGCCCGGCTCGACTGTGACGCCGCGGCGCTGGAGTTCTTCCCGCGCGCCTTCGTGCAGCCGGTGGCGGATGCCCTCGCCGCGCAGGCAGACGGGGGCATCTCCGCGAACCACGACGCGAGCGGCAACGGAGCGGTCGCGGGGGATGACGACTCCCGGGCGGCATGCCCGTATTGCGGGTCGGCGCCCGTAGCCGCCGTACTGCGCGACGAGCCGGAGACAAAGGGGCGGCGGATGCTGCTGTGCTCGCTGTGCCTGGCCGAGTGGGCGTTTCCGAGGATGCGCTGTCCCGCGTGCGCGGAGGAGCGAGCCGAGAAACGCCCCCATCATGTCTCCGAATCGTGGCCGCACGTTCGCGTGGAAGAGTGCGGATCGTGCCGGACCTATATCAAGGCGATCGATCTCCGCGAGAACGGTCTTGCCGTTCCCGTCGTCGACGAGCTGGCGTCTATCGAGCTCGATCTCTGGGCCGTCGGACAGGGGCTCACCAAGCTCCGCGCGAACCTGCTCGGAATGTAGCTCCAAGGCAGAACCCCCCGTCGCAGTTGAGCCCGGACGTCTGGAAGGCCGGTGCGGAATGACTTGCATGACTTGTAGGTGGAGACCATACTGGTCACGATGAGCACTGCATCGGTTTCCGAATTGAAGGCGAACCTTTCGCGGTATCTCCGGGAAGTCCGTCGCGGCGGCGAGGTCGAGGTCCTCGACCGGGGTGCGCCCGTCGCCAGGCTCGTGCCTCCCGAAGCGGGAGGCGAGAGGGGAATCCGCGAGCGGCTGATCGGCGCCGGCCTGTTGCGGCCGGGTGCGGGAGGCGTCGCGGCGATACTGGAATCGCCGCCACTGGCTCTGCCGGTCAGCCTCTCGGACGCGCTGGCCGAGGACCGGGCGGATCGGTTTTGAGGTACTGGGACGCGTCGGCGCTCGTTCCCCTGATTGTTGGCGAGGCCGACAGCGATCTGGTTCGCGGTTGGCTTTCCGAGGACGACCACATCGTCACGTGGGTCTGGACGCGGACGGAGCTCACGAGTGCCGTCGAGCGCCGGACGCGCGAGGGGTTGCTCTCGCGGTCCCAACGCCGGGAGGTACTCGAGCGGCTCGGTGTCCTCGCCGATGGCTGGGACGAAGTGACCGAAGTGCTCGCGGTCCGGACTCGGGCGAATGCGGTGCTGGCGCGGCACGCGTTGCGCGCCGCCGATGCGGGGCAGCTCGGGGCGGCCCTCCTGGTCCAGGAACAGCTCGCGGGGTCGCTTGCCTTCGCCTGTCGGGATCAACGGCTCTTGTCGGCTGCCGAGCTGGAGGGGCTCCGGATACTCGTGTAACCCACGCCCCCGCGGTGGATCCGGGCCATCGTCCGCCGGCTGGCTCCCGCCTTTTGCATACCCCGCGCCACGCCCACCCGGGAGGCCTCCAGTTTCATTTTGACAATCTGAAGAAGCTGCGCCACAATTCATTTTGAAGACAAAAAGGAGTCCGAATGGGTACAGACCGGACCGACGTTCTGCAGGGCACGCTCGAGCTCCTCGTGCTGCGTACCCTCGCGCTGGAGCCGATGCACGGCTGGGGACTCGCCCAGCGGATCGAGACGATGTCGGGCGATGTGTTCGCGATCCAGCAGGGGACTCTGTATCCGGCCCTCCAGCGCATGAAGCGGAAGGGCTGGGTCGACTCGGAATGGCGGATCACGGAGAACAACCGCCGGGCGCGCTACTACTTCCTCACTGACCTCGGCCGGCGGCAGATCGCGGCGGAGCGCGAGGAGTGGGAGCGCATCGTGAGTGCGGTCAACGGCGTCTTGAATTGGGCCGGGGGCACGCGGTGAATCCGGCAGCCCGACTCGTGCGGCTGTTTCGCGGGCTCTTCCGCCGCCGGCGGGCGGACGACGAGACCGCCGAGGAGCTGCGCTTCCATCTGGAGATGGAGGCGGGCAAGAACCTGCGCGCGGGTATGGATCCAAGCGAGGCCCGCCGGCGGGCGCGGCTGCGCCTGGGCGGCGTCGACGCCATCCGGGAGGCGGTCCGGGATGCGCGCGGTGGACGCCCGCTGGAGGACCTGGTCCGCGACATCGGCTACGCGCTGCGCGGTGCGCGTCGGAATCCGGGCTTCACCGTTGCCGCCGTCGTGTCGCTGGCCATCCCGATCGGCTTCAACGCGTCGGTCTTCACGGTCATCGACGGCATCCTGCTCCACCCGTTGCCGGTCGTTCGTCCGGCGCAGCTCGTCGACGTTTACTCGAGCCATCCCGGCACCGGTCCGCACGCGCCGAACTCCTATCCGGACTACCTCGACCTCCGTGCGGCGAACGGCGTGTTCACGGACATGGCGGCCCACGCGCCGATGCGCACGGTGGTGCGGGTGGGCGAGGACGTCGACCTCGTGATGGGCGAAGCCGTGACCGGCAACTACTTCCAGTTTCTCGGTGTCCAGCCCGTGCTGGGCCGACCGCTCACGCCGGACGACGATCGCCCGGCCGCCGCTCGCGTGGCTGTGATTTCCACCGGGTTGTGGGAACGAGCGTTCGGACGGGATCCGGCGGTCGTCGGACGGGACCTGCATATCGGGTCACGGCCGTATGTGGTCATCGGCGTCGCACCCCCGGAGTTCTACGGCATGCCGCCCATTCCCGGCGGGGACGTGTGGATCCCGATGACCCGGGTGGACGACGTGACGCCGGTCGGCAGCTCGGTATTCGTGGCCTCCCCCGGCGAGACGCGGCTCGAACGCCGCGGGCAGCGCTGGATGTTCATCAAGGGAAGGCTTCGGGACGACGTCAGTCTGGCGCAGGCGGACGCGAACCTCGATTCCATCATGGCCGAGCTGGCCGCCATCTTTCCCGGTTCCAACGAGGGCCTGCACGTATCGTTGACCCTGACGGACGACGTGCGTCTGACGCCGGACGCGGCAGGACCGGCGTACTTCGGAGCGGCCGCCGCCATGCTCATGGTCGGAGTCGTCCTGCTGGTGGCGTGCGCAAACGTGATGGGCATGCTGCTGGCCCGCGCCGGCGCGCGGCGGCGGGAGATAGGCGTGCGGCTCGCCATGGGCGCGAGCCGGCGGCGTATCGTGCAGCAGTTGTTGACGGAGACGCTCGTCCTATCGTCGTTCGGCGCCGCGATGGGGCTGGCCATGGCGTGGGCCATGCTGCGCGTGGCCGGGGCGGTGGAATCCCCCATCCGGTCTCTCCCGTACAGCTTCGAGTTCGCGCTGAGCGGGCGCGCGTTCCTGTTCACGGCGGCGTTGGCGATCGGAACGGGCATGCTGGCAGGTCTCGTGCCGGCTCTCGGCGCCACGCGGTCGAGTCTGGTGCGGGAACTGGGCGGCGCCGTCGCGGTCGCGCGCGCCGGCGGTCGTCGGTGGTTCGTGCGCGATGCCCTGGTGGCGGCGCAGTTGGCGGCGACGGTCCCTCTGCTGGTGCTTGCGGGTCTCCTGGGGCGCAGCGCGTTGGCGGCGACGGCGGATGCCTCTTTCGAGTTCGACCCGGACCGCGTGGTGGCGGTCAGCACCGACCTGGAGATGAACGGCTACGACCCGGAGCGGGAGGAGCGCTTCATGCGCGGCGCGCTCGACCGGGTGCGATCGATGCCGGGGGTGGAGGCGGCGGCGCTGGCGTCGCGCGCTCCCCTGGATGCCATCTCGTACAGCACGACGGTCATCCGGGTGCCGGGCCTTCATGGTCCGGCCGACCGCGGGGCTCCGATACCCTGGGCCGCCGTGTCGCCGGACTACTTCGGCACGTTGGGCGTCCCGCTGCTGCAGGGGCGGACCTTCAATACGGCCGACACGCGCGAATCACCGCGCGTCGCCATCGTCAACGAAGCCATGGCCCTGCGCTTCTGGCCGGCCGGAACACCGGTCGGGCGGCGGTTTCGTCTGGGCGAGCCGGATGGGCCCGAGTACGAGGTCGTCGGCGTGGCGGCCGACTACAAGGTGCGATTCCCGACCGAGGCGCCCGGACCCTACCTGCATGTCGCCGCGTCGCAGCACGCGCAGGCGAGCGCCGTGCTGCTGGCCCGGACGGAGGGCGACGCGGCGGCCCGGGCCGCCGACATTCGGCGCGAGTTCCGCCTGATGGAGCCGGATCTCTTCTTCTTTTTCCAGGGGGATACGCTGCGGGAGATTGCCGACGTCACGATGCTCCCGGTGCGGATCGCGGCATCCGTATCGGGTGCCGCCGGAATCGTGGCCATGCTGCTGGGCGCCGTCGGGCTCTACGGGGTAGTCGCCTACCTCGTCCAGCGGCGCACGCGGGAGTTCGCGATCCGTTCGGCGCTGGGCGCACGCTCCGCAAGCCTGGTCCGACTCGTACTGTCGACCGGTGTATGGGTCGTCGGCCTGGGCGCCGGGGTCGGCGCCGTCCTGGCGTTCGGTGTGACGCGTCTCGCATCGCAAGTGATCCCGGGCGTCACGCTGGCGGATCCGGTGGCGTGGGGAGGTGCGCTGCTGCTGATCGCGGGGGACGCCGCCGCTGCCCATGTCGAACCGGCGCGCCGCATCCTGAAGCTGGACCTGACGCGAGCGCTGCACGTGGAGTGAATCTGACGGCGAACAACAACCCGAAGGGAGGCGCCACATGGCCGCGGCACGGGCAGATGTCACGCTCACCAAGGAGGATGGCCTCCAGAAGGAGGCTAGCAGCCCGTGGTGGAACCCCGCGTGGCAGTGATGCGCCGGCGCTGATGGCCGGGGCTTCCTCGCGGCGGGTTTCGTCAAGGCGGACGGCTGAACCCGGGGCCGCGGCCAAGTGCGCGATCGAACGTGTATGTAGTGGTGGCGCCCGCCCGCGTGGCGGATTCGCCAAGCAGATAGTCCGAGAAGTCTGCCTTGCCGCGTGCGTAGCGCTCAAGCGCCTGTCCAACCGCAGCCCGGTTCATGAATGCGAATTCCTCCGCGTCCAGGAGCCGCCGCACCGTCGTCGCGATTCTTGCCCGGGGAAACGCGTAGACCGATTCCAGCACCCACTCCAGCTCGCAGAGCACGATGTCCGGCAGCAACACCCTGTCGGACGCGGCCACGGCACGGTCGATCAGGACCTGTGCCTGTCTGGCCTGATCCGCGTCGTCGTTGAGCAGCAGCCGCAGCAGGACATTGGTGTCGAACGCGATCATGGCCGCCCGTGCTTTTCCCCGGCCCGCCGGCGGAGCACCCCGCGGATCCGTTCGTCGTCCACTTTCCGGCCGGTGGCGTATTCCGAGAGGAATCCTCGCAGCGGCTTCATGGGCTGCCTCACGGGAACGATGCGCACCCCGCCGTCGTCGTCGAGCTCGAAGGCCAGACGGTCGCCTGCGTCTACGGCCATCCCCGTCCGGACCTTCTTCGGGATCGTGATCTGACCCTTGGCGGTGATCCTTGCGGTCTCCATCCTGTCCTTACTATCGCACGGATTGGCCGGAAATGTAATGCGAACGCGAGCGGCCGATCCGGAGAGCCAGGGGCGGGGCGACCGGACGGCGAAGCCGTTCCGTGCGAGACCCCTATAATGGCCCGATGATCGACGCCTTCATCTACGACGGCCTGCGGACACCGTTCGGTCGCCACGCCGGTGCGCTCGCGCCGGTCCGCCCCGACGACCTCCTCGGCGACCTGGTCGGCGCGCTCGTCGAGCGCAGCCCGTTTCCTGCAGACCGGTTCGAGGATGTAATCGCCGGCTGCACGAACCAGGCGGGCGAGGACTGCCGCAACGTCGCGCGGCGCGCCGGACTGCTCGGCGGCCTGCCGGTCGAGGTGGCCGGCATGACCGTGAACCGGCTGTGCGCGAGCGGTCTGGCTGCGGTGGTCGATGCCTCGCGGGCCGTGGCGTGCGGGCAGGGCGACCTGTTCGTGGCCGGCGGCGTGGAGAGCATGAGCCGGGCGCCGTTCGTGATGGCGAAGGCGGAGCGCGCTTACGGCCGGCAGCTCACGACGTTCGATACCACCCTCGGGTCGCGCTTTCCCAACCGGCGGGCCACCGCCGCGTTCGGCGATCACGCCATGCACGAGACGGCCGAGGAGGTGGCGAAGGACCTCGGCATCGGGCGCGACGAGAGCGACCGCTTCGCCGCCCGGTCGCAGGCGCGCTATGCCCAGGCCAGGTCCGGGTGCTTCTATTCCGGCGAGCTGCATCCGGTCACCGTGTCGGGCCCCAAGCGCGGGCAGACCAGCGAGGTGGCCGACGACGAGCACCCGCGTCCGGGGACCAGCCTGGAGAAGCTGGCCACGTTGCGCCCCCTGACGGACGGCGGTGTGGTCACGGCCGGCAATGCGTCCGGCATCAACGACGGGGCCGCGGCGCTCCTCGTCGGATCGCGCGCGGTGGGTGAGGAGGTGGGCGCGGCGCCGCTGGCGCGTATCGTTACGGCGGCGGCCGCCGGGGTCGAGCCCCGGGTCATGGGGCTGGGCCCCGTGCCTGCTTCGCGCAAGGCCCTGGCTCGGGCCGGGCTGACCCTGGCCGACATGGACGTCATCGAGATCAACGAGGCGTTCGCCACGCAGGTGCTCGGCTGCCTGAAGGCGTTGGAGATCGATCCGGAGGACAGCCGCGTGAACCCCAACGGCGGCGCCATCGCGATCGGCCATCCCCTCGGTGCCTCGGGCGCCCGGCTGACGCTGACCGCCGTCCGGCAGTTGCAGCGCAGCGAGGGCCGCTACGCCCTGGTCACGCTCTGCATCGGCGTCGGTCAGGGGCTGGCCGCGGTCCTCGAGCGGGTCGGCTAGCCGCATGGCTGGCAAGCCGGCCCGGCTGCTCGCCCTGCTCGGCATCTACCTGCTCGTCGCGCACGTGCTGCCGGCCCCGGAAGGCGTCGATGCCGCGGGCTGGCGCATCACCGGCGTCTTCTTCGCCATCATCGCCGGGCTGATGCTCCAGCCGCTGCCCGGCTCGCAGGTGGTGCTGCTCGGCATCACGGCGGTGATCCTGGTCGGGGGCGTGCCGATGGGGCGGGCGCTGCAGGGCTACTCCGCGGCATCCGTCTGGATGGTGCTGGCCGCCATGATGATGTCGCGGGCGCTGCGCGAGTGCGGCCTCGCGCGGCGCATCGCACTCTGGTTCGTGCGCGCCATCGGGCAGACGTCGCTCGGTCTCGGCTACGCGCTGCACCTGACGGACCTGACGCTCGCCACCGGCGTGCCGTCGATCACCGCCCGGTCGGCCAGCATCGTCTTCCCGATCGCCCGCAGCATCAGCACGCTCTACGAGTCGGAGCCCGGAGCGACCTCGCGGCGGCTCGGCACGTTCCTGATGACGTGCATGTACCAGACGAGCACCATCGCCTCGGCGATGTTCTTCTACAGCAGCGCCGCCAACCTGCTGCTCGGCGACCTGGCGCGCGAGTTCGCCGGCGTCGAGGTCACGTGGACGAGCTGGTTCATCGCCGGGCTGGCGCCGGGCATCGTGTCGAGCCTGGCGGTGCCGCTGCTGGTGCTGCGGATCGTGCCGCCGGACATCCGGCATACGCCGGCGGCGCGCGACTTCGCCCAGCGGGAGCTCGACTCGCTGGGGCCGATCCGGGGCGCCGAGGCGATCGTGCTCGGCGTGTTCCTCTTCCTCATCGGCTTCTGGGTGCTGTCGTCCTACGTCGACTGGCTGTCGCCCGGTCTGGTCGCCTTCGTCGGGCTCGGCGTGCTCTTCATCTCCGGCACCCTGACCTGGGAGGCCGCGCTCGGCGAACGATCCGCATGGGACGTCTTCGTCTGGTACGGCGGGCTGCTCACCCTGGGCGGCCTGTTGAACGAGACCGGGGTGACGGTGGCGTTCTCCGAGTGGGTCGGCCTCTGGTTCACCGGCGTCCCCTGGATCGCGGTGCTCGTCGTCACGCTGGTCATCTACTTCTACACGCACTACTTCTTCGCCAGCACGACGGTGCACGCGCTGGCGCTCTACGGTCCGTTCGTCACGCTGCTCGTCGGGGTCGGCGCGCCGGCCGGGATCGCGGTCTACAGCCTGCTCTTCCTGAACAACCTGCAGGCCTGCCTCACCCACTACGGCACGACGACCTCGCCGGTCATCTTCATCGAGGGCTACGTCAGCCTGCGCGACTGGTGGCGCGCCGGGTTCTACTCGTCGGTCGTGAACCTGGTCATCTGGCTGGCGGTCGGAATCGCGTGGTGGAAGGTGCTGGGGTTGTGGTGATGGAGACCAATCCTCGACAGGCGTCGTCACGTCGGACGGTCGGACACGAGAAGGCAGCGCCGCGCGGCCGTTGGGGCCGGGCCGGCGTGCCGGCGCTTGCCGTCCTGTGCGCATTGGGGTGCGGGGGAAGCGAGCCGCCGCCGATGGAGCCGGTCGCGGAGGCGGTCCAGGCACTCGATCTGGTCATCGCCGGGGGCCGGGTCCTGGACCCCGAGAGCGGGCTGGACGCGGTGCGCCACGTCGGTATCCGCGACGGCGCCGTGGCGGCGGTTTCCGAGTCTCCGCTGACCGGGGCTGCGACCGTCGATGCCGCGGGCCTGGTGGTCGCGCCCGGTTTCGTCGACCTGCACGCGCACGGGCAGGATCCGGCCAGCAGCCGGTACCAGGCGATGGACGGCGTGACGACGGCGCTGGAGCTGGAGATCGGGGCCTATCCCGTCGAAGGCTGGTACAGCCGCCGCGCCGGCGCGTCGCTCATCAACTACGGCGCGTCGGTGAGCCACCAGGGGGCGCGGATTCGCGCCCTCGGAAGCATCTTCGCCCGCGGCAACGCGGACGGGACGTTCTCGCTGGGCGAGAGCGGCGACGACACCCTCTATCGCGCCGCGAGCGACGAGGAGCTCGTCCGGCTGCGGGAGCTCATGGAGCGCGGCCTGCGCGAGGGCGGCATCGGGCTCGGCTTCGGGTTGAGCTACACCCCCGGGGTGAGCCACCGGGAGCTGCTGCGGATGTTCGAGGTGGCGGCCGGGCACGAGGCGCCGGTGTTCATCCACCTGCGTTCGGCGGCCGCCTTCCGGCGCGGCGGCGCGCTCGCGCCTTTCCAGGAGGTGATCGCGAACGCCGCGGTCACCGGCGCGGCGCTCCACGTCGTGCACATGAACAGCACCTCGGGCGAGCGCGCGGAGGAGGCGCTCGCGATGATCCGCGGGGCGCGCGAACGGGACATCGACGTCACGACCGAGGCCTATCCCTACACGGCCAGCGCCTCGCTCATCGAGTCGCCGCTGTTCGACGGGTGGGTGGATCGCCCGCGCGCGGCCTACCGCGCCCTGCAGTGGGTCGACACCGGCGAGCGGCTGACCCCCGAGACGTTCGAGCGCTACCGGCAACAGGGGGGGTGGGTGATCATGCACGGCCGCTCGGAAGAGATCAACGAGTGGATCGTCAGCCAGCCCGACGTCATCGCGGCCAGCGACGGTATTCCGTTCAGCCAGGGCCGGTCGCATCCCCGCGGCGCGGGCACGTTCGCCCGCATCCTCGGCTACTACGTCCGCGAGCGGGGTGCGCTGTCGCTGATGGACGCCCTCCGGAAGATGACCCTGCTGCCGGCCCGGCGGCTCGAATCGATCGTGCCGGAGATGGCCCGCAAGGGCCGCGTGCAGGTGGGCAGCGACGCCGACCTGACGATTTTCGACCCGGAGCGGATCATCGACCGCGCCACCTACGACGCTCCGGACCGGTACTCCGCCGGCATCGAGCACGTGCTGGTCGCCGGCACGTTCGTCGTCCGTGACGGCGCGCTGGTCGAGGGCGTTCAGCCCGGCCGGCCGCTCCGGGGGCGGCACCTGGTTGAGGAGTAGCGGGGTACGAGGAGGCCGGTGTAGTGGGTGTCGATCAACGCTCGGAGACCGGTCGTCGCCAGCCGGTGCGTAACGCGATCCGCGACCTGCGCGGTATCGGAAAGGACATGTTCGCCGCGGTCGGGGGAGGCGAGCGCTGGCTCAGGCAGGAAAGGGAGGCGTTCGACGCGGCGCTTGCCGACGATGTCCCTCGCCGGCAGGATGACGAGTCGTGACTCGCCGCATCATATGGCGCTTCCGCGGAAGAGTTGGAGGCGTTGCGTCTCGCTGTGGCCGCCCGTTGTCCGCAGGTTCGGTTCTGTGGTTGGACCGAGAGAGGGGCGCGCATCGGGGAGTACCGCTTCAGGCTCATGTCCGGTTGGTCAGTGGTGGTTCAAGGACCGACAAGCCCGACCGGTGAGCTCCGGCGCGGCGTCAGTCGATGGCGCTTCCGTCTGACACGTCCTCAGCCCGGCCACGCCGACGATGCATGGGAGGAGTTGGCCGATGCCGAGACGCTCGATGAAGTCGTCGACTGGATCTGCGCTCGAGACGGTCGAGGCCGGCGATGAACCCTTGCTGTAGCGGTTCCACTTGTGCGGTGCTGATCGCGGTAACATCGGATGGGTGGCTCGGTTCAGGGACGCTGCTTCGAAGCGTATTCTCGAGGGCCAGTCTGTTCGGCGCCTTCCAGTCGACATCCAGCGTCGGGCGCGCATGCGACTTCAGCGGGTGGTAGCCGCGACGGCATTGTCGGACCTGCGGTTGCCGCCGTCGCATCGCCTCAAGGCGTTGAGCGGCGACAGAAAGGGGCAGCACAGCATCCGCATCAACGACCAGTGGCGCGTCTGCTTTCGCTGGACCCGTCAGGGCGCACGGGAGATCGAAGTCACCGACTATGATTAGGGAGCAGAGTTTCATGGCCCGCCTGGATCCGATCCATCCCGGAGAGCATCTGGCCGAGATCCTCGCCGAGCTCGGGATCAGCCAGTACCGTTTGGCGCGCACGATTGGCGTCCCGCCGCGTCGCATCAACGACATCGTTCACGGGCGCCGTTCCGTCACGGCGGACACCGCGCTCCGCATCGGTCGAGCCCTGGCCATGACTCCGGAGTTCTGGCTGAACCTCCAGCGAATGTACGATCTCGATCGCGCCCGCGCCACGGCCGACGTCAGCGTGATCGAGCCTCTCGTCGTCGCGGGCTGATCATCGCTTCGACGCCACGCTCAATCGATAGTCCTGCTGCTGCGAGCGATCGGCAGAGTCGGAATCATCGGGCCAGCCCAGGCGGCAGACTGCGCGGTGAGCCGATTGTCACGTGACAGCCGGGACGCGGTGCGCGCTGGCGGCCGCCCCGAAGGCGAGCGCCGCGCGCAGGTCCGCTTCGGTCAGGTAGGGGTAGTCGGTATCGACAGGCCGCCGGTAATCCTCATCGGGAACCGGCGGCCTGGTCTTCCGGGTACCCTGGGCAACAGCCCGGCTAGTGCGCCAGCGGGTGCGGGCGCACCTGGAACTTCACCAGGTTGCCCTGCGTGCCCTTGCCGCCCTCGATGTGCCAGACGGCGTTCGTGCCGTAGTCGGCCCACACCGCGCGTCCCTTCCAGCCGGCGTCCGGGTCGTCGATGCGCCCGTCCATGCCGCGCGAGTAGAACCCGAGCGGGTAGGGGACGCGCATGGTGACGAACTCCTCCTGCTCCGGCAGGAACGCGAGTAGCGAGTCCGATGTCGAGCCGGTGGCGATGGGTACGTTCTCGCCGAGGCCGAGCGTGTTGAACTGGTCCACCCAGTTGTAATAGTGGAAGTCGGCGCTGCCGTGCGCGTCCACGCCCTGCATCTGCGGTCCCGGCGTGGCGTAGAGCGTCCAACCCTCGGGGCAGTGCTGGCCGGTGGCGGTCGGGCCGTTCAGCACCGCGCAGCGGCTGCGGTCGAACTTCGCGACGTGCCCGCTGCCCGACAGCGCGGTCCAGACGATGCCGTTGCGGTCGATGTCGACACCGCGCGGCGAGTAGCCCTGGACCGGCGCGTCCGGGTTCTCGAACGGCGGCTGGTAGTACTCCGAGACGCACGTCTCCGGCGGGTTGTCGCCGATGGACAGCCGCACGATCTGGCCGGGGACGCCGGCCGACGCGGCCCAGACCACGTTCTCCGCGGTCGGATCGGGGACGATGCCGTACCAGCCGCGGCCCAGTTGGCGGTCCTTCGCCGGATCCGGATCCTCGCGCAGGCCCGTCCACTCGCCGATGCGCCCGTCGCCGGTGGTGTCGACGATGGTCGGGCACCAGCCCTGCGACGCCTGCTCGTCGCCGGTCTCGGCGTAGGTCTTCGTGTTCACCCAGCCGATCACGTCGCTCACCGAGCTCAGGTACAGCGTGTCGTCCGCGTCGAAGCCGAACTGCAGGTGGTGCGTGTTGAAGCAGGTGTCGATGAGCTCCACGTGCTCGTTCGCCGGGTCGTAGTAGGCGACGTGCCGGGCGGCCCGGTCGATTGGGTAGTACCGCGCGAACGGATTGTCCGACCCCTCGCGGCACCAGTCGGGGTTGCCGGGGCCCCGGATCTGGTGGGTCATCCAGACGCGCCCCTCGGCGTCCATCATCGGGTTGTGCGGATTGCCGGGGTTGTTCCAGATCAGCTCGTCGCCGTAGTAGAAGGACGGGTTCGGCATCTCCTGGGCGATGTACGACCGGAAGTCGCCTTCTCCGGGCGTGTCCCGCACCGGCAGCACGACCTCGTGCGCCTCGCTGCTGCTCGGGTCCACCCAGACCAGCTTGTCGCCGGCGAACTCGACGCCGTAGACGGGGCCGCCGGCGTTGACGCTCGGATCGCGCTTGTCGCTGGCGATCTCGTCGTGGATGTAGCCGGTCTCGCCGCCCCACTCCCACATCGTGAGCACGACGTCGCGCTCGCGTCCCCGCGGCCGTTCCGGCTGCGGGGGCACCTCGCCGGCCATGATCCGGTCGGTCCACTCCGCGTAGGACGCGATCGCGCGCCGGCGCCCGAAGCGGTTGATGGTGGCGCCCATGTTGGAGGCCCGCTGGCCGGTCAGGATGCGGTGCGCCCAGGCCGCCTCGGTGGAGTCGAAGTCCGCGGCGTTCGGGATCTCGCGGGTCGCCAGGTTCCCGAGCTGGTGGCAGAGCTGGCAGCCCTGCTTGAGCAGGTCGACCCAGTGGGCCTGCGTGCGCACGGTCGGCGGGATGCCGTTCCCGTCCGCGCCCGTGCCGGGAAACTCGGACGGGTCGGGCACCTGCATCAGCGCGTACCAGTAGTTGGCCGGGTAGACCGCGGCGGCCTCCTGCGGATCCGTGGCGATTACGGCCGTCAGATCGAGACTCTGGCCGGGCCGGCCCGCCACCTTCGGCGAGTCGGTGAGGCCGTAGCCGCGGACCCAGACCTCGTAGTCGGCGTCGGGGAGGTCCGGCAGGACGTACCGTCCCTCGTCGTCCGTCACCACGATCTTGCGCAGGCGAGTGGGGAAGTCGTCGGTCTCGGCAATGACCCAGACGCTTGCCTCGGGGCCGTTCGGGCCGCTGACCACGCCGCCGATGTCGTCGGCGTCGAGCGTCATCGCCTGCCGTGCGGAGACGGTGCGGCCGTCGAGCATCAGGCCGGCGGCGGAAAGGGCGACGGCGGCGAGCAGCGCCTGGATTCGACTGAATCGAGCTGGCATTCGGAGCCTCCCGCGAGGATGGATGATCACGTGCGCGACGACCGCATTCTAGCGCGACAATCGTTTCGCCTGACGGCTCCGATCGTCGCCCGACCGGGCCTGACGAGGAATCTGCGCCGTTTCTTCGGCGCAGACTCCTGGCGCTTCGGCGTCCGGGCGGAGTGCATCGCCGTTGCGCGTGCAACGAGGCTCCTGCTCCGGGCCTCGGCCGCGCGAGCCGCTCGTGACCCGGCGGCGGGTCCCGCAGTCAGCGGACCGCCGCAGCCGGCGATTGCTCTCAATCGCCCGGTCGAATACTGCTCGTAAGGTCGGACGGCGTGCGGCTGCCCAGCGCGTCCAACCTTGCGTCTTCGACCGAGGTCGCGAGCGCCGCTTCGACCTCCGCCTTCCGCTCGTCCACCAGGCGGATCAGCTCCTGCTCGAGATCGTCCCGGTTGAGCCGCTCGTCGACGAAAAGGACGGCAAAATCGACCAGCAGCCACGCCGCGGCACCGGCGGCCAAGCCTCCCAACGCGGCGCCGATTGTGCCCGCCGTCCGGCTCGCGGCGCGGGAGAACAGCCGGCCGGACAGGTTCCTGACGAGCGCTCCGGCCGCGGCCCCGCCGCGCAGCACGGCGCCGGCCGCCAGGAGGCCGGTCGGGGCGGCGGAAGCGGTGAACCTCGCGAGCGTTCGTGGGGTCGCCGCCTGCAACATGCTCGCGTAGACGATCCGCGGGTCGGGGACGTCACCGCCGGGGCACGGCGTCGAGTCCCCGGCGTATGCGGAGGACGGCAACGTCTGCACTTCCTCGCGGATGCGCCGCTCGACCAGCGCGCGCAGCTCTTCCTTCATCACGCGCTCGACATGGTCGGATGCGTCGCGGATGCGGTCCGGCAGATCGGAGAACAGGCGCGAGTCCACCCCCCGCCGCAGCTCGTCGAGCGCGGTGCGGACGGTTTCCGAGTCCTGCAGCCGGTGGAGGGCCGCCCGGGCGGCGTCCGATTCGCCCAGTCGTTCGAGGAGCGTCCGGCCGAGCGGCGATGTCTGCAGGCGGTCGAGAGCCGCCTGTGCGGCCTCCGACTCCAGCAGTCGGCCGAGCGTCGCCTGGGCGAGTTGCGTGTACTGCCCCGCGACCGAATAGTGCCAGTCCAGAAACGCGGGAATGCGCGCGTACGCCGGCTCGAACGCCGCGTCCAACTGCACCCCGAGCGTCCGTTCGGTCCGCGGGAGCGGCTCGCGGCGCAGGCGCGTCCGAAGCCCGTGCCACCGGTTCCGCGCCACCAGTGCCAGCTCGGCATCCGTCAGCGGCGCGCGGCTCCCCGGGAGGAGGGCCACGTCCGGGCACGGCGGGCCCGCGTCGGCGCTGGGAGAAGGCGGCTCGACGCGGGGCGGGCCGATGTACAGCAGCGGGTCGACCACGGTGCCCGCGGCCACGATGCACAGCAGCGTACCGGACGCCAGCAGCAGGACGGTCCGCCGCGTCCAGGTCGCGACGCCGCTCCGCTCGGGCGCAGGTCGAGGTCTCGGCCGCAGCATGCGTCAGTCCCTACGATACCGTTCCGGTGCGCGGCAGGCGAGCAGGATCAGGCCCTCTGGAGCGCTGCGCCCTCAGCGGCCGCCAGAATTGGATGTGCCGCCACTTCGTCGTTCGCGTTTCTGTTCGACATCACTCGTCCTTTCGATGACGCCCGAACCGGCAGGCGAGCAGGATCGCCCCCTCGAGCCCGCGCACGAACCCGCCGAACACCATGGCGGCGTTCAGGAAGAAGGCGGCCCATACGACCGGCCGGATTCCGTCATGCAGCCACGCCGAGGTTGCCGCGGACGTAACGAAGTACCAGGACAGCCCGTCGAGCTGGGCCGCGATCAGGAGCGTGTCCTCGACGATCGGGCATGCCGAGCGCGCGCGGGCCGAGAACGCCTCCACGGTCCGTTCCATCGATTCGGGGAAGATGCCCTCGGGCACGGGTATCAGGTAATAGCCGGCGTAGATGTAGGCGGCGACGACGCCGGCCAGCAGCACCGTGCCCGCCAGGCGCGCGACGAGGATGTCCGCGAGGGTTGGTCTCCGTGTGTCGCCTTCGTTGCTCCTGAAGTGCCTCCCGGGCCAGCGCCCCAGCGCGTGATGAAGCAGCGGCGCCGCGGTTGCCGCCGCGAACAGGAAGTACCAGTCGGTCGGCCGCGAGCGCGCCGCGAAGACGGACAGGAACGCCGCCAGCGGCAGGGCCACGACCAGGGAGATCGTTGCCGACAACCCTGTCCTCCTGAACCAGCCGTGCAGAGGTGAGGCGCGGTCGAGGTAGTAGTCGACGGAGAAGCGCTTCCTCTCCAGTCGGTACTCCAACAGGCCATGGAAGATCATGAGAAACGTCAGGCCGGGAAGGGCGAGCGCCAGACAGGACCGTTCGTAAGTACGGTTCCAGAGAAACAGGACGGTGAGAAACAGCACGCTGGCAAACAGCGAGTGGATGAAACGGTCGATGTCGCGGCCGGGGAGAGCGCTCACGCACTCTCACCTCGTGCGAGATCGTCGATCGGCGGCCGGCGCAGGCCGGCTCCGTTGGCCTGCTCGAAGGCGTGCGCGAGCCGCAGCACGCCCAGGTCGTCGTGCTGGCGGCCCACGATCTGGACGCCCACTGGCAGGCCGTCGTCCGTGAAGCCGCAGGGAACGGAGATCGCCGGCAGGCCGAGCACGGAGACGTGCGCGCAGGAGCTCATCCAGTCGAGATACGTCTCCATCTTCACGCCGTCGATCGCGGTCACGTAGGGCTGGTCGACGTCGAACGGCGGCACCTGGCTGACCGGGAGCACCAGGAAGTCGTGGCGCTCGAAGAAGCGGCGCACGCGGTCGAGCAGCGCGCTCCACGCCCGCGCCGCTTCGCCGAGGCGGGGGCCGGTCAGCCGCCGCCCCTCTTCGATGTTCCAGACGACCGTGTCCTTCAACAGCTCCCGGTGCCGGTCGAGCAGCGTCCCGTAGCAGGCCTCGAAGTACCAGGCGCGCCACACGCCGAACACCTCTCCGGCGCCGCTCATGTCCGGCTCGGCGTCTTCGACCGCGCAGCCGAGGCGCTCGAAGGTACCGCGCTCGGCGTCGATCGCCGCCGTCACGCGCGGGTCGACGGGCAGCCCCCCGAGATCCCGGCTCCAGGCGACGCGGACGCCGTCCATGCCGCGATCCAGTGGCGCGTGGAACACCGTCCCCGGCTCCGGGAGCGAGATCGGTGCCCGTGGGTCCGGACCGGCGATGGCGCCGAGCATCAGCGCGACGTCGGCCACGTTGCGCGCCATCGGCCCCTGCACGCCCATGGGGAACCAGGCAGCCTGGCTCGGCCAGATCGGCACGCGGCCCGGCGACGGCCTGAAGCCGACGACGTTGCAGTAGCCGGCCGGGTTGCGCAGCGAGCCGCCGAGGTCGCTGCCGTCCGCGATCGGGAGCATCCCGGTGGCGAGCGCCACCGCCGCGCCGCCGCTGCTGCCGCCGCACGTCTTCGTCGTGTCGTAGGGATTGCGTGTCGCCCCGAACAGCGCGTTGAACGTCTGGGATCCGGCGCCGAGCTCCGGCGTGTTGGTCTTCCCTATCGTGATCGCCCCGGCCGCGCGCAGCCGCTCGACGATGAGCGCATCCGCGTCGGGAATGAAGTGCTCGAACGCCCGGCACCCGAACGTGGTCCGAATTCCCTTCGTCCACGTGAGGTCCTTGTGGGCCACCGGCAGCCCGTGCAGCGGACCGAGCGCGTCCCCGCGCGCGACCGCCGCGTCGGCCGCCTCGGCCCCGCGCCGCGCTTCGTCGGGCAGGAGCGTGACGATCGCGTTGACCGTCGGATTGACGCGGTCGATGCGGGCGAGGTGGGCGTCCATCACCTCGACAGCGGAGAGCTCGCGGGCGGCAATGGCGCGGGCGAGCTCTATCGCCGGCCGCGTGCAGAGCTCGATGGAGGAGGACATCGCGCTAAACTACACCGTTTGCCTGCCGTAACGACTCGACTTCCTGTGAGGTGCCGTTTTCTTGTCGCCTGGTTGGCGCTGTGCGCCGGCATGTACCCACCGGACGTGCGGGCGCAGGAGGGCGAGGGGTTTCCGGCATCCCGCGTACTCGAACAGACCCGGGTTTCCGGGATGCGCGTGGTTCCGTTCCGCAACGTCAGCGCCGACCCCGCCGACGATTGGATCGGAGAGGGCATCGCCGCGACGCTCGACGCCGACCTCGCCGCGTACGCCTTGCCGCCGCCCGGACGTTGGCTGGTGCGCGGCGGCTACCAGCGGCTTGCCGACCGGATCCGGGTCACCGCCGAGCTGGTGGACGCGGAGACCGGACGCGTGGAGCATGCCGCGACGGTGGACGGGGCGATGTCCGGCCTGTTCGCGCTTCAGGACGAGCTGAGCGCCGGCCTGATCCGCGTCGCCGGGTCGCTGTCGCCGGCGGCGACGCGGCCGTCCGCCGGCGGGACCACGATCGCGACCTTCACGGACCGTCCCCGTGACGCGGCGGCGAGCGCCGCCGGCAATCCGGCGCCACCGATCGCCGCGACGGCGGAGTCGTCGGCCGGCGGCGCGCCCGCGCGCGGCGCGACGGCGGGCGCCTCCGGCAGCGCCGGGTTCGCGATGGCGCCGGCGATCATCCACGGCCCCCCGCCCCCGATCGCGCCGGAGGTCATTCGGCGCGACGCCGAGGGCCGCGCCACCATGCGGGCGATTCGTCTCGACGGACCGCTGCAGCTCGACGGACAGCTCGACGAGCGCGTCTACTTCACCGTGCCGCCGGTTACCGATTTCATCCAGCAGGAGCCGGACGAAGGGGCGCCGGCCCGGGATCAGACCGAGGTCTGGGTGCTGTTCGACCGCGACACCTTCTACGTCGCCGCCCGTTGCTGGAGCACCGACCCGGAACGCATCATCGCCAACGAGATGAAGCGCGACAGCTACAGCATGTTCGGGAACGAGACCTTCGCGGTGGTGCTCGACACCTACTACGACCGTCGGAACGGCTTCAACTTCATCACCAACGCCCTCGGGGCGCTGTTCGACGCCACGATTACCAACGAGCGGACGCCCAATCTGGACTGGAACGCGGTGTGGGACGTGCGGGCCGGCCGCTTCGAGCAGGGCTGGACGCTGGAGATGGCGATTCCCTTCAAGTCGCTCCGCTACCGCACCGGACCCTCCCAGATCTGGGGCATCAACTTCCAGCGCAACGTGGCTTCCACGAACGAGACGTCCTTCCTGACGCCGATCCCGGCCGCGCTCGCATTCCAGGGGATGTTCCGGTTCTCGTCCGCGCCCACCCTGGTGGGCGTCGAGGTGCCGGAGTCGGGCACCCGGCTGGAGGTCAAGCCCTACGCCATCTCCGACGTGACCACCGACCTCAACGCCACGCCGCGGCTGTCGAACGACCCCGGCGGCGACTTCGGGGTGGACGTCAAGTACGGCGTGACGCAGGGGCTGACCGCCGACCTCACCTACAACACCGACTTCGCGCAGGTCGAGGTGGACGAGCAGCAGGTCAACCTGACCCGCTTCAGCCTGTTCTTTCCGGAGAAGCGCGAGTTCTTCCTCGAGGGGCAGGGGATCTTCGACTTCGGCGGCGGGTTCCGCGGCGGCCCCACCGCCTACTACTTCCGGGGCGAGCGGTTCGGCGGCTCCGCGCCGGTTCTCTTCTTCAGCCGGCGCATCGGGTTGAACGACGGGCGGACGGTGCCGATTCAAGGTGGCGGCCGGCTCACAGGAAAGGTCGGGCCCTACAGCGTCGGCCTGCTCGACGTGCAGACCGGCTCGGAATCGGCGGCCGGCACGGCGCCGACGAACTTCGCGGTGGCCCGCCTGAAGCGCGACGTGCTGCGCCGGAGCGCCGTCGGGGCGCTGTTCACCGGGCGCTCGGTTGCGGTCGATGCGCCCGGCGCCAGCTATACCTATGGCGTCGACGGCGTGTTCTCCTTCTACGACAACCTGAACGTCAACACCTATCTCGCCCGCACCGAGACGCCGGGGCGGCGCGGCGACGACGCCAGCTACCAGACGCAGCTCGAGTACAGCGGCGACCGCTGGGGCCTGGTGCTGGAGCGGCTCGGCGTCGGCGCGAACTTCAACCCGGAGGTCGGCTTTCTGCGCCGCGACGACTTTCGCCGCTCGTTCGGCTCGTTCCGCTTCAGTCCTCGTCCGCGGTCGATCGCCGCGGTGCGCAAGTTCCTGTTCGAGGGCAGTCTGGACTACATCGCCGACGGGGCGGGCCTGCTCGAGACGCGCCTGCAGCAGGGGATCTTCGGGATCGAGTTCGAGAACGGGGACCGCTTCTTCGCCGGCGCCACCGACAACTACGAGTTCCTCAAGAAACCCTTCGACATTCACAAGGACGTCACGATTCCCATCGGCGGCTACTCCTTCACCAACGCCCGGGTCGTCTACGCACTGGGGCAGCAGCGCACGACGTCCGGGGGGCTGACCTTCGACCGCGGCCAGTTCTTCGGAGGCGAGTGGACCAGCGTCGGGTATTTCCGCGGCCGCGTGAACCTGTCGCCGCAGTTGGCGGTGGAGCCGTCGCTGTCGTTCAACTGGATCGAGCTGCCGCAGGGCGGCTTCACGACCGAGCTCGCCGCTACGCGCGTCATCTACACCCTCACGCCGCGCATGTTCGTCGCCGCGTTGCTGCAGTACAACTCGGGCGCCGACTCGCTGGGCACCAACATCCGTCTGCGGTGGGAATACCAGCCGGGCAGCGAGCTCTTCGTCGTCTACACGGACGAGCGCGACACCCTGACCCGGCGGTTCCCGGGCCTCGAGAACCGGGCGTTCGTGGTGAAGTTCAACCGTCTGTTTCGCTTCTAGGAGATTGCGCCGTAGAACGCAACGCAGTGAGTTCTGAGGCGCAAGGTCCTGGGGCGGTGGGGGCTGGGGCCGAACACGGAGCCTGCGACGGGTTGGCTGATCCCCGCGTGTAGAATCCGGAGCGTCGATGCGCGGCGGAATGCCGCCGGGTTCGGTTCATCGCGGCCGGAGGAGCAGAAGATGAGTACGACAGGAAACCGTATCGGTGTGGTGGCGCTCCTGAGCATGGTGCTGTGGGCCTGGCTCGCGGCGCCGGCGCCGCCTCTCCGGGCGCAGGGGCAGGACCGGGTGACCGCGGAGACGGTCGACGCCTGGATGAGCGAGCTCTCGAACTGGGGCCGCTGGGGCGCGGACGACGAGCTCGGCACGCTCAATCTCGTCACGCCGGAAAAGCGCCGCGGCGCGCTGGCCCTGGCGACGGCCGGCGTCTCGGTGTCCCTCTCGCATACGTACCTGACCGAGCCCGACGTGGAGGTCACCTCCCCGGTCGGCTACGAGATGCTGGGTCCGGATCGCCCCGGTCCCTTCCGCAGCGATCGCTACACGTTCGCCTATCACGGCTACGCGCACTCCCACATGGACTCGCTCTGCCACATGATGCACGGGGGATCGCTGTACAACGGCTACCTCCGCGCCGACGAGGTGACGGCGGACGGCTGCGGCAAGCTGGGGATCGCCAATTTCAAGCAGGGCATCGTCAGCCGCGGCATCCTGATGGACATCCCGCGCCTGAAGGGCGTCGACTACCTCGAGCCGGGAACGCCGATTCACGTGGAGGACCTCGAGGCCTGGGAGCGCGAGGCGCGCCTGCGGGTCGAGAGTGGCGACATCCTGTTCGTGCGGACCGGACGCTGGGCGCGCCGGGCCGAGCATGGGCCGTGGGAGATGAACCGCGAGGCGGCCGGATTGCACGCTTCGGTCGCGCCCTGGCTCCGGGAGCGCGGCGTCGCCATGCTCGGCGCCGACGGCACCAACGACGTGCTCCCGTCCGGGGTCGAGGGCGTGACGCAGCCGATCCACCAGATGACCATCGTGGCGATGGGGATGCCGCTGTTCGACAACCTCGACCTCGAGGCGGTAGCCGCGGAGGCGGCGCGCCAGGGCCGCTGGGAGTTCCTGCTGGTGGCGTCGCCGCTCGCGGTCGAGGGCGGGACCGGCTCGCCGCTGAACCCGCTGGCGATTTTCTGAGCGTCCGAGCTGGGAGTCCGCGCCGCGGCACGGCACGGACTCCCAGGCAGGTCCGGTTGGGCGGCAATCGGAGCCGCGGACGACGATTTCGTCGGGTCAGGACCGGTCGCCGATGGCCAGCAGCTCGTCCTCCGTCCGGATGTACCACGTCCCGTCGACGAGGGCCGGCGACGCGAGGGTCCGGGCGCCGATGTCGTTGGTGTGCAGCAGCTCGAACTCCGGCCCGGCTCGGAGGACGAACGTGATCCCGTCGTCGTTGGTGAAGAACACCTTGCCGTCCACCAGCACCGGCGATGCCGAGAAGCCTTCGCGGGCCGCGCGGCCGAGCCGCGCCTGCCACATCACCTCCCCGGTGGCGGCCTCGAAGCAGGTGACGATGCTCACCATGTCGTTGATGGTGTAGAGATACCCGTCGGCTGCGAGCGGCGAAGGCACGAACGGCGAGCCGCGCGACGTCGACCACGCGACGTGCGTATCCGTGACGTCGCCCCGTCCGCCCGGCCGGATCGCCAGCGTCGGACCGGCGCGGCCCGACGTGCAGAAGACGAGACCCGCTTCGACGACCGGCGTGGGGATGACCTCGAAGTTGTTCCCGTTGCAGCGCCACAGCTCCCGCCCGGTGTCCGGATCGTAGGCGTTGACCGTCCGCTGGCTGCTGACGACGAGCTCGTCGTGGTCCCCGACCCGTATCGCCACCGGCGTTCCCCAGCCGACGCTCTGGGTTCGGGAGGTCCGCCAGATGCGGTCGCCGGTCGCCTTGTCGTAGGCCGCGACGAAGCCGCCGCTCCGCTGATCCTGGTAGAGGACGACCTTGTCCTCGTAGAGCAGCGGGGAGCCCGCCGGCCCGTGGTAGTTGCTGATGCGCCCCACCTCGGCGTGCCAGAGCAGCTCGCCGTCGAGGTCGAGCGCAGCCAGTCCGCGGCTGCCCAGCGATACGTACACGCGCTCCCCGTCGGTGGCCGGGGTGGCCGACGCCGGTCCGTTCTTCCGGTGTACCGCCTCGCGCGGTCCCGGCGCCACCTCGGTCTCCCACAGCAGCGACCCGTCGCTGCGCCGGTAGGCGAGGACGTACAGGCGGCGCCCGCCTTCGCGGCCGGTCGTCAGGAAGATGCGGTCGCCCCAGACGACGGGGGACGAGTTGCCGCTTCCCGGTACGGGCGCGCGCCAGACGACGTTCTCCGTGGCGCTCCAGCGGTCGGGGTACCCCGATCCCGCGACGAGACCCTGGCCGGACGGTCCGCGCCACCGCGGCCAGTAGCCGGCGCCTTCGCCCTCGACCGGGATCATGCCGACGGCCGCTGCCGGCTCCTGCGCCTGGGCGATCGGCGCGGCGCAGGCGAGCACGACCGGGACCAGAACCGCGACGGATGCGAGTCGACGATGAATCCTCATGCTTCCTCCTCGGCGCCGGCGTGCGGGACCGCCTCCGGCATCGCATGCATGGCGCCGGCCGGCGTTCCGTGCCGCGCCATTTCGTCCCGCTTCACGGTCCCGTAGATGGAGTCGCCGCGCGCGACCTCCTTGTCCTGCTCGTTGGTCACGATGCTCTCGCCGTGGATGATCTTCCGGCCCATGCGTGTCACGGTGGATACGCAGGTGAGCCTGCCGGCGGCGACCGGTCGAAAATACCGGATCCGCAGATCGATGGCGACCACCGAGCCGCCCGCCTCGACGAGCGGCCGTATCTCGTCGCGCGCCAGCACCGCGTAGGCGATGCCGGTGTCGACCAGCGCGGCGGTGACGCCGCCGTGCAGGATGCCGACCGGCTGCGCGAGATCCGGACGGTGCCGGATCGTGAGTACGGATCGTCCGGGCTGCATGTCGACGACCTCCAGCCCGATGAGCCGGAAGAACGGCAGCGCGGCCGCACGGGCACGGAGCGCGTCGAGATAGGTCGAATGCCGGGACACGAGTGCCGTCTCGTCCACCGCCTGCTCCGTGGCGGGCGCGTTGCAGCACGCATTATACGTGCGGCGGCGGTTTCCCCAATCGGCGCCGGCCGCCCCGCCGGCCGGCCGTGACGCGGCTATAATCGGCGCCAGCCGGTGCTGGATGCGCCTTGGCTCTCAATGCTGACGATTCCCGTCACGGACTGCTGCCGGCTCGTCCCGCTCGATCTCACGGACGCCGACGAGCTCTTCTCCCTCACCGACGCCAACCGCGACCACCTGCGGCAATGGCTGCCGTGGCTGGACAGCGTTCGCCGGGTCGACGACACCCGGACGTTCATCCGCGCCGCGCAGGCGCAGGCGGCCCGCAACGACGGCCTCCAGCTCGCGCTGACGGTCGAAGGCCGCATCGCCGGCGTGGTCGGTCATCACCACGTCGACTGGCGGAACCGGAGCACGTCGCTCGGATACTGGATAGGCGAGCCCTACCAGGGCCGCGGGTTGACGACGGCCGCGTGCCGCGCGCTGATCACGCGGGCCTTCGCGACGGGAAGGCTCAACCGTATCGAGATTCGGTGCGCCGCGGGCAATCACCGGAGCCGGGCGATTCCTGTCCGGCTCGGCCTGCGGGAAGAAGGGCTGCTGCGCGAGGCGGAGTGGCTGTACGACCATTTCGTGGATCATGTGGTCTACGCAACCCTGGCGAGGGATTGGCGAGCGGCGCCGGGCGGGACCGGAGCCGGGAGGGGACGATGATGGCTGTCGACAGGATGCGCAGGAGCGTGGCGGCGGAGCACGGATGGCGTGTGGGCGTCGCAGCGATCCTGCTGCTGGGCGCCGGAGCGGTTCTCGCCGCGCAGGACTGGCCGCACTTCCTGGGCCCCGAGCGGGACGGCCGCTATCAGGGGCCCCGGCTGGCTCGCTCCTGGTCGGATGGGGCGCCCCGCGAGCTCTGGCGTCGTACGGTCGGCCAGGGCTTCGCCGGCCCCGTCGTCTCCGGCGGCCGCGTGCTGATCTTCCATCGCGTGGGTGACCGCGAGGTGCTCGAGGCGCTCGACGCCGGGACGGGTTCTTCCATCTGGCGGTACGACTACCCGACGACCTACCGTGACGACTTCGGATTCGACGAAGGACCGCGCTCCGCGCCGGTCGTCGCGGGCGGCCGCGTCTATACGTTCGGGGCCCAGGGGCGGTTGCACGCCGTCGATCTGGACACCGGCGCCGGTGTCTGGAGCGTCGACACGCGCGAGCGCTTCCGCTTCCGCAAGGCGTTCTTCGGGGCGGCCGGGTCGCCGCTGGTCGAGGACGGACGCGTGATCGCCAACGTCGGGGGCCCGGACGACGGGATAGTGGCCTTCGATGCCGATTCGGGCGAGGTGCTCTGGACCGTGGCCGGCGAGGAGGCGAGCTACTCGTCACCGGTGGGGGCCACCTTCGGCGGCGTCCGGCACGCGCTGTTCTTCACCCGCGACAACCTGGTGAGCCTCGATCCGGCCAGCGGAAGGGAACGCTTTCGCCGCAGTTGGCGAGCCCGCATCCGCGCCTCGGTCAATGCCGCGACGCCGCTCGTCGTCGGCGACCTCGTCTTCGTCTCCGCGCAGTACGGCACCGGCGCCGGCCTGTTTCGAGTCGCCGGCTCCGGTCTCGACGAGCTGTGGACGTCGAACGACGTGATGTCGAACCACTACGCGACCAGCGTGCACCGGGACGGTTACCTCTATGGCTACCACGGGCGGCAGGAGTTCGGCCCCAGCCTGCGGGCGGTGTCCCTCGTGACCGGAGACGTTGCGTGGGACGTGCCTCGATTCGGCGCGGGCAGCGTGTTGCTGGCCGGCGATCTGCTCATCGTCATGCGCGAGTCGGGCGAGTTGGTGCTCGCCGAGGCTTCGCCCGAGGCCTTCACGCCGCTCGCCCGCTCGCGGCTGCTGCGCGGCACGGTCCGGGCCTATCCGGCGCTGGCCGCCGGGCGGCTCTACGTGCGGAACGACGACACCCTGCTCGCGGTCGGTCTCGATCGATGATCCGCTCGATCGCGGGGCGGCCCGCCGCATCACCCGGAGACAGCCATGCTGGAGTTGCTCGTCGTGGTTGGCCTGGTAGTAGGAACATCCGCGGCCTGCTCATTGTTCGAGGCGGTCCTGTATTCGGTTCCGGCGGGCCGTATCGAGGCCCTCGACCGGGCCGGGCGTCCTTCCGGACGCATCCTCAAGCGGATGCGGCACCAGGTGGATCGGCCGATCGCCGCCGTGCTGTCGCTCAACACCATCGCGAATACCGGAGGCGGTGCGCTGGCCGGCGCGCTGGCGGCGGGCGCCTTCGGCGCGGCGCGCATCTGGGTGTTCTCCGTCGTGTTCACCCTGGCGATCCTGCTCTTCTCGGAGGTGCTGCCGAAGACGCTCGGCGTGGTCTACGCACGTGCGCTGGCGCCGTTCGTCGCCCGGCCGCTGGCATGGCTCGTGGCGCTGTTCCGCCCGCTCGTCGCCCTGACGCGACTCGCCACCCGCGTCATTCGTTCCGAGTCCCAGGAGCAACGGATCTCCGATGACGAGTTGCTTGCGATGGTCAGGCTCGGCCTGCGTTCGGGCGACTTCCAGCCGCATGAGGCCCGCGTGATCCAGAACGTCCTCGCGCTCGAGCGACGCATCGTGTCGGAGGTGATGACGCCGCGCCCGGTGGTCTTCATTCTCGGCGCTTCCGTGACCGTCCGCGAGGCGGCGGCGATGGAGGAGCTCGGCAAGTACAGCCGTATTCCGGTCTACGCCGAGGATCCCGAGGAGCTGGTCGGCGTCGTGCACAAGGTCGACATCCTGAAAGCGGTCGCCGCGGACCGTTTCGAGACGCCGCTGGAGGCGATGATGCGCCCCATCGACTTCGTGGTCGGGGCGGCGGCGCTCGATCGGGTGCTCAGCATGTTTCTCGCCCGCCGCCGGCACATGCTGGCGGTGATCGACGAGTTCGGAGGATTTGCCGGCATCGTAACGCTCGAAGACGTGCTCGAAGAGCTTATCGGCCGCGAGATCGTCGACGAGTTCGACCAGATAACGGACCTGCGCGCGTTTGCCAGACGGCGGCGGCTGATGGCGACCCAACGCCGGGGGTCCCCTTCATAGATATGAATCTGTAGTAGACTGTCGCGCAATTGTGAGTTTCGGGATCCGCGCGCTGTGGTCGCGGGTCCGGTCCAAAGGGGGCTGGTGACAATGTCGAAGAGCGGAATCCTGGAAGCGCTTAGGACCGAAGAGAGAGCGCTCAAGACTCAGCTTGTCGCGATACAACGTGCCATCGAGGCGATAGAGCTGGCGGATTCGTCCGAGCCGGCGCGCGGAAAGAGGAAGGCGCGCAAGGTGGTGGTGGTTGCTCCGAAGCGGAAGCGGGCGATGACCGAGGAGCAGCGTCGGGCCATCTCGGAGCGGATGCGGAAGTACTGGGCGTCCCGGCGGGAGAGCAAGGCCGCCGACTAGCAGTCCGTGGTGGAACTCCGCGTAGCGCCGAGAGCGTCGAGGCGCCCGCGTGGCAAGGCGCGACGAGGGAGCATATTGGGCATATTCGACCGAGGAGCAACGCCGTCCAGGCGGGATGCCTCGTCGCTCGAATGCAGCGGGGCTTCCGCCACGGGCTGCTAGCTGGAGTTCGGCGCGGACAAGGTGGGAGCCCCTCCGCCATCGGCGGCGGCGGAGCTCCCGATTTCCCCGCAGATCCGGCCGGCTCTATTGCTCGGTGGAGCTGCCGCGCGGGTCGAGCAGCAGTTTCTGAACGCGCCAGTTGTTCAGGTCCGCCACATACAGGGTTTCTTCCGAGCGGCACGAAATCCCGTGCACCCAGTTGAACTGTCCGAGCTGCCTGCCCGATTCGCCCAGCCAGCCCAGGACCCTGCCGTCCAGCGTCATCTTGTAGATGCGCCCCGGCTCCACGTCCGATGCGAACAGGTATTGCGTCTCGCCTCCGGAGATGCAGATGGTCCACGGCGCCGTTTCGTCCGGCGCGTTGGGATTCACGTTGCCGAGGACCGGCTGCCGCGTCTTGTCGTAGGGCACGTTCAGATGGATGATCTGCAGCAGGTGGCCGTCGGAGTCGAACTTCTGGATGCGGCGGTTGGTGCGGTCGGCGACGTAGACGTGGCCGTTCCGGTCGACGCCCAGGTTGTGCGGCAGCCTGATCTGTCCCGGCTCCGTGCCGTAGGTGCCCCAGGACTTTATCCAGTTGCCGTGCTTGTCGAACTTGGCGACTCGTGAGTTGACGTAGCCGTCGCTGATGTAGATGTTGTCGTCCGGATCCCACCCGACGTCGGTCGGCCCGTTGAAGTATCCGTCGACGTGGCGGGCGTCCTCCGGCGCGATGTGCTCGTGCGGCTCGTAGCCTTCCGGGCGCCGCCCGAGATTCATCGTCACGTAGCCGGCCGGGTTGAACTTGGTCACCGCGTTGGTGCCCTTGTCCACGATCCAGAGGTTGTCGTGCCGGTCGTAACGGGCCGAGTGCGAATAGCCGAGTCCGTACACGCCCTGCCCGAGCTCCCGGACGAAGTTGCCGTTGTCGTCGAACTCGAAGAGCTGCGTCGTCGCATTGCCGTACAAGGGCCCGCTGGTCGCGGTTCCGGGATGGTTGAGCACCAGCAGGTGTCCCTTGGAGTTCTCGGCCACCGCGAGAATCTCTCCGAGGTTCATTTCCGGCGAGTACTTGAGGTAGTCGGGTACGGAGACGAAAGGAATCTCCGGAGCGTCGCTGTTGTCAATCTGCTGGGCCCCGAGCGGCGCCAGCGCGAGAGCCAGGGCGATCGCCGCGGCGATGGAGAATCGTGTCACGGTGCAAACCTCCTGATGGGTGGATGGCGAGTCGGTGGTTACGGGACGGCAGGTGGTGCCGGAGGTGGGACTCGAACCCACACGAGGAGTGAACCCCACTGGATTTTGAGTCCAGCGCGTCTGCCAATTTCGCCACTCCGGCTGCCGGTCAAGGCCTGACGGTGCCGTCATGCCGCCACAGGTAGAGCGTACGGGTGCTTCCGCGGGTGTCCTCGAAACGATCGACGACGTCCGGGTCCCAGTCGCCCATGCTGAACGCGTGCGATACGATTCGGGCCCCGGGCCGCAGTTGCCGGGTCAGAATCGGTCTCAGACGCGCGTTCGACGACGAGAGCAGGTAGAGGGTGACGACGGTGGCGTCGGACACGTCGACCTCCATCGCGTCCTGCTCGATGAACTGCACGAGATGCTGGACGCCGGCCTGCTCCGCGTTGGCGTTCGCCTCGGCGATGCGTTGCGGATCGATGTCGACGCCGACCCCGCGTGCTCCGAACTCCCGTGCGGCGGCAATGACGATGCGCCCGTCACCGCATCCGAGATCGTACACGACGTCGTCCTCGGTGACGCCGGCCAGGGTCAGCATCCGCTCGACGACATCGTTCGGCGTCGGCACGAACGGGGCCAGGCTTCTGCTGTCCTGCGCCGCGTGGCCGATGACGGGCAGCGCCGTCGCCGCGGCCAGCGCGAGGACTCCGAGCGCGGGTGCGCAGGCCGGCTTGCCGAACCGTCGTGACCTCATCGTGTCCTCCTGGCATGGTGCGGCTTCGTGCCGCGGTCGCACGGCGTTACTCTACAACAGCCGCCGGCCGTCACGCCGCGGTCCGTCTCGAAGCTGCCGGCCGGCCGGCGCGCCCCGCCCGGCCCACGATGCGCCTTCCCGCACGGCCGGGAGACGCAGTGGAGACCGGCGACGGCCGGTATCCGCGGCCAAACTGCTCATTTTGAGCGACTTCCGGTTGGGATCGATTCCCCGATGGGGTATAATACCTCCCCGCCTCTCGTGGAGGCCCGTCCAGCGCTGCCGTCCACCTTATTCGTCGGGGGGGCCATGTTGCAGTTCGAGGTCGGAGACAAGGTCATCTATCCCAATCAGGGACTCGGCGTCGTCGAGCGAATCGAGACCCGGACCATCATGGGTACGACGTGCGGCTTCTACTCGCTGCGCATGGCTTCGAGCGACACGACCGTTCTGGTGCCGGTGGACAACGTCGAAGATGTCGGGTTGCGCCGCGCGATCGGCGATCACGAGGTCAAGAAGCTGTTCACGTTGCTCGGCAACGGCAAGATCGACAACCACCAGAACTGGAAGGGGCGCTTCAAGGACAACTCGAACAAGATGCGGACGGGGTCGTTGTACGATGTCGTCGACGTCCTCAAGAGCCTGAATCACCTCAGCCAGTCGAAGAACCTGTCGTTTCGTGAGAAGCGGATGCTCGATCGCGCCAAGTTCCTTGTCGTTTCGGAGATTTCCGAAGTCGTCAGGGAGCCGTCCGAGACGATCGAGCAACGGGTGGACAAAGCGCTCGAGCGCTGCCTCGCCAACCGGGCTCGCCAAGTCGCGAAGGAGAACGGCGCCAAGGCGAAGGCTCCCGGGGAAGTGGGCGACGTGGGAGACGTGGCCGAGGCGGCCGAAGCGCCGGAAGTCTCCCCGGCCAGTCCCTGATTCGGCGGCCCGTGGCGGAATTCGGCCGCAGAATCGTCGCGACCGTGCGATCCGCGGGCGCGTACCTCGGCGTCGCCCTATGGGTTCTCGCACTCGGTCCTGTCGGGATGATGCTGGCGTATGTCTGCCGCCGGCCGGGAATCCTCTATTCGCTCGGGCGTGGCGGCGTGCGCCTGGGGCTCGGGGCTGCCGGCATCCGTTTCACGGCGCTGGGCGACAGCCACGTCCAGACCGGGCGGGGTGCCGTCTACTGCGCGAATCACAGCAGCAATCTCGAGCCGCCAATCATCTACATGGCGCTCGCTGCGGTTCACCCCCGGCTGAAGATCCTCTACAAGGCGGAGTTGCGCGCGGCCATGCCGGTGCTCCGCAACGCCTTCGACCTGGTGGGGTTCGTGCCGATCGAGCGCGGCAACCGGGACCAGAGCGCGGGCGCGATCGACAGGGCCGCGGAGGCGCTGGCCGCCGGGGACTCGTTCATGATCTTTCCCGAGGGCACCCGCAGTCGGACGGGGCGGCTGCTGCCCTTCAAGAAAGGGGGCTTCATCATGGCCATCAAGGCTGGAGCCCCGATCGTGCCGGTCGCCGTGCAGGGCGCGGCCGCCGCCATGCGCAAGGGCAGTCCGGTCATCCGGCCGGTCAACGTGCGGGTCCGGATCGGAGAGCCGATCCCGGTGGACGGCCTCGAGTTCAGAGACCGTAACGCCCTGATAGACCGTACGCGGCGGGCCATCGAGGCGCTGCTGACCGACCGGCCGTCGCCGGAGCGGGACTGAGGTTCAGCCGCCGACGAAGAACGACAGCGTCCAGGGTGGGAAAGGCGTCCCGTCGTTCGCCGTCACGCCGTCGAGCAGCTCGACGGTGACGCTCCGAAAGCGTTCCAGCTCCTGCTCGAAGCGGATCTCCAGCACGCGGTTCCGGCCGCGGTAGAACAGCTCGAAGGCGATGCCGGCGGCGGCGGCGGCGGGGTCGTTCCCGCCGGGCTGCGTGTACGAGACGACGACCTGTCCGTCGAACGAGTCCGGGTCCATGTCGCGCGAGAACTGCACGCGCACCATGGTGTCCGAGAGAACGTCCACGTCGTCGGGCAGCGGCGCGCTGAAGATCACCTCGGGCGGAGGGAGGCGCGGCGTGTCGACCGCCGGCGGCGGCGAGCGATCGGCGACCGGCTCGGACAGCGCCAGCGCGCCCGCTTCGACGAGCACCATCCCGTCCTGTACGCGAACGGCGCCGGTGACCTCGAGCCAGCGTCCCGTGTCTACCCGGGCCAGGACGTCGAGCTCGAACCCGTCCCCCTTTGGTTCCCTGCCGACCACCCAGGCCGCGGCGTCCGCCGACCGCAGCACGAAGTCCCAGCGGCTCTCGTCCGGGGCCTCCGGCAGGTCCCCGTAGAGGTTGCGTCCCCGGAAGCGGCCGATCACGGTCACGCCGCGGTTGAGGTAGCGTTCGGGATCCAGCACGATGTTCCGCAGCGTCGTGCCCGATCGGGGCGCCGCCGGCTGCGACGAAGTGGCGAGGACCAGGGGCAGCTCGCCGATGGCCGGCCAGGGCTTGCGCAGAAGCTCCTCGGATATCCGGCGGATCGGCAGGCCGGAGAGGCGTTGATCGCCTTCGTCGAGACGTCCGACGTCGTAGAACCTGCCGATGATCTCCAGGGGCTCGCGAACCCCCTCCGGCGGCGGCGGGACGTCGAGGGCGAGCAGGCGCACGCTGTCGTCCTCGTTGAGGAGCCAGGTCAGCACCTGGTCGCTGACCGCGTCGCTGACGACGATGATCTCCTGACCGTGAAAGAAGAAGGGATGCCGGTCGAGGGCGTCGAGGGTGGTCGCGTGCCGGCTCTGCGCGGCGCCGGGGGCGGGAGCGAGCGCGGCGCAGGCGCACGCAACCGACGCAGCCAGCAGCCGCATCGTCCTCCGCAACCGCTGCATCTCGATCATGACTCGCATCTTAGCACGCGGGTCGGCGCCGGGAGCGGCCGGCTTGACCGGTCGGGATCCGGGCCAATAGAATCGCGAACCTTGCCCTCGGGCGCGCCGATGCGTGACGAGATCTCCGAACATACGACGAATCGGCTCTCACTCTACGTTCGGTTCCTGAACGAGCTCGACGAGAAGGGCGTGCGCACCGTGTCGTCTACCGTCCTCGCCGGCCGGTTCGGCCTCAACGCGGCGCTCATCCGCAAGGACCTCGCGCACTTCGGCGATCTCGGCGTGCGGGGGGTCGGATACGTCGTCAAGGACCTGCGGCGCGAGCTCCAGGCCATCCTGGGGCTGGACCGCAGGCTCGCGGTGGCGATAATGGGCGCCGGGAACCTGGGACTGGCGCTCGCCGACTATCCGGGTTTCCGGCGTGAGGGTTTCCGCATCGTGGCCCTGTTCGATACGCTGAGGGAGAAGGTGGGACAGGAGTCGCGCAGCGGCGTACGCATCTACGACATCCGGGAGCTGCGCCCGGTGGCGCGCCGGGAGGGCATCACCATCGCCGTCATCGCCGTCCCCGCCGCATCCGCGCAGCAGGTGGTGGGCACCGTGGTGGAGGCAGGCATCAGGGCCGTCTTGAACTTCTCCCCCGGCGCGTTGCGGGTACCGTCCGAGGTCAAGCTCAAGAGCGTCGACCTGACCGTGTCCCTCGAGAGCCTGTCCTTCTATCTGGCCAGCCTCGAGGGCGGTTGATCGAGAGTTGGCATGCAGCAGAAGCGCGACAGCGACGTCGTCGAGCCGCAGTTGAGTCACGTCGACGAAGCGGGCCGGGTGCGGATGGTCGACGTGGGAGACAAGCCGGTTACCGAGCGCGTGGCCGTGGCTTGCGGGCGCATAGGGATCGGGGCCCAGGCGCTGTCGGCCATTCGCGCCGGACGCATCGCCAAGGGAGATCCGCTGCAGGCGGCCCGGCTCGCCGGCGTCATGGCGGCGAAGAAGACCGCCGATCTCATCCCCCTGTGTCATCCGCTGATGCTGTCGCAGGTGGACATCGACCTGCAGCCGCTCGATGACGGCTACCGGATCGAGGCGCGGGTGCGCACGACGGCGCGGACCGGCGTGGAGATGGAGGCGCTGACCGCGGTTTCCGTCGCTGCCCTGACCATTTACGATATGGTCAAGGCGGTCGACAAGACGATGGTCATCGGTTCGATAAGACTACTGACGAAGACAGGAGGTCGGTCCGGCGACTACCACGCCCCCTGAGCGCGGCCGACGGGCCGCGACCGAATCGGGCTGACTGCCGCCGGCCGGTGAGAATCCCATGGAAGATGAACTCAGGACTCTGGCGGCCCTGCCGTTTCACTTCGCCGGACGCCATCCCAAGCCCGCGCTCGTGCGCCGCTGCCGCGGCGATGCCGTGGAGGAATTCTCGACGCAGGAGTTCTTCGACCGGATTCGCGACCTGAGTCTCGGCCTCGCCGCGCTCGGGGTGGAGTCGGAGGACCGGGTCGCCATTCTGTCCGACAGCCGGCCCGAATGGGTCATCGCCGACCTGGCGGTGCTCACCGCGGGGGCGGTGACCGCACCCATCTATCCGACGCTGCCAGAGACGCAGGTGCGCTACATTCTCGCCGACTCGGGCGCCCGGGTCGTGGTCGTCGCCGATGAGACGCAGGCGGCCAAGGTGCGCGCCGTGTGGGACGAGCTCCCCGATCTCTCCGCCCTGGTGGTCATGGATCCCGCCGCCGACCCGGCTGAGGATGCGGGGGACGCGCCCCGCCGTGCGGAGTTGAGCCTCGCCGAGGTGACCGACCGCGGCCATCGCAGGCTGATGACCGAAGACGGCCTGGGCAGGGAGTACAAGGAACGCGCCACCGCCATCACGCCGGACCGGTTGGCGACGATCATCTATACGTCGGGCACCACCGGGGAGCCGAAGGGCGTCATGCTGACGCACGGCAACGTCGCCAGCAACGTCATGGACGGCGGGGACGTGGTGGGGGTCGACGACAAGGACGCGGCGCTGTCGTTCCTGCCGCTCAGCCATGCCTTCGAGCGGGCGGTGGTGTTCCTCTATCTGTATCAGGGTGTGACGGTGACCTTCGCGGAGTCGCTGGACACCATCGCAAGGGACCTCGGCACGGTCAGGCCGACCGTGATGACCGGCGTGCCCCGCGTGTACGAGAAGTTCCACGCCCGGGTGCACGAGGCGGTCGCCGGCGCACCCGCGATCCGCCGCCGGCTGTTCCACTGGGCGGTCGGCGCCGGCCTGCAGCGGACGCGGGCGCGGCTCGCCGGCCGTTCAGTGCCCCTGCCGACGCGTCTCCGGCTCGGGTTGGCCGAACGGCTCGTGCTGTCGAAGGTCCGCGGGCGCCTCGGCGGGCGCCTGCGCTTCGTCGTCTCCGGGAGCGCACCCCTGTCGACGCCGATCGCGGAGTTCTTCTTCGCGATCGGGATTCCGGTGGTCGAGGGCTACGGGTTGACCGAGACCTCGCCTACCCTGACGGTCAATCCGCTCGAAAGGCCGAAGCTGGGCACGGTCGGCCCCGCGCTCCGCAACGTCGAGCTGAAGATCGCCGCCGACGGCGAGGTGCTCGCCCGCGGTCCCAACGTCATGCGGGGCTACTACGGCAAGCCCGAGGCGACAGCCGAGGTGATGCGGGACGGCTGGTTCTGCACCGGCGACATCGGGAGTCTCGACGCCGACGGCTACCTCACCATCCTGGATCGCAAGAAGGAGCTGATCGTGACGGCCGGCGGCAAGAACATCGCTCCGAATCCGATCGAGGCCGAGCTGAAGCGCTCGGCGCTCGTGGCCGAGGCGGTGCTCGTCGGCGACCGGCGCCCGTATGTCTCCGCACTGCTCGTCCCCGACTTCACGGCGCTCGCCCTGCGGGCCGACGTCGAGGACGTTCCGCGCGAGGAGATCGTCGAGCGGCCGGACGTTGTCGCCCTGTTCGACGAGGTCGTGGAGAAGGTCAACGCGGGGCTGGCCAGGCACGAGCAGATCAAGCGGTCGGCCTTGTTGCCGGCCGAGTTCGGCATCGCGACCGGCGAGCTGACGCCGACGCTCAAGGTGAAGCGGCGCGTGGTCGCCCAGCGCTGGAACGACGCCATCGAGCGGCTGTACGCGTCATAGGCCGGGGGGCGGGGCGCGGCTCGCGGCGGCTCAGAACAGCGTCGCCTCGGCCAGCGGCCACCAGCGGATCTGTACCTTCCCGACGATGTACTTCTTCGGCACCTGCCCCCACGTGCGGCTGTCGGAGCTGTTGTTGCGGTGGTCTCCCATGACGAAGTAGTACGCGTCCTGCACGACCTCCGGGCCGTAGTCCTCGTGGCTCCGGAACTCGGGCGGAATGGCGACGGGAAAGAGCACTTCGTTGACGTAGACGGCGCCGTCCTCGATGCGCACCGTGTCGCCCGCCTCGGCGATGATCCGCTTGACGAACGACTTGTCGGGATCCGCCGGGTAGTAGTGCATCACGATGTCCCCCGGCCGCGGGTCCTCGAAGAACCGGTAGATGGCCTTGTTGACGATGAGCCGGTCCTGATCCTGGAGCGTCGGCTCCATGCTCTTGCCCTCGACCCGCGCGACCTGGAACCCGAAGGTGACGATGAGCGTGGCGTAGACCGCCGCCGAGGCGAAGGTCTTCAACCACGCCACCAGCTCCTCGCCCGCACGTACCAGAAACACCTCGTAGCGCCGGCCGCGGGTCGGCTCGGAGTCCGCGGAAGCGGGCGGCTCGGCCGCCGGCTCTGCGGAAGCAGGCGGCGGTCCGTCCGGGGACACCGCCTCGGCCTCCGCGTCCTGCCGCATCAGATACTCGACCGGGTCGCCTGCATCTAGAGGCCGAGGTACTCCCGCAGGCGTTTCGTCTGCGACCGGCTCACCGGTATCTCCGTGTTCCGCGAGTCCTTCATCTTGAGAATGTAGTTCCGGCTGAACCACGGGACTATCTCCTTGATCTTGTGGATGTTCACCACATGCGACCGGTGGACGCGCCAGAAGACGTCGGGATCGAGATGCGAGTGCAGCTCGTCCAGCGTCCGGCAGGTCGCTGCGCCCCTGAGCGTTCCGGTCACGACGGTGATGACATCGTCCACGAGCGACGCGAAAACGATATCCTGCGGCTGCGCCAGCACGAGACGCTCGCCCACCCTGACCGCGATCGGCTCCCGCCGCCCGCGGCGTTGCGCCACCAAATCCACGATGCGCTCGAGATCGCCCGCCTGCAGCGCCGTCCGACGGGCCCCGGCGTCGACGGGCTCCACCAGGCTGCGCACCCTCGCAATCGTGCGGGCGAGCCGCGCCGGCTCGACCGGTTTCAGCAGGTAGTCGACCGCGTTCACCTCGAACGCCTCTATCGCATGTCGATCGTACGCGGTCACGAAGACCACGCGTGGGGTATTTTCTCGATCCACCAGCTCGCGCGCCACCTCGAAGCCGGTGCGGCCGGGCATCTGGACGTCGAGCAGCACGAGGTCCGGGTGCAGGGCGTCGATGACCGCGAGGGCCTGCAGTCCGTCTCCCGCCTGCCCGATGATCTCCACTTCATCGAGCTGCTCGAGCTGGTAGCACAGCTCGTTCCGGGCGAGCTGCTCGTCGTCGACCACGACCGTGCGGATGCTCATGTCTGTCAGGCCGATACTCTGCGCGGCGCGGCCATCGCCGGGATCTCGATGCGCGCGCACGTTCCTTCGCCGGGCGTGCTCTCGAGCCGCAACGGGTAGTTCTCACCGTATATGACGCGCAGACGCTCGTCGACGTTGCGCAGGCCGATTCCTCCCTCGCGGCTGCGCCCGACGTCGGTGTCGGCCATGCCGGCCCCGTTGTCGATTACCTCTATGACGCCGTGTCCGCGCGTTCGCCGGCTCCGGATGATGATACGCCCGCCGCCCACTTTTTTCTCTATGCCGTGCTTGATCGAGTTCTCGACCAGCGGCTGCAGAACCATGCTGGGGATGATCAGATCGAGGCTGTCCGGACTGATGCGGTGCTCCACGACGAGCGTGGGGCCGAACCGGACCGCCTCGATGTCCAGGTACTCGTTGATCGACGCCAGCTCCTCCCGCAGGGTGACGAACTGCTCCTGCGTGCGCAACATCCGGCGCAGCATCACCGAGAGCTTGAGGATCAGCTCGCGCGCCGTCTCGGGCTGCGAACGGATGAGCGAGGAGATCGACGTGAGCGTGTTGAACAGGAAATGGGGATGTATCTGGCTCGACAGCGCTTCGACGCGCGACGCCATCAACAGCTTCTCCTGTTCCTGCAGGCGATGCTCGATGCGCGCGGTATTCCAGATCTTGATGGGAATCGCGACGCTCAGAACGGTGGACAGCATCACCAGCGCGCCGAGCCACGGGCTCTCGATCGCGAAGAAGAAGATGACGCCCGGCCCGAAACGGAATCCCAGGGCCTGTCGAATCACCTCCAGGCCGACGGGGGCGGCGGCCAGGACCAGCAGCCAGTCGACGCGGAACCGCCGGAGGAGATGCCACGCATGCCGGTGGAGGTCCGCGAAGAACAGGGGGGACAAGTGCCAGATGGCCTCTTTGGGGCAGACCTCGCGCAAGCCGCCGCCGGCGAATCCGCAGCCCACCGCGAACGGCAGGGCCGCCACCTCGCCGCCCGCGAGCGCCGGGGTGCCGACGAACACGCCGACGAGCGCGCCGGCGTACGGGCCCGCGATCAACCCGGCGAGGAAGGGGCCGGCGAGGAGGAAATCGGCCGCGTCGTAACCGAGCACCAGCCGCGCGATGACGCCGCCCAGCAGGGGAATGCCGAAGCTGAACGCGAACACCAGGCGCTCGCGCCAGGCGCGCTGCTCGGTGAGCAGAATCCTGCGGAACTGCCGGAAACGGACGAGCATGGTGGAGAGTGTCGCCACGACGGCGAGCTTCACCACCAGCGTCGTCAGCAGAACCTGCTGCGCGGTGGTCAGGAATCCGGGTTCCGGCGGCACCTCCCGGTCACTATAGCGAATGCGGCGTCCGTCGTTCCTTGCGACCGGCCGACCAACGCGGTATAGTCGCCCCAGCCCCCTAACGAAGCGAAACGCATGGGACACTTCTTCATCGACGCGCGGCGCTTGCGTGCCGCCGAGCAAGGCGATCGGCGGGCGTCGGCGTGAGCGTGCTCGATCGGAATCCCGACGATGAGCTCTGCTCCGATCCGCAGACGCGGGCGCTTTCCGTCGCCGTCGTCGAGAGTTCCTTCGTCGAAGCGGTCTACAACAAGATCGCGGTCATCGACGACTGGCTTTTCGGGGCCACGTTGCATACCGGTCGCCTCGAAGCGATCCGCAGGCTCGATCTCCAGCCGGGCGACGAGGTGCTCGAGGTAGGCGTCGGCACCGGGATAAACGCGGCTCTCTATCCGGGCAACGTCGCGGTGACCGGCATCGACGTGGTTCCGAAGATGCTGGAGAAGGCCGCGCGCCGACTCGCCTCTCACCGCGTCGACAACGTCCGGCTCCTGCAGATGGACGCCGCCCATCTCGATTTCCCGGACGATTCGTTCGATCTCGTCTATGCTCCGTACGTCATCAGCGTCGTACCGGATCCGGTGGCGGTCGCGCGGGAGATGCGGCGGGTCTGCCGTCCCGGGGGGCGTTTCGTCTTCCTCAATCACTTCCTCAGCCCCAACCGCTTCGTCGCGCGCGCCGAGCGCCTCATCTCGCCGCTGACCGTCTACATCGGGTTCAAGGCGGATCTGGACCTGCCGGCGTTCCTCGCCCAGGCCGATCTGGAGCCGGTGTCGATCGAGAAGGTCAACATTCCCCGCATCTGGTCGCTCGTGACCTGCACCAAGGACTGAAGTCAGCCGTCGCCGCGCGTCCGGGAGTCCGTGTGCGGGCTCCGAGGCGTGCCGCGCGCTCGAAGAGCCGACGCGGGGCCGGCGGCCGCGACCGGGAGATGTTCAAGAAGCTGCGCAACTACATGGTGCGGGTCGACGACGTGGTCGTCTGCCTCAAGTGCCGGCGCCGGTTCGACATCCCTTCCCATCAGAATCTCGCGTTCTTCCAGGAGCCTGCGCCGCAGAACGCAACGCAGTTGGTTCTGCGGCGCAGACTCCTGGAGCGGTGGGGGCTGGGGCCGAACACGGAGCCTGCGACGGGTTTGGCGGCGCCAGGAGATTGCGCCGTAGAACGCAACGGAGTGAGTTGTGCGGCGCAGGCTCCCGGCCCGACACGCCCGCTTGCGGTGGAGGCGCGCGGCTCGCCGGGCGGCAGGCGGGCGCCTGAGTGCGGACTATAATCGCCTGGCTGTGGTTGCGAGGAGGGAGCGCTCGATGTCCCGCTGTTTCCGACCGGCGATTCTCCGGGCTGTCGCATTCGCTCTGCTGGTCGTCCCGGCCCCGGGGACGGGCGCCGGTCAACCGGCCGCAGAGCTTACACCGGACGAGCGGTTTCACCGGGACGCGACCCGCGCTCTCGCGCACGGCGACCGCGAGGCGGCGGAGGAGCTGGCCGCCGGCCGCGATCCGGCCGACCCGGCGGCCGCCGCGCTTCGCGCCCGGCTGCTGATCGACGCCGGGGACTACGAAGAGGCCGAGGCGCTGCTCACGCCCGTTGCCGAGGAGGCTCCGGACGGCGTTGCCGGCCTCGAGCTCGCCCGGCTGCTCGTGATGCTCGGCCGCGACGCCGAGGCGGTTCGGTTTCTCGAGGCGGTCATCGTCCGGGGACTGAACGCCTTCGACGGCCTGTCGCAGTACCACGGCGCTCTCGCCGCGCGCGCCGCCGGCGGCTTCCGGCGGGCCAACACGTTCCTGCGCGGCGCCGCGCGCGCGCTGCCCGACGATCCGGCGATCCATACGGCGTGGGGCGAGCTGTTCCTCGAGAAGTACAACAATCCCGACGCGCTGCAGTCGTTTCAGGATGCGCTGAAGCTCGACGAGGAATGGGTCCCGGCCCTGGTCGGCATGGCGCGGGTGCTGTCGAACGAGAATCCCCCGGTCGCCCGCGGGGCGGTGGAGCGCGCCCTCGGCATCGACGAGTCCAACGTCGCGGCCCACCTGTTCGTCGCCGAGCTCGAGCTCGGCGACCGGAACCGCGACGCCGCGCGCGAGTCCATCCAGCGGGCGCTCGCGGTGAACCCGCGCAGCCTGGAGGCGCGTTCGCTGCTCGCGGCCATCGCCTACCTGGAGGATCGCACGGACGACTTCGCTGCGGAGGTCGAGCGGGTGCTCGCGATCGACCCGACCCACGGCGATGTCTACCGCATCGCGGGCAGCCAGACGGCGCGGGCCTACCGGTTTCCCGAGGCGGTCACCCTGGTCCGGCGCGCGCTGGAGCTCGATCCGGACAACACCCGCGCCCACGCCGAGCTCGGGATGCATCTCTTGCGCACGGGCGACGAGCCGGCCGCGCGCGCGGCGTTGGAGCGGTCGTTCGAGGACGACCCCTACGACGTCGTGACCTTCAACCTGCTGCAGATGATGGACAACCTCGACGAGTTCGTGACCGTCGAGCGCGGGGACCTCGTCGTGCGGCTCCACCCCGACGAAGCGCCGGTCCTCGAGCGGTACGTGGTGGACCTCGCCCAGGAGGCGCTCGACGAGCTCTCCGCGCGCTACGAGATGACGGTCCGGACGCCGGTCCTCGTCGAGGTGTTCCCGAACCACGACGACTTCGCGGTGCGCACGCTGGGTCTGCCCGGGATGCTCGGGGCGCTGGGCGCCTGCTTCGGGCAGGTGGTCACCCTCGATTCGCCGCGCGCCCGGCCGCCGGGCGATTTCAACTGGGTGTCGACGCTGTGGCACGAGATGGCCCACGTCATCACGCTGCAGATGTCCGATCAGCGGCTCCCGCGCTGGCTGAGCGAGGGCATCTCGACCTACGAGGAGAAGCGCAAGCATCTCGCCTGGGGCCGCGATCAGGTGCTGGAGTTCGCGGGGGCGCTCAACGCCGGAACGCTCCTCTCGATCAGCGAGCTCGACCGCGGGTTCACGCGGCCCGAGTCCATATCGCTCTCCTACTTCCACGCCTCCGTGGTGGTCGAGCACCTGATCGACGCGTACGGCCTGGAGGCCCTCCGGACCCTGGTTCGCGCGTACGCCGACGGGCTGGAGACCGAGGAGGCCCTCGTCCGCATCGATCTCGACTACGAGCGCCTCCAGGCGAGCTTCGATGCGGCGGTGGAGGAGCAGTTCGGCGCGCTTCGCCGCGCCCTGCAGAATGCGCCGCAGAACCTGCCCGAGGGCCCGGAGCGTGTCGAGGCGCTGCGCAAGCTGGCGGAGGAGCAGCCGGACAACTTCAACGTGCAGTTCGGTCTCGGGCAGGCGTTGCGCACTGCCGGCGATACCGCGGCCGCTCGCGTCGCCTTCGAGCGCGCGGCCGCGCTGGCGCCGATGGCTACCGGCCTGGGGAGCCCGCGGGGGCAGTTGGCGAGCCTCGCCGAGGAGGAGGGCGACCGCGAGCGGGCGATGGCGGAGCTCGAGCGTCTGCTCGTGTACGACGAGACATCGATCGACGCCGTCCGCAGGTTCGCCGCGCTGGCGGAGGATGCGGGCGACGATGGACGCCTGCAGGCTGCCTACGAGCGGCTGATCGAGATCGACCCGTTCGATCCGATCCCCCATCAGGCGCTCGGCCGCATCGCGAAGGAGGCCGGGCGCAACGGGGACGCGGTGCGCGAGCTGGAGGTTGCCCTGGCCCTCGGGCCGGTGGACCGGGTGGCGGCGCATACCGACCTGGCGGAGACGCTGTTCGCGGCGGGCCGGCTCGCCGAGGCGCGGCGCCAGACGCTCGCCGCGCTGGAGATCGCTCCCACCTTCGACCGCGCGCTCGAGCTGCTGCTGACCATCGTCGAGGCGGACCGGTGAGGCGGGCGGGGCTGCGGGCCGCGGCCGGCGGGCTGGCCGCCGCGGCGCTTTTCGCCGCCGGCCCGGGCGTCGCGGGCCAGGACGACGCGCTGCCGGAACGGGACGGCCTCACCGGGCTCGAATGGCGCTTCGTCCGCATCCGCTACGGCACGCCGCCGGCGCAGCTCGTTGAGTTCAAGCGCATCTACTGGGTCGATCCGTGGGAGGTCGACGCGCCGGTGGCCGAGCAGAACCTGTCGCGGCGCATGGCGCGGGTGACGAGCCTGCAGGTGAACGAGCCGATCGTTCTGGAGCTGTCCGACGAGGCGATCTGGGAGCATCCCTGGATCTACATCGTCGAGCCGGCGAACCTGATGCTGACCGACGCGGAGGTCGAGATCCTGCGCGAGTTCCTGCTGCGCGGGGGGACGGTGACGTTCGACGACTTTCACGGGCCGCAGGAGTGGGCGCTGTTCGAACGGCAGATGGCCCGCGTCTTTCCGGACCGCGGGATCGTGCGGCTGGCCCCCGACCACCCGGTCTTCAACTGCTTCTACCAGCTCGACGAGTATCCGCAGATCGCCGGCCTCGGGTCCTACTTCAACAACGTCACCTGGGAGAAGGGCGGCTTCGAGGCCCAGCTCCACGGGATTCTCGACGACGACGGCCGGGTGATGGCGCTCGTCAACTTCAACACCGACATGGGAGATGGCTGGGAGTGGTCCAACGCGGAGCAGTATCCCGGCTACATCCGGTACACCGCGCAGTCGTACCGCATGTTCATCAACGAGATCGTCTACGCGTTGACCCATTGAGGGGCGGATGTCGACTTCCACGACCACCGCGGCGGAGGCGCCGGCCGAACGGGTGATGGCGGGCCGGGCGCGGATCCTGGCCGAGCTGCGCAAGGTCATCGTGGGACAGGACGACGTCATCGATCTCGTCCTGACGGCGCTGTTCGCGGGCGGGCACTGCCTCATCACGGGGGTGCCGGGCCTGGCCAAGACCCTGCTCGTCAAGACCCTGGCCGACGTGCTGCACCTGTCGTTCAAGCGGATCCAGTTCACGCCCGACCTGATGCCGGCCGACATCACCGGGACCGAGATCATCGACGAGAGCGGCGGCCACCGCGAGCTCAGGTTCGTCAAGGGGCCGGTCTTCGCGCAGATCATCCTGGCCGACGAGATCAACCGGACACCGCCGAAGACGCAGTCGGCCCTCCTCGAGGCGATGCAGGAGCACCATGTGACGGCGGCGGGGCGTACCTACGCGCTCGAAGAGCCGTTCCTCGTGCTGGCCACCCAGAACCCGATCGAGCTCGAGGGGACCTATCCGCTGCCCGAGGCGCAACTGTCCCGCTTCATGTTCAACATCGTGATGGACTACCTCGCGGAGGACGACGAGGTCAGCGTCGTCACCCGCACGACGTCGGACGAGACGCCGGCGCTCGACCGCGTGCTGGACGGCGAGGACATCCTGGAGTACCAGCGCCTGGTGCGGCAGGTGGTGGTGGCCGAAGAGGTGGCCCGCTACGCCGTCCGGCTCGTCGACGCCTCCCGGCCGGGCCGGGCCGGCACGCCGGACTTCGTGGAGCGCTGGGTCAAGTGGGGCGCCGGCACCCGGGCGTCTCAGGCGCTGGTGCTCGGCGGCAAGGCGCGCGCGCTGACGGCGGGGCGTTACCACGTATCGGTGGCGGACGTCCGGGCGCTGGCGCTGCCCACGCTGCGGCACCGCCTCGTGACCAACTTCTACGCCGAGTCCGAGGGCGTCGACGCGGAGACGATCGTCACGCGGCTCCTCGACGCCGTAGCGGCTCCCGCGAGCGGGATGTGATGGGCGCCGCCGGCGCCGCCCGCCCGGCGCTCGGCTGCCTCGACCCGGAGGTCGTCGCCGGCCTCGGCTCGATGGAGCTGCGGGCCCGCGCGGTGGTGGAGGGCTTTCTCCTCGGCCTGCACCGCAGCCCCTGGACCGGCTTCAGCGCCGAGTTCTCCGAGTACCGGCAGTACATGCCCGGCGACGATCCGTCGACCCTCGACTGGAAGGTCTACGGCCGCAGCGACCGGTTCTACGTGAAGCGTTTCGAGGAGGAGACCAACGTCGACTGCCGGATCCTGCTGGACGTGTCGGCGTCGATGAGCTACCGCTCCGGCACGGTGTCGAAGCTGCAGTACGGCTCGTACCTCGCCGCTGCGTTGGCCTGGCTGATGACCCGGCAGCACGATGCGGTCGGGCTGCTCACCTTCGACGAGTGGGTCGTGGCCAACGTGCCGGTCAGCGCGCGCCCCGGCCATCTGCGGCGGATCCTGGTCGCACTGGAGCAGATCCGGGTCGGGCGCCGGTCCAACGTCTCGCAGGCGCTCGGCGCGCTGGCCGCGGCGATGCGCCGGCGGGGGATGGTGGCGTTGATCTCCGACCTGCTCGACGATCCGGAAGCGGTCGTCGCCGCCCTGCGGCATCTGAAGTTCCGGGGCAGCGAGGTCGTGGTGTTCCACCTGCTCGACCCGGCGGAGCTGCGGTTTCCGTTCGAGCGGGCGACCCGCTTTCAGGACCTGGAGACCGGCCGCGAGGTGACGACCGTCGCCGCGGAGGTCCGCGACGGCTACGTGCGGGAGATGGAGCGGATGACGGAGCGCTACGCCCGGGAGTTGCGGCTGGCGGGCATCGAGTACTCCCGGGTGCAGACGGTGCAGCCGCTCGACGCGGCGCTGCGGGAGTACCTGGTCACCCGGAGCCGCCGCTGATGTCGTTCCTCTTTCCCGCGTTCCTGCTCGGCGGGCTGGCGGCGGCGGTGCCCATCCTGCTGCACTTCTTCGCGCGGGATCGGGCGCCGCGGCTGCCGTTCAGCGACCTGCGGTTTCTCGAGCGCGCGTTCGTGCGCCGCGATCGGCGCCGGCGCCTGCGCGAGCTGCTGCTGCTGGCGTTGCGGGTCACGGCGCTGCTGCTGCTGGCCGTCGCCTTCGCGCGGCCGTTCCTGGACGCGGCGGGCCGGACGCAGCGGATCACGGTCGTCGCCGTGGATCGCTCGTTGAGTCTCTCGGCGCCGGGGCAGATGGCCCTCGCCCGCGAGCGCGCCCTGCAAGCGGTAGCCGCAACGCCGTCGGACGAGGCGGTTGCGGTGGTGGCTTTCGACGATTCCGCGGAGGTGGTCGCGACTCCCGCGGTCGGCCGGCCGCTGTTGCGGGCCGCGATCGGACGAATCGTTCCGACCGCCGGGGCCACGCGCTACGCGGCCGGTCTGGCGGCCGCGGTGGAGCTGCTCGACGGGAGGGCGGGGCGGATCGTGGTGGTGACCGACCTGCAGGCGGCCGGCTGGCCCGACGACGCAGGGACGGCGGTTCCGGAGCACGTGGACGTCGAGGTCATGGGCGTGCCGGCGATTGCGCGCAACCTGGCCGTGACCGCGGCCGGGTTCGAGGCGGATGGTCTGTCTGCAGTCGTGCTCAACACGGGACAGGAGTCGGTCGAGACGGAGACGACGCTCCTGCTCGACGCGCGCGAGGCGGCGCGGCGGCCGGCGACGCTGGTTCCCGGCGAGAACGTGGTGCGGTGGGATCGGCCGGGTCCCGGGTTCCGGTTCGCCGAGGTCACCGTGGCCGACCCGGACGGTTACCGGTGGGACGACACGCGTTACGCGCTGCCCGGCCCTGCCGCTCCGACGGTCGTCCACGTCGTCGCCGACAGCGGGACGCTGGACGCCGAGGCGTTCTATCTCGCACAGGCGCTCGGCGCGGCGCCGGGGGCGCGGCCGTTCGCGGTTCGTCCGCTGGCGCCCGCTGCGCTGGCCGCGCCGGACGTCCCGGGCTGGCAGGCGGGCGACGTCGTGGTCGTCATCGGCACCGGCGGTCTGAGCCGCCCCGCGCGGGCGCGCGTCGCCGCGTTCGTCGAGACCGGCGGGGGTTTGCTGCTGGCGACCGGAGCGGACGTCGATCCGCGGCTGGTTCGCGATCTGCTCGGCGAATCGGTCTCGCTGGACGTCGAGGCGCCGGCACGGAGCGCTTCCGGCGCCGTCGCCCGGCTCGCGGTCACGGATCCGCGCCACCCCGTGTTCCGGCCCTTCGGCGACCTCCTGGCGACGCTCGGCCGGGTCCGGTTCACCGGCACGGCTCGCGTGCTCCTCCCCGACCCGGGAGCCGCCCCGCGGGACGCGGACGGCGCGCCGCACGTCCTGGCCCGTTTCGATCACGGAGACCCGGCGTTGATCGAGTACCGCAGGGGAACCGGGCGGGCACTGGTCTTCGCCTCCGACCTGGGCATGGACTGGAACGACTTTCCCCGCCGCCCCGGCTTTCTGCCGTTCGTCCAGGAAGCGGTGCGCTATCTGGCCGGCCCGCCGGAGCCGCCGCGCGACGTGCTTCCGGCCGACGCTCCGGCCGGCGTTCCCCGCGTTCCCGGGGTGGCGACGGATCCCGCTGCCGGACGGCTCGTCGTCGTCAACGTGGACCCGCGCGAGTCGGAGCCGCGGCCGTTGACGCCGGAGGGTTTCCGGGCGCGTCTCGGCGTCGCTCCCGCGGGTGCATCCGGTGCGCCGCGGCCGGCTGACGGCGCCGCGCGCGAGTCCGAGCAGTCGCTCTGGTGGTACGTGGTGCTGACGGTGGCGGTCGTTCTGATCGGCGAAGCGTGCCTCGGCCGTTCCATGGCGTGAGCCCGTTGGCATACACTGGACGCGTGGCCGAGTCTCCGCGCCGGGAGATCGCTGCGCTGATTGCGTCGGTACGCCGGCGCTGGATGACGGTGCGCGCCATGCGCCGCGTGGCCTGGGCCGCGCTCGGCGCGGGGCTGGCATTGGCGCTGCTGCTGGCCGTCGACGCGCTGTTGACGCCGCCCGACCTCGCGATGGCCGCGCTGGCGGCCGGCGCGGCCGGCGCGGCCGCCCTTGCCGCCGCCCGGAATCTCCGGCCGCTGCGGCGCGGTCCATCCGACCGGCAGGTGGCGCGCTTCGTCGAAGAGCGCTGTCCCGAGCTGCAGGATCGGCTGGCGAGCGCCATCGATGCCCCGGACGCGCGGTCGTCCTTCGGCGGCCGGGTGCTGGAGGACGCGGCGCGCCGCTCCCGCGGTGTCGCTCCGGACCGCGTGGTGGCCGCGGCGGTGCTGCGCCGATCCGTCGCCGGCGGGGTCGGCGCCACGGCGGCTCTCGCGGCCCTGTTGTTCGCCGGTTCCGACGCCCTGGGCCGCATCGCCCGCAGCACGTGGCTGTACGCGGTCCCGTCCGGTGCGACCCTGGTGGTCGAGCCGGGCGCGGCGAGCCTGGTCGCGGGCGAATCCATGGATGTGCGGGCGCGCCTGACCGATACGCTCGGCGCCCTGGGCCGGTCGGTCCCGCGCGTGACGGTGGTGGACGGCGCCGGCGGGCGCACGACGCTCGCCATGGAACCGTCCGCAGCCGGGTATGCGGCGACGCTGCCTCCGGCGTTGCGAAGCTTCACCTACCGGGTCACCGCCGCGGCGCTCGAGTCCGAGGCCTACGCGGTGAACGTCCTCCATCCGCCGCGCGTGGAGCGTATCGACGTCGCCTACGCGTATCCCGAGCACACGGGTCTCGAGCCTCGGGTGGAGACCGGCAGCGGCGACGTGTTCGCGCCCGAGGGCACCCTGGTGACGGTGACGGTGCGCGCCGGCGAGCCGGTCAGCGACGGTTCGCTGCGGTTGGCGGCGGGCGGAGCCATCACCCTGCGCCGCGAGGCGCCGGCGGCGTTGTCGGCATCCTTCGAGGTGACCCGCGACGATACGTATCGTGTCGTGCTCCGGGACGTCGACGGCCTGTCGAGCCGCCCCGGCGCCGAGTACGTCATCCGCGCCCTGGCGGATGACGTCCCGCTCGTCGACGTTCGCCGCCCCGGCGGAGACCGCGAGATAACGCCCCTGGAGGAGGTGGTGATCGAAGCCCGCGCGGAGGACGACTTCGCGCTGGCCCGATTCGATCTCGTATATGCCGTCGCCGGCGGCGCCGAGCGCGTCGTCGATCTGCTGGGGGCGGAGCCGGTGGCCCGCGGCGCGGGCGTCCATACCCTCTACGCCGAGGATCTCGAGGTCTCCCCGGGGGACGTGATCAGCTACTACGTCCGGGCCGCCGACGCCAACCCCGCCCACGCGCGCGGGACCCGGAGCGATATCTACTTCCTGGAAGTGCGGCCGTTCGAGCGGGAGTTCGAGGACGCTCCCAGCCAGTCGTCGCTGTCGATGGACGCGGGCACGGTAGGGCAGCTCGCCGGCGTGCAGAAGGAGATCATCGCCGCGACCTGGAGGCTGGACGGCCGGCCGGACCTGACCGCGGACGACGTCGACCTCGTGGCGGTGGCGGACGCGCAGGCCGAGCTCCGCCAGACCGCCCTCGGCGCCGCCGCCCGCATGCTGCAGGAAAGGACCGCGCGCGCCGAGCGGCAGGCGCTGGCCGCCGCGGTGGACGCGATGGCGCGGGCGGAGGAGGCGTTGCGGGCCGCCTCGACCGGTGCCGCCCTGCCGCCCGAGATGGAGGCCCTGGCCGCGCTGCTGCGTGCGCAGGCCGCGATCCGGCGGACCCGCGTCTCACGCGGCGGCAGCGGTCGGTCCGCGGCATGGCAGCCGCAGGAGGACCTGTTCGCTCTGTTCGACCGCGACCTGCGCCGCGAGCAGGAAACCAACTACGAGACCCGCACGTCGACGCAGGCGGCGGAGTCGAGCCCGGAGAGCGATGCGCTGCGCCGCGTGCGGGAGCTGGCGGAACGCCAGGCGGCGCTCGCCCGCGCGCAGGAGGATCTGGCGCGCCGCCGCGGCACGATGGAAGAAGAGGAGGCGGTGCGCGTCCTGGCTCGGTTAACCCGCGAGCAGGAGGAGCTTCGCGAGCGGACCGAGGCGCTCGAGCGGGAGATCGAGGCGCGCTCGGCGCCGGCCGCGAGCGGCGGTGAGGACCGATCGTCCGAATCGGAATCCTCCGGTTCGGGAAGTTCGTCGACCTCCTCGGGATCGTCCGCATCGTCCGCGTCCGCCTCCGGTTCGAACGAGCCGGACGGGGGCGGGGCGGGCGACTCGATGCGGCGGGCCCTGGCCGAGCTGCGGCGCGGGCGGCTCGCGGACGCGTCCGAACGGGCCGGCGAGGCGCTCGCCCGGCTTGGCGAGCTCGCGCGGGAGCTGGCCGGGCGCGAAGGGGCCGCCGGGTCGGAGGACGGCAGCCGGCTCTCGGCCGAGCTGGAGGCCGCCGAGGAGGTACGCCGGAGTCTCGAAGCACTGGGGGAGCGGCTCGGGCGGGTCGGCACGGAACGGGAGCAGTCCGACGAGACCGGACCGGGCGGCACCGGCGCGGTCGAAGCGGGTGAGGATGCCGATGGCGAGTTGGCCGCCGTCGGGGAGGCGGCCCGGGAGCTGCTGCGCCGGTTGGAGGCGCTGCCTGACCTGCGGGATGCGCTCCGCGCGGCGCAGCCGGGGGTCCTCGAAGACCTGGCCCGGTGGGCGGCGCGGCCCGGCGCCCGCGGCCCGGCGCTCCAGGCGGTCGAGCAGGACCTTGCGGCGTGGGAGAGCCTGCGCGACGGAGTACGGCAGGCAATCGAGGCCTTCGAGGCGGATCGCGCCCGCGCCTTGCGGGCGGCCGAGACCCGGGGGCGCCTCGACGTCGGCGCCGCGGAGACGGCGCCGGGCGGCTACCGGGCGCTCGTCGATCGCTACTATCGCTCCCTCGCGGACCACCAGCCGCGCACGCGGCCGGAGCGGCGGTAGTGCAGCGCCGGTAGTATTGTGTCCCCGTGCAGATCGGCGTACCGATTCCGTGGTGGGGCGTCGCGGCCGCCGTGCTGGCCGCGGCGGCTGTCGCCTGGTGGGCCTATGGGCGTCCCCCGGTCGACCTGACCCGCCGCCGGCGCGCGCTCCTGACCGCGCTCCGCCTGGGCGCCCTCCTGGTCGTGCTCCTGCTGCTGCTGCGGCCTCTGCGCGACGAGCCGGTCCCGCCGGCGGACGGCGCGGCGGTCGTTCTCGTGGATGACTCGCGCAGCATGGCGGTTCGCGACGCCGGCGGCAGGCCGCGGATCGACCGCGCCCGCGATCTCGTGCGGGATCGCCTGCTTCCCGCGCTCGACTACGCGTCGGACGTCGAGGTGCTGGCGTTCGGCGAGGGGTTGGCCGCGGTCGATGTCGGCGCGCTCGCGGCCGGGTCGCCCCGGTCGGACCTCGCCGGCGCGCTCGACGCCGTCCGGGCGCGGTTCGCCGGAAGAACCGTCACCGGAGTGGTCGTCGTCTCCGACGGCGTCGCGACCGGGAGGAGCGACGCGGCGGCGGCCGCCGCCCGGCTGTCCGTACCCGTCTACACGATCGGCGTCGGCGAGTCGCGCCCGGGGCCGGACCGGGAGGTCACGGCCCTGGAAGCGGGACAGCCGGTCGGGAATGCCTCGGTCGTCGACGTGAGCGCGACCCTCGTCAGCCACGGGCTCGGTGACGCGCCCTTCGACGTGCGACTGCTCGCCGGCGGGCGCCTGGTCGACGTGCGCCGGGTGCGGCCGGAGCGCGACGGAGCGCCGGTCATCGCGGTGTTCCGGGTGGCACCCGATGCGGATCTCGCGTCGGTGTACACGGTAGAGGTGCCGGTCGACGCGGCGGAGCTGGTGCCCGGGAACAATCGCCGTCAGGTCCTGGTGCGCCCGCCCGAGCGGCCGCGCCGCCTGCTTCTCGTCGAAGGTTCGCCCGGCTATGAGCACAGCTTCCTCAAGCGGGCGTGGCTGGCCGATCCCGGGATCCGGTTCGATGCGGTCGTGCGGAAGGGGCAGAACGACCGGGGCGAGCATACCTTCTACGTCCAGGGCGACCCGGAACGGACCGCTGCGCTCGCGGCCGGCTACCCGCGGACGCGCGCGGCGCTGTTTCGTTACGATGCCGTGGTGCTCGCCAACATCGAGGCGGAGTTCTTCCGGCCGGACCAGCTCGACATGACCGCGGCGTTCGTCTCCGAGCGCGGCGGCGGGCTGCTGCTGCTCGGACCGGCGAGTCTGCGCCGGCGAGGCTACCTCGGCTCGTCGATCGAGCCGGTCCTGCCCGTGCGGCTCGTCGACCGGTTGGGTCTGGCCGACACGGGTCGCGCGGGCGAGGGCACGGACCGCTTCGCGCCGACGCCGGCGGGGCTCGCCCACCCCATGCTGCGGCTCGGTTCCACCGTCGAGGAGACGCGGAACCGGTGGGAGGCGGCGCCGCCGCTCGCCGGCAGCGTGCGTATCGGTCCCGTACGCCCGGGCGCCGCGGTGCTGGCGCAGACCGCGTCGGGGAACGGCGCCGCACGGCCGCTCGTCGTCGTCCAACGCTACGGCGCCGGACGCTCGATGATCCTGGCCGGACGCGCCACCTGGCGCTGGCGGATGCTGCTGCCGGCGGACGACCGGACCTTCGAGCGGTACTGGGGACAGGTGGCCCGTTGGCTGGCGGGCGGCGCCGTCGACCGGATCGCGGTGACGACGAGCGGCGGGAACGCGGCCGGCGATCCCCTGCGGGTGGACGTCTCGGTGCGCGACGACGAGTTCCGGCCCCTGGCCGGCGCCGCGGTGCGCGTGCGGGTCGACGACCCCGCCGGAGAGCCGCGCCTGGAGGAGACCGCCGGGGCACGCCGCCGAGGCGGGTACGACGTCGTTACGCCCCCGTTGTCCGCGGGCGTGCATCGCATCGAGGTCGCCGTCCGCCACGACGGGCGGGAGATCGGCGACCGGCGCGACTGGGTGCTGGTGGGCGGCGGAGACCCGGAGCTCGAGGACCCGTGGTTGAACGCGGATCTGCTTCGGCGCGTGGCCGAGGCGGGCGGCGGGGCCTACCTCGATCCGGAGCGGCTCGACGATCTGGCCGATCGGCTGCAGGCCGGGGCTCGCACCGTTCCGCGCACGGTGGCCGGGGTTCCGCGCGCGGTAACCGGCGAAGTCTGGCATCATTCCGTGGTGTTCATGCTGCTCGTCGCGCTGCTCGCCGCCGAGTGGTCGTTGCGCCGCCTGTGGGGCATGCGGTGATCGGCCACGGATGGCGGAGCGTGGCGGCGCTGCTTGCCCTGCTCGCCGCGCCCGCTGCGAGCGAAGCGCGGGACTACTTCACCCTGATCGTGTCGGGGGCGTCGGGAGGCCCGGAGTACGCCGAGCGCTACGACGCCTGGCGGTCGAGCCTCGTGGCGGCGCTGCGCGCGCAGCCGGGATTCCGGGACGATCACCTGCGGGTGCTGTCCGAGACGCCCGGCCCCGGCAGCGGGTGCGCCACCCGCGAGGGGGTGGGGCGCGCGGTTGGCGAGCTCGCGGATCGCATGGACGGGCAGTCCGTGCTGTTCGTTCTGCTGCTCGGGCACGGGACCTTCGACGGCGAGGAGGCGAAGTTCAACCTCGTGGGCCCCGATCTGGCCGCCGGCGAGTGGGCCGCGCTGCTCGATCCGCTGCCGGGCCGGCTGGTATTCGTCAACACGACCGCGGCCAGCGCACCGTTCCTGGGGCCGTTGGCCAAGGCCGGCAGCGTCGTCATCACCGCGACCGAATCCCCGGTGCAGCGCTACGCGACGGTGTTTCCCGAGTTCTTCGCCCGCGCGTTCGTCGATGCGTCCAGCGACCTGGACCGCAACGGCCGGGTCTCGGTGTGGGAGGCGTTCGCCTACGCGGGCGCCGGGGTGCGGCGCTGGTACCGGGAGCGCGGCAGGCTGGCGACGGAACGGGCGCTTCTCGACGATACGGGCGAGGGGAGGGGAATCGGCGCCGGCGACGCCGCGGACGCTCCGCATGCCGGACCGGCGGCGGCGGTGTACGTGGGGGCCGGCGTGGACGATGTCGCGGCGGCGCGGGGTGGCGAGACGGGCCGGCTGGCGGCGCGCCGCGCCGCGCTGGAGATCGAGGTGGAAGAGCTTCGGGCGGTCCGGGCGGGTATGGCGCCGGAGCGCTACGCGGCCGAGCTCGAGCGGCTTCTGCTGGAGCTGGCCCGGGTGGCCCGGGACTTGCGGCGTCACGGTGCCGGGCGCTGAACGGGACGGACGGGAGATCATGACGTGTGACGCCTGCGGGCAGGAGATTGCCGACAACGCCCTTGTCTGCTACAAGTGCGGCGCCGCGACGACGGCGCGCGAACGCGAGCCGGCAGCGCTGGAAGAGTCCGGCCGTCGCCGCTGGTCCGCTCTTTTCCTCGCGGTCGTGTTCCTGGGGGTGGTCCTCTTCTTCGTCACCGAGCTGGTGCGGGGTCGGCCGCCGCAGCCGCTCGTCTGGTTGATGCTCGCCTGTGCCGGGGGCCTCCTGGCATGGCGCCTGCGGCTGGGCTGACACGCGCCGGAACTCGTCGGGATAGCGTGGCTCGGCATGACTGACGCCCGACTCGAGTCGACCGGGGCCGCCGGGGAGGCCGTGAGCATCGACAAGGCTCCGTTCCGTCTCGGCCGCCGCGCCGAGAGCGACCTCGTTCTGCCGCACGGCGAGGTGTCCCGCGACCACGCCGAGATCGTCACGACCGGCTCCGGCTACGCGATCCGCGACCGGGGCTCGCGCCACGGCACGTTCGTCAACGACGAGCCGGTGACCGAGCGGGTGCTGGCCGACGGCGATCGAATCCGGCTGGGCAGGAACGGTGGAGCCGAGCTGTTCTTCCGCATGGCCGCCGCGGCCGTCCCGGGCACCGGCGCCGCCGGCGGGGGCGCGGCCGTCGCCGACCTGCGGCAGGTGGCGGCGCTGCTGGAGGGGCTCCGGGCGCTCAGCTCCGCCCGTGTTCTCGACGACGTGCTGGCGCTGGTCATGGACTCGGCCATCGCGGTGAGCGGCGCCGAGCGCGGGTTCATCATGCTCGCGAACGACGACGGTGCGCTCGACCTCAAGATGGCGCGGGCCCGCGGCCGGCAGACCCTGCCCGGCACCGGTTTCGAGACCAGCCGCAAGATCCCCGAGGAGGTCTTCCGCACCGGCCGGACCCGTATCGAGGCGGACCTGCTCGACGGCGACCTCGCCGACGCGCATGTCGGCACGGTGGCTCTGGGCATTCGCCACGTGCTCTGCGTGCCGTTGCGGCTGATGCAGTTCTCGGACGCGGCGGATGCGCCGCCCGCGGCCGAGGAAGAGCAGCGGCGGATCGGCGTGCTGTACCTCGACAGCCGCGACAAGGCCAGACTGCTGTCGCCGGGCACCGAGGGAGCTCTCGAGACGCTGGCCGACGAGGCGGCGGTGGCGATCCGGAACGCGGAGCTGTACCGGGCGGCCCTCGATAACGCCAGGCTGGAGCGCGAGCTGCAGACGGCGGCGGAGATTCAGCAGGCGCTGCTCCCGAACCGGCAGCGGTCCGGGACGTTCTTCGAGGCTGCCGCCGCGACGCTGCCGTGCCGGTCCATCGGCGGCGACTTCTTCGACTACATCGATCGACCCGACGGGGCGCTCGCTTTCGTCCTCGGCGACGTCGCCGGCAAGGGGCCGCCCGCGGCGCTGCTCGCGGCGCTGATGCTGGGTTCGCTCGCGGCCGAAGGCTGCGTCGGGGCGGGACCCGCGGCGACGATGGCCACGGTGAACACCGCCCTCGTCCGCCGCGGCGTTCAGGGGCGCTTCGTGACGCTCTTCTACGCGGTGCTGTACCCCGACGGCAGGCTGGTCTACTGCAACGCCGGGCACAACGCGCCGGTGCTCGTGACGGCAACGGGCATCGCGCGTCTCGACACCGGCGGGATGGTGGTCGGCCTCTTCGACGGCGTCCCGTTCGACGAGGGAACGGTGGCCCTGCGGCCGGCCGACTACCTCGTGCTCTTCAGCGACGGGGTCTCGGAGGCGATGAACCCCGACGAAGAGGAGTTCGGCGACGACCGGCTCCTCGAGTGCCTGGCCGGCATGACCGGTTCCGGGTGCGAGTCGCGCCTGCAGGAGATCTTCGCCGGCGTCGCGCGGTTCACCGCCGGGGCCCCCCAGGGCGACGACGTGACGGCGATGGTCGTCACCTATCAGCCGCGCGCGCCGGCCGCGACGTAGTCCCGCGTGTTCTCTCCCATGTAGAGCTGCCGCGGACGGGCGATCTTCTGCTCCCTGTCCTCCAGCATCTCCTGCCACTGCGCGACCCAGCCGGCGGTGCGGCCGATGGCGAAGAGCACCGGGAACATGCCCGCGTCGAATCCCATCGCCTCGTAGATCAGGCCGGAGTAGAAGTCGACGTTGGGGTAGAGCCGGCGCTGGACGAAGTAGTCGTCCTCGAGCGCGATCTTCTCCAGCTCGAGCGCCACGTCCAGCAGGGGGTTGCGGCCGGTCACCTCGAAGACCTCGTAGGCGGTCTTCTTGATCACCTTCGCGCGCGGGTCGTAGGACTTGTAGACGCGGTGGCCGAAGCCCATCAGCCGGCCCTCGCCGCTCTTGACCCGGGCGATGAACTCCGGGATGCGATCCACCGAGCCGATCTCGCGCAACATGCGCAGGACGGCCTCGTTCGCCCCACCGTGCAGCGGGCCGTACAGCGCCGCCGCGGCGCCCGCCAGCGACGCGAACGGGTCGGCCTGCGAGCTGCCGATGCCGCGCATCGCGCTCGTGCTGCAGTTCTGCTCGTGGTCGGCGTGCAGGATGAACAGGACGTCGAGCGCCCGTTCGAGGACCGGGTGCGGAGCGTAGGCCTGTCCCTCTTCCTTGAAGAGCATGCTCAGGAAGGTGCCGGCGTAGCCGAGGCCGGCGTCCGGCACGGCGTACGGGCGCCCGCTGCTGCGCCGGCAGGCATAGGCGGCCACGCCGGGCGCGAGCGCGATCAGCCGCGCCATCTGCGTCCGGCGGGTGTCGGCGTCGAGCACCTGCTTCGCCTCCGGGAAGAACGTCGAGAGCGCGCCGATCGCCGCCAGGAACATGCCCATCGGGTGGGCGCCCTCGGGGAAGCCGCTCATGAACGCCTGTACGTGCGGATCCAGCGTCGAGCGGCCGTTCAGGGCGTAGCCGTCGACCTCCGCCGTCCAGGCGCGGAGATGGGCCGCCGAAGGCAGCTCGCCGTTGATGAGCAGCCAGGCCGTCTCGAGAAAGGTGCTCCGCTCGGCGAGCTGCTCGATCGGATAGCCCCGGTAGCGGAGGATGCCCCGGTCGCCGTCGATGAACGTGATCCGGCTGCGGCAACTGGCGGTGTTGAGGTACGCCGGGTCGTACGACAGCATGCCGAACTCGTCGGGATCGACCTTGATCTGACGGAGATCGATCGCCCGGATCGTGCCGTCGACGATCGGGATCTCGTACTGCCTGCCGGTGCGGTTGTCGGTGATGGTCAGCGTATCGCTCATGCCTGCCTGTCACTCCCCGGTTTGCCCGGTCGGCCTTGTCAGGCGCTCCGTTCCGGAGCCCTGGTCGCCGCCGATCGAATCATGGTCGCCGGCCGCCGTCGATTCACTCGGCACCCGGTAGCGCTCGCCGATCCAGTTGCCCAGGTCGAGAAGCCTGCAACGCTCGCTGCAGAACGGCCGCCACTCCGGGACGACCGGGCGCCGCCGGCAGTGCACGCAACGCCGGGCTTCGCTCACGTCTCTCCCTGGATGCGGATGCGCGGGCGCTGCCGCCCCGTTGAACCGTGTCGTGCCGCCGCGACGGAACGCCGGGACGACCGGCAGCGCGGCTGGCCGCATCGAACGGACTTGCCGGATTGTAGATCGTCGCGGCGCCGTGCGTCAGGCCCCGTCGTCCCCGTCGCCGGCTGCGGGCGCGGTCGCACGCTGCCGGCGCGCGGGGGTCCGCGGCGCGGCGGCTGGTCGGCGCCGGCCCGTCGAAGTCGCGCCGCGGGCCGCCGGCCGCCGCCCCTTCGTATCGACCTCGCAGCGGATGATGCGTCCCAGCACCGATTCCAGAGGGGCTACGTTGCGCTGTGCGGCCCAGAGCTCGAGCTCGGTGTCGCCGGCCGCCGCCAGCTTCAGCAGGCAGTCGTGCGCCCCCGGCGTGACCGAGACCGCGGCGACGCTCTGCGAGTGGCTCCGGTCGAGACCCTCGGCCACTCGCAGCATGGCCGACAGCGTCCTGACCGTGCGCCGCCGCGCGCCCGACAGGTCGCCGTACCCGCCGTGGGAGCGCTTGGGCAACCCGCGGCGATGGTAGCGCGCGACCAGCGCCATGACCTCGACCTCCTGCGGCTCGAACCCGCGCAGATCGCCGTTCTTGATCAGGTAGTAGGAATGCTTGTGGTGGCGGCTGTAGCTGATGTGCACGCCGATGTCGTGGAGCGTCGCCGCGTACTCCAGCCACTCGCGCTCCCGTGGGCCGAGACCGTGGATCGCCGACGTCTGGTCGAACAGCGCCAGCGCCATCCGCACCACCTGGCGCGCGTGCGGCGGGCTGTAGTTGCAGCGCTCGGCCAGCTCGATCACGCTCCGCCGCCGCACGTCCGGGTAACGCTCCACTTTCGCGATGTGGGCCCGGTTGCGGTGGATGTAGTCGAGCGCCAGCCCTTCGCGCAGAGCCAGGTCGCAGAGGGTCAGCTCGCGCGCGCCGAGCTGCCGCAGCAGCGTGCAGATCAGAATGGACCCGGCCACGGCCAGGTCCGCGCGGCGCGGGTCGAGCCCCGGGACGCCGATGCGTCCGGCGAGATCCACGACCGTCAGCTCCCGGCGCACGCGCCGGAGCTGCTTGAGGCTCACGCGCCGGTTCCGCAGCGCGTCCGAGCCGACCGGCCGGCCCTCGCCGACCGCCAGCGCGCCGAGGCTCAGAATGGTGCCCGAGGTCCCGACGACGCGCGCGAAGCCGCGGGTCCGAATCTTCTCCGTGACCGGGGCCAGCACCTCCGTGATGTAGCCGACCATGCGCCGCTCGTCGGCCCGGGTGATCGGATCGCTGCGCACGAACCGCTCGGTCAGGCGGATGACGCCCAGCTTCAGGCTGTGGGCCACGCGCACCTGCGACCCGCTCCCCAGGGTCAGCTCCACGCTGCCGCCGCCGATGTCGATCACCACCGCCGCGCCGTCCGAGACGTCCACGCCGTAGATCGCGGCGCGGTGGATGAGACAGGCCTCCTCGGTGCCGGATATGACGCGGACCTCGATCCCGGTCCGCTGGCGGATCGTCGCCAGGAACTCCCGGCCGTTCTCGGACTCCCGCACGGCGCTGGTGGCCGCCGCGACCACTTCGTCCACCTCGTGCGATTCGGCCAGGCGCTTGAACTTGGTCAGCGCCTGCAGCGCCGAGCGCATCGTCGGGTCCGTCAGGGCGCGCCCGCCCAGGCCGCCCGCGCCGAGGCGGACCATCTCCTTCTCGCGGTCGACGATCTCGAACGAGTGGTCCGGCCGCACCTGCACCACGATCATGTGGACGGAGTTCGTGCCGATATCGATGGCCGCTATGCGCACGGTGCGAATGAAAGGCGAATCCGGTGCAACGGAGCTGCGATGGGAGCCGGCGACTTCACTATACTCGTGATTCCGCCCACGGAGAGAGGCATCGTAGCATGACCGGTCCTCACGTCCTGAAGCGTCCGCTGGAGCGCCGTGTCCGGGCGTTGCTGCGCCACCTGCGCCCGACGACCGAAGGCGCGGTCGAGCCGCTCCACCAGTGCCGCGTGGCGACGCGGCGGTTGCGCGAGCTGCTGCCGCTGTGCGACGCGGAGCTCGGGGTGCGGACCGCGGCCCGGGCCCGCAAGCGCGTGCGGCAGTTGGGTGGCGCGCTCGGGGCCGTGCGCGAGCTGGACGTGGCGCTTGGCCTGGTCGACGAGGTGGAGCGGGACGGGCGGGCGCAGCCGGCCGCGGCCAGCCGCCTGCGGCAGCGCGTGCGCGAGGAACGAGAGCGGCAGCGGGAACGGATGCGGGCGCGCCTGAAGCCGGCCTGGCTGCGGAAGGTGGCGCGGGACGTCGCGGAGGTGCTCAAGGCCATCGGCATGCGCGATGCCACCGACGCCTGGGCCCTGGTGCTGGCCGAGCGGCTGAGCGGGCGGGCCGACCGGCTGCGCGACGCCGTCGCCGACGCCGGGCCGATGTACGTCTCCGAGCGCGTCCACGAGGTCCGCATCGCGGCCAAGAAGCTGCGCTACGCGCTCGAGCTGGCGTCCGAGACCGGCGAGGCGGACACCGCCGACGCGGTGGCTCGGCTCAAGAAGTTACAGGACTCGCTGGGCCGGCTCCACGACATCGAGATCCTCCAGGAGCTGCTGCGCAGCATCGACCTGCTCGCCCATCGCGACGAGCCGTGGGCGGAGGCGCTCGCCGTGCTGGATCGCGACCTGACCGCGGAGTGCCGCCGGCTCCACGGCGTCTTCGTCGCCGGCCAGGCCGGACTGGTCGACGTGGCGAAGGTCGCGCGGCGCCTGGCGTCGCGGATGGCGAGCGACCACGGCGGGCGCGCGGGGCGGGGCAGGGTGCTCAAGATGTCCCTGGAGCGCGTGCCGGAGGCGCCGCCGGCGCAGGTTGGGCCCCGCTGATTGGCCGCACTCGCGCGACCGGCGCCGACTATCCGCGGAGCAGCCAGCCGGCCGCCGCGCCGCCCAGAATCAGCCAGGTCGAGTTGGGCCTCCAGCGAAACAGGACCAGCGCGGCCGCGGCCGCGATCAGCGCCGTCGGCAGGTCGACGACCGCGGCCCGCGCCAACTGCCAGGTGACCGCCGCCATCAGGCCGAGCGACGCGGCCACGACGCCGTCGAGGCAGCCGCCGAGCGTCCGCGATGCGCGCAGCCGCGGAATCAGCGGTTGGGTCACCGCGACGAAGAGGAACCCCGGCGCGAAGATGGCCGCGGTCGCCAGCGTGGCGCCGGCCCAGCCGCCGAGCAGATAGCCGATGAACGTCGCGGTGGTGAAGACCGGCCCCGGGGTGACCTGCCCGACGGTGATGGCGTCGATGAGCTGCTGGTCGGTGAGCCAGCCCCAGCGCTCCACCAGGTCGGCCCGCAGGAACGCGAGCAGCACGTAGCCGCTGCCGAAGAGCACGGAGCCCACCTTCAGGAAGAAGAGCGTCAGACCGGTGAGAGTGAAGGGGACCGCGGCGCCGGTTGCCGCTGCCGCGCCGCCGACTGCCGTTCCTGCGATGGCGCCCGCCGAGGCCGCCGCCCCCGCCGTTGCGCCGGTCTGCGTCGCCGCCGCGGCCGTGCCGCGCAGCAGGTGCGCCGGCGCCGTCGCGAGCGCCGCCAGCCAGGCGAGGACCGCCGCGCTTCCCGGCCGGTTGGGACCCACGGCCAGGGCCAGGCCGATGACGGCGCCGGCGGCGAGCACCGCCAGCTCGTTCACGCCGCCGAGCGCCGCGGCCAGCGCCGCGGCTCCGACCGGCGCGTACGCCCAGCGGCCGAGCGCCGCCTGCCCCAGCTTCGCGAGCGCCTGCACCACGATGGCGATGACTACCGGCCCGATGCCGTACATCAGCCACCCCACCTGCGGCGTCTCGCCGTAGCGGGCGTACCCCCAGGCGATGCCGCCCACGATGAGCGCCGCCGGCAGGATGAAGCAGACGCCGGCCAGCGCCAGCCCGGCCAGCCCCCCCCGCCGGTAGCCGAGGTGGATGGCGAGCTCGGTGGAGTTCGGACCGGGGATCAGGTTGGTGGCCGCGACCAGATCCAGGAACTCCCTATCGCTCAGCCAGCGCCGGCGATCGACGACCTCGTCGCGCATCATCGCGATGTGGGCGGCCGGACCGCCGAAGGCGGTGACGCCGAGGCGCAGGAACAGGGTGGCGAGCTCGCGCAGCGATCCGTTTGCGGTCACGCGGGATTCTACTCCCGCCTCGTCACTCGTAGTCCGCCGCGTCCATCGAGACGGCGATGATCTCCTCGTCATTGCGCGTGTAGATGTGCCGGTTCGCGTAGGCCGGATGCACCCAGTTGACGAAGCGCAGCTCGCGGCGGTTGCCGGGCGGGGAGGTGGGCGCGATCAGCTTCGTGCGGCTGACCTCGTCGTAGCCTTCCGGGCTGAGGCGCGCGATGATCAGCTCGCCGCGGTCGTTGTTGATCAGCACCCGGTCGCCGTTGCGCACCATGTACCCGGACGCCCAGCGGCGCCGCTCGACCGTCGCCTCCTGAGTCTCCCAGAGCCGCTCGCCGGTCGCGGCGTTCAGGCCGCGGAGCTGCCCGTAGCTGCCTATGCCGTAGATGTAGCCGCCGTCGATGATCGGCGTGGCGAGGACGGCATGCAGGCCGTCGGTGCGGATCTCGCTGTTGCTGCGCCCCTTCCACGCGACCGTCGCGTCGGGGCGGTCCTGGTTGAGGGCCAGCATCATGGGGCCGTCGTAGAAGGTGGTGAAGAAGAGCTGTGCGCCCAACTGCACCGGAACCGCCACGGTCATCGCCCCGCCGACGATGTACGGCTGCCGCCAGTAGATCTCGCCGGTGACCGGATCGAGCGAGGCCACCTCCTCCGGGTTCCAGACGATGAGCTGCCGCGCGCCACCCGCCTCGACGATGATGGGCTGGGCCACCCCGAGGTCCTCGTCGCTCGGCAGCGCGCGCCAGATCTCCTCGCCGGTCAGCTTGTCGAAGGCCACCACCCGCGCGTCGGGTTGCCCCCCGACGAAGCAGATCAGCCGTTCGCCGTCGACCAGCGGCGCGCTGGCGAAGCCCCAGTCGAAGCCCCACTGCATGCGGTTCACGCCGTAGTCGTCGCCGTAGTTCTTGCGCCAGAGGAGCTCGCCGGTATCGACGCGCAGCGCGGAGAGGGTGCCGTCACGCCCGAGAACGTACACCCGATCGTCGTCGACCGTCGGCGTCGCTCCGGGCCCGACCTCCCATTGCACGCCGGCGTAGTCGGCCGCCCACTCCTGGACCCACAGCACCTCGCCGGTTGCCTCGTCGAAGGCCATGGCGCGCTCGGTGCCGCGCATCCCGTCGGTCGGCTCCCAGTCGGTCGCGAACACCCGCCCGTCGGCCACCGCCGGTCCCGCGTACCCCGCCTTGATCGGCATCCGCCAGCGCACCTTCAGGCCCTCGGCGGGGAACGACTCGATCAGTCCGGTCTCGCGCCACTCGCCCAGCCGGCCCTCGCCGCGAAACTCCGGCCAGTCGTCGGCATGGACGTCCGCGACGCCGCCCACGAGCACCGCCAGGCCGCCGGCCAGCGCCGCTTTCCACGTCTTCATGGTGTGTTCCTCGCGGCCGTCAGCGGCCCGCCAGCTCGTTGTAGATCGCCTCGACGTTCGCCCGCGCCCGCTCCATGCGGTAGTCGGCGTAGCGCTCCGGCAGGTCGAGATTCGCGACCGCCTCGTCGACGCTCCGTCCGGCTTCGTGCGATCCCCGCACCGAGGCGAGGAAGTCCCGGTTGAAGTCGGCGTACTCCGCCAGGTCGTCCCAGGTCATCCACCCGCTCCATGCCCGGCGCTCCCCGCGGTCGCGCCGGCCGCGCCCGGCGTAGGTCGTGGGAATCGGTCCGTGGCCGGTGATCACCCGGTCCACACCGTCGATGGCCGCGACCGCCTTCGCCAGCGTCGCCGGGAACGCGACGCCGCTCCCGCCGTTGGCGGTGTCGATGACCGGCGCCGCCTTGTCCGGAAACAGATCGCCGAGATACGCGGTCCGCTTCTGCGGAAACACGGCGACGACGTCGCCGTCGGTGTGGGCGGGGCCGAAGTGGTAGAGCTCGACGCGGTCGAGGTCCTCGAGCAGGCCGAAACGGTCCGTGAAGGTCGTCGTCGGCAGTCCCGCGCCGCCCGCGAAGAGCTCCATGCGCGCCATGTTCGCCAGCGTGTTCTCATGGGCGATGATGTCGACCACGTCCGGGAACTCGCTGTTGGCGCCGGCGTGATCGGCATCCGCGTGCGTGCTGATGATCGTCGTCACCGGCAGGTCGGTGACCTGGTAGACCGCTTCGATCACCGCCTGTCCCCATCCCGGCAGCTTGGTGCCGACCAGGATGACCCCGCCGTTGATCTCGTCGATCAGCGCCAGCGCGTTCGCGCCGCCGTCCCCGAGGTGGTACAGCGTGTCGCGGACGTTGAGGGTGTCGATCCGGACGAACCGCTCCTCCTGGGGCTGTGCCTGCCCGCCGACGACCGTGAGCGCCAGCACGCAGGCGACGCCCGGCGTGACCGGACCGAACCACCGTTTCATCGGATCCCTCCTTGCGTGCGAGCCTGAAGCGGGTCCGCGAACGCGCGGACAGGAGCATCATACTGTCGGACCGCCGTTTTGACCCGTTCGATGCCGCGCGGATACAGTGCGGGGGGGAGCCGCTGGACCGATGACGCGGACGAACCTGGTTGTCATCGCCGCCGGGGCGTGCCTGTGGGGCGCCACCCTGCCGGCGTGCGGCCCGTCGCCGCGGCGTGCGGCCCAAGGGGAGCTGGACGGGCGCGCCTCCATCCTTCCCGAGGGAGCCGCTTCGGAGAGATTCGCTCCGCGAGCCGTCGGAGAGCCGCCCGGCGTCAACGAACGGCCGCAGATCTCCCACGTGGCCATCGCCGACCTGGACGGGGATGGCCTGCGCGACATACTGGCGTGCGATGCGGGGCGCAACCGTGTCTCCTGGATCCGTCAGGCTCCGGCCGGCGTATACACGGAGCACGTGCTCGCGGACGGCATCCTGGCGCCCGCGCACGTCGAGGCGGTCGATCTCGACGCCGACGGCGACCGGGATCTCGTGGTGGCGAGTCTGGGGCAGCTCTTCCCCAGCAACCTGCGGATTGGCGCCGTCGTCGTACTCGAGAACGACGGCGATCAGCAGTTCACGAGCCATGTGGCAGCCGACGGGATTCCGCGCGCGGCCGACGCGCGGGCCGGTGATCTGGACGGCGACGGCGATCCGGACCTGGCCGTTGCCGCCTTCGGCTACGACCATGGTGAGACCCTCTGGCTGGAGAACCGGGGCGGCTGGTCCTTCGAGCCCCATGTGCTGCTGCGGCTGTCCGGAGCCATCAACGCCGTGATCGTCGATATCGATCGCGATGACGAGCCCGACGTGGTCTCTCTCGTCAGCCAGGAGTGGGAAGAGGTCTGGGTGTTCGACGGGAGCGAGCAGTTCGAGCCGGACATGGTCTGGGGATCTACGAATGCCGATTTCGGATCGAGCTGGATCACGGTGGTCGATCTGGACGGCGACGGTCTCTCCGACCTTCTGCACAGCAACGGCGACGCGTTCGACTACGCGCCCGCCAACAGTCGTCCGTGGCACGGCGTGCAGTGGCTGCGGAACCTGGGCGATCGGCGGTTCCAGGTCCACCGGATCGCGGATCTGTCGGGGGCCTCGAGCCCGCAGGCGGGTGACGTAGACGGTGACGGCGATCTCGACGTCGTCGTGGCGAGCGCGTACAACCAGTGGCACGACCCGGATGCGCGCAGCCTGGTCTGGCTGGAGAACGACGGGCAGATGCGCTTCGCCATGCACCGCATCGCCGCCGCGCCCACACACCTCGTCACGCTGGCCGTCGGCGATCTGGACGGTGATGGAGCGCCCGATCTGGTGACCGGCGGCATGCACATCAGCGGACCCTATGACCGGATGTCGCGCGTCACCCTCTGGAGCAATGGTGGGATCCGGTTCCGTCCGTAGCGGGCCCGCCCGCTCGACGCCGCGTCCCGGCGTCGCAGGGGCTCTCCGCCGGCGCGCGTGTCCGCGCCGCATCCGGACGGTGGCGGCGTTTGCCGCCGCTGCATTCCTGGCCGGGTGCGCGGGAGGGCACCCGGCGCCGCCCGTTGCGCAGTTGCCGTCGCCGCCGGATCTTGCGGGCCGGACCGAGGCCGTCAGGACGCACCTGACAGAGGCGGATCGCGCGGCGCGCGCCGACCCGGGCTCGCCGCGGGCGGTCGGCGCTCTCGGGCTGGCCTACCACGCGGACCTGTACTACGAACAGGCGGTCCGGAGCTACGCGCGGGCCGAAGCCCTGGATCCGGTTGCGTGGAAGTGGACCTACTACCGCGCGGTCGCGCACGCGTCGCGCGGAGACGCCGAGCAGGCCCGGGTTGCCCTCCGCGCGGTGGTGGAAGCCGCTCCGGAATTCGGCCCTGCCTGGTGGCGTCTGGGGGACGCGGAGTTCAAGGCCGGGCGCAGAGACGAGGCAGCGCGCGCGTGGCGGCGCGTGATGGCGCTTCCCGAGCCGGAGCCGCCGCCGGCGGCCGTCGCGGCCGGGCATGCGCCGATCGCGCCCCTGTCGGCATATGCGGCGTTCGGCCTGGCGCGTCTTGCGCTCGCGGGCGGCGACCCGCTGCGGGCCGCGGAGCTGCTGGAGAACGCGGCGGCGGCGGCGCCTCGATTCGGGCCGGTTCTCCGGCTGCTGGGCGATGCCCTGGCCGCGCTCGGCCGCCTCGAGGACGCGTCCCGCGTGCGCCGGCGGGCGGACCGATCGGCCCGCTACGCACCGTATCTGGACACCCTGTTCTACGAAGTGATCGACGAATCGCGCAGCGCCGCGCTCCTGCTGCAGCAGGCATCGACGGCCGACCTGACGACCAACGCCCGCTGGAGGGAGCACCTGGTGCGGCGGGCGCTGGCGCTCGATCCGGACAATTCCGACGCCCTGTTCGACCTCGCCACGATGTTGCGCGTGCTCCGGCGCTACGAGGAGGCGCTCGAGCTGCTGCAGCGTCATCGCCGGCTCTTTCCAGGCGATCTGCAGGTAGTGGCCGACATCGGGCGTTGCCTGTCGGGCCTGCGGCGGTATGCCGCGGCCGAGCCGGTCCTGCGCCAGGCGTTGGAGGGACTGGACACGGCCGAGACTCGTTACGACCTCGCCCTCGTTCTCGATCGCGCAGGGCGGCTCGACGAGGCGGTCGCGGAGTACGAGCGCGCGCTCGAATGGAATCCGAATCACGTCGATGCGCTCATCAACCTGGCGATCTCCCAGGTGCGTCAGGGACGGCTCGCTCGGGCGACCCGCCTGATCGAGCGGGCCGTCGCGGTCGATCCGGACCACGCGGACGCGCAGGCGAATATGGGCGCGTTGTACCTGGCCCGGGGCGAGCGCGAGGCAGCCGGCCGGGCCTTCCGAGAGGCCCTCGAGCTCGCGCCCGGGCACCCGGCCGCCGCCGACGGCTTGCGGCGAATCGATCAGCGGTAGCCGGGGATCGGCCCGCCGCATTTCGTCGTTTCTCTCCCGTGCGCCCGGAAAATCGACGCGACAGGGGAGAAAAGAACGGTTGCCCGGCCGGGGGGCAGGGTGTATACGTTGATTTCCGTCCCGGTTGCCGGCAGCCGGCAGCCGGCAGCCGGGCGCGGTGGGATCAGGTCGTAGCTCGCGCGTCGTCGATCGCAGGCCGGGTCACCCCCAAGTCAGGGGATGGTCCGCGACACGAGTCGACAGCGTCGGCTCGTGCCATCACGAACTCGTCAGGAGGACAGTGATGAGAGCACGGCGGATCGTTCGCGCGTTCGCTCCGGTGGTCGTCGTCACCTTCCTGTCCGTCCCTTCCGCGGTCCTGGCCCAGGACGCCGAGATCGCGGGAGTCGTGACGGACAATACCGGCGGCATTCTGCCCGGCGTCACGGTCGAGGCGTCGAGCCCGGCGCTCATCGAGCAGTCGCGCGTCGTCTTCACCGACAGCGCGGGCGCGTACCGCATCATCGCCCTCAATCCCGGCGACTACACGGTCACGTTCAGCCTTCCCGGCTTCTCCACGGTCCTCCGGGAAGGGATCACCCTGACCGCCACCTTCTCGGCCAACGTCGACGCGCAGATGTCGGTGGGCGGCATCGAGGAGACGGTCACCGTCTCGGGGGAGAGCCCGCTGGTCGACGTCGCGACCGTCACCCAGACGCAGGCCCTTTCCACCGACGTGATCGATGACCTGCCGACCGGGCGGTCGTTCCAGAATCTCGGGATCCTCGTCCCCGGAGTGTCCGTGCCGCTCAGCCAGCAGGACGTCGGCGGCGCCGACGGCGCGAACTGGCAGACGATGGAGGTCCACGGCAGCCGCGGCGACCAGATGCCGCTGATCCTGAACGGCATGCCGTTCAACAACATGAACAACACGGGCGGCGGTTACAACCATACCCAGGCCATCAACACCGGCACCGTTCAGGAGATGACCATCACGACGAGCGGGACCGACTCCGAAGCCCGGTCGAGCGGCGTGATCGCCAACACCATCGCCAAGGAGGGCGGCAACCAGTTCACCTATTATCTCTACGGCGACTACACCAACGGCGGGATGCAGTCCGACAACCTGTCGCAGGCGCTGATCGACCAGGGGCTGGCTTCGGTCAACTCGGTCAAGCAGGTGTCGGAGTTCAACCCGGCCATGGGCGGGCCCCTCGTCGAGGATCGGCTTTGGTTCTACGTCGGGTACCGCAACCTGGTGTCGACGCAGTGGCAGACCGATTCGTACGAACGCATCGATCCGCTGGACCCCCAGTTCTGCCGCACGGAAGGCGGGTGCCTGTACGGCGATCGCCTAGTCCCCGATCAACGCGACTTCACGAAGCCGGCCTTCGCCGGCGATACGTACTTCCATACGGCGACCCTGAACCTGACGTCACAGCTCACCCCGCGGAACAAGGTGTCCGCCTTCTACCAGTTCGGCAAGCGGTACAAGGTGAGCGACTCCGGCCTGGGCAGGACGCCCGAGGCGACCGACTACCTGACGTCGGACCCGGACTACATCGCGCAGGCGAAGTGGGTGAGCCCGGTCACCAGCCGCTTGCTGCTCGAGGGTGGCGCCATGTTCTACAACGAGACGTGGCGGTTCCTGCAGCAGGCCGAGTTTCCCGTCCCGTTCGGTGTGATTGCCAAGCGCGAGCTGTCGACCGGGACCCGCTACGCGGCGGACGAAACGAACTGGGATGCCTACAACCACCAGTACAACATGCGGTTCTCCCTCAATTACGTCACCGGGACCCACGCCTTCAAGATCGGCATGCAGGACATGTGGGGCACGCGCAACTACACGGCGTCGGGGACCCAGGCCCAGTTCTGGGACTTCAACATGGGCGTGCCGGCGCGCGTCAACCAGTATGCGAGGCCGCTGGAGGACCTGCAGAAGCTGCGGGCCGCGCTGGGCATCTACGCCCAGGACCGGTGGACCATCGACAACCTGACGCTGAACCTCGGCATCCGCTACGACTTCCACGAAGCCTACGTGCCGGCGCAGACCACGGCGGATCTGCTGTTCGTCCCCCCGACCGTCTACGACGAGGTGCCGGCGACGCCGTCCTGGAAGGACATCTCGCCGCGGTTCGGCGCCGCGTGGGACCTCTTCGGCACCGGGCGAACCGTGCTGCGGGCCAACGTCGGCCGGTACGTCGCCAGCGAGTCGGTGGCGACCGCCACGGCGAACAACCCGGTGAACACGCGCATCAACTTCGCCAATCGCACCTGGGACGACGCGAACCGGAACTTCCTGCCCGACTGCGATCTCCGGAACCGGGGGGCGAACGGCGAGTGCGGCGCGATGAGCGCGCAGCTCGGCGATCCGAGCATCGTCACGACGTGGAACCCGGCGATCGTCCGGGGGTACGGCGTGCGCCCCAACGACACCGAGATTCTGGTCGGCCTGCAGCAGGGGTTGACCCCGCGCGTCAGTCTCGATGTCCAATGGACGCGTCACTGGTACGGGAACTTCTTCGTGACGCAGAACCGGGCCACGCCGGCGAGCGGCTTCGATCCGTACTGCGTCGCGGCACCGTCCGATTCACGGCTGCCGGGCGGGGGCGGCTCCGAGATCTGCGGATTCATGGACATCCGGCCGGAGTTCTTCGGCCGCGTCGAGAACTACGTCACGTCCGCCAAGGACTTCGGTGACGTGACCGATGTGTACACCGGGTTGGACGTGTCCCTGCAGGGCCGGCTCGCCAACGGCGGCGTGTTCAACGGCGGCATGAGCCTGGGCCGCGAGCGGACCGACTTCTGCGGCATCATCGGGCACGCGAACATCGGCTCGAACGCCGCCACCTCGGCGGGCCGGGTCGGCGAGACGCGGGTCGCCTCGTTTCCGAGCACGAACTACTGCTCGGTGCAGCCGCCCTTCCAGCCGGACTTCAAGGCGCTCGTCACCCATCCGCTCCCCTGGGATCTGAACGTGAGCGCGGTGTGGCAGAACCGCGCCGGGCCGGAGGTGCTGGCGAGCTACTTCGTGGGAGACGCCGGCGTCACCGGCCTCGACCGGGCGCTGACCGGCGGCGGGCGGAGCGTGCATCTCATCGCCCCCGGGACCGAGTACGGCGAGCGCGTAAACCAGTTGGATGTCCGGTTCTCGAAGAACCTGAACCTCGCCGGCGGGCGGGTGCAGGTGAATGCAGCCGTCTATAACCTGTTCAACACCGATGCGACCCTGTCGTGGAACACCACCTTCGGCCCGGCCTGGCTTGCGCCGACCCGGATCATGCAAGGGAGGATGTTCAAGGTCGGCACGCAAATCGACTTCTAGTCGAACCGTCCGGGCCGCAAGCCGGCCCGGACGGTTCATTCCCGGATGCATGGTCCAGAGCGTTGACGCCGGTCGGCTGGCCGTAGTCGCAGTTGCGATGGTTCTCGCGGGCAACTTCGGCGGCAGTGCGTCGGTCCGTTCCGTCGAGGAGTGGTTCCGTGACCGCGCCCAGGCGGTCGGGATCGACTTCGTCCACTTCAACGGCATGTCCGGCGACTACGACTTCGCCGAGATCTTCGCGCCGGGCGTCGCGCTGCTCGACTTCGACAACGACGGCGATCTCGACGTCTACTTTCCGCAGGGGCGCCCGTTGTCCGCCGCGGAGGCGGAGAGCGACCTCCCGGAATCGCGGCCGGTGCTCCCGCTGACGGATCGCCTGTACCGGAACGACCTCGTCGTGCGCGCTGACGGCGCGCGCGCTCTCCGATTCACGGACGTCAGCGCCGGGAGCGGTCTGGACGTGCCCGGATACGGCATGGGCGCCGCCACCGGCGACTTCGACAACGACGGCTGGATCGATCTGTATCTCACCCGCCTCGGCCCCGACCGGCTGTTCCGCAACAACGGTGACGGCACGTTCGCGGACGTCTCGCATCGGATCGGCACGAATCGCGCCCGCTGGGGGCTGTCGGCTTCGTTTCTCGATTACGACCGCGACGGCTGGCTCGACCTGTACGTCGGCAACTACGTCGACCACCGCCCCGGCGGCGCCGCGGACTGCTCGACGCCGACCGGGGTCCGCAACTACTGCGGGCCGCAGCGCTACCTGCCCGTGCCGGACCGGCTGTACCGCAATCGTGGCGACGGAACGTTCGACGACGTCACCGCGGAGTCTCGGGTGGCGCGTGCGTACGGGCGGGCGCTCGGGGTGGTCTCGGACGACCTCGACGGCGACGGCTGGGTCGACGTCTACGTCGCCAACGACGGCGACGAGAACCAGATGTGGATCAATCAGCGCGACGGGACCTTCCGCGACGAGGCCCTGCTGGCGGGAGTCGCCCTCAACCATGCCGGGATGGCCGAGGCGGGCATGGGGGTCGACGCCGGGGACTTCGACAACGACGGCGACGACGACCTGTTCGTCACCCACCTCGACAACGAGACGAATACGCTGTACGTCAACGACGGGTCCGGCGTCTTCGAGGATCGGAGCGCGCGGGCGCGGCTCGGGGCGCCGAGCCTGCCGTTCACCGGGTTCGGCGCGCGCTGGCTCGATTTCGACAACGACGGCTGGCTCGACATGCTGGCCGTCAACGGCGCGGTGAGCATCCTGCAGCCGCTGGTGCAGGCCGGGGATCCCTTCCCGTTGCACCAGCCGAACCAGTTGTTCCGCAATCTGGGCGACGGCCGGTTCGCGGACGTCGGCGGGCGGGCCGGACCGGCGTTCGCGCTCTCCGACGTCAGCCGCGGCGCCGCGTTCGGCGACCTGGACAACGACGGTGACGTGGACGTGGTGGTGGGCAACAACAACGGGCCGGCGAGGCTCTTCCTCAACGAGGTCGGCAACCGGAATCACTGGCTCGGTCTGCGGCTCGTGGGCGGCGAGGCTCCCCGGGACATGCTCGGGGCGCGGGTCGGCGTCTTCCGGAGCGGCGGTCCGCCGCTGTGGCGGCGGGCGGGCACCGACGGCAGCTACGCGTCGGCCAGCGATGTGCGGGTGCTGGTCGGTCTCGGGAAGGCCGCGCGGGTGGGACGTGTCGAGGTCATCTGGCCCGGCGGCCGGGTCGAGGAGTGGACCGGCGTCTCGGCGAACCGGTGGATCACCTTGACGGAGGGGACGGGGCGGATGCTCCGCTAGTCGAACCTGTGGTCGAGAATGGATTCCGATCGTGACCGCCGGCCCGCAGGGTGGCCCACGGGCGATCCGCCAATCCGCATGAGAGACGACCTGTGGCGCGGCGTTGCGCGGGCGGTGCTCGCCCTGGGCGTGCTCGCCGGTCCTTCGCAGGTTCGCGTCGAGGCGGGATCGAGCCCGCCTCCGGAGCGCGCCCGCCAGGTGCAGGTCCTGCAGACCGTCGCCCTGCCTGACGCCGGCCGCCTGCATCCGGCGGTTCAGCGGCAGCTCGCGGAAGCCTACCGATCCCTGCTGGCGGTCGCCCGTGATCCGGCGGCGGGGACCCACGCGCGCAGCGAGGCGTACGGCGAGCTGGGAAAGCTGTTCATGGCCGCCGAGTTCCTGCAGCATGCGGAGCGGTGTTTCGGCAACGCGCAGGTGCTCGCACCGTCCGAGTTCCGATGGCCCTACTATTCGGCCCACGTACTGCGCCGGATGGGGGATCTCGAGCGGTCGGCCGAGCACCTGGGCCGGGCCCTCGAGCTCAGGCCGACGGACCTGGCGGCCACTGTCTGGCTCGGCCGCATCTACCTCGATCTGGGACGAGCGGCCGCGGCCGAGCCGCTCGTCGGCGAGATGCTCGATCGGCGGCCCGACACGCCGGCGCTGCGGGTCGAGGCGGGTCGCATCGCGCTGGAACTGGAGAACGCGGCTTCCGCCGTCGAACACCTGGAGGCGGCGGTGGCGCTCGATCCCGAGGCCGGCGGCATCCGCTATCCGCTGGCCATGGCCTACCGGCGGCTGGGCGACCGGGAGCGGGCGCTGAGCCAGCTCCGGCGCCTGCGTGCGGGCGGTTCCGGCGACCCGGTGACACTGCCGGATCCGCTGCTGGCCGCCCTGAACGGGATTCTCCAGAATCCGCAGTACTACCGCGACCTCGCGTTTCATGCCGCCTCCGGCGGCAAGTGGGCGCTCGCGGCGGCGCACTTCCGGACCGCCGCGGACGCTGCGCCGGAGGTGGCCATGCTGCGGCTGAACCTGGGGACCGCGCTGGAACGGTCGGGTGACGCGCGCGGGGCGCAGGCCGCGTTCGAGGAGGCGCTGCGACTCGACCCGGGCTCGTACAGGGCGCACTACGCGTTGGGCGCTCTGCTCGCGCGGAGCGGTCGTGATTCCGAGGCGATGGACCGGTTCGCCGACGCCGTGCTCCACAACCCGGTGTTTGCGGCAGCGCATCTGGCGCTGGCCGACGCGCTGCGGCGGTCGGCGCGGGTCGAGCCGGCCCTGGCTGCCTACCGCCGCGTGATCGAGCTCGATCCGGGGAATTCCGCGGCGCGGTTCGGTGAGGCGATGGCGCTGGTGCGTCTCGGGCGGTACGCGGCCGCTCGCGAGCGCCTGATGCGGGCGATCGCGGTACACCCCGGCCGGCCGGAGTTCCCGCACGCTCTGGCGCGGCTGCTGGCGGCGGCGCCGGACGAGAGGGTGCGCGACGGCCGACGGGCACTGGAGCTGATGCGCGTGCTGGTGGCTTCCGAGCCGACCACGGCCGTCGCGGAGACGATGGCCATGACCCTGGCCGAGCTGGGGCTCTTCGCCGAGGCCGTCGAGTGGCAGCGCGCGGCGATGGCGATTGCCGCCAAGGCGGACCGCCCCGACGTGGCGCAGCGGATGGCGTCCAACCTCCAGTTGTACCTGCGGCGGCAACCTTGCCGTACGCCGTGGCGCGACGACGATCCGGATCACGCGCCCGGCCCCCCCGCGGATCCCGGTGCGGTCGAGTCCGGGGGGGCGAAGTGACCCGCGGGATGCCGGTCGTCGCCCGCGCTCTGGCGCTGCCGGCCATTGCCGTGCTGGCCGCCGGCTGCCGCGGCGGATCCTCGGATGCGCAGGCGCCGGGGGACATCCCCGCGCCGGGTCCGGACACGGCCGTGGAGTGGTTCACGGACGTCGCCGCGGTCGCGGGCCTCGACTTCGCCCACTTCAACGGGATGTCGGGCCGCTTCTATCAGCCGGAGATCATGGGGCCGGGCGCGGCGCTGCTGGACTACGACAACGACGGCGATCTCGACGTCTATCTCGTCCAGGGGTCTATGCTCGGGAGTCACGAGCCGCTGGCGGCGCCTCCGGCCGGGGGCTCCGGGGATCGGTTGTACCGCAACGACCTGCGGGTGGGTGCCGCGGGCGCTCCGGTGCCGGCCTTCACCGACGTCACGGGCGAGAGCGGCATCGCGGGCCGGGGCTACGGCATGGGCGTCGCAACCGGCGACATCGACAACGACGGGTGGGTAGACCTGTACCTGACCCGGTTCGGCGCCAACCAGATGTTCCGCAACCGGGGCGACGGCACGTTCGTCGATGTCTCGGCCGCCAGCGGCACGGACGATGAATCCTGGGGGGTCTCGGCGGCGTTCGTCGACGCCGACCGCGACGGCTGGCTCGATCTATTCGTGGGCAACTATCTCCACTACACGCTCGACATGCACGTGCCCTGCTTCCATCCGACGGGCCCGGAGAACTACTGCGTGCCGGAGATGTACCGCGCCCGACCCAGCCGCTTCTACCGGAACCGCGGCGACGGTACGTTCGCCGACGTGACGGCAGCCGCGGGCATGGCGCGCGAGTTCGGTCCGGCGCTCGGGGTGGCGACCGCGGACGTGAACCGGGACGGCTGGATCGATATCTTCGTCGCCAACGATCAGCAGGAGAACCAGCTCTGGATCAACCAGGGCGACGGCAGGTTCCTGAACCTGGCGCCGCTGTGGGGCGTGGCGCTCGGCGAAGCCGGAGAAGCGAAGGCGGACATGGGAGTGGACTTCGGCGACTTCGACAACGACGGCGACGAGGACCTGTTCGTCACGGAGCTCACGAGTCAGGGGAGCACGCTTTACGTCAACGACGGATCCGGCCTGTTCGCGGAGCGGAGCGCCGGGGCCGGCATCCGGTATCCCAGCCTGCCGTACACCGGGTTCGGGGCCGGCTGGCTCGATTTCGACAACGACGGCTGGCTGGATCTGCTGGCCGTCAACGGCCTGGTCGTCGAGAGCCTCGACCGCGCCGACTCCGGCGAGGAATTCCCGCTCGATCAGCCGAACCAGCTCTTCAGGAACCGGGGAGACGGTGAATTCGACGACGTCAGCGCCCGGGCGGGTACGTCGTTCCAGGCGTCCGAGGTGAGCCGGGGCGCGGCGTTCGGCGACATCGACAACGACGGCGACACCGACGTGCTGGTGGCCAACGCCGCCGGACCGGTGCGGCTGCTCCTCAACGGCGTCGGTCACCTTCGCCACTGGGCCGGGCTGCGTCTGGTCGGGGCCGGCGGGCGTGACATGGTGGGCGCGCGGGTGGCGGTGACCCGATCGGACGGCGCCACGCTGTGGCGCCGCGCACGCGCCGACGGCAGCTATGCGTCGGCCAGCGACCCGCGGGTGCTCGTGGGTCTCGGGTCTCTGGCCGACGCCGTCGATGTGCGCGTCATCTGGCCGGACGGGCGGGTCGAGGAGTGGCCCGGCGTGCCCGCGGATCGCTATACGACCCTTGCCGAGGGGCGCGGGCGATGAGGGTGTTTCTTCCGCTCGCCGGCCGGCTGGCGGCTGTGCTCTTCCTCGGCTTGCCGGCCGCCGGGTGCGCCGGGTCGGACCGTCCCGCCGAAGCGGACGCCGGGGCGGTCCCCCTCCCGGCGTCGATCGATTCCTCCGCGTCGTCGCCGGTCGCGCTGCCCGACCTCTCGCGCCTGGCGCCTCCGGCCGCAGGGCAGGTTCGCACGCGCTTCCGCACGGTCGAGGACAACCTGCGCAGCGGCGCGCCGGCGGTCGAGCTCGCCGACGCATACGGCGCCCTCGGGCTGGTCCTGATGGCGGCCGAGTACTTCGAGGCGGCCGCTGTCAGCTTCCGGCATGCGGAGGCGCTGGCGCCGCGCGACCCGCGCTGGCCCTACTACCGAGGGCACCTGCACAGGATGACGGAGGAGCGTAACGCGGCCGTTGCGGCGTTCGAACGCGCGCTCGATCTGCGGTCGTCGGACGTCCCGACGCTGGTCTGGCTCGGGCGCGTCCGCCTCGATGAAGGGCGGTTCGAGCTGGCCGAGCGGCAGTTCCGGCAGGCCGCCGCGTACGATCCGCGCTCGGCGGCGGCACTCGCCGGCGCGGGGCGTGCGGCTCTGGCCCGGCGCGACTACCTGGGTGCGGCCGAGTACCTGGAACGGGCGTTGTCCATCGCGCCCCAGTCGTCCCGCCTGCACTATCCGCTGGCGATGGCCTACCGGGCGCTGGGGGAGATGGAGCTCGCCGCGGCGCACCTCGCCCGGCGCGCCGGCGCGGACGCGCCGCTGAGCGATCCGCTGATGGAGGAGCTCGACGCGCTGTTGCCGAGCGCGATGAAGTTCGAGGGGCGCGGGATCCAGGCGTTGCAGAGCGGAAGGTGGGCCGCCGCCGTGGATGCCTTCCGGCAGGGCCTGGAGCTCGAGCCGGACAATGCCTCGCTACGCCAGAGGCTCGCGACGGCACTGGCCGTGGGAGGCGATACCCGTACCGCCGTGGCGCAGCTCGAGGAAACCCTGCGGCGGTCACCGGACTTCCCCAGGGCGCATTTCAGCCTCGGGGCGATCCTCGCCCTGCAGGGCCGGTGGCGGGAAGCCGCGGCGCGCTACGAGACCGCGCTGCGGTTGCAGCCGGGCTACGTCGAGGCCCGGATGGGACTGGCTGAGGCGTTGCGGGGAGCCGGGCGACTGGCAGAGTCGCTGCCGCACTACACACAGGTGACCGAGATCGATCCGGGATTCGCCGAAGCATGGCTCGGGCGGGCGGACGCGCTGATCCGGCTGGGGCGCGGAGAAGAGGCCCGTACCTGGCTTGTCGAGGCGCGCAACGTGCATCCCGATCTGCCCGGGCTCGCGGCGCTCGAAGCGGCCATCGACCGATCCGGCAGGATGCGCTGAACCGCTCGCTCGCCGCCCCGTTTCCGGTTCCCCCGTCTCGCGTGTCGCCGAATGTCAACCGGCCGCCAGGGGGCCGACGCCGAACCGCGATCCGAGCCACGTCCAGAAGTGGCGTTGCTCCTCCGTACGCGGGATCCGGTCTTGTGCCAGCGCCGCCGCGGCGTCGATCCGTCCGGCCAGGCAGAGGGCGTATACGCGCAACGGCCGGATGGCTTCGCCGCGCAGACCTCGACGCTCGGCCCGAGCGAACGCCGCCGCGGCCCCGGGGTAGTCGCGGCGGGCCATCGCGGTCAGCCCTCGCGCGTACTCCGCGGCGCCCGTCCCGTCGTCGCCCCGTTGCGCGATGCGCGCCTTCACGTCGTCGCCGCCCAGCATCCAGAGCGGCAACGTGCGCAGCGGGGTCTCCGTCAGGAGCCGGTGCAGGTCCTCGATCTGCGCCAGCGGCCGGCCTCCTTCCCACATCACCCGGTTCAGGATGCGCTGGTGTTCGAACCAGGGCACCGCCGCCTCGATCAGCTCCTCAGGCCAGAGGCGGCGCATGTAGCCGGAAGTCGTCAGTGCATCGCGCGCTCGTGCGGGATCGAGCACGTTGTCGTAGAGTGCGGTGACTCGCGGGTCGTTGCCGTAGCCCGGATCCGATAGCGAAGGAGAGCGGGGATCGGGCCGCAGCCGGCGGGGATGGTCGTCGACCAGCGCCGGCGTGTCCGCTGTCAGATCGTTCAGGTAGGCGGCGTCCCCGAGGAACGTCGCACCGATCTGCTGCGGCAGCTCGAGGCCGATCTCCTCCAGGCGCGCCCGCAGCGCCGGCAGGCGCCACGGTTGGGCGAAAGCCGCCACCGAGCCGGGACCGCTCGCGTTCCGCGTGCCGGCGAGCATAAGGTCGAACGGCGTGGCGTTCCAGAGCGAGCAGTCGGTGAACACGTCGCAGAACGCCCGGATGATCGCGTTGACGTTGGTGCCCGGATCGGGTCTGGCGACGGGCAGCCAGTAGGTGGCGATCCCGCCGTCGGCGAGGCGGTCGCGGATGAGCCGGAAGTACTCGCGGGTATAGATGTTGACCGCGCCGGGGGTCCGGGGCGGTGGCGGCTCGCCGGTGATCAGGTCGTACCGTTCCCGCGTCCGGTGCAGGAACTGCCGTCCGTCGTCGATGTGCACGGTCACGCGCGGGTCGCGCAACGGGTGGTCGACGGGATGGATGAGGTCGCTCATTGCGACGATGTCCGGCGAGATCTCGACGACGTCGACCGACTCGACGCCGGGCAGATCCAATGCCGCCCCGGCGGTGATCCCGACGCCGTAGCAGATGACCAGCACCTGCTCGATGGGACCGCGGTGCGCGAACATCGGCCAGTAGACGAAGTAGCGCATGTAGCGCAACGCGGAGACGGCGGTCCCGGACATCGAGAACCCGTTGGTGACGAGGCGGCTGTAGACCGGGTGTCCCAGCCAGCGCTGCTGCATCAGGAGGATGGTCTCCGACGGCCCCTCCCGGATGGCGGCGATCTCCGATCCGTCTCTCGCGTAGGGTTGCGCAACCCGCGTGAAGTACACGTCCCGCATCAGGCCGAACGGGAACCGCGCCAGACCCGCCGCCAGTGCGAGGCAGCAGACGGCGACCGCCGGCGTCCGCAGGTGCGTGCGCCACGAGCCGGAGCCCGGCATCAACAGGATCCCGACGGTCCCGTAGGCGGCGGCCAGCACGAAGAAGGCGGTTTCCATGCCGAGCGCCGGCAGCAGAACGAAGGCCGCCGCCAGCGGGCCGCACATCGCGCCGCTCGTATTCCACATCGTCAGCCAGCCCGCCGTTCGCGTCGCGACCCCGACCTGGCGCTGCAGGGCGTCGCCGAGGAGCGTAAACAACACGCCGGAGAGCAGGGACGGCAACAACGTCAGCACGGAGGCCAGCCAGACGATGCGGGGCCAGGACTCGATCTGCGTCCCTTCGGTGAATCCATCGAACGCGGCGTAGCAAGCGATGACCGCGCAGCCGGCGAGCATTGCGACGACGGGGAGGCGCGCCCCGGCGTCCGGTTCCCGCCGCAGCCAGCCGGATGCCGCCAGTCCACCCAACCCGATGGCCGCGAGGACGACCGCAAGCATCAGGCTGGCCGCGAGCGTGGTCGACAGGACGTACATCGTCAGGAACCGGAACCAGAGCACCTCGAGCGCAAGCAGGATGGCGCCCGACAGGAACGCGGAGGCGAGGAGGGGCCATCGGCGGCAGCGGCCGGACTCGGCGCCCGGCGTGACGGCGGAGAATCCGTCGTCCGCCTCCGATGCGGCCGACAGCGTCGGGGGCGGTTCCTGCCGCGCGGTCGCGACGGCGATGGCGGCAGCCGACAAGCAGAGCAGCGCGGCACACGCGGCCGAGCCGGTCACCCCGAACCTGTCGATGAGCAACAGTTCCGCGCCGGCAACGCCGATCACGGCGCCGATCGTGTTCCACCCGTACAGGAACCCGAGCGCGGTTCCGAGGCCGCTGCGCCGGCGCGTGAGTGCGGCGACGAGCAGCGGCAGCGTCGCACCCATCGCCGTTGCGGGCGCGAGCAGGAGGACGAATGCGACGGCGAAATGAACCCCACGGACCAGCCAGCCCACCTCGGCGACCGGAGCGGTGACGGCGACCACGGCGCGTGTCAGGTGCGGCAGCGCGACTGCCAGGATCGCGCCGGACGCGGCCACCGTCACTTCCAGCGCCGCGTAGGCGCGTGCCAGGCGGCGGATCTGCTGACCGCGACGCGCCACGAGGGCGCTCCCGCAGGCGAGTCCGCCCATGAAGCTCGACAGGACGAGGCTGGCAGCCCAGACGCCGCTGCCGAACACCAGGCCCGCCAAGTGGAACCAGACCACCTGGAAGATCAGGCTCGCGGCGCCCGAGACGAAGCAGACCAGTCCGAGCCACCGCCCGTCGTGCGCCGAGCGATCGTCGTCGGGTGCGCCAGTACCGACAGACGTCATGGAGGACATCTCGTCTGCTTGCCGGCGAGAAGGCTGCAACCGTCAGGTCGCGACCGCGCCGTCGGCGACAGGCTATGCCGGCACGAACGCGAGCAGCCGCAGTGGATTGTCGATCGTCATGACCCGGATCTGCTCTTCGGTCACCCCGGCCTCGCGCAGCATCGGAACGAAACGGGTCACGGTCTTCGCGTATCCCGGCCCGCCGTTGCGCTGGATGTCGCTCGCCCGCGCGAAATCGGAGGCCAGCAGCACGTTCTCCAGGTAGCCCGCGTCGATGAGCGCCTGCACCATCGGGACCTTGCGCCCGTCGGCCTCCGGGCCGCCGCCGAGCCGATCGAAGCCGACGAAGGCGCCGCGCCCGGCGAGGCGCCGGTGGACCGCCGCCTCGGGATCGTCGAGCCCGCCCATGTGCCCGATCGCGACGCTGCCGGGCGGGACCCCGAGCGACTCGAATATGTCGAGCTGCGTCTCGGCTTCGAGGCCGTTGGCGGTGTGCGTGAAGATGGGCACGTTCGTCAGGAGGTGCGCCTTGGCAATCGCCGCAAAAACCTTCCGTTCGCCCGGCGTCATCTCCGCAGAGCTCGCTATCTCGCCGAATGCCCCCCAGCGCTCCGCCGCCGCGGCCCCGGCAAGGGCGGCCGCGATCTCGTCCTCGGTCCGGTCCGCGAGCTCCGGGGGATGAAACGGATCCGTGTAGTACCCGCCGCTCACCACGATCGGCATGCCGGACCGCTCCGAGACGTCCCGCAGAAACGCAGCGTCCCGACCCATGTCGGCGTGACCGCCGTCGACGAGTGCGGCGACTCCCTCGCGGGCAGCGGCCTGCAGCTCTTCGACCATCACGGTCACGTCCTGCATGAAGTAGGGGGAGTCCGGCGGGCCGATGAAGCTCTCGCGCGCCGGGTTGTCGGCGCCCACGAGTCGATCCCAGAACGGGATGTCCAGCGACATGTGCTCGTGAAAGAGCACCGCGCCGTGGCTCAGGTCGGCAGGCGCGAGGTCGGCCAGCACGGTTCGTACGATGGCTCCGTTCGGGATCGTCGATCCGCCGGGAGCGGTCGACTCTGCCGTCTGTTCCGGTTCCGGCGCGCTGCCGCAGGCCGCCGCCAGACCGGCGCCGCCGACGCCCAGCAACCGCAGTGCCTCACGGCGGCTCCACGCCGCGATCCGAGCTGGCCCACGTCGTGTCATGAGGTCTCCTCCCGCGCTGTCCGGTCACCAGCAAACGCCGTGCTCACGATGGCTGCGCTTATCATGACATCTCAGGGAGGGACGTGGCATGACATCGTTCCCGGTCCGGTTCTCCGGCGCCGCAGCGCTGCTTCCGGTACTCCTCGTCGCGTCCGTTCCGGCGCTTGCGCAGTCGTCCGGCGCGCTCGCCGGCGCCGTGGAGGCGCTCCTGCGCCAGGAGCGTGGCCTGCGTCACCTCGAGGTGGAGGTCAGCGGCTCCGAGGTCACCCTGATCGGCGAGGTGGCCACCTTCTGGCTGAAGCACGCCGCCCTCCAGCGCACCCTCGGCGTGCCCGGCGTCGGCACGGTGGTGAGCGAGATCGCGGTGCCGGCGCCGGAGAGCGACCAGCGGCTGGCGGAGGAGGTGGGTCGCGTGGTGCGCGAGTATCCGGACATCACCGTCTGGGACTTCGTGGGCGCCGTCGTCGATCGGGGCGTCGTGACGCTGTCCGGCTGGGTCACGCCGGAACTGGACAAGGCGGGCGAGATATTCGAGCGCATCGGCAGGCTGCGCGGTGTCCAGGATATCCGGGGCGGCATCCAGCCGTTGCCCGCCAGCATCCAGGACGATCGGCTCCGGCGGGCGATCGGGCGCCGCGTGTTCGGGAGCCTGTCGTTCATGCGGTTCGCGCGAATGCGTCCGCCGCCGTTTCGGATTCTGGTCGTTAACAGCACGGTTACGCTGGCCGGGTATGTCCGGAACGACGCGGAGCGTCGCGAGCTGGAGCTGCTGGTCGCCGAGATTCAGGGCGTCGTACGAGTCTCGAACCAGTTGCTGACGTTCAGGTAGGCGGCAGCGGTGGTGGGCGTTCGCCGACGGTCTCGCTCGCTGCCGTTCAGAACGCCAACCGCAAACCGCCCGCGGCGTGCGAGCCTCCCAGTTCCAGGGGTGTCGGCGAGCGGCTGCCGAAGCCGACGGTGGCCGTGCCGCGACTGTAGCGCAGGTTGAAGCCGAGACCGACACGCTCGGTCAGGAACAGGGCTCCGTCGACCCCGATGTTGACGCCGAGCCTGCCTGCCGTGATCGTCGTGGCCCTGGAGCTGGCCAGAGAGACCCTGTCGAAGTCGATGGAGGATTCCCGTGTGCTGATGTGCGACACGAGATCCTGCCTGACGATGAACACGGTCGGGCCCCAGGTGGCGCGCAGCAGGAAGGTCTTCCCGATGACGCGCCAGAGCTGGCCCTGAATGTGCACGCCGATCTCCCGTCGCTTCAGGCCCTGCCGCGTGCCGCTGGTCGAGCGCGGGAAGTTGAAGAAGTACGGATTGGGAACCGTCGCTTCGATCAGGGCCTCGGCGGGCCTGGCGACGTGCGATACCGCGACGCCGAACCCGAGTGCCTTCCACAGGCGGACCGCGATGTCGCCGTCCATGGAATAGTGCTTCGTGACGTCGTAGTGGGCGTCGAAGAAGCCCGTCTCCTCGTACTGCCGAAACGTGACCCGATTCATGAACGCGTCGTTGATGAGCTGCATGCCCAGGTTGACGCTGGCGATGCGGTTGGGCTCGGGCGGCGGCTCCGAGGCCGCGGCGCCGGTGGCCGGCAAGGCTATCGCCGCGGCAGTCAGGGCCGCGAATATCGCTCGGTTGCGAGGAATGGGCATGGGCGAGCGGATCGTACCGCCGGGATCCGGAGATTGGCAATCGTGCTGCGGCGCCGGCGACGATTGTCGGGTCAGGATTCCAGTACCCGCTGAACGGTCCAGAACAGTCCCACCCCGGCGATGGCGACCGACAGCGGCACCACGACCCGCGCCCTGTACCACGGGCGGCCGCGGACGCCGAGCACCGCCGCGAAGGCGGCCGCGATGACCGTGAGCTGCCCGGCCTCGACGCCGACGTTGAAGGTCAGCAGCGCCGTGACGAACTCGGAACGGGGGAGGCCGAGGCCGGTCAGTACGCCGGCGAAGCCCATGCCGTGCAGGAGGCCGAACCCGAAGACCAGCACCACGCGCGACGGCTGCAGCTCGCTGGTGACGAGGTTCTCGACGGCGACGTAGGCGATCGACAGCGCGATGAGCGGTTCGACCACCGACGGCGGCAGCGCGAAGACGCCGTAGATCGTGAGGGCCAGCGTCAGCGTGTGAGCGGCCGTGAACGCGGTGACCTGCAGCAGCAACGGCTTCAGCCGGGTGCTGAGGAGAAACAGGCCGAGGACGAACAGGATGTGGTCGAGGCCCCGCGGCAGGATGTGCGTGAAGCCCAGGCCGAGGTATTGCGTCGCGACCTGCCAGCGGGTGAGCGGCTGCAGCGCACCGATGTCGAACGCCTCGCTCATCTGCGCGGCGAGCAGCCAGCGGGTGACGGCCGGGCCGACGGCCGGCGCCACCGTCAGGGGGTACTCGTCGACGACCAGGTCGTAGCCGAACCGAAAGGTCCGTGCGCCGGGCGGTACGGTGCCGGACAGGCGCATCAGGCCGGGCTCGGCGAGCCCCATCGGGGCCGAGCGGCTGCGTTCGAGCGGCGGAAGGTAGGTCACCGCCCGCGGCGTTGCGGGGATGCCGTCGAAGAGCAGCGTGACACCGGTGGCGAAGGCGGGTGTGAGCGCCGCCAGCCGGGCGTCGCGTTCGTCGACCGCCGGGAGCTCCGGCGCGTCCGGGTGGAGCTGCATCCACAGCCAGTCGGCGTCGTTCAGGACGTCGATCCGGTATTCGTCGTCGGCGAGGAAGCTGATCAGGACATGGGTGTTCTCGATCTCGTGGGCCTCGGCGGGCGCTGCCGGGAGGGCCGCCGCGAGCAGCCAAGCCAGCAGGGACGCTCTGCGCCGCGGGCCGACGCGGCTGATGCTGCGCGCCATGGATCACTCATTCTACCGGGCCGCGGACCGTTCCTCGGAGCGGAGCGGGCGGCGCGTCGTCGAACGCGGTCCGGAGATCGGCGTCCGATGCGTACCGCCGCGCCGGTATCCGGCGGGCGGGCGCCGTCATCTCGATCCTGCCGCCGCCGAAGGGGTCCGGCGCCACCTGCACCGTGGTCCCGTCGCGCGTGATCGTGTAGCCGGCGTAGAGGAAGGTCCTGGACCACTCGCAGCAGAAGACGAGCGAGATCAGGTCGCCGAGAAAGACGAAGCGGTAGTCGGCCTGCAGCGCGTCGAGGTCGTTGCCGTAGGCGCCGCCGCGGAGAATCCGGTCGCGCTCGGCCGTCATGGCAGCGGCGAAGGGCTCCCAGCCGGGCAACGGATGCACGTCCAGCAGCGCGAGCGCGTGCTGCGCCACCAGGGCCGCCGCGGCCGGATCGACCGGTTCGAGCCGGCGCACGCCGCGCGGCCAGATGCCCCGCTTGGTCGCGTCCGGTGCGGTCATGAAGTGGTGCGGCCGCCCGGTCGCCGCGTCCAGCGCGGGTCGGCTGTCCACCTCGATCCAGCCGTTGTCGTGCTCGCGGGTGGCGAGGAGGACCGTCTCGCGGGTCGGCCGCGCCGGCAGGCCGTCGTTGCGCCACGCCGCCATGATGCGCCCGGAGAGCGCCGCGTGCTCGGGCTGGGTGACGAGCAGCAGGTCGTCGCCGTCGGGTCGAACGATCACCGCTCTCCAGCATATCCGCGTATGATCGGCAGTTGTCCTGTCTCTGCAGCCGGGGCACGTGAACAGCACCGGAGGTTCCAGATGAAGATCGCTCGTATCCTGACGTTGACGCTCGCGCTTGCGCTCGCCGCGGTTGCGACCGCCGCCGCGCAGGCCCCGCCGCTGCCCGACGTCGAGCGGTTCGGCCCGCAGGTGGGCGAGACCGTGCCTTCCTTCTCGCTCGTCGATCAGAACGGCGAAGCACGTGATCTGGCGTCGCTGACGGGGCCGGAAGGCCTGATGCTCGTCTTCAGCCGCTCGGCCGACTGGTGACCGTACTGCAAGACGCAGCTCGTGGAGCTGCAGAGCCGGTATGCGGAGCTCCAGGACAGCGGCCTCGGACTCGCCGTCGTCACTTACGACCCGACCGCGACCCTGTCGCAGTTCGCCGCCGCGCGGGGGATTGACTTTCCGCTCCTCTCCGACGAGGGCTCCGCGACCATTCGGGAGTACGGCCTCCTGAACGAGGACATGGATCCGGCCCGGGCGCCGGAGGAGCGTCGCGAGCTGATGCGGCGCCTGTACGGCATTCCGTATCCGGGCACGTTCATGCTCGATACCGAGGGCCGGGTGACCGCCCGTTTCTTCGAGGCGGCCTATCAGGAGCGTTCCACGGTGTCCAGCATCGCGGTCCGGCTCGGCGACGCGCCGGCGGGAGCGGACCGCGCCGCGGCAAGGATCGAGACGGATCATCTGGAGGCCGTCGCCTGGGCCACCGACGACGTGGTCGCGCCCGGCAACCGCCTGTCGCTCGTCGTCGACGTGACCCCGAAGTCCGACATGCACGTCTATGCGCCGGGGGATCACGCCTACCGGGTGATTCGTCTCCGCACGACCGCACCCGACTTCCTGCGGGGCCATGCGGTCAGCTATCCGCCGTCCGGCATGTACCACTTCGAGCCCCTCGACGAGACGGTGCCGGTCTACGAGGAAACGTTCCGCCTGGTGCAGGACGTGACGATTCCGATGCGCCAGGACATCGCGGAGCTGGCCGCCGAGCCGGGCGCGACGGTGCGTCTCGAGGCGGTGCTGGAGTACCAGGCCTGCGACCACGAGGTGTGCTACCTGCCGCAGGCGGTGCCGCTGAGCTGGGATTTGGCCTGGCGGCCGCTGATCCGCGACTGATCGCCACGGGCTGCTAGAGCTCGCGGATCCCGTGGCTGCGGGCGAGAAAGTAGAGCGCAACCAGCACCAGCAGGCCGCCGTTCAGTGCGATGATCGCCTGGGTCGAGGCGAACGTGGTCAGGTAGCCGCTGGCGAGACTGCCCAGCGGCATTCCGCCCCGAAAGGCCATCAGGTAGATGCTCATGACCCGGCCGCGAAGCTCGTCCGGCACGTTGAGCTGGACGAGCGACGCGGTGAGGGAGAAGACGATGAGCAGCGCGGCTCCCGCGAGGAACAGCAGAACGTAGCTCAACGGGCTGACGGGGAGGAGCGCGAATACCGCGATCAGGCCACCGAACGCCACCAGCACCCGCAGGAGCAGCAGTCCCATCCGCTCGAAGCTGCCGAGCCAGGCGACGACCAGCGCGCCGGCCACCGCACCGGTCCCGAGCGACGTCATCATGTGACTGAGCGTGGTCGGATCCTCCGCGAAGATCGGCAGGAACGCCCGGATCGGAAGTCCGAGCGAGGTGGTCGAGATGGCCAGGATGGTAAGCGCGAGAAGCGCGCCGCCGCTGCCGACGTAGGTGAGGCCGCCCTTGAGCTCCTCGATCACCGGCCGCCGCTGCGCCGCATCGCGCGGCGACACCTGCAGCAGGCCCAGCACCACGATCACGACGAGGAAGGATGCGCTGTTGATCCCGAAGCAGGCGACGAGCCCGAGCGTCGTGAACACCAGCCCGCCGATGAGCGGACCGACCGACTGCGCCAGGTTGAACTGGATGGAATTGAGGGCGACGGCGTTCGGCAGCGTCCTGCGCGGTACCAGCGCGGGGATGAGCGACTGGAACGCCGGCCCGCCGAAGGCCTGCGCCAGACCGGTTGTGAACGACAGCACGAGGATGTAGGGCAGCCGCACCGTTTCCGTGAAGACGAGCGCGGTCAGGATGAGGGCGCAGGCCATCTGCAGGGTCTGCGAGGCCATCAGCATGTGCCGCCGGTCGTAGCGGTCGGCGGTGACGCCGCCGATGAGCGTGAACAGGAGCAGCGGCACGTTCCCGACGAACATGTCGAGCCCCAGGTAGAAGGCGGATCCGGTGAGGTCGTAGATCAGCCACTGCTGGGCGAAGCGTTGCATCCAGGTGCCGACGGCCGACGTGAATGCCGCCGTCCAGACGGTGCGGAAGTCCCGGAACGTGAACGCCTCGCCGAGGCGCAGCAACGCGCGCAGGACAGGGCCCTGGACTGTCGCGTTCGCCGGGACCGGCTCCGTGGCCTCGGGTTCGGCTACCGGCTCGGCCACTGAATGTAGAGCCCTTCACCGAGGAAGACGAAGCTGGTCCAGAGTCCCTTGGACACCCGGTAGAAGGCGAACGGGGCGAGCCCCGCGATGGTCGTCCAGATGGGAAGCTGCTGGGACGTCGTGAGCGAGGTGAAGGTCTGCAACAGAAGGTAGCCCGTCACCGTGAGTCCGAGAGTGAGCCCGAGATTGACGTAGACGGCGCCGAGCCACTGCCCCGGTTCGCGCTCGAACCGCTCGCCGCACGCGGAGCACCGCTCGTGCATGCGTGTCGCCGATTCGAAGAGGCGTCCGTAGCCGCAGCAGGGGCATCGAAGCCTGCATCCGCGTCCGATGAGGTCGGCGATTTCGCGGAGCACTGGAACGCTGCCGGCACCATTCTATCAGTCGTGCGCTCGCGAATTGACTATATTCGCTGAAGCTGCAATGACGATGTTGCAGTACCGTCGGGAGAGGCACGTACCGTCGGCGCGTGGCGGCCGTCGATGTGGGCTGGCACCGTCGATATGGAGGGAAGCCGATGCGGGTTGCCGTTACCGGGGCTACGGGGCTGATCGGTTCTGCGCTGGTGCCGTTCCTGCGCGGCGGGGGGCACGAGGTGACTCCGCTGCGGCGGGTGGCGGCGAGCGAGCGGGGGCGGAGCGCGGGCTGGGACCCGGCGACCGGCGCGCTCTCCGCGGGGGCGCTCGTCGGCGTCGACTCGGTGGTCCACCTGGCCGGGGAGAACATCGCCGGCGGACGCTGGACCGCAGCGCGCAAGGCGCGCATCCGGGACAGCCGGGTGGACGGGACGCGGCGTCTCGCCGAGGCGCTCGCTGCTCTGCCGCAGCCGCCGCGGACCCTGGTCGCCGCCTCGGCGATCGGGTTCTACGGCGATCGGGGGAGCGAGGAGCTCGACGAGTCGTCGGCGCCGGGGAGCGGCTTCCTGCCGGAGGTCTGCCAGGCCTGGGAGGAGGCGGCGCAGCCGGCGCATGAAGCGGGGATTCGCGTGGTGCTCCTGCGGATCGGCATCGTGCTGACGCCGGCCGGCGGTGCCCTCGGGCAGATGCTGCTGCCGTTCCGGATGGGTGTCGGCGGCGTGATCGGCTCGGGACGGCAGTACATGAGCTGGGTCGCTCTCGACGACGTGCTGGGCGGCATCCTGCACGCGCTGCGCACGGGCGGGCTGGCCGGCGCGGCGAACCTGGTCGCGCCGAACCCGGCCACGAACGCGGCGTTCACGAAGACGCTCGGTCGCGTGCTGCGCCGTCCGACCATCCTGCCGCTGCCGGCGTTCGGTGCGCGGCTGGCCTTCGGAGAGATGGCCGACGCGTTGCTGCTGGCAAGCAGCCGCGTCCATCCGGTGCGTCTCCGGGAAGGCGGGTTCAGCTTCGGCTATCCGGGGCTGGAGGACGCCCTGCGCCACGTGCTCGGCCGCAACGTGTCGTGATGGCGACGCATCGCCGCGCCCCGCGACCTGCGCGGGCTTCCGGGGCGAACCGGCGCCGGGCGCGCTCATCCGGATGGAGGACCCGGCGGCAGGGTCTCTTCCAACCGGAACTCCCGTGTTGCGAGCGGCTCGTTCAGGAAATCGATGAGGGGCGCCAGGTGCGCGAAGAGCCTCAGCAGCGAGTTGTAGAAGCGCGGACCGATGGCGAACGCGGGCGGCCGCTCGCAGCCGGCGAGGAATTGCTTCAGGCGGAGCAGGGCGCCGTACGGATGGTCGGGGGCGAAGCCGCGCGGCACCCGCTTGAGCCGCTCTCCGGACAGCTCTCCGAAGTTGCGGCGAAACGCCGGCGCCCCGGTCAGGGTCCGCAACCGCTCGCCGTTGGCGGCGATGTGCTCCCGGAGGCGGTGAAGCTGCCGTGGCTGCGGCCGGTACAGCCCGCCCCCGATGAACACCTGGTCGGCCGCGACATGCACGTAGAGGCCTGCGCCCTCGTGCTTCGGCAGCGCGCGGTGCGGGAAGATCGCCGCGACGTGCGTCTTGAAGGGCGCCTTGTTCGCCGAGAAGCGCGTGTCGCGGTAGATGCGGTACAGCGACGTCTTCGGGTTGGCGACGAGATCGGGCGCGATCGCCGGAAGGTCCGTCGAGAGTTGCTCGATGAGCGCGATCATCGGACCCTTGACGTGCGCTTCGTAGTCGCCGCGGTGCTCCCGGAACCACTCCCGGTCGTTGTGCAGCTCGAGTCGGCGGAGAAAGGTCAGGGTCTGCTGCGTGAAGTGCGGGCTGGGCATCGACGGGCTCCCGTGCGGGTTCATTCGGTGAAGCGGACCCGCGGCGCGAGCGACCAGTCGAAGCGTTCGAGACCCCTCGGACCGAGCCGCTCCACCGCGCTGCGGATGCGCGCCGCCTGGGTGAGCAGGTCCGCCACGTCGACGGTCTGGCAGGCCGGGGCGAACGGCTGCAGATACGCCGGGCCGCGGGTCAGCATGTAGACCGCCCCGTGGTGGTTGCGGCGCGTGATGTGGAACATCGCGACGCCGATCTGCAGGATTCCCTGGTAGAGCCGGCGGATCTCGCGCGTCTCCTCCCGCCAGAGATCCTCCAGCGTCTCGTGCTGCTCGAAGAACTCCCCTCGATTGAACTGCTCGACGCCGGCCAGGAGCCGCGGGGGCGGCGGCTCTGCGCACCAGGCGGCCATCGGCCGGCATTATAGACGGGGCGTCTGTCGGACGGGCCGGACGGGTTGAACGGGCGCCGGACGGAGGGGCGCCGCAGCAGTCTCGTTACAATAACCGATGGCGCAGTCGGCCAGCCGGTTCCCGAGGAGCGCCGATCTCCGGCGCCGTCGGGACCTGTCCGAGACCATGCTCGACCTCGTCATCGAGAAGCGGGCCGGCGGCAGGAGCCTGGAGCGGGTCCGGGGCGAGGGCGGGCCGGCGGCATGACGGAGACGGCCGGGCCGACGGCGGGCAGGCGCGGCCGGCGGCCGGCGACGAGGACGCACGCCGTCGCCGACCCGCCCCGTGACTACTCCGATCCGTACGCCACCGGCCTGTACTTTCCGAGGATCCGGCGGCAGCGCTCCAGGTTGCACGGCTGGGGTGTATTCGCGCTGGAGAGCATCAACAAGAACAAGCGGATCATCCACTACGCGGGGGAGAAGATCCGGGTGCGCGACAGCCTCGCGCGCGAGGACCGCTACCTTGCCCAGGGCGAGATCTGGTGCTTCCGGATCAACCACCTGTTCGTGCGGGACGGGCATGTCGGCGGAAACCTCGCCCGGTTCATCAACCACGCGTGCCGCCCGAACTGCTACGCGTCGGTGGTCGGCGATACCATCTGGATCGTCGCCGCCCGGAACATTGCGGCGGGCGAGGAGCTCACCTTCCACTACAACACCGAGGGGGACGGCGAGATCGCATGCCGCTGCCGGCCCGGCTGTCCTTATCGACTGTGATGCCGCAAGTCGTCTACCTGCACGGTTTCGCGTCGTCTCCGGCCTCGTCGAAGGCCGCCTTCCTGCAGCGGCGGCTCGCCGCGCAGGGGCTGCCGTTCCACTGCCCCGATCTCAATCAGCCGGATTTCCCGACGCTCACCGCCTCGCGGATGATCGGGCGGACGGCGTCGCTGATCGCTTCGCTGCCGCCGGGGCCGGTGGTGCTGTTCGGCTCGAGTCTCGGCGCCTTCGTGGCGCTGCAGGTGGCCGAGCGGCAGGCGTCGGAGACCGCGCGTCCGATCGCACGGCTCGTGCTCCTGGCCCCGGCGCTCGATTTCGGCCGGCGGCCGGTCGGCGGCCTCGGTGACGCCGGGATGGCCCGCTGGCGCGAGACCGGCTGGTGGGAGCTGACCCACTACGCCGCAGGCGAGCCCACCCGCGTGCACTACGAGCTCTTCCGGGACGCGCAGCGCTACGACGCGTTCGCGGCGCAGCGCCCGATACCGACGCTCGTGCTGCAGGGGCGGCGCGACGGCGTGGTCGACCCCGACATGGTCGTGCGCTACGCGGCGTCCCGGCCGCATGTCGACCTGGTCATGCTCGACGACGACCACCAGCTCGGTGAGAGCCTCGAGCGCGTGTGGTCCGAATCCGCGCGCTTTCTCGGGTTGTCGCGGTGACTGCGGGCGAGGAGCGCAGGCTCCCGCCCCCCGCGTCCGGCTGATACGCTGTCGGCGGTGCACCCGGCAGGTTCCCGGCCCTTCGTCTCGATCGTCGTTCCCGTGCTCCGGGATACGCAGGAGCTGTCGGGACTGCTCGACGCCTTGCAGGACCGCCGCCTCGACGGCGGTGTCGAGGTCGTCGTCGCCAACGGGGATGCCGCCGATCGATCGCTGGACCCGTTGCGCCGGGGCGTGCCCGGCGTGCGCTGGGTCGACAGCGCGCCGGGGCGGGGCCGGCAGATGAACGCCGGGGCGCGGGCTTCGTCGGGCCGCTGGCTGCTGTTTCTGCATGCCGACGCGCGGCTGGGGGCCGGTTGGAAGGCGGCTCTCCGCGCGGCGGACGAGCGGCCCGGGGTCGCCGGCGGTGCGTTTCGGCTGAAGCTCTCCTCCGGGCACTGGGCGGCCAGGATCGTCGAGCTCGGCGTGGCGGCCCGGACGCGTTGGCTGCGTTTGCCGTACGGTGACCAGGCGATCTTCGTTCGCCGGGAGGCGTTCGACGCGCTGGGGGGCTACCGGCGGCTGGGCTTGATGGAGGACGTGGACTTCGTCCGGCGCCTCCGTGGCCGGGGCAGGCTCTGGTTTCCGCCCGTCGCGGTGCAGGTCTCGGCGCGCCGCTGGGAACGCGACGGGTGGTTGCGGCGGACGCTGCTGAACCTCGCGCTGCTGGGGCTCTACAGCGGCGGCGTGGCTCCCGACCGGCTCGCGCGCTGGTACTACGGTCCGCGTCCATCGGCGCCGTCCCGGCGCAGCCCGGCGGCCGACGTGTCCGAGGGCTCATGACCTGGAGAATCGCCGTCGGCGGTGTCGCCCTGCTGGCGGGGCTGGTGCTGGTGACGCTCGAGTCGCGCTGGCGCGCCGAGGCGTTCGTCGGGCTGCTCGTCGTGGCGGTCCGTCTCGTCCAGGTCCTGATCCGCGGAGACCCGTCGGACCCCGGAACGCCGGGCAGGCGCATCGCGGCCTGTGGTGTGGTTCTGCTGGTCGCACTGACCGCGGCGGCGGTTCTCGACGCGCGCCGCCAGGCCGAGGCGTTCGTCGCGCTGCTGGGCGTGGCGTCGGTCGCCTACGTCGCGGCGCTGCGGCTCGTCGGCGGCCTCGCCGGTCGTCCCCCGGCGCCGCGGGGGAGTGGGCGCGCCCTCGCGGCGTGCCTGTTCCTCGGCGTCGTCTGGCGTCTGGTTCTGCTCGACGCGGGCCCCCTCGTTTCGGACGACGTCTACCGCTATCTCTGGGACGGGCGGGTTCAGCAGCATGGCCTCAATCCCCTGCAGGTCTCACCCGCCGATCCTGCCCTGGCCGGTCTCCACACGGACCTGACCCGCCGGATCGACCCGACGAGCGCGGTGCTTCCGTCGATATACCCGCCGTTGGCCCAGCGCTTCTTTCTGGGCGTGACCTCCGTGCACGAATCGGTGCTCGCGATGGCCGCGGCGGTGCTCGTCTGCGATGCGCTGCTCGGCTTGTTGATCTGGCGCTGGCTCGCCGCGACCGGGCGGAGCCCCTGGTGGGTGCTCGCCTATGCCTGGCATCCCCTCGTGGCGCTCGAGGGCGCGGGCGGCGCCCACATCGACTTCGTGGGCGCGTTGCTCCTCGTGGCCGCGGTCTACGCGCTGTCGCGCCGGCGTACGCTCCTGGCGGCGGCGGCCTTCGCGGGCGCGTGCGCCGTCAAGTTCCTGCCGGTGGTGCTGTTGCCGCTGCTCTGGAAGCGGATCCGGCTCGCCGACGCCGCGGCCGGCGGGCTGCTGGTCGCGCTTCTGTACCTGCCGTTTCTCGACGGCTGGCAGCTTCCGGTGGGCTCCCTCGGCACCTACCTGGCGCAGTGGCGCTTCAACGGGCCGCCGTTCCGGTGGCTGGCGTCCTGGACCGGCGCGGCGCCCGCGGTCGCGCTCGCGGTCGCGGCGGGAGCGGCGGTGGCGGCGCACGCGCGGCGAACGCGGGACCGGGACGACCCGGCGGCCTGGGTCCGGCCGCTGGCGGCCACCATCTGCCTGCTGCCCGCGATTTACCCGTGGTACCTCGTCTGGCTGATCCCGTTTCTCGGAGCCGCCACGAGCTGGCCGCTGGTCGTCTGGACGCTGGCCTCGATGACGACCTACGTGGTCTGGACCCCGCATCTTGCCGGAGCGGGCTGGGTGCTGCCGGCCTGGGTGGAGCCTGTCGAGTACGGGCTGGTCGCGGCCGTCGCCGGATGGATGTGGTGGGCCGGCCGGCGGCGGATGCGGCCCGGCGCGGCCGCGCCGGTTGACAAGGGATTGGCCGCGGGGCGACGATGAACAGAGCTGGATTCCCACCGCATGCGAGGCACGAGGCAGAGGTAGACCGATGCTGATCAAACAGGCGCCCGACATCCGCTCTTCCGAGATTACCCCCGAGCGGCTCTACTTCAACCGGCGGCAGTTCATCCAGGCGGCGTCCGGGGCCGCGGTCGGTGCCGCCGGCGCCGCCGTTCTCGGCCGTCCGGACGGCGGCCTGCAGGCCGCCCCGCAGGACGATCTCGGGGAGCTGCGTCCGAGCCAGTTCAGTACGGACGAGCGGCTGAACTCCTACGAGGAGATCACCAGCTACAACAACTTCTACGAGTTCGGTCTCGACAAGGAAGATCCGAAGCGTTACGCGGACGATCTGACCGTGGAGCCGTGGACGGTGCGCGTCGAGGGCCATATGAACCGTCCGGCCGCCGACTACGCGCTCGAGGACATCCTGAGCCCGCACCCGCTCGAGGAGCGCATCTACCGGCTGCGCTGCGTCGAGGCCTGGTCGATGGTGGTGCCCTGGGTCGGCTTCCCGCTCCGCGACCTGATCCGGCGCTTCGAGCCGACGTCGCGCGCGAAGTTCGTCCGCTTCGAGACGCTGTACCGCCCGTCGGAGTTCCGCGGCCAGCGCGCCCGCAACCTCCAGTATCCGTACGTGGAGGGGCTGCGGATGGACGAGGCGATGAATCCGCTGACCCTTCTCTCGGTCGGCATCTACGGCAAGACGCTGCTGAATCAGAACGGCGCGCCGATTCGCCTGGTCATTCCCTGGAAGTACGGCTTCAAGAGCATCAAGTCGATCGTCAAGATCGAGTTCGTGGAGGACCAGCCGCGGAATACGTGGAACATCGCGATCCCGCACGAGTACGGGTTCTACGCGAACGTCAATCCGGAGGTCGATCACCCGCGCTGGTCGCAGGCGAACGAGCGGCGGATCGGCAACTTCTTCCGGCAGCGGACGCGGATGTTCAACGGCTACGGGTACCAGGTCGCCCGGATGTACGAAGGGATGGACCTGGCGAGGAACTACTGAGTCCGGCCGCGGCGTGCCGGCCCCGTTTCGGCGGGGGCCGGCGCCCCGGCCCTGCAGCGCATGGCGACCGCGTCCCGGATCCCCCGCGTCAAGCCGCTCGTCTTCGTCGCCTGTCTGATCCCGGCGTTGCTGCTGGTCCGGGATGCGTTCACCGGCGGCCTCGGCGTCAATCCCATCGAGGACATCACGCACCGCACCGGCGACTGGGCGCTCCGCCTCCTGCTGGTGACCCTGGCGGTGACTCCGTTGCGCCGGCTGGCCGGCTGGAACGGGCTGATCCGCTTCCGGCGGATGCTCGGGCTCTTCGCGTTCTTCTACGCCGTGCTGCACTTCTCGACCTACGTCGTCTTCGACCACTTCTTCGACCTGCTGCTCATCCTCGACGACGTCGCCGAACGCAGGTACGTGACCGCCGGTTTCGTCGGCTTCGTGCTGATGATCCCGCTGGCGGTGACGTCCACGCGGGGCTGGATCCGGCGCCTCGGGAAGCGGTGGACGACGCTGCACCGCCTGGTCTACGCGAGTGCCGTGGCCGGCGTCGTGCACTTCCTCTGGCTGGTGAAGATCGACATCGCCGAGCCGCTGGCGTACGCCGGCGTCCTCGCCGTGCTGCTCGTGGCGCGCGTGGCGTATCGGTACCGCGGGCACGGCGGAGCGGCGCGGGCGGGTGCCGCGCGATCCGTGGCGCCCTGACCGCGGTGCGGGCGGGTGCAAGGAGAGTGCCGCTTGCGGAGCTGGGTCGGTGAGACCGGCTGGGCCCTCAGAGAACGGTCCGCTCCTGTTCGGGCCGCATGGCCGGCAGACCGACGAGGTCCTCGGCCGACGCGGTTCCGGCAACCAGGGTTGCCACGTAGGCGCCGACGGCCGGTCCGAGCTTGAACCCGTGCCCCGAGCCACCCCCGGCGAGCCACACGTTGTCGTGGTCCGGATGACGATCGAGCAGAAGATCGCCGGTCGGCGTGTTCGTGTACTGGCAGACCCTGGCTTCGAGCAGCGGCGCGTGGCGCAGTGCGGGCAGTCGTGAGGCGGCGAACCGGTGTGCGGCCGCAATCCCCTCGAGTGTGGGCGTACGGTCGCCGCGGTCGGGATCGAACGCCGGACCCAGCGCCGTGAGTCCCACCTTGGCGCCGCGGCCCTCGATGTCGGGGAGGCCGTAGGCTCCCGCGTGGAAGTCGATCCAGGTCGGCAGGGCCGGCGGGGTGAAGCGCTGGTCGCCGCTCGGCGCCCCGAAGAAGAAGACCTCCTGGCGGGTCGGGCGCAGCAGCGGACCGAGGAGGCCGGGGAAGAGCCGCGGCAGCCAGGGGCCGCAGGCGAAGACGAACGCGCCGGCCGACAGGCGGGTGCCGCCTTTGAGATGCAAGGCCTCACCGCGCCAGCAGGGGCCGGGCGGCTCGACCGACGCCGCGCGGTAGTGGACGCCGTGGCTGACCGCCTGATCCGCCGCCGCGGTGACGGCCCGCCGGGCCAGCAGCACCCCGCTGCCCGGCTCGAGCACGCCCCGCGTGATGCCGGTGAAGTCGAGCGCCGGGAACCGTGCCGCCAGGTCTGCCGGAGTGAGCGATTCCGTTGCGATGCCGAGTCGGTCGAGCGTCCGGGCCGTGACGTCGACGTGCAGGTCCTCGTCATGGCCGAGCCACAGGACGCCGGTCTCACGGAACAGGTCCGGCTGGCCAGCCTCCGCGAAGAGGCGCTTCCACTGCCCGAGCGACTCCCGGGCCCAGCGCGAATAGAGCGCCCGGTCCCCGTAGCCCATCCGAATGATGCGCGACTCGCCTCCCGAGCTGGCCCGCGAATGGCCGGGTGCGAAGGCGTCGACGAGGGTCACCGCGTGGCCGGCCCTGCGCAGGTGCCGGGCGGTCCAGGCGCCGAACGTGCCGGCGCCGATCACGGCCACGTCGGGAGAGTGCGGCATTCCGGGGATGATAGCGGTACGATAGAGACTTCCCATGTCGGTCGACGACAGCGTCGAGATCGCACCCGGAGCGTTCCATCTGCCCGGATTCCTGGCGCTGTCCGAGCAGCGCCGCGTCGCGGCGACCGTGCGGGCCCTGGCCGGCGGAGCGGCCGGCTTCTACCGCCCGCGGGTGCGCGGCGGCGGCTTCATGCACTGCGAGATTCTGTGTCTCGGCCGCCACTGGAACGCGCGGACCTACACCTACGAACGGCGGCGGTCGGATCACGACGGGCGTCCGGCGCCTCCGCTGCCGGTGGAGCTGGCGCGCCTGGCGGTGGCCGCGGCCGCCGCCGCCGGGTTCGCCCTCAGTCCCGACATCTGCCTCATCAACCGCTACGCCGAAGACGGCAGGATGGGGTTGCACCAGGACAAGGACGAGGATGCCTCCACGCTCGACGCCGGCGTGCCGGTGGTCTCGCTCTCGCTCGGGCAGACCGGCCGGTTCCTGCTCGGCGGGCTCCGCCGTCGCGAGGCCGCGATTCCTGTCGAGCTGCGGTCGGGCGACGGTTTCGTGATGGGTGGGCCCAGCCGGTTGCGGTACCACGGCGTCGCGCGTATCCTGCGCGGGTCCGGACCGTCGGCGCTCGGGCTCCGCGGGCGAGTGAGCCTCACGTTCCGGCAGTACGCGCTGGCCGCGCAGCCGGCCTGACCGCCGCGGGGCGCCGGGTCCCGGCGGCGCCTTCCGCGTCCGGCCGTTCGGCCGCGGTCACGCCCGCTCAGGCCTTGGTTCCGCCCCTCCGCGACAATCTGGTAGTCGGCGGAAAGAAGCCGCGCGTATCCTCTCAATGGAACAGCCGTCGAATGGAACCGCTCCGGCCGCGGGGCCGGCGCGTAGCGAGAACCTCTGTCGGAGGACAGAATCCGATGCACAAGCCAGTCAAGTACCTCGAAAAGGGACTGTCCGTCGCCGCCAACGGCGCCTGGTTCCTCTACGACCGCTACAACGCGTTCCGGCAGAACCCGTCGTTCACGCCGGCCTGGTCGGACAAGCCGCTGCTCAAGTCGCACGAGAAGGTGAAGCCGCCGCTCGGATGGCCCCGCGAGACCGACTCGCTCTGCCCCACCTGCGTGCGCGAGGCGCGCCAGGACATCCTCGACGGCAAGAAGGACTACCGGATCCTGCTCAACGAGAAGGTGGGCGAGATCAAGGCGCAGATCGTCGAGCGCGACGGACAGATCGTCATGGTCAAGGAGTGCCCGCTCCACGGGCGGTTCGAGGACGTCATGGCGATGGACACCGAGTTCTTCAAGCATCTCGAGGAGTCGTTCCCGGGCAGCGACATCCGCGCCCACAACGACGAGAAGCTGCACAACCACGGCAGCAGCACCATCAAGTACGGGCGCGGATCGGTGCTGACCATCGACCTGACCAACCGCTGCAACATGATGTGCGACCCCTGCTTCATGGACGCGAACCAGGTCGGCTTCGTCCACGAGCTGTCGTGGGACGACATCAAGACGCTGCTCGACAACGCGATCTCCATCAAGCCGCGGCGCCAGATGTCGGTGCAGTTCTCGGGCGGCGAGCCGACCATGTCGCCGTACTTCCTCGACGCGGTGCGTTACGCCCGCAAGGTCGGCTACAACAGCGTGCAGGCGGCGACCAACGGCATCGAGTTCGCGAAGAGCTTCGACTTCGCCCGCGCCGCCGCCGACGCCGGCCTGCGCTACGCCTACCTGCAGTTCGACGGCATCGGCAACGCCGCCAACTCGCACCGTCTGGTGGGCAACCTGTTCGACGTCAAGCTGCGGGCGATCGAGAACCTGCACAAGGCGGGCGTCGACATCGTCCCGGTCATCACCATCATCAACGGCATCAACAACGAGCAGGTGGGCCGCGTGGTGCAGTTCGCCCTCGACAACCCGAGGACCATCAGCTTCCTGTCGTTCCAGCCGGTGTCGTTCACCGGCCGCGACGAGGAGATCACCGACGAGCGCCGCAAGGCGCAGCGCTACACGCTGTCGCACCTCGCGCACGACGTGAAGAACCAGACCGGCATCGGCGAGCCGGCGCGCGACTGGTTCCCGATCTCCTTCATGGGCACCTTCACCGACTGGGCCGACCTGGTGCACGGGCCGGAGGAGAGCTGGGGGCAGCTCAACTGCGGCTGCCACCCGAACTGCGGCGTCGGCATGGCGGTGATGATCGACAAGGAGACGAAGGAGGCGGTGCCGTTCACCAGGTTCGTCCGGGGTGAGCAGCTCGCCAGGGACATCGCCAGCGTGAACGACGCGGCGGGCGGCCGGTTCCGCTCGGTGGTCGGCATGGCGCTGGCGCTGATGCGGAACTACGACCCGTTCAACGCGCCGACCCACTTCAGGCTGGTCGATCTGCTGCAGAAGTTCGACAAGACGTTCGGGGCCACCGGCAAGGAGTACGGCAAGGTGTCGGGCGAGCGGACGCAGGGCGACATCGCGAAGCGGCGGTCCGACCGCTGGAACTTCCTTTTCGTCGCCGGCATGTGGTTCCAGGACCTGTTCAACTACGATTTCCGGCGCACCGAGCGCTGCATCATCCCGTATGCGACGCAGGAAGGCGAGATCTCCTTCTGCGCCTACAACACCGGGATCGGCTGGCGGAACATCATCGAGAAGATGCACATGACGGCCACCCTCACCAAGTGGTACGAGGAGCGCGGCCGGCACGAGATCTTCGCGGGCGGGAAGAACGTCGACCTCGACTCCCGGGAGCACTCCCTGGTGCTCGATCCGGAGGCGGTCGCGGCCGGCATCCAGACCGATCTCGACGCGCAGGGCATCGCCAAGAACGCGCGCCAGGAGAAGCTGGCGGCGCGGGCCGCGGCGAAGGAGTCGAACGGCAACGGCGCCTCGAACGGCGCCAACGGGACCAACGGCGCCAACGGGACCAACGGCGCCAACGGCAAGTCCGACAAGGACGCCGCCTACGACCAGCAGATGGCGGCGCTCTACCGCCAGCACATGCTGAAGGAGGAGGCGCCGCCGGTCGTCCAGATCCAGGGGCTCAAGAGCTCGAAGCAGGACGATCTGGTCGGCGTGAGCTGACGTTCTCGATCCCGGCGTTCATCGTCGTCGAGCAGCGAGAGCAGGCAGGCAGTGGGGAGATTCCCCGCGGCCTGCCTGTTTCCTTTTGGGCGGGCAGGATGGCGTCAGAGCATCGGCGAAGGCGTCATCCGAGTTTCGCCCGCAGTTCCTCTATCCGCGCTCTCACCCGGTCGATCTGTGCGGGCAACTTCAGTGCCTCCATGCTGGGCAGCACCTGCTCTTCGTAGATTCTGAGTGCGTCGTCGAGTTGACCGCGTGCCTGGAGGATCTCGGCGATTCGGCCCTGGGTGATGGCGAGGGCGAGGATGTCGCCGAGCCTCTCAAAGACGGGCAGTTGTTTCTCGGTCAGGATTCGCAGGGCTTCGTCGAGTCGGCCGCGTGCCCGGAGGATCTCGGCGATTTCGCCCTGGGTGATGGCGAGGGAGCGGATGTCGCCGAGTCTCTCGAAGACGGGCAGTTGTTCCTCGGTCCGAATACGCATCGCGTCGTCGAGTTGGCCGCGTGCCTGGAGGATCTCGGCGATTTGACCTTGTGTGATGGCTTGCGAGCGGGCGTCACCGAGTTCTTCGAAGACGGGTAATTGTTCTTCGGTCAGTATCCGCAGGGCTTCGTCGAGTTGCCCGCGTTCCTGCAGGATGTCGGCGATTCTGCTCTGGGTGATGGCGCGGGAGCGGATGTCGCCGAGTTGTTCGTAGACGGGCAGTTCTTCTTCGGTTCGGATCCGCAGGGCTTCGTCGAGTTGGCCGCGGATCTGCAGGACGTCGGCGATTCTGGCCTGCGTGATGGCCTTCTGGCGGGCGTCGCAGGGCGTCGCCGAGCTTCTCGAAGAGAGGCAGTTGTTCTTCGGTCAGTATCCGCAGGGCTTCGTCGAGTTGCCCGCGCTCCTGGCGGATGTCGGCGATTCTGCCGTACGTGATGGCGCGTCGTCTCGGATCGTCCAGGCTCGCGACTGTTTCCAACGCGCGCGAGTAGGTGTTCGCCGCTTCCGCCACGTCTCCGAGCGACCTCTGCAGATCCCCCAGATCGAGCAACAGGTCCACGTCGGCCGGGCTCGAAGGAGAATGTTTCGCCAGGTACTTCTGCAATCTCTCGATACGCCCCTGCCGATCGGGGGCGAACATCGCCGGCCCACCGAGGTGGAATTGATGCCGGTCGGTGCGGACTTCCGCGGGCGGCAACGTGAAGTCGAACACCCCGGAACGCCAATCCCAAAGGTCCGCGGCGCGCGTTGCGACCTTCTCCAGGTTGCTGGACAGCACCCAGACCAGCAGTGGGCGCGGGCAACGTTCGGGCAGCGCGTCCCGGCGTCGGTTGAGGCGGCCCAACAGATCATCGAAACTCTCGGGCCAGGATTCCAGGCCCATGAGCTGCGCCGGCCCGTTGTCTGGCTCCACGCTCAGTCGATCGAAGAGAACCTCCGTACCAATGCGTTCCTCGGGATCGATGGCAACCCTCACGTGGGCGTTCAGCCGTCCTTCCAGGAAACCGGCGACTTCGTCGCGATAGACGCTGTCCGAGTAGGTGAGAAAGCACAGTGTGAACGACGCACGGCCTTTCACCAGGCGCTGTAGGCGCAGAAAGGCCCCCGAATGTTCCGAGCGGATGGTCCAGTGCGGCAGAGAGCTATCCGTCGCCGGCTTCATCGATCACCGCATCGAGAGCCACGGCGCCGTGACCTTCGGGCAGCACGACGAACGGGTTGACTTCGGCGCTGTCAATCCGGTCGCCGTGCTCCGCCGCGAATACGGACAGGCGTGACAGGGCCGCCGCCAGGGCGGCCGTGTCGTACGGGCCCTTGCCGCGCGTTCCATGCAGCACCTTGCCGGCCCGTGTCTCCGCGATCATCCGACGCGCCTCGGCCTCACCGAACGGCGCCACGCGGAAGCTGACGTCCTCGATCACCTCCACCAGGGTTCCGCCCAGACCGAACAGGACGACCGGTCCGAACGTCGGGTCGTGGCGGACGCCGAGAATCGTTTCGATGCCGCCCGTGATCATTGGTGCGATCAGCACGCCCTCGATGCGGACGTCAGGGTTTGCGACGCGGGCGCGGGCCGTGATCGTCTCGTAGGCCCGGCGCACCTCGGCTTCGTTGGAGACGTCGAGCACCACGCCGCCCAGCTCGGTCTTGTGCAGGACGCCCGGCGCGCAGAGCTTGACCGCCACCGGGAAGCCGAAAGCGGCGGCAACGCGGGCGGCCTCGTCCGCGGTGCGCGCGAGCTCTTCATCGACCACCGGCACGCCAGCCTCGGAGAGGAGACGTTTCGCCTCCCGTTCCGATATGGGGCCCCGGGGCAGACTCGACGGGCGCGGCGTGATGGTCTTCGCGTCCGACGCCCTGCCCGTACCTGCCGCAGGGGCTCTTTCCGCACCCTCCGCGAAGATCCGGCTGAACCGGTGCAGCGCCGCGACGGAGCGCACCGCGCGGGTCGGATCCTCGAACACCGGGCAGCCGACCGCCTCGTACTGGCCCACGACGTCCGGCGGGGCCACGATGGAGAGCACCAGCGCGCAGCCGGGCCGCCGTTCGCGGGCGGCGTGGATCGCATCGCGGATCGGCTCGATCATGCCGTCGGCCGCCGCGACGTAGGTGAAGAAGGCGACCACGGCGTCGTGCTGCTCCTCCTCGAAGACGATGCCGAGGTTGCCGCCGATGAGCTCCACCCGGTTGAAGGCCTGCGCGGTGATGTCGACCGGGTTGCGCGGCGAGGCGTAGGGGAGCGCCGCCTTCAGCCGGGTCTGGGCCGACTCGCTCAGCGGCGCCAGGTCGAGGCCGAAGCCCACCGCGGCGTCCGCCATCTGCACGCCGACGCCGCCCGAGATGGAGACGAGCGCGACGCGCGGACTCTCGGGGAACACGCCGAAGCTGGCCGCGTAGGCGATGTCCAGCATCTCGTCCGTGTCGCGCGCCCGGTAGGCTCCGAACTGGCGGAACGCCGCCTCGTAGACCTGGTCCGCGCCGGCGAGCGATGCGGTATGCGATTGGGCCGCCTGCGCCCCGACCTCGGTCACCCCGACCTTCTGGAACACCACCGGCTTGCGGCGGGCGCGGGCAGTCCCGAGGGCGTGCACGAGCGCGTCCCGGTCGGTGATGCCTTCGGCGTGGGCCATGATGACGGACACGTCGTCCTGCTCCGCCAGCCACCCGAGCACCTCCGGCACCGAGACGTCCGCCTCGTTGCCGGTCGTCACCCAGTAGCGGATGTCGATGTTGCGCTTGCGGGCCAGCAGCGACAGGTGACTGCCATAGGCTCCGCTCTGGCTGACGAGCGCGACGCCGCCCGGCGCGGGAAAGCCGTCCTCGAGCGTCGTGCTGAACGTGGCGAAGAAGCCGAGCTCCGAGTTGTAGACGCCGAGGCAGTTGGGGCCGACGATGCGCAGGCCGGTCTCTGCCGCGATCTCACTCAGCCGCTTCTGCAGCCGTCGACCCTCGGCGCCCATCTCCGCGAAGCCGGCGCTGTAGATGACCGCGACCCGTACGCCGCGCGCCGCGCACGCCTCGACCGTTTCCACCACGCTCGGCGCGGGTACCGCGACGATCGCAAGGTCGACGGCTTCCGGCACGTCGGAGATGTGCGGAAACGCCGCGAGTCCCTGCACGTCCTTGTGCCTGGGATTGACGGGGTAGACCCGGCCGGCGTAACCCGCGGCGCGCAGGTATCGAACGGGCCGTCCGCCGATGCGCGTGGGGTCGTTCGAGGCGCCGATCACGGCGACCGACGCGGGGCGCAGCAGGGCGTCGAGGGATCTCGTTCGCGTCGAGCTCGTCATCGGCGCGCTTAGACTACCAGTCCCGGGGCATGCAGCGCGGAAGGGTGAGGATCATCGGGACGTCTCCGGCGGCGGCGGCAACGCGAGAGCGTGTCGATGACGCGGATTTCGTGTCAGCACGAACTTCACGGTAACCTTGACGAATGGCAAGAGGAACCGTTCTCACGCTGCTGCTGGGACTCGCGGCGCCGGGGCTCGTCCATGCCCAGGAGACGGTCATCGAAGGCACCGTCACCGACGCCACGGGTCTCGTGCTGCCGGGGGTGGCCGTGGAGGCGCGCAGCACGGAGCCCGGCGGCCCGGCCGAGCTCGCCTTCAGCGACGGCGCCGGCGCGTTCGCGATCGCCGGACTCCCGCCGGGCACGTACGACATCACGTTCACGCTGCCCGGCTTCCGGACGGACGTGCGCCGCGGCGTGGCGCTCGGCGCGGGGGCAACCGCAACCCTCGACATCGTCCTGTCGGTGCAGCTCGAAGAGCAGGTCGTCGTCGTGGGCAGCCGCGGGCAGCCGCGCTCGGTGACCGAGTCCCCGGTCCCGATCGACGCCATTCCCTTTCGCGACGTCATGAGCCAGGGAGCGACCACGCTCGACTACCAGTTGCGGAACCTGGTGCCGTCGTTCAACGTCGCCACGCACCCGATCAGCGGCGCCGCCTCGCTCGTGCGGCCGGCGAGCCTGCGCAACCTCGCCCACGATCACACGCTGGTGCTCGTCAACGGCAAGCGCCGCCACCGCTCGGCGATTCTCGTCTGGTTCGGCGGCGTGACCGACGGCACGCAGGGGCCGGACATCTCGACGATTCCGGCGATCGCCCTGCGGCAGGTGGAGGTGCTGCGCGACGGCGCCTCGGCGCAGTACGGCTCCGACGCCATCGCCGGCGTGCTCAACTTCCTGCTCAAGGACGCCCGCGAGGGCGGCAGCCTGGAGTTCAACACCGGGGCCTACCGGGCGGGCGACGGCGATGCCTACAACGTAGCCGGCAACGTCGGGCTGCCGCTCGGCGACAACGGCTTCGCCAACCTCAGCCTGGAGTACGGCAACGCCGGTCCGACCGACCGCAGCGTGCAGCGCGCCGACGCGGCGGCGCTCATCGCGGCCGGCAACACGGCCGTGGCCGACCCGGCGCAGCCCTGGGGCAACACCACGAGCGAGGACGACCTGAAGCTGTTCGGCAACTTCGGCCACCTGCGCGCCAACGGCCTGCAGCTCTACGGTCACGCCAACTACGCGAACAAGACGTCGACGCAGGGGTTCTACTACCGGAACCCGAACACGAGGGCCAACATCTTCAGTCTCGACGGCGGTCAGACGCTGCTCGTGGGGGACGTGCTCGACGCGCGCGACGGCGTCCGGGACGGCTCGGCGGGCTGCCCCACGGTGAGGATCACCGGCAACAGGCCGGATCAGGCGGCCCTGGCGCGCGTGTTCGACGACCCGAACTGCTTCTCCTTCCAGGAGATTGCGCCGGGTGGGTTCACCCCGTCCTACAACGGCGTGATCACCGACCTGTCGGCCGTCGCCGGCCTGCGCCGGACCACGGCCGGCGGCCTGACGTGGGATGCCAGCGCCGGCTACGGCGCCCACCAGGCGGACTTTTTCCTCTTCAACACCGTCAACGCGTCGCTCGGGCCCGAGACTCCGCGCGACTTCGACCCGGGTCTCTACCGCCAGGCGGAGGTAAACCTCAATTTCGACGTCTCCTACGCCGCCACCGACAGGGTCCATCTGGCCGGGGGCGCCGAGTGGCGCGACGAGCGCTTCACCATCCGCGCCGGGGAACGGCCGTCCTGGGAGGTCGGTCCGTTCGCGGCGCAGGGCTTCGTCTCCGGCTCCAACGGCTTCGCGGGGTTCCCCGACTACACGGCCGGCACCTGGACCCGCGCCAACGTGGCCCTCTACGGAGACGTGGAGCTGGGCAGTCCCGATGACCGCTGGACCGTCGGCGGCGCCCTGCGCGTCGAACGCTTCGACGTGTTCGGCGCGGCGGCCAACGGCAAGCTGTCCGCCCGCTACGGGCTGGGGGACGCCGTCTCGGTGCGCGGCGGCCTCAGCACCGGGTTCCGCGCCCCGACGCCCGGCCAGCAGAACACGTTCAACGTGCAGTCGACCATCAACCCCAGGACCCTGGACCTGGTCGACAGCGCCACGGTGCCGTCCACCTATCGGGCCGCGGAGCTCCGGGGCGGCCGGCCGCTCGATCCCGAGACCTCGACCAACGCGACGGCCGGGCTGGTGGTCGACACCGGGCCCTTCACGCTGACCGCCGACTACTTCCACGTCGACGTCGCGAACCGACTCGCCCTGTCGCAGAACTTCACGCTCGGGGCGGACGAGCGGGCGCTGCTGCTGTCGGAAGGCATCACCTCGGCGCGCACGCTGGCGTTCTTCCGGTTCTTCATCAACGACTTCTCCACCCGCACGCGGGGGATCGATGTCGTGTCGACCTGGGCGCCGCCCGGGTTGCGCGGCGATACGGTGTTCAGCCTGGCCATGAACCGCACCGACACGGAGGTGACGGAAGAATCGGAGCTGCTCAGCCCGGGCGACGTGCTCGCCCTGGAACGGGGGGTGCCGGAGACGCGCTGGAACGTCGCCGTCAACCAGCGCGCCGGGCGGGTCGGCCTGCTCGGGCGCCTGCACTACTTCGGGTCGTGGGTCGACCACCTCGATGCGCGCTCCGCGCGCGGCGCCGACGCGCAGGTCCTCGGCGGCCGCTTCATCGTCGATCTCGAGGCCAGCGTAGCGCTTGCTTCCGACGTGACCCTGGCGGTCGGCGGTCAGAACGTCCTCAATACCTTCTCGGACCGGATGGACCTGTTCGCCGCGCGGTTCGGCCTGCCCTACAGCCAGTTCACGCCGTGGGGATTCAGCGGGGGGTACTATTACGCACGTCTGCACTACGGGTGGGGCCGGTAGCGCCGCGACGCGCCGAGCCCCGCATCGATGTCGTGGTCGTACAGGCTCCGGCCCTCGCCGCACGACAGCGCTCGCCTCGGGGCGGCAGCCGCCCGCGGCCGGCGACGCGAGGTGCAGTCACGCAGTAGTGTCTGTTGTCGGAGCCGGCCGTATTAGAATCGACAACCGGTTCAGGAGGCGGTCCATGGAACTCGCGGTGCGGGAAGCCGGGGCGCGATTGTCGGAGCTCATCGCGGCGGCCCGGAAGGGCGAGCGCGCGGTGCCGATGAAGCACGGTCGCCTGACCGTGAAACCGGTGCCGGGACTCGAACCGGCGGACGGATAAGCGCCCGTGCGTGTTCTGCCCGGCACGTCCCGGCTCCTCACGCGGCTCGCCGCCTCGTTGGACATCCGCCGGCAATCACGCCGCAAGCGCAAGCCGGGCTTGCCGGAACCGCAGATGCAAGTCGATCTGGAATCCTGCGGCGTGCGGTCGTTCCGCGAGACGGACGCCGCCGAGCTGGCCCGGCACGCCAACAACCGCAACGTGTGGTTGCAGTTGCGGGACCGCTTCCCCCATCCCTACACAATCGACGATGCGCGCGGGTTCATCGCGTTCGCCAGCCGCGCACGGCCCGAGACGGCGTTCGCGGTGACGGTCGACGACCGGCCGGTCGGTTCCATCGGGGTGGTGCCCGGCGAGGACGTGGAACGCTGCTCGGCGGAGATCGGCTACTGGCTCGGCGAGTCCTGCTGGGGCCGCGGCATCGCGACACGTGCGCTGGTGGGGTTCACACAGTACGCCTTCGCCGCCTACGATCTGGAGCGGCTGTTCGCCGTTCCCCTCGCCGCGAACACGGCGTCCTGCCGGGTGCTGGAGAAGGCCGGCTACCGGCTGGAGGGCCGCATGCGCCGGAGCGCCGTCAAGGACGGGGTCATCCAGGACCAGTTGCTGTACGCCACCCTGCGCGGGGATGGGGCTTCCGTACGAGCGTGAGCAAGACTCTTGACCGCATCCGGGCGCTGGTGACGCGCAAAGAAGTGCGAGTCTCGCTCCACGGGTCCGAGGAACTTGCTGCGGACGATGTGCAAGTTCGGGATGTCATCGCCGGGGTTGCGACGGGCGTTGTCGTGGAGGACTATCCCGAGTATCCCAAGGGCCGTTGCTGCCTGGTTCTGCAGCGAGATGCAGAGAATCGCCCGGTTCATGTAGTCTGGGGTATTCCCGTCGGCCGGGAGTCTCCTGCCGTCGTCGTCACGGCATACAGACCCGATCCTGCGCGGTGGGATCAGACGTGGCTGAGGAGGCGGAAGTGAACGTCAGACCGATCAGGAAGTTCGTCCGGGGCGGCGCCTTCGCTGCCGAGGTCACCGTCGAAATCATCGAGGACGAGGGAGGCTGGGCGCCGTATCTGTCTCTGGAGGACGCGTACAGGCTCGACGACGTTCGAGATGCGTTACGTGCAGGCGACGTTGCGCGTGCATCTCGGCTCGCAGAGCGAGTGTACCGGTTGACGCCAGTCGATGTCTCAGGGCAGACGACCGGCGGGACCGATGACGTTCATGGGAACCTCTGAGACTCTCACATGCTCCCAGCTCGCCTCGACGAAATCGACGAAAGCCATCTGAACGCCTTGGTAAGCAACGGCGTTCGAGAGTCCCGGTCTCTCGAGTTCAAGGCCAAGCTCGTATGGGGGACGAGATCGACAAGGTGCTCGTCGAGGCCGGCTGGATCGTCCAGGACCGCGACGAGATGAACCTCGCCGCCGGGCTCGGGGTGGCGGTGCGCGAGTTCAGGATGGCGCCCGGCCACGGGTTCGCCGATTACATGCTGTTCGTCGACGGGCAGGCGGCCGGTGTCCTCGAAGCGAAGCCGTCGGTTACACCCTGTCGAGCGTCGAGTTGCAGGCGGACAAGTATGCGACCGGGCTGCCGGCAGGCCTGAATCCATCGGTCAACCCGCTCCCGTTCCTCAGTTTGCAACTGTCTCCAAACGCGTAGTGGTTGATCGCTTCAGCGGTCGCATCGCCTGCCTTCGCAAGTCGATTCTGAAGTCTGCTTTCAACGGCGCACTTGTGGGGAATGTCCCGGAGGCTGTTGAACTTGAGGTGAAGCGCGTGGCGACTCCTCGCCCCTGTTCTGTGGTAGGACAGGGGTGCATTCAAGAAGGAGGAGAGCCACCCATGGCGAAGCATGACAGGCGGAAGAAGTCCGGCCAACCCCCCAGCTCACAACCCGTCACGATTCAGGTGCCGCTGCCGGTGCTCGGCGTGATCAACGGTGTCCGGGAAGCGTTCCATGGCTTGTGCATCGCGACCGGTCTGCAGGTCCTGGAGGCCATGATGGAGGCGGATCGGGAAGCCCTGTGTGGCGCGAAGGGGCGCCACCAGGTCGAGTGATCCGCGTGGCGCGGCGGGAGTGTCGACAGCCATGTGACGCTCGGCGGCCGTCAGGTCGAGGTGCCGCGGCTACGCGTGCGCAGCGCCGACGGTGAAGTCCGGCTGGCGAGCTTCCAATGGGCGGCATCGACCGACCCGCTGGACGATCACACGCTGGCCGCGGTCGCCGCTGGGGTGTCGACGCGCCGTTACGCGAGCACGTTGGCCAAGTGCGCGTGCCGGCGCGTCAAGGCCGGAGTGGAGCTGTCGGTCAGCGGATGACGCAGCCGCATCCCGCGCGCGGTGGCGCTGGCGAGCATGGACGGCGACGTGCGAGAATCGACCGACATGGTGAGCCAGCCGATGCGCGACAGGATCATCGACGCGCTACGCGATCTCCAGCCGAACTGCAGTGTCGAGGACGCTATCGAGCGGCTGGTCTTCCTTGCGAGAATCGAGGAGGGACTGGCTCAACTCGACCGCGGAGAAGGCAGGCCGAGTGACGAAACCCCCGAACTGCTAAACTAGTTCGACATCTAGTTGTTTTGATCGGAGGTCCGGAAGGAAGTCCGCCATGCGAGAGGTCGGCGCATTCGAGGCGAAGACGCATCTGTCGGCGCTGCTCGACGATGTCGCGGCTGGGGAGACGGTGACCATCACGAAGCGGGGTAGTCCCGTCGCGCGTCTGGTTCCGGTCGATGATCGGGAGCAGCGAGCCGCGGACGATCGGCGCAAGGCGCGGGAGGCGGGGGATGCGCTCCGCGCCCTGCGCGCCCGTTTCGGCGGCGCGACGATCGACGAAATCCTGGAGTTGCGCGACGAGGGTCGCGAGTGAGCGGACCCGTCGTCGACTGCTCCATGGCTGTCGCCTGGATCCTGGCGGATGAGGAGTCGCCGGCCGTCACGCCGGTGCTCGAGTTGGTGCAGGAGGCGGGTGGGGTAGCTACCGCGGTGTGGTGGGCGGAAGTGCGGAACGCACTGATCCGGGCGGAGCGCCGTGGGCGCATGAGTCTCTACGGGACTGAAGTGGCTCTGGCGGCGCTGGATGCGCTGGGCATACGCCTCGACGGCCTGCCCGACAGCGTCGCGGTGCTCGCGCTCACTCGCGCGCATCGATTGACGGTCTACGACGCGATGTACCTGGAATTGGCCCTGCGGGAGCGTCGACCGTTGGCCACCCTCGATCGGCAACTCGGGGTGGCGGCGCGGGCGTCCGGGGCGGAGGTCCTGGGAGGAGCAGTCTGACGAATGCCGCGCGAGGCGCAAGCTCACCTATCCGCCGCGCGTGTGCATCTCCAGGTGCGGCTCCTTCTGCAGCGTCTCGATCGGGATCAGCGGCTGGCGGTCGCCGGCGGCGAGGCGGAGTTCGGCCCCGCGGTCGGTGCGGGCGGCCCAGATCTCCTCGATCAGCGCGCGCAGCTCGGCGCGTGACATCCCGGCGCGCAGCGGGCCCCGCAGATCCGTGCCCTCGCGGGCGTAGAGGCAGCGGTACCAGAGGCCGTCGGCGGTGAGGCGGCTGCGGTCGCAGGAGCGGCAGAACGGCTCGGTGGTCGAGGAAATGATGCCGAACGTCTGGCCGTCGGGCAGGCGGAACCGGTCGGCCGGGGCGGACGATTTCTCCTCGATGGCCGTCACCGGCCCGAGGGCCTCGCCGATGACGCGCAGCATCTCGGCGCGCGAGAGGACGTCCCGCGCCGACCAGCGGGTGGCGCCGCCCACGTCCATGTACTCGATGAAGCGGACTTCCGCCTCTGCCCGCCGGCCGTAGGCGAGCAGGTCGACCAGCTCGTCGTCGTTGACGCCGCGGATGACCACGGTGTCGATCTTCAGGTCGGTGAAGCCCACCTCGCGCGCCGCGCCCAGCCCGCGCTGCACCGCGCTCACGCCGTCGAAGCGGGTCAGCTCGCGGAAGCGGTCGGCGCGCAGCGTGTCGAGGCTGACCGTGAGCCGGTGGAGCCCGGCCTCCCGCAGGCCGGCCGCCTGGTCCGCGAGCAGCATGCCGTTCGTGGTGAGCGCCAGATCGCGGATGGCGGGCTTGTGCGCCAGCCGTTGAATCAGCTCCGGCAGGTTCTTGCGCAGCAGCGGCTCGCCCCCGGTCAGGCGGACGCGGTCGGCCCCGGCGGCGGTGAACGCGTCGACGAGCGCGGCTGTCTCCTCGAAGGTCAGGATGTCCCCGCGCGGCAGCCAGACGTACTCCTCCTCCGGCATGCAGTACTGGCAGCGCAGGTTGCAGCGGTCGGTGACCGAGATCCGCAGGCTGCGCAACGGACGATCGAACCGGTCGCGGGTGGCCATCGGCCCATCATTATCGCATCACGCGGGCGCAAGCGGCTCCGGCGCCGCCGCCGCCGCCGCACGACGCACCGCCGGTCGCACCGCGCCGGCCCTGCATGCGGCCTGTCGGACGCCCGGAGCGGGCTATAATCGTGGCGAGACGGCCATCCTCCGGCGCCGCGTGGCTCCGAAGCAGCGCGCGGCATCCGGATCCTCGCGCGTGTCCCGTCCGACCGAATCCAGAGATTGCAGCGGTCCAGGTTCCATGATTCCGGCCATCCGAGGCACGCACGACATCCTGCCGGGCGAGATCGAGCGCTGGCAGCACGCCGAGCAGGTGATCCGCGACGTGTGCGCGCGTTACGGCTACCGCGAGATCCGCACCCCGGTCATCGAGCGCGAGGAGCTGTTCGCGAAGGGGACGGGGGAGACCACCGACATCGTCCAGAAGGAGATGTACGCCTTCGAGGACAAGGGGGGCGAGCGGGTCACGCTGCGGCCGGAGGCGACGCCGAGCATGGTGCGGGCCTACGTCGAGCACGCGCTCGAGCAGGCGCTGCCGACCGTCAAGCTGTTCGGTTTCGGGCCGATGTTCCGCTACGAGCGGCCGCAGAAGGGGCGCTACCGGCAGTTCCACCAGCTCGACGTCGAGGTGTTCGGGGTCTCGGACGCGACGCTCGACGCCGAGGTGATCGAGATGGCGGCGGCGCTCGTCCGCGATCTGGGGATCGAGGGGGCGGAGCTGGTCGTCAACTCGGTCGGCTGCCGCGAGTGCCGGCCGGGGTTCAGCGGCGCGCTGCTGCAGGCGCTCGGGGATCGGAAGGCCGATCTGTGCGCCGACTGCCGGCGGCGCTCCGAGACGAACCCGTTGCGGATCTTCGATTGCAAGGTGCCCGCCTGCCAACCGATCGTCGACGCCCTGCCGCATTCGACGGACTACCTGTGCGACGAGTGCGCCGCGCATTTCGCGGCGACCACGGCGCAGTTGAAGGCGCTGGAGCTCGACTACCGCGTCTCGCACCGGCTGGTGCGCGGGCTCGACTACTACGCGCGCACCACCTTCGAGGTGCTGGGGTCCGCGCTCGGCGCCCAGAACGCGCTGCTCGGCGGCGGGCGCTACGACGGGCTGGTGCGGCAGCTCGGCGGCCCCGACCGGGCCGGCATCGGATTCGCGGCCGGGATGGAGCGCCTGGTGCTGGCGATGCCGGAGGGTCCCGGAGCCCGCGCGCCGGACGCCTTCGTGGTGGCGTTGGGGGAGGCGGCGCGGCCGGCCGCCCACGTGCTGGCCCGCGATCTGCGCCGCGCGGGGGTGACCACGCTGGTCGACTACGACGCCCGCTCGCTGCGCGCACAGATGAAGCGGGCCGGCCGGTCCGGGGCGCGCCGGGTTCTCATTCTGGGCGAGGACGAGCTCGCGCGCGGCGAGGTCGCCGTCAAGGACATGGAATCGGGCGAGCAGGCGGCCGTGGCGCGGGCCGAGGTCGTGCCGCGCATGGCCGAGCCCGCGTGATGCGCCGCCTGCGCCGGCCGATACATCCGAGAGAGGCCGAGAGATCCGATAGAGATCGAGTTCCGCAGCTCCCGGCGCGCCGCCGGCCAACGATACGAGACGACCGTGACTGAAGAGACACACTCCGTTCCGCGCACCCGGACCCACACCTGCGGCGAGCTCCGCCCGGGCGACGTCGGCGCCGACGTCGTGCTGATGGGCTGGGTCCACAAGATCCGCGACCTCGGCGGGCTGACCTTCCTCGACGTGCGCGACCGGCACGGCATCACCCAGGTGGTGGCCCGGGACGGCAGCGAGGTGCTGGCGCGGGTCAAGCAGGTGCGGCCCGAGTACGTGATCGCGGTGGCCGGGCCGGTGGAGCGCCGCTCCGCGGAGACCCTCAACCCGAAGATCGCCACCGGCGAGGTCGAGGTGGAGGCGCGCACCCTGGTCGTGCTCAGCGAGGCGCGGACGCCGCCCTTCCAGATCGACGAGGAGACCCCCGTCACCGAAGAGGTCCGCCTGCGCTACCGCTACCTGGACCTGCGCCGGGCGCGGATGCGCGACAACATCGGGCTCCGCCACCGGATCACGATGGCGGTCCGCAACAGCCTCGACGCCGACGGCTTCTGGGAGATCGAGACGCCGCTGCTCACCAAGTCGACGCCGGAGGGGGCGCGCGACTACCTGGTGCCGAGCCGGCTGCATGCGGGGGAGTTCTACGCCCTGCCGCAGTCGCCGCAGATCTTCAAGCAGATCCTGATGGTCTCGGGCATGGATCGGTACTTCCAGATCGTCAAGTGCTTCCGGGACGAGGACCTGCGCGCCGACCGGCAGCCGGAGTTCACGCAGATCGACGTCGAGATGTCGTTCGTCGACCAGGAGGCCGTCTTCGCCGCGGTGGAGCACCTGATGCAGGCGGTCTTCCGCGTGGTGGACCAGGAGGTCACGGCGCCGTTCCCGCGCATGACCTACGACGAGGCGCTGGCGACCTACGGCAGCGACAAGCCGGACCTGCGCTTCGAGATGCCGATCCAGGACGTGTCCGAGGTGTTCCGGGAGGGGCGGTTCAAGGTCTTCCGCGCGCTGGTGGCGGGGGGCGGCTCGGTGCGCGCGCTGGTGGTTCCCGGCCTCGGCCGGCAGTCGCGCGCGCAGATCGACAATCTGGTGGACGAGGCGCTGGCGCTGGGCGCGAAGGGGCTCGTCTGGGTGCGGCAGTCGCCGGAAGGCGCCATCCAGAGCTCGATCCTGAAGGCGGCGGGCGAGGAGTCGCTGGCGCAGGTCGTCGAGGCGGCCGGGGCGGGGCGCGACGACCTGACGCTGATCGCGGGCGGCGAAGGCTACGAGGCGTCGGTCCTGCTCGGTCAGTTCCGCACGCGGCTTGCGCAGCGGGAAGGGCTGATCGACACGGGCCGGACGGCGCTGAGCTGGGTGGTCGACTTCCCGCTCATGGAGTGGAGCGAGACCGAGCAGCGGCTCGTGTCGATGCACCATCCCTTCACCGCGCCGCGTCCCGAGGACCTCGACCGCCTGGAGGACGACCCGGCCGCGGTGCGCGCCCGCGCCTACGATCTGGTGCTGAACGGCAACGAGATCGGCGGCGGCAGCATCCGAATCCACCAGGCCGAGCTGCAGGCCCGCATCTTCCGGCTGCTGAAGATCAGCGACGACGAGGCGCAGGCCCGCTTCGGCTTCTTCCTCGATGCGCTGCAGTACGGCACCCCGCCGCACGGCGGCATCGCGCTCGGCCTCGACCGCATCGTGGCCCTGGTGGCCGGCGAGCCGTCGATCCGCGACGTGATGGCGTTCCCGAAGACGGCCGCCGCGGTCGACCTGATGGCCGGATCGCCCTCGACCGTCGACCGGCGCCAGTTGCGCGAGCTGCATCTGGATTGAGGCCCGGCGATATCGTGCAGCCGATCTTGACCGCCGGTCCCGGCGCGTGGTAACGATTGGGCAACCTTGCCGCACAGCCTTCTCGCCAGTCCGGGCGTCACGCGAATCTCCGCCGCGGACCAGGGGGAACTCCAATCGTTACGCCTTCCCTCGTGAAGATCCCGGTTCCCGACGAGGGGCTCGAGACGCTGTTCGGTTCCCGGGACGAGAACCTCAAGCAGCTCGAGCAGCAGTTCGACGTGCAGATTCGTACCGGCGGCAAGGAGCTGCTGGTCACCGGCGACGCGGCCGGCCTGGCCAAGACCGAGCGGGTCATCGACCAGTTGACGGGGCTGCTGCGCGAGGGCTACCGCTTCTCGCGCGAGGACGTGCGGCGGGCGTCCGAGATGGTCAGCGAGGACGCGGAGATCGATCTGCGCGACTTCTTCCTGCGGGCGCCGGTGCGGGCGTCGAGCACCCGGCAGGTGACGCCGAAGACGCTGGGGCAGAGGCGCTATCTCGACGCCATCGAGAGCCACGACGTGGTCTTCGGCATCGGGCCGGCCGGTACCGGCAAGACGTACCTGGCGATGGCGCAGGCGGTGGCCTGCCTCACCTCGAAGCGGGTCAGCCGCATCATCCTGGCCCGGCCCGCCGTCGAGGCGGGGGAGAAGCTCGGCTTTCTGCCGGGTGACGTGCAGGAGAAGGTGAATCCGTACCTCCGGCCGCTGTACGATGCCCTCTACGACATGCTGCACAGCGACAAGGTCGGGCGCCTCCTCGAGCGGGGCGTCATCGAGATCGCGCCGATCGCGTTCATGCGCGGGCGGACGCTGAACGACGCGTTCGTTATCCTGGACGAGGCGCAGAACACCACGACCGAGCAGATGAAGATGTTCCTCACGCGTCTCGGCTTCGGCTCGAGGGCGGTCGTCACCGGCGACATCACGCAGATCGACCTGCCCGCGGGGCAGACCTCCGGCGTCGTGCAGGCGCTCAAGGTGCTGCACGGCGTGGAGGGCGTGTCGATCGTGCACTTCACGGATCGGGACGTCGTGCGGCATCCGCTGGTGCAGCGCATCGTGAAGGCCTACGAGCGGTTCGTGCCGGCGCCGGCCGGCGATTCTCAATGAGCTTCGACGATCCCGACCCGGACCCCGACCCTGACCGGTCCGCGCGCCGCTCCCTGCGCGTGGTCGTGACCGACGGGCGCGGACGCGTCCGGCGCGCCGACCGCCTCCGGCGGTGGCTGGCCGGCGTGGCGCCGCGGTCGGCCCGCGGAGAGGTGGTGATCGCGCTGGTCTGCGACCGCAAGATGCGTGATCTCAACCTCCGGTACCGCGGTGTCGATCGCGCCACCGACGTGCTCTCTTTTCCGGCGGCTGACGAGGCGGCGCCGGGAGCGCCGGGCGGCGCGCGCCATCTCGGCGATATCGTCATCGCCACCGGCGTGGCCCGCCGCCAGGCGCGCGCGGCCGGGCACCGGCTGGGCGCGGAGCTGCGCTGCCTGGCCCTGCACGGCCTGCTGCACCTGCTCGGCTACGATCACGAACGGGACACCGGACAGATGGAACGCCTGGAGAGTCGCCTCCGGCGCGAGGGAGGACTCGCTTGATCCCGCTGGTCCTGTTCCTCCTCGCCTGCGCCACCGTCTACGTCGGGACGGTCGAGGCGGCCTTCACCACGTTGATGCGCCTGCCGCTGCGGCTCGACGCCGAGCGGAGCGGCAACCTCGACCGGCTCGGTTATCTGGACGATCCGCTGCGCCTGTTCGTCCCGGTGCGCGTCCTGCAGAGCGTGCTCGTCGTGGCGGTGGCGGTGCTGGCGATGAGCGGCGTGGGGGCGCGCGACGCGACGTCGATGGCGCTGCTCGCGGCCGGGCTCGTCGTCTTCGTGCTGGTGTGCGGGTACCTGCTGCCGATCGTCATCGTCCGCCGCGGCCCGCAGCAGGTTCTGGAGGCCCTGCTGCCCTCGCTGCGGGTGCCGGTGGTGGTGTTGCGGCCGCTGACGCGGCCGCTGATCCGGCTGCTGCGGCGGGGGAGCCGGCGGACGAACGGAACGGTCGCCGCGAACGGGGCGGCCGGGATGGGAGCGGGCGGGCCCGACGGCGCCGACGGCCGGGTCGCGCTCGAGGAGCAGGAGGAGCGCCGGCTTCTCCAATCGGTCGTCGAGTTCGGCGAGACCCTGGTGCGGGAGGTGATGACCCCGCGGCCGGACATCGTGGCGGTCAAGGCCGATGCGACGCTCGCCGACCTGCGCACGCGGTTCATGGAGGAGCAGCACTCCCGCCTTCCCGTGTTCGAGCACAGCCTGGACACGGTGCTCGGGTTCGTCTTCGTCAAGGATCTGGTCTCGCTGTCGGACACGCCGGGCGACGAGCGGGTCGTCGGCCGGCTGCTGCGTCCCGCGCACACGGTGCCGGAGACCAAGCGGGTGGCGGACCTGCTCAAGGAGCTGCAGAAGGCGCGGGTGCAGAGCGCCATCGTGCACGACGAGTACGGTGGCACGGCCGGGTTGGTCACCATCGAGGACGTGATCGAGGAGATCGTCGGCGAGATTCGGGACGAGTACGACGTCGAGGCGGACCCGATCGTGGACGAAGGATCGGGCAGCTTCGTGTTCACCGGCCGCGTCAGCGTCGACGACCTGAGCAAGCGGCTCGACGTGGCCATCGAGCCGGAGGGGTTCGAGACGGTGGCCGGATACGTCCTGGCCCGCCTCGGCCGTGTGCCGCTGCAGGGCGAGTCGTTCGAGATGGACGGGCTGAGCGTCGACGTGATCGAGGCCGAGCGCCGCCGGGTGCACCGCGTCCGGTTCCGCCGCAGCTCCCCCGCGCCGCTGGAGACGCCCGCTTGAAGGCCGGGTACGTCTCGCTCATCGGTCGTCCCAACGCCGGCAAGTCCACGCTGGTCAACCGGATCGTCGGGACCAAGGTGGCGATCGTCTCCGACAAGCCGCAGACCACCCGCACCCGCATTCTCGCGGTGAAGCAGGGGACGGCGGAGCGCCCCGGCCAGATCGTCTTCGTCGACACGCCCGGCATCCACCGGCCGATGCACCGGATGAACGTCCGGATGGTGGACCACGCGGTCGAGACGATCACGCAGGTGGACGTGCTGGTCGTCGTGCTGGACGCGAGCATCCGGACGGGCAAGGGCGACCGCTTCGTGCTCGACCTGCTCGACGGAGCCACGGCGCCGGTGATCCTGGCCCTCAACAAGATCGACCTGATGGCGAAGCACCGGCTGCTGCCGCTGATGGACTGGTACCGGCAGCAGCGGGAGTTCGCCGGCCTCGTGCCGGTGTCGGCGCTCACCGGGGATGGGATCCCCGGCCTGGAGGAGGAGATCTGGGACCATCTGCCGGAAGGGGAGCCGCTGTTTCCGGACGGCTACGTGACCGACCAGCCGGAGCGCCTCGTGGTGGCCGAGACCGTCCGCGAGAAGCTGCTGCGCGAGACGCGGGCCGAGCTGCCCTTCGCGACCGCGGTGGCCGTCGACCGCTTCGAGGAGGCCGACCCGCGCGGCGTCATGCGCCTCTACTGCTCGATCATCGTCGACCGCAGGACCCACAAGCCGATCGTGATCGGCCGGGGCGGGACACGCATCAAGCGGATCGGCAGCGAAGCGCGCGCGGAGCTCGAGCGCCTGTTCGGAACGCGCGTGTATCTGGACCTGCACGTGCGGGTGCGGCCCGGCTGGCGGGAGAACGAGCGCCTGCTGCGCGAGCTCGGTCTCGAGCGATGAATCGTCGCGGGTCCGGCGCCGGACGTACGTGGTACAATGACCTGTTCAGTGTCTGGACCAGTGGGACAACGATCCAACACCAAGCCGTCACGCGCGAGGCCGAGCGGTCTCGCGGACCGGAACCATGCCGCCTCTCCGCCGAATCGACGTCGTGCTCGATTCAGTCAAGCGACTGCAGCGGATTGGTGCGACCGCTAACCTCCTCAACCTTCTCCAGAAGCAGCATCCGGCCGACCTCGCCGAGGTCCTGAGCGGACTGTCGGACGCCGAGCGCCTCTCCACCTTCAACACGCTGATCGAGCAGAACCGGCGTCTTGCGATGGAGGCGCTGAGCGAGCTGGACGCCGAGGTCGGCGACGCGCTCCTGGCGGAGCGGCCTCCCGACGAGCTGGCGAAGCTGTTCCTGGAGCTGGCGACCGACGACGCGGCGGCGCTCATCGACCGGCTGCCGGACGAGCTGTCGGCCGAGGTGCTCGCGCGCATGCGCCGGAAGGACTCCGGCGACGTGCGGCACCTGCTGGCGTACGGCGACCAGACCGCCGGCCGCATCATGAACCCGGAGGTCTTCGCCCTGGCCGAGGACCTGACGGCGGGCGAGGCGATCGAGGCGCTGCAGCGCTCGCGCGAAGTCGAGATGGTCTTCTATCTCTACGTCGTCGACGAGCGGCGCCACCTGGTCGGTGTCGTGTCGTTGCGCCGCCTGCTGCTGGTCTCCCCGGAGACGCCGCTCAAGCGGATCATGACGTCCGAGCTCATCAAGGCCCGCGTCGACACCGACCAGGAGGAGGTCGCCCAGGAGGTGGCCAACTACAACCTGCTGGCGATTCCCGTCGTCGACGACGAGAACAAGCTGGTGGGCATCATCACCGTGGACGACGTCATCGACGTCATCAAGGACGAGGCCACCGAGGACATCCTGCGCCTGGCCGGCGTGCCTGCCGACGAGCACGTGTTCACGTCGCCGTGGGAGGCGTGGCGCAAGCGGCTGCCGTGGCTCGCCGTGAACCTCGGAGCGGCCACGCTGGCCGCACTCGTCGTGCGCGAGTTCCAGGCGACGGTCGAGCAGATCATCGCGCTGGCCGCGCTCATGACCGTGGTGGCGAGCATGGGCGGCAACGCGGCGACCCAGACGCTGACGGTGATCGTGCGCGGCATCGCCCTCGGCGAGCTGACCTGGAGCAACTCGCGGCGGGTGCTCGGCAAGGAGGCGCTCGTAGGCATCGCCAACGGCATCGTGCTCGGCGCGGCCGGGGCCGGCGTGGCGTGGGGCGTGTTCGGCAACCCCTACCTGGGCGCCATCCTGGCCCTGGCGATGGTGATCAACCTGCTCGTCGCGGCCATCGCCGCCACGCTGATTCCCATCGCGCTGCGGGCGCTGAAGATCGACCCGGCCCTGGCATCGGCGGTGTTCATCACGACGATGACCGACGTGTTCGGGTTCTTCGCCATCCTCGGGCTGGCCACCGCGTTCCTGCCGTACCTGCAGCGCGGCCTGTGAGGTATCGAACACCTGTTTTTTTCCTCCGATTCCGGGAGCCTTCAAGGCCCTCGACCAGGAGACGGGCGAGGTGCTGTGGGAGATCAACCTCGGCTCGCCCGTCGTCGGCTTCCGATCGCCTACGCCGTGGACGGGCGCCAGTACGTGGCGGTCAACACCGGCGCGGGCGGGGGCACCAACCGGCGCCTGACGCCGGAGCTGCGTCCGAGCGTGGGCAGCAACCTGTTCGTGTTCACGCTGCCAGAACGAGATTAGTGTCCGTAGAACTCCGAGCCACTCCGTAGAACGGCTAACAATCCCAGTATTATTGGGAGAAAACGGAATCTGTCTTCCGCGGGCTTCCGTCCCCGTGTCCCCGGTTCCGAGCCCTGGCGTGGGATATGCGTGGTATCCTCGGAACAGGGGATCACGATGGGCGGACGACTCAGAGCCAAGCAGGTCGGAGCGTTGCGACCGGGACGGCACGGCGACGGCGGCACGCTCTTTCTCGTCGTCGAGCCCGGCGGCCGGAGCCGCCACTGGGTGCAGCGGTTGACGGTCCACGGCAAGCGCCGCGACCTCGGTCTGGGCGGCTACCCGTACGTCGGGCTCGCCGAAGCGCGCGCCGCCGCGTTCGCCAACCGTCAGCTGGCGCGCCGCGGCGGGGACCCGACGGCAGTCCTGCGGCAGTCGAGGGCCCCGACGTTCCGCACCGCGTGCGAACGGGTGGAGGCCGGCGCAACGTGGAAGGGCATGGGGGCGGAGAATCGGCGGCGTGCTCTGGAGCGGTACTGCGGCTCGATCATGGACCGGGGCATCGACCAGATCCGTCGTGCCGACGTGATCGCCATCCTGTCGCCGGTGATGGCCGAGAAGCGGGCCACGGGCTCGAAGCTGCACGGGTGGATCCGCGGGGCGCTGGCGTGGGGGGTGGCGCGCGAGCACATCGAGTTCAACGTCGCCGACGGCATCGGTGCGGCGCTGCCCTCGGCTCGCAAGGCGAAGAAGCACCACCCGGCGCTGCCCTACTCGGAGGTGGGGGCGGCATTGGGAGCCATCGCGGGGTGCACGGCGAGCGAGGCGGTGAAGCTGTGTCTTCGTTTCATCGTCCTGACGGCGGTTCGCTCGGGTGAGGCACGCGGCGCGATGTGGAGCGAGATCGACGTGCCCGGGGCGGAGTGGCGCATACCGGAGGAGCGCATGAAGGTCGGCATCGAGCATCGAGTGCCGTTGTCGGCTGCAGCGATGGACACGCTGGAGCGCGCCCGGGGGCTGCACAGTCCGGCCGGCTGGTGCTTCCCGGCGCCGGCGCGGGCGGGCAGGCAGATGCACGCGTCGACGCTGGCGCAGGTGGTGCGGACGCTCTATGGTGGCCGCTGCACGGTGCACGGCTTCCGCTCGTCGTTCCGCGACTGGGCGAGCGAGCAGACCAGCGTGCCGCATGCGGTAGCCGAGGCGGCGCTGGCGCATCAGGTCGGCAGCGCCGTAGAGCGGTCCTATGCCCGCTCGGACCTGTTCGAGAAGCGGCGCGGCCTCATGGATGGGTGGGCAGAGTTTGTGACCCGGTAGAGGAAGCCGGCCTGCCGGAAGCGACCGTAACGCCGAGGCCTTGGTGCGTCAGAGTTCAGCCCTTGCGCGTTTCCGGCCATGGCCGCTTGCGGATCGCTCCGGCGGGCAACGATCCGGATCAGGCGCGGGTCCTGGCGCTGTCCTGACGGACCGACCGACGCTCGCCGGCCGAACGCGGGCTGGGATCCGATCGGAGGCCGGTGTCGGCGTCATGGGTCTCGAGCCGACCACGTACCCGATGTCGCAGCTTCAGTAGTCGTCGGCGATCGTCGCCCAGGGCAAGGTGCAGTTGGCGCGCGTGCTGGCGGAGCGTGTCGGCCTCCACGCCGAGCAGGGCATGGAGGCCGACGAGTGCCTGTACACGAGCGCGAGCGTGACGGTAAATCCAACGAGCCCGGCGACGCGAAGCGTTCGTGGAGCACCGACGAGCGGCGGTCGAGGCGGCGCGTCGCCTCAGCCACGGGATGGACGCCGCTACACGGCGTCGAGTCTTTCGCGCACCGCCACCGTCTGAGCTACAGGAGCCGGCGGCGATACGACTTGCGCCGCCGCGAGCAGGCCCCGCCGTGTGTTCAGTGAGACACTGCCCACGCCGGGGCTCCTGCTCCGGCTCGCTCAACCGGAGCCGTCGCACACGAGCCTCTGCAAGTGTAGCCGCGGCCGGTCTGCTTCAGTCTGAGGTTCGGCTACCTAGCGGCTCCGGGGACGCGAGTCGATGTAGTCGAGCACTTCATCCAGATACCACCTGACGGCGTGAGGGCCGATCTTGACGGGCTGGGGGAACTGGCCCAACGCCTTCCGCTTGTAGATCGTGGACCTGCACAGCCCGGTTAGCTCCTCTACCCTGGCGAGCCTGATCAGCTGCCGCAGGGGCGCGTTCTTCGGACGGTTGCGCGTGGCCATCGTGCGTCTCTCCTCCATTGACGTGTCAGGAGAAGTGTTACCAACCGCGGCCACGGACCGGGTCGGGGTCCACAAGCTGCATCTCGCAGGTGGTCCGGCGTTGCTGGTGCTGGACCGCCCTTCAACTCGCGCGCATTGGTGGGAAGCGGCAAGATGAAGAGGACCCCTTGAGCACTCAAGGAAGAGCGGTCCTACGGCGATGAATCGATGGGACGAGACACGTTCGTCTCGTCGACATCGCCAGGAGGACGCGGAGGTGATCAGGATGAGTCAGTGGGCCGGGATTCGCCACCTGCATCTGTGTTCGCCGGCGCGGCGGAAGCGCAGACGCTCGGGCTCGGGCGCCCGGCGACGGCCGCGGACATCGACGTCTGGGGAGCGATCGTGGGACCGGAGGGCGCGGAGCTGCCGCCCGGCGGCGCCACCGCGACCGCCGGAAGAGCGGTCTACGACCGCCGTTGCGCCGCGTGTCATAGCCCGACCGGCACCGAGGGGCCGGACGACCGGCTGGCCGGAGGACGGGGTTCGCTGGCCACCGACGGGGCGTGGGCAGCTACTGGCCGGCGGCCACCACGCTGTGGGACTACGTGTACCTCGCGATGCCGTTCAACCAGCCCGGCTCGCTGACCACGGACGAGGTCTACGCGGCGGTCGCCTACGTGCTCTTCCTCAACGATCTCGTCGGCGAGGACGACCGGATCGACGCTGCCGCGCTGCCGCGCATCGAGATGCCGAACCGGGACGGGTTCGTGCCCGATCCGCGCCCGGACATCGCGCCGCCGGCGATCGGGCACGCGCTCCGCATCGAGCGGCTGCTCGACGGCCCGCATCATCACGCCCGACATGGACGGACGGATGGGGAGCAACATCGCCGGGCCGTCTCTCGTCCGCTTGCCGGACTGGGTGGAGAATCCGCTCGGGCGCTACTACCTGTACTTCGCCGACCATCGGGGCACCTACATCCTGGCGTGCGCGAGGGACAGTTCTGATCGTCGGGTCGTGTTGTCGATCTTCTGAAACTGACTCTTCTGTGAGGGCGCCGGCAGCGCCCGCCGGGATCCGCGGAGTATGACCAGCGGGTCATACTCCGCGTTTTTGCGTGACCGACAACAAACGTAGCCCGACTCGAGGATCGTGGTTGATCTTGCGCGTCTTTTCCGGCGATTCGACGATTACGAGGTCAGCCATGGCATGCCGGCCAGCGTAACCGGGCGGGGCCACGCACAAGCGCCGGCAGGACCGCCCGCAAGCAGTCCCGGACGGCTGCTGCAAGGAGGCGAAAACGCGGGTACGCAGATATACGTGTACGCTCTATGTTTCCGCTTTTGTTTCGCTTTTTTGACTTGCCGATCCAATTCCTTGGATTGGATCAGTAGATCCACTCCTCTGGAATGGCAAAAAAAGTTGCGGTCAGCGTTTACAGCGTGTCAATATATTGACGGTCGCCAGATGCACCAGGATTGGTGCAAGTTTCACTTGCCGATCCGTTTCCAGAACATAGTCTGATATTAGACATAGTCCAGAATTTACGAGGGGCGAAAGTCCGCCCCGGTTGCCCCTCCGAACCCCCGGCGCAACGCGCCGATTCCACAGCCGAGGAGCATCCCGTGAACACGGCGCCAACTGCCGCCACCGGCGGCCCCACGCCGGCAACCCCACCAACATGATCCGGATCGCGTCGGAGCCACCGGCAGCAAGCGCGCCGAGAGCACCCGCTGCATGGCCTGCCGCAAGCGGCGCGACTGGCTCCTCCGGCACGCGCTCAACCCCGTCGAGGTCGCCCTGTCCGCGCTGCTCGACGGCGTCGATGCCGACCGCGCCGAGGCCGATGCCGGTGCCCCCGACGATGACCACCCCGTCCCCCTGCTCGACGACCTGTCGGGACTCGGCGATCCCTGCCTGCACTGGTAGCGCGGAAGACGCAACCGCCGCGGCGGACAACGCCGACGCCAGGCGGGCGCCTTCTTCCAGCCCCGTGCTGTCCCGCCTGCGGCCACGGCCACGCCATCGAGCGAGGCCCGGCGCCCAGCAAATACGTTCAATCACTTCCGCGCTCGCCCGCCCGCGTCATCGCTCGGGCTCGACCGCAGGGACCGCGCATCAAGCCTGCGCCGGCGCACCGGTTGCTACAGGACCGCGGTGCGGGGGCCGCGCCGGAAAGGCGGTCACTTGGCCGCCTTTCCGGCCGGCCATCGACGAACGGGAGCAGGCTGACGAAGCGACCGCAATCACAGCGCGCATGATAACGCGTCGACCGGCGGTGGTGCGAAGCCGCCGGGCGGCTGGCAGCGATTCGCACAAGCTACCGCGGACATCGTCGACGCCGACGAGCTCCCCACCGCCGGCACAGGCAGGGCACACAACGGATGTGCGCCGCTGCGGGATCCTCACCCGGCGCGCAGCGCAGGGCAGGCGACCCGCTTCGCGGCCTGACTCGAGTGCATCAGCCGGCCCTGCAAGGCCGGGCCGGCTGATGTAGGCTGACGAGCGGGACAGCGGCATGCGACACGACGACACGCTGCCGTCGGTCGAGAGGTTTCCTGGCCCTGTGCGAGCGGTACGGCTCGGAAGAGTCGGCGAATGGCCTCTGTCGTGCGGGGCCGGCGCGCGGGCTTGCCGGGGTTGCCCTGGCGTGACGACTGGCCGGCGTGGAACGCCGAATCCGGCGCGTGGGGTCGGTAGCGGCCCCGTCGGTTTCGGCGGCGGCCGTTCGTGCATTTCGGCGACCGGCGCGATGCGGCGGCGGCTCGCCCTGGAGGGAGCATTTCACGATGTCGAGGAGCGCAATCCTGGACGCGTTGCGCAACGAGGAACGCTCGCTCAAGAGCCAGCTCGTCGCCATCCAGCGCGCCATCGAAGCGATTGAAGGAGCTGCCGCGCCGACCGCCCGGCGCGGCAGCGAGAAAGCGGTCAAGGCGGTCGGGAGGCGCAAGCGCACGATGACCGAGGAGCAGCGCCGGGCCGTGGCCGAGCGGATGCGGAATTACTGGGCCGCACGACGGGCGGAGAAGGGCAAGGGGAACTGACCGCAGCAGGGACGCGAACCTGTGCGCCTCGGTTCTCCACGCCGGCGCCTCGGCCGGCTCACCGGGACCCATGCACTCCGAGCCGGCCCGGCGTCGCCTTTTGCGGAACGGCGCCGCGTCCAGTCACGCGGCGACGGTCTCGCGGTCCCTCCGGCCGGGTCACGCGAGACCCTCGCGCAGCAGGCGCGCCACCCGCCGGCAGATCGCGTTGATGCGCGCGTGCTGATGATGCACCCTTGGCTCGCGCGTGCAGCCGTCGATCGGCCGGGACGTGGCAGACGAGCCGGCGCAGGGCGGAGGCCGTGTCGTTCCGGGCGAAGCGACCCGGTTTGCTCTGCCGGGCGACACGTCGCGCTGGATGGCGTCGCGCGGACCCTGGACAAGCTCGCCGACGTCGGCCGGGAGCCGGACGGTACACGTTGAGTGCATCGCCCGCGGGATCGGCTCGGCCAAAGCAGCGACCGACTACCTGCTCGGCGAGAGCGACGCGGCTGGGAAACTGCGGCGGCGTCGAGAGCCCGCGCGCAGATCCCAACCCGGATGGCCACTGTCCCGAAGCGGACGCTGTTCGCCCTGCTGGACCGCTACGCCATCATGGAGTCCCTCGACCTGGACGAGACCAAATCGACAAGACCGACACCGAGCGACTCCACGAACGAGATCATGGACGCCATCAGCCGCCCGGTCGACGGGAAGCTCGTCGTGCGGACCTGCCGCGCCACCAGGAAGGGAAAGAGCAGCTGCGAGTTCGACTGCCCGCTCGATGACACGGATCAGGCCGGCGAAGCGCAGACCCGTCTGCCTGGCGCTGTTCGTGCGCCTCGGATAGCTTCTGCAGACTGCCGCCGGTCCCCGACCAGGGAAGTCGCCGAGGACGTCGACCAGGCGACGATCGACCGGCTGGCCGCATCCATCGAGGTCCTCGAACCGTCCGAAGCCGTGCACTGACGGCGCGCACCAAACGGGAAGGCGCACCGAGCGTCTGGCGGCGTCGGACCCGTGAACCACGTGTTGGCCGTGACGGGGTCCCGGCACACGTGGAAGTGTCCGATCCCGAGGCCCAGGTCCTTTACGCCGCCCGCTTGCCGGTGACCGCCTCGCGCAGGTCCTCCAGCAGGCCCTCCAGCTTCGCCATCCGCTCGCGCAACTTGCCCGATCTGCTCCCCCGTCTCCTTGCCTTGGGCGCCGATGCGCTCGCGAAGCTGGTCGCCCTGGGCGTCGATGCGCTCGCGGAGTTCCTTGCCTTGGGTGTCGATTCGGTTGTCGACGTGCTCGCGGAACAGCCGCATCTCGCTGCACAGGCTCCGGATTCTCAGTGCGGCGGCGCCAGTACGTCAACTTAGATCAGATTCCGTGCAGAAACCCACGTCAACCTGCACCAGTCACGGCGTTTAGCCGGGCGGCGGGGTGACGCGATGCTGGCGCGAGTCGCTCGTGGAGTCGTCGTCGTCAAGGTGATTCAGCGTCGCCATGACACCACCGAGGACGTAGGTGGCGAATCCGGTCAGCGCCAGTAGCACGGCGAGCCCGATCTCGTCGGCCGGACGGAGCTCGATGTAGTGGTGCGTGAAGACCGGAGGCGCAATCATGACGGCGTAAGCGAGCCCCCAGAGGCCAGGCCACCTCTGGTTGTCTGTCGTGTCGAGCAAGCCGTCACGCAGACCGGTGGAAACTGCCAGGGCCAGCGCACCGGCGGCCAGTCCGTTCAGGGTGGCCAAACCCCAAGTCGCGCCGAGGAGCTGCCCGAGCGCGATCGCAAGGAGCGCGCCGGTTGCGATGCCGATTCCGGTTGACTTCGTTGTGAACACCCGTAAAGGGCGCGGTGTCGGAGCGACGCCCTGCCGGCGCGGGGCACCCGCGGCTTCCTGGCAGTCGAGGTGTGCCAGCGTCACCATGACGCCGCCGAGGGTGTAGGCGGTCCACCCCGTGAAGCCGAACAGCCAGCTGAGCGCGAGTTCGTCTCCCCGGTTGAGCAGTTCGATTCCGATGGCGTCGTCCACGAAAAACATGGGGGCCAAGACGGCAGCGTTGACGAGCATTCCGACGCCGATCCCGCGTCGGTTCTCCATCAGGAAGGCGAACTTGCCGTCGCGCATGCAGATAGAGCCTGCCAACGCGAGCACCCCGGCGGCCAAGCTATTCAGTGCAACCAGCCCCCAGGCTGCCCCGACGAGCCATCCGAGCACGCCGCCGACGAGCGCACCACTGGTGACGCCGATTCCGATCGAACGCGGGGTGAACACTCGCAGAGGCTGCATCGGGTCCAGATTCTGGTCCGACATGCGAAGCGACAATACCGCGATCGGGGTCTACGCCGCCCGCTTGCTGGTGACGGCCTCGCGCAGCCCTCGAGCAGCCTTTCCAGCTTCGCCATCCGCTCGCGCAGCTGGCCGATCTGCTCGCCCGTCTCCTTGCCCGGGCGTCGATGCGCTCGCGGAGCTGCTTGCCCTGGGCGTCGATGCGCTCGCCTTGGGCGTCGGTACGCTCGCGGAGTTCCTTACCTTGGGTGTCGATTCGGTTGTCGACGTGCTCCCGGAACAGCCGCATTCGTTGCGCAGGCCCCAGAACGCTGTGCCGATCGCGGCGAGGATCGCAATCGCAGCGCCACGACGGCCCAGGAGGCAGCGTCCATCTCTGGATTCTCAGTGCAGCGGTAGCAGTCCGTCAACCCGGATCCTGGCCGGCGCGTACGACACCGGCTACATCAACTCGCTGGGAGACGGCGGCCACGGGGTGGAGACGTCGCTCATCATCGGCAAGTTCGGCAACGCGGCGGGATTCTCCGCCGGGGTAGGATTCCGGGTCCGCGGCAGCACGGACGTCAACACCCAGGCCGTGGGCGGAGCCATGGCGTCGGGCGAGACGGTCGACGTTCCGAACGACATGTTCGTCAACCTGGGCCTGTTCATCCGGGCCGGGAGCGTGGTCACCCTCGGGGTCGACTACCGAATGGTCAACGCGATGTCCGGCATCGACATCGGCGGCCCGGGTTCTCGCCGAGCCGGTTTCCCGGGCTCGAGGAGGACGCGCACACCGTGGGGGGGGCGGCTGCTCGCCAACCTCACCGACACCGTCAACCTGAACGTGTTCTTCGGACAGGTGGTGGCGGGAAACAACACCGCCGCGTCGCGGATCTTCGGCGCCGGCATCGGCATCGGCTTCGGCGCCGGCGGCTTCGACTTCTGACCCGGCGCCCGTGAGCCTCGTTCGCGGCTGGAGGCGGGAGCCTGGCGAGGGCGCGGTCTCGACGTGGTCGAGGCGGCGCTCCCCTTCCTGCTTCCGCGCTTGCCTTCACCTCCTCGGGTTGTTCCCGTTCGGCCCTGAGTTGTCGCACCAGACCGTGCACGTCGCCGAAGAGCCAGATGTCGGCGATCCGGCCGTCGCGGGTCTCGAAGCGGGCGGCTCCTTCGAACGAGACGCGCCGGCCGGTCGCGCGGGCAGACCGAACAGGGCGCCCCGATGCGTGCCGCGGCAACGCAGGCGGACGAACGCGGAGCCACCGACGGCGTCGACCTCCACTGCTTCGACAGTCTGCTCGAAATCCGGAAACGCGCCGCGCACCAGCTCCAGGTAGTCGGCGAAGGCCGCGTGCCCTGCGGCGTGGCGCCCGAGCGCACCGCGCAGCGTCACGTCCTCGGTCAGGAGGACGGGTATGAGCGTGGAGTCGAACCGGTTCCAGAGGTCGTGGTAGAAGCGCCGGACCAGTGTCTCCAGCGTGGCGGTCACGTCAGCCCCGGGATGGTTCGCGCTCGTGCCCGTGCCGTAGCGGCTCAACCGGCCAGCATGGACTGCCGGAAGCCGCCGAGACCGGCGAACCGCGCCGCGTCGCCCAGCTCCTGCTCGATGCGCAGCAGCCGGTTGAACTTCGCGGTGCGCTCGTCGCGGCAGCCGGAGCCGGTCTTGATGTGGCCGCAGCCGGTGGCGACGGCGAGGTCGGCGATGAAGGTGTCCTCGGTCTCAGCGGTGCAACATGTAGGCGCCGTAGCCGTTGCGCTGCGCCAGGCGCACGGTGTCCAGGTTCTCCGAGACGGTCCCGATCTGGTTCAGCTTGACGAGAATGGAGTTGCCGACGCCGCTGTCGATGCCGCGCTGCAGGATGGCGGGGTTCGTGCAGAACAGGTCGTCGCCCACCAGTTCGATTGATCCGGAGGCCACCGGGCGACTGACAGCGACAGCAGGCTAGAATCGCTGTTCGCCGCTCGCGGCCGCAGACGCCAGACAGGAACCGGAATGTCGAGGAACGACGACGAACGAGCCGCCGGACGGGCCGAGTGCTTCGCCCGGCTGGTCCTGGCCGGCCAGCAAGACGCGCACGGCCGCAGCCTGCTCGACCACGCCGAGCGGCTGACCGAGCGACTCGCGATGTACTGGGAGAAGGAGGTCGGCTGGCTGAGCGCGTCACTGGGAGCCGACCGGGTCGACGAGACCACGCTGCTGGGGGTGGGCTTCAACATCCAGCAGGTGCGCCACGCCACGGTCGTCAAGCCGTGCGCGGGCGAGAGTCCCGGCGACTACGCCGAACGCATCGCGGTCTACAACGAACCGGACGCCCTGGCGGTAGCGACGGCGATGCTCGAGGACGCGGCGGCCATCAACCCGGCAGTCCCGGTCGAGACCACCGACGCGGCGCGGCGCGACGCCATCGAGCGGCTGGGCCACGCGATGGAGCAGTGGTATGAGGACAACCAGCAGGGGAAGCCGCCTCCGGGCGGGGGGATGGCCGACGGCCAGCCCACGGCCCCCGGACTCTCGGCGGCGCTGCTGCGGATGCGGCACCACACGCGGATGGCGCTGCTGAGCCTCGACGAGATGTCGCGGGGGCCGAGCAACCGGCGCTGGGGCATCATCGAGCGCCTCGACGCCCGCGACGTCCTCGTGTTCATCGACGTTGCGTTCGAAGCGCTCCGACTCACCGCCGCGGTCGTCGCCGAGACGTCGGCGGGAACATTGGCCCCGGCGACGCCCGAAGACCGGCAGGCTCTGAAAGCGGCGCGCGATGCCCGCCGGACCGGCCTGCAGGCAATCAGCGCGACCGCCTCGGTCATCGAGCGGATCGCCACGCGGATCCTCGCCTCGCCACCACCAGAGGGCGACGACGACGGCGCGATCCACTGAGCGAGGAGAAGATGTGTCCACGGTTTGGAGTACGCTCGCCCACTGCCGTAGCGTGCCCAGCCTGCCGTTGGGGGCTGTCCTGACTCGCGGTTGACGCCCACTTCGGCGCGACACGGGGGAAGACGGCCTCGACGGTCCATCTTCGCCCAACGCCACCGACGGCGACTGTGGCGTGGTCCCGGCATTGCCGTCCGGCGGCCGGTCCGTAACGACCTGCGTCACCGTGCTCCTCTCATCCATGCCCCCTCCCTTCCGGACGTGACTGCCCGCGTATGGAGCAAGGATTCGGGACGCTGACCATCTGCGTCCGGACGATGCAGTCGCCAGTCCGGCATGCAGGCAGCCTGATGGCCGCCGCACGCGCAGGCGACCGGACGCCGTAGCGGCCGATGTCGCGTCCTGAAGCGGCGCCCGACGGTGACGGGTCACCATGGCCGCAGCCTCGAGTATCGCCCGGGCGGCTGAGCAAATCGATGCGCTCGCGCACAGACACTTCGGCACGCTGCAGCGCGACGGTCGCGGGGTGTCTTCTCAACGACGCAGTTGTCCGGAACGGCCGCCCGCGCACGACGCTCGCCGCCCCTGGCGACCAACCCTTGGCCAACCGCCCGCCGGCACAGCCGCCGCGCCTCCCCGAGTCGGCGCGGAAACGGACCACGGCGGGAGCGGGCGGGCGGACGACAATGGAACAGCAACGAGCGTAGCGGGCACACGGCAACGGCGCCGGCGGGCAAGGCCACGCCCGGCTTTGCGCCCTTTCTCCACGCCTTCCGCTTACGCGCCCGCGTCCACGCCGCCTGCGGCAGGCCGCCACCAGACGGCACGCCCCCGGGCCGTCGGCCCGCTCGACCCGGCCCTGTCGGGCCATTCCCCTTCCCCGGAGGAGAAGACCCATGCCCCTCATCGGGCTGCTGCGTCCCGGACAGCGCGCCTGGCTGCGCAAGCTCCGCCGCCGGATCGCCAACCGCGAGCTGATGCGCCGCATCCGCGCCGACATCGACCGCAAGCTCTTGTGTCCCGGCGTCGACCTGCCGATCGAGGGGGGCACGTGCGGCCGCCTCATCCCGCGCGAGAGCAGTCGCTGCATCCGCTGACGGTACTGCTCAACTACGCCTTCAACAACGCCGAGGCCGCCATCACGGCGCTGCCCGAGACCGCCGCGCTGGAAGACGACGCTCCCGAGGCGGCGAGCGCGCCCGCCGACACGCAGAACCGCGTCCCGTAGCGGCTGGCGGCGCCATGGGCGCCCGCCCCGCTGCGCCTCGGCTCGAACCCCCGAACCGCTACGGGCCGCACTGTTGCGCCGGTGCTCGGTGAACCGTCCCGGTCCGGCCGCGGAAAGAGCGGGACGACCGTGGAAAGCACGGGACGGCTGGGGGAAACAGGAGAACGGTCGTGGAAAGGAAGTGCACAGTATGCGTGTGAAGCTGCTGCGGGGAGACGACGAGGCCACGGTGCTGCTCGTCCATCCCGCGACACTCGAAGAATACGCCCGGGCGCTCGACACGCTCGGCCGCGCGGAGCGCCGCCCGGCGAACGGCTGCGGCGTGGTCACCACTGCCGAGCAGCGTGCCCGGTGGGAGCTGCCCGACCTGGCCGCGTCCGGCCGGGCGCGAATCGTGGGCTCGGCGCAGGCGTTCGCTCTGCTGGCCGGCCCCGCCGAGCCCGAGACCGCGAGGGAGCCATCTGCCGGTCCCGCCGCCGGAGCCGCGCCCCCGCCGCGGGGCGGCGGCGAATCCGGCGGCCCGGACCTGGCGGCTGTCCGCGCACTCGCCGCCCCTGGCACGCAAGTCGACCAGGCGCTGGCCACCCTCGACGACGCCGGCCTGCCCGCCGCTGTCCGCCAGACCCTGCGGCGGCAGGTCCGCGAGGCGCTCGACTCCCGGTCCGACGCGGTCCGCGAGGCGCTGGGCCGGGCCGAGAAGGCGCTCGCCCTGCCGTGGCGGACATCCGAGCCGCAAGGCTTCGACCCGCAGCGGCTGCAGCGGGCGCTGAACCGCTCCCACGGCGCGCTCGCGCAGGTCAAGACGCGCATCCGCGACGTGCTGACCGCGTGCCCGCAGACCCGCGCCCTGCTCACCGTCGAACGACCCGGCCGCGGCCCAACGACGGCGGCCGGCGCGCCGCCGGCCCTGGCCGTGCGACCGGGACCGCCCGAGGCGCCGGGGTCCGTCCTCTGCCTGGCCGGGCCGAAGGGGACCGGGAAGTCGTCGCTGGCCGAGGCCGTTGCCCGCGCCCTCGGCCGCACCCACGTGCGCGCCACCCTGGAAGGGCCCGACGCCGAGCGCCTCGTCCGCGGGTCGGAGGGCGGCGCCGCGGGGCGCATCGTCGAGGGCCTGTGCGAGGCCGGCGTCAACAACCCGGTGTTCATCCTCGAGGCCGTCGACCGCGTCGAACCCGATGCCGCCGGGGCGCTGCTCTACCTGCTCGACCCCGCGCGCCGGCCCGCCTTCCGCGACGCGTACCTCGATGTCGCGTTCGACCTGTCCGCGGTCCTGTGGATCGTCACGGCGACCGATCCGGACGCGGTCCCCGAGCCGGTCCGCGAGCACCTCGCCGTGGTCGAGCTGCCGGCGTACACCGACGAAGAGAAGCTGGCGATCGCGCAACAGCACCTGCTGACCCGCCCCTTCGACGCGCCCGCGCCCGCCGCCGAGGCGTGGCTGCCGCCGGGGTCGCTGGCCCCGCCCGCGCTGATCGAGCCGGCCGCCGCGCCCAACGGTCCGGCCGTCGTCGCCGAGCGGGAGGTCGCGTCGGCGCGGGAGCTGGAGGCGATCGCGGCGCAACCGCCGCCGCCCGACGTCGTCGAGGCGTGGCGCACCGCGGCGTGCGACGGCGAGGTCCGCTTCGAGACCGAGGCCATCCGGTGCCTGATCCGCGACCACACGTGCGAGGCGGGCGTGGCCGAACTGAACCGGAAGCTGGCGGCGGTCGGCCGCCACGTGGTGTCGCGCCGGCCGCCGGGGGGTCGCGGACCGGAGGTGATCACGGAGGCCACCGTGCGGGAGGTGCTCGGCGACGGCGACGGCGACGCGCTGCCCCCGGCCGTGCGAACCGCCATCGAGCGTGAACGGCGGCGCCTCGCGAAGTCGTCCGATGGCGACGCCGCGGCGTCGAACGACTGGATTGACTGGCTCGAGCAGCTGCCGTGGAACCGGCGCAGCGACGCGCCGACGGACCTGGCGCAGGCCCGTGCCGCGCTCGATGCCGGGCACGCCGGCCTCGAGCAGGCCAAGACGCGCATCGTCGAGCACCTGGCCGTACGCCGCCGCAACCCGCGCGGCCCCGGCGCGGTGATCTGTTTGGGCGGGCCGCCCGGGGTCGGAAAGACCTCGCTGGCCCAGTGCGTCGCCACCGCCCTCGGGCGCGGGTTCGCCAAGCTGTCCTGCGGCGGGTTGCGCGACGAGACGGACCTGCGCGGCCACAACCGCACCTGGAAGGGGGCGCAGCCCGGCTCCATCCTGCGCGAGCTGCGCCGCATCGGCCGCAAGGACCCGGTCTTCGTGCTCGACGAGCTCGACAAGCTCGGCCCGGACCCGGCCGCCGTCCTGCTCGAGGTGCTCGACCCGGCCCAGCACCACCGCTTCCGCGACGCCTTCGTCGAGCTGCCGTTCGACCTGTCCGAGGTCCTCTTCATCACCACCGCCAACGACCCGGACCGCATCCGGCCGGCGCTGCGCGACCGGCTCGAGGTCATCGACCTGCCCAGCTACGCCGAGGCCGAGAAGCTCGTCATCGCCCGGACGCACCTGATCGACGCGCAGAAACGGGCCGCCGGCCTCGAGGCCGCGCCGCTGCGGTTCACCGACGGCGCCTGCCGGCGCATCATCCGCGACTACACCAGCGAGCAGGGGGTGCGCCAGCTCGCCCGCTGCCTGCAGGCGATCTGCCGCAAGGTGGCGCTGGGGCTCGAGACCGGCGACGCGGCGCTGGTCCGCGACCGCATCACCGCGGCGCAGGTGCGCGCGTTGCTCGGCGAGCCGGATGCCGCGCACTCCGACGGGCTCGGCCGCATCCGCCGGCGGCTCGACGCCGCTGCGCTGCCGCAACCGGTGCGCGCACGAGGGCGGCGGGTCCTCGCGCAGCTGTCCGCATGCGCGCCCTCCGACCCCGAGCGTCACCGGGCGCGCGAGTACCTCGACCGCCTCCTGAGCGTGCCATGGACGGCCCGCGCCGAGGCGCCGCTCGATCTGGCCCGCGCGCACGCGGTCCTCGACGCCGGGCACGCCGGCCACGAGGCGGTCAAGCAGCGCCTGCTCGACCAGCTCGCCGTGCGCGTCTCGAACCCCGGCGCCGGGTTCCCGGCGATCTGCGTGAGCGGCCCGCCCGGGGTGGGCAAGTCGGCGCTGGCGCGGCTGGTCGCCGCCGCCCTCGGCCGCCCCTGCGCCTGGCTGTCCTGCGCGGGGCTGGACTCGGCCGCGGTACACGGCGTCCGCGCCGCCGCGCCCGGACGCATCGTCGAGGAGTTGCGCCGGGCCGGCGTCCGCAACCCGGTGTTCGTCCTCGACGAGGTCGACCGGCTCGACGCAGCCGGCGGCGGCGCCGCGGCGCTGCTCGACGCGCTCGACCCGGACCCCGCCGCCCCCTTCCGCGACCGCTATCTCGACTTCCCGCTCGAGCTGTCCGAGGCGCTCTTCATAGCGACGGCGACCCGCCCCGCCGCCGTCCCGGCGATGCTGCGCGAACGCCTGAGCGTGGTCGAGCTGCCCGGATACACCGATGCAGAGAAGCGGGTCATCGCGACCCGGCGCCTGTTGCCGTTGCAACTGGCGCGCCACGGGCTGACGGCCGGGCAGGTCCACGTCACCGGCGAAGCGATCGGGGCCCTCATCGGCGGCTACACCCGCGAGGCCGGCGTGTGGGACCTGGCCGGGGCGCTCGGCGAGTTGTGCGCCAGGCTGGCGCGCCGGCGCGCCGAGGCCGGCGGAGCCCCGGTCGAGGTCACCCCGCAGACCCTCGTCGAGCTGCTCGGCGCGCCGGCCGGGCCGGACGTCGAGGCCGCCGGTCTTCGCGCCGGGCGGCCGGGCGTCGCCGCCGGGCTGTGTTGCACGGCGAGCGGCGGCGGCGCGCTGCTCGTCGTCGAAGCCAGCTGCCTGCCCGGCTCCGGGGCGCTGACCCTGACCGGGCGCCAGGGCGAGGTCATGCAGGAGTCGGCGCGCACCGCGCTGGCGTGGCTGCGCGCCAACGCCGCACGCTACGGCCTCGACCCGCACTTCCATCGCCACACCGATGTCCATCTGCACGTGCAGTCGGCCGAGGTCCCCAAGGAGGGCGCCTCGGCCGGCGTGACGATGGCCGCCGCGCTGGTGTCGGCCGCCACCCGGCGCCGGGTCCGTGCCGGCGTGGCGATGAGCGGCGAGATCACCCTTGCCGGGCAGGTGCTCGGTGTCGCCGGCATCGCCGCGAAGGTGCTGGCCGCGCACCGTGGCGGGCTGGCCCGCATCCTGCTGCCGCAACCCAACCGCAAACAGGTCGACGAGGAGCTGGGCGACGAGCTGCGGCGCGCCGTCGAGATCGACTACGTGACGCGGGTCGACGAACTCGTCGAGCTGGCGTTGCGCGCACCGGCCGGACTCCGAGACCTCGCGGCGCCGCCGCGTGCACCGGTTTCGGCGGCCGAACGCCCGCCGGACCGGGAGGCGTGAGCGTAGCGACACCGGCGCACGCCATCGGCGCCCACGTCCCACGCACCAGGCGAACGGCCGCGCCGGCCGCCGGATCGGTCGGCCGGATTGCCTCACGCGGCCGTCAGCCAGCGCCGCGCCGCCGCCTGCGCTTCCCCTGGCCACCCTCACCGCCCCCGCCTCGTGGAGCTTCTGCGCGATCGCCATCGTGTCCGACACCGACAGCTGCAGCAAGCGCTGAAGCGGCCTGCTGCAGCATCGAGGCCGTCAACGGCTTCGGCCGCTGCGGCGCGTCCCCGCTCGCCTCGCGCCAGCGGCGGTTCCCACTGCTGTTCGGTTCCTTCACGCGCTCGGCCCGTGCCCGCCCGCGCCGCATCGGGCCGGCGCAAGCCGCCGCCACCCACACCACGCCTCGGCGGCCGCCGGGCCGGCGCGCCTCCCCGAGTCGGCGCGCAGCAGCCACGGGACCCGGGAGAAGAGGGGCAGGGAGGCGACAATCAATACAGCGGACGCGGCCGGACAGGCCGAAGGCGGGCGGACAAGGCAACGCTTCGGCATGCTGCACCCCGCCCCACGCCGGCCGTCTCCGATCCCGCATCCGCCACACCCCCGGGCCTGCCGGCCCGCTTCACCCGGCCCCCTCGGGCCATTCCCCCTGTATCTCCGGAGGAGAACCTGATGCCGCTCATCGACCTGCTGCGCCCGGACCAGCGCGCCGCGCTGCGGCGCCTGCGCAAGCGCATCGCCAACCGCGAGAACATGCGCCGCTACCGCAGCGACATCAACTACATGCAATTGTGTCCCGGCGTGGACCTGCCGCTCGAGGCCGGCACCTGCGGCCGGCTCATCTGGCCCGAGAGCACCCGCTGCGCCGCCTGCCGCAAGCGGCGCCACTGGCTCGTCACGCACGCGCTCAACCCCGTCGAGGTCGTCCTGTCCGCGCTGCTCGACGGCGTCGACGAGGCCGACGCCGACGAGCACGACGCCGACGCGCCCGAGGAAATCGGCCAGGACGTCCCCCTGCTCGACGACCTGGCCGCACTCGGCGATCCCTGCCTGCGCTGGTAGCGCCGAAGCAACGAACCGCCAGTGGCGGCTCGGCACCCACCAGGCGAACAAACGCCGAACCGCCCAAGGTGCTGGAGACCGACACCCGGCGCCCCCCGGCAACGACCGACACCGTGTCGCGATCACTATCTGTCGTTCGCCAGCACGTCGATCCAGACCGCCGGTTGCTGCGAGTCCACCCGTTATCGGCCGCTGCTCACGTGCTGTCGTGCCGCCACGCGGGTCACCGCCCGCGCACACCACCGCGATGCCGGCGACCGGCTCGGCGGCTCCGGCGCCGGCACCGCGAGGAGCCGCAGCTACACGTACCGCTACGGGTCTCGAATCCGGTTGCCGCGCTGGGCCGTGTGCGCCCCAGGGTAGTAACGTCGCCCGCGCCGAGTCATGCAGGAGGCGGCGCGCACACCACTGTCGTGGGCGCGCGCCGACGCCGACGCCGAACGGTTCGACCTCAACCAGTAGTAGAGGCTCCCGTCGGGTCCGGGCGACGACCCCCAGACCGTGGCGTTTGACTGCGAAGAGTTACGCCCGGAACGAGACCACGGCCGGTCGCCGGTGGTCCGGACGGGGCTGATCGGACCGGTCCAGCACTTGCTGACCCGCGGGTCGGTAATTCACAAGCGGCCGCAGGGAACGCTCGCCCACGACAGTCAGGCAGCACTTACTGACCCGCGGGTCAGTAATTCGCAAGGGAGAAGGCCATCCGGTGACACAACGCGCCGGACCGACCGAGGCAGCGACCGGAACCGGGCGCATCCTCCCACTCGAACGCCGGATTCCCGTCCCGGCGTACAACCAGCTGCACGGCAGCATCGTGCCGAGATTCGGCGTGGCAGACCAGGCGCAGGGCCCTGACTGCCGGGCGGCGCCACCCAAGCCATCGTGTTTGCCGCCAGCGGACGAGGCGGCCGGCCCGACCCCAGCCGCTCAGCCCTCATGCCGGATGGTCCCGGACCGCGCTGATCGCATCGGCGACCGTCACGGTCGAGCCAGAGCCGCAGGCGCCGAGGGGCTGCGACGAGTGACCGCTGCAGGGCGGCCGAGCCGATCGAGATGTCCCCGGCATCGTCGAACAACCGGCCCCGGCCAGCGGGCGGCGTCGGGGCGGGCCGATGGCACCGGTTCCTAATACTCGACCGTCACCGTGGTCAGTAATTCGGAACTGCACACAGGGAGGTAGCCATCATGTCGACCAACACGCCGGCAACGCGCAGGGGGCGGCCCAAGACCGAGCGCATGCTCCAGATCGCACGTCAGATCCTCGCCATTCTCACCCAGGACCATCCGCAGAGCGTGCGGCACGTGTTCTATCGCCTGCTCGACCCCACGCTGCCGCTATCGCTGCCGAAGACCGAAGCCGGGTACAAGTGTGTCCAGCGGGCGCTCGTCGACCTGCGCCGGTCCGGCCAGGTGCCGTACTCCTGGATCAGCGACGCCACGCGGTGGGGCTATTACGTCAGCGCCTACCAGCATGCCGCCGACGCGCTGCTGGCCGCTGCCTACGCCTACCGCGTCGACCTGTGGTCGCAGGCCAACACCTACGTCGAGGTGTGGACCGAGAGCCGCAGCATGGTCGGCGTCATCCGCGACGTGATCGACGAACTGGCGGTGCCGCTCTACGCGGCCGGAGGCTTCTCGTCGCTCACGCTGGCCAACAACGCCGCCGAGCACATTGGCCAACTCGCCAACGGCCGGCCGGTGCGGATCCTCTACATCGGTGACTGGGACCCGGCCGGCGTCCTGATCGACGAGAAAGTCCTCGAGGAATTGCGCGGACACCTGCCCCACCTCGACATCGCGGAACACCGCCTGGCGATCACCGCCGAACAGGCAGCCGAGTTGCCGTCAAAGCCGCGCAAGCGCGGCGAGAAGCGGCGGCCCGACATCCTCCGCACGGTCGAAGCCGAGGCGATGCCGGCCGACGCGCTGCGGGCGTTGTTGCGCCGCACGGCCGAAGCATACCTGCCGCCCCGCGCGCTGGAGATCACCAGGGCGGTCGAAGCGCAAGAGCAGCAGTCGATCCTGGCGATGGCCAAGGCGGTCCGGCGACTGGGCGTGCAGGGCGCCGTCGAAGCGCTGGCCGGCTGATACCCCGGCTCCCGGCGTCGGCGGCGCCTGCGGGCGCCGCCGACGCACGACCGCAAGGTCGATGTCGACCCGCAGTTGGCGTGATGGCGCCAGCCACGGCGCGGCCGGTCAAGCGGTTCAGACTGGAAGCACTCCCGGCCGCATCGCCGACGAGCGCGACGACGAGCCCACCCCAAGGGGGACGACCACGAGACGTTCTACATCTACAGCTACAGCTTGCCCGCGTCCATCGAGATCCCCGCCGCTCGACACGGTGCCACCACATGCAGCCGAGGGGTGACCGCGCACCGAGCAGAAGCAACGGTCCGCGCGCACCGAGCAGGAACACGGGCCCACCACGCAATGCGCTACCCGTCATGATCCTGACGACGAGCCGCATCCAGCCGGGCAAGCTTGACTGGGCAATGCGCATCCTGCAGTCCGGACGGCCGTTGCTGTGAGTCCACGTGGTATCGGCCGCCGCTGATGAGCTGTTGTCCCGCCGCGCGGGTCACCGCCCGAGCGCCACCATGCCGGCGACCGGCTCGGCGGAGCCGGCGCCGACGCCGCGATGAGCCGCCGACGACGAACCGGCCCGGTCGAGGTCACGCCGCAGACCGTTCGCCGGCCTGCTCGGCGCACCGGACCGCCGCTGGCCGCACCGCGCGGCCCGGCATCGCCGTGTGTGTCGTCGGCGGCGAGCTGACTGCCGTCGAAACCGGGTCGCCTGCTCCCAGCCGATCGGCCTCGACCAGCAGAGGCGCCCTTCGGGTCCGGACGGTGACGCCCAAGCCGTGGCGTGTGACGGCGAAGAGTCACGCCCGGAACGAGACTGCGGCCGGCCGCCGGTTATCCCGGCCAGCCGGCACTTGCTGACCCGCGCGGGTCAGTAATTCGCAAGCGAAGACCATCCAGTGACACAACGCGCCGGACCGACCGACGGAGCGACCGGAACCGGGCGCGTCCTCCCACTCGAACTCCAGATGATTCCGGTCCTGGCGTACCACCGGCCGTACGCCGGCATCGGCGTGCCGGGATTCGGCGTTACAGACGAGGCGCACGGGCCCTGACTGCTGCGCGCAATCCCGCGTTCGTGTCGGCCCAGCCCCGGGGAGACACGTCCAACGCGCCTGGGGTCCCGGGCAGCGCCGGCCGGGCCGTGGCGTGTCCCGTCGGCAGACGAGGCGCCCCGGCCCGGCGCCAGCCGCTCGGCCCTCACGCCGGGTGGTCCCGGACCGCGCTGAGCGCATCGGCGACCAACACTTACTGACCCGCGGGTCAGTAATTCTGCCATCCGCCGGAGATGTCCGGCTGACCAACGCGCCGGTCGGGCGCAACGGTGCGTCTTCGGGTGACCGCCGCAGGCGCCGCGGGCTGCGAAGGGTGACCGCTGCAGCGTGGCCGAGCCAGTCGAGATGTCGGCAAGGCAGCAGCGCGAGCCGTCGCGGAAACGACCACAGCAGGAAATCGGACGCCCTCGCCGAGGCGCTCGGCATGGTCATCGACGACGGCCTCGCCAATCACCTCGCGCACATGCGTGCCCGCGTCGACCGTGACCTCGTCGACACGCAGCGCGCGGCCGGTCCCTCAGGACCCTGCACCGAGCAGAACGCAAGGCCCACAGGCGCCGAGCAGGAACCGCGGGCCAAACAGCCGGAGGCTGCCCGGCATGACCCTGACGGCCACCAGCCGCATCGAGGGGATCGCGATCCTGCAGCATCACGACCTGGTGACCGCCGAGGCCATCGTCGACGCCAACGTCCTTGAGCAGCGGCATCGAGCACCACGCCGGTCAGCGCGGCGGCGCACCGAACAGGACGAGCTCCTCCGCACGCAGCCGCCCGAGGTTGCCCGCACTGAGCCGAACGCCGACCGGGAGCGAGGCGGCACGCAAGCGGATGTCCGCCCTCAACAGGCGCACACAGCGCAGCGCCGACCATGCCGGTGAGCGCGCACACGGCGGCGCGTATCCATGGAAGATCCGGGCCGACGCGCCGGCCGCACGCATCGAGCAACCGCCCCGGGGGCACCAAGCGGTACGCGACTCGGGCGACCGCACCGAGCAGCACGCCCATCAGGACCGAGTCCACACCGAGCAGGACACCGTGCCTGAACGCACCCAGTAGGCGGCGCCGTTTCAAGCGGTACGCCAGAACCACCGAAAGCGCCCTGCCACGCACACAGACGCCCATCTTCAGGAACGCGCCGAGTACAGCGACTTCAAAGGCTGTCAGCACGCGCCGAGGGCAATGCCCCCGAACGCCTGCGCACCGAGCGGTCCTCGCACCGAGCACACCGTACCGCCCGAACGCACCGAGTCGGCCACGGCCAGCGAGCGGTACGCCGCCCGGCATCCCACCGAGACGGCCATCTCCGGACAGGCGCCGAGTGTGGCGCGCCGCGAACCTGCCAGTACCCGCCGAGTGCAACGGCCCCGGGAACCTGCCAGGTACGCACCGAGTGAAGGCGGTCAGGAAGACCCGCCGCCACGCAGCGAGCGACGGCCGCCCAAGATAACGGGAGGCGGCATGCAACCTGACGGGAGGGCAACGCACCGGAGACCGTGTCGTTTCCACGAGCCGGCACGCACGGCTGCCGGCTGCCCCGGAAGGGAGTCCGGAACAGGCGAAAAACATTCCGCCCGCCGGGAACAAGACGCGCCTCTACGGTGTCTAATAGCCTGTGCGGCACCGAGAAGTACGCCTCTCGGTGCCGGCAACCCGAATCCGGCCGGATCCGACAACCTCCCGCCGCTTCCTCAAAACACGTCGAAGGCGGCCGACGTGATCGCAATGAAACTGGGTATCAGCGAGACCCGCGATGAACCCGGCTGCGCGCCGGTATCGGCTACACGCTGGCCGAGGCGACGGACGGCGGCCACTGCGGACTGCCGGCCGACGAGCGCGGGCTGCTGGCGACCCGGCTGCTCGACATTCCCGGCGATGCGATCCGAACCGGTGTCGAGCTGAAACTGGCCGAAGGCGCCATCGTCGCCGACACCGTGGCGGACGCGCCGTGCGCGTTGCTCGGACAGGTACCGGGCCGAGCGGGAAATCGCCAACCGGCTCGTCGAGCTGATGGCGGGGAAGTTCCCCTGGCCGGACAGCGACGGTTCTCGGCGATGCCGCCGACCGGGAGCGCCTGTCCGCCGTGGGTGCTCTCGCCGGTCATCGCCACGTCGGTACGGACAGAACGCCGCGTGAAGGCGGACACCAGCGCAGCGGCCATCGTCACGCCGGCCGAGGCGCCCTCCTTGGGGACCTCGGCCGACTGCTCGTGCAGATGGACGTCGGTGTCGCGATGCAAGTCCGGGTCGAGGCCGTAGCGTGCGGCGTTGGCGCGCCGCCACGACAGCGCGGTGCGCGCCGACTCCCGCATGACCTCGCCCTGGCGCCCGGTCAGGGTCAGCGCCCCGGAACCGGGCCTCCGGCTGGCTTCGACGACGCTCACCTCGCCGCCGCCCGCCGCCGTGCGGCACAGCCCGACGGCGACACCCGGCCGGCGGGCGCGACTGGCGGCTTCGACGTCCGGCTCGGCCTTGTGTCTTCGGCGGCCACCTGCCGGACGCGGGGGATGGCGCCTGTCGATCCATCGCTCGACTTCGGCCACCGCCTGCGCCGCCGCCGCCCGGATATCGTGCCGATCGAACACCGCCGCCGCTACCGCCTTGAGTCCGTCGCGCCAATGCGATCGTGGCGGTCGCCGCCTCCATGCTGACCGCCGCCCACCTCGACTCCATTCCGAGGTCTTGCACACGCCGGAGGAGACGCCTAGCCGCCTAGCCTGCGCCGTGCTGAATCAGACGCCACGGCTTGCCGTCGACCTCGTACAGCTCGACGTTCATCTTGCGCAGCACGGCCACGACCTCATCGCGCCGCTCGGCGATCAGGCGTTCGAGTACGGCGCGCTCGAGCCGCCCGGATTCCAGATCCTCTCGCCGGCCGCGGCGCACACCCTCATCGACCGCGACTTCCAGCGCCGCCTCGTGCTCGGCGGCCAGACGCCGCAGCTCCACCGCGTGCTCAGCCCGTAGCCGCTTGACGTCCGCGGCGTGCGCATCGCGGAGGCGGTTCATCGCCCCGGTGTCGGATTCGTGTCCGTCCGGTGTTGTCGCCGACGGCGCCCCGGCAGCCGCAGCCGGGTCGCCGCCCGTCTGACGGGCCACGGCGGCCAGCAGCATCGTAGCCGTCGGAAACGCCCGGCACATCAGATCCACAACGGCGCCACGAGTGGTAGCCACCATCCCGAGCGACACGGACAGGTGCTTGAGATGCTCGTTGGCGCGCCGGGAAATCCGCGTGGAGATCGTGCCCTCGTTCATGCCGGGTAGCATCGCAAGCCTGGTGACAGGCTGTCAACAGATTGCCGCTTGTTTGTGGTCAGCCGCCAGACCGCCCCGAAACCACGACTTGTCAACAGATTGTCGCAGTGAGGAAGGTGATCGCATTCACTGCAGGGGCCACCAAGCGGCCAGTAACGATCCGCGCTGATCTGGGGGTACCGAGTAGTACGTACTTCTCGGTACCCTCGGTGGGCGCCCAAATCCGGCCATTAGTGGGCGGCTGAAAACCGGCCATTTCCGATAGCGGCCCGAGACGTTGACGCCGGCCTGGAACACGACGTTCCTGCTGGCATGAGCAACGTCTTGAAGGAAGAGAAACGACAACAGGTTCTCGCGCTGGGGCGCCTCGGCTGGTCGCTGCGGCGGATCGAAGAGGCCACCGGGGTCCGGCGCGAGACCGCCAGCAGCTACCTGAAGGCAGCCGGCCTGACCGTGCGGGGTCGTGGCCGGCCTCCCGCTCGCCCGGCAAAACCGGCCATTTCGCCGGAGGCGCCCACCGACTCTTTGCCGGTCACGGCCGCCGGCAAGGGCGCCGACGCCGACGCGCCCGTCCCCGCGCAGCGGCCCAGTCGAGCGCCACAGGCGAGCGCGTGCGAGCCGTACCGCGAGCTGATCGTCGACGCGCTCAGCCGCGGCCGCAACGCCATGGCCGTCTGGCAGGACCTGGTCGACGACCACGGTTTCCCGGCGAGCTATACGAGCGTGCGGCGCTTCGTCTCGACCGTCCGGCAGCAGCCCGCCGTCGAGGCCCGGGCGGTCATCACCACGGACCGCGGAGAAGAAGCACAGGTTGACTACGGGGAGGGGCCGATGGTCCGTGACCCGGACACCGGCAAGTACCGCCGGACACGGCTCTTCGTCCTCGCCCTGGGCTACTCGCGCAAGGCCGTCCGGCTGCTGGTTCACCGTTCCAGCGCACAGGTCTGGGCCGAGCTGCACGAGCGCGCGTTCCGTCGCCTGGGGGGCACCGTACGCGTCGTCGTCCTCGACAACCTCAAGGAGGGCGTCCTCACCCCGGACATCTACGACCCGACGCTGAATCCGCTCTATCGCGACGTGCTCGCCCACTACGGCGTCGTCGCCCTGCCGTGCCGCGTCCGCGATCCCGATCGGAAGGGCAAAGTCGAAGCCAGCGTCGGTCACGCCCAGAAAACGCCGCTGCGCGGTCTCCGCTTCGAGCATCTCGACGACGGCCAGGCGTACCTGGACCGCTGGGAGCAGCGCTGGGCCGACACCCGCATCCACGGTACGACCAAGCGCCAGGTCGCCGCCATGTTCGAGGAAGAACGCCCCGCGCTCGGCCCGTTGCCCCTCGAGCCGTTCCGCTACTACCAGTACGGCCGCCGCAGTGTGCATCTGGACGGTTGCGTCGAGGTAGCTTCGGCCTACTACTCGGCGCCGCCCGGCTGGATCGGTCGACGTGTCGACGTGCAGTGGGACGACATCCACGTCCGCCTCCTCGACCCGAGCAACGGCCAACTGCTGCGCGAGCACCTGCGCACGCAGCGCGGCTGGCATCGCATCGCCGACGACGACCGGCCCACCCGCACCCCGCCGAAGACCCTGGCCCTGCTCGCCGCCGCCAAGCGGGCCGGTCCCGCCATCTCCGCCGTCTGCGACCACATCCACCGCCATGAGGGCGCCGCCGGCGTCCGCCGCATCCTCGGCGTCCTCTCGCTCGCCAGGAAGCACAGTCCCGCCGTCGTCGAACACGCCGCCACCGCCGCGCTCGAACTCGGCGTGCCCACCTACCGCTTCCTGAAGCGCTACCTCGACCGCTACCCCGGCGCGCCGCCGCTGTCGTTGCGCCAAGTCGACCCGCTCATCCGCGAACTGACCGTCTACCGCGATCTGATCGACCGCAGAACAGGAGACCCTTCATGAATCTCGTCGAACTCGACAAGGCGCTGCGCAAGCTGCGCCTCTCCGGCATGGCAAACGTCCTCGAGACGCGCCTGCTCCAGGCCCAGACCGAGCAGCTCGCCCCCATCGACCTGCTCGCCGCGCTCGTCTCCGACGAGCTCCAGCGCCGCGAGGACCGCCTGCTCGCCCGCCGGCACAAGCAGGCCCGATTCCGGGACCCGGACCGCTCGCTCGACAGCTTCGACTTCGACTTCAACAAGAAGATCAACCGCGCGCTCGTCTTCGAGCTCGCCACCGCACGCTTCATCGCAAAGCGCGAGGACGTCCTCCTGATCGGCCAACCCGGTACCGGGAAGAGTCACCTTGCCCAGGCCATCGGACGCGCCGCGATCCAGCAGGGCTATCGCGTCCTCTACCGGGAAACGCACGCCTTCCTCGAAGAACTCGCCGAGGCGACGCTGGCCGAGACCCGCAAGGAATACCTCGCCGAGCTGGCCCGTGCGCACCTGCTCATCATCGACGACCTCGGCATGCGCAAGCTGCCCCACACCGCCGCCGAGGACCTGCTCGAGCTCATCATGCGCCGCTACGAGCGGGCCTCGACGATGCTCACCTCCAACCGCCCGGTCGACGAGTGGGGGAAGCTGCTCGGCGACACCGCCGCGGTCACCGCGCTGCTCGACCGGCTCCTGCATCACGCGCACGTGCTCAAGTGCGGGCCGCGCAGCTGGCGCACCCGCGTGCGGACCACCTTGGTAGAGTCGACGGGAGGTGCGTAACCGGTGGGGAGTCGGTGGCGCATCCGGCGCTTTCGCACCGGGCCGCAGTCCGAACACAGCGGAGCGGAGGATTCGCGCGCGGCCGAGCGTCAACGCCCATCCGGACGTGGTCCGCGCGCGCGAGAGCGCCGCCTCCAGGCTCGCCTGGCGCAACAACCGCCAGCGATCGTTTCCACGGGCACCGCGTGCGCCAGACGAGCCTTCCGCGACACTCGAGTGGTCGCTCGACGGAACGCCCTTTTCCCGCTCGTCGTCGTCGACCACACCCTCCGGCCCAGCCCGGCCGTTCCGTCTCGCGAGGGTAACCCGGCCGGGCATGACCAACACCGACGTCCGGCTCGGAACCTCTACCCGGGAGACCAGACCAGACAAGGCCCTCCCTCCGCTCGGAGCATTACCTCGCGCACGCTGTCGCGGACCAACGCGCACGCATACACCGATGCCGATGACAACCGAGCGGTGGGTCTGTCGCCACGCTTGCGCCTCGAACGCTCGGCCGACCGCCTCCTCCTCGCTCCGTTACGTAACGGTGCAGGATGGTCGTGTGGCGTTGACGAACGCGGAACGGCAGGCACGTTATCGGGAGCGGCGCAAGGCCGGCGAATCCCGGATCCGGTACCGTCGGCCAGCGGACCGGAGTCGCGGCCACAGCAGTGGAACGACGCCGTGCAGACGCTCCTGGAGTTGCAGGAACAGTACCGGGAGTGGCGGGACGCGTTGCCGGAATCGCTGGCCGGCTCCGCGACTGCGGAGTTGCCCGAGCAGGTCTGCGATCTGGATCTGTCGGTACTGGAGGGGCTGTCGAGCTGCCCAGAGGCTTCGGGCGTGACGGCTAGCGCGCCGGCAAACACCTTGCCAACAGAGGACGCCGTGAAGTAGATCTCGACTCCAGTCTCGGGCCGTCGGAAATGGCCGGTTTTGAGGCGCCCATAAATGGCCGGTTTTGACCCGCTCATTGAGGTCGGTACCGAGAAACTTGATTATAGCCCGGAAACACTGAGCCGTCCAGTAGACACCCTGAAGGAGCGTTTTTGAATTCTCAAAATCGATGGTTCAGAGGGTGAGCGACCCCGGTTCCGGCGTCGCTCACCCGAGATTTTTCCCTGCGGGAAGGCTGGATCCGGCGGAGCCGGTTGACATGTGCACCGTCAGTGACCTGTCGGCGGGATCCGGGCTCCATCGCCCGAAATGGGCAGGTGGGCAAAAAGTGTACTTCTCTGAGCCGGGCAACCCTGTTAGACGCTCAGCGCGCGCAAAAGGTTCCCGTTCCAGAGCAGAAATCCCCAAGAAATCGGACCGGCGCCCAGCAACGGCGCTCGACATCCGTCGACCTCGACTTGAACAGCAACACCCGCTCGGACCTGACGCATCCCGCGTAACAACTACACTGCCCGCGAAGAGCCCCCTCAATGCAGGAAGAGCCGACCCGGACTCAATCCGCCAGCAGCCGCACCAAGCCATACCCCCCGTGGGATCCGGTTTTCGCCTACAACAACCTGCCTCCGGTCCCGCGGGAGCGGTTGACAACCCCCGCGGTCGAAGCCCGGTGCGAGATCGCCACCAGAGCGCTCAACACGCTGCGCGAAGCAACCGCCAGATTCTCCGATCCCGTGACGTTGATGCAGACGCTCGCGCTGGTAGAGGCTCAGGCCAGCTCAGCCATCGAGGGCATCGTAACGACCGTGCACAGTACCGGCAAGCGAAGCCCCGGGCAACGACCACCAACGAGACGATCCGGTTCGTGTGCAGCCGGCTCTGCTGCCGGTCGACCGACTTGGTGAACAACACGGTTCTGGCGGCGAAGCCGGGGGCGGCAACGGCCACGCTGCGCCGGATCGCCGGCACCGGAATCCTGCAGATCAACCCGGGCCACACGCCGGCGCTGTTCATCAACCCGCAGATCCTGGAGCTCTGGCCCGGCAAGTGAACGGACACGACCGATGCACGACGAGACAAAGAGAGGCCTTCTTCGTCGTGTCCGACTCCTCGCGGGCCAACGCAATCTCGGCGGCTTCCGAGAAAGCAGGCATGCACTCCATCTGCGCCGCGGATCTGAATGAGGGAGGTCGCTTCCTCGTCAGCCTTGTCGAGGTGATCGGCAACGGAGACCACGCGGACGCCGTCCCGCGCCATTGGTTCTCCGTCGCCTCGGTCTCGACCGCACCGCCGAAGCGGGCGTTGCAGGGACTGCGGGAACGAATCGTCGACAAGAGTCGAGAGCGCATGGCCAAGCTTCCAAACCCGCCCACTGGGCTCGATAATCGACGGGATACATCAACCTCCGCCGCCTGCGGGAATCACGGCGCCGCCGCCCGGCGCGCCGCCGACCATGGCGATGCCGGCGGCGCCGATCGAAGCGCGCTGCGTCCGCTCGGACTCGATCCGCACCCGCTGGTAGTCGAGGATCGCGCGCAGCTCGGCGTCCTGCGCCGTGGCCAGGTCGCGCTGCGACTGCAGGACGAAGAAGTTCGTCGACAGGCCCACCTCGAACTTGCTCTCCTCCGCCTGGAGCTGTTGCTCGGCCAGCTCTCGGGACGCTGTCGCGGCGTCGATGCGCTCCCGGATCGACTCGATGCGAAGCGCCGCGTTGGTGACCTCGCTGGCTACTCGCAGCTCGATGCGGCGAATCTGTGCGCGGTTCTGCTGCAGCTCCAGCCGGGCCCGTTCGTACGCGGCCCCATCCGCGCTTCGACCGAGCGGCCAGGTCATCTGCAGTTGGACGTTCCAGATCGGGTAGTCGGCGTTGGCGATGCTCTGGAGCGCATCCCGGTAGCCCCCCGGAATCACGCCGCCGACGCCGCCGAAGATGTCATCGAAGCTGTTCCCGACCGGAACCCGCCGGGGACCGCCTTGACCGGTCAGTTGGTAGCTGCCGACGAGGTCGAGCGCGGGCAGGGTGCTGTTGCGGAGGTTCTCGACGGTCGCCTCGTTGGCGTCGAGCTGGCGTCGCGCACGCGAGATGTCGGTGCGCCGACCGAGCGCCCCCCGAATCGCCTCCTGCAGATCGATCGGCGCGGCCTCTATCCGCGGCTGGTCCGTCGGGTTGATCTCTGCCTCCCACAACTCGTCCGAGGTGCCCCCCACGATGAGCTCCTTCAGGGCCAGCTCGGAGGAGTGCTGTGTCTCTACAGCCAGCGCCAGCAACTGGCGGCGCGCCGCGGCTTCCGACTGCGCCTGCACGACGTCGATCGGCGCCATCGTCCCGACGTCGACGCGCGCCCGATTGTCCGCCACGAGCTGCTCGGCCAGCGCCAGCGCCTGCCGCTGCACGTCCACGGCGGCGCGCGCGTAGACCAGGTCCCAGTAGGCCAGACGGACGTCGGCCAGCGTGTTGACGACGGCCTGCTCGAGGTCGATGTCCGAGATGTCCCGGTTGATGCGCGAGACGACCAGTTGCGTGCGCCGCGAATCCGTCCGAAAGCCGCGCAGCAACGGCTGCGTGTATTGCAGCGTCATGTTCGCGCCGAAGCTCGGGTTGAAGGTTGAGAAGATGTTGGTCGACTCCGACCGGATGGTGCCCCAGGTGACGTCGTACCGGCCGCCGCCCCACTTGACCTCCTGGCTGATCCCGAGGTCGTAGCTGCCCTGGTCGGAGACGATGGGCTGGCCGCGAAGTCCGCCGCCGTCGAACACGAAGCGGTTGGGCGTAGTCTCCTGGTTGAAGCGCAAGCCCGATGAAGCGAAGGGCAGAAACGCCGCGTCGGCCGCGGCGACCTGCATGTCCTGCACGAGCGGCTGGATGCGCTGCACGGCGATGTCGAGATTCCGTTCGAGAGCGCGCTGGACGGCATCGTCGAGCGTGAGGTCGAAGCGGCGGGCCGGCTGCCCGGCCGGAGTCGTTTGCCAGGCGAAGCCGGCCCGCTCGCGGGCAACGGCGTCGAAGGTCTGGGCGTGCGTCGCCCGCGCCGCCGCCGCAAGCAGCAGACCGGCCATGAGTGGTGCGAGTGCGAAGGGACGAAGATGAGTCGACAAGATCAGCCTCCAGTCTGGAAGTCCAACCCGGTAGAGGGGTGGGTTCCTTATGCGCGGTCCCCGCTCGGGGGATGCGGACTGCACCTCCCATCGAACAGGTGAATCTCCCGCCTGGCGTGCTCCGCGTAGCGCGGGTCGTGGGTCACCATGCACACGGTCGAACCCTCGTCGTGCAGCGACTGCAGCAGCCCCATCACCGCCTCGCCGTTCTTCGAGTCGAGGTTGCCGGTCGGCTCGTCGGCCAGCAGGATGCACGGTTGCCCGGCCACGGCCCGCGCCACCGCCACGCGCTGCTGCTGCCCTCCGGAGAGCTGGCTCGGCAGGTGCTTCGCGCGGTGCGCCATCTCCACCCTCTCGAGCGCCTCAGTCACCCGCTCACGGCGTTCGGCCCGCTGCATGCCGCGGTAGGTCAGCGGCAGCTCGACGTTCTCGTAGACCGTCAGGTCGCCGATCAGGTTGAAGCTCTGGAAGATGAACCCGACCTCCCGGTTACGGGTCCGCGCCCGCTCGGCCTGGCTGAGCTGCGCCACCGGCTGGCCGTTCAGCGTGTAGTCGCCCGTGGTGGGCGAGTCGAGCAGGCCGAGGATCGACAGCAGGGTCGACTTGCCGCAACCCGACGGACCCGAGATGGCGACGTACTCGCCGGGGTGGATGGACAGATCGACGCCGTCGAGGGCATGCGTTTCGACCTCGTCCGTGTAGAAGATCTTCGAGACGTTCTCCAACTGAATCAGGGTTGACGCTTCGCTCATCTCGACCTCCCTCCCTCCGTTCACAGGTGACCTCGCCCCTTTGCCCGACGCGGCAGAGCGGCCCTATTCGATGCGCACCCGGTCGAACTGATCCCAGGTCGACATGTCGGACAGAACCACCTGGTCGCCCGGCTGCAGACCCTCGAGCACCTCGATCGTGTTGACCGAGGCCCGGCCCAGACCCACGCGCGCGCGGGATGCGTGCGTACCGTCCTCCTCCACCGTGAACAGGCTGACCACGCTCTCCTCCTGCCCGAACACCGGCCGGCCGACGAAGAGGATGTCGTCCATCCGCTCCAGCTCGATGGTGCCGTCGACCGTCAGGTCCGGGCGGGCGCCGCGCGGCAGGGCCCCGTCCAACGCCACGTCCACCGTCACCGTCCCGTTCTCCACGGCCGGGTCGATGCGGATGACGTGCCCCGGAATGACGCCGTTGCGGGTGTCGATGGTGGCCGACTGGCCGATCTGAACGTCCCTGGCCTGCGTCTCCGCGATGCGCAGCTCGGCCTTAAGCACCGTCGGGTCGCCCACCCGCGCCAGGTTGGTGCCGGTGGTGATGCGCTGCCCTTCGTCGAGCGGCACCTGCTGCAGCACGCCGGGCATCCCGGCCCGCACGTGCAGGTCGGTCATCTGCTGTTGCCGCAGCTCGTACAGCGTCCGCAGGCGGTCCACCTCGGCCTGCTCGACCGCAAGCTGTGGCTCGACGGTGTCGGTGGCCATCCGCAGCCGTTCCTGCTCGAGCGCGTAGCGCGTATCGAACTCCTGCTCGGCCGACTGCGACTGCTGGAGCTGGAGCGACGAGACGAGGCCCTGCGTGAAGAGCTGACCGTCGGCGTCCGCCTGCAGGCGGGCCGTCTTGAGCTGCGCCTCGGTGGTGGCAAGCGTCGCTCGCTGGTCGAGCAGATCGCGCTCCACCTCTACCTGCCGGTTGCTGTAGCGGGCCTCGGCCGCTTCGAGATTCAGCCGCGCCTCGAGGGTGGACTGCTCCAGCTCGGGATTGCTCAGCTCGAGGATCACGGTGTCGGGCGCGACGAGGGCGCCGGGCCGGATGACGATCCGCTCGACGGTGCCGTCGGTGGTGGCCGGGATCCAGCGGATCTGCTCCGGGACCAGGGTCCCGGTGCCGCGCACCTGCCGCACCATCGGGCCGCGCTGCACGGTGTCCAGGTAGATGGTGTCGCGGTCGACGCGCGGCGCCGCCGGCTCCAGCCGCGAGACCCCCACCGTGATGACGACGACTACGATGGCCGCAATCACGGCATACAGAGTCTGGCGGAGCTTCTTCTTGCGTGTGAGATCGGGTCGGGAGATGTCCATTTGTCGTTACCGCCTTCCTACCCACGTATCGAAGAGTCTGTGTGGCAACAGCTCGACTACGTGCCTGCCTGGAGCGAGCGCATGAGGTTCGTGCGCGTGGCGCACCACGCCGGATAGGCGCCGGCCGCCGTCGTCGTGGTCAAGAGCGTGAGGGCGGCCGCCACCAACGTGGCGGGATCGTGGGGCGACACGCCGTAGAGCAACGCGGTCAAGACGCGGGTCGCCCCGAGCGCGACGACCAGGCCGAACACGACACCGACCACGACCGGCGCCAAGGCCTGTCGCGTGACCAGCCGCACGATGGCCGTCCGCGAGCTGCCGAGCGCCATTCGCAAGCTCAGCTCGCGCAGCCGAAGTCTGACGGACAGCGATACCGTTCCATACAAGCCGAGCACGACCAGGCCCAGCGCGAGAACGCCTGTCCCACCAAGGGCCGTCGCGGCATACCGGGGCAACAAGAGGACGCCGCCGATGCGCGCGGTGAGGGGCTGCACGTCGAACACGGGTACCGCCGGATCGATCGCGCGCATCGCGTCAACGAGATGCACCATCTGCGGCGGACCGACGGGTGACCGTCGCATGACCAGCGCCGCGGCCTGCCAACCCAACGGATCTTGCAGGATCGACGTGAACACCATGGGTCGCGCGACGTCCCCGAGCGTGCGGTTCTTGAAATCGCCCACGACGCCTACGACCTTCACTGTCCGGGTCTCCGGAAAGCCCACCCCGATGTGCTGACCGATGGCCTGTCGTCGGTCGGGCCAGAAGCGGCGGACGAACGCGTCGTTCACGAGTGCGACCTCGACCGTGCCCGAGCGGTCGGACGCGTCGAACGCGCGTCCTTCGATCACCGGCACTCGAAGCGCTCCGAAGGCGCCGGGACCGGCTGTCCCGACATCGACGAGCGGCAGCTCGTGCGACGCCGCGCCGTCGTGTCCGGACAGGCGGAGTCGGGTAAGCCGAACACTCAACGACAGCGGGACCGGCTGAATCCATCCTGCGGCCTCGACGTTCGGAAGCTCCCGAACAGCGGCGACCGCGCGCGACAGGTAGCCATACGCCTCGTCCCGGTCGTGGCCGACCAGTGCCGGGGCGACACTCGCGACCGCGACGCCTCGCGTCTCGAAGCCGAGGTCGACCTGCGTCACGACGAGGAGGCTGCGCAACGCGAGGCCGCCGACCGCCAGCAGCAACACCGCCGTCGCGGCCTGGCCGGCAATCAGCAGCCTCCGCCACGTCGTGGCCCCGCCGGCCGCGGATGCGCGGGAGTCGGTCTTGAGCGTCTCGACGATGGAGAGGCCCGACGAGATCCGCAACGCCGGCCCGAGCGACGAGACCATCGTCGACCCGAGGACGACGATCACCGTGAGGCCGAAGACGCGCCAATCGGGCACCAGGTGAAGATCGATGGCGGTCGGCACCCCCGGCAGACGGATCTCGCCGAGCAGCGGCCCGACCCACGCGGTCAGGAGCAACGCGATGCCGGCCGCGGCGCCCGTGAGCAGGATGCCCTCGGCGAGCAACGGACGAATGACCCGCCATCGATTGGCTCCTACCGCCAGTCGGATGGCGACCTCGCGCAGGCCGACGACCGCGCGCGCGAGCACGAGATGCGCGACGTTGACCGAGCAGACCAACAGCAGGAGCAGCGCGACCGCGAGGACGCCAGCGGCTCCGAATCGGGCAAGGGCCTTCGACACGACGGGGTGAATGGACGCCTCCGACAGCGGCGTGAGTGCAAAGGAGCGACCGGCATTCGAGTGCGGATACCGCCGGGAGAGCGTATCCCCCAGGACGGCGACCTGCGTGCGAGCCTGCTCGAGCGTCGCGTCGTCCCGCAGCCTGGCGTGCACCCACCACTCCAACTGTCCGCGGTCGTCGGCCGACTCCCCGCCGGCGTCGTCGAACGGCTGCCAGAATTCCGGCGCGACCCCTCGAAACAACCCGGTGAACCCCTCCGGGGTAATCCCGACGACCGTTCGTCGTCGGTCGCCGATCGCCAACTCCCGGCCGATGATCCGGGGATGGGCCCCGAAGTGCCGGCGCCACGCGGCGTGACCGAGAACGACCACCGCGCCCGGCTGGTCGGCTTCCTCGAATGGCCGTCCGAGTGGGAACGACACGCCGAGCGTGTGGAAGTAGTTGGGGGAGACCTGTTCGCCGATTGCGATCCTGCGGTCCAGTCCGGCGCCAACCACCGATCCCATGCGGCGGTGCGCGACCACGGATTCGAAGGCGGCGACATCACGGGCGAGATCCGCGTAGTCACCGAATCCCACCGGTTCGTTGCGCAGGACCGCCAGCTCTCCAACGGTCGTGATGCCGACGACCCGATCGGGTGCTCGGACCGGGAGCGGCTTGAGCAGCACGGCGTTGACGGCCGTCAACGCGAGGGTGGTCGCGCTCATGCCGACCACGAGGGTCAGGAGGGCGGTGAGCGAGAACCCGGGGGACCGCAGCAGCGTTCGAGCGGCGACACGAGCATCGGACCAGACTTGCATCTGCATTCTCACAACGCACCTCCCTGCTGTTCCAAGCGATGAAGGGCCAGGTAGAGCGTCTCCTGCACCAGGTCCGCCATTCGTAGGGCGTCCACATAGAGTCCTACGGGCTGCTGGCCCGGATTATTCGCGGCCGCCCAGCGCTTCCCTGATTGGAGCCCACGGATCACCAAGCCAGCCACTCGACAGACCTCACAGCGGATTTCGGAGCGCCGGCGGCGTCCGTCGAGGTACCGGCGGTCGTGAGACACGTCGGGTGACGACTCCGGCGCGTCAGAGCGTCATAGCTCCCGACGCTCGTGGAGGCGGACCGCGAGCGCGAGCAAGCCAACGGTTGCCAGCGTTGCTGCCGCGGCGGAGCGGCCGAAGTCGCGAGCCGGGGTCCCCGCGAGCAGAAAGACGATGGCCGCGACGAGCTCGCTCGGCAGCCACGGCTTGACGGACGGCACGATACCGAGGATGGGAAGGAGCGCAAGGACGCCGAACGTCAGAAGGACTGCGCTTGCGGCGTTGGTGGTCAGGCCGCACGCCGCCGCGAGCATCGCGACCGCAAACGCGAGGTGGATCACGCCGTATACGGTCCCGACCGCCACGGGGAGCAACGGCGGCGGGTCGATGAGGACCGCGGTCAGTGTCCACGCCGTGACGGTGCCGGCGATGAGCGCAAGCGTGGCCGTGAGCGTCGTGACGACATACCGAGGGAGCAGCAATTCGCGCGCGCGGTCCACACGAGTACGGAAGAATGCCGCCGACTCGGAACGGGCGTCGAACGCCAGGGCGTCACTGCCGACCACGAGCGCGGCCAGCCGGCCCAGGAGGGAGGCGTTCGCGATGAACCGGGCGATGCCATCGGCGGGAGTCGGTTCCGGGATGAAGACGTTCATCTCTCCGCCGAAGTGTTCGAGGATCTCGCCGAGATACCGTCCGGTCACCGGACCGAAGACTCCGAACAGTCCGTACGTGCCGAAGACGATCGTCCACCGCCAGGTGCGGGTCAGGCGAACGAGCTCGAGATGCCAGAGCGTCATGAGGTCAGATCCAGAAACGCGGTCTCGAGGTTCGTCATCGGCGTCAGGGCAATCAGCCGCTCGCGACGGTCCGCGATGAGGCGCGGGATCTCACGTTCCGCGCGGGCGGTGTCGCCGACGACCAGGCGGATCCGGCCGGGGACCGGCTCGGCGGCCTCGGTGACCCAGGGTCGGTCACGCAGCGCGTCGACGAGACCGGTGGCCGGCGGACGCACCTGCAAGGCGAAGACGCTGGCGCTGCGGGCCAGCAGGTCGGTGATCGCGCCCTCGAAACGTATCCGGCCGCGGTCGACCACCGCCACGGTGTCACAGACCTGCTGCACGTCGGCCAAGCTGTGGGTCGACAGGACCACGGTCGCGGTGCGCGCGAGCCGACCGATCAGATCGAGCACCTCGCGTCGGCCCGCGGGGTCGAGAGCGGAGCACGGCTCGTCGAGGATCAGCAGTGCGGGGTCGCCGACCAGACAGGCCGCGAGTCCCAGGCGCTGGAGCATGCCGCGGGAAAATCCACCCACGGGTCCCCGGGCCTCGCGGAGGTCGACCTCGGCCAGCGCCTGCTCGACCCGCGACCCTGGGAGTCCGGGCGCCATGAGGTGCCGGGCGAGGTCGACGACCTCCGCTGCCGTCAGCCACGGCTCGAACCGGGGCGTGTCGACCAACACCGCGATCTTCCGTCGGTCGACCGCCACGGTGACCGTGCCGGCCGTCGGGCGTCGCAAACCCGCGAGCACCGAGATGATCGTCGTCTTTCCCGCCCCGTTGGGGCCGATCAACCCGTAGGTGCTGCCACGCGGGATCTGCAAGTCGACGCGATCCAGCGCGATCGCCGTCCCGTACCACTTGGACAATCCTGTCGCCAAAATCAGTGGCGGGCCGGCCGGTCGGACGCCGGACCTCGCCGCAGGACGGTCTATCGCTTCGGACGTGTCGACCCGACTCGCGACGATGGAGTCGTCATCCGGTGGATCGTCCCACGGGCGGCACCGTCCCATGACGAGATAGGCGATCACGCCGATGGGGAACGCGACGAGGACGATGAGTCCCCACGCCCATTTGGGGAGCACGCGAACGTCCTGTCGCGTCAGATCGATCATGGCCACCGCAACCACCGAGACCGCGAGCACGGCCAGGACGACGACAGGTGTCGGCATCAAGCCCTCATCCGGCCATCGAACAGGTGGATCTCCCGCTGGGCGTGCTCGGCATACCGCTGGTCGTGGGTCACCATGCAGATGGTCGACCCCTCGTCGTGCAACGTCCGAAGCCGCCCCACGACCGCCGCACCGTTCTCCGAGTCGAGGTTCCCGGTCGGCTCGTCCGCGAACAGGATCGACGGCTGCCCCGCCACCGCGCGCGCGACCGCCACCCGCTGCTGCTGCCCCCCGGAGAGCTGGCTCGGCAGGTGCTTCGCGCGGTGCGCCATTCTCACCCTCTCGCGAGCCTGCTCGACCCGCTCGCGGCGCTCCGCCGGCCGCATGCCGCGGTAGGCAAGCGGAAGCTCCACGTTTTCGAAGACCGTCAGGTCGCCGATCAGTTTGAAACTCTGGAAGACGAAGCCGATCTCCCGGTTGCGCGTCCGTGCCCGGTCCGACTGCCTGAGCTGCGCCACCGGGTAGCCGTTCAGCGTGTAGTCACCGGCCGTCGGCGTGTCGAGCAGGCCGAGAATCGACAACAGGGTCGACTTGCCGCAACCGGACGGCCCGGAGATCGCGATGTACTCACCCGGGTGGATGGCCAGGCTCACCTGGTCGAGGGCGTGGGTCTCGACCTCGTCCGTATGGAAGACCTTCGAAACGTCCTGGAGCTGAATCAACGGAGCCAGACCATCATTCATCTCGGTCCGCTCTCTTTCTCCGCTCAGGTCGGCCTCGGCATCGCATCAGGAGGCTGGAGCTGGGCGATCCCCCGCCGTGGAGCGGACCGGGCGCCAGCATCCGCAGAATCAGCAGGTCGAGCGCTCCCTGCACCAAGTCCGCAATTCGCAGGGCGTCCACATGGAGTCCATACGGACTGCCAGCCCGGATTATTCGCGGCCGCCTCTATTCGGGCACGAGCGGAGCGTGGAAGGTGGCGTGAGTAGGGCTGAGATGGACAGGCGGACTCGCGGGTCGTCCCGCGCCGGTAACGTGAGCGGGCTGCGAGTCGGACACGACCCGAGCGAGCGGCGCGCCGGCGTTGCCCTGCTCATGTTCGGCGGGTGGTCGACCCGGCTGCTCTCCAGGACTACTCGCCGCGCACCACGACCGCGGTCCCGTAAGCCAGCAGCTCCGCCGCGCCCTGCATCACCATCGAGGTCTCGAACCGCACGCCGATGACCGCGTTGGCGCCCAGGCTGCGAGCCTCGTCGACCATCCGGTCGAGCGCCTGTTCCCGGGACTCGCCCAGCAGCTTGGTGTACTCGGAGACCTCGCCGCCTACCAGGTAGCGCAGGCCGGCCAGGATGTCCTTGCCGAGGTGTCGGGCGCGGATGGTGTTTCCCCGGCAGAGTCCGAGCGTACGGGTCACGACCTTGCCCTGGATGCTGTCTGCGGTCACGACGATCATTTCTCCACCTCCCGGTAACGGTCCGTCTTCATCGCCTGCAGCCGGTCGAGCAGCACCCCGAGGAACAGCAGGCCGAATCCGGTCCAGCCGCCGAACACGATGAGCTTCCCCATCAGGGGCTCGTCCGAGGTCCACACCTCCCACGCCGCGTAGCCGCCCAGCGCGAGCGCCCACACGGCGACGATGATCCAGCCCGCCCCGAGCGACAGTCGACTGGCGGCGCTACGCGGCCGTTCCGACCACTGATCGTCCGGCGGTACAGCGAACTCCGTGCTCATGATCACCTCCCGGAACCGGCGCATCTGCTCCACCTGCGACCGGCATGTGTCGCAGTCCTCCAGATGGATACGCACCCGCTGCTCGTCCGCCTGCGTGAGCGCGCCGTCGAGCCAGCCGGACAACATCGCACCGTCGAATCCGCGCCCGCATTGCTCAGACATGGCGCCCTCCGTCAGCCTCCAGCCGGGCGCGCAGCGCCGACCGCGCAGCGTGCAGCCTGGACATGACCGTGCCGAGCGGGATGTCCAGGGTCCCAGCGATCTCGGCGTACGTCAGGTCGTGGAAGTCTCGCAGCACCAGAATCTCCCGGTGCGATCGCGACAGCACACCGATCGCCGACCACACCCGGCGGGCCAGCTGGCGGCGCCCCGTCTCCTGCTCGGGATCGCCGGCCTGTGCGGCCAGATGGGCGGAGAGATCCGGGCGCGCATCCAGTGATTCGTTCGGCCGGGCGGTCCGCCGACGCCACAGATCGCGTGCGCGGTTGCGCACGATGGCGAACAGCCATGGCCGCAACGGACGATCCGGCGCCACCCGGCCGAGGTGCACGAAGAGCCGCAGGAGGGCGTCCTGCGCGACGTCGAGGGCGTCTTCCCGGTTGCCGACCAGTTGCAGTGCCAGGACGTAGGCCGGACCGCGCATCCGGCGCGCAAGCTCCTCACGCGCCTCCCTGCCGCCCGCCTGTGCCTGCACGAGCAGCCGGAAGTCGGAACTCGCCGTCGGCGCTGGAGGAGTCACACCAGGGCGCGGCAGAGCCATACTCGTGTCCACATGGTTTCCTACGGATGTGAACGGGAATTATTCGCGGCTGACGGATCGGAGGGCCCGCTCGGTGCAGGCGGGCCAACCTGCCACTGAGGTGCCGCCGGGTGCATGATTGGCCGCGGTGGCCAGCGCCGCTCGCCGTCGAAGGAGCGGCTGGCGGGTTGGATATGTAACCAGTTCCGACGCCACACCCATGATGCCGTGATCGCGAACCCGGCGTCCATCAAGCCCGAGGTGAGCGCGTCCCACGCCCCGGTTGCCTTGTGTGTGAACATCAGCGTCATGATGCCCTCCGGCTTCAGCACCCGGCGGCACTCGGCGAAGATGGCTGCCATCCGCTGCTGGTAGTCCCTGCCGGCAAGGGCGCGGGCGCCCTTCTGGTCCCGGAACTTGGCCGGGTTGGCGACCGCCTCGTTCTCCTTGTCGGTCGACTGCCGCCGGAACAGCTCAGGGAAGACGCGGCCTGCGGTCCGCTTCAGCCAGACGTAGAAGAAGTCCGACAGCTCCGCGTACATCACGTTGTCGTAGTACGGCGGGTCCATCACGACGGCGTCGATGCTCGCGTCGGCGACGTGGTCGAGGCTGTCGCCCGACTGGCAGGTGATCGTGACTGGCGGCAGCGGCGTCTCGGCCGGCTTCGGCTCGGCCGCGTCGAGCAGGTCACCGGCGGTGCCACGCGCTTCGGGACGGATCAGGGTCACCAGTTCGTCAATGCACTTGCCGGTCTGTCCGATGGCCCAGTCAAAACCGAGGCCGACGACCAGCGGGGCCATCTCGACGTAGGACCACTTGAACGAGAAGTCGTGTCGATCGCATGTGCCGGCCACCACCTGACGACCGACGTGCCAGTGGGTCAGTCGCGAGTTGTAGTCGCGCAGTTTGTCCAGCGAGAGGGCCAGGTACCCGTAGGCTGCCTGCCGGACATCGTCGAGCGGCCCCACAGCCCGGTCCGCGTCCAGCATCTCCCGGAACACCTCGACGCTCGTGCCGTGGCACAGGAGCTGGCGCGGCGAGAACAGGTCGCGCCAGAGCGGCATGCCGTACTGGATAGGGCGGTCGTCGTTGCTGTTCTCCGGGAACCGTTCGGTCGGCACGATGTCGAGCGCCTCCCACTCGGGCAGCTTCTCGGCGAGCTTCTCCTGGATGGCCGCGCTGTTGTCGTCCTCCGGCCGGGGCGCGCGGTAGCCCCGGACCCACTTGTCCCGGCCCCGCTTGCCGGACTTCAGTACCTTCCCCGGCACGCGCCGCTTGTAGACGACCGCGAAGAACTGCTCGCCCATCCGACCGGTCCGGGCCTGCCGCTTGATCTCGTCGCCGTCGACCACCCGGCCGCAGTCGTCGGTACGGACAGTGGCCGTCGCCGCGTGCCACCGTGCCGGGAAACTGCTCCTCGGCCGTGCCGACGATCTCGAACGAACACACGCGGCCGGGCGATCCTGGACCGTCGGCGCACTCGGGTAGCAGCCGGACGCCGGTGCCGTCCGGCGCGAGCCGCCAGTTAGGCGAGAGCGGCACCAGGCCGTCGCAGTACGGGCAGGTGACCGTACGCGCCCACAGGTACGTCACGTCAAGTTGATCGACTTCGCGTTGGGGGAACAATGGACCAAGGCGATCCTCGATGCGCCGTCGCCATTCACCGGCCAGTTCTTCGAATCGTGTTCCGATCTCGGTGCCGAACCGAGACGGCCACTCGATCGTGGCCTTCATCACCAGAGCCGCCACCGGGTTGAGGTCGTTGGCGAGGGACGTGATGCCGACCCGGAGTGTCTCGAACGGGATGCTGCCGCCACCGGCGGTCGGATCGAGGACGGTCACGCTTCGGCCATCGGGGAGCGTCTCCGCGAGCCAGTGCGAATCACTGCCCGTCGGCGAGTATGAAGGCGCGCTCGTAGCCGTACGGATCCTCTACGCGGACCCCGGTTCTTCGCGCCCGATCGATCTGACCGCGGGCGGCCACCGGATCCCCGTGAATCCCCAACACGTGCTGAAACTGCTCCCGGTCGGCATCCGCTGGCAGCAGCGACGCGAGTACCGCCGCGCGGGAGGCCACCAGCGGCCGGCGCGCCCACCAGACGTGGAGGCGGTTCGGCGCCGGAAACGGCGTCATCGGCGTCCGCTCGCGTATGCTCTCGATGCCGATCTCGGCAATGGGCAGCCAGCGTTCGATCAGGCGAGTGTCAGGCATCGTGAGGCGTCCGCATAGGTGATGGCGCCGGTATGGCGCCGGCCGTACGAGGACTTCGTGGGAGGATAGTTGCGACGCGGCTGGAGCCTCCCATTCCTCCGAGGCACGTCGAGACAGCGCGGAACATGAACGAGACCACCATCCGCCTCCGCGTTGAGGAGCTGCCCGACGGCACCTTGCTGGCTACGAACGCCAGCGTTCCCGGTCTTGTTGCCGAGGGGCGCAACGTCGCTGGCGTGACGGAGACCGCCCAGGGGCTTGCCCGCAAGATCGCCGAGACCTGCATCGAGCATGGCGACCCGCTTCCTCCGGCCCTCGCCGATCCGGTCGAGCCCGAAGCCGGCATCGACCTGCGCGTGCCTGTCAGCGTACCGTGGATGGGCGGTGTCGCCGGATTCTGGTACCAGGAGGTCGCGCGTCGCCGGAGGCGGCGAGGTCGCACCGGGAAGTCACGAGGTCCGAGGATCACCGCGCCCGCCACTGCCGCAGCGTCGATACGCTACCCGCTTGCGATGCGCGGGCGACGTAGCGTTCGTCCGCCGTGACGAACACGCCGCCGTGAACGAGCGCCACGGCGTGGTACGCCGCGTCGTAGAATGCGACCTCGTACGCGACGGCGAGAAACAGGGCCTGCGTTCTCCATCTCACGTCCAGCCGTGCCTCGGTCAGGCCGAAGTCGATCAGCGACGCGAGCAACTCGCCAGCCTGATCGGGAAACCGCCGCGCCAGCGTGTTGCCCACTTCGTAGAGCCAGAGCTGGGGGACGACCAGCTCCACGGAGCCGGACACGGCCTCGTCGCGCAGAGACAGCGCCGCGTCGCCATCCTGTTCGTCATCGCCCGGAAGCACCCACTTGAGGAGCACCGACGCGTCGGGGATCACGATCACGATGGCCGCCGCTCCCGCTCCTCGCGTATCCAGCGGACCACGTCTTTGGTGGCGACCGGTGGCAATTGGGCACGCAACGAGTCCATGCGCGCGGCGGCGTTCCGGCGGGCGGAAGCGCCGGACCACTCGCGGATCGCGGTGTTGACGGCGCGGCTTCGAGCGCCCCGAGGCAATTGCTCGATCACGCGCCACGCGTCATCGTCCATCATGATGTTGACCCGTCTAGACACGCTGCCCCGCTCCTGCATATCGTAGGTGTGTAACTGTTCCACACCTGCGCCAGCGTTGGCAAGCCCGCCGTCGAACGCCGAAACGGGCTCCGTCCCTTGATGCCCGCAGTGACCGGAGCCGGTGGCTCGCTACGGCTGTTGCGCCCGTCCGAAGGCGTTTCGGTGGTGGCCGCGCCACCAATCGCGGTAGACTTGCCCCGCGATTTCGTCTGCGACGCGTCGTGCCTTCGCGTCTGACGCCGCCGCAGCGTAGCGGCCCATACCCGGGTCGCGCTTCGAGACCAAACGTGGCATTGCCAACGATCTTCGACATCTGCCGTCCGCGGCCGGACGTGCTCGCCGGCACCGTCGCCGACACCGATTTCGCAGCCGACCTCGCGCAGGTCCTTACCGGCAAGGCGAGCGCCGACTACCGGGAGCCCGGTCGATTCTTCGCGAACACGTTTCCGACCAGGGGACTGAAGAATCTGCTCGCCAACGTGTGCGGGCGTTTGAGCGGCGCCGGCGACGCGGTGGGCGGTATTTCGTCTCGACACGTCCTACGGCGGTGGAAAGACGCACGGCTTGATCGCGTTGACCCACGCCGGGCGGGGGATGACTGAGGTATCGAACGCGGCCGAGTTCATCGATCCTGCGCTGTTGCCGGCGGCACCGGTGCGGATCGCCGCTTTCGACGGCGAGAACGCCGATCCCGCCAACGGCCGCGCCCTCGCCGGCGGCGTGCTGGCTTTCACGCCTTGGGGCGAGATCGCCCACGCGCTGGCCGGTCCGGCCGGTTACGAGCGGGTGCGGCGGAGCGACGAGCAGCGCGAGGCGCCCGGCGCGGACACGATGCGATCCCTGTTGGGCGACGCGCCGGCGCTGATCCTGCTCGACGAGCTGTCGGTCTATCTCCGCAAGGTGAGCCGGCAGGATGACGCGGGAGGCCAGTTGACGGCCTTCCTCACGTCGCTGTTCAAGGCGGTCGAGTCCTCGCCGAACGCGGCCGTTGTCTACACCCTCGCCATCGGCAAGGACGGTCGCGCGGCCGACGCCTATTCGACGGAGAATCAGTTCGTCGCGGACCAGATGGCGGAAATCGAGAGCGTCTCGGCTCGCAAGGCGACGCTCCTGAATCCGACCGAAGCGGACGAAACCGTGCAGGTTCTTACGACGGCGTCTGTTCGAGGACATAGACGGCGACCGGGCGGCCGCGGTCGTCGACGCGTACCGCGAGTTGTGGGCCGGCAACCGGGATGCGCTCGGCGCCGACGCGGCGCGTCCGGAGACGGTGGAGCAGTTCAGGGCCAGCTACCCGCTGCACCCGCACGTCCTGGAGACACTGACCGGCAAGACCGCCACGCTGGCGAACTTCCAGCGGGTGCGCGGTATGCTGCGGCTGCTCGCCCATACCGTCAAGCACCTCTGGCGGCAGCGGCCCGCGGACGCGACGGCGATTCACCTTCACCACGTCGATCCCGGCTGCGAGCCGATCCGGCAGGAGATCGTGACCCGTCTCGGCCAGGATGCCTTCGTGCCGGCAATCACCAACGACGTGGCCGCGGGATCGGCTGAGCAGCGGTCGCTGGCAGAGGACATCGACGCACAGCAGCATCAGGGGCTGCCGCCCTACGCGGCCTACGTCGCACGGACGATATTCATGCACACGCTGGCGTTCAACGACCCGCTAAAGGGGTTGACCGCCGAGGAGCTGCGGTACGCGACGGCGGGGCCGGCGGTCGACCCGAGCTTCATCGACGATGCCCGCAAGCGGTTCACGGCGGAGTCGGCGTACCTCGACGACCGGCCGGCGGCTCCGATGCAGTTCCGGGCCGAAGCCAACCTGAACGTGATCATCCGGCGCGAGGAGCAGCACGTCGAAGCAGCCGATGCCCGTGCGCAGCTCAACGACCGGATTCGCGGCATCTTCGGCGGCAAGACGTTCGAGACCGTGGCCTTTCCGGGCGGTCCGTTCGACGTGCCGGACGAGGTGGGCGACGGCCGCCCGAAGCTCGTCGTGCTCGCGTACGACGGCTTGGCTATCGGCGACGCGGTCGACGAGGTTCCCGAACTGGTCGAGCGCGTGTACGCGCGCAGCGGCGCCGACGGTTCGGGGCTGCGCCGCCTGCGGAACCACCTCGTCTTCGTTGCCGCCGACGAGCATGCCAGCGACGCGATGCGGCGCCGGATGCGGTCGCGCCTGGCCTTGCAGCGCCTGAAAGCGCCGGACCGTCTGGCCGATCTGGCCGAGCACCAGCAGGAGAAGATCCGCGATCTCGAGGCCCGGTCGGAGCAGGAGCTGGCGATCGCGGTGCAAGCATGCTACCGGCACGTGTTCTACCCCTCGCGCAATCGCATCGGCACGGGCGGCGTGGACCTGGCGCACACGGGTGATCGACATTCCGTCGGCGTCGAACCAGCCGGGTGCTGGTCAGCAGCAGGTCGCGCGTGCGCTGCGGGAACTCAAGAAGCTGCGCTTCCGCGAGGACGAGCCGGACGCGCCGGCCTACGTGCGCGACCGGACCCCGCTCCGGAAGGGACAGATCACCACGGCGGCGTTGCGCGACGAGTTCCGGCGGGATCCGGGACTGCCGATGCTGCTGGTCGACGACATCTTCATCCGGTGCATCCGGCTCGGCATTGAGCAGGGCGACTACGTCTACCAGCGTGGCGACCTGCTGTTCGGACCCGGAGATCCGCCAGCGGACATCCGGATCGACGAACAGGCTGTCGTCATGACGATGGCCTACGCCAAGAACAAGGGGGTCTGGCCGCGCTCGACGCCGTCGCCACCTGATCCGCCGCCGCCGCGACCAGATCCGCCGCCGGTGGATCCGTCACCGCCACCTGATCCGCCTGACCTACCGCGGTCCGCGGTCACCGTCAGCGCCGAGGGAGTGCTCCGGGATGCGTTGACGCAACTCTGGGAACAGGCGCGAGCGAAGCGGGCAGGCCGCATCGGGATGCTGACGATCCGGATGTTCGAGGCCGGCGACGCCTTCCTCCTGCTCGGCGCGGTCGGTGCGGTGCCCGGCGCGGAGAAGGTCGTGACCATCACCGGCGGCTACGAAACGCGCGACGGCGGCACGTTCGAGATGGAGTTCCGCGGTTCGGTACCGGATGCCCAGCCTGTGAGGGAGTTCCTGGAGCCGCAGCTTCGGGATGCCGGGTCCAGGAAGGTCGAGGAGAAGTTCGAGTTGTCGTTCGGCGCCGGCTTGCCGATGGATGGAGAGGCGCCCGAGACACTTACGGAACGCCTATACCGGTTCGCCAGCGGCGCAGCCTACGTCTCTGCAACCGCGGAAGCGAAACCCTGATGGCCCGAACGGAGAGCCTCGCGAGTGTGGCGACGCCGGCATCCGCGCCGCGGTACGAACTGCGCGTGCGGACGCACGGCGCATCCGACACGGAGTACGAGATCTGGCAGTTGCCAGCGCCGGCCACACCGCACGTCCGGGCGCCAATTCGCATCGCGGGACTCCGCGGCCGGAACCTGGATCTGATCGAGCACCGCGTATTGCGGCGGCTGGCCGGAGCCGGCATCCGCCCCGGACCGGCCGCCGGCCGCCGAAGTCGCGGCTACGCGCTCGGCGAGGACACGGCGCTTACCTTGGGGCTGCTGTTCCGGGCGCTGGCGCCCATGCGCAGCCGGGACAACATGCGCGCGGTGGCCGAGGGCATCGAGAGGATGGAGCGTGAAGAGGCCGCCTACTGGCTCGGCATGGCGATGCATCGCCGTCGCCCGCGCCGCGTCCTGACCGCGCTCCGGGTGTTGTTGACCGAAGGACCTTCAAGAACAGGAGGTCGGCGTAAGGTCTGAGACAACCTCAGATCGGTGGGACTCGCAGGGCGGGCGTGCGAATTGCGGTCCCCGGTTATCACACGAATGCTGGCACTCGTGCCAGGATTCGTGTGGATCCACATGCTGATCCATCCACACGAAATATAATGACGAGAGCGCCCGAAGTCGGGGGCGGATTGCCGTGAAGGTGATCAACCATCTTGGGGATGAAAGTGCATAGGCGCTAACTTGTTTTCTCGGCGTGGCCGGCGTATCCTGACCTGCGGATGCAGGACACGGAAGCCGGCACGGTGGACGAGGACTGGGAGGTGCTGTTGTCGTTCCTCCCGCAGGACTGGCGCGAACTGGCGCAGGACACCGGGGCGCTGAAGGGGCTGCGCAAAGACAAGGCGGTCGACAACCTGCTGCGGACCCTTCTGCTGCACCTCGGCTGCGGACACTCGTTGCGGGAAACGGTGGTTCGCGCGCGACAGGCGCATCTGGCGGACCTGTCGGACGTGGCGCTGATGAAGCGGCTGAAGAAGTCCAAGGGTTGGTTGCACGCGCTGTGCGTCCGTCTGTTCGAGGAGCAGGGCTTGGCGGTCGTCCCCGGAGGCGCGTTCCAGGTGCGGGCCGTGGATGCGACGACGGTGAAGGAACCGGGACCGAGCGGGTCGCTGTGGCGCCTGCACTACAGCGTGGGCCTGCCGTCGCTGACGTGCGATTTCTTCAAGCTGACGGGGACCGAGGGGCCGGGCACGGGAGAATCGTTGGCGCAGTTCCCGATCCGCGCCGGCGACCATGTACTGGCCGACCGCGGCTATTCGACCGCGCGGGGCATTCGCCACGTGGCCGACGCGGGCGGGCGGCTGATTGTGCGTGTCAATACCGGGTCGCTGCCGCTGTACACGGCGGGCGGACGGCCGTTCGACCTGCTGGCCGCGGTGTCGTCGGTCACGCGTCCGGGCGCGGTCAGCTCCTGGGCGACCACGGTCACAGCGCCGGGCGACGACGGCGGCCCGGCGTGCGAGGTTGCGGGCCGGGTCTGCGTGCTGCGCAAGTCCGCCGAAGCCATCCGCCTGGCGCACCAGAAAATCCGCCGGGACGCCGCCCGCAAGGGCAACCAGGTGCAACCGGCGACGCTGCGGTTCGCCGAGTACGTGATCGTCTTCACGACCTTTCCCGAGCCGCCCTTTTCCGCCGCGGACGTGCTGGAGTGGTATCGCCTGCGCTGGCAGGTCGAATTGGTGTTCAAGCGCTTCAAGTCGCTGGCCCAGTTGGGGCACCTGCCGAAGTACGACGACGACAGCGCCAAGGCGTGGCTCTACGGCAAGCTGTTCGTGGCGCTGCTGGTGGAGAAGTTGATTCACCACGCTCGCGCGATTTCCCCCTGGGGCTACGATGTGCCGGCGCCGGCGGCCTCGGAGCCCGTGGCGTGACTTCAAATTCATGCTCAACCAGGTCGCGCGCACCATCGAACCGCCGCTCCCGTTGGCGCGCCTGTTCAGTGACTGGCGAACGATCTCCGGTGGGCTGGCGGAGCCGCCACGTCGCCGACAGCCGCAACTCTCGGCGTACTTCGCCTGGACCGAGCTGCAGGAGGATCATGCGGCCCGAACAGGTTAGCGCCTATGGGATGAAAGTGGGGCCTCACAGGTGGCGGAACACGCGGAGTCACCGGAGATATAAGAACGTGGATAACCAAGAAACCAGCCGGTTTGCCCACGGAGTTCCTCACGAAGAATTGCAGAAACAATTCGATTGGGCAGCGACTGACCTGCGGCGCGTGGAACTATTATGGGAAGAGTACAGTCGGATCTACCTTGGACGACCGGCAGAAACAAAGTCGAGAACGACAACGACCAAAGAGGATAGCGAGGACGACGGCACGGAGAAAGAAGAGAAGAAGACGCTGTCTCTCCTTAACGACGTGGACCCGCATTGCTTCTACTTCATACAGCAGTCGTTCGTTGAAGCCCTCGTGTTAGGAACAGGGCGTCTACTTGATAGCGCTTCGACGGGAAAACACGAGAACATAAGCTTCAACAGCTTGATCAAAAAGGCGCTAGTGGTAGAAGAGAACCCCGACAAGATCGCCAAGCTCAAAGAGCAGTGCCGCCGGCTAAGGGGGCTACAGAATAGAACAGCGGAGTCACTACAGTCTTGGCGCAACAAGGTAGTTGGTCACACGGACGCACAGACAAGACGCTCTGGTGGCTTGAAGAGCCTTCACCTCAAGGACGCCGAGTCCTTTCTGAAAGGGGCACGGGAGTGGCTTCAGATGACACGGGAGATAGTGACCGGAGAACGCGGACCATGGCCCCCGGACGCAGAAGCAGCACGCTACGGGAACCTGATCGAAACACTCGAAAAGCACTTTGAAATGGCGGCCGCACTCACGATTCCGGAACTGCGAACGGATAATCTACTCAACTACGCAGCACAGCGGACACCGGCTGAGCTGCAGCTCAAGCACCGGTTTGGGAAGGACAATGGCGCGTAGTCCGAAGCGGATCGTGTATCGGCGGCGCTACGACCGACAGCCGTCGACCGTGGAACTACCGGCGGACGCGGGAACTCCTCGACGAGCTCGCTGCGATCAACCTCGATCTGCACTTTCCGCCGGGCACCAGCAAGTGGAACAAGATCGAGCACCGCATGTTTGCCACATCACGGAGAACTGGCGCGGCCGGCCAGAAGGGAGCGCGCCTGACGGGGACAAGACCGACGGGTGTTCGGCGCCGTGACGCGGCTCGGCTCGCCGCCGGAAAGACGCCGGTACGCGCTGACCTGCTTGGTGTCCCTCCCGAAATGGCCACTGGGAAGACGCACCTGGAGACGCACCCGCGGGAAAAAGAGCCCATGAATAGGGCGAAAAATCCTCTACGAAGAAGAGCCGTACCCTACTCAGATTGAGGAGGCGACAGCCAGCGGTGTTGCTGAACTTGAAGCTGCCAAGGACCGGACGCCAGCAGTCTCTCGGTGAGCGGTTGCTGTAGAGTCCTCAGCCTTGGCGCGTCGAAGGGACGATTCATTCGTGCGGCGTACTTCCGGGCTGTAGTGGTCGTGCGAGCCGAAGCACGCCCGCCGGCTGTGTTCCCGCGAACGAGGACGGTCGCCCAGTCGTCATGCGACGGCGCCCGAGCAGCTGTCGGGACAAGGCGACCAGCACCAGGAACGACGGAGACGACCGGGCCACGACGGCCCACAGAGTTCAAGGGGGGAAGGCGCGTCGGCAAGCGCCCCGCCTTCGCCAAGGTGAGGGAATCGTCACTTCGACCGCGACGTGATCGGGCCAGCCAACCCGCGAAGGGCTGGCTGGCCTTCATTTGGCTCGGCGTCAACGCTTAACCGGTTGGGGTCTAGGATTCTCAGGAGGATTCTTGCCGTGGCCACCGCCACCGCCTTGGCTCGGATCACTGAAGAATCCCAGCGTGTCGGGTCGCCTCCATGACTGGCCCGTGTCCGTCCAATTCCATGGGAACACCATTCCGGAATTGGCCCCAGGACAGTAGCCAATACACACCTTTGGAGCAGGCGTGGGGCTGTCGTCCGACGCGTCGTGCGCAACCCACGCAGCCGCTGTGCCAGGCGCGGGATCGTCAAGCGGCGGCCCCAGCGGAGGTGTACAACCCCCCGCGTAGCAGCCATCTACCGTCGCGAGAGCCAATGTCCCGAGGCGGCCCGTCTGTGCTTCGCCAGCAAGCGGAGCTGCTACAACGAGTCCTGCGCAAAGCACGGCAGTCACAGTGATGCGTGTGAGAGTACAATCCGACGCCATACGGCACCTCCCTGGATGTTGAGGGGCGCGCGTCAGCGGCCCGGGGATGCAACAGCCGCCGACGCGAGCCGAGTCCACCTACAACCAAAGTAGCACGCATTCGGCTTTGTAGATTTCGCAGAGATTGCGGCCGTGTTAATTTCCAGCCCGCGCTCTACACCGCGGGGCGCAATCCTCACTCAAACACTACCGTACCGTGATTTCGTAGGAACTGCCGACGGCAACTCTGAAGGGGTCATCGTAGCAGAATCCGCAGGCCATCCAGGCCATCCACTCAGTTACCGCTGGCAGGACGACGTTGGGGTGTCGACGGTCATCCGAATCTGAACGGTATGACCAGCTGGTCATACGACGCGCTGAACGAAACCGCCACGGCGGTAGGCGCTCAGTCGACCCGCCGCCACTGACCCAACCGTCCACTTTTTCCGACCGCCGCAGCTCCTCCTGAGCTCCGCCTACGCTGCTCGGCGAGCGCCTGGAATCCCCCAGGCCCTTCACAGAGGAGCGTCCGATGACATCCCTTCGTCAACGCATGCTCGAAGACATGCAGGTGCGATGGCTGTCGCCGTTCACCCAACGCACGTACGTCGAGACCGTCGCGCGGTTCGCGCGCTACTTCGACCGGTCCCCCGAGCGCCTCGGCCCCGAGCAGATCCGCGCCTACCAGGTCTACCTGACCACCGAACGCGGCCTGGCAACCGGCTCGCTGCTCGTCGCCGTGTCGGCGCTCCGCTTCCTCTATAGGGTCACGCTTCAGAAGCGGTGGTCCTTCGACGACGTGATCCCCGCGCCGAAGAAGCCGCAGTCTCTGCCGGTCGTGCTCAGCCCGCAGGAAGTGGTCCAGTTTCTCGACGCCGTCAAGCCCGCGAAGCATCGCGCCATCCTGACCGCCTGCTACGCCCCCGGCCTGCGCATCTCCGAGGCCATTGCCCTCACCGTGTCCGCCGTCGACAGCGAACGGATGGTGCTGCGCATCGCGAAGGGCAAGGGTCAGAAGGACCGCTACCTGATGCTGTCGCCGAAGCTGCTCGCGATTCTGCGTTCCTGGTGGAAGGTCCAACGGCCCCGGCACTGGCTCTTTCCCGGCGACCGCCCCGAGGCGCCGATCACGCGCAACGCGGTCCAGCTCGCCTGCCGCATCGCCGCCGGCGCGCGCGCCTCGGCAAGGCCGTCACGCCACACTTGCTTCGCCATACTTTCGCGGTCCATCTGCTCGAGGCCGGCACCGACCTGCGCACCATCCAGCTTCTGCTCGGGCATCGGAGTCTGCAGACCACCGCGCGCTACCTGCGGGTGGCGACCACCACGGTCTGCTCGACCGCCAGTCCGCTGGACCTGCTCCCACGGCCCACTCCCCGACGCGTCCCGTCGAAGTGAGCGACGGTCGTGCCGCACCCCGCCCTCACCGTGGCGGAGGTCTTCCGCCGCTACGGCGACGCCTTCCGAGCCCAGGTCGGAATCGTTCTGTCGACGGCGCAGCACCGCGTGATGACGGCCATCGAGCAGTGCCGCACCGCCGCGCTCGGCGGCCACGTCGAGCAGTGTGACCACTGCGGCCATCGGCGCGTCTGGTACAACTCGTGCCGCAACCGCCACTGTCCGACCTGCCAGTCGCTGGCCCGCGCCGAGTGGCTCGAACGACGCCGCGCGGACCTGCTGCCCACCGAGTACTTCCACGTCGTCTTCACCGTCCCCCCGGCCGTCGCCGAGATCGCCGTCCAGAACAAGGCCGTCGTCTACGGCCTGCTCTTCCGCGCTGTCGCCAACACGCTGCGCACCATAGCTGCCGACCCGCGCCACCTCGGCGCCGAGATCGGCTTCTTCGCCGTGCTGCACACCTGGGGCCAGACGCTGGTCCACCATCCGCACCTGCACTGCGTCATCCCGGGTGGGGGCCTCGCCAAAGACGGCAGCGGCTGGGTCGCCTGCCGACCCGGATTCTTCCTGCCCGTCCGGGTCCTCTCACGCTACTTCCGCCGCGTCCTCCTCGCGGCGCTGGAAGATGCCTTCGAGGCCGGACAGTTGCGCTTCGCCGGCCGGCTGCAGCCCCTCGCCGACCCCCGCCGCTTCGCCGAGCATCTGCGCCCGGCCCGCAAGACCAAATGGGTCGTGTACGCGAAGCGGCCCTTCGCCGGCCCCGAACAGGTCCTCGACTACCTCGGCCGCTACACCCACCGCATCGCCATCAGCAACCAGCGACTGCGCAGCCTCGACGACGGCTCGGTGCGCTTCCGCTACACCGACTACCGCAGCAACGGCGCCGCCCGCCACAAGACCATGACGCTGGCAGCGGCCGAGTTCATCCGCCGCATGCTGCTGCACGTGCTCCCGCCCGGCTTTCATCGCATCCGCTACTACGGCTTCCTCGCCAATCGCGCCCGGCAGCAGAAACTGGCCGAGTGAAGTTGCTCCAGTTCCGCGGACACCTATCCTCTTGCTCGCCCGCCGCCGCACGGCGGTCCTCGTAGAAGGCGTCGAAGTCCTCGGCCGCGCGAGCGACCAACTGTTCCGCCTGACGCTTGGGCACATCGACACCGGTATGGCGAGACAGCTCGAACAGCGCTTCGTCGAACGATCGCGATGCGGCCGCTTCCGCCGACGGCCTCTTGACATTCTTCCGGTCGCCATTATTCTGGTGCCGGTGGCGGGAGATCTCGGCCGCGCGTTGCGAGCGTTGGTCCGTCGCCGCGCGTTCGCGGTGACCGCGGTGCTCACCTTGGCGCTGGCGTTCAGCATTCCCGCCGTCGTGCTGTCGACGGTGGATCGGCACTTCTGGCGGCCGCTCGATCTGCCCGACTCGGACCGGCTCTTCACGTTGCAGATCCGGGTCGAGGACGGCCGTTTCTCGCCCCTGAGTCATCCCGAGTATCTGCAGTTGCGCGATGCGGGCGCGGAGGCTTTCACTCTCGCGACCTTCGGGCAGTTCGACTTCACGCTCGTTGCCGGCGGTGCGCCGACGCGTGTGAACGTCGCCCTGGTGTCCGGCGACTTCTTCACCGTGCTGGGGGCGCGGCCGGCGCACGGTCGCCTGCTGGCGCCGAGCGACGACGCCCCGGGCGCCCGGCCGCTGGCGGTCGTGTCCCACCAGGCCTGGACGACGCGGTTCGGCCAGGACCCCGACCTCGTCGGGCGCAGCGTGCGCCTGGGACCGCAGGCGTTCACGGTCGTCGGCGTCGGCGTCAACCCGCTCCCCGGTCCGGCGCACGCGCCGGACTTCTGGGTTCCGCTGTCGGCGCTCCGCCAGGTGCTGCCTGAAGCCGCCGATGTTCTGCTCGACCCGCGGGCGCGCTGGTTGGAGACGGTCGGAAGGCTGCACGCGTCGACGTCGCGCGGCGAGGCCGCCGAGTTGGCCGCCCTGGCCCGGGATCGGCTGCCGTCCGATGTGGCCGCCGCACGAACCGAGGACTGGCGGTTCGTGGCGCGGCCCGTGAACCACGCCCGACTCGGACCCGGGTACCACCGGGACACGACGCGGTTCCTGACCGTCCTGGTGGCCATCACGGGCGTCTTCCTGTTCGCTGCCTGCAGCAACATGCTGCTGCTGCTGCTGACCCGCGGCGCCGAGCGGACGCACGAGCTGGCGGTGCGCCGTGCGTTGGGAGCGTCGCTGGCGGCCCTCGTCCGTCCGGGCGCGGCCGAGTTGCTTCTGCTGATGGGCGCCGGGGTGGCGGTGGCGCTGCTGGCCCTGCGGTGGGTGGCTCCGGTCGTGTCGGCGCTGCCGCAACTGGCGCCGCTGGGACCGGCGGTCTCCCTGGACGCCGGCGCCGTCGTCTGGATGCTGGCCGTCGCCGGCGCGGCCTGGTTGGCGGTCTGTCTCGGGTTGCTGCTGATGACGGCGGTTCGGCCACCGACGCTGGCCGATGCCCCAGGGCCCGGGGCAACGGGCCGCGGCCGGCGCCAACAGGCGCTGGTGACCGCGCAGGTGGCGGTGGCAGGTGTCCTGGTGGTCGCCGCGGGGCTCCTGCTGCGCAGCGCCCACGGCGTCGCGTCGATTCCGCGCGGTTTCGTCGCGCAGGACGTCGTGCTGGCTCGGATCCACCCGTCGGGCTATTCGCCGTCGGAGGAGTCGACGTTCTATCGGCGTCTGGTCGACGAGATCCGGAGCCGCGGGGTGGTCACCTCGGCCGCGCTCGGGTGGCATGCCCCGCTGAGCGTGTTCCACCTGAGCGTCGCGGTCGAGATTCCAGGGACCTCGATGGAGGTCACGGGGAACATCGTCTCCACGGGCTACTTCCGAACGCTGGGCGTTTCCCTTCTGGAAGGCCGGGCGTTCGGCGCTGCCGACGACGCTGACTCGGCGCCCGTCGCGATAGTCAATCGCACCCTGGCGGAGCGTCTGTGGTCTGGCGGCTCCGGGATCGGACAGGTTCTCACGTTCCCGCGCAGCGGCGGGGATCGGACCGTGATCGGCGTGGTCGACGACATGCGCTATCGCACGCTGGCGGAATCGACACAGTCGCTTGCCTACCTGCCCCTGGCGCAGCGCTTCGTGTCGCCGGTCTTCATTCATGCACGGTCGCCGCTGGGTGCCGAATCCACGTTGCAGCACCTGCGTCAGGTCGTGGCCGACCTCGATCCGAGGGTGCCTCTGAGCGACGTGACCACGCTGAGCGAGCGGGTCGACGAGGCGCTCGACCGCTGGCGGGCGCCTGCGTGGCTCGCCGGCCTTCTCGCTGCGGTCACGCTCGTGCTGACGATGGCCGGACTCCATGGCGTCCTGATGATGGTGATCGGCCAGCGGACGCGCGAGCTGGCGATCCGCGTGGCGCTCGGCGCCCGCCAAAGCCGGGTGCGTTGGATGGTGTTCGGCCAGGGGTTGCGGCTGGTGGCCGCCGGGGCACTGCTGGGGATTGGCGGCGCCGTTCCGTTGATGAGCGTCCTGGGAAGCCAGTTGTACGGAATCGTCGCGCACGACGCCACGACGTTGGGGATCAGCCTGGTCGGACTGCTCGCGGCCGGCGGTCTGGCCTGCGATCTGCCGGCGCGGCGAGCGGCGCGTCTCGACGCCGCCGCCGCGCTGCGAAGCGAGTGACCCGCCGGCGGCTTCCGTCGCCGTCAGAACGTCTGCGACATCTTCTCGGACCGGGACGATGTGCCGGCCGGTGCGCCCGGCGCGATCACCGGGCAATGTCCTCGACCGCTTCGTCGAGCAGGGAACGGAAGAACGGACTGTCGATGCCGTTGCCGCGGGCCAGAATCACGCCCTGGTCGTCGACGAGCACGTAGGTCGGAAACCCGCGAACGGCCCAGGCCCGCGCGAGGTCGCTGTCGATGCCCACGTGCCAGTTCGTCCAGGGCATCGGCTCGCGCTCGCGGAACGCCGTCACCGTCTCGAGCTCCTCGTCGACGCTGATCCCGAGCAGGGCGAACCGATCCGCGGGCAACTCGGCGACCAGCTCCCGTAACTCCGGCAGCACGTCGATGCAGGGCACGCACCACGTCGCCCAGAAGTTGAGCAGCACGACGCGGCCGTGGTAGGCCGAGAGGCGATCCTCGGTACCGCCGAGGCGCCGGCCCGTCATCTCCAGCACGGTGCCGCCCACGGTCGCGTTTCGAATCGTCCGGAGCAGGTCCGCCTCCACTTCCGCGAACTTCCTCAATGTGCCGACCGAGCCCGAACGCGTGTCACCGAACCGCTGACTCTCCACGCGGACGCTCAGCCCGGTCGCCGCCTCGATCGCCCGCTGCCGCTTGGCGTCGCGCTCTGCAGCCTCCAGCCGGGCTGCATTGATGGACTGCATCAATCCAGCCGCCACGTAGTAGCGCGCCATCGCCCGTTGTTGACGAGCTCGAGGAAGTGATCGGTGTGACCAGCTGGTCATACTGATCACTTCTCGAGGCTCGTTGACACCCGCACTACGGGGTCCGCGGCCCCGGAGGCCAGCTCCTCGAAGAACCGGTCCAGATCCGGTGCCGAGGACTCGCCGCTGAATCCGTAGAACCGCCGGCCATCCATCCGCGCCAGCACGCGCGGCCATCGCTCGTAGTCCGGGACGTGAGCGACGAGCGCCCGCGCCCCGCGGACCATGTGCCGGGCGGCGTCCGGCTCACGGAACGTCTGCGCAACGAGAAAGTCCGCGGCGTCTCTCGTTCGGTCGTGCGTACTCCCGGCATCCACGATCGCCGTCGCCGCGGCGATGGCGCGGCGGATGTCCAAACGCTCGTCCCACGCCTCCTGCAGACGACGGCGGCGTTCCTCGGCCGACAGGCCGGCCTCGAGCTCGGGTGGGCGCCCGCTCCACGCGCCTTGCGCGTCGAGGTACTCCTGCACCAGCGACCAGTCGGGACCGACGTTGGGCAGGGGCATGTCCGCCGATACGAACGAGAACGATGCGATCTGTTCCAGAGCGGCGGCATCCGGCACGCCGTCGGCAGCCTCGACTGTCGCGCTCGGCGCTGTTGGTGAACCGGAGGCGTCGCTGGCGCTGTCGGCTACCGCGCGGCCGTCCGGCGCGTCGCAGCCCTCGATCGCGAAGACCGCGGCCAATCCCTGCCGCGCGCGGCGCGAGACGCGGCCCGCGGACCCGCCTGATGCGCCTTCCCGGGCCACCGTCATCTGCACCTCGACCCGGCTCCCGTTGACCGCGGTCACCGAGCCGCGGTAGGGCGCGATGATTGCGCCCGCGGCATCCTTGACGACACCGTCCTCGAACGTCCAGCGGTCCGAGACGTCGTGCAACAAAGCGCGCTGGCCGACCTGGACCGTGCCACCCGGACGTCCCATGATGGTCAGCTCCGCCACGAGGAAGGGGTCGGGAATTCACAGAACCATCCGGGCCGTCCGCGAACCGCTCCGAACCGCGGCCCGTTCACTGCCTTCGTTCACTGCCTGCCGCCGTTCCGGGCCTATGCCGTTACTCCACCGATGGCTCTGAGACATCCTCTTCGAGCTGTGGATCGAGTTGCTGGAGGTACGGCTCGAATATGTGCTTCATCGCCGCCGCGGCCCGGTTGAGTTCGTCCATCTTGGCGAAGTGGGGTTCGTCCTGGTGGTTGACGTCGACCTCGTAGCGGATCACCCACCGGCCGGCGGTCACCTTATCCGTCCATTCGAGCGGCTGCTGCAAGCCGGTCGCCGCAAAATCCTGGTCGATTCTCTGCCGGTTCTTGATCAACCCGGCCAGTGCCCCAAGCCACCTGCCCCTCGCGTTCGTGAGGACGACCCGGGACCCGTGGCGATTGACCGCGAGACGGTAGACCAGCCCGTGACCCCTCGCGGGTGTGTGGAGTATCCCGTGAACGCTCGGCGCGAGGTTCTTGAAAGGGGAGTCGATCCCCTCATCCCGTGCCTGGGCGAAGAGGGTCGCCAGGAAGTCACGCCTCCTGACTTGGCTCTGCGTGAGTTCTGTCGACTCGACGGTCTTCTCGATGTCGGCCGGCTCGGCAACCACCGCAAAGAGCGGGGCAGGCACGGAGTCGCCGATCGCGATGGCCCGCACCGCGACCATCCAGATCTGCCCGATGCCGCGTTCGTTCAGCGTCTCCACGGCCTTGACGTGCTCGGGCCTTGCTTCCTCGACGATCCAGATCGCTCGCTCAACGTCCCGTTGCGACAGGTAAGTCACGAGTTGACCGAGGTGGCGGTGGTCGCTCCGTCCGAACTGGTTTGGGTGTGGCTCTTCTTCGTCGACGGCCCAGGGGGCTTCTGCAAGCGGCATGGCAAGAGCTACTTGACGCGTCGAAGGCGTGGTGGAGAGGGCGGCGGGGGCGGCTCGCTGACCGGCGGGGCTGTCCGCGCAGCGTATCGCTGGGCGTGATTCCGTTCGTATTCGCGCGCTTCGTGGAAGTCCCAGTACGGATCGAAGTCGCCGCTGGCTCGTAGCGCCCGCAGCTTCAGGACCGCCTCGGCGCCCACCAGGCGCCAGCGGGCACCGGTCAAATCCATCCGGTCGCGGACCAGGTACCGGCACGCCCCTTCGATGACGCCAGTGGCGATGGGATAGCCCGCCGCGAGGTAGCGGTCGTAGTGCAGATACGGCGCGTACTTCTGCAGGTAGTCGGCGCACGTATCGACCGGCTTGCGGGTGTCCTTCGACAGGCCGGCGACGGTCGCCGCACGCCGCATCGCCGCCGCCACCCGGCTGGCCTTGCCCTCGAGAATGCTCTGCACGCGCGTCCAGGCCCAATGCGCTGCATCGGGGCTCCCCTCGCGATGGAACACGTGCGCCGCCTTCCAGACGTACTCGACCACGTGGATGATGTCGAGTATCACCGTTACGTCCACGCCGTAGGCGGCAGCGCTCGCTTCCACCAGGTCGAGCTGCGTCTCGGCGCCGTCGACGAGCACGACCCAGCGCTTGACGTGCTCGGGGTCGTGGCGCTCGGCTTCCAGCGTCGCCTCGGCAACCACCTCCCAGGGCTCGCGTTGCAGGCTCGCCCAGACCCGCTTGGCCACCGGGCGGGGCCGCACGAGCGGGGGCTTCGCGCCCGGCTGTCGTGGCATCAGGCTCCGCAGGCACTCCTCGGGGCTGCGCACCAACGGCGCCGTCGTGTAGACGGCGGCCACCGTCGCCATGCGCTTGGCGTTCTTCTTCTCGCCCGGCTTCAGGCGCTGGAACAGGGAGAGCGGCTCCCGTTGCTGCCGGCGCTTCTCGGCCGCCCGCCGCGTCGCCTCGCGCAGGTCGTCGCGATGCAGCACCACACCCTTGCCGTCGAAGGTGAGCACGACGACCGACCCCTCGGGGGGCGGCTCGCCCGTCGCCGCACGGCGCGCCTCGTAAAAGGCGTCGAAGTCCTCGGCCGCACGAGCCACCAACTGTTCCGCCTGACGCTTGGGCACTTCGGCCCCGGTACTGCGAGACAGATCGAACAGCGCTTCGTCGAACGACCGCGAGGCGGCCGCCTCGGCCACCCGCCGGCGCACCTCCAGCGAGTAACGCTCAGCCGGCAGGTTCAGCGCGGCATCGAGCGGATGCAGACTGTCATGACCGGGACGCGCGTAGCCCACGCGCTCGACCGCCACGGTGCCGAAGGTCGTCTCGATGCGGCGTTCGTGCACGCGCCGTTGCGAGCGCTCGACACCGTCGGCCCCCGCGACCGGACCGGCGGCCTCCCCCGGACTGCGCTGTTCGAGGTGCCCCTGCAGGAGCTTGCGCATCAACTCCTGCCCCCGCCGCTGCAACTCCCGTTCGAGGTTGCTCTCGCTCATCTGTTGTGCTTCGCGCGAAGAAAGGTAGGCTTTGGCCTCGGCGAAGGCGGCCTCGGCCGCCGCATACGGCGCCGGGGCGGGGCGAGTGGGGACAACGGCTCGCATCGCTCAGCTCTCCCGCAACCGCTGCTGCGCATGCCGGACCACAGGATAAACCAGGACCGTCTTGGGCGCCTCACCGGCACGGCGACCGTGCCGGTCCATGCGACCGCGACCGCTGGTCGAGCCCAACGCGACAAAGTTGGCGGCGCGGTAGCAACCCCCGTGGTGGCGGCGCGCATCCACCAGCGTCTCCACCAGCCAAGGCTCGACGTGGTAACGGCGCGGCCAGTCCACCGCCAACTGCGAGAGACCCCGCGCCAGAACGGCGCTGGCCAGGTTCTTCACCCCGACCCACGGCAGCAACAGGAAGCGGCTGTTGTTGACCACGTGCTGCAGATTCCGCGCCCGAGTCCGATCATCCCAGCCGACCCAGCGGTCCCGGACCGCCATGCGCCACGCCGGACTGGAGAACTGCAGGCAGCCGACCACCGCCCCCTGAGGCCGCGACGCAAACACCAGATAGCGCAGGTGAGCGCCGAACGGGACCGTGTGCCCAAGGTAGTGGTAGCGTCCCACCAGCTCCCGGAACAGCAGGCGCTGGGCGGGCTCGCGCACCAACTCGACCGCCAGCGGCTCGACATCGCGCACGCTGCCGACCAGCGGGAGCCCCGGCTCCCCTGCCGCCGTCCGGGGAACGCGGGTGACCGAACCGAGTGCGCGGCCCCGGCGCTTGGCAGGCAGCTCCAGCGCACCCTCCGCGTCGAGCCGCTCGAGGAACTCCCGGCACTCCCGCGCCTTCAGCCGCCCGTTCGGCCGCCGCCACCGCAACAACTCGCACACCGTGCGCGCCAGCTCCATCCGGCTCAGACCCGAACACTCCTGCACGACCTCGCGGATCAACGTCATCTCCTGCACGCCGAACGCACGGCCCGAGAATCGCGTCGTCGCCACGGTCGTCACAGCAGCGTCTCCCTTCCCACGAGACCGTAGCAAAACGCCCCGCAAATGTCCAGAGGGAGCGCGCCGGAGGGAATCGACCGACGCGCCAAGCGCCGCGATCAGATCGGGCTGCCTGCCCGAAAGAGGCGGGTGGGCGCTGTCCGGAGTTCTGTCCCCGCGAAAATGAACAGAAAAGGAACCGTCCGCGGGCGAAAATGCCTATGAACAGGGGGAAAAACGGTCAACGAAGAAGAGCCACACCCAACTGGTTTTCGATGACGACATCGCCGAAGTTGGTTTCCGCAACGAGATCGATGCTGAAGTCCCCGGCACCGACCTCCCTCTGCGGGTTGGTCAATCCGAGCCCGAGAACGTTGTCGAGCTCGCCGATGTGCGTCTGGAGCCACGGCGTAAAGTCGGCATGCTCCGTCGGCCAGACCTTACGGATGGCCACGTTCTCGATGAACCCGACGGTCGATGACATGTAGAGGCCCCCGGGCAGTCTACCCGCTCCGGCAGCGAACCGTACCAACGTCGCGGCCAACGTCAGTGCCGGCTGAGTTGGGAACCGGCTCTTCGCCGTGGCGCGTAGCTCCGCGAGTCGCGCACCCTTTTCGAGCAGCCAAGCTGGCAGCAGCCGGTTACGCTTTCGCTAGTTCCGGGGCAGCTTCGTCGGCGAGCACCGCGACACGGGATCTCTCTGCCGTCAGTGTCCGACCCTGGTCGCGAGCCGCTGGCGATTGTGAGAGCGTCGCGCGCACACGGGGCGGGAACCTTTCAGCCCGTCGCGGTCCTGGCTGGCAGGGCTTCCGACGTCAACTCACTACAACTTATTGCAAATAAAGGCGTTTACCGCCAATGACGAGGCTCGTTCCCCTCAGTCTGTCCTCCGTTCCGAGGTGGAACCCGACGCACGGTACCAGCCTTCCATGGACCATGGACCGTTCCGGCGGCTGCCTGATGGCAGGGTCGGTCCTCTGGGGCGGCACCACCCGGCGCGGCGGCAAGCGAACGTACTCGCGCCCCAAAACGCCTCCTTTCGAGCCTGGATGTCCCGGAAGACACGCCCACAACTCACCGCCGCCAGCCGGCATTCGCGTCGGGTTGAACTGGAACCAGCCGGCGCCGAGCTCGAGCTCGACGCCGGGTTCTTGCGGCGAAGCTGGCGCCGCCGTCAAGAGAACGATCGCGAACGCGAGTCGATAGTGCATGGTCATCCTCCGTCCAGGAAATGCGAGAACGGGGATGAAACCGGCTCGGTCTCCGCACGGGATCGGCAAGCCGCCGTTGGTGTATCTTGAGGCGCAATGCCAAACAACGCCACCTTGACCGTCGCTCAGTGCCGCGCCTGCGCCGGGCCAGACCGAGCGAGAGCTGGAGAACGGCATCCGCGTCAATGGTCGGGATGGCGGAGGAATGCGAACGCCAGATCCGGACCGCGCGGGATGCCGCCTACGTCGATGGGATGGCCGCCGCTCGCGACGGCGACAAGTGGCGCAACGTCGGACTCGGGCTGATCCTGGGGCTGGCGGTCTGGCCGGTCGTCGCCATCAACCGGCGCCTCGGCGCACTCAAGAACAAACGGGCTGAGGATGTTCTAGGGTCCCCGTCCCCCCGGCGTGTCAACATCCTTTCGAATGGCGGGGCCTCGTTGGAGGATGCGGGGCTTTCGCGGTTCGTGGCCGGGGGGCGGAATTCGTTGAGGAGGTTCACCGTGAGGCAGACCATCACAGCCGTGCTCGCTGCGGCCGTCGCTGTGGCCCCCCTTCACGCCGGCTCGCTCCGCGCCCGAGCCCTCGAGCTCGCGTCCGCGGTCCAGCCGGCCACGACGGCCGCCCCGGAGCCGACCTGCGCGACCATCATCGAGGTCGCCGAGCAGGACGCGCAGGAGCCTGCGACCCCCCTCAAGTGGTTCCTCGGCGGGTTCCTGGTTCCCTTCATCGTGCCGGTCGCCGCGCACGTGGCGACCCCGCACCCGCCCGGCAGGAACCTCGCGCCGCATCCGCCGGAGCTGCATCCGTGCTACATCGCCACCTACAGCGAGAGAGTGACGAGCCGCCGTGTCCTGGGCGCGTGGACCGGCGTGGCGAGCTTCCTCGTCCTGATCGCCCTGAACGCGGCCGACCGGTAGTCCGATCTGAGGCGCATCATGCGACACCCTGGATTGGAGCGGTCGGATCACGTCCTGGTCGACCGGCGCTTCCTCGAAGAGCTCGCCGCCGTGCTTGTCTCGGCTCGCGTCTACATGGATCGCGCCGCCGACCAGCGCGAAGTTCCCCAGCTCGACCGGCGCGTCAGCCACTGCCTGAGGCGTTTGCGCGATGCCGTCGCTCGCTGACTACGGACCGACCGGGCCGCCGCTGGAGTTGTTGAATAGCGTGCAAGCAACAACGCACAGGCGGTGATTTTCGTTGGGCAAGTCTGGGTGCTGCAATCGCCCGATAATGACTGTCTCGTCCCTCTTCAAATCGTCCTGGATCTTCCTGGACAGACGGTACGCCAGGAAAGCACACCTTGCAGAACAGACGGAGGCGAGCATGGCTGTGATCGCCGTTGCGAGCGCCAACGTCTCAAGCATGTTCCTCCGTTCCTCTCGGTCGCCAGAGACAGGGTCCGTCGGGTGGCCTAGTCCTTCCCCGCCTCATCCAGTGCCGAGCGAGCTTCTTCCATCAGATCGTGGGTTCGCCAGAGCGCCTCTTGAGCGTCATCGCTCAGGCCGTCTGCGTCCAGTTCGTCGAACGCTGCGCACAGCCCGCACGCGGCCCGCGAGCGCTTCGACGTGCCCGCTTGCGGCGGCCCGCCGAATCGCCGACCGCGACTCCCCATCCAGGTCGGCAAAGCTCTTGACGACTACCGGCGGTTCGATCCGCCGTACCTCGGATTCGTCGCTCATTGACTCAGTTCCACCAGGTCCTTCCTTGCAGTCGCTCTACCCGCGCCGGACGGCACCGGACCGCAGAGACCGTCCGCAGACGGGCTCCCGTCCCGAAAATGGTCGGTCCGCGTCCGCGAACAGCCGAGCGCCGTGGCATCCCGCACGATTCTCACGTCGCGGAGCTTCTATCGTCGCGCTCGCCAGACTCCCCGACGCCACCCGTCGCGGGGGCCAGCCTGCGAGACGGGCATTCCTCGTAGCGCAAGCCCGACCTCGCCTCCTCCTCCTTGACGTGTCGGAAGATGGCATCCAGATCGTAGTCGAACCGGGCTGCCAGCCGGTCTCGTACTGCCCACAGTTCGGCCAGGATTGGGTCAGCGTTCATCGTCCTCTACTCTCCACCTCGACGAGTTCTTCAGGGGTACACAGCACAGGGGGTCCGACACCGGCTCGGCGGCAGACCAACTCGATCCGCGGCCTCGCCACGGCGTTCGCAATGTGCCGGAAGTTCCATGTCACGAGGAATTCCACGTTGTGGACCGCGGCGATGGCGACATGCATCGCGTCCCGCGCCGCCCGTTCCGGCACAGCCCCAGCATCCACCAGCCGCCGAGCCAGTTCTCGTGCTTCCATCGGGGCGGCGAGCGCTGTCAGCGACGCGAGCGCGTCAAGACGAGCCCGCGACGCCCCGGGATCACCGACCGCGGCTTCCTCTCGAACCAGTTGGGAGATCAAGAGATCGAACCGAGTGCGGGCGGTCTTCCACCAGTCGCGTGTCGCCTGCTGGCGGCCCGCGATCACGATGTCCCGAGCCGGCCGTGCCGTCAGATAGCTGACGATGCTGGTCTCTACGCAGACCCGAGGTCTGGGCAGTGACATCATGCACCTGTCATGGATACTGGCCGCTACCCGCTGGGCACGGTATCCGGGCGGCCGGCGGCCAGCGCGTTCATGTACGCCAGACAGAGGTCACGGGAGCGATAGCGCCCGTACGCGGCGGTGTCCTGTCGTTCCACGATTGGGAAAGTCGACCAGATGTACCGGACGTCGTCACGGTCGGTGACACCGTAGAGGTGGAAGAATACGGCGTCGAGCTTGGCCTGCAAGTGCAGTCGCCGCTCGTCGTCCCAAGGGAAGGTCGACCCGATTGCGCCCGTCTCGTCGACGTGGCCGAGGTCGCGGGCGAACCCCTCCAGATCGCTCGACGCAGTGAGCCAGGCATCGTCCGCCGGGGACTTCACCTCGATGACGCCGCGCTCCGGCGTCTGCCCCTCGCGCGGCATGCCCCTCTGCACCTGCTTCGCCGCGTAGAGACCGAAGTCGGGATGGCCTGCACCTTGGTCGGCGAGTTCCTGAACGCAGAACACCTTCGGCCTGAGCGTCGCGCCGACTGCCGTCAGGAGGTTCCTGAGCGGTCCATACAGCGACCACTCCTGAGTTGCGCCCCCAGATGCCCGGACACGTCGCAGATCCGCGAAGTACTCCTGGACTGCCGCCGTCAGTTCAGTGGTCGTTCCGCTCATCGTCCCGATGTCGCCTGACCCGGCGCACGTAGTATTGTCGCACTGGATCGCAATCGGCGACTCCGGCGGTCGACGGTACGAGCGAGGACGGTGGGCTCGGCTGCGGGCGATTCTCTAATGGTCGTGCCCGGGCCCGAGCTGCTGCCGCCGCGCCTTCTCGGCCGCGCCGGCAGCTCGGGCCGGCGGGCGCGGCGGATTGACGGCCTGGGCGGCCCGCTCCTGGTGCTGCGACCACCAGCGCGCCCGCTGCTGCTGCCAGACCTCTTCGACGTCCACCCAGTCGGCCGGATACGCCTGCTTGAAGCGGGCGTACTGCGCGCGCAATGGCTTCACCCACGCCGGGGCCAGTCGGGGGCCGACGACCACCTCCAGCAGCTCCGGATCCACCGCCTGCAGCACCAGGCGCTTGACGCCGTCCCCCGCGTCCATCCGCTCGAACTGCGAGCGCACCCGTGACAGGCGGGAACCGCCAGCGCATGCCGCGCCGATCAGGTTCTCGATCAGCGGCGCATGCGGGCCTGCTTCGCGCGCACCGGCGGGCGCCGCAGCCGGCGGGCGCTCCCGAGCGGGCGGCTGCTGGCGAACGCGGGGAGCCGGCGGGGTTGTCGAGGCCGGCGGCCGCACCGGCCTGGCGACCCGGGCGGGCTCGGGGGCCGGCGCGGGGTAGTCGCGTTCGAGGTTCTTGTCGAGGTCACGCATGATGCTCGACAGCGACGAGCTGCGGTCGGGGGGTGGCGCCGGCTGTGCCGGCCGTCTCGACAACCTCGGTGGGCGCCCAAATCCGGCCATTAGTGGGCGGCTGAAAACCGGCCATTTCCGATAGCGGCCCGAGACGTTGACGCCGGCCTGGAACACGACGTTCCTGCTGGCATGAGCAACGTCTTGAAGGAAGAGAAACGACAACAGGTTCTCGCGCTGGGGCGCCTCGGCTGGTCGCTGCGGCGGATCGAAGAGGCCACCGGGGTCCGGCGCGAGACCGCCAGCAGCTACCTGAAGGCAGCCGGCCTGACCGTGCGGGGTCGTGGCCGGCCTCCCGCTCGCCCGGCAAAACCGGCCATTTCGCCGGAGGCGCCCACCGACTCTTTGCCGGTCACGGCCGCCGGCAAGGGCGCCGACGCCGACGCGCCCGTCCCCGCGCAGCGGCCCAGTCGAGCGCCACAGGCGAGCGCGTGCGAGCCGTACCGCGAGCTGATCGTCGACGCGCTCAGCCGCGGCCGCAACGCCATGGCCGTCTGGCAGGACCTGGTCGACGACCACGGTTTCCCGGCGAGCTATACGAGCGTGCGGCGCTTCGTCTCGACCGTCCGGCAGCAGCCCGCCGTCGAGGCCCGGGCGGTCATCACCACGGACCGCGGAGAAGAAGCACAGGTTGACTACGGGGAGGGGCCGATGGTCCGTGACCCGGACACCGGCAAGTACCGCCGGACACGGCTCTTCGTCCTCGCCCTGGGCTACTCGCGCAAGGCCGTCCGGCTGCTGGTTCACCGTTCCAGCGCACAGGTCTGGGCCGAGCTGCACGAGCGCGCGTTCCGTCGCCTGGGGGGCACCGTACGCGTCGTCGTCCTCGACAACCTCAAGGAGGGCGTCCTCACCCCGGACATCTACGACCCGACGCTGAATCCGCTCTATCGCGACGTGCTCGCCCACTACGGCGTCGTCGCCCTGCCGTGCCGCGTCCGCGATCCCGATCGGAAGGGCAAAGTCGAAGCCAGCGTCGGTCACGCCCAGAAAACGCCGCTGCGCGGTCTCCGCTTCGAGCATCTCGACGACGGCCAGGCGTACCTGGACCGCTGGGAGCAGCGCTGGGCCGACACCCGCATCCACGGTACGACCAAGCGCCAGGTCGCCGCCATGTTCGAGGAAGAACGCCCCGCGCTCGGCCCGTTGCCCCTCGAGCCGTTCCGCTACTACCAGTACGGCCGCCGCAGTGTGCATCTGGACGGTTGCGTCGAGGTAGCTTCGGCCTACTACTCGGCGCCGCCCGGCTGGATCGGTCGACGTGTCGACGTGCAGTGGGACGACATCCACGTCCGCCTCCTCGACCCGAGCAACGGCCAACTGCTGCGCGAGCACCTGCGCACGCAGCGCGGCTGGCATCGCATCGCCGACGACGACCGGCCCACCCGCACCCCGCCGAAGACCCTGGCCCTGCTCGCCGCCGCCAAGCGGGCCGGTCCCGCCATCTCCGCCGTCTGCGACCACATCCACCGCCATGAGGGCGCCGCCGGCGTCCGCCGCATCCTCGGCGTCCTCTCGCTCGCCAGGAAGCACAGTCCCGCCGTCGTCGAACACGCCGCCACCGCCGCGCTCGAACTCGGCGTGCCCACCTACCGCTTCCTGAAGCGCTACCTCGACCGCTACCCCGGCGCGCCGCCGCTGTCGTTGCGCCAAGTCGACCCGCTCATCCGCGAACTGACCGTCTACCGCGATCTGATCGACCGCAGAACAGGAGACCCTTCATGAATCTCGTCGAACTCGACAAGGCGCTGCGCAAGCTGCGCCTCTCCGGCATGGCAAACGTCCTCGAGACGCGCCTGCTCCAGGCCCAGACCGAGCAGCTCGCCCCCATCGACCTGCTCGCCGCGCTCGTCTCCGACGAGCTCCAGCGCCGCGAGGACCGCCTGCTCGCCCGCCGGCACAAGCAGGCCCGATTCCGGGACCCGGACCGCTCGCTCGACAGCTTCGACTTCGACTTCAACAAGAAGATCAACCGCGCGCTCGTCTTCGAGCTCGCCACCGCACGCTTCATCGCAAAGCGCGAGGACGTCCTCCTGATCGGCCAACCCGGTACCGGGAAGAGTCACCTTGCCCAGGCCATCGGACGCGCCGCGATCCAGCAGGGCTATCGCGTCCTCTACCGGGAAACGCACGCCTTCCTCGAAGAACTCGCCGAGGCGACGCTGGCCGAGACCCGCAAGGAATACCTCGCCGAGCTGGCCCGTGCGCACCTGCTCATCATCGACGACCTCGGCATGCGCAAGCTGCCCCACACCGCCGCCGAGGACCTGCTCGAGCTCATCATGCGCCGCTACGAGCGGGCCTCGACGATGCTCACCTCCAACCGCCCGGTCGACGAGTGGGGGAAGCTGCTCGGCGACACCGCCGCGGTCACCGCGCTGCTCGACCGGCTCCTGCATCACGCGCACGTGCTCAAGTGCGGGCCGCGCAGCTGGCGCACCCGCGTGCGGACCACCTTGGTAGAGTCGACGGGAGGTGCGTAACCGGTGGGGAGTCGGTGGCGCATCCGGCGCTTTCGCACCGGGCCGCAGTCCGAACACAGCGGAGCGGAGGATTCGCGCGCGGCCGAGCGTCAACGCCCATCCGGACGTGGTCCGCGCGCGCGAGAGCGCCGCCTCCAGGCTCGCCTGGCGCAACAACCGCCAGCGATCGTTTCCACGGGCACCGCGTGCGCCAGACGAGCCTTCCGCGACACTCGAGTGGTCGCTCGACGGAACGCCCTTTTCCCGCTCGTCGTCGTCGACCACACCCTCCGGCCCAGCCCGGCCGTTCCGTCTCGCGAGGGTAACCCGGCCGGGCATGACCAACACCGACGTCCGGCTCGGAACCTCTACCCGGGAGACCAGACCAGACAAGGCCCTCCCTCCGCTCGGAGCATTACCTCGCGCACGCTGTCGCGGACCAACGCGCACGCATACACCGATGCCGATGACAACCGAGCGGTGGGTCTGTCGCCACGCTTGCGCCTCGAACGCTCGGCCGACCGCCTCCTCCTCGCTCCGTTACGTAACGGTGCAGGATGGTCGTGTGGCGTTGACGAACGCGGAACGGCAGGCACGTTATCGGGAGCGGCGCAAGGCCGGCGAATCCCGGATCCGGTACCGTCGGCCAGCGGACCGGAGTCGCGGCCACAGCAGTGGAACGACGCCGTGCAGACGCTCCTGGAGTTGCAGGAACAGTACCGGGAGTGGCGGGACGCGTTGCCGGAATCGCTGGCCGGCTCCGCGACTGCGGAGTTGCCCGAGCAGGTCTGCGATCTGGATCTGTCGGTACTGGAGGGGCTGTCGAGCTGCCCAGAGGCTTCGGGCGTGACGGCTAGCGCGCCGGCAAACACCTTGCCAACAGAGGACGCCGTGAAGTAGATCTCGACTCCAGTCTCGGGCCGTCGGAAATGGCCGGTTTTGAGGCGCCCATAAATGGCCGGTTTTGACCCGCTCATTGAGGTCGACAATCCCAGCCGCTCGAAAACCCGTTCGACGGCCTTCAGCGCCGCGTCCAGGGTGGTCAGGCGCCGTCTCAGATCCGCCACGCGCTGGCGGAGCCTCTGCAGCCTGCGACGTGCCGGGCGGTTCTCACGCGCCCGCTGACGGCGGTCCTGCCGGTCCCGGCGCTTGTCGGCCGCCGCGGCGCGCCAGCGGTCGCGCGCCTCCTGCCGGTTATGCGCTTCCCATCTGGCCCGGCTATCGGCTACCAGCTCGGCGTCGCGGGCCTGGTCGAGGCGTTCCTCGGCATCGAAGATGGCGCGGCGCTGCTCGCTGGCGCGCTGACGGTTGGGCGTCCAGCGGGACGCCGCGCGGGTGGCGTCGGCGAGGACATCGCGGGCCGCGGCGAGGTCGCGGGCGACGGCCTGCTGGGTGCGCTGGGCGGCCCGCTCGTCACGGACGGCCGCCTCGAACGTCTCGCGGGCCTCGCGCTCGCGCGTCGTGCTCGCGGGCGCGGATGTGCGTTGCTGCCGCGGGGCGCCGCGCTCGGCCTTGCGCACGCCCCTCTCGGCGTCGCGCAGCTCGTCGCGGGTCTGGTCGCGCTTCGCGCTGATCTGCGTTTCGAGCCGCTGGAGGTCAGGGCCCGAGATTCGCGCCGGCGTCGCTTTCGTCGTCGGCTCCGTCCTGCCGGGCGTTGTGCGAGGCGCGCGCTTCCACATCTGCAATTTCGTGAGCGGCGCGAGGACCTTCTGCCGCCGGCGCCGCCGCCGATGCGTACGGGCCAACCGCACCCGCTCGCGCCGCGCCTGGTCCGGCGGCGTCTGGGTCTGGGCCTGCGCCTTGAAGTGCGCCGTCCACTCCTGCCGCTCCGCCGCTGTCCGGGCCTCCCGGCCCGCGCCGCGCTTCCTCGGCATCGGGGGCAGCGGAACCACGGCGCGCGCCTTCGTTTTCGCTTCATCGACCGGGACGCGGTCGTCGACCTGCAGGTCGACGACCGCGCGGTACTCTTCGCGGGCCTGGCGCCGCGCGATACGATTCGGCACCTGGACCCGCCCCCTGCTGCGCTCGTACTTCGCCGCCCAGGTCGAGAGTTTCTTCGCGTCGTTCTTCCGCCCGCAGGCCTTTCCGGTCTCCGGATCCACGCGACAGACCGCCACGTGCACGTGCGGATGCGCGGTCTCGGTGTGCCCGACGACGAGGGCCTGGCACGCGTCCATGCCGATCGACTTGAGGGCCTCTTCCGTCGCCCGGCACATCTCGACGCGGTCGGGGCGCGGCTCGTCCGGAGACCACGACAGCGAGAAATGGTAGAACGGCGCCTTCAGCTTCCGGCCGCGGCTCGAGGTGCCGGCCAGCTGCTTGATGGCCTCGGCGTCTGCCGCCGTCCGCGCCATGATCAGGCCGGCGAGGTGCGGGTCGTCGGTCGGGATGTTCAGGCCAACGACCAGCCCGACGCGGTCGGCGCTCGTCGGCTGCCGCTCGTCGGGAGACGAGGCGTCGTGGGTGATGTAGGCCACGAGGCCGCGCACGCCACGGCCGCCGTCGTGGATGCGCGGGATCAAGCCAGCCTCCGTGCGACGACGTCGCGCACGGCGGTGACCGCGGTGGCAAGGTCGGTATCGCGGCCGGCATGAGCGAGCCGGAGCGCTTGGTTCAAGTTCGCGCCGATGCGCCGAAGCTCCTGCCGGATGGCCGTCGCCTCGGTCCGGGCCGGCTCGCGGAGTCGGCTCGCCGCGCCGGCCGCGGCCAGCGCCGCCGAGCGGATGAAGGCCACGGGCGGGCGGCCGGTTCGCGCCGCCGCCGCCTCGACGACGCGCGCCTCGGCCGGCGTCAGGCGGATGCCGACCTGCCGCGAACGCCGGGCGTTGGTATCGATGCGCGGGCGCGCCATCGGTGCTCTCTGTCCGAGATTGGTTAGGGGCCGCAGGCCCCGGTTTGCGCTAGCAAAAACCGCATCTCTGGGGGGGGGGGGCAGGTCGGGGCCGACCAGCCCGCAGAGCTCTACCAGCGCAGTGCGCCGCGTTGGTTCTGGCGGGCGCAGCAGCAGTGATGCACGCCGCCGTGCAGAGGGTCGAGCTGGCATGGAAGCTGGAGGGCGGAACCGACCTCGTCTATCGCGAGTCGCAACAAGTCGAGACCGAGTTGCCGCAAGACATGGGAACGGCGACCATGCGCTCGGGCAGTACGGAGCGCTGGACCGTTCTGGAAGTTGACGGCTCCGGCAACGCCACCGTGCGCATGACCACCGAGCAGGTGCACATGAATTTTGATTGGCCGATGGGATCGACCAATGTCGACCCGGCCGATCAGGGAGATTCCGGGGCGTTTCTCGATGCGGTTGCCGGCACGAGTGTCACGGTCGTTCTCGATCCGCGTGGTGTGGTGGTCGAGATGTCCGGCCTCGAAGGAATGCGCGAAGCGCTGCGTGCGGAGCTGCGGGATCTGCCCGTCCCGGCGCTCTTCGACAGCATGCTCAGCGACGAGGCGCTACGCAGCCAGTGGGCGCAGGGGTCCTTCTTAGTGCCCCTGCCCACCGTGCCGGTCGGCGTCGGTTCGACGTGGGACAGCGACTTCACGTCACCGATCCCCGGCTTCGGGTTGATGACGGCTGCTACCTCCTACCGCGTCGAGTCGATCGATGAAGACATCGTCGTCATCGGCAGTTCCGGGATTCTGTCCCTGCCGGACGGCGCCGCCGCGTCGTTGCTCGTCCCAGTGCAGTTCGGCGACATGACGATAGTCGGGACCAGCCGCTTCGATGCGGGCAAGGGTTTGCTCCTGGGCACGGAGAGCACCGTGCGTGTCGAAATGACCATGGCAATCGTTGGCCAGGAGATGGTCATCGAGATGGTCATGACGACGAGCCTGGAACTCATCGAAGACGGGGACTAGCGTTCGTCTCGGCCGGCCAGCCCCGGGCCTACCTGAATGCGAATGCGGCTCCGAAATACCGCTCACAGGATGACGGATTCAGGACGAATCGCCGTTAGCTCGCGGGTTTCGGATCGCGTGGGGGTCTCCACGTGAAGGTTACCGCGGGAGGGTCGTCGAGATCCGCGACGGGACGCTGTTCGTGCGGTCCAAGGCGAACGTTGGTGGTACGTGTGCCGCCTGTACGGCCTTGCTCTCGCAGACTTCCCTGACCGTGTAGTAGCGGTACGTCGGCGGCTCGCCGCTCCGGCTGTCGACCAGAACGTCGATCTGCTCCACCCGCCCCGGCAGCCACGAGATGCCCCGTGCGCGTCCGCCCAGCCCTGCACTGAACGCCAGCATCTCGTCGAGCCACTTGTCGAAGAGCATTCCGGCCTCGCCCTTGCCGAACTGCTCGCCGTGCTCGTTGGTCACCCAACGCCGCATGTAGCGGCGTCCGGCCGCGCGCAGGAACGCCGGGCCCTGCTGGCCGCCGAGGCTCTTGCCGTCGCTGTCGAGTCCCGCCGGCATCGTGCCCTCGTGCAGCCACGCGTCGGCTGCCCTCAGGTCGACCGCGCGCGCGAGCGTCGGGTGCAGCTCCGACGGCACTTTCTTCACCACGTCCGCATACAGCGGGTGCTCGCTCCATCGGATGTCGTTCATCATCGCTTCCGTGCCGCGGTTGGCCTGCCGTGGCGCGCGGCCTTCGCATCCGCGCGCCCAGCAGCTGGTTCGGGGCAGCAGGCCCACGGCTTCCGCTACCCCATGTTTAACAGGATTGCCGACGATTTTGTAGATTTGGGCGGTTTTTGGGGAGTGCGGGGCCTGTAACTTATTGATTATAAAGGATCGGGTTTTACTGGAGACGAATGTAGTGCCATAATCGTATGGTAATAGTTGCCTGGGGCAGGGTGCGTCCGCTATGGTGAGCGCCATGTTCATTCGGCGCACCCAAACCCGGCGGACTGAGGACGGAAATCCCTACTTCTCTCATCGCCTCGTGCACGCCGAACGCCTCGGCAGCACCGTGCGCCAGCGCACCCTCCTCAACCTCGGTCGCCACTTCGATATTCCCCAAGCGGATTGGCCGCTGCTGTGCGCCCGCATCGACGATGCGTTGAGCGGTCAGGCGCCGCTGGTGGCCGATTGCCCGCCTGCCGTGGAGGAGGAAGCACAACGGATCGCGGCGCAGTTGATCGCCCGCGGCGCGGCCGCGCCGACCGCCGGACCGACCGATGTGCAGCCGGTCGATGTCGACTCGTTGCGGCTGGTCCGTCCCCGCAGCGTCGGCGTGGAGCAGGTTGGCCTGTGGGCGCTCGAGCAACTGGACCTGCCGGCGCTGCTGACCCGGTTGGGCGTCAACGGCGCCCTGCGCAGCGCGGCCACCGGCGCCATCGTCGGGCGTCTGGCCGCGCCCGCCTCGGAGCGCGCGACGCACCGCTGGCTGCAGCAGCGCAGCGGTCTCGGGGAGTTGCTCGGCGTCGACTTCGAGACCGTCGGTGCGATGCAGCTCTACCGCGCCTCGGACGTGCTGGTGAAGCATCGCGAGGCGATCGAGGAGCACCTGTTCGACCGCGCGATGGGGCTGTTCGACCTGCAGCCGACGGTGACGCTCTACGACCTGACCAACACCTACTTCGAGGGCGAGGCGAGCGAACAGCCGCAGGCGCAACGCGGGCACTCGAAGGAGAAGCGCAGCGACTGCCCACTGCTGACCCTGGGCCTGATGCTCGATGCCAGCGGCTTCGTGCGCCGCTCGAAGGTCTTCGCCGGCAACGTCCGCGAACACCGGACGCTGGCCGGGATGCTCGAAGCACTGGAGGCGCCGGTCGGCGCCCTGGTGGTGATGGACCGCGGTGTCGCCACCGACGCCTGTGTGACGTGGTTGCGCGACAACGGCTACCGCTATCTGGTGGTCAGCCGCGAACGCCACCGCCGCTTCGATGCCGATGCCGCCGTGTCGCTCCAGACGCAGTCGGACCAGACCGTGCACATGCACAAGGTGGTCTCGACCGACCCCGACGAAGTGCGCCTGTACTGCTACTCCGAGGAGCGCGCCAACAAGGAGCGGGGCATCGTCGAGCGTTTCGCCTCCCGCTTCGAGACCGCCCTGACGAAGCTCAACGACGGGCTGGCCCGCCCCCGCGCGCACAAGCGGCTCGACCAGGTCTGGCAACGCATCGGACGGCTGAAAGCCAAGCATTCCCGCGTCGCCTCGCACTACCAGATCAGCGTCACCGCCAACGAGGCCGGCAACCAGGCCGTTGCCGTCACCTGGACCCGCCGCCCCCAGGACGGCTCGATGGTTACCCATCCGGGCGTCTACTGCCTGCGTAGCAGCGAGACCGACTGGGACGAAGACGCCTTGTGGCGCACCTACACCACGCTCACCGACGTCGAGGCCGTCTTCCGCTCGCTCAAGTCCGAGCTCGGCCTGCGTCCCATCTACCACCGCAAGCCGGCGCGGGCCGACGGCCACCTGTTCATCACCGTCATCGCCTACCAACTCGTGCAGGTCATCCGCACTCGGCTGCGCGCGCACGGCGAACACGCCAGGTGGACCACGCTACGCCGCGTCCTCGAAGGACAGCAGCGCGTCACCGCCACCTTCCGCCGGCCCGACGGACGCACGCTGCATGTGCGAACGGCAACCCAAGCCGAACCCGAGCAGCGGGCCATCTACGACGCGCTCGGCGTCGACCCACATCCCGGCGGCGTCCGCAAGACGCTCGTCTGACCGACCGATTTCCCGGCTCGTACGCGTTTGTAGTGCCACTCGGGCATTTCTGTCGGTGTAAACCACTGATTCTAAATTGGTTTAGTTTTGTGGTTGGTAAACTTGGGCTACGGCCGTACAGTAGATGATCTCGAAAGCGTCGGGCGCGCTGTCGCCCGCCCGGCCGGGGCACTGCTCGACTTGCTCGACCCGCCGCCCGGCACGGCCTTGACCCGGCCTGGCATCGCGACACCGACGTGCATCTGCGCGTCCGCTTGGGCGAGGCGCCCAAGGAAGCGACCTCGGCGGGCGTGACGATGGTGGCCGCACCGGTGTCGGGGTTCACGGGCCGTCCGGTACGCGGCTTGGCGATGAATGCGAAATCACCCTCGCGACCAATGCTCGCGCTCGGCGGCATCGCCGAGAAAGTGCTCGCCGCGCGCCGCGGCGGCCTGGGCCGCGTCCTCCTGCCGCTTGGGAACCCCAGGCACGTCGACGAGGATCTCGACGACGGCCTCCGGCGCGCGGTCGTCGTCGACTACGTCACGCGGACCGAGGAGTTGGGTCGATCTGGCCCTGCATCGTGAGGAGGTCGCGAGCCGCATCCCGAGCAGCCGCGCGCGCATTATCCGTGGATTCGCACCGAACGTAACGGCAGACCGGGTCTCCTATTCGGCGGCGACCCAGTGTCGGGCCGGTGCGTGACAGGACGATTGGTGTAGCAGATGGGGTAGGATTAGCCTCTGTGAGGCTCGCGCACGCCCGGGCTCGGCGATGCTCTGGAACGTCGCGATGGCGACAGCCGGCACGCGATAGAGATCGTCGCCGCGATTGCGGCACCGAGCCGGCGAGCCGGCCGGGTTCGTTGACGTCCGGTTCGGAGAGCGGGCTGGAGAACCCATCGTTGCAAAACGACAGGGCGCTCCAGTCCGACCCCTACACACTACAAATCCCGGTGACGGCGGGCTCCCTGTATCTGGTGGCGATCATGGACTGGGCCAGCCGTCCACGTGCTCGCTTGGCGGCTGTCGAGCACGATGGACACCAGCTTTTGCCTCGATGCGCTGGAAGCGGCGCTTCGGATGGGCACGCCGGAGATCTTCAACACGGATCCAGGGGGATCGGGACCACCTCACGGCACCTGAGTTCCAGTCACGTCGGTTGATCCAACGAGCTACATGAGGGCACGAAACGGCGCGTCGAGACTGTGGACACCGGTCGGTGACGGACGGTGTCTCCGTGAAGGCCTGACGGTCGTATTCGCGTTCGCGCTCGTGTCGGTTGTCGCTACTTGGCCGCTCGTCCGCCAGTTCGGGGACTCTCTTCCTTTCGGTCTAGGCGACCCGCTTATAAATGCATGGATTCTCGCCTGGGACGCGAACCGCTTTCTGCACGGCCTGCGCGGGATCTGGGACGCACCGTTCTTCCATCCCTACTCAAACACCCTGGCGTACTCCGAGAACCTGTTCGGTATCGCAATCTTCACCGCTCCGATCCAGTGGCTGACCGGTAACCCGCTCGCCGCCTACAACGCGGCGTTCCTCGGATCGTTCGTGCTCGCCGGCAGCGGCATGTTCCTGCTCGCCAAGCACCTGACCGACAGCCGGGCTGCCGCCCTGGTCGGCGGCGTCGCGTTCGCGTTCCTCACGTACCGTGCCCACGCGATCGGACACCTTCAGACGTTGATGTACGGCTGGATGCCGATCGCCTTGTATGGCGTGCACCGGTACTTCCAGACGGGACGGCGAGCGCCGCTGGTCGTCTTCGCGGCGGCCTCCTTGCTCAACGGGCTCTCGAACGGCTACTACCTCTATTTCTTCGCGTTCGCCGTCGTTGTGGTGGTCGGCGTCGAACTGCTCGCGCATGTGCGGTCCAAGCCGCGGATCCTGGCTGACCTCGCAGTCACCCTGATCGTCATGCTGATCGTGATCTCACCGGTGATGATCGCCTACCTGGACGCTCGCGTGGAACACGATCTGATCCGGCAGCGCAACGAGATGGTCGTGTTCAGCGCCGATGCGCAATTCTACCTGGACGCGCCGACGGCCACGATGTGGAACGGTCGACTGCCAGGCGATCGGACCGGGCTGAACGGGCTCTTTCCGGGCTTCACCATTGTGTCGCTTGCGGCTCTCGGACTCGCCGCGGCAGGTCTGCGGGCCAGGAACCGCAGGTGGGTGCCGTCCTTCCGTATCACCGCGGCCTACACCGCCGTTGGCGTCTTCGGACTCGTGTTCTCGTTCGGACCGGTGATCTACTTCGACGGAACGGTGTTCATGAACAGCGGACCGTACGACTTACTGCTGGACATCGTTCCTGGCATGGACGGATTGCGCGTTCCGTTGCGGCTCGCCATCCTGGCGTATCTCTCGCTGGCGGTCCTGTCTGCTGTCGGAGTTCGGTGGCTGTTCGAACGGCTGTCGCGCACCTGGTCTGTGGCGCTGTGTTTCGTCGCTGTCTGCGGGCTGGTCGCGGAGGGCTATCATCCGGTGCCGATGGTCGCCTTCGACACCTACGAGGCGTCACGTGGCGTCCGTGTTCCGTTCCCGACGATTGAGCATCGGACCGCTCGTGCGGTGTTGCGCGGGCGTGCACCGGGGGCCGTGCTCGAGCTTCCGTTCTACGGCCAGAGCGTGGGGCATGCTGACGTTCAGACCATACGGTACATGCACGGCATCTTCGAGCACGGGCGCCCGCTGGTGAACGGACACAGCGGTTACCACACCCCGCACATGCGCAGGCTCGCGGGCGAGTTGTACCAGTACCAAAACTATGACATCATGCTGCGGGAACTGCGGTCCATCGGCGTGCGATTCATCCTGCTGCACTCGGACATGTTCGCGTCGAGCGGCCACTCGCGGAACACGCTGAACGCGATCCTCCGGCAACGGGATCAGGTCCTCGACGTGCACCGCGTCGAGGCGACGTACATCATCGAGTTGACCGCCGCGGGTACAATCCCGGCACCATGACGAGGCAGTGCGGGCGTTGGCCTGCCTGTTGATCCTGCCTGCCGTCGCTCAGGCGCAGGAGCGGTGCCGGACACTGCTTGAAGCGGGCATAGTCGGCGGCAACACCATCTCCTGCCCCGGTCGCTACGTAGCCATCGAACACGGGCTCGTCGGTCGTGTGGATCTTCCTCTTTTCGAAGATGACGTGGACATGGAAGTCGCCTATGACGCGCTCAAACAGGAAGCGCTTCGCGGGACGCCAGAGAGCGAAGTGGCCCGCATCCAATCGAGCATTATCGACGCCCGCGCCGCCGACCGATCCCTTTGAACGGCCGGATACACCCGTCGGGTTGGGTCACTGGACGGCCCCCGGTGAGCCGATATGGTCATCGTCCACGCACTACCCGGCAGGAGGGTAGGGGCGATGCGAACAATGACACTCACGGTTTTTCTGGTGCTCGCCGCCGCGACCACTGCTGCGGCGCAGGGCAGACACGAACTTGAGGTCGGCGCCGGCTGGATGCAGTTCAACCCGCTCGACATTGATGACTTCACGAGCATCCCGTCAGGCCCCACGCTCACGGTGACGCGCGTCAGCTGGCGCGAGGACGAGCGTCGAGGTTGGGCCATCGGGGTGACGGCTGTACTGACCCCTCAGCACGTGCCGCACACCGTCAACACCAGGTACCACTTCCCGCTCTATGGGAGCGTCGCCTACCGCTGGCGCTGGGGGAGCGATGACGGGTCCGACCTGGTCTTCGGTGTCGGTGCTGGCCCGATGATGTGGATTCGGAAGACTCCGCTGTGGGAATTGGACCCGGACACCTTCACCAGGTCTTATACCGGCGAGACGGAGCGCGAGCTGGACATATTCCTTCGCCCCCACATTGACGTGTACGGCAGCAGACCGATCCGCGACGGGCTGAAAATCCGATACGGGGTGACGTGGATGCCACTACTGTGGATACCCCTGATGATTCAGCCGACCGTCATGGGAGTGTGGGAGTTCTGACGGTGCCCGCTCGCGTGCAGCGGCTTTCGCACCGAACGCCACGGACCGGCGTCATTGCTCAGGAGCATCTACGAGTCCAAGTTGGAAGCGCGCGGTACCGCGTGCAGTCGTTACTGGCCGCGTCGCGACCGCCATTACCAAGAGCACCCTTCGCCTTCGTATTCGTGTGGTCGACGCCGTTCACAGCCAGAGAAAGCTGATGTAAGGGTGCTCATCGTGTGGGTCGGCATCCCGATGCTGGTGGTCGCGGGAATCGTGTGGCTGTGGAAGATCGCGCGAAGCTGACCCGAGGAGACGGTTCCAGCTCGGCCGGCGACGGCATGGGGCAACTACGGCCGCCTACAACGTGGCCGAGCTCCTCCGGGGCGCCGGCACCGCCGCCGGCTCGCGGCCGCCGAAGACCCGCCGCATCGTCCGGCCGACGTCGTCGAGGATCATGTACGCCGTCGGCACCAACACCAGCGTGATCAGCGTCGCGAACAGCACCCCGAAGCCGAGAGAGACCGCCATCGGCACCATGAAGGAGGCGTCGAGGCTCCTGTTCCACATCAGCGGCGCAAGGCCGAAGAAGGTGGTGAGCGACGTCAGCAGGATCGGCCGGAAGCGGTGCACGCCGGCCTCGCGCACCGCGAGCGCCAAGCCGGCCGTCTCGAAATCCCGCCGGTCGGTCGGGACTCCCCCGGCCTGCCGCGCCAGGCGCACGACGTCGGCGTGCACGTCCCGCGCCCGGTTGATGAAGTCGGCCATGATCAGGCTGTCGTTGACCACGACGCCGGTCAGCGCGACCAGCCCGAACATCGACATGATCGACACGTTCAGACCCAGGAAGACGTGCCCCCAGACCGTGCCGACGAGCCCGAACGGGATGGCGCTCATGCTGATCAGCGGCTGCACGTAGGACCGCAGCGGCACCGCCAGCAACGCGAAGATCATCAGCAGCGCCAGCGTGAAGCCGCGCTGCAGACGGGTCCGATGCGGGGATTGCCGGCGCGGACGAGCTCCGGGACCGGGCAAGAAGCCCGCCAACCGAAGGTACGTTCCCGTGACCCCCACATGGGGTCGCGCTATTCCATGTGCTCAGCAGGTGTCACAATCTGTCACCGATTCCTGGAGAAATGGCGGGGCGTGGTGACCAACCCGATGCCACGTGCTCGGAACGGTCGTCGGATGGGATGTGGAACGTTGATTTCGATGGGGATGACGGAGCCATGTGGAGGATCTGGTTGAGTGAGCATGCCAGGTGGCTGGCAGCCGGGGCCGGTCTCATGCTGGCCGGATTCGGCCTCGCCCGTTTCTGGTGGTTCGAGTTGGGCATGGCGCTCATTCTGCTCGGGGCCGCTGCGCTGGGCTACCTTGTGGGCCTGATGCGGTCGGCGGTACTCGACGCCGAGCTGAAGGAACGTATCGACAGGCAACTCGACGAGCTGCGCGAGGAACAACAGCGGGTGCAGGAGGAGAAGTGGCTTTCAGACGGCGTATCGCCTATCGAGAAGAGCTGGCGAGCGCTGGCGCAGCGGGCAGGTGCTACGGACGAAGACCCGGCCGGGGCGTTGAACGATGTAGATCGGCGGCTCGCCGACCTCATCCGGCAACGCTGCGACCGGGTCTGGAATGGCATCAAGGAGGAACGGTACTGGCGGCAGGTGGACGGGAACACGGTCGGCCCCGATCTCGGTGCGATCGGGAACGAGATCGAGGGCGTCGTGCGAGAGGTCGCCGGGTTGTATCACCGGGACACGAACGATCCCGTCATGGAAGCGCGATTGGGCGACATCGTGCTGACGAGTCGCTCGGTCCTCGGGGAGCTCCTGCAGATCGCGCGCCGCGTGCCGCTGGTCGATCTTCCCGCGAAGAGCCTGGCGACGGTCAAGACCAGACTGGAGCAAATCGAGCAGGCGCGTGTTCTCTATGCCCAATACGCTCGCTACAAGCCCGTGGTCGATGGGGTGATCGCCGCAGGGCGGGTCGCCAGCGGGTCGAGCCCGATCACGGCAGCGGCACGGTATGTGGTCGGCAAGGTGTTGACCCGCGCAGCTACGCATGTGGCGACGAAGTATGCCGACGCCCTGCTCAGGGACGCCCTCGAATCCTCAGTCGAGCTCGTCTACGAGCACGTGGCGCGCACCTACGATCCGGGGCGGGTGCAGCGGAGTGCCGACTACGCGGCGCTGGTCGCCGCGCTCGATGTGCACCGCCACATTCCCGGCGTCGACCACAACCGCAAGCTGCTGGTGGACCGTATCCTGCGCGCGCGGATCCCAGACGAGTTCGCGAAGCTGGCGCTGCTGCGCGCGCTCGCCGCCGACGGCGTTCCCGATGCCGCCGAGGCGCCGCCGGTCGACCTGCGTTCGCTGCCGCCGGCGAAGCGTCAGGCGATCGCGGATCGGCTCGTCGAGATCCTGCCGGCGATGCGCGGACTCAACGAGCCGGACGCCAGTCAGGCGATCGAGGACCTGGAGAAGCGTCTGGGGCGCGGCCTGCAGGTCCCTCTGATGAGCTCCGGCAGCCGCGCTGCCGTGCGTGTCGGGGAGGGCTTCGAGCAGTTGGCGGTGCTGGCCTGCGACTGGTGCCGATTCGACCGCGAGAAGGCGCGGAAGGAGATCTGGGACGGCCCGTTCGCTGGCGCCGCACGCAAGGACGCCGGCGGCGAGGACGCGGCCGGCGCTCTGCTGAAGCACGCGCTGGATGTCGCCTTCGACGAGGCGGTCGACACCGGCGGGGCCGTCGGAGCACCGGTGCGGCGCCTGATCGAACCGCCGCGGGATCTGGTGGGAGAGGAGCTGGCGGGGCCGCTCGTCCACTCGGTCATCGACCTGCTGGCGAGAGCGACGCCCGAGCAGTGGCCGCTGGAGCACGACCACATGGTGCTGCTCAACGCCGCGGTGCTGCTCGGCGCCCCGAAGCAGGTGGAAGCGCTCTGGGGCAGGTACCTGGCTGCGGTGTCGACACGGTTGCGCGCCCGGCTGAAGCACTCGCAGGCGTCGTCCTGGCCCGAGCCCGCGGCGCCGGCGATCCTACGAGCGAGCGGCGATCAGGAGCTTCCCTCGCCAGGAATCGTCGTCACACCTCCGTCGGTACCCCGGCCGCTGGCGGTCTTCGCGACGGCAAGTGAGTCACCGCCGCGGTGGGTGCTCCTCTTCGCTGATCGTGCCGTCGTGGGGCGCGCGCCGGAGGAGATCCTCGCGCTCGACGACGCCGAACCCAAGGTCCATGCTCGAGAAGCGGTGCGCTTTCTGCGCCGGAAGGGCGTGCTGTCGGACGATCTCGTCGTGTGTTGCGGTGTCGATCGCCTGACGGTTGCGGGGCCGGTGGCAGGAACCTACGCTCGGTTCTTCGGGCCTGTTCTAGAGCTAGAGGAGTACCGCCTCGACGTGGACGCGCTCGAAATCGAAGTGGACGTCTGAGCCATGGGCACGAAGGTCAGACGATGGCTACTGATCGGCTTGCGGACACGACCAAGAGTGTGGGCTCGCCACACGTCCCTCGTGCTGAGCGAGTCTATCGCCCTGGGGATCTATTTCCCCGCGCTCGCGGGAGACGGGCGTCCCATACCCGACGGATCGCGGTACCCGCCGCCGCTCGCAACGCCACGCCGCGGGCTTTCATAGCGGCCTGTCGGCAGGCCGTGGGTGAAGTCGAGGCGCTGGGCGATTCGGAGCTGGTTCACGCGGCCCGCGATGCCCAGGCTGATCTAGGCCGCCGTAACGTCTCCAGGGCGGCTGAGTCGCCCGTCGCGATCGCTTTCTTGATCGCGGCCATCTCCGCCGCCGCGTCCTCGTGCGCCATTGTCAGGGACCCCGGAGGCGTCGGGACGATTCGCCGGCAACAACTACGTGGCCACCCGCTCTAGTCGAACGTCACGCGTGTGATACGCGCGTAGCGCGCGCTCCCCGTCGGGTTCACGGTAGAAGACGATGGACTGCTCGCGTGACTCGTCCGTGTCGGCCTCAAACACTTCAATCCAGCGCTCGATTCGCGCCTGGACCGAGTTGAAGTCCTTTCGAATAGCCCGCACGTTCCGCACCCTTGTGGTCAGTTCCCCTGCGAAGGGACGCCGCCACCCGCGGGGGAGCCAGGGCCATCTTGAGTCGGCCAAGTCTCCTTTCAACTTCCTGTGGAAGGCGCCAATCGGGTCGGCGTCAAGGATGCGTCGGAAGTCCTTGCCGTACCGTTCGATCTTTTCCCAGAGTCGCGATTGGCGAAACTCGACGACACCAGAATCGTTCTGGAGGGCTAGGTACAACTGGAGAAGGTCGACCTCAAGGTCGCAGAGGCTTGCCAGGAAGAATCGATTGACATCCGACACCGCCGATCTGGCGTCGTCCTCCGAATGAATGCCGCGGGTCATCAGGAGTCCGTACTTGGAGCGCAGCAAGCTCGCACGGTCTTTGATTCTGGACAGCCTTTCCGGTGCGTCGCTGGAGAATCTCTGGTAGTGCTCAAATTCCGATCGGACGTTGTCGAGCTGTTCCGCCGCAGTCTCGAACCGCGCGTAGTCTTCGGCGTCCAGGAGGCGGCGAACGGTCTCGACCACTTCGTAGAGCCGGCCGAGAGACTTCTGCACCCGGTCGAGCCGCACAGAGATCATCACCGATGAGACGGTCGCGAACAGCATGATGGGTGCCACAATCGGTAGCAATCCACCGCTGGCGGCGACGAAAGGTGCGTGCGCGACGATCTTCCCGCCTTGCATGACAGCCGATCCGACTCCCTTGCCGATGGTCATCAGTGTCGCCGGATCGGCCGTCGCCAGAAAAACATCGCCGGCAAGCAGAGACGACGCAGCGGGACTCCCGACGCCGACCATCGGTAGCAACCAAGAACTCTCGATGACCCCGCCGGACTGGAACGGGCGATCGGTAGACCACGACGCACGCAGTGCTTCACTGGCATCCCGGCCGAGGTCGACCAAGGCAATCGGGAGTCCCTTGTACTTCAGGACCTGTCCCACCGGGTCGCGCGGTACATCTTGTCGAAGGCCGAGGATCTCCACGGTAACTCTGCTCTTCTGAAACGAACGCTCAAGGAAATGCGCCGCCCATGATATCCCCCCTCGTTGCGAAACATCCACGTCTTGCGGCTTGGTTCAGCCCGTGCATTCCGCCGGTCCATGGAGATCGCCCACTCCAGCACGGAGCGGATGCGCTGGCGCATCTCCGCCTTGACGTGCCAGATGGGCGTGAGGATCTCCAGCATTCGGCCGTGTTGACCTCGGAGACGGGACGGCAGCCGATGCGGGGGAAGGCATGACGCTCCATGCTCCGCCACCAGTTCTGTGCGTGCCACCGGCCGCGCCAGCCGCCGGGCGTTCGAGAACTCGCTCGGCGGCCTCGGTGAAGGTGGGGACGCCGTCCGCGCGGCGTGTTCCGACAGGGGGTCTCCGCCGAAGCGGGCCAGCTTGCCGGTGAAGTTGCCAACGCTATGCGGAGCTACTCCACGAATGCAAAAGGTAACTTCCAGTTCGACCGAGTGATCGGCGGCTGGCGAGAGCGGCCGGTACTTGATTTGCGTCTCAAGAAGTAATATGTTTATGCCGCATGGCGCGGGCCACCAAGGCCGAGAAGGCGCGGTTGCTCAACGCCGCGTACCGTCTGCTTGGACAGCGGATGGAACGCGCCGAGGCGGCCCGGCAACTCGGCCGCGAGTTCGCGTTGTCGCGCCGGCAGGCCTACCGCTATCTGCAGGAAGCGGCCGGCCTGAGCAACCCGGTACCGGCGGTCGAGCCGACCGTCGCGGTCACCTTCAAGTTGCCAGTCAGCACCGTACGCGCAATCCGCGCATACGCCCGACGCAGCGGACTCTCCCTCGGCCAGGTCGTCACCCGGGCAGTGACGGCGCTCGTGGACACCGTCCATCAACGACGTGGGTGAACGACAACCCCGGAACACTCTCCGGCAGGTGCATCTCGACTACTCGTTCGATCGACTTCTCGTCGGCAAGCTCGCCCACGCCTACGCGTTGCTGGTGCCGGCCCGCACGCGTCCGGTTGACACCCACGGAATGGAGCGTCCACATGCAGATGGCGGCGATTTACACGCGCGTGTCCTTCGGAGCGGCAACGCGAAGCGCACACGATCGCGAGTCAGACGGCGGCACTGGTCGAGTGGGCGACGACTCTCGATCTCGAGGTGCCGCGGGACTGGATCTTCGAAGACGACGGGTATAGCGGAGCGACGCTCGAACGACCGGGATTGGAGCGGGTCCGTGACCTGGCGGCCGGCGGCGACATCGAGGTCGTGCTGATTCACAGCCCGGATCGGCTGAGCCGCAAATACGCCTACCAGGTGCTGTTGATCGAAGAGCTCGGACGTCACGGGGTCGAGACGCGCTTCCTCAATGCCCCGTCGAGCGCCACCGCCGAGGATCAGCTGCTGGTGCAGTTTCAGGGCATGATCGCCGAGTACGAACGCGCCCAGATCCTCGAACGGTCTCGGCGGGGGAAACGGCACCGCGCGCGAGCGGGCGAGATCAGCGTCATGGGCGGCGCCCCGTATGGCTACCATTATCTTCGGAAGCGAGACGATGCACCGGCTTCGTACGTTGTCGTCGAGGCCGAAGCGCGCGTCGTGCGCGACATCTACGAGCACTACACCGTCACGGGCTGGAGCATCGAGGGAATCTGCCGGTGGCTCAACGAGCAAGGCGTGGCCACGCGGAAGGCCGGGGCCCGCTGGGGGCCCTCGACGGTGAGGCAGATGCTGCGCAACCCCGCCTATCGCGGCACGGCCTGCTTCGGGAAGACGCGGATAGTCCGGGGAGTGGCCCGCCAGAAGCGCGTAACGCGGACGCTGCGGATGGGCGGCGCCGTTCCGCGTCGCGACAGTGCGCCCCGCGAACGGCCGCGCGAGGAGTGGATCGAGATCCCGGTACCGGCGATCGTCGACGAGCCGACCTTCGCGCGGGCGCAGGAGCTGCTGCACGAGAACAAGGTGCACGCCCGCCGCCGCACGATCGAGCCGAGCCTGGTGCAGGGACTGGTGAGTTGTCGCAAGTGCGGCTACTCGTTCTCGCGCATCTCGACGCGGTCGACCGCGCGCAGGATTCAGTACTATCGCTGCATCGGGTCCGACCAGTGGCGGCACTTGGCGGGTCCGCGGTGCGATGCCCGTCCGGTTCGGCAGGACCTGCTGGACGAGGTGGTATGGACCGAAGTGCTGCGGTTGCTCGAGGAGCCGGCCCTGATCCAACAGGAACTGGATCGCCGGCTGGCCGCCGCCCAGGCTGCCGACCCCAAGCGGACTCGGACCCAGGCCGTGGAGCGGGACCTTGCACGCGTGGGCAAGACCATCGAGCGGTTGCTCACCGCCTACCAGGAGGACTTGGTGTCGCTCGACCAACTACGCGAGCGGATGCCGTTGCTGCGTCAACGCGAGCAGACGCTGCGACAGGAGTTGAACGCGCTGGTGGAACAGACTCGCGACCGCGCCGCGCATCTGCGTCTCGCCGAAACGCTCTCGGCGTTTCTGACGCGCTTGCGGGCGTCGGCCGACACGCTCGATATCGTGGAGCGGCAACGGATCGTGCGGCTCCTCGTCAAGGAGGTCCTCGTCAGCGACGACACGCTCGTGATTCGCCACTGTATTCCCGTTCCCTCGGGACCGCCACCAACGGGTTCCGGACCCAATGGCCGAGTCGGCGACCTCGCCGACCCCCCAAGTTACCTTTTGCGTTCAGGGGGTAGCTCCGCATAGCGTTGGAAATCTCGCGGGCGATCGTCGCCGATCACGCCCTGCACCGGGGCCGCGAGATTCCCACACTCCCACAGCGGTTGTCGTCGATGACTGACACGGAAACGACGTTCATCGGAGAATGTGTCATGATGTGAGCCCGCAAGCATTAACCCGTCCACGGGATCGGGGCAACCTCAGAAGGGGGAAGGTTCGCGGTCGGTATCGCGACTGGCGGCCGTCTCGATGGCGGCCGTGTAGGAGACTGAGCCCGGGTCGCGCATCGGGACGCCGGTCTTGGGGTGCCGGCGTTCGGCCGTCCAGGAGACCGCGAGCTTGACCTCGCGGGTTTTGGCCGAACCGTCGGGCTGTTTGCCTTGGCGCTGCGCGGTTTCGGCCTTGCGCACGGGAATGCCCGTACCGTCCATGCCGAGATACAGGGTAGGTTTGACGCGGTGCGTCTCCGGCTCGACGGCTCGGCGTTCGTCGGCTGCGATCACGCGCCCCAGCGCTTCGGCGGTCCGCTCGACCTGCTTGGGGTCGACGGCGAGCCCGGCCAGTTCGTCCAGCAGGGTGCTGGCCTCCTTGAAGCTGACTCGGGCGGCCGCGGCCGCCGTCATGCGGGTCGCCGCGGGCGACAACGTCGTCTCGTCGATGCCCAGGGTCCGGTCACGCGGACAGAATCCGGTTCGGCAGGACGCGCAATGGTAGTAGGCCCGCTCGATGGTCATGGCGCCCAGGGCCGTGCGGATCGTCTTTGCACGCCGGCCGGCGTAGCGGGCCGTGTGTCCGCACCGGCAGGGCAGGCCGGCGGCGTGCCGGTCACTGTGGTCGGCGTTGAGCCGCTCGGCGACGAAACGAGCCGCCACCGCCAGGACGGCGGTGCGCACCGCCGTCTCGGCCGCCTCGAAGTCGCCCAGCGTCTGCGTCGCGTCGGCCCCCAGCAGCCGCTCGATCTCCCGTGTCGCTTCGGCCGCCAGCGACTTGGCGATCACCGCGGTCTGCGGTTTTTTTTTGCTGCGCTGCCGGTCGCCAGACGCGCCTCGCTCAGGGCATCGTTGACCTTGATGAACATCTTCGACAATTGCCGGAAGCGGCGATACTCGGCGAGCCGCGCCTGCGTCTCCGACCCGGCGTGGGCCGGGATGATGCGTGTGACCGTCTTGCCGGCCTGCTTGCGCGTCAGCGACAGGACCGGCCCGTGCCCGGGGTCGCCTGGCTTGGCGCAATGACACCTGGGCTTGCCGCAGGGTCGGAAGCGTTCGGTTAGCGAACCGGAGCGCATCTCGCCGATGGAGGCGAATTGACTGCGAAGGTGTGCGTGTTGGCGTTCCAGCGCCGCAATCTGTTCATCGGGCATGATCGGGTCCTCGTGCTGACAGTCCATCCACTGACAGACTGTCGGCCGATCAAGCCTTGTCCTATACCCCGGAACGAATCCCCTCACTTTTCTGACGTGCACCCCGCCGAGGATTCCGCCTTGACATGGTACAGATCCGTACGGTATCCTCTCAGGTACAGCAATTGAGCTGTGACGATCTAACGACAGGAGCAGGGAAAATGAGCACTACTAAAGGAGTAATCAGGCATGAACACCAGGGAATTCATCAGAAAACTTAGACGTAAGGCGCGCAAGCGCGGCATTGAATTCGACATCAAGAACCATGAGAGCAAAGGATCACATCGGACGATTTATTTGGGTGATCGCAAGACAAGAATTCCGTGGACTACGAACGATTTGACAACTGGCACAGTTTCTGGTGTTCTGAAGCAACTGGGAGTAGATGACTGGTTCGTACCGTGAGGAGAATGGTGAGACATGGCGGTGAGTCGAGGGGCGTGGTGCCCTCGACTCACCTGTTAGATGAGTCATTGGGTGGAAGCACATGGATTTTGCATATCCGGCGCATCTGGAGATTGAATCGGATGGACGTTACACGGTAACATTTCCGGATCTGCCGGATGCAATCACTCAAGGAGAGGATCGCGACGACGCCATCGACATGGCCGCCGACTGTCTTGCCGAAACCATCGGTGGCCGCATCGTAGAGCGCGATGATATTCCCGCTCCGAGCCCTTTGAAACGTGGACAGGTCCGTGTTGCCGTTCCAGTATACGTCGCGGTCAAGGCGGCACTTTATGTGGCGATGCGGCAAGAAGGCGTAAACATGAACGAGTTGGCCCGGACGCTCGAAGGGCAGCACCTTCAGGTGCGTCGACTTCTCGATCCCGGTCGGGCATCGAGTATGAAGCGCCTCGATCAAGCACTCTCAGCCATCGGGCGAAAAGTGTGCGTGTCGTTGGAAGCCTAGCAGGAAGAGCGCAAGCCCGAGGCGCTGCCCTGTTCGTCCCGTCGTTCCCGTTACCGCCGCTCTGATCCATTCTCCCTCTGTCCCTCTCCCTTCCATGGTTCGTTTCGCGCGCCGACTCCGGACGGCTGGAAGGTGTGGTGTCGAGGGGCAGCAGCAAGCGGTCCCGCCGGTCCGGGCGCGACACATGCATCGATGACAGCCCCATCCCGAAGCGCATGTCCTTGATGTCTCGGAAGCCCGCCTCGATCCCCCAGCGCTTGCCGTAGTGGCGAATCAACACCCGCGTCGGGACCGACGCTTCGCTGGCCACCAGACACCACGGTTCGTCCATCTTCTGATCGTGTACGCACACGACAGCGCCCACCGGCCACTCGTGTACGTCGGTCACCCGAGCCCCCACCAATCGCCGCGCACGCCCGCCGGCGCCAACCCACGCGGCGGCCACGCGCCGTTCGCCGCGTGCGTTCGTCACATAGACGTCCCCACGCAGCCGAATCAGGTATTCGAAGCCCAACTCCGTCGTCAACGCGTAGAACAGCTTGCAGTCGGCAAAGCCCCGATCGGCCACGATGGTGACTTTCACCCCGTCGGGCAGCACTTCGCGCAACCGGCACAGCACCTCGTACTCGTAGCGCCGCTGATTGTCCTTCAGCGTCGACGACGCCACCGTCTTCCATAGCAGGGGCGTTGCGCGCCCGTGCCCGGTCAACATCGACAGCACGATCGTCTCCTGCTCGTCGGCCGCAAAACTCGTCCAATCCAGCGCGACGACCACTTCGGTGCGGGCGCCGATGAGGTACGGCGTCCAGTGGGCGAAGAATGTCCAGACGTTGATGCCTCGATTGCTCAGGAGCCGGTCCACCTGCTTGACGCCATGTTTGGTCAACGTACCCATGGCTTGCGCCAGGCCGCGCCCCACCGCATGGATTGCCAGCGACGCACTCGTCAGCACGCCCAGGGTGGCGTTGGCCAGTGACAGCACCCGCTTGGCATGCAGGTCGCCTTCGTACAAGGTGTTGATGAATTTCAGGAGGTCGTGTCTCCGAAGCCATCGCCCGGATGACGTCTGCCGGTTTCCCTGTGGATGCATAGGAACCACATTCTAATTCAGGTGCGCTATTCTGCCAACCTTTAGAATGCCAGACGTTCTATCTCGATAGGACTGGCGTCTTATTCGGTTCACATAGCAAAATGAGGGGATCTCTGAGGTCGAGGGGGGCACAGCAGTGCGGCTTCGCCTGCCGGCCCTACCGGTGGTCGCGCGTCACCGGTGCGATCAGAGCGGATAATCAGTGCTTCGCGCGAAGTCGATAACATCCCTGACATCGGCGACCGAGATGATCCGGAGGCCTGGTAGCGTCCTATCATCATCGTCTTTGTCCTCGTCGAGGCTCCCGCGCGCGTTGTCGTCAACTCCGACGAATCTGGGGAAGAAATGAAACTTTGCGGCGTCGCTTCGCTGTCGCCAAGTCTCTTGTGCCGGCTCGCAGATAGAGAGCAGCAGCGCCCACCTGTATAGCTCCAGCCTATACAAGACGCGGCCATCGGTATGCTGGAGCGAGACCACCTTCACCTTAGAATCACCGCCATCTTCGAATTTCGGCAACAGCCGAGTCGTCGCCAGGAGGCGATCGTAGGCGTCGCGGATGCCAGTGATCTGGAGATGATCCCTGAAAGCCGCTCGCAGTTCCTTGCTGGCGTCGCTGGATGCAGGGGTTGCGTCGCCTTGCTCCGCAACGGGTTCGGTTATCATGTGGAAATTCTACCTGATCCTTACGGCTCCAACCGCCTGCTGAGCCGCGGCGGCCCCGCGATCCCGACGACGCGGACCGGGACGACGAGACGTTTCGGGTGGATCTCCAGCAAGCCGTCCGCGACCGGCACATGGAGTGGTGGCACCTGCCGATCCAGGACGGGAAGTCGCCGTCGGCACAGGGCTTCGAGGACAAGTGGGCGGTCGCAGGCGAGGCCCTCCGGGACCGGCTGCGTCTGGGCTTCGACGTGCTCGTCCATTGTCGTGGGGGTCTGGGGCGCGCCGGAACCGTAGCCGCCCGCCTGCTGGTGGAGTTGGGTGCGCGCCCGGACGAAGCGATGTGCCGCGTGAGGGCCGTTCGGCTCGGAGCCATCGAGACCGAGGACCAGGAAGACCACGTGGGGCGGTGTGCGCGGCGCGCGCCTTCGGATCCACTCCGGGCCGCGGACGCGATCCGCGACCGGGCGCTGGGCGCCTTCGTGGGTCTCGCCGTGGGCGACGCGGTCGGCACCGCGCTCGAATTCTGCCCCCGCGACTCACAGCCGCGGCTGGAGGACATGGAAGGGGGCGGCCCGTTCGAGCTGCCGCCCGGCTACTGGACCGACGACACGGCCATGGCGCTGGCGCTGGCCGACAGCCTGGCGGTGTCCGAGGCGCTCGACGCCCGCGACCTGATGGAGCGCTTCGTCAGGTGGTGGCAGGACGGAGAGTACTCGTGCCGCGGGCACTGCTTCGATATCGGCAACACGGCCCGCGTGGCGCTCGAACGGTACCAGCGGACCGGCGATCCGCTCGCCGGTTCCGCCGCCCCCGGGAGCGTCGGCAACGGGTCGCTGATGCGGCTCGCCCCGGTCGCCCTTCGCTTTTGGAAAGACCGACCGCGCCTTGCCGCCACCGCCGCCGAGCAGTCCCGGACGACCCACGGCGCGGAGGAAGCGGTGGACGCCTGCCGGGCATTCGCGGAGCTGCTGGTCGATGCTATCGCCGGGTCGCCGCGGGCCGAGGTCCTCGCCCCGAGACGATTCGACGGTGCGGAGGCGATCACCCGGGTCCTGGCCGGAAGCTGGCGCGGACGGCCGCGGAACAGGATCCGCTCCAGCGGCTATGTCGTCCACACCCTGGAAGCCGCCCTCTGGGCGGTTGCCCGCACCGGCGACTTCCGCAACGCCGTGCTGCTCGCGGCCAACCTGGCCGACGATGCCGACACGGTGGCGGCGGTGACGGGCCAGCTCGCCGGTGCCCTCTACGGCCTGCGCGGCATTCCCGAGACCTGGCTCAGCCGGCTGGCCTGGAAGGACCGGCTCCTGGAGGCGGGGCGGCGGCTGTTGCCAGCATCGCTCGCCGACAGCGAGGAACGGGGCGCGTAGCCGAAGCGCGGCAACCCGACACCCCTACGAACTCTCACCGTGGATCGGGAAACCGCTGTACTGGCTGCGGCTGAAATGGTGGGGCTGGAAGCTGCGATGGGCGTTGACTGGCGGCGAGCGTCGACGGTGGGACAGCCCGCGCAAGGAGTGGCCCCTGGCCATGAACACCGGCGCCGGGGGGCCGGATGACGAGTGTAGGATCTCTGGTCGCCCATGTCCGCGAGTGTGCTGACCCTCCAGGAGCTCAAGGCCCACCTCTGGAACTGCGCGCAGATCCTGCGCGGTAGCGCCGTCGACCGCACGGACTGGAAGGGCTACATCCTTCCGCTCCTGTTCTTCAAGCGGATCAGCGACGTCTGGGACGAGGAGACGGCCGAGGCCAGCGAGGAATACGGCGACATCGACCTTGGCGACTTCCCCGAGCTGCACCGCTTCACACTGCTGGACGGCTGCCACTGGCGGGACGTCCGCGAGACGCCGGCAAGCGTCGGCACCGCGCTGGCGCGGGCGATGCGGGCGATCGAACGGGCCAACCCCGACACCCTGACGCGCGTCTTCGGCGCGGCCGACTGGGGCAACCGCGAGTTGCTCGGCGACGAGTTGCTCAAGGACCTCTTCGAGGGACTGTCCGTGGTGCCGCTCGGCAACACGGCGGTCGGGTCCGACATCCTCGGCGACGCCTACGAGTACCTGGTCGGCAGGTTCGCCGACATCACGCGGCGCAAGAAGGCGGGTGAGTTCTACACGCCGCGGAGCGTGGTGCGGATGATGGTCGAGCTGCTCGATCCGCGGGAGGGCGAGAGCATCTACGACCCGGCCTGCGGCACCGGCGGCATGCTGCTCGGCGCGATCGAGCATGTCGAGCGAGCCGGCGGCGACCCGCGGACCTTCTTCGGGCGCACCTTCGGCGAGGAGAAGAACCTGACCACGTCGTCCATCGCGCGCATGAACCTGGTGCTGCACGGCGTCGAGGACTTCCGGATCGAGCAGAACGACACGCTCCGCGACCCGGCCTTCACCGACGCATCCGGCGCCTTGGCGACGTTCGACTGCGTCATCGCCAACCCGCCCTTCTCGCTCAAGGAGTGGGGCCGCGAGGTGTGGGAAGCGGACCCGTGGGGCCGCGCCGCATTCGGCCTGCCGCCGGCGAGCTACGGCGACTACGCCTGGGTCCAGCAGATGGTGGCGTCGATGGCGGAAGACTCGGGCCGGATGGCGGTGGTGCTGCCGCAGGGTGCGCTGTTCCGCAAGGGCGCGGAGGGCCGTATCCGGCGGGCGCTGCTGGAGCAGGACCTGATCGAGGCGGTGATCGGGCTCGCGCCCAACATCTTCTACGGCACGGGTCTCGCCCCGGCGGTGGTGACGCTGCGCCGCGCGAAGCGACGCGGTCGACGGCGGAAGGTGATCGTGATCGACGCGTCGAGCCTGTTCCGCAAGGGTCGGGCGCAGAACTTCCTCGACCCCGCGCACGCTGAGCAGATCGTGAGGTGGGTACGGCGCTTCCGCGACGTGGAGGACCGGGCCAAGGTCGTCTCGACGGAGGACATCGAGCGCGAGGACTGGACGCTCAACATCTCCCGCTACGTGCTGCCGCCCGTCGGCGACGACGGGCCGCCGCTGCCCGAGGCGCTGGCGGCCTTCAAGACCGCGTTGACGGAAGCCCGTGCCGCCGAGGATCACCTGCGACGCTTGCTGGTCGAGGATGGCTGGCTGGAATGACGCCATCGCGCCGGGCAACGGTTGGACGAGAGCGCAGGAACGTGGCTGACGCGCATGCGTCTCGCGGACACTTGGGCCAGCAGGCGCTGGAGTCGTACCTCTGGGGCGCGGCCAACCTCCTGCGGGGACTGATCGACGCCGGCGACTACAAGCAGTACGTCTTCCCGCTACTCTTCTTCAAGCGCCTCTCGGACGTGTGGGACGAGGACTACCGGAACGCCTTCCAGGAGACCGGCGACCGCGGGTACGCGGAGGCGACCGCCAACGACCGGTTCATCATCCCGGCCCGGGCGCATTGGTCCGACGTCCGCCGTGCGGCGCGCGACGTCGGTAGGACGCTGCGGACCGCGTTCCGCGCCATCGAGACGGCCAACCCGGAGCGTCTCGTCGGCGTCTTCGGAAACGCGCCCTGGACCGACAAGGCGCAGATGCCGGACGCGACGCTCAAGAACTTGATCGAGCACTTCTCTAAGCACACGCTGAGCCTCGCCGCGGTACCCGAGGACGAGCTCGGCAACGCCTACGAGTACCTCGTCAAGCAGTTCGCCGACGACAGCGGCCACACCGCGCAGGAGTTCTACACTAACCGGACACTGGTGCACCTGATGACCCAGATGCTCCGGCCGCGGCCGGGCGAACGCATCTACGATCCGACGGCCGGCACCGGCGGCATGCTCATTTCCGCGCTCGCGGAGGTCCAGCGCAGCGGAGGCGATGCTCGGACGCTCGGCCTCTACGGACAGGAGATCATCGGCACGACGGCGTCGATCGCACGCATGAACCTCGTGCTGCACGGCGTCGAGGACTTCCGGATCGCGGTCGGCAACGTCCTGAGCGACCCTGCCTTCATCGAGCGAGACCGCCTGATGACGTTCGACTTGGTGCTCGCCAATCCGCCGTACTCGATCAAGACCTGGAACCGAGATGCGTGGCTCGACGATCCGTGGGGCCGCAACATCCTCGGCACGCCGCCTCAGGGACGGGCCGACTACGCCTTCTTCCAGCACATTCTCCAGAGCCTCGACCGGAAGACCGGCCGGTGCGCCATCCTCTTCCCGCACGGCGTCCTGTTCCGCCAGGAGGAGGCCGCGATGCGGCGCGCCCTGATCGAGCGCGACCTCGTCGAGTGCGTGCTCGGCTTGGGGCCGAACCTGTTCTACAACTCGCCGATGGAGGCGTGCGTCGTGGTCTGCCGGACGCCGAAGTCGCCCAACCGCCGCGGCAAGGTGCTGTTCATCGACGCGGTCCGCCAGATAGCGCGGGAGCGGGCGCAGAGCTTCCTGACGCCGAAGCATCAGAAGCGGATTCTCGCGGCGTACGAGGCGTTCGGCGACGAGCCCGGGTTCGCCGCCGTCGCGGCCCAGGGTGACGTGCTTGCCAACGACGGCAACCTGTCCATCCTCCGCTACGTGCGGCGGATCGCTGACGATGCGGACACCCAGACCGGAGGGGATCTGCGGAAGGCATGGACCGACTTCGACGCCGGCAGCGAGGCGTTCTGGCGAGAATTGGACGACGTGGTCGCGATGGTCGACCGGATCGCCACCGAGAGCCAGTCCGATGGGTAGAAGCAGGCTCAAGCCCGGCTGGACACGCGTCGCCTTCGGGGATGTCGCGGTATCCGTAAACGACCGAATCGACAACCCTCTCGATGCTGGCGTCGAACGCTACGTTGGCCTTGAGCACCTCGACTCCGACTCGCTCGCAATCAGGCGCTGGGCTCCTCCGACCGCCGTGACGGCCACGAAGCTGCTCTTCCGACGAGGCGACATCATCTTCGGCCGCCGCCGCGCGTACCAGCGAAAGCTCGCAGTCGCGGATTTCGACGGCATCTGCTCCGCGCACGCACTGGTCCTTCGGGCGAAGTCCAGAGTCGTCTTGCCCGAGTTCTTACCGTTCTTCATGCAGAGCGACTCCTTCATGAGGCGCGCCGAGGCGATATCGGTTGGTTCGCTATCGCCAACCATCAACTGGCGAACGCTCGCGAGCGAGGAGTTCGCCCTGCCGCCGCCGGACGAACAGCGCCGGATTGCCACCGTGCTAGCGGGCGCGGCGCGCTCCATGGACGCGTCGGGCACACTCGTCCAGGCGTCCCGTCAACTCGAACGGGCTACCTTCGACGCCCTCTTGGCGAACACGCCGGGTCGCAGCACCACCCTCGGGCCCTTGTTGATGGCGCGTCCCCGAAATGGTTCTTCAGCCGTGGAGGCCGCTTCAGCCACCGGCCATTGGGTACTCTCTCTGAGCGCGCTTGGCAAGGACGGCTACCGGACCGGGCACCTCAAGTCGGTGCACCCCACCGCCGCGATGTTAGCGGCGCGACTGCAGCTTGGCGACTTGTTGATCTCGAGATCGAACACGCTGGAGCTCGTTGGTACCGCGGGCACGTTTGAGGAGGATCGCGCAGATGTTTCGTGGCCCGACACCATGATGCGACTTGTTCCGGATGGTTGCAGAATCCGGTCTCGATTCCTTGAGTTCTTTCTTCGCTCGTCGAGCGGACGACGTCAGATCCAGAGCTTCGCTGCCGGAACGAGCGCGAGTATGAAGAAGATCAACGCAAGCACCGTGCAGAAGATCAGGATCACCGTACCCCCACTTCACCTGCAGGACCGCATCATCGCTGCCACTGGAACCATTCGAAGCGCACGGGCCTCCGCGGAACGTCACTTGGCTGAGTTGTTGGCATGGAGGAATCGCTGGTTGAACCGCGTGCTCGGCGCCAACCGCCATTCGAGGATCAGCAGGCGCTGAGGTGCACAGGGGGAGGCAGAGCGTGGATCTAGAAGTCTGGCAGCAGCTGCTCTCACTGGAGAGTCACGACATAACGCAACGGCGTTTTCGGAGGATTCACTCAAGGGAGCTCAGCACGCGCCGAGGGCGGGAGATCAACGCTGCCACTAGACAGGCGCGCGAGTATTTCAGGAACGCGAGCAATTCCGACTATACGGTGCGTCCGCTCCTCACGTTCTATGGCGTCAGCAGCCTGAGTCGAGCGCTCCTACTATTGCTGAGAGCCCAAGGGGGTGAGGAAGGTCTGAACGTCGGTCACGGCATCGAGACCGTGGACTGGCGCGCCACAATGTCGGGCGACACAGCCACAGCGCTGGGGCGATTGGGAGACTTGAAGATTCGCAAGCGAGCGGGATTGTTCGGCGACTTCGTAGAGCATACAAGGAACCGAATGACAATTCATATCAACTCGTCCGGCGTGGATTGGCGACTCGATTACAACACTCCAGAAAATAGCAACGAAATATCGGTTGCGGACCTGTTTTCTCGCATTCCCGATCTTCAGCGAGATTATGCCGATGTGTCCGATGAATTGCGGTATGCTTCGGTGAGTGAGCTTACGGCCAACCGCAAGACAGGTTTCCGGATGAAGATACGTAGAGAGCCGTTTCTGCGGTCCAAGGCCATTTACGAAACACTGGGCTACGCAACTACCGACGACGGGAAGTACTATACGCTGACATGTCCGGTCGAGGTCTTCGAGAGAGCATCGCCACAGTTCATACACACTTATCTGGACAAATCATTCGGAACGATTCCGGGCTTGTTCATTGCGGAACCTTTTCCGGGCGGGGCTCGGTACTCCCAGCTGGCTGTCACATATATGGTGTCATTTGTCTTGGGAATGCTGGTTCGATACTATCCGACTCACTGGATGGCACTGGTACATGGCGATAGAGGTGATTCTCTTTGGCCTGCGATGAATCGAGCGCAGCGGCTCGTTGAACAGTCCTACCCGGAGTTGGTGTCCGAAATGGTCCACGACATGGCGGTCGCTGGGCACGCGTTCTGAGGCGCCCCGACTGTGCGGCCGTCTGGAGTGCGAGGCAGTGCGGGTTTCTGGTTCGTCGAAGTTGACGCGCCGGCTCATGGGCGGGATGATGGTGGCCCTCAGCGGCGGTCAGCAGCGTACCGATCAAGTAGCCAACATGATATTCACCGAGTCGAACACGGTCGAGGCCCTCGTCCGTGACATCCTCTGCGGCGGCGTCACCCACCATACGGCGGTCGGAACCGGACTCGCGCGGAGGCACGGCGCGCTCTCCGGTCTCGGTTGGCACTACCTCGGCGCGCAGCAACTGCCGCGGCAGGCGCACGAGATCCTCGTCGAGGACCACGTGCGGGAGGGGCTGATCTGCCTCAACCCGGAGATCGCGGCGCAGCCGGATCGGGCCGACGACGTGCTGTACCGGCTGCGGGCCATCCTGATGGGCGTGCGGACGGACGGGCTGGTCAAGGCGAACGAGGAGTTCGCGGCGTGGCTCGCCGGAGAGCGGTCGATGCCGTTCGGCGCGGACGGCGAGCATGTCACCGTGCGGCTCGTCGACCTTGAGGACGTCGAGCGAAACCAGTATGTCGTCAGCACCCAGTACACCGTCCGATCGGGTGCGAACGAGCGACGTGCGGACTTGGTGCTGCTGGTGAACGGCCTGCCGCTGGTCGTCATCGAGGCGAAGACGCCGGTACGGTCGAGCCAGAGCTGGTTCGACGGGGCGACGCAGATCCACGACGACTACGAGCGCAACGTGCCGGAGCTGTTCGTGCCGAACCTCTGCTCGGTCGCCACCGAAGGGAAGGAGCTGCGATACGGTTCGATTGGGCTGCCGGTCGATCTCTGGGGACCGTGGCGAGCGGACGACGACGCAGGCACGCCGAAGCTCGAACGCGTCAAGCGGACCGTCTCATCGATGCTCCGCCCGAACACGGTTCTGGATCTGCTCGGCAGCTACACGGCCTTCGCCACGGGCCAGGGGAAGCGGCGAGCCAAGATCGTCGCACGCTACCAGCAGGTCGGGGCGGCGAACCGCATTGTCGAGCGGGTCGTCGCCGGCCACCCCAAGAAGGGCCTGGTCTGGCACTTCCAGGGTTCCGGCAAGTCCCACCTGATGCTGTTCGCGGCCCGCAAGCTGCGGCTGCATCCGGCGTTGGGGAACCCGACGGTGATCATCGTGGTCGACCGGATCGACCTCGACACGCAGATCTCCAGCACCTTTTACGCGGCCGACGCGCCGAACCTGGGGAAGGCCGACAGCCGGGCGGATCTCGAACGGTTGCTCGCGCAGGACGCCCGGAAGATCATCATCACGACGATTTTCAAGTTCGGCGAGGTGGACGGCGTCCTGAACGACCGTCACAACATCATCGTTCTGGTCGACGAGGCCCATCGTTCTCAGGAAGGGGACCTCGGGCGGAAGATGCGCAGGGCGCTCCCGAACGCGTTCCTGTTCGGATTGACCGGGACTCCGATCAACCGCGCCGACCGCAACACGTTCTTCGCCTTCGGCGCCGAGGACGACGAATACGGCTACCTGAGCCGCTACGGCTTCGAGGAGTCGATCCGAGACGGTGCTACCAAGCGGCTGCACTTCGAGCCGCGGTTGCCGGAGCTGCACATCAACCGGGCCGCCATCGACGCCGAGTACCAGGAGCTGACCGGCAGCCTGAGCGATCTGGATCGGGAGCAACTCTCGAAGACTGCGGCCCGCACCGCGGTGCTGTTGAAGACACCGGAACGGGTCGCGCGGATCTGCGCCGACATCGCAAAGCACTTCCAGGAGAAGGTGGCTCCCAACGGCTTTGGCGCGCAGGTGGTCACCTACGACCGCGAGAGCTGCGTACTCTACAAGCGGGCGCTCGACCGGGTGCTGCCGCCGGAGAGGTCCGACGTGGTCATGACCGTGAACAGCGGCGAAAACGAGTACGCCGCCTACCGCCGCGACAAGGACGCCGAGGAACGGCTTCTGGACCGCTTCCGCAATCCGAACGACCCGCTGAAGGTCCTGATCGTCACGTCGAAGCTGCTGACCGGCTTCGACGCCCCTATCCTGCAGACGATGTACCTGGACAAGCCGCTGCGGGACCACGCGCTGCTGCAGGCCATCTGCCGCACGAACCGGCCGTACGGGCAGACCAAGACGCACGGGCTGATCGTCGACTACCTCGGGGTATTCGACGACGTGGCCCAGGCGATCCAGTTCGACGAGGAGAGCATCACTCGCGTCGTCACGAACCTCAACGAGCTGCCCGCCGCGCTTCCTGCCGCGATGCAGAAATGCTTGGCGTGGTTCTCCGGCGTAGACCGCACCGTCACCGGCTACGAGGGACTGATCGCCGCGCAGGAGTGCCTCCCGGACAACGAGACACGCGATGCATTCGCCGCCGACTACAGCTACCTCGCACGCCTCTGGGACGCGATCTCCCCCGACCCGAGCCTGGAGCCGTACGAAGCCGACCACGCCTGGCTCGGTCAGGTGTACGAGTCGCTGAAGCCCTCCACGGGAACCGGCAAGCTCCTCTGGCACACGCTCGGCGCCAAGACCATCGACCTCATCCACCGGCACGTTCACGTCGAGGCGGTGCGCGATGATCTGGAGACCCTGGTGCTCGACGCCGACGTGCTCGACGCCGTGCTCGGCACGACGGACCCCCCGAAGAAGGCGAAGGAGATCGAGATCAGGGTCGCCGAGCGGCTCCGTAAACACCTGCACGACCCGCGCTTTCGTGCCCTTGGTGAGCGGCTGGAAGAGCTGCGACGAAAGCACGAGCAGGGACTGCTGGTCAGCATCGAGTTCCTGAAGTCGCTGCTCGAGCTGGCTCGCGACGTGGTCGAGGCAGAGCGGACTGTCGAGCCTGCGACGCCCGAGGAACACGGCAAGGCCGCGCTGACCGAGTTATTCGAGGAGGTCCGCAACGACCGTACGCCCGCCATGGTCAAGCGGATCGTCAACGACATCGACGAGATCGTCCGGCACGTTCGCTTCGAGGGGTGGCAGACGACCCACGCGGGCGAGCGGGAGGTGAAGAAGGCGCTCCGGAAGACGTTGTTCAAGTACCGCCTGCACCAGGACAAGGAGCTGTTCGACCGGGCCTACGGCTACATCCGGCAGTACTACTGACGGCCGTACGGAACAGAATCCGGCCGGGGAACGCACTCGGCCGGATCGCGGACTATGCTTGCGGCGTCAGCCTCCGACTTTCGGACTCGGCCGGGGGAGCTGGCGGGGCGTCGAGAGGCGGCGCTCATCGACGTGGCTCCGCCTTGAAGCCCTTGATGAACATCAGGTCGAGGCTCCCTTGGCTGCGGCAACTCTAGGCGAGAGTGCCCGGTAGAGGCGCTGCATGGCGCTGACGGTCTGTTCGATCGCGGAGGGCCACGTCTGCTCATCCACCCAGCCGCCGGGCACCGTGAAGCTGATGCGCGAGGCACGCTTGTCGTCGAGGCGTTGCCACGAGAGCGCGCCTCCGAAGTCGGCCTCGATCGCTAACCGCTCAGCGTGTAGGGCATCGAACAGCATCTTGTTGTCCTCCGCCTCGGGTGCGTCTATGTACAGCTCGGCGCGGGTCTCGTCTTGTAGGACAACGTAGTTCCACCACTGCCCGTGCCTCCGCGTGCCGAGCCAGTTGAAACGGTTGGCGGAGATCCGCGCGTGGAGGTCTGACTGCTCGTGGGCATGTGCCAAGAGAGCCTGCCAGAACGCGAACCGCGCGTCATGCCTGTCCGGCCGGTCGATGGCGTCCGGCGGGTCGTCCTCGAGCTCGGCAATCGGTTCGGGCACGGGGGCCTTCTCTCCGTCGAGGTCGAGCCGGGACGGATTCCACACCCACTCCGCGATGCGGATGTACAGCTCCTGCCGTTCGGCCTGTTGCTCCGGGCCGAACGAGTTGTAGGCGCGGAAGGGCAAGCCGGTCCGGTCCCGCAGCGAGCGGAAGCTGGGCAAGTTCTCGTAGGCAAGCGGGTGGAGGCTCCGCGCGAGGAGGTTCTCGCTGTTCGAAACGTAGGCATCCCGCTTGTCCTCGTAGGTGGCGTCGCCGATGCTCTGGTTGACGCCGCGCTGGAGGAGGAGCAGCCCGCCAAGGTGATTGCGCTCGGTCTCGAAGTCGCCCGGATTGGGAAAGCACTCCTTGAAGCGGTCGTAGTGGTCCGCCCAGATATGTTCGATTTCGAAGGGGCGAGCCCGGCCCTGCGAGACTAGGTCCTCGAAGCTCGACGACAGTCCACACTGCGTGTCCACCCAATGGGTGAGTCGGGCGAGTACGTGCCGCACCTGGCGGTAGTTCTGGTTGTGCAGGCGAAAGCGGGGCTGACCGGCGAAGCTTTCGGGTTGCTCGTCGAGCTGCTCGCGCAGGTACTCCGACAGGCTTGCCGCGTCGCGCCCCCGCAGTTCCTTCGTGAGGATGAACAGCGTGTACTTGACCGAGGAGTAGCTGATCGTGCGGAAGTTCCAGACGCGCCGGGCGAGCCAAATGTCAATGTAGTCCGCCACGAGGGCGACCTTGCGTCGGATCTCCTCAGCGGTGTCGTCCGGCGTGAGAGGGGCTAGCAGGGCCTGGGTTTGGAGGGTGAAGCCCCGGTCCTCGTTGTAGCGGATAGACTCCCATCCGTCCCTGAGGGAGCGCGCGGCCGCGCTGATCTCGACCGAGCGGCGGGCATAGAAGTGCAAGTCGCGCGAGACGAACCTCACGAAGGCGTCGGAGTCGGTGACCCCGAGGTGGTCGCGATGGTCGCGGACCCAGCGGTGGAACTCCGAGCCGATGCGTTCGTAGTCGCGGTTCTCCGCACCCTTGCGGCCTGGACGAATCGTCTCGGCGTGCCTCGCGCGAAGCCAGTTCTTGAAGAAGTCGACGTCCTCTTCCTCGCCCAGCTCTTTCAGGCGCTGCATGTGCTCCTTCCAGGTTGCGTTCACGGTGCGCTGGTCGTCCTCATGGCGAACGTTGGCGAGCACGTAGCCCTTGAGCATTTCCGGCAGGCTGAGGCTCAGCCCTCGATCGTTCATCGTCTCGAAGATCGTGTAGGCGTCCTCGTCGGAGTACGCCTCGATCTCGACGAGGTGCACGTTCTCCAGGAGCCAGTCCATGAAGAAAGGGAGGGCGGGTCCGATCACTTCCTCGGGCAGGTGGTCCGCGACGTTGGAATAGCGATCGGCGATGTTGCGGACGGATTCGCTCTTATCGTTCAGTTCCATCGGCTCGCGGTCCATGAGCTTCTGCATGACCTCGACCCGATCGGGTACGTCGAGGTTGAAGCTCTTCCGCCCGTACCTCTCGGAGTAGACGAGATTCTGAACGTCGACGCGCTCTTCCCGGTCCTCCTGGAGGTGGTGCAGGTGGATGAGCAGTAGCGTGAGCGTCGTGAGGCGCTGTTGGCCATCCACGACGAACCGCTGGCCGCGCTTGTGGCTGATGACGATGGAGCCGAGAAAGTAGTGCCCGTAGCTCTCTACTTCGTGACGGGAGTGCCGCGGGTCGAAGGAATCGAGAAACTTGCCCGTGAGGTCGTCGATCAGCTCGCGGACCTGTCGCTCCTGCCACGCGTACTCACGTTGGTAGAAGTCGATGGCGTACTTGGCCTTATCGAGCAGCTCGCGGACGGTGCGTGCGCGTCCGTCAATCGTCTTTGCTTGCGTCTGGGTGGTCGTCATGCCGACACTCCTTGGAGAATGGTCGCACGAACCTGACCGGCCTCGGCTGCGTTGTCCCGCCAGGTCGAAGCCAGCGGTCCAGCGCTTGACGAGCCGTCGGGCTTCCAAGGCTTCACGGCTGGGCAGCGCGACGTCAACCGGGCGTCCACAGGCCCGGCACTTCCACGGCGCGCCGCGGGCCGCTCCTGGACCCTCGAACGGCTCCCCAGGAGCGGCAGAGCGGCGACTGCCGTCCCGCGCTGCCGCCGATGATTATACCGGCGCTCGACCCCGGCTTGGCGCCCGCCTACCTGGAGGCCGACGGTATGCCCCGGTCCCCGCACGCGGCGGCGCCCAGGATCCCCCCGGCGAGCGCAAGTACGGTCGCCTCGACCAGGACCGACATGACGACCGGAACGGCGTGGAAACGAGCGGGCGGAGAGTCGCGATCTCGACCGAGCGCCGGCTGACGGCGGTGAACATCGTGGCCAGCGCGCCGAATATCGGAACCGAGCGCCATGATGCCGGCGATCAGATAGGCGAGCGCGTCGATCAGCGCAGCGCGTGACGCCGACTGCGCGGCGAAGAAATCTTGCTCCGGAACAGCGTGCTGGTCAGACGCGGATCGGCGGCCGAGCGCTGGTTCAGTGCCTTCACGTCGGTCCGTTGCACCTCCACGATCAGCGTGGCCCGCGTGAAGCTGGCTCTGCGCGATCGCGCGATCCATCCAAACTTCCGACTTCGCCGCGGCGCCCTCGGCGACGAAGTGACCGACGACGTCGAGCCGTCGCAGTGCGCGCCTACACGCTGTCGCCAACATCGAGTCCGGCGTACTGCCGCGCCGCGGAAGCACCCACGATGATCTCGTTTCTTCCCGACACGTGTGTGCGTCCGCTGACGATCCTCACCTCGGGACGCAGCGCGAACGCCACGGCGGTGACACCGCGGCAGACGACGTCGACCCCAGTGGCCGGCCCCACGCTTCGGCACGGTAAGCGTCGTCTAGATCTAGACCTCCCCGCTGGTCACGTCGAAGCCTTCGTCCGTCTCGAGGATCGCGAGTTACTGAAGACCGATCGGGATCTGCACCCTATATGCACCCTACGCGATCAAACACCGCGCCGGCCGTGCTCGGCGAGCGCCCGTAAATATATGAATAATAAGGAGTCAATATGGAGCCGGCGAGCGGACTCGAACCGCTGACCTGCTGATTACGAACCATCGACCCACCATCGACCCCGCGCCACCGGCCATACCGAGCCCGGCAACCACGCCTCTCGTGCGTTGAGCGCGGATGTTTCGGACGGAGCGGACGGAGCGAACCGGGCTCACCCGAATATCGTGACGGCCAGCCACCCAAAGAACGCGGCGTTCACTGCCAACAGCGCCGTGCCCAACGCCGTGTAGTTCCGTCGGGGTTGCAGTCTGCGGCCGCGAGATACACACCCACTGGAAACAACCCCCACACGAAGAAGCGCGGTGTCAACGCGAGGTACGCCGAAGTCGGGCCGACTAGAGCCGCAGCCACCATCAGCGGCCGTGGATGTCCGTGGGCCAGCCCGAGCGAGGCCGCCAGCACGCTCAGCACCACCGCCAGCCAGAAGAGCAAGACAGGCCATGAATCGAGCAAGTCAGCCATTTGCCTCACGGCCGCCGTTCAGCGCCAGCACCGCCCCGAGAGCCTTGCCGTCCGGGATGTCCGCCAACGAACCGTACGCAGCAGCCGTAGCGGGAGTCAAGGGTTCGTCCAGGTACGACACCAAGTAGTCCTCTCGCGCTGGCGGACCGGGCCTGGGCGGGCGGCGTGGGGATCTGCAGGCCGCCGCTGACGTGACGCGCGTGGGGTGCGGGCTGGAGCACGTCGGCCGGCCGGGAGTCGGCGCATCAGTAGTTGTGGTCGCCTCGGTGGGATGTCTCGTCGGGCCGCGTCCTGCGCGTCCGCGGTGCCCTGAGCTGGTCGCGGGGACGTCGGGCTCGGCGACGCCTGGCCGAGGATGACGCTCCGGTTGCGGCTTCCGTCCCGATCGCGGCCCGGAACGCACGGTGGTGATGGCGGCGCTCGGCGGCGGCCCGCGCTCGTCGTCGGGCCGACCGTGCAGGACCCGCAGGGCGGCTCGCGCCGCGGCGTCGATCTCGTGGTCGCCGTCGAGCCGGCGAAGCAGGCTGCTCAACGTGCGGTTCGAGAGCAGGGGAAGCTTGCGCAAGCGTGTCAGCGAGGCTGTGGGCATCGAAAGGTGAGGGGCGGGGATGATGTCCGCCGCCGGCCGGGAGGACTCCAGGTTCCGGAGCTGTCGACGCCGTAGCCCGTCGATGGTGCGTCGGTGGCGGGATGCGGTCGAGCGGGCCGTACCCGTCGGCGTTGTGGGTGTCATGGGCGCCGGCTCGGGGCGCGACTGATGACGATCAGGCTTTCGGCTCTCGCGCGCCACTTGCCGGTCCGCCTCGGCCACCAGTTGCTCGAGTGACGGCGAGTACGGTGCTTTCGACAAGCGTCGGCTGAGGTCGAGGCCGACCGCGCGAGCTGCGTTCTCGTAGACGAGCAGCCGGAGCGCGGAGCGGTGACGCGCGTGCCGGGTGGCGTTCCACGCCTCATGCGCGGCGTCGGCGCGCCGCTGTGTGCGCTCGTCGCGTGATGCGCGGCGCCGGCGTTCCTGATATTTGCAAGGTCGTCGTTCGCGTGTTCGTGCGCGATCCCGGTCCGGGTCGCCGCCTCGCTGAGGCGGTCGTGGGTCTGCCGGGCCCGGCGCCGCCGGTGCGTCGGCGAGGTCGGCCTCGCTCTGGCGGCGTTCGGCTTCGAGCTGGCGGCGCTCGGCCTCGACGTCGACCTCGGGCCGGTGTTGCCGGAACAGCTTTCGGATGGCGGCGGCGCGGCGCCGCGGCGCGTCCGAGGCGGTGCGCGAGCGACGCGGGTTCGGTCCGGTGGCCGCGTCGCAGCTCAATGCGCTGACGGGCGCCCCCCGCCAGCGTCGCGGGCGATGGTAGATCGCCGTCTCCGCCGCCTTCACCGCGCTGGGTGCGGCCGACGCACAGGCCCAGTTCGGCGTACGCCATCGTCAAGGCCATCGCCGAGGGCAACGGCAGCGACGTCGCCGACGTCGTCGAGAGCTTCCGACCGACCGGCAGCTGCCCGGTGCCGGCGCCGACGCCACAGGGCCGGCGCCCCGGAGCGTGCGCGCCGGCTGGATGGACCGCGCCTTGAGTGGGGCCAGCGCGTACCCGGGCCGCGCTACGGCATAGCGCTCGTCAGTCGGGTCCTCGGGATCGTCGCCGTCGGCTTGGCGGCGGCAGGCAGCGGCGGCAACGGCGATGGCGCTGCCCAACGAGCAGAGCGCACGGTGGATGGACCCGTCACTGAGGCGCAACGCGAGCGGACGGCCCGCGCGCTTGCCGGGTACCGGCGGACGGAAGACGCGTCATGGCAGACCGCTGACCCGCTCGGGTTCAACCCGAGGCATCGCGACCGTGGGACCCGGCGTATCATGAGCCGTATGGGCAGTTGGGCAGCGGGGCAGCGACTCGCAGAACGCCGCCAGAGCCTTTCCCGACGTTGTGGGGTACATCGTGGGATGGTCTGTCCTGGCATCCGTATAAGCACATGACAATTCAGTCACTTACAGCGGAAGTCGTACTGACGCTGCCGGAGTGATCTTTCGTCCGCATTCACGGCGGACTCGGCGTCACCGACAAGGCGAGCTGTGTACTGGCGGACGACTCGCCGGTTCCCAACGACGCACTCACGCGGTACTGGAACTCCGACGCCGGCCTCAGCACGTTGGGGAGCCGGGACTTCTCAATCGAGTTGCACCAGCGCGTCGATCGTGGTCCCCAGCGTTGCGGCGATTCTGGACAGCGCCCCCGCAGATCCTCAGCGTATTGCTCAACCTCCAATCTTGCGAGCAGCGCTTCAAGGGTCATGTCGAGCCGATGCGAAGCTGTGGTACGGGTTTGCCGCAGGGGCTCGGATCGGAGAGGGCAACTCCGCTCCGGCTCAGATCCCCGCGCGTAGCGCCTCCGTGGGCTCCACGCGCAGCGCGCGCCGGATCGGCACCGCGCACGCGAGGATGGAGATCACGAGCGTGAAGACCGCGAACGTAGCGACCATGGCGGCGCCCCGCGCCGACTGCACCACGCCCAGCAGGAAGATGATGCCGACGGCGAAGGAGATTCCGAGGCCCACCTGGATGAACACGGGCTGCAGCATGGAAATGACGATCCGCAGCTTGTCGGCGCCGAGGGCCGCGCGCAGGCCGATTTCCCGTGTGCGTCGCTCGATCCGGAACGCCATCACGGAGTAGATGCCGGCGAGCGAAAGGAGGATCGCGAGGGCTCCCACCCCCGTGACGATGGTGGAGGTCAGCGTCAGCTCCAGCATCAGCGAGCCACCGACCTGGTCGAGTGGAAGGATCTCGTCGACGCGCAGAGCGGGATCGACCGACTCGGCGAGGGTGCGCAGGCGCGAAGCGAACAGGTGTGCGTCGCCCCCCACGTCTCCGCTCACGTAGACGGGGTAGGCCGGCAACTGCGCGAGCGGGTGGTACATGCCCGCGCCGTCGGGCGAGTCCTCGGCGAGCATCGCGAGATCGGGAACCACGCCGACGATCCGGTGCCATGGCTCGGTCTCGGCGTCGGCTTCCCGTCCGGGTGGGGGCGCGTACCGCACCCGGCGACCGACGGCGTTGCGGCCGCCGAGCACGCGGTCGACGAACGACTGGTTGACGATGACCACACCCTGGTCGGAATCGGCGTCGCCCGAGTTGAACCCGCGGCCGGCGAGCACCCGCGTATCGAGCGCGTCGAAGTAGTCGGGCGCGACGGAGGCGGTGCCTACCCTCGGCGCGATCCTCGGAGGGGTGAGATCGCCGTCGGTCTCCACCTCGATGGCGCTCTGAGGATGCGACATCCGCGCGAAACGGTTGGCGAGGGTCACGGCTCCGACACCCGGCTCGGCTTCCAGCCGCAGCCTCAGCTCTTCGTACCGCTCCCGGTAGAGTGCGGCGAACTCCTCCTCGGAGAGCTGCGGCCCCGCACCGAATTCGTCTTCCCGGTCCATCTCCACCCTGGCGGAAGCGTATCGACTTCCGTCGAAGGGAACCACGGTGCCCCGCTTTTCCAGCATCTGGGTGAAGACCGTGTAGGCGATCGGCACCGCCAGCGCGGATAGGGCCACCTGTACGACGATGATCCCGGACCAGAGGCCGCTCACTCCGGTGCTCGGCAGCCCGGTGCTGGACTGCCGCAGACGGCTGTCCAGATTGCCTTCGGTGATCTTCAAACCCGGGCAAGGCGCCCGCGACCAAGGCGCCGAGCGCCGTCAGCCCGAGGGCGTACGCCACGGTGGTCAAAGAGAGGCTCGGGCCGAACCAGAACGGCAGGTGGCCCTCGAGCGATTCGAACGTGCGGAACGCCCACCGAATGCAGATGCCCGTGGCGAGCAGGCCGACGAAGGCGCCGACGAGGCCGAGCACCAGCGTCTCGGCGAAGAGCTGGGCCACGACGCGGCCACGGTCCGCGCCGAGCGCGACCCGTACCAGGATCTCCCGTTCACGGGTGGCAGCCCTCACGAAGACCAGCAGGGCCACGTTGGCCGCCATCAGGATCAGGAACAGGATGAAGAGGCCATTGCTGGCCATGAGCCCGACGGAAACGGAGTTCGAGATGTCCATCACCTCGTTGGGGAAAGGCAGCACCTGCGCGCGCAACTGCTGGTGCGTCTCGGGATTGCCGAGCACGACCCGCTGGGTCACGGTCGTCAGCTCGACTCGCGCGCCCTCCAGGTTCGCGTCCGGCGCGAGACGGCCGAAGGTGCGAACCGGCGGGCCCTCCAGGGGCAGATAGCTCGACGAGGTCAGCTGGAACGGAACCCAGAAGCTCTCGGAAATCGGGAACGCGAAGCCCTCGGGCATGACACCGACCACCGTGTGCGGCTCTCCGCCCACGCGAACCTGGCGTCCCACGATGTCGGGGGTGGACGCGAACGCGCCGCGCCAAACGTCGTGCCCCAGCACGACGACGGGCGCCGCGCCGAGCTCTTCGTCGGCCGCGACCAGCGTGCGGCCGAGCTGTGCGGGGACCCCCGCGACACGGAAGGCCGCCTCGCTGATCGCCGCCCCCCGGACCGGCGCACCGGCCACGTCCTGCCACCGGAGGTTGCGCTCGATGACGCTGAAGATTCCGATGTCGTCGACGGAGCGAAGCTCGTCGCGCCAGAGCATGAACTCGTGCAACGTCCGCCGCTCGGGACGGCTCGCGGCCGCATCCCACATGCGCAGCGCCACGATGCGATCGCCGCCCGGCACCGGCAGGGACGGATAGACCAGTTGGGTCAGGAACTCGAACGCCATCGCTGCGACCGCGATAGCGACCGCGAACGAGGAGCCGCCGACGAGTGTCAGACCCGGGTACTTCGAGAGCATCCTGCCGGCCAGTTTGAGGTCGAGCCAAGACATCCTGAGCTTCATCGGCCTTCTCCATGTTCACACCGACGGCGGAGCGCTACGGTCTCCCAGCGCGGTGGCGACCACGGCCTCCCGCTGGTGCGGGCCGCCATCGCCGGGATCATGGACGCCGAGAACCTGGAGGCGATCGTCTATCCGACGTCGCCCCGTCGGCCGGGCCGGGCCGACATGGCGCCCGCGCCGTCCGGCGGAGGCCGCCGTTCGGCCAAGCGCTACGCGAATCTGACCGGCTTCCCGGACCTCATCGTGCCGGCCGGCTTCACCGGCGAGGGGCTGCCGGTCGGGCTCTCGTTCCTCGGCCGCGCCTTCGACGAGCCGCGCCTGCTGGCCCTCGGCTACGCCTTCGAGCAGGCGACCGCGGCGCGCCGCCTGCCGTTGCACACGCCGCCCCTCGGGCGCTGAGCGCGACACGCCACGTCAGAGTCGCGCGTGACGTAGAATCGAGGGCAAGGAGGTAGTGGTCCGGAATGAACGAGAAGGGCGGGGTTGAAGGGTCGACCGCGGATGACGCTTCGCGACAGGCACTCAGGGAGCTGGTCGATCCCCGGCCTGAGCGGCACGACTTGGTCATCGGTTTCGTCGGCGCAATCGGGACAGCGTGGGATCCGGTCCTCCAGGCGTTCGAGGAAGCTCTGCGTCGGTTCGACTACCTCACCGAGACGGTTCACCTCGCCCGTTTGCTCGACGGACTCGAGTACAAGCCTTGGGGACCGCTGCCGGGCCGGGATTCGCGTGACTACTACGAAAAGCGGATGAACGCCGGCGACGAGTTCAGGGAGAGTACGAGGAACGGAGCTTCGATGGCGGCGCTGGCAGTTCGGGAAATCGCGAAACATCGTTCTCAGAGGGCCAGCGGCAGCGAGCCGGTCGTTTACATGCTGCGGAGCTTCAAGCATCCCGATGAAGTAGAGCTCCTTCGGCAGATGTACGGTGAAGCCTTCTCCTTGGTGGGAGTGGCGTCGAGCGCGGAGGAGCGGCGGAAGAAATTGTCGGATTCCTATTCTCCATTGGACGATGTTCTCTTGTTGGAAGCCGAAGGCCTGGTTGCGAGAGACGAATCGGATTCCGGTAACCGCCAGTTCGGCCAGAACGTTCGAGATACCTATTTCATGGCGGACGTGTTCGTCCCCGGTACAGGAATGGACATCAGTCGGGATGTCAACCGATACGTGGACTCCGTCTTCGGCCATCCGTTTCTGACGCCGAGGCCTGCGGAAGAGGGCATGCAGTTCGCACAGGTCGCAGCACTGCGTTCCGCCGCCCCAGCAAGACAAGTCGGAGCTGCCCTGATTCCCGAAGTCGGGACGCCGGTAGTCGCCGGCACTAACGAAGTACCCAGGCCGGGGGGTGGACAGTATTGGGAGGGAGACCGTCCGGATCGCAGGGACTTTCAGGAAGGCCAGGATCCCAACCCGAACTACATAAGGGGTGTGTTACAGGAACTGTTTGAACGGTTGAAAAACACGAATGGCTGGTCGATGACTTGAAGAACCTGTCCGGGTCCGAGCTCGTCGATCGGGCAAGACAGCCCGACGATGCAGGAAGCTCGGTTCTCGGTGGCGCGCGCGCGTCTGCGCTGATTGAGTTCACGCGCTGCCTGCACGCGGAACAGGCTGCGATAATCAATGCCGCGCGCTCGGGGGCTAGCACGCAAGGCGCGATCCTCTACACCACGACTTTTCCGTGTCATGAGTGCGCCAAGATGATCATCGGGGCCGGAATCGTCGAGGTGCACTATATCGAGCCCTATCCCAAGAGCCTGGTCGACAGACTCTATAGACATCTGATTGACACGTCGCCGCCGACACGGGCTGGACGAGGACTGGTCGGGAGTAAAGTTCCGTTCTATCAGTTTCTGGGGATAGCGCCTCGCTGCTACTCGCGGGCCTTCACCGCAGGGGAGAGAAGGACTGGCGACAACTTGGTCAGGTTCGACCCGAAAACAGCTTGTCCTCGCACTTCGGGGTGGAGCGAAACGGCGGTCAATGAGGCGGAGTCCGTCGCTGTTGCATCCATCTCGCGAATGGTTGAGGAGCTTGCGGCTGGCCGACCAGACGGTGTTCGAAGTGCCGTTGCCGATCCGGAGCGGCAGGCGGAGACCGCCACCGCGCGAAGACTAGGTGGGAAGCGGAGATCACGAGACTAGCTAGAGGATCCAGGTAGATGGACGAGAACAGCAGAAGAAATCGGGAAGCGGCAGAGAGGGCGGAACGCTATCTGAAAGGGATTCCTCCTCATCTGCTTGGCCCGGCCGCCCGGATTCTGGTGTCGAATCCGCCTCCATCGGCAAAGCCGGACGCCACGGAGCCGTCCCCCCTGCGAGGCATCGACGGCCAGGGGGCCAAACTCCAGTCGCCGTCTCAGTCTCCGCTGCTTGTAGGCATACCGTCAGACCGACCCCGGAACTGACGGGAGAAGCGTCGCAACATGCGGATCGGAGCGCGGCGTCGTGTGGTGGAGGCCGCTCTCGTAGATGCTCCCGCCGTTTGACACGCCGGCGGAGGCCGCACTCGATGTGTGCTCACAGACAGGGGAGGACCGACCTGCTGATGACCCGCCGCCAGTTCGTCTCCGGTGCCGCCGGGGGGCGGCGATCTCCTCCGTTGCGGTGCGCCCGCGCACGGCGTCCTACGACCTGGTCGTCGCGGGCGGGCGGGTCATCGATCCGTCGCTGGGGATCGACGGCGTCTGCGACGTGGCGATCGCCGGCGGCCGCATCGCGGCGGTCGAAGCGGGCGAGGTCGAGGTCCATCGTGTCGCCGCCGGGCAGGATGCCCTGCCGCCCGATGTTGACCAGCACCCGTCCCTGCTGCGGCGCCGCCCGCGCCACGGCCACCTGCTCGGCGATGGCGTCGGCCCCCGCCGAGCCGGCGTCGACCCACGCGGTCACCCCGTCCTCGAGGCAGGTCCGCGGTCCCTGCGCCTCGCGGGTGTAGTGGGTGTGGACGTCGATGAGTCCGGGGACCACGATCCGGCCGGTCGCGTTCACGACCCGCGCGCCGCTCGCCTGCGGCGCGGGAGGCTATCGCGCGGCACCGCGGCTACGTCGTGGGGTCAAGGCGCGGCTGTCGCGCAACGTGGCGGCCGACGACATCGAGGTGCTGCGCCGCACGCAGGCGGCGGCCTCGGCGTTCGACCTGCCGGTGATGATCCACATGGGGCAGACGGTCTCGCCGCTGTCCACGCTCTTCGCCCTGCTCAAGCCGGGCGACGTGGTCACCCACATGTACGCGCCGCCCCCCAACGCCATCGTGGGCGACGCCGGCCGTGTCCGGCCGGCGTCGCTCGAGGCGCGCCGCCGGGGCGTCCGCCATCCCGTGCATTTCCAGTTCACGCGCCATACTCCCGCGATCGACATGCGCGATCGGCACCACTTCTCGGCGGCGCCGCGTCAGGATTGCTCGGAACCGACCTGGAGCCCGCTCTACGACCTGCTCGATTCTTCATCCGGTCCACGCTCTGAAACAACGGCGCCTGCGCGTCCTCGACCCAGCCGACGACCAGATACGCATCCACGGCGGCCTCGGCCCGGTGATGGGCCGGAGCGTCATGACGCTTGCCGCCCTTCTCGTGCAGCCGCAGCCATCCGCGTGTCCCCTGCCGGAGCAGGGATGAGCGAGCAATCGGCGCGCCGGGCGCGCGAGCTCATGCGCCGCGAGGCCCAGCCTGGCCGGGGGACGGCAGGCTGCGTTCAGGCCGCGGCGTCGACGTTGGCGAAGTCGACCCCCGCCACGATAGTGTTGCCGGTCGCGAGAAAACGCGTTTTTCTGACAGGCATCGAGGGGTCTCATTGACGACGTGAGGGTCGCGGTCATTCCGCGGCGTCATCACGGTGCGGACGCTGACGGTTGCGTTCCTGCTGGCTGAGCTCGGCCTCCCGTCTGCGATAGCTGCGACCTTCGATGAGCAGGATCTCGACGTGGTGGGTCAGCCGGTCGATCAGTGCGACGGCGCACGAGGCGTTGGGAAAGACGGTGTCCCAGCGCTTGAACGGCAGGTTGGTTGTGATCAGCAGTGAGCGGTGCTCGTAGCGGCGGCTGACGAGCTGGAAGATCAGGTCGGCGGCTCGCGCGTCGTAGGCGAGATATCCGAGTTCATCGATGACCAACAGCGTTGGTCGCGTGTAGTGGCGCAGGCGGCGTTCGAGTGCGCGGGCGGTCTCCTGGCCGTTGAGGTCGAGCAGCAGGTCGGCGGCGGTTGTGAAGAGAGCGGAGTGTCCGGCGAGGACAGCCTGATGGGCGATGTTCTTCGCCAACATTGTCTTTCCCAGGCCTTGCGCACCGACCAGGATCACGTTCTCGCCGCGGGCGAGGAAGTCGAGCGAAAGGATGCGTTCGAGGGCTGAGCGGTCGAGCGCGGTGGGCCATTCCCAGTCCCAGTCGGCGAGCGGCTTGAAACGTCCGAGGCGGGCGCGTGTGAGTCGACTCTCGACGCTGCGGCGCTGCTTGTCTTCGAGCTCTGCGGCGACGAGGTGCTCGAGCAGGACGGTTGCGCTCCAGCGCTTGCGGGTGGCCTCGGCGATGCGGTCGTTCAGTTCGTCGGCGGTACGATTGAGTCCGAGCCGCCGGAGGTCAGTCGCCAGCGTCGTCAAGGTTTTTCTGTCCGAGGGCATCGTAGGACTCCAGGTCATGGGAGCGGACGTCGAGGTCTCGCAGTCCGGGTCGGTCGGGCAGGGTGAGCCGCAACGGGGGTTTGAGTCCGCGCTGTCGTCGTCGAGTTTCGAGGATGTGTGTGATGGAGCCGGCGCCGAGGGCGTCGCGTTCGAGGGCCAGGTTGACGGCGGCGGCCAGCTCCTGCGGCCCGTAATCGTCGAGCAGTGCGAGCAGCCGAGTGGCGTTCGGGCGCAGCGCCTCCCCCCGTTCGGCGAGCCGCTCGAAGAGCGTGGCGGTGGCGGGGACGGCGGCGCGGAGGCGGTCACGCGTGGTGTGGGCGTTGGCCTGGCGGGTGGCGACGAGCAGGTTTTCCACATGGGCGGGATCCTCGACGCTCAGTCCAGTGTCGTAGGTGCGGTGATGGTCGGTCAGCTCGGTCTGCCCGTCGAGGATGCGGACGCGGGTGGCTGAGGCGACCAGGGTCAGCGGCTTTCGAGCGTGCGTATGCGGGATCGAGTAGTTGTTGCGGTCGAAGCGGACGTAGGGCGTCTTGCCGGAGCGGACGACACGCACCAGGTCGGTCTCGAAGGGATGGGCGGGCAGCGGCAGCAGGCGGGGCTTCTCTTCGGCCCAGACGTCGGCGACACTGCGGTCGGGGTGGTCGGGATGACGTCGGCGGTGGGCGACCTCGTCTCGCCAGCGGCGGAACTGGGCGTTGATGTCGTCGAGGTCGCGGAAGGGCCGCGCGGCGAAGAACGCGTGCCGTAGGTATTGGATCTGGCGTTCAATTTTCCCCTTCTCATTTCCACGTCCCGGCGTGCAGGGGCGCGGTGCGAAGTGGTAGTGGCCGGCGAGGTCGAGCAGGCGGGGATGAAACTGCACGGCGGCGCCGCGACGGTCGAGCACGGCGCTGCGCAGGTTGTCGTAGACCAGGTTGCGGGCACAGCCGCCCAGCGTCTCGAAGGCGTCGACGTGTCCGCGGAGGAAGCTCTCCAGCGTCTGGTCGTAAGTGAACAGCGCGGCCAGTGCCCGCGAGTAGCCGAGGACCATGGCGAATCCGGAGACCGTACGTGTGCCCTGTCCGATGCGGACCTTGCCGAAGGTGCCCCAGTCGACCTGCGCGGACTCGCCGGGCAGAGTGACGACGCGGCGGTAGACGGTGCGGTTGGTCTCAGGTCGCAGGCGCCGCACGAGGCGGCGGACCTGGATGACCGAGCCCGGATAGCCGCGCTGGCGGACCATCTCGTAGATCCGCGTGGCGCGCAGATTCGGATACTGCGCCAGGGTGTCGCGGATGAACGGCAGGTACGGGTCGAGGATGCTGGGCCGACACAGGCGCGGGCGGACGCCTGCCGTCTCGCGCTCCACCGCGGCGCGGACCGTCTCATGGTGGAGGCCGAGCTGGGCCGCGATGGTCCCGACCTTCCAGTGCTCGCCGTAGAACAGGCGCCGGATCTCGGCGCGCTGCGCGGGCGTGATCATCGTCCCTCCTTGTGCGCTCGACGCGGGGCTCCCGCATCGGGATAAGCCACCGGCTCGTCCGCCCGCAGACCACGCAGCGCGTAGGAACGGGGAGCCGAACCGGGGCGACGTCAGGGACGGCGAGTCTGGTCGATCGCGGTGCCGCGGCGGAAGACTGATCCGTCACGCGCCGGCGGTCGCGGTACGCACGCTGCCGGTCGCGATGGTCGAGACGGCCCTCGGGACTCTGCTGATGGCGGACCCGGGCAGCCCGCACCGACCGGCGACGACCGGCCGCCCGGCAGCGCGGTGTGCAGTAGGCATGGCCGCGATCACACGCGGCGCAGATCGCGAACAGGCGGCTGCAGTGTCGGCAGGTCTTCTGGCGAAGCGACTGGTCCACGGCGTCGGAGCGCGCGGGGCGAGCTCCGACTGGACAACGAGCAGGAACCGTGGCACAACGGCACCGACCGGCTCGGTCTGTCGGAGCTCGGGGCGGTCACGAGGGTCCGGTCGCACCCGGGCCCTCACCCCACGTCTGAGTCCGCTTCAACCGTATCCGAACGCCCCCGTTCCTTGCGAGCACAGGCGTCGCCGTGACTCCGTCCGCTCAGGCACGGGCGCCGACGACGAGCCGTCCAGCCGTCGCCGGCCGTCTCACAGCCCCTCGCGTAGCAACGTCCAGCCCCTTCCGTTGCCGGTCCCGCGCTCGGCTACCGCACTCCGCAAACGTCCGCAGACGGACGTTCGCTCCGCTTGGTCTTCTGCTGCTTTCAGAACGCGGCTTGAGCCGACCCGCGTGCAAATTCCTTCAGGAATTCGTGACCGCTGACAACGATAGCCGTGTGAAGCGTCTGAACCTGGACGGCCTGGACGTCTGCAGCGCGATGTGAGCATGCTGCGGCCGCGGCCAGCGCCCCACCTGCGGATGGCAACCTGGAGGTGGCGATGGACGGCTTCAAGGTCCGCGTCGGGCATCGACAGCGATCCTCCGCGACGGGGGCGTCAGACCAAGTCACGCCGGCCCCGAAGAGGGATCCGGCCTCGAACCCGACAATCTGGGCCGGCCGCATGCGGCCGTGCCGTCACCGCGACGTCGACGCCACACACCCCAGCCAGCGAGTTTCAGCAGGGAGGGAGACGACGATGACGACCACGACCGGAATGACCCTCCTCCTCATCCGAGCGAGATCGAAGCCATTGAGGCGGCCGCGACTGCGACCGTGCCGGCGTCGCAGCTCGAGCTCGGCATCCAGACCGACATCCTGCAGCCGCTGGCGCCGGCGCCGCGGACCGTGATCGCACGCCGTTGGGAGACGCCGAATCGCATCGCTCGCAGGGAGCAGACCGTGCAGAGCGCCGCCTTGATCGCCGCCGGAATCGTCATCGCGCGCACGAAGAACGACGGCTGGGGCTTCGACGGCGGCGACGAGCTGCTGGGCAGCGCGGCCGTGGCGGCAGGCGGGTGGCTCATCGGCGACCGGCGACGATCAGCGCCTCGACGCCGGCTTATATACTCGCGCTGGCGACGACATGACCTCTGTGGCTATCACCGGGACCGCCAAGTGCGGCAAGACCATGTTTCTGACGTCTCTCCTCTGGCACCTTGAGGAGCTCGACGAGTCCCGCTTCCAGTTCCGTGACGGTATCACGATCCGGCGTTTTCGACCGCTGCCCGTTCCAAAGGGGCAAAGCGCTTTCGAGTTCCAGAAGTACCGGAGTCAGATCGCTCACGACTTCAAGTGGCCGTCGAAGACTCTCGACACGTCCCACTTCCGGTGCGCGTTTGAGCGCAGCGACTGGTGGTCGATCTGGGGCGCCCAGCATGTCGACTTCCTCGACCTCCCGGGCGAGCGTGTCGCTGATGCTGCGATGGCGCTCCACGCGGACTACGCGGTGTGGCGTCGCTTCACGGCCTGGTGCCCCCCGTCGTCCCCGGGGGTCGGCGATTCGCCCTCAACGCTCAGTCGCGGTTGACTATCTCGGCCAGCGTGCCGGGGCTCAAGATCGCCCATCGCATCTCGTGGACCTCGATCATCAGCGTGCTCTTCATCTGGGCGCGCTGCTTGTCGAACAGATCGGCCAGCTCCGCCTCCAGCTCGTCGCGAGTGAGGTGCTCGTGGGCGAACAGGGCGGACTGCCAGCCGGGGGGCAAGCCTTGCGATGTCGGCCCGCGATCTGAATCGCCAAGTGTGCGCTCAGCCCGCCTTGAACGCGTCGCCAGTTACCGGATCTTGTGTCCGCCAGCGGCCTCTCGGGCGGCGCAAGGCCGGCTGCCTGGGACCGGCCCTTCCGGACCGCCGAGGAGATTACAGACCATCTCGGCGTATCATGGGCCAGTGATGGTCGCTGGTTCCTAGCGGCATTCGGGGCGTGGACAAGGTACAGATCCGCAAGATCCGAGCCGGCGGCCGGGCATGGGATCAGGGGCGCGGCTATCTGGACGCAGGCGTTGGCAGAGCCTTCCCGACATTGTGGGGTACATCGTGGGATGCTGTCTCCATGCATTCACGTAAACATAAGAGCCTCTTGCGAAAAGCGTGTTCGGCCGAGTCTTTTTCCCGAGGCAACGGGGCGAGGGATGGTCAGCGGGCGGGATGCAGCGTTCGCAGGACGGTAGTGGCCGTCACCGCCGCGGCGCCAGAGTCGCGAGGATTCATGAGGCCCTCCTGCCGGTTATGAGGGCAAGCACACTCGACGAGATGTGGCGCATTTCCTTGACGAGCCGTTCCAGCTCACGGTTGTTCTCGATCCACTCCCTGTAGACGACGAGTTCGTCTTCGGTGAGGTTCAAGCCGACGGTCTTTCCGCCGACCTTGCGCGTCCAGTAGTGGTAGGGGCCGTGACGCGCGTCCGGGTCGTCGTAGCAGCGACAGGTGGGCTTGCCACACTTCAGGTGACGTGTCTGAATGCTGCCCTGGCCGATGAACCCGACCGCTTGCAGTTGTACCTTGAGCGCGTCGTATTGCTCCTCGTAGCGGCGTAGCGCCGCGCTGTAGTCCATCGATTTGCTTGCCATCCTCTTCTATCATCTATTCTACCGCAGACAAGGAGCGGTCCACAAGCGATGAATTCCCTGCGCGCCTTCGCCCCCTACTGGCAGTCGATCCAGCGTGCGCTGTTCCCCCACTTGGAGCGCGTGTTGGGTCCACTGACCGGGAAACAGCAGCAGTTGGTGCAGACCCTCGAGGTCATCCGCATAGAGCAGATGATTCCCCGGCGCTTCCGGATGCCGGGGCGCCCGCCCAAGGACCGCGCGGCGATGGCGCGGGCCTTCGTGGCCAAGGCGGTCTACGACATGCCGACCACGCGCGTGCTGCTGGACCGCTTGGACACCGACGTGGCACTGCGGCGGATCTGCGGCTGGGAGCAGAAGAGCGCAGTGCCGAGCGAGTCGGTCTTCTCGCGCGCCTTCGCCGAGTTCTCCGACACGCAGTTGCCCCAGCGCGTGCACGAAGCACTGATCCGCAACACCCACCACGACCGGTTGGTGGGCCACCTCTCACGCGACTCGACGGCCATCGAGGCGCGCGAGAAGCCGGCCGCGAAGGAAAAGACGCCCCCGCCGCCCAAGCGCAAGCGGGGACGGCCGAAGAAGGGTGAGGAACGACCGAAGGTCCTCAAACGCCTCGACCGGCAGGCGACCATGACTCTGCCGGCGATGCTCGACGACCTGCCGACCGCGTGTGACGTGGGCATGAAGAAGGACAGCAAGGGCTACAAGTCCACCTGGGTCGGCTACAAGCTGCACATCGACGTGGCCGACGGCCAGATTCCCATCAGTTGCCTGCTCACGTCCGCCTCGTTGCACGACAGCCAGGCCGCCATTCCGCTGGCGACCTTGTCGGCCGAGCGGACGACCAATCTGTATGACGTGATGGACGCCGCCTACGACGCGGAACCGATCCGTCAGCACAGCCGCTCACTCGGCCACGTCCCGTTGATTGACACCAACCCCCGCCGCGACAAGGCGCTGGCGGAGGAGCTGCGAACCGAAGCCCGGCGCCTGAAGAATCTCGGCTTCCAGCTTGCCGAGCAGGTTCGCTACAACGAGCGTACCGCGGGTGAGCGCGTCAATGGCCGCCTGAAGGACGAGTTCGGCGGTCGCCATGTCCGAGTCCGCGGCGCCGCGAAAGTGATGTGCCACTGCATGTTCGCCGTGCTCGCACTCACCGCTGACCAGCTCGTGCGCCTGGTGACATAACCAGCCCACCGCCGGCAACGCCCCTCGGCGCCCGACCGGCGTCAGTCATCCACCGGTGTCCCCACGCGCGGCCGAGAACACGTCGAAACATCCGACTGCCACCCCTCGGCGTGCCACCGGTCCTCCAGATCAGGCATCCAGGCGGCGACCCAGGGCAAAATGGGCGTCCACCAGGAGCATTGAGACTGCGCCAAGCCGCAAGCCCCAGGAGTTTCGCAAGCGGCTCCGTTGATTACCAATTTTAGGATCGCGAATCCACAGGACCACAAGAGTCATCCGCGAACCGTACCGCACCGACGACCTGCTCGCGGCAGGATCCAATCGCGCCATGTGCGGACGCTACGAGCCGCCCCTCGCGCAACGCACTCGTGCGGGCGACAAACTGCTCAGCTCGCCGTCGCCGGGATGACCCCGCAAGCCACCCGAGCGCCGCCGCCCCCGAGCGAGGCGGGCATGTCCGAGTAGTTGTCGCCGCCGGCATGGACCATCAGCGAGCGACCCACAACGTCGCTCACGCGAACGCGCCGCGCCACCACCGGAACGGTCGCCCCGCCGCCGCCGTCGACCGCCAGTCTCGGCAGGTCCCCAAGATGACCGTTGCCATCGGGGCCTTCGTGACGCCCCGTGTTCGCCGGATCGTAGTGCCCGCCTGCGTTCTGCCCCGCCATCCCGCAGTCCGGATTCGCATGAACGTGAAAGCCGTGCTCGCCAGCCGTCAGGCCGCTCAGATTCGGGGTGAAGCGGGCACCATCGGCCGTGTCCTCGACGAGAACGGAACCGAGCCTCATGCCCGAGTCGGTTGCGTGGATGTCCACCGTCAGCGAGGGCATGTCCGACTGGGCCGCGGGCGATCCGTTGGAGCCAGCGAATCCGACTCCCAACACGACTACCGCCGCGCTTCGCATCGCCGCCGCATACCTGCCGAACCCCTTCATGTGCCCTCCTGCTCACGACCCGCCGCCGTTCAGCGCCAGCAACTCGCGCAGAGCGTCGTCGTCTGAGATATCCGCCGGCCAACCATACACCGCGGCCACGGCTGCGTCAAGGGCCGCATGCGCGTCGGCGAGCTACTGTGGCCGGGCGTTGTACAGGTTCGTCAGCGTGCGCTTCTTGAGCGCTTTCGCCGCCTCCTCGTCGCGGGGAACCGGCCGCTTCGGGTAGCCCGGCACCGACTCGTCCACCCACTCGACCCATTCCGGCGGATTGAGCCAACGGTCGCGTAGCTCGACCAGTCGTTGCGCTTCCAGGGCTACAGCCACGGACCGCGGATCGTCGGCGTAGTCGGCGGCCGGGATGTCCGGCGTCAGGCCGGGCGGGAACGGAAACGTCTCGAACGCCGTGGTCGGTGTGTATCGAGGGTCGTTTCCCTTGCCGAGCCACGTGCAGAGCCAATCGCCAACGCGCTGAGCAGCAGCAAGCGGTCCCGCCGGTCCGGGCCCTCAGAGATCCCCTCATTCTAGGACGACTCGCCGGTTCCCAATGACGCACTCACGCGGTACTGGAACTCCGACGCCGGCCTCAGCACGTTGGGAGCCGGGACTTCTCAATCGAGTTGCACCAGCGCGTCGATCGTGGTCCCCAGCGTTGCGGCGATTCTGGACAGTGCCCCCGCAGATCCCGGTTTCAGTCCGCGCTCGATCTCGGACAGGTAGCCGACGGCGATTCCGGTTCGAGCCGCCAGCTCGCGCAGCGTCATGCCGCGATGTCTCCTGAACGCCGGAACGGGCCGCTCGCCGCCCATGACCGCCAGAGCCACCTCGTGCGGGATGCGGCTGCCGTCATCCGCTTCCCGGGCCGCCAACGCGTCCTCAAGCTCCTCGGTGCGGGCAATCAGGGCCTTGCAGCCCGTGGTGGAACCCCGCGTGGCACCGAGAGCGGCGAGGCGCCCGTCTGGCAAGGCGTGAGAAGGGCGCATATTGGGCATATGTAACCGCCGAACAACGCAGTCAGGCGGGATGCATCGCCGCTCGAATGCAGCGGGGACTTTCGCCACGGGCTGCTTGTACTCCGACCGCGTCAGCGTGACGGTGTCGGTCTCAGTCATATGCTTCCCTCCGGTGTCTCACCCTCAGTCCACTCGATTCTCAAGGACCGGCTCCGCGAACCGCTGTTCTCATACGGAGAACACCTTGGAAAGTGCTGCCGCGTAGCCAAAACGGCCCCCCGCGCCGGAGGAGGCCGGCGGGCGCCGGAAAGTCGCGACCCGATCGTGCAAGGCACGGATTCTTGCTACCATCGTCTTGGCTGGAGTTGCGGAGCGACAGCATCGGAAACGAGGTGATCAGAGGGAGGAAGGAACGGAAACGCGCCTTTCACAACCCGTGTTGGAAACCCGCGTCGCACCGAGAGCGGCGAGGCGCCCGCCTGGCAAGGCGTGAGAAGGGCGCATATCGGGCATATGTAACCGACGAACAACGCAGTCAGGCGGGAGGCATCGCCGCTCGAATGCAGCGGGGACTCTCGCCACGGGCTGTTCAGCACTGTGGGGCAGGCTGCGATGAAGAAGGATGATGATGAGTGCGACCAGTCACGGCTTGGCAGTTCTCGCGCTTCTCTCGATCGTCCCCGTGGGAGTCGGGGCGCAGGAGGACAACGAGCTCGATCGCTTCATGGCGCGGGTGCTGCAACAGCAGGGGGAAAACGCCGCGCGCCGTCTGGACTACGTGTTTGACGAGCGGGCGGAGGGTCGCATGACGGGGCCGGATGGCGACATGCTGATTCCGCGCGACTACACCTGGTACGCGCGTGATGGTGTCTTCGTGCGCAGTCCGACACGCGTCGCCGGCGTCCCGATCGGCGCGGAGGAGCGCAGGGCGTTCGAAACCGTTTGGTTGGAAGGCGAGCGGCAGCGGCGGACACGCCGCTCCGCGGCCCGTGAGGGGGACGCGGAGGAACCCGTCTCCGCGGATGACGCACTGATGTTGCATTGGATGTTCAGCGGCTTGGCGCAGGAGGCGGCGCAGGCGGCTTCCGGCTCGGGCGACAACGAGGTTGAACCGCGTTTCGTTGCCTTCGCTTTCGTGGACATCCTGTTTGAATCCGGAAACTACTATCTGGTGGGACGAGAGACGCTGGAGGGCCAGGATGTCCTGCGCATCGAATACTACCCCGAGCGGCTCGCACCGTATTCCGGCGACGACGACCAGTCGGAGGGCGACGCCGAGATTGATGCGGGGATGAGCAAGACCCTGCGCGTGACCCTGTGGGTCGATCCCGCTCAGCACCAGATCGTGCGCTACTCGTTCGACAACCTCGGTTTCGCGTTCATGCCCGGGCGCTGGATGTTCCGGCTGGAGGACGTTACCGCGTCGATGTCGATGCGACAGCCGTTCGCGGGCGTCTGGCTGCCGGCGCAGATTGAAGTGCGCATGGTGATGTGGCTGGCCACGCGCAGGTACGAGATCCGCAGCGTCCGGACGTTCGCCAACTACCGGGAGGCGGTGACTGGCGGACGTGTGCTGGTTCCCGAGCCGCGGTGATGCCGCTTCGGTCTCACGGCGTTGCGGCGTGGGCGTGCGTCGGAGGAATCGGTGCAATGCTGTCGCCGGGCGCGGTTGTCGGCGCCTTCGAAGCGCCGGCGGCGACGGAAACGGTTGTCGAGATTCGGATACACGGCAACAGCTCCGTACCAGACGAGGAGGTGCTGGAGCTCGCCGGCATCGCGGTGGGCGACTTCGTTGACAGCGCGGAGCTGGATGCCGTTGCCCGCCGGCTGGCGACCAGCGGTCGTTTCGAGACGGTCGAAGTCCACAAGCGTTACCGGTCGCTGACTGCAACAGACGAGATCGCGTTGCTGATCGTGGTGCGCGAGCGACCGCGGCGGCTCGACCGGTTGATGTTCACGCCCATCTTGCGCTACGACGAGGGGTACGGCATCAGCTACGGTCTGGGCTTCGGTCTCGTTGACATCCCCGGGCAGGGCGGCCGGGTCTCCGTTCCGATGACCTGGGGCGCCGACCGTCGTACGGCGTTCGAGGTGGAGCGTCCGTTCGGAAGCGAAGCGGTCGGCCGCCTGCGCGGGGGCGGGTCATCCGGCCGGCGGGTGCATCCGCACTTCGAGGTGGAAGACCGCCGGTCGCGGGTGTGGGGCGGCGTCGAGCGCCGTCTGGCGTTCGGCGTGCGCGCCGGGGCGGAGGCGGCATGGGAGGAGGTCGTCTTCGGGGAGCTGACGGATCGGCTGACGCGGGTGATTCTCGACCTGGAGTACGACAGCCTGTCCGGCATGTTTCCGCGCGACGACGTGAAGCTGCACGCCGCGGTCGAGCGGCTGTCGGTCGCCGGGCACGCCGCGGCCATCTTCCGGCCGCGCCTCGATGCACAGGCGTTCAAGGGCGTCGGCGGACAGGCGGTCCTGGCTGCGCGCGTGCTGTATGAAGGCGCCTCGGCGCCGCTGCCGCCGTACGAGCGATCGCTGCTCGGCGGCCTGGGCACGCTGCGCGGGTGGGAGTTCGGCGCGCGGGTGGGCGATCGTCTGCTGGCGGCGTCGATCGAGCTCCGCCTGCCGCTGAGTTCTCCCCTCGCGACCGGCAAGACGGGGTTCCTTCTCTTCTACGACACGGCTGCGGTCTGGAACCACGGATCGGTGCGTGACCAGTGGCTGAAGGGGGTCGGAGTCGGCGTGTTTCTGGACCTTCCGGTGATCGGCAGCGTGCGGTTCGACGTCGGCCACGATCTGCGCGGAGGGGTAGTGGTTCACAGCGTGGTCGGCTTCGGCTTCTGAAGGTCCGCCTTGGCTTGGCCGGCCGGCGGCGGATCTTCGAGACACTGCCGGACGCGCACCGAGGGCGTCCGGCAGTGTCTCGGTCGTGCGACGGAAAGCGACGGTCCTGCGGGGCGTTAGCGGGAGTCGTCCTCCCCGCCCTCCAGGGCGCCGGCCAGGATGACCGCCATCGAGTAGTTCCCCTCGTGGCAGGCGTACTCGAAGACCGGCGCCGGGTTCCGCTGCATCGGGACCTCGTACGTCCAGGGGGCGGTCCAGGTGCTCGGGTCGTCGACCGTCACCTCGTACAGCAGCACGTCGGCGGATGCGCGGGTGAAGCGCTCGGTGAGCTGCAGGTCGGCGGTGGCCCCGCCGCGCATGAAGCTGGTCTCGCGCAGGAAGTTCGTGGTCTCGACGACGAGGGTTTCGCCCTCCCAGCGGCCGCGCGACTCGCCCGCCCACTGGCGCAGTCCGGTGAACGGCCGGCCGTCGAGCGGAATCACCCGGGGGTTGTGGTTCATCTCGTTGTAGATGACGACCGCGTCGAGCGTCTGGAAGAGCTGCATGTTGTTGTTGTAGCCGCCCGGTGTCATCGGCGGTCCGGCGTTGAAGCCGACGATGCAGCGCACCTGCAGGCCGTTGGCGCCGAGGTCCTCCACCCAGCCGCCGGGGGTCGGCTGGTGCGGCCCGGTGTTCCTGCGCGCCTCGGCCAGCGCGTCGCGCCGGGCCTGCGCCTGCTCCGTCAGCGGTGGAATCCGCCCGCTGGGCGGGTCGATCACCAGCGACGTCCGGTTGGTGGCGACGGTCGAGGTGCCGCGGTCGAACCAGAAGTTGTTGTACGAGCCGGGCGCCCCGTCGACCCCGCGATCGACGTTGCCGGTCGGGTCCGTCTCCGTGCGGCGGGCGGGACGCGCGGCGAGGTCGGCGTTCCGGTCGAGCGCCGCCTGCTCGAGGGCCGCCGCCTCCTCCGCCGTCAGGAACGCCTGGTCGGCGCGGTCTTCCGGCCGCTCCATGGGGGTGATGGTGCGGAAGTCCCACACACCCTGCAGATCGGGGTGGCCCCAGGGCGTGGAGGGAACGTCGCCCTGTCCGATCGCCGCGGCCGGGGCCAGTGCGGTGAACGCCAGAACCGCCGCGAAACCTGCGAACCGTCGGAGCGTCATCTGCATCCTCCCGGGGAGTCGTTGCCGAGCATCGACCGCTGTCTCGAATTCGCACAATAGCATGGGTCGATTCCGGTCGGGAGCCGCTCGCGGCCGCAGGCTGCGATATCGCCGCCGGGCCGTGCGCCGCTCCCGATTGCGCTGGCTCCGTCTCGGGTGTAACCTGCGTACGTCAGGCGGTCCGTGCGGACCGCGGGAGGTCAAAGCCGATGAGAACTCTGGCGATTGCGTTCGTGAGCGTCGGTCTACTGCTGGTTGCGACAACCGGATCCGCGCACCACTCGTTCTCGGCGGAGTTCGACATCGAGAAGCCGATCACGCTCGAAGGCAAGCTGACCGAGCTGGAGTGGGTCAACCCCCACGGGTGGATCCACATGGACGTCGAGAGCCCCGACGGAACGGTGACGAACTGGGCGGTCGAGATGGGGAATCCGACGGCGTTGCTGCGGCGCGGCCTGCGCCGGGGAGACTTCCCGCCGGGGATCGAGTTCGTGGTCGAGGGGTACGAGGCCAAGGACGGCTCGCCGACCGCCAACGCGATCACCGTGACGTTTCCGGACGGGCGCGACTTCTTCGCCGGCTCCTCGGGCACCGGCGCCCCGGTGCCGCCGGGGCAGCGCTAGCCCGCGCTGCGTCGTCGCCTGCGGCTCCGATTGCCGCCCGGCGAGCCTGACCAGGGGTCCGCGCCGTTCCGCGGCGCCGGCTCCCGGCGGCAGCCGCCGTCGACCGGAGGAGTGTCGTGTCCGGCGCGCGCTTCACGCGTGCGCCATGTCGCGGAGGGTGAGCATCGTGTCCACGCGCGCCATGCCGGCCGCCGTTGCGGCCATCTGTTTCTGCCTGCTCCTGCCGCCGCCCGCGGCGGCCCAGGCGCAATCCGTCTCCGCGGACGCGTACGTCCCTCCGCGCACGCCGGAAGGGCAGCCCGACCTGCAGGGCGTCTGGCAGGCGCTCAACACCGCCGCCTGGGACATCCAGGACCACCGGCCGAGCGCCGGCGTGCCCGCCGGCCAGGGAGTCGTCGACGGCAACGAGATCCCGTACCAGCCGTGGGCGTTGGCGCAGAAGCAGGAGAACTACGAGAACCGCCTGACCGCGGATCCCAACCTGCAGTGCTACCTGCCGGGCGTGCCGCGGATCACCTACATGCCTTATCCCTTCCAGATTCTCCAGTTCTCCGACCGCATCCTGATCCTGTACGAGTACGTGCACGCCTCGCGCACCATCTATATGGACGGGAGCCCGCACCCCGAGGGTCACATCGACTTCTGGATGGGGGACTCGCGCGGGCGCTGGGAGGGCGACACGCTGGTCGTCGACGTGATCCACTTCAACGACCGGACGTGGTTCGACCGGGCCGGCAACTTCCACAGCGAGGCCCTGCACCTGGTCGAGCGCTACACGCCGACCGGGCCGGATCACCTGCGCTACGACGTCACCATCGAGGACCCGCAGGTGTTCACGCGGCCCTGGACGATGAGCATGCCGCTCTATCGCCGGCAGGAAGCGAACGTGCAGCTCCTGGAGTACGAGTGCTACGCCTACTCCGAGGAGGAGCTGGCGGCGGACAAGTAATCGGACGGTTTCGAGCGTCGAGGGAGGATCCGATGAGCAGACGGTGCATCCGAGCCGCGGTGGCGGCAGCTACCTTCGTCGGGATGGCGTGGCTGGCGCCCCAGCCGGCGGCCGGGCCGGGCGGCGCCGGACAGCTTCTCGCGGTAGTCGAAGCGGCCGGCGCCGAGGGCGGCTCCGGCGCGGGCGGCGGGCAGGCGGCGGACCTGCCGCGCACCGCCGACGGTCACCCGGACATGCAGGGCTACTGGGACGGCGGCCCGGGCAACGCCTCGCACAGCATCGAGGACGGCTGCTGCGACGCCATCCACGCGCGGATGCAGAGCCGCGGCCCGGACCGGCTCGGGCTGCCCTTCCAGTTGATCATCGATCCTCCGGACGGTCGCATTCCCTACCGGCCGTGGGCGGCGGAGAAGCGCGTCGAGCTCCTGTTCGACATGGAGACGCCGACCGAGCTCTCGCACATCGATCCCGAGGATCGCTGCCTGCTGAACGGGGTGCCGCGCAGCAACTACCGCGGGGACATCGAGATCAGGCAGAACGCCGGCCACGTGGTGATGCTGTACGAGTGGGCCCACGCCTACCGCGTCGTGCCCACGAACGGCGCCCCCCACATCGGCGAGGACATCGCGCTGTTCAACGGCGACTCGCGCGGGCGCTGGGAGGGCGACACGCTGGTCGTAGACGTGACCAACTTCAACGACGTGCCCTGGCTCGACTCGCACGGCAGCCTCTACAGCGAGCAGCTCCACGTGGTGGAGCGCTGGAGCATGCTCGACGCCGACACCATCCGCTACGAGGCGACCATCGAGGATCCGGCCGTGTTCACCCGGCCCTGGACGCTGGCGTTCGACATGGGCCGCATCGGCGGCGAAGGCTACGAGTTCTACGAGGAAGCCTGCTGGGAGGGCGTCACCAACCGGCGCCGGCTCGCCGCCGGACGCATCGCCGTAGAGAACGGCGTGCGTTTCATGCACACGCACGACGACCCGCAGCAGTAGCTCACCAGGCGCCGCCGGGGCCGGCGCGAGCCCGGCTGCAGCGCCGCGGCCGCCGGGCGAGCCGTGGGCGGCTGCAGCCGGCGCGTCCGGGGGTGCGCGCCGCCCGCGGCAGGCACGCCCGACCCCGCGGGTATCGGTGCCCGTCTCGACGCGTGCGGCGCCGGCCGCCGGGGGTAGCCGGTATCCGGGCCTGACGGAAGCCCGCCTCGCGTTTGCGATTCCGGAGTCGACTGCCGCCCTGCCCGCATGCGCCGGGCATGCCTTCCTTGCTTCGGACCCGGGTTTGCGAGTTTGCCGGCCGAAGCAGCAGGCGGGCTCTTGCAGGCGGTGTTGTTGATATCGGTCAACGTCGTCTCCCTGCTACCCGTTTTCTTCCTCCGACTACCTTGCCGACTGCGATTCGCGCATAAGAGAATCTCCCCGCGCAACCACCGCGATCCGCTGGATCCGCGGGCGCTCGCCCTGTTGCTGGCACCGCTTCGGCGTCGGACATGTTCGGCACACTCGTTACTTGCGTTCTCAACTTGTGGTTCATGGAGCACGGCAGCCTCGGGCCGCCGTGCTCCCGCTTTTCCCTTCGCGCCCACGACGAGGCTGACTCGCCGCGGCGCGCCGGTCCGCGGCGGGACGCGTGCGCCTGGCCGGTCGTCCGGCGCGTGCTCGTCTCGGGAGCGGTCGCCGTGGCGGCGGGGTGTGCGGGGCACGCGACGCCGCCGGCGCCGTCCGCTCCCGCCGTCGACGCCCGCTGCGGCGGCGAGCCGGGCGTCTGCCTGCTCGGAATGCCGGCGCCGGTCGACGAACCCGGGTCGGGGTTTGGCTGGCGGTGCCTCGGCATCGGCGGCGGCGCGCCCGCGGAGTGTTCGGTTGGCCCCTCGGCGGACGTGGGCGAGCAGCACGCGGTTGAACCCGGTCAGCGCCGCGGAGCGCTGTCGCGCCCGGTGGTCGGGCCCCCCCGTTCCGTCGGACCGGCTGCCGGGGCAGGAACGCCCGGCGGCGCTCCGGGGGCCGGGACGCCCCCGGCGGCGAGAGCGTCGCGGGCGCAGAGGCGGATAGCGGACCTGCTTGCCGCCAAGTCCCGGCGGACGCCTGCGCAACGGAAGGTCGGCTCGCAATTGCTGGAGCGGGCCGCGGCCGCGGCCCGCGGGGAGTTGCGTCGCCCGTCGCAGCCGGAAACGGAGCAGCCCGCCGGGCGGGCGCCGGAGGACGGGTCGGCCGAGGACGGTCGGGAGCTGGTGGACATCCGCGCCGGCGTGACGCCCGCCGTGCTGGCGCGCATCCGGGAGCTCGGCGGCGCGGTGGTCGACGGCGTGGCGCAGTACGGGGCCATCCGGGCGCGCCTGCCGCTCGCGTCCGTGGAGCGGTTCGCGGCCTTCGACGCCGTGCGGTCCATTCGTACTGCCGACGAGGCAACGGCGCACGGTCAGGCGTCGGCGCGGCCGGCGGCCGGCCGCCGCCGCGCGCCGGGAGACGTCACGACCCGCAAGGACGATGCGTCCGAGGGCGTCGCCGCCCACCGGGTGAGCTCCGCGCGCACCACCTACGGCGTCGACGGCGCCGGCATCGGGGTCGGCGTGATCTCGGACGGCGTCAGGACGCTCGCCGACCGCCAGGCGTCGGGCGATCTGCCGGCGCGGGTGACGGTGCTGCCCGGGCAGGAGGGGGGACCCTTGTCGCTGGTCGGCCTGATAACGGGCCGGGGCGGCGACGAGGGCACGGCGATGCTCGAGATCGTCCACGATCTCGCGCCAGGCGCCGAGCTGTACTTCGCCACCGCCGGCCGCGGGGAGGCGCGCATGGCGCAGAACATCGAGGATCTCTGCGCGGCCGGCGCGGACGTCATCGTCGACGACATCTTCTACTATCGGGAACCGGTCTTTCAGGACGGCATGGTGGCGCAGGCGGTGAACGCTGCGGCCTCCGACGGCTGCTTTCACTTTTCCTCCGCCGGCAACGCCGGCAACCTGAACGACGGCACGTCCGGGGTCTGGGAAGGGGACTACGCCGAGGGATCGGACTTCGAGGTGAACGGCGTCCCGGTCGGCAAGGCGCACGACTTCGGCAGCGGGGTGGAAGAGAACCGGATCACGAAGGTCGGCCTCCAGTTCGTCCTCCAATGGGCGGATCCGCTGGGGGCTTCCGCAAACGACTACGACCTGTTCCTGGTCGACGCGGACGGCAACGTGCTCGCCAGCTCGACCGGCACGCAGGACGGCTCGCAGGATCCGATCGAGTACATCCCTTCGTCCGCGGACCACGCCGATGCCCGTCTCGTGGTCGTGAAGGCGTCCGGCGCGGCGAGCCGCTACCTGCGTCTCGACACGCTCAGGGGCGAGCTGGCGGTCGCGACCGCGGGTCAGACCGCCAGGCACAGCGCCGCCGAGAATGCCGTGACCGTCGGCGCGGTCGACGTCCGCACCGCCGCCGGCGCCGGCGGCGTCTTCGACGGCACCGAGTCGATCTGGACGTCCAGCTCGGACGGACCGCGCCGGATGTTCTTCGAGCCGGACGGCGCGCCGATCACGGCGGGGAACTTCTCGTCGACCGGCGGGGAAGAGCTGCAGAAGCCGGATCTGGTGGCCGCGACGTGCGTGTCGACGTCGGCGCCCGAGTTCGCGACGTTCTGCGGCACCTCGTCCGCGGCCCCGCACGCCGCGGGGATCGGCGCGTTGCTGCTCGAAGCGGCCGGCGGCCCGGGCAACGTCACGCTGGCCGGCCTGCGCACGGCGCTGACCGGGTCGGCGCTCGACATCGAGGCGTCGGGCGTCGACAGGGACTCGGGCGCCGGCATCGTGATGGCGCCCGACGCGGTCGATGCGGTGGACGTGGCCGCGGCGGACCGCAACGGAGCGCCGACGGTGGAGGGCACGCTGAGCGTGGCGGCGCTGGCCCCGGGGGCGGACGCGGTGACGCTGAGCGTGGCGAGCGCGTTCTCCGACCCGGACAGCGACACCCTGGCCTACACGGCGCTGTCGAGCGATCCCGACTACGTCACGGCCGGCATCAGCGGGTCCACGCTGACCCTGACCCCGCTCGCTCCCGGCCGTGTTCCGGTGACGGTGCGGGCGATCGATCCCGACGGCCTGAGCGCGGTCCGGACCTTCACGGTCACGATCGAGGCGGGGACCCGGGACTACGACACCGACAACGACGGCTTCATAGAGATCTCCAACCTGGCGCAGCTCGATGCCATGCGCTACGACCGGGATGGCGACGGTGCGGTGGATAGAGTGGCGAGCTGGATGTCCTATTACGCGGCGTCGGCGTACGCCGAGGGCGCGCTGGACATGGGCTGTCCGGCCGGCTGCGTCGGCTACGAGCTGGACGCGGACCTGGACTTCGACACGAACGGGAGCGGTGACGCCGACGCGGGCGACGACTACTGGGACGACGGCGCCGGGTGGTTCCCCTTCCCGGTGAGGTTCAGTATCAAGGGCAACGGCCATGCGATCGCCAATCTGTTCATCGACCGGCCGACGCAGGCCGGCAGCATCGCCCTGTTCGGGTCCGTCTGGACACCTGTGGCCGGGAGCTCCGTCGGGTTGACCGGGGTCAGCCTGGTCGACGCAGACGTGACCGGCAACGAGAACGTCGGTGGCTTGGTCGGTACGCTCCCGAGCTCGGGCTTCGTCACCGACAGCAGCGTCACGGGTCGCGTGAAGGGCACGGAGAACGTCGGCGGTCTGGTCGGGCGCAACCGTGGTGTCATCACCCGCAGCGATGCCTCGGGCCACGTGTCGGGCACGAGCTCGGTGGGCGGGCTGGTCGGGTTCAACCAGGAGTCCGTCACCGGCAGCAGCGCCACGGGTCGGGTGACCGGCGAGACCGCCGTCGGCGGGCTGGTCGGGCTGAACTGGGGGGACATCGATGCGAGTTATTCCACGAGCCGGGTGACCGGCGGCGAGCAGGTGGGCGGGCTGGTCGGACGAAACAGCGTCTTCGCCACCATAGTCGCCGGCTACGCCACAGGCCGCGTGTCGGGCACGAGCCGCGTGGGCGGGCTGGCCGGCGACAACCTCGAGTCCATCACCGCCAGCTACGCCACCGGGTCGGTGTCGGGTGAGACCCGGGTCGGCGGGCTGACCGGCTTCGTCAACGGGTCCGTTACCGCCAGCTACGCTACCGGCCGGGTGTCGGGAGACAGTCTGGTCGGCGGGCTGACCCCTTCGGTCGTCGGTTCCGTTGCCGGCAGCTACTGGGACACGACGACGTCGGGCATGGCGACCAGCGTCGGGGGAACCGGCAAGACGACGACGGCGTTGCAGGCGCCCACCGGCGGCAGTGGCATCTACGGCACCTGGTCCGCGGACCGCTGGCACTTCGGGACGAACGCGCAGTATCCGGCCCTGGCGGTGGATACGGACGGCAACGGCGAGGCGACCTGGCAGGAGTTCGGCTATCAGCTCCGGGACGGTCCGACGCTGACGGCGACGGCCATCGGCAACCACGAGGTCGCGTTGCGCTGGACCGCGGTGGACGTGAGCCACTGGGACCCCGCGCCCGAGGTCGCCTACACCTTGACGCGCGGCGACGGCACGACGCTTACGGTGATCGGCGAGGCGCTCGACGCGTTGACCCATACCGATACGGGGCTGACCGACGGCGCCGCGTACTCGTACCAGGTGGCGGCGGTGGTCGCCGGCGGTGAAGCCGCGCACAGCGCGCTGGAGTCGGTCACCGCGGTCGACAACCGGCCGCCCACGGCGGTGGGGAGCCTCTCGAACCGGACGCTGCCGGTCCCGGACGGGGCGGTGGACGTCGAGGTGTCGGGTGCGTTCGTGGACCTGGACAGCGACGTGCTGACCTACGGGGCGGTCTCGTCGGCGCCGTCGGTGGCGGGGGTGGCGGTGTCCGGGAGCACGGTGACGGTGACGCCGTTGACGGGAGGCACGGCGACGCTCACGGTGACGGCGACCGACGTGGGCGGCTCGAACACGGCGGCGACGCAGACGTTCGTGGTGACGGTTCCGAACCAGTCGCCGGTGGCGGTGGGCACGCTGGGGAACCGGTCCGTGGAAGTGTCGGACGGCGTGTTCACGGTGGACGCGGCGGGTGCGTTCCGGGACCCGGACGGCGACGCGCTGACGTACGGGGCGCGCTCGTCCGCCGCGTCGGTGGCGAGCGTGACGATGTCCGGCGCGGTCGTGTCGGTGACGCCGTTGTCGGGGGGCACGGCGACGGTGACGGTGACGGCGACCGACGCGGGCGGCTCGAGCACGTCGGCGATGCAGACGTTCACGGTGACGGTGGCGAACCGTTCCCCGGAGGCGGTGGGGACGCTGGATGCGCTGTCGCTGCGGGTGCCGGACGGGGACGCGGCGGTGAGCGTCTCCGGCGCGTTCCGGGACCCGGATGGGGACACGCTGACGTTTGGAGCGCGCTCGTCGAACGAGTCGGTGGCGACGGTGTCGGTGGCGGGGTCGACGGTGACGGTGACGCCGGTATCGGGGGGCACGGCGACGGTGACGGTGACGGCGACCGATGCGGGCGGCTCGAGCACGTCGGCGATGCAGGCGTTCACGGTGACGGTGGCGAACCGTTCCCCGGAGGCGGTGGGGACGCTGGATGCGCTGTCGTTGCGGGTGACCGACGGCGTCGCGAGGGTGGGTGTGTCGAGTGCGTTCCGGGACCCGGACGGCGACGATCTGACGTATCGGGCGTCGTCTTCGAAGGGGGCGGTGGCGACGGCGTCGGTGGTGGGGTCGACGGTGACGGTGACGCCGGTATCGGGGGGCACGGCGACGGTGACGGTGACGGCGACCGACGTGGACGGCTCGAACACGTCGGCGGAGCAGACGTTCGCGGTGACGGTTGCGAACCGTTCTCCGGAGGCGGTGGGGACGCTCGCTGCGCTGACGCGGCGGGTGGCGGACGGTGCGGCGGCGGTGGATGTGGCGGGTGCGTTCCGGGACCCGGACGGCGACGATCTGACGCATGGGGCGGAGTCGTCGGTCACGTCGGTGGCAAGGGTGACGCCGTCGGGCTCGACGGTGCGGGTGACCCCGGTGTCGGCGGGGACGGCGACGGTGACGGTGCGGGCGACGGACCGTAGCGGCTCGAACACGTCGGCGGAGCAGCGGTTCGACGTTACGGTGCCGGAGAACGCGGGTCCGGAACGGGTGGGGACGCTGGAGAACAAGGCGCTGCTGGTGACCGACAGCCAGCCGCTGCGCGTGGAGGCGTCGGGCGCGTTCCGCGACCCGGACCGGGACGCGCTGACCTACGCCGCGTCGTCGTCGAACACGACGGTGGCGACGGCGGCGGCGTCGGGCTCGATGGTGACGGTGACGCCGGAGCTGGCGGGCACGGCGACGGTGACGGTGACGGCGACCGACCGCGGCGGCTCGAACACGACGGCGCGGCAGACGTTCGAGGTGACGGTGGGGGGCAACCGGTCGCCGGAGCCGGTGGGGACGTTGCGGGCGCTGTCGCTGCGCGTGGCGGACGGCGAAGAGACGGTGGAGGTGTCGTCGGCGTTCCGGGACCTGGACAACGACGAGCTGACGTATCGAGCAGAGTCGTCGGACCCGTCGGTGGCGACGGCGGCGGCGACGAGCTCGACGGTGACGGTGACGCCGTTGTCGGGAGGGACGGCGGAGGTGACGGTGACGGCGACCGACGTCGCCGGGTCGAACACGAGGGCGCGGCAGCGGTTCGCGGTGACGGTGGCCAACCAGTCGCCGGAGCCGGTGGGGACGTTGCCGACGGTGTCGCTGCGGGTGGCGGACGGTCCCGAGCCGGTGGATGTGGCGAATGCCTTCCGGGACCCGGACTCCGACAGCTTGACGTACGGGGCGCGGTCGTCGGCCGTGTCGGTGGCGACGGCGACGGTCGCGGGCTCGACGGTGACGGTGTTGCCGGTGTCCGGGGGGACGGCGCAGATCACGGTGACGGCTCGTGACGCGGGCGGCTCGAACACGACGGCGGAGCAGCGATTCGCGGCGACGGTGGCGAACCGCGCACCGGTGCCGGTGGGCCGGCTCGAGGCGCTGTTGCTGCGGGTGTCTGCCGGGGTGCGGTCGGTGAACGTGTCCGGCGCGTTCGAGGACCCGGACGGCGACACGCTGCGCTACGAGGCGTCGTCGTCGGCCGTGTCGGTGGCGACGGCCGAGGCGACGGGTGCGACCGTGCGGGTGACGCCGTTGACGTCGGGGAGGTCGGAGGTGACGGTGACGGCGTCGGACGCGGGCGGGCTGCGTGTGGAGCAGGTCTTCGCGGTGACGGTGGCGAACCGGTCGCCGGAGCGGGTGGCGACGTTGCCCCCGTTGTCGCTGCAGACGGCGGACGGCGCGGTGACGGTGGAGGTGTCGGGGGCGTTCCATGATCCCGATGCGGACGTGCTCACTTTCGGGGCTTCGTCGTCGTCGGCGACGGTGGCGGCGGTGGCGGCGTCGGGTTCGGCAATCACGGTGACGCCGCTTTCGCGCGGCTCGGCGACGGTGACGGTGACCGCGACGGACCTCGACGGCTCGAACACGGCGGTGTCGCAGGCTTTCGCGGTGAGCGTGGACGGGGGCGGCGGCGGCGGTGGTGGCGGCGGCGGCGGCCGCAACCGGGGTCCGGAGGTGGCGGGCACGCTGCCGGATCGGGTGCTGGAGGCGGGGGAGTCGCTGCTGCTGGAGCTCGCCCCGGCATTCCAGGACCGGGACGGGGATGCGCTGGCGTATGCGGCGGCGTCGTCGGCTCCGGCGGTGGCGGCGGCGGCGGTGCGCGGCCGCGTGCTGACGGTCGAGGCGTTGTCGGTGGGCGAGGCGGAAGTGACGGTGACGGCGACCGACGCGACCGGCTCGAACCGGACGGCGGAGCAGGCGTTCGCGGTGACGGTGGCCCGCGACCCGGACGGGGATGGACTGATCGGGGTCCACACGCCGGCCCAGCTCGATGCGATGCGGCACGACCTCGACGGCGACGGGGCGCCGACGGCGGCGGGGGCGGCGGGTCACGCGGCGGCCTTCGGGGTGGCGGAAGGCGGCACGCTGTCGTGCGCGGCGGCGGCGGGTTGCCGCGGGTACGAGCTGGGGTCGGACCTGGACCTGGACACGAACGGGAGCGGCGGTCCGGACGCGGGGGATGCGTACTGGTACGAGGGTGCGGGCTGGCTGCCGGTGGGTACGGCGGCCGAGCCGTTCGCGGGGACGTTCGAGGGCAACGGGCATCGCATCCGGGGCCTGTTCGTCGCCAGGAGCGACGGTGCGGGCCTGTTCGGGGAGACGTCGGCGTCGGCGGTGATTCGTCACGTGGGGGTGACCGTTGTCGACGTGACGGGGAGCAACGGCGTCGGGGCTCTGGTGGGCCTGAACCGCGGCACGGTGACGGGCGGCTGGGCGGCGGGCCGGGTGGCCGGGTCGGGCGCGGTGGGCGGCCTGGTGGGGTCGAACGCGGGCCTCGTCGGCGGCAGCTTCGGGGCGGTGGCCGTGGCGGGCGGGGAGTCGGCGGGCGGTCTGGTGGGCGTCAACGACGGCGACGTTGCGGCGGGTTACGCGACGGGGCGTGTGTCGGGGACGCGGCGGGTCGGCGGCCTGGTCGGCCACAACCGGGGCGTGCTGACCGCTGGCTATGCCACGGGGCCGGTGTCCGGCGCGTCGGAGACCGGCGGGCTGGTGGGGGGCACCGAGCTGCCGGGCCGGGTGACGGCGGGCTACTGGGACACGGACACGTCGGGTGTCGCCGCTGCGCCGGCGGGCGGCGGTGCGGACGGCAGCGCAGCCGCGTCGGGGCAGGGGCGGTCGACGACGGCGCTGCAGGCGCCGGCCGGCTACGCGGGGCCGTATGCGGCATGGGACGTGGACGTCGACGGCGACGGCGTTGCGGACGCCCCGTGGCGCTTCGGGACGCAGTCGCAGTATCCGGCGCTGTCGCTGGACGCGGACGGCGACGGGCGGTCGACATGGGAGGAGCTGGGGCATCAGCTCCGGTCGGGCCCGGCGGCGACGGCGGCGCCGGGGGTCCACCCGGCGCAGGTCGTGCTGACGTGGACCGCGGTGGGGGCAGGCGCCTGGACGCCGTCGCCGCCGGTCACCTACACGGTCTACCGCGCGTCGGGCGGCACGGCGCAGAGGGTCGCGTCGGGCGTCGGCGGCCCGCGTTACGCGGACCGCGGGGTGGAGCCGGGCGGGTCCTACACGTACCAGGTGGCGGCGGCGGTCGACGGCGGGGAGGGGGCGCGCAGCGCGCTGGTGGCGGCCGAGGTGCCGTGCGCGTACACGGTCGCGCCGGCGCACCGGGACGTGCTGTGGCCGGCGGGCACGGGGGAGGTGGAGGTGGCGACGGGCTCCACCTGCGGGTGGACGGCCGCGAGCGAGTCGGGGTTCCTGACGGTCGCGGGCGGCGCGTCGGGCACCGGTTCGGGGACGGTGACCTACACGGTGGCGGCCAACGCGGGCGGCCCGCGGACGGGCGCTCTGCTGGTGGCGGGCCGGCGCGTGACCGTGTTCCAGGCGTCGCCGACGGTGTTCACGGACCACCCGATAGAGCGCGGGGTGACGCCGGTGCGGGCCATCCACTTCCTGGAGCTGCGGGCGCGGATCGACGCGCTGCGCGCGGGTGCGGGCCTGCCCGGGTTCGACTGGACGGACCCGGCGCTCGTGCCCGGCGTCACGCCGGTCCGGGCCGGTCACCTGACGGAGCTGCGCACGGCGCTGGCGGAAGCGTACGTCGCCGCGGGGCGCTCGACGCCTGCCCGCACGGGTGCGACGGTCACGGCGGGCGCGACTGCGATCGAGGCGGCGCAGATGACGGAGCTGCGCGCGGCGGTCGCGGCGCTGGAGTGAGTCGGACCGCCGCCGCCGGGATCCCCGGCCGGCCGCGGCCGTGGTGCTGGTCGCGAGTCCTCCCGTGCAAAAGGAGTCGGGTAGCGAAGTCCTAACGTCCAAGAGGGTAGTTTTTGTGCGTACTGCTTGTTTGGGAAGACTACCCCACGGGATATCGCGCAGCGTTTGGTGGCGGCGGGGGGAGTAACGTATGCAATAAGGGTAGTTTCATGTTCTACGTGCAACTACCCCTTGGTTCTTTCTGCTACCCTGACGGGCCGTGATCCGGCTCCGGGACAATTCCGTCGCCGTTCCGCTCTCTTGCTTCCCTTGCGGGCGGAGGCCGCCCCCGCTATAGTGACGCCATAACGTCAACAGGACAGTGGATATGACCGGCCACGGGGCGGCCGTTGCGCCTTCCCGGCGCCGGAGAATCCGAGGCGCTGCCTTTCTCGTTTCCCAGCGGCGGGCACACATGCAATCTTCGGTGGTGCGCAAGGCGCTTCCCGTTCTCGACGAACAGCCGTCGTCTTCCGGTTCCTTCTCCACTTCTCATCCGGAGGCATACTCTGCTTCCTTTGCGGAGGCGCGCTTCCGGAGCGGGTTCTACGCACTCGAAGCGGACGACGTGCTGCTCGCGGGGCGGGCCTTCCGCGTTTATTGCCGGCTGAGCGGTCGCGTGCCGCGACGGCACCCGAGGCGCTGACCGCGGCCCGGGCGGATGGAGCACACGACGATGCAGCGGGGCCTTGCCACGCCAGTGTCCGGCACGGCGGCGCGCTGGCCTCTGCTCGCTCCCCTGTCGGTCTGGGTCCCCGTGTACCTGACCCGCGTGCTGCTGGAGCACTACTCGCTCCACACGAACGCGAACGACCTGTCGGTGTTCGATTACGCCCTCTGGAGCTCCCTGCGCGGGGAGGCGATGTTCGTGCCGTTCTACGGCCACTCGCTGCTGGCGAATCACGCGATGCCGACGCTGTGGGCGCTGCTTCCGGCCTATGCGCTCTTCGAGTCGCCGACCGCGCTTCTCGTCCTGCAGTTGTGCTTCGTGGCGGCCGCCGCGACGTTGCTCTGGCGCATCGCCGCGGGCCGGGTTCCGGACCTCGCGGTGGCCGCGCTCGTCGCCGCCTTCCTGTTCTCCCGCGGCAGCCACGGCGCGATCATGAGCATGTTCTACATCGAGAGCCTGGAGCCGCTGCTGGTGTTCGCGATGGTGCTTGCGGCCGCCCGGAAGCGGTGGCCCCTGTACTGGGTGGCGGTGGTCCTTGCGCTGGGGTGCAAGGAGGACATGCCGATCTACATCGGCGCGTTCAGCCTCGTGCTGGCCGTCACGAGCGGGCACCGCAGGGTCGCGGCGACGACGGCGGCGGCCGCGATCGTCTGGTTCGTCGTCGGCCTGCTCGTGGTCATGCCGGCGGCCCGCGACGGGGCGCCGGCCGACGAGTCGCCGCTCGACGTCGAGCACCCGGTCCTCGAGCTGAACTACGGAACCTCGGATCTCGGCGAGATTGCCGCCGCGATGATGGGCCGGATAGCCAGTTGGAGAACGCCGGAACGCATCTTCAACCTCTCCGCCGGCGTTCTCTTCACGTGCTTCGCGGCGCCCGTATGGCTGCTTCCCGCGGCGGCGGGGCTGCTCGTGAACCTGACGGCGCTTCCGGGCACGCAACTGGCGGACGTGACCGGCCACTACGTCTTTCCCATCCTGCCCTGGGTCTTCCTGGCGGGCCTCGGGGGATTCGGAGTCATCCATGCCCGCTGGCCGCGGCGCATCCCCCTGGTGGCCGGCCTGCTCCTGCTCGTCGTCGTGGCGGACTGGCCGGGCTGGCGGCGGCTGGGGGCGATTCCGGTCGACGAGATCGCCGAGGCGGCGCGCGTGCGCGCGCAGCTCGACGTCGTGCCCGACGACGCGGCGGTGCTGGCGCAGACGAACCTGATTCCGCATCTGCCGCAGCGGATGGAGATGTGGGCCGCCGGCGGCACGGTGTTCGGCACGCCGGAGTACGTGGTTCTCACGACGCTGGGAGACACGTGGCCGCTCGACCGGGGGCAGGTGGAGGCGGCGATCGACCGCTATCGCGCGGACCCCCGCTACGAGGTCGTGTTCGACGGGCCGTTGTTCGCCTTTCGACTGCGGAGCGCCGCGGGGGGCGCCGGCGAGTCGCCGTGACTGCCGCGGCAACCGGCGCCGCGGAACGTCCGGCGCCGCGGTCCGGCCGGCGCGGGTCCGATCCCGCACCGTATCTGTCGGTCGTCGTTCCCGCGTACAACGAGGAGGAGCGCATCGCCGGCACGCTCGAGCGGTTGGCCGGCTACCTCTCGCGGCAGCCGTACCGCTGGGAGATCGTCGTCGCCGACGACGGCAGCACCGACGCCACGGCGGAGGCGGTGCGCCGGGCCGCCGCCGGGAACGCGGGCGTCCGCCTCCTGCGCCTCGACCACCGGGGCAAGGGATGGGCCGTCAGGCACGGCATGCTGGCGGCGGCGGGCGAGTACCGGCTGCTGTGCGACGCCGACCTGTCGGTGCCCATCGACCAGGTGGAGCGCCTGCTTCCGCCCCGCGCGCCGGAAGTGGACGTCGCGCTCGGTTCCCGGGAGGCGCCCGGTGCCCGGCGCCACGGCGAACCGTTGCGGCGACACCTGATGGGCCGGATCTTCAACTGGCTGGTGCGTCGCCTGCTCCGCGCCGGCGTCGGGGACTCGCAGTGCGGCTTCAAGTGCTTCCGGCGTGGTCCCGCCACCGAGCTGTTCGGGCTGCAGACGCTGCCGGGCTTCGCCTACGACGTCGAGATCATCCACCTGGCCCGGCGCCGGAACCTGTCGGTGGCCGAGATCGGGGTCGATTGGCACTACCGGGACCAGAGCAAGGTGCGGCCCGTGCGCGATGCGCTGGCCATGACGCGGGACCTGCTGCGGATCCGGTGGCGGCACCGGCGCCGGCCGGAACCGCTGCAGGACGGCCGCCGGGCGTGAACCGGCGGGCCGGCCGCGGCCGCCGCGGGCGCTCCCGGGCGTCGTCCCGGCGCCCGCGGAGGGACCGTACGCGACGACGTACAGCTCCCGCAGCCCGTCTCGTTCCAGGAGCCGCAGCGGCAGGGTGGCCTCCACGTAGGTGACGAGGTCTCCCGGCGCCGTGGCGCGGTCGAGCACCACCCAGCGCACCCCGAACCGTGCCAGGGCCGCGGCCGCGGCCGCCGGGGACAGGTCACTCTCGCGGCCGGCGAGGGCTGCGCCGGACGACAGGCGCAGCAGCTCGCCGATGACGGGCGCCTGCACGAAGGCCTCCGCCGTAGACGGGGCCAGGCGCGACACGGCGCCTCCGACGAGCGGACGTCCGTGAACGGACTGGTAGAAGAGGACGCGAGGGTCCCAGAGGCCGCGCACGCCGGCCAGGTCGCCCGCGACGCCCACGGGCAGCTCCAGGACCGTTCCCTCTCCGGGTTGCCGGGCGAGCGTCTCGTAGATCGCCGGCCGGTCCAGGCGCTGCAGCGGGAACGGCGCCGCGAGGTAGTCGAGCACGACGCCGGCCAGCAGCACCGCCGTCAGGCCGGTTCGCCATCTTCCCCACCGCCGGCCGGCATCGGCCGCGGCAATCGCGGCGACGACCGCCAGCACGAGGAACACGACCACCAGCGCACGCCCGGGCGTGCGGGCGTTCGAGAGTATCGGGAGCATGCGCAGGAAGGCATGGGGCAGGACGAGGCCGACGTTCGTGCCGAGCACGGTGAGGAACGGCCCGAGCGACCAGAGCAGGAACACGGCGCCGGTCGCCAGCCACGCGCCCGCCGCCCGGCGGGTCTCGCGGCAGCGCCACGCGAGGCACAGGAGAACGGCCGGGACCACGCCGATCCACGCCGTGCCCTCCGTGAGGTCGATGTCCAGCGCACGGTGGAGGCCGGCGGCGGGGCCGCCCCACAACGGATGAAACGGGTTGCCCAGAATCGGCGCCAGCAGATCGATGCCCGGGGGCGAGCTGCGCCAGTAGAAGGGCGGCGCGACGTACCCGCCGGCGAGCCACAGGTCGTATGCCTGCGCGGCGAGCGGCGCCAGCCCCATCGCGAACGCCGCGGCGGCCGGGACGAGAACCCGCAGGTCGCGGCCGGGAGCCGCCGCCGGCCGCCGCGAAAGTGACACGCGGGGCGCGTGCCGCAGCCAGATCCACAACAGGAACAGTCCCCACCCGGCCGTCAGCTCGTTGTGGATGCCGTGCGCCGAGATCCGTATCCCCCACACGGTGGCGACGAAGCCGCCGGTCGCGACGATGATCGCGGCCAGCAGCACGTCGATCAGCAGGATCGCCAGGACGACCCGCGCCGCGAGGAGGCGCCGGGGAGGGCGTTCGCGCTGCTCGACGGACCACGCGATCCACCGCGCCGCCAGCCAGACCAGGGAGAACGCCAGGGCGTAGACCAAGTAGTAGTAGTCGGTGTAGGCGATGGCGCACAGGCACGCGCCGGCGGCCAGCGACGTCCTCCGCGATCCGGTGTCCAGCGTGCGCAGCAGCAGGACCGCGAGGATCGGCAGGCCCCAGGCGCTGATCAGGTTGAAGTGGCCCTGCAGATGGGCCATGACGTACGGCGACCCGCCGAAGATCGCCCCGGCGAGCAGGGCGCCGGTCCGGCTGGCGGTGACGCGATACGCGAGGAGGTAGGCTCCCGCCGCGTTCAGGAACAGCGTGCAGAGCAGCACCACGTTGTGCGCGGCCGCCAGCGGCAGGAAGCCGAGCACGGTCGCCCCGGCGAAGGCCGGCAGCGCCGTGTGCGTATAGAGCGTCAGGTCCACGCCGTACGGCGCGAACAGGTGCGCGGTGCGGAAGAACTCGAGTCCGGGCTGCTCGAGCGCCTGCCGCATCCACCAGAAGTTCCAGAGGAAGCCCAGGTTGTCGCCGGCGCGGCCGGGGATGGCGCCGTCGAGATCGAGGACGAGCGGGAAGGTCCAGACCAGCGGCAGGAACGAGAGGAGCGCGAGCGGCCCGGCGTGGCGGCGTGCCGATGTGCCGAGCGGCCCGGCCGTCACGGCCGGACCGTCACGCGCAGCGCCGGCGGCCTCGAGCCGCCGCGCTCGGCGAACCACGTCAGGCCCTCGACGACGAGGTCGAAGCGCAGGTCGTAGACGCCGGCGCGGCCGATCCCGGGCAGATCGAGGCGGACGGCCAGCGCGCTGCCGGGCTCGACGTCGCGGCCGAGCCCGGCGCGGTGCCAGTCGTGGTCGACGACCTCGCCGACCGGCTCGCCCGCGGCGTGCAGGTGGACGCCGACCCGCGTCCATCCCGCGCGCGATGCGCCCGCGCCGCGGTGCAGCCAGCAGGTGTCCCCGATGTTCGTCGCGCGCAGGTCCACCCGGAAGGGCTCGCCGGCGGACAACGTCACCGGACGGCGGGGACGCCGGATCCGCAGGCCCGCCGACAACTGGCCCGGACGCTCGGTGGTGGGCGCGGAGCGCCCCTTGTGCAGGAGCACGTGATGATGGGTGGCGAGCGCGTGGCACAGGCCGCGCCAGTACGCCCGGAATCCCCGCCCGCCCCTGAAACGCCCGATGTCCCGCGCGGGGATCTCGTGGCGCCGGGTCGGCCCTTCCACCAGGACGTTCGCCTCGCGGAAGCCCACCGCCTCGGCCAGCGCGGCGAGGTCCGCGATGACCAGCTCGTTCTCCAGCACGCCGGTATTCACGGTCTCGGCGATGCTGGTCGGCGACGAGCCGTGTCCTTCCCCCGGCTCCGACATCGCCACCACGCCGTCCGCGTGCAGCACCCGGTGCAGCTCGGCGAGAATCTCGCGCTGGTTCGGGACGTGGTGGAAGGCGTCGTACACCACGACGCGGTCGCAGGAGCCGTCCTCGAGCGGCAGCCGGTGCCCGTCGTAGGGCACGAACCGCGGGTCGAGCGACCAGTTCGTGCGCGGGTCCTGCTCGAACAGCCGCCGGCCGACATCGAGCGCCGTCGCGGAGACGTCGACCGCGATCGTCCGGCACCCGAAGCGGTTCAGGAGGTGCGACAGCCAGCAGGAGCCGGCCCCGAGCTCGACGACGACGTCGCCCGGGCGCAGGCGCGCGCCGGCGACGAGAACGCCCACCGCGATCAGGTGGGCCGCGAAGTCGGGCGCGCCGAACGGCTTGTCGAGCAGCAACTGCGGGTCCGGGTACTCCGCGAAGTAGCGCTCCGCGGCCAGGTTGTACTCCTCCGTACGGCGCAGCAGGTCCTGCCGCTCGGCGGCGGAGCCGCGGCCCCGCGGGAGCCGGAACGGCAACAGGGCGAAGCGGAGGACCGGTAGCCAGGCCGCGTGCAGGGCGCGGCGCAGGATCGGGAACCTCTCGAAAGCCGCTATCGCGGCCGCGCGGGCGCCGCGGATCGTGTCGGCTCCGGTCATCGGGCGTCGCTCGGACGAAGTAGACGGTCGCACGGTTCGGCGCCGGGCTCTCGTGATTCAGGACCGCTGGCACGCGAGCAGTTGCACGTACGGCGCATTGGTCCCGCCGGCGCCCGTGGCGTCCACCGTGCCGGCCGCCGCCGCGTCGCCGGTGGTGCCGCCGACGGTGGCGGCGTCCACGGTGCCTCCGGCCGCCGCGCTGTTGGTGCTGGTGCCAACGGTGCTGCTGCCGGTGGTGCCGCTGACGTCGATGCTGGCCGCGGTCACCGTCCCGCTGGCGGGAGTGTTGGTGGTGCGGGTGCCGGCGGGGCTGTTGCCGGTGGTGCCGCTGACGCTGACGGTCGCGTTGCCGACCGAGCCGCCCGCGGAGGCGTTGTTGGTGCTGGTGCCGGCGGTGCTGCTGCCGGTGGCGCCGGAAATCGACACGGACGCGTTCGATGCGGTCGGCCCGGCGGACTGCCCGCCGGAGTTGGCGCTGGGCTGGCCGCTAGTGACGTTTATGCCGGTAGGGAAGTAGATTGGAATGGCATCCCCGTCGTCGGCATGGATGACGCGGCCCGGGCTTAGGTTCCCGGTGATGGAAACGCCGTGCGTATGGCCGCCCAGACCATGTATATGCTGGTGGCTTACCGTGTGGCCGTGCGTGTCGCTTCCCGCGAACGAGTGCGTGTGGCTGGTGGCCGACAGCCCGTGCGAATGGGAAGCGCCCGAGAACGAGTGCCCGTGCGAGGCGCTGTCGCTGAACGAGTGGCTGTGGCTGGTGGACGCCAGCGTGTGCGAGTGCGAGCCGCCGGAGAACGCGTGGCCGTGGGAGGCGCTGTCGGAGAACGAGTGGGTGTGGCCGGTGGACGACAGGCCGTGCGAGTGCGAGGTGCCGGCCAGGGCGTGGGTGTGCGCGTCGCTGAAGCTGTGACTGTGGTCGGCGCCGGTGAAGTCGTGGTCGTGGCGTCCGGCGGCGCGGTTCTCCGCGCCGCCGAGCGCCGTGCCCACGGCCTGGCCGGCGGTGCCGCCGGCCGCGAGGCCGACCAGGTAGCGGCCGCGGGCGGCGCCGTACTCGCTGAACCCGGTCGGACAGCTCGTCGTGGTGACGAAGATCACCGCGCCGGCGGGGATGCCGCCCCCCATGGGGACGGGCGGCGCCGCCCAGGTGCTGTCGCCCCGGAGAAAGGTGGCGGCGTCGGCGGTTCCGGTGCCGAGGCGGTTCGGCGGCACGGTGCCGCTGGCCAGGCTCGACGCGTTCAGCCCCGTCAGGCCCGATCCGTCCCAGGAGGTCGAGAGCGCGCCGGCCGCGTCGCTGCGGATCACGCCGGGCGCGGCGGCGGCGGGCAGCGTGAGGTTGTAGGGGGGCGAGGACTGCACCCGCACGGTCCGCGTCAGGAACTGCACCCCCTGCGCGGACACGCCCTGCCCCAGCCACCACCAGAATCCGCCCAGGGGCGGAACGATCGCCAGCATCAATCCCCAGAGGAACAGTCGTCGCACGCACGCCTCCCTTCGCCGGTCGACAGCGCCCGGGCCGCCGCCCGCGCTCATGACACCACCCGCAACAGCCACGCGCCCCACGTGCGGCCGTACGTGGCGCCGTTCGTCCTGATCTTCAGTCCGTAGGTCCCGCTCTCGGCGATCTGCACGTCGGCGCTCGCCACGCGGACCGGCGCCGTGCTGCTCGTGGTCAGCGTCGTGACCGGGGTCGTCGCCGTACCGTCCCCGTCCAGACGCACCAGCGCGACCGTCACGGCGTCCCCTTCCCCCGCGACCATCGCCTGCAGCCGCCAGGTTCCGGGCTCGAGGCGTGCTGTCGCGCTGCCGGGGACGAGGCTGCCGTAGCCGCTCCCCGGCGGGTAGGCGTTCTCGCTGCGCCCCGCGTTCGGCGAGCCGAACAACGGAATCGCCTCGGTGGCGTCTCCCGGGTCTCCCTGCGGCCCCGGGTCTCCTTGCGGCCCCGGGTCTCCCTGCGGCCCCGGGACCCCCTGCGGTCCCGGGTCTCCCTGCGGCCCCGGGTCTCCCTGCGGCCCCGGGTCTCCCTGCGGCCCCGGGTCTCCCTGCGGCCCCTCGAGTCCCACGACGCCGGTCAGCCCCGATCCGTCGCCGACGAAGGCGCCCGTGAACGTCGCGTCCGTTTCTTCTTCGCCCCGGAATTCGCTCGCGTGCACCACGCCCGCCAGATGCGTCGCCACGTGATTGGCGTTCCCGAGCCGGATCTGGTTGCTGAATCTGGTCGAATCGGCAGGCTGGTGGCCGATGAGGATGTTGTTGGAGCCGTGTGTCAGGTTGACGCCGGCGGCGGCGCCGATGGCGATGTTTCTGCTGCCTTCGCTCAGGTCCCGGAGTGCGTTGTATCCGACCGCGGTGTTGGAGGAGCGCAACCCGAACAGGCTGGTCGAGCCAAAACCCAGATCGCGCAGGGCGCGAAAGCCGACCGCGACGTTCCCGCGAGCGCTGGGCTCCAAGAGAAGGGCGCCCGCGCCGACGGCGACGCTGTAGTGGCTGCTGCGGCTGGAGGCCATCGCGCTGAAGCCCGCGGCCGTGTTGAAATCCGCCCGCGTGCTGTCGAGGTTTCCCAGAACGAAGAGGCCGAAGGCCGTGTTGGCTCCTCCCGTGACGGACGGTGCGGGCGTCCCGTCGTAGTGATCGGTGGAGTCGGCCCTCGTCGAGTCGGGGTCCCTGCCGGGGTGGGGGAACGGCCAGTCGTCCGCGCCGCGGCCGGGGCCGGTGTCGTCGGCCGCGTCGGCGCCTGCCCCGCGCACCTGCACCGGCGCCTGCCGCGTCGCGCCGTCCGGCGGCCCCTGGGCGGGAATCCAGGCCGCAGCGTCTTCTATCGTGAAGTACATCGACGCGACCTCGGCCGTGTCGCCGCGTGACAGGGACAGCAGGTACGTGCCCGGCGGCCTTGGCGGAAGGCTCACGACGACGCTCGTCCGCGTGGCCGGCGGAACCACCGCGAGGGTCTCGAGGGCCAGGCTGACGGCAGGCGGCGGGATGGTCGTCTCGCCGTCTGCGGCCGGTCCGAAGTTCAGTCCGTGGATGGTCATCGTCTGCCCGTCGGGGTTCAGCGTGACGGCGATGATCAACGGCTGGGTGACCTGTTGGGCGCGCGGTCGATCCGTTCCTGCAAGGAGCAGCGCGAGGCACGAAAGGAAGCAGATGCACACGCGCACGGCCGGCCGACAACGTGCTGCGCTGGGCCGCAGGGCGGCAACTCGCCTGTTCATGGGTTGCGTTTCCTCGATTGGATGGTTGTCGCCACTGGAACGAGCGACAGAGCGTATCGCAACGCAGGCCGATGAACAAGGGGTGAAGTTAGACGGAAAGGGTAGCGGTCGTAATTTCCCGGTTTGATGGGAACTACCCGTTCATTTGAAGGTTTTTCCCTGGTGAGAGCAACGAACTACCCATCGCGCGAGGGGGGGGAGCCCGCATCCGCACTGCCTTCAAGCAATGGAGCGGCGCGGGCGCCGCGACACCCGCGGGCTGCTAGTATGGCCGCCGATGCCGCTCCACGCCGCCGAGGCGCTGATTCTGCGAACCTACAAGCTGGGCGAGGCGGATCGCATCGTCGTGTTCCTGACCGCCGATCGCGGCAAGCGCCGCGGCGTCGCCCGGGGGGCGCGCCGGACGCGCTCGGCGTTCTCCGGCGCCCTCGAGCCGATGACGCTGGGGCGCGTCGCCTACTTCGAGCGGGAGCGGCGCGAGCTGGTGCGCCTGCGCTACGTCGAGCCGGTCCGCTCGCCGCTGGCCGGCGGCAGCGCGGAGGCGCTCGCCCACGTCGGATACTTCGCCGAGCTGATCGACGAGTGGGCGCCCGAGGCCGACCCGAACGAGAAGCTGTTCCGGCTCGGGGCGGCGGTAATCGAGTCGCTCGCGGCCGGTGTGCCGGTGGACCGTCTGGCGCGGTACTTCGAGTTCTGGCTGCTGCGGCTGCAGGGCGTCTATCCGCCGATCTCGGGATGCGGCCGTTGCGGCGGCGATCTGAGCGCCGGCGGCCGGCTCGACGGCGGCGGCGGGACGCTGGTCTGCGTCCGGTGCGACCCGCAGGGCGGCGGCGGACTGTCGGCTGCCGCGATGGCGTTCCTGCAGGCGGCGCGGGCGGTCGCTCCGGCGGAGCTCGGCGGTGTCGAGCTGGCGCCGCCGGTGGACCGCGAGCTCACCCGGATCCACCGGCGGCTGATCCGGACGCACCTGGACAAGGAGCTGAAGTCGCTGCGCGTCGTGCAGGCGCTGATGCGGTCCTCCGGCGCGGGCTGAACGACGGCTCCGGCGCGCCGGACGCCGCGCGGAACCGGCGTCGTGCGCGGCGCCTCGTGCGGCGCATGACCCTGTGGGGCCGCCGCACGCCGCCCCGAGGGCGTGCCGTTCCAATCTCCGGCCGCGGTGCCGAGTACCGGCCGAATCCGCTCCGGCCGGCACCCGGGATCCCCGCCGCGGGCTGTCTCACCGGCGGCGGCTGCCCGGTGGTAACATCGCTCCCGGACTCCCCGTGCGGATTCGGCTCTTCGCGAAGTCTCATCGGGCAGGGGGGCATCGGCACGGACGCCGGCGTAGCGCCCAGTTCCGGCTGACGGCAGTTGGGGGCAGGGGCCCTGCGGACGTTCCTCGCGATAGAGAAGGAGGTGCACGCTTGCGTTCCGTGCTGATTGCGGTCGTCCTCGTACTGGCGGGCAGCCTGCCGGCCAGCGCGCAGTTCCTGGAGGATTTCGAGGAGAGACTGTGGGGAGTGCAGTTTTCGTTCACGCCCGAATGGCGGTCCGAGGAGCTGGGCGGGAAGCTCTTCGAGCTCGAGAGGTTCGACATGTCGGGCGCCGACTACGCGATCGGTTTTGCGAGAGGGCGCATGCGGTCGGGGCACTGGGGGCTGTCGCTCTTGCGGCAACGCTGGGAGGAGGTGGCGGTCTGCACTGCCTCCGAGTGTTTCGAGTCGACCGGCTCGGCGTGGCTTCAGGGGTTCGCCGCCAATTGGTTCGTGCCGTTCGGGTCCCCGTTCGCGGGTGATCGCGTGCAGGCCGGCATGCATGTCGATGTGGGCGCCGGCTGGTTCCAGGGCACGGTGCGGGTGGACGATCTGGCCGTGGGCGGGAGCCCGCCGTTCAGGGTGGGTGTAGAGGTGCCCGCCACCGATCTGCTGCCGGACCGTTGGGAGAGTATCCCGGTACCGCTCTTCCGGGCGGAATTCGCCGTGGCGGTGACCGTGGCGCCCGGACTGAAGGTGATCGGGAGCGGCGGGTACGGCCTGCCGTTCAAGCGTCGCATCGGGATCAGCATCGCGTACTTTCCCATGGCCGCGTTCAACTGACGGGGTTCGGGGTAGCGGGCATGAGACTGATGGTCATTGCGGCGTGCGCCGCGTTGCTCGTTGCGCCGGCGCCCGGCTACGCCCAGACCCGCTGGTTCGAGCTGGCCGTACCCGGCTCCATCGAGCGCATCCTCGGCCCCGGGTTCCCGCGACCGGCCGGACCGCGCCTGCTGCGGGACCTGATCGGCATCTTTCACGATCTGGGCTCGCCGGCCGCCAATCCGACCGACGCCGGCATCTTTCGCGCCTGCCTCGCGGGCCTGCAGGAGTTGCGCACGCACTGGAGCGCGGTCGAGCGCGCGGCGGGGGAGGTGAGCCTCCGGGCGGCGTCGAGCCCGGAGGGCGCCAGGCGAGCGCTGGAAGCGTTGCTGGAGCTCTTCGAGCTGCGTCTCGAGCGCGAGGGGGCCTTCTATCGCGTCAGCGCGCGGGAAGAGGAGCCGCGGGCAGTCTGCGGCGCGGATGCGGGTTGGCGTTCGGATGCCGTGGCGCGGCGCCTGAACGCGGGCGAGGCGCTCGCCTGGGACCTGCCGCACTTCGTCGTGTCGTTGCCGTTGTCGCCGGGCTTCTGGCTGGAGCTGCTGTACGGCGAGCGGGTCGAGCCCGAGGCGCGGGCGGCGGCGCGGGCCGCCGAGAGGGCGTCCGATCTGACGGGCCGGCTGGTGACGAGTGCGCGTGCCGCGCAGCTCTACCTGGGCCTGTCGGCGCTCGACGACCCGACGCTGGACTGGTTGCTGGAGCATCCGCGGGCCATCCTCCGCCTGAATGACGAGCGTCTGGACGTGTTCGCCCGCTTCGCCGGCGGACTGCGGGTACTGGACGGCGAGGTGCAGGTGCCGGGCGGCGCCGGCGCGGTCCCGTTCTGGGAGCGGCTGGTCGATGCTTCCCCGGCCGATCCGGAGCGGTTCGTGGAGCGGTTGTTCTCGCGGTCCGCGGGACGCGTCGCGCAGGCCTATCACATGGTGTCGCGTCTGCCCGAGCGGCAGCAGCGTTTCGTGCTTGGGAGCTGGCGCACGGACGCCCGCGACCGGCAGCGCGGTCAGGCGGAGCTCCGGCGGATTCTGGACCGGTTGCCGCAGCCCGCCTCGGTGTTCGCCAATCCCGGCGCGGCCCCGCTGGCGGACGTGGACGTGGCCACTCGGATTCCCGGCGAGTACATCTGCAACGTTCCGCCCGACGAGGCGATAGCCCTTACCTGGGACATGTACAGTCAGGCGGGGGCGGTGACCGGCTATTCCTTCGCGGAGCCGGCGGGCGGTAGCGTCTTCGCCTGTAGTGCCGCGCTGTGCACGCCGGTGGGAAGAACGAACGAACTGTATGCGCTCGAAGACGTCGGCGCCGATGTCACGGGGCAGGGATTCCGGTTCGTGGGTCGAGTGCAGGCGAGAATGCCGTATCCTGCGCCTGCCGCCGTAGCTCTGGGTGTGGGCATCAGAGACGCCCTGGTTCTTCCACCGTTGGTTGCGAGGATGTACCGACTCGGCTTCAAGTTGCGGCGTGACATGCCCAATGTGCTGGACCTGCGGACATATCTCGCCTGGACTCCCTGTTGACGGCAGGTTCCGAGCCGGAGGAGAGGATCGTCTCGATGCACGGGATCGCTGCTGCACTGGTGCTGGTGTTGGCCGCGTGCGGTTGGCTGTCGCCCCCGGCGCATGCGCAGGCGGCGGACGATCCTGAACTGCGGGCGCTGGAGCCGGCAATGGTGCTGCGCGCCCTGTCGTTCGACGATGCCGGGACGTTTGTCGGCCCCGCCGCGCGCGACTTCTGGGAGCGGGTGTTCGACGACGAGCGGATACCGGACAACCCCGAGCGGGAGCTGCGCGGGATCGACGATACGCCGCTGATTGACGCGGCGTACGTCCTGGCCGCTACCTGCAACGAACCCCCGGCAACGGGCCGGACGCGCCTGCGCGCCTTGGCCTTCGGGCAGCGCGTCTTCAGGGACCATGACGGCCGGGATCTGCCCGCCGTGCTGGTGGCGGCCCGGGCCGTCACTCGCTATCCCATGCTGATGCTCTCGGTCGAGCGCATGGGCATCGCGGACGCCAACGTCTATGCATCGCTCGCCCGCGCGGCCGACCGCCTGGAGCGGATCCGGCAGCCCTTGCAGTTGCGTAACGCGCTGTCACAGTTCCAGGGAGCGGTCGCGATCGTGGAACGGGCCGCGCTGGCGGGCGCGATGACGCCGGCGGTCGCGGGCAAAGCACTGCTGGCGCTCGCCGAGTTGCCGCTTACGCGGAACGGACAGTTCAACGGAGCGGTCGGCGGCTGGCTCGTCGAGCACCTGCTTCCGAGCCTTGGCGTGCGGGGCGCGCCCGCGTTCGACGCGGACGGGATGGACCAGCAGTTGCTGGCCGCGCTGGCCGGCGCCGCGGACGTCGAGCGGCCGGTGGTCGAGTGGGAGGGACTGACGTACCGGTTCGACCGCCGCGCGGCGCAGTTCGAGCGCTTCATCCAGACCCGCGATCGGCTGGGCGGCAACCGCCTCGATGCGGTCGTCGCGTTGTCGGCGACGGCCGCCGAGCTGGCGAGCGGATCCGCTGCCGATCCGCAGCCGCTCGTCGCGGAGCTGGAACGGTCCTTGACCAGCATCCGGACACCCCGTGTCGGCATCCACGTGCCGAACACGCGGAGCGTCTCGTACGAGGACACGGTCCGGCCCATCGTGGAGGATCTGCAGGAGAACGTGCGCCGGGGCCGGCTGCGCCGGCTGCCGGATGTTGCGCGCCGGTTGGGTCCCGTGCTCGACGTGCTGCTCGCGGACCTGCTGCGCACGTTGCCCTACGTCGTGCACGTGTCGAACAGCTACGGCGTGCGTCTGATGGGGGACGACATCGCGGCGCGGCACGAGTTCGGCGTGCGCATCGGGGATGCCTCCGCGCGCGCTCGCGCACCCTGGAGCATGCCGCGCGGCGGCTCTGCGCCGCCGGTCCCGTTCCACCGGCTCGGGGAGTTCTGGATCGCGCCGGAGGAAGACGATCGGTTCACGGGGGCCTGGCATGTCTACGGCGCCCTGATGTCGCTGGACCTGGCCCTGGCGAGATTCCACCTGCCCCGGCTGGCCGGCGCGATTCCCTCGGAGACGCCGGCCATATTGCCCACCGAGGAGAGCTACTTCGCGCACGGAGCGACGCTGTTCAATCCGGCGGGCGTCACGGGGTCTCAGGCCGCCGAGATTGCGGCGGCAATCCGCAATGGTCGCGCGCGGCTGGAACAGTTGCACGACGATCCGTCGCTGCTCCCGGACGTCGCGCGCGAGGCGGAACTCGGTGTCCTGCGCCGAAACGAGCTCGCGTGGACGCTGCGGCACCGTCCGGCTGCGGTGGATCGGTTTCTCTCGCGGACCGAGCTGTTCTGGCTGGGCCTGAACGATGGAGAGAATGGGGCCGACCGGCCGCCGCCGGCCGGGTGGGGCGCTCCGGCCGTCTGGCTGGATGGCTGCCTGTGCGTGCGCATCCCGCCGCCGGACGCCCTCGACGTTTCCGTCGTCTCCGCCGAGCGCCTGGCGTCCGGATTTGCGGATCTGCAACTTGCCCTGGCCGAGACGGTGGACGCTCTGGGACTCCCGGCGCCTATCGTCGGCGACCTGCTGCCGCTGGCGATGCGCGAGCTGCTGGACGGCGTCAGCGCCACCCGCCGCGGGCGTCTCGACGCGCTGGTAGGCTACGTGCACGATCTGTCGCGGGAGCGCATCGAGGACTACGTGGCGTCGCTGGTCGGGCCGGGACGTCCCCTGCGCCCGATCGAGAGCGGGCTGGAGCCATGATGGAACCGAAACCTCGCATGTCGTGGGTACTGGCGGCGTGCATGGCGCTCTCCTGGCCGCCCGCCGGTCCGCAGGCGTCGAACGCACGGGCGCAGGAGGCGGGTCCCGTCCTGACCATCGTCGAGCCGGGCCCGCAGACGCCGCTCGCCGGCATCGTGGGGATGCGCGCCGAGGTGGTTCCGGCTGTCGACGTCGAGCGGGTCGAGTTCTACGTCAACGGCGTGCCTGCATGTACGGCTCCGGCCCCGGCGCCGTTCGAGTGCTCCTGGGATGCGGGAGACGGCTCCGAGCCGCGCATCGTGCGTGTCGTGGCCCGCTTTCGCGGCGGTGGGCGGCTGGTGCGCAGCATGCGGGCTCGCGGGCGCCCGGCGGCGCTCTTCTCGACGGGGACGGATGTGGTCCTGGTGCCGGTGGTGGTGCAGGATCGGCGCGGGCGTTTCGTCGAGGGTCTGGCGCCGGACGACTTCGATCTCTTCGAGGATGGCGTACGGCAGGACGCGTCTTTCTTCGAGGCCTCGGGCGTGGCGCTCGATCTCGTGCTGGCCGTCGATTTCAGCGCGAGCATGACGGCGGCCATGGGTCCGCTGAGGTTCGCCGCGCGGCATTTCATCAGGGAGCTGCCGGCACCGGCGCGTCTGGGGCTCATCGCGTTCAACGACAGGACCTACGTCCTGGCCCGTCAGGAACAGAACCGCGCCGTGCTCAGTCAGGCGGTCGACGCCCTGCCCGCGCCGTTCGGCGGCACGGCGTTGCTCGACGCCATGAACTACGCGCTCGACCTGCACGGTGAGGGGCAGGCGCACAGGGTGGTCGTGCTGTTCAGCGACGGCGATGATCGCCACAGCTTTTCCGCCGTCGATTCGGTCCAGGAACGGATTCGCGCGGGTCAGGCCACTGTGTACGTCGTCACGATGGGGCGGGGGCGCGAGATCGAGCGGGTACGTGAGCTGCTCGGCAGCTTGACGCAGGTCAGCGGCGGCCGTGCGTTCTCCATAGAGCGGATCGATGAGCTGGACGACATCCTGATCCACATTCGAGATCGCTTGCAGAATAGGTACTTTCTGGCCTACCAGTCGTCGAACCCCGCCCGAGACGGCGCGTGGCGTCGTATCGAAGTGCGCACGGGGAACCGGCGGCACCAGGTTACCGCGCGCGAAGGCTACGTGGCCGGGACGGGGTTCTGAGTCGCTTCACCGCCGGGTGCGCGGCCCGTGGCGGCGGCGTGTTTTTTCGGCTGCCTTGACATGCTCGGAATCGGCGGTGAGACTGCATGGGCTGAATCGGTTCACCCGGCGTTTCCGACTCGGTGCGGGAGTTGACCCATGACGCGTGCTTTCGTCTCACTCCTGGCGGCGATTCTGCTGGTAATCGGAACCGGTCTCCTGGCGCGTCACCCCGTTTCCGCAGGTACCGGCACGGCGGTCCGCGGACAGGGTGAGACGTCTTCGGATGCCGGTATCGAACCGTTCACCATCGACGTACCCGACGAGGCGCTGGTCGACCTGCGCGAACGCCTGACGCGGGCCCGCCTGCCGGACGAGCCGGAGGGCGTCGGCTGGCAGCTCGGGATGAACCAGGCCTACCTGAGGCAGCTCATCGAGTACTGGCGCGACGGGTTCGACTGGCGGGCGCAGGAGCGCCGGCTCAACGAGCTCGAGCAGTTCAGGACCCGCATCGACGGTCTCGACATCCATTTCGTGCACCGGAGGTCGCCGGAGCCCGACGCCTTCCCGCTGATCCTCACGCACGGCTGGCCCGGCACGTTCGCGGAGTTCGCGAAGGTCATCGGGCCGCTGACCGATCCGGTCGCCCACGGGGGACGGGCCGAGGACGCGTTTCACGTCGTGGCGCCGTCGATCCCGGGCTACGGCTTCTCGGAGCGGCCGCCGCGCCTGGGCTACGGTCGGGACCGGACCGGCGCCATCTTCGCCGAGCTGATGGCGCGGCTGGGATACGAGCGGTACGGCGCCCAGGGCGGCGACCTCGGCGCCGGCATCAGCCGCTGGCTCGCCGCCAACGACGCGGAACACGTGGCCGGCCTGCACCTGAACCTGTGCAGCGCCGACCCGCCCGACCCGGACGACCCTACGGCCGGGGTGCCGCCCGAAGAGGTGGCGCTGATGCGCGAGCGCGCCGCCTTCTGGACCGACGAGGAGCGGGGCTACAGCCACATGCACGGGACCAAGCCGCAGACCCTCGGCTACAGCCTGAACGATTCGCCGGTCGGGCTTGCGGCCTGGATCGTCGAGAAGTACCGGAGCTGGTGCGACTGCGACGGCAACCCGGAGACGCGCTTCAGCAAGGACGAGCTGCTGACGACGCTCACGATCTACTGGGTCACCGAGACGGCGACCTCGGCCGCCCGCTACTACTACGAGGGCCGGCACGGGGGCAGCTCGCCGGAGCCGGCGCGCATCGCGGTGCCGACCGCCTGCGCGGCGTACCCGGGCGAGTTCCGGTTCACGCCGCGGCGCTGGCTGGAGGCGCGCTACAACCTGGTGCGCTTCACGATGATGCCCAGCGGCGGGCACTTCGCGGCGGCGGAGGAGCCGGAGCTGTTCGTCGACGACCTGCGGGCGTTCTTCCGGGATCTGGGAGTCCGCGGCAGATAGAGGCCGCGGGGAGTGCAGCGGACCTCGAGGGTGCGCTCTTCAGGAGGTGGCAGGATGATCATCAGGTGCCTGACGGCGTCGTGTGCAGTGCTCGCGGTGGCGTGGCTGGTTCCGGCGAACACGGCGGTCCGGACGCAGGAGGTGTCCGGAGCCTGGGAGGCATCCCGCACGGCATGGGGCGACCCGGACCTGCAGGGCGTCATCTGGTCGTTCGCGACGATCACGCCGCTGGAGCGGCCGGCGGCCTACGCCGGGCGGGAACGCCTGACGGAGGAGGAAGTGGTTGCGCTGAACGCCGATGCGCTGACGCGCGGGGATCAGCCCCCGCCGCCGGGAGATCCGGGGGCCTACAACGCGTTCTGGTTCGACCGCGGCGAGTCGACCGGCCGCACGTCCCTGATCGTCGATCCGCCCGACGGGCGCATTCCCTTCACGCCGGACGGACGCCAGCGGCTGGCCGAGCGCCGCGCGCTGCTCGGCCGTCCCGCGCACGGTCCGGAGGACCGTTCGCCCGGCGAGCGCTGCGCGCACCACACCAAGGCGGGCCCGCCGATGTCCGCCGGCGGTTACAACAACCACCTGCGGATCTTCCAGGCGCCCGGCACCGTCGTCGTCTGGACCGAGCAGAACCACGACGCGCGCATCATCCCCATGGACGGCCGTCCGGCGGTCGCCGGCGGCATCCGGCAGTGGATGGGCGACTCGCGCGGCCGCTGGGAGGGCGACACGCTGGTGGTCGAGACGACCAACTTCAACGGCAAGGCCTACTACCAGGGCTCGACCCACGGCATGCACCTGGTCGAGCGGTTCACCCGCACCGGGGCGGATACGCTGGAGTACGAGTACACCGTCTCGGACCCGGCCTCGTACGCGCGGCCCTGGACGGCGTCGATCACGATGACGCCGATCGAGGGCGACCTGTACGAGTTCGCCTGCCACGAGGGCAACTACGGCATGGAGGGCATCCTGGCCGGGGCGCGGGCGGACGAGCGGGAGCTGGCCGCGTCGCGGTAGACGACCCCCGGGCGTCGCCCCGATGGGGGCGGCGCCCAACAGCGGGGACCTACTCCGGCAGCGCCATCGCGACCAGCTCGCTCCCCATGTCGTCCCAGCCGACCGTGGCGATGATGTACTGCCGGCCGCCGGCCAGGTAGGTCATCGGCGCGCCGGTGGTGCCGCCGGGCAGCTCGATCTCCCAGACGACCTCGCCGGTCGCCTTGTCGTAGGCCCGGAACTGCTTGCCGCCGGGGCCGTTCCACCACTGCGGGAGCGTGGAGACGCCGGTGTTGCCCCCCTCGCCCAGGAAGACCAGCGACTTCGTTACCAGTACCGACGCGCGTCCGCCCTGGCCCAGCCACGGCAGGTCGAGGTCGCGCAGCGCTGGGTGGTCCCGCGGCCCCTCGCCGTTGGGGACCTGCCAGGCGATGTCGCCCGCGTTCAGGTCGATGGCGGTGAGGCGGCCGTAGGGCGGCTTGAACAGCGAGAGTCCCCGCGGGCCGATCAGCGGCGTGTACCGCTGGCGCACCAGCCGCACGTCGGCGCGCGGGTGCTCGGACGGGGTGAGCGCGACCACGTTCTGGCTGTAGGCGGAGGGGACATAGAGGATGCCGGTCTCCGGATCGAATCCCGCTCCGCTCCAGCTCGCGCCGCCGGCGGTGCCGGGGCTGAAGATGGTTCCCTGCTTCGCGCCGGGGCTCGGGTCGAGCACGATCGGCGCCGTGAACATCGGTCCCCAGACGTAGCGGTCCAGGATCTCGATCGCCTCCTGCCGCAGCTCGGGGGTGAAGTCGATCAGGTCATCGACCGTTACGCCCTGCAGCTCGAACGGCGGCGGCTTGGTGGGGAAGGGCTGGGTGGGGGAGAGCTGCTCGCCCGGCACGTCGGACGCCGGTACCGCCCGCTCCTCGATTGGCCAGACCGGCTCGCCGGTGGCGCGGTCGAGGACGTAGACGAACGCCTGCTTGCTCGGCTGCGCCACCGCCTTGATCGGCCGCCCGTCGACGATGATGTCCACCAGCACCGCGGACGAGGCGAAGTCGTAGTCCCAGACCCCGTGGTGGATCGCCTGGAAGTGCCAGATGCGCTCGCCGGTCCGCGCGTCGACGCACACCAGGCTCTCGGCGAACAGGTTGTCGCCGGGCCGGTGGCCGCCGTAGTAGTCGTTGGTCGGCGTCGACAGCGGCAGGTAGACGGTGCCCAGCTCCGGGTCGCCGGTCGGATGCGCCCACATGTTCGTGTTTCCGCTGTACTCCCACGACACGCGGTCGTCCACCGGGTCGACGCCCCACGTCTCGACCCCGAACTCGTTCTCCAGCGGAATCGTGTGGAACGTCCAGAGGTGCTCGCCGGTCCGCACGTCGAACCCGCGCACGTCGCCGCGCGGCGACTCCTTGTTGGCGATCCGCTGGTTGGTGGTGATGTCCTCGACATAGGAGCCGATGACCACCACGTCGTTGACGATGACCGGGGCCGAGTTCCAGTAGAACTCCGGGAACGGCCGGATGAGCCCCAGCCGCAGGTCCACCTCGCCCGCCTCGCCGAAGCCGGCGTCCCGCTCGCCGGTGCCCGCGTCGAGGGAGACGAGCTTCGGGCCGAGCGTCGCGATGACGCGCGCTTTCTCGCCGTCGGTCCACCAGGCGAGGCCCCGCGTCTGCCGCACCCGCACCCCGTCGCTCGGGCCGGTGTTCCAGACCACCTCGCCGGTGGTCGGCTCCAGCGCCGCGATGGTGCCCAGGCCGGTGCTGAAGTAGAGCATCCCGCCCGCCATCAGCGGCGTGGTCTGCGAGCCGACCGGTCCGCGGGTGGTGTCGCCGTCGCGGATGGCGTCGGGAATGACAGGCTGGCGCCAGACGATCTCCACGTCGCCGACGTTGTCGGCGTTGATCTGGTCGAGCGCGGAGTACTTCGTGCCCGCCTGGTCGGCCGCGTAGGACGGCCACTCCACGGTCTGGGCGTCTGCCGGCGCGGCGAGGCCGAGCGCGAGGACCGAGACCAGAATGCCGGCCGATACGCCGGCTTGCAGGGCGCGGGTTGCGATGTGCGGCATCTGGATCTCCCTTGGCGAATCGAGCCAGTGTACCGTCAACCCGCGCCGCGGGAAACCGGCGTGACTCGAGTGGGAAGCAGCTCGAGGGTGCAGGCCCTGGGGGCACTGACCTCGTCCGGGGCCCCCGCCGATAGCATTCACACTCTCGCTCGCTGTCCGTTCAAGGTCAGAGTTGCGGCGCGTTCCGAAACCACCGATGTACCAGTCCCATCCGCGTTCATCGCGCGGTTGTGCGTTGCCGCCATTCGACGTTCGCTCATCCGGTGCTGGCCTCAGCAATTGCCGCACGTCGGCCGTGCCCCCGCTTGCCGGCGTGTGTTCTGGCGCCGGGTTGCGTCGTCCAGCGGCGTCCCGGTCCTCATGGCCGCGGCTCGGTGCATCCGCTATCATCCTGTCCACGCGATGCGGGTCGGGATTTCCGATCTCGCGTCCAGGGCAGGTCACACATGCCGAGCCATCATCATCTCGATCGCGTCGAGATCCGCCGCTTCCGGGGACTGTCGGAACTTGATCTCGACGGTCTGGGCAGGTTCAATGTTCTTCTCGGGGCCAACGATGTCGGCAAGACGTCGGTCTTGGAGGCTCTTTTTCTGCTGACCGGCTTTGCCAACCTTACGGTCCCGGTTCGCATTCAGCAATGGCGACGCCTTCCCATCGATCGGTTCGAACATTTCGAGGCCCTGTTTCATCAGATCGATCCGGACCAGCCGATTGAGCTCGTGGCACATTCTGGTGGTGCCATCGTTCGCCGTACTCTCCGGATCTCCGCGCCGTACACGGAACTGGAAGTGGATCCGGAAGCCTCGGCGTCGGCTGGCGGCGGGGACGGCCGCTCTCGCACATCGGCCAGTGTCGGTCCCGCCGGTGGTCAGTCGTCTTCTTCTCTTCTCTCGGCGCGGCGGCGACACTTGCGGTACGACGTCACGGTGCAGCCTCGCGATGGGGACGCCGACTCCTATTCCGCCATGCTGCGTCGCCGGGAAGACGGGTTCCAGGTGAAGCAATCGGCAGAACCCGCGGACGAAGCGACCATTTCGGCCCGGTACATGACGCCTGCAGTCGACTACGACGGCGCTGCGATCGGCGATCTGATCGTTCGCAAGGAAGTCGGCAGGCTCGTTCAGTTCCTGAAGGAGGTCAATCCGCGAATCAGGGACGTTGCTGCCAGTGGCGACCTCGTGTACCTGGACATTGGACTTGACCGGATGGTCCCGTTGAACCTGTTCGGCAGTGGCATGGTCCGCGCCGCCAGCGTTCTCTCTCATTGCATGCTGGGGAACGAGCGCCTTCTCTTCCTCGATGAGCTGGAGAATGGCCTCCACCATGCGGCCGTCCGCCCCCTCCTCGAGGCGCTCCTGGTTTTGTCCCGCGATCAGGACATGCAGGTGTTCGTTACGACCCATAGTGTGGCGGTGCTCCAGAGCCTGTTGGACGTACTCGGCTGCGATGGCCTTGTATCCCATCGTCCCACCACGCACTGCTACACGCTCAAGCGCGACCGCGAAGGGCGTGTTCGCCCCTACCGCTACGAGTACGCGCAGTTCGAGCACTGCGTGCGACACGGGATCGAGATCCGATGAGCTGGGCGTTGTTCGTCGAGGGCGACTACGCCGAGGTGTTCGTCCGCTGGCTGTTGGGATTTCTGGACGTCCAAGACGTCCAGGTCAACGCTATTGGGGGTGGCGTCTCGAAGCTGCGCCATGCTGAGAATGAGATTCGCAAGAGTCACGACGAGGGCAGGCGCGTAGCGCTGCTCTCGGATGCCGACAGCGATACGGAAAGCACGCGCGAGCAGTTGGCGCGGGAGGTCCGTCGGCTCGGTCTACCCATTGAGCGTTCATTCCTGCTGCCTGACAACATCGGGGGAGGCGACCTTGAGACGCTGCTGGAGCAGATGGCTCCGGCAGTTCATCAAAGGGTCTACGGCTGTTTTGACCAGTACGAAGAGTGTCTGCGCACAGCCGACCGCGACTATACGATCCCGAATCGCAAGGCCCGGGTCTATGCGTACTGCCACGCGGTAGGCGCCAAGTCCGGACCCGACAAGCACTACGCCGATGTCGCCCATTGGGATCCTGCGGTTCCTGTCTTGGCGCCGTTGCGCCGCTTCTTGCGCGATCTGAACCGCGTCGACGAGACCGACGTGGATGCGCCGCCGGAAGACACGGACGCAGATGCCGACTGACGGTTTCGGCTGTCTCGCGACCTCCGGCTATTCGGCCGGTGTTGCGTTCCGTGCAGCCTCGTACCGCCGGAAGTCCCGGGTCCGTCCAACGGTTCGGACCCGGGTGCGACTCCCAGTCATGGTGGAGGTCCGCGTATCGACACGGACTCCCGGGCGATGGGTCACTCGATCTCGATTGGCAGGCGTACGTCCGTGTCTCCGCCGATGACCAGCGTGTAGGTGCCCCTCTGCCATGCTCCGGTCGGCGAGGCGAAGAACAGGTCGCCCCGCACGCAGGGTCCGATCCGGTTGGCGTAGACCTCGGTCTGCCTGATGCCGCTGTCGACGAAGAACCGGAAACTGTGACCGCGGCAACCGATTGCGAAGTGAGCGGAGATGGAACGTGTGCGCGTGTGAAGCTGGATATGCAGCGGCAGCAGCTCCGCACGGGCCCGACGATACTCCCGTTGGGAGGCGAGCTCAATCTGGACCCCGTCCGGCCGAACGATTGAGATGTCGCGGCGCGCCACCGTCACCGGCCTCCCGGACAGGACTCGCACGCCGAGGTCGATGAGCAGCCACCGCGGATCGTGGGCGCCCCGGAAGTAGTAGTGTGCCGCGATGACCTGCAGGCGATCGCTCTTGTACTCCACGGCGTTGCGTTCTACGGGAGTCACTGCATCCGGTCGTACGACCTCGTCGGTCTGCGCGCGAAGCCCGGTGGACAGGACACCGGCGAGCATGACGGCGACGAAAGCGGCAGCGGCAACGATGGCCAGGGTACGCACGGGTCTTGTCTCAATCGATCTCGATAGGCAGACGTATGTCCGTGTCGCCGCCGATGACCAGCGCGTAGGTGCCCCCGCCCCACGCGCCGTCGGGCGCCTCGAAGAACAGGTCGCCCCGGACGCACGAGCCCTGCCAGCTCGCGTGGACCTCGGTTTGTCGCAGCTCCCCGGTGGGGACGAAGAACCGGAAGTTGTGGTCTGCGCAGGGAACCGGGAAGAAGCCCGCGATAGGTCGCTCTCGTGTGTGGAGCTGCAGCATCAGGGGCCTCAACTGCCGGTGGGCTCGCCGAAAGGCAGGCAGGGTGCTCAGCGGCACGGTCAAGCCGTCCGGTCCCTCGATGGAGAGATCGCGGCGCGCCACCCTGATCGGGGCGCCCGACCTGACGTCCATCGCGACGTCGATGAGCAGCCACTTGGGGTCGTTGTCTTCCGGGAAGTAGTAGTGCACCGCGACGACCTGCAGGCGTTCGCTGGTGTACTCGACGATGTCTCGTCCCGGACGCTTTATTTCATGGGGCTCGTCGACCGCCGCCCCCGGCGCCGGGCGTTCGGCGGTGAGCGGCGGAGCGGCGAGCAGGACGGCGGCGAGCAGGACGGCGGCGGCGATGAGCGAGGAACGCATGTGGTCATCTCCCGACCCAGGCGCGGCATCTCTCTCCATCGTAGCGGAATTCAGCCGTCACGGGCCCGCGGAGTCCGGGCTATTCACCAGATCGGGTGCGTCGAGCGTGTCCGTCTGCGCGTGTACCTCGTTGGCAAACAGGATGCCGACGAGCAGGATACCGGCGAACGCGGCAGCGGAACCCGTGAGCGGGGTACGCATGTGGTCACCTCCTATCCGGGCGCTGCATGGTGGGGCCGGATGCGGATACCCCGCCGCCGGCGGCACGGGCAGAACTCCCGACGGCAGGGGTGACGGAACGTCCCCCCGGCCGCCGCAGAGCGGGGCGCCAGGAGTCTGCGCCGTAGAGCGGTGCAGACTCCTGGCCAGGCATTGTCGGGCTACGACAGGCCGGACAGCTCCTTCAGCTTGCCGGTGCTGTCGCCGAAGTTCTCCACGCGAACGCCGAGCCGGTGCAGCATGGTGAGCTGCAGGTTGGTCATCGGCGTGGTGTCCTCGGGGTAGACCAGGTGGCGGTTGCCCTTGATGGCGCCGCCGTCGTGTCCCGCCAGCAGGAGCGGCACGTTGTTGTACTGGTGTGCGTCGCCGTCTCGTATCGGCGCGCCGTAGAGCAGCATCACGTTGTCGATCAACGAGCCGTCGCCGTCGGGCGTGCCGGCCAGCTTGGCCACGAACTCGCGGAAGAGCGACACGTGGTACTCGTTGATCTTCTTCACCTTCTCGATCTTCTCGCGGTCCCCGCGGTGGTGCGTCAGCGGGTGGTGCGGGTCGGCGACGCCGATCTGCGGATAGGTCGTGCCGCTCTGCTCGCGGCCGATCATGTAGGTGAAGACGCGCGTCGTGTCGGTCTGGTAGGCCAGCAGGAGCAGGTCGTACATCAGCCGCGCGTGGTCCTCGAACGAGACCGGGATGCCGGCCGGCGACTCCAGCAGCGGGAGCTCGCGGTCGGCCTGCGATTCGGCGATCTGGATGCGCCGCTCGATCTCGCGCACCGCGTCGAGGTAGTTGTCCAGCTTGCGCTGGTCCTCGCCGTCGAGCCGGCCCTGCAGCCTGGCCACCTTGTCCATCACCGCGTCGAGGATGCTGCGCTGCTGCTTCGCGCGGGCCCGCCGCACGCCCGTGTCGGTGCTGCCGGCGTCGCCGAACAGCCGCTCGAACACCATCCGCGGGTTCGTCTCGCGCGGCATCGGCGTCGTCTGGTCGTGCCAGGAGATGTTCAGGTACGCGCAACTGTAGCCGGTGTCGCAGGTGCTGACGCCGTTGAACGTGTCGGCCCCTTCGAGCGAGAGCTCCAGCGACGGCAGCCGTGTCTCGCGTCCCAGCGTCTGGGCCGCGAACTGGTCCATCGACGTGCCCAGGTCGAGCTCCGACCCCTGGGTCTGCTCGGCGTGGAGGCCGGTCAGGAACGCCGCGGCGGGACGCGAGTGCGACCCGAGCGCCTCGCCCGGCAGGGCGAAGGCGGCGCGGTTGTCCAGGTTCGTCAGGATGTTGAGATGCTCGCGCACCGGTTCCATCGACCGCAGCAGCCGCGGCAGCTCGAAACCGGCGGCCTCGGTGGTTGGCGTCCAGTCGCCTTCCTGCGTGATGATGCCGTTCGGCACGTAGACCACGCCGAGCCGCTTGGTCGGGTTCGCCGCGGTCTTCGCCAGGGCCGTGAACGCCGGCACCATGCTGTCCAGGAGCGGCAACGCCAGCGCCGTGCCCATTCCCCGCAGCACCGTGCGGCGCGGGATGGCTTTCTTCGTGACGATCATGATCCAACCCTCCTCAACTGAAACGGCGTGCTCTCGATGACACCCATGATCAGGGCGGACCAGCGGTAGTCGCTGGCCGCCGCGTCGCGCACGATCCGCCGGACCACCGGCCGATCATAGTGCTCCAACCGCCGGCCGAGTCCGTACGTCAACAGTTTCTCGGTCACCGTCCGGGTGAACTCCTGCCGCCGGTCGAGCAGGAGCTGCCGCAGCCCGTCCGGGCCTTCGAAGCGCTGGCCGTCCGGGGTTGTCCCGGAGGCGTCGATGGGCGGACCCGGCTGTCCCGGGATGCGCGGGTCGTCGGTGGTCCGCCAGCGGCCGATGGCGTCGAAGTTGTCGAGCGCGAAGCCCAGCGGATCCATCAGGCGGTGGCAGACCGCGCAGCTCGGGTTGGCGCGGTGCGCCTCCATCCGCTCGCGTTGCGACCGCGGCGCCGCCCCGGCGGCGGTGTTCTCCTCCAGCGGGGGCACGTCGGCCGGCGGCGCCGGCGGCGGCGCCCCGAGCACCCGCTCGAGCAGCCACTTGCCGCGGTTCACCACCGACGTGCGGGTGGAGTACGAGGTGAGCGTCAGGATGCTCCCCTTGCCGACGATCCCGGCCCGCTGTTCGTCCGGCAGCGTCACCCGCCGGAAGTGGTTTCCGTAGATCCCCGGAATCCCGTAGTGGCGGGCGAGCCGCTCGTTCAGGAACGTGTAGTCGGCCCGCAGCAGGTCGATGGCGCTGCGGTCTTCGCGAAGCTGGCTGGCGAGAAACAGCTCGGTCTCCCGCTGCATCGCCTGCCGCAGGTTCTCGTCGAACGCCGGGAAGATGGTCGGGTCCGGCGCCACGTTGCGGATCTTGTGCAGCTCAAGCCAGCGGTCGAAGAAGTTGCGCGCCAGACCGTCCGAGCGCGGGTCGGCGAGCATGCGGCGCACCTGCCGCTCGACGACGGCCGGCTCCGACAGCGTTCCCCGCTCGGCGAGCGCCAGCAGCTCGTCGTCGGGAATGCTGTTCCAGAGGAAGAACGACAGCCGCGACGCCAGCTCCACGCCACCGATGCGGTAGACGGCGACGTTCGGGTCGGCCGGCGGGCGCGGGACGCGGAACAGGAACTCCGGATCGACGAGCACCCGCTCCAGCACCGTCTGGATGCCCGTGTCGAAGCTGCCCGCCTGCCGGCCCGACGCGAAGAAGCCGTAGAGGTGCTCGACGTCGGGTCCGGTCACCGGCCGGCGGTAGGCGCGGCGGGCCAGGGTGCGGATGATCTCCCGCGCACAGTCGGCTTCGGCGGCTCCGTCCGCCTCCGGGCTGCAGACGAAGACTTTCTCCCGGCTCGTCACCTGCTGCGGGGTCATGCCGTCGAACGGGCCGCCGATGACGACGTCGCCCACGGCAGGATTGCCGTCCATCTCCTCGTCGGTGCTGTAGCCGAAGGTCGACATGTCCACCGGCGGCTGCAGGACGCCTTCTTCGAGGGCCGGGTTGCGCACGAAGGCGACCCCCACCGTCCGCAGCCCCGCCTGCGCCTGGACGCGCACCTCGAAGTCGTCGTCGGCATGGTTCGCGTACCACTCCCACTCGGCCCCGCCCATGCCGGAGCTGCCGCAGAAGCTGGCGATGCAGCGCTCGGCGTCCGCGCTCAGCCCGCCGCCGGCGATGAACGTGGCCACCAGAGCGCCGTCGAGCCGCACGTCGAGCTGGTGCGCGGTGTTGCCGATGCCGCGGATGTAGTTGTAGAAGTTGCGGCGGAGCCCGACCCGGATGCTGTACTCCCCGTCGAGCGGGAAGTAGTGGCGCACCGCGATGCCGCCGCGGGTGCCGAACGACAGGTCGTCGGTGTTGTGGTCGTCCTGGATCTCGCGGTCGGGGACCCGGTAGGTGTCGAAGCGGGCCCGCAGCCCGGCATCGCCGATGGCGAGCTGGCTCACCTGGCGGGCCGCGTAGAGGTAGCGCTCCATCAGCGTCGGCGACACCGACAGCACGTCGGCGATGTTGTCGAAGCCCTCGTCCTCGTCGTCCGGCGGCAGCAGGGCCTCGGGGTCGATCTCCAGCCCGAGCAGGTCGCGGACGGCGTTGCCGTACTCCAGGCGGTTGAGGCGATGCACCGTCGTGCGCCCCGGGTTCAGGTCGTCGGCCGCGGCGCGGTCGAGCTCGCCCTCCAGCCAGTCCGCCACCGCGTCGTAGGTGGCCTCGTCGGGGCGCGGCCGGCCGACCGGGGGCATCATCCGGGCGCGCAGCTTCAGCGCCACCATCTCCCAGTCCGCGGCGTGCGCGGCGACGTCGGCCGCGTCGATCCCCTGCAGGGAGATCGGAACGCTTCCCGCCGCGGCGCCCCGGTCGCTGTGGCAGCCGACGCAGTAGCGGCCGAGCATCGCCCGCACCTGCGGCGCGTCGATGGACGGCGCCGTCTCCGCCGCTGCCGTCCGCGCCGCGGGGCCCTGCGGATTGCCGCCCTCGGGACCCGCGGCCGCCCCGGCCGGCAGCCACAGCAATGCGGCGGCTGCGACCCCGAGCCAGGCGCCCGTCCGGCGCACCGCCGCGCGTCGCCGCGCCGTCACGATCCGGCTCGCTTTCGCGTTTGACATCGCCTTACCTCTATGAACAGAGTCCCTACCCGGCGCAACGCACGAGCTTGTCGCCCTCGTAGCACATCATCGACAGCGGGGTTCGCTCGCGCTCGTTCATCGCCTGCATGTCGCCGCCGTGCTCGACCAGCAGGTCGATGACCCCCGGCCACGCCTTGAAGACGGCCGAGTGCAGGGCCGTGTCGCCGGCGTCATTGCGGGCGTTCACGTCGGCGCCGAGGCTGAGGGCGAAGCGCGTCGCCTCCAGGTTCGGCCGCTCGTCCGCATGGAGGGCGTCGGCGACCTCCGGCGGCACCCGCCGGTAGTGGCGGTCGATCTCGCCGTTGCTCCAGTCCGCGCCGGCCGTCATCATCAGCGGCGTCGTCCCGTCGCGCAGCGCCAGGTGCGGATCGGCGCCGTGCTCGGCGAGGACGCGCATGATCTCCACGTCGACGTACTTCGCGGCCAGCAGGAACGGTGTGGCCCCGGCCAGCGAGCCCGGCAGGATCCACCAGTTGGTCGCCCGCGGCACGCGGCTGCCCCCGGTGAGCCGGACGTCGGGGTCGGCGCCGTGGGCGATGAGCGTCCTGACCAGCGTCGCGTCGGCGCGCAGCACGGCGGTGTGCAGGGCCGCGTAGCCGGCGCCCGCCGCGTTCGGCTCGGCCCCGCGCTCCAGCAGGAACGCGGCCAGCTCGCCGTGGCCGCTGAAGCTGGCGGTTACCAGGGAGGAAGCGCCGTCGGGGCCCGTCTCGTTCACGTCGGCGCCGGCGTCGAGCAGGTGCCGGGCGCTCTCGACCCGGCCGTGCCGCGCCGCGAACAGGAGCGGCGTGAACCCGCCCAGCGGAAGCTCGCGGGCCCGCTCGTCGCCGCGGCCGCCCACGCTCACCAGCAGCGAGCGGCTGTCGGTCCGCGCGTGGACGTCGGCGCCGTGCGCGATCAGGATGCGCACCACGTCCGCGTGGCCCTGGGCCACCGCCCACATCAGCGCGGTCTGCCCGCGGGAGGACTCCCGCGCGTTGACGTTGCCCGCCCCGTGCTCGAGCAGCGCGGCGACCGCGTCGGCGGTTCCCGTCCGGGCGCAGGTCATCAGCGCCGTCTCGCCCATCGTGGTGGCGGCGTCCGGGTCGGCCCCGGCGTCCAGGAGCCGGGCGACCAGCGGTGCGCTGCGGTTGATGCAGGCGAGCGAGAGCGGCGTGACGCCGTAGGCGTTCGCGGCGGCGGCGTCCGCGCCGGCGCCGAGCAGCAGGTCGACGGATTCGCGGTCGTCCCAGCGGACGGCCCAGTGCAGCACCGTCGCGCCGTCGGCCTCGGGCGCGTTCACGTCGGCGCCGTCGTCGAGCAGCGCGCGGACCGCAGCGTGGTCTCCGCTCCGGATCGCTTCCTTGATCTGCAGGTCGGCGGACTCGGCGGGCGGGCTCGCGCCCGCCAGCAGCACGAATGCGAGCAGGCCGACGGTCGGGGCCCCGGCTCCGGTGCGCATGCTCCCCCCTCGTGTCCCGGCTTCCGCGTTTCCGACGGCGCCACCGAACGAGCGAGCGACTACCGAACGAGCGAGCGCAGGATGCAGAGGATTATACGCGCATTCTCCTACGCCACCCGCTTCCCGGTGATGGCCTCACGCAGGCCTTCGAGCAAGTCCGATTCTACCCGTCGGCGGCGGCCGGTGACCTCGGAACGTCAGCGGACCGTATAGGTTCGGCTGTAGCCGTTGCGGCCGTTCGTCATCGTGAACGTGCCGTCCGCCTGCACGGACGCCTTCAGCCAGTGGCCCTCGCACTCGTCCGACTCCCCGAAGTTGGCGATCATGTCGTCCGCCGTGTTGTGGCCCTCGGCGGTCAGGGCCAGGTGCCCCTGCCAGATGCCCTCGACTCCGGGCATCTCCGCGACGCGGTCGTACATGTGCGGCGCGGTGATCCCCTTGCGGGGGCCGTTGTTGAACACCACCACCTGCGGGTCGATGGCCCGCAGGTGCGCCGGCGCGCCCGCCCCGTCGAAGGCGCCGTGGCGGCTGGTCTGGTACAGCGTGACCGTCCCCAGCCGGTTGACTGGGCACGACAGCTTCATCTCCATGTCCCAGTCGAGATCGCCCAGGTTCAGGAACGAGAAACCGGCGTAGCTGAACAGTGCGCCCAAGGTCCGCTGGTTCTCGGCCGACGCGGGCGGCCGGGTCTCGGCTCCCTCGCAGTGCGGGTTGGGCCCGCCGCCGGCGAGCGTCTCGGAGATGAGCTCCATGTTGGAAGAGATCATCCGCACCTCGACGTCGCCCAGGGGCATGACGTCGCCGGCGTTGGCGACCATGCGCGCGTCGCCGGCGACCTCCAGGTAGAGGTCGCGCCACTGCTGGTTGCGCTCCTCCGTCTCGCCGCCGTGATCGAGGAAGCGCTCGATCGGGACCATCCCGGCCAGCTCCCGGAGGCTGCCGACGTGGTCGGTGTGGAAGTGCGTGATCAGCATGTAGTCGAGCTTGTCGAGGCCTGCCTCCTGCATCGTGGCCACGATGCGCTCGGCGTCCCGGCCCGCCGGCCGCGGCCAGCCGGTGTCGACGAGCATCGACTCGCCGGTCGGGGAGACGATCAGGGTCGCGCCGCCGCCCTCGACGTCGACCCAGTAGATGTCCATGGTCTGCGCGGAAGCAGGCCCTGTAGCGCCGAACGTCCAGATGAGGACGACGATGGCTGCGCCGACGAGACGACCCCGGGTTCCAGCATGCCGCATCGTGGCCTCCCAGACTGTTGGTGACACCGGCAGTCTAGGAGTCTGCGCCGCAGAACGCAACGGAGTGAGTTCTGCGGCACAAGCTCCTGGAGAGGTGGGGGCTGGGGCCAGACACGGAGCCTGCGACGGGCGCTAGCTCACCGGGTTGGCGCAGGTGTCACAATCTGTCAGCGATTCGCGGGGGAATGGCGGGGACTGTCCGCTCACGGGTGTCCGGCCGGTCGTCGGACGGGATAGGTAGAAGGATGATTCGGTGGGGATGACGGGGCCATGTGGAAGATGTGGTTGCGTGAGCACGGCAGGTGGCTGGCAGCCGGGGCCGGCGTCATGGTGGCCGGTTTCGGCCTCGCCCGTTTCTGGTGGTTCGAGTTCGGCATGGCGCTCATCCTGCTCGGGGCCGCTGCGCTGGGTTACCTGGTGGGCCTGGCGCGGTCGGCGGTTCTCGACGCCGAGCTGACGGAACGTATCGACCGGCAACTCGACGAGCTGCGCGAGGAACAACGGCGGGCGCAGGAGGAGAAGTGGCTCTCCGACGGCGTATCACCGATCGAGCAGAGCTGGCGGGCGCTGGCGCAGCGGGCCGGCGCCACGGACGAGGACCCGGCGGCGGCGGCCATGACCGCGACCGATATCGATCGGCGGCTCGCCGACCTCATCCGGCAGCGCTGCGACCGGGTCTGGAACGGCATCAAGGAGAAACGGTACTGGCGGCAGGTGGACGGGAAGACGGTCGGCCCCGATCTCGGCGCGATCGGGAAGGAGATCGAAGGCGTCGTCCGGGAGGTCGCCGGGTTGTATCACCAGGACAGGGACGATCCCGTCATGGAGGCGCGACTGGGCGACATCCTGCTGATGAGTCGCTCGGTCCTCGGGGAGCTCCTGGCCCAGCTCCAGCAGATCGGGCGCTTCGTGCCGGTCGTCGATCTTCCCGCGCAGAGCCTGGCGATGGTCAAGACCAGGCTGGAGCAGCTCCAGCAGGTGCGCAAGGCCTACCGGTTCTATGCGCGCCACAGGCGCGTGATCGACGCCGGGAGCATGGCGGCGCGGGTCGCCTCGGGGATGAGCCCGGTCACGCTGGCGGCCTGGCTGGTGGGGGGCGAGGCCGTGAGACTCGCAGGCGCGCACGTTGCGAAGAAGTACGTCGACGCCTGGCTCAGGGACGCCCTCGAATCCTCGGTCGCGCTCGTCTACGAGCACGTGGCGCGCATCTACGATCCGGGGCGGGTGCGGCGGAGCGCCGACTACGCGGCGCTGGGCGTCGCGCTCGACGTGCACCGCCGCATCCCCGGCGTCGACCACAATCGCAGGCTGCTGCTGGACCATATCCTGCGCGCGCGAATCCCGGACGAGTTCACGAAGCTCGCGCTGCTGCGCGCGCTCGCCGCCGACGGGGTTCCCGATGCGGCCGAGGCGCCGCCGGTCGACGTGCGTTCGCTGCCGCCGGCGAAGCGTCAGGCGATCGCGGATCGGCTCGTCGAGATCCTGCCGGAGATGCGCGGACTCGACGAGCCGGAGGCCAGTCAGGCGATCGAGGACCTGGAGAGTGGTCTGGGGCACGGCCTGCAGGTCCCTCTGGTGCGCTCCGGCAGCCGTGCCGCCGTGCGTGTCGGGGAGGGCTTCGTGCAGTTGGCCGTGCTGTCCTGCGACTGGTGCCGGTTCGACCGCGAGAAGGCGCGGCAGGAGATCTGGGACGGCCCGTTCGCCGGCGCCGCACGCAAGGCCGAACGCAGGGACGCCAAGTGGGAGGACAAGGTCAGGGGGCTGCTGAAGGAGGCGCTGGACATCGCCTTCGACGAGGCGGTCGACACCGGAGGGGCCGGGGGAGCGCCTGCACGCCGCCTGATAGAACCGCCGCGGGACCTCGTGGGAGAGGAGCTGGCGGCGCCGCTCGTCGACGCGATCATCGGCCTGCTGGCGGGAGCGACGCCCGAGCAGTGGCCGCTGGAGCACGACCACATGGTGCTGCTCAATGCCTCGGTGCTGCTCGGCGCCTCGAAGCAGGTGGAAGCGCGCTGGGACAGGTATCTGGCGGCGGTGTCGACGCGGTTGCGCGCCCGGCTGAAGCACTCGCAGCCGTCGTCCTGGCCCAGGTCCGCGGCGCCGGCGATCCTGCGAGCGAGCGGCGGTCAGGAGCTCCCCTCGCCGGGAGTCGTCGTCACGCCTCCGCCAGCACCTCGGCCGCTGGCGGTCTTCGAAGCGGCCGGCGAGGTGCCGCCGCGGTGGGTGCTGCTCTTCGCGGATCGTGTCGTCGTAGGAAGCGCGCCGGAGGGAATCGTCGCGCTGGACGACGACGAACCCGAGGTTCATGCCCGAGAGGGCGTGCGCTTCCTGCGCCGGAAGGGCGTGCTGTCGGACGATCTCGTCGTCTGTTGCGGTATCGATCGCCTGACGGTTGCCGGGCCGGTGGCGGGAACTTTCGCCGGGTGCTTCGGTCCCGTTCTGGAGCAGTACGGCCTCGACGCGGACGCGCTCGCAATCGAGGAGGATGTCTGAGCCGTGGATACGAGGGCCAGACGCCGGCTGCCCATCGGCTTGCAGACGCTGCGCCATCTCCACGAGCGCAACTGCTACTACGTCGACAAGACCGGGTACGTCGCGCGGCTGGTGGATGAGGGGACGCACTATTTCCTGTCGCGCCCGCGGCGCTTCGGCAAGAGTCTGCTGCTGGACACCCTGAAGGAGCTGTTCGAGGGCAACGAGCCGCTGTTCACCGGTTTGCACATCCACGACCGCTGGGACTGGTCCGAACGCCATCCCGTCGTCCGGCTGAGTTTCGGCGGCGGACACTTCGCCGAGCCGGGGTACGTGCAAACCAGTGCAATGGCGCAACTGGCTGCCGCCGCGGAGGATGCCGGCGTTGCGGCGCAGCACGACACGGGGCCGGAACGCTTCCGAGACCTGCTTCGCGCACTGCACGCCCGGACCGGCCGGCGCGCGGTGGTGCTGGTGGACGAGTACGACAAGCCGATCCTGGACGCGCTGGAGGCGCCGGACATCGCGCGCGCGAACCGCGACTACCTGCGGGGCCTGTACGCCGTCATCAAGGACAGCGACGCTGACGTACGATTCACTTTCCTCACCGGCGTGAGCAGGTTCTCGAAGGTGAGCCTGTTCTCGGGACTCAACAATTTGAAGGACATCACGCTGGACCCCCGCTACTCCGCCATCTGCGGCTACACGGAGGCCGACCTGGACACGGTGTTCGCGCCGGAGCTGCCGGGTCTGGACCGCGCGCGAATCCGCGACTGGTACAACGGCTACAACTGGCGGGGCGCGGAGAGGGTGTACAACCCGTTCGACATCCTGCTCCTGTTCGACGAACGCGAGTTCGGCTGCTATTGGTTCGAGAGCGCCACGCCGACGTTTCTCGTGGAGACGCTCTTCCGGCGCCGGATCAGCTCGCTCTCGCTGGACGGGATGCTGACGAGCAGCGAGTTGCTCTCCTCGTTCGACGTCGACGCCATCGCCACCGAGGCGCTGCTGTTCCAGACCGGCTACCTGACGATCAAGGACGTCCGGGAGCGGGGGGGCGTCCGTCGCTACCGTCTTGGATATCCGAACCGGGAGGTCCGGCAGAGCCTGAACGAGAGTCTGCTGCGGCGTCTCGTGAAGGATGCGACGCGCCAGACCGTCAACAGCGACCGCCTGTACGACCTGCTGGAGGCCAACGATTTCGCGGGGCTGGAGACGCTGTTCCAGGCCTTCTTCGCGAGCATCCCCTACGAGTGGTACACGAACAACGACATCGCCGACTACGAGGGCTACTACGCGAGCGTCTTTTATTCGTACTTCGCGGCGACCGGCTTCGACGTCAAGGTGGAGGATTCGAGCAGCCGCGGGCGGGCGGACATGGCGGTGCGCTTCGGGGGCAATGTCTACCTGTTCGAGTTCAAGGTGGCGGAGCAGGCGACCGAGGGAGCCGCACTGGCCCAACTCAAGGAGCGGGGCTACGCGGACAAGTATCGTGCCTCAGGCGAGCCGATCCATCTGATCGGAGTGGAGTTCAGCAAGGAGACGCGCAACGTGACGGCGTTCGAGGTGGAGCGCGTCTGAGAGGAAACGCCAGACACCGGCAGGCCGACAGCGCCCGCTTCGTGCCCGGCGTGGATTGCCGGCGACTTGCTGCGGTCAGCAGGACACGCAGTTGTCGTTGTTCACCGCACCGAGGCCCTCCAGGTACCCCAGCGTCTCCGGGAACGGCAGTGTCCGCTGGTACGGTCCGTTCGCCATGTCGGCGGTGGTCTGGCCACGGCGGCTGACCGCCATCACGTCGGCGCCCTGTTCCACCAGGTAGCGCACCAGCTCCGTATCGCCGCGCGCCGCCGCGTGATGGAGCACGTTGTAGCCGTCGTGGTCGCGGGCGTTGACGTCGACGCCCACTTCCTCGATCAGGTACTGCACCGACGGGAGCCAGCCGTCGGGCACGTGCCGGTGCGCGTTGGACTCGAAACCCTCGCCGTAGCCGACACCGGAGGCGGCGTGGAGCGGCCAGACGCCGGGGCCGCCGGGGACGGCCGGCGGCAGCCCGGAGGGATCCGGCTCGCTGCTGTCGCGCCGCCGCCGTGGTTCGGGCGCACGTGTCGGAATGTTCGGATCCGCGCCGTGGGCCATCAGCAGCCGCATCGCGGCCACGTCGGTGGCGTAGGCGGCCCGCCAGAACGGGGTGGCGCCGTCGACGCTCTCCGAGCAGCAGTGGTTGTACGACATGTACCAGAGGTGGTTGTTGGTCCGGGCGTTCGGATTCGCGCCCGCCTCCAGCAGCGCCTCCATCACGTCGAGGTAGGTGGCCTCCTGCTGGTCGTGCGCGCGGGGCTGCGGGTAACGGGCCCGCGGAGCCCATTGCAGGTTGAGCGCGGCGAACAGCGGCGTGGCGCCGCCGCCGGTCGCGATGTTCGGGTCGGCGCCCCGCTCGATGAGGCGCAGCGCCAAGTCGAAGTGCCCGTTCATCGTCGCGATCTGCAGCGGGCTCGTGTGGTCGCCGCTCACGCGGTCGATGTCGGCCCCGGCGTAGACCAGCGCCAGCGCCGCGTCGGTGTGCCCCTGGCGGGCGGCGTGCAGCAGCGCGGTGAGGCCGCCCTGCTTTCCGACGCGCTCGGTGTAGTCGCGCGGCGTCCCGCGCGCCAGCCGCCGGCCGTCGCTGTCCTGCTTCGCGGTCTCGGGGAACGCCTGCACCTGCCGCGCGGCCCGGATCGCGGCCTGGACCTGGTCGGCCGTCGGCTGCCAGCCCGTCCGCTCGTGCGGCGGCGCGGCGGCCCGGAATCCCTCCAGCACCTCCTGGCGCCGGTAGGCGGCGGCGCGGTCTTCCGCGTCGAGAGCGGGGAGATCGACCACCCGGGTCGCGATCTCCAGGTCGGCGCCCCGTTCCATCAGCACGTTGACGGGGCCGACGCGGTTGGCCGCGGCCGCGAACATCAGGGGCGTCTGTCCCCAGGTCTTCTCCCGCGCGTCGACGTCCGCGCCGTGGTCGACCAGCGCGGCCACCGCCTCGGCGCTGCCCGCCTGCGCGGCCAAGTGCAGGGCGGTCGCTCCGCTGGTGGTGGTCGCGTGCGGATCGGCGCCGGCCTCGAGCAGCGCGCGGACGACGCCCGGCTGCCCCGAGCGGCCGGCGACGTGCAGCGGCGTGTGCTGCCCGATGCGGGTGGTCGCCTCCAGGTGCGCGCCCGCGTAGACGAGCGTCTCGGCCAGCTCGACGTCGCTCCGCATCGCCGCCCAGTGCAGCGCCGTCATGCCGTCGGCCTGCGCCGTCTGCACGTCGACGCCCCGCTGCAGCAGGTTGCGGACCGCCTCGACGTCGCCCCGGCTCGCCGCGTCCGCCACCGGCGCGTCCGCGGGCGCCGCCGCGAGTACGGCGAGCAGGGCCGGCGCAGCGCACAACGCCGCCGTGAATCCCCAGCGCAGCGATCGGTTCATGACTCTTTCTCCAGAATTCCGGAATCCGACCGTCGGGTCGGATTCCGGTACCAAAGCGCGAACTCCCGTAGCTTCCGTCCTGCCCGTGCGCTCAGGCGTCGAGGGCGAGCGTGCCCGTGCTGTCGCCGAAGGTCGCCCGGTCGTCGTGCCCGAGCGCGTGCAGCAGCGTGAGCATCCCGTTCGCCATCGGCGTTCCCTCCGGCGCCCGCACGTGCAGGCCGCCCGGCAGCCGGCCGTTGGCGTGGCCGAAGACGATGAGCGGGCAGCGCTTGTGGTTGTGCAGGTTGGGATCACCCATGCCGGAACCGTAGAGGATCACGCTCTTGTCGAGCAGGTGCGTGTCGCCCTCGACGGTGCTCTTGAGCTTGTCGAGGAAGTACGGGAGCAGGCTGACGTGGTAGCGGTTGATCTTGTTGAACTCGAGGATCGCCTCCTCGTTGCCGCCGTGGTGCGACGCCGAGTGGAACGGCCTGTCCGTGCCGCTCAGCGGATAGACCCGGCCCGACGCGTCGCGGCCCATCTTGAACGAGAAGACGCGGGTCACGTCGCTCTCGAAGGCGAGCGCCTGCACGTCGAACATCAGCTTCACGTGCTCGTCGAACGAGTCGGGCACGCCGGCCGGCGCCTCGGGCAGCTCCCGCGGCTCGCCGCTCGTGTTGCGCTCCTCGACGCGCTGGATGCGCCGCTCGATCTCGCGGATGTTCTGCAGGTAGCGCTCCATCCGCCGCCGGTCCGTCGGCCCGAGCTCGCGCGTCAACTGGGAGACGCGCGACGTCATCCAGTCGAGGATGCTCGCGTCGGTCTTGCGGCGCGCCGCGCGCTCCTCGGCCGTGCCGCCTACCCCGAAGAGCTGCTCGAAGGCGACCCGCGGCGAGCGGGTGACGGGCAGCGGCTCGGTCGGCGACGCCCAACTGATCGAGTCCGTATAGACGCAGGTGTAGCCGTAGGCGCAGCCGCCCGCCTGGTCGACGTTCTCGATGCAGAGCTGCATCGACGGCAGCGGCGTGTCCTGCCCGAAACGCTGCGCATGGAGCTGGTCGAGCGACGTGCCCGCGCGGACGTCCGAGCCCTGCGTCTGCTTCGGATGCGACTGGGTCAGGTAGACGGAGCTGGTCCGGAAGTGGTCGCCGCCGATCTCCGGCGGCGAGAACGCCTCGGCCATCCCGACGTCGGTGTCGCTGATGATGGTCAGGTGCTCGCGGTAGGGCTCGAGCGAGCCGAGCGCGCCCTGGCTCAGATCGAAGTCGCGGCCCGACTCGGCCGGGGCCCACAGGTGCTGCGTGCCGCCCCAGGCGTTGGAGCCGGCGGCGCCGTGCACCATCTCCATGCAGACCAGGCGGGTCGGATCGAGCGCGGCCCGGGTGGCCGCCGATACCCGGCCGGCCGGATGCATCGCATCCAGGAAGGGCAGGGCCAGCGAGGCGGCGCCGACGTCACGCAGGAACGTGCGACGAGGAATGTGCTTGCCAGTGATGTACATGAATCTGTCTCCCCACCTGTTGCCTGTCGGGTTCGTCTTCGTGCGCGGCTACGGCGCCTCGGTCGTCACGTCGTCGGCTTCCGCCCGCTGCATCCGGAACGCAGGGCTGTCGATGATGCCCCGGATGAACGAGGACATCCGGTAGTCGTTCGCGCGCGCCGCCGCGGTGATGGCCCGGACGGTCGGCATGTCGTAGTGCTCGACCCGCCGGCCGAGCGCGTACGACATCAGGTTCTCGGCGAACGTGCGAACCAGCGAGTCCGGAAGGGCGAGCAGCGCCGCCCGTAGATCCTGCGGCGTCGATACCTGCGTCCCGTCCCACATCTCGCCGCGCGTGTCGAGCGGCATGCCGTTCTCGCGGATCCGCCACTTGCCGATGACATCGAAGTTGTCCAGCGCCAGCCCCAGCGGGTCCATGAAGCGGTGGCAGGAGTTGCACGTCGGATTCGTCCGGTGCATCTCCATCCTCTCGCGCGTCGTCAGCGACCGGCCGTCGACGACCGTGGCCGTCTCGTCGAGGTCGGGAACGGCCGGCGGCGGCGGCGGCGGCGGCACGCCGAGGACCACCTCCATCACCCACTTGCCCCGCAGCACCGGCGAGGTGCGGTTGGCCAGCGACGTCAGCATCAGGACCGAGCCGTGGCCGAAGAGACCCCGCCGCCGGTCGTCGGTGAGGCGGACGCGCCGGAACTCGGGCCCGGCAACGCCGGGCAGGCCGTAGTGCCGGGCCAGGCGCTCGTTAACGAACGTGTAGTCGGCCGTGAACAGGTCGAAGAAGCTGCGGTCCTCGCGCACCAGGCTGTCGAACAGCAGCTCCGTCTCGCGGCGCATCGCGTCGGCGAGCTGACGGTCGAAGTTCGGGAACCAGAACGCGTCCGGCTGCACCTGGTCCATGTCCTGCAGCCGCAGCCAGAGCGCCGCGAAGCGGGTGGCCAGCGACTCCGACCGCGGGTCGGCCAGCATCCGCCGCACCTGCGCGTCGAGCACCTCCGGGTCCGAGAGCCTGTCGTCGGCCGCCAGCGCGATGAGCTCGTCGTCGGGCGGTCCCGCCCAGAGGAAGAACGCCAGGCGCGACGCCAGCGCCACGTCGGAGATCCGGTAGTTCCTGCCCGGCTCGACGTCGTCCGCCGGCCGTTCCAGCCGGAACAGGAAGTCGGGGCTGGCCAGCGTCGCCTGCAGTGCCGTGCGGATGCCCGCCTCCCAGCCGCCGTCCCGCAGGCCGGCTTCGTAGAACGCCAGCAGGTCGCCGACGTCCGTCTCGGTCAGCGGCCGGCGGTAGGCCCGGGTGGCGATGCGGGTGACGATCTCCTCCGCGCACGGACGCTCGGTCGCGGGGGACGTCGGGCGGCAGGTGAAGATCCGCTGCCGGCTCGGCGTCTCGGACACGCCGGTCACGTCGTAGGGACCGTCGATGATGAAGTCGCGCATGTGGGGCAGCGCGGTGATGCCGTACCCCAGGTCGCCGATCTCGGTGTCGACGATGGACCACTCGTGCGGCGCGAGCACGTCCTCCACCGGCCCCTCGAACTGCCGGACGAACACCGCGGAGACGCGCCGGGGCCCGGCCCGGACGAAGATCGGCTCCTCGACCTCCAGGTACACGCCGTTCGGGTCGGAGGTGCGCAGCCACTGGTCCATCGCCAGCAGCGCCGCCGGCTCGCCGTCGATCGAGATCTCGATCTGCTCGTTGCGGATGGTCGAGCCCGACAGGCCCCCGGTGGTCGTGTGCTGGAACGCCATCGTGAAGAGGTAGTCGCCGTCGGCGGGGAAGTTGTGCAGGACCGAGAACCCGCCGCGCGAGCCGTACGGCGCGCCTTCCACACGCTCCCACTGCGAGTAGGCCCGCGACTTCGAGTAGGTGATCTGCTTGGGGGCGGCGTCCGGATTGCCGACCGCGAGCTGGGCGACCTCGGTGGCGGCCCGCAGATAGCCGTCGAGCAGCGTCGCCGACAGCAGTTGGACGTCGGCGATGTTGTCGAAGTTGGCGCTCATCGTGTCGAGCGGCAGGTAGTCGCCCGCGTCGATGCGCAGCCCGAGCAGGTCGTCGACGGCCCGCGCGTACTCGTACCGGTTCAGCCGCTGGAAGGTCCGGTAGCCCGGGTTCGGATTGTCCGCGGCCGCCTGATCGACCACCGATTCCAGCGTCTCGACGAGCGCGGTGAGCGTCCCCGCCTCGGGCCGGCGGACGCCCGGCGGGGGCATCATGTTGGCCCGCAGCTTGCGGATCATCTTCTCCGTGCGCAGGGCCTCTTCCGGACCGGCCGCCGCCGTGCCGACGTCGAAGTCCTCGAGCGAGAGGTTGCCGGTCAGCATGCGGTCGTTGTGGCAGGTCCGGCAGTAGCGCTGAACCACGTCGGTCAACTCGGCGTGGTCGGGGACCGGCGCGGCTGGGGGAGAAACGGCCTCTTGCGCGGGGCTGCGGGCAGCCGTGTCAGCGGGCGGAATCGCTGCCGCGAAGAGGACGGCGAGCAGAGCGGCGGGCGCAGCAAGTGTTCTCATGGCTAATCGCCCCGGCCGTGCGCCGGCAACGACCGTGCGCCGACGGCCGGATTCACGAATCCGCTCAGTGTATCAGTCCTGAGCGCAAGCGCCAGCGGAAACCGGGCGGAGACGCGAGATTTGTGCGCGGGATGCGCGGCCGGCCGCTCCGCGCGCGCTTCCGGGAGCAGCGCGGGCGAGCCCCGACTTGCCGGAGACGCGCCCGCCTTTACGTCGGCGCCGTAAAACCATTTGCAAGAATGCTCGGCGGCCCCCGGTCGAACCGAACATGCGGCTCCTGCAGTCCGCCCTGGATCAGGCGCAGAGCACTTCCTTCTGCCGTGCCGCCGATTGGCGGCGGCTGCTTCGGACGCGGCTCGCCGATCTGGAGACCGGCATCCTGGTTCGTGACGTCGCGCCCTTTCTGGAGCGGCCAGCCGACGCCGTGCTCCTGGAACGCGTCAATCTCGAGGCGGTTCTCGCGGCATGAGCGATGACCGAACCTGGACGAGGGCGCCCTGCCGCCGGCCGCGAAGGCCCGGAGAGGTGGGCGGAGCTCTCGTGCATGGTGCCCGCGGTTGCCTCACCGGTTGGATCCCGTCTGCGGCTGGGCGTAGGATGGGCGTGTGACGCAGCCTCTCGACCCGGTTCATACTCGCGCCCCCGTCTTCTCTCCGCGCAGCGGCGCGGCTGGCGTCGAGGTGACCGTGGAGACCCGCGATCTCCCTGCCCTCACGCCCGTCTACCTCGGCATGGGGGCTACCCGCTCCAGTTTCGAGGTCCTCAGCCAGCTCGTCACCAGCGAGTTGGGTGAGATGTCCACCGTCGTCGAGGTGCCCGACTGGGCCACGGCCGACCGCACGCACTACTTCGTCCTCGTGGACGTGTACTTCCGGCCGCTGGCCGTCTCCGGCGCCTTCCTTGTGACGGAACGCGATGGCACGCTGCGCCGCAGGGGGGAGATCGCGGGGGACGCCGGCGGCTGCCTGACCCTGAGCGAGGAGGGCGAAGGGCAGGAGCTGTACGTGTTGACAGGTGAAGTGCAAGAACTTACGCTCGGAGATCAGGTTCTGGTCGAGGCGATTCTCGGCGAGTCGCCCGGCTGCGGGCAGGGTACGGCCCTGCAGGTCACGCGCGCCGAACGGCTGGAATGAACCCCCTCCGGCGTCCGGATCGCGCATCGTCGGCGCACGGCGATGCGCGACGGAGAGAACCCCATGGGGCTGACGGCGGCGAAGGTTCGACTGCGAAACCCCAGGCTTCCCGATCTGGAGCCGGTCGAGATCGATGCGCTGGCCGACACGGGCTCGGTGCACCTGTGCATTCCGCGCTGGCTGCAGCGGCGCCTGCAGCTCGAGGAATCGGAAAGGAAACCGGTAACCCTGGCCGACGGCAGGGTGACGCGAGTGCCCTACGTCGGCCCCATCGAACTGCACTTCGAGAACCGGATCGGGTTCACCGGAGCGTTGGTCATGGGCGAGCAGCCCCTGCTGGGGGCCATCCCCATGGAGGACATGGACCTGGTCGTCGTGCCGAGGACGCGGCAGGTCGTCGTGAACCCCGCAAATCCCGACGCCGCGATGAGCAGAGCGTGAAGCTCAGAGCGGCGGCTCCCGCCACGGCTCGCGGCGCACCAGCTCGCCGCTGCCCGCCGTCCCGAGCACCTCGCCGTCCCGGTACACGATCTCCCCGCGCCGGATCGTGAGCTGCGGCCAGCCGGTCACCTCGCGGCCCGCGTGGATCGAGTAGCCGCTGCCCGAGAACATGTCCTCGTTGCGGATCGTCCGCGTCTCGTTCGGATCCCACAATACGAGGTCGGCGTCCGACCCGACGGCGATGGCGCCCTTGCGCGGATACAGCCCGAACAGGCGGGCCGGGTTGGACGAGGTGACCTCCACGAACCGCTCCAGGGAGATGCGTCCCTCGCCCACGCCGTCGGAATAGAGCATCGGCAGCATCACCTGCAGGTTGCTCATGCCGGCCCGGTGCTGCGCCACGTTCTGGGCCGGGTCGAGCTTCTGCTCCCGGGTGTAGGCGACGTGGTCGGTGGCCACCACGTGGACGGTCCCGCGCGCGATGCCGTCCCACAGGGCCTCGAGGTCGCTCTGCTCGCGCAGCGGCGGCTGGCCGATGTACAGCCCCGGCGTGGGGCCGTCGAACCGCTCGCGGGTCAGGTGCAGGTAGATCGGCCGCGTCTCGACGTAGACCGGCAGGCCGCGCTGCTGCGCCGCCTCGGCGACCCGCAGCGCGCGTTCCGACGAGAGGTGCACGATGTAGATCGGCGTGCCGGTCGCCTCGGCCATCGCCACCGCGCGCTGCGTCGCCGCCTCCTCGGCCGCCACCGGCCGCGCGTCGGCGAAGTAGGCGAGCGAGCCGCGTCCCTCGGCGACCATCCGGTCCGCCGTGATCTGCACGATGGCGGCGTCCTCGCAGTGCATCATCATCAGCACGCCGGTCTCGCGCGCCGCGTGCATCGTCGTGACGAAGCCGGCCGCGTGGGGATCGAACGTCGGCCGCACCATGAACACCTTGATGGTGGTTTGCCCGGCGTCGGCGAGCGCCGCCAGCGACTCCGCCGTGGCGCTCGCCGGATCGGAGACTATCGGGTGGAAGATGACGTCGGCGATGGTCTGCGCCTCCATCTCGGGCCTGGCGCGCGCCAGCGTCTCGGCCGGCGTCTCCCCGTCGGCGACGCCGCCGAAGTTCGAGATGGTGGTGATGCCGCCGGCGAGCGCCGCGCGCGAGCCGGACGTGTAGTCGTCCATCCGGATGCCGCCCAGGTGCACGTGCGGGTCGATGCCGCCCGGCAGCACCAGCAGCCCGCTCGCGTCGAGCTCCTCCGTGTCGGCGTCGCGCGCCGCGAGGCCGGTTCCGATCTCCGCGATGGTCCCGCCGACGACCCGGACGTCGGCCGCCCGCAGTGCGCCGTCGGTGAAGACCTCGCCGCCCCGGACGATGATTTCCGGTTCGGATTGGGCGGTGACGGCGACCGCGGCCGCGATCAGGGCGAGACCGGCGATGACGACGAGACTGCGCAGCCAGTTCATGGCATCCTCCACTGCATCGCGTCCGCGGCCCTTGCCGGGATCCGCGATCGTCTGAAGCTCCCCGAATACTACGCGCTCCGAGCCCGACAACCGTCGCCTGCGGCTCCGGTTGCCGCCCAACCGGGGGCCCGACCCGGAGTCTGCCCCGCTTCTGCGGCGCAGGCTCCCGGCCGCTTCACTCCGACGCCCGCCGGCTCGCGGTCCCCTCGTCGCCGGCCGTTTCTTCGCCCGCCGCGTCCCACCGCTGCCGCCAGGATCCCCGCAGCGCATCCATGCGCTCCCGGTACTGCTCGGCGAGCTCCTCCGGCACGATGGCGTTCGCCAAGTCCGAGAACAGCGTGACGTAGGGGGCGAGGACCGAGTCGCGCAGCAGCCGCTCGCCGGTCGGAACGTAGGCGATCACCGGCAGCACGAGCAACGCGGCGGCGAGCAGCGCGGCGGCGAAGCCGGCCGCGGCCCCCGCCATCCGGTCCGCCCAGCCGAGCATGGCCGCCTTGAGCAGTCCCCGCAGAATCCGCCCGGCCAGCGCGCCGGCCAGCATGGTGCCCAGGAAGATCGCCAGGTAGCCGAGGAGGTTCGCGGCCGGCACCGGCATGTCCAGCACGGCGAGCACCGAGGCGGCGGCCAGTCCATGGAACCGGGCGGCGAGGACGAACGCGGCCACCAGCGCCCCGATCCCCATCAGCAGCCGCGTCAGTCCCTTGAGCAGTCCCAGCAGCACCAGCAGTCCGAGGAGGACGAGCAGGAGCAGGTCGAATGCGTTGAGATCCATGCCCACTACCGTTGGTCGCCGGGGTCGCGGTGATCCGCGCCCGGCATCGCATGGCTTGCGCGGCGGGCGATGTCGCGTGCGCGCCGGGATGCGTCCCGCGGGGTCCGGCTCGCCAGCAGCCGGTCCAGAGCCTGACGGTCGAGGCCGGGCAGCACGCAGCTCCGATCGGTCTGGGCGAAGGCGCCGTCCGCCGGGGTCGGGGCGATCCAGATGCGCACGCCGTCGGTGCGGCTCCAGGTCCACGCCTCGCGCACTCCCATGCGGAAGTACGGCGCCAGCTTTTCGCTGGAGTCGACGCTGCGGTCGATCTCGACCACCAGATCGGGAACGGGCGCACCCTTCCGCGTGTCCAGATAACCGTCGACGCGCATGGCGGCCCGCGCCCGCGCCGGATCGAGGAAGACGCACGTGTCCGGCTCGAAGGCGCCGTCGTCGCTCAGCAGCCGGCTCGCGCCCGCCACCAGAAACTCTGCCGGACGGCCCGCGTCCTCCAGCATCTGCTCGATCCGGCTGAAGAGGGCCGAGAGCTTCCAGGCCCGCCACTCGTGGCTGACGCCCGGCTCGGCCACGAACTCGGCACGTCCGGTCGCCATGTCGTAGCGGCTCCGGGGAGCCTCGTCATGGTCGGTGAGGCGGTCGTAGAGGCCGCGCGGCATCGCGATGTCGATCCGCACCGGCGCGTCGGGATTCGACGGGGGGATTGGCTGCGGGGCGGCGTCCGTGCAGTCCGTCCGAATGTCGTGAGTCATGCACCACTCTTGAGAGCGGGCGTTCGAGGGGAAGCACGTCAAGTATAGCGCCTCCCGCGAGTGGTCTCCGGCACGTGCCCGTCCGCGGATCCCGATTCCGGCCCGCGCCAGGTATCGACGCCTGTTCCGACACCTGCGATAGAGCCGGCGCACGGCCGGGAAGGATCATGAACCCCGGCGGGCGCGGCTGCGAGTCGACGCCGGCCGGCGCGTTGGTCGAGGCGACCGGCGACCCGGCCGCCGACGCCGCGCTGCCGATGGCGGCCGGCACGCGCACCATCGGCGCCTGCGACAAGGAGTTCGTTTGTCGCAGGTTCCATCCCATCGAGCCGGCCGGGCGCCGCGACATGGATGGCAAGACGAAGAGCGATACCCAGGGACTACCATGGTGGGTAGTTGTATGTAGGAGAGGGGTAGTTTCTGACAAGAGACCCATGAATGGTTACTACCCACTTCCTTTTTGTCTCCCCCTTGCGGATTCTGCCCGGTATTGACGACAATGATGTTCTTTCCGCCGCGGTGCCCTGGACGGAGCCCGCCTGCCCCGTCGTCCGTACCGCCTTGGCGTTCCGTACCTCAGAGATCCCCTCATTTTACTATGTGAACCGAATAGGACGCCAGCCCTATTGAGATAGAACATCTGGCATTCTGAAAGTTTGCAGAATAGCGCGCCTGGATTTAGAATGTGGTTCCTATGCATCCAAAGGGAAACCGGCAAACGTCATCCGGGCGATGGCTTCGGAGACACGACCTCCTGAACTTCATCAACGCCTTGTACGAAGGCGACCTGCATGCCAAGCGGGTGCTGTCACTGGCCAACGCCACCCTGGGCGTGCTGACGAGTGCGTCGCTGGCAATCCATGCGGTGGGGCGCGGCCTGGCGCAAGCCATGGGCACGTTGACCAAGCATGGCGTCAAGCAGGTGGACCGGCTCCTGAGCAATCGAGGCATCAACGTCTGGACCTTCTTCGCCCACTGGACGCCGTACCTCATCGGCGCCCGCACCGAAGTGGTCGTCGCGCTGGATTGGACGAGTTTTGCGGCCGACAAGCAGGAGACGATCGTGCTGTCGATGTTGACCGGGCACGGGCGCGCAACGCCCCTGCTGTGGAAGACGGTGGCGTCGTCGACGCTGAAGGACAATCAGCGGCGCTATGAGTACGAGGTGCTGTGCCGGTTGCGCGAAGTGCTGCCGGAAGGGGTGAAAGTCACCATTGTGGCGGATCGGGGCTTTGCCGACTGCAAGCTGTTCTATGCGTTGACGACGGAGTTGGGCTTCGAATACGTGATTCGATTGCGTGGGGACGTCTATGTGACGAATGCGAGCGGCGAACGGCGAGTGGCCGCCGCGTGGGTTGGCGCCGGTGGGCGTGCGCGGCGGCTGGTGGGGGCTCGGGTGACCGACGTGCACGAGTGGCCGGTGGGCGCGGTCGTGTGCGTACACGATAAGAAGATGGACGAACCGTGGTGTCTGGTGGCCAGCGAAGCGTCGGTCCCGACGCGGGTGTTGATTCGCTACTACGGCAAGCGCTGGGGGATCGAGGCGGGCTTCCGAGACATCAAGGACATGCGCTTCGGGATGGGTCTGTCATCGATGCATGTGTCGCGCCCGGACCGGCGGGACCGCTTGCTGCTGCTCAGCGCGTTGGCGATTGCTGTGCTGTCGTTGCTGGGTGCGGCGGGCGAGCGGATTGGCTATGACCGGTGGTTGAAGGCGAACACGGTGAAACGGCGGACGCATTCGTTGTTTCGGCAGGGGTTGATGCTGTACCACCATCTTCCCAATTGGCCCGAGGATCGGATTCGTCCGTTGATGGAGACGTTCGGGAGCATGCTGGTGGAACAGCGGGTGTATCGAGAGGTCTTCGGCGTGATCTGACGTCCTGCAGAATGAGGGGATGCATGAGGTTCCGTACGGCGGTCTCACGTGTTCGTCATTGGCATACTGTACGAAACAGGGCACGGCAACCGGGAAGCACCCCGCCGCTCTTGCTTCCTTTCTCGCGGCCGCGCAGAAGCCGTCCTGTCGCGGCGTGCCGTTGCAAATACGGAGCTGCCGGGTCCGAGGCGGCTCTTCTGGCGCGCGCTTCTCGCGGCAGCAGCGGTTGCGGGGGCGGGCTGTGCGGGGCACGTGGCGCCGCCGGCGCCGTCCTCCCCGGCGGTCGACGGCCTGTGCGGCGACGAGCCGGGCCTCTGCCGGCTGGGCGTGCCGTCCCCGGCGGAGGCATCCGGCGGCGCGATCGGCTGGAGCTGCCTGGGTGTCGGCGGCGGCGCGCCGGCCGCCTGCTCGGTCGATCTGTCGCCGCTCGTGCGCGAGAGCGTCGCGGTCGAACGCCCCTCCGGCAGGGAGGCGGTTGCGGGGCCGGAAGCGCAGCGCCGGGCGGCGCAGCGGACTGCGGGCGGCGGGCAGATCGACGGGGCGGAGCCGGCCGGGCAGCGGCGGGTGGCGCGCGGCCGGCAGCGCATCGCGGACCTGCTGGCGGCGAAAGCGCGGCGGACGCCGGCGCAGCGCAAGGTCGGCTCACGGTTGCTGGAGCGCGCCGCGGCGGTGGCCGCCACGGGGAGGGACCCGGCGGCCGAGCGGGTCCGCGATCCCGGACCCGCGGGCGCGGGCGCTGCGCGGGACACGGGGGGCGAGGACGACCGGGTGCTGGCGGACATCCGCGCCGAGGTGACGGCGGAGGTCCTGGCGCGCATACGGGAGCTGGGCGGCAGCGTCGTCAACAGCGTGCCCCGGTACCGGGCCATCCGGGCTCGACTGCCGATTACTTCCGTGGAGCGGCTCGCGGCGCTCGCTGCGGTGCGGGCGATCCGCACCGCCGACGAGGCGCGGACGCAGCAGGATCAGGCTTCGGCGTTTCCGTTGCCGGCGGGGATGAGCGGATCAGATCCGGTGGTGACGCGCGCGGTCGATGTCTCCGAGGGCGACGTCGCCCACCGGGCGGACGTCGCGCGGCGGACCCACGGCGTCGACGGCGCCGGCATCGGGATCGGCGTGCTCTCCAACGGCGTCGAGACGCTCGCGGCCCGGCAGGCCGCGGGCGACCTGCCGGCGCAGGTGACGGTGCTGCCGGGCCAGGCCGGTACGGGAGACGAGGGGACGGCGATGCTCGAGATCGTCCACGACCTCGCACCGGGCGCCGAGCTGTACTTCGCGACGGCGTACGGCGGCCAGGCGCAGTTCGGCGCCAACATCGAGGCGCTGTGCGAGGCCGGGGCGGACGTCATCGTCGACGACGTCTACTACTTCGTGGAGCCGGTCCTGCAGGACGGCGTCATCACGCAGGGAATCGACGCGGCGGCGGCGGGCGGCTGCTTCCATTTCTCCCCGGCCGGCAACTTCGGCAACCTGAACGACGGCACGTCGAGCACCTGGGAGGGCGACTACGCGGCGGGTACACCGCTGATCGTGGACGGAGAGACCGTCGGCACGCGTCACGACTTCGGGGGCCGGGTCGAAGAGAACCGGCTGCGAACGGTTCCCTTCGAGAGCTACTTCGTCCTGCAGTGGTCGGACCCGCTGGGCGCGTCCGCGAACGACTACGACCTGTTCCTGGTGAACGAGCGCGGTGACGTGCTCGCGAGCTCGACCGACACGCAGGACGGCACGCAGGACCCCGTCGAGTTCCTGAGCACGACGGTCCTGCCGGGCAGCGAGATTCACCTGGTCGTCGTCAAGGCCTCCGGGGCGGATCGCTACCTGCGCCTGCAGGCCCTGGGGGGCCGGTTGCAGATCGCGACGGCCGGCAATACGTTCGGTCACCTCGCGGCGGAGAACGCGTTCGGCGTCGGGCAGGTCGACGTGCGCACGGCCGGCGGGGACGGCGGCGTCTTCGACGGCACGGAGTCGGTGCGCACGGCCAGCTCCGACGGGCCGCGCCGGATGTTCTTCGAGGCGGACGGGACGGCGATCACGCCGGGTGACTTCTCGTCGACGGGCGGCAAGCTGCTGCAGAAGCCGGACCTGGCCGCCGCGTCGTGCGTGTCGACGTCGACGCCCGGCTTCTCGCGGTTCTGCGGCACGTCGGCCGCGGCGCCCCACGCGGCGGCCGTCGCGGCCCTGATGCTGGAGGCCGCGGGCGGTCCGGCCAGCATGAACCTCACCCGGCTTCGCACGGCGATGGCGGGGGCGGCCCTGGACATCGAGGCCGCGGGGACCGACCGCGATTCCGGCGCGGGCATCGTGATGGCGGCCGCGGCGGTCGATGCGGTCGACGTGCCGCCGGCGGACCGCAACCGGGCGCCGGCCGTGGCGACGGCGTTGCGCGACCGGACCGTCGCGCCGGGGTCTGCCGCGATGGAGGTCGACCTGACGGACACGTTCTCGGATCCGGACGGCGATACCCTGGCCTACAAGCCGGCGGTGAGCGATCCCGACCGGCTCGCGTTGTCGCGCAACGGCACGCAGGTGACGCTGACGCCGGGCTCGCCGGGCCGCGTCCTGGTGACCCTGCGCGCGACCGACCCGGACGGGCTGAGCGCGGTGGTGGCCTTCACGGTGACGGTGCAGGCCGGCACCCGCGACTACGACGGCGACAACGACGGCCTCATCGACGTGGGCACCCCGGCCCAGCTCGACGCCGTGCGCTACGACCTCGACGGCGACGGGCTCGTGGACGGCGCGACGTGGATGCCGTACTACGCGGCCTTCCCGCTGGGCGCGCTCGAGATGGGGTGTCCCGCCGACGACGGCTGCACGGGCTACGAGCTGACGGCGGACCTGGACTTCGACACCGACGGCGATGGGGACGTCGACTCGGGCGACGACTACTGGAACGGCGGCGCCGGGTGGGCCCCGATCGGCGACCTTGCCGCGCCCTTCACCGCGGACTTCGACGGCAACGGCCGCGGCGTGTCGAACCTGTTCATCGATCGACCCGCCGAGGACGCGGTCGGCCTGTTCGGGGTCAGCGAGAGCAACTGGATTCTCGACGTCGGTCTGGCCGGCGTCGACGTGACCGGCGGCGCGCAGGTCGGCAGCCTGGTGGGTTTCGGCCTCCAAGCACAGGTCAGAGGCAGCCATGCCGCGGGTCGCGTGTCCGGTGGGGACGAGGTGGGCGGCCTGGCGGGTCGGAGCTGGGGCGAGCTGCGGTACAGCCATGCCGCCGTCGACGTGTCCGGCGGCGAGCAGGTGGGCGGCCTGGTCGGGCGCCAGACGATCAACGACGTGATCGGCAGCCGCGCCACGGGCAGCGTGTCGGGGGATGTGGCCGTGGGCGGCCTGGTCGGTGCGGCCAGCGGCGTTTCGCAGGCGATAACGGCGAGCTATGCCACGGGCCGCGTCTCGGGGACGGACGCGGTGGGTGGACTGGTCGGCGTCACGGACTACTGGTTGCAGTCGATCGTGGCGAGCTATGCGATCGGCGACGTGGCGGGCCGCGGCACCCGTCTCTCGGACGCGGATTTCGGGTGCCGGGACTTCTCGGCCAGCGGCACCGAGACTCCCATCAACGGCGGAGGCGTGGGGGGGCTGGTGGGCAGCTCCTGCGCCTACATCGAGAGGAGCTACGCCGGCGGCAGGGTCTCCGGCGCGGCAGCGGTCGGCGGCCTGGTCGGCACGGCTTCTTTTTCGGCGGTGGTGCGCGTCAGCTACTGGGACCTGGAGACGTCCGGCGTGCGCGCGGGAACAGGCGAGGACGACGCCAACGAGAATGGGATGATCGACGGCGCGGAACGGCGTCAGAGAGGAGCCGTGGGCCTGACGACGGCGGAGTTGCAGGCGCCGACCGACTACACCGGCATCTACGGGACGTGGAGGTACGATCTCGATCGTACGCAGTTCGGTCTGCCCAGAGCCTCCGATCCCTGGGACTTCGGTACTTCCACGCAGTACCCGGTTCTGCGGATGGACCTGAACGGCGATCGCCGCGCCACGTGGCAGGAATTCGGATACCAGGTTCGCGACGCGGTGACCCTGACGGCGGCCACGACGGAGGGTCAGGCTCGGGTGGTCCTGAGCTGGACCGCGCCGTCGACCAGCGCCTGGAGCCCGGCGCCGGACGTCGGCTACACCCTCTATCGCGACGACGGCATCACGGTCGAGGCCATCGCGACGAATCTGGCCGGGCTCACCCACGCCGACACCGACGTGACGATCGGCGACCGCTACGAGTACCGGGTGGCCGTGGTCGTCGACGGCGGCGAGGCCGTGCGCAGCGCGCCGGTGTCGGTGACCGCGGGCGCGGGGAACCAGCCTCCGGTCGCGGTGGGGATCGTGGCCGATCGGGAGCTGGAGGTGGGGTCGGCGGCGGTGGTGGTCGACGTTGCGGGGTCCTTCGACGATCCGGACGGCGACACGCTGACGTACGGGGTGAGCTCGTCCAGCACGTCCGTCGCCGCGGTGAGCCGGTCGGATGCGATGGTCACGATCACGCCGGGGAGTGCGGGCCGGTCGATCGTCACCGTGACGGCCACCGACGCGGGCGGGTCGAACACGGCCGCGGCGCAGCGCTTCGGAGTCACGGTCGGCTACGACTACGACGCCGACGGCGACGGGTTGATCGGCATCGGCACGTTGGCGCAGCTCGACGCCGTGCGCCATGACCTGGACGGGGACGGCGCCCCGAGCCCGGCCGGATCGGAGGCGTACGCGGCGGCGTTCGGCGACGCCTTCGATCGGCTGGGCTGCGGCGCGGACGGCTGCTCGGGGTACGAGCTGCTCGCGGATCTGGACTTCGACACCGACGGAGACGGGGCGGTCGACCCGGACGACGACTACTGGAACGCCGGCGAGGGCTGGGAGCCTATCGGCCCGCCGGTTCTGCAGTTCCTGGGGATAGACGTCGGGGGCCTTCTCACGACTTTCCGCGGCAACGGGCATACCCTTGCCAACCTGTTCATCGCGCGGGAGGACGACGACGACGCGGGACTGTTCGGCGACATCGGTCTGTCCGGCGCCGTCTACGACGTCGAGCTGACCGGCGTGGACGTTGCCGGCGGGAGTTCCGTCGGCGGCCTGGCCGGGCAGAATTGGGGGACTGTCGTCCGTGTCCGCGCAACCGGTCGTGTGACCGGCCGGGACGAGGTGGGCGGCCTGGTCGGCCGGAACCGCAGCAGCGGAGCCATCGACAGCTCCGGGAGCCGGGTCGCAGTGACGGGCCGCCGGGGACCGGCGGAAGCCGAAGCGGAGCCGGCCTCGGGCGCCGGCGGGCTCGTGGGAAGCAATGACGGCGCGGTTTTCTCGAGCTTCGCCGCGGGTCGGACAACGGGCGAGAACGACGTCGGCGGGCTGGTCGGGCGGAACGGTCAGTCCGGCAGCGTCCGCGGCAGCCATGCCTCGGGGCGCGTTGCGGGGGGCAGCGCCGTCGGCGGGCTGGTCGGATACAACGACTCGCATCCCGTTTCTCCCCGGCGGGGGGCGGGCGAGGTGCACGGCAGCTATGCCACCGGCAGCGTAGCGGGTGCTGCGTTTGTTTCCGGCCTGGTGGGATTCAACGACGACGCCGTCATCTCCACCAGCTATGCCACGAGCCCCGTCACGGGAATGGCGTGCGACCACGACTGGTCCGGGCTGTTCGGCTGCGGTGTGCGTTTCCCCACCGCCAGCTACTGGGACAGCGACGCCACGGGCCGGGCGACCGGGGCGGGCGCCCGGACGACGGCGCAGTTGCAGGCGCCCACCGGGTACGGCGGCCTGTACGGGAGCTGGAAGATCGACGTGGACGGTGACGGCGCGAGCGACGATCCCTGGCGCTTCGGGACGACCGTCCAGTACCCCGTGCTGGCCGCGGACCTGGACGGCGACGAAGTGGAGACGTGGGAGGAGTTCGGCTACCAGTTGCGGGCCGGCCCGACCCTGACGGCGACGGCGACGGAAACCGGGACGGCGGGGCAGGCGCAGGTAGCGCTGAGCTGGACCGGGGTCGATGTCAGCCACTGGGATCCCGCGCCGGACGTGACCTACACGGTCACCCGCGCCGAGGGGGACACCGTCGAGGTCCTGGCGGAGGACCTGGCCGGGCTCGAGCACGACGATGCGGCCCGGACGGGCACCGCCTTCACGTACCAGGTGACGGCGGTGGTCGACGGCGGCGAGCCGGCGCGCAGCGCCGTGGTCGCGGTGAACACCCCCGGCAACTCGCCGCCGCTGCCGGTGGGGACGCTGCCGGCCCGCTGGCTGCACGTGGGCGATACGGCCAGCGTCGAGTTCGGGGAGGCGTTCGAGGACCCGGAGGGCGACGCGCTGACCTACACGGTTTCCTCGTCGGCGACGGGCGTGGCCGCGGTGAGCCTGTCGGGTACGCGGGTGAGCATCACGCCGCTGGCGGAGGGCGAGGCGACGATCACGGTGACGGCGACCGACGCGGGCGGCTCGGGGGCGAGCGCGGCGCAGGCGTTCGAGGTGACCGTGGTGCCGGCGAGCGCGACGGACTACGACGCGGACGACGACGGCCTCATCGAGATCAGGACGCCGGCGCAGCTCGACGCCGTGCGGTACGACCTCGACGGGGACGGCGCGCCCACCGCGGACGGCGCAACGGCGTACGCGGCGGCGTTCGCGACCGACGGCGAGCGGCAGGCCTGCGGCGGGCCGGACGGGTGCGTGGGCTACGAGCTCGAGGCGGACCTGGACTTCGACACCAACGGCAACGGGAGCGCCGATCCGGGCGACACGTACTGGAACGGCGGGGCCGGGTGGGAGCCGCTCGGCGCGGGTACCACGACATCGCAACTGTTTGTCCGGCCGGTGAGGGATCCGTTCCTCGCGGTCTTCGAGGGCAACGGGCACACCATCGCCAACCTGTTCATCGACCGCGATTCGGAGCTGGGCCTGTTCGGCACCACGGGCGAGGAGAGCGTCATCCGCCACGTCGGACTGATCGACGTCTCGGTGGCGGGAGACTGGCACGTCGGGGCGCTGGCCGGGATCCACAGCGGCGCCGTCATCGGCAGCTACGCGACGGGCGTAGTGTCCGGCACGGGCACCAGCGTGGGCGGGCTCGTGGGAGAGAACAGAGGCTCCATTGCCGCCAGCTACGCCGCGGCGTCGGTGACGGGGCGCTTCGAAGCCGGCGGCGTGGCGGGTTGGAACACCGGGACGCTGATCGCGACGTATGCGGCGGGGCGGGTGAGGGGCGAGAAGGATGTCGGGGGCCTGGTCGGGGGCAACGAGCGCACCATCACCGCGAGCTACGCGACGGGGCCGGTGTCCGGCGACGAGGATGTCGGGGGCCTGGTCGGCCACAGCGGCAGCGAGGGCGCCGTCACCGCGAGCTACTGGGACACGACGACGTCGCGGCGCACGAGCGGCTCCGGCGGGCAGGGCCGCACGACGGCGCAGTTGCAGTCGCCGACGGATGCCAGCGGGCTCTACGCGCAGTGGGACGTGGACCTCGACGGCGACGGCGCGGTCGACGATCCGTGGCGCTTCGGGACCGATGCGCAGTATCCGGTGCTGGCCGTGGACGCGGACGGGGCCGGCGGGGCGACGTGGGAGGAGCTGGGCCACCAGCTTCGGGACGCTCCGGGGCTGACGGCCGCGGACACGCTGGGGCGCAACGAGGTGGTGCTGACGTGGACGGCCCCGGACGCGACCCACTGGACCTCTGCGCCCGACGTCACCTACACGGTGACGCGCGACGACGGCACGGCGGTCACGGTGGTCGCCGAGGGCATCGGCGGACTGACGACCGGCGACACCGACGTGTTCTCGGGCGGCAGGTATACGTACCAGGTGTCGGCGCTGGCGGCCGGGGGCTCGGCGGCGCACAGCGCGCCGCAGTCGGTGACGGTGGTGGGCAACCGGCCGCCCGCGGCGGCGGGGAAGCTGGGGGACCTGACGCGGGAGGTTTCGGCGGGGTGGGTGGACCTGGACGTGTCGGGTGCGTTCAGCGATGCGGACCTGGACGTGCTGACGTTCGCGGCGTCGTCGTCGGCGCCGTTGGTGGCGTCGGTGGAGGTGACGCCTCCGTCGACGGTGAGGGTGACGCCGCTGAGGCGGGGCACGGCGGCGGTCACGGTGACGGCGACCGACGGCGTCGCGTCGAACCCGCCGGCGGCGCAGACGTTCGTGGTGACGGTGCCGAACCAGTCGCCGGTGGCCGGGGCTCCGCTTCCGGACCACGCGGATGTCGAGGCGGGGACATCCCCGTTCGAGGTGCCGTTGGCGGGTGCGTTCCGCGATGCGGACGGTGACACGCTGACCTACGGGGTGACGTCGTCGGCGCCGTCGGTGGCGACGGCGGTGTTGGACTCGACGACGGGTTCGACCGTGCTGGTGGCGCCGCTGTCGGGGGGCGAGGCGGTGGTGACGGTGACGGCGAGCGACGGCATCGCGCCGGCGCCGGCGGAGCAGACGTTCACGGTGACGGTGGCGAACCGTCCGCCGGTGGCGGAAGGGACGCTGGCCGCGCTGACGCTGCGGGTGCCCGACGTCGGGACGGGCGCGGCGGCGGTGGACGTGTCGGGCGCGTTCTCGGACCCGGACATGGACGATCTGACGTACTCGGCGACGGTGAATCCGGAGGCCGACGGGTCGGTGGCGACGGTAGAGGTGGCCGGCTCGACGCTGACGGTGACGCCGCTGTCGGGGGGCGCGGCGACGGTGACGGTGACGGCGGAGGACCCGGGCGGGCTGTCGGCGACGCAGACCCTGGCGGTGACGGTGGAGAACCGCCCGCCGGTGGCGACCGACGAGCCGCTGGACGATCTGCTGGCGCTGGAGGTGCCCGGCACCGTAACGGTGAATGTGTCGGGCGCGTTCGAGGACCCGGACGGGGACGCGCTGACCTACGCCGCCCGGTCGTTGGACACGGCGGTGGTGACGGTGTCGGTGGCCGGCTCGACGGTGACGGTGACGCCGGTGTCGCGGGGGACGGCGACGGTGGAGGTGACGGCGACCGACGTGGACGGGTCGAACGAGTCGGCGCAGCGGACGTTCGAGGCGACGGTGGCGAACCGTTCTCCGCAGGCGGAGGGGACGTTGCCGGCGCTGACGCGGCGGGTGGGCGAGGGCGAGGCGGAGGTGGAGGTGTCGGGCGCGTTCGAGGACCCGGACGGAGATCCTCTGACGTATGGCGCGATGTCGTCGGACCCGTCGGCGGTGTCGGTGTCGGTGCCGGTGAACAGCTCGACGGTGAAGGTGCGGCCGCTGCAGGAGGGCGGCACGTCGGCGGTGACGGTGACGGCGACCGACGGCGTCGAGGGGACCACGCCGGCGGAGCAGACGTTCAGGGTGACGGTGCCGGAGAACGTGGGTCCGGAGGCGGAGGGGACGCTGGAGGACAAGGCGCTGGTCTTTCGGCCCGGGGAGCCGACCGAGGCGCTGGCGGTGGAGGTGTCGGGTGCGTTCTCGGACCCGGACCGGGACGTGCTGACGTATGGGGCGACGTCGTCGGACCCGTCGGTGGTGTCGGTGTCGGTGTCGGGCTCGGTGGTGACGCTGCGGCCGGAGAACCAGGGGACGGCGACGGTGACGGTTACGGCGCGCGACGCGGGCGGCTCGAACACGCCGGCGGAGCAGGCGTTCGGGGTGACGGTGGGTGGGAACCGCTCTCCGGAGCCGGTGGGCACGTTGCCGGCGGTGTCGCTGAGCGTGGTGGGGGACTCGTCGACGGTGGAGGTTTCGAATGCGTTCCGGGACCGGGACGGGGACGCGCTGACGTATGCCGCCGAGTCGTCGGATACGTCGGTGGCGGCGGTGTCGGTGTCGGCGTCGACGCTGACGGTGAGGGCGGAGTCGAGCGGCGCGGCGCAGATCACGGTGACGGCGACCGACGCGGCCGGCTCGAACACGAGTGCGACGCAGGTGTTCGCGGTGACGGTGGCGAACCAGCCGCCGCGGCCGTCGGGCAGTCCTCTGCCGCCGTTGTCGCTGACGGCGGGTGAGGAGCCGCCGAAGGTGGACTTGTCGGTTGCGTTCGAGGACCCGGAGGATGACGCGCTGACGTATGGGGCGAGGGTGACGAATCCCCCCGGCCGGACCGTGGTGTCGGTGTCGGTGTCGGTGTCGGGGTCGGAGGCGACGGTGGTGCCGGAGTCGGGCGGCACGGCGCAGATCACGGTGACGGCGACCGACGCGGGCGGGTCGAAGATGACGGCGGAACGGACGTTCGCGGCGACGGTGGCCAACCGCGCGCCGGTGGCGACGGGCCGCCTGGAGGCGCTGGCGCTGGCGATCTCCGACCCGGTGCGTTCGGTGCCGGTGTCGGTGTCGGACGCGTTCGAGGACCCGGACGGCGACGCGCTGACCTACGCGGCGGTGTCGTCGGACGTGTCGGTGGCGACGGTCGAGGTGTCGGGCTCGGCGGTGCGGGTGACGGCGTTGTCGTCGGGGACGGCGGTGGTGACGGTGACGGCGGAGGACGGGGGCGGGTTGCAGGCGGAGCAGGTGTTCGGGGTGACGGTGGCGAACCGGTCTCCGTTGGCGGTGGCGCCGTTGCCGGCGCTGTCGCTGCAGACGGTCGAGGGTGCGGCGTTGGTGGAGCTGTCGGGCGCGTTCGAGGACCCGGACGGGGATGCGTTGACGTATGGGGCGTCGTCGTCGTCGGTGACGGTGGCGGCCGTGTCGGTGTCGGGCTCGAGTGTGACGGTGACGCCGCTGTCGCGGGGCTTCTCGACGGTGACGGTGAGTGCGACCGATGAGGGCGCGTCGAACGAGTCTGCGACGCAGGCGTTCGGGGTGAGCGTGGACGGCGGCGGCAGCGGCGGCGGCGGTGGCGGCGGCGGCAGCGGCAACCGGGGCCCGGAGGCGGTGGGGACGCTGGCGGACCGGGTGCTGGAGGTGGGCGAGGCGCTGCGGCTGGACCTGTCGGCCGCGTTCGAGGATCGGGACGGCGACGCGCTGACGTACGGGGCCGAGTCGTCGTCGGCGGACGTGGCGGCGGTGGCGGTGGCGGGCGGGGTGGCGACGGTGACGGGGTCGACGGCGGGCGAATCCACAGTGACGCTGACGGCGACCGACGCGACGGGGTCGAACCGGACGGCGGAGCATGCGTTCATGGTGACGGTGGGCCACGACGCCGACGGCGACGGGCTGCTCGGGGTGCACACGGCGGCGCAGCTCGACGCGGTGCGCCACGACCTGGACGGGGACGGGGCGCCGACGGCGGCGGGGTCGGCGGGGTATGGGGCGGCGTTCGGGCTGGCGTCGGGCGAGACGCGGACGTGCGCGGCGGCGGGCGGCTGCCGGGGCTACGAGCTGGGCGGGGACGTGGACCTGGACACGAACGGCAGCGGCGGCCCGGACACGGGGGACGCGTTCTGGTACGGCGGGTCGGGCTGGCTGCCGCTGGGTTCGGCGGGGGCGCCGTTCGCGGCGAGGTTCGAGGGCAACGGGCATCGGGTGCGGGGGCTGTTCATCGCGCGGGGCGGCGGTGCGGGGCTGTTCGGGGAGACGGCGGCGTCGAGCGTGATCCGCCACGTGGGGGTGACCGGGGCCGACGTGTCCGGCGCCGACGCCGCCGGGGCGCTGGCGGGCGTGAACCGGGGCACGGTGACGGGCGGCTTTGCGGCGGGCCGGGTGTCGGGGTCGGCGTCGGTGGGCGGCCTGGTGGGGGCGAACACGGGCCTGGTCGGCGGCAGCTTTGCGGCGGCGGAGGTGTGGGGCGGGACGTCTGCGGGCGGCCTGGTGGGGACCAACGACGGGCGCATCGCGGGGTCGTATGCGACGGGCCGGGTGTCGGGCGCCGCCCGGGTGGGCGGCCTGGTCGGCCACAACCGAAGCGTGCTGACCGCCGGCTATGCCACCGGGCCGGTGTCGGGCGACGCCGAGACGGGCGGTCTGGTGGGCGTCACGGAGCTTCCCGGCCGGGTGACGGCCGGCTACTGGGACACGGACACGTCGGGCGTCGCGGCGTCGGCGTCGGGCGTCGCGGCCGCGTCGGGGCAGGGGCGGCCGACGGCGGCGCTGCAGGCGCCGGCCGACTACGCGGACCTGTATGCGGAATGGGACGTGGACGTGGACGGCGACGGCGTTGCGGACACCCCGTGGGATTTCGGGACCGACGCGCAGTATCCGGCGCTGGTGCTCGACGCGGACGGCGACGGGCGGCCGACGTGGGAGGAGCTGGGGCACCAGCTCCGGTCCGGGCCGGCGGTGACGGCGGCGCCGGGAGTGCACCCGGCGCAGGTGGCGCTGAGGTGGACAGCGGCCGGCGCCGGGGCGTGGACGCCGCCGGCGGCCGGCGCCGGGGCGTGGCGGCCCGCGCCGGCGGTCACCTACACGGTCTACCGCGCGGCGGGCGCCGCCTTCGAGACGGTCGCGCCGGGCGCCGCCTTCGAGGCGGTCGCCTCGGGCGTGCGGGGCCTCGGCTACGCGGACCGCGGGGTGGAGCCGGGCGCGTCCTACGCGTACCAGGTGGCGGCGGCGGTCGACGGCGGTGAGGGGTCGCGCAGCGCGCCGGTGACTGCCGCGGTGCCCTGCGCGTACACCGTGACGCCGCTGCACCGCGACGTGCTGTGGCCGGCGTCGACCGGCGTGGTGGAGGTGGCGACCGGCTCGACCTGCGCCTGGACGGCGGCGAGCGAGTCGGGGTTCCTGGCGCTGACCGGCGGCGCGTCGGGCATCGGCTCGGGGACGGTGACCTACGCCGTGGCGGCCAACGCGGGCGGCCCGCGGACCGGCTCGCTGCTGGTGGCGGGTCGGCGGGTGACCGTGTTCCAGGCGTCGCCGACGGTGTTCGCGGACCACCCCATCGAGCGCGGGGTGACGCCGGTGCGGGCCATCCACTTCCGGGAGCTGCGGGCGCGCATCGACGCGCTGCGCACGGCCGCCGGGCTGGCGGCGTTCGGGTGGACCGACGCGGTGCTGGCGCCGGGCGTCACGCCGGTGAAGGGGGTGCACGTGACGGAGCTGCGGGCGGCCCTGGCCGAGGCCTACGCCGCCGCGGGGCATCCGCTGCCCGCCTACACCGACGCGGCGCTGTCGACGGGGGCGACCGGGATCCGGGCGGCGCACCTGATGGAGCTGCGGGCCGCGGTTCTCACCCTGGAAGCTGCTCGCCGGCAGACGTGAACCGACCACGACAGCCTGCGAGCCCGTTCCTGCGCCATCCACTCTCGCCGCGAGGCGGGGGTCCGCGCTCTGAAACCGGAGCCTCTCTCAAGGGGAAGATGCCTGGCGCTATGATCGACGCCTGTTCCGACACTTGCGGAGAGCCGGCGAACCCTCGGGAAGGGATGTTCCGATGACCCAGAGCCTGCAGCGTCGTCTCTTTCTACTCGCGGCGGCCGTCCTGGTCGTTTGCGGTTCCGCCCGGGCCCAGACCTCGGTGCCCGACGGCGAATGGCATGCCATCGGCCGGGACGCGGCCAACACCAAGTACTCGCCGCTCGACCAGATCACCGCGGACAACTTCACCGACCTGGAGGTCGCGTGGCGCTGGACGTCGCTGTCCACCGCCGTGGCCGAGGCCGACGAGCGGATCCGTCCCAGCCAGTTCAAGTCGGTCCCGCTGATGGCGGGCGGGCTGGTCTACGTCAGCACTGCGCTCGGACAGGTCGCCGCGCTCGACGCCGGCACCGGCGAGCCGGTGTGGACCTACGACCCGCAGATCTACGCCTATCTCGACCGGCCGCCGAACATGGGCTGGCATCACCGCGGCGTCTCCTACTGGAAGGATTCGGAGGGCGACGACGCACGCATCTTCATCGCCAGCCACGACAAGCGGCTGGTCGCGCTGAACGCGCGTACCGGCCGGCGGTACCCCGACTTCGGGACCGGCGGCTACGTCGACCTCACCGCGGGCTTCGAGCGCGAGATCGACGCCTCGCGCATGACCTGGTCGTCTCCCGTCGCCATCGCCGGCGACACGGTCATCGTCGGCAGCATCGTGCAGGACACTCGGCTGACCCTGCGCGAGGCGTCACCGGGCCACGTGCGGGCCTACGACGCGCGTAGCGGCGAAATGAAGTGGATCTTCCGGACCATCCCGCGGGGCGACGACTTCGGCGCCGACACGTGGGGCAACGAGTCGTGGCGCTACAGCGGGCACTCCAACGTCTGGTCCTACATGGCGGTCGACGAGGAGTTGGGCATCGTCTACCTGCCGACCGGCACGCCGTCGAACGACTGGTACGGCGGCATGCGTCCCGGCGACAACCTGTTCGCCGAGAGCATCGTCGCCGTCGACGTGGAGACGGGAGAACGGGTCTGGCACTTCCAGGCCATCCACCACGGGCTGTGGGACTGGGACTTCCCGACCGGACCGAACCTGCTCGACGTCACCGTTGACGGGCGGCCGGTCAAGGCCATCGCGCAGGTGAGCAAGCAGGGCTTCACCTACGTCTTCGACCGGGTCACCGGCGAGCCCGTCTGGCCGATCGAGGAGCGGCCGGTGCCGCAGGGCAACGTGCCGGGCGAGTGGTACTCGCCGACCCAGCCGTTCCCGACGAAGCCGCCGCCGTTCGACCGGCAGGGGTTCGCCCTCGAGGACGTCATCGACTTCACGCCGGAGCTGCGCGCCGCGGCACTGGAGATCATTACCAGCCGGGCGCGGTTCGGACCGATCTTCTCGCCGCCGGTGGTGCGCGGGGCCGAGGTGCCGTTCATCCAGGTGCCGGGGGCGGGCGGCGGCGCCAACTGGCAGGGCGCGGCGGTCGACGTGGAGACGGGGCAGCTCTTCGTGTCGTCGTCGAGCACGTTGATCGTGGTGGAGGTGGTACCGTACGACCCGCCGGCCACGGTGGGGTACTTCACGGATCCCTGGGGCGTTGGGCTGTCCGGTCCGCGGGGGCTTCCGCTGTTCAAGCCGCCCTACAAGCGAGTGACCGCGATGGACCTGAACACCGGCGAGCAGAGCTGGATGGTGCCGCACGGCGACGGGCCGCGTTATCACCCGGCGCTGCGCGACCTGGATCTGCCGCCCCTCGGCGGCGGCGGCGGCATCGGCTCCGGCCCGCTGGTGACGCCGACCCTGCTCATCATGAACCACGGGGGACGCGGCTTCGAGTCGGCGGCGGACGACGCGTTGGTCGAGGAGACCGGCGATCCGACCGCGGATGCCGCGCTGCTGATGGCGGCCAGCACGCGCACCATCAGCGCCTACGACAAGGAGTCGGGCGAGCACCTCGGATCGGTGCCGCTGCCGGCCATCCCGGGCGGCAACCCGATGACGTACCTCCATGACGGCAAGCAGTACCTCGTCGTCGCGGTCGGCCGCGGCGGCGCCGATGCCGAGCTGATCGCGCTGGCCCTGCCTTGAGCGGACCGACCGGATAGCCGAGGATGGGACGCGCTCCGGCCGGTCGAGTTGACGAACGTCGTTACCGTCGGTTCGTGGGCCGAATGCCAGTTCGGCTCGCAGGCTTACCTGGACGGTGTGATGCCCCGGGGGACAGGCCCGTGGCCTTCGGATATAGCTTCGGGGGGTGTGGCCCACCTGGGAGAGGTTGATACTCCGTAGCCGGTACGAGCTCTCTCTTCCCCTCGCCGGCAACGCGCCAGCATCGAGTCGCTGCCCGCCACCTCGAAAGACGCGCGCCGACCAGCCGTGCGCAGGTGCATGTTCGCCGCGGCGCCCAGCATGGCCACCGTGAAGTTGAGTCCGGAATCACTGACGATCTGCACGGTTCGGTCGTTGAGCTGAGCGACCGGGAGGTTGCGCCGCATGTGCGGCGAGAGGATGCTGCCCGTTTCCACGTCCGCCAACTGGCCGATCACGAGGGCGCCCCCCGCCGCCTCGATCGGCTCGGTGAACACGAACGCTGCGTGCACTTCCTGGTCGGCACACCGGAGGACGATGGCGGTCCCTTCGTCGTTCAGGAGCCGAAACTCCACGCCGCCCTGGACTGCCTGCTCGTCCCACTGCGCCTGTCCGCCGGCCGAGGCCACGGCGCACGCCGCGAGCACGTTCAACACCGCCAGGACAAGGATGCGCGTCTTCATGCGTCTCTCCTGGCGGTCAGGCTGCCCGGGCGGTCTCCATTTCCCGGCGGCCGACCGAATCGCGAATCAAGCACTGCCGCAGAGAGCCAGCGTTCGTCTGTACGTCCTGCCAGTATAGCGCCGCCAACCCGTCGCAAGGCTCCGTGTTCGGCCCACCCCCACCGCCCCAGGATCTTGCTCCTCGGAACTCACTTCGTTGCGTTGCACGGCGCAATCTCATGGCCCCGCGCCCGGGAGCGGTCGCCGACACGTTGCAGGGGCGCCGTTCCCGATTTCCGCCGCGCTATGATGGACGCCTGTTCCGACACTTGCGGAGAGCCGGCGAACCCTCGGGAAGGGATGTTCCGATGACCCAGAGCCTGCAGCGTCGTCTCTTTCCCCTCGCGGCGGCCGTCCTGGTCGTTTGCGGTTCCGCGCGGGCGCAGACCTCGGTGCCCGACGGCGAGTGGCATGCCATCGGCCGGGACGCGGCCAACACCAAGTACTCGCCGCTCGACCAGATCACCGCGGACAACTTCACCGACCTGGAGGTTGCGTGGCGCTGGACGTCGCTGTCCACCGCCGTGGCCGAGGCCGACGAGCGGGTTCGTCCGAGCCAGTTCAAGTCCGTGCCGCTGATGGCGGACGGGCTGGTCTACGTCAGCACCGCGCTCGGGCAGGTGGCGGCGCTCGACGCGGGCACCGGCGAGCCGGTCTGGACCTACGACCCGCAGATCTACGCCTACCTCGACCGCCCGCCGAACATGGGCTGGCATCACCGCGGCGTCTCCTACTGGAAGGACTCGGAGGGCGACGACGCACGCATCTTCATCGCCAGCCACGACAAGCGGCTCGTCGCCCTGAACGCGCGTACCGGCCGGCGCTATCCCTACTTCGGCACCGGTGGCTACATAGACCTCACCGCCGGATTCGAGCGCGAGATCGACGCCTCGCGGATGACCTGGTCGTCACCGGTCGCCATCGCCGGCGACACGGTTATCGTCGGCAGCATCGTGCAGGACGGGCGGATTACGCTGCGCGAGGCATCTCCCGGCCACGTGCGAGCCTACGACGCGCGCACCGGCGAGATGAAGTGGATCTTCCGGACCATCCCCCGGGGCGACGACTTCGGCGCCGACACGTGGGGCAACGAGTCGTGGCGCTACAGCGGGCATTCGAACGTCTGGTCCTACATGGCGGTCGACGAGGAGGCGGGCATCGTCTACCTGCCGACCGGTACACCGTCGAACGACTGGTACGGCGGCATGCGGCCCGGCGACAACCTGTTCGCCGAGAGCATCGTCGCGGTCGACGTGGAGACCGGCGAGCGAGTCTGGCACTTTCAGGCCATCCACCACGGGCTGTGGGACTGGGACTTCCCGACCGGGCCGAACCTGCTGGACATCACCGTGGACGGCCGTCCGGTCAAGGCCATCGCGCAGGTGAGCAAGCAGGGCTTCACCTACGTCTTCGACCGGGTCACGGGCGAGCCGGTCTGGCCGATCGAGGAGCGGCCGGTGCCGCAGGGCAACGTGCCGGGCGAGTGGTACTCGCCGACCCAGCCGTTCCCGACGAAGCCGCCGCCGTTCGACCGTCAGGGGTTCGCCCTCGAGGACGTGATCGACTTCACGCCGGAGCTGCGCGCCGAGGCGCTGGAGATCATCACCAGCCGGGCGCGGTTCGGGCCGATCTTCTCGCCGCCGGTGGTGCGCGGGGCCGAGGTGCCGTTCATCCAGGTGCCGGGGGCGGGCGGCGGTGCGAACTGGCAGGGTGCGGCGGTCGACGTGGAGACCGGGCAGCTCTTCGTGTCGTCGTCGAGCACGCTGATCGTGGTCGAGGTCGTGCCGTACGACCCGCCGGCCACGGTGGGGTACTTCACGGATCCCTGGGGCGTTGGGCTGTCCGGACCGCGGGGGCTGCCGCTGTTCAAGCCGCCCTACAAGCGGGTGACCGCGATGGACCTGAACACGGGCGAGCAGAGCTGGATGGCGCCGCACGGCGACGGCCCGCGCTATCACCCGGCGCTGCGCGACCTGGATCTGCCGCCGCTCGGCGGCGGCGGCGGTATCAGCTCGGGTCCGCTGGTGACGCCGACCCTGCTGATCATGAACCACGGCGGACGCGGCTTCGAGTCGGCGGCGGACGACGCGCGGGTCGAGGCGACCGGCGACCCGACCGCGGATGCGGCGCTGCTGATGGCGGCCAGCACGCGCACCATCAGCGCCTACGACAAGGAGACCGGCGAGCACCTCGGGTCCGTGCCGCTGCCGGCGACGCCCGGCGGCAACCCGATGTCGTATCTGCATGAGGGGAAGCAGTACATCGTCGTCGCGGTCGGCCGCGGCGGAGCGGATGCGGAGCTGATCGCACTGGCCCTGCCGTGAGCGCAAGGCACTCTCGATCCGCGACTCACATTGGGTTGTTGCAGCAGTCACCCCAGTAGGTGCCCGGATCTCGTCCGGGCTGCTTCGTGCCACCGCCTCGCAGCCGCGCGATCGGTGTCGTATAGGGATTGGAAACACCGAGCGCAGTTGGCATGCTGTGACCTCGATGAGGTCAGCCGACCGATCTCCTCGATGGCTTCGTTACGTCCTTGCCGATCGCCACATCGGTCGCTCGCAGTATCCGCACTTGAAGTGCTGAGGGTCGACGAAGACGTTCTTGATGCGGCTCCACTCGGGCTCTTCACCGTTCTCAGCTTGAGCAAGCCAGTTGGGATCGTGCTCCCGTATCCGGCGCCGCAGTTCTCTCGGGTCGACCCGATAACCGATCATGGCCGCTGGTTCCGCCCGCTTCGCCTACTCGCCGTCGACCCTTGCCGCGCCCGCGCCCAAGGACGACATCTCCATGAACCGCGCCGCGGCGCCCGGCTTGCCGCGCGACACGTCGCGGGACACTCTCTGAAGCTTCTCGTAGAAGTCTGGAGCGCGAGTCGACGCGAGTCCGAAGTGCGAGCTCGTGAGAATCTGATCTGCGGTCAGGCCGTGGACCTCCAACTCGGGTGCTACAAGTACGGATGCGGTTTCGCCGTCGGGAATGGCCAGGAACAGGTTGGCCGATTCCACCGTTCCCGCCACGATAGGACTGTGCGTCGTGCACAGAAACTGGAGTTGCGGGAGGGCTCGGGAAATGGTCGGCAGCACGAGGCAGCACGACGAGCTGCCACTCCGGATGCAGGTGCAGATCGACCTCGTCAATCATCACGAACCCGTGCAGATCGACCAGGGCGGTTCCGTCCGGGCAACACTGACACATGTGGTAGAGGAGGTCCCCAATCCACCCGATGTAGGCACGGAATCCGTCAGACAATGCGCCGAACGGAACATCGAGCCCGCGGTGACGGAACGCGTAATCCCCATAGAGCACTCGGCCAGCAAAGCTCGTGTTCTCCGGCAGCAGTTGGTTAGTCAGCGCTTCGACTTCGTCGTACCGCTTGCGGTTGGTTACCTGAAGCGGCAGCAGCCATGTCTCGAGGGGCATCAGCGTCGCCTGCTCCTCGAAGAGGCCGGCGACCCGGTCGTAACGAAGATGCCGAACGCGCCGACGGAGGCTCGAATCCACCTTGCTGGGATTCTCGACGGTGCGGGAGACGCCGTAGCCGACAAAAAGAAGGCCGCCGACTCGTCGCTGTACATGGGTTCCCAAACAGGAGATGCCAGTTTGGGGTCGAACTCGCACGTCTCCGTGGTGCGCACACGCGAGATTCGTGCGATCAAGACGGAAGTGTCCGTGGCAAGGCCATGATCATCCTCCAGATCCAGGTCGCTGAGCGCAACATTTGCCTTGAGGATGGCTTCTATAGGAACTTCTCCGACCTCTCGCCGCACAAGCGAGTACGGTCGGTATCCGGTCGACGCAATGACCGGGCTCATGAGCGCGAGCGCGGCTGCCTTCAGGGCCGTCGACTTGCCCATGCCATTGTTCCCCAGGAGCAGGTTCATGTTCGGGTACTTGAGGGTACAGGCGACATCCGCCCCTGGGTACTGGAAGCAGACATTGGTGTGCCTGAATGCCCGGAACCGCTCGATCTGCAGCGACTTCAGGTACATCGGGTCAGCCCCGTCCGTTCAGGACCTCGTCCGCGTCCAAGCAGATGTCCACGCCGATATTGTAGTTGGGCCGGCAGTCAATGCTGGCCCACGCGTACCCTGAGCGCCATCGGAATTCGAGCATGGTCTCTTGGCTGGCTGGACTCACGGTGAAGCGCGCGTCTGGCCACGTCGTCCAGCGGTACGACGTAGGCGCCGTCCCCCGAGCCGTCCTTCGTGGACGTGGTGAAGGCGAGCACGGCGGCTTCCTCGGCGAACTCGTAGTCGGCGTCGTAGCGCGTCTCGTCGCCGGTAGCCAGGTTCAGAAGGACCAGCGTGGAAAGGCCAGCCAATCGCCGTCCGGCGACAGGGGTGAATCGTCGATCGTGTTCCAGTGCAGCACGTCGTCGTGGTCGAGGGCCCGTTGCTGGGCGAGGGCGGGCAGGATCGCCGCAAGAAACAGGGCGGCGGTGGCCAGGGCGACGACCGAGGTGCGAGCGTCCGGGTGTCCCATCTCTCCATCTCCCTGTTGCGCCCCGTTGCGAGGGGCCGCCGCCAGCTTCGATGCTCCTGCAGGTATCCGAGTGATCGTAACGGGTCCGGGGCTGAGCCTTGCGAGCCGCTATGATCCGCGGATCGATGCGCAACGCCGGACTGCTTCTCGTCCTCACCGCGATCGCCACGGTCGTCGCCGTCGTGGGCCGGGTCTCTGCCGATGCCGACCACGAGACCCTGGCGGCATCGCTCGCCGCGATCGCGGAGAGCCGGGGGCTCTACGGCCTAGGCGGCGCCGGGCGGTTCGTGTCGGGAGTCACGCTGATCGCTGCCGGGTGGTTCCTGTTCACCGTGCCGGGTGACGGAGGACGACGGAATTCGCCGGTCGTCCCGCTCCTGTTCGCGGTGTCCGGGGCGCTCACGGCGTGTTCGGGGGCGATCGCAGTCGGCCTGGCCGGGATGCCGCCGGAGTGGATGGATGTCGCTCGCATCGAGGGGGTCGTGCTCAGTCATCAGGAAGCGACGGTCCGGCTGCGCCAGTTCACCGGCGCCGCCGGGTTCGCCCTGGCCGGCCTCGCGTTGATCGTCATCGCCCGCCGCCAGCGGAGCGCCGGGGGAGCGCTCAGGCGGATCGCGCCGGCGTCGGCGCTGCTCGGGGTGGCGATCCAGTTCGTCTGGCTGGATGCCGCGACGGTCGTGCACATCGTCACCGGGACCCTCTTCGTGGTCTGGCTCACCATCGGCGGCGGCATGCTCCTGAAGGGGCGGGCCTGGATTCCGGGCTGACGACGCCCGCTGCCGACGCGCTTCGTTGGATCCCTGTAGAATCAATCGGATCGGGTGACAATTGCGGCGGACGCCCGGCTGCCTCCGTCGAGTGGACGTCCCGGCAGCGACCGATTCTTCGCCGATGCAGCAGCGACGATGCCAAGACGCGACAAAGGAGATCGTGCGATGAGTGAGCGAGCGCCGCAGGACACCCCTGCGGGCCACTGGATTTCGTACCGCCCCGAGATCAAGGTGATGGACTGCACCATCCGGGACGGCGGCCTGATGAACGATCACCAGTTCCCGGACGAGACGGTCAAGGCGGTCTACCAGGCCTGCGTCGAGAGCGGCATCGACTACATGGAGATCGGCTACATCAACTCGCGCAGGCAGTTCCCGCCCGGGCAGTTCGGGCCCTGGAAGCACTGCGTGGAGAGCGATGTCCGGCGCATCGTCGGCGACAACGACACGCCGCTGAAGCTGTCGGCGATGGCCGACGCCGACAAGAGCGATTACAAGGAAGACATCCTGCCGAAGTCGGAGAGCGTGCTCGACCTCATTCGGGTCGCCACCTACATCCACCAGATCCCGCTGGCCCTCGACATGATCAAGGACGCGCACGACAAGGGCTACGAGACCAGCCTCAACCTGATGGCGCTGTCGACGGTTCCGGAGCGGGAGCTGAACGAGGCCCTGGCCCTGGTCGCCCAGTCCGAGGCGGACGTCGTCTGCATCGTCGACAGCTTCGGCGCGCTCTACTGCGAGCAGATCGACGACTACATGACCACGTTCCTGAGCTACGCCGCGCCGGCCGGGAAGGCTGTGGGCATGCACGCCCACAACAACCGGCAGCTCGCGTTCGCCAACACCGTGCAGGCGACCATCAAGGGCGCCAACCGGCTGGACGCCAGCATGGCGGGTCTCGGGAGGGGGGCAGGCAACTGCGCGATGGAGCTGCTGCTCAGCTTCCTGCACAACCCCAAGTTCCGGCTGCGGCCGGTGCTGCACTGCATCCAGCACCACATCGAGCCGATGCGCGAGGCCCTCAAGTGGGGCTTCGACTATCCCTACATGATGACCGGGGTGCTCAACCAGCATCCGCGCGCGGGGATGGCGTTCAACGAGTCCGGCGACCGCGGCGACATCGTCAAGTTCTACGACGCGCTGGAAGACCCGGACTGACGGCCCGCTCGGCCGCCGACGATCATCATGCGAAGAGCACTACTGGCAGGGGCGACGTTCGTCGCGGCGGGCGTCCTCGCGGCGGGCGCGGTGCAGCCGCGCGAGGCCGTGACGGTCTCGCCCGCGTTCGGGATCGCGGGCCACTACGGCACCTGGACCGTCACCTATACCGTCGGCCCCGGCGGCATCGCGCCGGGCGGCGCGCTGCGCGTGCAGTTGCCGGACACCTGGCACGCGGGCGAGCGCAACTCGGGCAACCGGCTGCAGGCCTCGGATCCGACCGACGATCACTACATCGCGGCCTACGGCTCCGGCACCGACGTGCGGGTCGAGGCGCAGGTGGAATCGGAGACGTCCGACTTCCTGGTGAAGTCGGCCCGGCCGGGGGTCGACGGGCGGTCGGAGCGCTACGTCTTCGTCGTCCGGGCGGACATCGTCTCGGGGGCGGTGCGCGAGGGGGAGACCATCCGCGTGGTCTACGGCGACACCGCCGCGGGCAGCCGCGGGATGCGCGCGGCGATCGTCTCCACCGAACCGGAGCCGATCCTGGTCAGCGTCGACCGCGACGGCAGCGGCGCGTTCGAGCCGGTGGAGCACGACGCGACGCTCACGTCGCGCAGCGGCATCGCCACCGAGCTGCTGCTCGCCGGCCCTTCCGCGCTGGTCGGGGGGGAGCCGGCGGAGCTGCATCTCGCCGCGGTCGATCTGCATTCGAACCCGGCCGTTCCGTTCCATGACACGGTGACGTTGCGGGTGCTGCAGGGAGACGTCGACCTGCCGCGGACGGTGGAGCTCCCGGCGGGGCAGGGCTGGACCACGGTGCCGTTCACCCCGCGCGGCGAAGGGATCGTCCGCCTGGAGGCGGTGGCGCGCGCCGACCTGCTCCGCACGCGAAGCAACCCGATGGAGGTGTTCGCCGAGCAGCCGCCGGAGCAAGTCTGGTGGGGCGACCTCCACTCGCACACCGGGCACAGCTTCGACGGGGTGGGGAGCGGCGTCTTCGACTACGCGCGGTGGGTGTCGGGGCTCGACTTCCACGCCATGACGGATCACAGCAACGGTCCCGCGCGCGAGGGCTTCACGCGCGGCCTGGGCCCCCACGTCTGGGACGAATACACGGCGGCCACCGACGCGCACCACGCGCCGGGCGAGTTCGTGACGCTGCACGCCTACGAGGCGTCGTTCCCCGCGCCGTGGGGGCACCACAACGTCTACTTCCGCGGCGCACCCGGGCCGCTGCTCTCGCCCAGCCAGGTGACGCTGCCGGAGCTGTGGGCGGCGCTGACCGCGGGCGAGGCGCTGACGATTCCGCACCATACCAACAAGTTCCCGCAGCCGCTGGACTGGGAGGCGGACGATCCGGCGCTGCGGCGCAACTTCGAGATCTACTCCGCGCACGGCCTGAGCGAGGCGTACGACCCGGGCCATCCGCTCGCGTTCGAGCAGAGCGCGTTCACCAACCGGTCGGCGTCGGCGCGTACCGGCGTCTCGGCCCAGGACGCCTGGATGCGGGGGTTGCGCCTGAGCACGATCGCCGCGTCGGACGATCACCGCTCGCAGCCCGGCAAGCCGCATTGGGGGCTGGCCGCCGTGCGGGCGCCGGAGCTTACGCGCGAGGCCATCTTCGACGGGCTGCACGCGCGGCGGACCTACGGGACGACGGGCCAGCGCATCCTGCTGGACTTCCGGGTGAACGACGCGCCGATGGGGAGCGAGATTGCGCTCGCGGCGCCGCTGCCGGAGCCGTGCGCCGGCACGTCGCCCGAGTGCGGCGAGCGCGCCGCCGCCACCGCCGTGCTGGCGCCCCGATTCGACGTCACCGCGCACGGGACCGACGTCATCGAGGCGGTGGAGATCCTGCGCTACTCGGAGCCGGACGGCGGGTTTCGCGTGATTCACGACCTGCGCCCGAACGCGCTCGACTTCGCCTGGTCCGGCCGCGACGGCGGCTTCCGCGACGACGCGATCTACTACCTCCGCCTGCGCCAGCGCAGCCCGGTCCGCGGCAGGGAGGTCATGGCCTGGTCGAGTCCGGTCTGGGTGAACGCGCGCTAGTCCCATCATGACCCTCCAGGACCTGATCCTCACGCTGTCCCGTTTCTGGTCGGAGCGGGGCTGCCTGCTGCAGCAACCGCTCGACGTCGAGGTGGGCGCCGGGACGATGCACCCGGAGACGTTCCTCCGCGTAATCGGTCCCCGCCACTGGAACGTCGCCTACGTGCAGCCGTCGCGCCGGCCCGCCGACGGTCGCTTCGGAGAGAACCCCAACCGGCTGTTCAAGCACCACCAGTTCCAGGTGATCCTGAAGCCGTCGCCGGACGCCGCGCAGCGGCTCTACCTGGACAGCCTGGAGGCGTGCGGCATCGATCCGACGCGCCACGACGTCCGCTTCGAGGAGGACAACTGGGAGTCGCCGACCCTTGGCGCATGGGGCATCGGCTGGCAGGTGCTGCTCGACGGGCTGGAGATCACGCAGTTCACCTACTTCCAGCAGGCCGGCGGCATGGACCTGGCCCCGATCTCGGTGGAGCTGACCTATGGGCTCGAGCGCATCGCGATGCACCTGCAGGGAGTGGACGACGTCTACGACCTCGCCTGGGCGCCCGGCGTCTCCTACCGGGAGGTGCGGCATCGCGAGGAGGTCGAGCAGTCGCAGTACGCCTTCGGTAAGGTCGATGGTTTTCCGGCCGCCGAGTTCGGGCGGACGCACCGCGACCTGTTCGACCGCTACTACGAGCTGGGGGAGCAATTGCTGGCGTCGGGCCTGACCCTGCCGGCGCTCGATCACTGCCTGAAGTGCTCGCACACCTTCAACCTGCTCGACGCAAGCGGCAGCATCGGGGTGACCGAGCGCGCCGCCTACATCCTGCGCGTCCGGAAGCTGGCCGTCGCCATTGCCGAGGCGCACGCGGCGTGGGAGGCGGGGGCGGCATGAGCATGGAGTACCGGGAGCTGCTCCTGGAGATCGGTTGCGAGGAGATGCCCGCGAGCTGGATTCCGGGCATCGAGGCGCAGCTCGCCGACCGGCTGGCCGCGCGCCTGGACGAGGTGCGCATCGAGCATCGCACGCCGATTCAGACGTTCGTGGCCCCGCGGCGGCTCGTCGCCACGGTGGCCGAGCTCGCCGATCGGCAGTCCGACCTGGAGGAGACGGTGACCGGGCCGCCCGTCCGGGCCGCGTTCGACGCGAACGCCGAGCCGACGCGGGCCGCCCTCGGCTTCGCGCGCAAGCAGGGCGTGGACGTTGCGGATCTGGCGCGCGTGCAGACGCCGAAGGGCGAGTACCTTGCCTGTCGCCGCCGGCAGGCCGGGGAGGACACGCGGTCGGTGCTGGGCGGCGTCCTCGCCGCGACGCTGCGCGACCTGGCGTTTCCGAAGGCGATGCGCTGGGACGCCACCCTCGACGACGGCCGCGGCGAGTTCCTCTTCGGCCGACCCGTACGCTGGCTCCTCCTTCTGTACGCCTCGCGGGTGGTGCCGTTCGAGATCGGTCGCACCCAGGGTGCGGAAGCATCCGGTGTCGCGCCGGTCCGGTCCGGCAGCGTCACCTACGGGCACCGGTTCTTCACGAAAGTAGGGGAGCCTGGGGAGCCTATCGAGGTGACGTCGTTCGCCGATTACCGGAAACGTCTGGCGGACGCCTACGTGCTGATCGATCGCAACGACAGGCGCGACAAAGTGACCCACGAACTGCAGCAACTTGCTGACGATGTCGACGGGCGGCTGGCGACGCTCGACCGGCAGTCGGCGTTCCAGGAGGAGGTGGCCGATCTCGTGGAGCATCCCGCCGTCGTCAGGGGGACCTTTCCGCGGGAGTACCTCACCCTGCCGGACGAGGTGCTCTCGACCACCATGGTGCACCACCAGCATTACTTTCCCGTCGTGGACGAGCAGGGGCGGCTCTCGGCGCGCTTTCTCGCGGTGACCAACACGCCGGGCGACGACCCGGCCCGCGGCGCGCGCATCGCCGGCAACTCGGAGCGAGTGCTGGTGGCCCGCCTGCGCGACGCGCGCTTCTTCTGGGATGCGGACCGCACGCGGTGCCTGGACGACCGGCTCGACCGGCTCGACACTCTGCTGTTCCACAAGCGGCTCGGCAGCTACCGGGTCAAGTCGGAGCGGGTGGCGGAGTTGGCGGAACGGATCGCTGCCGAAGCGCTCGGTCAATCCAGCGCTGCCGCCGCTGCGGCGCGGCGGGCTGCCAAGCTGTGCAAGGCCGACCTGGCCACGGACATGGTGGGGGAGTTCCCGGAGCTGCAGGGCGTCATGGGCGGCGTCTACGCACGCGAACAGGGCGAGCCGGAGGCGGTCTGGAAGGCCATCTACCACCACTATCTGCCGATCGGCGTCGGCGCCGACGATCCGCCGTCGCGCGACGCGCTCGGCGAGGCGGCGGCAAGTTGGGCGGCGGTGGCGCTCGCCGACAAGGCAGACACCGTCGTGGGTCTGTTCGGCGCCGGCGAGAAGCCGACCGGCTCGCGCGATCCGCTCGGGATTCGCCGCCAAGCCCAGGGAATGCTGCGCATCCTCATCGACCTCCCCGAACTGACCGGCCTGGATGCTCGTGTTTCGGTGGGGGAGATTCTCGAACCCGCCCGAGACAGGCATACGGACGATGACTGGTCGAAGGTGTATCGGGCTCTCGACCAGGATTCGGCACGAAGGGACTTCAGATCCATCGCGGGCATCAGCAAGGAAACCGGACTGGATCGAGAGCGCGTCGAGCGCCTGCTCGATGAGCATTCATCCGAAGTGCGCAAGGCCGCGGGGACCCAACGGCGCCTGTACACGCTCCGACTCAAGCCGGTGAGCTTTCTTCGCGAACGGCTCCGCTATCTCCTCGAGGAGCGGGGGTTCGACCGTCGCAACGTACGCGCGGTGACGCACCAGCCACTCGACGAAATCCGCCCGCTGGACGCACGCCGGAAGCTGGAAGTGCTTCCGGAGTTCACCGAGACGTCCGACTTCCAGACCCTCGCCACGCTCTTCAAGCGCGTCAAGAACATCGCGCGGGAGCTCGACGACGGCAGTTCGTCGGACGAACCCATCGAGCCGGTGCTCACCGAGCCGGCCGAGCGGGTGCTTCTCGACGAACTGAAGGTGCGCCGCGCGGGGATCGACGCCGCCGTGAACACGGGCGTCGGGTTCCGCGAGGCGTTCGCCGAGACCGCGAAGATCGGCCCCGCCGTCGACCGTTTCTTCAGCGATGTATTCGTCATGGCCGACGACCCGAAGCTGCGGAACGCCCGCCTGCGCCTCATGCGGAAGGTCGAGCAGGTCATCCTGCAACTCGCCGACGTGTCAGAAATCGTACCGGCGGCGTGATCTCGACCCGCCCGCGTGGCGGGCGACACGGGGGACGATGACCGGCATCGATACCCCTGTCTGACGAGGTGTCTCATCCCGTGGCATCGGTCTTGCACTCTGGAGCAAGCCATGAGCGCGGTCGGTGGGCGCCTCGACCGTTTCGTGGAAGCGTTTCGGGAGTAGGAGTCGCCGGGAACGGTCCGCCGTCAGGCCCCGGGAATCGATCCCGCTGGGAACACCACCGGTACCTCCTCCGTCCAAGCGGATAGATGGAGGGCTGACGGATGGCGCAACAGGCTGGCTGGGACTGGAAGAAGTTCGTCCTCGTGGTCGCGGGTGTCGTGGCCGCGATGTTCCTGCTGCTCGTGGCGACGGCAGCCGTGGGTTTCGTCTGGGCCACGTCCACCGCGGAGCGGTTGGGCGAGCCGGCCCTCGAGCCGGTTGCCACGGCCGTCGCGACCCGGGACGCAGGGGCGGAGGCGGCCGCGTCCGCGAACCCCGACCAGCCGCTGCGGGTGGAGATCGAGCTGGAGGAAGGCGAGTTCGAGGTGCGGCCGGGCCCGCCGGGCACCGGGGTCCGGGTGGGTGGCTCGTATGCGACGGCGTACTACGAGCTGACCGAGGAGCACACCCCCGCGGGCGATGCGGGCGGACCGGCTACCGTGATTCGTCTGCGCCCCGCCCACTCGTTCCTCGTGCGGCTGATCGCCGGCACGCTCGGTGGACACGAGAGCGTGCACAACTTGCTCACGGTCACGATTCCGAGGGATGTCCCGATCGCCCTGACCCTGCGGCTGCGCATGGGGGAGACCCGGACGGATCTGGGCGGGCTGACCCTGACGGAGCTGCGGGCGGAGCTCACGATGGGAGAGCACCGGCTCGACTTCAGCGAGCCGCTCGCGGGCCGGCCGCACCGGATTCGCGTGGCCGCGGGGATGGGGGAGACCCGCGTCGATCGAATCGGAAACGCGAGTCCCCGGGAGCTGGACGTGGAAGGGCGCATGGGCAGCCTGATCGTCGATCTGGGCGGCGACTGGCCCCGCGGCACGGTGCCGGATCTGGCGTTCGACAACTCGATGGGCGAGCTCCGGCTCAACGTTCCGGAAGCCGTGCGCATCGCCTCCGATTCGAACGGGTCGAACATTCTCGGCGCCATCACCGGGCCCCGGACCGGGGCCGAGGCGAGCGGAGACGCGCCGCTGCTCAGACTGCATTTGACGAACTCGATGGGCGAGACGCGCGTCAGGCGCTATTGAGGACAGGACCCTCGGCCAATTCAGTCGACAGCGCCGCTCGGGGGTCGGTCGGGTCGGCGATCCGCCGGTTCGTACTCCAGCAGCGAGGAGTTGCCGATCATCTCGACGATCCGCACGACGTAGTCGACGCCGTTAACGTCGGTGAGCCGCAGTGGCTCCCTCAGCTTGAAATGAACCGGCTGCTGTCTGCCCTCGTCGATCGCGATGTTCGTTGCGTACAGATACATGCGATCGCGGTTGTCCAGGATCGGTTTGAGGCGCCCGGTCAACCCGGGCAATCGACCGTGCCGTTCCGGGAACACTATCGAACCGCCGGTTGGCAGCCTGTCGAGCTGAACGGCCAGTGGTTCGGTCGGACGCCAATCCTGCTCGACGTACGCGGCGTGCCCGGGCGCCGCACAGAAGACCGTTATCGGAAGCTCCGAGTGAAACTCGAATCGAACCCGCCCGAACGAGTCGGTTCTCTGCTCCATCCAGGTCTTGTTGGGATACAGTGCGACAATCTGTGCGCCGGAGAGAGGGCCGCCGGCGGCCGTCACCGAAACTTCGCCTGTGATACCGGATACCGGTGGCAGCGACGAGGACAGCGTCAGCCGCAGCTCCGCACCCCCGATTAGCTCATACACCGGGTCTCGCCCCGTCAGTCCGCGCGTCTCTTCGTAGATGACCGGAACGCCCTCGCCGCGCTGTTCCATGAAGTACTGTCGATCTCCGGCGCCGGTGATGCCGTCGACGGCGAGCATCCGGAGCATGGACGCGAGGGTCTCGTTGCGCGTGGCCTGCCGATGCCTCATTGCCTCGATGGGCAACGTGTTGGGCAGGGATCCCGGAGAGTACAGCTCGAGCCGATCATCGAAGACGAACAGACGAATGCGCGCGTTTTCCAGCGAGTAGTCGCGGTGGACGACCGCATTGACGAGCGCTTCGAACACGGCTCGCGGGCTGAATTGCGGGGTCTCCACGCGTCCGGGGTCCTTGCGCGCGGCGACCCGCGTGTTGAGCCTGACGAAGTTCACTGCATCACGAACCTGCCGGTCGAGCGGGCCGGTCAGCGACGCCGCGTCGTGTTGACTCCCCTGACCGAGAACCGTTCCGCGGTACCGCGCTGCCTCTATCAGCGCACCGCGCACGTGGTCCTCCGGGTGCGGGGTGCACAGCAACACGCCGGCAACGGTGGCTCGTGTCACACCGTTCTCGTCCTCGCGGACCAGGCCGAGCTTCTCGGCCTGCACGTCATCCGGGTCCGTGGTGCGCGAGCTCAGGAATCTCTCCACGAGGGCTCTGTCGAGAGTGTTGCGGCCCGTTCCTTCGACAATGGCCTCGTCAGGTCCCAGCAGGCCGGAACGGCCGCGTTGCTGAAACAATCGCCGCAGGGCTTCGGGCGACAACTGCCGCTTCGCGCTTCCCTGTCTGCACAGGTAGCCGCCGGGGCTCCTGTGCACCAGCGGGCTGCGTTCGACCTCCACGACCAGGACGAAAGCGCCATTGGGAAGAGCCAGCCGTTGCGTGATGAACGCCAGCGAGGGATGGATGCTGTCCGAACAGAGCTCGCCGACGAACGCTTCCAGCGCGTCCATATGCTCCCGGTCCAATGGCCGCACCGTACCGGCGTCCGACACACTGAAGATCAACGTGCCGCCGACGGTGTTGCCGAACGCGGCCAACTCGTCGGCGATGGACTCGCGCCGCGGTGCGCTGACGCGGCCGCCGGCGAAGCGGACCTCCTTGAACTCGACGCGGCTGTCCTCGCCGAGCTCGATCTGCTTCAGCAACCGCTCGCTGTTCCAAGCCAAGGTCATCATCCTACGACGAAAAGGCGCCACGCCCGGATGCCGGCCGGCGGGTTCGCGAGTCGCCGCCGCATGAGAGCCGTGCGGGCGCCGCTCACAGGAATCCGAACAGCGGCGGGAAGGCGACCACGACGAAGCCGGCCCAGACCGCGTAGACGGGAAGGTAGTCGGTCTGCCAGCGCTCCAGGGCGGAGAAGGGGCCGCGGCCGCCCAGGAAGCGCGCGTACAGCCAGGCCGACCAGGCCAGGTTGACGAGCAGGATGAGGTTCTCGCCCAGCGCCGCCACCCGGTTGGGGCTGAAGCCGAACTCGGTGATGCGCCCCGCGATGGCGGCCAGCGCGACGCCGTCGACGACGAGGGCGCTGGCCACGAGCAGGAGCTGCAGCGCGTCGAACGCGTCGGGCGGGGCGTGCGGGTCTCGTGCGGAGACGGCATAGAGCAGCAGGCCGAGGACGAGCGCCAGGAGCAGGTCGAAGCCGATGAGCACCTCGCGCTCCACGGCGATGCCGCTGCCGGTCCAGATCATGGTTCCCAGGAAGGCGAGCAGCACCGCGGCGAACAGCGGCGTGAACAGGCGCGTCAGCACCGGCGCCATGTTCTCGACCACGCTCTGCTTGGCCTCGACCAGCCAGGCGGCGACGATGACCGCGCCCATCGCCCCGCACGGCAGCAGCCATTGCTGCGCGAACCGCTCGACGTCCGCGCCGATGGCGGCGAACATGCCGAGGGTGAAGCCGGTGAGCACGCCGCCGCCCAACGCCATGAGCACGAAGTAGATGAACAGCTCGCCGGAGAAGCGCACGAAGTCCATGCGCCGGCCGCCGTCGCGCCAGCGTCCCCCCGCGTAGGCGACGCCCACCGCCAGCCACAGCGCGATCGGCAGGTGCAGGGCCGCGAGCACTGTCGTGTGGCCGTCGGGCGTGAACGGAAGGACGTTGATGACGAGGGCGGCTACCGAGAACGCCAGCGCCAGGCGCAGGCACCCCGCCCGGTCGAGCCGCCGCTTCCAGGCGAAGTAGGCGGCGAGGAACGGGAGCACGAAGAAGCTCATGTTGCGGAAGTAGAAGGGCAACAGCTCTTCATCGACGTTGACCAGAGGCGGGTAGCCGAACAGCTCGGGCAGCTTTATCGCCAGCGCCGCCGCCGCGGCCAGACCGACGACCACCAGAATCTCGGTTCGCCCGGTTCCGGTCGTTTCATCCGCTGCCCGGGGGGCGACCACGAGTTGCTTCCACAGCCGATCGGAGTGCTCGCGCGCGAACTCGCGCGACACCGCGTCGAGGCTGCCCATGCGCTTGACGGCGACCAGGAACGCCTCCTCGGCAGCCAGACCGGACTCGATCAGCGCCGTCACCTGGTCGCGCAGATGGCCCTCCAGCTCCTCCACGTCCGCTGTGCGGATCGCCGGCCGCCGGCGCAGATAGGTTCTCCACTGGCTGATCTGTGCTTCGAGCGTCTCGTCGTGAAAGGCCATCGGTCGTTCCGTTCTCCTGGTCGTACGAGCTATCCGAGAGCCGGGAGCCTGGGCGGCAGCTTCGCGCCTGCGAGATCGCCAGGTCGGGTGGCCCTCCGCCAGATTCCCCGCAGCGTCGAATCCACCATCTGCCATTGCTCTCGCTGCGTCGCCAGGTGTGCCCGTCCCGCTGCCGTGATGCGGTAGTAGCGGCGACGCCGGCCGCTCTCCGCGGTGGCCCAGCGCGCCTCCACACAGCCGAGCCGCTCCAGGCGGTGCAGCACCGGGTAGAGCATGCCGTCGGTCCACCGCAGGCGGCCGTCCGACAGCTCGCCGACCCGCTTGATGATGGCGTAGCCGTAGCTGTCTTCCTCGGCCAGGATGGCGAGAACGAGCGGCGCGGCGGAGGCGGCGACCAGGTCCTTGCTGATGTCCATCGTGTCGGGCGCCGGCGCTTTCGAGATTGTCGGCGCGACTCCATCTATTACATAACACGACAATGCATAGATGTTCAATGTAAATGCGTTCCACCGAGCCACGCGGAAGGGCTCGCATGGGGCCGGGAACCGGGACCCTGGGCTCAACAGCCCGTGGCGAAAGTCCCGGCTGCATTCGAGCGGCGATGCATCCCGCCTGACTGCGTTGTTCGTCGGTTACATATGCCCAATATGCGCCCTTCTCCCGTCGACGCTCGTGGCGCCGCTCGCGACGCGCCTGGTGGACGACGCCGAGCCGCTCCGGATCAGGGTTCCGGCAGTGGAGAATCTGCAGCGGGACTCGGATGCCCTGATCGACCAGCTCCGGGCCATCGACAGCCGCCGTCTGGTCCGGGGCCCGCTCACGCGACTCGGGCGGCGCGAGATGGCGCAGGTGGGGCAGGCGTTGCTGGAGGTCCTCGACCTGGCGTGACCCTGCGGCCGCGTTGGGAGTCGCGTCGGCGCGCAACTCCTGCGGCGCAAGCGCCCGGCCGGGGCCTGACTCCGGCGCGCAGGTCTCCTACGCGGCCCGGATCCAGCGGATCAAGGTGCGGAAGTCGGGGGGCTTGCCGTACATCAGCAACCCGATCCGGAACACCTTGGCGGCGACCCACACCGCGGCGACCACCGACAGGAGGCCGGTCCCTATCGACAGCCACACCTCCCACCACGGCGGCGGCTGGCTCGACGCCATGCGCAGCAGCATCCCGAAGGCGTTGACGGGCGGCAGGTGGCTCACCGCGACGGCGAGCGTCGAATCGGGATTGCGGGAGACGGCCGGCCAGAAGAACCACGGGAGCATGACGACCAGCATCAGGGGCATCTGCAGCGACTGCGCCTCGGTCATGTCGTTGACGGCGGCGCCCACCGCCAGCATCAGCGAGCCGATCACGAAGAAGCCGATCAGGAAGAAGATCAGGAGGTAGAGAATCAGCCAGGGATCGAGCAGGCCGAACATCGAGAAGGACGAGAGCGCCGCGAGGCCGATCCCGAGGTAGAGCCCGATCATCAGCAGGCTGATCGCCACCGCGCCGAGCAGCTTGCCGGCCATCAGCTCCATCGGCGACACCGCCGACAGCAGCACCTCCACCACGCGGGTCGACTTCTCCTCGATGGTCGAGGTCAGCATGGTCTGGCCGCCGGCCATGATGCCCATCAGCAGCAGGGCCATGAAGGCGAAGGGCAGGATGCGATTGAAACCGCGGACCGTATCGCGCTCGCTGTCCGGGCTGACGGTGGTCGACTGCTGCCGCGCCACCCGGAGCAGCGCGGCGATAGCGGCCCGGTCGAGGGAACGGGCGCCGACCCGGGCGTCGACGATGGCGTCCCGGACGTTGCGGTAGATGAACGAGAGGTCCCGGTCGTCGAGACCGGGGGCCACGTAGAGGTCGTAGGTGCCGAGTGCTCCACCCGGAGCGGCCGGCTGCACCGCGTCCTCGTGAATCACGATGAGCGCCGCGTGACGCGGGCCGTCCGGCTCCTCGTTGAGCCAGCCCTTCGCCGTCTCGACGTCGGCGTCGCCGGGCAGCGCCGTCAGGCGGATGTCGGGAGCGGGGCCGAGCGTCTCGTCCATCGACTGCCGCAGAGCGGCGTCGGCCATGCCGCCGAATACTTCCCGGGCCCTGTCGGCGGTACGGGCGAACTCCTCGCGGCGCCGGCGGGCGACGGCTTCCGGATCGAGCGCGGCACGCAGCTCCGGGAACACCACGCCGGTCGGGTCGATGACGGCGTACTCGCCCGCGATCCGGTAGGTCTCGTCGTCGAAGATCCGGGGTCCGACGATTACCAGCACCGTCAGGATGGCCGGCACGACGAGCAGGCCGAAGACGAAGCCCTTGGTGGCCACCGTTGCGAGGAAGTCGCGCAGGGCGACCTGGAGGATGCGGGTCATGCGCGGGCCTCCTCCGCCGTGTCCCGGAGCGCCACCCGCAGCCGGTCCGCGTCGCTGGCCCCGCGTCCGGCGACCAGCTCGATGAAAACGTCCTCCAGGCGCGGGCGGGCGAGCTCGATGCGGGCGGCCGGCGTCGTCTCCATGATCCGCCGCATCGCCGCGGCGGGATCGGTCCCGGCGCGCAACAGGATCTCCAGCGTCCGATCGTCCGCTCGCACCCGTTCCACCTCGGGAATCGAGGCCAGGCCCGTCGTGTCGGCCTCCGGGTCGAGCGGCTCGAAGCGGATGGCGCGCGGGTCGTAGCGGCTGCGGATGTCGCCGAGGTCGGCGTCGAGCACCTTGCGGCCCTCGTGCACCATGATGACGTGCTCGCAGATCTCCTCGGCCTGCGGCATCACGTGGGTGGAGAAGAGGACGGTGGCGCCCCGTCGGTGCTCCTCGAGGATCAGGTCGCGCAGCATCCGCATGCTGACCGGGTCGAGCCCGCTGAACGGCTCGTCGAGGATCAGCAGGTCCGGCCCGTGGATCGTCGCCGCGACGAACTGCACCTTCTGCGACATGCCCTTCGACAGCTCGTCGCAGCGTTTCGACTCGACGCCCTCCAGCCCGACCCGATCGAGCGCCGTGCCGATCCGCCGGTCGAGATCCGGGCCGTCGGCGCCCTTCAGGCGCGCGAGGTAGCGCAGGAACGAGCGGACCTTCATCCGCTTGTACAGGCCCCGCTCCTCGGGCAGGTATCCGATGCGGTCCTTCGCCTCCAGCGCGGACGCGCGACCGAGGATGGAGATGATTCCGGCGTCCGGAAAGAGGATCGACATGATCATCCGGATCGCCGTCGTCTTTCCCGCGCCGTTGGGTCCGATGAAGCCGTAGAGCCCGCCCCGCGGCACCTGCAGGTCGAGATCGGCGACGGCGGTCATCCGCCCGAACGTCTTCGTGACGCCGGTCATCCGGATGGCGGGTTCCATGCTCCCCTTGTTGGACGTCAGTCTGCCCCCCGTGGTTCCGGGCACCGTCCACAGCCCCTGGCCCGGTCTCGGGCCGGCGCGTCCTCCGGGCGTTCACGCTAGAATAGCCGCGCGAATCGCACCGTCCACCGTCGAGAGACGCTCCAGCAGAAAGCCGGACCCATACGCATGCCCAAGAAGCCGTCGGAGAAGAAGAGCAAGGCCGCCGGGTCGACGAAGTCCACCGGCAGGTCGGCCGCGAAGCAGTCCCCGGACAAGGGGAAGTACGTCTACTTCTTCGGCGGCGGCTCCGCCGAGGGCGACCGGACGATGCGCGACCTGCTGGGAGGCAAGGGCGCCAACCTGGCCGAGATGACCAACGCCGGCCTGCCCGTGCCGCCCGGATTCACCGTGTCGACCGGGGCCTGCACGGTCTACTACGAGCAGCGCCGCCGGGTGCCCGCGGCCATCGACAAGGAGATGGACAAGCACTTGGCCCGGCTCGAGAAGCTGACCGGCGCGAAGCTGGGCTCGCCCGCTCAGCCGCTGCTCGTATCGGTCCGCTCGGGCGCCAAATTCTCGATGCCCGGCATGATGGACACCATCCTGAATCTCGGCCTCAACGACCGCGCGGTCGAGGGGCTGAAGGCGCGTACCGCCAACGGCCGTTTCGCGTTCGACAGCTACCGCCGCTTCATCCAGATGTTCGGCAACGTGGTGCTGGAGATCCCCAAGGAGGCGTTCGAGGAGGAGTTCGATGGCGTCAAGGCGCACCGGGGCGTCGACCTCGACACCGAGCTGGACGAGATCGCGCTGCGCGAGGTGGTCGACCGCTTCAAGGCGGTGGTCATCCGCGAGAGCGGCGAGCCGTTTCCGCTCGACCCGCGGCGGCAACTCCGGATGTCCCGCGATGCGGTGTTCCGCTCGTGGCAGAACCCGCGCGCGAAGGAGTACCGCCGCATCTACGACATACCGGACGCCATCGGCACCGCCGTCAACGTGCAGGCGATGGTGTTCGGCAACACCGGCGACCGCTCGGGGACGGGGGTCGGCTTCACCCGCAACCCGGCGACCGGGGAGAACGAGTTCTACGGCGAGTTCCTGATCAACGCGCAGGGCGAGGACGTCGTGGCGGGCATTCGCACGCCGCAGCCGATCCGCGAGCTCGAGCAGGTGATGCCGCGCGCCTACGAAGAGCTTCGTACCATCACGAAGCGCCTGGAGCAGAACTACAAGGACGTGCAGGACTTCGAGTTCACCATCGAGGACGAGAAGCTCTACATGCTGCAGACCCGCAACGGCAAGCGCACCGGCTACGCCGCGGTGGTCATCGCCACCGACCTGGTGGCCGAGAAGGTGATCGAGCCGGAGGACGCCGTGCGCATGGTCGATCCGGACGCACTGTCGCAGTTGCTGGCGCCGGTCTTCGACCCGGAGGCCTGGGCGGCGCTGCCGGCGGTGACGCGCGGACTCCCGGCGTCGCCGGGGGCGGCGTGCGGCGAGGTGGTCTTCACCGCCGACGAGGCGGTGCGCTGGGCCGGCCAGGGCCGCGACGTGCTGCTGGTGCGCAAGGAGACGGTGCCGGACGACATCCACGGCATGCACGTCTCGCAGGGGGTCCTGACCGCGACCGGCGGCATGACCTCGCACGCGGCGGTGGTCGGCCGCCAGATGGGCAAGCCGTCGGTGGTCGGGGCGGGCGAGCTGCACGTTTCCGAGTCCCGGCGGGTGGTGACGGTCAACGGGCAGCGCTTCGAGCAGGGCGACTACGTGTCGTTCGACGGGCTGAGCGGCGAGGTCAAGATCGGCCGCGTGGCGACCAGGCCGAGCGAGATCCTGCAGGTGCTGGCCGGCGAGCTGAACCAGCGCAAGTCCGACATCTACGGCCGCTTCTCGAAGCTGCTGAAATGGGCCGACAAGGTGCGCCGCCTCGGCATCCGCGCCAATGCCGACCAGCCGGACCAGGCCGCCACGGCCTACGCCTTCGGCGCGCGCGGCATCGGCCTCTGCCGCACCGAGCACATGTTCTTCGGCGAGGAACGGATCCCCATCGTCCAGCGCATGATCCTGGCCGAGACCGAGGCCGACCGGCGGGCGGCGCTCGACAAGCTGCTGCCGCTGCAGCGTGAGGACTTCTACGGTGTCTTCCAGGCGATGAAGGGCCAGCCGGTGACCATCCGCCTCATCGACCCGCCGCTGCACGAGTTCCTCCCGAAGCGCGAGGAGCTGATGGTCGAAATTGCGCGCGCCGAGGCGACGGGCGGCGGCGGGAAGGAGCTCGATGAGCGCCGGGCGCTGCTGCGGCGCGTCGAGCAGCTTCACGAGTTCAACCCGATGATGGGGCACCGCGGCGTGCGGCTGGCCATCAGCTATCCGGAGATCGCCGAGATGCAGGCGCGCGCCATCCTGGAGGCGGCCTGCCGGCTGGCCAAGGAGGGGGCGAAGGTCATTCCCGAGATCATGATCCCGCTGGTCGGCCACGTCGGCGAGTTCCGCGACCAGAAGGCGATCATCGATCGGGTGGCGGCCGAGACGATGACCACCGCCGGGGTCAGGGTGAAGTACCTGGTCGGGACCATGATCGAGATCCCGCGCAGCGTGCTCGTGGCCGGCGAGATCGCCGCCGACGCCGACTTTTTCTCGTTCGGCACCAACGACCTGACGCAGATGGCGTTCGGGTTCTCGCGCGACGACATCGGCAAGTTCCTGAAGGACTACCAGGACCGCGGCATCCTGACCCGCGACCCGTTCGAGACCATCGACACGGTGGGGGTCGGCGCGCTCATCCGCATCGGGGTGGAGAGAGGCCGCGGCGCGCGGCCGAAGCTGAAGCTCGGCATCTGCGGGGAGCACGGCGGCGATCCCGCCTCGATCGATTTCTTCGAGGATGTCGGTCTCGACTACGTCAGCGCGTCGCCGTACCGTGTGCCGACCGCGCGGCTGGCCGCCGCGCAGGCCGCGCTGGCGCGCCGCTGACGGGAGGCGATGGGCAGGATCAACCGGCTGCCGGCCGGGCTTGCCAACCAGATCGCGGCCGGCGAGGTGGTCGAGCGGCCCGCCTCGGCGGTCAAGGAGCTGGTCGAGAACGCGCTCGACGCGGGGGCCCGCCGGGTGGCGGTGACCCTGGAGTTGGGCGGCAGGCGCCTGATCCGCGTCGAGGACGACGGCGAGGGCATGACGCCCGCCGACGCGGAGCTCGCGGTCGAGCGCCACGCGACGAGCAAGATCGGCAACCTGGGCGATCTCGCCGCCATCGCCACGCTCGGCTTCCGGGGCGAGGCGCTGCCGAGCATCGCGTCGGTGTCGCGCCTGCGCCTGCGGACGCGCGTCCGCGGGGCGTCGAGCGGCGTCGAGGTCGCGGTGGACGGCGGGGACGCGGCGCGGGTGACCGAGGCCGGGCTGCCGGAGGGGACCACCGTCGAGGTCCGCGACCTCTTCTACAACGTTCCGGCCCGGCGGAAGTTCCTGAAATCGGACGGGACCGAGGCCGGCCACATCTCCCGCGCCCTGACGCAGCTCGCCCTCGCCCACGCCGAGGTCGGCTTCCGGCTGCGGAGCGGTGCGCGCACCCTCTTCGACTACCCGCCGGTGGCGGGCTTCGCCGACCGGTTCTTCCAGGTCTACGGAGACCGCCCGGGGCTGGTCGAGGTGCGCAAGGAAGCGTCGGGGATTCGACTGTCCGGGCTGGCTGCCGCGCTCGCCGCCGACGGCGCGGTGCGCGGGCCGCAGCACCTGTTCGTCAACCGCCGCGCGGTGAAGGACCGGACCATCCTGCACGCGGTCAACGAAGCCTACAGCGGCGCCACCATCAAGCCGCGCAGCCCCGAGGTCCACCTGTTCCTGGAGATCCCGCACGGGCGGGTCGACGTCAACGTGCACCCGGCGAAGGCCGAGGTGCGGTTCGTGGAGCAGAAGCTGGTGCACGAGGTGGTCCGGCGGGGGCTGGCCGACGCGCTGGGGCAGGAGGCCGTGCCGGAGGTGTCGCTGGCGCCCCCGCGCGGAGCGCCGGCCGGGCCGCGGGCGCCCGCGATTCCCGGCATCGTGGCGGGGATGGGGGCGGCGAGCCGTTGGGGGCCGGTGACGGAGGTCTTTCGCCGCCGGGAGGAGGAGATCGGTCGAGCCGGTGCGGTTCGCGAGGAAGCAGGCTCGGAGAGAGCCTCGAACGCGGGCCTGTTGGCGGACGCGGACGACTCCGCTCCCTGGGAGCTGACGCGGCCGGAGGATGCGGGCGGCGCCGTTGCCTGGGAGCTGGCCCGGCCGGTGGGCGCCGGCCGTGGAGCCGGCGGCACGGAGGACGCGTCTTCCGGCACCGCCGGGGCCGGCGGCGGGCCGGCGCCGCTGATGCCGCTGGGCCAGTTCCGCGACACGTTCATCATCGCCGTCGACAACGACGGGGTGGTGATCATCGACCAGCACGTCGCGCACGAGCGCATCCTCTACGAGCAGGTCACGGAGCGGCTGACCCGCGGCTCTCTCGAATCGCAGCGCCTGCTCGAGCCCCTGCTGATCGCCCTGCCGGCCGGCGCCCGCGACGCCCTGGCCGCGCACGGCGACGACCTCGCGCGGCTCGGCTTCGAGATCGATCCGTTCGGCGGCGACAGCGTCCGGGTGACGGCGGCCCCGGCCCTGCTCGGCCTCGGCGATTGCGAGACCGCGGTCCGTGCCCTGGCCGAGGACCTGGAGGGGCTCGATCGCGGGGCGAGCGTCGGCGACGCGATCGGACGGATCGCGGCCGGCATGGCGTGCCATGCCGCCGTCAAGGCGAACGACCGCCTGACGATGGAGAAAATGACCTGGCTCCTGGAGGGGCTGCGGCGCACCGCCTACTCGACGGTCTGCCCGCACGGGCGGCCGGTACTGCTCCGGCTGACCCGGCGGGAGCTGGAGAAGCGCTTCGAGCGAACGTAGCGGCGCACACCTTCGATTTGGGCGCCCGCTTGACATACGGCAGGCACAGAAACAAGAATTCGTGCGAGCCCGTATGAACAGCGAGCCAAGGAGGAAAGAACATGTCGTCGTCGCCCGTAGAAACCGCCCTGCAGACCGCGGAAGAGATGCGTCGTCGCCTGACGGAGAGAGCCGCCGAGGACGAAGCCTTCCGGCAGCAACTGCTTGCCGATCCCAAGAGCGTCATCAGTCGGGAATTCGGCATCGAGATCCCCGAGGCCATCAACATCCACATCCATCAGAGCACCAAGAACAACTTCCACCTGGCGTTGCCGGTCAGTCCCGAGCTGGACGAGGAACAGCTCGAGCAGATTGCCGGCGGCCTCTGTTGCTGCGGTTGAGCTTCCGATCTTTCCACCATGGGTGGCGAACCGGGAACGCCCGAGGGGGTCACGTCCGCCGCCGCCCACTATGAAGCGCTGACCGGCTTCATGCTGCAGCACGGCGCGGGGGAGCTGCTGGCGTGGCATTTCGGGCTTTGGGGACCGGATACCGAATCCGGGCCGGAAGCCCTGCGGCGCTCGAACCGCGCCCTGGTGGAGGGGTGCGAGCTCGGTCCGGGGCGGCGGGTGCTGGACGCCGGCTGCGGCGTGGGCGGAACCGCGATTGCCTTGGCGGAGACCTGCGGCGCGCACGTCACCGGACTGACGAATTGCGAGTCCCATGTCGCGGTGGCGACCGAGCAGGCGCAGCGGCGCGAAGTCGGTCACCTCGTCGATTTCCGTTACGGGGACTTCATGCACCTGCCCTTCCCCGAGGCCTGTTTCGACGCCGTGCTCAACCACGAATCGTTCTGCTACGCGGTGGACAAGCCGGCCTACCTGCGGGGCGTCTATCGCGTGCTCAAGCCGGGAGGACGCTGGCAGGCCCTGGAGGGCCTGCTGAGCGGTGCGGCAATGTCCGAGGCCGACGAAGGGACGCACGCTCGAGCGCAATGGGGCTGGCGCATGCCGCCTCTGGCGCCGTGGCGCGAAGTGCTCGCCGTTGTCGAAGAGGCAGGGTTCGAGCGAGTACGACGGCAGGACCTGACACCGCTCGTGAAGCCGTACGTGGAGAGAGTCCGGAAGTACTGGTCCTGGTTCTCGTTCTTCTCCCCTCCTCCCCGGGGTCCGGAACGGGCCTATCACGAATTCATGGAGGGGGCCGTTGCCTTCGAGAAAGGACTGCGGGAAGGCGTGTTCACCTACGACCTGGTCTCGGGCGCGAGGCCGGGTCGGGCGTCTTGAAGCGCAGGACCCGGGGCTTCATTCCCGGGTTCGCAGGCGGCGCATCCAGAAGAACGTGTACGCCTTGACCTGCTCGACGCGGTCTCCGGCCAGCACGAACTTGAAGTGGTGAATGCCGCGCAGGAGCACGAGCAGGCCGGACCTGCCGAACAGCGTCTCGGCCCCGCATGACGACCCGGCCAGCGCCGGCAGCTTGTCCGGCACCGCGAGACCCGCTGCGCGGATACCGTTCACGAGGGCCGTCCAGGGCTCGAATTCCTTGAGCCATTGCCCCTTCCGCGCATAGAAGCTCAGGCCCAGCGAGGGTCCCAGGCCGTCGGCCCGGACGTCGAAATGAACCACCATGTAGCGGAACGCACCGCGTTCCTCGAGAGGCGACACGATGGAATCGATCATCGAGCGCCGCCCGGACCACCCCGTGCGCTGCAGGAACGCCGCGACGTCGCGCGCTCCCCTGAAGCCCGCAACGGCCAGCCGAATCGCCCTGCGTCGCGACGGAAACGCTCCTGCCGCACGAATCTCGGTCTCCGGCTCCATCGCCAGATACACTCGCTCGATCTCTCGGCGTTCGGCGGAATCGACGTTCCATCCCGCGGCGGCAACCACCGCATCCGCAACCACACCGAGATCCCGTCGCAGCACGTCGGAACCGTCGCCGACCAGCATCCCTTCCTCGGGATAGAGGAAGATCCCGGGTTCCGGGAAGTCGTCCTCGGTCGGGGTAATGTCGTATTCGAGCAGCATCTTTCTGCCGGCCACGCGCCCGAGAGAAGACGCCTCCGGCCGGGTCCGGTCCAGCAGCCGGGTGATTCGGGCCGCCGTTGCCTCGGCGCTCGCGGACCGCGGCCGGTCTGCGAAGAACGCCGCCGACCGACTTCCACCGAGTAGCGAGACCCCCAGATCGGCACTCGGCCGGGTGTCGTGCAGCGGCAGCTCGAGTCCGAAGGGGAACGCCCCCAGCGTGGCGGGCAGTCCGGCGGCCCGCTCCAGCAGCCGCTTCCACCCGGGCTCACCGACGAGCAGCGGAGGAATCCGGTGCCGGAAGCGTTGCAGCAGCTCACGCAGGGAACCCGATCCGCGCAGCAGGTCTTCTTCGGTTGCGTCCCAATGGTCCTCGATGTTCATTGCAGGCGCTCAGGCGATGACCGGCGCGGGGTTGAGATCGGGCTCCGCCAGAGGAGTCTCGCGCCACCCCATGGCGACGGGCACGTCGAAGAGGCGGCCCGGCCCAAACCGCTCCCAGAAGTGCCGCAGCCCGGGCACGATGACGCGCGCCACCGGCATTCCGATGTCGGGCCGGGTCTGGTCCAGTACCAGGAACTCCATGCCTCTGGCTTCGACCAGCGCGCGGCATCGCTCCACGTCCTCTCCGACGTCCGCGGACTCGGCGACCTCGTAGTCCTGTGCGCCGCGCGGCGCAACGCCGGGCGCCGGCTTCAGGAAGAGGTGCTCGGCGGCCTTGCCGTTGCGCCACCACCAGCGGCTGAGCGGGTCGGTCATGCCAAGGCGGGAACCACCACGATCGACCTCCCCGACCGACGTCAGGCCCTGGTTCAATTCGCACACCGCGCGCAAGGCCGCAATGCGGGGGTCCGTGTGTGCGCCGGCGCCGTAGAGTATCTGCTCTTCGTCCTGGTCGGTCCGGCGCGAGACGGCAACGAAAACGGGAATGCCGAGGTCGCCGGTGACATCCAGCACCCACATCTCGCGGCGCCGGCACCGGTAGTAGTCCGGGGCGGAGGACAGGTAGTCGTCCCCGAAGCTCTCCAGGTCCACTTGCGGCCGGCGGATTCGGTTGTACCACCAGATGGCGAATGCATCGCGTTCCACCAGCTCGAAGAACCCCTGCAGGACCGCTTCCGCGAGCGTGTTGCCGGCCGCGCAGCCGTTCGAGTCCGCCGCGGGATCCCGGGCGCCGCGATGCTCGGCCGGGATCCCGTAGAGCAGGGACGTCGGCAGGTACCGGTGCCGCTCCGCGGTGAGCGACCATACCGGCGACCAGTCCGTTTCCGCCTCCGGATCGAAGCGCTCCGGAACGACGTTGTATGGATGCCCGCGACGGTTGACCTCGTCCGCATCGTCCAGTTGCCGGTCGCTGAACAGTTGCACGTCGTTCGGGTGGATCGCTTCCGGCTGCCCGGCCTCGTCGAAGTCGACCAGGCGCCTTCGACAACGAATCTCGTCGCCGTGGAACGCGCCGGAGTAGCGTTCGATCGCCTCGCAGAGGGCGCTCGCCTCCGACTGCGGCCGCGTGCTTCCCTTGCCCGCGCTCTTGCTCCGCAAGCTGCGCCGCAACGAGCTCAGCTTCCGGCTCTTCAGCGCAAGATTGTTCCCGGCCCAATAGACGTGCAACCAGGGATCGGACTCGCCCGTGGTGCGCCTGAGCCACGTCACCACGCCGCTGACCGGGCTGATCAGGTGACGATAGCGGGCGAGGGTATCCTCCGGCGCGACCGAGCGCACGCCGCCGCTGTTGCGAACGTTCTTGGGACTCGGCCGCAAGCGCACCGGCACCGCCGGGCGATCGGCGCGGTACAGCGCCTCGTCGCCGCATGCGAAGCACTGCGGGCGGCGCATGGTCGGATGGTGCTCGCTCTTCAGTCCGGCGACGTCGAGCGAGATCGCCCTGTCATGGATTGGGGCCGTCTCCTCGAGCACGAGCCACCTGGCGATCGCGGTCGCAGCCAGCCCGTATACGGCGTCCAGGAAGCCGGGCTCGGCCGCGGACGGCGTGAAGGCGGAATCGTCACCGGAGAGGTTGCGCAGGAAGTTGTGCACCTCCTGGTGCCCGCGCAGGCGGTATGCGAGACAGGCCCAGCACGGCCCCCGATCCGCCGGCCTGAAGACGGGACCGAACAGGGGCTGCATGCCCGACGGCCTGACCAGCATCCACGGCGCACCGGACGCGACGTGCCGCCGGTTGACCGCGGCGTGGCGTTCGTCGAGGTAGTCGGCGCAGACGATGACGGACAGGGCCGGACGCTCGGCGTCGACGGTCACCCCCATGGCGTCCAGCCGTCGGGCGAGTCGGCCGTCGTCGTCGCCGGCGATTGCCACTCTCGCGGCCTTCAGACGCTGCTCGGCCCAGCGGGGAGATGCGCCCAGGGCGGCCCAGAACGCCGCCGTGCGTCGTTCCATGGCGTAGTCGGCCGAGACGATGTAGCCCCTGGACGCCAGCATGGCAAGCGCCGCCCCGACATCGAATTCCGAGTGCGCGCCGGCAAGGGCGGCGACGATGTCCCGCCGCGGGCGGCTGCCGTCGAGAAGCGGCAGCAGGTCGCAGTGAATCCGTCCGCGAAGCAGGGTGTTGAACGTCTCCGACACCAGCAGTGCCTGCCCGTCGTCGATCGCGCGGAACTCGAAGTGCGGCGCCAGCACCGGCACCTCGACGAGCCCGTGGTCCGCGTCGGTGGTCTTGTGCAGTATCCCGTGCGGCGGAGACTCGCTGGACGGCGTCATCCGAAGTACCTCTGAAACCTCACCCAGTTGCGCAGCGCGTGGTAGCGCTGCATGGTCTCTCCGAATCGTCGGGCGTATGCCTTCTCGTAGCGCTTCAGGGCGGACTGCAGAGCCCCGGGCCGGTTCACGCACTCACCGACGGCGCGCCCCAGCTTCTGCCCCGCCCAGATTCCGTAGTGGATGCCCTCTCCGGTGAAGGGGTTGATCATCGAGGCCGCGTCCCCGACCAGCGCCATGCGCTCGGCTGGAACGAGGGGCAGGGGCTGCGAGCCCAGGGGCAACGGATGAGTCCTGATGGAGTCCGGGTTCCTGATCGCGACGCCGTGGCCGTCCAGGTAGCGAACATATTCTTCCAGGTAGGTCTCCAGGCGTCGTCGGGCGCGCTTGAAGTCGCGCTGGTCGATGATGATTCCGATGTTGACCTTGCCGCCCGCCAACGGGAACGTCCATCCGTACCCGGGCATCAGGCTCTCCAGCCAGTCGACGCGCATGGTCCGATCGGGAAGGCCCGCGGCCTGCGCATAGGCCCGGATCGCAACGGCGGTGTGTCCGTCGGCGTTGCACTCGAGTCCGGCCAGACGCCGGACGCGCGATCCCGCGCCATCCGCGCCTACGAGCATCCTGCAGCGGATCTCCGTGCTCGTCGCGGAGCGTGTCCTGAGAACGAGCTTCCACAACCCGGCGGAAGCGTCGAACTCCGCATGCGTGAGGGTGTGTCCCGAATAGTCTTCCGCGCCGCGCCCGATCGCCGCCTCGAACAGGTGCCGGTCGAACACCCTGCGTTCGATGATGTAGTAGCTGCGCTCGTCCGGACCCGCATCGCCGCCGCTCTGCAGGAGCTTCTCCAGGTATCCGAATCGGGGCGGGCTGGTGAATCGCGTGCGCAGGACTTCCGGCCGACCGTCGAAGACGGCTCCCAGGCCCAGCCCTCGGACAATCGCGGCGGCGTCCGCCCGGACGGCGTCGCCGCATGCCTTGTCCCGCGGGAATGCGTCACGGTCGACGAGCACGACGCGCATCCGGCCGGCAGCCGTCAGAGCGCTGCAGGCGCAGACGCTGCCCGCGGGCCCCGCACCGATGACGGCCATGTCCCACGGCGCGACATCGGTTCTCACGTGGCGCTCCTGATGCGTCTTCGTCCGAGCCGAGGTCATGTCCCACCGGGATTGCGTCACGCGGCCAGTGCGTCGATGTCGGAGGCGGCCCGGGAGGCCGTGTCGCGGATCGCGGCGGTGAGCGCACCGAAGTCCGCCAGCCCGCAGCAGCGTGCGATGACGGCCTGCACCTTCGGGGCGGCCGTCTCGACCGCGAGACCCTCGTCGGCGACCAGCCGGACCGCGCCCTGCAGGTTCCGCCACATCGTCGCGGCCTCCGCCAGTCGCTCCGCCGCGCCTGCGGCGAGCAACCCCCGGCCGCCCGCGGCGCGGAAGATGGAGACCGCGTCGGAAGCGATGGGGTGGGGCGCATCCCCGGCAGGCGTCAGGGCCAGGAGCAGGGCGGCACGTTCGACGTCCCGGAGGCCGCCGCGCATGTGGTCAATCGACAGGGGATCGGGGTCGGCCGCGGTCCCGGTCGCCGTGCGCAACTCGGCGATCAGCGCTTCGTGTGCCCGACCCCGGGCCGGAATGGCGCGCCGTGCCGTTTCGAACCGCGTCCCAATCTCCGTATCCCCGGACGTGAACACGCACCGCGCCCGGGTCAGTGCCAGAAGCTCGTCGATCGAGCCACTGCTTTCCCGCTGCTTCGCGAGCTCGCCGAGCGAACGGACGGGGCCCCCTTTCCAGCCGCGCGGGACCGGCGCGAGCAGCAGGTTGCCGCGGGACAGCTCCCGGAGCGCGTGCCGGAAGCGCCCGCACAGTGCCTCGTAGTAGTCGGCGGGACCGCCGTCGTACACGAAAACGACGTCGAGCTCGCTCCCGGGCGCCGCCTCCCCGCTGGCCAGCGTGCCGAGAACCACCGCGGCCACCCCGCCTTCCGGAGGCTGCACGCCGCCCCGATCCGCGAAATCTTCTTCTACTGCGGTCAGCACGCCGGCGATCGAGGCTTCGGCGACATTGGACAATGCCGTGGAGGCTTCGATTGGCGACAGGCTGCCGCGCAGGGTGTGCACGCCAATCTGGAAGACCTTGCCGTTGGACCATTCCAACGCCGCCTCGACGGCCTCCCTGCCGTCCTGCACCGGAATGTCGAAGAGCTGCTCCTTCATCTCGGCCGCGCCGAATTCGCGCGTCCAGTAGAGGCGCGCCAGGCCGCGCCGGGCAATGGTCTCGAATTCCGGGTCCGGCCCGAAGCCCTCCGGCAGACGCAGATCGAGATCGGTGAACTCCCTGTTCCGGAGGCTGTCGAGCAGCCGCGGGGAACGGTCTATCCACCGGGCGAGGCGTGGCGCGGCGCCGTGGATCTCCGCGATGGTCTCGTAGGCGTCCGGACGCGCGGCGAACGCCGGGCTGTCGTAGGCGCTCCAGTCCTCGATCTGCGGATAGAAGAAGTCACGCTGGCGATCGAGCAGCGGGTCCATCGTCGCGAACCACCGTTGCGGAAAAAGGGCCAGCCCGTTCATCCTGATGTAGCTGCCCGGCAGTTGCGGCGACGCGGCGGCTCCGTGATGCTGGAGCAGCGGATAGCGCCGGTTCGTCGCCGCGTGATGGTCGGCGTGACGCTGCATGTTGTAGTAGAGCCAGTTGGTGAACTTGTAGTCGGCGCTCCACGCGTGTTGCGGCTGCACCTTCTCGAATCGGCCGTTGGGCAGGCGGATGCGCCGCAGCCCGTAGTGCTGGACGTAGTTGCTGAGCTTCATCGAGAAGATCACGCCGGCGCACAGGAACGCATAGATCAGCGTCGCCGGGGGGCCGCCCATCCAGTACACCAGCGAGTACCACCCGGCGGTCTCGGCGAGGTACCGCCAGAAAGCGTTCGTGTAGTGCCATGCGGGCAGGTGGCGGCGCGCCAGGCGGTCGCATTCGAAGCGCCAGGCCCCGAGGATGTTGCTCGCCACCTCCCGCGGCAGGTAGCGCCAGAAGCTGACGCCCCTGGGCGCGGACCCGGGGTCGCCGGGCGTGCAGACGAGGGGATGGTGGAGATAGACGTGTTCGGTCGCATAGTGCGGATAGGAGACGGAGGCCAGGAGGAGCTCGCCGAGCCGGCGCTCCCACGCGGCGCGGCGATGGACCAGCTCGTGCCCGACGATGAATACCGTCTGGGCCACGCCGGCCAGCACGAACGCCAGCAGCCCGGCCTCCCAGGCGGACAGGTCGCCGGCGGCGAGCATCCGCCAGAGTCCGAACACGAGGGTTGCCGGCCAGAGCGCCGCCCACAACCACAGGGACAGCTTGTAGAGGAACAACCGGCCCTCCCGCGTCGCCTCGGGATCCATGTTGCGTTCTTCTATTCCGAACACGCCGTCGAAGCGGTCGGCGAGCAGGAAGAAGACGAAGGGCCCCGCAATCCACCAGCCGCCGTACGCCGCCGCCCCGGCCACCAGCGGAAAGACGACGAGCGGGATGAAGTGCGGAAGGGCGTTCCGGATCGACGGTTCGATCACCCTCGCGCGCACGGCGGCCGCCGCGCCCGGCCCGCTCGACTCCGCTCTGTCCTCCATCGAGACCTCCTGCTTTCTCATCGATCGAACTTCATCGCCTCGGTCACATCGATGCGGGCCGCGCGCCATGCGGGATAGAGGGACGACGCGATCCCGAGGCACAGAATGAACCCCGTGATCTGGCCGATGCGCCACGGAAGGAACCGGGGGACGACGACCGGATCGACGACGGCTCCCGAGAAGGTCATTTCGCCCATCACGGCGGACATGTCGAGGCCGTCGCCGAAGAAGTACCACATGCCTGCCAATCCCAGACCCACGCCCGTAAGGCCGCTCGCGATGCACAACGTGAGCCCCTCGATCAGGACGATGGCGGCGGTCTGGGACGGGGTCAACCCGAGCGCCTGCAGCACGCCGAACTCCCGGTGGCGGTGCATAACGGACATCAGCACCGTGTTCACGATGCCGACGGCGATGATGACGAACAGGAACCCGTGAATCACGTAGTTGCCGAACGCGTCGATCGTGATCGCCGCGGCCAGCGCGGGATCCGACTCGCGCCACCCCATCACCCGGGCATCGCCCGTCGTGATGGGGGCGGCCAGCGCGCGCTCCAGGTGTTCGGCAACGCGGCCCGTGGCGCCGCTGTCGGCGAGCACGACAGCGACATTGGTGACGTCGGCGGCAGAGCCCAGCCAGTCCGCGGCCGTGTCGAGGGGGATGTGAATCATCGCCCGGTCGACCGCCGGGACGCCGCTGCGGAAGATGCCGACCACCCGGAGCAACTGCCCGGCGATCTCGCGCTCGGTGTCCTGCGCCTGGACCACGAAGCGCGATCCGACGTCCAACTGCAGGCTGGCCGCCAACCCGTCGCCGACGCAGGCGGCCAGCTCGTCCCCCGGCTCCAGGTAGCGCCCTTCGATCAACCGGTCGTCGAACGTGCCGAAGTCGGCTTCCGCGATCGGATCGACGGCAACGATCCGCGCCGGCCGCGCCCCCTCGGCCGAGCTCGCCAGACCGCTGATGCTCAGTCTCGCCGACGTGGCGGCCACGCGCGAGGCGATCTCGGGAGACTCCAGCGCCTGCTCGGCGGCGCGGCGGACGTCGGCGGTCAGGCGGTCGTCGATCCGGCGGCTCATGCGGTACTCGGGACGCTCGACCGTCACGTGCCCGGTGCCCAGACGCACCCCGGAGTCGATCCACTGTTCATGGCTTCCGTCGTCGAGCGTGAACGAGAAGACCAGCACGGCCCCGCCCACGACCATGGCCGAACCGGTCAGCATGGTGCGGCGCAGATGGCGGCGCAGGTTGCGCAGCGCCAGAACGGCGAGAGCCCACGTATGCATCTTCGGTCCTGGCTAGAGCCCCGACAGGGTGTCGGCCGGGGGTACGCGCGCGGCGCGGACAGCGGGATAGAGGGCGGCGACCATTGCGGTGACCAGGAGCCCGATCGTGGCCCAGCTCCAGGCGGGCACGTTGGCGCCTACGCGAAGCCTGGGCGTCAGCAGCGCGCCCTCCAGCGTGACGTCTCCGAAGAGCCAGTCCAGGCTGACCGGCGCCAGGTGGAACCACAGCATGGGCGGCGCCGCGAGGGCCGCGCCGACCGCGAGGCTGAGGGTGCCGATCGCCAGCGCCTCGTACAGCACGGACCCCACCACCGACCAGGGTTTCGCGCCCAGCGCCAGCATGACCGCGAACTCCCGGCGGCGTTCGAACGTCGCCATCAGCATCGTGTTGGCGACGCCCAGGCAGGCGACCCCGAAGATGATGACGATGAATATCCAGTAGACGGAGTCGGCCAGTGCGAGATATCCGCTGAGCACGGGGTTGAGCTCGGTCCACGGCGCGACCACGATCCCGCGGTCGGCGATGTCGGGTACGGTCGCGAGGTGTGCAGCGGCCGCGTCGGCGGCCGACGGATCGGCGGTCGCGACCGCGACTTCGTGTATCCGGCCCGGATCGAGCGCCACGAAGTCCTGGAGATCGGCCAGCGGGATCACCGCGGTGCCGGCGTCGAACTCGATCAGCCCGGTGCGGAAGATGCCTGAAACGGTGTAGAGATCGTTGGCCGTCGACCCGTCCGCGGCGGAAGCGACGACGACGACCTCATCGTTCACACCGACCGCGAGTTGGCGGGACAGCTCCTCGCCGACGACCAGCTCGAATTCGCCGGCGGCGGGCAGCCGGCCCGCGACCAGCGGATCGAGGAAACGGGTGAGCGCGACCTCGCGTTCCGGGTCGACTCCCATCAGCACGCTTGCGCTCGTGGCAGCACCGGAGCTGACGAGCCCGCTCGCGTACGCGCGCGGCGCTGCGGCCGCTACGGACGGCTCCGCAACGATCGTGAGCAGCAAGGCCTCGACGTCGGTTCCCTCACGCCCGCCGATGGTGTCGTACAGGCTCCGTTCGGGCCGGTAGCCGGCGTCGTGGAGCTCGATCTGTCCGCTGACCAGCGACGTCGCGTTCTCGATCAGGTCGGCTACCATGCCTTCACCCCAACCGATCATGAACACCACGGCGAAATAGCCGATCGCGAGGCCGAGCGCGGTCAGAGAGGTCCGCTTGCGATTCCGGCCCAGGTTGCGCCAGCCGATCCGCCACCACGGAGATGCGTTGGTTGCCATGGCTCAGACCATTTGCCGGCGCACCAGGTCCCGAAAGGCGCCTTCGGTCGCCGACAACTCTGCAAAGGACCCTTCCTGGACCACCTTTCCGGATCCCAGCACGTAGATGCGGTCCGCCTTTCGCAACGTGGAGAGGCGGTGGGCGATGACGAGCCGCGTCGACGTCAGGCGCGCAAGGTTGTCCATGACCTCGGACTGGCTGTCGTTGTCGAGCCAGTTCGTCGCCTCGTCGAGCAGCAGGATGCCGGGCTTGCGAAGCAGCGCACGCGCGATCATGATGCGCTGGCTCTCGCCTCCCGACGTGACGGCCCCACCGGTGCCGACGGGCGTCAGCATGCCCATCGGCATCGCCGCGATCGCACGGTCGACGGCTGCGATCCGCGCCGCCTGCCAGGCGTCCTCCTCGGTCACCTCTTCGTGATCGGAGACGATGTTGTCCCGGACGTCCTGCGGATGGAGCCGCACGTCTTGCGGAACGGCGCCGATCTTCCTGCGCACCTGCTTGACGTTGAGGTGCCTCAGGTCGCGTCCGTCGTAGTAGACCGCGCCCGAGGACGGGTGTTCCAGGCCCAGCGCAAGCCGGAACAGCGTGCTCTTGCCGGCCCCCGACTCCCCTGCGACGGCGACGAACTCGCCCGGACGGGCGCGAATCGACACGTCGTCGAGGATCAGGGGACCGTCCGGCTCGTAGCGGAACGTGACGTGGTCGAAGAGGATGTCGCCGCCCAGCTCCCCGACAGGCTCTCCGGCGTCGGTCGTTTCGGGTCTCTCCGCCAGAAAGGGCCGTACTTGATCGAGTGCCGGCAGGATGGCGGCGACGGCGCCGATTGACGTGTCGAGGCGGGCTACCGCCGCCTGGAACACCATGAACAGGGTGTAGACCGCGAGGAAGTCCCCGACCGGGAGCGTCTCCCGGTCCTGCAGCGTCACCGCCAGGAGCAGCGCGGCTGCGGCCAGGAACGGCAGCGCGGCTCCGAAGGCCTGCAAGTGCTCGTCGCGGGCGCCCAGCACGGACTCGGCGTTCTTCTGCTCGCGGTAGTCCCGCGCCCAGACGGCAAAGGCCGACCCCTCCGCGCCGTCGACCCGCAGCTTGGAGATGCCGTTGACGAGCTGAAACAGTCGGCCGGCCACACCCTGGACGGCACGGATTACCCGGCCGTGGGCGGAGATCTGCCGCAGGCTGAACATCACCGTCAGGATCAGGGACAGGAGGCCGACGGCGGCGGTCACGCCGCCCAGAGTCGCGTCGTAGAGGACGATGAGAAGCAGCGCGGGCAACAGGAAAACGACCGACAGCGCCGCGTTGGCGACCACCCCGTGCACGGCGTCCCGAAGATTCTGGAGCGCCATGCCCCGCATGCCGAGCTCGCCGGCCGGGTAGCGGTGCAGGACACGGGGAGGCAACCGCAGCAGGCGGTCCCAGAACGCGGCCTCGATGCGGGACAGGCCGCGCCCTTCGAGGCGCATCAGCGCCATTCCACGCAGGATGTGCAGCAGTGCTCCGATCACGGCGAAGGCGCCCAGCACGGCAGTCGACACGAGCAGCAGGCCGCGATCCCGGGTCGGGACGACCTCCTCCGCGATGAAGCCCAGCAGCACCGCAGGCAGCAGGATGACCAGGCCGCCGAGCAACCCGGTCACCACCAGTCGCAGGAAGTCCGTCGTCAGACCGCTCCGGGCGAGTCGGAGCAGGTCCCGGGGCCCCGTACCCGCGGACGGCAGCGGCCGATAGAAGGACCAGGCGTCGGCGCGGAGCGATTCCGCGCGCTCGGCCGTGACCCTCGTGCTGCGTTGCCGGCCCGGGTCCACCTCCCGATAGGAGCCGAGCACGCCCGGCAACAGCGCCACGGGCCGGCCGTCGTTCGCCCGGAACGCCAGCAGCGCGCCGCTGTCGCCCAGCCACCACTGGTCTTCCGCGGTCAGCCGTACCCGCCGGCCGCGCACGCCGGATGCATCCAGAACGTCACCCAGGACGATGTCGGCATCGGGTTCGTCCGACCCGGTGGGCCATTTGAAGTCGATTCCCTCGTGCCGGCCGACAGCTCGCAGCGCCGTGAGCAGGGCCGGATCGTCGAGGTCGGCGCTCTTCGCCTCCAGCAGGCCGTACAGATTGAACAGGCTCCGCCGGGCGCTCTCCTCGGCGGTGCGGGGGCTGGTGGTCCGCGCCCGCTCGAGGTTGGCCTGGTCGACCGCGGTCAGGCCGCGGTTGAGTCGCTCCAGGGTGAGCGCGACCGCGTGGTAGCGCGCGAGGGCGGGCAGCAAGCGGTTCTGCTCGGCGAGGTCCTCCGAGGACCAGGCGGAGAGCCGCACCTCCTCCACCAGGATGAGCCAGCTCGCGGGCGTGAGTGCGATCGCGCCGGTGTCGGCCTCTTCCGGGCGTCCCTCCGCCGGGTCGACCAGGCCCATGAACAGCCCCGTCCCCCTCGGCGGCGTCGCCACCCACACGACTCCCCGCCGCGCCGACAGCGTGCCCCGCCGCGCGGCCGGAGTCCGTGCGGGTTCGACGCGTTCGTCCGCTCGTGGCTGATGCGCGACGTCTCGAGACAACACGGCGGAAATGTCCATGAGCCAGGCGTCGACCTGCTCGGCCAGCTCCCCGTTCGCAATCGCGCCCAGCGAGGCGACCGGCAGACGCCGCAGCATGGTGCCGGGCAACCCCTTGGCGGTCAGGCCGAGGGTCGTCTTGCCGTGTTCCGGCGCCACGCCCGGCAGCAGGCGGCCTGACCGGGCGCGCAGCAGGTGCTGCCGCGCCGATTGCTCCGCCCCGTTCCGGTGCTCGACCAGGAACAGGTCGACCGCGCCCCGCTCGATGAGCCAGACGGACTGCGGATCGCCCAGGTCCACCGGCAGATTGCCGGCACAGGGCACGGTAGTTCCCGATTCGGCGGCGAGTTCGCCGAGCGTGCGTCGTTCCGGAGTCGTCATCGCTGCGGCCAGACTCCTACTAGCGCCCCGAAACGCCTCGCAGGCTCGGCGTTTCGGCCCATCCCCCCCGCTCCATGACCTTGCGTCTCAGCACATCGCTTCGCTGCGTTCTGCGGCGCAAGCTCCTAGCCGGCGCGGACAAGGCGGCAGTAGGAGCCGTCCTCGTCCGCCAGCAGTTCGTCATGGGTGCCGCGCTGCACCGCCACCCCGTTCTCGAGAACGATGATCTGGTCGCAGTCGCGGACCGTGCTCAGCCGGTGCGCGACGATCAGGCAACTGACCCCCCGGCGCCTGAGCGCATCGTCGACGCGCTCTTCGGTCGCGGCGTCGAGAGCGCTCGTCGCCTCGTCCAGAATCAGCACGGTCGGATTGCTCACCAGGGCCCGAGCGATTTCCAGGCGCTGCCGCTGCCCCCCGCTGAAGTTCGCACCGCCTTCGTCGACCTGCGTCCGATAGCCGAGCGGTCGACCGAGGATCTCGTCGTGGATGCAGGCGTCCCGGGCCGCGGCCACCACGTCGTCGTCGGGGACGGCGCCGTTCCACAGGGTGATGTTGTCGCGCACCGTCGCGGAGAAGAGGACGATGTGCTGGTCCACCAGCGACAGGGAGCGCGACATCACCTCCTCGGGAATTTCCTGCCGTGGACGGCCGTCGATCAGGATCTCGCCGGACCAGGGTTGGCGGATGCCGGCGACGAGGGCCGACAGCGTCGATTTGCCGGATCCGCTCGGACCTACCACCGCGACTCGCTGGCCGGGCTCGATCGTCAGATTGAAGTCCTCGATCAACGGTGGCCGGCCCCGGCTGTAGCCGAAGGTCACGCCGCGCAGCTCCACCTGGCCGGCCAGCCGCAGCCGCCCGTTCATCGTGGCGATGCCTGGCGATGCCTGGCGCCGGCGCGCCAGGTTCGGGTCCTCCGCGGCCTGCGTGATGTCCTCCAGGCGCTGCAGGTCGGTATCGATTGCCTGGCGCTCGTCGGCGAACTCCACGAAGCGTCCGATCGGCGCCAGGAACATGGCCGCCACGATGTAGAACCCCACCAGCTCGCCCAGGGTCAACTCGCCGGCCATCACCTGGTTCGCTCCGACCGCCAGCACCGCCGCGTTGCACAGCATCAGGAAGAGCTCCGGAAGCGCCGCGTTGACGTGGCTGAGCTCCGAGAATCGCTGCCGGGCGGCGAGCTCGCGGGCCTGATGGCCGCTCCAGCGGGAGAAGAAGCCGTCGTCCGCGGCAGTGATCCGCAAGTTGTCCGTATGGTGCAACATCAACATGCCGATACCGACCAGCAACCCCTGCTCGCCGCGCAACGCATGGCTCCTCTCGGTCCGGAGGCGCGTGATGACGCGTGCGATCGTGGCGTTCAGCACGGCCAGGCCCAGGACGACCAGGCCCAGCGTCGGGTCGTATGCCAGCATGACGGCCAGGAACACCGTGCTCATCGCGACCTCGATGAGCACCCCCAGAAAATGGTCCGCCAGACCCTTGGCAATCTTGTCGATGGACAGCAGACGAGCGGCCAGCTCGCCCGCCAGCCGCTGGCTGAAGTACGCCACCGGCAGCCGCAGCAGGTGAGACAGGCAACGATTCGCCGCGACAACCGAGATCCGGATGGCCAGGCGTCGCAGACACCGCTGCTTCAGCCAGTTGAGCACGTAGGCCAGCCCGGCGGCGGCAACCATCGTGCCGACCACGAACGGCCCCCACGGTTCGTTCTCGCCCAGGACCCGATCCACGTACGTGCTCACCACCGCGGGCGTTACGAAGGCCAGGACGGCCAGCATCAGCCCGCACGCCACCGTGAAGGCCAGCGCTCCCCAGGCGCCCCGAAACCAGAGGGGGATACGTTGCAGGATGCGGGTCCGGGCGCCTCCGGGGCGAAACTCCGGCCCGCGCTCGAACTGCAGCGCTATTCCCGTGAAGCCCTTGCCGAACTCTTCCGCGGAGAGCACGCGTCGGCCCATGGCCGGGTCGTTCAGGAAGAACCGCTCGTCGTCGAAGCCTTCCAGGATGAGGAAGTGGTTGAACTCCCAGAACAGAACGAGCGGGAGCGGCCGCCTGCCGAGCTGCTGGACTTCCAGGTACAGGCCCCTGCATTCGAGGCCGTAGTGCCTGGCGGCCCGCGAGAGGCCCGCGGCGGTGGAGCCGTCGCGGCCGACTTCGCACCTTTCGCGCAGATCGGGGAGCGGGACCCACCGGCCGAAGTACGCGAGCACGCTGGCGAGGCACGCGGCGCCGCACTCGGTGGCGTGCATCTGCATCTGCAGCGGCGTGGTCACGCGCCGTCTTCGATGCGCAGTGGCGCGGGTGCCGGTCGATAGCGTGGGGGCGGCCGACGACATTCAGGACAATCCGACGTCGAAGAGCGCGGCCGGCGACTGCCGGCCGAGAACGATGCGCACCCGGGACGGCGTTCCGTCGGGCAGGGAGAGCACCGCAGTGTCGTGGAGCACGACGTCGACCCGCCGGCCGGGTTCCGCGAGCGCCGGTCCCAACTCCGCCAGCCATTCGGGCAGCGGTCCCGCGCTGACGGCGGCGACCCTCCCCGGGAGGCGGCGCGTCCCGCCGTCCGGTGTCGCCACGTCGACCGAAGCGCGCATGCCGGGCTGGATGCGTTGCGCCACGCGCGGGGCGACCTGCAGAACCGCCCGCGGCGCCCGTTCCCGTGAGTCCCGGACCTGGGCGACCGCGGAGCCGGCGGACAGGTAGTCCCCGGGGGCGGATCGCAGGGCCGTGACCTCGCCCGCGATCTCGCTGACGATGCGTTCCCGCGTGGAACGCCGGACCTCCAGTTGCAGCAACGCCACGCGGGCAGCGGCCAGGCGGGAGAGCAGGTTGCTGCCGCCGGCGGCCGGTCCGATCTCCGCCTCCAGCAGCTCTATCCGGTCGCGCAGCGCCGCCGTCTCGCGGGCGATCTCCGGCACGGTCTGCCTCGCGATTGGATCCCCGGCCTCGACGCGGTCTCCGGGAGCGACCAGGAACTCCGCCAGATGCCCGGGCTCGGTCGCAACGATGTCGTAACGGGCGCCCGGCGCCACGAGCACGCCGTCGATCGTTACGTCGCGGACAACGCTGCCGAAGAACACCCAGGTCACGAGCGTCAGCAGCAGCAGACCGATTCCGGTCAGAATGATGCGCTCGTGCGGCGCCGTCACTCGCAGAAGATGATCGAGCTGCTGGCGCTGGTTCTTGCTGGCCAGTGCCTGCCGCCGGAACGGGCTGCTGAATACGCCCGCGGGTCCCGAACTTGCGCGCGCGGCGCCCGCCGGGCCGTTGTTGCCTTCAACAGATTTGGTCATCGGCATTAACAGATTCGGTCTCGCCTGCTATTCTATAGTGTTTGCCCGAATGCGGAATACGGTAACCGGCTTATCGCGGACACCGGAAGCGCCGCGGACGGCGCCGGCCGGCGGGGTTCGACAGAGATGCAGGAATCGGACATGCTCCTGATTGCGGTCGATGCGCACGACCGCGAAACGGGAGTCGTCGACAAGATGACGGCTCACCGGGAGGGGATCCGGCACCGCGCGTTCTCCATCTTCGTCTTCGACGAGGCCGACCGCCTGCTGCTGCAGCGACGGGCGACCGGCAAGTACCACTCGGGCGGGCTCTGGTCCAATACCTGCTGCAGCCACCCGCGGGCCGGCGAGTCCCTGCTCGATGCCGCCCACCGCCGGCTGGGCGAGGAGATGGGCTTCGACTGCCCGCTCGAGCCCGTATTCGGCTTCGTCTACCGAGCGGCGCTGGATGCCGGGCTGGTGGAGCACGAGTACGACCACGTTCTCGTTGGACGCTTCCAGGGAATTCCCGCTCCCGACGCCCGCGAGGTGGACGAGTGGAAGTGGGAACACGTGACGGCGGTCCAATCCCGGCTCGCCGCAGGCCCCGAGGCGTTCACCGCGTGGTTCAAGCTCGCCCTCGACGGACTCCTTGCCCGCCGTACCCGCTAGCACCGTGGCAGAACGAGACGACCTCGCGCGTCGGTCCCGGGCCGGTCAGGCGCGCCCGCCAGGCCCGATCGGCCGAGCCCCCGGTTCCAGGTTGCGATTCGCGGCCGGAGAGCCCCTGCGCACGGCGTCTCTGCCGCCGGAGGGGGGGAGAAGCAGATGAGCCGCCTGACGGGGTACGGGCTCGCCGCCGCAATCCTGATCGGGTCCGTGGGGACTGCCGGCTTCCTGATCTCCCTGCGGCCGGAGCCGGCCCGCCGCGAGCCTCCGTCCCGGATCCCGTTCGCGATCACCGAGCCCGCGGTGGCCGGCGCCGGCGCCATTCCGGTCTACGGGTCCGGAACCGTCCGGCCGCGGGCGCAGATCGAGGTGGCGGCCGAGATCAGCGGCCGCGTCGTGTGGGTGAGCCCCGCCTTCCAGTCCGGGGGGCGCGTCGGCCGGGGGCAGTTGCTCTTCCGTCTCGACGACGCCGACCACCGACACCGCGTGGAGCGGGCGCGCGCCGTCATCGCCGTGCAGCAGGTCGAGCTGCTCAGGGTGGAGGAGGAGGCCCGCATCGCGCGTGAGCAGTATGAGCGGTTCAGGCGCCGGCAGGGGGACGACGAGTCCCTGGCGGATGCCGGGCCGCTGGCCCTGTGGAAGCCCCAGGTGGAAGCGGCCCGGGCCGCCGTGGACCGGGACCGCGTGGCGCTGGCCGAGGCCGAGCTGGGCCTCTCGCGCACACAGGTGCATGCGCCGTTCGCCGGCGTCGTGAGGACCGAGTCGATAGACGTGGGGCAGTTCGTGGCGGCAGGCCGGGCGGTGGGGCAGCTCTATGCGGCGGACGCGGTGGAGGTGGTGGTTCCGCTCTCCGATGCGGACGCCGCGCTGATCCCGGGCCTGTGGGATCTGCGCGCCGGCGATGCGGACCGGCGGGTCGCCGCCCGCGTGGTCGCCGACTACGGCAGCGCCGACCACGCCTGGGAGGGCTACGTCGACCGGGTCGAGGCCGCCCTGGATGAAGCGACCCGAACGCTCGACGTGATCGTGCGCGTGCCGGATCCTTTCGCCGGCGGCGTTCCCGCGGCGGGCGGCGGCGTCGACCCGATCGCCGCTGCGGAGGGCGCCGCAGGGGCGCGGAGCCCGCCCCTGCTGGTGGGGAAGTTCGTCGACGTGGAGATCCAGGGCCTGACTCCCGGCGAGTACTTCCGGGTGCGGCGGCCGGCCCTCCGGCCCGGCAACGAGGTCTGGGCCGTGCGCGGCGACGCGTTGACCATCGTTCCGGTGAGGGTCCTGCAGCGCTTCGACGACGAGGTGTACCTGACCGGCGCCCTGCGGGAAGGGCAGCCGGTCGTCGTGGGCGGGATCGAGATCGCCACCGAGGGCATGACGGTGCGGATGACGACCGGAGGGGAGCGGTGAGCCCGGACGACGTCTCTGCAGCGGAAGGGCGCGGGCCCATCGCCTACATGGTCAGGAACGGGGTCGCCGCCAACTTCTTCATGTTCCTCATCATCGCGGTGGGACTGGTGTCGCTGACCGGCCTCGTCAAGGAGGCGTATCCAGTAATCGACTTCGACGCCGTCGAGGTATCGGTTCCTTATCCGGGGGCCACGCCGGCGGAGGTAGAGGAATCGATCGTACTCAAGATCGAGGAACGGCTCGAGACGCTGGACGCCGTCGATGCAATCACGGCCATTGCGGCTCCGGGCATGGCGTCGGTCATCGCCGAGCTGAAATCGGGCGAGGACATCGACCGGGCAGTGGACGACATAAGCGCCGCCGTCGGCCAGGTCCAGACGTTTCCCGGCGCGGCTGAACGTCCCCGGGTCCGGAACATGACACACCGGCAGAGCGTGATTCGCGCGGTTCTCCATGGAGACATTCCCGAACGCGCGCTCAAGGAGCTGGCGTATCGCATCGAGGACGAGCTTTCCTCGCTCGCTCCGGTTTCCTACGTGGAGACGAGCGGGGTCCGCAATTACGAGATCTCCATAGAGGTGCCGCTCGGCCGCCTGCGGTCCCTGGGACTGACGCTCGACGACGTGGCCGAGGCGATCCGCAGCGGATCTCTCGATCTGTCGGGCGGGAGCATCGAGACGCGCGATGCGGAGGTTCTCGTCCGGACCGTGGGCCAGAGCTACGACCAGCAGGATTTCGAGGACATCATCGTCCTGACCAGGCGCGACGGGACCGCGGTGCGTCTGGGTGACATGGCCGAAGTCCGGGATGGTTTTCAGGACGCGGGCTCGATCCTGCGACACGATGGCCAGCCGGCGGCCTTCGTCGAGGTCTACCGTGTCGCCGGCGAACAGATCCTCGACGTCGCGCGGGCTGTGGAAGAACATGTCACCCGGCGTATCGTGCCCACGCTGCCGCCCGGCGTACGCCTCACGATCTGGAACAACGACGCGCAGATCTACCAGCAGCGACTTGGTCTGCTCGTCGACAACGGTCTTCAGGGTCTGGTCCTCGTGCTTCTGATCATGACCCTCTTCCTGCAGATCCGGCTCGCCGTATGGGTGGCTCTCGGGATTGCCATCTCCTTCATCGGCACGTTGGCGACCATGCTGGTCCTCGATGTGTCGGTCAACACGGTCTCACTGTTCGCCTTCATCCTGGCGGTCGGCATCGTGGTCGACGATGCGGTGGTGGTAGCCGAGAACGTGCATCTCGAGCGCAAGAAGGGTACGCGGGGAGACCTCGCGGCCATCCGCGGAACCCGGCGCATCCGGAAGCCGCTGATATTCGCGGTTCTCACGACGGTGGTTGCCGTCGTGCCGCTCCTGTTCGTGCCCGGGCCGGTCGGAGCCCTCCTGAGCTCGGTCCCGATCATCCTGATCTCGGTCCTCGTCATCTCCCTGCTGGAGTCGTTGCTGATTCTGCCCAACCACCTGTCGCACCTCCCCGGCCCCGGGTGGGAACCCTCGCATCCGGTGGAACGGTTCATCCATCGGATCCAGGCCCGTGTCGATGCCCTGGTGCAGTGGTTCGTGAACGGTCCACTGGACCGGGGATTGCGGATGGCGACCGGGCAGCCGGCGGTCGTGCTGGCCGGCGCCGCCGGAGCGTTCGTCCTCGTCGTGGCCCTGATACCGGCCGGCATCGTCGACGTCGTGGATGCTCCGGCGGTGGAGGGTGACGTGGTGAGCGCGCACCTGGAAATGCCGAAGGGAACGCCGGTGCGCAGGACGTTCGAGATGGCGGCAGGGCTGGAGGCTGCCGGACGCCGCGTCGTCGAGGGGTTCGAGAGCGCACGGATCGAGGCGGGTCCGCTGCTGGTCGGGGTGAATCTGCTCGTCGGCATGGCGCCTCGCGCCGACCTGGGCAGCTTCGAGCCTGAACCCGGCCTGAATCCGCAGTCGCATATGGCCACCGTGGAATTCAGGCTGGTGCCGGAAGCACAGCGGCCCGGAATCAGCGCCGTTGATTTTCAGAGCGCGTGGCGCGACGAGGTCGGCGAAGTACCCGCAGCGCGAGCTCTGACGGTGACCTCCACGGTGTTCGACTTCGGCAAACCGATTCATGTCGAGCTGTCGCATCCGGAGATCGACCGCAGCGGTCCAATTGGGGAAGCTCTCACGCAGCGGCTGCGCGAGCTGCAGGGCGTCTTCGACATTCAGTCGGACCATGCCGAGGGCCTTCAGGAGATCCAGGTGGGTCTGCGGCACGACGCCCGGACGCTCGACCTCACTCTGCAGAGCCTGGCCGCACAGGTTCGGTCCGCGTTCTTCGGCAGCGAGGCGCTTCGCGTGCAGCGCGGTCGTGAGGACGTTCGTGTGTACGTGCGTCTCCCCGACGCCGAGCGGGACGACATCGCCGATCTCGAGAGCTACCTGATCCGTACGCCGGAGGGCGGCGAGGTGCCGGTGAGCCGCGTGGCCGACCTGCGTTCGGCCGACGCCCCATCGTTGATCCGGCGCACCGACGGACAACGGGTCGTGACAGTCACCGCGGACATCGACCCCGCGGTGATCACGGCAGCGGAGGTGGGCGCGCTCCTGACGGGTGCCGTTCTTCCCGACCTGCAGGCCGCCAATCCGGGCCTCACCTATGCCTTCGGCGGCAGGCAGCAGCGGCAGGCCGACCTGTTCGGCAGCATGGGACGGGGTGCCGTCATCGCCCTGGTGGTCATGTACGGGCTGCTGGCAGTTCCTCTCGGCTCGTACGGCAAGCCGCTGATCGTGATGGCAGTCATTCCGTTCGGAGTCGGGGGCGCCATCCTGGGCCACCTGGTCATGGGGCTCGGCATGAGTCCGGAGTCCTTCCTGGGGGTGATTGGACTGAGTGGAATCGTCGTGAACGATTCTCTGGTCATGCTCGACTTCATCGAGCAGCGACTGCGGGAGGGAGCGCCGGTGCAGGTCGCCGTATTGGACGGAGCGAAGGAACGTTTTCGTCCGATCTTCCTCACTTCGGCCACGACCTTCCTCGGTTTTGCGCCGCTCATCTTCGACCGCAGCACCCAGGCGCAGTTTCTCAGCCCGTTGGCCGTGTCGCTGGGTGGCGGCATTCTCGTCGCCACCGCGACGGTGATGCTTCTGGTGCCGGCGTTGGCCACGGTGTTCCTGCAGGCTCGGCGGTCCGGTCAGGTGCGTTGGGCACCGGCGGAGGTCGGCGGCTGATGTCCCTGCGGGACCGGACGGCAAAGGAAGACGAAAGGAATAGGTGATGGCTGCGAGCTCTACCGGCCGTCCGCACACCCGCAACTCGAGCAGGGTGACGGAACGGGAAAATCGAAGGCTGCCGCCCGGGCCCAAGGGACGAGTTCGCAATCTGGTCCGGCGCACGACGGGCTACTCCCGGCTCCTGACACGGCTGCACGAGGAGTATGGCGACATCGTCTACTTCGAGCTTCCGGGCGCCGGGTTCTGCGTCGTCTACAGCCCCGAGCTGATCGAGGAGGTTCTGGTAACCCGGGAGCCGGAGTTCCCGACCATAGATTTCGCATCGCAGAGCGACCTGGTGGAGTTCGCGCCTCTCACCAGCCAGAACGGCGAATCGCATCGGCTCAGGTATCCGATCATGGAATCGGCGTTCGCCGGGGACCGGATGGTCGCCTACTCGGAGATCATTCTCCGGGAGGCCCTCCGTCTTCGCGAAAAATGCAGGCCGGATACCGTCGTGGATATCCAGGACGAGCTCGCGAACTATGCCTGGGCCTGCATCATTGGAAGCTACCTCGGACGGGACGTCGACTTTCCCTATGCCGTCGGCAAGCGGGTCGTTGCCTATTTGCGGTTGCACATGATGCTGCAGTTCCTTCCGGGCACCAGGCTGCTGGCCAGCCTGCCCCTGCCCACGCTGGTGAAGGGAGCGCGGGCGTCGAAGGCTCTCGACGAACTGATCTACGCGGCGATCCGGCGGGCGAAGGAAGACCCCTCTCACGACGGGCACGACGTGGTCTCGCACTTCGTCAGGGCCGGGGACCAGGGGATCGTGGAATGGACGTTCGCGAACGACCGCGCGATCCGCGACGAGGTGCTGGTGCTGTGCGGCTACGTCGACGGGCCGATCGGCGCGCTGACGCTCGCCGTCTACTACCTTGGCTCGAACCCGGCGGTTCGCGAGCGATTGGAGCGCGAGGTGGACGAGGTCGCCGGCGGCCGCCCCATCGATGTCGCCGACTTCGACCGGCTCACCTACGTGCAGGCCTTCTGCAGGGAGCTGCTGCGCATCGATCCGCCGACCTACGTCTCGCTGCCGAAGGTGACGGCTGAAGATCTCACGCTGGGCGGCTACTGCATCCCGAAGGGGACGTTGATGCACACGGCGCCCAAGGTCGTGGGACGCCGGGCCGAGTACTGGGACGATCCCGACGCGTTCAGGCCGGAGCGCTGGTTGATCGATCCGCGGCCGGGTTGTCCGCCCTGCCCGGCGCACTCCTACGTGCCGTTCGGCAGCGGGCCGCACACCTGCATCGGTGGGGGGCTGGCCACGCGGATGATCGTCTATGGGGTGGCGACGCTCGCGCAGCGCCTGCGCCTCGACCCGCAGAGCGACCGGATTCCGGAAGTCAGCAACGTCGGCGCCACCGTTCTCGGCCGCACGCCGGTCGCGGTGAAGGCGCGGGGGTGAAGCCGCGCGAACGGAACGTGGAGGCACGGAGGAAATGACGATTCCCTCATGTTACGCCGCCGGTTACGAGGCGGCGCGAGCTCGCGATCCGGATCTCGCCGAAGCGTATGTCCGCCACACCACGCTGGGAGACCCTGCCGCGGACGCGGTCGTGGAGGACCTCGCGGCGATGGGGCACGAGGGCCGCTGGCACCAGATCCTGGGCGGGGCGATCGAGAACTACGAGGACCCGCCGGAGGGCACGCCCGAGTCCCTGCGGCGCCTCGTCGAGGAGGCGGACGTCTCGCCGGACTGGTACGATCCGGACGTGGCGATGCTGGCCACCCGCGCGTTCATCCGCAACGCCGAGGTGGTCCTGGCCGCCCTGTCGACCGGCGCCATCGTGGAGGGGTTCGCCACGCTCATCAGCAAGTCCTTCCGGATACGCGGGCGGATCATGCTCAACGGCGTGCGCCGCCTCAAGCAGAACCTGCTGCAACTGGTGGAGCAGTACCTGCCGGGCGGCGTCGAGCCGGGAGGCGACGCGTGGAGGCTGAGCCTTCGCATTCGCCTCGTCCACGCGCAGTCGAGAAGACTGGTCAGGAACTCGCCGGTGTGGGACGAAGCAGTCTACGGTCTGCCGCTCAGCGCCGCGCACATGGCGCTCGGCGCCGCGGCGTTCTCCGGGCGTCTCATGCAGCACGTCGAGGCGCTCGGGGGCGACTTCACCGCGGAGGAGCGGGAGGCGTACGTCCACGTATGGCGTTGCACGGCGTCGACCATGGGGGTTCCCGCCGCGCTCATGTTCGACGACGAAGCGTCCGCGGTGCATGCCTTCGAGATCGCCTCGTTGTGCGAGCCGCCGCCTGACGACGACGCCATCATCATGGCGAACAGCATCATCAACAGCGCGCCGGTGCTGCTGGGATTCACGGATTCGAGCTCGCGCCGCCGCGAGGCGAGCCACTACTACCAGATGTCCCGCGAGCTCATCGGCGACAGGCTGGCCGACCTGTTCAGATATCCGAAGCCCTACTGGTTCAGGCTCCTCCCGCTGCTGCGGATGAAGCACCACACGGAGCGGTTCGGCGCCCGGGTGCTGCCCTCCTGGAGCAGGGTCCACGGGCTGAACTCCTTCAACCTGCTGCTGAAGGTGTCGAACCTCCAGAAGCTCGAGTATTCGTACAGACTGCCGACGAGGCTTCGCGACGAAGACTCGCGCGAGTGGTAGCTCGCGGGCCGCGCCGCAGGGGAGGCGGGTTCGGGACGTTCGCTGCGCGCTGCGGCGGCGCCGGCTCACGACCGCAGGGGAGCCTCGGGTGGAAGGCCGCGGGTCGCCGCCTCGAAGAGGAACCTCAGGGCGGAGTCCGACCAGGCCAGGGCGCTGGTCAGGAGCAGGACCGCACGTACGCTCGACCGCGACAGCGTCACTTCCTCACCGTTGCGGAACGCGGGCGTCATGTGGAGGCGCCGCAACGCCAGCACCGAGAGTCCCAGCGTCCACAGCAGATGCCGGCGGATACCGGTCTCTCCGGCGGGAATCATCAGGATGAACCGCAGTCCGTCCGCGAGGTGGCGGCGCGTGATCGCGACGAGCTCCGTCAGGCCCCTGGCGAAGCCCGGGTGGGCCTGTCCGGTCGACAGGCAGCGGAGGTCGAAGCCGGCGGCGTCGAAGACGCTGCGCGGCAGCCAGCAGGCCCCGCGGCGCAGGTCGCCCCAGATGTCCCTGAGAATATTGGTCATCTGCAGGCCCTGGCCGTAGGAGACCGAGCGCGCGAACAGCTCCTCGTATCTCGTGTCGATCTCGGCGGAGTAGTCGCAGAACAGCTCGGCCAGCATCTCGGCGACCACCCCGGCGACGCAGTAGCAGTAGCGGTCGAGGTGGGGAATGTCCCGCAGGCCCGCGGGGGCTGCCTGTTGCTGGAACTGCACCATGCCGCGCGTCATGATCGCCACGCAGCGCTCGAGTGCGCGGCGCTGGCGGGCTCGAAACCCGTGTGTGATGCGCGTGATCCGGGCGGTTGCGGCGGCCAGCTCGCGTTCCGCGGCGGTGGTCTCCGGAGACAACGACGCACGCAGGTCCCGTGCGAACGCCGCCCCGTCGCCGCTACCTGTCACCACCGCGACGAAGCGTTCCGAGAACGCGCGCTTCTGCTCCAGCGACAGGGCCGGCTCGTCCTCGATGGTGTCCGCGATGCGGCAGAGGAGATAGGCGTTGCCCACCACCTCGCTCAGCGGGTCCGGAAGCTGGGGAATCGTCAGGGCGAAGGTGCGCGATACGCGTTGCAGCATCTCCGCCTGAAACGTGAGATCTTCGGGCGCCGAGCGGCTCGCCGAGGCGGTCGTCATCATGCTTCCGCGGTGCGTGGGAGACCGCGGGTCAGACCGTGGAAAAGCGCATCGAGGGCCGGATTCGAGCGGGCGAGCATTCCGGTGGCGGCCGCCACCGCCCACACGCTGCGCCGCGGCACCTTGACCTGTCGGCCGTTCCTGAACCCCGGTGTCGCGTGGATGCGTCTCAGCGTGAGCACGGCGAGCCCCAGGGGCCACAGGCACGACCGGCGGATCGCGGTCTCCCGGGCGGGAAGGATCAGGATGTACCGCAACGCGTTCGCGAGGTGTTGGTGCGTGATCGCCAGGAGCCGGGTCAGGCCGGTGACGAAGCGCGGGTCGGCCCCTCCGGGGGAGAGCGTGCGCAGGTCGTCGATCCCGGCGTCGCGGAATACGTCACGGGGCAGCCAGCATACTCCGCGGCGCTGGTCCTCCCAGATGTCCTTGAGCACGTTCGTCATCTGCAGGCCCTGGCCGAAGGACACCGACAGGGGGAGCAATTCCTCGCGCCGCCCTTCGATTTCGTCCGAGTAATCGCAGAACAGCTCGGTGAGCGTCTCGCCGACCACGCCGGCGACATGGTAGCAGTAGCGATTCAACCGGGACATGTCCCGGAGGCCGTGCGGGGTCGCCCCGTGCTGGAAGGCGACCATGCCGCGCGTCATGATCCGCACGCACCGTTCGAGCGCACGTTGCTGAGGGGAGCGCAGGCCGCGGGTGATGTCGACGACCCGGGCGGCGGCCGCGACCAGGCGGCGCTCGGGGCCGGTGGCCGACGACGACAGGCACGCACCCAGCTCACGCGCAAAGGGGTCGGCCTCGGCTCGCCCCTCGACGACCTCGACCCAACGCGCCGAGAATGCCTCCTTCCGGCTCGGCGACATGGTGGGCTCGTCCTCGATGGTGTCCGCGATGCGGCACAGGAGATAGAGGTTGCTCCCCGCGTCGCGCAGCGCGTCCGGAAGCTGCGCAATCGTCAGGGCGAAGCTGCGGGCGACGCCCCGCAGCATCTCGGCCTGGAACTTCGCGCTACCGTCCGGGCACCGGTTCGGGGCAGGCGTCGTCATCGCGGTTCGAGCTTCGCCGTTCCACCCGGCCGCGGGCGGCCTCCTTCGCCGTACGGGCCGACTCGGCTTGCGGATGGACGGTCCGGGCCAACGTGCAAACGCGAAATTCTACAATAGGGTCGGTTCGCTTTTCGCTCGATCCGGTTCTGCAACCGGCGGGCTGCCTGCTTCGAGAGCGGTGTGCGCGACTGCTCAGGTCCGAAGCTGCGGGCAGTGCCGAGCGGAACAAGACGCTACAATGTGCCTCGCGATTGCAGTTTCGACGAGATTCGCCGCCGGGGGCGGCATTCCTCGCGCGGTCCGCAGAAGGAGCCGACATGTCCAGGTTGCTGTCCGGGTTCACGGTTGGATGCGCCGCCGCCGTCGTGTTGCTCGTCCCGTTGCGTGCGGCCGCCCAGATCACCACTGCGACGGATGTGACGCGGGAGGAATACATGGCGGTCAGGAACGCCCCGGAGGGGGGCGTGGATCGCCAGGTCAAGGTGGTCGACATCGGCAAGTCGAACGTGGCGGTCGGCATCCTGCATCGCGACGCCCTCGAGCCGGACGCCGGGCCGGCGCGCGGCATCGTGCACACGCTGGTGACCGAGGTCTATTACATCGTGTCGGGAGCCGGCACGCTGATGACCGGGGGGACGATAACCGAGCGCGGCGACATTCCGGAGGACACCCACATCGTGCAGGTGCTGGTGGGCGAGAGCTACCGCGCCGCGGCCGAGGGCGGCCGCCTGCGCGACGTCTCGGAAGGCGATATCGTGGTGATCCCGGGCGGTGTGTTCCATGGCTGGACCGCGATACCGGACCACGTCACCTACCTGAGCATCCGGCCGGACCCGGACAAGGTGCTGCCGGCGGGCTGGGTGAATCCGCTCATCCAGTAGCTGCCGCCGGCCGCGGAGGCGAACGAGCAGGATCGGATCAGCAGAGGAGACAGGAACATGCCAGCGTGCAGAATCAGGATCGCGGCGGTCGTCGTCCTCGGCGGACTGCTCGCGGCCGGCGCGCCGCCGGCGACGGCGCAGACCGCCAACGGCGAGTGGCGGAGCTACGGCGGCGACATCGCGAACACGCGCTATTCGCCGCTGGATCAGATCGACGCCGGGAACTTCAACGACCTGGAGGTCGCCTGGCGGCTGAAGACCGCCAACTTCGGGTCGGAGCCCGAGTTCAACTTCCAGGCGACGCCGTTGATGGTGGACGGCGTGATCTACTCGACGGCGGGCCTGCGCCGGGCGGCCATCGCGGCCGATGCGGCGACCGGCGAGCTGCTCTGGATGCATCGCCTCGACGAGGGCGAGCGGGCCGAGGTGGCGCCGCGGCGCCGGTCCGGCCGCGGCCTGGCGTACCGCGACGACGGGGGCGACGGGCAGATCTTCTACGTGACGCCCGGCTACCGGCTCGTCGGCCTGAACGCGAAGACCGGCGAGCGCCTGGCCGGATTCGGCGAGGACGGGCTCATCGACCTGATGCAGAACATGGATCAGGAGATCGACCCGCTGGCCGGCGAGATCGGTCTCCACGCCACGCCGCTGGTGGCCGGCGACACGATCGTCGTCGGCGCGGCGCACGTCCCCGGCAGCGCGCCGCGCTCGATGCGCAACACGAAGGGCTACATCCGGGGCTTCGACGCGAACACCGGCGTGCGCAAGTGGATCTTCCACACGATCCCGGGCGCCGACGAGTTCGGCAACGACAGTTGGCTGAACGACTCGTGGCGCTACACCGGCAACACCGGGGTCTGGGGCCAGATCAGCGCCGACCTCGAGCTGGGCATCGTCTACCTGCCGACCGAGATGCCGACCAACGACTACTACGGCGGGCACCGCCACGGAGACAACCTCTTCTCGGACAGCATCGTCGCGGTGGACATCGACAGCGGCGAGCGGCTCTGGCACCTGCAGGTGATCCAGCACGACGTGTGGGACTGGGACTTCCCCTGCGCGCCGGTGCTGGTCGACGTCGAGATCGACGGCGTCATGCGCAAGCTCATCGCCCAGCCGAGCAAGCAGTCGTGGCTGTACGTCCTCGACCGGGTGACCGGCGAGCCGATCTGGCCGATCGAGGAGCGCGAGATGCCGCCGTCCGACGTGCCGGGCGAGCTGCTGTCGCCGACCCAGCCGTTCCCGACCCATCCGCCCGCCTACGACCGGCAGGGGGTCGGCATCGACGACCTGATCGACTTCACGCCGGAGCTGCGGGCCGCGGCGGAGGAGCTGGTCTCGAACTTCCGCAGCGGGCCGATCTTCACGCCGCCGGTGGTGGCCGAGACGGACGGGCCGTGGGGCACGCTGATGCTGCCCTCGGCCGGCGGAGGCACCAACTGGCCGGGCGGCTCGGTCGACCCCGAGACGGGGATCTTCTACCAGTACTCCTTCACCCAGGTCACCTCGCTCGGGCTGGTGAACGACCCGGAGCGCTCGGACATGAACTTCATCCGGGGGAATCCTCCGGGGGTGCCCGCGCGCCGGCGCGCGTTGAACATCCGGGGGCTGCCGCTCATCAAGCCGCCGTGGGGGCGCATCACCGCCATCGACCTCGCGACGGGAGACTTCGTCTGGCAGATCCCGCACGGCGAGACGCCGGACAACGTCCGCAACCACCCGGCGCTGCAGGGTGTGGACATCCCGCGCACCGGCCGCATCGGACGCGTGGGCACGCTGATCACCAAGACGCTGGTCATCGCGGGCGAGCCGGGCACGTTCACCACGCCGTCGGGCGAGGTGGGAGCGATGCTGCGCGCCTACGACAAGGCGTCGGGCGAGGAGATGGGCGCGGTCTACATGCCGGCGTCGGTGTCGGGCTCGCCGATGACGTACCTGCACGAGGGGCGGCAGTACATCGTGACCGCCATCGGCGGAGCCGGATTCGCCGGGGAGTTGATCGCCTACCGCTTGCCGGAATAACGCCGTCGGGGGCGTCATCCGACCGGTGCGGTTCCGGACCGGCGTCGGGCGGCGTCCCCGCGCACGCGGGCCCGCGCCGCGGCGGGGCACGGGTTGTCAGACTGCGCTCGGGGGTCCCGGCAGCCCCCGGGTCAGTCCTCCGAAGAGCAGCCTCAAGGCCAGGTTCGAGCGCACCACGGCGCTGGTGACCGTGGTCACCGCCCGCACGCTGCGGCGCGAGATCTTCACCTCCTGTCCGCTTCGGAACGCCGGCGTGGCGTGGATGCGCCGCAGCGTGAGCACCGCCATGCCCAGCGGCCACAGGCAGAAGCGACGGATGCCGGTCTCGCGCGGGGGGAGCATCAGGACGAACCGCAGCGCGTCGGCGAGGTGGCGGCGGGTGATCGCGACGAGTGCCGACAATCCCGCGGCGAAGCCGGGGGCGGGCTGTCCGGCGGACAGGGAGCGCAGCTCGAAGCCGGTCGTCCGGAAGACGTCGCGCGGCAGCCAGCACGCCCCGCGGCGGCGGTCCTCCCAGACGTCCTTCAGGATGTTGACCATCTGCAGCCCCTGGCCGAACGAGACCGACAGCGCGAACAGTTCGTCGCGCCGCCGGCCGATGTCGGTGGAGTAGTCGCAGAAGAGGTCGGTGAGCGTTTCGCCGACCACGCCCGCGACGTGGTAGCAGTAGCGGTTCAGGTGCGGGATGTCCTCGAGTCCGTCCGGTGTCGCGTTCTGCTGGAACTCCGCCATGCCTCGCGACATGACGCGCACGCAGCGTTCGATGGCCCGGCGCTGGGCGGCGCGAAACCCCCTGGCGACGCGGACCACCCGGGCGGTGTTGGCGACCAGATCCCGCTCGCGCTCCGTGCTCGACGGCGACAGCAGCGCGCCCAGGTCGCGGGAGAACGGCGCCACCTCGGCGCGTCCGGCGACCACGTCGATGAAACGCTCCGAGAACGCCTGCTTCTGGGCGGGGGACAGCGCCGGCTCGTCCTCTATCGTGTCCGCGATCCGGCACAGCGCGTACACGTTGCCGACGACGTCGCGCAGCGCGCCGGGGAGCTGCGGGATGTTGAGGGCGAAGGTGCGCGAGACGCCCTGCAGGATCTCCGACTGGTAGGCGAGGTCGGCGTTCGCGGACTCCATCGGGTGCACAACACTCACCAGAGTAACCTGCTATTCTTCGCGACGCGGCCAGAAGGAGTTGAACGTGGCAATACATCGCAACCGAATCGCGTCGATCATCGTGCTCGCGGGGCTGCTGGCGGCCGGTGCGGCGCCGGCGGCGGCCCAGACCGACAACGGCGAGTGGCGCAGCTACGGCGGCGACATCGCCAACACGCGCTACTCGCCCCTCGAGCAGATTACGGCCGACAACTTCAACGACCTCGAGGTCGCCTGGCGTCTGAGTACAGCCAACTTCGGGTCGGAGCCGGAGTTCAACTTCCAGGCGACGCCGCTGATGGTCGACGGCGTGCTGTACTCCACCGCCGGCCTGCGGCGCGCCGTGATCGCGGCGGACGCGGGCACCGGCGAGCTGCTCTGGATGCACCGTCTCGACGAGGGCGAGCGGGCCGAGGTGGCGCCGCGGCGCCGGTCCGGCCGCGGTCTGGCCTACCGCGACAACGGCGGGGACGGGGAGATTTTCTACGTCACCCCCGGCTACCGGCTGGTCGGCCTGAATGCGAAGACCGGCGAACGGCTGTCCGGCTTCGGCGAGGACGGCATCGTCGACCTGATGCGGCACATGGATCAGGAGATCGATCCGCTGTCGGGCGAGATCGGCCTGCACGCGACGCCCCTGGTGGCCGGCGACACCATCGTCGTGGGCGCGGCGCACGTGCCCGGCGGCCGGCCCCGCTCGATGCGCAACACGAAGGGCTACATCCGCGGATTCGACGCGGACACCGGCGTGCGCAAGTGGATCTTCCACACGATCCCGGGGGCGGACGAGTTCGGCAACGACACGTGGCTGAACGACTCGTGGCGCTACACCGGCAACACCGGGGTGTGGGGGCAGATCAGCGCCGACCTCGAAGAGGGCATCGTCTACCTGCCGACCGAGATGCCGACCAACGACTACTACGGCGGCCACCGCCACGGCGACAACCTCTACTCGGACAGCCTGGTGGCGGTGGACATCGAGACCGGCGACCGGCTGTGGCACTTCCAGTTCATCCACCACGACGTGTGGGACTGGGACCTGCCCTGCGCGCCGATCCTGGCCGACGTGATGATCGACGGCGAGTTGCGGAAGATCGTGGCGCAGCCGAGCAAGCAGTCGTGGCTGTACGTCTTCGATCGGGTCACGGGCGAGCCGATCTGGCCGATCGAGGAGCGCGCGGTGGAGCCGTCGAACGTGCCCGGCGAGCTGCTGGCGCCGACCCAGCCCTACGTGACGAAGCCTCCGGCCTATGACCGGCAGGGGGTCGATCTCGACGACCTGATCGACCTCACGCCCGAGCTCCGGCGGCGCGCCGAGGAGATCGCGTCGCGGCACCTGATGGGGCCGATCTTCACGCCGCCCACCGTCTCGGAGGCGGACGGCGTCTACGGCACGCTGATGCTGCCGTCGCAGGCGGGCGGGACGAACTGGCCGGGCGGGTCGCTCGATCCGGAGACCGGCATCATCTACCTGTACACGTTCACGCAGGTGGTCTCGCTCGGGCTGGTCAACGATCCGGAGCTCTCGGACATGAACTTCATCCGCGGGCGCGGGGAGGGCATCTCCGCCCGGGAGGCGTCGCTGGCCATCGAGGGCATCCCGATCGTCAAGCCGCCGTGGGGCCGCATCACCGCCATCGACCTCAAGGCGGGGGAGATCCTCTGGCAGGTGCCGCACGGCGAGACGCCGGACAACATCCGCAACCACCGGCTGCTCGCAGGCGTCGACGTGCCGCGCACCGGGCGCATCGGGCGGGTCGGGACGCTGAACACGCCGACCATGGTGATCGCCGGCGAGGCGGGCACGTTCACGACGCCCTCCGGCGAGGTGGGCGCGATGCTGCGGGCCTACGACAAGATGTCGGGCGAGGAGCTCGGCGCCGTCTACATGCCGGCCGGGGTGACCGGGTCGCCGATGACGTACCTGCATGCCGGAAGGCAGTACATCGTCACGGCGATCGGCGGCGGCGGGTTCCCGGGCGAGCTGATCGCCTACCGGCTGCCGGAGGAGTAGGCGCTCCGGCAGCGCTTCGTTCGTCGCTGGCCCCCGGACCCGGATCCCGCATCCGCAGTTGCTTCACCGGCTCGAAGTGTCTGCGGTTGCGGGTGACGAGGGTCAGGTCGTACTCGATGGCCGTCGCGGCAATCAGCGCGTCGGGCGTGGCGATGCCGGTCTCCCGGCGAATGCGGCCGGCCCGCTCGGCTACGCTGCGGCCCACCGCCAGCTCCCGGAAGGGATCGAGTAGTCGCTGGACGAGCGCCGATCCGACCGCGCCGGAGAGCAGCTCGCACCGGGTGATGACCGAATAGTGGACCCGGTGCCGGCCAGGCTTCAGTGCGCTGGCGCCGCGCAGATGGTCGATGAAGACGTCGGTGTCGACCAGCAGGTCAGCCACCGGATCGTTCTGAGGCTCTCAGCCGGTCGGATCGGGCCTCCCAGTCGTCGCGCGCCGGGGCCCGTGCCTCCGGCGCGGCGCCGAAGGTGCTCTCGAGGGCGCTCGTCGGGTCGACCGGCGCTTGCGCGATGTACATCTCCACCGCCTCGCGAACGACAGATGCGAGACTCGCGCCCCGCGCACCCGCAATCTCATCGAGGCGCTGGCGCTGCGACGACCGCAGGTAGATCTGCGTGCGGGTGGCAGACATACAGCGCAGTATACAGCATACGGACGTGTCCCGCGCCTCCGTCCGATCACGAGGGTCGCTCGCGCTGCCGTTACGGTCGCTCTTCGATGCGGTAGAGGTGGCTGTCGCTGCGGATGAACAGCGCCCCGTCGGTGACCGCCATCGACGCCAGCGTCACCCCGTCGAGCCGGTTGCGGGCCAGCACGCGGAACTCGGTCCCGGGAGCGAGCACGTTCGTCACGCCCTCTTCGTTCTGGAAGTAGATCCGCCCGTCGACGAACACCGGCGAGGCGGAGTGGTTGCCGCCCAGCCGCTGCTGCCAGTGGATGTCGCCGGTCAGTGCGTCGACGCAGGTGGCGATCCCGAAATCGGTGACGACGTACAGCTCGTCGCCCACCAGGATCGGCGAGGGCGTGAGCGGCGCCCCACGGCGGAGCCGCCAGGCGACGTGCGAGCGCGTCACGTCACCCTCGCCGTCGGCGCGCACCGCGAGCAGCGTCGGGGCCTGGAAGCCGGTGGACAGGTAGACGAGCCCGTGCCCGTAAATGGGGCGCGGGACGTTGGAGAATCCGTTCGGATAGCGGACCCGCCAGATCTCCCGGCCGGTCGCCGGATCGTGCCCGCTGGCGCGGAACGCGCTGACGTTGAAGATCTGTTCCCGATCGCCAACGCGAATGAGCAGGGGGGTGGAATAGGCCTGCGATACCGGATCCGGTCGGTTGGAGCGCCAGCGCTCCTCGCCGGTACGTGCGTCCACCGCCACCAGATAGGCGGTGTCGTAGCCGTCGATGCTGACCACCAGCCGGCCGTCGTGGAGAATCGGCGAGCCGCCGTTCCCGTGCTGCGAGATGTAGGGGAAGCGCCTGCGCCAGAGAAGGTCGCCGTCCGTGCTGACGGCCCCCGTGCCCGCAGCCCCGAAGTGGACGTAGACGCGCTCGCCGCCCGGATCGAGAACCGGCGTCGGCGAGGCGAAGCTGTTCTTGGGGTTGAGGAGGTACGTCTCGTCGCTGCCGAACACCTCCACGTCGACGGTGTTGGCCCCGGACTCGACGTCGTAGGCGAGCAACCTGAGTGAGCTTCCTGCACGCGGATCGGTCACAGCCGTCGTCAGCCACAGCCGGCCGTCGGCGATGACCGGCGAGGACCAGCCGCGGCCTTCTACCGGCACCTTCCAGGTGACGTTCTCCGTCTCGCTCCACTCCAGCGGGGCGGCCGCGTCGGGGGCGTGCCCCTGGCCGGTCGGTCCCCGGAACTGCGGCCAATCGGCGGCGTGGGCGATGGCGCCGGCGCACCAGAGGGTGAAGACTATCGCGACGACGACCGTTCGTCCGATGCTCGAAGCGCGCTCTGTCATCGCCGTTCTCCCTTCCTCGCATTGTATACGGCGGTCCGATCGCGCGGCGGCCGGGCAACCTGGAAGCCGGGTGCCATCGAGTCCGCGTCGCCGGCCCGGTGTGGCATGATGGAGGTTGGAACGGAGGAGGCGGACGGCAATGGCGACGAAGTACGTGGGCGAGCGCGACGGCCTCGCATCGATTGCGGGTGACGCCGGCGCGGAGCGGGCCGACCCGGCGCCGGCGATGGAGTTTCCCGGCTGCGACCCCGTCTCCATGACCTGGGAGGAGGTCTGGGCCTACGACGGACGGATCGAGTACTGGGATGGCGCGTCGTCGACCGCACAGGTCCTGCGCGACGCCGGTCCGGTCCACGAGGGTCCGCCCAACGTCCTGAGCGAGATCCTGACCCGGATCTCGCTGGAGCGCGGGTCGCGCATCCGCTGTTACGGCGCCGTCTACCTGATGGAGCGGGACGGTGCGGGCCGACCCCGGCGGGTGATGGTCGCGGACCAGACCATCTACCTGCGCCCGGGGCGCTGGAAGCCGAGCGACCCGGCCATCATCCGGGACGAAGACCCGCTGCCGGACGTGATCCTGGAGGTGGATCACACCACCGACGTCCGCCGCAACAAGCTCGGGTTGTACGAATCCTGGGGGTTCCCGGAAGTGTGGGTGGAGACGCCGGACACCCCGTCGCCGAGTCGCCCGCGGCGGCTCCGGCCGGGCCTGACGATCTATCGGCTCGACGAGGGGCGCTTCCGGGTGTCGGCGGAGAGCCGCGCGTTTCCGGGATGGCCGGCGGCCAGGATCCATGCTGCGCTGAACGAGGCGCACATGAGCCCCCGAACGCTGGCCGACCTGACCCGCGTGGGCCGCAGGCTGGGCCGGCAGGAGGGCACGACCCCGGACGACGACCCGCAGATCGGCCGCCACCGGCGGCAGGCTCACGGCACCGGTCTGCGGGCAGGGCGCGCCGAGGGGGTCGCCGCACAACGGGCGCTCCTGGGCCGGCTGGCGTCACGCAAGTTCGACACGGTGACCGCGGAGCGGCTGGCCGACGTCCTGGCCGGCGTCGACGATCACGACCGCCTCGCCGCGATCGGCGACCGGATCATCGACTGCGACGACGGCGCCGCGCTGTTGGCTGAACTGTCCTGACGCCACGCCGCGCGCTGGCGTGGCGAACGTCCTCGGCGGTAGGGTGTCCGAAGGAGAAGGAGTGACGACACGTCGCATCGCAATCACCGTACCGGAAAAGGTGCTGTTGGCGGAGAAGACCGACGAGCAGGCGTTTGCCAACGAACTTCGCATGTTGGCCGCCGTCAAGCTCTACGAACTCGGTCGACTGTCGTCCGGACGAGCCGCTGAACTCGCCGGCATGCCCCGCGTCGAGTTTCTCCTGTCTCTCGGTCGCTACCGTGTCTTCCCGCTGGATGCGGAGCTGGACGAGCTGGAACAGCGGCATGGCTGAGGTTGTCAGCAACACGTCGCCGTTGCTCTATCTCTACCGCATTCAGGTTCTCGGCTGGCTGCCGGCGCTGGGTGGCGACGTCTGGATTCCCAAGGCCGTGGAGATGGAGCTGGAGGAGGGACGAAGGCGGGGATACGACGTTCCGGATCCGGCCGGCTACGACTGGCTGCGGATCGTAGATCCGGGGGTCATTCCGTCCGAGTGGCTGACGCTGGACTTGGGGCGCGGCGAATTGGCTGCGCTGGCCCTGGCGTTGGAGCATCCGAAACGCACCGTCCTCCTGGATGACCGACACGCGCGGCGCATCGCGCGGAGTGCCGGGCTGGACGTGCGGGGAACACTCGGAGTTCTTGTCGAGGCCAAGGCTCGCGGGTTGACGGAGCGCATCGAGCCTCTTGTCGATCGGCTGGAGAACACCGGCATGTGGATGTCGGACACGGTTCGAAACCGAGTTCTGGCGCTCGCCGGGGAAGAACGCACCGGCAAGCTACGCGGAACCTGAATCGACCCCGGGGCTCGCCCGCGTCGCCCGCCGCTTGCAGGGCGACGATGGGCGAATCATTTTCGGAGAGTGGACGTGGGCCTATAATCGGGCCGACGTGACAGGCTGCGGGTGCGGATGGTGGCGCCTGGGCCTTCGTCGGGTGATTGCCGGGAGGGAGAAACGACATGCGTGGCAGTTCCAGATCGGGCATCGTGGCTGCGTTCGCCGCGGCCGCGGCAATCGTCATCGTCGTGGCGGGCCAGGAGCCGGAGTCGCTGAGCGTGACGCCGGTGAAGGACGGCCTCTACTACATCAACGGGGTCGGCGGGAACGTGGGCGTGCGCGTGACGTCCGAGGGCGTCATCCTGATCGACGACAAGTTCCCGCGCAACGTCGACGGCATCAAGGCGCGGGTGGCCGAGGTGACCGACCAGCCGATCCGCTACGTCATCAACACGCACCACCACGGCGATCACGCCGGCGGCAACGTCGGGTTCATCGATTCGGCGGACGTCATCGCCCACGAGAACGCGCGGAAGAACATGATCCGCAACGAGCAGGACGCGCCGCCGCGCATCGTCTACACCGACCAGACCGCCGTGCACCTGGGCGGGGTCGAGGTCCGGGCGCACCACCTGGGCCGCGGCCACACCAACGGCGACTCGGTCGTCTACTTCCCGGACCTGCGGACCGTCCACGGCGGCGACCTCCTGCACGGCACCGCGCCTTTCATCGACTATGCGAACGGCGGGAGCAGCAAGGAGTGGCTCGGCGTGCTCGACGGCATCCTGGCGCTCGACTTCGATACGGCCATCCCCGGTCACGGCGGCCTGATGACGCGGGCCGACGTCCAGGCGTTCCGGGATCAGTTCGTCGCCGTCCGCACGCGGATGCGGGAGCTGATCGACGGCGGCCTCGCGAAGGACGACGCGCCGGCGGAGATCGTGACGGCGGAGCTGAGCTGGACGATGGCCGAGAACGGCCTGTTCATGCGACGGAGCATTCCGGGCTTCTACGACGAGATCGCGGCGGAGCGGTAGCGGGGGCGGCGGACGGCGACTCCCGCGGAGGAGACCACGGTGACGTGCCTGCACTGCGGGCACGTCACCGCGACGGGTATCGCGCGTCGATCGATTTGGCCCTCGATGATTTCGATGCGGACTACCTGGAGCAGGCGTCGACGACGACCTGCCCGGGATGCGGCGCGAAGCGCGACTTCGCAACACTGACGGTGCGCCGGGACGACGATGGAAACACGATCCTCGAAATGTGACATGCGGAGCCTGCTTGCCGGCACGCCGGCCCTGTTCGCGAGCGGAGCGATCCTCGCGGCCCTTGCCGTACCGCCGGCGCAGGCCCAGGACGTGGAGTGGCGGTCCTACGGGTCGGACGCGGCCGGCACCAAGTATTCGCCGCTGGACCAGATCAACCGGGAGACGATCGGCGACCTGCAGATCGTCTGGCGGCAGTCGGTGCTGCCGGAGGCCATGCGGGAGGGCCGCGAGGACTTCACTCCCTCCGTCGCCTCGCAGAACACGCCGCTGATGGCGGACGGCCGGCTCTACATCAGCTCGGCCCTCGGCACGGTGGCGGCGCTCGACGCCGCGACGGGCGAGGTGCTCTGGTTCGACACGCCGCCAGACCGCGACGGCGAGCCGTTCACGCGCGTGCGCCAGACCCGCGGGGTCGCCTACTGGGACGACCCGCAGAGCGACGACGCCCGCGTGCTGGCGGTGGTGGGTTCCTACCTGGTGGCGCTGAACGCCCGTACCGGCGAGCGCTACCCCGACTTCGGGGAAGGCGGGGAGGTGGACCTGACGCAGGGGTTCGACCGGCCGTGGGAGACCTTCAGTTGGGGGTCGCCGCCGCTCGTGGTCGGCGATATCGTCGTCATCGGCTCGGCCATGACCGACGTCACCAACCCGAACATGCCGGCGATGAAGGAGATGCCTCCCGGCGACGTGCGCGGCTTCGACGTGCGGACCGGCGAGCAGGTCTGGATCTTCCACGTCGTCCCGCGGGAAGGGGAGCCGGGCAACGAGACGTGGCTCACCGCGCTCACCGAGGACCGGGCGTCGTGGGAGTACAGCGGCAACACGAACATGTGGGCCTGGCCGAGCGCGGACGCGGAGCTCGGCCTGGTGTACGTCCCGCTGTCGACGCCGACCAACGACTACTACGGGGGCTACCGCCCCGGCGACAACCTGTTCGCGGAGAGTCTTGTCTGTCTCGACGCCCGCACCGGCGAGCGGGTCTGGCACTTCCAGGCGGTGCACCACGGGATCTGGGACTACGACTTCCCGGCCGCCCCGAACGTCATCGATCTGCAGGTGGAGGGGCGTGCGGAGCCGGTCAAGGCGGTCGCCGCGGTCAGCAAGCAGGCGTTCACCTACGTCTTCGATCGCGTGACGGGCGAGCCGGTCTGGCCGATCGAGGAGCGGCCGGTGCCGCCCGGGGACGTGCCGGGCGAGTGGTACGCGCCGACCCAGCCGTTCCCGACCCGCCCGCCGGCGTTCGACCAGCAGGGCACCAGCGTCGACGACCTGATCGACTTCACGCCGGAGCTGCGGCGCGACGCACTCGAGGTCTTCGAGCAGTACACGACCGGTCCGCTCTTCACCGCGCCGTCGCTGGTCGACGACTCGCCGGGCGGGACGAAGGGGACCCTGCAGATGCCGGGCGTGGTCGGCGGTGCCGACTGGGGCGGCTCGGCCGTCGATCCGGAGACCGGCATCCTGTACGTGCCGTCGGTCCACAGCGAGGCGGTCATCGGCATCGTGCCGTCCGAGCATCCCCGCTCGGACATGCGCCTCGTCGTGCAGACGCTGGCGCCCCTGGAAGGTCCCAACGAGCTGCCGATCTTCAAGCCGCCGTACGGCCGGCTGGTCGCCATCGACCTGAAGAAGGGGGAGATCCTCTGGTCGAAGGCCAACGGCGACGGCCCGCGCGACCATCCCCTGCTGCAGGATCTGGACCTGCCGCCGCTCGGCCAGCCGGGCCGGGTCTCGCCCCTGGTGACGAAGTCGTTCGTGTTCCTCGGCGAAGGGGGCAACGCCGGGGTGGTCGTCCTGCAGCCGATCTGGGGCGGGGCCGGCGGCAAGATGTTCCGGGCCTACGACAAGCTGACCGGCGACGTGGTCTGGGAGATGGAGCTGCCCGGCGGAACGACGTCCGCGCCGATGACCTACATGGTCGACGGCCGGCAGTACATCGTCGTCACCGTCGGCTGGGAGGACATGCCGAGCGAGTACGTCGCGCTCGCGCTGCCGGAGTGAGCCGGCGCGAGAGCCCCTGGACCCAAGCTGCAGCGGCCGATTGTCGTTGCCAGCGTGCATGAAGAATCCGTTCGCACCGTGGTGCGGGGTGACCGTGGCAGCGTTTCTGCGCCGGCTCTTCGGCGGCGGGCGCCCCGGCGTCGAGCGGTCGGTGGTCGTCGTTTCCGGGCTGCCGCGGTCCGGGACCTCGATGTTCATGGGCATGCTGGCCGCCGGCGGGCTGGACGTGCTGACCGACGGCGTCCGGGCGCCAGACGACGACAACCCGCGCGGCTACTTCGAGCTGGAGCGGGTCAAGCAGCTCCAGACCGGCATGGACACGGCGTGGTTCCGTGACGCCCGCGGCAAGGGCGTCAAGGTCATTTCCTACTTCCTGAAGCACCTGCCCGCGGGCGAGCGCTACCGCATCGTCTTCGTCCGCCGGGATTTGGCGGAAGTGCTCGTCTCGCAGCGCAGGATGCTGGAGCGCCGCGGCGAACCGGGCAGCGACGCTGGCGAGGACGGTCGGCTGGCCGGCGCGTTCGCGGCCCACCTGAGCAAGGTGGAGCGGGAGCTGGCGGCCCGGGCCGAGTGCGAAGTGCTGTACGTCGACCATCGGACCGCGATCGAGAATCCGCGGACCGTGGCGGAGCAGCTGAACCGGTTCCTGGGCAACCGCCTGGACGTCGAGCGCATGGCGTGGGCCGTCGATCCCCGACTCTATCGCCAGCGCGCCGGCGAGGAGTCCGATATCTCATGGCCGGGCCGTTCCCGGGGATGAACGCGGTGTTCTGGGGGCGGGTGGCGGGCGCCGCCCGGGCGGGACGTCCGCCACGAGCGGGTCGCCTGCCGGTGGCGGGTTTCCTCCTGACGGCGGGCGCGATCCTGTGCGTCCCGGCGCCGGCCCTCGCCTACGTGGGGCCGGGCGCGGGCTTCGCCTTCGTCTCCTCGCTGTTCGTCCTGCTCTGGACGCTGGCGCTGGCGGTGCTCACGCTGGCGACCTGGCCGTTGCGCCTGGCGGTCCGGTGGGGCCGCGGTGGACGCACTCGGATCTCCGGCCGCGTCAGGCGGGTGATAGTGATGGGCCTCGACGGGCAGGATCCCGAGCTGACCGAGCGGCTCATGGACGAAGGCGTGCTGCCGCACTTCGCCCGGCTGCGCGCCGAGGGCGCCTTCCACCGGCTGCGGACCACGCTTCCGGCCGAGTCCCCGGTCGCCTGGGCCTCGTTCCAGACCGGCTGCAATCCGGGCAAGCACCGCATCTTCGACTTCCTGACGCCGAACCGCCGGTCGCACCGGCCGGAGCTCGGCTCGGCGCGGGTGGAGCCGCCGCGGCGCACGCTTCGGGTGGGACCACTGCGCCTGCCGCTCGGCAGGCCCCGCATCCGGGGTGCGCGGCGCAGCCGACCGTTCTGGCGGACGCTGGCGGACCACGGCATCCCCAGCACGATCCTGCGGGTGCCGATCACGTTTCCCGCCGAGCCCTTCGACGGCACGCTGCTGTCGGCGATGAGCGTGCCCGACCTGCGCGGAAGCCAGGGGACGTACGGCTACTTCAGCAGCGATCCGGACGAGCGGCTGTCGCTGACCGGCGGCGAGCGAGTGCCGGTGGAGTGGGGAGGCGGCGTGGCGCGGGCCGTCATCGCGGGGCCGGAGAACGGCGTGCGGGAGGGGGGCGCCCGATTGGAGCTTCCGTTCGAGGTGCGCGCAGCAGCGAACGGGGGCGCCGAGCTGCACCTGCAGGGCGTCGTCCATGCGCTGCGGCGCCGCGAGTACTCGCCCTGGATCGCGCTGCGCTTCAGGGCGGGCCCCGGCCTGACGGCGAACGGCATCGCACGCTTCTACCTGCTGGAGACCGATCCGCACCTGAAGCTCTACATGACGCCGATCCACATCGATCCGGATCGGCCGGCGCTGCCGATCTCGCATCCGTTCACCTATGCCGTGTACCTGTCGAAGACCCAGGGGCGCTACGCGACGCTGGGGCTCGCCGAGGACACCTCCGCGCTCAACGAGGGCGTGATCGACGAGCAGGCGTTCCTCGATCAGGCGTACCTGATTCACGCCGAGCGGGAACGGATGTTCTTCGATGCGCTCGACAAGACCCGTTCGGGCGCCGTTGTCTGCGTCTTCGACATCACGGACCGGCTGCAGCACATGTTCTTCCGACACCTGGATCCGGCTCACCCGGCCAACCGCGGCCGCGACGCGAAGCACCGCGACGCCATCCGCAAGCTGTACGTGGAGATGGATGCGCTGGTCGGGAGAACGCTCGCGGCGGCGGGGGAGGACAGCGCGGTGTTCGTGATGTCGGACCACGGGTTCAAGCCGTTCCGGCGCGGGGTCGAGCTGAACCGCTGGCTCCACGAGGAGGGGTTCCTTGCCGTGCGGGGGGACGAGCCGGCCGGGAGGGATCTGCTCGGCGACGTCGACTGGGCCCGCACGCGCGCCTACGCGGTCGGGTTCGGCGGCATCTACCTGAATCTGGCCGGCCGCGAGGCGCGGGGCATCGTGCAACCGGGCGGGGAGGCGGCGGCGGTGAAGCGGGAGATCCGGGACCGCCTCCGCGCGCTCGTCGACGAGGCCGACGGGGTTCGTCCCGTACGCGAGGTGTACGACACCCGCGAGGTCTACTCCGGTCCCTACGTCGACGATGCTCCCGACCTGATAGTGGGTTTCCGCCCCGGCCACCGGGTCGGCTGGACGTCGGTCACCGGCGGCATCGCCGAGCGGGTCCTCGAGGACAACACCCGGCCGTGGAGCGGCGATCACAACTTCAACCCGCCGGACGTGCCGGGGATGCTGTTCGCCGACCGGCCGATCCTGGCCGAGTCGCCGAGCATCATGGACGTCGGACCGACGGTGCTCGACCTGCTGGGCGTGCCGGTGCCCGCGTGGTGCGACGGGCGCTCGCTGCTGCCCGGCGCGGAGGCCGCGCCGAGCGCGGGAGTGCCGGCGAGCCGGCCCGCGGCCGGGACCACGCCATGACGTGTGCGCGACCGACGTGCCCTCGCACCGCGCCGTCGGCGGCCCGGGCGCCCGCGGCCCCGTCGCCGAGCCGTCCGCCGCATCCGCAGCAGTCTCGGATCCGGCGCCTGATGGCCGTCGCGCTCGTGGCGCTGAGCCTCGCGGGGGCAGGCTGCAGCGATACCGGATCCGGCGGCAAGCGGGTCATCGTGCTCGGCATCGACGGCCTGGACCACGGGCTGCTCGAGCGCTTCATGGACGAGGGGCGGCTGCCCAACTTCGCGCGGCTCGCCCGCGTGGGGGACTTCACGCCGCTGCAGACCACCATGCCGCCCCTCAGCCCGGTGGCGTGGTCCACCTTCATCACCGGCCTCGACCCGGGCGGACACGGGATCTTCGACTTCGTCCACCGCGATCCGGCGACGATGCAGCCGGTGGAGCCCTTCTATTCGATCTCGCCGCCCGGACGGTCTCTTGCGTTCGGGTCCTGGGTATTGCCGCTCACCGGACAGGAGGTCACGCTGTATCGGCGGGGACAGGCGCTGTGGCAGTTGCTCGACGCGGCCGGCGTGGACACCACCGTGTTCCGGATGCCGGTCAACTTCCCGCCGGTGCAGAGCGGCGGACGCTCGTTCGCCGGCATGGGGACGCCGGACCTGCTGGGGACGCACGGCACCTACTCGTTCTTCACCAGCGCGCCGCTCGCGAACGAGGCGGGGATGACCGGCCGCATCGAGCTGGTGGACGTCATCGATCAGCGCGTGAGCGCGCAGCTCCAGGGGCCGCCGAGCCCGTTCCGGCGCCGTCGGATTCCGCGCGGCAGGGCCACGGGCGGTGCGATCGAATACGAGCACCCGGAGATGACGGTCGACTTCGAGGTCCACATCGACCGCGACGCGCCCGTCGCCCGCGTCACGGTCGAGGAGACGGTGCTCGTGCTGAACGAGGGCGAGTGGAGCGACTGGGTGCGCGTCCGTTTCGATGCGGCGCCCGGCATTGCCATGAGCGCCCTGGCGCGCTTCTACCTGCAGCAGGTGCGGCCCGTCTTCCGGCTCTATGTGAGCCCGCTGCAGATCGATCCGGCGGATCCGGCGCTGCCGCTGTCCAACCCTTCCGGCTGGGCCGGCGATCTGCACGACGTGCTCGGTCCCTTCTACACGCAGGAGCTGCCGCAGGAGACGAGCGCGTTCTCCGAAGGGGTGTTCGACGGACACGAGTTCCGGGAACAGGCGCAACTCGTGTACGAAGAGCGGCGGCGCGCGCTGGACCACCTGCTCGACGACTTCGACGAGGGGCTGCTGTTCTTCTACTTCTCGAGCGTCGACCAGGGCTCGCACATGCTCTACCGCTACGCGGATCCGGCGCATCCGTTCCACGAGCCGGATGCGCTTCTCGGCGACGGCATCCGGGCCCTCTACGAGCAGATGGACGAGGCGCTCGGCCGGGTACGGCGGGCGGTCGGCGACGAGACGACCCTGATCGTCATGTCCGACCACGGCTTCGCGCCCTTCCACACCGGCGTCAACCTGAACACCTGGCTGGCCGAGCGGGGCTACGTCACGCTGCGGGATCCGGCGGAACGGAGCGGAGCGCCGTTGTTCGCGGACGTCGACTGGAACCGAACCCGCGCCTACGCCTTCGGGCTGGCCGGGATCTACGTCAACCTGCGGGGGCGGGAGCGGGAAGGCGTGGTGGAGCCCGGCGCCGACTACGAGCGGCTGCTGGACGAGTTGGAGCGTGACCTGCTGGCGATGGTCGATCCGCGGAGCGGCGGCCATCCGGTCAGCCTGGTCCACCGTACCCGGGAACGATACGCCGGCCCGCACGTGGAGCTGGGGCCGGACCTCATCGTCGGCCATGCCCGCGGCTACCGCAGCTCGTGGGAGAGTCCGCTGGGAGAGTTCACCGCCGACGTCTTCGTCGACAACGAGGACCCGTGGAGCGGCGACCACCAGAACGACTACCGGCTCGTGCCCGGGGTGCTGCTGACCAACCGGCGGATCACCCTCGACGCTCCCTCGCTCGCCGACCTGACCGTCGCCGTGCTGGACGAGTTCGGGGTCGCGCCGCTGCCGGAGATGATCGGGCGGGATACGATCGCGCCGCGTTGAGGTGCACATGTTCGGATCGCGAGTGAAGATCGACAGGGCGCTGCTGGAGAAGGCGGCCCGCCACGCGGCCGCGGCCGGCTACGCCACGGTGGAGGAGTTCATCGAGCACGCGGTCGAGAAGGAGATGTCCCGGTTGGAGAGCGACGATTCCGAAGAGGCGATCAGGAAGCGGCTGAAGGGCCTGGGCTACCTCTCGTAGCGGCTCGCGGGGAGCACTTCGCAGAACATGGCTGCGCTGGTCGACCTGGGCAATGCGGCATTGACCACGGCTTTCGATGTCCTGTGCCTGCCATTCCGATCGCTGCCGCCCATGGTCGGGCTGGCGGCCCTCTCCGGCGCTACAGGCGTCCTGTTCGTCCGGCTGTTCGGCCGCCTGTCGGATCAGGTCCGGATCCGTGCCGTGCGGGACCGCATCCGGGGCAACCTGCTCGGCGTGCGGCTCTTCCGGCGGGACGTCGGGGTCGTGCTGCGGCTGCAGCGGCTGATCGTGGTCGACACGTTCCGATTCCTGCGTCTCGCCGCCGTGCCGATGTTGATTCTGGCCGCGCCGCTGGTGCTGATTGCAGTCCAGCTCCACCTGCGGTTCGCCGTCCGGCCCGTCGAGCCGGGCTCCGCTGTGGTCGTCATCGCGACGGTACGCGATGCGTCCGCGCTCGACCGCCCGCTGGCGCTGGACGCGCCGGCGGGCGTCACCGTGGAGACGCCGCCGGTGAGAACTCCGGTCACCGGCGAGATCGCCTGGCGCGTGCGCGTGGACCGTCCCGGCCGCCATGCGCTGCGATTGGAGGTGGGCGGCGAAACGGTGATCAAGACGCTGGTCGGTGGTACTGGTTGGGAAGCGGTGCCGCGGCGGCGCACGGGACGGGGGGCGCTCGATCTGCTGCTCCATCCCGGGGAGCCGCCGATTCGCGGCGACGGGGTCGAGGCGGTAGAGGTCGCCTATCCGCCGCTCGACCTGCGCCTGCTCGGCCTGCCGGTCGACTGGCTGGCCGGTTTCCTGGTGCTGTCGATGGCCTCCGGCTTCGCCTGCAAGGGGCTGCTGGGCGTCGAGATCTGATCGGCGTGCTTGTGCACCCCGGCCGGCGCTTGCGCATGCCGGCCGGACTCCACGAAGATCCATGGCTGTGGACAGGATCGGGCCACTGCCTGCGATGACGCGGCGACCATGACGAGGAAGCGACGGCGACCGTCCGGAGGGCCGCGGGCGCCGCGTCCGACCGTCGAGGGCGGTCCGCGCAGGCGGCTGGGGCCGCGGCTGGGGCTGCTGCTGCTCGGGGTGCTGTCGACGGCGGCGCTCGTGTGGTTTCTGCGCGCGCCTCCGGTGCGGGTCTCGGGACCGATCGTGCTCGTCTCCATCGACACCCTGCGGGCCGACCGGCTGCCCGCCTACGGGTACGCGGGGGTGGCGACCCCGGCCATCGACCGGCTCGCCGCCGACGGCGTGCTGTTCGAGCGCGCCTACTCGCACTCGCCGCAGACGCTGCCGGCGCACGTGTCGCTGTTCACCGGCCTGTTGCCGGTCGACCACGGCGTGCGGGACAACCTGGGCTTCGCGCTCGGTCCGGAGCGGGCTCTGCTGCCGGAGCTGCTGGCGCCGCTCGGCTACCGGTCGGCCGCCGCGGTCTCGTCCTACGTGCTGCGGAGAGAGGTCGGCCTCGCGCGCGGGTTCGACTCCTACGACGACCGGCTGCCGCCGGCTCCCCCGGACGCGCCGAGCGTGCAGGTGCAGCGGGACGGCGGCGATTCGCTGGCGGCGGCGGAGCGCTGGCTCGATGAGAACGCAGGCGTCGATTCGCCGTTCTTCCTGTTCCTGCATCTCTACGAGCCGCACACGCCGTATGCGCCGCCGGAGCGGTTCTCGCGTTACGAGCCCTACGACGGCGAGATCGCCTACGCCGACGAGATCGTCGGCCGCCTGTTCGAGTCCCTGCGCGGGCGCGGCCTGTACGACGATGCCCTGATCGTCCTGCTGTCGGATCACGGCGAGGGGCTCGGGGACCACGGCGAGCAGGAGCACGGGGTCTTTCTCTACGATGAAGCCATTCGCGTACCGCTGGTGATGAAGCTGCCCCGCGGCCGGGGGGCGGGGCAGCGCGTGGAAGTTCCGGTGCAGCACGTCGACCTGCTGCCGACGCTGCTGGATCTGGCCGGCGCGCCGGTGCCGCAGGAATTGCCGGGGCGCTCGCTGCGGACGCTGCTCGCGGGCGACGGCGAGGGCTGGCCGACGCGGCATCTCTACGCGGAGGCGCTGTACCCGCGCTACCACTTCGGGTGGAGCGAGCTGTACGCGCTGACGACCGACCGGTATCGGTACATCCGGGCGCCGCGGGAGGAGCTCTACGACCTGGTCGCCGATCCCGGCGAGCGGGAGAACCTCGCCGCCCAACGGGGGCGCACGGTGCGCGACCTGCGGGCGGCGCTCGACCGCTTGCGGGGCGAAGGGGCGCTGGGGACGCCCGCCGGGGTGTCCGACGACGTGCTGCGTCGCCTGCGGTCGCTCGGGTACCTGGGGGGCGGCGGTGCGGTCGACACCCGGACCCCGGCCGCGGCGCTGCCCGACCCCAAGGACGAGACGGACGTGCTCGCAGGCTATCGAGAGGCGGTCGACCTCGCCGGCCGCCTCGAGTTCGAGGCGGCGATCGCGCGGCTGGAGGAGATTCTCGCCGGCAACCCGGAGATGGCCGACGTCTGGCTGCAGCTCGGCAACCTGCAGGCGCGCACCGGGCGCCTCGGCGGGGCGGTCGAGGCGTATCGACGGGCGGTCGCGCTGAACCCGGCCGATTCCACGGGGCTTCTGGCCGTGGCGGCGACCGAGCTCCGGCTGCAGCGGTTGGACGAGGCCCGGGAGCACGGCCTGCTGGCGGCGGATGTCGCGCGGACCGCCGACCGCCGCGCGCGCGCCCACGAGCTGCTGACCCGGATCGCGCTGGCGAGGCGCGACCGCGCCGCCGCGCGGCGTCACGCCGCGCTGGCCAGGGGCGCCGATCCCACGCTGCCGCTCCCGGATTTCGTCGAAGCGAGGATTCTGCACGAGGACGGACGGTACGCGGAGGCGCTACCGGTCTTCGAGCGGACGCTGGCCGCGGTGCAGGCGCGTACGCTGGCCTTGGCCGGGCTGCACTTCCACCTGGGCGACACGCTGGCCCGCCTGGAGCGTCCGGCCGAGGCCGAGCGCCACCTGCGAGAAGAGGTCCGGATGGCTCCGCAGGACACCCGGGCGCGGTCGGCGCTGGCGATGCTCTACCAGTCGCAGGGCGAGTCCGAGGCGGCGGCCCGTACCATCGGAGAACTGCTCGAGGCCGCCCCCACCCCGGCCGGCTACCGGCTGGCGGCGCAGTTGTGGGAGATGTTCGGGGGGCGCCGGCGCGCGGCGGAGATACGGGCCGCGGCGGCCCGCCGCTTCGGGGGCGCAGACCGCTGAGCCGGCAGCGCAACAGGCCGGCGTTCCACGGCGGGCGTAACCGGCGCCTGGACGGCCTGCTCGAGGGGTGGCGATGATCGCGAGCTCACGTTGGCGCCGGAATTCTTCGTTTCCTCACTATTCTGCTGCTAACATGGAAGTACGTGGCGGGATCGCGGCGAGTCGCCGGGACTCAGGCGCCGGTCATCAGCCGCTCCTGCGCACGTGATGGAGGCGGCGACATGAAGCGGCGAATCTACCTTCCGAATCCGGGCGCGGCCGGCGGGCTCGCGCTCGTCCTGCTGGCGTCGCCCGTTGCGGCCCAGGTCGACCTGGGCCGGATCGACCTGACGGTGGAGGACACCACCGGCGCCGTGCTGCCGGGCGCCGCCGTGTCCGTCACGGGTCCGCAGGATCGATCCAACGTCTTCACCGACGTGCAGGGCGAGGCGCACCTGCTGCGGTTGCCCGTCGGCACCTACGAGGTGAGCGTCACGCTGCAGGGCTTTCGCACGTTCGTCGACACGGCCGTGCAGGTGCGGGCGGCGTCGGCGTCCCCACTGGTCGCGACCCTCGAGGTCGGCGGCGTCGAGGAGACGGTGACGGTCTCCGGCTCGGCCCCGATCATCGACCCGCGCCGCCAGAGCACCGACACGCACGTGACGGTGGAGGAGCTGCAGGAGATTCCCTCCGCGCGCGACCCGTGGGTCGTGCTGCAGACGATTCCCGGCGTCGTCGTCGACCGCGTCAACGTCGGCGGGGCGGAATCGGGCCAGCAGTCGATTTACGTGGCCAAGGGCGCGAGCAGCGGCGAGAACACCTGGACGCTCGACGGCGTCGTGATCACCGACATGGCGTCGCTCTCGTCGCCCACCTACTGGGACTTCGATCAGTTCCAGGAGGTGCGCATCAACACCGGCGGGGCGGACGTGCGGAACCAGACCCCCGGCGCCGCGGTGGACGTGGTGCTCAAGAGCGGCACCAACCAGTACCACGGCAGCCTGCGCGGCTACTTCGCCAACGAGGGCATGCAGCGCAACAACCTGTCGGACGACCTGGCCGAGTCGATCGGCGGCGAGACGAAGAAGGGCAACCGGATGGAGCAGTACGCCGACTACGGCTTCGAGGTCGGCGGGCCGCTCGTGCGGGACCGGCTGTGGGCCTGGGGCTCGCTCGGCGAGACCGACATCCGGCTGCGGACGCTCATCGACACCGCCGACCGCACCACCCTGACCAACCGGGCCCTGAAGGTGCAGGGGCAGGTGACCGACGGCCTGCGCCTCGGCTTCAACCACTTCAACGGGGCGAAGATCAAGCTGGGGCGCAACGCCGGGCCGACGCGGCCGGACGAGACCACCTGGAACCAGGGGGGCAGCGGCGCGGGCCTGTTCACCGGATCGGCCAACTGGGTCGGTAGCGACCTGGTGGTCAGCGCCAAGGCGACGCAGTACAACTGGGGCTTCTTCCTGACGCCCCGCGGCGGTCTGGACCAGGACGTCTACCGCGACGTGAACCGCGTCTACCACAACTCCTACCTGGACTTCCGGTCCTGGCGCCCCCAGTCGGTGATCGACGCCGACGCCAACTGGTTCCGCGGCGACCACGAGCTGCGGTTCGGCTTCAACTGGCGGCGGAACGGCGTCCGGACGGAAACGGTCTGGCCCGGATCGGGGACGCTCTCCCTGCATCTGGACAGCTATCCCGACAACGGCCTGATGCTGCCCATCATCTTCGGCGACTCCTCCGTGAACGCGGAGGGCCGCTACCTGAGCTTCTATGCCAGCGACCGGATCTCGCTGGACCGTCTGACCATCGACGTCGGCGTCCGGTTCGATCGGTCGGCGGCGTCGCTGCTGGAGTCGAGCCGCCCGGCGAACCCGCTGGTGCCGGACGTGCTGCCCGCCCTGACGGCATCGCCCCTGAGCAACACGCACGTCTTCGACATCCTGGCGCCGCGCGTCGGCGTCAGCTACGCGCTCGGCGAGGAGTCGGACACCCTCGTCCGGGCGAGCTACGGGCAGTTCGCCTCGCAGTTGCCGGCGGGCGCTTCCGGCAGCCTCGCCGGACCGGTCGACTATTCGGCCGTCTACTACTACGCGATCGACTTCAACGGCGACGGCGTGACGCAGGCGGACGAGCTCCTGCTCGACAACGGCATCCTCTTCGCCGACGGGTTCGATCCCGCCAACCCCACGTCGACCGAGAGCGTCAACCAGGTCGCCTCGGACCTGACGTCGCCGCGGACGCACGAGGCCATCTTCGGCATCGATCGGGAGCTGCCGATTCCGAACTCCGCACTGTCCGCGTCGGTGACCTGGCGGCGGTTCAGCAACTTCACGTGGCGGCCCCTGATTGGCCTGACGTCCGCCGACTACGGCGTGGTGGACACCATCGCCGCAATGCTGCCGGGCGCCGGCGGGGGCGGCTCGGTCAGTCAGGACGTCTACGCGCCGCTGCCGGGCGTGGCCCTGCCACCCGGAGGCGGCCGGGAGGAGCGCAACCGCGAGGGCTATCACCAGGGCTACTGGGGGTGGGAGACCAGCTTCACGAAGCGGCTGAGCAACCGCTGGATGGCCCGTGTCGCCTACTCCTACAACGATCACCGGGAGTACTTCACGGACCGGGCGGCGGCCATCGTCGATCCGACGCCGACGCCCACGAGCCCGAAGCGGAACGGCGGCCTGGTCATCACCAGCGAGGCCGGCAGCGGAAAGTCGGACTTCTACTACGTGAGCCCCCGGTTCCAGTTCGTCGCCAACGGGCTCTACGAGGCGCCGTTCGGCATCAACGTCGCCGCCAACCTGCTGCTCCGGCAGGGTTTCGGTCAGCCCTACTACGAGGAGATCCAGGCGCATCCGCGGGACGCGGCGGCGTTCAAGGACGTTCTTCTCGCGCCCGACGTCGGCGCCCACCGGCTGCCGGCCATCAAGAGCTTCGACCTGCGGATCGGCAAGGAGTTCCGCGTCGACGACGTCACGATGAACGTGGACCTCGACTGGTTCAACATCCTGAACGCGGGCACCGTGCTCAAGCGCCAGTACGACGTCGGGACCGCCGAGGGAGCGACGGGACCGGGCAAGACGCTCGAGATCATGAACCCGAGCCTCCTGCGCATCGGCTTCCGGCTCGGCTTCTAGACCATCGGAGCGGCCATGCGACGCGCGGTGTCGACGCCGGGCGGATTGCGGATTGCGCTCCTTGCGGGGGGGGTAGCCGTCTGCTCGCCTGGTGCGGCCGCCGCGCAGAATCCCTGCCCGGCGGAGTCTCCCGAGGCGGCCTTCCGGAGCGTCGTTGCGGCGGGCTCGCCGCTCGGGAGCGACAAGCGGCTCGGGTTCGTGGACGACGGCGGCCGCTGGAGTGTGCTCGACAGCGTCTGGAACCACAGGACCGCGGTCGAGCGGGGGTTGCTGGGACCGCTGGCCGAGACCGGGTCCGCCGACGACGAGGGCGAGATCGCGGTGCTGCAGAACGAGGGCGACCTGTTCCGCGCCTCGAACATCTACGACCTGCGGGACGTCACGCTCCGGTTCGCCGCGAACGACGACGGCGGCTACGACGTGACGCATCTCGGGGCCGCCGCCTGGCGCTCGCCGCTGGGCGAGTCCCTGACTCTGGGCGACGACGACAGCGCGTCGCTGACGCTGGGGTTCGATTTCCCCTTCTACGCCAACACCCACGACGGCGCGTTCGTCAACTCCGACGGCAACCTCACGTTCGAGGAGGGCGACAGCGCGAGCACGGCCCGCGGCGTTTCCCGCCTGTTGACGGGGCCCCCGCGCGTCGCGCTGTTTCTCGCCGACCTCGATCCTTCGGCGGGCGGCGGCGTGTACTCGCGGTCCGGCGCCGACGCCGTTACCGTGACGTGGTGCGACGTGCCGGGGTTCGAATCGCAGAGCACGACCACCGTACAGGTCAGCCTGCTGTCGACCGGCGTGATCGAGATGACGTTCGATCCGGACGTCGGGCTCGGCGACGCCATCGTCGGCATCTCCCCGGGGCGCACCGCCACGTTCGAGTCGGTCGACCTGAGCGCCGCCGCCGGGTCGGCGGGCGGCGCCGCGGCGGTGGGCGAGCGCTTCGCCGTGCAGGGCGAGCTCGACACGGTGGCGGTGGCCCGGAAGCTCCTGCAGTCGCACCCGGACGCCTACGATCAGATCGTCGTCTGGACGGACTGGCCCGTCCTGTTCGATGCATTCGCCTACGAGGTCACCATCGGCAACCGGATCGAGGGCATCGGGCAGGCGGTCTACGACATCCCGGCCGACTTCGGCAGCGACACCCTGACCAGCATCGTCGTCATGGGCTGGCTCGGGAAGTACTCCGACGATGCGGAGAAGAAGGTGAGCCGCGAGAACACCACGCTGAGCCTGCTGGCCCACGAGACCGGCCATCGCTGGCTCGCCTTCATGGAGTTCAGCAATCACGACCGGGAGCGCTCCGAGGCGCTCCTCGGCCGGCAGCGGGCCCACTGGAGCTTCTTCTTCGACAGCGACGCGTCGGTGATGGAGGGCAACGACATCGAGGACCTCGGCGGCGGGTCGTTCCGCACCGTGGCGGCGGTCGAGGGCTACAGCGCGCTCGACCAGTACGCGATGGGCCTGCGCCACGACCACGAGGTGCCCTCGTTCTTCTACGTCGAGGCGCCGACCAACGCGATGCCGCCGGCCCGCAGCACCGGATCGCCGCAGGTGGGGGTGACGTTCAACGGCACGAAGCGCGAGGTGCTGATCGCCGACGTCATCGAGGTCGAGGGCGCCCGCGTGCCGGGCGCCGACGAGTCGCCCCGCGTCCACCGGCAGGCGTTCGTGTACGTGGTCGGAACCGGGCGCGAGGCCAATCCCGATCACGTTGCCAAGCTCGACGCGATCCGCCGGCAGTGGGAGCCGTTCTTCGCCGCGGCCACGGACGAGCGCATGCGGGTCGAGACCCGGCTGCGCCCCCCGGCGCCCACCGGCACCACCGATCCGTGAGCCCGGGGCCGCGGGTTCAACGCTGCAATCGGGACAGGCGGCCGAGAAGCTCCGGCGAGTCGGGCAGCGCCGTCAGGCCGGCCCGCAGGGCCTGTGCGGCCAGAGCCGGCTGCGACAGGCGCACGTAGGCGTCGGCCAGCGCCAGGTGCGCCGGCACGAGCAGCGGATCTAGGAACACGGCGCGCCGCCAGGCGTTCGCGGCCTGCCGATCGTCGTTCGCGAACGCGTGGACCCAGCCCAGAAAGAACGCGGTGAAGGCGCGGCGCGGCGCGTCCGTGTCCGCCGCGAATGCCGCCTCCAGGGCTTTCGCCGCGCCGGCGTGATTGCCTCCGGCGAACCGTGCGAGACCCAGAAGCGCGAGCTCGACGACCGCGGTTGCGGCATCTGACGCGGTTCCCGGCGGCGCGAGCCGCATTTCGACCCCCGGCCAGTCGTCCTGCCGCGCGCGCGCCAGGGCTGCCGCGGCCCGGCCGTTGTCCGCGGCGGGCGACAGCGCGGTCAGGTAGCGGGCCGCCAGCAGTCCCCGCAGGATCTCGGACGCCGGCACCGCGGCTGCCGGGTCGGACGCGGGGCCGGGCCGCGAGCCGGCCAGCACGTCGAGCTCGCGGCGGACGCTGTGGACGACCTCGCCGTTCCGCTCGATGTCCACCCGCGCCGCGTAGCGTCCGGGCGGGAGCCCGTCGAGCGGGAGGTCCAGCCGCGCGATTCGGCGGTTTCCGCCTCCGGAGTGCCCGATGTCGAGGGCGCCGGTGCGGACGCGCGAGGAGGCGTCGCCGTTTCCGGCCGACGCGAGCGTCAGCTCGACGCCGGCCGTCTCGATCTCCTCGGCAGGGCCGTACAGCTCCACCGTTCCGCTGAGACCGTCCTCGGCGAAAGCGGTGGCGCGCACCGGAAACCGGTCGTCCGGCGGCCCGAGCACGAGGTCGCCCGCCGACACGCCGGGACCGCTCGTCGAAGGGACCTCGAAACGCCGGTCCGCGCTTCCGATCCGTCCGCCCGGCTCACGCACCACGGCGCGCATCAGGTAGGTCCCGGGCGGCGCCTCGAACTGCACCCGGTAGGAGCCCCGGCCGGAGACGCGGCCGGGTGACGGCGAGACCGGCAGCGCGATGGCGTCGGTTCCGCTCGCCATCGCCCGTCCCGTGCGCGCATCCCGGACCACGAACACCACGTCGGCCGCGGCGCCGGCCCGGGCCGCCGCGACCGGCAGCTCGGCCTCGAGGCTCAGGACCACGCTGGCCAGGCCGGGAGCATCTCCCCGCAACACGTAGGTGGTGTAGTCGACGCGCAGGCCCTGCCGCGCGAACGGCGCCGCGAGCGCCGCGTCGATGGCCTGCCGCCGGCCGCGCCCGCCCGCGCTGTTGCCGCCTGCCGCGTACCCCGTGCGCGTGCTGAAGCGGGCGCCCGGACGCGCGACCCGGACCGTGACGCGTTGGTACGCCTCCGGGTCCGGATCTTCCGCCCTCGCCGGCTCGAACCCGACGACGTAGTAGTCCCGTGACCGGCCCCCGATGCGTTCGAGCACGGCGTCGACCCGGCGCGCGGCCTGCACGAACAGTTCCCCGTCCGTCTCGGCGGCCAGCGTGCCGAGCGGGGACACCCGGCTCTGAACGGCGGTGAACCGCTGGCCGCCGCGCGGCGCGAACGCCTCGATGTCCGTTTCCCGCCGGTTGATGTCGAGCGCATGCACCGCGCTGTAGGACTGTGCCGCCGCGGCGGCCACGCGCTCCAGGTCGCGCCCGACGTTGTCGTCGTAGAACCCCTCCGAGACCAGGATCACCTCCTTGCGACCCTCGACCAGCCCGAGCTCGCGGATCAGGTCCGCGAAGGCGTCGAGGAACTGCCGCGCCTGGAAGTCGGCCCGGCTCACCGCGGAGCGCGCGGCGTCGCGGACGTCCTGCGCGGTGAACCCGAAGGCCGGTCCGCGTTCGTTGGCCAGGCGTTGCAGCACCTGCTGCAGGATCTCCCGGTTCCCGCGGCCGATCTCGTACGCCTCGAACTCACGCATCTCGCCGATGCTGGTGAAATGCATCGGATCGCGGGTGCCGGCCAGGCTCGGCAGGGCGCCGATCACCCGGGCGACGTCGCCGGTGAAGCCGACGCGTGCGCCGGGACCGGGCAGCCCGTGGAGCGCGACGCGGTCGCCCGGGCGGACGCGGGAACGCAGGAAGCGTTCCGCGGCGCGGCGGGCGACCTGCTCGTTGCGCGGGGTGATGTGCGACTGGTCGAACACGAAGACGTACAGCCGGCCGCGCGGGGCGCCCTGGTTCGTGGAGACGTCGCCTCCCATCGTGCGTTGCGCCGCCTCGACATGGGAGCCCACAGGCGCGCGCACGTGCTGTAGCAACGTCACGGGGCGCCGGACGCCGTCCTCGACAATCTCCACCTCGTCGGCGCGCAGGTCCCGGATGGGACGACCCTGCGCATCGGTCACCTCGACGTCGAGGCGCGCCAGCTCGACCCCGGCCGTGAAGCGCGGCGGCTCCTGTTGCGCTTCGACGGGACCGGCTGCCGCCGCAACCGCGAGGGCCCCGAGCCCGCACAGCCGGCGCCGGAAACCGCCCAGCGTTGCTCTCATCCTGTTCCCCTGGAGACGCACCGGCCGCGCTCGAGGTTCCATCCTCCTGATTCGGGAGACGGCTCGAACCCGGTCCGGATCTACAATGCGCCAGAGGACAGTGTCATGCAACGATCAATCTGCGGGCGGGCGATTGCGGGTGCGGCGCTCCTTCTCGTCGCGGGGAGCGGGCAGGGTTACGCGCAGGATCACACGGAGTACGAGCCGGCCGACATCGAGTACGGCCGCAGCGTGTACCTGCAGCAGTGCGCGGCCTGCCACGGCGAGGACGGCGACAGCGTGGCCGGGGTGGACCTGCGCAGCGGCCGCCTGCGCCGCGCGGCGCTCGACCGCGAGCTGATCCAGGTCATCCGGAACGGCATCCCCGGGACCGGCATGCTCGCCCTCGACCTCGACACGGCGGAGATGACCGGCATCGTGGCGTACCTGCGCAACATGACCTACGAGATCGACGTCGCCAACCTCGGCGACCCGGGGCGCGGACGGGCGATCTTCGAGGGCGCGGGCGACTGCCTGAGCTGCCATCGCCTGCAGGGCCGGGGGCTCCGGACCGGGCCGGACCTGACGCGGATCGGCTCCGTCCGACCGTTGAGCGCGCTGCGGCGATCGCTGCTCGACCCGACCGGCACGATGCGGCCCATCGACCGTCCGGTCGAGCTGGTGACGGCGGACGGCACGCGGGTCACCGGCCGCCGGCTGAACGAGGACACCTACACGGTGCAGATCCTCGACGACGACGCGCGGCTGCGGTCGTTCGACAAGGCCGACCTGCGCGAGCTCCGGGTCATCGAGCAGTCGCCGATGCCCGCCTACGGGGATCGGCTCGACGCGGCGGAGCTGGCGGATGTGCTGGCGTATCTCGTGTCCCTGAAAGGCTGAGGCAGATGACGCGACAAATGGAGGCGGCTCGGCGGGCGGTGCTGGCGACGATGCTCGTCGCGGCGGTCGTCGCCGGTGCAGCGGCGCAGGACGTGTCGTTCGAGCGGCTGCGCGCCGCGGCGGAAGAGCCGTCCGACTGGCTGACCTACTCGGGCACCTATTTCAGCCAGCGCTACAGCGCGCTGGATCAGGTCGCGCCGGCCAACGTGCGGGACCTGCAGCTCCAGTGGGTGTATCAGACCCCGGTCTTCGGTCCCTGGCAGTCCACGCCGCTGGTGGTGGACGGCGTCATGTACCTGACGCAACGGCCCAACGACGTGGTGGCGCTCGACGCGCGGACGGGACGGGTGTTCTGGACCTACAGTTACGCGACGCCGCCCGACCACCGGGCCTGCTGCGGCTCGAACAACCGCGGCGTAGCCGTCCTGGGCGACCGGGTGTTCATGGCCACGCTCGACGCGCACGTGGTGGCGCTCGACGCGGCGACCGGCGCCGAGCTGTGGGACGTCGAGCTGGCGGACCGGCACCTGGCCTACTCGTTCACCCTGGCGCCGCTGGTCGTCGAGGACAAGGTCATCGTCGGCTCCGCCGGCGGCGACCGGGGCATCCGCGGCTTCATCACGGCGCTCGACGCGGCCAGCGGGGAAGAAGTCTGGCGCTTTCACACCATCCCGGGGCCCGGGGAGCCCGGGCACGAGACGTGGGAGGAGTGCCCTCCGGATCCGGAGACGTACTGCGACCCCGAGGCGTGGATGCACGGCGGCGCCGCGGCGTGGCTGACCGGGTCGTACGATCCGGAGCTGAACCTGATGTACTGGGGCCTGGGCAACCCCGGCCCCGACTTCAATCGCCACCAGCGGCCCGGCGACAATCTCTACTCGGATTCGGTCGTCGCGCTCGACGCCGACACCGGCGAGCTGCGCTGGCACTTCCAGTTCACGCCCAACGATCCCTACGACTACGACGCGGTGCAGATCCCGGTCCTGGCCGACATCGAGCGCAACGGGATCGAGCTGCAGGCGATGTTGTGGGCCAACCGCAACGGCTTCTACTACGTCCTGGACCGGGAGACGGGCCGTTTCCTGACCGGCCAGCCGTTCGTGACGGTGAACTGGGCGGAGGGGCTCGACGACAACGGGCGGCCGATCGAGACGCCCCAGCCCCCGGGGGCGCCCACCTATCCGGGCGTCCAGGGGGGGACGAACTGGTACTCGCCGTCCTACAGCCCGCGCACGGAGATGATGTACGTCCCGGCCTGGGAATCGTATGCGTCGGTCTTCGACGCGCAGCCGCAGGAGTACGCGCCGGGGCGCCCGTTCGTCGGCGGGCGGCCGAGGACGGCCGAGCCCGTGCCCGACGCGCCTACCGTGCCGGGGTTGACGCGCGGGCCCGTCAACACCTGGACCGCCGCGGCCGGCAGCGGCGCGGTGGTGGCGCTCGATGCGCTGACCGGCGAGACGCGCTGGAAGTTCGAGATGACCGACGTGACCAGCAGCGGCATCCTGACGACCGCCTCCGACCTCTTGTTCACCGGCGCCCGCTCGGGCTATTTCCAGGCGCTCGACGCGCGCACGGGCGACCTGCTCTGGCGGGTCAGCCTCGGCGGCCAGATCGTCAACGGTCCGATGACCTACGAGGTCGACGGCAGGCAGTACGTCGCGGTTATCGCCGGAAGCTCCCTGTCGACGTTCGCGCTGCGCGACTGACTACTTCACCGTTCGCTTGACGAGGAACCAGCCGGCGACGAAGGCGGCGACGCCGGCGCCGAAGAGGCGCGGGCTCGGACCGAGCGGCCCGGCGGTGACGATGGACACGAGCAGCAGCCACATGCCGAGGAGCTGCAGCCCGCGGCCCGCGTAGTAGAGCATCCCCGGCACGCTACGGCTCCTCCGTCCGCGCCGGAGCGGGCTGCCCCTTCGCGCGCTTCAGCGCCCGCCACGCGTCGAGGCGGCGGGCCACTTCCTTCTCGTAACCCCGCGCGGACGGCCGGTAGTACCGGCGTCCGGCGAGGGCGGGCGGCAGGCAGTCCATGCCGGTCACGGCGTCCGGGTCGTCGTGGGCGTAGGCGTATCCGCGGCCGTAGCCCTGGTCCTTCATGAGCCGGGTGGGCGCGTTGCGCAGATGGAGGGGCACCGGTTCGGCGGACTGCTCGTGCGCGTCGGCCGCGGCCCGGCTGTACGCCGCGTAGACGGCGTTGCTCTTGGGCGCGGTGGCCAGATAGGTGACGGCCTGCGCCAGCGCCGTGTTGCCCTCCGGCATGCCGATGAAGTGCACCGCCTCCTTGGCCGCGACGGCCACGGTCAGGGCGTTCGGGTCGGCATTGCCCACGTCCTCGGAGGCGAAGCGCACGAGACGCCGCGCGATGTAGAGCGGCTCCTCGCCCGCCTCGATCATGCGCGCCAGCCAGTAGACGCCGGCGTCCGGGTCGCTGTTGCGCAGCGACTTGTGCAGCGCCGAGATCAGGTTGAAGTGCTCCTCGCCCGACTTGTCGTAGAGCAGCGTGCGCTTCTGGATGGCGCGCGCCAGCAGCGCCCGGTCGATGCGTCCGGACCCGGCCAGGGTGGCGGCCAGCTCGAGCAGGTTGAGCGCGACGCGTGCGTCGCCGTTGGCGTGGCGGGCGATGACCGCCAGGGCGTCGTCGTCGGCTGCGATGCCCGCCGCGCCGAGACCGCGCTCCGGGTCGTCGAGGGCCCGCCGCAGTATGGCGCCGGTCTCCTCCGTGGTGAGGGGCTGCAGGACGAACACCTTGGACCGCGACAGGAGCGCCGCGTTGACCTCGAACGAGGGGTTCTCGGTGGTGGCGCCGATCAACGTGATGTCGCCCGCTTCCACTCTGGGCAGGAAGGCGTCCTGCTGCGCCTTGTTGAAGCGGTGGATCTCGTCCACGAACAGGATCGTGCGCCGTCCGAGCTCCCGGCGCGCCGCTTCCGCTTCGGCCATCACCGCCTTGATGTCCTTGATGCCGGACAGGACGGCGCTGAAGGCGATGAAGTGGGCGCGGGTGACGGTGGCGACGAGGCGCGCCAACGTCGTCTTGCCGGTACCCGGCGGACCCCAGAGAATGATCGACTGCAGCGCGTCCCGCTCGATCGCGCCGCGCAAAGGGCGGTCCGGCGCCAGCAGGTCCTGTTGGCCCACCAGCTCGTCGAGGGATCGGGGCCGCATCCGCTCGGCCAGCGGGACGCCGGCGGAGGACCGTTCGGGTGCGGTCGATTCGAACAGGTGGCCTGACTTCATACGGCCGTCCGCTGGCGGCGGGCCTCGTACGTTATCAAGGCGGCGGCCACCGCCGCGTTGAGCGACTCGACGCCCCCGGCCATCGGGATGGAGGCGACGGCGTCCGCGGAATCGCGGACCGGGCTCTCGATGCCGGCTCCCTCGCCGCCGATCACGATCAGCAGCGGTCGCGTCAGATCGAGATCGTACATCGACCGGCCGCCTCGGGGCGCCGTCGCGATGACCGCGCAGCCGGCCCGTCGGGCCCGCTGCAGCAGGTCGTGGTGCTCGCCCAGGTCGGTCACCGGGATCCGGAAGGTGCTGCCCATGGCGCCGCGCAGGGCCTTCCAGCCGAAGGGGTCGGCCGTGGCGCCGACGGTGACGACGCCGCCCGCGCCGGCGGCCTCGGCCGCCCGGACGATGGCCCCGACATTGCCCGGATCCTGCACGCCGAACGGCGCGACGAGACAGCCGCGGGACGCCCGGGCGAGCACGGCGTCGAGCGGCAGGGGGCGATGACGCGCCAGGGCGACGGCGTCGGAGGGCGAACGGAGGGGACTCAGGGCCGCCAGCACGCGATCCGATCCGGCCACGACCTCGATCCCGTCCGCTCTGCAGTCCCTCACCAGGTCGTCGAAGGCCGGCTCGCCGAGCCGGAGGGTCGACGCCGCGAAGGCGACGGTTTCGATGGGCGCACCGGCGCGGCGCGCATCGGCTATCAGGCGCCTCCCGTCGAGCAGCAGATGCGTTCGGGATCGGCGATTCGCGGCGGTCGCGGACCGGAAACGCGCGACGAGCGCGCTCCGGCGGCTGGTAACGGTATCCAAGGCGGCTCGCAGGCGGGCCGAGCATACCAGATGTGCTACGCTACCGTGCTGTATTTCCCATGAAGGCACAACTGGTAAAGCGGCTCGAGAACGAGATTCAGACGCTCGAGCGCGAGTTGACGCGCGAACTGCCGAAGGAGATCCAGCGGGCGCGGGAGCTGGGCGATCTCCGGGAGAACGCCGAGTATCAGGCCGCCAAGGAGCGCCAGCGGCTCGTCGAGGCCCGCATCGGCATGCTGCGGGCCCGGCTCGGCGAGATCTCGCTGATGAATCTCGACCGTCTGCCGCGCGATCGCGCCGCGCTCGGATCCACCGTGCTGCTGCGCGCCGTCGACGGCGGCGAGGTGACCTATGAGCTCGTGATGCCCGAGGACGCCGATCCCGGAAAGGGATGGGTGTCGACCGCGTCCCCGATCGGCCGGGCCATCGTCGGCCGGGAGGAGGGCGACGAGATCACCGTGACCACGCCGAACGGCGTCCGCGAGTTCGAGATCGTCGAGCTGAGGACGATTCACGGGTCCTGACCGCCAAGCCTGTCCGTGGCTTCCATCGAGACGGTTCGCCGCTACGTCCCGCAGCTACGGACGGCGCTCGTCCTGACCGGCACCGGCACCGCCGGCGCCTATCACGCCGGCGTTCTGCGCGCCCTCGTGGAAGCCGGGGTCAAGATCGACCTGGTGGCCGGGCGCGGGATCGGCGCCGTGGGAGCGATGTTCGCCGCCGTCGACGGCGGATCCCGGCTGTGGGCGCAGAGCGGGCTGTGGCGCAGCCGCGGCGTGCGCCGTACCTACCGCTGGCGGCAGACGCTGCGCGGCGCGGCCTGGATGCTCGCCGCCGCGTTCGCGACGACGTTGCTGCCGGTTGCGGCTCTGGCCCTGGCCGCCGTGGTCTTTCCGGTCGGCTATTTCCTGTCGCTCGTCGGAATCGAGTTGGGCCAGGCGCTGGCGGGGTTCTACGAGGGCTGGCTGCGGGCCGTGTTCGCGCCCTCCTTCCTGCCCGTCTACCTGCCGCGCCTCGTGGTCATAGCGATCGCTTCGCTTCTGACCCTCCTGGTGATCGACGCCGTCGAGCGCGCCCTGCGGCCGGGGACGCGCCGGATCGCCCGCGGCGGCCTGTGGTGGCGGCTGCTCGGCGCCCCGATCGACCACGCGCAGGCCGTAGCCTGGTTCAGCAGCGGACTCTGGCAGATCATGCACGGCACGCGGATCCAGCGGCCGACCGACGATGAGCTCGGGCAACGCTATGCCGAGCTGCTGCAGGAAAACCTGGGACAACCGGGATTTCGCGAGCTGCTGATGCTCGTGCATGACGTAGACGCGCGGCGCGACATCGCGTTCGCCCTGCTGGCCGAGCCGTACCGCAAGGAGTTCCTGCAGGGGGGGCTCGAGGCGGACGCAGCCGGGCGGCCGCTCGAGGCCGTCGACCTGACGCGCGCCCCGCAACGGCACGCGATGGACGCCTTCGCAGCGGCGTTGAGTCTGCCCGTCGCCACCGATCCGCGCCACGTGAGCTTCGAGCACGACAGCGAGTGGCGCGGCGAGACGCACCGGCTCTGCGACCGCCCGGAGAGCACGGCCCGGCTGCTCGACGAGGTGGCGCGGGCCGGCGTCCAGCAGGCCATTCTGGTCACGGCGCTGCCGTCGGCGGCGGGTCCCCACTCCCTGAGCGCGGCGCGCCGGGACTTCCACGGCAGGGCCGGCGAGTACCTGCTCGCCGTCGAGCGCGTCTCCGTTCAGGAGGCCATCGAGACCCGGCGCGACCGGTTCCAGTCCCTGTTCGAGGTCAGACCGGCCCACAATCCGGTGGGTCCGTTCGACATCGCCGGTTGCTACGACGAGTACTCCGACCGGACCCAGACGCTGGACGAGCTGATCGACCGCGGATACGAGGACGGCTTCCGGCAGTTCGTCGACGCCGTCCTCGGCGCCAGCGGGGAGCTCATCGAGGCGCCGCCTGCCGAGCGGGCGGAGCCCCCGGAGTCGTTCTCGGAGCGCCTGGCGAGTCAGGACTGACTGGAAAGGAGCCCCGCGCGGCGTTCGTCAGGAGCCGTGTGACCGGAGCTTCGCGGGGGCGCGCAGGTTCCGGCTCGCCGCTCGCCGCTCGCCGCTCTGCGGCGCGCGCAGGAACTGCGCGGCGAGATCGGCCAGCCTGGTTGCGATCTCGGCGTCCCCGACCGGGTGGAACCTGGCCCGGAACGCCTCGAGCGGGACCACCGCCTTGGCCATGGCGCGGTGTCCTCCGGCGCTGCCGATGTCGCCGAACCACCGCTTGACGAACTCGCCCGCATTGCGCGAGTAGCCGAGATTGCGCACCGAGACGACGAGACGGTCGCCGACGATTCCGGACACCACGGACCACTTGACGTCCTCGAGCTGCAGGAGGAAATCGGCGACGTACGGCACCAGATCGTCGCGTGGCGCCTCTCCGATGTGGGCAGCGAAGACCTGGTCCTGCATCCGACCCGTCTGCACGCCCTGCGTTACGTGCCGCAGCCGCTCCAGGGTGATCTCGGAACCCTCCATCTTGCGCACCAGGGCCGGGTCGGCGAGCGGATAGAGATAGGTGAAGGCCTCCAGGTCGCTGCGATTCGTCTGCCGCGAGAGGAACAGCGTGTCCGACTTGATGGCATAGAGCATCGCGGTGGCGATGCGTTCGGAGATGTTCACGTTGGTGGCCCGCAGGTGCTCCGTGAGAATGGTCGCCGTCGATCCGTAGTCCGGCCGGATGTCCTTGAACGTAGTGGTGTAGCCGGAGCGTTCCGGGTGGTGGTCGACGACGAGATCGACACGGGAGAGAAGGCCGCCGAAGTAGTGCGGCTGGACGTCGACGGTGGCGATGCGGTCGAACGCGCCGAGCGATTCCGCCGTCAGGGCCTGGACCTGGATGTCGAGCAGGTTCAGCATCCGCAGGTTCTCGGGACGGGTGACCCCGTGGAACGCGCCGATGATGGCCGTGGTCTTCGTGCGATGGAGGAGGGCGCGCAGGGCGAGGCCGCTGGCCAGCGCGTCCGGGTCCGGGTCGTGGTGCAGGAGAATCAGCACCCGGTCCGCGTCGGAGAAGTAACGCTGGTATTGCTGGACCCGCGAGCGGGTCAGGGCGCGGCCGAGCGCGCCGAGCAGCGACCCCTTGAGCAGGTCGCCGAGGCTCAGGGCGCTCACTTCCGGAAACGCGGCGAGCCAATCGTCGGAGCGCCCGGAGCGGCGCTCGCCGACATCGAGCAGGTAGGTCAGCACGGCGCCGGCGTCGGCCAGCGCCTCCAGGATCCGGCGCACGCTCCGGCGTCCGCCGTCCTCGACGATGACGCACGTCGCCGGCGTCACGTCCATCCGGAGGTAGGTGTCGAGGCGCCGCGGATCGCCGGCCCGGGCGGGAATGCCGTCGTCGTGAAGGCGGCGGGCGAGGGTGCGATCTTCGACCAGGAACTCGATGTCGAGAGCCGGCTCGAGCGCCTGGTGCAGCATCCTGACGACCAGGGCATCCTGGCAGACCGCCACGCACCTCATGGCAGACTGGGATTATATGCCGGCCCGACCCGCTGGCGCTCCGCAGCCGGGCGGGCGGCGCGCTCCGGCGTTCCGCCGCCGTTGCGATGCGGTATCATCGCGGCCATGAAGGGGTCAGCGTTCTTCGCGGCGGCTCTGTTGCTGGCGGCTGTCCCGTTGCAGGCGCAACAAGCGGTGTTCACCAGCCGCATCGACCTGGTGCACGTCGGGATCACCGTGCTCGACCGCGACGGAAACCTGGTGACCGGACTGACGCGCGACGACTTCGAGGTGCTCGAGGACGGCCGGCCGCAGGACGTGCGCTACTTCTCCGCCGGGCTCTCCAGCGACATCGAGGACATTCCGCTGCACCTGGGCCTGCTGCTCGACATGAGCGCCAGCATGGAGCGCAACGACCGGTTCCAGAAGACCGCCGCGATCCGATTCCTGAACACCCTGACCTACGCCGCCGACATGACGCTGGTCGACTTCGATACCGAGGTGCGGGTGGGCCGCTACGGCCAGGAGGACTTCGGCCGTCTGATCGAGCGCATCCGGGGCCGCCGGCCGGCGGGCTACACGGCGCTCTACGACGCGCTCGGCGTCTACCTCGACGGCGCCTTCGAGCAGGACGGCCGCAAGGTGCTGGTTCTCTACACGGACGGGGAGGACACGCGCAGCAGTCTGTCGATCCGCGATGCGCGGGAACTGCTGCGAGCCTCCGACGTGACCGTCTACGCCATCGGCTTCCAGCGCGACCTGCGCTCGCGCGCCCGCCAGCGGCAACGGATGCGCCTCGGCCAGTTGACCGGGATAACGGGCGGGGCGGCGTACTTCCCCCATTCCGAGAACGCCCTGGAAGAGATCTACGAGTCGATCGTGGACGAGCTCGACGCGCGCTACTCGCTCGGGTACGTCTCGACCAACACGCGTCGGGACGGAAGCTGGCGCGAGCTCGAGGTGCGCCTGCGCTCCGGCCGCCCGGATCTCCGGAACGCGAGGCTTCGCGTCCGCGAAGGCTACTACGCGATCTGGAACGAGGCCGAGGCCTCTTCAGACCCCCGCCAGCAACGCTAGGAGCCTGCGCCGCAGAACGCAACGAAGTGAGTTCGGCGGCGCAGGCTCCTGGAGCGGTGGGGGCTGGGGCCAGGCACGGAGCCTTGCGACGGACTTGGCGGCGCTAGGAGCCTGCGCCGCAGAGACGGCGTAGACTGCCCCTGCCGCCGCCGTCGTAGTACGATTCCCGGATCAGTCCTCGACAGGCGCTCTGTCCATGCCGTCCACCTACGACCGCTTCAATCTCGTCTCCGACTTCGAGCCTCGCGGGGACCAGGAGCGCGCCATGGGCGAGCTGATAGACGGCTTGAACCGCGAAGACCGGCACCAGGTTCTCCTCGGCGTGACCGGCTCCGGCAAGACGTTCACGATGGCCCAGGTCGTGGCCGCGGTGAATCGCCCGACGCTGGTCATGGCCCACAACAAGACGCTGGCGGCGCAGCTCTACCAGGAGTTCCGGCGTTTCTTTCCGGACAACGCGGTCGAGTACTTCGTCAGCTACTACGACTACTACCAGCCCGAGGCCTATATGCCGGCCACGGACTCCTACATCGAGAAGGAGGCGACGATCAACGACGAGATCGACCGTCTCCGGCTGTCGGCCACGCGGGCGTTGTTCGAGCGGCGGGACGTCCTCATCGTCGCCAGCGTCTCGTGCATCTACGGGCTCGGATCGCCGGAGGCCTACTACGGCATGCTGCTCGCGCTCGAACGGGGGCAGAGGATCGATCGCGACGCCATCCTGCGCAAGCTGGTCGAGATCCAGTACGAACGCAACGACCACGACTTCGCGCGCGGCGTGTTCCGGGTGCGGGGCGACATCATCGAGGTCTACCCGTCGTACGACGAGCAGGCCGTGCGGATCGAGCTGTTCGGGGACGAGGTGGACGAGCTGCTGAGCTTCGACCCGCTCACCGGGCGCGCGCACCAGCGCCACGATCGGATCGCGGTCTATCCGAAGTCGCACTTCGTGATGCCGCGCGAGCACACGGTCCAGGCGGTCGACTCGATCAAGGCGGAGCTGGTCGAGCGCCGCACGCAGTTGGAGCAGATCGGCAAGCTGCTCGAGGCGCAGCGACTGCACCAGCGGACGATGTTCGACCTGGAGATGATGAAGGAGATCGGCTACTGCCACGGGATCGAGAACTACTCGCGGCACCTGTCCGGGCGCGCGCCGGGGGAGCCGCCGCCGACCCTGCTTGACTATCTCCCGGACGACGCGCTCACGATCATCGACGAGAGCCACCAGACGGTGCCGCAGGTGCGCGGGATGTACCACGGCGATCGCGCCCGGAAGGACGTGCTGGTCGAGTACGGCTTCCGCCTGCCGTCGGCCATCGACAACCGGCCCCTGACGTTCGACGAATGGAAGAAGCGCGCCGGCCAGGTGGTGTTCGTCTCCGCGACCCCCGGGCCGTACGAGCTCGAACGCAGCGGCGGCGTGGTGGTGGAGCAGATCATCCGCCCGACCGGCCTGGTCGATCCGGAGGTCGACGTCCGTCCCGTGAAGGGCCAGATCGACGACCTGCTGCACGAGATCCGGCTGCGCGCGGAGCGCCGGGAGCGGGTGCTCGTGACCACCCTGACGAAGCGGATGGCGGAGGACCTGACGCAGTTCTACCAGGAGCTCGGCGTGCGGGTCCGCTACCTGCACTCGGATATCGACACCCTGGAGCGCGTCGAGATTCTGCGCGACCTCCGGCGCGGCGCCTTCGACGTCCTGGTGGGCATCAACCTCCTGCGGGAGGGTCTGGATCTGCCCGAGGTCTCGCTCGTGGCCATTCTGGATGCCGACAAGGAGGGATTCCTGCGGTCGGCCGGATCCCTCATCCAGACATCGGGGCGCGCCGCGCGCAACGTGAACGGGCGGGTCGTCATGTACGCGGATACGGTGACCGAGTCGATGCAGAAGGCGCTGACCGAGATGGGCCGCCGGCGGGAGCGGCAGGAGGCCTACAACCGCGAGCACGGGATCACGCCGGCTTCGGTCAGCAAGGATATCGACGGCGTGCTGTCCAGCGTGTACGAGCGCGACTACGTGGCGGTTCCCGCCGCCGAACCGGCGGGTCCGGCCTTTCGCACGCCGGCGGAGCTCGAGGAACGCATTTCCTCGCTGCAGGCGGAGATGCGCGCCGCCGCTGCGAACCTGGAGTTCGAACGGGCGGCCGCGCTTCGCGATCAGGTTCGCGACCTCCGCAAGCTGGAGATCGGCGTCTCGCCGTGAGGTGCGAATTCGGCAGCCGGTCGTCGAGCCGGCGCCTCCCCGGTCGGCCTGCAGGCCGCGTGGCTCGCCTTCCGGAACGCGGGCGGGACTCCGGGAGCCGCTTCCGGCGAACGCGCGCAGCCGCGCTCGAACGGGCGCGCCGCCCCGGTCGAGAGAGCCGAAATCGTCCGTTGACGCCGGGCGTTGCCGGTGGTAGAACGTGTGCAGGGGGCGGCGCCGGTTCTGGCGCCGTCAAAAGGGAGATTTCGCCAATGCCGAGTCTGGAGACCTTCAGGAGAATCGCTGTCGTGGTCGTGCTGGCCGCAGTTGCACTGGCGGGGCAGGCGCAGGCCCAGGAATCGGCGTCCGCGCCGCTGGCCGCGGAGTTGACGGAGCTGCTCGGCGCCGCGCAGTTGGGTGCGATTGCCGCGAAGGACACGGCGGACGACGACCGGTTCGTGGCCGCGCTGGCGTTCCCCGGGTCGCTGCTCGTCGTGTCGGCGCGCTACGAGGTGCCGTTGTACGTGGAGCAGAAGATCGCCGACGGGCAGTATCGCGAGGTCTACATCGATCTGAATGCGGCATCGATTCCGCAGACGAAAGTACTGATCACCGATACCGGGGCCGACGGACTCGGCGGCGGGGACGACTCGAACGACATGGTGGACACCGGGGCGGGCCCGGCCCGCTACGACGGCGACGCGGACGCCGATGCGCAGTACGCGCGGATGTTGCGGGCGCTGATCGCGGAGGCGCGCTGACGCCGCGTCGAGTTGGAGGTTGAACGTCTCTTCCGGTACACTGCGGGCTCGACCGAATGGAAATCGGGCGCTTGGCTCAGTGGTAGAGCATCGCCTTCACACGGCGGGGGTCAGTGGTTCGAATCCACTAGCGCCCACCATTGCCCGGTCTTCCGTCGGCAGTGGGGCTCGAGGCTTCTTTCCCGGTCGCGGTTCCTGCCTGAGCGACGGCGGCGTGCGCTGAGAGACGCCGCCGTTCCCGCTTCTCGTCGTCTGTTCCCGTTTCTCGTCGTCTGTCCGTGCCGGTCGCTGTGGCGGCTACAGCGGTGAATCGGGCAGGCGCCGCTCCCCGGGCCCGTCGTAGACGTGCTTCGCCGGATCGATGGGGCGCATGGCGTCCTCGCGCCGCTGCTCTTCGATGGCGTGCGTCACCAGGCCGGGGACGCGCGAGATGGTGAAGAGCATGGTGGCGGTTTGCGCGTCGAGGCCGAGGTCGCCGGCGACCGCGGCTATGGCGCCGTCGGCGTTGAGCGACAACCGGGGCTGGCCGGCCGCGGCCTGCCGCTCTCCGAGCTCCTGCTCGACGGCGCGCGCGAGCTGGGTATGCCCGCCCTCGAGCTCCAGCTCGAAGGCGAGCTGCATCAGGCGCACCGCGCGCGGGTCGCGTCGGTGCCGGCGGTGTCCGTAGCCCGGCGGAATCCCGCCGTTGCCGCTCCGTTGATCCAGCAGCCTGCGCGCGGCGTCGTCGTAGGACACCCAGTCGCCCACCAGCGCGAGCCCGTCGTCGAGGAACTGCATGCAGCCCTCGATGCTGCCGCCGCCCCCGAGGGGTGAGCCCAGGGCCAGGATGCCGGCCGCCGCCGCGGCCCGCAGGGGCGCGCCGGTGCCGGCGACGTGCCGGGCGGCCAGCGTCGAGGGCGGCGTAGCCCCGTGATCGAGAGACGCGACCAGCAGGGCGTCCATGACGCGGCTCACGGTCGGCGAGGCGAGCTCCCCGCTAATCAGCAGGTAGATGGCGTCGGCGAACGACAGGCGTCCCATCAACTCGTCGAGGGGGTACCCGCGTACCAGGATCTTGTCCGGCTCGACGCGGGTGATGGCCGTCGGCCAGTGGTCGGCCGGCGGCTGGTTCGGGGGGGTGGGCGCCGAGGGAGAGCTGGGCATGCAGTGTCTCGCTTCGGGCTATGATGGCGCAATGGTCCCCAGGTAGGGGAGGTGCCGATGCGCCTCGTCGCAATCGAGGCCGTATCCGACCACGAACCGGTTCGGGATGCGGAAGCCGACCAGATCGACGGGCACCGTGGCTCGTCGGCGCGCCGGCTTGTCCAGCAGTGCGACCGTGTCGAGGCTCCGGGGGCGTGCAGCCAGCAGATGCCCGCGCAGCACCTGCAAGGTCAGCCCGGTGTCCACGATGTCCTCCACGATCACGACGTGCCGGTCGCGGAGGTCGGTGCTGGGACCGTGCACGAGCCGCGGCGTTCCGGAAGAGGCGGTTGCCGCTCCGTAGCTCGACATCCGGACGAAATCGATGGTGACCGGACGCGTCATCGCGCGCACGAGGTCGGCGAGAAACATGAAGCTGCCGCTGAGCACCGCCACGAAGTGCGGCGTGGAGCCGGCCGGAAACCGCGTTGCGAGACTGGCCGCCAATTCCGCCACCCGCTCGCGGATCTGCTCGGCGGTATACAGCGGTGTCGGCATCGCGGTCATGATGGGTACGATGCAGGCGAGCGTACTACATCGGGACCGCGGGCCGGGACCGCGTCGTCCGCCGGGTTGCGCCGCCGGCGGGAGGGAGGGGTGATGAGACGAGCCTGCGTCGCCGCGGCCGTCCTGTTCTGTTGGGCTGCGGGTACGCCGGGGTGGGCGCAGCCGGTCGCCGTCGGCGGGCACCCTGACATCCGCCTCTTCTTCCAGGCGATCGACGCGGACGGTGACGTCGCGGACGTGGCGCTGGAGCAGATAGCGGCGCGTTGGCGGAACGGTTACGCCGGCATCGTCTGGGACCTCGTGCGGTTCATGCGGCCGCCCCGCCGGCCGGCGCTCCGTCCTCCGAGCCTGCGCGGCGATCCGACGAATCCGGGCGCGGGCGGCCGTCTGGAATGGACGGAGCCGGAGCATCCGAGCACGCGGGTGTGGCGGCGGCTGATGCGGTTCCTGGAGCGGCAGACGGGGCAGCGGTTCCGTGGGGACATCCGGCGGGTGCACCAGTGGATCTGGGATCAGCCGTACGATCCGCACCCCGACTACGCGTACTTCAAGGGGCAGTGGTACGCGCAGATCGATCCCCGGTTCGCGGGCTTCTTCCCGCGCCGGGTGTTCTCGACGATTCGGCTGGACGAGATCGACTGGGGCGGAGTGGACGTCAACGGCATTCCGCCGCTGGAGTACCCCGAGCACCTGTCGGCCGGCGACGCGGACTACCTCGACGACGACGACATCGTGTTCGGGGTCGCCGCCGGCGGGGAGACCCGCGCCTATCCGAAGCGGATCCTGGCGTGGCACGAGATGGCGCTCGACCGTCTGGGCGGCGTCGAGCTGACCATCGTCTACTGCACGCTGTGCGGGACGGTGATCCCCTACGAGAGCGTGGTCGAAGGCGAGCACATCCGGTTCGGGACGAGCGGCCTGCTGTACCGGTCGAACAAGTTGATGTTCGATCACGGGACCCGCAGCCTCTGGAACACCTTCGAAGGCATCCCGGTGGTCGGCGATCTGGTCGGCTCCGGGCGCCGGCTGACCCACCGCTCGGTCGTTACGACCACCTGGGGCGAGTGGCGCCGCATGCATCCCGAGACGACCGTCCTCTCGCTCGACACCGGGCATGAACGCGACTACGGCGAGGGGGTCGCATACCGGGCCTACTTCGGCACCGACGACCTCATGTTCGACGTGCCGGACCGCGACGACCGGCTCGACAACAAGGACGAGGTGCTGGTCATGCTCCTCGAGGACGAGCGGGGCGAACGCCGGCCGCTGGCCATCTCCGCCGATTTTCTCGAGGACCGCCGGCTCCACCTGGAGGAGCATGCCGGCCGCCGCCTGCTCATCGTGACGAGCCGTGCGGGAGCCAACCGCGTCTACGATCCCGGCTCGACGAGGTTCGAGCGGCTCGTCGGAGACCTCGTCGTCGTGGATGCCGACGGCGGGCGCTGGCAGGTGACGGAAGAAGCGCTCGTCGATGCCGCGGATCCGGAGCGGCGGGCGCCGCGGGTAACCGCCCAGCGTGCGTTCTGGTTCGGCTGGTACTCGCAGTTTCCGGACACGCGTCTGGTGCGCTGACGCGGACGTCGCTTGACGCGGCTATTCGGCGAACCGGAGGGGCACATAGCCGCCGTCGGGCGTCCATTGCACCCGGCTCGCCGCTCCGGACGCCCCGGGGCGGCGAAAGTAGACCAGTGCTTCCAACAGTTGCGCCCTGGCCGGGGCCACCACCTCGCGGGCGATGACGACCGTCTCGTCGACTCGTTCCGTCTCGACGGTGACCATCAGCACCCCGGAGATCGAGTTGACGCTGACGACCCGCCAGCCGGGGCCGGCCATGGCCGGGTGACCCGGCCGCGGGCCGGCGGAGGGGGGAGCCGGGCGCTCCAGCGTGGTGTCCTGCCGCAGCTTCGGCGCGTCCACCGCCGGGGGGGCGCCGGCGCCGGTGCCTACGCCCAGCTCCACGGCGACGGCCGCCAATCCCGCGAGCGTCGCGCCGGCGACGGCGGCGGCGATCGCTCGCCGCAGATGGCGCGGACTGCCCGGCAGACGGTCCGGACTGTCCGGCAGACGGTCTGGACTGTCCGCCGCACGATTGGAGCCGCGCTCGCGCATCCGTTCCCTGTCGCTCATGCGATTGCCCGCGCGGCGCTTCGGGCGCCGCGAGGTCGCCGCTGCCGAGCCGGTCCGCTGGCGGAGACCCCGGCGGCTGCAATATCCTGTAGCAGGAAGCAGGTGCGGAATGACCCGCGCCCGCACCACTGAAGGAGTTCAGAAAGCATGAGACGACTGTGCGTTCTGACGGCCGCCCTGGTCCTGTCCGCGTCCGCCGCCGGCGGCGCGCCGGCGGCGGATCTGGAGGTCGGCGACGCGGCGCCGCCCTTCGAGCTGCCGGGCAGTGACGGGAACACCCACACCCTGGCCCAGTACGAAGGCAGGACGGTGGTGCTGGCGTGGTTCCTCAAGGCCTTTACCGGTGGTTGAACGGCCGAGTGCGAGTCGCTGCGTGACTCCAGCGACCAATTGAACCGGTTCGACATTCAGTATTTCATGATCAGCGTCGACGACGCCGACACCAACCGGCGTTTCGCCGAATCGCTCGACGCGAATTTCCCCATCCTGAGCGATCCCGGCCGGGGCGTCGCGAACGCGTACGGCGTGCTGAACGCCGCGTGGTCGCTGCCCAACCGCTGGACGTTCATCATCGGTCCCGACGGGAAGATTCTCAGGATCGACAAGCGGGTGAGCATGTCGCGGGCGGGACAGGAACTCGTCGCCCACCTCACCGAGCTGGGCGTGGCCCGGAAGTAGGAAGCGCGCGTCGGAACAACTCGAACGGCGGGCGACGCCCCGCGCGTCGTCCGCCGGTTCTCGCCTGGTTGGGAATGCGGTCAGCCGGCGCCAGCCCAGCGCCGTCTGCGTCGGCACGATTCCTGTGGCGCCGACTACCGGTTCGACTCGGAGCCTTCCGACTTCTCGTCGACTTTCATCTCGTCCTTGAATCCCCGGATCGCCTGGCCCAGTCCCTTGCCGAGACCGGACAGCCGGTTGGCGCCGAAGATGAGGATCACGATGACGAGAATGATGATCAGTTCCATCGGGCCGACGGGACCAATCAGCGCGAGCATCAGTTCAGGGTGCATCGTATGACCTCTCTCTGCGTCTCCCGATTGTAGATCGATTCCCGCGGCAGTCTCACGGAATGCGACGATCCGCCCGTCGAGGAGACCCGGACAACGGCCGACCTTTCGTGTTACGTTAGGCGGCCAGATGACGGATACGCCCGGTTCCGACGTTCAAGCGGTCCAGGACGCACAGGCCCGGTTCGACGAGCAGCGCCGCCGGGTCGGCCTGCTGCTCGGGCCGGCGCTGTTCCTGCTGGTGCTCCTCGTTCCGTTCGGCAGCCTGACCCCGGAGGGGCACCGGCTGGCCGCGGTCATGGCGCTGGTCATCGTCTTCTGGACCACCGAGGCGCTGCCGCTGGCCGTCACGGCTCTGCTCGGGCCGGTTCTCGCGGTCATCCTGCGCGTGGCGCCGGTACGGGACGTCCTCGCGCCGTTCGCCAATCCGCTGATCTTCCTCTTCATCGGCAGCTTCATCCTGGCGCAGGCGCTGTTCGTGCACCGCGTGAACGAGCGCATCGCCTACGGGGTCCTGTCGTGGCGCTTCATCGGTGCCCGGCCGACGCGCATTCTCGTGGCCTACGGCGCCCTCGCCGCGTTCCTGTCGGCTTGGATGAGCAACACCGCCACGACCGCCATGCTGGTGCCGATCGGGGTGTCGCTCGTCGTCTTCATGGAGTCCGAGGGGAAGCTGCCGAAGCACTACGGCACGGCGCTCATGCTGATGACCGCCTACGGCTGCTCCATCGGCGGCATGGCGACGCCGGTAGGCACGCCGCCCAACATCATCGCCATCGGGTTCATCGGCGAGCAGTTCGGCGTGCGGATCTCGTTCGTTGAGTGGATGCTGCTGGCCGTGCCGGTCACGGCGATCTTCATGGGGATCGTCTTCGTCTACCTGAACTGGGTCGGACGGACCGGCGTGACGGAGATCCCGGGCGCGGAGGCAATCATCGCCGAGCGGCAGCGCGCGCTCGGTCCCTGGAAGCCGGGCGAGCGGAACGCGGTCATCGCGTTCGGTGTGACCGTGCTGCTCTGGATCGGGCCCGGCCTGCTGCCGTTGCTTCTCGGGCGCGAGCACCCGTTCGCCGTGGCGGTGCTCTCCAGCGTCCCGGAGTCGGTGGCGGCGCTGACCGGCGCCGTCCTGCTCTTCCTGCTGCCGGTGAGCAGCACCCAACGGTCGACGCTCACCTGGAAGCAGGCCGCGCAGATCGACTGGGGCACCATCCTGCTCTTCGGCGGCGGGCTCGCGCTCGGGACGCTGTCCGGCGCGACCGGGCTCGCGCAGGTCGTCGGGGAAGGGATCACCGGTCTCGTGCCGTCCAACGGCGTGGTTCCCATCACCTTCGCGGCGACGCTGTTCACCGTCGTGCTCTCCAACACCATGTCGAACACCGCCGCCGCCAACATTGCGGTGCCCATCGTGATCTCCATCGCCGTGGCGGCCGGCGTCGATCCGATCACGCCGGCCGTCGCCGCGGCTCTCGGCGCGTCGGTGGCGGTGGTGCTGCCGGTGTCGACGCCACCCAATGCCATCGTCTACGCATCCGGGCGCATCCCCATCACCCACATGATCAAGTACGGTCTCCTGATGGGTGTCCTCGCCATCGTGCTGGTGCCGATCGTGACGCTGGCGATGATGAGCCTTGTCGGCATCGGGGGCTGATCGCCCGCTTGCGCGATCCGGCCGCCGGTCCTATCGTCTCGGTAGCGGGCAGCGACGAGGATTACCGTGGCGGGACTTCGCGATTCTGCCGCGGCTGCGAGGATGATCCAGGTTCTTATGGGAGGTTGACATGAGCAGGCAGCGCATGGCGGCGTGCATGGTGGCGGCGGCGTTGGCGGCGGCGCCGGCAGTGGTCTCGGCGCAGGCCCCGGAGGGCTGGACGGTTCCCCGTCTGGCGGACGGCCGGCCCGATCTGCAGGGGGTCTGGGCAAGCGACTCGGCGACGCCGCTGCAGCGGCCCGAAGAGCTGGGGGACAGGGAGTTCCTCACCGACGAAGAGGTGGCGACCCTGGCCGCGCACGCCAGCGAGTACTCCGTCGTGGGGGGCGATGCGGTGTTCGGCGAGACGCCGTTCCGGCGGGCGCTGGCCGCCCTGGCGGCGGAGCCGGCCGACGAAGAGCAGGCTGCGAACCGGCCGCGGCGTCGATCGACCGGCAGCTACAACCAGTTCTGGATGAGCGGCCGCTGGTTCGAGAACCGCACGTCGCTGATCGTCGATCCGCCGAACGGACGCATGCCTCCCAGGACCCCCGAGGCGGAGGAGCGCGCCGCGCGGCGGCGGGCGGAGCGCACGTCGCCTCTGCCCGAGCGGCCGACCCTGGCCGACGAGATAGTGCGCATCGATCCGAACATCCGTTGTCTCGGCGGCGGCGTGCTGCTGAGCGGGCGCGGGTACAACAGCACGTACCAGATCTTTCAGACGCCCACGCAGGTGGCCATCCTGAAGGAGATGTACCACGAGACCCGGCTGATCCCGATCGGCGGCGCGGCCCCCAGCCGGCTCGCTCCGCCGAGCGCCGCGGGATCCTCGCAGGCGCACTGGAAGGGCGACACCCTGGTGGTCGAGACCACGAACCTCTCGCGCGGTGCGGGCGGCTCGACGCGCGACGTGCAGGTGACGGAGCGGTTCACGCGGGTGGGTCCGGAATTGCTGCAGTACGAGTACACCCTGGACGATCCCGCCACCTGGACGGCGCCCTGGACCGCGCGCATCTTCATGCGGCCGTCGCCGGGTACCGGGATGGTCTACGAGTTCGCCTGCCACGAGGGGAACTACGCGATCGAGCACGCGCTGCGCAACGCGCGGTTCCTGGAGGCGCAGGAGGGGCAGTAGCGGTCCGCCGGGAGCGGCGCCGACCGGGGGGCGCTCCCCGGTTCGCCGCATCGCCGCGGCCGCCCGAACACGGAGTGCTGCGACCGGCGCTATCGCACGGCGACGACGGGCAGCACGACGTGTGACGGGTGGGCGGCCTCGTGGTGTATCGAGTTGTCGGCGGGGACCGCCCGCCGGTGCCGCCCGAGCGGCTCGCCGGTGTTCGGGTTGACGTCGAAGCGGGGGAAGTTGCTGCTCGATATGTCGATCCGGATCCGGTGGCCCGCCTGGAAGCGGTTGGCCGTCGGATAGGGTTGGATCACGAACTCGTAGATCTCGCCCGGGGTCATCGGCTCCGGCCGGCTGGGTGAGCTCCGGTAGCGCGCCCGCAGGATGCCGTCGGTGACGTTCATGTCGAAGCCGGTGGGGAAGTCCCGGCTCGGCGGATGGACGTCGACCAGCTTGACGGTGAAATCCGTATCGACGGCGGTCGACGATGCGTGCAGCCTGACCGTGACGGGGCCGATGACCTCCACCGGTTCCTCCAGCGGCGCGGTCTGGAACACCACCACGTCGGGTCGTGTCCTCAACGGCAGGTAGGGCGGCCGCGACCCGTAGAAGCCGTTCTCCGAGCCGCCCTCCAGGCTCCTGAACGCCCGTTCGCGCTGGTCGTAGGCGCCGCGCTTGAGCACCCCCGAGAACGAGCCGCCTATGGTCGGCACCGGGCGCGCCGGGTCGTAGGTGTAGGTGGTGGGCGGCACCCCGGCCGCCGGAGGCGCCGTGCTCAGCGTGCCGTCTGCGTGAAAGTAGTAGCGGGTCGGCTCCGCCTCGGGCAGCGGCCACTCCTCGGCGTCGCGCCAGTAGCCGCCGTGCCGCAGGCGGCCGTTCTCGTCCCTGCCGCCGTCTCCCGTCCCCATCACGAAGAGCCGGATCGGCGGCCAGTCGCCGGCCCCGGTCGGCCGGCCCTTGAGATGGCGGTCGAACCACTGCCGATGCAGCTCGCTCGCGAAGTCGGGCAGGGCGGCGTCGGGCCCGAAGTCCACGTCGCCGGCGTAGGACCGGGTGTTCCCGCCGTGCGTCCAGGGTCCGACCAGCAGCCGCTGCGGCGCGCTCTTGACCGCCGACAGGCCCAGGAAGTTCTCGAACATGCTGCCGCAGTACGGGTCGTACCAGCCGGCCACGTGCAGCATCGGCACGTCGGCAGTTCGCCCGTAGTACCGGCGCCAGCTCACCCCGATGCGGTCCCAGTGCCGGAAGTCGGCGTCGGGATCGTCGTCGTCCCCGCGCGTCATCTGGGTCAGGACGTACTTCTCGAACTCGGGCGCCGCCGCGAGCGGGCTCAGCCCCGGCCGCAGGGGCATCGCCGCGAACCAGTCGGCTACGGCCTCGGCTTCGAACGTCGCGCGTACGACCGGATCGGGCGATACGCGGAGCTGGTCGAACGCCCAGCCGAGCTGCTGCCCGAGCTCGAACGCGCCGTGATTGCGGACCTTGTGCGCCCACGGGCGCGAGATGCCGCCCTGGTTCAGCAGCAGCGCCCGCAGATGCGGGGGGTTCATCTTCGCCGCGTCCGCCTGCGTGTGCGCGCCGTAGGAGGTGCCGAACATGCCGACGTCCCCGGAGCCGTAGGGCAGCCCCGCGGCCCACTCGACCGTGTCGTAGCCGTCGGGCGCGTCGAAGTCGTGATACTTCGAGAACGTACCCTCGGACTCGTAGCGCCCGCGGGTGTCCTGGAGCACGACGACGTACCCGCGCTCGACGAAGTAGAGGCTGCGTTCGACGAGGCCGCGTCCCTCCTTCCCGTAGGGGGTGCGCTGGAGCAGCACGGGCAGCGGCTCGGCGACGGGCGCCCCGTCGCGCGCCGGGCGGTAGACGTCGGTGGCGAGGCGGACGCCGTCGCGCATCGGCACCATGACGTCCTCGGCGAAGAGCACGGCGTCGTAGGTCGCGGGGACCTGCGCCTCTGCCCCGGTCGCGAGCGTTGCCGGGGCAACCGGCGCGAGCGTCGCCAGGGCGGCGATTGCGAGCTGGATTCGTGGTTTCCGCATGACCGCTCCCGCGCCGGCTGGACGGCGTGCTCGATCCTCGGCTCGCCGGCGCCGGCGGGCCACGGACCGGAACCGGAGGACGACGTTGGCTTAGGACAGTGACGGAAACTACGTTGCCACGTTCGCGGGCGCGAGCCCAGGAATCACGGGTCTGGGGCGTCACGCCAGTTGACAACTTTGTATCGATCACTGTCCTTAGCGCACGTGGTCGGGGTTGCCGTAGTGCCGGATCAGAATACCCTTGAGCAGGCCCACATCCTCGCGCAGTACCCCTACATCCTCGCGGAGGCTGTCGATCTTGCCTTCGACGCGGTCGATCCGCTGTCCGAAATTCTTGTGAGCTTCGTCGTTCTGCTTGATCTCACGCCGCAGGAACCAGACCAGAAGGCCGAGAAGCAGAGCAATGACGCTGCCCAGACCGGTCGTAACGAGCGAGAAGGCCTCGGGGTCACCGAACCATGCTAGCATGTCAACCGGCCCAGTTTTCCAAGTCGAGCGCCGGCACTCTGGAGAAGTGCTTGAGATTGTTGGTTACCAGCGTGCAGCCCCGGCTGCGGGCGTGGGCGGCGATCATGGCGTCGTTGGCGCCAATCGGCGTGCCTGCTCTCAAGAGTCCGGCCTGCAGCACTGCGAATTCATCGGCGGCGATCCGATCCCAGGGGAGAATGTCGTTCAAGCGGTCGCAGAACCGCCGGATCGCGTCGTTGTGTCGGCCCGCGTGCCGCGACCTCTCGGCACCCAGTCTCAACTCCGCGTAGGTAACGGCCGAGATCCGGAGTGCCGCCCCGGTTCGGACTTTCTCCTGCATCGTGGTCAGCAGGTCCCGATCGCGCGCCCGGATGATGTAGCTCGAGATGTCCGTATCCAGCATGTACAGCATCAGAACACGACTCGACCACCGTCCATCAACGCGGGCCGATCGGTCATGAAGTCCTCGTCCACCACGGGAGCTTCGTCGGCGTACGACGGCCAGTTCCTGCGGGCCGGGGTGATGATCAGCGAGTCGCCCTCCTTGCGGATGACGACCTCCGTTACGTCCTCGAAGCGATAGGCCTTCGGAATCCGCACGGCCTGACTGCGGCCGTTGACGAAGAGCCTGGTAGTTCTTTCCATGGCCGCGCCCCGGGGTGTCGTCGAGTCGGTCGGTAGGATATCACGAGCATATGCTTCGTGGCGCATCGAATGCGCTACGGGGCGCCCGCGTCCGGCCGCTTGTAGACACGGCCGTCCCTGACCACGGCCACGACGTTGCGCAGGTCCCGCATGCTCAGCAGGGGATTGCCGTCGACGACGATGACGTCGGCCAGCTTGCCGGGCGTGAGGCTGCCCGTCTCGGCTCCCAGGCCCAGGTACTCGGCGTTGCGCCGGGTCGCGGAGACCAGGACCTCCATCGGCGGGATGCCGAAGCGGACCATCAGGTCCATCTCCTGCCAGGTGGCGTCGGTGTGGAAGTTCAACGGCGTGCCGGCGTCGGTGCCCACCAGCAACCGCACGCCTGCCTCCCGCAGTTGCCGCAGCCTGGCGCCCATCGCGCGCATGCGGTTCACGCGCAGGCCGCTTCCGAAGTAGCCGAAACGCCGCGGGTTCTCGATGGAGCGCCGCACGTCCGCCCACAGGTCGGGCGGCGTCAGGGCGCGCGCCCGCCGGTTGTCACGCCGGTCCGGCCATTCGACGGCCAGACCCTGCGCCATCGTCTGGATCATCGTCGGCACGACGTACGTCTGACGGTCCACGAGGCCCTGGATGACGTCGGGATGGATGGCGGGGCTGTCGCCGGCGGACAGGTACAGGTGCTCGATGCCGTCCTGGCCCGACCGGATCCGCATCAGCAGATCGTCGCGGTCGCCCACGTGTCCGGTGACCCGCAGTCCGTTCCGGCCGGCCTCGGCCGCGATGGCGCGCAACTGCGCTTCCGAGAGCCCGGTGTGGACCTTGAGGATCCCCGCTCCCTGCGCGATGGCGGTGCGCGCCGCGCCGCGGGCCTCCTCGACGGTGCGGACGTTCACGGTATGGGTGCGGCGGTGGTGGCGCCGGACCTGCCCGTCCGTCCAGTTCGTGATCCAGCCCATGCTGGCGATGACGCGCGGTCCCGGAATCCGGCCGCTCTCGATGCCTCGTTGCGTGGCGGCGAGGGCGTCGGGATTGCCCGCCAGATCCACCGCCGTGGTGACGCCGCTCAGCAGGAGCTGGCGGGTGGAGACCGCCATGACGTCGGCGTAGTCGGGGCGGTGCGTCCCGTGCCAGTGCTGATAGTCCGAGTGGCCGAGGATGTCCAGGTGCACGTGGACGTCGATCAGCCCCGGCAGGATGGTCATCCCCGTGGCGTCGATGACGTCGGCGCCGTCGGGTACCGCCAGCGCTTCCCGGCTGCCGGCCGCGACGATGCGGTTCCCATCGACCAGGACGATGCCGCCGGGCAGCGGCGGTCCCTCGTGGCCGTCGATGAGCAGGCCGCCGACGATGGCCAGAGTGGCGCTCTCAGGCTGCACGTCGCGTTGGCCATCGAACGGCTGCGCCGCCGCTGGCGCCGCGCAGGCGAGGATCGGGGCGAGCATCGCGAGGAGGTTGTTGCACCAGGGGCGTCGTGTCGGGATCATGCGCGACCTCCAGAGTCTCAGCGCGTGAATCTCGCCGCCGGAGTTCGTCGCCGTCCGTGCGTCACGCAGGCAGTCGGAACGCGAGGTACTCGCCCGGGTAGCCGCGTCCGCTCACCGCGAGGACGATGTACTGCCGGCCGCCGGCCAGGTAGGTCATCGGCGACCCCGACTGCGGGGCCGGCATGAAGACGGCGCCCACCTCGTCCCCGGTCGACTTGTCGTAGGCCCGCAGCATCGCGCCGCGCCCGTCCGGTGTCCGGTGAAAGCCGCATTCGCCCATCACGACCAGGGTCGCGGTGACGAGCGGGCCGACCAGATGGGTGCACGGCTCGCCGGTGCGCGGTATCTCCAGGTCCGCCAGCGCCGGGTGGCTCTTCACCAGGTCCGGCGTATCGCCGAGCGGCCGCTGCCACAGGATGTCGCCCCGGTCGAGATCGATGGCGGACAGACGGCCGTAGGGCGGCTTCACCAGCGGCAGGCCCCGGACGTCGAGGTCGCGCAGGCCCCCGTGTCCCACCCCGTACTTGGCGGTCCCCTTGACGTAGCGCATGTCGGAGACGTCCGGGCCGGGGCTCGGAATCAGCTCCCAGGAGTAGAACCCGGTCCGCGACGGCACGTACAGGACATGGGTCTCCGGGTCGTAGCCGCCGCCGGGCCAGTTCGTACCGCCGCTGCCCGCCCCGAGGCCGAGCGTGGCGATGGGGCCCTCCGGCCGGCTGACGACGGGGGGCGTGAACATCGGTCCCAGCTTGTAGCGCGACACCAGCTCGACCGCCTCCGCGCGCAGCTCGGGCGTGAAGTCGATCAGGTCGTCCAGCGAGGCGCCCTGCCGGTCGTAGGCCGGCGGCTTCGTGGGAAACGGCTGGGTCGGGGAGTACCACTCGCCCGGCACGTCGCCTTGCGGCACCGGGCGCTCCTCGATCGGCCAGACCGGCTCGCCCGTGACCCGGTCGAACACGTAGAGGAACGCCTGCTTGCCCGGCTGCGCCACCGCCTCGATCGGCCGCCCGTCGACGGTGATGTCGGCCAGGATCGGCGGGCTGGCCATGTCGAAGCCCCAGAGGGGATGGTGCACGAGCTGGAAGTGCCAGAGGCGCTCGCCGGTCAGCAGGTCTACGGCGACGAGGCTCTCGCCGAAGAGGTTGTCGCCCGGCCGGTGCCCGCCGTAGTAGTCGCCCGTGGGCGACTCGACCGGCAGATAGGCGATGCCCAGCTCGGGGTCGGCCGAGATCTGCGTCCAGACCCCGTTGTTGCCGTTGGTGCCCCACGAATCGCCCAGCCAGGTGTCGGCGCCGAACTCGCCGGGGCGGGGGACGGTGTTGAACGTCCACAGGCGGCGGCCGGTACGGACGTCGAACGCCTGCACGAGTCCCTTGATGTGGTTGTGCGTGGGCGGAGCCGCGCCATCGGCGAAGGTGCCTCCCACGATCACCACGCCGCGCGCGACTGTCGGGGTGGCGTTCGACCCGATGGCGCCGGTGACCGGATCGATCCGTCGGCCGTCGCCGATGAACGCAGCCGCCTTCAGGTCGACGGCGCCGCCGGCACCGAAGCCGGCAATCCGTTCGCCGGTGGCCGCGTCGAGCGCCACCAGGCGGAAGCCGATGGTCACGTAGAGGATGCGGGCTTCCGTACCGTCGGTCCAGTACGCGAGTCCGCGCCCGGAGAGGCGGCGAGGCGACGCCGCGGCCCGCTCGCCCTCGTCCTCGCGGTGCATCCACAAGAGCTCGCCGGTGGCGGCGTCGAGGGCGACGACGGCTCGCCGGGTGCCGCCGGTGGCGTAGAGCACGCCGCCGGCCATCAGCGGGGTCCCCGACAGCTTGAACTCGGGCGCGGGACCGAGATTGCCGGTCCCGAAGCGCCAGGCCAGCTCCAGGTCGCCGAAGTTCGAGGCATCCACCTGATCGAGCGGCGAGTAGCGCGTGTGTCCGGCGTCGCCGCCGTAGCCGGGCCACTCCCCCCGCGCGGTGGTGAGGGTGCGATATGCCGGCTCGTCGCCCGCCGGCTGGCCGTGGACCGCGTCCGGCAGCGCAGCCAACACCGGCAGGGCGGCGGCCAGGACGGCAGCGGACTCGAAGAGGCGCTGAGACATGCCGCGTATCATAGGACACCATCCCGCGTTCCTGGTTCCGACCACGGGTTGAGAACTGGCACGCCCGCCATGCGGAAATCGCTCCGGTTGCGTGTGCATACGGTCAGGGCATGCACCCGCGCGGTCGCGGCGATGAAGAGATCCGGCTGGCTGAACGTGATCGATTGCCTCCTGCCGCGCGCGACCATTCGTCGCCACTCCAGGATCACGTCTTCGTCCACCGGGAGGATGCGCTCCGCGAACCACGGTCTCAGCCCGCCGTCGAGCCAGGTCTCGAGCGCTTCCCGAAACGCGGGGTCCGCCTGGCATTCGATCCCGTACCGAATCTCGGCGAGCGTGACCGTGCTCAGGAAGAGGCTGTCGGGGGTCCGCGCGTCCGACCAGGCCTTGACACGAGGGTCGGGCCGGGTCTTGCGCAACTCGGACACGACGTTCGTGTCCAGCAGCCAGCCCTTCAGAGCTCGACCTCACGAACCGGACTCCGGACACTCCCGCCGCCGAAGTCCAGTCGATTCAGTGGAGACCGGGACAGGAGCTCGTGCAGGCTGCCCGCGGCTCGTCGCGCCCGGAGGCGGTCGAATTCGTCCGCTGCGACAACGACCACGGCGTTCCGGCCGTGCACCGTCACCCGTTGCGGCTGGCCCGCAACGGCGAGACGCACGACCTCGCTGAACTTCGCCTTGGCCTCTCCCAGCCTCCAGCGCGCCCGCGGTGCGGATCCGGCGTATTGCGTGGCCGGAGTGTCGGACACCGGGGGCTTTCCTTCTGTGACCAATATGGTCAAAATTATCCCGCATGTCGGCGGAGACCGCAAGGGCGTGCCGCCGCCGCGGTGCGGGCGCGCGACTGGAAACCCGTCTTCGAGCGGTGACGCGGTCCCGGACCGGTGCCGGCAACCGCGCGACGACGACCGGCAAGGATCCGCGCCCGGCGCTTGCGCGCTACGCCGCGAGTCCGGGCAGCGGCCCGCCCAGGTCGATGAAGTCGCCGCGCTGGCCGCGCACCCGCCGCAGGCCGACGTGGTCCACGTCGAGCCCCATCGCGCGCGCCACGCTCACCAGCAGCCGCTGGTGCGGCAGGCCGGCGAATCGCGTGCTGCCGCCGGGCAGGACCTGGGCCGGGACGCGCATCTCGACGGGCGTGCGATCGGGCCGGTACAGGTAGCGCCCGGTCCGGAAGGCCCACGAGCCGCCGATGAGCACCGGGTTGTAGCGGCTGTAGCCGTGCCAGCCGTCGCCGAGCTCGGAGCCCCAGACGATGAGGGTGTTGTCCATCACCGAGCCGCCGCCGGCGTCCGGGATCGTCTCGAGCGTGCTGACGAGGCGCGCCACCTGCCGGGCGTGGTGCCGCACGTAGTCGGTCATCGCGGCGTGCTTGGCCGGGTCGTCGTGGATGTAGTGGGCGATCCCCTTGTGCACCTTGTCGCTGATGTGGTCGGCGCCGAACTCCGCCGTCGGCATCTCTCCGAGCGAGAGTGACACCACCCGGGTGATGTCGCAGCCGAACGCGGCGGCAACGATGTCGGTGAATGCATCGAAGCGCCGGTCGTACTGCTCGAACGCGGCGGCAGGCCGCGCCGGGGCGTCGCAGGCGAGCGCCGCCAGGCCTTCCAGTCGCCGGCCGAGCCGGTCGACGAGCCCGAAGTGGGATTCCACTCGAGCCCGGCCGATGGCATCGAAACCGCCGGCCAGAGCGCGATACTCGCGGTAGGCGAAGTCGAGCGTGGTGCGCCGGCGCGTCCCCACCGCGTCGCCGGAGGACGCCGGTCCGAAGACGCGCTCCCAGGCGCCGAGCGGCGTGTTCTCGGCCGGCAGGCGTACCCCGCCGAGGTTGTAGGCGATGGGACGGCCCGCCTCGAGCGCCGCGTCCACCGACAGCTCCAGCGACGGCAGCCGGTCGGGCCGCGCGATATGCGCGGCGACGAGCTGGTCCAGCGACGCGGAGGTCGACCGGGTGTCCCGCGCCGAGAAGTCGGAGTTGTTGCCGGTCCAGGCGTGAATCCAGCCGCGGTCGTGGCGGTTGCCCCCGGCGTCGAGCTCCGCGGTCGCCAGCGACAGGCCGTCGAGCACGACCAGGCGGCGCCGGTGCGGGTGGAGCGGCGCGAGCGGTGCGCTCAGCTCGTCCTCCGCGAGCCGCGTCAGGTCGAGCGACCAGGGCTGCGTCTCGGGCATTCCCGCCGGACGCATGCGCCAGGCGGCGTAGGGCCACCCGTGGCAATGGCTGATCACGACGAGGCGTCGAGGAGGCGCCGCGGATTCGGCGAAGGCCTGCAGCACGCCGGTGGGCCAACCGATGCCGAGGGCGGTCAGTCCCCCGAGGTGAAGAAAACGCCGGCGCGTGATCATCGCGTGTCTCCAGCGGTGTCGCCGGCCGCCCGGCCTGCGCGAAACAGGTCGCTGCCCGCGATCGACACCAGCAACTCCCTGATCGAGTCGTCTTCCCGGAATCCGCGCTGAATCGACCGCAGCTCCGGGGCGTCGTCGTCGATCCGGTCGCCCAGAGCATAGCGCGTCCAGTGCAGCGCGTAGCAGTCGCGGACGCGGTCGCTGGCCGCGAGCTGGTGGACGAAGTCGATTCCGTCCGTGAAGGTGAGCGTCTCGCCGCCGGGCAGCGACAGGGAGCCGCTCGCGTCCACCGGTTGCCCGTTGTCGCGCGCGCGCCATGCGCCGAGCGCGTCGTAGTGCTCGAACGCGAACCCGGGAGGATTGATCCGCCGGTGGCACCCGGCGCAGGTCCGCGGCGCGGTGGCCGCGGCGGTCCGCTCGCGGTTGGTGCTCTCGACCGCCAGGCTGTCGGGCGGCAGCGCGGTCTCCGCCCCCTGGATCGGGGTACCCAACTCCATGCAGGCGATGCGTTCGAGCACGTGGACGCCGCGCAGGATCGGGCCGGGCTGCACGGCGTAGGCGCCGACCGCGAGGACCGACGGGTGCGTCAGCACCCCGGCCCGCTGGTTTCGCGGGAACTCGGCCGGGTAGAGCGTCAGCGGCTCCTTGCGGCCTATGGACACCGCGACGAACTCGATCTGCCGCGTGACCTCCGGCCGCTCGTCGAGCCGCGTGACCCCGGCCCCGTAGATCGGCGCCGTCGCATCCGACAGGTAGCCGCGGTGGTCGGTCAGCAGGGCGGTGAACGTGCCGTCGCCGTCGAAGACGGTCTGCTCGACGAAAAGCTCGGTCTCCAGCTTCAGCGAATGCCGCACCGGGCCCAGGATGGTGGGCCACTGCACGTCGTCGTCGCGCGCCGTCTCCAGCTCGGGTTCGATGCCGAACCGCGGGCCGAAGGCGCGGCGCGCGGGCGCGATGCGCAGCACGTCGTCCGTGCCGAGCCACTGGTTGTGAAAATGGACGATGGCGGGCCGGGCCCTCGGGTCCTCCAGCATCCGCTGCGCCTGCCGCTCGACCTGTCGCCGCGTGTCCAGCTCGCCGGCCGCGGCCGCCGCGAACAGCGCCTCGTCGGGCATCGAGTCCCAGAGAAAGTAGGAGAGCCGGGTCGCCAGCTCCCACGAGGTGGGATCGTCGCCCCCGGCGTCTCCCCGCTCGACCCGGAAGTGGAACGCAGGCGCCTGCAGGATGCCGGCCACGGTGAGCGCCACCGCTTCTTCCAGCGGGCCGGCCGCGACGTTGGCGCGCCAGAACGCTGCGATCCGCTCCCGCTCGCCCGCGTCGAGCGGGCGTCGCCAGCCGCGCGCGGCGAACCGGTCGATGCTGGTCCGGGCGCAGCGTTCCTGAGCGGCGGCGGGCAGGGCGGTCCAGTCGGCGCAGTCGAAGAACGCGGGCGACAGCAGAGCGAACGCTGCGAAGTGCATCGCCGCGAGGTGCAGCTCCTCGACCTGGTAGGACGACGGGTTCTGCCCCTGCACGATGCCTTCGAACCCGTTGGCGCCGGGCTCGGACGGGAACCGCCAGGGCCAGACCGGCGGCGGAGGCGGGGGCAGGAAGACGCCCCTGCTCGCGGTGCGCCGCGGGCTCAGGGTGTCGGCGAGGGGCGGCCGCGGGGGCCAGCGCTCGCCGTCCCGCGGAAGGCCGAGCAAGTCGGCGATGGTGTTGTTGTACTCGGTCGGGGTCAGGGCCAGGGGCGGCGTGCGCGGGACGGGGTCCGGCCCGGCCGGCTCGCTCGCCCGGTCCTGGGCGATGCCGGTCGCGCCGAGCAGGGCGGCCACGGCGAGTATTGCGGCGGACTTCATCGAATGGGGTTCGGCGCGGACCGGAGCCGCCGCCGGGCGTGCGACCGTCGATTGTTCAGACATGGCGTTCCCTTCCAGATCCGATCCTGCCTCGGAATCGGATCCCGTGCACATGACGCCCTTGCCGGTCGTCCGCGGCGTCGGGGCGGCTCGGTGATCGTGCCCGTCGGACTTACAATAGGCGCTGTCGAACGGCGTAGGTCGCCCCGCGAGCCGTGTGCGGCCCGATCTACAGGCTGGACGGCGTTGCTCGATCCGCAACGAGGACAGGCACGGATGGCCGCGGCCTACCCCCGCATCCCGTACGGCGAAGCCGACATCAGGCGCATCCGCCTGAAGGGCTGGCTGTACGTGGACAAGACCCGGTTCCTTCGCCGGCTGGAGGAGGAGAGCTACGCCTTCCTGATCCGCCCCCGGCGCTTCGGGAAGAGCCTCTGGGTGTCGGTGCTGGAGAACTACTACGACCGCACCCGGGCCGACGAGTGGCACGCCGTCTTCGACGGCACCGACATCGGCCGGCGGCCCACGGAGGACCGCTCGCGCTACGTCATCCTGCGCTTCAACTTCTCCGCCTTCGACGACACTCTGGAGACGCTGCGCGAACGCTTCGAGACCTACTGCCTCATCGAGATCCGCGCTGCGCTGGAGCGGAACGCGGACCTGTTCCCGGACCAGGCCATGCGCCGCATCCTTGCGCACCCCTCCGTGGACGGCAAGCTCCGCGAGCTGTTCCGGTACGCCGGCGACCACGGCATTCCGCTGTACGGGCTGATCGACGAGTACGACAACTTCGCCAACACGGTGCTGGCGCACCACGGCCGGGAGGCGTACGAGTCGTTCACCCACGGCGGCGGCTTCTACCGCAACTTCTTCGCCACGCTGAAGGCGGGCGCGGGGGAGAGCGGGGGCGGGCTGGAGCGGCTGTTCATCACCGGGGTCTCGCCGATCACGATGGACGACGTGACCAGCGGCTTCAACATCGGCAAGAACGTCAGCCTCCGTCCGGAGTTCCACGACCTGCTCGGCTTCACCGAGGCGGAGGTGCGGGGTCTGCTGAAGACCTACCGGGACTGCGGCGCGTTCGATCAGGACGTGGACGCGGCCCTGGAGGTGATGCGCGAGTGGTACAACGGCTACCGGTTCGCCGGAGGCGCGCAGGACGACCTCTACAACACCGACATGGTGCTCTACTACCTGTCGGAGTCGGTGCCCAACAGATCGATACCGGACGACCTGATCGACGTCAACGTGCGCATCGACTACGGCAAGCTGCGGCATCTGCTGGTGGTGAACCGGGACGCCGGCGTCCGGTTCAACGGCAACTTCGACCTGCTGCGGCACGTCGCCGGCGAGGGGGGCGCCGACGCCGACATCAGTCTCAGCTTCCCGCTGGAGGAGCTCGTCGAGCCCGAGAACTTCCTGTCGCTGCTGTACTACTTCGGCCTGCTGAGCATCCGCGGCGCGTCCGAGGGCGCCACCCGACTCGGCATCCCGAACCAGACGGTGCGGCGGCTGCTGTACGGCTACCTGCGCGACGGATACCGCGACGTGGGGGTCTTCTCGGTCAGCCACTACCGGTTCTCGAGCCTGGTGCGGCGCATGGCCTACCGCGGCGCGTGGCGGCCGGCGCTGGAGTTTCTGGCCGCGGCCATCGCGGCGCAGACCGGCATCCGGGACTACCTGGACGGGGAGAAGGTGGTGCACGCCTTCCTGGCGGCGCACTTCAGCATCGTCGGCCACTTCCTGATCCACTCCGAGCGGGAGCTGAACAAGGGGTACGCGGATCTGCACCTCGAGCCGTTCCTGGCCCGCTACCCGGACATCCGCTACGGCTACGTGCTGGAGATCAAGTATCTGAAGCGCGGCGAGGCGGCCGACGAGCCGGCGGTGGCGGCGCGGCTGCGGGAGGCGCGGGCGCAGTTGCGGCGCTATCTGGCGGACGAGGCCCTGCGCCGCCAGTCGTCGGTGCGGCACGTCGGTCTCGCCGTGGTGTTCCACGGCTGGGAGATGGCGGCCTGCGAGGCGGAGGACGGCGGGCTGTTGAACGATCCGTTGGAAGGGGCTGAAGAATGACCGTCAGGTGCTCGTGACCAGCAGGGGGCGCGGCGTCGCGGTGGTGCAGTCCGTCGCTGAGTTCGAGGCCGCGGAAGAGTCGCGGGCATTCATGCGCGCGGTGGTCGAAGGCTGTCCGACGTCGCGGAGGGACGCGAGCTTTCCCTCCGCGAGGTCGAGGCGCGGCTCGGTCGCGGGCCGCTGGACGTCGGCTCCCCGGATCCTTCCGACTGACCGTCCAGCTCGGCGAACTGGGGCCAGCCCGTGTGCAGGGCGGGGCTCCGAACCGCGGCGCGGGGCCTCCGTGTTCCGGGATTTTGGATCCACGAATCGGGATTCCACCCCGGCGTTCGTGCGGCCGCCTGCCCGGTGGAGCGGACGATTGCGGGTATTGCGGAACACGCGTTGGTTCCCGTGAGGTGGCCCGGAGTATGCAGTGAAAGCAAAACGCGCGGCGCGCGCCGAGAAAAACGGACTTGCAACCGGCGCGAGTCTGCGCTACGGTGCGATTTCGCGATTTACGCATCATCAAGGAGGGCAGCGACGCGAGTAGAGCCAGGAAGCACGCGCAGTCGGCGGCATCGTCGCCTGCAGCAATGCCACAAAACCACTTGATCGGTCGTTTCGGTCTTAGAAGGAGGGTGGGATAGTGCGAAGGCTTACAACGTTCTTGACCGTTGCCGCGCTGATCGGCGTTACGGCGACATCGGCTCTGGCACAGCAGGGTCGCACCGAGCTTCGAGGAAGGATCACGGACGAGACGGGAGGTGCCCTGCCGGGGGTGACCGTCTTCATCCAGAACGAGGCGGACGGGACGTTCCGCGAGGTGATCACCAGCGGTGACGGCAGCTACTTCGCGGCCCAGTTGCTGCCGGGGGTCTTCACGGTCACGGTCGCGTTGCCCGGCTTCAGCACGTTCCAGACGACCGGCTACGAGTTGCGGGTCGGGGCGACAGTCCCCCTCGATATCGTCCTGGGCGTGGGCGCCCTCGAGGAGACGGTCACCGTCTCCGGTCAGGCCCCGCTGGTCGATCTCACCTCGGCCGAGGTGGGCGGCACCCTCGACAGCTCGGATCTGACGGAGATGCCGCTGCAGAACCGCAGCGCGTTCGCCGCGATCTCGCTGCTGCCGGGGATCCAGTTCCTGCCGTCGGCCTCGGGGGGCAACGACACGATCATCGCCAACGGGCAGACGACCGCGTCCAGCAGCCTGAACGTCGACGGGGGCTCCAACAGCGACTCCACCAGCGGCGGCGCTGGCGGCAGCCAGGTCAAGGTGGCGATCGAGTCGGTGCAGGAGTTCCAGATCGTCAGCGGCCAGTTCGACGCCGAGTTCGGCCGTTCCAGCGGCGCCGTCATCAACGCGGTGACCAAGCGGGGCACGAACCAGTGGTCCGGCGCCGGCTTCAGCTACAGCACGAGCACCGCGATGACGGCGAGGAACTACTTCAACGCCCAGCAGTTCGCGGAGGACCCGAGCATCGAGAAGCCGACGAACAACAAGTACGAGTTCGGCGGGGTGTTCGGCGGGCCTATCGTTCAGGACAAGGCGCACTTCTTCGTCAGCCTGGAGCGCCGGCTCACCAGCCCGGCCCGGTCGCTCATCCTTCCCGACCGTGGCGCCGGCCTGCCCGATCTGAGTTGGTCGGCAGCCGAGCAGTGGCGTGCATGGAACACCATGTACCGGGTGGACCATCAGATCAATGGCAACAATTCGTGGGCTCTTCGGTTCATGCGCGAGACGAGCCCCGAGACCAACCGGTTCGGAAACCGGACGACGCTTTCGGGGCATGACGCATGGGACAACGAGTACATCTGGGTCGGCAGCTACACCAGCGTCATCGGTAACAACGTCGTCAACACCGTGCGGCTCACCCGAAGCCACGAGGACAATGGGGGCGGCCCTCCCGCCTGGTGGGAGCTGGACGGGCCCGCGCTCGGGAACGGGCAGATGCGGAACCTGACGCCCGCCTACTCGCACTCCAGCTACTGGGACGGGATTGCACCCTGGGCGGGCGCCCGAATCGACTCGCAGTGGCAGTACAACAACACCACGTCGTGGTTCGTCCCCGACATGATGGGGGACCACGACTTCAAGTTCGGCGGTACGTTCCACCGTTCGTTCATCTCCGACTACCGAGAGAACTTTCTGGGCGGAGCCTTCTCTTTCAACAACGACATGCCGTTCGACGTCGACAACTACGCGACCTACCCTGAACGGCTCCAGATTCGCGTCGGCGCGCCCGAAGGTAACGCGTTTGCCTACCCCATCAACACGATCGAGGCGTTCTTCCAGGACAAGTGGACGCTGAACGAACGCTGGACGCTCGGGCTCGGCGCCCGGTGGGACGCGGAGCTGCTGAACGCGAAGCGGGTCGACAATCCGCTGATGGTGCCGCGGACCGATCCGCGGGACTGGAACAACATCTCGCCCCGGCTCTCGATTGCCTACGACGTGACGGGCGACGGCCGATCCGTCTTACGGGCGGGCTTCGGGTACTTCTACGACCGGACGCTTTTCAGCGGGCTCGACAACGTCCTTCAGGATCCGGTCATCAACAACTCCTTCGTCGCCTCCTTCCCCCGCGGTGGGGGGGAGCAGGGCGGACAGGTGGATCCCGGGCCGAGGAACAACATGCCGCTCCAGGACCCCGAGTTGATGGGGGCCCTCCGCATCGGCTCGGCGGCGGCTGGGGAGTGCGGGCCGGCGACCGCGCGCGACGGCGTGTCCCACTGCCCGCTGGTGAATCACGACTTCGTGCAATCGATCTACGGCGGCGACGCGAGCCGCTTCAACGAGTCCAACGTCTACGTCGACAACTATCGCCGGCAGCAGCCGTTGTTCAAACAGTTCACGCTGGGGTTCGAGCGCGAGCTGATGCCGACGCTGTCCGTCGCGATGGACTTCGTCAACATCCGGGGAAGCGGACTGCTCAACCGCATCAACTACGTGGCGCCGTACCGCGACGGGATCGACAGTAGCGCCGAGCTCACGTGGTACGACGTGTTCCCGGACCGGGGCGGGGTCTACAACCGGACCGACACCGTGAACTACCCGAGTTGCCCGCACGCGGTGGGTGCCGGCTACTACAGCAACGATGCGCTGCTTGCGGCCCAGTGCGCGAAGGCGGATCCGGTGACGGGCATCGATCCGCGGACCGGCCTGCTGATCGGCGTCTGGCAGGGCCGGCTGCTGTCGATCGAGAGCACCGGCTTGTCGCACTACGACGGCCTGAACTTCTCGATGGAGAAGCGCTACTCGGGCCGCTGGGGCGCCCGGCTGTCGTACGCGCTCGGCTACTCGCGCGGCGACACCTTCGAGCAGTACGGCACCAACGGCATCAGTCTGAATGGCGTCCAGACCCAGGTCCTCGGCGACCTCAACATGGCAGAGAACTGGCAGCCGGCGGAGCACGATCGCAAGCACGTTCTGACGCTGAGCGGGCGCACCGAGCTACCGGGCGGGATCACCCTGAGCCCCATCTTCCGCTACATGAGCGCGAACCCGTTCACCATGTACAACAGCCAGCTCGACCTGGACAGGAACGGCACCAATTGGGACCCGATTCCCGCGGGGACCTACACTGGCACGGGTGACAACGCGTTCACGGTGGATCACAACGGCATGCAGGGCGGCGCTCGCAAGGGCGACTACATCAACCTGGACGTGCGGTTCGGATGGCGGGCTCGCCCCCGGGTCGGGGCCACGCTCGATATCTACTTCGACGTCATCAACATATTCGATCGCCCGAACTTCTTCGTTGCGTCGTGGGCGAACGGGGACCAGAACAGCGGCAACTTCACGCGCTACACGTTGCTGCGCTCCGGCGGGGTCCCGCGGCAGGCGAACTTCGGGATTCGGTACGGCTTCTAGGCACACCGCGCCTGGAGTCTGACCGGGAGTCGCTTGGAGCCGGGCGTCCCTGAGGGGCGTTCGGCTCCTTCTTTGTACGCCTCCCCGGCGGATGCCGGGGTCTCGCAATGCGGCGAGCGTCACAGAAGCTGCAGGTTGCTCTCTCGCACGTGAAAAACCGTGTAGAATGCGTTGGTCGATGGTCTTGAGCAAACTGCGTGTTGGGTCCGCCGTAGCGTGGAGTGGACGATGACACCGGAGATCGTGTCGGTCGTCCTGACCGGCGCGGGAGTGCTGGTCGGCGTCCTGTTCGGCGTGTGGCGGATGCTGGCGCACTACGAGACGCGAAACGATGCGGCCCACGCAGAGCTGGGCCGGCGGATCGATGTCATGAACACGCGCATCGACAAGCTGGCCGAGGGACTGTCCGCACGAATCGACAAGTTGTACGAGCTGCTCTCCGCGCAGCGCGGTTGACGATCGTGACGTAGCCCGCGGCCCGACCTTTCGCCGGACTCCGCCCCCCTTGGCACCCTCACCGACCGCGCCTCAGGGCCCGCCGGGTCCAGGCAGGACCGTCGGCTCGCCCGTCCGGGCGAGCGTATACGAATCGCGTGCCTGCACCTCCAGGTCGTCGCGGGCAACGGTCACGCGGAGCGCGCGGCGCCGGTGGGTCGGGTCCGGGTTGCTGGTGTAGTAGCCGACGACGTAGTAGTCGCTCGTCTCCGCGTCGATCTGCCGCAGCAGCTCGGAGAAGTTGTTGGTGTTGACGATGGAGATCCCGCCGGTCAGCTCCGGCAGCGTGCGCAGGCTGGAGCGGGCCGCCATCATGTACTCGCGCCAGGCGTCGATCGGCACGTCGTAGTCGATGTCGGGGGCGGAGATGAGCCCTCGCGGGTCCATCGTGTACAGCGTCGTGTTGGCGCGAATGGCCGTGTCGGTTATCTCGGCCAGCTCGGCGATCAGCTCCCCGTCCGCAAACACTGCTCCGGACGCTCTTCAGCGGGCTCGACAACGTCCTGCAGGACCCGGTCGTCAACAGCTCGTTCGTCGCCTCCTTCCCCCGCGGCGGGGGCGAGCAGGGCGGACAGGAGGATCCCGGGCCGCGCAACGGCATGCCGATCCAGGATCCCGAGCTGCAGCAGCCTCGGTGGGCGCCCAAATCCGGCCATTAGTGGGCGGCTGAAAACCGGCCATTTCCGATAGCGGCCCGAGACGTTGACGCCGGCCTGGAACACGACGTTCCTGCTGGCATGAGCAACGTCTTGAAGGAAGAGAAACGACAACAGGTTCTCGCGCTGGGGCGCCTCGGCTGGTCGCTGCGGCGGATCGAAGAGGCCACCGGGGTCCGGCGCGAGACCGCCAGCAGCTACCTGAAGGCAGCCGGCCTGACCGTGCGGGGTCGTGGCCGGCCTCCCGCTCGCCCGGCAAAACCGGCCATTTCGCCGGAGGCGCCCACCGACTCTTTGCCGGTCACGGCCGCCGGCAAGGGCGCCGACGCCGACGCGCCCGTCCCCGCGCAGCGGCCCAGTCGAGCGCCACAGGCGAGCGCGTGCGAGCCGTACCGCGAGCTGATCGTCGACGCGCTCAGCCGCGGCCGCAACGCCATGGCCGTCTGGCAGGACCTGGTCGACGACCACGGTTTCCCGGCGAGCTATACGAGCGTGCGGCGCTTCGTCTCGACCGTCCGGCAGCAGCCCGCCGTCGAGGCCCGGGCGGTCATCACCACGGACCGCGGAGAAGAAGCACAGGTTGACTACGGGGAGGGGCCGATGGTCCGTGACCCGGACACCGGCAAGTACCGCCGGACACGGCTCTTCGTCCTCGCCCTGGGCTACTCGCGCAAGGCCGTCCGGCTGCTGGTTCACCGTTCCAGCGCACAGGTCTGGGCCGAGCTGCACGAGCGCGCGTTCCGTCGCCTGGGGGGCACCGTACGCGTCGTCGTCCTCGACAACCTCAAGGAGGGCGTCCTCACCCCGGACATCTACGACCCGACGCTGAATCCGCTCTATCGCGACGTGCTCGCCCACTACGGCGTCGTCGCCCTGCCGTGCCGCGTCCGCGATCCCGATCGGAAGGGCAAAGTCGAAGCCAGCGTCGGTCACGCCCAGAAAACGCCGCTGCGCGGTCTCCGCTTCGAGCATCTCGACGACGGCCAGGCGTACCTGGACCGCTGGGAGCAGCGCTGGGCCGACACCCGCATCCACGGTACGACCAAGCGCCAGGTCGCCGCCATGTTCGAGGAAGAACGCCCCGCGCTCGGCCCGTTGCCCCTCGAGCCGTTCCGCTACTACCAGTACGGCCGCCGCAGTGTGCATCTGGACGGTTGCGTCGAGGTAGCTTCGGCCTACTACTCGGCGCCGCCCGGCTGGATCGGTCGACGTGTCGACGTGCAGTGGGACGACATCCACGTCCGCCTCCTCGACCCGAGCAACGGCCAACTGCTGCGCGAGCACCTGCGCACGCAGCGCGGCTGGCATCGCATCGCCGACGACGACCGGCCCACCCGCACCCCGCCGAAGACCCTGGCCCTGCTCGCCGCCGCCAAGCGGGCCGGTCCCGCCATCTCCGCCGTCTGCGACCACATCCACCGCCATGAGGGCGCCGCCGGCGTCCGCCGCATCCTCGGCGTCCTCTCGCTCGCCAGGAAGCACAGTCCCGCCGTCGTCGAACACGCCGCCACCGCCGCGCTCGAACTCGGCGTGCCCACCTACCGCTTCCTGAAGCGCTACCTCGACCGCTACCCCGGCGCGCCGCCGCTGTCGTTGCGCCAAGTCGACCCGCTCATCCGCGAACTGACCGTCTACCGCGATCTGATCGACCGCAGAACAGGAGACCCTTCATGAATCTCGTCGAACTCGACAAGGCGCTGCGCAAGCTGCGCCTCTCCGGCATGGCAAACGTCCTCGAGACGCGCCTGCTCCAGGCCCAGACCGAGCAGCTCGCCCCCATCGACCTGCTCGCCGCGCTCGTCTCCGACGAGCTCCAGCGCCGCGAGGACCGCCTGCTCGCCCGCCGGCACAAGCAGGCCCGATTCCGGGACCCGGACCGCTCGCTCGACAGCTTCGACTTCGACTTCAACAAGAAGATCAACCGCGCGCTCGTCTTCGAGCTCGCCACCGCACGCTTCATCGCAAAGCGCGAGGACGTCCTCCTGATCGGCCAACCCGGTACCGGGAAGAGTCACCTTGCCCAGGCCATCGGACGCGCCGCGATCCAGCAGGGCTATCGCGTCCTCTACCGGGAAACGCACGCCTTCCTCGAAGAACTCGCCGAGGCGACGCTGGCCGAGACCCGCAAGGAATACCTCGCCGAGCTGGCCCGTGCGCACCTGCTCATCATCGACGACCTCGGCATGCGCAAGCTGCCCCACACCGCCGCCGAGGACCTGCTCGAGCTCATCATGCGCCGCTACGAGCGGGCCTCGACGATGCTCACCTCCAACCGCCCGGTCGACGAGTGGGGGAAGCTGCTCGGCGACACCGCCGCGGTCACCGCGCTGCTCGACCGGCTCCTGCATCACGCGCACGTGCTCAAGTGCGGGCCGCGCAGCTGGCGCACCCGCGTGCGGACCACCTTGGTAGAGTCGACGGGAGGTGCGTAACCGGTGGGGAGTCGGTGGCGCATCCGGCGCTTTCGCACCGGGCCGCAGTCCGAACACAGCGGAGCGGAGGATTCGCGCGCGGCCGAGCGTCAACGCCCATCCGGACGTGGTCCGCGCGCGCGAGAGCGCCGCCTCCAGGCTCGCCTGGCGCAACAACCGCCAGCGATCGTTTCCACGGGCACCGCGTGCGCCAGACGAGCCTTCCGCGACACTCGAGTGGTCGCTCGACGGAACGCCCTTTTCCCGCTCGTCGTCGTCGACCACACCCTCCGGCCCAGCCCGGCCGTTCCGTCTCGCGAGGGTAACCCGGCCGGGCATGACCAACACCGACGTCCGGCTCGGAACCTCTACCCGGGAGACCAGACCAGACAAGGCCCTCCCTCCGCTCGGAGCATTACCTCGCGCACGCTGTCGCGGACCAACGCGCACGCATACACCGATGCCGATGACAACCGAGCGGTGGGTCTGTCGCCACGCTTGCGCCTCGAACGCTCGGCCGACCGCCTCCTCCTCGCTCCGTTACGTAACGGTGCAGGATGGTCGTGTGGCGTTGACGAACGCGGAACGGCAGGCACGTTATCGGGAGCGGCGCAAGGCCGGCGAATCCCGGATCCGGTACCGTCGGCCAGCGGACCGGAGTCGCGGCCACAGCAGTGGAACGACGCCGTGCAGACGCTCCTGGAGTTGCAGGAACAGTACCGGGAGTGGCGGGACGCGTTGCCGGAATCGCTGGCCGGCTCCGCGACTGCGGAGTTGCCCGAGCAGGTCTGCGATCTGGATCTGTCGGTACTGGAGGGGCTGTCGAGCTGCCCAGAGGCTTCGGGCGTGACGGCTAGCGCGCCGGCAAACACCTTGCCAACAGAGGACGCCGTGAAGTAGATCTCGACTCCAGTCTCGGGCCGTCGGAAATGGCCGGTTTTGAGGCGCCCATAAATGGCCGGTTTTGACCCGCTCATTGAGGGCAGCAGGCCCTGCGCATCGGCTCTGCGGCGGCCGGCGAGTGCGCGGTCGGGAACCAGAACAGCAGCAACTTCATGAACTACACGTCGCTGCGCTCGGGAGGCATCCCGCGGCAGGCGAACTTCGGGATTCGGTACGGCTTCTAGGAGCCTGCGCCGCAGAACGCAACGAAGTGAGGTCGGCGGCGCAAGCTCCTGGAGCGGTGGGGGCTGGGGCCAAGCCCGGAGCCTTGCGACGGACTTGGCGGCGCTAGGCAGCTCGTCCAGCGTCTGAGTCGAGTCGTTCGAGCCGGGCGCCCGCGAGGGGCGTCCGGCTCCTTTCTTGTACGCTTCCCCGGCGGAGCCGCGTCTCGTCGTCGTCGATGTCGGGGCTGGAGATGAGCCTCGACCGGACGATGCGCGTGAGTAGAATTGGGGAACCGAGTCGGGCCCATGAAGAAACGGCTGCCCCTGGGAATCCAGACCTTCCGGACGATCCGCGAGGAGGGCTGCTACTACGTCGACAAGACGGCGTACGCCGCGCGGCTCGCCGACGAAGGGGCGCAGTACTTCCTGTCGCGCCCGCGGCGTTTCGGCAAGAGCCTGTTCGCGGACACGCTCAAGGAGCTGTTCGAGGGCAACGAGGCGATGTTCGACGGGCTGTACGTGCATGAACGGTGGGATTGGTCGGTTCGCCACCCGGTGGTACGGCTGGACTTCAGCGCCGGCAATTTCAAGGATCCCGACTACCTGCGAACCAATCTGATGGCTCAGTTGGGAAGCGCCGCGCGGCGTGCGGGGCTGGATCCCGAGCACTCCACTGCACCGGAGCTGTTCGCGTGGCTGTTGGAAGTACTGCACGACCGCACCGGACAGCGGGCCGTGGTCCTCGTTGACGAGTACGACAAGCCGATCCTGGACGCACTGGCGGAACCGGCCGTCGCGCGCTCCAACCGCGATCACCTGCGAGGGCTGTACGGGGTCGTCAAGTTCTGCGACGCGCACGTGCGATTCACGTTTCTGACCGGCGTCAGCAAGTTTTCGAAGGTCAGCCTGTTCTCGGTCCTGAACCACCTGGAGGACATCACGCTGGATCCGGTCTACTCGGCGATTTGCGGCTACACCGAGGCGGATCTGGACGCGGTGTTCTGGCCGGAACTGGGCGGCCTCGACCGCGGGCGGATCCGCGACTGGTACAACGGCTACAACTGGCGGGGACCGGAGAGGGTCTACAACCCGTACGACGTGTTGCGCCTGTTCCGGCGCCGGGAGTTCCAGTCGTGGTGGTTCGAGACCGGCACGCCGGCGTTCCTGGTGGAGACGCTGGTCGAGCGGGGGGTCGCATCGGTGGCCCTGGACGGCATGGTCGGCACGGACGAGCTGCTGTCCACGTTCGACGTCGAGCACACGGCCACCGAGGCGCTGCTATTCCAGACGGGGTATCTGACGATCCTCGACGAGAAGGAGCGCGGCGGCGAAGTCTTCTATCGGCTGGGCTATCCGAACCGCGAGGTGCGGCAGAGTCTGAACGAACACCTGCTGGGCCGCCTGGTCGGAGACCCGCGGCAGACGGCCAACCGGCTCCGGCTGTACGACCTGCTGGCCGCGGCCGACGTAGCGGGTCTGCAGGGGCTCTTCCATGCGGTGTTCGCCGGCATCCCGTACGAGTGGCACACGCGGAACGAGATGGCGAGCTTCGAAGGCTGGTATGCGAGCGTCTTCTACTCGTATTTCGCGGCGTCGGGGCTGGCGGTGACGGTGGAGGACAGCGGCAGCGGCGGTCGGCTGGACATGGCGGTGCGCTGCGACGGCCGGGTGTATCTGTTCGAGTTCAAGGTGGTGGAGCAGGCGGGGGCGGGGGCGGCGCTGGCGCAACTGCGGGCGCGGGGCTACGCGGACAAGTACCGCGCGCTGGGCGAACCGATCCACTTGGTGGGGGTGGAGTTCAGCCGCGAGACGCGCAACGTCGTCGCCTTCGAGACCGCGCCGGCCTGAGCACGCCCGCTGCCTCAGGGGCCTCCCGGCCCCGCCAGAACGGTGGGCTCGCCCGTCCGGGCGAGCGTGTACGAATCGCGTGCCTGCACCTCCAGGTCGTCGCGGGCAACGGTCACGCGGAGCGCGCGGCGCCGGTGGGTCGGGTCCGGGTTGCTGGTGTAGTAGCCGACGACGTAGTAGTCGCTCGTCTCCGCGTCGATCTGCCGCAGCATCTCGGAGAAGTTGTTCGTGTTGACGATGGAGATGCCGCCGGTCAGCTCCGCCAGCGTGCGCAGGCTGGAGCGGGCCGCCATCATGTACTCCCGCCAGGAGTCGATCGGCACGTCGTAGTCGATGTCGGGGCTGGAGATGAGTCCCCGCGGATCCATGGTGTACAGCGTCGTGTTGGCGCGGGTGGCCGTGTCGCTCAGCTCGGCCAGCTCGGAGATGAGCTCCCCGTCGGCGAACACCGCTCCCTGGCGCTCGAGGCGGTTGAACGGACTCGTGATCGCACGCCCGTCGGCGCCGCTGCCGCCGCCGGACAGGTCGAGCGGCCGCTCGCGCAGGAACTCGTCGCGCACGGAGGTGCGATGCAGTCGCTGCAGGGCGAACGGATTCAGGTCGTATCCGGTGCTGATGTAGATGATGACCTTGCGCCGGTCCTGGATTCCGGCCAGCCCTTCCAGGACGCCGTTCACCGTCAGGAACGCGCGGTGCGCGCGCCAGCGCAGCTCGCCGGGTCCGTCCGGTCCCTCCTGCGTGTTCTCGATGAGGTCGCGCGGCGTCATGCCGTTGCCGACGATGCCGTCCACCGCGGACTTCACGTGCTGGAGATCGTAGGTGAGATCGACCGCCGTCCCGGCCGGGCCGTTCGAAATGAGTCCCACCAAGTCGCCGTCGTGCACCAGGGTGTCGGCCACATCCTTGACGAAGTGCCGGACCCGGGGGGTGACCTCCGGCTCCAGGTGCATCGCGTCGACGAAGAAGACGATGATGCGTCCCGGGATCTGGCTCTGGACACGGCGCTCCGGGAGGATGATTCCCTCGTGCACCGGCGGCGGCGGCACGAGCTGGTTGAAGACCCGGCCGCCGTGCACCAGGATCATCGACGCCACCTCCTGGGGCACTCCGTCTTCCTCGATCCGGAAGTCGGCCGGCGTCAGATCGGGAACGAAGGCGCCGTTGGCGTCGCGGACGATGACGTCGGTGCGGATCAGCGTCACGCCGGACCGGAAGGTCGTCCCGGGTTGCCCGGGCGCCGGGGCCTCGGTGGTCTGGGCGTGGGCCGTGGAGGCAACTCCCGCCGCCAGGGCGAAGCCGCAGATGCCTGCAACCGTCCGCGCGTTCATCGACGAAATCGCTGGAAGATGGCGCATTGGGTATCCAACCTCCTTGTCGAGCTACGGAACATGCTAACCCGTCTTGGCGCGAAGGCGGAAGTCCAGCGAGCCGTTCGAGGCTCTCTCAACATCGCGCGCCTGCCCGCGACGTCCGTCAGGATGCCAGCCCGGGAGGGATTCAGGCTCAGCCGGCCGCCACGTCGAAGGCGGTGAGTCCCCTGGTCGCCTGACTGAATTCCACCCCGATCAAGTGGATCGACGCGTTCGTATCCCGGTACTTGTCGGCGTAGCGTCGATCCAGCAACTGCGCGAGCGCCGCACCCTCGGAGGCCCGCTCCGCCACCTTGAACTCGAACAGGTACACCCGGGCGTCGAGCAGCACGGCCAGGTCCAGCCGCCCCCGGTTCGTGCTGTCCTCGACCCGCACGTCCAGACCCAGCGCCGCGAAGCAGGCATAGAACACGCTCGCGTAATAGCCCTCGTAGCGCGCGATGTCGTTGTTCGTGTGCCACTGGTGCGGGATGCCCGCGAAGAAGGCCCGGAACAGCCGCTCCAGACCCGCGAAGTCGTTGCCTCGCAGCAGTGCGAGCAGCCGGGGATCCGGTTCGTCGCCGCGGGCCGCGCCGCGCACGAGACGCCGCAGCAGACTCCGGTTCAGACTCTGGCGAACCTCCCGGTTCGGATAGCCCAGGCGGTAGTACCGCGTTCCGTTGACCGATTCGACCTCCCGAATCGTGAGGTACCCCGTCTGGAACAGCAGCGCCTCCGGCGCCATGTCGTCCATGTCGAACGACGAAAGCAGCTCGTCGCTGCCGACCAGGTCGTCCAGAGCGAACGCCTCGACGCCGCGCGACACCAGCGTGTCGATCAGGAACGCCGGCGTACCGGTCTCGAACCAGTACGCCCCGAACTCGCGCCGGTCGAACAGCAGCAGGATGTCGAAAGGGTTGTAGACCGTCTCGGCGCCCGCCCAACCGTAGCCGTCGTACCAGTCGCGGACCTCGTTCCGGTCCAGGCCGGGCAGTTCCGGCGCGAAGACCGCGTCCAGATCCGTCTCGGCATAGCCGCAGATCGTCGCGTACCGCGGGTCCAGGGTGATGTCCTGGAGATTGTTGAGTCCGGAGAACAGGCTGACCTTCGAGAACTTGCTGACGCCCGTCAACAGCGTGAACCGGACGTGTGCGTCGCTCGACTTGATGGTCCCGTACAGGCCTCGCAGGAAATCGCGGTTCGCGCGGGCGGTCTCGCGTCTCTCCAGCGTGTCGAGAATCGGCTTGTCGTACTCGTCCACCAGGACCACGACCCGCCGGCCCGTCCGCACGTGCAGCGCCTTCAGCAGATCCTGGAATCGCAACGACGGGATGTCGTAGCGCGTGGCGACCCCCATGTCCTCCCCGGCGGCGTCGAGTTGCGCCAGCACGGCCTGCGGCAGATGCTCGGGATCGCCGAAGTCGCCCGCGCCGAAGTCGAGCCGCACCACGGGGTGGCGCGCCGTCCAGTCCCAGCGGTCGTGGATGGCGAGTCCCTCGAACAGCGGCCGGTTCCCCTCGAACAGCTCCTTCAGCGTGTCGACCAGCAGGCTCTTGCCGAAGCGGCGAGGACGCGACAGAAAGTAATGCGTGCCCCCGTCGACGAGCCGCCCCAGCAAGCCGGTCTTGTCCACGTAGTAATAGCCGCCCTCACGAAGCTTGCGGAAGGTCTGGATGCCGATCGGCAGCTTGCGGCGGCCTTCCGGCGCCGGCGGGATGTTGGCGTCCTGTGCGGCGGGCATGGTGAATATCGATTATGCACTGAACGGGCCACGGCGGCTCGAGTGGTGATCCTGGCGCTCGGTCCTGCAGCGCCGGCCCTCTTGAGTGCCACCTGCCGCAGTGTTCGGGTTCGTTGGGCTTCGGCCGGATCGGGTGCTGGGGGTAGAATAAACGAGTGTTGGATACCTTCCCGATCGCTCGCCGGTTGACCGACGCGGAACTCACCATCGGCGGAACGGCGGCGATTCTCGGGTTGCTCGCCTGACGGGCTGGTCGACCGATGTCCCTCATGTTGTCGAAGACGTACGATGCGCTCCGGGCGGCCGATGGTGTCTCGGAGGAACAGGCGCGCGCCGCGGCGGAGGAGATTGCGACCTTCGACACGCGCCTCGTTCGCGTCGAAATCAAGCTCAACCTGTTGATCACGCTCAGTGTCTCGACGTTGGTCGGCATCGGGATGCTGGTGATCAGACTCTTCCTGATGGACTGATGCGAACACGAAACATCGGATCGCTGGCAGCCGGCTTCGCCCTGGCCGGTGTGTTGACCCTGGCTCCCGGCGAGGCTCCTGCGACTGCCGGGGCGCAGTCCCGGCCGACGGTCGCGGCCGCCGTGGCGGAGATGCTCCGCGACGGCCTCGACCTGGAGGGCGTCACGGTGACCGTCGCGGGGACCGAAGCGACGCTCGCCGGCAGTGTCCCGACGCTGTGGGACAAGACCGAGGCGATCGAGCGGACCCTTGCGTTCCCTCAGGTGGAGACGGTCGCGAGCGAGCTGGTCGTCCCCGAGGTGGAGGACGACAACGAGATCGCCCGCGAGGTGGGCCGGGCGATTCGCAATTACCGCTACATCACCATCTGGGACTATGTCGGCGGCGGCGTGGAGAACGGCGTCGTAACCCTGAACGGGGCCGTGACCCAGGACCGCGACAAGCCGGCCGAGCTGTTCGAGCGGGTGGCGAGGATCCCCGGCGTCCAGGATGTCCGGATGGGGATCGCGCAGCAGTCGGCGTCGGCCCGCGACGACCGCCTGCGCATGGAGATTGCCGCCCGTGCGTTGCGGCACCCGACGTTGTCGCACTACACGCTGACGGGCGATATCATTCCGCCGTTCCGCATCATCGTGGACCAGGCCGTGGTCATGCTCGTCGGGTCGGTCCGCAGCGGGGCCGAGAGCCGCGTTCTGGAGACGATCGCGCGGCAGGCCTTCGAGTCGGACGAGGTCAGGAACCTCCTCCAGTTTCCGCGGTGATACGCCGATGTTCGATTCTGTGGCCGTTGCCCGCCGGCTGACTGACGCCGGCATTGACCGCGACCACGCCGACGCCTTGGCTGCCGCCATCCGCGAGGCTGCCGAGCACGGCGATCACGTCACGCCCGACCTCTTGCGGGCAGAGCTTTCCGCCCTCGAAACCCGGCTCATCAAGTGGATGGTCGGGACGGTGCTCGCCGCCGTCGGCGCGACCGTTGCAGTACTCCGCCTGCTCGGTTAGCTGGGACACACCGCCAAGCGTCAGGGCGCGAGCTGGGCGATCAGCCCGGTGGCCTGGGCCGCGAAGCGGCCGTCGGGCTCGCGTTCCACGTAGGTCTGCCAGTAGGAGACCGCCTCGGCGATCTGTCCCGCGTTCAGGCTCGCCATCCCCAGCCAGTAGTTCGCCTCGCCGTGGCTCGGGTCCAGCTCCAGGGTCTGCTCGAAGTGGCCGCGGGCTTCATCGGTACGCCCCGCGTTCCAGGCGGCGAGGCCCTGATTGAACACCGCGCCGGCGTTGCCGCCGCCGCCCGCGGCGCCGCCCCGCAGCCGGGACGCCTCGGCGCTCGCCTCGCCCGCATCGTCGAAGCGCCGCTGCGCGTTGTAGACGGCGGCCAGCGTGTCGAATGCCGCCGCGTCGTCCGCGGCGATCCCGGTCGCCCGCAGCAGGGCCTGCTCCGCCTCGTCGTAGTTCCCGCGCTGGTACTCGACGATGCCCAGGTTCCGGAGGCATTCGCCGCAATCCGGCGTGACTGCGATGGCTTCGGCCAGGAGCTGCGCTGCCTCGTCGTAGTTGCCTCCGCGCGCCGCTTCCAGGCCGCCCGTGAAGGCGTCGGCCGTCGCTTCGCGGGCTTCCAGCTCGGCGATCTCCTCTGCCGACATCCCCGTGCGGTCGACCTGTCCCCGGCCGAGGACCTGTACGTCCAGCTCGAACTCCTCGCCGGCGGACACCCGGAGGTTGTACCGCAAGGTGCCGATCCCCTCCGCGGTTATGGTGACGAGGTAGGGGCCGCTCGCGAGGCCGACCTGGATGTACTCGCCCTGCGCGTTCGACGAGGTCTCGAAGCTGCGCGTGATGCCGCCCTGGAACTCCATGAGGACGCTGGCGCCCTCGACGGGGCTTCCCTCGTGATCGGTCACCACGCCGAAGATGCGGGCGCTGTTCTGGGCGAATGCGGGCTGCGCGAGGACCACGGCGACGGCCGCGGCGAGCAGGGTCAGGCGTATCGGTCGCGAAACGGGCATGGGATACCTCCGGGGGCACGCGGTGTCTGGAACAGGCTCACGATATCTCACCGGCCGACCGAGGGCAACCCGTGTCGCGGCGTCGGCGATGCAGGACGGGTAGCCGTCGGCATCGGCCCAGGACCGTGGGGCCCGCGCGTCGAAAGATGTTTGTCCCCCGACGGATCGTATAGACTGGTCTACAGGTCTGGTCTTGGAGGGGGGCACCGTGCATACCGTCGGTTCCTACGAAGCGAAGACACGTCTGCCGGAGCTGCTCCGCACCGTCGAGTCGGGAGAAGTCGTGACGATTACGCGGCGGGGTGTGCCCATCGCCCGGCTCGTTTCGGTCGACCATGACCCGGGGGAGGAGCCGTCGACCGTCATTGCGAGGATGAAGTCGGCCCGCGCGCGACGGCCGCCGATTTCCGTGGACGAGATCCTCGCCGCTCGCGATGAGGGACGTCGCGGTTGATGCCTTTCGTTCTCGACGCGTCGGCGGCCGCGGCCTGGTGTTTTCCCGACGAGCAGGCGGGCGCCGCCGATCGCGCCTTCGACAGGTTGACCACCGACGAAGCGGTCGTCCCTCACCTCTGGTGGTTCGAGATTCGCAACGTCCTGATTGTGAACGAGCGCCGCGGCCGTGTCGCCGCGGCCGACACCACGGCGTTTCTCGGTGACCTCGGCCGCCTGCCGATCCGGGTGGACGCCAATCCTGGAGAACGCCTTGTTCTCGCCCTCGCCCGCAGGTACCGCCTGACCGTCTACGGTGCCGCGTACCTGGAACTTGCGGTGCGTCTGGACGCGCCGGTCGCGTCGCTGGATCGTGCACTGAACGCCGCCTCCCGGTCCGAGGGCGTGGGTATCGTCTGAAGACGTCTGCGAACGACATGGACGGCCGGCTGGAATCACGCGCGGCGGTCGACGTGGTGGTGGTCGGCGGCGGTCCGGCCGGCGCGTCGGCGGCCCGCCTGCTCGCCGCATGGGGGCATTCCGTTCTCCTGCTGACCAGGTCCGATGTCGGGACCCCGACGTTGGCCGAGTCGCTGCCGCCCAGTTGCCGGAAGGTGTTCGAGGCGGTTGGGGTGCGAGAGGCGATCGAGGCGGCGGGGTTCCTCACGGCGAGCGGAAACACGGTCTGCTGGGGCGGTGGTCCGCCGCGCATCGCGACGTTCGGCGGAGGTCGGGTCGGCTATCAGGTCCTGCGCCGGGACTTCGACCGGCTGCTGTTGTCCGAGGCGCGGCGCGCCGGCGCGTTGCTGCGGACCGACGTGACCGTGCGCGACGTCGCGTTGCGGGACGTATCGTTGGCGGGCAACGGCGATGATGGCACGAGAGTCCAGTCGCCGGGCGGTCCGGTAGCGGCGGGGTTCGCGAATGGGGCCTCGCCGAGTGTCGGTGTCACCGGGCGGGACGGCCGTGGTGGTGCGGTCGCCGCGACGGCGCGAATCGTCCTCGACTGCTCCGGTCGGGCGGGGGTGGTCGCGCGTCGGCATCGCACACGCGCGCAAGCCGGCGAGACCACGCTGGCGCTGATCGGCGTCTGGCGGTCCGCCGCTACCTGGTCGCTGCCGGCAGTCGAGTCGGATGGCGAGGGCGGCGCAGCCGGCGAAGATTCGCAAACCGTCGTCGAAGCCTACGCGGACGGCTGGGCATGGTCGGTACCGGTGCCGGGTCGCCGCCGCTATGTAACGGTGATGGTCGATCCACGCACGACTCGAACCGATCATCCGGGATCGCTGGCCGCGCGGTACCATGCGGAGCTCGCGAAGACGAAACACCTGGCCCGGCTCGCCGCCGGCGCGACGCTGGAGAGCCCACCCTGGGCTTGCGACGCCTCGCAGTACGGCGCCCGCCGTTTCGGGGGCCCCGGGTTTCTCCTTGTTGGCGATGCCGCGACCTTCATCGATCCGCTCTCGTCGTTCGGGGTCAAGAAGGCGATGGCGTCGGGTTGGCTCGCCGCGGTGGTGACGAACACCTGCCTGCGGCATCCCGACCGGGCGGACCTGGCCCGCCGCTTCCACGCCGAGCGGGAGCAGGAGGTCTGGGCGAGCTACCGGCGGCAGTCGGCGCGGTTCTTCGCGCAGGTGTCGACGCAGGAGCTGCACCCTTTCTGGCACGACCGTGCGGATCCGGTGGCGGTGGACGGCGCCGCGGAACGGTCCGGCGCGGCGGACGTGGTCGAGGCGTTGCGGCGCGATCCGGCGGTGCGGGACGCGTTCGAGGCGCTGCGGCGCGCGCCGTCGATCCGCCTGCGGCCGACGCGGGCTGCCCGCGCGACCACGGCCCCGGCGGTGGTGGGGCGCGAGATCGTGCCCGACGCCAGCCTGTCGATCACGGCGGGCGAGGCGGGGACCGTGACCATCCGCTATCTGCGCGGCGTCGATCTGCCTGCGCTCGTCGCCATGGCCGGTCGGCGGACGCAGGTGCCGGATCTCTACGAGGCCTACGGGCGGTCGCATCCGCCGGTGGGGCTGGCCGACTTTCTTGGCGCGCTGTCGGTCCTGCTCGGCAAGGGCCTGTTGCGAAACGAGATCTGATTGCGGCCGGCGTCACCCCGTCAATTCGACCGCGCCGCGAATGTGTGCTACAACAGCACCAGTCATGTCTTTCCCTTCTTGGCTGTTTCCGCGTAGCCGTTCGTGCGCCGCGACGACAGGCGGGCGGCTGGCAGCGGCGCTGGCGGCGTTGGCGGTTCTGGCCGGTAGCGGCGCGCCCGCCGCGGCCCAGGACGCGTCCTCCGGCGCCGTGCTGCCCGACGGCGGCATCCCCGTCACCAGCGATCTGGTGCACCGCGTCTGCGGGACGTGCCATCGCGCCGACGAGCAGCGGCGCATGAGCCGCATCTCCTACCAGCGCACGACGCCGGAGGGCTGGCAGCAGACCATCCGCCGGATGGTGCTGCTCAACAATCTGCAGATCGAGCCGGCCGACGCTCGCGAGGCGGTGCGCTATCTCGCGACGAACCACGGCCTCGCCCCCGACGAGGCCCGGCTGGGGGCGTTCGAGGTGGAGCGCCGCAACATCGACTTCCGCTACGAGGCCGATCCGCAGACGCAGCAGACCTGCAACCGCTGCCACTCGATGGGGCGGGTGCTCAATCAGCGCCGGACACTCGAGGAGTGGGAGCTGCTGACCGCGATGCACCGCGGCTACTACCCGCTCGCGGACGTCCAGGGGTTCATCTCGGGCGACTGGCTCGGCGGGCCGGGGCCGGAGGCCGAGGACGGGGACGACGGCCGGACGGCGGTCGAACGCGCGGTGGCCCACCTGGCGGAGGTGTTCCCGCTCGATTCGGCGGAGTGGGCGAGCTGGTCGGCCAACATGCGGGCGCCGCGGCTCGAGGGCACCTGGGCGCTGGTCGGCTTCGAGCGGGGGCAGGGGCCGGTGTACGGCGAGGTCGTCGTGGAGGCGAATCCCGCCGCGCCGGACGAGCTCGAGACGCGCGCGCGTTACACCTATCCGGCCCGCGACGTGGACGTCACCCGGACCGGGCAGGCGCTGGTCTACACGGGCTATCAGTGGCGCGGGCGGAGCACCAGTCCGGAGCACTTCAGCGCACGGGAGGTGATGTTCGTCTCGCGCGGCCGGGACGAGGTCTCCGGCCGCTGGTTCACCGGCGCCTACGACGAGCGGGGCATCGACGTGACGCTGCGCCGGGTGGGGCCGGAGCCGCTGATCACGGGGGTCTACCCGCCCGCGGTACCCACTGCGGCGGGCGATGTGACCCTGCGGTTGTTCGGCGCAAACCTGCCGGACGGTCTCGACGCGGCGTCGATCGACCTCGGGGCGGGCCTGACCGTGACCGGCGTCGACGATCGTTCGTCGACGGCGGCGACGCTGCGGGTGACGGTGGACCCCGGCGCCCGGATCGGCAGCCGCGACCTCTTCATCGGCCGCGCCGCGCTGACCGGGGCGGTCACCGTGTACGACGAGATTCACCGGTTGGAGGTGACCCCGGCCACCGGGCTGGCGCGGGTCGGCGGCGTGGCTTTCCCGAAGCAGTACGAGCGCTTCGAGGCGCGCGCCTGGCACGACGGCCCCGACGGCGAGTCGGGCACGGACGACGATCTCGATCTCGGGATGCTGGTCGACGTCGATTGGAGCGTCGAGGAGTACGCGGTGACCTTCGACGACGACGACACCGCGTTCGTGGGCACGCTCGGCGAGCACGGCGTGTTCGAGCCGGCCGTCGACGGTCCGAATCCGGAGCGCAGCGGAGAGCGCAACAACGTCGGCGACGTCTGGGTGGTGGCGACGCTCGCCACGGCCCCGGACGGCACCGCGCTCGACCGGCCGCTGCGGGCGCGGGCGCATCTGCTGGTGACGGTGCCGCTCTATATCCGGCGGGGGGAGTCCGGCCAGTGACCCAAATCGCGCTCGGCGAATGTCATCCATTCGAGGCGGCGGGCCGGCAGTTCCTGTACCTGGTGCCGAGCGCCGCGGTATTCGCGCTCGACGATACCTCGGCCGCCGTCGTGGAGACGCTGCGCAGCGGGCAGCTTGCCGCGCCGGACCTGCTCTCTCGGCTGGCGGCCCGCTTCGATCCGCGAACTGTCGATGCCACCCTGGCGGAACTGGCCGGGGCCCGCGTCATTCTGCCCGTCGATCCCGCGCCGCCCGCGGTCTCGCCGCCCGAGCCGGCCCCGAACATCATCCCGCTGAAGCCGATCCCGCTCTCGACGCTGGTGGTCAACGTCACGAATCGCTGCAACCTGAGCTGCGCGTACTGTTACGAGTACGGCGAGGACAAGATCACCGAGCCGACCGCGGGCGGCATGCCGAAGCTGATGAGCGAGGAGACCGCACGCGAGAGCGTCGACTTCATGATCGAACGATCGGGCGGCAGCCCGGTGGTGCGGCTGACGTTCTTCGGCGGCGAGACGTTGCTGAACTTCGCGGTGCTGGAGAAGACGATCCCGTACGCGCGCCGCCGGGCCGCCGAGGCGGGCAAGCGGGTGGAGTTCAGCCTGACGACCAACGGCACGCTGCTGCGCCCCGAGGTCATCGAGTTTCTGGCGGACAACGACGTCGGGGTCACCATCTCCATCGACGGCCCGAAGGAGATGCAGGACAAGTTCCGGGTGTTCCACGACGGGCGGGGCAGCTACGACGTGGTGGCGCCGAAGGTGCGCGAGCTGCTCAAGCGGCACACTTCGCGGCCGATCGGCGCGCGGGTGACGCTGACCTCGGACGTGCTCGACATCACCCGCATCTACCGGCACCTCCGCGAGGAGGTCGGCTTCTGGGAGGTCGGCTTCGCGCCGGTCACCACCTCGCCGGGCCGCGCGCACGCCATCGGGGAGACCGGCTTCGACTCGATGCTGGGGCAGTTCCGGGAGCTGGCCCACGAGTTCCTGGAGGCGGCTCTCGCGGGCCGGCATCACGGCTTCAGCAACGTGCGCGACACGGTCGAGGAGCTGCACAAGGGGGCCAGCAAGGCGCTGCCGTGCGGCGCCGGGCTCGGCCTGATGGGGGTGGCGACCAACGGCGACGTGGCGCTCTGCCACCGGTTCGCCGGCTCCGATGACCACAAGCTCGGCACCGTCCGGGGCGGGGTCGACGACACCGCGCAGGAGGCGTTTCTCGACGCCCATCACATCGATCGCAAGACCGACTGCCGGACCTGCTGGGCGCGACCGCTCTGCGCCGGCGGCTGCTATCACGAGGCGTACACGCGTTACGGCACCACGCAGGCGCCCAATCTGCACTATTGCGAGTGGATCCGCGGCTGGACCGAGACCTGCCTGGAGATTTACGGCGAGATCGCCGAGCGCAACCCCGCGTATCTGCGGCGTTTCGACGGCGCGCCGGATCCGGGCAACCCGCCGGAAGAGGGGAACGATGACGCATCTCAGGCCCATTAACCAGAAGGCGGCCCGGATTGCCCGGGGAATGGCCGAGGCCCGGCGGCAGGCGGCGGCCGGGGACGGTCGCGGTAAGGCCGGGGACGGCAGCGTGGTTGCGCTGCAGGACAGTCCGGCGCAGCCGCCGCAGCAGGAGGGGCCGCACATCCCGCTGGGATGCAGCTTCATCTTCCTGCCCGGCTGGGAGGCGGACAGCAACGGCGGCGCGGCGGGCCTGTGCCAGCCGGTCGAGCGCGATCTGTTCGACTGTCACCTCGGCTGCTTCTGGCCGGCGCAGGTGCCGGATCAGTTGAATCACGCGCCCGACTGGACGGGCAAATGCGCCGCGGCGCAGAAGGACTGGCGGAAGGTTGACCTCATATTCCCGTAGCGGTGCTTCCGGCGCGCGTGACCAGGCCCAGCCGCGGGTCGTGCAACCGCGCGGCAGTGCAATGGGCTTCGGTCGCCGCATCGCGCGTCTGGCGCTCGCGACGGCGCTCGGCGCGCTGGTCGCCCTGGCCGGCCAGCCGGCCGCGGCCCAGGAGGCGTCGTCCGCGCCGCGGGTGTCCGCCGGCGACGGCACCCTCTATCTCGGCGGGTTCCCCAGCCGCATCTTCGTCATCGACGAGGCGACCACCAGCGTCGTCGACGAGATCGCGGTGCCGAACGGCTCCCCGCGCGCGATGGTCGTCTCGGAGGATCGGGAGCGCTTCCACTTTCTCGATCCGACCATGCAGTACCTGACGACGGTCGACGTCGCCTCGCGGGAGGTCACCGACTCGTTCAGGCTCGGCGAGGGCAATCGCACCGTGCGCATCCGCGGGTTCCGGGTGGCGCCGGACGGGCGGACCGCGATTCTCAACCTCGACACCGCGGTCAAGCTGATCGATCGCTTCGAGGTCGAGCCGTACCGATTGGTGGAAGTCGATCTGGCGACCCGCGAGGTCCTGCAGGAGCTGCCGTGGCCGGCGGGACAGCCGACCCCCCGGACGCGTTTCCTGTACTCGCCCGACGGCGAGTACGTGTACCACTTCGGCCGCGACGTGATCGTCCTGGAGACCGAAGGGTTCACGGAGGTCGATCGCTGGTCGCTCCGCGAGCCGGTCGAGCCCGGCGTGGGGCCGATGCGGTTCGGGTTCTCCACCGACCTGCTCTACGAGGAGCCCGGCTTCTTCACCAACCTGTTCACGCTGCACGACGAGGCGCAGGATCGCGACCTGATGGGCATCGCCCGCATCGATCTGCCGAACCGGGATGTCGATTTCTACACGCTGGGGCCGGCGCGGGGCATCCAGTTCGCGCTCGCGCCGGGGCGGCGGACCGCCTACGGACTGCAGAGCAGCATCGAGGGCTACGAGTTCTGGACCTTCGACCTCGAGCAGCGGCGTATCGGCCAGCGCCGGCAGGTCGCGGGCCGGCCGCGCATGGCGCTCGACGTCAGCACCAACGGCGAGGTGCTCTACATCTCGTCCGCCGGCAACACGATTGACTTCTATGACGCCGCGTCGTTCGACTACCTCGACACGCTGGCGCTCGACGGCGACATGACGTCGGGGCTCATCGTGATACCGTCGTCGCCGGCGCCCTGACGCCGGTCCGGGGCCCGGGTGCCGTGTCGGAAGACCGGCATGCCGAGAAGCGTGCGACGCAGAGATGACCCCGGAGCGGACGACGCACCCGTAGGAAGCCCTTGGTGATACGCCGCCACGGGTTCGTCGATCCTCAGTTCCGGCGCGCGCTCGCCTACGTCGCGCCGTACTGGCGGCGTCTCGCGTTGGTCGTCGGCCTCAGCCTCGCCAGCACCGCGGCGTCGCTGGTCGTCCCACTGCTGTCCCGCAGCCTCATCGACGACGCCTTGCTCGCCGGCGACCGGGCCGTGCTGGTGCGCATCGTCGCGCTGTTCGTCGGCCTGACCGGCCTCGGTTTCCTGCTGAACGTCGCCAGCGGCCTGCGCTACACCCGCGTGTCGGCGGAGATCCTGTTCGACATGCGGCTCGATCTCTACCGCCATTTGCAGCGCCTCTCGCCCCGCTTCTACGCCCGCACGCGGCTCGGCGATATCGTCTCGCGCCTGAACAACGATATCGGCGAGATCCAGCGCGTGGCGGCCGAGGCCGCGCTGTCGTGGATCGGCAACCTCCTGTTTCTGGCCGGGTCGGTCGGCATGATGATCTGGCTCGACCTGCGGTTGTTCCTGGCCGGCATCGCGGTGCTGCCGCTGAGCGTCTGGGCGCTGGTCGCCTACCGCCGCCGCCTCGAGGGGCGTGTGGCCACTTTCCGCGAACGGAGCGCCGACATCGGCAGCTTCCTGATCGAGACGCTGTCGGCCATGAAGCTGGTGGTCACCGCCAACGCGCAGGATCGCGAGCTGACGCGGTTCCGCAACCGGAACGACGCGTTCATCGACGCGCTGATGGCGATGCAGCGGTTGACCTACCTGGCCGGGGGGCTTCCCGGCGTGCTGCTGTCCGGCGGCCTGGGCGCGGTGTTTCTCTACGGCGGCTTCCGCTATCTCGACGGCACCCTGACGATGGGAACCCTGGTGGCGTTCATGGCCTACCAGACGCGGCTGATGGCGCCGGTGCAGGGGCTGATGGGGCTCTACGCCAGCCTCGCCACCGCCAAGGTCTCGCTCGCGCGGGTGCATGAGATCGCCGATGCGCCGGTCGACGTGGAGGAAGCGCCGGGGGCGTCGGCTCCCGCGGACGCTCGCGGCGTGGTGGAGTTCGACGGGGTGAGCTTCTCGTTCGACCGCGGCGCGCCGACCCTGGAGGATGTGTCGTTCCGCGCCGCGCCGGGGGAGACCGTCGCCATTGTCGGCCGCAGCGGGGTCGGGAAGTCGACCGTGGCCGACCTGCTCCTCCGGTTCGTCGACCCGGACCGTGGCGCCGTTCGGCTCGACGGCCGCGATCTGCGGGGGCTGCCGCTGGGCTTCCTGCGCCGGCACGTGGCGCTGGTCGAGCACGCGCCGTTCATCTTCCACGCGTCGATGGCGGAGAACGTGCGCTACGCCCGGCCGGAGGCGAGCGACGGCGAGGTGGAGGCGGCCGCGCGGGGTGCGGGCATCCACGACTTCATCGCGGGCCTCCCGGAGGGCTACCGGACCGTGGTCGGCGAGCGGGGCGCGGCGCTGTCGGCGGGCGAGCGGCAGCGCGTCGGCATCGCCCGTGCGTTGCTCGCCGATCCGACCGTGCTGGTGCTCGACGAGGCGACCGCCTCGCTGGATCCGGTCGCGGAGCGGCGCGTCATCGACGGTTACGAGGCGCTCATGCGGGAACGGACGACGCTGCTCGTCACGCACCGCCTCGGGCTCGCCCGCCGCGCGGATCGGGTCGTGGCGCTCGACGGGGCGCACGTCGCGGAGATCGGTCCGCCGGACGAACTGCTGGCGCGAGGCGGGGTCTTCGCGCGGCTGTTCGAGCCGCGGTCGCGCACCGCGGATCAGAGGGAAACCGAACACTCCGGGACGCGGACCGGCTCGATGGAGGAGCACGAGTCGGCCGGGGAGCGGGAAGAGACGCCGAACGCGCGGGAAGCCACGCCGGCCCGGTAGTAGCGGTATGCGGCCATTCGTCGTCGGCGTCATCGACAGCGGCATCCATGCCGGCCATCCGCACATCGGCGCGGTTGCGGCCGGTGCGGCCTTCGACACCGAGCGGAACCTTCCTGCCGACACCGTCGACCGCCTGGGCCACGGCACGGCTGTGGCAGCGGCGATCCAGGATCTCGCCCCCGCGGTCCGCGTCTGTCCGCTCAAGGTCTTCGACCGGACCCTCGATACCTCCGTAGGGGCGCTCAGCGCGGCCATCGACTGGGCGGCGGCGCACGAGTTGCCGCTCGTGAACCTGAGCCTCGGCACGAATGACCGAACCAGCGCCGGCGCGCTGGCGGATGCGGTCGGGCGTGCGCACCGAGCCGGCGTCGTCATCGTGGCGGCCGGCTCCAACCGGGGCGTCGACTGGCTGCCCGGCACGCTCGAGCTCGACGGCGTTGTCCGCGTCGAGCTCGACTGGGCCTGCCCGCGCGGCTCTCACACGGTGACGGGTCCGCCCGAGGCGCCGGTGTTCCGCACCTGCGGCTATCCCCGCCCGATCCCGGGCGTCGATCCGGAGCGCAACCTCAAGGGACTGAGCTTCGCCGTGGCGAACGTTGCCGGGATCGCGGCTCGAACGATGATCGCGACTGGTCTTCGAGGGTGCGGGAGAGTGGTCGCCGAACTGCGATTGCGCGCTGGCTGACCGACTTCCGTGCCGGGTTCGCCGTAAATTGTTCGCTTCCGTAAGCGCTTATCCGTGCGTGCTACAGTGGGAAGTCGGGCGTCTTCAGGAGTGATGCGATGGGCGAAGTCGTGGTCGACGTCGAGTTGGAGAATTCCGAGGATCGCGCCGTCTTCAAGCGCGGGCATGGTCAGGTATCGGACATTCGAGGCTCGACGGTCGAAGCGATCGTGGACACGGGCGCCGTCATGCTGGTGCTGCCGCAGAACGTGGTTGAACGGCTGGGTGTGAACGTCGTCCGGACGGTGGCCGTGACGTATGCTGATGAGCGCAAAGAGGAAAGGCCGGTGGCCGGTCCCCTGACCGTCCGCATCGGCAACCGGTTCATGACCACCGATTGCATCGTCGGGCCGCCGCTCAGCCAGCCGCTTCTCGGTCAGATCGTGCGGGAGGCTCTGGACCTGGTGGTCGATTGCGCGAAGCGGACACTGGGTCCGCGGCCGGAGTCGCCGGACTACCCGCTGTTGAATCTCAGGTAGCCGTTCGCCCGGGCGGCGGCGGCCGGAATGTCATACTCGGGCCGTGCGGAAGTTCAACACGGAAGGGCCCGTTGTTGCGCGGGACCACTATTGCATCCCGCCGCTGGAGCGATTGAACCTGTCGTCGGTGCTGGAGCTGATCGGGGACAAGCGCTACTTCGTGCTGCACGCGCCCCGTCAGACCGGCAAGACGTCCGCCCTGCTCGCGCTGCGCGATCTGCTCAACAGCGGTACCGAAGGTGACTTCCGGTGCGTGTACGTGAACGTCGAGGCCGCGCAAGCCGTGCGCGAGGACGTGCAGCGGGCCATGCGGGTCATTCTGGGCGAGTTGGCCTCTCGGGCTCGATCGACGGGCGACGAGTTTCTCTACGACGTCTGGCCGGACGTACTGGCGACCTTCCGGGAGGGCGCGCTTGCCGAGGCGCTGACCCGCTGGTGCGAGAACACCGCGGCGCCGATCGTGCTGCTGCTCGACGAGATCGACACCCTGATCGGCGACACGCTGATCGCCGTGCTGCGACAGTTGCGGGCGCGCTACGATCGGCGCCCGGAGAGCTTCCCGCAGAGCGTCGTGCTGTGCGGCGTGCGCGACGTGCGCGACTACCGAATTCAATCGAGCGCCGAGAACAAGGCGATTGCCGGAGGCAGCGCATTCAACGTCAGGGCCGAATCATTGCGCCTCGGCGACTTCACCGAGGCCGAGGTGCGCTCCCTGATGGACCAGCACACTCGCGAGACGGGCCAGGCGTTCACGCCGGAGGCCCTGGAGACCGTCTGGCGGCAGACCCGGGGTCAGCCGTGGCTGGTGAACGCGCTCTGCCGCCGGGCCTGCTTCGACGACGCGCGGGGTCGCGACCGATCCCGGGCCATTGGGGCCGATGATGTCTATCAGGCCCAGGAGCACCTCATCCTCAGCCGGCAGGTGCACCTCGACCAACTCGCCGACAAGCTGCAGGAGGATCGAGTCCGCCGAGTGGTCGAGCCGCTGCTGAGCGGCGGTAAAGAGTGGACATTCTCGAACCGTGACCTGGAGTACGTTCGTGACCTCGGCTTGATCGCGCGGGATGCCCCTCCGCGCATCGCCAATCCCATCTATGCGGAGATCGTGCCGCGCGAGCTCACGTGGGCTGCCCAGTCGCGACTGATTCAGGACATTGCCTGGTACGTCGACGAGGACGGCGACCTCGATGTCGACAAGCTGCTCGGCGCCTTCCAGGCGTTCTTCCGCGAGCACTCGGAGCATTGGCTGGGCCGTTTCGACTACGCGGAGGCCGGCCCGCAGCTCATTCTGCAGGCCTTCCTGCAGCGCGTGGTGAACGGCGGGGGTCGCATTGAGCGGGAGTACGGCCTGGACCGCGGGCGTACCGACCTGCTCATCGTCTGGCCCCGCGGCGGCCCGACGGCGCCCGACACCGATACCGACAGATTCGTGATCGAGTGCAAGGTGGCGCACCGGGGCCTCGAGTGGACGATTGACGAAGGCGTGGAGCAGACGGCCGGCTACATGGACCGCTGCGCGGCGCATACCGGGCATCTGGTCGTGTTCGACCGGCGGGCGGACAGGTCGTGGGACGAGAAGATCTTTCGCCGGGACGTGGACCGGGACGGCCGGCCGATCACCGTCTGGGGGACGTGAAGATGTCCAGCGCCAGCAACGCCGACATGCCCACGTTTGGCGCATCGACTATATCGAAGCGGCCCGTCGCTCACGGCGCTTGACCCAGAACGAAGCGCGCCCGCTCGGTCCGCAACATCTGGTACGGCGTCACACACTTGATGCCGAGTCCGATGCACGCGTCCGGGATCTTGACCCGGCGCGTGGAGGCCGACGGAACTTCGTGCGTGACTACGGTGTGGCCGCGGGCCTGCGCTTGGGCGACGAGATAATAGTCGGCGACCTGAAGGAACGTGCTCACGGCCGACTGCGTGTACGACTGGCTCCGCACCCAGCCGCTCACGTTTGCCAGTGCCGGGAACACGGACGCATCGGGACGCAGAAAGAACCCGTCGTCCAGCTTTGCGGCCCACGCCGACAGTTCGTCGGCCATCGCCTGCAGCTCATCACCGACCTTCTCCACGCTGTAGATGTTGCCGGCACGATGTTCGGCGATCAGCCAGTCCCAGAACGCCGGACAGAAGTCGAACCCGCAATGCAGGTTCTTGGCCCGGATGAAGACATCGGCGTCGAGTAGGTAGGCCATTCAGGAGCCCAAGCCCAGGTTGTTCGCCAACGTACTGAAGGTTGCCATCTTCCTGAAGCCGAGCAGCCTGAAGGACTCGGAGAAGGACGTCTGTCCCTCCAGGGTGCTGGACACGATGGCGCGAGCGAAACGCTGGCTGACGCGCGCACCGAGGGTCAGATAGAAGTCGCCTCCTTTCCCGCCGGGAAGTGCTCCCAGGCGATCGACCTCCGCTGCGTAGGCCGACCGGAACGCCTGACGAGTCAGAAGGCCCGCATCGTGGATGCGCCGCAGGATGACCAGCGTGCTGACCTTGAAGCACCTAGCCAGACGTTCCAGCTCGTCGCGCAGAGGGGGTCCCGAGGCATATTCGGCCTGCAAGAGATGCAGAGGAACCAGCAATTCTGCAGCGACTCGATTGCACCAGCGTTCGGTCTCCTCGCCTCCGATCTCCACGGCCTCCGCATCGGAAACGCCTGAGCTTCCCAACCAGAGATGGGCGAGCTCGTGCGCGAGAGTGAACATCTGTGCTGCCTTGGTGTCCTTGCCGTTGATGAAGATAAGCGGTGCAATCGGATCCGCCAGCGCGAACCCTCGGAATTCCCGTGGGTCGAGACTACGTTGGGTGTTGCTGCCGACTACGCCGCTGACCATGAGTAATACACCAAGCGCATCCGCTTGCCGGACAAACCGTCTCAATGCGTCGGTCCAGGTCGGGATTCGCCGGCGCTCCGCGACGTCGAAGCGGAGACAGCGTCGTATGCGGGCTGCGACTTCGGAGATGTCGTGCTCGGGTCGGGCGGACCCCACGAAGTTGACCGGTTCTCCTCCTGTGGACCGCATGAACTCGCGATACCAGTCCTGCCGCTGCTGGCAGAGATAGACGATATCGAGGAGATTGGCACTTGGCCGATCCAGGCGCGTGTCGGCGACCGTGCGGAAATCCGGAATCGGCACGCGCTCGACCGGCGGCTCGTGGAGGAAGAGGTAGCCGACTGGCGTGAACGTCGCCTTCGCGAAGCGTTCGAGCTGCTTGAGTGTCGGGCGAATCTCACCGCGCTCCCAGGCCGGCAGCTTGGCGAACCTGCCTGCGAGGGCATCGAGGCCCAAGCCGGCGCGTTGGCGCGCCCAACGCAGTAGCTCGGGTTGCACATCGACTCGGTCCATGCCGTTCACCGGTTCCAGCACTCTATGCGTTCGAGGATCTGCGGAATCTGTTCGTTCCAGTCGAACCGGGACTCCATCAGCTCCTTGGTCATGTGAGGAGCGCTCAAGGTGGCCAGATCCATCTTGTCGAGGTGCCGTCCGTTCAGATTAGTTTCGGTGTACGACTTCCGGCGAGACCCGTGAAAGTGCTGCCTAAGTGAATCCTCATCCAACTTGCCTCTCCCACGGTACTGCCAGCCCCGGCCGTCAAGTTGTCCGGAGCACAACGCTTCTACGAGATCCAGCAAATGCGACTTCCCGGAGTTGTTCTGCCCGATGATGACGTTGATCGGCTTGATGTTGTCGAAGCCGGACCACTCGTTTTTGAAGCAGGTATGCCCCTTGAAGTGGATGGAGTCGACGATCACGGAGCGCCCTTCGGCATAATGTCGATGCTCACGGTTTCAATTGGCCGGGCGTGTCGCATCAACGGCTCGTGAAGATGTCCAGCGGCAGCAGGGCCGTCACCCCTACGTTCGGCGCGTCGACAAGTTGGCCGATCCGCAGGTCCACCGCGACGCTGGCGACGACGTAGGCCTGCTCCTGCGTCAGGCCGTACGTCTCGGTGATGTAGTCGATCATCTCCAGCAGGGCGTTGCGCGCGGCCAGCGAGACGTCCTTCGACAGGTTGCGTAGCGCGCCGATGCGCTCGGAGGCGCCCAGGTAGCGCATGTCGGGCGGGACCTCGCCGGCGGCCTTCAGCGGGAATCCGGTGGTGGCGTAGAAGCGGCGCGACGGGATGTCGAGCACGCGGACCGGACCCTCGAAGTGCGGGCCGCGGCGCAGCTCCGGGCCGTCCTCGATGAGGCGGGTGGTCAGCGTGAAGTCGGCGTCCATCTCGATGGCGGTGCCGGAGACCTCGCCGTCGCCCTGCGCGAAGTGGGGGTCGCCGATGGCGAGGCCGCAGCCCTCGACGTAGCAGGGCAGATACAGCGTGACGCCGACCTGCAGGTAGCGGATGTCGAGATTGCCGCCGTGCTCGCGCGGCGGGAGGGTGCGCAGGCATTCGTCCGGGTGCGAGCCGTTCGGGCCGCAGACTGCCGCGGGGGAGGCGTGCGTCGGGTACGGCGGAAAGCCGGCCCCGCCGACGGCCCGCAGCTCGGCCTCGCGCGAGAGCATCGCGGCGAGCTCGTCGGGGCCGGGGAGCACGGTGACGATGCCGGGGAAGCTGGCGTTGGGAATGCGCACGCCGGGCAGGTCGTCGCTGACGGCCTCGATCCGGTCGAGGCGCCACTCGGCCCGGAACGCCCCGGTGACGTGATCGGAGACGAAGCCGATCGGGCTGACCGACGTGTAGCCGAACGGTCCCGGGGCGATGTCGAGCAGCGTCACCGCCAGCACGTCGCCCGGCTCGGCGCCCTCGATATGGACGGGTCCGGTCAGCGGGTGCACGGTGCCGATCTGCGTATCGCCGGCCCGCGGGTCTTCGTAGGTGCTCTCCGGGTCGAGGTCGAAGTCGCTGGCGTTGCGCGCGCGGAACACGATGGTCTGGCCGGGCCGCGCCCGCGCCGCCATCGGAATGGCGGGATGCAGGCGGTTCATGCACTGCGGATCCTCGCCGCAGTGGCGGCCCCCGCCGCCCACCACGAGGATGTCGTCCTGCGCCGGTGCGGCGTCCGGCCCGAGCAGGAGCACGGCGGCGCACAGGGAAACGCAGGCGGCGAAGCGAAGCCCCGGAACGAGGTGTCGGGCGTGTCTCGGCATGCCCGGATTGTGGCACATGCAGCCCCGATGCGCACCGTCCGAGGCGATCGGCCGGGCTTCCGGGTGCGCCTGCCGCGGGCGCGCTCGCACTGTACCCGAGACGGCGGGCGTGTGACGGAAAGCCGGATTCCGTCACACGCGGTTCGCAAGGCCGCCGGGGGAGGCTACTGCGCCTCTTCCTGGATGATGATCGACTCGAGGACGTCCTGGTCGGTCGGCAGCTCCATGTCGCCGGCGGGGAAGTCGTTGCGCGAGAGCATGTACGCGACGATGTCGACGTAGGCCCGCGGGCTCAGGCTGGCCGGCGCGCCCTGCGGCATCGTGGTCCGGATGGCGACCAGCATGTCGCCGACCGACAGCTCGCTCCACCGGAAGTGGAACGGGGCGCCGATGAGCGAGGGCGCGATTCCGTCGCCGAGCAGGTCCTCGAGGTGGCACTGCGCGCATTCCTGCTGATACGCCTCCGACCCGCGCTCCGCCTGCTCCGCGGTGAAGACGCCGTCCCACGTCGACTTCGTGTCCTGTGCCTCCACGCTGGTGGAGAGCACGCTGGCCGCTACCAGCAGCGCCGCGGCCGCGGCGCCGATCATGCCGTTGCGTCGTGCGATCATTGAATCCCTCGTCCTTGGTGAAAACGCGTGGCCCGAACAGCCTGTCACTATACCAGTACCTCACTGCCCGTCGACCAGGTTGCCGATGCCCAGGTTGTCCTGCGCGCCTCTCCGGCGGACCGCATTGCCGTGTGTTATGGTCGGCCCGTGGGGCAGTCCGACCCTGGGTCTGCGACCACGGATGCCGCGGCGTGTCGGGAGTTCCTCGATGCGCTCTCGGATTCCGCGCGGTTGCACGCGGTCAAGATGCACAGGGTGGCGGTGCCCCTGCCCGAGCCGGTGCCGGTGCTGCCCTGTCTCGACCACGAGGCCAGGCTGCACGAGGGCACTCCCGCGCACGCGGCCGCGTACATCGAGGACCTCGAGGGCGGTGGGCTGCACGAGGTGGCCTGCGTCCCGTCGCGGCGCCGGATCGAGGTCGACGTCGTTTCGACCGCCGGAGAGCATTCCGAGGCTTCGCACGCGCGGCTCGTCGAGGACCTGCGGCGGCGGTTTCCGCGGCACCGCATCGTCATCGGCGGTCCGTCCTGGCTGCGCGGCGACCGGCGGGTGGCGCGCGCCTGCCGCGCCCGGGCGCCTCTTCGCGAGATTCTGACGGGTACCGACTTCCCGAGCCTGTACCGCGCCCTCGATGAATTGCTGGCGGTCAGCTCCGTCATGGAGAAGCAGTCGCGCGTCGCGTCGTGGAGCGTGAGGACCGTCACCGGACCGTTGCTCGCGCTCGGCGGGTTCCTGTCGTACCAGGTGCTCGGCACGCTGGCCGACCGGATCGGCGCCGCTCCGGTGCAGTGGCTGCAGTACCTGACGGTCGGCCTGCTGGGGGCCGTGTTCCTGTACTTCGGGTTGAAGGCGGTTCACTTGACGGAGGTCGCCGGCCGCATCTGGAAGCGTTCGGCGGAGTACCGGCTGATTCTGCGGGACCGCGAGCGTCTCGCTGCGGCCGGCCGGACCACGGCGGCTGCGCCGGCCGACGGTGCGCTCACGCCCCGGTTCGAAGAAGCAGCAGAAGCAGGCAGATGACCGCGTTGATGCCGTGCGAGGCGAAGCAGAGCGGGCAGGGCACGCGCAGCACGAACAACAGCGCATGGCTCAGGTAGACGCCGAGCCCTACCGATACGAGGCCGGCCGCGAGATAGAGTGGCCACAGCCGCGGGTGGGTGAGCGAACCGGAGACGGCTCCGGCCAGCAGCGCCGCGTAGAACACCTGGCCGAGCAGCGAGTTGGGCGGGCCGAACACGCGTGCGCTCGGAGTGAAGACGACCGAGGCGCACGTCCGTTCCTCCATTCGGCAGAACGCGGGGATCCAGCGCGCGTCGGGCCTGGTCCAGCGATACGCCACGGCCGTGAAGTAGCTGGCGATGACCAGGCCGCCGGCAGCGAGCAGGCCGATGGCGAGGGTCATGCGCCCGCCTCGCCGGCGAGCGTCCACGAAGCCAGTATCCGGCGGCAGGTGCAGAAGCGCCCGAGTCGGCAGAGCGCGACCTGGGCGGCGTCGAACTCGAAGGCCGGCGCCGGGAGGTCGAGCACGCCGACTCCCAGCGTGACATGCGGCTCGAATGCGTCGTACGCCGCGGCCGCCCGGTAGCGCGCCACCCACTCGATGTCCCGTCCGCGCGGCGGTTCGTCCTCCAGGAGGAACGCGTCCGCTCCGCCGGCCGTCATGTCGAAGGGCGCGAGACGGTCCATGAGCCGCCGGTGCAGGTCGGCGAGCGGCCGGGTCGCCGCCACGACGAGCGACGTGGTCGACCCGCTCGGCGCGAGGCGCTCGGCGGTGAGCGTCAGCGGTGCGGACGAAGCCAGGACGGCGCCGATCTCCGACGCCGCCAGCGGCAAATCGATAGTGGGAATGAACTGCTGCGCCAGCGTCACGTGAGGCAGATGACCGGCGTCGAACCGGAAGCCGTCCGGCGGGCCGGTCAGTCGTGCATTGAGCCGGGCGACGGCGCTCCGTGCCGGGGGGGGCAGCAGGAGCGCGACGTCGACGGCCAGGAGCGAGCCGGGCATCGAGGAAGCGTACAACGCCTCTCGCGCGGCGGCACGAGCGTCGCTCGACGCGCAGGGCCGCTCCGTGCTGGCGCCGCCGAACCCGTCGCAGGGCTCCGTGTTCGGCCCCAGCCCCCACCGCTTCAGGACCTTGCGCCCCGGAACTCACTGCGTTGCGTTCTACGGCGCAATCTCCTGGCCAAGGGGCCGCACGGCGGGGCGCCGGAGGGGACCGGACCGGCGCAGCGGCTCCCATCCTTCCGCGGCCAGTTGCGCCTGCAGCGCAGCGGTTCCGGCGACGAGGGTGGCATCGTCCGGGAACGTGTGCAGGCGGCGCAATCCGTCGGGGTAGGTCACCACCAGGCGGTAGCCGTCGCGGGATCGAACCCGCCGCACCGTGAGCCGGCGACGCTCCTGGAACCGGCGATTGACGAAACGCACCATCTCGTCCGTTGTATCGGCGGCAGCCGGGCGGACGATGAGCCGCGGCGTAGAATGGCCGGCGATGCAGGTCAGCGAATCGGTGATTCGGCGCATGACGCGGCTCGCGCGCAGGCACGGGGCCATCAACCTGGCGCAGGGGTTCACCGACGAGCCGCCGCCGTTCCCTCTCGTCTGGGGTGCGATCGCGGCCCTTCTCGGAGGCAGCGACGCGGGGATTCTCCGACTTGAACAGGCCTCGACGGCCGCTTGGACCGGCGACGCCGGGGCGCCGGCGTCGTTGCGCGACGCGCTGGAGTCCCTGCAGGGGCAGCGTGACGAGTTGAACCAGTACTCCTATCCGTTCGGGCTGCCGGAGCTGCGACAGGCGATTGCGGCCTACACGGCGCGCTGGAGCGGGTTCGAGCCCGACCCGGAGACCGAGACGACGGTCGTGCTCGGCTCCACCGAGGGGCTCGCCGCGGTGCTGGCCGCGGTCGGACGCCGCGGCGACGGTGTCGTCGTGATCGAGCCGTTCCACGAGATGTACCCGGCGCAGGCGGAGATCTTCGGGCTGACGCCGCGCTTCGTCACCCTGCGGGAGGATCCTGCGGGCGCGGCGTGGCGGCTCGATCCGGACGCGCTGCGGCGCGCCGCGGACGGGGCGCGGCTGCTGGTCCTGAACACCCCGCACAACCCCACCGGCAAGGTGCTCGCCGCCGACGATCTGGAGGCGATTGCCGACCTGGCGCGCTCGCGGGAGCTGGTCGTGGTCGCGGACGAGATCTACGAGCACATCGTCTTCGACGGCGCCCGCCATCGGTCGATCGCCGCCTGGCCCGGCATGCGCGAGCGGACGGTCGTCGTCAACTCGATATCGAAGACGGCCAATGCCACCGGCTGGCGCATCGGCTGGGTGCTCGCGCCGCCGCACCTGACGCCGGCGATTCGCGCGGTGCACGACACGCTCGTCGTGCAGGCGCCCACGCCGCTGCAGAAAGCCGCGGTGGCCCTGCTCGGCCTGCCGCCGCGGTTCTTCCGCGATCTCGCGCGGGGCTACGCCGACAAGCGCGCGATTCTCGGCGGCGCGTTGCGGGACGCCGGCTTTCGGGTGACGGAACCGGAGGGCGCCTATTACTACCTGGCGGACTACCGCCGCGTGGGCGGCCTGGCCGGCCTCGCTCCGCTGCCGGCGGCCATGCATCTCATCGAGAGAGTCGGTGTGGCGGCCGTGCCGGGCGATAATTTCTACCGGCGCAGCGCCGACGGCGCGAGGTACCTGCGGTTCGCTTTCTGCCGCGGCCGGCAGTCCCTCGAGGACGCGGCGTCCCGGCTGCGGCGGCTGGCTCCCGGCGCGTGAGCGGGGGGCGGTCCAGGTCCCAGGTCAGCGACCGCGGTCCAGATAGGGCCGCAGGTGCCAGTCGAAGAAGGTCCAGATCCGGTTCCACGAATCGCGCTGCTCGGGGCTGTCGACGCGCCGGTAGCCCCGGTCCCGATCGACGCGCCGGTTGAACCGGTGGCCGCCTCCGAACCGATCGATCGGCGGGTCGCGGTAGATGCGCGTCTCCGCCAGATCCGGCTTCAGGTACTCCAGTGCGTGGACGAGCTGCTGCGCTTCTTCGAAATTGACGTCGCGATCGTTGTCCGCGACGTGGACCAGCAGCGGCGTCTGCAGCTTGTCGACGTGGTAGAGGGGCGACCGGTCCACGTAGATGTCGCGCCGCTCGTGCACCGGGCCGTCGATTCGCTCCTGCGCCACGAAATGCCGTGCGTAGCGCGGACCCTTGTACGACAGCCGGAACACCAGGTTCGTCACCGGCACCATTGCCGCCGCCGCCTTGAAGGACTGCTGGTCGCGGAAGACCGAGTGCAGGGTGATGAATCCCCCGTGGCTCCAGCCGATCAGCCCGAGCCGCTCCGGGTCGACGTACGGCATGTGGCGGCGCATGTAGTCGACCGCGGTCAGGCAATCGTCCACCTCGTACCCGCCGTAGTCGATGGCGTGATGGTGCGCGCGGCCGTAGCCGGTGCTCCCGCGGTACTCGGGGGCGAGGATCACGTAGCCGCGCGCCACCGCTTCCCGGATGAACGGGAAGTAGGTCGGGTCGAGGTCGCCGTGCACGCCGCCGTGAATCCAGATCAGCGCGGCGTGTCCCCGCAGTCCGCGCGTCCGCAGCGGCTCGAAGAGGTAGAACGGGACCTCGAGGCCGTCGGCCCGGCTCTCGTAGGAGAGCTTCCGCATGCGCAGGACGCCGTTGCTGAGCTGGCGGAACGTGCGGTCGCGCTCGCGCTTGCGGTCGCGGTCGAGCTCGTAGCGGTCCACGGTCGATTGGGCCGCGGCGGGGGCGGCCGCGGCAGCCGGGATCAGCACGGGTATCGCGATCGCGAGCAGGCGCGTCGCGAGCGCGGCAAGGCACACCGTCCGCGATGAGCGGGATCTGGGGCTGGTCACGCCGTCATGATAACCGGGGTGCGCCGCCTTGCGGCGCGACGCGTCGATCAGGGCTGCAGGTCGGCCAGGGCGGACAGCAGCCTGGCGGTCTGCTCGTCGGTCCCGACCGTGATGCGCAGCTTGTCGGCCAGCCCCGGCTCGGCGAAGTACCTCACCAGGACGCCGCGTTCCCGCAGCCCCTCGTACAGGCGGCGGGCGTCGCCGTCCGCGGGGCGCGCCAGCACGAAGTTGGCCTGACTCGGCCACACCCGGAATCCGCGGTCGGACAGCGCACGGCCGAGACGGGCCCGTGTCGCCCGGATCCGCTCGACCGTCTCGCGGGTGTACGCCACGTCGCGAATGGCCGCGGCGCCTACCGCGGCGGCGACCGCGTCGACGTTGTAGCTGTCCTTTACCTTGGCCAGCCCGGACAGCAGGTCCGGATGGGCCACGCCGAAGCCCAGGCGCAGCCCGGCGAGCCCGTGGCTCTTCGACAGCGTGCGCAGCACGATGACGCGGTCGCTGCGGCGGACGAGATCGAGGGCGGATCCGTCGGCGAACGCCGCGTATGCCTCGTCGACGGCGAGGACCCCGGACGTTCTCTCGGCCAGCCCCGCAAGCTGCTCGACGGTGGCCGCCGTGCCGGACGGGCTGTTGGGATTGGCGACGATGGTCAGGGCCGCCCCGGCGTCGGCCAGCGCATCCGCCGGCAGCCTGAATTCCTCGTCGAACGGGATCTCCCGCACCGGCGCGCCCTGAATCGCGGCCAGGGTGCGGTACAGGACGTACGTCGGCGCCGGATAGGCGGCCGCCCGTCCGGCGCCGGTGACAGCGCGGAACAGCATCGTCAGCAGGTCGTCGCTGCCGTTGCCCGCCAGAATCCACGCCGGGTCGATGTCGAGCACCTCGGCCGCGCTTTGCCGGAACGCATCGGCGAACGGCTGCGGATAGCGGCGCAGCGTCTCTGCGTCGATGTCTCCCAGCGCGGCGAGCGCGCGCGGGCTCGGCGGGTACGGGTTCTCGTTCGTGTTCAGCTTGACGACCGCTGCGCCGCCGGGAGGCTGCTCTCCCGGCACGTAGGCGTCGAGGGTGTCGATGGCCGGGCGGAAGCGCGACATGAGCTGCGTCAAGACGATACCAGTTGGCCGCGGGTGGCGGCCGGAGCCGCGCAGTATACTGCCGGCTACGGCGGCTTCAGCGCCGGTGCCTGTTCAGCGCCGGTGCCTGTTCAGCGCCAGTGCCTGCAGCGTCTGCCGGAGACGGGAGGTCTCGCATGACTCGTTTCGCCATCGTCGTCGCGGTGTCGGCCCTTCTGGGCCTGCCGTCCATGGCCGGAGCCCAGGCGCTCGGGCAACTGTTCATCGAGGTGGTCGACGGGGCGGGGCAGTTCGTGCCCGGCCTGACACCTGCCGATTTCGTGGTGCGGGAGGACGGACGGGAGGCGGGGGTCGTGTCGGCCGAGCCGGTGGCGCCGATGAAGATCGCCCTCATGGTCGACAACGGCGACCGCATGGCCGAGGAGAACGCGCTCAACCCGCTGCGCGATGCGCTGGACGGGTTCCTCGACGCCGTGCCCCCGCCGCACGAGATCTCGCTCTTCACGATCGCCAGGAACATCCAGCGGCGGGTCGACTTCACCACCGACCGGGCGCGGCTCAAGGAGTCGGCCGGCGAGATCTTTCTCGATCGGGGCTCCGGCGCCCGGGTGCTGGACGGCGTCAAGGAGACGTGGGAACGGCGTTTCGAGGACGACGAGCCGTTTCCGGTCTTCGTGATGGTGCTGACCGACGGCACCGAGGCGAGCGGGAACTACAACGAGAACGAGTACGTCGACCTGGTCAACGAGCTGATCACGAACGCAATCACCGTCCACGTCGTGCTCCTGTCGTCGCGCGGCGGCAGCGTGATAAACCAGTACGCCCTCAACCTGTCGCAGAACACCGGCGGCGTCTACGAGAGCATCGCGGCGGCGACCGGCCTCGAGCAGACGCTGGTCGGTCTCGCCGAGCGCATGAACGCCCACTACGAGAACGTCTCGCGGCGCTACCGCGTGGTCTACGAGCGCCCGAATCCTGCCGGGGCCCAGATCTCGGCCTCCATCACGCGGTCCGGCGCCCGCATCGCGGGGCTGTTTGCCGGGCTCCGCATGCAGTAGGGATCGGTCATGGGTCGTTTCCTGTTCGCGGCGGCGGCCCTGGCGTGCTGTCTCCACCCCGGTTCGGTGGCGGCGCAGTTGCTCGGGCAGGTCTTCGTCGAGGTGACCCGCCAGTCGACGGGGGAGCCGGTGCTGGACCTTTCCCCCGGCGATTTCGACGTCTCCGAGAACGGCCGCGCCGGGGGCATCCTGTCGGCGAGTCTCGATACCGAACCGATGAAGGTGGCCGTGCTGATCGACAACGGCGACCGCCTCCTGGATACCGGCGCGCTCAACCCGCTGCGCGCCGGGCTCAACGGGTTTCTCGACACCCTGGCTCCGCGGCACGAAGTCTCCCTGACCACCATCGGGCGGAGCGTGCAGCAGCGGGTGGGCTTCACGCTCGATCGGGCCGCGCTGAAAGAGGGGGTGGGCCTGCTCTTCCCCGACCGCGGCGCGGGCGCCCGGCTGCTCGACGGTGTGCGGGAGACGTGGAACCGTCGTTTCGAGGAGGACGACGCGTTCCCGGTCATGGTCCTCGTGCTGACCGACGGCACGGAGGCGAGCGGCAACTACAACGACAACCAGTACGCGGATCTGCTCAATCCGCTGATCGCCGCCGGGGTCACGGTGCACGCGGTGATGCTGTCGACGCGCGGCGGCGTGCGCGCCCAGCAGCGGCTGCCGCAGTATGCCCTCAGCATCGTGGAGAATACCGGCGGCATGATCGAGAGCTTCGTCGCCCCGAACGGTTACGCGAGCGTGCTGCCGACGATCGCGGCGCGGATGAACGACCACTACGGCGTGGTGTCCAGGCGCTACCGCCTGGTCTTCGAGCGCCCCGATCCGCCCGGAATGCGCTTGTCGGTGAGCGTGGCGGGCAACGACATCGCCTTCAGCCTGCACATGGATCGTCGCAGGACGCGGTAGCCGGAGAAGAGCGTCACGTGCGGGCGAACAGGTACGCGCGGCCTTGTCGCCCGACGACGGCGAGGGCGCCCGTGCGCCGCAGGGTGTAGGTCATCTCGCCGGCTGCGACCACCGACATGCCTGCGGCGGCGGCCAGCGAGCGGTTGGTGAACGGCTCCTTCAGACGCGCCGGTACCAGCCGGGCCAGGTCCGCCGGCGTGCGAAAGCGGCGTCCGCCGAGCACCTGCACCAGCCGGGTATCCAGGACGCTGACGCCCTTGCGGCGCCAACTGCCGCGGCCGTCGTTGCAGCGCAGCTCCTCGACCTCCACCAGGAGCACCTCGAGCGTGAAGTTGGGATTGCCCATCACGTCCGGGATCCGCATCAGTTCCGCGAACACGTCCCGGTAGGCGCCGCGCTTCGGCGACCGCCGGCGGCGCAGCACGCGCCCCGCCTCGTCGGTGGTCACGATCCATTTGCGCTGCGCTACGGGAAACACCAGACGCAGCCGATGGGTGCTCAACAGCCGGGTCAGCTTGCGTCGGAGCTTGCCGAAGCTGCGGGTCTGGATCTCGATCAGGGTGCCGCGCCGGACGAGGTCGACGACGTAGCCCTCCAGCGGTACCTCGATCCGGTCGTGGGCACGGGCGTACCAGGACTTGAGCCCCGCGTGCAGAGACCGTTCCCGCAACTCACCGATGCCGCGTGGGGAGCAGGCCGCTGCGATCGACCCTGTCGGATGTTCGCCACCCTCCATATCCGAATTCCTTGACCTGCCTGCTCGCCGGTCCGAGGTGCGCGGCCTGCGACGAACCTGCGGGTTGCCCCCGATTCCGAAAGGGCAAGGAGGCGCCTCCTTGACGTATGGTACCGAGGCGAGCACATTGGAAGGAATCGGAGGCAGGTGCGGCCGGCGCTGCCGGTCGCCGCGTTCGCGTCAGCGGGATCCAGGCGTACGGCGTGGTCCGCGGACTCGCCTCCACTAGCGAATCCTGGCGCCCATGTGTCCCCAACGGTTCAGGATGACGTCCGGCGTCGACGGCTCGGGCGCTCGGCGCGCCTCGGCGCCGAGCGGCATCCCCTGGCTGCTGAAGGCGAAGGTGCTGGCGCCGGAGCCGCCGGCCGGCTACGTCGGTCGTGCGTCGTCGCTGCAACACCTCGACGAGGTGCTGGAACGGCGGCTGACGGTGTTGCAGGCACCCGCCGGCTTCGGCAAGACGACGGTGCTGGCGGATGTCGTCCGGCGCAGGAGGAAGCAGGGGATCGTCGTCGCCTGGGTCTCGCTGGACGACGACGATACGCCCAACCTGTTCGGCAGCTATCTCGCCTACGCGTTCGAGCACGCGGGACTGGAGCCCGATCTATTCCGCGCGCACGACGCCTGGGCCTCGTCGCCGGGGGTGCAGCAGATAGGCATGCTGGCCCGTGCGATCGAGCAGCACGAGTCGCCGTGCCTGCTCGTGCTCGACGAGGTGGACCGCCTGCCGCGGCGCACGGTGCAACTGGTCCATCTGCTGCTGAGACGCGCGCCGCGCAATCTGCATGTGGCCCTGGCGTTCCGGGTCAACCCGGGGTTCGAGCTGGCGACGTACCTGCTCGTCGGCGGGGCGGTCGTCGTCGATGCGGAGGCGTTGCGCTTCTCGCCCGAAGAGATCGCGCGGTTCTTCGGCGGAAGCCTGGCGCAAGCGGAGCTGGCCGCGCTCGAGGAGCGTACGGCCGGCTGGCCCGTCGCGCTGACGATCCATCGCAGTACGCGAGCCGCCGAGGGCAACCTGCTCGGTGCCGGGGCCGCGCAGATCACCAGGAACTACATCAGCATGCGGCTGCTCTCCGACCTGTCGCAGCAGGACCGGGTCTGCCTGCTCGATCTGGCGGTCTTCGACTGGATCGATGCGGAGCTGGTGGACGAGGTGCTGGGTTCGAGCGCCGCGCGCTTGCGGATCGTGTCCCTGTCGGCGCTGCAGGGTCTGCTTCCGCCCGTCGACCCGGGCGGTACCGTGCGCCGCCTGCATCCACTCCTCAGGGACCATTGCCTGCACGTGCTGTCGGTCGAGGCCCCGGACCGCAAGCGTTTCCTGCACAAGGGCATTGCCCAGGCGCTCGCTCGGCGGGGCCAATTGACGCCGTCGTGGCGCCATGCCAGGGCCGCGGGCGACAGCCGGCTGGTCGGCGAGCTCATCGAGCGCGACGGCGCGTGCCGGCTCTGGCTTCGGGAGGGAGTGACGCGGCTCATCTCGGCAGGTCGGTTCCTGACTCCGGAGATCACGGAACTGTATCCGCGGCTCGGTCTGCTCAACTGCCTCATTCTCTGCCTGTCGTTCAGGTGGCGTGAGGCGGCGGCTCGGTTCGAAGCCATCTCGCATCGGACCGACGGCTTCGCGCGGGATCGGGCGGGGGGCGACGTGGGGGCGCTGGCCCTCGATCGCGTCTTCACGCAAGCCGCGCTGACGGGTGGTGCAGACGGGCTGCTGCCGGCCGATCTCGCTGCGCGGCTTCCGGCGGGCAATCCCGGGGACGCAGAGGGTCGGACGCTCGTCTGCGCCCGGCACACCCTGTTGTGCATCGCGTGCTACGAGCGCGCCAGCTTCGAGGAGAGCGGCCGGCATGGGCTGCTCGCGCAGGCCCACGCCGGCGAGGACACGCGGTTCGGGGCCGTCTTCGTCGATACCTGCCTGGGGATGGCGGCGATGGCGCAGGGGCGTGTGGAGGAGGCCGGCCGAAGATACCGGCAAGCGCGGCGGGTGGCCAGGGAGTACTTCGCCGCCGACCCCTGCCTCACCCTGAGCACCGACGTGCTGATGATCGAGCTCGATCTCGAGCGGAACCGCGAGAAGACGATCCAGCCGCGGACCCTGAAGAACATGGCGGAGTTGCGGGGGGTCTGGGTCGACGTCTACTCGACGGCGGTCGCGGTGAGCGCCGAGCTGATGCTCGGCCAGTACGACCCCCAGGCGGTCATCGAGCTCCTGTCGACGGCGGTCGACGGCGCGCGTGAAGCCGGCATCGAGAGCTTTCGCAACCACATGTCGGCGCTGCTGGCGAACTACCTGTCGGAGGTAGGGTGTGCGGACGACGCCGGACAGGTGTGGGGCGACCACGGATTGCCGTGCGACGTGTCCGATCTGCTGGATCTCGAACGGCAGTCGTGGCGCACGATGGAGGCGCTGTCCTGCGTACGGGTGCGGTTGCTGGCGGAGCAGGGCGAGTGGGCCGCCGCCGAGGCGCTCGCCGCCGGCCTGTGCGCAGTTGCATCGAAGCGTGGCCTGACCCGCACCCTGCTGAGGGGCCTGGCGCTGTCGATGGATGTCGCCTACCGTGCGGGCCGGTCGGACCGCGCGCTGGATTGCATGGTCGATTTCCTGCGCGCCGTCCGCGGCACGGACTACGTGCGGCCGCTGGTACGGCATCGTTCCGTCAGCCGGACGGTCCTTCGGCGGCTGCTCGCCACGGACCTGGACGAGGAGTTGCGGGCGACGGGCGAGTCGATGCAGACGGGAGTGGGCGGACCGGAAACCGGTGACTCGCCGCTCTTCTCGACGCGCGAGCTGGAGGTGCTGTCGGAGGCGGCCCGCGGCCTGCGCAACCGGGAGATAGCCGGTCGCCTGGGCATCACGAACGAGGGCGTGCGCTACCACCTCAAGAACATCTACCGCAAGGCGCACGTCGCCACGCGGGTGGAGGCTGTACGGTACGCCGCGTCGTTGGGAGTTCTGTCGTGATGCTGCGGCCGGCGGTCGCGGTTGGCAGACGCGCATCCGGCGGAGTCTGCGGTCGTTCCGCCACTCGCCGCCGAGCGGGACCACAATTCGGGAGCCTGGCACGCAGGCCTGAGAGACGGATAGGAGTGGTGGAGGCGGCGGGAGTCGAACCCGCGTCCGAAGGTCCAGCGCCGGGGGAATCTACATGCTTGTCCGCCCTTGATTGTGTCGCTCCCGGCGTCGAAGGGCGGCGGAAACCGCCGGAAGCCCAGCCCCGATTGATCTCGTCGTGGCGTGTCGGTGCCGCGCGCTACGACCAGCCCGCTGTATGACGCCTGACTCCCGGCCCGCGGGCGTGGTCAGGACAGGCGCGCTGTCTGATTAGGCAGCGAGAGGAAGCTGCGTGTCCGCAGTTACATTGGTTTTCCATCGGATTAACGAGTCGATGGTGCTCGGCATGCATCCCGCGGTTCCATGACCCCCGTCGAAGCCGTGTCGCCCCCATCGGCGAGTGCTGGGACCATTATAATCCCAGGCAGGCATGACCGGATCGCGAAGCGTCGAGGACGTGGTCGAGGTGGTGGTCCCGCGCCTGCAGGACACGGTGGCGTCGGAGGTCCGCAACCTGGCGCAGGAGCTCGCCGCCCGCGCCGAGGAAGTGCGGGCGGCGGCGGTGGCCGAGCAGGAGGCCCTGCTGGCCCGCGAGCGCCGGCAGGCGATGGCGGAGCGCGCCGAGGCGATTTCCGCCGCCGTGGCGGTGGCGCGGGAGCAGGCTGCACGGGATGTCGTGTCGCGGCTGCTCGATGCATTGCACCGCCTGGACGCTCAGACCACGCTGGGCGGCGTGCTGGACGCGCTGGTCGATCTGGCCGGCGCCGAGGCCGGCCGGGCCGCGGTGTTCGTGGCGTCGGAAGAGGGGCTGCGGGCCTGGCGCCTCGTCGGGTTCGCGGCGCCGGCCAAGGAGACGGGGCGCGTGCTGACCGCGGCGGAAGCGGGCGTCGCCGGAAGGGCGGTCGGCGAGCGGCGAAGCGTGTCCGTCGGCAGCGGCGGCGAGGAGGGCGCGGCGAATCGTCCTCCCGACTTCGTGAACCTGGACGAGGACCGTGCCGGCGCGGCCGTCCCGGTGCTGATCGGCGGCGAGCCGCTGGTGGCGGTCTACGCCGACGAGGGGACGGCGGGGCGGGGGGCGCACAGCGCCCGCTGGATTCCGGTGCTCGCGATCCTGGCCCGGCACGCCGGCGCGCGCCTGGAGGCGCTGGTCGCCGAGCGCGCCGCGGCCTTCGCCCGCCATGCCGTTCCGCCCGCGCCGGGCGCGGACGCCGCCGACGACACGCGTGCCGCTGTCGATGCGGACAGTGCCGCGGACTCGGATACCGCGGCAACCTGAGCGACTGCGCCGCAGAACGCGGCAGACTCCCTGGCCGGGCCTCGTTGGGCGGTAACCCGAAGCCGCGGGCGACGCCGCGACGACGATTCTCGCGTCAGTTCCGCCGCGCCGGAATCTGGACCTGCTGGCCGACTCGTATCACCGTCCGCCGGCCCATCGAGTTCGCTTCCTGGATGGCGCGCACGGTCGTGCCGTACCGCCGGGCGAGGCCGTTGAGGGTGTCGCCGCGGGCCACGGTGTGGGTAAGGGTGGTCGCCCGCGGCTGCTCGGACCGCACCCGCAGCACCGTCCCCGGCGTCAGGCGCTCGTCCCGGAAGAGGCGGTTATCGCGGATGATCCGCCAAGGCGTCGACTCCAGTCGATCGGCCACCGCCTGCAGGTCGTCGCCCGCCTGCACGGTGTATTCCTCGTAGTCGCCTTCCCACGCGAGCGGCAGGCGCAGCACCTGTCCCGCCGGCAGGGTCTGCAGGTGCCACAGGTCGTTCGTCTCGCGCATCGCGTCGCGATCGATATCGAGCACGAACGCCAGGTGGATGTAGTTGTCGCCGAGGCGCGCCCGGTACTCCACGTGGTCGTCGCCGGCCGGCGTCAGCAGGTTGGGCCGCGGCTCGAGCGGATAGGCGATGGACTGCCCCTCGCGTAGCGTGCGGGTCGCCAGGAAGGGGTTGTGCATCCGCAGCTCCGTCACGGAGCGGCCGGTCCGCTGCGAGAGCGACCACCAGTCGTCGCCCTCCTGAATGGCCTCGAGCGCGATGCTCGCGGCGTGCCGGCGCACGGACGACTCGTGCAGCTTGAGGACGTTGCGGTAGGCGCCGACCGAGAGGACGTACTGCAGCGTCTCGAGCGGCGGGCGGCCCCCGCGTGCCTGGCCGGGCCCCGCGTTGTAGGCGGCGACGGCGTAGTCCTCGCGCGAGAACTGCCGGATCATCTGGCTGATGTACTTGACGCCCGCCTCGATGTTGGTGTCCACCCGCAGGCTGCGGAACGTCGCCGGCATCACCTGGAAGTAGCCGGCCGCACCGGCGACGGAGGTCAGGCCGGGATTGCCCCCCGACTCCTGGATCAGCATCGCGCGGACGAGGTCGTAGTCCACCTCGTACTGTTCCGCGTAGGTGCGGACGTCGTCCTCGATGCGCATCGCCTTGCGGTACATGCCGAGCAACTGCGGCGAGAAGTCGTCGAGGGGGAGCAGCAGGACGGCGTCGTCCGGGGTGATGGCGACCCGCGGTCCGTCGGGCAGGATGCGAGGCGGCTGCGCGTTCGCCGCGGCGGTCACCGCGCCGACGAGCGCCGGAAACGCAACGAGCCAGCTCCAGGTGCGCATGAGGCTCAGCATCGCGTTCGAGGACATTAAAGCACAAGACGGAGCGCCGCCCGCACAGCCGCGGAAAAGGCGGTTGGACGGACCGCCGGCGCGCCGGGTGAGCGCGTTCGGAGCGCCCGTCGAACCCGCCGGCGCCGGGGCGCCGCCTGCTATCCTGAAGGGTCGATGTCGCCCGCCGCGTCCGCGCTGCTTCCCTATCTCTTCCGCTACCGGCACAGGTTCGCCCTCGGCTTCCTGTTCCTGGTGCTTTCGACGGCGATCATGCTGTTGTCGCCCTGGGTATTGAAACATGCCGTGGACGAGCTGGCGTTCCGCCTGAGGCCCGAGGCGCCCGCCTCCGCGGAGCCCTCGCTGGCCTTCTTCGCCGCGGCGCTCGTCGGGCTTGCGCTGGCCGGCGGCGCCTGCCGCTTCCTGATGCGGCGCATCATCATCGGCGCCTCGCGAGAGATCGAGCTCGACCTGCGGAACGATCTGTTCGGTCATCTCCAGCGCCTGCCGCCGGCCTGGTTCCAGGCCCAGCGGACCGGCGACCTCATGTCGCGCGCGACGAACGACCTGTCGGCGGTGCGCATGCTGGCGGGGCCGGCGATCATGTACACGGCCTCCACCTCCATCACCTTCGTCGTCGCCCTGGTCCTGATGGCGTCGCTGTCGCCGGCGCTCACGCTGCTGGCGCTGCTGCCGCTGCCGGTCGTGACGGTCGTCGTCAAGCGCTTCGGCAACGCCATCTACGTGCGGTCCGAACGCATCCAGGCGCAGTTGGCGCACATGAGCGCGGTGGTGCAGGAGGCGTTGGCCGGGGTGCGCGTGGTGCGGGCCTACCGTCGCGAGGAGGTGGAGATCGAGCGGTTCCGCCGCGCCAACGAGGAGTACGTCGCCCGCAGCCGCGCGATGATCGGGCTCCAGAGCGCATTCCACCCGACGCTGGCGTTCTTTCTCGGCCTGTCGGCGCTGGTCGTGCTCTGGATCGGAAGCCGTCACGTCATCGACGGCCGCCTGTCGATAGGCGACTTCGTCGCGTTCAACGCCTATGTCGCGATGTTGAGCTGGCCCATGATCGCCTTCGGCTGGGTGACCAACATGCTGCAGCGCGGGCTGGCCGCGTGGCGGCGGATGCTCGACATCCTGCAGGCCGAGCCGTCCATCCGCGACCGCGACGACCCCGTCGCGCCGGCGGGGATACGGGGCGCCGTCGAGTTCCGCGATCTGACCTTCGCCTACGACGGGCGGGCCGTGCTCTCCGGGGTGTCGGCGCGAGTGGATCCGGGGCAGGTGCTGGCCCTGGTCGGCCCGACCGGAGCGGGGAAGTCGACGCTGGTCGACCTGTTGCCGCGCCTGTTCGACCCGCCGCCGGGAACGGTGTTCGTCGACGGGATCGACGTCCGCGATCTGCCGCTCGACACGCTGCGCGGCGCCATCGGCTACGTGCCGCAGGATCCGTTGCTCTTCTCGGAGACGGTCGCCGCCAACGTCGCCTTCGGCCTCCGCGCGCCGGCGCCGGGGAACGGCGCAGCGGTCGCCGACGCGGTGGGGCTGGCGCAGCTTGACGCCGACATCGCGGGGTTCCCGCGCGGCCTCGACACCGAGGTCGGCGAACGGGGGATCACCTTGTCGGGGGGACAGAAGCAGCGGGCGGCGCTGGCGCGCGCGATTCTGACCGATCCCCGCATCCTGATTCTCGACGACGCGCTGTCGGCCGTCGACACGCACACCGAGGAGGCGATTCTCGCCCGCCTGCGGGGGGTGATGCGGCAACGCACGACGATTCTGGTCGCTCACCGCATCTCGACCGTGCGCCATGCGGACCTGATTCTCGTGCTCGACGACGGCCGGGTCGTCGAGCGCGGCACGCACGCCGAGCTGGTGGCGCTGGACGGTCTCTACGCCGGCCTGCACCGGAAGCAGTTGCTCGAGGCAGCGCTCGAGGAAGCGTAGAGGATGTCCGCCCACGACCCCGAGGTGCTCGGCAAGGCGTACGACGCGCGGCTCATGCGCCGCCTGCTCGGCTACCTCCGGCCCCACGGGCGGTCCGTGGGAATCGCCCTCGCCACGATCTCGGCCGGCTCGCTGCTGCAGCTCGCGCAGCCGTGGCTGACGAAGGTCGCCATCGACGACCACATCGCGCCGGGAGAGCTCGACGGCCTCGACCGCATCGCCCTGGCGTTCCTGCTCGTGCTGGCCGGCTCCTTCGTATTCGAGTACGTCCAGACGTGGACGATGCAGATGATGGGGCAGCGGATCATGTTCGATCTGCGGATGGAGATCTACCGTCACCTGCAGCGTCTCGATCTCCGTTTCCACGATCGCAATCCGGTCGGCCGGCTCATGACCCGCGTCACCTCGGACGTCGACACCCTGAACGAGCTGTTCACCTCCGGGGTGGTCACGGTCTTCCGCGACGTCTTCCTCCTGGCCGGCATCATGGTCGTCCTCCTCTGGATGGACTGGCGCCTGGCCCTGGTCACCTTCGCGGTGCTGCCTGCGATCGCCTGGGTGACGCACTGGTTCCGGATGAACGCGCGCGAATCGTACCGTCGCGTGCGGCAGGAGATCGCCCGGATCAACGCCTTCCTGCAGGAGAACCTGACCGGCATGGCGACGGTGCAGCTCTTCCGGCGGGAAGGGCGCAACTTCGAGCTGTTCGAACGGATCAACCGCGCGCACCGCGACGCCAACGTCGAATCCATCTTCTACTACGCCATCTTCTACCCGACGGTCGAGGTGTTGGGGGCCGTCGCCACCGCGCTCATCATCTGGTACGGCGGCGGGCGCGCGGTGCAGGATACGGTCGAGCTCGGGGCGCTGGTCGCGTTCCTGCAGTACTCGCAGCGTTTCTTCAAGCCGATCAGCGACCTGTCGGAGAAGTTCAACATCCTGCAGTCGGCGATGGCGTCGTCCGAGCGCATCTTCGCCCTGCTCGACACGCCGGTTGCGATCTCGTCGCCGCCGCCGGCCGCGCGGGCGCCCGTCCTCTCAACCGTCCGGAACGTTGCGCCGACCGGAAGCGCGCCGCCGCCGCCGGCCGGCGGCCGGATCCGTTTCGAGCGCGTCTGGTTCGCCTACCGCGACGACGACTACGTGCTGCGCGACGTCTCCTTCGAGGTCGCTCCGGGCGAGCGGGTCGGCGTGGTCGGTGCGACTGGGGCGGGCAAGACCACCCTCATCAACCTGCTGATGCGCTTCTACGACCTGGACCGCGGCCGGATCACCATCGACGGCGTCGACATCCGGGAGATGCCGCTGCCCGCGCTGCGGCAGCGCTTCGGGCTGGTGCTGCAGGACGTCTATCTCTTCTCCGGCAACGTGCGGGACAACATCCGCCTCGGGCACGATGCGATCGGTGATGCCGAGGTGCGGGCCGCGGCACGGAGCGTCCACGCCGACCGCTTCATCGAGCGACTGCCCGACGGGTTCGACAGCGAGGTGGGGGAGCGCGGCGCCAGCCTCTCCGTCGGGCAGCGGCAGTTGCTGAGCTTCGCGCGCGCCCTCGCGTTCGCTCCCGAGGTCCTGCTGCTCGACGAGGCGACGTCGAGCGTCGACACCGACACCGAGCGTCTCATCCAGGATGCGCTGCACGTGCTGATGGCGGGGCGGACCACGATCGCGATTGCCCATCGGCTGTCGACCGTGCAGGACGTGGACCAGATCCTGGTCTTGCACAAGGGCGGGCTGCGCGAGGCCGGTACCCACCAGCAGCTTCTCGCCCGCCGCGGGCTGTACTACAGGTTGTACCAGTTGCAGTACAAGGACCAGGAGCGGGAACGCTCGCCGAGGCCGGCGACCGCGGTGGCCGCGGTTCCGGAGCCGGCCGCGGCGGACGCCTGGAGGCAGCCGTAGCGCCCGGTTCAGCCGGAGCCCGTGAAGTGCTCGTACCCGCGGGGCAGCGGCTCGTCCTTCCCGTTCCGCCGGAGCAGCACGTCGCGCGCCTTCGTAACCACTCCGATGGGGGTGATCGGCAGGTCTCCGATCCGGCGCCGCACGTGCCGCAGCCGCCCGCGGAACGCCGGCGGACTCGTGAAAGCGAGCTCGTAGTCCTCGCCGCCCGCGACCGCCGCGCGGACCGGATCGATGCCGGCCGCCTCGAACCAGGCTCGCGCCTCCGGGTGGATCGGCAGCGCCTCGGCGTCGAGTCTCATTCCCACGCCGCTCGCGGCCGCGATCCGGCGGACCGCGTCGCCGAGCCCGTCGCTCAGGTCCATGCAGGCGCGTGCGGCCCGGTTGCGGCCGAGCGCGACGCCGAGGGTGACGCGCGCCGCGGGGCGGCGGTGGCGCCCGCGGCAGGCCTCGGGAGGCGCACCGCCGATCCGGCCGGCCCGTTGCAGCGAGGCCAGGCCGGCCGAGGCGCCGCCGATGGCGCCGCTGACGTAGACGATGTCGTCGGGGCGCGCGGCGTCGCGACCGAGCAGGCGGCGCCGCTTCGCGCTGCCGATCGCGGTCACGCCGATGACCAGGGGGCCGGGCGAGGCGGTGACGTCGCCGCCGACCAGCGACGTGCGATGGCGGGCGGTGAGCGCCAGCAGCGCGTCGATCATCTCGTCGACGTCGGCGACGAGCCAGGCGGCCGGGAGCGACAGGGCGAGCAGCGCGTGCCGGGGTGCGGCGCCCATCGCCGCCAGGTCGCTGAGGCTGACCGCGAGCGCCTTGTCCCCGATGTCCCCCGGCGAGCTGTGGGTCCGGTCGAAGTGGACTCCCTCGACCAGCGTGTCGGTGGTCAGGACGGACAGCGCCCCGCGGTCCGGCTCGACGACCGCCGCGTCGTCTCCGATGCCGGTCACCACGCCCCTCGCGGGTGAGGGCACCCGCTCCCGGATGCGCTCGATGACGGCGTGCTCGCCGATGTCGGCGACGGTGGCGGGACTGCGCACTTGGCCGTTACCGCGCGTACTCCACCGAGCGGGTCTCGCGGATCACCGTGACCTTGATTTGGCCGGGGTACTGGAGCTCGTTCTCGATTCGCTTGGCGATGTCCTTCGAGAGCCAGATCGCCTCCTCGTCGGTGATCCGCTCGCTCTCGACCATCACCCGGATCTCGCGGCCCGCCTGCAGCGCGAAGGATTTCGATACGCCCTTGAAGGAGTCCGCGATACCTTCGAGGTTCTCGAGCCGCTTGACGTACGACTCCAGGATGTCGCGGCGGGCGCCCGGACGCGCGGCGGAGATGGCGTCGGCCGCCTGGACGAGCATGGATTCGAGCGAGGGCCAGTCGATGTCCATGTGGTGGGCGGCCATCGCGTCGACGACCGCGTCGGATTCGCCGTGCTTGCGGAGAAAATCGATGCCGATCTGCAGGTGCGTGCCCTCGAGGTCGCGGTCCATCGCCTTGCCGACGTCGTGCACGAAGGCGGCCCGGATGGTGGTGTGCGCGTCGAGGCCGAGCTCGCGCGCCATCACCCCGGCGACGTAGGCGACCTCCTTCGAATGCGCCAGGACGTTCTGGCCGTAGCTGGTCCGGAACTTCAGCCGGCCCATCATGCGGCATATCTCGGGATGCAGGTCGTGGATTCCGAGCTCGAATGCCGCGGCCTCGCCTCCCTTGAGCGTCGCTTCGTCGACCTCCGCGCGGACCTTCTCGACCACCTCCTCGATGCGGGCCGGGTGGATGCGGCCGTCGGCGACGAGCTGCTCGATGGCGCGCTTGGCGATCTCGCGGCGGTAGGGGTCGAAGCTGGAGAGGATGATGGCGCCCGGCGTGTCGTCGACGATCAGCTCTACCCCGGTGGCGGTCTCCAGGGCGCGGATGTTGCGACCCTCGCGGCCGATGATCCGTCCCTTGAGATCGTCGCTCGGCAGGTCCACCACCGAGACCGTCGTTTCTATGGCGTGGTCGGCGGCGCTGCGCTGGATCGCCTGGGTGATGATGTGCTTCGCCTTCTCGGCGGCCGACTCGCGTGCCTCGTGCTCCAGCCGCTTGACGAGGTTGGCGGCGTCGCGCCGGGCGTCCGACTCGAGCTGGCGCACGAGCAGCTCCTTCGCCTCTTCGGCGGTCATGCCCGAGACCCGCTGAAGCTCGGCCTTCGTCTGCTCGACGATCTCGCGCCGGCGCGCTTCCCCTTCCTCGGCGGCCCTCTCGCGTTCGAGGATGCCGTCCTCCCGGGCGCGCAGCTCGCGCGCGGCCCGATCGACCCCGGTGCTGCGCTCCGCCAGCACACGCTTGCGGTCGTTCAGGTCGCGCTCGAGCGCGGCCAGCTCCTCGCGGCGCTGGCGTGCGTGGTTCTCCGTCTCGTGCCGAAAATTCTGGGCCTGCTCGCGGGCGGCGAGATCCGCTTCCTTGCGGCGGGCACCGATCTCCCGCTCGGCGTCCCCGAGCAGGCGCTCCGCTTCTCCGCGCGCGCGAGTCACGGTCTCGGTGGCGATCCGGCGGCGCGTCGCGAGCCACACGCCGAAGATGACCAACCCGACGGCGGCGGCCGTGAGACCGGCCGCGAGGACGTTCGGAAAGAGCTGCATGCGCGACTCGCACGGAGTCGGCGCGGCATGCGGGGTCGCGGGACGCAACCCGAAGAACCCCCGCGATTACCGTGTGGGGAGGTCGTATGAACCTGCGCGTGCAGGTGGAACCGCTATATTCAAACCCCGCCTCCAGGCTTCCTCGGGCCGAGGCGTGCACACAGCGAAGCGTCGCGGTTCCCTTCGATACAACAATGGCTCAAACGAGCCTCCAGGCCATCACGCGTACTGCAGGGAATCTCAGAATCCAACACACGTGCCGTGCTCCGTTTCTCCGTGGATCTTAGAACGAAGGCGCAGCCGGGGCAAGGCGCCCCCCCGGTTCAGGCGGAGGGGTCGGAAGACGACGCGGGAGGCTTCTGCCGGTCGGGCGCGGGGAGCGCGGTGCCCACGGCGCGGTCCACGATGGCTTCGATGGCCAGCATGCGATCGAGGACGTGGCGTTCGTTGTCCGCGCGGCCGTCCAGGCTCCGGAAGTAGTCGTCGGCGATGTTGAGGGCGGCCAGCACCGCCACGTGCACGAGGTCGCGGCGCGGCGCGCGGTTCGCGACCGCTTCCATCTTCTCGCGGACGTACGAGCCGAGGCGCACCACCGCGTCGGAGTCCAGCCGGCTGCGGATCGGGTACTCCCGGCCCAGAATCTCGATGTAGGTGACGCCGGAGTCGGTCCTCTTCTCCATCGTGCCGGGAACGGCGTTACAGGTCGAGGGCCTCAAGCTGGTCGAGCATCTCCGAGACCCGTGCCCGCACCTGCTCGCGCTCGGCGCGGAGCGCCTCGTTCTCGGCGGCGTCGTGCTGGTTGAGGGTCAGGCGTTCCTGGACGGCGCCCAACTCCTCGTTCAGCCGTTCGTTGTCGGCCCGCGTCTCCGCCAGCTCCCGGCGCGTCTGCTCGAGAATCTGTACCAGCGCCGTCACCTTCTGGGCGAGGCGGTCCACCGTGGCCAAGTCTACGTATTGGGCCGTGTCCGACATCGAGGAACCAACTCCTTCAAGGGCCACGCCCCTGCCGCTGCTACCGCAGCGCGGCCCCGTGCGTGGTCTTCAGCGCCTCCACGATGCCGTCCACGGCCGCCTGCACCTCGACATCGGTCAACGTGCGATCCGCGGCGCGGAACGTCAGGCGGAGCGCCAGACTCATGCGACCCGCCGGAATGCCCTTGCCGCCGTAACGATCGAACTCGCGAACCTGCAGCAGGGTTTCCGGGGCAACGGTCCGAATCGTGTCACGAACCGTGGCGGCGGGCAAGGCGGCGTCCATGACCAGGGCGAGGTCGCGGACGATGGACGGATACCGCGGCAGCGGCGCGGCCGCCATTCGACGGCGATCCGTGCCGGCTTCGGCGACGGCGGCCAGGTCGAGCTCGGCCACGTAGATCGCGTCGTCGGCCGGCAGGCCTCGTGCCCGGGCGATGGATCCGGCGAGCTGGCCGACGTAGCCGAGCGCCACCGGCTCCGCGGCGTCCCGCGGCGTCGCCTGCACCGCGGCGGCGCAGCCGGGAACGAGGGTGTCCCGCGCCGCCGGCTCGTAGGTCGGCGCCACTCCGAAGGCGTCGCAAACGCGATCGACGAGCCCCAGCGCGTCGAACAGGTCGGTCTCCCGCTCGCCGCCGCTCCAGTGCCTGGGCATCGAGGCCCCGGTGAGGGCCACCGCGAAACCGGGCGTCTCGCCCTCCGTGGCAGTGAAGCGGCGGCCGATCTCGAACAGCCGAACGTTCCGATGCTCGCGCCGGCGGTTGTGGATCAGCGCGTCGAGCAGTCCGGGAACCAGGGCCGGCCGGAGCACCGCGAACTTCTCCGACAGGGGATTGGCGATGCGGACCAGCTCGTCCGGCCGGTCGACGAACGGCCGCGCGGCGGCTTCCTCGATGAAGCCGTAGGTGATGGCTTCCGAGCAGCCTCCGGCGGTCAGCACCCGTCGGAGGAGCCGCTGCCGGGACAGCGCCTCGCCGGCAGGCGCGGGCGGGCGGACCAGGGCGGGGAAGGTCGAGGGCAGCCTCTCGTAACCGTGGTGGCGGGCGATCTCCTCGATGAGGTCGATCTCCCGGCTGACGTCGACACGGTGCGGCGGGACCGTGACGCGCCACCGCCGGCCGCCGTCGTCCCCTGCCGGTTCGACCCCGAAGCCGAGTCGCTCGAGCGTGGCGGGTACGAAGGCGGGCTCCACCTCGACGCCGAGCACACGGCCTATCCGCGCGTGCCGCAGGCTCACGGTCGGCCGATCCCGCGGTGCGGGGTACCGGTCGACGATGGTTCCGCGCGGCCTGCCTCTCCCGATCTCGCCCAGAAGCTGTTGCGCGCGCCGCATCGCCCGCACGGGCCCTTCGATGTCCGCGCCCCTTTCGAAGCGGAACGAGGCGTCGGTCGACAGCGCCAGCCGCTTGCTCGTGCGGCGGACCGCGACCGGATCGAACCACGCGGCCTCGAGCGCGATGCGAACCGTCCCCTCCGATACTTCGGAGTCGGCCCCGCCCATGACGCCGGCCACCGCCTGCGGGCGCGCGCCGTCGGCGATGACGAGCATGCCGGCCTCCAGCCTGCGCTCGACGCCGTCCAGGGTGCGCACGGTCTCGCCCGCCTGCGCGCGCCGGATTCTCAGCTCGCCGCCCGCGAGCCGGTCGAGGTCGAACGCGTGCATCGGGTGGCCCAGCTCGAGCATCACGTAGTTGGTGACGTCGACGATGTTGTTGATGGGCCGGACGCCGGCCGCCTCGAGCCGTGCCGCCATCCAGGGCGGCGACGGACCGACAGTCACCTCCGCTACCGACGCCGCGTACCGTGGACAGAGCGCGCCGGCATCGCTCTCGACGGTGACCGGCAGGGCATCGTCACCGGTGGGCGTAGCGGTCAGGGCCGGCCAGGTGATCGCGTTTCCGTAGATAGTCGACACCTCGCGGGCGATGCCGGCCACGCTCAGGCAGTCGGGCCGATTCGTCGTAACCTCCAGGTCGAGGACCGCGTCCTCGCCCCGCGCCGGCCGGCCGGGAACGGGCGGCGCGGGCTCGACCGCCGACACCTCGAACCCGTGCGCGGTGAGCGCCTCGGCCAGCTCGTCGACGCTCACCGCGACCGGGACGAGCTCACGCAGCCAGGAAACCAGGATTCTCAATAGGGAAACTGCTCCAGGAGCCGCAGGTCGTTGTCGTAGAACGCGCGGATGTCCTCCACGCGGTACTTCAGGATCGCGATGCGGTCGATCCCGACGCCGAACGCCCACCCGGTGAGCCGCTCGGAATCGTAGCCGACGGCCTCGAGCACGGCCGGATGCACCATGCCGCTGCCGAGGATCTCCAGCCACCCGGTCCGCTTGCAGACCGCGCAGCCGTTGCCGCTGCAGAAGACGCAGCTAATGAACACCTCGGCGCTCGGCTCCGTGTAGGGGAAGAAGCTCGGGCGGAACATGACCCGCGTGTCGGGATCGAAGAGCTGCCGCAGGAAGCACTCCAGCGTGCCCTTCAGATCCGCCATCGTCACCCCTTCGCCGACCAGCAGTCCCTCGACCTGCTGGAACATCGGCGAGTGGGTCAGATCCGGCGTGTCCCGCCGGTAGACGAGCCCGGGCGCGATGATCCGCACCGGCGGCTCGTGCGTCTCCATGTAGCGGATCTGCATGCCGGAGGTATGCGTGCGCAGCAGGGTGCCGGGCGGGCCGGCGGGCGTCCGGAGCGGCGCGTCCAGGTACAGCGTGTCCTGCATGTCGCGGGCCGGATGCTCCGGCGGCATGTTGAGCGCCTCGAAGTTGTGGTAGTCGTCCTCGACCTCCGGGCCTTCGAGGATCTCGAAGCCGAGGCCGGTGAAGATCTGCTCGATCTCCTCGCGGATGACGGTCAGCGGGTGGCGGTGGCCGAGCGGAATCTCGCGGCCGGGAAGGGTGACGTCGATCTGCCGGGTGTTTCCCGGCGTGATGGTCGGCGTGCCGCCGCCACGGATTCCGTGGTCCAGGGTGCCCCCGAGCGTAACGTCGGAGCCGGGTGCGTCGGGGGCCGTGTCCTTTCCGGTGCTCTTTCCGGCAACCGCGGAAGCGGCCTGCGCAGCCGACTCCCGGCGCTCGGCCAGCGCCCGCTCGATCTCCTGCTTCAGCAGGTTGGCCTGCCGGCCGAGATCCCGGCGCGCCGCGGGCGGCGCCTCGGATACGGACTTGAGGAGAGCCGTGACCGCCCCGCGCTTCCGGCCCAGGTAGCGGTTGCGGAGCTCCTGAATCTCGTCGGGCGAGGCCGCCCGTTCGAGCTCGGCCCGGAACGCGGCCCGCACGTCGTCGACGGTGGGAGGAGGGGACATCTGTTGGCCCGGGCTGCGGCAGGTCCCCGGCGGACCTCGTCCTACGAGGTCGCCGCGGTGCGCGCCTCCCTGGCCTGCGTGGCGAGATGCGCGAACGCGTCCGGTTCGCGGACGGCCAGATCGGCCAGCGCCTTGCGGTCGAGGCCGACGCCGGCCAGCTTGAGGCCGTTGATCAGGTGGCTGTAGCTGAGGCCATGCTGGCGCGCCGCCGCCCCGATACGCGTGATCCAGAGGCGCCGGAAGTCCCGTTTCTTCCGCCGCCGGCCGATGAACGCGTAGTTCAGGGATGTGTCGACCGCTTCCTTGGCGGCGCGATACAGCTTGCTCTTGGTCTGGTAGAAGCCCTTGGCGCGGGCGAGCAGCTTCTGCCGCTTCGCGCGCCGGACGGTGCCGCGCTTCACTCGAGGCATCGGTCGACTGCTCCCTACTTGTACGGAATCATGCGCCGGACCCGCGGCTCGTCGGTTGCGTCCATCGTCGTGGTGCCGCGCAGACCGCGCTTCTGCTTCGTGGTCTTGCTGGTCAGGATGTGGCGCGAAAAGGCCTTCTTGCGGGTCACCTTGCCGGTCCCGGTGGTGTTGAACCGCTTGGCCGCGCCACGATGCGTCTTCAGCTTCGGCATGCCTGCCTCTCTACTAGCGCCCCTTCTTCGCCACGCTCCTGCTCGACAGGATCGTGTGCATCTGGTTGCCTTCCATGCGGGGCAGCGTCTCCTGGGTGGCGACCTCCTGCAACTCGTCGACGAGCCGTTCCAGGATGTGCCGCCCGAACTCCGGATGCGCCATCTCGCGACCGCGAAAGAAGATGGTCGCCTTGACCTTGTCGCCGTGCGCCAGGAAGCGCTCGACGTGCTTCTTCTTGAACTGATAGTCGTGCTCGTCGACCTTCGGCCGGAACTTGATCTCCTTGACCTCGATCGTCTTCTGGTGCTTCTTGGCCTGCCGCGTCCGCTTCTGCTCCTCGTACTGGTACCGCCCGTAGTCCATGATCCGGCAGACGGGCGGCTGGGCGGTAGGCGAGATCTCGACGAGGTCGAGCCCCTTCTCCCGCGCAATCGCGAGAGCCTGTGGCGGCGCCATCACGCCGAGCTGCTCGCCGCCGTCGTCGATCACCCGGATCTCCCGAACCCGGATCCGTTCGTTGACTCGCGTGCGAGGCTGGCGGAAATCGCGGCGTGGCCCGCGCGGGCCGCGTCCTGGAGGAATACCGTGCTCCCTTCGTGACAGCGTTCGCCACTCTGGCGAAGCGCTAGTTTACTCCGTCGCGGGGGTCCGTTTGAGCCGGACCTCCTCTTCGAGCGCCCGAATCAGCTCGTCGAGAGCCCGCGCGCCCAGATCTCCCTTCGTGCGGCTCCGGACCGCCACCGTGCCGTTCTCGACCTCCCTGTCGCCGATCACCAGCATCTGCGGAATCTTCTGGAGCTGCGCCTCGCGAATCTTGAGCCCGATCTTCTCGCGCCGGTCGTCGAGCTCCACGCGCAAGCCGGCCGCCGCCAATCGCTTCCGCACGGTCCGGCCGTAGTCGGCGTGCCGGTCGGCGATATTCAGGATGCGAACCTGTACGGGCGCCAGCCACAGGGGGAACGCACCGGCGTACTGCTCGATCAGGAGCGCAACGAACCGCTCGAAGCTGCCGAAGATGGCCCGATGGATGAGCACCGGGGTGTGCTCGGCGTTGTCGGCGCCGACGTACTTCAGGCCGAACCGCTGCGGCATCTGGTAGTCGAGCTGGATCGTCGCGCACTGCCACCGGCGGCCGATCGCGTCGGTCACGTGAACGTCGATCTTCGGGCCGTAGAAGCTTCCGTCCCCCTCGGAGACGGTGAACGGCGTGCCGGACGCCTCGATGGCCCGGCGCAACTGGGTCTCCGCGTGGTTCCACGTCTCGAGCGCGCCCAGGTAGTCGTCCGGACGCGTCGAGAGCTCCACCGCGTAGTCGAGCCCGAAGTCCCGGTAGACCCGGTCCACGAGCCGCATCAGTCGCTCCACCTCCGCGCCGATCTGGTCCTCGGTGATGAAGCAGTGCGCGTCGTCCTGCGAGAACTGCCGTACGCGGGTCAGGCCGCTGAGCACCCCTGAGGCCTCCTGCCGGTGCAGCACGCCCTGGTCGTGGAAACGGAGCGGCAGGTCGCGGTAGCTGCGTCCCTCGCTCGCGAACATCAGCATGTGCCCGGGGCAGTTCATCGCCTTGAGGGCGAACTGCGCGCCGCCCCGGTCGCCCGCCGCGGATTCCGCCTGCCCGCCGCCGTCGCCTGCCGCCGGAGCCGCCGGCTCTCCGTCGGACTCGAGCAGGAACATGTTCTCCCGGTAGTGCTCCCAATGTCCCGACGTCTCCCAGAGCGCCTTGTTGAAGACGAGCGGCGTCCGGACCTCCAGATAGCCCTCGCCGGAGAGCGCGTCGCGCATGTAGTCGGAGAGGAGGCGGTAGAGAGTCGCCCCCTTGGCCCGCCAGAAGGGGGCGCCCGGCGCCCACGGATGGAAGGTGAACAGCCCGAGCTCCTTGCCGAGCTTGCGGTGGTCGCGCTTCTTCGCCTCCTCGATCCGGGTCAGGTGCGCGGTCAGCTCGGACGCCTTGAAGAAGGCCGTCCCGTAGATGCGCTGCATCGGCTGGTTGCGCGAATCGCCCTTCCAGTAGGCCCCGGAGCTGTGCAGCACCTTGAACGCCTTGAGGCGGCCGGTCGACGGCACGTGCGGCCCGGTGCAGAAGTCGATGAAGGCGTCCTCTATCGTGTAGCACGAGACGACGGGGCCGCCCTTCTCCTCTATCAACTGCACCTTGAGCGGCTCGCCGCGGTCGCCGAAGTACGCCTTGGCCTCGGCCTTCGGCATCATCTTCCGCTCGTAGCGCAGGTTCTGCTTCGCCAGCTCGCCCATCTTGCGCTCGATGGCGTCGAGGTCCTCCGGCACGAAGGGGCGGTCGACGACGAAGTCGTAGAAGAAGCCCTCGTCGATCGCAGGGCCGATGCCGCACTGCGCCTCGGGGAACAGGGCGGTCACCGCCGCGGCCAGCAGGTGCGCGGTGCTGTGCCGATAGAGCTCCAGCGCCTCCGGCGCGTCCGGGGTGAGGAACCGCACCGCGGCATCGGTGTCGAGCGGATACGAAAGGTCGACCATCCGCCCGTCCACGATCGCGGCCAGGGCCTGCCTGGCGAGGCGCGGCGAAAGGTCGGCGGCCACCGCCGACACCGGCGCGCCCGCGGGTGCGCCGCGGGTGGATCCATCCGGCAGGGTGACCGTGATCTGGCTCATGCTGCGTCGAGCGGCGGGATGACCGTCCTGGAAAACCTGGTAGGCACGGGCGGACTTGAACCGCCGACCTCCTGCATGTCAAGCAGGCGCTCTAACCAACTGAGCTACGCGCCTATCTTTCGCGGAGAGTGGATGCTACCGGCCATGAAACGAACGGGCAGTATACCAACCGCGGGAAAGCCTCGTCAAAGGCATCTGCGGGCTAGGCGGCCTCGGCCGCGACCCCCCGGATCTCCTCGATGGCTCGCTGCAGGACCACGTCCTCCTCGGGCAGCGGCTCGCCGAGCTCCGGCAACTGGACCGCCACGGCGACTTGCGGCTCGATCCCGAACGGATGAATCGGCTCGCCGGAGCCTCTCAGGTAGCGCACCCAGGACAGCCAGAGTCCGGACCCGTCGGGAAGCGGGACGAGGCGCTGCAGGCTGGTGCGCCCGGCCGTCCGCTGGCCGACGGACGTCGCCCGCTCGCGTTCGACGAGGGCTGCCGCGAAGACTTCCGCCGGGCCGGACGATCCGAAGTCGACCAGCAGCGTAATCGGCAGGTCGATCGCGTCCTCGCCGGCCGTCGCCTCCAGCGGCGTGCGGGTGTCACCCTGTTCCTCGCGGATCGCCAGCGTGCCGTCCGCCACGAAGAGACGCGCCGCCGCGAGCGCCGCGCGGTAGGTTCCTTCGGCCGCGTTCCGAACGTCGATGATCACGTGCGCCGCCCCGCCCGTCTCCAGCTCGTCGACGGTGTCCGCGATGACGGCGGGGGCGTCCTCTCCGAAGACCGGGATCCGCAGGTAACCGACGTCCGCGGCTTCTTCGAGGAGCCGCCCGCTGACCGCGGCCGGCGCGAGCCGCTCGCGGACGAGCTCGATGTCGTACGGCTCCTGGGTGCTGCCGCGAATCAACGACAGTGTGACCGTGGTGCCCGGTTCGCCGTGGAGCCGCTGCTCGCCTTCGATGACCGAAAGCAGACGGGTCGGATCCCCGTCGATGGCGCGCACGTAGTCGCCCGGGGCGATACCGGCCGCGGCCGCCGGTGAACCGTCGCGCACCGCGACCACCTGCAGGTAGTACCGCCGCGTGACGTCGAGCCCGACGCGTCCTTCCGGCAGGGCCCGACCGCCCTCGACCCAACGCACGTCGGAGGACGACAGGTAGGCGCTGTCGGAGTCGAGCCCTTCGGCCAGTCCCCGCAGGGCACCGTCCACCACGCCGTCGAGATCGACGAGCTCGACATAGTTGTTCGAAATGAGGGAGACCACGTCCTCGAAGACGCGCAGGTGCCGGTAGGTCTGCTCTTCCTCGCCGGCCGCGAGGCCGTAGTACCCGCCGATGAGCGAGAACGCGATGATCGGAATCGACGCGAAGAAGACGATTAGCCGGGTCCTCAAGGCATGACCTCGCTTCGTATAGGGGCTCGTGGCGCCGCGACCCGCGTCGCGGTGAAGCGTCCGAACCGCGTCCGAACCGCGTGCTGAACGCGCAGCGGCGAAGAATGCATTCTACCGAATTGGTTGCGGGCCGTCGACGCTGAAGTTCCGCCGCAGGCCGGCCGATGGACACCGCGCGGAGCAGCGGCGTACTCTGGGTTGGTACGGGGGGACGCGAGGAATGATGGACTCCGTGGGCCGGTGCAGGCGGGCACTCGGGATCGACTACGGGGAGCGCCGCATCGGGCTCGCGGTCAGCGATGCGTCCGGGACGCTCGCCCGGCCGTTGCGGGTGATGGCGCCGCGGGGATCGCTGCCGGCACGGGCCGCCGCCGTGGCCGCCGCGGTGTCCGAGACCGCGGCGCAGCCGGATGGGTTGGCCCGGGTCGTCGTGGGCGTGCCGCGGGCTCTGAACGGCACGCCGCACGCGCAGACCGCGCGAGCGCTCGCCTTCGCCGCTGCGTTGCGCGCCGTGACGAAGGTGCCGGTGGCGCTGCAGGACGAGCGGCTGACGAGCGTGGAGGCGGAGGAGCGGTTGGCTGCGCGGGAGCGCGACTGGCGGAAGCGGAAGGCACGGCTCGACGCGGCGGCCGCGGCGGTGATCCTGCAGGACTACCTGGACCGGCCGGCGGAGGAACCGGGCCGCGGGCCGGCGCCGGGCGGGCGCTGCGACCGGGGAGGAGGCGCAGCCGGATGCTGAGACGGCTCCTGATCGGGCTCGCGTGCCTCCTGACCCTGGGCGCAGGCGCGGCGGCGCACGTCTGGCAGGAGCTGCTGGCCCGCATCGAGGCGCCGCATCCGGGGACTGCCGCCGCGGGCGTGTTCGTGGACGTGGAGCCGGGCGACTCGGTCTCCGCGATTGCGAGCCGGCTCGCCGCCGCCGGTGTCGTGGCGGACGAGTGGCTCTTCCTGTTCGCGGCCCGGCGGAGCGGGCGCGATCGGGATCTGCAGGCCGGCGAGTACTTCTTCGCCGCGCCGGTGTCGCCGTTGGACGCGGTGGCGAAGATCGCCGACGGCCGCGTCCACCTCCGTCCGCTGACGTTCCCCGAGGGGCTGACGCTGCCGGAAATGGCGGCCATCGTGGAGGCGAAGGGTTTCGGCTCCGCCGAGGCGTTCGCGGCGGCGGCGTTGCGGCCGGCGCTCATCGCCGACCTGGATCCCGACGCCACCGACCTCGAGGGCTACCTGTTCCCGGAGACCTACTCGCTGCCGCGCCACGCCACCGTCGACGACCTCGTCGCCGCAATGGTGGCGCAGTTCCGGAGGGTCTTCGACGAGGGCCTGCGTGCGCGGGCCGCCGAGCGCGGCCTGAGCGTGCGGCAGGCGGTGACGCTGGCCTCGATCATCCAGAGGGAGACCGGCAGCGGGGCCGAGCACGCGCTCGTGTCCGCGGTCTTCAACAACCGGCTCCGGATCGGCATGCCGCTGCAGAGCGACCCTACCGTCATCTACGCCCTGGAGCGGGCCGGCGCCTACGACGGCAACCTGACCCGCAGCAACATGCGGGTGGACTCGCCGTACAACACCTATCGCTACGGCGGTCTGCCGCCCGGCCCGATCGCGGCGCCCGGCCGCGACGTGCTGCTCGCCGCGCTGGAGCCGGCCGACGCGACCTACCTCTACTTCGTCAGCCGCAACGACGGCACGCACGCCTTCGCCGACACGCTGCGCGAGCACAACCGCAACGTGCGCGAGTTCCAGGTGGAGTACTTCCGGCGACGTCGAGCCGGGCGCTAGCGGAGCTGTTCACCCACATCCGCCACATACGTGCTCGAGTCGGGCAACGCCGCCATCGACGAGCTGCTCTCGCGCGGCGGCATGGCGAGCATGCTGCAGACCGTCTGGCTGATCATGACGGCGATGATGTACGGCCACCGGCATCCTGCAGGCGCTGGCCCGCCGCATCCTGTACGCGGTGCACAGCGCCGGCGGCCTGATCGTGGCCACCCTCGCCACCGCGTTCGGCGTCAACGTGCTCGCCTCGGACCAGTACATCTCCATCGTGCTCCCGGGCCGGACGTTCCGCGGCGAGTACCAGCGGCGGCGGCTCGACCCGAAGAACCTGTCGCGCACCCTGGAGGACTCGGGCACCCTCACCTCGGTGCTAATTCCCTGGAACACCTGCGGCGCGTTCATGGCCCAGACGCTCGGCGTGTCGACGCTGACCTACGCGCCGTTCGCCTTCTTCAACTTGATCAACCCGTTCGTCGCCGCCCTCTACGGCTTCGCGCACATCGGGATCGCGCCGCTGGATTCGGCCGCGCCCGAGAAACCTGCCGCCGCCGAGGACCCTGCCATCGCGGGCGGACCTGCGGCGGGGGCGTAGGGATGCCGCGTGGACTGCGCCCCTCCTGGGAGAGGAGGTCGGTCTTCTGAAACCGTGGCGGGTCAGTCGGTCGATCAGTGCGACGGAGCACGAGGCGTTGGCGCACCCGCCGGTCGAGAACGCGTGCAGCGTTCGGCACCGCTTGTGAGACAATGAAATGTCAGCGTTTCTGAAGGGAGACCGCCGGTGAGGGCGACCGTTGCGGCGATGTTGGTGCTCGGTGTCGTTGCGGCAGCCGTCGCGGTGCCGGCTGCCGGGCAACAGGAACGATGGGATGCGCGCGAGCTGCGGGTAGCGGGTGGCGGAAAGGCCAGGGAGTTCCGGCTCCGCAGCGACAACGGCGGCTCAACGCTCATTCTCCAGTGTGTGCCGCAGGGCGCCGGCGTGGGCTTCGAGTTTGCCGAGCCGATCGAACCGACGCAACGCGTCACGGTGCGCGGTGTTCCGGGCCAGCAGCGCAACATCGCAGTTCAGCCAGTCGGGGATCGCGTGCTCCGACTGGCCAGTGGCCAGGGGCGTGACTTCGTGTTGCGGATGCTTCGCGACGCCGCGAGCATCGCGGTACGCGCGTCGGGACAGGGGGCAGTGTTCGATGTCTTCGGAAGCGATCCGATCGTCAGCCAGTGCATTCAGCAACAGGACTCGATTGTGAACGCTTTCAACCATGATGTTGCGGCTTCGGTAACGGGGGGGTGCAAGCTGATCGCAGACAGGCGGCTCGCCGAGCTCGGTCTTCGTGCCGTTGAGGATCCGCTCGAGAAGCTGGTCAGCGCGAGCTGCCGCTGAGTCCGATAGTCGGCGGTGCGTTTGGCTACCCTCGCCCCGCGGTCTCGCCGCGCACAGCGCGCTTCGCGTAGCCAGGATCAGCCCATCCCTGCGAACCCGCGGGCTCGGCTACCGCACTCCGCAAACGTCCGCGGACGGACGTTCGCTCCGCTTGGCCTGAGGCGAACATTTCCTGCGACGGGCTTGGCGGCGCTAGGAGTCTGCGCCGTAGAACGGCGCAGACCTTCTAGTCAGGCCCGGCTGGGCGGCAATCGGAGCCGCAGGCGACGATTGTCGGGCTAGCGCGGCGCCCGGTAGCCGCGCCAGCCCTCGACTTCCGTGTAGAAGAGCGGCGTGGCGTCCCGCCCGGTGGCGAGGTTGTGCTCGATCACCGTTGCCGGCGCGGCGGCGCCCGGCGCGCGCGCTTCCCGGATGTCCACCCGCTCGAACAGGATGCCGCCGAAGGCCAGGTAGGCGGCGGCGAGGGTGAGGACGACGTTGAAGGCCTGGCCGGTGACGTAGAGCTGGATCGGACCCCCGCCGGAGGTGTGGCGGGCGAGGTCGCGCAGGCTCGATTCGAGGCCGATGCTGACGAACGCCAGGCAGAACAGCCAGCCGCGGACGTCCGAGGTCAGGTCCAGCACCTCGGCGACCCGGGCCTCCCCGAGCGACGGGGTCAGCACGAACGAGAAGACGAGCGACGCGGCGACGAAGCCGATGATGAACTTGGGCATGCGGTGCCAGATCTCCATCGCGTCCGGCTTGCGTTCGCCGGTGGCCTCGATCCGCGTCACCCAGAATACCGCCACGAGAAACGCCACGACGCCGATCAGCGTGTTCTGAATCATCTTCACGACAGCGGCGATCTGCTCGGCCTGCTCGCCGAGTATGGCTCCGGCCGCCACCACGGCTCCGGTGGCGTCGACGGTGCCCCCGATCCAGGCGGCCCCGACCACCGGGTCCATTCCGGACCAGCGGATGCCGAGCGGCATCAGGATCATCATCGCCACGGTAAAGATGAGCGACATGCCGACGGCCAGCGTCAGCTCCTGCTTGCGGGCGCGGACCGCGGCGGCGACGGCGATGGCGGCCGACACGCCGCAGACCGAGGTCGCCGCGGCGATGACCATCACCAGCGACCGGCTGCCGATGCGCAGGTAGCGGACCCCGAACCGGTACATGAAGACGATGACCAGCGGCGTGACCAGCCAGGCGACGAAGAGTCCCGGCGCGCCGAGGCGCAGGATATTGCCGAACAGGACCTCGGCGCCCAGCAGCACGAGCCCGGTCTTGATGTAGAGCTCACCGCGCAGCGCCGGCCTGAGCCACGCCGGCGTCCCGCCGGTGTTCGCGATGGCCAGGCCGATCAGCAGGGCCCAGAAGGCGTAGCCGAAGCCGGCGGCGCGCACGCCGGCCTGGTTGGACAGGGTGTAGGCGGCGACGGCCAGCACGAACAGGGGAATGAACGCCAGGGCCTGGCGGCGGGCGGAGTGTCCCATGACCTTCACGGCGAGCGCGGAGAGGGCGGCCATCACCAACCCGAGCACCGCGATTCCGCCCGCGCGCCCCGCGAAGGCCTCGGCCGGCAGAGCCGTCCAGCGCCCCACGCCGGGCACGGCGGCGATGGCGCCGGCGACCACGCCGGCCATGACCAGCCCGGCGAGCCAGACGGCCCACCAGTCTTCGGACGCAACGAGGGGGTTCCTGGACGGCGGCGGAGTGTCAAGCATGGCGCGCCTATAATGCACGGGATTCGCGTGGAATGGGGAGCCCAGTCATGATTTCCGGATACATTCTTCGGTTCGCGGCGTCGCTCGCATTGGTCATGTCGGCAGCCGCAACGGTGGCCGGCGCCCAGGAGGCGCGGCAGGAGACGCTCGCTACGGCCGGCCTGATCGCACCGGTCGAGATAGTAACCGACCGCTGGGGCATCTCCCACATCTACGCGGAGAACGAGCACGACCTGTTCTTCGCGCAGGGCTACGCGGCGGCGCGCGACCGGCTGTTCCAGTTCGAGATCTGGCGCCGGCGCGCCACCGGCACCGTCGCCGAGATTCTCGGTCCGCGCGAGCTGGAGCGCGACACCGGCGCCCGCCTGTTCCGCTTCCGGGGCGACCTCGCGACCGAGATGCGCCATTATCACGAGCGCGGGGACACGATCATTCCGGCGTTCGTCGATGGCGTCAACGCCTACATCGAGCGCACGGAGCGGGAGCCGGACCTGCTGCCGCTGGAGTTCGAGCTGCTCGGCATCGAACCGGGATACTGGACCCCCGAGGTGGTCATCTCGCGTCACCAGGGCCTGGTGTCGAACGTGACGCAGGAGCTCGACAACGCGCGGGCGGTGGCGGCGCTCGGGGCGGACGCCGTCAGGGAGCTCAACTACTACATCGGCGATCCCGACCTGACCATCGATCCTGCCATCGACGTCGGTCTGCTCCATGACGGCATCCTCGATCTCTATCGCGCGCACCGCCGGGCGATCGCCTTCGAGCCTGAGGACGTCACCGTCGCCTACCGCGGAGACCGGGAGACCTACGAGCGGCTCGCGGCGGCCATGCCGTCCGAGATCGACCTGGAGCGGAACGATTACGACGCCATCGGCAGCAACAACTGGGTCGTGCACGGCACCCGGACCCTGAGCGGCTACCCGATCATGGCCAACGACCCGCACCGCGCCCAGTCGGCCCCGTCGCTGCGCTACTGGGTGCATCTGGTGGCTCCCGGCTGGAACGTCATCGGCGGCGGCGAGCCGGTCCTGCCCGGCGTCTCCATCGGTCACAACGAGCACGGCGCCTGGGGACTGACCGTCTTCGGCCAGGACAACGAGGATCTCTACGTCTACGAGACCAACCCGGCCAATCCCGACCAGTACCGCCATCTCGGCCGGTGGGAGGAGATGACCGTGATCCGGGAGACGATCCCGGTGAAGGGGCAGGGCGACGCGGAGGTCGAGCTGAAGTACACGCGCCACGGCCCGGTCGTGTTCGAGGACCCGGACAACAATGCGGCCTACGCCGTGGCCGCGGCCTGGCTGGACTACGGCTCGGCGCCGTACCTCGCGAGCCTGCGCATGGATCAGGCGACGACCTGGGAAGAGTTCGTCGAGGCGTGCAACTACAGCCGGATCCCGTCGGAGAACATGGTCTGGGCCGACCGCGCCGGGAACATCGGCTACCAGGCGGTCGGGGTCTCCCCGATCCGGCCGAACCACAGCGGGCTGGTGCCGGTGCCGGGCGACGGGCGCTACGAGTGGGACGGTTTCCTGCCGATCAAGGCGCTGCCGAGCGTCGTCAATCCGCCGAAGGGCTACTTCGGCACCGCGAACAACTACACCCTGCTGGACGTGCCGGAGCGCTACCCGTACTGGGAAGCGCTGCACTATACCTGGGGCGATCAGATGCGGGCGGCGCGGGTGGAGGAGGTGCTGGCGAACACCCGGCACATGACCGTGGTCGACAACATGCGGCTGATGATGGACGAGTTGTCGGTCGCCGCCCGCAACCTGGTGAATCTGCTGCGCGACCTGCCGGGGCTCGACGGCCGCGCCGACCGGGCCCGCCGGATGCTGCTCGATTGGGACGCGGTGCTCGACAAGGAGTCGGTGGAGGCGGCGATCTACGTGAGCTGGGAGCGGGAGCTGCGCGCGGCGGTGCACCGCACGGTGGTTCCGGCCGCCGCCCGCGGCTACATTCGGAGCGTCAACACCAAGCGTCTGATCGACTGGCTGACCGCCCCCGACGGGCGCTTCGGCGAGGACCCGCTCGCAGGCCGCGACGCCCTCCTGCGGGAGACGCTGACGGCCGCGCTGGACGGTCTGGACGATCGCTTCGGCACGCCCGACATGACCACCTGGAAATACGGCGGCGAAGGCTTCAAGCACGCCCTCATCCGCCATCCCATGAGTGCTGCCGTCAATGCCGATCTGCGGCGCCGGCTCGATGTCGGCCCGTTCCCGCGCGGGGGCTACGGGGGCACGGTGCACAACACCGGCGGCGGCGACAACCAGACATCCGGCGCGTCGTTCATGATCGTCGCGGATACTGCGAACTGGGACAATTCGGTCGGACTGAACACGCCGGGGCAGGGCGGCGATCCCGACAGCCCGCACTACCGCGACCTGTTCGAGGTCTGGGCGCGAGACCGCTATTTCCCGATCTTCTTCTCGCGCGCGAAGATCGATTCCGTGACCGAGTCCATGACGGTTCTGCGGCCGGCCGACGGGAGCTCGACGAGCGTCGTCGACCCGTAGTCGGGCATGCCTTTCGCGTCACGGGTGCGTGCTACAGTACCGCGTGCCGGTCAGGTCGCCGCTTCGGTCTGCGGCGCGAGGCGTCTCCCGCACCGTCGTCTCGAGCCTCTTGACAGGGGTTGTCGCGTTGCTCTCGGTGCGTTGCGCCGAGCCCCCGGACTACCGTCCCCTGCCGCTCGTCGACGTGTCTCCCGTGCTTCTCGACGATCGCGCCGAGATGCGCGGCTACGTCAACGCGTTCCCGATCGCCGACTACGAGCCGTACGCCGTGCGGGGGGGCTACCGGTTCTTCGTCGACGACCCCACCGACATGATCAAGCAGGTCATCGTCGCAGGCTACCCCTGGGAACGGCATCTCCTGGAGCTTTTCGAGAGACACGTGGAGCCGGCCTCGGTGGTCGTCGAGGTGGGCGCCCACATCGGCACCCACACCGTGCCGATCGCGCGGCAGGCGGGCCCCTGGGGGCGCGTCTACGCCTTCGAGCCGCAGCGGAAGATCTACCGTGAGCTGCACCACAATCTCGCGCTCAACGGGATCAACAACGTCGTGATCCTGCCCTACGCAGTCGGTGCCGGCGAGCCCCGGATCATCGAGATGAACCCCGCCACCGCCGGGAACGAAGGGGGAACGGGCGTCGGGGACGGCGGCGAGAGCGCGGAGCTCCGCGCCCTCGACGGCTTCGGGTTCGAGCGGGTGTCCCTGCTCAAGATCGACGTGGAGGGTTACGAGAACGAAGTCCTCGCGGGGGCCGCGGACACGATTCGCCGCAATCGTCCGGTCATCATCCTCGAGATAGCCGGGGGAGAGGACTACGTGACGGCCCCGCCTGACGTCCGGGAGCGCATCCATGTCACCTGGCGCAAGCTCGAGGCGCTGGGTTATGCCGTGTCGCCCGTGTTCAAGCACGACTACGTGGCCCTGCCGGCGGACTGAAGCACGGTCGCCGCGGCGGGGGAGCGTGCCGCGCTCCAGTCGCTCGATATGGCGGCCGCATTTCCCGCCGCCGCGACCAGAGCGCTCTTGGATATACTAGCCGTTCTGCGGCGGATTCGCCGCGTTGCCTGCAGCCGTCGCTCCAGGCACCGGGACCGGCGGGCCGCCTACGGATTCTGAACCTCGCGTGAAGGGAAAGGCAAGCCGCATGTCCACTCGACTCTTCGGCCTCACCTGTCTGTCGGCGCTTGGCGTCCTCCTGCTCGCGCCGTCCGCTTCGGTAGCGCAGCTCGACCAGACCGAGGCGTGGGCGTCGCACGTCTCCAACGAGTACCGCGTCGTGCCCAACGTGACCTACCACGTCGCGAACGGCTTCGAGAACAGCGTCGATCTCTACCTGCCGCGCAACGCCTCCGGTCCCGCGCCCGTGCTGATGTACATCCACGGCGGCGGTTGGGTCGGGGGCAGCAAGGAAGGCAACGTCCTGCGGTTGCTGCCCTGGCTCGAAAAGGGCTGGGCGGTGGTCAACGTGCAGTACCGGCTCGGTCGGATCTCGCGGGCCCCGGCCGCCGTGGAGGACTGCCTCTGCGCGCTGCATTGGGTGAAGAGCAACGCCGAGCAGTACGGGTTCGACACGTCGCGCATCGTTGTCACCGGCAACTCGGCGGGCGGACACCTGGCCCTGACCACCGGCATGGTGCCGGGCTCGGCCGGGCTCGATCTCGAGTGCCAGCCCACGGGCGACCTGGGCGTCGCCGCGATCATCAACTGGTACGGCATCACCGACGTCGGAGACCTGCTGCAGGGCGAGAACGAGAAGTCGTACGCGGTGCGCTGGATGGGCAGCCTGCCGAACCGGCTCGACGTCGCCCGCCGGGTGTCGCCGCTCAGCTACGTCCGGGACGGCCTGCCGCCGGTGCTCACCATCCATGGCGACGCAGATGGCGTCGTACCCTACCAGCACGCGATCCGGCTTCACGACGAGCTCTCGTCAGCCGGGGTCGACAACGAGCTGCACACCGTGCCGGGCGGAGGCCACGGCGGCTTCAGCCGCGACGAGACGATCGCGATCTTCGAGAGCATCCAGGCCTTCCTCGGGAAGCACGGGCTCGGAGACATGCCCGCGCCGACCCAGGGTCAGCAGTGATCCGTACCCTCCGACCGCGGCCGAGCCCTTCTCGGCCGCGGGTCGGTCGTCTCGCGTGTCGCGGCGCCGCACCGGTTCTCGGGCTGGCGGCGGTTCTGGCCGCGTGCGGGGCAGGGCCGGCGTTCGCCGGCCAGTCCGACGACAGTGCGCTCGACGAGGCGGCGGCCGCTTTCTGGGCCGCGTCGACCGCTGACGAGGTCGCCGGCGCCACGGCGGCCATCCTGGCGGCGGATCCGGGCATCGAGGCGATCTGGGGGCGTCTGCGCGCCGGGCGCGCCTACGCCCGCGACGTCCCGACCGGGCGGCGGCTCCTGGCCCGCGAGAACCGCGACGGCATCGAGCACGGCTATGTCGTGCGGGTGCCGGAGAGCTACGATCCGGCGGCGCGCTATCCGGTCATCGTCTATCTGCACGGCGGCGTGTCGCGGCCGAAACGCGAGGACGGGACCTGGTGGCGCCGCGAGGAGCGGCTGGCCCGCGACGACGCCATCGTGGCGGCGCCCGTCTCCTGGAACGAGTCGCTCTGGTGGCAGGACAGCCAGATCGAGAACCTGGCCGGGGTCCTCGACGACCTGAAGCGGACCTACAACGTCGACGAGAACCGCGCGTACCTGATGGGCATCTCGGACGGGGCGACCGGCGCGTACTATCATGCGCTGAAGGCGACCACGCCGTGGGCCGCGTTCCTGCTCCTGAACGGCCATCCGGTGGTGCTCGCCAACCCGGCGTCGGACGTGGACGGCGAGATGCAGGTCACGAACCTGCGCAACAAGCCGCTCTTCGTCGTCAACGGTGGCCGGGACCCGTTGTATCCAGCCTCCTCCGTAGTCCCGTTCATGCGGCTCTTCCAGCAGGCGGGCGTGTTCCTCGACTTCCGCCCCCAGCCCGAGGCCGGGCACGACGTGAGCTGGTGGGACGACGAGAAGCCGGCCATGGACGCCTTCATGACCGACCGGGTGCGCCGGCCGTTGCCGCCCCGCCTGTCATGGGAGACCGAACGGACCGACCGCTACAACCGGGCGCACTGGCTCGTCATCACCGAGCTGGGCGCGGTCGAGGGCGAGCCGGACCTGGAGGCGTACAACACCATCGTGGATGCGACGTCGGGCATGCCGCTCGGCATCAACATGATCGGCCAGATGGTGGACGGCTCGGGCCTGCGCGTGCTGGAGGTGGGACCGGACTCGATGGCGTCGGCGGCCGGCATGGTGAACGAAGACACGATCGTCGAGGTGAACGGGCAGTCGGGTCCGTCGGTCGAGGATCTCCGGCAGGCGCTGGTCGGGTTCGCGCCGGGTCAGGAGATTCCGCTGGTGGTGCAGCGCGGCGCCAAGCGTATCCGGGTGGCGCTCGCGTATCCGGCCGAGGCCGCGCCGCGGGGCCGGCAGGCCTTTCCGCGCACGCGGGCGCCGGGGCGGGTGGAGCTGGATCAGCGGGGAAACGCCGTTACCGCCTACACGCGGGGGGTGCGGCGTTTCAAGCTCCTGATCTCCCCGGAGCAGTTCGACTTCACCCGGCCGATCACGGTGGCGGTCAACGGCGTCATGGCGTTCGACGGCCTGGTCGAGCCGGACGTCGAGGCTCTGCTGCGGTGGATGGCGATCGATCAGGACCGCACGGCGATGTACGGCGCCGAGCTGGACATCGAGGTGCCGGCGGCGCCGTAAGCCCGGCAGCCCGCGGTGCTGCAGCCCCCGAGCTCCGGGCTTCTCTCGCGACGTTCGCCGCGGCGCGGCATCCCGGCATCCCGGGGGAGACGAAGAAGACGCGGGGCTCGGCAGTCCGGTCGAGCCCCGCGCATGCCGCTACTGCAGATCCGCCGCCGCCGCGTCGATCCCCGCCTGCGCGCAGATCGCGTCGTTGGCGCCGGTGTCGCCGCTGACGCCGATGCCGCCGACGTGGTAGCCGCCGGCCGTCATGATCGGCAGGCCGCCCTCGAAGTAGATGATGCCCGGCACGAACGCCGCGGCGCCCGGCGCGCCGCCGCCGAACGCCATCTCGCCCCACTGCTGCGTCGACCGCGGACTCACCGCGGAGCTTCGCGCCTTGCCGAGCGCCACGTCCTGGGACAGAAGCTGCGCATCGTCCATCCGGTGGTAGGCCTTCAGGTTGCCGTGGTTGTCCAGGATGGCGATGTGCATCAGCCAGCCCTCGGCTTCGGCCCTGGCGATGCAGGCGTCGATCATCTTGCGGGCGGCGGCGGCGGTCAGGATGGGCCGTTCCTCGACCGCCTCGGCGGCGGGGGCCGCGACGGCGATCAGGGCGGCGACGATCAGAGTGGCGGACAGAATACGAGAACGCATGGCAATCTCCTCCGGTTGATGGTTGTGAATTGTTGCGAACGGCCGCAGCGCCCCCATTCTATCCGGGTTCGCCGGCGCCGGCCGGGTCCGTCAGGCGTGGTCGGGGGCCGGCGGCAGGCGGCGCGCCGCGAGCACCGTCAGGTCGTCGGCCAGCCGGGCGCTGTCGGCATGCGCCACCACCGCCGCGACGATCGCGGCCCCGAGGGCGTCGAGCCCCGCGTCGTGGTGGGACTCGATCTGGCGCCGCAGTCCGGCCTCGTCGAACGGGACGCCGCCGGGGCTCTCGGCCTCGGTGACGCCGTCGCTGTAGGCTACCAGGAGATCGCCGGGTTCGAGGGTCAGCTCGGCCGCCTCGTAGGTGGCGCGGTCGAACATGCCGAGGGCGATGCCGCCCTGCGCGAGCGGCTCGACGGCTCCGGCGCGCCGCCGGAGCAGCGGGGGCGTCTGGCCGGCATTGATGTAGGTCAGCTTCCAGGTGGCGGGATCGATGGCGGCTACGAACATGGTGATGAACCGCGCCCCGGGCGTCTGCTCGTAGACCAGCCGGTTGAGCCGCTCCATCAGGCCGACCAGCGGCAGGTCTTCGGCCGCCAGCGTCCGCAGCATCGCAATGGCGAGAGCCATGAGGAGCGCGGCGGGACTGCCCTTGCCGGAGACGTCTCCCAGCATCAGCAGCGCCCGGCCGTCGGGCAGCCGCAGGATGTCGTAGCAGTCGCCGCCGACGGTGTTGGCCGGCCGGGTTCGGCCGGCCGCTTCGAGGCCCCGGATGGCGTGGGTCCGCTGCGGCAGCATCGCCAGTTGAATCTCGCGGGCCACCTCCAGATCGTTCTTCAGGCTCAACCGATCCGCCACCTCCAGCAGCACGAGCAGGTTGACGAGCACGAAGCCGAGGGTGAGCCACCCGGTGCCGTCCGACCACACGAGGGTGGGCAGCGGAATGTCCAGGAGGAAGGGGACCAGCGGGACGGGCACGAGGTCGATTCCCTGGAACAGCTCCAGCAGTCCGACGACGAAGGCTACCAGGGACACGCCGAACAGCGCCCGGCGGGCGGGCGACAGCTTCAGCGTGAAGGCGAGGAACAGGAGGCGGGCCCGCAGGGCGAAACGCTGCAGCGGCGGCATCCCGGCGTACGCGGCCTGGTCGATGTGGCGGGTGAAGAAGCGATATGCATCGGGCGCGTCGCGCGTGAACAGGCGCTGGACGTCCTCGCCGGTGAGGTCCCTCGTGTAGGCCTCGAAGAAGTCGTCCTCGCGCCGGTCGACCGCCATCATCGGAGTATACGCAGCGCCTGCCCGGCGGTTTCATGGTAAATGGTAGGAAGGCGGATGGCCGATCTGAAGAAGATCTACGAGGCGGACGGTCCGGGCGACGCGCACGTGCTGCGCGGCCTGCTCGAGGTCGAAGGGATCGATGCCGTCATCCGGGGCGACGACATGGTTCCGCTGCAGGGCGGGAGCCTCGCCTTCGTCGAAATAAGGACCTCGGTGTGGGTGCTCGACGACGATGCGGCCCGCTATGCGCGCGCGGTGGCGATCGCCGACGAGTACGCCGCCAGGAAGCAGGCTCCGGCTGCGGCGGAAGGCGTCGGCGGCTGGCGCTGCCGCTCGTGCGGCGAGACGGTCGAGGAGCAGTTCACCGCGTGCTGGAGCTGCGGCGCCGATCGGGGGCGGCGGCCGTGACCGGCGCGCACGACCCCCGTTCGGAGACCTGTTCGCTACGGTAGCGGAATCATGTCGCCTTCGAAGGTGACCTTCTCCCCCGGCACGATGAGCACGTCGAGCGCGAGCGGCTCGTAGCCGGGATGCCGGAGCTCGACGCTGTGCGGTCCCTCCTCGATCCGCAGCGATTGGAACAACCCGTCGAATTCGTTGACGATGCCCACGAAGTACCCGTCGACGTAGACCTCCGCCGACCGCGGCCGGACCTTCAGCCGCAGGAACCCGGTGTACGCATCCGCGACGTGGGAGTAGCCGTAGCGGACGTACGGGTCGTACCAGCCGTACGGATAGCCGTAGACGGAGTACGGGTAGCCGACGCCGACGTGCACGTGCGACGAGTAGCCGTACCCGGCGCCGAACGAGAAGCCGGGGAAGTAGAAGTAGCTGCCGTGGACGTGGGGCCGCCGATAGCCCGCGAAGCGCACGTGGCGCTGCCAGCGGGGCGTGTACCAGGGCCGGTAGTACCCGTAGCCGCCCCGATAGTGGTACCCGTAGCGATACCCGGGCCGCGGGCGCGGACTGTAGCCGCCGCGGTAGCCGGGGCCGGAGCCGGGACGCCGCCCGGCGCGGGTGCGCGGAACGGCGCGTCCGCGGGTGTCGATGACGGCCGGGGTCCGTCCCCGACCGCCGCCCCGCGCCCGAACGGGCTGTCGGCCCCGGGAGTACGGCCGGTCGCGGATGGCGTCACCCGGCCGCCCGCCGCCGCGACCCGGTCCGGCCGCCGTACCCGGACGTCCGGTCCCCCGATTTCGCGGCACGGCGCGCCCCCGTGTCGTCCCGCCACCGGCGGCGGCGGCTGGCGACCGCCTGGGGACGGCGCGCGACCTGCCGGCCTGGGACTGTGGCCGGTCCGCGGGCCTGGCGGCGGTGCGCGGTGCGGGCCGCGCGGGCGGCGCGGCGGCTGGCGACCGCCTGGGGACGGCGCGCGACCTGCCGGCCTGGGACTGTGGCCGGTCCGCGGGCCTGGCGGCGGTGCGCGGTGCGGGCCGCGCGGGCGCCGCGGCGCGGGGTGCTGGCTGGCGTCGCTGCGGACGCGCGGCCGGAGCGCGTCGAGCCGGCGGGCGTTGGGCCCGGGGCGCGGGAGCGGAACGCGGCGCGGCGGCCCGTCCGTCGCCGCCGTCCCGGCGTCGAGCCCGTTGTCCCTCGTCGGCCCAGACCGCGGGCGCGACGAGCGACAGCACGAGAGAAACCGCCAGGAGACACGGGGCGAAACGCGACATCACAATCTCCTTCGGCAGGCTGGCGAGTCGAAGTGTAGCAGGTACCGTGCCAGCATCGTCCCGCCGTGTTCGCGGGGATTCGTGCGGATCGAGCGTCCGGGGCTGTCCTGTGCAGCGGGCAGGCCGTGTCCGCTTCCGGCTCCAGGCTCCAGGGTTCGCGGCCGGTCGGGTTTCGCCCGGTCGGCGGTTTGGTCCACAATAGGGCGTCCCGGCGGCGCGCCGGTCCGGGAGGCGACCGGAGCGGCGCGCCGCCGGGCGGGATGACATGGAAAGTGAGAGGTGGCTCATGACGGTCGTACGGAAGATGGCGCTGGCGCTGGTCGCGTGCGGGTTACTCACGGTTTCGTTGGCGGCGGACGACTGGCAGCAGTGGCGCGGCGTCGATCGGCTCGGGATCTGGCACGAGGACGGCATCATCGAGTCGTTCCCGGAGGACGGCCTGAAGGTCAAGTGGCGGACGCCGCTTCGCTCCGGCTACTCGGGACCGGCCGTCGCCGATGGCCGCGTCTTCGTGCTCGACTGGCTGGAGGATCCCGAGTCGCGGACCCTCGACGGCACCGAGCGGGTCGTCGCGCTCGACGAGGAGACCGGCGAGATCCTCTGGACCCACGAGTGGCAGACCACCTACCGGATGTTGATGGTCTCCTACGCGAAGGGGCCGCGGGCCACCCCGACGGTGGACGGGGATCGAGTCTACGTCTCCGGCGCCACCGGCCGTCTCTTCTGCCTCGACGTCGAGAACGGCAACGTGATCTGGAGCAAGAACTACGTCGAGGAGTACGACACCAGCATTCCGACCTGGGGCACCGCGAGCGCGCCGCTGGTCGACGGCGACAAGCTGATTGCCGTCGTCGGCGGCGAGCCGGACGCGCTGGTCGTCGCGTTCGACAAGCGGACCGGCGAGGAGCTCTGGCGCGCGGTCGAGGTGGTCGGGGAGATGGGTTACGGCCAGCCGGTCATCTACGAGGCGGGCGGCGTGCGGCAGCTCATCGTCTGGCATGCGGCGGCTCTCGTCTCCCTCGATCCGGAGACCGGCGAGGTGTACTGGGAGCAGGAGTGGGAGGTCGGCGCCGGCATGTCGGTCGCCACCCCGGTCCGCAGCGGCGACTACCTGCTGGTGTCGCAGTTCTACAACGGCTCGATGATGATGCGGCTCAACCAGGATCGGCCCGCCGCGTCGATGCTGTGGCGGGGGAGCAGCCGCAGCGAGATGCCGGATCAGACCGACGGCCTGCACGCGCTGATCACCACGCCGCTCATCATCGGCGACTACTTCTACGGCGTCGGCAGCTACGGCGAGCTGCGGGGCCTGGATGCGCGGACGGGCGAGCGTGTCTGGATGAGCGACGAGATGACCGCGCAGGCGCGCTGGGGGGCCGCGTTCTTCGTGCGCCACGGCGACCGCTACTTCGTCAACAACGACGACGGCTATCTGATGATCGCGCAGTTCACGCCGGAAGGCTACGTGGAGCTCGACCGTACGCGGCTGATCGAGGCGGACGGCAGCTCCGGCATCGGGTCCGGCACGCGCCTGCGCTGGGACCGGCCGGTCAACTGGACGCATCCGGCCTACGCCAACCGCCACGTCGTGCACCGGAACAACAGCGAGATCATCCGCGCGTCGCTCGCAGCCGCCGACTACGAGTGATGGCGGGCGAATCCGAAGGGAAGAAGACGATGCGAACGTTGCGGCTGCTGTGCGTGACCGCGGTGCTGTGCGCCGCACTGGCGGGAACCTCGCTACCGGCGGCGGACTGGCCCGAGTGGCGCGGCGCGGGACGCGTGGGGGTGTGGACCGAGGACGGCATCGTCGAGCGGTTTCCGGCCGGCGGCCTGAAGGTGGTCTGGCGGACACCGGTCAAGGGCGGCTTCGCCGGTCCGGTCGTCGCCGACGGGCGCGTCTTCGTCACCGACTTCGAGTTTCTCCTCAGGACGCGCGTGATGGACGGTACCGAGCGCGTGCTCGCGCTGGACGAGCGGACGGGGGAGGTGCTCTGGACGCACGAGTGGCCGGCGGCCTACCGCAATCTCCAGTTCTCGTACGCGACCGGGCCGCGGGCCACCCCGACGGTGGACGGCGACCGCGTCTACGTGGCGGGCGGCGCCGGCATGCTTCTCTGTCTGCACGTGGACACGGGCGAGGTCGTCTGGCAGCACGATACCGTGGCCGAGTACGACACCACCGTGCCGGTCTGGGGGACGTCGAGCTCGCCCCTGGTCGACGGCGATCTTCTCATCGCGGTCGTGGGCGGCGAGCCGGATGCACTGGTCGTGGGCTTCGACAAGCACACGGGCGAGGAGGTCTGGCGGGCGATCGACGTGGTGACCGAGATGGGATACGCACAGCCGGTCATCTACGAGGCGGGCGGCGTACGGCAGCTCATCGTCTGGCACCCGAGCGGGGTCAGCTCCCTGAATCCGCAGAGCGGCGAGATCTACTGGGAGCAGGCCTGGGAGGCGCGCTCTTCCATTACCGTCGCGACCCCGGTTCGCAGCGACAACTACCTCTTCTTCAGTCAGTTCTACGGCGGCTCGCTGATGCTCCGTCTGGACACCGACCGGCCCGGCGCCGACGTGCTCTGGCAGGTGGCGGGCACCGGCGAGATGCCCGACCAGACGCAGGGGCTCCACTCGCTCATCACGACGCCGATCATCGAGGACGACTACCTTTACGGCGTCGGCAGCTACGGCGAGCTGCGCGGTCTCGACGCCACGACCGGCGAGCGCCTGTGGGTGAGCGACCGGATGACCGTGCAGCGCCGCTGGGGCGCCGCCTTCCTGGTGCGCCACGGCGACCGCTACTTCGTCAACAACGACGCCGGGGATCTGATCATCGCGCAGTTCACGCCGGAGGGCTACGTCGAGATCGACCGCACCCGGCTGATCGAGCCCACGTCGCGCGCCGGCTACGGGCCGCGCCGATTCGAGGACCGCGCCGTCAACTGGACCCAGCCGGCCTATGCCAACCGGCACCTCGTGACGCGCAACGACGAGGAGATCATCCGGGTGTCGCTGGCCGCCGCGGACTACTAGCGCCGCCAATGGTCGCCTGCCCGGGCCGGGTCGGGGCGGGAGGTCGACGGTCACGGAAGCAGAGGCGCGACAGAACGGGCGAACCGGTTGAGGAAGGAGACAGCCATGACGGGTGTGAGAAGGAGTCGCAAGGGTTGGGCGGCGGGGGCGCTTGCCGCCCTGCTGGCCGCGGCGCTGCTGGCGGGGCCGTCGTTGCGGGCGGCCGAGGACGTCGTCGTCGCCAAGCCCGAGTCGGTGGGCATGTCGTCGGAGCGCCTGAAGCGCATCGACAGCTTCATCCAGGAATATATCGACACCGACCGCATCGCCGGGGCGGTGACCCTGGTCGCCCGCAAGGGGAAGGTGGTCCACTTCGAGGCGCAGGGCTGGCGGGACAAGGAGAACGGCGTCCCGATGACGCAGGACACCATCTTCGTCCTGATGTCGATGACCAAGCCGATCGTCTCGAGCGCGCTGATGATGCTGTTCGAGGAGGGGCGGTTCCTGCTCGACGATCCGATCTCGAAGTGGATTCCCGAGTACGAGAACCACACGGTGCGCATCAACGCCGACGGCGTGCGGCCGCTGACGGTGCCGGAGGCTCGGCCGGTCACCGTGCGCCACGTGCTGACCCACACGTCGGGTCTGACGCTGAATCCCCAGGGCAAGGGGTTGACGCAGGAGCAGATCGACCACGTCACCAACCAGGGCAGGGGCTGGCCGACGCTGGCCGAGCGGGTGGCGCACGCCGCCGTGATTCCCGCCGCGTTCCATCCGGGCGACGAGTGGCAGTACGGCGATTCCACCGACTACGTCGCGGTCCTGGTGGAGAAGATCTCCGGCCAGTCGATCGACGACTTCCTGCGCGAGCGCATCTTCGAGCCGCTCGGCATGACCGACACCTACTACTACGTGCCGCGCGATAAGGTGGAGCGGATGGCCTCGGTCTACCGGCCGGACGAGAACGGGAAGATCGACCTGATGGTGTCGCCCACGTTCCGCGAGCCGACGCGGATGTTCCGCGGCATCGCCGGCCTGGCCGGGACGGCGGCCGACTACTACCAGTTCGCGCAGATGATCGCCAACGGCGGCGAGCTGAACGGGACGCGGCTGCTCGGCCGCATGACCGTCGACAACATGATCAGCAACCACATCGGCGCCGACCGGCCGGTCTACATCCGCGGCGGCGGCTACGGCTTCGGGCTCGGCTTCGGCGTGCTGACCAACTCGGCGCAGGCTCCCGACGCGCTGTCGATCGGCAGCTACACCTGGGGCGGCGCCTACGGGACGCTCTACTGGGCCGATCCGGTGGAGGATCTGATCGGGATCCTGATGATCCAGATCCGGCCCTACAACCACCTGAGCATCCGGCCGCTCTTCTCGAACGTCGTGACGCAGGCGGTGGTCGACAGCCTGTCGGACCAGAAGCCGACGATCATGGGGCGGCCGACGCCCCGGTAGGTAGCGCGTATCGGGCCGGCCGCCCGGAGGCGGCCGGCCCGGCTATGCCCGCCCTCGCTGGCGGCCGGCCCCGCTATTGTCCGCCCTCGCTGGCGGCCGGCGGCGGCGATCGGACGAACATCCCGCCCTACCGGACTTCCGGCGCCAGCCCGACCGCGCGCAACGCCTGATCGACAGCCCGTGCCGTGTCGCTGCCCGGGGCGAGGTCGGCCGCCGACTGGCGGATGACCGCCGCGGCGATCGGCAGCGTCGCCATCGCGGGCATCAGGTCCCGCATCGCGCGAAAGAAGATCCGTTCGATCTCCTCCCGGTTGGCTTCGCCGCCGCCCTCGACCTTCATGCCGCTGCTGCGGTGCATGCCACCCTCGATGGCCATGTAGAAGGCGTGGCTCAGGATCAGCGAGTTCCAGTGGTCGCCGCCGTAGCCGAACGAATTGTCGCGGAAATGGCCGAAGTACTGCCCGTCGACGAACAGGAACCCGGAGTAGTCCCACTCGAACGCTCCGCCCCGCGTGAGGGCGAACTCGTACCGGTCGCGGTATGCGTCCGGATGGAAGCCGTTCCGGACCGACTTGGGGTCGACCATGGAGCGGATCGGTCCCTCCTTGAAGTCGCCGCCCACGAGATAGTCCGCCGAGGCGCCCTCGTCTTCGTAGTAGAACCCCAGGGTTTCACCGAAGATGTCCGAGTAGCCTTCGTGGATGGCGCCGTCTCCCGAGTAGGCCAGGACGAACCGGCCGTCGACGCACCAGGCCGGGACCAGCCCGACGTCCAGTCCCTCCGGCGTCTCGACAACGCCGGGGAAGCGGGCCGTCTCGCATGTGTAGGTCGTACCGTTGCCGGTCGTGAAGCTCTGCGGGCCCAATCTGGCGCCGACGGGGACGAGGTTGAAGAGACCCAAGGGGCTTCCGGTGCGATTGCTCACGGAGAAGTGCGTCACGCCGTGCATCAGCTCGTGTCCGACGATGTCGAGCACGGTGTACGGCTCCTCGCTCGTCTCGTCGGTCCTCCGGCCGTACACGAACACGCCATTGCCTTCCGGACCGAAGGGTGGCCACCAGAAGGCGGCATTCGCCCCCTCGAGGTTGACCATCGAGACAGTGCGTCCGTTCCCGCCGTCGATGCCCTCCCAGCCGTGCCGCGCGGAGAAGTAGTCGTAGGTCCAGCCCGTGTAGGCATGGGCTTCGACTACGGTCGGATCGTCCCACTCGTTGTCCGCGTCGGTGGCGTAGTCGTCCGCTGTCCAGACCGGCTCCCCGGACGGCAGCATCTCGATCAGATGGTCGGCGAGCAGGCGCCGGTAGCGCTGGAAGTTGAACCGCACGTCCAGAGTGACCACCTCCGCCGGACGCATCCGGTCGTGCGCCTGAAAGCGGCCGTCCTCGTGCGTCGTGCTCAGCTTCCGTTGGTTGCCCTGCGAGCCGGCGCCGGCGCCGACCGCCACCTGCTGTTCCTTCACCGCGTTGAGGCGCTGCAGGAGGCTGCCGTCGTCGGCGTCGGCGAAGTAGAAGTAGCCGTCGCTCATGGGGACCAGATAGGCCAGGGCGTACGAGCCGTCGGCAAGCGGCAGGATGCCCAACGCCGGATCCCTGCCGGCGAGGATCTCGCCGCCGTGCAGCTCCTCGAGAAGCGCGGCGACCTCGGCCCCGGACAACGCCGGCGCGGTGTCGACGTCGATTCCCTGGTGCAGCGTGCCGAACAGCGACACGGTGACGCCGGCGCCGTCGAGCTGTCTCGACAGGCCGCCGCCGAACACGGGAACGCCGGCGTAGTGCTGCGCCAGGTACTCGTGGGCGCGGCCCTCGACGGAGGGGTCTTCGAGGCGCGACACGGCGACGAGGTCGCCGGTTCTCGCCCAGCCGTCCACGGTTGCGTCCCACTGTCGCAACGTGTCGAGGTCCGTCGCGGAGCCGGCGGAGATGGATGCGACGCCGCCCGGCCCCCCGGAGGCGGCGTTCCGTTCCGTGGCGATGAGTGCGATCCCGACGAGGGTCGCGGCGACGGCGAGTCTGGGAGCGGTTTGCATGTTCACCTGCTGGCGCTTCTGAAAGGCGCAACGTCTGGCGATTTCTCGACTTCTGCTAGCTGGTCGTCCCCGGCGGCAGGCCGTCGATCTCCCGCGGCCTGACGTGCGAAGTTCCGGTTCTGAGCGGCGCGCCGCTCAGAACCGCAGACGCAGGCCCCCCGCCGCATGCAGGCCGCCGGTCCGGACGTCGAGCGAGCCGTCGCCGGCGGACGGCAGCTCCAACGTCGCGCGGCTGTAGCGGACGAGCCAGCCGACGCCGACGTTGGAGGAGAAGTAGTAGGCGACGTCTCCGCCCACGTTGAACCCTGTCGTGGAGCCGCTCTCCCGCGTGTGCATGGCGCTCGAGAAGCTGGCCGTCTCGTAGGGATACTCGTGGGTGAACCGGACGTCGGTGACGAGCTGCTGCACCACGTTGAACACGGTCGGCCCGCCGAAGACGGTCACGACGAACGATGCGGTGGCCGGGATCATCACGCGCGCCTGCAGATGGATGGCCGTCTCGGTCCGCGTGAGCGGCGACGACGAGCCGGTGATGGAGCGGTCGCGATCGAAGAAGAGCGGATGCGGCACCTGCGCCGCCACCCGCACCGCGTCGGTGGAGCCGAAGCGCGACACGCCGATCCCGAACCCGAAGTAACGTCCCACGTGGACGCCGCCGCTCGCATCGAACAGCATTCCCGTCCTGAAAACGTAGGAGGTATCGAAGCTCGCCTGTTCATGCGCCGCTGCGCCGGACAGAACGTCCCTGTACACGCCGCCCGACTCCGCGAAGACGACGTCCTGGGAAAAGCTGCCGGTCGCCGCCTGCAGTCCGCCGTTGACGGACACGAACCCGCGGACGTCAGGCTGCGCGGAGACCGGTGCAGGACCCGCCAGGACGATGACCGCGGCGGCCAGCCGGAGGGCCGGCGCCATGGTGGGACGGTTCCGTACTTGCGTGCTCATCAACGTTCCTCTTGTCAGGGTGTTCCGACCGTGTGGACCGCGTCGGGGCGTGTCACAAGTCTACCTTCATGTTCGGTACCGACTGAAACGGCTGTCAAGCGCGGACGTCACGTTGTCCAGCGAGAGGCGAGCCCCGAGCAGCCCCTCGAGCAGCCCCCGGCCTTCGAACGCCAGGCTGTGAGCGGTCGGGGCCGGTATACTCGGGGCCGGGCGGGGTGTCGGTCCCGACGCATGATTTCAACCCGCAGGAGAAGGTCACCATGAGGTGGAAGCATCGGATCATCGCCGCCGCGGCTCTCGTGCTGGCCGCCGCGGCCGTCGCGGAGGGGCAGGCCGGCCGCGATGTCTTTCCGTTCCCGGTCACCACGTTCGAGCTCGACAACGGGCTGAAGGTGGTCGGCGTCGACTACGACAGCCCCGGCATCGTCGCCTACTACACGGTGGTGCGCACCGGGTCGCGGAACGAGGTGGAGCCCGGATTCTCCGGCTACGCCCATTTCTTCGAGCACATGATGTTCCGCGGCACCGAGAAGTACCCGACCGACGCCTACAACGCGGTGGTCAAGCGCATCGGGGCGGATTCGAACGCGTTCACCACCAGCGACTGGACGACCTACTACATCGTCGCCAGCTCGGACGCGCTGGAGACGATCATGGATCTCGAGTCGGACCGCTTCCGGAACCTGCAATACAGCGAGGACGACTTCCGCACCGAGGCGGGCGCCATCCTCGGCGAGTACAACCTGAACTTCTCGAACCCGGTGTCGCTGCTGCGCGAGAGGCTGCACGACCTCGCGTACACGACGCACCCGTACAAGCACACGACCATCGGGCTCCTGGAGGACATCCGGGAGATGCCGAACCACTACGACTACAGCCTGCAGTTCTACGACCGCTACTACCGGCCCGAGAACTCCATCGTCGTGGTGGTGGGCGACTTCGACCAGGCCGACCTGGAGCGGCTGGCGACCGAATACTACGGCGGGTGGGAGCGCGGCGGCTTCGAGCCGCAGATCCCGCAGGAGCCGCCGCAGACCGAGGCGCGCTCGGCCCGCGTCACCTGGCCGAACCCGACGCTGCCGTTCCTGATGATGGGCTACCACGCCCCGGCGTTCTCGGACCAGCGCATCGACATGCCGGCGCTCGACGTGCTTTCGCAGCTCCTGTTCTCGGAGACCTCGCCGCTCTTCCGCAAGCTCTATCTGGAGGAGCAGGTGGTCGACGCGCTGCAGGGAGGCGCCCTCGACAGCCGCGATTCGCCTCTGTTCACGATCATCGCGCGCATCACCGATCCGACGCGGATCGAGTATGTGCGGGACGCCGTCATCGACGAGATCGAGCGGCTGAAGACCGAGCCGGTGGACGAGGAGGTGCTCGCGGCGACCAAGTCGCACATGCGCTACGGCTTCGCGATGGGGCTGGACAATCCGGGCGGCATCGCGCGGACGTTGGGCCACTACCTGCAGCTCACCGAGGACCCGGCGACCGTGAACCGTGTCTACGAGCTGTACGACGCCGTCTCCCCGGAAGACGTCATGATGGTGGCGGACGCCTACTTCGCGGACACGAACCGGACGGTGGTGATCCTGACCCAGGAGGAAGGGCAATGACCGCGTTGGCAGGAGGACGGGAAATCACGCCGGCGGCTTCGATGCGACGGATCGCCGCGGGTGGCGGCAGCGGGCCGGCCGTCGTGCTCGGCGTCGTGTTCACGGTGCTCGCCGGCGTCGCTACGGCCGGCTGCGGCGCGGCCGGATCGAGTGCGGAAGGCTCCGGCGTCATCGCGTTGCCGACTCCGAGCTCGCCGCTCGTGACCCTGCGGATCGGGTTCCGGACCGGTTCGGTCGACGACCCACCGGGGAAGAACGGCCTCAACGCGCTGACCGCGCTGATGATGGGGCGGGGCGGTACCGAGGCGCTGAGCTTCCAGGAGATCACCGAGGCCCTCTATCCCTGGTCGGCCTCGATCCGGGCGCAGGCCGACAAGGAGATGACGGTGCTGGTCGGCGAGGTGCACCGCGATCACCTGGAGCCGTTCTTCGCCATCGTGCGCGACCTGGTGGTCGCCCCCCGGTTCGACGAGTCCGACTTCGGCCGGAACCGCGACTTCCTGACCAACACCGTCGTCTCGACCCTGCGCGGCAGCGACGACGAGGAGCTCGGCAAGGGGGCCCTGAACGCCTTGCTGTACGCCGGGCATCCGTACGAGTCGCCCGCTGTCGGCACCGAGGAAGGGCTGGCCGCGCTGACCCTGGACGACGTGCGGGCGTTTCACCGTGAGCACTACACGCGCGCGCGGGCGCTCGTCGGCGTGGCCGGAGGGTATCCGGACGGCTTCGTCGAGCGGATCGAGCAGGAGATCCTCGACCGTCTGCCGGCCGCCGGGGTCGAACGCGCCCCGCTGCCGGCGCCGCGGGCGCTCGACGGACGCGAGCTGCTGCTGGTCGACAAGGACGCCATCGCCACGGCCATCTCCATCGGGTTCCCGATCGATCTGACGCGCGCCGGCGACGATTTCCATGCCCTGATGGTGGCCAACTCCTACTTCGGCGAGCACCGCACCTTCAACGGGCTGCTGATGAACAAGATGCGCGGGCAGCGGGGCCTGAACTACGGGGACTACTCGTACATCGAGAACTTCATCCAGGACGGCGGGTCGCGCCTTCCGATTCCCAACATTCCGCGCAGCCGGCAGTTCTTCAGCATCTGGATCCGGCCGGTCCCGCACCACAACGCCCAATTCGCGCTGCGGCAGGCGGTCCGCGAGCTGCACGTCCTGGTCGACGAGGGGCTGTCGGCGGAGGACTTCGAGGCGACGCGCGAGTTTCTGCTCAATTACTCGAAGCTCTACGTCCAGACGACCAGCCGGCGGCTCGGCTACCACATGGACTCGGCGGTCTACGGCGCCGGCTACTTCATCGACGAGATCCAGCGGCGCCTGACGGCGTTGACCGTCGACGACGTGAACGCGGCGATCCGCCGCCACCTGCAGTACGACGACCTGGCCATCGCCGTCGTCACCCGGGACGCCGAGGCGTTCCGCGACGCGCTGCTGGCCGGAGAGCCGTCCCCGGCGACCTACAACACGGCGGTGACCGAGGAGATCCAGGCGGAGGATGCGCTGATCGAGGGCTTCGATCTGGCGATCAATCCGGAACGCGTGCGGGTCGTGCCGGTGGAGGAGATGTTCCGCGCTGTGGCCGCCGGCTGAGGCAATGACAAGAGGCCTGCCCGGGAGGGATCGCCTGGTTTACGAGGAACTTCGTACGATGCTCGTCGTGGACGTTGTCCGGGCCAGCTCGTTCAGCGCGCCCTGCCGGTAGCCCCGCGGATCGACCTCGACCTGTTCGAAGCCCGCGGCCCGGAAGCGCGCCGTGACGTCGGCCAGCAGCGCGGCGTTTCGGAAACGGGCGACTTCCTCGGGCGCTACCTCGATGCGGGCCCGTTCGTCGAAGTACCGGACGCGGCAGACCGTGAAACCGTGCTCACGCAGCACGCGCTCGCAGGCGGCAACCTGCGTCAGTCTGGCGGGCGTGATGGCGGTGCCGTACGGGAAACGGCTCGACAGGCAGGCCAGGGCCGGCTTGTTCCAGACCGGCAGTCCGAGCCGGTGGGCGGCTTCCCGGATGTCTGCCTTGGTGAATCCGGCGTCGTCGAGGGGTGAGCGGACGTCGTGCTCCTTCGCGGCCTGCCGCCCCGGCCGGTGGTCGCCGCGGTCGTCCACGTTGAAGCCGTCGACGACGTGGTGGCCTCCGAGGCGCGCGGCCTCGCGGACGGCCCTGCCGTAGACCTCCACCTTGCAGAAGTAGCAACGGTTCACCGGATTGGCCGCGTAGCGCGGGTCGTCGACCTCTGCGGTGTCGACGAGCAGATGCCGGGCGCCGAGCTGCTCGGCGAGGCGGCGCGCTGCGGCGCCTTCCTCGGGCGCGAGACTCGGCGAGACCGCGGTCAGGGCCACGGCCCGGCTCCCAAGGACGCCGATCGCCTCGGCCAGCAGGTAGCCGGAGTCGACGCCGCCGGAGAAGCAGACGACCACGCGGTCGAGGTCGGCGAGCTGCCGGCCCAGAAGGGCGATCTTGGCGTCGAGGGTCGTCATCGCGTCATAATCACCGGTCACCGTTAGTGTAGCGTTACGCGTCAGGCCGCACTGCCGCCGATCTCCCGTCATTCCGATGTCCGATCCGATCCAGACCACGACACTGTTGCTCGGGACCGCCGCTTCGCTGGCGATCGTCCATACCCTGCTCGGGATCGATCATTCGCTCCCGTTCGTTGCACTCGGCCGCGCTCGGGAGTGGACGCTCGGCCGCACGCTGCTCGTCACCGCGTTGTGCGGTGCCGGCCACGTCGCCTCTTCGGTTGTCATCGGCGCGGCCGGCGTCGGCCTCGGCATCGCCACCGATGCGCTGCTGTGGCTCGAGTCGGCGCGCGGGGAACTGGCGGCGGCGTTGCTGATCGGCTTCGGGCTCGCCTACGCGGCGTGGGCGGGTTGCAAGGGGCTTCGCGCACGCGACGGCGCGCGCTCCCACCAGGGCACGCGCGGTGCCGACCGCGTCACGCCGTGGGCGCTCTTCATTCTGTTCGTGCTCGGTCCCTGCGAGCCGCTCATCCCGCTGATGGTCGTGCCCGGGATGGCGCGCGACTGGCTTGGGGTGGCGGCCGTGGTCGGCGTCTTCGGGCTGCTCACGATCGGGGTCATGCTGCTGGCGGTCGCCGCCGCCTGGCGGGGCGTCGCGCTGCTCGGCGCCGAGCGTATCGGCCGCCACGCCGATGTCGCGGCCGGGCTCGTCGTCGCGGCCAGCGGCGCCGCCGTGCTCTTCCTGGGGCTGTAGAGGGCAGCCGTTCGGACACGACCATGCTCTACGACATCCTGCTGATCGCGATCGGATTCGCCCTGGTCGCCAAGGGAGGCGATCTGTTCGTCGACTCCAGCATCCAGATCGGTCGGGCGCTCCGGATTCCGCGCTTCGTCATCGGCGGGACGCTGGTGAGCCTGGCCACCACCGGGCCGGAACTGGTCGTCTCCGCGACTGCCGCGACGATGGGCGACTCCGGCATCGCGCTCGGCAACGCGGTCGGTTCCTGCATCTGCAACATCGGGCTCATCGTCGGCACGGTGGCGCTGATCATGCCGGTGCAGGTGGACAAGCAGGATTTCATCCGGCGCGCCGGCTGGATGGTCGGCGGCGGCCTGCTCGTCGTCGGGTTCTCCTGGGACCTGACGATGGAACGGGTCTTCGGGCTCGTGCTTCTCACATTGGCCGTCGCCTATCTGGGCTGGGACCTGCTGGGCATTCTGCGGTCGCGGCGCGAGTCCGGGGAGGAGGCGGAGGACCGGGACGCTGTCGGCAGGTTGCCGAAGGCGGTCGGCTGGTTCGCCGTCGGCGGAGCGTGCGTGCTGGCGGGCAGCTATCTGCTCGTCGAGTCGGGCCAGGGGTTGGCGCGTGCGCTCGGCGTGCCGTCGTCCATCATCGGCTTCTCGGTCATCGCCATCGGGACGTCGCTGCCCGAGCTCGTGACCGGCGTGACCGCGGCGCGCAAGGGCGTGCCCGACCTGTCGCTCGGGAACATCATCGGCGCGAACGTCCTGAATCTGCTGCTCATCGTCGGCATGGCCGGCACGATCCAGCCGCTGGTCCTCGATCGCTTCAGCCAGTGGTACGGGTTTCCCTGGCTCGGCCTCTTCTTCCTGGCCATCGTCGGCGTGGTCCTGAAGAACGGCGTGGTGCGGCGCGCGGCGGGCATCGGCCTGCTGATGCTGTACGCGCTCTACACGATCGGGTTGGTGTCGATTCCGTTGCTGAGTTGACGTGGGCGGTTGCCGGTCGGATAGCAATCAGGCCAGCAGCTCGCCGCCCATCACGGTGACCGCTTGGCCGGACAGCAGGACGCGCTCTCCACGCACGGCGACCCGCACGAGACCGCCGCGCTCGGAAGCCTGCCACGCGGTCAACGTGTCCCGGCCGAGACGGCGTCGCCAGTAGGGGCCCAGGCAGCAGTGAGCCGATCCGGTCACCGGATCCTCGTCGATGCCGGCGTGTGGGGCGAAGTAGCGCGATACGAAGTCGAATCCGTCGGTTGCGGCCGGCGCCGTGACGATGACGCCGCGGGCGTCGAACTCCCGGAGGTGCCGCAAGTCCGGGGTCAGACGCCGCACGGTTTCTTCCGAGTCCACCTCGACGAGGTAGTCGAAGCGGTTGCGGCCGACGTAGGCCGGCTCGGTGCCGAGGGCGGCGGCGAGGCCGTCGGGAACGGGAGTCGGCTCGTCCGGTTCCGCCGGAAAGTCCATCTCGATCCACCCGTCCCGCAGGACCGCCGACAGGCGGCCGGAGCGAGTGTGGAAGACCGCCGGTGCGTCCCGGGCGACGTGCTGTTGCTCCCACAGCACGTGGGCGCTGGCGAGCGTCGCGTGGCCGCACAGGTCGACCTCGACGACCGGGGTGAACCAGCGCAGGTCGAACCCGCCGTCCTCGCGGCGCACCAGGAATGCGGTCTCCGACAGGTTCATCTCGCGCGCCACGCGCTGCATCCACGACGCGTCGGCCGGACGGGGCAGCAGGCAGACGGCGGCCGGGTTGCCGCTGAACGGCGTGGCGGTAAACGCGTCGACCTGGGTGATGCGTAGCGGCACTATCGAGCTCCGTGCTCCAGGATACGTCAGCACGCCGTCCGCGGCGGCGGCGCGGAAGCGCCGAGGGCGGTGGGTCGCGTTGTCGGCAGTTCGTGGTACGGTCGGCTGAACTTTCGCGATGACGGCCGCGTCTGACACGGTGACGATGACGATGCGAATCGATCTCGAAACGGATCTCCTGCCGCGCCGGCCCCGGTGCCGGGCGGGATTTCTCCGTGGACTCGCGGCGCTGCTCATGCTGGTCGCTGCCGTTGGTCCCGGTGCTGCCGGAGGGCAGGAAGAGGACGACAACGAGCTCGACCGCTTCATGGAGCGGGTGCTGGCGCAACGCGAGCGGAACGCGGCCGCCCGGCTGCAGTACGTGCTCGACGAGCAGTCGCGGTTTCGCATCACCGGACCCGGAGGCGCGGCGCTGTGGGGGTTCCGCGGCGAGTACACCTGGTACGAGCGCGACGGTTTCTTCGTGCGGAGTCCGGTTCGCATCGACGGGGTGACGATCGACGAGGCGCGCCGGCGCGAGTACGAGGCCGAGTGGTTGCAGCGGGAGCAACGGCGCCGCGAGCGGCGCCGGGACGAACGCCGGTCACCGACCCGGGTGTCGACGCGTTCGACGCGCGACAACGTGCAACTGGCCGTCGAACGGATGTGGGGCGTCCGGATCGACGGCGAGCTGCTCGACGCAATCGCGGAGCAGGGCCGGACGTGGGGCGACGACCATGCCGCGATCACCGCGGCGGCCGACCGGATCCTCGAGGCGGCGGGCGGTGTGTCGGCGGTGGGCTTCGAACGCGCCGTCGAGCGGGTGCGGGACGGGTTCTCCATGTTGGAGAACGGCCGGTTGCTGCCGGAGGAGGTGACGGGGATGCTCGACCGCGCGATCGGGCAGATCGCGCCGGCCGCGGCGGCCGCGACCGAAGACGAGTTTGCCCGGTTCCTCGATCTGCTCGACCTGGCCGTGCGGTTCGAGTTGCCGTTGGCGCCGGTGGATACGACCCCGGCGGCAAAGCACGCGGATCCGGAGGTGGCCGGGCGCCGCGCCGCCGCGCTCGCCGGACATCGCAATGCGCTGGCGGCGTTGGCCCGCGCGGCGGCCGAAGGGAGCGAGCCTCGGGAGACGCGCTCCGCGGATCCCGTGTGGGGCAACATGGAGCCCCGCTTCGTTTCCGATGCGTACTTTCTGGATTTCGATTTCGAACCCGGAAACTACTATCTGGTCGGTCGCGAGACGCTGGACGGGCACGACGTGCTGCGGATCGAGTACTACCCGGAGCAGCTCTTCGCCCGTCCTGACGATGGTGAGCCCCAGGGAGACGGGGAGGGACCACGCGACAGCGACTCGGGAGCCCGGGGTTCGGAGGAGAAGAGATCGATTTCCATTGGCGTTGACCGCGAGACGGCCGCCATGGAGAAGACCAGCCTCGTCACGCTCTGGATCGAGCCGGAGCAGCACCAGATCGTGCGCTACACCTTCGACAACCTCGGCTTCGACTTCCTGCCGGGGCGCTGGCTGTTCCGCCTGGACGACCTGACCGCGTCGATGACGATGCGACAGCCGTTTCCGGGGATCTGGCTGCCGTCGCGCATCGACATGCGCGCCGCGTTGTCGCTGGCCACGGGCACGTACGAAGCGACGGCCACGCGGACGTACACGAACTATCGCGAGGCCGAGACGGGTGGGCGCCTGAGAGCGGTCGGGCCGGCCCTGCCGCGATGACTCGTGGTCCCGTCGCGCGCGGCGTCCCGGGCCGGAAGGCTCGACACGGGGCGCCTCACCATGTCGCGATGATTCGTGGCCCCGTCGCGCGCCGCGTCGCCGCCGTCCAGCTCGCGCCGGCCTTGATCGCTCTCACGCTCGTACCCGCGCTCCTCACGCCCGTCTTCGCTCAGGCGGCGCCGGCGGAGACCGTGGTCGACCTTCGCATTCATGGCAATCACACCGTGCCGGACGAGGAGGTGCTGGCGCTTGCGGGCGTCGCAGCCGGGGACGTAGTCGATGTGGAAGCCGTCGAAGGCATCACCCAACGTCTCGAAGCCAGCGGGCGCTTCGAAGCGGTCGAGGTGCGCAAGCGGTACCGCTCGCTGACGGCGACCGACCGCATCGCGCTGATCATCGTGGTGCGGGAACGGCCGCGCGCTTCGATCCGCAACCCCGTCGTGCGGTCGCTCGCCCGCCTGGCGGGGCAGTCGATGTTCCTGCCCGTCCTGCGCTACGACGAAGGCTACGGCACCTCGTACGGCGCGCGTTTCAGCCTCGTGGACGTGCTGGGGCGGGGGAGCCGGGTGTCGCTGCCGGCAACCTGGGGCGGGGACAAGCGGGTGGCGGTGGAAGCCGAGCGGTCACTCTCCGGCCGGGCGGTCGGTCGCCTGCGGGGCGGCGCGTCGTACGGACGCCGCACGCATCCGTATTTCGGGGTCGAGGATCGGCGAACCCGGGCCTGGGCCGGCGTCGACCGGGCGCTGGGGCGCGGGCTGCGAGCGGGTGTGGAGACGGCCTGGGAGGAGGTTGGTTTCGCCGGGCCGTCCGACCGGCTCACGCGACTGATCGTCGGACTGGAATACGACGGGGTCTCGGCCGGCGCGTTTCCGCGCGACGATGTGCAATGGCGTGCGTCGGTCGAGCGGATTGCCATCGCCGGCCGGGCGGAGGCCGTGGTCCGGCCGCGCATCGACGCGCAGGCGTTCAAGGGGGTGGGAGGACAGGCAGTCGTGGCTGCGCGCTTCCTGTTCGAGGGAGCCTCCGCGGCGGTGCCGGCCTACGAGAAGGCGCTGCTCGGCGGCGGCGGCAACCTGCGCGGGTGGCGGGTCGGCGCGCGGGTCGGAGATCGGCTCGCGGCGGCGTCGGTCGAGCTCCGGCTGCCGCTGGGCTCGCCAATCTCCATGGGGAACGCCGGAGTGCGCATCTTCTACGACACGGCCGCCGCCTACGATGCCGGCCAGTCCCTGGGCGACCAGCGGTTCCTGAGGGGCGCCGGCGCCGGCGTCTTCCTGACCGTGCCCTTCGGCAGCCTGCACCTCGACGCCGGCCACGATTTCCGGGGCTCGATGCGGATCCATGCCGGCGCCGGGCTCGGCTTCTGAAGCCGCCTCGGTCCGCCGGGCGGCCATCGGGCTGTGCGCTCCGAGGACGTCGTACCCGCGGCGCTATAATCCGCCGTGCCCGCCGGCCGCCGCTTCCGCACCTTCCTTTTCGATCTCGACGGTACGCTCATCGACTCGATCCCGCTCATCATGGCGTCGTTCCGCCATACGATGCGGACGCATCTGGGGACAGTACCGGACGATACGACCTGGCGGGCCGGTTTCGGCACGCCGCTCCGGCCGCAACTCCGCAAGTTCGCGCGGGACGACGAGCATGCCGCGCGGATGGTCGACACGTACCGCGCCTATACCGACGCGCATCACGATCGACTCCTGAAGTCCTACGCGGGAGTCGACGAGGTTCTTGCCACCCTCTTCGGCGTGGGCGCGCAACTGGCCGTCGTCACCAGCAAGACGCATGCGCTGGCCCGGCGCGGTCTCGCGCGCTGCGGACTGAACGAGTACTTCGGCGTCCTGATCGGCGCCGACGACGTGCACGAGCACAAGCCGCACCCGGCGCCCGTGCTGGCAGCCGTCGACAGGCTGTCGGCCGACCCCGGGGAGACGGTCTTCATCGGCGACTCGCCGCACGACATCGAGTCCGGGCGCGCCGCCGGCGTGCAGACCGCGGCCGCCCTCTGGGGACCGTTCCCACGTGAGGCGCTGGCGCAGGCGTCACCCCACCACTGGCTCGCCGAGCCGGCCCGGATCGCCTCGCTCGGGCGATGACGGTCCTCGTCGGTTCCGTTCAGTCATCGACGACTATCACGGGGAGAGGCATGGTCGGCCAGTCTGTTCCGACGTTCGTGGGACCGAACGTTCGGGAAAACGGCCAGCCCGCATAGGGTTGCCCGCGGCCAATCTCGTAGGCGAGTTGCGCGTGGTACTGCTCCGGCGCGGTGAAGCCGGGCCTGTACCCCAGCACCCCCTTTCGCATGACCGCCCGGTAGTCCGATACGTGATGGAAGCCGAACGCGTGCCCGACCTCGTGCGCGAACAGGGTGAGAAGGGCATTCTCGTCGGAGAGGGAGAAGCAGGGAGGGCTCATCCAGATGCGGCCGGGGTCGGCTCCGATCCGGGCGCGGCCGCAAGCGCCGCTCTGCGTTTCGAAGACGACGACGATGTAACCCGACGCCCCCAGGCGATCGGCATCTCCAGTTTCGATGCGGCCGCGGTACGGCTGGCCCGTCAACTGCTCCGCCAGGCCAGGTATCGCTTCCCGCATGCGCGAGACCAGGCTGTCCGAAGGCCAGTCCGGCCAATCCGGGTTGTCGAGGCGGATGTAGAAGTTGGGGCTCGTTGTCTCGAGGACCCATGTGACCGCAGCCGCGACGTCGTTGGGTTCCTCGTGACCATCGAAGACGAGCTCCCGCCAATACTGGTCGTCGAATAGGGGGTCGACGGGCCGGCTGGCGAATGTCACACGTACGTTCATGTATGCGACACCGACATCCACCAACGCCGATACTCTGGTATCCCCGCCGTGCTGTCCGGTGAGTTCGCCATCGGGCGTGACGGTCGCGACGTCAGGGTCGTCCGTTGCCCACCTTGCCGACATCGCACGTTCCTCCGTGCCATCGCTATAGCGCACCATGGCATCGAGTTTTCTCGTTTGACCAACCTGCAGCTCGATCGGGTCGACCGAACTCCCGGGAGCCGAGCCGGCAGGCCTGATGAGAACTTGCGACACCGTCGGCATGGTCGGCGTCGGTGTGGTCGGGGCGGTGGGGTTCGGTCCACTGCAGGCGGCGGCCAGCAGCAGCGCAGCCTGGATTCCTGCCCATCGCCGTCGGCTCGCTCTCATGACGATCAACCGGCCCTCTTGAACAGAATACCAATGGGCTCCGGGCCGCACTCGCCCGCTCAACTTCGCTACCATTCCGGCCATGGAATCGCACTCGACGTTGCATCCCGCGCTGCCCCCGGGCTACCGGGCCTACGCCTACGAGGATCCTTTCGAGGATCACGTTGGTCCGCTGGGCTACAAGATCGATGGAAACAGGATCGCCTTCGCGTTCCAGGCGGACGGCCGGCACGCCAACACCGGCGGCACGCTGCACGGCGGCATGCTGATGACCTTCGCCGACTTCGCACTGTGCCTGACCGCGGTCTGGGACCAGCCGGGTGAGAAGTGCGTCACCGTGTCGTGCAACTGCGAGTTCGTCGCCGCCGGCGAGCCGGGGGCGCTGATCGAGGCGGCCGGCGAGGTGGTGCGCCGGACGCGCTCGCTGACGTTCGTGCGCGGGCAGATCTTCACCGGCGACCGGGTGCTGCTGAACTACAGCGCCATCGTCAAGCGCATTCCGGGTGGCCGCGTCCCGGCCGGCGGCGGATAGCGGCCTATAATCGCATCTGACCGCTCTGAACTGGAGGAAACGAAGATGCGCCATCGCAACGTTCCCGTCGGCGCCGTGGCTTGCGCGCTCATTCTCGTCCTGTCCTGCGCCGTCACCCCCGCGCTCGCCCAGCAGGGGGCGGTCGACGGCCAGTGGCGCGCCTACGCCGCCGACCTCGGCGCGACGAAGTACTCGCCGCTCGATCAGATCGATGCCGGCAACGTGGACCAGTTGCAGGTCGCCTGGACCCGTCCCACGGTCGACCAGTCGATCCTCGACGTGGTTCCGAATCTCGGCTACAACAACGCCAACCGCTCGACGCCGCTGATGGTCGACGGCATCGTCTACGCGCCGAACGCCGTCGGCCTGGTCGAGGCGTGGGATCCGGCGACCGGCGAGACCATCTGGGTGCAGCAGCCGTTCGAGGAGGGTCCGGCCGGTTTCCGCGGGGCCGGGCACCGCGGCATCGCCTTCTGGACCGACGGGACCGAGCGGCGCATCATCGCCCACCGGGGCGAGTGGCTCCATGCGCTCGATCCCGCCACCGGCGAGCCCTACCTCGACTTCGGCGACAACGGGCGGGTCGATCTGAAGACCGGCCTCGCCGAGGGAGCGCGCTACCGCTGGGGCGGCGCCGCGACCGTGGTGCGCGACACCATCGTGATGGGCCAGTCGATGGGCGACACGTTCTTCACCAAGGAAGACATCCGCGGCGACGTGCGCGCCTTCGACGTCCGCACCGGGGAATTGAAGTGGGTCTTCCACACCATTCCCCAGGCGGGCGAGTACGGCACCCAGACCTGGGGCGACGGCTCGTGGGAGTACAGCGGACATGCGCCGGTCTGGTCGCTCTTCGCGGCCGACGAGGAGCTCGGCTACGTCTACATGCCGACCTCCTCGGCCACCAACGACATGTACGGCGGGCACCGCCCCGGCGACAACCTGTTCTCGCAGTCCATCGTGTGCGTCGACGTGGAGACGGGCGAGCGCGTCTGGCACTACCAGCTCGTCCACCACGGCCTGTGGGACTACGACATCCCGGCCGCGCCGATCCTGGCCGACCTCACCGTCGACGGGCGCGACGTCAAGGCGGTGATCCAGATCACCAAGCAGGCATTCGCCTTCGCGTTCGACCGGGTTACCGGCGAGCCGATCTGGCCGATCGAGGAGCGGCCGGTGCCGCAGTCGAACACGCCGGGCGAGGTGACGTCCCCGACGCAGCCGTTTCCGACGAAGCCGCCGGCGTTCGACCGCCAGGGGGCGACGGTCGAGAACCTGATCGACTTCACGCCGGAGCTGCGCGAGGAGGCGCTGGAGATCGTCGAGCGCTACACCATCGGACCGATGTTCACGCCGCCGTCGGTGCGCGGCGCGGGTTCGAACGACAACCAGGGGACGATCCAGCTTCCCGGCTCGCAGGGCGGCGCGGACATCCAGGGCGCCGCGTTCGATCCGGAGACCAATTACCTCTACATTCCGTCGATCACCTCGCCGTTCGTCGCCGACATCCTCGAGGGCAATCCGGACCGCACCAATCTGGCCTACATCAAGGGCACGCGGCAGTGGATCGGCGGGCCGCGCGGGCTGCCGCTGTTCAAGCCGCCCTACGGCCGCATCACCGTTTTCGACATGAACACCGGCGAAGAGGTGTGGATGGTGCCGAACGGCCACGGGCCGACCGACCACCCGGCCATCGCCCACCTGAACCTCGGCCGTCTCGGCTCGCCCGGGCGCCCCGGACCGCTGCTGACGAAGACGCTGCTCTTCATCGGCGAGGGATCGGACGTCGGCATCCAGCAGGGCGGACGCGTCATGGACGGGATGCCGCTCAACATCGTGACCAACTACGGCGAGCCGTGGTTCCGCGCCTACGACAAGGCGACCGGCGACGTCGTCTGGGAGATGGAGCTCCCGGCAGGCACCACCGGCGTCCCGATGACCTATATGCACGAGGGCAGGCAGTACATCGTCGTGCCGATCGGGGGCCGCGAGGTTCCCGGACAGTGGGTCGCCCTCAGCCTGCCGTAGCGGGGGAGCAGGTCTGATTCGGATTTACCGGGACCATGTAGAGTGACGCCGGCGGTACGAAGGGTGCCGCCGGCTTTCTTTTCGGGGCCGCGGCCATGGTGACGAGACTCTATGTCGACAACTTCCGGTGCCTGGTCAACTTCGAGCTGAAGCTCGACGAGATGAACATCCTCCTCGGGCCCAACGGCAGCGGGAAGACGGCTGTGCTGGATGCGCTGCGTCGGATTCAGAACCTGGTTGCGCGGGGAGCCAGGGTCGAGGAGGCGTTTCCGACGAGCGACCTGTCGTTGACGCAGGCTCGTGACATACAGCATATCGAGGTCGACCTGCAGATCGACGACTGCGCCTACCGCTACGCATTGAAGATCGAGCACGAGCGCCCCCGCCGGAGAATGCGGATCGCTGAAGAAACGCTGGAGCACGACGACAAACCGATATTCTCGTTCCGGGGAGGCGACGCCCAGCTCTACCACGACGACTATGTGAAGGGACCTTCATATCCGTTCGACTGGTCTCGTTCGGGCGTCGGCGCCCTGAACGCGAGAGACGACAACCGGAAGCTGACCCGGTTCAGGCGGGCGATGGCGGATCTGGTCATCGCCAGTCCCTGTCCACCTCTTTTCGAACCGGAAACCAGAAGCGAAGACGAGTTCCTTCAGCCCCTGATGCAGAATTTCGTCGGTTGGTACCGTCACGCCGCCCAGGAGAGGATGCGCGGTATCGGGGGGCTGTTCCAGGCGCTTGGCGAGGCGCTTCCGGGCTTCGAATCCCTCAGCCTGACCGAGTCGGGGGAGAACGCACGAGCTCTGAAGGTGGCGTTCCATCGTCAGTCGGACGAGCGGCGGACCGATACCTACGGATTCACGCAGCTTTCTGATGGGCAGAGATCGCTGATCGCATTGTATTGCCTGATTTTTCTTTCGAATGGCGGGCGTACGTCGTTGTTCCTCGACGAGCCGGACAACTACCTTGCGCTGCGCGAGATTCAGCCGTGGCTCGCCGCGGTGGCGGAGCATTGCGGAGACACGCTGGACCAGGCAGTCCTCGTTTCTCATCACCCCACAACCATCGATTACCTGGCCGGTGCAAAGGGCAGATGGTTCTTCCGTGACGCGAATGGTCCGGTACGAGTCAGCAACGAGCCGGAGCGAACGGTCGATGGCATCTCGCTCTCGGAAACAGTTGCACGAGGCTGGGACAGGGAGTGAGTGGAGTCAGAATCGTCCTGCTCTGCGAGGACTCGCAGACGGATGCGTTCGTGCGCCGGTTTCTGAAGCGTCGCAACTTCCAGGGCCGGGACATCCGCACACGTGAGCTTCCGAGCGGGGCCCAGTCCGGTGAGCAATGGGTGCGAGAACGATATCCGGATGAGTTGAAGGCCATCCGCGGAAAGCAGAATGCCTACCTGATTGTCGTCACGGATGCGGACGCCGATTCGATCGCGGCCCGTCGGGCGCAATTGAACGCGGAGTGCGAAGAGAAGCAGGTTCCGAGAAGGAATGACCGTGATCCGGTTCTCGTGATCGTGCCGCGGAGGAACATCGAGACATGGCTGGCGTACCTCGGCGGAAAAGAGGTGGATGAGACCACGACGTATCCGCGGTTGAAACCTGAGAGGCTTTGCGTCACGCACGCGAACGAGCTGTACAGGATGTGTCACGAGGCGAAGAGGCTCGACGAAGGCGCTCCGCCCTCGCTGCGAGAGGCGTGCGAGGAGTACCCCAGGCTTCGACGGTAGCGAGCGTCAGCGACTCTCTTAGGACACTGCCCTAAACCAGTTTGCCACCTGCCGGGTTTCTGACCATACTGGAGGTATGAAGCGAGACATCGAGCTGCGGTCGGCCCCGCATCCAGCAGGGTCAACCCGGCATCCGGCAATGGAGCCACCGATACAGGCGGACCGGACAAGCGCGACCTTGCCCTGGTTCCTGGCGCTCCTTGGCGCGGCCGCTCATCGCCGTGCCGAACACGCGCGCTGGTGGGTGCTGTTCTCGGGCCGGTATTCGTCTTCGCTGCTCGGCCGGACGAACTCTCGGTTCGCTGCGCAGGCTGGCTCGAAGAGCACCCGCGCAAGGATCTCATCGTCCGACGCTACCTCGGGCACCGGCGACCGGCGTCGTCTTCTTGGAAGGCTGTCCGGAGGCGGTCGCCTCAATGAATTCGTCGATGCGGAAGTCGTGTTGGGGCGTACTCGAGGATGGCGAGGCGATGGCTGCGCCCGTCCTGCTTCGGCGATGCGAGCGGGCGGCCTTCGGGCGGCGTCCGACTGACAGGATCTGACACCATCCTCCACCCTACAATGCGTTCGTCCCGGCTCGACGGGTACCGAGCCGCGGAGAACCTGACACCGGACTGACGCGATGCCAACCCGTGAACAGCTGCGACTCGCACGCACGAAGTTCGTCCATCGCTGGCACGCGGCACAGACGATCGGGGAGCGGCTCGGGAACGACGCCGTCGGCGAGCGGTTCGAGCACATCAACCACGCCAAGTCGCTCGCCGAGTACGTCTGGCGCTACGGGGTCTTCGAGGAATCCGGCGACGGGACCGGCCGCGTAGCGCGGCAGGACATGCCCTACGGTCTTCGCGATGTCGTTGCGCCCGTAGCGGCCACGGGAGCCAATCACCTGCGCATGGCCGCTGAGTACACACTGATCGCGGCGAGGCCCGGCAGAGACGGGACCGATTCTTCGGGCGGCGGGAGGGCGAGCGTTCCTGTCGCCGCCGAGCGCCACCAATTGTTGCATTATGCCCAGCAGCATCCCGAAATCAAGTTGTTCGCCGCCGGGATCATCGCCCTCCATCGCGGGATGCTCCAATACTACGTGCAGATGCGGTACCTGACACCGGTCGAGGCCGAGCGATACCGAACCGGCGCAATGCCGCTGTTCGCACCGCTCCCGCGTCCGGGTGCCTCGGCGGTCCGAGAGTCCTCGGCGGATGCGGACGCGTCCATCGGCGATCCCGTCGCCGCCCTGCGCGGCGCATTCGCGCGCAACCTCTACAACGCCCTCGTCGCCCGCGCGCAGTCTGAACTGCTCGAGACGGTCGCCCGGCATCCGGACGGTCGGCCCCTTGCCGTCGAGGTGCCGGAACGCACCTCGCACCACGCGCACCAGGAGTGCACGACGACAGCCATTGTGCAGCGCCGCCGCAAGCGGTTCGCGATCCGCGACGAAGCGCTCGCCGCCATGCTGCAGAGCCTCGACGAAGAACCGATGCCGCGGGTCATCCGTTGGCTCGCCGCGTTCAAGACGGCCGTGTCGGCGATGATCACCACGATGCCGATGTTCATCGTCAAGAACTTCCTGCGCGACACCCTGTCCGGCTTCGTGGCCGGGCGCTACTGGCAGGTTCCCATCATCTCGACGCTCGCCGGCAGCGTGCACGCCATCCGCGATCTGACGACCGGCCGCTCCGAGCCGATGCGCGAGTACCTGCTGCAGGGCGGGTTCTTCTCGGCGCTCGTGGAGTCGGAGACGCATGTCGACGACGAACGGACCACTGCCGCGGCCGTGCCCGGGGCCAGACGTTGGGGAGCCCGACTGGTCTATCTGCTGACCCGCCCGGCGTGGATCGCCGAAGCAGGAACCCGGGTGCATCAGTTCCGGAAGGCCCGGGCGTGTGGCGCGAGCAACTACGCCGCTGCCCGCGCCGCGCGCATGATCTCCGCCGACTTCGCCAACATCGGCGCTTCGCGCTCCTGGCGCATGTACGTGCACACGGTGCCCTTCATGAACGCCGCCGTCCAAGGCTTCGACCAGCTATATCAGATCGTCCGGCCGCGCGGCCGGCTCCGCCGCGGCGACCCGCGCTGGGACGCCGAACGCGCGCGGCACGTGGCCAAGACGCTGCTGGCCGGGATCTGCCTGACCCTGATGACGCTGGGCGCGTGGCTCTACAACACGTCCGACGAAGCCCGGCTCGCCGCCTACCGGGCGGAGACCCAGTACGACAAGGCGTCCTGGCTCACGCTCTACGATGTCGACGGCGGTCGCGATATCCGCATCCCCACGCCGTTCCAGATCGGCGCCATGTTCATGAAGATCCCGGAGGTGACCTTCGACCTTGCAACCGGTACCGACACGCTGGCGGGACCGAGGTTCGCCTGGTCGCTGGTGCACGGCAACCTAGCGATTGGCTGGATTCCGGCGGTCGCGCAGCCCGTCGTCGAGGTCCGCACGAATCGCAACTTCTTCGGCAACGAGATCATCCCCGCGTACATGCAGAGTTGGCTGCCGGAACAGCAGTTCTTCCCGCGGTCGACCCCGGAGCCCTACCGCATGGCCGGCCGGCTGTTCGGCGTCTCCCCGCTGCACGTGCAAACGTTCGTCCGCGGCTGGACGGGCCATCTCGGCAATGCGGTGGTCACCGGCCTCGACGAGTTGCTGTGGGACACGCGGCGGAACGGACCGAAGCCGTTTCCGCGCACCGTCGGGCTGATGACCGGCCTGGGCAGTCTGCAGCCACCTCCGCTACGGACGTTCAGCCGGTATAGCAACGAGTTCTACGAGATCTCCGATTGGTTCAGCGCCTATGCGCGGACCGTTCCCGACAGGCATCCGGCCCGAAGGATCCGCACGAACATCAACCGCATCAGGCGCTCGGCGGCCGAAGCCCGCCGCACTGGAGATCGCATCCGTGCAGCGCGGGGGCTGAGCCGCAGGGAGAAGGAGCGGCGGCTGGTCATCTTGTACCGGAACATCGACGGCCGGTTCGAGAGGGCCTTGCCGTGGATGCGGGAGCAGCACAGGCGGTGGCGGTGAAGACTCGCCGGAAGCGAGGTACAGCCCGGTGACCGACCCGACAAAGGGCAACGTCGAGCGTCCGCCGACTAGAGCCCGCGGTGCGCTTGCGAAGCGCGATATGGGTGGTCTGGTAACGCGTGGGCTGGCGGACTGGAAGGGACTCCAATCGGCGCGGACGAGTTCCGCGGCGAAGGCCGAAGCACTCGACGAGGAACGCTACCGCCAGGCGAAAGCCCATCTGGACAAGGCGTGGCTGGCCGCCAAGGAGATGGGTAACTCGATCGAGGAGTTTCTTGATGCGATCACTCGAATGCTCACGGTCGTAATGGACGAGGACCGAGCGCACAACCTACTGGAGAGATGGGCGTCGGAGAGCAACTTGCTGGAGGAAGGGACTGGTGGTTCTGTTTCGGACTCCGATAGAGGCCAGCCGGAAGCCTCGGCCGGGCTGGCTGCGCGCACTCGGAAACGTGTCGGGTGGGAAGAACTCGGCTCTTTGCGCCAGGAGCTCTTCCATGTCTGGGCATCTGGCGGCGATAGCGAGTGGGCGGAGACGGCGTGGCGCAAGCTGGCTGGAGCAGGGTTGACCGACTATGTTGAAGAGAACGAGCGTCGGGCTGTTCTCATCCGGTTCTTCACCTTGGCGTGCATCTACAATTCGTTTTGCGTCGAAGTGTTCGAAGAAGGGTACGACTTTCAGGATCTCAGCTACAGCGTAGAAGTGTCGGATCTCTTGCCCGTCGAGGACTTGGAGGACTCGGCCGTTGACCGCGGATTGGACTCGACGGTCGATCAGCGTGAGGACGGTGACGAGAGTTCAAACGAAGACGATGAGTCGGAAGACGACGACCAACCGTACGAAAGCCTTCGATCCCTCGTCGACGTCGAGCACCCGAAGTTGGTTGTGGCGTTGACGAAAGCATTCGGCGGCGAGTGGCCGTTGTTCGGCTACATGTGGATCTCCTGCAACTGGACGTGGCAGGGTACCGCGACTGAAGGCGATGAACAGGCGGCATTCGGGCTGACGAGCGAGCAGATAGAGAATCGGATTCACCTGCTTCTCTCCGGTTGGCACTCGGGCGAAACCCTGATTGCTCCGGAAGACGACGTGATTCTGGATCTGGACGTCGACGTGGACAAGGCGATAGTCGGCGCCGGGTGGATCGAAAACCGTTGCCCGCTGCACCAATACAGTGGCTGACTCCGAAAGAGCACAATCTCCGGAAGAGCGTGAGCTCGACTTGAAGCGGACCGAACTTGCCGGTCTGGAATCCGAGCTCGTGGAGCGCGAGCTTGAGCTTTCGACTCTCCAGCAGGAACTCGCCGTGTTCGACGCCGAGTACCTCCGCGTCGTCGGGCGACGATACGCCATGCTCGATGACATCACCGCACGGATCGCCGAAGCGCAGGCAGTCCGGCGACCAAATGACCATGACGCTCTACGGAGGGCTCGCGACGCGCGGCAGACGGCCGACGTGACCGCCGTTCAAGCTGAGAGTGATGCGCCGGACGAGGAGCCGGCGCCACGCTTCGAACCCCCGGCGGGGCTCAAGGCGCTCTATCGAGCTGCCGCACGCAAGCTCCATCCCGACTTGGCGACCACGGACGACGAGCGCGTCCGCCGCCACGAGTGGATGGCGAAGGTCAACGAGGCGTACAGACACCAGAACGAGGACACGCTGAACACTGTACTCACCGACTGGGAAACGAGTCCGGAATCTGTTCCAGGCACGGGTATTCCCAGCGAGCTCGTGCGAGTGATACGGCAGATTGCGCAGGCGAGGAGACGTATCGACGAAGTCGGATTGGTGTTCGACGCCCTGAAGGCGGGCGACCTGTACGCACTCTACGCACAATATAGAACGCAGGCAGGGTCGGCCGGAAGCCCGATAGATGAACTCGCGGCCCGTATCGACGAGCAGATTGTGCACGCCAAGCGTCGCCTCGCGAGTCTGAAGGCCGAATCGGCCGAATCGAGGCCACCCGCCGTCCTGGAGTCTCGGAACGACGGCAATACCGATATTGGCGACGCCGAGACGAACGGCGGCGGCGCGCCGATCGAGGAACGGTACGAAGAGATCCAGCAGTTGATTCTGCTTGGCAAGGAGCGCGGCTACCTTCTCTTCGACGAGGTGAATGAGCTTCTTCCCGACGAGATCACTTCTTCCGAGGAACTGGATGAGTTGTTCAAGCTGTTCGGCAACGCCGGTATCGAAGTCGTCGACTCTCGTCAGCAAAGCAGGAAGACGGAACGAACTGAGCGAACCGAGCGAGACGAACAGGCGGATGACGTGGCGGACTGGTTTCTCCGGGCGGTTGATTCGGGACACGCCGATGCGCAGTTCCGTGTGGGAAACATGCTCGCCAACGGCACAGGGGTGCAGCAGGATCTCGAAGAGGCTGCCAAATGGTACGGCCAGGCGGCCGAACAGGGGCACGTCCACGCACAAAACGAACTCGCTGGCTTGTACCGCAGAGGCGAAGGCGTACCGCAGAGCTACGCCGAGGCCGCCGTTTGGTATCGTCGCGCTGCTGAGCAGGGACACGCGACCGCACAATCCAATCTGGGACTCATGTACAACCACGGCCTCGGTGTGTCCCTGAACTACTTGGAAGCGGTCACGTGGTACAGACGGGCTGCTGAACAGGGAGACGCAGGCGGACAAGTAAAACTCGGCGCAATGTACAGCGTAGGCCAGGGAATACAGCGGGACTACAAGGTTGCGGCCGCCTGGTACCGCCGTGCAGCGGACCAGGGCGACGCTTCGGCTCAATATCTTCTCGGCATGATGCACGAAGCGGGCCATGGAGTTCCACGGGACACCGACACAGCCATGCAGTGGTACCGATGCGCAGCCGACCAGGGGCATACCGATGCGCAACAGCAACTCGTGCGTCTGGAAGCGGACATGGACGAGCCCGGGATTCCAGACGCCGGGACGGAAGGGCAACAAGAGCGCGGCGCAGAGCTCGGCTGTCTGGGGTACCTTGTAGTCAAGCTGGGCTCGGTACTGGTTCAGTACGCATACTTGTTCATGATCGCCCTTGTCGGGCTGGCGAGCGTCTACGGTGGTGTGTACACGGCGGATTGGTTGTCGACGGTCTTGTGCGATGAAAGTGTGTGTGGAGTCGCCAGCGGGCTTGCTGTTGTCGGCGGGTTCCTCGGCGGATGGTTGGCCGCGACGGCGGTACTGGGAGGTGCTCTGGCCGTCTTCAGGGAATTGGTGCGTGCCTTGCTGTCAAGATAGCGGAGGGCTGAGCAAGTGACAGAGGTGGACGCCACTTGTACGGACCCCGTGCTCACCGGCCGTTCCAGAGCGTTCCCGTCAGGAAGTCAGCGCGTTCCTTCCAGTGGATCAACCGGCCGGCCAGCGGATACCGTAACCGCGAGCGGTTTCCGAAAGCGGGGAAGGGTCGAGAACCTCGAGAACCGCAAGTCATCCGCATTGGAGCAATGACGGACATCGCCACCCTGCATGTGTTACCGGCAACGACAGGATGACGATGAAGCACCGGAGCGTCGGCGGGGAAAAGCGACCCGATCGAGCACCGGCTCTTCTGTCACATCACGGCGAACTGGCGCGGCACCCCGCTGACGACGTATGAGACCATCGTCGTCCGCATCGGGAACGTCCGGATGGAGACCGGGCTCCAGGTCCGGGCCGAACTCGACGCCGGGGAGTATCCGACGGGCGTCAAGGTGACCAAGGAGTAGATGGAGGCACTCGCGCTGGTCCGCGATGAGTTTCACGGGGAATGGAATTACAAGCTGCTACCCCGATGAAGTTGAAAACCTTATATCGATCACTGTCCTTATCGGCCACCTCTCAGTACTGCAGGAGCGGCGCTATCCCCGCTACTCGGCGTTCGAGGGCGAGGAGCGCTTGCTTCACGGCGAGTCCCCCGCCGTAGCCGGTGAGCGTGCCGTCGGCTCCGATCACGCGGTGGCAGGGCACGACGATGGCGAGCGGGTTCTTGCCGTTGGCCGCGCCCACCGCGCGCGAGGCGGTCGGTTTGCCGATGCGGCGGGCGAGCTCGCCGTAGGAGATCGTCTCGCCGTAGGGGATGCGGCGAAGCTCCTCCCAGACGCGGCGCTGGAAGTCGGTGCCGTCGGGGGCAAGCGGCAGATCGAAGTCGCGTCGTTTCCCGTCGAAGTACGCCGAGAGTTGTCGCCTGGCCGCGCCGAGCGCCGCGGGGAGCGTGCGGCGCGACGCACTCCACGCCGGATCCGGCGCCTGTGCCGCCGCGTTCGGCAGGTCGACACGTGCGAGGTGGCGATCGTCGCCCACCAGGCGCAGCGTGCCGATCGGCGTGTCGAAGTCATGGTACGAACTCGGCATCCCTACCTCTCCGGAGTTGTGCGGCGTTGTCCTGCCAGAGCAGCATCGCGGCGTAGGCTCGCCACGGGCGCCACGCTTCGGCCATCGCTTCGAGCTCCTTCGCGCGGATCGGTACGTCTCGCGCGACCGCCTTGCGCAGCCCCAGATCGCCGACGGGGAAGGCGTCCGGATCGCGCAGCACCCGCATGGAGATGTACTCCGCGGTCCAGGGACCGATGCCCCGGATGGCGATCAAGCGCGCTCTCGTCGTGTCGGGATCGGCGGCGGCGTCGAGGTCGAGCTCGCCGGCCGAGACGGCCTCGGCCAGTCCGCGCACCGCGGCGGCGCGGCCCGCGGGCACGCCGATGGTGCGCAGGTCGAACCCTGCGACCGCGCCCGGAGACGGAAACGTCCGTGCGAGCCCCGACCCGCGCAGATGGTCCGGCAAGGCCTTTCCCAGCGCCTCCACGAGCCGGCCGATGAGGGTCGTCGCACCCTTCACCGTCACCTGTTGGCCCAGGACCGCGCGCACGGCCGCCTCGAAGCCGTCCCAGGCGCCGGGAACCCGGATGCCGGGCAGCGTTTCGATCCGCTCGGCCAGACCGTGCGCGCCCGACAGGTGAGGGCCGAAGGACAGCGGATCGGCGTCCAGATCGAACAGCCGTCGCAATCGTCCGGCAACGTCCAGCAGCACGCGGGCGTTCGGATGGCAGACCTCCGCATCCAGGTGCCCGTCGCCGCGCGCCTCGACATGCACGATGCCGGACGCAACGTCTCTTCCCGGCTGCGATTCCGGCTGGCGGCAATTCTCCGGATCTCTGCCCGTCACGCGAAACGCGCGCCGGTAGGTTCCCCCGGTGACATCGACGACCTCCACGCCGGGCACGGCGCGCGGCGCCAGGAAGTCCAGCAGCGCCGCGGCGTCGTACGGGGCGCGGTAGTAGAGGCGCAGGCGCAGCGCTCCACCGGGCTGACCGGCGCCCTCCGGTCTCCGCCGGCGCCGGCGGCGCAACTCACGCGGCGTGCGGCCGTACACCCGCTGCAGCACGTCGTTGAAGCGGCGGACGCTGCCGAACCCGGCCGCCTGCGCGAGCGCGGCGAAGGGCAGGTCCGTGGCGTCGATCAACTGTTTGGCCCGGTGGAGGCGGCACGTCGATGCGACCTGCACCGGCGACGCGCCGACGTGGCGGTCGAAGAGCCGGCGCAGATGCCGGGCGCCGACGCCGAGCCGCCCCGCAAGCTCGTCCGTACCGGAGCCGTCGAGCGCCCCGTCGTCGATCAGGCGCAGGGCACGCCGCACCACGGCCGGGGAGCCGCCCCACGCCGGACTTCCCGGCGCCGCCTCGGGACGGCAGCGCAGGCAGGGGCGAAAGCCCGCGCGATCCGCGGCTGCCGCCGAGCCGTAGAACCGGACGTTGGCGGCCTTCGGGGGCTGGACCGGGCAGACGGGTCGACAATAGATGCGGGTGGTCACGACGCCGATGAAGAAGCGGCCGTCGAAGCGCGCGTCGCGCGACAGGCGAGCCCGCTCGCACAGCTCGGCATCCAGCACGGAGGCACTATAGCGCCGCGCCGCCGGGCGCACTGGCCGTTTCCGGACCCGATGGCTCGTTCCATCGAGCCCGGCCTGCAAGGATGGGCGGTTCGGCCGGCCATCCGGTCAGGCCGCCGCTTGCGGACCGGGCGTGCTGCGGAGCAGGGCGCGGATCCTGCCGGCGTTCGCCGCCGCGTCATTCTCCCCGAGCTCCATGAGGCGGGTCAGGTAGGCGGGCTCGAAGGCCAGCAGGCTCAGCAGGTCCGGCGACTTGACCTCCCGTGAGCCGAGCCCCCGGACCAGGTGGCGAAAGGCGCGGGGCAGTTGCGCCTCGTACTCGGCCGCGAGTCGAGAGATGTCCACCGACGGGCGTATGACGAGGAGCTCGATCGGCCGCATGCCGCGCCGTTTCTCGGGCGCCACTTCGCGGAGCAGCCGGTTGATTCGTTCCAGCTCCAACGCGTCGCGGTCGAGATCGTCGAGGAAGACGGCGTCGAGAAGCTGCCCGGCGATCTGCATCGGGGGCGGGTGGCTCCGCGTGTTCGAATCGTCGCTGGTCCCGCTCGCCCCGAAGCGCGTCGACACGGCGAGAATCCGGTTCGCGCCCAGATGCAGCGCCGGGGAGAAGGGCGCCGTCAGGCGAATGCCGCCGTCGCCGTGCCAGCCGTCGGCCAGGTGCACGGCGGGAAAGAACAGCGGCAAGGCCGACGAGGCGAGCACGTGGTCGAGCGTCAGCGCGGTGTTCCGGCTGCGTCTGTCGGGCCGCTCCCATTCGCGCAGATCCCGGCCCTGGGTCCACACCACGGACTGTCCGGTTCCGTAGTGGCTGGTGAGCAGCGCGAGTGCCCAGAGACGTCCCTCCGCGATGTTCTCGGCGATGCCGGCGATGGCCCCGTTGCGTGTCTCGAAGACGTCCGCAAGCGTCTCGCGCAAGGGCGACGTATCCACCAGGCCCTGGACCGCCGGCGCCAGCCGGGTGCCGCCCGCGATGAGCCGAATGCCCCACCTGGCCACCAGGCCGCCCAGCGAGGGGCCGTCGGTGCGGAAGACACGTTCGGCGGTCAGGCTGCTCCAGAGCTCGAACAGCTCGTCCACCGCCGCCGTCTGCGTCCCGCGGTACGACGCGAGGAACGCGGCGTTGATGGCGCCGGCCGATACGCCGGTCACGATTGGAAAGTGGGCGTCGGGGATGTGTCTCGAGACCCAGCGCAGGAAGCCGACCTGGTAGGCGCCGCGGGCGCCGCCGCCCGGCAGCAGGATGGCCAGGTCGTCGGCGCCGCGGGGCCGGAGCGAACCGGGCCTGGCGGTCGTTGTGGGGGCGGTTTCCGACAAGGCGCAGCGTCCATCCGCCCGCTCCGCGCGAGCGGACCCGTATAGTGTCTCATGGTGCAGGCCATCGGTGGGTCGCAGCAGTCTCTGGCGCTTCGTCGAGCGATCGACCGGCAGATCGACGGCGTGTCGTTGGCCGAGTTGCGGAGATCGTCGGATCGGCTGTCCGCAGCCTATCGCGACAGGGGGCCGGGAGACTTCCTGCCATTCGCGAAACCGCATGATCGCCTGGCGTACCTGGCGGCGAGGCTGCCGTCGACGTTCGAGGCGACCCGCGCGGTGCTCGGTGAGCTGCGCCGTCGGGCTCCCGGTCTGAGCGCAGAGAGCCTGCTGGAGCTGGGCGCCGGGCCGGCGCCCGGGCTCTGGGCGGCCGAACAGCATTTCCCCGAGCTGACGCGAGCCGCGCATGTCGAGAGCGATGCGGGAATGGCGGAGATGGGCCGGCGGCTGCTGGAAGCCGGCCACTTCGACGCGCATGTCGAGTCGACCTGGTTTCTGCGTGATGTCGGGCGGACCCGTGGGATCGGAGAGCACGACCTGGTGCTGGTCGGCTACGTGTTGGGCGAACTCGGCGAATCGGTCCGTGACGAGCTGGTCGATACGGCATGGGACCTGACCCTGGGGGCGCTGGTCATCGTCGAGCCGGGCACGCCGGCGGGCGCGGCGCGTGTGATTCGGGCGCGGGCACGCCTGCTCGAGCGGGGGGCGGTCGTGGCTGCGCCCTGTCCGCACGGCAACGCTTGCCCGCTGGCTTCGGACGACTGGTGTCACTTCGGGGCGCGCGTGAACAGGTCGAGTCTGCAGCGGCGACTCAAGCGTGGGTCGTTGGGCTACGAAGACGAGAAGTTCTCCTACGTTGCCGTGACCCGCGGCAACGCCGATCCGTGCGCCGCGAGGGTGTTGCGCCGCCCGCGCGGCGAACCCCGGCGCGTGTCGCTCCGGCTCTGCACGGCGGACGGACTGCGCGAGGAATTGGTGACGCGCCGGGAGGGCGAACGTTATCGGGCGGCGCGCAAGCTCGGGTGGGGGGATGGCTGGGCGCCGACTACCGACGAGATTGGCGAGGCTGGCCGGTGCTCGAGCGGGCGCCCGGGGATACCACGGTCATCACTTACGAGCTGGTGAACAGGCTGCGTGAGCTCGAAGGCATCTGAGCGTGATGCAGACGAGGCGGCTCCCGGACGCAAGTGTCGTGGCGGCGCCCGACGGTTCGCAGATTCACGAGCTGGTCGCCGTCCCGCGCGGCAGCATGGTGCATTGCAGGCTCCCGGGAGGCGCGGTCTCCATGGCGGTCGTCCACGCCACGGTCGATGAGGCGTGGTACTTCCTGGCGGGTACCGGTCAAGTCTGGCGCCGGCGTGGGGGCGCCGAGTCGGTGGTCGACGTCGAGCCCGGCGTCGCCCTGACCATCGAGTGCGGGACACACTTCCAGTTCCGCAACACCGGCGACGATGACCTCCGCTTCGTCATCGTGACCATGCCGCCGTGGCCCGGCGCCCGGGAGGCCCGCCGCGTGACGGACCACTGGCCGCTTACCTGAGCACCCGGATGCGGTGCGCCTCGCTGTCGCCGACGTACAGTGCGCCGGCCTCGTCCACCCAGATCCCGTGCGGACGGTTCATCCTGCAGCGCCGCGGCTCCGGTTCCGGCCCGTCGCCTCGTTCGCCGGTTCCGAGCGCCGTCGTGATGATGCCGGTCGCGACGTTGATGCGCCGGATCACGTGGTTCTCGGTGTCGGCGATGTAGAGCGTGCCGTCGGCGGCGTAGGCCAGTCCCTTCGGGCCGGCCAGCGTCGCCTCGGCGGCCGGGCCGCCGTCGCCGGTGTAGCCCTGCTCGCCGGTGCCCGCCACGTGATGGATCGTCTCGTTCTCCAGATCGATGCGGTAGATCGCGTTCCCTTCCCGCAGCGCGAGGTAGAGGTTGCCGTCGGGGTCGAGCGCCATCGCGCGCGGTCCGTTCAGAGGGGTGCCGGCCAGCGGCGCGCCGTCGGGCGTCGGCTCGCGCTCCCCGGTGCCCGCGAACGTCTCGATGAGCCCGGTCTGCAGGTCGACGCGCCGCATGCGGTGGTTCCCGATGTCGCAGATCAGCAGGCGCCCGTCGGGGGCGAACACGATGCTGTGCGGAGCGCGCAGTTGCGCCTCGGCCGCCGGACCCCCGTCGCCGGAGAACCCGGCCTCGCCGGTGCCCGCCACCGTCGAGATGATCCCCGTCCGCATGTCTACCTTGCGGACCGCGTGGTTGTCGCGCTCGACGATGTAGAGGTCGCCGCGGGCGTCGAACTGGATCTCGTGCGGCATGTTCAGCATGGCGTCGGTCGCCGGCCCGCCGTCGCCGCCGTAGCCCCGCTCGCCGTTGCCGGCAATCGTGGTCGTGGCCCCCGTCGCCAGGCTCAGGCGCCGGATCATCTGGTTGTCGAGGTCGCAGAAGTAGAGCGCGCCGTCCGGTCCGATCACCACTCCGTACGGGTTGTTGACCTGCATGTCCGAAAGGCCCGGCGCGCCGTCGCCGATGACCGTCGACACCTCGCCGAAGATTTCGAAGGTCTGCTCCAGCGTCATCGCGGTCCCGGCGTTGGCGTCGCGCACCTCGGCGCGCACGAGATAGCGGCCGAGCGCATCCGCGTCCGTGAGATCGATGCCCGCGTAGCCGACCGACAGGCCGATCGTGCCCGGCGCCGGCGCCGGCTTGGCCCGCCACAGCTCCAGGCCGGGGGTTCGGAAGAGGGCGTCGCCGTCGGGCCGCAGCACCTCGAGGTCGAACGTGGTGTCGCACACCCCGAGGCGGTTCTCGGCGCAGCCGATGAAGAAGATGAAGGGCGCGAGCGGCTGTCCGCGCCGGCCGACGCGGGTCGTGCTGATGGAGACGCCGGGCGTTCGCTGCACCCAGGCCTCCAGGAACTCCTCCGGGCGGTTCGACAGCACCAGCATGGCGCCGAAGCCGTTCCGGAGCTTGCGCCAGGACTCTTCGGGGAGAGGCCTGCCGTTGCTGTGCCACTGGCCCGCGGCCGGCGCGGCCACCAGGATGCCCAGAAGTGCGGCGAGGATGAGCCTGGGAAGCGTTCGCGCTTGTCTCGTCATCGGCTTGCCTAGAAGGTGGCGATCGGGTTGAGGGGCGACCCCATGCCCTTCTCGATGCGGAGCGGCGCGGCCACGAAGAGGAACTCGTAGCGGCCGAGCTCGCGCGCGGTCGCGGCGAGGTCGTCGAAGTCGAGGTTGTCGAAGATGCCGACGCCGAGCGCCACGAGCGCCAGGCGGTGGATCGGCAGCCGGACGTCGTCGGAGAACTCGTGCGGGAACGCGTCGTTCCACATGTCGTGGCCGATGAACGACACGCCCCGCTCCTTCAGGAAGTACGCCACGTCGGCGTGGTAGCCGGCCACGCCCTCCTCGGACGGGTTCCAGGGGCCGAGCGCGGCCCGCCGCTTCCAGCGGCCGGTGTGCAGCAGGATGACGTCGCCCGGCTCGACCCGCACGCCCTGGATGCGCTCGAGCTCCTCCAGATCCGCGGCGCGGATTGCCGTGCCGGGCTCCACCCAGCCCTGGCCGGAGTCCCTGCCCGGCAGCAGCGTGGCGTCGAACAGGACGCCGCGCGTGAAGATTCCCTCCCGGAGCGCGTGGATGCTCCCCTGCGGGCAGCCCTCAGCCGCGATCACCTGCTCGGCCGTCACTCCGTTGTAGCCCTTGCCCTCGAACATCACGTGGCAGGCGACCGAATCGAGGTGACTGTGGATGACGCCGTGGTAGGTGCCCGTGTACTGGTAGCGGTCGGAGGCCCCGGTCTCGCTGACGTTGACGACCTCGCGGTCGAGATACCACTGTCCCTCGAGCGTCGGCGCCTGGATGATGTCGTGGGCCAGCGACACGCTGCGGCCCTCGGTCACCAGCGCCGCGGCGGCCGTGCGCTTGGCCGGCGTGATCAGGTTGGCGGCGCCCAGCCCGTCGTCCGGGCCCCAGCGGCCCCAGTTCGACAGCTCCTCCATCGCTTGGAGGAACTCCGCCTCGGTGGTCATCGCCGGACGGGTTTGCGAATCGACGGTGGCCGTGGCCATGCCGATCAGCAGGGTCGCGAGGATCGGGATGCCGAGACGTCGCAGAGCGTGAGTCAGCATGTCAGTACCCCTCCAGCACCGGGAACCGCTCGTCGTCCGGCCGCGGCTGCACGCCGAGCGCGTTGAGCGCCATCGACACCATGCGGTAGCGCGCCGCCGTCAGGGCGATGCTCATCATCTGGTGCGTGTCGTAGCGCGACGACAGATCCGCCCAGGTCTCGTCGGAGATCATCGAGTCGCGGAACATCTCGTTCGCCGCGTCGATGAGGGCGAGCTCGTTGGCGCCCCAGCCCGACTGGTCGCGGCCCTGGGCGATCCAGACCGGGTCGAGGCCGTGGTCGCGGGCGCGTCCGACGCTGCCGACGTGCTTGGCCCACTCGTAGACCGCGCCGGAGTTCCAGCCCATGCGCAGGATGAGCAGCTCGCGGTCGTGCGGCGTCAGGCGCGACCGCTCCGGATCGAGCACGTAGCGCGGATTCAGGTTGCGCGCCTCCACCATCACCGGGTGCTGCAGGAATGTGCGCGAGACCCGCAGCCCGTCGCCTTCGACCGGCTCGACGCGCGGCGTCGTCAGCGGCGGCTCCTGGTCCGGGACCACGACGCGATAGCCGACGTCGTCCACCGGCATCAAGGCCGCGGCCGGCACGCCGTCGTCCGGCTGGATCCCGAGCGAGTTGAAGAGGATGGCGTTGGTGGTGGTCCAGCCCACGGTCATGACCGCGTCGATCAGGTTGTGCGTGTCGAACCGCTCCGCCAGCGCCTCCCACGTGCGGTCGGTGACCGCCGCGTGGCGGAACATCTGGTCCGCGAAGCCGATGAGGATCGCCTCGAACGGGTCCCAGTCGTCGCCCGGACCCTGGGCGACGAGCATCACCTCTTCCGCGGTCAGGCCCGCGTCGGCCGCCCGGCTCGCGTGCGCCGCCCAGATGTTGGCGCTCTGCGTGAGCCATGCGGTCCGCAGGGTCAGGATGGCGCGATGCCGCGGCGACAGCGTCGTCTCGTTGGCGACGTAGTTGGTAAAGGGCAACACCCGGTCGGCGAGGGCGGGCACCCGGGCCAGCGTGCGCACGACGTTGGCGGAGTGGCCGTCGGCGGCGTACTGCTCGACGCTCGCGCGTTGCTCGGCGGTCCATTCCGTCTCCGGGAGCGGCCCGACCCGTGCTTCGGCGAGCCGCACGGCCGGCACGACGGTGCCCGGCGCCTCGGTGATGGCGCGGGCGGGCTCGATGCGCAACAGGGCGCCGTTGTCCTCTTCGGTCAGGACGTACAGGTAGCCGTCCGGTCCCTGCTGGACGTCGCGTACCCGCTGCTTCAGCTCCATCAGGAGCCACTCGCGCCGGATCTCCTGTCCCTGCCGGTTGAAGACGATGCGCTCCAGGTGTCCGGTGTGCTGCATCCGGCCCACCATCATCGAGCCGACGAAGAGGTTGCCGCGCCAGGCGGGGAAGTGCTCGCCGTCGTAGAAGGTCAGGCCCGACGGCGCGATCGACGGCCACCACATCACGTGCGGCCCCGTGAAGTCGGGCAGCCAGGGCGTGTCCGTGATGGGCCGCCCGCCGTAGGTGCGGCTGTAGGACGCAACGGGCCAGCCGTAGTTCGAGCCCGGCTGGATGATGTTGGCTTCGTCGCCGCCCTGCACGCCGTGCTCGGTCGCCCAGAGCTCGCCGGTGTCCGGGTGGAAAGCGAGGCCGATCTGGTTGCGGTGCCCCATCGTCCAGATCTCGGGGTGGTAGCCGGGATCGCCGGCGAAGGGGTTGTCGTCGGGCGCCGTGCCGTCGTCGTTCAGGCGCAGCAGCTTGCCGAAGTGGGTGCGCCCGTCCTGGGCGTACTCCCCGGTGCCGGCGAACTCGAACGCGCCGCCGACGGTCATGAACAGCTTGTTGTCCGGCCCCCAGATCAGGCGCGACGCCGCGATGCCGCCGCCCCAGCCGTCGGCGACGAAGATGTCGCGCGTTTCGGTCAGCGCTCCGGCCCCTTCGTCGAGGCGCCCGCGGGCCAGCGCCACGGTGGCGCCTTGCCGCCCGTCGCGCTCCTCCCCCTGCGAGTAGGTGAGGTAGACGAGGGTATCGTCCTCGGGATGGACCACAACGTCCATGAGTCCGGCGAGCCGCACGCCGACGAAGACCTCCGGCACGCCCGGGACGTCCTCGTCGAGGAGCTGTCCGTTGCGGATGATCCGCAGCGTGCCCCGGTCGCGCTCGGTCACCAGGATGTCGCCGTTGCGGCGGAACGCCATGCCCCACGGGTGGTCGAGGCCCGTGACGATCGGCACCACGCGGATGCGCGGCTGCTCGGCCGTGTGCAGCACCACCGGCCGGTCCGGCGGCGGCAGGCCCGGCACGCCCCGCAGCGCGGAGGCGCCCGTACGGTTCTGGGCCCCGGCCGTGGTCTGGAGCAGTGCGGCGCAGGCGATGACGGCAGCGGCGGCGAGCGCGGTGCGGAACAGCGTCGTGCGGTTCATGGATTCCTCCCCGTGGCGTGGGGACAACTCTACCGGAAACGGGCGGGGAGCGTTCTGCGAGCGTTGCCGTTGGTCGGTGGATGCGAGCAGTCGGAACCGATGCAACATGCGGCGCTGTCGGTCAGGTGTCGTCGGGAGTTTCGGTCTCGCGGCCCAGGTTCATCGTCCTTCCCCCGGACCCCGCCCGCGCCTCGCGCACCACGTCTATCTCGGCGTTGATCTCATCCAGCGTCAGCCGATCGGTGCCTGCCGCCACAGAAGCCTGCTGCATGGAAGCCGCAGCGAGCTCTGCCCGAGCCCGGCGCAGGGCCTTCAGCGATTCTTCCAGCCGCTCCTCTGATGTCTCGGACAACAGGGCGATTGGCCTGCCGTTGGATGTGACGACCAACTCCTTCTCCGCGGCCAGCGTCTTCCATACGTCTGCCGATCGACCGCGCAGCTCACCAACGCTCACGAAACGCATCCTCGTCGGGCCTCCTGGTTTGCACGATAGCGTACGCAATCGTGTCACGCCGCGCGTCGGCTAAGATCCGCACCTTGAAGGAGCCTGGACCGTGACGATGCACTATCCGGTGATCGTCGAGCACGAGAGCAACGGCACGTTCAGCGCGTGGGTGGCGGGGGTGCCCGGCGTCTACGCAGCGGCGGACACGGCTGCGGCGGCAAAGCGGGCCATCCGATCCGCCCTGATTGCGCATCTTGACAAGCTGGAGACGCACACCAGCCAATGACCGCCAAGGAAACGGTTCGCGCCGTTCTGGATCGATTGCCGGAGGACTGCAGCCTGGGCGATGTGCTGTACCACCTGTACGTCGTGCAGGCCGTGCAGCAGGGTCGGTCTGACGCCGACGCGGGCCTGACGATCCCGCACGGCGATGTCGAGGCGGAGCTGCGTCGGAAATGGCTGTTCGGCGGCAACGAGTAGTCTTGACGAGAGTCCGCGAGACACGCGTTTGACGACGTGATCCGTCAGGTCGTCCGGGCTCGACGACCCCGTCGCTTGTCCAGAACCTACCGTTTACGGTGCCTGTTGCCCAACGATTCTCGGCTCCTTGAGCGCCTTGATGCAGCCGAACAGGCGGAAGGCCGGCTGGTTTCTTCACCCGATGAGTTCGGAGTCCAGCGGGAAGCCGGCTGCTCTCGATGCGAAGACCTCGAGCTCGCGGCCTTGAGACCCTCGTCGATCCGCGGCTCACGCTGAGTCTGCTTCCAACTGTCGTCGGAACGTGGCCAGTTGTGGGGACGGGCCTTGACAGCGACTCTTGCACGCTTGTGGAAGACGTAGTCAATGAAAGCCTCTACTCGCGCCGGATCATGGGTCCCTGTCCCATGGCCGGATTGTCCGGCCGGCACGTCAGGTCGCAGGTGCGAGGGGATGGGCAACGCGTCGACGCCAAAGTAGACGAAACGCTTGGAGATCAGCACGTACCGACCGTTCACGTCGTTGGCGCGATCCTCGAGGCCGTGATTGGGATTGGGCAACTGCTCGAAATGATGTGCTTCCCGTGCGTTTAGAATGAGTGGTCGGTAAATGTTGTCTCCTTCCCTGAAGACTCTCGCTAGACGGGAACTTCGAGGGATCTTCGGCTGGAAGCGTTCGTCGCGGAAATACTCGGACAGAGTCATCTTCTCCTCTACCCGCATCAGGAACACGAGCCGTTCGCTTCCGACCGGGTCACCACAGAGTTGGCCGGACGTAAATCCGGCAATCCAATCTCCCGGGCGCTTGTGCTTTCTGATCTGTGGCTTGCAGGTCGCAAGCGTCATACAACTCCAGAATGGATTCGGCGCAAAGCCCGTGTCATCGGTCATCTTGTACGAGAACAGCCTCACATCAACCCTCCACTCGATGGTGATGCACCTTTCGATGGTGATGCACCTATCGGAACAGCCCGCGCAGCCATGCCGCTGCTTCAGGAATCCCGTCGGTATCGAACACAAACTCCTGGCCGCGGCCGACGGTGTCGACATAGACCCATGGTCCTTGACGGTGCCATCGGCGCTCGTTGCGATGATAACTGAGCGACGGCGGGGCATCGGTAGACCAGAACCACCCCGGCAACCTCCATTGCGACCGGTTGGCGGCTCCCGGGGCGGTCAGCGTGAGACGGGGAGCAGCGGGCTGGAATAGACCGCCTCCGGTCACCGCGAGCTCCGTACCGGCGATGGTGAGCGTCCGCGTCGAGATGTAGATCGTGTTGTTGGGCGGCCAGGAACGGCCGTTCAGGTGGGGGTGTGCAGACAGCCAGGGATATTCGGCTCGTGGCCTCTGGAGCTCATTCCCGACCGTAATGACGTCAGATACCTGAAGCCAGCCGAACAGCCGATGTACCGACGGCGCGCGCCATACGTACCGCCATTCGCCAGTCTCGGCCGGCTCTACGGGACGAAACCAGCCGAAGAACAGAAACAGGTCCCCTGCGCCGACGCCTGCTCGTTCGAGGTGGCTCTGCGCGATCTCAACCTGTCCGAACGCCGGCCGCCATCCCGGCCGACGTGGTAGGGCATCGGCCCGAAGATCGGGATCCAGATGACACCGATCTCCTTCGCGCACACGGCCCATGGTCAGGTGTTCGACGATCGGGCCCAGGGATCCGTTGCCCCAACGCAGCTCCCGAAATCTCGTCGGAGCATGGCGCGCGGGGATGGGGAGAGACAGCGCAGTTCCATCGGGGAAGATGGGACTGGGAACCCCGCCATTCTGCGAGTCGAATCCCTTGCGACTGAGCACGATCTTCATCGTGTCAATCGTTCGGTCTACGGTGCTGGTCTTTGAGACCGGTCGGGCCGCCAGCACGCGATGGCGGCTGTTGCTCACTGGCTGCTACGACGTGCGCCTCGCGGAAGAAGTCAGCATCCAACTCAGGGATGTCGGAGTAGTCGATATCCTCGTCCCTCAGGGCATCAAGTCGCAGCAGGTCGGTCTCAGTAGCGTCTCGCTTCACGGTTGCTCGCCAGTCTGGACCACAGTGTCGAATCGAGTGCCGCGAGCGCCCGCGCCGCGGCCGGGTTTACGCGTCGATCTCGTGCATCGGCGTTGTGCTGTTCCCGAAGCGGTCGATGGGCACTCCCATCCGTTGCAGCACCGACAGGTGCAGGTTCGCCAGATCGGTCGGCTCTGCGAAGTCGAGCGCCCGGCCGCTGTTGATCGTGCCCCCGCCGCGGCCGGCGAGCAGCGTCGGCAGGTCGTCCGGATCGTGCTCGTTGCCGTCGCCGAGGATCGCCCCGTAAACGATCATGCTGTTGTCGAGCAGCGTACGGCCGTCCGGCTCCTCGATGGCCTTGAGGCGCCCGAGCAGATAGGCCACCTGCTCGTGGTGCCAGCGGATGACCTCCGAGTACATGCGCTGCTTCTCCTCGGGGGAGCTCCACGAGGTGACGCCGTCGTCGTCCTCGGTCTTGCCCGACGCGTTCTTGTAGTGCGACAGCGCGTGCCACGTGCCCTGCACGTCGGGAATGAAGTTGAAGTAGCGGTTCGACTGCCCGTGGTCGAGCATGAAGGTCACCACCCGCGTCGCGTCGGACTGGAATGCGGCGACCATCAGGTCCATCATCAGGCGGACGTATTCCGCGTGGTCGGACGGGATACCCGGCTCCGGCGCCATGAGAGTGTCGGTCAGCGCCTTGTCCTGGCCCATCTGTGTCGAACGCTGCTCCGAGAACTCGATGCGCCGCTCCAGGGCCCGGATCGACTCGAAGTACTCGTCCAGCCGCACCTGGTCGGTTGCGCTGGCCGTCCGGCGCAGGGCTCTTGCATCTTCGAGGACCGCGTCCATTACCGAGCGGTTGCTCGCCCCGCCGGACGGGGGCCGGAAGATGCGGTCGAAGACGGCGCGCGGCTCCACCTCGCGCGGCAGAGGCCGATCCGGCGCCGACCACGAGATGCTGTTCCGGGACAGCGAGTTCGAGAAGAAGCCCTCGCCCTTGGTCGACAGCTCCAGCGACGGCAGCAGCGTCTCCTGCCCGACGTGCCGCCCGGCGATCTGGTCGGCCGATACGCCGCCGGCGCTGACCGCCTGCCGGTCGTAGTCGAACCCGGTCAGCCAGGTCGGGGTGCCGCCCACGTGCCCGTTGCCGAGCGGCGTCCAGACGTTGCGGGGGATGATCAACTCGTCCTTGAACGGCTCGAACGGCCGCATCCACTCGTTCAGCTTCACGAGGCGTCCGCCGGGCCCGGTCTCGGCCGGATGCCACGAGCCGCGCGCGATGCCGTTCGGGAAGTAGAGGTACGCCAGCCGCCGCGCGCTCGCCGCCGCCCCGGGCGCCGCCTGCGCGCCCCCGGCGAACGCGGAAGCCGGACGCATGATGTCGAGCAAAGGCACCGCCATGGTGGCGCCGATGCCGCGCAGGACGGTCCGTCGGGAGATGCGTCGTGTCGTCATCGGGTCAGTTCCTCGATTCGACCTGTTCCGGTCCGGTCCGACAGCGACAGTCTAGATCACTGGCGCCCGTCGTGGTGACCTGGGCTGACACCGTTGGTGCGGCAGTTGGCCCGCACAGCCTCCAGGTGTTGCCGGCGTAGGTGGCGTTGGGCCGGGAGGGGTTCGCACGGCCGGCGAAGGATGCAAGATCCATTTGGACAAGAATCTCATAGCTACTATCATTGATTCATGAAGACGACGATTGATATTCCCGACGACGAGTTGCGTGCTGCCATGCGCTTCACGCGCGCGAAGACCAAGCGAGAAGCCGTGGTGACGGCCATCGTCGATTTCAATCGCCGCCGCCGCATGGCGGACCTCATCAAGTACGCCGGGACCTGCCCGGACTTGATGACGGTGGACGAGCTTCAGGCGCAGCGCCGGCAGCGAGTGCAGGCCATTGACCCTGATTGACACCTCGTCCTGGATTCACCTCCTGCGTCCAAACGGCGATCCTGTGGTCCGTAGCCGTGTCGAAGCTGCCCTCAAGGCGGGGGAGGCGTGCTGGTGCCCAATCGTTCAGCTCGAGTTGTGGAATGGCGCACGCGGCGACCGGGAGAAGCGGGTGCTGCGCGACTTCGCGGCCGTCCTCCCGGTGTTGCCGATTGACGACGACGTCTGGAGCGATGCATATGCGCTCGCCCGCCGCGCCCGATCTCGTGGCGTTACAGTTCCCGCGACCGATGTGGCGATCTCGGCCTGCGCGCGGATTCATGGCGCCGCCATCGAGTCAGCGGACAGCGACTTCCGGTGGCTCCAGAGTGTCACCGAGTGACAACAATGGCATCGAGCCTGTGTAGGGCGGTCCGCCGAGAAAGCTGTCTTTTGTGAGTTGGCTCTTCCGATTACTCGGCACTGTACGCTGTCACACGTCCAAGGTTGAATTTGAAGCTGTTCAGGATACTTCGGACTTCATCTCTCAGGAGTTGATCCAGCGATCGGTCTTGACTCCGAGGCGGAAAGAGAAAGCGGGTTGAGGACATATGACCGCAGAGCGCCCATTCCTTCTTGTTAGGAAATCGGAGGTGAGCGATCCGGTAGCGGTTGAGATCTAGCCCCTTCTCCGGGGCCGGCTTATTTTCTTGCTCTCCGGGATCGCCCTGCATCGCAAGGGATAGGCCCTGCTGTGCATGCGGTCTGAAGTGTTTCGACGACTGTTCGCACGGAATGTCTTGGACTATCAGCTTCTCGTGGAAACACGGGTGCTCAGCCGAACAGAGAGCATCTCTTGTGTAGAACGAAATCCAGCCGTAGTCTTGACAGCTCGACTTGACAAAGCCACGAGATCCGCAGTGTTGGCAATCGTCTTGGACAGTCTCGTGCCGCTCGCAACGCATGGGCCGCAGATCGTGAGAAGCGAACCAGACCGCAGTGTGAAGATTACGGACAACGTCGAGCCACGGGGTCTTGATCCCGTAGTGCTGGAGAACGGCGCCCAGGTTGGGTCTCCTCCACCGGAGTCCCTTTACGGCTTCGGAATCGTTCAACTTGTGCAGGAGGCACTTGTAGTCTTGCCAACGGGCAGCGATTTCGTTGTCCGGGGTGTTCCGAAAAAGTGACGGGAGCGAGTTTCCGAAGTTCTCGGTACAACCGCGAAGAAAGACATCCCGACCGTTTCCACTGCAAAATGCGGCGAATACCGGCAGCGCGATGGGGTCCTCTACGCAAATATAGAGGTCGCCGTGCTCGTCACGCTCCTCATGGGCGAGTTCCGTGTAGGCAGCGCAAAAGCGCGTCATGAGATCTGCGTTTGGTATGTTTCCCATATTCCCGGTGGTTCTGTCGTTTGTGCTGTACGCTGTGCGCTCGACATGTCCCCGCCGCTGACACGCGTCGCGCGTCGTTTGTGGCGCTGGCGGAGCCTCTACTCCCTTCAGCCAGCAGTAGTTGGAATCACGGGAGCATCTTCGTCGCTACAGCGATACGCTTCCGCCTGCAGGACGTAGTCACCTCCACCCACGATGATGAACGCGTCGCCGCCCAATTCGGCTACCGAGTTGCGCACCTTGGTCATTGCTTCGGTGCTGCGTGTCTGGCCGACATCTTTGGGTGATCTTTCGTCCATCCCGCTGACATGTTCTCCATCCCTTGACCCAGGCCGTCGGCCACGGCAGTCGCTGTCGCTGATTCCTCTACGACTCCCAGAAATTCGCACTGCGCACGCACAGATGGGTCCGGGATTTACCTGACCATAGCACCCTCGGGCGATAGGCTGGCCATGCAACCTGTAACTGTGGCAGTTGCGATAGCGGCCAACATGAGCTTCCGCATAACGTCCTTCCTCTGCCTTGTCCAAAACCTACTGCTTCTTGTACAGGAACGGATAGCTGGCCACGATCTTTTTCACCAGGGTCTGGAACCGGTAGTCGTCCGCTTCCAGCGCCGCAAGGATCTTCCGCAGGGCCGGCTCGTCGTAGTACTCGAGCTGGCGGCCGAGCGCGTAGGCGAGCATCTTCGAGGCGGTCTGGCGGACGAGGTCGTCGTGGCGCTCCTCGAGCAGGGTGCGCTTCAGGCCGGCGGGGCCGTCGAACGCGGCGCCGCTCGGCAGCGAGCCGGCGGCCGCGATCGGCGTGTAGGTGTTCCGGTAGAAGCGCTTCTGCGCGAACACGTTCGTGTCCTCGACGATGCGGATCTCGTCGGCCTCCTCCTCGGTCTCCACGCGCTCCCGGAAGTGGTAGGTGTCGCGCCAGCGGCCGAAGTAGTCGAAGTTCTCCAGGCTGAAGCCGATCGGGTCGATGCGGCTGTGGCAGGCGCTGCAGGTGGGATTGCTGGAGTGCATCTCCAGCTTCTCGCGGAAGCTGAGTCGGCGCAGGTCGCCGAGCTCCTCCGACAGGACTCCGGCGCCCGGCGGCGGCGGGGGCGGCGGGGTGCCGAGCAGCACGTCGAGGACGTAGTGGCCGCGCTTGACCGGGCTCGTGTCCTTGTAGTTGGACGTCAGGGCCAGGACGCTGCCGTGGCCGAGGTAACCGCCGCGGTTCGGGTCGTCGAGGCGCACGCGGCGCATGTGGTCGCCCTCGACCCCCTCCATGCCGTAGAGAGTCGTGGCGAGCTCCTCGTTGACGAAGGTGTAGTCGGCGTCGATGAGCCGCCGGATCGGCTGGTTGCCGCGGACGAGCGACAGGAAGAACAGCGACGACTCGTCGCGCATCGCGGTCATCAGCGTGTCGGTGCACCACGGGTTGTCGATCGGGTCGAGCCAGATCCGCGAGCCGACGTGCTGGAAGCCGAGCCACTGGGCGGCGAAGCTGGTGCCGAGGGTGTCGGCCTTCGGATCGGCCAGCATCCGGTCGACCTGCGCTTCGAGGACGGCCGGATCGCTCAGCTCGCCGCGTCGTGCGAGGTCGCGCAGCTCGGCGTCCGGCATCGAGGACCACAGGAAGTAGGAGAGGCGCGAGGCCAGATCCCAGGCGCTGATGCGGTAGGGCGCGGAGTCGGCGGACGCGGGCGGCGTCTCGACGCGCAGCAGGAACTTCGGCGAGATCAGGATGGCCTGCAGGACCACCTTCACGGCATCCTGGAACGGCTGCCCGGACTGCCGCGCCGCGCGGTACTGCCCGAGCGCCCGGGCCACGTCCGCCTCGCCCGGAGGCCGGCGGTAGGCCCGCCCCAGAAAGTGGCGGAGCACCAGCTCGGCCGCTTCCTCGTCGCCGAGGCCGCCGCCGGGCGTGACGATGAACACCAGCTCGTGCGCGCGCCGCTCGGCCTCGGTCGCCGGCTCCGGCGGCAGCATCAGCTCCACCACCCGCTCGGCCGCCGCGATGTAGCGCTCCATCAGCGTCGACTCGAGGAACAGCGTGTTGGCGGTGTTGTCGAAGCCGCTGGCGCCGGCCAGCTCGGCGGGGAAGCGGTCGGTGAGGGTGAAGTTCGCGCCGAGCAGATCGCGCAGCGTGTTGTCGAGCTCACGGTGCGTCAGGCGCTTCGCCGGCTCGTAGCCCGGGTCGTCGACGGTGGAGTAGTCGAAGCGGTCGATGGAGTCCGACAGCAGCGCGTGCAGCGTCTCGCGTTCGGCAGCGCTGGGCTGCGGGGCGCCGGCGGGCGGCATCTTGCCGACCTCGACGGCGTCGATCGCCCGCGTCCATGCCTCGCGGTTGCGTACCAGCGGGCGCTGGGCGATCAGCCCGTCCAGATTCACTCCGGCGGTCTGCGTCTCCGGGCCGTGGCAGCGGAAGCAGTACTGCTCCAGCAGCGGCGCGGCCGGGTGCCTGGCAGCGTCGTCGATGCCTGGACCGGTCGCGGTTTGTGCGGACGCGCGCCCGATGCCGGCCACGGCGGCGAGGAAGAGCGCGAACATGGCGATGCGTTGTGAGGTGTTCATTCGCAAGTGGTTCAGTATGGAAGGGCCAACGGTAGCACAGGAGATGGCGCAGGGCTCGGTCATTCAGGCGCGACGCCGAGCCGCGTGGCCGCCTCGTCCAGGCGCTTGTCCAGGGTCCACAGTGCGCATCCGTCCAGGAGCGCAGAGGCAGGCAGGTGCACGTCGATCCATCGGCGACCAGGCCCGTAGAGGCGTCGGCTGGGAACGAGCTTCAGTCCGTCGCCGGCAGGCGGTTCAGCGGACCCGGCCAGTCGAGGATCTGCCGGTCCGCCGTGATCAGTCGATGCCCTTCCAGCGCCGTGGCGACGATGATCCTGTCTGCCGGGTCGCCGTGCAGGTCGGCGATGAGCCCTGCTCGGGACGCGATTCCACCATCGACCGGAGCCTCGATCAAGCCTTGGTCCAGCAGGTTGCGGCGCCAGCGGTCCAGGTCGATCAGCAGATTCAGCCGACCCTTGCGGAACAGCATCCCGACCTCCCAGAACGAGATGGCCGATACGGCCGCGTCGCCGCGCTGCAACGCGCGTTCACACCTGCCGCGAGTCTGCTGTCCGAGCCTCCGGTCACCCAGTCGCAACCAGATGAGCACGTGCGTATCGAGAAGGATCAAAACAGATCTTCGTCGGAGTCGTCGGCCTTGGCGTACCATTCGGGGGGCATCGGTGACACGATGTCCCCCAGAATCTGGATGTTGTCCCGATCGCGGCCGAAGAACAGGCCCGGGGTCTTCTTGCGATACGGCGCCAGCCGCGAGACGGGACGTCCGTTCTTCGTGATCACGATTTCCTCGCCGCTCTCGGCGACCTCGTCCATCAGCTTGAGGCACTTCGCCTTGAACTCGGACGCCTTGATGGTCCGGGCGCCCGCCGCCGGGCTGCTCTGCGTCTTCATGCTCCGCCTCCTCGCCGGCTCGGATACCTATAATACCATGGTCATGACCATGGTCACTACCCGGTGCGGGCCTGCCCGTTCCCTGTGGGCGGGACGGAAATCGGGGTAGCGGTCCGGCCGCCGGGCGTGTAGAATACCGCTGAGCGCCGTACTCGAAACCAGGAGGCCAGGATTCCTGCAGGGAATGCCCCTGCGGCCTGATTGGTCCTGTATCGGCAAGGGAAGGGATGGCTATGCGCTGGCCCAGGCTCGGCTCCGCGGCGATCGTGTGCGTGTTCCTCGCGGCGGGCGCCGTCGGCTCGTCAGCCGCCGCTCCGCAGAGCGCCGGCGAGGCCGTGTCCGCCGATCAGGCGGTCATCGAGCGCTACTGCGTCACCTGCCACAACGACCGGCTGGAGACCGGCAACCTGTCGCTGCAGGGCGTCGACCTGGCCGATGTCGCCGCGCACCGCGACGTCTGGGAGAAGGTGGTCCGGAAGATGCGCGCCGGCGCCATGCCGCCGCGGCCGCGTCCCCGGCCGGACGACGTCACCTACGCGCGCGTCCTGGCGTCCATCGAGACGGCCCTCGACGACGCCGCCACGACCAATCCGAATCCCGGCCGCACGGCGACGTTCCGCCGCCTGAACCGGACGGAGTACCAGAACGCGGTGCGCGACGTGCTGGCGCTCGATATCGACGTCACGGCGCTCCTGCCGCGCGACGATTCCGCCTTCGGGTTCGACAACGTGAACGCCGGCGGCCTGTCGCCGACCCTGATGGAGCGCTACCTGGCGGCGGCGCAACGCGTCAGCCGGCTGGCGGTCGGCAGCGATCTGCCGGCCCCGGGCAGCCGCGTGGTGGTCGTGCCCGCCGACCGGACCCAGGAAGACCACGTCGCCGGCCTGCCGTTCGGCACGCGCGGCGGGACCGCGGTCGATCACACGTTCCCGGCCGACGGCGAGTACGAGATCCAGGTGCGGCTGCAGCGGAACCGCAACGAGAACGTCGAGGGGCTGACCGAGCCGCACGACGTCGAGATCACCCTCGACGGAGAACGGCTCGGCCTGTTCACGATGGAGCCGAGCCGGAACTACGTCATGCAGGCCAACGCCGCGTACTACGCGGACGAGGGCATCGACAACCATCTCAATGTTCGCATTCCGGTGCCGGCGGGCCCCCACGCCGTCGGCGCGACGTTCATCAAGAAGAACTCGGCGCTGATCGAGACGACCCGGCAGCCCTACGACGCCCACTTCAACATGGACCGGCATCCCCGGCAGCAGCCCGCGGTGCGGTCCGTGTCCATCGTCGGGCCGTTCGATCCGACCGGCGTGGGAGAGACGCCGAGCCGCGAACGCGTCTTCTCGTGCCGGCCGGCGGCCGGGGCCTCCGACGCCGAGGCCGAGGAGTGCGCGACCGCGATCATCGCCGGACTGGCGCGCCGCGCGTACCGGCGCCCGGTCACCGTGGACGATCTCGATCAGCTCGTCTCCTTCTATCACCGCGGCTACGGCGCCGGCGGTTTCGAGACGGGCGTCGAGACGGCGCTGCGCGCGCTGCTCGCGAGCCCCGAGTTCCTGTTCCGCATCGAGCGCGATCCGGCCGGCGTGGCCCCCGGCGCTCCCTACCGGGTCAGCGACCTGGAGTTGGCCTCGCGGCTGTCGTTCTTCCTGTGGAGCAGCGTGCCGGACGACGAGTTGATCGACGTGGCGGCGGCCCGCCGGCTGAGCGACCCGGCCGTGCTGCGGGCGCAGGTGCAGCGCATGCTCGCCGATCCGCGCGCCGAGACCCTGACGACCAACTTCGCCTCGCAGTGGCTGCACCTGCGGAACCTGGACGCGGTGCGGCCCGACGCCCGGCTGTTCCCGGACTTCGACGACAACCTGCGGCAGAGCTTCCGCCGCGAGACGGAGCTGCTGTTCCAGAGCGTGCTCGAAGAGGACCGCAGCGTCCTCGACCTGCTGACGGCGGACTACACCTTCGCCAACGAGCGGGTGGCGCGGCACTACGGGTTCTCCGGCGTCTACGGCGACCACTTCCGGCGCATCGACCTCCCGGAGGGCAGCCCGCGGGCCGGCCTGCTCGGGCACGGCAGCATCCTCACGGTGACCTCGTACGCCACGCGGACCTCTCCGGTGCTGCGCGGCAAGTGGATTCTCGAGAACCTGCTCGGGACGCCGCCGCCGGCGCCGCCCGCGAACGTGCCGCCGCTCGACGAGACCCGGTCGAACACGCGCATCGTCTCGATGCGCGAACGGATGGAGGCGCATCGCCAGAACCCGCAGTGCGCCGTCTGCCACCGGATCATGGATCCGGCCGGCCTGTCGATGGAGAACTTCGACGCCATCGGCCGCTGGCGGGACGCCGAGGGCGGCGCGGCGATCGACGCGGCGGGCAACCTCCCGGGCGGCGAGGACTTCGACGGCGTGGCCGGTCTGCGCGCCGCGCTGCTCGCGCGCCCGGAGGTGTTCGTCGGCACCGTGGCGGAGAAGCTGTTGACCTACGCGCTCGGCCGTGGCATCGACCACGCCGACGCGCCGGCGATTCGTGCGATTGCGCAGGCCGCCGCGGCCGACGACTATCGGCTGTCGTCGCTCATCCTCGGCATCGTAGAAAGCACTCCGTTCCAGATGAGGAGATCCCAGTCATGATGATCACGAAGACGGCGCTCCCCCGGCGGACGTTCCTGCGCGGCGTCGGGGCCACCCTGGCGCTGCCGTTGCTCGACGCCATGGTCCCGGCCGCGTCCGCGATGGCGAAGACGGCCGCGGCGGCGCCGCGGCGTCTCGGCTACGTCTACATCCCGATGGGGATGAACCCCGAGCCCTGGACGCCGTCCGAGGTCGGGAGGATGACGAAGCTCTCCTCCTCGCTGTCGCCGCTGACGCCGCATCTCGACAACGTGAGCATCATCACCAACCTCGAGATCGACGCGGCGCACATCTCCGGGAACCACGCCTCGGCGAACTCCTCGTTCCTGACCTGCGTGCGGCCGAAGCGCACCGAGGGCAGCGACTACGTCAACGGGACGTCGGTCGACCAGGTCGCGGCGAAGCAGATCGGCGGCGAGACGCCGCTGCCGTCCCTGGAGATCGGGACCGACCTGATCGCGCAGGTCGGCAACTGCGACAACGGCTTCGCCTGCGTCTACATGAACAGCCTCTCGTGGGCGTCGCCGACCGCCCCGAACCCGACCGAGGCCGACCCGCGCGTCGTCTTCGAGCGGCTCTTCGGCGACGGCGGGACCCCGGCCGAGCGGCAGGCGCAGTTGAAGACCAACCGCAGCATCCTCGACTGGGTGCTCGACGACATGGCCAGCCTGCAGTCGCAGCTCGGCACCAGCGACAAGCACCGGGTGAACGAGTACCTCGACACCGTCCGCGAGGTCGAGCGGCGCATCCAGCGCGCCGAGGCGTCGGCGGCCGACTCGCCGCTGAGCAATCTGACCCGCCCGACCAGCGTGCCCGAGGTCTGGGAGGAGCACGTCAAGCTGATGTACGACCTGCAGGTGCTGGCGCTGCGCGCCGACCTGACCCGCGTCATCACGTTCCAGATGGCGCGCGAGGCGAGCACCCGGACCTACCCGCAGATCGGCGTCCCAGAGCCGCACCACCCGACGTCGCACCACGTCGACGATCCGGAGAAGCTCGCCAAGCTGGCGAAGATCAACCAGTACCACGTCTCGCTCTTCGGCTACATGGTAGAGAAGCTGAAGACGACCGAGGACGGCGACGGGACGCTGCTCGACCACACGACCTACATGCTCGGCAGCGGCCTCGGCAACCCGAACGTGCACGACCACCGCAACCTGCCGATCGTCGTGGCGAGCGGCGCGGGGTCGAAGATCAAGGGCGGCCGGCACGTCAAGTACGACGAGCTGACCCCGCTGGCGAATCTGCACCTGACGCTGCTCGACGACGTCGGCGTGCACCTCGACGAGTTCGCCGACAGCACGGGGCACCTCGGCGCCGTCATCGAGCCGCTCTCGCTGTAGCGGGGGCGGTCGACGGGCTACGGGCAGTAACCGCGGGCTGTCGGCTTCTTCAGGCCGGCAGCCCGCATCGCATTTTGCGAGGAGATTTCCATGCAGCGCGTGAGCCTCTCGTTCGTTGCGTTCCTGTTGATTGCGGTTGCGTCCGTCGGGTTCAGCCCCGCCATTGCGGCGGAAGCGGCCGACCCCGGCCTGATTGCAGCCATCGAGGCGGTCGATGAGGACGGCGTGCGCGCGGCGATCGCGCGCGGGGCCGACGTCACGGCCGCGGATCCCGACGGCACGACCCCGTTGCACTGGGCGGTGCATGCCGACGACGCCGCCATCGTCGAACTCCTGCTCGAAGCGGGAGCCGATGCTGCGGCAGCCAACCGCTACGGCGTGCGTCCGCTCTCGCTGGCCTGCACGAACGGCAACGCAGCCGTTGCCGAGCTGCTGCTCGATGCCGGGGCAGACGCCGACACGGCGCTGGCGGAGGGCGAGACCGCCTTGATGACCGCGGCCCGGACGGGGGCTCTCGACATCGTCAGGCTGCTTCTGGAGCGGGGCGCCGACGTGAACGCGGCCGAGTCCTGGCGCGGCCAGACCGCCCTGATGTGGGCGGCGGCCGAGGGGCATGCGCAGTTGATCCCGACGATGCTGTCCTACGGCGGCGACGTCTCCGCCCGGTCCGCGAAGGGGTGGACGCCGTTGCTGTTCGCGGTGCGCGAGGGACGTATCGACGTAGTGCAGACGCTGTTGGAAGCCGGCGTCGACGTAGAGGAATCGCTCCCCGTCGCACAGGAGACGCGCCGCGGCGGGACCAGCGCCGAGCGCTCGGCCACCGGCCTGAACGCGTTCCTGCTGGCCGCGGCCAACGCGCACTACGAGCTGGCCGGCCTGCTGGTCGACCGGGGCGCCGACGTCAACGTCGCCTCGCGCGGCTGGACGGCGCTGCACCAGGTGTCGTGGGTGCGCAAGGCGGGCATCGCCGGCAGCAACAACCCGTCGCCCAAAGGCTCCGGCAGCATGACGGGCCTGGAGTTCGTGCGGAAGATCGTTGACGCCGGGGCCGACGTGAACGCCCGCGTTACCACTCGACCGCCGGCCGGGATCACGCGGCTCAACTTTCTCGGCGGGACGCCGTTCCTGCTCGCCGCGCGCACCGGAGACGCCGACCTGATGCGGCTGCTCGCCGAGCTGGGCGCGGACCCGCTGCTGCCGAACGACGACGGCACCACGCCCCTCATGGTGGCGGCCGGCGTCGGCACTTCCGCGCCCGGCGAGGATCCCGGTACCGAGCCGGAGGTGCTCGAGGCGGTCGAGGTGGCGCTGGAACTCGGCGGCGGCGACCTGAACGCCATCGACGACAACGGGGAGACCGCCATGCACGGCGCGGCCTACAAGCACGTGCCCAGCGTGGTGACGCTGCTGGCCGAGGCGGGCGCCGACGTCGATGTCTGGAACCAGCCCAATTCTCAGGGTTGGACGCCGTTCGACATCGCGGCAGGCGTGCATCGCGGCATGAACATCGTGAGCAGCCCGGCGACCGCCGCCGCCGTTCGTGCGGCGATGGAAGCGGCGGGCGTGCAGGTTCCCGTCGAGCAGTGACCTCCTGACCTGCGGCGCAGTCACCGGTCGGAGCATTGCTACGGGGCGTGGTTCTTGAGACGGCTCAGAAACTGCAGCAGGTCGGCGGGTCCATCGGTCGCTGCCTGGTGGACCCGTCTCAAGTCCAACGACTCGTAGGCGTGCGCCACGATATTGCGAAACCCGGCCGCGCGTACCAGGCGGTCGGCGACCGCAGTTTCGATGATGCCCGCCTGTTCGAGGCGCCGGAACGCATCCGCATAGCTGCCGGGAGTACCCAGCCGTAACGCAAGACAAGCGCTCATCGCGACATCGATACGATCTGGGTGGCCTGCCAGAGATGCAGCACGACGGCATCCGATGCATCGGTCGCCGGCGCGAAGTCGGCCGCCGAGGCCGGCAGTCGGTCCGCCACCCTCGCCAGATGCCGCTGGACGGTCATGGTGCGCTCGGCGAGCACTGCCCGGTCGATAAGGCTCACGGCCGCAACGCCTCCAGGACCTCGTCGTACCCGCGTTCGAAGACCGGCGCGTTGTCGCACCAGAACTGCGCCGCCTGCAGCCGGTAGCGATCGAACAGCTCCGGCGTGGCCTCGTACACCAGCAGTCCGTCGCAGGCCGCCCGGTAGCGCAGCAAGCCACTGGCTCGATCCAGATCGACCAGGTCGATGCGATCGTCTTCGAGCGCCTCGACCTGGGCGGCCAGCAGCCCCGGGATGTCGGCCGCCGCATCCGCAAGGTACCCGAAGTCCCAGTCCGCGCCGGGCCGAGCGTTGCCTCGTGCGCGAGAACCGAACAGGATCAGCAAGTCGAGCCCGGCCGTCGCACGCGCCGTCGCGGCCACCGCGTCGAGCACCGAATCGGGCTGCGGTCGCTGCATGCCGGCATCGTACACCTGCACGGCAGTTAAACTACAATGTAGTGCGTGCAGTATGGCTGGCGTCCGTTTCGAGTGGGACGAACGGAAGAACGCGCTGAACCGGCGGAAGTACGCGGTGTCCTTCGAAGAGGCCCGTTCCGTGTTCCTGGACGAGTTTGCGCTCTTGATTCCCGATCCCGACCAGTCTCATCCGGAAGAGCGTTTCGTCCTGCTGGGGCTCAGTGCCATGGCCAGGACTCTCGTGGTGTGTCACTGCGTTCGGGCCGCGGGCGACGCCATCCGAATCATCTCTGCACGGAAGGCCAACCGGGCGGAGCGCGGGACGTACACGGACAGGCTTGAGCGATGAGGGAACACTACGACTTCTCCACGGCACGACGGAATCCCTACTCGAAGCGCCTGAAGCGGCAGGTCACGATCCGGCTCGATCAGGACATCATTCACTATTTCGAGGGCTTGGCCACCGAGACGGGCATTCCCTACCAGACGCTGATAAACCTGTACTTGCGGGACTGCGCCGCCAATCGCAGAAAGCTGGCGGTGCGGTGGCAGCCGCCCGGCGACGAAACCTGAGGGTACTCCTGGACTGGGCCGCGCGCACGGGGGAGCCTCACCGCTGCGGTCCGGATGACGAGCCGGCGCCGCTATCGAGTCGGCAGCCGCTCCCAGCGGATCGCCGTCACCACCTCGCGGCCCTCGTCGTCGGTGCCTACCGGAGGCCGCAACGTGAGGTGCGTGTCGGTCAACTCGTAGTAGCGCCGCGCGTCGGTTCCGCTGCCGCGCGGATCCTCGCTGCCGATCCGGTGGTGGGTCAGGTATCCCTGGTCGCGCGGACCCGGACAGGTGATGCAGCCCGCCATCTCGCGCACCGAGAACGGGCCGAAGTAGCTTGCGTAGCTCTCGGTCAGGCGGAGCGCTTCGTCGGCGGTCGGTGAATCACCGGCGAGCGGCGCGCGTCCGGGTCGCATGAGGTGTACCGACATGTGTCCCGACGGCGCGTAGAAGAGGTGGCCGGTCTCCCACTGGCCGCTCTCGATCTCGAAGCCGTCGGTCGTGTGTCGGGAGACGGAATCGATGCGGTACGCACCGAAGAGCTGCCGGTGCGCAGCGGTCGTCTCGGACGCCGGCAGGTCGGGCTGCCGCATCCAGGTCAGCGTTGTCGTCGAACCGTCGGCGCCGGGGGGCGGCTGGAGGGTCAGGCGGTCTTCGGTGCGGGTGTAGAAGCGCGTGTAGTCCGAGCCGGCGCCGTTCGGGTTCAGGCTTCCCTCGACGTGATGCGTGACGGTTCCCTCGGCCTCGTCCGCAGTGAACCGCCCGAAGTAGGACGTATAGCTGCCGAGCTGCGCGAGCGCTTCGTCGGCGGTCGGCCCGTCCTCCGAGTACGGCGCTCGATCGGGGCGCATGATCGTCACGCCCATGTACCCGGATGTGTCGTAGATGAGGTAGCCGAGGCGGTCTTCGACCGGCGGCGCGAGAGGCTCGCCGTCGACGCTGCGCCGCTCGATGGTTGCCAGCGACCACGTGCCGACAAACTGACGCTGCGCCGGGGACAGAGCCTCCAGCGGGGTCGATTCGGCGGTATCCGAGCGGTCGGCGGATCCGCACGCCAGCATCGAGACGGCGACCCCGCTCACCAGGAAAGGCGCACAACGACCGGTCATCGATGTCCTCGCGCTACCCCGGACGGAAGGCCCCGTCAGATCGCCCGGGCGCCGGACAATCGTCACCTGCGGCTCCGATTGCCGCCCAACCGGGCCCGGCCAGGAGTCTGCCCCGCGCTACGGCGCAGACTCCGGAAGCCGGCATGCCTCGTCCAGGCTGGCCACCGCCGTCACGTTGATTGCGTCAGCCGAGTCGTCCCTTCGGATCAGAAATCCCTTGGCCTCGACGCGGTGGCCTTCGTAGGGGTCCGGATCGGGGAAGACGTACATCAGCTCGAACGTGTTGCCCCCGAGGGGCATCGCCTGCGTGAGCGCGAGCACGTCGCCGGTCGAGGCGTCGGGGTCGCGCGTGCGGATCGGCTCGCTGCCGTCGGTGACGATCCAGGTGCGGTCGTCCCGCGCGAGGCAGCCGACCACCTGCACCATGGCGAAGTTCGGCACCGCGTCGGGGCCGTCCGCGCCGTAGACCAGCACGTCGCCGGCACGCTCGGCGGTCAGCTCCGCCTCGCCGTGCGGGAACTCGTTCACCTCGAGCACGTAGGCGATGATGTCGACGTACCCGGCTTCTCCGAGCGTGCCCGCCCCGCCGGGCGGCATCGTCTTCGCGCGGGTGAGGACGCCGTCCAGCTTCAGGCCGCCCCAGTCGCGGATGAAGCTCTCGCCGGCCAGCGGCCGCGCGTTGGCGCCGGAGAGATCTTCTCCGTGGCACCGGGAGCAGGTCGCCTCGTAGAGCTTCTTGCCGCGCATCGCCTGCTCGGTGGAGTAGACGCCGTCCCAGACCGACGGCTCTTCCGTCTCCTGCGCCGCGAGCGGCGGTGCGACGACCAGCGCCAGCGCGCCGGCGCAGACCATCGTCGCGAACGCCGCCGAACGGAGGCTGGGCGCGGAGTGGACCGTCGTGCCCCGCGTCCCTTTCCTGCTGCCGCCGGCCCGGCAATCGCCGCCTGCGGCTCCTGCCGCCCAACCGGGCCTGACTGGAAGATCTGCGATGTTCCTGCGGCGCAGACTCCTAGCGGCCGAGATAGTCGTCATCGCTGACCGGACCTTCCCAGCTCGTCTGGCCGCTGACGAAGGTGAGCTGGACCATGTGCTGGTCGGGGGCCGCGCCGTGCCAATGGACCACGCCGGGTCCGGCGTAGACCGGGTTGTCGCCCGCCTCCAGGATCTGTATCGGCTCCCCGCGGACCTGGGTTCGCCCCCGGCCCTCTTCGGCCATGATGATCTGCCAGTTGCCGTGGCTGTGCCAGTTCGACCGGGCGCCCGCTTCGAACCGCAGGCGGACGGCGCGGATGTCGGACGAATCCGGGCGGGTCGGATCGCCCCCGACGAAGTTGCTCTGGGCCGCGGCGACCGAGCCGGAATCCGCGGTGATGTAGAGGATCCCGGCGACGGCGAGACACGCGACGGCCAGACCGAGTCGCAGTTGCGTACGGGTTGTCAGCGTCATTCTGCCCCACTCCTTCGAAGATGACGGGCCGTGCCCGGATCAGTCGAGCGTCCAGAGCGCCAGCGTCGAAATGTCCTTGATGAAGAGCCGGTTGCCTGTGAGCGTCGGCGCCGTCCAGGTTTCGCTGTCGGCCACCTCGTACCGCTGCACGGGGTTGAACGCGCTCCGGCTGTGGGACAGGACGACCAGCTCGGCGTCGTCCTCCAGCGAGAGGATGGTGTCGCCGGAGCGCAGGATCGAGGCGTTCTCGGCCTGCCGCGGCGGGCTGGTCCAGAGGACCTCGCCGGTGTCCAGATCGAGGCCGAAGTACTGGCCGCTGTTCAGGTGCGAGAGCCCGTAGAGGACGCCCTCGTTGATGACGCCGTTGGTCATGTGGAGCCCGACCTCGTCGGTGTGCCAGACGTCCTCGGTGGTCCAGCCGCCTGCGCCGGGGCTGACGCGGAACGCGGTCACGCCGTTGGCGCGGCCGGTCTGAATCACCATGTCCTCGTAGAGGAGCGGCGTCTGCGACGTGGTCACGGCCGGTGTCGTGAACGGCCGGCTCCAGAGCAGCGCGCCGGTCTCCAGCGCCACGCCGACGAAATGCCCCTGCGTGAAGACGACCACCTGCCGCGATCCGCCCAGCTCGAACAGCATCGGCGAGCCGTAGGCCGGCCCGTCGCCGTCCCAGCTCCAGCGCACCGTTCCGGTGGCAACGTCGAACGCGGTCAACGCGCCGTCGTTGTGGCCGCCGACGTGCACGACGACGAGGTCGCCGACCACGAGGGGCGACATCGACGTGTGGAAGAGCGGCGTGAGGCCGGTGCCGGGATACTGCCAGAGCTGCTCGCCGCCGGATGCGTCGAACGCGGTGACGGTGCCCGTCATGCCGTGCGTGAAGAGACGGCCGTCGGCGAACGTCGGCGTCGACTTCGGACCCGCGCGATGGCGGGCCGTCGACGGGTTCATGTCGAACGGCGCGGCATAGCTTGTCCGCCAGACCGTCTCGCCGGTGCCGGCGTCGAGCGCGGTCATGACCTCGTCCTCGCCCTGGCGGCTGAACATGTACAGGCGGTCGCCGATCAGCACGGGACTGGCGTAGCCGAGTCCGATCTCCACCGACCAGTGCCGTTGCAGCGTGTCCGGCCAGCTCGCCGGCACGTCGAAGGCCGCCGCCACGCCGTCGCGCGCCGGCCCGCGCCACTGCGGCCAGTCCTGCGCCGCCGCGTCCGAGACGACGCCGATCAACAGCGCCGAGGCCACCGCTACCATGAATGCGCGCGCAAGATACTTCATCGTTTGCTGCTCCAGATTCTCGTCCGTGGTTCCGCTCCCGTGAGCGCCACCATTGTACGAGCATTCGACCGCCGGGGCGAGGATCACGACAGTGTGTCCGAGTCCGACAAACGGTCGGTTCCCAGCAGTAGCGCCAGTCCGTGCGCGAGGCGCAGATTCCAAGCGTTTCCTGGTGCTGCGATGTGGAATCGCGGGGTACGTGGCTATACCGGCTCCGTGATGTCGAGCCGCATCGAATGCGCATCCCGCACCCGATGTCGTCATCGACGCGATGAATCGGGTTTTGCGAGCAGGTGGGCGACGAGAGTGACCGCGTCCGATTCGGTCGGCTTGGAAGATTGCTGACAACCGGTGCAGAATCACGCGACAGGTATCCCGGCCGGGGCAACGAAGGAGGTCGATGATGCGACACGTACGAATCCATTGGCTCGCCGCGGCGCTCGTCGTCGCGTTCGCGGCCTCGCTCGGCGCCGTGCAGGAGCCGGCGGCAGAGCCGGAAGCGGACCTGCGGGGTGTCGTGCGCAGTCCCGACGGTCCCGAGGCGGGCGTCTGGGTCATCGCCGAGACCGACGATCTCGACACGCTGTTCCGGAAGATCGTCGTCACCGGCGACGACGGGCGGTTCCTCGTTCCGGACCTGCCGGGCGCGGCGTACCGTGTCTGGGTCCGCGGCTACGGGCTGGTCGATTCCGAGCCGGTGACGGCCCGGCCGGGGGAGACCGTGACGCTGGAGGTGACGCCGGCCGCCACGCCGCAGCAAGCGGCCGCGGTCTACCCGGCCAACTACTGGTACTCGCTACTCGAGCCGCCCGCGGCCGACGAGTTCCCCGGCACCGGGCCCGGCGGCAACGGCATCTCGCCGGCCCTCCGGAGTCAGGCCGCCTGGGTCGACGTAACCAAGCAGGGCTGCCAGCTCTGCCACCAGATGGGCAACCGGTTCACGTTCGACCTCAGCCACCTTGACGGGTTCGACTCGTCGGTCGAGGCATGGGACCACCGGGTCGCGTTCGGGCAGCGCGGCGCGCAGATGAGCGGCGTGCTGAACCGCTTCGGCCGCGATCGCGGGCTGGCCATGTTCGCCGACTGGAGCGACCGCATCGCCGCCGGCGAGGTGCCGGAGGCTCCGCCGCGCCCGCAGGGGGTCGAACGCAACCTGGTGCTCACCATGTGGGAGTGGGCGGGGGAGACCTCGTACGTCCACGACGAGATCACCACCGACAAGCGGCAGCCCACCGTCAACGCCGACGGCCTCGTCTACGGCGTCTCGATCACGGAGGACACGCTGGTGGTCACCGACACGGCGCGGCATGCATCGATCGAGATCCCCATCCCGCTCCGGGAGCCGGCCGAGATGGTGCCGTCGATGTTCCCGACCGCGCCCGGCTTCGAGCCGTCGCCGTACTGGGGGGACGAGATCATCTTCGACGCGCCGGCCAATCCGCACAACCCGATGATGGACGGTCGGGGCCGGGTCTGGCTGACCTCGACGATCCGCCGCCGCAACAACCCCGAGTGGTGCAAGGACGGATCGGCGCACCCGTCGGCGCGCTACTTTCCGGTCGAGCGCAGCGGCCGGCAGATCTCGGTCTACGACCCCGAGACCGAGACGTTCACCCTCATCGACAGTTGCTACGGGACGCACCACCTGCAGTTCGCCGAGGACGAGAGCGACACCCTCTGGTTCAGCGGCGACCCCAACGTGGTCGGCTGGCTGGACACGAAGCTGTACGACGAGACCGGCAACGAGCAGGCGTCGCAGGGCTGGTGCCCGACCGTCATCGACACCAACGGCGACGGGCGCATCACGCGCCCGTGGAACGAGCCGGGCGACGAGGTCGATCCGGCGCGCGATACGCGTCTGGCCGGATTCGCCTACGGGATCATCGCCAACCCGGTGGACGACTCGGCCTGGATCGCCCGTACCGGACCGTTTCCCGGCCGGCTCGTCCGTCTCGACCGGGGCGACAGCCCGCCGGAGACCTGCATCGCGGAGGTCTACGAGCCGCCGTCCATCGAGAATCCCGCGGTCGACCCGGCACGGACCGGGCACGCGCCGCGCGGCGTCGACGTGGACCGGAACGGCGTCATCTGGACGGCGCTGTCCGGCAGCGGGCACATGGCGAGCTTCGACCGCGGCAAGTGCGGCGTCCTGAACGGTCCGGAGGCGACCGGCCAGCACTGCCCGGAGGGCTGGACCCTGTACCCGACGCCCGGACCGCAGATGAAGGGTGTCACCGATCCGGGCAGCGCCGACTACCACTATTACAACTGGGTGGACCAGTTCGACACGCTCGGGCTGGGGGCCAACGTGCCGATCGCGCCCGGGTCAGGCTCCGACTCGCTGTTGGCCCTGCTTCCCGAGACCCGTGAGTGGGTGGTGCTGCGGGTGCCGTATCCGCTCGGCTTCTTCGCCCGCGGGCTCGACGGCCGGATCGACGACGCGGACGCCGGCTGGAAGGGGCGGGGCCTGTGGGCGAACTACGGGTCGAACCTGAACTGGCACATCGAAGGGGGCAAGAGCCGGCGGAGCTCGATCATTCACTTCCAGCTCCGGCCGGACCCGCTCGCGGAATGACGACCCCGGCTGCGGTGCGCAGGTGAAAGAACCCGCACGCACCGCTCGGGAGACGGTCGATGCAGCCGGGGGACGGCGGTACAATCGAGAGTTGATATCGCTGCTCCGCAGGCCGGCGCGGGCAGCCTCGTGAACGGGAGGACGAAATGAGCTATCGAATGACGACGTTCGCCGGCGCCTTCGTGGCGGCGTGCGCGATCCTGGCCCTGGCGCCGGCGCCCGCCGGCGCCCAGACCGAGTCGCCGCGTACCGCCTGGGGCGCACCCGACCTCGGGGGCGTCTGGGATTACCGGAGCATCACCCGCATGGAGCGCCCCGAGGAGCTGGCCGACAAGGAGTTCCTGACCGCCGAGGAGGTCGCCGACCTGGAGCAGCAGGCGCTCGACCGCCTGAACAACTTCCTGGAGACGCCGGCGCAACGGACCGAGGCGGGAACGAACGTCGACCGGCGGCCGGACGGCGGGAACGGCTCCTACAACCACACGTGGCTGGATCAGGGCCTGGAGGCGGTCGCCACGGGCCGGACCTCGCTGATCGTCGACCCGCCGAACGGACGCTATCCGCCGCTCACGGCGGAGGGGCAACGCCGGGTGGACGCGTACCGCGAACACCGCCGGAACCAGCCGGCCGACTCCTGGCTGGACTTCAGCACCTACGACCGCTGCCTCCTGGGCTTCAACGCGGGGCCGCCGATGACCCCGAGCGCCTACAACAACAACATGCAGTTGTTCCAGACGCCGGAGCACGTCGCGATCGTCACCGAGATGGTGAACACCGTGCGCATCGTCCCGCTGGATGGCCGTCCGGCGCTGCCGGCCGACATGCTCCAGTGGTCGGGCGAGTCGCGCGGTTACTGGGACGGAGACACGCTCGTCATCGAGACGACGAACCTCGATGCCCGCCGGCAGTGGCGCTCCACCACCGGGAGCATGCACCTGACCGAGCGGCTGACCCGCATCGACGCGGAGACGCTGCTGTACCAGGCCACGGTGAGCGATCCGGAGACCTGGGAGCGCCCGTGGACCTTCGAGGTGCCGATGCAGATGCTCGACGGCGAGAAGTGGGAGTACGCCTGCCACGAGGGACACCACTCGATGCCCCTCATGCTCGGCGGCGCCCGTGCCCTGGAGGCCAGGGAGGCCGCCGGCGGACAGCAGTGAATCGGAGGGTACGGGCGGCGGTGGCCGGACCGTTTTCCGTGCCCTCTCTTCGCTCAGCAGATTGCCGCCGTGCGATTGACTACCGCCGGTCCTCGTCGGCGGTCAACATCTGACGCAGGGTGTCGGCATGGGTCGCGAGGAACAGGCGGTCCTTCTCTCGCCCCGCGGCTGTCTTCGAGCGGACTATGTGGCTCAGCCGGGCCACCGGGACCTCGACGCCGTCCATGATGAACCGGCGCCGCTCCGACCAGACCTGATCGAAATCGAAGGCGCTCATGACGAGCGTCAGGTCGATGGCCAGGCCGCCGGGAGCGGTTGCCCGCACGAGCCCGCGCCGGTCCACGACGCGTTGGGCCAGCAGGCGGTCGTGGGGGATGCCGAGCGGTTCAACGCCGGCCTGAAGCGCGAAGCCGAGCTCGTCGCATGCTCGCCAGGTCTCGAGAAGGTTGTCCGGGTCCGGCGGCAGAAAGAGGTCGAAATCGTTCGTGGTGAAGACGGCGGCCCCGTCGGAAGCGTGCGCGTTCACTCCCCAGATGCCAATCAGCACGAATCGCACGCGTCGCCGGTGAAGGGCGTCGACGAACGAAGGGAACGAGACCACGGCGGCTCACCGGAGGCGTGCGACGTTGCGGTGCAGCCGCAGCAGCTCTTCCGCGAGCGTCAGCACCCACGTCTTGTCAGTGCCGTCGCGATTCTCGGGGAGCGCCTCGACGCGGGCGATGTCGCGCAGGTACTGCGCAGAGAGTGTGATTGCGTCGCGCCGGGGCGGTTGCCGGACGAGAGCGTCGAGACCGGCCCTGACGTCATCGGCATCGAGCATATGGTCATTGTAGTCGGCGCGCGGACTCGGTTCTTCCATGTTCCGCGCGTCCGTCCCATGCCATGTTCGATTCGCCTCGCGCCGACCGGCGAAGGACTCCGTGCGGCCCGTCTCCGGCCGGCGCGGTGGCTCGACGTCAGTAGATCGCGACTGGTGCGACCGTCGAGCCGGTGGCGCCCTCGATCTTCAACGGCTGCACGACGAACGCGAACTCGTAGACCCCCGCCTCTGCCAGCTCGGCCAGCCGCATCCGCTCCACCAGGTGGATGCCGTTGACCACCAGCATGATCTGGTGGATCGGCAGCGAGACTTCCGGGTCCGGGTTGGGCGAGACCTCGACCGGCTGGTTGTCGGCCCCCAGCAGCATCGGGTCCTGCTCCACGAGCCACTGCGCGGCCGCGACGCCGATCCCCGGGTTCGTCGCCATGAAACGCTCCCCGTCGGTGTCCCAGAGCACGCCCCACCCGGTATGGATCAGCACCGCATCGCCCGGTTCCAGCGCCACGCCCTGCCGATCGAGCGCCTGCTGCAGGTCGTCGACCGTGATCTCGTACGTGTCGGGCAGCATGTCGACGCCCTTCAGCGCCGCCACGTCGATGAGCACGCCGCGGGTCATGAGCGTGCCGACGTTCTCGACGCCGAGCCGCACGAAGCCCGTCCGCGTCATGACCTCGTTCTGGTCGACGCAGTTGTACAGGCTGTCGCCGATGGTCTGGTGCGTGAAGCCGTCGAACTGCGTGCCCACCTGGCCCATCTCGGCGACGACCAGCTCCTCGTTCGACCCGCGCCGGTTCGAACCCGTGGACGGGCCGGTCGGCTTCATGTAGAGGTCGAAGTGGCGGGCGCCGAGCGGCATGGAGCTTCTCAGCACCTGCCCGAGCTCGATCACCCGGCCGGCCTGGATCAGGCGGGCCGCCTTCAGTACCGTCTCGGGGCCCATGTGGTTGGCCGCGCCCCGCTCGTCTCCGGCGCCCCACTTGCTGGGACACCGTTCCTCGGGCGATGGCGGCGACCAGGACTGAGCGGCGGCGGGCGCGGATCCCGCGAGCAGGATCGTGAATGCGGCGAAGACGATGGCGGCGACGCTGGCGAATCGCATGACTTTCCTCCGTGAAGCGGTGTCTTCAGTCGCCGCTGATTCTACCGAACGTGCCTTGGTTCGATCCGCGTGGTCCGGCGGCCTCTCCGCTCTCGACACCGCAGTGCCCCACTGCGAGCTGCCTACCGCGGGTCGTTGACGGCGAAGTAGTCGTCGATGAACGCGTCGACGATCTGCAGCACGACCCGCTGCACCTGCGGCAGGTTCGCCTCGCCGACCGTCCCGAGCGAGTCCAGATCCCAGGTGTCGACGAACGCGCGCTCCTGGTTTCCTTCGATGGTGACGAGCTGCTGCAGCGACACCCGGGCGAAGTACGCGTACAGGCCGGTCGTGCCGCGGTGCGTGGCGACGCGCACGTAGAGGTCGCCCGCGAGCTGCGAGCGGCCGAGCGGCACGCCCTGCTCGCGGAGCCGGCCCTCGACGGCCGCTTCGATGGCCTCGCGGGTCAGGCCTGCCGCCTCGGCGTCCGGCGCGAGATCGTCGACGAAGACGTTGATCTCCCGCACGTCGATCAGGTGGTCGCGCTCGTTCTCGTCCTGCGCGAGGGCCGGCGGGGCGATCCCGATCAGGACGGCGGTCGCGATCGCCGCGGCCCGCAGAATCGTCGGCATGCTCGGTTCCTCCATCGTTGCAGGGCCTCGAGTCGCCGGGCGGCGTCGCCTCCCGGCTGCCTGATCATATGGGACATAATGATCCGGTTTCGTTACAGGGGGAGATCGACACGATGACACGATTGCGATGGAGTGGAGCCCCGGTCGCCGGGCTGGTCCTGGCCGGGCTCGTGAGCGCCGGCGGCGCGGCCGCGCAGGGCGGCGGCTGGACCCACTGGGGCGGCGACGAGCGCAGCAGCCGCTACACGCCGTTCGACCAGATCGACGCGGAGAACTTCGAGGACCTGGAGGTCGCCTGGCTCTGGCGCGGCGACAACTACGGGCCGACCGTAGACAACGTCATGCGGTCGACTCCGATCTACGCCGAAGGGAAGCTCTTCGGGGTGGCCGGCTACCGCCGCACCGTCGTCGCGATGGATCCGGCGACGGGCGAGACCCTCTGGACCTTCCGCGAGCCGCCCACGAAACGGTGGGAGAACTCGATGCGGAAGAACTACGGGAAGGGCGTCGCCTACGACGTCGTGAACGGCGAGGGCCGCATCTACGTCGTCACGCCCGGGTTCTTTCTCCACGCGCTCGACCCGGACACCGGCGACCTGATCGAGAGCTTCGGCAACGACGGCACCGTCGATCTGCTGGCCGACTTCGGCTACGAGTACCATCCGACCGACGGGCTGCCGTCGACCGTCGGCTACATCACCAACTCCTCGCCGCCCATCGTCGTCAACGGGGTGGTCGTGGTCGGCAACTCGCACGAGCAGGGCTACCGGCAGACCCGGCAGGAGAACGTGCCGGGGCATATCCTGGCCTATGACGCGGCCAGCGGCGAGCACCTCTGGAAGTTCAACGTGATCCCGCAGTCGGAGAGCGAGTTCGGCTTCGACACGTGGGAGAACGACGCCTGGCAGTGGACCGGCAACGTCTCGGCGTGGGCGCCGCTGTCGGCCGACTCCGAGCGCGGCCTCGTCTACGTCGTCACCGACCCGCCGACCAACGACTACTGGGGCGGCTTCCATCCGGGCGACAACCTGTTCGCGACCAGCATCCTGGCCCTCGACGTGCGCACCGGCCAGCGCGAGTGGCATTTCCAGACCGTGCACCACGACATCTGGAACCGCGACAACCCGACCGCCCCGAACCTGCTCGACGTCACCATCGACGGGCGCGAGGTGCCGATCCTGGTGCAGACCACCAAGCAGGCGTTCGCCTACGTTTTCAACCGCGAGACCGGCGAGCCGATCTGGCCCATCGAGGAGCGTCCCGTGCCGCGCGGGCACGTGCCGGGCGAGTGGTATTCGCCGACCCAGCCGTTCCCGACGAAGCCGGCCGCCTACGACCTGCAGGACGTCACCGAGGACGACCTGATCGACTTCACGCCGGAGCTCCGGCAGCAGGCGCTGGAGATTCTCAATCAGTTCGAGTACGGCTCGATGTTCACGCCGCCCCTGCACCCGGACAACGACCTCGGCAAGCGGGGGGCGATCCACTGCCCCGGACCCGGCGGCGGGACCAACATCACCGGCGGCACCGCGGCCGACCCGGAGACCGGCATCCTCTACGCGGCGTCGATGACCCTGTGCGCGGCGCCGATCCTGAGCCCCGGCGAGGTGGGCGATGCCGCCGATCCGAATCCGATCGGCCGCACCGTGGCGAAATACGCCACCGACAACGGCTTCCTGCAGGGCCCGCAGGGGCTGCCGCTCTTCAAGCCTCCGTACGGCCGGATCACCGCCATCGACATGAACACGGGCGATACGCTGTGGACGATTCCCAACGGCGACACGCCCGAGCGGATCCGGAACCACCCGGCCCTGGAAGGCGTGGACCTGCCGAACACCGGGGTGCGGAGCCAGGCGCTGACGCTGGTGAGCAAGACGTTGCTCATGTACAGCGAGGGACGCGGCGCGCGTCCGCTGCTGTACGCGGTGAACAAGGCCGACGGCGCGCGGCTCGGCGCCGTCGAGATGCCGGCCCCGGCCACCAGCATTCCGATGAGCTACCTGCACGAGGGCCGGCAGTACATCGTCGTCCCGATCGCGGGCGGCGCGAACCGGCTGCCCGGGTCGCTGGTGTCGCTGGCGCTGCCGGAGTAGCTGTAGCGCCGCGGTAGCGCGAATGGCCGCGCGGGCGGTGCTTCATGCCGCCCGCGTGTTGTTCCAGGCTGACGTGGCGTGCGAGTGGCCTTTGGCTGGAGGGGGTGAAGGAGCGACTGACGCTGGATCGACTTGTGCCCTGGACGCGGAAGGAGATTGTCGACTTGTTCGATGCCGACTGGATGAACACGTGGGGGCCCCGTGAAGGCCCCGATGTTCGCCCGCCGGTGGAGCAGCCGACGGATTTCGTTGATACCTGATCGACCTCGGTGTGTTCCGGCAACGTTCCGGTGACCAGATTGACGTGCCCGACCTGTACTTGTCGGGTTTGAATTTGCGGCGCAAGGGAGGTGTCAGAAGGGGCCCGCGATCCGTCAAGAGAGCATGATCCCCGACGGCCATGCCGGTTTGCGCTCTCAACCACTGCCGGATAGTCACCGTGGGAACGACAGTAGCCCGGGCTCCACGCCCTCCGGCAGCGGCGTCCGCGCCGTGTTCATCGCCATCGCCAGCAACTGGTAGTAGCCCAGGATGCCGATGGTGTCGATGACCCCCATCTCGCCCAGGTGCTCCACCATCCGCGCGTAGGTGGGGTCGCTGACCTCGTGGTTGCGCAGCAGCTCCATGCAGAAGTCGTAGACCGCGGCTTCGTCGCCGGCCAGCTCCGCCGGGCGGCGCCCGTCGGCCACCGCCTCGATGATGGCCGTGTCGAGCCCTTCGCGCTCGGCGATCGGGGCGTGCACGTACCACTCGTAGTTCTGCGTCCAGTGGCGCGCGGTGAGCAGGATGACGAACTCGCTCAGGCGCGGCGGCAGGGCGCTGCGGAAGCGGACGTAGTCGCCGACGTTGCGGGCGCGGTTCATCATCTCGGGGCTGCGGAGCAGCACCATGAACGGCCCGCCGAAGCGGTCGGTGTTGCGGGCCGCCTTGAACTCCTCGACGGCGGCCTGCTGCTCCGGGGTCATCTGGTCCTCCGGCAGGGGAGGCATGCGGTTCTGGGCTGTTGCGGTCATGGCGTGTGTCAGGGTCACGAGTGCGGTGATGATGAAGGCGCCGATGGAGACACGGAACGGTCGACGCGAATTCTGACTGTGCATGGCTGTTTCCTTACTCCTGGGCCGCGGCCGGTACGGCGGCGCGGCCGGGCGCAGCGAACGTCATCCGGGGGCGGAGCACCCGATTCCACCACATGATCGCGCCGGTGACGAACAGCACCGGCGGCAGCAGGCCGATCGCGAACCAGGAGACCTTGGTGAGCGTGCCGCCGAAGCGGCCGAAGTGAACCCGGGCCACCCAGTAGAGAATCATGTCGACGGTGCGCGGCTCGAACGATTCCTCGTCGAACGGCTCGATGGCGTCGCCGAGGGCGGTGAACGGCTCGGGAAACGCGAGGTAGATGCCGGTGACGCCCCACATCAGGACGAACAGCAGGGTCCAGATGCCGATCGCGCCGTGCAGGGTCCAGGTGAGCCGCCGCCAGTTGGCGCGCCAGTCCACCGTGAGGGCGCGGCGCCAGCCCGCGCTGCCCGGCCACCAGATGATCGAGCCGGTCAGGGCCGACAGCGTCAGCAGAATGGCCCCGACGCCGTTGACGCGCCGGCCGGTCTGGCCGCCGAGCAGGTTGTCGTGCAGGTCGAGCAGCCACGTCGTGAGGCGGTAGGGCAGCGGCAACCGGTTGCCGAGGTCCTCTCCCGTGTACGGGTCGAACAGGATCTGCGACGGCTCGCCGTCGCGGGCGAGGGTGACGGTGCTCGCCTGCGCGAGGTCGTCGCGCAGGATCACCCGCCGCACGCTGTGGTCCGGGTAGGCGCGCGCGGCCGCCGCGGTCAGCTCCTCCGCGGTCATCCGCTCGCCGACGATCTCGACCAGGCGCGGTTGCGGCTCGAAGGTCTGGCGCAGCTCGCTGCGGTAGACCAGGATGCTGCCGCTGACCGAAATCGCGATGACGTAGAGGCCGATGCCGAGGCCCGACCAGAGGTGAACCTGGAAGATCGCCCTGCGCAGCCAGACCGACTGCGGCTGGCGGAGCCAGCGTTGCCAGGAGGGCGGCGTCGACATGTCGGGCGACTGTAGCATGGAGCGCTTGCGCCCGCGCGCGCAGCCGTCTATCGTGATCGGATGACGGGCCGGCGGCGCCTCGCCGGACGGTATTCCCACGATGGAGCACGGGAGGTTTCGATGAGCAGCCGCAGTTTCACGGCATGGGCGGCGATGGCCGCGATTCTCGCGCTGGCGCCGGTCGCGGCGTTCGGCCAGGACGACTACTCGGCGCCTCGGACGCCGTTCGGACAGCCGGACCTGTCCGGCATCTGGATGAACAACAGCGCGACGCCGATGGAGCGCCCCGAGCAGCTCGCCGGCCAGGCGACGCTGTCGGACGAGGAGCTCGCGGAGCTGACGCAGCGGATCCAGGAGTTTCGCGACGCCGAGCAGGCGGGCGACCTGCTGGGCGACCGGCTGATCCAACAGGCGCTCGGCAACGCCGAGTTTCAGGACTTCGACGTCATCACCGGCAACTACAACGCGTTCTGGCTGGTGGAGCGCCATCTGGACAACCGGACCTCGCTGATCGTCGATCCCCCCGACGGGCGCATTCCGGCGCTGACCGAAACGGCCTCGGCGCGCGCAGCCGAGCGGCGGGCCTATGCGGCCGAGCATCCCTCGGACGGCCCGGAGGATCGCACCCTGGGCGATCGCTGCCTGCACTTCGATGCGCCGCGCATGGGGGCCGGCTACAACAGCTACTTCCAGCTCGTGCAGACGCCCACGCACGTGGCGATCTTCCAGGAGATGGGTCACTTCACCCGGGTGATTCCGCTCGACGGCCGCCCGCACGTCGACGACGGCATCCGGCAGTGGGCCGGCGACTCCCGCGGCCGCTGGGAAGGCGACACGCTCGTCGTCGAGACGGTGAACTACTCGCCGCAGGCGCGCTTCAGCGGGTCGACCGAGAACCTCCACCTCGTCGAGCGCTACACGCGGATCGGCCCCGACGTGCTGCGGCACGAGATCACGCTGAACGATGCCGACACCTGGACGCGGCCGTGGACGGTGGAGCTGCTCCACGAGTCGACCATGGATCCGATCTTCGAGTACGCCTGCCACGAGGGGAACTACGCGATGCCGGGCATCCTCGGCGGCGCGCGGCTCGAGGAGCGGGAAGCGGGCGAGCAGTGAAGGCGGGTCGCATGTCACGCAACGTCTGCATGCGCCTGGCAGCCGTCCTGCTCGCGTCGATGCTCGGCGCCGTAGCGTGCGGCGGTGGAGGAGGAGAGCCGGAGCCCGCGCCGGCCGCCGAGGAGCCGGCGGCGGAAGAGTCGCTCAAGCTGTACGTCTTCGAGTGCGGGCGGCTGCGTTTCGACACGGTCGAGCGCTTCAGCATCGCCGACGACGAGACCGACGTGCGCGAGCTGATCGTGCCCTGCTACGTCGTCGACCACCCCGCCGGCACGTTGCTGTGGGACGGCGGCCTGCCGTCGGCTGTGGCCGAGACCGAGGGCTGGAGCGACAGCGGCCAGCGACTCGACCGGACTCTCGCCGGGCAGCTCGCCGAGTACGACCTGGGCGATCTCGGGTCGTTCGATTACGTCGCGTTCTCCCACATCCACTTCGACCACGTCGGTGTGGCGGGCGAGCTGACGGGTGGCACGTGGCTCGTGCAGCAGGGCGACCTCGACGCGGCGTTCCCGGAGGGGATTGGCGCGGAGGCGGCCGAGCCGCTCCTGGACAACATGCGGAACCTGGAGCGGATGGTCCTGGACGGCGACCACGACGTGTTCGGCGACGGCCGCGTGCAGATCGTCTCTGCGCCGGGCCACACGCCGGGGCACCAGGTGCTGTTCCTCGACCTCGCCGACACAGGTCCCCTGGTGCTGTCCGGCGACCTCTACCACTTCCGGATCAGCCGGGAGGAGCGCCGCGTGCCGACCTTCAACTTCGACGCGGAGATGACCCTGGAGTCGATGGAGAGGGTGGAGACGTTCGTGGCCGAGCGCAACGCCACGTTCTGGATCGAGCACGACCTGGCACTGTTCGAGACGCTGCAGACGGCGCCGGTCTTCTACGAGTAGGGGAGTCTTCGGCCGGCCGCGGCGGATGCCGCAGGAGGCCGGCAGGGCGACCGCGGTTGCGAGTCGAAGCGGGCGGCCGCACCGGGCCGCCCGCTTCTGCGATCAGGTTGTCGGACTACCGATCCCGCCGCTCGTTGTCGTACGGTGCGCCGGTGCCGGACGAGCCCATGAAGAACTTGCGGCCGTCCTCGAAGGTCAGGTCGCGCGCATTGGCTCGAGCCGTACGGTCCTTGCTCTGATAGCCGTCGACGACCACCACCGTGCCGGGCTGCACGTAGTCCCGCCGCAGGCCGCGCCGCAGCAGCGTGTTCGGCGTGCCCCCCTCGACCATCCACACTTCGCTGGTGCCGTCGTCGCTGGTCACCTCCAGGTGGATCCAGGTGTGCGGGTTGACCCATTCGACCCGGACGATGGGGCCCCGGAGCAGGACCGGGCGGTTCGGATCGAATTCGGCGCCGAAGGCGTGGTGCGCGACGACCGGAACGCTGGTCGCGACAATCGCAAGCATGGCTGCAGCGAGCAGACAGAGCGTGGTGCGTGACGGACGGTGTTGCTGTGTGTTCATGGCGTGTGCCTCCGATCCTGGCTTCTCGTTCTCTTTCCGTATTCCGTTCCTGTCCGCGATCCCGCGGCAGGGGGCGAACGACCGCCTACCGCGGCGGCTCCGGTACCCGGCCCTCGCGGACGTCCTGCTCGAGAATCCGCGCGCCGCCCAGGATGCCCCGGAACGAGTAGTTGGCCTCGTGGCAGGCGTACTCGTAGACGCGGGTGTTGCTGGCCGGCCACACGTACTCGCCGGTCCACGGCGCGGTCCAGACGTTGGGATCCTCCACCGTGAAGCGGTAGAGGAGGGTGTCGGCGTCGAGGCGTGTGAAGCGCTCCACCACGTGCAGGTCGCGCGTCGCCTGCCGCAGCGCGGGCGTGTCGTTGAAGTTCGTGGTGTCGACGACCAGCGTGTCGCCCTCCCAGTGCCCGACGGAATCACCCAGCCAACTGCGGATCTCGGGCGGGGCGTGCTCGTCGTTCATCCGGACGACGCGCGCGTCGTGCACCATCTCGACCAGGATCAGGACGTGGTCGTCGGTCTGCACGATGCGCTTCAGGTTGTTGTAGAGGACCGGCAGCATGGGCGGTCCGCCGGTGGAGCCGAAGCCGAGCAGGCAGCGCTCGGCGAGCGGCCGGATTTCCGGGTCGTCGTAGGGTCCGGGGGCGTCGGGGCCGTTCTCGATCATCCACCACGCGGTGCCGGTGTTGGCGCGGGCGAGGGCACGGCGGGCCGCGATCCGCTCCCGCGCCCCGTCGGTCAGCGGCGGCTGGCGGCCGTTGGCCGGGTCGACGATGATCGATGTCCGCCATTGGCCGTCGATCTGGTAGGCGTCGTTGCCCCGGTCGATCCAGAACGTGTTGTAGCCGCCGACGTTGCCGGCCGCGCCGGGCGATCCGTCGCCGCCGGCGGGGGGCGCCTCGCGGTTGGGGTCGCTCGCCTCGTTGCGGTTGGCGTTGCGCTCGAACTCCTGGCGGGCGATCCCGGCCGCTTCCTCCTCGGTCAGGAACGCCTTGTCGCCGAAACGCTCGGGCCGCTGCAGCGGCGTCAGCGTCGCGATGTCGTAGGTGCCGGACAGGTCGGGACGCCCGCCGGCGGTGCGGGGGACGTCGTCCGACTGGGCCATCGCGGGCGCCGCGGCCAAGGAGAACAGCGCCAAGGCGACCAGGCCGGCGCGTTGGCATCGACTGCGCATGAGAACCTCCATCGATTTCCGGTTGCTCCTACGGCTGGCGCCCCTCGCGGACGTCCTGCTCGAGGATCCGCGCCCCGCCCAGAATGCCCCGGAACGAGTAGTTCGCCTCGTGGCAGGCGTACTCGTAGACCCGGTCGCGGGTTGCCGGCCAGACGTACTCGCCGCTCCACGGCGCGCTCCAGACCGTGGGGTCGTCGACCGTGAACCGGTAGAGCAACGTGTCGGCATCGATGCGCGTGAAGCGCTCCACGACGTGCAGATTGCGGGACGCCCCGCTCAGGGCGGGCGTGTCCGTGAAGTTGGTCGTGTCGACGACCAGCGTGTCGCCCTCCCAGTGGCCGACCGAGTCGCCCAGCCACTTGCGGATCTCGGGCGGGGCGTGCTCGTCGTTCATCCGGACGACGCGCGCGTCGTGCACCATCTCGACCAGGATCAGGACGTGGTCGTCGGTCTGCACGATGCGCTTCAGGTTGTTGTAGAGCACCGGCAGCATGGGCGGACCGGACGTCGAGCCGAAGCCGAGCAGGCAGCGCTCGGCGAGCGGCCGGATCTCCGGGTCGTCGTAGGGGCCGGGCGCGTCGAGGCCGTTCTCGACCAGCCACCACGCGGTGCCGCTGTTCGGCCGGAAGAAGCCTGCCGCCTCGGCCCTGCGCGCCTGCGCCTCGGCGGTCAGCGGCGGCCGGCGGCCGTTCGGCGGGTCGGTGAGGATGGACGTGCGCCACTGGCCGTCGATCTGAAACGCCCCGCTGCCGCGGTCCATCCAGAAAGTGTTGTAGCCGCCGACGGCGCCCGCGGCCCCGGTCGACCCGTCACCGCCCACGGGGGGCGCCTCGCTGGGCGGCGCGCTCTCGATGTTCCGATCGGGCGGGATGCCGAACACCGCGGCCAGCGCCACCGGCTCGCCCTGGGCGATCGCCGCCGCCTCCTCCTCGCTCAGGGTCAGCCGGTCGCCGAACTCCGCGGGCCTCTCGAGCGGCGTCAGCGTCGCCGTGTCGTAGGTGCCCGACAGGTCGGGGCGCCCGCTGGTCGTGCGCGGGTTCTCCTGCGCCTCCATGGTGGCGCCCGCCGCGATCACCAGGCCGAGCGCGAGGGTCGCGCCGGCTGCAAGCCCGTGTCGTATTGAAATGCGCATGCGGATCTCCTCCTCCACTCGGAATCGTCGCCTAGCGGGGCAGCGGGTTCCGCCGCAGATCGCCGAACAGCAGCTCCTCGACGAACTCGACGCACTTGAAGTCCATCAGCCGCGCGCCGGGCTCGATACGGCGGTAGAGCGGCATGCGGATGGTCCAGGGCTCCGTGAAGACGTTGGGGTCTTCCATCGTCGCCTCGTACTGGATGTGGTTCGGACCGATCAGCGTGTAGCGCTCGACGACGCGCAACTGATTCGTATGGTGGCTGCCGGCCCGGTCGAACCACGTCTGATCGTTCTGGCCGGTCACCTCGACCACCAGCGTATCGCCTTCCCAGCGGCCCACCGACTGGCCCATCCACGAGTCGGTCTCGGCCGGTCCGACGTCCTCCAGGTAGATGTCGCGCACGGCCCCGGCGAACTCGTAGGCGATGAAGACGTTGTTCTCGTTCTGGAAGATCTGGAACGGGAAGGGCATGTAGGTCGCGCGCGGGACGCCCGGCATGTAGCACTTGATCTCCGGGTCGCGCTCCACCCAGTTGGCCTGGTTCTCTTCCTTCCGGGCGCGGGCCTCGGGCGTATAGGGAATCCGCCCGCCGCCCTCGATGACGCCCATGCTGCCGGGGACGGCGCCGACCGCGCCCAGCCGCAGTACCGGGACGTCGGGCAGCAGGCTGCGCGGGCCTTCCCGAAGCTGCATCGCCGGCCGCGCGATGTGGGGCTCGACGTCGTAGTGCGCCGCGTTCAGCGCCTGCCAGATGCCGTTCAGGTCCGGGTTGCCGTTGGACAGCCGGGGCGGCTCGAAGTCCGCCGATTGAGCGGCGGCCGAGCCCGCTGCCAGGAAGCCGATCCCGGCCAGCACGACCGCCGCGGTGAGTATCGTCTTCGTCGCCTTCAACATCACGGTCTGTGCTCCTCCTCGATGCGGACGGCGGCGGGCGGCGCCGGCACGGCGATCACCCGATCCATGCAGCATCATTGTACCTGGCTGCCCGGTCGCGGACTCCGCCGTGGGCCGGCGCGCCCGCGAATCCTGCCGGCCGGCTCGGATCAGGCGGCCCGTGCGGCGTCGCTTGCGTCCGCCGTTGCCGTGGCACGGACTGCCCCTCCGGGCGGGCTGGCGCCGCTCACTGTCTCACGAAGCGCTGGACCCGCTTTCCTTCCAGGGTCTCTCCCACGTAGATGTTGCCGCTCGCGTCGACGGCCAGGCTGTGGGCCGCGGTGAAGCCGCCCGCCCGGTGCCCGCCGAAGCCGAACGAATCGACGATGGACAGATCCTCGCGCGAGATGATCCACACCTTCTGGTTCATCCCGTCGATGTTGTAGAGGAACCGCTGCTCGGGGTCGGGCGAGAAGTCGACGTCGAACGCCGAGCCGAAGTCGAGCGTCCGCGGGGCGATCAACACCTCGTCGAGGAAGGTGCCGTCCCGCTGGAACACCTGGATCCGGTCGTTCACGCGGTCGCACACGTAGACCAGCCCGTCGGCCGACAGCGTCGCGCAGTGCACCGGGCGCCCGAACTGCTGCGACAGCGGCGCGTCCGGATCGTAGGTGTAGGCGTCGTCGGTCGGCACGTTGCCGTAGGCGCCCCAGTGCCGGCGGTACTCGCCGGTGTCGGCGTCGAAGACCGCGACGCGCCGGTTGCCGTAGCCGTCGGCGATGTAGACCTCGTTGGTCTGCGGGTCGACGTCGATCTCGGCCGGCTGCCCGAAGTTGGCGAGGTCGTTGCTCCCCTGGCCCCGGCCCTGCGCGCCGATCTGCAGCAGGAACCGGCCGTGCCGGGTGAACTTCAGGATCTGCGAGTCGTTGCCTCCGCTCCCCGCGAGCCAGACGTTGTCCAGATGGTCGATGAAGATGCCGTGCTCGGACTGCGGCCACTCGTAGCCGTGGCCCGGGCCGCCCCAGGCCTGGACGACGTCGCCCTGCTGGTTGAACTCGATGACCGGCGGGGCCGGCCGGCAGCATTCGGCGAGCGGCGGATCGGCGTCCGCGCCCCGTTCCTGCTGGTTGAGGCTGCCGGGCCGATGGACGATCCAGACGTGGTCGCGCGAGTCGACCGCCACGCCCACCACGTTGCCGAGGGTCCAGTTGTCGGGAAGCGGCTTCGGCCAGTACGGATCGAAGGCGAAGCCGGCGCCGCCCAGGGCGCCGTCGCCCGACTGGGTGGTTGTGCCGGTGGAGGAAGCGCCGCCCGGGGCCGCCGCCACGACGGCGAGCGCCGCGCCGAGCGTACAGAGCAGAAGTCCGTAGCCGAGTCGTCGATAGGTCATGGTCTGCCTCACTGCTGTCGTTCGTCGAGGTAGGTGCGCGTCACTCTTGCGGTCACGACCTTGCCGTCACGACGCGTGGCGTCGAAGGCGATCCGGGGTCCCTGCCGCGCATCCGGTCACTCCGTGTCGCCGGACTCACTCTAATACAGTCCGGCGCGCCGCGCCCCGATTTTGTACGCTCGGCAGTGGCGGCGGCAGGCGCCGTCGGATTCGGAGGAGTCGACCATGCGAGTCGGATTCATGGGGCTGGGCGTGATGGGACGTCCAATGGCGCTCAATCTGCTGCGGGCGCGTCACGAGCTGACGGTCTGCGCTCGGCGATCGGTCTCCCTCGAGCCGCTGGTCGAACGAGGGGCGGCCTCGGCGGCGACCCCGGCGGCGCTGGCGGCCGGCTGCGACGCGGTCTTCACCATGCTGACCGGCACGTCGGACGTGGAGCAGGTCCTGCTCGGTGAGGACGGCGTCGTGCAGGGCGCGCGTCCGGGCACCCTGGTCATCGACACCAGCACCATCGATCCGACCGCGACCCGCGCAATCGCCGCCCGGTTGGGGGAACGGCGGATCGACATGCTCGACGCGCCGGTCTCGGGCGGTCCCCACGGCGCCCGCGACGCCACTCTGTCGATCATGGTCGGCGGGAGGACCGACGCCCTCGAACGCGCCCGGCCCCTCTTCGACTCCATCGGCACGAAGGTGCTGCACATGGGCGACCACGGCGCCGGGCAGGCGACGAAGGCCTGCCACCAGCTCCTCCTGCTCGTTACCGCGCAGGGGGTCGCCGAGGCGCTGACCCTGGCCGGGCGCTGCGGCCTGGACGCCGGCCGCGTACGCGAGGCCATGCTCCAGGGAATGGCGTCGAGCCGGGTCCTCGACTTCTTCGGCGACCGGATGGCGCGGCGCGACTTCGAGGCAGGCATCGAGAGCCGGTTGTACCACAAGGACCTGGACATCGTGATGAACCTGGCGCACGCCCTCGGCGTGGCGCTGCCGGCCGGGGCCGTGACGATGCAGTTCATCAACGGGCTTCACGGGCGGGGTCGCGGGCGCGACGACTTGTCGGCGCTGATCACGCTGGTGGAGGAGCTTTCCGCGCTATCGTAGTGGGCAGACACAGAGGAGGAGCCCGATGCAGGGACTCGACACGCAATCGCCGATCCGGCCGGCGCTGATCCTGGTGCTGGCGATCCTGCTGCCCGTCGCCTCGCTGGCGCAGACTTCCGACGAGCCGCGCACGCCGTGGGGTGATCCCGACCTCGGCGGGGTATGGGACTACTGGACGTTCACGCCGCTCGAGCGGCCGGAGGAGCTGGCCGACCGGGCGACGCTTTCGGCCGAGGAGGCGGCGGTGGTGGCTCAGGAAGCGAACGCCGCGGCGCTGGCGCGGGATCTGGCGGCGCCGCCGGGAGACCCGGGCGGCTACAGCCAGGCGGTGTGGACGGATCGCGCCCGTGCGACGGCGCTGACCCAGACGTCGTTGATCGTCGACCCGCCGGACGGTCGGATCCCGCCGCTGACGGCCGAGGCGCAGGCGCGTGAAGAGGCGCGGCTGGCCGCGGACGGCCAGCCGGTGCGGATACGCGTCGGGGGCTACGGCACGGCCGGGCCGGAGGAGCGCGGGGTCGCCGAGCGCTGCCTGCTCGGCTTCAGCACGGGGCCGCCGCTGTTGCCGGGCGGCTACAACAACAACGTGCAGATCTTCCAGACGCCGGACGCGGTCGTGCTGCTCGTGGAGATGAACCACGACGTGCGTGTGGTGCCGCTCGACGGCCGGCCGGCGCTGACCGACGATATCCGCCAGTGGATGGGTAGCTCGCGCGGCCGCTGGGAGGGAGAGACGCTCGTCATCGACACCCGCAACTTCACGGATCGCACCGCCAGCTTCAGTCTGACCGGCCTTGCGCTGGGATCCGCGGAAGGGCTGCACCTGGAGGAGCGGTTCACCCGCGTCGACGGCGACACGCTGCTCTACGAGTTCACCGTCGACGACGCGGCCAGCTTCACCCGGCCGTTCAGCGGCCGGCTGCCGATGAACCGGAGCGACCTGCCGCTGTACGAGTACGCCTGCCACGAAGGGAACTACGGCATGGAGAACCTGCTGCGCGGGGCGCGGGCCGAGGAGCGGGAAGCGGTGCAGGAGCCGTGAGCGTTGTGCGGGTCGGACGGTTTCCGGCCCCGGAGGACCCCGGCGGGCAGCGTGGCCGCCGGGGTCAGCCGACGGCCACGACGTTCTCCGCGGCCGGTCCCTTCTGTCCCTGCACGACGTCGAACTCGACCCGCTGACCTTCCGAGAGGCTCCGGTAGCCCTGGCCCTGGATGGCGGAATGGTGCACGAAGACGTCCTTCTCGCCGTCGTCGCGGGTCAGGAACCCGAACCCCTTGCTGTCGTTGAACCACTTGACGGTACCGGTGATGGCCATGTTTCTCTACTCCAGGCTGCTTGAACGTTGGTGAACGGAACGGTTCCAATCAGACGTGCGGACGGCGCGGCGGGCGGCTCGGCCGAGGCGGCTAGAATCCCCGCTTGCGGCCACGCACGCCGCGGCGGCTGCCCTTCGGCCGGGACGTCTTCGGCGGGCGGTCGGGGCTCCATCCCGGCCGGCTGTCCGCATCCCCGCCGCCTCCTCCTCCCTCACCGCGGTCCCAGCCGCCGCCGCCGCCGCCGAAGGGCGGGCGCTGGGTGCGCTCGCGGGCCTCGCTGACGCGCAGCGGACGGCCGCCGAGCTCGACGCCGTCGAGCTGCTCAATCGCCTTCGCCGCGACCGCGGGATCGCTGAACTCGACGAACGCGAAACCGCGTGGACGGTCGGTGGCGCGATCCACCGGGAGGACGACGTCCACAATCTCGCCGACCGCGGAGAACGCGGTCTCGAGATCCTGCCGGGACGTCTCGTAGCTCAGGTTGCCGACGAAAACTCGTGAAGAAATGGCGATCCTCCTGACCAGTTGACGGCGTCGTCTACGCCCGTGTTGTCGAAGCGGAGCATGTTGCTCGGCGCGCGCAGTGAGGAGAATCGGGTTGGCAGGCTCGATCGGCTCTCAACGTGGCAAAGCAGAACGACACACGGGTGGACGCTAAAACGCCGACCGTCCGTGAAGATACCCGAGCGCCGGCCCGCATGGCAAGTACGGCGCGGGCAGATCGGCCGCGCCGCGTGACATTCGACCGCGTCTGCGCCAAGATACAGGGTTTGCACGCAAGGAGTCGACGTGAGCGACGGAGCACCGAAGAGCGCGTACCAGCTCGCGATGGAGAAGCTCGAGCGGCAGGACGAGGCCGCCGGCGTGGCGGCGGTCGAGCTGACTCCGGCGCAGATCGAGGCGATCGCAGAGGCCCGGCGCACCTGCGAGGCGCGGGTCGCCGAGAGCCGCATCCTGCACCAGTCGGCCCTGGCGGGCGCCGCCGACGTGCAGGCCCTCCAGGAGCTCGAGGCCAACCACCGGCGCGATCTGGCCCGCTTCGCCAGTGACCGCGACAAGCGGATCGAGCGGATTCGGCGCGGCGAGACGGACGCCTGAGTCGAAACAGTTCCGCGGGGAGGCTGGGGCTATCCCCCCTGTTCGAGCATCCGGCGTAGCGCGTCGGCCAGGGCGCGCGCCGTTGCCGGACGCGACGCACGCTTGGCCGTCAGGACCGAGGCCGCGAACCCGAGAACGGCCGGCGGCGGCTCCGAACCGCTCTCCGGCCGGGCGCCGGCAGCAATGCGTTGACGAAGGATGCGGTCCGTAACCGCGTCGGTCCGCGTGCCGGCGAAGGGGTGCCGCCCCGCCACCATCTCGTAGAGGACCACGCACAGCGACCAGACGTCGTCGGCCTGCCCGGCCGGGCGCCCGGAGAGCACCTCCGGCGAGGAGTACTGCGGCGTGCCGCCCGCCAGGGTGGCGTCGTCCTCTTCTCGAGACAGACCGAAGTCGAGCAGTTTCGGCAGGCCGTCCGCCGTGAACGCGATGTTGCCCGGCTTGATGTCCCGATGCAGGTATCCCGCGTCGTGCAGCGCCGCGAGCGCGTCGGCGAGGGTGGCGATGTCGGCTGCCGCCCGGGCCGCCGGGAAGGGGCCGTCCCGCAGCCAGTCCGCGAGCGTGCCGCCGGCGAGGAACTCGACGACGAGGAACGAACGGCCCCGCCAGAACTCGATGTCGTGGATCTGGGCCGCGGCCGGATGCGTCACCGTCGCCATGGTCCACGCTTCGGGTCGCAGCGCCATCAGCCGCCGCACCGATTTCCCCGACAGCGTCTTGACCGCCACGTCCCGCTGCAGCCGGAGGTCGCGCGCCAGGTACACCTCTCCGGTGCCGCCGGTTCCCAGGCGCCTGGTCAAGCGGTACTTGCCCGCCAGCAGCGTCGGCACCTCCGCCTCGACGTAGTCCGCGCCGCAGCCGCAGGCAACCGGCTCGCCGGCCGCCGCCAGACTTCCGCAAGCGGGGCATGCGCGTGCCGGCATCCCCTCCGACGGTTCGGCCGCCGGCGCGTCGAGTGAGCGCAGGCGCGCAAGCGCCAGCCCGGCGGCCGCCGCCAACGCTTCGAGGAACGGTACGTCCACCGGCCGCACGGTCCGGTCGTCGAAGCGCCGGCCCACGACCAGCACGCCGGTGACCTGTGCGCCGGGACCGAGAACCGCCACCACGGCATCGGCACCCGTCTCGGCAACCCACGCCGCATCGTCCCGGGGCAGCAACTCGAACAGCGACGCGGCGTCGCTCGGATGGACCCGCAACGACCCGCCGGCCCGTTCCAGCATGTGCACGATGGCCGACTCGCGCGACAGCGGCGGCATCGCGGCGTCCGGCGCCTCGTAGCCCTGCGAGGACGCTTCGGCGTCGCTCGCGACCAGCAGGGTGGCCGGCGAGCCGCAGCCCTGGTTGACCGTGCGGGTCAGCGTCCGCCCGATCGTCCTGGTCTGCGACACCTGGGCCAGGGCCGCCGCCGCCGTGGCAAGGGCCCGCCGCTGGTCCGCCGTTTCGGGATATACCCAGGTGTCGAGGCGTATCAGCAGCCGCTCGCGCACGACGACGACCAGCAGCATGATCCCGGCCGCCGCGAAAAGGGCTTGGGCCAGCGGGTCGGTGAGGACCGCGCCCACCGCCCGCTCCGGACGACTCGCCAGCAGCCAACCCAGTGCCACGGCCGGCGCCGCCGCGGCGGCGCCGAGCAGGCCGCGGCGCATCAGCAGCCGCCGGTAGAACGCCCGGACCACCTCGCGCGGGTGGGGCACGCGCACCGCGAGCACCGAGTACCAGAGCAGCAGCATTCCGGGAAAGCGCAGCAGCGCCATGAAGAGGACGTGCGGCGTCCATTCGAAATTGGTCAGCACGAACCCGGGCAACAGCGTCTCGCCCACGTCGTAGACCAATGCCGATCCGACGTACAGCAGGAATGCGCCGCTGAAGAGCCGGACCCGCCTTGCTTCATCGGCCGGCGCCGAGCGCGCGCGCAGCACGAGGACCCCGACCGCCGCGAACGCCGTCAGATTCACGGCGGCGCCGGTGCCGTCGAGGACCACGAAGAGGGCCGCCGTCCCGTAGCCCGCCCAGGCGAGGTGGAACGCGATCGCGCCAGCGGCGAAGTGGAGGCAACCGATCCCCACACTGGCCGGGACCATGCGCCGCGCGAGGTCATCCAGACCGGTGCGGCGGCGCACCCGGGGACACTCTCGAGCGAACGCCCACAGGAATGCCGGCGCGAACAGGAACGGCCACCCGTAGAGGTAACCGAGCAGGATGGCCAGCGGCGGCGGATCGAGCAGGAAGCCTTCGAGCCGGGGAACCGGCATCTCCCACAAGGAGGCGAAGAGCATGTGCAGCGGCCCCCCTGCGTAGCCTTCAAAAGAAAGTACGCGCCGAGAAGCAGCGTCCGCCGGTCGCCGCGTCCGGCGAGCAGGAGGAGGCCCGCAGTCGCGGTGTGGCCGAGGACCAGGCTCGTCAGCAAGACGGCTACGTCGCCGTGCTCCCGGTAGTAGTCGTTCCATATCCACGGAAGCAGCAATAGCGCCGCCGCCACTTCGATGGCTGCAACCACGACAATCGCATTGAGGAAACGGCGCACCAGGGCCCCGGCGTACGGCTCGGAGCCGGTCATCGCCATGCTCGCCGCGGGATGTCCCGTCGGGTGATCGGCCGCGAAGGCGCGCGACAGCCCGCGCAGCTTCTCGAGCGCCCCCCGGCCGGCGGGCGTGGCCAGGCTCGCGCACCGGTCCCAGTGCACGTCCTGGCTCAACGTGACCGCGTCGATCGCGTCGGCGACTACCTCTTCCGGACTGTCCTTACGCATCGGGCATCACGGCGGCGGCCACCCTGGATATGGAGGCAAACGCACGAGAAGCGAAAACCGGACACCGGATCCTGCTGAAACAGCGTGTTCCGTCGGCGCCAGTATGGTGAGCGCGCCGGCCTGACGATTCCCTCGTCAAGATCGCCCTTGCGGATCGGGCATCGCGGCGAGAAGCCGTGCCAACGCCCGCCGCACCGCCTTGCGCGCGGCGTCGGCGCTGGGCAGACGTTCCGTGAAGGCGAGCTGGCGGTAGTTGTACCCGAGCTCCGCGCGGCCGACGATGAGCCTTCTGTCACGGGCGTTCAGTTGCTTCAGGCCCTGCAGGTACCGTCTCCAGGCATCGTCGTCGACGAGTTGCGTGAACTGCGCCGTGGCATCGTCGGTGAGTCGAAGCGGGTCGTCCGGCGCGATGGCGCTCAGGCGGTACACCGCGCGCCGCAGCTCGTCTCGGATGCGGTTGTCGACTGCCCGCCGCAGGTAGGCCCGCAACGCGCCGGCGTGCTCCGGCTCGAACCAGGAGAGGCGCGAGAACGTGTGGTGGAGAGAGTCCTGAACCAGATCGCTGGTGTCGATGACGCCGCGAACCCAGCGGGGCAGGCGGCCGTGCGTCCATCTCCGGAGCCAGGACGAGTAGCGCGTGAACAGCCTGGCGATGGCCGATGGATTGCCCCCCCGCGCGCGCTCCAGAAGATGCCATTCGGAGGTGGATGGACGCAGGTCGGGGGCGGGGCTCTCGGGCGCTACAGCCATGCGAAGGCACAGATCGTAACGCTGGTCGGATCCGGTTGCTCGGCGCCGCGTACCCGTTGCCGCTCGACGTCGACCTGAAGTCGATCCGATGCCGGATCGGAGCTCCGGTGGGCGCCGCTTCGGGCGCGCGGCCGCGATGCCGATCTCCCCGCTCGCCGGGCCAGCGGCGTCTTCATTCGACCCCCTGCGAGATTCCGCGTCCGGTTTCCGATTCCCGTGCGTTACAGGTGCCGGAAGCAGACAGCAGCCGCGAACGGAATTGCTGGTGAACGAGATGTGCGGCGGGGGGATCGGTCAGCGTGCGCCGGCTGCCGGAGGCGCATCTGCCCATCCTCCCTCCGTGGAGGATTCTGGATGACATTTCGGGAACGGGACTCATGGGCAGTGATTGGCCTGCTGGCGACGGCGGCCCTCTGCGTGCCGGCCGGTGCCGCGCTTGCGCAGGGCAGCGTGGAGTCGGACCGCGCGGCGCTGGTGGCGCTCTACCACGCGACCGCCGGCCCGAGCTGGATCGACAACACGAACTGGCTGAGCGACGAGCCGTTGTCGGAGTGGTTCGGGGTGAGGACGGACGGAAACGGTCGTGTAGAGAGGCTGCGTCTCGGCGGCTGGGAGAACGACCAGCCCATCAGCAATGGGCTGACCGGATCGATTCCGCCCGCGCTGGGCAACCTCGGCCGGCTCAGGAACCTGAATCTCTGCGGCAATCGGTTGACCGGGTCGATACCCCGGGAACTGGGCAACCTGGCCAACCTCGAGCGGCTGGTGCTGTGCAGCAACCAGTTGACCGGGGCGATCCCGGCCGAGCTGGGCAACCTGTCGCAACTGACGGAGCTGAGTCTCTGGATCAACCAGTTGACCGGGGCGATCCCTGCCGAGCTGGGCAGGTTGTCCAACCTTGAGTCCCTGTGGCTTCCCGACAACCGGTTGACGGGTCCGATCCCGGCGGCTCTGGGCAGGTTGACCAGGCTGTGGGGGATCAACCTCAGCAACAACAGCCTGAGCGGTTCCATGCCGCGCGAGCTGGGCGCCCTGACGAGTCTTCAGAGGCTGCATCTGAACGGCAACGCCTTGACCGGCCCGATCCCGCCCGCGCTGGGCAACTTGACCAACCTCGAACGGCTGGAGTTGGGGAGCAACGAACTGACCGGGTCGATTCCGACGCAGTTGGGAGCCCTGACGAAGCTCGAGGCCCTGGGGCTCAGCAGCAACGCGCTGACCGGATCGATCCCGGCCGTGCTGGGGAACTTGGCCCAGCTCTACCGACTGCACCTCGGCGGAAACGAGTTGAGCGGACCGATTCCCCCGCAATTGGGACAGTTGGCCAATCTCCGATTCCTGGACCTCTACGGAAACGCGCTGACCGGGCCGATCCCGCCGACGCTGGGTGACCTGACCAGGCTCGAGCGCCTGGAGTTGGGCAGCAACGAACTGAGCGGCCCGATACCGAACGCCTTGGGGAACCTGGTCAACCTCGAAATCCTGCGCCTCTTGCGCAACCAGTTGAGCGGCCCGATACCGAGCGCCCTTGGGAATCTGACCAACCTCAGAGAACTGGCTCTAAATGACCAGAACTTTGCTGAGCACAATGAAGGATTGAGCGGTTCCATCCCGGTCGAACTCGCCAGACTGACCAATCTGGAATACCTCGGTCTCTGGAACAGCGCGTTGAGCGGTCCGATACCGGGCGCCCTGGGGAACCTGGCCAACCTCAGGGTCCTGGGACTCGGTGGGAACGAGTTGAGCGGACCGATTCCCGGCCGAACACTCGCACAGTTGACCAACCTCGAGACGCTGTCGCTCAACGACAACCAGTTGAGCGGGCCGATTCCGTCCGAGATGGGAGGCCTCACGAAACTCGAGGTCCTGTATCTGAGTGCCAACGAGTTGAGCGGTCCGATACCGAGCGCCCTGGGGAATCTGACCAACCTCAGAGAGCTGGGTCTCTGGGCCAACAAACTGAGCGGGCCGATCCCGACCGCACTGGGAAATCTGACGAGTCTCGTGTCCCTCAGCCTCGGCAGCAACGGACTGAGCGGACGGATCCCTTCCTCGCTGGGCAACCTGACCGAGCTCGAATGGTTGAGTCTCTCCGGGAACGAGCTGAGCGGACCGATCCCGCCTGCATTGGCGCAGTTGACCAAGCTGGAATCCGTGAATCTCATCGAGAACGCGTTGACCGGTCCGATCCCGGCCGCGCTGGGGAACCTGGCCCAGCTCTACCGGCTGCACCTCGGCGGAAACGAGTTGAGCGGACCGATTCCGCCGCAGTTGGGTCGGTTGGCCAATCTCCGATTCCTGGACCTCTACGGAAACGCGCTGTCGGGCCGGATCCCGACCGAGCTGGGATCGACCAGTCTCGAGGAGCTGAATCTCCTTGGCAACATCGGTTTGACCGGTCCGCTGCCACGGAGCCTGATGCAGCTAGCGGGACTCCAATCCTTGACCATCCAGAATACCGGCGTCTGCGTGCCGGCGGACGCCGGTGTGCAGGCGTGGCTGGCGACGCTCTCCTTCTTCAATCCGTCGGGGCTCACCTGCGACGGGTCGGTCGGCATCGCCTTCGGCGCGCCGAGCTACGTGGTGACCGAGGGTGGGAGTGTCCCGGTGACAGTGCGCTTGATCGACCAGAGCGAGAGGCCGCTTCGGTCCGTGTCGGTCGGGCTGACGGCCGCGCATGGCGGCGGAGCGACCGCCGCCGACTACCGGGGGGTGCCCTCCCGCGTCACCATCACGGCCCCCGCCACCGCAACGACCTTCGACGTCACGGCGCGGGAGGACGCTGTCGTCGACGACGGCGAAGAAGTCGTCCTCGGCTTCCGCGGCCCGCTGCCTGTCGGGATCGCCGCGGGCAGCCCGGCCAGCGCCACGGTGACGATCAGCGATTCGGCCGGCGCGTCGCTGGACCACGCGGCGCTGGCGGCGCTCTACAACGCCACCGGCGGCCCGAACTGGATCGACAACACCAACTGGCTGACCGACGCGGAGCTGTCGGAGTGGTTCGGGGTGAGGACGGAGAGCGGCCGCGTCATCGGGCTGGATCTGGCCGGGAACGGGTTGAGCGGGCCGATCCCGCCCGCGCTGGGCGACCTGGGATTCCTGCGGGAGCTCTTTCTCGGAGATCGGTGGGACTCGACGGCGCAGCAGCGGTTCGAGAACGAGCTGACCGGGCCGATCCCGCCGGAGCTGGGGCGGCTGGCCCACCTGGAGACGCTGGCTCTCGACAACAACGGGCTGACGGGACCGCTCCCGGCGGCGTTGGGGCAGTTGGCCGCCCTCCGAGAGCTGGATCTCTGGGGCAACGCGCTGAGCGGTCCGATTCCGGCTGAACTGGGGCAGTTGGCGAACCTTGAAGCGCTGAGTCTGGGACACTCCTATCCCGTCGGGTCCCAATTCAGCGGGGACCGGAGTGGGTTGGATGGCCCAATTCCGGCCGCGCTGGGCAACCTGGTCAACCTCCGGTGGCTCAGCCTGACCAACAATGCGTTGACAGGACCGATTCCGCCGGAGCTGAACAACCTGGTGAGCCTTGAGGCTCTGTCCCTCGGCGGCAATCAGTTGGATGGGTCAGTCCCAGCGTGGTTGGGAACCATGACCTCGCTCCGACGCCTCTCTCTCTTGAGCAATGAGTTGACCGGTCCGATCCCGAGCGAACTGGGCAACTTGACGAATCTGGAAGGCCAGGGGCTGCTGCTCTCCAACAACCGGTTGACCGGGCGGATCCCGTCAGAGCTGGGACTTCTGACCAGGCTGACCGACCTGTGGCTCGGTGGCAACGCCTTGAGCGGTCCGATCCCGACCGAACTGGGCAACCTCGCCAACCTGGAATGGCTGAATCTCTTCGGCAACGCCTTGAGCGGTTCGATCCCGACCGAACTGGGCAACCTCGCCAACCTGGAAGGGCTGAATCTCGGCGACAACGAGCTGAGCGGTTCGATCCCGACCGAACTGGCCAATCTCACCAACCTGAAGTTGCTGAGTCTCTTCCGCAACGCCTTGAGCGGTCCGATCCCGACCGAACTGGGCGACCTCGCCAACCTGGAATGGCTGAGTCTCTTCCGCAACGCCTTGAGTGGTCCGATCCCGACCGAACTGGGCAACCTCGCCAACCTGCAACATGTTGGTCTCGGCAACAACGAACTCACCGGGTCGATCCCGACCGAACTGGGCAACCTCGCCAACCTGCAATACCTGAGTCTCATTCGCAACGAACTCAGCGGTCCGGTCCCGACCGAACTGGGCAACCTCGCCAACCTGGAAGTGCTGAGTCTCAGCAACAATGCGCTGAGCGGTCCGGTCCCGACCGAACTGGGCAACCTCGCCAACCTGGAAGTGCTGAGTCTCAGCAACAATGCGCTGAGCGGTCCGGTCCCGTCATCCCTGGGCAACCTGATCAACCTCCGATACCTGTATCTGTACGCCAACCCATTGACCGGGGCGCTTCCGCAGAGTCTGACGCAACTGCCGCTCGCGTGGTTCTTGGTGCACTTCACCCAGACCTGCGCCCCGGCGGACGCCGCATTCCAGACATGGGTCGCGACGCTCGAGAACTTCCGTGGGGCCACCTGCGGGCAGGCCCGAACGGGGAGCTTCACCGACGTCACGTTGATGCCGGGTGAGACCGGCGTGCGGCGGATCCACGTCGTGGAGCTCCGCGAGTTGGTCAACACGGTCCGCGCGGGTTGCGGACTGCCGCGCGCGAAATGGACGGACCCGGACATCACGTCCGGCGAGACGCCGATCAAGGCGGTCCATCTGACGGAGCTGCGCACGGCGCTCGGGGAGGCCTACGGCGCCTGCTCGCTGCCGCCGCGGACCTATACCGACCCGGCGATCGTGCCGGGGATGACGCCGATCAAGGCGGCGCACTGGACGGAGCTGCGCGCCGCGGGGATTCACGCGCTCGAGGCGACGGCTCCCTGACCGCCGACGGAGAGACATGACGAAGCACCTCGCGATGGCGTTCACGCTGCCGAGCGCTGCCGTGCTCGTGAACGCGCAACCGAGCGGGATCGACTACGACAGCGACGATGACTGGCTGATCGAGATTCGGTCCGTCGTGCAGCTCAGCGTCATTGGGCCCGAGCGAACGTCCGACGAGTTCCTGGCGGCCTTTCAGGCAGCTCGCCGGCGGTCTGCAGCGACGCCGGTTCGACATCCGCGCCCTCGAGGCGACGGCCCCGTGACGCGGCGGGCCGCGTGTGCCCGAGGAGGGCCAGCCTCTACGATCCCGGCGTCCAGATCCGCGACTTCGGCTCGCCGGCCATGGCCAGCAGCAACTCGTTCAGGCGCTTGACGAAGCCGGCCGGATCGTCGAGATGGCCGCCCTCGGCCAGCATCGCCTGGTCGAAGAGGATGTGGCTCCAGTCCTTGAACCGGTCGTCGTCCGCCTCGTCCTTCAGCCGCGTCACGATCGGGTGTTCCGGGTTGATCTCCAGGACGAGCGGCACGTTCGGTACCGCCTGACCGGCGGCGCGCAGCACCCGTTCCAGGTTGGCGCTCATGCCGTCCTGCTCGGTCACCAGGCAGGCGGGGGAGTCGACCAGCCGATGCGTCAGGCGCACCTCCTTCGCCTTGTCGCCAAGGGCTTTCCCGATGCGCTCGACGAGGGGTTTGAGGCTCTGCTGCGTCTCTTCCTTCTGCTTCGCTTCTTCCTCGCCGTCGGTGAGGCCGCCGATGTCGAGATCGCCTTTCGTCACCGACTGCAGCGGCTTGCCCTCGAACGTCGCCAGGTGCGCGACGACCCATTCGTCGACCCGATCGTGCAGCAGCAGGACCTCGATGCCCTTCTTGCGGAAGACCTCGAGGTGCGGGCTGTGCTGCGCGGCGGCGAAGCTGTCGGCGGTGACGTAGTAGATCTGTTCCTGCCCGTCCTGCATGCGCGCCACGTAGTCGGCGAGCGAGACGCTCTGCTCGGCCGTGTTGCGGTGGGTGGAGGCGAAGCGCAGCAGCTTGCCGATCCGCTCCTGGTTGCCGAGGTCCTCGCCGAGTCCCTCCTTCAGCACGCGGCCGAACTCGGGCCAGAAGTCGGCGTACTTCTCGGGCTCGGTGTCCGCGAGCTCCCCGAGCAGTCCGAGGACCCGCTTGACGGCCGCGTTGCGGATGGCTTCCACGTCCCGCGAGTGCTGCAGGATCTCGCGCGAGATGTTCAGCGGCAGGTCGTTCGAGTCGATCAGGCCGCGGACGAAGCGGAGGTAGCCGGGCATCAGCTCCCGGGCGCCGTCCATGATGAAGACGCGCCGGACGTAGAGCTTGATGCCGTGGCGCTGCTCGCGGTCCCAGAGGTCGAACGGCGCCCGCCGCGGGACGTAGAGCAGCAGGGTGTATTCCTGCCGCCCTTCGACCCGGGCGTGGGTGTGCGCGAGGGGCACGTCGAAGTCGTGTGCGACGTGCTTGTAGAACTCCTCGTACTGTTCCTTCGAGATCTCCGTCTTCGGCCGCGCCCAGAGCGCCGACGCCTGGTTGACCTTCTCGGTGGTCTCGACGTCGCCGGTGTCGGCCTGCCTGCCCGGGACCTCCTCCTTCTTCATCAGGATCGGGAGGGTGATGTGGTCCGAGTACTTCTGCACGACGGTGCGGAGGGCGGGGCCGGAGAGCAGGTCGTCCTCGCCCTCGCGCAGGTGCAGGGTGACCTCGGTGCCGCGCGCTTCGCGGGAGACCGCGTCGATGGTGTACTCGCCCTCGCCGGTGCTTTCCCAGCGCACGGCGTCGTCCGGTCCGAGCCCGGCCCGCCGGGTTGTCAGCGTGACGCGGTCGGCGACGATGAAGGACGAGTAGAACCCGACGCCGAACTGCCCGATGAGCTGCGCGTCCTGCGTCTGGTCGCCGGAGAGCTGCGCGACGAACTCCCGCGTTCCGGACTTGGCGATCGTGCCGATGTTGTCGATCACCTCCTGGCGCGACATGCCGACGCCGTTGTCGGTCACGGTGACCGTGCGGGCGGCGGCGTCGAAGGCCACCTCGATCGCCAGGTCCGGAGCCTCCTCCAGCAGCGCGGCGTCGGTCAGGGCCTCGAAGCGCAGCTTGTCGCACGCGTCCGAGGCGTTCGAGATGAGCTCGCGGAGGAAGATCTCCTTGTTCGAGTAGAGCGAGTGGATCATCAGATCGAGGAGCTGGCGGGCCTCGGTCTGGAATTCGTGGGTCGTCCTGGTCGATGTCTCCGGCACGGTGCTGCTCCTGAGTCTGCGCGTGAAATGCCCAACCGGAAAATGTAGCACGGACGCGCGGGAAATGCAGGCCCGGCGCGGGCCGCCGTGCTATTCTCGCGCCGAGAGTTCCCCGAGAGCATCGACGAGCGGTGAAGTTCGTGGGCAGGCCGACCGCACCGCGGATTTTCCGCCGGGGCAGGGCCCGGGAGCCCGTGGTGGAGGTCCGCGGCACCGAGAGCGGCGAGGCGCCCCGGCGCCGGGTGCGACCAGGGAGCCCATGTCGGCCCGGAGCCGAACGGCCGGGCAGGAGGAATCGAGATGGCACGGAGAATGTACGTGTGCGTCCTGGCGGTTCTGTCGTTCGCGGCGCTCGTACCCCTCACCGCCGCCGCGCAGGGCGAGGTCCCGCGCACCGCGTGGGGACACCCCGACCTGCAGGGGGTCTGGGACTTCCGCACCATCACGCCGATGGAGCGTCCGGAGGACCTCGCCGGCCAGGAGTTCCTGACCGCCGAGGAGGCGGCCGAGCTCGAGGAGATCCGGGCGGCCGAGAACGCGGCCCGCGACGACCAGGAGCCGGACGACATCGTCGGCAACTACAACACGTTCTGGTTCGATCGCGGCGACTCGGTCATCGGGACCCGGCGCACGTCGCTGGTCATCGATCCGCCCGACGGCCGCATCCCGGCGCTGACGCCCGAGGCCGAGAGCCGGCGGGCGGCCATGACCGAGGCGCGGAAGAACACCGGGCCGCACGAGCCGACCCCCGGCGGCTGGGTCGACGACCTCGGCCCGAACGGCCTGCAGGTGCGCTGCATCACCGGGTTCAACTCCGGGCCGCCGATGACGCCGGGCGCCTACAACAACAACGTGCAGGTCTTCCAGACGGCGGACTCGGTGGTGCTGCTCAACGAGATGAACCACAACGTCCGCGTCGTGCCCCTCGACGGGCGGCCGCACATCGGTCTGCGGCAGTGGACCGGGGACTCGCGCGGCCACTGGGACGGCGACACGCTGGTGGTCGAGACCATCGGCTTCATCCGCGAGACCAGCTTCATGCGGGGAGGCGCGAGCGCCGACCTGCGCCTGACCGAGCGCTTCACCCGCGTCTCGCCCGAGGTGCTGGTGTACGAGGCGACGATCGACGATCCGGCCACCTGGACGCGGCCCTGGAAGTACGAGGTTCCGATGCAGTGGAATCCGGAGCCGCTCTACGAGTACGCGTGCCACGAGGGGAACTACGCCATGGAGGTGATCCTCGCCGGCGCGCGCGCCGAGGAGGCGGAGGCCGCCGCGGCGCCAGCGCGGTAGGAGGTCCGCGCCGTGGGAACGGCGCAGACTCCCGGCCGAGCCCGGTTGGGCGGCTGTCGGAGCCGCAGGCGACGAGGGCCGGGCCGGGTGCGGTTCGTCATTGACAACGGGTCGCCGGAAGCGCAAAGTACACAGTTAGTACAGGAGGGGAGATCCCAATGAAATCCAGCGTCGGAACCCGGCTGTTCGGTTCCCTCGGCGTCGTCGTGCTCGCGGTGCTCGCCCTGTCGGCGGTCGCCCCCGGTACGGCGCTTGCGCAGTCGGACGTCACGTTCACGAAGGACGTGCTTCCGATCCTTCAGGATTCCTGCCAGACGTGCCACCGCGAGGGCGCCATCGCGCCGATGTCGCTGCTGACCTACGAGGAGACGCGGCCGTGGGCGCGCGCCATCCGCGAGAAGGTCGTCACCCGCACGATGCCGCCGTGGTACATCGACAAGAACATCGGCGTGCAGGGCTTCAAGTACGACCGTTCGCTGAACGACGAGCAGATCGCCACCGTCGCCGCCTGGGTCGACGCCGGCGCGCCGCGCGGCAACCCGGCCGACGCGCCGCCGCCGCGAGAGTTCGCCGACCGCGACCAGTGGCACATCGGCGAGCCCGACTGGATCGTGCCGATCCCCGAGCCGTTCGTCGTGCCGGCCGAGGGCGCGAACTGGTGGGGCGACTTCTACGCGGACTCGGGCCTGACCGAGGACGTCTGGATCAGCGCGGTCGAGACCAAGCCGTCGTCCGAGGGCTTCCCGGTGGTGCACCACGCGGTCACCCGCGTGCAGGAAACGCCGGATGACGACGAGGGCGACTTCCTGAACGAGTACGCCCAGGGCAAGAACGGCGACATCTTCCCGCCCGGAACCGGCCGCCTGGTGAAGGCCGGCACGGTCATTCGGTTCAACATGCACTACGCCTCCATCGGGGAGGATCGCACCGACCGCACCAGCGTCGGACTGACCTTCTACCCGGAGGGCGAGACGCCGAAGCACGAGCTGTTCTCGCGGGCGCTGGCGCAGAACTACGACCTCGACATCCCGCCGGGCGAGGACAACGTCCGCCACGACAGCTACCACAAGTTCGAGAACAACGTCCGGCTGACCGGCTTCCAGCCGCACCTGCACAACCGCGGCAAGCGGCAGTGCATCGAGGCCATCTATCCGGACGGGCAGACCGAGATGCTCAGTTGCGCGACGTGGGACTTCGGGTGGCACATCGTCTACAACTACGCGGACGACGTGCAGCCGCTGCTGCCGGCCGGCTCGATGATGCACACCATCACGTGGCACGACAACTCGGAGGCCAACCGCTGGAATCCGGATCCCCGGAACTGGGCCGGGTTCGGGCAGCGCTCGAGCGACGACATGAGCTTCACGTGGACGAGCTACTTCGAGCTCGACGACGACGAGTACGCCGCCGCGGTGGCCGAGCGGGAGGCGATGGCCAACAACAACGACAACTGACGGAGTTCGCCATGTCCAGGGGTGGTTTGCGTTTCGTGCTGCTGTCCGGCGCGGTCGGGTTGGCATGCATCGCGGCGAGCGACGCCGAGGCGCAGCTCAAGTTTGACAGGGGCCAGAACGTCGCGCCGGTCTTCGAGGGGTGGGAGCGGAACCCGGACGGGACCTTCAACATGGTCTTCGGGTACATGAACCGCAACTACCGGGAGATGCCGCACGCGCCGATCGGCGCGGACAACTTCTTCGAGCCCGGGCCGGCCGACCGCGGCCAGCCCACCCGGTTCTACGTGCGGCGCCAGCAGTTCGTGTTCCGGGTGCAGGTGCCGGCGGACTGGGGCGACCAGGATCTGGTCTGGACGGTGACCTCCAACGGCCGGACCGACCGGGCGGTCGCGTCGCTGTGGCCCGCGTGGGAGATCGACGACGGCGTCATCAAGGCCAACCGGGGCATGGGGGCCAACGGCTGGCCGGCCGACAACCGGTTCCCGTACATCGAGGTCGAGCCGGGTACGGATCTGACGGTCACGCTGCCGGACACCCTGACCCTGACCGCGCGCGTCAGCGACGACGGGATCCCGGGGCCGCGCGAGAAGCCGACGACCCCGGAACGGATCGCGGCGCTCGAGTTGCGCCGGTCGCGGCCGCACCCTATCAACCAGGACGTCGTCAACGCGTTCGAGGCCGGTGAGACCGGGCTGGCCGTCACCTGGACCCATTACCGCGGGCCGGGCAGGGTCACGTTCGATCCGATGGTCACGCACATCGAAGGCGGACGCGGCGGCGAGGCGGTGACGACCGTCACTTTCTCCGAGCGCGGGACCCACGTGCTCCGCGGTCACGCCGACGACACGATCAAGGTAACCCCGATCCTCGTGACGGTCACCGTCGACTGACCGGCGCATCGGGGCTGTTTCTGGGCCATCCGCGGCGGTGCGATTCGGTCGCGCCGCTTCGGGTGGCCGCTTCATTTTTCGGTTCTTTCGCGGAAGGAGAGACACGTGATCAAGCGTTCACCCGTACGTGCGGCGGCGGGTCTGCTGGCGGCGGTCGCGATGGTGGTCATTGCGCCGTCCGCGGGCGCGCAGCAGTCCGAGGACTGGCAGGCGGAACGTCTCGCCGACGGCCAGCCGAACATCCAGGGGATGTGGAACAACACGCGGGCCATATTCACGCCCCTCGAGCGGCCGCAAGAGCTGGCCGGGCGGGACGACATCACCACCGAGGAGCTGCAGCAGCAGGCCGAGGCGCGCGGCAGCGGGCGCATCGAACGCTCGGAGTGGCAGGGCCACGAGAACAACCGCGGCGGGGTCGGCGGCTACGGGCTCTACTGGTTCGACTGGTACTTCGACAATCCGACCGACATCGGCCAGCCCTCGATCATCGTCGAGCCGGCGACCGGCCGCATCCCCGAGCGCACCGCCGACGCGCGCGAGCGCATCGCGCTCAACATGGCGCAGCTCCACGACTCCTACGCCAACATGGAGACGGGCGACCGCTGCATCTCGCGCGGCGTGCTCGGCATGATGATGCCCACCGAGTACAACAACGGCACCCTCATCCTGCAGCCGCCCGGCTACGTCGTCTTCCACAGCGAGATGATCCACAACGCGCGCATCATCCCGATCGACGGCGCTCCGCACGTCGACGAGGGCATCCGGCAGTGGGAAGGCGACCCGCGCGGCCGCTGGGAAGGGAACACCCTGGTGATCGAGTCGACCAACTTCCGCGCCGTCCGCAACATGCGCGGCCCGAGCGCCGGCACCCGCTCGCGGCAGTCCGAGGCGCAGCGCATCGTCGAGCGGCTCACGTTCGCCGGGCCGGACCTGCTGCTCTACTCGGTCACGATGGACGACCCGGAGACCTACACCGGACAGTGGACCGCGGCGTTCCCCTACGACCGCGACGACGGCTACGTGCAGTTCGAGTACGCGTGCCACGAAGGCAACTACTCGGTGCCCAACGCCCTCGGCGGCGCCCGCAAGGAAGAGGCGGATTCGCAGCAATGACACGGCGGCGGCAGTGACGCTTCGCCAGCGATGAAGCTACGGCAGCGGTGATACGGCGGGAGAGGCGGAAGAGAGAGGTGTGGGGATGACGAACCGGTTTGTTTCGCGGCTCCTGTTCGGTATGTGTCTGGTGGCCTTGGCGGCGCCCGCTGCGGCCCAGTCGTCCGGCGACGCTTGGACGGTGCCGCGCACGGCGGACGGTCATCCCGATCTGCAGGGCGTCTGGGCGAGCGACTCGGCGACGCCGCTGGAGCGGCCGGAAGAGCTGGCCGACACGCCGTTCCTGACCGACGAGGAGGTGGCGACGCTCGCCAGTCGCGCCGCCGAGCTCTTCAACGGCGAGACCGATGCGGCCTTCGGCGAGAGCGTGTTCCGCGCCGCGCTCGCCGACCGGACCGACTATCAGTCGGGCGACGGCGTCACCGAGGAGAACCCGGAAGGGACCGGAAACTACAACCAGTTCTGGCTCATCGATCGCTGGTTCGACAACCGCACGTCGCTCATCGAGGACCCGCCGGACGGCCGGCTTCCGGAGATGACGGACGAAGGCAGGCGACGTGCGGAGGCGCGCGCCGCCGTCGAACGTCCGCGTTTTCCGAGGGGACCGGAAGACCTCGGCGCCGGGCTTCGTTGCTCGGGCGGCCGGGTGCCGATGACAGGCCGCGGCTACAACAGCAATTTCCAGATCGTGCAGGCGGCCGATTCGGTCGCCATCCTGATGGAGATGATGCACGATGCGCGCGTCATCCCGACCGACGGGCGCCCGCATCTGCCGGCCGGCATCCGCAAGGATCTGGGGGATTCCCGCGGCCGCTGGGACGGTGACAGCCTGGTCGTCGAGACCACCAACTTCAAGCGCGCCGTGAACTTCAGCGGTGCATCGAGCAACCTCCGCCTCGTCGAGCGGTTCACTCGTGTTGCCGAGGATCTGCTGCAGTACGAGTTCACGATGGACGATCCGGCCACGTGGACCCGTCCGTGGACGGCCCGGATCTTCATGCGGCCGGCGCCCGGAACCGGCCGGATTTACGAGTTCGCCTGCCACGAGGGGAACTACGCGATCGAGAACACGCTGCGCGGCGCCCGGCTGCAGGAAGGCAGGTGAGAGGCGCTGAGCAGGATTGCCCGTCTTGGCTCTCGCCTCGGCCTCGGCCCGAAGAGAGTTCCGCCCACTACCTTCGACTTCCCCTTCGCTCAGCCTGCGCGGAAACCGGTCCGGCCCGATCAACTTGCAGCGAGTCCGTCTCCGGTCGAACTCCCGCGACCACGCCCCCGCAACTCCATCAGCACACGGCGTGCCGAGATCCCGGGCGTTGGCAGGTCCTCGTGGACCGTGCCCACCTTGATATTGCTCATGGCTCCGACGTCGCGATCCGCAGCAGAATATTTGCGATTGGCAATACTCGCGGATGGGAGGTCCTCGACATGACGAAACAACAGGCAACTCCGGCAACCACAGACAGGCGACAGCCGGAGCCACGCACCGGCACCGTCCTTGCGCTACGGCTGAAGCCAGCGAAGCTCCAGGGTCCCGTTGGCCGCGGAAATCCTGGTGGGGACACTGCACCGGCAACCGATTCCCACAATTGTGCCTGCGTTTGTGGGTAGATGACTTTCCGGCGGCCGCGTAGCGGCACCCGATGATCCGCTGCGCGGTCGCCTACGGTCCTCGTTTGGCGCACTTCCCAGGAGTTGACTCATGCCTACAGCGAGCAGTTATCAGCTATCGCGCCATGCCGCGACGCAATCATTGGGCGCAGACCACTATGCCGTTTGGAACACGTTCTTCCCGTCGGTCGTGATCGTCGACGACCATTCCCTTCAGCTACTACGCGACCTGCCGACGTCGATATCCGCGTTCGATCGGAACGCTCGACGGCGGCTTATGCGCCATCGCATCATATACAGAGGCTCCGGCGATCCGTACGAAAAGGAGTTCTTCGCGACCGCCGACGCTGCGTTGAGAAAGGCCGCTGAGGAGGCCGAGGAATTCTACGGGCACCGCAGGCCATACGTTGCTCTGACGATCGCGAACAGCGGCTGCAATCTCGGCTGCTCGTACTGCGTATCCTACGCGGGCGACTCGTTTCGAACGGACGCGACGAGAACCGCTGAAAAGGGCGACACGCGCGGTGACATTATCCTGAGTGTAGTGGATCAGTTCATCAGGCGGCGGGTTGAGCACGGTGAGTCCGGAGCGCGAATAGCTTTCAATGGTGGAGAGATTCTCCTCCGATGGCCATTGATTCGACGGGTCCTTCACCACGTGCGCGAGTCTTATCCTGACTTTGAAGTGCTGTATGGTATGAACACCAATGCCACCCTGCTCTCGGAGGACATCGCTCGGGAGTTGAGCGAGTTCGGTGTTGCCATCGACGTCAGTGTGGACGGGTACAAGGAGTTGCACGACTCCAGTCGCATATATCATGGCGGCGCGCCAAGCTTCGACCGCGTCATGGAAGGCGTTGCTCACTACAATGAACGCAGTCCGAGTCGTCGCCTTACAGCATTCCAAGGGACGATCGAGGACATCGACAACTTCGACGCGGCGAAGTTCGCCGAAATGGCGAACTTCGGGTTCTCGTCCGCACGGCTGGCCCCGAACATTCTCGATGCACCGCCAACGAAGGGAGCACTAGCCGCGACCTGGGAAGCGCAGGCGGTATTGAATACGCAGGGCCAGAGCATCAGTCTTCAGAACACGTACCTGCAGAAGGTCCTGAAGAAGATGCGTGGGCGGCCCAAGGGTTTCTCGCCGCATTGCAATGGACTGAGCGGGAATCTGCGTTTTTTGACCTTGAACGTTGACTCGCTGCAGTTATCGCAGATGTGCTCCTTTGTGTCTCCTGCGTCGATGTCATTGTCCGACTTGGACTATGACATCTACAATCGAAAGCTGTGGAACGAGACCTACAGCTATATGAAAGAACGCATTGACATGCTGCGTCACCAATGCGCCGGCTGCAACGTGCTGGGCCTCTGTCAGGGCGCCTGCGTTTACAACGGCCTGGACCTGGACAATAGGTTGAATCCGGCTGGCTGCTCGTATCAGCGGACGACATGGCGTCACGCGGTTGACCTATCTTTTCTCGGACACATTCGGCCGGAAACGGTGGTGGAGGGAGTGGAACGGGCCAGCACGGCCGCGGCGCCAGCGGAGAGCCGCGCCGCGGGGAGCTGCTGTAGTGATATGGGAGCATCGACGACGACGGAAGCGGAACGGAGAACTGACGACGGGCGAACCTACTTGCCTTTGCAGCCAGTGTCCTAGTGGTGTGGCACTAGAATAGGTTTACAGTTCAACTTCCGTGGCGTTGCGGCACTCCCGCCCAGAATCGCCCAGAAAATAGGGCATTTCCGCATGCCGTTGGCGACCCACGCAAATGTAAAGACATTTCCGGGACACACCACTAGCGCGTTGATGTGCGGCCAGTGGCCCGGCCCACTACGCCGGTGCCCGCCAGCGGTGGGTTAGGACAGTGATCGATATGGTTCTGTCAACTTTGTGGGCGTTCCAGTCTGTAATTCCACTCCCCGTGAGACTCATCAGGGACCAGGGCCATTGCGTTCGTTTGCGCCCTTGTCACCGTGACGCCGGTGGGATACTGTCCGTCGTCGAGTTTGGCCCGGACCCGGAGCCCCGCCGCCGTCCGGGTGTTCCCGATGCGGTCCACGATGGTCTCGTGGGTCGTCGCGGCGTGCCGCGCCAGTTCGATGTGATGTGGCAGAAGAGCGGGCGCTCGATCTTGTTCCACTTGCTCGCCCCGGGTGGGAAATGACTCACCTGGATGGTCAGGCGGGTCTCGTCGGCAAAATGTTGCAGCTCGTGTCTTCGGGCGCGGGACCGATACGCGTTGCTCCGGCCCGCATCGGCAGTGATGTACAGCCTTGTGGCGTTCGGGTAGGTCCGGCGGCCCATCTTGCGTCCGCAGTGGCGAACCGATTGCAGCCGGTAGCCCAGGCGGTTCAGGATCCGGCGCACCGTGGTCGAACTCACCCGCCACCCGTGCTCGGTCAGCGCCGCCGTCAGTTTCGCGGGACTCTTGCAGGTCTAGCGCAGCGGCGAGGTAGGGTCCCCGCGCGTGTGCGGGTCTGCCAGCGCTTCGAATGCGGCTCGGATGCCGGGTTGATCTTGCTGAATGCGAGGTCGTCCGGGGCCCGGGCGCCGGATGCGGCGCGTCGGCGCCTCGGCCCGAGCGATTTCCCGAGGTCCCTTGGGGATCGTCTCTTGTGCCAGACCGGTGGCCGACGAGACAAGCGCGGCACCGCCATGGCCATTGGCCAACGACTCTGCCGCCGCCCACCGGCGGCGGCCGGGCTCCGTCCAGCACGGGCGGCACGGCGGCGAACTTGTCGACAATGGTCGCTTCCAGCTCTATGTCCCGCTTCACCCGGGAAGTATGGTCGGAGACTCTATAGAGAGCGTGTTGAATTTGGCGCGGTATTCCTAAAGACCGTCCGCACGCCGCTGGGAGGGTAGGGTGCAGGGGACGTCTGCAATTGGGGCTATTGTCCTCGAGTGCCTCGATGATGAGAAGCCCGGCGATGGGCCGGGTGTGGCGGTCGGGATTACGGCTCGCGAGGCGGTAAGTACGTACGTCCGGGGAATGGCGGGCGTTGGAGGTGATGTGCCGTTGCGGTCCGACAGTGTGTTCAATCTATGTTCGATCACCAAGCAATTCGTCGGTCTGCTGGTCGCCATGCTGACGCAACGACGCGTTTTCGGCCTGAACGAGCGCGTGCGGCGGTACCTGCCCGAGTTGCCCGACGTCGTGGACGACGTCCGGGTTAGTCATCTCCTGTACCATACGAGCGGAATTAGGGACTATATTGGATTGATACAATTGGCCGGAAGGGATCCGGGCACCCTCACGACGACGAAGGAGACGTTCGACCTCATCGCAGGTCAGAAAGCGGCGAATTTCGGTCCCGGGACGCGGCACTTATATTCGAATTCCGGCTATTTCTTGTTGGCCAGGATCATTGAGAGAGCTACCCGGGAGAACGTTGGCAATATCCTTCGAGAAGAAGTGTTCGTGCCGCTGGGCATGAACAAGACAGTGGTGCGGGAAAGGAATGAAGACGATATTCCGCCCGGCTATGTTTGGGGTCATGTGCCGGATGGGAGCGGGTTGCGACGATGTTTGGGGTGGCGGGAATACATTGGCGCCGGCGGCGTGTCGTCGAACGTGGAGGACCTTGTGCGTTGGGAGCAGGGTCTGTGTAACCGAGATGGAAGTAGATGGCCGGCCCGAATGCGGAGGCGAATCGAACGTTGCGGCCGGGCGGCCGGCCGGAGCGTCGGGTACGGGTTCGGAATCTACGTGAGGGGGATCGGGCGGGACAAGCATCATTATCACATCGGAGGCGCGGACGGCTATCGACATGCGTTCATACGGTTTCCCAGGATGCCCTTGTCGGTGGTGGTTCTGGGGAATTCGGCGTGCTACGATTCGTACGGGCTCGCGCGGCGGATTACGAATCGGGTGTTGGGGAGGGCCCCGAGGGAAGGGAGCGTGGCGTGCGTCGTTAACGATGCGGAACGCGGGAGTGCCGTGCCACGGGCGGAGCGAGTCGCGAGGGCCCGTGAGTACGGCGGAGCATATTACCAGAGCGAAGAGTTGGGGACGGTGTGCCGAGCTTGTACGGAGAATGACGAGTTGGTGCTGAGAGGGAGGCCGGTCGCGATGCGGTTCGAGGCCGGCGGTGGCGACGGATTTGTCGGCGAGGGGATGTGGCTCCAGGGGGAGCGGGATGAGCGAGGCCGCGTGTGTGGATTCTTGCTGAGCAGCCATTACGCGAGGGGAGTACGGTTCAGGAGATGTTGATGCGCAACGAAATCCGGTGGCTTGCGGGGCTGGTCGTGGCAATCGGGATGGGATGCGCCGGACTCGAGCCACGGGTGGCGGGTCCGGGGGGTGGAGGTGGGGTGGCGCTCGCCCGTGCGGAGCAATTGTTCAAGGCGGGATGCTACGCATGCCTCGTGGAGGCGCGGGAGCTGTACGGTGAGTTGTTTGCGCGTGGTATTGGTGGGAGTGCGGTGGAGCAGCGTGTGTTCGGGGCGGGGTTATTGGCGGAAGCGCGGCGTCGTGAGCTCGGCATGAACGACACCCCGGAGCTCAGGCCGGTATTTCCAGAGGGGTTTGTCCTGAGGGACGACGCGATCAGCATATTGGAGGCGGCAGAGTTGATCCAGTGGCAGGAGGTCGGCGTTGCGGTCGAGCTTGTCGATGCGATGCGTGCGAACGCGATCAGGCTATGGCCGCGCCGAGCGGAGTGGATGGATTATTTGGAACCGAGGAGCTGGAAGGATCCGATCGCGGCGTACGTGTATGTTGGATTGCAGTGTCGCGGGGGAGAGCTTGCGCCGGATGTGCGCGAACGGTTGCTGGAGTGGTACGCGGATTACCGGTTCCTGGCGTTTCGGATCGCGCTTTGCGAGTCGGACGACGCCGGGTTGGCCGCCCTGCTGGAGGGGGAACCGGCGTTCAGCGAGGTGTATTTCTTTCTGGGGCGTACGGCGCTGGACGGCCGGCGGCTTGAGGAGGCGGAAGAGTACCTGTCCGCCGTAGCGGCGAGTGAGCACGAGCCGCGCGGTTGGCCGGCGCCGGCTCTGCTTCGAGCCGGGATTCACTTCGACTACGAGGAGTACGGCGCGTCGCTTGAAGAGTACGAGTTGGCGCTCGAGACTGTGCCGGCGTTGCGGGCCGGACTGCTGGGAATGGCCGAGGCTCTCAGTTATTTGGGTAGGCATGGTGAGGCGATTGAGATCCTGAGCGAGGTTATAGGGCGCGGACAGTGGTTTCTGGGGGATGCCTTGTACTGGCGGGCGTGGAACTACCAGGCTACCGACATGCTGGAAGTTGCGCGGCAGGACGTGGAACAGGCGAGGTTGTACCGGAGAGACGTCGGGGTACTGAAGCTGGCCGGAATTATTTCATTGCGACAGGGGCGATTGGAGGATGCAGGACGCGATTTCACGGCGGCTGTGGCGTCGGACCCAGCGGATTGCGAGGCCAGTTACTATTTGGGTCAAGTTCGAGTCCGGGAGCGCATGTGGCAGGCGGTGGGGTCCAGATTCTCCGAGGCGTGGACATGCTTCGGGGTGGAGGAGAAGGGTTTGCGCGAGATGGCGGCGGCATTGCGCGGGACCGACTCGACATTGAGTGAACGTGACCGTCAACAGTTGCAGAGAACCGTTCGCGCGGCTGAAGACGCACGACGGTTTGGGGCATCATCGGCGTACAATGCGGCCCTCGGATACTTTAATGCGGGCAGGTGGGACGAGGCGCGCTCAAAGCTCGAGCTGGCCCGTCGGCATGAGGAGTTTCTTGATCGAGTGCTGGAGGTCGAGTCGAAGCTGCCGGGTCCGTGAGCTGGGCAAGCCAGGGAATGAGCCAGTTCGCGTAGCGTTTGGCCGATGGCTTGGTACCGGAGGGGTCGAACAGGATGTCGCTTCAACGGTGGATGCCGCGTGAGATGCTCCGTGGTGTCGTTGCGGACGTTCGGTTCAGTTTCCGATCGATGGGTCGCGAGCCTGGATTCGCCTTGACGGCGATGCTGCTGCTTGCGACCGGTTTCGGCATCAACACCGGAATGTTCGCGTTGACGCGTGGCGTGCTGTGGCGTCCGCTGCCGTATCCGGCTGCGGACCGTCTGGCGGTGGTCACGACGAGTGATTTCCAGGGGGGCGACTACGGGGTGCGTCGACACGAGCTGGATGCATGGCTCGGGGGATTCCGGTCTGCATCAGCGGCTGCGGCGTATCGGACGCAGGATGCCGCCATTTCCGATGGGGCCCAGGTGTCGATCGAGCGTGTGGCCCATGTATCGCCGGGCTTCTTCGAAGCGCTGGGCGTTGTACCGACGGTCGGCCAGGTAGACCGGCGGACGTTGGCCCGCGGCGGCGTGGTCATCTCGGCGTCGCTCGCGACGCGGTTCCAGGCGGATCAAGGAGAAGTGCGAGGCCGACTGCTGACCGTCGGGGATCGAACGCACCCCGTTGCGGCCATCGTCCCGAGCGGCGTGGAGTTTCCCGCGCCGGGAGTCGCAGCCTGGGCGCCGATCGCGGGCGCGGCCCCTCCCTCGCGTTGCGAGCCACAGGATCACGAGTGCCTTTCCGTTGCTATGGACGACTATCGGTTGCTGGTCCGTCTGCGTGCAGGGGCATCTCCAGCCGCGCTCAGGGAGGACGCAGCGCGTTTGCAGACCGAGATAAGGGGGGAGGCATGGGAGACACCACCGACGGTCACGCTCCTGGGAGATGCGGTAATGGGACGCGTACGCCTGGTTCTGCAGGCCATTCTCGTTGGTAGTCTGCTCGTGCTGGCTGTGGCGTGCGCCAACGTCACAGCCCTCTTCGTCAACCGGGGGATCGCTCGGCGCCGGGAGTTCGGAATACGACGCGCGCTTGGATCGGGGATCGGCCGGATCGTTCGAGCTGCCGTGGTGGAGAGTCTGCTTGTCACTGGTGCCGGGCTGGCGATCGGGTTTGTCATCGCAGTGATGGGCTTGCGCCTTGTTGAGGCCGTGGCGGTCGGCTTCATTCCCAGACTCGACGAGGTCGTCGTCGACGGTTCCGCCGCAGTTGCGAGTGCTGCGTTGGCGTTGATGGTCGCGGTGCTGTGCGGAGCAGCTTCCGCATGGCGCGCGTGCCGGCAACCGCTGGCCGGGTCGCTCCATGGTGCTCGTGCGACGGCGCCGCGCCTCGGTGGCGCGCGGGCCGGATTGGCGATCGTGCAGATTGCGCTGGCGGTCGTTCTGCTGGCAAGCGGCGGTCTGCTGATGCGGACGGTAGTGGAGATTCTCAGCGAGGAGACCGGGGTCGAAACCACGGGCGCATTGTCGGCACGGCTTCTCTTGCGGGACACGCTGCTTTTCGATTCCGCGGAACGGGCCACCTATGTCACCGAACTGCTGGATGGGGTGCGTACGCTTCCTGCTGTAAGTGCCGCCGGGATTGGCAGCAACCTGCCCCCCGCCGCGGCTCCGATGTCAATCGGTATCGCAATCTCGACCCCCGACGGCATGAGGCCGCAATTGCTCAAGCTTGGATCCGCCTCGCCGGGCTACTTCGAAGCGCTCGGAGCGCGCCTCCTCGCCGGTCGTGGGTTCGAAGACCGGGACGCAGCCGAGGACGCAAGGAGTGTCGTGCTGAGTGAGTCCGCCGCCGACTTCCTGTTTCCTGACGGGGGTGCCGTCGGACGGGAGCTGTCGTTCCGCCTGCCGCCGCTCGCCGGGCTGAAGTCGAACCCGCGCGTCGTCGGCGTCGTCTCCGACATCCGCTACGATGGCCTGGAAGCGCCTGCTCCGGCCACCCTGTACGTGCCTTGGAACACGCGAGCCACGGGAGTCGCGTTCCTGGTGATCAGGGTGACCTCCGGATCCGGTAGCGCTCTCGGTGCGGCGGTACGCGCCATTTCGCAGTCTGTTGGCCCGGGAATTCCACCGCCTGACTTGCAACCGCTCGACCAGGCCATCTCCGGCTCCATTTCCGAACGCTGGTTCCGGCTGGCACTGGTGGCCGCGTTCGGCGCGCTGGCGCTTGGCGTGGCGGTCGTCGGCCTGGTTGGCCTGCTGGTGCGCCTTGTTGCAGAGCGTCGTCGTGAGCTGGCAATTCGGGCGGCACTCGGAGCGTCCCCGCGACGGTTGATGGCCTTCGTCATGACGCGCGGTGGCTACGTGGCGGTCGTCGGCCTGTTCCTGGGCGTGACCGGTGCGCTGGTCGCCGGCCGTGGGATAGCCAGCCTGCTCTACGGCGTCGTCCCGGACGATCCGGGGACGCTGCTCGGGGTGGTCGGCGTCGTTGCGCTGGTGTCTGCGGCAGCCTGTGCAGGGCCGGCCCGGCGGGCTGGCCGAATCGACCCGGTCACAGCGTTGCGCAGCGAGTGACGAGTACCAGGCGCGCGTTACTTGCACAGTGCACCGTCGGCGTGGCGCTCGCGCTGTACGAAACAACGGCCCGACCCCCGCGAGGAGGATCGGGCCGTTCGACATCCTTCGAGCCGGGTGAACTAATCTAGAGCCCGGGCACCATCAGGTGCGCGCTCGACGTCCCAGCCTGCATCAGCCAGAGCCCGTCCGAGCGCCGCGAGTCGGGCAGGCCGACCGTCTCGGCCGTCGCGTTGGGGACGGCGATCGTCGTGTGGCGGTTGGCGTTCTCCTGGTCCGGGCCGTTCATCGAGTACCAGACCGAGCCGAATGCCGCGAGGACGCGCGTGCCGTCCTCTTCCGACGCGGCCATCAAGGCCCGGCGCTCGTCGGCGTCGGCCGCCTGGTACGCGAACATGCGGTTCTGCTCGAAGCGGGGCAGGTTGGCCTCGGCGGAGCACTGGACGGCGAAGGGCGCCGTTCCGGGCACGTCCGAGCGGTCCCAGCAGACCAGGCCGTTCTCGCTCTCCTTGACCACGATCCGGTTGTTGTTGGCGTCCCAGCGGACGACGCCGGCGCCGCCGCGGACACGCTGCGGGGCGGCCATGGTGGCCCTGTCAATCAGCTCCTCGTCCGAGGACTGGGCGAGGGAGACGGCCGGGGCCGCCAGCAGCGCGGCGAGAACGAACAGTAGAAGGCGTTGCATGTCGTGATCTCCTTTCGATTCGTCCAGTCATTTGGACGGAATCGGTTCCGGTTACGGCTTCACCCGCACGTACTTCTGCAGGGTCCGCGGCCGCGGCTCGCCGCCGTAGATGTTGCCCGCGGCGTCCACCGAGACGAATTCGGCCCCGTTGCCGGCGACCTCGCGCGGGTCGCCCCAGACGAACGGGATGAACTCGGTCACCCAGCCGCTCTTCGCGTCGCCGATGCGGATGCCCAGCTCCCAGCCCGGGTTCTGCACGTCGTCCGACTCCGAATCGGCGACGTAGATGCGGCCGTGGGCGTCGAAGGTGATGCCGCTCGGGCGGCCGAACTGCGTCCACTGCGCGAGGAAGTTGCCCTCCTGATCGAAGATCTGCACCCGGTTGTTCGAGCGGTCGGCCACGAAGACCCGCCCGTCGTTGTCGATGGAGATGGCGTGCAGGGTGCGGAACTCGCCCGGCGCGTAGCCGGTCTGGCCCCACTCCATCAGGTAGTTGCCTTCGGCGTCGAACTTGACCACCCGGTTGTTGGTCTCGTTGGCGTGGCCGTCGGCGACGAAGATGCTGCCGTCGTCCGCCACCACGACGTCGGCCGGCGCATTGAAGTGGGTCTCGCCGCCGCCCGCCTCGCCCGGCGTGCCGAGCACCATCAGGACCTCGCCGGTCGGGCTGAACTTGACCACCTGGTGACCGCGGTTGCCGCCCTCCGGCGTGCGCGCCTCGCTCACCGCGTCGGTCACCCACACGTTGCCGTCCGGATCGACATCGATGCCGTGCGGCCAGATGAACATGCCGCCGCCGAAGCTCTCGACCGCCGTGCCGTCGGGCGCGAACTTGATGATGGAATCGAGATCCGAGTCCAGGCACTCCCACCCGAAGAGCTCCGGCCCCGCGTCGCAGCGCAGCACCGCCCAGATGTGCTCGCCGTCGTTGTCCACGGTCGTGTCCCCGACCGCGCCGACGATGCGGCCGTCGGTGAACTGCGCCCAGTCGTCGACCAGGCGGTACGGGTTGGGGTAGCTCTGGCCGGCCGCGCCGGCGGCGGCGCCCAGGGCGATTCCGATGACGACGGCGAGGGCGATACCAAGGCGATTCCTTCTCATGATCTGCGCTCCACGTGATGACACTGGTTCCGTTGTCTCGTTGCCACTTCTTTGCCGGTTCCGGTTCCTTCCCGTCCCGGTTGCTACTTCTTCTCCTGCGCCCGCTCGCCGCTCAGCGAGTTGGGGACGGCGTAGTTCCCCTCGTGGCAGGCGTACTCGTACTGCAGGTACTCGTTGTCGCGCTTGTAGTTGAAGGCCACCGTCCACGGCGCCGTGTAGGTCTCCGGGTCGTCCACCCGCAGCTCGTAGCGCAGCGTGTCGGCGTCGAGCAGGGTGAACCTCTCGACGACGTGGCGCGCCTCGGTCTGCGGTGCTCGCGAGCCGGGTCCGCGCTGGTTGGCGACCGCCTTGAAGTTGCGCGACTCGACGACCAGCGTGTTGCCGTCCCAACGCGCCCGAGGGTCGCCGTTCCAAAGTGCGATGCCGTCGTCGACGTGTGAGCCGGCGTCGATCGGGATGATGCGCGCGTTGTGGATCATCTCGCTCAGGATGACGACGTGGTTCGGCGTGTGGAAGAACATCTTTCCGTTGTTGTACGCCGTCGGCATCATGATGCCGTAGGTGCCGCGCGAGACGCAGCGGTCGCCCGATTCCATCGTCGAGTACGAATCGTGCAGGTGCTCGCGGTGCCAGGCGACGCTCTCGGCGGCCTTGGGCGTCATGGCCGGCATTCTGCCGCCGGCCGGCTCGATCAGCAGTGCCGGCGCGTCCACCCCGGACGGCTCCTTCCAGAACCAGTCGAACCAGTAGTTGGCGTAGGCGCCCACGCCGCGGCTGTTCTCGTGCCCCTGCCAGGTGACCGCCTTGCGCGCATCCGACCGCTCCTGCACCAGGGCGTCGATCTCCTCCTGGGAGACGTCCGCGTCCGCGAGCGCCTCCGGCAGCTCGAGCGGAATGTGGGCCGAGCCGACGTTGTTCCAGGTGCCGTTCAGATCGGGCTGTCCGTCGGCGAGGCGGGGCGGGTCCCAACCGTCGCCGTTCTGGGCGTGGGCGGGCGCCGGGGCGCCGCCGGCCAGGGCGAGCACGACCGCGGCCAGGGTGAACGAGGCGATAGATCGAGCCATGATGAACCCTCGCTTTCGCGCAGATGATACCGCACGCTCCCCCCTTGCGCGCCGGCCCGGCGGGGACTATCGTAGCCGCAAGGATTTCAAGCCAAAGGAAGGTCCCCAGATGCGCAATCGAACCATTACGGTGTCGCTGTCCGTGCTCGCCGTCGCCGCGCTGCTGCCCGCCGCGGCCGCGCTCGCCCAGACGCAGTCCGACGGCGAGACCCTGACGCCCTGGGGCGATCCGAACCTGCAGGGCACCTGGTCGTACGCCTCGCTCACGCCGCTGCAGCGGCCGGCCGGCCTCGGCGACCGCGAGCGCTACACGGAGGAAGAAGCCGCGGCGCGCAACCTCGAGGTGACCCTCGATCGCGAGCCGCCGCCGGGCAGCGTCGGCTCCTACAACGCCCTCTGGTTCGACCGCGGCCGGGTCAGCCCCGACCTGCGGACCTCGCTCATCACCGACCCGCCGAACGGCCGCCTGCCCGTCACCGCGGAGACGGCGGCGAAGGCCGAGGCCGACCGGGCGTACCGCGCGGAGCATCCGGCCGACTCGCACCTCGACCGGAGCAACTGGGACCGCTGCATCACCTACCACGGCGTGCCGCCGGTATCGACGGGATACAACAACACCTACCAGATCGTGCAGACGCCCGACCACGTGGCGATCCGCGTCGAGAACATCCACGACGTGCGGATCATCCCGATTGACGGGCGCGACCGCCTGACCGACGGCATCCGGCAGTGGAACGGCGACTCGCGCGGACACTGGGAGGGGGACACGCTGGTCGTCGAGACCCGCAACTTCAGCGACAAGACCCAGCACCGCTTCCCGTCGTCGCCGAACACCGTCGCGGTGGAGCGCTTCCGGCGCCTGGACGACAACACCCTCGAGCACACGTTCACCATCGAGGACTCGACGGTCTACACGCGGCCCTGGACCGGCATGCGCCACATGCCGCGGCTGCCCGACTACATCATCTACGAGTACGCCTGCCACGAGGGCAACTACGCGATGACGAACCTGCTGCGGGCCGAGCGGACCTGGGAGGCGACGGGGCGGCGCTGACGGCTCCGGCGAACCGATGGGACGTCCGGGTCACTGATCTCGATGGACGAGCGGTTCGATGCCGGGGTCCGGACGCTGCCCGCGCTCCTCGAGACGCGGGCGCAAGAGAGGCCCGGCGCGACGTTCGTCCTCTTCGACGACCTGCGGGGGCAGGTCACTACACGCACCTACCGCGAGTTCGACCGGGAGGTGAACCGGACCGCCCACCTCCTCGGCCGTCTCGGGGTCCGCCGGGGCGACACGGTCACGCTGCTCCTCGCGAATTGTCCGGAGTTCCTCGCCCTCTGGTTCGGCGCCGCGAAGCTGGGCGCCGTCATCGTGCCCGTCAACACGGCGTCGTCGGCCGCCGAGCTCGAGTACCTGGTCGCCCACTCCGAGAGCCGGCTGATCTTCACGCAGGCCGCCCGGCTCGACCTCGCCCGCCGGGTGCGCAGCCGGTGCCCGCGGGTCGAGGACGTGCTCGTCTGCGGGGGCGGCGCCCCGTCGTCTCTGGTCGATTTCGGCCGGCTGGCCGCCCATTGCCCCGCCACGCCGCCCGAGGGACCGGCGCCGTCGCCCACCGACGAGGCGGCCATTCTCTATACCTCCGGCACCACGGCGCGGCCGAAAGGGGTGCTCGTCACGCACGCCAACTACGTCTGCGCCGGCGAGACGGTGGTCCGCGCGGTGCGCCTGACGCCGCAGGACCGGCACCTCGTCGTGCTGCCGCTGTTCCACGGCAATGCCCAGTACTACTCGACGATGAGCGCGCTCGTGGCCGGCGCCAGCGCGGCGCTGATGGCGCGCTTCAGCGCCAGCCGCTTCTTCGACCGGGCCATCGCGCACGGCTGCACCGTCTCCAGCCTGTTCGCCGCGCCGATGCGGATGCTGCTCGCCCAGCCCCGCCGCCCCGAGCACGCGCGGAACGACCTCCGCGCGGTGATCTTCGCCCAGAGCGTGACCCCGGCCCAGCTCGCCGAGTGGGACGAGCGGTTCCGGGCGCCGCTGATGCAACTCTGGGGCATGACGGAGACGATGGGGCCGCCGATCATCAATCCGTTCGAGGGCGAACGGCGCAACATGTCGATGGGACTGCCGGCGCCCGGCTACACGTCGCGGCTGGTCGACGAGAGCGGCCACCCCGTCGCGCGCGGCGAGATCGGCCAGATCGTCGTGCGCGGCGAGCCGGGGCTCTCCGTGATGAAGGGCTACTTCAAGAACCCGGACGCCACGGCCGAGACCCTCCGCGACGGCTGGCTGTGGAGCGGCGACAACGCCCGGCAGGACGAGGAGGGCTATTACCACTTCGTGGATCGCGCGAAGGACATGATCAAGCGCTCGGGGGAGAACGTCGCCGCCGGCGAGGTGGAGGCGGTGATCCGCGAGCACCCCGGCGTCTTCGACTGTGCGGTCATCGGCGTGCCCGACGAGATGCGCGACGAGGCGATTCTGGCCGTCGTCGTCCCGCGGACCGGCGGGGAGAAGGAAGGCCCCGCGGTCGGATTGACCGGGGAGGACGTGATCGGCTGGTGCCGCGAACGGCTGGCCGGTTTCCGCGTCCCGCAGTTCGTGCGCTTCCGGGAGGAGCTGCCCCGCACCTCCGTGGGCAAGATCCGGAAGCACGTCCTGCGCGCCGAGGTCCGGGCGGAGATGGAGGAGGGGACCAACTAACTGATGTTGCATCCGCGCGGTCCGTGCGCGAAGATGCGGGGGTACGATACGAGCCGTAGCCGGCTCCATTCCTGAGAGGTGATTCATGGAGCGTCGAACATTCGCAACGGTCGCGGCGGCCACGGCGTTCGTCCTTCTCGCGGCGTTCCCGGCGGCAGCGCAGGACGCGTTCCGCACCCCGTGGGGCCACCCGGACCTGCAGGGCATCTGGACCGGCTCGACGCTGACGCCGCTCGAGCGGCCCGCACGATTCGCCGGCCAGGAGCTCCTGACCGACGAGCAGGCGGCGGAGCTGGAGCTGCGCGCGGACGCGACCCGGTTCGTCGAGCGCGAGGTCCGCGAGGGCGATCCCGGCACCTACAACCAGATCTGGTTCGATCCGGGCACGCGGCTCGTGGACCGGCGCACGGCACTGATCACCGATCCGCCCGACGGGCGCGTCCCGTACACGCCGGAGATGGCCGAGCGCAGCCGCCTGCAGGCGATATACCGTGTGAGCGGCGAGCGCAACTCCTGGGTCGACGTCGACACCGGCGAGCGCTGCATGACCGATGGCGTGCCGATGTTCTGGCTCGGCTACAACCCGAACCACCAGATCGTGCAGACGCCCGACCACGTCGTGATCCTGCACGAGATGTTCCGCGACCGGCGGATCATTCCGCTCGATGATCGTCCGCACAGCACCATCCGGCAATGGAACGGCGACATCCGCGGCCGCTGGGAAGGCGACACTTTGGTCGTCGAGTCGACCCGCTTCGTCGACGGGACGGCCGACCGCTGGGCGCAGACGTGGCGGATGCCGACCCACACGATGCACTTGGTCGAGCGCTTCACGCGCGTCGACGAGAGCACCCTGCTGTACGAGTTCACCCTGACCGACCCGGCCAAGTTCACGCGCCCGTGGAGCGTGCGCCTGCCGCTGACGACGAACCAGGCGTCGCGCGGGGTCACCGAGGGGCCGCTCTACGAATACGCCTGCCACGAGGGCAATTACAGCCTCGCGAACGTGCTCAGCGGCGCGCGCGTCGAGGATCGGGCCGCCGCGGCGGGCGGCGGCGGTCAGCAGTAGGCGGCTGGGAGGGAGCAGGAGCCCGCGCGGCGGAGAGCCAATCCACCCTCCCGGGATCCGCGCCCGTGAGAGTGCCGCCTCAGGAGCGTCCCGAGACGGCGGTCCTCTGCGCGCCGCCCGGGGCATTTGGTCCGGCGGGGAGCGGTGGGTCGAACCGCTCGTCGTCGAGGGCTGCCTCCGTCGCCTGGAGCACGGTCTGGGCGGCATCGAGGGTGGCGTCCGCCGCGAGCAAGGCCCGGTGCGCCGCCCGTGCCGCACCGGCCTCGCGGAGCGCTTCGGCCCCCTCGCGGAGCGCCCGGACCGCCGCCATCAGCGCCCTGGTCGCGTCTCTCAACCCCCGGACGGTGGCCACGGCCTCCGCGAACGTGCCGGACCGTTCGATCCGCATGTGCCGCACGCGAGTCAGGACGGTCCGCGCCGCGTCGCTCGCCCGGCCCGCCGCGCGCGCCGCCGACTCCGCCCGCCGAGCGGCGGCGGACATCGCGTCGGATCGGGCGGATGCGGCGTCCCGCCCCTCCAGCGCCTCGGCCGCCGCGTCGATGTCCACGACGGCATCGTCGAGCGCCGTCTCCGCCGCCCGCAGCGCGGTGATCGCCGAATCCATCACCTCGACCACGTCGTCGTCGAGCGCCCGGACGGCCAACAGCACCGCGACCGACCCCGCCGCGAGCCAGACCGCCCAGCGGACCCGCGCGCGCCGCCCGTCGTTCCGGTCTCGTTGCATCCTCACGGCAGCGTGAACGTCACCAGCATGTTGCTGCCGACCGGCGCCTCCATCTCCGGCGCGTAGGTCTGCAGCCGGTTGCCGACGCCGCCCACCGGCACGGTGATGTACTGCCGGCCGTCCACGGCATAGCTCACCGGGTAGCCGCTGATCTGGCTCCCCAGGATCGTCTCCCAGAGCACATCGCCGGTCTCGGCGTCGAAGGCCCGGAAGCGCCGGTTCGAGTCGCCGAAGAAGACGACGTTGCCTCCCGTCGCGAGGGTAGTGCCCGCGTTCGGCGCGCGCTGGCTGTAGCGCCAGACCTCCCGGCCGGTCGAGATGTCTATCGCGCGCACCTCGGTCAGGTCGCCGTCCGGACCGATGTCCGGATCGGGAATCGTGAACCGCGGGCTGGCGCCCGAGATCGTGCGGGAGTTCGTCGTCTGGTTCAGGCAGGAGCGGTTGATCGGGACATAGAGCATGCCGGTCACCGGGCTGTACGACCACGACCACCAGCCCTTCACGTTGTGGCCGCAGATGATGAACTGGTCGCCCTCCTCGCGCGCCACCAGGTCCATGTTGATATAGGTGGTTCCGGTCTCGACGTCGACGTCCGAGATCACGAACCGCTCGGTGCTGTCGAACGGGAACGGGTCGGCCCAGAGGAACTCGCCGGTCTCGCGGTCGTTGACGAACAGGCCGCCCGGCTCGCCCAGCACCACGACCACCTTGCGTTCCTCGGCCGTGCCGGCCAGCCTCGGGTTGATCCAGCGCACCGCCTCCGGGTCGGGGTCGACCACGGTATCGATGAGCGTGCGCTCCTGCACGAAGTCCTGATCCCAGTCGTCGCACGGCAGGTACTGGTAGTACCAGTCGATGGCGCCGGTGTCGGCGTTCATCGCGATGGTCGAGTTGGAGTACAGCTCGCACGGCGAGCTGTCGCCCACGTCCCAGGTCCCGCGACGGACGAGCCGGGGATAGGGCAACGGCACCGCCACGCCCCAGAAGATGCGGTTCAGCTCGGGGTCGAAGCTGCCGGGAACCCCCCACGGCGAGACGTGGACGCGGCGGGCGGTGGGCAGCGTGCCCCAGGTCTCGCCGCCGGGATCGTCGGCCCCGGCCGCCGTGTAGGTGCGCCAGCGCTCGTTGCCGCCGTCCGCGTCGTGGGCCGCGACGTAGCAGCGCGCCTCCAGGCTCGAAGGGCTGCAAGTGCGCCCGCTGACCACGTTCCCGTTGACGATCACGGCGCCGGACGAATGGCTGATCCCCTGGCGGTAGTCCGCCGTGCGCGACTCCCAGGCTACCTCGCCGGTGCGCGCGTCGAGCGCGACGATGTGCGCGTCCGCGGTCAGGTGGTAGAGGTGCTCGCCGTACAGGGCGAGGTGCCGCGTACGATTGCCGAACTGCCCGTACTGGCGAATGTCGTCCGGCTGCTCCCGCTGGTAGTCCCAGATGAGGTCGCCGGTGGTGGCGTCTATCGCCTGCAGGTGGTCGTAGCCCGGCTGGGCGATGTACATCACGCCGTCGTAGACCAGCGGCCGGATCTGCTGAGCCCCCTCTTCCATCGCGCGCATCCACGCGAGCCGAAGCCCGCCCACGTTCTCGCGCGTGATCTGATCGAGCGGGCTGAAGGCCTGGAAGTCGTAGGTGCGGTACGCCATCAGCCAGTCTGCCGGGTCCGGGTCGCGGAGCATCTCGTCGGTGACCGGCACGAACTCCTGCTCCTGGCCGGCCGCGGCCAGCTCGGCCTCGACGCCGGGTCCGGCGGTTCCGCCCCCGGACAGCCACAGCAGCACGATGACGATGCCCGCACACGCCGGCGTCAGTGTCTTCAGCATGGCGTTTCGTTCCTTTCCGATCCGAGTTCACCGCACGCGGTCGAGCATGCGCGTCCGCCCCGCCGCCGGGTCTCATCATGCCGTACTCCGCGGGGGATGCGCATCACCGAATCGCGGCACGCCATGGCGCGCGGCCGTTGCGCGGACGGGTGCGGTCGGCTATCGTGGCGAAAACGCGATCGAGCATGAACGCGGGAACCGGCAAGGGGACAGGGTCGCCCACGTCCCGGGAGGTTGAGATGAGAGTTCGATGTCTCGTGACGATGTTGGCGGCGATGCTGCTCGTACCGTTGCTGGCGGCGCCCGCCGCCGCGCAGGACGAGGCGCCCCGGACGCCGTGGGGCGCGCCGGATCTGCAGGGCGTCTGGGACTTCCGCACGATCACGCCGTTGCAGCGGCCCGAGGAGCTCGGGGATCAGGAGTTCCTGACCGAGGAAGAGGCCGCGAATCTCGAGCAGGAGGCGGTGGATCGCGACCTCCGGCTCTGGGAGGCCGAGGCGCGCAGGACCGAGGCGGGCGGCAGCGTCGGCGCCTACAACAACTTCTGGATGGACCGCGGCACGAACGTCGCCGAGACGCGGCGCACGTCGCTGATCATCGATCCGCCGAACGGGCGCATGCCCCCGCTGTCGGAGGCCGGACAGCAGCGCGCCGAAGCGCGGCGGGTCCGCCGGGCGGAGCATCCGGCCGACTCGTGGCTCGATCGCAGCTCGTTCGACCGCTGCATCCTCGGCTTCAACCAGGGGCCGCCGATGACCCCGGGCGGGTACAACCAGAACATGCAGCTCTTCCAGACGGAGGACCACGTGGTGGTGCTCAACGAGATGGTGCACGACTCGCGCATCATCCCGCTCGATGGGAGCGCGCGGCCCGGCATCGATTCGTGGACGGGCGAATCGCGCGGCCGCTGGGAGGGCGACACGCTGGTGGTCGAGACCATCGACTTCAGCGCCAAGCACAGTTGGCGGGGGACTTCGCCGGACCGGCACCTGATCGAGCGGTTCACGCGGGTCGACGCCGACACGCTGCTCTACGAGTTCACGGTCACCGATCCGGGGACCTGGACCGCACCGTGGACGGCGCAGGTGCCGATGCGGCTGAACGAGCTGCCGCTGTTCGAGTACGCCTGCCACGAGGGGAACTACTCGCTGGAAGGGATCCTGTCCGGGACGCGCGCCGACGAGCGCAAGGCGGCGGCGCAGGAGTCACGGTGAGGTCGCGACCGACACAACGGGGGGAATCTGCCATGAAACGTCGACATGTCGTGATCGCGCTGGCAGTGCTGGCGTCGGCTTCGCTGCTGGCGGCGCCGGCGGCCGGACAGGGTGACCCGCCGCGTATGCCGTGGGGCGCGCCGGATCTGCAGGGCGTCTGGGACTTTCGGACGATAACCCCGCTCGAGCGGCCCGAGGAGCTGGGGGAGCAGGAGTTCCTGACGGCCGAGGAAGTGGCGAACCTGGAGCAGGCGGCCGTCGATCGGGACATCCGCCTGTGGGAGGCGGCGCCCCGGCGCACCGAGGCCGGGGGCAACGTCGGCGGCTACAACAACTTCTGGATGGACCGCGGCACGAATGTCTCCATCAACCGGCGCACGTCGCTGATCGTCGATCCGTCGAACGGGCGCATTCCGCCGTTGTCGGAGGACGGACAGCGCCGCGCCGACGAGCGCCGGGTGCGCCGGGCGGAGCATCCGGCCGACTCGTGGCTCGACCGCAGCGCGTTCGACCGCTGTATCCTCGGGTTCAACACGGGGCCGCCGATGACGCCGGCGGCGTACAACCAGAACATGCAGCTCTTCCAGACGCCCGATCACGTGGTGGTGCTCAACGAGATGGTGCACGATGCACGGATCATCCCGCTCGACGGCAGGCCGCGGCCCGGCATCGAGTCCTGGACGGGCGAGTCGCGCGGCCGGTGGGAGGGCGACACGCTGGTGGTCGAGACCATCGACTTCAGCCCCAAGCACGGCTGGCGGGGCACGACGCCGGGTCGGCACCTGATCGAGCGGTTCACGCGCGTGGACGCCGAGACGCTGCTCTACGAGTTCACCACGACGGATGCGGGGACGTGGACGGCGCCCTGGTCGGCCCAGGTGCCGATGCGGCGGAATCCGTTGCCGCTCTTCGAGTACGCCTGCCACGAGGGGAACTACTCGATGCCCGGGATCCTGGGCGGGGCGCGTGCGGACGAGCGGAAAGCGCTGCAGGAGGCGTCCAGGTAACGAGGTTGCCCGTGGGAGTCCGCCCCGGTCTCCGACGCAGTTCGAATCGGTCGGCAGCACGAGCACGGCGGTGATCCCGTGGGGTCGCCACGTGCTGCCGGCCGGCTTCGTCCGGCTTGCTGCCGAACCGCCCGCTATCCGGCCCGAGGGGCCCGGGGATACCGGGCGGCTGCCGGGAGTTGGTGCGGAAGGGGGGATTTGAACCCCCACGGGCCTAAGGCCCACAAGCTCCTGAGGCTTGCGCGTCTGCCAGTTCCGCCACTTCCGCGAGTGGGCGAGAACGAGCGAGAAGTATAGCACCCGCCTTCAGCCCCCGCGGATCACGTGCCGCCGGGGGGCGCTGCAGCCCGGTCCCGGCGTTTTCTCCGCCGGCGCGCTGCAGGCCCGGTCCCGGCCTTTTCTTCGCCGGCGCGCTCGCCGGAAGGGTTCCGCGTCGCGTTGCGCCCTTATACTCGCCAGGAAGCGCCGGTTGGACCGGCAAGGAGTGCGAACGTGGCAAAGGGCGTGCGTTTCATCCTGTTGTTCATGATCGCGGCGGTCATCGTGTCGATGACCGGCGTGGCGGTCAGCTACTTCCTGCTCACCCGCGGACCTGCGGTCGAGTCGGACTCCGTCCTCTGGCTGCGCATCCCGTCCGGGTTGGGAGAGCAGTCGCCGGACGACGTGCTCGGCCTGCTCGACCAGCGGGCGACGGTCGGCTCCGTCGTCGGCGCGCTGCGGAAAGCGAGGGTCGACGACAGGGTATCGGCGGTGGTCGTGGTGCCGCCGGCGATGCCGGGGCTCTGGGGGACGGTCCAGGAGATTCGGGACGCGATCGTCGACTTCAAGGAGTCGGGCAAGCCGATCGTCGCCCATCTCGAGCTCGGCATGGGGCAGGCGTACTATCTGGCGACGGCCTGCGACCAGGTCTTCCTGAGCCCGACCAGTCCGCTCATGCTCGTCGGCGTGGCGTCCTACGAGCTGTTCTTTCGCGACACGCTCGACAAGGTGGGAGTCGAGGCGGACATGCTGGCCGCCGGAGACTACAAGACCGCCATCAACACGTATACCGAGTCGGAGTTCACTCCCGAGCACCGCGAGGCGTCGGAGGGGCTGAGCCGCGACTTCTACGAGCAACTCATCGACGGTATCGCCGAAGGACGCGGGATGACGCGGGCGCGGGTCCGCGAGGTCATCGATCAGGGGCCGTTCGTGGCCGCCGACGCGGTCAGCCTCGACCTGGTCGACGATCTGGCGTACGAGGACGAGCTGCTCGACCGGCTGTTCCCGGACGAGGAACCCGGAAGGGTCGACTTCGCAACGTACCGGCGGGTCGAGCCGGAGAGTCTCGGCTTGGCGACCGGGCCGCGCATCGCCGTCATATATGCCGAAGGGAGGATCAATCTCGGGTCGAACCTGCCCGATTTCCCCGGGTCCGCACCGATCGTCGGGTCGCGGACGATGACGGAGGCCATTCGCGCCGCCCGCGACGATCCATCCATCGAGGCCATCGTGCTGCGCATCGACAGTCCCGGCGGGGCTGCGACCGCCGCCGACATAATGTGGCGCGAGCTGTCTCTGGCGCGCGAGCAGAAGCCGCTCGTCGCGTCGATGGCGGACGTGGCGGCCTCCGGCGGCTACTACATCGCCGCACCCGCGCATGCCATCGTCGCCCAGCCCGGCACCCTGACCGGCTCGATCGGCGTGTTCAGCGGCAAGTTCGCCGCTGCCGGCGCCTTCGACAAGCTGGGTGTGGGAGTCGATGGAGTGACCCACGGCGCGCAGGCCGACATCTTCTCGCCGGTCGACCGGTTCAGTGAAGCAGCGCGTGCCGCCATGCAGGCACAGGTGGATGACATCTACGAACGGTTTCTGGAGGTGGTCGCCGAAGGGAGAGCGATGTCGCGCGACGAGGTGCATGCCGTGGCCCAGGGGCGCGTGTGGACCGGGCGGCAGGCGCTGGTGCGCGGCCTCGTCGACGAGCTGGGCGGACTCCGCCGCGCCGTCGTGCTTGCGCAGGTGCAGGCCGGCATCGACGAAGAGGAGGAGGTGAGGCTGGTGCCCTATCCGGCCCCGCGCTCCTTCGTCGAGGTGCTGACCGGGGTCGTCGCAGCGCAGGCGCTGAAGCGGGACGGCGTCGGGCTGCTTCAGCCGTATGCGCGCCTCGCCCACGAGCGGTGGGAGCAGATGGAGCTGGCCGGGCAGGGTGTTCCGCTGGCGCTGATGCCGGGGGTCGCGCCGACCCGCTAGCTTGGCTAGGCCTGCCCCAGCGCCTGTTCCAGAACGGCCAGGTCGATCATGATGTCCAGGCGCGCCTTCACGTTGTCCATGTAGGCGGTGAAGAACCGGGACTGGCGCTGGAGCATCAACTCGTCGCGAAGGGTGTCGCGGTTCTGAGCCAGGTCGGCCGCCGATGCCTCCTCGCGCTCCACGAGGTGCACGATGGCCACGGCGTTCCCGGCCTGAATCACGTCGCTCACGGCTCCCGGAGTCATGGCGAAGGCCACTCCCTCCACCGCGGCACTCGGGCCCACCTCGGGAAGGGCCGAGCCCCTCGTGACGAGATCGCTCGATCCGACCGACCACTCCGCTTCCTCCGCGGCTGCGACGAACTCGTCCGCCGCCTGCAGGATCTCGGCCGCCTCTGCCGCGCGCTCCTGCGCAAGGGACAGCGACTTCTTGCGAATCACGTCTTCCCGCACCTGGTCACGCACTTCGTCCAGCTCGGGGATGTACGGATCCTGAAGGTCGCGCACCGTGATGAACGCAGGACCGGACGGGGTCGGAATCGGTCCGGCCACGGCACCCGGCTCGATGGCGAACGCCTGGGCCGAGACCTCCTGCGAGAGGCCGAGCCCGAGGATCGGCTCGCCGCGGGCGGCGAAGCCGGATTCCTGCAACTCGTAACCTCGGGCGGACGCGGCTCGCTCCAGATCCTCCGGCGTCGCGGCCTCGGCGGCGATGGCGCGGGCCAGGGAGGTCGCCCGCGACGACGACCGCTCGCGCTTCAGGGTGTTCTCGATCGCACCGCGCACCTCGGCGAACGGCTGCGTGACCTCTTCCTGCTTCTCGGTCACGTTGATGACGTGAAAGCCGAAGGGGCTGCGCACCGGATCGGAGATTTCGCCGGCCGCGAGCGCGAACGCCGCGTTCTCGAACTCGGGCACCATGCGGCCGCGTCCGAACAGGCCGAGGTCGCCGCCGTTCTCGGCGTTCGTCTCGTCCTGCGAGTGCTCGCGCGCGAGTTGGGCGAAGTCCGCTCCCGCCCGCGCCTCGGCCGCGAGCGCCGCCGCGCGGGCAGCCACCTCCTCGTCGTTGTCGCCGTCGACGCGGAGCAGGATGTGGCTGGCGCGAACCTGTCCGGGTGTCTGGTACTGCGAGAGGTTGGCATCGTAGTACTGCCGTATTTCGTCGTCGGTCAGGACGAGACTGTCGAAGATGGCCGTCTGGTCCACGAGCAGGAACCGCAGCCGCCGCTTCTCGGGGATCTCGTAGCTGGCCGTTTCCTCGGCGAAAAGCAGCGCTACGTCGTCGTCCGTCGCTTCCACCTCGTCGCGGAAGTCGGCGGCCCGAAACGCGACGATATCCACCCGGACTCTCTCGTTGCGGCGCCGGTGCTCTTCGGCGACCTCGGCGTCCGACACGCGCACCCAGCCCGTGACGGCCGCCTGCAGGCGGTCGACCAGAATCTCGTTCCGGATCTCCTCCTCGAACTGCGACGGGCTGATGGGAGGACGCTGCTGCTGCAGCAGTTGCCGGTAGCTCGCTTCGCCGATGAACCGACCGTCGATCTGGAAGGCCGGGAAGGTCAGGATACGTTCGCGCACCTCGGCGTCGCTCACCCGGAGGCCGAGGCGCTCCGCCTCGGCCAGCGCGGCGTGGCCGTCGATCATCTGCTGCAGGATCTGCCGGTCGATCCCGAGCGAGCGGAGCACTTCCTCGGAGATCTCGCCCCCGGACTCGAGGCGATAGGCCTGGAGCTGGCGAGAGTAGATCTGCTGGAAATCCAGCAGCGAGATCTCCTGGTCGCCGACGCGGGCGACGACGTTGTCGGGAAGCGCGGCTCCGCCGGTCTGGTCCATGAAGCCCGGTACGTACAGGAAGACGAACGCGAGCACGACGAGCGCGAGGCTCCACTTGAGCCAGCCCTTGTGGCGCCGCATGCGATCGAGCATGGTCATGCCGCCATTCTACTACTACGGCGGGCGCATTTCTTCGCGCCTCGCTGCTGTGATAATCTACAAACCCAAGTTGTGGGTAAACCGGGAGTCTGACAGGCCGGTCCAGGTCGTTGGCGGTCCGCCTGTCGTCGGTTCCGGCGGGTCGTTCGGCGGCGGGTGTCGATGCCGTGCGGTCGGAGTGGCCGGGGACTGGTGGTCAGTCCGCAGCGCCTGAACGCCATGGCATGTTCCGCGACATCTCCCGGATATCCGCCTGCGAGACTCGGCCCACCTGTCGATTCCACCAACCGTCCACGGATCCGGAGCATGGGCGGGAGCTCCGCCCCGTCGTTCCCCACCGACCATCGAGGGGCTCCGCCGAATCCGGTCGATCTCGCGGCTCGCATCGATCGGTTCGCGCCGCGTCTGGTCGGTCGCCTGGCTCGCGTGCCGGCCATCCTGGAGTTCACGCGGGCCGTCAACGCATCGTCGGATCCGGGCCGAGTCGCCGGGGTCCTGGTTTCCCGCGCCGCTGCGTGGCTGCCGGCGGCGTGCCGTGCGGTAGTGGAGCCGGGCTCGCGCGGGGACGCCGTCGTGCTGGCCGGGAGCGGACTGGGCCCTCGGGAAGAGTCGCCGGTCCGGACGGTCGGTTCGTGGGTGCTGGGGCGTTCGCGGGTCTGGAGCTCGGCCGATCTCAGCAGGGACGGTCGCGTGCCGCCCGGACCGGCCGTCTCCGCGGTGGGGCTGCCGCTGATCTGCCGGATGCGCACCGTGGCGGCGCTGGTGGTGCTCGATGGTCAGCCGGCTGCCGTCGCGCCGCGGTTGCCGTCCGCGCTGCGGCGCGCGTTGCGCACGGTGCTCGAGCCCGCCGCCATCGCGCTCGACAACGCCCGGCGCATTCAGCGCGCCGAACGCCTGGCGGGCACCGACGATCTGACCGGACTGTGCAATGTACGTGCGCTGACTGATACTCTTCGCAGGGAGGCGGCGCGTGCAGCGCGCACCGGTCAGCCGCTGTCCCTGATCGTCATCGACCTGGACGAGTTCAAGCGGATCAACGACGCTCATGGTCATCTGCGTGGGAGCCGGGCGCTTGCCGAGGTGGCCGCATTGCTCCGGAAGAACGTGAGGACAACCGATTTCGCTGCTCGTCTCGGCGGCGACGAGTTTGCCGTGTTGTTGCCGGGCACCGGCAGGCACGGCGCGGTCACCGTCGGCGACCGGCTGCGCGAGCGGATTGCGCGCCAAGTGTTTCTGCGGCGCGAGGGACTCGATGTCCGGCTGACCGCCTCGGTCGGCGCGTCGACGGCGTCCGGGCCGGCGGCGACGGCCGGCGCCGTGATCGAGCTGGCGGACAACGCCTTGTACCAGGCCAAAGCGGGCGGGGGCAATCGGACCGAGTGCATCGGGCCGGGTTCCCAGCCAGGGAACGAGCGACGTGACACTACGTTCGATGCTCTCCTTTCTTTCGAGCGATCTGGCCATTGATCTCGGGACGGCCAACACGTGCGTCTACGCGCGCGGGCAGGGTATCGTCATCAACGAGCCTTCCATCGTCGCGGTGAACCACGTCAGCGGACAGATCGAGGCCGTCGGTCTCGAGGCCCGCGACATGGTGGGGCGGACCCCCGGCAACATCACGGCCATCAAGCCGATGAAGGACGGGGTCATAGCGGACTTCGATGCCACCGAGAAGATGCTCACCTACTTCATCAAGAAGGCCCACGACCGGACCGTGTGGGTGCGTCCGAGGATCATCATCGGCATCCCGTCCGAGGTCACCCAGGTGGAGAAGCGCGCGGTCAAGGACAGCGCCTACCGGGCCAAGGCGAGCGAGGTGCACCTGGTCGAGGAGGCCATGGCGGCGGCGATCGGGGCGGGGATGCCGATCACGGAGCCGTTCGGCAACATGATCGTCGACATCGGCGGCGGCACGACGGACATCGCGGTCATTTCACTCGCCGGGATCGTGTACAGCCGCGCCGTCCGCGTCGCCGGAAACGAGATGGACGAGGCGATTACCCAGTACATCAAGAAGGCCCACAACCTCCTGATCGGGGAACGGACCGCCGAGCAGATCAAGACGCAGCTCGGGTCCGCGTTCGAACTCGACGACTCGTTGAAGATCGAGATCCGCGGACGCCATCTCATCGAAGGCGTGCCGAAGACCACGACCGTTACCGATGCGGAGATACGCGAAGCGCTCGCGGACACCGTCGCGGTCATCGTCGACGCCGTCCGGGTGGCTCTCGAGCAGACGCCGCCCGAGCTCTCGGCCGACATCTACGAGCGGGGCATCGTCATCACCGGCGGCGGCGCGCTGATGAAGAATCTCGACAAGCGTTTGCGGGAGGAGACCGGCGTACCGGTGGCGATAGCGGAGGATCCGTTGCACTCCGTGGTGCTGGGGACCGGCAAGATGCTCGCCGACTTCAACTTGTTGCGCAGGATCGCCATTGACTGATCATCCGACGGCCGGGCGGTTCGTGGCGGGTGTGCCGTGAAGAGACGCCAGCGGAGCGGTTATCTCGTGCTGGGCGTTCTGGTCGGCCACCTGGCCCTGATCTCGGCGCAGGTCGACACCGCTCCCGGCACGAGCGTGCTGCACGCCGCCACCTTCGGCCTGCTGGCCGAGATGCAGCGGATGGTGAGCTCGACGGTCGCCGCCGGGCGGGACCTGTGGAACGGCTACGTGTCGTTGCGCGGCGTCCGGGAGGAGAACACCGCGCTGCAGGAGCGGGTCGCGCGCCTCGAGCGGAGCCTGCAGGCGCAGGACGCGCTCGTGCGGCAGGCCCACAGCCTCGAACGGCTGCTCGAGCTCGAACGGGAGACCGAGTTCGTCACGCTGAGCTCCCGGGTCATAGGCGTCGACGCGACCCCGTGGTTTCGAACGGTCACCGTCGATCGCGGGCTCGGGGACGGCGTTCGGGCGAACATGGCGGTGATCGCTCCGGGCGGCCTCGTCGGCCGCGTGGTCGGGGCTCCGAGCATGCGGGCCGCGAGGGTGCAACTGATCGTGGACCGGAACGCCGCCGCCGGCGCGCTCATCGAGCGGACCCGCGTGCCCGGTGTAATCGTCGGCTCCGGCGACGGCCCGGCGCTGCGCATGGACTATGTTTCCAACCTCGAGGACGTGCGGGTCGGCGATGCCGTCGTGACGTCGGGCGCCGACGGAGTCTACCCGTACGGGATCCCTCTGGGGAGGGTCACCGCGGTCGAGCGGGGGACCGACCTGTACAAATCGATCGGCGTCGCGCCGGCCATCGAGTTCGACCGGATGGAGCACGTCCTGATCGTCACGAACGACGAGCGGCTGGCGGCGGCGGAAGAAGTCCGATGAGCGCGGCACAGATCGGATTCGCGGCTGCGGCGGCGGTGACCGCGCAGACCACCCTGGCGTGGTCCGTCAGCGGCACGGCGGCCAACCTGGATCTGCCGCTGGTCGTCGTCGTGTTGGCCGGGTTGTCGCGCGGACCGCTGACCGGGCTCTGGATCGGGACGGCGGCCGGGCTTGCGCAGGACGTGCTCTCGGGGGGGATCGTCGGCGTGAGCGGGCTGTGCAAGAGCGTGGTCGGGGTCGCGGCGGGCGTGGCCGGCGAACGGTTGCTCGTGACCGCGGTCTGGCAGCGGAGCCTGATTCTCGTCGCTGCGACCTTCGTCCACGCCGGATGCTTCTTCGGGACGTACGTGTTCATTTCCGTCACCGTCCCGATCGGGGGCTGGCCGGAGGTAGCCGTACAGGCGGTCGCGAATGCGCTGGCGGGGGGCGTCGCGATCGGCATCGCCGAGAACGCGCCGCCCTGGAGGCGCCGGGCGCGACGCATGCGGTCGCCGCTGGCGATCGGGGGCGCGAGGGCGAAGCACGCGCCATGACGAGCATGCCACCGCCTTCGCGTGACGTTCGCCGGGCCCGCGCCCTGCTGTCGCTCTTCCAGCATGTCGTCGTGCTGACCTTCGCCGCGCTTCTGTTCGTTTTCTGGCACGTGCAGATCGGCCAGCACGAGCGGTTCCTGGCCATGGCGGAGAACAACCACCAGCGGCGCCTGTCGCTGCGCGCGCCGCGGGGCGCCGTGCTCGATCGACACGGCCAGATTCTGGTTGAGAACCGGCATTCTCTCAACATTTCCCTGGAGCGCGAGCAGGTCGACGACGTCGACGCCTGGATCGAGCGCGTTGCGCGCACGACCGGGGCCGACGAGGCTGCGATTGCCGGCACGGTCGAGCGTCACCGGCACGATCCATCGTCCCGGCCGATCGTGGTCATTCGGGATGCCTCGCTCGCGCAGGTGTCCGCCGTCGCGGCTCGCAAGCTGGAGCTGCCCGGCCTCGTCGTCGAGCAGGTTCCGACGCGTCATTACCCCATCTCGACGTTCGGGGCGCATGCACTCGGGTACGTAGGAGAAGTGACGGATGTGCAACTGTCGCTCGATCATTTCGACGGCCTGCGCAGTGGGGCGATAGTCGGGCACGCGGGCATCGAGTACGCCTACAACGCCCAGCTCACGGGAACCGACGGTGCACGTCATGTCATCGTGAACAGCCTCGGCCGCGAGATCGACACGATTCGCGAGGTTGCCCCGGTCGAGGGCGAGCAATTGCAGTTGACGATAGACGCGGACCTGCAGCGCGCGGCCGAGGAGGCCTTCCAGGCCGCGGGTTTCGACGGCGCTGCCGTCATGCTGGATCCGCGGTCGGGCGAGGTGCTGGCGCTCGTCAGCCGGCCGGCCTACGACCCGAACGCCTTCGCAGCCGGGATCGACGCCGCCGCGTGGACGGCGCTCACGGGCGATCCGCTCAAGCCGTTGCAGAACCGGGCCCTGCGGGGACGCTATTCGCCCGGATCGACGTTCAAGGTCGTCATGGCGGTCGCGGCTCTCGAAGAGGGCGTGGTGGAGCCGGACGACGAGATCGTGTGCCGCGGCGGCGGCGTGTTCTACGGGCGGTTCTTCGCGTGCCACTCCACGCATGGGAGCGTGAACCTGCCGCGGGCGCTCGCGCAGTCGTGCAATACGTACTTCTACAGGTTGGGACAGGAGCTCGGCATCGATCGGATCCACAAGTGGGCCACCGCACTCGGCCTCGGCAGGTTGACCGGCATCGATCTGCCGCACGAGGTGCGGGGACTGATCCCGTCTCGCGAATGGAAGCGTCGGACGCACGGCGACCGCTGGTACGCCGGCGAGACCATCTCGGTCGCCATCGGACAGGGTCAGGTTTCGGTGACGCCGCTGTCGATGGCGGTGATGATGTCGGCCGTCGCCAACGGAGGCCGCGTGCTGACGCCGCGGGTGCTGCGCGGGTCCTTCGACAGCCGGACGGGACGGACCAGGGGCGGCGCGTCTGCGTCCCCGTCCGTCGTGCAGCTCGATCCCGAGACCGTCTCCACCGTGCGGCGAGGACTCTGGATGGCGGTGAACGGAGTCGGCACCGCCCGGCGTGCTCGCCTGCGGGGGAGAGACGTAATCGGCAAGACCGGCACCGCCCAGGTCGTCTCGCTGTCCGGCCGGAGGGCGGCGGCGGGCAGGTCGAGTCAGGACTTGCGGGACCACGGGTGGTTCGTCTTCGCGGCTCCGCGTGACGATCCCCGCATCGCCGGGGTGGTCTTCGCCGAGCACGGAGAGCACGGCTATCTGGCTGCCCCAATCGCCCGCCACGTGATGGAGACGTTCTTCGCCGGGGAGGAGGGACTGCCTCTGCCGCCGTCTCCCCTGCCGGCGATTCCTCCGGAGACGATCGTGGCGGACGCCTCGCAATCGGGAGTCGCGAGCGGAGGCGAGTGATGTTCGAGCACCGCCTGGGCGTCTACATCGACTGGGCGCTGCTGGGCGCGATCGCGATTCTGAGCGTCATGGGTGCGGCCATGGTGTTCAGTGCCACCTACGATTCCACGAGCGGCAGCGTCGGCACGGAGTTCTATCGCCATCTCGTTGCGCTCGCCGTCGGATCGGTCGCCCTGGTCTTCTGCCTGATGGTGGACTACCGGACCCTGGCGGACCGCTCGTGGTTCGTCTATGCAGGGCTGGTGGCGGTCCTGGTCCTGACGCTGCTGGCCGGAACCGAGCAGGGGGGCGCCCGGCGCTGGATCGGCATCGGTCCGCTCAGTGGTCAGCCGTCGGAGCTCGCGCGGCTCGTCCTCGCTCTCGTCCTCGCCTCGGTGTACGCCCGCAGCAACCCGGGTCCGCGCGCTCTGCGTGACTGGTTCCTGGGGGGCGCGGTCGTCGCCCTGCCGTTCGTCCTGATAGCACGGCAACCCGATCTGGGGACGGCGGTCACCCTGCTGCCCGTCTGCCTGACCGTCATGGTGTTCGCGGGACTGCGGGTTCGGGTCCTGGCGGTCGTGGCGCTGCTTGCCGTGCTGGCGACTCCCCTCGTCTGGGCGTATGGACTCGAAGACTACCAGCAGCGCCGGATTTCCAGCTTTCTGGATCCGGAGCAGGATCCGCAGGGCGCCGGCTACCAGCAGCGTCAGGCGCGCATCACCGTCGGCTCGGGCGGGCTCGCGGGCCGCGGATTCCTGCAGGGCACGCAGAACCAGTACAACTTCCTTCCGGTCGCGCACAACGACTTCATCTTCTCGGTGCTGGCCGAGGAGCTTGGATTCTTCGGCGTGTCGATCGCCCTCGGACTGTATCTGTTCGTCATCCTGCGTTCGCTCGACGCGGCGTGGGTCGCCCGGGACAGGATCGGCATGTACCTCGTCGCGGGCATCGTCGCCGGTTTCACGTTCCAGGTCGTCTACAACATCGTGATGTCGGCGGGTCTGGCGCCGGTCAAGGGACTGACGCTGCCGCTCATGAGCTTTGGAGGCTCGTCGGTCATCGCGACACTGATGGGGTTCGGGCTCATCCTGAACGTCAGGATGCGCCGATTCAGAAACTGAAATGATGGTCCGGCAAGGCGGCGGCGCGACGTGTCGCACAGGCACGAGGGCGATAGCGCGTTCCATGGGCGCACCGCCGTGCATTCCCGCTGCCGGGCTGCGCGCGCCGGATCGGTGCAGTCGCGGCGCGGCGGGCCCGGACCTACGGGAGATCGTTACGCATGAACAAGGAATTGATCGTCTCCTCGAACCGCCACGAGACGGTGGCGGCCATTCTCGAGGACGACCAGGTGGCCGAGATCCACATCGAGCGCGAGCACCAGCGCGGTGTCGTCGGCAACATCTACAAGGGGCGCGTCAACAAGGTCCTGCCCGGCATGCAGTCGGCGTTCGTCGACATCGGGCTCGAGCGGGACGCGTTTCTGTACGTCTCCGACGTCGTCGATACCATCGAGGAGTTCGAGCGACTCGAATCGGGTGAGGGCGACGACGTGGCCGCGGGCGGCGGCGAGCCCGACGGCGATGCCGCACGGTCGCGCGGCAACGGTCGGAATCGGTCGTCGCAACGGTCTTCACAGAAACCGACGCAGCAGATAGAGGATCTGCTCAAGGCGGGTCAGGAGATCCTGGTGCAGGTGGTCAAGGAGCCGCTCGGCACCAAGGGGGCACGCATTACCTCTCACGCGAGCATCCCCGGGCGCTTCCTGGTCTTCATGCCGACCGCGGACAACATCGGCGTGTCGCGCAAGATCGACTCGCGCGAGGAGCGCAGCCGGTTGCGCGGCATCGTACGCCGATTCCGGGAAGAGCACGGCTTCACCGGCGGGATCATCATCCGGACCGCTGCGGCGAAGCGTCCGAAGGAGGATATCGACGGGGACCTGCGGTACTTTCACGATCTCTGGTCCGAGATGCGGGGCAACATGGAATCGCTGCGGGCGCCGGCCGCGATTCACCACGAGGAGAGCCTCGTCGCGAAGTTGATCCGGGACTTCCTGAACGACGACTTCTCCGCGATCCGAATCGACGACCGGGAGGAGCACGGACGCGTCGTGCGGCTCGTCGAGCGCATCCTGCCGGGGATGGTGGAACGTGTCCGCCACTACACGAAGACGTTCCCGATCTTCGAGGAATACGGGGTGCAGGCCGAGATCGACAAGGCGATCCGGAGCAAGGTCTGGCTCAAGTCCGGCGGGTACATCGTCATCAACCAGACCGAGGCCCTGGTAGCGATCGACGTCAACACGGGGCGTTACGTCGGGAAGCGGAGCGGCGGTCTGGAGGACACGATCGTCAAGACGAACCTGGAGGCAGCGAAGGAAATCGTACGGCAGATCCGCCTGCGGGACCTCGGTGGCATCATCGTGGCCGACTTCATCGACATGGAGGATCGCAAGAACCGCCAGAAGGTGGCGCAGGCGTTCGAGCGGGAGCTGCGGCGCGACCGGGCGCCCTCCAAGACCATTCAGGTGTCCGACTTCGGTCTGATCATCGTGACGCGCAAACGCGTGAGGAAGAGCCTGGAGCGCCAGTTGACCGACCCGTGTCCCTATTGCTCGGGCAGCGCGGTCATCAAGTCCTCGTCGACCATCTGCTACGACCTGCTGTCGGAAGTTCGCAAGATCGGTCCCGAGTTGAACGGTCATGCGGTGCAGTTGAGGGTCAACCCGGACATCGCGCGCGTTCTGGAGCAGGAGCATCGGGGAGTGCTGCGGGACCTCGAGCGCGTCCTCGGGCGCGACGTGACCGTCATGTCCGACGTCCGGCTGCACCACGAGCAGTTCGACGTGATGGCGACCTAGGAAACCTAGGACAGGGGGATGTTCTATCGCCGGCCGACGGGGAGGTGGAGCAGGTAGTGCGTTCCGTTCCGGTTGATCCAGATGCGCACGTAGTCGCCTTCCCGCAGCACCTCCACCCGTGAGCTGCCGCTGGCGGGCGGGGCGGACTTGGCGACATCGGCAATTTCCGCCGCCGGCAAGATGGTGGCCACCTCCTGGCCCACCACCGCGTCTCCCTGCCGGAACTCGACCCAGCGCTCGAGTGAGGCCGACGCGCCGGTCGGTTCCGGGCTCGCCGTCCGGGTCGTCAGGTGAACGCTGTACGCGCCCGGCGAGAGCGCCTGACCGTTCGCCATCACGCGCCGGGGAAGCTCAATGGTTCCCAGGACTCGATCGCCCAGCGGGACGCCGGCGGCGGCCGGGAGCTGCCCGGCGGCGGCCGGGAGCGTGCCGGGGGCGGCCGGGAGCTGCCCGGCGGCCCCGGCGAGGACCACGGAAGCGAGCAACGGGAACCACGCACGCCTCCCGGCTCCCCGCTGCATGCCGGACATGATAGCACCCGGTCAGCGTCGGGAAGAGCGGCCCGGACCCTGCCAGCGGATGTCGGCGAAGCGGTGCAGCCGGTCGCCGGTCACGCGGATCCCTTCGGCGGCGAGGAGACCCCGCTTCACGTCGCGATCTCCATAGCCCCCCAATCGCCCCCCGGCTCCCACCACCCGGTGGCAGGGAACTCCCGGTTCGATGCACGTTCGCATGATGTTCCCGACGGCCCGCCAGGCGAGTCGTCGCCCCGCCAGGGCGGCGACATCTCCATAGGTGGACACGCGCCCGGCCGGAATGCGGCGCACGACCGTGAGGACGCGTCTCGCGAAGCCGGTCGCCGGTTTCCCGTTGCCGGGCCGGACTTCCGACGGCCTCAATGTCCCGGCGTCGTGCGCCAGATCTCGTGTACGGCGCCCGCGTTGAGGAGCTTGGTGGCGTACGCGATCTGGCCCGCGTGGAGGGCATAGTGCGCCAACTGCAGGCTGATCACCTCGATCAGCGTCATCGGCTTCGGCGTGCGCTCCGTCGTCTCGAGCAGACTCGCCGGATCGACCCGCGCCAGCACCGCGTCGGCCTCCTCGATCGCCATGTCGAGTCGGGCCTGCAGCTCGGCCGCCGGCAGTTCGCGCCGCTCCGCGAACTCGGCCGGGCGATCCCGCACGAAATCGCGGTTTCCGACGACGTGCCCGATGTAGAAGCGGGTCGATCCGACGCAATGCAGAACCAGATTGCCGATCGCGTTCGACGACTCGTTCGGGCGCCACCAGATCTGCTCGACCCGCAGCGCGGCGAGGCAGGTGCGAATCTGTCCCGTCAGGTGGACGCAGAGCCTCGTACGGGCGCTCTCGAGGAATGTGGATTCGATGGTCCGAGTCATGCGCACACTCTAGCAGCCCGTGGCGAAAGGCCCCGCTGCATTCGAGCGGCGATGCATCCCGCCTGACTGCGTTGTTCGTCGGTTACATATGCCCAATATGCGCCCTTCTCACGCCTTGCCAGACGGGCGCCTCGCCGCTCTCGGTGCCACGCGGGGTTCCACCACGGCCTGCTAGGAGCCTGCGCCGCAGAACGCAACGGAGTGAGTTCTGCGGCGCAAGCTCCTGGAGACCCCGCATGGCGCCAGACCGGCGCGGCGTCCGGATCGAGCCGGGCGTCGGGCGTCAGCGCCGCAGCACCGGCAGGTAGCACAGTGCCGCCATGAGCACGTCGTACGTCGCACAGGCGGGCGGATACCAGCCGGGAACGATTTCCGGTGGAAGCAGGCTCGCCGCGTGGGCGAGGGCGGCCAGGGCATGTGCACCCCAGGCGCAGGCCAGGGCGGTCAGCGCCCGGACCGGCTCCCAACTCGTGACCAGGGCCGCCAGCATGAAGCAGGCTGCGCCGATTGCCACGACCAGGCCGGTTCCCTGGACATCTGCGTGCGCCAGCGCCAGCCCCATCGGGACCGCCGCTGCCAGCGCCAGCAGCAGCGCCGCGAACTGGGCGAGGCGCAACGCGGCGACGAGGCGCTGGCCGCTGGTCGGCTCCGCCTGCCGTGCACGGATCGCGAGCCACGCCGCAGTCCCTCCGAAGGCGAGAAAGACCACGGCCAACGAGAGCACGGCATCGGTCACGGGAGGTTCCGTCGCGGTGGCGGGCGCCAACGGAGCCTCAGTATAGCAGCCGCCTCCAGGGCGCGATGGCGCCGGCACTGGGATACGCTTGTGCGCAAGCCGGAAGAGGAGGCCTGTGAGGATGATGCACCAGTCCCGGCGGATCCGCGCCGGCGCGGCGCTGGCCGCCGTCCTGCTCGCGCTGACCGCGTTCGCGTTTCAGGAGTTGCTGCCGGGGCGTCTGCGGGCCCTGATGGGGATCGCGGCCTTCATCCTGACGGCGGTGGCCTGCTCTGCCAACGTGGCCGCCATCCGCTGGCGCACCATCGCCTGGGGCTTCGGGCTGCAGGTCTTCCTGGCGGTCCTGATTCTGAAGCTGGCCGTCGGCGGAGTCCGGCCGGGGTACGCCCTCTTCTTCGCGCTGGCCGCCGTCGTCACGCGTTTCCTGGAGTTCACGAGCGTCGGCGCGCAGTTCGTCTTCGGCGTCCTTGCCGATCCGGTCGCGATGGGGGAGCGGTTCTCCAACGGGCTCGTGCTCGCCTTCTCCGCCTTCCCGATCATCATCTTCGCGTCGTCGGTGTTCACGGTGCTCTATCACCTGGGCGTGCTGCAGGCGGCGGTGCGGCTGCTGGCGCGGATCATGATGCCGCTGATGGGCACGAGCGGGGCCGAGACGCTGTCGGCGGCAGCCAACGTCTTCATGGGGCAGACCGAGGCGCCGATCATCGTCCGTCCCTACATCGCACGGATGACGCAGTCGGAGCTGCTCGCGCTCATGACCGGCGGCCTGGCGACCATCGCCGGCAGCATGTTCGCCATCTACGTCAGCCTGGGCGCCGATCCGGTGGCGATGCTGACGACGAGCGTGATGGCGGCGCCGTGCGGACTCTACCTCGCCAAGATTCTGCTTCCGGAAACCGGTGAGCCGGTGACCGCCGGCCGGGTGGTCGTCAATCCGGCGCGCGAGCACGCGAACGTGATAGACGCGGCCGCCGGCGGCGCGTCGAACGGCATGCAACTGGCTTTCAACGTGACGGCCATGCTGATCGCGTTTCTCGCGTTCATCGCGATGTTCGACCACCTGCTCTCCCTCGTACACCCCGGACTGTCGATGGCCGGCGTCCTGGCGGTCGTCTTCGCGCCGGTCGCGGCGCTCATCGGCGTCCCGGGCGGGGACATCGCGGCGGTTGCCGATCTGCTGGGCACGAAGCTGGTGACGAACGAGTTCGTCGCCTATGTGAAGCTGAACGGGGAGTACGCCGACGTGGTCAGCGACCGGGCACGGACGCTCTCCGCCTATGCGCTGACCGGCTTCGCCAACTTCGGCTCGATAGGCATCGTCCTGGGCGGCATCGGCGGCATGGCTCCCGAACGACGCGGCGATCTGGCGCGGCTCAGCGCCCGCGCGCTCCTGGCCGGCTTCATGGCGACCCTGATCAACGCCGCGGTGGCGGCGGTGCTGCTCTGACCGGCCGGTGCCGGACGCCGCCGGCCGGGCTGTATGATCCCGTTTCATGCTGCCGACCGTCGCCTGGAGGGACGACCGCGTCGTCATGGTCGATCAGCGCAAGCTGCCCGGCCAGGAGACCTACGTCGAGCTGCGCACCGCCCGCGAGGTGGCCCGCGCCATAGAGAAGATGGTGATCCGGGGCGCGCCGGCGATTGGTGTCGCGGCCGCCATGGGGCTGGCCCTGGGCGTCAGGAAGAGTCGGGCGAAGGGGAGCGCGGCGCTGGCCGCCGAGTTCTACAGGCTGTGTGACATGCTGGCCGGCACGCGGCCGACCGCGGTCAATCTCTTCTGGGCCATCGACCGCATGAAGGGCGTGTTCTCGGACGCGGTGCGGGCGGGGAGGTCACCCGACGAGATCGGCGGGATCATGGTGGCCGAAGCCGGGCGCATTCACGACGAGGACGTCGCGTGCTGCAAGGCGCTCGGCGCTCACGGCGCAGAGCTGCTGCCCGACGACGGGCGCGTCCTCACGCACTGCAACGCCGGCGCTCTGGCGACCGGCGGCTACGGGACCGCTCTCGGCGTGATCCGCGCGGCGGTGGAAGGCGGCAAGCGGATTTCCGTCTTCGCCGACGAGACGCGCCCCTTCCTGCAGGGCAGCCGGCTGACCGCGTGGGAGCTGCTGCGGGACGGCATCGATACGACCATCGTGACCGACGGGATGGCCGGATCGCTCTTCCTGGGCGGCAGGGTCGACGCGGTGGTGGTCGGCGCGGACCGCATCGCCGCGAACGGGGACGTCGCCAACAAGATTGGCACCTATACGGTGGCGGTGCTCGCGCGCGAGCACGATGTCCCGTTCTACGTGGCGGCGCCGACGTCGACGATCGATCTGGAGACCGCCGACGGCAGCGGCATTCCGATAGAGGAACGCAGCAGCCGGGAGGTGACCCACGTCGGATCGTCCCGCATCGCTCCCGAGGGCGCCACGGTCTGGAACCCGGCCTTCGACGTGACCCCCCACCGTTTCGTGGCCGGCATCATCACCGAGCGGGGCATCTGCCGCCCGCCGTACGGCGAGAGCCTGGCCGCGGCCTGCAGGCGGCACTGAAGGGACTCGCCCGATGGATATCCTGGCCATCGAGACGTCGTGCGACGAGACGGCCGCCGCGGTGGTGGCCGATTCCGGGGATCCGGCGCGGCCGTGGACGGTACGCTCCAACGTGGTCGCCTCGCAGGCGGACATCCACCGGGAATGGGGCGGCGTCGTGCCCGAGCTGGCGTCGCGGCAGCACGTACGGGATATCTGCGGGGTGGTGGAGCGCGCTCTCGACGACGCGGGCGCAAGCTGGTCGGACATCGACGCCGTCGCGGTGACGCAGGGGCCGGGACTGGTCGGGTCGCTGCTCGTGGGCGTCGCTTTCGCCAAGGCGCTGGCCGCCTCGCTGAACGTGTCGCTGGTTCCCGTCCAACACTTGGCGGGGCACATCGAGTCCCTGGTGGTGGAGGGCGGTCGGATGCTGCTTCCGGCGGTGGTGCTCGTTGTTTCGGGCGGGCACACCAACCTGTATCTGACGACCGCCGCGGGAGAGGCGGGGCTGTCGCATCGGCTGATCGGCCGCACGCGCGACGACGCCGCCGGCGAGGCCTACGACAAGGTCGCCTCGCTCCTCGGGCTCGACTACCCGGGGGGGCCCGTAATAGACCGCATCGCGCGCACCGGCGACGACCGGGCCGTCGATTTTCCTTTCGCCCGCATGACCCACGACGACCGCAATGCCGGTGCGTCGGTGACCCGTCCGGCCGGGCTGGCCGCGGTCCGCAGCGACCGGCAGCTCGAGTTCAGCTTCAGCGGCCTGAAGACGGCGGTGAAGCGTCACGTGCAGCGGCGCAGGGAGGCTCTCGGTTGCGACGGCAGGCTTCCGGACGGCGAGACAGCCGGAATCTGCGCCAGCTTCCAGCGGGTGGTCGTGAGGACGCTGCTCGACCGGACCTTCCTGGCCGCGCGCCGCTACGGGGCGCGCAGCGTCGGCATCTCGGGCGGCGTTTCGGCCAACGCCCGGCTGCGGGCGGACGCGGCCGCGTGGGCGGCGCGGACGGGGCTGCCGCTGTTCCTGCCGTCGCTTGCGCTGGCGACCGACAACGCGGCGATGATCGGTGCGGCGGGTCTGCGGCGGCTGCACGCCGGCGTCACGGCGCCGCTCGATCTCAACGCGAAGGCGTCGCTGCCCCTGGACGAGGTGCCCGCCGGCCCGGAGTCTGCGTAGAAACTGCGCAGACCTTCTGGTCAGGCCCGGTTGGGCGGCACTCGGAGCCGCGGGCGACGCTTGTCGGGTCAGCCGGAAGGAGGCGGACGCGGCAACCGCGTCCCGTGGCGGCGGAGCGCGCCAACGCGCATGGAGCGAGCGCGTATAGAGTAGATCCATGAGTTGGCATCAGCAGACACACTGGCGGATTCTGATCGCCCTGGGGTTGGGCATTCTCTACGGCATCGTCGCCGCGCTCGCCGGCTGGGGTGGGTTCACGGGTGACTGGATCGCGCCGTTCGGCGCAATCTTCATGCGCCTGCTGCTCCTCATCGCGGTGCCCCTGGTGCTGGCGTCCCTGGTCACAGGGGTGGCGTCGCTGGCCGATCTGCAGAAGCTGTCCCGCATCGGCGGGAAGACGATCGCCATCTATCTGGGCACGACGCTCGTGGCCCTGGTCATCGGCCTCGTGCTGGTCAACGTGATACAGCCCGGCGCGTCCATTCCGGAGAGCCTGAGGGAGAGCCTGCAACAGACCTACCAGGGGGACCTGGCCGACCGGCAGGCCGCGATCGATCAGGCGATGGACGCCGGGCCGTTGCAGCCGCTCGTCGACATGGTGCCCGAGAACGTCCTGGGCGCGGCCACCAACAACCGGGCCATGCTCAGCGTCGTCTTCGTGGCGTTCCTGCTCGGCGTGGCGCTCATGCAGCTTCCGCGCGCACGGGCGCAGCCGCTCCTCGACCTGTTCGAGAGTCTCAACGCCGCCATCATCGCCATCGTCGGCCTGATCCTGAAGGTGGCGCCGGTGGGGGTGTTCTCGCTGATTGCCGGGACCATCACGACGGTGGCGGGCGACAACCCGGCCGACGTGGCGCAACTGCTCGGAGCGCTGGGCCTGTACTGCGTCACGGTGCTGGTCGGACTGGCCATCCACGCCTTTCTGACCTATCCGATTCTCCTGCAGTTCTTCTCGCCGTTGACGCCGGTGCGCTTTCTGCGCGGCATCGCGCCGGCGCAGCTCGTGGCCTTCTCGACGTCGTCCAGCGCGGCGACCCTGCCGGTCACGATGGAGAAGGCCGAGCACGACCTGGGCGTCTCGGAGGAGGTCTCCTCGTTCGTGCTGCCGCTCGGGGCCACCATCAACATGGACGGCACCGCGGTGTACATGTCGGTGGCGGCGGTGTTCATCGCCCAGACGCTCGGAATTCCGGTGGATCTGGGCGCGCAGGCGACCATCGTCTTCACCGCGATGCTGGCGTCGATCGGGACCGCCGCGGTGCCGAGCGCCGGCATCGTGATGCTCGTCATCGTGCTCGAGGCGATCGGCGTGCCGGCCGCGGGCATCGCCCTGATCTTCGGCGTGGACCGGGTTCTCGACATGTGCCGCACCGCCACGAACATCACCGGCGACGCGGCGGTCGCCACGGTCGTGGCGGCGAGCGAGGGACAGTTGAGCGCAACCGCCGTCAACGGCCTCGCGGGGGCGGCCGACGGGGCGTCGGCGGGGGCAGGCTCATGACGCCGACACGGGCCGACGCCTGGGCGCTGCTCACCGAGTTCACGGCCGGCGACAGCCTGCGGAAGCACGCTCTCGCCGTCGAGGCGGCGGTCCGGGGCTATGCCCGTCTGTTCGGGGAGGACGCGGAGGCGTGGGGCATCGTCGGGTTGATCCACGACTTCGACTACGAGCGCTGGCCCGACGCGAAGGACCACCCGTTCCGCGGCAGCGAGATCCTGCGCGAGCGCGGGTGGCCCGAGTACATGATCCGCGCCATCCTGTCGCACGCGGACTACAGCGGCGTGTCGCGCGAGTCCCGCCTGGAGCACACCCTGTTCGCCTGCGACGAGCTCGCCGGCTTCATCACCGCGGCGGCGCTGGTGCGGCCCACGAAGAGCGTCCTCGACCTCGAGGCGCGTTCCGTGAAGAAGCGGATGAAGGACAAGGCGTTCGCCCGCGCCGTCAGCCGGGACGATCTGCGCCTGGGGGCCGAGGAGCTCGGGTTGCCGCTCGACGAGCACATCGCCAACGTCATCGGGTTCATGAGAGGGGGGGCGGACGCACTCGGCCTCCGCGGCGCGCTTTGAGGTCCGGGGCGAGCAACGGCGCACCGAACATGCGCGTTCTCCCTTCCGTATAGTCGTTCGACGTGGACGCGATGACGCACGCAGGGGTGGCGAACGCCGCGGCGGCGAACGCGGCAGGCGATGGCTCGGCCGTGGACCCGGTGGCTGAGGCGCCGCCCGTCGCCCGGCTGGAGGCGGTCACCGTCAACTATGGCCGGAGGCAGGCCCTGCAGGCCGTCGATGCGGACTTCCTGCCGGGTGCCGTCGGACTGCTCGGCCCGAACGGAGCCGGCAAGAGCACCCTGCTGAAGGCGCTGCTCGGGTTCGTTCAGCCGGACGGCGGCAGGATGCAGGTGCTCGGCATGGACGTGGTCGAACGGCCGCTGGAGATCCGGGGGCGACTCGGCTACATGCCGGAATCCGACGCCCACATTCCCGATGTCAACGCAGTCGGCTTCGTCGCCTACTGCGGCCGGCTCGCCGGCCTGCCGGCCGCCGACGCCATGCAGCGCGCGCACGCGGTCCTGCAGTACGTAGGGCTCGGCGAGGCCCGGTACCGGGCGGTCGACACGTACTCGATGGGCATGAAGCAGCGCATCAAGCTGGCGCAGGCGCTGGTGCACGACCCGGATCTGTTGTTCCTCGACGAGCCGACCAACGGGATGGATCCGAGAGGGCGAGAGGAGATGCTGGCCCTCGTCCGCGATCTCGCCGGACGCAAGGGGGTCAACGTGATCCTGTCGTCGCACGTGCTGCCGGACGTCGAGGCAACGTGCGACCGCGTCGTCGTACTTCACCAGGGGCGCGTCGTCGCCCAGGGGCCGATCGCCGAGCTGAAGGGGACGAGTCGTCACGCTTTCGAGATTCGCGTCAAGGGCGATGTGGCGCGCTTCGTTGCCGGGCTGCGCGAGGCGGGCGTCGAGTGTCACGATACCGGCGACGAAGTCATGCGCGTGCTGATCGGGGAACACTGCGAGGCGCGGGATCTGTTCGCGCTGGCGGCGCGCTACGACGTGCAGGTACGTCACCTGCGGCCCAGCGTGCAGACCCTGGAGGACGTTTTCGCCAGGGCGATCGGTGAGTCCTGATGCCGATTCACGATCACGGCTACGCGCGCTACCGGGGAGCACGCACCCCTTCCGGGCGGGCCTGGGCCGTCATCGCCGTGGCCGGCATCCGGGGCCTGCTTGCGGCCCGCCCGTTCCTGCTCGTTCTCCTGTTCGCCTGGCTGCAGTTCTTCGTCCGCGCGGTGATGCTCTACCTGGCCGCCAACGTGCCGCAGGCGGACGTGATCGCACCCTCGCCGGCGACGTTCCGCGACTTCTTCGATCAACAGGGGTTCTTCGTCTTCGTCGTGGCGGTCTATGCCGGAGCAGGGCTCATCGCCAACGACCGGCGCGCGCGAGCGCTGCAGATCTACCTGTCGAAGCCGCTGACCCGTGTCGAGTACATCGCCGGCAAGCTGGCCGTGGTGATGACGTTCGTGGCCCTGGTGACCTGGGTCCCGGCGCTCCTGCTCCTCGTCCTGCAGACGATGTTCACCGGCAGCCTGTCATTCGTGCTCGAGCACTCGTTCCTGATCCCTGCAATCACCCTCTTCGGCTTCCTGCAGGTGCTGCTCGCGTCGATCACCGTGTTGGCGTTGTCGTCCCTCTCCACCAGCTCCCGCTACGTCGGGATGCTCTATGCGGGCGCGGTGATCTTCAGTGGAGCGGTGTTCCAGACGCTGCGGGGAGTGACCGACGGCACCGGGCTGTCATGGCTGTCCTTCAGCGCCAGCCTGGCGCAGGTGGGCGACGTCATCTTCCGCGTCGAGCCGCGATACGACACGCCGTGGGGCATCTCCCTGCTGGCTGTTGCGGTGGTCATCCTGCTTTCCGCCTGGGTGCTCGCGCGCCGCGTGCGGGGGGTGGAGATCGTCACGTGAGCCGACCGGTGATCGCCGCCGAAGGGGTGTCGAAGTGGTACGGCCAGGTGATCGGCCTCAACGACGTGAGCGTTTCCATTTCACCGGGGATCAGCGGTCTGCTCGGGCCCAACGGCGCCGGCAAGTCGACGTTGCTGAAGCTCGTCACCGGCCAGCTCAAGCCGAGCCAGGGCTTCGTGCAGGTGTTCGGAGATCCGATCTGGGGCAATCCGGGAGCGTACCGTCGCATCGGCTACTGTCCGGACCACGACGCATTCTACGAACGGATGACCGGGCGGGACTGGCTGACCGGTCTGCTCGGCCTGAGCGGGCTCGAAGGTGCACGGGCCGCCCGCGCTGCGGAGCACGCGCTCGATACGGTCGGACTGGCAGCCGTCGCCGACAGGAAGATCGGTGGCTACAGCAAGGGCATGCGGCAGCGGATCAAGCTGGCGCAGGCGATCGCGCACGATCCGGAGTTGCTCGTGCTCGACGAGCCCCTCGCCGGACTCGACCCGCTTGGACGCCGCCGCGTGATCGACGTGATCAAGACGTGGGGCCGAGACGGACGCAGCGTCGTCGTCTCGAGTCACGTCCTGCACGAGATCGAGCTGATGACCTCGAACATCCTGTTGCTGAACAACGGCCGCATCCTGGCCGAGGGCAACGTCCACCGGATCCGCGACCTCATCGACGAACATCCACACACGGTACGCATCGCGGCCGACGATCCCCGCCGGCTCGCACGGCATCTGCTCGGCTATTCCCACGTGATCGCCATGCAACTGCAGGAGGGCGCGGTGATCGCCCAGACGAACCGGCCGGACGCCTTCTACGCCGAGCTCACCGCGCTGGCGGCCGGCCGCGAGGCCGGGGCGGTTCGGGAGGTGACTTCGCCGGACGACAATCTGCAGGCGGTCTTTTCCTATCTGGTGCGGCACTGATGGCCGATTCGAATGCCGCACCCGCTCTTGCGACTGCCGCGCTGCGGGTCTTCGATCTCGGCCTCGGCCAGATGCTCTGGTCGCGGCGTACCGTCTTCATGGTCCTGGTCGCCGGCGGGCCGGTGTTGATTGCGGCGCTGCTGCGGGTCCTCGCGTCGCTGCCGGTCTTCGACGGCGGAGTGGGTCAGTTCGGGGGGCGGCCGGTGAGCCTCGACGGCCCGGACATTTTCGGCCTCATGATCTGGACGTTCTACCTTCGCTTCACGGTGCCGGTACTCGGGGCGTTCTACGGGACCGCTCTGGTAGCGGACGAGGTCGAGGACCGCACCATCACCTACCTGTTCACCCGGCCCGCAGCTCGCAGCGCGATCCTGGCGGGGAAGTATCTGGCCTATCTGGTCTGCACGGCGGTGGTGGTCCTGCCCTCGGTGATGCTGGTCTATTTCCTGGTCGTACCGCTGCTGGGGGCAGCATAGGCCGCAACTTTCCCACGCTGCTGCTCGATCTCGGCCTGATCGCGGCCGGGCTCGCCGTCTACGGCGCGGTCTTTGCTCTCATCGGCGCCTGGTTCCGGCGTCCCCTTCTGACCGGGCTCGTATTCATCTTCGGGTGGGAGCCGCTGGTCGTCCTCCTCCCCGGGTTCATGAAGCATCTGAGCGTGGCGTACTACCTCCAGGGGCTGGCGCCGCACGCCATGCCGCAGGGTGATGCGCTCAGCGTGGTCCAGGCGCTGCTCACCGCGGTCCAGACGCCGCTGTCGACCTGGGCGAACCTGGTCGCGCTGGCCTTCATCTGGATTGCCGCGCTGGTCGCGGCGATGCGCGTCGTCGAGCGGCGCGAGTACGTGCTCGGGCAGTAGGCTGGACGTTGTTGCCGGGAGCCGCCGCCCCGGACCGCGCCGAGCGAGCGTTTCCGGGAACTTTTGAGCCGGGCCGCCAGTATACTGACTACGAAACGATGACGATGACGACGCGCACCCGGTATGTCCTGCTCGGAGGAGCCGGCTTGATGACGGTCGGGCTCGCAGGGGGGCTCGCGGCCTGGGTGAGCGGCGGCCTGCCGTCGCGCGTCCTGGCTCAGGAGCGGCCCGACGAGCTGCGGTATGTCCCATCGGAGGCGGCGATCATTTCGTTCGCCAACGTGCGCGAGGTGATGGATTCGGATCTGCGGCGACGCCTGCGCGTGGTTCAGCCCGAGCTCGACGGGCAGCGCGAGTTCGAGGAGCGAACCGGCATCGACATCGAGCAGGACATCGAGTACGTCGTAGGCGGGCTCTTGCCGGAGAGCGGGTCGGACACGAGCGGTATCGCCATTCTCGCCGGACGCTTCGACTTCGATCGGCTCGAAGCGCTGGCCCTGGAGCATGGGGGCGCTGTTTCGGACTATCGGGGGCGCCGGTTGATAACCATCGCCGGTGAGCCGGTGGCGATGGCGTTTCTCGAGGCGGGGGTGATCGGAGTCGGGTCCGAGTCGCTGGTCAGACGGACCATCGACCTGCCGGTCACGGGCGGGGGTGTCGACTCGAACGATTCGTTGATGGGCCTGCTGCGTCACGTCGAGAGCGGAAGCACCGCCTGGACCATCGGTCGGCTCGACAACGCCGCCGGCGGCGAGTGGCTTCCCGATCAGGTCGAGTCACAGGTCTCTCAGGTCGCGGCGTTCGCGGTCGGCGTCCGGGTCAACGGCGGGGTGAGCGGGGCGTTGACGGCGGAGGCGCGCGACGAGGAAACCGGGCGCGATCTGCGGGATCTGCTGCAGGGCTTTCTCGCTTTCGCCCGGATGCAGGTCGGTTCGCGTCCCGAGCTGCGGGGCCTGCTCGATTCGATTCGCCTGACCACCGAGGGTACGAACGTGACGCTGGCGTTCGATCTGTCTTCCGACGCAGTGCTGGAGCTGTTGCCCGACCGATCCGACGCGGATGCCGCGAGCGCCCAGTAGCCCATCGCCCGTCTCTTCGCCGTCCCGCCACATCTTCTTCTACGGCACGCTGATGCGCGGTTTCGTTGCGGGAGCGTTCGGGCATCGCCGCGTGGATCCGCCTTGCCGGCTGCAACCGGTCCGTCGTCGCAGCCGAACGGGTGACCGACGGCGACTACCGCCGACACGCCGCCCGCCGAGGTCGCGCGGGCGCTTTGCTATGATCTCAACTTTGTGCGCACCGGCGGCGCGCAGCGTCTCATGAACTACGAAACCATCGGCGTTGTCGGGTGCGGGCTCATGGGCTCGGGTATCGCCCAGGTATCGGCGCAGGCCGGCTACCGCACGATCGTACGCGAGGTCGACGACGAGACGGCCGCCGCCGGCATCGAGCGGATCGGGTCGTTCCTGGCGGCCGGGGTCGAGCGCGGAAAGGTCTCGGCGGGGGACCGGGACCGGATCCTGGCGAATATCAGCGGTACCAGCCGGCTCGAAGACCTGGCAGGTTGCGATCTGGTCATCGAGGCGATTGTCGAGACCGTCGACGCAAAGCGCGAGGTGTTCGCGACCCTGGAGGGCGTGGTCGGCGCGGACACGGTCTTCGCGAGCAACACGTCGTCGCTCTGCATCACGGAGCTCGCGTCGGCGACCCGGCGGCCGGAGCGATTCATCGGGTTGCATTTCTTCAGCCCGGTGCCGGTCATGAAGCTCGTAGAGGTGATTCGTGGCCTGGCGACCAGCGACGAGACCTGCGAGAGCGTTTTCGCCTTCGGCCGGAGCCTCGGCAAGGATCCCGTCACGGCGCCGGATCGTCCCGGATTCATCGCCAACCGGCTCCTCATTCCGTACCTGCTCGACGCCATCCGGGCGTACGAGGAGGGCGTCGGGACCATCGAAGACATCGACAAGACCATGTCGCTGGGCTGCGGCTACCCGATGGGCCCGTTCACGCTCCTCGATTTCGTGGGGCTCGACACGACCTGCTACATCGCCGGCATCATGTACGACGAGTTCAGGGATCCGCGGTACGCGCCGCCGCCGCTTCTGAGGCGGATGGTCCTGGCGGGCCGGCACGGTCGCAAGACCGGCCGGGGCTTCTATACATACTGATGTCGCTGCCCATGAACGAGGAGCGCGTCAAGGCGGCGGTCCAGACGCTGCTGGCCGAGGTGGGCGAGGACCCGACCCGCGAGGGTCTCCTCCGCACTCCGGCCCGGGTTGCCGAGGCGCTCAAGTTCCTGACCAGCGGCTACGCCCGGGACGTCGAGGCGGTGCTGAACAACGCGCTCTTCACGGTCGAGTGCAGCGAGATGGTGATCGTGAAGGACATCGACTTCTACAGCCTGTGCGAGCACCACCTGCTGCCGTTCTTCGGCAAGTGTCACATCGCGTACCTGCCGCGCGACCGGGTCGTCGGGCTGAGCAAGATTCCTCGACTGCTGGACGTGTTCAGCCGGCGTCTCCAGATTCAGGAGCGTCTGACCAACCAGATTGCAGAGGTCATCTCGGAGACGCTCGACCCGCTGGGGGTCGGCGTCGTCATCGAGGCGACCCACTTGTGCATGCTGATGCGGGGCGTGGAGAAGCAGAACGCGTTCGCGCTGACGAGCGCCATGCGCGGCGCATTCCGCTCGGACGCCCGGACGCGGATGGAGTTCCTCGAGTTGCTCAAGCTGCGCGGCGACATGCGCGCCGCGCTCGATCCGGCCCGGTTCGAGGCGGATGCCGAGGAGGTGGCGCCGATATGAGACGGTTGCGCATGCGGTGCCGGACGGGGCCGGTGCTGGTGGTTCTCGCGGTGGTCGCCGCCGTGCCGCCGGCCGAGGGCGGGCAGGGGCGCCTGGTCGAATCGGTAGAGGTGCGCTGCCCTTCCGTGCTCGGCATCGGCGTGGAGACGGATCTCGTCTTCTGCGACGTGCTCGCCCAGCAGGATCCGGCGCTTGGCGTGATCGTCGTCCTGCCCCCGCGCCGCGGTGAGGCGACGCTCTCGTTCAACCTGCACAACCGGCACACCTACTCCGAGGACGACGTCAGGCGCGGCCGCGCGTACGCGCGCTATCTGGCCGAGGTGGCGGTCGCGTCGCCCGCCGGCGACGTCCTCGGCCGGCGCTACGTGCTGAACGAGTTCCGGACCGCGGACGACCTGTTCGACCGCGTCGCCGGGGGTGCCGGGCCGGAAGGGGTCAAGGCGGTTGCGCCCACCGGCACGGAGCGGGTTTCGGTGACGGTTCCGGCCGACCTGGAGCAAGTGGTCATCGTGGGGCAGATCCTGGAGCTGACCGGAATCGACGGCAATATGGAACGCATCTGGTCCCCGGGCCGCCCGGTCGCGGTGATCAGCGAGGTGCAACTCGAGTACGCGTCCCGCTAGGGGAAAGCACGCAGGCATGACGTCAATCCACGATCTCATCATCATCGGCGCCGGTCCGGCCGGCTTGGCCGCGGCGATCGCCGCCCGGCAGGCCGGTCTGGATTTCCGTACCTTCGAGAAGGGCGTGCTGGTCAACTCCCTGTTTCATTTTCCCGGCCAGATGGTCTTCTTCACGACGCCGGATCTGCTGGAGATCGGCGGACTGCCGTTCGTGACGCCCCACGGAAAGCCGACGCGCGACGAGACGTTGCGGTACTACCGCCGGGTCGTCGACGCCTGCGATCTGGCCATCGACTTCGGCTACTCCGTCACCGCGATCCGATCCGGCGACGACGACGTCTTCACGGTGCGGACGGAGCACGACGCACGCGGCGGGGAAACGTGGCGCGCCAGGACCGTGGTCATCGCCTGCGGCTGCTATGACCACCCGAACCGGCTCGGCGTGCCGGGCGAGGACCTGCCGCACGTCTCCCACTACTACACGGAGCCGCACGAGTTCTACCGCAAGCCGGTGGTCGTCGTGGGCGGCAAGAACTCCGCGGCGGAGGCGGCGCTCGACCTGTATCGGAGCGGGGCGCACGTCACCCTGGTGCACCGGCGAGCCGAGCTCGGCGGGTCCATAAAGTACTGGGTCAAGCCGGACATCGAGAACCGCATCAAGGAAGGCTCCATCGCGGCGCGCTTCCAGACCCGTATCGTCGAGATTCGGGCGCGGGAAGTCGTCGTCGAGCGCGACGGCGTGCGCGATACGCTGCCTGCCGAGGGGGTCTTTCTGTTGACCGGCTACCTCGCCGACCTCGACTTCCTGCGCGGGGCCGGCATCGAGGTCGCCTCGAACAACGTGCCGCGGCACGATCCGGAGACGTTCGAGACCAACGTGCCCGGCCTCTACTTGGCAGGCGCGGTCGTCGCGGGCGCCAACCGCGGCGAGGTGTTCATCGAGAACGGCCGGTTCCACGGCCGGGTCGTCGTCGAGCACATCGCACGCCGCCTCGGGGTTGAGGCGGTCGGCGCGTGATTGGCGGTCGGACGCCCTGACGTTTTTCGCGGCGATTTCACGCGGCCACGGCTCGCTACGCGGCAGCGCTGCCCGGGGCGCGCGGAGCACTGTCAGCCTACTGCACGCCGGCGGCGGAGAACGGCTTGCCGCTGGTGATCAGGCGCATCTCCAGGAGCTCGATCAGGGCCGCGCAGCGTTCGCAAGGGCCGCCCTTCTCGAGTAGCGCCTGCTTCTCGATCGGCTCGAACGCCAGATACTGGGACAGGACGTTCACCAGCTCGGCGTCGGCCATGCCCGGAGGAATCCGGGCTGCCGCTCCGGTAGCCGCCTGCCGGTCGAGCAGGTCCTCGATCCGTCGCCGGCCAGCCTGCAGGTCTTCCCGCCGCCCTGCGGCGGAGCCGTCGGCCAGCAGCTCGACCACGCCGATCCGGTACGCCCGCGACTGGTCCTCGTCTCGGACGCGAAAACGATCGACCCCCCGCAGCACGAGGTTGTAGCGCCCGTCGGGAAGCGGAGCGACGTGGGTGATCCTGCCCGCGCAGCCGATCGGGAAGATCGGGGGATTGGGGCCGGCGTGCCGCTGCCAGCCCTCGCGGAGCAGCACCATCCCGATCAGCCGGTCACCGTCGATGGCGTCGGCCACCATCTCGCGGTAGCGCGGCTCGAAGATGTGCAGCGGCAGGAAGACCTGCGGGAACAGCACGACGTTCGGAAGCGGAAAGATCGGGATCCGTTCGGGCAGGCTTGCGCTCGACACTCAATGTACCGTCTTCGTCTTCTTGTCCATGTAGTCCATCAGCACGTAGCGGCCCAGGGTGTAGGGCGTCGTGAAGTACGCCTTGCCGCGGCAGATGGCCGCCACGCGCCGCACGAAGCTCACCAGCTCGTAGTCGCGTGCCAGCATGAACGTGTTGATCATGATGCCGGCGCGCCGGCAGTTGGCCACCTCGGCGAAGGTCTCGCGGATGATCATCGGGTCGAGGCCGAACGCGTTGCGGTAGATGCGTCCGTCGGGCTGCGTCAGGGCAGAGGGCTTGCCGTCGGTGATCATCACGATCTGCCGCATGTCCTTGCGCTGGCGTTCGAGGAGGCGCCGCGCCAGCCGGAGTCCTTCGCGGGTGTTCGTGTAGTAGGGGCCGACGCGCACGCGCGCAAGCTGCTTGAGCGGGATCTCTTCCGCCGAATCGTGGAAGAGCACGGCGTTCAGGGCGTCGCCCGGGTACTGGCTCCGGATCAGATGGGAGAGTGCCAGCGCGACCTGCTTGGCGGGCGTGAAGCGGTCCTCGCCATAGAGGATCATGCTGTGGCTGCAGTCGAGCATGAGCACCGTCGCGCACGAGCTCTGATACTCGCCCTGCGCCACCATCAGATCCCGGTACTGCACGTCGATGGCGCCGCCCCCGCCGGCCGGCGCCCGCCGCACGGCGTTGCGGATCGTTCCGCTGGCGTCGATGTTGAGGGTATCCCCGAACTCGTAGGGCTTCGAGGCGCCGCCCGCTTCCACCCCGGTGGCGAGCTCGCGCGTGTCGTGCCGGCCGACGCTGCTGCGCCCGCTCGAGCCGAGCAGGTCGCGCAGGGCTCGGTAGCCCAGGAAGTCGAGGCTCTTGTCGGTGACCTCGAAGCGCGCCGGGGAAGTGTCCCGACCCTGGCCGGCCCCTGCACCCGCCTGGGGCGCTTCGGCGGAATCCAGGGAGACGTACCCCTGGTCGGCCATCTGCCGGATCAGCTCCTGGATCAACTCTTCAAGCCGGGACTTCCCGCCGGACTGATCCGCGTCGGCGGGATCGCCGAGCAGGCGCTGAACGGCATCGTCCGGGAGCAGGCCTTCGTTGAGCAGCGCGTCGAGAATTGCGTCGTGCAGGGACTGCAGGCTGCGATCGTCCTCTTCCTGGTTGCCGTACGGGCCGTATGGGCTGTCGAAACCGCTGGACAGGAGCAGTCGGGAGAGCTTCGAGACCAGCTCGTCGAGGTCGATGCCCTCGAGACCCTCGCCGGTATAGCGCGTGTAGCGATAGCGCATCCGCCCGTGTCAGTTGTAGTACTTCTTCTTGTTCCCGCCGCGCGGCATCGGCTGCCGCGGATCGAAAGGCGGCTCGGAGGGTCGTACCGGGGGCCGCGGCTTCTCGACCGCTTCGTAGCCGACGCCGTCGCTGCGGCTGATCTTGCGCTGGGCGCAGAGCCCCTCGAGAACGAAATCCACCGCCGCCGCGACCTGCGGCGGCGGGTCGCCGGAGGCGATGCCGGCGTGCGCGGCCAACTCCAGCAGCCCGTGAATCTCGGCAACGTCCGCGAGGAAAGCCTCCGATGATGTCGTGTCGCTCTCCTGAAGCGTCCCGCCCATCTCGAACCACTCGACCACCTGGTTCGTGTCGACGCCATCGAACCAGCCGCCGAAGACGGTCCCGACCGCGGCGCGAATCAGCTCGCGCGCGACCGCGTCGGCACCGCGCAGCTCGCCTTCGTACTCCAGCTCGAACTTGCCGGTCATCGCCGGGAGCGCCGAGTAGACGTCGGTGACGCGCGTTGCCGGTGTCTCGCCGGCCGCGAGAGCGCGGCGCTCCGCGTTCGACACGACGTTCTCGATGCACGTGATGGGCATCCGCTGACTGACTCCGGAGCGGCCGTCGATTCTCTTGTTCGACCGCGCCTGGAAGGCGATTTCCTCGACTACTTCCCGGACGTAGAGCGGCACGTTCACCTCGGCGGCGGCGCCGCGCGCGACCCAGGCTTCCTGCTCGGTGATGGCGATCGCCTCATGGCGCGTCCGCGGGTAGTGCGTCCGGATCTCCGATCCGATGCGATCCTTGAGCGGAGTCACGATCTTGCCCCGCGCCGTGTAGTCCTCGGGATTCGCCGTGAACGCCATCGCGAGATCGAGCCGCAGCCGCACGGGGTAGCCGCGGATCTGGATGTCGCCCTCCTGCAGGATGTTGAACAGGCCCACCTGGATCTTGCCGGCCAGATCGGGCAACTCGTTGATGGCGAAGATGCAGCGGTTGGCGCGCGGGACGAGTCCGTAGTGGACGGTCAGCTCGTCCGAGAGCCGGCGCCCGGCCGCGGCCGCCTTGATCGGGTCGATGTCGCCGATCATGTCGGCGATGGTGACGTCCGGCGTCGCCAGCTTCTCGACGTAGCGCATGGAGCGGTCCAGCCACGCGACGGGCAGGTCGTTTCCCTCTTCGTGGACGCGGGCGCGGCACGCGGCGCAGACCGGCGCGAGCGGGTCGTCGTTCATGTCGCACCCCGGCACGACCGGGATCGCCTCGTCGAGCAGTTGTGCGAGCCCCCGGATGAGCCGCGTCTTCGCCTGGCCGCGCAGGCCGAGCAGGACGAAGTCGTGCCGCGACAGGATGGCGTTGGCCACCTGCGGAACCACCGAGTCGTCGTAGCCGACAATGTCCGGAAACAGCGGCGTGCCGCTCCGCAGCCGGCTCATCAGGTTGTCGCGGAGCTCCTGCTTGACGCTGCGGTGGGGAATCCTGCCCTTGCCGACGGCGCGGCGCAGGCTCCCCAGGGTCGTAGGCCGCATGAAGGGATCTTACCCGAATCGTTTCGGGCCACCCTGCCGCCGGCAGTACCGCGGCATTGCCGCGCGGCTCCGCCGTCGCTACAATGCGGGTGGACCGTGAACCGGTGCGCCGGCCGTCCGCCGGATGCGTTGTCGTGTCAACGCGGCCTGACCGGTTCCGACATCCCTGGAGAACGCTGCAATGAGCACTCTTCCCAAGTATCCCGGCGAGCGGATCACCGCCAACGGCAACCAGCTCGTTTCGTACCACACCGAGGCGCGCATCGCCGACGCGGGCATCTTCTATCCGATTACGCCGTCGACCGAGGGCGGGGAGCTGTACCAGCAGTCCTTCGCCGAAGGGCGCCTGAACGTCTTCGGGCGCAACACGCTGGCCGTCGAGGCCGAGGGCGAGCACGCCGCGCAGGGCGGGGCCATCGCCTATTCGGTGTGCGGCCGCCGCGTGGTCAACTTCACGTCGGGGCAGGGCATCGTCTACGGCATCGAGCAGTACTACCACGCGCCGGGCAAGGCCTCGACGATGGTGGTCGAGGTGGTGGCGCGGGCGCTGACCAAGCACGCCCTGAACGTGCACTGCGGGCACGACGACGTCTACGGGGCGCTCGACGTCGGCTGGATCATCCTGTTCGGCAAGGACGCGCAGCAGGCCGCCGACCAGGCGTTGATTCTGCGCCGCGTCACCGAGCTCAGCCTGACCCCCGGCATGAACGTGCAGGACGGGTTCCTGACGTCGCACCTCGAGCGCACGTTCTACCGCCACGAGTCGGATCTCATCCGCGAGTTCCTCGGTGCGCCGGAGGACGTCATCGAGTGTCCGACCGAGGCGCAGCGCACGCTGTACGGTCCGACCCGCCGCCGCGTGCCGCGCATGATCGATCTGGCCAACCCCGTGCTCCTCGGGCCGGTGCAGAACCAGGAGCACTATATGCAGGGGGTCGCAGCCCGGCGCAACAACTTCGTCGAGCCGATCCTTCAGTTCCTGGAAGAGGCCCATACCGAGTTCGGCCGGCTGACCGGCCGCTACTACGGGCTGGTCACGCAGTACAAGGCGGACGACGCAGACACGGTGTTCCTCTCGCTCGGCTCGGCCGCCGAGAACTGCGAGGCGGCGGTCGACCACCTGCGGCAGACCCGCGGCGCAAGTGTCGGCTCCGTCCATCTGAACGTGTTCCGGCCCTTCCCGGAGCGGGCGCTGGTCGAGGCGCTGGCCGGCAAGAAGAACGTCATCATCATCGAGCGGACCGACGAGCCGCTGGCCGGCGACAACCCGATGGGGCGCGACACCCGCACGGCGCTGAACAAGGCGCTGAAGCTGAACGGGCAGCCGGTCGAGGCCGGCTTCCCGGAGGTGACGCCCGACCGGATGCCGCGGCTGTTCAACGGCATCTACGGCCTCGGCTCGCGCGACTTCCGGCCCGAGCAGGTCATCGGGGCGTACGAGTACGTCACGAGCGGCCGGGCGCGAACGGACGGCAGGACGGCGGCGGACGGCGAGTCGTTCATGGTGCTCGGCGTGCCGCATCCCTACGAGGTGAAGGCCGACGAGACGCCGTCGCTGCTGCCGGAAGGGGCCATCGCGGTCCGCTTCCACTCCATCGGCGGGTGGGGCGCGATTACGACCGGCAAGAACCTGGGCGCCATCATCGGCGACTTCAACGACTTCCTGTCGGCGCGCAATACCGACGTCGACGAGTACGGCCGGCCGAAGGAGGTCATCCACGTCAGCGCCAACCCGAAGTACGGCTCCGAGAAGAAGGGGGCGCCGACCTCCTACTTCCTCGTCGTCGCTCCGGAGCGCATCCGCGTCAACTGCGACCTGCGCCACGTGGGCGTGGTGCTCTGCTGCGACCCGAAGGCGTTCACCCACTGCAATCCCCTCGATGGGATTTCCGAGGGCGGCGCGTTGATCTGGGAATCCGACGAGGAGCCGAAGGACGCCTGGGAGCGGCTGCCCCTCTGGGCGCGCTCGCAGATCATCGAGCACAAGATCCGCGTCTACACCCTGCCCGGCTTCGACATCGCCCGCAAGGCGACCAACCGGCCGGACCTGCAGCTCCGGATGCAGGGCAACGCGTTCCTCGGCGCCTTCTTCGCCGTCTCGCCGCTGCTCGAGGAGTTCGACATCAGCCGCGAGCAGTTCGAGGAGGTCGTCCACAAGCAGTACAAGAAGAAGTTCGGCCGGCTCGGCGACGCCGTCGTGCAGTCGAACATGGAGGTCATGACCCAGGGCTTCGGCCGGGTGCGCGAGATCGCGATCGGCGAGATTGAGGCGGCCGACCGGTCGACCCTGCGCGGGTTGCCGATCCTGCCGCTGGCCGCGGTGCCGAGCAACGGCGGCGGCGAGGGCTGCGCGACGTGCCGCTCGCACGAGATTCCGGAGGGACAGGAGGAGCGGACGCCGGTCACGCAGGTCGCCAGCTTCGACAACGAGTTCCGCTCCGACTACGGCTACGACCAGCCCGCCTCGCCGCTCGCCGCGATGGGCGTGATGGCGGCCGGCAGCGGCGACACCGCGTCGAAGTACGTCGCCCGCCGCGAGACCCCGCTCTTCATCGCCGAGAACTGCACGCAGTGCATGGAGTGCATCTCGGTCTGTCCGGATACGGCGCTGCCGAACTGCTCGCAGGACGTCGACACGGTTCTGCGCACCGCGATCACCAACTACGTCACCGACGACGGCGAGCGGAGCAGGATGCTGGCGGTGTTGCCGGAGCTGGAAGAGCGGGTCCGCAGCGCGATGAACGAGGCGGTCAAGGCGAAGGAGCAGACCCCGCTGCCGGAGATCATCCGCGACGTGACGAACAACCTGAACGGCTTCTCGGAGGCCGCCAAGAGCGAGTTCTTCGACGTCATCGACAAGCAGCCGCTGGCGTACAACAAGGTGAACGCCATCTTCAAGTCGGCCGAGCGCAAGAACCCGGGCAGCGGCGGCATCTTCTCGATCTTCGTCTCGGACCTCTGCAAGGGCTGCGCGGCCTGCGTGACCGCCTGCGGCGACCACGAGGCGCTGAAGATGGTGCAGGAGACCGAGCAGGTCAACGCCGACCACGAGACCGGCACCGCGTTCCTCGACCTGCTGCCGGACACCTCGCAGAAGTTCCTCGGCCTCTACAACAACGAGAATCCGACCGATTCGAAGACGGCGACGCTGCGCAACCTGATGATGGTCCGCCGCAACTACGACGCGCTGGTTTCCGGCGACGGCGCCTGCGCCGGCTGCGGCGAGAAGAGCGTCCTGCGGGCCATCGCCGGGGTGACCGAGGCGTACCTGCGGCCTATGTTCCATGCGAAGGCGGAGCGCCTGCGCCGGGTGGCGACCGAGCTCGAGGCCAACGGTCCGGCCCGGCTCGCCGCGCTGGCGGAGCGCGATCCCGAGCAGCACAAGCTGTTCGTGCGCACCGTGGCCCACGCCCTGATGGGGCTCGGCGGCGACACCGACGAGGACACGGCGGCCCGCCTCGAGGCCCACGGCCCCATCTCGAACGAGGACGTCGTCGGTGCCATCACCGCCATCATGCGGCAGGAGGCCTTCAACCACCAGGAGCTGCAGGCGCTCGACGGGAGGCTGCCGAACGGCCAGTCGGTCATGGCGATGGCCGCGCACACCGGCTGCAACACGGTCTACGGCTCGACCCCGCCGAACAACCCGCACCCCTACCCCTGGATGAACTCGCTGTTCCAGGACGGCTCGACCATCGGCTGGCTGATCGGCGAGAGCTTCATCGTGGACCACGGCCGCCGGTCGGTCATTCCCGAGCGTCTCGCGACCTGGCTCCTCGAACGCGAGGACGGCATCATCGACGAGCAGCGCTACTACGAGCTCACCCACTTCTCCGACAACCTGATGACCGACGCGGAGATCGACGAGATGCCGCGGGTCTGGATCGTCGGCGGCGACGGCGGGATGGGGGACATCGGCTACCAGAACGTCTCGAAGATGGTTCTGCAGAACCGGCCCAACGTGAAGGCGCTGATGCTCGACACGCAGGTCTATTCGAACACCGGCGGCCAGAACTCCGACTCGACCCCGATGCTCGGCGGCGGAGACATGAACGCGTTCGGGGCGGCCAGCCAGGGCAAGTGCGTCGAGAAGAAGACGGTCGCCGAGACCTTCCTCGCCGGTCACGGATCGCCCTTCGTCGCGCAGGTCTCCATCGCCAACGCACCGAAGCTGTTCCGGGCCATTCTCGACGCGCTCGACTACCGCGGCACCGCGTTCCTGCAGTGCTTCACCACCTGCCAGCCGGAGCACGGCGTCGGCGACGACATGGCCCTCGACCAGGCGCAGCGGGTCCGCGACTCGCGCGGCGCACCGGAGTTCGTCTTCAACCCCCGGATGGGCGAGACCTACGAGGAGGCCCTCGACCTGAAGGGCAACCCCAACCTGCAGGGGGACTGGTACAAGACGAAGTTCAAGGCCACCGGCGAGCCCTACCGTTACACCGTGGCCCACTGGTGCGCGACCGAGGCGCGCTTCCGCAACCACCTCAAGAAGATCAAGGAGGAGGAGGCCGCCAGGCTCATTCCGCTCGAGAACATGCTCGCGCGGCTGACCCAGAACGACGTCGTCTACCGGCGGCACCTCGACCCGGAGCACCGTGCCTACGTGCCCGACTTCGGCGTCTACATCAAGACGCTGCCGGCGAAGGGAAGCAAGCCGGTGATGATGAAGATCTCGCGGCAGCTCGTCCTGTTCTGCGTCGAGCGGCGCAAGGCGTGGCGCCTGCTGCAGAGCAAGGTCGGCATCCAGAACACCGAGTACGCCGCGCAGCGCGCCATCCTGGCCGACGTGGACGCGGGGATCATCGCCAAGGAGGATCTCTTCGCCCGCGCCCCGGAACTGATGGAGGAGCGCGTGCTCGGGCCGGCGGCGACCAAGACGGCGTAGCGAGGGCAGGGCGTCTCCGTCCGGCGCAGGAGATCATCGCTGCGTTGCGCCGGCGGTGACCGCGGTCGTCGTCGTGCCGGTGACGTCGAAGTTCAGATCGGCGAAATCGACCGCGGGTGGGGAGTACCGGTCGGTCGCGCCGGGCCTCTCCTTGACCGACTGCACCGCCTCGTCGCACGAGAGCGCGCTCTCGGAGCGGCCGCGATTCGACTGGCGCGGACGCCCGGGTTGCGCGCACGAGTCAGAGGCTTCCGGCGAGTTGTTCCGCGGTGACGTAGCGCGGCTGGATGTCGATCGGTACCCCGCCCAGGCGGTCGAGCACGCGCCGCACCTCCGGCCGTACCACGCCCAGCGTCTCCAGTACGCGATTCGCCTCGTCGTAGTCGCCCTGCGCCTGGATGGTCATCAGCCGCCGCGTCAGTCCCTCCACCGCATCCCGGATGCGCGTGTGGTCCACCTGGAACCGGCCGTCGAAGCCGACCGTCACCGCGCCGGCGTCGAGGAAGGTGTTGAGCTGGATCGCCACGCCGCGGCCGTGCGCCTCGTCGATGCCGAAGCGGATCGAGCGAAACGTCGATGCGAGGAAGGTCGTGTAGATCGACCGCTCCAGGGAGCGATCGATCGCGCCCTTGTCGATCAGGAACTGGAGGGCCCATAGGCCCGAGATGTCGGCCTTGGCCTCCTCGATGGTGCTGTAGGTCTCGCGGAGGGCCTGACGAACCGTGGTCCCGCGCCCGCCGGCCTCGACCGAATGCGGTCCGAGCCCGTGCATCAGCTCGTGCATCAGGATGTGAGTGAAGAACGCATCGAACGAGACGTCGGCCTGCTCCCGGAACGGCAGCGCAACCCCGGCGATCGGCGTCAGCACCTGCCGGAACTTGGTTTCCTGGACGTTCTTCAGCATGACCCGCTTCGAGCCGTGGTCACGGATGACCCGCTCGTCGTTCGGCAGATTGAACGCGGCGGTCTGCACGCCGCTGTTGGCGTCGCCGGCGGTGAACACGACGTTGACCACGCGGATCGGCGCCAGGGCTCCCAGCTCCGGATCGCGGTACGCCGGGTCGATGGGCAGATTGTCCTCCAGGCCCTGGAGCTCCGCCCCGAAGCGCTCCAGTTGCGCGGTCTCCGCATCGTCGCGGATCGTGACGAAGGCTTCGAAGGCCGCCTTGTAATTGAACCATTCGTCCTCGTACACCTCGTACGGACCGATGGTCGGCTCGATGGCGGCGTCGAGCTGCATCCATGCCACGTCGCTGTCGTAGTATTCGTTCGAAGCGAAAGCGGCGGCCCGTGTCCGCAGGTAGCGTGCGAGCGTCGGCTCGGCGGTCAGGTCGGCGGCTGCCCGCAGGTGTTCCGCGGCCATGGCGAGCGGCCCCTGGTACTCCAGGCTGTAGGGCACCGCGAGCAGCCCGCCGTCCGAATCCCGGCGGATGACGCTGAAGAACCCGGTAGCGGCCGCCCGCTCCTCTCCGGACAGCCCGTCGATCCAGGCCGCGACCTCGTCGCGCGTGGCGTCCGGCGGATAGTAGGCGGCGCCTTCCGGTTTGGCCGGCACTCCCGGAACGAATGCGCGGTTCCCTTCCACACGGGACCAGGGTCCCTTGTTGACGAGGAAGAAGGCGAGTTGTGCACGGCTGGCCGCACTGCGGTCGCCCTGGAGCGCGAGCAGCAGGGAGGGGTTGCCGGCCCAGACCTGCTCGAGGAACAGGGCGTCCATGACGCGGGCAGCGTCGATTATCCTCGCGAGCGCGGCGCGTTCCGACCGCGGCAGCGAGGAGATGTCGGCGCCGATGTCGACCGGGGCGAAGAGGGGCGTCATGGTGGTTCCGAACTGCCGGCCCTGCGCTGGACTCATGGCGACGAGCAGCGCGCCGAGGCTTGTTGCGACGAGGGCGGCTCTGGTCATCTCCCCGACCTCCTACAATTAGTGTAGACGAGCATGACGACCGAAGAGACACAGCTTGCCGTCGTCGGAGCGGGTCCGGGGGGCTACACGGCCGCCTTCCTGGCGGCCGACGTGGGACTCCGGGTCACGCTGATCGACGAGGCGCCGCGCCCCGGGGGGGTCTGCCTCTACCGCGGCTGCATGCCGTCGAAAGCGCTGCTGCACGCCGCGAAGGTGGTCACCGATGCCCGCGCCGCGACTGCCTGGGGCGTGTCCTTCGGCGAGCCGGACATCGATGTCGCGCGGCTCCGGGCCTGGAAGGACGAGGTCGTCGCCAAGCTCACCGGGGGGCTGGCCCTGCTGTCGAAGCAAAGGGGGGTTACCTGCGTGCAGGGGCGCGCGGCGTTCGAGGACGCTCACACGCTCCGCGTGACACCGACCGGGGGCGGCGGGGACGCGCGGACGATAGGGTTCGAGCACGCCATCGTGGCGACCGGATCGCGTCCCGCTCGGCCGGCCGCGCTGGCCCTCGACGATCCACGAGTGCTCGACTCGACACGCGCACTCGATCTCGACCGTGTCCCGGCGTCGCTGCTGGTGATCGGGGGCGGCTACATCGGGCTCGAGCTCGGCACCGTCTACGCGGCCCTCGGGTCCTCCGTCACGATCGTGGAGATGACCGGCGGCCTGCTGCCGGGCGCCGATGCCGACCTCGTGCGGGTGCTTGCGCGGCGGATGGCGAAGACCGTTCGCGCGGTGCACCTGAACACGTCGGTGACCCGCTTGGCCGCTCACCGCGAGGGTATCGACGTCACGGTCGAACCGGCGGGCGGCGACGTGCGGACCGAACGCTTCGATCGGGTGCTGGTGGCGGTCGGTCGGAAGCCGAACTCCGACGTGGAGGGGCTCGAACGCACCCGGGTGCAACGTGGCGGCGGCGGATTCATACGGGTCGACGGTCAACGCCGGACCGCCGAGCCGTCGATCTTCGCCGTCGGCGACGTTGCGGGGGAACCGCTGCTGGCGCACAAGGCGTTCGCCGAGGCCCGGGTCGCAGTCGATGCGATCACGGGGAGTGCAGCGTCCTTCGCGCCCCGGGCCGTTCCGGCCGTCGTCTTCACGGACCCGGAGGTGGCGTGGTGCGGTCTGACGGAAGCCGTTGCCGCCGCGACCGGCCGCACCGTCTCCGTCGCCAGGTTTCCGTGGGGAGCATCCGGTCGCGCGCTCACCCTCGACCGCCCGGAAGGCTTGACCAAGCTGGTGCTCGACCCGGAGTCCGGACAGGTGCTCGGTGTGGGACTGGTCGGTGCGGGCGCGGGGGAGCTCATCGCCGAAGGAGTCGTCGCGGTGGAGAAGCGCCTTGCCGCGGCCGATATCGCCGGCGCGATCCACCCCCATCCGACCGTATCCGAGACGCTCGCCGAGGCCGCGGAGGTCTTCTTCGGACGCAGCGCGCACGTCTACCGGCCGAAGCGACGCTGAGGCCCCGGCAGGGAGCGGGAAGCGCCTACGATGCGCAGCGGTCGAGCGCCCGAGCCTGCTCGTGAGCGTGGTAGGAGCTCCGCACCAGAGGTCCCGACTCGACGTGCCGGAAGCCCAGGCCCAGTGCCTGCTGCTTGAGTTCGGCGAACTCGTGGGGGTGGTAGTAGCGCGCCACGGGCAGATGCGCGACGGACGGCCGCAGGTACTGGCCGATGGTGAGGATGTCGCAGCCGGCGCCCCGCAGATCTTCCAGCGCCGTCAGAATCTCGTCGCGCGACTCGCCGAGGCCCACCATGATCCCCGACTTCGTCGGCGTCGACGGGCGGTGGCGCCCCGCGTGGTCGAGCAGGCGCAGCGCCCGGCGGTACCGCCCGCCGGGCCGCGCGGAGCGATAGAGGCGCTCCACCGTCTCCAGGTTGTGGTTCAGCACGTCGGGACCGGCGTCGAGCACGTGCTCCAGATCGTGGGCGCGCCCCGAGAAGTCGGGAACGAGGACCTCGACGCGGCAGGTCGCGGCGTGCCGGATGGCGCGAATCGTGGCGGCGAACACCGACGCGCCGCCATCCGGCAGGTCGTCGCGGTCGACCGACGTGACGACGACGTACTCGAGGCCGAGCGCGGCGACCGCTTCCGCCAGACGCGCAGGCTCGGCGCGATCCACGGTGCCGGGCGTGCCGTGCACGACGTTGCAGTAGCCGCACGAGCGGGTGCAGACGCTGCCCAGAATCATGAACGTGGCCGTGCCGTGCTGCCAGCACTCGCCGATGTTCGGACAGCTCGCCTCCCGGCACACCGTATTCAGGGCGAGATCACGCGTCAGGCGGGCGAGTCGCAGATAGCCGGGGCTGCCGGGTGCCTTCACGCGCAGCCAGGGAGGCTTGGGGCCGCGCGGCGGCGCCGCGGCCGACCTCGCCGGCCGCCCGCGGATCAGCGTGGCGGGTAGAGGCGCTGCCATACCGGATTCAATCGTACCGCGGGTCGGTCGACGGCGTCCACCGCGGGCGTCGTCGGCCCGTCGGCGGGCACCCGCTTCGCCTTGATCCCAGGCGGGCCAACCTGTATTCTGTGGGCGGGAATTACCGGTTGGCGTAGTTCGGAGGAAATGAATGGCCTATTCGATTTGTGAGCCCTGCGTCGGCACGAAGGACACGGCCTGCGTTGACGTTTGTCCGGTCGACTGCATCCACCCGCGCAAGGACGAGGAAGAGTTCGAGGCTGAGACGATGCTCTACATCCACCCGGATGAATGCATCGACTGCGGCGCCTGCGTGCCGGCGTGTCCTGTCGAGGCGATCTTCGCCAACGACGAGGTCCCGGACGAATGGGAGAGCTTCATCGAAACCAACGCCCAGTGGTACGAGGGCAAGTAGAGGTCGTTGCTCGGATGCCGGCCGCGCGGTAACCAGCGGAATCCATCCACATGGGTCTCATCGATCATCGTTTCGAAGACAACTTCATCACGACCAATCTCGACCGCGTTCTGAATTGGGCGCGGCAGTCTTCGCTGTGGCCGATGGGATTCGGCCTGGCGTGCTGTGCAATCGAGATGATCGCCACGTCGACGTCGCGCTACGACATCGCCCGGTTCGGGGCCGAGGTGTTTCGCGCGTCGCCGCGCCAGTCGGATCTGATGATCGTGGCGGGTACGGTCACCAAGAAGATGGCGCCCGTGCTGCGGCGGCTGTACGACCAGATGCCGGAGCCGAAGTGGGTCATCTCGATGGGTAGCTGCTCGAACGCGGGCGGTCCGTTCCCGACCTACAGCGTGTTGCAGGGCGTCGACAAGATCGTGCCGGTCGATGTGTACGTGTCGGGCTGCCCGCCCCGCCCGGAGGCGTTGCTCTACGGCTTGATGCGCCTTCAGGACAAGATCCGCAAGGAGAACACGATCCTTCGCAAGGAGCGGGTCATCATGGCGGGGCAGACCGAGCCTGTCCTCGTCGAGGATCGGGGGTAGGTCGACGTGCTGTTTCTAGCCAAGTTCTTTCGCACCGTTTTTCTGGTGGACCTGCTCAAGGGGCTCTGGGTCACGCTCAAGTACACCCCGCAACCGGCGTTCACGTTCCAGTATCCCGAGGAACGGCGGCCGGTGGCGCCCCGCTTCCGGGGTGTGCTGCGCCTGCAGGTGGAGCCGGAGACGGGCGCGCAGACCTGCATCGTGTGCGACCAGTGCGCGAAGGTCTGTCCGGACGAGCTGATCAACCTCGGTGGGCACCGCGAGCCGGGGCACAAGATCAAGGTGCTCGACTACTTCGACTTCAACCTCTCACGCTGCTCGTTCTGCGGACTCTGCGCGGAGGTCTGCCCGACCAAGCCGGTCAAGGCGCTCATCATGAGCGAGGACTACGAGTTGGGCACCTACAGCCGCAGCGCCCAGATCCTGCGCGTCGACGCGATGTACGACGGCGTTCCCATCGAGCAGTACACGCGGTAGCATCCGGGGCGGCGACCGGTTGCGACCGGGGTTCAAATACAGGCAGGCGAGCCGTGTGCGTGCCCCGCTCTTGTGTTGATCGGGGCGATCGGGCATAGTTGCAGAGACCTGAGGGCGGCCGTGGCCTTCGGCCTTGCGACTCGTCGACGGTATTGCTCAGGAGGGGAGCATGCGGTTCGGTTACAGGACGACGTTCGTCGCGCTGGCCTTCTGCGTGGCGTTGCCCATCATCATCGGCGCCGAGTCGACAGCCGATTCCGCGCGCAGCGCAGTGCGTCTGCAACTCGCTGATCTCCTCTACGGCGATCAGCGGTACTGGGAGGCGCTCTCCGCCTACGAGAACGCAAAGCAGGGCGCGCGCAACGATCAGCTTCTGCGTGCGTCGAGCGGTCTGCTCAAGTCGCTCCTGCACATCGCGGAGTTCACGCGCGCCCAGCAGGAGGCGGACTTCCTTGACAGCCTGGAGCCCGCAGACCCGGACTATCGGGCGCTGCATGCCGACGCGATGTGGGCATTCGGTCTGTTCAACGAAGCCGACCAGGCCTATCGGCAGGTCCTCGCCATGCATCCGGACAGCGCCATGGCCCGACACGGGCTCGGTCGCAGTCTCGCGGCGCGCGGTCGGCTCGACGAAGGGCGCGTGGAGTTGCTGGCGGCCATCGCCCGTGATCCGCGCGGCGAGTTCTACCATACGCTCGGCACGGTGCACCGGCGCATGCAGCGGTACGACCTGGCCGCGGACGCGTTCGAGTCGTACGTTGAAGGTCTGGCCGGCACTCGCATGGACCAGAAGATCGAGTGGGCCCGGTCCGAGATCCGATTCCTGCGGTCGTTCGGCGAACGCGTGCCGGTCTACGTCGCGCCGGAGCGATTGGGGTCGGTGCACACCATCCCGTTCCGACTCGAACGTGACAAGGTCGTAGTCCGTGGGCGAGTGAACGGGGGAAGCGAGATCGATCTCGTCGTCGATACCGGCGCCGAGCAGATGGTGCTGTCGCAGGCGACGGCGCAGCGCGTCGGCGTCCGTCCGATCACCAATACGCTCAGTGCCGGTGTCGGCCGGGTCGGCATGCGGGGCCTGGAGCTCGGGCGCGCCGATTCCCTGGAGGTCGGTACTCTGCTCGTGGAGAACGTTCCGGCTCTCATCAAGAACCCGCCATTGTCCGGATTGCCCGCGACCCGTAGCGAGAACAGCTTCTCGCCGCTCGCACTCGGCATGTCGGCCGTCGTCGATTACGAGAATCACCGCCTCGTGGTGGCCCGCGAGCTGCCGCCGCAACCGTCGGCGGACGTCGAGCTTCCGATGCGCTTCAACCGCCTTGCACTCGTGCGCGGCGTCATCAACGGCTCGGTTCCGAAGAGCTTCATCGTCGATACGGGCGGTGAAGTCATCTCGATCAGCCTGAGCACGGCCAACACGCTCGGCATGGTTCCGGTCCGCCACATTCCGCTGCGCGTCTACGGGACGTCGGGGTGGGACGACGACGCGTTTCTGCTGCCCGGTGTCGATCTCGGTTTCGACCGCATCCAGTTCAACAACTTCTCGGTGGTTGTCCTCAACCTGCACCGGCCCAGCGCCCTGCTGGGGTTCCACATCGGTGGCATCATCGGCCACACGTTCCTGGGCGACTACCGCGTGGTCATGGATCTGCAGGACAGCGTCCTGCGGCTCACGGAGATCCAACCCGGCTAGGAGCCTGCGCCGCAGAACGCAACGGAGTGAGTTCTGCGGCACAAGCTCCTGGAGAGGTGGGGGCTGGGGCCAGACACGGAGCCTGCGACGGGTTTGGCGGCGCTAGGAGCCTGCGCCGCAGAACGCAACGGAGTGAGTTCTGCGGCACAAGCTCCTGGAGAGGTGGGGGCTGGGGCCAGACACGGAGCCTGCGACGGGTTTGGCGGCGCTAGGAGTCTGCGCCGCAGGACGTTTGCGGCAGGAAATGGGTCGCCAGCCCACGCCCTGAGCTCCGTGTCGGGGCGGCTTCGCCAGTCGGCCGGGCGGGGTGGATTTTCGGTGGTTGGCGAACAGAGAGCAAAATTCGGTCCTCGCGGGCCGCACGGGCCGCCAGAAACCGCGGTGCGCGTCGATTTGCCGCCGTGGCGAGCCGCATTCCCCGCATCCTACGCCGCCATCAGCACGTGCAGGCGCTTGACGTTCAACGCCAGGCACACCAAGTCCCACTCGCAGCGCACCTTCGCCAGTCCACGCAGACTGAAGCGCCGGAAGCCCAGCGCGTGCTTGATCCAACCGTAGGGAGCCTCCGACAACCACTTGCGCTCCGCATACGCTGTCCGGCCCGCCGGCGTCGCCAGCTTCTCCCTCATGCGACCCGTCGCCGGATGGGCCTCCAGATCGCGGGTAGCCGCCTGCTTGCCCTCCCGGCCCGGCGCCACATACCCGTCAATGCGCCGCCGCTCCAGGTCCTTCAGGTCCCGCTCGTTGCAGTACCCCGCATCGGCCAGCACCGTCTCCGGCTGCGCGTCGAACGTCTCCTTCACCGCGTCGAGCAACACCGGCAACTCACCCTGGTCGCTCGCGTTCGCCGTCAGATCCGTCGCCACCACCAACTGGTGCTCCGCGTCCACCGCCGCCTGCGCGTTGTAGCACTGCTGGAACCCCTCACTGCTCGTCTTCATGATCGAGCTCTCCGGGTCCGTGAAGTTGCTCTGCGCCTTGTCGTCCGGCTCGCCATACGCCCGCTTGTACGGCGGACCGCCCCTCGGGTTCCGGTCCTGACCCGGCTGCCGACCCCGCGCGTCGTCCGCCGCCCGTTGCTTCGCTTCCAGGCGCGCCTTCGCCGCGCGAATCGCTGCCAGACGTGCTTCCCGCCGGCGCAACTCCGCCGGCAGATCATCGCCCCGAACCTCCGACCCCAGGCGTGCGTCCTCGGCCTCGTCAACCGCATCCACCTGACGCAACAGCGCCTCGATCTCGCTTGCCAGCCGCTGTTCCTCTTCCTGCATCCGGTCGTAGCTCATCGCCTTGTGCTTGCTCGCGTTCGCACGCACCTTCGTCCCGTCGATAGACAGCTTCCCCAAGCGCGCCAGACCCAACTCCTGCGCCAGACGGACCACCTCCACGAACAGCGCCTGGAAATCCTCCAGGTGCCGACGCCGAAACTCGCACAGCGTCCGATGTTGCGGAAAGTTCCCCGCCGCCAGCACCCGGAACGCCACGTCCTCTTCCAGCTTCCGCGCCACCCGGCGCGACGAGAACACCCCGGTCGCGTACGCGTAGAGCAGAACCTTCACCATCATCCGGGGCTCATACGGCGCGTTGCGGCGGCCGTCTCCCTCGTACGGCGCGTAAAACGCCGTCAGATCCAGATCGTCCACCAGATCGCTGATGTGGTGCGCCAAGTGGCCCTCGGGCAGCCACTCCCGCACGTCGGGCGGCAACAGCAGTGACTGGTCCGGCACGTAGGGGCGGAATGTCGTCGACATCGAATCCTTCCGTCGTCGGCTCGCCTACAATTGTCGCATCTGTTTTTCTGCGGCGCAGACTCCTAGTGGTCCGTCACGTCATAATCTTCGGATAGACGGACTTGAGTTTACAGCGCGCATCGTCGACCTTCATCTGCCAGTCGACACCGCGCTGCATGCCGTTGACGTCGGCCGACCACGCCGATACTTCGGCTTGCAGCGTCTCCAGGTCGCCGATGCGGCGCCCGTGCAGGCATTGGCGCGTCATCGAACTGAGTTCGTTCTCCGCGATGTTCAGCCAGCTCCCGTGTTTCGGCGTGTAGCAGAACTCGATGCGACGGACCAGTTCCCGTGCCCGGGTCGGCTCGAACACCTCGTAGAAGGCACCCTTGGTGTGCGTGTTGAGGTTGTCGCACACCAAGGTGACCTTCTCGCAGTCGGCGTAGCGTCCTTCCAACAGGCCGGCGACCTCTATCGCCCAGTCCGCCTTCGTACGCCGGGCCCGGGCCGTCGCCTGCCGCCAACCGGCCAGCGGCTCGCAGAACAGGAAGACCGAGGCCGTGCCGGCCCGTTCGTACTCGTAGTCGACACGCTGGGGATGCTTCTTCGTGGCCGCCATCGGCGGACGGGTTTCCTTGACCAACTGCACCGGCTGCTCATCCATGCACACGACGGGACGATCCGCAGCGTAGGGTTTCTGATACACGTCGATGACCTGTTCCATGTTCGCCACGTACTCGGCATCGGCTTGCGGCGGGATCACCCAGTACTGGATTCTCCGCTGCGTCATCTCGTTTTTTTTAGCGTCCGCCGGATGGTTTCGTGGCTGACCGACTCGACGAGCCCCAACTCGACGACCCGCCGCGCCAACAGCCGCAACGACCAGTTGGCGTACCCCTCCGGGGGCGGCCCCAGACGCAGCGCGATGACCTGCGCCTCCTGTTCGCCGTCGAGCAGTTTGGGGACCGGCGGCGACGCCCTTTGTTTGCGTTCCAGCGCCCGCTCGAAGCCTTCCAGCACGCAGCGTTGGCGAATGTTCTCGACCGTCTTGGTGCGGCACGAAAAGGCGTCGGCGATCCGCTCGTCGGTCCACGCCGGTCCGTCCGCATCGGCCTTCAGGAGAATCTGCGCGCGGCGCACCTTCTCGCCGCTCCCCTTGAGCTTGCCGACCGTCTGTTGACAGACCTCGCGTTCCTGAGCGGTGAGTCGAACGATGTACTTCTTCTCCGGCATGAGAACTCTCTCGGCTCGAGACGAGTTCCCCGACAGTCCTAAGTTTTACACGTGGCACAGCACTAGGAGCCTGCGCCGCAGAACGGCGGATCAGAAGTCGTAGCCGATCCAGAGCGAGAAGCGCGCCTTGCGGAAGTAGTCGCTGCCGCGCAGGAATCCACCGAACTGCGCCTCGGTCGCGAAGACGATGTCCTCCCACGTTTCATTGAAGAGCGTCGGCCAAGCCCAGTCGAGGTGAATCGGGAAGCCGATGGCGAAGGTCGTGAGACCGAAGCCGTACGAAGCGCGGGCGTTGTTGAGCCGGAACCCGCTGATCAGGACAGGATTGCCGAAGACCGGCTCGACCGCCTGTCCCTCCACGTTCTGCAGATAGTTCGCGCGGTACCCGGTTATCGGCCGTACCCACTGCTCCTGCCTCGAGAACAGGTTCCAGGGTTGCCCTGCGATGGCGGCGGCCCCGATGTTGAAGAAGAAGGTGCCTCGGATGCCGCCGAGGATGCCGATCGGTGTCGCCATCGCTTCGACCAGCGGGAACCGCAACTCCACGTTGGCGTGAAACGCCTTGTGGCCGAGGAAGTGCAGGTAGTCGTAGCCTCGCATGTCTCCCTGGCCGCCGAAGAAGGTGAAGTCGGGGAAGTCGCCCCAACTGTTGAAGGCGCGTCCGCGCAACGCCAGGACCCCGTTCTCCGCGATCCGCAGGTAGTACCGCGCATCGAGGTCGACGGTCTGCCGCGACAGGAACCCGCCGAACCCCGGCGCGTACTCGTAGCCCGCCATCACCGTGTTGCCGGCGACCGGGCCGTACTCGCGGAAGACGGTGGTCTCCTGGAAGAAGCGCGTGCCGAACGGCATGAACGAGCCGTCGCGGAACAGCGTGGTTCCGAACTGCTGCCGCTGGAAGGAGTCGGACTGCGCCTGCAGCGCCTCGTTGGCGAACGTCTCCCGGAAGTTGTACATCCCCGCAGAGAACTCCAGGCGCCGGAAGCGGTCGAGCGGGTAGATGCCGATGGCGCTGCCGCCGTTGGATCGCCGCGTGGCGATGGCGTCGTCGCGGCTCAGGAACGCCAGGCTGGGGGCGAAGTACGCGCCGAGGCCGTAGAAGTACTGCTCGGACGACAGGCCCTGCAGCGCGTACTGCAGCCGGCCGGACAGGTTCACGTAGGACGCGCCGTAGGTGCGGTAGGTCTGGATCGAGTAGGCCTGGATGTTGAACATCTGGTCGCCGAGCACGTCGGCGAAGCTGATCATCGTGCCGCCCAGCACGTCGCCGCTGTTGGTCAGCCCGACGCCGAAGTTGGGCCGGCCCTGCATGTACATGTTCTCGAACCGGCCCTTGCGCCGCGAGTTGGCGGGATTGAGGGTGTGGGTCAGCGGGGCCTGGAAATCGATCAGCGGACCCGGACCGCCGAAGTCGGCAGCGTCGGCGGTATAGAGCGGTTCGTCGTACTCGATCGTGTGCAGGCCGTATTCCGCCCTGAAGTAGGTAATGAAGCCGATCCGCGGCAGGTCGGAATCTTCGTCCGGGGCCAGGACGATCGGGTTGACCACCCCGGTCGCGTTGTCGGTGAGCTGATGCAGCGCGCCGTGCTCCAGATCGAGCGTCCAGAGGTTGAAGATCTCGCCGTCGCGGGCCGTGTCGGGGTCGATCGGCTGCGTCGGGTCGACCGCCGTCGACGCGAACACGATCGTGCGCTCGTCGATGAACTGCCCGCCGGCCTCGTCGTGCGTCCCGAAGGTCAGTTGACGGCGTTGTCCGGTCTCGCGATCGAGCCGGAACAGCTTGTTGTTGCCGCTCACGCGCGACAGGTAAATGACGCTGCTTCCGTCGGGCGAGTAGAACGGCGCGTAGTCGGCGAGCGCGCTTTCGGTCAGGTTGGTGACTTCCTCGGTCTCCAGGTCGATCTCGTAGATGTCGCCCACGGCGCGATTCAGCGCGGAGAAGACCACCGTGCGCCCGTCGGGCGAGAAGTCCGGCGATTCCGGCTCGTCGACCAGCTCGAGATCGATCAACTGCTCGAGCTCGCGCGTCACGACGTTCTGGACGGCGAGCGCCTTGCCCTTGCCGTGGCGCACGATGTAGGCAATTCGATCGCCGTCCGGCGACCACGACATCCAGGGCACGGTGTTCCAGCGGAGTCCGGTCTGGCTGATGTAGTCGAACCCGAACTCCTGATCGAATCCCTCCGTCAGGTTCAGGATGACGTCGCCGGTCCGGGACGACAGCAGCACGATGTCGGCTTCCCGGTCCTTGCGGTTGACCGCCATCGCCGCGATCACCTCGCCCGAGGGAGACGCCTCGAGCGAGTAGACGACCGGATAGCGGCTGCGCAGCGGGTCGGGAGCGAGGTTGCGCCCGTAGTCGGCCGGGCGTTCCTTGTCGCGAAACGCTTCGAACCGGTCGTCGAGATAGGACTTGAACGCGTCGTCCCATTCCTCCGCTTCGAGGTCGAACGCTTCCTCGTAGGGATCCTCGCCGCCGCCGATAGCGTTGCGGCGGAGCGCGAAGAGGAACTGGCGGACGCCTTCGAGTCCCCAGCGCTCCTCGATGAACTCGAAGACGGCGTGGCCGAGGTTGTAGACGACGCGGCCGCTCGCGAAGCCGCCGTACCGCTGGAACTCGGTCATCGACGGCACGATGTCGGCGACCGCCACGTCGCGGACCTGCATCAGGTCGAGTGGGCGCCAGACGCCGGCCATGAACTCGGCCAGGCCCTCGTCGACCCACAGCGGCACGGTGTTCCGGATCATCGATCGAGGGATGATGTCGAACTCGAAGATGTGGGTCAGCTCGTGGGTTATCAGGCGGTAGAGCCCGTCGGGGGGCTCGTCGATGGGCAGTGCGATGCGGTTGCGGTACGGCTCGGCGAACGCGCCGACCCCTTCCGGACTGCCGCCGGGAAAGATGTTCTGCTGCTCGAACTCGCTGTGCGTCTTGAAGACCACGAGCGGGACGCTGAACGCCAGATCGTGGCGCAGATCGGCGCTGAGCTGCTGGTAGGCGCTCTCGGCATAGGCCGCCACCCGCTCGAGGTGCTCCTCAAGCTCCGGGTAGTAGTAGATTTCGAAGTGGTCCGTCGTGTAGATGTGCCAGTCGAACTTGTCCCACTTGACGCGGTTCTTGCCGTAGTACGGCGCGAACTGCTGCCCGCCGGCCGGCGCGGCGAGCGCCGCGAGCAGGAGCACGAGCAGGGCGGTCACTTGCCATCCGGGTCTATTGCGCATCATGGGAACACCTCAGAGCGGCCGGCGCTTCGGGCAGGCGGCTGACGAACAGCACCTTCCGCCATCTTACCCGTTGACCCTGCCGTCGGCAATCCGATGATCAGCGGGAGCAAGGCTCGTGCCGCATTCCGGTCCGTCGCCGGGCGGGCAACCGTCCTCTCGGGATGACCCCGCGCACTCCGCAGGGGACACGACGGCCGGGACGGTGCGCCGGCCCTTGAGATTCACGAGCCGGAAGCGTTAATCTGAGTGCCGGACGGTCGGTGGCGCCGTCGCCGGACTATCTCGCGGAACCGGTCGTACGGTGCGAGCGGGCGATTGATCGATTGATCGATTTTGGCCGGGACGTGATTCAGCAGGAGTGGACATGACAACCAGGCGCTGGATGGTGGCGGTCGGCGCGGCGTTCGCCCTCGGTTTCCTGACCTTGCCGGCGGTTCGCAGCGTCGCCGTCCTGTCCTTTTCCGCGGTCGAGCGCGGTGCGCACCAGGACACGCGCTGCGATGCCGATGCCAGGCCCGCGCCGCTCGACTTCACGCTGCGGGACATCGACGGCAACCAGGTGAGCCTGGCGGAGCTCAAGGGCAACGTCATCCTCCTGAACTTCTGGGCGACGTGGTGCGGTCCCTGCAAGATCGAGATTCCCTGGTTCGTCGAGTTCCAGCGTCGGCACAAGGACGACGGACTCATCGTGCTCGGGCTCTCCGTGGACGACACTTCCGAGCAGATCCGGCCCTTCGCGGCCGAGTTCCAGGTCAACTACCCGATGCTGGTCGGGCTCGGACGCGAGGATTTCCAGGAGGCGTACGGCCCGGTGTGGGGGCTGCCGGTCACGTTCTTCATCGACCGCGAAGGCGTTCTCTGCCGCACGCATCTGGGCATCGGCACCCGTGAGGAATTCCAGCGGGACATCGACTCCCTGCTGTGAGGCAAGGGGGGCGGACACCGTCCTGCGGGAGCATTCGGGCGATCCGGCCGGGGGCCGCCCCCGGCTGTAGTATCATTCCCGCATGCTCAAAGGATTCGAGCACGCTCGGCTTGCGTGCGGGTGCCGCGTCAGCTTTCGGGACGGTGTCGAGGGCAGTCCGGTGACCGTGATGATCGACCGCAAGGGGCCGGCGTGCCGAGTGCTGGTGCACGTGGGCGGATTTCCGGTCTACGACCATCGCGAAGCGCTCCGTCCTCCGACCCGGCTCATTCCGCCCCTCGAGGGTGACTACGAAGAGGAGGGCTAGGGGTTTCCCACGGGCCCTGGCCGTCGAGTCCGATGTCCCGGCTCTCTTCGGAATTCGAGGTCGACTGCCCCTGCTGCGGTTCCAGCCTGGTCATCGATCCCAACCTGCGCCGGCTCGTCTCGCACAGGCCGCCCCCGCGCGAGGGCGCTCCGCAGCTTGAAGATGCTCAGCGCATTCTCGCCGACGCGGCTGCGCGTCGCGAGGCGATCTTCGAGCAGTCGGTGGCTGACGAAAAGGGACGCGGCGATGCCTTGTCGAGGCGCTTCGAGGAGGCGCTGAAGAAGGCTCGCGACGAGCCGGTCACCCGGCCGACGCGCGATTTCGACCTGGATTGACCGGTCCGAACGCCCCAGTGCAATGCCTCGGTACCGGGTCGGAACCTCCGGCTACAACTACCCGGAGTGGAAGGGAGCCTTCTACCCGGAGAAGTTTCCGCAGAAGAAGATGCTCCCGTACTACGCGGAGCGTCTCGACACGGTCGAAATCAACTACACGTTCTATCGGCTGCCGACGGAGCGGCTGCTCGCCGGTTGGTCCGCCGTGACTCCGGACGGCTTCCGCTTCACCCTGAAGGCGCCACGGCGCATCACCCACGAGGCGCGGCTCGGCGACTGCGGGGAGATCACGCGCGCCTTCTGCGATGCCGCGGTCACCCTCGGCGACAAGCTCGGGGCGTTGCTGTTTCAGTTGCCCCCGTCCTTCCGCCGGAACGACGACGTTCTCGCGCAATTCCTCGACACGCTGCCGTCCGGCGCGCGTGCGGCGTTCGAGTTTCGCCACGCCTCCTGGCACGCTGCCCCGGTCGCGGATCTGCTGACCGAGCGGGGGGCGGCGCTCTGCATCGCCGACAGCGAGCGGATGCGCACGCCGCTGCACGTGACCGCGCGCCACGGCTACTTCAGGCTCCGCGATCAGGGGTACGACGACGCCGATCTGGCCCGCTGGGCCGAAACCATCGCCGGCAGCACCGGTGGCTGCGAAGACGTCTACGTCTACTTCAAGCACGAGGAAAGGGGTGCCGGGCCGACGTTCGCCCGCCGGTTGCTGGAGCACCTCGGGCAGGCCTGACCGCGCGCGGGCGGCTTCAGCCGATATGGCCGAGCGCGAAGTCCAGCGCCGCACGCTCCGCCCAGTACCCGTCGAAGCCGGGGGCCGGCTCCGCGTAGAAGCCGCAGTGCCCTCCGTGACGCGTGATCGCGGTGAACACGTACGGATTCGCGGCGACCGCTGCCTCCCGGAACTGGTCGGCCGGGACGAACGGATCGTCTTCCGCACTCAGAATCAGGGCGGGAACCGCAATGCTCCCGACCACTCTCAGACTGCTTGCCCGGTGATAGTAGTCGGCGGCATCGCGGAAGCCGTGGTGCGGTGCGGTGAAGGCGTCGTCGAACTCGCGGACGGTGCGGATCCGTTCGAGTGCGGAGAGGTCGAACAGGCCGGGCAGGGCGCGTGCCTTCCGCCGCATGCGGCGCTTCAGGTTGCGCACGAAGTTCCACTGGTAGACCGCGTTCTTGGGCCGCTCGAGAGCGTCGACGCAGCGGGCGAGGTCCATGGTCGGCGAGATGGCGCAGACGGCCCGCAGCGAGCGCGGCGGTCTCGTCCCCGCCAGGCGGAGTCCGAGATTTCCGCCGAGCGAGTATCCGACGACGGCGACCTCACCCAGGCGGTCGACCTCGGTCAGCTCACGGAGCACGGCGGCGGGGTCGGCCGACAGCCCCGAGTGGTAGAGGCCCCGGGACAGGTGCTCCGTGTCTCCGCAGTTGCGCTGGTTGAGCAGCACCACGTTCAGACCCGCGGCGAACGCCTTGTCCGCGAGCCCGCGCATGTAGTGCGCCGAGCTCGAGCCTTCCAGCCCGTGCAGGGCCAGCAGGGTCGGTCGCCCCGAGGGTGGCGCTTGCCAGTGGCAGTGGGCCAGCACCCTGGCGTTCGGGGCGACGTCGAAGTACCGCCGCACCGGCTTTGCAAGCTGCGGGAAGCGGCGCGGCCGGGCCCATGTGTACAGGGTCATCCGATGCCCGCCGTCGAGGCCGCGGGCCGGGACGAAATCGGCGGCGCGTGGACCGTCCATCGATGAGGCGTGCCGGTCGTCAGTCGCTGTCGGTCGAGGAGCCGCGGCGGGCCATCAGGGCGTCGTCACCGAGGTCGTATACCCCGAACCGGCCGTTCCGGTGGACGAGGGGCAGGGCGATGTCGTGCTCGGTGATGAGAAAGTCGAGGTCGTAGCGCTTGGCGAGCCACCGCGCATGGGCCGGTTCCAGCGCGGCGAAGTCGCCCAGCTCGGCGATGCGATTGCTGACGCGCGCCGCCATCGAGCTGGAATAGATGGCGATACCGATGTCCTTCACCGACTCGAGATAGACGTCCCGGCCGCTGGCGGCCCGGACGCTCGACCCGTAACGCCAGGCATGCGCGGGATCGACGAGGAAGTTGGTGCCCACGGGGCGCCCGCCGGCCCATTGCATGACGTCCGTCCATTCCGACGCCGGCAGGTCGATCTCGACCAGGGCATGGTCGGCCCGTTCGACCAGGGTCACGTAGCTGCCCCGGCCGAGCGACGCGAGGATGAGCAGAACGACCGCGGCGCGGCGGATGCGCGGTCGGGCCTCGGCGGCAGCCGCCGCGCCGAGCGGACTCTCCACCACGAGCCATGCCGCGTAGGCGATCGCGACCGCATCGAGCAGCCAGAAGATGCGGCTGAACTGCAACTGCACGATGAGAGCGATCCCGACGGATGCGAGCGGGACCGAGACGAGATCGCCAGGAGCGCCAGACAGCCGGCAACGAGACCCTCTTCGCGGGGGCTGGCCGCGCCGAGCGACCGGCGGTAGTCGTAGGTGGCCGCGATGACTGCCGCCAGGCCCAGATTGGCGAACCACGTCATCAGCGGCCACTGCGTGGCCAGGAGGTAGTCCTTGGACTCCAATAGTGCGGCCCAGGCGGGACCCATGACGTCGAGTTGCTCCCGGAACGCACTGACGAGCAGCAGAAGGGTCGCAGGCAGTGCGGCGCTGATCAGGACGAGGAGCGGTCGCCGCGCGGCGGGGTCCGCCACGAGCACGGCCACACCGAGCAGGATTGCGAACCACAGCGCGGTCGTCGGATGGAACAGGCAGGCGGCGGCGACGGCCCCCGCGGCGCCCGCCGTGCGGCCGCGCAGGAAGAGTCCGAGCGCCAGCAGCCCGATGCTGAAGGCGAGCTGCCGCGGATGCATGTAGCTCTCGAGCGAATTGACCGCGGTGTCGGGGATCCGGTGCCGCAGGGTCAACGCGGCGGTCAGGGCGGCGACTCCCCACCAGGTTCGATAGAGCGAGCGTCCGAGGACGACGCATGCCGCGTACAGCAGCCCCAGCCCTGCCGCGTAGGTCGCGAAGAACGCTACCGGCAGGCTCTGACCGCTGAGCCGGACGAGCGGGGCGAACCAGTCGTCGAACGCGAGCAGCCGGTTCTGGACCGCGAGCAGCGGCGCGTCGTGTGGAAACAGGCCCGGTTCGAGCCCCTGTCGCACGATGGGAATGTAGAACGCCTGGTCGGAAACGCCGTACCGGTAGCCGCCGACGTTGAGCAACGCCAGAAGACAGAACGCGAGTGCTCCGCCGAGGAGCGAGAGACGGCGAGTCGTCGACTGCATGAATCGATGTCCCGTGACGGTACAGAGGCTTATCGTCCGGAGCGGCGGTTTCGTGCAGGGTTCGTCCGGGTTCGCCGCCGGGAGGAGTGGGCGGTGAGCGGCGCGAGGGCGCGCGGGAGGGCTGTGACATAATGCGCCGCGTGCAGTTGAGGGAAGTCAACGTCGGGTGCTTCGGCGGCGGGACCGGGTTGCCGAGCCTGCTCGGCGGTCTCAAGCAGAACCCGTGGCTGCGGGTGAACGCCGTCGTCACGATGTTCGACAGCGGCGGCAGCTCCGGCCAGCTCCGGGACGAGCTGGGCGTTCTGCCGCCGGGTGACGTGCTCAAGTGCGCGCTGGCACTCGCCAGGAACGAGAGCGAAGCCCGTCGCCTCCTTCTCTCCCGACTCCCGGCGTTGGAGAACGGACGGCTCCGCGGACACACCGGGGGGAACCTGCTCCTGTCGATGATGGAACAGTACAGCGGCGATTTTCTCGCCGCGGTCGACGGGTTGCGGACGCTGCTCGACTGCAATGGACGCGTGCTGCCGGTCAGCGTGGAGCAGTCGACGCTCTACGCGGAGTACGAGGACGGTTCCCGTGCGGTCAGCGAGGTCGGCGTGGACCGGGAGCAGACCGACGGGCGGCGGATCAGGCGGATCTGGCTGGAGCCGGAGCCCAACGTCCACGAAGCGGCCTCGGAGGCGATTCGCGGCTTCGACGCCATGGTCATCGGTCCCGGCAGCTTCTATACGAGCCTGATGCCGATTCTCCTCGTCCGGGGGGTCGCCGAGGCGGTCCGGGCCACCAGAGGGCCCATCGTGCTCGTGACCAATATCCTGACCGAGGGGCGGGGCATGCAGGGGTTCTCGGTGGGCGAGGCGGTACGGCGGGTCAGCGACGCCATCGGGCGGCCGGTGGACGTCGCCATCGCCAACAACGCCACGCCGCCCCCGGATGTCCTCGCGCGCTACGCGGCCGAGCACAAGGAGCTGCTCCCGATCGGGGACATTCCCGCGGAGTGCGAATTGGTCACCGGGCACTTCTCGCAGCGCCAGATCGCCCGTCACTCCCGCCGGCGTTTGGCCTACGCCGTTTGGAGCGTGCTGGCGCAGCGTCTTCTCCCGTAGCCGTTCGCCCTGGGCCCCGGGCTCCTAGTAATCGCCCGCTTCGTGGCGCGCCAGAATCTTGCGCGCCGCGCGCTCGATGACCTCTCGCGTCAGGGCGGCGGCGCTGCCGTTGCCGGTGGCCGTGGCGGGCCGGCCGGTGATCCAGAGCTCGGGCATGTCGGCTGCGAGGATGTCGTCGAAGTCGCCTTCGCTCTTGACGCTGAGGGGGGCGAGCGCCGTGATGTCGACCGGTCCCGACCAGAAGTCGGCGTGCTTGATGAGCAGCCAGTTGCGGTCTCGCCGGCGCGGGGCCGTCCCTGCACCGTCGCGCGTGCGCACCAGCGCCCAGGAGCCCTTGAGCTTGTAGCCGTCGAGTGCGAACTTCAGGTCGCCCTTCCGCAGGGCCGCGTCGACGTCGTCGACCTCCGGTGTCCACGTGCCGTAGTCCCAGAGCATCACGATACCGGCGCCGTAACCCTCCGGGATGACCCCCTCGAAGCTGCCGTACTCGCGGGGGTGATCCTCGGTCCGTACCGCCATCCGCTTGTCGACCGGCTGCAGGGACGGTCCCTTCGGGACGGCCCACGACAGGAGGACGCCGTCGTGCTCGATTCGCAGGTCGTAGTGGAGATGGCTGGCGAGGTGTTTCTGGACGCAGAAATAGCCGGCGGGTCCGCTGGCGTCCCCCTGCCGCCGGCGTGCGCGGTCCGGCGCGCCGCCCTCCGGCTCCGGCGTCCGGCTGAAGTCGCGCTTGCGCCGGTACTCGTCGAGAGGCATCGACGGCTCATTATGATCCACAATGGCCGGCATGCTGACGGCGGTCATCGTGTACATGTCGGTGCTGGTGCTCGTCGGGGCGTGGCGCAGCCGCCGCGTCCGCACCGCCGACGATTTTCTGGTCGCCGGGCGGCGACTGCCGGCCCGGGTGCTCGTCTTCACGCTGCTCGCCACCTGGATCGGTTCGGGCAGCCTGTTCGGAGGCGCCGGGCTCGGCTACCGTTCCGGGTTCTCCGCGCTGTGGCAGTCGGCCGGAGCGTGGGCCGGCATCGCGCTCGTCTATTTCATCGCGCCGCGCGTGCGCCGCATTGCGCAGTACACGGTGCCCGACATTCTCGAGCTGCGGTACGGACCGGCAGCGCGGGTGCTCGGCACCCTGACCACGGTGCTGGCCTACGCGACGATCGCCGCGTACCAGTTCCGCGGCGGCGGCCGGCTGCTGGCCCTCGTGGCGGGCGTCGATCCGGACACCGGCGCACTGATCACGGCGGTCTTCTGCATCCTGTTCACATCGTTCGCCGGCATGCTGTCGATCGCCTATCTCGATGTCGGCAACGGCCTGGTGATGACCATCGCGGTGATGTTCGGCGTCGCGTTCCTGATCGGCGACGCAGGCGGACTGTCCGCGTCGCTTGCCGCACTCGAGCCGCATCAGGTGTCGCTCTTCGGCGACATCGGCGCGCAGGCCGCGTTCGCCCTCTTCCTGCCGACGATGTTTCTGCTGCTCGGCGAAGCCAACATGTACCAGAAGTTCTTCTCGGCGCGCGACGAGCGGGCCGCACGTCTGGCCGTGATCGGGTGGATCGTCGGCACGGTCGTAGTCGAGACCCTCATCGATTCGACCGGGGTCTTCGGCAGCCAGGCGCTGGGCGGGCTGGGCGTGGCGGAGTCGGAGGAGATCGTCATCCGCGTCGCCACGGACGTGCTGCCACCGGTTCTCGGCGTGCTGCTGGTCTGCGGGGCGGCGGCGATCGTGGTCTCCACCGCCAACAGCTTCCTGCTGACCCCGTCGACGAACCTGATCCGCGACGTCTATCAGCGGTTCGTCAATCCCGCCGTCACCGACCGGCAGGTGGTGCTCTACACGCGCGGGATCGTGGTCGTCGTCGGGGCTCTCGGGTATATCGCCGGCAATTTCTTCCCGACCATTCTCGCGATGGCGCTCTGGGCCTACACGATGTACGGCGCCGGCATCACGCCCGCGCTGCTCGGTGCGCTGCTCTGGAAGCGGGCGACGCGCGCGGGCGGCGTGGCTTCCATACTGGCCGGGATGCTCACCACGCTCGTCTGGGAGATCGTCGGTCTGGCGCGGGCGGTGGACGGCAACCCCGAGTATCTCTTCGGCTGGCAGACCGCCTACCCGGCTCTTGCCCTTTCCATCACGACCCTGGTGGCTGTCAGTCTGGTGACGCCGCCTCCGACCGCGGCGGAGGTCGAGCTGCGCCCCGCACGGCCATGAGAGTCGCCCTCATCGCCACCTACGAAATGGGCCGCCAGCCGTTCGGCCTGGCGTCGCCGGCGGCTTGGCTGCGGCGCGCCGGGATGGACGTCACCTGCGTCGACCTGTCGCGACAGCCTTTCGAGGAGGCATCTGTCGCCGCCGACCTCGTCGCGTTCCATCTGCCGATGCACACCGCGACCCGCCTGGCGGTTCCGGTGATAGCGCGAGTCCGCCGGCTCAGTCCTGCCGCCCGTCTCTGCGCCTACGGCCTCTATGCGCCATTGAACGCCGAGTTGCTGCGGTCGGTCGGCGTGGACCACCTGCTCGGCGGCGAGTTCGAGGCCGACCTGGTCCGGCTCGCCGGTGACGTGGCGGCCGGCGCGACGGACTTCGTTCCCGCCTCGAGCCTCCCGCGGCTGGACATGATTCCGCCCTGGCGGGCCGGACTGCCGCCACTGGGTCGCTACGCGACGCTGCAACGCGGCGCCACCCGGAAGATCGCCGGCTATACCGAGGCGAGCCGCGGCTGCAAGCACACCTGCCGGCACTGTCCGGTCGTCCCGGTCTACGGCGGCCGTTTCCGTGTCGTGGGAGCCGACGTCGTGCTCGCGGACGTGGCAGCTCAGGTGGAGCAGGGGGCGGAGCACATCACCTTCGGCGATCCGGATTTCTTCAACGGTGTGGGACACGCATTGCGGGTGGCCGAGAGTTGCGCACTGCGGTTTCCCGGCCTGACCTACGACGTCACCATCAAGGTGGAGCACCTGATCGCGCACGCCGACCTGCTGCCGCGGCTGCGCGATACCGGCTGCCTGTTCGTCACCAGCGCCGTCGAGTCGTTCGACGACGAGATCCTGCGACGGCTGGACAAGGGTCACACACGGGACGATATCGCGCACGCCGTGGCGCTGTGCCGCTCGGCCGGCCTCGCCCTGGCTCCCACCTTCGTCGCCTTCACCCCGTGGACGTCGGCCGGCGGCTATCGGGACATGCTGGGCGAGATCGAGCGGCTCGATCTCGTCGCGCAGGTCGCGCCGATACAGCTTGCCCTGCGGCTGCTCGTGACCGCCGGTTCCCGGTTGCGGGAGCTGGAGGAGCTCCGGGCGCGCCTGGAGCCGTTCGATCCCGAGCAACTGGTCTATCCGTGGCGGCATTCCGACCCCCGCATGGACCGGATGGCGGACGACGTGGCAGGGCTGGTGGGGCGTCGACCGAACGCCGCCCGGCGCGAGGTGTTCGACGCGATTCGAACCCGCGCGGGCGACGGACGCGTCCCGGCGCGGGCTGCGCCGGGATCCGTCACGCAGCGGGTGGAGATCCCTTACCTCAACGAGCCGTGGTACTGCTGAGCCGAACCGACTACCGGGCAGGTAGGCCTGGTTTGACGTAGAGGTAGGTTGCTTGACATTTGTCATCTGCAATAACCTACCCACTTGCGGTGCACGGCTACCGTGCGCCGACTTGGCGCTTGTACGCGCTTCCGCCCGGAGCAACCGGTTGAACGGTGACGGCGGCGCCGGGCTCCCGCGGAAGATCGAGCTGTTTCGAGATGTAGCACGTTCACCCGATGTCCGCTCTGCCTACCCGTGTACCGCGCGCGCTGCTCGTCGCTTCCACCACCGGGTACCAGACCCGGTCGTTCACCGCTGCCGCCGCCCGCCTGGACCTCGATCTGGTGCTGGCGACCGACCGTTGCCACAGGCTCGACGATCCGTGGCGGGACAACGCGATTCCGATCCCGTTCCACGACGAGGACACGGCCGTGCAGGCGATCGTCGACGCGGCGGCGGCCGCGCCGTTCGATGCGGTGTTGTCCGTCGGCGATCGCCCGGCCCTGATCGGCGCCCTTGCCGCACGCCTGCTCAGCCTCCCCGGACATCCACCCGCCGCTGTCCGCATCGCCGGGCACAAGCTCAAGACCCGCATGCGCATGCGGGCGGACGGTCTCCTTACGCCCTGGTTCCGATCCGTTCCGGTGCATCGGGACAACGGCGTGCTTCTGGAACGGGTCGCGTACCCGTGCGTCGTCAAGCCCCTCGCGATGACCGGGAGCCGAGGGGTCATACGTGCCGACACGCCGGTGGAACTCGTCGCCGCGGCCGAGCGGATCCGCCGGCTGCTCGCCACGCCGGAGGTTCAGGCCCTCCGTGATCCGGCCAACGACTCGTTGGCGATAGAGGAGTACATTCCGGGCCGCGAGGTGGCGGTCGAGGGCGTGATGACGGACGGAGAGTTCCAGGTTCTGGCCATCTTCGACAAGCCCGATGCGATGGAGGGGCCCTACTTCGAAGAGACGATCTACGTTGCGCCCGACAGCCTGCGGGCTGACGAACGCGGCGAGGTGGTCCGGCAGGTCGAAGCCGCGATCCAGGCGCTCGGCCTGCTGCACGGCCCCGTGCACGCCGAGTGCCGTTTCGGTCCGCGCGGGGTCGTTGTGCTGGAGGTCGCCGCGCGATCCATCGGCGGGCTCTGTTCACGCGTGCTCCACTTCGACGGCCCGACCGGCGGCGGCCATTCACTCGAAGATCTGCTGCTCCAGCACGCACTCGGCCGCCCGGCGGCCCACTATCGCGTGAGCCGGGACGCGGCGGCGGTCATGATGATTCCCGTGCCCGGCGCCGGGATCTGCCAAGGCGTGGAGGGGCTCGACGCCGCGCGGTCGGTAGCCTTGATCGAAGACGTGATCGTCACCGCCAAGCCCGGACAACGGCTCGTGCCGTGGCCCGAAGGGGCGAGCTATCCGGGGTTCATCTTCGCACGTGGGGAGACCCCCGCCGACGTGGTCGCCGCGCTGCGCGCCGCCCACGGCAAGCTCACCTTTCGGATCGCCACGCAGATTCCGGTCGCATCCGAGAGCGTCTGAGGAGCGTCGCCGCCACCCGCCGGCTACTGCTTAGCCTGGGGGGGAACGTACTCGGGCGGCAGCGCCGAGCTCTCGCCGAAGAAGAACTCCTCCATCTGCCGCGCCACGAGCTCCTGGGCCTCCTTCTGCCAGGGCATCAGGCGGTACTCGTTGAGGATCATCTTCATCCGCTCTTCCCAGAGCTTCCAGGCCTCCTGCGATACGCTGTCGTAGATGCGCCGCCCGAGTTCCCCGGGCCACGGGGGCTCGTCGAGTCCCGGCATCTCTCGCTCGAACTTGACGCACTTGACAGTGCGTGCCCCGGGCGTGTCGTCCATCGTCGGTCTTCCCCTGTTCCCGTCGGATTGCCTGTCGAACCCGTCCGCTAGTGTACCCGCTTCGGTGGCGCGGGGCCGGTCCAGATGGCGATGTTCCGTCCGCCGAGCTCGGCCGTCACCATGCGGGTGATCTCCACGCGGGCGTCGTTGAAGCATGCGCCGTCGCCCAGGTCGGTCAGCTCGTCGGTCACGAGGGCGTTGGCGGTGCAGCCGTTCATGGTATTGCGCCGCCACAGTCCCTTCGGGAGGCTGACCACACCAGGTTTCACGTCCGGGTTGATGTTTACCGCGCAGTGGATTTCGCCCTCGTCGTTGAAGACGCGCGCCACGTCGCCGGTCGACAGGTCCCGTGCTTCCGCATCGCGCGGATGGATCTGGAGCCGGGCCTGCCGGGTGCGGAGCTCGCCCAGCGTCGACGAGACGGTCTTGTCGCTGGCGGGGGAGACCAGTGCGAGCGGGTAGCGGTCGGGCATCGGCTCCGGCCGAAAACGGTAGAGGCCGAGCGGGGCGGAGCGCTCCAGGGCGGCCGGCAACAGGTCGATGCGTCCGTCCGGCGTCCGTGGAAAGACATCGACGAACTGGACCGGGGCGGCCGGAGCCGCACCGCGGGTGATCCCGCGGCTCAGCAGCTCCTCGCCCGCGTTGTCCGGCAATGCGCCGGCCACGTGCATCAGCGTGCCGGTGTCGCTCTGCAGAAGCTCGCCGATGTCGATGTCGAGGCGCGCCGCCAGCTCGGCGAACACCTCCACGTTGGGCCGTGATTCGCCGGCCGGCTCGATGACCGGCTGCACGAGCTGGACCGCGCCGTGTCCGTAGCTGAGGGCCAGGTCGTACTGCTCCAGGAACGTCGTCGCCGGCAGGACGACGTCCGCCCAACGGGCGGTATCGGTCATCACCTGGTCGAAGACCACCGTGAACAGGTCGTCGCGTTCGAGACCCGCGAGGACCCGGTTCTGGGCCGGCATGGTCGCCAGCGGGTTGCAGTTGTAGACGAAGAGCATCTTGACCGGCGGATCGTCGTACTCGGTCAGCGCGCGGCCGAGCCGGTTCATGTTGACGAGACGCGTGTCCGGCTCGCCGGTCTCGATCCAGTCCTCCTCGGACAGCGGCATGGCGCGCGAGCTGCTCATCGAGTAGCCGCCGCCGCGCACCCCGAACTTGCCGCCGACGGCCGGCAGCGCCAGCACCGCCAGAGCCGCGTTGCCTCCGTTGCGGTTGCGCTCCAGACCCCATCCGCAGCGGATGACGGCGGGGGAGGTCTCCGCGTACAGCTCCGCGACCCTCTCCAGCAGGTCGGGATCCACCTCGGCGACGGCGGCGGCGCGTTCGAAGGTCCACTCGGCGGCGCGTTGCCGGAGCTCGCCGGCGTGGTGCGCCCACTCCCCGAGGAATGCCTCGTCCGCGAATCCGTGCTCGAAGAGGAAGCGGTGGATCGCCAGCGCCACGACCACGTCGGTCCCGGGGCGCACCGGGAGATGGATGTCCGCCCGCTTGGCGAGTGGCGTCCGGCGGGGATCGATCACCACGACCGCCGCCCCGTCCCGTACCGCCTCCCGCACGTGGGGCACCAGGTGGAACCCGGAGGTGGACGGGTTGGCGCCCCAGATCACGATGAGCCGCGCGTGGCGGTAGTCCTGGTAGTCCACCCCGGCCATGCGGCCGTAGAGTGCGTCGGTTGCCGCCGTCGTCGGCGCGGCGCAGACGTTGCGCGCGAGACGAGAGGTTCCGAACGCGCGGAAGAGCCGGGCGTCGGTCGTGTCCTGCGACAGGAGGCCGTTCGAGCCGCCGTAGGACAGGGGCAGAATCGCCTCGGGACCGAACTCCTTGCGGATCGCCCGCATGCGGCCGGCCACCGTCTCGAGCGCCTGATCCCAGGTGATCCGGTTGAAGCTCGCCTCCCCCTTGGCGCCGCGTCGCGAGCCCGGATAGTGCAGGCGCTCCTCGCCGTAGACGCGCCGATCGAAGCGGCGGACCTTGCTGCAGATGAAACCGTTGGTGCCGGCGTGCCGGGGAGAGTGGTCGATCTTCATGACCCGGCCGCGCTCCAGAGATATCGCCAGGCTGCAGGTGTCGGGGCAGTCGAGGGGGCAGGCGGTCTCGACCGTCGATCGGCCCCAGGTCAGTTCGTCTTCAGCGGCCATCCGAAAGTGTACCATGGGGTTTCGCGCATCGAGCGGGCTGCCATGTACCTCTTTCTGGACGCGATTACCCAGCGGCGCGAGGGCGCGCGAGAGTCGGTCCTCGACCGGATATCGCTCTACGCGCGGACCGGCGAGGTCGTCTCCGTGGTCGGTCCGCCGGGCGCCGGCAAGTCCGCCCTGCTGCAGTTCGTCGGCCACAGGTCGGACGGCAGGGACGGCGTGCTCATGGGGACGGAGGACGCGCGGGAGGAGGGGCGGATCCGGCCGGAGCTCGTGCCGGGGTGGCGCGCCGGTCCGGGCGATGTCCCTTCGCCGCGGTGGCGCACCGAGGAGTGGCGCGGCGTCTCGATCCGCCGCTACGCCCTCCCGAACACGGCGCTCGACGGCTCGGCCCGCGAGCCGGACCTGCTGCTCGTCGACGATCTCGGCGGGGAGCCGCCGTTCGCCGACTCCGCCGCGCGTCGTTCGTTCGTACGCGACCTGCGCAACCTGCGGGTGCAACGCGAGCACCGGACGGTCGTCTACGCCACGCGGGACGGCGAGGATGCGCTGGCCGTGTCGGACCGGATCGCCGTGCTCGATCGCGGCCGGATCGTGCAGTCCGGCACGCCGGCGGACGTGCACGACCGGCCCGCCAACGAGCTGGTGGCGCGGCTCTTCGGCGAGCCGCCGATCAACCTGGTGCCGGCCATCCTGGAGAAGGACGGGCAGGCGCTCCTGGTGGGCAACCGGACCGTGTCGCTTGCGGGACGTATCGCCGAGGAGTTCTGCCGCGACGTCACGGTCGGCATTCGCCCGCAGCATGCGCGGATTCAGGGGGCCGGCGCGGGCTGGCGCGCGCGCGTCGTCTCGAGCGAGCCGTACGTCGCACGGTTCCTCGTGACGGTGGCGACCGAGGGCGTGCGCGTGCGGGCGCTGGCGGACGAGCCGTTCGAGCCGGAGGAGCGGGTGGTGATGCGGATCCTTCCCAGGCACTTCATCGTCTTCGACGACCACGGCGTCCGCCTCGACCAGTTGTAGGGTGACTGGCGTGCAGGCGCCGGGGTTCCGAGACGTACCGGGGGTGCCGGCCGGGGTGGCCCGCCGCGTCGGTCTCCGATCGGGGCTTGCGGTCCTGGTCATCGCCGTGGCGGTGGCGGCGGCCCTCGCGCCGACGTCCGCCGCGTGGATCGAGCAGATCTACTCGCGGCACTGGTACCTGGCGGTCCAGCGGACGGTGACGCCGATCTCCGGTCTGGTCGGGTTCTCGCTGATCGATCCTCTACTGGTGATCGGCGCGGTCGCATTCGGCTTCCGGTGGTGGCAGGGGATGCGCCGGTCAGGACCCGGACCGCGCCGTCGCGCCGTCGCGGTCGCACGGCTCGCGCTGCATACCGGCGCCGCGGCCGCGGCCCTGTACCTCGTCTTCCTGGTGATGTGGGGGCTCAACTACCGGCGGGAGCCGCTTGCCGCCAGGCTCGACTACGACCCGGCGCGGATCTCCTCCGAGGCGTTGGCGTCGCTGGCCGGCGAGTCGGTCGACCGGCTCAACGCGCTCCACGCGCCCGCCGCGGCGGAATCGTGGCCCTCCTTCGCGGAGCTGCCCGAGCGGTTGGGGCCGGCGTTCGACAAGGTGCAGCGCCGCCTCGGTGCGAGCCGCCCGGCGGTGGCCGGCCGTCCCAAGCCGACCCTGCTGACCGCGTACTTCCGCCGCGCCGGCATCGACGGGATGCTGAGTCCGTTCTCTCTCGAGGTGCTGGTCAACGGGAGGGTGCTGCCGTTCGAGCGCCCGTTCCTGGTCGCCCATGAATGGTCGCATCTGGCCGGCTATGCCGACGAGTCCGAGGCGAGCTTCGTCGGAGCGCTGATCTGCCTCGCCGGCGACGCACAGAGCCGCTACAGCGCGTGGCTGTACCTCTCGTCGCAGCTCGTGCGCCACCTGCCGCCGGAAACGCGTGAACGAGTCTGGGCCGGTCTCGGCGACGGCCCGCGCGGCGACCTTCGCGCGATTGCGGCGCGCCTGCGCGAGGCGGTGCCGGCGGTGCGCCGCAACGCGAACCGCGTCTACGACCGGTACCTGCGCGCCAACCGGGTCGACGCCGGAATCGCCAGCTACGGCCTGGTGGTCGACCTCCTGCTCGGAACCGATCGAACGTCCACCTGGCGCGGGCTGGCCGGCCCGATCGACGCACCGGGCGCCGTGCGGCCGCCTGCGCCGCGCCGGTGATATGATCGCCGCGCGACTCGGGGAGGACGATGTTCAAGCTGGTGACAACGGTCAGGGGCGGTGCGGTCAACTTGCCGGCGGCGTGGGCGAAGTACGCGTCGGTGGATGACGCGAGGACCGCCGCGAAGCAACTCATGCACGAGCATCAGCGGGTCGTTCGCATCATGATCGTCGAAGATCCGTCCTCCCGCTTCGTCGAGTGGCTCGACCGCTCGTGATTCACGGCCGTTCCGGCCGGATGGTGAATCCCGCGCCGATCCGCAGCAGCGGAATCGCGTAGCTGCGGCTCCCGCCTCCCTTGAACTCGATGAAGAACCCGCCGTCGTGGACCACGCCGAGCGCGTAGATCCAGGCTCCGCTCACGTCGGTCTCCTCTTCGTCCCGGAATGCTCCGGTGAACTTGGCGACGTACACGCCGGGCCCGAAACCCTGCGACAGCCGCCATCCGGAGTTCCCGAGATCGAAGCGGTACCGGATCTCGGCGCCGATCGCCGCCACCCGCAGGTCGTTGCCGAACCCGCCGTCGATGGCGGGACGCAGGATGAGCTGGTCCGACCCGAGGGGCAGCTCGACGTGGGTTCCGACGTAGGCCTGGTCGGGATTGACCGTCACTCCGCCCTGGAAGCCGATGCCCTGGGCGTGCGCCGCCGACGGGACGAGGAGGAGGAGGGTCGCGCAGGCCGCGGCGACAAGCTCCAATCCCAAACCTGCACGCGTTGTTCGCATCTGCACAGACTACAATCCGAGTCAAGGAAGCGCCGGATCCGCCGGCGCACCGTGATGAAACGCCACGCGAGCCTCGTTCCGCTCTCGCGCGATCACCACCATGGCCTGGTGCTGGCCCAGCGGCTCATCCTGGGGCGGTCGACCAACCCGCGCGCGGACTGGCCGGCGGACCGTGCGCAGCAGGCGGCGCGCCTCATCGAGTTCTTCGAGAGCGACCTCCGGCCGCACTTCGAGGCGGAGGAGGCGCACGTCTTCCCGGCCGCGGCGCGCCACCTCGGCGACGGCGCCAGCCGGACGCGTGCGCTGATCGCCGAGCACGAGACCATGCGGACGATGATTCGCGAGCTGACGGACGATCCCAACTCCGATCTCGACACACGGCTGACCGCCTTCGGCGAGCTGCTCAAGGAGCACATCCACACCGAGGAGCGGATTCTCTTCGAGCGGATGCAGGCCGCCTGCGATGCGGAGACGCTGGAGGATCTCGGCACCCGGATCGCGGAGCACGGCGGAGACGCCGGCGGGCCGCGCTGCCGCCTGTAGAAGTTGGCGCGCCCGGCTGGATTCGAACCAGCGACCCTCGGTTTAGAAGACCGATGCTCTATCCACCTGAGCTACGGGCGCGTCCCTGTCCGGTGCATCAGTCTGAACAGCCCGTGGCGAAAGCCCCGCTGCATTCGAGCGGCGATGCATCCCGCCTGGACTGCGTTGCTCCTCGGTCGAATATGCCCAATATGCTTCCTCGTCGCGCCTTGCCACGCGGGCGCCTCGCCGCTCTCGGTGCGACGCGGGGTTCCACCACGGACTGTCAAGCGTACAGCAGTCCTGGATCCCGGCGTCAACTGCCCCAGCACCTCTGCCATGTGGGAGCGGGGAAGCCACCGCGGCTGCGGCGCCGGCAGCCTGAACCGAATGATGTCGACCAGGCTGGCGGCGGCGCGGCGTCCGTGCCGCACTCTCAACAAGTTCGTCAGTGCGTTGCGCCGATTGTTGCAGGCCGAGGCCGACAGCGTCCGGCGCCACTCGCGAGCTGCAGCCCGACCATCTGCTGTCGGAATGTCGCCGGGTACGGCGGCCTAAGAGGATAGGTGTCCGCGGAACTGGGGCAACTTCATCAGGGCGTGATCCAGGGATCCAGACATGTTTCTCTCCGCCCCGTGCGTCGAGGTCGCGGGCGTTTGCGAGCGCGCCGTGCCGAACGAACGCCGCCGGCGCGTACACCACGGTCTCGATGTAGTCGTGACGGGTGGTGAAGAAGTGCGGGATGTCGATGAAGCGCTGCCGCTCCTGACTCCACGTCGGCGGCTCGAGGTTGTGCAGCTCACAGACGTGCTCGACCATGGCGGCCAGCAGCGCGTCCCATGGCGTGCCCGTCATTGGCGGGCGCTCGGCGAGCAGCTCGATGCGGCGTTCCCGGTCGAGTCCCATCAGCGAGCGCGGCAGTTCGTGCAGGTGCAACCGCAGCAACTCACCGTCGCTCCAGCCGTCGACGACGGCCTGGGCGTATTCCGGCATTCTGGCCGGGCTCAAATCCATATTGTCCTGTACTCTCGGCGTCGTGGCCGCGCGCGATCCGGACAATCATCCCTTGACGTACGTGCTGGCAGCGGGCGACGCGCCCCGCTTCGACCTCGCGAGCCACCGTGACGGCAATGGTCATGGATGCCGAACGAGGGACGGGGGACGTCTGACGGGCTTCTGTCGCGCGAGACGCCGCGTTACGGGACGTCCCCCAAGGTGTCAATCGGGCAGGGCGAACACGAACAGGTTGTTCCCCGTCCCTGGCTGCAGCTCGGTCGTCAGGCGCAGGTTGTCCCGCGTGCTCAGAGACGAACCGGTGCTGATGGCGACGTACTGGACACCGTCCACGGCGAAGGTTATCGGGAAGCCGGTCACCTGGGAGCCGAGGTTGACTTCCCAGAGCACCTCGCCCGTCTCGTGGTCGAGGGCCCGGAACCGGCCGTTGCTGTCGCCGCCGAAGACGAGTCCGCCGGCGGTGGCTACGAGCGACGTCGTGCCGGCCCGCTGCTCGTAGAGCCAGGTGGTCTCGCCGGTGGAGGCGTCGATGGCGCGGACGGTGCCCACCTGGTCGGTGCCGGGGGCGTTCACGATCCGCTGCGAGAGGTTGTAGAGGCTGCCGTCGGCGGTCGCCAGCATGCGGGCGCAGGCGTTGCGGAGCGGGAAGTACATCGTGTTGGTGATTGGGCTGTAGGCGCCCGCTTCCCAGTCCTTGCCGCCCGTGACGAACGACGGGCAGATCAGCATCTCGTTGTTCTCGCGCGTGAAGATCAGCTCCGGATTCTCTGTGACGGCGCCGGTCGACCCGTCGATGTGCGTGATGACGTTCTGCGCCGTCGTCGGCGTCGCCCACAGGAACTCGCCGGTGGCGCGGTCGAGCGTGTAGACCACGCCGGTCTTGCCCGGGATGCCGGTCAGCACCCGGTACACCTCGCCCTGCCGCAGCCGCGGGTTGATCCAGGAGACATGTTCCGGGTCGGGCGTCATCGCGGTGTCGACCAGCAGCCGCTCGTACGGATGGTCGAGATCCCAATGGTCGTTCAGATGCTGGTAGAACCACTCGATCTCGCCGCTGTCGGCGTTCAGGGCGAGCGTCGAGTTGTGGTAGAGGTGCGTGTTGTCGACGCCGCCGATCATGAACTTCGGCGCCGGCGAGGTGACCGACGTGCCGATGTAGACGAGGTTCAGCTCCGGATCGTAGCTCGGAACCATCCACGCGCCGACATGCTTGCGTTCCTCGAACGGAACGCCTCCCCAGGTCTCGTCGCCGAACTCGCCCGGACCCGGAATGAGGCGGCGGCGCCACAGCTCCTCGCCGCTCGCGGCGTCGTGGGCGACGATGACGCAGGCGTTCGGACCGCCCTTCGGCGCGCAGCTCCGGCCGGAGATCACCTTGCCGTCGGCGACGATCGGGCCCGAGGTCTGGTTGGCCGGGTTGACGGTGTAGTCCAGCACCCTCGTCTCCCACGCCACGTCGCCGGTCCGCGCGTCGACCGCGATCACCCAGTCGTCCGAGGTGCTGTCGAAGAGGTAGTTGCCGTGGATGGCGATATTGCGGTTGGTGTCGATGAGGCTGCCGATCATGTAGTCGGCCAGGTCGTCGGGCCGGTCGCGGCGGTGCTCCCAGATCAGGTCGCCGCTCACCGCGTCGATGGCCTGGATGATGTCGCGGGGGTTCGGCATGTACAGGACGCCGTCGTAGACGAGCGGCGTTCCCTGCTGCAGGCCCGGTCCGAGCGGGCGGGTCCAGACCATCCGGAGCCCGGCGACGTTGCCGCGGTCGATCTGATCGAGGGGGCTGAAGCCCCAACTGTCGAGCGTGCGGCGCCACATCAGCCAGTCGTCCGGGTCGGGATCCTGGAGCATGGCGTCGGTGACCGGGACGAACTCGCGGTCGTCTTGCTGCGCCTGCAGCGGCGCGACAAGGAGCGCGGCGGCCGCGAGAATGAGGAGCAGGGACGACCGCGTGGAGACAGAGTGCTGCTTCTTCATGGGGGCAGCTTAGCCGGGACGCGAATCCAGCGCCAGCGCTTCCGGACGCACCACCTCCAGCCCGATGTCCTGGAGAAGGCCGATGCTCTGTCCGGGCGGGCTACGGGCGCAGTCGGGTCGATTCGGCGGCTGCCGGCCAGACGGGCGACGTGACGGACGAGGTTCGGACGCAAGCCCGGGAGGAGCCTGCGACCGAGCGGCGGATCCGAATCCTCCTCAGAGTATGGGCCTGCGCTCGCAGCCGTCGCAGGGGTACGTCCTGTCGCGCTCGCCGCCCGAGCGCACGATGAACGACAGGTCGTTCCCGGGGGCGCTGCAGATGATCTCGAACTCGTGCGTCTCGCCCGGTGCGATGCCGTCCGGGAACGTGTGCTCGCAGGTACGCCGTGAGGCGGTTTCGCCGCGCCAGATCAATGCCTGGACGCGGGGGTACGGGTCGCTGGCGGCCGGCGTGCCGGGATCCGCGAGCTGGACCGATCCGGTGATCCTGCGACCCATCGGATTGCCCGTCTCCGGATTGGTGGCGATCTCCGTGTGGACGTCGCTCACGGTCGCGGTCGGGTTCGGCGGCGGCGGCGAACACCCGACCACCGTCGCCACGGCCGCCGCCGCGAGCAGGCGCAGGCCGAGGCCTGCCCCGCAGCGTTCTGCTCGCTCTCGCATGCTTCTCTCCCTCCTTCGCGCCGCGCCCTGCCGCGACGCTCCGTGCCTGACTGATGATAGCTCACGCGATCGTGAGCGTCGCCGCCTTCGACCTGCGCGGTGGGCTACCGCCGCCGGTGAACGGCGCCCCTTTCCCGCGCGCGCCGCCGCGCCTCGGCGACCTGCTCGGGTGTCATCTCCGCCGCGACGGCCTCGCGTCGCGCGAGGGCCCGACTGCGAACCTGGCCCCGCGACCGGGCGGCGGCGAGGTCCAGCCACATATAGGCGGTCGCGTTGTCCGGTTGCGGGCCGCGACCTTCGGCGTGCAGGGTCGCCAACTCGATCTGCGCGAGCACGAATCCCTGCTCGGCGGCTCGTTCGTACCACCGGGTGGCCGCGGCGTCGTCCCGGGCCACCCCGTGCCCCGCGTGGTACACGGCCGCGAGATCGTACTGCGCCAGGGGGTCGCCGGCTTCGGCCTGGGTGCGCATGTTGGCGAGCGCCTGGCTGTTGTGAGGCAGAACCTGCGCGCCGAGCGCGGAGTCACCGGCGGCCGCGACCACGCCCGTGGCGGCTGCGGCCAAGACTGCGTTGTGCCATGCGGGACGTGTCATTGCTCTTGCGGTTCGGCGCAGGGCGGTCCCGGCGACCGTTCTTCGGATTGGCCCGGTGTTCCCTGTACCGCACCACTATATCTGCGGCGCAGGCTTCGAGTACGCCGGCGCGGTGATTGCGCCCGGTGCGACGCTCTGCTCCGAAGGCTGCGGTCTTGCCCTGCGGTGTTATGAAAACGTAAAGATCATAAATTTGACTGCCGGCCCCGCAGGCGCGGTAGAATGGTGCAGCCGTCGGCGCGGCGATTCGACTCATGCACACGACACGGGAGCTTCTCGACATCGCCACGGTCATCGTTGTCGTGGCCGGCGCGATTGCGCCGGCCGCTGACGGATGATGTTCCCGACACCATCAACAGAGAGATCACGAGGGGCCATCATCCGACACCGGGTGATGGCCTTTTTGCTATGACGACACGCAAGAGCGCCGCGATTACCGAGGGAGCGAGCCGGGCGCCGGCCCGCGCCATGCTGAAGGCGGTCGGCTTCACCGACGCCGATCTGAGCCGGCCGATCATCGGCGTGGCGAACACCTGGATCGAGATCGGGCCGTGCAACTACCACCTCCGCGATCTCGCCGAGGAGGTGAAGGCGGGCATCCGGGCCGCCGGCGGGACGCCGATGGAGTTCAACACGGTCTCGATCTCCGACGGCATCACGATGGGCAGCGAAGGGATGAAGGCCTCGCTCGTCAGCCGCGAGGTGGTGGCCGATTCCATCGAGCTGGTGGCGCGCGGCAACCTGTTCGACGGCATCGTGATCCTGGTCGGCTGCGACAAGACCATCCCCGGCGGCGTGATGGCGCTGGTGCGGCTCGACATCCCCGGCCTGGTGCTCTACGGCGGCTCGATCGCGCCCGGACGGTGGGAGGGGCGCGACGTCACGATTCAGGACGTGTTCGAGGCGGTCGGCACGCATGCGGCCGGGAAGATGACCGACGAGCAGCTCGGCGCGCTCGAGGACGTCGCCTGCCCGGGTCCGGGGGCCTGTGGAGGCCAGTTCACCGCGAACACGATGTCCACGGTCTGCGAGCTGCTCGGCGTGTCCCCGATGAGCGCCAACGGCGTGCCGGCGATGGAGACGGAGAAGGGCGAGGTCTCCCGCCGCGCCGGCGCCCTGGTAATGGACCTGGTGAGGAAGGACCTGCGGCCGCGGCGGATCGTCACCCGGGCGGCGCTCGACAACGCCATCGCCGCGGTCGCTTCGACCGGCGGCTCGACCAACGCGGTCCTGCACCTGCTCGCTATCGCCCACGAGGCGGGGGTCGATCTGAAAATCGAGGACTTCGATCGCGTCAGCGAGCGGACCCCGCTGCTGGCCGATCTGAAGCCGGGAGGGCGCTTCGTGGCCACCGACCTGTACCGGGCGGGCGGGATCGGCCTCGTGGCCAGGCGGTTGCAGGAGGCCGGCCTGCTCAACCGCGACTGCCTCACGGTGACGGGACAGACCATCGGCCAGGTCGCCGACGCGGCGACGGAAACCGCCGGGCAGGAGGTGGTGCGGCCGGTATCCGATCCGATAACACCGACAGGGGGCCTGGTCATCCTGAAGGGCAACCTGGCGCCGGACGGCTGCGTGGTGAAGGTCGCGGGCCACGAGCCTGCGACGCACCGCGGGCCGGCGCGGGTCTTCGACAGCGAGGAAGGGGCGTTCGAAGCGGTCGGGCAGGGTCGGATTCAGCCCGGCGACGTGGTGGTGATCCGCTACGAGGGGCCGAGCGGCGGGCCGGGCATGCGGGAGATGCTGGGGGTGACCGCCGCCATCGTCGGCGCGGGGCTCGGCGAGTCGGTCGCGCTGCTCACCGACGGCCGCTTCTCGGGCGCCACCCGCGGCATGATGGCGGGGCACGTGGCGCCGGAGGCGGCCCGCGGCGGACCGATCGCGGTGGTGCGGGACGGCGACACGATCCTGTTCGACGAGCGCAACCGGAAGCTGGAGCTCGAGGTGAGCGGCGAGGAGCTGCAGGCGCGGCTGGCCGCTTGGCAGGCGCCGGAGCCGCGCTTCAAGCGCGGCGTGATGGGGAAGTACGCGCGGCTGGTCTCGTCGGCTGCGACCGGCGCGGTGACGAACTGACCGCGCTCGTCGGCGACGGGTGCGGCGGTGAGCCGAGCGGAGGCGCGCACGGCGACCGGCGCATATTGCGAACCGGTCGTCAGGCGTACGCGACGGCCGGCGGTCGGCTCGGAAGGACCGGAGACAGGAAGCAGGAACAGGCAATGGCTTCGATGAGAACAGGCGCGCAGATCATCTGGGAAGCGCTGGTGCGCGAGGGCGTGAGCACCGTCTTCGGCTATCCCGGCGGGGCAATCCTGCCCGCCTACGACGCGATGCTGGAGTACCCCATCCGCCACGTGCTGGTGCGCCACGAGCAGGGCGCCACGCACATGGCCGACGGCTACGCGCGGGCGAGCGGCGAGGTCGGCGTCGCGGTCGCCACCTCCGGTCCCGGCGCCACGAACATGGTGACCGGCATCGCGACCGCGATGCTCGACTCGACGCCGCTGCTCTGCATCACGGGGCAGGTCGGCAGCAAGCTGATCGGCTCGGACGCGTTTCAGGAGACCGACGTCACCGGCGTCACCCTGCCGATCACCAAGCACAACTACCTGGTGTCGCACGTCGACGAGATCGCGCCGGTCATCCACGAGGCGATGTACGTCGCCCGCTCCGGCCGGCCGGGGCCGGTGCTCGTCGACATCACGAAGGACGCGCAGCAGGGGTCGACCGAGGGCGACTGGCACCCGCAGGACGTCAAGCTGCCCGGCTACCGGCCCGATCTACGCGCGTCGGATGCGGAGTACCGGCGGGCGGCCGACCTGCTGAACAGCGCGAAACGGCCGATCATCTTCGCCGGCCACGGCGTTCTGCTGTCCGGTGCGATGACGCAGGTCCGCGACCTCGCCGAGCGCGCGAACATCCCGATCGCCATGACCCTGCTCGGCATCGGCGGCGTGCCGGCCGAGCATCCGCTCAACATGGGCATGATGGGAATGCACGGCGAGGCGTGGGTCAACGCCGCCATTCAGGAGGCCGACCTGCTGCTGGCCCTCGGCATGCGCTTCGACGACCGGGTCACCGGCAACGTGCGGACCTACGCCCCGAACGCACGCAAGGTCCACATCGACATCGACCCGGCCGAGTTCAACAAGAACGTGAAGGTGGACGTGGCGCTCGCGGGCGACCTGTCCGCGGTGCTCGATGATCTGGCCCCGCTCGTCGAGACCGGGGACCGCGCCGCGTGGCTCGCCACCATCAACGACATGAAGGGTGACGTGGCGGTGCGCGACATCCAGAACCTGCCCGACAGCGGGCATCTCTACGCCGCGCACGTCATCAACGACATCTGGCGGATGACCGGCGGCAGGGCCATCGTGGTGACCGACGTCGGCCAGCACCAGATGTGGGAGGCGCAGTACTACCACCACCGGGATCCGCGGACGCTGATCACGTCGGGCGGCCTCGGCACGATGGGGTTCGCGCTGCCGGCCGCGGTCGGCGCCAAGCTCGCCCGGCCCGATGCCGAGGTCTGGGTGGTGGCCGGCGACGGCGGCTTCCAGATGACCATGGCCGAGCTGGCGACGATCGCGCAGGAGAAGATCAAGATCAACGTCGCCATCATCAACAACGGCTATCTCGGGATGGTCCGCCAATGGCAGGAGTTCTTCTACGAGCGGCGCTACGCGGCGACGCCGCTGCTGAGCCCCGACTTCGCGAAGCTCGCGGAGTGCTTCGGCCTCGGCGGCGCCACGGTGAAGACCCGCCGGGAGGTCGAGCCGACCGTGGAGCGGGCGCGGGCCGACGAGCGGACCGTGGTCATCGATTTCCAGGTGGAGCAGGAGGACACGGTGTATCCGATGGTGCCGGCCGGCGCCGACCTGCACAACATGATCCGGCGCCCGAGCCCGGCGCCGATCGTCGAGACGGCCGATGACGAGTAGCAAGCTGCACACCTTCGTGGTCTATGTCGAGGACAAGCCGGGCGTCCTGAACCGGGTCGCCTCGCTGTTCCGCCGGCGCGCCTTCAACATCGAGTCGCTGACCGTCGGCCATGCCGAGATTCCGGGCGCCTCGCGCATGACCATCGTGGTCCGCACCGACGCCATCGGCGCCCGGCGGCTCGAAGCGAACCTCTACAAGCTGGTCAACGTGCTGCGGGTGCACGACATCACCACCGGCCCGGCGATCTTCCGCGAGCTGGCGATGATCAAGGTCGGGGCGAACGCCGACACGCGCACCCACGTCATGCAGCTCGTCGACGTCTTCCGCGCGCGGGTGGTCGACGTGGCGCCCGACTCGGTGGTCATCGAGACGACCGGCACCGAGGACAAGATCGACGGGCTTCTGGAGGTGCTCCGCCCCTACGGCATCATCGAGCTCGTCCGGACCGGGCGCGTCGGCATGACGCGCGGCGCCCGCAGCGTGATGATCGATCCCGAGGAGCGCGCGGAGCCGTATTCCCCGAACGCGCCTATCGGTGAGCCCGAGGCCGACGACCCGAGCGTGTCGTACTCGGTGTAGACTGTCGCGTTTCGCGTTCGACTCGCGTCCGACGCATTTCCCGGCAACGGCGCAGGTTCCGGACGGGCGGCGGCTGATCGCCACTACGGGGCGATCAGCTACCAGAAGGCGCCGTCGGTCCGCGCCGCGGAAGCGTGCCGGGCAGACGACCGCTGGCTGGAAGGCCCCGCCGCGAAAACGGTGACGACGACGGCAGGCCGGCACCCGCCGATTCACCACCAACATTGCGAGGACTGAGCAGATGGCAACGATCTACTACGACGACTCCGCGGACCTCTCGCACATCCAGGGCCGGAAGGTCGCGGTCTTCGGCTACGGCTCGCAGGGGCACGCCCATGCGTTGAACCTGAAGGACAGCGGCGTCGAGGTGCGGGTGGCGCTGCACGCCGGCAGCCGCTCGAAGGCCAAGGCGGAGGCCGAGGGGCTGACCGTCGTGGCCGGCAGCGACGCCGCGGCGTGGGCCGACGTCGTCATGATCCTGACCCCCGACACCACCCAGGCCGGGATCTACGCCGAGCAGATCGCGCCGCACCTGAGCGCCGGCAAGATGCTGATGTTCGCCCACGGGTTCAACATCCGCTTCAAGACCATCCAGCCGCCGTCCGACGTCGACGTCACCCTGATCGCGCCGAAGGCCCCCGGGCACCGCGTGCGCGAGGTCTTCCTCGAAGGCGGCGGCACCCCGGCCCTTGTCGCGGTCGAGCAGGACGCCACCGGCCATGCCAAGGAGCACGCGCTCTCCTATGCCAAGGCGCTCGGCCTGACCCGCGCCGGGGTCATCGAGACCACGTTCGCCGAGGAGACCGAGACCGACCTGTTCGGCGAGCAGACCGTGCTCTGCGGCGGCGTCAGCGCGCTCGTCAAGGCCGGCTTCGAGACGCTGGTCAAGGCCGGCTACCAGCCCGAGATCGCCTACTTCGAGTGCATGCACGAGCTGAAGCTCATCGTCGACCTCTTCTACCGCGGCGGCCTCAACTACATGCGCTACTCGGTCAGCGACACCGCCGAGCACGGCGACTACACCGGCGGCCCGCGCATCGTCACCGATGAGACCCGTGCGGCGATGCAGCAGGTCCTGCAGGAGATCCAGGACGGCACCTACGCCCGCAAGTGGATCGACGAGGACAAGGCCGGCCGGCAGTGGTTCATGGCGCAGCGCCGGCAGGAGCAGGCCCACCAGATCGAGAAGGTGGGGGAGGAGCTGCGCGCGATGATGCCGTTCCTCGACGCGGTGACGCTGAAGGAGGACGTGTAGAGGCCCCGGCGTTGATTGACGTCCACCTTCAGATGTCGTATTTTTGTAGCGACAAGGTGTCGTATTTTTGCAGGATGCGACGATCATGAGAGCGGGCAGGAAGCCACTGGAGCGCCGTATTGCCGCGCGGATCGCACGGAAAAAAGGAAATGTCTTCCTGCGCGACGATTTCCAGGATCTCGGTGGGTACGATCAGATCGGCCGGGGCCTGCGGAGACTGACCGCCAAGGGACAGCTCGTCCGGATCGGCTACGGAGTCTATGCACGTGCGGTCCGGTCGCCCCTCTCCGGCAGGGCGGTTCCTGCGAAGCCACTCCCCGCGCTCACCGTCGAGGTCCTGGCGCGCCTTGATGTCGAGACCGCACCATCGCGGATTGCTCGCGCTTACAACGCGGGAACCACGACGCAGGTGCCAACCGGTCGCGTGATTGCGGTCAAGGGGCGCTTTTCGCGCAAGATCGGCTACGACGGCAAGTACGCGGTCTTCGAGCGTGCCTCCCGAGCCTGAGTTGATCGAGGCGATCGCTACGGATCTCGGTGTCGATCCGTCGTTCGTGAACAAAGGAGGTTGAACTGCGTGCGATGATGCCGCTTTTGGACGCGGTGGTGCCGAAGGAGTACCTGTAGCATGGCGACGTACAAGGGCAACAAGGGGAACCTCCTTCAGCACTGGGTGCTGTGTGAGTTGGTAGGCGCTGCCCGCCGGCACTCTTCATGTCTCCAGTACATCGACGCCCATGCGATGGCGCCGATCGCGACGGAACAGACCGGCGAGGATTGCGTGTTCGATTCGGTCCGTGCTCGCCTGCCGGGACACGATTCACCCTACGAGCGTGCGTGGAATGCGCTTGTTCCGCATGGCGAGACTGGGTACCCGAATTCTGCCAGCTTCGTGAAGAGGCTCTGGAACGGCCACTTGTTCATGCTCCTATGCGAAGTCGACGATGCAACCGTCGGAGAGTTGAGAGCGTGGGCCGGTTCCGCCGCAACAGTCGAGATTGCTCATCGAGACTGGCGCCGCAGATTCGAAGACGGGCTTTCGGAACCGGAGGCCGGCGCGTTGCCACTGCTGTCATTCGACCCGGATATGCTGTCCCGCCATTCACCTCCGCTACTGAAGCGCAAGCCGAGGCGCATGTATCCGGAAGACTTGGACTTGATGGGCCACGCCGTTCGGGACCGTCGAACGGATCTGTTGATCCAACTATCGACGTATTCCGTAAACGGCGACAACAGCCAGCCTGAGGTTGAGGAATGCGCTCGTGGCAAGCTCGAAGCGTTCAACCTGGAGCAGATCGGCAAGGTAGCGGCAGACGGCCAGATGATGTCGCTCGTCTTCGCGCGGGGACTATGGTGGGCCGATGAGTTGACTTCGTTGAATGAACGATTCCAACGTTGGCTGAACATCGCGCGGCTTCGCTCGACTACTTCAGCTTGAGCAGCGGATAGTCGGGATATCGTGGAGTGAGCGTGCGGTTCGTGCAGTCGGCGATCAGATCGAGAGCCTCGAGGACGATCTGGCCGAGCAGCGGCTCGCTGAGTGGCGGACCGACGACACAATCCGTGCTCATGGAACGGTTGCCGATCCGGACCGTCACCGGACCCGCCAGCGGCCGTTCCTCCCTGCGTTCGTCGGCGTACGTGACGAACGCGGTACCCCGCTGCTCCAGGCCGAGGCGTTCCACGACGTTCTGCGGCAGAACCAGTGTGACGGTCCCCGTATCGACGATGGCGTCGATGGTCGAACGGCGGATGTTGGATTCCTGGCCGTATCCCCGCCGGAAATGATCTCGGTCGCCGGGGTTTTCCAGCGTGACGTCGGCGTGTATCTCTCCCATGGCCGTGCTCCCGATCGTGCGTCGAACAACACGATACCACCGGCATGATCTAACGGCAAAGTCGTCGAGTCGTCGATCCGACGGCGACCGCTTGCCGGGTTCCAGGAGCCAGTTGCCATGAAATCTCGATGCTTACCATCGAGATTTCATGGTAGCCTCGACAGATGATCGAGCGGGTCGGCCATGTGGGCACCATCCGCCAACGGCTCCGTGCGTTCCCCGTGGTCGCCATCCTGGGGCCGCGACAGATCGGCAAGACGACTCTGGCGCGGCAGGTGACCGAAGCGCACCAGGGTCTTGCGCATCACCTGGATCTGGAACATCCCGCGGATCTCGACCGGTTGCTCGACGACCCGATGCTCGTTCTCGGAGAGTTGCGCGGTCTGGTCGTGATCGACGAGGTGCAACGCCGCCCCGACCTGTTTCCCGTCCTGCGTGTGTTGGCCGACCGGCGGCCGCGGCCGGCGCGGTTCCTGGTGCTCGGCAGCGCTTCGCCCGATCTGATCCGCCAGTCGTCGGAATCGCTCGCCGGGCGCATCCACTACCACAGCCTGGGCGGGTTGGGTCTGCACGAGGTGGGCGCCGGCCAACTCGATCGCCGCTGGTTGCGGGGCGGCTTTCCCGAAGCATGGCTGGCGCGCTCGCACGCCGCGGCATTCCTCTGGCTCGAGAACTTCGTACGGACGTTCCTCGAGCGCGACCTGCCGGCGCTCGGCGTGCGCGTGCCGGGGCCGACGCTGCGCCGCTTCTGGACCATGCTGGCCCACTGGCACGGGCAGATCTGGAACTCGTCGGAGTTCGCGCGGTCGTTCGGCGTCTCGGACGGCGCGGTGCGCCGCTATCTCGATCTTCTGACGGGCGCGCTGGTGGTGCGTCAATTGCAGCCATGGCACGCGAACATCGCCAAGCGGCAGGTCCGGGCTCCGAAGATCTACCTTCGCGATACGGGGGTGCTGCATGCCCTGCTCGGCCTCACCGACATGCGGTCGCTGAATGCGCACCCGAAGTCGGGCGCTTCCTGGGAGGGATTCGTGCTGGAGACCGTGATCGACCGGCTGGGCCTGCAGGATGACCAGGTCCATTTCTGGGCGGCGCACAGCGGGGCGGAGCTGGATCTGTTCATTACGCGCGGGCGCCGGCGGATCGGTATCGAGATCAAGCGCACCACCACGCCGAAGGTCACCCGATCGATGCGCTCGGCGCTCGACGATCTCGACCTCTCGGAGGCCATTGTCGTCCACGCCGGCCGCGACTCCTACCGGCTGGCCGCCAGGGTCCGGGCGGTGGCGGCGAGTCGGTTGGATGCCGATCTGAGGATCTGACTGGCGCTCAGGTGGGGTCCACCCGCAACGCGCGGCGGAGCGCGGAGAAATCGAACGGGACGCCCAGGGAGTGGTTCTCCATGTGCTCCATCTGCTTCAGCAGCAGCTCGAGTTCGGCCCGTCCGGCTGCGGTGCGCGCCGCATCGCGGGGTGTCCGCCCGTGCAGGGCGGGCAGCGGCTGGTCGAGCCAGCGAGCGTAGTGGCGTTTCTTGAATTCCGCCACTGCGTCGGCCTCGCGCGAGCCGGGAACGGGGGGCGCCGGCGGTTCCTTGCGGTCCTTCAGCAGCGCCTGCGGGTCGGTGTGCTCGCGCGCGCGATGGCGTATCCGGGCGCCGCACGCTCTCTCGATGCGAGTGCGCAGGGCATCGGCGCGAGCCACCGAGTTGGTTTCCAGTGCGAGCGCCGTCGGTTCGATGCGCACGTGGCCGACCACGGCCTCCTCCCCGTCCGGATGCGGCGGGTCGTGCGGTCGCAGGAACGCGTACTCGGTCGCGTCGTCGATGGTCCCGTCCCGTTCGGCGCCGTCGAGCGCGGCGACGCGGGCCTCGATCGCCGGGGCGGCGCCGGGCGTCACGTCGAAGTGGTCCGTCGTGGGCAGCAGCGGATCACCGTCCTGGTTGCGGAACTGCGGCGGCCCGGCGCTCTCCGCGTCGCCGGCATTCACGGCTTCCTCCCAGTGCCGAATCAGGTAGCTGCCGAAAGCGGGGTCCCGTAGCCGGTCGATGGGGACGGCTCCCCGCCGGCGCAGCAGTCGGCCCCTGGCGGACCGCACGACCTCGGCGGCGCCGAACGGAGGCAGAGCACGCGGGTGCATGCCGCAGAGGAGCGAGTTCCCCTCGTGGTCGACGATGCGGGCGAGCACCGCGTCGCGGGGGACCAGACTCCGCGAGCCGCGTTTCTCCTGCACGGTCCGCTGCTCGTCGGACAGCAGATCGCGCAGCGTCACCGTCCTGCCCGGATCGACCGCGAGCACCTCCCAGACCGACGGCCACGCGGCGCGCTGCGCGTTCATCCAGGCGCGTTCGTCCGGCGTGCAGCGGCGGCCGTGCCTGTCGAGATACGCCTCGGCGGCCGTCCGGCCGTCCACCTCGAAGTTGTAGACCGACCAGGGGGCCGCCAGCGAGACGGCTCCGAGCAGACGGTCGAAGTCGTTCGCGCAGGCGGTCCACGCCGCGCCGAACTCCCGCAGCGCGAAGCGGGTGAGACGGGCGACCAGCCGTTCGTCCGACTCGTGTACAGCCGGGGCGGGCTGTCGCTCGGCGTGTGCGGCCTCGTGGGCCGGCAGGCAGCACTTCTTGTACTTGCGCCCGCTGCCGCACGGACAGGGGGCGTTGCGGGCGACCCGTGGTCGAAAGGGCGCGGGCGCGGCCGCCGGCGGTTCGGGGTCGAGTGTGACGTCGAACTCCATGTCCGCATCCGCGTCGTCCAACGGATCCGACAGATCGAAATCCGAGTCCCCCTCATGGGGCACGGTGAACCGCACCTCCAGGTCTTCCTCAGCGAAGTACGACTCGCACGTCGGCGTGAACGTGTCCGAGGAGAACATCGCCGCGCGCCTGAGGATGAATGCGCCGAGCGACCGGGCGCAGGCGGCGACGATGGCGACGTCGCGCTCGACGAGCGGGCGCGGCACGCCGTCCGGGTCGCGGCGTTCGACGACCGGGTAGGCGTCCGGGCCTTCCACCGGCCAGCCGTGCTTCATCGCCTCGCGGCGCATCGACGGCGCCAGATCCGCGGCCCGTTCGTACACGAGCGCCAGCCAGCCGAAACCGAGGTCGAACGGTCCGTCCTCGAAGTCGCCGGCCGCGTCCATGAACATTTCGAAATCAATGAGCGACGGGAAGATCAGTACGCCGTTTCTGCCCGTCGCCTGACCGAGGATCGACAGGCAGGCGCCCTCGACGTCCAGCGCCGGAACGTCCATCCGCAGCACCTGCGTGTCGGCGGCGATCGACCAGGGCGCCGTCGCGAACAGTCCGCGGGCGGCCGTGAACAGCCGTTCGACCGCGGCGGGGGACACCCGGCCGTCCGCGAAGTAGCTCTCGTCCGCGTCGCCCGGCGGCATCGACTCGACCAGGTGCTCGAGCACGTCGTCGAGCTCCGGCAGGGGAGCGACCGTGATGGGGATGGTCCCGTCCATCTCGGCGCGCACCTCCGCGGCGGAGAGGGGGTCATCGACACGAATGGCGTCGGGCCGGCGCGGCGCACCCACGAGCGGTTCCGTCAACGCCTTGCGCAGCACGCGCCCGACGGCGCCGTCCAGGTCCTCCGGCATGACCATTTGCCGGCCGACGACGCGACCCTCCGGCAGCTCGAGCCAGACCACGACCTTGGGACGGTAGGGTTCCTCGCGATCAAGAAGGTAGAAAGGGGGCGCGAGAATGCCTCCGACCCACTCTCGGCGCCCGTGCGCAGCGCCGGGCCCGCGCTGCCCGCGCGGCCTGTTGCGCCGGCGCGTCACGTCGCGGGCCCGCCTGTCATGGCGGGATGATACCGCGTCACGCGCTGATGATTCGGCTCGGTTCCGGCAGGCGCACCAAGTCGAGAAAGTGGGGGTGAGTCTGCGCGCGCGATGAGGCCGTTCGGCGGTCACGGCATCTCGTCGTCGCGCCAGCGGATCGGGAGTCATCAATCTGGCGTGTTCCCGCCCGGCGGTCTCCTCGGTCGAAGCGGGCATTTCCGGGCCTCGCCAGCGACGGTCCTCCCTGGGAACCCTGAAGGTGGCCTTCTTGTACATCTGGTTGCAGAGCTGGCAACTGTAGGAGAAATTGTCGTAGCAGTACGCCAACCACCAGTAGACGCTTTGAGGGCGAAAGTGTTCCACATCGCCGTAGGCGACGGTGCTGGTGGCAGACTCGCAGTAGGCGCACTTGCCGTGGCTCTCTGCCCTCAGGTGCGTCTTCGCCTGCCTCCAGACCCTTCTCGAAGGTCTCTTCCCGTCTCGCCGCAGCCTGATGAGCGCTAGATTCTTCTCGATCCGCCGTTCGCCGGCAAATCCGTCAGGCGGTTCCGGGGTTCTCGTCAGTTTGATCACGAGGTGAACGTCTGGAATTCGTTTCGGTGCGTTGGCGTCCCTGTGCTAATCGAGTGTGATCAGGCGGTGAGGATCGGGCTTCGCTCTTGTGGCCTTGCCGGTGGTTGCCTCAGATGCGCCGCCACGGGTTTGTTCGATCAGGGCTTGGATGGACCTGAGCGCTTTGGTTTGTGCCGCGGCCTCCGCTCCGCCGTTCCACTCCGGCGCGTCGGCAAGCTGTTCGCGCAGGGTTTCCAGCCGTCGATCTTCATCCGCGGATCGACGTCCCTTGGCCTTGAGAGCCCGGTATTGGTCCTTGAGACTCGCCATCCGTGCAGAATCGACGGTGTCGACGTCGAACAACGGCTCGATGAGCTGATGCAGCCCGAGCCGGTCAGGAGCGATGTCGTAGCCTCGGATCTCCGGCGCGGCTTCGGGTGTCGGGCGAGCAAGGACATGGACTTCACCCCGACCGGCCTGCTGGGCGGTCATGGGAGAATGGGTGGTCGCCACGATCTGGAGATTGGGCAACTTGTCGTCGATGAAACGTCGCAGTCGTCGTTGCCACCTTACGTGCAGGTGCAGGTCGATCTCGTCGATCAAGAGGAGTCCCCGCGTCGCCAGGGGATTCGAATAGTCGTCGAATGCCAGGGTGGTGCGGTAGAGCAGATCTCCTACCCAGGCCGCCACGTTCTGGTAGCCGTCGCTCAGGTCATCGAGGGAGACGGGTCCGTCGGGTGTGTCGAAGATGAGCGTCTTGCGCACCTTGTCGATGTTCCGGAACGTGACGCCGGGAAGAAGCTGGGCCAGTGCCGAGCGAATCAGGGAGAGAAAGCTCTCACCCCTTACGTAGTGCAGGTCCATCGCCCACGATGCAAGCGGCCAGAGCGCTGCGTCGGCGTCGAACAAGGTTCGGACCCTGCCGGCCCGGCCTGACCGTCGCTCATCTCCAGGTATTCTGGGGCGGCCGAGGCGACGCGATGCACCATAGCCGGCGAGGAAATAGCTCCGCCCGGTGTGTGCGAGAGCATCTTCGAGCGGGGCCAGCGGTTTGGCGTTTCGATCGAGCGTTTTCGAGATCGTCTCGTCTCGGTGCAGCTCCAGGTGCACTTCGCGCTCGTCTCCCTGGGCGGTTGCAATGGTACCGCCGATGCGGGCGCTCGTTCGCCCGGAGCGAATCCAGCTCGACGGATCCCGTCCCAGCAACTCCGGCAGAGCATCGCGCCCACAGAGAAGCAGAGCGATGCAGCGCAGGACAGTGCTCTTGCCCGTGCCGTTTTCCCCGAGTAGGAGGGTCCACTTCCGCGCGCCGCCGTTCTCGCCGTCGAAAGTCGAGCTCCAAGTCCGAGATGGCGCGTACGTTGTCGATGCGGATGCGCTTGAGGAACACGGTTCGGGCAGCCTCCTCCAGGCAATTGCTGCGCCAATGACCCATTCTACGCCGGTCCGTGCACGGCGTTCACGGCATCTCGTCGTCGCGCCACGGGGTGCGGCTCGGTTCTCCGCGTTCGTACAGCCGGAGATTCCCTGCCATCAACTGCGCGAGGTCGTTGCGCCCCGCCTGCGCGGCCATCGACATGACCTCCCGCTGCCACGAGGCGGCCTCGGCGTGGCGTCCGACCTCGGCGAGCGCCATCGCCATGGCTTCGCCCAGATCGAAGCTCCGCTCCTGCGCGAGCAGCTCCTGCACCATCGCCAGCGCCCGCCGCCCGTCGCGGGCGCGCGCGTCGGGCGCGGCGGCCAGCAGGCGGGCGAGGGCCTTGCGGAACATCGCCTGGTCGGGATGGCTCGCGATCCCTGCCTCCAGTCGGTCCCGAGCCTCCTGGTAGCGCCCGAGGAGGACGAGCGTCATCGCGTATCCGAACCGGGCCTCGGGACCCTGCGGATCGGCGGCGATCACCCGGTCGTACTCGGCGAGCGCCTCGTTCGGCCGTTCCATCCGCCGCAGGAGGCGGGCCAGCCGGACGCGGGCCTCGACGTAGCTCGGCTCGTGCCGCACCGCGGTCGAGAACCGGTGGAGCGCCTCCTCGAACCGGCCCTCTCCCTCCAGGAGGAGCCCGAGGCTGTAGTGCGCCTGGGCGTACTCCGGTGATACCCGCAGGGCTTCTTCGAACTGCGCCCGACCCTCGCGGTCGTTGCCCATCATGAACAACGCCGTTCCGAGCCTGTGCCGCAGCGACGGGTTCTCGGGCGCCAGCTCGATGCCCCGGCGGAAGGCCGCGGCCGCGGCTTCCCAGTCCCCGCCGCCGAGCGCTTGAATCCCCTCGCGCTCGTAGGCGCTGGGACTCTCCAGCGATTGACGCATGGCCTGCATCAGGGGGTCGGGCCGGCGGACCGTGCCGCTGTCCCGCTGTTGCAGGTGCGCTTCGGCTCTCTCCATCTCCCCCAGGCCGCGGTAGGCCAGCCCGAGCGGATAGTGGATGCCGGCGGCCTCCGGATCCACCGCCAGGGCTGCCTCCAGATGCTCCACCGCCTGCCGGTAGTCCTGTCTCGTCAGCGCCGCCCGTCCCAGGCCGATGCGCGCCCAGACGGAGCCGGGTTGCAGCGCCAGCGCCTGCGTGAACAGCGGCTCCGCCGCCGCCGGCCGGCCCTGTTCCAGATGCACCTCGCCGAGCGAGATCAACGTGGGTACGTCGTCCGGCTCCAGCGCGAGGGCCTGCTCGAAGGCCGCCGCGGCCTCCGCGAAGGCGCCGCGGGTCGTGTACAGGTGCCCGAGGTAGTACGGCCAGCGCCTGTCGTCCGGCGCCAGCGCCTGCGCGTTGCGGTAGAAGGGCTCGGGCGCGTCGACGTAGCGCGCCGCCGCCAGCACGTTGCCCATCGCGCCGTACGTCTCGCTCAGCGCGCCGGCCTCGTCCGCCCGCTCGATGGCCGCCGTCAACGCCGCGTATCGCTCGCCGATCTGGTCCCGCACGGCGGGAGTCATGTCGGAGAGATCGGGCAGCGGGGTGGGCCGCAGCGCCTCTGCGCGCGGTGCGTCGGGCGGCGATTCTCCTGACGCGGGCGCGCCGGGGTCCGGGGTGCAGCCGGACATCGCGGCGGCCAGCGCCCACGCCAGCAGCCCGTGGCGGAACGCCGCGCAGCGCCGAGAGCGGCGAGCCGCCCGCAGGGCAGGGTGTGACGAGGGGGTCACCGCCCGCTGCCCTCCGTCAGCGTCGTCCAGCGATCGATAGCCACGTCGTTCCAGTCCTCGACCTGCCCGCTTGGCCAGTGCACGCGGACGCGGGACACCTCGGCAGCATCGCCCAGCCCGACGTGCACCCGCGGATCGTTGGCCGACCCGTAGCTGCCGTCCGCGCGCGCCCGGCGCCACAACGTCGTTCCATCGCTCCTCGCGATCTCGACGCGCGCGCCCAGCATGTCGCGCGGGGCCTCCGCGCCCCCCGCCAGCCGCAGGCCCAGCCAGTGATGGGTGCTCTCCACCTGGTTGACGAGCAGGCGGACCCGCCCGCTGTCGTTGCCGACCAGCACGTCGACGTCGCCGTCGTTGTCCACATCGCCGAACGCGGCGCCGCGCCCCACCTCCGAGACCGCGAACACCGCGCCGGCCCGGCCGGTGACCTCCTCGAACCGGCCGTCGGCGAGGTTGCGGAACAGTTGCCGCGGCTGGTCGTAGGGGAACGGTTCGTTCGCGCGCTCTTCCGTCCGGCTCACCCTGCCGTTGACGGTCAGGATGTCGAGCCAGCCGTCGTTGTCGAAGTCGAGCCAGGCGGTCCCGAAGCCGGTCGCCGCCAGACTCGGCGGCCCGAGACCCGAAAGGGCGCTCCGGTCCTCGAACAGGCCGGTCCCGTCGTTGACGTACAGCGTGTTGGTCTCGGTCGTCAGATGCGTCATGAACAGGTCTTCGTCCCCGTCGTTGTCGAAGTCGCCGGCGTCCACGCCCATGCTCCCCTCGGCGTCGCCGTTCCCGTTCAGGGCGGTGCCCGAGACCAGTCCCGCGTCGACCAGCGTTCCGTCCCGCCGGTTCATCCAGAGCTGGTTCTCCTCGCCGTCGTTGGCCACGTAGATGTCCGGCCAGCCGTCGCCGTCGAAGTCGGCGGTCGACACCCCGAGGGCCGGCCCGAACGTCGTGCTCGCCAGCGCGGTGGCGGTGACGTCGACGAAGCTGCCGTCGCCCCGGTTCCGAAAGAGCCGGTCGGGCTGGGCCCGGTACACCTGTGGAACGCAGTAGCCGACCCGCCCCGTCTCGCTGGGGCACTCCTGGTCCGCTTCGGTGTCGTAGTCGACGTAGTTCCCCACGTAGAGGTCCAGCCAGCCGTCGCGGTCGTAGTCGACGAACGCGGCCGATACGCCCCAGCCGGGGTCGTCGAGGCCGCTCTGGCGCGACACGTCGCTGAACGTGCCGTCCCCGTTGTTGCGGAAGAGCTGGTTCGGGCCGAGATTCGTGAGGTAGAGGTCGACCAGGCCGTCGTTGTCGACATCGCCCGCGGCCACCCCCATCCCGTAGCCCCGTGCGTCGATCCCGCTCTCGTTCGTGATGTCGGTGAACCGCAGCGTACGCGTCCCGTCCGGCTGCACGGCCAGGTCGTTGCGGTACAGGCGGCCGGCGAGCGGCAGCGGTCCCGAGGGCGGGAACAGGACCTCGTCGATCGTCGTCCCGGTCCCCAGCAACCGGCCCTGTACCAGGTAGACGTCGAGGTCGCCGTCGTTGTCGACGTCCAGCAACCCGACGCCGGGGGGCATGATCTCGGGAAAGTAGAACTCCCCCGACATGCCGTTGAAGTGTACGAAGTGGAGGCCGGCGTCCTCCGCAATGTCGGTGAACCATCCGGACCCGTTGTCCGGCCCGGAACCGGCGGCGTCGCCCGCCGCCGTTCGATCCCCGCCCCCTTCCGATCCACCGGCCGCACCGTCGTCCGTCGCGCCGGTGCCGCAGCCCGGGAGCAGGGCCAGCGTCATGAACGCGGCCAGGAGCCCGTGGTCGAACCCCGTGCAGGTCCTGCCCCGGGCTCCTGAAGCCCCGATGCTCATGCGGAGGATGTTCGCGTACCTCCCTCCAGCGCCCCGAAAACGCCTCGCAGGCTCGGAGTTTTCGGCCCATCCCATCCGCACCATGACCTTGCGTCTCAGCACTCCGCCATGCGGAGTTTCACCACCGACGGCTAGAATGCCAGCGAGCCGCCGACGTGAATCAGCCGGCCTGCGAGAATCGAATCCACCTCGTTGTTCTGCAGCGACGCGGGAACGAGCCAACGGGACCCGAACCGTTCGTTGACCCCCAGCACCTGGTTGCCGTTGAACATGTTGTAGATGTCGAGGTTGAAGGTCACCCGGGCCCCGCCGGCGTCGACCGCCTTCGAGAACCGCAGGTCGAGCACGTTGCGCCGGTCCAGGAACTGCGTATAGGGGGCGAGCAGCGGGACCGCCGCCGTCGAGGTGCACACCGTCCGCGTGCCGCACGCCGCCAGGTTCCGCCCGAGCGACGGCGCGATCAGGTCATTGGGCACTCGCCAGTCCGCGTCGATGGGTCTGCCGGCCACGGTCCGGAACGAGCCGCTGAAAGAGATGTCGTAGGGCAACGGGTAGCTGCCGAACATCTTGAAGTTGTGGTGCGCGCTGAACGGGATCCGGGTGTCGCAGTTCAGCAGGGCCTGCGGCGAATCGATCGTGAAACAGGTGTTGATGACCGTCCGACCGGTGTCGAAGCCCCCGCCGAGCTGTGCGCCGTTGAGGAACCGCGTGTCGATGTTGATGCCGATGAAGTCCGACGTGCCGCAGTTCCTGCCGGCGAACGGAGCGCGCCCCGACGACGTGCGCTGCTCGCCGCAGGTGACCCCGGCGGCTCCCGAGATGAACTGTCCCGCCTCGGTCGCCACCGTCTGGGCCTGCCCGAACTTCGCGGGATTGATGTCATAGAGACCGCAGACCTCGTAGCCGCCGCCGCCCGGCAGTTGCGGATGCATCGGCGCCGTGACGCAGTAGGGATCGAAGTCCTCCGGACCGATGAGGGTGTTGTCCAGGGCCCGCCAGTTGCCGGCCCAGTTGCGATAGTAGCCGGCGGTCAGCGAGACGCCGGGAGCAAGCTCGTGCACCACTTCCGCGGACATGTCCCAGGTGTAGTTCCGGTTGCCGAAGCCGCGCGTGATCGATTCGTCGTACGTGGTCGCCCCCGGCCGGTTCTGACCGAAATTGAGGTCGCTGATCGGCCCGCATTCGCCGTTCTGGCCGAAGTTGGCCAGGTCGCAGTCCGGCGCGAAGTTGAGATTGTCGTCGTTCCAGGTGCGGGTCACGTTGTTTACCGAGGTCACCAGCGGGTTGAGGTTCGTGACCAGACCGCTCAACGCCGTCTCCACGTAGCGCCCGAGGGCGAACTTCAGCGCGGTCCGGCCACTGCCGGCCAAGTCGTACGCGACGCCGATCCGCGGATTGATATCCGTGAATTGGACGGCGTCCGCGATCTCGGCGTACTCGCGCGCCGGAACGAACCGGGTGGCGCGGAAGCTCTGGGCCGGCACCCGGCCGTTGAAGCGGTCGAACCGCACGCCGAGGTTGAGCGTCATGCGGGGCAGCGTCCACTGATCCTGGACGAAGATCCCCAGGGGGGTCAGGTGCTCCTTCCTGGGGTCGTCGGCGAAGGTTGCGTGCTGGGTTATCCGGCTCGGCATCCCGTTCCGGAGGTGGTACCACACGTCGCCGTGGATTTCCTGCTGGAACTCGGAGATGCCGTGCTCCAACTGAAGCCCGGCCTTGAAGGCATGCGAGCCGGTGACGTAGGAGAGCGAGCCCCGCTCCGCGTACCGGTGCTTCTTGATGTGATCCGAGTAGTAGTGCCGGGCGTTCCACCGGAAACCGGTCGACAGCTCCCGGAGATGGACTGCCCCCGGCACCGACGCGAACTCGCCGTCTCCGGGCGACGGATAGGGCCACCGGCCGCGCATGTTCGAGAAGCCGGCCTCGAGCAGGAGCCGGCTCGACACCGGCGACGTCCAGGTGGTCTGGTACAACTGCTCGGGCGAGAGATTGTACTGGTGGACGAAGGCCTCCGGCGAGTAGAACTCCCCCCGGCCCCGATTGAAGAACGACTGGAAGTCGGCAAAGACGCCGATCTTGTTCCGCTCCGAGGCCTGCCACGTGATCCGTCCGCCGACGCTCCGCATCCATTCCGTGCGGTACGCCTTCCGGCTCTCGTCGGGCGTGTATTCGAACGTCTGGCTTCCGATGCTGGTGTTGAAGAACGGGCCGGGCACGGTGTTCTGGTTGCGGGCGGCGCGGGACGCCGCGAAGAACCACACCCGGTCCTCCGCGATCGGGCCGCCGAGGGTCGCGTCGACGTTGTAGAACTTCAGCATCTCGTTCGTGAAGGTCACGCCCTGGTCCATCAGTCCCTGATCCAGGTTGTCGGCCTGCAGGCTGTCGTTGGAGTAGCGCGCGTCGAACATGCCCGAGAACTGGTTCCCGCCCTCCTCGGGAATCAGGTTCATCACCAGCGTCGCCTTGCTCTCGGCATTGCCGCCGCCCGTTTCCAGGACCGTCTCCGACGAGAACGCGGTGTTCACCATGTAGATGATCGACACCCCGTTCGGGTCGGCGATGCCCATCCCGTCGAACAGCATCTCGGAGTCGCTCTTGCCATGGAAGAACAGCGCGCCGCTCTGGCCGTTGGCCCGGTAGAGACCCGACGTCCCGCCGACGTCGGCGGTGCCGGTCACCCCGGGGACGAGCGCGATGAGCGACGACGCCACGGCCTTCAACCCGGTCGGCAGGGTCTCGAGCTGCTCGGTCGTCAGCGATTGCTGGGCGACGGTGTTCTGGATGTCGACCAGGGGGCTCGCCCCGGTGACCGTGATCGTTTCCTCGATGCCGCCCACCGCCATTTCCGCGTCGATGTTGGCCGTGAATCCTGCGGTCAGCACGACGCCTTCGCGGATGACCGTCGAGAAGCCCGGAAGGGTGAAGGTGACGGAGTAGTCTCCGGGCAAGAGGTTGACGGCGTTGTAGTTTCCCTGGCCGTCCGTGAAGACGGTGCGGGACCCTTCGATCAGCGCCGGGCTGGCTACCTCGACGGTCACGCCGGGCAGCAGGCCGCCGGTGTCGTCCGTCACCGAGCCGGCGATGCCCGAGGCCTGGCCCTGTGCCGCAGCGGCGACGGGCATGATCAGCACCGCGGCGATGAGCGCCGACCCGATTCGCCGGGCCGCGCGCCGGACGTCACTCGTACGGAACCTTCTCGACGCGACAGGCATGGTGCGACGGGCGAGCGGGGTCGCGGGGCTCGTCCGGTACAGGTCCAATGGGCTGCTGCGAGTCATCGATACGCCTCCTTGGCGGCCGGTTACGGAGAACGACGGGACATCCGGTGCGCCACGCGAAGGCGGTCGGATCCGAACGATGCGGGAGCGTGCAGACGGCGGGAAGCCGCCCGCCGGGAGTGGGCAGGACCGAACGGAGCTTCGCGAACGACGATGTCATGCATCTGCCCGGCAACTCGCTTTCCGGTTACGGGCTCGACGACGATCGGCGTCTATCGACGACGCGCGCGCTTCACGCGCTGGACGCACGCGCGCTCATCCGGCACGTGAAGGCACGCTACATCCGCCTCGGCGCGGAGTCAAGGTGAATCGGGGCTCCCGCCCGTCCGCGGGCTCCCTTGCCGGACTGCTATCGAAGCCGGCCAATCCAGTCGCGGATGACGTCCTGGACGCGCGTGTGGGTCTCCGCTTCGGTCGGAGCGTCCTTCCCGCGGACCCGGAAGGAATGATCCCCGCCGTCGACGACGAAGAGCTCCGCGGCGGCGCAGCCGGCCAGCACCGGACCGAGCTCGTCGGGGGTGCCGAACGTGTCGCGCGCGCCCTGCACGAAGAGCATCGGTGCGGTGATCGACGGCAGGTGCGCCGCGCGCAGCTTCTCCGGCCGGCCCGGCGGATGCAGGGGATAGCCGAGGAGAACCAGACCGTCGACGCCGGGCGAAATCGCAGCCTGCGTGTCGGCCGCGACGACCTGGGACGCGATGCGGCCGCCCATGGACTTGCCGCCGACCAGGAGGCGGCGCCCGGCGCCCGACTTGCGTTCGCGCACCGCCGCGATCACGGCCCGGTAGCACGCCTCGAGGCGGGCGGCCGGATCCGGGGCGCGGCGCCCGCGCTCCTTGTAGAGGAAGTTGAAGGTGACCACGCGGATGCCGCGGCTCGACAGCCCGCGCCCGAACGCGGTCATGAACGGGTGGGTCTGCGGCGCGCCGGCGCCGTGGGCGAGGATGAGCGTCGCGTCCGGAGCGCCGGTGGTTCCGGGGGGTTGTCGTGCATCCTGAAGCGGACGCGCTTGAGGCCGTAGTCGTGCCGCGCCGGCCTGCGAGTCGGCCGGGTAGTCGAGCGCGCTGACCGACTCCCCGCCCGGGAGAGAAACGGTGAAGGGCATTGCCATCAGGTGAGCCCCGCCAGGAATCGACCGGCCTCCGCGCGGAAGTCGTCGGTCCACTCGTGGCCGCCGTCGAAGGCGAGCGGCGTGACCGGCACGCCGGCGCTCTTCAGGAAGGTGAGGTCCGCGTCCATCTTCTCCTGCGTGTACCAGGCGTCCAGCCGGCCCCGCCCGATCAGGACCGGCGGCCACGCCGGGTGAGGGTCCGTCCGCAGCTCCGGCGGGACGTCGCCCGCCAGCGCGATGATGCCGCGGCAGGCGTGTCCGGCACGCAACCCCGCCCTGTACGCCATGGCGACTCCCTGCGAGAAGCCGCTGTAGACGAGGCTGCCGGCCGTGCCGTACGCGCTGCGAACCGCGCTGACGACGTCGCGGACGTAGGCGATGTTGTCGGCGATGGCCAGCTCGCGATCCTGGCGTGTCATCCAGCTTCCGACGACGTGCCGGCGGCTCTCGCTGTAGTGCCGGTGGAGCGCCTGCACGGCGACCCGCGTCCACCGCCCGCTGCCGGGAATGCGGTCGAGCTCGGCCAGATGGCGCTCGGCGTGCTCGCCGTAGCCGTGGAAGCCGACCAGCAGCGGCGCCGGTCCCGGCCCGTCGGCCGGCGCGACGAGATAGCGGCCGTGGGTGGTCGCGGCGATCACATGGGCGGCGGTGGTCCGGACGGCGGTGCCGGGCAGTGACGGTGCATTGCGGTCGAGAGTGGTCACGGGGCTGTATTCTAATGACGAGTCGTCTTTGTGCAGGAGGAGCGGATGCCGCGAATCGCGTTCGATGAGTTGCCCGAGGATGCACGGGTCTGGATTTTCTCGGCGGCGCGCAAGTTGACGGAACCCGAACGGACGCGGTTGCTGTCCGAGGTCGATGCCTTCATCGATCAGTGGGGGGCGCACGGGATGCCGCTGACCGCGGGACGCGCCGTGGAGTACGACCAGTTCCTCTTCGTCGCGGTGGATCAGCGTGCGGCGGGGCCGTCCGGCTGCTCCGTCGACGCCCTCGTCCGGCAGATGAAGGCGCTGCAGCAGGAGCTCGGCGTGGAGCTGGTCGACCACGCCCCGGTGCTGTTCCGGCAGGGCCGGGAGATCGCCCGCGTGCCCCGCGAGGCCTTCGCGGAGCTGGCCGAGGCGGGCACGGTCGGTCCCGGCACCACCGTGTTCAACAACACGCTGACCAGCCTGGCCGACGTCCGGGCGGGGCGCTGGGAGGTGCCGGCGTCCGACTCGTGGCACGCGCGGGCCTTCTTCTGATCGCGGCTGATCGCGGCTGTTTCCGGGAGCGCGCCCGGCGCTACAACCGCGTGTGCTCATACAGGTAGAGCAGCCCCACCGCCACGACGTACAGGGCCGCGCTGAAGGCGACGTTGCTGCGCGCGATGCGCCAGTTGTCGGCGCCGTAGCGACTGGCGAGCACCACGTTGACGCCCGACAAGGGGTTGACGGCGCACCCGAGGCCCCAGCCCATCGCGAAGGCCGTGGCGAGCAGCGTCGGGTCCGCCTCGATGGTCTCCACCAGCGCCACCGTGACCCCCACCAGCACCGCGGGGTGGATGCAGACCAGCGAGGTCACGATGCAGGCGAGCACCAGCAGGCTCGCGTGGAAGGCGTCCAGGCGCGGAAAGACCGCCCAGTCGCCCGCCCCCGCCGCGGCGGCCACCACGCCCGCCGCCAGCACGCCGGCGCCGAGAAACAGCGCCAGCTCGCCGCCCATCTGCGGCGCGCGCTCCCGCACGTACTCCGCCAGCGCCGGCCGCAGACCGCCTGCGCCGCTGCGTTTGAGCAGGACGCCCACGACCACCGCGGGCGTGACCATGGTGATCAGGGCCAGCACGGAGTAGCCGGGCATCGCCACCGAGGCGATGAGGACCCCTGCGCCGAGCGCCAGCGGCACCTTCAGGTCCTGCGGGTGCAGCGGGTAGCCGCGGAAGCCGTCGACGTCCTCGGCCCGGCCGCTGCGCGCGAACCGGTACAGCAGCAGGAAGGCGGCCGCGGCCAGCGGCAGGCCGAACAGCATCATCACCAGCGGGCTCGACCCGGGCGTGTAGGACAGGGCCAGGGCGACGCCGCCGATGAACGGGGAGTAGAAGGCGACGGCGCTGAACGCCCGGCTGAAGAGCTGCGCCTGGTTGAACCCGAGCGGCCGCGCGCGCGTCAGCCTGTCGCACATGATGATCACGGCCGAGATGTTGATGACCGATCCGAACGCGTGAACGCCCAGCATGCTCTGCAGGTAGGCGCTCAGGCCGCGCGGCAGCTCGGGGTCGTCGGTGCGCGGCGGGCGGTTCAGCAGCCGCAGCAGGGTGATGGAGGCCAGCATCGACAGGATCGGCTGGTTCTGGCCCAGGAGGCTGTCGAGACGCAGCGGCGCCCCGCGGCTGGCGCCCCAGAGAAAGGCGGCCACGCCGGCCGCGACGAACACCAGCGCCTGGAGCTGCTGCCGCCGGCCGATCCCCGGCCACAGCAGGGCCAGCGCCACCCACGCGAGCACCGCCGCCGACACGTCCGGCACCGCCGGCCACACGGCGCCGGCAATCGCCAGGGCGAGCATGCCGGCGAGCACCCCGCCGGCCGCGTGCTGCGTGCGTGCGGCCGGCGCAGCCTCCCGGCGCCACCAGGTTCCGAACCGTTGCGTCGTGACGGTCAGGGCGTGACCCAGATCGGCGACGACCAGGCCCGCTCCTGGATGGTGGCCGGAAGATCGGGGCGCGGCTCCACACCGGCGCGGACCGCCTCCCAGGTGGACCAGCGGCAGGACGGGTTCTCGAGCGCCCGCACGTAGTAGACGGCGCGCTGCGCCGGATCGAAGTCGGGATCGGTCCACAACGTGCGCAGCTCGGCGTCGCCGGCGTCGCCGCCGGCGGCACAGGTGCCGAGGTCCACCGTCGCGCCGTTGCCGGGGCAGCGGTGCGTCTCCGGATCCACGGACATTCCGTCCGAGCAGGCGGCGTCGTAGACCCGTTCGTGCGCCTCGCCGCCCTCGATCCACCCCTTGACGACCTGGAGGCGCGCCAGCGGGTTGCCCGCCGGATCGCGGCTCGCCCAGACGAGGAAGCGGGGAACCCGATCGCCCGGCGCCGCCAGCTCGCCGCCCATGGCGACGCCGCCGGCATAGGCCGCCGCGGCGAGATCGGGATCGTCCGCGAGATCGTCCGCGTAGTCGTAGCCTCCGAAGAAGCGCAGCCGCATGCGCGGCCCGGTGGTGGCGAAGGTCTCCTTGCGCCGGAACGCGGCGAAGATCGACTCGCGCGTGTTCTCTTCCGCCCACACGCCGGTCAGCCCCGACGCGCCGCGGATCGCCCCGAGCGGCGAGGTGCTGTAGAGGCTGCCGTCCGGCCGCGGCGGGTCGAACGGAATCGAGGCGCCCCGCTGGGGCCGGCCGCCGGCGGTGAAGTAGTCGGACTCGCCGGGCGCGCCCGATCCGGCGTGGTTGTCGGTGGCGCCGACGAGGCCGAAGCGGAACGGGTTGAAGCCGCGTTCGTCCTCGAGGCGCAGGCCGTTCAGGTACGCCTCGCGCACGTAGCTGCCCTGCGGCTGGCTCGGGGTCGTGCCGCCGCCGATGCGGTAGGACCAGATCTCGAAGTCCGCCCACTCGTCGTTGGGGGAGAGGGCCGGGTGGGTGTCGGACGTGCCCTTGGTCTGGGTGATCTCCACCAGCGGCTCGTTGCGGGTGCGGATCTCGGCGTAGGCGGCGTCGAGCGGCTCGCCGGCGTAGGTCGCGAGCCGGAACATCAGGCCGTTGGAGCCGTTCGAGTTGTGGGGAATGGCCAGGGCCTCGATGCCCGCCTCGCGGTTACGGTCCATCCACGCCCACAGCTCCTCCGGGTTGAACGAGTCGAGACGGCTGAAGGGCACCTCCGGCGCCGCGCTGCCGCGGAAGATCACGTTGCGGTGCAGGTTCTGGTTCTCCGGGCTGCCGGTGAACTCGTAGGCGATGAAGGTAGTGAAGCGGCCCGGGTCGTTGTGGCGCTCGGCCGCGGCGATGGTCTCGCGCCAGGCGGAGCGCACCACGTTCAGGTCGAGCAGGCCCTCGCGCACCCCCAGGGTGTGGGCCCGGATGTCGGCGTACGCCGCTCCCCGGTCCGCGCCGGTCAGCTCACCGGCCGCAATGCGCCGCGCCAGCTCGGCGTCGGGATGGCGCGAGGCCTCCTGTTCGGGATCCAGCATCGCCGGGAGCATGCCCAGGAAGCTGGCGTGGTCGGTGACCGCGAAGAAGTCCAGCGGCCTGTCGAGCTGGATCTCGAAGCCGGCCGCGTGGGTCAGCGGCTCGCCCTGCGCGTAGCGGTAGGCGTCGTCGGGGGTCGCCCGGGTGCCGTTGAGGAATGCGTCGTAGGAGAAGTTGGTGTGCGTGTGGAGGTCGCCGAAGTAGACGTTGCGCAACGGGTTGGGGGCCGCCGCGGCGGTGCCGGCCGCTGCGGCGGCGCCGGCCGCTGCGGCGGTGTTCTGCGGTCCCGCGGCGGTGACGCGGCCCTTGTCGCCGGTGCACCCGGCGAGGGTCAGCCCCAGCAGGGCGACGATGCCTGCTCGTGCGGCGGCCTGCGGACGGCCCATGCGGGAGTCTTCGGAACGGCGGTCTTGACGTGGCATGACACCTCCAACGTGGTCCAGGGCGCAGCGGTCAGGGTACGGCCGGGGCCATCGAGAGCACGCGTTCGACGAACCAGTAGGCGGATACGGTGCCCATGACGTGGATCGGTAGCCGCGCGGCGAAGGCAGGCACCGGGACGCGCCGGATCTTAACCATTTGCAGCAGCGCCAGGAGCGCGCCGACGATGGCGAGCTGGCCGATCTCGACCCCGACGTTGAACAGCAGCAGGGCCATCGCGCGGGCCGACTCGGGCAGCCCGATCTCGGCCAGCGCCCCGGCGAACCCGAATCCGTGCAGCAGGCCGAAGCCGAAGGCGATCGTCCACGGCGAGCGCGCCATGACCGACTGTTCGCTTCCCGCACCGCGGGCGAGCTCGACGGCCAGGAACAGGATGCTCAGCGCGATCGCCGCCTCCACCGGCCGCTGCGACAGCGTCAACACCCCGAGCGACGACAGCGCCAGGGTGACGCTGTGCGCCGCGGTGAAGGCCGTCACCACCTGCACGAGCTGCAGCGGCCGGCGGACGAAGAACAGCAGCCCGACGACGAACAGGATATGGTCGAATCCGAACAGCAGGTGCTCGATGCCGAGCAGCAGGTAGGTGGGGACCGCGGTCCCGCCGCCCGATCCCGGGGACAGCACCACGCGCGGCGCCTCCGAGCGGAGCAGGTGATCGACGGACGTTGCGTCCCGCAGGCGCACGCGCAGCAGGACGTCGGTCAGGGTGCGCGGCAGCCCGTCGACGGTGATCTCCGCGCCCCGGAGGCCGGTCTCGCCGCAGGTCAGCGTCCAGCGCTCGATGAGAGCGGACGCGGTCAGGTCCGGGAGCGCGCGGTCGCTCTCCCGGCAGTGCGCGGGGAATCTCGGCGCAATCGGCAGGCGGAGGACGAGCCCGGGGTCGGCGTCCGGCAGGATCGGTTGCTTCCAGAGCACCTCGAAGCGTCCGGCGGACACCTCCGTCACCTCGAGGTAGGCGGGCCGCACCTCATGCGCGGCGAGAGCCGCGGGGAAGGCGAGCGTTGCCAGCAGAAGCAACGGCAGGCAGCGCCGAGCGCGGTGCCCGGGCCGCGTTTTCGCGACCGTCCATGTCATCGCGGCCATGTCCCTACGGTCGCTCCCCGGGAGACTCCGCCGAGGGCATCCGGACGTCGTAGCGTTCGCGCAGCGCCCGCAGCGCTACCCGGTTCTGATCCCGCCGCTGCGCCTCCAGCAGATCCGGGACGACCCGCTCCCGGACGTCGTCGAGCGCCGGAGGCCGCGGCGTACTCCTGTTCAGCACCTGGACCAGGTGCGCGCCGTGGGTGGAGCCGAGCGGTCCTCGCCAATCCCCGGCCGGAAGGCCGTCGAGCGCCGCCGCGAAGTCCGCGCCGAACAGTTCCGCAATCTCCCGGTCGGTCCGGTCCGCGTACTCACTCAGCAGCGGGAACGGGTCGCCGGCCCGTCTCCAGCCGTCCGCTCCGCCGGCGCGCACCACCTCGAGCAGCGCCGTCGCGTCGCGCCTCGGGTCCGCTCGCGCGTCGCCGCTCAGGTAGACGTGCCGGAAGGTGGTCCGCCGGGGCTCACGGTACCGTTCGGTGTGCGCTGCGAAGTACGCCTCCACCTCGCGGGCGCCGGGTGCCGGCAGTTGCGCATTGTCCTCCAGCATGAAGGTCATTTTTTCGGCGAGCCGGCGGCGCACGATCAGGTCGTCGCGGTCGAGGCCCAGCCGCAGCGCCTCGCGATAGAGAATCTCTTCCCGGACCGCCTCGTCGAGCAGGCCCCGCAGTTCCCGATCGGCCGGCGGCCGGCCCCACTGCGCGTCCCAACGGGCGCGGAGCGCGTCCACCTGCTCGCCGGTCACCGTGACGATCCGTTGCCCGGCATCCTGTCCGGCCAGCCAGCGCTCGCACGCGAAGATGCCTGTCCCCAGCAGGAGAAAGACCAGCAGCGGCGACCTGCTCAGTGGCGCGATCATCGGAAAACGGCGTCGAGGTCTCTCGCCATGGGCGGGAACCGGGCCGGGGCCGGTGGAGTCGAAGTGAAATGGTCGGGGCGCCGAGGTTCGAACTCGGGACCTCCTGCTCCCAAAGCAGGCGCGCTACCGGACTGCGCCACGCCCCGCCGACCGGCATCCACCCGCAACGCCGCCAGACACGCTACCACATCTCGCGGCCGTTCCGCGTCGGGCCGGGAAACGACCGCGGCGACGGTCTGTCGCAGGTCAGCGGTACAGCGGATTCGGATGATCGAAGCGGCAGCCGGCATCCCAGGCCGATCGCTGGTTGCCGTGCGCCGGAATGCCCCCCGCGTCCTTGACCATCCGCGCCATGTGCAGCAGGTTCCACGTCATGAAGGTGGTGTTCCGGTTGGTGAAGTCGTTCTGCGGCCCGCCCGACCCCTCGTCGAGGTACGACGGCCCCGGACCCGCCTCTCCGAGCCAGGCGGCGTCGGCCTGCGGCGGGATGACGTAGCCGAGGTGCTGCAGCGAGTACAGGATGTTCATGGCGCAGTGCTTGGCGCCGTCCTCGTTGCCGGTGACGAGGCAGCCGCCCACTCGCCCGTAGTAGGCGTACTGGCCGGCGCCGTTGAGGTGATGCGAGGCGGAGTAGAGCCGCTCGATCACCTGCGTCGCGACCGATGTCTTGTCGCCCAGCCAGATGCTCGATCCGATGACCAGGATGTCGGCGGCGAGGACCTTGTCGAGAATCTCCGGCCAGTCGTCGCGTTCCCAGCCGTGCTCGCGCATGTCCGGATAGACGCCGGATGCAATGGTGAAGTCGACCGGCCGCAGCAGCTCCACGCCGACGCCGCTCTTCTCCAGGATGGCGCGCGAGATCCGGATGAGCCCCTCGGTGTGCGAGAGCTCCGGGCTGCGCTTCAGCGTGCAGTTGAGAAAGAGCGCGGAGAGGTCCGAGAAGTCCCACCGGCTCTCGGCGCAGAGGCGTTCCTGCCGTTCGTCGAGCATGGTCTCTACCGGCGGTGATCGAAGACGTGCTCGACCTCGACGATTCGCGCTCCGGCCACGGTGATGACGTTGTCGCCGGCCAGGCGCTCGCCGAGCCGGCCGTACCGCGCGTCCACCTCCGCCGGCTGGGGCGGCACGGGAAACTGCACGACGATGCGCACGCTGCCGCGGGGCCAGTTGAAGGTGTTGATCCGCGTCCAGAAATGGCCTTCCGTCACAGACGCCCGTCCGGACTCGATCAGGTTGGTGGCCGGCCACTCGCCGGCCGGGGTGGTGTCGCTCATCTCGTGCGCCACCTGGTAGTCGACGAACGCGCCGTCGGGCAGGTCGGTCGTGCCCTCGATCCAGAGCTGCCGCCACTCGGAACGGTGCTCGAAGCTGAGCTGAACGGGCTCCCCGTCCGACCCCGCGTCGGACGCCGCGCCCCCGGCCCCGCACGCCGCGGCCAGGCAACCGACGAGCAGGACGAGCGGGAGCTGCGCCGCCGGCGGCCTCGTGTTCCGCATCGGGACATTATAGTGGGCGCCGATGGAAGCTTTGCCGCGGCTGCCCGTCGTGGGGGTGATGGGGTCCGGCCGCGAGCCGCACGCCGAGCGCGCGCAGCGCCTGGGCGAGTGGATCGCGCGGGCCGGCTGCCACCTGCTGACGGGCGGCGGTGCAGGCGTGATGGCCGCGGTCGCCGAGGCGTTCGTCCGGGTGGCGGATCGCCGCGGCATCGCCATCGGGATCCTGCCTGCCGCGGCGGGCGGCAGACCCGGCGCCGCGCCGCCGGGTTACCCGAACCCCTGGGTGGAGCTCGCGGTTCGCACCCATCTGGACCAGGCGGGTCCGGGGGGAGCCGGTCCGGCCTCCCGGAATCACCTGAACGTGCTCTCCTCGGACGTCGTGATCGTCCTGCCGGGGTCGGCGGGTACGGCGAGCGAAGCCCGCCTCGCGGTGCAGTACGGCCGTCCGTGCGTCGCGTGGCTCACGGACCGGGGCGAGGTGCCCGGGTTGCCGGATGCCGTCCCGGTCGAGCCGCGGTTTCCGGCGATCGAGGCGTTCGTCCGGGCGGCGTGCGGGTCCGCCGGGCTCGATCAGGGTTCCGGCACCGGCATGCGGTAGGGCCGGAAGGTCAGGTACAGGCGGATGCGCCCCTCTATGGCCGGCACGAGTCCGGCCAGCGCGGTCCCGCGGGCTGCTTCGGCGGCCTTGCGGGCGGTCGACAACGCATCGTCGAACCGGCCCGCGGCGGCGTAGGCCACCGCCAGCGTATCCAGCACTTCCGGGTGGTCCGCGCCGATCAGCGCGACCGCCTGCTGTGCGAGCGAGAGCGCCTCGGACGACGAGCGGAGCGCCGCCTCGGGCGCGGCCGCGCGCAGCCAGGAGAGCCCTATCAGCGCCAGCGGAATCCGCGCGTTCAGGTCCAGGGCGCGCCGGTAGTGGGTGACGCCTCCGGCGAGGTCGCTGGTCGCGACGAGGGCGCGGGCGAGGTTGGTGTGCACGTCCGGATCGTCGGGCGTCAGCGTCAGCGCCTCGCGAAAGTGGTCGATCGCCTCCTCGATTCCCCCCGTCGCCAGCAGGGCGTTGCCCAGGTTGTAGTGCGCGCTCGCGTCGCGCGCGCCGAACTGCAGGGCGAGACGGTAGTAGACGATGGCGTCGTTCAGGGAGCCGGTGGCGGCGAGCAGCGCGCCCAGGTTGTTGTGCGCGGCCGCGTACCGGGGCCGGATCGCGACCGCCTCGCGAAACGCCTCGATGGCGCTTTGGGCATCGCCCTCGGCCACGAGCAGAGAGCCCAGGTTGTAGTGCGCCGTCGCGTGATCCGGGGCCAGCGCCAGCGCCCGGTCGAGATGCTCGCGGGCCAGCGCGTACTGGCCGAGGGTCAGGTAGCGCGCCGCCAGATCGGTGTGGCTCCGGTAGTCGTCCGGATCGACGCGGAGCATCGCCTGCAGGCCCAGCATGTCGTTGCGGGCCTGTTTGAGCCCCAGGTTCTCGACGAGCGCGGCCTCGTCCTCGGGGCTTGCCGGCAGCACCTGCAGGAACGCCTCGGCCCGCAGAGAAGTGTCGTCCGGGGTGTAGCGGACACGCACCGGCGGGGACGACGGGTCCTGCGGATCGGGGCCGGAGTTGTCGAAGGTGAAGCGGGCTCGCAGCAGGGCTCCCGCGGGCAGGCGCACCGGCTCCGAGTAGCGGTAGCCGTCCTGCCAGTCGAAACGCCAGTCGTCGATCCGCAACAGGCCCAGCGCGGTTCCGTCGGGCGCCTCGGCCGTGATCTCGACCGCCGAGCCCAGGCGGTGCAGATAGGCATAGACGCCCACCACGTCGACCGGGACCGGCAGGAGGTAGCGGTCCTCCACGACGTGGGCCGGCTCGCCGGCCGGGACGTCGAGCGCCGGCGCGTCCAGCACGACGCCCACCGCGCGCCGCGCCGGCGGCTCGTCGGCGAAGTACAGTCCGATCGAGGCCTGCACCTCGATCGGTTGCTCGCGCGCGCGCAAGCCGAGCTGCAGAAGGAGGTCGGTGCCCGGATCGATCTGCCACGCGATGTCTCGCACCGGCGGCGCGGTCCGGCGGCCGCCGGACCAGACGAGGAAGGCCCCGGGCGGGAAGCGCCCGTGGTCCGCGGCGAGGCCCGGGTAGCCGGGAAGCTCCTGCTCCTCCTCCAGGCGGCGCGCGGCGCCGGTGTCGTCCAGCAATACCTGCGCCCGCTGGATCACGGCCCCCGCGGCCGCGGCCGGCCGAACGTCGACGGCCCGCACCCAGCGCGGCTCGGGGAGGTCGACCGGCAGCACGAAGTTGCGGTACGCGATGCCGCTGCCCGCCGTCACGGTGTACGGCGCGGTCATCGAGACGACGAGATCCGGCTCTCCGAGCGGCCACTCCGGACCGGGCGCGGGCGGCGTCGCAGCCCGTCCACCGCCGGGCGGGGCGCCGGCCGCGGCCCAGCGCCTCAGCCGGTCGACGTCGGCTTCGGCAACGCGCGGCTCGCCCTCGAAGGCCCTCGCGGCGTAGCCGCGGACCGGCTGCCAGGGAGGCATCCGCCCGGCGGCGACCATCTCCACGATCCGGTCGGCGCGTTCCCGCGCCTCCGCGTAGGTGGTCAGGCTGAACGGTCCCAGGCCTCCCGGCCGGTGGCACCCGGCGCAGTGCTCGCTCAGCAGCGGCGCCACCTCGTCGTAGGTGACCGCCGCCTGAGCGGCGGCTTGTGCCGGCAGGCTCCAGCCCACCAGGACGGCGACTGCCGACACCGATGCTCTTGTGACGACCCTGCTCCGAATGGCGTTCATGATTGCTCCGCGTGACTCCGGTCGTCAGGCGTGGACGGCGGCCTGACCGAGCCGCCTGCGGGCCGCCGCCAGCGCCACGGCCGTGACGAACACCGGCATGGCACGATCGATTTCGTCGAGCGACGGGTAGGTCGGAGCGAGCCGGATGTTGGAGTCGCGAGGGTCCCGTCCGTGGGGATAGGTCGCCCCGGCCGGGGTCAGCTTCACGCCCGCCTCGCCGGCCAGTCTCACGATCTCGGACGCCAACCCGTCCGGTGCTTCGAAAGAGAGGAAGTACCCGCCGCGGGGCCTGCTCCAGGATCCCGGGCCGCCGGCCGCCAGCCCTTCATCCAGGTGGTGCAGCACCCGCTCGAACTTCGGCCGCACGATGGCCGCCTGCCGCCGCATGTGCGCGCGGATCCCGTCGCCGTCCCGCAGAAAGCGGACGTGGCGGAGCTGGTTGATCTTGTCGGGGCCGATCGTCTGCACCCCGAGGAAGCTGGTGAACGACGCGAGGTTGGCGGCCGAGGCCGCCATGAACGCGATGCCCGCTCCCGCGCGGGTGATCTTCGACGTGGACGAGAACAGAACCACGCTGTCCTCGGTGCCCGCGGCCCGGCAGCGGTCCATGAGGTTCGCCAGCACGGGGGGATCGTCGTCGAAGTCGTGAACCGCGTACGCGTTGTCCCACAGGATGCGGAAGTGGGGGCCGGCCCGCCGCGCTAGGTGCGCGAAGCGCTCGACGACCTCCTCCGAGTAGACCTGACCGGTCGGGTTCGAGTACTTCGGAACGCACCAGATGCCCTTGATTCGCGGGTCGTCGGCCACGAGAGCCTCGACCCGGTCCATGTCCGGGCCGTCCTCGCCGATAGCGACGTTGACCAGCTCGAAGCCGAGGCTCTCGGTGATCGTGAAGTGCCGGTCGTAGCCCGGCACGACGCAGAGGAACTTCAGCGGGCCGGGCTCGCGCCGCCAGGCCGTTTCGGGGCCGAGCGGCCCGTTCAGCCAAGCGTGCAGCACGTACTGGTGCATGAACGCGAGGCTGGCGTTCCCGCCGGCGAGCGTCTCTTCCGGGCGAACGCCGAGCAGCTCGGCTCCGAGGCGGCGAGCCTCCGGGATGCCGAGCAGGCCGCCGTAGTTGCGTGCGTCCGTGCCGTCGGCCAGGCGGTAGTCTCCGCACAGCGCTTCCTCGAGGCCATCCGAGAGCGCCACCTGCTCGGGGCTCGGCTTGCCGCGCGTCAGATCGAGCGCGAGACCGGCGCTTTTCAGCGCTTCGAACTCTGCGGACAGCGCGCGCTCGCGCGCCACCAGGGATTCGTGATTCAGACCGTCGAACATGACCTTTCAATTATAGGGTGTGCCCCGAGAGCGGCGCAGGTGGCCGGGGTACTGCGGGGGTGGCGCGAGGCCGGCCGGTCGGGATCGCGCCCAGCCACTATAATCGGGGCGGTTCGGCAGGAGCCTGTGGGTCCTTACAGTGCGGACGGCATGGAACACGATTCGTTGACCCGTCACAGCGTGGCCGCGCTCTACGGCCGCGGGTTGCTCGACCTCGTCTACGAGGCGGCCGGCGTGCACCGGCGCCATCACGATCCGGCGGCCGTGCAGTGCGCGTCGCTGCTGAGCGTGAAGACCGGCGGCTGCCCGGAGGACTGCGCGTACTGCCCGCAGTCGGCGCACTACGACACGGGTGTCGAAGCCACCCGATTGATGAGCGTATCCGAGGTCGCGACTGCGGCGGCACGGGCGCGGGCCGGCGGCGCCGACCGCTTCTGCATCGGCGCGGCCTGGCGGCAGGCGGCCGACGGTCCGGCGTTCGATCAGGTCATTGCGATGGTCGGCGCGATCAAGGCGCAGGGTCTGGAGAGCTGCGCCACCCTCGGGATGCTCGACAGTGGTCAGGCCCAGCGTCTGCGGGAAGCCGGGCTCGACTACTACAACCACAATCTCGACAGCGGCCGCGACTTCTACGCGTCGATCGTCACGACCCGCGCCTACGACGATCGCCTCGATACGCTGCGCCACGTCCGGGACGCCGGCATGAAGGTCTGCTGCGGCGGCATCCTCGGGATGGGCGAGAGCCACGACGACCGCATCGATCTTCTGTTCGAGCTTGCCCGGCAGCGCCCGCAGCCGGAGAGCGTGCCGATCAACACGCTGGTGGCGGTGGAGGGCACGCCGCTCGCCGAGCGGGACCCGGTGCCCTGGGACGACGTGGTGCGGATGATCGCGGCCGCCCGCATCCTGATGCCGCAATCGAAGGTGCGGCTGAGCGCCGGCCGCATGCAGATGGGCGAGGTCACCCAGGCGCTCTGCCTCCTCGCCGGCGCGAACTCCATCTTTCTCGGCGACCGTCTCCTGACCACGCCCAACCCGGAGCCGGACGCGGACGCCGCCTTCCTCGAGCGCCTCGGCCTGCACGGAGAGGCCGTCGCAGCGGAGCGCGCGTAGCCCGGAAATCAGTCGCGGTCGCCGTTGCCGGGAAAGAGCCGCTTCCAGTCGATGGCCGGCTCGACGACGATGCCCGGATCCCGTTCGGCCGACGGCGTCCAGTCGATCGCGCCCAGGCACGGCGTGCCGGTGCAGCGCGCCAGCACCGAGGCGTTGGTGGCGGCCGCTTCGTCCGCCGCCGCGGCATGGTTGAGGACGTAGCCCCGCACCGCCAGCCCGCGTGCGGCGGCGGCCTCCAGCGTGAGCAGCGTGTGGTTGATGGCGCCGAGCTTCGAGTCGACCACGACGAGCAGCGGCAGGCCGAGGTCGCGCGCGAGATCGGCCATCGAGTAGCGCTCCACGATGGGGACCAGCAGGCCGCCCGCGCCTTCGACGAGGGTGACGTCGTGATCCCGGTCCAGAGCGCGGAACGCCGCGGCGATCACGGCGGGATCGATACGAACGTCCTGCAGCCGCGCGGCCACGTCGGGGGCGAGCGGGGCGTCGAGCCGATAGGGGCAGATGCGGTCGAGGGGGAGCGTGCTGCCGGCCGCCGCCCGCAGCGCGAGGGCGTCGGCGGGCCGCCGGTCGAGGGTGCCGCCGCAGCCCGTCTCGATCGGCTTCAGCACGCCGACGCGCCGGCCCCGCGCGCGTAGCGCCGAGGCGATGCCGCGCGCGACGAACGTCTTGCCGACCCCCGTGTCGGTGCCGGTGACGAAGAGCCCCTCCATCAGGCGCCGGTGACCTTGGCGACGGCGTCGCGGACCACGTTGACGAGCCGGTCGATCTCGGCACCGGTGATCGAGAGCGGCGGCATCAGCACGACGACGTCCCCGAGCGGGCGGACGATGACCCCGCGCCGGCGCGCCTCCGCCGTCACGCGGGCCCCCATCCGGTCGGCGGCAGGATAGGGGCGCCGTCCGGCGGCGTCCGCCGCGAGCTCGATGCCGACCATGACTCCGCACTGCCGAACGTCCTCCACGTGCGGCAGCGGCGCCACCTCACTCGCGAGCAGCCGTTCGAGGCGGGCGATCTTCGGTCCCAGCCGGTCCAGGGTCCGGTCGCGGTCGAAGAGGTCGAGGTTGGCCAGGGCGGCCGCGCATCCGAGCGGGTTCCCGGTGTAGGTGTGGCCGTGGTAGAAGGTGCGGCCTGCGGCGGGCGGCCCCAGGAACGCGTCGTGGACGGTCTCGGTCGCCAGCGTCGCGGCCAGCGGCAGGTAGCCCCCGGTGATGCCCTTGGCCACGCAGAGCAGGTCGGGGGTGATTCCCGCCTGCTCGCAGGCGAACATCGTGCCCGTGCGGCCGAACCCGGTGGCCACCTCGTCGCAGATGAGGAGCACGCCGGCCTCGGACGTGGCCTCCCGGAGCGCGCGCAGGTACTCCGGCGGGTGCGGCCACATCCCCGCCGCGCCCTGCATCAGCGGCTCGACGACGACCGCGGCCAGCACGTCCCCCTCCCGGGCGATGGCGTCGCGCGCCTCGGCGACGGCCCGGTCCAGCGCGTCGGCCGGCGAGAGGCGGTCGCGCCGGCGCAGCACGTGCGGCGGTATCAGGCGCAGCGCGTCGGCCAGCACCGGCTTGAAGAACCGGTGGAAGGTCTCGACGTAGCCGACGCCGACCGCCCCGAGCGTGTCGCCATGGTAGGCCTGCGCCAGCGAGGCGAAGCGGGTCCTCCCGGGCGCGCCGTTGAGGTGCCAGTACTGGAGCGCCATCTTCAGCGCGGCTTCCTCGGCCGTCGCGCCGTCGTCGGAGTAGAAGACCCGGGTCAGGCCGGGCGGGGCCAGCCCCGCCAGGCGCTCGGCGAGCCGGACGGCCGGCACGTGGGTCAGGCCGAGCAGCGTCGTGTGCGCCACGCGCTCGAGCTGCGCCGTGATGGCGGCGTTCAGCGCCGGGTGGTTGTGCCCGTGGACGTTGCACCAGAGCGACGAGACGCCGTCCAGGTAGCGCCGCCCGCCGTCGTCGATCAGCTCGTTGCCCTCGCCGCGGACGATGACGACCGGGTCCTCCTCGAGCCACGCCTGCATCGGCGTGAACGGGTGCCAGAGGTGCGCGCGGTCCAGGCGCCGCAGGTCTGCGTGGGACGAGGCGGGCTCGCCGGGCGCGCTCATCGCAGGTGGCCCGTCTCGCGCCCCGCCGCCGCGAACGCGTCGATCGCCTCGGCCAGGTCGTCCGCCGTGTGCGCCGCCGTCGGCGTGACGCGCAGGCGGGCGGTGCCGTCGGGCACGGTGGGCGGGCGGATGGCGGGCGCCAGCACCCCGTGGGCCAGCAACGCCTCGCTCAGTCGCACTGCCGCCTCGGCGCCGCCGACGAGGACCGGGAGGATCGGCGAGCGGCTCGGGCCGAGGGTATAGCCAATCTCCGTCAGGCGCTCGCGGACCAAGCCCGCGTGCGACCAGACGCGGTCCCGCCGCTCGGGCTCGGCGGCCAGCACCGCGATGGCGGCGCGGGCCGCGGCGACCGACGGCGGCGGCAGGGCGGTCGTGTAGATGAACGTGCGGGCCGCGTTGACGACCCAGTCGACCAGCGCCGCCGAGCCGGCGACGTAGCCGCCGAGCGAGCCGAGCGCCTTGCTCAGCGTGCCGATCTGCACGTCGACCGTATCGCCGAGCCCGAGCTGGGAGACGAGCCCGCCGCCGTTGCGCCCGAAGACGCCGGTCGCGTGGGCCTCGTCGACCACGAGCGAGGCGTCGTGCCGCCGGGCCAGCGCCACGAGGTCCGCCAGAGGCGCGAGGTCGCCGTCCATGCCGAAGACCGTCTCGGTCACGATCACCCGGCGGCGGAAGCCGCGGGATTCCTGCAGGAGGTCTTCGAGATGCCCGGCGTCCGCGTGCCGGTAGACGCGGATTGCCGCGCGCGCGAGCCGGCAGCCGTCGATGAGGCTGGCGTGGTTGAGCTCGTCGCTCAGGATGACGTCTTCCTCCCCGGCGAGGATCGGCAGCACGCCGGTGTTGGCGTGATACCCGGAGGAAAACACGACGGCTGCCTCGGTCTGCTTCAACGTCGCGATGTCGCGCTCGAGGGCGGCATGCGGGGCCGATGTCCCCACTATCAGGCGCGCCGATCCGGCTCCCGCCCCGTGCTCCAGCGCCGCGTCCGCCGCCGCCCGGGCCACCGCCGGGTGCGCCGCGAGCCCGAGGTAGTCGTTCGAGCAGAGCTGGATGACGGAACGTCCGTCGATGCACACTCGCGGACCGATGCCGCCGTCGAGCGGGCGCAGGCGCCGCCGGACGGCGCGCGCACCGCGTTCGTCGAGGCGGGCCTGCAACGCCTGGTCGAGTGAGGAGCGATGCGCGGTTGCGACCATCCGCCCGCCATCGTACATCACGCGCCGGCGGCGGCCGTTCGGGCGCGCGGGCGTGCGGCGGCGGCGGGTCGGCGCCGGCCGGGGCGGCCTCAGTAGCGGAACAGGTACTGCAGCTTCGTGAAGAACGCCCGCTGCTGCCGCTGCAGGTCGCGGTTGTAGAACCGATCCTTGTCCAGGTAGATGCCTTCCTGCAGCCGGTCGTCGTAGCCGATGTAGAAGGCCGTGCCGGCATTCACGCGATACGTGAAGAGCAGGTTGATCCCCACCTTTCCGTTGCCGGTGTTGTGCTCCAGGATGTTGCGGACCAGCAGGCGGTCGGTGAACTGGTAGGTGGTGAACGTGCGCAGGATTTTCACGTCGAAGACGACCTCGCCGGTGTGCATGTCGTTGAACCGGGCGGCGTCGAGGCTGAACTGCGCGTTCAGGCGCGTGGTGGGCAGCAGCGTCAGGCCGACGTTGTAGTCGAGCATGCGGCCGAGGAACGGGTTCTCGACGAAGCGGATCTGCTCGCCCCAGTCGATGCCGTAGAACAGCGAGAAGCGCCGGCTCGTGTTGATGCCGTTGCGCATCGAGTAGCGGGTCTTGTGGAAGTCGATGCCCTCGAAGCGCTCCATCTCCCGCTGCGCGTCGGCGCGGAAGAAGACGTTGCGCGCGAACCGGGCGCTGATGTCGGCGCGGAGGTCCTCGTCCTGCAGGATCCCCGCGTGGTCGACGTTGCGCCGGTAGCGGAATTGCGGCCCCCAACTGATCAGCCAGCTCTCGGGCCACCATTCGTACTCGATGTCCGCGTCGAGCTGCTGCATGTCGACGCGGCGGACGAAGCCGGCGTCGGTGCGGAAGTCCGGGTCGATGCTGTTGAAGTCGACGCTGTAGCTGAGGTGGCGGCTGTCGCGCCGGATCTCGGCGTTGAACATCGGTCCGCTCCCGGCGATGCCGTCCAGGTCGCGGTGCGACGAGGTGACCGCCAGGAACTGCGCGCGGTGGGTCTGGCCCAGCCGGAACCGCCCGTCGACCCCCGCCACCCGGCTGTAGGAGTCGAGAAACTCGCGGTCGGTCATGATCGCGCCGATGTACGACTGCGAGTAGAGATCGTAGCGGGCGCGCCCGATGACGAAGTTCGCCGTCTCGCCGAAACCGTACTCGCTCGAATCGTCGAGCTTGCCGGGCGCCGCGTCGTTCGCGACGAGCACCCCGAGCGTCGTGTTGCCGGTCTTGCCGGTGAGCTTGGCGCCGATCTGCGGGTCGACGATGGTCTTCGTGTGGACCAGATTGGTGCGGCCCGGCGTGCGGAAGATCTCCTGCCCTTCGAGAAAGAACGGCCGCAGCTCGGGGAAGAACAGCGCGTACCGCTGGTTCGTCTCGATCTGCGGGCGGTCGGCCTCGATCTGGGAGAAGTCGGGATTGAGGGTGAAGTCGGCGGTGAGGTTCGACGTGACGCCGTACTTCATGTTGAACCCGAAGTCGGGTTGGGTCCCGTCCTCCACGAAGCCGGTGTCGGTCAGCCGGCCGAGCTGAATGGCGGTTGCGGTCGGCAGAATCTCGAGATTGCGGCTGACGGACAGCCCGCGCAGCCCGCCCAGGGTGCCCATCTGGGTGAGGACGCCCGCGACGGCCCGCGTCATCGGCGCCCAGACCAGCGTCTCGTCCTTCGACTGCAGCGTGCGGGTGATCTGGAAGCCCCAGCGGTGCTCGCCGTCGCCGCGGGACGGGTAGCGCAGGCTCTTGAAGGGGATCGCCATCTCGGCCGTCCACCCGTCGCGCACGATGGCGCCGCCGGTCTCGAACAGCGCGTCCCAGGACGAATCGCCGCCGCCCCCCGGCGGTCCGCGCATGCTCCGGCCGCCCCGGAGGATGGCGTCCCCCTGCACCCCGTACGCGTTGACGGAGAAGCGGTACGCGCGCTGCTGATCGAGGAACGTGTCGAACATCACCGCGATCCAGTCGTCGCGCCGCGTCTGGTCGCGATCCACGCGGTTGGCGCGCATCTCGTCCGGGTTCGTGTAGTGCGCGTAGAAGGCGAAGTAGAGGTGGTCGGCGTCGTAGGCGATCCGCACCTCCGTGCCCTCGGTCGCGGGAGCACCTTCGACCGGGTTGGTCTGGGTGAAGTCGGTGATGAGCACGGCGTCGCGCCAGACCGCATCGTCGAGGCGGCCGTCTATCGTGGGCGGCTCGTCCGTCCGGCGCGCCTGCACGCTGCGCCGGCCGCCGCCTATCGCAAAGCCGGCTGCCGGGCCGGCCTGCGCTGCGGGCCCCGCTCGCGGCGCGGGTGGTCCGCCCAGCAGCAGCTCGCCGCCGCCGCCGCCGTCCGCCGGGACCATCCCTGACGAGAGGCCCCGCGGGCCGGCTGACGGCGAGGCGTCCAGTCCGCCGTTCGGGCCGCTTTCGCGGTATCGCGTGTAGCGCCCGGCGCCGTTGCCGTTACCGTTGCCGGATTGCGACGAGACCTCGCCCTCGCCGTTCGCGCCTCCGTTGCTCTCCCGAGTCTCCGCGCCGTCGTAGGTCATGGGGGTCCCGCCGCCCCGGCCGGGCATTCGTCTCACGGCACGGCGAACCTCATGGGTCAGTCGATCCTGCAGTTCGAAGAGGTCGTTCTCTCGTCCATCGACCTTGAACGCTTCCACCGCCGCCTCGCTCTGGACGTCCATCAGCCGCGCCGTGATTCGCAGTTGCGCGCCGAGCTGCTGAAAGGAACCCGCCAGCAGATAGTCCGCGCCGAGCTCCCGCACTGCCCCGATCGCGACGGGACCGGTGGTCCGCCCCGCTCCGGCGCCGCCCAGGTTGGCGATTGCTCCGTCGACGGTCGCACGGCTGAGGACATCGATATCGTCCGCCCTGCCCAGGTCCGAGCCGACCGTCTCGGCGATGCCGACCCCGATCCAGTCACGGCTCGGCTCGGCGCTGATGTTGGTGAACGGCGCTACGGCGAGGATCCGCGGTTCCTGAGCCGAAACCGCGGGACTCATCGCGATGGACGCGACGAAGGATGCGACGCCGATCCGGCGGGTCAGACGGGCTGTCACGCGGCCGGCCCCCATTCTATCAGCCCCGGCGGTCGGCCGTCCTGCAAACCCGCGAGCCTGACGGCGAGACCCGTATGCGCGCCCGGCGGAATCGGTTCGTCGTCGGCGATGGTCCGCTCGCAGGCGGCAGGAGCATGCCGGGCTGGTGCGAACGCGCCGCTTGATGCATCATTGAGCCGGCAGCGGACGGGATTCGGCGAGCGTTGATCCATCTTCAACAGCGAGGTGTCACCGATGAGAACGGAGCGATTCGTGAGACGGGCACTGGTTGCCGCATGGCTTCCGATGCTCGGCCTGCTGCTGGCCGCGCCGGTGGCCGCGCAGACCGAACGGCTGGCGGTCGACGAGCTGAAGGCGCAGCTCGACGCCGGCGCCGAGGTGCTGCTGATCGACGTGCGGGAGGACTACGAGGTCGAGAGCGGCTCGATCCCCGGCTCGATCCACATTCCGGTCGGCGAGCTCGAGGCCCGCATGCCGGACATCCCCAGGGACGTGCGGCTCGTCTTCTTTTGAAACGCCGGTGGGCGGAGCTCCCGGGCTGCGGAGCTCTTCAGGTCTCAGGGTTACAGTGCCGGCGAATTCTGTGCGTTGGACGACTGGAAGGCGAGAGGGTACGCGGTCGACGAGACCGCCCGCCCGGCCGAGGGGCCGATTCAGCCGGCGCGGTAATGCGCACGCGCACGGTCGTCAGGAGAGGTGAGCCATGTTCGAAACGACGACATCGAAACGGCGGGTGAGCACCCTGGCGGCTGTGCTCGGCGCTCTGGCGTTGGCGGCGACCGGACTCGGCGCGGCGGACGACGCCTTCGTCACCGTCGACCGCTTCGTGCCGCACACGTCGACGGTGCCCGCGAACGAGGGCGAGCGGGTCGGCCTCTTCCTGCACGAGAAGCTGAGCCGGGAGCTCGCCGACCGGATCGCGGCGGGCGAGCGGCCGGAGGGCCGGGTGGTGCTCTTCGTGCACGGCGGGTCGATCCCGTCGGTGCCGGACTACGACCTGCCCTACAAGGACTACTCCTGGATGGAGCATCTGGCCGCGGCCGGGTTCGACACCTTCTCGATGGACCAGACCGGCTACGGCCTGTCGCCGCGGCCGATGATGGACGACCCGTGCAACATGGCGGCCGAGAACCGCGCCATCGTCACGCCCAACCCGCTGGCCGGGGACTGCGAGCCGAGCTACCGGCACGGGCTGACCACGAGCCGGTCGGACTGGGACGAGATCGGCCGCGTCGTCGACTACATCCGCGAGCTGCGGGGCGTGGACCGGGTCAGCCTCGTCGGCTGGTCCGCGGGCGGTCCGCGCACCGGCGGCTTCGCGGCGCGCCATCCCGGCAAGATCGACAAGCTCGTGCTGTTCGCCCCCGGCTACCGGCGGGAGGGGCCGTCGGAGCCCCCGGCGGCAATCCCGGCCGGCGACGTGCCGATGCGCCTCCAGACGCGGGACACGCTGGAGAACGGGCGCTGGCGTTCCACGGTCGCCTGCGACGGCCAGATCGATCCGGGCATTCAGAGGGTCATCTGGCAGACGGTCATGGCCTACGACCAGCGCGGCGCGGTCTGGGGACCGCCGCACGGCGTGATGCGGGTGCGGACCTCGGCCGGCTCGTGGGGCTGGAATCGCGAGTACGCGGGCAAGGTGCGGGCGCCGACGCTGATCCTGGTCGGCGAGCAGGACCGCCTCCTCGGCCCCGACGAGCAGCTCTACGAGGACCTGACCGGGACCGACGCCAGGGTGCTGGTGACGATGGCCTGCGCGACGCACTTCGCGGTCTGGGAGACGACGCAGTACCGTTTCATGCACGAGGCGTCACGCGAGTGGCTCGAGCACGGGACGTTCCGGGGGAACGCGGCCGGACGTTTCTCGGTCGGCCGGAACGGCGCGGAGTCGACCGGGCCGTGAGCGATCGCGGCGATGAGGTCGGCTGCGGTCGGCCGGCGCAGTGATGAACGGGCGCGTTGCGGCGTGACGCTCCCGTCGCCTCCCGTCGCGCCGGAACGCCCGCCGGATCGGGCCGCGCCGCGTCCGAGCCGGTGGGCGGTGGTCGGCGTGATCCTGATGAGCGCTTCGCTGGGCCTGTGGATCCTGCTCCCCGGCGTCCCGTTCCTGCCCCTCGGCGTTGCAGCGCGCGGTACCGTGGCGACCGCCCTCATCGTCGTCGCGGAGGTGATCTTCTGGGGCGGCGCCGCGCTGGCCGGGCCGGAAGCGGCGAGGCGGATGCGGTCCTGGTGGCGCCGGCCGAAACGGTCCTGACGGGGAGCCCGGCGCCCCGCTTCAGTCGAGCACGGCGCGGATCGATTCGGCCAGGATGTCGACGGTCCGCTGCATCTGCGCGCTCGTGATCACGATCGGCGGCGCCAGCACGTAGGTGTCGGCCTTCACGCGGCTCACCAGTCCGCGGTCAATCGACGTGCGGAGCACCGCCGCGCCGATCCCGCGGCCGGCCGGGAACGAGCGCCTGCTCGCCCGGTCCTCCACCAGCTCCACCGCGCACATCAGCCCCTTGCCGCGGATGTTTCCGACATGCGGGTGATCCGCGAGCGCGGCGTTGAGCCGGGCCAGCAGCTCGTCGCCCTTGGCCGCGGCCTGCTCCGGGAACCGCTCGTCCTCGATCATCCGCAGGGTGCGGAGCGCGACCGCGCAGCCGACCGGGTGCGCGCTGTAGGTGTAGGCGTGCATCCACGGCTCGGCGGCCTCGTCGAGCGTTTCGGCCACGCGGTCGCTGATGCCGATGCCGCCGAAGGGGAAGTAGCCGGAGGTGATCGCCTTGGCGAACTGCACGATGTCGGGCTCGACGTCCCAGTGATCGAGCGCGAAGAGGCGGCCGGTGCGGCCGAAGCCGGTGATGACCTCGTCGGCGACGAGCAGGACGTCGTACCGGTCGCAGATCTCGCGGATGCGCGGGAAGTAGTCGTCCGGCGGGACGATGACGCCGCCGGCCCCCTGCACCGGCTCGGCGATGAACATCGCCACGGTGTCGGGACCTTCCCGCAGGATGGCCCGCTCGAGCTCGTTGGCCGCGGCGACACCCTGGCTCTCGCCGGGCGGCGCCTCGTAGCGGTACGGGTCGGGGGCCGGGATGTGGGAGAAGCCGGGGACGCGCGGCTCGAACAGCGGCCAGTAGCGGCTGAGCCCGGTGGCGCTCATCGCGGCCAGGGTGACCCCGTGGTAGCCGTCGATCCGGGAGATGACCTTCGTCTTGTCCGGCCGGCCGCGCAGCTTCCAGCAGGCCCGCGCCATCTTGATGCTGCTGTCGGTCGCCTCGCCGCCCCCGCTCGTGAAGAAGAAGCGGTTGATCGACGGGTAGCAGAGCGCCGAGAGCCGTTCGGCCAGCTCGATGGCGCGCGGGTTGGAGCTGCCCGCGTAGCCCGACACGTAGGCCAGCTCCGCGGCCTGCCCGCGCATCGCGTCGGCCAGCTCGGTGCGGCCGTGCCCGGCCGTGACGTTCCAGAGGCCGGCGAGCCCGTCGATGTAGTCGCGGCCGTCCGCGTCGGTGAGGATCGCCCCGTCACCCTTCACCCACACGCGAGCGTTGCGGTGCAGCGGCTCTTCGTGGAGCGGGTGGATGAGATGGGCGAGGTCGCGCGTCAGCAGGTCGGCAGTGGCAGTCATGTGCAGGGATCCGTTACGCGGGCGGCGCGGGTCCGCGGCGCCCGCGGGGCGGCCCGTCCCTGCCGAGCAGGATAGCACGCGGGCGTGCTAGGCTACGGGATCGGCATGACACTCTGGATTCGCCGTCGGCCGGCCGGCGTCGGACTCGCCGCGGCGGCTGCGGTCGCCGGGTTCGCGGTGGTCGCCGGGCTCACGGCCGCGGACGGCCGGACGGAGTTCGAGCGTCCGGCCGGGTCCGCCCCCGCCCTGACCGTTCCCGGGCTCGACGGGACGGTGGTCTCGCCGCTCGCTCCCGGCGACGGCGTCGAGGCGACCGTGTTGCTGTTCGTGATGACCGACTGCCCGATCTCGAACCGCTACGCGCCGGAGATTCGCCGGCTCCACGGTGAGTTCACGGGCGCGGTTCGGTTCCGGCTGGTCTACGTGGACGCGCAGCGGCCGGTCGAGGAGCTGCGGGAGCACCACTCCTCGTTCGGCTATCCGTTCGGGGCGCTGCGGGACATGGACGGCGCGCTCGCGGCGCTGGCCGGCGCCACCGTCACGCCGGAGGCGGCAGTGTTCGACGCCGATGGGCGGCTGGTCTACCGGGGCCGCATCGACGACCGCTTCGTGTCGTTCGGCGTGGCGCGCAGGGCGCCCCGAACCCGCGATCTGCACGACCGTCTGCGCCGCCTCGCCGCCGGAGAGACCCTGGCGTTCTCGGAGACCCGGGCCGTCGGGTGCTATATTCCCGGCGCGTGAGCGGTTCGCTCGCGCGGTCGAGTTCCACAGTTCCAGAGGAGGAAGGGCCATGAAGCGCATGCATCTCGTGTCGGCGGTCGTGGCGGTCGCGGTGCTGGCCGTCGGCGCGTCGGCGTTCGCACAGGACGTGACGAAGTACGTGCGGTACGAGCACGACGGCGCCACCTCGTACGGCGTCCTCGAGGGAGAGACCATCCACCAGCTCAGCGGCGACGTGTTCGGGTCGCACGAGCGGACCGGCGCCACCGTGGCGCTGGGCGACGTCACCCTGCTGCCGCCGAGCGAGCCGAAGAAGGTCGTCGCGGCCGGGCTGAACTACCGCAGCCACCTCGGCGGGGCCGCGCCGTCCGAGTATCCCGGCCTGTTCGACAAGCACGCCACGTCGCTGATCGGCCACGAGGCGGAGATCACCTACTACGAGGACGCCACCAACCTGCACTTCGAAGGCGAGATGGTGCTGATCATCGGCAAACTGACGCGCAACGTCTCGGTCGAGGACGCGCCCGGCCACATCTTCGCCGTCGCGCCGGGCAACGACATCAGCGAGCGGGTCTGGCAGAGCAACGATCTGCAGTGGTTCCGCGCCAAGGGCGCCGACACCTTCGGGCCGGTCGGGCCGGTCATGGCGCGCGGCGCCGACTACAACGATCTGCTGCTGCAGACGCGGGTCAACGGCCAGGTCATGCAGTCGCAGCGGACCCGCGACCTGCTGTTCGATTCGGCGTACCTCGTCAGCTACGCCAGCCGCTACGTCACGCTGGAGCCGGGCGACATGATCTTCACCGGCACCCCGGGGGCGACCTCGGCCATGCAGCCGGGCGACGTCGTCGAGATCGAGCTCGAGAACGTCGGCGTCCTGCGGAACACGATCGGCCCGAAGGGCGGACGGCCGACCAACGAGCAGTAGCCGGATCGGAGCCGGCGCGCGCCGGTTCTCGGCGCGCGCCGCTTCGTTTCGCGCTCGGTGCCGGCAATTCCAACGGGCCGGGCGCCGCACGCTGACGCCCGGCCCGTTGCATGTACGGCCGGCGAACCGTATCCTTCACGGCATGAGCCGGTTCCTGCGCCTCGCTGTCGCCGCCTCGCTGCTGCTGGCGCTGCTCGTGCTCCCCGAGGCCGCCGCCGGCCACCCGATGGACACGCAGAACGCCGCGTTCGTCCAGGGCGTGGACGGCCCGGCGCCGGCGCCGTTCATGTACCTGGGCGCGAAGCACATGGTCACCGGCACGGACCACCTGCTGTTCCTCGTCGGCGTCATCTTCTTCCTGTACCGGTTGCGGGACGTGGTCCTGTACGTCAGCCTGTTCACGCTGGGCCACAGCATCACGCTGCTGCTCGGGGTGCTGGGCGGGCTGGAGGTGAACGCGTATCTCATCGACGCCGTCATCGGCCTGTCGGTCTGCTACAAGGCGTTCGAGAACATGGGCGGCTTCGAACGGGTGTTCAACGTGCGGCCGAACACCAAGGCGGCGGTGTTGATCTTCGGGCTGTTCCACGGGCTGGGCCTCGCCACGAAGCTGCAGGAGTTCACCGTCACCGACAACGGCCTGGTCGCCAACATCCTGAGCTTCAACGTGGGGGTCGAGATCGGTCAGGTCCTGGCCCTGAGCGCCGTGCTCATCGCGATCACCATCTGGCGGATGCGTCCGAGCTTCGTCCGCCACGCCTTCGTGACGAACGCGGCGCTGATGGGCGGCGGGTTCCTGCTTACCGCGCAGCAGTTGTTCGGCTACGTCTACTATCCCTGATGACCGCTCCCGCTCCCGCGTCGACGGCCCCGCCGACCTCCATCAAGCGGCTCGGCATCGCGGCGCTCGCGTCGCTGCTCGTGGCGGCTCTGGTCTTCGTCGGGGCGGTGCTGCCGGCCGAGCGCGGGGTCGATCCGCTCGGCACCGGCGAGCTGTTCGGCCTGCTCGCGCTGGCGCAGGTCGTCGCCATCACGGCGGAAGACGACGAGTACCGGATCGATTCGTACGAGTTCCGCGTGCGCCCCGGCGAATGGGTCGAGTACACGTACCGCATTCAGGAGGGCGGCGCCATGGTCTATTCCTGGGCCGCCACCGGGCCTCTCGAGTACAACTTCCACAGCGCGCCGGACGGGGCGCCGCCCGGCTACGCCGAGAGCTTCGACGCGCAGGAGAACGACGTGGCGCATGGGAGCTACATCGCCCCCTTCACCGGCGTGCACGGCTGGTACTGGGAGAACCCCGGCGCGGAGGTCGTGACGGTCACCTTCGACACGGCCGGCTTCTACCGCGACGCTCACGTCGCCCGCGATCGCGTGGACGGCTACCGGACCCTCACGGACCCACGCGGCAACCCGGTGGAGTGACGCCGGAGGTGCGGCGGTCACGGACCCGTCGTCTCTCGGCGATCCGGCGCTGTGAGGACATGGGGCCCGGTCGGGTGGATTGACCACGCCGAAGGCATGTAGTCACAATGACCACATGCCTCAGCCGCTTGCCGTCGGAGCGCGGGAATTCAAGACGCGTCTCGGCACATACCTCCGTCAGGTCCGCGAGGGAAGGACTCTGACGATCACCGACCGCGGCCGACCGGTCGCCACGGTTACCCCGGTCGACATGACCGGACAGTCCGTCGAGGCGCGGCTCGAAAGGCTGCGCGCCGAAGGCGTCGTGACCGGAACCGGAACGCCTCTGTCCCGCGTGGTCAGTCGGACGGACGGACGTGGACACAGCTTCGCCCGGACGATCAGCGAGGATCGAGAGGATCGATTCTGACTCGATACTTCGATGCGAGCGCCCTGGTGAAGGGATACGCGCGCGAGGCAGGGACCAGAACGGTCGAACGACTGTTGGCTTCAGGAACAGCGGCAATCAGTCGTCTTTCGGAAGTAGAGGTCACGTCCGCGCTTGCGCGCCAGGCGCGCGTCGGCGTCTGCACCGTCGAGGAACGCGATGCCTGGCTCGCGAGACTGGATCGAGAGTTGCCCTCGTTCCTGGTCGTCGAATTGGTGCCTGCGGTCACGCGCACGCGCCCTGCTGAACACGTACGCATTGCGTGCGTCGGATGCGGTCCAACTCGCCAGTTGCTACCATCTGCAGGAAGAATTGGGGCACGACGTGCCGTTCGTGGTCGTCGACCAACGCCTGGCGGCGGCGCACGAATCGGGCGCCACGGTAATGGGAACAGGTGGCGAGGAACCGGAGTAGGGTCCGCCTACCCGACGCGGGGGCGCGGGGGGACCACGTCCGAGGACGCGCCGCGATTCGCCGCATCGAACGCTGTCGAGACGGAGAAATGATGTACGAGCGGACTGCAGTCGCGGCGGCCGTGGCGTTTCTGGCACTGACGTTGGCGCACGTTGCGGCCGGGCAGCCGCGGGTCGCGCCCGATCCCGGCTATCGCGCGCCGCGCACCGCCGCCGGCCAGCCGGACATCTCCGGCATCTGGACCAACGACACCCTGACGCCGCTCGAGCGGCCGGCGCGGCTGGGCGACCAGGCCTTCCACACCGAGGAGGAGGCGGCCGCGATCGAGCGCCGCGGCCGGGAGATGCTCGAGCGTGACAGCGCGCCGGGCAGCACGCGCACCACCGCGTCCGGGAGCCTGGCTCGCGGCTACAACTACTTCTGGAGCGATCCGCGCGAGACCGTCGTCTACACCCTGCGCACGTCGATGATCGCCGACCCGCCGAACGGACGCGTGCCGACGCGGCCGGAGGCCGATGCCCGCGCGCGCTGGCTCGTCGCCAACCGCACCGACTCGCACAAGAACATGAGCCCGTACAGCCGCTGCATCACCCGCGGCATGCCGGGCTCGATGATCCCGAACACCTACAACACCGGCAACCAGATCTTCCAGGTTCCTGGCTACGTCGTCATCCTCTACGAGATGGTTCGCGAGCCCCGCATCGTCCCGCTGGACGACCGTCCCTTCGTCGACTCGAAGATCGCCCAGTGGATGGGCGACGCGCGCGGACGTTGGGAAGGGGAGACCCTGGTCGTCGAGACGCGGAACTTCACCCCCAAGGGCTGGATCATGCCGAACCAGAACTCCGGCCGGATGCACGGGGTCCCGGTGAGCCCGGAACTGCGGCTCGTGGAGCGTTTCACAAGGGTGGCCGAGGACATCCTCGACTGGGAGGTCCGCGTCGAGGATCCGCACGTCTATACGCAGCCCTGGACGCTGGAGCTGCCGCTCAAGCGCGACATGAGCTACGACCTCTACGAGTACGCCTGCCACGAGGGGAACCGCGCGGTGACCGGCATCCTCGGCGGGGCGCGCCACGAGGAGCGGCAGCGAGCCGGCAATCCCTGAGCCGGCCGCGGGATGCGACGCCGCAGTCCGCTCCCAACCGCCGGCTGCTCGTTGGCTTCGGGCGACCCTACGCCAGCTCGGCGAGCGTGGCCGTCAACAGCCGGTAGAAGCGGCCCACCGAGTCGATGTGCACCCGCTCGTCGGGGGAGTGGGGGGCCTCGATGACCGGACCGAACGAGATCATGTCCATGCCGGGAATCTTCTTGCCGATGATGCCGCACTCCAGTCCGGCGTGAATCGCCGCGACCTCCGGTTCCGAGCCCAGCTCCCGCGCGTGGACCTGCTTGACGACCTCGAGCACCTCCGACTCCATGTTCGGTTTCCAGCCCGGGTAGGCGGGGCGCACGTCCACCTCGGCGCCGGCGAGCTCCCCGGTCGCGCGGATGCGGCGGCGCAGCGCGTCGAGCTCCGCGTCCACGGAGGAGCGCGAGCTGGTGGTGATGACGAGCGAGCCGTTGGCGCCCTTGACCGTGGCGACGTTGTTGCTCGTCTCCACGAGGCCCGGGATGTCGTAGCTCATCGCCTCGACGCCGTGCGGCAGGCTGGAGATCAGCCGCAGCACGGTGGCCGTCGCGTCGGCCGTCCAGGCCCGGTCCGCGGGCGCAGGTTCGCCGACGGCCAGCGTCATGCCGGGGTCCGCGGGCCGGTACTCCTCCCGGAACGCCTCGAATTCCGCGCGCACGGCCGAGGCTATCGTGTCGACGTCGGCCGCTGCGGCGACGACGGTGGCGAACGCCTCGCGCGGGATGGCGTTGTGGGCGCTGCCCCCTTCGAGGCGGGCGAGGCGGAACGGCGTGCCGGCGCGGGCCGCCCAGAGGGCGCGCGCCAGCAGGCACACGGCATTCCCGCGCTGCAGGTGGATGTCGCAGCCGGAGTGGCCGCCCTTGAGTCCCCGCAGGGCCACCGTCACCGCCCGGTCGTCGCCGCCGGTCCCGGCCGGCGTCACGCCGAGCGAGAGCCGCATGTCGCCGCCGCCCGCGCAGCCGACGTACAGGATCCTCTCTTCCTCGGAGTCGAGATTGATCAGGCGGCGTCCGGCGAGCAGGCCGGCGTCGAGCTGCGCCGCGCCGGTCAGCCCCGTCTCCTCGTCGATCGTGAACAGCAGCTCGAGCGGTCCGTGGACCAGGTCGGTCGAGTCCATCACCGCGAGCATCGTCGCGACGCCGATCCCGTTGTCGGAGCCGAGCGTGGTGCCGGTGGCGTAGAGGTGCGCCCCCTCCTGCCGCGGCACGATGGCGTCGGTCCTGAAATCGAAGGCGACGTCGGCGTTCTTCTCCTGCACCATGTCGAGGTGCGACTGCAGGATGGTGACCGGCGCCCCCTCATGCCCGGCGCTGGCCGGCTTGCGCACCACCACGTTGCCGGCGTCGTCGACGGCGTGGTCGCAGCCGGCGCGGGACGCCGCGGCGATGACGTGCCGCCGCATCCGCTCCTCGTCCTTCGAGGCGCGCGGGATGGTCAGGATGGTGTCGAAGTGGCTCCAGACCGGCTTGGGTTCGAGCGATGAGACGAACGTCATGGCATATCTCCGGTGGCAGTGTGCTCAACCCTCCATGCTATCATCCTGGGCCATCGTGGAAACGCCGCTCACGCCGCTGGAGTTTCAGCGCCGCGCCCGCAGCCTCTACGCGGATCGCGAGGCGGTGCTCGACGGCTCGCTCCGGCTCACCTACGGCGAGTTCTTCGCGCGCTGCGATCGCTGGTCCGCCGCCCTGCAGAGGCTGGGCGTCCGGAAAGGCGACCGGGTCGCCTACGTCGCTCCCAACACCCACGCGCAGCTCGAATCCTTCTATGCCGTGCCGCAGATCGGCGCCGTGCTGGTCCCCATCAACTTCCGGCTGACCCCGGACGAGATCGCCTACATCATCGGCCACAGCGGCGCGAAGGTGGTCTGCGCGCACGCCGACTACCTGGAGGCGGTCGACGGCGTCCGCGGCGCGTGCCCGGAGGTCGAGCACCACGTGGCGCTGGAGGGCGCGCGCACCGGATGGCTCGACTACGAGGCGCTGCTCGGGGCCGAGGATCCAGTCTTCGAGGCGGCCGGGGTGGACGAGAGCGACCTGCTCACCATCAACTACACGAGCGGCACGACCTCGCGGCCCAAGGGGGTGATGATCACTCACCGCAACGCCTGGGCGAACGTGGTCGGCACCCTCGTCCACTGGCCCATGAACTGCGGGTCGCGATATCTGTGGACGCTGCCGATGTTCCACGCCAACGGCTGGACGTTCACCTGGGTGGTCACCGCGGTCGGAGGAGCCCACGTCTGCCTGCGCGCGGTCGACCCCGCGCGGGCCTTCGGCCTCATGCGCGAAGAGTCGGTCACGCACATGTGCGCCGCGCCGACCGTGCTGATCATGCTGGCCAACGCGCCCGCGGAGGCGCGGGGCGAGGTCCGGCGCGGCGTCAACGTGATGACCGCCGGGGCGCCCCCGGCCGCCGCGACCATCCAGCGGCTCGAGGGCGAGTTCGGGTGGGAGCTGATCCACGTCTACGGACTGACCGAGACCGCGCCGTTCATCACCGTCTGCGAGCCCCGTCCCGAGCACCGCGACCTTGCGGCTGACGAGCGCGCCACCGTCAAGGCGCGGCAGGGGGTCGAGCTCATCACCTCCGGCGAGCTGCGGGTCGTCGACGACGACGGCAACGAGGTCCCGCGCGACGGGCAGACCCTCGGCGAGATCGTCGTGCGCGGCAACGTCGTCACCGCCGGCTACTACAACGACCCGGAGGCGACCGCGAAGGCGATGCGCGGCGGCTGGTTCCACAGCGGCGACGCGGCGGTCGTCCACCCGGACGGCTACGTCGAGATTCGCGACCGCTTCAAGGACGTCATCATCAGCGGCGGCGAGAACATCTCGTCGGTCGAGGTCGAGGGCGTCATGATGCGCCACCCGGCCATCTGCGAAATCGCCGTTGTCGGCGTTCCCGACGAGCGCTGGGGCGAGACGCCCCATGCCTTCGTGTTGCTCAACGACGGAGCGTCGGCCACCGCCGAAGAGCTCACCGCCTACGCCCGCGACCACATGGCCCACTTCAAGGCGCCGCGCCGCTTCACCTTCGTCGAGCAGTTGCCGAAGACCGCGACCGGCAAGATCCAGAAGTACGTGCTGCGGCAGGGCCGGGCGGCGATCGGCAGGCAGTAGGCGGCCTTACCCCTGGCGCAGCACGGCGGCCGGCTCGATGCGGCCGGCCCGCCGCGCCGGGAGCCACGCGGCGGCGACGGCCAGAAGCAGCAGGAGGCTCCCGGCGGCCGCCATCGCCAGCGGGTCCGTCGCCGAGACCCCGTAGACGTGACTCGCCAGGAACCGGCCGGCCGCGAGCGATCCGCCGACCCCCAAGGCAACGCCCGCCGCCGCGAGCAGGAGGCCGCCCCGCACGACCATGCGCACGAGGCCGGACTGCCGCGCGCCCAGCGCCGCGCGGATGGCCAGCTCCTGACGGCGCTCGTGAACGCTGCTGCTCAGAACGGCGTAGACGCCGACCAGCGCCAACGCCAGCGCCAGAACCGACAGCAGGTTCATGACGGCGACTCCGAGCCACCGCCCGCGGACGGTGGCGCGGGCGGAGTCCTCGATGCGTCGCAGGCGGTCGATCGGCACTCCCGGCAGCAGGGGCGAGAGCTCGGTCCTGAGGCGGTCGCGTGCGCCGTCCGGATCGGATGTGCGAATAAGCAGGTCGAACCCGTTCGGAGGCTGCGACTCGATGCTGGCGTACGCCTGGGGCAGCAGCTCTGCGTCGAGCCGCCAGAACTTCTCGTCCGCAACCACGCCGACGATCTCGGCCTCGATCGCCCGGGAACGGTCGAGTCGTTGCTGCAGCTCCGAGAAGAAGCGCAAACCGGCTCCGACCGGGTTCACGCTGTCGAGGTGCCTGTCGACGAACGCCTGGTTGACCACCACCGGAAGCACGCCTCCGGTTCGCGCGGGCAGTCCCCGTCCCCGCAGCACCGGTATCCCGAGCAGATCGAAGTAGTTGCGGCTGACCAACCGGTACCCGGCCAACGGCGGTTGGGTGGTTTCGGGGACAGGCTGCCTCGAGACCTCGAAGAACCGGGACGCGCCAAGACTGCCGAACGGGCCGGAGTACGCCAGGGCCGCTGAACTGCCCGGCGCGACGAGGTCGGCCCGCTCTCCTATCTGCCGGAGCAGGCTCTCCATGCGCTCGGACTCGCCGCGCATCTCCGGCGGCGTCTCGATCCGCAGGGCAAGCAGGTTGGTCATGTCGAACCCAACCGGCTCGGTCGCCGCGCTCCGGAAGCTCGCCGTCAGCAGCGCGCTCGCGAAGATCACCACCATCGATACTCCGATCTGCACGACGAGCACGCCGCGGCGCAGGCCGGAACGCCGCGGGGCGTTGCCGAGGCGCGTGGCCGGGGACAGGGAGCCGCGTCCCGGCCGCACTCCCGCGAGGAGCCCGAGCGTCGTCAGCAGGCCGGCCGCAACCGCGACCGCCGCCATGGCGCTGAACACGCGGACGTCCACCTGCGGAACGGCGCTCAGGTACGACCCTCCCTGGGAGAACTGCCGGACCAGCGGCGGCAGCGCCGCGTGCGCCAGCAGCAGCCCGGCGCCCGTGCCGGCCACGAAGAGGAGTCCGACTTCGGCCGCCAGTTGGCGGGCCAGCCGCAACGCGCCGGCCCCGAGGGCCGAGCGCACCGCGAACTCGCGGCGGCGCCGCATCGCGTGGCCGATCAGCAGGCCGACCACGTTGCTGCAGGCCGCCAGGAGCGCCAGCGCCGCTCCCAGCACGACGATCGGGAGGTCTCTCTGGAGTCGATCGCCCCAGAGCTCGCCGAGCGGACCCATGCTGGCGCCGGCCGTCCGATTCGTCTCCGGGTACGCCCGCTCCAGGTCGAGCGCGATGGCGTCCATCTCGATTCCGGCCGCGTCGAGGTCGGCACCCCGCGCCAGGCGTCCGACCGCCCACAGGCTCCGCGCGCCGCGGTCGATGCGGGCCGCCGGATCGATGCCGTGGTCGAGAGAGACCCAGACCTGCGGGCGATACTCCGGCGGAAACGGGGGGAACGCGAAGCGTGCCGGGAGTACGCCGACGATTGTGAGATTCCTGCCGTCCAGACGCAGGCTCGCGCCGACGACGTCCGGGTCGGAGCCGAATCGACCGTTCCAGTACGCGTGGCTCAGGACGGCATCGGTATCCGACCGGGGCAGGCCGCCCAGCAGCGGCGTCGTCCCGAGCAGGCCATGGAGATTGTCGGTGCCGGAGGCGACGCGCACCCGTTCCGGGAACGCCCCGTCAGAGCGGATGCGGCTCTCGTTGCGCCATGCCGCCAGGTCCTCGAAGCTGCGGGTGCGCTCCCGCCAGTCGAGGAAATCCTGGTAGGAGATGGGCATCCGCTCGAACCCGCGCTGCGTATCGCTGCCCCGGAGCCAGGCGAGCCGGCCGGCGTCCTCGAACGGCAGGGGACGGAGCAGCGACTTGTCGGCGAAGCTCCAGACGGCAGTGGTCATGCCGAGAACGACCGCCAGAATCGCCACGATGCCGCAGGACAGGCCCGGGTCGCGGCGGACGAGTCGCAGACCATAGCCGAGATCCTGGCGGAGCTGCTCGAACCACACGCCGAGTCTGACGTCGCGCACTCTCTCCTTGACGATTTCGGGGTCGCCGAATTCGATGCGCGCTCGCCGCCGGGCCTCCGCGGGCGCCATGCCCTGCCGTTGCAGGCTGTCGACCTGCGCCTGGAAGTGGAAAGCCAACTCTTCGGCCAGCTCGACCTCGTAGCGGTCGCGTCCCACGAGAGCGCTGAACCAGAGACGGGTGCGTGTCCACATGCGTGAGTTCTCCGGCCCGGGTCCGAGCCTCGCGCAGACTGCTCCCTTTGCGTCGGGATGTCATTGACAAGTGCTGTGCCGGAGGCCCGGTGAGGATCAACTCGCGACTCGGCCGCCGGTGCCCCTACTCGGACTTGAGCAGCGTCGGGGTCGGCGTGCGGACGGCGCGGACGGCCGGTACGAGACACGCGGCCACAGCCACGCCGACAACGACGAGGGTCGCCGTGCCGAGCACGGTCCAGTCGTGCGGCGTCACCTCGTACAGCAGCGCCGCCACCGCACGCCCCGTCGCGACCCCGGCGGCCAGGCCGAAGACCGCGCCGATGATCACCGGTCGCATTCCCTGTCCGAGCGCCATGCCGAAGACGCGCCGGGTAGTGGCGCCGAGCGCGAGGTGAACCGCGATTTCCGTCCGGCGCCGCTCGACTGCGGCCGCGACCACGCCGTAGACGCCGAGTCCGACGAGCAGCAGTGCTGCGAGGGCAAAAGCGAGGATCAGCGAAAGCTGGAAGCGGCGTGCGGCGACGGCCTGCGACAGCACTTGGTCCATCGTGCGGAGGTTGTGGACCGGCAGCCCGGGGGCGACCGTGCGGACCGTCCCGGTGACCGCCGGGATCATCGCTCCCGGGTCCGACTCGGTGCGTACGACGATGGTGGCCTGCCGCCGCGGGAGCTCCCAGTACGGGATGTAGGCGACGAAGCCGGCAGCGGTCTCGAGATCGACGACGCGCGCGTCCGCGACCACGCCGACCACCTCGCGCGGATCCTGTCCGCCGCGGCGCAGGAGCCGCCCGACGGGATTTTCGCCCGGCCAGAGCGTCCGGGCGACCTCGGAGCTGATCACGATGGGCCGTCCCCGGCGGTCGTCTTCCGTGAACATCCGGCCGCCGATGAGGGCGATGCCCATGGCCCGCGCGTAGTCCGGGTTCACGAACCGGAAGTTCGCCAGCGGCCATTCCACGCTGGGGCGCACGTCGTTGGCCCGCGCGAATCTGTCGATGAACGAGCGCCCTTCCAGCGGCAGGCGCTGAACGAGCCCCGCGGCGAGCACTCCCGGCGTGTCCTCGAGCCCGCGCAGAACGTCGGCGTAGACACGCGCGAGGTCGCCGGGATCCGGGTACCGCGGGCGCGAGAGCTGGACGTCGGCCGCGAGAATGCGTTCGACGTCGAAGCCCCGCTCCGTCTGCATCACGCGGACGAAGCTGGCCAGCAGCAGTCCGGTCACGACGAGCAGCCCGATCCCGAGCGCCGCCTGCAGGCCGACGAGCCACGCCGGCGCCGCCCCGTGCCGCCCCGCGGCGGCTTCGCGCACGGTCAGCGCCTCCATGGGAGCGACGCGGCCCGCGCGCCACGCCGGCGCCAGCGCGCACAGCACGCCGCAGGCGAGCGTCGCGCCGAACGACGCGGCAAGCACCGCGCCGTCGACAGCCACCTCGTCGAGCCGCGGCAGGTCGGCCGGTGCCGCCGCGAGCAGGGCGCGCAGCGCCCCATGCGCGATCAGCACCCCGCCGAGACCTCCAACCAGGGCGAGCAGGAGACTCTCGCGCAACGCGCGCAGCATCCCGTCGCGCGGCGGCGCCCCCAGCGCTCCCCGGAGCGCCAGATCGCGGCGGCGCTCGAGCCAGCGGGCGGCGAGCAGGTTCGACACGTTCGCACACGCCACCAGCAGCACGGCAACGACTGCGGCCAGCAGGAGCCAGAGCGGGCGGCGCGCATCGCCGACGACCTGCTCCGCCAGGGGCAGGACGTGCGCCCGCGGATGGAGCGGCGTCGAGGCGAACGCGTCGTCCAGGATGCCGTTCAGCTCGACGGCCGACCGGTCCGCGGCGACGTCCGGCGGGAGGCGCAGCAGAGCCAGGTAGTCGAACGCGCCGGGCGAGCGGATCTGGAACCCGGTCCAGGCGAGGGGCTCGAAGAGGTCCGCGCGTCCCGTCCAGCCGTCGGTGGCGGCCAGATTCTCGAACCGCGGGAGTCGGAACGAGGCCGGCAGCACGCCGACGATCTCCACCGGCCGGTCATCGAGGGCGATGACGCGTCCCAGAACTGAGGGGTCGCCGCCGTAGCGGCGCTGCCACAGCCCGTGCGTCAGCACTGCGACGCGGGCGCTTCCGGTCTCGCCGTCGCTGGCCCGGAAGACTCGCCCGAGCAGCGGCTCCACCCGCAGCAGCTCGAAGAAACCCGGCAGGACGCGCGCCCCGCCCAGCGGTTCGGGCGTCCTGTCGCCGGTAGCCAGCACGCTGGTGGGCTGGAGCGCCGTGAGCTCCCGGCAGGTCGTCTCGCAGGCCCGGCGCCACGCGTCGACGGAACGGGCGTTCGCGTGCCAGTAAGGAAACTGCTCCAGCTCGGGGATGACGAGTTGCACGGTCATCAACCGATCCGGCTGCCGGTAGGAAAGCGGTGACAGCAGGATGCCGTCGACGAACGAGTAGACCGCCGTGGTGGCGCCGATGCCGAGGCTCAGCGTCGCAATCGTCACCGCCGTGAAGAGGGGACTGCGCCGCAACGACCGCACCGTCAGGCGGATATCCCGGATCGCGTCCGCCAGCGACCGCACGCCGCGTGCGTCCCGCACCGCCGTGTCGGTCCGGTCAGGTGTCATCGTTTATGCCGTCAGTACGGTGAAGAACCTCGGCGCTGTTTCCACGACGCGATCATTTCACAAGCGCGCGGGCGGTTGGTCGAGGAACGCGCCTCGTGTCATCGTAGGCAATGGCCGGACGCGACGTGCTCGCCCGCGTGTGGTTCGATCAGGCCTGCGCCGATCTCGCTGCGGCGGTGGACAGCGCGGCCACCGGCCACCACGAGTGGGCCTGCTTCCAGGCGCAGCAGGCGGGCGAGAAGGCGCTCAAGGCAGTGCTCTACGCGCAGGGACGGACGAGCATCGTCACGCACAGCCTGCGCCGGCTCGTCCGGGAGAGCGCGGCGGCCGGCATGGGGTTCGCCGACCTCGACGAGCAGGCCCGGCTGCTCGATCAGCACTACATTCCGACCCGCTATCCCAATGGACTCGACAGCGAGACGACGCCGTCGGCCTACTACGACGAGAAGGACGCGGAGCGATGTCTGCAATCTGCTCGCTTGATCCTGGAGCGCGCGCGCGCAGCCTTGTCGAGCTGAAGCGACTGGCGGCCGGCCTGCGCCGCGACTTCGCGATCGACGCGGTCTACGTCTTCGGTTCGTTCGCGCGGGAGGCGGAGCACGAAGGGAGCGACATCGATCTGCTCGTGGTCGGCGAGCTTCCCGGACGCGTCTTCGACCGGGTCGGCGAGGTGCTGCGGCGTACGACGCTGCCCGTCGAGCCCATCGTCGTCCGCGCGGCGACGTTCGAGCGGCATTGCCGGGAGGAACATCCCCTGTTCGCCGCGATTGCCAGAGAGGGCCTGCGACTCTTCTGACCCTCGACCGGGCGAGACGTCGGCCGACCGCAACCCGCGCCGGTGCGCGTACGAGACGATGTCGCGCGGCGGAAGCTCGGTCGTCGCGCTTTCGACGCTTTTTCCGTTTGCCGCTGCGCGCTCGCTACGGCTCGTCGGGCTACGCCGGCGCCGGCGCCAGCACCGCGAGCACCAGCAGCCGTCCGGTTCCGGTGTTGCGGATGCCATGCGGCGCGCCCTCCGGGGCGACCAGCAGGGCGCCGGCCCGCATGGGCGCTTCCCGGCCCTCGAGCAGGAACAGTCCCTCACCGTCGAGGACGTGGTACACCTTGTCCATCCCGGCGTGTGCGTGGAGCTTGTGCTCCTGGCCGGGCTCGAAGGCGTTGAGGCCCACCATCACGCGGTCGGATCGGAAAAGGGTGGTCTTGCCCATCCTGTCCGGTGCGTAGACGGCGTGGTCGCGCGGGTCGATCGGCGTGGGATGCTGCATGGTTGGGTCCGCCTCCGGTCTGTGGGCAATCGAAGGGTAATCCTAGCCTGAACTGCCTGCTGCCCTGCGAGCAGGGTATCGCGGACGGAAGGCGTCGCGCGTGCGAGCGTGGCGACGGAAGCGCCCCGTTGCGGCCCGGCCCGGGCGCGAATGACGCGTGCGCCGCGACTGTGCGCTCATTCTCCGTGCACCACGATGGCTGGAAGGCCCCACCGTGAGCCGAATCTCAGGGTTGTTGTACTCTCATCAGGCGCACGGCCTTCCGAGCACGTCGCACCCGATCCTGTTGTCAGACACGCTATTCGCCCAATGACGCTTGAGGACCTTCAGCCACGTTGTGCCGTCCGGGGCGTACATCCGGAGGGCGTGGTTACGGTCGTGAGCGTGCAGTGGTACGACTCCGAAGCGCTTGAGCTGACCTACAAGACGCCGGCCGGCGCGGTCGCCAACGAACTGCTGTACCGGCACGACGAGGCGCGCCTCGAGGTCGTCGCCGAGGGGCGGCGATGGAGCTTCGACGGCGACGGGGCGCTGTTCAGGCTGGTCTCCGAAGCGCAGCGCATTCGGCTCGCACACCTCTTCGATCCCGTGCTGGCGGTTCACACCTCGGTGGTGGAACCGCTGCCGCATCAGATCACGGCGGTGTACGAAGCGATGCTCCCGCGTCAGCCGCTACGCTTCCTGCTGGCCGACGACCCCGGCGCGGGCAAGACGATCATGGCGGGGTTGCTGATCAAGGAACTGGTCGCCCGCGGCGACCTCGTACGTTGCCTTATCGTCTGCCCCGGGAGCTTGGCCGAACAGTGGCAGGACGAACTCTACCGTCGGTTTCAGCTCCCGTTCGAGATCCTCACCAACGACAAGCTCGAAGCCGCGCGCACCGGGAACTGGTTCCTGGAGACGGACCTCGTCATCGCGCGCCTGGACAAGCTGTCACGGAACGAGGACGTACAGCAGAAGCTCCAGGCGCCTGACGCGGGCTGGGATCTCGTCGTGTGCGACGAGGCGCACAAGCTGTCCGCGACGTTCTTCGGCGGCGAGATCAAGTACACGAAGCGGTACCGGCTGGCGCAGCTCCTGTCAGGTCTGACGCGCCACCTGCTGCTCATGACGGCGACGCCGCACAACGGCAAGGAGGAGGACTTCCAGCTCTTCCTTGCCCTGCTCGATGGGGACCGCTTCGAGGGGCGCTTTCGCGACGGCGTCCACACGGCTGACGTCTCCGACCTGATGCGGCGCATGGTCAAGGAGCGGTTGCTGAGGTTCGACGGCAGGCCGCTGTTTCCGGAGCGGATCGCCTACACCGTTCCGTACAGGCTGTCCGACGAGGAAGCCCGCCTTTACGAAGCCGTCACCGAATACGTGCGGGAGGAGTTCAATCGGGCGGACGCGCTGGCCAACGCGAAGCGGGCGGGCACGGTCGGCTTCGCGCTGACCATGCTCCAGCGACGGCTCGCCTCGTCATCCGAAGCGATCTACCAGTCCCTGCGCCGGCGACGTGAGCGGCTGGAGGGCCGCCTGCGCGAGCTGGAGGTGCTCCAGCGCGGAGGGCAGTTGGCTTCCGGCGCCGCTTTCACGACGCCGGAACTCGATCCGGACGACGTCGAGGATCTCGACGACGCACCCGACCAGGAGGTCGAAGAGGCCGAGGCGCGCATTCTCGATCAGGCGACCGCCGCCCGCTCGATGTCGGAGTTGAGAGCGGAAATCGAGACCTTGCAGAGGCTCGAGAGGCTCGCACTCGCCGTGCGTCGCGGTGGCCGGGATACGAAGTGGCGGGAGCTGGCGAGCCTGTTCGGCGACATCTTCACGACGGCGGGACTGGCAGGTCGCGCCGGCGAGGCGAAGGTCCCGTTCGGCGCCGGCGAGATCCCGCGGCACAGAGCGTCCCTGCGGCAGAAGCTCGTGCTCTTCACGGAGCACCGGGATACGTTGCGCTACCTGCAGGAGCGCATCACGACCCTGCTCGGCCGCGAGGAGTCGGTCGTGGTCATCCACGGCAGCGTGGGCCGCGAGGAACGCCTGACCGTGCAGGAGGCGTTCCGTCACGACCCGCAGGTGCAGGTACTGTTGGCGACCGACGCCGCGGGCGAGGGCATCAACCTGCAGCGCGCCCACCTGATGGTCAACTACGACCTGCCGTGGAACCCGAATCGGCTGGAGCAACGTTTCGGCCGCATCCACCGGATTGGGCAGACGGAGGTCTGCCATTTGTGGAACCTCGTCGCCGACGAGACGCGCGAAGGCGACGTCTACCGGCGCCTTCTGGAAAAGCTGGAACAGGCGCGGCAGGCGCTCGGCGGGCAGGTGTTCGATGTGCTCGGAAAGCTGGAGTTCGAAGGGCGACCGCTGCGCGAGCTGCTGCTCAACGCCATTCGCTACGGCGAACAGCCGCAGGTGCGCGCCCGGCTGGACACTGCTGTCGACCAGGCGCTCGACCGTTCAGCACTCCAGGATCTCCTCGAGGACCGCCAACTCGTGCACGACGCGATGGACGCCACGCGGGTCCAACGCGTACGCGCGGATATGGAGCGGGCGGAAGCCCGCCGGCTGCAGCCCCGCTACCACTACATCGAGTCGTTCTTCCGCGAGGCATTCCGCCGTATTCCGCCGGTTCGGCGGAACGGCGCGGCAACGCGAGCCCCGCCGCTACCAGGTGACGCACGTCCCGGCGTTGATCCGGAGCCGCGATCGGGTGATCGGGGTCGGGGAGCCCGTGCTGCCGCGTTACGAACGGATCGCGTTCGAGAAGTCTTTGGTGGCGCCGCCGGGCAAGCCGCCGGCGGCCTTCGTCTGCCCGGGGCATCCCCTGCTCGAGCCGTCATCGATCTCACGCTGGAACGCCACCGTGATCTGTTGAAGCGCGGCACGGTACTCGTCGACGAGCGCGACGACGGCACCGCGCCCCGCGTGCTCTTCTCCGTCGAGCACGCGATACAGGACGGGAGCGTGACCCGCACAGCGGAGCGGCGCGTCATCTCGAAGCGCGTGCTCTACGTCGAGCTCGATCCCGACGGCGAGCCGCGCCACCTGCACTACGCGCCCTATCTCGACTATCGCCCGCTGGCGCAAGAGGAGCCCACCGTCGACGCAATCCTCGAATGCGCCGAGTGCGCCTGGATCGACCGGGGACCTGGAACCGAGGGCGCAGGCGTACGCTGTCGCTCACGTCGTCCCGGAACATCTGCAAGACGTTCGCGACGCCCGGGTCGCGCTGATCGAGAAGACGGAAGCCGCTGTGAAGGACCGCCTCACCAAGGAGATCTCGTTCTGGGACAGCCGCGCCGAGCAGCTCAAGCTCGACGAGGAGGCCGGCAGGACCGGCGCCCGGCTCAACTCGGGCGAGGCGCGCCGGCGGGCGGACACCTTGCAGCTCCGGTTGCAGGAGCGGCTGGCGCAGTTGAAGCGGGACGCCCAGATTTCGCCCCGGCCGCCGGTGGTCCTCGGTGGCCTGCCGGTCATCCCCTGAGGTCTGATCGACGCGATGGCCGGGCGGCCCGCGTCGATCTCCACCGTGCCGTGGGACACCCAGAAGGCTGCAGCCCGGGCGCGCCATCGTGATGGAAACGGAGCGCCGTCTCGGCTTCGAGCCGACCGACCGCGAGCTCGACAAGCTCGGCTACGACATCGAAAGCCGGGTTCCCGCAACCGGCACCCTCCGGTTCATCGAGGTCAAGGGACGCAGGAGCGACGCGGAGACCATCACCGTCACACGCAACGAGATTCTCTACTCGCTGAACAAGCCGGACGACTTCATCCTGGCGATCGTCGAGTTCTGCGACGATGACACGCACCGCGTGCACTACGTCCGGCAGCCGTTCCAGCGCGAACCGGATTTCGACGCCGCGAGCGTCAACTACACGCTGCAGGATCTGCTGGCCAGGGCCGAAGCACCGCGGTAGGGCGCGCGGCAGGCTCGGCGAGCTGGACACCACGCGCGGGATATGATCGGACGGTTGCGTGCGGTTGGTGAGTTCTGAATCCCTCGGTTCTCCTGGGACGTGCCGAGTGTGCGCCATGAACCGCGAGCCGGAAGTCCAAGCATGATCGTCACTCGGATCGAGGCCCTCGGCTTTCGATCGCTACGCTACGTCTCACAGAGGCTCGATCGCTTCCACGTCCTGGTCGGTCCGAACGCCAGCGGGAAGTCGACGTTTCTCGACGTGCTGGCCTTTCTGGGCGACCTGCAACGGGGCGGCCTCCGCGAGGCAATCACCGGCAGAGAATCACTTGGTATCCCGCTCCGGGCCGCCGATCCGCAACACCTGACGTGGATGCGGCACCGCAAGACGTTCGAGCTGGCCGTGGAGGTGCCTGTGCCAGGCGGTCTTACCGCGCATCTGGCGAACGGATCACCGAGGGTCTGCCGCTACGAGCTTGCGGTCGACGTGTCGGAGCCATTGCGGATCGCAACGGAGACCCTGTGGCTGAAACCACACGGCGGCGCCGGGCCCGAACCCGAGCGTGCGGACTTCCCGAAGCCGCCCGAGCCGCCCGTGAGGATCGTGACCGACTCGGCGAAACGGACTCCCTCCGGGTGGAAAAAGGTGCTCTCGCGGGCCAGCCAGCCCGAGCGCGTGAGGTTCCGTTCCGAGACGTCCGCGCGGTCGATCCCGTTTCACATTGCGGCCGACAGGTCGGCGTTGGCCAATCTGCCCCAGGATGAGGAGCTCTTCCCGGCCGCAACGCGTTTCCGCCAGATGCTTGCCACCGGCGTGCAGCGCATCGCGCCGTGGAGCGACGCGATGCGCCGTCCCAGTCCTCCGAACCGTTCCGATACCTATCTCCCCGATGCATCGAATCTGCCTCACGTCATCGACGCGGTGGCGATGGAGAACCCCGATCGGTACGCCGACTGGTTATGGCACGTCCGCGAAGCGCTGCCGGACGTCGAGCGCATTACGACCATCAGGCGTCCGGAAGACGGGCATCGATACCTCGTCATTCACTACCGTAGCGGACTCGAAGCGCCTTCCTGGCTCGTCTCGGACGGCACGCTGCGGTTCCTGGCGTTCACGCTGCTCGCATACCTTCCCAATCCAGGTGGCCCCTATCTCCTGGAGGAGCCGGAGAACGGGATCCATCCTGGCAACGTGGAGACGGTCCTGGACTCGCTTTCCTCCATCCGCGACGCCCAGATTTTCCTGGCAACCCATTCCCCGACCGTTGCCCGTCTGGTCAGAGTCGACCAGATGCTGTGCTTCGCGCGCGACGACAAGAGCGGCACGGACGTCGTCATCGGCTCGGCCCACCCGCGCCTGCGGGACTGGCCCGGTGCCGTGGATCTGGGTCTGTTGCTCGCAAGCGGGGTTCTCGGGTGAAGGACCTCGTCTGCGTCGTCGCCGACAAACAGATCAAGGCGACGATCGAGGCACTACTGCAGAGGCCCCACGCGCTCGGCATTCGAAACGTCGAGGCGGAAGTTCTGCTGCATCCGAACCATGACCCCGGTTGCTACGACAGCCCTACGGATATTCTGCGCGGCTACCGGCAGGACGCTGAGCACGCATTGATCGTCCTCGACCATGCGTGGGACGGCGTTCCCACGGAGTCCGGCTCCGCTCTCGAAGCTCTCATCGACGAGAAGTTCAGACGTCTTCGTTTACCGGGTGATTCATCAATAGACACGGGCGTGGAATGGGCCTGGCACGTCGAAGTTCGAGCGACGCCGAGGTTTCCTTTGGCCGGCGTTCCGTCTTGCGCGGGAGGCCGAGGTGGCTGCACTGTTACCCACGCCGCAGCCGGAAGCCGAGGACGGGGTGCGTCGGCTGCCCGGGCACGAAGAGTAGGTCTGCTGGGCTGCGGAGGCCAGCTACGGCTGGAAGCACCCGACCCGGGCATCGGGTTGCTCGGCCTTGGGTGTCAACGTTCTCGGCATTCACCCGGCGCGGCGGTCAGCCGCCGGTTCGCGGTCGTGCATCGGCTCGGTAGTGTCGCGCTGCCGCTCACGCGGTCGGCGGCGGAAGGTTGAATCCGTCGGGGACGATCGAGTCGGGGGCGCGCAACATCGTGGCGAACAGCGCAGGCAGGTCGAGGTTTCGTTGGCGTGCGGTACGTACGACGCTGGCGAGGACCTGCTGGGTGTCGGCGCCCTTGCGGGTGCGGTTGCCGCCGCACACCTTGCGGATGACGACGGCGGGCCGGATGGCTTGTTCGGCGCGCCAGTTGGTGGCGTCGACCGACGGGTTCCACAGGAACGTGAAGATGGCGCCGAATTCGTTGGCCAGATGGTTGGCGAAGCACTCGGCCTCGTCGTGCGGCGGCGGCTTGTCGATCAGCCGGCTGAGCCGGGCGAGCAGTCGGCCGCGGGCGGTGGCCAGGCCGTGGTCGCTCAGACCGCCGGCATCGCGCCGGTCGCGCAGCGCGAGGCCGGCCTGCAAGGTGGCCTGCACCTGAGCGGCCCACCCGCAGCGGGGATGATCCTCAAGCAGATGCTCACAGCGTCGAAGCAGGTGCTGCAGACAAGTTTGGTGCTCGCCGTTGATGTAGCGGCGGTAGACCACCCATCCGTCGCGCACGAGCACGCCGTCGAAGTCGGCTCCCAGGACCGCTTGCGCGTCTTCGAATCCGCGGCCCGCACAGATGGCGTAGACGGTCGTCGTCGGGGTGACGGCCGCCCACAACCAGTGGCTGCGGGCGCCGACGCGCCAACCGGTTTCATCGGCCGTGACCACCGGAGCGTTGCGAACCTGCTCGCGCAACGCCTCGTAGGCCGGCCGCGCGTCGCGTGCCGCACGATGCAGCAGATTCGCGAGGCCCCCCGGCGTCACCTGCAGGCCGAAGCGGGTCTGCAGCAGGTCGGCGACCTTGGCCAGCGGCAGGCCGCCGTGGGTGTGCAACTCCACGACCAGCGCGACCACACCGGGACCGAGCTGTGCGCGGGCCGCCCCCAACGCGTCGGAGGTCTGCAGGGCGTGCCGGCCCTGGATACGCCGCCGACACTGCGAGCAGTGGCCGACCTCGATGTCGAAGCGGCGCACCAGCGGGCGCACCGGGGGTAGGTCTTCCTGATACTGCGACGCCGCGCCGGTCACTTCGACCGCGCCGCCGCAGTCCGGACAGCTCGTCGGCGCCAGCGCCGCGATGGTCTCGTCGACCCGCGCCGGACACGGGCGGCGCCCCTGCCGGCCATAGCGCGCACCGGGCCGCCGGCCGGGACGGCCGCCGCGACCCTGTGGCCGCTTCTTAGCGAAAGGCGCGGCTTGCCGGCGTCCCGCGCGGCGCTCGGCTCCCAACTGCTGTTTCAGGTGGTCGTTCTCGCGCTCCAGCCGCTCGATCTGACGCTGCAAGCCGTGGTTCCGGCGCTGCAGGCGGCCATTCTCACGGTGCACGCCCTTGTGGCGCGCCAGATCGTCACGCAGTCGCCCGATCTCCCCGTCCTGTTGCTCGATGACAACGTCGCGAGGGTCCTGCTCGGATGGGGATTGCTCCAGGATGGCGCGTATGCGGCGCAGCAGGCCCACGCTCCTCTTCTATCGGCACCGCGCAGCAAGACCTTTACCCCCGACACGCGGATTTTTTACCCGGACCCGCTAAATGAAGACGTTCAGACAAGCAGACATGGCGAACTGGGCAGTCTCCCTGGTAATCGAGCCCGAATTGGAGGCGTGGGTATTCAGCACGTCACCGCATGTATCAACGGTACTCGGTTGGAAGGGCCCGAGTTCCATCCGCAAGACGCTGGAAGCACAGAATCTATGGAAAGCCGAAGACGCCAAGCCAGCCGACCCGAAGGACGCGCTCGAATACCTTCTCGGAAGGACAGGGAAGAGCCGTTCATCGTCGCTATTCCGCAGGCTTGCGAGTAGAGTGAGCACCGCAGGCTGTCAGGACCGTGCGTTCCTTCGGCTGAAGACACTGCTCCAAGGTTGGTTCCCACCGGTTGCGCCGACAAGCGGTGGTGACGAACCGGATGGTATCTACCCGAGGGTTGGACTCTGGTGCTCGAAGGCGATGTCGACGGTCCCAATTCAGGACCCTTCCGGATCGACTCGGAGAGTCCGCGCTTCGGCCAGATCGTCGCGACGCGCCGGGTGGCCCGGACGATCTTCCTCGGCAGTGCGCCGCACGTGGCGCAGCAGCGCGTGCGCGGGGTCGAGGACGTGCGCGTGCGCCTTGGCGCCGTGCAGCCAGGGGAGCAGGTCGCCGCAGGTGCCGGGCGGCGGGGATGCCCTCGTCGCCCGCGTCTCGCGACACATGCGGTCGAGCGAGCACATGATCACCGAATGGTCGCCGGCGCTGCTTCGAATGGAACTCGACCGCTGGTTCTGGAGGGATCGGACACACGCGCCCGTCAAGCAGGTGTGGGATGCACTCTGTGCCTACTGCTATCTGCCTCGGCTGCGGGATCAGGCGGTGTTCGTGAGCTCGGTCCGGGCTGGTCTCAAGAGTGGCGACTACTTCGCGTACGCGACAAGTGTTTCGGCGCAGGGCCGCTATGACGGGTTGACGCTCGACCCATCGGCCGCGGTGTACCTCGATGCGACGAGCGTGCTCGTCAAGCCGGATGTCGCGCGAGCGCAACGCGAGGCCGAGGAGGCTTCGGCGGAGGGAGCTTCGAATCAGGAGGGAACCTCACCTGCGGGCAATGCAGCCGGTTCAACGCCAGGATCGTCGGACTCTGGGGAGACCACGGGCACTGAGAGGCGTTCGCCACAGTTCGCCACGTCGTTTCTTCGGGACGATTGGACTTGACCCGATCCGCGCCGGTCGCGACATGAGCGTGGTAACCGAGGAGGTACTGCAGCATCTGAGTGCGCTGCCGGGAGCGGAAGTGGAGGTGTCGGTGGAGATATCGGCAACCGTCCCGGACGGGGTGAGCGAGACCGTCCGGCGCATAGTCGACGAGAACTGCAAGGCGCTCCGATTCAGGTCACATGAGTTCGAGGAAGAGTAGGAACACCGCACATCGCGAAGCTCCGTGCGCCGGAAACCGCTGTGTTGCTGGGCTATCGAGCCACGAGGTCCAACGACAGGTGATCGTACGCGTAAATCGTGCGTTTTTCATGTCTCGGCAATAGCTCGACCTTCTTCTCGTATACGGGTTCTCCCAGATTCCGGACGGCGTGGATTATGCGCTGGTCTATATACCACGAGTGGGGATTCTCCTTGAAGCAATCCGCCAGGATCAAGGAGTTTGCCATGGCATAGCCGGAGGCTTCAATGAACACGAACCGTCCATCCGGTGTCTCTCCGGCCTTCTCAGGTGCCGGGATCACTTGCCCCTTGACTGCGACGGCATAGCTCTCTCTGACACCGTAGCGCTCTCCGACGGCATCGATTGCGGGCTTGAATGCAGCGGCATCGCGGAGAGCATGCTCGTACTGCCATTCGCCTTGGTCCACGTATGCAAGCAAGAGGACGGAGTCGTTCCAGGTATAGGCCCGGTCGACAGAGGGGAAACGACTCTTGTCGTTCATCGCTTGCGCGACTACTTGGTGAAGGTCCCGCATGATGCTGCTCCCTTGTCCAGCGCGAGCGCGATCCTTGGTTTTATCGAGATCGAAGAAGATTGTGATGCAGTCCTTCCAGTCGCTACCCATCGCTTCTTTAACCTTCTCGACGTGCGTTGCAGTACCAGCAGGAGGATTCAGCCCAGCAACCGAAGGGCCGCAATGACTATGCCGGCAGCAGCGAGTCCGGTGCCGACAATCCACTTGATCAGACGAAGCTCGAGCGCGGCGAGGCGGGCGGCGACCCCGGCGACTTCGGCACGCAGATCGGTCTTCGTGACGACCGTGCCGAAGTCGAGGCCTGCCGCCTCGTGCTCGGCGGCCTGACGCACAGCGGCGGTGATGGCGTCAGCCTGTTCAGGAGTCAGGTCGGCTTCCGTCAGGCTGCGCGCGATCGCATGCGTGTCGAACATCTGCTCGTCCATTCTATCGCGGAGGGCGCGGGGTACGAGCAGTGCGCGTGTCATGATGTAGCCGACCTCGAAAGGAGTTGTGCCCTGCGCCACACGAAGATCGTCGCCACCCTCGGTCCGGCCTCTTCATCCGACGCCTCGGTGGATGCCCTGCTGGCCGCCGGCGTCGACGTGTTCCGCATCAACTCCTCCCACGGCACGCGTGACGACCGGCGGCGCATGGTCGAGCTGGTGCGCAGCCGCGCCGCGCAGGCGGGCCGCATCGTCGGGGTGCTGCAGGACCTGGCCGGCCCGAAGATTCGCATCGGGCAACTGGCGGATCCGGACGGCGTGCGGCTCGAGGCGGGCGCCCGCCTGCGCATCGCGGTCGGGGATTTCCCGGGTGACGCCGAGCGCGTGTCCACTACCTGCGAGCCGCTGGCGGCCGCCGTGCGGGGCGGCGAGGCGCTGCTGATCGACGACGGGCAGATCCTTCTGCGGGCAGTCTCCAGCGACGGGGCGGAGATCGTGGCCGAGGTCGAGCACGGCGGGTTGCTCACGTCCCGGAAGGGGATCAACGCGCCGGGCGTCGAGCTGCCGCTCTCGGCCGTCACCGACGCCGACATGGAGGAGATCGAGGCGGGCGTGGCGATGGGCGTCGACTTCCTCGGGGTCAGCTTCGTCCAGAGCGCGGACGATCTGCGGAAGGCCCGCGCGATGACGTGGGCGCACGGCGGGGATGCGGTCGGCCTGGTGGCGAAGATCGAGCGGCCCCAGGCCATCGAGCGGTTCGACGACATCCTTGCCGTCTCGGACGCGGTGATGGTGGCGCGCGGCGACCTCGGGCTGGAGATCCCGCTCGAGCGCGTGCCGCGCGTCCAGAAGGACCTGACCCGGCGGGCGCGGGACGCCGGGGTGCCGGTCATCGTGGCCACCCAGGTCTTCGAGACCATGCGGCATGCCCCGCGGCCCACGCGGGCGGAGGTGAGCGACGCGGCCAACGCCGTGGACGACGGGGTGGACGCCATCATGCTCGCCGGGGAGACGGCGGCCGGCGAGTACCCCGTGCTCGTGGTCCAGACGCTCGACGCCGTGCTGCGGGACGCGGAATCGATGCAGCCGGACCGGGTGATCCCGGGCGCCAGCGGCGACCGGCACGACCGCGCGCTGTGTGATGCGGCGGTGACGCTCGCCGCGGCGGCGGGCGCCACCGCCATCGTGGCGGTCACCGGGAGCGGCGCGACGGCGCGGCAGCTCTCCGCGCTGCGGCCGTCGATACCCGTACATGCGGTCACCGCCGACGATGGCGTGGCCCGCCAGTTGGCGCTGCACCGGAGCGTGGCGCCGTTGGTGGCGCCGACCGACCGGCTCGTGCAGGGAGAGCTCAAGCCCGAGCTGATGCGCCGCGGGGTCGTCCAGGCCGGCGACGCGGTGGTGATCGCCCGCGTGCATTCGGATCTGGAGGTCGAGGACGCCAATTTCGTCGAGCTGCAGCGGTTCTGATCGATTCGGAGGGAATCATGAGGTGGATGGCGGTATCGCTGGTCGCGCTGAGCGTCGCGCTCGCGACGGTCTCTCCGGCCCGCGAGCTGAGTGCGTGTGCGACGCGCCCGATGCCGGCACCGGCGCCGATTCCGCGCGATCATCCGCCGCTGTCGTCGTCGCCCACCGCCTCGGAGGCCGCCAGCTCCCACCCATGGAACACCGCGGCCACGCCGATGTGCCGCACCGCCGGCTGCTGGCGGTGCAGGGCCGGATCGGCCAGATAGCCCTGCAGTTGCATTCGGGCCTCGCGCAGCCGCGCAGCCACCGCGGCCTCGTCCGCGGCCTCGCTGCGCTTCAGGTACTTGATCTCGAGTACATAACCGTAGCGGATGTCCGGGTAGCGAGCCAAAAACGGCTCCAGGTGCAGGTCCGCGTGGCCCTTGTTCAACTCGCGCTCCGAGTGGATCAGGAAATGGCCGATCAGGCTGAAGTGCGCGGCCAGGAAGGCCTGCACCACTTTCTCGCCGTCCAGGTAGTCGCGGATGCCGGTCTGCGCCGCGACGGCCTCGCCCAGGAACTCCAGCGCCGGCCGCCACGCGCCCCGGTAGGCCATGTCGACCACCAGGTTCGAGAACCGGTAGTGGCTGACCGCGAAGACCCCGACGTCGCGGTAGCCGTCGCGCAGGTAGCCGTACAGCAGCCGCCGCACGGTCTGGTTGGGGATACCGAGCCGGGTCCTGCCGTGGGACTCGCCGCGGATGCTCAGCAGGCCGAAGTAGTACAGCAGCGACAGGAAGTTCTCCGGCTCGACCAGATCCTCCAGCGGGAAGCTGAGATTGACGTCGGCGTCGGCGCCGCCCTCGCCAACGATGTTGCGCAGCAGGTCGAAGTTGCCGTTGAATCGGACGCCGGTTTCCCGGTTCACCACCATCAGGTGCCGCAGCTTCCCGTAGTCGATGCGAACGTTGACGTCGATCAGGTTGTCCGGTATCGACCCGTTCGGCACCGATTCCGACAGGTAATAGAGCACCATGTCGGTGTTGTAGAGGTCGCCCCGAGCGCCCCTGGCGAACCGGTACCCGTTGTACCACTCGCGGATCACCGCCAGGGCCGCGTCCACGTCCTGGTGGAACGCGCCGCGCTCCCGGTACAGTTCCAGCAGACCCCGCACCTCGTCCTCGGTGAAGCCGAGCAGTTCGCTGAACTCCGAACTCAGGCTGACGTTCCTGCCGATGTTGAAGCCGCTGGTCACGTCGTCCATGGTGATGGGCGAAACCCCCGTTATGAACAGCCGCTCCAGCGCTCCGCCGCTCTCCCCGGCCCCCGCCTTCAGCGTGGCGAAGAAGTTGCGGTAGAAGCCGCCGCCGTGCGTGAACGACTCGTACGCCTCCCGGCCGTGGTGCGCGAGCACCGTGTTGGCGAAGTTGTCGTACTCGTCGATCAGACCGTACAGCGGGATACCGTGGTCGCCGGCGTAAGCGAACAGCTCGCCGAGCCGGCCGTCGGCGGCCGGCGGTGCGAGGATGCGGCGCATCGCCGCTTCGGGGAACAGGTCCGCGTTGCGCTCCAGTGCGCGGCGGATCACCATCTCGCAGTAGGCCTCGAAGCGTTCGCGCAGGGTTTCCAGCGTGTCGTCGAAGGCAGAGAAGTTGAAGCGCAGAATGACGTAGCGCGACCGGTCTTCCGTGGGTTCCCGGCCGATGTCGGTGCCGTCGAAGACGGCGCTCCAGTCGTTGGCCCGGGTGCGGTCGTAGTAGTTCTCCAGCACCGACACCCAGAGGCTCTTGCCGAAGCGCCGGGGACGGATCAGGAAGGCGTAGCTCTCCTCCTCGAGCCGGCGGAGAAACCGGGTCTTGTCCACGTACAGCCAACCCTTGAGGCGGATGCGTCTGATGTCGGCTTCGCCGTAGGGGATGCGCGGGTAGATGACGGCCATCTCTGCGGTCCTCGTTCGGCGTGGGCGCCGTCGCCGAATTCGTCGATCATGCCACACAAGGTCCCCGGCTCCCCGCCACGCCCGACACGTACCGACTTGAATCCTGGGCGCAGACGGGGCACACTGATCCGTCACCCCGCGCATGGCTTTGAGCATGTACCCATGAGAGTGCGAGTTGCCGTCGCCGGCGGATTGTGCGTCCTGCTCGCGATGGTCGCCGCTGCACCGGCGAGCGGGGCTGCCGGGGCCGCACCGGCGCCCGGATCCGGTCCGGCTGCCGGGCTGGCGTCGGCCACTGCACCTGCGGCGGGCGCCATGCCGGCTTCTGCAGCCGGCGTCGCGCAGTCCGCCCGGGCCGATGCCGAGGCGAACCGCGTCGTCGCGGGCACCTGCCGGGCGTGCCACAACGACCGCACGCTGCGCGGCAACCTGTCGCTCGAGCGCTTCGACGTGCGGGACGCCGCCGGGCACGCCGACGTCGCGGAGCGGATGGTCCGCAAGCTGCGAGCCGGCATGATGCCGCCGCCCGGGCCCCGCCGTCCGGACGGCGCCGCGTTGCGCAACTTGGCCGAGACCCTGGAGCGCCGCCTCGACGAGGCCGCCGTGCTCGCCCCGGATCCGGGCAGCCGGCCCTTCCAGCGCCTCAATCGCGCGGAGTACGAGCAGGCCGTCCGCGATCTGCTGGACCTGGAGGTCGACGCCGGCGACTGGCTGCCGCTGGACCCGGTCAGCGCCAACTTCGACAACATCGCCGACGCGCAGACGCTGTCGGCCACGCTGCTCGAGGCGTACCTGAACGCGGCGAGCGCCATCAGCCGCCTCGCGGTCGGCGAGCGCAGCGGCCGGGCCGTCGATCACACCTACACCAACTCGGAGTACGTGTCGCAGCATTCCTGGGACCACGTCGAGGGGGCGCCCTACGGCACCCGCGGCGGCCTGGTCGTCGACCACGTGTTCCCGGCCGACGCGGAGTACGTCTTCGGGCTGACCTTCACCTCCGGCGCCAACACCCGGATCGAGGACGTCGACGTCTCCATCGACGGCGAGCGGGTGGCGCTGCTGCACTACAACACCGACCGGCAGGTCGACGCGGACGGCCGGGGCGGCGTCAGCACGGCGACTCCGCCGATCTTCGTCCGTGCCGGGACGCACCGGGTGGCGGCGGCGTTCGTCCGGCGGCACGACGGCCCCTACGAGGACCTGATCCGTCCCCACGACTGGTCCTTCGCCGGGGGCGGCTCCGGCGGGGCGGGCATCACGACGCTGCCCCACGTGCGCGACGTCATCATCACCGGACCCTTCAACGCGACCGGCCTGTCGGAGACGCCGAGCCGGCGGCGCATCTTCACCTGTCGTCCGACGGCGTCGGAAGAAGCGCGGCCGTGCGCTCGCCGCATCCTCGCCCGGCTCGGCCGCGAGGCCTACCGCCGCACCCTGACCGGCCGCGAGGTGGACGACCTGCTGCGGTTCTTCGACGAGGGCATCGCGGCCGGCGGCTTCGAGATCGGCGTGCGGACGGCGGTGGAGGCGCTGCTGGCCAGCCCCCACTTCGTGCTCCGGCTCGAACGCGAGCCGGTGGACGCCCCGGAGCGCGGCTTCCGGCTGAGCGATGTCGACCTCGCCTCGCGCCTGTCGTTCTTCCTGTGGGGGACCCCGCCGGACGACGAGCTGCAGGCGCTGGCCGACGAGGGGCTCCTGTCGCCGGACGAGCTGGACCGGCAGGCGCTGCGCATGCTCGCCGATCCGCGCGCCGCGGCCCTCGGCCGCCGCTTCGCCGCGCAGTGGTTCCGGCTGCAGGACATGGACAAGGTCCGGCCGGACCCGAACTTCTTCCCGAACTACGACGAGAACCTCGCGCGGGCGATGCGGCGCGAAACGGAGCTGTTCTTCGCCAACCTGGTGCGGGAGAACCGCAGCCTGCTCGACCTCTACCGGGCCGACTATACGTTCGTCGACGAGCGGCTCGCGCGCCACTACGGGATTCCCGGCGTGGCCGGACGCCACTTCCGGCGGGTCGCCTACCCCGACGACACGCGCAGGGGCGTCCTCGGCCACGGCAGCATGCTGGTCCTCACCTCGCTCGCCAACCGCACCTCGCCGGTGCTGCGCGGCAAGTGGGTGATGGAGGTCCTGCTGGGCACGCCTCCGCCTCCTCCGCCTCCCGACATCCCGGCGCTGGAGGACACCGAGGAGGTCCGCGACGGGCGGCGGTTGACGACCCGCGAGCGGATGGAGGCGCACCGCTCGAACCCGAGCTGCAGCTCGTGCCACCGGCTGATCGACCCGATCGGCCTGGCGCTGGACAACTTCGACGTCACCGCGAAGTGGCGCCTGCGGGAGAACGGCGTCCCGCTCGACACCCGTGGCGACTACTACGACGGCACGCCGGTGACCTCGCCGGGCGAGCTGGTCGACGCGCTGCTGGCGCGGCCGATCCCGCTGGTGCGCACCTTTACCGAGAACCTGCTGGCCTTCGCCGCCGGCCGGCGGGTCGAGCACTTCGATCAGCCGACCGTCCGCGCCATCGCGCGGGCGGCCGAGGCGGACGGCTACCGGATGGCGTCGTTCATCATGGGCGTGGTCAGAAGCGACGCGTTCCAGCGCAAGCGCAGCGACTGAGCGCCAGGAGAAACCATGTCGTTCATCACCAGAAAGCAACTGCCTCGCCGGACGTTCCTGCGCGGAATGGGAGCCACCGTGGCGCTGCCGTTCCTCGATGCGATGGTCCCGGCAGGCCGGCTCGGCCGCACCGTCGCGGCGGCCTCGGCGGACGTCACGCGCCTGGTCTGCATCGAGGAGGTCCACGGCCTGCCCGGCTGCAACGAGTGGGGTGCGACCCGGCACCTGTTCGCGCCGGCCACGGTGGGAACCGACTTCGAGCTGCTGCCCGACAACGCGCTCAAGTCGCTCGAGCCGTTCCGGGACTACCTGACCATCGTCAGCAACACCGACGTGCGGATGGCCGAGGCGTTCAGCCCGCCGGAGATCGGCGGCGATCACTTCCGTTCGTCCGCGGTCTTCCTGACCCAGTCCCATCCGAAGCAGACGCAGGGCTCGGACCTGTGGGTCGGCACGTCGCTCGACCAGCTCTATGCGCGCCGGTACGGCCAGTCGACGCCGATGCCGTCGATGCAGTTGTGCATCGAGAACCTCGACCAGGCGGGCGGCTGCACCTACAACTACTCGTGCGCCTATACCGACTCGGTCAGTTGGTCGTCGCCGAGCGAGCCGCTGCCGATGATCCGCGACCCGCGCGTGGCGTTCGAGATGCTGTTCGGGGCCGGCGGGACTCCCGAGGAGCGGGCCGAGCGGCGGGCGACGCGGCGCAGCATCCTCGACTGGATCCTCAACGACGTGGCCGAGGTCCGCAAGGAGCTCGGCACGGTGGACCGCCGCCGCATGGACCGCTATCTGGACGACGTCCGCGAGGTCGAGCGCCGCATCCAGATGGTCGAGGGGCGCAACGACGGCGGCGAGACGCGCGAGCTGCCCGACGCCCCGCGCGGCGTGCCCGACTCGTTCACCGAGCACATGCAGCTCATGTTCGATCTCCAGGTGCTGGCCCTGGAGACGGACATGACGCGGGTGATCTCGTTCAAGACCGGCCGCGACGCCCAGAACCGCGTGTTTCCCGAGAGCGGCACCAACCGGCCGTTCCACCCCGCCTCGCACCACGGGAACAACGAGGAGCGGATCATGGACTTCAACACGATCTGCCGGTACCGCGTGGGCCAGCTCCCGTACTTCCTCGAGCGGATGCGGGACACGCTGGAGGGGGACGCGTCGCTGCTCGACAAGACGGCGATCATCTGGGGCTCGCCGATGGCCGACGCCAACATCCACAACCACCGGCGCTGCCCGCTCGTACTGCTCGGCAGGGCCAACGGTCACCTCGCCGGCAACCTGCACCTGAGGGCGGCGGACGGGACGCCGATGGCGAACGCGATGCTCACGCTGATGCAGTCGCTGGGGCTGGAGATGGATCACTTCGGAGACAGCACCGGCACGTTCGCGCTGTCGGCGCCGTCCGCGGCGGACGCCGTCTGAGCTGCGCTGCCCGGAACCGTGCCGCCGCCGCCGCCGCGGGAGCCAATGGAAGGGGAGAGACGGTGGACGTGACACCGACTTCGAGTCGAGCGGGCGTCGCGGGCGTCGCACCGCTGATGGCGATTGCCGCAGTGTTGGCGCTCGGCATCGCCCTCTCGGCCGCGCCCAGCGCCACGCCGGTGGCCGATGCGGCGCGCTCGGGCGACCTCGCGGCGGTCCGGTCGCTGCTCGCCCGGGGCGAGGACGCCAACGCCGCCCACGGCGACGGCATGTCGGCCCTGCACTGGGCTGCCGACCGTGGCGCCGCGGCGATGGCCGAGGCGCTGATTCACGCCGGCGCCACCGTGGACGCGGTGACCCGCATCGGTCTCTACACGCCGCTGCACGTGGCGAGCACCGCGGGCCACGCCGAGGTGGTCGAGCTGCTGTTGGCGGCCGGGGCGGACGCGACGGCCTCGACGAGCACGAGCGGCGCGGCCCCGCTGCATCTTGCGGCCGCCTCCGGCGACGTCGCCGCGCTCACCGCGTTGCTCGACCACGGGGCGGACGTCGACGCCCGCGAGAAGACGTGGGGCCAGACCCCGCTGATCTTCGCCGCGGCCCGCGACCGCGTCGACGCCATCCGCACGCTGCTTGCGCGCGGGGCCGATCCCGACGTTGCCTCGAAGACGGTCGATCTCGTCGCCGACCGGCGGCTCGCCGCGGAGGCCCAGCGGCGGCAACGGAGCGTGATGGAGGCATTCGAGGCGGGCGACGTCCAGGCGACGCCGAGCCAAATTCAGGCCGCCGTGCTGGCCGGGCGCGAGCGCTACCTCTCCGGGGAGGTTCCCGACGCCGAAGAGGATCCCGACGCACGGCCGCCCGCGATCGAGACCCAGGGTGGGCTGACGGCGCTGCTGCACGCGGTCAGGCAGGGGTACAGGGACGCGGCGGCGGCGCTGCTGGACGGCGGAGCCGACATCGACCGCGTCTCGGCGGGCGACGGCACCAGCCCGCTGCTGATGGCCGCGATCAACGCGCAGTTCGATCTCGCCCTGATGCTCATCGAGCGCGGCGCCGATCCCGACCTCGCGTCGAGCCTCAACGGGGTGACGCCGCTGTGGGCGACGGTCAACGCCGAGTGGCAGCCGCGGACCCGCTTCCCGCAGCCGCAGCAGCACGGCTTCCAGCAGGCGACGTATCTGGACGTCATGCTGGCGCTGCTCGAGGCGGGGGCCGACCCCGACGCACGCCTGACGCGCCATCCCTGGTACATGGTCTACAGCGGGTGCGGCAACCGGAACTGCGGCCTCGTGGACACCGAGGGCGCGACCGCCTTCTGGCGCGCCGCCTACGCGACCGATCTGCCGGCGCTGCGCCTGCTCGTCGAGCACGGGGCGGACCCGCACATCCCGACGAAGGCGCCGCCGCCGCGCCGCGCGCGGGGCGGCACCACGGCGCAGAACGAAGACGGTCCGGATCCGTTCGCGTCGCTGCCGGCCGCGCCGGGACTGTGGGTGGCCACCGACCTGACGACGATGGGTCCCGATCCGTCCGGCCTGCCGCCCTACAAGGCGGGCGATCCGGGCGTGTACCCGATCCACGCGGCCTCGGGCGTGGGGTACGGCGAGGGCTTCGCCGGCAACGCCCACCGGCATGCACCGGACGCCTGGCTGGCGACGGTCGAGTATCTCGTCGAACTGGGCGCCGACGTCGACCAGCGGGACCACAACGGCTACAACGCCATCCACCACGCGGCGGCGCGCGGCGACGACGAGCTCATCCTGTATCTGGTCGAGCAGGGAGGCGACGTCACCGCGGTCAGCCGCCGCGGCCAGACGACGGCCGACATGGCCAACGGTCCCGTGCAGCGCGTCTCGCCGATACCCGAGACGGTGGCGTTGCTCGAGCGGCTCGGCTCGAAGAACAACCACAACTGCGTGACGTGTTGAGCCGGGGCACGTCGTGAAGACGCAACTGTCTTCCTCCAGCCGGTGACGGGGCAGGTCGGGAAGACATCTCGACGGGGATCCGGTAGCCGGGCGCGACCCGACTACATTCCCCACACGGCGATCGCCCGTCCGTCGACGTTTTCCTTGCGGCGAAAGATCTTCTCTTCCCACGCCTTGCCCGCCGAGCGGTCGAAGACCACCAGATGGCCCTCGCCGGTCCCGCACCGGTCCATGTAGGCTGTCGTCTGGACGAGCCCCTCCGCGATGGTGCGCTCCAGGCTCCGGTGCAGCACCTTGCACTCGATCACGATCCGGTCGACGCGGTCTCCCGGTCCTCCCGCGTCCCGTCGGGGCCAGACGATGAGCAGGTCCGTACGGCCTCGGCCGAGGCCGTACTCGCGTTCGATGCGGCCGCCGCCATTGACGATGCGCTGCAGGAACGCCTGCAGCAGCAACTGCGGACCCGCCTCGCGGTAGTCGAAGCGTTCCACCCAGTGCTCCGAGTGCTCCCGGAAGAACGTCTGGAAGGCAGCCAGCAGCCTGTCCACGTCGAGCCCGTCGTCGGCGGCCACGTACCAGGCGGCGTCCTGGTTCAGCGTCGCCTGTACGGCGTAGGTGAGCTCGCGCGGCACGACCTCCGCGTAGATCGGATTGGCGATGCGCGGCGGGTCCTCGCGGGCGATGAGTCCAAGGTCGCGGACGTACTCCAGGTCCCGGCCCGACGACCGGTTCTCGCCGGCGCCGGTCAGCAGCGGCTCGACGACGCGTCGCACGCGGTCTTCCTGCAGCTTGTCGGCGAGCTGGTCCAGATGGACCTGCCGGCTCCGGATCAGGTGTTCCCGCGCGTCGAGGATGTCGTCCACCTCGACTTCCCGCGAGCGGTCGCGCCCGGCCTCGTTGCCGAAGCAGGCCCGGCGGCAGAGGGCATTCACCAGCCATGGCTGACCGCAGGCGCCCGTCCACACCGCTTCGACTGCGGCTGTCGAGAACGGCTGCCCGGTCTCGGCTGTGTGCTGGGCGAGGAGCGCCCGCAGCTCGCCTTCGGTGAAGTCGCCGAGGCGCAGCGACTCCGCCCGGACGTTGAAGGCGCTGCCGCCGGCGATGATGGCGTTCTCAGCGCTCGAGCGGATCCGGTAGTCGCGCACGTCGCGGATGCCGCACAGGATCACGCTCTGCGGATAGTGGCGGGGGCGGTTCGGATAGCCGGCGCGGAGCTGCCGGAGCACGGCCAGCAACGTGTCGCCGATGAGCATGTCGATCTCGTCGATCAGCAGCACCAGCGGCCTGGCGTCGGCCTCTGCCCAGCGGCCGAGGGTCTCCTGCAGGGCCTCGTGCGGGCCGGTGTCCGCGAGCGCCTCGCGCCAGATGGCCCGCAGATGCTGTGCGTGCAGGGTGATGCGTTCCTGACGGGCGAGGGCGGCGAGGACGGCCTGCATCGCCGCGCCCACGTCCTCGCCCGCCGACTGGGCGGTCTCGACGTTGACGTAGACGCAACGGAAGTCGCCTTCCGCGCCGCTGTTGAGCAGGTCGCGCAACGCCAGCAGGGTCGAGGTCTTCCCGGTCTGTCGGGGCGCATGCAGCACGAAGTACCGTTCGTCCCGGATCAGTCCCAGGATGTCATCGAGTTCCACCCGTTCAAGCGGCGGGATGCAATAGTGCTTGTCGGCGACTACTGGACCTTCCGTGTTGAACTTGCGCATCCCTGACGATATCGCAACCCGCGCTCGGCCCCGGCGCTGTCGTGCCGGTGGATGGGTGGCGGCGATGCGGGCGCGGCCCGGGCGTAGAACAGCCGGCGACGCCGGGGTTCAACCGCGGCGGCCCGTGATCGGGTTGAACCACTTCACGCCCGGGAACCGGGCGAAGTCGGCATCGGCGGTGTGAATGACGGCGCGGTGTCGAATCCCGAGGGCCGCGATCAGCGCATCCGTCGCCAGCCCGCCGCCCGTCCCGGTATTCTCGACGAGCGTCAGCGCCTGATCCAGATCCGCGCCGTCTGCTTCGATGACCGTCGTCACGGTCCGCTGCAGCCAGCGCCGGACCTCCCCCGACGCTTCCAGCGGCGTCAATGGGTTGCTGAAGGCCGCGGCGCTCGTGCCTGTTCGGACGAAGGCGAGCAGCACGACCGGAACCAGGCCCACCGTTTCGTTGCCGCTCAGACACCCGGACCACCAGCCGGTGGCGGCGCGATGAAACGGACTCCTCGGTGGGCGCCCAAATCCGGCCATTAGTGGGCGGCTGAAAACCGGCCATTTCCGATAGCGGCCCGAGACGTTGACGCCGGCCTGGAACACGACGTTCCTGCTGGCATGAGCAACGTCTTGAAGGAAGAGAAACGACAACAGGTTCTCGCGCTGGGGCGCCTCGGCTGGTCGCTGCGGCGGATCGAAGAGGCCACCGGGGTCCGGCGCGAGACCGCCAGCAGCTACCTGAAGGCAGCCGGCCTGACCGTGCGGGGTCGTGGCCGGCCTCCCGCTCGCCCGGCAAAACCGGCCATTTCGCCGGAGGCGCCCACCGACTCTTTGCCGGTCACGGCCGCCGGCAAGGGCGCCGACGCCGACGCGCCCGTCCCCGCGCAGCGGCCCAGTCGAGCGCCACAGGCGAGCGCGTGCGAGCCGTACCGCGAGCTGATCGTCGACGCGCTCAGCCGCGGCCGCAACGCCATGGCCGTCTGGCAGGACCTGGTCGACGACCACGGTTTCCCGGCGAGCTATACGAGCGTGCGGCGCTTCGTCTCGACCGTCCGGCAGCAGCCCGCCGTCGAGGCCCGGGCGGTCATCACCACGGACCGCGGAGAAGAAGCACAGGTTGACTACGGGGAGGGGCCGATGGTCCGTGACCCGGACACCGGCAAGTACCGCCGGACACGGCTCTTCGTCCTCGCCCTGGGCTACTCGCGCAAGGCCGTCCGGCTGCTGGTTCACCGTTCCAGCGCACAGGTCTGGGCCGAGCTGCACGAGCGCGCGTTCCGTCGCCTGGGGGGCACCGTACGCGTCGTCGTCCTCGACAACCTCAAGGAGGGCGTCCTCACCCCGGACATCTACGACCCGACGCTGAATCCGCTCTATCGCGACGTGCTCGCCCACTACGGCGTCGTCGCCCTGCCGTGCCGCGTCCGCGATCCCGATCGGAAGGGCAAAGTCGAAGCCAGCGTCGGTCACGCCCAGAAAACGCCGCTGCGCGGTCTCCGCTTCGAGCATCTCGACGACGGCCAGGCGTACCTGGACCGCTGGGAGCAGCGCTGGGCCGACACCCGCATCCACGGTACGACCAAGCGCCAGGTCGCCGCCATGTTCGAGGAAGAACGCCCCGCGCTCGGCCCGTTGCCCCTCGAGCCGTTCCGCTACTACCAGTACGGCCGCCGCAGTGTGCATCTGGACGGTTGCGTCGAGGTAGCTTCGGCCTACTACTCGGCGCCGCCCGGCTGGATCGGTCGACGTGTCGACGTGCAGTGGGACGACATCCACGTCCGCCTCCTCGACCCGAGCAACGGCCAACTGCTGCGCGAGCACCTGCGCACGCAGCGCGGCTGGCATCGCATCGCCGACGACGACCGGCCCACCCGCACCCCGCCGAAGACCCTGGCCCTGCTCGCCGCCGCCAAGCGGGCCGGTCCCGCCATCTCCGCCGTCTGCGACCACATCCACCGCCATGAGGGCGCCGCCGGCGTCCGCCGCATCCTCGGCGTCCTCTCGCTCGCCAGGAAGCACAGTCCCGCCGTCGTCGAACACGCCGCCACCGCCGCGCTCGAACTCGGCGTGCCCACCTACCGCTTCCTGAAGCGCTACCTCGACCGCTACCCCGGCGCGCCGCCGCTGTCGTTGCGCCAAGTCGACCCGCTCATCCGCGAACTGACCGTCTACCGCGATCTGATCGACCGCAGAACAGGAGACCCTTCATGAATCTCGTCGAACTCGACAAGGCGCTGCGCAAGCTGCGCCTCTCCGGCATGGCAAACGTCCTCGAGACGCGCCTGCTCCAGGCCCAGACCGAGCAGCTCGCCCCCATCGACCTGCTCGCCGCGCTCGTCTCCGACGAGCTCCAGCGCCGCGAGGACCGCCTGCTCGCCCGCCGGCACAAGCAGGCCCGATTCCGGGACCCGGACCGCTCGCTCGACAGCTTCGACTTCGACTTCAACAAGAAGATCAACCGCGCGCTCGTCTTCGAGCTCGCCACCGCACGCTTCATCGCAAAGCGCGAGGACGTCCTCCTGATCGGCCAACCCGGTACCGGGAAGAGTCACCTTGCCCAGGCCATCGGACGCGCCGCGATCCAGCAGGGCTATCGCGTCCTCTACCGGGAAACGCACGCCTTCCTCGAAGAACTCGCCGAGGCGACGCTGGCCGAGACCCGCAAGGAATACCTCGCCGAGCTGGCCCGTGCGCACCTGCTCATCATCGACGACCTCGGCATGCGCAAGCTGCCCCACACCGCCGCCGAGGACCTGCTCGAGCTCATCATGCGCCGCTACGAGCGGGCCTCGACGATGCTCACCTCCAACCGCCCGGTCGACGAGTGGGGGAAGCTGCTCGGCGACACCGCCGCGGTCACCGCGCTGCTCGACCGGCTCCTGCATCACGCGCACGTGCTCAAGTGCGGGCCGCGCAGCTGGCGCACCCGCGTGCGGACCACCTTGGTAGAGTCGACGGGAGGTGCGTAACCGGTGGGGAGTCGGTGGCGCATCCGGCGCTTTCGCACCGGGCCGCAGTCCGAACACAGCGGAGCGGAGGATTCGCGCGCGGCCGAGCGTCAACGCCCATCCGGACGTGGTCCGCGCGCGCGAGAGCGCCGCCTCCAGGCTCGCCTGGCGCAACAACCGCCAGCGATCGTTTCCACGGGCACCGCGTGCGCCAGACGAGCCTTCCGCGACACTCGAGTGGTCGCTCGACGGAACGCCCTTTTCCCGCTCGTCGTCGTCGACCACACCCTCCGGCCCAGCCCGGCCGTTCCGTCTCGCGAGGGTAACCCGGCCGGGCATGACCAACACCGACGTCCGGCTCGGAACCTCTACCCGGGAGACCAGACCAGACAAGGCCCTCCCTCCGCTCGGAGCATTACCTCGCGCACGCTGTCGCGGACCAACGCGCACGCATACACCGATGCCGATGACAACCGAGCGGTGGGTCTGTCGCCACGCTTGCGCCTCGAACGCTCGGCCGACCGCCTCCTCCTCGCTCCGTTACGTAACGGTGCAGGATGGTCGTGTGGCGTTGACGAACGCGGAACGGCAGGCACGTTATCGGGAGCGGCGCAAGGCCGGCGAATCCCGGATCCGGTACCGTCGGCCAGCGGACCGGAGTCGCGGCCACAGCAGTGGAACGACGCCGTGCAGACGCTCCTGGAGTTGCAGGAACAGTACCGGGAGTGGCGGGACGCGTTGCCGGAATCGCTGGCCGGCTCCGCGACTGCGGAGTTGCCCGAGCAGGTCTGCGATCTGGATCTGTCGGTACTGGAGGGGCTGTCGAGCTGCCCAGAGGCTTCGGGCGTGACGGCTAGCGCGCCGGCAAACACCTTGCCAACAGAGGACGCCGTGAAGTAGATCTCGACTCCAGTCTCGGGCCGTCGGAAATGGCCGGTTTTGAGGCGCCCATAAATGGCCGGTTTTGACCCGCTCATTGAGGAACGGACTCGATGAATCGCCGGCGTACAGCAGGAGATTGGCGTCCGGAATGATCACGGCGTCTTGGGTTCCTGCTCCAGTCGCTCGCTCAGGCTCTTGAAGGCCTCGACCTCCAGCGCCGCGTCGAGATCGTGCAGTCGGGACGGATCGATGCCCGGCCGCAGGCGCATCGCCTTCGCCGCCGAGGTGAATCGCGGCTCGGCATCGGTGGCGCGCTTTCCGAGGCCCTGTCGAATCGCTTCGTTGAGGGCGGCCTTGAACGTCAGGTTGCGCTCGCGCATGGCGCCGCGCAACAGGCGTTCGGTGTCTGCATCGAGCGTGACGGTGGTTCTCACGAGAGCATCATGATGCTCACCTCATGTGCTGTCAAGAGTGCTCCCGTGCCCGGCCAACGTACGGAAGCGCCGCGCCGACCGGGCAGGTGCGCCGGGATTCGTGTGATACTTGCGAGATGCGGCGAGGACGGATTCGAGCGAGGGCCTGGGGACATTGGGTGGTTCCAGCGGTCCTGCTGGCCGGTGTCATTCCCGCACCGGTTGCGGGGCAGGAGACGCCGCCCTGGATCGAGATGACCATCGTCGGAGTCGATCCCGGCCGCGTCGACGAGTTCCTGGCCGCGCAGCGCGAGCTCTCGGCCCTCGATCGGGAGTCAGGCGCGCCCTGGCGCAACGTCAGCCGCACCGCCGTCTTCGGCGACACCTACCGGTTCATCGTCATGAGCCCGCTCGACAACTTCGCGCGCTTCGACCGTCCCACCGATGCGGATCCCGCGCGCGCCGCCATCATCAGCCGCATCCGGCGCGCCGTCACCAGCCGTACCACCTACGCGCTGCGCACCACGCCGGGGCTCGACAACCCGCTCCCGGACGACGCGGCGCCGTCACTGACGATCGTCCAGGTGGTCTCGGTCGCCTCCGGCCGGGAGCAGGATTACCTGCGGGTCATGGCCGAGGACGTGCTGCCGCACTTCGAGGAGGCGGAGATGCACCACACCTCCGGCGCCCTCACCTTCGGCGGCGAGAGCGGCTACGTCCACTTCTTCCACGTCGGCAGCTTCGCCGCGCTCGACCAGGGGTCGCCGCTCGCGCGCGCTCTCGGCGCCCAGGGGGCGCAGCAGGTCATGGGGAGGCTCTCCGGCGTCGTGCGGCGGAGCGAGCAGTGGCTCGTGCGGTACCTGCCGGAAGCGAGCTTCCGGCCGGGGGCGGGAGCCGAGGAACCGCGCTGACCATCCCTGCGCCGAGGGCCGTCCGTTCGTCGAAGACGAGGGCTGCGCGGCAACGGCGCTTCGGACCCGCCGGCGGGTCCGGGTTCGCGCCTCTCCCCGGGGGGAGCATCCACGAGGGTCACGATCGCAGATACGACGCCCCGTTGACGTCGACGATCGCCCCCGTCGTGAACTCCGCCCCGTCCGACGCCAGGAAGGCCACGGCGTAGGCCACCTCGTCCGGAGTCGCTACCCGCCCGAGCGGGCTCTGGCCGCGGATGTGCTCTCCCTCGGTGCCGTTCAGCCGGTGGGCGACCCGGTCGGTGGTCACGAACCCGGGGGCGACGGTCCCGACGAAGATGCGGTGCGGGGCCAGCGCCAGCGCGAGGGACTGGCTCATCGCGTTCATGCCCGCCTTGCTGGCCCCGTAGGCGGGGGCTTCGGGCTCGCCCCGGAACGCGCCGCGGGACGAGACGTTGACGATACGCCCGCCGCCCTGGCGGATCATGTGCCGGGCGGCGCACCAGGCGGCATTGGCGGCGCCGAGCAGGTTCGTCGCCAGCGTCCGCCGCCAGCTTGCCTGCCAGTGCGCGTAGGTGCAGTCGGCCGGCGGGTGCGCGTCGTAGATCCCGGCGTTGTTGACCAGCACATCGAGGCGGCCGAGGCCGGTCGCCGCCGCGTCGACCATCCGCTCGACCGCGTCCGCATCGCCGACGTCGGCCTGCACCAGCAGGTGCGGTCCGCCAGGCATCTCCGCCAGCGTCTGCTCGGCCGATTCCCGGCCCGCGCGGTAGTGCACGGCCACCCGCGCGCCGCGTCCGGCGAACTGCCGCGCGATGGCGCGTCCGATGCCCCGGGACGCACCGGTCACCAGTACGGTCCTGCCGCTGAAGTCCATGTCTCGATTGTCTCCATCCCGCGGGTCCTCGACGAGGGCCCGCGGGGAGCCGCCGCCGCGATCTGCGACGGACGGCAGCGCGCCGGCGCGCGTGCGGCGGCTGACACCGCGCCCGCGCGCGTGTAGTATGCGATCCCGGCCCGGCCGATCCGAAGCCGGCCCCGGGAATCGCACGCCCATGACCACACATCCTCCCGTCTCGCAGGCTGTCACGCTCCACACCGTCTCGGCGGCGGACCGGCTCGAGGCCCATGCGGTCGAGCTTCCCGACTACGACCGGGAGCGGTTCGACGACGTCGCCTTCATGACCGCGATGAGCCTGTCCCTGATGGGCAACTACGCCCAGACCGGGCACTTCGGCGGTCCGCTGGCCTACACGCCCTACAACGTGGCCTGCCATCTGGCCGGCCCGGCGCTCGGCGGACTGCGCTACGACCTGCGCGAGCCGAAGTTCGCCTACGCCGACAGGTTCATGCTGGCCGGCGGCCACTGCATTCCGACCTGCTACGCGCTGTGGATCATTCTGTACGAGGCGTTGCGGCGGCAGCACGAGGCGACCGGCGATTCGCGTTTCGCCTGCGATCCGAAGGTGGCGCTGCTGCCGATAGACGCGCTGGGGTTCCGCCGCGGGGCCGGCGCGCTGGCGACGCTGCTGGCGGAGAACGGCCTGACCGACCATTCCCTCTTCGCCGACGCGAAGGGACGCGGCATCCGTGCGCTGTCCGGGCACGCCGAGTCCATCGACGCGACCAACGACGTCAACGGCGGTCCTTCCGGCATCGGCATCGCGACGGCGGCGGGCAAGGCGCTGTTCTGGGACTACGTCGGGGCGCCGCCGGGGCTGAAGGTGGTCGCGCTCGAAGGGGAGTTCGCGCTGACCGAGGGGCATGCGCAGGAGCTGAAGAACATCGCCCTGGCGCAGCAGGTCGGCAAGCGGCTGCGGGTGATCGTGTCGCAGAACAACGCCGGGATCGACGACAGCCTGGTCGGCGGGGTGATCAAGCCGCGGTACACCGGCTACGACATCGCGCGCCAGTGGGTGTCGTGGGGCTGGAACGTCTTCACGGTCGAGAACGGGAACGACTTCGACCAGGTCCTCGCCGCGTTCAAGGCGATGGAGGAATGGCCTGCCGACGATCGGCGGCCGATGATTCTGGTCGGCCCGACGGTCAAGGGCTGGTGGCCGGCGGCCCGCGACGGGCGCCTCGGCGGGCGCGAGCAGATCACCGGCCATCCGTCCCATCCCTACGCGTTCGAGATGAACAGCGACTACTTCGTCGGGTTGGCCGAATCGTTCGAGCAGGCCTACGGCATCCGCTTCGAGGGCATCCGCGACGGGGTCCCGGCGAGCGAGCCGGAGCGTCTCATCGAGTTCAAGACGAACGTCGACGCGGTGATGTCGGTGATGGAGCGCCGCCCGGGGCTGCGCGCGTGGATCGCCGAGCGGGTGCTCGACATCGCGGGGACGGTCGACCGCTCGCTGCCGCTGCGCATCGACCCGGCCGCGAATCCGTTCCTCGACGAGCGCCTGCGGGTGGAGAACCTGCCCGTCGAGCCGCAGGACGTGGCGGTGCGCAACCCGCACACCGGCGAGGGCGTGGAGCGGCGGATCGCCCTGTTCCTCGAGCCCGGCGAGAAGAAGGGACCGCGGAGGGCGGTCAGCGAGATCGGCGCCTGGCTGAACCACGTCACCGGCGGGCGCTTCATGACCATGGCGGCCGACCTGTCCGGCTCGATCAACGTCGAGAAGGCGAATCTGCTCGGCCACTACGACCCGGTCGACAACCCGTTCGGAACGCGGCTCAAGGCGGCGATACAGGAGGCGGGCAACGCGTCGACCATCATCGGGCTGGTCAGCCAGAACGCGTCGACGGACCCGCGCGGCTACGCCGGTGTCTGGGGGATCTCCGGCACCTACGGCGCGTTCACGCCGCTGATGTACACCCCCGCCCGGGTGTTCTCGCAGATGAACCAGGACAGCCTCTTCCAGCTCGGCGTCCTGCATGTGCTGGCCGGGCACTCGGGGCCGGAGACGGCGGCCGACGCACGCACCCACTTCGGGATCTTCGCACCGCAGGTGTGGACGCTGCTGCCGCGCGGCCAGGTCGTCAACCTCTACTTCTGGGACTACAACGACGTGGCTCCCGGCTACTTCGCGGCGGTTCAGCGGGCGTTGGCGGTCAAGGAGGTCGGCATCATCGTCATCCACGTGGCGCGGCCCGACTTCGAGGTGACGGATCGGTCGACCTTCGCCGACACGGATCTGAAGGCGGCGGCGAAGGGGCTCTACCTGATCCGCGAGTTCGACCCCGCTGCACCGCCGATGGGCACCGTCTTCGTGCAGGGCTCGAGCTCGACGAAGAACCTGGTCAACGTGATTCCGCGCCTGGAGGCCGCTGGCGTCAACGTGCGCATCGTGTCCGTGATCAGCACCGAGCTGTTCGCCGCCCGGCCGGCCGACTACCGGGAACGGCTGCTGCCCGACGCGTCGCGCTACGACTGCATGGTGGTCAGCACGATGACCAAGCGGGTGCCGCCGATTCCCAATCTGGGTGCGCTGACCGAGGAGTACTCGCTCTATGCCGACTTCGACGACCGCTGGCGGAGCGGCGGCACGGAGCCGGACGTCATCGCCGAGGCGCACCTCGACGAGGAGTCGATCTTCCAGGGCATCGCCCGTTTCGCCCAGGAGCGCGCGTCCCGCCTGGAACGGCAGCGGCGTGCGCTGCAGGCGCTCTGACCGGCCTGGCTGGCGCGTTCGTGGACGGCCCGGTCCCGCACTCGTGGCGCTGTCGCGGCGGGGGCGGAAGGCGGAGTCCCCGCCTGCGACGCGCGCCCCTGGTGGTCGCAGCAGAGATGTCGGCGTTCGTGATCGCACGAAGAACAGGAGTCGCAAGATGAGAGCCGCCCTCGTGTCACGGTACGTTCCGTTGGTCGTGTCGGCCGTCCTTGTGCTGGCGTCGGGCGGCCCGATCCACGCGCAGTCCGACGACGGGTTCACGCCGGTCACCGACGCCATGCTGCAGGCGCCGGCGCCCGAGGACTGGCTGACGTGGCGCCGCACCACCGACGGCTGGGGCTACAGCCCGCTCGATCAGATCGACCGGGAGAACGTCGGCGCTCTGCGCATGGTCTGGTCACGGGGGCTCACCGAGGGCTTCCAGTCGGGCACGCCGCTCGCCTACGACGGTGTGCTGTACATGCCGAACCCGAACGACGTCATCCAGGCCATCGACGCGGTGACCGGCGACCTCATCTGGGAGCACCGGCGCGACGTGCCGGACGACGTCGGCGAGTACCTGCTGGGCAACCTCACGACCAACAACCGCAACATCGCCATCTACGACCGGCTCATCATCGACACGAGCGTCGACACCCACGTCTTCGCCCTCGACGCCGGGACCGGCGAGATGGTGTGGGAGACGCAGGTCCTCGACTACCACGAGAATGCGGCGATGCAAGGCGCGGGGCCGATCATCGCGGGCGGGAAGGCCGTCTCGGGCCGCAGTTGCCTGCCGCGGGGCGGGCCCGAGGCGTGCGTGGTCGTCGCGCACGACGCCTTGACGGGGGCCGAGGTGTGGCGGCGGCGGCTCATCCCGGGGCCCGGCGAGCCGGGCGACGAGAGCTGGGGCGGTGTCCCGTTCGAGGAGCGCTCGCACGTCGGCGCGTGGATGGTCCCGAGCTACGACCCCGCGCTGAACCTCGTCTACCTGGGGACGTCGGTCACGTCGCCGGCGCCCAAGTTCATGCTGGGCGGGGTCGAAAACCAGCACCTCTACCACAACTCGACGCTGGCCCTCGACGGCGACACGGGCGAGATCCGCTGGTACTACCAGCATCTGAACGATCACTGGGATCTCGACCATCCCTTCGAGCGCATCCTCGTCGACACCGCGGTGGCTCCCGACCCCTCGCAGGTGAGCTGGATCAACCCGCGGCTGCAGGCGGGCGAGACGCGCCAGGTCGTCACCGGCATCCCCGGCAAGACCGGGGTCGTCTACACCCTCGACCGCGCAACGGGCGAGTTCCTGTGGGCGACGCCGACCGTCGCCCAGAACGTCATCAGCGGCATCGACGGGGCGACCGGCGCGGTGACCGAGAACGCCGAGGTCACCTTCACCGCGGTGGGGCAGCAGGTCTTCGCGTGCCCGACCTGGAACGGCGGCAAGGACTGGGAGGCCGGCGCCTACAGCCCGCTGACCAACACGATGTACATGCCCCTGCGCAACACCTGCGCGCGCATGATGGCGACGCGGGTATTCCCCGAGGACGCGCCGCCGGCCGGGCGCAACGAGAGCCGCTCCGAGCTGTATGCCATCGCCTACCGCCACCAGCTCGCGCCGGGCAACGAGAACGCGGGCACGGTGCGGGCGATCTCGGCCGAGACCGGGGCCACGCTGTGGCTCCACGAGCAGCGCGCGGCGACGATGTCGCTCGTGGCGACCGGCGGCGGGCTCGTCTTCGGCGGCGACGTCAACGGCCGGTTCCGGGCCTTCGACCAGGAGACGGGCGAGGTGCTGTGGGAGATCAATCTGGGGTCGGCCGTAACGGGCTTCCCGATCACCTACGCCGTCGACGGGCGCCAGTTCGTGGCGGTGAGCACCGGCTCCGGAGGGACGTCTTCGCACTTCACCGGGCTGACGCCGGAGCTGCGTCCGAGTGCGGGAAACAACCTCTTCGTGTTCGCCCTGCCGGCTCCCTGAAACCGGCACGCCGCTTGCGTCCCGGGAGTGCTACGATGGCGGTGGTCGGGCGCGCATCCCGCGCGCCGCCGCCGTCCCCGTGGGGCGGAAGACGACCATGCGAACCGGGCAAGTGGAACAGCGTCTCGAAAACGTCGAACACAGGGTCGATCGGATCGAGCAGATTCTGCCGACTCTCGCGACCCGTGAGGATCTGAAGAGAGAGATCGCGCCGCTGGCGACGAAGGCGGAGTTGCGCGCGGCCATCGCGCCGCTGGCGACGAAGGCGGAGTTGCGCGCGGCCATCGCGCCGCTGGCGACGAAGGCGGAGCTGCGGGAGGTGGAGCAGCGCCTGCGCACCCACTTCGACGTGGTCACCGAGAGCCTGCGGGACGACATCCGGCTGGTCGCCGAGGCCGTGGTTGCGCTCTCGGAGAGGGTGCCGCGGAGCGGCGGCGCTTGAGGAGAGGAGAGGCGACGCGGCGGCTCTTGCCCTGGCCATGTTGCATGGCAAGCGAGGAGGACTCAGATGAAGCGCCGACGACTTCCATTCCTGTTGACAGCAGCGGCCATCGCCGCGCTCATGCCGGTCTCCGCCGCGGGTCAGGACCGGTCGGCCGCGTCCGATGCCTGGACCGGTCCCGCCACGCCCTGGGGCGATCCCGACCTGCAGGGCATCTGGGACTTCCGCACGATCACGCCCATGGAGCGTCCCGCCGAGCTGGCCGGCAAGGCGGTCCTCACGGCCGAGGAGGCGGCGGACTTCGAGGCGCGCGAGAATCGGCGGCTCAACCGTGATCTGGTCGATCCGGAGAAGGGCGGGGCCATCTATCCGCCCGAGTCCGAGGGCGGCGTCGTGCCCTACAACGAGTTCTGGTACGACCGGGGCAACTCGCTCGTCGAGGACCGGCGCACGTCGCTGATCGTGGATCCGCCGGACGGGAGAATCCCGCCGCTGACGGCCGCAGCGGCGGAGAGAGTTGCAGCGCGGAGCGCGTATCTGCGCGACCATCCGGCCGATTCGTGGCACGACCGGAGCCTCGGAGACCGCTGCATCCTGGGGTTCAACGCCGGGCCGCCCATGGTGCCCTCCGCGTACAACAACAACGTGCAACTGCTGCAGACGCCGGACCATGTCGTGATCCTCAACGAGATGGTCCACAACGCGCGCATCGTGCCCCTGGACGGGCGCCCGCATGGAACCGTCCGCCAGTGGGTCGGCGACTCGCGCGCGCATTGGGAGGACGCGACGCTGGTCGTCGAGACCCGCGGCTTCGGCGACCTGGTGGGCTTCCGGGGGGGAGCCACCGCGAACCTGCGCGTGGTGGAACGCTTCACGCTCGTCGGTGCGGAAGGCCTCAGGTACGAGTTCACCCTCGAGGATCCGGAGACGTGGACACGGCCCTGGACCGCCGTGGTGCCGATGAAGAGAACGCCGGGACCGATGTTCGAGTACGCCTGCCACGAGGGCAACTACGCCATGGACGGCATTCTCGGCGGGGCTCGCGCCGAGGAGCGGGCCGCGGCGGAAGCGGTGCCGACAGGATCGCGGTAGCCGACGGGGAGTCGATCCCGCGGTCGCGGACGCCCTGATACCGGGCACGGCTCTTGCTCCGCAAGAGGGTGCTACGATGGGCGGTGGTCGCACCAGCGGTCTGCGATCCGCGACGACATCCGGTTGGTCGCCGAGGCGGTCGCCACGCTTTCGGAACGGGTTGATCGAACTTCTTGAAGAGGATTCACCAGGCACCAGGAGGGGTGAGATGAGCTATCGACATTTCGCGGCGGTGTGTACCGTGATCGCGGTCGCCGTGCTGGCGGCGGCCCCGGCAGCGGCCCAGACCATGCCCCGGACCCCGTGGGGGACGCCGGACCTGCAGGGCATCTGGGACTTCCGCACCATCACGCCGCTGGAGCGGCCCGAGGAGCTGGGCGACAAGGCGTTCCTGACGGAGGAGGAGGCGGCGGCGGCCGAGCAGGCCGAGATCGAGCGCAACATCGAGCTCTGGGAGGCCGAGGCGCGGAGGACCGAGGCCGGCGGCAACGTCGGCGCCTACAACAACTTCTGGATGGACCGGGGCACGCGGCCGACGCGGCGCACGTCGCTGATCACGTATCCGCCCAACGGCCGGTTCCCGGAGCTGTCGGAGGTCGGAGCGCAGCGCGCGGAGGCGCGGCGCGCCTACATGGCCGAGCACCCGGCCGATTCATACACCGATCGCAACTCGTCCGACCGCTGCATCGTCGGGTTCAACGCCGGGCCGCCGATCACGCCGCTGGCCTACAACCAGAACATGCAGCTCTTCCAGACCCCGGACCACGTCGTGATCTACACGGAGATGGTGCATACCCCGCGCATCGTCCCGCTCGACGACCGCGCCGCGCTCGATCCGGGCATCCGGCTCTGGTCCGGCGACTCCCGCGGGCGTTGGGAGGGCAACACGCTCGTCATCGAGACCGCGAACTTCAACGCGCAACGGCAGTGGATCCCGCTCACCTCCGGAGGCTCCGGCGTCACGTCGACCGCGAACATGACGCTGGTCGAGCGCTTCACCCGCGTCGACGACGAGACGCTCGACTACACCTTCACGGTGACCGACCCCGACACGTGGGCGAGCGACTGGACGGCCACGATGCCGATGCAGCGGACCGACATGCCGCTGTTCGAGTACGCCTGCCATGAAGGCAACTACTCCATGGAAGGCATCCTGTCCGGACACCGGGCCGACGAGCGGGCGGCGGCGCAGCAGCAGTAGCGGTCGGTCGGATCCAGGAGGCGCAGGCGCTCAGTCGATGAGCGCCTGCGCCACCGCGTTCTCGAAGCCGCGCTGCACCTCGCAGGTCCTGCAGGTGGGCCACCCGCCGACCGGCAGTGCCGGCTTGACACATCGGAGCGAGGGACGATAATCGGCGCATCATGCGCGCCCGAATCTGTCTGGCCCTCTTGCTCGCAGCGACCGGCGTCGGATGTCAAGAGCGGCAAGCGCTTTCGACGCCATCCGGGCCGCACGCGTGCATCGATTTCCTGTCGCGCACCGACTTCGACGTCAGCGTGATGGACGCCGAGTTGATGAACGCCGGCACGGACACGGAGTACTGCTGGGTCGACGCCATGATCCGGCCCAATATCCGCTTCGGCGCCAGCCTGCCGACCGACTGGAACGGACGGTTCGTCATGCGCGGCGGCGGCGGCTACGCCGGGCAGCAGCCGGTCAAGGGGCGCGAGGACCCGCTGCGCGACCAGGGCTACGTCACCGCCTCGACGGATACGGGCCACGATGCGGCCCGCTATCCGCTGGCGAGCTTCGCGTACAACAACCGCGACGGCGAGATCGACTACGCCTACCGCGCCGTCCACCTGACCGCGGTCGCGGTCAAGGAGCTCATCGGCGAGCACTACGGGCGGCCGGCGGCTTACGACTACTGGCTGGGTTGTTCCACCGGGGGGAGGCAGGGGTTGATGTCGGCCCAGCGCTTCCCGGAGGACTTCGACGGCATCGTGGCCGGGGCGCCGGTGCTCGACTTCACGAACACGCAGATCGGCGGCGTGTGGTTCGCGCAGGCGCTGCGGGAGAACCCCGTGAGCCTGGAGAAGATCGCCCGCGTCGGGGAGGCGGTCTACGCGGCGTGCGATCACCTGGACGGGCTGGAGGACGGTCTCATCGACGACCCGCGGCAGTGCGCCTTCGACCCGCGCACGGACTACCCGCGTTGCGGGGCAGAGGACCGCGTCGATTGCCTGACCGACGGGGAGAGCGCGGCGCTCGCGAAGATCTACGGCGGCGTCGTCAGCCGCGGCGAGCCGTACTTCCCGGGCCAGCCGCCCGGTGCCGAGCTCGGCGACCCGCTCGGGGCGCCCGCCGCGCGGACGAGCGGGTGGGGCCGCTGGTTCGTGGACCCCGGGGCGGACGCGCCGCTGCTGGAGCGCTTCGGCGTCACCTTCATGCGTTACATGGCGTTCGAGCGCGACGACCCCGACTGGCAACTGGAGGAGTTCGACTTCGACGAGGACCCGTACCGGATGGACGCCATCCGCGGCATCCTCGACGCGACGGATCCCGATCTGACCCGGTTCCGAGATACGGGCGGGAAGATGATCACCTACCACGGCTGGTCGGACACGGCGCTGAACCCGCTGATGGCGGTGAACTACTACGAGGACGTGCTCGCGGAGACGCCGGAGGCGGCCGACTTCTACCGGCTCTTCATGGTGCCCGGCATGTTCCATTGCGCGGGGGGACGCGGGATCAACCGCGTGGACGCGTTTCCCGACCTGGTGGCGTGGGTGGAGACCGGCGCGGCGCCCGACCGGCTGGTGGGCGAGCGGGTCGGCCGGGACGGCGAGGTGCTGATGACGCGGCCGGTCTGTCCGTATCCGCAGGTCGCAGGCTACGCCGGCACCGGCGACGTCAACGATGCGGCGAGCTTCGAGTGCCGGCTGCCGGGGGCGCCGGCGGCACCTTGAGAACCCGGCGGGCGCACTCGGCGCGGTCGTACGCCGATGACGGGGCGTGCGCGTCCGGCGGCCTTCGCGCTGGGCGAAGCGTTCGAGGGAGGAGCTGCGCGATCCACGTGGGATGTATCGCCGCTCGAGTGCAGCGGGAACTTTCGTCGGGGACTCGTTGGCGTCATACTGTCACGTTGTCGTCAGTGTCGCTCCGTAGATGCCTTTCCGTGACTCCAGCATGAGGTAGAGAAAATGACCAACCGACCGATTCTCCGGACCGCCGGCGTCGTTGCACTCGCGTTGCTGCTGGCCGGCACGGCCGCCGCGCAGTCCGCCGGCGACTCCGTGACCCTGCGCACCCCGCATGGCCACCCGGATCTCAGCGGCATCTGGGACTTCCGCACCGTCACCCCGCTCGAGCGTCCCGAGGAGCTGGGCGATCAGGCGTTCTTCTCGGAGGAGGAGAGCGCCGAGTACGCCGCCGAGCGGGTGCTGGCCAACAACGCCGATCGGGACCGCGAGCAGCGCAAGCAGGTGACCACCGACCGCGGGACCGTGAACGGTACCCGCGAGAGCCGCGACCTCGCCCTGGCCTACAACGACTTCTGGTGGGACCGCGGGGACAACGTCGTCGAGACCCGGCGCACGTCGCTGGTCATCGATCCGCCCAACGGACGGATCCCGGCGCTGACCGAGGGGGGCGCGCAGCGCGCGGCCGAGCGCCTGCGGATCAACCAGCGGCCGACCGAGGGGCCGGAGGACCGCCCGCTCGGCGAGCGCTGCATCACCGGCTTCAACTCGGGCCCGCCGATGCTGCCCGCTGCCTACAACATGAACGTGCAGATCTTCCAGACGCCCGACCACGTCGTGCTGCTGAACGAGATGGTGCACAACGCGCGGATCATCCCGCTCGACGGCAGCGACCACGGCACGGTGCCGATGTGGACCGGCGTGTCGCGCGGGCACTGGGACGGCGACACCCTGGTCGTCGAGACGAAGAACTACCTGCGCGAGACCAGCTTCCGCAACTCCAGCAGGAACCTGCACCTGGTGGAGCGCATCCGGCGGGTGGACGAGGACACGCTGATCTACACCTTCACGGTCACGGATCCGACCACGTGGACCGCGCCTTGGACCGTCGAGTTGCCGATGCGCCAGAGCGACCTGCCGATTTTCGAGTACGCCTGCCACGAGGGCAACTACGGCATGGACGGCACACTGACCGGCGCCCGCGCCGTCGAGCGGCGCACCGCGGGCCAGTAGCGGACGGAACGGTCCCGGCCTGGCTTGCCGGGGCCGATACGACGATTCGGGCCAGGGAGCGGGCCGCGGCCGGCGGTCCGCTCCTCTGCCACGTCCTCCGATTGCCGCGTCACTCCACCGGCAGCGCGAAGACCTGCAGGACCGAGCCGCTACCCGGCGGCCGCTGCATGGTCTCCGGGAACGCAATGCGCGCGTTGCGCCACGAGATGCTCCATCCGGGCCCGGACGGCACCGCGACGTACTGCCTGCCGTCGACCGCGTAGGTGATCGGGAAGCCATCGGTCGCGGTCGGCGTGCGCGTGCGCCACAGTTCGGTGCCGTCGCGCGCGTCGAAGGCGTACATGTACCGTTCGATGTCGCCGACGAACACCAGTCCGCCCCCCGTGGTCAGAGCGGCCGTCCCGTACTGCCAGCGGCTGCGCCGGCGCCAGAGGAGCTCTCCGGTGCGGCTGTCCATCGCCACGAAGTCGCCCAACTGCTCGGGACTGTCCGGATGCACTCGGAACCGGCGGTCGTTCGGGCCGACCCCGCCGCCGCCCAGCTCGGGCTCGGGCATCGCGCCGAAGATCGAGTGCGCGCAGCCCGGCGTCAGCGGGACGTAGAACGCCTCCGTCTCCGGGTGATAGGCCATGGCCCACAGGTTCTTCAAACCCCCGGGACCCGGGCAGTAGTCCACCGGCACGTCGATCTGCGGGATGCGCTCGCGGACCAGGATGCCCTGGCCGCTCACCGGGTCGATGTCCACGATGTTCTGGTAGCCGAGGTCGAAGGCGTTGCGGAACGCGCCGGTGCGCGGGTCGAGCTCCCACAGGACGCCGATCTTGCCCATCTTGAAGAGCGACAGCCCGTCGCCCCGGTCGACGAGGACGATCTCGAAGACCTCGTCGAGGTCGTGGGTCTCGGCGGGGATGTGCTGGAAGTACCAGCGGATCTCGCCGGTGTCGGGGTCGAGGGCCAGCGTCGAGTTCGTGTACAGCGCCGCGCCCTCGGTGCCGCGCTGCACGATGGCCCACGGCTTGGCCTGGGCGGTGGACCAGTAGATGAGATTCGTCTCGGGGTCGTAGCTTCCGGGGATCCACGCGTCGGCTCCCGCCCGCCAGGTCAGCGGCAGGTCGCCCCAGGTGTCGCCGCCCGGGTCTCCGGGGCGCGCGACGGTCGACGTGCGCCACAGCTCGGCGCCGGTCTCCGGATCGTGGGCGGAGATGAAGCAGACGTCGTTCTTGTACCGCTCGCACCCGGTCATCCCGGCCACGACCTTGCCCTGCACGACGATCGGGCCGCTGGTGTACCGGTAGCCGAGGCTGCTGTCGGCCACCTGGTGCTGCCAGGCGAGCTCACCCGTCCGCGCGTCGAGGGCAATCAGCTCCGCCCGGCTCGTGCCGGCGTAGATCTTGTCGCCGTAGATGGAGATGCTGCGCCGCGCCATGCCGGGGCGGCGGTTGATGGGCAGGTCCTCGTCCTCCGGAACCGCCTGCCGGCGCGAGTGCTCCCAGATAAGGTCGCCGGTGGTTGCGTCCAGCGCCTGCACGCCGCTGCGGCTGGGCACGTACATCACGCCGTCGTGCACCAGCGGGGTCACCTCGTCGGTGCCCGGCTGCAGCGCCCAGGACCAGACGAGCTGCAGATTGCCCACGTTGTCCCGGTCGATCTGGTCGAGCGGGCTGTAGCCCTGGCCGTTCAGCGTCCGGCGCCAGTTGATCCAGTCGCCGTCGTCCGGGGCCAGAAGCTCCTCGGTTGTGACGGGCGCGAAGTCCGTCACCTGCGCTCGGGCCGCGGGAGCGAACACCCAGGGAAGTAGAGTGAAAACGAGCAAGGCGAGTGTTGCGCGGGTCATTGCCTGGTCCCTTCTCACGGAAGCCGTCTGCGTGCAGCACCCTCTTGCACGGCGCCGGACTCTCGACCGTCAGCGCAGCGCCCCGGCGGCGATGACGGCGTTGCGCGCCGCCGCGTTCGTCTCGGTCAGGCCGCCGTTCGCGCCGCCGAAGTTGAAGATCCGGTAGCCCTGCTCCATGCGGAGCGCGGCGTTGGCCGGCGTGACGGTGCCTCCGCAGGCGAGGTCCCGCGTCCGGCACACTTCAAGGAGGTGCTCGAAGGCGGCCGCCACTTCGGGATCCTCCGCGCTCTCCGCGCCGTAGGACGAGCTGAGGTCGCCGCCCGCTCCCAGGTAGAAGCCCCCGACACCGGGCACCTGCGCGATGGCGTCGGCGTTCTCCACGCCCTCGCGGGTCTCGATCATCGCCCAGAACAGCAGATCGCCCCGCGGATTCAGCGGCCAGAGGTCGGCGCGCTGCCGGCACTCGGCCCGGCCGATGCCCCAGAACGGGCATTGCACCGTGCCCCGCACGCCCGGCGGATTCGGGATGGCCGACGAGCGGAGCTGCCGGGGGCGGATCGTCCGCACGATGTTCTCGGCCTGCTCGGGGGTCTCGATGTTGTTGATGAGGATGCCCATCAGGCCGATGTCGAGCGCGTGCTTGACGATCCACTGCGTCTGCTCGCGGCCGTAGGGCGGAAAGCGCGCGAACACCGGCGGGCGCATCTGCGCGTTGCCGCGCTCGACGATGCCGGCCTTGTCGCCGGCGACCAGATACGCCACGAACTGCTCGAGCTGCTCGAAGCGCAGCGGGTTGTGCTCCATGTCGACGTACACGTAGTCGATGCTCGGATCGCCCGCCAGCGACCGCGCGTTCTGCAGCGACAGGTCGGCCGTGCTCACGCCGAACACGTGCCTGCCCTCCACGAGCTTCTCGACCACGGGGTTCAGGTGGAGGTAGGCCTCCTGGGCCGACGGAACGGAGACGAATGTGAGCGCGATGACGATGCCCGCCGCGAGAAGCGGCCCGGCGACACGGAGACGGGATGCGAGCGCCATGGGAGACCTCCTGCTATGAGTCTGCGCCGCAGAGTGCCTGCCTCAGAATGCAGGCGTCCAGATGGCGGCAATGTCGAGCGAGAACCCCGGCAGCACCGTTTCGCCGGTGACGACATCCGGTTTGGCGCGCTGTTCGAGACTGGCGTCGGCACGGTAGATGGTGACCCGGCGCCGCTCCGGATCGATCAGCCAGCCCAGGCGGGCGCCGTTGGCCCGGTACTCCTCCATCTTTTGCTGGAGGGCCGAATGAGAATCCGACGGCGAGAGCAGCTCGATGATGAAGTCGGGGCACAGCGGCAGGAATCCCGCCTTGTCCTCGGCAGGAAGCCGGGCAAGGCGCGTCCGGAGGACCCAGGCCGCATCCGGCGAACGCACCGCACCGTTGGGAAGCTCGAAGCCGGTCGAGGAATCGAAGGCGACGCCAGTCCCATCTTCTTCGGCCCAGCGATAGAGGGCAGCCAGCAGGAAGACGCCCCGTGCCCCCGTTTCTCCGCCGGTGGGCGCCATCACCGCGATGCTCCCTTCCGAGCTGCGCTCGATCCGCGCGTCGCGATGCAGTTGGCAGAACTCGAAGAACTGCTCTCGGCTCATGTCGATGGCCGGTTGCATGTGCAACTCCAGGGCCGGGGGACCTGACCTGTGATCGGCGACCGCCATGACCCAAGGCTACCGCACGGGCCATGCGGGAATCAACGGAGCGGCGAGCAGGCGTACTCCAATCGCGTGGTGTATAACAGCCCGTGGCGAAAGTCCCCGCTGCATTCGAGCGGCGATGCATCCCGCCTGACTGCGTTGTTCGGCGGTTACATATGCCCAATATGCGCCCTTCTCACGCCTTGCCAGACGGGCGCCTCGCCGCTCTCGGTGCCACGCGGGGTTCCACCACGGGCTGATAAGGGTGCCGATCCGGGCTCCCGGAACGGCGCTCCCGCGCGAAGGGGAGGGGCATGCCAGCGGGACCGACCTGGATGAGTGAGGGGGACCAGCCCATGACAGCTCGACAAAGCGCTGGGCCAGCACCTGCTGAACCCGCCGTCGGTTGCCGGCTGGCCGCAGGGCGCGTCTCCGACTACATCGCGTGGGCGCAAGTCTTTCGCACATTGATTCCGACGCCGCGCGGCGCGGCCCGGATCGACCTGGCACAGGCCGTCCTCGGCTCCGGCTCGGCGACCACCGGCGAGGCGGTGGACTACTTGTTGGGCCGGTTTCTGCGGATGCCGGTGTCGTCGGACACGCGCGACGCGCTCGTGGCGCTGCTCGACGACGAGCTCGGCACGTCGGACCTGGTCCGCGCCCGGACCTACCTGGAGGATCCGCTGCGCATGGTGACCCACCTCATCATGAGCACCCCGGAGTATCAGGTGAACTAGTCCGACCGCATGGACGGCTCCGGCGGGCGCAGGCCTGCGTGCTACGATGAATCTCGTGCCATGGCTGGAAAACGGCCTACGTTGCGGCGAGCACGTTAGCGCGGAAAGACCATTGAGCACGCGACTTTCGACTTCGAACGAGTTCGGGACTTGCGCTCTCAAGAGAGTCGTGTACGACGAGCGCCTTCCCCCGCCCTTGCACGAGATTCCAACGAAGGTGAATGGGGTGCCTCAACTGCCTCGTTCGAGCCGGGCCGAGGCCACGTGGATGCTCGATCCCGAGGAGCGGGAGTGGCTGGATCAGTTCCGGGAGGTGCTCGCCACGCGGTTCGCCGATGTTGTCGTGAACATGGTGCTGTACGGATCGAAGGCGCGAGGCGACGCACGCGAGGACAGCGATGTCGACGTGCTCCTCGTCGTAAGGAACGCCGCTGCGCACTTCAAGCGGCCGCTGAGGCACCTTGCGCACGATCTGGTTGCCACGTCGTACGCGTTGCCGTCGATAGTGGCGTACACGGAGGCGGAATGGGCACGACTGGGGCGATTGGGCTCTCCTTTCCGGGCCGCGGTGGAACGTGACGGGGTTTCCGTACTGTGAATCGGGAGCTCTTGCTTCGCCGAGTGGCGGCGGTCCGTCAGGTCGCTGGCGGCGGCCCGACTCCTGGCACGAGGGTTATGCGGAGGATGCCGTCTCACGCACGTCTGCTCGACAACGGGTTGACGGATACTGAGCGCGAATCCGCAATCGGCAGTTCCTGACACGAGACCCCCGAGCCCTCCGAGTCCAGTTCTCGTGCCGCGTCCGTGCCGGCCTAACGCCCGCCGCCACCCCCGTCCCCCGTCGACAGCCGGCCGGTGAGGAACGGCGCCCGCTGCTCGACGCTCCAGACTTCCTTGAGGGTCTCGGCATCGAACCCCGCGAGCTCGTCGGGCAGGGGATGAGCAGTGTTGATCCGCGCTTGGCAACAGAATTGCTTGCAAGCATTATTGATGGCAACGAATTTGTTGGGAAACGCGAATGGCAGGACTGAAGAAGGCGGGGTCGAACTGGGTCGATGGGGATCGCTTCTTCGACCGGGAAGCCGAGCTTGACGTTCTCAGGGCGCGAGGGCAGAACGGAACCCACTGGGCGGTAAGCGATCATCCGGTGCCGATCGACGACGTACTTCGAGTGCTCGAACACGACGGGTACCTGGAGCCATGGGGAGACGACGAATACCGTTTCGTCTCGGGCCTGCTCGAGGATTGGTGGCGCGCCCGGCATGGCCGGCATTTCGTTCCCGTCGCGCGGCGCGCGGTCTCGCAGGGGGCATGACGCGATGGCCCCACCCACGCGCAAGTTCAACCCGGGGTTTCTCAACGACGACGAGCTCGTGGCGTCGTACTGCGTACGAACAACGGAGTTCGATCTGCTCGTCGAGGTTCTGCGCGAGTGCACCGGAGGTTCGAACGCGCACCAGATCGTGATCGGCCCGCGTGGCAGCGGAAAGACGAGCCTGCTTCTGCGCGTCGCAGCCGAGGTGCGCCGGGATGCGGCGCTGGCGTCTCGTTTCTTCCCGGTCGTCTTCGCGGAGGAGAGTTACGAGGTTGCCACCGCCGGGGAATTCTGGCTGGAGTGCCTGACCAACGTGGCGACGCAGGCGACGCGCCGGGAGGAGGCTTCCGACCTCCACCGCACGGTCGATGAGCTGCGGGCCATCCGCGACGACCAGGCGCTGGCCGACCGTTGTCTCGGCGCGCTGCTGGACTTCGCCGACCAGGAGGACAAGCGGCTCGTGCTGCTGGTCGAGAACCTGAACATGTTGTTCGGCGACATGGCCGATCCCGATGCCGGCTGGCGGTTGCGAAAGGTCCTCCAGACCGAGCCCCGCATCGTCGTGTTCGCGAGCGCGACCAGCCGCTTCGAGGAGATCGATCACCCGGACCGCGCCCTGTACGACCTCTTGCGGGTCCGTACGCTGCGTCCGCTCGACAGGAACCAGTGCGCCGTTCTGTGGGAGAGCGTGTCCGGCCGCCACCCAGTGCCCGAAACGATTCGTTCGCTGCAGATCCTGACCGGCGGGAGCCCGCGGTTGATCGCGATCGTGGCTCGCTTCGGCGCCGGGTTGTCGTTCCGCGATCTCATGTCAGATCTGTTCGATCTGGTCGATGATCACACGGAGTACTTCAAGAGCCACATCGAATCGCTCCCGGCGCAGGAACGGCGTGTCTATCTGGCGCTTGCTACGCTGTGGAAGCCGGCGACCACCCGAGAGATCGCGGACCGAGCCCGGCTCGAAACCAGCACGTGCAGCGCCCAGCTTGCGCGGCTCGGCGACCGCGGGGTGGTCCAGGTAGCGGGCGGCACCGCCAGACGCAAGCAGTACTACCTGGCCGAGCGCCTGTACAACATCTACTACCTGCTGCGGCGCCGTCGCGGGCCGGACCGGTTCGTGGATGGACTCATCCACTTCATGGAGGCGTGCTACTCGCCGCCCGAGCTGAAGCACATCAGCGCTCGCATGGCCCATGACGCGTCCGGCTTCGGTGCGGAGATGCGGCTGCTGCACCAGATCGCACTTGCGTCGTTGATGAAGTTGCCCAGCCAGTCCGGGTACCGCGATGAGTTGCTGGAGATGATGCCCGCCGGTTTCGCAGTTGCCGGTTCCGGCTCGGACCCGGCCCCAGTGGATGCGGAGGGAACCGTGGCTGGCGTTCAGGCGGATGGCGATGGGTTGGAACCATCGCAGATGGGTCCCGGCGAATCGGTCGAGAGGGTGGTGAAGGAGCTTTTCGAGACAACAGCCAGGTTGAACGATCACACCCGCGCAGAGGCCGTGCTGGCGGCCAGCGACGAGATGGTCCGTCGCTTCGGAGACAGCGAGGACGCAGGTGTCTTGAAGTGGGTCGCGAGGGCACTCGTAGATCGAGGGGCTGCCCTCAGCGAACTGAACCGGCTCGAGGATGCGCTGAGGGCCTGGGACGAGGTTGTCCGTCGCTTCTGGGAGAGCGAGATCCCGGTCCTTCTTAAGTCGGCTGCGAACGCCCTCGTAAATAGAGGCGCCGTGCTCGGTGCGCTGAACCGGTCCGAGGACGCGCTAGCGGCCTGGGACGAGGTTGTCCGTCGCTTCTCGGAGAGTGAGACCCCGGACCTTCTTGAGTCGGTTGCGAGCGCCCTCGTGAACAAGGGCGCCGTGCTCGCTATTCTCAACCGGCCCGGGGACGCGCTAGCGGCCTGGGATGAGGTGGTCCGCCGCTTCGGCGAGAGCGAGACCCCGGGTCTTCTTGAATTGGTCGCGAAGACCCTTGTAAACAAAGGTGCCGTGCTCCAGGCTCTGAACCGGCCCGAGGATGCACTGGCGGCCTGCGACGAAGTGGTCCGTCGCTTCTGGGAGAGCGAGGCTCCGGTTCTTCTTGAGTCTGTTGCGAAGGCCCTTGTGAACAAGGGCGCCGCACTCGACGCGCTGGAACGGCCGGAAGATGCGCTGGCGGCCTACGATGAAGTCGTCCGCCGCTTCGGGGAAAGCGAAGTTCCTGCACTCCAGGTGCAGGTGGGAGTGGCACTGCTCGGGACAGCGGATATCGCGAGCAAGGGTCGTCAATACGAGAAGGCCGTCGAGATGGCGACACGAGTTATCGAACGCCCGAAGGGGGTACCGAGGCAGCGATTTCAGGGCCACGTAGTCCGGGCCAGGGCGATCCTCGCAGGTGGCGGCGACCGGGCCGCGTGCGAGCGTGACGTCGAGGCTGTTCTTGCGCTTCTTCCGGAGTTGCGACCCATCCCCAGGGAGGCCATCATGGCCCTGCTGGAGTTCAGCGTCGCTCTCGGACCGGAGCGCATGCGCGAGCTCATCGAGGCATCGCCGTCGCTGTCGCGGGATCTTCTGTTGCCGTTGAAGACGGCCCTGGAACGGGAGCTTGGGCTCGAGCCCCGCGTGGCACGCGAGGTCGAGGAAGTCGCTCGGGACATCCAGGAGAGGCTGGCAGAACTGAAAGCGAACCGCACGCGCCCAGTAGACAAACGAGACGATTGAGGCCAAGCCGAGCACCTCGGCTCGGCATGGACTCACACGCGATAGCGCCCGGGTGCCGGACGAACGGTTCCACCCGTTCCCGGTGTTCCGTCAGCCATGTCCTGGCTTCAGGACCGGCGAGAGCATCCCCGCGCCGCCGCGGCCAGCCGCTTGGTTCTGTCCTCCGCCCGCGATCGCGATCTCGACCGCGCGGACTCGATCATCAAGACCCTGAATGCGATCCTGGACCGCACGAAGGTCCTCGCGGATATTTCCATGCAGCGTCAAGACCAGCGCACATACACCTACGCCGGTTCCGACTATCGTCGCCACCAGCGCGCCGAAGGCGATCCACTGTTCCCGGCTCACGTGATCCATGATACCAGCGAGCGGCGTTCAGCGGTCAGTCGAATCAGTCCGGGTGCGCTGCGCCGGCACTCAGTCCCGGAGCGCGAACACGTACAGCGCGTTCCCGGTCTGCGGGTGGTGAACGTCGGGCGCCAGGGCGCGCGGGGCCGCCCGCGGGCTGCCGCCCCCGAGGCCGGTCGCCACGGCGATGTACTGCCTGCCGTCGACGGCGAACGAGATCGGGAATCCCTGCACCGACGTGCCCAGCCGGGCCTGCCACAGCACCTCGCCGGTCCGCACGTCGAACGCCCGGAAGCGCCGGTCGAGGTCGCCGGCGAAGGCGAGGTCGCCGGCCGTCGACAGCACGCCGGTCAGGAACGGCGCCCGCTGCTCGACGCTCCAGACTTCTTCCAGGGTCTCGGCGTCGAACGCGGCGAGCTTGCCGAGACGGCCCTCGGTATCGGGCATCTCGAAGAAGGGACGCGCGCTCATCCCCACGCCGCCCGAGCCTATCTCGAAGGCCACCTCGCGGGCCGCCAGCTCCATGCAGGTCTGCGAGAGCGGGAGGATGAGCAGCCCCGAGCCGGGGTGGTAGCTCATCGGGTGCCAGTTCTTGCCGCCGGCGGTGCTGGGACATGCCGGGACCAGCTCCTCGAACTGCGCGTCGGCGATGTCCTGGCGGTAGGTGACCGCGCCGGTCTCGGGGTCGATGTGGTCGAAGACGTTCTGGAAGACGGTCTCCTTGTGGCCGAGGAACTCGCCGGTCTCGCGATCCAGCTTCCAGAGGATGCCGTGCTTGCCGGCGCTGAAGACCACGCGGCGGTCCTCGAGGTCGACCAGCACCCGCTCGAAGACCTCGTCGAGATCGAGGCTCTCGCCGGGGACGTGCTGGAAGTGCCAGGCGAGCAGGCCGTCTTCCGGCCGCAGGGCGACCGTCGAGCTGGTGTAGAGCGCCGGGTCCTGCACGGTCATGCCCCGGCTGATTGCGACCCACGGCTTCGCCTGCGCCACGCCGAAGTAGACCAGGTCGAGGTCGGGATCGTAGCTGCCGGTGATCCATGTCTCGCCGCCCCCGCGCAGGAAGTTCGGCAGGTTTGCCCAGGTGTTGCCGCCGGGCTCGTCCGAGCGGGCCACCGTGTTGAACCGCCAGAGCTGCTCGCCGTTCGCCGCGTCGTAGGCGCTGATGAAGCAGCCCTCGCGGGTGAACTGGCCGCAGCCCCCGAGCCCCTGCACGATCTTGCCGCCGACGATGACCGGTCCGCTGGTGTTGCGGAAGCCCTCGGCGTCGTCGGCGATGCGGGTGGTCCAGGCCTCCTCGCCGGTGCGCGCGTCGAGCGCGATCAGCCGCGCGTCGGCCGTGGCCAGGAACAGCTTGTCCTGGTAGATGGCGAGGTTGCGGCTCGAGCTGGCGAGCTGGCCCGCTTCGACGCTCACCTCGTGCTCCCAGATCAGGTCGCCGGTGACCGCGTCGAGCGCCTGGACCACCGGGCCGAAGTTGGCGAAATAGAGGACCCCGTCGTGCGCGATCGGCGAGGGCGCGTTCCGTCCGCCCTCGTTCATGGCCCACATCCACTGCAGCTCGAGCTCGCCGACGTTTTCCCGGGTGATCGAGGTGAGCGGGCTGTGGCTCCAGGCCTGGTAGTTCCGCCGCACCATCAGCCAGTCGCCCGGCGGGGTGTCGCGCAGCAGCTCGTCGGTCACCGGCGTGAAGTTCTCCACCTCGCCGGCGACGGTCACGCCGCCCGCCACGGCTGCCGCCGCCGTGCGCGTGTCGGGCCTCCGCGCCCGGCCCTGGGCTGCTGCGGTTATCGTCGGCGCGGAACCCGTTTCTCCAGTCGCCACCGTGCCGATCGTGACCGCCGTCGTCGCCGTCAGCGCCTCGTCCCCGGCCGGCGCGCCGTTCGCCTGCAGCAGGTAGGCGACGATGTCGAGATAGGTGTCATCCCCGAGGCGGCCCGGCCGGTCGGGGGGCATCGTGACCCGGATGCGCTCGACGAGCTCCTGCGGGGTGCGGTCCCCCCAGAAGTTCAGGAAGTTGGGGCCGGCCAGCGGCGGAGACTCGAAGTTGCCCTGAAGATCCGTTCGGTGGCAGATGGCGCAGCTCCGCGTGTAGACGGCGCGGCCGTTCTCGGCCTGACTCGCGGTATGGATGGCGTCCTGCGCGGGCTGGCCGGCGGCGAACGCGACCGGGACGGTGAGACCGCCGGCGATGCACAGCGCGGCCGTTGCCGCGGGCAGGCGTCGGTGCAGGTTCTTCGCTGAGATCATCTCTCCACTCCTTGTCGTCGCCGCCTCCCGAGGTGGCCGTTCGCGCCGACGTCTCCCATGCACGAAGCAGCCCGTGGCGTTTGCCACGGGCTGCCTGGACGAAACGGTCAGGGCGGTGCGACGCGGGGTCTCGGACCGGACCAGTCCTCCTTCGGGACGGTGTCGTCTGCGCCGGCACCGCTTTGCAGCGCGACTCCCCGACCCGCCTCCCTGGCCGGGCCCGCTCCATTTCGGCGCAGACTCCCGGATCAGCGTGCGCCCAACCCGTGCAGGAGATCCCCGGTCGCCCGGGTCGCCTCGGCGCTGACCTCCGGACGGCGGCGGGCGAACCTCCCCAGCGGTGTCTGGCCGCGTCCGTTCTCCACGTTCACATCGGCGCCGTGCTCCGTCAGGAACGCCACGACGCTGGGGAATCCCTTGTCGACGACGTAGTGCAGCGCGGTGTTGCCGTCCTCGTCGACGGCGTTGACGTCGGTACCCGCCTCGACCGCGACCCGGACGGCCTCCAGCGTGCGGCGTTCGTCGTACAGCTCACGCTGCGCCGCCGGCAGCCGGATCAGGGCGCGGTCCCGGCGGTCCCAGGTCCCGTACCGCCAGCCGGCGCCCGCCGCCAGCGACACCGCCGTCCAGCCGTTCTTCAGCGGCAGCGCGGCATCGGCGCCGGCGTCCAGCAGCGCGCGCATGATCTCGACCTCGATGAACTTGGCCGCCAGGGCGAAGGGGGTCGCGCCGAGCAGGTGCTCGCCCAGATACAGCACCTGCCCGTTGCGCGCGACCCGCGTGCCCTGGGTGATCTGGGCGTTCGGACTCGCGCCGTGGTCCAGGAGCGCTTCGACGACCTCCAGGTCGCCCTGCAGCACGGCCGCATGCAATGCCGCGTAGCCGACGATCGCCGCGTTCGGGCTCGCACCCCGGTCCAGCAGAAACCGCGCGAGCGCCCCGTGGCCGCTGTGCGTCGCCACGACCAGCGCGCTGGCGCCGTCCGGGCCCGTATCGTTGACGTCGGCCCCCGCGGCCAGCAGCAGCCGCACCGACTCGACGTCGCCCACCCTTGCCGCGAACAGCAACGGCGTGAAGCCTCCGACGTCGGTCTCCTCGGCGTCACTCCCCAGACTTCTGCTGCGCTCGCCGTACCGGAGGTCCGCCTGCAGGCGGCGGCTGATCACCTCGCGCCGGACGCGCGACCGCGCGTTGGGGTCGGCGCCGTGCTCGAGCAGCAGCCGCACCACCGCGGGGTGGCGTTGCGCCGTCGCCCACATCAGCGCGGTCTGGCCCTCCGAGGCTTCACGGGCGCCCACTTCCGCTCCCCGCTTCAGGAGCGCTTCGACGGCGTTCGCGCTCCCGGTGCGCGCACAGGCCATCAGCGCGGTCTCGCCGGACGGGAGGGTCGCCCGCGCGTCGGCGCCCGCCGCCAGCAGCCGCTCCACCATCGCCCCGCTCGCGTTCGCGCAGGCCAGCCAGAGCGGCGTGACCTCGTAGTCGTTCGCGGCGTCGACATCGGCGCCGGCCCGGATGAGCAGCTCCGCCGTCTCGTGCTCGTCCCAGTGGACGGCCCAGTGGAGCGCGGTCGCACCGTCCCCCTGGGCCGCATTCACGTCGGTCTCGGCCAGCAGGGGAGCCACGGCTTCCCATCGCTGCGCCTTGACGGCCTCCACCAGGCGCAGGTCGTCGCTCGCGGCCTGCAGGCCCGCGCCGCTCACGGTCGCGATGCCGACGACGGCCGGCAGCCAGCGTGTCCATGAGCGGCCCTGCCACCGGATACGCTTGCGCATCGTCATCGTCCCTCTCACTAGACCCCGGCGAGCCGCTCGCGCCGCTCTCCCGTGGAGATCCGCGGGAGCCCGCCGGTGCTGTTGCTCACCCGCTCCACGGGCATGCCGAACTTGTCCAGCAGCGCCACGTGCAGGTTCGCCAGCGGCGCACCGTCCGGATACACGAGGTGTTGGCCGCCCTTGACCTGGCCGCCCCCGCCGCCCGCCAGCAGAATCGGCAGGTTGCGCGGTGAATGGGCGTTGCTGTCGCTGAACCCGGCGCCGTAGACGATCATCACGTGGTCCAGCAGCGACCCGTCGCCGTCCGGCGTCGCGCGCAGCTTCTCGAGGAAGCTCGCGAACAGCGACGTGTGATACGTCTGGATCTTCGTCAGCTTCGCGAGCGTCTCCGGGATGTTCTTGTGATGCGAGAGCGGATGATGCGCCTCGAACACCCCGGCCTCCGGGTAGGTCCGGCCGCTCAGCTCGTGGCCGATCATGAAGGTGATGACCCGCGTCCGGTCCGACTGGTAGGCCAGCAACTGCAGGTCGTACATCAGCGCCGCGTGCTCGGCGAAGCTCGCCGGGACGCCCAGCGGCCGCGTCGCCGTCGGGGCCTCGTCGTCCTCCTGCCGCCCCGCCAGCTCGATGCGCCGCTCGACGTCGCGGACCGCGTCGAGGTACGCGCCGACCTTGACGCGGTCGCTCGGTCCGAGCCGCCGTGACAGCCGCGCCACGTCCTCGCTCACCGCGTCGAGAATGCTGCGCTGCTCGCGCATGCGAGCCCGGCGCACCGCCGGATCCGTGCTCTCGGTGTCGCCGAACAACCGTTCGAAGACCGCCCGCGGATTGTGCTCCATGGGCAGCGGGGTAGACGCGCTGCGCCATGAGACGGTGTAGGAGAACGAGCAACTGAGGTCGCCGCTGCACGAGCCGGCGAAGTTGGCGCCCTCCAGGCCGATCTCGAGCGAGGCCAGCGGGGTGTGCTGCCGCAGCTCGTCCGCCAGGCGCTGATCCAGCGAGAGGACCGCCTTGCGGTTCCAGGCCTCCGGCCGGTCCGGCATCTCGGCGGTCAGGAACCACGTCGAGGCCCGGGCATGCGGCCCGCCGCCCGACCCTCTCGGCGTCTCGAGCCCCGTGAGCACGGTCAGCCGGTCCCGGAACGGCTCCAGCGGCTGCAGGATCGGCGTGAGCTCGAACCCGGCGCCCGCGGTTGCCGGCGTCCAGTTCTGCATCACCATGCCGTTGGGCACGTAGACGGCGCCGAACCGCAGCGCCGGTTTCGCCGCCGAGCGGCCCAGCGCGGTCAGCGCCGGCACCATGCCGTCCAGCAACGGCAGGGCCAGGCTGGCGCCGATGCCCCGCAGGACCGTCCGCCGGGGGATCGCCTTCTTCGTGACGAACATCATGATTCCGACCTCCTCATCTGGAACGGCATGCTCTCGACGAGCTCGAGGATGACGGACGACCAGCGGTAGTCGTCCTGCGCCGCCGCCGCGACAATCTGCCGGATGGCCGGCTGATCGGTGTACTCGACGCCGCGCCCGAGCGCGTAGGTCAGCAGCTTTTCCGTGACGGTTCGCATCACGCTGACCTCATGGCGCAACAGCGCGTCGCGCAGGCTCGCGGCGCCCTCCACGACGCTGCCGTCGACGAGCGTGCCCGACGCATCGATCGGTGCGCCGGCCGCGCTCGTGGTCCGCCAGCGCCCGATCGCGTCGAAGTTCTCGAGCGCGAAGCCCGGCGGGTCCATCATGCGATGGCACGCCGCGCACGCCGGATTCGCCCGGTGCTGCTCCAGTTGCTCGCGGATCGACAGCACGGTGCCACCGCGGAGGTCCTCCTCCAGGGCCGGCACGTCGGGCGGCGGGGGCGGCGGCGGCATGCCGAGGATGTTGTCGAGCAGCCACTTGCCCCGCAGGACGGGGGAGGTGCGGGTGGGATAGGCGGTGAGGGTCAGCAGGCTGCCATGTCCGAGCAGGCCGGATCGACCCCCGCCGTCGAGCGGCACCCGCCGGAACCGCTCCCCGTAGACGCCCTCGATGCCGTAGTGGCGCGCCAGGCGCTCGTTCACGAACGTGTAGTCGGCGGTCAGCAGGTCCATCAGGCTGCGGTCTTCGCGAAGCTGGCTCCGCAGGAACAGCTTCGTCTCCCGCTCCATGTCGGCCCGCAGGTTCTCGTCGAACTCGAAGAACACCTCGAAGTCGGGCTGCACGCCGCCCAGGCGATCCAACTGCAGCCACTGGCTCGCGAAGTCGTCCACGAGCGCCGTCGAGCGCTCGTCGGCCAGCATGCGCCGCACCTGGCGCTCGAGCACGGCCGGCTCGCGCAGGCGGCCCTCCTCGGCCGCGGCGAGCAGCTCGTCGTCGGGAATGCTGCTCCACAGGAAGAACGACAGCCGGGAGGCCAGCTCCAGATCGCCGAGAGGATAGGCGGTCCCGGGCGCGGCGTCCACCGGTTCGGCCTCCACCCGGAACAGGAAGTCGGGCGCGACCAGCAGGCGTTCGAGCGCCTTCTGGATGCCGCCTTCGAAGCCGTGCTCATCGCGGTTGGACGTGTAGAAGGTCAGCAGCCCCGCGACCTCGTCTTCGGTCACCGGGCGCCGGTAGGCGCGCCGCGCGAGCGCGGACAGAATCTGCTTCGCGCACGGCTCCTCGTCGGCTCCGCTCGCCGGGCGGCACGTGAAGATCCTCTGCCGGCTCGGCGTGTCGCCGGGGCCGGTGGCGTCGTACGGGCCGCTGAGATCCACGCGCTCGACCGCCGCGTTGCCGTAGTAGAAGCCCTCGCCGCTGAGGGAGAAGCCCGACAGGCGCCGTTCGAGGATCCCGGTCGGCTCCGATCGGACGTTGGCGAAGGTCACGCCCAGCACGCGCGTCCCCGCCCGCGCCGGGAAGCGGACCACCAGGCCCGCGTCCGCGCCGCCGGACAGGTAGTCCTCCCATTCGGGATCGCCCCGGATGGTCCCGAAGAACGTGTAGGCCGACGGATAGCCCTTCCGGTCGGCGTCCCCGATCGTGAAGCGCTCGACGAGCGCGCCGTCGAGGCGCACGTCGAGGTGCTGCGGCTTGCCCATCCCGATGATGTAGTCGTAGATCTGCCGGCGCAGCCGGATCCGGACCTCGTAGTCGCCGTCGAGCGGGAAGTGGTAGCGGATGGCCATTCCACCGCGCGACCCGAACGGCAGGTCCTCGCTCATGCGGTCGTCCTGGTACAGGAACTTGGACGTGCTGTAGGAGGCCGGGGAGAATCCGGGCCCGATCGCCGGGTCTCCGACGGCCAGGCGGCTGATCCGGTTCGCCGCCACGAGGTAGCGCTCGAACAGCGCCGGCGACACCGACAGGACGTCGGCGTTGGTCGCGAAACCCTGATCGTCCACGTCGTCGGCCGGGAAGAGAAGCGTTTCCGCGTCGACTTCGAGCGCCAGCAGATCACGGATCGCGTTGATGTACTCGGCGCCGGTCAGCCGCCGCACCGCGGGCCGGCCCGGATCGGGGTTGGCCGCCGCCGCGCGGTCGAGCTCGGTCTCCAGCCACGCGACGAAGCCTTCATAGGTCTCCTCGTCGGGCCGCGGCCGGCCCGCCGGCGGCATCGCCCGCGCGTGCAGCTTGCGGACCACCTGCTCCCAGACCTCGGCGTCCGCGCCCACGTCCGCCACGGTGAGGTCCTCGAAGGAGACCGGCACCGTGCCCCGGGTGCGCAGCCCTTCGTTGTGGCAGGCGAGACAGTAGCGGTCGAGGATCTCGCCGTGGGGAGAAGCCGACTCCGCCGGCGCCCGGGAAGGCGGGAGTTGGGGGCCGGCCTGCGCGTAGGCGCTGGCTCCGAAGAGGACCAGCCACCCCGCGGTCCAGACGGTGAGGCGCCACGTCATCCGAGCCTCCCTTGCGCATGCCCGGCGCCCGGGTTCGCGAAGCGGCGCGCCCCCAAGCCGGCCGGACAGCGGAGAAACCTCGTGACCGTACGCGAATTCTTTCGCGATGATGCTGGAAGGCCGCAGGCCTGTCAACGTATTCCGTGCGTGCGCGCCGGAAACGACCGTCGGATGCGCTCCGGACAATCCGAGGAAGGGATGTGTCTTGATCGCGGGATCCGCCCGTGATAGCGTCCGCCCACCATGAAAGCTGGACTGACGCGGCGGAGCCTGTTGCAGAGCGCGTTCGCGGCCGGCGGCGTCCTCGGAACCGGGGGCGCGGCGCCGTTCACCCTCGGCGCCCGGCAGGCACGGCCGGGCGAAGCATCGCGCACCGACGCGGCCACCACGATCAGCCGGCAGTTCGCGCGCTGGGTGGTCGGCCTGCGTTACGAGGATCTGCCTCCGGAGGTGGTAGACCGCGCCAAGGGGCTCACGCTGCAGGCCCTCGCCTCGGCCCTCCTCGGCTCGCAACTGCCCGCGGGCCGGCAGGCGATAGAGCTCGTCACCGCGGAAGAGGCGGGGGTTCCGAACGGCGTCTCCGTCCTGGTGGACGGCACGCGGGCCACGAAGGCGGGCGCCGTCTTCGCCAACGCCGAGCTGATCCTGGCCGGCGGCAAGTGGGACACGTTCCGCATGCTGACGCATCCCGGCACGTGCATCGTCCCCTGCGCGTTCGCGGCGGCGGAGGCGGAGAGAGCCTCCGGGCGCGACTTCATCACGGGCCTCGTCGCCGGCTACGAGGTCATGGAGCGGATGGCCGCCGACTTCATCCCGACGCTGATGGCGCGCGGCTTCCACGCCGGTCCGGTCTTCGGCATCTTCGGCTCCGCCGTGGCGGCGGCGAAGATCATGCGCCTCACCGAGGACGAGCTGACCAACGCGATCGGCCTCTGCGTGAACCTGGCCGGCGGCAATCTCGAGAGCCGCGGCCTGCGGGAGAGCGCCGCCGCGCGCAACGCCATGCTGGCGGTGGCGCTGGCGAAGCAGGGCCGGCAGGCGGGCGAGGCGGCGCTGGAGGGCGACGCCGGGTTCTATCACGCCTACGCCGGCAACAACCGGGGCGAGCTCACCTACAGCTTCGTCGGCGACACGCGGACGAGCCTGGATGCGCTCACCGCCGGGCTGGGCGGGGAGTGGTTGTTCCTGGAGACCCTCTACCGCATCTACTCCACCGCGGGGTACAACATCGCGCACGTCGACGTCACCGCGCAGCTCTGCGAGGAGCACGGCATCGAGTACGAGGACGTCGAGCGGGTCGAGGCGGTGGTGAACTGGCTGGAGACGCAGTACCCGAGCCCCGCGTTCCCGGTCCGGCGCGAGGACCTCGGCGAGGCCACGGTGGGCAGCACGCGGTACCACACCGCCTACGGGGTGGTGCGGCGCGGCTTCCCCCTGCTGGCGGGGGAGCCGGACCCGCCGGAGGTGCTCGACCTGATGACGCGGGTCACGCTCATTCCCTCGCACGAGATGACGCTCTTCGGGCCCCGCATCACGATCTTCACGAAGGACGGGCGGAGCTACACGAAGCAGTCCACCGGGCGCGAGTTCATCTGGGACTTCGACGAGCAGGTGCGCCGCATCAGCGACGTCGTACCCGGCATTCCCGTCTCCGCGGCGCGCTTCGAGGAGATCGTCGCGACCTGCCGCGATCTGGACCGGGCCGACCGGGCCGACCGGCTCGCTCGGTTGACGGTCGCATAGGGCCTCGGGGCCGGGGCATACTGGGGACGGCCTGACGACGGCGCAGTGCCTCGGACACGTGGCGTCGGTCCCAGGCAGCAGGAGGCACGATGGAAATGCAGCGAATGACGGACCGCTCGGTCGTTGCCGTGACTGTGGGTTTCATCCTGGCGTTCGCTGCGTCGGCCGGCGCGGCGCCGCTGCATCAGAGCGCGCAGAGCGGCGATCCGGACGGCGTGACCTGCCGCATCGAGCAGGCGCCGATGCGCGACGGCGTCGAGCTGGCCACCGAGGTGTACCTGCCGCCGGGCGAGGGGCCGTTCCCGGTGATCCTGCAGCGGACGCCCTACAACCGCCGCTCGCCGAGCGCGGGCAGCGACTGCGACGCGGCCGTCGGCCGCTACTTCGCCGAGCGCGGCTATGCGCTGCTGAACCAGGACACGCGCGGGCGCTACCGCTCCGGCGGCGAGTTCGACGCCATGCGGCAGGAGCCGGCCGACGGCTACGACGCGGTGGAATGGGCCGCCGCCCAGCCGTGGTCCAACGGCAAGGTGGGGATGATCGGCGGCTCCTACGTCGGCCTCACGCAGTGGCAGGCGGCCGGCGAGACGCCGCCGCACCTGGTGGCCATCGCGCCGCACTACAGCTCGTCCGACTACCACAAGGGCTGGACCTACCAGGGCGGCGCGTTCGACCTCTGGTTCGCGCAAAGCTGGACCGCGCAGACGCTGGCCCCGGACACGCTGCAGCGCCGGCTCGAGGCGGACGGCATGCCGCTGGAGCAGGTGTTGCAGGAGGTCGAGGCGTTCGTCGCCGAGGGTCGCGAGAGGCTGCGCGACGACTGGCTCTGGCAGCTTCCCCTGAAGGATTTCGCCGGGTTCCGGCGCAACGGCAACATCGCCCCCTACTACGACGAGTGGCTCGCCCGGCCGGACTACGACGACTACTGGGCGTTGCTCGACGTCGAGGCGAAGTACCCGCGCATCGAGGTGCCGGCGCTGATCACCGGCGGCTGGTACGACATCTTCCAGGAGGGCACGATCCGCAACTTCATGGGGCTGCGGGAGGAAGGCGGCACGGACACCGCGCGGGCCGGGACGCAGCTCGTCATGCGGGCGCTCTGCCACGCCTGCCCCGGCGACACGACGGCCGGCGCCATCGACTTCGGCCCCGACAACGTCCTGGACCTGAACGCGGCCTGGGCGCGCTGGTTCGACTACTGGCTGAAGGGCATCGACAACGGCGTCGCGGACGATCCGGCGGTGCGCCTGTTCGTGATGACGCCGCCGGACGAGGGGACGGCGGGCGGCGGATTCTGGATCGAGGCGGACGAGTTCCCGCTACCCGATGCGGTCGAGACCCGCTTCTACCTGCGGAGCGGCGGCCACGCCAACTCGGCGGCCGGCGACGGCGCGCTCTCCACGGAAGGCCCGGGCGGGGAGCCGGACACGTACGTGTACGACCCCCGCGAGCCGGTGCCCACCGTCGGCGGCAACCTGTGCTGCAGGAACGACATGCTCGCCTCCGGGGCGTTCGACCAGCGGGCGGTGGAGCGGCGGGGCGACGTGCTGGTCTACACCAGCGAGCCGCTGGCGGAGGACCTGACCGTCATCGGCCCGGTGCAGGTGGAGCTGTGGGCGGCGTCGTCGGCCCGCGACACGGACTTCACCGCGAAGCTGGTGGACGTGCATCTGGACGGTTACGCCCACAACGTCTCCGAGGGCATCGTCCGGGCGCGGTTCCGCAACTCCGACTACCTGGAGTCGTGGATCACGCCGGGCGCCGTGCACGACTACACGATCGACATGGGCTACACCGCCAACGTGTTCCGTCGGGGGCACCGCATCCGGCTGGAGATCAGCTCGTCCAACTTCCCGCACTTCGACCGCAACCTGAACACGGCGACCGTCTTCGGGGAGGGCGCCGAGCCCGTGCCGGCCACGCAGCGGGTGCTGCACGACGACCTGCACCCGTCGCAGCTCGTGCTGCAGGTGGCGCCGGATGTGCGCGCACCGTAGCCGGACGGCGGCGCTCGTCGCGCTCTGGCTCCTCGCGGGGGGCGGGAGCGCCGCGCAGCAGCCGATCGTCGAACGGGTCGACGTCGCCCGCGTGATCATCGACGTGCGGGTGGTCGACGACGACGGGCGCCCGATCCGGGGGCTGGAGCCGGAGGACTTCGAGGTCCGGATCGACGACGAGCCGGTCCGCGTCGAATCGGCGTTCTGGGTCGGCGAGGCCGCGGGGACCGAGGGGGGTGGCGGCGGAGCGGCGGGGGAGAATCTCCGTTCGAGCGCGATCGCCGGCTTTCTCGAGCCGGAGAACCGCGGGCAGTTGATCGTCTTCGTCGTGCAGAAGAGCCTGGTGCACAGCCGGGCGCTGGGGCTGCTGCGCCTGTTGATGCACAGCGATCGCCTGCTGGCCCGGGTCGCGCCGGCGGATCGTGTCGCGGTGGTGTCGTTCGAGCACCATCTGAAGGTCTGGCTCGATTTCACGGACGATCTCGACCGCGTCGAGACGGTGCTCGCCGAAGAGATCATGTTCGGCCGCCCGCCCGTCCTGAAGCCGCGGGACGGACCGTCGTTGCTGGCCACCATCAGTCAGGAAGAGGGCCGGCGAACCTGGGAGATCCAGGAGGCGCTCCGCCGGCTCGGAGACGCGCTCGAGCCGTTGCCCGGCGCCAAGTCGGTGGTCCTGATCGGCTACGGCTTCGGGGATCTGCGGGTAGTGCTGGGGATGGTGGGGTCGACGCTCGACGACCGCTACGACGATGCGCGGTCGGCGCTGGAGGCGGCGCGCGCCTCGGTCTTCGCGCTCGACGTCACGCAGGCCGACTATCACACCTTCGAGCACGGCCTGCAGGTCGTGGCGGAGCACACCGGCGGGTTCTTCGCGCGCACCTACCAGCGGTCCCCGCGGCGTGTGCTCGATCGGGTTGCGAACGCCATCACCGGCCGCTACGTGCTGTTCACCGAGCGACCGGAGGTCGAGCCGGGGGAGTATCGCATCGAGGTCGATGCAGGGGACGTCGACGGGACGGTGCTGGCTCGCAGCACCTACGTCGCGCGCCAGGAGTCTGCGCCGTAGAATCACACGCAGCCATGCACGCGGATCTGCAGGAGGCCATCGACTTCCACGCGGCGATCGTCGCCGAGGGCGCCAAGGCGCTCGTCGGCTACGAGCGCGAGAAGGTGCTGGCCAACACCGTCCTGCTGTCGGAGATCCCGACCACCTACGACGCCGAGGAGGAGCGGCAGGTCAACGCCGGCAACCTGCTGCTGCGCGGCGTGCCGGGGGTGGGCAAGACGTACTTCGGGGTGATCCTGGCCGCCATCAGCGGCGCGAAGTTCGCGCGCCTGCAGGGGCGGGCCGACCTGCAGCCGACCGAGGTGATCGGCTTCCAGATGATCAACCCCGCGACCGGGCAGTTCATCACCGAGTTCGGTCCGCTGGCCTCGGCCGAGGTCATCCTGCTCGACGAGATCAACCGCATCCCGCTGAAGTCGCAGAGCGCGTTTCTCGAGGGCCTGCAGGACCGGACGGTGACCGTCGGCAAGGAGACCTACCGCCTGCCGTCGTTCAGCTTCGCCATCGCCACGATGAACCCGATCGAGCTGGGGCAGGGGACGTTCCCGCTGTCGGAGGCGGCGACCGACCGCTTCGCGATCATGGTGAACATCGGCTACCTGCCGCCGGAGGAGGAGCAGCGGCTGGTCGGCTTCGACTTCAAGAAGGTGTCGCTCGACGGGCTGATGTCGAAGGAGCGGGTGGTGGAGCTGCGGTCGAGCATCACCGAGCGCGTGTTCCTGCACGACGCCATCGCGCGGTACATCCAGCGGCTGGTGGCGGCCTCGCGGCCCTACGACGCCGAGACCGCCTGGCGGCGGCGCTCGCCGGCGGAGCTGGTGGAGCGCTACGTCGACCTGGGCGGCTCGCCGCGCGCGACGATCTGCTGGGGGCGGCTGGTGAAGGTGTGGGCGCTGCTCGCGCGGGGGCGGGCGGAGGTCTACCCCGAGGACGTGCAGGACCTGGCCGGCTACGTGCTCGGCCACCGCATCTGGCTGGCGCCGCACGCCGCCGGCCAGGGGGTCTCGGTCGACGCGGTGATCGACCAGATCATCGAGCAGGTGCCGATACCTTGACTGCCCGCGCCGGCGGCGAGCTGGTGAGCTGGACCGAGGTCCAGGACATCGAGCTGGTCATCGTGCGGCGCATGCGGGAGTACATGGCGGGGGCGCACCCCAGCGTCTTCCAGGGGGCGGGGTTCGAGTTCGCCGGGCTGCGCGACTGGCAGCCGGGCGACCGGCTGACGGCGATCGACTGGCCGCAGTCGACGCTGAGCAACTTCAGCCCGCTGGTGACGCGCGAGTTCGAGCAGCAGAGCACGGCGCGGCTGGTCATCGTGGCCGACACGTCGCTGTCGACCCGCTGCGGGGCGGCGGGGGCGCCGATCGCCACGGTCATCGCGCGGACCGTCGGCACCCTGGCCCTGGCCGGCGCGTTCTTCCAGGACCGGGTCGGCCTGATCACGTTCGACGCGGGCTCGCGGCGCCTGCTCGTGCGGCCGCAGGTCGGCCGGAACCACGCGATCCACTGCCTGGAGGCGTACCAGGACCTGGTGCTCGAGCGCTCCGAGCACGAGCCGCGGCGGACCGACGACAGCTTTCTCGGCCTGCTGCGCAAGCCGTCGATGGTGCCGGTGGTGTCGGATTTCCTGTTCGAGGACAGCGAGCCGCTGCTCGACGAGCTGCTGGCGCTGAACGCGACCCACGACGTCTTCGTGGTGCTGATCGACAGCCGCCACGCCTTCGAGCTCCCGGCGCTGTCGGCGGGCTGGGTGGAGGGCTGCGACGTGGAGACCGGCGAGTCGCGGCTGCTGTCGGCCGACGACGTGCGCCGGCTCGGAGAGCGCGTGTCGGCGTGGCAGGACGAGGTGGAACGGCACGCGGCGGGGCTCGGCCTCGAGGTGCTGCGGCTGGGCGCCGACGCCGAGCGGTTCCACCACCAGGTGGTCGAGTTCCTGGCCGACCGGCGGCTGCGGAAGCGCTAGCAGCAGGTGCCGTGGAACCGGCGCGGACTGCCGGGCGAGGGAGAGACAGCGTGTTGCGGAGACGATGGTGGTCGGGAGGCGCAGGGGGCCTGGCCGGTGCCCTGACGCTGGCGGCCGGCGCCTGCTGGCCCGCGCCGGCGGCGGCCCAGCCGGGCCCGGACACGGTGGCCGTGGAGGCGCTGCAGTGCTGGCGGCGGATCGCCAGTCACGCGGTCCACGTGGGGGAGCGCTTCGACATGGTGCTGACCTGCGCGGCCGTCGACACCGGGACGGCGCGCGTGGTCCCCGACCTGGCGTGGCTGGAGCCGGAGACCCTCGGCGTGTCGCCGTTCGAGGTGCTCGACGGCGAGCGCTACGGGGACGTGGTGCGCGGGCCGCGGCGTTTCTTCCAGTACCGCTACGCGCTGCGGATCATCGGGGAGGACTACTTCGGCATCGACGTCGAGCTGCCGGCGCTGGAGCTGCGCTACCGCATCGAGCGCTCGCTCGACGGGAGCAGCACGACCGAGGGACGCGAGCTGGCCTACGTCCTGCCTCCCGAGACCGTCCGTGTGCTGTCGCTGGTGCCGGCCGCGGCGGCGGACATCCGGGAGCTGCCGGGCGAGACCTTCGGCGACGTCGAAGCGCGGCTGTTCCGGGCGAACCTGATCGGCCTCGCGGCGGCCGCGATCGGGCTGGCCGCGGCCGGGGTGCTGCTGGCGGGGGCGGTCCGCGCCCGGCGCGAGTGGCGCGGCGCGGCGGCGGTGCGCGAGGACCGGGTGCCGGCCTGGCGCATCGCGCGGACGGTGCTCGGCGAGTTGCGGGCGGTGCGGGCCGCCGCCGGCGCGGGCGGCTGGACGGCCGGCCTGGTGGCGCGGGGGCTGGCCGCGCTGCGCGTCGCCGCCGCGCTGGCCGTCGGCCGGCCGGTGACGCAGGCCGCGAGTGGCGGCGGGGATGGGGCGGGGGCCGACGCGGAAGGCCGGCTGCCGGTGCGGCGCGGGCTGCTCGGCGCCGAGCGGGTGCTGGTGTGCGCCGCCGTCACGGTGCGGGACGTGGACGGCGCGCGGCCGCACCTGGCCGCCGGGTCGCCGGAGGGGGCCCGGGCGGCGGAGACGCTGCGCGCGGGGCTCGCCGGTTTCGGCGCGGCGCGCTACGGCGCGGCGGCCGAGCTGCGGGCCGAGGTCCTGACCGCGGACCTCGACGCCGGCATCGACGCGTTGCAGGCGCTGCAGGTGGAGCTGTTCGAGCCGGTCCGCCGCTGGAGGCGCCTGTACAGAAGCTGGAAGGAATGGGCCGCGAGCCGATGGAGACCCTGAACGCGATCCTCGCGCGGGTCGGCGAGCTGCTGGCCGAGCTCCGGTCGCTCGGCGACGGGGGGCTGTCGCTGCTGGGCCGCGACGCCGCCGTCCTGGCGGCGGGCGGCCTGGCCGTCGCCGCGCTCGGGATGCTGATCTGGCGCACCGCGCGGCCGCGCCGGCCGGGCGCCGCCGGCGTGGTGCTGCCGGCCCTGCCGGGACGCCGGCTCGCGCCGCGGGCGCACCTGGCCCCGCTCCGGCACGCCACGTTCGCGATCTTCCTCGCCGGCCTCGCCCTGTTCGCCCTCGCCCTGGCCGATCCGCACACCGCGCTGGTGCAGGAGGAGGAGTCGTATCCGGGCCGCCGCATCGCGATTCTCATCGACGCGTCGCTCAGCATGAACACCGCGTTCGCGACCGAGCGGCTGGCCGCGGGGAACACCTTCCTCGCCAACGTCGCGGCGGCCGAGTACTTCGTCCGGCGCCGCATGGAGGGGCCGTACCACGACCTGACGTCGCTGGTGCAGTTCGGCAACGAGGCGTACATCGTCACCCCCTTCACCACCGACTACGAGAACATCCTGCTCAGCATCAGCCTGATCGGCACCCCGGAGGAGTACCGCCGCTTCCCCGACCACGGCACCCTCGTCATGAACGCGATCAGCCGCGGCGTGCAGCTCTTCCGCACGTTCGACTTCCTCGGCGCGGCCGGCAACCTGATGGTCGTCTTCAGCGACGGGCAGGACACCCACGCGCGTTTCGAGGACCTGACGCTGGACGCGATCATGCAGCAGGCGGCCGACAACGAGATCCCGGTCTACTTCATCCGCACGGCGTACGATCAGGCGCTCGGCGAGGTCATCTCCGACCAGCAGTGGAAGCTGGCGGTGGAGCGCACCGGCGGACAGTTCTTTCCCGCCGCGAACGAGGACGCCATCCTGGCCGCCATCCACGAGATCGACGCGCTGGCCGAGGGCCGCATCCGCGTGCGGCGCTACACGGCCCACGAGCCGCGCTTCGGTCCGTTCGCGCTGGCCGCGGTCCTGCTGTGGCTGACCGCGCTGACCCTGACGCTGGGCGTCAGGCACTTCCGGAGGTTCCCCTGATGCAGGCGGCATTCAAGTACCTGGTGACGGCGCTGATCCTGGGCGGGATCGCGGCGGCGGCGGCGGCGGCCGGCCGCATGGACCGCCGCGTCGCCGGCGCCCGGCAGCAGGTCGCGACGTTCGCCTTCGGCGACGCCGAGGCCGCCTACGCGGAGCTGGAGCGCGCGCTGGACGTGACGGGCGCCGTGCCCTGGCTGTTCGGGGCCACGCGGGCGGACGTCGAGACGCGGAGGGCGGCGCTGCGCTATTGGCGGGGCGACCACGCCGGGCTGCTGGAGGACTACGCCGGCGCGTCCTCGCCGGGCGTGACCGGCAATCTGCCGCTGCAGTTCGTGCTGGCCAACGCGGCGGCCCGCGCCGCGCTCGACCCGGAGGCCGACCGCGAGCAGGTGCTGCGGGCGCTCGACGGCGCCATCGACGTGTATCTCGGCGTGCTGCAGGAGAGCCCGGGCCACCTCGACGCCGCCTACAACTACGAGTACCTCCTGCGGTTGCGCGCCGACCTCGCGTCGGGGGCGGAGATGCCCGCGCCCCGGCGCAGCCAGCACGGGCAGGAGGGCGAGGCCCCGGAGGACGGCGAGCTGGAGGACATCGAGATCTACGTGCCGGTGCAGCGGGACGTCGATCCGGAGATGGACGAGTCGCCGACCCTGGGCGCCGGGGAGCGCATCCGGAAGCGAGGCTAGGAAGGCTAGGAAGACAGATGCCGCCGGTCCGCTTCGTCGAGCCGTTGCTGCTGTGGCTGCTGGCCGGCCCGGCCCTGCTGCTCGCGGCGTGGCTGCGGCAGCTCGTCCGGCGGCGCCGCGACGTGCGCCGGCTGCGCGCGGCGCGGTCCGCGCCGGTGCGCGGGCGCCCCGGGTTCGCCGGAGGGCTGGCGTTCTGGCTCGCGGTCACCGTCGCCGCGGCGCTGACGATCGTGGCGCTGGGGCGCCCGCAGGCGCTCGTGTCGGTCACCGAGACGGCCGGCGTCGACTTCGTCGTGCTGCAGGACGGGTCGACGTCGATGCGGGTCAGCGACGTGGCCCCCGACCGCTGGCAGCGCTCGGTGGCGTGGATACGCACGTTCGCCGAGGTCCTCGGCTGGCGCCGCGAGCGGGTGGCGCTGGCCCTGTTCGCCCACCGCGCCGCGCCGCAGGTCCGCCTGACGAACGACCCGAACGCGCTCTTCTTCTTCCTCGATCACCTGGCCGGCGAGCCGCCGTTCCGGCTGCGCGACGACACGAGCTGGAACACCAACATCGAGGACGGACTGGCCTGGGGCGTCCGGATGATCGAGAAGGACGAGGAGCTGTACGGCCCGCGGCTCGGGGCGCGGGCGTTCGTGGTGCTCTCCGACGGGCAGTCCTGGAGCGGCGAGGTGGAGCGCGCCCTGAGGCTGGCCCAGGCCCGCAACATCCGCGTCTTCGTCATCGGCGTGGGCACCACCGGCGGCGGCTTCATCCCGCAGCTCCCGCCCGGGCGCTACCAGGAGCCGGAGCCGCCGATCCACTCGGTGCTCGACCGGCGCTCGCTGCGGGCCATCGCCCAGGCCGGCGGCGGGCGGTACTTCGAGCTGGGGTCCGAGCCGGACCACGTGGTGGCCCTGCGGATCCTGTCCGACGCGCAGCGGTCGGCCCGCGGCGTCGTCCGGCGGCAGGAGTCGTTCACCGAGCTCTACCGGTACTTCCTGCTCGCCGCCGCCGGCGTGCTCGGCGCGGGGACGTTGCTGCTGCAGGAGCGGACGCAGCTCTGGTGGCAGTTGGGTGCGGCGGCCGCGGCCCTGGTGCTGCTGTACTGACCTCCTCCTCCGCGTTCGTGTTCGTGCGCCCGTCGGCTTTTTCGCCCGCTCCAACCCCCACTACCCAGGGGTAGATCGAGCGCAGTGTGGGCCGCATGTGGCACTACCCACACAAAATATGGACGCCCGTAGCACAATAGAGACAACTACCCCCCCTGCTTGCATTCGCTACCTCTTGTGTCGTCCTGCACCTTCGAGTAGCATCGCGCCCATTCCGGCGGGACCGTCCGGAAGTCGAAGCAGCCGGAAAACGTTCGGTTTGCTCACGGCGAACGTCTATATGAGTAGCAGGACTCATCTCGCGGCGCTCTCGTCGACCTGAGCGCCGCCCCGGCGGTCCGGACGGACGACTCGATATTCGGCAGCCAGTAAGGACACGGGGCGCCGGCCAGGCATCACAGTCCGTCCTCGTGCGTGAGGACGTGAAAAAACGTACTCACCGGCGCTGGCGGAATGGCTCCTGCCAGGCAGGTGGAAGTGCGCGACCCCGGCAGGCAGGGGGAAGCGCGCGACGCCGGAGGCGGGAATCGATGAGGGTGGAGGGTCGCGAAGAGGGCGTCGGCCGAGGGCGCGGGGGCCGGGCGGTGGTGTTCCTGGCCGGGGCCGTCCTGGCCGCCGGCTGTGCCGGCCGCGGGGCGCCGGCGCCGCCGGTTGCGGCGGTGGACGGCCTGTGCGGCGACGAGCCGGGCCTGTGCCGGCTGGGCGTGCCGGCGCCGGCGGAGGAGTCCGGCGGCGCGTTCGGCTGGAGCTGCCTCGGTGTCGGCGGCGGCGCGCCGGCCGCGTGCTCGGTCGACCTGTCGCCGGCCGTGCTCGAGAGCGTCGCCGTCGAGCCGCGTCGACGCGCCGAAGCCGTTCCGGCCCCGGCGGCGCAGGTCGTTCCGCCCGCAGGCCCGGCGAGCGAGACGGAGGCGGCCGGGCAGCGGCGGGTGGCGCGCGGCACCGCGCGCATCGCGGACCTGCTGGCCGCCAAGGCCCGGCGGACGCCGGCGCAGCGCAAGGTGGGCTCCGAGCTTCTGGAACGTGCGGCGTCCGAGGCGTTGCGCGCAGCGGGCCGGTCGCTGCCGGAGGACCGGCGACCGCCTCCCGCCGCGGCCCCGGACACGGACGCGGCCGAGGACGGCCGCGTCCTGGTGGACATCCGCGCCGAGGCGACTCCGGCGGTACTGGCGCGCATCCGCGAGCTGGGCGGCAGCGTCGTCGACAGCGTGCCGCGGTACCAGGCGGTCCGGGCGCGCCTCCCGCTCGGGTCCGTCGAGCGGCTCGCGGGGCTCGACGCGGTCCGGTCCATCCGCACCGCCGACGAGGTGCGGACGCGGGCCCAGGCTGCGGCCTCCGCACTCGCGGCCGGGACGGTCGCCGGCGACGCGGCCGTGACCCGTCGGACCAACACCTCGGAAGGCGACGTCGCCCACCGTGCGAACGCGGCGCGCTCGACGCACCGCGTCGACGGCTCGGGCATCGGCATCGGGGTGCTCTCCGACGGCGTCTGGACGCTCGCCGAGCGGCAGGACGCCGGCGACCTGCCGGCGCAGGTGACGGTGCTGCCGGGGCAGGAGGGCCACGGGTACGAGGGAACGGCGATGCTCGAGATCGTCCACGACCTCGCGCCGGGCGCCGACCTGTACTTCGCGACGGCGTTCGGCGGCCAGGCGCGGTTCGCGGCGAACATCGAGGCGCTGTGCGACGCGGGAGCCGACGTCATCGTCGACGACGTCGGCTACTTCGCGGAGCCGAACCTGCAGGACGGGGTCATCGTCGAGGGCATCGACGCGGCTGCCGCCGACGGCTGCTTCTACTTCTCCGCCGCCGGCAACGACGGCAACCTCAACGACGGCACGTCGAGCGTCTGGGAGGGCGACTACGCCGCGGGGGCGACGCTGGTCGTGGACGGCGAGACGCTCGGCGTCCGGCACGACTTCGGCGGCGGCGCGGAAGAGAACCCGGTGTCCAGTTCCCGGGGGGGCGCCTACGGGGGCACGGTCGTCCTCCAGTGGGCCGACCCGCTGGGAGCGTCCTCGAACGACTACGACCTGTTCCTGGTGGATGCCAACGGCGATGTGTTCGCCAGCTCGACGGACACGCAGGACGGCACGCAGGACCCGATCGAATCGATCTCCACCGGGTTCTTCGCGTACGAGGACGCCCGCCTGATCGTCGTCAAGGTCTCCGGCGCGGACCGCTACCTGCGGCTGCAGACGTTCTTCGGCGAGCCGGAAATCGCCACCGCGGGCACCACGTACGGCCATGCGGCGGCGGAGAACACGATCGGCGTCGGGCAGGTCGACGTGCGCACGGCAGGCGGCACGGGCGGCGTCTTCGACGGCACCGAGTCGGTCGACACGCACAGCTCGGACGGACCGCGCCGCGTCTTCTTCGAGGCGGACGGGACGCCGATCACGCCGGGCAACTACGCGTCCATGGGCGGCAAGCTGCTGCAGAAGCCGGACCTGGCCGCGGCGGGGTGCGTGTCGACGGCGACCCCGAGCTTCTCGACGTTCTGCGGCACGTCGGCGGCGGCGCCGCACGCGGCGGCCATCGCCGCCCTGATGCTGGAGGGGGCCGGCGGCCCCGCCGGCGTCAGCCTGGCGCAGATCCGCAGCGCGATGGCCGGGAGCGCCCTGGACATCGAGGCGGCGGGCGTCGACCGCGATTCCGGGGCCGGCATCGTGATGGCGGCGGACGCGGTCGACGGGATCGACGTGTCGCCGGCGGACCGCAACAAGGCTCCGGCCGTGAAGGCCGAGGTGGCCGACCGGACGGTGGCCCCGGGGTCCGGGGCGTTCACGCTCGACCTGGCGGCGATATTCGACGAGCCGGACGGCGACGCGCTGACCTACGTGTCGGCGTCGAGCGACCCCGACCGGCTCGCGGTCGTTCCGAACGGCGCGCAGGTGACGGTGACGCCGGGCTCGCCGGGCCGCTACGTGGTGCTGCTGCGCGCTACCGATCCGGGCGGGCTGAGCGCGGTGGAGACGTTCCGGGTGACGGTGTCGGCCGGCACCCGCGACTACGACGTCGACAACGACGGCCTCATCGACGTGGGCACCCTGGCGCAGCTCGACGCCGTGCGCTACGACCTCGACGGCGACGGGCTGGTGGACGGCGCGACGTGGATGCCGTACTACGCGGCCTTTCCCCTGGGCGCGCTCGAGATGGGGTGCCCCGCCGACGACGGCTGCACGGGCTACGAGCTGACGGAGGACCTGGACTTCGACACCGACGGCGACGGAGACGTCGACTCGGGCGACGACCACTGGAACGGCGGCGACGGCTGGGACCCGATCGGCGAGTCCGCCGCACCCTTCACGGCGGGCTTCGACGGCAATCGCCGCACCGTGTCCAACCTCTTTATCGACCGGGGCACCGAGGACGAGGTCGGGTTGTTCGGGGCCGTCGACAGAAACAATATTCGCGGCGTCAATCTGATCGGCGCCGACGTGACCGGCCGCGACGCGGTGGGCAGCCTGCTGGGGGACGCCGTCTACGGGGCGGTCAACGACAGCCATGCCACGGGCGAGGTCTCCGGCCGCGATGAAGCGGGCGGCCTGGTGGGACGGACCTGGGGCGCGGTGTGGCGCAGCTCCGCCGCCGTCGACGTGTCCGGCAACGACGCGGTCGGCGGGCTGGTCGGGCACCAGATCTTCAACGATACCGTCGCCGCGTACGCCGCCGGGAACGTGGAGGGGACGAACGCGGTCGGCGGGTTGATCGGCGCGGTCAGCGACGTTACCCAGCTCATCGAGGCCAGCTACGCGACCGGGAACGTGTCGGGCAGCGGAGCACGACTCACGGAGTCGGAGTCCGGGTTCATCGTTTGCGATCTCGTGGGGGCCTTCAACGCGTCCGGACCCGTGGAGGATACGACCAGCACCGGCGGGGGTGTCGGCGGCCTGGTCGGCAGCTCCTGCGGCTACATCGAGGTGAGCTATGCCACCGGCGCCGTCTCCGGCACGGCGGCGGTCGGCGGCCTGGTCGGCAGCGGCCGCTTCGTCCGGATCCGGTCCAGCTACTGGGACGCGGAGGCCTCCGGGGTGCGCGTCGGCGTGGGCGAGGACGACGGGAACGACAACGGCGTGATCGACGGCACGGAACGGCTGCGGCTGGGCGCCCGCGGGAAGACCACCGCGGAGCTGCAGTCGCCGATGGACTACACGGACATCTACGAGACGTGGAACGTGGAGCTGGGCGACCGGTTCTTCGGCGACGGGGAGCCCGACGATCCGTGGGATTTCGGGACGTCGACGCAATACCCGGTCCTGTCGCTGGATCTGAATGACGACGACCGGGCGACGTGGGAGGAGTTCGGCTACCAGGTGCGGACCAGCCTGACGCTGACGGCGGCCACGACGGCGGGCTCGGCGCAGGTGGTCCTGAGCTGGAACGCGATATCGCCGAGCGCCTGGAGCCCGGCGCCGGACGTCGGCTACACCCTCTATCGCGACGACGGCGCCGCCGTCGAGGCCATCGGGACGGACCTGACCGGGACCGCCCACACCGACACCGGCGTGACGATCGGCGAGCCGTACGCCTACTGGGTGGCCGTGGTGGTGGACGGCGGCGAAGCGGCGCGCAGCGCGCGGGTGCCGGTTGTCGCCGGCCGCGGGAACCAGCCGCCGGCAGCGGTGGGGGTCCTGCCGGATCGGCAACTGACCGTGGGGTCCGCGGCGGTGGAGGTCGACGTCGCGGCGGCCTTCCACGACCCGGACGACGACGCGCTGACCTACGGGGCCGGCTCGTCGGCGGCGCCGGTGGCCGCGGTGAGCAGGTCGGGGTCCGTGTTGACGATCACGCCGGGGGCCGCGGGCCGGACGGTCGTCACCGTGACGGCGACCGACGCCGGCGGTTCCGCCACGAGCGCGGCGCAGCGCTTCACCGTGACGGTCGGCCGCGACTACGACGCCGACGGCGACGGGCTCATCGGCGTCGGCAGTCTGGCGCAGCTCGACGCCATGCGCTACGACCTCGACGGCAACGGCTACGCGGGCACCGCGGCGGAGTACGCGGCGGCGTTCCCCTCGCCGCTCGACGGACTGGGCTGCGGCGGCGTGGACGGCTGCTCGGGGTACGAGCTGCTCGCGGACCTGGACTTCGACACCGACGGCGACGGGTCGTCGGTCGGCGACGAGGGCGACGACTACTGGAACGACGGCGGCGGCTGGGTGCCCATCGGCTGGGACACCACCTACGAGTTCGCCCGCTACTTCGAGACGACGTTCAACGGCAACGGACACACCCTGAGCAACCTCTTCACCGCGGGCCGAGGGTACGCGGGGTTGTTCGGTGCGATCGGCCTGGACGGCGCCGTCAACGACCTCACGTTGAGCGACGTGAACGTGACGGGCACCGAGAGCGCCGGTGCGCTGGTCGGGGAGAACCGCGGCCTTCTCGACGGCCTCCGATCGTCGGGGCAGGTAGCCGGGGAGCAACACGTCGGGGGCCTGGTCGGGACCAATCTGCGGGTCGTCTTCCTCTCGAGCAGCTCCGCGGCGGTAACGAGAAAGAGGCCGGAACTGCCGCCCGGCACGGGCATCGTCATCACTTTCGGTCCGCCGGACGCAGCCGGCGGGCTGGTCGGCTACAACACCGGTTTCGTCGTCTACGGCCATGCCACCGGTCCGGTCACGTCGGACGGTTCGGCCGGCGGGCTGGTCGGTTTCCACCAGACCAAGCTCATCAGCGCCAGCTACGCGACGGGTCGGGTCGTCTCCGAGGGCTCGCCCGCGGGCGGGCTCGTCGGCTGGAACGGGCTGTTCCTCGATGAGGCGACGATCAGGGCCAGCTACGCGACCGGCAGCGTCGAGGGTGGTAGTGCCGGCGGGCTGGTAGGCGTCAACGACCGCGTGGGCGTCATCACCGCCAGCTTTGCGACAGGCTCGGTCGCGGGCCGCTCCGCGGGCGGGTTGGTGGGACGCGACGACGGAGGGACCGTCACCTCCAGCTACTGGGACACGGGCACGTCGGGGCACGGTTCCGGGTCTCCCGGATCGGGCAGAACGACGTCGCAGCTCCAGTCGCCGGGCAGCTACGGCGGCATCTACGCAGGCTGGAACGTGGACGTCGACGAAGACGGTCTGAACGACGACCCCTGGCAATTCGGGACGTCCAGCCAGTACCCGGCCCTGCAGGCGGACGTGGACGGAGACGACGCTGCGACGTGGGAGGAGTTCGGCTACCAGTTGCGGGCCGGCCCGACCCTGACGGCGGCGGCGGCGGCGACCACGACGCCGGGGGAGGCGCAGGTCGCGCTGAGCTGGACGGCCGTCGACGCGGACCACTGGGACCCGGCCCCGGACGTGACCTACACGGTCATCCGCGCCGAGGGGGACACCGTCGAGGTCCTGGCGGAGGACCTGGCCGGGCTCGAGCACGACGATGCGGCCCGGACGGGCGCCGCCTTCACGTACCAGGTGACGGCGGTGGTCGACGGCGGCGAGCCGGTGCGCAGCGCGATGGTCGCGGTGAACACCCCCGGCAACTCGCCGCCGCTGCCGGTGGGGACGCTGCCGGACCGCTGGCTGCACGTGGGCGATACGGCCAGCGTCGAGTTCGGGGAGGCGTTCGAGGACCCGGAGGGCGACGCGCTGACCTACGCGGCCGCCTCGGCGGCGCCGGGCGTGGCCGCGGTGAGCCTGTCGGGCACGCGGGTGAGCATCACGCCGCTGGCGGCGGGCAAGGCGGCGATCACGGTGACGGCGACCGACGCGGGCGGCTCGGGGGCGAGTGCGGCGCAGGCGTTCACGGTGACCGTGGTGCCGGCGAGCGCGACGGACTACGACGCGGACGACGACGGCCTCATCGAGATCACGACGCTGGCGCAGCTCGACGCCGTGCGGTACGACCTGGACGGGGACGGCGCGCCCACCGCGGACGGCGCGACGGCGTACGCGGCGGCGTTCGCGACCTACGGCGAGCGGCAGGCCTGCGGCGGTGCGGCCGGGTGCGTGGGCTACGAGCTCGAGGCGGACCTGGACTTCGACACCAACGGCAACGGGAGCGCCGATGCGGGCGACACGTACTGGAACGGCGGCGCCGGCTGGGAGCCGTTGGGCGGCGGCGCCGGCTTCTCGTTCCGTCTGGAAGCGATCTTCGAAGGCAACGGGCACACCATCGCCAACCTGTTCATCGATCGCGGCGCCAGCGAGGATGTGGGGCTGTTCGGCCGGACCGCGTACGGGAGCTTCATCCGCCGCGTCGGGCTGATCGACGTCGACGTGACGGGCGGCCGCAGCGTCGGAGGGCTGGCCGGGGTCGACTCCGGGTCGGTCATCGGCAGCTATGTGACCGGCACGGTGAGCGGCGCGGGCCTCGACGTGGGCGGGCTCGCGGGATCGAACTTCGGCTCCGGCATCGTGGCCAGCTACGCCGCGGTCACGGTGACGGGCGGCCGGAACGTGGGTGGACTGATCGGGGAGAACTACGCGGCCGTCACGGCCAGCTACGCCACGGGCCGGGTGGCGGGCGAGGAGAACGTCGGCGGCCTGGCGGGGCGCAACGAGCGCACCATCACCGCGAGCTACGCGACGGGGCCGGTGTCGGGAGACAGCGACGTCGGCGGCCTGGTCGGCTACAGCGGCCGCGAGGGCGCCGTCACCGCGAGCTACTGGGACACGGCGACGTCGCGGCGCACGAGCAGCCCGGGCGGGGGGCAGGGGCGGACGACGGCGCAGTTGCAGTCGCCGACGGATGCCAGCGGCATCTACGAGACCTGGTCCTTCGGCTACGAGCTCTGGTCCTTCGCCGACTGGCGCTTCGGGACCGGAGCGCAGTATCCGGTGCTGGCCGTGGACGTGGACGGGGCCGGCGGGGCGACGTGGGAGGAACTGGGCCACCAGCTTCGGGACGCTCCGGGGCTGACGGCCGCGGACATGCCGGGGCGCAACGAGGTGGTGCTGACGTGGACGGCCCCCGACGCGACCCACTGGACCTCTGCGCCCGACGTCGCCTACACGGTGACGCGCGACGACGGCACGGCGGTCACGGTGGTCGCCGAGGGCATCGGCGGACTGACGACCAGCGACACCGGCGTGTTCTCGGGCCGCACGTATACGTACCAGGTGTCGGCGCTGGCCGCCGGCGGCTCGGCGGCGCACAGCGCGCCGGTGACCGTGACGGTGGTGGGCAACCGGCCGCCCGCGGCGGCGGGGAAGCTGGGGGACCTGACGCTGCCGGCCCCGTCCGTGGTGGACCTGGACGTGTCGGATGCGTTCAGCGATCCGGACATGGACGCGCTGACGTTCGCGGCGTCGTCGTCGGCGCCGGCTGTGGCGACGGCGGAGGTGACGCCGCCGTCGACGGTGAGGCTGACGCCGCTGACGCGGGGCATGGCGGCGATCACGGTGACGGCGACCGACGAGGCGGGCTCGAACACGGCGGCGGCGCAGACGTTCGTCGTGACGGTGCCGAACCAGGCGCCGGTGGTCGACGTCGACACGCTGCTGCCGGACCATACGGGTGTCGAGGCGGGCTCATCCCCGTTCGAGGTGTCGGTGGCGGGTGCGTTCAAGGACCCCGACGGGGACACGCTGACCTACGGGGTGTCGTCGTCGAACGAGTCGGTGGCGTCGGTGACGGTGCTGGGCTCGACGGTGTCGGTGACGCCGCTGTCGAGGGGCGAGGCGGTGGTGACGGTGACGGCGAGCGACGGCATCGCGCCGGCGCCGGCGATGCGGACGTTCCTGGTGACGGTGGCGAACCGTCCGCCGGTGGCGAAAGGGACGCTGGATTCGCTGACGCTGCGGGTTCCCGACGTCGGGACGGGCGCCGTGACGGTGGACGTGTCGGGGGCGTTCGAGGACCTGGACATGGACACGCTGACGTACACCGCCACGTCGTCGAACGAGTCGGTGGCGACGGTAGAGGTGACGCCGCCGACGGGCTCGACGGTGACGGTGACGCCGGTGTCGGGGGGCGACGCGACGGTGACGGTGACGGCGACCGACGACATCCCGGGGACCACGCCGGCGACGCAGACCCTGGCGGTGACGGTGGAGAACCGCCCGCCGGTGGCGACCGACGAGCCGCTGGATGATCTGCCGGCGCTGGAGGTGCCCGACACCGTAACGGTGGATGTGTCGGGCGCGTTCTCGGACCCGGACGGGGACGTGCTGACCTACGCCGCCCGGTCGTTGGACACGGCGGTGGTGACGGTGTCGGTGGCCGGCTCGGCGGTGACGGTGACGCCGGTGTCGCGGGGAACGGCGACGGTGGAGGTGACGGCGACCGACGTGGACGGGTCGAACGAGTCGGCGCAGCGGACGTTCGAGGCGACGGTGGCGAACCGTTCTCCGCAGGCGGAGGGGACGTTGCCGGCGCTGACGCGGCGGGTGGGCGAGGGCGAGGCGGAGGTGGAGGTGTCGGGCGCGTTCTCGGACCCGGACGGGGACGCGCTGACCTACGCCGCCGAGTCGTCGGACCCGTCGGCGGTGACGGTGACGGTGTCGGTGGCCGGCTCGACGGTGACGGTGAAGGTGCGGCCGCTGCAGGAGGGCGGCACGTCGGCGGTGACGGTGACGGCGACCGACGGCATCGAGGGGACCACGCCGGCGGAGCAGACGTTCACGGTGACGGTGCCGGAGAACGCGGGTCCGGAGGCGGAGGGGACGCTGGAGGACAAGGCGCTGGTCTTTCGGCCCGGGGAGCCGACCGAGGCGCTGACGGTGGACGTGTCGGGTGCGTTCTCGGACCCGGACCGGGACGTGCTGACGTATGGGGCGACGTCGTCGGACACGTCGGTGGTGTCGGTGTCGGTGTCGGGCTCGGTGGTGACGCTGCGGCCGGAGAACCAGGGGCCGGCGACGGTGACGGTTACGGCGCGCGACGCGGGCGGCTCGAACACGCCGGCGGAGCAGGCGTTCGGGGTGACGGTGGGTGGGAACCGCTCTCCGGAGCCGGTGGGCACGTTGCCGCCGGTGTCGCTGAGCGTGGTGGGGGACTCGTCGACGGTGGAGGTCTCGAATGCGTTCCGGGACCGGGACGGGGACGCGCTGACGTATGCCGCCGAGTCGTCGGATGCGTCGGTGGCGGCGGTGTCGGTGTCGGCGTCGACGCTGACGGTGAGGGCCGAGTCGAGCGGCACGGCGACGGTGACGGCGACGGCGACCGACGCGGCCGGCTCGAACACGAGTGCGACGCAGGTGTTCGCGGTGACGGTGGCGAACCAGCCGCCGCGGCCGTCGGGCAGTCCTCTGCCGCCGTTGTCGCTGACGGCGGGTGAGGAGCCGCCGAAGGTGGACTTGTCGGTTGCGTTCGAGGACCCGGAGGATGACGCGCTGACGTATGGGGCGAGGGTGACGAATCCTCCCGGCCGGACCGTGGTGTCGGTGTCGGTGTCGGGGTCGGAGGCGACGGTGGTGCCGGAGTCGGGCGGCACGGCGCAGGTCACGGTGACGGCGCGCGACGGCGGCGGTCCGGGCAGGACGGCGGAGCGGACGTTCGCGGCGACGGTGGCCAACCGCGCGCCGGTGGCGACGGGCCGCCTGGAGGCGCTGACGCTGGCGATCTCCGACCCGGTGCGTTCGGTGCCGGTGTCGGTGTCGGACGCGTTCGAGGACCCGGACGGCGACGCGCTGACCTACGCGGCGGTGTCGTCGTTGCCGGCCGTGGCGACGGTGGAGGTGGATGACCCGGGGGCGCCGGCGGTGCGGGTGACGGCGTTGTCGTCGGGGACGGCGGTGGTGACGGTGACGGCGGAGGATGGGGGCGGGCTGCCGGCGGAGCAGGTGTTCGGGGTGACGGTGGCGAACCGGTCTCCGTTGGCGGTGGCGCCGTTGCCGGCGCTGTCGCTGCAGACGGTCGAGGGTGCGGCGTTGGTGGAGCTGTCGGGCGCGTTCGAGGACCCGGACGGGGATGCGTTGACGTATGGGGCGTCGTCGTCGTCGGTGACGGTTGCGGCGGTGACGGTGTCGGGCTCGAGTGTGACGGTGACGCCGCTGTCGCGGGGCTCTTCGATGGTGACGGTTACGGCGACCGACATGGACGGCTCGAGGACGCCGGCGACGCAGCGGTTCGGGGTGAGCGTGGACGGCGGCGGCGGCGGCGGCGGCGGTGGTGGCGGTGGTGGTGGCGGAGGCGGCGGCGGCAACCGGGCTCCGCAGGCGGTGGGGACGCTGGACGACCGGGTGCTGGAGGTGGGCGAGGCGCTGCGGCTGGACCTGTCGGCCGCGTTCGAGGACCGTGACGGGGACGCGCTGACGTACGGGGCCGAGTCGTCGTCGGCGGAGGTGGCGGCGGTGTCGGTGGCGGGCGGGGTGGCGACGGTGACGGGTTCGACGGCGGGCGAGTCGACGGTGACGCTGACGGCGACCGACGCGACGGGTTCGAACCGCACGGCGGAGCATGCGTTCACGGTGACGGTGGGTCACGACGTGGACGGCGACGGGCTGCTCGGGGTGCACACGGCGGCGCAGCTCGACGCGGTGCGCCACGACCTGGACGGGGATGGCGTGCCGACGGCGGCGGGCTCGGCGGGGTATGGGGCGGCGTTCGGGCTGGCGTCGGGCGAGACGCGGACGTGCGCGGCGGCGGGCGGCTGCCGGGGCTACGAGCTGGGCGGGGATGTGGACCTGGACACGAACGGCAGCGGCGGCCCGGACGCGGGGGACGCGTACTGGTACGGCGGGTCGGGCTGGCTGCCGCTGGGTTCGGCGTCGGGGCCGTTCGCGGCGAGGTTCGAGGGCAACGGGCATCGGGTGCGGGGGCTGTTCATCGCGCGGGGCGGCGGTGCGGGGCTGTTCGGGGAGACGGCGGCGTCGAGCGTGATCCGCCACGTGGGGGTGACCGGGGCCGCGGTGACGGGGTCGACCGGGGTCGGGGCGCTGGTGGGCCTGAACCGGGGCACGGTGACGGGCGGCTTCGCGGCGGGCCGGGTGTCGGGGTCGGCGTCGGTGGGCGGCCTGGTGGGGGCGAACACGGGCCTGGTGGGCGGCAGCTTTGCGGCGGCGGCGGTGTCGGGCGGAACGTCTGCGGGCGGCCTGGTGGGGACCAACGACGGCGACGTTGCGGCGGGCTATGCGACGGGGCGCGTGTCGGGCGCCGCCCGGGTGGGCGGCCTGGTCGGCCACAACCGAAGCGTGCTGACCGCCGGCTATGCCACCGGGCCGGTGTCGGGCGACGCCGAGACGGGCGGCCTGGTCGGTCTGACGGAGCTTCCCGGCCGGGTGACGGCCGGCTACTGGGACACGGACACGTCGGGCGTCGCGGCGGCGGCGTCGGGCGTCGCGGCCGCGTCGGGGCAGGGGCGGCCGACGGCGGCGCTGCAGGCGCCGGCCGACTACGCGGACCTGTATGCCGGCTGGGACGTGGACGTGGACGGCGACGGCGTTGCGGACGCGGCGTGGGATTTCGGGACCGGCGCGCAGTATCCGGCGCTGGTGCTCGACGCGGACGGGGACGGGCGGCCGACGTGGGAGGAGCTGGGGCACCAGCTCCGATCGGGGCCGGCGGTGACGGCGGCGCCGGGGGTGCACCCGGCGCAGGTGGCGCTGAGGTGGACGGCGGCCGGCGGCGGGGCGTGGCGGCCCGCGCCGGCGGTCACCTACACGGTCTACCGCGCGGCGGGCGGCGCGGCGGAGACGGCCGCGGCGGGCGCCGCCTTCGAGACGGTCGCCTCAGGCGTGCGGGGCCTCGGCTACGCGGACCGCGGGGTGGAGCCGGGCGCGTCCTACACGTACCAGGTGGCGGCGGCGGTCGACGGCGGTGAGGGGTCGCGCAGCGCGCCGGTGACTGCCGCGGTGCCCTGCGCGTACACCGTGACGCCGCTGCACCGCGACGTGCTGTGGCCGGCGGGGACCGGCGTCGTGGAGGTGGCGACCGGCTCGACCTGTACCTGGACGGCGGTGAGCGAGTCGGGGTTCCTGGCGCTGACGTCGGGGGCTTCGGGCACCGGCTCCGGGACGGTGACCTACGCCGTGGCGGCCAACGCGGGCGGCCCGCGGAGCGGCTCGCTGCTGGTGGCCGGTCGGCGGGTGACCGTGTTCCAGGCGTCGCCGACGGTGTTCGCGGACCACCCCATCGAGCGCGGGGTGACGCCGGTGCGGGCCATCCACTTCCGGGAGCTGCGGGCGCGGATAGACGCGCTGCGCACGGGCGCCGGGCTGGCGGCGTTCGGGTGGACCGACGCGGTGCTGGTGCCGGGCGTCACGCCGGTGAAGGGGGTGCACGTGACGGAGCTGCGGGCGGCCCTGGCGGAGGCCTACGCCGCCGCGGGGCATCCGCTGCCCGCCTACACCGACGGCGCGCTGTCGACGGGGGCGACCGGGGTCCGGGCGGCGCACCTGATGGAGCTGCGGGCCGCGGTTCTCGCGCGGGAGGGCAACCGCCCGCCGACGTGATTCCTGGGCGCGGATGGGGGCTCCCCGCGGGAGCCGCATCGTCGCCGGACGTGACCGGCAATCGGCCGCTGTCGCCGCGGGTCGGTTTGTCGCCACGGGTTCCATTCGTCGCAGGTCCATCCCATCGACCCGGCCGGGCGCCGCGATAGGGATGGCTCGCAGCCCGTGGCGAAAATCCCCGCTGCATTCGAGCGGCGATGCATCCCGCCTGACTGCGTTGTTCGGCGGTTACATATGCCCAATATGCGCCCTTCTCACGCCTTGCCAGACGGGCGCCTCGCCGCTCTCGGTGCCACGCGGGGTTCCACCACGGGCTGCCAGCGAAGAGCGATGCCCGGGACTGCCATGGTGGGTAGTCATATATGGAAAAGGGGTAGTTTCTGAAAATAGACCCACAAATAGTTACTACCCATTGCTTTTCCATCTCCCCCTTGCGGATTCTGCTCGGTATTGACGACAATCATGTTTCTTTCCGCCGCGGTGCCCTGGACGGAGCCCGCCAGCCCCGTCGTTCGCACCGCCTTGGCGTTCCATACGGCGGTCTCACGTGTTCGTCATTGGCATACTGTACGAAACAGGGCACGGCAACCGGGAAGCATCCCGCTCTTCCTTTCTTTCTCGCGGCCGCGCAGAGGCCTTCCGGTCGCGGCGTGCCGCTGCGGATACGGGACGCCTGCGCGCGAGGCCGCTTTCCTGGCGCGCGCTTCTCGCGGGGGCAGCGGTTGCAGCGGCGGGCTGTGCGGGGCACGTGGCGCCGCCGGCGCCGTCCTCCCCGGCGGTCGACGGCCTGTGCGGCGACGAGCCGGGCCTGTGCCGGCTGGGCGTGCCGGCGCCGGCGGAGGGGGCCGGCGGCGCGATCGGGTGGAGCTGCCTCGGGGTCGGCGGCGGCGCGCCGGCCGCCTGCTCGGTCGATCCGGCGCCGGTCGTGCGCGAGAACGTCGCGGTCGAACCCCTCCCCGGCGAGGAAGCGGTTGCGGGGCCGGAAGCGCAGCGCCCGGCGGCGCAGCGGACTCCGGGCGGCGGGCAGATCGACGGGGCGGAGCCGGCCGGGCCGCGGCGGGCGGCGCGCGGCCGGCAGCGCATCGCGGACCTGCTGGCGGCGAAAGCGCGGCGGACGCCGGCGCAGCGCAAGGTGGGCTCCGAGCTTCTGGAACGTGCGGCGTCCGAAAGGTTGCGCGCGGCGGGCCGGTCCTTGCCGGAGGACCGGACGGCCGAGCGGATTCGCGGGCCCGGACCCGCGGGTCCGGGCGCCCCGCGGGACACGGGGGGCGAGGACGACCGGGTGCTGGTGGACATCCGCGCCGAGGTGACGGCGGAGGTCCTGGCGCGCATACGGGAGCTGGGCGGCAGCGTCGTCAACAGCGTGCCCCGGTACCGGGCCATCCGGGCTCGACTGCCGATTACCTCCGTGGAGCGGCTCGCGGCGCTTGCTGCGGTGCGGGCGATCCGCACCGCCGACGAGGCGCGGACGCAGCAGGATCAGGCTTCGGCGTTTCCGTTGCCGGCAGGGACCCGCGGAGCAGACCCGGTGGTGACGCGCGCGGTCGATGTCTCCGAGGGCGACGTCGCCCACCGGGCCGACGTCGCGCGGCGGACCCACGGCGTCGACGGCACCGGCATCGGGATCGGCGTGCTCTCCAACGGCGTCGAGACGCTCGCGGCCCGGCAGGTCGCGGGCGACCTGCCGGCGCAGGTCACGGTGCTGCCGGGCCAGGCCGGTACGGGAGACGAGGGGACGGCGATGCTCGAGATCGTCCACGACCTCGCACCGGGCGCCGAGCTGTACTTCGCGACGGCGTACGGCGGCCAGGCGCAGTTCGGCGCCAATATCGAGGCGCTGTGCGAGGCCGGGGCGGACGTCATCGTCGACGACGTCTACTACTTCGTGGAGCCGGTCCTGCAGGACGGCGTCATCACGCAGGGAATCGACGCGGCGGCGGCGGGCGGCTGCTTCCATTTCTCCTCGGCCGGCAACTTCGGCAACCTGAACGACGGCACGTCGAGCATCTGGGAGGGCGACTACGCGGCGGGTACCCCGCTGATCGTGGACGGAGAGACCATCGGCACGCGTCACGACTTCGGGGGCGGGGCCGAAGAGAACCGGCTGCGAGGGCTTCCCTCCGTGGGCCGCTTCGTCCTGCAGTGGTCGGACCCGCTGGGCGTGTCCGCGAACGACTACGACCTGTTCCTGGTGAACGAGCGCGGTGACGTGCTCGCGAGCTCGACCGATACGCAGGACGGCACGCAGGACCCCATCGAATCGATATCACCGGAGTTTTCCTCGGACAGCGAGAACCACCTGGTCGTCGTCAAGGTCTCGGGGGCGGATCGCTACCTGCGCCTGCATGCCTTGGCCGGAGGGCGGTTGCAGATCGCGACGGCCGGCAATACGTTCGGCCACTCCGCGGCGGAGAACGCGTTCGGCGTCGGGCAGGTCGACGTGCGCACGGCCGGTGGGGACGGCGGCGTCTTCGACGGCACGGAGTCGGTGGACACGGCCAGCTCCGACGGGCCGCGCCGGATGTTCTTCGAGGCGGACGGCACGGCGATTACGCCGGGTGACTTCTCGTCGACGGGCGGCAGGCTGCTGCAGAAGCCGGACCTGGCCGCCGCGTCGTGCGTGTCGACGTCGACGCCCGGCTTCTCGCGGTTCTGCGGCACGTCGGCCGCGGCGCCCCACGCGGCGGCCGTCGCGGCCCTGATGCTGGAGGCCGCGGGCGGTCCGGCCAGCATGACCCTCACCCGGCTTCGCACGGCGATGGCGGGGGCGGCCCTGGACATCGAGGCCGCGGGGACCGACCGCGATTCCGGCGCGGGCATCGTGATGGCGGCCGCGGCGGTCGATGCGGTCGCGCTGGCGGACCGCAACCGGGCGCCGGCCGTGGCGACGGCGTTGCGCGACCGGACCGTCGCGCCGGGATCTGCCGCGATAGCGGTCGACCTGACGGACACGTTCTCCGATCCGAACGGCGATACCCTGGTCTACACGGCGGCGGTGAGCGATCCCGACCGGCTCGCGTTGTCGCGCAACGGCACGCAGGTGACGCTGACGCCGGGCTCGCCGGGCCGCGTCCTGGTGACGCTGCGCGCTACCGATCCGGGCGGTCTGAGCGCGGTGGAAACGTTCCGGGTCACGGTGTCGGCCGGCACCCGCGACTACGACGGCGACAACGACGGCCTCATCGACGTGGGCACCCCGGCCCAGCTCGACGCCGTGCGCTACGACCTCGACGGCGACGGGCTGGTGGACGGCGCGACGTGGATGCCGTACTACGCGGCCTTCCCGCTGGGTGCGCTGGACATGGGGTGCCCGTCCGGCGGATGCACCGGCTACGAGCTGACGGCGGACCTGGACTTCGACACCGACGGCGACGGAGACGTCGACTCGGGCGACGACCACTGGAACGGCGGCGACGGCTGGGATCCGATCGGCGAGTCCGCCGCACCTTTCACGGCGGACTTCGACGGCAATCGCCGCACCGTGTCCAACCTCTTCATCGACCGGGGCACCGAGGACGAGGTCGGGTTGTTCGGGGCCGTCGACAGCAACAATATTCGCGGCGTCAATCTGATCGCCGCCGACGTGACCGGCCGCGACGCGGTGGGCAGCCTGCTGGGGGACGCCGTCTACGGGTGGGTCGTCGACAGCCATGCCAGGGGCGGGGTCTCCGGCCGGGATGAAGCGGGCGGCCTGGTGGGACGGACCTGGGGCGCGGTGTGGCGCAGCTCCGCCGCCGTCGACGTGTCCGGCAACGATGCGGTCGGCGGGCTGGTCGGGCACCAGATCTTCAGCGACACTGTCGCCGCGTACGCCGCCGGGAACGTGGAGGGGACGAACGCGGTCGGCGGGTTGATCGGCGCGGTCAGCGACACTTTCCAGCTCATCGAGGCCAGCTATGCGACCGGCAACGTGTCGGGCAGCGGAGCACGACTCACGGAGTCGGAGTCCGGGTTCATCGTTTGCGACCAGGTGGGGGCCTTCGACGCATCCGTGGAAGAAACGACCAGCACCGGCGGCGGCGTCGGCGGCCTGGTCGGCAGCTCCTGCGGCGACATCGAGGTGAGCTATGCCACCGGCGCCGTCTCCGGCACGGCGGCGGTCGGCGGCCTGGTCGGCAGCGGCCGCTTCGTCGAGATCCGGTCCAGCTACTGGGACGTGGAGACCTCCGGGGTGCGCGTGGGCGTGGGCGAGGACGACGGGAACGACAACGGCGTGATCGACGGCGCGGAACGGCTGCGGCTGGGCGCCCGCGGGAAGGCCACCGCGGAGCTGCAGGCGCCGATGGACTACACGGACATCTACGCGACGTGGAACGTGGAGTTGGGCGACCCGTTCTTCGGCGACGGGGAGCCCGACGATCCGTGGGATTTCGGGACGTCGACGCAATACCCGGTCCTGTCGCTGGATCTGGATGACGACGACCGGGCGACGTGGGAGGAGTTCGGCTACCAGGTGCGGACCAGCCTGACGCTGACGGCGGCCACGACGGCGGGCTCGGCGCAGGTGGTCCTGAGCTGGAACGCGATATCGCCGAGCGCCTGGAGCCCGGCGCCGGACGTCGGCTACACCCTCTATCGCGACGACGGCGCCGCCGTCGAGGCCATCGGGACGGACCTGACCGGGACCGCCCACACCGACACCGGCGTGACGATCGGCGAGCCGTACGCCTACTGGGTGGCCGTGGTGGTGGACGGCGGCGAAGCGGCGCGCAGCGCGCGGGTGCCGGTTGTCGCCGGCCGCGGGAACCAGCCGCCGGCAGCGGTGGGGGTCCTGCCGGATCGGCAACTGACCGTGGGGTCCGCGGCGGTGGAGGTCGACGTCGCGGCGGCCTTCCACGACCCGGACGACGACACGCTGACCTACGGGGCCGGCTCGTCGGCGACGCCGGTGGCCGCGGTGAGCAGGTCGGGGTCCGTGTTGACGATCACGCCGGGGGCCGCGGGCCGGACGGTCGTCACGGTGACGGCGACCGACGCCGGCGGTTCCGGCACGAGCGCGGCGCAGCGCTTCACCGTGACGGTCGGCCGCGACTACGACGCCGACGGCGACGGGCTCATCGGCGTCGGCAGTCTGGCGCAGCTCGACGCCGTGCGCTACGACCTGGACGGGAACGGCGCCCCGAGCCCGGCCGGATCGGCGGCGTACGCGGCGGCGTTCCCCTCGCCGCTCGACGGACTGGGCTGCGGCGGCGTGGACGGCTGCTCGGGGTACGAGCTGCTCGCGGACCTGGACTTCGACACCGACGGAGACGGGTCGTCGGTCGGCGACGAGGACGACGACTACTGGAACGACGGCGGCGGCTGGGTGCCCATCGGCTGGGACACCACCGACGCGTTCGCCCGCTACTTCGACACGACGTTCAACGGCAACGGACACACCCTGAGCAATCTCTTCACGGCGGGCCGAGGGTACGCGGGGCTGTTCGGCGCGATCGGCCTGGACGGCGCCGTCGAAGACCTCACGTTGAGCGACGTGAACGTGACGGGCGCGGTGAGCGCCGGTGCGCTGGCCGGGGAGAACCGCGGCCTTCTCGCCGGGCTTCGGTCGTCGGGGCAGGTAGCCGCAAGGCAACACGTCGGGGGCTTGGTCGGGACCAATCTGCGGGTCGTCTTCCTCTCGAGCAGCTCCGCGGCGGTAACGGGAATGAGGCCGTCACCGCCGTCCGGCGAGGGCCTGGTCATTACCTCCGGGCCGGCGGACGCCGCCGGCGGGCTGGTCGGCTACAACACCGGATTCATCGCATACGGCCATGCCAGCGGTCCGGTCACGGCGGCCTGGTCGGCCGGCGGGCTGGTCGGTTTCCACGAGACCGGGATGATCGGCGCCAGCTACGCGACGGGTCGGGTCTCCGGGGGGAGCGCGGGCGGGCTCGTCGGCACGAACGGGCGTTTCATCGAGGAGGCGACGATCAGGGCCGGCTACGCGACCGGCAGCGTCGAGGGTGACAGTGCCGGCGGGCTGGTCGGCATCAACGAAAGCGAGGGCGTCATCACGGCCAGCCTTGCGACAGGCTTCGTCGCGGGCGGCGCCGCGGGCGGCGCCGCGGGCGGGTTGGTGGGATACGACGGCGGAGGGACCGTCACCTCCAGCTACTGGGACACGGGCACGTCGGGGCACGGTTCCGGGTCTCCCGGATCGGGCAGAACGACGTCGCAGCTCCAGTCGCCGGGCAGCTACGGCGGCATCTACGCAGGCTGGAACGTGGACGTCGACGAAGACGGTCTGCACGACGACCCCTGGCAATTCGGGACGTCCGGCCAGTACCCGGCCCTGCAGGCGGACGTGGACGGAGACGCCGCTGCGACGTGGGAGGAGTTCGGCTACCAGTTGCGGGCCGGCCCGACCCTGACGGCGGCGGCGGCGGCGACCACGACGCCGGGGGAGGCGCAGGTCGCGCTGAGCTGGACGGCCGTCGACGCGGATCACTGGGACCCGGCCCCGGACGTGACCTACACGGTCACCCGCGCCGAGGGGGACACCGTCGAGGTCCTGGCGGAGGACCTGGCCGGGCTCGAGCACGACGATGCGGCCCGGACGGGCACGGCCTTCACGTACCAGGTGACGGCGGTGGTCGACGGCGGCGAGCCGGTGCGCAGCGCGATGGTCGCGGTGAACACCCCCGGCAACTCGCCGCCGCTGCCGGTGGGGACGCTGCCGGACCGCTGGCTGCACGTGGGCGATACGGCCAGCGTCGAGTTCGGGGAGGCTTTCGAGGACCCGGAGGGCGACGCGCTGACCTACGCGGCCGCCTCGGCGGCGCCGGGCGTGGCCGCGGTGAGCCTGTCGGGCACGCGGGTGAGCATCACGCCGCTGGTGGCGGGCGATGCGACGATCACGGTGACGGCGACCGACGCGGGCGGCTCGGGGGCGAGTGCGGCGCAGGCGTTCGAGGTGACCGTGGTGCCGGCGAGCGCGACGGACTACGACGCGGACGACGACGGCCTCATCGAGATCAGGACGCCGGCGCAGCTCGACGCCGTGCGGTACGACCTGGACGGGGACGGCGCGCCCACCGCGGCCGGCGCAACGGCGTACGCGGCGGCGTTCCCGACGGTCGGCGACCGGCAGGCCTGCGGCGGGCCGGACGGGTGCGTGGGCTACGAGCTCGAGGCGGACCTGGACTTCGACACCAACGGCAACGGGAGCGCCGATCCGGGCGACACGTACTGGAACGGCGGCGCCGGCTGGGAGCCGTTGGGCGGCGGAGTCGGCTTCCGGGCCGGTTTCGAGGCGATCTTCGAAGGCAACGGGCACACCATCGCCAACCTGTTCATCGATCGTGCCGGCTGGGAGGTGGGGCTCTTCGGGTGGACTTGGTACGGGAGCGTCATTCGCCGCGTCGGGTTGATCGACGTCGACGTCACGGGCGACCTCGATGTCGGGGGGCTGGTTGGAGCCGCCTACGGCTCGGTCGTCGGCAGCTACGTGACGGGCGCCGTATCCGGCACGGCCGCCAACGTGGGCGGGCTCGTGGGAGCGAACGCCGGCTCTGCCGTCGCGGCCAGCTACGCCGCGGTCACGGTGACGGGCGGCTGGAACGTGGGTGGACTGATCGGGGAGAACAACGCGCCCGTCACGGCCAGCTACGCCACCGGCCGGGTGACGGGCGGGGATCACGCCGGCGGCCTGGTCGGCAACAGCCCTGGCCGGATCACGGCGAGCTATGCCACGGGGCCGGTGTACGCCGAGCACGATGTCGGCGGCCTGGTCGGCAGGCACGGGTCGACCGTCACCGCGAGCTACTGGGACACGACGACGTCGCGGCGCACGAGCGGCTCCGGCGGGCTGGGCCGTACGACGGCGCAGTTGCATTCGCCGAGCGGCTACAGCGGCATCTACGCGCAGTGGGACGTGGACCTCGACGGCGACGGCGCGGTCGACGATCCGTGGCGCTTCGGGACCGATGCGCAGTATCCGGTGCTGGCCGTGGACGTGGACGGGGCCGGCGGGGCGACGTGGGAGGAGCTGGGCCACCAGCTTCGGGACGCGCCGGGGCTGACGGCCGCGGACACGCTGGGGCGCAACGAGGTGGTGCTGACGTGGACGGCCCCGGACGCGACCCACTGGACCCCGGCGCCCGACGTCACCTACACGGTGACGCGCAACGACGGCACCGCGGTCACGGTGGTCGCCGAGGGCGTCGGCGGACTGACGACCGGCGACACGGACGTGTTCTCGGGCCGCACGTATACGTACCAGGTGTCGGCGCTGGCCGCCGGCGGGTCGTCGACGCACAGCGCGCCGGTGACGGTGACGGTGGTGGGCAACCGGCCGCCCGCGGCGGCGGGGAAGCTGGGAGACCTGACGCGGGAGGTTTCGGCGGGGTGGGTGGACCTGGACGTGTCGGGTGCGTTCAGCGATGCGGACCTGGACGTGCTGACGTTCGCGGCGTCGTCGTCGGCGCCGTTGGTGGCGTCGGTGGAGGTGACGCCGCCGTCGACGGTGAGGGTGACGCCGCTGAGGCGGGGCACGGCGGCGGTCACGGTGACGGCGACCGACGGCGTCGCGTCGAACCCGCCGGCGGCGCAGACGTTCGTGGTGACGGTGCCGAACCAGCCGCCGGTGGCCGGGGCTCCGCTTCCGGACCACACGGATGTCGAGGCGGGGACATCCCCGTTCGAGGTGCCGTTGGCGGGTGCGTTCCGCGATGCGGACGGTGACACGCTGACCTACGGGGTGACGTCGGCGGCGCCGTCGGTGGCGACGGCGGTGTTGGACTCGACGACGGGTTCGACCGTGCTGGTGGCGCCGCTGTCGGGGGGCGAGGCGGTGGTGACGGTGACGGCGAGCGACGGCATCGCGCCGGCGCCGGCGGAGCAGACGTTCACGGTGACGGTGGCGAACCGTCCGCCGGTGGCGGAAGGGACGCTGGCCGCGCTGACGCTGCGGGTGCCCGACGTCGGGACGGGCGCCGCGGCGGTGGACGTGTCGGGCGCGTTCTCGGACCCGGACATGGACGCGCTGACGTACACCGCCGGGTCGTCGAACGAGTCGGTGGCGACGGTAGAGGTGGCCGGCTCGACGCTGACGGTGACGCCGGTGTCGGGGGGCGACGCGACGGTGACGGTGACGGCGGAGGACCCGGGCGGGCTGTCGGCGACGCAGACCCTGGCGGTGACGGTGGAGAACCGCCCGCCGGTGGCGACCGACGAGCCGCTGGACGATCTGCTGGCGCTGGAGGTGCCCGGCACCGTAACGGTGAATGTGTCGGGCGCGTTCGAGGACCCGGACGGGGACGCGCTGACCTACGCCGCCCGGTCGTTGGACACGGCGGTGGTGACGGTGTCGGTGGCCGGCTCGACGGTGACGGTGACGCCGGTGTCGCGGGGGACGGCGACGGTGGAGGTGACGGCGACCGACGTGGACGGGTCGAACGAGTCGGCGCAGCGGACGTTCGAGGCGACGGTGGCGAACCGTTCTCCGCAGGCGGAGGGGACGTTGCCGGCGCTGACGCGGCGGGTGGGCGAGGGGGAGGCGGAGGTGGACGTGTCGGGCGCGTTCGAGGACCCGGACGGAGATCCTCTGACGTATGGCGCGACGTCGTCGGACCCGTCGGCGGTGACGGTGTCGGTGTCGGTGGCCGGCTCGATGGTGACGGTGAAGGTGCGGCCGCTGCAGGAGGGCGGCACGGCGCAGGTGACGGTGACGGCGACCGACGGCATCGAGGGGACCACGCCGGCGGAGCAGACGTTCACGGTGACGGTGCCGGAGAACGCGGGTCCGGAGGCGGAGGGGACGCTGGAGGACAAGGCGCTGGTCTTTCGGCCCGGGGAGCCGACCGAGGCGCTGGCGGTGGAGGTGTCGGGTGCGTTCTCGGACCCGGACCGGGACGTGCTGACGTATGGGGCGGCCTCGTCGGACCCGTCGGTGGTGTCGGTGTCGGTGTCGGGCTCGGTGGTGACGCTGCGGCCGGAGAACCAGGGGCCGGCGACGGTGACGGTTACGGCGCGCGACGCGGGCGGCTCGAACACGCCGGCGGAGCAGGCGTTCGGGGTGACGGTGGGTGGGAACCGCTCTCCGGAGCCGGTGGGGACGTTGCCGCCGGTGTCGCTGAGCGTGGTGGGGGACTCGTCGACGGTGGAGGTTTCGAATGCGTTCCGGGACCGGGACGGGGACGCGCTGACGTATGCCGCCGAGTCGTCGGATACGTCGGTGGCGGCGGTGTCGGTGTCGGCGTCGACGCTGACGGTGAGGGCGGAGTCGAGCGGCACGGCGACGGTGACGGCGACGGCGACCGACGCGGCCGGCTCGAACACGAGTGCGACGCAGGTGTTCGCGGTGACGGTGGCGAACCAGCCGCCGCGGCCGTCGGGCAGTCCTCTGCCGCCGTTGTCGCTGACGGCGGGTGAGGAGCCGCCGAAGGTGGACTTGTCGGTTGCGTTCGAGGACCCGGAGGATGACGCGCTGACGTATGGGGCGAGGGTGACGAATCCCCCCGGCCGGACCGTGGTGTCGGTGTCGGTGTCGGTGTCGGAGGCGACGGTGGTGCCGGAGTCGGGCGGCACGGCGCAGGTCACGGTGACGGCGCGCGACGGCGGCGGTCCGGGCAGGACGGCGGAGCGGACGTTCGCGGCGACGGTGGCCAACCGCGCGCCGGTGGCGACGGGCCGCCTGGAGGCGCTGACGCTGGCGATCTCCGACCCGGTGCGTTCGGTGCCGGTGTCGGTGTCGGACGCGTTCGAGGACCCGGACGGCGACACGCTGACCTACGCGGCGGTGTCGTCGTTGCCGGCCGTGGCGACGGTGGAGGTGGATGACCCGGGGGCGCCGGCGGTGCGGGTGACGGCGTTGTCGTCGGGGACGGCGGTGGTGACGGTGACGGCGGAGGACGGGGGCGGGCTGCCGGCGGAGCAGGTGTTCGCGGTGACGGTGGCGAACCGGTCTCCGTTGTCGGTGGCGACGTTGCCGGCGCTGTCGCTGCAGACGGTCGAGGGTGCGGCGGTGGTGGAGCTGTCGGGCGCGTTCGAGGACCCGGACGGGGATGCGTTGACGTATGGGGCGTCGTCGTCGTCGGTGACGGTTGCGGCGGTGACGGTGTCGGGCTCGAGTGTGACGGTGACGCCGCTGTCGCGGGGCTCTTCGACGGTGACGGTTACGGCGACCGACATGGACGGCTCGAGGACGCCGGCGACGCAGCGGTTCGGGGTGAGCGTGGACGGCGGCGGCGGCGGCGGCGGCGGTGGTGGCGGTGGTGGCGGAGGCGGCGGCGGCAACCGGGCTCCGCAGGCGGTGGGGACGCTGGACGACCGGGTGCTGGAGGTGGGCGAGGCGCTGCGGCTGGACCTGTCGGCCGCGTTCGAGGACCGTGACGGGGACGCGCTGACGTACGGGGCCGAGTCGTCGTTGCCGGAGGTGGCGGCGGTGTCGGTGGCGGGCGGGGTGGCGACGGTGACGGGTTCGACGGCGGGCGAGTCGACGGTGACGCTGACGGCGACCGACGCGACGGGTTCGAACCGCACGGCGGAGCATGCGTTCACGGTGACGGTGGGTCACGACGTGGACGGCGACGGGCTGCTCGGGGTGCACACGGCGGCGCAGCTCGACGCGGTGCGCCACGACCTGGACGGGGATGGCGTGCCGACGGCGGCGGGGTCGGCGGGGTATGGGGCGGCGTTCGGGCTGGCGTCGGGCGAGACGCGGACGTGCGCGGCGGCGGGCGGCTGCCGGGGCTACGAGCTGGGCGGGGATGTGGACCTGGACACGAACGGCAGCGGCGGCCCGGACGCGGGGGACGCGTACTGGTACGGCGGGTCGGGCTGGCTGCCGCTGGGTTCGGCGGGTGCGCCGTTCGCGGCGAGGTTCGAGGGCAACGGGCATCGGGTGCGGGGGCTGTTCATCGCGCGCGGCGGCGGTGCGGGGCTGTTCGGGGAGACGGCGGCGTCGAGCGTGATCCGCCACGTGGGGGTGACCGGGGCCGACGTGTCCGGGGCCGACGCCGTCGGGGCGCTGGCGGGCGTGAACCGGGGCACGGTGACGGGCGGCTTTGCGGCGGGCCGGGTGTCGGGGTCGGCGTCGGTGGGCGGCCTGGTGGGGGCGAACACGGGCCTGGTGGGGGGCAGCTTTGCGGCGGCGGAGGTGTCGGGCGGAACGTCTGCGGGCGGCCTGGTGGGGACCAACGACGGCGACGTTGCGGCGGGCTATGCGACGGGGCGCGTGTCGGGCGCCGCCCGGGTGGGCGGCCTGGTCGGCCACAACCGAAGCGTGCTGACCGCCGGCTATGCCACCGGGCCGGTGTCGGGCGACGCCGAGACGGGCGGCCTGGTCGGTCTGACGGAGCTTCCCGGCCGGGTGACGGAAGGCTACTGGGACACGGACACGTCGGGCGTCGCCGCGGCGGCGTCGGGCGTCGCGGCCGCGTCGGGTCAGGGGCGGCCGACGGCGGCGCTGCAGGCGCCGGCCGACTACGCGGACCTGTATGCCGGCTGGGACGTGGACGTGGACGGCGACGGCGTCGCGGACGCGCCGTGGGACTTCGGGACCGGCGCGCAGTATCCGGCGCTGGTGCTCGACGCGGACGGCGACGGGTGGCCGACGTGGGAGGAGCTGGGGCATCAGCTCCGGTCGGGGCCGGCGGTGACGGCGGCGCCGGGGGTGCACCCGGCGCAGGTGGCGTTGAGGTGGACAGCGGCGGGCGCCGGGGCGTGGACGCCGCCGGCGGTCACCTATACGGTCTACCGGGCGGCGGGCGGCGTGGCGGAGACGGCCGCGCCGGGCGCCGCCTTCGAGGCGGTCGCATCAGGCGTGCGGGGCCTCGGCTACGCGGACCGCGGGGTGGAGCCGGGCGCGTCCTACACGTACCAGGTGGCGGCGGCGGTCGACGGCGGTGAGGGGTCGCGCAGCGCGCCGGTGACTGCCGCGGTGCCCTGCGCGTACACCGTGACGCCGCTGCACCGCGATGTGCTGTGGCCGGCGGGGACCGGCGCGGTGGAGGTCGTGACCGGCTCGACCTGCGCCTGGACGGCGGCGAGCGAGTCGGGGTTCCTGGCGCTGGCCGGCGGCGCGTCGGGCACCGGCTCGGGGACGGTGACCTACGCCGTGGCGGCCAACGCGGGCGGCCCGCGGACCGGCTCGCTGCTGGTGGCGGGTCGGCGGGTGACCGTGTTCCAGGCGTCGCCGACGGTGTTCGCGGACCACCCCATCGAGCGCGGGGTGACGCCGGTGCGGGCCATCCACTTCCGGGAGCTGCGGGCGCGCATCGACGCGCTGCGCACGGGCGCCGGGCTGGCGGCGTTCGGGTGGACCGACGCGGTGCTGGCGCCGGGCGTCACGCCGGTGAAGGGAGTGCACGTGACGGAGCTGCGGGCGGCCCTGGCCGAGGCCTACGCCGCCGCGGGGCATCCGCTGCCCGCCTACACCGACGGCGCGCTGTCGGCGGGTGCGACCGGGATCCGGGCGGCGCACCTTATGGAGCTGCGGGCCGCGGTTCTCGCGCGGGAGGGCAACCGTCCGCCGACGTGATCCCCGGGGGCGCGGATCGGGAGCCCCTGCGGCTGGCCGAGAGGAGTCCGGGTCCGCTCAGGCCGCGTCGCGGTCGCGGCGGCCCGCGAGGAAACCTTCGACCGATCCCTCGAGCCTGGCCATGCGCTCGCGCTGCTCGGCTATCTCGCGGATCGTTTCGTCGAACCGCTTGTTGACGTCGTCGAACCGCTTGTTGACGTCGTCGAACCGCTTGTTGACGTCGTCGAACCGCTTGTTGACGTCGTCGAACCGCTTGTTGACGTCGTCGAACCGCTTGTTCATCTCCCGGATGACGGCGTCGATCCGGTCGTTGACCTGCTTTCCCTGGCGGTCCGCGCGGATTACCAGCGTCAGCAGTGTCGCTATCTGGCCGCCCGCGAGGGCGAGAAAACCCAACAGGATCGTGATGGTCTCGGCGTTCATCGACTCGTCCGGTTCGTCGCCGGCCCGGGTTCGAATCCAGTATACGTGAGTCTCGACCGCTGAGTCGGTCCCGCTTTCTCGGACAACCGGCTCCGCGCGCCGGCGTTCAGGCGCCCGGTTGCAGAGCGGAAGGCCAGAGTAACGCCCAGAGCAGACGCGCCGCGCCGCGAGCCGCATCCGGCGGAGGATTGGCGGAATCCCGGGATCCGGATCGATGCGACGTGCTGCGGCCGGCGGGGACTACCCGGCGCGGTTCGGGACGACCCGCATGGCCGAAGACGAGGAGACAACCGACTACTGGTGGGTAGTAGGCGTTCCCAGACGGGTAGTTTGCAACCATGCCGGGTTTCAAGAGGGGTAGTTTCAAGCCATACCCGGTTCTAATGGCGCTACCCGTTTTTCTTTCCGGCTCCCCTTGCGCACGGTGCCCGCATTGACGACAATAATTCTTTCTACCACCGGTGCAACGGACGCGAGCCTGCCTGCTTCGTCGCTCGCGCATGCTCCAGCGTTCCGGACGGCGGTCTGCAGTGCTCGTTACAAGTATCTTGTGCCAATCAGGTCACGGCAGCCGGGAAGCACGTCCTTCCCTCTTTCTTTCTTCTTCCGGTCGCGGTGAAGCCGTCCGGTTGCGGCGTGCCGGCTCGCGGGCGGGCCACCGCGGACTGCTCGGCTCTGCCGTCTCGCGCGCACTGCTCGCCGCCGCCGCCGCCGCGGCCGCGAGCTGCGCGGGGCACGTGGCCCCGCCGGCGCCGGCGTCCCCGGCCGTCGACGGCCGCTGCGGCGGGGAGCCGGGCATGTGCCTGCTGGGAACCCCGGCGCCGGCCGACCAGCCGGGCGCGGGGATCGGCTGGCGCTGTCTCGGCGTCAACGGCGGCGCCGCAACCGCGTGCGCGGTCGACCTGCCGCCGGTCGCGGGTGAGCGCGAGGTCGCGGGTGAGCGCGAGAACGCCGCGGTCGAACCTCCTACCCCCGCCGCGCCGGCTCCGGGTCCGGCGCCGCAGGCCGCTCCGCCGGCCCTCCCGCCGGCCGAGGCGGGGCCGCCCGGGCGGCGTTGGGGGGCAGCGGGAAGCGGCGAGCGCATCGCGGATCTGCTCGCGGCCAAGGCGGCGCGGACGCCGGCGCAGCGCAAGATCGGCTCGCAGCTCCTGCAACGCGCGGCCCTGGCGGGGGCGGCGGCAGGGGAGCCGGCGGACGGGCGGGTCGGCGAGGCCGCCCCGGCCGGCGCCAGCGGGCCGCAGGATGGCCCGCCCGCCGGCCGGGTGCTGGTGGACATCCGCGCCGACGTGACGGCGGAGCTGCTCGACCGCATCCGGGCGCTGGACGGCACGGTGGTCGACAGCGTGCCGAAGTACCGCGCCGTCCGGGCGCGCCTCCCGCTCGCGTCCGTGGAGCGGCTCGCGGCCCTCGATGCGGTCGGGGCGATCCGCGCCGCCGACGAGGCGCGGACGCGGGGTCAGGCTTCCACGTTCGCCGGCGGGCCGGGGGCCGGCGTTGCGGATCCGCCGGTGACCCGCCGGGACAACACCTCGCGGGGCGACGTCGCCCACCGCGCGAATCTCGCCCGGCTGACGTACGGCGTCGACGGCACCGGCATCGGGGTCGGCGTGCTCTCCGACGGCGTGAGGACCCTGGCCCGCCGGCAGGCGTCGGGCGACCTCCCGCCGCAGGTGACGGTGCTGCCGGGGCAGGCCGGACCGGGCGGTGCCGAGGGGACGGCGATGCTCGAGATCGTGCACGACCTCGCGCCGGGCGCCGAGCTGTACTTCGCGACGGCGATGGGCGGCCGGGCGCGGTTCGCGGCGAACATCGAGGCGCTGTGCGAGGCGGGGGCGGACGTCATCGTGGACGACATCGCCTACGTGACGGAGGCGGCCCTGCAGGACGGCGTCGTGACGCAGGGCGTCGACGCGGCGGTGGCGGACGGCTGCTTCTACTTCTCGGCCGCCGGCAACGGCGGCAACCTGAGCGACGGCACGTCGAGCACCTGGGAGGGGGACTACGCGGCGGGCAGCGCGTACGTCGCGGAGGGCGAGACGCTCGGCGTCGCCCACGACTTCGGCGGCGGGGCGGAGGAGAATGCCGTGCAGCGGCCGGGCACCTTCTCCGGCACGATCGTCCTCCAATGGGCCGACCCGCTCGGCGGGTCCTCGAACGACTACGACCTGTTCGTGGTGGACGGGGACGGGGATGTGCTCGCGAGCTCGACGTCCGCGCAGGACGGCACGCAGGACCCGCTTGAAGTCGTCTCCCCCTTGTTCGCCCCGTTCCGGGACGCCCGCGTGGTCATCGTCAAGCACTCCGGAGCGGCCCGCTACCTGCGCCTGCACGTCTTCGACGGAGACCTGGACATCGCGACGACCGGCAACACGTTCGGCCACTCGACGGCGGAGAACGCGATCGGGGTGGGGGCGGTCGAGGTCGGGGATGCGGGTGGCCCCGGCGGCGTCTTCGACGGGACCGAGTCCGTTGCCCGCAGCAGCTCGGACGGTCCGCGGCGGATGTTCTTCGAGGCGGACGGGAGGCCGATCACGCCGGGCGATTTCTCGTCGACGGGCGGAGAGCTGCGGCAGAAACCGGACCTCGCCGCGGCGTCGTGCGTGTCGACGGCGACACCCGGGTACGGGCGGTTCTGCGGCTCGTCCGCGGCGGCGCCGCACGCGGCGGCCATCGGGGCGCTGCTGCTCGAGGCGTCCGGCGGACCGGACAACCTCACGCTGGCGGAGTTCCGCGCGGCGCTGACGGCGGCGGCCCTCGACATCGAGGCGGAGGGCGTCGACCGGGACGCCGGGGCGGGCATCGTGATGGCGCCGGCCGCGGTCGACGGGGTCGACGTCACGGCGGCGGACCGCAACGGGGCGCCGCGCGTGACGGCGGCGGTGGCCGACCGGACCGTCGCGCCGGGCTCGGCCGCGACGACGGTCGACCTGTCGGGCGCATTCACCGATCCGGAAGGCGACACGTTGACCTACGCGGTGGCGTCGAGCCACCCGGAGCGGGTGGCGGTGACGCTGAACGGTGCGCAGGCGACGCTGGCGCCGGGCTCGCCGGGCCGCGCGGTGGTGGCCCTGCGCGCGAGCGATCCGGACGGGCTCAGCGCGGTCGACGCGTTCACGGTCACGGTGACGGCAGGCAACCGGGACTACGACGCCGACAACGACGGCCTCATCGACGTGGGCACCCCGGCCCAGTTCGACGCCGTGCGCTACGACCTCGACGGCGACGGGCTGGTGGACGGCGCGACGTGGCAGCCGTACTACGCGGCCTTCCCCCAGGGCGCCCTGGGCATGGGTTGCCCCGCCGACGGGTGCAGGGGCTACGAGCTGACCGCGGACCTCGACTTCGACACCGACGGCAACGGCAGCGCCGGCGCGGGCGACACGTACTGGAACGCCGGCGCGGGCTGGGCGCCGGTAGGCGCCGCGGACGCGCCGTTCACCGCGGAGTTCGCGGGCAACCGCCGGACGGTGTCCAACCTGTTCATCGACCGGGCCACCGAGGACGGCGTGGGGCTGTTCGGGGCCGTCGAGTCGGGGACGATCCGGGACGTCGGGCTGACCGGTGTCGACGTGACCGGCCGCGACGGGGTCGGCGCCCTGCTGGGGCGGGGCGTCAGCGTGCCCGTTCTGGACAGCCATGCCGCGGGCCGGGTGGCGGGCCGGGACGAGACGGGGGGGCTCGTGGGCCGCACGTCCGGCGGGCTGCGGCGCAGCTTCGCCGCCGTCGGCGTGTCCGGCCGGCAGTTGGTGGGCGGGCTGATCGGCCATCACCTCTCCGACGAGGTCACCGCCAGCTACGCCACGGGCGACGTCTCCGGCACGGACGGGGTCGGCGGGCTGGTCGGCGGCGCGAGCCGCGTGTTCCAGAAGATTCGGGCCAGCTATGCCACCGGCGACGTGTCGGGCGAGGGGATGCGCCTGGCCGCCTCGAGCTCGGGGGCGATCGAGTGCCGGTCCATCGGCGGCCTCGGCGAGGACCTCGCCGCCGGGGGCGGCGTCGGCGGGCTGGCCGGCAGCTCGTGCGGCTCGGTGGAGGCGAGCTATGCCACCGGCGCGGTCTCCGGGACGGCGGCGGTGGGCGGGCTCGTGGGCTCGGAGTACGAGCTGGTGGTGCGTGCGAGCTACTGGGACCTGGAGACCTCCGGCGTGCGCTTCGGGGTGGGCCAGGACGACGCCAACGACAACGGCGTGGTCGACGGGACCGAATCGCAACGGGTCGGCGTGGGGGGCCTGACGACCGCCGAGCTGCAGGCGCCGACCGGCTACACCGGGATCTACCGGAGGTGGAACCTGGATCTGGACCGTGACGACGGGACCGCCGACCCCTGGGACTTCGGGACGGCGGCGCAGTATCCGGTCCTGTGGGTGGACTTCGACGGCGACGGCCGCGCCACGACGCAGGAGTTCGGCTACCAGCTTCGCGGCGGGCCGGCGCTGACGGCGTCGACCACGGCCGATCAGGCCGCGGTGGACCTGGCCTGGACCGCGGTCGACGTCAGCGGGTGGAGCCCGGCGCCGGGCGTGACCTACACCGTGTACCGCGAATCCGGGGGCACGGTCGAGACCGTGTCGGTCGCTCAGGCCGGGCTCACGTACGCCGACGCCGGCGTGAGCGTCGGGACCCGCTACGCGTACCGGGTGGCGGCGATCATCGACGGCGGCGAGGCGGCGCGGAGCGCGTGGGTGCCGGTGACCGCGGGCGCCGCGAACCAGCCGCCGGTGCCGGTGGGGGTGCTGGAGGACCGGGAGCTGGAGGTCGGCTCGGCGGCGGCGGCGGTGGACGTCTCGGGAGCGTTCGCGGATCCGGACGCCGACACGCTGTCGTACGCGGCGGGCTCGTCCGTGACGTCGGTCGCCGCGGTGAGCGTGTCCGGGGCGGTGGTGACCGTAGCCCCGGCGGCGGCGGGCCGCACCGTCATCACCGTGACGGCGGGCGACGGCGTCGCGTCGAACCCGGTCGCCACGCAACGCTTCGGGGTGCGGGTGGGCCACGACTACGACGCCGACGGCGACGGGCTGATCGCGATTCGCACGCTCGCGCAGCTCGATGCCGTGCGCCTCGACCTGAACGGGACCGGGGTGGCGGACGACGACGGCGAGGCGGCGGCGTTCGCGGCCGCCTTCCCGTCGGCCTTCGATCGGCTGGGCTGCGGCTTCGACGGCTGCGCGGGGTACGAGCTGTTCGCCGATCTGGACTTCGACACCGACGGGAACGGAAGCGCCGGCCCGGGCGATGCCTACTGGAACGACGGCGCCGGCTGGGAGCCCATCGGACCGCGGGAGAGCGGGAGCGGCTGGCGGACCACCTTCGACGGCAACGGTCACGCGCTGGCCAACCTGTTCGTCGAGCGCGAGGCCGCGGCGGGACTGTTCGCGACCATCGCGCGGGCCGGCGTCGTCCGCAACCTCGTGCTGACCGACGTGGACGTGGCGAGCAGGCAGCCCTACCACGTCGACCCGGCGGGGGTGGGCGGACTGGCCGCGCACAACTTCGGGGTCGTCCGCGGCGTCCGGGCGACGGGCGAGGTGTCCGGCTCCGCGGGGGTGGGCGGGCTGGTCGGGCGCAACGACGGCAGCGTCAGGGCCAGCCACGCCGCGGTGCGGGTGACGGGTGAGGACTGGGTCGGCGGACTGGTCGGCACGAACGAGCACTTCGGGTTCATCGCCGCCAGCCATGCGTCGGGGCGCGTGGAGGGCGTGCGCAGCGTCGGCGGGTTGGCGGGGCTGAACTCGCCCCCGGCCGACCCGCTGTTCGCGCCGGGCGTCGGCCGGATCGGCGCCAGCTACGCGACCGGAAGCGTGTCGGGGACGAGCTCCACCGGAGGCCTGGTCGGAGCCCACTACGGCGTCATCGCCGCCAGCTTCGCCACGGGCCGGGTCTCGGGCCCCGGAAGGACCGTCTCCGGGCTGGCGGGCTTCGCCCTCGCCGGCGCACCCATTGCCGCGGGCTACTACGACGGCGGCACCTCGGGCCATGCGTCCGGGTCCGGCGCGCGCACGACGGCGGCGCTGCAGGCGCCCACCGGCTACCAGGGCATCTACAGCGGCTGGAACGTGGATCTGGACGGCGACGGCACCAACGACGATCCCTGGCACTTCGGCACGACGAGCCAGTACCCCGCGCTGAAGGCGAACTTCGACGGGGAGGGGGAGGCGAGCTGGGAGGAGTTCGGCCGCCAGCTTCGGGCCGGCCCGGTGCTGACGGCCACGGCGACCGAGACCACGACGGCGGGGCAGGCGCGGGTCGCGCTGAGCTGGACCGCGGTCGACGCCGGCCACTGGGACCCGCCGCCGGAGGTGACCTACACCGTCACCCGCGGCGAAGGGAAGCATGTGGAGGTCCTCGCGAAAGGGGTGACCGGGCTGCAGCATGCCGATCCGGCGGCGCGGACGGGCACCGCCTTGACCTACCAGGTGGCGGCGGTGGTCGACGGCGGCGAGCCGGTGCGCAGCGCGGTGGTCGCGGTGAACACCCCCGGCAACTCGCCGCCGCTGCCGGTGGGGACGCTGCCGGGCCGCTGGCTGCACGTGGGCGATACGGCCAGCGTCGAGTTCGGGGAGGCGTTCGAGGACCCGGAGGGCGACGCGCTGACCTACGCGGTCTCCTCGGCCGAGACGGGCGTGGCCACCGTGAGCCTGTCGGGTACGCGGGTGCGCATCACGCCGCTGGCGGCGGGCGAGGCGGCGATCACGGTGACGGCGACCGACGCGGGCGGCTCGGGGGCGAGCGCGGCGCAGGAGTTTACGGTGACCGTCATGCCGGCGGGCGCGACGGACTACGACGCGGACGACGACGGCCTGATCGAGATCGAGACGCTGGCGCAGCTCGACGCCGTGCGCTACGACGTGGAAGCCGTCGGCGCGCCGACGGACGGAGGGGCGGACGGGGAGGCGGCGTATGCGGCGGCGTTCCCGACGGTCGGCGACCGGCAGGCCTGCGGCGGGCCGGCCGGGTGCGTGGGCTACGAGCTCGTCGCGGACCTGGACTTCGATACCAACCGCAACGGTCGAGCCGACGATGGCGATGCGTACTGGAACGGCGGCGCCGGCTGGCTGCCGATCGAATCCGAGCCCGGTTCCCTGGACGGTCTCGCCGCGATCTTCGAGGGCAACGGGCACACCATCGCCAACCTGTTCATCGACCGCGGCGACCAGGTGGGGCTGTTCGCCCTCACGGAAGAGTCGGGCGTCGTCCGCCACCTCGGACTGGTGGACGTCGCGCTGGCGGGCAGGGAGAACGTCGGGGCGCTGGCCGGGATCCACATCGGCACGATCGTCGGCAGCTACGCGACGGGCAGCGTGTCCGCCCGGTTCGGCATCGTCGGCGGGCTGGCCGGCGCGAACCTCGGCACGATCGCCGCCAGCTACGCCGCGGTCGCGGTGACGGGGCCTGCCGGCGTCGGCGGCGTGGCGGGGGAGAACTACGGGACCCTGACCGCGACCTACGCGACCGGCACGGTAACCGGTTCGAGCTATCTGGGGGGCCTGGTCGGGGCCAACCGGGACACGATCAGGGCGAGCTACGCCACGGGCCGGGTGGTGGGCAAGAACGACGCCGGGGGCTTGGCCGGCAGTAGCCCTGGGCCGGTCAGGGCCTCCTACTGGGACACGACGACGTCGGGGCGCACGACCGGGTCCGGAGGCCGCGGGCAGACGACGGCGCAGTTGCAGGCGCCGACCGGCTACAGCGGCATCTACGCGCAGTGGAACGTCGACCTCGACGGCGACGGCACGGCCGACGATCCGTGGGACTTCGGGACCGGCGCGCAGTATCCGGTGCTGAAGGCGGACGCGGACGGGGCGGGCGGGGCGACCTGGGAGGAGCTCGGGCACCAGCTTCGGGAGGGTCCGGCGCTGACGGCCGAGGACACGCTCGGGCGCAACGAGGTGGTGCTGAGCTGGACCGCGCCGGACACGAGCCGCTGGACCCCGGCGCCCGACGTCACCTACGCGGTCACCCGGGACGACGGCACGGTGGTGACGGTGGTCGCCGACGCCATCGGCGGGTCGACCGCTAGCGACACCGACGTGGTCTCCGGCGGCGTCTACACCTACCAGGTGTCCGCGGCGGTCGCCGGGGGCTCGACGGCGCACAGCGCGCGGCAGTCGGTGACCGTGGTCGGGAACCGGCCGCCGATGCCGGCGGGGATCCTGGCGAACCGGACGCTTCCGGTCCCGCAGGGGTCGGTGGACGTGGACGTGTCGGTTGCGTTCTCGGACCTCGACCTCGACGTGCTGGTCTACGGAGCGGTCTCGTCGGCGCCGTCGGTGGCGCCGGTGTCGGTGGCCGGCAGCACGCTGACCCTGACGCCGCTCACGCGGGGCACCGCGACGGTGACGGTGACCGCGACCGACGTGAGCGGCTCGAACACGGCGGCGGCGCAGACGTTCGTGGTGACGGTGCCGAACCAGCCGCCGGTGGCCGGGGCGCCGCTTCCGGACCACGCGGGTGTCGAGGCGGGGACATCCCCGTTCGAGGTGTCGTTGGCGAATGCGTTCAGCGATGCGGACGGTGACACGCTGACCTACGGGGTGACGTCGTCGAACGAGTCGGTGGCCTCGGTGACCGTGGGCGGCTCGACCGTGTCGGTGGCGCCCCTGTCGGGGGGCGAGGCGATAGTGACGGTGACGGCGAGCGACGGCATCGCGCCGGCGCCGGCGGAGCAGACGTTCCTGGTGACGGTGGCGAACCGTCCGCCGGTGGCGGAAGGGACGCTGGCCGCGCTGACGCTGCGGGTGCCCGACGTCGTGACCGAGGCGGTGACGGGCGCCGCGACGGTGGACGTGTCGGCTGCGTTCTCGGACCCGGACATGGACGATCTGACGTACTCGGCGACGGTGAATCCGGGGGCCGACGGGTCGGTGGCGACGGCGGAGGTGACGCCGCCGACGGGCTCGACGGTGACGGTGACGCCGCTGTCGGGGGGCGCGGCGACGGTGACGGTGACGGCCGAGGACCCGGGCGGGCTGTCGGCGACGCAGACCCTGGCGGTGACGGTGGAGAACCGCCCGCCGGTGGCGACCGACGAGCCGCTGGATGATCTGCTGGCGCTGGAGGTGCCCGGCACCGTAACGGTGAATGTGTCGGGCGCGTTCTCGGACCCGGACGGGGACGCGCTGACCTACGCCGCCCGGTCGTTGGACACGGCGGTGGTGACGGTGTCGGTGGCCGGCTCGACGGTGACGGTGAGGCCGCTGTCGCGGGGGGCGGCGACGGTGGAGGTGACGGCGACCGACGTGGACGGGTCGAACGAGTCGGCGCAGCGGACGTTCGAGGCGACGGTGGCGAACCGTTCTCCGCAGGCGGAGGGGACGTTGCCGGCGCTGACGCGGCGGGTGGGCGAGGGGGAGGCGGAGGTGGACGTGCCGGGTGCGTTCTCGGACCCGGACGGAGACGAGCTGACCTACGCCGCGAGGTCGTCGGACACGTCGGCGGTGTCGGTGTCGGTGCCGGTGAACAGCTCGACGGTGAAGGTGCGGCCGCTGCAGGAGGGCAGCACGGCGCAGGTGACGGTGACGGCGACCGACGGCGTCGTGGGGACCACGCCGGCGGAGCAGACGTTCACGGTGACGGTGCCGGCCAACGCGGGCCCGGAGCGGGTGGGGAGTCTGCCCGACCGGGTGGTGCGGCTCGACGACGGGGCGTTCACGGTAGACGTGTCGGGGGCGTTCTCCGATCCGGACGGGGACGCGCTGAGCCATGCGGCCACCTCGTCGGATACGTCGGTGGCGACGGTGCCGGCGTCGGTGGCGGGCTCGACGGTGACGGTGACGCCGCTGTTGGAGGGGAGGCCGTCGGGGTCGGCGACTACCGTGACGGTGACGGCTCGTGACGCGGGCGGGTCGAACACGACGAGTGACCCGCAGACGTTCACGGTGACGGTGACGTTGGACGGCAACCGCTCGCCGGAGGCGGTGGGCACGTTGCCGCCGGTGTCGCTGAGCGTGGTGGGGAACTCGTCGGCGGTGGAGGTTTCGAATGCGTTCCGGGACCGGGACGGGGACGCGCTGACGTACGCCGCCGAGTCGTCGGACCCGTCGGTGGCGCCGGTGTCGGTGTCGGCGTCGACGCTGACGGTGAGGGCGGAGTCGAGCGGCACGGCGACGGTGACGGCGACGGCGACCGACGCGGCCGGCTCGAACACGAGTGCGACGCAGGTGTTCGCGGTGACGGTGGCGAACCAGCCGCCGCGGCCGTCGGGGAGTCCTCTGCCGCCGTTGTCGCTGACGGCGGGTGAGGAGCCGCCGAAGGTGGACTTGTCGGTTGCGTTCGAGGACCCGGAGGATGACGCGCTGACGTATGGGGCGAGGGTGACGAATCCCCCCGGCCGGACCGTGGTGTCGGTGTCGGTGTCGGGGTCGGAGGCGACGGTGGTGCCGGAGTCGGGCGGCACGGCGCAGGTTACGGTGACGGCGCGCGACGGCGGCGGTCCGGGCAGGACGGCGGAGCGGACGTTCGCGGCGACGGTGGCCAACCGCGCGCCGGTGGCGACGGGCCGCCTGGAGGCGCTGACGCTGGCGATCTCCGACCCGGTGCGTTCGGTGCCGGTGTCGGTGTCGGACGCGTTCGAGGACCCGGACGGCGACACGCTGACCTACGCGGCGACGTCGTCGGCGGTGTCGGTGGCGACGGTCGAGGTGTCGGGCTCGGCGGTGCGGGTGACGCCGCGGTTCCCGGGGGCGGCCGAGGTGCGGGTGACGGCGGAGGACGGGGGCGGGCTGCCGGCGGAGCAGGTGTTCGCGGTGACGGTGGCGAACCGGCCTCCGTTGGTGGTGGCGACGTTGCCCGCGCTGTCGCTGCAGACGGTCGATGGTGCGCCGGTGGTGGACTTGTCGGGCGCGTTCTCGGACCCGGACGGGGATGCACTGACGTATGGGGCGTCGTCGTCGGCGGTGACGGTGGCGGCCGTGTCGGTGTCGGGCTCGAGTGTGACGGTGACGCCGCTGTCGCGGGGCTTCTCGACGGTGACGGTGAGTGCGACCGACGCGGGCGCGTCGAACGAGTCTGCGACGCAGTCGTTCGGGGTGAGCGTGGACGGCGGCAGCAGCGCCGGCGGCGGTGGCGGCGGCGGCGGCGGCGGCAACCGGGGCCCGGAGGCGGTGGGGACGCTGGCGGACCGGGTGCTGGAGGTGGGCGAGGCGCTGCGGCTGGACCTGTCGGCCGCGTTCGAGGATCGGGACGGCGACGCGCTGACGTACAGGGCCGAGTCGTCGTCGGCGGACGTGGCGGCGGTGTCGGTGGCGGGCGGGGTGGCGACGGTGACGGGGTCGACGGCGGGCGAATCCACGGTGACGCTGACGGCGACCGACGCGACGGGGTCGAACCGGACGGCGGAGCATGCGTTCACGGTGACGGTGGGCCACGACGTGGACGGCGACGGGCTGCTCGGGGTGCACACGGCGGCGCAGCTCGACGCGGTGCGCCACGACCTGGACGGGGACGGCGTGCCGACGGCGGCGGGCTCGGCGGGGTATGGGGCGGCGTTCGGGCTGGCGTCGGGCGAGACGCGGACATGCGCGGCGGCGGGCGGCTGCCGGGGCTACGAGCTGGGCGGGGAGGTGGACCTGGACACGAACGGCAGCGGCGGCCCGGACGCGGGGGACGCGTTCTGGTACGGCGGGTCGGGCTGGCTGCCGCTGGGTTCGGCGGGGGCGCCGTTCGCGGCGAGGTTCGAGGGCAACGGGCATCGGGTGCGGGGGCTGTTCATCGCGCGGGACGGCGGTGCGGGGCTGTTCGGGGAGACGGCGGCGTCGAGCGTGATCCGCCACGTGGGGGTGGCCGGGGCCGCGGTGACGGGGTCGACCGGGGTCGGGGCGCTGGTGGGCCTGAACCGGGGCACGGTGACGGGCGGCTTTGCGGCGGGCCGGGTGTCGGGGTCGGCGTCGGCGGGCGGCCTGGTGGGGACGAACACGGGCCTGGTCGGGGGCAGCCACGCGGCGGTGGCGGTGTCGGGCGGGACCTCGGCGGGCGGCCTGGTGGGGACCAACGACGGGCGCGTCGCGGGGTCGTATGCGACGGGCCGGGTGTCGGGCGCGGGCCGCGTGGGGGGGCTGGCGGGCCGCAACCGGAACGAGGTGGCGGCCGCCTATGCCACCGGTCCGGTAGCGGGGGGCGGCGAGACGGGCGGCCTGGTGGGCGTCACCGAGCTTCCCGGCCGGGTGACGGCCGGCTACTGGGACACGGAAACGTCGGGCGTCGCCGTGTCGGCGTCGGGCGTCGCGGCCGCGTCGGGGCAGGGGCGGCCGACGGCGGCGCTGCAGGCGCCGGCCGGCTACGCGGACCTGTATGCCGGCTGGGACGTGGACGTGGACGGCGACGGCGTTGCGGACGCGCCGTGGCACTTCGGGACGGCGTCGCAGTATCCGGCGCTGTCTCTGGACGCGGACGGGGACGGGCGGTCGACGTGGGATGAGCTGGGGTACCAGCTCCGGTCGGGGCCGGCGGTGACGGCGGCGCCGGGGGTGCACCCGGCGCAGGTGGCGCTGAGGTGGACGGCGGCCGGCGGCGGGGCGTGGCGGCCCGCGCCGGCGGTCACCTACACGGTCTACCGCGCGGCGGGCGGCGCGGCGGAGACGGCCGCGGCGCCCGCCGCCTTCGAGACGGTCGCATCGGGCGTGCGGGGCCGGGGCTATGCCGACCGCGGGGTGGAGCCGGGCGCGTCCTACACGTACCAGGTGGCGGCGGCGGTCGACGGCGGTGAGTCGACGCGCAGCGCCGTGGTGGGGGCGGAGCTGCCCTGCGCGTATACCGTGACGCCGCTGCACCGCGACGTGCTGTGGCCGGCGGGGACCGGCGCGGTGGAGGTGGCGACCGGCTCGGCCTGCGCCTGGACGGCGGCGAGCGAGTCGGGGTTCCTGGCGCTGACCGGCGGCGCGTCGGGCACCGGCTCCGGGACGGTGACCTACGCCGTGGCGGCCAACGCGGGCGGCCCGCGGACCGGCTCGCTGCTGGTGGCGGGTCGGCGGGTGACCGTGTTCCAGGCGTCGCCCACGGTGTTCGCGGACCACCCCATCGAGCGCGGGGTGACGCCGGTGCGGGCCATCCACTTCCGGGAGCTGCGGGCGCGCATCGACGCCCTGCGCGCGGGCGCGGGCCTGGCGGCGTATCCGTGGACCGACCCGGTGCTGGTGCCCGGCGTCACGCCGGTGAAGGGCGTGCACGTGACCCAACTGCGGGCGGCGCTCGCCGAGGCCTACGCCGCCGCCGGGCATCCGCTGCCCGCCTACACCGACGGCGCGCTGTCGACGGGGGCGACCGGGATCCGGGCGGCCCACCTGATGGAGCTGCGGGCCGCCGTTCTCGCGCGCGAGGGCAACCGCCCGCCGACGTGATCGCGACACGCGGCGCGTTCTCGGCACGCAGGGCGGGATGCCCGGCATGATCTTCGAGAAGGCGCAGAACAAGATCCGGGATCCGGCGTTGTTGCGGAAACTCATCGTCGAGGTGATCGGCCGGGAGGGCCGGTCGGCGATGGCGGACGTCGTCATCACAAACCCGCCTTTCGGCAAGAAGTCGTCGATCGTGGCCGCGCCGGCGCTGCGGTCCTGCCAGCCGGTGATGCGGCCCTCGAGGTGCGCCAGGCGCTCGCCGAGCGCGCGGATCTCCCGGACGCTCCACAGCGCGGCGTTTTCCTTGAAGTCGGCGACGAAAAAGGGTTGACAGCTTTTCGGCGGCATATCGCTTCCGGTCCGGGATGCGGCCTCGAAGGGCGTTCAGGCCGCCGCAGCGCCTCCGTACGGCTCGTGATTCATGGGGGTGGACGGAAAACGCAATCCGGAGCCGGCAGTGGGCGCCTGGAAGCTCTCAAGTAGTTGAAAAACAAGGGGTTACAATGGATGGATGAGCCTTGCCACGTTTCCTCCGCAGTCCGCTTGCATCGCGCCCGTTCGCCCTTCGACGGTGGCCGGCGCAACCGGAGAATCCCCTGCCATCGAAGCATCGGCGCAGTCCGCCTGCATGGTTGCGGATCGCCTCGACCGCCTCGGGCGACGTCGCCCTTCCACCGAAGCATCGGCGCAGTCCGCCTGCATGGTGCCCGTTCGCCCGTCCCTGGTGGCCGGCGCGACAGCCGAATCCACTGCCATCGAAGCGTCGGAACCGACGGCCGGGCCGCTCGTCCCCGCCGGCCCGGCCGGAGATGCCGCGGCAGTGCGGCTCCGGCCACGGGACGCGTCCATCGACGAGCACCGCGCCGCCGTTCTCCGGCGCCGCGACGAGGCCGAGCGGCTCGGTGAAGACATCGCCGAGCTGGCGGCCCGCATCCAGGCGGCCACCCACGAGCTGCTCGTGATGATCCGCGCCTTCGACGAGCGGCAAGGCTGGAGCGGCTTCAAGTCGTGCGCGCACTGGCTGAACTGGCGTACCGGCCTGGCGCTGGGGGCGGCTCGCGAGAAGGTCCGGGTGGCGCGCGCCCTCGGAGACCTTCCGCTTCTGAGCGACGCGATGCGGCGGGGCCGCATCTCCTACTCGAAGGTCCGCGCTCTGACGCGGGTGGCGACGCCGGCGAACGAGCGTCGGCTGCTCGGCTTCGCCGAGTGCGCCCCGGCGTCCTACGTCGAGCGTCTGGCGCGCGCCTGGCGCCGGGTGGACCTCGCCGAGGAGGAGGCCGACGAGCGGCGGCGCCATGAGCGCCGGCAGCTTTCGACCTGGGTCGACGACGACGGCATGGTGGTCGTCCGCGGCCGGCTGTCGCCCGAGGTGGGGGCGGCGGTGCGGCGGGCGCTCGAGGCGGCCGGCGATCGGCTATGCCGGGAGGTGCCGCCGGAGACCAGCTTCGGCCAACGGCAGGCGGACGCGCTCGGTCTCGTGGCCGAGAGCGCCCTGGCGGCCGACCTCGACCGGGGGACGGCGGGTGACCGCTATCAGGTAGTGCTGCACGTCGAGGCCGAGACGCTGCAGGCCGGCACCGGCGTCCAGCCGCCGGATCGACACGTTTCCGCGGAGACGCGTCCGGCGGTTGCGTCGGACGTTTCCGCGGAGACGCCTGACGGCGGGGCGCCGGAGGTGGCGGCGGCCGGTCCGGCGGAGGCGCCGGCGGCCGGCGGCCCGGACGCGGGCGTTCCGCCGGCTCCCGCGACCCCGCTTCCCCTGACCGGGCACGCGGCTCTGGAGGACGCCGACGGGCTGCGCGTTTCCGCGGAGACCGCCCGCCGGATGGCGTGCGATGCGGGAGCGGTGGTCATGCATCACGCCGCGGACGGCTCGGTCCTCGACGTCGGCCGCAAGACCCGCACCATCCCGCCGGCCCTGCGGCGAGCGCTGCAGGCGCGCGACCGGCAGTGCCGCTTCCCCGGCTGCAACGCCCGGCGGTGCGACGCGCATCACGTCCGCCACTGGAGCGACGGCGGTCCGACGCGGCTCGACAACCTCGTGCTGCTCTGCCGGCGGCATCACCGGGCGGTCCACGAAGAGGGCTTCACGGTGCGGATGAGCGCAACGGGAGAGGTGGAGTTCGCCTGGCCGGACGGCAGGCCGCTTCCCGACGTTCCGCGCGCGCCGCGATGGAACGGTCCGCCGCTGGCCCCGACCGACGCCCGGCTTGACGCGGCCGGCATCGTGATCGGGCCCGCTACCGCGACGCCGGACTGGCACGGCGAACGGCTCGACCTCGTCTATGCGATTGACGTGCTGTGGAGGCCGCGGTCCGCCGCAGGCGCCCCGGAAACCGGCGCACGCGCATAGCATCGCGGTCGGCTGCCGAGTAGTGTGGCATTGTCCTGCACCCGCGCTTGCTCTACGAGCGCTCGGTCTTTGCTCAAGGCCGCCGAGCGCGTCATCGAGCGGCATCGCCGCCGCCTCGACGGGCGGGAGCGGCGCATCACGATCCCTACAACGTGGCCGCGCTCCTCCCTGGGCCCCGGCACCGAGGGCGCCGGCCTGTAGCCCTCGAAGACCCTCCGCGTCGTCCGGCCGACGTCGTCGAGGATTTTCGGCCCCCGCCCGCAAACAACCCGGATCTCGACGCCGAGTCACCTTTCTTACGCTTCAACGACCGTCACTTCCAGTCGTCGATCAACGGCCTGAAGCGCCTGCTGGAGTCTGTCCATTCGGGAGGCGTGGTGAACATTGAGGACACGATCCACCTGTGGCATGTGCCAACCAAGCCGCCTCCCAAGTTCCGCCTTGGTGATTCTCTTCTCTCGCATCGCGTTATACAACTCAATCTTTGGCACGGCTAATACTGGAACATCGACCATTACCTTTCCCTCCGAGGGCTGTGGCAGCCGTTGCCGGTCTTTCATGTATGCATCGATCACGGTCAGAAGCGCGTCTGACGCCCGCGTCAGAGCCTCTTCCCGCGTTTCCCCAAAAGTATGCGCCTCCGGGAAATCTGGAAAGTCCACGAGCACACTTGCACCCTCCGTCGTCAACCTCACCGGGTAGTGCAACATTCGCCTACGCCTCCTTCTCCATCCGCCAAGTGCAAGAACTAGACCAGACTGTCCCAGAGCACTCAAGATGTCGCCCTGAACTCAACAAAGCCCACCGACCGACTGGACTGTCGAGCTAACGGTCTAAGGTTGCTGCTTCAGTCCGAGATCTTTCTTGATCGCTTCCATCGTTCCGACCGGCATGTCTGTGTCGGCTCATGCTCGTCCTAGCTGGGCTTCCAGCTTTCTCGCTCTTTGCCTTCTTCGGTACAGCCGCAATCAAATGCTAGCAACACATCTGTTGCGATGTCAACATGCATGATGCGTTTTCTCGATCTGCACCCGGTGCTCAAGCAGTACGGCTCGGTGTCCGGTAACCACAGCCCCCTCGATGCGGCGACCGCCGCAGGTGGCCGGTGGATGGCTCGGAAGAGCTCGGAGCGCATGGTGCTGCGCGTCACCAACGGCAAGGGTGTCACGGTCCGCCTGCGGGGAAGGGTCGTGCGCGGCTGGCGCAACAGTCGACGACCGTTCCGGCTCGCCACGTTGCGGCGTCTTGTCGACGCGCGGCTCCCGGCCGCTCGTAGCCGGCCTCGTCGTCGCGCAGGCTCCGCTCGCGCTCGCGGGTCAGCGCGCCACGCGCACGGGAGATCGCGCCGCCCGCACGGTGCCCCGCAACGGCGTCCCGCAGGGCGCTGCCGGCCGGGCGCGTTCGATCGTCCCTCCGCGCACGTCTATATAAGTGACGAGTGTCCGAATGCAGGGCGGTACATCGAACGGTGTCCCCGGCCGGGCTGCGCCGGTCCGGCAGGGGCGAGGTGCGGGGAGCGTGCGCGGCGTCCGGTATCGTGCGGACGGAAACACCGTCGCTGGACTAACGGTCGCTCATGCGGTGCGCGGCGTGCTGGGGCTGCTGATCGCCGCCCTGGCCTCGGCGGTGCGCGGCGTGCTGGGGCTGCTGATCGCCGCCCTGGCGACGGCCGCTCCCGCCCTCGCCCAGGGCGGCGACGCGGAGCCGTGCCCGAACGGCGGGTACGACCCCGCGCCGGTGGCGGTGCCGGTCACGGCGGTGCCCATCGTCGTCGAGTCCACCACCGACGCGTACTTCGTGCTCTACGTGCGCCACGACGTGGGCGGCGAGGCGGTGGAGGTGCCGGTCCTGGTGGTCCCGGGCGAGGCGGGCACGACGACGCTGGCCGAGAACGTCGAGGCGCTGCCTCCCGAGCGCTACCGGGTGGAGAAGTATCCGGTCGCCGACCCGGCCGACGTCGACGGGGACTGCATCGACGACCTCACCGAGTTGGCGGATCCGGCGGGCATGAACCCGCTGAACCCGGCTGCCGGCATCGATATCCACGAAGGTGCCGTGATCCTTCCGGACCACGCCACGTACGAGGAGCTCGTCCACGTGGCCGTCAAGTTCATTCTGCTCGACCTGAACACTTCCAGCCCGCGCATCTACTTCACGAACACCCGGACTCACGAACTTGTCGATGCCCTCCTCGGCGGTCTCCTCGGGATGCGTCGTCCTCTACGAGGCGCTGCCCAATCGAGCATGCGGCCGCGTCGATGGGGGTGCTGGTGCATGGCGGCGAGGCCGTCGTGATCGACATATCCGTGTTCACGAAGTGAAGGGCCGAGAGACCGGCAGGATCCGCGCCGGCGTCTCCGGTGGCGCAACGCGCTGGTCGTCACGCAACTGACGATCGCGCTGGTGCTGCTGGAAGCCGCTCGAGCTCTGGCTGAGCGGATTCAGGTGCAGGTTGCTGATGCCGCCGGCCGGAAGAGAAATTGATGCCGACCGCCCCGGACCGGGATGCGGCCTTCCCCAAGTGGGACGGCTTACCCGAGCCGACTTCTGCCACGGAGAACGACTACAATGGGCGCCCGAGGGAGGGGCTTAGGCTCGCGTCCGACCGACGAATCGAGGCAGAACATGGCACGATCGATAGACGAACGTCGCCACCTCAACGGAGCTCGTGCAGTCGCACTCCGCTTCAAGATCAACGCGTACTCGCCCACGACCATGCCGATGGCGCGACTGGCGCGCTACCTGGACAACCTCGCCACGGTGCTTGGAGAGACCAACAGCGTTCATCTCGTGAGCATCGAGGAGGGCAGCACGGTCCCTGTCTTGAAGATTGATTGGGAGGCGTACCCGAAGCTCAGGCACCGTGCCAATGAGGTACGCAATCGCGAAGGATCTGCGCACGTCCTGAAGGCGAGAAGGGCAATCGAGGACGACTTGGCCGCTGACAACGCCGAATCCGCTGAACTCGTCGACGAAGAGGGCGCTCGGATCTTGCGCTTTGCCGGGGCAACACGCGTCGAGGAACCCGAGTACGGCCCGTTCTCCCAACCCGGAACCTTGGACGGCGTACCCATCGTCGTGGGCGGAGAAAACGATCCCGTCCCGGTTCGCCTGGAGACCCCCGAGCGCATACACAACTGTCTCGCGTCACGGGATCTGGCGAAGCGCATCGGCATGCATCTCTTTGCAACACCGTTGCGGGTCACGGGCGTTGGACGCTGGTTCCGCGACCGCGAGGGCGTCTGGAAGATGAAGTCCTTCCGCATCCATGACTACACGGAGTTGCGGTCGGAATCGATAGCTGACGCCACCCGGCGTCTTCAGTCGATCGACGCTGGCTGGAAGGAACGCGACGACCCGTTGGGCGAGCTGATTGCCCTGCGCAAGTCGGAAGGGTAGCGCGCGTGCTGGTGGCCTTCGACACCATGGTTCTCGGCGCGTATCTGCATCCCGATGCGGCCTACCCGAAGCCCGTTGATCGCGTCCCCGAGCGCCTGAAACACCTCGTAGAGGCGCTCGAGGCCGGTCATGCAACGATCATCATCCCGACGCCGGCGTTGAGCGAGTTCCTCGTCTTGGCAGCGGACGATACCGCAGCCTACCTGGCGGAACTGACCAACAGTGCGGTCTTCGCCATCGAACCCTTCGACTTGAAGGCAGCGATCGAGGCGGCGGAATCGCAGCGACGGGCGCTCGACACCGGCGACAAGAAATCGGGCGCGGCCGGCACGTGGCAGAAGGTGAAGGTCGACAGGCAGATCGTTGCCATCGCCAGGGTACACGGCGTCGACGAACTGTATTCGGATGATGATGACGTGCGCCGGCTGGCGGAATCTGACAGCGTTCCCGTCAAGGGCATCGCGGACTTGTCTCTGCCGCCGGTCGATCCGCAGGCGCCCCTTTTCTCTGACCAGGAGCCGGATCCCGTCTGAGTTCCACGGGCATCCTGGGGCACCGCCCTCCCGCGGGGCTCCCTCTGCGACGCCCTTCGAAGGTGAGGTCTGGAACGCCCTGCGCCAGGGCGCACGCAACGTCGCCGGCGTTCGCTATCAGTGGCCGTGACGGCGCTCCTACTCGCCGAGTCCCGCGAGCGAGTTCTGCCCTTTGTTGAATTCGTTCCCGAGGGTTATGAGGACATCGACTGTCTTGACCGGAGTCCACCCACTGGCTGGTGCAGGTGAAGGAGTTTGGTGCGGGTGCCGGCACCTTTACCGCGTCTTCCATGGCCAAGGTAATCGCACACGCGGCCCCCGCACCGGCCACACCGGCCCGGATCGTTGCCATCACCGACGGGCACCTGGGCGCCCAAGTCGCCGAGAGCGGTTGGAACAGGCCGGTGTCAGAAACGCCAGGCTACGACACGCCGAGCACCATCGCGGCGCTTGCCCAGCACGGATACAGCAACGCCGACGCCAGCACCCTACTGATGAGAGCGGGTATCGACGCTGATGACCGGGACGTTGTCGGCGGCGCAACGCTCGCGCAGGTCGGTGATGTTCCGGAACTGGTCGTCGCGCCTCGGATGCGAGGCGCCGGCGAGCTTCTTGTGGTTGACGCGCAACGAATAGCCCATCGCCTTGAGCAATCGAGTGACCGGGTCGCCGGCCGTCTCGTGCTCCATCAAGGCTTTGATGCAGGCGATGACTTCCGGCGTTTTTTTTCCGTCGGTGGGCGTCCGCCGCCCGCGCGCCGCACCCGGTCGACCTCGATGTCGCGCTCGACCAGTTGCCGCCGGCCCGAAGCGACCGTCGACGGGTCGATGCCGAGCAGCCGAGCGATGCGCCGGTCGCCTCCCCACCCGCACTTGAGCGCTTCGAGGCCGGCGAACAGCCGCCGCTGCCGCTCGTCGAGCAGGCTGGCGAACAACACGATGGCGGCGCGCAACTCCTCGGGCATCAGGTCGGCGTCGGGTAGGGGTTGTCCAAGTCCGGGCGTGGCCAGCAGCAGGCGTCTGCTGCGCACTTGGTGCGTCTGCTGCGCGCGGTCGGCCGCGCAGTAGAGGAACTGGCCGGCGAGCTTGTGCCGTGTCAGCCGCTCGTCAGCGACGAGTTTACGCAGCGCGTCCTGGGTGCCGACACCGAGCAGGTTGTCCAACTCGTCGACGAAGTGTCCGGCTTCGGCGTGGTTGACGAACGACTCGGCGGTTGCGAGCAGGGTGCCGGCGCGGGAGAAGCGGACTCCGGCGAAGGACCACAGGCCGCGCTCGTCGAAGTCGGCGAGTTGGTCGAGGGTGTAGTAGCCGCCGCGATGCGAGTAGCTGGTGCGGGCGTCGATGTCCTTGAGCTTGCGGAACGCGGTGCGCCTGCTGGCGTGGGCGCCGAGCGCCGCCATGACCTCGGCCAGCGAGGCGACGGTCTGGTTGCGGAGCAGGGCGCTGATCGTGTCGGCGGAGAATTGGGTTGGTCTCATTATGGCACCATTGCGGGTTCATATTTCCGCAATGATGCCATGACCCGGGACGCGCCGCGATACGGCGGCGACCGCTACGTCAAGTCCTTCCCCTGCCACAGCCACCTTGTCGCGGCGTCTTGTCGACGCGCGGCTCTCGGCCGCTCGTAGCCGGCCTCGTCGTCGCGCAGGCTCCGCTCCCGCTCGCGGGTCATCGCGCCGCGCGCACGGAGATCGCGCCGCCCGCACGGCGACCCGCACCGGCGTCCCGCACGGCGCTGCCGGCCGGGCGCGTTCGATCGTCCCTCCGCGGACGTCTATATAAGTGACGAGTGTCCGAATGCAGGGCGGTACATCGAACGGTGTCCCCGGCCGGGCTGCGCCGGTCCGGCAGGGGCGAGGTGCGGGGAGCGTGCGCGGCGTCCGGTATCGTGCGGACGGAAACACCGTCGCTGGACTGACGGTCGCCCATGCGGTGCGCGGCGTGCTGGGGCTGCTGATCGCCGCCCTGGCCCCGGCGGTGCGCGGCGTGCTGGGGCTGCTGATCGCCGCCCTGGCGACGGCCGCTCCCGCCCTCGCCCAGGGCGGCGACGCGGAGCCGTGCCCGAACGGCGGGTACGACCCCGCGCCGGTGGCGGTGCCGGTCACGGCGGTGCCCGTCGTCGTCGCGTCCACCCCCGACGAGTACTTCGTGCTCTACGTGCGCCACGAGGTGGGCGGCAAGGCGGTGGAGGTGCCGGTCCTGGTGGCCCGCGGCGAGGCGGGCACGACGACGCTGGCCGAGAACGTCGAGGCGCTGCCTCCCGAGCGCTACCGGGTGGAGAAGTATCCGGTCGCCGACCCGGCCGACATCGACGGCGACTGCATCGACGACCTCACCGAGCTGGCGGATCCGGTGGGCATGAACCCGCTGAACCCGGCTGCCGCCGTGGCGCTCGCCGACGGGGCCGTCGCCGTTCCCGATCGGGGGACCTTCGCGGCGCTCGCCACGCCCCGGTCGGTGAAGTTCGTCGCGTTCGACCTGCTTGCCGATCGGCCGGGCCTCTACTTTCTGAATACCAACACGCACCGGACCCATCATTCCTTCCTGCAGGCCGTCGGCACGGAAGCGCCGCTGGGAGTGACCGGCCGGCTCACCTATCGCCCGGACCTGGTTGCGCCGGGCGGCACGGCGGGCATCTACTCGTACTGGACGTCGGCCACCTGGCGGTTCGGGCCCCTGGAGCGCCTGCATACGCTGCTGGCGGCCAGCCTGCCGTTGCTCGACGACAACCTGGCGCTGCACGTCTCCAACGTCGAGCTGCCGTTCATTCAACCGGACCTGGCGTTGTTCCGGGAATCGCGGATCGACCTGGTGTTCGACGACGACATCTACGGCGAGGCCGATTTCCTGGCATTGAATCCCGGCGTGGGGTTCGGCCGGCTGCGGGTCGGGGGGCCGGGCGATCGACCGCACCCGCGCGACGTCGTCCTCTACGAGGCGCTGCCCAACGAGCTGCCGCGCGTGGCCGGCATCATCAGCGCCGTGCCCCAGACGCCGCTGTCGCATGTCAACCTGCGCGCGGTGCAGGACGGCGTGCCCAACGCCTACGTGCGCGGCGTCCTCGAGCATCCCGATGTCGCAGGCCTCGCCGGCAGCTACGTGCGCTACGAGGTGACCGGCGGGGGCTGGTCGCTGCGCGCCGCCACCCTCGCCGAGGTCGAGGCCCACTACGAATCCTCGCGGCCCGCCGAGGTCCGGACGCCGGAGCGCGATCTCTCGGTCACGGCGATCACGCCGCTCGGGCTGGTCGGTTTCGAAGACTGGAAGGCCTTCGGGGTCAAGGCGGCCAACGTGGCCCTGCTGGGGACGTTGGGGTTCCCCGTGGGGACGGTGCCCGACGGCTTCGCGATCCCGTTCCATTTCTACGAAGAGTTCATGCGGGCCAGCGGGCTCGACGAGACCGTCGAGGACATGCTGGCCGACGCCGGCTTCCGGACGGACTTCGCGGTCCAGGACGCCCGGCTCGACGACCTGCGCGACGCCATCCGGGACGCGGAGACGCCCGCGTGGATCGTCGACGCGCTGACGGCCATGCACGCGGCGTTCCCGGAGGGGACGTCGTTGCGCTACCGGTCGAGCACGAACAACGAGGATCTGCCCGGCTTCAACGGGGCGGGGCTGTACGAATCGAAGACCCAGCATCCCGAGGAGACGGCCGAGGAGGGCATCGACAAGTCGCTCAAGCAGGTGTTCGCGAGCCTGTGGACCTTTCGGGCCTTCACCGAGCGGCAGTTCCACCGGATCGATCATGCGACCGCGTCGATGGGGGTGCTGGTGCATCCCAGCTACACCGGCGAGCGGGCCAACGGCGTGGCCGTGAGCTTCGATCCCATCTACGGCCGGCCCGCCAGCTTCTACGTCAACACGCAGGTGGGCGAGGATCTGGTCACCAATCCTCCGGCCCACTCGGTGCCGGAGGAGCTGCTGTTGAGCGGACAGGGCAGCTACGTCGTCCTGGGGCTCTCCAACCTGGCGGAGCCGGGGCAGCTCCTCCTGGGCGAGGGTCAACTGCGGCAGTTGGCGCAACACCTCACGGTGATCCACGACCGCTTCGAGGGGCTCTACGACCCGCCGTCCGCCGAGCCGTTCGCCATGGAGATCGAGTTCAAGATCACGCGTGACGGCGTGCTGGCCATAAAGCAGGCGCGCCCCTGGGTCTTCGGCGCCCCCGCGCCGCCGCCTCCACCGCCTCCACCGCCTCCACCGCCCCCTCCGCCGCCTCCACCCGGACCCGGGGGCGGCGGCGGAGGGGGCCGCAACCGGGGGCCGGAGGCGGTGGGGACGCTCGCCGACCGGGTGCTGGAGGTGGACGAGGCGCTGTTGCTGGACGTGTCGGCGGCGTTCCGGGACCGGGACGGGGATGCGCTGACGTATGGGGCCGTATCGTCGGCGCCGGCCGTGGCGGCGGTCTCGGCGGCGGGCGGCGTGGTGACGGTGACGGCGCTGGCGGCGGGGGAGTCGCACCTGAGGGTGACGGCGACCGATGCGGCCGGGTCGGGCCGGACGGCGGAGCAGGCGTTCGCGGTGACGGTTGCGTGCGCGTACGCGGTGACGCCGCCGCACCGGGACGTGCTGTGGACCGCCGGGACGGGCGCGGTGGAGGTGACGACGGGCTCGACCTGCGGCTGGACGGCGGCGAGCGGGTCGGCGTTCCTGACGGTGACAGGCGGCGCGTCCGGCACCGGGCCGGGGACGGCGACCTGGGCGGTGGCGGCCAATGCGGGCGGTCCGCGGACCGGCTCGCTGCGGGTGGCGGGGCAGCCGGTGACGGTGTTCCAGGCGTCGGCCGCGGTGTTCACCGACCATCCCGTCGAGCGCGGAGCGACGCCGGTGCGGGCCATCCACTTCCTGGAGCTGCGGGCGCGGATAGACGCGCTGCGCACGGGCGCGGGCCTGCCGCCGTATCCGTGGACCGACCCGGTGCTGGCGCCGGGCGTCACGCCGGTGAAGGGCGTGCACCTGGCGGAGCCGCGGGCGGCGCTCGCCGAGGCGTATGAGGCCCGCGAGCGTCCGGCGCCCGCCTGGACGGACGCGGCGGTCGCGGGCGGCGGGACCGGCATCGAGGCGGCGCACCTGATGGAGCTGCGCGCGGCCGTGGCGGCGCTGGAGTGAGCGCGCGGCTGCGTCGGCCGCAGATGCGGCCTGCTGCCAGAACGGTTTGAGCGCCCGAAGCTGGTTGACCTGCTCGCTCGGGAGCCCCGGCCGGTCCGGGTGTGCCAGCAGGTCGTTGAGCGCGAGTAGCCGGCGGAGGAGCACTTCCGATTGGGCCGTGCGCCGGTGCCTCACACGCTCCGCGCCGAGCGCCGGTAGAGTGGCCGGGCGGCGATTCGACGTCGCGGCCGGTCCAGCAGAAGGCGGAGAGCGCCTGCGCGCGGCCTTTCAGGTGCGGGATCGAGATTGACGCCATCCTCCATCGGCGCGAGGCGTACAGGTGACAGTGACTGCCGCAGCAGGCTGACGGGATCCGTGTAGCGCCAAGCGGCTCAGGATTCGATCCCCGACTCGCGCTTGATCTCGGCCATCGTGAAGGTGCGGCCGGCGGCGTGGTCCGCGCGCCCCTCTTCGAGCGCGCGGATTGCCTCTTCGCTCAACTCTTCCTGGGCCTGGCCAGCCTGCGGTCGCGCGGGCGGAAGAAATCAGGAAGTTCAGGAAGATCGAGCGCTTCTCCCAAGCCCCTCCTGGGTCAATTGTCGTTGCGAACCGCGTATGCGGGCGGATCTGCTAACGTCGGCCGGCGTCACCCAAACGTGAGCGCCTCCCCAGTATCGCGGTTGGTCGCTCGATGGTACGGCTTGAGTTCGGCGGCCATCACATCAACCGAAGAGAGTGTCCCGTACCGCCTGCTTGGGCAGACCCAGGAATGCCGCCGCATCGGCGATGATCGCGTCCAGCGTGCCGATTCGCATGTCCGATGCCGCGGTACGGTCACCTGATGCGACTCGCCTTCCGCCGTCAGCGTCACCGTCATGTGACTGCCCCGGCTCCGAGTCACGCGGTAGCCGTAGTGACGGGCGAGCCGCCGGGCGACCTCGATGCCGGAGAGGTCACGGGGCAGCTTCATACCGCGATGGCCTCTTCCCGGACGAGATGCAGCCGGATCACGCGCGGCGCCCCCTCCTCATCGAAATGGCAGAGCACGGCGTCCCTCGCCATTTCCTTGAGATCGTCCCAGTTCTCTCCCTGCGTGTAGATGCTGTATCCGAGCCCCCTGGCGTCGTATCCGCCTTCGACCGCTTCCGTGACCTCGAAGATGATCTCCGCCGGCCGCGCTCGCGACTCCGCCGATGGATTGTCAGTCATTGCTCGCTCCCGTTGCGCTCGTCTTCATCGCGTCGCGGTCGGTTCACCGTGGTCCAGAATCTCCGCCAGCAGCCCCTCCGTCTCTCTCGCGAGCGCCAGAATATCAGCCCGGACATGTTGAGCGGGAGGGCGACGATCGCCTCCAGTGCTGGTCGCCGTTAGTCATGCGCGAGGATGATTTCCAGGCCGTCCCTCACGGATTGAGCCTCTCAGGCGGCGTCTGGAGCAGATCGTATACCGCCGGGTTGAAATGGGCGCCCGAGACCGGCCCGAAAATCAGGATCAGCACCATCAGGATGGCGCCGGTCGCCACGGTATTGCCGAGCAGGGCGAGCGCGACGTTGCCGCCGGCCAGCGTCTCCGCCATGATTCCGGAGCCGACGACCGTTGCGAGCAGGAAAGCGGTGCCGAGGGCTTCGGCGGCGAGTTTCCGGGCGAAAGAGAAGGTCACGGGCTTGACGTTTCGGGCACCGGGCCGCGCCGCGCGCTTTCGACCCCCGCCGGTGCGCGCGGCTACGGGTCGGCACTATATTACCGCCCGTTCGTGCAAATCCTCGATCTGCGAGTCGCGCGCCTCGTCCCGGCCCATGGTCTCGGAGTGGCCCAGCCGGTGGAAGGTCTCCCACACCACGCCGTCCGGGTCGGACGCCCAGGTCTTGTTGCCCTTGGCGTAGCAGCAGAGATTTTCCTGCTCCTCGAAGATCGCCTGCTCGGCGTCGGTCAGCGCGCGGGTGATCTCGGTCAGGCCGCTTCGTCCTCGATCACGGCACGGACGACCGGGTGTCCCTTGCAGCCTGAGAATAAGATCGGAAATGATGGGACGCACACGACTGCCGGAGTACGCCGACGCAGTCCGCACCGGATGGACCGAAGGCGAGCTGTTACGGCTGCACCTGCACGAACTGCCGCGGGCGCTATTCGACCTGTCACGGGAACGCCAAGTCGAGCTGCTGGGCGAGCGGCCACCGCTGACCGGAACGCCGTGGGACGCACTCCTCGCCGCCGTGGTCGAACACATGTGCGAGATCCACGACCTGCCGGTACCGGAATGGACGGAAGAAAAGGAACGGTTCCGCGAAATCGCCTGGATCGTCGGGAACACGCACGAGGAACGCCTCGTGGCGACCGCTTACGCACCGGCAGCGTTCATCCGGCACGGGGCGCTGCCCGACCCGAGAAGCCTGGACGCACGGGGAGGAGAGCGCCATGTCTGGGTCCCTGGATCGCAGCCGCATCATGAAGCTCTTCGGCGAGCTCTCCGAAGAGCTTGATCGACAAGGACTGCGGGGCCACATCTACCTCGTCGGCGGCGTCGGCGGCGTCGGCGGGGCAGCGCTCGTCGCCGGCTACGGGCGGAAGCGGTCCACGCACGATGTCGACGCCAAGATCGTCTACGAGAAGCAAGGTGTGACGGAGGCGGCCAAGCGCCTGGCCGAGAAGCACGACCTGCCAACCAACTGGCTGAACGAGAACGCCACGCTGTTCATTCCACACAAGGAAGACAGCCATGCGGCGACCGTCTTCAACAGCCCGGGTCTGGTGGTCACAGGAGCGTCCGCAAAGCACCTGCTGGCGATGAAGATCGACGCCGGCAGACCAGAAGACATCGAGGACATCAAGTGGCTTCTCGAACAACTGCGAATCGAGAACATCGACGAAGCGGTCGAAGTCCACCGCGAGACGTACCCGCACTCGACGCTACTGTCGACAAGCCGGAGCCGGCTCGAAGAAGCATTCAAACGAGAACAGACGTGAACCCAGGCGGAAACGAAATGTGGCACCGCCGTCGGTACCCTATATCGCGCTCATCAGATGCGCCGGCCCGATTCACGCCACAAGTTCGCGACCGCCCGCACGATGCGCCGGCAGGCAATCCTTCGCACGTCGCGCGGCGGCAGCCGTCAAGGCGCTTTCAGCGATTTTGGGAGAGCGTGGAGGGACCCCAGATGACGCGTTTGCCTTCCGCATTGCTTGCTCTGATGGTGATCGCCGGCCTGCTGGTAGCTGTGGAAGACGCCCGCGCGCAGGGCAGCGAAGCCTCGGACCGGGAGGCGCTGGAGGCGCTGTACCACGCGACCGGCGGCCCGAGCTGGACGAACAGGACCAACTGGCTGACGGAGGCGCCGCTGTTGGAGTGGTTTGGGGTCACCACGGATGGAAACGGCCGCGTTACGATGCTGGGTCTCTCGCGCAACGCATTGAGCGGGCCGATCCCGACCGAGTTGGGCAACCTCGCCAACCTCCAGTCCCTGGATCTCGGGGATAACGAGTTGAGCGGGCCGATCCCGACCGAGTTGGGCAACCTCGCCAACCTCCAAGACCTGTATCTCTTGCGCAACGAGTTGAGCGGGCCGATCCCGACCGAACTGGGCAACCTCGCCAACCTCGACCAACTGTCTCTCTCGCGCAACGCATTGAGCGGGCCGATCCCGACCGAGTTGGGCAACCTCGCCAACCTCCAAGACCTGGATCTCTCGCGCAACGAGTTGAGCGGGCCGATCCCGACCGAACTGGGCAACCTCACCAACCTCCGATACCTGTCTCTTGGTCGACACGGTCCGCACGATCTGCGAGTTGCCGCGCGCCGAATGGACGGACCAGACAATCGTCATTGGCGAGACGCCGGTCAAGGCGGTCCACCTGACGGAGCTGCGCAGCGCGCTGGCCGAGGCCTACGGGGCGTGTTCACTGACGCCGCCGATGTATACCGATCCGACGATCGTGCGGGGGAGCACGCCGGTCAAGGCGGCGCACTGGACGGAGCTGCGCGACGCGGGGATCCGCGCGTTGGACGCGACGGCTCCCTGAGCGTTCCGGGGGAGAGTCCCTCCCGGACTCGATTTCGCGGTCCTGGTTCCGGGCCGGCCGGAACGGGCTTTGGGTCGGTTGGACTGCTCGCAGGATCCCGCACTGTAACGTGACCGGAGCCGTTCGGTGCGCACCCCGCAGTGTGTCCTATACGGGCTGCTATTCGACTCGGACGATCCGGTCTCTGGACTGCTACCAGGTGTCTTGCCAGTCCTTCGCAGTCACGAACCGGTTCAGGTGGCGAGTATTGCTGGTGGCTACGACGCCGCCAGGCCCGGTGACGGCCTGAGCGGCAAGTATCACATCTGCGTCAAGTGAACTGTCCGACGCTGTCGGAATGCCCCGTCTTCGAGCCCACGCCCAAAACTCCGCCGCCTTTATCATGGCCTTGGTCGTAATTGGAAGGTACTCGATTTGCGTTTTTAGAGTGTCCAGCCGAGCGATAGTGGTTGTGAACTTCATGTGTATCAGCTTCCTGCGAAGCTCATAGTCTGTGATCTCAGGAATATAGAGCCTGCACCCGTCCCGCAGCCTGTCACCCAACCACCGCTTGCACTTGGCCGGGTCGGGTTTGTTCGATGGATTCGTAATGAGCCCCAGGACGCCTGTGTCCAACAGGACAGAATTGATTCTCAAGGGAACAGCCGTCTCCCCTCAGCTCTATCGGAATCCAGTTCCACCCTTAACAGATCCCACGCTTCATCTACGGCATCCGAATCCTCCAGCAGCCAGCTCTCTACAAGATGAATTGCGGCTTGGTTGAGTTGTTGCTGCGTCTCCCGCGACGAGGGCGACCGACCGGCGAGGGCGAGAGAGGTTGCGGCTTGGGGATTGCCAGTTAGTACGGTGACGGAAACTGCGTTGCCACGTTCGCGGGCCCGAGCCCCGGAATCACCGGCCTGGGGCGTCACGCCAGTTGGCAAGGTTGTATCGATCGCTGTCCTTTTCGCCATCAGTGTCCATAACTCCAATCATCCCCTTCGCCGTTCATCACGGCGATCATCACGGCATTGCTGCCGAATCCAAAGCAAATCTCCGGTCCACCAGCCCTGTCTCGCTCAAGACTCTGCGTCTACCTGACCTGTACCCCTACCACCGCCATCCTCTGCGCGTCAAGTCGTCCTCGGGTCCGGCAGCCAGGCGAGCGGTCGGGCTATACGGTTGGGACCGTGGCGTACATGTGCGAACTTCAATGAGGCCGGGCCAAGAGGGCCGGAACGTTAGACTTCGATGCGTTCGTCGAGGAGTTGCGCGCGAACTTCTATGCGGACCGGCTGGGCCGTCCGAGTCTGCGTCCGGGTCGGTATTCCGGATGCTGTTCATCGGCTATTTCGAGGCGCTGTCGTCGGAGCGGGGGATTGCGTGGCGGGTGGCCGATTCGCTGAGTCTGCGGTCGTTCCTGGACCTGGAGTTGACCGAGGCGGCGCCGGATCACTCGACGCTGTCGCGCACGCGGCGGCGGATCGACGTAGAGACCCACGAGGCAGTCTTCACGTGGGCTCTGGAGCGGCTGTCCGTAGCTGTCAACGGTCATTCAAGATTCCCGCACCCGCGGTCATCGAAAATTCCCGCACCCCTGGTTTGAAGACATCGATGAGATGAGTGCCTGTGGGGGCTGTGGGCAGGCCGTCTGCGGCCCGTCCAAGGCGATGTGGTCGCGTTTGCGCCTCCACATCGCCGGCAGCGCCCAGCTCGTCGCGCGCCCAGTACCGCAGGCCGTACAGCACAGCGGGGACGGTGGCCAGGACGGCGGCCCGGGCAGTGTGCGTGGTCTCGCGGCCGGTGGCGTGATTGCGGAAGACGATGGCCGGGGCGTCGGGCGGGGGTCGGTGCGTCCAGGACACCGGGGCGCCGTACCGGCGGAAGTCGGAGACGGTGCGGCCCGGCCCGCGGGCCGGGGAGAAGAGATCGAAGATAGAGAGTGCGGCAGTCCTCGTTCTTCAGCACGAGAGCGGCGAAGCGCTCGCGGGCGGCGTGACTCACGACGTGGTCGCCGTTCGCCGGGGCAGGCTCCGCCAGCAACGCGACGACCTCGGGGTCGTCGCGGTTGGCGCGCAGCCGGAGACCGTACCGAACGAGAGCCCCGAGCCGGACGAGCGTGTTGCGGTAGTGGTAGAGGGTGGTCGGTTTGGGTCGCGGCCTGCGCGGTGAGAGCCTGACGCGGCCGTCCAAGACCAAGGCGTTGACGTCTCTGGCCCTACGACCCGACGCCGTCGACGCCGCTGGGGTTCAACGCGCGGGTGGCCCCGTCGTGGGGCGGTCAGGCGGCGAGCGGGGCCGAGGCGCTGTGGGGCCGCGACACGATGGCGGGCATGGCGCACGGGGCGGTGGCGCAGGGCAGCCGGATGGACGCCGAGGTCGGCTACGGGCTGCCGGTCGGCCGGCGCTTCGTGGGCACGCCGCGCGTCGGCTTCGGCGCGTCGGACCACGGCCGCGACTACCGGCTGGGCTACGGCCTCGGCGTGCTGCACGGGGAGCGGCTGAACCTCGAGCTCGGCGTGGACGCGGGACGCCGCGAGAGCCCCGTGGCGGGCGGCACCAGCAGCGGCGTGCTCGGCCGGGTCTCGCTGGGCTGGTAGCGACCTGTCGGTTGGCCGGCAGAGCCAACCCGTCGCACGGCTCGGGACCAAGCTGCGCGAGATTGAACGCCGGCCCTGGCGCCGAATCGAGTAGAGCGATGGTACGGCGAAGGTCCCGCTCCGCCCGCGAACGGTTACCTCCGTCCGCTGCGGCAAGCTGGCCGTCTCCGGGGTGACGAGCGCCGACGTGGTCGAGACGCTGCGGAAGCAACGCCGCCGCAGCCCAACCTCCTTGCGCAAGTGATACGCTCTACAGGAATGGGAGAAGTCTTTATCTACTGGGACAATTCCAACATCTTCATCAGCGCCAAGGAAATCGCGGTGGAGCATGAGGGTGAAGGGGCGCGTCCGCGGGCCCGCATCCACTTCAGGAACCTCCTCGAGTTGGCGCGCGCTGGCCGACCGGTTCATCACGCCGTCGCGGTCGGGTCCGTGCCTCCGGAGTTGCGCTACGTTTGGAATCGTCTTGAGAACGAGGGAGTGGATGTCCGTCTGCTTGAGCGAGGGGTCATGCATGGTCGGGAAGAAGGTGTCGATCAACTTCTTCAGACTTGCATGCTTCGAGACCTGTCAGACTACAACGGCGATCCTGGTATCGCTGTACTGTTGACGGGTGACGGTGCCGGCTTCGCGGATGGCGCTGGATTTCACGCCGACCTCGCACGTATGCACCGGAAGGGCTGGGGCATGGAGGTTCTCTCCTGGCGACACAGTTGCAGTCGCCGGATGCGGGAATGGGCTGAAGAGAACGGCGTCTTCGTTGCGCTCGATGACTTCTACGAGAGCGTGACGTTCCTGGAAGCGCCCGTGCCCGGCCAGCCGGTCGCCGAGGTACGCAACGTCAGACCGTTAGACCTCGCTGCACGTGCCCTGAGTGAGCCGCGGCCGACGACTTGATTTGTCCCTTCTTTCCACCGCGCACCAGCGCGTCGATCGTGGTCCCGAGCGTTGCGGCGATTCTGGACAGTGCCTCGGGGAATCCCGGTTTCAGTCCGCGTTCGATCTCGGACGGGTAGCCGACGGCCGTTCGCTGGCGTGTGGATGACTCGGACGTCGGGAGGCGTCGCGGGGCGCGGGCGTGGTGTTTCCGACCTGGGCGGCTTTCCTTCGAGCGGCCCGCGTCGAACCAGGAGCGCCTGGACCTCGAGCTCGGCGTGGACGCGCGGCGCCGCGAGAGCCCGCGAGAGCCCGCGAGAGCCCCCTGGCGGGCGGTGCCTCCAACGGCCTGCTCGCCCGGGCGTCGGTAGGGTGGTAGTTGTATCGCGAAACGTGGGTAGTTTGGTCCCGAAGGGGTCAAAATGTGCCACTACCCGCACAAACTGGAGACGCCCTGGCACGCATAGGAGCACTACCCGATTTTGTTCCTTCCGCTGCTTGTGCCGTCCGGCGGGTTCCAGTAGCATCGTTTGCTCCGATGAAAGCCGGCCGGGCGCCGAAGCCGGCGCGTTTGGCCGGGCAGGTGTCCCTCTTGTCCTGGCGGCTCGACGAAACGCCGGCGACGGAAGCGCCCTCTCTCCGAGGACGGTCCATCCCATGCGCCGCCGGAGGCATTGAGGGCAGCACGACGGACGGCGGCACGCAGCCCTATCCCGAGTTGCACCGCATCCATGTGCGGATGAGCACTGACGGGATGCGCGCTTCCGGGCTGACGGCGTTCCTCTTGGCGTTCACCGCCCTGCTCGCGGCGGGCGCCCAGGCGCAGACCACGCTGCCGGTGGGCGGCGCCGGTCACGCCGGCCGCATCGACGCGGCGGGCGAGGTCGACCGGTTCGAGGTGCCCTGGGTGGAGCACACCCATGCCTACAGGGGGCGCTACCGGGTGGACGTGGACGTGAGCGCCGCGGGAAGCCTCGCCGTCGACGATGTGGGCGTGCGGGTGTTCCACCGCGACGACCCCGACCGGCTCTACCGGACCGAGAAGGTGGTGGACGCGCCCAACGACCTGGTGTCGTTCCTCTTCTACCCGGCGGTGAACGGTACGGCGTGGCTGGAGGTGTTCAGCGCGGGCGGGAACAGCGGCGGCTACCGGGTGAGCGTGGCGAAGGATGCGACCGAGCCGGTGGACGACCAGAGCGAGCCCGCCGAACCGCATTGGTACCAGCAACTGCAGATTGGCCACGCGCTGCAGAACCGCGGCGCGCCGCGCTCGATCGCGGTGGGTGCGGCGGCAACCGGCGAGATCGAGGCGCCGGGCGACGGGGACTGGTTCGGGGTCGCGCTGACGGCGGACATGGCCTACACGACCACGCTCGACGTGGACGGGGCCGGCGGGAAGCGCATCCAGCTCTTCGGGCTGTTCGATGCCAACGGGGGGCGTCTTGTGGAGGCGGACAAGCACGGCAGCGGCAGCGGCTCGGGCGACGGCGAGTACGGGGACCACCTGGAGTTCACGCCGACGGTGACCGGTACGTACTACCTGCTGGTGGGCTCGCCCGCCGCCGACACGGGCGGCTACACCCTGGCGGTGTCCGCGGGCATCCCGGTCTCCGACGACTACGCGATCAGCGGCGAGGCGGCCGGCTGGGTGGCGGTCGGGGGCGTGTCCGAGGGCGAGATCGAGCGCTCGCACGACGCCGACGGGTTCGGGGCGTTCCTGCAGCCGGGCATCGAGTACCGCATCGACCTCCTTAACGGTGACCCCTTCGGCACGGGGGGGCTCGCCGACCCGGTGATCCGCAACATCGCGCATCCGCAGGGCTGGCGCATCCGCAGGAACGGCGCCCTCCTCGCCGACGACAACAGCGGCTCGGGCGCCAATGCGCGGCTCGACTTCACGCCCGACCTCAGGGGCACCTACACCATCCGGGTGGGGGGGGCATCCGGCGGCACCGGCACCTACACCCTGAGTCTGATGCAGCGCGATGACTACGCGGCCGGCGTGCACACGACCGGCGTCGCGCCGGTCCCCGGGCGGGTGTGGGCAGGGTCGAGCGGGCCGGAGACCGCGACTGGTTCAGAATGGACTTTCCGAGGCGCGGCGAGTACCGCATCCACGTCCGGGGCAGCCCCACGAGCCACGGCACGCTCGACGACCCGAAGCTGTTCGGCGTCTACGACAGCAGCGGTGAGGTCGTCCCGCGCAACGCCAACGACAACGGGGGCACCGGCAAGAACGCGCGGAAGGTTTTCGAAGTGCACGCGCGAGGCACCTTCTACCTGGAGGTGGGGGCGAGCGGCATCGGCACCGGCACCTACGCGGTGGACGTCGAGGACCTGGGAGGCGACGAGCACGGCACTACCGCGGCGACGAGCGGGCACGTACCGGTGGACGGTTCCGTCCGGGGCATCGTCAACCGGGCCGGCGACCGCGACTGGTTCCGGGTGAGCCTGGAGCAGGGCTTCAATTACCGCATCGGCATCGAGGGCAGCTCGACGGACGTCGGCACGCTGGCCGACCCCAAGCTGCACGGCATCCACGATGCGGAGGAGACGCTGATCACGGACCCCGTCACGGTGAACGACAACGGCGGCATCGGAAAGAACGCCCGGCTGTTCTTCACGCCGGCGGCGACGGGGGACTACTACGTGGCGGCGGGGGCGAGCGCCGCCGGCGCCGGCAGCTACCGGGTCTCGGTGAAGCAGATCGACGACTACCCGGCGACCGTCGACACCACGGCGGTGGTCGAGCCGGTCGGCTCGGTAGGGGGTGCAATAGAGTCGGCCCGCGACCGGGACTGGGTCAGGGTGCGCCTGCCGGTGAGTGCTGTTGACTACTTCGTCGACCTGGAGGGAGCAGAGACGCGCGCGGGAACGCTGTCCAACCCGAAGATATGGTCGCTATACGACGACACCGGCACGGCCATCGCGTCAACGACGGCCGACGACGGCGGGGTGGGCAAGAACAGCAGGTTGGTGTTGGAGAGGGAGATGTTCGCAGGCGATGCCAGGGACATCTACGTGGAGGTTGGGGCGGCGAGGACCGGCACGGGCACTTACCGGCTCTCTGTCGCTCCAGACGACTACTCGGCCGATATCGCCACGACGGGCGTGGCGGAGCTGAGCGCGGGGCCTCCCGACCATACGACCCCCGCTGGCTACGTCGATTTCCCCTACGACCGGGACTGGTTCAAGGCCACTCTGGACAGCGGCAAGACGTACCGGATCAATGCGGGCTTCGAGCTCACGGCGCCCACGTCCTCTACCCTGTCCGACCCGAGGGTCTGGGGGGTATACGACGCCGACGGCGCCTTGATCCCGGGCACGGTGGCCGAGGGCACCGCCAGCGACTTGTTCTTCACCCCGGAGACGGCCGGCACCTACTTCATCGCCTTCGGCGCGGTGGGCGCCGACACGGGCCGCTATACGTTCGAAATGACGCTTGGAACGACCGACTGCACGGCCGACACCGACACCGAATGCACGGTCGTCGTGAACGATGATGCGGGTGAGGGTGAGGTCGACCCGGCTGACGACCTCGACTGGTGGGCGGTCGAGCTGACCGAGAACCAGATCTACCAGATCGAGATGAAGGGAGCGGACTCCGCCGTCGGTACCCTGGCCAATCCCGCGATCTCCGGAATTTTCGATGGAAGTCGCCAATCGCTTAGTGCCGGATCAAACACGGGCGGCGAAGGCGAAGAAGTCAGCCTGAGATTCAAGGCGCTCGGAACAACCACCTACTACATTGAGGCGCGGAGTGAACCCAACGACCCTGGCACCGGCACCTACACCCTCGAGGTGGCGGATATCACGGACGATCTGGCGGACGACTGCACCGCAGACACCAGTACACCGTGCATCGTCACCGTGGGCGGCTCGGCAACCGGCGAATTGGAGATCTCAACCGACCACGACTGGTTCCAGGTGCAACTCGAAGCGGGGAAGACCTACCGGTTCCTCCAGCAGGGCGAAGACGGCGGCGGCGGCACGCTGATTTATCCGTTTGTCCAGGGTCTCTACGACTCCGACAGCATGCGGATTTCCGGCACGTTCGGTCCCGGGAACGTTTCGGTCGATGATGACGACAGCCCCTATTTCGAATACGAGGTCACGACTGCGGGGACATATTATTTCGCCGTCGGCGGCCAGAATGTCACCTCCACCGACATCGGCACCTACACCGTCACGGTAACCGACGTGACGAACAACAAGTCCACGACGGGCCCCGGGCAACCGGCCAAGACCTTGACGGCCGGCTTCGAATCGGCGCCGTCGGCGCATGACGGGTCGACCGCGTTCACCGTCGAGCTGGTGTTCAGCGAGGTGCTCGCGCCGCGGTCGCGGCGCCGGCTGCTGCCGAGCCTCCAGGTGTCGGGCGCGACGCTGGTCGACGTCCGCGCCGCGGTCGCGGGGGTGCGCGACCGCTGGCGCGTCGAGCTCGAGCCCGCGTCGCACGAGGCGGTGACCGTCTCGCTCGCCGCGGGCGGCGACTGCGCGTCGGTGCCGTGCACCGAGGACGGGCGCGCGCTCTCGGAGGAGGCCTCCACCACGATCGAGGGTCCGCCGCCGGCGTCGCCGCTGACGGGAAACTTCACCGACGTGCCGTCCGAGCACGACGGGTCGAGCGCGTTCACGTTCCAGGTGTCGTTCAGCGACGAGCTCGCGGGGGACGGCGCGACAGACAGGCTCCGGCGGGCGCTCTCGGCGAATGGGGCGACGGTGAAGGGGGTGCAGCGCGCGGCCCCGCCGGCGCGCGACCGCTTCGAGGTCCGGCTGGAGCCGTCGGGCAGCGGCGCGGTGACGGTGTCGCTCGCGGCGCAGACCGGCTGCGAGGGCGCCGACGCGCTGTGCACGCCGGACGGGCGCGCGCTGTCGAATGCGCCCGATGCGTCGGTCGCCGGTCCGCCGGGGCTGTCGGTGGCCGACGCCGAGGTGGACGAGGGTCCGGATGCGCGGCTCGCCTTCGCGGTGACGCTCGACCGGGCGGCGTCGCGCACGGTGACGGTGCAGGCGGCGACCTCGGACGGCACGGCGCTGGCGGGCGAGGACTACCGGGCCAAGACCGGCGTGACCAAGACCTTCGCGCCGGGCGAGACGAGGAAGGTCGTCGTGGTGCGCGTGCTCGACGACGGCCACGACGAGCAGTCGGAGACGATGACGCTCGCGCTGTCGAGCCCCTCGGGCGCGTACCTGGCCGACGGCGAGGCGACCGGCACGATCAAGAACCGGGACCCGCTGCCGCGGGCGCTGCTGGCGCGCTTCGGGCGGACGGCGGCGGTGCACGTGGTCGAGCAGGTGGAGGAGCGCCTGAACGCGCCGCGCGCGCCGGGCTTCGAGGGCCGGTTCGCGGGGCGCGAGCTGCGGCGCGGGATGGAGCGCGAGCTGGCGCGCGAGCTCCTCGGCCGGCTCGGGGGCGCGGCGGGGCTCCGCGGGCCGGGCGGCGGCTTCGGGGCTCCGGGCGCCTCGGGCGCCTCGGGCGCGTCGGGTTTCGGCGGGGCGAGGCGCGGCGGGCTCGGGCTTGCGGCGGGCGGTGCGCCGCTGGGCGGCGCGGCCGGATCGATGGGTCTGGGCGGATCGCTGGGCGGTCCCGCGGCCGGGTCGCCGGGCCTGGGTGGATCGTTGGGCGGCTCCGCCGCCGGCGCCCCGGGCATGGCCGGATCGCCGGGCGGCGCGGCCGGGTCGCTGGCCATGGCCGGCGGGATGGGCGGCCCCGGGGCCGGCGCCCCGGGCATGGCCGGCCCGCCGGGCGGCCCGGCGGCCGGCGCCCCGGGCATGGCCGCGGGTTCGACCGGCGCCCTGTCCGGTCCGGCCGGCGGGCCGCTCGGCCGCGGGCTGCACTCGCTGGGGTTCGGGGGCGGCAACGTGCTGACCGGGTCGTCCTTCGCGCTCAACCGCGAGACGGGCCGCGGCGGCATCCTCTCGTTCTGGAGCCGGGGGGCGCGCTCGTCGTTCTCGGGGCGCGAGGGGACGCTGGGACTCAACGGCGACGTGCGCACGACGATGTTCGGGGCCGACTATGCCACGGGGCCGCTGGTGGTGGGCCTGTCGCTGGCCCACAGCCGCGGGCTGGGCGGCTACAGCGGCGTGGCCTCCGGTCAGGTGGCGTCGTCGGTGACGGGGCTCTACCCGTGGCTGGGCTACCGGGTGAGCGACCGGGTCTCGGTGTGGGGCGTGACCGGCTACGGCCGGGGCGGCATGCTGCTGAGCCCGGCCGGCGGCACGGCGCTCGAGACCGGGCTGTCGATGGCGATGGTCGCGGCGGGCACGCGGGGCGAGCTGGTGGCGGGCGGCGCGGACGGCTTCGGCCTCGCGTTCAAGGCCGACGTGCTGCGGGTGGGCACGGCCAGCGAGGGCGTCGACGGCCCCGGCGGCCGGCTGGCCGCGACCGCGGCGTCGGTGAGCCGGGTGCGGACGGCGCTGGAGGGCTCGCGCGGGCTCGCGCTGCGGGGGCGGCTGTCGCTGCGGCCGAGCGTCGAGGTGGGGCTGCGGCACGACGCCGGGGACGCCGAGACGGGCGCGGGCCTCGACCTGGGGGTCGGCCTGGTCGTCTCGGACGCGTCGACCGGTCTGGCTGTGGACCTGCGGGTGCGGACGCTGCTGGTGCACGAGGACGCGGGGTTCCGGGAGCGGGGCGTCGCGCTGTCGGTGAGCTACGACCCGACGCCGTCGACGCCGCTGGGCTTCAACGCGCGGGTGGCGCCGTCGTGGGGCGGTCAGGCGGCGAGCGGGGCCGAGGCGCTGTGGGGCCGCGACACGATGGCGGGCATGGCGCACGGGGCCGTGGCGCAGGGCAGCCGCATGGACGCCGAGGTCGGCTACGGGATGCCGGTGGGCAGCCGCTTCGTCGGCACGCCGCGCGTCGGCTTCGGCGCGTCGGACTACGGCCGCGACTACCGGCTCGGCTATGGCCTCGGCGTGCTGCACGGGGAGCGCCTGGACCTCGAGCTCGGCGTCGACGCGCGGCGCCGCGAGAGCCCCGTGGCGGGCGGGACCTCCAACGGTGTGCTCGCCCGGGCGTCGGTAGGGTGGTAGTAGTATCGAAAGGTGGGTAGTTTTGTCCCGGCCGGGCCAAAATGTGCCACTACCCGCACATAAGACCACTACCCGATTTTGTTCTTTCCCGCAGCTTGTGTTGTCCGGCGGGTTCCGGTAGCGTCTTTGGTGCCGACGAAAGCCGGCCGCATGCGGAAACGCGGTGTCTCTACCTGCAATGCCTGCTTGCGACCCGTTGCTCATCTTGCCATGAACCCAGTTGTTGCGGCGAGTAACGCGGGGGGTGGAAGTGCGATTCTGCGAGTGTGGTCAACGGATGCGTCGCTGCGGGTCGACCGTGCGGCGCAGGCTGCGCACGGGGCCGCACCGGCGGCGCCGGCGGTGCCCTGCCGACGGCGACTGGACGGTACCCGACACGCGCGGGGCTCCCCGGTTCTTCCGGCGACCACGGCCCCGGCGGCTCCCGGAGCGGACCGCCCGCGCGCCTGGCCTCTCGGAGTGGATCGTCCCGCCTCTTCAGGCCCTGACCATCCCGGGCCTGCTCTTCCTCGGCCTCCTGGCCGGGCCGCGACCGGCCCAGGCGCAACTGTCCGACACCAGTCTCGTCGGCAACATGGCGGGAAGCAGCGAGGTCCTCGCTCTGGACAGCGCCCGTGCGCAGGTCTTCACGACCGGATCGCGCATGACGGGCTACAACCTCCTGTATATCAGACTGGACGTCGGGACACTGGGCACAAGCGGCGCGCCGGATGTGGATCTATGGTCCGTGACGGACGGGAAACCGGCGGCGAAGCTGGCGGACCTGGCGAATCCGAAAGGCCTCGGCACCGGTCAAAACAACTTCTATGCGCGGGCCGGCACCAGGCTCGAGCCCGGCAGCGACTACGCCGTGGTCATCGGCGCGTGGTCGGGCGCGGAGCTGAATGGAACCGCGTCCGACGACGAGTCCGGGACGTCCGGCTGGTCCATCGCCGACGAGAGCCGGTCCACGGCCGGCGCATGGTCCGCGAGCGTGGAGCACGACGACAGTCTGAGGATGACCGTGCGCGGGTACCAGCTCACCGGAGATTCGAACGACGCGACGCTCAGCTCGCTGGAGGTCTATGACATCGACGACAACGCCGTGTCCCTGACGCCCACCTTTGCGTCCGGAACCACTTCGTACACGGCGACGGTGACGACCTCCCTTTTCTGGTTCACCGCGCCGACAAGCCAGTCCAATGCGCCGCGCGTCCTCTTCGACAGCGAAATCCGTGGTCTCAGAGAGCATCGTCCAACGAATTCGTACGGCCTGGCAGCCGGGGACAACACCATCACGCTGGGAGTGACGGCCCCGGACGGCTCCACTTCGATTACCTATACCATCGTCATCACCCGACCGGGGGCGGTGCTGAGCGGCGACGCGACGCTGAGCGGGATCCGCGTCGAGCAGGAAGTGCTCGACGTCCGCGACAGGGACCGGTACGACGCGGACTCGTACTCCGCCCCCCTCTCGCCCGCGTTCCTCGCCGACACCCTGTCGTACACGGTCACGGCCACCCTCCCGCTCGACGACCTTCTCCTGAGCGTGAATGCGAGCCACTCCGAAGCGACGATCACCAGCACCGACCCGGACGGAACGGTGGATTCCGAGACCGGGATGCATGAGGTGGCCTACGTGCTCCAGTACGGCACGAACGCCTTCACCATCGACGTGGAGGCGGAGGACGGCACCACGAGGACCTACACCGTGACGGTGGTGTTCGGCGTGTCGGAGGCACCGGACGAAGCGCGGCTCGAGGGGTTCTGGCTCTCGCACGACGGAGACTGGGTCGGACAGACGCCGCGGTTCGACCGCGACACCAGGAGCTACACCGGGCAGCTCGACGCGGACGCGAGGCGCGTGACGCTCAACGCGCGGCCGCTGAACCCCGATGCGAACGTCGAGATCTCGGGCACCGGCATCGTGCGGATCGCCAACCGGAACTGGGATGCAGGCAAGCGGGCGATCATCGACGTTCCGGCCGCAGGCGCCACCTGGAGGGTGACGGTCACCTCGCCGGACGCCGACCAGGTGATGGTCTACGCCTACTCCGTCCGGGGCGGGAGCGTGGCGCTCGAGAGCCTGACGGCGGCGCCGGTCACCGGGAGCGTCGCGTGGACGAGGCCCGCGTATACCGGCGAGAACGACAGCGCCGAGTACCACATCTGGGTGACCAGCAACGTGCGCCAGGTGACGCTCGCGGCGGTGGCGGTATCGAGGACGGCCGAGGTGGAGATGCCGGCCGACGCGAACATCAACATGGGCGGCGTGCAGGTCGACCTCGACGCGAATGCGAAGACGAGGTTCCGGGTCACGGTGCGGGCCGGGTCGGCGTCCACCGCCTACGAGGTGATCTTGCATCGCCTGCCGAGCGCGCTGACCGCGAAGGTCAAGGACCTCGAGCCCTCGTCGACCGGGGGCGAGGTGGAGGCCCTCCGCTTCCAGCTCAGGCTGAACGCCCCGGTCGAGCTCTCGCTGTCGGACTGGAACAGCGCGCTCGACGTCGGGACGAGCGCCATCACCGCGGTCAGGCGCATCGGCGGGGAGGCGTCGGGCCCGGACGGCGATCCGGTCAGCTCGACCTGGCGGTTCACGGTGGATCCCGCCGACGTTGCCGACGTCGTGACCGTCGCCTACACGCCCACGGGGGACTGCGCGGCGGCCGGGGCGGTGTGCACGCCCGGGGATGTGCTCGAGCTCGGCGCCCTGTCGCACACCCTCCGGTACGCGTCGATCGCGGACGCGAGCGCGGAGCTGGCGGACGGGCAGATCGTCTTCGACGTGAAGATCTCGAAGCGCATGTCGCGCCGGGTGTACATCGACTTCAAGACCATCGACGCGGGGGGCGGGATGGGCACCGCCACGCCGCGCGAGGACTACTGGCCGCAGACCACCCGTCTCGTCATCCACCCCGGAGAACGGCAGGTCAGGGCGGGCGTCGCCCTCGTCGCGGACTCCGAGACCGCCGCGGGCAAGACGATCGAGGTGCTGCTTGAGAACGCGAGGCTCATCGACGGCAACCAGGAACCGCTCCAGCAGATCCCGATCATGCGGGGCATGGCGACGGGGACGATCGGGAGCAACGGCAACAACAAGTCGACGACGACTCCGTCCGGCGGCCTGACGGCGGGCTTCGAGTCGGTGCCGCCGGAGCATGACGGCTCGACGGCGTTCATCCTCGAGCTTCTGTTCAGCGAGGTGCTGGCGGCGCAGTCGCGGAGCCGGCTGCTGTCGAGCCTCCAGGTGTCGGGAGCGGCGCTCGTCGACGTCCGCGCCGCGGTCGCGGGGGTGCGCGACCGCTGGCGCATCGAGCTCGAGCCGGCGTCGCACGAGGCGGTGACGGTGTCGCTCGCCGCGGGCGGCGACTGCGCGTCGGCGCCGTGCACCAAGGACGGGCGCGCGCTCTCCGAAGAGGTCTCCGCCACCGTTCAGGGTGCTCTGACGGCGAGCTTCGAATCGGTGCCGTCGGCGCACGACGGGTCGAGCGAGTTCACGCTCGAGGTGTCGTTCAGCGAGGAGCTCGCGGCGGGCGGCGCGGCAGGCAGGCTCCGGCAGGCGCTCTCGGCGAACGGGGGGACGGTGCAGGGGGTGCAGCGGGCGGCCCCGGCGGCGCGCGACCGCTTCGAGGTTCGGCTGGAGCCGTCGGGCAGCGGCGCGGTGACCGTGTCGCTGCCCGCGCAGACCGGCTGCGAGGGCGCCGACGCGCTGTGCACGGCGGACGGGCGGGCGCTGTCGAATGCGCCCGATGCGTCGGTCGCGGGTCCGCCGGGGCTGTCGGTGGCCGACGCGGAGGTCGACGAGGGTCCGGATGCGCGGCTCGCCTTCGCGGTGACGCTCGACCGGGCGGCGTCGGGGACGGTGACGGTGCAGGCGGCGACCTCGGACGGCACGGCGCTGGCGGGCGAGGACTACGTGGCGGAGAACAGGACGGTGACCTTCGCCGCGGGCGAGACCTCGCAGGTCGTGCGGGTGCGCGTGCTCGACGACAGCCATGACGAGCAGTCGGAGACGCTGACGCTCGCGCTGTCGAGCCCCTCGGGCGCGTACCTGGCGGACGGCGAGGCGACCGGCACGATCGAGAACCGGGACCCGCTGCCGCGGGCGCTGCTGGCGCGCTTCGGGCGGACGGCGGCGGTGCACGTGGTCGAGCAGGTGGAAGAGCGCCTGAACGCGCCGCGGGCGCCCGGCTTCGAGGGCCGGTTCGCGGGGCGCGAGCTGCGGCGGGGGATGGAGCGCGACATGGCGATCGGTTTCTTGCGCCGGCTCGGCGCCTCGGCGGGCGTGAACGCGCCGGGCGGCGGCTACGGCGGGCCGGTGGCGGGCGGGCCGGTGGCGGGCTCGGCGGGGCTCGGCGGGCCGGGGCTTGCGGCGGGCGGTACGCCGCCGGGCGGCGCGGCCGGATCGATGGGCCTGGGCGGCGCGGCGGGGTCGATGGGCATGGCCGGCGGGCTGGGCGGCCCCGGGGCCGGCGCCCCGGGCCTGGGTAGACCGCCGACCGGTCCCGCGGCCGGCGCCCCGAGCCCGGCCGCGCATCCAACCGGCGCCCTGCCCGCCCTGCCCGGCGCGATGGACACGGCGTCGGGCTCGGCGGGCTCCGGGTCCGTGCTCGGCCGCGGGCTGCACTCGCTGGGGTTCGGGGGCGGCAACGTGCTGACCGGGTCGTCCTTCGCGCTCAACCGCGAGACGGGCCGCGGCGGCATCCTCTCGTTCTGGAGCCGGGGGGCGCGCTCGTCGTTCTCGGGGCGCGAGGGGACGCTGGGACTCAACGGCGACGTGCGCACGACGATGTTCGGGGCCGACTATGCCACGGGGCCGCTGGTGGTGGGCCTGTCGCTGGCCCACAGCCGCGGGCTGGGCGGCTACAGCGGCGTGGCCTCCGGTCAGGTGGCGTCGTCGGTGACGGGGCTCTACCCGTGGCTCGGCTACCGGGTGAGCGACCGGGTCTCGGTGTGGGGCGTGACCGGCTACGGCCGGGGCGGCATGCTGCTGAGCCCGGCCGGCGGCACGGCGCTGGAGACCGGGCTGTCGATGGCGATGGTCGCGGCGGGCACGCGCGGCGAGCTGGTGGCGGGCGGCGCGGACGGCTTCGGCCTCGCGTTCAAGGCCGACGTGCTGCGGGTGGGCACGGCCAGCGAGGGCGTCGACGGCCCCGGCGGCCGGCTGGCCGCGACCGCGGCGTCGGTGAGCCGGGTGCGGACGGCGCTGGAGGGCTCGCGCGGGTTCGCGCTGCGGGGGCGGCTGTCGTTGCGGCCGAGCGTCGAGGTGGGGCTGCGGCACGACGCCGGGGACGCCGAGACCGGCGCGGGCCTGGACCTGGGGGTCGGCCTGGTCGTCTCGGACGCGTCGACCGGGCTGGCGGTGGACCTGCGGGTGCGGACGCTGCTGGTGCACGAGGACGCGGGGTTCCGGGAGCGGGGCGTCGCGCTGTCGCTGAGCTACGACCCGACGCCGTCGACGCCGCTGGGCTTCAACGCGCGGCTGGCGCCGTCGTGGGGCGGGCAGGCGACGAGCGGGGCCGAGGCGCTGTGGGGCCGCGACACGATGGCGGGCATGGCGCACGGGGCCGTGGCGCAGGGCAACCGGATGGACGCCGAGGTCGGCTACGGGCTGCCGGTGGGCAGCCGCTTCGTCGGCACGCCGCGGGTCGGCTTCGGCGCGTCGGATTACGGCCGCGACTACCGGCTCGGCTACGGCCTCGGCGTGCTGCACGGGGAGCGGCTGAACCTCGAGCTCGGCGTGGACGCGCGGCGCCGCGAGAGCCCCCTGGCGGGCGGCGCGAACAACGGCGTGCTCGCCCGGGCCTCGCTGGGCTGGTAGCGACCTGACGAGGACGCCGTCGGGGTCACCGGGTTCACCGTCGCCAATTCGGGCCGGCGGCACAACGGGTCATCACTGGGCTGGAGCTCGACGGGCACGCTTCGCAGGAACCTGCGGGGCAACGCCCGGATCGATCTGGCGATCACCCCCGACGTGACGCCGGTCAAGGCCGTCCAAAGTCCTGGAGGTCAGCGCCGCAAGCTCGCGCGCTCGCGCTCGACGAGCTGCCGGCGCAGGATCTTCCCGGAAGGCACCTTGGGGATGGCGTCGATGAACTCGACCCGGCGCACCTTCTTCTGCGGCGAGACCTGCGCGGCCACGTGCGCCATGATCTCCTCGGCGGTGGCGCTCGCCCCCTGGCGCAGCACGACGAACGCCTTGGGGACCTCGCCGGCCTCCTCGTCGGGGCTGGGGATGACGGCGGCGTCGGCGACGGCCGGGTGCGACTGCACGGCGGCCTCGAGCTCCGCCGGGGCCACCTGGAACGCCTTGTACTTGATCAGCTCCTTGAGCCGGTCCACGACGTAGAGGTAGCCGTCGGCGTCGGCCTTGCCGATGTCGCCGGTGTGCAGCCAGCCGTCGTCGTCGATCATCTGCCGCGTCGCCTCCGGGTTGTGGAGGTAGCCCTTCATCACCTGCGGCCCTCGTACCCAGACCTCGCCGAGCGCGCCGGGCGCGGCGTCGCGGTGGGTGGCCACGTCGACGATGCGCCACTCGGTGTTGGGCAGCGAGGTGCCGACCGACGTGATGCGGGTCTCCTTGCGCGGCGAGTTGGTGTGGGTGACCGGGCTCGTCTCGGTCAGGCCGTAGCCCTGGCGGACGAGCATGTCGTTGCGCGCGGCCGCGCCGCGGGCCACCGACTCCGGCAACGGCGCGGCGCCCGACATGATGTTCTTCAGCGACGAGATGTCGAACTCGTCGACCAGCGGATGCTTGGCCAGGGCGAGCACGATGGGCGGCACCAGGTAGGCCGTCGTCACCCGGTGCTTCTGCAGCAGGCCGAGGAACTGCTCGAGGTCGAAGCGCGGCATGGTGACGATGGTGGCGCCGGCCTGCAGCGAGGCGCTCATGATCACCGTCATGCCGTAGATGTGGTAGAAGGGCAGGATGCCGATGAGCGTGTCCTCGGTCGCGATGCCCTCGTTGGCGGCGATCTGGGCCACGTTGGCGACCAGATTGTAGTGCGTCAGCATGACGCCCTTCGGCATGCCCGTGGTGCCGCTCGAGTAGGGCAGCGCCGCCAGGTCGTTGCGCGGGTCGATTTCGACCGCCGGCGGCTCGCCTGCCGCCAGCAGGGACGCGAACGGCGTGGCGCCGTCCGCCTCGCCGAAGACGAAGATCTCCTCGACCCCGGTGCCTTCCGCTCCCTTCCCGGCCGCGTCGAGGAACTGCGGGATGGTCAGCAGGAACCGGGCGCCCGAGTCGCGGAGCTGCCGGTTGACCTCCTCGGCGGTGTAGAGCGGGTTCATCGTGGTGACCACCCCGCCGACGGTCGAGACGCCGAAGAACGCGGCGGCGTACTCCGGCAGGTTGGGGCTGTAGATGGCCAGCACGTCCCCCCGCCCGAAGCCGCGCGCGGCGAGCCCGGCCGCGACCGCGCGGACGGCGTCCCGGAGCTGCGCGTAGGTCAGCGTCCGGTCCGTGGGTCCGTCGATCAGGGCCGGCTTGTCGGGCCAGCGGTCCGCGTGCTCGAACACGTGGTCGTGCAGCGGCGTGACCGGGATCTCGATGTCGGGGAACGGGCTCCTGTGGATCATCGTCCTCTCCGGCGCGAATCGTCGCGCGGCCCCGGCCGGCGCGTCAGGTCAGCAGCGTGCCGCCGTCCACCGGGATCACCGCGCCGTTGGTGTACGCCCCGGCGCGCGAGGCGAGATAGATCGCGATGCCGGCCATCTCCTCGGGCCGCCCGATGCGCCCGAGCGGGCAGGCGGCCGCGATGTCCGCGCCGTGCCGCTCCAGGATGTCGGCCGTCATCCGGCTCTCGAAGAACCCGGGCGCGACGGCGTTCACCGTGATGTTGCGCGGGCCGAGCTCGACCGCCAGCGTGCGCGTCAGGTGATGCACCGCCGCCTTGCTCGCCGAGTAGGCGAACGTGCCGGTGCCGACGCGCTGCTGCACGTGCAGCCCGTCCATCGACCCGACGTTGACGACGCGGGCCGGATCGCCGTCCGCCGCGCCGCGCTCGAGCAGCGGCGTCAGGTCGCGCGTCAGCAGGAAGGGCGCCGCCACGTTGAGCCGCAGCACCTTGTCGAACGCCGACGCCGGATACTCGGCGTACGGCGCGCCCCAGGCCGCCCCGGCGTTGTTGACCAGGATGTGCAGGCGCGGCTCGCGGGCCGCGATCGCCTCGACGAGCGCCGTCCTTCCGTCCTCGGTCGCCACGTCGGCCGGCGCGGCGCGGCACGGGCCGAACTTGGAGAGCTCGGCCGCGGTCCGGGTGCAGGCGTCCTCCTTGCGCGAGGAGACGTAGACCGCGGCGCCGGCCTGCAGGAGGCCCTCCGCCATCATGCGGCCGATGCCGCGCGAGCCGCCGGTGACGAGGGCGACCTTGCCGGACAGGGAAAAGAGCGACGCGACGTCGATGCCCGCCATCGGGTGCCGATCTTAGCAGCCCGTGGCGAAAGCCCCGCTGCATTCGAGCGGCGATGCATCCCGCCTGGACGGCGTTGCTGCCGGCAGCCCTCCTTCAGTCCCACTCCTTCTCGATGCCGTGGCCGCGCGCCGGGTCGCCGTGCAGCGGGGTGACGAACCCGAGCAGGCAGCCGTCCGAGCCGTCCTTCAACTGGTGGCAGCGCACCCGGATCGGGTCTCCCGGCAGCACGAAGTTGCGCGCGATGCCGTTTCTCTCGAGCCCGGTGGGGTTGGTGGCCTCCATGGCCCACAGGGCGGGCTCCCCGCCGTTCTCGCCGGCCACTTCCATGAAGATCCACGAGTGCGGGACGATCCAGTGGACTTCGGTGACGGTCCCCTCCAGGTGCGTGAAGTCGCTCAGCTCGTAGTTGCCGTGCGAATGGTGCGCCCCGATCGGGACGCCGAGGGAAACCGCCAGGATGGCCGCAACGATGGAGATCTTGAAAGTCATCATCGGACTCGCGGAGGCGTCGGGAAGCCGTTGGTGTACACCGATTCGTAGCGGATGCCGTTGCCGTCGGCGTCCAGGAATCGCAGCGACTGCTGGAACAGCTCCGGCCCCGGCCGGCGCGCCGGCCCCGTCGCCTCCAGGACGTAGAGCCGGTCCTCGTGCATGTAGATGGCGGCGAAGGTGCGGGATCCGTCCGCGTTGGTGAGCTGCAGGTGACGCCCTTCGACGAGATCGACGAAGTTCCAGCCGAAGAACGTCGGCGTCACGTCCCGCTGCAGGAGCTGCCACGTCGCGTAGTCGATGGCGCCGCGCACGTCGACGATCCACGACCCGACGCCGGTGTAGTACGCGCCCGTGCAGCCGGTGTGCCCGTCGGGCGGGCAGTTCTTCGCGCGCTCCGTGTGTATCGCCTCGGCGTCGGAGTAGTCGACCACGGTGACTGAGTAGAGGATGGCGCCGTCCTCGTAGGCGTGCACGCGGGCCGGGAGCTCCGCCTCGTACTCCGAGGTGAAGGCGATCTCCTCCACCGCCGGCTCGCCGGGGAGGTTGACGCTGAAGAAGTCGACCCGGCTGGTGTACTCGGCCCAGCCCTGGGCGAGGAGCGGTCCCGGTCCGCACAGGATCAACGCCGCCGGAAGAAGTCGCATGAAGCGCACGGTTTCATCCTCCCGATCTGTTGCATCGCCGCCTGCCGCGGCCACCACAATGCTGCCAGAAAACGGCCCGCGTGCACAGCGGGAAGTGTCGCGGGGGTGCACGTCAGGAAAGTGAGGGGATTCGTTCCGGTGTAGAACGCCAACGCGCACACCTTCGCAGTCAATTCGCCTCCATCGGCGAGATGCGCTCCGGTTCGCTGACCGAGCGCTTCCGACCCTGCGGCAAGCCCAGGTGTCATTGCGCCAAGCCAGGCGACCCCGGGCACGGGCCGGTCCTGTCGCTGACGCGCAAGCAGGCCGGCAAGACGGTCACACGCATCATCCCGGCCCACGCCGGGTCGGAGACGCAGGCGCGGCTCGCCGAGTATCGCCGCTTCCGGCAATTGTCGAAGAGGTTCATCGAGGTCAACGATGCCCTGAGCGAGGCGCGGCTGGCGACCGGCAGCGCAGCAAGAAAAAACCGCAGACCGCGGTGATCGCCAAGTCGCTGGCGGCCGAAGCGACACGGGAGATCGAGCGGCTGCTGGGGGGCGACGCGACGCAGACGCTGGGCGACTTCGAGGCGGCCGAGACGGCGGTGCGCACCGCCGTCCTCGCCGTGGCGGCTCGTTTCGTCGCCGAGCGGCTCAACGCCGACCACAGTGACCGGCACGCCGCCGGCCTGCCCTGCCGGTGCGGACACACGGCCCGCTACGCCGGCCGGCGTGCAAAGACGATCCGCACCGCCCTGGGCGCCATGACCCTGGAGCGGGCCGACTACCATTGCGCGTCCTGCCGAACCGGATTCTGTCCGCGTGACCGGACCCTGGGCATCGGCGAGACGACGTTGTCGCCCGCGACGACCCGCATGACGGCGGCGGCCGCCGCCCGAGTCAGCTTCAAGGAGGCCAGCACCCTGCTGGACGAACTGGCCGGGCTCGCCCTCGACCTACCTCGCCGAGAGCCACCAGCGTCTCGTCGCTGTGATAGCCCTTGTCGGCCACCTCCTCTTCGACCCCTCGACCGTCCGGCTGCACCAACTCCACCTGCTCGGCCGCCGTGATCAGCGTCTCCGGCAGCGTCGCCGTATCGCCGTCCGATGCATCCTGCACCGTCACCGAGACGATGGCGCCCGTGTCCATGTCGACCCCGTGCTCGGCCTTGTGGGCCAGGTGCGTCCGGCCGTCCTTCATCTTTGCGATCTTCGCGTCCGGGTCCTGCGGCGATTTCCAGTCCTTGTTCGACGTCTTCTTGTTCTTCCGGGACCGGTCGAACCGAGCCAGATCCGCCCGCGTCGGGGTCTCCACACCGGACGCTTCCGCCAACCGCCGAATCAGAAAGCCTGACCGAGCGACACGAAGAAACGGCCCCGCGGCTGGCTCGGCCGGCGGTTCAGCAGGACCGTTATCGCTCCAGGGCTTCCACCGAGCGCCGCAGCTCATTGATGTGCCAAGCGTGAATCTCCCAGCCTGCCTCTACCGCTTCCGCATTGAAGCCGCCGCGCTGGCCGACGGCGTCGTACACCTGATCGAGCGCGGTCCTGAGCTCCGACATGTGGACGCCCCTGACTGGTGTGAGTCCAGCCCTCAGTGTCGGGTCCGTCCACCGGAATCGGCCCAAGCCGTGTCGGACCCGTAGATCGTCGATCCGCATCCGAAGCTCGGTGAAGTGCAACGCCCTGAGCGGCGTGACGCCCGGCACGATCGGATCGTCCGTGAAGCCGCGGTCCGACGTAACGATGACGGCGACGCTGCTCGAACAATTGTTGCGGGTGTCGCTCTCGTTCCGCACGTTATCCACGCACGCCCTGTAGTAGTAGGTCCCGGCCGCCGACGGTCCAACGATGTCCACCGCTACCTGCGTGGCCTCGGTCGCCAAGAGCCCACTGACCGGGCCTGTGCCAACCTGCCCTCTCGGGGTTCCCTCGCGGTACGTGCGCAATGTCGTCGGGCCGGTTGTGGCGTTACCCTGATTTCGCACCGTCGCATGGACCGTAAAGGACTGCTCCGGTGTCAACGTGCCTTCACTCACGCGGAGCGATTCCACGATGAGATCTGGTCGCGGCATGGGAGTGGCGTCTACCGCGTGGAACGTGACAGTATCTCGCGCGATGTTGGCTATGTCCTGGAGCGCGATGAAGGTGCATTCTATGTGGTCACCCGGGATCTCGTCCTTCGTTATGAGACCCGCCACGAAAATCCACTGGTGAAAGACATTCGCGTCTTGATCTGGTGGACCGGGCAAAAGTTTTCGGATGAGACCCTTGGACCTGCATACCGATGGGTTCCTTTCGTCATCGAGCATAACATTGATAAAGCCGCGGCCGAAATTTGATGTCTTGAGGTTCAATTGCTGGTGCGAAGTTCCGTCAGCCAAGACTCTATGCTCCCAGATGTGCAATTCCGGATCATCCCGCAGGAACACGATGTCAACGGCGGCTTCGACCCCCTCATTCTCTACAGTAAACTTGCATATTAGGGTGCTGTCTCGTAATTGCGAACCGAGGAGCGAGTGCATGGGAGGGAATTCGTATTCGTTTAGCGGGGTGACTGCTGTTGGTGCGGGTCGCGGCGTTGCGCGCCGTCACGCGGGTGGGGGCGGTCGCTGGAAGGCGTCGGGGACAACGGGGTCAGGGGCTCGAAGCATCGTGGCGATGAGTGGGGGAAGGTCGAGTTGACGTTGCCTGGCAGTGCGGACGACGCTGGCGAGGATCTGCTGCGTATCGGCGCCGTGCCGGGTGCGATTGCCACCGCACACCTTGCGGCTTACGACCGCGGGGCGGATGGCCTGTTCGGCGCGCCAGTTGGTCGCATCGACCGCCGGGTCCCAGAGAAAGGTGAGCAGAGCGGTGAACTCGGTGGCCAGATGGTTGGCGAAGCGCTGTGCGGCGACCAGTCGCGGTGGCGTGTCGACCAGCCATGCGAGTTCGGCGAGCAGTCGGTTGCGGGCATCAACCAGCTCGTCGTCGGTCAGGCCCCCGGCGTTGCGTCTGTCGCGCAATTCCAGCGCGTCCTGCAGGACCACTTGCACGTTGCCAGCCCACGGGCTGCGCGGATGGTCGTCCTGAATTTCCCGGCAGCGTCGGAGCAGGTGCGCCAGACAGCTCTGGTGGCGCGCGGTGTCGAAGCAGCGATACACCACCCACCCGTCGCGCACGAGCACGCCGTCGAAATCGTCTCCCAGGACGGTGACGGCGGCGTCGAACCCGCGGCCGGGAAGAATCGCGTAGACGGTCGTCGCCGGCGTGGTGAATACCCAGAGCCAGTGGCGGACAGCACCCACGCGCCACCCGGTCTCATCCGGCGTGACCACGTCGCTTTCTCGTACCTGCCGGCACAATGCGGCGTAGGTCGGCGCCGCGTCACGGGCGGTGCGATGCAACAGATGCGCGAGGCCCCCCGGCGTGACGGACAGGCCGAAGCGGGTCCCGAGCAGGTCGCTCACCTTCGCCAGCGGCGTGCCCATCTGCGTGTGCATCTGCACGGCCAGGGAGGCGACTTCGGGCCCCAGTTGCACGCGGGCCGCCCCCAGCGCATCAGAGGTCTGCAGTGCATGGCGGCCTTGGATGCGCCGCCGGCACTGCGCGCAGTGGCCGACCTCGATGTCGAAACGCCGCACAACGGGTCGCACCACCGGGAGGTCTTCCTGATACTGCGTCGCGACGCGCTCTACTGCGACCACGCCGCCACAATCCGGACACTTGGTCGGCAGCGGTGCTTCATGGATTTCGTCGACCTGCGCCGGCCGCCGACGGCATGCTTGCCGCCCGTACTGCGCACCAGCCCGCCGTCCAGGACGTTTGCCACAACCCTGCCGCCGCTCTTTGGCGAAGGGCGCCGCCTGACGGAAACCCGCTCGCCGCGCCGCGTCAAGCTGCTGCTGGAGCCGTCCCGTGCGGCGCTTCCAGCGATCCCGGTCGTGCTCGGTGCGCGTCAGATCCTCGCGCAGTTGCGTGTTCTCACGCTCCAGTTGTTCGATACGGCTGTCCCGCGGATCCCGCTCCCGCCGGGATGCATCCGGGTCGTTGGATTGCCGCGGCGCGCGCATACCGAGGGTATCGGCTCAGGAGCACCGCACCTGCAGTCCGATCCGCGGCTCTCTTGCCGCGACCCGCTAAACGAATACGGGAATTCTATTTCACCACGCCAGTAACCAGCCTCATCCAAGTAAATGGCACGATCAGGATGGGTTTCAAAAATAAAGATGGAGCAGCTGGTTTCAAGAACCCCGGTGAACGGAGCAAGCTGCCATTTGTAAAAGCCTTCAAGACTCCACCATGCAATCCGATCAGAGTTACGAGGACCAGAAGGGAATCCCGTGACTTCTACCGTGACGGTCGTTGACTCATCCTCGCTGAAGCGGATAAAGTCCGGTGTCACCCTTACCGTCTGCGCGAACGCATCCGCCGACAGGACGAACAGAGCCATGGCCAAGCAGGCCAGAAAAAATAGCACCAAGCCTGACGGTCGAGGGTGAAGCACAATCTAAGGATATTACAGAGTGTCCCTGAAACGCAAGCAGGCCGGCAAGACGGTCACACGCATCATCCCGGCCCACGCCGGGTCGGAGACGCAGGCGCGGCTCGCCGAGTATCGCCGCTTCCGGCAATTGTCGAAGAGGTTCATCGAGGTCAACGATGCCCTGAGCGAGGCGCGGCTGGCGACCGGCAGCGCAGCAAAAAAAACCGCAGACCGCGGTGATCGCCAAGTCGCTGGCGGCCGAAGCGACACGGGAGATCGAGCGGCTGCTGGGGGGCGACGTGACGCAGACGCTGGGCGAGCGGCCCCGGCACTCCGCCCGCCCGGGGGCGCGAGCTCCGGAGGGCCGCCCAGCGTCCGGCGGCGCCAACGAGGGGGCGCGCGGTTGCGCAGAGTGTGCAGCTTCCGTAGGATGCCCGCATGCCGAAACGGCGTTCGGCGGCGTGGGGAGACGCCGGAGCTTCGGGCGGATCGAGGGGCTCGACGTCGAATACTGGTAGGAGCGATAGCATGCAACGCCTGCTGCCGGCCGTCGTGATCGCCGCCGTGCTGGGCGCCGTGCCGGCCGCGGCCGCGGCTTCCGCCCCTCCCGAAAGTCGGGGATCACCTCCGGCGTCCCGGGTCGAGCCGGTCGATCCGGCCGCCGCCGGCGCCTGGACCGACGACGTCCGCAGCGGCATCGCGGCGTTCGGCGTCGATCCGCAGCGGGCGACCAACCTGCTCCGCGCGCTCGCCCGGCACCCTCCGGCGCTGCACGGCCTCGGGCCGCTCGCCGCCTATCTGCGCCAGCGCTCGATGGTGCCGGCCGTCGACCAGCTTCTCCTGGGGCTGCGCGCCGCCTGGCTCTGCCGTTCCGAGGCGCTGTGGGCGGAGCTGGCCGCCGAGGCGCGCGGGGTCGGCCTGGGCGACCGCGATCTTCGCCGCGTGGCCGAGGGGCCCGACGCCGGGTGGGGGCCCTGGGACCGCCTGATGATCCGCGCCGCCGACGAGCTGTACCGCGACGCGTTCCTGAGCGACGCCTCCTGGGACGAGCTGGCGACCCGCTACAACGTCCCGCAGCTCATCGACACCATCTTCTCGGGCGCGGAGTACATCCTGCTGGCCATGCTGGCCAACAGCCTCGGAGTCGAGCCGGACGAGCGGTTCGCCGACCGCCTGCCGGCCGGCGTCGAGCGCACGATGGGGCCGGCCGGGCCGACTCCCGTGCGCCTCGGCACCGCGCGGCTGGAACCACTCGCGCGGGACACCTGGACCGACGAGGTCCGCGGCCTGCTCGATCCCGACGATGCGGGCCGCCCGGTGCTGAATCTCTACGCGACGCTGGCCCGCCACCCGATCTTCTTCCGCCCGCGGGCGGTGCAGTCGGCCTACATCCGGACCGGCGCCACGCTGTCGGACCGGGCCCGCGAGATCCTGATTCTGCGGATCGGCTGGCTCTGCGGCTCGGAGTACGAGTGGTCGCAGCACGTGCGGGTGGCGCGCGGCATCGGGATGACCGACGACGAGATCCGCCGGATCGCGGTCGGAGCGGATGCGCCCGGCTGGGATCCGTTCGACGCGGCGCTCATCCGGGCGGCCGACGAGCTGCACCGCCACGACACCCTCTCGGACGAGACCTGGCAGGCTCTCTCCGGGCGCTACGGCGTGCCGGAGCTGATCGACGTCGTGATCACCGTAGCCGGCTACCGGATGGTCTCGATCGCGCTCAACTCGCTCGGCACGCAGCTCGAGCCGGGACGCCCGCGCTTTCCCGACGTCCCGCGCTGAGCGCGTGCGCGTCACGCCTGCCGCGGGTAGATCTGCTTCGTCTCCAGGATCTCGTAGCGCTCGAACACGTCGTCGACGAGGTAAGGGTCCCGCGCGAAGGTCGCCTGCGCGTCCTCGAGGCTCTCCGCCTCCAGGACGATCAGGCTGCCGACGGTGTTCTCGTCGCCGTCGAGGAGCGGGCCGCCGTGGCGCAGGCGCCCGGCCTCGTCGAGCCGGTTCATGTGCTCCAGGTGCGCGGGACGGGCGCGCCGGCGGCGCTCCGCTCCGGGGTCGCGGGCGATCAGGGCATAGAGCGGCATGGCTTCGATCTTCCTCCGGGCCGCGCGTCCGGTGGCGGGCGCCGCGGCGTTCGCCGTATTGTAGGTGAACCATGCAGGCCGCCGTGCAACCGGGCGAGGAGAAGGCCCAGCGCCGGATCATCTGGTCGTGGTGCCTGTACGACTGGGCGAACTCGGCGTTCACCACGCTGGTCGTCACGTTCGTCTACTCGGCGTACTTCACCTCGGCGTTCGCGGACGATCCCGGTCGCGGCACCGCGCTCTGGTCGCGCGGCATCATGGTGAGCGCGCTGGCCATCGCGGCGCTGGCCCCGATCGCCGGCGCGCTGGCCGACCGGGGCGGCCGGCGCAAGTACCTGATTCTCTGCTCGCTCCTCTGCGTCGCGGCGACGGTGGCGCTCGCGTTCGTGCGGCCGAGCCAGCCCAACGCCGTGCTGATTGCGCTCAGCGTCTTCGTCGTCGCCAACGTGGCGTTCGAGCTGGGCCTCGTCTTCTACAACGCCTTTCTCTCCGGCATCGCCGCGCCGGAACGCATAGGACGCATCTCGGGCTACGGCTGGGGGCTGGGCTACGCCGGCGGCCTGATGGCGCTGCTGGCGGCGCTGGTCGTCTTCGTGCTGCCCGAGACGCCGCTGTTCGGCATTCCGACCGACGAGGGCTTCAATCTGCGCGCGACCAACCTGCTGGTCGCCGGCTGGTTCCTGCTGTTCGCCATCCCCGCCTTCGTGTTCCTGCGGGACGATCCGGTGTCGGGCGACGGGCAGAGCATCCGCCGCGCCTTCGGCGATCTGGCCGCCACCGTCCGCCATCTGCGGCGCTATCGGCAGGTCGCCCGGTTCCTGCTGGCGCGGCTCTTCTACAACGACGGCCTGGTGACGATCTTCGCGTTCGGCGGGATCTACGCCGTCGGAACGTTCGGCTTCGACTTCACCGAGCTCATCATGTTCGGCATCGTCATCAACGTCGGGGCCGGCCTCGGCGCGCTCGCGTTCGGTTTCGTCGATGATCGGATCGGCGGCCGCGCGACCATCGCGTGGAGCGTGGCGGCGCTCGCGGGCGCCACGATCATCGGGGCGCTGGCCCCTTCCCGCGCGTGGTTCTGGGTCTCGGCGATCCTGGTCGGGGTTTTCGCCGGGCCCAACCAGTCGGCGAGCCGCTCGCTGATGGCGCGCTTCGTCCCTGCGAAGCACGAGTCGGAGTTCTTCGGCTTCTTCGCCTTCTCCGGCAAGGTGACGTCCTTCCTCGGCCCGGCGCTGCTGGGCGTGCTCAGCGACGTCTACAGCCAGCGCGTCGGGGTGGCGAGCCTGCTGGTCTTCTTCCTGATCGGCGGATCGATTCTGTGGCGCGTCGACGAGCGGGAGGGAATCGCCGCGGCGGGCCGGCCGTGACCGGCGCCTCCGATCGCGGCGCTCGCCGCTCCCGGCGCAACGCGTGACGGTACGCGTCCGCCGGCGGTTCCCCTGCGGAGTGCGATTTTGCGCATTCCGAATCCGCAGCGGGCCCGCGACGGTGATACAGTGGTAGATCCCGGTTGTGAGATTCCGGCGCATCTGCGCGGCCGGACGCATCCACGGGAGGCTGTCATGAAACGTCTCGTCTTCTGGTGCGCGGCGCTGGTCGTCGGCGTGGTCTCGATTCCCGGCGTCGGGTCCGTGACGCTCGCTCAGGATGCCACCTCGTGGATGCGGGTGGACATCATGCAGGTCCTGCCGCGGGAGCTCGACGACTTCATCGAGATGCAGCTCGAGGAGGTCAATCCGGCTCTGCAGCGCGCCGGCGTGCCGTGGCGCTCGGCGTGGCGCACCGCGGAGTTCGGCAACACCTACGAGCGGCTGTTCGTGACGCCGCTCGAGAGCCTCGGGGACCTCGACTTCGGCGGACCGCTCGGGCGCGTGCTCGAGCCCGACCGTCTGGGGCGGATCCGCGATCGCATCCGCCGGACCCTCTCCGCCCGCCAGAGCTACGCGGTGCGCTACCGCCCCGATCTGAGCGTCGAATCGGACGACGTCAGCGGCCTGTCGCTGGCCTGGATCACGAGCATCCAGGTGGCGCCGGGACGGAATGCCGACTGGGAGGCGTTCCTGCGTGAGAACATCCCGCAGTTCCGCGGAGCCGACGTCGTCTTCGGCGTCTACGAGCGCGTGTTCGGTCCGGGCCCCACGGTGTGGCAGATCGTGGAGAACCACGCCAGCTTCGGCGAGCTCGACCGGCCCACCATCCTGCAGCGGACCTTCGGGGAGCAGGCCGACCTGGTGGCGGCCCGGCTGACCGGCGTCCTGCTGTCCATCGAGCGCAGCGTGCTGCGGTACGACCCCGAGCTGAGCTTCTCCGCGGCGGCGCAGTAGGCGGGGAGCGAACACGAACCTGTCCGGGGCATCCGGCGGATGCCCCGGATCGGAGCGGCCGATTGCGCGAGATACGGGGGCTGGACGAGATCGAGGGCCTGGCCGGGCAGGAGGTCGGGGCCAGCGCTTGGCTGACCGTCACGCAGGAGATGGTCGACCGCTTCGCCGATACCACCTTCGACCGCCAGTGGATCCACTGCGACGTCGAGCGCGCGCGGCGCGAGTCGCCGTACGGCGGGCCGGTGGCCCACGGCTTTCTGACCCTCTCGCTGATCCCCGGCTTTCGCGATCGGATCCTGACGCTCACCGGCGTGTCCCGGGTCATCAACTACGGCGTGAACCGCGTGCGCTTTCCCAACGCCGTGCCGGTCGGCGGGCGGGTGCGGGGCGTGCTGACCATCAAGACGGTCGGGCGGACCGCACCGGGGTCGCTGCGGCTCATCAGCGGGTTCGTCATCGAGATCGAGGGCGAGGCCAAGCCGGCGTGCGTGGCCGAGACGGTCACGCTGGTGTTCGCCTGAGCGCGGCGCTTCGCGCGCCGTGCCGGCGAGCGCAGGGGCCGGGGCGTCGTGGCGGGGTGGGGCGGGCCGCGGGGTCCCGGCCGCCGGTACGGCTGCCGAGACCCCCGCATTCGAGAGGACCGGTTATTCGTCGAGCGCGAAGACGAACAGCCCGTTGCCTCCGACCGGACGCTTCTCCTCCGGCATCAGATCGGCCGGGATCATGCCCTGCCAGCTCGCCCCGCCGGCGCCTACCGGCACCGCGACGTACTGCCGGCCGTCGACCGCGTAGCTGATCGGGAAGCCCTGAATCGAGGTCGGCAGGCGCCGGCTCCAGAGGATCTCGCCGTCGGCGACGTCGAAGGCGTAGAGGTAGCGGTCCCAGCTACCCGCGAACGCCAGGCCCCCGGCGGTGGTCAGCGCCGCGCTGTTGATCGGGGTCTTGAACCGCTGCCGCCAGAGGACCTCGCCGGTGCGGATGCTCATCGACAGCAGCTCGCCGAGCTGGCCGGGGCTGTCCGGGTGGAAGTGGTTGGTGCGCCGTACGGGGCCCGTGCCGCCGCCCCCCGCGACCCGCTCGACGGGGCCGAACACGCCGGTCTCGCAGTTCAGGTTGATCGGGATGACGAACGCCTCGGTCTCCGGGTGGTACGACATCGCACGCCAGCTCTTGAAGCCGGCCGTGCTCGGGCACCAGAAGACCTCCTCGTAGAGCTCGGGGATCATGCCCTCCCGGTGCGTGACCTCCCCGGTCTCGGGATCGACGTCGGCGAAGGTCTGGTAGCCGAGGTCGTGCGCGTTGCGGAACGCGCCCGTCTCGAGGTCGAGCTCCCAGAGCACGGCCATCTTGCCCATCGTGAACACCGAGCGCTGTCCGTCGTAGTCGACCAGGATCCGCTCGAAGGTCTCGTCCATGTCGAGCGTCTCGCCGGGGATGTGCTGGAAGTACCATTTCATCTCGCCCGTGTCGGGGTCGAGCGCGAGGGTCGAGTTGGTGTAGAGGGCGTCGCCGTCGGTGCCGCGCACCACCCGCGCCCACGGCTTGGCCTGCGACGTGCCGTGGAAGAGCGTGCGGGTGACCGGGTCGTAGCTGCCCGGGATCCACGAGTCGCTGCCGGCCCGGAACATGAGCGGCAGGTCGCCCCACGTGTCGCCGCCCCGCTCGCCGGGCAGGGCGATGGTGGAGGTCCGCCACAGCTCGTCGCCGGTGCGCGCGTCGAGCCCCACGATGTAGCAGGTGTCCTCGCGGTAGCGCCCGCAGCCGGTCAGGCCCGACACCACCTTGCCGTCGGCGACGATCGAGCCGCTGGAGTACTGGAAGCCGACCCCCCTGCCGACGTCGGTGTCCCAGACCGCCTCGCCGGTGCGCGCGTCGATGGCGATGATGTGGGCGTCGGCGGTGTTCAGGTAGACCTTGTCCTCGTAGATCGCGATGTTGCGGTGCTGCCGGCCCGGCGGCGGTCCGCCGAAGCTGTCCCCGGGCTCGGGCGCGTCGCGCCGGTACTCCCAGAGGAAGTCGCCGTTGGACGCGTCGAGCGCCTGCACGACCTCGCCCGGATTGGCGATGTACAGGACGCCGTCGTGCACGAGCGGCGTGGTCTGCTGCGAGCCCGCTCCGAGGCTCCAGCTCCAGGCCAGCCGCAGGTCGTCGACGTTCTCCGTCGTGATCTGGTCGAGCGGGCTGTGTCCCTGGCCGTCGAGCGTCCGCCGCCAGCTCAGCCAGTCGGACGGGGCCGGCTCGCGCAGCATGTCGTCGGTGACCGGGGTGTAATCCTCCACCTGGGCGGCGGCGGGGCCGGCGAGGCCGGCGCCGAGCGCGGCGGAGAGGATGATTGCGGTGCATGGGAAGCGACGTTTCATGGATTGACTCCGGTATCTGTCAGGTCCGTGACCGGTTACTGCTGCTGGGCGGCCCGGGCGTCGTCGGCGCGCGCGCCGGCGAGGATGCCGTCCATGCCGATGTTGCCCTCGTGGCAGGCGTACTCGTAGACCGGCTCGTCGGTCCGGAACATCGTCACCTCGAAGGTCCACGGCTGCGTCCAGGTGGACGCATCGTCCATCGTCGCCGCGTAGAACAGCGTCTCGTCGTCGACGCGGGTGAAGCGCTCGGTCAGCACCATGCCGGGGCTCGATCCCTGGCGCTCGCTGAACGCGGTGTCGGTATGGAAGTTGCGGGTCTCGACGACCAGCGTGTCGTCCTCCCAGCGGGCGCGCGAGTCGCCCCGCCATTGCGTGACGTCCTCCGGCAGGTGGTCGCGTCCGTCCAGCGGGATGATGCGCGAATCGTTGACCATCTCGTTGAGGATCACCACGTGGTCCGGGGTCTGGAAGAGCTGCGCGTGGTTGTTGTAGGCGCGCGGCTCCATCGGCGGGCCGGCGTTGAAGCCGAGCAGGCAGCGCTCGCCGATGCTGCGGTCCTCGGGGCCGAAGGCGGGACGCCCGCGCCGCACGGCCACCGCGTCCTTGCGGGCCTGTCCGTCGGCGGTCACCGGCGGAATGCGGCCGTTCGGGGGATCGACGATCAGCGACGTGCGCCGGTTGCTGACCGTGCGCGTGCCCCGGTCCATCCAGAAGTTGTTGTAGGCCCCGACGTTGCCGCCGGCCTCGGTCCGCCGTGCCTCGGCCACCAGCAGTTGCGCGTTGCGGTCGACGGTGGCCTGCTCGAGGTTCGCGGCTTCCTCCTCGGTCAGGAAGGCCCGGTCGCCCAAATCCTCGGGACGCTCCATCGGCGTGATGGTGCGGAAGTCCCAGATGCCCTGCAGGTCCGGCGCGCCCCACGGCGTCCGGGGCGCCTCGCCCTGCGCGAGGGCCGGCGCCGCCGCCAGGGATGCGATGGTGACCACCGCGAGCAGCAGCGGAAGATGACGGGGTTTCATCGGAACACCTCTCTGATTCTCAACGAGGGGACACGGAAACTGGATGCAATCCCCAAGGATCGATCCAATCGGCGGCGGGGTCAACCGGCGAGGCGTCCTGCGGCGCCCGCGGGGCGGTCCGTCACGATTGCGGGCCGGCGGATCGCGGCCGTCCCGTTGCCACGGGCAGGCCGGGAGCCTCCGCCGGGGAACGCAACCGAGTGGGTTCCGAGGCGCAGGCTACCGCACCAGCTCGCGGACGACGATCGCCGCGCCGGTCAGGGCCACGACGGTGAGCACGGCCGGCCGGGTACGGCCGCGGTCGACGTAGGGCGTGACGTGCCGCGACAGGGCGAGTCCGGCCAGCATGCCGGGCAGCATCACCAGCGCCAGCCGGAGCTCGCCGGCGCCGAAGCGGCCGACGATCCACAGCGTCGCGAGCGATACGACGGTGCCGACCACGAAGAAGCCCGAGATCGTGCTCCGGATGCGGGCGCCGGAGGCGTCCTGGTAGAGCAGCGCCAGCGGCGGGCCGCCGACCGCTGCGACCGTGCCGAGCACGCCCGAGAGCACGCCGGCAGCGACCAGGGCGCGGCCCGTGGGTACGAAGCGCAGCCCGGAGACGCTCATCGCCACGGCGGCCAGGATGAAGACCCCGAACAGCAGCACCAGCGTGTCGGCCGCCACGATCGCCAGGATGCCGCCCGCGACGACGGTGCCCGCGACGCGTCCGAGCATCGCCCACTTGACGCCGTGGAGGTCTATCGCGTGGCGCTCCCGGTACGCCATCAGCAGCGTCAGCACCAGGGTGCAGACGAGGATGGGGGCCGGCACGAACCGCGGGTCCAGCAGAATCAGGAGCGGCGCCGCGAGCAGACCCATCCCGAAGCCGATCGCGCCCTGCAGCGTCGACCCGACGAAGGTGAGCACCGTCACGAAGACGACCTCGGCGATGGACAAAACGGTACAGTGTACCGCTTGGCGTGGTACCGCCTGGCGCGCGGGAGCCCGGCCGGCTCGCTGGCCGGTTGGCGGTACACTACGTCGCGTGACTGCAACGCCCGTGACGCCGCGGCCGGCCGCCTCGGTCATGCTCGTCCGCTCCGGGGCCGCCGGGTTGGAGATTCTCTTCCTGCGCCGGAATCCGACCCTCGCCTTCCACGGCGGCTACTGGGTGTTTCCGGGCGGCCGGATCGATGCGGGCGACGCCGATCCGGCCGCGCCGGGCGACGAGGCCGCGGGGGCGCGGCGCGCCGCCGTGCGCGAGGCGCGCGAGGAGGCGGGCGTCGAGGTGACGCCCGAGTCGCTGGCGTTCGCGGTCCACTGGACCACGCCGGAGGTCAGCCCCATCCGTTTCGCCACCTGGTTCTTCGTGGCGCCGGCCCCGGCCGACCGCATCACGGTGGACGGCGGCGAGATCCACGCGCACCAGTGGCTGTCCCCCGCCGAGGCGCTCGGGCGGCAGGCGGCGGGGGAGATCAAGCTGGCCGCGCCCACGTTCGCGCTGACGACGCGGATGGCGGCGTTCGACGACGTGGAGACGGCGCTGGCCGCGGTGACGGCGTGGCCGGAGGAGCGCCTGCTCGGCGACCTGCTCGACGTGGACGGGGGACAGGTCGCGCTGTACCACCAGGACGCCGCGCACGGGGGCGGCCCGCTCGACCTGCCCGGACCGCGGCACCGGTTGTGGATGCTGGAGTCGGGCTGGCGCTACGAGCGGGCGTTCTGACCGGGGAGCCTGCGCCGTAGAACGCAACGCAGTGAGTTCTGCGCCGCAGACTCCTGGAGCGGTGGGGGCTGGGGCCAGACACGGAGCCTGCGACGGGTTTGGCGGCGCTATTCCGGGTCTTCCGCGTCGAGCGGCTCGATGGTGCCGTACATCAGCCCGCCGTACTCGCCGTGGTCCCAGGTGCCGGCGTAGCGGCTGTCGTAGAAGACCACCCGCGCGCCGAACTCGTCGCCCAGGCCGGGGATGGCGAAGTCGGTGATGCTGACCATCGGCGTATCGCCGGCCCAGACGATCGGCACGACCACCGGCAGGGTGGCGTCGACGCTGCCGTAGGTCAGGTGGACGTCGAACCGCCAGCGGTCGCCCTCCAGCTTCGTCACCTCGCTGATCTCGTAGCGCTCGGGCAGGCCGTCGCGGCGCTCCTGTCCCTCGATGGTGAAGTGGCCGACCAGGACGACGTTGCGCATCCGCTCGGTGAACTCCCGCTCGAGGTCGGTCAGGGAGGCGGGATCCGCTTCCTGGCCTCTCCCCGTGGCGGCGGTCAGCCAGCCGAGGCCGAACACGACGATCAGGGCCGCGCCGGCGGCGGCTATCTTGGCTACGGCACCGACGTTGACGGGTTTCGCCTCGGCATGCATCGGAATCAACCTCCCAGGTTGCCGGGATTATAGCGTGGGGGTGGCGCCCCGCCAGCGCAGCCACTGGTCCGCGAGGACCAGTGCGACCATCGCTTCCGCCATCGGGATGAAGCGGGGCAGCAGGCAGGGGTCGTGGCGGCCCTTCGTGGCGATGGTCGTCGGCTCGCCGTCGCGGGTCACCGTCTGCTGCTGCTGCGGCAGGCTGCTGGTCGGCTTGACCGCGGCCCGCAGCACGATCGGCATCCCGCTGGAGATGCCGCCCAGCATGCCGCCGTGGCGGTTCGTGCGGGTCGCGATGCGCGGGGGGCTGCCGGCCGCATGGAAGACGTCGTTGCTCTCGGTGCCGCGCAGCGTGGCGCAGCCGAAGCCGACCCCGTACTCGACCCCGAGCACCGCCGGCAGGCTGAACAGCGCCTTGCCGAGGTCCGCCTTCAGCTTGTCGAAGACCGGTTCGCCGAGACCGGCCGGCACCCCGGCGGCGACGATCTCGGCCACGCCGCCGATGGAGTTCTGCGCGGCGCGCATCTTCTCGATCAGCGCCACCATGCGCTCGGCCGCCGCCGCGTCGGGGCAGCGCACGATGTTGGGCCGGCCGTCGGGCAGGCGTTCCACCTGGCCGAGGGTGACCGCGGCCGGGTCCGGGACGTCCGCCGCGATGTCGCCGACCTGCTTCACGTACCCGACGACGCGTCCTCCGAACTCCTCCGCGATCAGCTTCTTCGCGATGGCCCCGGCGGCCACGCGGACCGTCGTCTCGCGGGCGCTCGACCGCCCGCCGCCGCGGTAGTCGCGGAACCCGTACTTCGCGTCGTAGGCGTGGTCGGCGTGGCCCGGGCGGTACTTGTCCCTGATAGCCGAGTAGTCGCGGCTGCGCTGGTCACGGTTGCGGACGAGGATGGCGATGCTCGTGCCGGTGGTCTTTCCCTCGAACACCCCGGACAGGATCTCCGGCGCGTCCGGCTCGTCGCGTTGCGTCACGATGGCGCTCTGGCCGGGGCGGCGGCGCGCCAGGTCCGGGATCAGGTCCTCGACGCCCAGCGGCAGTCCCGGCGGGCACCCGTCGACGATGACGAGGTTCCCGGGTCCGTGCGACTCGCCGGCCGTGGTGATGCGGAACGCCTGCCCGAAGCTGTTGCCCGGCATCTCGCGGAGGATGGTACCACCGGGAGCCGGACCGCACGGGCCGTCGCCGCTTACCGCGCCGCCCGCTCGGGCAGCGCGCGTGCACCGGAACATCCGTTGTAGGCTTGATTCATGGTTCGACGCATCCAGGCGCTGAACTACCGGTGTCTCCGCCATGTGGACGTGCGACTCGCCGGCAACTTCCACATCCTCGTGGGGCCCAACGCCAGCGGCAAGAGCACGCTGCTCGACGTCGTCGGGTTCTTCGCCGACCTGACCCCCGGCAGCATCGAGAGCGCGGTTCGCAAGCGCGTCCCCGACTTCCGGGATCTGGTGTGGGGACGGCAGGGGCACGGCCGATTCGAGTTGGCGATCGATCTCGACGCAGGAGACCCGTCTGAAGAATCCGCAGGAGACGTGATCCGGTACGAACTGGTCGCTCGCGACGATGAGGCAGGTCCGTACCTCGAGACGGTGCAAGGTCTTGTGGTGAGAGATTGCGTGGGCACGCCGCGCCCGGTATCGCGGTTCCCCGCGCCGCTGGACCCGGTGCCCTCGCTACTCGGTACCGGACAGGACAAGTGTGCTCGCATCCTGTTTCGCGGGGCGAGGAGATTCAGCGACTATATCGATGACGTTCGGTCGCGCCTCGACAGCATCGATGAGGAACGGTCGACCGACGGCGACGTGAAAGACCTGCACCAGAGGCTCGATGCTGCGATGGCCGCGCTGAAGTTCGACATGCTGGGCTTGAAGCTGCGCAAGTTGGTGCTGGACGGGCACAGGTTGCGTGAAGCCAGTCCTCCCGCTCACGCAGGGGCGGTGCTGAGCCCGGATGGCTCCAATCTGCCCTGGATCGTGCGTCATCTCGTCGGGAAGCACGAAACGCGCTTCCTGGAGTGGCTCGATCATGTGCGCGTCGTCCTGCCCGCACTGAAGGACGTGCGCGTCGTGGAACGCGAAGACGATCATCGAGCGTATCTGATGCTGTCGTACGGCGCAGGAATCGAGGTGCCGTCCTGGTCGGTGTCCGAGGGCACACTGCGCCTCCTGGCCCTGACGGTGATCTCCTATCTTCCGGATACCGGACAGATATATCTCATCGAAGAACCCGAGAACGGGATCCATCCGCTGGCGATAGAGGCGGTGTATCAGTCGCTGTCATCCGTCTACGGCTCGCACGTGTTCATCACGACGCATTCGCCGACCCTGCTGGGTTGCGCGAGCCCGGAAGAAGTACTCTGTTTCGCCACGGACCCGGAAGGCGCGACCGACGTCGTTTCGGGAACCGACCATCCCCGCCTCGGGGAGTGGCGCCGCGCCGCCGACATGGATCTGCTCTTCGCTCCAGATGTGCTCGGATGAGCGGCGTCGGCGAGGGAACGGACCTCGTGGTGCTGGTGCCGGACCTGGACATCGCCGGCACCGTCGAGTGCCTGTTGGATCGGCCTGCGAGCATCGGGATGCGCCCGGTCTCGTTCCGGATCGACCGTAATCTTCGACGAGACTCCGGATGCAGGTCAGATGCCGCAGAACGGCTGCGCAGGTTTATCCGTGACCATCGATACGCGATCGTGGTGTTCGACAAGCACGGAAGTGGAGATCCGAGGGAGAGGCGGGAGTCGATCCGAGACGACGTGGAGCGTAGCCTGTCACGGAACGGTTGGGAAGACCGGTGCAAGGCCATCGTTGTCGAACCGGAACTGGAAGCCTGGATCTGGAACGGATCGAGGCACGTCCCCGAGATCCTCGGGTGGGAAGACAACTATGCGGGTCTTCGTGGCTGGCTCATGAGCCGCGGGCTGTGGGCGCCGGACGAACTGAAGCCATCCGACCCGAAGCGGGCGCTGAAAGCCGTGTTGCGCAAGACGCGGACGCCGCGGTCCGCGAGGCTGTATCGGAGAATCGCCGAGACCGTGAATCTGCATCATTGCACCGATCCGGCCTTTAATGAGCTCAAGTCGACGCTTCAGCGTTGGTTCCCGAGCTCCGAGACGACGGGCGGCGAGCGGGCAAGAGCGGCTACAGAATAGGTCGACAGAGCCCGTATCCGCGGAATCGTCCGGCCCCAACGAGCACGGGGCCCTCCACAGGTTCATCGAAAACGATCACCGCGTGGCTGTGGCTCTGGCGTCCGCCGTTCCTCTTGCGGGTCAATTGCGGGAAGTATCGAGCGTGGGGGACGCCCTCGACGCGCGAACCCGGGTGCAGCAAGACCTCGCGGGGACGTGGGAGGCCGATGTGTCCGCAGGCGTCTTTCACGCTCTCGGCCGCTTGCTCCCATTTGTCTTCGCCCTTGAAGTGGCGGTTCAGCACTACGGGCGTCACGCTGGCCCAGACGGCCGACGAACGGGTCCAGGTGTCGGCTCTCAGATTCTGCGGCGGGCGTTCACGCGTTTCGAGCTCGATGGCGCACTCCAACCACGCGCTGTCGAACAGGCGCTGCGCTTTCGGCAGGCCGGTGGCGGCGTCCCGCAGGGCCGGTTCCAGGCAACGTCCGGCTTCCTCCGGCTTCAATTCGCCCGGAAGGATCAGAGCCAAGCCGAGGATGCGGCTGTCCGCGTGCGGCGAACCGACGAAGGGAAGTGGCGCGAAGGCCACGTGTGGCGCCGAGGAAGGCTCGCCGGCTCGCCCGTGGCCGCTGAGCCACTCTGGCGGCGGTTGCTCCGGGCATTCGCGCATCAGCAGGCCGCGCAGGGCGGCAGTGAGCTTCAGCGTGGCTGGTAGTGCGGGACGGGCCCCGCTGATGCCGATGACGACGATGCGGGGATCGAATATCGAGTGCGCTTGAGAGTCGGCAACGTCCTTGCCCGGACGACCGTATGCCTGCCACCTGCCAGGGGGCGGACGCCTTGGGGCTCGTGGTTGGCCGCCCGGGAACCGCTCGTCGAGCAAGGCTGTCAGGTTCCTGACGTGAAGTCTCTGTTCGCGAGGACTTCGTGCGTGACCTCGGCCGCCTCCTTCGCGCACCGCCGCAGCAAGTCGACTTCGGATCGTGTCAACATCCGGGGAGTGGGCGAGGTACCGAGCTTCCGAGTGAGTAAGGCAATCGAAGGCGTGGCCGAAGTGTTCCCGCCACCACTTCTCGAAGTCCGATCCGTGCTTCGTTCTGAGTTCATGGAGCCGCTCCTCCGAGGGGTTCAACCTCGCCGAGTATGCCTTGCCAGTCAAGCTGACCGCGCCGACGGGTGCGCCGACGACCAAGCCTCCCTGATTTTCGATCTAGCCGCGCAGGTTCGCCAGTGTGCCGCCCTGGCCGACGAAGTCGTCCACCATCACGCATCGGCGCCCCGAATCCACGTCGCCTCCGAACGCCGCCTGTCCGGCGAGCCGGCTGTAGCCGTCGGCGCCAGTGTGACTCACAACATTGGTCTGTACCACGGTCGTGTCGTACGGGACACCCAGGCGTTCGCTCAGCAACTTCGCCAATGCGGCCGGAATTGCATTGAAGCCATCGCGCTCATATGCGTGCGCGCTCACAAGGATAGGGAGAGTGCCGTCGGTTGCCTCTTCCATCATCGACCGTACGGCCTCGATACCCGCTTGGACCACCATGTCACGAACGAGGTTCGCGGCGGCCGCGGGGTTGCCTGACTTCGCTGCTGGGTATTCCGGATGCCGTTTGGTCGGTGTTTCGGCAGCCAGTAGCACGACCTCCGGGAAGCAACGCCACGCGACGCGCGGTGGCTGCTTCATGCCCTTCAAGTCGGCCCGAGCCTGCTCGATCTCTGCGCGGAGGTCTCGATAGGCAATCCAGGCGTCACCGTTGAAGGCCCTCGCCAATTCGTCGAGGCGTCCGGCCGACGGGACGCGCAGCCGATGCACGGCAATACTCTCGGTTGGCTCCCACGCCGCATCCACGGTACAACCCTGCTCCACCCACGCCTGAACGAGGGACGCAGAATGGCCCACGTGCGTGACCTTCGTGGCAAGTCGCTCCAGTGCCCCGCGGTGGCCGCCCAAGTCGGGTTCATGCCAGACCAGATACACGGTGGGTTCGTGGGGGACGGCCACTGGAAACCCGCGGGGCTGACGTGCTCGATGTTGCGGCAGCACGGCTAGTCCGGCGGCCTTGAGTTCGTCCAGTGCGTTACTGGAGGGCGCCCTGCTTCCCACGCGGGTGTCGTTGATTGGAACGTAGCTGACAACGCTCGTGCGCGAGGTAGCCGCTGAGGCGGCGACGGCCGGAGGCGCCAGCGACTCCAACCAACGCAACGCGTCGCCTTCCTCGGCGTCCTCACCCGTTTCGAACCACGCTGCCGCCAAGGCCATGAACACGCGTTCCGGGTGCGGCGGCCACTCCGGCCGCTCCTTTCGCGTCCCATCGGCCGCCGCCATGGACCAGCCGTTCAGGTAGCGGATCCCGAGAGCGAACATCAGCCGATCTCCGCTCCCGGTGCGCTGGCCAATTCCTGGCTCCGGCGAACAAGTTCAACAAGGTCCGAGGAAGGAGTCAGCTCGATCGAAGCTCTCCAAGGCAGACCGGCATGCCTCGTTTCAGCGATTGCTTCCTCCAGCAACCCGAATGCAGCGTCGGGGTCGAGCGTGAACTGCCTGGCCTGTTTGCCGGGTCGTTCCAGGAGTTCCCACGTCGGTTCGGTGTCAGCGAAGAGGTGGCAGCGCGACCGCAGGTCTACATCACAGCGCGCGACCGTGCCGGCAGCCAACCCGAGGGCTGCCAGGACCGTGCGGGCCGAAAGATCGATATCCGGGTCGGAGTCCGCCATTTCGCCCACCGGAAACCTGAGTCGGCGCAAAACCGCCAGCGAGAGCGTGGTGGTCTGTCGTGCCCTGGTGAGCGTAACGCCCCCATCCGAAACGGTTGGCGCTATGTTTCCATGGACGGCTTCCGATGGTTTCCCGGTCTTCTTGAGTCTTCCGCTGCCTTCGGATTCGCTCAAGGTCCAGTGAGGTGCGTGATCGCTCTCGGACTTGCGCTCGTACAATGGACCCGCACCCAGCATGACTTGTGCCGGGTCAATGCGGCTCGACGTCCTGACGCCCGGAATCATGCCGAAGCCGACGATCTCCGAGACCAGGGCTCGCTGAAACTTGGCTCCCAACCCACCACGCGGACCCGTCGAATCCCACATGCCGAAGACAAGAGCCGTGGGACAAAGGCCAAACAGCCCAGTCGCGTTGCGCTTATCTGCGGTGTCGAGGAGGCGTCCTACCTCCGACTTGCGGAAGATGACACCGTTCAGAAGACTATCGCGGAACAAGGCATCTGCGGCCCGGTGCGGTGCTTCGAGGCTGGTGACCGTGAACTTCTTGAGCAGTTCGTCTTGGTCGAAGCGCGTCACGAGCAGGGGCAACGTCACCTTGCCGGTTCGATGAGCCTCGAGTAGTGCAAGCTCCATCCGGTTGGCTTGCGACTGGACGGAATCCAGAAGGACGCACGGCTGCATTTCGCCCGTCGCCGGATCGACACGGTCCTCCGTGGCGTACTTTCCGCCTTCGTACGTCGGCGGAAAGATCTTATCGCCAGGTCCGCCGGCAGGCTGGTAGTCGGTCACACATCGAAACGCGGCTGCGACGCCGGAAACGGCATCCCGCAACGTCCTTGAATCGAGGTCGTCAGGCATCGTGTCCACTCCTGTCTACGTCATGCGGGTCGAGCGCGCGAGAGATTCCGATACTTTCCGACGGTAATGCGCTGACTCCTGTACACTTCGACTATTCCCATCGCAAATAGGTTCCGACGATCTGGTTCGGGAGTCTGAATCTCAGGCAGGGAAAGCACGGACCGCACGACGTCAACGCTCAGAGTGGCTGTCCAAATCGGCCACGTGAGCGTTGTGGCTCTGCCCTGTCTGGAGAACCCGGTCGTGTAGAGCTGCGAGTTGCCTGGCGCAGTCGGAAGCAAGGGAAGTGCTTCCACCGCGAGACGGTTGGCACCTCGCATGGTCCGTACGGTGTCGGCGGACGGATCGTCCCACCGCAAGGCATATCGTCGATCTTCTTCTGGATCCCAGCGAAGTCCAAGCTTCTCGTCCGAGTAGTCCCAACTCTCGAACAGCGATCTGCGCAACTGGTCCTTGTCGGTCTTGGCGACGAGGTTCTTCATCGTCCCAAGGAAGTGCTGGTGTCCTGCTCCGCTCATCGTGCGAATCGCGGTGTCCTGGATGTTCTTCCGGTCGCTCGTGAGCGTAACTTCGCAGCCGAAAGATGCCGTGAAATCTGCATTGCGTCGTTTCTGAAGGGAAGCTTCACCTTGAGCCCCTGCGGCGACTTCCAGAAAGGCTTCGGGGCTCACGTTCAAGTCCTGAGCGAAGTCGAATTCGGCCGTTGAGCGATTAGACAGAACCGGTGCGAGGAGTTCGATCAGTGCTTCCGCCGAAAGTGGGCTGGTGCCGGACAGCGCCGGTATCCAGGCCCCATGCAGTGCCGTCCACTCCATGCGCGCATCGGCCGAGGGATCGGCTTGGGCTACAGTGTGCAGCAGTAGTGTCCCAGGAATTACTCCAATAGATTCAACAAGTTACGGGTGCCGCCACTATGAGAAGTGTAATCGGTCTCAGAGAATAGCCGCAAAAGCGGGGTTTTCTCGAACACCGTCAAGCTCAGTGTCTGTAGAATTGTGTAGAGACTTACTGGGAGATCCAGCCGTTTCTTGATGATGGCCACGAGCACGTACACCGACACCGCGATCCAGATTTGGCTTTTGACGGCGTTCTCCGAGGTCCCAAAGAACGACCTGATCCGCAGATGCTGCTTGATCCACTTGAAGAACAGCTCGACTTGCCAGCGGTACCGGTACAGCTCGGCGACTGTGAGCGCAGGGATCGCAAAGTTGTTGGTCAGGAAGTTGAACGTCTTGTCCGTGGATTCATCCCAGTACTTCACGCGGCGGAGCGGCTGCGTATACCGGGACGCGGAATCCGCGGCCGTGAGCACGATGGTCTGATCACAACGAAGACCGGTCGTCTTGTCGACCGGCCGAGAGTACCGACGTTGGTACCGCGTGTTGGACTTTGCGCGGATGACGAAGAACGCGCCGAACGCCGCCAGGGCGTACAGGCGCTCGAAGTCGAGGTAGGCACGATCCATCACGTAGAAGGCGCCAGGTTCGGGGGCGAAGCGGTCGAGCGCGTGAACGTCGGCCATTTTGCCGTCGGAGACATGCAGGAACGTCGGAATCGGGCCGCGCAGGTCGAGCAGCGTGTGCAGCTTGACCGCTGCTTTCGTGGACTGGAACGGCGCCCACGGAAACATAGACAGGCACAGGTCGATGGTCGATGCGTCGAGGGCGAACACGGTGTTATCGAGGTCCAGACCCAGGTCTTCACTGGCGTACATCGGTCTGGCGATGCCGATCAACGCTTGCGCCACCTCGGCGTAGATTCGCCAGTCGCGTTGCTTGTTCGCATTGGCCAAGGTGTTGCGCGAAACCGGGCTGCGAATGCCCAGGTGATAGAGCTTCTGCCGCTGCGCACGCAGGCAGACCTCGATATCACGCAAACTCTCCCGATACGTAAGTTGGGCGAACGCCATGCACAGAAACTGGCTGTGGCACGGGAAGGATTTAACGTAACGGTTGCCGCCATATCGGCTCACGGCGCGACGGAAGGTGTGCATCGGCAGGTGATCCATCACCTGCGCGAAGACCAGCTTGCCTGAGTACATGCTCCCATCTCCTCGGAAACGGGCACGAGCATCGTCTCAAAGCGGGGGCGAGTTCAAGTCGATGACAGCTCCAAATCGCTGTATCTCTTTTATGCTCTGGGACTTACGGGTGGCTGTCCCGAGTTTCTTGGGACACTAGTGAGTGTGCAGCGTGCCCACGGCGGCCAGAAAGCCCAGCGGGTTGCTGCCGTCCAGCCCGGCCAACACGAGTCGGCCACCGTCATTCTCCGGCATCGTTAGTCTCCTCCCATTCGCTGCGTCGCCAGTCGGCGAGCCGAAGCAGAGCTTCGAGCCACGCCAGACCCCACCACCCGTACCGGCGTGTCAGCCGCCAGAAACGTTCCGCGACGCCGGAGTCGAGTCGCTCGAGACCAGTAGGTCCATTCCAGTGCATTTGGTGGTCGGACACCGCATAGTCGACGCAAACGGGTTCGATATCGGCTACGACGGGTGCGAACGGGCGGCAATGGCCGTGGTGGGTGGCGATCAAGTGCAGTACGAGCTCTCGAAGGCCCGAAGCATCCGGAAGGGACTCCGGGGCGGATTCCGCGAGTCGCAGGGACAGGAGTTCGTGACGGCTGCCTTGGGGGTATCCAGCGGCGACTCGGGCGCACTCCCGCGCCGCCCGGCTCGCGGGCATCTCGGCGGACTTGGCGAGCAGTTCGCCGGCGTGCCAGGGCGATCCTCCCCGCAACATGGATTGAAACCTCGGGTCCGCTTTGCCGATGTCGTGAAGCGATGCTGCACAGGCGAGGGCCTCGGTCAACTGTTGTGGCAAACCGCAGCCGACGGCGTGGCTGCGCGCGATGCTCTCTACGCCGGACAGGTGCGAGCGCAGCGGTACCGGCCTTCCGTCGCGATGTGATGTGCCGGATGAAGCCCCGTCGTCCTCGTCGCTGAAGTCGGCGACGCCTTGACCGAGCGCTGGCTGTCGCTGCCGTCCGGGGACGATAACGGTGCTGCCACCAACGAGGCGGCACGCGCGGCGCAGTTTCGTGACGCTCGGGAACTCCCGTTGGAGTTCCTTTGCCGCTCGCGGTAGCCAGGAATAGCGGGGCGGCATGTCAACATCCGTTGTCGACAGCTTCCGGAGGAGGAGGCGCACGTTATCGACGACGCTGTCAGGGTCTTCGTCGTATCGCTGGTCCAGATCGGTCAGCATCGATCTCGCCGTCGCCTTGGCGGTTATCGAGTCCGGCCAGGCGTTCACCAGTGCGGGGTGCAGGCGAAGGATCGGTTTGGCGCGGGCGATACGGTGTGCGGCATCCCCCACGTCGAGCGTGGCCGGACAGTCGGACGCTTCCACGGGGAGGTCGCCGAGCTGAAGCGGTGAGCCCGGATGTGCGGTCGGGATCACTACGGTGTCGCCGGGACGGATGTCGGCCGGACTCGAGGTGATGTCCTTCGGGTCGGTAGGCGCCCCACGCCAGCGGACAACGCGCCAGCGGGGGCGGTGCGACCCATCGCCTTCCTCCAGCTTGGACCGCGTTCCCTCCGGTGAGTCTTCCGACGGAGCGCCCTCGACGTCGCCGCCCGCATCCTCCGCTTCTTCTCCGGCCAGCCATCGTTTGAACAAGCCGATGGGGACAGGCAGTGTTTCCGTGCTGCTGGGAGGGCACAACGCAAGTGATTCGAGGGCGTATCTCCAAGCTTCATCGCTGGCCAGATCGAGGTCCGCACGCCAGCAGATCTGTACGTCCGGAGCGCTTTCCCGGGGACCGTGCAGAAACAGCGCCACGTCGGGCGAGGGCTGCGGCTCTGGCGCCGTCTGGACCCAGCAATCCACGTGCGCAGGGAGCATCACCAGCGCAGCGGCCGAGGGCGCGGCGAGGCCGGCAAGCGACTCCTCACTTTCCAGCAGGCGGCCGAGGTCTGCGATACCGAAGTCGACCTCGTCGTCGGCGTTCGTGTGTTTGTCGAGCCAGTTCCAGGTGTTGGTGAGCGCCTTGCCGTAAATCGGATCGTCGTCGTCCCGCTTCGGCTTGGCCTGATCGGCGCGGATGAGTACCAATGCTCTTGCATCGATGTTCCGGCCCATGCGGTTCAAGCGGCCGAACCGTTGGCGAAGAGCGTCGAGGCTCGCGCACTCGGTGAGCAGACCGTCGAAGTCCAGGTCGGCGCCGACTTCCAGGGTCTGGGTGGCGACGACGATGACCGGTGTCTGCAATTCACGATGCTTCGAGGCGCCTGATTCGAGTTGCAGCTCCCGCAGCCGCCGTGCCGCGGCGTCCTTGTCCACGGCCCGCATGCGACCGGTGAGCAGGACGGTTGTTGCATCCTCGCAGCCGCTCAGCCGCCGGTATGTTTCGCGCGCGGTCGCAACTCGATTGGTGAACACGACGATGGCCCGCCGTGCGTCATTCAGCAGATCCCGAGCATGTTGGGCCAGCGCCTTCGACAGCTCGCGGGTGGCCGCATCCCCCTTGGCCTTCGGTACAGACTTCAGCATGGCCGGCTTTTTCGCCAACTGCCGCCTGCCCAGCTCGTGATTCGGGTTGCGGCCATCGGTGGACTCGTCCCGAAAGACGTCGTGCAATCCGGGAGGCGGCGTCGCGGACATCACCACGGGATGGAAACAGCGTCGCAACGGTTCGTGAGCCCACTGCGGTCCCTGGTAGAGCCGGACTGCTTGCAGTGTCTGGAGGAACGGCTGCGCGCAATGCGCTTCGTCGAGCAGAATGAGGCTGTCGTTGGCGGCAAGCGCCGCGTAGACGGGCCAGGCGCCAGAACCGCCACGTCCATAGGCGCGGAACAGGAGGCGTGAGCCAAGCTGATCGACGGTTGACGCCACGATAGTCGGCTGCAATGGGTTGCGCGCCCAGGCTTCCGAGCGGTACATGCCACCACGCAGCGCGTGCACGGCCAACGGAGGTTCCGCCTCGAAACCGGTCGTCGCGCCGTGTGCAATGCGTCGGAGATTGTCCGCGACCGCTTTCAGAATGCCCTCTTCTGCCGCCTTGAGTTTCCTGGCCAGACGCTGAGCACGCTCGTGCGCTTCGTCGACGATGACGCGCCGATCGACGACGAAGAAGATGCGTCTCGGGGCTGTGATCGGCGCGCCCGACTCCAGTCGCGAGGCCTGGGTGGCGAGAGCATACACGGCGATATCCATGCATGCGGTCTTGCCCGAGGCCGTCGGCAATGCGATGGCATCGGGCCAGGGAGACTCTCCTGCTTCGGTCGGCGGCTCCGGAGCATGCTCGGCGCGCCGCAGTACTCGGTCAGCAAGGGCTGTCTGCCAGGAGAACGGGTTCCTGTCCCACAATGCGTGGAAGAAGCGCTCGAACCCGCCCTTCAACTCTGCCGTCGATGTAGCCTGTTGCATGGGAGCCGAGGCCGCAATTGCACGAAACCACAATCCTACCGGAAGCAGTCTGCCATGGCGCCCTGACAGATCCTGTCAGTCGAGTCCGCCCCACGACTCGAACGCCCCTACCGCGCCAGCCGCTCCGGGAGGGCGAACACGTACATCGCGTTCGGGGCCCCCGGCACCCGCCCGCCGCCGACCGGGACGGCCAGGTACTGCCGGCCGTCGACCGCGTAGGTGATGGGGAAGCCCTGCACCGGCGACGGCATCCGGGTGCGGAACAGCACGTCGCCCGTCTCCACGTCCATGATGTACAGGTAGCGGTCGCCGTCGGCGGTCACCACCAGGCCGCCGGCGGTGGTCAACGCGGCGGCGAGCGAGCGCAGGCGCGTCGAGTGGCGCCAGCGCACCTCGCCGGTTTCGATGTCCATGGCCACGAGGTGTCCGTCGTGGTCGGGGCTCTTCGGGTGCGGCAGCCGGCCCGCCGACTGCCAGCCGGTCCAGCGCGGGTTCCCGTAGTAGTAGAGGTCGCCCGTGGGGTGCGGCTCGCGCGCCACCTCGCTGAACGTGCCCTTGACGCAGGTCGGGTGGATGGGGATGTAGAGCATCCCGGTCCCCGGGTGGTACGCCGACGAGCGCCAGTTGCGGATGCCCTGGAAGTCGGGGCAGAACTCCAGCTCCTCGCCCGGCTCGGGGATCATCTCGGGCCGGTAGGTGGTCTCGCCGGTCGCGGCGTCGACGTCGACCAGCGTCTGGTAGCCGAGATCGTGGGCGGCGACGAATGCGCCGGTCCGCCGGTCGATCTCCCACAGGATGCCCAGCTTGCCCATCTTGAACAGCGACTGCCGGCCGCGGTGGTCGATGAGCACGCTCTCGAACACGTCGTCGAGGTCGTGCGTCTCGCCGGGCACGAACTGGTAGTACCAGTCGAGCTCGCCGGTGTCCGGATCGAGCGCGAGCACGCTGTTCGTGTAGAGCGCGTCGCCGTCGGTGCCGCGCGACAGCCGCGCCCACGGCTTGGCCTGCGAGGTCGACCAGAAGGTGAGGTTGGTGGCCGGGTCGTAGCTGCCCGGAATCCAGGCGTCGCCGCCGGCCCGGAACATCGCCGGCAGGTCGCCCCAGGTGTCGCCGCCCGGATCCCCCGGCTGGGCGACGGTCGACGTGCGCCACAGCTCGGCCCCGGTCTGCGGGTCGTGGGCGGAGATGAAGCAGGTGCCGTCCTTGTAGCGCTCGCAGCCGGTCATGCCGGCGACGATCTTGCCGTTCACGATGATCGGTCCGCTCGTGTAGCGGTAGCCGAGCCGGTTGTCGGCCACGACGTGATCCCAGACCACCTCGCCGGTCCGCGCGTCGAGGGCGACGATGTGGGCGTCGTTCGTGTTCAGGTAGATCTTGTCGTCGTAGATGGCGATGGACCGCGTGCGCGCGCGGAACGAATCGTCGGGCGAGCGCTCGAAGCGCTTGCGGTACTGCCAGATGAGGTCGCCGGTGACCGCGTCGAGCGCCTGCACGACGTTGAGCGGGCCCGGCAGGTACATGACGCCGTCGTAGACGATCGGCGTCGGCTGCGACAGGCCGGTGGTCATCGTCCAGGACCAGACCAGCCCGAGCTGGTGGACGTTGTCCCGGTCGATCTGGTCGAGCGGGCTGTAGCCCCAGCCGTCGAGCGTCCGCCGCCAGTTGATCCAGTCGGCCGGATCGGGGTCGGCGAGCAGGGCGTCGGTGACCGGCGTGAAGTCGCGGTCCTGGGCTGCGGCGGGTCCGACGCCCGCGACCGCTGCGACGAGGATCGCCAGCGCGCACAATCGTGACATCCGGGCCGGAGCGGTCGTCCACCAAGTCTTCGTGCTCATCCTCGCCCTCGCTTCTTCAGGCCGGTCCCCCATGACCGGGCCGTCCAGTGCCGGTTCGTCATCATACCCGTGCAGCGCGGACCGGTGTTCGAGCGGCGGCCTCTACGGGAGCAGGTCGCGCCTATAATCGGGAATCGGGTCGGACGCGAATCGAATGTCGAGCCGGGCAGGTGGCGTGATCGGCGAGGAACTCAGGCGATGCCTCGCCGGACGCGGGACCGGTGACGATCTCGCGGCCGCCTGGCTGTTCGGCAGCGTTGCGCGCGGCGACGACGATCAGCGGAGCGACGTCGACGTCGCGGTGCTCTACCAGCGCGATCCGCCGGCGACGTTCGAAGGGTTGCCGTTGCGGCTGGAAGGGGAACTCGAGAGTCTCCTCGGCCGCCGGACGGAAGTGATCTCCCTGAACTCCGCCCCGGTGGATCTGTGCGCCCGCGTGCTGCGGGACGGCGTCCTGCTTCTGGACCGCAACCCGGCCCTGCGGATCGCGTTCGAAGTGCGGACCCGCAACACGTGGTTCGACCTGCAGCCGGTGCTCCGCACGTACAGGCGCAATTCGGCGCCCACCCGATGACCGATCCGGAACTCGTCGCCAAACGGCTCGCGATCATCGAGACCTGCGTGCGCGAGCTGCGCGATCTGGCCCGCCCGGCCGAGATTCCCAGAGACGTGCGCGAAGCGCGATTCGTCGAGCACACGCTGCAGATCGCGATCCAGGCGGTCCTCGATACCGCCTCGCACATCGTCTCCGACGACCGACTCGGCGAGCCGCGCACGAATCGCGAGCTGTTCGATCTGCTGGAGCGGGCCGGCTGGGTCGAGCCGGCGTTGGCCGCAACGCTACGGGACATGGCCGGGTTCCGGAACATCCTCGTGCACGGGTACGACGACGTGGATCTCGCCATCGTGCAGGACGTCGTGGAGCACCATCTCGACGAACTCCTGCAGTTCGCGGAAACCGTGCGGAAGCGCCTCGGCGGATGAGCTGTACTGATTTCTTGCAGTCAGGAAGTCTTCCGATGCCTGCCATCTTCATCGTACCGCGCATGCGTGGATAGCCTCCGCTCCCTCACGACAGCTTCGCCGTTGGTTCGGCCCGATCCTTCCGCGCGGCGCGGCTGATCTACTCACGCGGGTGGCGGCTTTTTCCAGCGCGACAGCGTGTAGGTGATCACGGCGAGCAGGGTCTCGTCGAGGAAAGGGATCGGGTCCGGGACCAGCAGGTCGATGACGAGGAGCGCGGCGGCCAGGATGAAGAGTTGCCAGGAGCGGAGGCCGTCGAGGAACGCGATCATGAGAGCCTCGTTGGCAGAAGATGCATGCACTATGCATACTACATGCATGCCCAGCAAGACGATATTGGCGGAAACGATCTCCGGATTGCGGCGACCGCGGTGGCGCACGGGCTGCCGGTGGTGACGCGCAATACCCGCCACTATCGTCGCGTGCTCGGCCTAGAAGTCATGCGTTGCTCGACGGACGGCTGAATCGGACGGCATGGCGATGAACGTGACGGAGCCACGGCCGAAGGTCCTGCTGACCGGCGCCACCGGCTGCATCGGGGGGCGGCTGCTCGCGACGCTCGAGGCGCAGGGCCACGCCGTCCGCTGCATGACCCGGCGTCCGGCGGCGCTCGACGGCCGGACCGGACGGCACACCAGCGTCGTCCGCGCCGACTGCCTCGACCCGGCATCGCTGCCCGCCGCGCTGGCCGGTATCGACACCGCCTGCTACCTGGTCCACTCCATGGGCGGAACCGCGGACTTCGAGGCGCAGGACCGCGCGGCGGCGCACAACTTCGGTGCGGCGGCGCGCGCCGCCGGCGTCCGCCGCATCGTGTACATGGGCGGGCTCGGCGCTTCGGCCGGCCTCTCGCGGCACCTGCGGAGCCGCCACGAGACGGGCGAGGTGCTGCGGGCCTCCGGCGTGCCCGTGGTCGAGCTCCGCAGCGCCGTGGTGCTCGGATCGGGCAGCCTCTCGTTCGAGCTGATCCGGTCCCTGGTCGAGCGGCTGCCGGTAATGATCTGTCCGTCGTGGGTCCGCACCCCCACCCAGCCCATCGCCCTCGCGGATCTGGTCGGCTATCTGGCGGCGGTGCTCGACCTGCCTCACGGCGGCAGCCGCGTGTTCGAGGTGGGCGGCGCGGACGTGGTGTCGTACGGCGAGATCATGCAGGAGTACGCCCGGCAGCGCGGCCTGCGCCGCGGGCTGATCCCCGTGCCGCTGCTGACCCCGCGGTTGTCGAGCCTGTGGCTGGGGCTGACGACGCCGGTCTACGCGCGGGTCGGCCGCGAGCTCATCGACGGCCTCCGCACGGCGACGGTGGTGACCGACGACGCCGCCCGCGCCGCGTTCCCGGTCCGGCCGCGCGGACTGCGGCAGGCCATCGCCGGGGCGCTGGAGGAAGAGGACGCCGCCTTCGCTGCCGGCCCATGGACGGAGGCTGCGCTGTCTGCCGGGACCGCCCTGCGGTGGGGCGGCGTCCGCGTCCGCACCCGGCTGATTCACTCGTGCGCGGTCGAGCTGCCCGTCGCTCCGGCCGCCGCCTTCGCCCCCATCCGGCGCATCGGCGGCGACAACGGCTGGTACTACGGCGACTGGATGTGGCGCCTGCGCGGCTTCGCCGACCGCCTGCTCGGCGGCGTCGGCATGAGCCGCGGCCGGCGCGACAGTGAACACCTGGCGGAGGGCGACGTGCTGGACTGCTGGCGGGTGGAGGCGTACGAGCCCGATGCCCGCCTGCGGCTGGCGGCCGAGATGAAGCTGCCGGGCCGCGCCTGGCTGCAGCTCGAGGTCACGCCGCGCGCCGGCGGAGCGTCCACCGTCCGCCAGACCGCCGTCTTCGACCCGGCCGGCCTGCTGGGGCGGTGCTACTGGCACGCGCTGTACCCGATCCACGTCGTTCTGTTCAGGGGGCTCCTGCGGAGCATCGCCCGGCGTGCGGTACGCGCGCCGTCGGTCCCTTGAGTCGCGAGCCGCGCCCTGAGCCGGCGATGGCGGTCGAGCTTGGGATCGACACACCAATGCACTGCCAGTCTGACCGCACATGAACTTGCTGTAGAACCATGAAAAATATAAACTCCTGCGAGTAATATCATGGATACGGTCGCGGGTTGCCTGATTCCTCGGGCAGTGCAGAGCCTGGTCACGCGGGCGCTCGGACGCTCTCCCGTCGTCGCCATCGTCGGGCCGCGCCAGTGCGGCAAGACCACCCTGGCCCGGCAACTGGTCTCTGCAGACTCGGCCAACTACTTCGATCTTGAAGATCCCGTCAGCTTGGCCAGACTGGACCAGCAGAAAGCAGCACTTCGCGACCTTGCCGGCGTCGTCGTCATCGATGAAGTGCAGCACCGTCCCGATTTGTTCCCGGTTCTGCGGGTGCTGGCCGACCGTGAGGACAACCCGGCGCGGTTCCTCGTGCTCGGGAGCGCCGGACCCGCTCTCTTGCGCCAGAGCGCCGAATCGCTGGCTGGACGCATCGAGTACATCGAGCTCTCCGGTTTCCGGGTTGCCGAGGTCGGCGCCGCGCAGATGCAGCAGCTCTGGGTCCGAGGCGGGTTTCCGCGGTCGTTTCTGGCCGACACCGATGACGACAGCCTGGCATGGCGGAAGGCGTTCGTCCGCACTTTCATCGAGCGCGACCTTCCGCAGTTCGGTGCCGAGCTCGGCGCCCCGGCGGTGCACCGGTTCCTGGCGATGCTCGCGCACTGCCACGGGCAGATCCTCAACGTCGCCGAGCTGGCGACGGCTCTCAACATCGCCCAAGTGACGGTGCGGCGCTATCTGGACCTGCTGGAGCATCTGTTCCTGATCCGGCAGTTGCGCCCCTGGCACGAGAACCTCGGCAAGCGGCAGGTCAAGCGTCCCAAGTTTTACTTCCGGGACGCCGGCCTCTATCACCATCTGCTCGGCGTCGGGACGATGGATGCGCTGCTGACGCACCCGCGCATCGGCGCGTCCTGGGAGGGACTCGTTATCGAGAACGTGATCGCCGAGGCGGCGCCGGAACATGTCTACTTCTGGGCGACCCACAACGGTGCCGAGCTCGACTTGCTGCTGTTGTCTGAAGGCCGCCGGGTCGGAGTCGAGATCAAGCGCGTCGACGCCCCGCGGCGCACGCGTTCGATGGTGGTCGCCGTGAGCGACCTTCGGCTGGATGCGCTCTATGTAGTCTACCCCGGAGAAGTTCGATACGTCATCGACGACAGAATCACCGCGGTTCCAGCCGGAGTCCCGTTCTCAGTGTCCGATACGGGCGTGGTCACGGCCTCTCCTGCGTTGCCTCGCCAGGGCGGGTAGAAGGTAGAGGCCGCCATGGCAAGTGGACTCCCAGCATCTGGACGTTGAGGAAAATCAGGCAGACGGATGACGACGATGACAGATTCTGTCACTCCGCGCGACTACAGTGTTCCACTCCGAGGCGCGTGAAGGGTGACGACGACATTCCATTTCGGTTCGGCGTTCGAGGCGTTGACCGGCCACGCACCGTTTCCGTGGCAGAGCAGGCTGTTCGAGCGATTGCGCAGCGGCGACCTCCCGCCTGCCGTCGATGTCCCCACCGGCCTTGGCAAGACCGCCGTCATGGCGATCTGGTTGCTGGCGCGGGCTGCCGGAGCGCCTTTGCCACGGCGGCTCGTCTACGTCGTCGACCGCCGTGCGGTCGTCGATCAGGCGACCGACTTTGCCGTGGCGCTTCGTGAGCGCTTGCAGGACAGGGGACTGGATGAGGTGCGGGACGGGTTGCGACTTGCGGGCCGGCCGCTGCCGATCTCCACTCTCCGTGGCCAACACATCGACAACCGCGAGTGGCTCGATGATCCCTCGGCACCGGCCATCATCGTCGGCACCGTCGACATGGTCGGCTCCCGCCTGTTGTTCGAAGGGTACGGCGTCTCGCGGCGCATGCGTCCGTTTCACGCGGGCCTGATGGGCTGTGACACGCTCGTGCTGCTGGACGAGGCGCATCTGTCGCGTCCGTTCGAGAGACTGCTACGAACCATCGAGCTCGAGCGGCGGCCGGCGGGGAAGGTTGCCCAGTCGGCGCCGGGGAAGTTCGCCGGTAGTTGCGCGACTGCCCGCGTTCCGCCGGCCTTCAGGTTGTTGCCGCTGTCGGCGACGCTCGGTTCGGGCTCCAAGGCTCCCTTCGGCATCGGCGAGGAGGACAGGGACAACCGGATCGTGCAGGCGCGACTCGATGCGCGGAAGATACTTCTCGTCGAGGATCTCGGCAAGGACGTGACGATCGAAGCCGTGCTTGCCGAACGGTCCTGGAATCTCGCGCAGCAGGAGGCCGAGGCAGCGGGCACGCCCGTTCGCACGCTGATCTACTGCGACAGTCGCAAGGTTGCGGAGGGCGTCAAGGAAGACCTTCTGAAGCGAGAGAAGCAGGCGAATACCGGCGCGGCCGTCATCCTGTTCGTCGGCGGCCGTCGCGCGCACGAACGGGAGGCGGCTGCGAACGAGCTGCGGCGGCACGGTTTGCTGGCGGACAGCGCCGGCCCCATCGAGACGCCCGTATTTCTCGTTGCGACGTCCGCCGGCGAAGTCGGAGTCGACCTCGATGCCGACCACATGGTCTGCGATCTGGTCGCCTGGGAGCGCATGGTGCAGCGCCTGGGCCGCGTGAACCGGCGCGGCTCGGGAGCGGCTCGGATTCTCGTGATCGATCAAGGCCCGCCCGACAAGAAGCTGGCGGGTGAAGACGGTGTCGCTCGTCATTCGGCCGTGCGAGCGTTGCTGAAGGACTTGCCGCCGGCTGGAGACGGCCGTCAGGCCGGGCCGGCGGCGCTGACCGTCGCCGCGGGATCGGCGGAGGGCCATGATCGCGCAGGGAAGGCGTCGACCCCGATGCCACTCTATCCGGCTCTGACGCGCCCGTTGCTCGATGCCTGGGCGATGACGTCGCTGCCCGAGCACGCTGGCCGTCCTGAAGTGGATCCGTGGCTGCGGGGCTGGGTGGAGCAGGATCCGCAGACTGCCGTCGTCTGGCGCCGGTGTCTCCCGGTACGCGTCGAGCCGTCGGGCTCGGGCTTTCGTTCCGCCTCTCTCCGGGACAGGACGGTGGAGGCATTCTTCGAGGCGGCTCCGCCTCACGCGGCCGAGCGGCTGGAGACGGAAACGTGGCGGGTCGTGGAGTGGCTGCGGAAGCGGGCGCGAAAGCTGACGAGCACGCCTGCGGCAGACCAGGGCGACGAAGTTGACGTTACTACTGGGGCAGGTACCGGCGAGCATGCGACGTCCGCCCCCGATCCGACTGCGCCGGTGCATCCTGATGCGCCAGTCGCGTTCGTGCTCGACAGCGGTGGCCGGTTGGAAGACGTGCTTCGCTGCAAGGGCGTCGCCAGGGGATTGACCGTCAAGGAACTGGAGCGCAGGCTCGCCGGGCGACTGATTGTTGTCGACGCCAGGGTTAGCGGGCTCAACGACGGGTTGCTGGATGCCCGCGATGGGAACCCGGTCTCGACCGCCGAGGACAACTGGGGCGAATCGGATGCGTCGGAAGAGGCGGGGCGCGACGGCGCCGGGACGTCGAGCCGGCCGGCCATTTGTGTGCGTTTGCTGAGTGATGAACAGCGCAGCAGCCTCCTGGAGGAGCAGAGAACGGCAGGTTCGACTGCCGAGCGAATACCTGCTGCGTGGCGAGAATCGTGGGCTGTGCCGTACCGCGTATCGGCGGAAGACGCCACCATGACGTGGCTGGTCGTCGAGAAGTGGCGCGACGCCGCTCCGGACGAGGACTCTCGCGCGATGCACCCGACCCTGCAGAGCCTGGGAGCACATCAGGAACAGGCCGCCCGGGAAGCGCAGCGGATTGCGACCGATCTCGGGCTCTGCGCCGAGGATCGGGTAATGCTCGTGGCGGCGGCTCGACATCACGACGACGGCAAGCGGGCGCCGCGTTGGCAACGGGCGTTCAACGCGCCATCCAAAGGGGGACCGTACGCCAAGACGCCCGGTCCGCTGAATCGGCACGTGCTGGACGGCTACCGCCATGAGTTTCAATCGATGCTCGACGCCGAGAAGAACGGCCTCGATGGTCTCGATCGATCCGATCCGAGGTTCGAGTTGGCCCTGCACATGATTGCGGCGCACCACGGTCACGCCCGGCCGGCGATTGGCATCGACGGCTGCGACAGGCTGCCGCCGAGCGCCGCTGCACAGCGCGCCTTCGAGGTGGGGAGGCGTTTCGCACGGCTCCAGAGACGATGGGGACCGTGGGGCCTTGCCTGGTGGGAGTCGCTGTTGCGGGCCGCCGATCAGCGCGCTTCCCGCGCGCTCGATGAGGCCGTCCGGCAGGCGCAGCGAAAGCCGACCGCGGGTTCTTCTCAGGCCGGGTCCCACGAGGCTCGGTTGGAATCGTTCGCGGCGGACACCGGAGATGCTCGTTGATGGCGACCGGAGTCGTCCCCGTCGACTTGACCAATCCAGGCCAGGTGTTCGCGTGCATCGGCCTGGCCGAGGCCGCCGACGTGCTGCTGGGCGAGGTCGAGGGTGCGTTCGACTGGCGCAAGCGGGACAGCGTGCAGTTCCGCCTTGCGGCGGCCGGCGACGAGAATCCGGTAGCGCGCGTGCTCCGTTTCCTCGACGAGGCGACCGTCACTTCGCTCGCTCCGCCCGAATCGAGCAACCGCACCGGCAACTGGGGTGTCGATACCGTCGTGGGCGATTCGCGTGCGTTTCCGTTTCCCGATCCCGAGAGTCCGGCGAAGTTGCCGGCGCGGCTCACCGATGCCGAAGGGCGGATCATCGACCTCGACTATTGGGGAGACGCCACGCGGCGGCGTGACAACGTCAAGTTCTGGGCGGGTATGGGTGGGTATCCCGGCGCCGCGCTTGCTCAAGATGCGCTGGAACGGGTGCATGGCCGCGTCGTGGATCAGGCGCACGATCCGTTTTCACTCGATGCACTGCAAACACGGAGCTTTCGCTTCGACTGGCGTCGCGACTACGTACCCATCGACGCCGGCTTTTCGCCCAACATGCACGGCAACGTGAAGATGCGCGGCTATCCGGTAGTAGAGCTGCTGGCCGCCATCGGGCTGTCGCACGCGCGACCGGTACGACAAACGAAATTGAGTTACCGCTACGGCGTAGCCGGGGTTCGCGGGAGCGATCCGCACGATCTCGTCTTCCTGCGAGCCGCGCTCGGTGCCACAGAACCGCCTTTTCCGGGCATGCCTTTCCGCAGATTCCAGATGCAGCTCGATTGGCCGGGGCAGGAGAACCAGGCCCGCTGCATAACCAGCGTCATCGAGGAGAGTTTGCAGACATGATCGAATTCGACGATCGTTTCGCCGAACGTTGCGCCAGCGATCAGCAGGCCGGCCCCGTCGCTCTGACTCTGCGTCAGAAGCTGCTGCCGGTGGAGGGACCGGATGCAGTGATCTTCCCGCCGACGTATGCCGGAATCGGCTACAACGTCGACACGCTGTCGGATGGCACCAAGGTCGCCACCATCGACAGCGTCGGCGCGCAGGCGAACCGACTCGAGCCGGTGTTCAACGCTGCCGAAGACAGTGTTCGCGGAGCGTTGGTGCCGCAGGTGGCGATCACCTACGGGGACGGGAAGTCGGTATCGATTCTGGATGCGGGACATCGACTGGGTGATGCGCTCATCCGGTCCACGGAACTTGCCGATGAGGTGAGGCTGGCCTTCCTGACCCACCTCGAGACCGGTGATGCGTGCGCCATCGCGCGGCTTGCTCCGACCTCCCTGGTATTCGGTGTCTGGGATTCACGCGACACGCAGGCCAAGCTTCCGAGAATCCTGCAGTCCGTGATCCGCGCGTGGGACATCGACGAATTGACTCGCTCTGCCCAGTACACCCCTCCGGTTGACTACGCCGCGCTCGACGTGTTCACCGAGCAGGAAAAGAAGAAGGTGGAGCAGGAGGTCGAGAGAACGGGAGGAAAGGCGAAGAGTCCCCTGGCGCAACGGGGCTTCGTGCATGTGCCGGCCACCGGGGAACACGGCGGGATCGTGGTCCGCGGCGAGATTCGGCGCGACGTGACGGTCAACCTGCTCGCGTTGCGGAAGCTGCAGGGCGACGATGGGCACGATGGACGGGTCCTGCGGCGTTACGTGCTGGGGCTGGCTCTGGCGGCTGCGACCGCCCCGGTTGACGGTTTCCTGCGGCAGGGTTGCCTGATCACGCCTGATCCGGACGCGCCCGCGGCCTGGGATGCCGTCGAGCGCAACGGTGTCAGAGTGCAGGTCGCGCTGGATGAGGGGAAGGCGTTGGCGCTGGCGCAGAAGGCGGCCAAGGACTTCGGCGTCGCCGTCGATCGTACGGTCTCGTTCGACAAGGCGCTCGCGAAGAGCGACGCCAAGAAGAAGGCCTGATGGATGCAGCGCGCGCTATTCGTGACCGTTCGATTGCATGAGGGCCGGTATCACGGTCTCGACAACGGCGGCGCCCGGGAGTGGCCGCCGGCCCCGGCCCGCGTGTTTCAAGCCATGCTCTCCGGGGCGGCCCGTGGCGCCGCAATACCGCCCGCGACGCAGGCGGCACTCGACTGGTTGGAGACGTTGCCGCCCCCGGTGGTCACAGCGCCTTTCGGCTCGGCCGGTCAGGACTGTCTCCTGTACGTGCCCAACAACGACGTTGACGCCGTCCTGAGCGGACGGCGCCTGGAGGATGCGGTTGCCGGCATCCGGGTCGGCAAACGCATCCGCCCGACCCTTTTCGATGCCAGCGTGCCCATCTGCTATTGCTGGTGGTTCGGGGACGACGACACCCACGCGCCGGCCCTGTGCGCGGCAGCGCACGGCATCTATCAGCTTGGTCGAGGCGTCGACATGGCCTGGGCTGAAGCCTCTGTCGTCGACGCCGACGAAGCGGCGCGTCGGATTTCGCGCGGGCGCGGCAATGTGTACCGCCCTTCGGAACACGCACTCGCAGACAGCGGTCTGCTCTGTCCACGACCCGGATCGCGCCTGAGTCTGGCGTCCCGATTCGAGCGGACGCGCGTGCGCTTCCGCATGAGTGGCACCGTTCACAAGCCGGTCCGCGCGTTCGTGCAGCCCCCCAAGCCGCTGCTCCGGCGGGTCGCCTATGAGGCGGAGGCGCATCGTCTCGCATTCGAGTTGCGAGAAGCCGACGTGCGGGCCGCCTACGCAGGCTGGCCGTTGAACGGCGCGATCGAGTTGGTCCAGAGTGCGCGCGACAAGGCGGCGGAACAGCTCCGTGCCGCTGTTCCGGAGCTCGCCGAGCTGATCGAGCGCTACCTGACTGGTCGCAATGCACGGGAACAGGACAAGTCGTCCAGGGTGCGCATCGTGCCGATTCCGTCGGTAGGGCACAAGCACGTCGACATGTCCATCCGCCGGCTGTCGGTACGGATACCGCAGACCTGTCCGCTTGCACCGGAGGACATCGCCTGGGCCTTCTCGCGGGTTGCGTGGTCCGATGGTGAGGGCACGATCGTTCGTGAACTGCAGCGAGCGGACGACGATCGCATGGTGTCACGTTTCGAGCGTCGGGCCCGGCGCTGGCAGAGCGTTACTCCGCTTGCTCTGCCCATGGCCCCGCGGCGGCGGATCGATCCTGGTCGACAGGCAGAGCAGGCGAAAGGCGGCGCCGAGCGCGCCGCCGAAGAGGGTCGCGCGGTGGCGGCCGTTCATCACGCCCTGCGGCATGCTGATGTCGGCGTCGTTGTCGCGACAGTTTGGGTGCAACGCGAGCCTTTCGAACGTCAGGGCGTCCGCGCGGAGTGGTTCTCACCCGGTACACGTTTTCCCAAGGAGACGCTGTGGCACGCGGCGGTCACCTTCAAGGAGCCGGTGGCCGGTCCGCTTCTGCTTGGCGACGGCCGCTTTCTCGGGCTCGGCCTCATGCGTCCGCAGGATGGCCCAGGACGTGGCGTGGTAGCGTTCGCAATTGCAGGCGGTCTCGCGGACGAGCCGGATCCTGTGGCGGTCGCCCACGCCGCCCGGCGTGCGATGATGGCGCGGGTGCAGGCCGGTATGCGACGTGGCGCCACGCTGCCGACCTATGTGAGCGGGCATCTCCCGGACGGCGCTCCGGCCGGCGACGGAACGCACCGCCACCTTGCTGTTGTCGCCGACTTGCCGCGTGCGCGCATCCTCTATGTCGCACCGAGCGAACTGCAGCGCGGCGGGGTGCGCTGGCGGGACGTCGCGGCGGAGCATCGCCGTGCGGCCGATGCCCTTGAAGGCATGGACGTGCTGCGCGCGGGCCGTGCCGGCTGCCTGACTCTTGTTTCGGCGGTCGTCGATCCGGACAGTGATCCGCTGTTCGCACCGGCGCGGGTTTGGGAGAGCGTGACGACCTACGATGTGACGCGTCATCATCGCGGCTTGAGTGCCGAGGATGCGCTCAGGCTGGACGCAGGTGCGGAGCTGGATCGCTGCGGTTGGCCGCGACCACGCCCGGAGTCCATCGAGGTGCTCGCCGTCCGCCGCCGGCCGCGCGGGGGGCTGTCGGGGCGCCTGCGGCTGACGTTCCGGACCGCGCAGGCCGGTCCGCTGCTGATTGGCCGGACTGCACACAAGGGCGGAGGGCTGTTTGCCGGATGTTGATGGGGCGACGATCTCGCAGCCGAGCTGCAGCGCAGGTTGCAGGACGAGTTCGACGGCCAGATCGGGAGCCAGGAAACCGGAGGCTTCGTTCTCACCCCATGGTCGAGCTGGCGAGTGAAGTGTGTCCATGACCAGACGCAGACTGCCGCTCGGCATCCAGACCTTCCGGGAGATTCGTGAGCGCGACTGCTACTACGTCGACAAGACCGCCCACATCCGGCGACTGGTCGACGAGGCCAGGCACTACGTTCTCTCGCGCCCCCGGCGCTTCGGCAAGAGCCTGTTGCTGGACACCCTCAAGGAGCTGTTCGAAGGCAACGAGCCGCTGTTCCGGGGGCTGGCCATCCATGGCGGCTGGGACTGGTCGGTTCGTCATCCGGTGTTGCGCTTGAGCTTCGGCGGCGGCGGGTTTCGAAGGGAAGACGACGTCTCGGCGCATGTGGCGGGCCAGTTGGATGCGCTGGAGAAGCGCGCGGGTATCGCGCCCCGTACCGCCGCCGCGTCGATACGCCTCGGCCGTCTGACCAGGGAGTTGCACGAGCGCACCGGGCAACGCGTCGTCGTACTGGTGGACGACTACGACAAGCCGGTGCTGGACCTGCTGGACGCGCCAGAGGTGTGCCGCGCCAACCGGGACTTCCTCTGCGGTCTCCTCGGAGTCGTCAAGGACTGCGACGCGCATGTGTATTTGACGCTTCTTGCCGGCGTCAGCAGGTTCTCCACGGGTAGCGTCTTCTCCGGTCTCAACAACCTCATCGACATCACGCTGGATTCGTGCTTCTCCGGTATCTGCGGCTTTACGGATGCGGATCTGGATACCGTGTTCGCGCCGGAGCTTCCCGGTCTCGATCGGGACGAGATCCGAAACTGGTACGGCGGCTACGGGTGGCGAGGCGAGGCGGTCTGCAACCCGTTCGACGTCCTCCATCTGTTCGATCGCCGCGACTTCGGCGCCTGGTGGTTCGAGGCGGGGGTCCCGGCGCTCGTGCGCGACATGCTGATCGAGCGTGGCGTGGATTCCGCAGCCGGCGACGGCATGATCTGTCGCCGGAGCATGCTGTCGTACTTCGACATCGACGACATCGTCATGGAGACGCTGCTGTTCCAGACCGGCTGCCTCGCGATCACCGGCACAGAGGATCTCGGCGGCGAGACTCTCTATCGGCTGGGCTATCCGAATCGGGAGGTACGCCAGAGCATGAGCCAGCGCCTGCCGCGCACCATGAATCCCGACGCGTCCCCGTAGCCCAAGTCTAACAGCGGTATTGCTAAGCTGTTTTAGAATCAGCGGTTTACGCCGGCAAGAATGCTCAAGTGGCACTACAAACGCGCGCAAACCGGGAACAGGTCGGTCAGACGGTCGTCTTGCGGACGCCTCCCGGCTGCGGGTCGATGCCGAGCGCGTCGTAGATGGCCCGCTGTTCGGGTTCGGCTTGTGTGGCGGTGCGCACGTGCAGGGTGCGTCGGTCTGGGGCGCCGGAAGGTGGCGGTGACGCGCTGCTGGCCTTCGAGGATGCGGCGTAGCGTGGTCCAACTGGCGTGTTCGCCGTGGGCTCGCAGCCGGGTGCGGATGACCTGCACGAGTTGGTAGGCGATGACGGTGATGAACAGGTGGCCGTCGGCCCACTGCGGCTTGTGGTGGTAGATGGGACGCAGTCCGAGTTCGGACTTCAGCGCGCGGAAGACGGCCTCGACGTCGGTGAGCGTGGTATAGGTGCGCCACAGGGCGTCTTCGTCCCAGTCGGTCTCGCTGCTGCGCAGGCAGTAGACGCCCGGATGCGTGGCCATCGAGCCGTCCTGCGGACGACGGACGGGTCCAGGTGACGGCGACGGCCTTGTCGCCTGTCTCGTCGGGGGTGAACGGGCCGAACAACCGGGTGGTGAAGTTCGACCGGAACGGCAGGTTCCTCATGACCTGGGGCGGCCCGGGCGACGCGCCGGGCGAGTTCAACCAGCCGCACACGCTCACCCTGGACACTCGCGGACGGGTGTTCGTCGGCGACCGCTCGAACAGCCGGATCCAGATCTTCGAGCCGGACGGCACGTTCGTCGCCGAGTGGAAGCAGTTCGGGCGGCCCAGCGGCATGTTCATCGACGAGGACGACGTGCTCTACGTCACCGACTCGACTTCGAACTCCGGCAACAACCCGGGCTTCAAGCGCGGCATCTACATCGGGAGCGCCGTCGACGGCACGGTGCACGCCTACATCCCCGATCTGGATGTCGAGCACCAGGACGAGCGCCGTATCTCGGGAGCGTCCGGGATCACCGCCGACCGGCAGGGCAACGTCTACGCGGCCGACGTCGGCCCGCAGAGGATTCGCAAGTACGTCAAGCAGTAGCAGTCACATGCCCCAGACGGTGACCGGGACCGCGCCGCCGCCGGCCGGCGCTTCGCGGCGGAAGATCTTCTCCTCCCACGTCCTGGCCTCCGAGCGGTCGAAGACGATCAGGTGGCCGGATTCGGCCCCGCACCGGTCCATGTAGCCCCGCGTCTGCTCGACCCCCTCGCGGACCGTCGGCTCCAGCCCGTCGCGGCGCACCTTGCACTCCACCACGAACCGGCGCACGAGGCCCCCGTGCGGCCACAGTATCAGCAGGTCCACGCGCCCGCGGCCCAGGGCGTACTCCCGCTCGACGCGACCGCCGCCGTTGACGACCTTCTGCAGGTACGCCTGCAGCAACAGTTGCGGCCCGGCCTCCCGATACCGGTCGAAACGCTGCGTCCAGTGCTCCGAGTGCTCGCGGAAGAACCGCTGGAAGCCCGCGAGCAGTCCGTCCACGTCCAGGCCGCCGCCGGCGTCCGTGTACGACGCCGTACCCGCCTCGACGTCGTCCTGCGCGACCCACGTCAGCTCGCGCGGTATCACTTCCGCGTAGATCGGGTTGGCGATCCGCCTGGCGTCGTGCTGCGCCAGCAGGCCCAGGTCGCGCGCGTACTCCACGTCGCGGTCCCGGTCCGCATAGCTCCCCCGATCATCGGCGCCAGTCAACATCGGCGCCACCACCCGCCGCACCCGTTCCTCCCGCAGCTTGTCGGCCAGATCGTCCAGGTGCGTCACGCGGGCCAGGATCAACCGCTCCTGGGCGTCCAGGACCGCGTCCGCCGCGACCGCGCGAGCGCGGTCCCGGCCCGCCTCGCTCTTGAAGCACGCCTCCTGGCACAACGCGTTCACCAGCCACGGCTGGCCCGCCGTGCGCGTCCGGATCAGCTCCTGCGCTTCGGTCGTGAACGCCTGTCCGGTCTCTTCGGTGTGCTGCGCCAGCAGCGCCCGCGTCTCCCCTTCGGTGAAGTCACCGAGCCGCAACGACCTCGACTTGATGTTGAAGGCGCTGCCACCGAGGACCAGCGCGTTCTGCGCGGTGGAGCGAATACGGTAGTCGCGAACGTCGCGCACGCCGCACAGGATCACGCTGTGGGGGAAGCGCGCGGGCCGCTCGTCGTAACCGGCGCGGAGCTGCCGCAGCACGGACAGCAGGGTGTCGCCCACCAGCGTGTCGATCTCGTCGATCAACAGCACCAGCGGCCGCGGATCGGCCTCTGCCCACCGGGAGAGGACGTCGATCAGCGCGCCGTCCGCGCCCTCGGTCTCCAGTGCGCCGCCGCGGAGGCCGTTCGGGGTCTCGTCACCCAGCGTGAAGCGCGCCCGGCGGGCCAGCTCGCCGAGCATCGCCCGCATCGCCCGCGCCGTGTCCTCGCGCGCCGCCTGCCCGACCTCGAAGTTCGCGTAGACGCACCGATAGTCGCCGGCGGCGCCGCCGTTCAGGAGATCGCGCAATTCCAGCAGGGCCGACGTCTTGCCGGTCTGCCGCGGCGCGTGCAGCACGAAGTACTTCTTGCTGCGGACGAGGTCCAGCACCTCTTCGAGGTCGATCCGCTCGAGCGGGGGGATGCAGTAGTGGTCGTCGGCACGAACCGGACCCTCGGTATTGAAGAAGCGCACCGCCTCCATTCTGGCAACCCGCGGCCCGCCTGTCACCCGCCGCACGCGCCGCGGTCACCGCGGCGGGGAATGCGGTAGACTCGCGCGGCATGGAGGTCACATGTCCGTCAAGAAACTCGTGCGCATCGTATCGCTGGCGGCTCTCGTCGCCGCCGTGTCCATATCGGCTCCTGCCGCCGCGCAGGAAGGCGCCAAGGGCGTGGCCCTGCCGCCGCCGGGCGTCGACATCGACCGCTCGCACGCCCCCGGCCAGGTGATCGACTCGCAGGGACGGGCCGGCTGGTATCCGCACGAGGGCGGCCTGATGGAGTACCGGGTCGCGATCCGCTTCGGGCAGGAGCCGAACACGATGCCGGAGGGGTGGACCTTCGGCCGCGTGTCGGCGGTGGCCACCGACTCGAACGGGCAGGTCTTCGTCTTCCATAGGGGTGACGCGGCCGACCCGATCATCGTCTTCGATTCCGCGGGCAATTACCTGCGCTCGTTCGGCGCCGACCAGGACTTCTCCAACGAGCACGGCCTGCGCATCGATCGCTACGACCACGTCTGGGTGACGGACAACGGCAACCACCGGGTGATGAAGTTCACCAACGACGGCGAGCTGCTGATGTCGCTCGGCATCAAGGGCCGGGCCGGCGTCACCGACGAGACCTTCGGCCGCCCCGCCGATGTCGCCTTCGGACCCGACGACGAGCTCTACGTCGCCGACGGCTACGGCAACAGCCGCGTCGTCAAGTACGACTCGCAGGGCAACTTCGTGAAGACGTGGGGCACGCCGGGCTCGGCGCCGGGCGAGTTCGACCTGGTCCACTCCATCGCGGTCGACTCGCAGGGCCGCGTCTACGCCAGCGACCGCGAGAACAACCGCATCCAGATCTTCGACGCCGACGGCAACCTGCTGAAGATGTGGACGCACCTCGGGGCCACGCAGAACATCTTCATCACGCCGGACGACGACGTGTGGGTGATCACCCACCGCGACAACGTGGAGAACATCACCTACGACACGCTCGCCGGACGCATCATGCGCATCGACATAGACACCGGCGAGATCATCGGGGCGATGGAGAGTCCCGGCCACTGGATCGACGTCGCCGCCTCCGGCGAGATCTTCATCGGCAGCCTCACCGGCAACGTCTTCCGCTGGTACCCCGACTGGCTGGAGACCGCGGAAGCTGCACAGGCCGAGCGGCCGGAGGCGCGCTAGCGAGGCTAGGAGTCCGCGCCGCAGAACGCAACGCAGTGAGTCCTGCGGCGCAGACTCCTGGGGCGGTGGGGGGCTGGGGCCGAACACGGAGCCTGCGACGGGTTTGGCGGCGCTAGCATATCGGCATGAATCGCCGTGGCCCTCACCCGACCGTACCGGCCGCGAGAGCCCTGCTGCCGTTCGAGCCCGATCGCCCTGCGCAGCCGCACGACCTGCAGTTCCGCGGCCTGCGCCACGGCATCTGGCTGCATCCGGAGGTGTCGGACCACCTGCGGGTGTGGGCGCACCTCTACCGGCGGCTGGGAATCGTGCTGCAGCACCTGGCGGCGCACGGGCGAACCACCGTCGTGAAGGGCTGCAGGGACGGGAACCGCGGCTGGCGCCGATCGCCGCTCGGCGGCGCCAACGGCATGCAGTACTACCTGTGGTGGACGCCCCGCGGCAGCCGGGTGGCCGACGGGCTGGCCCTGCCTGCGGACGCCGTCCTCGTGCGGGCCGTCCGCCATCACGACGACCACGCCCCGCTCGAAGCCGGCAGCCTCGACGACTATCTGCCGCTGTCCGCACCCGACGACCTGAACGACGACATCGCCGGGCGGCCCTGGACGGATGCGCAGATCCGGTTCGTGGAAGACGCCCGGCCGGTCCGCCTCATCCTGGGCCGGCCGGGCTCCGGCAAGACGACCGTGCTGTGGAAGGCGGTCGAGGCCAGGAGCGGTCAGCGCATCCTGTACCTCACGTGGTCGAGCGCCCTGACGCGCCACGCCGAGGAACGCTTCGCGTCGTTCGCGCCCGCCGACGTCGAGGTCGTCGCCCGCGACTTCGCGACCTTCGTCGGCGAGATCTGCGGGGCCGACGTCGCCCGGCAGGCGCTGGCCGCCAGCCGCACCCGGTTCGACGCCGTCATCACCCGGCTCGGCCGCGACATGGCCGGACCGTGGAAGAACCGGCGCGATGCGCTGCACGCCGAGCTGCGCGCCGTCCTCTACGGGCGGGCGATACCCGGCGAGACCGGATGCGCCGTCGAGCGCGGCATCGCGCGCCTCGACGACGATGCGTACCGCGACCTGCGCGGGGACCACGACGGCGTCGGTCCCAAGGCGGCCAGGGCGCTGCTCAAGGTCGCCCGCTTCCTGCCGGCGGACGGCGTGCGGGCGGTCTTTCCCGAGCTCGTCGCCGCGACCGGCGCCATCGGCCGGCTGCGCGACGGCGACCTCCCGGAAGGCTTCGACGACTTCGACCGCATCGTCGTCGACGAGCTGCAGGACCTGACGCTGCTCGAGACCACGGTCGTGGTGGAGCTGTGCCGCGCGATCGGACGCCGGCGCGGCCGTGCGCCCTGGCTGCTGATGGCCGGCGATGCCGGGCAGACCGTCCGGCCGACCGGGTTCGACTGGGGGCCGCTGAACGACCTGCTGGCCCGGCGGGCGGGCGCGCCGGCCAGGTTTCAGTTGGACGAGCACCTGCGCTGCCCCAGCCGCATCGCCGAGGTCGTCGAGCGCGCCGCGGAACGGTACGTCGACCTCGAGAAGAAGATTCGCCCCACCAAGCAGCGCCGCCAGACCGGGGGCCAGCACGTCGACGCGCACCTCGTCCACGTCTACCTTCCCGGCCGGTCCGAGGCCGCCGAGCTTCTCGAGCGCCTCGAGGAGGCAGACGACGTCGTGGTCCTCGCGGCACGCAACGAGCCCCCTGCCTGGGTCCCGGAGCGCCTGCGCGGCAGCGTGCTCACCCCGGCCGAGGCCAAGGGACTGGAGTACCAGTCGGTATGCCTTCTCGACGCGGGCCGCCTGCTGGCGCACCTGGACAGCGACGAGCAGGAGTACATGGTCGACGGCGAGCTCGATCGGCAGGCCCGCCGGACGGCGATCGATCATCTCCGCGTGACGCTGAGCCGGGCGACCGAGACGCTCGTGTGCATCGACGTCGAGGCGACGGACGAGGAGAGGGAGCGCAGCCTGGCGCTGCTGGGGGACGCGGCGCCGTACAGCCCGGAAGACCTTCTCGACCACTTCGCGCAGGCCGACGCATCCCCCGAGGAGCGCGTGCAGGCGCGGACCAACGACGCCCGGCTGCTGATCGACTCGGCGCCGGGCCGGGCCTGGCAGCGCGCCCGCCAGGCCTTCCGGCTCCTCGGCGACCCCGAGCTGCCGAACGGCGTGTCGGACCGCGCCGTGCGCCGGGACGCGCGCACGACGCTGCTGGCCACGGCGGCCCGCCTGCTCGTCGACGGTCCGCCCGACGGGTTGCAGCGCCGCGACGTGCTCGAGGCCGCCCAGGAAGCGGCCGCCATCGCGGACGAGACTCCGCCGGCCGAGCCTGCGCCCGCCGCCCACCGCGCCGGGGCGGGCGAGCGGCCGGACGCGAACGAGCGGCTCGGCGCCGAGTCTCCCCACCCCTTCCGGGTGGCGTTCGAGGAGCAGCAGACGATCAGGGAGCTGGCGATCTGGTCGGTCGACCGGTCGGCGCTTCCGTTCCGTCTGCTGGAGAGCGCCCGGACGCTCGATCGCCTGCAGCGCCCCGGGGGCGACTGGCTGCGGCCCGCCCTGCTGCCGGCGGCGCAGGCGCTGCGCGAGGGGCTGGACGCGGGGGCGGCCGACCCGGAGTCGGCCGCGTGGTTCGCCGACGCCGAGGTCGAGGCCTGGCTGCGGATGACCGGGTACACGGGAGATGCCGCGGCCAGGGCCCGCGTGCTGCGCAGCAAGGCCTTCGACACGCTGCTGAAGGCCGCCGCGAACGAGAAGGGGGCCGCGCGCAGGAAGCGGCTCGGGTGGGCCGAGGCGCTGCTGGAGACGATCGCTCCGGACCCGCCGCGGCTCGGCCGGCTGCGCGAGGCGCAGGGGCGGCCCGAGGACGCCGCCGCCGCCTACGAGCGCGCCGGCGCCCACAAGGACGTGCTGCGCGTCTGGCGGAACGCCGGCGCCTGGGAGCGCGCGGTCGAGCTGGCCCGGGGCGACATCCGCGCCGATCTGGACTGGCTCATCGAGCTGGAGCGCCTGGTCGGCCGGCGGCCCGCGCAGCAGAACCGGCGCCTGCGCAACGGCGAGCGCGAGCGCCTCGAGAAGCTGCTCGACATCGTCCAGAAGCGGCCGCCGCGCAAGCGCGGCGCGAAGGGCGAGTGATGGGCGGCGGTAGTGACCCGTTGGCGGTTGCCGTCTTCCGGAAGGTATCATCCGTACCTTGCGCCGCGTCGACCCCGCACCTTCATCGGGACGAATGCTCATCGCGCACCAGCTTCAGAACCATGGGATCGCGGAGATCCGGCCTCGGTGGGCGCCCAAATCCGGCCATTAGTGGGCGGCTGAAAACCGGCCATTTCCGATAGCGGCCCGAGACGTTGACGCCGGCCTGGAACACGACGTTCCTGCTGGCATGAGCAACGTCTTGAAGGAAGAGAAACGACAACAGGTTCTCGCGCTGGGGCGCCTCGGCTGGTCGCTGCGGCGGATCGAAGAGGCCACCGGGGTCCGGCGCGAGACCGCCAGCAGCTACCTGAAGGCAGCCGGCCTGACCGTGCGGGGTCGTGGCCGGCCTCCCGCTCGCCCGGCAAAACCGGCCATTTCGCCGGAGGCGCCCACCGACTCTTTGCCGGTCACGGCCGCCGGCAAGGGCGCCGACGCCGACGCGCCCGTCCCCGCGCAGCGGCCCAGTCGAGCGCCACAGGCGAGCGCGTGCGAGCCGTACCGCGAGCTGATCGTCGACGCGCTCAGCCGCGGCCGCAACGCCATGGCCGTCTGGCAGGACCTGGTCGACGACCACGGTTTCCCGGCGAGCTATACGAGCGTGCGGCGCTTCGTCTCGACCGTCCGGCAGCAGCCCGCCGTCGAGGCCCGGGCGGTCATCACCACGGACCGCGGAGAAGAAGCACAGGTTGACTACGGGGAGGGGCCGATGGTCCGTGACCCGGACACCGGCAAGTACCGCCGGACACGGCTCTTCGTCCTCGCCCTGGGCTACTCGCGCAAGGCCGTCCGGCTGCTGGTTCACCGTTCCAGCGCACAGGTCTGGGCCGAGCTGCACGAGCGCGCGTTCCGTCGCCTGGGGGGCACCGTACGCGTCGTCGTCCTCGACAACCTCAAGGAGGGCGTCCTCACCCCGGACATCTACGACCCGACGCTGAATCCGCTCTATCGCGACGTGCTCGCCCACTACGGCGTCGTCGCCCTGCCGTGCCGCGTCCGCGATCCCGATCGGAAGGGCAAAGTCGAAGCCAGCGTCGGTCACGCCCAGAAAACGCCGCTGCGCGGTCTCCGCTTCGAGCATCTCGACGACGGCCAGGCGTACCTGGACCGCTGGGAGCAGCGCTGGGCCGACACCCGCATCCACGGTACGACCAAGCGCCAGGTCGCCGCCATGTTCGAGGAAGAACGCCCCGCGCTCGGCCCGTTGCCCCTCGAGCCGTTCCGCTACTACCAGTACGGCCGCCGCAGTGTGCATCTGGACGGTTGCGTCGAGGTAGCTTCGGCCTACTACTCGGCGCCGCCCGGCTGGATCGGTCGACGTGTCGACGTGCAGTGGGACGACATCCACGTCCGCCTCCTCGACCCGAGCAACGGCCAACTGCTGCGCGAGCACCTGCGCACGCAGCGCGGCTGGCATCGCATCGCCGACGACGACCGGCCCACCCGCACCCCGCCGAAGACCCTGGCCCTGCTCGCCGCCGCCAAGCGGGCCGGTCCCGCCATCTCCGCCGTCTGCGACCACATCCACCGCCATGAGGGCGCCGCCGGCGTCCGCCGCATCCTCGGCGTCCTCTCGCTCGCCAGGAAGCACAGTCCCGCCGTCGTCGAACACGCCGCCACCGCCGCGCTCGAACTCGGCGTGCCCACCTACCGCTTCCTGAAGCGCTACCTCGACCGCTACCCCGGCGCGCCGCCGCTGTCGTTGCGCCAAGTCGACCCGCTCATCCGCGAACTGACCGTCTACCGCGATCTGATCGACCGCAGAACAGGAGACCCTTCATGAATCTCGTCGAACTCGACAAGGCGCTGCGCAAGCTGCGCCTCTCCGGCATGGCAAACGTCCTCGAGACGCGCCTGCTCCAGGCCCAGACCGAGCAGCTCGCCCCCATCGACCTGCTCGCCGCGCTCGTCTCCGACGAGCTCCAGCGCCGCGAGGACCGCCTGCTCGCCCGCCGGCACAAGCAGGCCCGATTCCGGGACCCGGACCGCTCGCTCGACAGCTTCGACTTCGACTTCAACAAGAAGATCAACCGCGCGCTCGTCTTCGAGCTCGCCACCGCACGCTTCATCGCAAAGCGCGAGGACGTCCTCCTGATCGGCCAACCCGGTACCGGGAAGAGTCACCTTGCCCAGGCCATCGGACGCGCCGCGATCCAGCAGGGCTATCGCGTCCTCTACCGGGAAACGCACGCCTTCCTCGAAGAACTCGCCGAGGCGACGCTGGCCGAGACCCGCAAGGAATACCTCGCCGAGCTGGCCCGTGCGCACCTGCTCATCATCGACGACCTCGGCATGCGCAAGCTGCCCCACACCGCCGCCGAGGACCTGCTCGAGCTCATCATGCGCCGCTACGAGCGGGCCTCGACGATGCTCACCTCCAACCGCCCGGTCGACGAGTGGGGGAAGCTGCTCGGCGACACCGCCGCGGTCACCGCGCTGCTCGACCGGCTCCTGCATCACGCGCACGTGCTCAAGTGCGGGCCGCGCAGCTGGCGCACCCGCGTGCGGACCACCTTGGTAGAGTCGACGGGAGGTGCGTAACCGGTGGGGAGTCGGTGGCGCATCCGGCGCTTTCGCACCGGGCCGCAGTCCGAACACAGCGGAGCGGAGGATTCGCGCGCGGCCGAGCGTCAACGCCCATCCGGACGTGGTCCGCGCGCGCGAGAGCGCCGCCTCCAGGCTCGCCTGGCGCAACAACCGCCAGCGATCGTTTCCACGGGCACCGCGTGCGCCAGACGAGCCTTCCGCGACACTCGAGTGGTCGCTCGACGGAACGCCCTTTTCCCGCTCGTCGTCGTCGACCACACCCTCCGGCCCAGCCCGGCCGTTCCGTCTCGCGAGGGTAACCCGGCCGGGCATGACCAACACCGACGTCCGGCTCGGAACCTCTACCCGGGAGACCAGACCAGACAAGGCCCTCCCTCCGCTCGGAGCATTACCTCGCGCACGCTGTCGCGGACCAACGCGCACGCATACACCGATGCCGATGACAACCGAGCGGTGGGTCTGTCGCCACGCTTGCGCCTCGAACGCTCGGCCGACCGCCTCCTCCTCGCTCCGTTACGTAACGGTGCAGGATGGTCGTGTGGCGTTGACGAACGCGGAACGGCAGGCACGTTATCGGGAGCGGCGCAAGGCCGGCGAATCCCGGATCCGGTACCGTCGGCCAGCGGACCGGAGTCGCGGCCACAGCAGTGGAACGACGCCGTGCAGACGCTCCTGGAGTTGCAGGAACAGTACCGGGAGTGGCGGGACGCGTTGCCGGAATCGCTGGCCGGCTCCGCGACTGCGGAGTTGCCCGAGCAGGTCTGCGATCTGGATCTGTCGGTACTGGAGGGGCTGTCGAGCTGCCCAGAGGCTTCGGGCGTGACGGCTAGCGCGCCGGCAAACACCTTGCCAACAGAGGACGCCGTGAAGTAGATCTCGACTCCAGTCTCGGGCCGTCGGAAATGGCCGGTTTTGAGGCGCCCATAAATGGCCGGTTTTGACCCGCTCATTGAGGTCCGGTAGCGTCGGGAGCGCGGTGTCGCCGCGGGGCGCGCTGGTCGGTTGTCGGAGCCGGGTTCGAGCTGCTGGCCTCAGAGCAACCTGGAGACTCGACGGGGCGGTCGCTGGGTACCTGCGACGCGCAGGTTCGGTTCACGTTTTCTCGCCGGGGTCAGCTCGCAGGCCTCGATCTCGATGAACCTGAGCGGGCGTGACCGGTAGGGTGGCGGCCGGCGCCTTTCCCGATGCGCGAAAAGCTAAAATCCGCGCAGCGCGAAAAGCTAACGGGAGCACGCCGGGATGACCCCGCCCTCGGAGAAGCTGGCCGCTTCGCTGGACGCCCTGCGGTACCTTCAGGAGCGCGGTTTCGTCGCCGTGCGCGCCGCGGATCTCCCGCGGTCGCATCGCGAGCGGCTCGTCCGGCGCGGGTTCCTGCTGCCGGTCATCAAGGGCTGGTACGTCGCCGGCTCGCCGGACCGGCCCGCGGGCGACAGCACGGCGTGGTACGCGTCGTTCTGGCAGTTCTGCGCCGGTTACCTGCGCGCCCGTTTTGGTGCAGCGTGGTGCGTGTCGCCGGAACAGTCCCTGTTGCTGCACGCGGGCAATCGAACGGTGCCGGGGCAGCTTCTCGTCCGCGCGCCCCGGGGACGCAACCGGGTCACTCCCTTGCTGCACGGGACGTCGCTGCTCGAAGTCCGCGCCGCGCGGCCGGCTGCCGGAGACGTCGTGGAGGTGGACGGGATGCGCGCGTTCAGCCCGGCCGCCGCGCTGGTCGCGTGTCCGGCCCGGTTCTTCCGGCGGTATCCGGTCGACGGGCGGGCGGCGCTCGGCCTCGTGCGCGACGCGTCGGACCTGTTGTCGCGCCTTCTCGACGGCGGGCACGGCACGGTCGCCGGTCGACTGGCCGCCGCCTTCCGCGACGTCGGTAGGCACCGCATCGCGAACGAGATCGTTGCGACAATGCGGGCCGCCGACTTCGACGTCCGTGAAGCGAACCCCTTCACGACGCCGCTCCCCGCCCGACCGATCCTCCGCGACGCTGCCCCGGTCGTCCACCGGTTGCGCCTGACCTGGGATGCCATGCGAGGCCGCGTACTCGACCGCTTTCCTCGTCCGCCCGCCGGCTCGGCCGACATCGACGCCGTGCTTGCCCGGATCGGGGACGTCTACGTGACCGATGCCTATCACTCGCTCTCCATCGAGGGCTATCGCGTCAGTCCGACGCTGATCGCGCGCGTGCGCAGCGGCGCCTGGGATTCCGACCGTCACCCGGAGGACCGGGAGCACCGCGATGCGCTCGCCGCCCGCGGCTACTGGCAGGCCTACCAGGTAGTGCGCGACAGCGTCCGCCGGGCGGTCGCGGGCGAGCCTTCCGGTGCTGTCGCGGAGGCGGACCATCGGACCTGGTACCGGGAGCTGTTTGCACCGAGCGTCGCGGCCGGCCTCGTTCGTCCCGCTGATCTGGCGGGTTACCGCGACGCGCCCGTCTTCATCCAGCGGTCGATGCACGTGCCGCCGAGCGCGTCCGCCGTCCGCGACGCGATGCCGGCGCTGTTCGGCCTGCTGCGCGACGAGCCGGATCCCGCCGTGCGCGTCGTGCTCGGACATTTCCTGTTCGTCTACGTGCATCCGTACCCGGACGGCAACGGCCGCCTCGGCCGGTTCCTGATGAACCTCATGCTGACCGCCGCCGGCTATCCCTGGACCGTGATCCCGGTCGAGCGCCGGGACGTCTACATGGCCGCGCTCGAAGCGGCGAGCGTGCGGCAGGACATCGGCCCGTTCACCGACTTTCTGGCGGGTTTGGTGGGTGAGGCTGCGGACGATGCGGGGTAGCCCCATCGAGGAGATCCATGCCGATCCAAGTTCGAGACCGAGTGGGTGGACGCTGCCGGGCTCAGGGAGTCCGAGTTGCGTCGAGCCCGGCGGGCGTCGGTGAGAAAGTTGGTTGACCAAGTCTGGCGACAAGACTACCCTTGAGTGCTCATGGCCATGGTGAACGTTCACGAAGCCAAGACACATCTCTCGCGGCTTCTCGAACGGGTGCACGCCGGCGAGTCAATCGTGATCGCAAAGGCGGGCAAACCGTACGCCCGCCTGATGCCGTTGGAGCCGCCGCCGGAGCGGGTGCTCGGACGTTATCGCGATCGTGACGGTGTCGTGCCGGACTCGGTGTTCGAACCGCTGACCGGGGACGAGCTGGCTGCGTGGGAAGGCGACGGATGAACCTTTTGCTGGACACGTGCACGCTGCTGTGGGCGTGGGGTGAGCCCGAGAGGCTCAGCCGCCGGCTGCAGGTGTTGCTGCGCGATCCGCACAACGAGGTCTGGGTCAGCGCGGCGAGCGCATGGGAGCTTGCGACCAAGCATCGCGTCGGCAAGTTCCCGCACGGTGGACACATCGTCGCCGAGTGGGACGAGCGCATCGCGCGGGATGGATTTCGCCAACTGGCCATCGGCTTCAGCCACGCATTGCGGGCCGGCTCGATACCCGGCCCACATCGGGATCCGTTCGACCGCATGATCGCCGCCCAGGGCCTGATCGAGACACTCCGCATCGCGACGCCCGATCCGGAAATCGCCGGCCTCGGCGCGGATACGATCTGGTGACGTGAGTGAACTCCGGCGTCATGCGGGTTCCACAGCTCCAGCTTCCGCAGCAGTTCCAACAGCACCGGCATCGCAAGGGACCGAACCCGGCAGTGCACGCCGTGCTCGGCCATCATGGTCATGGCGTTTGCCATGCGGTCTCCGGAGGACCGAAGGTCCCGTATCCGCCCTGGCCGGATCTGCGAATCGGCGATCGGAGGATGGTGCGAACGCCCCATGCCCGGAACCAGATACGGCGATCCATCGCGGTCGGGTGATCATAGGCATGAGCCAGTAGCGACTTGATGGCGTGCAGCGAGGCCGGCCGGCGCCAGAGAGGCCACGAATAGTGTCCTGCTTTCCATGATCCGGAGCATCCCTGAGTGAGCGTACGCTCGCGGCCCGCGAATACCGGGTGCAGGCTCAACCCCAATACGGCGAGCGCTTCGGCACCGGCATTGGTGCGCTTCGGATCGGGGCCGGACTTGGGCGCGGGATCGGTGGCTCGCAAGGCGTACACGCGGTCGTCGACGACGTCCCACCCGAGCGAAGGCAGTTCATTCTGGTAGTCCCATGGCCCCGTCAGGCCTGCCAGGATGTCTTCCCGTTTTACGCCGCGCAGGATCCCGCGAGTCATGTCCAGGAACTTCTGTTGTCCGGCTGTAAAGTAGAGGTCGGACGGCTTGGCCACGCCTTGCTTGTCCAGGCTTCCTTCGGCCACGAGCGCCGACGTCAAGGAGCTGCTGTGGTCACCGGGATCGTCGACACCTGAACGAAGATAGTTGCGGACGTCGGATGGACCGAGCTTGAGCTCGTCGCCCTTCGGCATCACCGACCCGTCGAGCCGCCTCGGGTTCACGGCAGGACTCTTTTCCCATCGTGCGACGACATGGAGGGCCTGATCGACGATTCGTTCAACGGTGAATACTTCGTCCACCACGGCGCGCGGCGTGATGTCGTCACTCCACCACAAGTGCGGCTGTTCGTCTGCGCCCGCGAACGCAACCTGCACGCCGAGCGCGGCCAGGAAACCCAACGGGTTAGTACCCTCGAGTCCAGCGAGACGCGTCCCGTTCATGGCTGCGCTCCCTCTTCGGCGCTCTGCTGATGGTCGGCCAGACGCAGGATGGCTTCGAGCCAGGCCAGGCCGTGGTATCCGTAACTCTCCACCAGACGCCAGAAACGGTCGGCCATGTCAATCGCCAGTGAACCTGCCGCCAGATCGGAGTCGACCTGCATGGAACGTCCGTCGAACGCGTACGAGAGCATCTGCGGCTCCGGGTCTTCGACGACCGGCGGCAGCGGGCGTCCCCACCCGTGATGGGTTCCGACGAGATGCAGCACCAAGTCCCTGTCGTGGGCGTCGCTGAGCACGTCGGCATTGGACGAGATCATGGCCATGCTCGCCATCTCGTGCCGCATTCCCGCCGGATAACGCCGGACGTAGCGCGCCGCCGGGAGCGACTTGGCCAGCGGCGTGTCTCGCCGGAGTTCCAACTCCACGGGGTCGCCCCCTACCAGTTGATCCTGGAAACGCCGATCCACCTTGCCGATGTCGTGAAGCCGGCCCGCGATGCGCAGATCCTTCACGAGCGGTTCATCCAGCCCCAGTCGTTCGGCGATGCGCCCGGCACGGTCGCTCACGCCGTCGAGGTGGTGGCGCAGCGTCACGCCCGCACCGGTCCGGGACCCGACTTCGTCGGAGCCGTCAAGAGTGGCAGGGTCCACGACGGGCTTGTGGGTTCGGGGGTGCCGCTCGGTGAGAACGTAGTAGCCGGCATCCGAGTCTGCGTCTTCGAGCCCGACCGGAACGAGGTCGAAGCCGTTTTTCGCCAGCCGTTCGGCGGCCGCGGCGCGCCATGCAGGTTGATGGTCGGCGTCCACGGATTCCCTCAGCCACGCTTGGATGCGTTCGCGCGCAGGCACATCCACGTCGGCGGCGTCGTTCGGTGCTGCCGGCGGCGTGGTATCGAGCAGACGCGGGTCGAGGCGCAGCGTCACCCGACGGCCGTATGCTGATTGAGCGGCGTCTCCCAGATCCGTGACCTGCGTCGTGGACGAAGGATCCCACGTGCCCGCGGTCAGGCCGCCTCTCGTCGGATCGACGATGAGCACGTCGCCGGGCCGGATGTCGTCCGGCTCGATGTGTTCGGGGTTCTTGTCGAACCCGATCCAGCGCACCCATCCGGCGGCGTTGGTCTTCGAAGACGACCCGGTCTCGGCTCCCCCGCCCGCCGTGTCGACATCGGCGACCTCGACCTCATCGCTTCCGGACAGCCACGCCCTGGTCGCGTCGACAGGCACTGGAAGGTACTCGGCCTGACGGGGCGGGACCAGCCGCAACGCGTCCGGCGAGCGATCCCAACGCCACAATATCGATACATCCGCCGGTCGTTGCTGGTCGATGCCGTGAAGGAACCACTCGACGGACGGTTGCACGATGGGTTCCGGACTGGTTTGCGTCCAGGCATCCATATGTGTTCGCAGCAGGAGCGGTGCCTGCGCCCTCGGCGCCGTTGCGTCGTCGGAGAACTCTCGCAGCGACGTCGGGCCGACGTCGATCGGGCCGGACTGCTCACGGCGTTTCAGTTCCTCCCATGTTCTCTTTGCCGCGTCGCCGTAGATCGGGTCGGGTCGCTTGGAATCGACGACGGACTTGGGGCCGATGATCCATGCACGGGCGGCGCATCCCGTGCGGGCGAAGCAGGTGCCGCGGCGGTCGAGACGGCCGAACCGTTGGCGGAGGCTGTCCACGGCGGCGCATTCGGTGATCAATGCATCGAAGCTGAAGTCGGCGCCGACTTCGATGGCCTGCGTGGCCACCACGACAGCCAGCTCAGCGGAAGGCCGTTCGCCGTCGGGATCGACGAGCGGGCCGATTGTGTTCAGGGCATCCATCCTGTCCAGCGGCCTCATTCGCCCTGTAATCAGGTGGGTGGCGTACCCGGCACGGGCAAGCACGTGGTGCGTCTCGCGGGCGCTACGGACGCGATTGACCACGACGCCCACGCTGCGAATCCCAAGGTCGGCGTTGTGGGAGCTGTCGATCGACTGGACGATCTTCACCACGCGGGCCGGAAGCGCGTCGTGATTCCGTACCGCAACGAGTTCCGCCTGTTTCCGCGCTTCGACCCTCCGCTTCAACTCTTCGCACCCGTTCAAATCCGTGGAGGGATCAAGCTCGAAGCGCTCTGCGTTCCGGTCGCTGGGCGTGGCCGACATCTCCACGATGGAGAAACGCCGCGGCAGCGCTCCGGCCGGCAACGCCGAGACCTGGGCGAGCGTCTCCGCGAAGGGAACACTCAAGTGCACTTCGTCGAGGATCACGAGGCAGTCGTTGCCGGCGAGCCCGGCGTGCACCGGCCGCATGCCCGGCGATACACCGTAGCCGCGGAACAGCAGGCGCGAGCCGAACTGATCCACGGTCGACACCACGACCCACGGCTGATCCGGGTGGCGTGCCCACTCATGGTCCACGGGAACCCCACCGCGCAAGGCGGCGACTCCGAGCGGCGATCCCGTGTCGCTCAAGGCGCGCAACCGCTCGCCGACGCGATGCAGGATTGGCGTTTCTCCGGCCGCGACCCGGTCTCGAATGCGTTCTGCCCGTTGACAGACCTGGTCGACGACGATGCGCCGGTCGATGACGAATACGATCCGTCGCGGGAACGTCGCCGCGCGAGCGGCCATGGCGAACACGGCGGTATCGAGTACGGCGGTCTTGCCGGCACCGGTCGGCAGATCGATGACCCCTGGCCAGGCGCCGCTGCCGAGCACCCGTGCCGTCAGCCGGCACTGCCACGGAAACGGCGGATACCCGTGCACGTCACGGAAGAACGCGGTGAAATCGTCAGAGGTGAGTTCATCAATCATCGCAATGTTTCTGGGATGCTGGCGCGAGGCAGTGTCGGACTCGGCGAAGCTCCGTCAACTCGACGCCGTCTCGGCGCTCTCCGATTCCGGCACGGGTGTCGGGCGCATCAACCCCAATCCCAGAAACCGGCCCGATCCGAGCATCAGTGGACCGGCAACGGGTTCGTCGAACGTCAACGACGCGTGAACCAACTGGCGTCTTACGGGCCTGTGGTCACGCCCGTTCTGGCTGAACGGCGGGAATTGCCGGACGGCGCGACCGCCGACGAGGAACGTCGCCAGAGACACCTCCACAGCCGACGGTTCCGGTAGTCCGACGTGCACACAGGCCGCTGCTGCCGTGGCTTCGGCCATCTTCCACGCCCTGGAGCGGGCTGCCGCAGAACCTCCGCCGAGTCGACCGGGATGCTTCGGCAGCGCAAGGGGAGTGGCCGACGTCCAGTGACGCGAGGGCCGGCGCCAGACCGCGGGCCGCAGGGAAGCGAGCGTGACGGGGCTGCGCAGCCTCGACATTTCGACGACTCCCTGGGCTCCGAGGAGCAGCTTCAGGGTCGGGCCGGCGTTGTTCTCCCATTCGCCGATGGCGCGATAGAGCACTCGCCGTGCAGCATCTTCAACCGTCTTCGGTACGGAGACCGCGATCCCGAGCAGACGGCCGTCGGCACGCGGAAAGCCGACGTACGGAAGCGGCACGAATGCCACGTGCGGGGCCGTCGTAGGCGGTCCCTGCGGCAGGTGGCCGCTCAACTCTTCCGGCATCGGATCCGTCGCGTAGTGGAAAACGGCTGCGCGCATTGCCGACGCCAATTCCACCGCCCGGGTCGCCGGCACCGCACGGGAGCGGTGAGTGAACTCGAAGACGATCCAGTCGCCGGCGGTATCGGGTTGGTGCCGCGAGGTCGCGTGTGGTGTCTCTTCGACGCTGCGGTACCGGACGTCGGCATGGGGCAGCGAGCGCGGTCTGAGTCCTTGATGGCGCGAGAATTGGCGCTCGAGCTCGCGGAGTTGTCCCCGCCGCACGGTGCGCGTGCTCTCGCCACGGTCACTGATCTCATACGTGGCCTCGGGAGGATTCTGAACCACGCGGCAGGACACCAGCGAGGAGGAGTGGCCCAGTCTGGTGACACGCTGGAGCAACCGATCCAGGATGCCCGCCGTGTTCTCAGGCAGGGAAGCGCGCCAGGAGAACACGACGCGATTATCGTCGGGAGTGACGGAAGGATAGAACCGTTCCTGCTTGTTGCGCTGCTCCGGCAACATCTCGACAGCCGAGGATGCAGGCGTGTTGCCCGCCTGTCTGACCTGCGTTTCCACCTCTCGCGCCTTGGCCAGCTTGCGTTCGAGCTGCGTCACCTTCCTGGTCACCTCGCCGCCGGACGCCAAGAGCTCGGTATGGAGCCGGTCGGTCAACTCGTAGACGCTGTCGGCCCGTCGTTCATGCCAGCTCCTGGAAACGATGGATGTGTCGTTGACGGGCACGAAGTGGGAGACCACAGAACGAGGCGTCGCGCCCGATGCCGAGATCGCCGGCGGCCCTTGCGATTCCAGCCACTCCAGAGCTTCCCGTTCCGCCTGGTCCTGTTCGTCCTCTGCCCATGAAGCCACGAGTGCCGAGAACAGGCGCGCCGGGTGGGGCGGCCATTCGCACTGGCGGCGCTCGTTGTGGCAGGTGGCTACGTACCGGCCTGTGATGAGGTTGACCTCGATGCCGAAGCGCTCGATGGTGGACATCGTTCATCCCGTGGGTTGCTCAGTGGCCGAGATCTTGCGGCTGCGGCGAATCAGCTCGATGAGTTTCGGGGCGGGAAGGAGACGAATGTCGCCGGTCGCCCAGCCGATTCCCTTCGTTTCCGCGTCGGACGCCGCGGCGGAGAGAATCTCGGCGGCCGTTTCCCGGTCTACTGCCGTGTCGTCGGCAGGCGAGCCGTCCCTGCGCAGGAACTCGAGTCGCGGGGGATGGGTCGGCAGCAGCAGACAGCGCGAGCGGAGGTCGAAGTCGGTCTCGTACTGGTACGCGACCGCTGCGACGCCAAGTGCGGCGATCGCGGTGCGGGCGGCCGATTCGGCGCTACGATCCAATCCTTTGAACCGCAGCCGGCGCAGGGCGGCAAGGGAGATCACGGTGGTCTGGACGCCTCTGGAAATCGTCACTCCGCCGGCCTGCGCGTCTATCGAGGGTGCGATGTTTCCGTGGTTGATCTTCGACGGCTGCCCCGCCTCGCCGCTCGCGCTCCCGCGCGAAGCGGGTACGGGTTGCCCTTTGCCGTCCCGCTCGGCGTTCGCGGAGTCGTGCGTCCACACCTCGTCCGGGTCGGCGCTGTTGAACACGCGATCCTCGGAGGCGACCTTCTCGATCTGCAACGGATCGATGCGACTGCCCACCTTCTTCCCGACCGAAGCATCGAGACCCACGATTTCCGACACGTACGCCCGCTGAAACTTTGATCCCAATCCGCCTTTCGGCCCTGTGGAATCCCACATGCCGAACAGCAGGGACGTGGGTGAATAGCGGAACAGATCCGTCGCATTGCGCGGCGTGGCGTCGGTAATGGCTCGCCCGACATCCGAAAGGCGGAACAGCGTACCGTCGAGCAGACTGTCACGGAAGACGGCGTCCGCCAGTCGGTGGGGCGCTTCCAGTACGGTCAGCTTGTCGTAGTCCGTCACCCCGCCATCCTCGGAAAAATCGACGTAGGGGACGGGGAACTTCAACTCGCCGTGCTCCCAGCCTTCGAGCAGGGCCAGTTCCGCGCGGTTCGCCTGCGACGCGACGGAATCCAACAGGACCGTGGTGGACACGCCGCCGTCGCCGAGTCGGCGCTCCTCGACCGCGTACCTGTGATCGGCTCGTCCGTCGACTGCGTACGACGGCGGGAAGACCTTGTCTCCTTCGCCGCCGGCGGGTTGCAGCGTCATCCGTGATCGCAGAGCGACCGCGTCGCCTGCGACGGCGCTACGGAGCCGCTCGAAAGTGAGTCGGGCCATACTTTCTCCTTCGCTGTTGCCGAGTCTCGGCGTCGTCATGGTGCGATAAATGGCGTGGTACGCTGCCTTCGCGGTTCACGCACGCTCCACCGTGAACGACGCCAGGTTGCGGGACTCGTTGCTGAATTCGACCGCTATCAGGTGGATGGGTTCGCCCCGGTCTCGGTACTTGTCCGCGTAGCGCCGGTCCTTCAATTGGGCCATCGCGGCCCCCGTCGGCGTCGACTCCACCACCTTGAACTCGAACAGGTAGACGTTGCCGTTGAAGCGCAGCACCATGTCCAGACGGCCGCGGCTGCCCGCGTCCTCGGCCGCGACGTCGAGTCCCAACGCCGCGAACCACGAATAGAACAGGCTGGCGTAATAGCCCTCGAAGTTCGCGATGTCGTTGTTGACGTGCCAGTTGTAGGGAATGCCGGCGAAGAACGCTCGGAACAGCGATTCCAGACCGGTGAAGTCGTTGGCCGTGAGCAGTTCGTACAGCCTGATTTCGTGCGCTCCCTGCCGGGACGGGTCCGGTCCCATGGCGCGCAGCAGATGTTCATTCAGGCTCTGCTTCACCTCGCGGTTCGGATAGCCCAGCCGGTACAGGGTCTTGCCGCCGAGGTTCCGCTCCTCGGCGATCGTCAGGTAACCGGTCTGGAACAGGAGCGCCTCCGTGCCGATATCGTCCACGTCGAACTTCGACAGCAGCTCGTCGGTGCCGACCATCTCCTCGATGGATGGAGAACCGACGCGCCGCCTGCGCAGGGTGTCCACCAGAAACGAGGGCGTGCCGGTCTCGAACCAGTGGGGCTTGAACTCGCGGCGGTCGAAGAGCAGCAGGATGTCGAAAGGGTTGTAGACCGTCTCGCGGCCGCGCCAGTTGTAGCCGTCGTACCAGGTACGGATCGCGTCGCGGTCGAGACCCGGCAGTTCGGCTGCGAATACCGTGTCGAGATCCGCGTCCGTGTAGCCGCAGATGGTCGAGTAGCGCGGGTCGAGCGTGATGTCCTTCAGGTTGTTGAGTCCGGAGAACAGACTAACCTTCGAGAACTTGCTCACCCCGGTGAGAAAAGCGAAGCGGACGTGCGCGTCGCGGTCCTTGATGACCGCGTAGACGCCGCGCAGGAAATCGCGGTTGGCGCGGGCCACCGCGGGCGCTTCCAGCGCGTCGAGGATTGGTTTGTCGTACTCGTCCACCAGCACCGCGACCGGCTGTCCGGTCTTGCGGTGCAGGGCTTCCAGGACGTCACCGAAACGGCCGGGGACCGTGGCGTAGTCCGCCGCGAGGCCGGCTCGGCGTTCGATGGCGGCAAGCTGCTCCGTCAGGCGTGCCTCCACCTGGCCCGGTTCGTTGAAGTTTCCGCTGCCGAAGCTCAGGCGCACCACCGGGTGGCGAACCGACCAGTCCCACCAGTCGTGGATGTGGAGCCCCGCGAACAGCGGCTCGTTCCCCTCGAACAGATCCTTCAGCGTGTCCAGGAACAGGCTCTTGCCGAAGCGCCGTGGGCGGGAAAGAAAATAGTGCGTCCCCTCGGTCAGCAGCGCACGCACATGGGCGGTCTTGTCCACGTAGTAGCAGTTCCGCTCCCGGAGCGTGCGGAACGTCTGAATGCCGATCGGCAGGCTGCGTCTGGTCATGGGCGCCGTGTCACGTGGCGTCGAACGCTGGCGATCTGGCGACCCGCAGCCAGTCCGTGACCTCCGCGGTCGCCTCGCCGCAATCATCGCACGCCAGCCTTCCGAGATCCTGGAACAAACGCCGCAGGGATGCCGGATCGTCCGGCGCGCGGGCGGCGAAACCGTGAACGAGCACGCTGTTGTTGCGCAGCGTCGGCTTCAGCAGTGTCTCGTCATCGAACCGCAGGAGCGGTTTGGCCAGCGGATCTCCGCAATGTCGCAGGAGTCTCCCCACCTGAAACCGGGAGGCCAGCAGCGTGCCGCCCGGGCCCTCCGAGAAGGGCTTTCGCTTCTTGCGCTCGGACTCGCGCTGCACGGACAACACGGCGTCGTGATCCGGATTGAGGTTCGCCGAATCGAGACCGTAGTCGAAGAGCCTGGCCTGACCGATCAACTCCAGCAGACGATAGGCGCGTACGAGGGCATCCTCGTTCTGACCCTGCCGCACGCGGCGCTCGCCGTTCGCCAGCAGATCGACGGCCAGTCTGCGCAGCCGGGCGGCCATGGCACCGTGGTTGGTACGTTCCGGTTCCCGTGCCAGGACGCCGACCCAGGCGCGCGCTTCCGGCGTCGGCCAGAACCGCCGCCAGTCGTCCGACGGCGGCGCCGCGTCGACCGTCGCCGCGGCTGCCGCTGCATGATCGAGTCGGTCCCACGCGGCGTAGAATCGTGCCGCCGAACGCACTGCGCTCGCCGTGTGGACGAAATCGTCGGGATAGAGCGGCGCCAACGGACCATCGGGGGCGGGAAGCACGTGCGCCACGGCCGCGAAATCGCCTCTGGCGAACAGGGCTCGTGCGAGATCCAGACGCCGGTGGCCGTCTACGGTCGTGGTGCGAATGCCGCGCACCTGTTCGGAGCCGGGTTCGACCATTCCACGCCGATCGCGAACCCCTTCGATGTATCGAAGACGCGGAATGGTTCGGCGGGTTGCGGCCAGCACGAGCGCGGCGCTCATGGCCTTCGTTCCGCGGGTGAAGTCCGCTTCGACGTTTTCCGGCGGAGAGTTCTGCAAGACCTCGGTCAGCACCCGGTCGAAGTGAGCGTAGGCTCGGTCGGCGTTGTTCTCGTGACCCACGGGAAGTGGACTGATACTCACTTCGATCCCCGGCGTACCATGCGCGATTCTCCCGCGCAGCTCTTCCGCGTAGAGGAGCGTCTCTTGAGACGGCAACAGGACGATCGTCTTCCAGTCACCGTCCGCGACGGACTTGAGCAACGGCGTGTACAAGGTATCGTCGAGCCTGTCGCGATTCCCCGTCCCGACCGTCATGACCAGCGTGCGTCCTCTGTGCTGCGGCATTTCGTGCTTGCTCCCGGTCGTCACCCGCGTGCCGGAGGCGTTCCTGCGTGTTGCTGGCGTCACGGACGGACGGTCGCTCGGGCGAACACCGGTCTCACGAGGTTTCGTCCTGCTGCTCCAGGTAGGCGTCGTAGATTGCCCTCGCTTTCCGCGCGGCCCCACGCTGCGGATTGGCCCACCAGCCCTTCTCCTCCCAGCGCGCGCGAATATCCGCGAGCGCCGACTGCTTCAGAGACGGGTCGTCAGTCGATGACCACGCTTCGGCGAGGGCCTTGCCGCGCAGTGCCTGATCCGGTTGCACGCCGGGGCTGGCGGTCAGCTCCCTGAGCTTGGCATCCACCCATTCGCGACCGGGGTTGGAGGAATCGCGGGAACCCCTGTCCTCATCAGAGTCCGGAGAGTCCGGTGCCGCGAAAAGGCCGTAGCCGGCGCGCGTCTTGGCGCCGGCACCGCTCACAGTGAGGGCGGAGACCAGCATCCGCTCCGCGAAGTGGAGCCATTCGCCGGGGCCCTCGATGACGAAGAGGAACGCCCCCTGTACCGCCACCTGGGCATTCGGGACCGGGCTGTCGAAGTCGGTTGCCGGTACCGCTCCTTCCTTGGCGTAGTAGTCGGGATGGTGTGTCGTGACGACCTCTTTCACGAGCGGTATCTCGGCCGAATCGGGTTCCCACCAGGCGTCGTGAAAGGCGAGCAACCCCGACAGGACGGCCGGGCGGTTCTCGGTGGGCCGTGCGCCGAACAGGTCGCGGAATGCATCCCCCGACTCGTCCAGCCGCTCGAGGGCGTGGGCCGCGACGAGGCCCTTGACGCTCGATCCCGGGATGTACGGCGTGCCGTGGGTGCGGCTGATCGCACACCCCGTCTCCAGCATGCCGCCGCCGGTCAGTCCGATGAACAGGCGGGTCCTGAGCCTCAGAATCACGGATCGAAAACGGGTGGTGTCGGAAGTGGCTTTCCTCCACCGGGTGTAGGCATGGCGGTAGAAGTCACCGGCGGCGCTTCGACAGATGCGGTCGACGTGACCCGCCTTGATTCTCGGTTCATCGTCGTCGTGTTCGACCAGGCCGCGCTGCAGCAGCAGGCCCGGATGAGCATCCTCCCGCGCTGCCTTGTACAAGGGTCGCAGAGCGGTGCGCATCAGTTGCGTCGCCATCTCTACGTGCCTCCAGATGACGGATCGTCACGGGGCGTTCGTTCGCCGGCCGCGTCGACGCCGAGCACGCCTTGGGCGTACCGCTTCAGCCAGCCGCCGGCTTCCAGAGACCGGCGGGTCAGGATCAGCGTCTGATCGAGGTCGCTGGCGATGATCTCTTCGTGAAGACCTGGACCGTCGGCGGAGGTCGTCGCCTCCGCAGATCGAAGCACGGTGCACAGGTCGTCGAGCACGGCGCAATGTTCGGGTTTGCCCTTGGCCAGCAAGAATCCGGTCGCCTGAGACAGGCCGTTTTCCAGAATCATGCCCGGCAGCCTGTCCGCCAGCGCGCCGTACTTCTCGTTGTCCACCCCGCGCGCACTCTTATTCCCGTCGCGCCGGCCGGCGATGCACGCAAAAGCGGCCTTCGCGACGGCGTGTGTGCGAACCTTCATGCCGGGACCTCCTCGGCGAGAAAGCGGACCAGGCCGTGGCCGACGCCGGCGTTGCCGCCCAGTTGCAACAGTGCGCTGCCGGGCACGGCCTGCGCGAGATCGGTCGCGGAGCGTGAATCGCCCTCCTTGTTGGAACGCGACAGGGCGAACACGCCCCAGAGCGCGGTCTCGGCCGGCAGGTGTTCCTCGTACCAGAGCGCGCCCCTGTCGACCGTGCCGGTTTCCGGATCGAGGCGGATGCGGGCACGGACATCGGTCGCGGTTTCTGCGAGGAAGCTCATGACGTCGTCGGCAACGAGCGAGAAGCGGACGGCGACATCCTTCTGCGCGTCGACGTCGCCGGGGTGTACGGCATGGGCGATGTGCTGCGCCCACGCCTCCAGCGCCGTTTCCGTGTGCGCCTGCAGGTCGAGGTCCTCCAGCACCAGCTTCTCCTCGACGAGGTTGACCGACGCCGGCGCGACCCTGGCGGCGCCCTTGTCCGGTTCAGGCGGCAGCTCCGGTGGAGAAGCGCCGGCGCGCTTCATGTCCCGCGCGTAGCGCCGCAGAATGAACGGGCAGGTGACGAAGCTGGCGACACCTGCCAGACAGCGCACCGGAAGCGCCAGCAGGTGCGCATCGCCGATCGCGAGAGCACCGGCGAAAGATTCCTGGTCGCTGCGGATGTTCCGGGGACCGAACAACGTCGCGGCGTCGTCTACGGCGTGGTCGGTGACGTGCTGGCGCAGGACGCCCCGTAGCGATGATCCGGGCACGATCGGAAGCTGCGTCGCCCGCGCCCGGGCGATGGGCAGGTCCACCACGCCGGCGGACTGACCAGTGCCGCAGTGCAGCGCGGAGAGCGCGTGGAGATGGAACAGTCTCGCTTGCATGAATCGTCCTCTGGGGTCTTACGGCCGGGTGTCGTCAGCCGGCGGTGTCCATGGGCCAGGCAGCGCGAGGCCGAATCCGTCACGCCGATCCTGTGGCTCGTCGCACACGCTGGCGAGCCACAGTGCCGCCAGTGAATCCTTGTCGCAGGCGCCGAGCACGTCGAACCAGTAGGTCGCGCCGGCCGGGACGAGCTTGCGCGTGGGCCGCGGCTGGCGTTGCGCGAGATCCCAGCCGGAGTGCGGTTGCCAGCGTTCCAGCGCGGCGGCGCGCAGACGCAGTTTCAGCCCCGGTGCTTCGGGCGGGCTTCCGGTCAGCGCATGGTCCAGCCAGCCGGGGCGGTAACCGGCCGAGAAGACTCCCGGCGTGAGCAAGGTCAGGCAGAGGCCGCCGTGCTTGCAGATCCGTTCCAGCCACTCGTCGGTCGGCGCCGGCCACCACCTCTCGGGCTCGGGCTCCAGGGCGGCCAGCCGGCGCTTGCCGCCCAGATGCACCAGGGTTGGCGCCAGCGCCTCCGCGCAGCGGACCAGCAAGCGGAAGCTGCTGTTTGACGAACCGTCCGCATGGGTCAGGACGGCCGGAGACGCTGCCTCTATCCATCGGGCGGCGCTGGTTCCGAACGCGGCCGGTGCTCTGTCGAGATCCAGTCCCTCTGTCTCGTACAACGCCCCGGCGGCTGCGGCTCCGGTGGCCGCATCGATGGACACGTGGATCCGTCGATCACCCTTCGGAGGCGACCAGCCGTTCTTCCTCAACTCATCGATGAACATGTCCGCGCCGTCGCGGAATGCCAGCAGATCGTCCCACGACCACCACGCCGGGCCGGTGGCGGTCTTGCAGGCTACCTGCTCGGTCAACTGCACGGGCAGCAGTCCCTCCGGCAGGTCGGCGCCGCAGCCGCCCCTGAACGGTTGCGGCTTCGCCCGCAGGCAGCGAGCCGACTCGCCATGACCGAAGTACAGGGCATCGGCTGGCTTGGGCGCCAACACCCGGCCGTCGTCCCTGATCAGCAGCGGTCCGGCGACGGAGAGTTGTGCGAGCTCGGATCCGAAGGGCCGGTCGGTGGCAAGCGCCCACGCCGTACGCAGGCAGCCGGCCACGGTCGACGGGGGCGGGAACTGTGCCGGGTCGGCATCGGTGTGGGCGTTCATGGGACGACCGGACCGCACGATGATCGGCGCGAGCGGGTCGAGGCTCACGACGTTGCTGGTCTGGCGTCTGTCCGTTCCGCCGGATGCGGGTCGTGCCGGGGCAGGAGGCGACGCCGGAGTCAAGGCGTCTCTCTCAGCTGCCGTCGTGTGTGCCGCACCGGTCTTGTCCCGCTTGCGGTACCGGGGAGGCGGGTGGCGCTGCTTGCCCTTCTTCTTCTTCGACGGACTCATGAGCGCTCTCCCACCTCGTTGGCCGTGCGAGCCGAGAGCCAGCGCGCAATGATCAGGGTGTCGGCAAGTTCGTCCAGTGGTTGGCAATCGGATCGATCACGGATCATGTCTCGCAGTTCCGTGGAAATCGTCTTCCCGCCTCCGTCGCGGCGCGCCCGGTCGAGCATGCGGTCGACCTCGGCGTTCCTCATGCCGCGTGCAGTTTCGTCGTCGCTGCCGCGGAGCCAGGCAAGGCGTCGACCGATGTCTCGCACGTCGTACGCGGCGCGGGTCGGCAGCTCACCCGTGCGGTACGCCGCGGTGAATCGGCTCAGCGCTTCGAACGCCTTCGCATCGCGCCACTGCGCGCGCCAGCGGAGCTCCGCTCCCGAGCGAATCTTGAGCAGAATCGCCAACGCATTGCGCGGGGTCTGCGTGGCGTCACCCTTCGCGTGCTGCTCCGCGCGGTCGGCGAGTGCACGCAATGCGCCCAGAGGTTCGATGACGTAGCCGATGCCGAGGCCGACGGACAGTGTCGGACACTCGTCGTCGGCAAGCCCCATACCCGTCGCGATTCCGTTCAGGTGTTCCGCGAAGGAGCCGGCAAGACTGCGGGCGCAGTCCGGCGCCCGTTCCAAAGGCAGAAGTGCGAGGACGTCATCTCCGCCGGCGTAGACGGCGTGGCCTCGATGAGCCCGGACGATACGTTGCACACTCGAAGCGAAACGGTGCAGCGCGCGGGAAACTTCCCGTGACTCTTCGGCGCTGCGGGCCCGCGACAGGAGTTGACCCATGCGATCGCCGTCGGCCTTCAGGATGGCCGCGTACGGAACGGGGCTTCCGGCCGGCTGCTCCCCGTCCGTCCGCTCCCTGGCGATCTCCGTGATGCATCGCTGAAACGCCTCAAGCGCGTGAATCCGGGTCGAACCGGCCCGACTCGCTTGTTGTTCCTGACCCTGCGTCAACGCGTTCTCCAGCCGGGACGGGTACAAGAGATGGCCGTCGAACGGCAGCGCGGCGTAGGCGTCGGCGTTACCGCGGACCCGGGTCGCGTGGCCCGCGTCGACGAGTGGCTTGTACGCTGCCTGCAACCGTTGCTGCTGGCCGGGCGTGAGTTGCTCGATCCAGGAATCCGCGGCGACGCGCGGCAGGGCGGTGAACTGCTCCACGTCGCCGGCCAGACGCTTGATGACGCCGAGAGCGTCGAGCTGTTCGCGGGGTGACAATCGGAGTTTCGCACGGGCGGGTTCTTCAGCCGGCCCGTCGGGCAGCACCGTCTCGCGCGCACCGTCGAGCGACGACTTCCGCAGCCCTGCGACGGTGAGCGGACTGCACTGCTGGAAGTCGCGGGTGGCCTTGCGAGCGTTCAGGGTCGCGCCGAGCCGCTTGCTCGCGGCGTGATAGCCGTCGTCGCCATCCGCGATCTCCACCCATGCGGCGAAAGTCTCGAGGATGTCGTCGATCTGTGTGCGCCAGACATCCTCCCGTACGTGACTTCCAAGCTCCTGGCGCGCCCGCGCACCGAGTTCCTTCACTCGCAGGGCTGCCGCACGCTTGACATCGTCGCAGAGAGCGAGCACCGCCGTACGGTCGGAGAGCGTCACCTCGGCGCGCAGGACGTTCGCGATATTGGCGGCTTCGCGCGGGGCGTCCTGCCGTTCCAGGTCCTCGTCGGGGTTGTCGGGGCAGGGGAAGATCAGCCACTCCGGATGCCGCTCGTGGAGCGTCCGGGCGGCGGCGCGGGCGGCCTCCGACAACAGCCACGAGCCGCACCAGAGGTCGCGCGTCCGGCGGGCGTCGGCGATCAGGCTCTGCACCGGTCCCAGCGACAGTGTGACGAGGAAGCGTGGCATCAACGTCCTCCCCGGCTACGGCCGCCGCGCCCGTGGTGTTCGCGGGCGTGGTGCTCGAAGTAGTGCATGAACGCGGTCAGGGCATCCGCACCCCGGCCGCGCAACGGGGCGACCAGGGTGGCCTGTTTCTCCCACTCGCCGGAGTTCCTCGGCCACGCAAGGCCCACATGATCGGAATCGAGATCGACCGATATGCTGACACGTTGCTTCCAGCGCGGGAGCAGTAGCGCGAGTGGGCGATACTGCGTGCCGTCGTAGTACGGCCGCAAGATCAGCGGACTTGCCATGCGGTCGCGCCTCACGGGGCGCCCCTGTTCGTCCACGGTGTCGGTCGGCGAGAGCGTCAGGCCCTTGCCCCCCTTTCCTCGCGGATCTCCTCGATTCCTGTCCTTGAACTGGAACACGATCGGCAATCCGAACGCCGCACGCGGAAAGAACCCGCTTGCTGCGTGTTCGGGCTCGTGTCCCGGTGCGTGAGTGTGGGTGCGCCGTCGGATCGTATCCGGCTCCGGCCAACGGCTGCGGCCCGCGTGCTTCCCCGACCCACGGTTGCGTCCCAGGTTCTCTCCCTGTCGGAAGTTCTTCAGTGTTTCGACGGCGTTGTTCCAGGCGTCGATCGGCTCAGCCGGAGCGCGGAGCGCCATCCGGCCACCCGGCGCTTCAACTTCCTTGCATGTGACCGGCTTCAGCTCGATGTCGTTGCTGGTCACCCTTACCGCTCCCAGGCCCCGACGTGTACGGGCCCCCACGCCGCCGAAGCTCGCCCACCAGCGCAGAGCCTCGATGACCTGCTTGTGCTGGGCGTCGTCCGCCGCCTTCGAGAAGCGCAACGTCAGTGTGAACTCGTAGCCCGCGTTGAGGAGGCGGGGGTCCGCGCCGGGATCGAGAATCAGGGCGTAACGCGGAGCGCCGGATTGAGACTCCCAACCGTGCATCTCGCCCGGTCCGACCGGCCTGCCGCCGACCTGGAGCGTCACCAGGCTGGCGCGCGGACCGGTGCTGGAGATGCCTCCCCACAGCGCGGACTCCGCAGCGAATACGTCCCGCGGGCTGCGATCAGTGTCGTTCAGCAGACGCCACCAGAACCGTAGCTGCCCGCGGATGGCGCTCGGGCGGATCGGCATGGCGCTGTCCACCTTGCCCGGCTCCACGCCCCCACCGTACATCGGCGTCGTCAGCCTGCAGCGCACGGTCACGGGGGCAGACGCAGCCGACGATTGCGCGGCATCCCAGGCTGCGAGAGCGTCCTCGGGGCGGATCGCCGGGTTCGGTCTTCTCATGTCGGCGAATCTCCTCTGGCGCCGTATCGATGTGATTGTGAATCAGCTACTACTGCAACCGCACGATCCCCTGTGACCGATCCGTAAGCAGTCGATCGACGAGGTCGGCGGGTTATCGCTCTTTCTCCAACAGGCGCTGAAACGCTTTCTTCAACTCCGACCGCAGGCGGTCGGGGTCCCCAAGAACCCGCCGGGAACGCGGATGTCTGGGCGGGTTGCCGTGCGCCAGTGCGTTGCGCACGTCCCTGAGCAACAGGAATGCCGACTTCTTCCCTTCAGGGTGTTCGCCGGCGCGCATCTCTTCGTCGAGGCGATCCATGGCCGGTTTGCGACCTGTTGCGTAGTTGTCGGAGGGCAGTCCGCCCCGTTCGCATTCCAGTGTGTGGAGCGCTTCCCAGCCGAACACCGCCGCACGCAGGAAGTCGCCGCGCTCGAGGTGTTCGAAGGCGAGCTTGCGCTGATGGTCGGCCAGGCCTCCCGCCTTGATCCAGCGCAGCCGTTCCGCAAGGCGCGTCTGAAACAGGCCCGCGGCGCCGGTCAGCGGCGTGTCGAGAATCGGAAGGAACGTTCGGAGTTGGCGCACCGCGTCGGGGAGATTCTGTGTTCGTTCGAAGAACGCCGCGCGCGCGAGACATCCAGCCTTGTCTTCAGCAACGCCGTCCTCGATCAACAGAGGTGCGAACACGCCGTAGTCGCCGGTGGCGTCGAATCGATCCAGGGCGTCCACCCAGCGCCGCACGCGCGTCAAACCGTCGAGCTGGAGCACCGGCGTGATGCCGCTCGTCCGGTCCGTCATGTCGAGCGCGCCGTACCAGAGACCGCGCACGTGGAGGTTGCGCACCCGCTCCAGCATGAAGGCGGACAGGAAGCCGACCATACCGAGGTGCCGGAAGCCGTGCGTGAGGTCGATGCTGACGTCGCCGTTCGGAACGGTGTCGCCGATCACGCCCAGGATCTCGTACTGCTCGTCGGCCTGCTGGCCGAAGGGGATGAGGCGCGGGGTGACGGAAAGGCCGACGGCCCGACTCATGACCGGCGCGACATCGTCGAGCATCGACTGCGTGATCGCGGAGTGTGTCTCGGCATCGAGCAATTCAAGCCTCGCGGCCTCCACTTCGTCTCCCTGCGCGAGGTGCTCGACGAGCACACTCCACTGACTGCCGCTCGTGCCAAGAATGACCGCCGCGTCGGGTTTCAGGTGCCTGGCGAGCGCCATCCCGAAGAACGGCGTCTCGCGCGGAGCGTCCTCATCGGGGAACCGATACTTCGCCCGCTGATACCCGGTGTTCGGATCCAGTCTGGTTCGTCCCAGAAAGGTGACCAGGGTGTGGTTCATGATGCGCGTGCGCCCGGTTTGTGGTCGTGCTCCGCAGCGAACAGCCCCAGCCCGAAGTGACTCCCGTATCCGATGGCCATCGGCCCCTCGATCGCTTCCGGCAAGGTGATGTCGAGCAGGGCGCCGGCGGCGTCGGGCTGCACCTCGCGGCCACGGGACCTGAAGCGATGGAAGTGGATCGCGCGACGAGGGGTACCGCCGACATCGATGGTCTTTCGCGGCTCGACCTCCACATTGGCCGCATCCAGCCCCCGGCGCTTCAGCAGGCGGCGGACCTCGCCCGGGTAGCCGGCCGCCTTCAGGTGTCCGGAAGCGAGGAACGGCGTCACGCTCCGCCAGCGCCTCGACGTGCCGAAGATACGCGCGCCGCCGGCGAAGTCGGCCGGCCGGCCGAAGCCCTCCAGCGCCAGGCGCCATTCCTTCACCGCGCCCGGCTCGGCGTCGACTTCCTCGGACCGCTGCTTCGGGGCCAGCCAGAGCCGAGTGATGCGATCCAGCTTTGTCTGGACCTCGCGGTTCATGCCGCCGGCGATGAACACGGAGACGTGGTCGATCCAGCCGTCGCCGTCTGCGTCCTCGGGGAGCCAGAACGCGTGCCGGTGGGACGGATCCTGCAGGGGCTTTCCGCGAGCGTCGCGCCCCGAGATCTCCCACGGCGCCAGCGGAATCGAGCAGCCCGCGGCCTCGTCGCGCCGCCAGCCGAACTGTGCGAGGGCGGCCCGGCGCATCAGCTCGCCGATCCTCACGGCGTCCTCGATGCGGGGAGGCGGGCGGCCGGCGAGCAGGAAGCGGGCGACGGTGGGCAGATCGCGTTCGGTTCGGACGGGGCGGCGTCCGGCCGGGCGGGCAACCACGCCCGGCGCGGCGTCCGGCGCGCGTGCATAGACGACCTCGCGGGCGGCGGGCGGACGGCTCCAGCCCCGGTCCTGGTAGTCGGCCGTGTCGAGCGCGAGTGCGTCGACGAGGCGTTCGGGCAGCGTGTGCGCCTTCCGTCCCTTGCTCCGCAGCGCCTTGTCGAGCTGCTTCCCGACCGCGTGCTCGGTTGGGCGGCCGGGCGCCGCGAGCATCTGCCGTCTCATGTCGTTCATGATTCGCTGCCGCTCGGCCGCGTAGGCGTCTGGGGTGTGCGGCGCCAGCAGCCGCACAGGGTCTCGGTCCGGCGCACCGTCGAGGGGACGGCAATTCGCGTCGCCGGCCCACTGTGTCAGCGCTTCGCACTCCGTCCAGCTCTCGGCCCGGCCCAGGTAGCCGACGGCGCGGGCGAGATCGGCGGCAAACGCGAAGGCCTCCTCCTCCAGCGTCACGCGCGGCCACGCGGCGACCAGGGTCGAGCCGCGCGGAAGCCGCACGAACGCGTCGAAGACGAGCGTGGTCTTCGGACGCCCCTTGTCGAGTGTCCCCGTCGGCATGTAGTGGCGCGTGTGGGCGTGGACGGCGCCCGCCGGCAGGCTGTACACCGGCAGCGTCTCCGCGAGCGTGTCGATCAGTCGTGCGAGGTCGTCCTCGGACCAGCGCGCCCAGTCGCCCTTGCGCCACCACGCGGCGATGAGCGCGCGCAGCAGGCGCCACGGCTCCGGGGGCCAGGCGACGTCGGCCTCGTTGACGTTGCGGCCCCACGGTGTCGCGTGGTAGCGGCCGGCGGGGAAGCGGAAGGCGAGTGCGAACATGCGCTCACTTCTGATAACGGACCGTGAGCACGCGGCTCTCGCCGAACAGGCCCTGCGACCCGACGGTCTCGATCAGCCCCGGCAACTCCGCTGCGAGGTCGTCGAGCACCGGCAGGTCGAAGCCGTCCGGCCGGGCGACGGCGACTCCGCTCACGTCGAAATCGCAGGCCGTACGCAGCCGCAGCCCCTCCGCGAGGAACTTCCGGATCTTGAAGAGTGCGACCAGTATCAGCAGCCGTTCCACGTCGGTTCCCAGCCCGAAGGCGCGGATCTGGCGCAGGTCGAGGTTGAAGTAGGCGGTGATCTCCTCGGCGACGTACTCGTCGCGTGCGAAGGGCACGTTCCCGAAACCCTTGGCGGTATCGCCCGAGGGATTCACCGTGTCGTTCTTGACGCCGCCGCTCGCGGCCACCCTCGCGTTCTCGGCCTCGACGAAGGCGGAGAGAGAGCGGGGCAGGCGCAACCGTCCGCCGGCCAGCTCCTTCTTGGCGAGAAAGATCCCGTGCAGCAGGGCGTTGGTGTCGAACTCCAGGAGCACCTTCGCGAGCTCGCGCAGATTGACGCGGCCGACCTCCATGGCCGCCAGGCGTTTCTTGAGCAGGTCGACGACGGTCTTGTCCTTGCCCTCCAGGATGTACGGCGAGTTGAGCCGGTGCGCCTCGATCAGGGAGTTGGTGAGCGGCTTGCCGTCCCCGTTCACGACCTTCACGACGGGCAGTCCCCGCAACGGTCCGACCCAGTCGTCGGAGACATCGTCCCAGCAGACCGTCTCGAGGCGGTTCGCCATCGACTGCGCGCTCTCGACGAGCACCGTGCGGCCCCGTCCGTCCGGCGAGTCGTAGACGGCGTGCCCGAGATTGGGAAAGCCCGTCGGCTGGAATCTCGTGCCCTGCACCGGCTTGAGCCTCGCCTCGATGAGCAGGCGGGGTGCGTTGTCGAGAAGTCTGAGGTCAAGCGGCATGCGTCGTGTCCTCCGTCGTCACGTGGTCGTCGTCAGTCGGAGCGCCCGGATAGGCGCGTTCGATCAATGCGGACAAGCCTCGATCGCCGATGGGGATCAGCAGCGCGGCGGCGAGGCGATCGGCCGGCACGCCGGCCCCCATGCGGCCGCCTTCGATCGTCGATCGCCGCGAGCCCGAGCGCGCGGGGCCGAAGGGCGTCGGCAGTCCGGACGCCCGGGCTCGCCCCTGGGCAAGCCGGACCGCGGCGTCGGTTGCCCGTCCGTCGCGGTTGTCGCCTCCGGCGCGCAGGCGGGCAATCAGTCCCGGCGGAACCGGCAGTCGTGCCGTCGCGGGCAGGGCTCCGGCGGTGCGGAGCGCGGCGTCGGGCGTGAACAAGGGCTTGAGCGCCGCGTAGGCGAACGGAACGGGCGCGGGGCCGGTCTGTCCGGGCGCGGACCGCAGGCGCGCCGGCCGCGCCCACACCAGGCCGGCGAGCAGCGCGGCGCAGCGCGCGTCGTCGAAGTCGGCGGAGAGGAACGCCGCCACGTCGGCGAGGCGTGCGGCCGTCGCACCGGACAGCGGCTTGTCCTCCAGCCCGCGCGTCGACGCCTCCACCAGTCGCCGTTCGAGCACGGCGATCAGGTTTGGAACGAGCGGGCCTGCGCCCCACACCACCGTGGGCGGGGCGTCGTCGGCGGACCATGCGCGGCGTGTGCCGAGGCTGCCCCGGTAGAAGAAGCTCCTCTCGTCGAGCGGAGCGAAATGGGCGGCCATCGGTGGTGCGGCACCCGAGCGCGCCCGTCCCGGGGCGCCGGTCGGATCTTCGACGGCTGGCGTCTCCCGTCCCGCCGTCGATTCGCCGCCCGCACCGTTGCCGCCGGGATGTGCTGTTTCCGGGTCTTGTACGTCCGCCTGCCGCGCGGGACGGGGCACGGCCGGCAAGCCGAGTGCCGCGAGCGCCGCCGCCACGCGGAACTCCGCGCTCCCGTCGTCGGCTTGCCGCACCCAGTCGGGGGAGATCAGCGGCGGCGGGCGCAGGTCCCCGCGGGCAGTCGGATTCGACGCTAGCCAGCCGACAAGGCCGCCCAGCGCAATGAGAGCGTTCCGAGTGCCGCCTGATTCGCGATTCGCGACGGTCATTTCGAACAGCGCGTCTTCCAGACGGCGCATCGCCTGTCCCGCGCGGGCGGGCGCTGTCTTCTTGTTTCCGATCAGTCGTCGGGCACGGCTGAGCCAGTCACCTGCGTCGAGGTCGGAGACGAGGTCCCTACGCGGGCGATCCGGTGTGTGGAATCGGCCGAGAGGAGTCGCCTGATACGGCATCTTGCTGTCGGGCTGGATGATGGAATACCGGTCGAAACCTCCGATTCCGCGCGCAGCGCCGATGCGGGCGACCGAACGCGCCGCGTCCAGCCCGGTTCGAGCCGTGCGTTCCCCGACGGTGAGACGTCCCTCCGAGAAGATGGCTGCGGCTTCGGCGAATGTGGCCGGCTTGCGCCAGATGGGAGTCCAGATCTCGCCGCGAGGTCGGTTCGGGTCCTCCGAGGACAGGCTGCCCGTCCCCGCGCCGGTGGGCTCGAAGGTAAAAGGGAAGGCGGCCCGGCTGCCGCCCGTCGCCCCCCACTGCCGAGTCAGGGCGCCGGCGAACGCCATCGTGCCCTCCATCGCCAGCACGACATCCCATGCGTTCAGTGGGTTGTATCCCTCGTATCCAGTCGACCCGTTGGGCCCGCCTTGCCCTGGGCTGAACTGGCCCATCGAACCGTGCTCTTCGGTGCGCCGGACAACGTCGAACAGCGCTGATTCGAGCTCGGCGCGCGCGTGGGCAGTCGGGCTGCCTTCGCCGAAATCGACCAGCTCCTGAAGTTTCTCCGCAAAGTTGACGCCGAAGTCGCGGCTGCCGTCATTGCCGCCGGACCCAAGCAGGGGAGCGGCGGCTTCTTCCGCCGTGAGCACGTAACACGCGTCGAGGTAGCCGACATGGTGCGAGGCCGTTTCGGATCTCAAGCTCGGCAACAGGAGGCTCTTCACCGTCTTGGCTTCCTTGTCGACCCGGCTCTTCTCGGCGTCGTTGAGTTTCCTTTCCTCACCCTTGAGCGAATTCGAGGCGCCCTGCAGCCGCTTCGCCAGCGCCCGAAGCCGGTTGTATTCCCCGAGGTGAGCGTTCTTGCGCAGTGAGCCGACGGTGCGGCGCATCAACTCCAGGCGTCGGCACTCGCTGTTCTCGACGGCGCGCATCAGGACGGCGCCGCCGCGACTCGACGTCTCACCCGCATCGCCCTCGAGAAAGCCGGCCCGTCCATTCCACGGCGCGATGATCGGGCTCGGCGCATAGTCGTGGAGAAAGAAGTGGAGCAGGGCGTCGCGGCTCAGCGTCGTCCGCAGGTGGAAGCACTCGTTCTGCCACCAGCCGCGCGCGAGCGGGTCGGCCGCCTCGCCGGAGACGTGGTTGGCGGGCGAGGAGACGAGGCGCAGCACTCCGAGCGCCTTCAGGTAGGAGGCCAGCGGCGTGGGGGCGCATCCGTGCAGCGCGAGCGGCTCACCCGTCATCCCGGCCTCCGTTGCGCTCCTTTGCCGACGCCCGCCAGTCGGCAACCCGCAGCAGGGTCTCCAGCCAGGCGAGCCGGAACGGACCGAGCCGGGCGAGCAGATCGCGCGTGCGCTCCGTCCAGCTCTCGCGGGAGACATCGTCCCACCCCAGCTCCATGATCGACAGCAGCAGGTTGCCGCCCTCCCAACGCTCGTCGCCTTCCAGCGCGACGGGAGGCAGCGGGTCGCCCTCCCAGACGCCGCGGGCGAAACGCGCCCCGGCGCGGTCGTCCTTCGGCGCCGCCTCGCGGGGCAGCGCACGCAGGTTCATCCGCACCTTTCCGTGGTGGGCGGCGATCAGGTAGGCGACCAGGTCGGCATCGCGCGACCAGCCCTCGTGAGCCAGGAACGCCAGGGCCGAGGCGAGCTCGTGGCGGAAGTAGGCCCTGCCGTGACGAGCCCTTCCAGCAGTCTTGGCGAGCAGCGTGTCGGGCTCGACGACCCGTCCGTCGAGGCCCCGTCGCATCGTGTCCTGGAAGACCTCGTGCGCTTTGCCCAGATCGTGCCACCGCGCTGCACGCACGACGGCCGCCCGCGTGGCCGGTTCCACGTCGAGGGCGGCGCACAACGACTCGGCCTCGGCCGCGACGTGCCGGAGGTGATCGGCTAGGGGCACGATCGCGTCGATCCCGCTCAGCGAGTCCTCGTCGTGACCCTCGGTCTCGCGCGGCGCCGCGTCAACGGAATGCGCTGCTCCCGCGCCCGCGCCGGATGGCGCCGGCGGACCGGAGATTGGTTTGGGCACGTCCTTCGGATCTCCGGTGAATCCGGAGGCCTCGCGGTAGCCGCCCGCCTCCGGATAGGCCAGGAGCACGAGGCCCGGCCAGGGCTGGCCCTGCAGCGGTATCCATCCGGGCGGGGCCGCCCCGGTCCGCCCGTCCCGGCGCCGCCACTGCGGATCGCGCTGGAACAGGAGGTTCCGCCCCTTGTTGGGCAGCTTGGCGATCCACGTCCTGGCGGTGCCGATAGACACGGCGCACAGCTCGTCCCGTCCCGGGCGCGGCGGGTCGTCTTCCGTCTCCGACGGATGCCGCCAGAAGACGCGGATGTCGGTGTCGTCGGCGTCGCGCACGTACGGCGAGATGTCGACGTCGAAGCCGGTCAGGTCCGGATCGGTGTCGAAGAGGTCGTCGAGGTCCCGGCGGCGGATCACCCGGCGGGGGGGCTCCACGGCGTCCGGTGGGGGCAGGTGCACCGGCGCGACGTCGGTCAAACCGGTCAACCGATCCCGCGCGGCCTGCAGCTCCTCGGCCTCGTAGGGTCTCGCCAGCTCCTCGGCGTCCTTGTCCGCTGCCGCGCCCTCGGCCGCCGGCGGCAGCAGGTCGATCCAGTGCACGTCCGCGCCGTCGGGCACCTCGGCGTAGCGGTTGGCGCGGCCGAAGCGCTGCACCAGCGACGCCCAGGGCGCGAGCTCGGTGAACAGGACCGCGGCGGATATGTCCACCCCCGCCTCGACCGCCTGCGTGGCGACCACGATGCGGCCGTGCGGATTCGGGTCGTCGGCCACGGTCACCTTCTCCATCTCCCGCGCGCGATCGGCGGGACGGAAACGGGAGTGGACCAGCGCCAGCGTCGGCGCCGCCGGCAGCCGCCTGGCGAGCCGCTTCTCGAGCGCTTCGCGGAGGGCCTGCGCCCGGTCCACGCGGTTGACGATGGCCAGGGTCATTCGTTCGTCGCGGTGCGCATGCAGAATCGCGTCGGCGAGCCGCCCGACGTAGTCGCCGAGGTCGGCCTTCTTCGGCGACGCCGGCGCCACCGGCGAACGGGCGAGCCGTTTTGGCGCGCGCACCAGGCGTGCGAGCCTGCCGTCCGGGGCCGCCCCCGGATCGACCCGGACCACCGCGGCAGGGGGCGGAGCAGGGTGATCGACCGTGGCGAGCCAACCCGGATCGAGCGTGGCCGAGATCCAGAGGCTGCGGGAAGGACTCCCGATCCCAAAGCCCTTTCGCGGCGCCCGGTTCGCGTCCGCCTGCCGGAACGCGTCGAGCTGTGCGGACGTCGCGCGGCCCGCGCCCATGAGCTGCACCTCGTCGAACACCCACTGCGCGTCCTCGTGCAGGAGGGCGAACTCCATCGGCCAGAGCGCGCGCGAAGAGGCATAGCCGCGCATCAGCGCACGGCTCAGCAGCATGTCCTGCGTGCCGACGAGCACCGCCGGACGCTCCGGCCTGTCGAGCCAGCCGTCGGCGTCGACGCCGCCCATCAGCACGTGCACGTCCTCCGGCCGGGGGAGGCGGCCCGCGCCGTCGGTTCCCGCCGCGAGCCTGCCGAACCACCCCCTGACGGCGTCAGCGGTCTGCTCGACCAGCGTGCGCATCGGCAGGCACCAGACCAGCCGCCGGGGCGTGTCGTCGGGACTTCGCAGGCGGTGCGCGGCCCACCCGAGCGTCACCGCGGCGGTCTTGCCCGAGCCCGTCGGCGCGATCAGGACCCGCGGCCACGCATCGGTCGTCAGCGCGAGCTGCCACGCGTCGGGCTGCCGGTCCTCGCCCAGCGCGACTCGATAGATGGCGGTGCCGTTCACGGGATATCTCGTGGTGCGGGTCGTTCGAGAGCCGTCGGATCATACCGGAAAGGAATCAACAGGAATCACACGTGCGTATTCGGGTCGCCGGCGGGGCGTGGACAACTCTTTCTGCTCGCCTGTGCCATCTTGACTATCCTCCTCCTACCCCATTTCTACCCCATTTCTACCCCATTTCTACCCCTGGCTGCGTCATTACTACCCTCTTTCCGGCCTCTACTACCCTTGCTACCCACTACCTGCCGGTCAGCGGTCGACGCGACCCGAGGATAGGGGTGTCGACTGTCAGATCCTGTCAGTCGGCGTGCGTTTCCCGTCGCTATCCCGGGGCAGGTCGTTCACGAAGACCGGTGCGGAGACTGTTGCCTTCTGCCACGCACCTACCGGACAACGGCGCAACGTCCGAAACGATCCCTTGCCGCCCAAATACAGAGAGGATGTTGCCGTGCAAGCTCCGGAACGTCGCGAGCCGCCGGTCCAGTCCGTATCCCCCGATGCGCCGCCCCTCGTGCCGGCGCGCATGCTCAACGAGTACGTCTACTGTCCGCGCCTGGCCTACCTGGAGTGGGTCCAGGGCGAGTGGGTCGACTCGTCCGACACGGTGGAGGGCCGCCACGCGCACCGGCGCGTCAACCGCGACGGCGGGAAGCTGCCGCCGCCGGCGGACGTGGAGAAGGCGGAGAAGCTGCACGCGCGGTCGATCACGCTGTCGTCGGAGCGTCTGGGCCTGATCGCCCGGATGGATCTGATCGAGTCGGACGGAGACCGGGTGACTCCGGTCGACTACAAGCGCGGCAAGCGCCCGCACGTCGAGCGCGGGGCCTACGATCCCGAACGGGTGCAGCTTTGCGTGCAGGGCCTCCTCCTGCGCGAGCACGGCTACGCGTGCGACGAGGGGGTGCTCTACTTCGTCGCGAGCCGCGAACGGGTGCGCATCGCGTTCGACGACGAGCTCGTCGCCGCCACCCGGCAGGCGGTGGAGGGGCTGCGGCGCGTCGCCGGCGAGGGGGTCATCCCGCCGCCCCTCGAGGACAGCCCCAAGTGCCCCCGCTGCTCGCTGGTCGAGGTCTGCCTGCCGGACGAGGTCCACCACCTCAAGGGGGCCGACGTCGCGCCGCGCCCCATCGCCGTGCCCTGCACCGACGCGCTGCCGCTCTACGTCCAGGCCCGCCGGGCGAAGGTGTCCAAGTCGGGCGAGACCCTGGTCGTCACCGTGGAGGACGAGGAGCTGGCGACGGCCCGGCTGGAGGAGACCTCGCAGGTCGTCGTCATGGGCAACGTCTACCTGACCACGCCGTGCCTGCACGAGCTGATGTGGCGCGGGATTCCGGTCACCTGGCACAGCTACGGCGGCTGGTTCTTCGGCCACACCATGGGCAACGGCCACAAGAACGTCGAGCTGCGGACGGCCCAGTATCGGGCGAGCTTCGACGATCGGACGTGCCTGCGGTTCGCGCGGGGCCTGGTGGGCGCCAAGATCCAGAACTGCCGCACGCTGCTGCGCCGCAACTGGAAGCGCGCCGAGAGCAGCAACCCCGTGCTGGTCGACCTGCGGAGCGACGGGTTGCGTGCAGGGCGGGCGGACTCGCTGCCGGAGCTGCTCGGCGTCGAAGGGACCGCCGCGGCGCGCTACTTCCGCTCGTTCGCCGCCATGCTGCAGGAGGCGGCGTCGGATGCCGAGCTCGCGTTCGACTTCGAGACGCGGAATCGCCGGCCGCCGAAGGATCCGGTCAACGCGCTGCTCTCGTTCGCCTACTCGCTGCTGACGCGTGCCTGGACGGTGACGCTGGCCGCCGTCGGCTTCGATGCCTACCGGGGCCTCTACCATCAGCCCCGCTACGGCCGCCCGGCGCTGGCGCTTGACCTGATGGAGCCGTTCCGTCCGCTGGTCGCCGACTCGGTCGTCGTGCAGGCGATCAACAACGGCGAGGTCCGGCCGAACGACTTCCGGACGGTCGCCGGCAGCGTCAACCTGAGCGCCGACGGCCGGCGGCGCTTCATCTCCACCTTCGAGCGGCGGCTCGGTCACGAGGTGGTCCACCCGCTCTTCGGCTACCGCGTCAGCTACCGCCGCCTGATGGAGATGCAGGCCCGCCTCTTCGGCCGGTTCCTCCTGGGCGAGCTTCCCGAGTATCCCAACTTCACGACGCGGTGATCCCATGGAGCACCTCTACATCGTCGTCTACGACATCGGCGACCCGAAGCGGTGGCGCCGCGTCTTCAAGCTGATGCGGGGCTACGGCGAATGGGTCCAGCTCTCGGTCTTCCAGTGCCGCCTGAGCCGCCGCCGGCACGCGGATCTGGTTGCGCGCCTCGACGGGATGATCGATCATGCGAAGGATCACGTCGTGCTGGTCGACATCGGCGTTGCGGACGGCGTCGAACCGCGTGTCGTCAGCCTCGGCAAGAAGTTCCAGGCCGTGCGCCGGGAGCCGGTCATCGTCTGACGCGTCCCGCCGCGCCGGAGCGAGCGCTCCGGTGCCGCCGGGATGCCTGGGGAGTGCTCGCAAGTCGGTAGATCCTTGACAACTGGATAGTTATGATCCCTCCATGGTCAGCCCGCAGCGCGTCAGCGACCGCTCGATCGCCGAATTCGCGGGACCTCTCGCAACGCGTGGGTCAACAGCGTGTGATCGCAGGGAGTTGCGAGCGGTCCGTCTTCCGCGGGGAATACCCGCGGCCTCATTGAAGCCCTGTACCCACGTCTGCGAGGAGCAACCAGCGGGCCGTCTTCCGCGGGGAATACCCGCGGCCTCATTGAAGCATATCCACTGGCCGACCTACTACTCACTGAATAAGTCTTCCGCGGGGAATACCCGCGGCCTCATTGAAGCCGCGGGGTCGCGTGCTGGAGTGGCTTGGCCTGGGGGTCTTCCGCGGGGAATACCCGCGGCCTCATTGAAGCGTCACGGGCGCGCCCGGCGCGGCGGTCGGCGCGGATGTCTTCCGCGGGGAATACCCGCGGCCTCATTGAAGCGCGGTTTGGCCGAGCACTTGCCACGGCTGCAAGGCTGTCTTCCGCGGGGAATACCCGCGGCCTCATTGAAGCGAATCCGATTCCGCTTGTATTCGAAGCCGACTTCGAAGTCTTCCGCGGGGAATACCCGCGGCCTCATTGAAGCCGCGTCTCCGCCCCCGCGCCGTCGCGCGCGCATGGGTCTTCCGCGGGGAATACCCGCGGCCTCATTGAAGCCCGAGTACCCGTCCATCGGGTCCGCGCGCTGCCGCCGCGTCTTCCGCGGGGAATACCCGCGGCCTCATTGAAGCTTCTCGCGCTCCTGCTCCATCTCGGGAGTGATGCGCGTCTTCCGCGGGGAATACCCGCGGCCTCATTGAAGCACGCTGCACATGCGGCACAGCGCAAACCCGGCCCAGGTCTTCCGCGGGGAATACCCGCGGCCTCATTGAAGCGCTCATGACGACGACTGTTGCGGGCTCGGCCTCATAGCGTCTTCCGCGGGGAATACCCGCGGCCTCATTGAAGCGCCGGCCCCTCCTGCCGCACCCCGACCACCTCGCTGAAGTCTTCCGCGGGGAATACCCGCGGCCTCATTGAAGCGATGATCGGGCTCGAACCCACGTTCGACGTGCACCTGTCTTCCGCGGGGAATACCCGCGGCCTCATTGAAGCGGCGACGGCCAGGACCGCGGGCGGAACGGCGACGCGCCGTCTTCCGCGGGGAATACCCGCGGCCTCATTGAAGCTCTCTGCCAGTAGTCTTCGAAAAGGTCCTCTGCTTGTCTTCCGCGGGGAATACCCGCGGCCTCATTGAAGCCCTGCCGGATGTCGTCCTGCCGCGAGTGACCGCCGCCAGTCTTCCGCGGGGAATACCCGCGGCCTCATTGAAGCCCGGTCGAGTTCCGCGCGACACTCAAGCCGGTCACGGCGTCTTCCGCGGGGAATACCCGCGGCCTCATTGAAGCGCCGAGCGGGCCGCCGAGCTGGAGACGTTCCGCCGCGTCTTCCGCGGGGAATACCCGCGGCCTCATTGAAGCGGCACGACCGCCCTGCTCGCTGCGCCGCGGCTGGGCACGTCTTCCGCGGGGAATACCCGCGGCCTCATTGAAGCGAGGGCTACGCCGAGGGCTTCCACGCGGCATTAGAGCGTCTTCCGCGGGGAATACCCGCGGCCTCATTGAAGCCCGGGTCTACTGCACAGCCTGTCCAATCCGGGTATGTCTTCCGCGGGGAATACCCGCGGCCTCATTGAAGCACGCGCTGCGCCAGGAGTTGGCTAGGCGCGTCAAGCTGTCTTCCGCGGGGAATACCCGCGGCCTCATTGAAGCGTCACGGGATGGCATTGATCCAGTCTCCACTCAGGAGTCTTCCGCGGGGAATACCCGCGGCCTCATTGAAGCACGACGTCGAGCGGTACGGCGCCACGGCAGACGAGATCGTCTTCCGCGGGGAATACCCGCGGCCTCATTGAAGCCACGGCTTCGACGCTGACGCCGACGATCAACGCGGCGTCTTCCGCGGGGAATACCCGCGGCCTCATTGAAGCCCCGCTGGCCGGGATACGCTACTGCACCTGGACACGGTCTTCCGCGGGGAATACCCGCGGCCTCATTGAAGCGCGGGCGGGGCTGATGCGCTGGTCAGGCTGTGGGGCCGGCGTCTTCCGCGGGGAATACCCGCGGCCTCATTGAAGCCCCGTGACACCCCCGCGCGTCGTTTTGATTCGATAATGTGTCTTCCGCGGGGAATACCCGCGGCCTCATTGAAGCGTGCTCATGCTGGACCTGGTGGCGGCCGGGCAAGACGTCTTCCGCGGGGAATACCCGCGGCCTCATTGAAGCAAGTGGGATCCGGACGGGATCGTCCTGAACCGCCAGCGTCTTCCGCGGGGAATACCCGCGGCCTCATTGAAGCAGGTACTATAGGCTTAATCACTCCTTTTTTAAGTAAGTCTTCCGCGGGGAATACCCGCGGTCTCATTGAAGCTAAATCATTTAGAGCGTGTCACTATCATTGGAATAAGTCTTCCGCGGGGAATACCCGCGGCCTCATTGAAGCCCACGGTTCGGCGTCGTTCGTGTCGCCCGGCGTGCGTCTTCCGCGGGGAATACCCGCGGCCTCATTGAAGCACTCCGGTCTCGGCCTTAAGCAATGAAGCTGTTGACGTCTTCCGCGGGGAATACCCGCGGCCTCATTGAAGCCCTGCCTTCCGATTCATTGCCGTCTTCTGATTCTGTTGTCTTCCGCGGGGAATACCCGCGGCCTCATTGAAGCGGGTGGCGCCCGGGGCGGGCGTGCGTGCACGCCTACGTCTTCCGCGGGGAATACCCGCGGCCTCATTGAAGCCAGAGCGATGATTGCCTTGAAGCTGCGCCCGCCGGTGTCGTCTTCCGCGGGGAATACCCGCGGCCTCATTGAAGCGCGAACCAGCCGGCCATCCGCGGGAACTGAGTGTGGGTCTTCCGCGGGGAATACCCGCGGCCTCATTGAAGCTCGTTCACCAACCGAATCACCCATCCGCGCGGGCTACGTCTTCCGCGGGGAATACCCGCGGCCTCATTGAAGCGCATCGTTCACGGCAGAGGCCGTCCGAGCGGCGCGCGTCTTCCGCGGGGAATACCCGCGGCCTCATTGAAGCTGGCGGTGCGTTCCGAGCGGTTGGAAATCGGACCCGAGTCTTCCGCGGGGAATACCCGCGGCCTCATTGAAGCGCGAGCATCTTCCGCAACGACGGCTGGTGCACCTGCAGTCTTCCGCGGGGAATACCCGCGGCCTCATTGAAGCAGCGACGCGACTCCGGCGGCCGACGGCCGCAGAAAGGGTCTTCCGCGGGGAATACCCGCGGCCTCATTGAAGCTACAGTATTTGACTTTTAGTCATTGTCATTCCTCCTGTCTTCCGCGGGGAATACCCGCGGCCTCATTGAAGCGCCTTGGCGTAGGTCCAGTGGGCCGGCGATCGGAAGAAGTCTTCCGCGGGGAATACCCGCGGCCTCATTGAAGCTGGTGCCGGGAGTTCAAGGCGACTCCGGGGCGGGCGTCTTCCGCGGGGAATACCCGCGGCCTCATTGAAGCCCCCAGTCATCAGGGAACCGTCTTTCAAGCAGCCAAGGTCTTCCGCGGGGAATACCCGCGGCCTCATTGAAGCTCCCGGTCCAGGGCTCGACCGAGCAGTACAACTCCAGTCTTCCGCGGGGAATACCCGCGGCCTCATTGAAGCCGCGCTCGGCCTGCTCGGCCTGCTGGCGCCAGGCATCGTCTTCCGCGGGGAATACCCGCGGCCTCATTGAAGCGTCAGTGGTGTTTACAACAAAAATTGAATAAGAGTATGTCTTCCGCGGGGAATACCCGCGGCCTCATTGAAGCATTCGTAGCGGCTGCATGTCGTTCCTCCGCGGCGGCGTCTTCCGCGGGGAATACCCGCGGCCTCATTGAAGCGTGTTGCGACGGTGCGACACCTGCCGGACTCCATCTGGTCTTCCGCGGGGAATACCCGCGGCCTCATTGAAGCGCGATCATGGCGCGGTCCCTGTCGTCCAGCCCGGCGTGGGTCTTCCGCGGGGAATACCCGCGGCCTCATTGAAGCTGCGGGCGCTTCGTCAAGAGCTGCCAGTCGAGCGAGGGTCTTCCGCGGGGAATACCCGCGGCCTCATTGAAGCGAGGCATTGGGAGACAGCGTCTGAACGGTCGGACGCGTGTGTCTTCCGCGGGGAATACCCGCGGCCTCATTGAAGCGAGGTCGCGCACCGCGGGCGGACCGCCGCCGTCGACGTCTTCCGCGGGGAATACCCGCGGCCTCATTGAAGCCCAGGACCAGTTGGGTGAACTGGAGGCGGCGTTTCAGTCTTCCGCGGGGAATACCCGCGGCCTCATTGAAGCACCGAGCAATTCGCGAGTCCGGAAGTGCTCGCGGCGTCTTCCGCGGGGAATACCCGCGGCCTCATTGAAGCTCGATGCTGGCGTTGCGCGGTCGCGGCACGCAATGCAGTCTTCCGCGGGGAATACCCGCGGCCTCATTGAAGCGACAGGTGCACGGAACTGCTCGACGGATACCGGGGTCGTCTTCCGCGGGGAATACCCGCGGCCTCATTGAAGCCCCGCGAGTCGCGTATCCCTGCGCGAGCAGGGCGACGTCTTCCGCGGGGAATACCCGCGGCCTCATTGAAGCCGAGAGTAACGTAGGGATTGATGGTGTTGTCGGTTTCGTCTTCCGCGGGGAATACCCGCGGCCTCATTGAAGCCTAACAGCGGCAGATATGTTACGATCACCGTCCTTAGTCTTCCGCGGGGAATACCCGCGGCCTCATTGAAGCCGCATCCGGAATGTCACCATTTACTTCATCATGAACGTCTTCCGCGGGGAATACCCGCGGCCTCATTGAAGCCGCCATGTTGGGATGGCGACGGTAGAGATGGCTCGTCTTCCGCGGGGAATACCCGCGGCCTCATTGAAGCGGTTGCGTGTCCGTTGTAGCGGTTGATACACGCCAAGTCTTCCGCGGGGAATACCCGCGGCCTCATTGAAGCCGCGTGCGAGCCTTACGCGCCTTACGCGCCGCGGTCGGCGTCTTCCGCGGGGAATACCCGCGGCCTCATTGAAGCCCGAGCTGCGAGCCCGCCATGAGCACCACGGTCCGAACGTCTTCCGCGGGGAATACCCGCGGCCTCATTGAAGCTCCGTCTACCGAGGCGATTCGATGCCGTTGAACTCGGTCTTCCGCGGGGAATACCCGCGGCCTCATTGAAGCGGTGAACTCCAGATAGGTGCTGTCGACCGGCAGGAAGTCTTCCGCGGGGAATACCCGCGGCCTCATTGAAGCGTCGCGCTCGGCCACGGTCAGCCGTTCACGGCGCCCTAGTGTCTTCCGCGGGGAATACCCGCGGCCTCATTGAAGCTGTCCGACGAACTGGTAGTCCAGGATTATGCGCTCGCCGTCTTCCGCGGGGAATACCCGCGGCCTCATTGAAGCGACCTCAGCGGCTGTGGCGATGGCCTGCTCCAGCAGTCTTCCGCGGGGAATACCCGCGGCCTCATTGAAGCTTGGCCACCATGTGGAGCTGTCTCTTGCTAAGGAGCGTCTTCCGCGGGGAATACCCGCGGCCTCATTGAAGCTAGGTCGCCGTCCCGACCAGTGCGCGGATCTCCTTCGTCTTCCGCGGGGAATACCCGCGGCCTCATTGAAGCGACTAGTCGGTATACCTGCCGCGTGCCATCCTGACTTGTCTTCCGCGGGGAATACCCGCGGCCTCATTGAAGCGTGCGGCATGCTAGTGAATCATCGCAACCTCGGGCTTAAGTCTTCCGCGGGGAATACCCGCGGCCTCATTGAAGCCCGAGAATCCTACCGACGTCCTTCCAGCCCATGGTTCACGTCTTCCGCGGGGAATACCCGCGGCCTCATTGAAGCTCGTCGACGTACCGCGAGCCGGCGACGTACATTTCGTCTTCCGCGGGGAATACCCGCGGCCTCATTGAAGCTCTTGGTAGGTCTGTTCCTCTTGAAACCTGGGCAGGGTCTTCCGCGGGGAATACCCGCGGCCTCATTGAAGCAGGAAGTGGAGTAGGGCATCCTGTTTCTCAGTGCTGAGTCTTCCGCGGGGAATACCCGCGGCCTCATTGAAGCATCAGTCTCCCCCTCTGTCGTTCCGCGTTCATTGGGTCTTCCGCGGGGAATACCCGCGGCCTCATTGAAGCACATTCAAATGGCGTTTGCTTTACGTCTCCGCGCCCGTCTTCCGCGGGGAATACCCGCGGCCTCATTGAAGCCGAGCTGGATGAGGACGCATTCACGGAGAGGATGCAGCGTCTTCCGCGGGGAATACCCGCGGCCTCATTGAAGCTCTTCGTCTTCGTCGTCGTTGTCGTCGGACGTGTCGGGGAGGTCTTCCGCGGGGAATACCCGCGGCCTCATTGAAGCCGCCCGCACTACCACACGTTCATCGGCGGGCTTCCGGTCTTCCGCGGGGAATACCCGCGGCCTCATTGAAGCAACGTCGTAGACGACCCCGTTGAACCACCTCCTATTGTTGTCTTCCGCGGGGAATACCCGCGGCCTCATTGAAGCTTGGATGGCCGGACGGAACGCGTCTCGTGGAGGCGGGTCTTCCGCGGGGAATACCCGCGGCCTCATTGAAGCCGCGTGCGCCGCGCGAGCGCGTCCTCCTGCGCCGGGGTCTTCCGCGGGGAATACCCGCGGCCTCATTGAAGCCTCGGTGTCCAGTCGCTCATTTCTCTGGTCCCCTTTCGGTCTTCCGCGGGGAATACCCGCGGCCTCATTGAAGCCGGATCAATCAGCGCCGCCTCTATCTGCTCCTTGACGTCTTCCGCGGGGAATACCCGCGGCCTCATTGAAGCTGCGGGCTGGGGAAGCGGCTCCCGTCCGCGTTCGCGACGTCTTCCGCGGGGAATACCCGCGGCCTCATTGAAGCTCCACCCACACCTCGACGTGGTTGTCGTGCAGCGACCACGTCTTCCGCGGGGAATACCCGCGGCCTCATTGAAGCTGGCCGACGAACTGGTAGTCCATGATGACGCGCTCGCCGTCTTCCGCGGGGAATACCCGCGGCCTCATTGAAGCCCGAAGAATCCGTGCAGCATCAGCAGACCCTAGCCGTCTTCCGCGGGGAATACCCGCGGCCTCATTGAAGCGGTATGCTTGCTCATGCTGTGCGCCCTCCCTGGCGCGTCTTCCGCGGGGAATACCCGCGGCCTCATTGAAGCCCCTGGTACGGCGGCAAGCGCCGACTCGCCCCGACGTCTTCCGCGGGGAATACCCGCGGCCTCATTGAAGCGAGGGCGATCCCTCGGTCGACACCGACGACTGCTGGGTCTTCCGCGGGGAATACCCGCGGCCTCATTGAAGCTGCTCGCACGGCTCGGTGCTCATCGAGCGGGAGAAGTCTTCCGCGGGGAATACCCGCGGCCTCATTGAAGCGCGATGAACTGCTACTCGTTCTCTCCATTGCTGAGGGAGTCTTCCGCGGGGAATACCCGCGGCCTCATTGAAGCGAGACCGGGCGGATGTTCGAGGTTTACCCCGGCAGCCGTCTTCCGCGGGGAATACCCGCGGCCTCATTGAAGCCTCGACCAGCTCGTAGCGGCGAGCCAGCAGACGGGCGTCTTCCGCGGGGAATACCCGCGGCCTCATTGAAGCCCGCGCGGCGCGCTCGATGCCGTGCGAGCGCGCCGCGGTCTTCCGCGGGGAATACCCGCGGCCTCATTGAAGCACCTCGCAATGGTGGAACCCGAGGTGGTCGTAGACGTCTTCCGCGGGGAATACCCGCGGCCTCATTGAAGCACGGCCTCCCCGTCCGGCTCCGGCATGATTTTGACGTCTTCCGCGGGGAATACCCGCGGCCTCATTGAAGCACAGACGCCACCGGGAGCGGGTCTCTGCGGCGGTCCGTCTTCCGCGGGGAATACCCGCGGCCTCATTGAAGCAGCCTGCTCCCCGACTCGGCCATCGAGCCGGTACTGAAGTCTTCCGCGGGGAATACCCGCGGCCTCATTGAAGCGCCTCAGCGAGTCGAATCTGTGCGTTATGGGCGTGTCTTCCGCGGGGAATACCCGCGGCCTCATTGAAGCAGCACGAGCAGCTTGTCGTAGTGGAGGTTCCCGCGGCGTCTTCCGCGGGGAATACCCGCGGCCTCATTGAAGCAGCCGCCGGCGCCAGGTGGCCATCGGGACGTTCCTGTCTTCCGCGGGGAATACCCGCGGCCTCATTGAAGCTCGGTGAGCCCGCGGGCGACGAACTGGTAATAGAGGTCTTCCGCGGGGAATACCCGCGGCCTCATTGAAGCTTGCTGCGGGCCGATGCTGCGAACGCGCGGCCCTTGCGTCTTCCGCGGGGAATACCCGCGGCCTCATTGAAGCTGGTTGCGGCTCATCTCCCCTTCGCCGGCGGCGTCAGGTCTTCCGCGGGGAATACCCGCGGCCTCATTGAAGCTTGAGGGCTGCGAGCTCGGCGCCGAAGGCCTCGGCGAGTCTTCCGCGGGGAATACCCGCGGCCTCATTGAAGCTGCTCAAAAACATGAAATTCCTACAGCTATCCATATGTCTTCCGCGGGGAATACCCGCGGCCTCATTGAAGCGGCTTGCCCTTGGAGGAACCACCGCGACGGCGCTTCTTGTCTTCCGCGGGGAATACCCGCGGCCTCATTGAAGCATCTGCTTTTCCGCCTCTCGGTTCGCGGGCGGCGCCGGGGGTCTTCCGCGGGGAATACCCGCGGCCTCATTGAAGCATGCGCGGCGGCCGAGCTACCGTCATTGTGTCGGTTGGTCTTCCGCGGGGAATACCCGCGGCCTCATTGAAGCGCCAGAGCGTTTTGCTTGGCGGTCAGGGAGCGGCCGTCTTCCGCGGGGAATACCCGCGGCCTCATTGAAGCACGAGCACGCCGCCGCGGTCGGTGGCGTCCGGGGAGGTCTTCCGCGGGGAATACCCGCGGCCTCATTGAAGCTATACGGCATATGGGTGATAGGGAACGACTACCGCAAGTCTTCCGCGGGGAATACCCGCGGCCTCATTGAAGCGCGGCTCGGCGTGCTCATCCCGGTCCGGATCCGCCGTGTCTTCCGCGGGGAATACCCGCGGCCTCATTGAAGCGATTGGCCCGCCGCACGGGTGATGATCATCGCCCGGAGTCTTCCGCGGGGAATACCCGCGGCCTCATTGAAGCGTCGAAACGAGGACGCTGGACCAATCCACCTTCTACGTCTTCCGCGGGGAATACCCGCGGCCTCATTGAAGCAACATCCGTTGAGCCACGCTTGGCGAGTCTACCACGTCTTCCGCGGGGAATACCCGCGGCCTCATTGAAGCCTGATAAAGCAGTTCGGCTCGAAGGTGCCCGTGGTAAGTCTTCCGCGGGGAATACCCGCGGCCTCATTGAAGCACGTAGTTGTGGAGACTCACTACGCCCGCCGCGGACGTCTTCCGCGGGGAATACCCGCGGCCTCATTGATGGGTATTTCGGTGAACGTGAACACCGATCTCGGCGAACGTGAACGCTGATTCCGGCGAACGTGAACGCTCGTCGGAGCGTAGCGACGATGCGCTGTCAGTTCCCTCGCTGCAGTAGCGTTACGTAACGGGTCTTCGAGATCCTATCTTGTCCTGATCGAGCGTACGACGAAAGTGCCTGTGGAGCCTGTGGGCGCCGTCTGCGGCGTCCAAGGTGTTGTGGGAAACGCGCCTTCTGGAAGGCCGCAGTCGCCCCCGGGCGTATCGCGCGCGTTTTCCACAGCACCGGCAGGATCCACAGGCCACTCGAGCGCGGCGGGAGCGTCGCGGGTTTCACCGACGTGATGCTCATGTGGTCTCCTTCTGGCCGTCGGTTGGCGCGTCGTGCGTGCGCCGCATCGAGCGGCCCTTCAGGTCGATGCGGTGTGCGTCGTGGAGCAGGCGGTCGCAGATGGCGTCGGCCTGATTCGGGTCTCCGATGACGGCGTGCCAGTCGGTCACCGGCAACTGGCTGGCGATCAGCGTCGAGGCGCGTTCGGCGCGGTCCTCGATCACCTCGGTCAGGTCGCGGCGTTCGGTGTCGCGCAACGGCGCCAGCATCCAGTCGTCGAGGGCGAGCAGGTCGAGCTTCGCCAGACGGGCGAGCAGTCGGGTGTAGGAGCCGTCGCCGCGGCCGACGGCCAGCTCGTGCAGCAGGCGGGGCATGCGGAGGTAGCGCGCGGTGAAGCCGCGGCGGCATGCCCGTTCGACGAATGCACAAGCGAGAAAGCTCTTGCCGATCCCGCACGGCCCGGTGACGATCAAATTATGGCGCTCGGCGAGCCAGGCGCAGGTGCCCAGGGTCAGGACCTGCTGGCGGTTGAGCCGGCGGGGATGGGTGAAGTCGACGGCTTCGAGCGATGCCGGGTAACGCAGCTTGGCGGTCTGCAGGCGCCGCGTCAGCCTGCGTTGCTCGCGGGCCGTCCATTCGGCGTCGGCCAGCAGACCGAAACGCTCCTCGAAGCCGAGCGTGGCGGCCTCGCCGGTCTGCAGTTGTTGCTGGAAGGCGTCGGCCATCCCGCCCAGCTTCATGGCGTTGAGCTTGTCGAGCGTCTGTTCGATCAGCATCGGTCCTCCTCTGTGGTCGTGGCCGCGGCGTAGTAGTCGGCGCCGCGGATGTTGGCGTGTGTGGGTGTCGGGTCCGTCTCGGCCGGCGGCTCGATGGGCAGACGGTCCTGGCCGGCGCCGAGGATGTTCTTGACGGTGTGATAGCGGCAGGAGCCGAGCGCCAGCGCGCGGGCGCAGGCCGCCTCGAGCCGGATGTTTCCGTGACGCCGCCCCAACTGCATGATCCCCAGACAGGGGCGATAGCCCTGCTCGGGATGCGGGCGGCTCTGCAGGATCTGGGTAACGAGCTGTCCGGTCGCCGGTCCGACCTTGTTGGCCCAGCCGATCAGGCGTGACGGCGACCACTCGGCATGCGCGCGGTGGGCACTGGGCATGTGCTCGGCCACGGTCGACGGCTGTCGGTCGTAGCGCCGCCGATGCGACGCGATGCGCTTGTCGCGGTGGAAGATCTCGACCGTGTTCGTCGTGTAGCGGACCTCGACCTGCTCGCGGACCAGTTGGTATGGGACGCTGTAGACGTGGTGCTCGACCGCCACGTGATAGTCGATGTTGACGCGGCACTGCTTCCACTGCGCGAGGACGTAGCGCGCGGCGGGCAGGGGCCGTAGCGCCGGGCGGTCGAGCTGCTCGTAGAGGGCGCGGCGGCTGACGCCCAGCTTCTTCATCGGCCGGTCGTTGAGCTCGTCGAGCAGAACGCGGGTCGCGGCGTTGAGCGCACCGAGCTCGAAGAAGGTCTGGTCGCGCAGACGGGCGAGTATCCACCGCTGGGCGATGAGCACACAATTCTCGACCGCCGCCTTGTCGCGGGGTTTCCTCGGCCGCGCCGGGATGACGACCGCGCCGTAGTGGGCGGCCAGATCTTCGTAGGTGCGGTTGACGCCGGCCTCGTAGCGGCAGGGGCGGGTGATGGCGCTCTTCAACTGGTCGGGCACCCACATCGTCGTGGAGCCGCCGAAGTACTCTGCCATGCGGATGTGCGCGTTGACCCAGTCCGGCAACTGTTGGGTCCGGGTCGCCTCGGCGTAGGTGAGGCTGCTGGCGCCGAGCACCGAGACGAACAACTCGACCGGCCGCAACTCACCCGTGCGCCGGTCGACCAGACTCGGCCGCTTGCCCGAGAAGTCGATGAAAGTCTTCTCGCCGGCGCGGTGGACCTGTCGCATCGACGGCCGCAGCCGCTTGACCCATTGCCGGTAGAACTCGCAGAACTGCGTGTAGCGGTAGCCGCTCGGATGGACCTGAAGGTGCTCCTCCCAGAGCAGTTGCAGCGTGACGCCGTCGCGCTTCAGTTCCCGGTGGATGTAGGCGCAGTCCGGCCGGACCCGGTCGCGCACCGGCGCCGGGCGGGGAAACAACTGCGCCTCGAGCGCCGCATCGTCCAGTTCGGCCGGCAACGGCCAGCCCAACCCTTGCTGCGCCGTCCGCTTCAGATACAGCGTGACCGTGCCCACGCCGATGGCGCAGGCCTGGGCTATCGCCCGGTGGGACAACCCCCGCTCGTGCTTGAGCCGTAGAACCTCACGAATCTTCCTCATCAGCAGCCTCCGTGCCGGCATCGCCTCGCCCCTCCCGTCGAAAGGGCGAAAGCATGCTGGATCAGGCTACCGACGAGCGTTCACGATGACCGAAATCGGTGTTCAACTTCCCGAAATCGGCGTTCAACTTCGCCCGAAACCGGTGTTCAACTTCCTCCGAAATCGGTGTTCAACTTCCCCCGAAAAACCCATTGAAGCGCCTGTGCGATGGACGCAACGTCCAGCGCCGCAAGCGCGTCTTCCGCGGGGAATACCCGCGGCCTCATTGAAGCAGCCGGATGCTCGGCAACGAGCCTGCCCTCCGGCCATGTCTTCCGCGGGGAATACCCGCGGCCTCATTGAAGCGCCTCTCGCCGCCTGGGTCGCGCTGTGCACCGTGGGTCTTCCGCGGGGAATACCCGCGGCCTCATTGAAGCCGTAGGGCGCGGGGTCATGACCCATGCCCTCCCTGAGTCTTCCGCGGGGAATACCCGCGGCCTCATTGAAGCGGCGTCCAGGCGATCACGAACCGCGGCGCCTACTTCGTCTTCCGCGGGGAATACCCGCGGCCTCATTGAAGCTCCGGATCCGTCGCGCATCCTCCCTCGCAGTCATCGTCTTCCGCGGGGAATACCCGCGGCCTCATTGAAGCCCCAACGTCCTGAAGGACGCGATGCACCGGATGCTGCAGTCTTCCGCGGGGAATACCCGCGGCCTCATTGAAGCGGTTCCAGAACGTGCCGGGTCTGTCGGGAAGCGATCGTCTTCCGCGGGGAATACCCGCGGCCTCATTGAAGCGACTGGACGATCCACTTCTCAAGCGGCGTCCGGCCGTCTTCCGCGGGGAATACCCGCGGCCTCATTGAAGCACGATCTCCGGCTGGTTCTTGTCGATGCGGCCGCGGCGCGTCTTCCGCGGGGAATACCCGCGGCCTCATTGAAGCCCGAACCGCTGGCCAGCCATGTACGCGCTCGCGTCGGGTCTTCCGCGGGGAATACCCGCGGCCTCATTGAAGCAGCTCGCGGAACTCGACCACCTCGCGCGGGATGGCCGGCGTCTTCCGCGGGGAATACCCGCGGCCTCATTGAAGCACGACCAGGCCCCGCAGGTAGCCGTTGAGGCGGCCGAGTCTTCCGCGGGGAATACCCGCGGCCTCATTGAAGCGGCAGCCTCGTGAAGGACCTGATTCAGCTTCCGGCGTCTTCCGCGGGGAATACCCGCGGCCTCATTGAAGCTTCCGGGCCTGGGCAGGCCGGAAGACGCCCGGCGAAGTCTTCCGCGGGGAATACCCGCGGCCTCATTGAAGCAGTCCGGACATCGGTGGGCGGTGCTGGACCATCACGCGTCTTCCGCGGGGAATACCCGCGGCCTCATTGAAGCAGCTCGGCGATGCGCAATTGCGTAGCCTGGGCGCGCGTCTTCCGCGGGGAATACCCGCGGCCTCATTGAAGCATGGGCAAGTTCTTCGGCCAGCTTGCGCCCAGCGGCGTCTTCCGCGGGGAATACCCGCGGCCTCATTGAAGCCTCCTCTTCGGCGTTGAGGTCGGCGGCCACTCTGTGGCGTCTTCCGCGGGGAATACCCGCGGCCTCATTGAAGCATACCTACCTCCATGTGACCGTTGACCAGAGTCTACGTCTTCCGCGGGGAATACCCGCGGCCTCATTGAAGCGCGCGTTACTTCGACGGGCTTTCCCCATTCAGTCATGTCTTCCGCGGGGAATACCCGCGGCCTCATTGAAGCGTGCTCGATCTCCTGCCCGGCCGCGGGCTCCTCGCCGTCTTCCGCGGGGAATACCCGCGGCCTCATTGAAGCTCCAATCTTTTCAGTTTCTGGACAATCTCCGGATCAGTCTTCCGCGGGGAATACCCGCGGCCTCATTGAAGCGCCGGACGTGCTTCTCGCGGAGCGGCGGCGGCGGGTCGAGTCTTCCGCGGGGAATACCCGCGGCCTCATTGAAGCTCCAGGTTGCGCAGGTGCTGTTGGCGACTGCGCTTGTGTCTTCCGCGGGGAATACCCGCGGCCTCATTGAAGCGGCGACCACGGCCTCGAGGAACGTGGCGACGTCGGTGGTCTTCCGCGGGGAATACCCGCGGCCTCATTGAAGCCAGATGCCACTGGTTCCGGTTTTCGTGCCGGCGCGCGCGTCTTCCGCGGGGAATACCCGCGGCCTCATTGAAGCCCGACCTCGGGGTCGATGAACCAGTCGCCGGTCGTGGTCTTCCGCGGGGAATACCCGCGGCCTCATTGAAGCGCGCCGTCCGGCCACCGGTAGACCTTGCACGGGTAAGTCTTCCGCGGGGAATACCCGCGGCCTCATTGAAGCAAGAGCCTGGCCGCCAGCGTGCAGACGACCGTGCCGGTCTTCCGCGGGGAATACCCGCGGCCTCATTGAAGCCACCAGCTCCAGCGCGGGCAGGTCCGCGATGCACTGCGTCTTCCGCGGGGAATACCCGCGGCCTCATTGAAGCCGCTTGGCGGCGGCTCCGGCGGCTCCGGCGGCTTCCGTCTTCCGCGGGGAATACCCGCGGCCTCATTGAAGCTCCAGCACCGCCTCCATGACTTGTCGCGCCGCGTGTGTCTTCCGCGGGGAATACCCGCGGCCTCATTGAAGCCAGACGAAGAACATCCGGCCGCTGGGAAAGTCACGCACGGGTCTTCCGCGGGGAATACCCGCGGCCTCATTGAAGCGTTCAGCCGTTGCGCTCTTCGGCGTTGAGGTCGGCGTCTTCCGCGGGGAATACCCGCGGCCTCATTGAAGCGAGCAGCGGTACGCCTTGTCCCTGAACCCCTCGTGTTCGTCTTCCGCGGGGAATACCCGCGGCCTCATTGAAGCCGCGGGCGCTACTTCGCGAACCTCCGCGATTGGTGCGTCTTCCGCGGGGAATACCCGCGGCCTCATTGAAGCTCGAGTGCTGTGCGTGCAGCCAAGGTTACGAATGATGTCTTCCGCGGGGAATACCCGCGGCCTCATTGAAGCTACGACACAAAGGCCGTCGATGCGGTATGGAACATCGTCTTCCGCGGGGAATACCCGCGGCCTCATTGAAGCTCCATGCGTCGCGATCAAGGTCTCCCTCCCCTTCGAGTCTTCCGCGGGGAATACCCGCGGCCTCATTGAAGCAAAAACCGACACGACCTACAATCGCCCACTGGCTACCGTCTTCCGCGGGGAATACCCGCGGCCTCATTGAAGCTCCAGCATGTGGACCATCGCGGCGACGATCCAGCACGTCTTCCGCGGGGAATACCCGCGGCCTCATTGAAGCATGGCGCTGGAGGGGTCCGGGACCGGCGGGCAGCTCGGTCTTCCGCGGGGAATACCCGCGGCCTCATTGAAGCCGGTGCTCGTGTTACGGTGTTGCCGATGCCGGCAGGTCTTCCGCGGGGAATACCCGCGGCCTCATTGAAGCGGCAAGTTCGAGACGGGGCCTGCCGCTCTGCGCGAGTCTTCCGCGGGGAATACCCGCGGCCTCATTGAAGCCGAAAGTGCACGAAGCGACCTTCACCGCACCACAAGGTCTTCCGCGGGGAATACCCGCGGCCTCATTGAAGCACGTGAGGGTGGAGCTACTCCGATCATGTTGGCTACGTCTTCCGCGGGGAATACCCGCGGCCTCATTGAAGCCTGGAAAGAGCTACCGGCCGCATCATCAGCCCACGGTCGTCTTCCGCGGGGAATACCCGCGGCCTCATTGAAGCATGCTATACGCCGGTGGCGACCTGTACCCCTCACGCAAGTCTTCCGCGGGGAATACCCGCGGCCTCATTGAAGCCTGGCCTCCTCGATGATGGCTTCGTCGTTGCCGGGTGTCTTCCGCGGGGAATACCCGCGGCCTCATTGAAGCGTGGGAGGGGTTCACTAGTGGCACCGGGGAAATGGGAGCGTCTTCCGCGGGGAATACCCGCGGCCTCATTGAAGCCGGGAAATGCACGACTCACGAATGGTCGACCCCCGACGTCTTCCGCGGGGAATACCCGCGGCCTCATTGAAGCCTACGAACGGGTTTACGAAAAGTGTACGAAGCGACCTGTCTTCCGCGGGGAATACCCGCGGCCTCATTGAAGCGAAACCACTTGGTAGACGGATCTACGTTCGTCAGGGAGTCTTCCGCGGGGAATACCCGCGGCCTCATTGAAGCGTCCGCACTCGGGGGGAGTTCCGACATTTGGATCTTGAAGTCTTCCGCGGGGAATACCCGCGGCCTCATTGAAGCAGTTCCGCGTGGCGCTTGTCGATCTCGGCTTCAACGTCTTCCGCGGGGAATACCCGCGGCCTCATTGAAGCGTGCAACCACGAAGCGAACATCTACCCGCCTGTGGATGTCTTCCGCGGGGAATACCCGCGGCCTCATTGAAGCGCCTGACGAACGAACAGTCACAGACGCCCCTATATGTCAAGAAATGCTTAGGGGGCTCGTCGAGTTCGAGGCTTCCTTCGGAACCGCCGTCACAGAAACCGGCGTGGTTGTCGCCATACGGACGATCGTCGAACGTTGCACCCAGTCCCGACGTCACCTCCGATGAGCGTCCGTATCGACAGGGGCGTGACCGACCCTGCGCGGGGCTCCGATGACTCCGCACCCGCGAGCCGGGCGTCCGGCCCATCCTTGCGCCTGCGAGCGGGGTCCTGGCGACCCTGACGGCCGCAGATACGGGCGCCGACGACGATCCGTCCAGCCGCTGTCAATCCTCTCACAGCTCCTCGCGTAGCAACGGTTCAGCCATTGCCGCCGTGACCGCGCGCTCGGCTACCGCGCTACGCGAACGCCTGCAGACAGGCGTCCGCTTCACTTGGTCTCCTGCTGCTCGGAACCAGGCGGGAACGACTGCGTTTCGGCGCCCTACCGCGAGCGGCGGCCAAAGGCAGCGAGCGCCTCGTCGGTAGCCGGATGTCGAGAACACGACCACGTCAGGCAGCCTCGGCGCACGCCGCACCGACTCTGTGGTCGTTGAGCAGTGCGTGGTAGACCTCCCGAGCGACGAAGCGCTTCAAGCAGCGGATGATGTCTCTCTTCGACAAGCCCTCGGCGGTGCGACGTCGAGCGTAATCGATGGTCGGCTGGTGCCAGCGCATGCGGACGATCACGATCCGGTAGAGCGCCGCGTTGGCGTGGCGGTGGCCGCCGCGGAAGAGCCGATGCCGGTTCGTGAGCCCGCTCGAGGCGGGAATCGGGCAGGCGCCGCAGAGCTTCGCGAACGCGGCTTCGGACCGGATCCGGCCGGGGTTGTCGCCGGCAACGATCATCATCTCGGCCGCGGACTCGGGACCAATCCCGATGGCCTCACGCAGGGTCGGCACTGCCGCCCTGGTAAGGATGTCCAGCAACTCGTCGTGCTGGTCGATCTCGGCCGACAGCGTACGCCAGCGGGCCGCGAGCGCCCGTAGCGCATGCTTCACGGCGGCAGTCGGGTCGATGATGTCTCCTGGTCTGAGGGCCGCGCAGCGGTCGATGAGCTTTCGGTCGGTGAGCGGCTCAAGTGCTTCGCGGACCCGGCTCGGCGCATTGACGAGGAGCGTCTTGAGGGCGGTCATCGCGGCAGTGCGGGCCTTGACGGCCGTATCGCGGGCAATCTTGACTTGGCGGACCATCTCTGCCGCCCCGTCGGCCGTCTTTGGAGTGCCGGTCGCGACGCCGGCGAGCACCGACCGCGCGGCAGCCTCGGCGTCGAGCGTGTCACTCTTGCCGTTGTTGCGCCGCTTGCGCCGGTCGCAACGGTTGACCTCGACGACGCGGAACCCCTGTCGGCGCACGAAGCTCGCGAGGCCGACCCCGTAGGAACCTGTGCCTTCGATCCCGAAGGCTTCGAGGTCGCCGAGCGTGCACGCCCAGGCCACCAGATCGGCGTAGCCCGCACCGTTCGCTGGCGCCCGGAACGTCGCGAGCCGGGCGCCCAGGTCATTGATCGCTACCGCGACATGCTCGTGCTTGTGGGTGTCGACGCCGACGATCACCTTGACGGGCGGACCGTCGGGCGCGATGCTGTTCGACATGTTGCCGGCCTCCTTTACGGGCTGGCGACGCCGTCTGGTCGGGCGGGCGGACAGGACTGTGACGGGTCTCCAAACAGGCCCCTATTGGGTCACTGCCCACCCGGCCAGACAACATCTGGATGTGTGCTGCCCAACCGGGTCGACAGATCAGACCCAGGACACGAAGTCGGTCGTCGGAGGGGTCAGAACCGATCAGGCAGCAGCACGATCATGCTCACAGTCGTCGGAGCGGGGGATTGCGTGGCGGGTGGCCGATTCGCTGAGTCTGCGGTCGTTCCTGGATCTGGAATTGACGGAGGCGGCGCCGGATCACTCGACGCTGTCGCGCACGCGGCGGCGGATCGACGTGGAGACCCACGAGGCGGTGTTCACGTGGGTTCTGGAGCGGCTGTCGGAAGCGGGTCTGGTTCGGGGGAAGACGGTCGGCATCGATGCGACGACGCTGGAAGCGAACGCGGCGATGCGGAGCATCGAGCGGCGGGACACGGGAGAATCCCACGAAGAGTTCATTCGGCGGTTGGCGGAAGCGTCCGGTGTGGAGACCCCGACGCGGGCGGATCTGGCTCGGTTCGACCGGTCCCGGAAGAACAAGAAGACGTCGAACAAGGACTGGAAATCGCCGCAGGACCCGGACGCGAAGATCGCGAAGATGAAGGACGGCCGGACGCACCTGGCCCACAAGGCCGAGCACGGGGTCGACATGGACACGGGCGCCATCGTGTCGGTGACGGTGCAGGATGCCTCGGACGGCGATACGGCGACGCTGCCGGAGACGCTGATTACGGCGGCCGAGCAGGTCGAGGCAGTGCAGCCGGAGGGTTCGGGGGTCGAAGAGGCGGTGGCCGACAAGGGCTATCACAGCGACGAGACGCTGGTGGGGCTGCGCGAGGTGGGTGTTCGAAGCCACATATCGGAACCGGAGCGCGGCCGGCGCCGCTGGCAGGACAAGAAGACGGGCGAGACGCCGCCGGAGAAGCGAGCTGCGCAGCAAGCGTTGTATGCGAACCGCCGGCGTGTGCGCGGGCGGCGGGGTCGCCGCCTGCAACGCCGGCGGGGCGAGATGGTGGAGCGTACTTTCGCGCACATGTATGAGACGGGCGGTATGCGTCGGGTCTGGGTGCGCGGCCACGAGAATGTCCGCAAGCGCGTGCTGCTCCAGGCGGCCGCCTGCAACATCGGGCTGCTCCTGCGCGGGCAGACCGGCGTTGGTACGCCCCGGAGCCTGCAGGGGCGGGCTTTGTCGGCGATTTACGGTCTGATCGGGCGCTGGGTGGGCTGCTGGGAGCGCCTGAGGCGGGTGTGGGGGCTGAAACGGTCCATGCTTCATCTTGAGGCGGCGTGAGCTTGGAAAAGCCGCTGGCCGGCTCAAAACCCCATGTTACACTTCTAGATCCGCACCCTCTCAACCGGTGTCAGGCCGCCGACAACCTTGTTCCACGGGCTGCTAGGCAAGTCTTCCGCGGGGAATACCCGCGGCCTCATTGAAGCAAGGGGGCAGGCGTGAGACCACTGACAGCTACATCGAGTCTTCCGCGGGGAATACCCGCGGCCTCATTGAAGCCATTCAATCTCCCAGCTAGGATAGATGACCTACAGGACGTCTTCCGCGGGGAATACCCGCGGCCTCATTGAAGCTTTCTGAAAGTAAGCGTATGAATGATTGTTTTTTGATGTCTTCCGCGAGGAATACCCGCGGCCTCATTGAAGCAGAGAAGATATTCTCCTTGTCCGTAGGCATTTACAGGAGTCTTCCGCGGGGAATACCCGCGGCCTCATTGAAGCCGCTCTGCCTGCACTGCGCGGCGCTCTGCTGCCGACGGCGTCTTCCGCGGGGAATACCCGCGGCCTCATTGAAGCAGGATGACGCCGGGACTGATGGCCTGTCCGGCTCGCGTCTTCCGCGGGGAATACCCGCGGCGTCATTGAAGCCGCTTGATAGACCCATGAACGAGTTTGCTTCTCGTAGTCTTCCGCGGGGAATACCCGCGGCCTCATTGAAGCGGTGAGGTGACCCTTACGCCGCGACGATGGCGGCCTGGACCTCGGGGGTCTTCCGCGGGGAATACCCGCGGCCTCATTGAAGCTGTATGCCCAGTGGCCAGTCGGGTCGGAAAGCTCCGTCTTCCGCGGGGAATACCCGCGGCCTCATTGAAGCAACGCCGCGAACGCCTGGTTCGCGATGGTCCCGAGGTCTTCCGCGGGGAATACCCGCGGCCTCATTGAAGCGACCGCGGCGCGCAGGGCTGGCGCGTCGGACACCGCCGTCTTCCGCGGGGAATACCCGCGGCCTCATTGAAGCGACGGCGTCTCTGGCGTCATGAGTCAGTTTCTGAAGTCTTCCGCGGGGAATACCCGCGGCCTCATTGAAGCAGCGGGAGGCTGATGCTGTTGGACCCATCGCCGTAGGTGTCTTCCGCGGGGAATACCCGCGGCCTCATTGAAGCAGCGGGCCACGGATCCGATATGGGCGGCGCCGTCCAGTCTTCCGCGGGGTGTTGCCGGTCGCGAGAAAACGCGTTTTTCTGACAGGCATCGAGGGGTCTCATTGACGACGTGAGGGTCGCGGTCATTCCGCGGCGTCATCACGGTGCGGACGCTGACGGTTGCGTTCCTGCTGGCTGAGCTCGGCCTCCCGTCTGCGATAGCTGCGACCTTCGATGAGCAGGATCTCGACGTGGTGGGTCAGCCGGTCGATCAGTGCGACGGCGCACGAGGCGTTGGGAAAGACGGTGTCCCAGCGCTTGAACGGCAGGTTGGTTGTGATCAGCAGTGAGCGGTGCTCGTAGCGGCGGCTGACGAGCTGGAAGATCAGGTCGGCGGCTCGCGCGTCGTAGGCGAGATATCCGAGTTCATCGATGACCAACAGCGTTGGTCGCGTGTAGTGGCGCAGGCGGCGTTCGAGTGCGCGGGCGGTCTCCTGGCCGTTGAGGTCGAGCAGCAGGTCGGCGGCGGTTGTGAAGAGAGCGGAGTGTCCGGCGAGGACAGCCTGATGGGCGATGTTCTTCGCCAACATTGTCTTTCCCAGGCCTTGCGCACCGACCAGGATCACGTTCTCGCCGCGGGCGAGGAAGTCGAGCGAAAGGATGCGTTCGAGGGCTGAGCGGTCGAGCGCGGTGGGCCATTCCCAGTCCCAGTCGGCGAGCGGCTTGAAACGTCCGAGGCGGGCGCGTGTGAGTCGACTCTCGACGCTGCGGCGCTGCTTGTCTTCGAGCTCTGCGGCGACGAGGTGTTCGAGCAGGACGGTGGCGCTCCAGCGCTTGCGGGTGGCCTCGGCGATGCGGTCGTTCAGCTCGTCGGCGGTGCGGTTGAGTCCGAGCCGGCGGAGGTCAGTCGCCAGCGTCGTCAGGGTCTTTCTGTCCGAGGGCATCGTAGGACTCCAGGTCGTGCGGCCGGACGTCGAGGTCTCGCAGTCCGGGCCGGTTGGGCAGCGTGAGCCGTAGCGGGGGTTTGAGTCCTCGCTGTCGGCGTCGGGTTTCGAGGATGTGTGTGATGGAGCCGGCGCCGAGGGCGTCGCGTTCGAGGGCCAGGTTGACGGCGGCGGCCAGCTCCTGCGGCCCGTAATCGTCGAGCAGTGCGAGCAGCCGAGTGGCGTTCGGGCGCAGCGCCTCCCCCCGTTCGGCGAGCCGCTCGAAGAGGGTGGCGGTGGCGGGGACGGCGGCGCGGAGGCGGTCACGCGTGGTGTGGGCGTTGGCCTGGCGGGTGGCGACGAGCAGGTTTTCCACATGGGCGGGATCCTCGACGCTCAGTCCAGTGTCGTAGGTGCGGTGATGGTCGGTCAGCTCGGTCTGCCCGTCGAGGATGCGGACGCGGGTGGCTGAGGCGACCAGGGTCAGCGGCTTTCGAGCGTGCGTATGCGGGATCGAGTAGTTGTTGCGGTCGAAGCGGACGTAGGGCGTCTTGCCGGAGCGGACGACACGCACCAGGTCGGTCTCGAAGGGATGGGCGGGCAGCGGCAGCAGGCGGGGCTTCTCTTCGGCCCAGACGTCGGCGACACTGCGGTCGGGGTGGTCGGGATGACGTCGGCGGTGGGCGACCTCGTCTCGCCAGCGGCGGAACTGGGCGTTGATGTCGTCGAGGTCGCGGAAGGGCCGCGCGGCGAAGAACGCGTGCCGTAGGTATTGGATCTGGCGTTCAATTTTCCCCTTCTCATTTCCACGTCCCGGCGTGCAGGGGCGCGGTGCGAAGTGGTAGTGGCCGGCGAGGTCGAGCAGGCGGGGATGAAACTGCACGGCGGCGCCGCGACGGTCGAGCACGGCGCTGCGCAGGTTGTCGTAGACCAGGTTGCGGGCACAGCCGCCCAGCGTCTCGAAGGCGTCGACGTGTCCGCGGAGGAAGCTCTCCAGCGTCTGGTCGTAAGTGAACAGCGCGGCCAGCGCCCGCGAGTAGCCGAGGACCATGGCGAATCCGGAGACCGTACGTGTGCCCTGTCCGATGCGGACCTTGCCGAAGGTGCCCCAGTCGACCTGCGCGGACTCGCCGGGCAGAGTGACGACGCGGCGGTAGACGGTGCGGTTGGTCTCAGGTCGCAGGCGCCGCACGAGGCGGCGGACCTGGATGACCGAGCCCGGATAGCCGCGCTGGCGGACCATCTCGTAGATCCGCGTGGCGCGCAGATTCGGATACTGCGCCAGGGTGTCGCGGATGAACGGCAGGTACGGGTCGAGGATGCTGGGCCGACACAGGCGCGGGCGGACGCCTGCCGTCTCGCGCTCCACCGCGGCGCGGACCGTCTCATGGTGGAGGCCGAGCTGGGCCGCGATGGTCCCGACCTTCCAGTGCTCGCCGTAGAACAGGCGCCGGATCTCGGCGCGCTGCGCGGGCGTGATCATCGTCCCTCCTTGTGCGCTCGACGCGGGGCTCCCGCATCGGGATAAGCCACCGGCTCGTCCGCCCGCAGACCACGCAGCGCGTAGGAACGGGGAGCCGAACCGGGGCGACGTCAGGGACGGCGAGTCTGGTCGATCGCGGTGCCGCGGCGGAAGACTGATCCGTCACGCGCCGGCGGTCGCGGTACGCACGCTGCCGGTCGCGATGGTCGAGACGGCCCTCGGGACTCTGCTGATGGCGGACCCGGGCAGCCCGCACCGACCGGCGACGACCGGCCGCCCGGCAGCGCGGTGTGCAGTAGGCATGGCCGCGATCACACGCGGCGCAGATGGCGAACAGGCGGCTGCAGTGTCGGCAGGTCTTCTGGCGAAGCGACTGGTCCACGGCGTCGGAGCGCGCGGGGCGAGCTCCGACTGGACAACGAGCAGGAACCGTGGCACAACGGCACCGACCGGCTCGGTCTGTCGGAGCTCGGGGCGGTCACGAGGGTCCGGTCGCACCCGGGCCCTCACCCCACGTCTGAGTCCGCTTCAACCGTATCCGAACGCCCCCGTTCCTTGCGAGCACAGGCGTCGCCGTGACTCCGTCCGCTCAGGCACGGGCGCCGACGACGAGCCGTCCAGCCGTCGCCGGCCGTCTCACAGCCCCTCGCGTAGCAACGTCCAGCCCCTTCCGTTGCCGGTCCCGCGCTCGGCTACCGCACTCCGCAAACGTCCGCAGACGGACGTTCGCTCCGCTTGGTCTTCTGCTGCTTTCAGAACGCGGCTTGAGCCGACCCGCGTGCAAATTCCTTCAGGAATTCGTGACCGCTGACACGCGGGGAATACCCGCGGCCTCATTGAAGCCGTCGAGCGCGGACGAAGACGCCGACCGCATCCTGGTCTTCCGCGGGGAATACCCGCATAGGCGCTAACTTGTTCACGCCACCTGCTCCGGCGGCTGCTCGGTCCAACCGAAGTACGCGGAGAGCTGCGACTGCCGTCGCCGTGGCGGCTCTGCAAGCGCGGCGGAGATCGTTCGCCAGTCGCTGATCATGCAAGCCAGCGAGAGCGGCGGTTCGATGGCGCGCGTGACCTGGTTCAACACGAACTTGAAGTCACGCCACGCGCTGCGGGGGCGCCGGGGCCGGCACGTCGTAGCCCCAGGGGGAAATCGCGCGGGCGTGGTGGAGCAGCTTCTCTACCAGCAGCGCCACGAACAGTTTCCCGTAGAGCCACGCCTTGGCGCTGTCGTCGTCGTACTTCGGCAGGTGCCCCAACTGCGCCAGAGACTTGAAGCGCTTGAACACCAATTCGACCTGCCAGCGCAGGCGATACCACTCCAGCACGTCGGTGGCCGAGAAGGGCGGCTCGGGGAAGGTCGTGAAGACGATCACGTACTCGGCAAACCGCAGAGTGGCCGGTTGTACCTGGTTCCCCTTGCGGGCGGCGTCCCTGCGGATTTTCTGATGCGCCAGGCGGATGGCCTCGGCGGACTTGCGGAGCACGCAGACCCGGCCCGCAATCTCGCCCGGCGGGCCGCCGTCGTCACTCGCGGCCGCGACCGTCGTCGCCCAAGAGCGCGCTGCCCCCGGACGCGTGACCGACGACACCGCGGCCAGCAGGTCGAACGGCTGCCCGGCTGCCGTGTGCAGCGGCAGCGACCCCGTATTGACACGCACAATCAGCCGCCCGCCCGCCTCGACCACGTGGCGAATCCCCCGCGCGGTCGAATACCCGCGGTCGGCCAGCACATGGTCGCCGGCGCGGATCGGGAACTGCGCCAACGATTCTCCCGTGCCCGGCCCCTCGACCCCCGTCAACTTGAAGAAGTCACACGTCAGCGACGGCAGGCCCACGCTGTAGTGCAGCCGCCACAACGACCCGCTCGGTCCCGGTTCCTTCACCGTCGTCGGGAATACCCGCGGCCTCATTGAAGCGAGAAGAACGCCTTGATGGGCTCCCAGTATTTGTAGGTCTTCCGCGGGGAATACCCGCGGCCTCATTGAAGCGGCATCCACCGGGATGGACCTGTGCTCGCTGACGTCGTCTTCCGCGGGGAATACCCGCGGCCTCATTGAAGCGCCCACCAGCTCATCCCGATCGCCCACGGGTGCATGACGTCTTCCGCGGGGAATACCCGCGGCCTCATTGAAGCATGTGCGGCTCCGCGGGTCTACGGTTCAGCGCCGACTGTCTTCCGCGGGGAATACCCGCGACCTCATTGAAGCTGCGGCACGCGCTACCCCATCGTGTTCGGCGACCCGGTCTTCCGCGGGGAATACCCGCGGCCTCATTGAAGCCGGCTGATCCTTGAAGACCCGGACGTGTCGGTGGGCCGTCTTCCGCGGGGAATACCCGCGGCCTCATTGAAGCGGAATTGCTCAATTGCTCAAAACAGGCTCCGCGTCAGGGTCTTCCGCGGGGAATACCCGCGGCCTCATTGAAGCTCTGCCCAGCAGCTCGCCGACCGCGTGATGCCTCACTGAGTCTTCCGCGGGGAATACCCGCGGCCTCATTGAAGCGAGGGGATTCGCATCGTCAACGAGCCGACCCTGACGGCGTCTTCCGCGGGGCCCGCGGCCTCATTCGCTCTCGCGCGCCTTCGCGGGCCTGCCGGTGTCGTGCGTGTCGGTCGACGCCGGGTTCCACACGGCACACGTGCGGCGCCAGTGCTCGCGGCGCCGCTGGTGGGTGCCGGTCGTGTCCCGAGCCGGCGAGGGGAAACCCATCGCCCGGCCGATGGGTCCGCAGGGCGTCACGACCGCCGGGAAGGACGATACCTGCGCGTGGTTGTCAGGCCGGATCGCCGCCGGACGGGTGCACCTACCGCGCGAAATCACCCGCGCGGAGATCGCCGAGCTCGCCATTCACGCTCGCCACTTCCGGTTGCGGCCGGCAGGCCGGCGCCGACTGCGGTTGGTCGCCGTCTAGTTGGTCGGATGCCCGTCTAGGTGGTCGACGATCGCCTCGCGAATCTCGCGCATGTTCGCGTCCATCGCGCTCCGCACCCGCGACCAGTCCGACCGCAGCGTCGCCGAGGACCAGGTCGGTCTCGAAGGGATTGGCGGGCAGCGGGAGTTTCCTGGGATGTCGGCCGCGACTACCTGCGGGACGTGCGCGAGGCCCATCGCGACGTGCATGCACAAGTAGCGCAGAGATTGCATTATAGTAGGCGCCGATCTTGAGCCGGCGCCGGCACCGGCGGCCGCTGGCGCCGGCCGACCGGGGCCGACCCGGCCGCTTTCCTCCACACGAAGCAGCGCTCGATGAGTGAACCGCGAGCCCCGGTCTCGAATTCCCGTCTGCGCTACGCCGTGGACGAGACGCCGTCGGAGGGGCTGACCCTCGGCCTCAGCCTGCAGGTCGTCACGCTCGTCCTGACCGGGATCATCCTCATTCCCATCATCGTGCTCAACGCGGCGGGCTATCCCCAGGGAGTGGAGTGGGCCGTGTTCGCGGCGCTGGCCGTCAGCGGGCTCTCGACCATCCTGCAGGCCCGGCCGGCGGGTCCGATAGGCGCCGGCTATCCCCTCTACATGGGCACCTCGGGCGCCTTCATCGGCGTATCCGCGGCGGCGGTAGCCGCCGGCGGCCTTCCCCTGCTGGGGACGCTCGTGGCCGCCTCGGCGCTGGTGCAGTTCTTCTTCTCCGCACGGCTGTCGTTCTTCCGCCGGCTGATCACGCCGACGGTCGGCGGCACGGTGATCATGCTGCTCGCCGTCAACGTCTTTCCGATCACGACCGACCTGCTGGCGGGCGTTCCCCCCGGCGTCGATCCCCGGTCCATGAGCGGACCGCTGGTCGCGTTCGCGACCTTCGCGGCCATCACCGTGGTGTCGCTCTACGCCCGCGGCGCGACTCGTCTGTGGGCCCCGTTCATCGGCATTCTGGTGGGAACCTCCGTCGCCGTCCTGGCCGGAATCCTCGACTGGGCGCCGCTGGTGAACGCCGGCTGGTTCGGCTTGCCGCGGAGCGGCTGGCCCGGAATGGACCTGTCGTTCGATGCCCGGTTCTTCGGCCTGCTGGTTCCCTTCGTCATCGTCACGATCATCGGCGCCATCGAGACCTACGGCGACGCCATCGCGATACAGCGCGTATCCCACCGCAACCCGGTGCCGGTGGACTTCAAGGTGGTTCAACGGGCGCTGAACGCGGACGGCGTCGGCAACCTGCTCTCCGGCCTTGCCGGCACGGTTCCGAACACGACCTACTCCAGCAGCATCTCCATTGCCGACCTGACGGGCGTGGCCGCCCGGCGCGTCGCCCTCTACGCCGGGATCGTCATCGTCGTGGCGGCCTTCGTGCCCAAGATCGCGGCGCTGCTGCAGGTGGTTCCCGACCCGGTCGCGGGCGCGTACATCTTCATATTCATCGTGCTGCTGTTCCGCCAGGGCGTGCGCATGGTCACCACGGGCGGGTTCGACTACGAGAAGGGGCTCATCGTCTGCATCTCGTTCTGGGTAGGACTCGGCTTCCAGTTCGGAGTCATCTTCCCGGACCACCTCCCCGACTGGTCGAGGGGCGTGCTCGACAACGGCATGGCGGCCGGCGGCATCGTCGCCATGGCCCTCACCCTGCTGGTGTCGCTCGGGCAACGCGGCCAGCGCGACGTGCTGGAGCCGACCGTACGCTCGCTCTCGAAGCTGCGCGCCGCCCTGGACCGTGCGGCGGAACGCGCCGGCTGGGACGACGTCGCCACCAACCGTCTCGAGCTGGCCGGCGAGGAAGCGTTCCAGTACCTGCTCGACCGGCAGGCCGAGTCGAAGCCGCATCCCATCCGCGTCGCGGTACGTCCCATCGACGACGACCTGCAGATCGAGCTCGTGAGCGGTCCCGACAGCGCGAACCTGGAGGTCCGGCTCGACGCGCTGGACGACGAGCACGAGGAGCACACGGTCATCCGGGACGTCGGCCCGCGCATCCTGCGCCACGTGGCGAAGGAGGTCCGGCACGAGCAGTTCTACGACCTGGACGTGCTGACCGTGACCGTGGACACCCGGCCGCTCGTGTGACAGCTCGGGGCACGGTTGGCGGGCTGGGGCGCCGGTACCGGACCCGGGCACGGGCATCGAAACGATCCCGTTCACGAAGGGACCGCCGCCAGGCTCTCCGCGCCTGTGAGCGCAACCGGGCGGCGTCGACCGGCGTGCGCCGGCGGGCCGACGGTGTGCTACGCTGCCGCCATGACCATCGAGACGATTCTGGAATACCTAAACGCCGTTTCGGTGCGGGCGACGTACGGGGCCGTCGGAGACGTGCTGGGCGTACGGCCGCAGGTGGTTCCCCGCCTGCTCGGTGCGCCGCGTCCGGAGGCTTCGTGGATCGTCAACGGCAGTACTGGCGAGCCGACCGGCTACACGCCGGATCAGGCGGACCCGCGCCTCGCCGGAACGCCGGTCATTCGTACGGGCGATGAGCTCCGGCGCGGCCTGGAGCGTCATGCCGCGGCCGCGGCCGAGGCGGCGCCCCCCGCGGCCGAGCCGGCGCCCCCCGCGGCCGAGCCGGCGCCCCCCGCGGCCGAGCCGGCGCCCCCCGCGGCCGAGCCGGCGTACCCGGTGAACGGCATGGCCGGGATGGGAAGGCCGGAAACGGAAGCCATCGAAATCGGCAGCGACGCGAAGTGGATCATCGGGACCCTCGTTCCGGTCTTCCTGCTGGTGGCCGGCCTGCTCGCGGCCCAGATCGCCAGCGTGAGTGACAGCCTGAACGGCCGCATGGACGCCGTGAACGACCGGATCGATGACCTGCAGGCCGACCTAGAGGCGCAGATCGGCGGTGTGGACACCCGCATCGGCGAGGAGCGCGAGGCGCTCGAGAACGAGATCGCCGGGCTGCGGGACGAGGTGGGCAGCGTCGCAGCCCGCCTGCCCGGGCCGGCGCCGGAGCCGGCGGACGCGGATGCGGAGCCGGCGTCGGACGCAAGCGAGGAGGCGGAAGACCCCGCTGCGCCGGCGGTGGCTTCCGAGCCTGCACCCGAGCCTGCACCCGAGCCTGCCGCGCCGGTGGAGAACCCCGCGCCGCCCGGCGAGTGAAGCCTTCTTCTGATGAAGCATCGCATCGTGGTCATCGACGACGAGGCCGCCATCCGCGACTCGCTGAAGATGATCCTGGAATACGACGGCTACGAGTGCGTGCTCGCACCGAGCGGGCAGGCCGGGCTGGCGTGCGTCGAGCGCGAGGCTCCGGATCTCGTGTTCGTCGACATCAAGATGCCGGGCATGGACGGCATCGAGGTCCTGCGCAAGATTCGGGCGCTCGACGAGCTGCTGCCGGTCGTCATCATCTCCGGGCACGGCACCGTGAGCACCGCCGTGGAGGCGACTAGTGGTCCGTCACGTCATAATTTTCGGATAGACGGACTTTAGTTTACAGCGCGCATCGTCGACCTTCATCTGCCAGTCGACACCGCGCTGCATGCCGTTGACGTCGGCCGACCACGCCGACACTTCGGCGTGCAGCGTCTCCAGGTCGCCGATGCGGCGCCCGTGCAGGCATTGGCGCGTCATCGAACTGAGTTCGTTCTCCGCGATGTTCAGCCAGCTCCCGTGTTTCGGCGTGTGGCAGAACTCGATGCGACGGACCAGTTCCCGTGCCCGGGTCGGCTCGAACACCTCGTAGAAGGCACCCTTGGTGTGCGTGTTGAGGTTGTCGCACACCAAGGTGACCTTCTCGCACTCGGCGTAGCGTCCTTCCAACAGGCCGGCGACCTCTATCGCCCAGTCCGCCTTCGTACGCCGGGCCCGGGCCGTCGCCTGCCGCCAACCGGCCAGCGGCTCGCAGAACAGGAAGACCGAGGCCGTGCCGGCCCGTTCGTACTCGTAGTCGACACGCTGGGGATGCTTCTTCGTGGCCGCCATCGGCGGACGGGTTTCCTTGACCAACTGCACCGGCTGCTCATCCATGCACACGACCGGGCAAGCCGGGTCGTACGGTTGCGCATAGATGTCGAGGACCAGTTCCATGTGCGCCACGAATTCGGCATCGGCCTGCGGCGGAATCACCCAGTACTGGATTCTCCGCTGCGTCATCTCGTTTTTTTTAGCGTCCGCCGGATGGTTTCGTGGCTGACCGCCTCGACGAGCCCCAACTCGACGACCCGCCGCGCCAACAGCCGCAACGACCAGTTGGCGTACCCCTCCGGGGGCGGCCCCAGACGCAGCGCGATGACCTGCGCCTCCTGTTCGCCGTCGAGCAGTTTGGGGACCGGCGGCGACGCCCTTTGTTTGCGTTCCAGCGCCCGCTCGAAGCCTTCCAGCACGCAGCGTTGGCGAAGGTTCTCGACCGTCTTGGTGCGGCACGAAAAGGCGTCGGCGATGCGCTCGTCGGTCCACGCCGGTCCGTCCGCATCGGCCTTCAGGAGAATCTGCGCGCGGCGCACCTTCTCGCCGCTCCCCTTGAGCTTGCCGGCCGTCTGTTGACAGACCTCGCGTTCCTGAGCGGTGAGTCGAACGATGTACTTCTTCTCCGGCATGAGAACTCTCTCGGCTCGAGACGAGTTCCCCGACAGTCCTAAGTTTTACACGTGGCACAGCACTAGGCTGGGGGCGTTCGACTTCCTGGAGAAGCCGCTGTCGACGGATCGGGTGAGCGTCACCATCCGCAACGCCCTGAACCAGCGGCGGCTGCGGGCGGAGAACCGGAGCTGGCGGCGGGCCGCCGAGGCGCGCCACGAGATGGTGGGGGAGAGCCGTGCGCTGCAGGCGCTCACCGACGAGATCCGGCGCGCGGCGCCGGTGCGCAGCGCCGTGCTGATTCGGGGCGAGAGCGGCGTCGGCAAGGAGCTGGTCGGCCGCGCCATCCACCGCAACAGCCCGCGCGTGCGCGAACGGTTCGTGCAGGTCAACTGCGCGGCGATCCCGGACGACCTGATCGAGTCGGAGCTGTTCGGGCACGAGAAGGGGTCGTTCACCGGCGCGACCGAGAAGCAGATCGGAAAGTTCGAGCAGGCCGACCGCGGCACGATCTTCCTGGACGAGATCGGCGACATGTCCCTCAAGACGCAGGCCAAGGTGCTGCGCGTGCTGCAGGAGGGCGAGGTGGAGCGGCTGGGCTCGGCCCGCACCATCCGCGTGGACGTCCGCGTGCTGGCCGCGACGCACCGGAACCTGGAGCAGGCGATAGACGCCGGGGAGTTCCGCGAGGATCTCTATTTCCGGTTGAGCGTGATCCCGATCCACGTGCCGCCGCTGCGCGAGCGGCCGGAGGACATCCCGGTGCTCGTGCGGCACTTCGCTGCGCAGTTCACCCGGGAGAACAACTTCCGGCCGAAGCCGTTCAGTCCCGAGGCGGTCGACGCGCTGGCGCGGCACCACTGGCGCGGCAACGTGCGCGAGCTGCGCAACTCGATCGAGCGCCTGCTGGTGATGGCGCCGGGGCCGTCCATCACCCTGGCCGACGTGCGCGCGGTGCTGCGGCTGGACGAACGGCAGGCCGCTCCCGGTGCGGCGGCCGGAGGGCGCACCCTGCGCGAGTTCAAGGAATCGGCCGAGCGCGGCTTCCTGGTCGCCCGGCTGCGCGAGCTCGACTGGAACATCTCCCGGACCGCCGAGGAGATCGACACGCCCCGTAGTAACCTGTACAAGAAGCTGGAGCAGTACCGCATCCGTCAGGAGACGGACGGATAGTCGAGTGGTTCTTTGACATTCCGCTGCAGTCGGCCGGGCGGCCGCTGCGTCCGGCGCGGTCTTGGGCCGCGATCGGGCGGGGAGGAAAGTCCGAACTCCGCAGGGCAGTGCGCCGGGTAACGCCCGGTCAGGGCGACCTGAAGGAAAGTGGCACAGAAAACATACCGCCTCGCGCCCGGCGCGCGGTAAGGGTGAAAAGGTGCGGTAAGAGCGCACCGCGTCCGCCGCAAGGGGGATGGCAGGCTAAACCCCGCACGGAGCAAGACCAAATAGGGAGGCGCTACAGGGCGGCCCGTCCGAGGCCTCCGGGTAGGTTGCTCGATCCCGCCAGCGATGGCGGGGCTAGAGGAATGGCCGCCACCGCGGGGCGTCGCGTCGAGGCGCGGCGGTTCGCGGGACAGAATTCGGCTTACGGTCCGGCTGCGGCGGAATCCTTTCGGTGGCGCGGTGCCGGACAGCGGACGCAGGGCCCGCCGGGGGCTCGCGCCGCGGCTCGGAGGTGACATGCGACGACGTGGAGCTGCGATCTCGGGAGTGCTGCTGGCGCTCGCCGTCGTCGTGTCGGCGATGGTGGTCCAGGCCTGGCGGGGCGGCGCGCAGCGGTCCGGCGAGCCGGGGCTGGGCGTGGAGGACTACACGCCGCAATCGACCCTCGTGGTGGACGCCAACCCGGTGCCGCGGGCGCGCTTTCCGGTAGTCGACGTGCACAGTCACCACTGGCCCGGATTTTCCGCCCGGCGCCTGGACGAGATTGCCGGCGAGATGGATGCCCTGAACCTGGCGGTGCTCGTCAACCTGAGCGGCGGCTCGGGGGCCACCCTCGAGCGCTGCGTCGACACGGTGGCGCGGAGCCGGCAGCCGAGCCGGATGGTCTGCTTCGCCAACCTCGAGTTCCGCGGGGGCGTCGGGGCCGGTTTCGGCGCGCGTGCGGCCCGGCAGCTCGAGCGGGACGTGGCGGCGGGCGCCGCCGGCCTGAAGTTCTTCAAGAACTTCGGCATCGACGTGCGCGACCGGAGCGGCGCGCGGGTGCCGGTGGACCACCCGGAGCTCGACCCGGTGTTCGAGACGGCCGGACGTCTCGGCATCCCCGTGCTGATGCACGTGGGCGAGCCGCAGTCGTTCTACGACCCGGTCGACCGCTTCAACGAGCGCTGGCTCGAGCTGACGCTGCTGCCGGAACGCCGGCTGCCCGCGGATCGCCATCCCTCCTTCGAGACGATGATGGCGGAACGCGACCGCCGCTTCGCACGGCATCCCGGCACGACGTTCATCGCCGCCCACATGGGCTGGCACGCCAACGATCTCGGACGGCTGGGGAAGCTGCTCGACGCGCTGCCGAACGTCTACGTCGAGACCGCGGCGATCCTCTACGAGCTGGGCCGCCAGCCGCGGACCGCCCGCGCCTTCTTCACGCGGCACCAGGATCGGATCCTGTTCGGCAAGGACCGCTACGCGCCCGAGGAGTTCCCCTACTATTGGCGTACGTTCGAGACCGCCGACGAGTATTTCGACTACTACCGGCGGTATCACGCCTTCTGGAAGATGTACGGCATGAATCTGCCCGACGAGGTGCTGCGGAAGGTCTACTACCGGAACGCCCTCGACGTGATCCCGGCCATCGATCCGTCCCTGTTTCCGGCCCCCTGACCGCGCGAGACGATGGCACGCCACCTCGTCACCGGCGGTGCGGGGTTCATCGGGTCCCACGTCGTCGACGCCCTCGCCGCGCGGGGCGACGCGATCCGCGTGGTGGACGACCTGTCGACCGGCCGCCGGGAGAACCTCGCGGCGCATCCGGACGTCGAGCTGATCGAGGCCGACCTGGCCGAGCGGCAGGTGGCGCAGGCCGCGGTGGCCGGTGTCGACGCCGCCATCCACCTGGCCGCGATCCCGTCGGTCCCCCGCTCGGTGCGGGAGCCGCGCCGCACGCACCGCGCCAACGTGGAGGCGACGCACGAGCTGCTGCTCGCCGCCCGCGACGCGGGGGTGCGACGGGTGGTGCTGGCGAGCTCGTCGTCGGTCTACGGCGACTCGGAGACGCTGCCCAAGCACGAGGGGCTGACTCCCGCCCCGGTGTCGCCGTACGCGCTGCACAAGCTGATCGGGGAGCAGTACGCCGCGCTCTTCGGCCGGTTGTACGGGATCGAGACCGTGGCGCTGCGGTTCTTCAACGTGTTCGGGCCGCGGCAGTCGCCGCAGTCGCAGTACTCGGGCGTGATCTCGCTGTTCACGGCGGCGCTGCTCGCGGGGCGGGCGCCGACCGTCCACGGCGATGGGGAGCAGACGCGCGACTTCACGTACGTCGAGGACGTCGCGCGCGGCGTCCTGCGCGCATGCGTCGCGCCGGCGGCCGCGGGCCGGGTCGTCAACATCGCCCGTGGGGGGCGCGTGTCGGTGAACGCGCTGTACGCGGCGCTGCAGCGCGCTACCGGGGAGTACATCCAGGCGCGCCACGGCGAGCCCCGTCCCGGCGACGTTCGGCATTCGCAGGCGGACGTGTCGCTGGCCCGCGAGCTGCTCGGCCTGGCGCCGGCGGTTGCGGTCGACGAGGGGCTCCGGCGCACGGTGGAGTGGCAGCGCGAGCAGGTGCGCCGCGCCCGGTTCGGGGATCCGCTGGCAGCGGGCGCGGAGGGCTGAGCCGGGAGCTTCAGGTCACCCGGCGCGCTCCTCGGGTTCCGCCTGCCGGACGGACAGAACCAGGCCCTCGGCGCCGACCACTTCCACCTCCAGCCGCGCCGCGATCGGCTGCGCATCGCCGGCATGCGCCCGCCAGAGCTCGCCGCCGACGCGCACGTAGCCCGACGGGGCCAGAGCCTCGATCGCCACTCCACGGCGGCCGATGAGCCGTTCCACCGGGGGCGCCTCGTTCACGTCGTAGGCACTGCGCAGCAGCGGGTACAGCGCCATGTCCTTGACGACCCAGGCCAGCGGGATCGCGGGCGCCACCCAGCCCGGCGCGTCGAACGCGGTGCGGATCCACCAGCCGACGGCCAGGGCCAGCACCCAGCCCGGCACCTGCAGCGCGGTGTAGCGCCAGAAAGGCGAGCGGCGCGGCGGCACGGCACCCATATAATCAGGTGGCCCTCGCGTCCGGCAAGGGCGTTGCGGGAAGGGGCACCGATGAGAATCGCGTTCCGCGGGTCGCCGCGTCCGACCGTCGGGGTGGAGCTGGAGTTGCAGCTTCTCGATCCGGAGACCATGAACCTGGTCGCCGGCGCACCGGCGATTCTGCAGAAGACCGCCGACGTCGCGCATGTCAAGGCGGAGCTCATCGAATCGACCATCGAGCTGAACACCGACGTCTGCGAGGACGTCGGCGCGGTACGAAGGGACCTGAACGAGCGCATCGTCCAGCTCCTGGCCGTCACCGACGAGCTCGGCTACGAGGTGGCGTGCGCCGGCACCCACCCCTTCTCGAAGTGGGTGGAGCAGCGGATCACCGACTCCGAGCGATATCACCGGCTGGTCGATCAGTGCCAGTGGCCGGCCCGCCGCCTGATGATCTTCGGCGTTCACGTGCATGTCGGCGTCGCGAGCGGCGAGAAGGCCATCGCCATCAGCAACGGGTTGACCACGTATCTGCCCCACCTGCTGGCGCTCTCCGCCAGCTCGCCGTTCTTCAACGACGCCGATACGGGACTGGCGTCCTGCCGGAGCAAGATTTTCGAGAGCCTGCCGACCGCCGGACTGCCCTACCGTCTGCTCAACTGGGCGGAGTTCCAGCGGCTGATGATCACCCTGGTCAGCGCCAAGGCGATCGAGTCGATTCGGGAGATCTGGTGGGATGTTCGCCCGCACCCCAACTTCGGCACCATCGAGGTGCGCATCTGCGACGGCCTGCCGACGCTGGACGAGGTGATGGCCGTCACCGCGCTGATCCAGGCGCTGGTCGTATGGCTGGGAGACAAGTACGACGAGGGGATGTACATGCCGCTCCACCGGCACTGGATCGTGCGCGAGAACAAGTGGCGGGCGGCGCGCTGGTCCACCGAGGCGGAGATCATCGTCGACGAGGACGGCAATCTGGAGCGGCTGGACGAGAGCCTGCGCGCACTCGTGGAGGAGGTGACCCCGGTGGCGAAGCGTCTCGGCGGCGCCGCCGAGCTGCAGGGCGTCGGCGCGATGCTGCGCAACGGCCTGAGCTACCGGCGCCAGCGGCGCATCTACCGGGAGACCCGCGACTACGCGTCGGTGATGAAGGCGCTCGTCCGGGAGTTCCGCGAGAACGCGCCGGTGCTCGCGTGAGCGGCGGGGGCTTCACTCCCCCCAGGCCATCCAGCGTCCGCCTTGCCGCGCCAGGGCCAGCCGGAGCCCGAAGCAGCGGGAGAGGCTCTCCGCCGTCAGCGTGTCGGCGATCGGCCCCTGGGCCGCGACCCGCCCGTCGGCCAGCATCAGCACGTGCGTGAAGCCGAGCGGGATCTCGTCGACGTGGTGGGTGACGAGCACGATGGCGGCGGTGGCGCGGTCGGCCGCGACGTCGGCCAGCATCGCGACGAGCTGCTCCCGGCCGGCGAGGTCGAGTCCCGCCGCGGGCTCGTCGAGCAGCAGCAGCGGCGGATCGCCCATGAGCGCGCGCGCCAGCAGCACGCGCTGCCGCTCGCCGGCCGAGAGGGTGGCGTAGCGCGCCGTCGCCAGGCGGGCGCAGCCGAACCGCTGCAGCAGCCCCGTGGCCCGTTCGCGGTCGGCGTCGTCGTACCGGTGCCAGTACGGGGCCAGGGCGGCGTTGCGGCCGGTCATCACGAGGTCGACCGCCTGCAGCCCCGGACGGAGCATGTCGGCGAGCGCCTGGCTCGTCATGCCCAGCTTCGTGCGCAGCTCCCGCACGTCGGTGCGTCCGAGGCGCCTGCCCAGCACGTCCACGTCGCCCCGGGTCGGGTGCAGGTAGAGCCCGGCGAGGCGGCAGAGCGACGTCTTTCCGGATCCGTTGGGTCCGAGGACGATCCAGCGGTCGCCCGGAGCCACGCGCCAGTCGATGCGGTCGAGAATGGTGCGCCCGTCGCGGACGAGCGAGACCCCGTTCAACGCGAGTACGGGTTCGGTCGGCATCCGGAGAGAATATAGGCCGTGGATCCGACCCGCCTGCTCGTGCGCCTGCCGAACTGGGTGGGGGACATCCTGATGGCCCGCCCCGCGGTCGGGGCGCTCCGGGCGCGCTGGCCGGACGCGCGGCTCATCGGGATGGCGCACCCCGAGCACGCGGCGCTGGCCGAGCGCCTCGGCGTCTTCGACCTGATCGTCGAGGCGCCGGCCGGATCGGGCCTGGCGCGAGCGGCGGCGGTGTGGGCCGCGGCGCGGTCGCTGCGTGCGCTGGGGGTGGACACGGCGGTCGTGCTGGCGCCGTCGTTCGAGGCCGCGTTCACCGTATGGCTGGCGGGCATCGGGCGGCGGATCGGGCACTCGACCGACCGGCGGGGCCTGCTCCTGACCCGGCCGTTGCCGCCGCGGGCCGACCTCCACCGCGCGGAGGAGTACCTCGACCTGGCGCGGGTGCTGGACGCCGGCGATCCGCCGGTCGCGGCCTCTCCGCTGGCGCTCACCGCGGCCGACCGGGCCTGCGTGTCGCGGCTGTTCGACGCCATGGCGTGGCCTGCCGGGTGCCGCCCGCTGTTCGTGAACCCGGCCGCCGCGAAGACGCCGCGCGCCTGGCCGGCGGCGCGGTTCCGGTCGCTGGTGGAACGGCTGGCGGAGGCGGGGCGCCCGGTGGTGGTGCACGACCGGGCGCCGTTCTCGGCGCCGCCGGGCTGGGCCGCCGCCCGGGGCGTGGCGCTGGTTGGCCACGCGACGCTGCCCGAGCTCGCGGCGCTGCTCCAGCGCTGCGCGGCCTATGTCGGGAACGACAGCGGGCCGGCCCACCTGGCGGCGGCGGCCGGGATTCCGACCGTCACCATCCACGGACCGTCGTCGCCGGCGCGCACGGCGCCGGGCGGGGCCGCCGCCGGGCCGCACATCGCGGTATCGGCGTCGTTCCCCTGCTCTCCCTGCCGCGAGCGCTTCTTCGAAGAGTGCCCCGCGCCGCCCTCCGCGGACGCCCGGCCGCCCTGTCTGACGGCCGTCACCGTCGACGCGGTCGCCGCCGCGGTGCGGCAGGTCCTGGCGCGCCGGGAGTCCGCGCCCCGGGAGTCTGCGCCCCGGAACGGGTCGGACTCCCGGATCACTCGTCCAGCTTCGTCCTGAGCGCGTCGAGCTCCGCCCGCAGGCTCGCAATCTCGGCCGCCATCCGCGGGAGGCGGTGGATATAGCCCTGTTGCTTCTTGATGTCCTTGAGCGGCCTGGCGGGCGTCCCCCAGAAGGGCTGCCCGGACGGGACGCGCTTGCGGGACGGGATGCCGCACTGCGCGCCCACGATGCCGTGGTCGTCGATGCGGCAGTAGTCCGCGATCCCCACCTGCCCGCCGATGATCGCCTCCCGCCCGACGGTCGAGCTGCCGGCGATGCCCGTCTGGGCCGAGATGATCGAGTGGTTCCCGATCCGGACGTTGTGCCCGAGATGGCAGAGATTGTCGATCTTCACGCCGTCGGCGACGATCGTCTCATCGAGGGCGCCGCGGTCGATGCACGCGTTGGCGCCGATCTCGACGTCGTCGCCGATCTGTGCGCTGCCCACCTGCGGCACCTTGATCTGCCGCTCTCCGTCGAAGACGAACCCGAACCCGTCGGAGCCGATGACCACCCCGGCGTGGAGGATGACGCGGTCGCCGACCGTGGCGCCCGGGTAGAGCGCCACGCGCGGATAGAGGATGCAGTCGGCGCCGATGGTGGCGCCCGCGCCGACGTAGCCCCCGGGAAGAATCACCGTGCCGTCGCCGACCGCGGCCCCCGCCTCGACGACGGTCCAGGGACCGATGGAGACATACTCCCCGAGAGCGGCGTCCGGGGCCACGACGGCCGTCTCGTGCACCCCCGGGGCGGGCAGCCGGGGCGGCAGCAGCCACTGCGCGGCGCGCGCGAACGCGACGCGGGGCTTGTCGACCACGATCACGGTGCGGTCGGGGAGCGCGACGTCCGGGATGAGGACGCAGGAGGCGCCGGTCGCAGCCACCTTGGCCAGGTGCTTGCCCTCGGCGTACGCCAGCGCGCCGCGGGTCGCACGCTCCAGGCTGCCGACGGTCCGGATTTCGAGCGTGCCGTCGCCGTGCAGGCGGCCGCCCACGAGGTCCGCGATTTCCTGCACCGTCTTCATCGGTTCTCCCGCGAGGCGCCGCCGCGCGCGGCAAGGGCGGCGGGTCAGCTTCCGCCGAGGGTCAATTCCGTCGCGCCCGGCGCGATCGTGACCGCGTGGCGGTTGCGCTGCGCGCCGGCCTGCACGACGGCGGTGTACGACCCGGCGGCCACGCCGTCGAGCGCGAAGCTCCCGTCGCGCGCCGCCACCGCGGCATGGGGCGAGGCCGTCACGACGACGCTGGCCCCCATGGCGGGATGAATGTCGCAGGCGACGCGATAGGTGCCCGCGGTGTCGAAGCGGTGCTCGTACGTGCCGCCGATCGGCGTCGATATGTTGAAGGCCGTTTCCAGGGTGTCGATGTTGTAGACGCGGACGTTGTGCAGCACGTCCTCGCCGTTGTGGAAGTGCACCGGCTGACCGACGCTCGCCAGCAGCACCGGCGGCAGGAACTCCATGCCGAGCTGGTCCATCTGCACCGGTTCCTCGGGAGGCTCGAACGCGTCTCCCGAGACCGGCTCCAGGACGATGACGGTGAGCGAGCCGTCGAGCGAGACGGGCGCGGTGCCGGTGACCTGCAGGACGCCGGCGCCGCCGGCGGGTGCGGGCGCGGCGGCGGCGGCCGGCGGCTCCACGAGCGCCGGAGGGGCGGACGGGCCGCTCCCGCAGGCGGCGCAGGCCGCGGCGACGGTCAGTCGCGCGGCCGTCCGCAAGCGACGGCTCGCGTTGCCCACGGTCCGGAAGTTGCTCCGGCCACTGCTCATGCAGACACTCCCGTGCGCAATTATACGGACATGGGCGAGGGTGTCGGTGCGCTCGGCGCCGCGCGACGGCGCAGGTGCGGGCGGCGCGGGCGCTGCCGGTAGAATGAATACATGTCTCGACGAATGCTGCTTGCCGTTCTGGCCTTCTGCGCGGGCGCCGCACCGGCCGCCGCGCAGGAAGCGCGCATCGATGCCGAGGTGGAGCGGGTCATCGCGCGGATCACCGAGCTCCGCCACCGGATCCACCAGCACCCGGAGCTCGGCAACCGCGAGTTCGAGACCGCTCGGCTCGCGGCCGACCACCTGACCGGTCTCGGGTTCGACGACGTGCGGACCGGCGTGGCCCACACCGGGGTCGTCGCGGTGCTGCGCGGCGGGCGGCCCGGACCCGTGGTGGCGGTGCGCGCCGACATGGACGCGTTGCCGGTGACCGAGGCTACCGACCTGCCGTTCGCGTCGACGGTGCGCGCGACCTATCTCGGCCAGGAGGTCGGGGTGATGCACGCCTGCGGGCACGACGTGCACGTCGCGGTGCAGCTCGGCGTGGCCTCGGTGTTCAGGGCGCTGCAGGCGGAGCTGCCCGGCACGGTGGTGTTCCTCTTCCAGCCGGCCGAGGAGGGGCCGCCGCCGGGCGAGGAGGGAGGCGCGGCGCTGATGCTCGCCGAAGGCGTGTTCGACGAGTTCCAGCCCGAAGCGGTCTTCGGCCTGCACGCGCGGGCCGGCCTGGACGTCGGGGGCATCGAGTACACCCCGGGCGGCGCGCTGGCCGCGGTCGATCACTTCCGCGTCACCATCCGCGGGGAGCAGGCGCACGGCGCCGCGCCCCATCTGAGCGTCGACCCGGTGGTGATGGCGGCGCAGACGATCACCGCGCTGCAGACGATCCGCTCGCGCAACCTGTCGCCGCTGGCGCCGAGCGTGGTGACCGTCGGCATCGTGCGGGGCGGGACCCGGTTCAACATCATCCCCGGCGAGGTGCATCTGGAGGGTACGGTACGGACCTACGACCCGGAGGTGCAGGACACCGTCGAGCGGCGGATGCGGGAGATCGTGGACGGCATCACACGCGCCGGCGGCGGCTCGTTCGAGATCGAGTACGACCGCATCACCCCGGTGGTCGTCAACGACCCGGAGCTGACCGCCTGGGCGGCGCAGACGCTGGGCGAGGTCGTCGGCGCCGACCGGGTGTCGTTGGCCGATCCATGGATGGCGGGCGAGGACTTTTCGTACTTCGCCAACGAGGTGCCCGGGTTCTTCTACTTCCTGGGTACCCAGAAGCCCGGCACGACGTCGGGCGGGCACCATTCGCCGACGTTCCGGGCCGACGACTCGGCGCTGCCGGTCGGCGTGCGGGCGATGGCGCACCTCGTCTGGCGGTATCTGGACGGCCGCTGAGCGGTTGATTCTCGGGCGCTGATGGCGCTACACTAGCGGCGCAATTCTGTCGGGGCGTTTTTTGTACTCGGCACGTGCCGTGCCGCTCTTGGGGGGGTGCTCAGATGAAGAATGCCGCATTGGCGCTGGCCGCAGTCGCGGCCGCCGTTGTGGTGCTGCTGCCGGGCGTCGTTGCCGCGCAGACGGACGACGTGACGTTCCACAAGGACATCGAGCCGATCCTGCAGCGCTCGTGCCAGGTCTGCCATCGGCCCAACAACATGGCGCCGATGTCGCTGATGAACTACCAGGAGACGCGTCCCTGGGCGCGCTCGATCAAGAACAAGGTCGTCGCCCGCGAGATGCCGCCGTGGCACGTCGACCCGAACGTGGGCATCCAGGAGTTCAAGCAGGATCGGTCGCTGTCGCAGGCCGAGATCGACATCGTGGCCGCTTGGGCCGACGCCGGCGCGCCGCGCGGCAATCCGGCCGATGGGCCGGCGCCGGTCGAGCTGCCCGACTTCGGGGCGTGGCAGATCGAGCCCGACGTCATCGTGACCTCGCCGCCGCACACCGTGCCGGCCGAGGCGGGCGACTGGTGGGGCGACTACATCGTCGACTCCGGCATCCCCAACGACCGCTACATCCAGGCGATCCAGACGAAGGCCGGCGACCTGCGTGTCGTGCACCACGCGCTCACCTACGCGGTCACGGATCCGGACGCGCCGATCAACGACAGCTCGAACGACTTCTTCCTGAACGAGTACGCGGTCGGCAAGAACGCCGACCTGTACCCGGAAGGCACCGGCAAGGTCCTCGAGGGCGGCTCGCGCGTCCGCTTCAGCTTCCACTACCACTCGATCGGCGAGGAAGTGGTCGATCGGACGGATCTGGGGCTGGTCCTCTATCCGGAGGGCGAGGTTCCCGACAAGATTCTCTACTCGCGGCAGCTCGGTCAGGCCGGCGAGCTCGACATTCCGGCCGGGCAGGTCACGCGCCACGACGGCTACACGACGATGTATCTGCCGGGCAAGCTGACCGGCTTCCAGCCGCACATGCACTTCCTCGGCAAGCGGCAGTGCCTGGAGCTCATCTATCCGAATGCGACGACCGAGATGGTGAGCTGCGTCAACTTCGACTTCAACTGGCACATCGTCTACAACTACGAGGACGACGCCCAGCCGGTGTACCCGGCCGGGACGAAGCTGCACGTGATCAGCTACCACGACAACACCGAGTCGCACCGGGGCAACCTGGACGCGCTGAACTGGACCGGCGGCGGCAGCCGCACGATCGACGAGATGGCGTTCGGGTGGATCAGTTGGTACGACCTCACGGAAGAGGAGTACCAGGAAGAGTTGGACGTGCGCGCCAACAACAACGACTAGGAGTCTGCTCCGCAGAAACGAGTTGACGCGGGCGACGCAGGACCAGCTCGTTGCGGTTGCGGGGGCACGGTTTGGACCAAGGCACTCTGCGGGGCTCGCCTCCGCAGAGTGCTTTTTTCGTTGTCGACAGACAGAGGACATCATGAGGACGCATTCACGTTGGGTGAGCGCCGCTGCCGTCGCGGCTTTGGCGGTCGGCGCCGTCGGCGCGGCCGACGCGCAGGTGAACCCGCGCGACGTGCCGATCGTCTCGCAGCCACAGCAGCGGTTCGACGGCGGGCAGGACATCCAGCCCATCTTCGAGGGCTGGACGCGCACCGACGACGGCAGCTACCTGTTCCACTTCGGCTACCTGAACCGCAACTACCGCGAGCAGCCGAGCATTCCGGTCGGCCCGGACAACTACTTCTCGCCGGGAGAGGAAGATCGCGGACAGCCGACCCACTTCTATCCGCGCACGCAGCGCTACCAGTTCACGGTGCCGATGCCGGCCGAGACCGGCCCCAATCCCGAGGACGGCATCATCTGGTTCGTGACGGCGCACGGCAGCGAGCAGCGGGCTTACGGGTGGCTGCAGCCCGAGTGGGAGATCGACGAGAACACCATCACCTCGAACTCGCGCACCGGGTTCGGGCGTCCGGTGGAGCAGTTGTTCGCCAACCGGGCGCCGGAGGTGGAGGTGTCGGCGAGCGCGGAGCGGGTCGGCGTCGGCGAGGCGCTCACGCTGACCGCGGTGATTCGCGACGACGAGCTGCCGAACGAGCTCCCGGCGCGGCCCCCGCGCACGCGTCTTCCCACCCTGATCCCGCCGGAGGGTACGCCGCGAGTGCCCGACAACATCCGCTGGTACGAGAAGCCGCGCCCGCCGCGCAACGGCCTGGCGCTGCACTGGATCGTCTACCGCGGCCCGGCCGCCGGCGACTTCGAGCCCGACGGTTTCCAGCGCTCGGTCGAGGAGAAGGAGATCGAGCGGGAGGTGGACGGCGTGCCTACCGCTCCGACCTCGTCGGACAACCCGGCGACGCACATCGACGGCGACGGCTGGACATCGGCGACCTTCGAGACCACGGTCACGTTCGACTCGCCCGGCACGTACACGCTCCGGGCCTGGGCGTCGGATGCGATGTTCCTGACACCCGGCGACCTGACCGTCACCGTGCGGTAACGTGTCCGCTGCCCACGCGGGCCGCGGACACCCGGCGAGGGAGCCTCGACAGGGGCTCCCTTCGTCATGTACGAGCGCGGTGAGCGACCATCAGCCGCTCCGTCGCCGGCCTGCTCCGTCAGCCGACCGGTTGGACGAGGTCGTGACGGCGCGCGCCATCAGAAAGACCGCGATAGCGAGGCACGCCGCGCCGACCGGGACCAGCGCGATGCCGACGCCGGGATCGCCGCTGTAGAAGACGACGCCGCTGGCGAAGAACCCGGCAGGCAACAGCACCGTGGCGGCAAGCAGGGCGGTCGAGATCAGGGGGAGGCGTTCGTCGCCCGGCAGCTCCGGCAGGGCGCGCATCGACAGGCCCGCGGCGATGTTGACGAGGCCGAGCAGAGCGCCGTGGGCGTGCGCAAGGGTCCACATGAGGCGACGGGTTTCGTTCGACGCGTCCAGATAGAAGCCGACCTTGAAGCCGTGGAGGGTCTCGAGCGTCGCTCCGAGCAGCAGGAAGACGAAGAGCGACCACCAGCCGAAGCGCAGGTGGCGGCCGACGTAGTCCGATTGCCGGGACGAAGGAGTAGCTGACACGGTGGTGCTACTCGCGCAGAAAGAGCGGGCGGTTGTCGCGCTGGTCGAAGATGCGCCGCATGGCCGCGGTGTCGAGGGTTCCGTCGACGCCGAAGAGCAGCTCGGGATCTCGCCGAGCGCGAGCCAGGGAGCCGTTCCGCCAGGCACGGAGAGCTCCGACGGCTGCCTCGATCCGGTCCTGGCGGTCGCCGGCGAAGTCGTACTGCAGTGTTTCGAAGCCGGGAATCGTGCGTAACGAGCGCGCCGCGATGAAGCGGACGGCGTCGTACCGGTCGCCGAGCAGCTCGCCGAGGTAGGGCACCATCCAGCTCGTCCCGGAGACCTCCTGCGCCGGTTCCCAGCCGTAGCTCCAGGCCGCCAGGGCGCGTTGGCCGGCGTCGCCCCGCAGCAGCCAGAGGATGGACGCAGCTACGGACCGCTCGTTGTCGTCGAGGCGAGGCGCAGGCTGGGCATACCAGTCCCGCAGATGATCGGCCGACCAGGCGAGAGTTCGATCCAGATGGCACAGGTTGCACGCGTTCGGCCGCCCGAGCTCGACGCTCTCCCGGACGGACGGGCTGGTGACGGTGTGGCTCCGGATGGCGCGCAGCAGGCCGTACGAGGTGTACGGCATGTGACAGTTGTAGCAGCGGCTCCCCGTCGATTCCGGCGCGTGGTTCGTATGAGCAGGCAGGTCGGCGGCGATGGGGACATGGCACTGCGTGCACGCCGCGTTGCCGTCCATGCCGGCGGAGACCTGGTGCGTGTCCGCCCACTCGACGACGGTGCGCGGATCTTCCGGCGTCTTGTGCATGGTGTGGCACGAGAAGCAGGAGAGCGTGCGTTCCGGCTGCGTCGCGTCGGCGAAGCAGGGAGAGTCGAGAAGGCCGTTGTACTCGCGGCCCGACACCCGGACGAGACCGTCGGGCCAGAACGACCCCCGCACGAAGTCGGGATCCGCGGCGATCAGGGCCTGCATGGTGTCCGACCGGCCGTTCACCCGCGGCTGGGCGACGAAGCGCGTTGCCCGGAGCTCGTCTCCCGGGCGATACGGCAATCCGTCGGCGCTGGCGGCGCGTTCGCCGGCCGCATCGGGGAACTCCCAGATGCTGTGGCACTGGCCGCAGACCTGCGACGACCGTTGCGGGTCGAGCCGCGTCGGCTCGACGATGGTCGGGTCGGGTGCGCCGCCGGTGTGCAGTTGGTAGCGCCGGACCGGGTTCCGGTTGGCCGCGACGTGCGCCGCGGCGGGGCCGTGGCACGCTTCACAGGCGATCCCGAGCTCGGCGACGGTAGTGTCGACGGCCTGATCGCGGATCGGCTCCGAAAGAAACGGCGTGTCGAAGCGGTTCTTGCCGTGCGTCGTGTGACAGTCGATGCAGACGGCGTTCCAGTGACCGTCTAGCATCGCCACTCCCTGTCCCGGCGGCGCCAGCACGACGGCGTTGCGGGGCGTCCAGCGATCTTCTTCGAGGAGGTAGACACCGGGCAGCACGTTGAGGGCGCGGTCGTGGCCGGTCGCGTACCAGTAGATGTTCTGGTGGTGCGAGCCGGTGATCATCACCACCTGCCGGGTGATGCGGGGGCGATCGCGCGGATCGCCCTCCCAGCCCGGGTCGTCGAACTCGGCCCAGAACTCGTCGCCGCGGCGCTCCAGCCGCATCGGGCGTCCGGGGACCGCCTCCACCACCATCGCGTCGAAGTCCGCAGCCACCGACTCCGGCGTGGCGACCTGGGTCATGGTGCGGTGGAACGAGCCGTGCCAGGTGGCGTACTGCGAGGGATGGCAGGCGCGGCAGGTCGTGGACGAGACGTACTGGTCCGCGGAGACTGCAATGGGGCGGTGCTCCACGCTGGCCTCCGGTTCGATCGGTTCGAGCGAGAGCGCCGCGGCGATGCCCAGGGCAGCCGCAACGCACAGCAACGCACCGGCGGGCGCCAGCGTTCGAGGGCTGGAGCGAGGAATCGGAAGGGACCGCATCATGCCGTCGCCTGCCGATTATATCGGTGGGACAGGCGCGGAATTCGCCTGTACGCGCAAGAAGCCCGCCGCCCCGTGTCCTGCGGGACGGCGGGCTCGATGGCCGACGGTCCGCCTAGTCGATGGCGAAGCAGTAGTAGAAGCCGTTGCCGCCGGTTGCCTGCAGGTTGGCCTGCCCGCAGCCGCGCGAGCCGTGCGCGGTGCTCCAGTGGCTCGGGTTGGCGCCGCCGCCGGTCCGGTCGTGGTGGCCGACCAGCGCGCTGCCGTCCGCGGAGTTGCTGGTCCAGTTGCCGCAGGTGCTGTCGCCCTCACCCTCCCAGGCGGTGCCGTCCAACTGCGTCCCGGTAAGGATGTCGTGCATGTTCGGATCGTCGCCGCGGCCGTTGACGATCTCGCCCTTCTCGCTCAACTGGGTCTGCTTGGTCAGGTTGTTGTCGCCGAGCAGGTTTGCGACGCTCGAGGCGATCTCGACGCCGTTCGCGTTGTACCAGGGACCGCTGCCGATGCGGTCGCGGGCATTGACGCCGGTCGATCCGGACGTGCTCAGGTAGGCGCGCCAGGTCTTGCCGCCGACGCCGGCCGCCTCGGCCAGCATCGAGCAGTGCGCGTCGGCGCCTTCGAGGCCGCCGAGGTTGGCGCCGTCTCCGGGGCCGGCGCTGGTGATGAAGAAGCTCATGCTGTTGGACTGCGTGGCGGCCGGCGCGGCCATGACGGCCGTGAGTGCCACCGCCAGCAGCAGGGCGATGCCGAACGAACGTGTACGTGTCATGTTGTCCCTCCTCGTGCGTGCCGCCGGACTCAACTCCCGGCGGCGGAGCACGAAAACGCTGCGAGTGTATCGCAACGGTCGTTTCGGGATCACTGACCTGGGTGCGAGGCGGCGGAACGGCGTAGTATTGGCCTGGTGAAGACAAGAAGATCCGGATTCCGGGGGACGTGGATCGTCGCGGCGGTGGTCATCGGTCTCGCCGGGATTGGATCGGCCTCGGTGCAGAACCCCCGCGGTGTGCTCGACCGCGCCGTCGGCGATTTCGCGGCGGGCCGGCTGGAAGCGGCGGCGGCCGGGTTCGACGAGGTGGCCGCGTTGGTGCCGCGGGCCGCGCCGCAGCTCTGGCAGCGCGGGATTGCGCTCTACTACGTCGGCCGCTACCAGGACTGCCGGGAGCAGTTCGAGTCGCACCGCCTGGTCAATCCCAACGACGTCGAGAACGCGGCCTGGCACTTTCTGTGCGTGGCGCGCGCCGACTCGCCCGCCGCTGCGCTGGAGGCGCTGCTGCCGGTGGGACCGGACTCGCGTGCGCCGATGCGCGAGATCTACGGCATGTTCCGCGGCGAGCTGACGCCGGAGGAGGTCATGGCCGCCGGCGAGCGTGCGACCGGGCGCGGTCGCGCATCCGGGCTCTTCTTCGCGCACCTGTACGTCGGTCTCTACCACGAGGCGCTCGGGAACGACGCCGACGCGCGCGAACACCTGGAGGCCGCGGCCGACGACCGTTTCGCGCCCGCGGGGGGCTACATGCACATGGTGGCGCGGGTGCACGTGGACCAGCTCGACGGTTCCACCCCGCGGTAGGGAGCGGGCGTGTCGCGGACCCGGAAAAATGCTACTGTCGGCTTTCCGGAACGCGATCGAGCCGGGTCGGGCCGACACGGGCTTGGCCGGGCGGACCCGGCAAGCGAAACAGCGCAAGGGAGGCGAAGACATGCGTAGTGACATGCTCTATCGAGCCGGTATCGCGGCGGTGATCGGCGCCGTCGCGGTGTTCCTGTCGGCCGGCGGCGCCGTCGCGGGGCAGGCGGTGATGGTGGACGCCGACGACATCGGCGGCGTGGTGACCGGCCCCGACGGGCCCGAGGCGGGCGTCTGGGTGATTGCCGAGACCACCGACCTGCCGACGCGGTTCAACCGGATCGTGGTGACCGACGACGACGGCCGCTACCTCATTCCGGACCTCCCGGACGCGACCTACGACGTGTGGGTCCGCGGCTACGGGCTGGTCGACTCGGAGAAGGTTCGGACGCCTCCCGGCTCGACCCTCGATCTGACCGCCGTCGTGGCGCCCGACGAGGCCGCCGCGGCGCAGTACTACCCGGCCGGCCACTGGCTGTCGCTGATCGAGGTCCCCGACCGGGACCAGTTCCCGGGCACCGGACCGGACGGCAACGGGATCTCTCCCAATGTGCGCAGCCAGGCGGAGTGGATGCGCACCGTGAAGTCGGGCGGCTGCACCGCGTGCCACTCGCTGGGCAACAGGGCGACCCGCGAGGTGCCGCCGGAGCTGGGCGAATTCGACTCGATGGTCGCGGCCTGGGACCGCCGCATCCAGTCGGGTCAGGCGGGCGGCTCGATGTCGAACGGGCTGAACCGGATGGGGCGCCGCGCCGCCCTGGAGATGTTCGCGGACTGGACCGACCGCATCATGGCGGGCGAGCTGCCGGAGGCGCCGCGCCGGCCGCAGGGTGTCGAGCGCAACATCGTCGTATCGCAGTGGGACTGGGCCGACGAGAAGGCTTACCTCCACGACGAGATCGCCACCGACAAGCGCGACCCGACGGTCAACGCCTACGGGCCGATCTACGGCGCGCTGGAGGCGAGCGCGGACTACGTGCCGGTGCTCGATCCGGTGGCCCACGCCGCGAGCGAGATTCCCGTGCCGGTGCGCGATCCGGACACCCCGGTAGCGGCCGGGCCGCCGCTGGCTTCCTCGCCGTACTGGGGGGACGAGGCGATCTGGAACAGCCAGTCGAACGTCCACAACCCGATGCTCGACCAGGACGGCCGCGTCTGGCTGACCTCGCGCGTGCGCGGTCCGCAGAACCCGGACATGTGCCTCGATGGCTCCGATCATCCTTCGGCGCAGGCGTTTCCCAACGCGCGGGCCAACCGGCACCTGGCCGTCTGGGATCCGGCGACCGAGGAGATGACGCTGGTCGGCACCTGCTACAGCACGCACCACCTGATCTTCGCCGAGGACGACAACGACACCCTCTGGACCAGCGGCGGCGGGCCGGTCATCGGCTGGCTGGACACGAAGATGTTCCTCGAGACGGGCGATGAGGAGGCCTCTCAGGGCTGGACCGCGCTGGTGCTCGACACGAACGGCAACGGGCAGCGCGACGAGTTCACCGAGCCGAACGAGCCGATCGACCCGACGAAGGATCACCGGGTGACGACCGGCTTCTACGGCGTCGCGTACAACCCGGTCGACGGCACCATCTGGGGCTCGTCGCTCGGTTTCCCGGGCGCGGTGCTGCGCCTCGATCCGGGTGACGATCCGTCCAACACGGCGCTGACCGAGGTGTTCGAGGTGCCGTGGGACAACCCCGGCGCCGAGGTGCAAGGCTACTCGCCGCGCGGCATGGACATCGACCGCAACGGCGTGGTCTGGACCCCGCTGGCCAGCGGCCACATGGCGAGCTTCGACCGCAGCAAGTGCACCGGGCCGCTGAACGGTCCGGAGGCGACCGGCCAGCACTGCCCCGAGGGCTGGACCCTCTACGAGGAGCCGCTGCCCAAGTTCAAGGGCGTCGACGATTCGGGCAGCGCCGAGGGCAGCTACTATACCTGGGTCGATCAGTTCGACACGTTCGGCCTGGGCGAGAACATCCCGATCAACACGGGCAACGCCTCGGAGGGCCTGCTCGCGCTGAAGGACGGCGAGTGGGTGATCATCCGCGTGCCGTATCCGCTCGGCTTCTACACCAAGTGGATGGACGGCCGGATCGACGACCCGGACGCCGGCTGGAAGGGACGCGGGCTGTGGGCGACCTACGGCACGCGGGCGCCGTTCCATACCGAGACCGGCAAGGGGACGCCGAGCAAGGTGGTGCAGTTCCAGCTCCGGCCGGACCCGCTGGCGAAGTAGACGACCGGCGCGGATTCGACTACCGGCGCGGCGCGCCGTCCGGACGTTGCCGGACGGGCGCGCCGCGCCGTTCGTTTGTCTGGAACACCGCAGGTTCTCAGGGCGATGCCCGCGACAGGTGCAGTTGGAGGTGACGAGATGACGGTCCAGAGGGGAATCGGCGGGTTCCTGTTCCTTTGCATCCTGGCAACCGCGGCGCCCAGCGGTGCGGAGGTCATCCATGTGCGGGTCACCTCCCGCGAGCCGTTCGCGGACGATGTGCCGGACAAGGTGGGGCGCTACGAGCGGATTCGCGGTCGGGTGGTGTACGCGCTCGACCCCGGGCACGAGGCGAACCGGGCGATCGTCGACCTGGGGCTGGCCGCGCAGAACGGCGAGGGGCGGGTGGAGTTCTACGGCGACTTCGAGATCATCGCGCCACTGGACCGTTCGCTGGCGCAGCCGACCGTGCTCTACGACGTCAACAACCGCGGCCGCAAGCTGTGGGGCACGCAGCCGTTCTTCCTGCGCCACGGCTATGTCTCGGTCTGGAGCGGCTGGATCGCCCAGGTCCGGCCGGATCCGTCGCTCCTGCGCCTGGAGGCGCCGGTGGCGCTCGACGAGGACTACGTGCCGGTCACCGGGACCGTGCGCGCGGAGATGATCGGCGACGCGGCCACCGATCGGCTGGCGGTGTCGGACCGGGGTCAGCTCACCTTCGAGCCGGTTGTAGAGACGCTGCCGCGGGCCACCCTGACGCGGCGGCTTCGCGAGCGGGATGCCCCCGAGCCGATCGCGCGCGACGAGTGGGAGCTCGTCCTCACGAGGACGGCGCGCGAGGAGGGGAGCGGGCTCATCGGGGCGGACGTCCTGCTCGACGGCGGCTTCGATCCGGGCGTCATCTACGAGCTGATCTACGACGCGTTCGGATCCGTGGTGCAGGGCGCCGGCTTTGCGGCGATTCGAGACTTCGTGTCGTTCCTGCGCCACGACGATTCGTCGATGAACCCGTTGCGCGACGCCCGCGGCCGGCCCCTGGCGCAGCGCGTCATCGGGGAAGGTCGCTCGCAGAGCGGGCGGGCGCTGCGGATGTTCCTGTACGAGGGGTTCAACGCCGACGAGCAGGGGCGCATCGTCTTCGACGGCGTGATGCCGGTCATCGCCGGCGGCGGGCAGGGCTTCTTCAATCACCGCTTCGCATCTCCCACGCGGACCGCCACCGAGCACAGCGGCCACCTGTATCCGGTCGACGTCTTTCCGTTCGCCTACGGCGACGAGACCGACCCGTTCAGCGGCCGGACGGACGGCCTGCTGCGGCGGGCGCGCGCGAGCGGCACGGCGCCGAAGGTGATGCATCTCGACACGAGCTCCGAGTACTGGCACCGCAGCGCGTCGCTCGTGGTGACGGATCCGACGGGACAGCGCGACAGCGAGATCCCGGACGACGTGCGGGTGTACGTCTTCGGCGGCTCGCAGCACAGCCCCGCCCGCGGACCGTCCAACCGGGGGCAGTTGCCCCCCAATCCCAACGTGTACCAGCCGTTCCTCGAGACGCTGTTCCTGGCCATGGACCGCTGGGTCACCGACGGCACCCCGCCGCCGCCGAGCATGCACCCGCGCATCGCGGACGATACGCTCGCCGGCTGGAAGGCGGACGAGTCGGGCTGGACCCCGCTTCCGGGCGTGCGCTACCCGACGGCGATTCAGCAGCCGGACCATCTCGACTACGGCGAGGAGTTCGGGGCGAAGCGCCGCATCGACAACCACCCGCCGGTCCGCTCGGGAATGCGGTACGGCGTGCGCGTGCCCGCGCTCGACGAGGACAACAACGAGATCGGCGTGCTGCGCATGCCGGCCGTGGCCGTGCCCGTCGCCACCTACACCGGCTGGAACCTGCGGAATCCCGCAATCGGCGCGCCCGCCGCGCCGCTCGGACTGGCCGGCGGCTACATCGCGTTTCCGCGGACGAAGGCTGATCGCGAGGCATCGGGCGACCCGCGCCCGTCGGTGGGGGAGCGCTACGGGAGCTTCGAGGAGTACCGCGCGCAGATCGTGCGCGCCGCCGAGGCGCTGGTGGCGGAGGGCTACGTGCTCGACGAGCATCTGGCGGACGTCGAGGGGCGGGCGGAGGCCAATCGCTGGCTGTTCGACAAGTAGCCCGCGGAGGGCTTGCCGCATGAGGCTGCTGCACTACCTCGAAATCCGGAACTTCAAGCGTTTCGGCGACACGCAGCGCATCGAGCTCGATCATCCGGCGGTGCTCATCGGGCCGAACAACTGCGGCAAGACGACGGCGATACAGGCGCTTGCCCTGTGGTCCCAGGCGGTCCGGGCGTGGCAGGAGAAGAAGGGGCAGGCGCCGCCCAAGGAGCGTGCCTCGACGTCGCTCAACCGTCTCAACATCGTCTCGGTGCCGGTGCGGCGTACGCGCTACTTCTGGCACAACGCCGCCGTGCGGACCGGCAACCGGGACATTCGCGTGCAGATCGAGGTCGGCGTGCTGCACGACGGTCGTGTGGCGCCGGTCACGATGACCTTCCGCAACCAGGGGGAAGACCTGGTGTACTGCACTCCCGATACCGAGACGCTCGAGCAGCCCGAGGCAATCGCGACAGCGGCTGCGCTGAAGGTCGAGCTGCTCTATCCCATGTCGGGGCTGGAGACCGAGGAGCCGATACTGCAGCGCGGTCGTATCGACGTGCTGATAGGCCAGGGACAGACGGCGCAGGTGCTGCGCAATCTTTGCTTGCTCGTGTGGCAGGAAGACCCGCGGCACTGGACGCGTATCACCGAATGGATGGGGCGCCTGTTCAACATCGATCTGCACGAACCCGTCGAGACGGCGCGGGGCAGCATCGAGTTGCTCTATCTCCAGCAATCGGTGAAGGAACCGCTCGACATCGCCATGGCCGGCCGCGGATTGCAGCAGATGCTGCTGGTCTTCGCGTACCTCTACTCGCACCCCGGCAGTGTGTTGTTGATCGACGAGCCGGATGCGCACCTGGAGATACTTCGACAGAGGCAGGTCTACGTGTTGCTGCGCGAGCTCGCGGCCGAGAACGCGTCCCAGGTCATTCTCGCCACGCACTCGGAGGTGATTCTCAACGAGGCCCTCGACCACAACCTCACGTTGCTGCTCGCGGGCCGCGCCGATGATCTGGCGGCGAAGACCGACGTCAGAAACACGCTGAAGCACTACGGCGCAGAGCACTATGTTCGCGCACGGCAACGAGGTTACGTGCTCTATGTGGAGGGTGGTACGGACGTAGAGATACTCAGGGCGCTGGCGGAGAAGATCGGGCATGCGGCCGCACGGGTGTGGGACGACCGGATCAACTCGTACTACGTCCAGGACAACTTTCCCGACGGCGGCCTCGACGCGGAGCTGGCGCGGGTGGAGGGAGGTTTCGGCCTCGATCCTCGACAGCACTTCTTCGCGTTGCGCAGCATGGTGCCCGGGGTGCGAGGTCTCGCGCTGCTCGACAGCGACGGAAGAGAGCTAACGGACTTCGACGACGGGGGCCTGCGGATCTCGTACTGGGGGCGATACGAGTGCGAGAACTATATCGTGACGCCGGATACGTTGAGGGATTTCACAAGTGACAGTTACCGGGATGCGCCGCTGGTCGAGAACCTGGGAGACGAGATTGATCACGTACTCGACGCGTTGATTCTGGAGAGAGTCTTCAGGGGACGGGAAGAAGACTTCGGCGTGTGGAAGGCGGCGGATCCGGCTGCCGGTCGGCTCTTGTGGGCGGCCCGCACGGAGAGAATCAAGCTCAGCGCCTTCGCAGAGGATTACTTCCGCCGGCTTGCCGAGCGGCTCGGGCACGCGATGTTGCTGCGGAAGGGAGAGCTGTATCGACTCGTGGATTTTCTGCCGGTTGGCGAGATACCGGAGGAAGTCACTGCGAAGCTCGACCTGCTTGGGGAGCTGTTCACCAGTGCGCGACCGGAGGAGGAGTCCTGACGGACTCCCCCGACGTCTTCCGATCAGCCGCCTCGGCCGACCTTGAGACGGCTACGCCGATTTCGCCCGAGCGTTCGGGAACCGGTCCGATCCGGAACGCGTGCGATTCGCCCGACGGTGGCATGCCGTGCGAGAGCCCGCTACAATTCCAGGTTGCGCGCCGCGCCCGCCCGAAAGGCGCACACGAGGAGATCCCAGATGCGCAGACGATGCCTGATTTCGACCGGCCTGCTCGCCGCCGCGGTTGCTCTCGTTGCTTTCACGTCCCCGGCCGCCGCCCAGGACGGCGATTGGACGCTGCCGCGCACCCCGGATGGCCAGCCCGACCTGCAGGGCGTGTGGGCCAACAACAACGCGACGCCGCTCGAGCGGCCGCCGGAGTGGGCGGGCAAGGAGCGGCTGACCGACGAGGAGCTCGCGGAGCTGAGGGCCGCCGCCCAGCTCGCCGTGGACGACGGCGACGCTCTCTTCGGCGACCAGCTCGTCCTCGCCGCGATCGAGCGGACCAAGGCCACGTCCTACGACCCGACGACCGGCAACTACAACCAGTTCTGGATCGCCGAGCGCGACTTCAACGACCGGACGTCGCTGGTGGTCGATCCGCCCGACGGGCGCATTCCCGCGCTGACCGCCCCGGCCCGCGACCGGCAGGCGATGCTGCGGGCGCACCGGCGCGACCATCCGGCCGACTCCTACACCGACCGGCCGCTGTCGGAGCGCTGCGTCACCTACGGGGTGCCGCGGCTGGGCGCCGGCTACAACAGCTACTACCAGATCTTCCAGAGCCCCGACCACGTCGTCGTCTACCACGAGATGAACCACGACGCGCGCGTCATCCCGATCGACGGGACGCCGCCGCTCGACGACGACGTCCGCCTGTGGCACGGCGACTCGCGGGGGCGCTGGGAGGGCGACACGCTAGTGGTCGAGACCGCCAACTACTCGTCGCAGGCGACGTTCCGGGGTCTGTCGTCGGCGAACCTGCGCGTCACCGAGCGCTTCACGCGCGTCGGTCCGCAGACGCTGAGCTACGAGGTCACCCTCGACGATCCGACCACCTATACCCGGCCGTGGACGGTCGAGATTCCGCTGATGGGGACGGCCGACGCCATCTACGAGTACGCCTGCCACGAGGGCAACATCGGCATGGACGGCATTCTGGCCGGGCACCGCGCCGAGGAGCGGGAGGCGGCCGGCGGGGTGAAGTAGCGGTTCGTGCTCCCGCTGCGGCGCGGCGATACCGCGGCGCGGCGGGGCGCTTCCTGCCCTGGGCGGCCGGACGGTCGCCGGCCGGGCGATCCCTCGTCAGATTCCAGGCGCGGGTCGGTCAGAGCATCACCGAGCGCTGACCGGCTGCGGAGCGGAGGACCCTTCATGAAAGTCTGCGTTGTCGGCGCCGGGGCCATCGGCGGCTGCATGGCCGTGCGCATGGCCCGCGCCGGGCACGACGTCTCGGTCATCGCCCGCGGCCCGCACCTGGCGGCCATCCGCGCCAACGGCATGAAGCTGATCGAGGAAGGTGGCGCGCTGGTCGCCGGCAACTTGACCGCGACCGACCGGATCCGCGACCTCGGCCCGCACGACGTCGTGTTTCTGGCGCTGAAGGCGCATCAGATAGCGGCGGTCGTCGACGACCTGCCGGCGCTGATGGGGTCCGACACCTGCCTGGTGACGCTGCAGAACGGCATCCCGTGGTGGTACTTCCAGAAGCTGGGCGGGGAGTACGCGGACCGCGTGGTCGAGACCGTCGATCCGGGCGGGGTCCTGTTCAACGCCATCGACCCGGACCGCATCGTCGGCTGCATCGCCTACCCGGCCGCGACCATCGCCGAGCCGGGGGTCATCAAGCATATCGAGGGGAACCGCTTCCCTGTGGGCGAGCTCGACGGCAGCGAGTCGGCGCGCGTCCGGCGCGTGTCGGAACTGCTCACCGAGTCCGGCTTCAAGGCGCGCGTGCTGACCGACATCCGCTCGGAGATCTGGCTCAAGCTGTGGGGCAACCTGACCTTCAACCCCATCAGCGCGCTGACCCACTCGACGCTGGTCGACATCTGCCAGTTTCCGCTCACCCGCTCGCTGGCCGCGGCGATGATGACCGAGGCGCAGACGATAGGGGAGCGCCTGGGGGCCGGCTTCCGCGTGACGATGGAGCGGCGCATCGCCGGCGCCGAGAGCGTCGGCAAGCACAAGACCTCGATGCTGCAGGACGTCGAGGTGGGCAAGCCGCTCGAGATCGACGGCATGCTCGGGGCGGTGGTCGAGCTGGCCGAAGTGACGGGCGTGGAGGTGCCGACCCTGCGCGCGCTCTACGCGTGCGTCAGCCTGCTCAGCAAGACCATCGTGGACGAGGGGATCAGGATCAAGGGAACGCCCAGGTGACGGCCGCCCGGCGCGGCAGCGCGTTCCGGGTGCGCCCCGCGGGCGCTTCGGCGGCGATCGACGGACAGAGACGGAGACCGACATGAAAGCGCTCGACGGAGTTCGCATTCTCGACATGACCCACGTGCAGTCCGGCCCCACCTGCACGCAGTTGCTGGCCTGGTTCGGCGCCGACGTGATCAAGGTGGAGCGGCCGGGCGTGGGCGATGCCACACGCGGCCAGCTCCGCGACATCCCCGACGTCGACAGCCTCTACTTCACGATGCTGAACCACAACAAGCGCAGCATCACGGTCAATACGAAGTCCGAGACCGGCCGGGCCATCTTCACGCGGCTGATCGAGTCGTGCGACGTGCTGGCCGAGAACTTCGCGCCGGGCGCTCTCGACCGGATGGGTTTCTCGTGGGAGCGGATCCAGGAGATCAACCCGCGCATCATCTACGCCTCGGTCAAGGGCTTCGGCCCCGGTCCCTACGAGGACTGCAAGGTCTACGAGAACGTCGCGCAGTGCACCGGCGGCGGGGCCAGCACCACCGGCTTCGACGACGGGCCGCCGACCGTCACCGGCGCCCAGATCGGCGACTCCGGCACCGGCCTGCACCTGGCCCTCGGCATCGTCACCGCGCTCTTCCAGCGCGAGAAGTCCGGCCGCGGCCAGCGCGTGGTCTGCGCCATGCAGGACGGCGTGCTCAACCTCTGCCGGGTCAAGCTCCGCGACCAGCAGCGTCTGGCCCACGGACCGCTCAAGGAGTATCCGCAGTATCCGCACGGCACTTTCGGCGATGCCACGCCGCGCTCGGGCAACGCCTCGGGCGGCGGCCAGCCCGGCTGGATCGTCAAGTGCAAGGGCTGGGAGGACGACCCCAACGCCTACATCTACGTCATCACCCAGGCGGCGGCGTTCGCCGGCCTGGCCCGCGCCATCGGCCACGAGGACTGGCTGGAGGACCCGGAGTGGAACACGCCGGAGGCGCGCCTCCCGAAGCTCGAGACCGTCTTCGACGAGATCGAGAAGTGGACGAAGACGAAGACCAAGTTCGAGGTGATGGAGATTCTCAACCCCCTCAACGTGCCGTGCGGTCCGGTGCTGTCGATGAAGGAGCTTTCCCGGGAGCCGTCGCTGCGCGGCACCGGCACCGTCGTCGAGGTCGATCATCCCACCCGCGGGAAGTACCTGACCGTCGGCAACCCAATCAAGCTGTCCGACTCGCCGGCGGACGTCGTGCGGTCGCCGCTGCTCGGCGAGCACACCGACGAGGTGCTCGCGTCGGTGCTGGGGATGAGCGCCGAGGAGATCGAGGCGGCCAAGGCGGCCAAGGCGGTGTGAGGGCTACCGTCCCGCGGCATCCTCCCGGATGAACTCCGCTCCCTTCTCGGCGATCATCACGGTGGGCGCGTTGGTGTTGCCCGACGTGATGCGGGGCATCACCGAGGCGTCGATGACCCGCAGGCCGGACACGCCGTGCACGACAAGCCGGTCGTCGACGACGGCCAGCGAATCGTGTCCCATCTTGCAGGTCCCCACTGGATGGAAGATTGTCGTGCCGAGGTCCCCGGCCGCGTGCGCCAGGGCCTCGTCGCTGTCGACCTCGGGACCGGGAAGCCACTCCTGCGGCTCGAACGGCGTAAGGGCCTGCGCCGCCATGATGCGCCGGGTGAACCGCAGTCCCGCGACGGCGACCTGCCGATCCTCGTCGCTGGACAGGTAGTTGAGGGTGATGGCCGGCGCCTGGAGCGGATCCGGGTCCTTGATGCGGACGTGACCGCGGCTCGTGGGCTGCAGGTTGGCGACCGACGGCGTGATGGCGTTGAACTTGTGCAGCGGGTCGCCGAACTTGTCGAGCGACAGCGGCTGCACGTGCCATTCGATGTTCGCGGACGCCCGTGACGGATCGCTGCGGGCGAAGGCGCCGAGCTGCGACGGGGGCATCGTCAGGGGACCGGTCTTGAACAGCAGGTACTCCAGCCCCATCGCCGCCTTGCCGAACAGCGAGTTCACGCGCTGGTTCAACGTGACGGTGTTCTTCACCTTGTAGATGCTGCGGATCTGCAGGTGGTCGTGCAGGTTCTCCCCGACCCCGGCCAGGTCGTGGACCACTTCGATGCCGTGCTCCTGCAGCAGCGCGCCGGGACCGATGCCCGACAACTGCAGGATCTGCGGCGAGCCGATGGCGCCGGCGGCCAGGATCACCTCGCGCCGCGCCGTCAGCCGCTCGCCCGTCACCAGCTCGACCCCGGTCGCGCGCGGGCTGGCGTCGCCCGGCTCGACCGCGAGGCGCCGCACCTGCGCGTCGGTCCGCACGGTCAGGTTCGGCCGGTGCATGACGGGGCGCAGGAACGCCTTGGTGCCGCTCCAGCGCCGGCCGCTGCGCTGGTTCATCTGGAAGTAGGCGTTGCCGAAGTTGTCGCCCCGGTTGAACTCGGCGATCTTTGGAATCCCGCACTCGGCGGCCGCGTCCCGCCACGCGTCGAGGATCTCCCAGCTCACCCGCCGCTCCTCGACCCGCATCTCCCCGCCGGCCCCGTGGAACTCGTCCGCGCCGTGCTGGTAGTCCTCCGAGCGCTTGAACACCGGCAGCACGTCGTCCCAGCCCCAGCCGCGGTTGCCGAGCGCCGCCCAGTGGTCGTAGTCGCTCTTCTGCCCCCGCATGTAGATCATCGCGTTGATCGAGGAGCAACCGCCGAGGACCCGGCCGCGGGCGTAGCCGATGGTGCGGCCGTTCAGCCCGGGGTCGGGCTCGATCCGGTAGCACCAGTCGGTGCGGGGGTTGCCGATGGTGTAGAGATAACCGACCGGGATGTCGATCCAGAAGTAGTCGTCCTTGCCGCCCGCCTCGAGCAGCAGCACCGTGGCGTCGGGGTCCGCGGACAGGCGGTTGGCGAGCACGCACCCGGCCGTGCCGGCCCCGATGATGATGTAGTCGTGCGTCACGCGGGGATCCTACATCGACACCGACGGCTCGGTTTTCGGTAGACTCACGACAGGGGAACGATAGCCGCACGGTGCGTGAGGCCCGGTGAAAGGACCGTCCGGAGAAGATCGCAGGCGACCGGAGAGGATCGTGGACGATGCAACCCGACTTGCGTGAAGCGACAGTGAAGAAGCTGTTCAAGGAAGCTCTCGTCGAGACGCTTCACGAACAGCGTGAACTGTTGCATGACGTGTTGGCCGAAGTGCTTGAGGACACGGCGTTGGCAGCGGCGGTCCGGCAGGGGCGACAAACGGAAAAGACTACGAGAGACGCGGTCTTCAAGGCTCTTGAGGAGCGGGAGTGAGGCTCTCGTTCCGCAAGAGCTTCGAACGCGATCTGAAGAGAATCAGCGACCCGATCGTGCTGAGAAGAGTCAGGCAGGCCATCGAACAGGTAGAAGCCGCGGAAGACCTGAGCCGTGTTCGCCGCGCAAGAAGATTGAGTGGGTCCCGTAGTTTCTACCGCATACGGATCGGAGAATACCGAATAGGCTTGGCGGTCGAAGCATCCGATGTCGAATTCGTGCGGGTTCTGCACCGCCGCGACATCTACCGGTATTTTCCGTGAAGTTCGGTGCAGGGCTTGCGAACCGTCCATGGCTTCCTGCGGCCGTCGTAGCCGATCGGTCGACGACCGTGCGCAAGCTGCTGTCGAACGCGATCCGGCATTGGAAGCTGGAGCATTTACGTACGGCTGTACGGCGATGGGAAGCTCACGCTTGCGCGGGCCGCACGAGATGCCGGCGTGTCCCGGCCCGGTTTTCGGTAGACTCTCGGACATGGGAACGATCAGTGTCTCCGTGCCGGAGGACATGCGACGGTTTGTCGACGACCGCGTTGCTCGCGCGGGCTTTGGTACACCCGGCGAGTACATGTGCCACCTGATCCAAGAGGACCCGCAAGCGGGTTGCTCAGCAGGAGCTCGATGGACTTCTCTTGGAGGGATTGGACAGCGGTCCCGCCGAGCCGTGGACCGAGGCTGACGTAGAGGGGATCCGCTCTACTGCGCGCGAAGCCCCGGCGAAAGCCCGAGCCGTCAGCGGCGCCCGGTGCCGACGATCGTGATCGTATCCTGAGGCCGGTCGAACGCGGGCGGCTCCCCGGAATACTGCTGCCACCGCAGTTCGAATTGCCTGCGTGTGAGGAGGAAGAGATCATCGGTCGCGGCACCGGGTTTTTCGTCGAGACCGGCGCCCAAGCTGACGCCGCCGAGCTCAGTCAGGATGTAGCGGTTGTGCAGTCGCTCCCCGTTTCGGCGTTCCTTCAAGCGGCTGATTTCGACCTGCTGGCCTGCCAGAAGTCTATCTGGAAGGCGATCGCGGCACTGGTTCTCGAAGAACTCATGAGTGCATTTTTTGTCCTTTTCGGAATCATCCAGTGTTAGAAAGCGGATGCGCGGGTATCCCTCGGGAATCCTCTGCTCGAGGCATGCCTGGAGACAAGCGGTGAGGACTTCCAAGTAGTTGCGGTCAGGCGAGCAAGAGAAATACGGATCGACAAAAACGATATCACGCGCCAGCCGAAGCATGTCACAAACGACACCGGCAATTTCGGGGGCCGCCCTCCGAACGACCACGCCGTGCGGAACGCTCCAGAGAGGGGTTCGTTCGTCCAGCAGGTCCGCAACCAGTACTTTCGGATGCCCACTTGGATTGTGACGAGCCAGGATGGCGTGAAATGGAATCCGTTGATGTTCTGCGACCGCGTTGTCGAGCCACGCTCTGTCGGGATTCCAGACCGCATTGCGACGAACTACCTTGACCTCGGACAACCTCTGAATCAGCTCCACCATCCGCTTCCGATCCGTTACGTCGTTACCCTTGCTCCAGGCCTCCTCGACGAGCCTTTTCCAGTGCTTGAGTCGTCGTGGGTACATCGAGAGGATCCGCGGGGAACCGAGACCGAACTGGTCGAGAAAATATCGTCCGCTTGCGCGAGCGGACCACGTCGCAACGAGATCGGGCTCGACCGCGTACTCGTGGAGCATCAGAAGAGCTCATCCGAGCGCTCATCGAAGAAGCCGTGAGGCCAGCGGTCGATGAACTCCCCCGTTTCGTCGATCCGGAGCGGCGTCGTTCTGACCTCCCCGTCGAGTCGTTCGATGAAAACGACGGACACCTGATCCGGCCGCAGCGCAGGCCTATCCTGCGGTAGTTCACCGCTGTGTGTTTCTTCAATGCGTCGCAGCAGGCGCAACATCAGGTGCTCGCTGTGCGTCTCAATCAGGAATACTCGACCGTCGTGGACACCGTGCGCGAAGAGATCGCCAAGTTCTACTTGGATCTTCGGGTGGACGTGGAGCTCAGGCTGCTCGATGCCGGTTACCCCGGGGCGCGCAGGGTCGAGTGCGGCCACGACGATGGGCAGCACCTGAGAAATACCGACGCCGACATCCGTGGTCTCCAAGACCAGCTCCGACCCTACTTCCTTCAACCGGACCCTCGTTCGCGTGCCCGCCTTGGCAACTGCCTCGATGAGAGCCTCTACGTCGACGTCGTCCTGGGGCTCGCCGTCCCGAATTGACGACACGCTAGGCTCATTGGCCGGAAGCTCCACGATGGCGTGTTGTTCGACGCAATAGCCTGTGTTCAGCCGATCTTCTCGCGACATCCAGTCGTTTACGTTGGTGATCAACTCTGAGCCGATGGCGCCGGTGCCGCTCTTCCGAAGGACGTTCCAGGCAGCAGAGCCGTCGCTCCAGTGCGTTCGGCCGGTTGGGTGTGGCACAGGGGGAGGACGGCCCAAGGCTTTTCGAACGGCAACCGGCATCCCCGGCTCGGCCTCTGACTCGTCGTCCGCTGGCGAGTGCACGTCGCGCATCGGCCCGATGTACCGGAGCCCGGCAAGCTCGTCTCTCAGGAGTTGACCCACGCCCACCATGAGGACCGACGCAAAGTACACGAACTCCTCAGGGTATTCCGAATCGCTGGGAATCGACCTAGGATAGATGGGCAGGGTCTCTCCCCAGGCTGGCAACGCAGACTGCTGAGGCATGTACCAGTCGTCCGGCGGCGGGACGTAGGACTTCTCGGTGAATCCCGCCCGATTGAACAACGGGTGTCGCAGGTTCGGAAGGAATTTCGCCCAGGAGGCTCCCGCTGGCTCTACTGCCTTTTCTATGCTCCCTACGCTATCGTCGTCGACCCCGACCGCATAGCTCTCGAGACTCGGTGTATTCAGCCGGTGGTTCCAGCCGACGCGCATCTCCACCCAGCCGGATGTCACGGAGTCAGCTACCAGATCAAGGTCATCCTTCTCGACTGGCAGGTACTTCATGTATTCCGTTTGCAGTCGGTCGGACAGGGTGCGGCCATCAAGGTTGAGTTCGAACCCGAGATGGATGCGACGGTCAGCGTCATGTGCGTGGACGAAACGCCGGAAACCGCCGAGGTCCAGTTGCTCGCCGCCGAGGGTCGTCTCTCTGGCGTCGATGGTGCGGTGGTTGAGGATTTCGTGAGCGTAACAGAGTGCGTGCAGGATTGTGCTCTTGCCTGCGCTGTTGCATCCGAAGAGCAACGTGATCGGTCGCAGATCGATTTGGACGGTCCGGCCGATCCCCTTGAAGTTCCCGATCTTGACGGACTTGATCAGTCGAGTTTCCGATCGGCAATCCGAGTGGTCTTGTGGAGCGGTGCCGGTCGTCGCATCTGACTGCGGCGTCTCGTCACGTTCGGTCGCGTCACCTTGTTCATCTGCCATGATTCACATCCGTACCAGGAAGACATCGCCGCTGGGGCGCTGGTGGCCGTCCATGCTGCGGTCAGTCATTGCCATCAGTTTCAGGGGATCTTGAATCGCGCCTGTAGTCTGTGCGGTCCGGTGGCAGGATGGAACTCCCGCCGGACTGCGTCGCGGTCGTCCCTTCCGAGGCGGCTCCACGTCGTGGTCTGGTTGGCCCTGGTGTCGAACCCGTTGGACAGCGAGATCCCGATCAGATTGCTGATCAGGTAACGATCATGGAAGTCGTCCCAGACGAAGACTTCCGCGCGCAGACCGGCAGCGCGTAGCCGGGAGGCGAGCTCGTTGCGGAATACGCGCTCGAAGCAGGTGGGGTCGTCGCGCATGGGGAAACGGCGTCCGGGCCCTGAGCCTTCGTAACAGACGCGGTGGATTTCGATTCTCGGGACCGGTGCTTGCTGTCCGGCGCGCGTGAGAAGCGCTCCGAAGTCGCGGTATCCTCGTTTCGCCGGATCCAGGTGCGGATCAATGAAGACGAGCGAGTTCGAACAGCGGAGCACGGCGTCGAGCTGCGCCTCGTACTCGTGGCGTGTGCGTTGGAGCCCCACCGACGGGCTTCGCGCTGCCCACCACGGCGCTCCCGCGAGCCGATCGATCCGTGCGATCAGCGGGTTCTTGGCGTACGCGCTCTTGACCGACTCCGTCACGATGACGCCGCCGGTGAACGGTTGCGTGGCGTGGGTGGCAAGCGCCTCGGCGCACCACTGCCGGTCGTGAGCGGGCGGAGCGGAGCGCTCTGGTTCGTGGCGCACGAGGCGTCCCTGTTTCTCAAGCTTCTTCACGAGCTCCGTTCCGCGTGGGTGCCAGGGGCGATCAGCGGACCCGAACAAGGAGCCCCACTCCCCATCGCGCAGATCGCGAACCAGCCCCTCGGTCAGCATCGTCTCGCGAATGGTCTGGAGCCAAGCCTCGCATTCACCGCGTGTCGAGTAGGACGCTACGTCGAATACGTCCGGCGTGATGGCGTAGTCGGCGAGGAGCGGCATCAGAAAATCTCCCGCAGGTCCTCTTCGAAGAAGCCGCCGGGCCAAGCCTCCACGAGATCACCGCGCTCGTTGAGCGGCATCTCGCGGATCAGGGTCTGTTCGCCGTCGGGATCGATCTCCACGAAGTACACAGCGATGTCTTCCGGCCGCATCTGAAGAGTTCCGTTGCCTGGAGTACCGTCGTATGTTTGCCTCATGCGCTTCATGAATCGCAGAAGCAGGTGCTCGCTGTGGGTTTCGATCAGGAAGATCCCACCCTTGGCCGCCTGCGATGCGAACAGGTCGCCGAGCTCGACCTGGATCCGGGGATGCAGGTGAAGTTCCGGTTGTTCGATGGCGGTGAGCCCGGGCCGGCCCGGGTCCAGCGCCGCGACGACGACCGGCAGGATCTGGGAAATGCCGACGCCCACGTCGGGAACCCGAACCGGCAACGCGTTCCTGGTCGTGACGAGATCGACCTCGCGCTGTGGCTGGCGGGCCGCGAGCGCGGCGGCCAGGTCTTCGAGCTCCCGCGATGAGAATCGCCCGCCCTCCATCTTGGCGACGAGTGCGGTCAGACGCCGATGGTTCCGCCTTGCGGATGCTACGCTTGCCTGGAGCGCCTTGCGAAACTCGGTGAGGAACCGCTCGACCTCCACAGAGACGGCCGCTTGGTCGCGACTGTCTTCCATCTTGCGCGTCCATGCTTCGACTTCGTCAGGCAAGTCGTCACGGCCAAACATCGCGCGGAGTCCGTCGACGATACCTGCCATGTAGATCCACTTCGGTGCGTCTCCTTCCCACCTGCGCAGCAGGTCGTTCAGGCGCCGGCAGTACGCATCCGTGAGTTTCTCCGACGAGTCGGCCATGTCCTCGCCCGCGCCGGTAAACTGCGATTCGATCTCCTGCGTGGACAGGGTCAGCAGGCGCCGGAGGTCTTCAGCCAGACGCAGGTTTCTCTCGGCTTCCCTGCGTATCCCGGGTTTGATGTCGATGCTCTCGGAAGCTTCGAACTTTTCGATAGCGTCTTGCAGCACTTCGCGCGCCAGTTCGCCCACCGGTTCGGTTGTCGATGTTCCATCGGCGGCGCCTGCAAAAATCTCGCGGAGCCGATCGCAGTGTCCGAGCGCGGCCTTCATGCCGTCAGGATCTGTCCTGTCGACTATGTCCGACGCCGCTGCGCGCGACCACCCGGCGAGGTCGACCGAGCCCTCCGCGTTCCCGAAGGTCTGTCGAAGCTGATGGTACTCGCGCATCTCCGACAGGAGGCCAGCTTCGTCCTCGTAGATCGTCACCTTGGACCGCACGCGAAGGGCGTAGCCGGTGTCCAGTCGGTCCCCTCGCTCCAGCCACGTGTTCACCTCGTCGAGGAGGTCTCGGTAAGGGGTGTCGTGGAGGTACGTCCAGGCCGCGGACCCGTCTGCCCAGGATGCGGCGTAGGGCGGCCGGGTTCCGACGGCGGTGCTGCCGTGGATGAAGTCGGCTGCGAACGTCTCGAACGCTCTACGGCGCATCGACGATGCGATTGTCGTCTGCGGATGGAGGTCGCGGACCGGACCGATGTAGCGAACGCGGGCCAACTCGTCGCGGAGGGCCTGTCCGATGCCCACGAACAGAGCCGAGACCATCGTCGTGAATACGTCCAGGTCGTATCCGCGAACGTCGCTCCGCACATGGTCGTCCAGAAAGAGGATCTCGTTCCAATGGGGCAACGGCGAGAACAGACCCAACACCTCCATGCGGGAGTGCTTCCAGCCGTCACCACTCGCGCCGGTTGCTTCCCGAACGCGATTGGGGCGCCTGTCCGTCCCCGGTGCCTCGGCAGATCGCTCGGGTTTGGTCAAGTCCACGGCGCCTCGAGGTCGCAGACTCCGTTCGAGCATGGGGTGCGTCGGGTCGAACTCCAGGGACACGCCGGTCGGCTGTCGTGGGAGGAGACGACCGACACGCGCGTCGTGGACGCCGAGCTCGTAGCTGGAGAGCACCGGTTGCTCGTCGTCAGCGAGCTTGGCCTGAAGCTCAATCCATCCGGAGTTGGGTCTCGCAGACCCGTGGAACAGGTACCCGTGGGCGTCTCCGCCCATCGGGTCCAATGGTGATACGAGCTTTTCGTCCAGCCCTTGGGGAATGCTCCAATCTTCGAGGTTCAAATCGAAACGGAGCCGCACCGGCCGAGCGGGATCGTGCGCGTGGACGAGGTTGCTGAATCCGCCCAGGTCGATTCTGTCACCCCCAATCTCGGTCTCGTGAACGTCGACGTTGCGATGGCTCAGGACTTCGTGCGCGTAGCAGAGCGCGTGGAGCACCGTGCTCTTGCCGGCGCTGTTGTTGCCGAACAGCAGGGTGATCGGCCGGAACTCGACCCGCATCGGGCGTCCGATGCCCTTGAAGTTCTCGATCTCCACCGCGGTGATCAACGGGGGCGTCACTCTCGTCGACGACAGCGCGGGCGCATCGACGCGATCGTTCTTGGATGCCGGAGCACCGGGGTCGTCGGCGCGATGGTCTACGGGATCCGGTGGCGAACCGGCGTCGGCTCGGTGTTCAGGTTCATCCGGCATGGTCCTGTCCGCCATCTTGTCCCATCGAAGAAGCAACGAGCGTGCCATCATCGGCGACGCGGCGCGTCCGGCAGCGTCACATCGTACCGCTTCATCCAGTTGGTGAGCGTCTGGTAGCTCGGCAGGCCGATCAGCTCGGCAGCCCGTGTCTTGTTCCCGTCCGCCTCGGCGAGCGCGCGTTCCAGGTAGTGGCGTGCGAGATCGGCAACCAGGGTCGGCAGTTCCAGCCCGTTGCCGAGCGGACGGCCCAGAAGATCGCCTGCGTCGTCCCGAACCGTCCTGAGCAGCTCTTCGCGGACGTCGTCGGCGCCGACGGAAGCGCCGGGTGCCCACAGTACCAGCCGGTCGATCGTCGCCTGGAGTTCCCGCACGTTCCCCGGCCACGGATGCCGCAACAGAAGGTTCCTTGCCGGGGGAGAAAGGGTCTTCTGCTCGACGCCGGGCTGGTCGGCGAACTTGCGGTTCGCGGCGGCGAGGAAGTGATCGATGAGCGGCGTCAGGTCGCCCTGGCGCTCGCGGAGCGGCGGGAGCCGGATGACGCCGGTGGCGAGGCGGTAGTAGAGGTCCTCGCGAAACCGACCTGTCGCCACATCGGCCCGCAGTTCGCGGTTCGTGGCGGCGACGACCCGAACATCGACGGGCATCGACTTGTCCGATCCGAGCCGGCGGACGGTCTTCTCCTGCAGCGCGCGGAGAATCTTGACCTGCGCGGGTAGCGGGAGCTCTCCGATCTCGTCCAGGAAGAGAGTCCCGCCGCTGCCTGCTTCGAAGTGACCCACGTGCGGGCGAACCGCGCCGGAGAATGCGCCCCGCGCGTGGCCGAAGAGGAGCGATTCGACGAGCCCCTCCGGCAACGCGCCGCAGTTGACCTCCTCGAACGGACCACGGCGACGTCGGCTCTCCGCGTGGATCGCGCGCGCGAACAGCTCCTTGCCGGTGCCCGACTCGCCCTCGATGAGCACGGTGACGTCGTGGGGAGCGATCCGCCGCGCGCGGATCCGGGCGCGGTCCATCGTCGGGCTGCGGCCGATGATGCGGTCGAACGCGGGCGACTCCGGCGGCAGCCCGGCGGTCAGGCGCGTCAGCTTGTCGTCGGTCTCGCGCAGCAGCGCTGGCACGTACTCCGCTGCGATGTCGAAGGGTACGGAGACGGTCCGGACGCCCGTCTTCTCGTGCGACTGGATCAACTCGGCGGGGTAGCGGGTCTTGGCGAGCAGCACCCAGATCGCCTGCATGGCCGGCGTGCCGGGGCTGACGTGGATGGAGAGATCGACTTGCGGGGCAAACGTCTCGCGTGCGTACTCCAGCGCCCGAGCCGCGGCGGCGTGGATAGCCCCATAGTCGGTCGGGTCGTCCAGTGTCTCCGGTCTCAGATGGACGGGAGGTGCGTTCATCTCAGCCAGCCAGTCCACGAACGCGCGGTTCTTCAGCGGTTCGTAATTCGATAGCAACACGAGTGCGTCGAAGGAACGGGCGGCTACCACGCTGCCGATGGGGCCGGGGCCGGGCCTCCTGCCGTTCGCGCAGTCGAGATCGGTCTGACCGATCCAGGCAAGGAGCACGGCGGACATGTCCCCATCATAAGGTTTCTGTTTCGGAACAGACGAAACGTTGTGCTGTGGCGCATGGCGAGCGGGCAATCCGTGCAGTGCAGATGGAGGAGCACGCCTTCGTGCGCGGGTCGGGCCGGGTCTTGCGCACCGGGCAACCTGCGGAGGCGGAGGGGGCACGTGCGCAACGTGGCGCCGTGACCGCCCCGTGACCGCCCCCGCGGTCGAACTCGGCCCGCGGGCGACTTGCGCAGACGAGCCGACTCGTGTGCGGGCCGGCGGGTTCGAGCAGTAGACTGGGTGTCGCCCACTCACATCAGGAGAGACCCATGAGATTCGCTCCTTGCCTGACTCCCGTCCTGATTCTCTGCCTGGCCGTCGCCCCGCTGGCCCAGGCGCCCGACACGGTGTTCCTCGAAGAGCTCACCTGGACCGAGGTGCGCGACAAGCTCGCGGCCGGCGTCACGACCGTGATCATCCCGACCGGCGGGACCGAGCAGAACGGGCCGCACATGGTGCTGGGCAAGCACAACTACCTGGTCCGGCACAAGGCAGGGGAGACGGCGCGGCGGCTCGGCGATGCGCTGGTGGCGCCGGTCATGGCCTACGTGCCCGAGGGGAACGTCGATCCGCCGAGCGGCCACATGCGGTTTCCCGGCACGATCACGACGCCGCCCGCGGTGTTCGAGCAGGTCCTGGAGTACGCCGCGCGCAGCCTCCGGCAGCACGGGTTCGTCGATATCGCGCTGATGGGCGACAGCGGCGGCAACCAGGCGTCGCAGGCGGCGGTGGCCGAGCGGCTCAATGCAGAGTGGGCGGACACGCCGGCACGCGTGCACCATCTGACCGACTACTACCCGGGGCCGGGAGACGAGTGGCTGATCGCGCAGGGCGAGCGCGAGGAGGACGTCGGCTCCCATGCCGGCATGCACGACACGTCGACCCTGCTGTTTCTCGAGCCGTCGCTGTTGCGCGTGGACATGATGGCGCCCGGCACGCGCGGCGACGGCAGCGGCGTGTCCGGGAACCCGACGCGGGCGACCGCCGAGTACGGCGAGCAGATCATGGAGTTGCAGATCGACGCGGCGGTGCGGCAGATTCAGCGGCTGCGCGAGACCAGCCGCGGAAGGTAGTCCGCGGCGGCGCTGCGACGTCACTCGAAGAGCTCGTTCAACCACGCCTGCCACAGGGGCTCGTCGCGGGCGGCTGCTTCGACCGCGGCGTCGCCGTACAGGTAGATTCCCAGCGTGATCATCACCTGATCGCCGGCCGCGAAGGCGCTGGGCGCGACGATGCCGGGCAGGGGATCGTCGAGCCTGACCAGCGCGTAGGGCTGCCTGCCCTCCGTGATGCGTTCCACGACGCCGGCGAGCGGCCGGATGCCTGCGGGCCGGCTGCTCCAGCGTTCCGAGGTGGCGGAACCGGGAATGGCGAGCGCGCCGGTCAGCTTGTCCCACGCATCGGAGACAGCACCCGGTGTGGTCCCCATGGCCCGGATGACCGCTGCGGGCCGCCCGCGGAAGTGGGTCAGATACAACCGCAGTATGCCGAAGAAGTACGGCCAGCCCGATTCGCTGCCCGCGAGCTGATCGTCCCAGTCGTCAGTGCTCGCGAACAGACTGTGCACGACACGCACGAGGCAGAGGCCGCCGGAGCGTGGCTCCACAATCCACTCGGTGGCGATGGGAGGCGCGTCGGGGGTGGGGCCGGGACTGTCGGCGGCGAACCGCCGCGGCGGGTCCCAGGCGGTCACGGCGGCGTCGGTCTCCATGCCGGGTCCGATGTGACAGCGGACGGAGCCGCCGACGCGCTCCTCGACCTCGCTCGGGCAGAACCAGGCGGAGATACCGGGTCCCGTGGCGATGGCCGCCCAGACCTCCTCCGGTGTGCCCGGGACGAGGGTCTCGACCTGGACTGAACGGCGGCCGGACTCATCACGTTTGACGGTCATGTCGTCTCCTTCGTCTCCGGTTGCGGGAACCGGCGCTGCATCCACGCCTGCCACGCCGGATCCTCGCGGGCGGCGACGGCGGGCGCATCGTCGCCGTACAGATAGATGCCCAACGACGTCATCACTCGGTCGTCCATCGTGTACACGATCGGCGTGGCGATGCCGGGCAGGGGAGCTTCGATCCGGAGCAGCGCATGCGGCAGCGTTCCCTCCACGATGCGCTCGATGGTGCCGGACAGCGGCGGCGCGCCGCCGGCAGGCGTACGCCAGGGCCGGCCCGCCGCCGCGTCGGCGATGCCGAGCGCGTCGAGCAACGCCGTCCACGCGTCGCGCGCGGTCCCCGAGGCGGATCCCGTCGCCCGGATGCTCGCGGCGCGCTGCCCGCGGAAGTGCTTGAGATAGAGCTGCAGGATGCCGAAGAAGCCGGGCCAGTTGGCCTCGATGCCCTCGAGTTCGTTGTCCCAGTCGCCGGTGTCGGTGAAGAGGCTGTGGACGAGGCGCACGACGCACGTGCCCCCGGCGCGGGGTTCGATCGTCCACTCGGTGGCGAGTGCCGGGGCGCCGGGGCGCCAACCTCGTGGTTCTTCGAGGGCCAGCCGGCGCGGCGGCTCCCAGGCGGTGATGGCGCCCGGGGCGTCCAGGCCCGGCTCCATGTGCCAGACGACGCGTCCTCCGGGGCGCTCTTCCACCTCCGCGGGAAAGAACCAGCCGGAGATGCCGGGTCCCGTGGCGATCGCCTGCCAGACCTCCTCGGGCGTGCCCGGGACCTCCACTTCGAGCTCGATGGACCGGCGGCCGGACGCGCTGCGCTTCACGGTCATGGTGTCTCCTCGGTGGCTGGCTGCGGCGTGACCGGACTGGCGTGCGCGACGATCACCAGGCGATGCCGGCGGCCCCGCGGCGCCGTTTCGTCGTGATAGCGCGCGACGAGCCGGGCGACGGTGGCGGCCAGATCCCTGCTGCACGCGGCGCGCTCCCCCGCGGACCGGAAGCGGATCTCGGTGTCTATCGAAAGGGTCGCCAGGCGCTTCCCGGTCTCTCGCGACCGCCGCAGGAGCTGGCTCACTTCCTGGACGACGCGTGCGCCCAACGCGACCAGATAGCCGGCGGACAGACGATCGCGCGTTCTGCCCGGGTCGCTCGCGACCGGACCGAGCGCCGCCGGGGAGACGACGTACGAGGCCGCCCTGGCTACCAGCAGGCGCTCGGTCAGTCCTCCCCACTTGCGTTGTTCCGCGACCTCCACCAAGCCGTGCTTCTCCAGCGCGCGCAGGTGATAGTTGACCCTCTGCCGGGGCAGTCCCACGCGGGCGGCCAGCGTCGCGGCCGAGACCGGCTTGGCCATTTCCGCCAACAACCGGGCCCGCTTCGGGTCCAGGGTCGTCATCGCGGCGGCCGGATCGTCGATGACCTCGACGTCGAGCATGCACGGCCATTGAACCATTGACAAAATACTTTGTCAATGCCGCGGGAGCTTCCCCGACAGGTGGTTGTGCGAGGCTACTTGTCGCCTCGTGTACGGAACCCGGCGAGGCAGCTGTTGTCGACGAGGCGGTCCAGATTCTGCAGCGTGAAGACCCTGCCGCGGGTGGAGAGCAGCAGCTTCTTCATGTCCTCACGGCGGACCTTGAAGCCCCGGCCTCCGATGCAGGCGACGACGTCGAAGCGCGACGGCTGGTCTGGGGCAAGCTCCCTCCGGGACAGGCTGTAGAGGTGCTGGATGCGAGTGACCTTGTCGCGCGCCGTCCCGTCATCCTCGGCAATCTTGGCTTCGATAACGACCTGCGGGTTGAACTCGTCGGGCACGATGAAGTCGGGCGCCTGATCGAAGCCGGAGACCTTTTCCGCCCGCTTGGTCTTGCGAAAGGAAACTCCCGCCCTGACGAGCACGGCCTCGATCGCCGTTTCCATCACGTCGCCGATCAGCTCGGAGACGGAGTCGCGATGGCCGGCGAACGGTCGGCCGAGCAGTCGCTCGTACAGCAGCACCGCGTAGGGGACGCCCAGTTCGGTCAATGGCTGGAGACTGTCCAGGCCGCTCTTCGTATCGGCCTTGTCGAGACGGTGGATCAACTCGTCCGGACCGCCGGGGGCGCCTTCCTTCAGCAACTCGCAGGCCGTGGCGACCAACGCCCGGAGGCGCCGATCGGTGGCGCCGCCGCTGGGCTTGAGTTGCCTGGACGGTAGTAGACGGACCGCCCGGTCGAGAGTTCGTGCCGCATTCTGTGTAACGGTGACGTCAGATTGCCGTGTCGTGACCTCCGCCCACTCCGGCGGCGTGAAGCCGAGCATCGTGCGCAGGACGATGAAGGCAATCGGTGCCTGGTACACTGCTTCCAGGGCCGTCTCCGGCGTGACGTTCCGAAAGCCGCTCGTCGTCCGCTTGAGCGTCTCGTAGCCATGCTCGAATACCGGGTATTCGACGAAGCCGTCACCCTTCGGCATGGTGAGGAACTCCGACCGGAGCGCGCCGAAGACGGCGTCGACGAATGTGTCGAGGTCAGCCTCGACTTCCTCGAAGGAGACTTCAAAAGGAAACGGCATCGAACGATTGCGCCTGGTCGGCGGGAAAGAGTGGCATACCGTGTGCCGTGACGGCCGGTGACACGGCTGCAGCAGCGAGCGTGTCGATCAGGGGTCTTGGGTCACCCACAGCGCCGAATCCGGAACGGACCCGGCCGAGCCGCTCGGACGTCGGCTTCGTCGAGTCCCAGGTGTGGCGCAGATCCCACACCGCCATACGGGTGAGGTGGCCGAAGACGATACACCGGATATCGCCCGCGGACGGTGTCATTCCGGCGGCCCGCAGTTGAGCCAGATCGGTCCGCACGACCGTGGAGAGCCCATCGAGATCGTCGAAGAGAGCGTCACGCCGTGCCTGACCGTGGTCGCGACACACGAAGATCGTATCCACGATGGATGACCCTGTTCCGTGGATATGAATCGAGCCTCCCATTTCGGCCGGACAGGGGATGGACGCCGAACAGATGAGTCCTGCGTCGAGAATGGCGACGCCGATTGCGTGATACGGCTCCATCGCATTGTGGTGGAACGTGAACGCGAGCGGTGCGCCGGGTTTGAGGGCGCGCGCCATCGCACGGTAGACAGCGGCCAAGCCTTCCGTGAAATGCTCCAGGTCGCGCGCCTGCGTCGCATTGCCGGTGAGCTCGCCGGACGACCGGGTCGATTCCTGGGCGAAGCCCTCCGCTTCGGAGCCGACAAGGCCGCGGAGCCAGACGTAGCAGAAGTCCATGAGCTCGCCGTACTGGACGTTGCCGAAGTACGGCGGGTCGGTGAAGACGGCGTCGAGCGTGTTCGGCGCGAGACCCAGTGCAGTCGAGCTCGCACAGCGGATGGAGGCGCGACGCGGACGCCGGCCATCGTGGCGCTCGCCGATCCATTCCCCAGGTACGGGAACGATCGTCTTGCGTCCTCGGCTGTGGTCGACCTCGAAGGGCGCGTCGCAGAAACGCTTCGCTTTCTCGTACTTGGCGATGATGTTGGACCATCCTCCGGAGCCGACGCCGATACCCGCGCGGGTGGTGATGCCCAGGAGGTTCGACTCGCACTGGACCAGACCGGCGGGGAAGCCATGGACCGAGAAGACGTCGAGTGATTTCAGTGCGGTCGTGTCGTACCGGCACAACATGTTCTGGTAGCGGAGCAGGTCGGAGAGATTCGTGGCAAGGGCGCGACGGATCCTGTCATCGTCGAGAGTGGCAATGTGGCGGGCACTGAGCTCCAGGCCGAGGAGCTGCCGCGGGTTGAACAACTCCCGATAGCGGCGATAGCCCCACCGGTGCAGGCGGTCGGTCTCGTCACCGGGCGGGATCGGCTGTGCCGGGACGTATTCCGGACTCGTCGCTGCCCAGCGCGCGCTGGCGGCCGCGTAGCGGGCGAGGTCCTTCTCGTCGGGTCTCTTGAAGAACCGCCCGCGGTGCTGATTCTTGCGGTCCGGGTTGTAGTATTCGATTGCGAACAGGCGATGCCGTGGTGGTCCGGCCTCGGGCTGCGGATAACGCGCGGCATGCCCGCAACTGCGGCACGCGCAGCTTTGCCGGTGTGCCGGACCGGATATGGCCAAGGGGCTCGCACATTGTCGGCACGCACCGGGGTGATCGCGGTCGGCCACCTCCGTGAGTTCGCCGCAGCCGGCGCACAGCACCACGTGCTTCGGGTGGCGGGCGTTGCCGGCAACGAGATACCCGGGGAACAGATCGACGTCGGCGCCGCAATGCTCGCAGTCGACCCTCTTGACCCACAGGAAGTACTTCACCGGCACGTCGGTATCACCGTAGAGCGGACAGTCCGTGACGTACGAGGCTCCGACCTCGACCGCGAGCTTCTGGACGAGAGCGTCAGCGGCGCGTCGGTACGCGGCAGGGTCGAGGTGCTCGATCTCTTCCCGGACCACCCACGCCGCCATCGGGTTGATGTCGGCGCCCAGCACGTCACAACCGACCCGATTCGCTTCGAGCAGTGGCGTTCCGCCCCCCATGAAGGGATCCGCAATCGTCCGCCCCGCGAAATCGTTGGCGGCAAAGAAGGTCTCGGAGAGCGGGCCGTCGCCGAATTCGGCGAGCGTCAGGCCGCGGAACAGCGTTCCCGGTCGCCGGGCGAACCACTTGTGAACGGCGATGATCGGCCGGTAGTTCTGCTGGATCTGCTTTTCTCGTCGGGCCATCGCCGCGATGAACGCGACGTCGAAGCGGGTCTCGATGGACATGGCCGTCAGTCTCGGAACGGCGGCGATGACGACTTCACGCCCGCGCCGACTTGCCATAGCGCGACGAGGGTGAACGCGAGGAACAGGCTGTCCGCGACGACGTTGACGGTTCCGGAGAGTCCTGACAGCGCCAGCAGGTAGAGCATCGCGTAGAGAATGCCGCCGCCGGCCAGGAACGCCAGCACGCTCCCGAGCCAGTGTCGCTTCCAGAGCAGGGCGGCCGTTGCCACGTAGAGCGGAATGAAGAACATGTCCGGCCAGATCAGCGCTTCGTAGATCCCGCCGGGAAACGCGGCCGGCCGCTCCCACGTTCCGTTGAGCACCGAGACGACCGCAAACGCTTGAAAGAGACCCCAGGTGAGGAACCAGCCGATAGCGAACCACGGCCTGGTCGGTCCGCTGCGTGAAGTCGTCATCACATCGCCCTGGGCCACTTGACGGGCGCGACCTCTTCGCCATCTCCGCCGTGAAGTCACGCCATCTCCGGCGTGAACGTCACATCGCCGGCCGCCGTGTCGCCCGGCGCGACCACGATGATGCCGGTGTCCGTCCGGCCCGCGTCGGCCAGGTTGAAGCCGTCGATGCAGTTGGTGGCCGGCTCGACGCAGAAGAAATCCCGGCCCGCCGGCGTGTAGACGACGAGGCACGCGTAGACCGGGTCGGCGTCGATGCGCAGCCGGGCGTTCCACTCGGGCCACTCGATGACCGCCTGCCCGCCGAAGCTGACGAAGTTGTTGTCCAGCGTCGTGGCGTCGGGGTTGAGTCCCGCGCCCTCGAGCAGGAGCTGCGGGGGCGGCGGCACGAGGCTGACAGGCATGAGGCCGGCGTCGGCCTGCCACATCCGGCCGACGTCGGCGCGTACGGTGGCGCGCGGCGTCCGCACGAAGTAGGGGTGCAGGCCGAAGCCGACCGGCATCGGCTCCGATGCCTCGTTGGTCACGGTGAACCGGACCCGGAGGCGCTCGTCGGTCAGGTCGAAGGTCTGCTGCGCTGCGTAGGTCCAGGGCCAGGAGTCGGCCGGGTGGCGGTACTCCAGCGTCAGAGCCGCGTCGGACCGCGAGAGGACGGTCCACGGCTCGCGCCAGGCGTGCCCGTGGATGGCGTGCGGCTCGGGCCGGAAGTTCTGCGGGAGCTGGATGGTCCGCCCGCGGAAGCGGAACGCGGCGTCGCGGATGCGGTTCGAGAACGGCACCATCGGGAAGCTCGACGTACCGCCGGCCGAGCGTGCAGCGATGGCGTCGGCCGGTGCCGGGCGCATCCACTCGATGGCAGTCCCGTCGCGCTCCGAGGCGTAGCGGGTGATGGAGCCGCCCACCTCCGGCGCCACGGCGAGGCGCGTCGAACCGGCCCGCAGCTCGATGACTTCCGGCGTGTCCTGAAGCATGATGGATCGTAGCCCGACAATCGTCGCGTGCGGCTCCGATTGCCGCCCAACCGACCCTCGCCAGGAGTCGGGGCGGTTCGACGGCGCAGATTCCTGGGCCGAAGCGCCGCGTTCGGGGGAGCGGCCGGGCCGCGGCTACGATTCCTTCTTCGGCCGCATGTTCGCGGCCAGGACTTCCTTCCGCAGCCGGATGCTGCCGGGCGTGATCTCCACCAGCTCGTCGTCGTTGATGAACTCGATAGCCTGCTCCAGGTTCAGCAGCCGCGGCGGGACCAGGCGGATTGCCTCCTCGGCGGTGGACGAGCGCATGTTGTTGAGCTTCTTCTCCTTCGTCACGTTGACGTCGAGGTCGGCCGGGCGCGCGTTCTCGCCGATGATCATCCCCGCGTAGACCGGCGTGCCGGCGTGGATGAAGATCTCGCCTCGCTCCTGCAGGTTGTAGATGGCGAAGGCGGTCGCCTTGCCGGCCCGGTCGGCGACCAGCGCACCGCTCGGCCGGCCGGGAATCGGGCCGTTCCACGGCTCCCAGCCCGCGAACAGGTGGTTCATGATGCCGGTGCCGCGGGTGTCGGTGAGGAACTGCGACCGGAAGCCGATGAGCCCGCGGGTCGGGATCCGGAACTCCAGCCGGATCCGGCCGCTGCCGTGGTTCACCATCCGCGTCATGGTCGCCTTGCGGTTGCCGAGTTGCGCGATGACGATGCCCTGGTAGTCCTCGGCCACGTCGATGACGAGCTCCTCGACCGGCTCCTCGGTCCGCCCGTTCCGCTTGCGGGTGACGATGCGGGGCCGCGAGACCTGCAGCTCGTGGCCCTCGCGCCGCATCATCTCGATGAGGATCGACAACTGCAGCTCGCCGCGGCCGATCACCTGCATCTGCTCCGGCGAGGCGGTGTCCTCGACCCGGATGGACACGTTGCCGACCAGCTCGCGCGCCAGGCGGTCGCGGAGATTGCGGGAGGTGACGTACCGGCCGTCGCGCCCCGACATGGGCGACGTGTTCACGCCGAAGACCATCGACACCGTAGGCTCGTCGACGTGCATCGGCGGGATTGGCCGCGGGTCGTCCGGGCTGGTGATGGTCTCGCCGATGGTGATGTCGTCGATCCCGGCCAGGCAGATGACGTCGCCGGCCGCCGCCTGCGCCACCTCCATCCGCTCCAGGCCGTTGAAGACGTACAGCTTCGTCACCCGGGTCCGCTCGACCGCGCCGCCCAGCTTCGAGACCGCGATGGTGTCGCCTGTCGCCACGCGGCCGTTGACGATGCGGCCGATGGCGATGCGCCCCAGATAGTCGCTCGCATCGAGGTTGGCGACCAGCACCTGCAGCGGTCGGTCGGGATCGCCGGCCGGAGGCGGCATCCGCTCGGCGATGGCGTCGAGCAGGGGCCGCAGGTTGCGTCCCGGCTCGGCGGGCTCGGTACTGGCCGTGCCCGCCCTGGCGTTGGCGTACAACACCGGGAACTCGATCTGCTCCTCGCTCGCGTCGAGGTCGATGAACAGGTCGTAGACCTCGTCGAGCACGGCGGCCGGCCGCGCGTCCGGGCGATCCATCTTGTTGATGACGACGATCGGCGGGAGTCCCTGCTCCAGAGCCTTGCGCAGCACGAAGCGGGTCTGGGGCAGGGGACCCTCGGACGCGTCGACGAGAAGAAGCACGCCGTCGACCATGGTCAACGTGCGCTCGACCTCGCCGCCGAAATCGGCGTGACCCGGCGTGTCGACGATGTTGATGATCAGGTCGCGGTAGCGGATGGCCGTGTTCTTGGCCATGATGGTGATGCCGCGCTCGCGCTCGAGATCGATGTTGTCGAGGGCGCGCTCTTCCACGCGCTCGTGCTCGCGGAAGACGCCGCTCTGGTGCAGCATGGCGTCGACCAGCGTGGTCTTGCCGTGATCCACGTGGGCGATGATCGCGATGTTGCGGCGGAGGGGGTTGGCGACGCCGACGCTGGCGGGCGCCCTCATGGGGCGGGACGCCCCGACGAAACGGTCACACCTTCATTATCTCACGGCATCTCACGCTGCCGCCGGGCCGGCCCCGAAAACTGCTATCGTTGACGGTTGCGGAACAGATTCCTGCCGGGAGGATGTGGGCATGAGAGGCAAGTACTTGGGAATGGCGGCGGCAATCGTGGCGCTGATGCTCGGCTCCGGCGTCCCGTTCGGGAGCGGCGCGATGGAAGCCGCCGGACAGCAGGAGATGACCGAGAACCCGTTCTTCACCGAGAGCACGCTCCCATACCAGTTGCCGCCCTTCGACCGGATCGACGATGCGCACTACGGTCCGGCGTTCGAGCGGGGGATGGCCGAGCAGATCGAGGAGATCGAGGCCATCGCCGCCCAGTCGGATCCGCCGACGTTCGAGAACACGATCGTGCCGCTGGAGCACTCCGGACGGACCCTCGATCGCGTCGCCCGGACGTTCTTCAGCCTCGCCAGCGCGCATACCAACGACGCCATCAACGAGATCCGCAACGAGATGGCGCCGCGGCTGGCCGCGCACACCGACGCCATGCTGCTGAACGCGGACCTGTTCGCGCGGGTGCAGGCGCTCCACGACCAGCGCGAGTCGCTGGGGCTCGACGCCGAGGCGCGGCGGCTCGTCGAGGAGTACTACGTCGACTTCGTGCGGGCCGGGGCGCGGCTGTCCGAGTCCGAGAAGGAGCGGATGCAGGAGATCAACGCGGAGCTGGCCGCGCTGTCGAGCCGCTTCACGCAGAACGTGCTGGACGAGGTCAACGCCTCGGCGGTGGTGGTGGAGGCCGAGGAGGAGCTGGCCGGCCTCTCCGAGAACGAGATCGCGTCCGCTGCGGCGGCCGCCGCAGCGCGGGGCCTGGAGAACCGCTACGTCATCCCGCTGTTGAACACCAGCGGCCAGCCGGCGCTGGCGGCGCTCGACAACCGCGAGCTGCGCGAGCGCATCGCCCGAACCTCGCTCGCGCGCGGCGTCCAGGGCGGCGAGTACGACAACCGCGAGGTGATCACCACGATGGCCCGGCTGCGGGCCGAGCGGGCCGCGATGCTCGGCTACCCGAACCACGCCGCCTACATCCTGGAACGGCAGACCGCGCAGACGGTCGAAGCGGTGAACGAGCGGCTCGCCAGCCTGGCGCCGCCGGCGGTGGCGAACGCCGAGCGCGAGGCCGCCGATCTGCAGGCGATGGCCGACGCCGAGGGCGCCGATCTGGAGCTGGCGGCCTGGGACTGGTCCTACTACACGGAGAAGGTGCGGGCCGACCGCTACGCGTTCGACGCGTCGCAGCTCCGTCCCTACTTCGAGCTGGACAACGTCCTCGAGAACGGCGTCTTCTTCGCCGCCAACAGGCTCTACGGCCTGACCTTCGAGGCGCGGCCGGAGCTGCCGGTCTACCACCCCGACGTCCGGGTCTGGGAGGTGTTCGACGCCGGCGGCGAGCCGCTGGGGCTGTTCCTCGGCGACTTCTACGCCCGGCCGTCCAAGCGCGGCGGCGCCTGGATGAACGCCTACGTCTCGCAGTCGCACATGCTCGGCACCTCACCGGTGGTCGCCAATCACCTCAACGTGCCGAAGCCGCCGGCCGGCGAGCCGACGCTGCTGACCTTCGACGAGGTGACGACGGCGTTCCACGAGTTCGGCCACGCCCTGCACGGGTTCTTCTCGAACGTCGAGTACCCCTACTTCGCCGGAACCTCGGTGCCGCGCGACTTCGTCGAGTATCCGTCGCAGGTCAACGAGATGTGGGCCACCTGGCCGGAGGTGCTCGAGAACTACGCCGTCCACTACGAGACCGGCGAGCCGATGCCGGCCGACCTGCTGGAGCGGGTGCTGGCGACGCAGCAGTTCAACCAGGGCTTCGCCACCACCGAGTACCTGGCCGCGTCGCTGCTCGATCAGGCGTGGCACCAGATCACGGCCGACGAGGTGCCGGCGGCGGCGGACGTCGAGTCGTTCGAGGCGGATGCGCTCGAGGCGGCCGGGGTGGCGCTCGACGCGGTGCCGCCGCGCTATCGCAGCACCTACTTCTCGCACATCTGGAGCAGCGGCTACTCGGCCGGCTACTACTCCTACATCTGGAGCGAGGTGCTCGACGCCGACTCGGTCGAGTGGTTCAAGGAGAACGGCGGCCTGCTGCGCGACAACGGCGATCATTTCCGGCGGACCCTGCTGTCGAAGGGGGGCAGCGTCGACGCGATGACGTTGTTCCGCGACTTCAGGGGGGCAGATCCGGACGTGCGGCCGTTGCTGGTGCGCCGCGGGCTGAACTGACGAGCCGGCGGGCCTCGTCCGTCCAGTGCGTGGCGCGGGCCAGCAGATGGGCGATCAGCGCGTCGCGCACCTTCGCCCCGACGTGCGGGCAAGTGTCTGCGACGTACGTGCGCCAGTTCGCGACATAAGTCTGTAGCCACGCCGCGTAGTCCCGCCGCGTTGCCTTGTTGTCCACGGCCGCGAGGCCACGCCCTGCCCAGGTGTCGAACCGCATGGTCGCAAGGGCGAGCCAATGACGCGCATAGGACGCCGGGGTCGGAGTCTCCGAAACGGTGCAAGCGATCTCTGCGTCGTAGCGCCGGAGCGCGGCCAGCGCGTGAGCGGTCGCCTGTCGCCACCGCATGTGACGGAGATTGTCTGCGGGAAACGGGTTGCCTCCTTCCACCGGATCCCGGTGCGACCAGCGGGGCACGGCCGACATTCGCGGCAGACCTTCGCTACTAGTCGGAGTCGCCGGCGACGATTCTCGGGTCAGGGGACACCTGCGAAGCGTTCGATTCCCGCCCCCGAGGCGTTGTCGAAGGTCGCCGGGTGCGGTCCCGTTCCTTCCTCGTACCGCTGGTCCGCGATGCGCGCCGCGCGGAGCAGCGCCGGAAAGCCGTAGTTGCCCTCGTGGCACCGGGGCTCGTAGTAGATGCGGTTCAGCTCGTCGCTCTGCTTCCGGAACTCCTGCCGCACCGTCCAGGGGCTGACCCAGACGGTCGGATCCTCGATCGTCACCTCGTACTCCAGGGTGTCGGGGCCGGTCCGGGTCCAGCGTTCGACCAGATGCAGGTTCTCGCGGGATCCGCGGAAGTCCCGCTGCGGGCTGAAGTTGGTGACGTCGACGACCAGCGTGCCGCCTTCCCAGTGGCCGCGCGAGTCGCCCCACCACTGGCGAATATGCTCCGGGAGGTGCGGGCTGCCGTTCATGACGATGTTCCGCTGGAAGCCCTGTCCCTGGCCGACGTCGTAGAAGATGGAGATGCCGCCCGGGGTCTGCACGATGCGCCGGAAGCTGCCGCCGAACGCCGTGCCGAACTCGGGAATCTGCCCGGCCATGCACCGATCCCCGAGCGCCCCGTCCTCGGGATGGTCGTGGCGGTTCATCCGGGTCGTGTTGTACCGGGGAGGCAGCTCCGACCGCCGGGGAGAAGGGGTCGGGTCGTACGCGCCCCCGGCGCATTGCGGGAGCTCGTTCCGGCAGGTCTCGGTGGATCGGAGCAGATCGAGGCGGAACTCGCGTTCGGCCGCGGCGCGCGCCAGGGCCTCCGCGGTCAGAGGAGGAATGCGGCCGTTCGGCGGGTCGACGATCAGCGACGTGCGCCGGCCCATGTGCTTGAAGGAGAGGAACGCGTCGCTGTACGCGCCGGCGACGTCCCGCTCGCTCCCGCGCGCATCCCGGCGGTCGCCATCCGCCTGCTGCTGGCTGTCGAGGGCCGCGGCGCGGCGCCGGTCGATCTCGGCGTACTCCTCGTCCGTCAGGAGCTCGCGGTTCCCGTAGCGCTCCGCCCGCTCGAGCGGAATGTCGAACTCTTCGGTCCAGATCCCCTGCAGATCGGGCTCGCCCCAGGGTGTGCGCGGGGAAGTTCCGGCCTGGGACGCCGTCTGTCCCAGGAGGGCGACCCCAATCGCTGCCGACAATCCCGCGAAGACCGCGAAGACTCTGATGGCCAACCCGACGTATTCCCGCACGCGCATCTGGCGCCTCCCACCCTGGAGCAGGGTCAGTCAGTCAAGGGTCAGACTACTCCAAGCGCGGAGCCGCCGCCAGTCCTTCGATGTCGCTCTGCGAGTCCGTGGTATGGTGCCGGGTGTCCCGCAAGGGCTCCGTGGTGTGAACGCATCCACGACGCGCTCTTGCGACGTGGACGCTCTGTGTTGCCACCCGACCCCGGGCGTTGGTACAGGATCCGGGCTGGGGCAGCCGGCTGCTTTCCGGGAGATCGACATGCGCTATCGCCAGACGGGTACGTTGGTCGCCGTCGCGCTCACGGCGGCGGTGGTGGGCGGGGTGTTCACGGTATCCATCGGCCGGCTGTCGGGCCAGGCCAGCCGGGCGGAGCGTCCGGAGCGCATCGAAGGACGTCCGAATTTCAGCGGCATCTGGCAGGCCAACAACGAGGCCAACTGGGACCTGGAATCCCACGCCGCGCGGCCGGCGATGATCACCCAGCCGGGCGTCTATCCCTACGAGTACGCCCGGCTGCCGGCGCCGCCGGTCGTTGCCCTCGGAGTGGTCGCCTCGGTTCCGGGTTCACTGGGGGTCGTGCAGGGTGACGGGCGGATTCCCTATACCCCCGAGGCGCTGGCCCGCAAGCAGGAGAACGCAGAGAACTGGGTCGACCGGGATCCGGAGATCCGCTGCTACCTCCCGGGCATTCCGCGCGCCATGTACATGCCGCACCCGTTCGAGATCACCCAGAGCACGAACAAGATTCACATGGCGTTCGCCTACAGCGCGACCGCCCGCACGATTCACATGGACGCGGTGGAGCTGCCGCCCGACTACACGTGGATGGGACACTCGGTCGGCCGCTGGGAGGGGGACGCGCTGGTGGTCGAGGTCGACAACTTCCACGACAACGGCTGGTTCGACCGCGCCGGCAACCACCACAGCGCGGCGATGCGCATAGAGGAACGCTTCACGCTGCGGACGCCGAACGTCATCGACTACGAAGTGACGATCACGGATCCGAATACCTTCACCCGGCCCTGGCGGATCGCCATGCCCCTCTATCGCCGGATGGAATCGAACATGCAGCTCCTCGAGTTCCGCTGCCAGGAGTTCGCCGAGGAGTTCATGTACGGCCATCTGCGCAAGGAGCCGCTGGTCACCCGCTGGGAGAGCGCCACGATGGACATCGAGGTCACGCGGAAGATCCCGGAGGGGGACGCGTTCTACGAGTGGTACTCGCGCTGAGCGGGCCCGATTACGACGCCGTCTCCACGATGCCGCCGCGCGACTCGAACGCGTCGAGGACCGGCTGGAGGGCGGAGCGGAAATCGTCGCGCGCGAGCCAGGCCGTCTCCCGCAGCCGCACCCGGCGGACCCGCGCCGACTGCCCGGCGAGGCGGGCGAGCAGGGCGGAGGTCGAGCCGTTCATCCGGGCCTCGACGAACGTCATGTAGAGCCGCTCGCACGAGACCTCCAGGGTTCGCGTGCGGCCGCGCCCGAGCAGGATGAAGTCGCGGCGATTCATCTGCGTTCACCGAGCGCCGCGACCGACCGGCAGCCGCTGACCGCCGGACCCGTCGCAGGACGCCGTGTTCGGCGCCACCCCCCACCGCTCCCGGAGCATGCTCCGCGGAACTCGCTCCGTCGCATTCTCTATGGCGCAAGCTCCTGACCGCTTCCGGCCAGCGAGAGCAGCGTCCGGCGCACCAGGTTCTCGACCAGCGCGATCTTGTAGCGGTTCTTCGACAGCGGCCGGGCGCCGTCGACGGCGAGCCGTCCCGCTTCGGCGGCCAGCGGCTCGGTCACCTGCCGCCCGGCCAGCAGATCCTCGACCGCCGCGACCCGCCACGGAATGGGAGCGACGCCGCCCAGCACGACTCCCGCCCGGCGAATGCGGTCGCCGTCCATGCGCAGCGCAAGGGCCGCACTGACGACGGCGTGCGTCCACGCTTCCCGGTCGAGCACCTTGGCATACGTGCTCCGCAGATCGGGCGCAGCCGGAACCGTGACGGCGGCCAGAATCTCGTTCGGCTCCAGCACGTTCTCGCGCGCCACGTCCACGCGCGGCAGCGTGAAGAACTCGCCCGCCGGAACCACCCGTTCTCCGCCGGGTCCGACGAGGCGAAAGCGGGCGTCGAGGGCCACGAGCGCCGGGGCGGTGTCGGACGGATGAACGATGTAGCTCGGGCCGCCGCCGAAGATGGCGTTGAACTGGTTCTCGCCGACCCGGGAGAAGCAGCGGTTGCCGCCGTGCTTGTAGCACGGGAACTTCTGGCGGTAGTACCAGCACCAGGGCCGCTGGCAGAGGTTGCCGGCCAGGGTGGCGACGTTGCGGATCTGGGGCGTCGCCGCGGACCCGGCCGCCTCCGCCAGCACGCGGTAGCGGGAGGCCACCTCCGGATCGGCGCTCAGCCGGGCCAGCGTCACGAGGCCGCCGACGCGCACCCCGGCCGGCTCCCGGACGATGGCGTCCAGGCCGTCCGAGGCGGCCAGCGGCCGGAGACTCACGAGGACGTCGGGCGACGCCAGGTCGTCCTTGATCATCCCGAGCAGGTCGCTGCCGCCCCCGATCGCGGCAGCCCGCCCGCCGCCACGCTCCAGGCGCTCGACGGCGTCGGCCAGGCTTTCCGGAGTCACGTTGGCGAGCGGTCTCACGCCAGCGCCTCCAGCACCCGATCCCGGGTCATCGGCAGCTCCCGAATCCGGCGGCCGGTCGCGTTGAACACCGCGTTGCCGATGGCCGCCACCACCGGGATGATCGGCGGCTCGCCGACGTTCTTCGCCCCGTACGGTCCATATGCGTCGTCCGGCTCGATGAACCGCACCTCGATCTCCGGCCCGTCGAGGTGCGTCATGACCCGGGCGCCGTAGTACCCGGGGTTGACCGGAATGCCGGTGAGCCGGTCGTAGATCAACTCCTCGTGCAGCGCCATGCCGATCCCCATCGTGACGCCGCCCTGCACCTGGCTCTCGGCGGTGAGCGGGTTGACGATGCGCCCGCTCTCGTGCATCGCCAGGTACTGCAGCACCCGGATGCCGCCCAGCTCCGCGTCGACCTCGACCTCCACGAAGTGGGCGGCCGAGGCGTACCGTGCGAGGCCGTCGAGCACCGGCTCGGGCGTCGCCTGCGCGATCAGCGTGCGGGCCTCCAGGGGACCGTCGGCCGACGCGATCTGCCGCTTGAGGTCTTCCGCGGCTTCGACGATCGCCTGGCCGGTATGGGTGGTCGTCCGGCTGCCCGACTCGCCGACGGAGTACGGACACCGATCGGTGTCGCCCCAGACCACGGTGACGTCCGCCAGGTCCATCCCCATTGCCTCGGCCGCCAACTGGGCCATGGCCGTCTTGGCCGCGGTGCCGATGTCCGTCACCCCGACGTGGAGAAACAGGCGCCCGCGCTCCAGGCGCAACACGGCGCTGCTGCGTCCGAGGCGGGCGGCGAACATGCCAATCGCCATCCCCACGCCGCGCCGGAGCGCACCGGTCCGTGTCCCGGCCCGCCGCCACCGCGCCGGCCAGCCGAAACGGCCGGCCCCCTCGGTGAGGCATTCCCGGAGCGCCCAACTGGTGTAGGGGGTCTCGTCGTTGAAGGCGCGGGTCACGTTCCGGAGATGAAAGTCGAGCGGGTCGATCTCCAGCTCGTGGGCCACCTGGTCCATGACCGACTCGATGCCCCAGACCCCCTGGGGATAGGCGGGGCCCCGGAAGTTCGCGGCCACGGTCATGTTGGTGTAGACCGGAGAGACCTCCCGGCGCACGTTGGGACAGCGGAACAGCTCGATCCCCGCGATGCCCCCGGTACTCTTGCGGTGCGGGCCCATCCCGCTGAAGCCCCGGAGCCGGATCGCCTGCAGCGTCCCGTCGCTCGCCGCTCCTACCTCGTAGTGCTGCACGGTCGGCCAACGGCCGTGGACCCCGAGGAAGTCTTCCTTCCGCGTCAGCTCCAGCTTGACCGGACGCCCCGCCTCCCGCGCGAGGAGCGCCGCGATGAGATCGGCGTCCTGGCACTGGTTCTTGTTGCCGAACCCGCCGCCCATGTACTCGCAGACCACCCGTACCTGCTCGGGCGGCAGCCCGAGGTCGCGCGCCAGGTCCCGACGGCAGTTGGCGATGCCCTGGGTCGGCGTCCACAGCGTGAGCCGGTCGTCCTCCCAGCGCGCCACGGCGGAACGCGGCTCCATCTGCGCGTTGCTGTGGTGCTTGGAAACGTAGGTCTCCTCGACCACCACGGCAGCCGCGGCCAGCCCGGCGTCGACGTCGCCGCGCTGATAGGTGTCGGGCAGCGCTTCGCCGTCGCGCCGGCGCGAGAGGTTGCCTCCCGGCTGGATCTCGACCGCCCCCCGGCGGAGCGCTTCTTCCGGTTCGAGCACGAAGTCGAGCGGTTCGTAGTCGACCTCGATAGCCTGGAGCGCCGCCTCGGCCGCATGGCGGTCGACGGCGGCCACGGCGGCGACCGGATCTCCGACGAACCGGACCGGATTGTTGAACAGGTAGCGCGGGTTCTGCTGGTCGCCGCTGCTCCAGGTGGTGGCGCAGTTCTCGCGGGTCAGCACCGCGTGGACGCCCGGCATCGCCCGGGCCCGCCGGGTGTCGATCCCCGTGATGCGGGCGTGGGGATGCGGGCTCCGGAGCACCCGCGCGCAGGCCATCCCCGGAAGCTTGACGTCGCCGGTGTAGCGCGCCGCCCCGGTGACCCGCTCGACCGCATCGATGCGGGGCCGAGTCCGGCCGACCACGCTCATCGGGGCCGAGTCCGTGGCTCGCTCGGGCGGGCGGCCGAGGACCGCGGCCACGTAGCGGTTGTAGTTCGAGCAGCGGCAGATGTTGCCCGTCATGCCCTGCCGGACGTCGTCCTCGGTGGGATTCGGCGTGGCCGAGACGACCGCCTTGGCCGCCATCAACTGGCCCGACGTGCAGAACCCGCACTGCGGGCCGTCGCCGGCGACGAACGCCTCCTGCAGCGGATCCAGCCGATCCCCGTCGGCGAGCCCTTCGACCGTCGTCACGGCGCGGCCGTGGGCCCAGACGGCGAGCTGACTGCAGGAGTAGACCGGGTCGCCGTCGAGATGCACGGTGCACGCGCCGCACTCGCCGCGGTCGCACCCGATCTTGGTTCCCGTCAGGTCGAGGTGGTCGCGGAGCAACTCGGCCAGCGTCCAGCGGTCCTCGACCTCGACGGTGCGCCCCACACGGTTGACGGTGAGGGCGATGGTCGTCCGAGGCGCCGCATCGGCCGGGGCACTCTGGGCGCCGAGCGGCGCCCCGGCGCGCGGGAGCGCAGTCGCCGCGGTGACGGCCGCGCCCGACTTGAGAAACGCCCGCCGCGAGACCGGTCTCACGCCCGCATCATAGACGACATCGGCACGGCGGCGGGCGGATCTGTACCTAGTCCCCGGCCTCCACCGCTTCCTCCAGATCGCTCAGCGCCATGACCGTCCCGTGAATCGGCACGAGCCGATCGACCCGGAGGTTACGGTCCTCGATGGCCGCGAGCAGCGCCGCCGCGGTCTCCGCGAACTCGCCGCCGACCCCCGGGATGAACATGTCGGCCTGGACCAGCATCCGCTCGGTCGGCAGATGGACGACCAGCGCCCCGTCGGCGTGGGGATTGTCACCCATCCGGAAGATCTGCATGGTTCTGCGGCCTTCCCCCAGCTCGAGCGTGTCGTCTCCGGCCACCGTCTCCAGCATGAGCTCCGCCGGCTGCCGCGCCAGATGATCGGCCGCGACGGTGTGCGGCCGGGCCGCGAGCTCCTCGAACAGCTCCCGGTTCGTCTCGTGGGTGATCACCGTCAGCCCTTCGGCCACCGCCGCTCGAATGCCGCCCGAGTGGTCGAAGTGGTGGTGGGTGTTGACGACGTGGCTGAGCGGCTTGTCCGGCACCAGCTCGCGCGCCCGGGCGATGGCGGCCAGCGTTCGCGTGTCGTGCTGCGGCGCCTCCACCAGGACGGCGGACTCGGGGAGCTCGACCAGGACGCTGTGATGAGACTGTCCGGCGAGCAGCCAGACGCCGTCGGCCAGCTCCTCGTCCGTGACGTTGGCGGCCGGCGGATCGGGCTCCGGGGCCGAGGCGACGTCGGCCGGCGCGGCGAGATCGCCGACGGCGGCATCGACGGTGTGACTGACCCGCAGGAACGTGACGGGCTGGCGGTCGACCGTCCTGGTGATCGCTCCGGGCAGCATCAGTCCGCCCGCGGCGGCGTAGTCCCTGAACGCGGTCGCAGTCTCGATGTCCCCCAGATTCGAGTTGTACCCCGTCGACTCGATCCGCACCACGTGCCGGGAGGCGGGATCGACGTGCAGCGCCAGCTCGCTGCCGTCGGGCGTCGAGATGTCGACGACGTCGTTGCCCGCCTCCTGCCGCAGATTGCCGACCGTCGGGGTCATCCCCTCCCCGGTCTCGGCCAACGCAACCTGGAGCACCGTGAGCGGATGATGGTAGTACTCCGCGTGACGTTCCCGCGCCGCCGGCGAGCCCGCGCGCCGGGCACCGTCCTGCCCGACGTCGAATGCCACACTGCCGTCCATGGCGGTGACCGCCGTGTTCACCCGCCCGGCGAAGTTGGCGCTCGCGATCTCCCACCGCATGCGGTGGTTCCGGAGATCGGCGGCGACGACGTACGACTCGACCGCGGCCATCGGAAGGGCCGCGTCGGGCGTCCGGTTCTGCCCCAGCCGGAAATTGTTCCCGCTGCCCTCGATGCGCAGCGTGGCGACCTGCTCGACCGCCTCCACCCCGCCGAGGGCTTCGGCGGCGTCGTGAATCAGTTGCATGTCCGGCGAGAGCTGCTCACAACCGCCGACGGCCACCGTGACGACGAACAACCAGATCAGGCGTCGCTGCATCATCGGTTCCTCCTCCCGTGGATTCCGGCCCGCGCGTCACGACCGTGAGCGAGTACGTTTCATTCAGTCGGCGGTGAACTCCTCCTCGAACGCCGTTTCGATCCTGCCCGTCGCCCCTCCGAGTACCCCGCGCAGTTCCGGTGGCCGTTCGACCGGTGCGATCTCCTCGGCCGACTTCTCGACCGAATCGACCGGATGCCGGCTGCCATCCCGGGCTCCGACGATCTCCCCGGGCGCGGGTGTCCGCGCCGGCACCTATTGTGCCGCTCCGGGGTCCGGTACGCCACTGTTTTTCGTGCAGCGGAACACGGATTTTCGTGCCGGGGTTCCACCACGTAGTGTCAATTTGAGAATGCGTCTCTGTATCGGCAGGCATCCTGCAAATGCGTCTCTGTATCGGCAGGCATCCTGCAAATGCGTCTCGGTTGCAGGTTGGAAACGCGCCCGCCACTTGTGTTAAACGTTCCTCTCTGCAACGGATTCGTCCACGTTCGCGGAGAAGCGAATCGAACGCGATTCGGCATGACACGAGACAGGTGAGACCCGTGGAAGAGAAGGAAACCGTCGACGGCCCCGTTTCCGCCTGGTGGTCGAGGCTCCTGCGAGGACTGACGGTGTGGATCCTCGCGGTGGCGAACCTCGGGAGTGATAGTGAGGCGCTGCTCCCTCCGGGACCGAGCTCGCCTGCCAACAGCGCGCTCCAGGGCGGCGACGGGGACGGCGACGGCGATGGGGACGGCGACGGCGATGGGGACGGCGACGGCGATGGGGACGGGGATGGCGACGACGACGACGACGACGACGACGACGACGACGATGATGATGATGATGATGATGATGATGATGATGATGGCGGGGATGGCGACGGCGATGGCGATGGGGACGGCGATGGCGACGGCGACGGGGACGGCGATGGCGACGGCGACGGGGACGGTGACGGCGATGGCGATGGGGACGGCGATGGCGACGGGGATGGGGACGGCGACGGCGACGGCGACGGCGACGGGGACGGCGATGGGGACGGGGATGGCGACGGGGACGGGGATGGGGACGGCGATGGCGATGGCGATGGCGATGGGGACGGGGACGGGGACGGCGATGGCGACGGCGACGGCGATGGTGATGGGGACGGCGACGGCGATGGGGACGGCGACGGCGATGGGGACGGCGACGGCGATGGGGACGGCGACGGCGACGGAGATGGCGACGGGGACGGGGATGGGGACGGGGATGGCGATGGCGATGGCGACGGCGATGGGGACGGGGACGGCGATGGGGATGGCGATGGCGATGGCAATGAAGCGGTTGCGCCGTCACGGCGAGACGTGCTCTGGACCGAAGTGAAGGAACAGATCACGGTGAACGTGGCCGACGACGTCGTCTGGGAAGCGGTGAGCGAGTCCGACTTCCTGACGGTGACGGACGGGGCTTCCGGCGTGGGACCGGGAACGGTGACCTACGCGGTGGCGGAGAACGAGGGCGGTCCGCGTACCGGCAGGCTGCGGGTGGCAGATGAGGTGGTGACCGTCTACCAGGCGTCGCGTTCGACGTTCACGGACCATCCGATCCAACCTGGAACGACACCGGTCAGGGCAATTCATTTTCTGGAGTTGCGGATGCGGGTCGACGCGTTGCGCGTCGCAGCCGACCTGTCGCCGTTCCCGTGGACGGATTCGGATCTGACATCCGGCGCTCCCGTGAGGAGTCTGCACGTGACGGATCTGGGGATGGCCCTCGCAGAGGCGTACGCTGCCGAGGGCCAGCCGGCTCCGACCTTCGCGGGTGCAACGGAGGCGGCCGGAGGAGCCGTCATCAGGGCGGCGCACTTGATGGAGTTGCGCGGTGCGGTAGTCGCATTGGAGACCCGGTGAGATCGAGGTGAAGCGGTATGACTGACGACCACCCGCTGGCGCGTTGGGCGAGAAAGCTGCAGCTCGCGATGGCCTGGCTGCTCGCGATCACGGGTTGCGGGGGGGACAACGACAGGCTGCCCGCGGGACCGAGTCCCGTAGTCGTCAGTAGCGCGAGCCAGCAGGATGCCGACTGCGACAACGACAACGACGACAATGACGACGACGACTGTGCACAGGATGGAAGCGGCGACGGCGACGGTGATGGCGACGGCGACGGTGATGGCGACGGCGACGGTGATGGCGACGGCGACGGTGATGGCGACGGCGACGGTGATGGCGACGGCGACGGCGACGGCGACGGCGACGGCGATGGCGATGGGGACGGGGACGGCGATGGCGATGGATGACGGCGACGGGGTAGTAGAGATGTCTCGCTTCGTCAGGATCGCGGAGGAGATCGACGTCACGCCCTTTCTGGCGGAGCTGGCCGCGGCTCCGGAGATGTGGCTGGCCGACACCAGCCGTCAGCGCAAGGTTCGCTGCCAGCGCGACACGCGGAACATCTTCCTGCGGGTTGCGAAGAAACCCCTGCCTCCCGGCGCGAAGAACGCCAACGACGTTCACGAGAGCCGCACCGCCAGGGCTGCCGCCGGATTTCCCGGTGCGCTGGCGTTCTGTGAAGAAACAGCCGCCCTCCAGGAAGGCGAGCTCGGGCGCGTCACCCTGGTCGCCCTGCAGCCGCGCGGGTGGGTCCGGCCGCACATCGACCGAGGCGCCTACTATCGCATCCGTGATCGCTTCCACCTGGTGCTGAGGAGTCGCGAGGGCAGTCCGTTGACTTCAGGGGGCGAGACCGTGGTGATGCGGGAAGGCGAGCTGTGGGCGTTCGACAACAAGGCGGAGCACGAGGCGCGCAATCCGACCGACGAGCCGCGAATCCACTTGATCTTCGATGTCCTGCCGGCCCCCGGCCGCGGCTATTACGCCTTGCCGCCGATCGACTGAACCTGCCCCTCCTGCAGCAGCTTCACCGCGGCGGCGAGCGCGTGCGCGGCCGAGTCGACCCGTATCGCGTTGTCGTAGGCCTCGGTGCGGAGCGCCCCCAGGACGCGGTCCTGCTTCGAAACGTAGAAGGCGTCGTGCGGCCCTCGGAACTGCAACTGGCGCAGAGACCGCAATCCGCGCGCGATGGCGCGTTCGTAGGCGGCGGCGCGGGTTTCATCCCCCAACGCGCGGGCCAACCGCAGGGCGTCGGCGAGTCCCTCCAGGTACGCGCCGGTGGAGGCAGCGTGCGGCGGGCCGAACTCCGGCCGGCGCGGATCGTAGAATCGGCCTTGCAGGTCCGGTGACAGGCCGTCCCATTGCTGCATCGGCAGCAGCCAGTCGCTGATCTCGAGCACGAAATCGGCGAACTCGTGTCTCCCGGTCTGCGCGAACAGGGATGCGCAGGCTTGCGCATGCCACGGTACGAAAGCGGGATTCCGCGCTCGACGGTGTCGCTCGCGGCACCGCGCGAAGGCTGCCGCGCAGCGTTCCACGGACGGGGCGCGCTCGGCTCCCCGCCGCGCGGCCTCGGCCCAGAACAGCAGCGCCTCTCCGGAGTAGAAGTTCCAGTTCTGGCCGTCCCGCTCAGGCGGAAAGAAGAACGTCCGGAATCCGAGCGCGTCGTCCGCGAGCGAGTCGATGCCCGCCATCAGCATGCTCAGCTCGGTCGCGAACTCGCTCGCCGCCGGGCTCTCCAGGATGCACAACGCCGCGAGCGCCGCCGCGCCGAGCTTCGCGCCGTTGGGCTCCACGATGGCGCCGCGACCATCGCCGATGTTCCGGAAATAGCGCTTCAGGTTGAAGCGCAGGTTGCGCCGCGCCGCATCCCGCATCTCGGCGCTTCCCTGCAGCTCCCCGAGCCGCGCAAGCGACAACGTCGCCAGAAACCGGCGAATCGCGTTGTCGGCCTGCGACTCCACGCCTCGGCTCGGCCAGTACTTGTAGGGCAACCCGCCCTCGGCGGACAGGTTGCGCAGCATCCACCTGCCGATGCCGCGCGCCAGGTCCGCGGCACGGTCTTCGTCGGCTGCGTCGGCTACCGGAACCGGGGCGACCAGCGTCGAGCCCCGGCACAGCTCGGTGCCCTCGGCCTTGCCGTCGCCCGGGATCAGGTGCTGGCGCGCGGAGAAGGCGCGCAGACTGCCATTCGCGGCAAGATCGTCGAGGCCGGCGTTCCTCTCTTCGAGAAACCGCTCGATCGCGCGCGCGAACTTGAGGTTCGCGGCGATCATCCGAGTCGGCGCCAGACGGAGACTCTCGCCGCCGTGAGTCACTTCCAGACCGACGACTCCGCGAGCGCGGTTCGAGAAGACGCGGGATGACCGCCCTGGGGCCACCGGGCGAAAATCCGTCGCGACACACACCTCGATCACGTCTCGCGGGTGCGCGCCGACGCGCTCCGGCAGGGCATTCAGGGGGATGTCGGCGATCCATCCGTCGTGTTGCGCGGCGCCGTTGCGCCGGACGCAGAACCAGACGGGATCGCTCGGCGGCGGGTCGCATGCCATCGACTTGCTGCACGTCGCGGCCGCGCGGTCGGCGCTCGACCATTCAGCCGACGCCCTTGCCGAAAACGCGCGGAGCACCGAATCGGGAGTACCCGACCGACGCATGATAACGGCATTACCGCGCCCCGCCTTCCATCGCTGTCCGGGCAGCCGCAGCGGCCCCCCTTCACGGACGGCCCGGACAGTCACCGGTGACTGCCGGACCGTCCCGCTAGCTAGAACTTCAGGGTCACCGCGGCGTTCACCGTCCGCCCCATGAGCTGGATGTCGTTCTCGATGATCTCGTCCTCGATGACCTCGAACTCCTTGTACCAGACGTTCGTCCGGTTGTACAGGTTGAACAGCGTGAGGCTGAACACGCCCCGCATGGAGTTCCGGACGTAGAACTCGCGGTTGATTGCCACGTCGAGGCGGTGGTAGGAAGGCAGCCGCCCGCCGTTCTTCGGTCCCGCCACCACGCGGTCGATGGTGCCGCCGAACGGCCGGTCGACGGTTTCGAGTCCGACCGGTTCGGTGTACGGCTTGCCGCTCGCGTAGATCCACGTCTGGGACAGATGCCAGTCGCCCATCCGGTACAGGTTGACCAGCTTCATCTCGTGCCGCTGGTCGTGGGTGGCGGGAAACGGCGCCGCCTGCAGATCGGGAAACGACTCCTCGACGTTGCTGAGGGTGTAGCTCGCCCATCCCGTGTGCCGCCCCGAGCGCTTCTGCACCAGCAGCTCGGTCCCCCGGGCCGTGCCCGTGCCGCGGTAGAAGAAGGCATCGTAGTCGAGATCGTCGGAGGCCGCGGCGAAACGGGGGGCGAACTGGGTCAGGTCCGACAGATCCTTCGTGAAGAGCTCGACGTCGACGAGCAGGTCGCCGCGCTCGTAGCTGGCGCCGCCAATCAGATGCGTCGCCTCGGCGACGGGCACTGTCGTTCCGTCGGACAGGCTCCAGAACTCGCGGTTGCCCTGCAGCACGTCCTCGCGCGTGATGCGGTTCGTGAACTGGTAGTAGCGGCCGGCCGCCGTCTTCAGCTTGAACCGGTCCGTCAGGAACAGGGTCGCGGCGAATCGCGGCTCCGTGTAGCGGCCGCCCGTCCGGTCGAAGTGGGTGAGCCGCACGCCGGGCACCAGGAGCAGGCGCGATCCGATCAGCCAGCGGTCCTGCAGGAAGGCGGCCGCCAGTCTACCGCTCTCGTCGCGATTGAGGACGCTGGCCAGTGGGCTCGCGCCGAGCCGGGCGCCCTGCCCCTGTCCGGACTGCAGGCTGTAGGAGAGCCGGTTCCCGGTCACCTCCACGCCGCCCTCGAAGGTGTGGCCCACGCCCAGCGTGATCGGCACGGTGGCTCTGAAGGTGACGTCGTCGACCAGATTGCTCTCGGCGGAGGGATTGGCGTTCGAGCCGATCTGCCGCGCCCGGTCCCGGACATCCTGGAAGCGGGAATAGCCGAGCGAGACCTCGCTGAGCACGCTGGAGCTCCACTGCCGCGACCAGACCAGCCCGACGCCGGTAGTCCCGGAATCGCGCACGTCGGTGATGTCGAGGGTGCTATTGAGGTCGAGGCCACGCTCGGCCGGGTCGATGCCGCGCGCGAGGAGCCTGTCGAACAGTCCTTCCGGGACCTGCAGCGAGCGGGAGTTGTCCAGGTTGTCGTTCCCGCGATACAGCGAAACGGCAACCGAGTCGGACGCGGACGGGTTGAAGAGCAGCTTGCCGTTGACGTCGTAGAAGTTGGAGGAAGGCTGGCTGCTGAAGGTCGAGAATCGTCCGCCTCCCCCCGGCCGGAACCCCCCGCCTCCCCCCGGCCCGGGGGCCGGGCTGTTGTCATAGAGGTTGAGGATCTTGTCGTAGAGCGGTCCCTGGAACGAGCGGCGCACGGCCAGCAGGCCCGAGCCCCGGTTGTTGAAGAGCGGGGTCTGGTAGACCCCGTTGAAGCTCAGCAGTCCTGCGCCGAAGCTGCCGGCCGCGCGGTCGAGCCGGCCGCTCTTGCCGCTGATCTGCATCACGCTGGAGAGCACGCCCCCGTGCCGGGCTTCGAACCCGCCCTTGCTGAGTTCGACCGTGTCGACCGCGTCCATGTTGAAGGCGCTGAAGTACCCGAAAAGGTGGTCCACGTGGTAGACGCGGAACCCGTCGTACTCGACGCGGTTCTGGTCCGGCGTGCCGCCGCGGACGTAGAGGCCCGAGGAAGCCTCGTTGCTGCCGGAGACGCCGGGCAGGAGCTGAAACGCGCGGAACAGGTCCCGCTCGCCCAGGCTGGGCAGCACCGAGACCTGCTCCGGCGCGAGCTCGATGCGGCTGACGTCGTCGGTGGCGTCGAGCATCGGCACCTCCGCGATCACCGTCACGTCGGACGCGAACGTCGGCGTCAGGGTGAAGTCGATGCGGGTGCTGAGCGGTCCCGTGACCTGAATCGTGGCATCGTCGCTGGTGAAATTGGGCAGTTCCGCGAACAGGATGAGCCGACCCGGCGCGCGCGTGGCCTCGAGCACGTAGTTGCCGTCGCCGTCGGTGTTCGTGATCAGCGGCGTGCCGAAGATCCGGACCGTCGCGCCGGGGAGACGCGATCCGTCGGGCGTCTGCACGGTGCCGATGATTCGCACTCCGTGGGTAGTTCCGGCCGAGATGTTCTGTGCCAGCGCGTCGTCGGTTGCGGCGGTCGCGCACACTACGAGCGCCAGGAGGCGGGCTACGGTTCGGGACATCGTCTGGTTTCCTCCGGCGTAAGGCCGACCCCTCCGGCGCGTCTCTTGCCGGAGGGGAGGCGGACCGGCGGCAGGCGCTGGCACGCAACCGCCTCACGCATGGTTGCGGTAGTGATGGACCCGCCGGAGGACGGACTTATTCCCCGAAGCCGGTGGTGAAACGCGGCGTGGCACCGAGAGCGGTGAGGTGCCCGCGTAGCAAGGCTGGGATGAGGGGGCGGCGGACGTTGCCGCCCCCGATGAAAGGGTATTGCCGAAACGGAGCCGGAGCTGCTAGGGCGGGCCCAATTGCAGGCCGATGCTCGCGGTGAGGCCCTGCAACCTGTCATCATCGGAGCCTGCGCGTCCGACGAAGCGATAGCCCGCGCCGCCTCCGATCCGCAGCCAGTCGGTCACGTTCAGGTGCACGGAGAGCTGCGGGTCGGCGATCAGGAAGTCCTCGCGGTAGCGGAACGTGGACGAGCTCGGCCACTCGAAGTTGTCGCCCCAGGCCGGGTGGCCCTTGAACGACCGGCGGTCCCAGTGCCGGCCGTGACCGGGTCCGCCGTAAGTCAGACGGCCCGCGTGCCCGTGGAACGCGTCGAAGAAGGGTGTCTCGACCGTTGAGGAGAGGGTTGCCCGACCGAACCCGAACAGGCTCCGCACGCTGAAGTCCACCCGCCCGCCGGGGTTCGCGAACCACTCGACGAGTCCTCCGCCGTACGCCATGTCGACACCGGCCGGCCCGCCCGTCAGCCAGTAGGCGCCGGCCCCGACGAGCAGCCGGCGGTCCGTGATGAATCCCCCGTACAGTCCCGTCAGGGCCCCGGAACCCCCGTCGATGCTGGTGAGCTTCAGGTCGGGCGCAATGAGCAAGCCGCTGCGAATTCTCTCCACCGTCAGGCGACTCTCGGCCGCCGGCTCCTGCGCCGATGCCGTAACGCCGCCGAGGAACCCGACCAACGCGAGGGTCGCGAAGACGGCTCCAGGCCATTGCCGCGCGCGCCGGAGTCGCCCCTGTCGACCATCTCGCCGTTCTTGTCCGTCCATCCGCGAGCTGCACCGCATCGTCGCTCTCCCATCCTTCCTTCCAGGACCCCGCATCAGCGTTCCTCCGTTCGGGGCAGACTCACGTTGATGACGGTCTGCTCGCCCGGCAGCACCTCCACGTCCGCCCGATAGGTGCGGTGACCGTCCCGGGCGACTTCCAGGTCGTGGATGCCGGCGCCCAGATCGAGAACGAGCTCCCCGAGCCCCTCGTGCCCGACCCAGCGCTCGCCGTCGACCGTCAGAACGGCGTCGAGCGGGCGGAAGCGCACCACCAGCACTCCGAACTCCTCGACGCCGGCGGGTTGCACCAGCGGGGCGGGCGCCCGACTGCCGCCGGTCGGCAGCGGCGCAACCGGCTCCGGCCGCGGCGGTTGCGCCGCACCGTCCTGAAGCGGCTGCATTTCGTGGCGGATCCGGTAGGTCTCGCCGGGCGCCAGGTAGAGCGTCTGCCGGATGCTCTCGTAGCCTTCCAGGTAGAGCTCGATCTCGTGCTCGCCCGGAGGCAGGCGCAGGCGTTGCAGGAACCCGTCGAAGCTGTCGACGATCCCCGTGTAGTACCCGTCCACGTAGACCTCCGTCTCTTCCGGCTCGACTTCGAGCCGGACCGCGCTGTTGTAGGCGTAGCCGCCGTAGTACGGGGAGAGATGGGGCGCATAGCCGTACGGGAAGGGGTACGGTCCGAAGAACGGATCGTGGAAACCGGCGTACAGACCGTACGGGCGGTAGAAGCGGCCGACCACCAACGGCGAGCGGGCTGGAATCACGGCGCGGATCGGGCGTGCTCCGGGGCCGGGCGGACGCGCTGTGGCGCGGCCCGAGGGCCGTGCGGACGGGCGGCGCTCCTGGGCCTCCGCCGCAGGCGGAGCCGCTGCGGCGCCGGCGAAGATGACGGCCGCCATCAGGATGACGGCGGGAAGACGACGCGTTGTTTCCATTGAGACCTCCAACCGACGATGAGCAGGACGCTGGCATCTCTCAAGCAAGGGCCGTGCCGGTGTCGATTCTCGAATCGAGCCGGCGTGGCGGCACTGTCGTCAGCCTCCGGGTGCGCGGCGGTGTCACGTAACGGCCACCAGGTGTCCACCCCGCAGGACGGGTGCGGACACTTGCCATGGACTCCGGATGCCGGCCGCATATTCCCGATCTCCGGCAGCGTGGCGCATCGCTGCGGGGGTCGGCCCGCGCGGAGGTGGGAGCCAGACTGGTGGCCGCCGCGTCGCGACTCCGCGTACCCGATAATGGCCCGTGCCCGCCGCCGTCCACGTCGCCTTTCTCGGTTGCGGCTTCATCACCGGGGTCCACAGCGGGCACCTGCGGCGGCTCGGCGACGAGATCGTTCCGAGCTACGCGAGTCGCGATCGCGCCCGGGCGGAGGCGTACCGGCGGCGGCACGGGGGACTCGGGAGCTACGGAGACTACCGCGCCGCCATCGAGGATCCCGGCGTCGACGCCGTCGTGGTGGCGGTGCCGCCGCGGTGGCATCTCGACCTGACCCTGCAGGCGCTGGCCGCCGGGAAGCACGTGCTGGTGGAGAAGCCGGCGTTCCCGCGGCTGGCCGACTTCGAGCGGGTCCGCGACGCGCGCGACCGCGCGGGCCGGGTCGTGCTGGTGGGCGAGAACGATCACTACAAGCCGCTGGCCGTCTGCCTCCGCGGGCTGCTGCGGGAGGGGGCGATCGGCGAGCTCATCCTGGCCCACTTCACGACGCTGGCGCGCAAGTTCAAGGGAGCCGGCGACTGGCGGAACGACGAGTCGATGGCCGGCGGCGACGCGTTCTTCGAGGAGGGGATCCACTGGCTGCACATCGCGAACAGCCTCGGTCCGGCGATCTCGTCGATCCACGGCTTCCGACCGCCGCCGGCCCGGACCGGTCCGGACGCGCGCGCCAAGACGATGCTGGCGGCGTTCCGCTACGACAACGGCGCGGCCGGGTCGCTGTACTACTCGCGGGAGGTGCCGTCGCTGCTGCGCGGGGTACGCCTGTCGAAGCTGTTCGGCCGCGACGGCATCATCACCTTCGAGTCGAACGGCGGGTTCGTCGTGGTGCGGGGGCGTGCGCGCGCGTGGCCGGAAGTGCTGTTTCCCGGATTCCGCGACATCCGCGGCTACCAGGCGCTGTACCGGGACTTCGCCCGGTCGATCCGCACCGGAGTTCCTCCCGCGATGAGCCTGGAGGCGGCGATGGCGGATCAGCGGCTGATGGAACGGATCTACGCCACCGCCGGCGACTGACGGCGAGCCTCATGCCACACCGTTTCGACCTGGTCATCATCGGCAGCGGCGCCGGCGGCGGCACCGTGGCGCGGGCCCTGGCGTCCACCGGCGCGAGCATCCTGATCCTGGAGCGCGGCGGCTTCGTGCCGCGGGAGCCCGAGAACTGGGATCCGACCGCGGTCTGGAAGCACCTGCGGTATCGCACGACCGAGACCTGGCTCGACCGCGACGGCCGGCCCTTCCTGCCGTACACCCACTACTGCGTCGGCGGCAACACGAAGTTTTGGGGCAGCGTCCTGTACCGGCTGCGGAAGGACGACTTCGAGGCGGTGGAGCACCTCGGCGGCGTGTCTCCGGCGTGGCCGATAGACTATGCGACGCTGGAGCCGTACTACGAGCGGGCCGAGCGGCTCTACCAGGTGCACGGCGAGGCGGGGCACGACCCGACGGAGCCGCCGCGCGGGCCGTATCCCCACCCGCCCATCCCGCACGCTCCCGAGATCGCCGAGACGGTGGAGCGCCTGCGGGGCCAGGGCCTTCACCCGGCGCCGCTGCCGCTCGGGCTGATCGATCCGGGGGAGCCGGAGGGCTGTATCCTCTGCAACACCTGCAACTCGTTTCCGTGTCAACGGCATGCCAAGAGCGAGGCGGAGGTCTGTTGCGTCCGACCGGCCACCGAACAGGAGAACGTCACGCTCTGGACGAACGCGTTCGCCAGGCGCCTGCTCACACGCGCCGGCGGGCGGCGGGTCGCGGCGGTCGAGATCGAGCGGGACGGGGAGGCGCTGCGCGTCGAGGCGCCGCTGGTCGTCGTCGCCTGCGGGGCGGTCAACTCGGCCGCGCTGCTGCTGCGGTCGGCAAGCGACCGGCATCCGGACGGACTCGGCAACTCGTCGGGGCTGGTCGGCCGCCGCTACATGGCGCACCTGGCCACCATGATGCAGGGGTTTCATCCCTTCCGGATGAACCACGCGGTGTTCCAGAAGACGGTGGGGATCAACGACTTCTATTTCAGCGGCCCGAAGACGCGCCATCCGCTCGGCCAGATCCAGTCGCAGGGCCGGACGCACGGCGTGATGGGGCAGACCGTCGTCCCCTGGGTGCCGGTCCGGGCCTACGACGCCTGGATGGCCCGCGGCGTCGACTGGCTCGCGCTGTCCGAGGATCTGCCGCGGACGGACAACCGCGTCACCGTCGGCGCGGACGGCCGCATCCGCCTGGAGTACCGTCCCAACAACGGGCGCGCGCACCGGCGGCTGGTGCGGAAGATGCGGCGGATCCTGCGCCGGCTCGGGTTCTGGCTCGTCATGACCCATTCGCACAAGACGAAGAACACCACGCACCAGTGCGGGACGCTCTGCTTCGGGACCGACCCGCGCACGTCCGTGCTCGATCCCTTCTGCCGGTCGCACGACATCGAGAACCTCTTCGCCGTCGACGCGTCGTTCTTTCCGTCGTCGGCCGCCGTCAACCCGGGCCTGACCATCGCGGCGCAGGCGCTGCGCGTGGCCGAGCATATCGCCGAGACCGACCTGAGGAGCCTGTCGTGAGAGCCCGATCCTTCAGCCATGCCGGCATCACCGTCTCCGACTTCAACCGGGCGGTGAAGTTCTACTGGGACGTCTTCCGCTGCCCGCTCGTGGGTGTGGCCGACCAGCCGTCGGACCGCGTGCGGAGCTTCTTCGGCGTCGACGCCGAGACCCCGAGCTGCAAGGTGGGCTGGATCCGCGTGCCGGGCGGCGCGGTGCTGGAGATCTTCGAGTTCCGGCCGCGCCAGCCGCCGGTCGACATCCCCTGGAACCGGGTCGGCCTGACCCACATCGCCTTCGACGTCCGCAACACGCAGAGGTGGTACGACTACCTCGTCGGCAAGGGGGTCGAGGTCGTCAGCCGGCCGGAGCGCTCGCCGCGCGGCCACTCGTTCTTCTTCGCGAAGGACATGGACGGGAATCTGATCGAGCTGATGGACCTCGGCTACAAGTACCACGTGCTCGCCTGGCTGGGGCCGCTGGGCGGGTTCCTGTTCCGGCGGGGTATGTACAAGCGCTACTACGAGTGACGGGGGCGGAGCGAGCCGGTCGGCCTGCCGGCGTGCAACGGAAACCGGCCGGGCGCCCGCGATGTGCGTGTCGGTCGCCGAGCGCGGCGGCCCGTGCCAGGGCGACGTGGTGCGCTGTCTATAATGAAGCGCCACGCCACCACGTCCCCTTCGAAACAGGAGTCCGCGCCATGCACGACACTCACGCCGCCACCAACGACGCCCGGCGCCCGGCTGCCTCGCACCTGACCCGCCGCTCGTTCCTTGGATCCGTGGCCGCGCTGGCGACGGCGCCGTCCGTCCTGCAGCGGACCGGCTTGGCGGCCGGACAGGCGGGCGGACCGCCGATCCCGGTGCGGTCGTGGAACCACATGACGCTGACGGTCACCGACATCGGGCGGTCGCTGGAGTTCTATCAGGGCCTGTTCGGCATGACGATCGCGGCTCGCCAGGCGCGGACGCTGATCCTGCGGATCGGCAGCGGACCGCAGTTCCTGGCGCTGGGTGGGGGGCGGCCCGACGCGACGCCCGGCATCAACCACTTCTGCCTGAACGTCGACGACTTCGACCACCGGCGGGCGGTCGGCATCCTCGGCGAGCACGGCGTCGCCCCGGTCGAACAGGGGGGGCGGAACGCTCCGCGCCGGGTGCGCATCCGGATGCGCGGGGCCGAGTTCGGCGGCGCGCCGGAGGGTACGCCGGAGCTCTACATCGGCGATCCGGACGGCGTGGTGGTTCAGCTCCAGGACAGCAACTACTGCGGCGGCGAGGGGCTGCTCGGCGAGCTCTGCGAGAACCCGGAACCGTCGGCGAGCGCCGGCCTGATTGCGCTGCAGGACATCAACCACTTCACCGTGTTCGTGTCGGATCAGCAGCGGTCGATCGACTTCTACCAGGGGCTGTTCGGGATGCCGATCACCCGCCACCAGGGCGCCTTGCCGCTCCTGTCGGTCGGCTCGGGTCGCCAGTTCCTCGCACTGGCGCAGGGTCCCGGGCCCGCCCGCATCCATCACGCGAGCATGTCGATGGAGAACTTCCAGCACGAGGAAGTGATGGCCACGCTGGAAGAGTTCGGCATCCGGCGGCGACCGGCGGACGCCCAGGGGCCGCCGGAGCCCCTTTCGTCGTATGTCACGATGCGGATGCCCGACCGCGGCGGCGCGCCGCAGGGTACGCCGGAGCTCTACTTCACGGACCCGGACGGCATCCTGCTGCAGCTTCAGGACGTGCGCTACTGCGGCGGCGGCGGATATCTCGGCGACGTCTGCACCTAGCAGGGGGGGCAGCGAAGCGTACACGACCCACACGAATGAAGAGGAGGGACTTCATGAATGGGCAGCACGTTCGAACGGGTGCGATCGCAGTCGCATTGGCCACCGCAATCGCGGGAATCTCATTCACGGCGGCGGCGCAGGAGGCGCCGCAGATGACGTTCTTCGTCACCAGCGTCGGGCTCGGCGACGGCGCGAACCTCGGCGGCCTCGAAGGCGCCGACGCGCACTGCCAGTCGCTCGCCGCCGCGGCCGGGCGGGGAGACGCGACGTGGCGCGCGTATCTGAGCACGCAGGGCGAGAACGCGGTCAACGCGCGCGACCGGATCGGCACCGGTCCCTGGCATTCGTACGACACCCGGCGCCAGATTGCCGCGGACCTCGGCTGGCTGCACGGCGACACGCTGGACCAGGCGCGGATCGGCAACGCCATCGGCAAGATGATCGCGCTGACCGAGGAGGGCAACCCGGTCAACGGCGTCGGCGACTCGCCCAACCAGCACGACATCCTCACGGGCTCGCGGCCCGACGGGACCGCGTTCATGGACGACGCGGATCACACCTGCAGCAACTGGACGAGCAACGGCGAGGGGTCGGCGCAGGTCGGCCACTCCGATACGCAGGGCGGCGGCAACAGCTCGTGGAACTCGACTCACCCCAGTCGCGGCTGCAGCCAGGAGAACCTGGTCGGCACCGGCGGCGCGGGGCTGTTCTACTGCTTCGCGATCGACTGATTCGAGAGGCAGCGCCGGCGCAGACGTCGCCGACCGGGCCGGAACGCCTTGGCGCACCGGGTACCCCGCCGGCAGGATCGCTCCATCGAGCCTGCCGGCGGGCCTCTTCGCGCGGCGTGCTACAGTGCTTTCATGCCGACACGCATGTCGGTCGCCGCCGACCTCGAACGCGAGCTCCTCACCGCGGAGGAGTTCCTGGAGTGGCTCGACCCCGAGCGTTTCGCCGACCTCATCGACGGGGAGATCTGCGTGCATTCGGCGGTGTCCATTCGCCACGCGGATCTGCTGAATTTTCTTGTTGCCGCGATCCGTGTCGCGAGCTACACGAACCGAACGAGCCTCACGTTCAGCGCCCGCGTCGGACCGCCGGCGCCCTTCCACTGGACCAGGATCGGGCTCTGGTAGGTGCCCCAGCCGATCTCGCCGACGCCGTCGCCCCGGCGGTCCAGGAGGGGCAGGCTGATTCCCCTCTTCATCCGCAGAAAGTGGGAGACCGGGACGGCCAGTGCCCGGTTCACCAGGCGTTCCACCACCGAGCGGCGCACGCCCACCCGATCCATGAGCTCGTTGAACAACTGGACCGCATCGTACTGGGCGTAGTTGAGGGCCCGGGCGGGGATGGTCAGCGGGGCCTGGAGCGCCTCCCTGCCCATCTTGCCCACTTCCGCCATGTAGCGCAGCGGGTTGCCGAGAACCTCCCGCAGGTCGTGGCTCATCAGCAGGGTCTCGTACTCGTTGACCGTCAGGCCGGCGTGGCGTTCCTCGGCCGGCAGCGACACGTCGAAGCGCCCGAACGCCACCGCGTGCTTCTGCGCCAGGTCCTGTAGCTGGTCGATGAAGCCGAGCCGCGGGTCGCGCAGGTTCTGCGCGTCGATGGAGTGCGGCGACGCCGGCACCGGAACCTGCAGCCGGACGACGTCCTCCTCGCGGTTGTAGGCGAGGACCGTCGTGCGCCGCTGCCGGGTGCCGCCCGCGTGGACCCCGTCCAGCTCCACGAACCACACCGGCTCGTCTCCCCGCAGGTCGTAGGAGACGCAGTTGCGCAGGCCCCCGCCCATGAAGGTCAGATGGGAGTCCGCGTTGCGGGGCTCGGTGGCGCGCTGCTCGTCGGAGAGCTCGGTGCGCAGGTGGATCTCGTCGTGGACGTACCCCGCGTCGGGAGGAAACAGCTTCTGGAAGACCTGGAGATAGTCCTGGATGTTGTTGCCGTCGTGCTCGAGCACCTCCGCGAGGCGCCGGTCCAGGTAGCCCGCCGTGGTGTGGTCCGAGATGTAGAACGCCTTCGGATACCGGGTGAAGTCGGACCCGAACTCCTCGCGGAGCGTGCCCCGCACGTCGATCAGATCGATGCGCGAAGCGGGCTTGATGCGCAGCGTCGCGTGGAAGGGTTCGTGCGCAGTCTCGGTGTGCCGGTTCACGAGGATCATGTGATCGTCTTCAGAGCCCCATGCCCAGGGCGATCGCTCGACGCTCTCTCCAGTCTATTCGGCATCGTGCGGGCGTAGTCTAGAACACCGGATCGGTCGTGTCGATACCGGCGGGGGAGCGCCCCGCTACGCCGTTGCGCCGCACGAGGCCGGTCCGCCTGCGTGCGCAGGGTGGACGTCCCTCGGCAGCCGGTTACGTCACGCAGCAGGGGCAGGTCGGTCCGCTCGGCGAGAAGCTGCTGGTCGCGTTCCCGGCGTCGGGCGGCCGCCGGTTCGGCCCGGTCCGGTCGGCCGCGGCCGCCAGCCCCGCTCCGGCTGCCGCGGCGCCGCCGGCTGGCCGTTCCCGCCGCGCCCCGGCGGCCCGCCCACCCGGACCCCGGTAGCCGGTGAAGATCTGGTAGTGCCGCAGGTCGACGGTGGTGTCCACGCGGATGGCGTTCGGTCCGTCGACGCTGAACCGCCGGAACGGCTCGCCGTCGCACAGGATGAAGACGTCGTCGGTGTTCGGCAGATTGGTGACCCGCCACGCGGTGTCGAGGCCGCGGCGATCCGGTGCGGCGGCGTAGGTGCCGACGTGCAGCGCGCCGCTGGCCGTGTCGTTCCACGCCTGATAGACGCCGAGGGCCGGGAAGTCGACGCCCTCCACCGTCGGCGCCTCGAACTTGTCCATGTGCGGCGCCTCGAACGCGCGGTACCAGGCGTCGCCCAGGCCGACCTCGGACACCATCATGGAGGCGCTCCGCTGCCCGCGCGGATAGGCCTCGTTGAAGCCGAACCACCAGCCGAACATCTCGTCGTCGTCGCCGAAGTACCGTGGTTCGAACTCGCGCTCGGCCGCCGCGCGCAGCCGCGCCGCCGCGGTGTGGTCTCCGAGCTCGCGCGCCATTACCAGTCCCGCCTGCGACGCGCGGATCTCGACGCGCGGGTCGTTCCAGCCCAGGGCGTTGGCCGCCGATTCGTAGAGGAGCGCGGCCAGCTCGCGATCCTGCGGCAGCAGCAGGAAGGCGGTGCCGACGCCGGCGCCGGGGCCGCCGTTGGCCTTGTGGTTGACGATCGGGTCGTAGTAGCTGGTGACCCACTCCAGCCTGCCGTTGCTTCCTATCCCCAGGAAGTTCTCGCGGGCGTACTCCAGCCAGCCTTCCACCGGCCGGTGCGTCGCGCGGCCGTGGATCCGGTCGTACAGGTACATGCCGAGCCCGGCGGCGGCGTTGCACGGGAACCAGATCTTGGTGTTCTCGCATTGCGGCCCCTCCGGCCGCTCGCGGTACTGCCGCTCGAGCAGCGCCGCAATCCTGTGCTGGTCCCATTCGAACACCCGGTCCCCGTATCCGGTGACCTCGAAGGGCCGCTCGTACTTGTCGTCGCCGGAGACGTAGCGGTAGATCCCCAGGACGAGATTGAACCAGCCGCGAAAGAACAGGTTGCCGTCCGAGCCGATCGGGTCGGGCGACAGACCCCACGGCTCGATGCCGTTCGCCGTCCAGCCGATGCGGTTGTAGCTGCCGCGGAGCCGCTCGGGGATCATCTGCATCACGTGAGGGGGGTAGTTCGCCCGCCGCGGGTCGTCGCCGATCTGCGTCAGCCAGTCGATCGCGCCCCAGTAGGTGGGGTAGCGGCCGGCGAGCCCGTCGGCGATCCGCGAGTAGACCTCGCGCCAGGCGGGCGTCTCGTCCGCCATGAGCAACAGGGCGTACGAGGAGTTGTGCAGGTCGAAGCGGCCGTAGCTGGTGACCACCGGATTCGAGTAGCGGTCCCACCACATGTGCGGCACCCCGTCGGCGCTCCAGTCGTCGGGCGTGGTCGCCTTCTCCCACAGGAAGCGGAGCCAGCCGCGCGCCCTCCGATTGAGGGTGGGATGCACCGACCGCGGCGTCTCCGCCGGGAGCTGCGGGGCCGGCCGGCCGGCCTCCGCCATGGCCGCAGGCGAGAGGGCGACCGCTCCCGCGGCGGCGCCTACCTGCTTGACGAAAGCGCGTCGAGACTGTCCGTTGCCTGTGGTCATGGAGCCTCCGAAACGCCGATTTCTCTGCACTATAGCCGAGAATCGGGGCGTGGACGCTGCAATAGGGATAGCATGCGCCGGCCGTCAGCGGTAGGATCTGCTCACCGCGCGCCGATCCGGATCGCGTGGCTGAGGAGGTACCGATGCGACGTATGGTCTGTCTGGGAATCGTGACCACGGTCGGCGTCCTGGCGACGGCGGTCGCCAACGTGGCGCAGGAGCCGGCCGAGGAGCCCCGCGCCAACCTGGTGCTCCACGAGGTGGCGCACAATCTCTACATGCTCGCGAACGATCCGGCCGAGCAGGGCATGCGCGGCGGCGGCAACACGGCCGTCTTCCTGACCGGCGACGGCGTGACCCTCGTGGACACGAAAATCTACGGCTACGGGCAGGACATCCTGGCGGAGATCGCCAGGATCACTCCCAAGCCGGTGACCACGATCATCAATACCCACACCCACTACGACCACAGCGGCGGCAACGTCGAATTCTCCGACACCGTCGACTTCGTTGTGCACGAGAACACGGCGGCGCAGATGTCCCGCGAGACCTGCGAGCCGGTGACCAACTGCGATGCGTTCAAGGGCGACAACGCGAAGTACCTGCCGCAGACCACGTTCTCGGACCGGATGACGCTGTTCGACGGCGCCGATGCGATCGACCTCTACTACTTCGGCCGGGGACACACCGACGGCGATACGTGGATCGTCTTCCGCAACGCGCGCACCGTGCACACCGGCGACATGTTCGCCCGCAAGGGGTTGCCCTTCCTCGACGTGGCCAACGGCAACGGCAGCGCGCTCGAGTTCGGCGAGACCCTGAAGAAGGCGGTGGCCGGAATTCCGAACGTGGACATCATCATTCCGGGCCACAACGACGAGACGCTGGTGTGGGACGATCTCGTGAACTACAGCACGTTCTACAACGGCATCGTCGACGCGGCGAAGGCGGGACAGGCGGCCGGCCAGACCGTGGAGGACGTGGTCGGCGCCTACGCGGTGCCGGTGCAGCTCAGGGACTTCGCGGCCGAGCCGGGCCGGCTCCAGTCGGTGGTGCAGTACGTCTTCGACGGACAGTAGCGGCGGCCGGACGGCGCGGCAGGAACGCGCTGCCATACCGTGAATGCGGGACCCGGACTCGGGCGGGTCGCAGAAAAGGGAGGTCCACGTGGCCAATCGAATGCTCGCGTCGTCGTTCGCGATCGTCGTCGCCCTGTTCCTGGCGCTCGCGCCGGCGGCGGGGCACGCCCAGGACGCGGCGGAGGACGTCGCGCCGCGCACCGCCTGGGGCGCTCCGGACCTGAACGGCGTCTGGGATTTCCGCACGCTCACGCCGTTCGAGCGGCCGGAGGACCTGGCGGATCAAGCGTTCTTCACGGAAGAGGAAGCCGCGCAGTTCGAGGCCGACCGTCTCGCCGCCTTCGAGGTGCGCGACACCATCGAGCCGGCTGACGGCGTCGGCAACTACAACCAGTTCTGGTTCGATCCGGGAGACACGGTGGCCGCGACCAACCAGACGTCGCTGGTCATCGACCCGCCGACCGGCCGCGTTCCGCCGCTGAACGCGACGGCGACCGCGAAGCTGGACGCGGAGATGAGAGCCCGCGAAGGCGTCAATCGCCACGAGCCGACTCCCGGCGGGTTTCTCGACACCCTCGGCTCCGGGATGTTCGCGGTCCGCTGCATCCTCGGCTTCAACTCCGGACCGCCGATGACGCCGGGCGGCTACAACCAGAACGTGCAGGTGTTCCAGACCGAGGACCACGTCGTGCTGCTGAACGAGATGGTTCACAGCTCGCGCGTGATCCCGCTCGACGGGCGCTCGCATCTGCCGGACGGCCTGCGGCAGTGGATGGGCGATTCGCGCGGACGCTGGGAAGGCGACACGCTGGTCGTCGAGACCAGGAACTTCCTGCGCGAGACCAGCTTCCGGCGCGGGGTCACCTCCGCGGCGTTGAACCTCGTCGAGCGCTTCACGCGGGTGTCCGAGGGGACCCTGCTGTACGACGTGACGGTCGAGGATCCGAACGCCTGGGACCAGCCGTGGACCTACCGGATCCCGATGACGAAGAACGATCAGCCGATCTTCGAGTACGCCTGCCACGAGGGCAACTACGGCCTCTACAACATCATGGCCGGGGCGCGCGAGAAGGAGCTGGCGGCGGAGGCCGGCCGCTAGGAACGCTAGGAAGTCTGCCGCGGAAACGGCGGAACACCCCGACAGGCTGGGTCGGGCGGCAATCGTAGCCGCGGGCAACGAGCTCGGGCCAGGCGGAACGACACGTGGGAGGATGCGCCGCGTGCGGAATGGGTGCATCTCGGCGGCCCCGGCCTCGCGCACGGTGCGCCCGGATGCGCCGCGTGCGGGTATGGGCGCATCCGCCTCGAAGAGCTGGAGGATGACGACGATGACCAGTCGATTCCTTGCCGCCAGCCTCGCGTTGGGGCTGGCGTTGCCGGCGGCGGCCGAGGCGCAGGGTGGAATTCCACGCACCGCGAGCGGCAGGCCCGACCTGTCGGGCACCTACGACACGGCGACGCTGACGCCCCTGCAGCGCCCGCGGCGTTTCGGCGGCCGGGGGATCCTCACCGCCGAGGAGGCGGCGCTGGTCGCGTCCGATCCCGGCGCGCTCAGGACGCTGTTCAGCATCGCGCCGAGCGGGTCCGACGAGCGGCGCGATGCGCGCCTCGCCGAGAGCGGCGAGCAGGAGACGGCGCAGGTGGCGCCGCCGGTGGGCGGCGACGGCTCGGGCGGCGCAGCCGGCAACGTCGGCGGCTACAACACCTTCTGGGTCGATCGCGGCACCGGGGTCTTCCAGATCGACGGCGAGTGGCGGACGTCGATCATCACCGATCCGCCGGACGGCCGCCGACCGCCGCTGACCGGCGCGGCCCGGGCGCGGGCGGCGGAACGGGCGCGCTTCTTCCGTCCCAACACCGGTACCGCCTGGTGGCTCGCGGACGACCTCGACGCGCCCGGACCCTACGACGATCCCGAGATCCGGCCGCTCGCCGAGCGCTGTCTCCTCGGGTTCGGGTCGGTCGGCGGGCCGCCGATGCTGCCGGTGCTCTACAACAACCTGAAGAAGATCGTGCAGACCGAAGACCACGTGCTGATCCACGTCGAGATGGTCCACGACGCGCGCATCGTGCGGATGAACCAGGAGCACGCGCCGCCGGAGATCCGGAGCTGGCTCGGCGACTCGGTGGGGCGCTGGGAAGGCGACACGCTGGTCGTCGACACCACCAACTTCAACGACACCCCCGCGCTCGGCGGGGCGTCGCGCAACCTGCACGTGGTGGAGCGGTTCACCCGGATTGCCCCGGATGCGCTCCTGTACCGGTTCACCGTCGACGACCCGACGGTGTGGAGCGCGCCGTGGAGCGGCGAGTACGTCTGGCCGGCCACCCGCGATCGGGTCTACGAGTACGCCTGTCACGAGGCGAACTACTCGTTCCGGGGCATTCTCGGCGGCGCGCGGATTCTGGAGCAGGACGCCCGCGAGGCGGCCGAGGACCCCGGCGGGCGCAACTGATACGGATCCGAGGACGGAGGAGAACCCGGTGCGCAAGATCCTGAGTTTCGCCGGTGCATTGGTGATCGCGGCAGGAACGGTCGTGGCCATTTCCGCGGAGGACTGGCCGCAGTGGCGCGGCGCGGACCGGCTCGCCGTCTGGACCGAGACCGGCATCGTCGAGGAGCTGCCGGACGAGCTGCGCGTCGCCTGGCGCACGCCCATCCGCTCCGGGTACTCCGGTCCGGCCGTCGCGGGCGGACGCATCTTCATCACCGACTGGATGGAGGATCCGGAGTCGCGCACGCTGGACGGGACCGAGCGGGCCGTGGCGCTGGACGAGGAAACCGGCGAGGTGCTCTGGACGTACGAGTGGCAGACCAGCTACCGGATGCTGTCGGTCGCCTACGCGGTCGGCCCGCGCGCCACCCCGACCGTCGACGGCGATCGGGTCTACATCGTCGGAGGGACCGGGCGCCTCTTCTGCTTCGACGTCGAGACCGGCCGCGTGCTCTGGGAGAAGGACTACGTCGCCGAGTACGACACCAGCGTGCCGGTGTGGGGCATCGTGAGCGCTCCGTTGGTCGACGGCGACCGGCTCATCACCGTGGTCGGCGGCGAGCCCGACGCGCTGGTGGTGGCGTTCGACAAGCACACCGGCGAGGAGATCTGGCGGGCGATCGAGACCGGCACGGAGATGGGCTACGCGCAGCCGGTCATCTACGAGGCGGGCGGCGTCCGCCAACTGATCGTCTGGCATCCCCTCGCGCTCGCGTCTCTCGATCCGGAGACCGGCGAGCTCTACTGGGAGCAGCCGTGGGACGTCTCGATGGGCGTGACCGTCGCCACCCCGGTGCGCAGCGGCGACTACCTGCTGGTATCCCAGTTCTTCAACGGCTCGATGATGATGCGGCTCAGCCAGGACCGGCCGGCCGCGACCCATCTCTGGCAGGGGCGGAGCCGCAGCGAGCTGCCCGGCGATACCGACACCATCCACGCGATGGTGACGACGCCGATCATCATCGGCGACCACGTCTACGGCGTCGACAGCTACGGGGAGCTGCGGGCGCTCGACGCGCGCACCGGCGAACGCATCTGGATGAGTCCCGACATGACCGCGCAGGCGCGCTGGGCCACCGCGTTCCTGGTGCGCCACGAGGACCGCTATTTCGTCAACAACGACGACGGCTTCCTGATGATCGCCCAGTTCACCCCGGAGGGCTACGTCGAGCTGAGCCGCACCCGGCTGATCGAGCCGACGGGCAGCTCCGGCACCCGGACGCCGCACGGCCGCATCGCGGCGCGGGTGATCAACTGGTCGCACCCGGCTTACGCGAACGGCCACATCGTGCACCGCAACGACCGGGAGATCATCCGCGCGTCGCTACGGGCGGCCGACTATTGACATTCTGACGCCGGCCAGCTTGATTCGACTCGTCGTCTCCCGCAGAGCGGCAGAGCGAGACCCTTCGCTTCAGCGCGGCCGTTTTCGGAGCCGGGTGTGGAAGTCCGCGGCGTCCCGGCACGCCAGCAGCGCGTCCATGACGTCCTCGTCGGTCAGCCCCGCCAGATCGTCGGCATCGAGCGTGACGCTGCCGGCGGAGATGCCGCGCGAGGCCAGCGTCCTCCGGACGACGACGTTCAGGAGTCGGGCGCGACCCTCGACGAGTCCTTCGCCGCGCCCCTGCGCATGACCCGCTGCGCGCCCCTCCGCGTGACCGGCCGCGCGCCCTTCCTCACGCTGCCGGCGCAGCCACGGCGTGTCGTCCGGGCCGGTGCCGTCGCGGGCGCCCAACGCGCGGCCGACGCGTTCGAGCACCCGTGTGGTGGCCGGGGAGGGCAGCGACTCGTTCATGGCGGCGTGGATCTCCGCCGCGGTCCAGCCGGGGAAGGAGCTGCTGGCGTCGGCTGTCCGGTAGCGATCGCCGTCGAGCAGGTGGATGGTCAGCCCGGGGGTGCGGCCCGCCGGGCGGCCGGGAGACGTCTGATCGGGGACGTCCACCCATACCTCCGGGAATCCCCAGGCCTCGTAGAGGCCGAGCTTGCCGCGCCGCACGTCGGTGGTGTGATCCACCTCGACCACGACGTTCGGCAGATCGTGCTCGCCGATCACCAGGCCGTGAACCGGCAGGCGGGCGCGACCCGGATACAGGTACGCCGCCTGGTCTGCCTGGAGGATGCGCCACTTCTCGCCGCGTTCGTTGCGCAGGATCAGGTCCATGCTGCCGTAGCACTCGATGGGGGCGCCGCGCACGGCGGCAATCACCTGGCCCAGGGCGGCGAGCCGCTGCGACGGCTGCTCGTGCGTGCGGCTGGTCGGCTCGCACATCTTCCAGGCGGTCTCGGTGTCGGCGTTCCAATACTCGAACCGGCCTTCGTAGGTCTCGAGATCATCCTTCGTCAATCGAAACGGCCGGCAGCCGGGGAACTCCGGCCCCGCCGGCGGGCGGATCAGAGATGCCGGCCGGCCGCCGCCTGCGCCGCCGCCTTGTCGCGCGTCTCGGCCGTCTGGCGAGCCGTAGGTAACGATCTCGGCGTCGGCGGGGCGGGGCATCGCTCTCTCCCTTCGGGGGGTGAAGGTGTCGAAGCAGAATAGCCCATGCGATGGACGTGTTCAACCGTGGGCGGCGAGGCCCCGGAAACGGCGTAGAATGGGCGCAGCAACGAACACGATGCGTGATCGGCAACGTGAGCGGGTCCGGCGGCCGTCCGGCCGTTGCGGCGACGCATAGTAGATGGAGGCTCCGATGAGAAACGTCCTCGCCACGGCGCTCGCGGGCACGCTGCTGTTCGGCGGCACCGCCGGCGCGCAGCAGAAGGAAACCTACGACTACTGGCAGCAGCAGCGGCGGATGGTCCGCCAGGGGCAGCAGGCCATCTTCCTGTGCAACGGCCTGTTCACCTCGAACCGGACGCTCGAGCAGGTCTTCGCGCAGGAGCTGGCGTTCCTGCCGGAGCCGGTCGGGACCCCCGAGGGCGGCGATTACGAGGTCGACGCCGCGCGCAGGGCGGTGGTCATCGGCAACGGCCACGGCGCGCCGAAGATGCGGGCGGCGTTCCGCGAGGGAGTCGGCTGCGTGATCCTCGCGCCCGACCAGACGCTGGACGATGTCGACGGCCTGCCGAGCCTGGAGCTGCCGTATCCTCCGGGCGACGCGGCGGAGATCGCCTGGCCGGACGGCGACAGGGTCGAGGAGCAGCCGCTCCCCGCCCACGTCGACGCGGCGGCCCTGCAGGCGGCCTCCGACTGGGCGTTCGACCGCGAGTCGCCCGAGCAGGTGACGCTGAGCCTGCTCGTCGTGCACCAGGGCGGGATCGTCCACGAGCGCTACGCGCCGGGCGTCGACATGACGACGCGGACGCGGACCTGGTCGACGGCCAAGAGCATCGCCTCGACGCTGATCGGGATGCTGGTCGACGAAGGGAAGCTGAAGCTCGACGAGCCGCTCGGCTACGACTTCTTCCCCGCGGCGGCCGCGCCGGACCAGGATCCCCGCTCGGAGATCACCCTGCGGCACGTTCTCAACATGTCGAGCGGTCTGGAGCCGGTCGACAACTCCGGCCGCGAGTACGCCATCGGATCGGGGCTGTCCTACTGGGCCGGGGCCAGCTCGGTGGTCGGCGCCCGCAGCCGCGCCGTGATCCGCGAGCCCGGCACCAACTGGGACTACGAGAACTACGACACGCTGCTCGCCGTGTACGCGATGAAGCGCGCCCTCGACAGCGAGAAGGCCTACCGCGAGTTCCCGCGCCGGCGCCTGCTGGACAGGATCGGGATGCGCAACACGCTGGTCAGCACGGACCGCTTCGGCGACTTCATCCTGAGCAGCCAGGTCTACACGAACGCGCGCGACCTGGCCCGCTTCGGCTTGCTCTATCTGCAGGGCGGCGTCTGGAACGGCGAGCGGCTCGTCGCCGAGGACTGGATCGACTTCGTCCGCACCCCGGCCCCCGCAACGGCCGAGACCGGCAACTTCTACGGCGGGCAGTTCTGGCTGGTGCCGGACGGGCGCACCGACGTGCCGAAGTCGGCGTACTCCACTTCCGGCAACCGCGGGCAGTACGTGGTCATCGTTCCGACGCACGACCTGGTCATCGTGCGGCGCGGGCTCGACTACGGGCGCCAGGGCTTCGACCGCTGGAGCCTGACCCGCGAGGTGCTGAAGGCAATCGGGACGCCGCCGACGCAGGAGGCCGACGCCAACTGAACGGCGGGCGTCTCACCCCCGCGTGCCCCGGCCGAGCGCGGCAACGATGCCGTACTCGGCCGGCGTGACCGGCTGGACCGACAGCCGGGCGCCCTTCTTCGTCACCACCATCTCCTCGAGACCCGGCGTCTTCTTCAGGGTCGCGAGGGAGATGGTGGCGGGGAACCGCTCCACGAACGCGATGTCCACCATGTACCAGACCGGCTTGTCCTCGGTGCTGCGGGCGTCGAAATACTTGTGGCCGGCCTGCCACGCGTAGTGGTCGGGGTAGCCGGTGCGGCAGATCGAGGCGAGGCCGCTGACCCCCGACGGGTCCGCGTTGGACGCGTAGAACAGGACGCCGTCGCCCTCCTGCATCACGTCGCGCATGAAGTTGCGCGCCTGGAAGTTGCGCACGCCTTCCCAACAGGTCCGGCCGTCGCGCTCCAGGTCGTCGATCGCGTAGGCGGACGGCTCGCATTTCATCAACCAGTAGCGTTTGGACATCAGCAAGAGACTCTGCGGGAACGGGGACTGTGTGAAAAGGGAACGTGCGTAGCATAGCAGCCGGCGCGCACGCTCCACTGCTCGCGCAAGGCGGGGATCCGCGTCGCCGGCGCGGCGGCGTCGAAGCGCGGGGCGTTCCGCCCGGACCGCGTTCCGCCTCGCGCGGCCGACCACCGGCGGCCGGCGATGATTGCAGGCCGGCGGAACGGCGATCGTGTGCTACAGTCTCGCCGCATGTGGGAACACAACTACACGCCCGTCGCTGACAGCCTCGCCTACTCGACGCTCATCTCGGCCATCCCCCTGGCCGTGCTCTTCTACCTGCTGGGGGTCAGGCGCAAGCCGAGCTGGGTCGCCGGCCTGAGCGGGCTCGGCGCGGCCCTCGTTCTGGCGATCGGCGTGTACGGCATGCCGGTCCCGCAGGCCGCCGCGTCGATGGTCAACGGCGCCGCCTTCGGGCTGTTTCCCATCGGCTGGATCGTCATCGCGTCGCTGATCCTCTACCGGGTGACGCTCGAGACCGGCAAGTTCGAGATCATCAAGGATTCCATCGGGGCCCTCTCCGACGACCGCCGCCTGCAGGCGGTGCTGATCGGCTTCGCGTTCGGCGCCTTCATCGAGGGCGCGGCCGGATTCGGCACGCCGGTGGCGGTGGCCGCGGCGATGCTGACCGGGCTCGGCTTTCCTCCCTTCTACGCGGCGTTCATCTGCCTGCTCGCCAACACCGCGCCGGTCGCCTTCGGGTCCCTCGGCATCCCGGTGGTCACGCTGGCCAACGTCACCGGGCTGCCGGAGGCCGCGCTGAGCTCGATGACCGGACGCCTGTGCGGCCTGATCGCCATCGTCATCCCCGCCTACATGGTGGTCGTCATGTCCGGGGTCAGGCGCTCGGCCGAGGTGCTGCCGCCCATCGCGGCCTGTTCCCTCGCCTTTGCGGGCGTGTTGATCCTGGTGTCCAACACCATCGGGCCGGAGGTGGCGGCCATTCTGGCCGCGATCGCGGCCCTGGTGGCGATGGTGCTGGTGATGAAGGTCTGGAAGCCGGCGCAGGTGTTCCGGCTGGAGGGCGACGTCGAGGTCGTCAAGCAGCACCGTACCTACACCGCCGGCGAGCTCGTAGGGGCGTGGGTGCCGTACATCCTGCTCGTCGTCTTCGTCCTGGCGTGGCGCTATCCGCCGATCCAGGGCGTGCTGAACCTGGTCAGCGTGCAGTTCGACGTGCCGGGGCTGCACAACGTGATCATGCGCCTGCCGCCGCTGACCCCGGAGGCGTTGCCGTACGGGGCGTCCTACAACTTCAACTGGCTCTCGGCCGCCGGAACCTCCTGCTTCCTGGCCGCGTTCGCGGCGTCTCTCGTCCTCGGTCTGTCGCCGGCCCGCTTCGTCGGGATAGTCAAGGCGGTGCTGACGCAGTTGAGGATGCCGCTGCTGACCATCGCCTCGGTGCTGGCGGTGGCCTATGTGATGAACTACGCCGGCATGACCACCACCCTGGGGCTCGCCTTCGCGGCCACCGGGGCGGTGTTCCCGTTCTTCAGCGCGATGCTCGGCTGGACGGGGGTCTTCCTTACCGGCAGCGACACCGCGTCGAACGCGCTGTTCGGCACGCTGCAGACCGTGACCGCCAACACGCTCGAGCTGAACCCGATCCTGACCACCTCGACCAATGCGGCCACCGGGGTCATGGGCAAGATGATCTCGCTGCAGAGCATCGCCGTGGCCGTTGCCGCCACCGGCATGGCGTCGTCCGAGGAGGGCCGCCTGTTCCGGATCACGCTCCGGCACAGCATCATCCTGGCCGTGTTCATGGGGATCGTGACGATGATGTTCGCCTACGTGCTGCCGCAGCTCGTGCCGCTGCCGTAGCCGGGAGGCAAACACTGCGAGCCGCCGGGCAGGGCGGTTGCCGCCGTCCTGCCCGGCCCCGCGGCTCCGGAACATGCCGCTCTTCCGCGCCGAGGAACGCCGCGCCATCGAGTCGCTGGCGCGGCTGGCCGACAGCAACCCGTTCTCGCCGGAGTTCGTCGAGGGAGAGCGGGCGATCCTGGGTCCGGGCCACGCTCCCGCCGGCGCGGTCTGGAGCTTCCGCACGGAGCCGGGGGCGGAGAGATCCGCCCTGGCGAGAGTCGGCGTGGTCGCCGAGCGGATGGCGCGGGACGCCCGCGAGCGGCTGCTGCGGCGTCCGGACACGACCGTCGAGGATTTGCGCCTCTACGCGTCGGCCGTCATCTACACGGTGTACCTGCGCTACGCCGACCCGCTGCACGAGCTCCATCTGGACCCGGAGCGCGCGCGGCGGCGGGTGACCTGGTACCGCTCGTTCCGGCGCGATCTCGATCACTTCTTCCCGGATCGGCTGCCGCCGGAACAGCGCATCGACCCGGCGCACCTGTTCGCCTGCTTCTTCCAGATCCGGCGCGCCTTTCACCTCATCCACCGCTACATCGTCGGGGCGTCCGCCCCCGCGGCCCGCTTGCGCGCCGCGGTCTGGCAATCGATCTTCACGCACGACATGGGGCGTTACTGGCGCTCGCTCTACGACCGGATGCACGACGTCACGACCCTGATCACCGGGCCGTCCGGGACCGGCAAGGAGATCGTGGCGCGCGCCATCGGGCTGTCGCGCTACATCCCGTTCGACCCGGAGCGGGAGACGTTCACGGCGACCCTCGACGGCGCATTCCAGGCGCTGAACGTGTCGGCGCTGTCGCCCACGCTCATCGAATCGGAGTTGTTCGGCCATCGCAAGGGGGCGTTCACCGGCGCCGTACAGGATCGCGTCGGCTGGCTCGAGGCGTGCCCGCCGTTCGGCGCGGTGCTGCTCGACGAGGTCGGGGAGATCGACGCCGCGATCCAGGTCAAGCTGCTGCGCGTGCTGCAGACCCGCGAGTTCTCGCGCATCGGCGAGTCCGCTCCGCGCGCGTTCCAGGGCAGGCTCATCGCCGCCACCAACCGCGACCTCGCGGCGGAGATGCGGACCGGGCGCTTTCGCGAGGACCTCTACTACCGCCTCTGCTCGGACCTCATCGTCACCCCTTCGCTGCGCGAGCAGCTTCGCGACGTGCCCGGAGAGCTGCGCAACCTCGTCGTGTTCGTCTGCGAGCGCGTCGTCGGTCCCGACGGCGCCACCGAGCTCGCCGACGAGGTGCTGGCGTGCGTCGAGCGCGACCTCGGTCCCGACTATCCGTGGCCTGGCAACGTCCGCGAGCTGGAGCAGTGCGTCCGCAACGTGCTCGTCCGCAAGGAGTACCGCCCGCCCGCGGCGACGGGACCGGATCCGGCCGACGATCTCGCGGCGGAGCTGGGGGAGGGGAGCCTTACCGCGGAGGAGCTCCTCCGGCGCTACTGCACCATGGTCTATTCGCGTACCGGCAGCTACCAGGAGACGGCGCGCCGGCTGCAGCTCGACCGGCGGACGGTGAAGCGGCACGTCGATCCGGAGCTGATCGCGCGGTTGAAGGACTCGTCCGCAGCCCCATCCTGACCGCGGCGTTTGCGCCGCGACTCTGGTCGTGCCCGACGCAAGCCCACGTTTCCGTTACGCCCGTCAAGGCGGGCGGCAAAGTCGGGTGCACGTCGCGTTTCCCGGTCCGTCCGCCTCCGGCGCCAGGGCCGGGGTCAGTCGAGGACAGCCGGTGTGATGACGACGCGGAAGCCGATGAACGGCCGCCGCACGCCGGGGTCGGCGCCGCCCCGGACGGCGGCGCGCACGGTGCCTTCCGGGTCCATGAACGAGCCGCCGCGCATGACGAAGAGCGCGTCGGACGCAAGATCGCCTGTGTCGTCGCTCTCGTCGTAGGGGTAGGGCTGGTACGGGCTGCGGGTGAGCTCCCAGACGTTGCCGCTCATGTCGCCGAGGCCGAACGGGCACTCCGGGCAATCGAAGCTCCCGGCCGGCCTGGGACCGTCCGTGCCGCCGAAGTTCGCCCGGTCGCGTCGCGGGACGTCGCCCCAGGGGTAGATCCGCGCGTCGGCCCCGCGCGCGGCCTTTTCCCATTCCGCCTCGCTCGGCAGCGTGATGCGCCAGCCGGCGTCGAGCCATTGGCGCAGGCGTGGCGGCGTACCGTTCCACTCGCGGAGCCTCTCCTCCAGCCAGCGACAGTAGGAGAGTGCGTCCGGCCAGGATATCGACCCGATCGGATGGTCGGGCGGGGCGTCTGGCGCCGCGACATCCATGATGATGCCGGCGGCGTCGGCGAAGGCGCGGAACTGCGCCACGGTGACCTCGTAGCGCCCGATGGCGAACTTGGGGAGATCGACCGTGCCCTGGGCCTGTCGGGCCGACCAGCGCTCGTTGTCGAACGCCCGCGGGTCGACGGCCGGGTCGCTGCCCATGGTGAACGGCCCGGCAGGGACCTCGACGAAGCCCAGCAGGTCGTCGTCGGGGAGGTACCAGGCGTCGGCGCGGAAGCCGTCGAGCGCCTCCGGAAGCGGCCCCGGCGACGCGCCTGCCGATCCGGACGGCGCAGGCCGGTTACAGGCCGCTACGGCTCCGAGGACGAGCGCCAGCGAGACGGCGGCCGCGTGCCGGAGAACCCGCGATCGCGATTCGCAGCGGTCCGCGAAGGTCGAGGCGGGCAGCGGCCCCGGCAACGTGGGCTGGAGACCTCGGGAGCTCGATCTGCAGTGACCCGCGGCGCTCGAGGCGAACATCGCCGCCGGCGGCATGGGCCGCAGAGCTCGCGAACGCGGCGTGTCCTGAAGTTGGGCCGGCACGGAACTATCGCCTCGCCTCCTCGCAGGCGAAATTCCAGCCGTGCGCGCACGCGCGCGCCAGCAGATCCGCCTCGGACATCTCCATCAGGTTGCTCCCACCCTCCCGCAGCAGGAGGCGCAGGTCGAGCGTCTTGGGCGGCGCGCGGTAGGCGCCGTCCTCCGCCAGCAGGTTCAGGCAGGCCGGCCGGAAGCGCAGCTCGCAGGCCCGCGCGAAGTAGTCGAGGCCCAGTCGTTCATCCGCCATGACGATCTCGCCGCCGGTGTAGTGCCTTCCCAGCTCGTTGCAGGCCCACGCCGCCGCATCCGCGCAGTACGACGCCTCGATCTGCAGGAGCCGCTCGCAGGCCTGCGGCCGACCCTCCGCGCACGCGCGCTCCCAGAACGGCACGGTGTCGCCGCGGTGCCGCCCGTCGGTCGCGCCGATCAGGGTCATCGCGGCGAAGAAGACGATCCAGACCGCCATCTGCGCCAGGTTGGCGTTCGGGCGGGCCATCCGCTCGGCGACGCGTCCGAGAACGCCCGCTTCCAATGCGCCGGCCGCCCGGTCGATCCAGCGCACGCTCAGGTTGAGGAGCGGCACCGAGAGCAGCTTGTCGTAGAACGTGGGCGCGCCGAAGGCGCCGAGCAGCGAGTACAGGACGAAGACTCCCACGCCGTACAGCACGCCGAAGACGGTCTTGCCGAGCGGCGTGCGGGGCGAGGTGGATGGATCCGTGACCAGCAGGTGCAGGCCGAGGAACACCGCGGTCGGTATCTCGGAATCGATGAAGTAGGGGACCCCGGTGGCCGCCGCGTAGAGCGCGCTGAGCCCGAACAGCACGATCGCCGCGGACCCTGCCACGAGGGTGATCGCGAAGCGGTACATCACGACCAGGCCGGTGAGGAACAGGAACAGGTAGATGTGCGGCGCCAGGGTCAGGGTCGTGGCGATGTCCTCGCCCCACGTGAGCGGCGTGGCGCCGGTCGCGATCAGCACGACCGAGAAGAGCCCGAGCGAGAACGCGGACGGGTTGAAGATGTGCACGCGCCGCCCGTCGCGCTCCCAACGCACGAACGCCTTGCCGAGGAACCCGACCGCGATCATCAGGAATTGCAGGTGGAACCAGTCGTCGCGGAACCAGAGGAAGAGGTTGGTGCTGAAGATGATCGGGAACGGGCCGAAGCCCAGCGTATACCTTTCGCGGCGCGACCAGGCGAGCAGCAGGTCGAAGGCGTACGCGAACAGGAGCTGTCCCGCGAGCAGCCAGGCGTGGTCGTAGACCGGCCGCCAGTACCAGCCCCAGTAGGCGAAGACCGAGAGCTGCACGGCGGCCTGCACGTAGTGCTGCGGGCGCAGGACCGTGTCGATTTCCGGCCAGGCGGGCTCCCGCCGGCGCAGCAGGAACAGCACCGCCTGCCACGCCAGCAGCACGGCCGCGGCGCCCTGGAACGACTGCGCGAGGACCGCGTGCGCCCCGACCCGCGGGACGATCGAGACGAGCAGCAGCGCGAGGGCGAGTCCCAGGGGGATGCCGAAGACGCTTCCGGAGGCGGTGACGGGCGCTGGCGCCGGCGCCGGACCCCGGCCCGGGCGCCGGTCCTTCGATCGCGTGCGGCGGCGGGCGGCGGGCATCGGCTACTGCACCGCGTCGCGCGGCAGGTAGCGCCCGTCGCGGTACGCGCCGCACAGCTCCCGGACCAGCGGGTGGCGGATCGGGTCCCCCTCGGCGGCCGGCTCCAGATGGCGTTCCGCCACGTAGGTCGTGTGCTGCGCGCCGTCCACCAGGACGTGGTACCAGGGGCGATCCTTCGGCGGGCGCGAGCGGGCGACCTGCTCGTACCACGCGTCGGTTCCCTGGAACGTCGCGTCGACGTCGAAGACGACGCCGCGGTAGTCGAAGCGGACGTGGTGGACGATCTGGCCGAGGAAGAATCTGGCGGTCCGCTCCGTGTCGCTCATGACGTATGGTTCCGGTTCTCGTTGCGGGTAGGTATAGTCGACACCATGGAAACGGGTGTCACGTTCGGCTGGGTCGTCCCGGCTACGGCCGTTTGCGTCGTCCTGGGGTTCGCGGCTTTCGCGCTGTGGTTCGTCCTGCGGCACGACCGCGAACATCACGACGACTGAGCCGCCGCCGGCCGGCCGGCCGCAGCTCGACGTCGCCGGCGGCAGCCGTTCGCGGCTCAGGGCGCCGCGTCCGCCCCGTCGAGCCGGTCGAACTTCTGGATCCGCTGCCCGACGTTCACCTCGGTCGTGTACAGGTTGCCCTGCGAGTCGATGGCCAGGTTGTGCAGCCGGTAGAACTCCCCGGCGTACTTGCCCAGCCGGCCGAAGTGGTCGACGACGGTCAGCGAGGCGCGGTCGAGAATCCAGATGACGTTGTTCGTGCCGTCGGGGACGAACAGCCAGCGCTGGCCCGGGTCGACGGACAGCGTGACGCCGGAGGCCGATCCGCTGCCCAGCGTCTCGGGCCGGATGAACGCCTCGCGCACGAACGTGCCGTCCTTCTGGAAGACCTGCAGGCGATCGTTGGTCCGGTCGGCCACGTAGACGAGGCCGTCGGCGGCGATGGCGACGTCGTGCACCGGGCTTCGGTAGTGGCGGATCGGCTCGGCGTCCGGATCGTAGGGCGGCAGCTCGCCGTCGTCCGGCCGTTCCCCGTAGGCGCCCCAGTGGCGCTTGTATTCGCCCGTGCCGGCGTCGAAGACGATGACCCGCCGGTTGCCGTACCCGTCGGCCACGTAGACCTCGTTGGCCTCCGGATCCACCCGGATTCCGGCCGGCCGGCCCAGGTTCTCGGTGTCGTTGCTGCCGCGGCTCTGTCCGGGGCTCCCGATCTGCAGCAGGAACTCGCCGTCGGCGGTGAACTTCAGGATGTGGGCGTCGGCGGCCGCGTTGCCGCCGATCCACACGTGGCCCTCGTGGTCGATGTGGATGCCGTGCTCGCTCGCCGGCCAGTCGTAGCCTTCCCCGGGGCCTCCCCACGAGCGAAGCACGGTGCCGTCCTGCGCGAACTCGATGACCGGCGGGGCGGGCGTGCAGCACATGCCCTCCTCGCCGCGCTGGCGCGCGTCGAGAGTCAGCGGCCGGTGGACGAGCCAGACGTGGTCCTCGTCGTCTATCGCGACGCCGGCAGCCTGGCCCAGCATCCAGTCGTTCGGCAGCGACGGCCAGAAGGGATCGACGCGGAAGCGCGGCACGCCGGCCGCGGCCTGTTCCGCCTGACCGGCCGGCGCCGCGGTCGGCGGGGACGGCTCTTCCGTGCCCGGGGCCGCACCGGCCGGGCCGGCTGCCGCGACCACCAGCCACACCGCAGCCGCGCCGAGGGGCGCCGCGAGGATCCGCGAGCCGCGCCCGCTCCCGTTCGTGTTCTCAGCCATGTCGCTCCTCCCGCTGTGCCGGCCGGTGTCCGCCGCTACCGGAGCACGATACACTAGAGACCCCGCGAGCCGCGCGGGATTCCGCTCCCCGCGGAGCGCCGCCAAAGGAGAATCGACCATGAGGCTGCTGCTGACGTCCACCCTGGTCCTCGCGCTCGCCGCCGCCGCCGCGCTGCCCGCGGAGGCTCAGCTCGCGACGCCGAATGCCAACGGCATCACCTATGGCCACGTGCACCTGAACGTGACGGATATCGAGGCCCACAAGAAGATCTGGGTCGAGTGGTTCGGCGGCGAGGTCGTCCAGAAGGGCCCGCTGACCACCGTCAGGCTGCCGAACTTTCTGATCGCGCTGAGCGAGCGCGAGCCGACCGGACCGACCCAGGGCTCGGTGATGAATCACTTCGGCTTCAAGGTGCGCAACACGGCCGAGTTCCTGGAGCGTTGGACCGCCGCCGGCATGGAGGCGGGCGACATCTTCACCGGCGCGGAAGGGATGCCGAACGCCTACGTCATGGCTCCCGACGGCGTCTGGGTGGAGCTGCAGGAAGACCCGTCGCTGCATGTCCCGATCGCCGGCTACCACATTCATTTCTGGACGCCGGAGCACGAGGAGCTGCTCGACTGGTACGCGGAGGTGTTCGATCTCCGCATCCGCCCGCGCGGCCGGATTCAGACGACGACCGACGTGCCGGGGATGAACATGAGCTTCGCCGGATCGGACGTTCCGACCGCGCCGACCCGCGGTCGGGCCCTCGATCACATCGGCTTCGAGGTGGACGACCTCGAGGCGTTCTGCGAGAAGCTGAAGGCGATGGGAATCGAGTTCGACGTCGAGTACCGCGAGGTCGAGAGCGTCGAGCTGAAGATCGCGTTCCTGACCGACCCGGCAGGCACCTACATCGAGCTGACCGAAGGCTACGACGAGTACTGACGCGCCGTCGACAGGCTGCATGCCGCTGCCGCCGGGTGCTGCGGGGCGACGGATTCCCGGGCGCCGAGGGCGGCCACCGCGGCCGTCCAGCGGTCGTCGAAGTCGACCCACCGGCGCTCCTCCTCGTCGGTGGAGTGGCCTACCGGCAGCTCGACGATCTCCGGCGGCGGATCCATGTGGTTGGCGATGGCGTACACCGTGGCCGCGGGAACCACCTCGTCGCGTTGCGCCACCCCGATCAGCGTGGGGCAGGCGATGCGGTCGGCGACGTTGACGGTGTCGAAGTAGCGCAGCGTCGCCGTGGCCGCCGCTTCGAGGCGGGGATTGCGGGCGAGGTGGTCGTTGACCTCCCGCCCCGACCCGCGCGTCACGAGCCGCCGCCGCCCGTCGACCCAGCCGAACGTGGGCAGCGCCACCGCCAGGTAGGCGGCGCGCGAGGTCAGGCCCTGCGCCAGGAAGGCGAGCGCACCGCCGTAGCTGCGTCCGTGGAAGACGACGCTCGCGCGGCCGCCGCCGAGCCGCTGCGCCACCTCGACGGCGCGCACGTAGTCGCAGACGGCGCCCCGCAGGATGGAGGTGTGCGGGGCGGTCAGTCCCGTCAGCATGTAGCCGCGCGGATCGACCGGACAGGCGGAACGGGACAGTCCGAAGCCGCGCACGTCGAAGCAGAACAGGTCCGCGCCGCAGGAAGCGGTATGGCGCGCCTCCAGCACCGGATTGCACCGGCCGTTGTACCCGTGGGTGGTGACGACCAGCGGCCGCGGGCCGGGCAGGCCCCGCGCCGCCGTGGCGTCCGGATCGTCGAGCGTGACCAGGAAGCCCTGGATGTCGCAGGCGCCGAGCGATGCGAAGCGCACCGGGACGATGCGGGCCCCTTCCGCCGAGGTGACGGCGAGTCCGATCCGCGGATTCGCGGGAACCCGCGCCAGCGCGGACAGGGTGTCCCGCCAGAACGGGAAGAAGCCGTCGGGTCTGGCCAGCGGCGGGCGGGTCGTCCGCACCGCGGAAGGATCGTAGGCGCCCATGGACGTGACGAGTGTGACGAACGCGACACGAGAGTGTATCGCTTCCATTCGCGCGCGGTCGTCGTGGCTCGACGCGGACCGGGAGCTGCCCTGGGACCGTCTGGCCGCACTGGCCGAAGAGCGGCGCTTCGACGCCGACGATATCCTGACGCGGCAGTTCGCACCCGCCAGGCACCTGTTCCTGGTGGCCGAGGGGACCGTGCGGTTCCAGTTGCGCCTCGAGGAGGGCAACGAAGACCTGGACGTAGGGGAGCGATCCACACCCTGGACGGCGGTCGGCTGGTCCGGGTTCCGCGACCTGCCGCGCTACGCCACGACGGTGGTCTGCACCCGGGCCTGCCGCACGCTGCGCTTCGAGCACGCGGCGCTGGCCGCACTCTTCGAGGAACAGCCGCGGCTGGGCGTCGCTCTGCTGGAGTCGGTTCTCCGGCAGTGCTTCGAGCGCCTCGCCGACATGCGGGCCCGGCTGACCGCCTACTCGCACACGCCGGTCAACTTCGCGCGGGCGCTGCAGGACGAGGGGGAGGAGGAGGCCTACAACCGCGCCCCGCCGCCCCTGATCGAGCTGCTGCGCCGGTCGGGCTTCTTCGCCCCGCTCGAGGAGGACCGGTTGCGGCTGTTCGCCCGCGCCGTCGAGAGCCGCTACTTCTGCCGTGGAGAGCCGATCGTCGAGCAGGGGAGTTCCGAGCCCGGCTTGTGGGTGCTGGCCACCGGCCGCGTCGCGTTGAACTACAGCCCCCCGTCGACGACCGACGCGTTCGCCCTGCGGACGATCTCCGAGCCCGGCTCCGTCGTGGCGCTGGCCGGACTGCCCGGCGTGGACGCGCACGGCGCCTCGGTCGTGGCCACGCGCGACTGCACCGTCTACCGTATCGACACCGAGCGGCTCGCGGCGGGGCTGCAGGACGATCCGGGGCTGGCCCTGGCCCTGGTCCGCCGCGTGCTGTGGCTCGCCTCCATGCATCTGCGCGCGGCGCGCGCGCTCTTCATCTCCCGCCGGTTCGAGAAGGAACGGCTCGCGGTCAGCAACCTGCTGGAGCAGAGCTGCACGCAGTTGAGCGTCCACTCGCCGCTGCACACCGTGCCGCACCTGCTCGGCAGCCAGCTCACGGTCGGTGAGGCCTTCGCGATCATCGAGCGGCTGGAGGCGCGCGGCGACGTGCTCGAGCGCAGCCTGGCGGAGCTGTGCCAGGAGATGCTGCGCGACGTGAAACGGGAGCACGAGTTCTTCGAGGCGCTGCGCCGCGTCTACCACGCCGTCGTGACCGCGCCGGAGGAGATGCCCGCCCGCGACGTCCGCAAGCTGTGCGCCAGGGGTTTTCAGCAGGCGTTCCGCCGCATGCGGTACGTCATCGAAGGGGAGGAGCACCTGCCGCCGCGGCCGGGGCACATCTTCATCTTCAATCACCTGAAGAACCACGAGCACAACACGCTGCCGAACAACTTCCAGCTCACGCTCGACTCCCACTTCGTCAGCGCGATGATCCTCGACCGGCGTTACGGCGACGGCGGCATCCGGGTCGTCCGGCACAGCCGCGGCTCGGAGTACGGCCACCAGGCCTACTACGACCGCCTGGGGCACATCGCCGTCTACACGCACGAATCCGACCGCATCGAGGAGACCCCGGAGCAGCGCCAGACGCGCCGGAACGAGTTCTTCGAGACCGCGGGCGGCTACCTGCGGGCCGGCACCAATCTGATCCTCAGCCCCGAGGGGACCAGCTACTGGACCGAGGACTCGCCGGGCCCGTTCAAGCCGGGCGCCTTCCGGCTGGCCGCGAGCGTCGAGCCGGAGCCGCTGATTGTCCCCATCGCCGTCGCGCACTTCGACCGGCGGATCCACTCCACGATCTGCGCGGCGGTGATCAAGCCGCCGTTCCGGGTGTCCGAGGTCCTGCCCGACCCGCGCGATCGGGAGAAGGTGCGGGCGTTCCTGGTCGGCCTGCGGAAGAGCTACCACGGCTGGGTCGAGGAGGCCCGGCGGCTCGCCGACGCGGCCGCCAGGTCGTGACGCTCGACGGCGTTCCGGCCTGTCACTACCGGATTTTGGATCCTCGCTACCACGTATTGGATCTCAACGGAGCCGACACGACTCCACAGTGCGTGCGGAATGCGCACCACGAAAAGTAAGGGCTTACTTCGTCGGCGCCGAGGCGACCCGGCGCCGATCGCCCGCGCGGTGGCATCGTCCTTGCTCTTGCACAAGGCAGCAGGCCGGCACGGGCGGCGATGTCCGGGGTGCGGGACATCGTGACGGCGCTTGTTCGCGGAACGGCGGCAAGGCTCCGGCCCCAGGAAATCGACGCATCCAGGTTCAGGAGGATATGCATGAGACGTTCATTCACGGTGGTCGCAGCGGTGGCGACTCTGGCGCTGCTGCCCGCTGCCGCGTCCGCCCAGACCATCACGGGTCTGGTGACCGACAACACCGGCGGCATCCTGCCCGGCGTCACCGTCGAGGCGGCGAGCCCGGCGCTCATCGAGGGGAGCCGCGTCGCGTTCAGCGACGGCGCGGGCCGCTACACGCTGATCGACCTGCGGCCGGGCGTCTACAACCTGACGTTCAGCCTGCCCGGCTTTTCGACCGTCCTGGTCGAGGGGCAGGACCTGCCGGCCGATTTCACGGCGACCGTCAACGTCGAGCTGTCGGTGGGCGCTCTCGAGGAGACGGTCACCGTCTCGGGGCAGGCGCCGCTGGTCGACGTCCAGACGACGGCGCGGTCCGAGGTGCTCGACCGCGAGATCCTCGACGCCATCCCGACCGGCAACACCCTGCAGTCGACGGCGCAGCTCATCACCGGGGTCAAGATGAACCGCCCGGAGGTGGGGCTGACCACGGCGGCGCAGCAGACCTACATGTCGGTGCACGGGATGAGCCCGTCGCAGGTGACGATTCAGGTCGACGGCCAGAACATGAACAGCATCGGCGGCGACGGCGCCGTCCAGAGCTACCACAATCACCTGGCCAACCAGGAGATGGTGTACGAGACCAGCGGCATGAGCGCCGAGACCTCGGGCGGCGGCGTCCGCATCAACATGGTCCCGCGCGAAGGCGGCAACGCGCAGAGCGGCCAGCTCTGGTTCGGCGGCAGCCACGACAGCCTGCAGCGCGACGGTCTCGAGAGCCTCTCGCAGGAGGTCCAGAACCGCGGCGTGACCTCCACCGAGGGCATCTCGATGATGTACGACATGAACCTCGTGCACGGGGGGCCGATCGTCCGCGACAAGTTCTGGTACTTCGGCAGCGTCCGCAACTTCCAGATCGACAAGAAGGTGACCAACAGCTTCTGGCGCTTCGATCCGAACGGGTCGATTCCCAACAACTGGTACTTCGCCGCCCCGCGCTGGTTCGACCCCGATCCACAGAAGCTGGACGGCACCAACGGTACCGAGCGGTTCCCGGGCGTCGACGAGAACACGATCTCGAGCGGCCTGCTGCGCCTGACCTACCAGGCGAGCCAGAACAACAAGTTCTCGGCGCATATCGATCGGGTCTTCAAGGAGCGCTACGCCAACCACGGCTCGAACGACGACATCGCCACCGCCGGCCGCTGGCAGGGCTCGCCCATCTACTACACCGGCAGCGCGAAGTGGACCTCGACGATCAGCAGCCGCCTGCTGCTCGAGGCGGGCTACTCGACCAACGTCGAGAACTGGAACCAGCAGGATCCGCCCGGCGGCGTCAACGCCCTCGGCCAGGACCTGACGCAGGAGAGGCCCGCGAACTGGCTGCCCTGCCACGCGACTCCCTGCTTCGAGAACTACGGGCACGCGGCCCAGATCAGCGGCCCGGACCAGTTCAACCCCACCATCGATCCGTGGTACGGACTGATCCTGCGCCACGATCAGGACACCGGGTTCCGCGACCGGTACCACTGGGGCCGGGAGACCTGGCGCGTCGAGCGGTTCAACTACAACATCGGCCTCTCGTACGTCACCGGCTCGCACAACATCAAGATCGGCACCAACAACAGTTGGGGCCCGTACGAGTCGTACCGCACGGGGAACGGCGACCTCGAGCGGCAGATGTACAGGAGCGGCGTTCCCGAGTTCGCCCGCGTGTCGAACCGGCCCGTCATCTCGGGCATCGACTACGCCCGCGACATGGGCATCTTCGCGCAGGACACCTGGACCATCGACCGGCTGACGCTGAACCTCGGCATACGCTGGGAGCAGATGATCGCCCACACCTACGAGGCTGGGCCGAACGTCACGCCGGGGCCGCGCTCCACCATCACCCAGACCGGCCGGTTCGTGCAGGCGCAGAGCTTCGCCTCACGGCGCAACCTGCCGAACTGGACGGACTTCGCGCCGCGCCTGGGCCTGTCGTACGACGTCTTCGGCGATGCCTCGACGGCGCTCAAGGTGTCTTGGGGCCGGTACAACGCCGCCAACACGTTCACCTACGCCGAGTGGTTCAACCCCGTGTCGTACCAGCGTGAAAACCGCAACTGGGTCGACTGCGCCAGTCTCGACGGCCGCGCCTGCCTCTCGCAGGCGGACCTGATGGGTATGGGCATGGATCCGGGCATCGCGTTCGGCGGAAGCACCGCGAACGAGCACACGGTCGGTGTGGAGGGCACCGTCTGGAACGGCGGCACCAACGGCGACGGCTTCGCGCAGGACTGGGAGATCGGTCCGCCCCTGCGGGCCAACTTCGGCGGCCTCGCGTCGCGCCCGGTGGAGCATCCCGACGGCGTGGAGCGGAACTGGGTCAGCGTGCTGAACGTCGGCGTCCAGCGCGAGCTGTTCGAGGGCTTCTCGGCCAGCTTCAACTGGTACCGCCGCGACACCTACGACAGCGTCCTGCGGGTGAACCGCGCCCTCGGGTTCGACGACTACACCGGGTTCACGATGGACAACCCGTGCGCGACGGACCCCGACCGCGGGTTCCTCTCGTGCAATTCGCGCGGCGGCCTGGTGCCGGCGCAGATCAGCGTGTTCAACCTGAACCCCGAGGCGGCGGGCATCGCCGACGACTGGGTAGTGCAGAACACGCCGACCGGCGACGACTTCTCGGAGGTCTACAACGGTTTCGAGACCAGCTTCAACGCGCGCCTGCCCAACGGGAGCACGATCTTCGGCGGCTGGGTGATGGAGCGCAACGTCTTCATCCGCTGCGACATCCCCCACGATCCGAACCGCCTGATGTTCTGCGACCCGCGCGGCCGGAACGACATGATCGGCGGCGTGCCGATCACGCAGCCGGCCTACAGCATCCCGTTCCTCCAGGAGTTCAAGATCTCGGGGAACGTCCCGCTCCCCGGCGGCTTCTGGGTCAGCGGGTCGGCGCAGTTCTATCCCGCCCAGGAGGCGGTGGCGGGCGGTGCGCAGGACCAGTGGGGCGGCACGCACCGCGGCGGCGAGCTGTCGGGCGCGCGTCCGTACTCCGGCAACATCAACTACAACGTCACGCCCGCGAACGTGATGGACAACCTCGGCATCGCCCGGACCGAGGGCATCAGCGTGCCGCTGTTGCCGGCCGGCCAGCTCTTCTACGATCGCCTGACGCAGATCGACGTCTCGGTCCGGCGGACGTTCACCCTGGGCAACGGGATGCGGCTGGACCTGCAGGCGGACATCTTCAACATCGTCAACTACCAGCCGATCCTGAACGGGACCAACACGTACGGCGGCTCGCTCGGCCGTGCGTCGTCCACCATTCAGGGCCGCTTCGTGCAGTTCGCGACGAACATCCACTGGTAGTCGCGGTTGCGGAGCACGACGCGTCTCGCGCGTGACGCCTTTCGAGGGCCGGGAAGCACGGCGCTTCCCGGCCCTCCCTTTTTCGACCGCATCGGCCCACCGTGCCGCGGCGCATCGACCGGATTCTGGATCGCTCGCCCAATTCCTTGGATAACGGCGCACGCCGCAGGCGGGCCGCTGCTCACCGCAACTGCCTGCAATGGTGGGACCTGCGGGCAATGACGAGGTTCCCGGGTCATGACCGGCCGGCGGCATGGACTTTGCCTGTTGCATCAGCTTGACATCGGGGCCGCGCCGTAGTTGACTGCGCGGCTACGGGCGGCGGCCGGGAACCTGTCGCGGTCTCCGGGCGCCCGTGATTCGTCGCATCCGAGTTCGAGGAGGACATCTGTATGAGACGTTCCTGTACGGCAGTCGTTGCGCTGGCGGCTCTGGCGCTCGTGCCCGGCGCGGCGCTCGCCCAGACCAACAGCGCCCTCACCGGGGAGGTCACCGACAACACCGGCGGCATCCTGCCCGGCGTCACCGTCGAGGCATCCAGCCCGGTGCTGATCGAAGGGAGCCGCGTCGCCATCACGGACGGCGCCGGCCGGTACACCCTGGTCGACCTGCGTCCCGGCACCTACAACCTGACCTTCACGCTGCCCGGCTTCTCGGTCGTCGTGGTCGAGAACCAGGAGCTGCCGGCAGGATTCACGGCAACCGTCAACGCCGAGCTGTCGGTCGGTGCTCTCGAAGAGACGGTCACCGTCTCCGGTGAGGCCCCGGTGGTCGACGTGCAGTCCACCCGCCGGGTCGAAGTGCTCGACACCGAGGTGCTCGACGCCATTCCGACCGGCCGCAACATGCAGTCGACCGCGCAGCTCATCGTCGGCATCAAGCTGAACCGGCCCGAGGTCGGCCTGTCGACCGCGGCGCAGCAGACGGTCATGATGACCCACGGCATGAGCTGGCGGCAGGTCAGCGTGGCGGTGGACGGACAGCTCGTCAACGGCACCGACCGCGACGGCGGCATCCAGAACTACCACAACGAGCTGTCGACCCAGGAGATGACCTACGAGACCAGCGGCATGACCGCCGAGACGTCGGGGGGCGGGGTCCGCATCAACATGATCCCGCGCGAGGGCGGCAACACCTACAGCGGGCAGTTCTACACCGGGTACTCCAGCGACGCGCTGGCCGCCGACCACACGAGCGTGCCGGCCGGGATCGCGGACCGCGCCTCGTCGTCGGAGGGCAACACCCTGTTCTGGGACCTCAACGCGGCCTACGGCGGGCCGATCGTGCGCGACAAGTTCTGGTTCTTCATGAGCTCGCGCCGCTGGCAGGTGGACAAGCCGATCACCGGCAGCTTCTACCGCAACATGGACGGCACCTGGCCGCGCTACTTCGATCCGAGCCCGGTGAAGCTCGACGGCAAGGACGGGCGGGAGCTGCTGTCCGGGATCGACGCCAACACCATCACCAGCGGCCTGCTGCGCCTGACCTGGCAGGCCAACGCGTCGAACAAGTTCTCCGGCTACATGGACCGCATCTTCAAGGACCGCTTCCGCCCGCACGGCGCGGGCGACGACCCGGCGACCGCGCCCAACCACCAGGGCTCGCCGATCTACTACACCGGCGCGGCCAAGTGGACCTCGACCATCAGCAGCCGGCTGCTGCTCGAGGCGGGCTACTCGTCGAACGTCGAGAACTGGAGCTACGAGGAGCGGCAGGACCCGCCGCCGTTCGGCCCGGCCCAGCAGCTCCGGCAGTCGCGCCCCGGCGCCGGCGTGCCGTTCTGTCCGAGCACGCCCTGCTATCACCTCGGCAATCCGGCCGCCATCGCGATGCAGTCGGGCGGGGCGATGGACCCCTGGTACCAGATCGTGCGCCGCAACGACGTCAGCGCCAACTTCCGTGACCGCGGCAACTGGAGCTACGTCCACGAGACGCCCGAGCGCTTCAACTACAACGTCTCGATGTCCTACGTCACCGGCTCGCACAACATGAAGTTCGGCGTGATGAACAGTTGGGGCATCCACGACCGCTCCCACGACATGAACGCCGACCTCTGGGAGCAGCGGTACCAGAATGGCGTGCCCTACCAGGCGCGCGTGTCGAACACACCGATCTGGCGGCCGATGGACTACCAGACCGACATGGGCATCTTCGCCCAGGACACCTGGACCATCGACCGCCTGACGCTCAATCTCGGCGTGCGCTATGAAATAAACCGCGGGCGCAACCGCGCGACCGAGCACGCGCAGAACCGCTTCGTGGAGTACTTCAGCGTGGCCGGCCGCGACCAGTTGCCGAACTGGAACGACATCGCGCCCCGCCTGGGCATGGCCTACGACCTGTTCGGCGACGCGTCCACGGCGGTGAAGTTCTCGTGGGGCCGCTACAACGGCTCGAACACCACCAGCTACGCGCGGCAGTTCAACGCCGTCACGCACGCGGGCGAGAACCGCAACTGGTTCGACTGCGCGCTGAGTCCGATGGACGATACGCGTTGTGCGTCGCGCCAGGAGCTGATGGCGATGGGCTTCGATCCGTCCATCGCGTTCGGGTCGAGCACGGCCGACATGCATACGGTTGGCGCCGCCGGCACCGCGCACAACGGCGGCACCAACGGCGACGACTACGTGCAGGACTGGGAGATCGGCTTCCCGGTGTCGGCCGCTTTCGGTCTTCCGGGCGCGGTGCCGACCGAGGATCCCGCCGGCGTCGAGCGGCCCTGGGTGAGCCTGATGAACCTGGGCATCGAGCGCGAGCTCGTGACCGGGCTCTCGGTCAACGCGAACTGGTACCGGCGCGAGTCGTTCGACCCCATCATCCAGTACGGCCGCGGCGTGACCCACGCCGACTGGACCGCGCTGAGCATTCCCAATCCGTGCGCCGCCAGCGGGACGGCCCCGAACGGCTTCCCCTGCTCGACGCGCGGTGTCTCGGTGCCGTCGACGCTCACCATCTACAACCTGAACCCGGAGGCGCGGGGGCTGACCGGCACCGACCGGTTCATGCGCAACTCGAGCTCGAACACCGATGTCTACAACGGCTTCGAGGCCGGCTTCAACGCGCGGCTGGCGGCGGGCGCGACGATCTTCGGCGGCTGGTCGATGGAACGGGCCATCCTCAACCGTTGCGACCAGCCGGAGGATCCCAACAAGCTGCTGTTCTGCGACGCGTCGCAGTACAACATCCCGTGGCTGCACGACTTCAAGATCTCGGGCACGGTGCCGCTGCCGGGCGGCATCCAGTTGAGCGGGTCGGCGCAGTTCTATCCCGCGCAGGAGATGGCCATCCAGGGCACCGACAACTTCGGCGGCACCAACCAGGGCGGCACGACGTTCGACGACGTCCACTCCTACATCGGGAACGTGAACTACAACACGAGTGTGGCCGACTTCGCGGCCCAGGGCGTGACGCGTACCCAGGGGCTCTCGATCCCGCTGATGCCGCCCGGCTCGCTATTCGCCGACCGCCTGACGCAGATCGACGTCTCGGTGCGCAAGAGCTTCCAGTTGCCGAACGGCATGCGCTGGGACATCCAGGCCGACGTCTACAACCTGCCGAACTACTTCCCGATCACGCGGTTCAACACCACGTACGGCGGGAGTCTCGGCGAAGCGACGCGGACGATCAACCGCCGCTTCCTGCAGCTCGCGACGCACCTGCACTGGTAGGTCGAGCGGGCGTTCGCGTCACACGCGAGGCGTGACGCACCGTTTCACGGGCCGGGGAGTCGGGAGGCTTCCCGGCCCTTCTTCGTACGGGAGAGTGCTGCCGATGGGGGGCGTGAACTCTGGCGGGCTCTCAACCGAAGAACGTCTTGACGACGAGACTGGCGACGCCGGCGAGGACCAGGGCCAGCATCACCTCGAGGCGCGTCAGACGGTTCTCGAAGCCGGCGATTTCCTCGGCCGCCTCGCGGGCCTTGTCGTCGGGTGCACCCGCCGCCTTGAAGGCGTCGCAGGTCTTCGACAACACTATCGCCATATTTCAATCGTATTTGGCCGTCGATTGAGGTGCAAGCCGTGGTCAGGCAGGTAGCCTCAGAGGGCCGGCGACGATCCGGTGGTCCTCACCCGCGCGCCGACGATCACGCAGGCCTGGAACCGCATCGCGCGGTAGATGGGTGCTCGGCTATCATGGCCTGTCAAGATTCGTGACCACCACCGATCGTTGCTTCCCGTTCGCCGCGCAGTGTGCGATCCTTCCGCTCTTCCTGGCGGCCGCGTGCGCGATCGAGTCGGGCGGCGTGACGGACGCTGACGACCCGACGGAGGCAGCGGTACCCACGCTCGCGAGCGGCGAGTGGTTCACTGATGAAGCGGCAGCTTCGGGCCTCGACTTCGTCCATTTCAACGGCGCGGCCGGCCGCTTCCACTACCCGGAGCTGGTGCCCCCCGGCGTCGGCCTGCTGGACTACGACAACGACGGCGATCTCGACGTCTATCTCGTCCAGGGGCGGATGCTCGACGTGGATCTGACTCTGGACGACGCCCTGATTCCGCCGGCGGGGTTGGGCCCACTCTCGGGCCGCTTGTACCGCAACGACCTGGAGGTCGGGCCGGACGGCGCACGGCGGCTGCGGTTCACCGACATCACCGCGGAGAGCGGGATCGAGGCGGACGGCTACGGGCTCGGCGTCGCCGCCGGGGACGTGAACAACGACGGCTGGACGGACCTCTTCCTGACCAACTACGGCCCGGACGCGCTGTACGTCAACCGCGGCGACGGCACGTTCTCCGAGGAGGCCGGTGAGCGGGGCATCGTCCCGACCGCGGGGTTCGGCGTCTCGGCCGCCTTCATCGACTACGACCGCGACGGCTGGCTCGATCTGTACGTCGGCCACAACGTCGACTACACGCTGGAGAGCGGCATCGAGTGCGGCACGCTGGCCGACGCGCGCGACTACTGCCCGCCGGAGACGTATGGCGGGACGCCGGATCACCTGTACCGCAACGCCGGGGACGGGCGGTTCGTCGACGTCAGCGAGACGGCGCTCGTGGGCGGCCGGTTCGGCCCGGCCCTCGGCGTCTCCACCGCCGACTTCGACGGCGACGGCTGGATCGACGTCTACGTCGCCAACGACGGTACGGAGAACCTGCTCTGGATCAACCAGAGCGACGGCACGTTTCGCGACACCGGGCTGCTCGCCGGCGCGGCGCTGAGCGAAATGGGCATGACCGAAGCCAGCATGGGAGTGGACGCCGGCGACTTCGACAACGACGGCGACGAGGACCTGTTCATGACCCACCTGAACGGGCAGGGGAACAACCTGTACGTCAACGACGGGTCGGGGACGTTCGAGGACCGGAGCACCGGATCGGGTCTGGGCGCCGGCAGCCTCGCCTACACCGGGTGGGGGACCACCTGGTTCGACTTCGACAACGACGGCCGGCTGGATCTGCTGGTCGTGAACGGCACCATCACCGCGCTGCCGGGTCGTTCGGCGGGGCAGTTCCCCTACGATCAGCGCAGGACGCTGTTCCGCAACCTCGGCGACGGCCGTTTCACCGATGTCACCGAGCAGGCTGGGGCGGCCTTCACCCTGTCGGAGGCGGGGCGGGGCGCCGCGTTCGGGGACGTCGACAACGACGGCGACGTCGATGTGCTGGTGGGGAACGACGCCGGCCCGGTCCGGCTGCTGGTCAACCACGTCGGGCAGCAGCGTCACTGGCTCGGCCTGCGGCTCGCGGGCGTCGGTGGCCGCGACATGCTCGGGGCGCGGGTTGCGGTGGTTCGCGACGGCGCGCCGACACTCTGGCGCCGGGCGCGCTCGGACGGCAGCTACGCATCGGCCAACGATCCGCGGGTGCTGGTAGGGCTCGGCCATTCGGATGCACGGCCGACGGTCCGGGTGCGGTGGCCGGACGGGACGGTAGAGGAGTGGCGCGACGTCGAGGTCGACCGCTGGACGACGCTATCGGCAGGGGAAGGGGAGTCCGGACAGCCCGGCTGAGTCGTCAGGCAGCGTTGCGGTCGCGCAGCCCGGCGAGGAAGCCTTCGAGAGCACCTTCGAGCTTGGCCATGCGCTCTCGTTGGTCGGCCAACTCGCCGTTGACACTGTCGAAGCGCTTGTTCATGCTGTCGTCGACACTGTCGAAGCGCTTGTTCATGCTGTCGTTGACACTGTCGAAGCGCTTGTTCATGTCCGCTCGCAGGGCGTTGAGGTCACGGCGCAGCTCGCGGATGTCCAACCGCATCCAGGCGAACAGGCCGATCAGCAGGGCCGGGGTAATCCAGGGCGAGAGCTCAATATCCGTATTATTCCACGCGTGGGGTTGGAGTTGAACCGGTTTCGCAGGGAGCTTCGCCGGCGGCTCGCAGCGCCGGCCGCAGCCATCTTCGCCGGCGGGCTGGCTGCGCTGGCCGGTGGCTGCGCCGCACCAGTCGACGCGCCGCCGGCCGCCCCGCCGGCGCTGACGGCGCCGGAAGGAGCTCCTGCCTGCGGAACTGCACTTCCCGACCTGAACCGCCTCGGCGCCTCGGTGCAGGCGCAGATTCAGGAGCGGTGGGCCGCGGTGACCGGTGCGGGAGACGGCGCCGCGGCCGGGTCCGACGCACCCGCCGCGCGCGGGGCCCTCGGCATGATGCTGATGGCGGCGAGCTTGCCGGAAGCTGCCGAGACCTGCTTCCGCGAGGCGGCGACGCTGGCGCCGGAGGATGCGCGCTGGCTCTACTATCTCGGTCACCTGCGCCGGGAGGCGGGGGATCTGCCCGCGGCGGCCGCGCTCTTCGACGCCGTGCTCCGGGTGCGGCCCGACGACGTGCCGGCGCTCGTCTGGCAGGGCGAGGTGCGCCTGGCGCAGGACCGCCCCGTCTCGGCCCGGCCGTTTCTGGAGCAGGCGCTCGCGTTGCAGCCCGACTCTCTCGCGGCGCGCTACGGACTCGGCCGCGCGGCGTTGCTGGCCGAAGACTACCAGCGGGCGGTCGATTTGCTGGAGGAGGTCCTGGCGCGCGATCCCGGCGCCGCGGCGGCGCACTATCCGCTCGGCATGGCCTACCGTGCTCTCGGCGACGAGGCCAGGGCCGCGGCCCACCTGCGGCAGCGACGGAGCACGGCCCTGCGTCCCGCCGACCCGCTGCTGGCGGAGGTGGATGCGCTGATCGAGAGCGCGCGCGCCTACGAGACGCGCGGCAACGAAGCCCTGGACCGGGAAGAGTGGAGCGCGGCGGCAGACCTGTTCCGCCGCGGGCTCGAGCTCGATCCGGATCACGCCGTGCTGCGGCACCGGCTCGGCACCGCGCTCTACGTGATGGGCGACCGCGACGGCGCCTTGGCCGAGTTCGAGCGGGTGATGCGCGAGTCGCCGAACTTTCCCGCCGTGCACTACAGCGTCGGCGTGCTCCTGCAGGGGGAGGGGCGCCACCGCGAGGCGATCGAGCGGTTCGAGACGGCGCTCCGCTACCAGCCGACCGACCGCGAGGTGCGCCTGCGCCTGGCCGTCAGCCTGCGCCGGGCCGGCGATCCGGCGGCGGCCCTCGAACAGTACCGCACGGTGCTGCGCATGGACCCCGATGTTGCGGATGCGCGCTTCGGCGCGGCGATGGCCCTCGTGCAACTGCGGCGCTACCGGGAGGCGCGCGACCGTCTGGCCGCCGGCATCGAGGCCTTTCCCGGCGCGTCGATCTTCCCGCACGCGCTGGCCCGGCTGCTGGCCGCCGCTCCCGACGCCGAGGTCCGGGACGGCCCGCGGGCGCTGCGGCTCGTGGAGCAGATCGCGGCACAGGGAGAGCGGACCATCGATCTCGGCGAGACGATGGCGATGACCCTGGCGGAGCTGGGGCAGTACGGCGAGGCCGCCGGGGTCCAGCGCGACCTCATCGCGGCCGCCGAGTCCGGGGGAATGCGGGACGTCGTTTCCCGGCTGGCCGCGAATCTCCGCCTTTACGAGCAGGGTCGCCCGTGCCGCACGCCCTGGCCGGCCGACGCCATCCCGTGACAGGCTGGACGGCTGGCGGGAGTTGCGCCGTAGAACGCGGCGCAGCGGAGTTCTGAGGCGCAGGGGACTGGGGTGGTGGGGGCTGGGGCCAAACACGGAGCCTTCCGACGGGGTTTGGCGGCGCCGGGAGGATCCGGCAGGGGCTGAGGGCGTGGCCCGTGCTATAGTGAAAAGGCTTGGAGCCAGCTCCCGGCGGTCGATGGAGCCGCGGGCGGTTGCCGGTGGGCAGGGCGGGGCGACGCGGACGCTACCGAGCCGCCGGTTCGGGGCTCAGTGATGCAGATCGATACGATAGAGGACCTCGTTCGGGTACTCGACGAACACCCGGAATGGCGTGACGCGCTCCGTTCCCGGCTTCTGTCGCGGGAGCTCCTCGAGATGCCCGCGCAGCTCGCGGGCTTCATTGCCGCAACGCGCGAGCAATTCGCGGCGATCGACAAGCGGTTCACGGCGATCGACGAGCGGTTCACGGCGATCGACGAGCGGTTCACGGCGATCGACGAGCGGTTCACGGCGATCGATAGACAATTCGCGGCGGCGGCGGCCGAGCGGCAGTCGATGCGAGACGACATCGGCATCCTCAAGGGCGCGCACGCCAGAGATGTCGCGGAACGGCGCGTCGGATTGATCGCGCGATCCCTCGGGCTCCGAGACCGGCGTCTTCTCGGTGGTGCCGATCTGTTCGATCTCGCCAGGAACGCCGGCGCGGCGATGCACTCGAGCGAGATCGAGAGCTACGTCGAGGCGGATCTGGTGTTCGAGGCCGAGGACGATCGGGGCGGCATCCAATATGTGGCCGTCGAAGTCTCCTACACGGCGAACGGCCGCGACACTTCCCGGGCGATGCGGAACGCGGCGCTCATCACCCGGTTCACCGAACGTCCCTGCCGTCCCGTTGTGGCGAGTCTGCGCATCGACGATCGGATCGCGGATGCGATAGAGGCGGGCCGGCTCTCGTGGTACCGCCTGCCGGCCGAGGCGATGCAGGCCGCTTGACCGGCGCTCCCCGCCTTGACAGCGGCACGGATCCCGTAGTTGAAGGCGCGCCGTCCGTGCGAGCCGCCGAGCGGCACAGATCCAGAATTCCGGATCGGATTGATTGGATCTCGCACGGGTGTGGGGCTGAGGCAACGTCGGTCGGCTGTCGCGAAGGCAGGGGACCGCACAGCGTCAAGACCCCACCTCGGGCTTATCGGGCGGTCGAGTCGGTTCGGACAGTGTCTGCGGAACGCGTTTTGCTCTTGACTGCAGCCACGGTTCCCGGGAGGTTCGGGGGCCACGGTTGCGTGCGTGACCGGTCACGGCGCGAATCGTCGCAACACGGCAGAGGAGGACAATCCCATGAGACGTTCGTTAACGGCCGTCGCCGCGCTGGCCGCTGTGGCCCTCGTACCGGCCCTGGCGTCCGCGCAGGCCACCAGCCAGTTCACCGGGGTGGTGACCGACAACACGGGCGGCATCCTGCCCGGCGTCACCATCGAGGCGTCGAGTCCGGCGCTGATCGAGGGAAGCCGCGTCGGATTCACCGACGGCACGGGGCGCTACCTGCTGGTCGACCTGCGCCCCGGCACCTACAACATCACCTTCACGCTGCCCGGATTCTCGACCGTGCTGGTCGAGGAGCAGGTGCTGCCGGCCGGCTTCTCGGCCATCGTCGACGCGGTGCTCTCGGTCGGCGCCCTCGAAGAGACGGTCACCGTCTCGGGCGAGGCACCGGTGGTCGACGTGCAGTCGATCAGCCAGGCCGAGGTGCTCGACCGCGAGGTGCTCGACGCCATCCCGACCGGGCGCAACCTGCAGTCGACGGCGCAGTTGATTCCGGGCGTCAAGATGAACCGCCCGGAGGTCGGCCTGACGACCGCCGCGCAGCAGACCTACATGTCCGTGCACGGCATGAGCAACCGGCAGACCACCGTCACCGTCGACGGGCAGCTCGTCATGAGCTCCGGGGGCGACGGCGCGGTGCAGAACTACAACAACCAGCTCGCGGCGCAGGAGATGGTCTACGAGACGAGCGGCATCTCGGCCGAGACCCAGACCGGCGGCGTGCGCATCAGCATGATCCCGCGCGAGGGCGGGAACACCCACAGCGGGCAGAACTACTTCGGCTACATCAACGGCGCGCTGCAGTCGGACAACCTCTCGCAGCGACTTCAGGATCGCAACCTGACGTCGGTCGAGTCGAGCGACTACATCTACGACCTGAACGTCGCGCACGGCGGGCCGATCGTCCGCGACAAGCTGTGGTTCTTCGGCAGCGGCCGGCGCTTCAGCATCAACGTGCCGGTGACCGACAGCTTCTACAAGAACGAGGACGGGACGGCGCCCCGCTACATGCAGGCGGTCAAGTATCCCAACGGTACCGGCGGCCTCCGGCCGGGCGTCAACGACGACCGCATCACGAGCGGGTTGCTGCGACTGACCTGGCAGATGTCCCAGAACAACAAGTTCTCGGCCTACCTGGACCGGATCATCAAGCAGCGGTTCCACGACTACGACGCGCGCGTCGACGTCGGCACCGCGTCGCGCCACCACGGCTCGCCGATCTACTACGTCGGCGCGGCCAAGTGGACGTCGACCATCAGCAGCCGGCTCCTGCTCGAAGTGGGCTACTCGACCAACGTCGAGAACTGGAGCAACGTCGACCAGGAGGCCGACGTGCCGAACGGGCCGGGCCTGGGGCTGCGCGGCGGCGCCGTCGGTCCCCACACGCAGTTGTTCGACCCGAGCTTCGCGACCTGCGTGGCGACCCCCTGCTACCCGGGTGTCGGCGGCTACCCGGCGCTGACGAATCCGGGCGTCATGGCGCAGTATTCGGGGGGGGTCGACGGCGGCGGCATCCATCCGTACTACGCGAACACCTTGCGGCGGGACATACCCAACGACTTCGCCGACCGGTACCACTGGGGCAACCGGTACGCCTACGTCGAGCGGTTCAACACCAACTCCTCGCTGTCGTACGTCACCGGGTCGCACAACCTGAAGTTCGGCATCATGAACAGTTGGGGACCGTTCCGGCTCACCGAGCAGTGGAACGGCGCTCTCCGGCAGCGCTATCGGGACGCGATTCCGTACCAGATCAACCGCGGCAACCACCCCGTCGACTACTCCCTCGGGTATCAGGACATCGCGGCGTACGTGCAGGATACCTGGACAATCGACAGGCTGACCCTCAACCTCGGGCTGCGCTGGGAGACGGTCAACGGCACGGTCGACCCGACGAACCGTCTGAGTCCGACGCGGTTCACGATGCCGGCCACCCTGCCCGGCAAGGAGAACATTCCGGACTGGACGAACATCGCGCCGCGGCTGGGCATGGCCTACGACCTGTTCGGCGACGCTTCGACGGCGCTGAAGTTCTCGTGGGGGCGCTACAACTCGTCGGTCACCCACAGCCTCGCCGACCGGTTGCACACCGGCAAGATTACCGGGCAGTCTCTCGCGTGGTTCGACTGCGCGATGATCACGACGCGGCACGGCAGCGCCTCGAACCGCTGCGCCACGATGGGCGAGCTGAACGCGATCTCGCCGGGCCTCGGCGATCTCGCGTACGGCGATTCCGGTCTCACCGACTGGGGCAGCGCGAGGGTGGCCGGGTCGGTGCCGAACCACGGCACCAACGGCGACGACTACGTGCAGGACTGGGAGCTCGGTCTCGGACCGGCTGACTTCGGCCAGGGCACGTCGACCGCCATCCTCGACCCGAACGGACTCGATCGGCCCTGGGTCGGCCTGACCAACATCGGGATCGAGCGGGAGCTCGTACCGGGGCTCTCGGCCAGCTTCAACTATTACCGCCGCGACAGCTACGGCGCCCTGCTGGAGGTCAACCGGGCGTTGTCGCTCTCCGACTACACGCTGTTCCAACTCGCGAATCCGTGCGCGACGAACCCGACCCCCGGCCCCGGCGGTTTCGGCTGCACGACGAACGGTACCGGCGTGCCGGCAACCCTGCCGGTGTACGTGCTGAATCCCGATGCGCAGGGGCGGTCGGCCGATCCGGTCTACACGAACACCAACGCGGATACGGGCTACACCGAGGCCTACAACGGGTTCGAGAGCGGCTTCAACGCGCGGCTGCCGAACGGGACGACCCTTTTCGGCGCCTACACGTTCGAGCGCAACATCATCACCCGCTGCGACTCGCAGGACAACCCGAACGAGTTGCTGTTCTGCGACCGCTCCGGCGTCAGCCCGCTCACCGGCCAGGACGTCGGGCCGGCGTACAACATGCCGTGGCTGCACGAGTTCAAGCTGTCGGGGACAGTGCCGCTGCCGGGCGACTTCCAGTTCAGCGCCACCCTGCAGTCGTACACCCCGCGGGAGCTGCTGGCCACCACCAGCTTCGCCGGCGACAGCGCGTCGGGGCTGAACGGCGGCGGCGGACTCTGGGGCAGCCTTCTGGCCCTCGGCAATATCGGCTACTCGGTCAAGGAGTCGGAGATCCTGGCGGCCGGCGTACCGTTCACGAGCAGCCCCTACATCCCGCTGATGGCGCCCGGTTCCGCGTACCTCGACCGGCTGAATCAGTTCGACGTTTCGTTCCGCAAGGTGTTCGAGCTGACCGGCGGCCGTCGCCTGAACGTGCAGGCCGACGTCTACAACCTGCTCAACGGCGGTCCGGTTCTCCAGGCGGTCAACGCCCACGGCGGCAGCCTCGGCCGTCCGCAGCGGACCATCCAGGGCCGGTTCCTGCAGTTCGCGACGCACCTCTACTGGTAGGGGATTCGTCCGACCGCGGCCGCGCGTGACGCACGCGCGGCCGGTCGATTCCAGGGCCGGGGAGCCACGCTGCTTCCCGGCCCGTTTTCTTTCCGGCGCCGACCTCGATCCCCTTCCTGCCGTTGTGCGCGCCCCGCCGGCATTGCTGCCGCGCTATACTGCCGGCACCGCGGCTCTCGCGTGCGTGGCAGGCTCACGGGGGGGCGCTTGCGCGCGCGTATCCGCGGGCGTATCTTCGTTACCACGGTCGCGTCGCAGCACGTCAGAGGAGGACAACCCATGAGACGTTCGTTAACGGCCGTCGCCGCGCTGGCCGCTCTGGCCCTTGTACCAGCCGGGGCATTTGGGCAGGCCGGCAGTCAGATCATCGGGGAGGTCACCGACAACACCGGTGGCATCCTGCCGGGTGTCACCGTCGAGGCGTCGAGTCCGGCGCTGATCGAAGGTAGTCGTGTCGCGATTACCGACGGGGCGGGGCGCTACACCATCGTCGACCTGCGTCCCGGCACGTACAACGTGACCTTCACGCTACCGGGATTCTCGGTCGTCGTGGTCGAGAACCAGGAGCTGCCGGCCGGCTTCGTGGCCACTGTCGACGCGGAGCTCTCGGTCGGCGCCCTCGAAGAGACGGTCACCGTCTCCGGCGAGGCCCCGGTCGTGGACGTCGCGACGACCCGCCGCGTCGAGGTGCTCGACCGCGAGGTGCTCGACGCCATCCCGACCGGCAACAACCTGCAGTCGACCGCGCAGTTGATTCCGGGCATCAAGCTGAACCGTCCCGAGGTCGGCCTGACCACCGCGGCGCAGCAGACCTACATGTCCGTCCACGGCATGAGCGTCCGCCAGACCACGGTCGCCGTCGACGGGCAGCTCGTCATGAGCTCGGGGTACGACGGGGCGAACCAGAACTACAACAACCATCTCGCCAACCAGGAGATGGTCTACGAGACCAGCGGCATCTCGGCCGAGACCTCGGCCGGCGGCGTGCGGATCAACATGATCGGCCGCGAGGGCGGTAATACCCTCAGCGGGCAGCAGTACTTCGGCTTCAGCCAGTCCGGGCTGCAACAGGACCAGCTCACCCAGAGGCTGATGGACCGCGGCGCCTCGTCGCGCGAGTCTATCGACCTGATCTACGACTTCAACACCGCCCTCGGCGGTCCCATCGTCCGCGACCGGTTCTGGTTCTTCGGCAGCTTCCGGCGGTTCGAGATCGACAAGCCGACCACCAACAGCTTCACGCGGAGCGACGACGGGTCGGTGCCCCGCTACTTCCTGCACTCGCGGTACGGCATCGACGCCGACGGCAGGGACTTCAACCAGAAGCTCCCCGGCGTCGACGACAACAGCGTCACCAGCGGGCTGCTGCGCCTGACCACGCAGATCAATCAGAACAACAAGTTCTCGGTGTACATGGACCGCATCATCAAGCAGCGGTTCCACAACCACGGCTCGGTGCAGGACGTCGCGACCGCGGCGCGGCACCACGGCTCGCCCCTCTACTACGTCGGGTCGGCGAAGTGGACGGCGACCCTCGGCAGCCGGCTGCTGCTCGAGGCGGGTTACTCGACCAACGTCGAGAACTGGAGCAACATCGACTCGGAGGACGACGTGCCGTTCGCGCCGGGGACCTCGCTGACGCCTAACGGCATGCACACGCAGCCGCTTCCGGGCGGTCTCGCCACCTGCCAGTTCACGCCCTGCTATCCCGGTGTGGGCGGATACCCCGGCCTGAACATGCAGGGGTCGATGAACCAGTACGGTTCGACCATCGATCCCTGGTACACGATCACCCACCGGCGGGAGAAGACCAACGGATTCGAGGACCGCTACCACTGGGGCGACAGCCACGCCTACGTCGAGCGTTTCAACTACAACACGTCGGTGTCGTACGTCACCGGGTCGCACAACGTCAAGATCGGCATGATGAGCAGTTGGGGACCGTTCCTCGAAGACCTGAAGAAGAACGGCGCCCTGCGGCAGGAGTACCGCGACGGCGTTCCCGTGACGGCGCTGGTCACGAACCACCCGACGTTCTTCAAGATGGGGTTCCGGGATGTCGGCACCTACATTCAGGACACGTGGACGATCGACCGGTTGACGCTGAACCTCGGCCTGCGCTGGGAGACGTTCAACTCCACCATCAAGGAGACCCCGGCGACGCTGCGGCGGTTCACCAACTGGGACACGCCGTTCGCGGAGCAGAGGAACGTGCCGAAGTGGACCGACTGGGCGCCGCGCCTCGGGATGGCGTACGACCTGTTCGGTGACGCGTCGACCGCGTTGAAGCTGTCGTGGGGGCGGTACAACGCCTCGAACATCTTCAACTACGCGCGCGACTTCCATCCCGGCGGCTGGCAGAACCACGAGCGCGACTGGTTCGACTGCGCGCTCAGCCCGACCACGCTCAATACGTGCGCCTCGATGGCCGAGCTCGATGCGATCTCGCCCGGCCTCGGCGCCGTGGCCTACGGGACCCGGGATCCCAACGACACCTACGAGAAAGGCGTTGCAGGGTACACCGGCCACCAGCAGTACGGCGGCACCAACGGCGACGACTACGTGCAGGACTGGGAAGTCGGCGTGACCAAGGATCCGGAGTTCGGCGGGCCGATCGGGCGGCCGCGGCAGGATCCGGACGGCGTGGCGCGGCCCTGGGCCTCGCTGTTCAACGCCGGCATCCAGCGCGAGCTCCTGCCGGGGCTGTCGGCGAGCTTCAACTGGTACCGCCGCGACAGCTTCGACGGCATCCTGCAGCGGAACGCCAACCGGTCACTGAGCGACTACGTCCCGTTCCAGATTCCCAATCCGTGCGGTCCGCAGTCGCTGGAGGGGAACGCTCTCGGGATGGCGCCCAGCGGATTCCCGTGCTCGACGAGCGGCGTCTCGGCTCAGCCGGCGCTGACGGTCTACAGCCTCACCCCGGAAGCGCAACTGCGCACCCCGGATCACGTCGTCATCAACACGTACGGCGACGACGGCTACTCCGACCAGTACAACGGGTTCGAGACCTCGTTCAACGCCCGGCTGCCCAACGGGACGAACATCTTCGGCGGCTGGACGATGGAGCGGAACCTGCTCACCCGCTGCGACACGCGGGATGATCCCAACGAGCTGCTCTTCTGCGACCCGACGGGCGCCTGGGGGGCGGATTCGTACGGGGGCTACGATGTGCCGTGGCTGAACGAGTTCAAGCTGTCGGGCACGCTGCCGCTGCCGGGCGGCCTGACGTTCAGCGGCTCGCTGCAGTCGTACAACCCGCGCGAGCTGCACGTCGGCGGCGGCACGGGGCAGAGCGCGGGCGGCCTGAACGGCGGCGGCGAGCTCGAGGGCAGCCTCACCCGTACGGGCAACGTGCGCTGGCAGGTGCCGAAGAACGACATGTACTATTCGGAGGGCGTTCCCCGGACGAACACCATCACCATCCCGTTGATGGCGCCGGGATCCGCCTTCCTCGATCGCCTGAACCAGGTGGACATCTCGATCCGGAAGGTGTTCGACTTGGCCAACGGCATGCGCTTCGACGTGCAGGCCGACATCTACAACATCATCAACAGCGGCCCGATCATCGAGGGGACCAACTTCTTCGGCGGCTCCATGGGCAACGTCACCCGGACGGTCCAGGGACGCTTCCTCCAGTTGGCGACCAACATCCACTGGTAGGGTGAGTCGTTTGACGCAGGTCGCGCGTGAACGCGCGGCCGGTCGATTCCAGGGCCGGGGAGCCAGGCTGCTTCCCGGCCCGTTTCCTTTGGGCGCGCCCCTTCGTCGCGTGGAGATCGGCGCCGTCACGGGCGCTATACTGGGTTTCCAGGCGCCTTTCCTCCCCGCAGCGCTCCGATGAACACGGACACTCCGGCAGGCACCCGGCGCAGGCTGCCCATCGGCATGCAGACCTTCCGCGAGTTGCGGGAGCGGGACTGCTACTACGTCGACAAGACCGCCTTCATCGCGCGGCTGCTCGACGAGGGCAAGCACTACTTCCTGTCGCGCCCGCGGCGCTTCGGCAAGAGCCTGTTCCTGGATACCTGCAAGGAGCTGCTCGAGGGCAACGAGCCGCTGTTCGAGGGTTTGGCGATTGCCGACGGCTGGGACTGGTCGGTGCGGCATCCCGTTCTGCGCCTCAGTTTCGGCAGCGGCAACTTCAGGAAGCCGGAGTATCTGGAGCTGAGCGTCGCGGAGCAGCTCGCTGCGGCCGAGCGTCGAGCGGACGTGAGCGTCGAGTATCGGACAGTCCCCGGACGTTTCGGAGCCCTGCTCGAGGCCCTGCACCGGCAGGTCGGTCGGCCCGTCGCGGTGCTGGTGGACGAGTACGACAAGCCGATTCTCGACGCGCTGGATGTGCCCGACGTCGCGCGCGCCAACCGCGACTTCCTGCGCGGCCTGTATGCGACGATCAAGGACTGTGACGCGCACGTTCGGTTCACCTTCATCACCGGCGTGAGCAGGTTCTCCAAGGTCAGTCTGTTCTCCGGTCTCAACAACCTCACCGACATCACCCTCGATCCGCGTTACTCCGCCATCTGCGGCTACACCGACGCCGACCTGGACACGGTGTTCGCGCCCGAGCTCGGCGGTCTGGATCGGGACGAAATCCGCGACTGGTACAACGGCTACAGTTGGCGGGGCGAGGAGAACGTCTACAACCCGTTCGATATCCTGCTGCTGTTCCGCAACCGCGAGTTCGACGCGTACTGGTTCGAAACCGGCACGCCGACCTTCCTGATCGAGACCCTGGTCGAACGGGGCGTCAGCGCCCTGGCGCTGGACGGGATGGTGAGCAGCGCGAGCCTGCTGGGCACGTTCGACGTGGATCGCATCGCGCCGGAGGCCCTGCTGTTCCAGACCGGCTATCTCACCGTCCGGGCGACGGAGTCGCGCGGCGGCAGAACGCGCTACCGGCTTGGCTACCCGAACCGGGAGGTGTTCCAGAGCCTGCACGAGAGCCTGCTGGTCCACCTGACCCGGGACCCGCAGCGGGAACGCAACGGAGACCGGCTCTACGACCTGCTGACGGCCGGCGACGTTGCCGGCCTGCAGGACCTGTTCCACGCGTTCTTCGCCGGAATTCCGTACGAGTGGTACACGAACAACGATATCGCCCGCTTCGAGGGCTTCTACGCCAGCGTCTTCTACGCCTACTTCGCTTCCGTGCTGGGCACCGGCGTGACGGTGGAGGACAGCGGCACCCGCGGGCGCGCGGACATGGCGGTCCGCTTCGGCGGCAGGGTGTACCTGTTCGAGTTCAAGGTCGCGGAGCAGGCCGGACCGGGAGCGGCGCTGGCGCAGTTGAAGGCGAAGGCCTACGCGGACAAGTACCGCGGCCTGGGCGAGCCCGTCCATCTGGTCGGGGTGGAGTTCAGCAGCGCGTCGCGCAACGTGGTGGCGTTCGACCACGAACTCGCCTGACCCGGCGCGTGCGCGGTCGACGGGTTGGGGCCGTCCAGGGCCGGCCCGCCCGGGAGAGAGGGCGTCAGCGCGCGTTGGCGTGATCTTCGAGATGGTCGACGAACAGCACGCGGAGCTCGGCGAGCTGTCCGGTCAGCCGGGCCTCGCTGTCCGCGATCTTCCAGGCGGCCCCGGCGATGACGACGATGGGCCAAGCGTTATGGAAGGACCTCATGGTGCGGGGCGTCAGCGCGCGTTGGCGTGATCTTCGAGATGGTCGACGAAGTACTGCCGGAGTTCGGCGATCTGCAGCGTCAGGCGCTCGTCGACCTCTTCGATCTGCTCCCCGAGCCGGTCTTCGCTCGCGGCGATCTGCGCGGTGAGGCGGGTCCCGGTAGCTGCGATCTGCGCCGTGAGCCGGGATTCGCTCGCCGCGATCTGAGCCGCCATGAAGTCTCTGACGCTCCAGGCCGCGGTCCAGGCGGCCCCGGCGATGGTGCCGACGATGACGACGATGGGCCAAAGGTCATGGAAGAACTTCATGGTGCGAGAGGTCAGCGCGCGTTGGTGTGATCTTCGAGATGGTCGACGAAGTACTGCCGGAGTTCGGCGATCTGCAGCGTCAGACGCTCGTCGACCCCTTCGATCTGGTCCGCGAGCCGGTTTTCACTCGCGGCGATCTGCGCGGTGAGGCGCGTTTCGCTTGCTGTCACCTGTGTCGTGATGAAGTTTCTGATATTCCAGGCCGCGGTCCAGGCGGCGCCGGCGATGGTGCCGACGATGACGACGATGGGCCAGGCGTTGCGGAAGAACTTCATGCTGCGGTCTTCTCCAGGTGCGGGCCGCTGCCGGCACGTCGCCTCCACATGGTTGCACGTGCGCTGCCGGGGGGGCAACGCGGCATTTGGCGCGATTCCATGCTTCGAAGGAGAAGCACGATGCGTGCCATCCGTCCGCCGGTTGCGGCTGGCCGGGTCGGTCGATCTACCATGACACGATGACCGCACGGCGCGCGTGCAGCGCAGGGTGGCTGGCTCTTGCCGGATGGTTGACCGCCTGCGGGGCGGAAACGACGGCTCCCTCCGGCACCGCCGGGCCGAGCGCGCCGGCCGTCCTGCCCATCGGGCACGACGGCGACTGGTTCGTCGACCGGGCCGCGGAATCCGGCCTCGATTTCGTCCACGTCAACGGCATGACCGGCAGGTTCTACCAGCCCGAGATGATGGGGCCCGGCATCGGCCTGCTCGACTACGACAACGACGGCGACCTCGACGTCTACCTGGTGCAGGGAGGGCGGCTCGGGGACGGCGAGCCCATCATCCCGCCGCCGGCGGGGCAGCCGCCGGGCGACAGGCTGTTTCGCAACGATCTGGAGGCGGGACCCGGCGGGGAGCGCCGGCTGCGGTTCACGGACGTGACCGACGAAGCCGGCGTCGCCGCGCGGGGCTACGGCATGGGAGTCGCCGCCGCCGACTACGACAACGACGGCTGGATCGACATCTACACCACGCGGTTCGGGCCCAACCAGATGTTCCGGAACCGGGGTGACGGGACCTTCGCCGACGTGACGTCCGAGACCGCCACCGCCGACCCCGGGCTGAGCGTCCCCGCCACCTTTTTCGACTACGACCGCGACGGCTGGCTGGATCTGTTCGTCGGGAACTACCTGAACTACAGCATCGAGACCCACTGGCAGTGCTACGCGCAGTCCGGGCCGGCGGACTACTGCCCGCCGGAGGTGAGCCCGCCGCTGCCGGATCGGCTGTTTCGAAACCAGGGCGACGGGACGTTCGCCGACGTGACGCTCGAAGCCGGGTTGGGCCGCGAGTACGGGCCGGGACTCGGCGCGTCGGCCGCCGACTTCGACAACGACGGCTGGCTCGATCTGTTCGTCGCGAACGACCAGCAGGAGAACCAGTTGTGGATCAACCAGCGCGACGGGACGTTCCGGAACCGCGCGCTGCTGTGGGGAACGGCGCTCGGCGCCACCGGAGTGGCCAAGGCCGACATGGGGGTGGACGCGGGCGATTTCGACAACGACGGCGACGAGGACCTCTTCGTCACCGAGCTGACGGGGCAGGGGAGCACCCTGTACGTCAACGACGGGGGGATGTTCAGGGACCAGAGCGCGGGCCGCGGCATCCGCGCGGCGAGCCTGCCCTACACCGGCTTCGGGGCCGGGTGGCTGGACATCGACAACGACGGCTGGCTGGACGTGGTCGCCGTCAACGGGACCGTGACGCTGGATCTGGAGGCGTACGGACCGGACAATCCGTTCGCGCTGCAGCAGCGGAACCAGGTGTTCCGCAACCGCGGCGGCGAGCGGTTCGAGGACGTGACGGATCGCGCCGGGGCGGCGTTCGCGCTGGCGGAGGTGAGCCGCGGGGCGGCGTTCGGCGACGTCGACAACGACGGCGACACGGACGTGGTCATCGCCAACGGCGCCGGCCCGGCGCGCCTGCTGGTCAACGAGGTGGGGCAGCGGCGCCACTGGATCGGGCTCCGGCTCGTCGGACGCGGGACGCCGCGCGACATGCTCGGGGCGCGGGTGGAGGTGACTCTGCCGGACGGGTCGACACGCCGGCGCCGCGCCCGCGCCGACGGGAGCTACGCCTCGGCCAACGATCCGCGGGTGATCGTCGGACTCGGGGAGTCGGCCGGTTCCCCGGACGTGCGCGTCACCTGGCCGGGGGGCGGCGTCGAGGAGTGGGCGGACCTGCCGGTCGATCGCTACACGACGCTGACGGAAGGAGATGGCCGGTGACCACGATTGTTCCTCCCGGCGCCGTCCGGCGCTGGCGCCGGCCGCCGCCCGGGCGAGCTCCTCGCCGATATTGGCGGCGTGGAACGCATCGTAGACTTCCGTGACGATCTGACTCATGGTCCCAGCAGCAGGATTTGCCCGTATTCGGAGCGTAGCGCGCGCGTTGCGAGGCGGTTTGGCGGCTGCGACGTTGATGATCGCCGCCGGCTGTGCGGCATCCGACCCGGCGCCGTCGGCCGGAGCGGGACGCGACGAAGGTACGCTCCCGCCGGTCGTTCTGCCGCGGCTCGTCGGGCTCGAGCCGGCGGTGCAGGATCAGATCCGCGCGCGGCACGCGGCGGTGCTGGCGCTGGCCGGCGGCGGGGGCGCTTCGGCGGCGGCGCTCGGCGACGCCTACGGCGAGCTCGGCCTGCTGCTGCAGGCGGCCGGGTTCTACCAGGCGGCGGAGCACGCCTACCGGAACGCGCAGGCGCGGGCTCCCGGCGCGGTGCGCTGGCCGTACTACCTGGCGCACCTCTACCAGGCGACCGGGCAACGGGGGCGGGCCGTGCAGGGCTTCCGGCGAGTCCTGGAGCTGGAGCCGGGCAACCTGCCGGCGCTGGTCTGGCTGGGCGAGATGCGTCTCGATCAGGGACAGCCGGCGGAGGCCGAGCGGGTGTTCGAGCGGGCGCTGGCCCTGCAGCCCGCGTCGCCCGCCGTGCTGGCGGGGATCGGGCGGGCCGCGCTGGCCCGCGAGGACGCGGCGCGGGCCGTTACCCATCTGGAACGGGCGCTGGCCGTCGATCCGGGGGCGACGAGCCTCCACTACAGCCTCGGCATGGCGTACCGGGAGCAGGGCCGGCTGGATCTCGCGGAGCAGTATCTGCGGCAGCGGGGCGGCGGCGCGCCGCGGCTTCCCGACCCGCTCCTGCAGCAGTCGACCGGTCTTCTCGACAGCGCCCTGGCCCATGAACGGCGGGGCTCGCGTGCGCTGAGCGCCGGCCGCCACGCCGAGGCGGCCGAGGCGTTCCGGGCCGGTCTCGCGTTGTCCCCCGACGATCCGACGCTGCGGCACCGTCTCGGCGTGGCGCTGAGCATGACGGGCGACGTCCGCGGCGCCGCGGCGCAGTTCGAATCGGCGCTCGCGGTCGCCCCGGACTTCGCCGACGCCCACTTCAGCCTGGGCGAGCTGCTGGCCCGCGACGGTCGTTACGGCGAGGCGATCGCGCGTTACGAGGCCGCGGTCCGCAGCCGGTCGAGCTACGTGGACGCGCGGATGGCGCTGGCCGACACGCTGAGCCTCGCCGGGCGGCTCGCTGACGCCGCGGAGGAGTTCGAACGGGTCGTGGAGGCGGATCCGGCCTCCGACCAGGCGTGGATGGGGCGGGGGGTGGCGCTCATCCAGCTCGGGCGGCATCGGGAGGCGCGCGACTGGCTCGATCGGGCGCAGCTCGTGCATCCCGGCCATTCGCTGCTGACCAACCTGCTGCTGCGGGTGCTGGCGGCGGCGCCGGAGGCCCGGGTGCGGGACGGTGAGCGCGCGCTGGCGCTGATGGACGAGCGGCTCCGCGGGGACACGAGCATCGAGACCTACGAGACCCGGGCGATGGTGTTCGCCGAGCTGGGGCGCTACGATGAGGCGGTGACGTGGCAGCGGCGCGCCGTCGCGGCGGCGCAGCAGGCAGGTCAGGCGCCCCGCGCGCGCGGTCTGGCCGCGAACCTCGCCCGCTACGAACAGGGACGTCCGAGCCGCTCGCCGCTGTGACTCCGGACTGCGAGAACGAAGTGGGAATCCGGACCGCGTGGTTGGGCGTGTGCGTGGCGCTGGCCGCCGGCTGCGGCGGGCCGGCGGGTGGGACCGGGACCGATCCGGGCGCCGCGCCGCGCGCCGCAGCCGACTGGTTCGTGGATCGCGCGAGCGAGACCGGCCTCGACTTCGTCCACTTCAACGGCGCGTCGGGCGAGTTCTACTACCCGGAGATCCTGCCGCCCGGCGTCGGACTGCTCGACTACGACAACGACGGCGACCTCGACGTCTACCTGGTGCAGGGGCGGGCGCTCGGCCGCGGTGCGACCGCGGCCGGCGCGCCGGCTCCGCCGCCGCGGGCGCTGCCGCTGAGGGGACGGCTCTACCGCAACGATCTCGAGGTGGCGGCGGACGGCTCGCGGACGTTGCGCTTCTCGGACGTTACCGAGGGGAGCGGGATCGACGCGGACGGGTTCGGTCTCGGGGTGGCGGCGGGCGACGTGAACAACGACGGCTGGACGGATCTGTTGCTGACCGACTTCGGCCCGGCCAGCCTGTATCTGAACCAGGGAGACGGGACCTTCCGCGACATGTCGGATGCCGGCGGCATCGACGGGACGCCGGGGTTCGGCGTCTCGGCCGCGTTCGCCGACTTCGACAGGGACGGCTGGCTCGATCTGTACGTGGGCCACAACGTCAACTACGCGCTCGACAACACGATCGAGTGCTCCAATGTGACGGGCGCCGGCGACTACTGTCCGCCGGAGACCTACGGCGGCACTCCCGACCATGTGTACCGCAACACGGGCGACGGACGGTTCGTCGACGTGAGCGGCACGGCGTTGGTGGGCGGCCAGTTCGGCCCGGCCCTCGGCGTCGTGGCCGCCGACTTCGACGGCGACGGCTGGACCGACGTCTACGTGGCCAACGACGCCACCGAGAACCTGCTGTGGATCAACCAGCGCGACGGCACCTTCCGGGACGTCGCCCTGCTGTCCGGCGCGGCGCTCAGCGGGATGGGGCTGGCCGAGGCGAGCATGGGCGTGGACGCCGGCGACTACGACAACGACGGCGACGAAGACCTCTTCATGACCCACATCACGAACGAGGGGAACAACCTCTACGTGAACGACGGGGCGGCGTCGTTCCGGGATCGGAGCACCGTCTCGGGACTCGGCGCCGGCAGCCTGCCGTACACCGGGTGGGGGACGACCTGGTTCGACTACGACAACGACGGCTGGCTCGATCTGCTCGCGGTCAACGGCACCGTCATCGCCAGTCCCGGGCCGGCGGACCGCCCGTTCCCGTACGACCAGCGCAAGTCGCTGTTCCGCAACCTCGGCGACGGCACCTTCGAGGACGTGACGGGAAGCGCCGGCGCGGCCTTCGACCTGTCCGAGACGGGCCGGGGCGCGGCGTTCGGCGACGTCGACAACGACGGCGACGTGGACGTCGTGGTGGGCAACGACGGCGGTCCGGTGCGGCTGCTGATCAACCGGATCGGCAACCGGCGGCACTGGCTCGGGCTGCGGCTGGTCGGCGCCGGCGGACGCGACATGCTGGGCGCCCGGGTGACGGTGCGACGGTCCGGGGAGCCGACGCTGTGGCGCCGCGCCCGGTCGGACGGCAGCTACGCCTCGGCCAACGATCCGCGGGTGCTCGTCGGTCTGGGCGACTCGGAGGTCCGCCCCGCGGTCGAGGTCCGCTGGCCGGACGGGCGGCGGGAGACCTGGGAGGACGTCGAAATCGACGGCTGGACGACGCTCACGCAAGGGGAGGGGGGTTCCTGATGCCGGCGGCAGGAGAGAGCGGGCCGCGGCGCCCGACTGCGGCGGGAGTTGCGGCGGCGTTCGGCATCGCCGTTCTGCTCGCCGGCTGCTCCGCTCCCGGGGAGACGGGGGCGGATGCCTCGCCGCCGCCGGCCGGTCCGCGGGCCGCCTCGGAGATCGCCGCGTCGTGCGGCGACGCCCTGCCGGACCTCGCCCGGGTCGGCGAATCGGTGCAGGCGCAGATTCGCGATCGTCATGCGGCGCTGCCGCCGCGCGGCGAGCGGGCGGGCATTCCGGTCGAGGTGCAGGCCGAAATGGTCGGCGTGCTGGGGATGACCTTCATGGCCGCCTGGTTCACCGAGGAGGCCGAGCCCTGCCTGCGCGAGGCGTCGGCGCTGGTCCCGGAAGACGCCCGCTGGCCCTACTACCTCGCGCAGTTGCACCGCGACCGCGGCGCGCTGGAGGAATCGGCCGCGTTCTTCGAGCAGGTGCTCCGGATCCAGCCCGACGATCCGACGACGCTGTTCTGGCTCGGCGACATTCGCCTGGAGCAGGGACGGTCCGAGGACGCCGAGCCGCTCTTCGCGCGGGCGCTGTCGCTGTACCCGTCGTCGCTCTCGGCGCGGTACGGGCTGGCGCAGACGGCGCTGCTCGAGGAGGACTACCGCCGGGCGGCCGACCTGCTGGAGGAGATCCTGGCGCGCCAGCCGGACATCGGGGCCGTGCACTATCCGCTCGGCATGGCCTACCGGGGGCTGGGCGACGACGCGCAGGCCGCGGAGCATCTGCGGCGGCGGGAGAACGCGGAGATCCGTCCGGACGATCCGTTGATGGCGGCGTTGGACTCGCTGCTCGACACGGCCGGGACCTACGAGAGCAGGGGACTGGCCGCGCTCGACCGGCAGGAATGGCCCGCGGCGATCGAGCAGTTCCGGCAGGGGCTGGAGCGGGATCCCGACGACCCCGGGCTGCGGCACCGGCTCGGCACGGCGCTGTTCATGACCGGCGATCCGGACGGCGCGCTGGCGGAGTTCCAGCGCGTCGTGCGGACCACTCCCGACTACTTTCCGTCCCATTACAGCATCGGCGTGCTGCTGCAGGAGACGGGACGCCACGCCGCGGCGATCGAGCGGTTCGAGATCGCGCTGCGCTACCGGCCGGGCGACGACGCGGTCCGCCTGCGAATGGCGATCAGCCTGCGGCGCGCCGGAGATCCCGAGGCCTCGCTCTCGTATTACGAGCTCGTGCTGCGCACGAACCCGGAAGCGCTCGAGGCCCGCTTCGGGTACGCGATGGCGCTCGTGCAGCTCGGACGCTACCGCGAGGCGCGCGATCGGCTGGTCACCGCGATGGAAGCGTTTCCCCGGGAGACTTCCTTTGCGCACGCGCTGGCCCGGTTGCTCGCCGCCGCGCCGGATCCGGCGATCCGCAACGGCCGGCGGGCGATGACCCTAGTGGAGCGGGTCATGGAAGCCGAGCCGGAGCCGACCATCGACCTGGGAGAGACGATGGCGATGACCCTCGCGGAGCTGGGACGTTTCGGCGAGGCCGCCGAGGTGCAGCGCGCGCTGATCGGCGCCGCGGAGCTCGCCCGGATGCCGGACGCGGTCCGGCGCCTGACCGTCAACCTTCGCCGCTACGAACGGGGGGAGCCATGCCGTACGCCGTGGCCCGCGGACGCCATGCCCTGACGCGGGGCCGACGGCGCCGCCGGGGAGCGACGATCGGCAGGTTCACTCTGCCGGTTGCCGCCCTGCTGTGGCTCGCCGCGGCCGCGCCGCTCGCCGGGCAGGGGTCGCACGCGCAGGTGTACCTGACCGTGCTCGACCGGGACGGCGCCCCGATCCTCGATCTGCAGCCCGGCGACGTGATCGTGGCGGAGAACGGCGTGCCGGGGGAGGTGACCCACCTCGTGCGGCCGCGGGCGCTCCCCGAGGTCTCGCTCCTGGTCGACACCAGCCGGGACTTCGTCTCCGCGACACAGCATCTGCGGCGGGCGCTCCGGACCTTCGTCGACCGGCTGGCGGGCAGCGCGCGGACGTCGTTGATGACGTTCGGGGGCGGAGCGAGGAACGTCGTGGCGTCCACCGGCCGGGCCGCTCCGCTCCACGAGGCGATCGACAGACTGTTTCCCAGTCCCGGCTTCGGGGGCTTCTTCCACGACGCGGTGACCCAGACCGCCCAGCGCGTCGCGGCACGGCAACCGCGCCGGCCGGCCATCGTGGCGGTCACGTCGTCGGCCGCGAGCCGGTCGCCGTCGGACCGCTACCTCAGGGACTTCCTGAACCCGCTGCAGTCGGTCGGCGTGCCGGTGCACGTCGTGGTTCTGCGGCAGCGACCGGGCGACCTGCGCGGCGGGCTCGCCGAGATCGCCGGGCGCACCGGCGGCCGGTTCGCTGTCGTCGCGAATCACACCCGGCTGGAGGGGCCGCTGGCCGCCATCGCCGACGAGATCCTGGGGCAGTACGTGCTGACCTACGTCCGCCCGGAGCTGCCGGACGATCCCGCCGACATCGTGCTCGGTTTCAGCGTCGCGCGCGAGGACGTCACGATTCGCGTGGCTCCGGTCCTGTAGCCGCGCCGCCGTCGAGGTCCGGGGACGTCAGCCGTCAGGCCCGCCCGCTCCGCCGACTTGGCGTATAGTGGGAATCACACGGCAGGGCAAGGAGAAACCCACCATGGCGATGTCAACGCGATCGCGTCGTCCGTCGCGCCTGCGTTCGTTCGCCGCCGTCGCCGCCGTCGTCGCTCTATGCGCGGCGGCGGGTGCCATCCTGCCCGCGCAGTCGGCGCAGCAGCTCTACCTGACCGTGCTCGACGACGACGGGCGGCCGGTCGTAGACCTGCGTCCGCACGAGATTTCCGTGGGGGAGAACGGCGTGCGGCGCGAGGTGCTGTACCTGGCGCGCCCGAGCGGCCCCGCGGACGTCTCGATCCTGGTCGACACGAGCGAAGCGGTCGTACCGTCGACCACCCACGTCCGGCGGGCGCTGGGCGAGTTCGTCGACGCCCTCGACGGCTACGCGCGGATGTCGCTGATGACGTTCGGCGACCTGCCCGTGCGGGTGGTGCCGCCCACCACACGGCTGAGTGCGATTCGAGAGGCGGTCGACCGCGTGTTTCCCGCGGTCGGGGTCATTCCACGGTTTCAGGACGCGCTGATCCAGACGGTTCGCGATATCAACAACCGCCAGCCGAGCCGCCCCACGCTGTTGATCATCACGTCGGACCAGGTGCCCGGCGCCTTCGCCACCGAGTCTCCGAACACCGCGGCGCGGCCGGTGCAGCAGGTCATCGACGTGCTGCAGGCGATCGGCGCGCCGGTCCACATCGTGGCGCTTCGGAGCAGCGCCTCCTTCGACATCGCGGGGCGCGGCGTCTTCGATCGCGCGTCGGCGTTCAGCGGCACCGCCGACAACAACATGCGCAACTCCATCATGGCGCGCGAGACCCGCGACTGGCTGATGGCGCTGGAGACCGCGTCGCAGCGCACCGGCGGCCGGCTGGTCAACACCTACGCCAGCGCCGGTCTCGCGACGCCGTTGCTGGAGATCGCCAGCGAGATCGCGGGCCAGTACATCCTGACCTATTCGCGCCCGGCGCTCCCGCTCGACACCCGGACGCTGGAGATCCAGATCGGCATCGCGCGCGAGGACGTCACCGTGCGCGTGACGCCCGTCATCTGATCGCACGATGGCGACCGACGACGGCTTCAGCGGCCGGGGCGGGCGACATGGCGACCGGATGCGCCCCGCGCCGGTCTTCGCGACGTGAGGCGGGCGGCGCTCGGCTGGTCGGCGGCCATGGTGCTGGCCGCGTGCGGTCCCACCGGCCCCGCGGCATCGGATTCGCGTGTGGCGCCGGCCTCTTCGCCTGCGTCCCCGGACCCCGCCGCCGAGCTGTTCGAGGACCGGGCTGCGGAGACCGGCCTCGACTTCTTCCACTTCAACGGGATGTCGGGCAGCTTCTATCAGCCGGAGATGATGGGGCCGGGCGCCGGTCTGCTCGACTACGACAACGACGGCGACCTCGACGTCTACCTGGCGCAGGGTGAGCTCCTCGGCGACGGGACGCCGCTGCTGCCGCTGCCGGGCGGACAGCCGCCCGGCGATCGCTTGTACCGCAACGACCTGGAGGTGGCGCCGGACGGGACGCGGAGCTTGCGGTTCACCGACGTCACCGCCGAGAGCGGCCTGCCCGCCGGCGGCTACGGCATGGGAGTGGCGGCCGGGGACTACGACAACGACGGCTGGGTGGATCTGTACCTGACGCGTTTCGGGCGGAACCGGATGCTGCGCAACCGCGGTGACGGGACCTTCGCGGACGTCTCGCGCGAGAGCGGCACCGACGAGCCCTCCTGGGGGGTGCCGGCGTCGTTCCTGGATTTCGACGGCGACGGTTGGCTCGATCTGTTCGTCGGCAACTACCTGAACTACACGCTGGACACGCACACGCAGTGCTACAACCGGTCCGGGCCGCCGGACTACTGCCCGCCGGAGGTGAGCCCGCCGGCGCCGAGCCGGCTGTATCGCAACCGGGGCGACGGTACGTTCACCGACGTCACGGCGGAGGCCGGCCTGGCCCGCGAGTTCGGGCCCGCGCTGGGCGCCGCGGCGGCCGACTTCGACAACGACGGTTGGGTGGATCTCTTCGTCGCCAACGATCAGCAGGAGAACCAGCTCTGGGTCAACCGGGGCGGCGACGGCTTCCGGAACCTGGCCCTGCTGCGGGGCGTGGCGCTGGGCGCGGCGGGGGACGCGAAGGCGGACATGGGCGTCGACGCGGGCGACTTCGACAACGACGGCGACGAGGACCTGTTCATCACCGAGCTGACCGGGCAGGGGAGCACCGTGTACGTCAACGACGGCGCGGGGCTGTTCGAGGACCTGAGCGCCGCCCTCGGTGTCCGCGCCGCAAGCCTGCCGTACACCGGGTTCGGGGCGGGGTGGATCGACATCGACAACGACGGCTGGCTCGACGTCGTCGCCGTCAACGGCTCGGTGACGCAGCATCTCGAGGCGCTGGGACCGGAGAACCCCTTCCCCCTGGATCAGCGCAACCAGGTGTTCCGCAACCTCGGCGGGTTGCGCTTCGAGGACGTGACCGAGCGGGCCGGCGTCCCGTTCGCCCGCTCCGCGGTGAGCCGCGGCGCGGCGTTCGGCGACGTCGACAACGACGGCGACACCGATGTTCTGGTGGCGAACGCCGCGGGCCGGGTGGAGCTGCTGGTGAACCGGACGGGTCAGCGCCGCGCCTGGCTCGGGCTGCGTCTCGTGGGCGGCGACGGGCCGCGCGACCTGGTCGGCGCGCGCGTGGCGGTAGCCGGCTCGGACGGAATCACGCGCCGGCGTCGGGCGCGGGCCGACGGCAGCTATGCGTCGGCGCACGATCCGCGGGTGCTGGTCGGCCTCGGGGACGAGGCGGCGGACGCGTTGGCGGTGCAGGTCACCTGGCCGGACGGGCGGACGGAGACGTGGCCGGAGGTTCCCGTCGGACGCTACAGCACCTTGGTGGCGGGCGGGGGGCAAGCGCGATGAGGCTGGCCGCGGCGTGGCCGGGACGCGGGGTGCGGCGGTGCGAATCGGCCGTCCTGCTCGTGATGGCGGCTGCGCTCTCCTGCAGCGGCCTGGGATCGTCGCTTGCGGAAGACCCGCTGCTGCCCGAGCCCGGTCCCTTCGTGTGGTCCGGGCCGCGGCCGGTGGACCGGCCCGACCTGTCGCATCTGGCGCCGCCCGTGCAGGAGCAGGTGCGCGAGCGCTACGCCGCGGTGTCGCGTGCGGCGGACGATCCCGCGGCGTCGCCGGCGGCGCTGGGAGACGCCTACGGCGAGCTCGGCTTGATCCTGATGGCCGCCGACTACCGCGAGCGGGCGGAGGTCGCCTACCTGAACGCGCACGGACTGGCGCCCGGCGTGATGCGCTGGCCCTACTATCTCGCGCACCTGTACCGCCAGCGGGGGGATCGCGAGCGTGCGGTGGAGTTCTTCGCACGGGCGCTCGCCCTGGAGCCGGCGGACCTCGCGGGGCTGGTCTGGCTCGGGCGCATGTACCTGGATCGGGGGCGTCCGTCCGAGGCGGCGGCGGCTTTCGAGCGGGCCCTGGCGGTGGATCCCGCCTCGGCAGCGGCGCTGGCCGGCGCCGGACGGGCGGCCCTCGCCGCGCGGGACGCGGGCCGGGCGGTCGGCTACCTGGAGCGCGCCCTCGCGCTGGAGCCGTCCGCGGGGAGCCTGCACTACAGCCTGGGGATGGCGCACCGCGCGCTGGGCAATCCGGACGCCGCCCAGGCGCACCTGCAGCGACGCGGCGAGGGCGCGCCGGCGCCGCCGGACCCGCTGATGCAGGAGTACAACAGCCTGCTGCGGAGCGCTCTCGCCTACGAGATCCGCGGGATGCGGGCCATGGACGCGCGCCGCTTCGGCGAGGCGGCGGCGATCTTCCGGGAGGGACTGGCCGAGTCGCCGGACGACCCCTCCCTGCGGCACCGGCTGGGGACCGCCCTGATGATGGGGGGCGACGCCGAGGGCGCCATCGCCGAGTTCGAGGCGACGCTGCGCATCGCGCCCGACTTCGAGAAGGCGCAGTTCGGAATCGGTGTGGTCCTGGGCATGAGCGGCCGGCACGCCGAGGCGATACGGCGCTACGCCGCGGCGGTCGAGCTGCGGCCGAACTACCTGGAGGCGCGGCTCGGGCTGGCCGAGGCGCTCCGGCTCACCGGGCGGCTGGAGGAGGCCGCGGCGCAGTTCGCCGAGGCGATCCGCATCGATCCCGCTTTCGCGGAGGCGTGGATGGTGCGCGCCGTCATCCTCCTGCAGCTCGGCCGCGCCGGCGAGGCGCGCGAGTGGCTGCGCGAGGCGTTGCTGGTGCACCCGGGCCATCCGGATCTGACGGCGCTGCTGGCGCAGGTCCAGGCCTCGGCGGGGCGCTGAGCCCGGGCGTTCCGTCGCCGCCCTCGCGTCACCGCGCGGGGTTGCCGGCGGCGGCCAGCGCCCGCGCGAGGCCGCCCAGAACCTCGGGGTCGTCCGGGGTCGCTTCCAGCGCCAGCCGATAGTGCCGGATCGCTTCCGCCGTCTCGCCGCGCGCCAGCAGCACGCTGGCCAGGTTGTAGTGGGCCCCGGAATGACCGGGATCGAAGCGCAGCGCCAGCCGGTAGTGAACCATCGCCTCGTCGAGCGCGCCGGTCGCCGCCAGCAGTCCTCCGAGGTTGTTGTGCGCCTCCGGGTAGGCGGGACGCAGCGCGATGGCGCGCCGGTAGGCCGCGATGGCCGCCGCGGCGTTCCCTTCGGCGAGGGCGACGCCCCCGAGGTTGTAGTGCGCGTCGGGGAAGTCCGGGGCAAGACCGATGGACCGCTCCAGGTGCTCCCGCGCCAGCGCCACCTGGCCGACGTCGAGATAGCGGACCGCGAGCGCCGCATGGTTCACGTGATTCTCCGGGTCGGCCCGGAGCAGCGCCTGGTAGCCGAGGATGTCGTCGCGCGCCCGCTTGACGGCCAGGCTGCGTGCGAGCGTGTCCGCATCGCCGACCGGGAGCACCTGCAGCAGCAGCTCCGCCATCTCGTCGGTCGCCTGCGGCCCGAAGCCGACCGGGATCGGGGGATCGTGCGGATTGCGCGGATTGGCGGTCGAGTTGTCGAACGTGAACCGCACCCGGAGCCGCGTCCCGGCGGGCAGATGGACCGGCTCCCGGTAACGGTAGTCATCCTGCCAGTTGAAGTCCCAGTCGTCGATCCGCAGCAGCGGTCGCACCGTGCCGTCGGGCAGCGTGGCCCGCGCCTCGACGCTCTTTCCCAGGTAGTGCATGTGCGGCGCGATGCCCAGCACGTCGACCGCGATCGGCAGCCGGTAGCGGTCCTCGATGGCGTGGGCCGGTTCGCCCGCCGGGATTCGGATGGCCTTCGAGGTGAGGAGCACGGACACGGGCGTCAGCGTGGCCGGCCGGTCCGCGAAGTGGAGCCCGACCGTCGGCTGTACGGCGACCGGCTCGCGAGCGGGCAGCAGGTGGAGCTGCAGCACGAGATCGGTACCTGGATCCAGCGGCCAGGCGATCTCGTCCGGGACCGCCGTCGGGGTCTTTCCGGGCGCCCAGCCCAGGAAGTGGCCGGCGGGGAACCGGGCGTGGTCGAGCATCAGGCCGTCGTAGCCGGGCGCGGCCTCTCCGGCGTCGAGCGCGCGCGCCGCGCCGCTTTCGTCCAGCAGGATGCGGGCGTGGTGGATGACGCGTCCGCCGGCTGCGCCGGGCCGCAGCTCGACGGCGCGCACCCAGCGGCGGGCGTCCAGCTCCACGGGAAGCACGAAGTTGCGGTAGACGTCGGCGCCGCCGGAGGGCAGCGAGAATGGCGCCGGCATGGCCACGACGAGGTCCGGTGCTCCGAGCTGCCAGTCGCCCGCGGGGCCCGGCGCCGCCGGGAGGCCGGCCGGGTCGCCTTCCGCCGCGCCGGTCGCCGCCCACCGGGACAGCAGGGCGACCTCCGCGTCCGAGAGGCGCCGCTCGTTCCGGAAGCGTCCGTGGCCGGGGACCGGCTTCCAGGGGGGCATGCGCCGCTCGGCGGTGACCGCGGCGATCCGCGCCGCCCGCGAACGGGCGTCGGCGTAGGTCGTCAGGCTGAACGGACCGATGCCGTCCGGCCGGTGGCAGCCGACGCAGTTGGCGTTCAGGATGGGCGCGACGTCCCGGGTGAACGTCACGGGGCGGGTCTGTCGGCTTGCGGCGAGGCCCCCATTGGTGGAGCCGGTCGGACCCGCGGCGCCGATCACGTTCGAAGGGCCGGAGCCGATGACGACGAGCGCCGCCGCGGTGACGCAGGGGACGAATCGTCCGTATCGCGGCATGGCGCGCGGAGCTGCGGGGACCGGCATTCGATCAGCCGTCCGGCGGATCGTCACGCGAGAGACGTTCGAGCAGGCCTCTCAGGAGCCCCTCGATCCTGGCCACGGCTTCTCGCAGGGCCGCCTGCCCGCTCTCGAGTGTCCGGAGGCGGGGACCGATGTCGAGGGCGTCGAGCCGCGTGACCTTCTCTTCCACGGAGGAGAGGCGCGCCTCGACGTCGCCCAGTCTTCCCGTCAGCCGGCCGTCGCCAGCGTCGATTCGTTCGGACAACCGCACGTCGGAATCGTCGATTCTGGCGGTGAGCCCCGCATTGACGGTATCGATCCTCGCGGTGAGCCCCGCATTGACGGTATCGATCCTCGCGGTCAGTCGCGCCTCCATCCGATCCACCCGGGAGTGGAGGCCGACGTGGCCCGTGAGGGTGACGCCGGCCAGTGCGGCGCCGACGGCGAGGATCGCGATCAGCTCGTTGGAGAGCCCCTTCATCATGGTCGATCGTGAAGCACGTCGCGTGCCACGTCAATCCGGTCCTATGGTGCTGGTCGGAACGGCTGTTGCCGCAGGTACAGCGACAACCGGCGTTGCAGCTCCGACATCAGCTCGGGGCTCCCGATCGGCCGGGCGAGCGCGATTGCCTGCCGCTGCGCCTCGATCGCCCGGTCGAACGCCCCGGTCGCCGCATGGGCCGCGGCCAGCGCGGCCAGGACGTTGACGTCGCGCCGGCTCGTCAGCGACGCGGCCCGCTCGGCCAGCCGAACCGCCTCGCCGGGCGCCTGCAGCCGTGCGTCTCCGGTCGTCGCCAGGATCCAGGCGAGCGACACGAGCGACTCGATCCCGTCCGGCTCCAGCTCCAACGCCCGGCGGTAGTAGCGGACGGCGTCGGCAGGCCGCCCGGTTGCCGCCAGGGCGCTGGCGAGGTTGTTGTGCGCCGCGGCGTTGTTCGCGTCGAGGGCCACCGCGCGCTCGAAATACGGGGTGGCCTCGGCGAGGCGGCCGAGCGCCCGCAGCACCGCCCCGAGGTTGTTGTGCGCGGCGGCATGCGCGGGACGCAGGGCGACGGCGCGCCGGAGGTGCCGGACCGCCTCGTCGAGCGAGCCCCCCGCCGCCAGCAGCGTGGCCAGGTTGTAGTGCGCGGTGGCCGACGCCGAATCCAGCTCGATCGAGCGCCGGTAGTGGCGGACGGCGGCGGCGGTGCGGCCGGCGGTCATGTAGAGCACGGCCACGTCGCGGTGCAGCACCGCGTTGTCGGGATCGGATGCCAGCATCGACTCGTAGCCGACGATGTCCTCGTTGAGCACCTTCGGCATGAACGCGCGGGTGAGCGTCTCGCGATCCGTGTCCGAGCGCGGCAGGAGCTGGAGCCAGAGATCGCCCATCTCGTCGTTGGAGAACTGCCCGAAGCGCACCCGCCGCGGCGGATGGTCCGGGTTGCGCGGGTTGGCGGCCGAGTTGTCGTAGGCGTACTCCATGGCCACCGTCGTGCCCGCGGGCAGGAAGGGGCGCGTCTGGTAGCGGTATACGTCCTGCCAGTTGAAGTCCCAGTCGGAGATGCGGATCAGCGGCTCGGTGCGGCCGTCGGGGAGCGTGGCGATGCCGTTGATCTCGGTGGCGCGGAAGTGGGCGTGCGGCTGGACGCCGATCAGCTCGGCGCCGACCGGCAGCGTGAACCGGTCGCGGATGACGTAGCGCGGCTCGCCGGGCGGAATGTCGATGCTCTGGCGGCCGAGGCGCAGCATCACCGGGGTGCGCTCCGGCGGGACGTCGGTGAAATAGAGCCCCACGCTCGCCCGGATCGACTCCGGCCGGCCGGTCGACTGCATGTGGAGCTGGACGACGAAGTCGCTGCCGGGCTCCAGGCGCCACGCCATCCCCGGCTCGGCGAGCGGCGGAAGCTGGCCCGGGGTCCAGCCCAGAAAGTGTCCGTCGGGGTAGTGCGCCTGCGGGCTGATCGGCCCCTCGTATCCGGGCGCCGGGTCCTGCTCGTCGAGCATCCGCGACGAGCGCGTCCGATCGAGGCGGAGGTTGGCGTGGTGCGCGACCCGTGCGTTGCCGGGCCGGAACTCGATGCCCGCGACGAAGGCGGTTCGATCGATCGGAATCGGGAGCACGAAGTTGCGAAACGTGTCGGGCGCGTCGGCCGGCACGGTATAGGCCTCGAGCATGGTGACCACGACGTCGGGCGTGCCGAGCCGCCAGCCCTCCGGCCAGGCGGGTTGCGGCGGCAGGCGGCTCAGGTCGCCCGCGGGCGCTCCCGACTCGGCCCAGCGGCGGAGGAGGGCCACCTCGGCGTCGGCGAGCCGCCGCGAGCCGATGAACGGGCCGCCGAAGCCGGGCTCCGGCTTCCACGGCGGCATGAAGCGGCTGCCCGTCACCTCGGCGATCTGCCGGGCTCGCCGCCGGACGTCTTCGTACGTGAGCAGGGGAAAGGGAGCGACCTCGCCGGGCCGGTGGCAGGGCGCGCAATGCTCCAGCACGAGCGGCGCGACGTCGTCGGCGAAGGTCGGCGCGGCCGGTTCCCGGGCCGCCGGCCGGGATCGCGCGGTCTCGGGCGCGGAGCGCGCGCCGTCCGGCGCGATGAGTCCGGACGCCAGGAACGTGAGGGCGAAAACGACGCCCCATCGGCTGCGGCTGCGCATGGGTCCCGGGCGCGCGAGCGCCCAACGGGCATTATCGCAACCCGGAGGGTCGTCGTTCAATCTCCGGCGACGGGCTCGCCCCGCAGTCGCGGGAGCCTGGCCCGCATCTCGTCCGACGTCAGCCCCAGGAGGGCGCTCGCATCCACGAGCGCCTCCAGGTCGACAGGGTAGAGCCGCCGGCGGCCCGGGTCGGCGAGGCCGGCGAGGTTGCGCGGCGCGATCAGCCGCCGTACCGCTTCGAGCAGCGGCTCCCGCGGGCGCCCGCCCGGAAGCCGGCCCGCCTCCGCGACGATGCGCCGGAGCACCGGATCGGTGGCGCCGAGGAAGCCGGACCAGGCCCACTCTCTTTCGTATTCCGGGGGCGCCGGGCACAGGCGCTGGCATGCCTCGTTGAAGCTGGCCGCCGCGAAGTAGGTCTGGGCCCAGGCATCGAACGCGTCGAAGTCGTTCCGCCGCCGGTAGGCCGGCTCGATCAGGCGGCGCAGGTGGTCCGCCTCGGAGCGCAGCAGCGCGTCGTAGAGCCGGAGGCCCGCCGTCAGGCGGTCGCCGCCGCTTCCGCCGGATGCTCCCGCCTGCTCGAGCAGCAGGCCGAGGCGCTCGACGCCGAGCAGGCTCCACGCGATTCCGGTGGAGAAGAGCGGGCTCCAGAACTGGAGGACGTGCGGCAGCAGCGCCCAGCCCTCGCCCGCCGCGCGCGCCAATCTGCGCTGCAGGCGCGGAATCGCGGCGACCGGGCGCACCGGCGCCGCGGCTTCGTACTGCGCGGCGACGGACGGGTAGCGCCGCGTGAATGCGTGGAACGCCGCGGCGGGAGGGAGATCCGCGATCGACCGCCAGGCTTCCACGCCTTCGATGACGAAGCCCGTGCTGACGACCCCGTGGTCGAACGTCAGCTCGTACATCCAGCCCTCGTCGAGCAGGTGATGAACTGCGGCGAATTCGTCGGGGTAGGGACCCGTGGGGAACGCCGCGCCGTCGCCGGCGGCCCGGCGCAGCGGCTGCACGCCCCGGAAGTGTCCGTAGACCAGGCCGGTGTGGAGTCCGCCGCGCGGCAGCGCCGACTCCAGCGCGAGCTGCTGCGCCAGGAATCCGCCGGGCCCCGAGGCGTCGACGATCAGGTCGGCGGACAGCCGCACGGCGGCGCCCTGCCGCGCCCCGCTGAGGTGGAACCGGCCGCCCCGGCGCTCGAGTCCGTCGAGGACCGTGCGGTCCAGGTGCCGTGCCCCCGCGGCTTCCGCGCGCCGGACCAGGAAGGCATCGACGTCCTCCCGCAGCCAGTGCGCGTCCGCCACGGCGTCGTCCGGGCTGGCCGCCACGAGCAGCCGGTTGCAGTTCGTCTCGTCGTTGCGGAACGGTCTTCCCGGCCGGTGGCCGTAGAAGGTGAACCCGCGCTTGAGTCCCCGCCGGACGTCGGGGAGGCGCGCCGACCACCGCCCGCAGGCGGCGAGGGCGTGCAGGTCGTCCAGCCCGTAGCGGGCGGCCAGCCGCTCCAGGGCGATGGCGGCCAGCGGCGTCGACGATTCTCCGAGCGCGAACCGCGGGTGCGAGCCCCGCTCGATCAGGGTGACGTCGTGCCCGGCGGCGCGGGCGACCCGCGCCAGGATCGACCCGGCGAAGCCCGAGCCTACGATGACGACGTGCATGCCGGACAGCGGATTGGCGGACCCGGACTGCCCGTGAGGTTGAGGCGGTGCAGCCGGGCGAGGCGCGCGGGCCGGCAGCGCCGGCACGTCAGGAAGCGGTCGCTGTCCCAGATGTCCACCGTGACGACGGCGCCCGCGATATCGGCGCAGCGGTCCGCCGCCTCCTCGATCAGATCCCGCACCGGCGGTGTCCAGTGTCCCTGCTCGCGGAGCTCGTCCATGGCGCCGTTGCCGCCCCGGCTCGGGATCAGGGTGACGTGCCCGGCGCCCCGGTCGACCGCGTAGCGCACTGCGTCCAGCGCCGTCTCGACTGCCCGCGCGGCCGGGACGAACGGCGCCGGCAGCAGCACGAACGTGCGCAGGGCGATGCCGGCGCCGGAGAGGCGGCCCGCTGCAAGGTCGAAGTCACCGAGCGTCATCCCCTTGTTGAGCCGCGCCAGCGTCGCCGCATCGGCGGTCTCCAGGCCCATCGCCACCTCGAGGCGGCCGGGGATGCGGCCGGCGAACTCCAGGCAGCGCCGCCCGACCAGCCGCGGGTGGCACTCGACGGTGACGCGGTCGAACGGCTGGAGGAGGGCCGCGATGGAGGCGTCGTCGCCCGGCGGCACGGCGCGCGGGTCGAAGAAGTTGCTCGCGTTGTAGAGCTTGACGCCGCACGTCGCCGGCAAGGTCCCCGTTTCGCGCAGGGCGAACGCCAACTGCCGCGGAATCGCGCCGGGCGGCGTCGGTCCGGCGAGGGTCCGGCGCCAGAGATCGCAGTAGACGCAGGTGTAGGGGCACTCGGCGCCCGCGAGCAGCACGTGCAATACGACCGCGAGGGAGCCGTCGAGCCTGCGTTCCTCTTCCTGGAAATGGGCTATCGGCCGGTCGGGGTCGGGTACGATCTTCGGGCCCCGCCGCGAGCGTATCCGGGCGTTCGCGTTGCCGTCGGCGGGATGCGGGGAGGCCGCATCGCGACCCGTTGCGCGCCGGGCGGCCGGGTGCGGCGCCGGATCAGGCGCGCGGCGCATACTGCGAAAGGAAGTAGTCACGATAGCGGCCGGCGTCGCCGGCGAACACCGCGCCGAAGGTCTCGTCCCGCAGTGCCCCGTGCTGGAAGCGGCGCTTCGGGAAGACCGGCAGCTCGCGCCCGAGCACCTGTCGGACGCCGCGGCGCAGCACCTCGCCCTTCAGGGCGTACAGCCGCTCGTGCGAGCCGGCGCTGAGGTCGTCGAACGGAATGCCCTCGGCGACGGCGATCACGCGCGGCGCGGTGTACGGGCTGACCAGGTGGAAGCCGTGCCGGCGGGCGGGCGCGTAGCCGCGCACGCAGCCCCGGCCGAGGCCGCCGCTGTAGGTCAGCGAGTGCTTGATGGCGTCGACGCCCCAGCCCTCCTGGTACAGCATCCGGTTGGAGACCACGCTGCGGATGGTGAGCTCCGTGTTCTCCTCGATCGGGTAGTCCTTCAGGTTCTCGTCGCCGCCGTCGCCGTCGAACAGCCAGCGCCAGCGCGGGTAGCGCTCCCGGATCCCGGCGAGCAGGGCCAGGCCGACCGTGGCGCACTCGACGTCGAGCGGCTTGTAGTCCTCGATGACCGCCACCGCCTCGCGAGGATGCAGCGCATCCGCCGGTCCGCCGATCTCCTCCAGCAGGAACTCGAGGCTGCTGTCGCGCAGGAAGCGGCGGGCCTGCGCGGCGTCGCCGCCGCCGCCGGCTACGGCCAGGGTGAACGCCTTGAGCCGCGCGGGCGACTGCTGCCGCCGGAGGAGCGCGTCGTGGAGGCAGAGCAGCAGCGCGCCGCTGTCGAGCCCGCCGGAGAAGAGCACGCCGAGGGGCTCGTCCGCCGGCGCCGCATCGAGCCACTGGCGGATTTCGGCCAGCGCGGCCTCCACGTACCGCCGCCCGATGAGGTCGAGATCCGGCGGCAGGTCGGCCATCGCGGGAGCGAAGAACCGCGTGTAGCGCGGGTTCGGATCGGGGCAGCCGACCAGGGCGATCTCGGTCACGTGGTGGGCGGGCGCCATCCGCGTGTAGGTGGGGTGGAACTGGTTCGCGTAGCCCTCGGCCTCCAGAAAGCGTTGGATGGTGTCGATGCGGTCGGCCACCACGAGGAGAGGGCCGGCGGTCTCCTTGGCCAGAAAGTACCGCAGCGGGCGGCCGAGGCTGCGGGCCAGGCGCACGCGCTCGCCCTCCCGCGCGACGAGGGCGAACGAGCCCTGGATGCCGAGCACCGCGTCCGGGTCGTCCGCGAGCAGGCGCCGGCGCGCCTCGTCGAGCGGCATGTTGAGGACGTGCTGCTCCTCGTCGGGAACGAGGTTTGCAACGCGGTGGACCGGGAGCTGGGTGGTGACGGTGCTGGCTTCCATGACAAGGATCCTCTCGATCGATTCTAGGAGCCCGAGCCGCAGAAACGCAACGGAGTGGGTTCCGTGGCGCAAGCTTCTGGAGCGGCGGGGGGCCGGGGCCGAGCACGGAGCCTTGCGACGGGTTTGGCGGTGCCGGCGGTCCGGGATCGGTCGCCGCGAGTCTGCGGCCTTGCCCGCTGCGGCGGTAGCTGTTATACGTCAGCACTCGGGTGGCCATCAGGCAATGAACAGATCAGGTGCCGGGTCCGGTTGGCGTGCGCGGGATCGACGGATGTCCAGTCCGTCGGATCGGCGGGATCCAGGAAGTTGGAGATTCCCACGGCTCGTCTCTCTGGAGGAGGTTCGTGACATGAGTGAGTCTTTCGCTCTTCGGTGCCTGCTCGCGGCGGCGATCCCTCTGGCCGCCCAGCCGGCGGCGGCGCAGGTCGGCGGCGACGTCGCGGTGGGGTATTCGTACCTGACGAACAAGGAGCTGGCCGCCAACGCCAGCAGCCTGCCGACCGGCGTGTTCTTCGACATGTCGGCGCAGATGAACGACTTCATGTCCATCGCGATGGACATCAACGGCCACTTCCGGCGCGGCATCGAGCCGAGCACCATGTACGCCGGCGGACCCAACGACATGCCGGTCCGCCCCCTGGAGAACCAGGACTTCCAGGCGTTCTCGTTCAACCGGCCCGAGAACGAGTACTGCTCGCCCATCCTCGAGCTGTCGGGGTGCGACGTGCACATCCAGACGGTCGGCGCCGTGGCCGGACCGCGCTTCCACGTGCAGGCGGGCGGCGCGCGGCCCTTCTTCCACGTCATGGCGGGCATCTCGCGCTCGCTGCGCAAGATCGGATTCTTCGCCCACACGGCCACGCACATGGCGCTCCAGCCCGGTGGCGGAGTGGACATCGCCATGACCCCGAACACGGCCTTCCGGATCCAGGCCGACTACCGGATGACGTTCTTCCCGGAGCCGAACCAGGGCGATCCGGGCTCCCAGTCCTCGCTCGTGAACAGCGGCGGCACCGACTTCAAGGATTTCAAGCTGTCGTTCGGGTTCGTCGTCAACCTCGGCTCGCGGCGTAACTGATCGACGTTCGATTCGTTGCGTTTCGCGTCGATGAATCGTGCCACATGATCGTGAACGCTGCCGGCACCGGCATCTGCTCCGGGCTCGACCCGTACGGCAGCAACCACGACAGTCGCTGTCCCAGTGGGAGCGCGCGGAGCGCATGCTGGAGGGACGGGTCATCCGCTACGCGATGACCGTGCGCTTCTAGCCGTCGGTCGGCGTGAGCTTCCCAGCCGGGAGGGGGCGACCTCTCCCGGCTCTTTTTCTTTCCCTTTGCTACACTGCGGCCGATGGGCAAAGGCGTGCGTGCCGCCCGCGGACTTGGCGCTGGCTGGTGCGCCGGGGTGGTCGCACTGTGCGTCGGCCTCGACGGGAAACCTGTGGCGACGGGTGACGGGCGGCCCGTGCCGTCCATCGAGAAGCACGCCGTCGCGTTCACGGACGGGATTGCGCCGCTGCTGCGCGAGCGTTGCGCCGCGTGTCACCACCCCGGCGGGGTCGCGCCCTTCAGCGTGCTGACCTATGCGGATGTCCGGCCCTGGGCGCGGGCCATCCGCAACGCGGTGCGGACGCGCTCGATGCCGCCCTGGAAGCCGGAGCCGGGCTACGGGGGCCCGTTCGTCGGCGAGCAGCGCCTGAGCGACGCCGAGATCGAGCTGATCGCGGCCTGGGTGGACGCGGGGGCGCCGGAAGGGGATCGCGCCGATCTCCCGGCGGGGCCGGCGGATTCCGGCGGGTGGCGTCTGGGCGAGCCGGACCTCGTGATCGAGATGCCGGAGCCGTACGAGCTGCAGGCCGACGGGATCGACGTGCTGCGCAAGTTCGCGATCCCGATCCCGGTGACGGAGCGGCGCTACGTCCGGGGCGTGGAGTTCCAGCCGGGGAACCCGAGGGTGGTCCACCACGCCAACATGAAGATCGACCCGACGCCCGCGTCCCGGCGGCTCGATGCCGAGGATCCGGAGCCGGGCTACGACGGCGTCACCCCGTTCCCGGCGCGCTTTCCCTTCGGCTTCTTCCTCGGCTGGACGCCCGGCCAGGTCCGGCCCCTGGCCGCCGAGGGCATGGCCTGGACCCTCGATCCGGGGTCCGACCTGCTGCTCGAGATGCACCTGACGCCGAGCGGGGAGCCCGAGACGGTGCGGTCGCGCATCGGCTTCTTCTTCACCGCCGAGCCTCCGAGGAAGGTGCCCTTCACCGTCCGGCTCGGCAAGCAGGATCTGGACATTCCGCCCGGCGTCGCCGACTACCGCAGCCAGGATCGTTACGTCCTCCCCGTCGACGTCGAGGTGCACGGCATCCAGCCGCACGCGCACTACCTCGCCCGCCGGGTGCGCGGGTACGCGACGCTGCCGGACGGCACCGAGCGGCCCCTCATCGCCATCGACGACTGGGACTTCCACTGGCAGGATTCCTATCGCTACGCCGAGCCCTTCGTGCTGCCGCGGGGGACGGAGCTGGCGATGGAGTTCACCTACGACAACTCCGCGGCGAACCCCGCCAACCCCCATGCGCCGCCGCGGCGGGTCACCTGGGGGCAGCTCTCGGCGAACGAGATGGGCGACCTGTGGATCCAGGTGGTGCCGCGCCGGGCCGGCGACCTCGATCGGCTGGTTGCCGACCGGCGGCCGCTGGAGCTGGCCGAGGACATCGTCGGGTTCGAGATGGTGCTCGCCGCGGATCCGGACCAGCGGATGGTCCACGACGACGTCGCGCTTCTGTACACGCAGTTCGGGCGGATCCCGGAGGCGGCGAGGCACTACCGGGAGTCGGTGCGGTTGGCGCCGCAGTCGGCCTCCGCGGCCTACAACCTGGGCACCGCGCTGCTGCAGCTCGGCGCGCTCGACGCGGCGGTCGCCGAGCTGGAGCGCGCGGTGCGTATCGATTCCGCGTACGCCCTGGCCCACAACAACCTCGGCGCCGCGCTGAAGCTGCAAGGCGACCTCGGCCGAGCGATACCGCACTATCGCGAGGCCGTGCGCCTCGCCCCGGACGACGGGGAGGCGCTCTACAACCTGGCGAACGCCCTGCTGACGGGCGGGGCGCTCGACGAAGCGCTCACCCTGTACGAGCGTGCGATCGCGGCGCAACCCGGCTCTGCGGAGCCGTTGGCCGAGCTCGCGTTGCTGCTGGCCACCCACCCGGACGCGGCCCGCCGCGATCCGCCCCGCGCGGTGGGGCTGGCCGAGCGCGCCGCCGAGTCGACCGGCCGCGCGCGGCCGGGGATACTGGACGTGCTCGCCGCGGTCTACGCGGCCACGGGCGCGCTCGACCGGGCGGTGGCCGCCGCCGAGGCCGCGCTGGGAGCGGTTCCGGCCGGCCGCGACGACGTGGCGGCGGCCATCCGCCAGCGGCTGCACGGGTATCGGAGAGAGCTGGCCGCGGCTCGTTCCCGATAGGGAGTCGGACGGCCCTTCGTCAGCCCTGACGGTGACCATGAGCGCTCTTCACAAAGCAGGTCCGGCCGTCCGCGCCGCCCCGCTCCGACGCGCCGGAGCGGGGGCATGACCGCCCGCCGCCGGCGGCAGCGCGGCAAGCCCGGGTCGCGCCGCGCGTCGCCGCCGCCTGGAGGCCCCGGACCTTCCGCAGGCGCCCGCGCGGCGGGGAGCGGCGGGCCGCGGCGCGGCGCGGTCGAGAGCGGGGATCGATTCGGCCGCTACCTGCTCGCGATATTCGGGCTCGCGCTCGCGGTGCGGCTCCTCCACGTCTGGCAGTTGCGCTCCGCGCCGTTCTTCGGCCTGACGATGGGCGACGCGCAGAGCTATCACGCCTGGGGACTGGAGATCCTGGGCGGCGACTGGCTCGGCAGCGAGGTCTTCTACCAGGCGCCGCTCTATCCGTATTTTCTGGGGGCCGTGTACGCGCTGTTCGGACCCGACCTGCTGGCCGTGCGGCTGGTCCAGAGCGTGCTCGGCGCGGCGTCCTGCGTCCTGCTGGCGTTTGCGGCCGAGCGGTTCTTCTCGCGCCGCGCCGGCGTCGCGGCCGGACTGATGCTGGCGGTCTACGCGCCGGCGATCTTCTTTGACGGCCTGCTGCAGAAGGCCTCGCTCGGCCTGTTCCTGCTCTGTGCGGTTCTGGCGCTGTTGTCCCGCCTGATCGCGCGGCCCGCGCCGTGGCGCGCCTGGTTCTGGCCGGGGCTCGCGCTCGGCGCGCTGCTGCTGACGCGCGAGCACGCCCTCGTGTTCGTCGTCGCCGTGCTCGGCTGGCTGGCGGTGTCGGAAGGGTCGCGCCGCGACCGCCTGGCGCGGGCCGGCGCGCTCGTGCTGGGGCTGGCCCTGGCGGTGCTGCCCGTCGCCGCCCGCAATGCGCTGGTGGGGGGCGGGTTCGTGCTGACGACGGCGCAGTTCGGGCCCAACTTCTACATAGGCAACAATCCGGCCGCGGACGGCACCTACCGGCCGCTCGTGTTCGGGCGCGGGGACCCGCGCTTCGAGCGTCAGGACGCCACCCAGGTCGCCGAGCGGGAGCTGGGCACGACGCTGACCCCCGCACAGGTCTCGCGCTACTGGACGGGGCAGGCGCTCGACTACATCCGGACGGATCCGGTGGACTGGCTGCGTCTCACCGGGCGCAAGGCCGTGCTGGCGCTCAACGCGGCCGAGGTGGCCGACACCGAGGACCAGCTCAGTCACGCCGACTGGTCGTTCTCGCTGAGAACGACGGGCTACGCATGGCACTTCGGCGTCCTGGCCCCCCTGGCCGCCGCGGGCATCTGCCTGACGTGGAGCCGCCGCCGGCAGCTCCTGCTGCTCTACCTGATGCTCGGCGCCTATGCGGCCAGCGTCGTGCTGTTCGCGGTCATGGCGCGGTATCGGTATCCCCTCGCGCCGCTGCTGATCCCGTTCGCGGCGGCGGCCGTGGCGGAGGCCGTTCGGCTGGCCGCGGCGGCACGGGAGCGGCGCGCGCAGTGGGCCGGCGCCGCCCCCGCCGCAGTCGCCGGCGTCGTGATGCTGGTTTTCTGCAACTGGCCGGTGCTCTCCATGGACGGCATGCGAGCCGTGACGGCGCTCAACGTGGGCACGGAGCTGCAGGCGCAGGGACGTCCGGACGATGCGGCGGCGCAGTACCGGCAGGTGCTGGCGCTGACGCCGGCCGACGCGCTCGCCCACAGCAACCTGGGGACGGCGCTGTCCGCGCTGGGCAGGCCCGCCGAGGCGGTGGACCACTACCGGAGGGCGCTGGAGCTCGCGCCGGACGACGCCGACTCCCACTCCAACCTCGGCAACGCCCTGGTCGCGCTGGACCGGACGGACGAGGCCGTCGAGAGCTACCGGCGCGCCCTCGCCATCGACCCGGGCTCGGCCGAGGCGCACGGCGCCCTGGGCATGGCGCTGCAGGCGCAGGGCCGGATGGAGGACGCGGTCGGGCATCTGCGCCGGGCGCTGGAGCTCGGCCCGCCCGCCGCGGAGATCCTGAACATGCTGGGCGTCGCCCTGGCGTCGCAGGAGCGGCTGGAGGAGGCCGCCGTCGAGTTCCGGCGCGCGCTCGCCGCCGACCCGGGCTCGGTCGAGGCGCACGCCAACCTCGGCACGGCGCTCCACATCCGGGGCGACCTGGCGCAGGCGGTCGAGCACTACCGCGAGGCGCTGCGGATCGACCCGGGGAGCGAGGAGCTGCAGGCCCGGCTCGACGCCGCGCTGGCCGGGATCGAGGGGCGGTAGAATGGTGGACGACCGGTGCGTACCATCCCCCGTTGCACTCCTGCCGCCGTCCTGCTGAGCCTTGCGGTCGCGGGTTGCGGAGCGCTTCCGGCTTCCGCGCAGACCGGCGAGCCCCGGTCGGGCGGCTGGTTCACGGACGAGGCGGCCGCCGCGGGACTCGACTTCGTGCACTTCAACGGCATGTCCGGCGAGTACTACTCGGCCGAGATCATGGGGCCGGGGGGTGCGCTGCTCGACTTCGACAACGACGGAGACCTCGACGTCTATCTGGTGCAGGGCGAGATGCTCGGTCCCGGCAAGACGCTGCAGGATGCCCTGTTCGGTCCGCCGGCCGGAGCGGCATCGCGGCCGGGCGACCGGTTGTACCGCAACGATCTGCAGGTGCATGCGGACGGGACGCGGACGCTGCGCTTCACCGACGTGACGGCCGGGAGCGGGCTCGGCATCCGCGGCTACGGCATGGGCGTGGCGACCGGCGACTTCGACAACGACGGCTGGATCGACGTCTACCGGACCGGGCTCGGCCCCAACCGCCTGTTCCGCAACAACGGCGACGGCACCTTCGCCGACGTGACCGCGCGGGCGGGCGCGGACGATCCGCGCTGGAGCGTCTCGGCCTCCTTCGTCGACTACGACCGGGACGGCTGGCTGGACCTGTACGTCGGCAACTACGTCGATCCGCGCCTCGAGGACCTGATCGAGTGCTTCAACCGCACCGGCGAGAAGGACTACTGCGGGCCGAAGCGCTACGTGCCGGTGCCCGACCGGCTCCTGCGCAACCGCGGCGACGGGACCTTCGCCGACGTGACGGCCGCGGCGCTGCGGGGCGGCGAGTACGGGCCGGCGCTCGGGGTGGTCGCGGCCGACCTCGACGGCGACGGCTGGCCGGACCTGTACGTCGCCAACGACGGCGAACCCAATCAGCTCTGGCTGAACCAGCGCGACGGCACCTTCCTGGACGGCTCGTGGCTCGCCGGCGTCGCCGTCAATCGCGACGGCAACGCCGAGGGCAGCATGGGGGTGGACGCCGGGGACTTCGACGGCGACGGCGACGACGATCTTTTCATGACGCACATCGCGACCGAGACGAACACGCTCTACGTAAACGAGGGCGGAGGGCTCTTCGAGGACCGCACCGCGCGGGCGGGGCTCGGTCCGCCGAGCCTGCCCTATACCGGGTTCGGCACCGCCTGGTTCGACATCGACAACGACGGGTGGCTCGACCTGCTGATCGCCAACGGGGAGATCCGGACCCAGGAGGCGCTGGTACGGGCCAACGATCCGTTTCCGCTGCACCAGCGCAACCAGTTGTTCCGCAACCTGGGCAACGGACGGTTCGAGGAGGTCGGGGACGCCGCCGGGGGCCTGCTCCGGGTCTCGGAGGTGAGTCGCGGCGCCGCGTTCGGGGACGTGGACAACGACGGCGACGGCGACGTGCTGCTGACGAACAACAACGGCCCGGTGCGCCTGCTGATCAACCGCGTCGGCGACCGGAACCCGTGGCTGGGTTTGCGGCTGGTCGACGCGGCGGGCCGCCGCGACATGCTGGGCGCCCGCGCGGCGGTGTTCCGCGAGGGGGGGACGGTGCTGTGGCGGCGCGCCCGCACGGACGGCAGCTACGTGTCGGCGAACGATCCGCGTGTGCTCGTCGGCCTGGGCGGGTCCGCGTCGGTCAGCCGCGTCCGCGTCGTCTGGCCGGGCGGCCGCGTCGAGGAGTGGGCGGGGCTCGGCGTCAACCGCTGGACGACGCTGATCGAAGGCACGGGGAGGAGCGTCGAGTAGCCGCGCGGGTCCCGCCGCGTGGTCGTCGGCGCGGGTGTCCGTCCTGAAGCCGCCGGGGCTGCAGGAGACTCCGACCCTTGATCCGATCGGCGCGGCGCCGGTGAGGCCCGACACGCGGATGCGGGGAGCGGTGGTGGCCTGGATGAGACGTTCCGTGGTCGTACCGGGGCTCGTGGTGCTCGCGCAACTCGCGGCGTTGGGCGTGCCGGCGCCCCATGCCGCCCCCCGGCAGGGTGGAGCCGTCCAGCCGGTGTCCCCAGCGTGCGTGCTGCCGGATCTCGGTCGCATGCATCCGGCCGTGCAGGAACAGTTGGGTGCGGCATACGCCGCCCTGGCCGCCCTGGAACCGCTGCCCGGACAGGGTGGCTTCCCGGTCGCGGAACCCGCCCGGCAGGAGCGCGCCGAGGCCCACGGCGCGTTGGGCACGCTGCTGCTCGCGGGAGACTATCCGGATACGGCAGCGTCCTGTTTCAGACGCGCGCAGGCTCTGGCGCCTGCCGATCCGCGGTGGCCGTACTACCTGGCCCACGTTGCGATGCGCGCCGGAGATCTCCAACAGGCGGCGGGCTGGTTGGAGCAGACCCTGCGCATCGAGCCCACGAACTTCGCCACCATCGTCTGGCTGGCGCACGCCTACGTCGACCTCGATCGTCCCGGGTCGGCCGAGGAGCTGCTCGGCACTGCCCTGGAGCGCTATCCCGACGCGCAGGCGTTGCTGTACCAGGGCGGCCGCGCGGCGCTTGCGGCCCGGGACTATCCGCGGGCGGTGGAGCGGCTGGAGGCGGCATTGGCCCGGGACCCGTCGGCGACGGTGATTCACTACCCGCTGGCCATGGCCTACCGGGGCCTCGGCGATCTGGACCGGGCGCGCGAGCATCTGAGCCGCGGCGGCAGCCGGACCGGCGCCGGTTATTCGGCCGGGGTCGCCGTGCCGATGGCCGACCCGCTGATGGCTGCACTGACCACGGCGCTGCGGAGCCCCCAGTCCCACCGCGACCTCGGCCTGCAGGCGAGCGCGCGGGAGGACTGGCCCGAGGCGGCGCGGCAGTTCCGCTCGGCAGTCGAGATGGCGCCCGACAACCCCACCATGCGGCTGAACCTCGGTACGGCGCTGATTCGCACCGGGGCCGCGCGCGCCGCGCTGGCGCAGCTCGAGGCGGCGGTGGGGATCGATCCGCGGCTGGCGGCGGCGCACTACCTGCTCGGGACCCTCCTGGAGCGGAGCGGCCGCGACGCCGAGGCGATCGAGCGCTTCCGGGCCGCCGCGGCGTACGACGAGACGCTCGCCGCGGCGCGCCTGCGTCTCGCAGACGCCCTGCGGCGGAACGGGCGCTTCGAGGAGGCCCTGGACCAGTACCGTCAGTCCGGAGAGGCTCCGGCCCGGTTCGGAGAGGCGATGGCCCTGGTCCGCCTGGGGCGCTACGCGGAAGCCCGGACCCGGCTGAGCGACGCGATGGCGCGGCGCCCGGACCAGCCGGGCTTCGCGCACGCGCTGGCCCGGGTGCTGGCCGCGGCCCCCGACGACCGGGTGCGGGACGGGCGGCGGGCCCTGGAGATCGTGCAGGCGCTGGCGGCCGAGTATCGGACGGCGCCGGTGGCCGAGACGATGGCGATGGCCCTCGCCGAGCTGGGACGGTTCGCCGAGGCGGTGGAGTGGCAACGTTTCGCCATGGGTATCGTTTCCGACGCGGCGCTGTCCGACGTGGCCCGGGCGATGGCCGACAACCTCACGCGCTACCTGCGCGGCGAGCCCTGCCGCACGCCGTGGCGGGACGACGAGCCGGAGCACAATCCGGGACCGTCCGTCGACCCGGCGTTGCTGGATCCGTCCCGGCCCTGAGCCATGCGGATTCCCCGGCGTGCACGTGCTCGCCGCCGATTCGGGCCGGGCGCCGGCCGGGCGGCGGTGTCCGCCCGCTTGAAGCGCTCCGGCGGCGCGGCGGATAATGTGGCGTGCTCCCCCGGATCTCCGCACCGCAGGGATTCAAGACGGCGTCCCTCGCGCTGATTCTCGCCGCCGCCGCCGTGGGAACGGGAACGGGTTGCAGCGCGTCCGACTCCGGGGCGCCGGGGTCCGGCGACGTCGAATCGGCAGAGGCCGGCGGCGCGGCTTCGTCTCCGGCAGGCGCACCCGCCGAGGCATGGTTCACGGACCGCGCGCGGGAGGCCGGCATCGACTTCGAGCACTTCAACGGCATGTCCGGCGAGTTCCACCTCGCCGAGATCATGGGGCCGGGGGCTGCGCTGTTCGACATGGACAACGACGGCGATCTGGATGCCTATCTCGTGCAGGGCCGGATGCTGGGGGAGGGGAAGTCCCTCGAGGACGCGCTGATTCCACCCGGGCCGCACGTCCGGCTCCCGCTGACCGACCGGCTCTATCGCAACGACCTGGAGATCGACGCGGACGGCGTCCGCACGCTGCGGTTCACCGACGTGACGGAGGGCAGCGGCCTCGACGCGCGTTCCTACGGCATGGGGGTGGCGGCCGCAGACTTCGACAACGACGGGTGGGTGGACCTGTACCGCACGCGGCTGGGCGCCAACCAGTTGTTTCGCAACAACGGGGACGGGACGTTCCGCGACGTCTCGCGGCGGGCCGGCGTCGAGGATGCGGGCTGGGGCGTGTCGGCCTCGTTCCTCGACCTCGACCGGGACGGCTGGCTCGATCTGTACGTGGGCAACTACGTCCGCTACAGCCCGGAGGACGAGGAGAGCTGCCTGACGCCGACCGGCGAGCGGGACTACTGTGCGCCGAAGAGCTACGCGCCGGCGCCCGATCGGCTCTATCGGAATCGCGGCGACGGCACGTTCGCGGACGTGACGGCGAGCGCGGGCATCGCGCGCGAGTACGGGCCCGCCCTCGGCGTCCTGGGGGCGGACTTCGATGCCGACGGCTGGGTGGACATCTACGTCGCCAACGACGGCGAGCCGAACCAGTTGTGGATCAACGGGCAGGACGGCACGTTCACGAACGGGGCGCTGCTGGCCGGGGTGGCGGTCGACAGGGGAGGCGACACCGAGGCGAGCATGGGGGTCGATACGGGCGACTTCGACGCGGACGGCGACGACGATCTGTTCATGACCCATGTCACGGCCGAGACCAACACGCTGTACGTCAACGTGGGCGGCGGCTTCTTCGAGGACCGCAGCGCCGGCAGCGGCCTCGGCGCGCCGAGCATGCCGTACACGGGATTCGGCACCGCGTGGGCCGACTTCGACAACGACGGCTGGCTGGACCTGCTGGCCGTCAACGGCCACGTGCTGATCATCGAGAGCCTCGCTGCGGCCGGCGATCCCTTTCCGCTGCATCAGCGCAACCAGTTGTTCCGGAACCTGGAGGGCCGCGGTTTCGAGGACTTCAGCGACCGGGCCGGTCCCGCGTTGAGGCTGTCCGAGGTGAGCCGCGGCGCGGCGTTCGGCGACGTCGACAACGACGGCGACGTCGACGTGCTGCTGGCCAACAACAACGGACCGGCCCGGCTGCTGGTCAACGAGGTGGGACAGGAGAGTCCGTGGCTGGGCCTGCGGCTGGTGAGCGCAGCCGGACCGCGGGATGCTCCGGGAGCGCGGGTCGGGGTGTTCCGGGCCGAGGGCCCCGTGCTGTGGCGCCGCGCGCGGTCCGACGGCAGCTACGCGTCGGCGAGCGATCCCCGGGTCGTCGTGGGACTCGGCGAGAGGGGAGAGGCGACCGGCGTCCGGGTCGAGTGGCCGAGCGGGCGGGTCGAGGACTGGAGCGCTGTGCCGGTCCGGAGCTGGACGACGCTGACCGAGGGAACCGGGCAGGCCGTGCGTACCGGTAGCCGGTGAGCCGGAAGGAGCAGGGTGTGGTGCGGGTGCCGGCCGGCGGGATGCGATACGCGGCGATCACGGCCGTCGGCGTCTGCCTGTGGGCCGCGGCCGCGGCCGGACAGCAGGCCGGGGCCGCCGCCGCTCCGGGCACCGCCGACATGGTGCGCCGGCTCGACGCCATCGCCTGGGAGGCGGCGTACGACAATCCGTACGCGAGCTCGTTGCGGGCGCGGTCGCTGGCCGCGGACGACCCGCCGCCGGCGCTGCCCGACCTGCTGCGCTACCGTTCGCAGATCGCGAGGTGGCACCTCAACGCGGGGCAGAGCCGGGAGGCCGCCACGGCCCTCGAGGACATACTCCGGCAGGCGGAGGGGCAGCCCGGCGTGACGCCCACCTTCGTGAGCGCCGTGCGCCAGCTCCTCGCCCTGTCGTGGCTGCGCGTGGCCACCCGGGAGCACTGCGTCGGGGAGAGCGCAACCGCGAGCTGCTCCGCGCCGGTCCGCCGCTCGGCGGTTCATCCCGGCGGCGGCGCCGCGCGGCGCGCCGTCGACGAGTACCTGCGGGTGCTGCGGAACGCGCCGGACGAGTCCACCGCCCTCGGCGCGCGCTGGCTGCTGAACATCGCCTACCTGCTGGCGGGCGAGTATCCGTTCGGCGTGCCGGAGGAGTGGTTGATCCCTCCCGCGGCGTTCCGCTCGGAGCACGACATCGGGACGTTCGTCGACGTCGCTCCCCGGCTGGGCCTCAACGTCCCCGGCCGCAAGGGGGGCAGCGCCATGGACGACTTCGACGGCGACGGCGACCTCGACCTCTTCGCCTCGTCGGCGGGCCTGTTCACCGTGGCGGCGGGCGACAATCCCAACCAGCTCCGCTACTTCCGCAACAACGGCGACGGAACGTTCGCGGACCGCACGGCCGAGGCCGGGCTGACGGGGCTGGTCAGCGGCCTGAATCTGGTGCAGGCCGACTACGACAACGACGGTCTTCTCGATCTCCTCGTGCTGCGCGGGGCCTGGCTGAACGACCCGCATCCGAACTCGCTGCTGCGGAACAACGGCGACGGCACGTTCTCCGACGTGACCGAGCAGGCGGGCCTGCTGATTTCGGCGCCCACGCAGGCCGGAGCGTGGGGCGACTACGACAACGACGGCTGGGTCGATCTGTACGTCGGCAACGAGTCGTCGGAAGGGTCGGCCTATCCCGCCAACCTGTTCCGCAACAATCGCGACGGCACGTTCACCGACGTGGCGTTCGAGGCCGGCGTGGCCGTCGTCGGCTTCGTCAAGGGCGCGGTGTGGGGCGACTACGACAACGACGGCCGTCTCGACCTGTACGTGACGCTGCTGCGGGCCGATCAGCCGAACCGGCTGTTCCGTAACGAGGGGCCGGGGCCGGACGGCGCCTGGTCGTTCCGCGACGTGGCGGCCGCGGCGGGCGTGCAGGGGCCGCCGGTGAGCTTTCCCACCTGGTTCTTCGACTACGACAACGACGGCTGGGAGGACCTGTTCGTCAGCGGCTTCAGCGGGGGGCTGGCCGACGTCGTCCTCGAGCGCCTCGGGCAGCCGCACCGGGGGCAGCTCCCGCGCCTGTACCGCAACGACCGGGACGGCACGTTCACCGACGTCACGCGCGCGGTCGGCCTCGACCGGATCATGGTGGGCATGGGCTCGAACTTCGGCGATCTGGACAACGACGGGTTTCTCGACATGTACCTCGGCACCGGCGACCCGGACTACCGCATGCTCATCCCGAACCTGATGTTCCGCAACGCCGCCGGAACGTTGTTCCAGGACGTGACGTCGGCGGGCGGATTCGGGCATCTGCAGAAGGGGCACGGCGTCTCGTTCGGAGACGTCGACGGGGACGGCGACCAGGACCTGTACCACGTGCTCGGCGGGGCGTTCGAGGGCGACACCTTTCCGAACGCGCTGTACCTGAATCCCGGGCACGGCAACAACTGGATCACCCTGCGGCTCGAGGGGGTCGCGTCGAACCGGATGGCGATCGGCGCCCGGATCCGGATCGCGGCCGAGGCTCCCGGCGGCGACCGCGAGATTTACGTCACCGCGGGCAGCGGCGGCAGCTTCGGCGGATCGAGCCTGCAGCAGGAGATCGGCCTCGGAGATGCGACGGGCATCCGGACCCTGGCCGTCACCTGGCCGGCCGGCGGGCGCACCGACGTGTACCGCGGCGTGGGCGTCAACCGCACGTTCCGGATCCGGGAGGGCGCCGCCGCGCCGGTGCCGGTCGCGGTTGCGCGGCTGGAGCTGGGTCCGCCGGCCGCTCCGTCTCCCGAGACGGAGCGAGTGGATGCGGAGGCCCATCGGGAGCGTGCGCTCGACGCCGGCGCCGTCGGAGACTGGTCGACCGCGACGAGCGGGTTCCGGCAGGCGCTCGCGGCCGCGCCGAACGACGCGACGCTGCACCTGCAGCTCGGGATGGCGATCAGGCTGAGGGGGGGCGACCCGGACGCGGCGATCGGGCATCTCGGCGAGGCGCTGCGCCTGGACCCGCAGCTCACGCAGGCGAAGTTCGCCATCGGCTCGTTGCTGGAGGGGAGCGGGCGTGCGGCCGAGGCGATCGAGTACTTCCGCTGGGCGGCGGAGGACGGTCCCGGCGGCGACGAGGCCGCCTTTCGCCTGGCCCAGGCGCTGCGCCGTGCGGGGCGCCTCGAGGAGTCGCTGCCCCACTACGCGAGAACCGTCGATCGCAGCGACGCGCGATTCGGCCGGGCGCTGGCCCTGGTCCCGCTCGGGCGCTACGGCGAGGCCAGGGACCTGCTGGCCGCCGGCATCGATAGACATCCCTGGGAGCCGGCGTTCCCCCTGGCGCTGGCCCGCCTGCTCGCCGCCGCTCCCGACGGCGCGGTGCGGGACGGGAGCCGCGCGCTCGAGCTCGTGCGGTCGCTCGCCGAGAACCTGAGAACCACCGCCGTGGCGGAGACGATGGCCATGGCGCACGCAGAGCTTGGACAGTTCGCCGAGGCGGTCCAGTGGCAGCGCCTGGCGATGTCGGTCGCGACCGACGCGGGGCAGGTCGAGGCGGTCCGGCGGATGTCGGCCAACCTCTCCCTGTACCTGCGCGGAGCGCCCTGCCGCACGCCCTGGCACGCGGACGAGCTCGGTTGAGCCTCAGGCGGGAGGAAGCGGCCCCAGCAGGCCGGGCTCGACCGGCGGCCCCGGCCGCTGCTCGGGCTCGTCGTCGCGCCACGGGGTGCGGCACGGCCGGCCACGGCGATAGTCGTCCAGGTTGACGGCCATCTGCTCGGCCAGGGCGGCCTGTCCGGCGTCCCGCGCCACGTCGATCGCCACCTGCTGCCATTCGATCGCGCCCCGGAACTCCCCCAGCTCGGCCAGGGCCATCGCCATGGTCTCGGCGACGCTCGTGGTCTTGTGGTCGGCGACCACTTCCCGGACCAGCGCCAGGGCTCGCGGTCCGTCCCGGACGCCCGCGTCCGGCGACGCGGCGAGCAGGCGGGCGAGCGCGGTCGCGAGCGTGGGGTCGCTGGGTTGCAGCCGGAGCGCCTCTTCCAGGCGGGCTCGCGCCTCGCGGTGGCGTGCGAGGCGGACCAGCGCCAGCGCCTCGCCGAACCGCGCTTCCAGTGCCGGAGCGGCGCCTGCGATGACCCGGCGGTAGGGTTCCAGGGACGCTTCGAAGTCGCCGGTCCGCCGCAGGGCGTTGGCCAGGCGCAACTGCGTCTGCGCCGACCCGGGATCGCGGGCGGCGGCGGCCGTGAACCGCTCGATCGCCTCGGCATCGCGTCCGGCCCGCTCCAGCAGCGTGCCCAGTACGTGGTGCGCCTGCGCGAGATCCGGATCGAGCCGCAGCGCCTCGTCGAGCGCCGGCAGGGCGGCGCGCGGATCCCCGGCGCGGTCCAGCGCCAGCGCCAGGCTCAGATGCAGAAGCGGATCCGTGGGCTCGAGGTCGACCGCCTGCCGGAACTGCCGCGCCGCCTCGGCGAAGTCCCCCCTCCCATCGGCCGCGATGGCCAGCTCCCGGTGGACCCGCGGGCTGCGCAGGACGGTGGAGAGCTCCGCCGTCAACGGGTCGGAGAGGGCCAGGCTGGCCATGCCCGCGGCGGCGTCCGCGGCGCCCGGACCGCCGCGCTGCAGATGGAACTCGGCCAGCTCGATGTTCCCCAGCGCCCGATAGGACATGGCCAGCGGATAGTGCACGACGCCCGCGTTCGGCTCCAGGCGCAGGGCGGCCGTGAAGTGCTCCACCGCGCGCGCGTGGTCTCCGCCGGCCGCCGCGGCGTGACCCTCGTGGTAGCGCACCACGGCGGCGCCGGGCTGCACGGATCGCGCCTGCGCCAGCACCGGCATGGCTTCTTCCGGCCGGCCCAGGTTCAGATACGTGCTCGCGAGCCAGATCAGGGTGGGGAAGTCGTCCGGCCGCAGTTGCCGGGCCGCTTCGAAGTAGCGGGCGGCCTGCGGCAGGTCGCCCTGCCGCCAGAGCAGGTGGGCGAGGTAGTACGTCCAGCGAAGAGCGCTCGGATCGAGCCGCCGGGCATTGCGCAGGCTCGGTTCAGCCGCCTCCAGGTACTCGCCGGCTATCAGCAGCATGCCCAGGGCGCCATGGGCCGCGGCCCGCTCCGAGCGGCCGCCGGCCGCCAGCGCTTCCTCGGCGCTGCGCAGTTGCGCCCGGACCGCCGGGTGCATGCCGCTCAGCTCGGGCAGGCTCACGGGCAGCAACTCCGGATCGGCGGCCGGGCCGCAGGCGGTCAGCGCGGTCAGCGCGGTCAGCGCTGGCAGACGGAGCAACGCCGGGATGCGCATCCGCATCCGAGTGTATCCCAGCGGCAAGCGGAACCGGAGCCCGGCGGAGTGGGGAGCCGGAGTCGGGTGGAGAGGAAACCGGGGCGGCGGAGAGGAAGGAGCCGGAGCGGCGGAGGAAGGAACCGGAGCCGGCGGAGGTTCTCTCCGCCGGCTCCGCGAGGAGTCTCCTGGAAGGGCCGGCAGCCCTTGCGCAAGCTTCTAGAAGCTCGCGGTGACCGCCAGGCGGATCACCCTCCCTTCGAGCAGCTTGCTTGCGCGTTCCCATTGCGAAAGGGCCTGGTAGCCGGCTCCGGTGCTGCCTCTCGCGTTGCGCGAGCCGGTCTGCCAGATCTCGACGCCGTAGTTGAGCGCGTTGAAGAGCTCGAGCCGCGCGTCGTAGCGCCAGGTCCCGATGTTGAACACCTTCTGGATGTTGACGTCGACCTGCGTCCAGTACGGCACGAACTTGACGCTGTTCAGCGGGATCATCGGGACCCAGTAGGCCGACGTGCTGGTGCTGATCGTCGATGCCTCCTCCGGTACGAGTCGGCCGCCGAGGGCGCACGGCGCGACGCAGTGGCCGGGCTGTCCGTAGAGGGTCTCCGAGTAGGTGCCGAGCAGGGGGTCGCCGGAGGTCCGGTGGACGTAGATCCCCTCCTGGAGGCCGCCCCAGTCGCCGGCGCCGCCCGGATAGGCCTGGAACGAGCCGCCGAACTGCATGTCGCCGAGTCCCGGCAGCGAGAACGGCACCGTTCCCGACAGCTTGAACTCGTGCCGGAACGGACGTGGATATGCCCCGGAGTCGCAGAAGCGCAGCTCGTTCGGGTTGTCGCCGCGGGCCAGCACGTCGGCGCAGTCGTTCACCTCACCGCCGTACCGCGTGCCCCCGGTCGATCGGTCGTAGTTGTAGATGGTGGTGCGGCCGGTGTCCTCCACCGTCCAGCCGCCGAACAGCGAGCCGCCGTTCGCAAGCCGCCCCTGAATGCTGAGCTCGAACCCGTGGTAGACGTTCGAGTAGCCGGGACCACGCGTCCGGTCGACGTTGTCGGTCCGCAGCCGCACGGCCGGGTCGACGTTGAAGACGGTGACCGAACCCACCATCGGATAGGGCCGGGCCAGCTCGAAGTAGCGTCCCGTGCCCGCCATCGCCGGGTCGGGCCCGCCGTCGGGGAGCGCCCCGAAGTCGCCGAGGCCGTACTCCAGGTTGTCGGCCGACCACGTGTTGTGGAACGCGCGCCGCCGGAACTCCAGGCCGATGGAAAGGCCCTGCACAACCTCCTGCTGCAGGCCGACGGTCCAGATGTTGTTGTACTCCCGGGCGAAGTTGTCCAGGTCGGGGGTGTTGGGCGAGCGGAACCCGAAGATCTCCTGGCCCGGGCCGATCTCCCAGTTCTGGGCGATGTCGTCGCCGTTGCCGCCGTACGGATTGAGTCCCGAGCACGCGGTGCCGGCGGCGATCAGGTGGCAGTCGAACCAGTCGCGCACGTCGGTGGCGCGGGTGGCGACCGAGTAACGCTCCGGGAGGTAGACGCCGACGTCGCTGACGTACTTGTTCCAGCCGAACTTCAGCGCCGTCCTCGCGTCCCCGAACAGGTCGTAGGCGATACTCAGCCGCGGCGCCCAGTCGGGTCCGAACCGCGGCAGGTTCTCCGCCGCGGGGTACGCGAACGAGTTGACGAACCGGCCGAGCGGCTTCGGCGTCCCCGGGACCGACACGGACGCGAAGTCCATCCGTATGCCGTAGTTGATCGTGAGCCGGTCTATCGTCCACGAGTCCTGCGCGTAGATGCCGCCGTTGTAGTCCAGCTTGGACTTGGAGAAGGTGGGGTGGTTGTACACCCCGACCGCGTCCGGCGTGCCGATCGTGCCGCAGGGCAGCCCGGCGGCCACGTTCACGGCCGCCGCGTAGTGGCCGCAGTTGCCGTCCATGAAGCCCAGGCTGCGGCCGAGCGAGCTGGGGGACGCGGCGTAACGCTGGTCCAGGTCGCCGTTGCTGCCGTAGGCGTACCGGCTGTTGCCGTTGGTGATGTTGGCCCCGAACTTGAAGTTGTGGGAGCCGGTGACGTACGAGAACGCGCCCATGTACGCCCACCGGCGCGTGTAGTTGTTCTCGATGAAGTTCTTCGCGCCGTACCGGAAGTCCAGCCAGTCGTCGTTGCGGTGGACGACGTTGTACCAGGGATCGCCCCCGGCGAGCTGGGCCAGGTGCTCCGGCGAGCCGACCGGCGGGAAGCAGGGAGTGGAGAAGCAGGTGGCGAGCGCGTCGTCCGCCGGCCGCGGCTGGAAGATCCCGTCCTGGTAGCCGGGATCCCAGTCGCCGTAGTTCAACGAGAAGCCGACCTCGACCAGGGACCGGGTGCTGAGCGTCGAGGTCCACTTGGCGGTCCCCGTGTCGTAGTGGGGCGATGTCCAGTACGCCGACGCGGTCTCGATGTCCGTGCCGAAGCCGTGCTGGTGGAACCGGCGCTTGCGGACCTTGTCGAACATGGCCGAGAACTTGTTCTGCGCGTTGATCTGCCAGGTGAGCCGCAGGTTCCCGTTCGTGATGCTGTTGTCGTCGATGCCGGGACTGCCGTCGCGGTAGATGCTGTTGGTCACCTGGGCGTTGACCACGTTGCGCCGGGCCGACGCGAAGAACCACAGCTTGTCCCGGGCGAACGGCCCGCCCACCGCGGCGTTGTAGTCGTAGATCAGGTCGATCCGCGGCACCTCGCTGATGCCCAGATCGGCCAGCCGCGGGTTGTGGTTGTCCGACTGGAAGTAGGACGGCGTCTGGCCGGCGAAGATCTTGCCGCTGTAGCTGTTGCCCCCCTCCTCCGGGATCATGTTCATGCGCAGCCCGCCCTGCTGCGTCTCGGCGGTGTTCCCCGTCGTGGTGTACGAGGTCTCGGCCGCGAGCAGCGGGTTCAGATAGGCTTGGTAGCGGCCGTCCTGGAAGATCGGGCTGACGATCATGCCGTCGATCTCGATGGAGTTGTGCGCGGCGTCGAGCCCGCGCCCCATCATCTCGGACTGCTGCGCCCCGGCGGAGCCGCCGACGTCCGCCTTGTGCACCTTGACGCCCGGGATCAGCAGCGCGTAGGACCACGAGCTGCGGCCGGTCGGGATGGCCTCCTGGACCTCCTTGGTCAGCACCTCGATGCGCTGCACCTGCTGCACGTCGACGACCGGCGCCGCCCCCGAGACGGTCACCGTCTCCTCGATGCCCCCGACCGACATCGCGACGTCGAGGTTCAGGGTGACGTCGCCCTGCAGCTCGATCTGGTCACGAACCTGCGTGCCGAAGCCCGGCAGCGTGTACGAGATCGTGTAGGTGCCGGGCCGCAGGTCGATGATGGTGTACAAGCCCGCGCCGTCCGAGACGGCGACGCGCGAGCCCTCGATCAGGGCGGGACTGGCGGCCTCGATGGTCACGCCCGGCAGCACGCCGCCGGTGTTGTCCGTGACCTGGCCGGCGATGGCGCTCTGGGCGGCCGCGCCGGCTGGCGCCAGCAGGAGACAGCCAACGACGACCGAGAGAAGCCAACGGGATTTCATGCTTCCTCCCTCCTCGCGTGACGGCTCCGCGACGACTCGACGAAGTGTTTCCAACACACAGTGCTACCAGAACGCGCCGAAGTCAACCCTACGGCTGCATGCGGCGGCTCGATCCCCACGTGGTAGCGGTAACCCTCTCCGCCGATCGCGTCGGTCGTGTAGACGCCCACGTTGGCGAGGAACAGGTCGAGTCGGCCGTCCCGGTCGTAGTCGAAAAACACCGCACCGGACGAATGGCCGACGTAGTCGAGGCCCGCCGCCCGCGAGATGTCGCGGAACCTGCCGCTGCCGTCGTTCTCTCGAAGAGACGGTTGCCCCCGCGCACCGTGGTCACGTACAGGTCGGGATCCCGAACGGAGTCCGGCCTCCGAGCCGATGTCGAGAACCTGTGCCAGGCGGGCGGCAGCGGCGGCGAACGAGGCGCCGGGGACGCACCGAGGCATGCAGTTTCGCCGCGGCAGGGAGGGTCGACGCGGTGCCGGGTTGCAGGTACTATGAAGGATACGCCGCGCCGGACGTGCGCCCGCACGCGTTGGCCCGGAACGTGCATCGGCTGGAGTCATGATTCGCATCGACACCATCGAAGATCTCGTTCGCGTGCTCGACGACCATCCGGACTGGCGCGAGGCGGTGCGCGCCCGCCTGCTGTCGCGGGAACTGCTGGACCTGCCGTCGGAATTCTCGGCGTTCGTGGCCGAGACGCGGGCGTTCGTTGCGGAGTCGAAGGCGTTCCGCGAGGAGATGGAAACGTCCGTTGCGGAGACGAAGGCGTTCCGGGAGGAGATGACGGCATTCGTTGCGGAGACGAAGGCGTTCCGGGAGGAGATGACGGCGTTCGTTGCGGAGACGAAGGCGTTCCGGGCAGAGATGACGAAGTTCGTGGCGGAGATGACAACCTTCGTTGCGGAGACGAAGGCGTTCAAGGCCGAGATGCATGATTTCGTCGCGGCGACGAACCGGCAGTTCAAGTCGATACGTGACGATCTGGGCGTGCTCAAGGGAGCCCACGCACGGAACGCGGCCGAACGCAGCCTCGGGTTGATAGCGCGCTCCATGGGGTTGCGGCGCCGCCGGGTGCTCGATGGCGAGCAGTTGTTCGATCTCGCCCGAGAGGCCGGCGCCGATATGGGTGATGCCGCGATAGAGAGCTATCTGCAGGCGGACCTGGTGTTCGAGGCGGAGGACGATCGGGGCACGACGGTGTACGTGGCCCTGGAAGTGTCGTACACGGCGAACGGCCGGGATACGACCCGGGCGATGCGCAACGCCGAGCTGGTCACCCGCTTCACCGGGTCCGGCTGCCGCGCGGCCGTAGCGAGCCTGCGGGTCGACGATCGGATTGCCGACCTGGTCGAATCCGGCCGCGTCGCGTGGTATCGCCTGCCGCGCCGGGCGCTGGAAGCCGCTTGATCCCGGACGGGCCGAGACAGGCGAGCGCGGCATGACGCGGTCTGTGTCGGGCTTTCCGTTGCCGCCGGCGACCGGCCCGCTTCTCTCCGGACCGAGGGGCGCTCATGCCCCGGAAGCCGCCCCCGAAACGCCTCGCAGGCTGGGAGTTTCGGCCCAGCCCCGCCTCGCCATGACCTTGCGTCTCGGAGCTCCGCGGCGCTGCGTTCTGCGCCGCAAGCTCGTAGAATAGAAACCAACTGGGCAGGATGACCGGACCGACTGGAAGATCCCGCGACGAGGCGACCCGGCGTTCGTTGCCGGCCGCGCCGGGCCGGCTGCCGGCGCTGCTTCTCACCGGTTTCGCGTTGCTGCTGCTGAACGCGATGTGGCTGGTCGCGGCGCCGGGCGCGTCCCTCGCGTACGTGATCCAGGTGGTGGCGCACCCGCTGCTGGGGCTGACTCTGGCGGCGGCGACCGGTGTGTGGCTCGCACGCCGCGCGCGGCTTCCCGGCCGGCTCCCGGCGGCAGGTCTCGGTCTTCTCGGCGGCGGACTCCTGCTCGGCTGCGGGGTGCTCGTGCTGGGTGCGACGCGGCCCGGCGAATGGCTGCTCGACCTCCACGTGGCCGTGTCGGCGGCCGGCGCCGTGGTTCTGGCGGCCCACCTTTGGCGGGCGGCGCCGAACCTTCCATCGGGACGTCGTGCGGTTCGGAGCGCCCTGGTCGCGCTCGCCCTGGGGGCCGTGCTGACACCCGCGGCCCGCGCCGCGTGGGACGCGGGCTGGCGTGAAGCCCACCGCATCGTGAACCCGTTGCGCCCTCCCGTGACCATGGAGGGCGAGGGGGACGGACCGGACAGCCCGTTCTTCCCGTCGTCCGCCCGCACCAACACCGGCGGCGTCATCCCCGCCGACTTCTTCCTGACCAGCGAGACCTGCGGGCGGTGCCACCGCGACATCTACGAGCAGTGGAACTCGTCGGCGCACCATTTCTCGTCCTTCAACAACCAGTGGTACCGGCGATCCATCGAGTACATGCAGGACGTGGTGGGCACCCGGCCGTCGAAGTGGTGCGCCGGCTGCCACGACCACGCCGTCTTCTTCAACGGGCGCTTCGACCGGCCGATCCGGGAGCAGATCGACACGCCGGAGGCCCAGGCCGGCCTCGGCTGTACCTCCTGCCATTCGATCGTGCACGTCGGCGGCACGATGGGGCAGGGGGACTTCGTCGTCGAGTATCCGCCGCTGCACGATCTGGCCGCGAGCGAGGCCCCGCTGCTGCGCTGGGCGCACGACCTGGTGACCGAGCTGGCCCCGGAGCCGCACCGGCGCACGTTCCTGAAGCCGTTCCACCGCGACGACAGCGCCGAGTTCTGCTCCACCTGCCACAAGGTGCATCTGGACGTGCCGGTGAACGGCTACCGCTGGATCCGCGGCTTCAACGAGTACGACAACTGGCAGGCGTCGGGCGTGTCCGGGCAGGGCGCCCGGTCGTTCTACTACCCGGAGACGCCGCTCACCTGCAACGACTGCCACATGCCGCTGGTGCGCTCGGACGATCCGGCGGCGGACGACGGCTTCGTCCGGTCGCACCGTTTCCCGGGCGCGAACACCGCACTGCCGTTCGTCAACGGCGACGACGAGCAGTTGCGGATCGTCCAGGACTTCCTGCGGGCCGGGCAGATCTCGGTCGACGTGTTCGGTATCACCCGGGCGGAGGAGGCCGCGCCGCCGCGCGCGCTGGACGAGCGGGCCGCGGAGCCGCGGCTGGCGAGCACCTTCGCCGTGGGGGAGGAGTCGGCGCGCTTCGGGACGGGGGGCGTGGTGACGACGCCCGCCGAGGTGATCGCCCCGCTCGACCTGGCCCCGGTCGCCGTCCGCCGCGGCGAGTCGGTGCGGGTCGAGGTGGTGGTCCGGACACGTAAGGTGGGGCACTTCTTCCCGGGCGGCACGGTCGACGCGTTCGACGTGTGGGTGGAGTTCGAGGCGGTCGACGACCGGGGGCGCGTGCTGCTGCACAGCGGTGCGGCGGCCGACGGCGGCAGCGGGCCGGTGGATCCGGGAGCGCACTTCTACCGGAGCCTGCAGCTCGACGCGCGCGGCAACCCGATCAACAAGCGCAACGCCTGGATGACCCGCTCGGTCGCCTACGTCCGGCTGATTCCGCCGGGCGCCGCCGACACCGTTCACTACCGCCTGCGGATACCGGAGGATGCGGGCGACCGCATCTTCCTGCGGGCGAAGGTCAACTACCGGAAGTTCGCCTGGTGGAACACGCAGTGGGCGTTCGCCGGGGTGCGCGACGACAAGGCGCCGCCGCCGGCGGCCGACCACGACGACGCCGAGTGGCGGTTCACCGGCGACACGAGCGGCGTCTCGGGGGGCATCAAGGCCATCCCGGACATCCCGACCACGGTGATGGCCGAGGCGGAGGCGACGCTCGAGGTGATCGACGCGGAGTCACCGCTGCCGGAGGTTCCGCGGGGCGCGGCCCCGCCGCTGCGCGGACGCTGGAACGACTACGGCATCGGCCTGTTGCTGCAGGGCGACCTGCGCGGTGCGGAGGCCGCGTTCCGGACCGTGATGGAGATCGAGCCGGAGTACGCCGACGGGCCGGTCAACGTGGCGCGCGCGCGGCTGCAGGAGGGCGACGTCGAGACCGCCATTCCGCTGCTGGAGCAGGCGCTGGAGCTGTCTCCGGGACTGGCGCGCGCACACTATTTCCTGGGCACCGCGGTACGCGCGCTCGGTCGCTACGACGAAGCCCTCGCGCATTTCGCGGCCGCGCGGGCGCAGTACCCCCGCGACCGCGTCGTGCTGAACCAGATCGGCCGCATCCACTTCCTGGAGCGACGCTTCGACGAGGCCGTCGCCGTCCTGGAAGAGGTGCTGCGCATCGACCCGGAGGACCTGCAGGCGCACTACAACCTGATGCTGAGCCACCAGGGCGCCGGCCGCCCGGAGGAGGCCGCCCGCGAGCGTGCGCTCTACGAGCGCTTCAAGGCGGACGAAGCGGCCCAGGCGATCACCGGCCCCTTCCGTCGGGCCTCCCCGGAGGACAACAACGAGCGGCAGGCGATCCACGAGCACGGCCCCCCGATGGGATCGGCCCCATGAATCGACCGTTTCCGCGCCGTCGCAATCGCGTTCGGGAAGGTCGATCAGCGGCTCGAGACTCTCGAACGTGCCATCTTGCGCGCCCCGCCGCCACCCGCCGACTCGTTGTGCGGCGCTGTGTACGCCTGCCGGGCCAACCCTGCAAGCCATTGCACGGAAACAGGTCATGCACCCGTAGCGTTGGCTACGGACTCCTGTGCCTGCTGGCCATCGCGGCCGGCTGCGGCGGCACGGCCGGGGACGAGTCTCCCGGTGGGGCGCTCTCCGCGGGTACGACGGACGCCGCGGGCGTGGCTGCCGATCCGGCCGTTCCGATCGTGCTGACCGACGTCACGGCGGAGGCAGGGATCCGGTTCACCCACAACACCGGGGCGTTCGGCGAGAAGTACCTTCCGGAGACGCTCGGCGCCGGCGCGATCTGGCTGGACGCGAACGGAGACGGGCGCCAGGATCTGCTGCTGGTCAACTCGACCGACTGGCCGGGGCGGGGAGCCGGCACCCCGCCCGCGTTGTACCGCAACGACGGCGGCTGGTCCTTCACCGACGTCACCCGCGAGTCCGGCCTGGAGGATCCGATATACGGCATCGGCGGCGCGGCGGCCGACTACGACAACGACGGGCACGTCGATCTCTACCTCACCGCGCTGGGGCCGAACCGCCTGTACAAGGGCGCGGGAGACGGCACCTTCGACGATGTGACCGCCGCCGCCGGCGTCGGCGATCCCGGGTTCTCCACGAGCGCCCTCTGGTTCGACCACGACCGCGACGGGCATCTGGATCTGTTCGTCGCGAACTACGTCGAGTGGACGGCGGAGACGGACCTGTTCTGCACGCTGGACGGCGAGACCAAGTCGTACTGCACGCCGGAGTCCTACTCCGGGCAGAGCGCCACGCTCTACCGCAACCGCGGCGACGGCACGTTCGAGGACGTGACGGCGGCGTCCGGGGTGGGGACCCCCTCGGCGAAGGCGCTCGGAGTCGTGATGCTCGACACCGACGCCGACGGCTGGATGGATCTGTTCGTGGCCAACGACACCCAGCCGAACCAGTTGTTCCGCAACCGGGGGGACGGCACCTTCGAGGACATCGCGGTCACCGCGGCCGTGGCCTTCAGCGAGACCGGGGTGGCGCGCGCCGGCATGGGGGCCGATGCCGCCGACTACGACGATTCCGGGCTCCCGGGCCTCGTGATCGGCAACTTCTCGAACGAGATGCTGGCCCTGTACCACAACGAGGGAAACGGGCTGTTCATCGACGAGGCGCCGCGTTCGCCGCTTGGCCGGGCGACGCTGCTGACGCTGACGTTCGGCTGCTTCTTCTTCGACGCCGACCTCGATGGGCGGCTCGACATCTTCGCCGCGAACGGACACGTCGCCGACGACGTGGGGCGGGTCCAGACGCGCGTCAGTCACGCCCAGCGCCCGCAACTGTTCCGCAACCTCGGCGGGGGGCGCTTCGAGGAGGTGACTGGTTCCGGCGGGGGGCTGGCGACCCCGCTGGTGGGGCGTGGTGCGGCATACGCGGACGCGGACGGCGACGGCGACCTCGACGTGGTCGTCACCGCCAACGGCGGGGCGCCGAGGTTGCTGCGCAACGATACGGCGGGCCAGGGCGTGCTGCGGGTCGAGCTGGTCGGAACCGCCGCCAACCGCGACGGGATCGGAGCGCGCGTCGAGGTGACGGCGGCGGGCGAGACTCGCTGGCGCCGCGTGCGGACCGGCTCGAGCTACGCCTCGCAGAGCGAGCTGCCGGTGTCGTTCGGGCTCGGCGGCGCGGCGCGCGTCGACGCGGTGCGCGTGGTGTGGCCCGGGGGAGGCGTCGACGAGGCGGGTCCGCTGGAGGCCAATCGGCGAATCACCATCGAGGAAGGAGCCGGGATCGTCGACGCGGGTCCCATCGAGCGATGACTGCAAGTACCGACGCGCTGGGCCAGGTCTTCTTTCGTCGCAGGCCCCTGCCGCCGGGGCCGCCGGGGATCCGCAGTTTGACCGTCGGCGTGCTGGCACTGCTGCTGGCCGGGGCCGCGACGGACGCTTCCGGGCAGCCGGTGGTGTCCGCCGTGCGTATCGACGAGCCGCCGAGCATCGATGGACAGCTTGCCGACGACGTCTGGCGTCGAGCCGCGCGGCTCTCCACCTTCGTGCAGACCACCCCGGTCGAGGGGGCCGCGGCCACCGAAGCGACGCAGGTGTACATCGCCTACGACGGCGAGAACCTCTACGTCGGCATCCGCGCGCGCTACGCCGATCCCGACCTGATGCGGGCGAACCGCGCGGATCGGGATCAGGTCGCGGAGGACGACACCGTCTCGCTCTTCTTCGACCCGTTCCGCGACCGGCAGCGGGCGTATCAGTTCACCGTCAACGGCTTCGGCGTGCAGGGGGACGCGATCCTGAACTCGACCGGCCTGCGCAACCGGACCCAGCGCCGGGCCCTCGGCACGCAGGGCCGGCCGTCGGAGACGCCTCCCAACGGCATTCCGGAAGGGGACATCTCCTGGGACGCGCTCTTCGTCTCGGCCGGGGCGCCGTCGGACGACGGCTGGACGGCGGAGCTGGCGATTCCGTTCAAGAGCCTGCGCTACCCGCCGGTGGACGAGGGGGAGACGCACCGCTGGGGGTTCCAGGTCTCGCGGGCGATCCACGGGAAGGACGAGACGGTCGTCTGGTCGCCGGTCTCGCGGAACATCGCGCAGTTCCTCGCCCAGATGGGAGTGCTCGACGGACTGGCCGACCTGTCGACGAGCCGCAACCTGGAGATCCTCCCGACGGTCACCGCCTTTCGCCTCGGCGCGCTCGACGCCGCCGGCGCGTTCGTCGACGACGATATCGTCGAGGCGGGGCTCAACCTGAAGTACGGCATCTCGTCCGACCTGACCGCCGACTTCACGGTCAACCCCGACTTCTCGCAGATCGAGTCGGACCTGCCGCAGATCGACGTGAACCAACGGTTCCCGCTCTTCTATCCCGAGCTGCGGCCGTTCTTCCTGGAGGGGCAGGAGATCTTCAACGTCTTCGCACCGATCACGCCGATCCACACACGGACGATCATCGATCCCCGCTACGGCGGCAAGGTGAGCGGCAAGGTGGGCCGCAGCTCGGTCGGCGTCCTGTTCGCCGACGACGAGGCGCCGGGGAAGCGGGAGGATCCCTCGGACCCGGCGTTCGGGCGCACGGCCAACGTCGCCATTGGCCGGGCGCGCTTCGACCTCTACCCGGAGTCGTTCGTCGGCGCGACGATGACGAACCGCGACTTCATGGACAGCTACAGCCGGATGCTCGCCTTCGATTCCAACATGCGCCTGGGTCCCACCAACCGCTGGAACGTCTTCCTGTCGCGGTCGTGGCACCGGGACGAGCAGGGGATCGAGCGCGTGGGGGAGACGGCGGGGACCTTCTTCAATCACGTGGGGCGGAACGTGAACTTCTCCGCCTTCTACGGCGGCACCAGTCCCGACTTCCGCATCGACACCGGCTTCGTCCGACGGTTCGACGACAAGCGCATGTTCACCAACCTGGCCTACCGCTGGTGGCCCGAGCACTGGCTGGTCAACTGGGGGCCGCGCGTACGGTACGGGCGGAACTATTCGTACGACGACGTGCTGATGGACGAGACCGTCGGCGGCGGCCTCGACTTCACCTTCGCGCGCAACGTGCGCCTCGGGTTGAGCGCGGAGCGGGCGCTCGAACGCTACGGGGGCATCGACTTCTGGAAGTGGAACCACGGCGTCGACTTCGACGTCAACGCGAGCCGGCGGATCGCGCTGGTGGGCAACTTCTCCTGGGGCGAGTCGATCCGCTACAGCGGAATGCCGTTCCTCGGGCGCGGCCGCCTCGGCAGCCTGACCGCGATCTTCCGGCCGGTCTCGCGGCTGCAGTCGCAGTTGAACGTCGAGCTGAGCCGGCTCGAGGATCCCCGGATGAATGCGCTCGTCTTCGACATTCAGGTGCTGCGCGCGCTGACGACCTTCCAGTTCACGGAACGGCTGCTGCTTCGGAACATCCTCGAGCACAACTCGTTCGACGGAACCCTGGACGGGAACCTGCTGCTGACCTACCGCGTCAACTCCGGGACGGTGTTCTACCTGGGCTACGACGGCCATTACCAGCAGGATGACCGGCTGGATCCCCTGGACCCGATGCGTTACCTGACGCCCCGCTACCGCCGGACCAACCGCGCGATCTTCACGAAGGTGTCGTACCTGTTCCGGTACTGACCGTCCGGTTGCCGCCCGCTACCGCCGCGCCGCTCCGGGCGCTTCGGTCGGCGACACGGGGGCCGCGCCGGGCGGCGCCGCCGGACGCGCCGCCGGGAACGGCAGCAGGTAGTGGGTCCGGGACCGGACCTCGACACCCTCGCGGGCCACTTCCACCTGCAGACGCCGCGTCCGCCGCGTCTCGTCCGGGTTGGACGAATAGAAGCCGAGCACGTAGTAGTCGCTCGTCTCGGCGTCGATCTCGGTGAACGCCTCGCGAAACGTGTTGCGGTTCACCACCGCGATCCCGCCGGTCAGCTCCGCCAGCGTCCGCAGCGACGAGTGCTGCTTGCGGATGTACTCGTTCCACTCGGTGGTCCGCAGGTCGAAGTCGAGATCCGGGATGGTGGTGAGCCCGCGGACGTCGATCGTATAGAACGAGACGTTGGCGCGGTTCGCCTCGTCGACGAGCAGCAGCAGCTCGTTGTGCAGATCCGAGTCGCTGAACACCTCGCCGAACGCGTCGGTCGTCGCGAACTGATCGAGGGCCGGCTCGTCGAACTCCGGCAGATCGACGCCGTCGAAGAACCCCACCTGCTGCATCGACTCGATGCGGGCGTTGACGCGGCTGTCGTCGAACGGGTTGAAGTTGTAGCCGGCGCTCACGTACAGGAAGACCTTGCGGCGGTGCCGGATCTGCTCGAGCCCGCGCACGGTCTCTCTCGCCGTCTTGAAGGCGACGTGGGCGCGCCAGCGCGACTCGCCGAGCGACGAGAGCTGCGTCGCCCGCTCGATCAACTGCCGTGGATCGAACGCTTCCCCCACCGCCCGGTCGATGGCCCGCAGCCGGTTCCGGTCGCTCGTCATCTGCACGCGGATGGCCGACTTGCCGCTCGAGATGATCCCGAACTCGTCCCCCTCGTGGAGCAGCGTCTCGGGCAGCAGATCCATCACGCGGTGGATCAACGGCGTGTCCGGCGGCCGGATGTGCAGGTCGTCGATGAAGATGACGAAGATCCGTCCCGGCGTCGCGGTGCCCGCCGACGCGGTCCGCCCGGGCAGGATGATCCCTTCCGGCACCGGCGCCGGGGGCAGCAATTGGTTGAACACCCGCCCGCCGTGCACGAGCACCAGCGACGCGATCTGCTGCGGAACGCCGTCCTCGTAGATGGTGAAGTCGTCCAGGGCCAGGTCGGGAAGGAACTGGCCGTCGCCGTCCCGGACGATGACGTCGGTGGTCACCAGGGTGACGCCCGAGCGGAACACCGGCGGCGGCTGCGCGTCGGCGGGGCCGAGGGCGACGGCCGCGAGCACCGCCGCGACCAGGAACGAGGTCTTCCAGGGGGCCTGCAACGACATGTCTCGCAGTATAGCCCGGCATCCGGCGTCTGCGGCTGCGGTTGCCGCCCAACCGGGCCGGCCATGCGTCCGCACCGCGCCCACCGCACAGACTCGTGTCGTGCGGCGAGCCCGAGCGGGTCGGTGCGCCGGCGGCGCCCGGGCGCCGGAGCAGGCCGGACCGCCGGTCTTGCGCGCCGGGATCCGCAACACTACAATCGCGAGCAAGGAGGGTTTGCGTCGGCCGGGCAGGCCGCAGGCCTGAACGACAAGACGCAGAACCACGGCGTCAGGTTCCGTTCGATCGCGAGGTGTTCATGTCGCACGCGTTCAGGCAACGGGTTCGTTTCGGCGCTGTCGCTTCCGCCGCGCTCTGCGCGGCTCTCTTGTGTACCGGCGGTGCGTCCGCGCAGCAGCTCGGCGGCATCTCCGGTGAGGTGACCGACAACACCGGGGGCGTGCTGCCCGGCGTCACCGTGGAGGTGACCTCTCCCGCGCTCGGCGCGCCGCAGGTGTCGTTCACCGACGGCGCCGGGCTGTACAGCGTGGTGCAGCTTCCCCTGGGAAGCTACACGGTCACGTTCACGCTGCCCGGCTTCTCGACCGTCGTCCGCGACGGGATCACGATCGGCGCCGGGTTCACGGCGACGATCGACGCCCAGATGGCGGTGGGTTCGGTCGAGGAGACCATCACGGTCACCGGCGAGGCGCCGGTGGTCGACGTGCAGACCGTCCGGCAGCAGGCGGTCCTCGACACCGAGGAGCTCGAAGTCCTGCCGGTGGGCAACTACGGCCTGCAGACCATCGCCCAGGTGACCCCCGGATTCACCGAGGACCGGGCGGACGTGGGCGGCACGCGCGACACCTGGTCGGCGCAGGGCGCCTACCGCTTCTACCACGGCAAGCCGGGCACCCGCGCGTCGTTCAACGGCTTCCGGAACCAGTACTACATCGGCACCGCGTCCGGCTCCGGCTACATCACCAACTCCGACACCATCGGGGAGATGCAGGTCGAGATCGCCGGCATGGGCGCCGAGAACGGCTCGGGCAGCACGACCATCAACGCGATCCCGCGGGAGGGCAGCAACACCTTCACCGCGTCGCTCAACACGAAGTACTCCGGCGGCGGCATGCAGGCGGAGAACCTGACCCCCGAGCTGCGGGAGTTCGGCATCGAGCCGCCGCAGATGGTGAACATCTGGCGCGCGGCCGGGACGGTCGGCGGTCCGATTCTGACCGACAAGCTGTGGTACTACGGCTCCGTCGCGCGCTGGGGACGCCGCATCCAGCCGCCGGGCGGCTTCTTCAACGCGCTGCAGGGGCACAACCAGTTCGGCATGGCGGGGGCGCAGTTCCCCGACCCCCGAATGGGCGGTCCGCACGAGATCGAGGACCCGTTCGGCCTGCGGGGCGGGCCCGGCGCGGCCGGCTTCTACAACACCCGGACCATCTTCCACGAGCGCGACCCGAACCGTCCGGCCTACGACTTCGACTGGAACCGGACGCACGCCGTGCGCCTCACCTGGCAGGCGGCCGAGCGGCACCGGTTCGCCAGCTTCCTCGACATCCAGAAGGACTGCCGCTGCACCACCGGCTACACCGGCCAGTTCGCCATCGAGAACGAGAACGGCTGGGACATGTGGCCCAACGGCGTCGTCCAGGGCTCGTGGACGTCGCCCGTCACCACGCGCCTCCTGCTCGAGGCGGGCGGCGGGTGGCAGACCGCGAACTGGGTCAACTTCCCGGCCACCGGGGTCGTCGACGGCCAGGACCGGCACATCCGCGACGCGGCCACCGGCTACCGGTGGGGCGCGCCGCTGCTGAACATCGCGCCGCGCGCGCGGACCGGCCGGAGCATGGAGTACTTCCGGATGTCGTACGTCACCGGCTCGCACAACTTCCGGGTCGGCCTGACGCTCGAGCAGGCGTTCAACGACGAGGAGCGCACCACCGGCCACCAGGACACGCTGTGGTGGCTGCTGTTCAACGGCAATCCGCTCCGCCTCTATTACTATGCGCAGCCGTACTTCCAGCAGGAACGGATGCACTCGGAGCTGGGCCTCTACGTCCAGGACTCGTGGACGGTCGGGAACCTCACGTTGACCGGCGGCATACGGACCGACTATGTCTCGATGGGCTTCCCGGCGTCCCAACTGGATGCCGGACCCTTCGTGCCGGCGCGGACGGTGCCGGCGCTGAGCGGCGTGCCCGACTGGACCGACGTCAACCCGCGCGGCGGCATCAGCTACGACCTGACAGGCGACGGCCGGACGGCGGTGAAGGTGTCGATGGGCCGCTTCAACGAGCTGACGCGGAGCCGGCTCACCCGCGAGTTCCACCCGTTCACATCGTCGGTCTCGTCGGCGTGGCGGGCCTGGCAGGACGTCAACCAGAACTGGATCCCGGACTGCGACACGCGGGACCTTACCCCGAACGGCGAGTGCGGGGGCATCGACAACGTCAACTACGGCCAGTTCCCGGATCTGGGTCCGCAGGACTACGTCTTCGGCAACCTGGAGGGATGCTCGGAAGCGAGTCCGGAAGCCTGTCCCGCCACGACGTTCGATCCGGATGTCCTGTACGACAACCGGCCCTACACGTGGGACTTCCTGGCCGAGATGCAGCGCGAGCTGCTGACCGGGCTGTCGGTCAGCGCCGGCTACAACCGGAACTGGTCCGGCGGCTACTGGGTGTCGGACAACCTGCTCACCAGCCCCTCGGACTACGACGAGTACTGCATCTCGGCCCCGTCGGGCGGGCGGCTGTACGACGTGGTCGGCGACATCTCGCCGGGGCAGACGCTCTGCGGGTACTACGACATCAGGCCGGAGCTGTTCGGCCAGAGCAAGCGGCTGGTGACGCTTGCCGACAAGTACGGCGCGCAGACCCGCGAATGGAACGGCTTCGTCTTCTCGGTCGACGGCCGTCTGCCGAACGGAATCCGCGTGACGGGCGGTCTCGATCTCGGGACGCAGTCGGTCGGCAACTGCTTCACCGTCGACGAGCCGAACCAGCCGCGCGACCTGTTCAACGCCCTGCCGCCGGGCGGCCCGAACTGCAGCCACGTGCACACCTGGGGCAACCTGGCCGACTTCCGGATGCACGGCGACATTCCGCTGCCGTCGGACTTCACCCTGAGCTGGATCTACAAGAACACCCCGGGGACGCCGATCAACGCGGTGGGCGACTTCACCAACGCCGACATCCACTGCTGGGCGGACGGCAGCGGCAACTGCGATCCGACGAGCACGCGGACCGGGTTCGCCGGCAGCTCCACCCGGACGCTGGCGATCACCGCGCCGAACCAGTACTTCACGAAGCGGTTCACGCAGCTCGACCTGCGGTTCCTCCGGACGTTCAACCTCGGCGACATACGGCTCGACACCAGCATCGACCTCTACAACGCGATGAACTCCAACTCGGTCCAGTCGATCGAGAACACGATCGGCATCGCGTTCGGCCGGCCGATCACCGTGCTCGACGCGCGGGTGCTGCAGGTGTACGCGAACCTGCGCTTCTAGCTGGCGTTCGCAATGCATCGAGAGGAGATGTGACGATGACTGCGAAGAGAAGCCGGAAGCGGATGACGGCGCTGGTGCTGGCCCTGGCGATGGTGATCGCCCATGCTCCGGCCGCGTTCGCGGGCCGTCTGCTGGACTCGGCCATGAAGGCCGCGGCGGAGGTGACCGCCGCGCGCCCCGCGCCGCCCGGCGCGGCGGAGACGGCCGCGGCGGCGGTCCGCGAGGCCACGGAAACGCGGGCGGCGGCGATGCAGGCCCCGGCCGGAGGGGGCGACGGCGGCCGGATGCGGGCGCGCAACGTATGGGCGCTCATCGGCGCCGGCGTGGGCATCGGCCTGGCCATGATGGTGATAGACAGCAGGGTCGAAGACACGTCCCCGTCGACGCGCCGCGAGCGCCGGGACGGCTGCAAGCTGTTCTGTTCGTGATTCGGACTCCGGCCGGACGGCCGTGCGAGACGGCCGTCCGGCCGGGCCATGCGGCCCGCGCCCGGGCGCTCGTTGCGTGCAGCCGGCAGTCAGTGGTGGACGTAGCACGAGTTTCCCGGCCTCGCGCGGTTTCCGCTCTCGGGGCGGTGCTGCTCCTGGCCGTTACGGTTGCGGCGTGCGGGTCGGGCGCGGGCTCGTCCGGGGAATCGGTGGGGAACGTGGCGGTCGACCGTTCCCCGGCCGAGGCGGGCGGCGATCCGTTCGTCGACCGGGCGGCGGAGGCCGGTCTCGACTTCGTGCACTTCAACGGCGCGTCCGGCCGCTTCTACTATCCGGAGATCCTGCCGCCCGGCGTCGCGCTCCTCGACTACGACGACGACGGCGACCTCGACGCCTACCTGGTGCAGAGCGGCAGTCTCGGCCCGGGCGCGGCGTCGGCCGGCGCGCCCTCGCCGTCGGCGTCCCGCCGCGCGGCGGCCGGCGGACGCCTGTTCCGCAACGACCTCGGGCGCCGGAGCGACGGCAGCCCGGTGCTCCGCTTCACTGACGTGACGGACGCGAGCGGCATCCGGGCGGACGGCTACGGCCTGGGCGTGGCGGCGGGGGACATCGACAACGACGGCCTGGTCGATCTCTACCTGACCCACTTCGGGGCGCCGCAGTTGTACCGCAACAACGGAGACGGGACGTTCACCGACGCGACGCCGGGAAGCGGGCTGACCGGGGCGCGGGGTTTCGGCGTGTCCGCGGCGTTCGTCGACTACGACCGCGACGGCCGGCTGGACCTGTACGTCGGCCACAACGTCGACTACGGCCTGGAGAACGACGCCGAGTGCCCGAACCAGGCCGGGGTCCGCGACTACTGTCCGCCGCAGGTGTACGGCGGCCTGCCGGACCACCTCTACCGCAACCTGGGAGACGGCCGCTTCGAGGACGTCAGCGGGACGGCGCTCGTCGGCGGCCGCTTCGGCCCGGCCCTCGGCGTGGCGACGGCCGACTTCGACGGCGACGGCTGGATCGACATCTACGTCGCCAACGACGGGACGGAGAACATCCTCTGGATGAACCGGGGCGACGGCACGTTCCGCGATGCGGCGCTGACCTCCGGGGCGGCGGTGAGCGACCTGGGCGTGCCGGAGGCGAGCATGGGAGTCGATGCCGGCGACTTCGACAACGATGGCGACGAGGACCTCTTCATGACGCACCTGTTGCGGGAAGGGAACAACCTCTACGTCAACGACGGCACCGGCCGCTTCACCGACCGCAGCGCGCCCGCCGGCGTGGGCGCCTCCAGCCTGGCCTACACCGGTTGGGGGACGTCCTGGCTCGACTACGACAACGACGGCCGGCTCGATCTGCTGGCCGTCAACGGCACCGTCGTGATGGTGGAGGGCCGCGAGCGCGACACGTTTCCGTACGATCAGCGGATGACGCTGTTCCGCAACCTGGGAGACGGGCGCTTCGCGGACGTGAGCGCGGGGGCCGGAGCGGTCTTCGATCTCTCCGCAGTGGGGCGGGGCGCCGCGTTCGGCGACGTCGACAACGACGGCGACGTGGACGTCCTGGTGGGGAACGACGCGGGGCCGGCCCGGCTGCTCGTCAACGAGGTGGACAGCGGGAACCATTGGATCGGCCTCCGCCTGGTCGGGGCAGGCGGAAGGGACATGCTGGGCGCGCGGGTGGCGGTGGAGCGTCCCGGCGTCCCGACGCTGTGGCGGCGCGCCCGCTCGGACGGCAGCTACGCGTCGGCCAACGACCCGCGGGTGCTGGTCGGGCTGGGCGACTCGGCGGCGGCCCCCGACGTCACGGTCCACTGGCCGGACGGGCGGGCGGAGACCTGGCCGGGGCTGCCGATCGACCGGTGGCGGACGCTGGAGCAGGGGACCGGAGGCCCGGCGCCCGCCGGGAGATCATGAGTCTCGGGGAATGGCGTGCAGGCGTCGCGGCCGGGCTGCTGCTCGCGCCGGTGTTCCTGGCGGCCGCCTGCGGCGGGGCGGACGCACCGGCATCCGGCACGCGCGGACCGGATGGGAGCACGGCGATCGAGCAACCGCTGGAGCCCGTCGTCCTCCCCGACCTGGCGCCGGTCAGCGACTCGGTCCGCGAGCAGATCGAGTCCCGCTGGCGGCCGGTCGACAGCCTGCAGGCCGCGGGGCGGGCCTCCGGCGCGGGCGCGGCGGAGATCTACGGCGCACTCGGCATGGTGCTGATGGCGGCGGAGCTTCCCGGCGCCGCCGGCCCGGCGTTCCGGAACGCGCAGGCCCTGGCCCCGCGCGACGTCCGCTGGCCCTACTACCTGGCGCACCTGCATCGCGATGCCGGCGCGCTCGACGAGGCGGCCGACCGCTTCGAAGCGGCGCGGCGGTTGCAGCCGGACGACATGGCCGTCCTGGTCTGGCTGGGCGACGTGCGCCTGGCGCAGGGAGACGCAGAGGCGGCCGAGCCGCTGTTCGCACGGGCCCTGCAGCTCTATCCCGACTCGCTCTCCGCCCGGTTCGGTCTGGCCCGCGCCGCCCTGATGCGGGAGGAGTTCGAGCCGGCGGCGCGGGGGCTGGAGGAGATCCTCGCGCTGGAGCCGTCCGCGGCCGCGGCCCACTATCCGCTCGGGCAGGCCTACCTGCGGCTCGGCGAGCCCGAGCGGGCGCAGGAGCACCTGCGCCGGCGCGAGGCCGCCGACATCCGGCCCGCCGACCCGCTGATGGCCGCTCTGGACCGGCTGCTGGAGAGCTCCCAGGCGTACGAGACCCGCGGCATCGAGGCGCTCGACCGCGAGGACTGGGACGGGGCGGCCGCCGCGTTCCGCCGCGGCCTGGAGATCGACCCGGCCGACGCGGAGCTCCGGCACCGGCTCGGAACGGCGCTCTACCTGCGCGGAGACATCGGCCCGGCGCGCGCGGAGCTCGAGCGCGCCGCGGCGGACGCGCCCGAGCTGCCCCAGGCGCACTACAGCCTGGGCGTGCTGCTGCAGGAGGAGGGCCGGCACGGCGAGGCGGCCGAGCGGTTCGCGGCGGCGTTGCGGGCGCGGTCGTCGTACACGGAGGCGCGCCTGCGGCTGGCCTCCAGCCTGCGGCGGTCGGGAGACGCCGAGGGCGCGCTGGCCGAGTACCGGCGGGTCTCGCGGATGAACCCCGACCTCGTCGAGGCCGCCTTCGGGGAGGCGATGACGCTGGTCGTCCTGCACCGCTGGGCGGACGCCCGCGCCCGGCTCGAGCAGGCGGCGCAGGTGCACCCGGACGATTCGGGCGTGGCCCACGCGCTCGCCCGCCTGCTGGCCGCGGCGCCGGACGAACGCGTCCGCGACGGTGCGCGGGCGCTGGCCCTGGCCGACCGCCTGGCGTCGCAGGGGCGCACCCTCGAGCTGGGGGAGACGATGGCGATGGCGCTGGCCGAGGTGGGCGCCTTCGACCGCGCGGCGGCGCTGCAGCGCGACCTCGTCACCGGCGCCGGGCGTGCCGGCCTGCCGGCGGTTGTCCCCCGGCTGCAGGAGAACCTGCGGCGCTACGAGCGGGGGGAGGCGTGCCGCACGCCGTGGTCGGAGGGGGCCGTTCCCTGACGGGCGCCGGCCGGCGGCGCACCGCGTCCGGTGGCGGGTCCTCACGTCCGCGAGGGGCAGGCGAGATACCATATGGGCATCCTTGAGGGTCTGTCGGCGCTTCCACGGGGAGCGCGGGCGGGAATCGACGCATGCGGAAGTCTCTGATCTGCGGGGTGGTGGCCGGGGCGGGCCTGGTGATGGTTGCGCCGGCGGCGGCCGGCAACAACGGGTCGGCCGACGGCTCCGTGACCTTCGCGGAGCACGTCGCGCCGATTCTCCAGCGCAGTTGCCAGAACTGCCATCGCCCCGAGTCGGTGGCGCCGATGTCGCTGCTGACCTACGAGCAGGTGCGCCCGTGGGCGCGGGCGATCAGGCAGCGCATCACCCTGGGGCCGCGCGCCGGCGTGATGCCGCCGTGGTACGTGGAGCGCAACATCGGCATCCAGCGCTACAAGAACGATCCCTCGCTGAGCGAGGAGGAGATCGCCACGGTCGTCGAGTGGGTCGACAGCGGCGCGCCCCCCGGCGATCTGTCGCAGCTCCCGCCCCCGCGGGACTTCAGCGGCGGCGGCTGGTCGATAGGCGAGCCCGACCTGATCGTGAAGCTGCCGGAGGTGACCGTGGGCGCCGAGGCGCCCGACTGGTGGGGCGAGATCGAGTCGACGCCGGTCGGCCTGGACGAGGACCGGTACGTGGCCGCGCTCGAGTTCCGGGAAGTCAACGACTACGACTTCGCCGAGGCGCGCGACACCGTGGGCGGCCGTTACGTCTTCCACCACATGATCTGGAGCACGCAGGTCCTCGGCGAGGACGGCGAGCAGGACGTCGAGCGCCGGCGGGAGACCACCACCGGGTGGCCCGTGCACGAGGTGGGCCGCAACGCCGACATCTTCGACCCGCAGGCGGGCCGCCTGCTGGCCGCCAACTCCAGCGTGGTGTCGAACTCCGTGCACCTGCACTCGAACGGGCGCGACACGACTTCGCATCTGGAGGTCGCCTTCAAGTTCCACCCGCGCGGCTACGAGCCGGCCCTGAAGCCGGCCGGCCGGGACCTGGGCAACGGCCTCGACATCGACATCCGGGGGATGCAGGCGGGGCAGGAGCTGCACTCCTACACCGTCCTGGAGGAGCACCAGAAGATCACCACGTTCGAGCCGCACCTGCACGCCCCGGGCGAGCGGATGTGCCTGGAGGCGATCTGGGGCAACTTCATCGAGACCCTCAGTTGCGTGGGCTACGACCACAACTGGGTCCGGACCTACGAGTACGCCGACGACCACGCGCCGCTGCTGCCGAAGGGCACCATCCTGCACATCACCGGCTACATGAACAACTCGCCGACGAACCGCAACGTGCCGGATCCGCGGAACTGGCAGGGATCGGGCAACCGGTCGGTGACCAACATGTTCATCGACCTGGGCCTCGGCGTGGAGCTGTCGGACGAACAGTTCCTCGAAGAGATGGCCGAGCGGCGCCGGGCGCGGGGCTGGCGGACGGGCGACCACATCATCGGCTGCCCGCTGTGCGGCTACCCCGATCTGGAGGCTCCGGGCGCGGAGGACGGGGAAGGCGACGCGGGCGGGGAGGCGGAGTCCGACGGCGCTGCCGCCTCGGTCGGCCCGTAGTCTGTCGGATCGAGACCGTCGCGGTGAATCCGGAAGACCCCCGGGGCGGTTCCGCTGCCTCGGGGGTCTTCGTCTTGGCCACGCGCGTGGCCGTGTTCGCGGGGAGCGTGGAGAGATGAGGGGAACGCATCGTCGGGGCCTCCGCATGCGGGTTGCGGCGGGGTTGGTGCTCGCGGGGGCGGCGCTCCCGGCGGCGGCCGGGGCCCAGGCCCGGGGCCGGGCCGGGGATTACACGCTGTCGTACTCGAGCGGCCTGAACGTGTCGCCCGCCTACGAGGGCTGGGAGCGCGACCCGGACGGGCGCCGCTACTTCCTCTTCGGCTACATGAACCACAACTGGGAGGAAGAGATCGCGGCGCCGGCGGGCCCGGACAACGCCATCGAGCCGGGCGGTCCCGATCAGGGGCAGCCGACCCGTTTCCTGCCGCGGCGCAACCGGTTCATCTTCCGGGTCCCGGTGCCCGAGGGATTCGGCGAGACGGACGAGATGGTCTGGACGCTGACGACGAACGGCGTTACGGAGAAGGCGTACGCCACGCTGCGCCTCGACTACTTCGTGGACTCGATGGTGCGGGCGTCGGAGCAGGGCGCCATCGGCGCCGGCACCACGAACCCGGTGATTCGCTCGAACACCGGGCCGACGTTGACGATCGAGGGCGCGGCGGACCGGCGGGTCCGCGTCGGGCAACCGCTCACGCTGGTGGCGCGGGCCACCGACGACGGCATCCCGGAGTCGCGGCGCGCGACTCGTAGCCGGGGACGGTCCGGTCGGCTGAACCCGTGGCGGCCTCCCTACCGCGGGACCGTGAACAGCGAGACCGGGCTGCGCGTGTCGTGGTTCGTCTACCGGGGCGCCGGGGAGGTGACGTTCGATCCCCCGCAGGTCACCGTCTGGGAGGACACGCGGCCGGGAGCCCATTCGCCCTGGGCGCCGCACTGGGTGACGCCGGAGCCGCCGCCCGACAACGGGTGGGTCGCCTCGGTGACGTTCCACGACCCGGGCGTCTACACGCTCCGCTGCCGGGCGAGCGACGGCGCGCTCGACGTGGATCGGGACGTGACCGTCACGGTGGTTCCGTGAGCGCTGCCGCGCCGGCCGCCGGGCATCGGGACGCCTCGCCGTTCTCCGTGCCGCGGGCGGGCTCCTCGCGGACTCGGCGGCCTGCAACGTGTGGCCGCGGCCGTGGAGAGCTCCGGCGGCAGGTGGCGGTGATGGTAGCGTGCGTCGTGCTGGGCCCGGGCGGTTCCGGTGCCGCCGCGCAGATCGGCGCGCCCGCCACGGTCGCCTTCACCGACGTGACGGCGCAGGCCGGCATCGAATTCACGCACGACAACGGCGCAACCGGGGATCACTGGTATCCGGAGCTGTTCGGCGGCGGGGTCGCCGTGCTCGACCTGGACAGCGACGGCTGGCCCGACCTGCTGTTCGTCAACGGCCGGAACTGGCGGTCCAACGCCGCGACCCGCCACGGATTGTTCCGCAACAACCGCGACGGAACCTTCAGCGATGTCTCCGCGGGCAGCGGGCTCGACGGTTCCCGCGCCTACGGCCTCGGCGCGGCCGTGGCCGACTACGACAACGACGGGCGCGACGACGTCTTCCTCACGACGGTCGACGGTGGCCGGCTGTACCGCAACGCAGGGGACGGGACGCTTCAAGACGTGACCGCGGCCGCGGGCATCGGCGACGGCCGGTTCGCGGTCAGCGCCGCGTGGCTCGACTACGACCGGGACGGCCTGATCGATCTCTTCGTCGGGAACTACGTCGACTGGTCGCCCGGGACCGACACGGGCTGCGGCGATCCGCCGGGCTACTGCGGTCCCGACGCGTACCGTCCGGTCGCGCCGGTGCTGTACCGCAACACCGGGGGCGGGCGCTTCGAGGACGTCGCCGCGCAGGCCGGCCTCGACGACCCGACCGACAAGGCGATGGGGGTCGCGGTGCTCGACTACGACGCCGACGGCTGGCCCGACCTGTTCGTCGGCAGCGACCGCGTGCCCGCCAAGCTGTACCGCAACGACGGCGCCGGGCGATTCACCGACGCAGGGTTGCGGGCCGGGGTGGCTCTGAGCGAACGGGGGCGGGCCCGCGCCAACATGGGGGTCGACGCCGCCGACTACGACCGCTCGGGCCGGCCGGACATCCTCGTCGGCAACTTCCTGCACGAGATGCTCGGCCTCTACCGCGCCACCGGGGACGGCTTCTTCGTCGACGCGGCGCCCAGAACCACGGTGGGCCGGGCCAGCTTCCAGTCGGTCACCTGGGCGGTCTTCTTCCTCGACGTCGACCTCGACGGGCACCTCGACATCTTCGCCGCCAACGGCGGCACCGACGAGTCGCAGGGGATGCTGGACTCGCGGGCGCGGCTCAGCCAGCCGCCGCTGCTGCTCCGCAACCGGGGCGACGGCACGTTCGAGGACATCGCACGGGCGGCGGGCGAAGCGTTCGGCCGGCCGGTCATGGGGCGGGGCGCCGCCTACGCCGACTTCGACGGCGATGGGGACCTCGATCTCGTCCTCACCGCGCTGAACGGCCCGGCGAGGCTGCTGCGCAACGACGGGGGCAACCGGAACAACTGGCTGCGGGTGCGTCTGACCGGCACGGGCTCCAACCGGCGCGGCATCGGAGCGGTGGTACGGGTCGCCAGCGCGTCGGGCCGGCAGTGGCGGACGGTGCGCAGCGGGTCGAGCTATGCCTCGCAGAGCGAGCTGCCGTTGACGTTCGGGCTCGGGTCGGACGCGGTGCTGGAGACGCTGGAGGTGACGTGGCCGTCGGGCGTCACGCAGCGGTTCACGGACATCTCGCCCAACCAGCGGATCGTCGTCGACGAGGCGGCCGGTCTCCGGCGGTCAGCGGCCGCGCCGTGACACGCGCAGCAGCTCTTCCTCTATCAGGCGCGTGAAGAACTCGGACGCCGGCAGGAACGGCGGCGGCTCCGGTGCGAGCCGGCCGTTGACCAGGAAGCTGGGGCTGGCGTGCAGGCCGTAACGGATGGCCTCTTCGAGAGCGTTCAGGATCGTCCTGTGCGTTGCCGCACTCGCCACGCAGGCGTCGAACCGGTCCACGTCGAGACCCGCCTCCGACGCCGCCTGCCTGAGACGGAACGCGTCGAGCACCGCCGGCCGCGACAGCAGCCCGTCGTGGAACGGCCAGAACCGGCCCTGCAGGTTGGCGCACTGCGCCGCCTGCGCCGCCTGCATCGCGGCGGGACGGTCGGGAGGCGGCAGGTGCTTGAACCCGATCCGGACCCGGTCGCCGTACGTCTCCCGGATGCGTCCGAACGCCGCGGCGACCCGGGCGTAGTCGGGGCTCTGAAAGTCGCCGAAGACGATCAGCTCGACGGGGGCGGTCACGGGACCGAGCGCGGCGTCCTGCGCGGACCGCTCCACGGCGATGCGGGGCGGATCCAGGGACAGCTCGGCGTTCGTGGAGACCGCGGTCAGCTCCTCCAGGTAGTTCATCCGGGCCAGCTCGCGGGCCGTCACCCGTTCGAGCCAGGCGCGCAGCGCGGGCTCCATCTGCGCGTAGCTGGCGCCCCGGGCGGCGGTGCCCACGTCGGCGTAGAGGGAGCGGACGGCCGACTCGGGCATCTCGACGATCCGCGGTGGGATCTCGCGTGCGAGCAGCGTGTCCGGCGTCAGGCCCTGCGCCTCCGCCTCGCGCGCGATCAGCTCGTCGGCCACCAGCGCGTCGGTGTAGCGCCAGCGGGTGTCGTGGATCTCGCGGGCGAGCGCGACGAAGCCGCCCGGATCCTGCCGGCGCCACTCGCGATCCACCTCGGCGACGGTGATGATCCGGTCCCCGACGGTCGCGGCGACGGCGCCCGGCCCGGCGGCCAGGCCGGGTCCGTCCGTGCCGCCGGCCCCGGTCGCCGCTGCCGGCGCGGGCCGCGTGCTGATGCCCGACCGCTCGGCCGGCGAGGACCCGCCGGCGGCCGTGCCGCCGTTCAGGGCGACGTCGAGCGAGGCGTGCTCTCCGGGTGCGGATCCGCGGCTGACGGTCAGGACATAGTCGCCGGGCGGCATGAGGGAGATGGGCGCGGCCGTGACGATCTCGGTGTCGGTCGCCGAGCGGACGGCCAGCGGCACCAGGTCGAGGGTGACGAAGGGAAACTGGCCGAAGCCCGCGCCGGCGATGGTCAGCGTGCCTGCCCGCGGGTCGGGTCGCGCGCCGGAGAGGACCAGCGGGGCGGTCTCGGCGGGTTGCGCGCGAAGCATGCCGTCCGCCATGCCGATGGCCAGCACGATGGTCAGGGCGGCAGACGGAACGACGGCGGCGGGAAATTTGCCGACCATGCTACGTTTGGCAAGAATAACAAGGATCAACGGTGGTGAAAGTGCTTTCAACAGGTTCTTGCGTTCGACGATCTTCTGGCGGAGCCGAAGCTCCCGGCTCGACATCCGGTCGGACCGGGCCGGCGGCGCCCCGGCTGCAGGGATTCGCACGGGCGGCGCTGGCGCTGGCCCTGGTGGGTGCGGGTAGTGGGTACTGGTCCGCCTGCACGCCCGCGTGGCTCCCGCCGGCCGGCTCGGCCGAGTACCGGGAGACGGTGCGCGTCTTCTATCGAGGGTTGGCTTCGTTGGAGGTCGGTTTGCTCAGCGACGCTCGCGATCAGTTCGAACGCGCGAGCGAGCTGGCGCCGAGAGAGCCGGCCGTCCACGGCAATCTGGCCATCGCCCAGGTGGGAGCCGGCAACGACGAGGGCGCGGCGGCCGCGCTGGAGGCCGCCTACTCTCTGGCGCCCGACAGCCCCGAGGTCGCCTTCCTGCAGGGCCAGCTCGCCAGCTTCAGCGGGCGGTCCGAGGAAGCGGTCGCCCAATACCGTCGCGCGGCGGGGCTCGCCGCCGGCCACGAGCGGGCCCGCTTCGCCCTCGCCCAGGAGCTGGAGCGGGGCGGTGCCGAGGCCGATCTGCCGGAGGCGCGGCGTTGGCTGGAGGAGGTGCTGGAACGCCGGCCGGAGAACCTGGCGGTGCTGCTGGAGCGGGTCCGGTGGGCCGCCCGCACGGCCGACGGAGCGGTCGTCGACGACACGATAGAACGCCTGACCCGGCTCAGCGAGGCGTGGCCCGAGCTGGCCCTGGCGCAGTTGGAGGGATTGTCGGCTGCCGCTGCGGCCGGCGATTCGGGACGCGCGGCCACCATGGCCCAGTTGCTCCGCAACGTGCTGGTGCGCACGCCGGCCTTCCGCGAGGATCTGGCCGTGGTGAGCGTGAGCGCCGAGCAGATCGCGGCGCCGTTGATGCGCTTCCTGGCGATGCCGTCGCCCCCGGCCACCGCGGCGGCGCCGGACGGGACGCTGGCCTACGTGACGGAGCCGATCGGGCCGGCCGAGGGGGAGAACACCGCTCGGGCCAACGCCGGCTTGGCGGCGCTGGCGATTGTCCACGGCGGTGAGGATGCGACGCCGGTGATCGTCGCCACCGACGGCGAGGCGGTGCGGCGGGTCGCTGCCCCCGAGGGGGCCGTGTCGAGCACCGAGTTCGCCTTTCCCGGCGACGCGTCGGGGACCCGGCCGGCTGCCGAAGCCCTGCTGCCGCTGGACTGGAACGGCGACTACCGCATGGACCTCGCCCTGGTCGGCGCCGGAGGGTTTCGCCTGCTTGCGCAGGCCGAGGGCGGCGGGTTCGAAGAGATGACGCCGGGACCGGTGGACGACACTCCGGCCGGAAGTCTCGCCGGGTACGGGGTCTGGGCGGCCGACATCGAGATGGACGGCGATCTCGATATCGTCCACGGGCCGCTCGACGAGGCGCCGTGGGTGCTGCGCAACAACGCCGACGGCACCTTCGCGGCGGCGCGACCGTTCCCGGCGGTGGCCGGCCTGCGCGGCTTCGGCTGGGGCGATCTCGACGTCGACGGCGATCCGGACGCCGTCCTGCTCGACGCGGCGGGCGGCGTGCATCCGCTCGAGAACCTGCAGGCCGGCCGGTTCGGGCCGTGGCCGGCGTGGGAGTCGTCACAGCCGGTCGCCGCCCTGACCCTGGGCGACCTGAACGCGGACGGCACCCTCGACGTGGTCACGCTGGACGCGGCGGGGGAGGTGTGGCGGACGAGCTGGAACGACGGGACGTGGGATCGCGAGATGGTTGCCGAGTGGCCCGCGGTTGCGGCGAACGGCGCCCCCGGCTCCCACCGTCTGCTGCCGGCCGACCTGGACAACAACGGCGCGCTCGACCTGCTCGGCTCGGGGCCGCGGGGCACGCGCGTGTGGCTGGCCGATGAGCGGTCCGTGCTCCGCGGCGATGCTCTCGATGCGCCGGTGACGGCCGAGATCTTCGGCGTCGCCGACCTGAACGCGGACGGCCGGCTCGACCTGGTCGGGGTGGCGGACGGCGCGCCGGTGCGGCTTCTCGGGCAGGGCGGCGCCGGCTACGGCTGGCAGCAGATCCGCCCGCGGGCCCACGTCGCGGCGGGCGATCAGCGGATCAACGCGTTCGGGGTCGGCGGCGAGATCGAGGCGCGCGCGGGCCTGCTCGTGCAGAAGCAGGTGCTGACCGGGGCCCCGGTCCATTTCGGTCTCGGCGAGCAGCCGCGGATCGACGTGGCGCGCGTGGCCTGGCCTAACGGGGTGGTGCAGGCCGACTTCGACCTGCCGGCGCGCGGCGTGTTCGTCGCCGAGCAGCGCCTCAAGGGGTCGTGCCCGTGGCTCTTCGCCGACGACGGCACCGGTCTGCGCTTCGTCACCGACGTCCTCTGGCGGTCGCCGCTCGGCATGCGCATCAACGCGCAGGACACCGCCGGGGTCACGCAGACCGAGGACCGCGTGCTGATTCGCGGCGATCAGCTCGCCCCCCGCGACGGGCAGTACGACCTGCGCATCACGGCCGAGCTCTGGGAGACCCACTTCGTCGACCACGCGTCGCTGCTGATCGTCGACCACCCGGACGACACGGAGATCCACGTCGACGAGCGCTTCGCGCGCGACCCGGCGCCCCTCGACCCCATCGTGACCGGAGCATCGCAGGCGGTCGCCGGCGCCTGGGACGACGCCGGCAAGGACGTGAGCGACCTGGTCGGGAAGCGCGACCAGCGCTACGTCGCCACCTTCGAGCGCGGTACGCACCAGGGCATCACGCGCGACCACTTCCTGGAGATCGAGCTCGGCCCCGGCGTCGAAGCGCACCCCGCGCTGCGCCTGCTGGCCTACGGCTGGATCTACCCGACCGACAGCAGCATCAACGTCGCCCTCGGGCAGAGCAGCCTGCCGGCGCCCCGCGGCGTGGCGGTGGAGGCGCTCGACGGTCAGGGGCGCTGGACCGTCCTGCACCAGGACCTGGGCTTTCCGGCCGGCAAGCTCAAGACGATGGTGATCCCCGTGGAGCGGCTGGCCGACGGGCGGTATCCGCTGCGGCTGCGGCTGCGCACCAACCTGGAGATCTACTGGGACCGGATCGCCTGGGCCCCGCTGCGCGACGACGTCCGCCCCGACACCGTGCGGCTCTCGCCGGTCGTCGCCGACCTTCGCTACCGCGGCTACAACGTGACCGAGTACGTCGGCCCGCGCCGCCTGGAGCTCCCCCGCTACGAGCTGGCCAGCCTCCGGCCCCGGTGGCGCGACCTGGTCGGCTACCACACCCGCTTCGGCGACGTGCGCGAGCTGCTCGCGGGCGTCGAGGACCGCTACGTGATCATGAACGCCGGCGACGAGCTCCGTCTCCGGTTCACCGCGCCGGAGCCACCGCCGCCGGGCTGGCGCCGCGACTTCGTCCTGATCGCCGACGGCTGGGTCAAGGACGGCGACTTCAACACCGCCCATTCGAAGACCGTCGGCCCGCTGCCGTCGCACGACACGCCCGTCTACGACCCCGACGCCTCTCCCGCGCTGGAGGACGACCCGGTCTACCGGCGCTTCAAGGACGACTGGCGGGAGTACCACACCCGGTTCGTCGCTCCGGATGCCTTCCTGCGGGGGTTGCGGCGATAGGTGGAGAAGCTCTCCACACGCCATTTCGGAGTACGGACCAGGCGGTGAGACCATGGAGGGAACTCTGTGTTTCGAATGTGACGGGACGGTGGGCACGACTTGGTGCCGCCATACGTTCACCTATGGAGCGGGTGACGGTGCCATCGACTTGAGCGTCGAACTTCCAGTTCGCAGGTGCAGATCATGCGGTTTCGAGTTCTTGGATCACGAGGCCGAGACTCTGCAGCACGCAGCCATCTGTACACACTTCGGCCTGCTGACTCCTGCGGCGATTCGGCGTATTCGGCAGCGGTACGGGCTGTCGCGCTACTCGTTCTGCAAGGTCACCGGTATCGAAGAAGAGGATCTGAAGCGCTGGGAAGAAGGAATAGAAATACAGAGCCCTCTGGCGGACCGTTATCTTCGCTTTCTTGCTTCGCGTGACTTGCAGGAGCGGAACGGTTGACTTTTCCACACGATGGTGGTGGATGACAGTCGGCGGCGAGGCGGAACTGACCTGTGCGCGATGCGGTGCTGGAGGCGTAAGCACCTTCGAGCATCGTCACACGTTCCGGTACGGATCCGGGGATGCAGCGGCGGACCTGACCGTCGACTTGCCAGTCCGTCGCTGCGGGAAGTGCGGGTTCGAGTTTCTCGATCGGGAGTCGGAAGAAATCAAGTTGGACGCGATCTGTAAGCACCTCGGCGTGCTTTCGCCGTCTGGAACCGGCAGAACCGGCCCGCGCGGCGTGCCTGGTCAGGTGCGCCCCAGCCCCGGGAAGATGGAGTAGACGAAGGGAACACCAGGAATACCAGGATGACGACCCCCGTCGTCACCACGAAATCAAGCATCAGGCGGGAAGCGGCGAAGTGCGCCGAGGCTTGCGGGGGCTCTCGGAGGAAACGGCCAGAAGTCGCGCGGCGTTCGCGGACAAGGGTCTCAAGTGCGCCAGTTCGTTTCGCCACCGATGCATCTGCCGGACATTCCGTTGAACCTCGGGATCGAAACCCGGACGCTGCACCATGCCGGTGAGTTCTCCGATGTCGAGGTCCAAAGCGTCCACGGGACTGTCCTCGCGCTCCAGGTGCTCGGCGAGCAGCGCTCGATGATCCAGGAGGAGATTCCACCGCCAGTTAGCGATTGACGGGAGGAGTACCGACGCCTGCGCGCTCCAGAGGCGACGCCGAAGGTCCCTCGGCGGATCTTCCAGCGATGCCAGGGCGGCGTGCGACACGCCGTCTCCCGACGCCGTGCCGAGTTCCCAACAAGCGTCGGTGTTGGATGTCCAGCCCTTCTCTCTCGCGACCGACTGCAGAAGGGAGACAGGATTGAGTATCACGTCGCATCCCTCGTCGAGCAGCCGCTCCGCCACATCCGGATCCCAGCTCGCTACGTGCGCCACGGTCGTGGCGAGCAGTGAACGCATCACGGCCCCGGCATCGCGGCTGTGCAACCGCTCGTGCGCCGCCAGGAGCAGGTCGGTTTCGTTGATGACGCCGCGCCAATCGAAGCACTTCAGCGTGACGTCGTCCGGCGGGGGATCGGCCGGCGGCGCGCCGTCGAGAACGGCGACGAACAGGGTTCGCTCGAACTCGGGCACGCTGCGGGAGGCTTGCGCGTAGTCCACGAGGAACTTCTTCCAGGCGGAGCAGTCGTCCCTGTCCATGCGTCCCACGCCGTCGAGCCAGATGAGGCGCCCCCGGAAGTCCTCATGCTCGCACAGGTCGAGAAGCGTCGGATTCCACTCGGTGGGAAGCTGTGGCGCGAAGCGTTCGCGAAGACACTCGAACGGTGGATTCGCCGGCTCGGGGCGGAACACCGTGCAGCGCCACGATTCGCTCAGCCGGGCCCGCAGCCGCTCCCCAAAGCCCGATGGCGTCGCCACCGGGAACCGCACCACCACGTTCGCGCCGTCGCGCAACGCACGTTCGACGCGAAGAACGAACCGGGCCGGGCCGGGCAGGGTCCAGAGATTCATCGACCCGGTGGTTGGAGCAGACGCCTCACCAGTGGATTAAAGGTCCAGGAACCGTCTCCGGTGGCGGACAACAACCCCAGGCGCTCGCTCCAGTCAACCCGCAGCCGCACCAACCCGGGGTCCACGCCGATCTCGCCTGAAACGAGTTCGATGCTCTCGCCGTCGAACGGGTCGTCCGCTCCGGCCAGACCCCGCAGCACGGCTTCCGCCTCGTCCGTCAACCCGAATTCGTCCCGCAGGCGCTTCGCAGCGTTCTTCCCGACTTCGCGCTCAAGCTCCTCGATCCGGGTCTGCCAGCTCTTGCTGGTCCTCTTCTTGCTGAACCGGTCGAGTTCCACTGGCCAGCCACCGGAGATCCGCCGGAAGTTCCTTACCTCGTTGTCGTCCGCCGTGGCGTTGATGTCGACCAGCCAGCGCCGGAGGAACGTCGGGTCGCATGGTTTGAGCGAAAACCAGTCAATGCCGTCCAGGTCCGCCGCAGCGGCGTCCGTCAACAGACGCCAGAGCCGGTCCGGCGTGGCGATGAAGGCGACCCGATTCCAGAGGCGCTTGCCCTGTGCCTTCCCCTTGAGAACATCCTTCGCGGCACGGATCCACGCGCCGTCCCAGTTCACGGTCGGCGGGACGAGTCGCACCGTCACGCTGTTGCGTACGAATCGCAGCTTGCTGAGTTGTTGTTCGAATTCGGCGGCGTTCGCCGCAGGCTGAATCCGAGAGAATTCGTCGCTCCCGATGCGCTGGGACAGGAACTCCTGCACGTTCTCGAGTCCGGCCGCGGGGCAGCCGCAGATCACGCCCACGCCGCCGTGGTGGAGCCTCGATTCCTGCTGCCGGGTGAGCGGACCGCGTCTCGCGCTATGCGGGTCATGCGGATAACGGGCCCGAAACGACGCCGGTGCGTACGGCCGTTCCGGCGTCCGTTCCCGAGTCAGCGCCTTTTCGAAGTCCTCCCGGCTCCCGAGCAGCAGCAGGATATTCGGGTTCCGGAGCATATACCGGTCCGGCTCGATCGCCCGCAGAACGCCGAGTCCCTCCATCTCCTGGAGCAGCATGTCGAATTGCTCGCTCCGCAACCGGAAACCGTCCGACCACCAGAACTGCACCGCCTCGAGAATCCGATCGCGCCTCAGACCCCGGTCTAGATCGCCGCCTTCCTTCAGTTCGTGGGCGAGGGCGTAGGCGATTACCTCGTAGCGCTGATCCAGTTGCAGCGTGAGCAGGAACCGCTCGCGTATTGCGTCGCGGAGTTCGCGACTGCCGTACGCGTCATCGATGGCGTCGTCGTCTATCGCGTAGGGAAAGGCCCTGTCGGAGTCGCGAAGTCTGCGCGTGAGTTCGGCACCGTAGAGTTGTATCAGCGACGGATAGTAGTTGGTGTGAGCAAGAATGCGCGTGCTGAGGTCGTCCCTCCCGAATCTGCATCCGACCGCCTGGAGGGGTTCCCTTACCAGGGCCTGCGCCTCCTTCCACTCGCCGTTCGACGTCATCGCACCCACGCATATCGGGTCGCCCAGGTGCGCGAGGGGGTGGTTCGCGTGGCGGGTCGTGCGCAGGACGTTGTGCAGGCCCGCGAACACGACCTTGAACCGCCGGTTCGTCTGGTCCATCAGCTCCTTGAGTCGCACCGACACCCTGAAGTCGTTCTCGGAGTCCACCAACAGGAAGTGGTCCGCCTCGTCCAGGAGCAGGAGCAGCCGACGAGTTTCCCGCCCGTCCAACCATTCGCGAATCTGACCGAGAAGCGTCGGGAGAGTCGGGAATGTAGACTGAGCGCCATTGCTCGCGAATTTTGTCCTTCCAGGCCGAAATGGGTGAATCACCGTCCTCCAGGAGTCTTGCCAGGATGTCGTCGACGCGCTGCAGGAGCTGCTCGGGTACGGCGCTATCGAGGAGACTGGTGAGCGGGTCGCGGAGGTGCGCGAGCTCGTCGACGCGCCGCAACAGATCGGGTAGGAGTTCCGGCCGAGGCGGGTCCGCGCCAAGAATGCGTGCGGTGCTGGCTATCGTGTTGCAGATCTCCTTCCACTGGCGGACGACATCGTCACCGTCTTCATGTGGAGCATCCTCGGGTTGGTCGTTGAACAGCGGGGAGAAATCCTCGCGGAGCGAATCGATACGACGGGCGGCCCACCGGAGGAATCGATGGTCGTCGAGGACGGTGGCGACCGCAAAGAGCGCGAGCGCGGTGGCGTCGCGACGATCGTCGGGCAGGGCATTCCAATCGGCGATGTCTCGCTGCAAGGCCGGCCAGGCCGCCAGCGCCGGGCGCTGCCAGTCCGCCGCATCGGCGACTGACTCAACGAGATCAGGGAAGTCACGAAGCGCGTCCTGAACGGCGGCGGTGTCGACTTCCTTTTCGCGAAACTCGGCGTCATAACGTTGCAGCGCGATGAACTCGAGGGAAGGTACGGGCTGCCCACGGGAAGCGGTCAGAGGACGGTCGGCCAGCATCTGCCGCCAGAGGTCGCGGCGCGAGTCTGGCTTCTCGTAGACCGCCAGGAGCAGCACGCGGCGCCGGTCTGCGCCTTGGAGTTTTGCGACGGGTACGTGCTGAATAGCGTCCTTGACGGCCGCGAGCACGGCCTCGACGGCCTTGGTGTTGGGAATCTCCAGAAACTTGTGCAGTCGCTGGAACCCGGGTCGGCCATCCGAGAATTGTTTCGGGAGGCCGGTCGGGAGCGGTATCCTCTGGCTTTCGGTCATGTCAGCATCCAGTCAGGCGAAACGAAAACCGCAGTCGGATCGCGAGCGGGGAAGCGATGCCGCTGGCCGCTTCAAGTGCAACGGTCGACTGCTTCGTGAAGAGATGATAGCCGCAGGCCTGTCAGAATCTGACATGGGGTTGGGGCCTGCAGCGGGTAGAAGGCCAGCGGATGGCGGGGCGGCGCCGTCGAGACGGGTCCGGGGGAGCGGATTCCTGGTCCGGCGAACGCGGGTTACAGTCCGGGAAGCCGCCCGCGTGAAGCGTTGGCCCCGGCCCGCCGCGACAGGCTCCACCCCCGCCAGATACAGTAGACCGCCGGAAACACCAGCAGCACGACGACGGCCGCGGTCACCACGCCGCCCACCATCGGCGCCGCGATCCGTTTCATCACGTCGGCGCCCGTGCCGGTGCTCCACATGATGGGCAGCAGCCCCAACGCGGTGGTGGCACTCAGCATCACCACCGGCCGGACGCGGCGTGCCGCGCCCTCGAACACGGCGTCCCGGAGCTCGGTCAGTGTCCGCAGGCGTCCCTGTTCACGGGCTGTCTCGCAGGCGCGGTCCAGGTAGAGGAGCATCACCACCCCGGTCTCGGCGCTCAGGCCGGCCAGCGCGATGATGCCCACCCAGACGGCGATGCTCAGGTTGTAGCCGAGCGCGTAGAGCAGCCAGAACGTGCCGATCAGCGACAGCGGCACGGCCGAGAGCACGATGAGGGTCCTCGCGACGGAGCGGGTGCTGGCGTAGATGGTCAGGAAGATCAGCAGCAGCGTGATGGGCACGACGAGCTGCATGCGTTCCTGCGCGCGCACCATGTACTCGTACTGGCCGCTCCAGCCGAGGCTGTAGCCGGTGGGAATGTCCACCTGCGCGGCGACCGCCTGTCGGGCGCGCTCGACGTAGGTCCCGACGTCGACGTCCTCGATGTCGACGTAGACCCAGGCATTGGGACGCGCCTGCTCGCTCTTGATGGACGGCGGTCCCTTGACGAACGACATGGTTGCCAGGTGCCCGAGCGGGATCTGCTGCCGCGTCGGGGTCTGCACGAGGATGTCGCGCAGCGCCGCGGGGTTGTCGCGCAGGTCGCGGCTGTAGCGCAGATTGACGGGGTAGCGTTCGAGGCCCTCCACCGTCGTCGTGATGTTCATGCCGCCTATGGCCGTCTGGATGACGTCCTGCACGTCGCCGACGGTCAGCCCGTAGCGCGCGATCTCGTCGCGCCGGACCGAGAAGTTGAGGTAGTTCCCGCCCATCACCCGCTCGGCGTACGCCGAACGGGTCCCCGGCACCCCGCGGACGACGGCCTCGACGTCGCGGCCCACCGCCTCCAGGACCGTCAGGTCGGGTCCGGAGATCTTGATGCCCACCGGGGTCTTGATGCCGGTCGACAGCATGTCGATGCGCGTCTTGATCGGCATGGTCCAGGCGTTGGTGACGCCCGGGAACCGGATCGCCCGGTTCATCTCGTCGGTGAGGCGCTCGGGCGTCATGCCGGGCCGCCAAGCCGCCTCCGGCTTGAGCTTGATGGTGGTCTCCAGCATGCTCAGCGGCGCCGGATCGGTCGCGGTGTCCGCGCGGCCGACCTTGCCGAACACCTGCTCCACCTCCGGGAAGGTCCGCAGGATGCGGTCGGTCTGCTGCAGGATCTCGCGCGCCTTGGTGATCGACACGCCCGGCAGGGTGGTCGGCATGTAGAGCAGGTCGCCTTCCCAGAGCGGCGGCATGAACTCGGACCCCAGCCGCGAGAACGGCACGGCGGTCGTACCCAGTGCCGCCAGCGTCGCGACGACGACCGCCCAGCGCCCGGCGAGCGCCAGCCGCAGCACCGGCCGGTAGAGCGCCAGGAGCAGCCACGAGAGCGGGTTGGCCTGCGCCGACACGACGCGGCCGCGTATCCAGTAGCCGACCAGCACCGGCACCAGCGTGACCGAGAGCAGGGCGGCGGCGGCCATGGCGTAGGTCTTGGTGAACGCCAGCGGCTTGAAGAGCCGGCCCTCCTGCGCTTCCAGGGTGAAGATGGGAGCGAAGGAGATGGTGATGACCAGCAGTGCGAAGAACAGGGTGGGGCCCACCTCGGTGGCCGCGCGGGTGACGATCTGCCAGTGCGGCAGCCGGCCGCGGTCGCGCTCCAGATGGCGGTGCGCGTTCTCGACCATCACGATCGCGGCGTCCACCATCGCCCCGATGGCGATCGCGATGCCTCCCAGCGACATGATGTTGGCGTTGATGCCCTGCAGGTACATGACGATGACGGCCATCAGCACGGCCAGCGGCAGGGTCAGCACCGCGACCAGCGCCGAGCGCAAGTGCAGCAGGAAGACGGCGCAGACCAGGGCGACGATGGCCATCTCCTCGAGGAGCTTCTCCTGCAGGGTGTCGATGGAGCGTTCGATGAGCGCCGTGCGGTCGTAGACCGGGACGATCTCCACCCCCTCCGGCAGTCCGGACTGCAGCTCCGCCAGGCGGGCCTTGACCCGCTCGACCACGTCGTGCACGTTGGCGCCGTAGCGGACGACGACGATGCCGCCGACCACTTCGCCCTCGCCGTTCAGCTCGGCCAGCCCGCGGCGGATGTCCGGGCCAATCTGCACCGTGGCGACGTCCTGCACCGAGATCGGGGTCCCGGAGTCGTCCACCCCCAGCGCGACGCTCTTCACGTCGTCGACGCCCTGGATGTAGCCCTCGCCGCGCACCATGAACTCGGCCTCGGACATCTCCAGCACGCGCCCGCCGACGTCGTTGTTGCTCCGCTGCACGGCGCTCCGGATGCGCGAGAGGGAGATGTCGTAGGCGCGCAGGCGGTTCGGATCGACGGTGATCTGGTACTGCTTGACGAAGCCGCCGATGCTGGCGACCTCGGACACGCCCCGCACCGCGGTCAGCTCGTACTTGAGGAACCAGTCCTGGAGCGAGCGCAGCTCGGCGAGGTCGACCTGGTCGGAGCGCAGCGCATACAGGTAGGCCCAGCCGACGCCGGTGGCGTCCGGGCCGAGGGTCGGGGTCACGCCCGCCGGCAGGCGCCCGCCGACGTAGTTGAGGTACTCGAGGACCCGGCTGCGCGCCCAGTACAGGTCGGTGCCGTCCTCGAAGATCACGTAGACGAACGAGAAGCCGAAGAACGAGTAGCCGCGGACCACGGTGGCGGAGGGCACGGCCAGCATCTGGGTGGTAATCGGATAGGTGACCTGGTCCTCGACCACCTGCGGGGCCTGCCCCGGGTAGTCGGTGAAGATGATCACCTGCACGTCGGACAGATCCGGCAGCGCGTCGAGGGGCATCGCCCGCAGCGCATAGATGCCGCCGAAGGCGATGCACGCCGCCCCGAGGACGACGAAGACGCGGTTGCCGATCGACCACTCGATGATCCTGGCGAGCATCGCTCTTCTCCAGGCGTTCGGTCAGTGACGGTGCCCGGCCGGCATCGCCGGCATGTCCAGGCCCGGGTCGAGCATGCGGATCGCCTGCGTCAGGTTGCTCTCGGAGTCGATCAGGAACTGCGCCGAGACGACGACCGTGTCGCCGTCCTCGACGCCGTCCAGCACCTCCCACACCCCGCCGCCGTAGCGCCCGAGGGTGACGGGGGCGACCTGGAACGTCCCGGGCGACCGCTCGAGCACCACCAGATCGCGGGTGCCGCCGCGGATGACGGCCTCCTCGGGCACGGTCAACGCGTTGCGCGCTACCGGCACATCGAACGTCACGTTGGCGTACATGCCGGCGCGCAAGGTCAGGTCGGGATTCTCCAGCTCGATGGAGACGGTCATCGTGCGCGTCTGCTCGTCGAAGTGCGGGTACAGGTAGCGGACGAACCCCGTATAGGGCCGGCCGGGCAGGTAGGGGAGCTCGACGCGCGCCCGCTGGCCGACGCGCATCGCCTCGACCTGGTGCTCGAACACCTCGACGTCGACCCAGATGGTCGTCAGGTCGGCCATCTTGTAGAGGTTCATGCCGGCCTGCACGTGCATTCCGTCGAGCGCCTGGTCCAGCTTCTCGACGACGACGCCGTTGACCGGGGACAGGACCGACAGCGTACGGCGCGGGGTCCGCTCGCGCTCGAGCCTCTCGATCTGCTCGTCGGTGATGTCCCAGTAGTGGAGCCGCGCGCGGGTCGAGGCGACCAGCGAACGCGCCCGCTCGGCTATCGCGGGATACTCGGACGTCTCGAGCCGCGCCGCGTAGTCGACCGCCTGCAGGTACTCCATCTGCGTGGTGACGAGCTGCGGGCTGTAGATGTCGAACAGCACCTGCCCCTCCTCGACCGTCTCGCCGAGGTAGTTCACCGCGACGTTCTCGATCCAGCCGTCGTACTTCGTGTTGACCCAGGCGATCTGCCGATCGTTGTGGGCGAGGGTGCCGACGGTGCGGATGGTCTGCCCGATGTTGCGCCGGCCGATCGGCTCGGTGCGGACGCCGATGCTCTGCACGAAGCCCGGATCGATCCGTACCGTGCCCGGCGGCAGGCTCCCGGCGTCGCTCGCATACACGGGCACCAGGTCCATTCCCATCGGGGACCTGCCCGGCCGGTCCGAGGTGAAGGTGGGGTCCATCGGCGCGCGCCAGTACAGGATCTCCCGATCCTCGGCAGGGGACGCCGCCTCGGCAGGCGCCGCGGGCACGGGCGCCGGCACTTCACGCAGCGCGGAGAAGAGGCGGGCGGACCACTCCCAGCCCCCGGGATTGGCGGTCACCAGCAGCGTGGCGGCGATGCCCAGCACGAAGCTCGCGACGCCGATCGCGATTGCCGTCTTCATGGCGTCCTCTTGGTCAGGGGCACCCGCGTGCCGATTGCCCGCTCGAGGGCAGTGAGCGCGATGAGGAGGTCGGAGAGGTAGCGGGCCCGCATGGAACGGACGTCGATCAGCGTCCGCTCGCTGTCGAGCAGTTCCAGGACTCCGAGCTGGCCGGTCTCGTAGGCGGTCTCGGTGGCGCGGAGCGCCTCCTCGGTCTGCGGGATCAGCACGAAGTCGAGCAGGTCGATCTGCCGGTCCAGAATCTCGAGTCGGGAGACCGCCTCCTGGACCTCCATCTCCATGGCGTTGCGCGCCGCCGCCCGGTGCCGGGTGTGCGCACGCAACTCCTCGTTCGCCTGCTCGACGCCGGCCCGGTAACGGGCGCTCCAGAGGGGCAGGGAAGCCCCCACCGAGACGGTTACGGCGTTCCTGCCGTTGTCGGGCGGCAGCGGCAGGCCGGCGGGATCGCCGCGGCGGCCGACGTTGGTCACGCCCACGCTCGCGGTGAAGCCCGGCCGTGAGTGCTTCTTCGCCAGCTCGATGGATTGCTCGCTGCCTTCGATGAGCGCCGCCGCCGCCCGCAGCTCGTGCCGGTGCCGCTCTCCGAGGCGGTAGAGCTGCTCCCGGTTGGCGTCGACGGCAGGTCGCGACAGGGGCGGCACGGTCGGTACCGGCTCCTCCGCGGGGCGGTCGAGCAGGGTGTCGAGGTGCGCCGCCAGCGACGCGCGTTGCCGCTCGAGGACGTGCCGGCGGTCGATGACGCGGCTGATCTCCGCCTGCAGCCGGATTACCGCCTGCTGCAGGCCCTGGCCGGTGGCGTAGCGGGCGCTGGCCAAGGTCTCGTAGTGCTCGAGCAGCGACTGCTCCTCGCGGGCAAGACCGAGCGCGGCGTCGATGTATCCCAGGTCGTAGTAGGTCTCCCGGACCCGCGCGACGACGTCGCGGCGTTCCGCTTCGTAGCGGTGGTACAGCGCCGCGGACTCCAGCACCGCGACCCGGCCGCGCAGCTCCAGAGTGCCGAACCACGGGAACGTCTGGCTGAGCGTCACGCTGTTGAGCTGCGGGCCGACCCGCGTTTCCACGCTGCGCAGCGCCTGGGTGAAGCTGACGACCGGATCGGGCAGCGCGCTCACCTGCGGCACCCGTTGCCGGGCGGCCTCGTAGCGCGCGTGGGCCTCGAGGATCGTCGGGTTGCGTTCCAACGCCGCGGTCACGTAGGCGCGCAGATCCGGCGCGGCGGCGTAGTAGTCGAGCGTCTCCTCCGGCGGCGCGGGCTGCGCGGCGGCGAGCGTCGAGACCAGAACCCCGGCGGCGAGGCACGCCGCCGGGCAGGCGGCGGATCGCCGGACAGGTAGTGCCTGCATGTGTTCGTCCCCGTGTTTCGTCGCGTTCGTAGAGCCGTGCATTCTTCGCCCGGCACGGTTCCCCCGAAACCAGCGGCGTGCGGAACCGGCGGCTCGGCGGCGCGTGCCCGCGCCCCGGACGCCTGCGCCCGGGCGAACGGACGGCGGACGTGACGGAAGGGGACGATCAGATCAGCAGGGAGGCGTGGCGCACGAACAGCGGCGGCGATACGGATCGCGGTCGAGTGTGGTCGGCGTGCCACCCCGTGTGCGGGGCCGGGCAGCGCTCGCCGTCGACGGCGGGCGCCGGCGCCGCGTCGGCCCCGGAAGCCGCCGGCACGGACGGTTTCACGACGACGGTGGCGCAGCAGGTGAACGCGGCGGCGGTGCCGCCGTGGTGATCCTGCGGCCGATCGTGGCAACTCGACGTGGCGGGCGTGGCCGCCGCGGTCGCCATCAGGGGGCACAGGACGATGGCCGCCAGCAGGGCGCCGCCGACCCCGGCCATGAACGACGGCCGCCGGGTTTGCATCACCTCACCATCGTCGCACATCGCGTCCCGAGTCTCAACTGATGAATGAGCGGACTACGAGGGTGATCATGCCGACGATCAGCGCCACGGTCCCGCTGAGCACCATGTTCAGCTTCGTCTCCACGCGCATGAGCCTGGATTTGAAAGCGGCGATCTCCTCGCTGGCGGCACGTGCGCGTGCTTCCGAGGCGCCCGCTTCCTTGAGAGCTTCATAGGTCTCGGACAGCATGACTGCCATGTTCTGATCCTGCCTGGCCGGTGCCGCGTCCGCTCTCCGATTGTACTCCCTTCCGGTTTGCCCGGATGCTCCCTTGGACCGGGTACGGCACGGCGGCGGATGCGGTAAGATCCGGCGCTTGTGCGCTCCGCGCGGCGCACGGAGGGAGAGTGCCCACGTGCCGGATGCAAGCGTGACCGGAACCGCAGGACCTGTCGCCGCCGCCGAGACGCTGGATGCCGAGCGGATCCAGTGGCTCAGGAACGTGCCGTTCCTCGTTCTGCAGCTCGCGTGTCTCTGCATGCTCTGGACCGGTGTCTCGACCACGGCGGTGGTCATCGGCCTGGTGACGCTGTTCGCGCGGATGTTCGGGTTGACCGCCGGCTACCACCGCTACTTCTGCCACCGGGCGTTCAAGACCAGCCGCGCGTTCCAGTTCGTCCTGGCGTGGCTCGGCGCCTCGGCCGCGCAGCGCGGGCCGCTCTGGTGGGGGGGACACCACCGCTGGCATCACCGGCACTCGGACACGGCGCAGGACGTCCATCCGCCGGGCGTCAAGGGGATGCTGTGGGCGCACGCCGGCTGGATCATGGCCGCCGGCAACGACCGGACCCGCACCGAGTGGATCCGCGACTTCGCGCGGTTCCCGGAGCTGCGCTGGCTCGACGCACACCACTACGTCGCCCCGCTCAGCCTCGGCGTCGCGCTCTACGCGCTGGGGCAGTGGCTGGCCGCCGCCTACCCGGGGCTGGGGACGAGCGGCGCGCAGCTCGTCGTCGTCGCGCTGTTCTGCAGCACCACGCTGCTGTATCACGTCACCTTCGCCGTCAACTCGATCGGCCACCGCTTCGGAAGCCGCCGCTACGAGACGAACGACGCCAGCCGCAACAGCTTCTGGCTGGCCCTGGTCACCGCCGGCGAGGGCTGGCACAACAACCACCACCGCTACCCGGCCTCCGAGCGGCAGGGTTTCTACTGGTGGGAGGTCGACCTCACCCACTACGGCGTCGTGCTGCTGTCGTGGCTCGGGCTGGTCTGGGACGTGCGGGGACCGTCGGCCGAGGTGATCCGCGAAGGCGCGCGCTGAGCTCCGCCGGAGACCTCCGGCTCCCTGCCGCGCCGTCCCGGGTGCCGCGGCGCGCCGTCGCGCGCGGTCAGCATCGGGAAGCCCGGCCGGCGGGCACCAGGTGCGCCGCCGCGAGTCCGGCCCGCGCCCGGGATTCGTCCGCGCAACGCACGGCCCGCATGGTCGGCGCGCGGTCGAACGCGTCCGCCTCGATCGGGGCGGCGCGCAGCTTCAGGTGGGCGAACAGGGGACGCGCCCCGCCGACCGGATGCAGGGCCCCGCCCTGCCCGCGGGCGGCCGGCAACACCTTCAGGGCCACCGTGCCCCGCACGTTGCCCCCGATCGCCAGGATGCGGTTGCGGGCTCCGTCGAGCTTCACGACGACATCGCAGTGCGTCCGGGCGCCGTTGCCCATCTGGCGGCGCCGTTCGGCGAGCGAGCGGTAGGCGGGCCGCCGCGCGCTGCACAGCAGATCGCCGGGCGCGATGGCCGCCGTCCCGACGTCGTGGGCCGTGAACCCGGCCGGCGTCTCGCCGGCCCCACGCGCGCGGATGGCCTGGTCGATGTAGACGTGGTGCGCCACGGCCCGCTGAAACCGGCCGGCGTCGCCGAGACCGCCTTCGCACATGATCCACGACACGAAGGCCGCCGACCACGGATAGCGCCACCGGGCGCCGGCGCCGCGCGGACCCTTCCAGACGGCGTTCTGCGCGTCGAGGATCCAGCCCCCCTGCGGCGTCACCGCCCAGTAGCCGGCGATGGAACCGGCGACCCGCGCGGATTCCGCGGGGCTCAATCGCCGCCAGCCGCGCCGCGTGCGACGGCTCGTGCGGCTCGCGGCCCCGGGGTTCGTCCGGTCCACGACGGTGAAGCCGAAGAAGCCCCATTCCTGCACGGCGAGATCGACGATGCGGCGCCGGGCGTTGGCCAGCGGCAGGTTGCGGCAGGGCATCCTGCGGATCGTCATCCGGCCCGGATCGCCGCTCACGCGCCCCGACGGCGGCGTGGCCTCGAGAAGCGCGGAAGGCAGGCGGTCGAGCGGCGCCTGCTGTGCGAACGCGGCGGATACCGCGCCCACCCCGGCCGCCATTGCCAGCACGAGAGTCTTTACCATTGCAGGTACCCGAGTCTTCGAGCCTTCCATGCGTCGCCACCTCTGCTCCGGATCTCTGCTGTCCCTGCACGCTGCGACATCGGATCCGGGCGTCGAAGATGATAACCGCGGACGGGGGCGCCGCGGGGGGGGCGCCCGGCCGGCCTGGTCCGGGGGACGCCGCGCGCTCCTTCCCGGCCGGCGTCTGCGCCTCAGAACTCACTTCGTTGCGTTCTGCGGCGCAGGCTCCTAGCGCCGCCAAGCCCGTCGCAGGCTCCGTGTTTGGCCCCAGCCTCCACCGCGCCAGGAGTCTGCGCCTCAGAACTCACTTCGTTGCGTTCTGCGGCGCAGACTCCTAGACTGGCGTATCGATGCCTGAAGTCCATCTGGAGGATCCGGAGTGGGACGGCTGGACGCTGTGCGGCCAACGTCTCCGACCCCCACGGGGTGAGACGGTCGGCCTCCTGTGCGCTCTGTCGGCATCCGGGGCCTCGTGCTCGACGTGTCGATCCGCCGCCGGAGAAGAAGCCTCCCCGCGTCCCGACGATTTCGGCGTGCACGTCGGCGTTCGGGTGCGGATTGTCTGTGCGTCTGCTCTGGAGGGCCGGACGGGCACCGTGACGTCCGCCGACGACCGGCAGCAGGTGGTCACCGTCCGCATCGACAGCGATCCGAGGCACGGCGGGGGCCCGATTCGCCTGAAGCTCGCCGAGGTGGAGCCGGTTGGCGTAGCGCGTGACAGTTGATGAGATCCCCCCGTTCGTACGCCCCGACGAAGAGGATCCGGACGTCGCGCTTCGGGTTTACGCCAACGAGGAGGTCGTTGGTGCAACGCGCCCTCGAAGCGCCGATACAAGCTCGAGGCGGGTCTTCACCTTTGACGGGTCACTGCCAGCAGGTGGCGTCCCCAACGGGATTCGGACGCTATCCGTAACCTACTGATAGGTATAGGTTTGGGATTGTGGGAATCGAACCCGTCCCAACGGTCTGACCAACGGGATATCACCCGTCGCGACTGGCGATCCGGTGCTGGTAGTGCGCCCGGATGGCCTGCGCGTCGTCGTCGGCAACGTGGGCGATGCACTGGCCCCCGTCGGCGCCCTCGGGCAGTCGTCGGCACGTCTCGATACCGACACGCCGGCAGTGCGTCCGCAGGCTCACGTTCGTCAGCCGCAGCTCGCGCGCCAGGTCCCTGATGGCGGTCATCGTTCCCCCTCGCTGAAGCCCACGATGCGCGCAGCGGCATCCGTGGTCATGGCGGCGTCATTCCCCACCAGCGACCTCCAGGCCCTCGCCTTGCCCATGATGTCGGCGGCGTGGATGGCGGTCAGGTCGATCTCGACCTCGGCCTCGAGCTTGGTGCTCAGCTCGGCGGCGATCAGCTTCGCCAGCGGCGCCAAGCTGGAGTGCTGGTAGCGCCGGAACGACTCCCTCTGCGCCGTGCCGTCCGACCGCTCGCCGAACAGGGACGGTGGGACGCCGCACGCTGCGAGCACCTCGACGAAGGCGCGGTGCATCAGCTCGACCTCGGCCGCGGGCGGATCCGCGCCCAGGCGGGTTACGTTCCACGTCTTCATGCCCCTGCCGCCGCCCGGAACGTCGAAGTCTCCGGACTCGACCAGCGCCGCCCGACCCCTCAGCCCCGGCAGCTCCGTCTTGATGCCGGCGACCGTCGGATCCTCCCCGTCCTTCGGCGTCTCGATCAGACTGCCGACCGGCCCGCCGGCTTCGTCAGCAAGCGCCTTGGTGACGGCCGCACTGAGCCGGCCCGCCTCAGAGGCGGCAGCGAGCGGAGACAGGCCCCACCAGGGCCTCACGCGGTCCGCCTGATACTTCACGTCGACCACGCCGGCCCAGGGCACCGTCCGCGTCTCCGTGCCGCTCGGGCCGTACTCCGACAGGCGCATCGTCCACGATGCAGGGTCAGGACCTCCGTAGTGGTCCCAGTGTCCGACCAGCGCAAGCCGCACCATGCCGTCAGGAACGGCGACGATGCGCCACACGCTCTGTCCGCGGCGGAGTAGGTCCCTGCCCATCTGCATCAGCTCGGCAGGCCCTACGCAGTGCGCCCCTGTGACCGTCGCTGACGCCAGACAGCGACCGGCCATCGATGCCGCCGCCTCGACCGCGGCAGTGGCGCCGGCAGTGGCAGGGGTCGTCGAGGCGGTCTCGAAGGCGGAGAGGATCTGTTCCTCGTAGGTGCCACCCGACTCGCGCTTCTCACGCTTCCACGGCCACAGCTTCATGATCGGAACCTCACGACAGCAGGTCCAGGAACCTGCGACGGCGCACGTCGCGCGTCACGGGCTCGCCTACGCCGGTGATGATGTCGGGGTCGGCACCGTCGCCGGGCAGAACGGATACCGCCCCTTCCGTCGCGAGCGCGTCGACGATGCGCTGATCGAACCGCACCCGCCATACGCGAGCCGCCGTGGCGTAGACGCCGCCGACCTCGACGTTCCTCGCGAGGCGGTCTTGCACCAACTGCGCCCACTGCGGAAGGTCGGTCGTGGTCTCGACCGTTTCGCCGAAGGCGTTGACCGTCGTGACGGTGAGCCGGACGGTGATGCGCCTGTCGAGCCCCGGCATGACCTACAGCGTCGCCACGCCGAGCTTGTGCGCCCGGTAGGCCGAGAGAAGCGCCCACGCTCCGGACGACCGGCCAGCGTTGGCGAAGGCATCCCGGCGGCCGGCGTTCGGCATGTCCGCGAGGAAGCCCGAGACGCGGATCGCCGCCTCGTTGTGCGCTACGTCCGGCGCGGCCGGCGCATACTTCGTGACCGCCTCGGTCGAGTAGGCCAGCAGCCGCGTGACTTCGGCCGTTTCCTCGGCCGTGGAGCCGAGGCGCAGCGCGTTCCGGAGCGCGTCCACCGTCAGGGTTACAGCCACTGCACGACCCTCCGGAGTCGGGCTGCATCGTCCTGCTGGCGGACCTCGACACCCCTGGCCTGAACGTATGCCGGAGACTCGACAACCGCGGCGGCGTCGATAAGCGCGCCGCGGACCTCCCTCACGCCCTGCACCTGCGCTTCCTCAGTCGCGTAGAACTCGACACTGAGCCCGCGCTTCCGGCCGGAGCGGATCTCCGCGGCCACGGATCGGCCGAGCTCGCTGTCGGGGAGCTGGTAGTCGATGCGGATCTCGCTACCGTCAACGATGGGCTCGAACCTGCCCACCATGCGGCCGCGGTGCTCGGACAGTAATCGCAGGCCGTTCGTCGGAAATCGAGCGCTCCCGGGCGTGAAGACCTCCCGCCGATCGCCGGCCACCCGGCCCATCTCGATCAACACGCCTTGGACGCGCCCCGGCGACGTCCTCTCCGCGCGCAGCTCAATCGAGCAGCGGATCTCCCTGGTCATCTTCGTCGCCTCCGTCGCGGCGGCCTCGACAGCACGCGATGCGTCTTCCCGTCCGGACCGCGCCAGCTCCCGACGCCCGGCGTGTGCCACTTGATGGTCTCCGCGTTGGTCCACCAGCGCCGGACCGCAGAGACACACTGCCCCTCGACGTACTCGCCGTCGCCGTCCACTTCGGTCAGCCGGGCGATCAGCGGGCCGGGCTCGGGCTCGATGATGCGCGCAGGCTGGCCGGTGACGGCCTCCAGCCGCGGGATGTTGTCCCGGCTGGCGGTGGTGACGAACCCGCTCAGCTCGCGCTTGACGGCCTCGCCGAGCATCCACCAGTAGGCAGCAGACACCAGAGGCAGAGACGCGTCGTCGTCTTCGCGAGTCGGGTATCGGCCATCCTCCCCGCGGGTCGCGCCGGTCAGCGCAACCCACAGCGTGGTGTAGTCGATCAGGATGTCGCCCGGCCGGCGTTCGCTGGCAATCAGTTGCGACTTGCCGGCGCCCGCCGGAGCGGCGACGGGCTGAATCGGCATCTACGCAACCTTGAACTCGGCGGCCGAGTAGGCGTCCGGCTGGACGATCAACACCTTGTCGCCAACGAGCACGTGCATCGTGAACGCCCGCATTCCCGACCTCGACAGGGTGTAGGGGTCATCCACGGCGATCCGGTTCCAGACGGGATGCACTGCCGTCCGCACCCCCCGACCCATCCGGTAGATGATGCCCTTCGCGATGTTGCTCACCGGGGCGGGGAATCGCTTGTTGGTGGAGAATCCGCCGGTCGCCGTCTTGAGGTACTGCGCGGCCGTCTGGTTCGGCGCGCCGGCCGTGGCATCGCCGCGGAAGGACTTCGCAGCCAGCCGATAGGCGGCCACGGCGACGATCATCCGGACGTCGCTCGTCTCGTTCGCCCACAGCCCATCGACCGAGTCCGCGTAGGACGCGACCCAGTCGTCGAACTTGGCGACCATCGTCGGGTCGGTCGGGTTGTTCAACTGGTTCAACAGGCCGTTGACGTTCGGCGCCGCGCCATTCCCCGCGATGCACTGCTCGTCGTACTCGTCGGCCAAACGCAGCGATGCGTTCTCGCGCATGGTCGACTCGAAGCCCGCCTGCCCGACGGACGCGATGTCCTCTAGGGTGAGCTCCAGCCGGGCCGAGATACGCCGCGGGCCGGTGGTGCGGGCGGTCAGCGCGCCCGCCGTGTTGTCGGCATCGACGCCCTTCGCCTTCGGCGCGGCCGGGACGCTGGTCGTAACGGTCATCTCGCTCCAGCTCCCCGACGGCACCGACGGCATCGCGATGTTCAACATCGGCGCGATACTCGGGCTGAACAGGAAGGGCGAGATCGGCGCCACGTTCGTCCCGGTCCCGGTGGCCGGAGCCGGCGTCGCGGCGCGTTCCTCGGGGCGGTCCTGTTCCCACAAGTCGAGTGGAACGCCGCCGCCGGCCTCGACCGGGGCCATGATGTCGGTGATGCCGTGCGCGGCTGCGAACTCGGCATCGGCGCCGTCCAGCACCGACCGGCCCTGCATCCGCGCCATCAGGTAGCGCCCGAACGACGCCCGGCCGCGCAGCTCCAACCGCTCGCGAACCTCCGGATCGGTCGTGTCGGTCACGCGAACCTCGGGGTCCGGTTCGCTGGCGATGGCCGCGGCCTCGCGCGTCTCGACGTCCAGCAGCTCGGCCTGAAGCCCGTCCGCCTCCTGGCGGATCTCGGCGGTCAGCGCGTCGCCCTCCAGCGCGGCGACTTCGCGCAGCCGCTTCTTGATCGCGATCCCGCGAAGTCTGTGCTTGGTGCTTTCCAGCATGGTTCCTCTCCCTCGATAGGCCGAGTCACCATACTATCACCATTGCTTATGGCGTCATGCGCGGAGCTTATCGAGCAGGCTTCGCCATTCCCGGACGGCCGGCGGCAGGTTCGCTTCCCGCTCGGCCTGGTGGTGGCGTATGTGGCAGCCGCGGCAGTACGAGACCAGGTTGTCGAGGGAGTAGGGCTCGCCGCCGGCCTCGATTGGAACCTTGTGATGCGCCTCCAGCCTCCCCGGCCGCTGGCATGACGTGCAGCGCCAGCCGTCCCGGTCGAAGGCTGCCCGGCGGACGTGAGCCCACCGGCGCCGGTCGAGTTTGGTGTGGTGGCGACTCACTCGACTCGGTAGCACTTGCCGGAGCCGGTGCCGATGCCGGTCCGTGGATTCGCCACGCACGCGGCCCACGGGACACCGGCATCGACGGCTGCGAGCTTGCGCAGCATTCCCCGCGCCGTGGCCTCTGCGCTTTCTCGCGTGGCGTGCGTGCTCGATGCGCAGTTGAAGTCCGCCGCCTCAAGAAGCCGATCCTCTTCGTGTTGCGCCTCGTCTATCCCAATCGACTGCGCGCGTTCCTCTCGATCGGTGCGATAGATGAACGCCATCCAGTGGTCGGTCATGATGCCCTCCCCGTCAGCTTGTCGGTGAGCGCCTCGACGCGCCCTTGACGCTCCACGTCCAGCCGGTCGCATTCAGCATTCCAGCCGCGTGCTACCGCCTTGCGGGCGCCCTCTCGGGTCATGCCGTGTTCGCGACCGAGCGCCGCATAGCTCCACTTCCCCGGATACTGAGCCCGCGCCCGCGCCATCCCGTAATCCCGGTGACTGACGCGGGCACGCCGCGCCGCGCCCGACGCAACGCCCGCCCGCCGCTTGTGTTCGATCACGTTCTCGACCTCGCCGCCCTGTATTCGTCGGCGGTCAGTCTGCGCGTCCGGTTCCACGGATCGGCTCTCATGTTGAGGTAGTTGGATAGCTCCATTGCGATCTCTTCCGCCGTCCGGTCCGGGCCGCCGGGCACGTGCGCGGCCTCAGGTCGCAAGTGGCCGTTGCGTAACCGCTTGATGTAGTCGCGGATCTCATCGTCTGATGCGATTGCCGTCGGTTTGGCAGCGGCCGGCCGCGGAATGGGCCGCAACGCGCCCGGCGCCCGGACAATCGGATCGGGCTCGATGAAGATGTAGGCTGGAATCTGCTGCTCAGTTGTCATGTTTCCCATGCTACACATGGCAACCGAACAGGGTCAACCCGCAACGCCGATGAAGCCGCCCCTCGACCGCTTCGGCATCCGGGCCGCGGCGCCGGCCGCCATGACCAGCGCCACGCACAGGTCGTCTCGACTTCGGCCGCGGCGCTTCTTGACCAACCTGACGTTGCCATCGTCGTCGGACTCGACCTCCGTCTCGGCCAGCGCCATCATGACCGCCCGCCTCGACTCCGGAGTGACCGACAGCCCGCCATCGTGGCCGAGCTTCCGGCAGTGGCCGATGTCCTCGGTGATCTCGGACCACCGGGTGCGCCGGGTGCGCCACTTCGCCCGCCCGCCGATGGCATCGGCCACCGCGGGGCGGCGGAACTCGTCTCCCACGATCAGCGACGGGCTGAACGGGAGGATCCTGTCGATCAGCTTCTCGGGGCGGACCACCCGCCGGCCGTCGTCGACCGTCAGGACACCGGCATCGAGAAGCCGCTGATAGGCCCCTGCCGGCATCGCATCGCGCGCCTCCTGCTCGGCCAGGGAGGGGAGCCCCGGCGCCACGAGGAGCACGTGCAACCTCCCGTTCGGCCAGAGCAACGCGCCGCAAGTCCAGGACCTCGACGACCCGACGTCCACCCCGGCAATCGGCCTCCCCACCGGATCCGGCACGGGCCGCGCCTCGATGGCCCGCCACGCCTCGACCGTGAACAGCACCGACGCCGCAGGCTGCACCGGCCGGTTGAGACGGTAGGTGCTCCACCGGGCCGCCGCATCCGGTGACTTCCTCGCCTTGACGAGCTGGTCGCGCAGCTCCGGCAGGAGGTGTGGGTTGTGGCCGATCAGCGGGTTGGCCCGGCGCGCCGAGCGCATCGTGAGCGGGTAGATGGGCTGCCCCTCTTCGTCCACCGGCGCGTCGTGAACCTGCCGGTAGGTCGAGGCGGAGCCGTCGCCGTGGTCCACCAGGTCGCGCCACCAGTTGCCCTCGGCGGCCGGCGCCCGCGTGCCGATCAGGATCAACTTCATCGCGCCCTTGCCGCCGCTCGTTTCCAGCGCGGAATACATCAGCGACCCGCCCCGCTCCATCCAGGCGGCCGGTTCATCGCCCACGATCAACGGCGTGTTGGCGCCCAATCCGAATGCCCTTTTCGCGTCGCTGCTGGCCACCCGGACCCGCGTGTGAGTCGGGACGTGCGTGCAGGAGACCCGCTGGCCGCTGTCCTGGAAGCGGAATCCATCCTCCCCGACGAACCTGCGCAGGAACGCGAAGGTGATCCGCGCCTGTTCGAGGCTCGCCGCCAGCAAGACGGACTCCCCACCGGGGCGGAACAGCGGCCCGTCGGGGTGGACGGCGGCCGCCAGCAGCTCGCCAGTGAGGGAGGACTTCCCGATCCCCCTTGGTCCACTGAGTACGGCTTTCCGGATGCCGGGAGCGAACGCACCGACGATGAACCGCTTCTGAAACGGAGCGAGCCGTTGCCCGTTCCGCTCCAGGAATCCGATCAGCCGCCGCCCGATTGGTTGCACAGAACAGCCCAACACCGGTGCCTGCACTCCCTCAGCGCGAATCGTGGCAGGGTCCCACGCTTGCCGCCGATCACTGCACCGTCGGCGGCTTGTCGAGCCGCACCGGGTTGCCCTCATCGTCGGCCCGCCATCGTTCGGTTCCACTTTCGGAGTAGATATGGGTCTCGCCATTGTTGTAGACCACGTGCACCGCCACCCGCTTCGCATTCTCCATGGTGCGCTGGGCAGCGAGGGAAAGCACAGGGAACAACACGGGCGCTCCGAGGGCCGCGAGAATCGCTACAACGGCGCGCGTCACCTTCTCGTCTTTCGTCCCTTCCATCGTGTCGATGAAGTCGCGGCCGAGCCGGCCCAGCGCGACCGTGTTCACCTTGATTGCGATTTCCGTCGTCGGGTCGCTCTTGTCGTCTTTCGTCATCGTCAATCCTCCGTTCAGAGTGGTTCGTAGCACTTCGGATCGTTCTTGCGCCCGGTTCCCTCCACCCGCAGCAACTCGTCTCGCACGAGCACGCCGAGCGCAGCCCCGATCTGCTTGTTGCCGCGCTTCACGCCTTTGCGGATGGCGTCGAGCGGCACCGGCAGTCCCTCTTGCATGCGAACGAAGTCGAGGACCTCATGCTGCACCGCTGCAGCATCCGATGCGGCTTTCGTGCCGGCGACCGTCACCCATCCGGTTTCCTCGTTCAACGTGACGATGCTCTCTTCGAGATCGGTTCCGTAGCGGTTCACACTGTGGATGGTTCGCTGCCCACTGTTCGCCCGCCGCAGGATGATCCCGCAATCCACGGCGCCCATGTACGCGACGGAGCCAAGCGCATCGTCACCCGGCCCGCCTTCTGTGTTCTTCCGAGCGTGGTGGACAAGCGCGACGTGGACCCCGGACCGGCGGGCGAGCTCGCCCAACGGTTCCAAGCTGCGCGTGACTTCCGAGTAGTCGCTTCCGTCCTTGACGCGCGCGAATCGGGCGAGCGGGTCGACGATGGCGAGCGCCGGCTTGTACTGATCGAAAGCAGCCTCCAGCATGTTTGTCGCGTTCTTCTGCGGCGCGCCTTCGATGAAGAGGTAGACCGGCTCCTTGTCCGCGCCGAGCCCGGCGAAGTGGCGGCGAACCTCGCTGCGCTTCTCTTCCAGCCCGAGGTAAAGCACCGTCCCTTGCCGGCACTCGCGCCCAAGCCAGCTTTCTCCCCTCGCGACACTCAGCGCCAGGCAGCGCGCGAGCGTGGACTTCCCGGCCTTCGGCTTCCCCGCAAGCAACGACAATCCGCCCACCGGAAGAAGGTCGCTCACGACGTACTGGACGGCGTCCTCGGGCTCGTTGAGAAGATCGGCGAGCGAGACGAACGTGAGCCCGCTCTTCGTGTCTGTGCGCCCCATTCCGTTTCCGTTTTCACCTATATAGGTAGGAACCGAAACGGAATCCGCGACCGGGGCGGAAGCGGGGGTCATACGCCCGCACTCCGCTTGCTGGCGTCGCCGTGGGAGCGTGGCCGCTTCGAGATCCACGTCTCGACCTCGGCGGCCGGCCAACGCACGGCTCGCGGCCCGACTCGGATCGGCTCGGGAAACTGCCCAGAACGCATCAACCTGTAGATGGTCGTGCGGGCGATCCCGCAGCGCGCTTCGACTTGATGCCTGGTGAGAAGTCGGTCGTCCATCCTCGTCATTCCCCCTTGGGTGCCCATAGGATGCCGCGACTTCCCGGAGTTTCGATGGACGCTATCGACGGATAGCGTCCATCGACTCAGACGCTAGGCCAGGGTGCGCGGCGCCAATCGCCGCCCCCCCAGCGCTTCAGTCCTTTGCGAACAACTGCTTCATCGTCCTCCGTGAAGCCAGAGATAGCCGCGAGACGGTCCACCGCACGTGCCATGCCGAAGCGTCCAAGGTAGTGATCGGCCATGGCATAAAGCCGGTTCCGCTCCTCAAGAGCGTACGGCGGCTCGCCACGGTTGCCTCGCTCCTTCACGGGCGGTTTCTGGTGTTTGCCCTCGTGGAATCTCGCCGCCCAATCGGCCAACGCTTCGGGAAACGGCTCGCGCGATCGGTGCATCCGGGCGGCAATTAGGTTCAGCGCCGTCCAGTGGTCGAAGTCGTCCGCAGCGGCGATGTACTTGTGCAACACCGCGTCAGCGCGGCGTGGCCCCCATTCTGCTCCCCATTCGTCACGAAGCCGAAACCAATAGTCAGCGAGCGCCGGACCGAGCCAAGGCAGCGGTTCGGCGTTGAACAGCCCGCCGCACCAGTAGCGCAGAAACAGGTCGGCCTCCTCCCGAACGGCGGGGGTAGCTTCACCGTCGAACATCCCGTCGCGTAGCAGAGCATAGTGTTCGTCTTCGGGCACGGTCTCACCGCGTTTCCGCTTGGCAATCGCCGACTCCCACGCGGCGCGGCGTTTTCTATCCATGGAACCTGACCACCTTCGCGCCCCCACCGGTCACGTACCCCGCCCATTGGTCCATCAGCCGGCGGCGCTTGGCGAGCAGGTCGGACCGCGCGTATGCCCGCTCGACTGCGGTCCCGACGTGGTGGGAGAGGGACAGCTCCATGACCGCGTGGGCGGCGTTCGTCTTCTCGCTCGCCCACGTCCGGAACGCCGTGCGGAATCCGTGCACGGTCGCGCGGTCCGCCAGCCCGGTATCCCGCAGCACCTTCGTCAGCGTCATGTCGGACAGCGGCCGGCCAGGCCTCTGCGGGCTCGGGAACACCAGATCGGACGGACCGCGCAGCGGCCGCACCGCCACGAGCGCGGTCGTGGCGGCCTCGGAGAGCGGAACACGGTGCTCGGCCCCGCCCTTCATCCTCGACGCAGGGATGCGCCACTCGCGGGCCTCGGGGTCGATCTCGGCCCACGTCGCGCCCCGCGCCTCGCCGGACCGGCACGCCGTCAACACCAGGAACCGAAGGCACGCTTTCGCCGACACCGACGCCCGCGACCCGTCGATGGTGTCGAGCGCCGCCGCGACGTCCGGGTAGGGCAGCGCCCGGAAGTGCGCCTTGACGGCGGGCATGGCGGGCAGCGCGCCGTCGATGGCCTCGCCGGCGGGGTTGTGCTCGACGTGGCCGTGAGCCTGAGCCCACGACAGGACGGCGCGGATGCGCTGCCGGAGCTTGCGCGAGACGGCCGGCTTCGACGTCCAGATGGGGGTCAGGACGCGGAGCACGTCTTCACGGCCGATCTGGTCGACCGGCCGCTCGCCGAAGACGGGGTAGGCGTACTTCGCCATCGAGCCGGCCCAGTTGATCGCGGTCTTCGCGTGACGCCACCGGGCTCGGTTCGCCTCGAAGGTCCGCACCGCGGCCTGCTCGAACGTCGGCACCTTCGCGCGGCGCCGGCCGGCCAGCGGGTCACCGCCCCGCCGGGCGAGCCGCCGATTCTCGAACGCGAGCTCGCGGGCCTCGGCGAGCGTCACGAGCGGCCAGCCGCCCAGGCCGACGTCCCTGCGCTTGCCGTTGATGGTGAGCCGCTGAATCCACGACCGCGACCCGCCGGGCGCCACCCGCAGATACAGGGTGCCCCCGTCACCGTGCAGGCCTGGCGTCGAGAGCGCCTTGACTCTCGCCGCCGTCAGGTTCCCCATATCGATCCCCCTGTCCCAACGAATTGACCAACGGTCTATCCGGGAACATACGGGATTAGAACGGAACCGTCAAGCCCGTAAGTGCCTGATATCTCGGTCAGTTAGGGGCGTTCTTGGGATTGTGCGGGAACAGGGAAAACCGGCAGGTGGCGTCCCCAACGGGATTCGAACCCGTGTCTCAGCCTTGAAAGGGCTGGATCCTAGGCCTCTGGACGATGGGGACGTCCGGTGCCGAACAGAAAAGTATACACGGTGCGACTACTCCGGGGCCGCGTGGTATCGTGCGCGCCATGGGTTGCTGTGAAGCGACGAATCCGAATCTGGCCGGGGTGGTGCCGGAGCCGTCGCCCGGAAGCAGGCCCGCGCCGGGCGCGCGGCAGTGGCCCGAACCGGGTGTGGCCTGGGACCGCCGTACCACCCTCAAGAGCCTCATGGGCGCGGCCGGTGTCATCGCGGTCAGCGGCTGCGCCGGCGAGCCGCGGGACGGCATGACCGGCGTCCGCCTCGCCTTCTGCGGCCAGCTTCTGTGCGTCGTCCCCTACGAGGTCTCGCGGGTGCGCGGGCACTTCGCCGAGCAGGGGCTGGCCGTCGAGCTGGTCTACACGCGCGGCGGCAACGCGGCGATGCAGGCCTTGGTGGGCGGCGCGGTCGACTACGCCGGCACCTCGTTCGACGTCGCGCTGCAGGCGGCCGCCAACGGGGCGCCGATCCGCCGGGTGGCGTCCACTGGGCGGCTGCCGCTGTTCGCGCTCGCGGCGGCCCCGGAGCGGGCTGCCGACATCGACTCGGTGGCGGATCTCGAAGGCCGGACGGTGGGGATCTCCGCGCTCGGCAACGCGGATCACGCCCTGCTGCTGTTCCTTCTCGACCAGGCTGGGGCGGATAGGGACGGAGTGCAGTTCGCGGCCATCGGCACGAACGTGTTCGACGCTCTGCGCATCGGGCAGGTCGACGCGGCGATGCTGCAGGAGCCGGCCCTGTCGCTGATCGTCGAGGCGGGCGGACGCGAGCTGGTCAACTTCATGGAGATCGAGGAGGCGCGGCGCCACCTGGGCGGTTCCTATGCGTTCATGGGCGTCTCGGTGCGGGCGGCCGAGCGCGACGGACGCCTGCCGGAGATCCGGAAGCTGGCCGCGGGGCTGGCCGCCGGCCTGGTCGATACCCGGGCCCTGCCGCCGGCCGAGATCGTGGCCGCCCTCCCGGAGGCGCTGGTGGCCGGCGGCGACATCGAGCGCCTCCAACGGGTAATCGAGCGCTATCGCCTGTCGCTGTATCCGGAGCGCGTCGACGTGGACGTCGAGGCGGCCGGGCGGGTCATGCGCGCCCAGGAGGTCGCCGGTCTGCTGGAGCCGGGACAGGTCGACCTGGGAAGCCTGCTGGACGCCGGCGCCCTCGCCGGGTGAGCCCTGCACGCGGAGGACCATGCTGCGGGTCAGTGGGCTGGCGGTCGGCTACGGGGGAGAGCCGGTCCTCGACGGCATCGATCTCGACGTGGCGGCGGGGGAGTTCGCCACGCTCATCGGTCCTTCCGGCTCCGGCAAGACGAGCATTCTGCGGGTGGTGACCGGCCTGCTGGAGCCGTTGCGGGGCACGGTCGATCTCGATGTCGGAGTGCGCGACGTCGGCTTCCTGTTCCAGGACGACGCGCTGCTGCCGTGGCGCACGGCGCGGCAGAACGTGGCGCTGGGGCTCCGCATCCGGGAGGTCGCGCCGGCCGAGGCCGACGAGCAGGCTGAGCACTGGCTGCAGGTGCTGGGGCTGGCCGGCTACGGCGACCGGTATCCGGGCCAGCTCTCCGGCGGCCAGCGCAAGCGGGTGGCCATCGCCCAGGTGCTCGCCTTGCGCCCCCGGCTGCTGCTGATGGACGAGCCGTTCGCCGCTCTGGACGCCATCGTGCGCACCCGCATCACGCAGGAGCTGCTGGAGTGGGTGGAGCGCGAGCGGCTGACCGTGCTGCTGGTGACGCACGACCTGGAGGAGGCGATCAGCGCGTCCGACGTCGTGCACGTGCTGGGGCAGGGGCCGCGCGCCGCGATCCGGTCCAGCCACCGCGTAGGGATTCCGCGGCCCCGGCGGGTGCTGGAGGCGCGGGGGCATCCCGCGTTCGGACCGCTTCTGCGGCTTCTCTGGGACGAGTTGGCCGCGGAACGGCCGGCGGAGCCCGCCGCCGAGGCAGTGACGTCATGAAGAGCCGCACGCGGCTTCCGTTGGTTGCCGATCCGCGACGCTGCGGCGTCGAGCGCCGGGTGGGGTCATGAAGGGCTGGCGCCGGTCTCCGGTGTTTCGCCGTGGCGTGGCGCTGCTGCTCCTGGTGGCCGCGTGGGAGGCGGCCTCGCGCGCCGGCGTGCTCGATCCCTTCTATGCGCCCCCGCCGTCGGCCGTCGCAGGGGTCATGTTCACCCTGGCCGCCGGCGGCGATCTGTGGCCGCACCTGGGCGCCACCGCGACCGCCGCGTTCGCCGGCCTGCTCGTTGGCCTCGTCCTGGGAATCGCGCTCGGCTTCGCCGCCGCGCTCGCGCCGCCGGTCGCCGACCTGCTCGAGCCGGTGATGATCCTGCTCAACGCCATACCCCGCGTCATCCTGGCCCCGTTGTTCGTCATCTGGCTCGGCATCGGCCTGGCATCGAAGCTGGCGCTCGCCACGATCCTCGTCGCCGTGCTCATCTTCTTCGCGGTCTACAACGGCGTGCGCGAGGTGGATCAACGGCTGGTGGAGCGGGTGCGGACCCTGGGTGGAGGTCGGCGGACGCTGGTGCGCGAGGTGTACGTCCCGTCGGTCACCGGCTGGGTGCTCGGGAGCTTCAAGGTCGCGGTCGGGTTCGCGTTCACCGGCGCGGTGGTCGGCGAGTTCGTCGCGTCGAGCCGCGGCCTCGGCTATCTGCTGCAGTTCGCGCAGAGCACCTACAACGCCGCGCTGACCATCGCGCTCATCCTCCTCATCATGGGGATTGTCCTGCTGCTGTTCGCCTGCGCCGAGCGCATCGAGCGCCGCCTGCTGCGCTGGCGCCATCTCTGACTGCGGCCTTCGTCTTGACACGTATCCCGGCGGCCGTCGATGATCGGCGCGCCTCCTCGACTCGGCCACCGTCATCGGAATCCACCGGAACTGGAGAGAAGGTCGCATGAATGGTCCGACGCGGCGCCAGTCTGGTCAGGTGCGGTCGTACCGCGGGCTGCTGGGGAGCTGGTGGCTGCTCGTGCCGGTGCTGGTCTTCGGTGCCTGGAGGGTGGCCGGCGCGCAGCACGGCGAGGAGGGCGCAGGCTCCGGCGACATGACGCTCTTCCTCCTGGCCCTGGCCGCCGTCCTGGTGGCCGCGAAGGTCGGCGGCGAGCTGATCGAGCGACTGAACCAGCCGGCCGTGCTGGGAGAGCTGCTGGTCGGAATTCTCCTCGGCAACCTCACCCTGGCCGGCATCGAGGTCTTCGAGCCCCTGCAGACCGCCCCGTTCCTGCCGATCGCGGCCGAGATCGGCGTGATACTGCTGCTGTTCCAGGTCGGGCTCGAGAGCGAGCTGGACGAGTTGCTGGCGGTCGGCGCCTCCGCCGTCGCGGTGGCGGTGCTGGGCGTCGCAGCGCCCGTCGCCCTCGGCTACGCCGTGTCGTCCGCCTTCCTGCCGGGCGGCGGGGCCTGGTACGTGCACCTGTTTCTCGGGGCCACGCTCGCGGCGACCAGCGTGGGGTTGACTGCGCGCGTGCTCAAGGACATCGGCAGACTGGATGCGCCCGAGTCGAACCTCATCCTGGGTGCCGCGGTCGTGGACGACGTCCTGGGCCTCATCGTGCTGGCGATCGTCCTCGGGCTGGTGAGCGCGGCCGACGCCGGCGGCGCGATCGAGATTTCCGCCGGGCCGATCCTGCTGATCATTCTCAGAGCGGTCGGCTTCCTGGCCGGGTCGGTCATCGTCGGCCGGCTGTGCTTCGTGCCGCTCATGCGGCTGGTCCGCCTGGCCCGTTCGCCGTCCGTGCCGGTCGTTCTCGCCGTCGCCTACTGCTTCCTGATGGCCGCGCTGGCCGAGCTGGTCGGTCTGGCCGACATCGTGGGCGCCTTCACCGCCGGACTGGTGGTCAACGACGAGATCGGCAGGTTCTTCGGCGAGAAGAAGGAGCTGTACAGAATCGACGCCTCCATCGCGCCGGTCAGCACGATCTTCGTGCCGGTCTTCTTCGTCTACATGGGTTTGCGCGTGGACCTGACCGCCTTCGCCTCTCTCGACGTCATCCTCTTCGCCGGCCTGCTGAGTATCGTGGCGATCGCGAGCAAGCAGGTCTGTGCGCTGGGCGTCCTCAAGCAGGGGCTCAACCGCTGGGCCATCGGCATCGGCATGATCCCGCGCGGCGAGGTCGGCCTGATCTTCGCCAGCATCGGCCACACGGTGGCGGTCGCCGGGGCGCCCGTCCTCAGCGACGCGACGTTCTCGGCGATTATCGCCATGGTCATGCTGACGACGCTGGTGACGCCGCCGCTGCTGAAGGCCGCGTTCGGGTCGCCGGACACGCCCCGCCCGGTCGCCAAGCCGCCGATCTCCGCCGGCATCTGACGATCATCGCGGATCGGTTACCGTCGCCCCGGTCAGCCCGGCGATCGCGGCCAGCGTGGTCTGCGCCGCGTTCAGCCCGAGCCGGAAGTCGTCGTCCGTATAGGTCGCGTAGAGGTCGGTCGGCTGGTGCCAGTGCGGGTTCCAGCCGGCCCCGACGTGCATGCCGCGCTCGTTCTCCCGCAGGCTGATCGACGGCGTGACGTTCATGAAAGGCGTCGAGTCGGTGTTGGTCATGTGCGGCCCGACCGCGGCGGGGTAGTCGGTCGCATAGGCGTCGCTGGCCGCCTTGAAGCGGAACGCCAGGTCGCGCGACTCGGCGGCGAGGTCCGAGTTCGACTGGAACTCGATGTTCACGTCCGCCTCGCGCCGCTGGTCGCGGCTGACCACGCCGTCCGGTCCCGGCGCGCCGTGGTCGAACAGCATCATGTCGTGCTGGATCATGCCCAGCCAACGGGGCTCGGGGTAGAGCCCGGAGCCGGGCGGATTCTCCAGGCCCTGCCGCTTGCGCCGCTGCTCGACGTAGGCGCGGCTGCCGTTGAGGCCGGTCTCCTCGTTGTTCCACAGCGCGAAGCGGATCGACACCTCCGTCCGCACGTCCGGCGCGCTGAGGATGCGCGCCAGCTCCATGACCAGCGCCGTTCCGGACGCGTCGTCGTCGGCCGCCTCGCCGAAGCCGTGCCCGTCCATGTGGGCGCCGAGGATGTACATCTCGTCGGGCCGGGTGGTTCCCACCTTGGTGCAGTACACCTGGGAGCGATCGCCGTTGGTCGGCTCCTCGAGGTTGAGCGCGCGCAGCGTCTCGTCCGGCTGCAGCAGCGGGTCGCGGACGACGCCGGTGCGGCGCCGGTAGCCGAAGATCGAGCTGCCGCCGGGACCGCTCCCGTTGCGGCCGATGCGCCCGCCGGTCGGGGTGGGCCCGGTGGGGTTCAGGGGCACACTGCGACGGGCGCCGCCGCCGGTGTGCGGCGGCGGGTCGTAGGTGTAGTGCAGCCGCTCGGTGGGGCAGCCGGCCTCCTCGAGGCGGGCCTCGATCCAGTCGACGGCGTCGCGGTTGCGCTGCGTCCCCTGCCGCCGGTCGCCGAACTGCGTGAGTCCCTTGATGACGGCCTTGTAGCGCTCCAGGTCGAGGCGGCCGACCAGCACGGCGATGGGATCGTCCGTATCGTCGCTGCCGCCGGGCTGTTGGCCGGAGACCGCGGCGCCCGTACCCGAGTCGATCACGAACACGAGAGCGACAGTCAGCCCTGCTGCAAGAGCACGCATCGGTTTCTCCTTGATCCGATTCCCGTTCCAGACGACATCGTCGCCATTGTACGTTTCCGCGCCGGTCCGCTGCCCGCGCGTGCCTCGCGCCCGCGGTCCGCGTCGACGCGGACCGGGAGACGCCGGGACGACGGTCGAAGACGTCCGGCAAATGTCTGATATGATTCCGTCAGATGGCTGATGCCGGCTCGTCGACGCCCGTCAGCGACGCGCCGTATCGGGAACTGGACCATCGAGCCCGCATCGACCGCGCCCGTCGCGGCGTGACCGTCGGCGAGGCCATCGAGACCATGCGGACCTGGTTCATCCCGTTGGCGCGGTTCGCTGCGATTCTCGGCTGTTCCGAGCGCCAATGGGGCCGGTTGCGGGCCGGTGCGCTCGGTGCGTTGCTCTCGCCGGCGGCTTCCGACCGCCTGCTTCGCGCGCGTTGCGCGCTCGATCACGCCAGGGCCGTCTTCGACGACGAACGCGACACGGTCGCCTGGATGTCGGCCCCCAACGACGCTCTTTCCGGCGAGTCGCCACTCTCCTTGCTGGACACCGATGCCGGCGTGCGACTTGTCGAAGAAGTGCTCACGCGCATCGAGTTCGGCGTGTACTCCTGACCTGTGCGCGTCTATCGGCTGACCCTTCCGCGATACGAGGACACCGCGTTTGCGGGGGAGGGCGCCCGCCGCGTCGGCGGTCGATGGACGCCCCCCGGCCGGCCGGTCGTGCACACATCCGCCTCCGTCGCGCTCGCGGTGCTCGAAACGCTGGTTCACACCGGTGTGGGATCGATGCCCTTGCAGCGCGTCATGGCGGTCGATGTGCCGGACGCGCTACCCGTGGCGACCGTCGACGTCGCCACGCTGCCGGGCGACTGGCGCCGGACGCCTCCGCCACCGGCGTTGCTGCATGTCGGGAGAGGCTGGCTCGACACCGGTCACGCCGTGCTGCTGAGAGTGCCTTCCGCCATCGTGCCGATCGAGTTCAATTACCTGCTCAATCCCCGGCATCCGGCCTTCGGACGCCTGAGGATTCACGGGCCGGAATCGTTCGAGATCGACAAGCGCCTGTACAGGCCGGCTTGACGGAGTCGAGGACGCACGCCTGCCGTCGGGCGCGGGTCCGTCCGACTTGACCGGCCGGCGGGCGCGCTACCATAGTGTCCGCATGAAGATCACCGCCACCGCGGCGAGCCTGAAGGAGCGCTTGAACGAGTACCTCGGGCACGTGAAGGCCGGCAGGGAGGTCGTGGTGACGGAGCACGGTCTGCCGGTGGCCCGGCTCACGGCCATCGAGACGGCCGGCCGACCGGCGAGCCCCTCCGTGCACTCGATACCCCGGGCCGGCGCCGAGAGCCTGTTTCTGGAACCCGCCGAGCAGGGCACGAGTCGCCGGGATCGACTTGCGCGGGCCGGATCGTTGAAGCTGGGGCGCGGTTCCGCGCGCGCGGAGTTGCTCACCCCTCCGGCGGGCGAACCGTTCGGGGACCGAATACTCGCGGCGCTGCTCGCCGACCGCACCGGAGGGTGATGATGTTCTGGGACAGCTCCGCCGTCGTCCCGCTCATTGTACCGAGCCCCCAGTCGACGACCCTGACGGACCACCTCGCGGCCGATCGGGGGGTGACCGTCTGGCGGGGCACACCGGTCGAATGCGCCGCCGCTCTCTATCGCTCCCATCGGGAGGAGTCGATCGGGCAGGCCGCCCTCGACATTGCGCTTCTCCGTCTCCATGCGTTCACCGAAGACGCCGACACCGTGGCGCCCGGGGAGTTCGTTCGTCGCCGTGCGAGCGAGCTGGTGACGATCTACTCCCTGCGGGCGGCCGACGCGTTCCAGCTCGCCGCGGCGCTCGCCTGGTGCGAGGGGCATCCGCGGGGCGAGCGCTTTCTGTCCCTCGATGGCCGGTTGGGCGAGGCGGCGCGCCGCGAAGGCTTCACCGTGCTGCCGTGATCCCGCCCTGGTCCTTGCGTATTCTCCATCGCCGGGATGAATCGCCGGGATGGATTCAGCGCGGGCGAGGCAGCTCCGTCAGCGCGTCCCGGGGCGCCGAGAGTCGCTGCCGCGCCCACGCGCGCACGTCTTCCTCGTGCGTGAACAGGATCACCTGGGTCCGTGCGCCGACCACCTGCAGGGTCTCCAGCACGGCCTGCTTGCGCTCGATGTCGCACGCGGCCACCGCGTCGTCGAGGATCAGCGGGCAGACTTCCCCGGGCGCGACGAGATGGCGCGTGAGGGCGAGCCGCAGCAGCAGGTAGATCTGTTCGGCGGTGCCGTGCGAGAGGAGCGCGGCGCGCCGCCAGGAGCCGTGCCCGTTGCGGACGTCGACCTGCAGGGATTCCGGATCGACCTTGCAGTCGGTGTAGCGCCCGCCGGTGACCCGCGGCAGCCACTCGAGCAGGGTGGCGCGGAGCACGGGCGCGACGTCGCGGTGCACGCGCTCCTCGGCGCGCTCGAGGAACTCGATGGTGGTGGCCAGGGTCCGGTCGAGTCGCTCGACACGATCGAGATCGAGCGCGGCCACGTCGAGCGCGTCCTCGGCATCCGCCACGTTCGGCAGGTCCGCCGCGATCTGCTCGAGCTGTCCGCGGGCATTGTGGTACGCGTCGCGGGCTGTGCGGGTCCTGCGCTCTGCCGCGGCCAGCCGCTCCGGCGACACGTCGCGAACCGCGGCAAGGGCCGCGGGCGCGACCCGCTCCGCGAGCGATGCGGCTTCCTCGCGCAACCGGACGGCCCCGGTCCGCATGTCCGCGAGCAGCCGTCGGCCCTCTTCCGCAGCTCCGTCCGGAGTCTCGGGAACCGGTGGTGCGGGCCCGCGCCCGGTGAGCCACCACCAAGCCAGGTAGCCGAGACCCGCGAGGCCGGTGACGAGGCCGGCGACGAAGAAGTCGGCCAGGGCCAGCCCGATCCCGGCCGCCATCCCGGCAGCGGCGAGGTACGGCGCCGCCGCGCGGTGCGGTGGCGTGGACCGGAGCTCGGATCCGGCGGCCGTGGCGCGCGGTGGTCCGTCGGGAAAGCGGGTCGCGAGCTCCGCGGCTCGGGCGGCGCGTGCCTCGGCGTCCGCGGCCGCCTCGCTGGCCAGAGCCGCGCGCAGTGCGGCGGTGTCCTGCTCGTGCGCCTCCGCCCGGCGCTCGAGCCGATCGAGGTCGAGGCGTCGCTCGAGGTACTCGGCCTGGGCGCGCTGCGCCCGTTCCAGGGCCGACCGGCACGCGCTCACGCGCTCCCGGGATCTCCGCAGCGGCTTCGTCGGGGCCTGGGCCGATCCGACCTGTTCCCGGCGGTAGTCGGTGAGCAGAGCGAGTGCCCGTGCGGCGGTCTCGTCGGCGCCGGCGGTCGCGGCGGCGCGCTGCAGGTCCTCCTGGAGCGCGCCGGGGTCGTCGAGCAGGCCGAGGAGCTGCGCCTGCCGGACGCAGGCGGCGCCGAGAAACGACCTGCGGTTGAGGCCGAGCCAGCGCGACCCGTCGGGCGCGCCTTCGTACAGGATCTCGTTCGCGTAGTCGCGTCCGGCCAGGTCCGCGTCGCTCGCGCTGCAGTCGACCTTGCTGGCGAGGTCCTGGCGCAGCTCGACGCGGCGGCCGTCCTCGAGCGCCACGACCGCCGAGACCGCCCACGCGCCGCCGCCCCACGGGTAATGACGCTCCCGGAACTGCTTGTCTTCGGCGCTCGGCGCACCCTTGCGCCGCCGCATGCCGCAGAGCCCGGCGTAGAGCGCCGCGTGCCAGGTGGACTTGCCCGCCTCGTTCGGTCCGTGGACGACGTTCAGGCCCGGCGCCAGGGAGAGCGTCTCGTCGTGGAACGGCCCGAAGGGGTGTGCGCGAACCGATTCGAACCGCACCGTCAGAGGGCCTCCAGGTCGGCACGGCCCGCCAGCGCCCGCAGGCCGGTGGCCAGCACCCGGCGTGTCTCGTCCTCCGGGAGGTCCGCCTGCAGCACGTCCCGCACGAACTGGCCGCGCACGGTCTGCTCGCGGCCGATCTCCTCGAGGTCGTAGACTGCTTGCAGGGCGCCGTACCGGATCTGGACCGCATCGAACGATTCGAGCAGCAACCGGCGCAGGTCGTCTTCGCGAAGGTCGACGTCCGGATGCAGCTCGCCCTCCATGGTCAGCCGGACCAGGCCGCGCCGGCCGGTCGCGGCCCGGATCAGGCGGTTGCGGACGTCCTGCCGAGAGAGACAGCCGGTGACGTCGAGCGTCAGGTCGTGCGCGCGCGTCGTCGCCACTACGCGCCGTTCGCGCGTGATCGAACCGTCTCCGGCGATCGTCGCCACCACGGCGCCGCGCTCGCCGTCCTCGCCGAACGCGAGCGGGTCCGGGTTACCCGGATAGGTGTGCCGCGCCGCGTCCCGCGGCCGGTGGTAGTGGCCGAGGAACGCGTGCGCGAGACCGGCGCGTTCGATGTCGCCCGCGTCGAAGGGAGCGTGCGGCTGCTTCGAACCGCCTTGCTCGGCGAGCCACGAGCGCTCCGCGGCGTGGCACAGCGTCACGTGCGCGCCGGGCCCGTGCGCCGTGAACCCTGCGAAGAAGTTGCCCGTGCCCGCAGGGGTGCGGTGGGCTGCGCCCCACAGGGTCAGGCGGTCGCCGAGCCTCACCGGTTGCAGGCGAGGCTCGCGGAAGACGTGAACGTTCCTGCTCCAGTCGGTCAGCGCGTAGAGACTGTCCGGACCGTACCAGTCGTGGTTCCCCGGGGCCAGGTAGACGGAGCAGGGGGCGAGCCCGGCGAACGTCGCCCGCAGGAACCGGGCCGTGTCGGGGGTGACCCGCTCGTGCTCGTAGAGGTCGCCGCCGCAGAAGAGCGCAGCGGCGTCGACGTCCCGCGCCAGCGCAGCGATGCGGTCCAGCGCGTCGCGGAGCGACTGCCGGCGCCGCCTCGCCGCCGCTCCGCCGGCGCCGGCCCAGGCGAAACTTGAGTCCAGGTGGAGGTCGGCGAAGTGAACGATTCTCATGTGCCGGGAGCTGGTGGCGCGGCTGCGCGCAGACCTGACCTCCAGATGACTGCCCGGTGGCGCGCTTCATTCTACTGAAGCGCAGGCGACTCGATGCCAGCGACGATTGTCGGGCTGCGCCACAACGCTGATAGAGTGACAGGATGATGACGACGAGCATGCGGCGGCTCCTCACGAGCTGCATGGCGACCATGGCGCTTGCCGGCGTTCTGGCCGCCTGCCGGCCGCCCGCGTCGGAGGCGCCCGGAGCACCCGACGCGTCCGCTGGCCCCGATCCGTCCGCAGGGGCGGTCGATGCGTCGGAGAGGTTCATCGGGACGTGGCGGCTCGCGCGCGTCGAGCGCTACGACCAGACCGGCGCGCCGCTGTCCCATCTGATGCATCCGACGATCGGTCTCGCCGAGACGCTCGGCTTTCTGATGTCCGACGGGGAGCGCATGGGGCTTGTGATGCAGGAGGAGGGCGCATCGAGTGCCGGCGGCAGACCTCCGTCAGACGACGCGTTGGCCGCCGTCGAGCGCTACACCGCCTACTTCGGACCGTACACGCTCGATGGGGAGGCCCGCTACGTCTCGCACCAGATCGCGGGTAGCCTCAACCCGCGCCTGACGGGCGGCCGTCTCGAGCCCGCCTACGAGTTCGATGCCGATCGACTCGTGCTCGTGCCCGGGTTGCAGTGCCCCGACTCGTACGTCACGGACCGCGGCTGCGCGTACGGCACCACCGGCATCCATTTGCGCAACATCTGGGAGAGGCTCTCTCCGTCGGACGATACCGGTGACGAGGCAGGGCCGTTTCTCGGGTTCTGGGAGATCGACCGTATCGAGCGCCGGACCCTGGACGGCGGCGAGCTCCCGACGGAGCAGTTCGCCGCGGGCTATCTCGCATACATGCCCTCCGGCTACATGGCGGTACAGTTGATGCGCCCCGATCGCAGGCCCTACGAGGGACCTCGGCCCACGGGGCTGGAGGCGCATGCGGCGATGCGGAGCTACGCCAGCTACTTCGGTCCGTTCACCGTCGACGCCGCGAAGGGCGTCGTCGTACACTACCGCGCGGGCCATCTGAATCCCGACAGCATCGGCGTCGCGGCGCCCCGCGCCTTCGAGTTCCGCGAAGGAAAGCTCGTTCTTCGGCCGCCGGCCTCGATCGTCGACGGGCAGGAGGTGCAGACCAGCGTGTTCTGGAACCGCCTGAGCACGCTCGACGTCGATGCCGGACGGGACTGAGGGTCTTGCGCCCCAATCCATTCAGGTCGGACGGCTCGTTCGACCGGTCGAGAGGTATCCCGATGGTGACACGCACAGTCCGGTCGCTCGTCGTGATCGTGTTCCTCGGCGGCCTCCTCGCCGTGGAGTCGGCGCTGGCGGCCTGCGAACAAACCGGCGTGCAGCTCCAGATCCTGGGTTCGGGGGGACCGGGTCCGTCGTCGGGACGGGCCTCGGCCGGCTATCTCGTCCGGATCGACGGCGTCGGTCGCATCCTGGTCGACGCCGGCGGCGGCATCAAGCAGCGCTTCCACGAATCGGGCGCCGATCTCGGCGACCTGGCGCTGCTGGCGCTCAGTCACTTCCACCCCGACCACTCCGCCGAGGTGCCCGCGCTGCTGTGGCCCGGCGGGGCGGCGCTGCGGGTCGCCGGCCCGTCCGGGAGCGGCCTCTTCCCGTCGCTCGACGACTGGCTGGGCGGGCTTTTCGGTCCGGGCGGCGTCTTCCGGGTGCTCGCCGGCCGCCTGGAGCTGGATGCGTTGACGGTGGACGTCACGTCCGGCGCCCCCGCCGAGGTCTGGCGGGACGGCGATGTCCGGGTCCGCGGCATCGGGGTGCCGCACGCCGATGTCCCGGCCGTGGGATACCGGGTGGACGCGGGGGACGCCAGCGTGGCGTTCAGCAGCGACCAGAACGGGTCGGATCCGGCGTTCGTCGAGTTCGTCAGGGACGTGGACGTGCTGGTGGTGCATCTCGGCCGCGGCGAGGACGCGACCGGGCGGGGGGCCGAGCTGCATGCCAGGCCGAGCGTCTGGGGCGCGCTGGCCGCCGAGGCGGGCGTCGGCCGGCTGGTCGCCTCGCACATCTCCACCTCCTCGCCGCAGGTGCTGGCCGACAGCCTCGGGTATCTGCGTGCCGCATACGGCGGGCCGATCACCGTGGCCGAGGATCTGCTGTGCGTGGCGGTCCCCTGACCGATTGGTCGCACGAGACGGACTGCCATACAATGCCGTCCGACGCGCACCGTGAGCCGGCCGCGAGCGCGCGGCGCCGGCCGCGGTGCTGAATTCGGCAAAACTTCCACAGGGGGATCGTGATGCGCACACTGGTATTCGCTCTCGTCATCGGCTTCGGCTTCCTCGGCGTGGCCGGCGCCGAGCAGGATCCGCCGGCGCCGTGCGGCCCGGCCGCCCAGTTGCCGGCCGCACTGTCGAACAACGTGGGCGCCGACGCGCGCTGCTTCGAGATTCGCATGTACACCGCCAGGCCCCCGGAAGACGGCAAGGGCGGCATCGACGAGCTGCACCAGCGGTTCCGCGAGGGCGAGGTCGCCATCTTCGAGAAGCACGGGGCCGAGATCGTCGCGGTCTGGCAGAACCTCGACAATCCGAACCGGCTGGTCTGGATGCTGGCCTATCGCGACCGCGCGCACCGGGAAGAGGTGTGGGCCGGCTTCCGCGACGACCCGGAGTGGGACGCGCTCCTCGCGAAGTACCCCGCGCCGCTCGAGGGGATCGAGGTCTTCATGCTGAGCTCGAGCGACTACTCGAATCTCAAGTAGCCGGCGGGCACGTTCGCTCCCGGCAACCGCGACGTGGCGATGCGGGCCGTCTTCGGGCTGCCATGGCGGCCCGCTCGCCCTCCTGGGCTCCGGTCGGGCTCACGTCGTCAACCGCATCACACCCGGAAACTGACCCGCACCCCTGACAGGCGCCCCGCAGCGTTCGACGCGACAGGTTCGATGCGCAGGATCGCCGCGCCGCACGTCGTGCTGGTCGGTCTGCTCCTGCTCGGCGGGCGCCCGGCTGCGGCCGACGACGTCCAGTCCTGGACGGAGGTCGAGTTGAGCGTGCTGGGATCCGACCGGGTCGATTGGACCGTCGGAGGCGTCGCCCGCATCCGGGACGCGCTGGGAAGCGTGTACGACCGGCGCGCGAGGACCGACGTCGAGTTCGTGCTGGCCGCTTCCGCCAGCGTGACGCTCGGCTACATTCTGCTCAACCGGACACGGACCGGCCTCGGCTTCGACTGGGATCACCGCGTGCACGCCGGGTTGTCGTATCCGCTGCTGCGTCGGGAGGTAAGGGTGGAGGCCACGACGCTCTTCGAGCGCCATGTCGGCCGGCCGGGTACTCCCGACTTCAACCGTTACCGCCAGCAGGTCGAGATCGAGCGCCCGCGTGCGCGCGTGTCGCCTTGGCTCTACCAGTCGGTGGCCTTCGTACGCCGCGGCTTCGTGCGCTCCCGGTCCCGCGTCGGGTTCCGCTGGCGTTTCCGGTCCGGCCACTCGTTCATCGGCGCCTATCAGTTCGAGCGGCGCAGGTCCGGCGCGACCTGGCGGCCGCGGCATGCCGTCCTCTCGGAATGGAGCTTCGATCCGGTCCGCTGACGGCCGGACGGCGCCGGCGCCGTCCGCAGCCTCGACCGCGTCGAAAGGGTAGGCTATGTGGACACCTCGGTGACGTGCAACGCGGTGACCTGGAGGCTTCCATGACCGTCGACACCAACCGGCGCCGGTTCCTGCGGACGCTCGCGGTCGGCAGCGTCGTCCACCCGCTCCTCGCCGGTCGTTTCGCCGGCGCGCAGCCGCGCCACGGCCAGGGGCCGGAGGCGCTCTGGGAGGAAGTGCGCCGGCAGTTCGCGTTCCGCGACGAACGCGTGCCGCTGAACGCGGCCAACCTCTGTCCGTCGCCCCGCGTGGTGGCCGAGCGGGTGCGCGAGCTGACGCGCGACATCGACGTGGACTGCTCGTTCCCGAACCGCGCCAAGTTCGGCCCGCTGCTCGAGGGGTCGCGTGAGGCGGTGGCGGCCCAGCTCGGGGTCACCGCGGACGAGATCGCCCTGGTGCGCAACACCAGCGAGGCCAACAACGTCATCAACGCGGGCATTCCGCTCGACGCCGGCGACGAGGTCGTGGTGTGGGACCAGAACCACCCGACCAACAACGTCGCCTGGGAGGTGCGGGCGGCCCGTTACGGCCTGTCGGTGGCGAAGGTGACGACCCCGGCCGCGCCGTCGGGGGTCGACGAGCTGGTGGGCGTGTTCGAACGCGCGCTGACGCCCCGGACGCGGGTGCTCGCCCTCACGCACGTCTCCAACGTGAGCGGCGTGCGGCTTCCCGTGCGCGAGCTGTGCGAGGTGGCCCACCGCCGCGGGATTCACGTCCACGTCGACGGTGCGCAGAGCTGGGGCGCGCTCGACGTCGACCTGCGCGAGCTCGGCTGCGACTCCTTCACCGGCAGCGCGCACAAGTGGTTCTGCGGGCCGAAGGAGGTCGGGCTGCTCTACGTCCGCCGCGACAGGGTGGAGGAGATCTGGCCGAGCATCGTCGCTCCGAGCTGGGGCAGCGCCGTGGAGCCGCGGCCGAAGGGGGCGCGGAAGTTCGAGTCCCTGGGCCAGCGCGACGACGCGGCGCTGGCCGCGGTCGGCACGACCGTCGCCTTCCAGAATCGCCTGGGGATGAAGCGGATCGAGGCGCGCGTCGTGGAGCTGGCGGGCATGTTGAAGTCCGGGCTCGAGGAGGCCGGGTTCGAGCTGGCGACGCCGATGCAGCCCGAGCTGAGCGGGGGAGTGGCAATCGCGAAAGTCGATCCGGAGCGCCGCGGCCGCCTGGTGACGGCCCTGTACGAGCGGCACGGCATCGCAGGTGCGGCGACCGGCGGACTGCGGCTGTGCCCGCATCTCTACAATACCCGGGAGCACGTGGCGCGGGCGGTGGCCGGGGCCGCGGCGCTGCGAGAGGAATCCTGAAGTAGTCTTGCAGTCGAATCCGTTCGAGGGAGACAGAGCCATGCGCAAGCAGATAATCGGTGGCGTCGCGGCGGTTGCCGTGCTGGCCGCCGGGATGTCGACGGGCGTTCTGGTCGGAGTCGCGCATGCGGCCGACGAGATCGAAGTGACGGTATTGTCCGGCCGTCCAGACACGGTGAGCGGCGGCGACGCGCTGCTGCAGATCGATGTGCCGGCGGACGTCGCGCTGTCCGACGTGCGGGTGGCGGTGAACGGAGCCGACGCTACCGCCGGCTTCCGCGCCGGCGCCGACGGACACCGGCTGGCGGGCATCGTCTCCGGGCTGTCGCACGGCGCGAACGAAGTGGCCGTGACCGTCGCCGGCGATGCGGCGGGCACGACCTTGGAGCTCGTCAATCATCCGGTCGAGGGGCCCATCTTCTCCGGGCCGCACGAGCAGCCGTTCGTCTGCGAGACCGACGCGTTCGAGCTGCCGTCGGGCGACACGCTCGGCGCACCGCTGGATGAGAACTGCTCGGTCGCGCGCCGCGTCGACTACGCCTACCGCGCGGCGGACGGAACGCTGAAGCCGCTCTCCGATCCCGCCGCGCTGCCGGCGGACGCGGCGACCACCACGACGCTGACCGGCGCCGAGGTGCCCTACGTCGTTCGCATCGAGACCGGCACCATCAACCGCGCCGTCTACCAGATCGCGATGCTGCACGCGCCCGGCGCCGGTGACGCGGCTCCCGACGCCTGGACGCCGTCGCCGGGCTGGAACCGCCGCCTCATCTACACGTTCGGCGGGGGTTGCGTGAACGGCTGGTACCGCCAGGGCGCGAGCACCGGCGGCGTCACCGACGACGCCATGCTGCGCCAGGGCTACGCGGTGGCGTCGGCCAGCCTGAACGTCTACGGCAACAACTGCAACGACCTGCTCGCGGCCGAGACGATGATGATGGTCAAGGAGCGGTTCGTCGAGGCCTACGGCCGGCCGCGCTACACCATCGGCTGGGGTTGCTCCGGCGGGTCGTACCAGAACCACCAGATCGCCGACAACTATCCGGGCCTGCTCGACGGCATCATCCCCGGCTGCAGCTTCCCGGACGTCGGCTTCGGCACCATCCCGATGATCACCGACGCGCGGCTGCTCGACCGGTACTTCCGCGAGACGTCGGTGCCCTTCACCGAAGAGCAGAAGCGGGCGGTCGCAGGGTTCCTGAACCTGGCCACGATGCCCAACGTCTCCCGCAACGCCGGGCGGGTTCAGGTGGGCGAGTTCTGTCCGGACGTTCTGCCCGAGGAGCTGCGCTATCACCCGGCCGACAATCCGGAGGGCGCCCGCTGCGACGTCTACAGCCACTACGTGAACGTCTACGGGCGGGATGCGGAGACCGGCTTCGCGCGCCGGCCGCTCGACAACGCCGGTGTGCAGTACGGCCTCGGGGCGCTGAACGACGGCGTCATCAGCGCCGAGCAGTTCCTCGACCTGAACCGGCGCATCGGCGGCTACGACCCGGACGGCGGCTTCCAGGCCGCGCGGACGGTGGCGGATCCGGAAGCGGTGCGGCTCGCCTACGAGACCGGCCGGCTGACCAACGGCGGCGGGGGCCTGTCCGAGACCCCGATCATCGACTACCGCGCCTACAGCGACGACCGCGAGAACGGCGACGTGCACGTCCGCTACCACTCGTTCTCGATGCGCGAGCGGCTGCGCAAGGCCAACGGCCGCACGGACAACCACGTGATGCTGGTCGAGGACGACCGCTACGGCCTGTACAGCAGCGACAGCCCCGTCTTGCGGGGCGCGCTCGTGCAGATGGACCGGTGGCTGGCGAATCTGTCCGCGGCCGATGCGGACGATCCGGGCATCGAGCAGGTGGTCGGGGCGAAACCGGCCGACCTGGTCGACGCCTGCTGGTCGCGGGAGGACGATGCGACCCGTATCGTCGAGGAGCAGGTCCGCGGCGCCGGCCGTTGCGAGGAGCTGTATCCGTCGGCGCCGGCGCCGCGCGAGGTGGCCGGCGCACCGGTTGCCAGCGACGTCATCAAGTGCGAGCTGCGGCCGGTCGACATGGCCGACTATGCCGGGACCTTTTCGGCCGAGCAGGAGGCGGAGCTGCGCGAGATCTTCGCCGACGGCGTCTGCGACTGGACGCAGCCGGGGGTCGGGCAGACCGGTCTGAAGGGCACCTGGCTGAAGTACTGACCGGAGCCGGCCCCTCGGCAACCGTGCCGGCCGGCGTGCAGGGACCGGCACGGGAGCGGAGAGACGTCATGCGAACCAGGAGCATCCGGTGGGTGGCGCTCGTGAGCCTCGTCCCGGGCGTCGTGGCGGCCGGCGCCGGGCTGCCGGGTGCCGCGCACGCGGCGGCCGACGACCCGCCCGTGGTGGCGGCTGCCAGGGCCGGGGACACGGTCGCGGTGCGGGACCTGCTGGCGGCCGGCGACGACCCGCTGATCCCGAGCGCCGACGGGACCACGCCGCTGATGGTCGCGGCCGGCATCGCCATCTTCATCCCCGGCGAGGACGGCGGGTCGCTGCCGGGCCAGGAGGACGAGGTGCTCGAGGCGGTCCGGATGTGCGTCGAGCTCGGGGCGGACGTCAACGCCACCAACTTCCGGAACGAGACGGCGCTGCACGGCGCGGCGTTCCGGGGCGTCAACCGGATCGTCGAGTCCGACTTCTTCAAGGCGCAGGCGCACACGGCCGATCTGCTCCGCAAGCTGATGGCTTCCCGCGGCCTGCCTGCCGAGGGAAACGTCGTCGATCCGCTCGTCTGCATCGACTGCTACCAGACGCGTCCGGATCAAGTGCGGGACGCCCTCGAGCGCGACCGGCGGATGGCGGCGGAGCTCGCGGCGAAGGAGGCGAAGGAATAGAGATGCGCAGGGCGGGCATCGCGCTTGTGGCGCTGGCCGTGCTCGGCTGGCTGTTCTGGAGGACGGTGCAGAGCAGTCTGGCGGAGCCCTATGTCGTCGACGCCGGGATGGTTGCGGAGTGGACGCTCGCGCTCCGCGGGCCGATGCAGCCGGGCCCCGGCCTGCTCGTGCTGCAGCCGTCGGATCAGCTTCGTGCGCAGCTCTTCCAGCAGATCTTCAATCGCACGATGGAGTCGATGACCTCGCCGACCGCGGCGGCGATGCCGCTCGTGCTGCACGCCGAGTATCGCGATGCGCTCGGCAGCGTCCTGGCGCCGCCGGACGTGCTGGAGACGGCGGAGGAGTCCGGGTTGGCCGCCGTCACCCCCGCGCCCGTCTGCATCGGCGTGGTGCGGCGGGAGGGAGCCGGCACCACGCGCCAGCTCTACTACGCCCTCTTCGAGGCGCCCGAGGTCGGGCGTTTCCGCGCGGCGTTGGCGCGCCGGTACGGCGAGGCGGGCGGGACGGCCGCGTTCGCGCCGGAAGGTATGCCGCTGGTGGTGCCCATCGCCGCCTCCGACGCGGATTTCGCGAGCTGGTGGCCGCTCGACGTCAGCCCGGAGACCGACTGTCTGGCGCCCCTGGTCACTGCAGTGGACTGACCCCGCCCCGCCTGCCGCGCGCCGGACCCTCCGCACGAGAGTCTTCACCGGCGGCGCATCGAGCCCGTCCTGCCGGTCGATCCGGGCGTCCTGCGCGTGCCGGTTCGGCGGGCACCGCTGCGTCTCGACATGACGCGAGAGACGGTCGATGCCCGCGCCATGTCAAGGCTCGCACCCGGAAGAGCGCAGTTTTTCATCTGGCTTTTACAGTTGCATGACAACTTTGACGTGTTAGCGATGACATTTACACGCAATACAAGCCAGCATCGGCGCATGTCACTCCATACACACGGCGCACGCAACGACATCGCGGCCTTCGGTCCGGAGAGCGGACCCGGTCTGGCATCGTGGCTTCCCCTCCTTCCGGCGGCGCAGTTCTATCCCGTCGGGACCGTTCTGGTGCGTCAGGGGTGCGAGCCCGGCGACATCTTCTTCATCGAGGACGGCCTGGCGAAGCTCGTACGGATCGACGGCAACGGGCGCGAACAGATCCTCGGACTGCGAGGTCCCGGATGGATCCTGGGCGCCGCCTTCGTCCTGGTGGGCCGGTCGCACCCGGCCAGCGTGGTCGCGGTGACCGCCTGCACGTTGAGGCGGCTGTCGCGGGAGGCGTTTCTCGAGATGATGGCGGAGCAACCGAGTCTGTCGTGGCACGTGCACCGGATGCACAGCCGGGAAGTGCTCAGCCAGTTCCATCACATGGCGGACCTTGGGGTCAAGACCGCACGGCAACGGCTCGAACGCGTGCTGCGACGACTCGTGGCGGTCACGAATCCGAACGGCGACGGCAAGGAGGTGCGGCTGTTGTCGCCGCTGAAGCGGTGGGAGCTGGCCAGTCTGATAGCCGTCACGCCGGAGCATCTCAGCCGGCTCCTCAGGCAGCTTCGCGACGACGGCGTCATTCGCGTCCACAAGGGCTGGATCGTGATCCCGGACATGCGGCGGCTTGCATCGGACGATACCGAAGGCTTCGGCGTCCTGACGACATCCCTGGCAACCAACGGTCTGGGACCGGCGCATTGAGTCCAGTCATGGAGCAGCTCGGCACGGCCACGATCGTCGGCGAGGGGATCGAGGACTGGAGGACCCACCTGTCGCCGCAGGAGAACCATCCGGCGGGGACGGAGATCCTGCGGCAGGCCGCCATTCCCGACCGCGTGTATCTGCTCCTCGACGGGATCGCCAAGTTCGAGCGGATCGCATCCGTGCGGCTGCGGTCCACCGTCGGCTTGCGGTTTCCGGGCTGGTTTCTGGGGGCGGAATCGGTCATTGCGGAGCAGGGCGCCCCGGTGTCCGTCATCGCCGTGACCGATTGCGCGGTGCGGGCGCTGTCGCGCGAGCGGTTCCTCGGTCTCGTCCGCGTGGATCCGGATCTGTCGTGGCGAATCAGCCAGATGCACAGCCGGGAGCTGATCGACCGGCTGGAGCGTGACGGCGAATACGCGCAGGCGTCGCCGGTGACGCGCCTGAAGCGCCTGTTGCACCGGTTCGTGCACGCCAACGACACGATTCAGTTGAACAAGGAAGTGCATATCCGTCTGCCGGTCGATCAGCGCGAGCTGGCGGGCTTGATCTCCGTGCCCGTCAAGCAAATGTCCGCGTTGCTGGGACAGCTCCAACGTGACCGGCTGATCGAGCTGCGCCGGGATCGCCTGATCATCCTGAACCCGCTGAAGCTGCGCGCGGTCGATCCGACCCGGCGCGACGTCGGGTGGCCGTTGAACGCGGGGTAGCGCCGTGGCCGGACGTCGACAGCGGGAGGGGCACGGCTTCCTGGGGTCGGAGCGGGCGATGCGCGTGCAGACACGTTAATGTAGACAGGCCACTGGAAGAATGGATCTTTGTTGCATGGACGTCTTTCGTGCTTGCACGTTCCGCACGGGGACGGTATTTCCCTGCGCGCGCCTTCTGCGTTCATATGCTCGGAGGAACCTCGTGGGCGGCTCGATGCTTCCTCGCTAGTCGGATGGTGGTATCGTGGCGTCTGAGGAGTTCGCCATGCGCCTGTTCAGAGCCCTGCAGGATCGATATCGTTTCGAAGTGGCCGTCGTGGTCGTTCCCCTGCTGGCCATCCTCGCACTGCAATACGTGTCGAGCCGGCGGCTGGCGGAGGTCGAGGTCATTGCAAGTCAGACCACGGTTGCGCGGTATCTGGACGAAGTGACGGCGGAGGTCCGTCACGTCTATCAGGACGCGGCACAGGAGATGCTGGACGTGCCGGGCGACGTTCTTGCCGGCAAGCAGTTCGAGGAGATAGCGCGGCACTTCGCCCGAACCGACACGTCGACGGCCAGGTTCCTGTTTGCCGGAGCCCTCGACGGCTGTCTGTGTCTCACGCGCTACTACCATCCGTCGACCGGCGCCATCGAGATCGGGGCTGCCCCAGTAGTGTCCCAGGAATTACTCCAATAGATTCAACAAGTTACGGGTGCCGCCACTATGAGAAGTGTAATCGGTCTCAGAGAATAGCCGCAAAAGCGGGGTTTTCTCGAACACCGTCAAGCTCAGTGTCTGTAGAATTGTGTAGAGACTTACTGGGAGATCCAGCCGTTTCTTGATGATGGCCACGAGCACGTACACCGACACCGCGATCCAGATTTGGCTTTTGACGGCGTTCTCCGAGGTCCCAAAGAACGACCTGATCCGCAGATGCTGCTTGATCCACTTGAAGAACAGCTCGACTTGCCAGCGGTACCGGTACAGCTCGGCGACTGTGAGCGCAGGGATCGCAAAGTTGTTGGTCAGGAAGTTGAACGTCTTGTCCGTGGATTCATCCCAGTACTTCACGCGGCGGAGCGGCTGCGTATACCGGGACGCGGAATCCGCGGCCGTGAGCACGATGGTCTGATCACAACGAAGACCGGTCGTCTTGTCGACCGGCCGAGAGTACCGACGTTGGTACCGCGTGTTGGACTTTGCGCGGATGACGAAGAACGCGCCGAACGCCGCCAGGGCGTACAGGCGCTCGAAGTCGAGGTAGGCACGATCCATCACGTAGAAGGCGCCAGGTTCGGGGGCGAAGCGGTCGAGCGCGTGAACGTCGGCCATTTTGCCGTCGGAGACATGCAGGAACGTCGGAATCGGGCCGCGCAGGTCGAGCAGCGTGTGCAGCTTGACCGCTGCTTTCGTGGACTGGAACGGCGCCCACGGAAACATAGACAGGCACAGGTCGATGGTCGATGCGTCGAGGGCGAACACGGTGTTATCGAGGTCCAGACCCAGGTCTTCACTGGCGTACATCGGTCTGGCGATGCCGATCAACGCTTGCGCCACCTCGGCGTAGATTCGCCAGTCGCGTTGCTTGTTCGCATTGGCCAAGGTGTTGCGCGAAACCGGGCTGCGAATGCCCAGGTGATAGAGCTTCTGCCGCTGCGCACGCAGGCAGACCTCGATATCACGCAAACTCTCCCGATACGTAAGTTGGGCGAACGCCATGCACAGAAACTGGCTGTGGCACGGGAAGGATTTAACGTAACGGTTGCCGCCATATCGGCTCACGGCGCGACGGAAGGTGTGCATCGGCAGGTGATCCATCACCTGCGCGAAGACCAGCTTGCCTGAGTACATGCTCCCATCTCCTCGGAAACGGGCACGAGCATCGTCTCAAAGCGGGGGCGAGTTCAAGTCGATGACAGCTCCAAATCGCTGTATCTCTTTTATGCTCTGGGACTTACGGGTGGCTGTCCCGAGTTTCTTGGGACACTAGTGGGGCTGCCCCCGAAATCGAGGCCGTGATTCGGCGGGCGAGCACGTTGCTGCTTGCGGGCACACTGGTGCCCCCGGTTGCACGGTTGCGTCTGGATCGAACTACGCTTTACGTCGACGAGGCGGATCCGGGCAATCGGGCCGTCTTCAGCTTCGTCTCGGACAGTGACTCGGCCATCGTCGGCTTCGTCGGCTTCGTCGTCGACACCGCACGCTTCGAGCGCGAGTTCCTCCCTGGCGCCATAGCCGAGGCGATGGACTTGCTGCCGCGGGACGTGCACGACAACCTGATCGTGCGCGCTACCGACGATACGGGTCGCGTGGTGACCTCGACCCACGCCGAGCCGGGCCAGGACGACCTGCTGGCGGCGCGCTTCGATTTCTTGTTTCGGGACTGGGAGCTTTCTGCCCGCAGCCGTTACACCGCGGCCGGGCCGGTCTTGGCGTCCAACGCGTTCAGGAGCTGGGTGTTGACGCTGCTGATGTCGGTGGCGGTGCTCGGCGGCGTGCTCCTCACGTTGCGCGCGGCCGGCCGGGAGCGGCGTCTCTCGCGGATCAGGAACGCGTTCGTGGCGAACGCCTCCCACGAGCTGCGCACGCCGCTCGCGTCGATCTCGGTGTTCGGCGAATTTCTGCGCCGCGGGCGCGTCACCTCGTCCGAGAAGGTCGCCGAGTACGGCCGGCACATCGAGCTCGAAGCCGGCCGCCTGCAGCACCTCATCGACAACGTTCTGGACCTCGCCCGCATCGAGTCCGCGGCGGCGAAGTACAGCCGCGAGGATGCGGCGGTCGAGGACGTGGTCGAGGCCGCCGTGCAGGCGGTGGACGCCCGGCGCGAACGGGACGGCTTCACGATCGCGGTGACCCGCCCCGAGGATCCGCTGCCTGTCGTCCGCGTCGATGCGCAGGCGATGACGCAGGTCTTCGTCAATCTGCTGGACAACGCGATGAAGTACTCCGGCCCGTCGCGGCGGGTCCGCGTCGACCTGTCGCGGAGGGGCGGTTGCGTCGCGGTCGGCGTGTCGGACTCCGGCATCGGCATCGCGCCGGACGACCAGGAGCGGATCTTCCAGCAGTTCTATCGGGCCGCCGCGGCGGTCGACAACAAGGTGAACGGCACCGGCCTCGGCCTCGCCATTGCGCGGCACGTGGTGCAAGGGCACGGGGGGAGCATCGAGGTCGACAGCCGGCCCGGACGCGGTGCGACCTTCGACGTGTTGATTCCCGCCTGCGTTACCCCGCTGGAGACGGAGAGCGGCAGCCACTCGGCCGCGGTAGAGCGAGCGGGTCTCCGGGCCGGCGCCGAGGCCTGAGCGCACCTGGTGGGGACTCCATCGACTCGTGTCCGACGGACGGCCCGCCGCCGCAGGGCGGTCTCGCGGCCGCGGCCTGCCTTCGGTGTCCGCTGCCGCTCTTTGGCTCGCGGCTACCTTGTGCTCGGGAAGCGAGCCGCGCGAGCATCGTGATTACCGTGTCCGGCAACGCACCGGAAGTTCTGAGACGGGCGGGAAGAGGGACGTCTTGAGCGGAATACTGATCGTCGAGGACGATCTGTCTCTGGCCACGGCGCTGTCGGAGGGGCTGCAGTACGAGGGGCACACGACGTGGGTGGCGCGGGACGGCGCCACGGGCCTGCGCCTGGCCGGGCAGCAGGAGGTCGACCTCGTCATTCTCGACATCCTGCTGCCCGAGGTGAACGGGGTGGAGGTATGCCGGCGGCTGCGGTCGCGGGGGAGCACGGTGCCCATCGTGATGCTCACCTCCAAGAGCCAGGAGCTCGACAAGGTGGTCGGGCTCAGGGCGGGCGCGGACGACTACCTGACGAAGCCGTTCAGCTTCATGGAGCTCCTGGCCCGCGTCGAGGCCGTGCTGCGCCGGTCCAAGCGGTTCGCGGGGCCGCAGGCGCACATCCATGCGTTCGGAGACGTAGAGCTGAACTTCAAGACGCGGGAGGCGACGAAGGGGAGCCGGACGCTGGCGCTGCTGCCGCGCGAGTTCCGGCTGCTCGAGTACTTCGTCGAGCATCGGGGCGAGGTGGTGAGCCGCGATCAGTTGCTGGACGCGGTGTGGCGGCATGACGCCATCTCCCCGTTGACCCGCACGGTCGACATGCATATCGCCAAGCTGCGCCAGAAGATCGAGGACGACTCGGCGGACCCCCGCTGGATTGTCACGGTGCACCGCGTCGGCTACAAGTTCACCGGGTAGTCGGGGCTGCGGGCTGCGGCGGCCGGGAGAAGGCGGGCCGCGCGTCGCTGTGCCTATCCGGCCTCACAGCGACCTTTGACGCACATTAGCGATCCGATTAACTGAGCGCAATGCCCTGTCAGCCCTGACGGGTGCAGAATACGAGGGTTCGCTCATTAGGACCAACTCGTAACGGGAGACGAAAGATGACTGAGCTCAGGAAACATCGTCGCCAGAAGAAACAGTACTCCACACCCCAGGTCGTCGACTTCGGCGGCATAGAGGCAATGACAGGGGATTGCTGGGGTTTCTGCACCGACGGCGTGAACGGCGGGTTGGAGTACGGGGGCATGCCCTGAGCTTCTGGTCCGAGGTTCGCCGGGCGGGTCGGAAGGAATGTTCCGCTCGTCCGCCCGGCGATGCATTTCGTTATCGGGAACGGAATCAGACCGATGAAGAGCTTCTCCGATACGCGCTTGATACTGACGGCTCACGCGCTTCTGATCTTCATTGCTCTGGACGTCGGTTTCCGCCTGTTCGGCTTTCCGCGCGTCTACCGGGTCGTCCGACGATTGGGTTCCCGACGGTTCGCCGTTCCGTCGAGTGGTTCTCATCCCGTTGTCGGCCGGACCCGCGAAGCCGTTCGGATCGCCACGCGCTACTACTGGCGTCGCGGGCTGGATTGCCTGCCGCGGGCCATGACCGTCTATCTGCTGCTGCAGCGTCGCGGTGTCCCCGCGACGCTGCACATCGGCGTGAAGCGCTATCCGTTCGGTGCGCACGCCTGGGTGGAATGCGAAGGGCGAGTAGTCGACGATTCGGAGAACTCGTGGCGCCACGAGCCCTACGTGCCGATCGTCACGGCGTAAGAGTCGTGGGCCAGGTGGTGGCGGTGCCGGGAAGCGGCAGCGGGCGGTCAGCGCAATGAACGCGATTGGTGGGATTCACAGCCTCGATGGCGGGCTCGTCGAGCGCGAGGGCGTCGGGCGGATGAACGGCGCTGCGCAGCTCCTGCTCTCCTCGCGCCGGAGCTGCTGGTTCGGCGGGGCCGTCGGGCTCGCCTGCGCGGCGGCTGAAGCCGACGACCGCGCCGCGGGCGCGGCATTGGTTGGCGGTGATGGCCGACGGCTTGCTCTGGTCTTCGATGGACGACTCGACAATCGCAAGGACCTGATCGCCCGTCTGAGCGGCCGCGGCGCCGGACCCGACAGCCGCGACGCGGAGCTGACGCTCGCGGCGTACGACGCCTGGGGCGATGAATGCGCCTCGAGACTGATCGGCGACTTCGCATTCGGACTCTGGGACCTCGCCCGGCGGCGACTGCTGTGCGTGCGGGATCCGCTTGGCGTGCGACCGTTGTACCTGCATGTGGGGAGGGAACGGATCTGCTTCGCCTCCCAGCTCAGGCAGGTTCTGGCCGCGCTCCGGCAGGCTCCGGCGTTCGACCTGGAATACGTGGCCGATCGACTCGCGCACGGCGTCGATCGCGCTGATTCCGACTGCACGCCCTATCGCGGCGTGCGGCGGCTCAAGCCCGGCCATCGCCTGATCGCGGAGAACGGACAGGTCCGGTTCGAACGCTACTGGGAGTGGCGCGCTCCGAGCGAGGCATCCGGTCGACCCCACCGGGAGCATGTCGACGAGTTTCGCGAGACATTCCTCGAGGCGGTCGAGAGTCGCATGCGCGGTTCCGGCCGGCTCTGGTCGGACCTCTCCGGCGGGCTCGACTCGTCGTCGATTGTGAGCGTCGCCGCCCGGCGGCCCAGTGCTTCCCGCTTGCGCACGGTGAGCGTCGTGTTCGACGAATCGACCTTGAGCGACGAGCGGGAGTGGTTCGGAAGCCTGGCCGGCAACGGCGATATGGAACCGCACTACATCGACGGTGACGCCCACCATCCCCTGAGCCGGTTGCCCGAGGCCGTGGAGTACTGGGAGGAGCCGCACGCAGCCGCCGCGTTCTTCGCCGTGCACGAGCAGTACGGTCGCCTGTTGAGCGGGCCCGGGGTTCCAATACTGCTTACCGGCATCGGCGCGGAGGCCGTCGTCATGAGCAAGCGCCAGGTGCCGGTGCATCTCGCCGATCTGCTGCGCCGCGGCCGGGTCGCGCCGCTCCGGCGGGAGCTCGACCACTGGCAGCGCGTACTGAAGATGCCGCTGAGCAACCTGGCCTGGTGGTACTGCCTCCGCCCCCTGGTGCGTCGGCGGCTGGTCAGCTACGACTGGGTGTCCGAGACGCACGACTGGATCGAGGGCGCCTTCGCGCGCCGGTGGGACTTGAAGGCGCGTGCGGCAAACGCCGGCATGCCGAAGCTCTGCCGCGGCATTGCGGATCAGTGGCACGTCGAAGCGATAGGCCGCATCACCGGCTTCCTGTTGCGCGGCTACCTGGAGAAGGCGTGCGACATACGGTACCCCTTCCTGCACCGTCCGCTGGTGGAGCTGGCGCTGGCGACGCCGTGGAGTCTGAAGGCGGTGCCGGGAGAGCCCAAGGCGTTGTTGCGCCGGGCGATGCGCGGCGTGTTGCCGGAGACGCTCCGGCAGCGTACGCAGAACGCCTCCACGGGGCACGCGGTATATACCGGAGTGCGCAAGGCATGGCCCGCTCTCGAGCGGATCGTTGCAACGTCGATGCTGGTCGATCTCGGCATCGTGAACCGGAAGCGCCTGCGGAACGCCTTGCATCTTGCCCGTCAGGGACATGCTTTCCATCTCGGCGGGCTGCTCTCGACGCTGACGCTGGACGCTTGGCTGCAGCACGCCGCACACAAGGGAGGCGCCAAATGGCTCAGCTCGGCAGCGTGAAGGTCGGGGAGAGCGGTTCGTACAACGGCGGGCCGCTGAAGCTCTCCGAGCACGCCCACTACGTGCGGATGGACGACCAGGTCATCGTGGCCGACATGCAGTCCGGGCGCTATCTCGGCCTCGACGGCGTCGGAGCCAGGGTCTGGGACCTGATCGGGGAGGGCGCCACGCGCGGCGCGATCGTCGAATCCCTGTCCGCCGAGTACGAGGTCGGCCACGACGTGCTCGAACGGGACGTGACGGGTCTGCTGCAGGACCTGCTGCAGCGACGACTCATCGAGTACCAGGCGTAGCCGGCTGGTCGACAATCGCGGCGTATACGGCCGACGTGAACGCCTCCCGGAACCCGTTTCCGTACGCCGGCGACGCCGCCGCCATGATCACGGTGACCATGTCCTGCACCGGATCGATGAAGAACCGCGTGCCGGACGAGCCGTCCCACCAGAACGTGCCCTCGCTGACGGGGTAGGGGAACGCGCCGGCGTCCATGACGGCGGAGAAGCCGAGCGTCCAGCCGCGGCCGGGCTGCGGGTTGCCGAAGCCGAGCGGCAGCAGGGCGTCGGGGACGCGGTTGACGGTCATCAGCGCCACGGTTTCCGGATCGAGGATCCGCACGCCGTCGAGCTCGCCCCGGTTGAGGAACATCTGGGCGAAGCGAAGGTAGTCGCGCACGGTCGACACGAGCCCGACGCCGCCCTCCAGCAGGGCCGGTTGCTCCGTGAACGGGACGGCCTCTATCGCGTACGGGCGCAGCTCGCCGCCGGGTCCGGGGCGGTAGGCGGGGCCGAAGCGGTCGGCGCGGGACGGATCCACCCGGAACACGGTGTCCGTCATCCCCAGCGGCTCGAAGACGCGCTCGCGGAGGAACGTGTCGAACGGCATTCCGGACCAGATTTCGACGAGCCGGCCGAGGATGGTGGTCGAGATGCCGTAGCGCCAGCGCGTACCGGGGTCCTCGAAGAGCGGCACACGCGCGGCGTTGCTCACCATCCGGGACAGGGAGATGGATCGCAGGCGGACCTGCTCGGCGCGGTAGACGGCCGAGCCGCGGCTGCCGAGACCGGAGGTGTGCAGGAGGAGGTGCTCGACCGTCATTTCCGTGCGGCGCGCACGGGTAGCGGCCATGTCGGGATCGGCTGCATCGACGAACACCCGCTGGCCGGCGAACTCCGGCAGGTACAGCGAGACGGGGTCGTCGAGCTCGAAGCGGTCCTCCTCCCAGAGGATCATCGCGGCGAGGCTGGTTATGGGGCGCGTCATCGAGTACTGGCGGAAGAGGGCGTCGTCGCGCATCGCGAGTCCGCGTTCGCGGTCGAGGTCCCCGAGGGCTTCGAGGTAGACGAGTCGGCCGTGCCGGACCACCGCGGCGACCACGCCGGCAATGTCTCCCGCATCCACATGCGCCTGGAGGCGGCGCGTCGCCTCGTGCAGCCGGTCGAACGAGAGGCCGCCGGATTCGGGGGTGGCGGTCGGCAGAGCCGGGGTCTCCTGCGCGCGGGCGGCCGGGTTTCCGGTGAGGAGGACGCCGATGGAGAGAGCCACTGGGATCGGCCTGCAGGTCATTCGACGCTCCTTTATGCAGCTATGCAGCCACACCTTATCACCGTGACACTTCTGCAGCCCGGGGTGGACCCCGCGTGGCGCCGAGCGCGGCGAGGCGCCCGCCTGGCAAGGCGCGGCGGGGGCGCGTCCAGCCCAGGGGGTGCGATGGCCCCCGGCCCGGCCGTGGCGCGCAGAAAAATACGGTTCGGGCTTGCGTTACGCGGCGGTCGATGGCACGCTGTGCGCAGCGCATTCGCGATCGCGGTGCGGCGTGCCGCGAGAAGTCTGTTCGAGGAGTCTGAGGAGGACCCTGACATGAAGCGAAAACTGACTGTTATGAGCCTGGGCGCCCTGCTGGCCGCCGTCCTGGTGTGGGGCGGAATCCAGAGCGGCGCCGTCGGGGCCCAGGGAATGATCCCGAACGCGCCGCTGTTCGAAGTCGACCCGTTCTGGCCGCAGCCGCTGCCGAACAACTGGCTGCTCGGCTCGACCATCGGGGTCTCGGTCGACTCGGACGACCACGTCTGGATCGTGCACCGCGGCAACCTCGCGCCGAACGAGATTCCCGCCGCGCTCGACCCGCCGTTCGCGGAGGCGTGCTGCAGCGCCGCGCCGCCCATCCTGGAGTTCGACCAGGAGGGCAACCTGCTTCAGCACTGGGGCGGTCCCGGTGAGGGCTACGACTGGCCCGAGTCGAACCACGGCGTCTGGGTCGACGGCATGGACAACGTCTGGATCGGCGGCAACGGCGGCGACGACTCGCACGCCCTGAAGTTCAGCCACACCGGCGAGTTCCTGCTGCAGGTGGGCGAGGACGGCTTCGCCGAGCCCGACAGCAGCTCGATGACGCGCTACCAGAAGGTGGCCAAGGTCACCTTCGACGACGCGGCGAACGAGGCGTATCTGGCCGACGGTTACGGCAACAAGCGCGTGGCGGTCGTGGACGGCACGACCGGCGAGCTGAAGCGCTTCTGGGGCGCCTACGGCAACACGCCGAGCGACGACGAGCTGCCGCGCTACGACCTGGCGAACGCGCCCGCGCACGGCGCGGTCAGCAAGGACAAGTCCGGCACGCCGCAGTTCCGGAACCCGGTGCACTGCGCCGACCCGACCAACGACGGCCTGGTCTACGCGTGCGACCGTCCCGGCAACCGCGTGCAGGTGTTCACCAAGGCGGGCGAGTTCGTCGAGGAGATCTACCTCATGACGAAGACCCTCGGCGCCGGCGCGGTCTGGGACATCGCGTTCTCGACCGACCCCGACCAGACCTTCGCCTACGTCGCCGACGGCATGAACGAGAAGGTCCACGTGCTGCGCCGCAAGCCGCTGGAGTACATCTACAGCTTCGGCGCCGGCGGCCGCATGGCCGGCCAGTTCTACGGCAACCACAGCATCGCGGTCGACTCGATGGGCAACGTCTATACGACCGAGACCTACGAGGGCAAGCGCGTGCAGCGGTTCAAGTACAAGGGAATGGGCAACGCGAAGGGCGACGTCGGCGTCCCGCGGCCGTAACCGTCTTGCGCCGGGAGTTCATTGTTCGAGCTCCCGCATCGCGATCGAAGGGCTGGGACCCACCGGTTCCGGCCCTTCTTCTTTGTACGGCGATCGCCGGCCGGAGCGGGGTTGCTTCCCCGCAGCGCGGCACGTACCATGTGTGGAGATTCCGGCTCCGGTCCGTCGCCCCGGTCGGGCGATGCACGGTTCGCGTATCGGGGATTGCGGACGCAGCGGGGATTTGCGCACGCATCGGGAATCGCGCGCGCCTCGGACAAACGCGCAGGTGAGGGCACGACATGCGAACGACATGTGGACTCGTGTTGGTGGGCGTCTTGCTGATGACAGGCTGTGCGGCGGAGGAAGCGCCGGCAGGGCCCCCGTTCGACATGCGGCACACCACCCGGGATCTGATGGCCGGCATGATCGACGCCTCGGCCGACGCCCTGTGGGACGCCGTCGGCACCATCTGGGACGAGAACGGCGAGAACTACTGGGAGCCGGAGACGGACGAGGAATGGCTCGCGGTGACCGGCGCCGCGATGGCCCTCATCGAGTCCGGCAACCTGCTCATGCTGGGCAGCCGCGCGCGCGACACCGACCAGTGGTACCAATTCTCGCAGGACATGATCGACGCCGCGGCGGTGGCGCTCGAGGCGGCCCAGGCGCGTGACCCGGACGCCATCTTCGACAGCGGGGAAGTGGTCTACAACTCCTGCAACAACTGCCACAGCATCTACTGGGTGGGCGACGAGCAGCGCGGCAGAACCATCCGCTGACGGAACGCCGCCGGCGCGGGTGCTCGGGCTAGGAGTCTGCGCCGCAGAACGCAACGTAGTGAGTTCTGCGGCACAGACTCCTGGAGAGGTGGGGGCTGGGGCCAAACGCGGAGCCTTGCGACGGGTTTGGCGGCGCTAACGCGCCGCGAATCGGCGCGGGTGTCTGGGCTAACGCGCCGCGAGCCCGGCGGCGGTTGCTCGGGACGAACGGGTCGGCAACTCCGAGATCTCCGGGCTCGCCTCGCGCTCGCACAGCGCCGCGCGCTCCTCCTGTTCCGGCAACGAGCCTGCGGCGCGCCGGGCGACGTTCAGCAGGTACAGCCGGTAGGCTGCCGGATCGCGTCCCGGATGGCCGCACAGCATGACCGCGTCCCCGCGCCCGAGCGCATTGCCGCTCAGGCCGGCGCGCGACAGCCGGTTGGCGGCCCGCCACTCCACCGCCCACGTTCGTGCGCGGCCGCCGCCGTCCACTACCCGGACGTGGAGCAGCGAATGCGGGTTCCCGAACAGGAACGACTCCACCTCGCCGGCAAGGACGATGGTCCGCTCCTCGTCGTAGATCTCGCCTATGGCGTGGTGCCCCGCTGCGCCGAGGCCCGGCTCGGAGGGCCTCGCCGGCTCGTGGCCCGCGGATACCCGGAATCCGGTTGCGACGGTCAGGCAGGCGGCGATCAGGACGGGCAGGTTCCTGTGCATGGCCGTTCTCCACTCCGGACGACGCGAAGTCGGGTGGCGCCGCCGCATGTGCGTGCGTGGAACTGCGCTGCCGGAACGGCGCCCGTCCGACAATAATAGTGCGCTCGGCCCCCGCGGATCCTGAAGATCGTCTGAAATATTTCACCCTGCCGCCGGTTGGCCGGTAAGCTGCGACAGATGCCACCGAGGGTCAGCCTGCCGGAGGACGGCGCCGGGCGCCGCCCGGCGCCGCCGGTACGCCCGCTGCGGCTGCTCGTGGTCGAGGACGAGCGAAAGGTGGCGGAAGCGCTGCGGCAGGGGCTCGAGGGCGAGGGCTACCAGGTGGTCGTCGAGACCTCCGGCGAGGCGGCTTTCTTCCGCCTGACCACGGATCGCTTCGACCTCATTCTGCTCGACCTGCGTCTGCCCGGCAGAGACGGCATCGAGATCCTCTCGGCAGTGCGGCGGCGGGGCCTGCAGACGCCGGTGGTGGTCCTGACCGCGCGCGATACGCTGGAGGATCGCGTGGTGGGCCTCGACGCGGGCGCGGACGACTATGTCGTCAAGCCGTTCGCCTTCGCCGAGCTGCTGGCCCGCATTCGGGCGGTGTCCCGCCGCGGACGGCCCGCCGACGCCGAGCGGCTCACCGTCGACACGCTGGTCATCGACTGTGCGGCGCGCCGGGTGACGCGGGCCGGGCAGGCGGTGGATCTGACCGCGAAGGAGTTCGATCTGCTGCTGCATCTGACGCGTTACGCACGGCAGGTCGTCTCTCGGGACACCCTCGCCCGCGAGGTCTGGCGGGAGACGTCCCGCAGCACGACGCTCGACAACGTCATCGACGTGCACGTCTCGCGCCTGCGCCGGAAGATCGATGCCGATCGGCCGGTCCGTCTGATCCACACGGTGCGCGGCGTCGGGTTCATGCTGCGCGAGGTGGGCGGAGCATGAACACACCCTGGCTGCCGCGCACGCTGCGCGTCCGGCTCACCGCGTGGCACGTCGCGGTGATGGTCGTGGTGGTCGCGATCTACGCCGCGGCGGTGCTTCTGATCGTCACGCGCAACGCGTCGCGGGCCCTCGATGCGAGGCTTCGCAGCGATTTCCGGTGGGCCGCGGGCATGGCCGAGCGGGGACCGGACGGTTCGCTCTCCTGGTTCGAGGGCGACCCCTGGAGCGAGGAGAGCCCCTGGCTGCAGGTGTGGACCCTCGACGGTGCGCTGGTCTACCGGACCGCGGTTGCCCGGCGGCTTCCGGTGCCGGAGAGCGAGGCGCTGCTGGATCGTGCCGACGGCCGCATCGTCTCGGTTGCGGGCGAACCTGCGCCGTTCCGGATTCTGGGCCGGCGGACGTTCATCGGGGGCGATGCGGTCATCGTCCAGGTCGGCCGCTCCGAGGCGCTGATGCGCCAGGAGGTGGGGGAGCTGGCCCTCGTTCTGCTGCTGGGACTCCCGTTGAGTGTCGCCGCCGCGGGGCTCGGCGGCTACTACTTGGCGCGGGGTGCGCTGGAGCCGATAGCCGACATGACCGAGCGCGCGCGCGCCATCACCGCGTCCCGGTTGGGCGAACGGCTGCCCATCGACAATCCCGACGACGAGCTGGGCCGCCTGGCGACGGTGTTCAACGAGACGCTCGGCCGGCTCGATTCCTCGTTCACCCAGATGCGGCGGTTCACCGCCAACGTGTCCCACGAGCTGCGGACGCCGCTGACGGCCATCCGCAGCGTCGGCGAGGTCGCCCTGCGCGAGCCGCGCGACGCCGCGTCGTACCGCGGCGTCATCGAGAGCATGCTGGAGGAGGCCGACCGGCTGAGCGGCCTCGTCGACCGGCTGCTGGCCGTGTCGCGCGCCGACAGCGCCGATGCCGGCCGCGCCCGCGACCCGATCGATCTGGCCGAGCTCGCGGACAATGTCGTCAATCACCTGGGCGTGCTGGCCGAGGAGAAGGAGCAGTCGCTGCTGGTTCTGCGGGACGGCCGGCCGGCGTGCCGCGGCGACCGGATCGTGCTGCGGCAGGCGCTGATCAACCTCGTGGACAACGCGATCAAGTACACGCCGGCGGGCGGGCGGATCCAGGTCCGCGTGTCGGCCGCGAACGGCCACGCGGTGCTCGAGGTCAGCGACACCGGACCCGGCGTGTCGGAGCAGCATGCGCCCTACCTGTTCGATCGCCTGTATCGCGCGGCGGGGTCCGCTGCCGCGAGCTCCGAAGGGGCGGCGGACGGCGGCGAGGGAGCAGGCCTCGGACTCGCCATCGCCCGCTGGGCGGTGGAAGCCAACCGCGGCCGCCTCAGCTACGATCCGGAGCAGGGGCGGGGCAGCAGGTTCCGTATCACGCTGCCCGGAGACGGCCGCGACGCGGTAACGTGACGGACGGCAGTGGGCATCCTTCATGAGGTATCGTGCCGTGGCAGGTAGCGAGTTGCGGCGAGGGTCCGCGGCCACCGCGTGGCTGATCCGGATCCACCGCTATCTGGGCATACCCCTCAGCGTCCTCTTCGTCGTCTGGTTCGCCTCCGGCATCGTGATGATGTACACGGGCGACATGCCGCGCCTGACGCCGGAGTTGCGGCTCGAGAGGTTGCCGGGGCTGGACTTCGACCGCATCGCGCTGTCGCCGGCCGCGGCGGCGCGAAGGGCGTACCTGTCGCCGACCCCGCGGCGCGCGGTGCTGCTCACGGTGATGGACCGGCCGGCCTACCGGCTCGACGGCGTGACCGTTTTCGCGGACACCGGTGAGCGGCTCGCCGAGGTGGGACCGACCGCGGCCGCGGCCGTGGCGAGCCGGTTCACACGCCGCCCGCTCGATGCCGTCGAGTACGTCGGCACCCTCACGGAGCCCGATCAGTGGACGCTGGTCGAGCGGCGCCGGCTTCCGTTGCACAAGCTCGCGGTCGACGACGAGGCCGGCACCGAGCTCTATGTCTCACCGCGGTCGGCCGAGGTCGTGATGCTGACAACGCGGCGCAGCCGGGCGCTGGCCTGGATCGGCGCGATTCCGCACTGGTTCTACTTCACGGCCATTCGCACCAACCAGCCGCTCTGGAACGACGTCGTGGTCTGGACGTCGACCCTGGGTTGCCTGCTGGCCGTCGTCGGGCTCGTGCTCGGCGTCACGCAGTTTCGATGGCGCCGCCCGCGCGGCGGCACCCGGTCGACCGCCGGCCTCCGGGCGCGGATTCCCTACGCCGGCTGGATGCGCTGGCACTACCTGACGGGTGTCGTTTTCGGTCTGGTCACGCTGACCTGGGTGTTCAGCGGCCTGCTGTCCATGGAGCCCTACCCCTGGGCCGGCGCCCCCGGCCTCGAGCTCCCGCGCGATGCGCTGTCCGGAGGGGCGGTGGACCTGGCACGCTTCCCGGCGCCGGATGCCGAAGCGTGGGGCCGTGTGGCCGCCGGGCATCCGGTGAAGGAGGTGGAGCTTCTGCGCATCCAGGACGATCCGTACTACGCCGTGCGCGGCGGGGCGCGACCGCTGCTCGTCGCCGCCGAGACGTTGACGCCGCGCAGGGAGCCGTTCAGCGTGGAGTCGCTGCTGGCGCGCCTGACCGCGGCGGTTCCCGGCGTCCCGGTAGTCGAATCCGCTCTGCTTCCCGGCTACGATTCCTACTACTACGCCCGCGGCCGTGCGCGGGACCGGCAGGCGCCCCTGCCGGTGCTGCGCATCAAGCTCGCCGATCCCCTGGAAACGTGGTTCTATATCGATCCTGAGCTGGGCCGGGTGGTAGGCCGCGAGGACCGCTTCACCCGCGTCGAGCGCTGGCTCTTCAATGGGCTGCACAGCCTCGACTTCGCGTTCTGGTACGACCGCCGGCCGCTCTGGGACATCGGGATGATCGCCCTGAGCCTCGGTGGCCTGGCGTCGAGCGGCATCGGCCTCTGGATCGGCGGCGGGCGCATTCGGCGCGCGCTCGCTCAACCGCGAAGCCGGCATTGAGAGCCCGAGTCCGCCGTCGATGCGAGCACGCGCAGCCCGTGCGCGGCCGTCATGCGTCGAACGGCGGTCGCGCGGAGATTGCCGGCACCGCCGTTCGCCGCCGCGATTTCCGGCGCGATGCAGTGCGCCTGCAGGCCGCAGCGGAGGAAGCGGACGAGGCCGGTCGCGCCGAGCAGATGGGCGCCGGCCACGAGAGCGCCCTGGTCCAACGCGACGCCGCCGACGCGGGTCCCGAGCAGGTGCCGTACGCACGGCTCCAGCCGCATCCAGTTGTTGGTCGTATACCGCAGCATGGCGGCATCCTGCACACGGCGGTTGCCGCGAAACTCGTCGTCGGAGTCGACGTTCCAGGCATTGGCCAGCCAGTCCCCGGCGGCATCCTTGAAACCGGCGTCCATCAGGGCGGCCCGGGTCATCTGATAGCAGCCGACAGCCGTCCCGCCGGGGGGGCTGGCGAAGCAGTCTCCGCCGGTCTCGACCTCCTCCACCATGGCGAGATAGCGGGGAAAGTCCGCGCCGCCTCGGCGTTCCGTCGGATAGGCGTGCGTCCGGGAGTCCGCGTCGATCGCGGACGGCGAGGGAAACGGTCGTGGTACGGGTGCATCCACGCGCGCCGCTCCGCACGCCGCGACCCCGATGGAGACGGCAACCGAAATCGCGGCCGCAGCCGCACGCCCCGCCAGCGCCATGGTTCACAGCGACTATCGGCCGCTGCCGGCGATCAGGCCAGTTCCGTGGCGCCCGGCGATGGCGCAGCCTGCGTCGTGGCGGAGTTGGATCAGCCCGGAACGAACCGGCTACCGTGCGGCGCGAAAGCGCAGGTAGTTGACGACGTGCCAGATCTCCTCGTCGGTGATGCGGCCCTCCCAGGCGTCCATGTCGTAATTCGGTGGGACGCCCCCGCGGATCACGTTGTAGATCGCACCGTCGCTGTCGCCGTGCACCCACTCGTCGTCGACCAGGTTGGCCGGTCTCGTCCCCGGCGACGGGCTCTGGCCGCGTCCGTCGAGGTTGATTCCGTGACAGGAACGGCAGAAACGGCCGTAGACCCGCAGGCCGGCCCGTACCGACTCCTCCGTCGCCTCGATCGGGTTCTCCGGCACCTCGGCGGACGGTTCCTGGAGCGCCTCGGACGCATCCACGGTGGATGAATCGGCTGCCGTGAACAGGGCGAACGCGGCGGCGAAGGCGGCCAGGACGGAGACGACTCTGGTAAGGCTCGGCATGGTGACGCATCCTCCTCGAAGTGAAGTCCTGGCATGAGTCTATACCCGCCGCGAACACGCCGGTCGGCGCCGCCGCGGAGACTTCGGCCGGCACCGATCGCGGGCCGTCTTCGCGGTTGACCCCTTACAGGCGACGGGGTACACTGCGCTCCCTGACACGGCTCATCGGATCGGGAGGGTGATCGAATGCGTGTACTGAGCGTCCTTGTATTCGTCGTGACATTGCTGGCCGGCGGCACGGCCGGCGCCCAGGAGCCGCAGCCGTTCGGCGATCTGGCCGAGGTCATGCGCGGCATCCTCTTCCCCAACTCGAACATCCTCTTCGACGCGCAAACGAACAATCCCGACGATCCGGTCGAGGCGGTCGAGGGCGACTCCACCTCCGAACGGTTCGCCAACATCTATACCGGGTGGGAGGCGCTCGAGAACGCGGCCGTCGCGCTCGTGGAGGCCGCCAACCTGATCGAGCTTCCGCGCAACTGCGAGCTCAACGAGGACGAGACCGGGCGCATCGGCGCGCCGGCCCCGGTCGAGCGCGACGACTGGAAGCAGTACGTCGCCGGACTGCGGGCGGCGGGACAGGCGGCCTACGAGTGGGCGCAGGCCCGCGTGTACGACGATTTCGACGTCATCCTCATGACCGGGGATGTCGCCGAGGCCTGCTCGAACTGCCACGGCGTCTACCGCGACAGCTATACCGAGCCGCCCACGCCGCGTTGCACTCCCCCTGCCGAGTGAGCGCCGCCGTTCACGCGATATCCGGGACGGAGGGGCTTGACGTATGCGAAGCTGGTTCGAATGGGTTGGCGCGATGGAGTCGAGCGTGGCTCTGCGCGAGTCGCTCAACGCCTATCCGATCATGCTGACGTCGCACGTCCTCGGGATGTGCATGTTCGCCGGCCTGATCATGATGATGGACGTGCGGCTGGCCGGGCTGGGCAACCGCAGCAGCGCGATTACCCAGGTGCAGGCGCGATTGTTCCCGTGGCAGATGGTCGGGTTCGCGATCAGCATCGTCACCGGTTTGCTGCTGCTGTGGAGCGATCCGATGCGGTTCTATTCGAACTTCTACTTCTGGCTGAAGAACCTCCTGCTGGTAGCGGCTGGCGTGAACATGTGGATCTTCCACGCGACGACGTACCAGACGGTCGACCAGTGGGACAACGACCCGTCGCCGCCGTTCCCGGCCAAGGTCGCCGGTGTGTTGTCGATCGCCTTCTGGTCTTCGATCATCGTCGTGGGGCGGATGATCGCCTATCAGGATCTCGTGCCGCAGTGGTGGCGTGAACTGGTTCCGAGAGGATAGACAGATGTCCTTGCAGCCGTTCTTCCTCTGGATGCAGGAGCACGCGTTCAGCGCGTACATCCTGAACGAGACGTGGTTCGCGCCCATCGTGCAGGTGATGCACCTGATCGCCCTGGCGGTGTTCGCCGGCGCGATCCTGGTGGTCGACCTGCGGCTGCTCGGCGTGGGGCTCACCCGGGTGCCTCTGGCCAAGGTGTCGGAGGAAGCGATGCCGTGGATGGTCTGGGGCCTGGTCGCGCTGCTCATCACCGGCTGGCCGTCGGTGATGTCGACGGCGATGAAGCAGTACTACAGCCCCTTCTTCTGGTGGAAGATGGAGCTGCTCGTGCTCGGTCTGATCTTCGCGTTCACGGTCCGGCGGCGGATGGCCCGGATGGACGAAGTGAAGCTCGGACCCGTGTGGCCGAAGGCCGCCGGGATGTTCTCCATCGCGGTGTGGACCGGGGTGGCCATCGGCGCCCGGCTCATCGGATTGCTCTCGTAGGCGCGGCTTGACGGACCGCCTTGACAGCGCCTGAAATCCGCATGTATAGATCGCCCACTCTCGTCAACACGTTCCGGCCCTTCCGAGGAGGAGGGTTCCCGGACCAAGTCTGCTGGCGGCTCGCGACATCAACCGGTGTGGCGGTCGTGGCGGGGAGACATCCTCAATGCGAAATCTGAAGAGGTTCAACGGCAAGATGATTGCCACGGCGGCGGCCGGGGCGTTGGCGCTGGCGATGGTCTTCTCCGTCGGCGCGACCAGCGTGGCGGGCCAGGACTACATGGCGCCCCGGACCGCGTTCGACGCGCCGGACCTGAACGGGATCTGGCAGGCCATCGGTTCCCACCACTGGAACATCGAGCCGCACGCGGCCAGCCACGGCCCGGTGGTCGAGCTCGGCGCCATCTTCGCGGTCCCGGGCGGCCTGGGCATCGTCGAGGGCGGCGAGATCCCCTACACCGCCGCGGCGCGGGCGATCCAGCAGGAGAACGCGCAGCACTGGGTGGAGCGCGATCCGAATGCCAAGTGCTACATGCCGGGCATCCCGCGGGCGACCTACCAGCCGTATCCGTTCCAGATCGTGCAGACCGAGGAGTACATCCTCTTCGCCTACGAGTTCGCCAGCGCCAGCCGCGTGGTCTACATGAACCGGCCCGACTTCGAGGCGCCGGTCGACGCCTGGATGGGGCACTCGCTCGGCTCGTTCGACGGTGAGACCCTGGTCATCGACGTGACCGCCCAGATGCCCGACACGTGGCTCGATCGGAACGGCAACCACCACAGCAACCAGATCCGCGTCGTCGAGCGGTACACCGCGACCAGCCCCTATCACCTGAACTACGAGGCGACGATCGAGGACCCGGAGACCTACACGCGGCCCTGGTCGATCAGCCTGCCCCTCTACCGCCGGATCGACGAGAACATGCAGCTCCTCGAGTACAAGTGCGTGGAGTTCTCCGAGGAGCTGATGTACGGGCACCTGCGCAAGGATCCCGATCTGACGCCGACCTACCGTCCGAGCGGCTACGGCTCGGCCTACGAGGGTGACGCGCCCGGCCCGCGGTAGAACACCGCGAGCAGGGGTCGAATGCGGTTGACGAACACGTAGAAGATTGGCAATAATGCCGAAACCCGTTCCGCTGTCAAACAGGAGGCGAAACCGATGCGAGCAAAGGTAGTCCTTACGATCGTGGCCGTCGCGATGGCCGCGGCTGCCGTCCCCGTGGTGGCTCATCACGCGTTCTCGGCCGAGTTCGACGCCGATGCGCCGATCCATCTCGAGGGCGTGGTCGTCCGGATGGAGTGGATCAACCCGCACGCGTGGGTCCACCTCGAGGTCACCAACGACGACGGCTCGAAGACCGTCTGGATGGTCGAGGGCGGCACGCCGAACACGCTGCTCCGCCGCGGCTTCAATCGTCAGTCGCTGCTTCCGGGCACCGAGATCATCGTGGACGGCTACCAGGCCAAGGATGGCTCGAACAAGGGCAATGGCCGCGACCTGACCTTCCGGGACGGCCGCAAGCTGTTCATGGGTTCGTCCGGCACGGGCGCGCCGAGTGACGGCCGCGACCCGACCGAGCCCGAATAGGGCGCGTTTCGTTCTGAACGAACGCGTCGGTCCCTCTGGGACCCGACATCGAAAACCCTGGACGCCCGGGGCTCGCCACCGAGCCTCGGGCGGCCAGGGTTTTTTTCGTGTTCGGCCCGATCTCTGCGTGACCGGTCTCCGGGAGCGCCTTTCGGCAAGGATGGCGGCGGGCGGTACTGCCCGGAGCTACTTCGACTCGTCCTCCTCGTCCGCCGCCAGGTTTTCGAGGGCCGCTCGAAGCCGCGCGGCCGCTTCCGGGAGAGCCGCCGCGGCCTGTCCGTTCACCACGATCTGCCTGGAGTCGAGTCGATCCCCGTAGAACCGTTCATTCGCGTCGCGATCGGCGCGCAGCGTCGCGCCGCCCAGCGTCACTCCCGCGAACACGCCTCTGCTGCGCGAGTAGCTCAGGATCTCGGCCGTCAGTTGCAGATCGGTGGAGGCTTCGAGCCTCCGGCCGACCGGTCCGACCGCGGCCGAGGCGTCCGCCCCGAGCGTGAACTGGTTGTCGAGCAGCCGGGTCAGTCCCCGGCGGTTCTGGATCAGCAGAACGATGTCGATGGACTGCGCGCCGACCTGCAGACCGATGCTCCCGCCGGTCAACGTCAGGAACGCCGGCGCAGACCAGTCGCCGGTTTCTTCGTGCCTGGCGGCGATGAAGCCGCGGCCGCGCTGTCCGCCCACGAAGAAGCCCGCCCGGACCGTCGAGGGGAAGACCGCGATGGCGACGGACCGTTCGAGAATCGCCTCCGGAATCGCGGCGTCGGGGGCGCTCATGATCTCCTGCAGGACGACGATCGCTTCGTCGATGCGTTCCGCTTCCTCGTTGGCGCCGCCGCTCGCCGGCGTCGAGACGAGGAAGATTCCGAGCAGTGCGGCGGCGGTTCGGAGGTCGTTGCGTGTAGGCATACCTCCAGAATATTCCATTCTCGTAAGATCCGCCGATGACGATGCGCGCTCCACGGATCGCGGGTCCGGTCGTGCTCCTGGCGCTGGTCGCGGCGTCCGCGCGCGGCCAGGCGGGGGAGGGTGAACGGCTCCCGCCGATCGGCCTCGTCGAGGTCTCCAGCCGGGAGGTGTTCGACGAGCGCGGCGGCGGCCTGTTCGCACCCCATCGCATCGCCAACCGCCTGCACGTCCGCACCCGCGATCACATCATCCGCCGCGAGCTGCTCTTCGAGACCGGCGACCCGCTCGACCGCGAGCTGATCGCCCAGACCGAGCGGAACCTGCGCGGCCTGTGGTTCCTGCGCGACGCGCGGGTCGAGACGATCGAGGTGGACGAGGACGGCGACGGGACGCTCGAGCGGGTCGACGTCTCCGTCACGACGTGGGACCGGTGGTCGCTGGCGCCCCGTCTGGACTTCTCGCAGGTCCAGGACCGGACCATCTGGGAGATCGGCGCGTCGGAGAAGAACTTCCTCGGGTTCGGCAAATCGATCACGGTCTCGCACCGGCAGAATCTCGACCGGGTGACGGATCGCGTGCGCTACCAGGACCCGCAGTTGCTCGGATCGAACGTGGGGCTGGCGGCATCGGTCGCCGGCCTCAGCGACGGCCACGAGCGACTCCTCACGGTCGACCGGGGGTATCTGTCCCTGCGGGATCCCTGGTCGTTCTCGGCCGGGATCGTGAGCCTCGCGCGGACCGAGCCCATCGTCGAGCACGGCGTCGAGGTCGAGCGGCTGCCACTGCGCGGAGAGTTCGTCGATCTGGAGGTGGGCCGGGCGCTGCTGCGCGGTGAGAGTCACGCGGTCCGGCTGCATGGCGCCTATCGCGCGCACGAAGTGCAGGTCGGGGGAGATCGTCGTGACTACTCCGGGCCGGAGCTCGGCCTGCGCTTGATCACCCACCGGTTCGTGCGGCTGACGCACGTGAACCAGTTCGAGCGGAGCGAGGACTTCAACCTGGGAACCGAATCGCATGCCGTGCTGCGGTTGTCGACGCCGGCCTTCGGGGGTCAGGAGGCGGTCTTCCTCTCGGTCGGGCACCGGCGCGGGCTGCGGTTGCGGGACGATCACTTCGTGGTCCTGGGCGTCGGGTTCGACGGGCGGCGCGAACGGGACGCGTGGCGGAACACCGTGGCCGCGGTGAACGCCCGCTACCTGCAGAAGCACTCGTCGCGGACGGCGTTCGTCGGCAAGCTCGACTACGCGCATGGCCGCGACTTCGACCCGGAAGTACAGCTCAGGCTCGGCGCCGAGACGGGGCTGCGCGGGTATCCGGTGCGGCAGTTCACCGGAACCCGGTCGCTGCTGCTCACCGCGGAGGAACGCGTGTTCTTTGCCGACGACGTCTGGCAGTTGTTCTCTTTCGGCATCGCCGGATTCGTCGACAGCGGCTTCGTCTGGCCCGCCGGGCGTCCTGTCGACCTCGGGGACCTGCGAACCGGCATCGGCGTCAGCCTGCTGGTCGGCAGCCACCGGCTGGCGAGCCGCGGCGGCGTCCGGTTCGACCTCGGCTACGCCCTGAATCCGGTCGCGGGGCCCGACGGCAGGCCGAAGCGCTGGGTCGGCGCCGCATTCTCCGACATTGACTTCTGAGCCGCATGCCACGGGGCCGGGCCGGACGGCCGCGACCTTTGCCGCCGGGGCGGTCATTCCGCTGACCGCGTGGCTCCTGCTGCTGCCGGCGCTCGGCGCGCTCGATCTCTACCGGGGCGCGACGATCCTGCGTCCGATCGCCGTTGTCCTGGTCGCCTGCGCGGCGGGTGGCCTCGTGGCCGGCGGTGCGGTCGGCCCCGGGCTGCGCTGGCGGGTGGCGTTCGGCGCGGCTTGCGGAGCGACGCTGTGGGTCCCGCTCCTGATCCTGGGCAGTCTGCCGGCGCTGAGCGGTGCCGAGCGGTTCGTCGAGCTGCTCCTCGGTTTCGCTCCGGCTCTGGCGGTGTCCCATGCGCTGCTGGGCGCGCTCGGGCTCGCGCTCGGGGCCGGCGGCTGGCGGCTGGCGTGCATCGGCGGCCTCGTGTTCGGTACGGCGGGTATGACCGGAGGCGTGCTGCTGGCGGTGGTCGTCCGGCTGTCGGCCGGCTCCGCAGGGACGGCGGCGTTCGCGGCAGGTGCGCTCGGCGGCGGAGCGGTTTGTCTACTGCCGTTGACACTCGCCGGTTGGTGGCTCGGCCGCCGGCTGTCCGGTCGTGTCGTCCGGGGTGGGACCGCACGCTGGCCACAGCGGGATTCGTGAGTATGGTACGGCGATTGCTATCTGCTCGGGAAGGAGTCGTGATGGTCGAATCGAACGACTCGGGCGGAGGTCCGTCGCTGAAGCCACCGCGCGTCTCGTTCGAGGGCAAGCTCGATACGGACGATGAACACGCAGGCGGCGGCCGACGCGAGGTGCCAGGCGATATGGGGCTGGACCACGTGCGCCCAGGGGCTCCCGGCGCCGACGCACGCGACGCCCGCGTGGCCTGCCGCGAGGACCGCTGCGGCGGGGAGGAGAAGCCCCGTCGCTCGGCGGAGGTCGGGGCGGATGGCCGGGTGCGTGCGCGCCAGCTCGCGCCACAGCCAGAGCAGCGCCGCGGCCTGGGCGGTGACGACGAGATAGCCCGCCGCGGTTGCGATGGACGGCAGCGCGGCGCCGCCGGCGGCGAACACGGCGAAGAGGGCCGGCCACCGGTCGCGCGGCGCGTAACCCCGGTGTACCAGCGCCGCGGCCAGCAGCAGGCCGGTGAACAGCGGTATCGCTGCCAGGTCCAGTTGCTGGAACAGGGCCGCGAACGTCGCGTGAAAGAGCATCGAAGCCACGCCCAGCAGGGCCAGTATGGCCGGGAGGAAACGTGCCGGTCCCGCGACCGGCGAGCGGTGGACTTCGTGCCAGGAGACGACCGCCGCGGCCAGGACGGCGAGTCCGGACAGGGTCTCGCCGGGGTGCACCAGCAACGCGGCGACGTCGGGCTCGCAGGTGCTGTACGCGGCGCGCTCGAGCGCGCCCCACGGTCCGGGTCTCACCGTCCGGCTCCTCGTCCGCGGTGACCGTCAGGGCGATGGTGCGCCTTCGGGTCCCGCGCCGCGTACGGCGAGCAGGTCCTGCCAGGCGCGCCGCACGTCCTCGCCGAACCGTTTGCCGATGGTCACCCACTCCTCGTAGTGATTGGGATGATCGAAGTTCCACCAGCCGGTGTTGTCCGCCGGCGGCACGAGATACGAGAGATAGTCCTGCGCCGATCCGATGAAGCCATGGTGGCGGCCCGGCATCAGGTGGTCGACGCCCGCCATCGGCGGGAAACGCCAAGCGCCCCAATCGGGTCCGTAGTCGGCGACGTGCTGCGGGCGCCCCAGCGCGTAAGCCGGATCGATCTCCCCCGGGGCGGTCAGCAGGCTCAAGTCGCCGATCTCGATCAGGGCGACCTCGCCCCGCACGCAGCCGAGCAGCCCCCAGCAGTCGGGCCAGCGGTAGCGCAGCCGGTCGGGCGGCTCGACGTCGTGGTGCCAGACCGACCAGGTGCCCAGCAGGTGGATGACGTTGTCGATCGGGGTGTCGAACGAGGCGCTGGCGACGGTCAGGTCGGGGGCCGCCAAGGGTTCCGCCGCGTCGAGCGCCGCGCCTGCCGCGTGCGCGATCTCGTAGCCGGTCGAGCGGATCTTCTCCCAGCCGTCGGTCACCAGCGCCGGCCGCCGGGTCCCGTCCGGCGCGGTCTCGAAGACGCGGCGGCCGCCCTCGTCCCACAGCGGGACCGGCGTGCCGCGCAGGCCGCTCATCTGGTTGCCGACCGTTCCCGCCACGAACACGGCGACCCCGCCCCTGGCGCGTTCCAGGTACTCCCGCAGGTAGTGCGGGTAGTCGCTCGACAGGAGCCGGTTGCCGCTCCCGAGCGTGTCGGGATGGTTGTGCCAGTTGACCAGGGTGGCGATCGTGGCGCCCGTGTCCGCCGCCCTCAACTCCGCTGCCACGACGCGCGTGTTGCCCGTCACGGGGTCCCGGAGGTCGCGTTGCATGACGAAGCGGTCGTACGCGGCCGACGGATCGTCGATGCGGTTGTTGATGGCGGGCAGAAGGCAGTCGCTCTCCGTCTTCAGGGCGCCGCTCACGATGTCCTGGCACGCGACGTGGGTGGTGGTCGCCGTCGTCAGCGTCGCGGGACGCAGTGCGTGCAGAGCCTGTTCAATCGACGCGTAGAGCAGCTCGCGAAGCTGCGTCGTGTAGCGCCGGTTGTGGCCGGGCATCAGGGTCGACCAGTAGCCGCTGGCGTCGGGAGCCGAATGTGTATGTGTGGAGTGCAGGATGACGTGGCTCTCCGGGATCCCGTGCTCGCGGGCGACCCGGCGCCGCACGGGCCCGGTGTGCTTGCGGCCGAGGCCCGGCAGGTCGGCCGCCACGAGGACCAGCGTCTCGCCCCCGGCGTCGCGTAGCGCGAGGGCGCGCGCCCAGATCGGGTCGTGGACGCCCTCGGCGAGCCGGTTTCCTGCGCGGAACGGCACGTAGGGGCTGAAGCCCGCGAGGTGGATCCAGCGGAAACAGTCGCGGTCGGGGTCGAACTGCGGAGCCGAGGCGTCCGCCGCCGCGTCATCGCAGAGCACGGGGGTGATGTCGACGGCCGCCGCGCCGGCCTCGAGCTGGCCGGCGGACGCGGACGGCCAGGCGAGGAGGATGACGACGACCGCGGCCGGCAGACGCATTCCCGCGGTCGGGACACCGGCGGCCGCCGGCCGGGAACGGCGCACGCCGGGATCATAGCCCGACAACCGTCGTCTGCGGCTCCCTCGTCGCGCCTTGCCACGCGGGCGCCTCGCCGTTCTCGGTGCTACGGGCGGTTCCACCACGGGCTGCTGGAGTATGCTGCGCCGGAGTGTCACGTCGGTAAGCTCCCAACGCGACCGAACGGTCGCGCAGGCTCAAGGAGAAGCACGCAATGTCGTTGAGTACCTACCTCACGTTCGATGGCAACTGCCGCGAGGCGTTCGAGTTCTACCGGGCGGTTTTCGGCGGCGAGTTCGCGGAGTTCCTGACGTTCGCCGAAGGTCCGCCCGACCTGCCGGTAACCGAGGAGGAGAAGAGCCGTATCATGCACGTCGCGCTGCCGATCGGCTCCAGCATCCTGATGGGCAGCGACACGTTCAGCCTCAACCCGCCGGTCGCGGTCGGCAACAACTTTTCCATCTCGATCGACGCGGACGGTCGGGAGCGATGCGACGAGCTGTTCGCGAAGCTGAGCGACGGCGGCTCGGTCATGATGCCGCAGCAGGATGTGTTCTGGGGCTCGTACTTCGGCCAGTGCACGGACCGCTTCGGCATCAACTGGATGGTCAGCTACACGCCGCCGACCGAGTAGGCCCAGGCGCTCAGGCGGTCTCGATGCCGGCCGCGCCTTCGAGCTCCAGATCGGCGGTCGCGATCTCGCGCATCCGGAACTTCTGGACCTTGCCGGTGACGGTCATGGGAAACGCGTCGACCAGCTTCCAGTAGCGCGGAATCTTGTAGGTGGCGATGGCGCCGTGGCAGAAGGCGCGGAGCTGCTCGCCGGTCAGGGCGGCGCCCGCCTTCGGCTTCACCCAGGCCATCACCTCTTCACCGTAGCGGGCCGAAGGGACGCCGATCACCTGCGCGTCCTCGACGTCCGGGTGGGTATACAGGAACTCCTCCACCTCGCGCGGATAGACGTTCTCGCCGCCGCGGATGATCATGTCCTTGATGCGGCCGACGATCTTCAGGTACCCCTCGTCGTCCATCGTCGCCAGATCCCCGGAGTGCATCCAGCGCGCGGCGTCGATGGCCGAGGCGGTCGCCTCCGGCTGGTTCCAGTACCCGAGCATCACGAGGTAGCCGCGCGTGCAGAGCTCGCCGGACGTGCCCCGGGGCACGATCCGGCCGCTCTCGGGATCGACCACCTTGATCTCGACGTGCGGGTGGATCCGGCCGACGCTGCCAACCCGCTTCTCGACCGGATCGTCGACGCGGGTCTGGGTCGAGACCGGCGACGTCTCGGTCATCCCGTAGCAGATGGTGATCTCTTTCACGTTCATCCGCTCGCGGACCTGCTTCATCACCTCGACCGGACAGGGGGAGCCGGCCATGACGCCGGTGCGCAGCGAGGAGAAGTCCGTCCGGGCGAAGTCGGCGTGGTTCAACTGCGCGATGAACATCGTCGGGACGCCGTAGATCGACGTGCACCGCTCACCCTCGATGGCGGCCAGCGTGGCGGCGGGGTCGAAGCTCTCGGCCGGCGCGACGATGCAGGCGCCGTGGGTGGTGCAGGCGAGGTTGCCGATCACCATGCCGAAGCAGTGGTAGAACGGGACCGGAATGAGCACCCGGTCAGCCTCGGTGTAGCGCAGGACCTCGCCGCAGAAATAGCCGTTGTTCAGGATGTTGTGGTGCGAGAGGGTGGCTCCCTTCGGGGCGCCGGTGGTGCCCGAGGTGTACTGGATGTTGATCGGATCGTCGAAGCTCAGGCTCGCTTCCCTTGCGGCCAGCGCGGCGTCGTCGACGCCGGTTCCCTCTTCCAGCAGAGCGTTCCATTCGTCGTCCAGAACGACCGTTTCGGTCAGCGCCGGGCAACGGGCCCGGACGCTGCCGACGATGGCCGTGTAGTCGGCGGCGCGGAAGCCCCTGGAGTGGAGAAGCAGGCGCAGCCCCGACTGGTTCAGGGTGTATTCGAGCTCGTGCGCGCGGTACGCCGGGTTCACGTTGACGAGCACCGCGCCGATGCGGGCCGTCGCATACTGGACGACGACCCACTCGTAGCGGTTGGGCGCCCAGATGCCCACTCTGTCCCCCCGGGCGATGCCGCGGGCGAGCAGGGCGCGGGCGAGCAGGGTGGTCAGGTCCCAGAACTCCCGATAGGTGGCCCGGAAGTCCTGCGCGGCGACGACCAGGGCGTCGTGCTCCGGATGCCGCTCCACGGTGCGGCGCAGGTTCGCACCGATGGTCTCGCCCAGCAGGGGCACGTCGGCGGCGCCGTGCACGTAGGAGGGCGTGCTCACGGAACCGTGATTATAATGGCCGTGCCAGCGCCCGGAGGGCCCGGAGGGAGCCCAACGCGTGGTCGACGGCTCGCGATCCTCGTCCTTCGTCCGCCAAGCCGGCGTGCTGCTGCTTCTCGCGCTCGCCGCCGGTGCAGCGCCGGCGGAAGAGCAGCGGCCGCTTGTACCCCGGTTCCGTTCCGGCGTCGACCTGGTCAAGGTGACGGCCACGGTGCGCGACGCCGAGGGGCGCCTGGTCGGCGATCTGACCCGCGACGACTTCGAGATCTTCGAGGACGGCCGGCCGCAGCGCATCACCCAGTTCGATCGGGGCAGGGTTCCGGTCAGCCTCGGCGTGATTCTCGACGTCAGCCAGAGCATGCTCGGACAGCGCATGGACGACGCGCGGGCGGCGCTGCAACGCTTCCTGGTGGACCTGCTCGAGCCGGGCGACGAGGTCTTCCTGATGGTGTTCAACCACGATCCGAAGCTGGAGGCGCCGTGGACGCTGGGCCCGAACCGGTTGCGCGGACGGCTCGAGCGCGTCCGCCCGTACGGGGCGACCGCGATCTACGACGCCCTGATGATGGCGCTGCCGCTGTTCTCCGTCCGGGCCCACGACCGCGCCGCCGTCGTGCTCATCTCCGACGGGTCGGACACCGCCAGCGACTTCACGCGGGAGGACGTGCGGTGGCAGATACGGCTGAGCGACGCCTTCGTCTACGCCGTCGGCATCGACGCCCCCGAGCGGCGGCCGATCAACGATCGCGTCAACGCGCGTCTGCTGCGGGACATCACGGCCGAGAGCGGCGGCTACGCGGAGGTGATCTCCGACAGTCCGGAGTTGGCCCCGGCCACCGCGCGCATCGCCGAGGAGCTCAACCACCAGTACACGCTGGCCTACGCGCCCGTCCGCCCGCCCGATGGGAGATACCGCCGCATCCGGGTCCGGGTGCGGGGCGGGGAGCACGAGGTGCGGGCGCGGCGGGGTTACGTCGCACTGCCGCGCCGGTGATGCCCGGCGCTGCGCGTCTCGTGTATCGTGATCGGCAGTGGCCGTTCTCGAAGCGCGCGATCTGCGCAGGAGCTACCGTCGCGGGGACATGGAGGTCACCGCGCTCGACGGCGTTGGCCTGACGCTGGAGGCGGGAGTTTTCGTCGCGGTGGTCGGCCCGTCCGGCTGCGGGAAGTCGACGTTGCTGCATCTGTGCGGCGCGATGGACCGCCCGACCGCCGGGGAGGTGCGGCTCGCAGGGCGCTCGCTGGCCGCGCTCGACGACGACGCGCTGACGCGGCTGCGGCGCGAGCGGGTCGGCTTCGTGTTTCAGTTCTTCAACCTGCTGCCGACGCTGACGGTGGCGGAGAACATCGGGCTGCCGCTGCTGCTTGCCGGGCGCGAGCCGTCCGCCTCGATCGCCCGGGCGGGGGAGTGGGCCGAGCGGGTGGGCATATCCCACCGCCTCGACCACGCGCCTGCGCAGCTCTCCGGCGGCGAGGCCCAGCGGGCGGCGATTGCGCGGGCCGTCGTGCACGAGCCCGCCCTGCTCGTCGCGGACGAACCGACCGGCAACCTCGACAGTGAGAACGGGCGGCGCATCCTCGATCTGCTGCAGGACGTCAACCGCCGTTCCGGGGCGGCCCTGCTGCTCGCCACCCACGACGCGGCGGTGGCTGCGGCGGCGGATCGGACGGTCGCGATGCGCGACGGGCGCATCGTGCGCGTCGAGCCGCGGGTGCCGGCGGCTTCGGGCGCAGCGCCTCCGGAGCTCGCTGCGGCGGGATCGGCGCCGTGAAGGCGGGGCCGGCATCCGCGCCCGCGGGGCTGTTCCGCGCCTTCATCGCCAGGAGCCTCCGGCAGCAGCCGTTGCGGAGCGCGGCCACGGTCGCGAGCCTCGCCGTCGGCGTCGCGGTGGTCGTAGCCATCCAGCTCGCCAACGACAGCTCCGTGCGCGGCTTTTCGGCCGCCCTCGACGCGCTGGCCGGTCGGACGTCTCTGGAGATCAGCGTGCCCGGCGTCGGCCTCGACGAGACCCGCCTGGCCGAGCTGGGATGGCTGCGGGAGTACGGCCGCGTCAGTCCGGTGATCGATGCCGACGTGCTGCTGGAGGTCGCACCGGCCTCCGGGGAGCCGGTGCTGGAGGCGGTGCGCCTGCTCGGCGTCGACATCCTGCGGGACCGTCCGTTCCGGGACTATCCGCTGGTCGACGGAGACGCGCCGCGTGCGGTCACGACGCAAGGGTTTCTCGATCTGCTCACCGATCCGCAGTCGGTCATCCTGACCCGGCCGTTCACCGCCCGTCACGGGCTGGACGTGGGCGACGGGGTTGCGTTGGTCGCCGGCGACCGGACGGTACCGCTGCGCGTGACGGGGATCCTCGGCGACGAGGGACCGGCCAGCGTCCTCGACGGCGGTTTCGCGCTGATGGACATCGCGGCCGCCCAGTGGGCCGTGGGGCGCCTGGGGCGCGTCGACCGGGTCGACGTGCGGCTGGCCGACGGCGTCGACGTCGCGCGGGCGGAGCAGGAGATTGCGTCCCGGCTGCCCGCCGGGATCACGGTCCGCCGCCCCTCGTCGCGCGGCGCCGAGGTGGAGCGGATGCTGCGCGCGTTTCAGTTCAACCTGACCGCGCTCAGCCTGATCGCCCTCCTCGTCGGGCTATTCCTGGTCTACAACACGGTCTCGGTATCGGTCATCACGCGACGTAGCGAGATCGGTCTGCTGCGGACGCTCGGCGCGACTCGCCGTGCCGTGGTGGGGCTGTTCCTGGGGGAGGCGGGCGCGCTTGCGCTCTTCGGCTGCACGCTCGGCGCGCCGCTCGGCTGGCTGCTGGCGCACGGTGCGGTCCGGCTGACCTCCTCGACCGTGAGCCAGTTCTGGATCGTGTCGTCGGCCACCGTGCCGCCGCTCGAGCCGCGGATGGTGGTACTGGCGTTCGCGGTCGGCCTGCCCCTCGCTCTGGTCGCGGCGGCGGCCCCGGCTCTCGAGGCGGCGCGGCTGGACCCGCTGGCCGCGGTGCGCGGCGACGACGACCTGGACGCACGCGTGCGCCTGCGGCGGCGGTTCGTCGCCGGCCCGCTGGCGCTTTTCGCGGCCGGCGGCTGGCTCGCGGCGCAGGGGCCGGTCGGGGGGCTGCCGGTGTTCGGCATGCTGGCGGCGCTGGCCGTCGTGCTCGGGGCCGGGATGGCGATGCCGGCGGTGCTGTTCGGGTTCCGGCGGGCGTGCGGGGCGGTCATGGCGCGCTGGCTGCGCGTGGAGGGCCGGTTGGCCCATGCCAATCTGGGCGCCGCGATTCCCAGGCTCTCCATCTCGGTCGCCGCGCTCGCCGTCAGCCTGGCCATGATGGCGGCGATCGCCGTCCTGGTGGGCAGCTTCCGCGAGACCGTCGTCTACTGGATCGGACAGACCCTGCAGGCCGATCTCTTCGTCTCGACCGCGCGGAGGTCGCCCAATGCCGACCGCGGGGGGATCTCGGCCGCGACCGAGGCCGTCATCGCCGGCCACCCGGCGGTGGAGGCGATCGACGGGTTCCTGGGGATGGACGTGCCCTACGGCGGCTCGACCATCACCGTGGGTGCGGGACGCTTCACCACGCGTCTCGAGCGCGGCGGACTGCAGTTCAAGGCGCCGGCGGACGGCACGGCGGCGATGGCCGGCGCGATCGGACGGGATCGCGTCGTGGTTTCCGAGGCGTTCTCGCTGAAGCACGATGCGGACGTCGGCGACGAAATCCGCCTGCCGACCCCCGCCGGTCCGACGCCGTTCGAAGTCTCGGCGGTCTACTTCGACTACTCCAGCGACCGCGGGCTGGTGGTGATGGACGCCGGCACGTTCGAGCGCCATTTCGGGCCGGAACGGCCGAGCGGGCTGACCCTCTACCTGGCGCCCGGCGCCCGCGCGGAGTCGGTTCGCGACGAGCTGCGCGCCGCCGTCGGACGCGAGCGGCGCCTCTTCATCACGACCAACAGCGATCTCCGTGCCGCCGTGTTGCGCATCTTCGACGCGACGTTCGCCATCACCTACGCGCTCGAGGTCATCGCCATCGGCGTCTCGCTCTTCGGAATGGCCGCCACGCTGCTGACGCTCGTGCTGGAGCGGCGGCGGGAGATCGCGATGCTGCGGCTGGTGGGGGCGGACAGCCGCCAGCTCCGACGCCTGATAGTAATCGAGGCGGGCGTGCTCGGAGCGGTGACGCAGGGGGTGGGCCTCGTGGTCGGGCTGGCACTGTCGCTGATACTCATCTACGTGATCAACGTGCAGAGCTTCGGTTGGACCATCCAGTTCCACCTGCCGGTCGGATTCCTGGCCCAGGCGACCGTGGCCGTCGTGGCCGCGGCCGCGCTCGCCGGGCTCTATCCGGCCCGTCTGGCCGCGCGGTTCGAGCTGGGGGACGCCGGTGGGGCACGGGGATAGCGCGTCCGCGTCGCGGGCATGGCAGGATTGTCGACGTGAGTAGACAGGATCGAGGACGGAGCATCGCCGGCGGCATCGTATGGACGGCGGTCGTGGCCGGCGCGCTGCTCGCGTCGGGCGGGCACGCCGCCGGCCAGGAGGAGGGCCGCGGGGGGGACGACAGAAGCGTGTGGAAGGCTGCCGATCCCGGCTACGAGCTCGTCTTTCCCCGCGATCACGCCGCGCATCCCGACCACCGCATCGAGTGGTGGTACTACACCGGCAACCTGCGCGCGCCGGGCAGCCGCCGGTTCGGCTACCAGCTCACGTTCTTTCGCGTCGGCGTCGACCGGGAGCCCGTCAACCCGTCCCGCTGGGCGGTGCGCGACCTCTACATGGCTCATTTCGCGGTGACCGACATCGAGCGCGGCGCCCACCACGTCTTCGAACGACTCAACCGCGCCGGCATCGGCTGGGCCGGGGCGAATACCGAGACCTTGCACGTCTGGAACGATGGCTGGTCGGTGACGCTCGATGAAGGCGACCCGCGGATGCAGCGGCTCGCCGCGGCGAGCGACGACGGCGGCCTCTCCATCGACCTGCGCCTCGACCCGTCCGGACCACCGGTGCTGCACGGCGTGAACGGCTTCAGCCAGAAGGGGGCCGAGGTGGGCAACGCCTCCCACTACTACTCGCTGACGCGCCTGCGGACGACCGGGCGACTCGTGGCCGGCGGCGAGACGTTCGACGTGGAAGGGTTGAGCTGGATGGACCACGAGTTCGGGACCAGCTTTCTGGAGCCGGCCCAGGCCGGCTGGGACTGGTTCTCGATCCAGCTCGACGACGGCACCGATCTGATGGTCTACGTCATGCGGCGGATCGACGGCGCCCGCGATCCGCGCTCGAGCGGCACGGCGGTTTCGGCGGCGGGCGCAACGCATCTCCGCGCCGACGACTTCCGCCTGACGCCCGGCCGCCGGTGGACTTCTCCGGCCAGCGGCGCCGCCTATCCCGTGGCGTGGCGTATCGCCGTTCCGTCGCACGGTCTGGAGCTGGAGGCGACGGCGGCGGTGGACGCCCAGGAGCTGCAGACCGGGCGGTCCACCGGGGTCACCTACTGGGAGGGTGCGATAGACGTGCGGGGCACGCGCGACGGCGCACCCGTCGCCGGGTCGGGCTACCTGGAAATGACCGGCTACGCGGGGCCGCCGATGAGCACGGTGCTGCGGTAGGAAAGGCGACGTCGTGCCGCCGCTGCAGGAAGTAGCGTGACCGCTCAGCGCATGTGTTTCTTCGCGCGCTCGGCCAGCTCCTCCGGGGTCAGGTCCTCCTGGTGGGTAGCGATCGTCCAGAGGTTGCCGGCCGGGTCCTTCACGCTGGCGTTACGGTCGCCATAGAACATGTCCGTCGGCTCCTGGAGCGAGGTCGCCCCGGCCGCGAGCGCCTGCTCGTAGGTGGCGTCGGTGTTCGGCACGTAGAGATAGAGCATGCAGGGGAGCACGGGTATCTCGTCCTGGGCCCTGCCCATCATCACATGCGAATCACCAATGACGACCTCCGCGTGTCCGGTCGCGCCGTCCTGGCTGGGAACCCGTTCCTTCTCCGTGGCGTCGAACGCCGCCTTGAGGAAGTCGAGGAGCTTATCGACGTCGGGGACGACGATGTACGGGGTCACCGTGTGGTAACCCTCGGGGATTGGATTGACGGCCATCGAGACGTTCTCCTCTTTCGATGAGTGTCGCCGCACCCCTGAGCGGGGCGCCGGGCAACCCGATCCAGGTTTTCCGTCAGTCGGCGGACCTCGGGTAACCGAGCCGCCGGAGCGCCGCGGTGATCTCGTCGAGAATCGCCGGGTCGTCTATCGTCGCCGGCGCCGTGTACGGCTGGCCGTCCGCGATCTTCTTGACCGTGCCGCGCAGGATCTTGCCGGAGCGCGTCTTGGGTAGCCGCGGCACGAGCGTGGCGGTCTTGAACGCGGCGACCGGGCCGATCGAGGCGCGGACCCGCTCCACCAACTCCGGAACGATTGCGTCCGCTCCCCGCGTGACACCCGCCTTGGTGACCACGAAGCCGATCGGGATCTCGCCCTTGATGGCGTCGGCGACGCCGACCACCGCGCACTCCGCGACGTCGGGGTGAAACGCGAGCACCTCTTCCATGGCCCCGGTCGAGAGGCGGTGCCCGGCCACGTTGATGATGTCGTCGACGCGGCTCATGATGAAGAGGTAGCCGTCGTCGTCCTGGTAGCCGGCGTCGCCGGTCACGTAGAAGCCGGGGTAGCGCGACAGGTACGACTGCCGGTAGCCGTCGTCGTTGTTCCAGAGAGTCGGCAGGCAACCGGGCGGCAGCGGCAGCTTCACGACGAGTGCGCCGATCTGCCCGGCCGGCATCTCGTTGCCGTCCTCGCCGAGCACCTGCACGTCGTAGCCCGGGACGGCCCGCGTAGGCGAGCCCGGCTTGACCGGCAGCGTGCCCAGGCCGACGCAGTTGGCGGCGATCGCCCACGAGGTCTCCGTCTGCCACCAGTGGTCGATGACCGGCACGCCGAGGCGGTCGCGCGCCCAGATGAGGGTATCCGGATCGCACCGCTCGCCGGCCAGAAAGAGGGTCCGGAATCGCGACAGGTCGTGCTTGCGCAGGTACGCGCCGTCGGGGTCCTCCTTCTTGATCGCCCGGAAGGCGGTCGGCGCGGTGAAGAGCACGTTGACGCCGTGCTGCTCGATCACGCGCCAGAAGGCGCCGGGATCGGGCGTGCCGACCGGCTTGCCTTCGTAGAGGATGGTGGTCGCGCCGCGCAGCAGCGGAGCGTAGACGATGTAGGAGTGGCCCACGACCCAGCCGATGTCCGACGCGGCCCAGTAGACCTCGCCGGCGCTGACGCCGTAGACGTGTTCCATGCTCCAGTGCAGGGCGACGGCATGTCCGCCGTTGTCGCGCACCACTCCTTTGGGTACGCCGGTGGTCCCGGACGTGTAGAGGATGTAGAGCGGATCGGTGGCGGCCACCGGCACGCAGTCGGCCGGCTCGGCGCCGTCGCACGTCGCGCGCCAGTCGAGATCCCGGCCCTCGACGAGCGGGGCCTCCTCCTGGGGCCGCTGCAGGATGATGGTCCGCTCCGGTTTGTGCGCGGCGATCTCGATGGCCGCGTCGAGCAGCGGCTTGTACGGCACCACCCGGTCGACCTCGATGCCGCACGAGGCCGACAGGATGAGCTTCGGCTGCGCGTCGTCGATGCGGGTGGCGAGCTCCTTCGGCGCGAAGCCGCCGAAGACCACCGAGTGCACGGCGCCGATCCGGGCGCACGCCAGCATGCCGATGACCGCCTCGGGCACCATCGGCATGTAGATGATCACGCGGTCGCCCGCGGCCACCCCCTGCGCCGCCAGCCCGCCTGCGACGCGCGCCACCTCGTCGCGCAGCTCCTCGAACGTGAATCGGCGCACCGTGCCAGTCACCGGACTGTCGTGGATCAGCGCGAGCTGCTTGCCGCGACCGCGGTCGACATGGCGGTCGAGGCAGTTGTAGCAGGTGTTGATCCGGCCCCCGGCGAACCAGCGGTGGAACGGCGGGTTCGCGTCGTCCCGCACCGTGTCCCAGCGCCGGTGCCAGTACAGCGGTTCGGCGGCGGCGGCCCAGAATTCCCGCGGGTTCTCCCGTGCGCGGCGGTAGGTGTCTTCGTATACGGAGGGCATGAGGCCGGATCCTACCGCAAGCGGTTCGCGACAGTCGTCGAGGGCTTCCTGTGGACGCACCGCCGGCTGCTGCATATAGTGGGATGTTCGCGGTCCGTTCACCCGGTGGAAGGCGAGGAGGCGAACGATGGGCGATACGGCTTCGCGTCGGCTGCTCCCGTGGGTGTTGCTGCTGGGTGTCGCCGCCATGCCGGACACGGCCGGGGGACAGGATCTGCGGCTGATCCCGGCTGCGGCGGGTGGAGATGCGGCCGCGGTGCGGTCGCTCGTCAGCGAGGGTGTCGACGTCGATGCTCGGCGCGCGGACGGCGCCACCGCGCTCTTGTGGGCGGCGCATCGCGACGACCTGGAGATCGTCGACCTGCTGCTCCGCGCCGGGGCCGACGTCAACGCGGCCGACGACAGCGGCGTCACGCCGCTCGAGCGGGCGGCGGAGAACGCCAGCCTGGCGATGGTCGAGAGGCTGCTGGCGGCCGGCGCCGGCACGCGGGCGGCCCGGACGAGCGGGCTGACCCCGCTGATGGCGGCGGCGCGGACCGGCGCCCTCCCGGTGGTCGAGACGCTCCTGCGGCATGGGGCGAACGTGAACGCGGCCACGACCGAGACGCGCAGCACGGCGCTGATGTGGGCGGTGGCGGGATCGCATCCCGCCGTCGCGCGGGCGCTGCTCGCCGCCGGGGCCGACCCGCACGCCTCGACCGCGGACGGGTTCACGCCCCTGCTCTACGCCACGCACAACGGCGACGTGCCGATGGTCGAGATCCTCATCGCCGCGGGTGTCGACGTGAACGAGACGGGTGTGGATGAAACACACGCATTGGTGTACGCCATCGTCATCGGCCGGGATGCATTCGCGCTGTATCTGCTGGAGCGGGGCGCGGATCCCAACGGCTCGATGGGCGGCGTGCGCGCCCTGCACGCGGCGGTGGGCAGCGTCACCACCTGGCACGCCGACTGGCGGCGGAGCCACGGCGACAGCCGGCGCCGCAGTCCGTTCGGCCGCCGGGGGTTGCATGCCAGCCGCGCGCTGCCGCTGGTCGAGGCGCTGCTCGCACGCGGCGCCGATCCCAACGCGCGCATCAGCACGTCGGCATTGCTCATGGACTACATCGGCTATCCGCGCAAGGGCGCGTTCGAGCCGTTCGCCTGCGGGACCGGGGATCTGCGCGGGGCCACCCCGCTGTGGGTGGCGGCCCACGAGGCGAACCGGCCCACCGTGCCGGAGGGCGCCGCCGCCGACTACGTCAGGGACAGCGCCGCCATCATCCGCGCGCTGCTCGACGCCGGTGCGGATCAGCACCTGACGACCGACGACGGGACGACGCCGTTCATGGCCGCGGCAGGGCTCGGGCGCTCGACGTACCGGCCGCGGCAGCCGCGCGGCGCGCGGTCGCCGAGCGCCGAGGCGGCGGTCCGGGTCCTGCTGGAAGCCGGCGCGGAGATCGACCGGGTCAACGAGGCCGACTTCAACGCGCTGCACGGCGCCGCGTTCCGCGGGCTCGACGAGGTGGTGACGTACCTGGTGGAGCAGGGCGCGGACATCGACGCGCGCGACTTCAAGGGGCGCACCGCCTTTCGACTGGCCGAGGGCTCCAAGCAGTCGTTCCAGTTCCAGAGTTGGCCGGAGACCGCGACCCTGCTCCGCCGGCTGGGCGCCAATACGGGCCTGGGCATTCCGGGCACGGTCCAGGAGCGCCTGCGCGACGTGCCGCGCGCCGCGGACCAGTGAGCCGAGTTTCACCACCGACCGTTGCGGGCATCGTCCGGCCGAGCGTGGACGAACCGTCGATCTCGCAGACCGGCCCGGAAGACGACTCGCAGTTCCGGGAACGGTTATGATGGGTATTCGCCTCGAGAACATACCCATGCGCTCGCTTCGCCCGTTCCGCACCGGCACGGTTGCCGCCGTCATCGTCTGGAAGCTCGCCGCCCTGACGCTGCTGCCCGCCGCGCTGTGCGGTCAGGCGGTCATGGCCGCGGACGGGACCGCCGTGCCCACCTGTTCCTGCGAAGGGGGCGAGCACGGAGCGAGGTGCCCGATGAAGCGTGCCGCCGACGCCGGCCACGGCGGCCACGGCGACGCGCACGGCGACGCGGACGCGCAGGCGAACCGGCCGCGGATGGTCGGCTGCAACTCCCTCGACGAGGCGCTCCTCGGAATGGTCAGCGTCACCGGCTTCACCCCCGACACGTTCGAGCTCGTGTCCGACCCGTTGTCCACCGATCGGGTCGTCGAAATCCGGCACGGCCCCCGATCGCTGGTCGTCGCTCCCTCACCTCCACCGCCGCGAGCCTGATCCCGCTCGCCCGCTCCATCTTCGTTTTCTGTTCGCGTGGCGGTTTGCGGCGTCCGCCGTTCGCGTCCGGGCTCGGAGCGCCCGCGACGCGCCGGTGGCCGGCGTGCATGGAGGTTTCAAGGTGTGCAAGGTGTATTGGATAGTGCGCGGGGCGGCCCGCTTCTCGCGCGTGCTGCTGCTGGTGTTCTTCTTGACGGGCCTGGCGGCCCCCACGGTTCTGCGAGCCCAGGATCGTGGGGCGTTGACCGGTTCGGTGACCGATGCGCAGGGGCTGGCGCTGCCCGGCGCCACAATCGTTCTGCGGACCGCGGGGCGTGTGTTCGTGGCCGCGACGCTCACGGATCGGACGGGTGGTTTCGTGCTCGACGGCGTCCCGGCGGGCGACTACCTGCTCGCGGCGAGCCTGCTCGGGTTCTCTACGCACGAGGAGCGGCTCGCGGTCGACGCGGGCGGCGTGGACGTCGCCGTCACGCTCGACGTCGGTTCGTTCTCCCAGGAGGTGAGCGTCACCGCGCTGATGCCGGAGCTGGCGACGGAGCTGGTCACGCCGGTGTCTGAGATCGAGCGGCGCGTCGCCCAGGACCTCGCCCGGTCGCTCCGCGGCCACGCGGGGGTTACCGCGGTGCGCCGGGGATCGATCAACCTCGATCCGTCGGTCCGCGGGCTGTACGCCGAGCAGATCGGCGTCTTCGTCGACGGGACCCGCACGTTCGCGGCAGGTCCCGCCCGCATGGACTCGGCCCTGAGCCACATCAGCCCGCACGCGCTGCAGGCGTTGCGCGTGGTCCGGGGACCGTACGCACTGACCTGGGGCGCCGGCACGCTCAGCGCGATCCAGGCCGAGACGTTCAAGCCGGCGTTCGGTGCGGGCGACTTCCGGCTCGGCGGCCGGGCCGGTTACAACTACGGGAGCAACGGCGGCGCCAACGACGGGTTCGCCAGCCTGTACGGCAGCTCGGACCGGATCCGGTTCACGTTCCAGCACAACACCCGGGTCGGCGGCGACTACACGGACGGCAACGGCGACACGGTGCAGGGAGACTACGAGTCGTTCGATACGCGCTGGGACCTCGGCGCCCGCCTGGGCCGGGAGACGATCCTCGAGTACAGCGGCGGCTTCCAGCGGCAGAACGACATCGACTACCCGGGTCGCCTGCTCGACGCGACCTTCTTCGAGACGCAGTCGCACGCGGTGGAGTTCTCGCACACCCCGGCGGGGGGCGTGCTCACGGAGATCGTGGGCCGCGCGTACGTGAACCGCAAGGACCACCTTATGAACAACGAGAACAAGCCTACCGCGCTGCGCGACCACAGCCGGACGCCGCCCTTTCCCATCCGCGTCGATCTGCCGACGTCGGCGGACACGGCGGGCGGCCGGTTCCACGCCGCCCTGCAGACGGGCCCGCTCCGCTACAAGCTGGGGTTCGACGCCTACCGCCTGCGGCAGAACGCCACGCAGACCATCACCGATCGCGATACCGGCGACGTGCACCACGACCGGCATCCGGTCTGGCCGGACGCGACGCTGGCCAACGCCGGGGGCTACGCGCAGGTTCTCTTCGACCGGGGGCGAAGCACCATCGGCGCCACCGTGCGCGTCGATCGGGAGCAGGCGCAGGTGGGGCAGGTCACGTCGTTCTTCGCCGGCAATGCGGTTCCGGGCTACGCACTGAATCCGGAGCAGGGGCACTTTCGCTGCGTTGCCGCGCAGTGCGCGACGTCGATGACCGGCCACGGTTCGGACGGCCACGGGACGCACGGTCAGACCGCGCACGGCGCCGGCCACGACGCGGTGCATGGCGCCGGGGGGGAGCACGGCGCTGCGATGCTCGTCTCGGGCGAGCGGTTCGCGCAGGCCAACACCAGCGTCAGCGCCGCCGCCAACGCGAGCCTGCGCCTGACCGACAACTGGCTGGTCACGCTGGGCGTCGGACGGGCGGTGCGCAACCCGTCGGCGCTGGAGCGCTACGCCGATCGTTTTCCGGCCGTGAAGTTCCAGACCGCGGCGGAGTTCGTCGGGAATCCGCACCTGGTGCCCGAGAAGAGCCTGGAGCTCAACGCGGGGACGACGCTGCGCGCCGCGGAGGCGACGGTCACGCTCGACGTCTTCTTGCGCAATGTCGACGACTACATCACCGTGGCCCCGGATCCCAATCTGGCCAGGCGCCTGCCGATCAGTCCGGACCGGCTCTTCCGTTACGTGCAGGAGGACGCGGCGCGCTTCGCCGGGTTCGACGTGACGGCGATTTCCGCCGCCGGTCCCTGGATCGACCTGCGGGGCGGCTGGTCGTACGTGCGGGCCGAGGATCTGCTGTTCGGCGAGCCGCTGTTCGGCGTGCCGCCGTTCGAGCAGCAGTACGCCCTCGATGTCCACGATCCGGCCAGGACCCGCTGGCTGGAAGTGCTGGTGACGAGCACCGCAGCGCAGGAACGGGTCGCCGCGACGCGGTTCGAGGTGCCTACCGCGGGCTGGACGACCATCGATCTGATGGCCGGCGTGCGGATCGGCGAAGGATTGACGTTGCGGGCCGGCGTGCAGAACCTGACCGACCAGTATCATGTGAACCATCTGAACTCGTTCAACCCGTTCACGCGGCAGCGGATTGCGGAGCTCGGCCGTAGCGCGTACATTGGCGCCGAGGTCGGTTTCTGAGGCGCTGGAGGCAAGAGGAGGAACAGCCATGCGGAAGATGAAGACGCTGGGGTGTTGTCTCGTGCTGGTCGTTGCCGCGGCGGCGATTGCGTCGGCGCACATGGCGGTGCAGAAGACGATGCCGGAGGCCGACGCGGTCCTGGCGGAGTCGCCGCAGCAGGTCCGGATCTGGTTCACGCAGTCGCCCGACCCGGCCATCAGCCGGCTGACCCTCGAAGGGGCGCACGGCGAGGTCACCCTTGGTAACACCGAGGTGCAGGACGACAGGTCGCTGATGGCGAGGCTGCCGTCGAAGCTGGAGGCGGGAACCTATACCGTGAAGTGGCGGACGGCCGGCGACGACGGGCACACGCAGCGGGGCGACTTCGCGTTCACCGTCCGCGCTGCCGACTAGCCGGTTGGGTGTCACACACCCGTCATGGACGGCGAGACCTTCGCACTGGTCCTGCTGGCCGGCGCGAAGTGGATCACCTGCGCCGGGTTGATCGGGTTGACCGGAGCTGTCGCGGTCGGCCGCCTCTCGTCATCGGCGATCCGGTTCGCCCGGCCCGGCGACGACGCCGTCGCGCGGCGGCTCGGCGCGCTGGCCGCCGGATCGGCGGCGGCGCTCCTCGTCGGGACGGCGGCGCGGCTCTACGCGCAGACCTGGTCCGTCTTCGGGCTCGACGAGCCGGTGACCCTGGAGCTCGTGCGGGTCGTCGGCATGGACAGCCGCTGGGGCGGCCGCTGGCAGCCGCAGGCCGGTTTCGCGGGTCTGGCGGCGGTGGCCGTGCTCGTGTGGAGGTGGCGGCCGCGCGCCGGATGGTGGATCGCCGCCCTGGCCGTGGCCGGCGCCTGGGTCACGCTGCCGCTGACGGGGCACGCCATGAGCTCCGAATCCCGCCTGCCCTGGGTTGCGCAGGTTGCCCACGGGATCGGGGCGGGTGCGTGGATAGGCGCGCTCGCCGCCCTGGTGGCGGTCGTGTCCGGACTGGCGCGTCAACCGCCGGGGCACGGGCGCACGGCCGTTCTCGCGGGCCGGTTCTCGCCGCTGGCGATCGTCGCGGTCGGGGCCATCGCCTCGTCCGGGGTCGTCACGGCGGTTCTCTATCTCGGCACGCCGGCGGATCTCTGGACGACCGGCTACGGCCGCGTCCTGTCGCTCAAGGTCGTTCTCTTCCTGGCCACGGGCGCGGTAGGCGCGTACAACTGGCGGGTATTGCTCCCGCGGCTCGGGACCGAGACCGGCACGCGGGCGCTGCTGCGCTCCGCCCGCCTGGAGTTGACGCTGGCCGCGGGGGTGCTGCTCGTCACCGCCGTCCTAGTACATCTGGCGATGCCGCGCGAAATGGAGTAAAACAGCCCCATGACCATGCCATTCTCCCGTCGCCACTTTCTGCAGACGGCCGGCGCCGGCGCCGCCGTCTGGGTGCCCTCGGCGGTCCACGGCTATACGGGGGCCGAGATGGCCCGCCGCGCGGAACAGTCCGGGGGCGAGCTGACCCCGCTCGGCGTGTCCATCTGGGATATCGATACGCCGGCGCTCGTGGTGGATCTCGACGCCCTCGAGGCCAACATCGCCACCATGCAGCGCACCGTGACGGGGAACGGCATCGCCAGCCGGCCCCACGCCAAGACCCACAAGTGTCCGGCGATCGCGCGGATGCAGATCGAAACCGGGTCGGTCGGGATCTGCGTCGCCAAGGTGAGCGAGGCGCAGGTGCTCTTCGACCACGGCATCGAGAAGCTGCTGATGACGACCAGCAACGTCACGCCGCTGAAGATCAGCCGCGCCATGAACCTCCGCAAGTGGTGCAGCGACTTCATCCAGACGACCGATACGGCTGACAACGCCAACGATCTGTCGGCGGCGGCCCAGGCGGCGGGCGTGGTGGCCGACGTCGTCGTCGACGTCGACCCGGGCGGCCATCGGACCGGCATCACGCCGGGCGCGCCGGCGCTGGAGCTCGCCCAGCTCGTGGACCGGTTGCCCGGGCTGCGGCTGCGGGGCATGCTCTGCTACGACGGCGGCTCGCAGCACGTCAAGGGCTTCGGGGCGCGGCAGGCGCAGACCCTCGAACGGCTGGCGGCGGCGGCCGAGACCCGCGAGCGGTTCGAACGCTCGGGCCTGAACACCGAAATCTTCAGCGGCGGCGGGACCGGCACCTACAACATCGATCACCAGACAGCGGGCCTGACCGACGTGCAGGTGGGCAGCTACGTCTTCATGGACGCGCAGTACATCGACATCGGCGGGGTGGACGATCCTGACGTCTACAGCGACTTCCAGCCGGCCCTGACCATCCTGACCACCGTGGTCAACGCCCAGTACGAAGGGCGGGCGACGACCGATGCCGGCGCCAAGGCGTGCACCATCAACCGCCCCTGGTCGCGGGTCAAGGGCGAGACCGGGATGAGCTACACGTCCGGGTCCGACGAGTTCGGCTCGCTCCGGTACGAGGCCGACGCCAGCCGCACCTACGCCGTCGGCGACAAGCTGGAGCTCATCGTGTCGCACTGCGATCCGGTGGTGAACCTGTACGACCAGATGTACGCCGTCCGCAACGGCATCGTCGAGGCGGTCTGGGCCATCGCGGCGCGGGGCCGCTCGACCTAGGCCTGACTGGAAGTCTGCGTCGGTTCCTGCGGCGCAGACTTCCAGGGTCCGTCTCGGCGGAGCTCGCGAGGGTTCGCCGCGGGTTCCCGGGCGTCATCGGATCGTGGCAGGAAGTTCGCTATAATGGGGCCGCCATGTGGACCAAGATGATGAACCGGCCTCGCAAGAAGCCGCCGAAGAAGATCGCCGTCATCGACCCCGAGCGCTGCTTCGGCGCGTTCGCCTGCTCCATCTGCCAGGCCGCCTGCCCGGTCGAGGATTGCATCATCGAGGAGCCCGACGTCTACGGCCGGATGGTCTGCGCCGTGCGCGTCGACAAGTGCATCGGCTGCGGCCTGTGCGTCACCGTCGGCAACCCGACGGCGCCCCAGCCCCGCGACTTCGGCTGTCCGCCCGACTACGATGCGATCGACATGGAGTCGTTCGAGGACGTCGTTCCGCCGGAGCCCCAGCCGGAAGCGAAGGCGTCCGACGCGGGGGACAACGCGGCGGCTTCCTGACGCGTCCCTCGCTGCATCAGGTCCAGATTCCTGCATCGGCCAGTCTTCCGAGTGCAGCGATTGTTCTCCGGAGGCTGGGAGAGCACCTGGATGCTCGTTCCGGATCCCAGACGCCGCGTGCGAACGTCGAGATGCGGTCGGAGTACTCAGGACCTACCGTACGTCTACTCCCCGCGCGCGGTACCATAGCCGCGCGAATCTCTGATTTGCGCGATCTCCTGCACGTGTTGACGAGGGACTGTTTCGGATCGTCCAGACCGTCCGGATCGTGGGGCACCCGGTGACGCGACACCGAGAACTCCTGCGCAAAACCCTCGCGGTCGGCGAGCAGCCAGCTCTCGGTCGTGCGGACGGGAATCCTCACGGCGACGCGTAGTGACGGCGCAACTCCCCCGAGCAGGTCGTCGATCAACAGCGACGCACAGGGCGCGTCGTGGTCGAGATCCCTCAGGATCAGCCAGTTGATCCGGACATCCGGGCGGTTCAGCGCCGGAACCCGACGGTCGAGCTTGGACTTGCCCCCCGCCACGATCGCTTCCTGCGGCTGGAAACCAACCCAGCGGATCAAACGCTGTGCGACGGGGACATCTGTACGTCCCTCCACCGCGAAGTAGACAGTCGTCACCTCTGGGCGATCCGACTGGGGAGTTCCTGCACTGCGTCCGGTTCCGTGCGCGGGGACAGTATCTCTGCGAGGTTCAGTTCGCCGTCGAGCAGGGGCTGGATATCGGGCAGCGAGGTGGCGGTTTGCGCTTCAGTGCCTTCCTCGCCCGGGTTCAGAATCACGACCTCGTCCGTATCGAGGTCTTCGTCGGCAAGCACTTCGTTGGAGTGGGTGGTGAGCAGCACTTGAGGCCCCCCCGCTCGGCGAACGCGGTTGAGGATCGCGGGTAGCTGCCGCACCACCGAAGAGTGCAACGACAACTCAGGTTCCTCCAGCAGCACGGGGCTGCCACTCTTGCTTCCGCTCAGCAACGACCACAGGAGGCCGATGAGGCGCAGGGTGCCGTCTGAGAAGTCTCGCTCGTTCTGCACAGCCGGTTGAGGTCTCCAGTGCTTGTACCGGGCCTCCAGATGCCAGCGGCCGATGTCGTCCTGCACCAGGTTCAGCTCGTCCAGTTGGGGGACGGCGATTCTCAGGGCCTGGTTGATCTGGTGCAGACGCCGGACGCGGGTCTTCTTGGGTGTCTCGGCCATCCTGAACAGGAAGTCGGCCCCATAAGGGTCCTCTATGCGATCCGCGCCTCGCTCCGGATCCCGAATGAGATGCGGTACGAGATGGAGGTACCGTATCGACCTGAGAAACTCGACGATTGGACGGAAGTCGCGGTTGGCATTGACCTGCTCGAGATGCGTCTGGGTCATTCGTTCCGCATCGATCCTGTCATCCGCGCTTGGTCTTGCGAGCAGTTCCCGACCCTCGCTCGTGACGATCTCCTTCTTGAGGATCGGCCGGTGAAGCCCCCGCGGCTCTGCCGTGAACGTGACTTCGTACGACCATCGTGTTGGGTTGGATTCATCGCCAATCGTGATCCGCAGCGTGACGCGACCGTGATTGAAATTCCTTGCCGCCAAGCACCGGATGCGCGCCATTCCGCCCCGGCGGGCTACGGCGTCCTGGAAGCCCCCGCCCGGCGATGCGACATGCTTGAGAAAACGTAGTGCATCAAGAAGATTCGATTTTCCGGACGCGTTGGGACCGATCACGAACATTCGATCCTGAAGATCGAAGTCCGCCTGCTTGAAGTTCCGCCAGTTCTTTACGGTGACGTGGGTGAGGCGCATCAAGCCATGTTACCAGTGGGCACACCCGTCGTTCCCTGAAGAACCCTCCGCGATAGTGTCGGTGCCGGGCCCGACGGGGGTGCACCTGCGATTCAGTCCTGTGTCCTCGCCGCCTTCGCCGCAGCCGACTCCAGAGCGACGAGCGGCCGTCCCGGCTGCACGAGGTCCCCGACGCGGCAGTCGACGCTGGTCACGCGACCCGGCGACGGAGCGCGGATCGCCAGCTCCATCTTCATCGCCTCGAGCCGCAGCAGCGTATTGCCCGCCTCCACGACGGTGCCCGGCTCCACGAGGATGGCGCTCACGGTGGCGGGCATCGGCGCGGCGAGCGCATCGAGGTCCGCGGCCGCGGAGCGCTCCGCGGCGTTCGTACGGTCGCCGGCAGGAGAGTCCGCGCCGGCCTCGGCGGCGCGTTCCGCGCTGAACGTATCGCCGTCGGCCGTGGCGTGGAAGCCGTCGCCGCGGGCCGCGAGTCGAACGACCAGCGACTGTCCGGCGATCGCGACGACGCAGGTGTCCTCGGAGCAGGAGACAATGGTCGCGGTGAGCGTCCGGGCCGCATCGCCGCTGCCGATCTCGATCTCCAGCACCGGGTCGTCGGCGCCGCCCCGGCAGCGAATCTGGCGGCTGGCGGCGCCGCACGTCACCAGCCACCGCTCCAGCCGGGGCTCAGCCATCGGCTCCCAGCCTCCAGCCGGCCAGACGGTTCCAGACCCCGGCGTCCTGCTCGTCGCGAACGGCGTCGCCAGGCGGATGGAGGTGTGCGCCGGAGCCGCCGCCGGCGGATGTACGGCGATCTCGTTTCGACCGCACGGCGCTCGCCGCGGCGGCGACGGCGGCCAGCGTCATCTCGTCCGCCTCCGTCTCGACCAGCGTCTTCCCGTGCTCCGCCAGGAACCCGGTGTGCACGTCGCCCGCCACGAAAGCCTCGTGAGCGAGCACGCGCCGCAACAGGCCGATGTTGGTCCGCAGGCCGAGCACCGCGAACTCGCCGAGCGCCGCGCAGGCGCGGCGCCGCGCCTGCTCGCGGGTACGCCCGGCGGCGGCGAGCTTGGCGAGCAGCGGGTCGTAGTGGACCGGAACTTCGCTGCCGGCGCCCACCCCCGAGTCGACGCGGATGCCCGGGCCGGCCGGCTCGTGGTAGCCGAGAATCGTCCCCCCCTGCGGCAGGTAGCCGCTGGCCGGATCCTCGGCGTAGACGCGGCACTCGATGGCGTGGCCGCGGGGTGCGACCTCGGCCGCGCTCCAGGGTAGCGGTCTTCCCGCGGCGACGACGAGCTGTGCCTCGACGAGGTCCACGCCGGTCACCAGCTCCGTGATCGGGTGCTCGACCTGCAGGCGCGTGTTCATCTCCAGGAAGTAGTACGCGGCGTCGTCGCCGGCGCCGTCGATCAGGAACTCCACGGTGCCGGCGTTCTCGTAGCCGGCGTGACGCGCCACGTCGACCGCCGCCGCGGCGAGGCGGGTGCGCAGGGCGGAAGCCAGACCGGGCGCCGGCGTCTCCTCGATCACCTTCTGGTGGCGCCGCTGGGTGGAGCAGTCGCGCTCGCCGAGCTGCAGGACGCCGCCGTGCCGATCCGCCACCACCTGCACCTCGACGTGCCGCGGCCGCTCGATGCGCCGCTCGACGTACAGGGTTCCGTCGCCGGCCGTGGCCAGCGCCTCGCGCCGCGCTCGTGCGATGCCTTCTGCGAGCGAGGGTTCGGCTTCCACCGTCACCATCCCCTTGCCGCCGCCGCCGGCCGCCGGCTTCAGGATCAGTGGGAAGCCGGTGCGCCGCGCCACCGCGGCGATTCCGGCCTCGGACTGGTCTTCGGGTTCGCCGCCGGGCACGACCCGGACGCCCGCATCCCCGGCCGCGCGGCGCGCGTTGATCTTCGACCCGAAGCGGGCGATCACGTCAGCCGGGGGGCCGATGAAGGTCAACCCTGCCTTGGCGCACGCCGCCGGCAGTGCCGGGTCTTCGGATAGAAAGCCGTAGCCGGGATGGACCGCGTCGGCCCCGCTCGTGCGCGCCGCGTCGATGATGCGTTCGACCGAGAGGTAGCTCTCGGCCGCCGGGGCCGGCCCGATCCGCACGGCCGTGTCCGCCGCGGCGACGTGGCGCGCCGAGCGGTCTGCGTCCGAGAAGACCGCCACGACGGGTATGCCGAGCGCGCGGCAGGTGCGCGCGATCCGTACCGCGATCTCTCCGCGGTTGGCGATCAGGACGCGCGTGAACATGGACGCTACATCCGGAACACGCCGTACGACGGCGCCTCGATCGGCGCGCGGCACGCCACCGCCAGGCCCAGCGCCAGCGCGTCGCGCGTTTCCGCCGGGGTCAGGATCCCGTCGTCCCAGAGGCGGGCGGTGGCGTAGTACGGCGATCCTTCCAGCTCGTACTTCTCCCGGATCGGCGCCCGCACCGCTTCCAGCTCCTTCTCGGTGAGGCTCCTGCCCGCACGGGCCGCCTGGTCGGCCTTGACGGTCGAGAGCACGCCGGCCGCCTGCTCGCCGCCCATGACGGAGATGCGCGCGTTGGGCCAGGTCCAGAGGAAGCGCGGGTCGTAGGCGCGCCCGCACATGCCGTAGTTGCCGGCGCCGAACGAGCCCCCGATGATGACCGTCGCCTTGGGGACGACGCAGTTCGCCACCGCGTTGACCATCTTGGCGCCGTCCTTGGCGATGCCGCGCTGCTCGTACTCGCGGCCCACCATGAAGCCGGTGATGTTCTGGAGGAACACCAGCGGCACGCGCCGGCGGTTGCAGAGCTGCATGAAGTGGGTCGCCTTGAGGGCGGACTCCGAGAAGAGCACCCCGTTGTTGGCGACCAGGCCGACGAGCAGCCCGTGCAGCCGGGCGAAGCCGGTGACCAGGGTGGGGCCGTAGCGCGCCTTGAACTCGTCGAAGCGCGAGCCGTCGACCAGGCGCGCGATGACCTCGCGGACGTCGTAGGGCTTGCGGGGGTCGGGCGGCACCACGCCCAGCAGCTCCTCCGGATCGCAGGCCGGATCCTCCGGAGCGGCGCGTTCCGCGGTCCCGGCCGCGGCGGCCGCCGGCGGCAGGGTCGACACGACGGTGCGGGCCAGGCGCAGCGCGTGCTCGTCGTCCTCGGCCAGGTAGTCGGCGACCCCGGACACGCGCGTGTGGACGTCGGCGCCGCCCAGCTCCTCGGCCGTCACCTCCTCGCCGGTGGCGGCCTTCACCAGCGGCGGGCCGCCGAGGAATATCGTGCCCGCACCGCGGACGATGATCGTCTCGTCCGACATCGCCGGGACGTAGGCCCCGCCCGCCGTGCACGAGCCCATCACCACCGCGATCTGCGGAATGCCGGCGGCCGACATCCGCGCCTGGTTGTAGAAGATGCGCCCGAAGTGCTCGCGGTCCGGGAACACCTCGGCCTGCAGCGGCAGAAAGGCGCCGCCGGAGTCGACCAGGTAGAGGCAGGGCAGGCGATTGTCCGCCGCAATCTGCTGCGCGCGCAGGTGCTTCTTGACCGTCACGGGGAAGTAGGTCCCGCCCTTCACCGTGGCGTCGTTGGCCAGGATCATCGCCTCGCGGCCCGACACGCGTCCGATCCCGGTCACGAGTCCTGCGGCGGGCGCTGCGCCGTCGTACATCCCGTACGCCGCCAGCGGGGCCAGCTCGAGGAACGGCGATCCATCGTCCAGCAAGCGGTCGATGCGCTCGCGCGCCGTCAGCTTCCCCTGGCCGCGCAGGCGCTCGCGCGCCGCCGGGCCGCCACCCTCGCGCGCGGCGGCGCGCCGCTCGGCCAGCTCGCTGACGAGCGCCGTCATCGCGGCACGGTTCGCGCGGAACTCGGCGGAATCCGTCCTGACCCGGGATCGCAGCCGGTCCATCACCAGCCGCAGCAGTCGGTCTTGTAGCGGCAGGCGGGGCAGCGCCAGACAGCGTGCATCCGGAACATCTCCGCGCCGCAGCGTTCGCAGATCACGGCGTCGTCGCGTGCAGGCGTCGATCGGGGAGCCGCGGTGTTCTGCGAGGCCGTGGCTGCGGCGGGTCTTGTCCTGCGGGCCGGGTTCGACAAGGCGGACATGGGTCGATTATAGACGCGGCATCCGCTCGGCTCGGGACGTGCCGCTTCGCGGGCGCCGATTGCGCTGGAACGCGCCTGCGCCCGGCCGGGGTCGGGGGTCGCCGGCTGCTATCATGCTCCGATGCGCGCTTCGAAGCGCGAGCCACCCGGAGGTGCAGCATAGGGGAGCGCTGGCGGAACCAACCGAGGCGGTGCATCGCCATCGCGCTGACCGCCGCCGCGGCCTGCGCCGCGAGTCCCTCCCCGGCGGACGCCGACACGGTGTTCACCCCGTTCATCGGCCAGTCGTTCGCCACGCGGGACGACGCCGTCAAGGTGACGACCATCGGCGCCTCGATGGCGTCGACGCTGGGCGGCGGCATCGGATTCGAGCTCGACTTCGGCCGGACGTCCGAGGCGATGGGCAGCCCGGCCTTCGCCGACAACAGCCGGGTGACGATGCTGATGGGCAACGGCGTGATCGGGTTTCCGTTCGGTCGGTTCAGACCGTACCTGGTCGGCGGCCTGGGGTGGCTGCGGAAAGAGGTCGTGAGCGACGGCGCGACCGCGCGCAGCGGCGGCCTCGGACTCGACGCCGGGGGCGGCATCCTGGGGTTCCTGAGCCGCAGCGTCGGCATCCGGGTGGACCTGCGCTACGTGCGGAGCGTGACCTCGTCCGATCTCGAGACGCTCCGCCTGCCGGACAGCCTCGGCCTCTCCGACTTCCTCATCGAGGACATCTCGTTCTGGCGCATGTCCACCGGTCTGGCCATTCGGTTCTAGGTGGGAGACGACCGTGCGCATCGCCTATCAGGGAGAGCAGGGAGCCTACAGCGAGGCGGCGGCCCTGCGCTTCAACCCCAGCGCCGATCCGCTGCCGCGGCCGTCGTTCGACGACGTCTTTCACGCCGTCGCGAAGGAGGAGGCGACGCACGGCATCCTGCCCATCGAGAACACCATCGGGGGCAGCATCCACCGCAACTACGACCTGCTGCTGGAGCACGAGCTGCCGATCGTCGCCGAGGTCAAGCAGCCCATCGTGCACCACCTGATCGTCCGCGAAGGGACCCGCCTCGAGGACGTGCGGAAGGTCTATTCGCACCCGCAGGGGCTGGCCCAGTGCGAGCGCTTCCTGCGCACCCTGAACGGGGTGGAGATGGTGCCGACCTACGACACCGCGGGCAGCGCCAAGATGATCAGGGAGCAGGACCTGGACGGTTGCGCCGCCATCGCCTCCGAGCGGGCCGCCGAGGTGTTCGGCCTCACCATCCTCAAGAGCGGCGTCCAGGACTTCGCGGACAACTGCACCCGGTTCCTGGTCGTCAGCCGGGACCCGGAGCCGCTCGGCGAGCCCGACAAGACGACCATCGTCTTCACGGTGTCCAACGGCCCCGGGGCGCTCTTCAAGGCGCTCAGCGTCTTCGCCCTGCGCGACATCGACCTGGCCAAGCTGGAGTCGCGGCCGATTCCGGACAAGCCGTTCGAGTACCGCTTCTACGCCGACGTCTCCGCGAACCGCAACGACCTGCGTTGCGCCCGCGCGCTGATGCACCTGGCCGAGTTCGCGCCGTCGCTGCGGACGCTGGGTTCGTACCAGGCGTGGAAGGAGCCGGAGAAGTAGGACTCCCGATTCAGACCGGATCCTGCGGTCCGGACGGCGTGCCGGACGCTGCACCGCGCAGCCCGGCCAGCAGGAACCGCGCGTACAGCGCGACGACCTCCTCGTCGGGCGCGTCCGAGCCTATCCCGTACAGCCTGGTCTGGACCGCGTAGTGGACCGGCAGCGCCACCAGGCCGGCGGAGAGGAGCGCCGGGTCGCCCGGACCGAAGACGCCCTCCGACTGCCGGCGGGCGATGTAACGCTCCAGGAACGCGAAGAGCGGGGACTCGCGCATCTGCTTCCACATCCGCTGGTTCGCGGCCTCGTTCTGGTCGAGCCAGGCGTACATCAGCATGCGGTGCAGATCGCGATCCTGCTCGTACCCCGTCAGCATCGCCCGGCCGAGCGACTGCAGCATCTCTTCGTCCTGCTGCCGGTCCGCGAGATCCTCGAGCAGAGTGACGAACTGCTCCGTGCCGACGCCGGTGCGCTGCCGGAAGGCGGCGATGTACAGGTCTTCCTTCGAGGGGAAGTGCCGGAAGATGGTCGCTTCGCTGACCCGCGCGGCGTCGGCGATGGCCCTGGTGGTGGCGCCGTGGAAGCCCCGTTGGCCGAAGAGCGATATCGCGACCTCGATGAGCTGCGCCCGGCGCTGGTCCGCGGAGAGCCGCTGGCGGCGGGCCGTGGGCGGCTCACTCGTTTCGGAGGCTGCGGTGGAGTCCGACGATAGCGTACGCACCATGAGAAGTGTAGCAAGCGGAACGCGGGGCGGTGGTCGGCGCTCGACCGTGGGGGCCGGGGAGGCCCGCCGGCTCCCCGGCCACCGCCCCAGGACCTTGCGCCGCAGAACGCACTCCGTTGCGTTCTGCGGCGCAGACTCCTAGCGCCGCCAAACCCGTCGCAGGCTCCGTGTCTGGCCCCAGCCCCCACCGCTCGAGGACCCTGCGCCTCAGAACTCACTGCGTTGCGTTCTACGGCGCAGGCTCCTAGAACTGCCACTGCATGCCGAACGACAACGCGCGGCCGTCCTGGATGACGGTTGGCCGGTCGTAGTCGGGGCTGAACACGCCGCCGCCGCCGAAGAACTGGTTCCGGGCCGTGACCGCGGCCTTGTTGAAGATGTTGCTCGCGGTCATGAACAGCCGCAACCGGGACGTGCCGACGTTGACGTCCTTGATGAACCGCACCAGCAGCGTGGTGGTGGCGTCGTAGAACTGCGTGCCCGGCTCGATCAGCTCCACGTTGGTGGTGCCCGCATCGTCCGCGTTGATGAGCGGGCGCCCGATGTCGGCCTCGTCGACGCGCCAGCGCGCCTCGCGGCGTCCCCCCGAGAACATCTGGAACAGGCCGGAGATCATCGTGTCGAAGGGCAGCGGGACGGCGCCGAACAGCTTGCCCATGGGGCGGTAGGGCTCGTCCCACTCGCAGAACCGCAGGTCGTTGGGGTCGTCCAGGCGGCCGCTCGTGCAGAAGGACTGTTCGTTGGCGCCGGCCGTGAAGCTCGCATTCATGAAGCCGCCGCGCGGCAGCCGGCCGTCGACGATCACCTCGAACCCGTTCCAGGTCCGCCAGTCGTCGGGGGCCAGGGTCATCAGCCGCTCGCCCGTCGAGTAGGCGAAGCTCGGGTCGGCGAACTCGTAGACGGCAATCTGCTCGCCGCCGCCGTTCGGCAGGGTCGCGTGGGTCGGCGCGGTGAACGTCACCGGGGCCCAGTCGCCGGCCTGCAGGTTCAGGTTGTCCTGCCACCGGAAGCCGGAGTAGCTCCGCCGGTGCCACATCCCGCTCACCGACCAGCCGTCCGCCAACTGGCGCTCGATGCCGCCGGAGTACTCCCAGTTGTGGGTGCGGGGCGCGTCCGGATCCAGAGTGACGGCGCTGGTCGGGGTGCCGAAGTTGGGGTTGAAGGAGGGCCCGATCTCCTCGTACTGCGGCGTCCCGTCCGCGTTGAGCACGGTGCCGTCGAAGTTCAGGTCGGTCCATGACCGGTAGTCCAGGTTCCCCGTCGGCGAGAGCGGGTTGAACGGGTCGCTGATTCCGAGCGCCTCGTTCGCCACGTAGCGCCCGACGGCCAGCTTCAGCGCGGTGCTGCCGTCGCCGAACAGGTCGTAGGCCATGCCGAGGCGCGCGTTCCAGTCCTGCCACTTGGGAATGTCGGGGTAGCCGTCGATCCGCAGCTCCGGCGTGAAGTAGCCGGCCGGCCGCGATCCGCCCGGGATGGAGTTGACGAACCAGTCGTAGCGCAGGCCCAGGTTGAGCGTGAAGCGGTCGAGCGTCCACGCGTCCTGCACGTAGAGTCCGCAGTCGCAGTTCTGCTTGCGCTCGTTCTCGAAGGCCCCGTTGGCCATCACCAGCAGTCCGACCGGCCACCGGTTGACCGAGTAGGCCGTGAAGATGTCCCCGGCCGCCGGCCAAGCGTAGTACTGCACGTTGCTCATGTAGGTGAGGCCGGCCTTCAGGTTGTGCGATCCGGTGACGTAGGAGACCGACGCCTGCAGGTGGCGCCGGTGCGTCTCGTCGGCGATGTTGAGGAAGCTGGTGTTGTAGTGCTCGCCGGTGGCCCAGTCCTGGAACGGCACCCGGCCGTAGTTCTCCTCGAACGCGTTCATGTACAGATCCTGGCGCGAGTAGGCGAACGTCACCTCCGTCAGCAGCCGGCTGGTGACGGGCGACGTCCAGCGGAAGGTCGACAGGCTGGTCGGAGTGGAGATCCCGTTGAACAGCGCCTCCGCGCTCACGCGGCCGAAGTTGGTTCCGACCACGTGGTCGAAGTTGTTGCGGTGCCCGTGGTACGAGCCCATCAGCTTGTTGCGCTCGGAGATCTGCCACGTGAGGCGAAACTGCTGCTGGCCCGATTCGGTCTGGTTGTAGGCGCGCAGATCGTCTTCGGTGACGCCTTCCGGCGTCGACGGCTCGTCGAGGTCCCAGAACGAGTCGAGGAGGAAGCTCTTGCCCCGGGACTCGGTGGCGGAGGTGAAGAACCACAGCCTGTCCCGCACGACCGGTCCCCCGAGGAACGGGTTGACGTTCCAGTTGAAGTCCGACGGTGCGAACTCGAAGCCGATGTCCTTCAGGTCCTGGCTCTGGTTGTCCGAGATGAATCTCTGGGTCTGGCCGCCGGTGAACACGCCGCCGGAGAGCTCGTTGCCGCCCGACTTCGGGATGATGTTCGACCGCACGCCGCTGGTGGCGTACTCCGCCGACTGCGAGGAGACGTCGAAGACCAGCTCCGCGGCCGATCCCTCATCCGTCAGCAGGCCGATGCCGCCCACGAACGAGTTGCGGGAGCCGAGCTGCATGCCGCTCTTGATGCCGTCGACGTGCGGCTGGCTGTCCGGGCCGTCCGAGCCGTGGATGACCGCGCCCAGCGACTCGCTGTTCCAGTTTCCCTGCACCCCCGGCACGTACTGCATGGCGGTCAGCACGTTGGCCGAGCCGGGCAGCGCGTTGATCTCCTCGGTCGTCAGTACCGTCTGCTGGCGGTTGCTCACGACGTCGACCAGCGGCGCCACGCCGGTGACCATCACCGTCTCCTCGAGTCCGCCGACCTCGAGCCGGGCGTCGACCGGCGCCACGAAGGCCCCCGTCAGCACGACGCCTTCGCGCACGACGCGCCGGAAGCCCGGGAGCGTGAACGTGACGGAGTAGGCGCCCGGCGGCAGCGTGATGAAACGGTAGTTGCCCGCGCTGTCCGTGAAGACCGTGCGTACCTGTTCGATCAGAGCGGGGCTGCGCGCCTCGACCGTCACGCCCGGCAGGGCCGCCTCCGTCTCGTCGACGACCTGTCCCGTGATGCCGGCCTGGTCCTGGCCGAGCGCGGTTTCCGGTGCGGCCGCAGCCCCGGCCAGCAGCAGCACCGAGAGCAGCGTGATCGAGCTTCCCCTCCGCCGCAGTCGCATGTTCGCCTCCTCCTCCAGAACGAACGTGAGCGAATACTCACTTGTGTATGCGTGAGTATCCACTGAGGCGGGAAAACGGTGCAAGCCCGATGATCCGCCACCGCGGAGCGTCCCGGCGGGCGCTTGCCGGGAGCCGTCGGCGCGGCTTGCCCCAGGGAGTCCGGACTGTTACCGTACGTGAGCGTTCACTTACTTTGTTGCGGCGACGGTCCGAGTTGTGTCGCAAGGTAACGACACCGGCTCCGGCGGGGTCGACGATGCATGCCGGATGGCGCAGGGCGAGCGGAAGAGAGGGTGACGGACGTGAGGGAGCGAACACATTCGATGCGTCTCGGCGGGCTTCCGGCGCTGGTGCTCGCGGCACTCGTGCCGGCCGGCGCAGCCGCGCAGTCGTTCGAGGCGGACGTGCGGCCGCTCGTCGAGACGTCCTGCCTGGCGTGCCACGGCGCGCGCACGGTCACGCCGCTCGACCTCGGCAGCCTCGGCCATGACCTGACCGACCGCGAGACGTTCCGCGCCTGGGAGCGCATCTACGAGCGGGTGGAGAAAGGCGAGATGCCGCCGGCGGCCGCCCGACGGCCCGAAGCGGCGGTGGTGGAGACGGCGCTCGGATCGCTGAAGCGCGCGCTGACCGACGCCAACCTCGCGGCCCGCGGCGAGCTGCGCACCCCGCTGCGCCGGCTCACGCGCCTGGAGTACGCCTACACCGTCGCGGACCTGCTGCAGGTCGACGAGGCGGTCGGTCTGGACCTTTCCCAGGGGCTGCCGGCGGAGGCCGATTCCGGCGGGTTCGACACGGTGGCGGCGAACCAGAGCATGTCGCCGCTGCACGTGCGCGCCTACCTCGAGGCCGCCGGCCGGGCGCTGGACGCGGCGCTACGGACAGGCTCCCGTCCGGATCCGGTCGAGCGCACGATCGAGTACGTGAACTCGCAGTACCTGCCGTTCATCGAGAACGCCGAGGCCCTGGGGCTCGGCATCGTCAAGAAGGTGGACGACGCCTTCGTGGCGTTCTTCGACTTCGGCTCGACGTACACGTTTCACAGCGGCACCGAGGGCTTCGTGGCGTCGGCGCCGGGCCGTTACCGCGTCACCGTCGACGCCTATCCGTACCAGGCGGACACGCCGGTCACGCTGACCGTGTATCGCGGGAAGATGGCGGGGGTGGCGGCGTCGCTCGACGAGCTGATCGGCGTCTTCGACCTGGTGGGGGAGCCGCGGGCCGTGGAGCTGACGCCGTACCTGCGCCCCGGCGACCTGATCGGGCTCTCGGTCGCCGACCTCGACGCTCCGCCGGGGGGCTTCCCGCAGCCGGTCGGGGGGGATCCCTCCAAGGGCTACGGCGGCATGAAGGACTACCCGGGCGAGGGCATCGCGTTCCGGTCGCTGACCATCGAGGGGCCGCTCCTCGACGCGGACGTCTGGCCGCCGCCGAGCACCCGGCAACTGCTGGCGGGGGTCGAGTTCGACGACGCGGGTGAGATTGCCCTGGCCAAGACGCCCTACGAGCACGTCCTCGACGTCGTGGCCGAGTTCGCGCCGCGCGCGTTCCGCCGGCCGCTGGCTCCGGGCGAGCTGGAGTCCTACGCCAGCCTCGCCGCGCCGCTGCTCGTGGACGGGCGGCCGTTCATCGAGGCTGTCCGGGTGCCGCTGCGCGCCATTCTGAGCGCGCCCGCCTTCCTGTTCCAGGCGGGGGACGCGGGGAGGCTGGACGACTTCGCGCTGGCCTCGCGGCTGTCGTACTTCCTGTGGCGCAGCATGCCGGACGACGAGCTGTTCGAGACGGCGCGCGCGGGCCGGCTGTCGGACCCGGCGGCGCTGGCCGCGCAGGTCGACCGGATGCTGGACGACGCCCGGTCGAAGCGTTTCGTCCGGGACTTCGCCGGCCAGGCCTTCCGGCTCTACGAGCTGCGGGCGACCAGCCCCGACGCCGGGCTCTATCCCGAGTACGACGACCGGCTCGGGCAGGCGATGGCGCAGGAGACCGAGCTGTTCCTGGCCGAGCTGATCGCGGAGGACCGCGGCGTGGATCATCTGATCGACGCCGACTTCACCTTCGCGAACCGCCGCCTCGCGCAGCACTACGGCCTGCCGGACGTCGCCGGGCAGCAGATGCGCCGGGTGACGCTGCCGGCCGACAGCCCCCGCGGCGGGCTGCTGACGCAGGCCAGCGTGCTCAAGGTGACGGCCAACGGCACGACGACCTCGCCGGTGCCGCGCGGCAACTTCGTGCTCGCCAACCTGCTCGGGCAGCCCCCGGCGCCGCCCCCGCCCGGCATCGAGGGGCTGGAGCCCGATACGCGGGGCACCACGACGATTCGCGAGCTGTTGACGGCGCATCGCGCCAATCCCGTCTGCGCGAGCTGCCACCGGCGGATCGATCCGCCCGGCTTCGCCCTCGAGTCGTTCGATCCGATTGGCGGGTTCCGGACCAGCTATCGGGCCAACGGCGGCGAGGCGACGTTCGGCGACTTCACGGTGCCGCTGCCGTATACGGAGGGCCCGGCCGTCGACGCGACCGGCGTCACCCCGGCGGGGGAAGCCTTCTCCGGCATCGAGGACTACAAGCGCCTCATGCTGAAGAACGACGTCGAGCAGGTGGCCCGCCACCTGGCCTCGAGGTTCCTGGTGTTCGCCACCGGGGCGGAGATCGAGTTCGCGGACCGCGACGCGGTCGAGCGCGTCGTCGCGCGGACCGGCGGCGCCGGTTATCCCATCCGAACCATGATTCACGAGGTCGTGCGGAGCGATCTCTTCAGGAGCCGCTAGCGATGACCCTGACCCGACCGCTCGATCGACGCACGTTCCTGCGGGCCTCCGGCGTGGCGCTGGGGCTGCCGCTGCTCGAATCGATGGCGCCGGCGCTGGCTCGCGCGGCGGCAGTCGAGGCGCCGCGGCGCATGGTGACCATCTGCAGCACGCTGGGGCTCTATTCGTCGTCGTGGTTCCCGCGCACCGCCGGGGCCGGCTACGAGGCGACGGAGTACCTGAGCCTCATCGACGAGCACCGCTCGCGGTACACGCTGTTCTCCGGCTTCTCGCACGAGGAGCAGTCCGGCCGCCAGCCGCACAACTCCGAGATCACCTGGCTGACCGCGGCGCGGCGCCCCGGCCTCGACGGCTTCCGCAACACGGTCTCGCTCGACCAGGCGGCGGCCGACCACCTCGGCTACGTGACCCGCTTCCCGTCGGTGGTGCTCGGGACGCTGAGTCCGCAGAGCCAGTCCTTCACCACCAGCGGCGCGATGGTGCCGGCCGAGACCAGCCCCGCCAACCTGTTCAGGAAGCTGTTCCTGCAGGGCACCCCGGAGGAGGTCGAGCGCGAGGCGCGGAGCCTCAACGACGGCGGCAGCATTCTCGACCGCCTGAAGTCGCAGACGACGGCGCTGCGCCGGCGCGTCAGCGCGGCCGACCAGCGGAAGCTGGACGCCTACTTCGACGCGGTGCGGGCGGCCGAGCAGGAGCTCACCGAGGTGCAGGCGTGGCTCGACCGGCCGAAGCCGGTGGTCGACGCGGAGCCGCCCACCGACATACCGGACCCCGCCGACCTCATCGGCCGCATCCGGCTGCTGTTGCGCATGATTCCGCTGATTCTGGAGACCGACTCGTCGCGCGTCGTCAGCATGATGATCCACGACCACGGCAGCGTGCCGCAGGTCCAGGGCGTGAGCGTCGACCAGCACAACCTGTCGCACCACGGGCAGGACGACACCAAGATCGCGCAATTGAAGCGGGTCGAGACCGAGATCGTCCGGGCCTTCGGCGACCTGCTGACCGACCTGCAGGGGCGCGGCGACGCGAGCGGCTCGTTGCTGGACAAGACGACCGTCCTGTTCGGCAGCAACCTCGGCAACGCCAACGCGCACACGCCGGTCGACCTGCCGATTCTGCTCGCCGGGGGCGGCTACTCCCACGGGAAGCACATCGTGCACGAGGGCGAGCACAACGCGCCGCTCTGCAACCTGTTCGTGACGATGCTGCAGAAGATGGGCGTGGAGACCGACGCGTTCGGGCAGAGCACCGGCACCCTCACCTGGTCGTGAGGCCGAGGCGACCAACCGCTGGCGCGCATCCGTTCGCCGGTAGGCCGCCACCTTGACTCGCGCGAGTCGAGGCGTGCTCGCGTGTACCAGCAAGCATGGTTTCGCTCCCCGGTTACAGGTATCCGGGCCGAACGACTGCCGGAATGCCAAGTTGACGTACCTGTACACTCCGTCGATGATCAGGTACACTGACTGGCTGTGACTGTCACGATCACCCGCCTGCGGCGTAACCTGTTCGACCTGGTCGATCGGGCCAGTCGCGGAGAGCCAATCATCATCGTCAGGAACGGCACGGAAGTGGCCAGGCTCCTGCCTGCCGGGCACCCGGATTGGCGTGGGCGCATGACGATTACGCCCCGCCTGCGCGTGGCTGACGACGAGGCGTTTCTGCCGCTGGATGATTGGGATGCACACGTGTGACGCGGTTCCTGCTCGACACGCACGCCATCATTCACTGGCAGATCGGCACAGCGATGCCGCCCGCACTTGCCGACGAGCTGGACGCGGCAAGCCGCTCGGGGCGCGTGCTCGTATCGACTGCCGCGTTCTGGGAGATCGCCTTGCTGGCGCGGAAAGGCAGAATCGAGATCGACGACGTGCCGTCATGGAAGAAGGAGCTTGTGGCCGCCACCGGCGTCAAGCTGGCCATTCCCCAGGTCGATGACATGATTGCCTCGGTCGCCCTGCCGCAGCACCACCGTGATCCGTTCGACCGGCTGTTCATCGCGCAGGCGCAGGCTCTGCACGCCGTGCTCGTGAGCCGCGACGCTGTTTTCGCCGCGTACGACGTGGAGACCCGCTGGGCGTGAGCGACTCGTTCGGCCACGGCCACAGCGCGGGGAGCAGGGCGGCGGAAAGCAAGGCGCGGATTGTATAGAATGAGCGGCGCCGCCGTCGCTCGCCTCCGTGCTCGCGCCGTCATTCCAGCCATGCCCAACCATCTCGCCGGCGAGCCCAGTCCGTACCTGCAGCAGCACGCCGGAAACCCCGTGGACTGGTATCCCTGGGGCGACGAGGCGTTCGAGCGCGCGCGCCGCGAGGACAAGCCGATCTTCCTGTCGATCGGTTACTCGACCTGCCACTGGTGCCACGTCATGGAGCACGAGTCGTTCGAGCACGCCGACATCGCGGCGCTGCTGAACGAGCACTTCGTGTCGATCAAGGTGGACCGGGAGGAGCGCCCCGACGTCGACCGGGTCTACATGGCGTTCGTGCAGGCGACCACCGGCTCCGGCGGCTGGCCGATGAGCGTCTGGCTGACGCCGGACCTGAAGCCGTTCTTCGGCGGCACCTACTTCCCGCCGGACTCGCGCTGGGGGCGGGCCGGATTTCCCGACGTGCTGCGGGAGGTCGCCGCGCGCTGGGCGTCCAGCCGCAGCGAGCTGGCGCAGTCGGCCGACGCGCTCCTGGAGCGGTTGCGCGGCATGCAGCCGACTTCTTCCGGGTCCGGCGCCGCAGGCGGGGCCGGTCCGGGCGCGGTGGCCGGGGTGGAAGCGCTCGCGGCAGGCGTGCAGCAGTTCGCGTCCTCCTTCGACACGCGGCACGGCGGCTTCGGCGGGGCGCCCAAGTTCCCGCGGCCGGCCGAGCTCCTCTTCCTGCTCCGGGAGTCCGCCCGCGGCGGCGACGCCAACGCGCGCCGCATCGCGGTCGCCACGCTCGAGGCGATGGCGAGCGGGGGCATGCGCGATCACGTCGGGGGCGGCTTCCACCGCTACTCGGTCGACGCGGCGTGGCGCGTGCCGCACTTCGAGAAGATGCTCTACGACCAGGCGCAGCTCGTCCTGGCCTGCCTGGAGGCGGGGCAGGCGGCGCGCGTCGGCGCGCTGCTGCAGGTGGCCGAGGACACCATCGAGTACGTGCGGCGCGACATGACGAGCCCGGAGGGCGCCTTCTACTCGGCCGAGGACGCCGACAGCCTGCCGCCGGAAGCGGCCGGAACGGATGCGGCGAAGTCCGAGGGCGCCTTCTATCTCTGGACGGACACCGAGGTCGACGAGCTGCTCGGCGCCGACGCGGAGGTGGCGAAGCGCCGGCTCGGGATCCAGGCCGGGGGCAACGCCCCGCAGGATCCGATGGGAGAGTTCAAGGGGAAGAGCATCCCTTTCCTGCAACAGGACATCGGCGAGATCGTGAAGCTGACGGGCCGCACGACGGACGACGTCATGGCGACGCTGGGTGCGGCGCGGAAGATGCTGTTCGACGTGCGCGAGAAACGGCCGCGGCCGCATCTCGACGACAAGGTGCTCGCGGCGTGGAACGGCCTGATGATCGCGGCCCTGGCGCGGGCCGCGCACGTGCTCGATGGAGCGGCGGCGGAGCGGAGCCTGGGGGCGGCGACCCGGGCGGCGACCTTCTCCCGCGAGCGGTTGTGGGATGCGGACCGGCGCATCCTGCGGCGGCGCGCCCGCGACGGCGCGGTGTCCATCGACGGCTACGCGGAGGACTACGCGTATCTCGTCTGGGGGCTGCTGGAGCTGTTCCAGTCCTCCGGCGACCCGGCGTGGCTCGACTGGGCGATCGAGCTGCAGGCCCGGCAGGACGCGCTGTTCTGGGACGAGGCGGGCGGCGGATGGTTCGCGACCACCGGGGACGACCCCTCCGTGCTCCTGCGGGTCAAGGAGGAGTACGACGGCGCGGAGCCGGCGGCCAGCTCGGTGGCTGTCGAGAACCTGCTGACGTTGACGCACCTGCGGGACGATCCGGACGCGGCGGCCAGGGTGGAGAAGACGCTCGGCCGCTTCGGAACCCGGCTGGGCCAGGCCGCGCGCGCGGTGCCGCTGATGATGGCGGCGCTCGTCCGCTATCACGCTCCCGCGACCCAGGTGGTGATTGTCGGGCAACCCGCTGCGGCGGAGACGCGCGCCCTCGAACGGGTGGTGGCGGGGCGCTACCTGCCGTTCGCGGTGCGGCTGCGCGTGACGCCGGGCGACGGGCAGGCGCGCCTGGCCGAGCGGCTGCCCTTCGTCGGCGCCCTGCGGGAGATCGACGGGCGCCCCACGGCGTACGTCTGCACGAACTTCACCTGCCGGGAGCCGGTCACCGATCCGGCGCGGCTCGACGAGCAGCTTGCGAGGATCCAGGGATGACGTTCAACGTGGAGGTCCTGCTCAAGGGCAAGGAAGACGTCGTCGAGACCGCTGTCGACTTCGAGGGGCCCGAGCCGGCGGCATGGGCCGACGACGACGTCCGGCGGGTGCTGGAGCTGACCCTCGGTGCCTTCGACCAGGTGCAGAACCCGGATGCGGAGGACCGCTCCGTTGCGTTGCGGGGATTCAGTTGGATCGTGACGCCCGTCGACGGCGGGGTGGCCATCGCCATCGAGATCTCGAGCGGGGCGGTCGTGGCGGGCCCCTTCGACGGGGATGTCGACACCCTCACCGCCACCATCACGCGGGTCCTCGCCAACGTGCGGGGCGGCGCCCGGCCGCACTGATCGCCCGCGGCGCCCGCCGTCGCAGGTGTTCCGCGGTTCACGCCGCGCCGCATTGCAGCCGTCGCCATCGGACTCCTCCCGGCATCTACGTAATCCCGGCGCCGTCCGGCGCGTAGTATCGGCAGGATGCTGGCGTGCAGGATGCCGCGACTGGAGCCGAAGCCGTGGGGGCTGCTTCGAACGGATTCGGTGCCCGAGGCGGTGCCAGCGCTGCTTGCCGGTTCGTCGCCGAAGAGGCGGGCGGCACGATGAACGCGGTGACGGCCCTGGCCGGCGGCATGCTCCGGCCGCTGGCGATGACCGGCGTACGGCGGGAGGAGACGGCGGCGGCCCGTTCCGACGGCGGCGCCGACTTCGACACCCTCTATGCCGCCCAGTCCCGCCGCGTGCTGCAGACCTGCCGCTACCTGCTCGGCTCGCCGGACCAGGCGGAGGATGCGGCGCAGGAGGTGTTTCTCCGCGCCCGCCAACGCTTCGAGCAGTACGACCGGGAACGGCCGTTCGCGAGCTGGATCCTCGGCGTCGCGAGCCATCACTGCCTCGATCGGTTGCGGCGGCGCGGCCGGGAGACGCGGCTGTTCGGCACGGCGGACGTCGAGCGCGTGCCGGCACCGGCGCGTGAGCCGGGCCCGCTGACCGCGCTGCTCGCGCGGGAACGCGGCCGGCAGGTGCGCGAGGCAGTCGCCGCGCTGCCCGTCAAGTACCGGGTGCCGCTGGTGCTCGCCTATTTCCACGAGCTGGCCTACGCGGAGATCGGAGAGCTTCTCGGCATCGAGCCCGGTCACGTCGCCGTGCTGGTGTTTCGAGGCAGGAAGCAACTGCGGCGGATGCTCGCGCCGGACAGGAAGAGCCAATGATGTGTCCCGACGAACCGACCCTGATGATGGTGGCGGACGGCGAGCTTGACGCGCACGCCGCGGCGGCCGTCCGCGCCCACGCCGGCGGTTGCACATCCTGCCGCGCCGCGCTGGCGGAGCTGCGCGCCGAGCGGAGCCTGCTCGTGGAGGCGCTTCACGAGCGCGCGCTCGACGAATCGAGCGTCGCGCCGGACGTGGTGGTTTCGCACGCCGGCGCTGCCGCGCCCGGTGACCGCTGGTGGGGGCTGGCGCCGCTGACTGTCGCGGTATCCGTCGTCGTGGCCGCGGTGGCGTGGCTGGTGGGAGCTTCCACCGCGTGGCAGCTTCCGCCTTCACTGGAGTGGATCAGTCCCTTTCATCCGTCCGGCCGCCTGCCTTGGCTGTTCACCGGGATGACCCTGGGCGCCGGCGTGGCCTTCGACGGATTGCCGCTCACGTCGACGGTGACAGCGGCAGGGCAGACCGTTGCGGCGCTGCTTCTGCTGCTTCTCGTCGTGCCGGCCCTCGCTGGCAGTGCGCGGCGGGCGGCGCTGCCGGCGTTGCTGACGATAGTGCTCGCCGTCGCGGTTCCCGCGGAGGCCTTCGTGAGCAGGTCGTCGGAAGGCGACGTGGTGGTCCCGGCCGGCGAGATGGTCGACGACACGCTCGTCGCCCGGGGAGAGCGGGTGCTCGTCGACGGCGTCGTGACCGGCGACCTCGTCGCCGGCGGGCAGAGCGTCGTCATCCGCGGCACGGTGCACGGCAACGTGATCGCGTGGGCGCAGTCCGTGGACTTGCCGGGCGACGTAGGCGGCTCCGTTTTCGTATCCAGCCAGTTCGTCACGGTACAGGGCGGGGTGGACGGCAGCCTCTATGCGTTCTCACAGGACACCCGCCTGGGCGGGGGCAGTCGCCTCGGCGGCGGCGTCGCCAGCTTCAGCAATACGCTGACCGTCGAGGGCAGCGTGGACCGCGGCGTGCGGGCCGCCGGGTATCGCGTCGACGTCGCCGGCGCGGTGCAGGGAAACGTGTACGCCAATGCCCGTCGCGTCGCCGTCGGACCGGGGAGTCGCATCGGCGGGACGCTGACCGTGCGGATCCCCGATACGAACGTCCTGCAGATCGATCCGGCTGCGTCGCTCACCGCCGAGCCGGTGGTGCGTTCCTGGGATGACGAGAGCTCGCCGAGCCGCTACCTGACCGGATCGTTCTACCGGCGCCAGTCGGTCTGGCTGGTCGCGGCCTTCCTGACGGGCTGGCTGTTCCTGTGGGCGGCCCCGGGCGCCGCGGCAGTCCGGTTCGAGACGCCCCCGGCGGTGCTGAGGACGCTCGGCGTCGGATTCCTCTGCGTCGTCGCCACGCCGGTCGCCGCGCTCATCGCCGGCCTGACGCTGGTCGGCCTGCCGCCGGCGCTCGTTGCGCTCGCGCTCTGGGCGCTGGGGATCTACCTGGCGAAGATCCCGATCGCGCTCTTCCTGGGCCGCACGTTGCTCGGCCCCCGCGGCGCCGGCGGGCCGGCGCTGGCCCTGCTGGTCGGCTTGCTCGCCGTCTTCGCCGCCGTCAACCTGCCGTTCGTCGGCTGGATCGTCAACCTGGCGTTGACGCTGATTGGCGTCGGGGGGCTGTTCGCCTGGGCGCTGGCCGCGTATCGCGGCAGCAGAGGCGCGCCGGCCCGGGTCTGACCCGCAGCCTCTTGCGCCCAACGGTCTTCAGGCGCCCGCGCGTCGGCCGATGCGTCGATCCCCACCCTCGGCAGTTCCAGTCGGCGCAGTCCCGCCGTAATGACCAGCGTGCCCCGCGCGTATTGTCCCTGCTGCCACGCGCACTGCCGAGTATGGGAGGGACATCGTGCCGAGTTGGGTTCGCACCTTCTTCGTGGTCGGGCTGGTCGTTGCCGCATCGACGTTTCCGACGGCACGCGCTGAGCAGGCTCAGCCGTTCGAAGCCACGTTCCCCGGTGCAGTCGCCAGAGCTGCGCACCGGGCCGGAGAGGACGCTCGGGCGATACGGCGATTCGATCTCACCCTTGCCGATGCGGTCGAGCGAGCCTTCGAACGCAACCGTCAGATCGCTGTCCAGCGCATCAGTCCGCTCGTGCGGGACGTGCAGGTCGCCACTGCCAACGCGGCGTTTCTGCCCCTGGCCGCCTCCGGCTTCGGCCTCAATCAGGCCACCCAGCCCAGCCGCTCGCTGCTCGACGGCGGCGGGCTCGGCGGCGCATCCATCGTCACCGATCAGGGCAGCTACGATGTCGGCGTCAGCCAGCGGGTGAGGTGGGGTGGCGGGCGGTACGACGTGACCTGGAACAGCAACCGCCTGGAGTCGACCAACACGTTCACGAACTTCAACCCGAGCCTTGCCGCGACCGCGAGCCTGACGTACACGCAGCCGCTACTGCGGGGCTTCCGAACCGACAATGAGCGGACGCAACTGGTCGTTTCCCGCATCGACCGCGATATCTCCGACCTCGACCTGGAGGAGACCATCGTCAACACGCTCGCCGACGTCCGGCTGGCGTACTGGGAGCTGGTCCATGCGCGCGCGGCCGTCGAGGTGCAGCGACAGTCGCTGGAGCTGGCCGAGCTACTCGTGCGCGACAATCGCGTGCGTGTCGAGATCGGCATGGTAGGGGAGATCGAGGTCGTGCAGGCGCGGGCGGAAGCCGCGCTGCGGCGGCAGTCGCTGGCCGAGGCGGTTCGCGTGCTGCGAACCAACGAGCTGGCTCTCAAGCTGCTCATCGTCGACGGCAGGACGGACGAGCTGTGGAACGCGGAGATCAACCCGACGGACGAGCCGCGGACGGATGCGATGCCGATCGACCTTGAGGGAGCGATCCGAACGGCGCTCGACCGGCGCACCGACATCGCCCGGGTGCGGCGCCGGATCGACGGCAACAACGCCACGGCCGAGAACCTGCGGAACAGCAGGCTTCCCGCTCTCGATCTGATCGGAAACTATCAGTTGACCGGCCAGGGCGGTCCCCGGCTGTTGCCTTCCGGGAGTACGTTCGAGCAGATCCTGGGGGGCGGGGGAGAGGTGATCCCGGGTGGCTACCGGGACGCGGTCGGCGACATCGTCGGGGCGGACTACCCGATCTGGAGCGTCCAGGTCCAGATGAGCTACCCGCTGGGTCGGAGCGCGGACGAGGCCGCCTACGAGCGGGCGCGGCTGGAGCTTCGGCAGAACGAGGTCCAGCTCGAATGGGTCGAGATCCAGATCGTGGGCGAGGTGACCAATGCCGCGCTCCAGATAGAAGCGATCCAGGAGAGCATCCAGGCTGCGGCCGTCGCCCGGGAGCTCGCGGAGGAGCAGCTTCGAGCGGAGGAGATCAAGTTCGAGGTCGGGCTGTCGACCAACTACCTGGTCGTCCAGATGCAGCGCGAGCTGGCCGCCGCTCAGGAGTTGGAGTTGCGCGCGATCCTCGACTACCAGCGCGCACTGATCGAGTTCGACCGCGCGCAGCGCGCGTCGCGCGCCAGTACCGGCGTGACAGTCGTCGTCGGCGGACCATAGAACCACGATGCCCTGACAGCCAGCCGGTCCCAAAGGCGGCCGGCAGCCAGCGCCCGCGGCGTCGAGCCGTGCGGATCTGATCGGCCGCCATATACCGGGCCTCGCAGGCTTCGGCGCGCACCGACACCTCGGCGCGAAGTCGGGAATTGCCGAACGGTGGCGGTCAGGTATGGCGCGACGGTACCATCGTTGCAGCCCGTGACCGCCGGGCGGCCGATGCCGAGGTGGTGGAACTGGTAGACACTCGGGACTTAAAATCCCGTGGCCCGTGAGGGCCGTGTGGGTTCGATCCCCACCCTCGGCACTACGCCTCTTCGCCGTCCCTGTACAAGCTCTCACGCGATCCGAGCGCGTCTGCCAAGCACATCGATGCCGGTGCGACGGGGTCGGGTGTGCGTGGTAGGCTGTTACTGATGCCGAGTCGGGATGCGCAGTGGATCAATGGTGCCGTGCTGCTGGTGGGCGGCCTGCTCTGGTCGCAGGGAGCCGAGACGAACGCGCGTCTGGATCGCATCGAGACCGACGTCCGGAACATTGATGCTCGACTCCGAGGCGTCGAGATCGAGTTCGGGAAAGTCGATCAGCGGCTCGCCACCCTGGAACGGCTGCACCTGCCGACGCCCAATCCGGCGAACGACTGAAGCAGCCGACCCCCACCGCTGTTCGGAAGGGAGAATCGACATGCAGCGACAGGTTCGAACCCGGGTGAGCGTCCTGCTCGCCGTCATGGCGGCTGGCGTGTTCGCGATCTTCGCGTTCGGGCAGCCATCGACGACCGCGGCTTTCCAGAGCAACTTCGTCGGCGGCGAGCCGAGCCGGCCGGACTCGTCCGACATGCGAGCGCTTCGGCTGCGCTTCGAGGCCGGGGTCCGCTCGAACTGGCACGCCCATGCCGGCTGGCAGATGCTGGCTGCCGAGGAGGGTCGGGGCCGCACGCAGGAGCGCGGCGGGGAGATCATCGAGATGGTGCCCGGCGGGCGTCCGGTCTTCGCGCCGGCGGGTGTCGTGCACTGGCACGGCGCGTCGCCCGACGAGCACGTCGTGCAGCTCACCGTCCTCGGCGGCGGCGACGGCGGCCCGACCTCCTGGTTCGGTCCCGTCAGCGAGGAGGAGTACCGAGGCCAGTAACGACGAGGTCCGTCAGGTCGCCGGTCGTCCCCTGCTCGTCGAGTGTCGCGCTCCTTTCGCGCGGCGTACGCGCCTCGACGCGTGACAGTCGATGAGATCGGTCCGGGCGCGGATCCTGATGAAATGGATCGAGCCCGACGTGCTGCTCGTCCGGGCAGGAGCTCGTCGACGTAGTGACGCACCGGGTCGTCGCCGCCGGCCCCGACGTATCGCCATTCATGCCGTGCGGCTTCGACATCGCGCCGCAAGGAGGCGGCGTGGCGCCTTCGAGATTCGCAGCGGGAGCGCGCGGCGGCCGATGCCACGATGAATCGGTGTCTGGGTGAGTTGGGGTATGACGACTTCCAGGGTTTGCTGTTCGGATGACGGGACGAGCACGGTGCAGCCATCAGGTCCACGTGATTTTCGGCAGGAGCGATCGCGATGCTGAACCGCCTGAGTCTTAAGAATTTCAAGGCATGGCGGGAAGCCGACCTGACGTTCGGCAAGGTGACGGGGTTCTTCGGCACCAACAGCGCCGGGAAGAGCAGCCTCCTGCATCTGCTCCTGCTGCTGAAGCAGACCAGGAACGCGACGGACCGCGGCATCGTCCTCGACTTCGGTGGACCCGGGCACCTGGTGAATTTCGGGTCCTTCGAGGACGCCGTTTACAAGCACGACAAGAGCCAGGCGATAAGCTGGCTGCTCGACTGGACGCTGCCTGGGACGCTTGCCATCAATGATCCGCTGGAGCCATCGACCACTGCACTATTCGAGGGCAACAGTATTCAGATGCGGTGCGAGGTCGGCCTCCGGAACAAGCGCTTGTGGCCGCGCGAGCTGGAGTATCGCTTCGCCGATACCAGGTTCCGGCTGAAACCCAAGGCAGGATCGAAGGAGAGATTCGAGCTGGCGACCGATTCGTCGAAGTTCGGATTCCTGCGCAACCAGGGCCGTCCCTGGCCGTTGCCGTCGCCGGTCAAGAGCTACCTGTTCCCCAGTGCAGCCAAGAGCTACTCTCCGAACTCGGGCTTCCTCGGCGATTTCGAGCTGGCGTATGAGAACCTGATGGACTCGATCTATTACCTGGGGCCGTTGCGGGAGCACCCTCGGCGGGAGTATCACTGGGCCGGATCGAGCCCGGAGGACGTCGGCCAGCGCGGTGAGCGGACGATGGACGCCATGCTTGCCGCGACGGTTCGAAAGGAGACGCGGAGTCTCGACTATAGTATGCCACGAAGACCGTTCCAGGGAATGATCGCTTACTGGTTACAAGAGCTGGGGCTGATTCGCGAATTCGAGATCAAGGAGATCGCAAGAGGAACCAACCTGTATCGAGCACTGGTCAAGACATCTGCACTGGCAACAACGACGTCACTGACCGACGTTGGGTTCGGCGTGTCGCAGGTGCTGCCCGTCCTGGTTCTGCTCTACTACGTCCCGGAAGGCTCGACGGTGCTGATGGAACAGCCGGAAATCCATCTTCATCCCGCCGTGCAGAGTGGCCTGGCGGACGTCATGCTGCACGTCGCCGACGTACGAAACGTGCAGATTATCGTCGAGAGTCACAGCGAGCACCTGATGCGGCGCCTGCAGAGGCGAGTGGCAGAGCAGAAGACATCTTCGGAGGACGTGAAGCTGTATTTCGTTGCCTCGAATCAAGGCAGGGCGCAGGTTTCCGATCTGCTCCTCAACGAATGGGGCGAGATCGAAAACTGGCCGGAGAACTTCTTCGGGGACGAAATGGGCGAGATTGCGGCGATCTCCGAGGCTTCCCTGAAGAGAAGAGTGGCGCGTTCCGGATGACATTCGTGGTGGATACGAACGTCGCGATGGCCGCCAATGGGCGCGAGACCCACGCCGACGCGCGCTGTCAGTTGGCCTGCGTGGAAAGGCTGAAGTCTCTGGCGGCCGGGGAGGTCGTTGCGATTGACGACAGAGGTTTGATCCTGGACGAATACAGGGGGCGGCTGAATCTGTCGGGGATGCCGGGGGTGGGCGACGTGTTCCTGAAGCACGTGTTCGACAACCAGCATCGAGACGATCGGGTGCGAAGAGTGGCGGTGACGCCGGCGGAGGATGAGCGGCGCGGCTTCGAAGAACTTCCGGAGAATGCATTCGACCGCTCCGACCGCAAGTTCCTGGCAGTTGCGGTCGTCGGAGAGGCGGTCGTTCTGAACGCCACTGACAGCGACTGGCACGAGCACGCGGCGTTGATGGACAGGCTGAAAGTGGAAGTTACGCAACTGTGTCCGCAGTATGCAGCGAAGAGAGTTCGGCGCGGGCGATGACGTCAAAGCGCGAGTCCGACCTGCCATCCTGGGCGAAGTACCCGAGTACTCCGTACTGGCCGTGGTCGCCAACCATCGGGAGAGGCGACGACGTGCACCGAGACCCGGCCCGATTCCTGGAGGACGCGGTCGTGGTGACGGAGAAGCTCGACGGCGGCAACACGCTGCTGCACGACGGCAAGGCCTACGCGCGCAGCGTGTCGGTTCCGTCCGATGGCAAGTGGATGGCCATGGTGAAGAAGCACCATGCCTGGAAGGTGAAGGAGCCCGACGTCTATCTCTACGGCGAGGACATCTACGGGGTGCACAGCATCGCCTACGGACCCGTGGCGGAGGACAGGACGTTCCATGCCTTTGCGATTCGGGACGGCGATGGTGCATTCGGGGCCTTTCCCGAGCTCGAGGCGTACGCGAGGCAGCATGAGATTCCCGTCGTGCCGGTCTTGTTCCGCGGGCGCTTCCGGTCGGTGGAGGAGATACGGGACTTCGTGACGCGCGCCCACGAGACGCCGTCCATGCTGGGCGGGGAGCGGGAGGGCGTCGTGTTGCGGCTGGAGCGACGGTTTCCGGCGGCGGAGTTTGAGGACAACGTGTGCAAGAGTGTTCGCGTCGGTCACGTGCAGACGGACGGGCACTGGACGAGGAACTGGAGGCCATGCAGGATCGAGCGTCGTGCAGGGTGACACCAGTGTCGGGTTGACCTTCTGTCCCTGAGCCGGCGGGCTGCGAGCGGAAGGGTAATTCATGCAGCGCATCGATACCCGACTGGTGTACTCCGCCACCGACATCGTCGGGGCGCTGGAGTGCCGGCACCTCGCGCATCTCGAACGAGCCGCTGTCGATGGCCACCTCCAGAGACCGATTCGCACGGACCGGGTCCTCGATCGCATCGCGCAGCGCGGGCTCGAGCACGAGCAACGCTTCCGCACGGAACTGATGGGAGACGGCCGGACCGTCGTCGAGATTCCGCGCGACACGACGCTGCCGCGGGCAGAGCGGCTCGGGCGCGGGCGCGCGGCCACGATCGCGGCGATGCGCGAGGGTGCTGACGTCATCTATCAGGCCGTGCTTCTCGAGGGGCGTCGTCTCGGCTACGCGGACTTTCTGCGGCGGGTGGAGCAGCCGAGTGAGCTTGGCCCGTGGCGCTACGAGGTCTGGGACACGAAGCTCGCGCGGCACGCGAAGGCTTCGGCAGTGCTTCAGCTCTCCATGTATTCGGAGCTGCTCAGGGCAGTGCAGGGGCAGGCGCCCGAGGAAATGCACCTCGCACTCGGCGGAGTCATGCGCGAGAAGATCTCGTTCCGGGTCGCCGAATACGCCGCCTACTACCGCGCAGTGGCGCACGATTTCGAGGCGCTCCTCGACGATGCCGGCCCGTCGTTTCCTGTACCGACGAAGCCGGAGCCGGTCGAGCACTGCGAGGTCTGCCGCTGGAGCGCCGAGTGCCGCGCGCAGTGGCGGGCAGAAGACGATCTGTCGCTGGTAGCCAACCTGACCAGCGTCCAGCGGCACGCGCTCCACGCGATCGGTGTCCGCACCCGGACCGGGCTCGCCGAGCCTGCGACTCCACTTCCCGAACGGATCGCCGGCGCCGGCCGGGAGGCGCTGGCGCACATCCGCGCACAAGCGGAGATCCAGGTGCGCGGCGAGCGCGAGGGCAGCGTGATCGCCGAACGCATCCCACCGGCGAGAAACCGCGAGGGAGCGCTCGTCCCGAACAATGGCCTGCTGATGCTCCCGGAACCCTCGCCCGGCGATCTCTTCTTCGATATCGAAGGCGATCCGTTCTTCGGCTCGGACGAGGTTGACGGTATCGACTACCTCTTCGGCGTAATCGAGCCGGGACGGATTGGGCCGGCCGGCCAGCCGGCGTTTCATGCCTTCTGGTCGATTGAGGGCGGTACCGTCACCACGGCCGGAGAGCGCGCTGCATTCGAGGCGTTCATCGACTTGGTGACAGATCGGCTGGAAGCCGATCCGGACCTGCACGTCTACCACTACGCCCCGTACGAACCGACGGCCGTCAAGCGGCTCGCGGGGCGCTACGGTACCCGCGAGGAAGAGGTCGACCGGTTGCTGCGGGGCGGTGTCTTCGTCGATCTCTACCGCGCGGTGCGGCAGGGAATCCGTGCGTCCGTCGAAAGCTACTCGATCAAGAGGCTCGAACCGCTCTACGGCTTCGAGCGGGAGGTCAATCTGCGGGACGCAGGGACGAGCATCGTCGAGTTCGAGACCTGGCTCGAGCTGGGCCGGGGAGAGGAGCGCAACGATGTGCGCGCGCAGATCGAGCGCTACAACCGTGACGACTGCGTCTCGACGTGCCGGTTGCGGGACTGGCTGGAGCGGCAGCGCGCGGCGCTTGCCGCGGCGCTTGGCGATCTGCCGCGCCCGACGCTACCCGAGCCGGAGCAGGTCGAGGACAGCGAGGCGCAGCAGGCGGTGAACAGGCTCGTCGACGACCTTGCCGCCGGGCTGCCTGACGAGGTGGGCGACAGGAGCGAAGACGAGTACGGACGCTGGCTGCTTGCGCAGCTTCTGAACTGGCACCGCCGGGAGGGGAAGTCGTTCTGGTGGCGCTACTTCTACCTGCGGGACGAGCTCACCGATGCGGAGCGCCGGGAGGAATCCGACGCTCTCGGCGAGTTGACCTATGAGCGTTCGTGGCCCGACCCCGCGCCCAGGGCGAAATCGACGATCTATCGCTTCCGTTTCCCACCGCAGGAACACCGGATCTCCGTCGGACGGAAGCCGCACGATCCCGTGACCGGTAGCGCTGCGGGAACCGTCTTCTGCGTGGGCGACGACTACATCGACCTGAGACGCGAGACTGGCAGTCCGGCGCCAACGCCGACCTCCCTCATTCCCCACGACTACGTCCCCCCGACGCCGAAGCCCGAGAGCCTGCAGCGGCTGGCGCGGTGGGTGCTCGAGCACGGTGTCGACGGGCCCGGCGAGTACCGCGCCGGGCGCGATCTCCTGATGCGCCGCGCCCCGCGTGCGGGGCGGCGCGAAGGCCAGGCGCTGAGAGGAGACGATGCCGCGCAGGATGCAGCGCGACGCCTCGTGCTCGCGCTCGACGAGAGCTATCTCGCAATCCAGGGACCGCCGGGATCGGGAAAGAGCACGGTCGGCGCGCGAATGATCGTCGACCTCGTGGAGGCGGGAAAGCGCGTCGGCGTCACCGCGAACAGCCACAAGGTGATCGGGGAGATGCTCGAGAAGACGGCCAGCGTCGCGCAGCAGCGCGACGTGCAGGTCGCGATCGGGCAGCGGCCGGGCAAGGGCGGCCTCACATACCCGGAGGCCATCCACCTCAAGAGCAACGCAGCGGCACGCGACGGTCTCAACGATGGCACGCTCGACGTGGTCGGCGGCACCGCCTGGCTGTGGGCGCGGGACGAGATGGTCCGGAGCGTCGACGTGCTCTTCATCGACGAGGCCGGCCAGATGTCCCTGGCAGATGCGATCGCCGCTTCGTCGTGCGCCACGAACCTCGTGCTGCTCGGCGACCCGCAACAGCTCGACCAGCCGCTGCAGGGCACGCATCCGCCTGGGGCGGAGCGGTCCGCGCTTGCCCATGTGCTCGACGGAGAGCAGGTGATGCCGGACCACCTCGGCCTTTTTCTCGACGGCACGTGGCGCCTGCACCCGAGCATCTGCGCCTATACGTCCGAGGTGTTCTATGCGGGGCGCCTGCACGCCCATCCGGGCCGCGAATCCCTCGCGGTAGCCGGGAATCCGCCGTTCGACGGGGCCGGCATCGGATTCGTTCGCGTGCCGCACGATGGCCACTCCAGCGAGTCGCCGGAGGAGGCCGTCGAGATCGCGGCGGCCGTGCGCCAACTGCTCGCCCAGGGTGCGACGTGGACCGATGCGCGGGGAACGAGCCGGCCGCTCACCCAGGGGGACATCCTGATCATCACGCCGTACAACGCCCAGGTCGCGGCGCTGGCGGAGGCTCTCCCGGATTTCTGCATCGGCACGGTGGACAAGTTCCAGGGCCAGGAGGCGCCGGTCTCGATCTATTCGATGGCAACCAGCTCGGCCGCCGACGCACCCCGCGGCATGGAGTTCCTGTACAGCCTCAACCGCCTGAACGTCGCAACGAGCCGAGCCCAATGCGTGGCTGCCGTCGTCGCGAGCCCGCACATTCTGCGTGTGCACTGCCGAACGCCTCGGCAGATGCGGCTCGCGAACGCGCTCGCTCGGCTCGTGGAGTGCGCCTCCACGTAGCACGCTCCCAGCCCTGCGTCAGTTCCGTCCAAGGCCGGCTGCGCATCATCCCAAGGGTGGCGGATGTGTGAGCATCGCTCAGAGAGATCGTGATCGAGCCGGCTCGTACCGCTCGACGGCGATCTCGCCCGCCCGGGCACGCATACGCGAGGCGTTGTGCCAAGCCTGCATCCGGAGCAGCATGTCCATGCTGACGTCGAACGCCTTCTCGATGCGCAGCGCCATCTCTGGGGAAAGCGAGGCGTTTCCGTTGAGTAGCGCGGAAAGCGTGCTCCTCCGGACACCGAGAATTGCGGCGGCCCGGGTGACGTTGAGACCCAGCTCGTCAATGATCTCCGCACGGATGAAGTCGCCTGGATGAGAGGGCGTCATGTTCACCTGGGTGCCGATGGCGGTTATCAGTAGTAGACCTTCAAGTGTAAGCGTTCGATGCAGCCAGTTGCTCTCGACCTGCGTCACGCACGGACGGAGGCTATGATCTGGCTCCGTGCGCCACATCGATCCGGCGGCTCGGCAGCCGCCGTCCTCATCGTCGCCGGCGGCGTCAACGCCATCCACCGTGTCGCTGCAGGCCACGCCCGACGATGGTCGGACGCAGGAGTGAAGCACGCCAATGCCAACCAAGCGCGCCGTCCTTGCCGAGCTGACCGCCGAAGAGCTCCGCGCGAATGTCGACTACTACGAGCTGGACGTTGCCGATCGCCGCGTGAAGGCGCAGCTCGTCGATGCGCTCGCCGGTTCGCGCAGGGCTCGCGTGGATGAGATTCTCGGGGACCTCTCCCGGGATCGCCTGAAGGAACTGTGCCGGGCGCTCGGTCTGGATGATTCCGGACGGAAGAAGGTGGATCTCATCGCCCGCCTCATGGAGCTGGCCGGAGCAACGAGGAGCGCCGACAAGGTAGCCAAGTCGCCGGCTCCGTCTCGACCAGCCGCAACTCCGTCGAGCCCGTCCGAGGACGTGCTGAGCGTCGCCCAGCTCGAGCAGTATCTCTGGTCGGCGGCCGACATCCTGCGCGGGTCTATCGACAGCAGCGACTACAAGACCTACATCTTCGGCCTGCTGTTCCTGAAGCGGCTGTCGGACCGCTTCGAGGAAGAGGCGCAGAAGCTCATCGCCGACGGCGTCTCCGAGACGGTGGCGTGGACCGATCCGGACGAGCACCAGTTCTTCGTGCCGGACCGGGCGCGGTGGGGCACAATCCAGAGGACGGCCACCAACATCGGCGAGGCGCTGAACAAGGCCTGCGCGGCGCTGGAGGAGCAGAACAGCGCGCTGGAGGGCGTCCTCGCCGGAATCGACTACAACGACGAACGGAGGCTCGGCGACGCGCGGAACCGCGACACCGTCCTCGCACGTCTGGTCCAGCATTTCTCGGAGGTCTCGCTCCGCAACGACCGCATGGCCGAGCCCGACCTGCTCGGCCGCGCCTACGAGTACCTGATCGAGCAGTTCGCCGACGATGCGGGCAAGAAGGGCGGCGAGTTCTACACGCCGCGGATGGTCGTCAAGCTCATCGTCGAGCTGCTGGCGCCGACCGAACGGATGCGCATCTGCGACCCGACCGCCGGCTCCGGCGGCATGCTGATCGAGTGCGCCCACTACATCGAGCGGAAGGACGGCAACCCGCGCAACCTGACGCTCCACGGGCAGGAGAAGAACCTGAGCACGTGGGCCATCTGCAAGATGAACATGCTGCTCCACGGGCTGCCCGACGCCCGCATCGAGAAGGGTGACACGATCCGCGACCCGAGGCTGGTCGACGAGGGCGAGCTGCTGCTGTACGACCGGGTGATCGCCAACCCGCCGTTCAGCCTCGACGAATGGGGCCGCGAGGTGGCCGAGAACGACGGCCATGCGCGCTTCCGGTTCGGCGTGCCGCCGAAGACGAAGGGGGACCTCGCGTTCGTCCAGCACATGGTGGCGGTGCTGAACGCCTCGGGCCGGCTCGGCGTCGTGATGCCCCACGGCGTGCTCTTCCGCGGCAGTGCGGAGGGGAAGATCCGCCAGGGGCTGCTGCAGGAGGACCTCTTCGAGGCGGTCATCGGCCTCGCGCCGAACCTCTTCTACGGCACCGGCATCCCGGCGTCCGTCCTGGTGCTGAACCGGGACAAGCCGGCGGCCCGCAAGGGCAAGGTGCTGTTCATCGACGCGTCCGGGGAGTTCGAGGAGGGGAGCAACCAGAACCGCCTGCGCGACGAGGACATCGGGCACATCGCCAGCACGTTCCAGGCCTACGCCGACGTGGAGAAGTACGCGCGGGTCGTGTCGCTCGGCGAGATCGAGCAGAACGACTGGAACCTGAACATCAGCCGGTACGTGGATACCGCGGAGGAGGAGGAGCGGATCGACGTCGGGGAGGCGGTCCGGAAGCTGCGGGAGCTGGAGCAGGAGCGTGCGGCGGCCGAGGCGACGATGAACCGATACCTGGCGGAATTGGGTTATGAGTAGCCTTCGTTCGCAAGAGAATACCGACGAGCTTGTTGTGTCCGACACTGCACGTACAACAAGACCATGCCATTGGCCCAAGGAGGACCTTGGCAAGCTCTTCACGCTGCAACTTGGCAAGATGTTGAACAAGAAAGCAAGAGAGACTGTTCCGAAGTTTCCGTATCTGGGAAACAAGGACGTGCAATGGGGGCACTTCGATTTCTCCGATTTGCGAGAGATGCACTTCGATGAACAGGAGCGCGAAAAGTTTCGATTGATTCCAGGCGACTTGCTGGTTTGTGAAGGTGGCGAGATTGGCCGAACGGCTCTTTGGACGGGTGAGTTTGGCTGCTATTACCAGAAGGCGATACATCGTTTGCGGGTACAGTCGCCTTCCAAAGTCGATCCCCGTTTTATCTTGCACTTCATGCGGTTTGCCGCTAGCCACGGCCTGTTCACAGATCTAACTTCGCAATCCAGCATTGCTCATCTTACAAGAGAGAAGCTCGCACGTCTCAAGGTGCCTCTTCCGTCCCTACTTGAGCAGCGCAGGATTGCCGCCATCCTCTCCTCGGTGGACGGCGCCATCGAGAAGACCCAGGCGGTCATCGACCAGGTGCAGGTCGTCAAGTGTGGCCTGATGCAGGAGCTGCTCACGCGGGGTCTGCCGGGGCGGCACACGCGGTTCAAGCAGACGGCGATTGGCACGGTTCCACAAGAGTGGGAAGTAGTGCCGACTCTTGAAGTCCTATCTGTCAAACCCCGAAACGGTTCGTCGCCTCGCGCCAGAGCTGCGCCCCCAGGAGTGCCGACGTTCTCAATCGCGGCGGTGCGCGATGGTCGAGTAGACGTGGTTGGTAATCTGAAGTACGTGAATACTCCGAACAACGATGCAGAGCCCTATCGCCTACGTCGTGGAGACGTCTTGGTGGTTCGCGGCAACGCCAGCGCAGCGTTGTTGGGTCGCTGCGGCATGGTGGACCAGTTCCCACCGGGCTGCATATACCCAGATCTGCTCATGAGACTAGTGCCAAACAAGAGCATGAATTCAAGATATCTTTCGCATATCTGGAATTCCAACTTGGTTCATGGACAGCTGCTTATCAAGGCCAAGACAACTAGCGGCACCCTAAAGGTCAACCAGCATGATGTATCAACTGTGCTATTACCGCGGCCTGCACTACGGGAACAGTTGGAGATCGTGAACGTCGCGGAGGCACTCGACTTCGTGTACGCGAGGAACCGCGACGTGCTTGCCGCGTACAGGCGGGTCAAGGATAGTCTCATGTCCGCGCTTCTCACTGGCGAAGTTCGCGTCACGCCGGAGCCCGAAGCCGCATGACCTGGAAGGCCGCTGGCTGTGGCCCGCGTCGCCGCGTTCGTCGGCGATGCCCCGATCGTCGCGCACGACGCCCACTTCGACCGCCGGTTCCTGGAGTACAACGCCCGGCTGATGGGAATGACGTTCAGCGGGAACGAATGGGTGTGCACCATGCGGATGGCGCAACGCGTGCCGCTGGGCGGACCGTATCGGCTGGGAGCGCTCGCCGAGAGGCTGGATGTTCCGGACCACGGCAGCCATCGTGCCCTCGATGATTGCCGGGCGACGATTGGCGTGTATCGCGCAGTGCACCGCCTCCTGGGCGGCAGCGTCAGCCTCGCGCCGCTGTCGCCGCCGGACGACGACGCGGTGCCCGCGGAGGTCGCCCACGACGCGGACCTGAGTGGTCAGGTGTTCGTCTTCACCGGATTCCGCGACGAGGTGCTGGCGGGCAGAATCGGAATCGCCGGCGGAACCGTCGCGGGCGGGATCTCCAAGAAGGTCACGACGCTGCTCGTGGCGGACCCGGACGCGAAGTCGACCGGCAAGGTGAAGAAGGCCCGCGAGTACGGCATAGCGATCCGCAGCAGAGAGAGTTTCGAACGAGAGTTCTACATCGCGCAGTGAGGTCGGACGGCGCGCCGATGAAGTGCTCTCCGGGTGTCTCCGAGGCAGCGATCGAGCGGAGCATTGGCGGTATGATCGCGGCTGCGATCCCGCCGGGAGTGCGGCTGTCCGGACGTGCCGCAATTTGCCGATGGGAGAGGAAGCATGGCCAGGACCGTGACCTTGCGGTTGGAACAGGATGCGTACGAAGAGTTGCGGGAGGCGGCGGCAGCGGAACGGCGCTCGCTGTCGAACTTCATTGCCACCGCCGCCCTGGAACGGGTCCGGGAGGCGCAGTGCGTCGACGACGGGGAAATGGCCGAGATCGTGAACGACGAGGCGCTGGTCCGGAGGTTGCGGACCGGCTCCCGGCAGGCCGACCAGCGCAAGGGCCGCTTCGCGGCATGATTGCCGCCGACACATGACCCCCAAGCCGACCGGCTGGGACGAGTTGCACCTCGCCGAGAGCCCCGCGGTTGAGCTCCTGGAGTCCCTCGGGTACGCGTACGTGGCGCCCGAGACCCTCGAGGGTGAACGCGCGAACTTCAGGGAAACGATCCTCATCGATCGCCTTGCGGCGGCCGTCCAGCGGCTCAACCCGTGGCTGTCCGCGACCAACGTTGCCGCCGCGGTGAAGGCCGTGACTCACGTTCCGGCGGCCAGTCTCGCCGAGGCGAACCGGAAGATCTACACGTCGCTCACCTACGGCATCGCGCTGGAGCAGGACCGCGGCGACGGCCGCAAGAGCCACACGGTCCGGTTCCTCGACTTCGACCACCCCGAGCGCAACGAGTGGATCGTCACCCGGCAGTACCGGGTGCTCGGGTCGAAGAAGCACGTCATCCCCGACCTCGTCGTCTTCGTCAACGGGCTCCCGCTGGCCGTCGTCGAATGCAAGAGCCCGACCATCGGCGACGCCTGGAAGGCCGAGGCGGTCAAGCAGCTCCGTCGTTACCAGGAAGCCGACACGACCTGGAAGGACCAGGGCGCGCCGAAGCTGTTCGAGGCGGCGCAGATTCTGGTCGGCACCTGCGGGGAGCGCGCCGTCTACGGCACGGTCGGCACGCCGGCGCGGTTCTTCCTGGAATGGAAGGAGCCGTACCCCCTGAGCGTGAAGCAGCTCGGCGAGCAGCTCGGGCGCAAGCCCACGCCGCAGGACATCCTGCTGTACGGGCTCCTCGAACCGCGGAACCTGCTCGACATCGTCCGCAACTTCGTCGTGTTCGAGGTCGAAGGTGGCCGCACCGTCCGCAAGCTGACCCGCTACAAGCAGTTCATCGCCGTGAACGAGGCGCTGCGGCGAATCCGGACGGCGCGGAAACCGAGCGAGCGGGGCGGCATCGTCTGGCACACGCAGGGGTCGGGCAAGAGCCTGACGATGCTGTGGCTGGCGCTCAAGCTCCGCCGCGACGAGGCGCAGCAGCAGCCGACGGTGGTCATCGTCACCGACCGCACCAAGCTCGACCGGCAGATCGCGGGGGTGTTCACCGCGTGCGGGTTCCCCAATCCCGAGCGGGCGGAGAGCGTGAAGGGCCTGCGGCGGATCCTGGAGCACCCGACCGGCAAGACGGTGATGACCACGATCCAGAAGTTCCAGGAGATCACGGGCCCGGCCGGCCCCGGGCGGCGTGCGGCGGTCCACCCGACGCTGTCGGAGGCGACGAACATCTTCGTCATGGTGGACGAAGCCCACCGCACGCAGTACCGCAGCCTCGCCGCCAACATGCGGCAGGCCCTGCCGAACGCCTGCTTCCTCGGCTTCACCGGCACCCCGATCGACAAGAAGGACCGCAGCACGCTGCGCACGTTCGGTCCCTACATCGACACCTACACCATCGAGCAGGCGGTCCAGGACAAGGCGACGGTGCCGATCTTCTACGAGAGCCGGCTCCCCGACCTGCAGATCATCGGGAAGACCCTCGACCAGGTGTTCGAGCACGTCTTCGCGGACCGCACCGAGGACGAGCGGGCCGCCATCAAGCAGCGCTTCGCCACCGAGCAGGCGATCGCCGGCGCACCGCGCCGCATCGAGACGGTCTGCCTGGACCTGATCGAGCACTTCACGCAGTTCATCGCCCCGAACCGCTTCAAGGCCCAGGTGGTCGCGGCGAGCCGCGACGCCGCCGTCACCTACCAGGAGACGCTGGACCGGTTGAACGGACCGGAGTCGGTGGTCGTCATGTCGGCGGGTCACAACGACGAGGCGCGGCTGGCGCGCTGGCACCTGCGCAAGGACCAGCAGGAGCGGGCAATCGACCGGTTCAAGGACCGCAACGACCCGCTGTCCATCCTGGTAGTGTGCGACATGCTGCTGACCGGCTTCGACGCGCCGCTCGAGCAGGTCATGTACCTCGACCAGCCCCTCAAGGAGCACGGGCTGCTGCAGGCCATCGCCCGCGTGAACCGCCCGCTCGGGGACGAAAAGACCTACGGCCTGGTCGTCGACTACTGGGGCGTGTCCGCGAAGCTGCAGGATGCGCTGGCGATCTTCTCGACGACCGACGTCCAGGGGGCGCTGACCCCGAACGTGGACGAGCTGCCGCGGCTGCAGTCCCGCCACGCGGCGGCGATGAGGTTCTTCCAGCCGGTCGCGGACACGAACGACCTGGACGCCTGCGTCCGGGTGCTGGAGCCCGAGGACGTGCGGGCCGCCTTCGACCTCGCGTTCCGCCGCTTCAGCCAGTCGATGGACATGCTGCTGCCGGACCAGCGCGCCCTGACCTATCACGCCGACCTCCGCTGGCTGGGCAAGATCCGGGGCACCGCGCGCGCCCGCTACCGCGACGACCGGCTCGACCTGTCGGGCTGCGGCGAGAAGGTGCGGAAGCTCATCGCCGATGCCGTGGTCGCCGACGGCATCGACATCCTGGTGAAGGAGGTGCAGCTCTTCTCGCCCGAGTTCGACGAGAAGGTCGAGGCGCTCGGCACGGACGATGCGAAGGCCAGCGAGATGGAGCACGCCATCCGCCACGAGATCAACGTCCGCGTGGAGGAGAACCCGGTCTTCTACCAGTCGCTGCGCGCGCGGCTGGAGGAGATCATCGAGCAACGGCGCCAGGAACGGTTGGATGCCGCCGAGCAGCTCAAGCTGCTCAACGACCTGCGGGACGACCTGAAGGGCGAGCAGAGCCAGGCCGAGGAGATGGAGCTGGACGCCCGCGGTTTCGCCATCTACGGCCTGCTGGAGAAGCAGCGCCCGCGCAGGGTGAAGGACCGGACCGCCACCTACGATGCCGCCAACCGGGACCTGGCCTCGCTGCTCGACGAGGCGGTCACGCCGTTCACCGATCTGGTCGACTGGGAGCAGAAGGACGACGTGCAGCGGCAGATGCGCAGCCGGATCAAGCGGCAGCTCCGCGCCGGCGGCATCGAGGACGATGCGGTCGAGTCTCTCGCCACCGACATCGTGGACTTGGCGAAGGTGCGCACCGACCGATGAGCGGCGACCTGGAGACCTCGGCGATCACCTGGGGCGGCACGCGCCTGCCGTACGGCATCCGCCGCAGTGCCCGGCGCAAGAAGACGGTGGCGGTGACGGTGAATCCGTCCGGCGACGTGTTGCTCGTGGCCCCGGAGGATTTCTCCACCAGCCGGCTCGACGCGGTCGTGCGCCGGAAGGCGGCCTGGATCGTCCGGCGCCTGCGGCACGTGCAGTCGCACGACCCGCCGCCGTCGCCGCGGGGGTTCGTCAGCGGCGAGAGCGTCCTCTATCTCGGGCGGCACTACCGCCTGAAGGTGCATCCCACCGGGACCGGGCAGGCGAAGCTGCGCGGCGGCTGGCTGCACGTGCCCGCGCCGGCGGGAGCGGAGCAAACCGCTCACGTCCGGACCGCCCTCGTGTCCTGGTTCCGCCGTCACGCGGCCGAGCGGCTTCCGGAACGGGTGGAGGCGTGGCGGTCGAGGGCCGGCGTCGCGATGCCCTGCATCGTCATCGCCGACCAGCAGAAGCGGTGGGGGAGCTGCGACCGTGGCGGCACCATCCGGCTGAACTGGCGCATCATCCAGGCCCCGATGCGCCTGGTCGACTACGTGATCGTCCACGAGCTCGTGCACCTGAGGCACCGCGGGCACGGCCGCGACTACTGGCAGGCCCTCGGCAGGGTCATGCCCGACTACGAGCGGCGCCGGGACGATCTGCGGCAGCGAGGTGTCGGGCTGGCTTGGTAGCGTTGCGTTCCGCCGGTTCGTATCTTGGTGGGTGCGATATGTGTCAAGAGCCAACCACCACGTGGTACATGGTCTGGGAGACACCGGCGAGCCCGATGGGCCAGGGAGAGGTCGTGAAGCTCGCACGCGCGAGGGCCGCAGATCCCGAATAGGATTGCGCACGATGCGGAGCGCGAGAAACGCTCCCGCTGGCCGCGAACTTCGAGCGGGGACACGGCATTCACGTGGGCGCGGCGTACGGCGGTGGCCCCGCGGGTCCTGCCTCGACGACCGAATCGGGTAGCCTGTTGGACTACAAGCCCGTGACCGGCCGGACGGGGACGAGGCCGGCGGGCAGCACGCGCGTGACCGGGCGACGTGAGGTGGTGAACGAACCGTGGCCAACGGCAAGCTGTTGAGACAGCTCATTCGGTCCGGCGCGGAAGGCGACGTCGAGGCTTTCCGCGGAACGGCGAAGGCGGTGATCGCCGAGGAGCGGCAGAAACAGCACCATCTGCTCGCGAACGATCTCGAGACCATTCTCTACGGACGCCCTCGGACGCCAGCCTCCCCGGCGGTGCGCAAGCTGGCCGGCGATGTTCCCCAGGACCGCGAGCGTGGTCTTCCGCTGCTGGCGGTACGCGAACCGGCGCGGGGTCTCGAGGACATCGTGCTGTCGCCCGCCAACCGCTCGCTCGTCGAGGAGCTTCTCCGCGAGCAGAAGCCCACGTCGTCGTAGAGAGCGATGCCGGATACGAAGGTACCGTGCCCGTGCTGATGGCGAACGGCGCGGCGAGCAGTCATCCACATCTGGAGTTGGCGCGAGAGGAGCCGGTGACGGAACGGCGGCCCCGGCGGGAGATTGAGAACGGCAGGGAACACGAGCGAAGATGACCGCACACGAGCGGGCAGGAGGGCGCATGGACATCCTCGGTCTCCAGCAGGAGGTGCCACAAGATCCGGTCGGACACGTGCTCACGCACGAGGAATACGGGAAGGTCGCCGTGGTCGACCTCGGCAGGGAAGTCAGCGAGGCGCTACGCGCGACGTGGCCGGCGACGATCCCGTTCAAGTCCGGCGGAGCGATCGACAGCGTGTGGCTGCAGCCGCTGGTCGGCGCGGGCAGCACGGCTGCCTCGTCCCTGCTTGCCGGCAACGTCTTCCTGGCGACCGCGAATCCCGCAACGCTGATGACGATCGGGACAGGCGTGGGCTCGGCGGTCATGGGACCGGCAGGGATCGTCGCGCAGGCGCCGTTCGTCGCCGCCAGCAGCGCCCTGCTTCCGGTCGTGGCTCCCGTGATGCTCTTCATGACCGTCTCGTCGGTGATCACCGGCGCGCGGCTCGACCGGGTGCAACAGGCTCTGGGCTCACTCTCCGAGAACCTGGAGCGCGTCCGTCACCTGCTGGAAGCCGGGGACTACGCCCGGCTCGAGAGCGCGGCCGAACACCTCGACGAAGTCGGCGCGCAGTTCGACCACGGCCGGCGGTTCACCGACGGTATGAAGATCGAGCTCGTTGCGGCCAGGCGTGACGTCAAGTGGCTGCGTCGCAAGTTCGGACATCTTGCGGTGAGGGAGATTCGCTCGGCGCAGGACGCCAAGCTGGCCCTGTCCGACATCAATCTGTTCGTGTTGTCGAGTCTCCTGGATATCCGGGCCGACGCGCTCCGCCTGCATCTGACGCTGCAAGACGATCCGCACTACGCAGAGCGCCGGCAGGCCGTGCTGCGCAAGAAAGTCGAACAGTGCGCGGACACCTTCAAGACGCTGCTCGATCGCGATCCACTGACGGTGTTCCGGGACCAGATGCGGCGGGAGCTGGGTGAGGTGGGCCGGGTCGAGTCCCTACCGTGGGGCCTGACCGATACCACGGCGCAGGTCATCCGGACGCTCGGAGGCGGGCGAGGCCTGGAGCAGAAGATTCGTACGCTCGACACTATCCTGGACGAGGGCTTCGCCCCTGTCCGAGCGCGCATGGAGCGATGGGTCAGCGAGCTCGAAGCGTCCGCCGCGGCGGCGCGCGAGGAGTCCATCGTGTTCTACCAGGAACGGGGCGGCCAGCGGGTTCTGAAGGCGTACCATACCCGGGACCTGCGACTGCTGCGGGCGGAGGGATAGCAACCCTGCGACGCGTGGTTCGGGCGGGCAGGGAGTCGCTGGGAACATCGGCCACTCTCCATCTTGAGCGCAGTTGGGAGCTCAGCCGCGCCGGGCTTTTTGCTCACGGCCGCCATCCCGCCACCAATCGTCCGGGCGGTATGGAATGTGGGTAAACGGAAATTCGCGCACCGCTACATCGCGTTCCGTCCGGCCGACGAGGTCGCGGTCTCCTTGCTGTTCATGTTCACCGGGTTCGCCGCGTACGCCCTCGGCGGCATCATGGCGACTCTGGTGTATCTCTACGACAGGCCCGCCGCGGCCGACCCGCGCCCTCGCCATCGTGATCCGTTCGACCGCGTGCTGGTTGCCCAGGCACGGATCGAGGGCTTGACGTTGGTCACCGCCGACTCGACGTTCGCCCAGTACGATGTCCGTCTCATCCGGGTCTGAGCGACCGGCTTGGCGGTGCTCGCCTTCCGGTCTGCTCGATGACGCCGTCCGTCCGGCCGGACCGGTGATCGGTCGCGGCTCCATTTTTGCATTGCCGAGGCGCGAGTGCGAGCTGGAAGCGGGATGTGGTGATCTGTCCGATGGCCCCCGGGGGTCGGGTACGATCCGCCTTGGTGCCTTCCAACCCCGGTGGCGACGCCTTCGCGAGCAGTGCGCAGATCGAGGCGTTGCTTCGCGAGCCGCTGGTGGGCTGGCCCGACGCGTCCCCTGTTGCGGTGCGGGACGTCGTCGAGTCCGCTCACGGGGCGGGGGCGGCGGTCCTGGCGGTTGCCGTGGACGCCGCGAGTCTCGACCGGAGCGATCTCACGGGGCGCGTCATCCAGGCGTTGTCGGAAGCCGTCGCGGGCACGTATCCTGCGTGGCTGCCCGAGGCGGAAAATCTCGCAGGACCTGGCGGCTCCGGGTTGGCCGCGGTGCGCGCGATTTGCGAGCGAGCAGCCGGCAGCACGGACCTGTTCGGCCCGTTCCTCCTTGCGGCCGCGGAGGCGTCGCTTTGCGGGCGGCCTATCGGAGTGGCCGAGTTCGCGCAGGAGACGGTTGTGCGCCAGGCCCGGAAGCTCATTCTTCGCGCCTACGGGTATGGACGCCTGGTGGTCATGATCGAGCTGACGGGTGCCTGGAGCACGGCGCGAATCGAAGTCGTGGAAGCGAACGCGCTGTGGCTCGCCGGACCCGGGGAACTCACCGTATGGCTCTTCGGGACACCGACCGCCTGCATGACGCGAATGCCCGGTTCTTCGCTGCATGGCCGGATGCCGGCGTCGGATCCAACGGCTGTGCCTCGCGCCCCATACCTGACGCCGCTGCGGGGCCGGCCCAACGCGTTCAGCCGGGCGGAGACGCATCTCGAGTCGCATCTCTCACGGACCCCGTGGGCAGCGGGTCGCGCCTGGAACCAGACCTGGTCGTCGGGGGTATTGGCCAACTCCATCCGGGTCGATCTCGTCTGGTCGCGGGAGAAGTGCGTCGTCGAGCTCGATGGCCCCGACCACCTGAACACCGACAAGTACGCCGCCGACCGGGTGCGTGATCGCGCGCTGCAGCGCGAGGGGTTCACGGTGCTTCGATACACGAACGACGAGGTGCTCGGCGATGTGGCGCGCGTCCTCGACGAGATCGAACGATTCCTGCAGGAGCGGCGGCGGTTCAGGATGGAGGAGACGTGAGATGGGGTATGGAATCCCGGAGCGCGCTGTGATGATCGCGCTGATGGCTCTTAACAGGGAGACGCTGAACACGGAGCTCAAGAGTCGTTATCGGCTCGAGTTGAAGAAGCCGGTGCGGGACAAGCTCAACCGTGAGGGACTCGTCCAGAGCCGCCGACTTCCGGGCAAGGGCTTCGCCCACGAGTTGACGGATGCCGGCTGGGCCTGGGTGGTGGCCCAGCTCGACGAACAGCCGCCGCCTCACGCCCGTTCGGCCGGCGGCGCGCTGTACGCCCTTCTCAATGGTCTGAAGGTCGCGCTCGACGCGCGGGGGATGGTGATCCAGGACCTGTTCGCTCCCGCAGCTCCGGAACCTGCCGCCTCCCTCCGGGATCGGATTCGGCAGGCCTACCGCAATCTTTCATCCCGGCCGTGGGATTGGGTGGAGCTGCGTGACCTCCGGGTGCAGCTCGGCGATTGGTCCCGCCGCGAGGTGGACCTGGAGCTCACGCGGATGTTTCGCGAGAAGGACGTCAATCTGACGCTGCACGAGGACCGCGGCCGGCTCACGCAGGCCGACCGGGACGCGGCGCTTCGGCTCGGCGTGGACGACATGCACTTGATCAGCATGGAGTGAGCATTGTGGAGCCAGAACTGGAAGCACTCCGGCATGTGACATTCCCAACGACGACTGCCGGCAACGACATCTGGCGCGACGACGTCATTCACGTCGACGGCATGCACTCGTGGGCGTTCCGCACGGTCCTGGAAGCACTCGACCGGGTGCGCGACGGCGTGCGGGTCAACAACGTCGTTATCCAGGGGCGGCCGGGAATCGGCAAGTCGCACTTTCTGGGACGCGTCCGCCACGCGGTGATCGAGCAGGGACAAGTTTTCGTCCTTTTTCAGCCCAATACCGCGCACCGGTTCTGGGAGAGTCTGGCGCTTGCTTACGTGGATGCCCTACATCGCGAAGCAGGCGAAGACGGGACCCAGTTGCGTACCGTCCTCCGCGGCTTGGGCGCAGCGATTGGCCTAAAGCGAGCAGAGCTCGAGAACCTGGTGGCGGGGACGTTCGACCTCACGCACCTGAAGGATGTGCGCCGAAGCCTTCAGTCGCATCTCGGTCGCCGGCCCGGGGATCGCGTCGCCGCGGACGTGGCGCTCGCGCTCATCCTGACCAACAGCGAGGATTTCGCCCACCAGGACATCGGAGACGCGCTGCTCCAGGGGCTGGAAATCGATGGCGACCAGGCGCGCGCGCATGCCATCGGCGCGAACCGTATTCCGTGCCGGGAGGTTGTCAGCGCATTCGATCTGCTTATGGGCGCCGCTGGGTATGCGACCCTCGTGGCGGTCGATCAACTCGACGGACTGATCGCGCTCGGACGATCTCTTCCGGGCGCCGAGGAGCAATTGCTGTTCGATCAGGTCGCGACAGGTCTCATGGATCTCGCCGAGGACGTGCAGCACTCCTTGGTCGTCGTGTCTTGCCTGACCGACAGTTGGTTGCTGCTCCGCGATCAGGCCGTGGCGCCCGCGCACCATCGGTACGCGACGGATGTCCAACTCCGCCCTATCCCCTCGGCCGAGGTTGGTCAGGCGCTGGTCGCCGCGTACCTCCGGGACGCCTTCACCCGTGCCGGGTTCACGCCCGTGTATCCGACCTGGCCGGTGCCGTCGGCCGCGTTCGCCGACGCGCCCCTGTTCTCCCCGCGCGGCCTGATCAACTTGGTCCAGGAGCACTGCGCGCGCTGCCGCGAGCGCGGTCGCGTCACCGAGCTGGATCATCTATCGAACGAGCGCCAGCCGAACGAGCGCCGGCGGGGTGAGGACCTTCAGCCACCCCCTCCGCCGCCCGACCCCGAGCTCGACCGGCGGTTCAGTCAGTTGGTGCAGGAAGCGAATGTCGCCGACGCCCTCGACGAGAAGAAGGTGGACGGTGATCTGCCCGCGCTGGTGAGGGCCGGCCTGATGGCTTGGGTGAGAGAGAACGCAGGGGCGGATGACTTCTCGGTAGACCCGCCGCTCGGGCGGAACCCCTCGCTGCATGCCCGGCTACGGCGCATGATCGATGCGGACACCGATGATGAAGTGCATTGGTCGTTTCGAGCCGTCCTGAACGACAACGCGGTAGCGGCGTTGCACCGGCTGCGGGCCGCCGTGACGGCGTCCGGGCTCGAGCTCTCGGGGGAGCGGAGGCGGTTGTTCATCCTGCGCAACGCAGCGTGGTCGCAGGGCAGGAAGACCCGGCAGGCGCTCGACGCATTCAAGAGGTACGGCGGCACCGTCGTGAAGCTGCCGGAGGCTGACCTCAAGGTGTTCCGGGCCTTGCAGCAACTCCTCGAAGAGCAGCCGGAGGGGCTTGCCACATGGCTCGGAGCACATCGTCACGCGAGCGGAACGACACTGCTCGCGCCCTTGCGCCCGGAGCCCGCCGGTGCCGCTGGAGCGTCTACTGTGTCCGCTACGTCGGCTGCGTCCGGGGCCGCTGCACCATCCCAGGGCGCTGCACCATCCCGGGCCGCTACGGCATCCAAGGCCGCTATGGCGTCCGGAGCCACTGCAACAATCCAGGCAGTTGCTGCGTCCGGGACCGCTGCACCTCCCAAGACCGCTATACCTCCCAAGACCGCTACACCGCCCAAGGCGGCTGCTGTGCTCAGGGAGGTCGACGAGGATTCCATTCTCATCGGCATCGCCGAAGGCACGGGGCGACGCGTGACCGTGCCGCTGGAGGATCTCCGGCGCCACACCGTGATCTTCGCGGGCTCCGGCTCCGGCAAGACCGTCCTCATACGCCGGCTCATCGAGGAGTGCGCGTTGAAGGGCGTTTCGGCCATCGTCCTCGATCCGAACAACGACCTGGCACGACTCGGTCTGCCGTGGCCCGAGCCTCCCCGGGGTTGGCTCGACGGCGACGCGGAGAAGGCGGCGACCTACCTTCGCGACACGGAGGTCGTCGTGTGGACGCCGCGCCTGACGACCGGGCGTCCGCTCTCGTTCGCACCGTTGTCCGGCCTGGGCGACGTGGCGGACGATCGCGACGAGTTCGAGATCGCGCTCGACAACGCCGTCGCCTCGCTGGTTCCGCGCGCGGGTCTGCCCGGATCCGGCGCACGGCTCAGTCAGGGCCGCGCCGTGCTGAAGGAGGCCCTGGGTGCTTATGTGCGACGCGGGGGCGGGGTCCTCAAGGGATTCCTCGGCTACCTGTCGGCGTTGCCGGCGGGCGTCAGCCGGCTCGCCAGCGGCGAGAAGATTGCGGCGGACGTCGCCCAGACGCTGCTCGCCGAGACCGTGAACGATCCCATGCTGGGTGGAACCGGCGAGGCCGTGGATCCATCGGCCCTGCTCCAGCCGACATCCGGCCGACGCGCCCGCATCTCCGTCATCAGTCTCGTCGGACTGCCGAACGACGAGCAGCGGCAGCAATTCGTCAATCAACTGCAGATGGCGCTTTTCGCCTGGGTCAAGAAACACCCCGCCGGCGACCGGCCGCTGGGCGGCTTGTTCGTCATGGACGAAGCGCAGACCTTCGCACCGTCAGCGGGCCGTACGGCCACCACGGACAGCACGCTCGCCCTCGCCTCGCAGGCGCGGAAGTACGGCCTCGGCCTGGTCTTCGCCACCCAGGCCCCGAAGGGACTGCACAACCGGATTCCGGGCAACGCGACGACGCAGTTCTTCGGTCTGCTCAATGCGCCCGCGCAGATCGGGGCCGCCCGGGAGATGGCCGCGCAGAAGGGCGGCGATGCGCGGAGCATCGCCCGGTTGCGGCCCGGCGAGTTCTTCGCGGCAAGCGACGCCGTTGCGTTTCAACGGGTGCGCAGCCCGATGTGCCTGAGCCACCACCCGCGGAGCCCGATGACCCAGGAAGAGGTTCTGGAGCTCGCACGCTCGAGGACATAGGATCCCCACCCTCGGTACGCAACTCCTTCGCCCCCATTCCGAAGCGAGACCGAAGCAGGGCGGAGGGCGCGGGCGGCGGCAAGCCGGGAACCAGCCCCGCCGGCGCGAGCGAACACGCCGGCGAAGGCGGCACTCGCCTCGGACGACGACGTTTGCCGGGGTATACAAGGGGGTCGAGGGGCTTGACACCCGAAGCGAGGCGTTCGACAGTGGAACCAGGACGATGCTGCAAAGCGAGATTGAAGCAGCGCTCGTGGACCCCGAACGCGAGCCGCCGGAACTGGACGGCGTGCCCGGCTGGCGCCGCCTCCAGGGCGGCGCGCCGCACCCCGAGGATCTGCGGGACATCGTCGGCGCGGTGCTGAAGGTGACCAGGCCGGAGCGCGTGCTGCTGTTCGGGTCGGGCGCGCGCGGCGAGATGACCGACGACAGCGACATCGACATCATGGTCATCGACGAGGCGCCGGGGGGAACCCCGAAGCTGAAGCTGGCGATCGGTAATGCGCTTCCGATGGGATTGCGCTGGACGGACGTACTGGTCCTGACGCCGGCCGGACTTCGCAAGCGCCTGCACGAGTGGGAGGACGAGACGCTGGCCGAAGTGCTCGGCGAGGCGCGGACGCTCTATGAGAGGAGCGGCGGATGAACGCCGAAGGACGGATCGTGACCGCAGCGCGCTGGATCAGCGGAGCGAACGGGACGCTGGGAGGCGCCGCGGGCACGACCGGGCTCGGCTACGGCAAGTCGAAATGGCAACGTGCCACCGAGGCCAACCGCGCTGTGGAATACGCGATCGAGGGCGTGGTCATGGCACTCGACGGTCGAGTGAACCAGCGGCACAACAGCCGGGAGCTGGCCCACCACCTGCAACGGCGCGGCGAGGATGTCGGGATGGCTCAGCTCGACGACGTGGAGCCGCAGAAAGGGCGAACGCCGACCCCGTACGAGGAGTTCGAGAACCCCGAGTTCAAGGACCTCAGCGACGAACAGACGGTGCGGATACTGCGCGCCGCAGAGACGATCGTCGGCAACTGCGAACGACGGGTCGAAGAGCTCGCGCGCGAGCACAACATCAAGGTAGAACTCGGGGTACCAGCCGAAAGCTGGAGCCCGCCCGCCGACGTCAGGGAAGAACTCGAAAAACGCGCGGCGCGCAACGTCCCTATCGGTAACCAGGCAAGCGAGCCGGCGGAGGAACCGGACCGGGCCGAAGGTGCGGCGGACAGGAGCAGCCCGGACCACAAGGTCGGCGACGGCACGCCGGGGCACGCCAGGTTGCCGCCCGCCGACAAGGGCGCAGGGGGGCCAGCATGAACGATCAGGATGAGCGCGACGCACGGTTGCCTCGGTGGGCGCCCAAATCCGGCCATTAGTGGGCGGCTGAAAACCGGCCATTTCCGATAGCGGCCCGAGACGTTGACGCCGGCCTGGAACACGACGTTCCTGCTGGCATGAGCAACGTCTTGAAGGAAGAGAAACGACAACAGGTTCTCGCGCTGGGGCGCCTCGGCTGGTCGCTGCGGCGGATCGAAGAGGCCACCGGGGTCCGGCGCGAGACCGCCAGCAGCTACCTGAAGGCAGCCGGCCTGACCGTGCGGGGTCGTGGCCGGCCTCCCGCTCGCCCGGCAAAACCGGCCATTTCGCCGGAGGCGCCCACCGACTCTTTGCCGGTCACGGCCGCCGGCAAGGGCGCCGACGCCGACGCGCCCGTCCCCGCGCAGCGGCCCAGTCGAGCGCCACAGGCGAGCGCGTGCGAGCCGTACCGCGAGCTGATCGTCGACGCGCTCAGCCGCGGCCGCAACGCCATGGCCGTCTGGCAGGACCTGGTCGACGACCACGGTTTCCCGGCGAGCTATACGAGCGTGCGGCGCTTCGTCTCGACCGTCCGGCAGCAGCCCGCCGTCGAGGCCCGGGCGGTCATCACCACGGACCGCGGAGAAGAAGCACAGGTTGACTACGGGGAGGGGCCGATGGTCCGTGACCCGGACACCGGCAAGTACCGCCGGACACGGCTCTTCGTCCTCGCCCTGGGCTACTCGCGCAAGGCCGTCCGGCTGCTGGTTCACCGTTCCAGCGCACAGGTCTGGGCCGAGCTGCACGAGCGCGCGTTCCGTCGCCTGGGGGGCACCGTACGCGTCGTCGTCCTCGACAACCTCAAGGAGGGCGTCCTCACCCCGGACATCTACGACCCGACGCTGAATCCGCTCTATCGCGACGTGCTCGCCCACTACGGCGTCGTCGCCCTGCCGTGCCGCGTCCGCGATCCCGATCGGAAGGGCAAAGTCGAAGCCAGCGTCGGTCACGCCCAGAAAACGCCGCTGCGCGGTCTCCGCTTCGAGCATCTCGACGACGGCCAGGCGTACCTGGACCGCTGGGAGCAGCGCTGGGCCGACACCCGCATCCACGGTACGACCAAGCGCCAGGTCGCCGCCATGTTCGAGGAAGAACGCCCCGCGCTCGGCCCGTTGCCCCTCGAGCCGTTCCGCTACTACCAGTACGGCCGCCGCAGTGTGCATCTGGACGGTTGCGTCGAGGTAGCTTCGGCCTACTACTCGGCGCCGCCCGGCTGGATCGGTCGACGTGTCGACGTGCAGTGGGACGACATCCACGTCCGCCTCCTCGACCCGAGCAACGGCCAACTGCTGCGCGAGCACCTGCGCACGCAGCGCGGCTGGCATCGCATCGCCGACGACGACCGGCCCACCCGCACCCCGCCGAAGACCCTGGCCCTGCTCGCCGCCGCCAAGCGGGCCGGTCCCGCCATCTCCGCCGTCTGCGACCACATCCACCGCCATGAGGGCGCCGCCGGCGTCCGCCGCATCCTCGGCGTCCTCTCGCTCGCCAGGAAGCACAGTCCCGCCGTCGTCGAACACGCCGCCACCGCCGCGCTCGAACTCGGCGTGCCCACCTACCGCTTCCTGAAGCGCTACCTCGACCGCTACCCCGGCGCGCCGCCGCTGTCGTTGCGCCAAGTCGACCCGCTCATCCGCGAACTGACCGTCTACCGCGATCTGATCGACCGCAGAACAGGAGACCCTTCATGAATCTCGTCGAACTCGACAAGGCGCTGCGCAAGCTGCGCCTCTCCGGCATGGCAAACGTCCTCGAGACGCGCCTGCTCCAGGCCCAGACCGAGCAGCTCGCCCCCATCGACCTGCTCGCCGCGCTCGTCTCCGACGAGCTCCAGCGCCGCGAGGACCGCCTGCTCGCCCGCCGGCACAAGCAGGCCCGATTCCGGGACCCGGACCGCTCGCTCGACAGCTTCGACTTCGACTTCAACAAGAAGATCAACCGCGCGCTCGTCTTCGAGCTCGCCACCGCACGCTTCATCGCAAAGCGCGAGGACGTCCTCCTGATCGGCCAACCCGGTACCGGGAAGAGTCACCTTGCCCAGGCCATCGGACGCGCCGCGATCCAGCAGGGCTATCGCGTCCTCTACCGGGAAACGCACGCCTTCCTCGAAGAACTCGCCGAGGCGACGCTGGCCGAGACCCGCAAGGAATACCTCGCCGAGCTGGCCCGTGCGCACCTGCTCATCATCGACGACCTCGGCATGCGCAAGCTGCCCCACACCGCCGCCGAGGACCTGCTCGAGCTCATCATGCGCCGCTACGAGCGGGCCTCGACGATGCTCACCTCCAACCGCCCGGTCGACGAGTGGGGGAAGCTGCTCGGCGACACCGCCGCGGTCACCGCGCTGCTCGACCGGCTCCTGCATCACGCGCACGTGCTCAAGTGCGGGCCGCGCAGCTGGCGCACCCGCGTGCGGACCACCTTGGTAGAGTCGACGGGAGGTGCGTAACCGGTGGGGAGTCGGTGGCGCATCCGGCGCTTTCGCACCGGGCCGCAGTCCGAACACAGCGGAGCGGAGGATTCGCGCGCGGCCGAGCGTCAACGCCCATCCGGACGTGGTCCGCGCGCGCGAGAGCGCCGCCTCCAGGCTCGCCTGGCGCAACAACCGCCAGCGATCGTTTCCACGGGCACCGCGTGCGCCAGACGAGCCTTCCGCGACACTCGAGTGGTCGCTCGACGGAACGCCCTTTTCCCGCTCGTCGTCGTCGACCACACCCTCCGGCCCAGCCCGGCCGTTCCGTCTCGCGAGGGTAACCCGGCCGGGCATGACCAACACCGACGTCCGGCTCGGAACCTCTACCCGGGAGACCAGACCAGACAAGGCCCTCCCTCCGCTCGGAGCATTACCTCGCGCACGCTGTCGCGGACCAACGCGCACGCATACACCGATGCCGATGACAACCGAGCGGTGGGTCTGTCGCCACGCTTGCGCCTCGAACGCTCGGCCGACCGCCTCCTCCTCGCTCCGTTACGTAACGGTGCAGGATGGTCGTGTGGCGTTGACGAACGCGGAACGGCAGGCACGTTATCGGGAGCGGCGCAAGGCCGGCGAATCCCGGATCCGGTACCGTCGGCCAGCGGACCGGAGTCGCGGCCACAGCAGTGGAACGACGCCGTGCAGACGCTCCTGGAGTTGCAGGAACAGTACCGGGAGTGGCGGGACGCGTTGCCGGAATCGCTGGCCGGCTCCGCGACTGCGGAGTTGCCCGAGCAGGTCTGCGATCTGGATCTGTCGGTACTGGAGGGGCTGTCGAGCTGCCCAGAGGCTTCGGGCGTGACGGCTAGCGCGCCGGCAAACACCTTGCCAACAGAGGACGCCGTGAAGTAGATCTCGACTCCAGTCTCGGGCCGTCGGAAATGGCCGGTTTTGAGGCGCCCATAAATGGCCGGTTTTGACCCGCTCATTGAGGCACGGTTGGGCTTCGCGGCCCTCACCGCCTGTGCCGGGATCCCGCCGCCGGTGGAACGCCGCCGCGTCGTTGCCGAACTGGACCACCCCATCGAAGAGGAGGGCTGATGCGAAACGCTCTTGCCCTCGCTGTCATTCTGTCCGGGCTGGTTGCCGCGTGCGGCTCCGGTTCGCCCGCCGCGCCGACCGAGTATCCACAGGTTGCCGGCACTTATACCGGCACGCTGACGCTTTCCGTCTCGCAAGGCTCCGATTCCGTCACAGTGACAGGCTCCATGCGCTTGGTCGTCGAACAGTCTGGTCCACACTTGATCATCAGCGGATCGATGACGTTTTTTGGCGAGACCACAGAGCTTGAGCCTCCGATCGTCGGCTCCATAGACGAGACCGGAGTCTTTACAGAGACCGGATCATCGTCCGAAATCGAGAGAGACGATGACTGCGGGAGGTTCAGGGTTACGAGTGACACGCTGACGTTTGCCGGTTCCACAATGGAGCTAACCCTTACGGCGCGAACGGATCACTGCGGCGTCATTCGGATGTCTGCAACGCTGACACGGAACTAACGATCTCCTCAGTCGTCACGCGGATGCGGCGCCACTGTCTTCCGGTGCGCCCGGAAGCGCTCCACGGCGGACCATCGGCTCTCGCTGTTCGCGGGCCACCGTCGACCGGGCGCTGACGAGCGCCGCTGTCGCGGAGGGGCGTCGGTTGATCGGACCCCGGCGCCGCTCGTGTCGGGCATGACCCGTCCGAGGGTCTGCCGGTAGCCGGCGGCTATTTCCCAATCCGCCGGGTTCCGTCGCGCCGGCGAACCTTGCGGCGGCGCACGCCCGGTTTCGGCCCGCCGCCGGCCGCCAGCATCTCCAGGACGGCCGCCTCGTGTTCCGGATCGATGGAGGCCGCCGCCAGCAGCGTCGAGAATCGAGGACGGTCCACGTCGGTCTCGACGGCGCGCGCCTCACCCGGAAAGATGATTTCCGCCCCGCCGCGTCCGACCCTCAACACGTAATCCCCCGCGCCCAGCTTGACCCGGGTCCGCAGGCACTCGGTCCACTTCTGCCCCCGGGCGAGCGACACCGCTGCATTCCGATGACGAGCGTTCCAGGGCCCGGCGAACAGCTCGGCCAGCGGCTTCGGACGCGCCGGGGCCGGACCCAACTCGAAGCCGGTGTCCGCCAGGCGGTGGCTCAGCGCAGCCATGCGATGGGAGACGGCGGCGGAACCGGCCGGCCCGCCGCGCAGCCGGAGCGGCAACGCCAGCCAGCCGGCGCGGGCACCGAACAGGAGTGCCGCCGCCAGCCAGTCTTCGGTGGTCAGCGCTTCGTGCTCGAAAGCCAGTAGATCAGCGCAGGTCGACCGCACGAACAACAGCGACATTGCCCGCGGAAGCGGCGTCCTGAACCGGTCGAGTAGATCGGTCACCGTCAGATCCGCCAGCCCGGTCAGGGAAACGAGAGTCTCCCGGAGCTCGACGACGTGCTTCCGCAGCCGATCGTCGAGGCCCGTCGATTCGCGGTCGAGGTAGTCGAGCAGGCGGGCGTTGGCGTCGTCGACCCCGGTCGCACCTGCCTGCTGCGCGAGCGTGTCGACCGCCCCCCAGAACAGCCGCCGCCCATCGCCTTCGTCGGAACCGGGTAAAGCGGTTGGTGCCCGCGCCGCGGGTGGCCCGGTCTTCATCCAGGCCGCCAGCTCCGCCGCCAGGGTCGGGGCCAGGCCGGACGGCAGGTCTGCCTCGGTCTCGAAGGCGGCCCGACAGGCGACCAGACCGGGCGGCTCGCCGCCCTCCAGCACCTCGCCAGGGTTCCGACTCGCCAGAATCCGGAGCATGGCGAGCATGCCGCCAGCGGCGTGGGCCGCTGCAAGTGGGGCGAAGCGTTCGGGCGGCACGTGCGACGGCGGCCATGCCGGACCCGAGACGCCGGCGAAGCGCTTGCGGTCCACGCGCGTCTCGAAGTCGGCCAGCGGCACGTTGCCGAAATCCAGCGCGTCGTTCTTGCAGGCCGTCGAATCCTCGCGCGACTGGAACAGGATCTCCTCGATGGCCGAGACCGGCAGGGGCGCGGGAACGAAGATCAACGGCGCAGCCCCCACCTCGTTCGGCCAACGGCGTTGCTCGACACCCTCCGGCCCGGGGACCATGACCGGACCGACGCACTCCCGCAATGAGACGACCACCTGGCACGGCCTGAGGTGCCTGGCCTCGGCGATGGAATGATCGACGGCGGCTCGGCCGGGGCGGCCCGTGAACAACGGTATCCAGCCCGGGCAGCCATCGAGGGTGTCCCGATAGTACTTCTCGCCGAAGCCGCTCGTGGGGAGCACCAGGCCGGCCGCGAGCATGTACAGGAGATTCAGGTGGTTGGTGACCAGAACACCGCGTTCCGGGATCGCGTCGGGGGTGCCCGGCTCGGGCTGAACGCCGCCCAACAGGCCGGGTTGCTCCGGAGTGGTCATCCTGCTCCTCTACACCAGGTCCTTCCGCTCCAAGACGGCAGGATCGGCGGGCAGGATCTCTTCGATTCGACTGCGTACGCCACGCCGCCTGAGCAGGATCACCCGCTCGCGGGCTCGCGCCACCATCACGTAGAACCGTTTCCTCGCAGCGTCCAGGTCGGTCGGCGGCACGGGGTGCCGGTCGATGTCGGCGAGCACGGCTACGTCGAACTCCAGACCCTTGCAGGCGTGGACATTGAGTACCAGGATACCGCCCTCGTCGAACCGCACGTCCGGCCGGTGCTGACCGAAGAACGTTTCTATCCGCGGCGCGCCGTTGTCGAGGCCGCGGGTTGCTTTCTGCAATTCGCGGGTTGCGTTCCGCAGTTCGACGAGATAGCGCTCGCGGACCTCGTTGTTCGGAGCGATTACCCCGATGAGCGTTGCCGGATTGCGGTCCGCGAGCTTCACGATGCGCCGGCAGATGCTCGCAAGCCGCCTCTCGGCGTAGTCGCACAGCCACGCGGGGGGACCGCCGCGGGACGGCAGGTCGACCTGCGGACTGGCCGGGTCGCCGGTGTAGAAGGCGCGGGCCAGCTTCGCGACCGGCCCGCAGTTGCGGTAGTTGTGCTTCAACTCGATGACATTCTCGGTGTCGATGGCCAGTTCCGTCTCGATGTCGCGGCGGCTGCTGTGCTCGTCGTGAATCTGCTGGTTCTGATCGGCGGCCACGAAGAACCGCTCGAAGCCGAGTGCGACGAGCGCCCGGTAGAACTGCGGCGGCATGTCCTGGCCCTCGTCGATGACGAGAAACGGCGCGTCCGCGAGTGAGGGGCGACCGGAAACGACTTCGGTCGCGCCATCCCAGTCAATCGGTCGGAACCCGTCAGGTCCCGCGGGCTTCAGCGGTAGAGTCTGATGGGTGATCTCCCTGAATCGCTCATGGAACCAAGCCATCCACGTGGCGCCCGACAATTCACCGGGGAACAATTGGGCACTGGCGCGGTGCAGCAGGTGGTTGAAGACCAGGAAGACGTAGTCGTCCCGGTCGCGCTGGTGGCGGCGTGCCCGGATCAGCGCGACGACGGTCTTGCCCGTACCGGGGCCGCCGACGATCAGGTGCTGGCCTTCCCTCGGAAGGGCGCGCACGGCCTCCTGCTCCTTGCTCAGGTCCTGGATGCCCGGCAGCTCGAATCTGCGTTTCGCCACGTCGAAATCCGGAGGATGCCGCTGGGCTTTCGCCGCTGCACGATCACGCGCCGCTGCCGGTCTGCGCCCGCCCGCCGAAGAGTACCGGGCAGCTCCGCTCCGGATCGCCGGCCACGAAGGTCCGGTCGAGCAGGACGTTGCCGTAGACGCAGCTCGGCTCGGGCACCAGGCTGCAGGCATGGCAGGCGGCCCGGTTCAGCAGCCCGGGCCCATGGCCCTCCTGCTCACCACAGACCGGATCCATGGAACACCACGCCGCTGCCTCCACGGCGGCCGTGAGGAGGCGGAGGAACCGGCGCGGCTCCGCCTGCTGCGTCAAGCCGCCGAGCGAGCCTTCGGTGTCCGGCACCGCGACGTAGATGAGGATGCCGGCCATCGGGAGCTGGTCCGGTTCGCCGCCGGCGTGGCTGTAGACGCGTTCCTTCAACGACGCCGCAGGATAGCCGGCCGCCGTCTCGAGTTCGCGGACCAGCAGGTGGGCCAGCGTGTGCAGCAACAGGAAGCGAGGCGAGACCTGGGGCGGCGCGGCCAGGCGCACCGGACCGCCGACGAACCTGTCGAGGAACGTCCGAGCCCGCGCTTGCAGGGCGTCTTCCGCCTCCCAGCGTTTCAGGGGCGCTTCTCTCAAGGTGAAGAACACGCCTTCCCCGTAGAGCTCCAGCGCTGGCAGCCAGTCGCTCTCGCCGGTCAGATCCGGCGGGGTCACGGACTCGCCGGCCAGCCGCCGGAACCCCTTGAACACCATGATCTCCTTGAGACGCTCGACTGCTACCAGTCGGTCGACGGGCCTGGCGATGCGGCCGGCGGAGCCTTCCAGGGTGCCGGCCAGCGCCGTCCACTCCGCGCTGTGGTGCGCGGTCACGAAGTCCTCGTCTTCGCGCAGATCCGGGATGGTCTCTACGAGTGCACGGTACTCGCTCTGCAGCAGGTCGCCGCCCGCCGGGGATTGCGCGAAGAGCGGATAGCCCCGGTCGATCTCGGCCTGCGCCCGCTCGACTTCGTCCGGCGTGCAGCCGAACTCGCGCGCCACGCTCCGCAACACCGTCTTCCTCTGCAAGCCGGGGCGGGTGTTGCGAATCGCCTTCTGTTTCTCGGTGCTGCCGTACAAACGATCGACCACCGTACCCCGGCGGATGCGAGACTCGGGCGGTATCACCAGTGCGTTGGCGGTTTCCGGCGTGTGGACGCGCACGTCGTTGATCGCGAGCACGCAAGCCGGTCCTTCCGGCGGCTCCGGTGGGGGTTCGGGGCACCACGGTTGCTGCCACGTCCATTCCGCAAACGGGAAGCGATGCCGCAGCCTCCCGGATGCCCGGCAACGTGTGCACTGCACCTCGTGGCCGCGGCCGACCGACAACACCTTCAGATACGGGTGCCGCCAGTCGGCCCGGCAGACGCGCCGGACCGGATGCCGACTATCGGCGTGCGCCAGCCAGTGCCAGGGCACGTCCGCGAGGTAACCGCGGTCGTGGGCCAGGACCCATGGTGCCTGCTCCAGTCTTCCACGGCACGGTCGGTCTCCGTGCGCCGCGCAGATCCACGTATTGGCGGTCGTCCGGGATCGGGCGCCCGAATCCTCGACGGCGGCGTGCCGCCAAGGTTGGTGGTGCAGCAAACCGCACCGCGAACAGCGCATCCATCCCGGGAACCGCGTGGCGGGAACCGGGCAGCCGGTCAGCTCGCCGTTCTCGACACGTGCCGTCGGAGGTGAACGCAGCGTCTGGCCAATCCCGAGCGCGGCGCGCACCTGATCGACGTACTTGATCTCGTGGTCGGGGCCGCAATTCCACGCGTTCGTATCCTGGACCGTAACCAGATAGTCCGGTCCGCGCACCACCGCCCCGACCGCGCAATAGCGCAGCAGGTGCGACAACCGGACCGGAATCGGCTCATCAGGCATCGTGGCGTGCCCCCGGCGGCAGGCCCGCAGGCGCGGCCGTCAACCGGCGGGTCGAACGCTCCTGCGTCCGCAGCACCGCCGTGTCCTCGATGTTGCGCATGGAATGGAGCGTCTTCCACAGGCCCGGCCGCGCGCCGTCGAACTCACCCAGAAGGCGGTCCGCCGCGTTGTCCCGGCAGTCATACTGCAACCTGCGCTTCTCGCGCCTGCAGCGCGCCGCCTCTTCCTGCCATTCATGGGCGAGCCGCTCGAGGTGCCTGGCCGTTTCCTCGGCCGCCTCCGAATCGGCCCGGCGACAGCGTCGCTCGAGCGCCTCGACGATGGCCTGCACTCGCCTGTCGTCTTTGTCGAACCCGCTGGCGGCCGTATTGGCAGTCAGGGCGTCGCAGCCGTGGCGCAGCGCCATGACGAGCGCCGCATGCAGCGCCCGCTTGCGCACCTGATAGGTGAACGGCGTCACGCTGGTCGGTTCGACGAAACGATAGAACGACTCGTGGTAGGGACGGAAGTTCTCGTAGTGGGACAGGCTGCGCGCCTGGTGCCGGTAGTAGTTGGCGAAGACGAGGCCCGGCACGCCGGCGCGCCCGATGCGGCTGCTGGCCTGGATGTACTCGGCGGTGGTAAGGGGCTGCCCGTTGATCACCATCGCCGCCAGCCGATCAACGTCGACTCCCACCGAGATCATGTTGGTTGCCAGCACCGCATCCAGGCAGTCCGCCGCGCCGCGCGGAGCCTCCAGCCGGTCGAAGGTGCGGGCGTTCTCCTGCGCCGTCGACTGGCTGGTGAGTTGCGCGATGGCCGGCTGGCTTCGCCGGCCGACCGTGTCGTCTGCATCGCCGCCGGATGCGAGAGGACTGGAGGCGCCCGGTTCACCGTCTCCGCGAACGGCCTCGCGCCGCTCGGCAACGAGGCGGCGCAGGAACGTGCGTACGTCGGTGACGAATGCGTTGTGGCTGGCGCCGACGCCGCGCAGGCTGCCGTGATAAATCACCTGCGTCCACCAGGCGTCGAGCAGGTCGTCACGGTCTCGCTGGTCTTCGAACAACGCCGGCGGCGCCGCCAGCAGGGCTGCGGCCAGCGGCGCCAGGCAGTGCTGCTGGTCGAGCCCCGGCGCCAGGTAGCCGACGTACATCCGGCCCGGCCGGGAGCGGTCGGTCCGCGCGAACCAGGAGTCGTCGGCCGAGAGGCCCGGCGGCGGAAAGACGGCCGTCTCGCGGCCGTACAACCGCCGCACCTGGTCGTGCGCCATGCGGATGGTCGCGGTCGAGGCAACGTACTTCGGCCGCACGCCACGCTGTTCGAGCACGGTCTCGATTGCCGCCTCGTACACACCGGCAACCGACCCGAGTGGACCGGCGATCAAGTGCAACTCGTCCTGAATCACCAGCTCGGGCGGGCGGCGCGCCCCTCTTCCGAAGAACGCTGCCGCGCGCTCCTCCCAGGCCAGCCGGGCGAACTTGTCGATCGTGCCCACGAGCAGCGTGGGCGGTTGCTCGTACAGCGCCTCGTCCACGACGTTGCAGGGCAGCGGGCGCCCGTCACCGAAGGCACACGCCGGGTTGCGGCACAGGAACCGGAATTCCGTCGGACCGGCGACGTAGCCATGCGGGCTGGCAAGTCGTTGGCCGCACCAGGGACAGGACTGCAGCACCAGGTGATGGCCGCCGCTACTGCCGTCGGCGCCGCGCGAAGGCTGCGAGGGAGCTGCGTCCAGCCCGTCGCCGTCCCCGACAGGTCGTTCGGCGGCCGCGGCCATCCGGGCGGCAGGATCACCATCTTCCGGCGAGATGGCGGCAACCTGCTTCGCGGCCTCCTGGAAGGTATTGGGGCTCGCCGCGGCTCCGACCCACAGCCCGACCGAGACGGGTTCGTTGCCGATTCGCGCCAGGCCGCGCCGGCGCAGCAGCTCGAGCGCGCACACGATGCGCGCCGCCCGTTCGAACTGCTGCCTCGTCAACAGTCGCAGCGTATAGCGCATGAGCACCGCGGTACCGCCGCCGGCCTCGCCGTGCCGCAACCGCCGCCAGACGACCAGGAAGGCAAACAGGCCCAGGTAGGCTTCCGTCTTGCCGCCGCCGGTGGGAAACCAGATCAGGTCCAGTACATCGCGAGAGGGATCGCGTTCGTCGATCGTCGATGTGATGACCGCCAGCAGGAACGCCAACTGGAACGGCCGCCAGCGGTAGTCGCGCAGGTCGGTGCTCCGGCCGCGGGCGCGATCGCGCTGGCGCATCTGATCGAGCATCGCCCGGTTGGCCAGGCGAAACGCCAGGGCCGCGTCGGCATCGCGGCGCAGCAGCTCCACGCCGGCCCGCATGCGCTCCTGCGCCGTGTCCATCTGCGCACAGATACGGACCGCCGCCTTCCTGCCGGCGGTGAATCTGCCCGCCGTCGCCCGCTGCCGGCCAACCCACTCGTCGTAACCGTCCACGAAGGCGTCGAACCTGTCGAGGATCGCCTCGAACGGCACCTCTGCGATGTCGTGCATCACCAACACTTCGTCGTCGAGACCGACGACCTCGGTCGTTACGAGGGGGACGTCCACCGCCGGCATGTACTCGGACCAGATCCGCGGCGGCCGGCCCGGCTCCAGCGACCAGTCCGCCGCCGCGCCGTGGCCGATCGCGTAGATGTGCGTATCGCGGTACTGGAGCTCGATCTCCTGTTCCTCGTCCGTGAGCAGGTTCGCGTCCACGCGCGGGTACTCGGCCAGTTCGCCCGACTCCACGGCGCACTCGAGACGGGCTTCGAACAGGCGCCGTTCGGCTCGGTCCGCGCCGGGCGGCGCCTCGCGCTGCCGGTTCGCGAAGACCACGGTCAGAATGTGCCCCTCGCCGTACGGACGGCGGCGCACGTCGACCTGTGCCAGCCACCGACCGGATTCGGCGCGCCCGGAATCCGGCGAAGCCGCCGGGGGAACGTCCGAGAACGTGGCGCTCAGCACGTCTCCATCCCGATACGGACGGCGGCGCACCTCCCGTCTCATGCCCTCCGGCGTCTCGCCGTCGGCCTCCGGCCAGGCCAGGCTGCACTCGAACGGCGTACGCGCGTAGCGCGCGCCGGCCACGTTACCGGTGTCGTCCGGCGATCGTGCGTCGCCGCCATCCGCACCGGCGCCGGGCGGGTGGGTCACGAACCGGCCGGACTCCCCCCGCTCCCGCATCCGCCGGTAGCTTGCCGCGGAAGCGATGACGCGCAGGCGGGCATCGCCGCGCACGTAGAAGGACACGCCGACAGAGGACGGGGGCACGTAGCGGCGCCGGCCGACCGGCCGCGCGGTAACGCGGCCCGGCGCTCCGTCGGCGGCGACAGGGGAATCGTCCTCCTCGTCATCCGGGGGCACCGCGGCGAGTCCAGATCCATCTGCCGCCTGCGTAGCCACCGGTTGCCCTGCCGGATCGAGATGGGGTCCATCCTGATCCTTCTCCGGCTGCGCGGGATCGAGCCCGGTCATGCCCGAACCACCCGGATCGACAGGGTGCAGCACACCGGTCGGATAACGCTCGACAGGCGAACCCGGCAACCAACCGGAACCGGCCGGACCGATGAGCTGGCGGCGTATCCAGTCGACCAGCCGCTGTCGCTGACGGCTGAGTCCCGCTGCTCCTGCCGGCGCCGCCTCATCAGCCGCGCCGTCGGAATCGGGCGCGTTGCGGTCGCCGCGTGTCGCAGCCACGGGCCGTGCCACCCTCCCGTGGCGCGACCGGCCGAACATCCGCCGCCACACGGCCAGAGTCGAAGGCCGGTCCGCCGCGCGAACCGCGAGCGCGGCATCGAGGGCGTCGCTCAGTCCCGGGCTCAACCGGTAGGGCGACGTCTCGGTCGCCGGTATCAGCTCATCGGCGCCGGCACGCGCCGGAGCCTCGGGCACCGGCCGGTTGGTCAGACAACGGTAGAGCACGGCACCCAGCGCATAGATGTCGGTCCAGGGCCCCTGTCGCGAGTCGCGGGCGTACTGTTCGATCGGCGCGTAGCCATCCGACACCACTGCAGTGAGACTGCGCGTCCGGTCGCCGAGCGCCCGGCGCGCCGCGCCGAAGTCGAGCAGCACCGGCGAGCCGTCGGCACCGATCACGATGTTGCTCGGCTTGATGTCACGGTGCAGGTAACCGGCCGCGTGCACCTGCTCCAACCCGTCGACGATCGGCAGGACCGATGCAAGCGACCGCTCTTCGTCCAGCGGTCCCTCGCGGGCCAGTCGCGTCGACAGTGTCTCGCCCTCGACGTAGGCCATCACGATGTAGCCGGTGCCGTGAGCTTCGAACTCACCGAGCACCCGCACGATGTTCGGGTGGCTGAAGCGAGCCAGGACGCGCCCTTCGTTCCGAAAGCGCTCCAGCCCCCATTGGAAGGCGTCCTCGTGGCCGTCGCCCGAGCGGGCGAGTACGCGCCGGTCGTCCTGGCGGACGGCGCACTCGACAGGGAAGTACTCCTTTACGGCCACCTGCCCCCCATCGCGTTCGTCGACCGCGAGGTAGGTGACGCCGAAGCCGCCGCGTCCGAGCACCCGTCGAACACGGTAGTGCGAAAGCCGATGGCCAGCCGGCAATACGCCGTCGTCGCGCGGCACGGGCCAATCGTACTATCGGCCTTGACCCAACGGCTTGCGGTGTGACGGCGTCCGGTGCCCGAGCCCGCATCGACTTGCCGCGGAACCTTGCCTGTGCGGATATCGCGGGTATAGTGAGGGTGTACGCCCACCCCCGACGCAGGGGAGGCGAGAGGGAGAATCGACATGAAGCGACAGGCTCAATTCCGGATGGGCGTCCTGCTTGCCGTCATGGCGGCCGGCGTGTTCGCGATCTTCGCGTTCGGCCAGCCATCGATGATCGCGGCTTCCCAGAGCAACTTCGTCGGCGGCGAGCCGAGCCGGCCGGACTCGTCCGACATGCGAGCGCTTCGGCTGCGCTTCGAGGCCGGGGTCCGCTCGAACTGGCACGCGCATGCCGGCTGGCAGATGCTGGCTGCCGAGGAAGGCCGGGGCCGCACGCAGGAGCGGGGCGGGGAGATCATCGAGATGGTGCCCGGCGGGCGTCCGGTCTTCGCGCCGGCGGGCGTCGTGCACTGGCACGGTGCGTCCCCCGACGAGTACGTCGTGCAGCTCACCGTCCTCGGCGGCGGCGACGGCGGGCCGACCTCCTGGTTCGGCCCCGTGAGCGAGGAGGAGTACCGGGGCCAGTAGCACGCCGGCTCGCGCGACGGTGCTGACGTCATCTTTCAGGCCGTGCTCCTCGAGGGGCGTCGTCTCGGCTGCGCGGACTTTCTGCGGCGGGCGGAGCAACCGAGCAAGCCTGGTCCGTGGAGCACCGTAGAGCTGCGAGGCCTGGGACACGAAGCTGGTGCGCGAAAACGACACCGCCGGGCAGAGCCTGCCGGGATGAATGACCCGCGCTCTGCGGAAGGTCACCGTTGCCGCTCACATCGACTGCCGGGACCCGTCCTCACGGGGCGTCCCATACGTGCCGGCGCGGGACACGCGGTCGCTCGTGTCGAGCCCCGCCGGGCGGACTCTCGCCGCAGTCCGCCGGGGCAGGAGGCCGTGATAGTCGGCTCTGCGAAAACGCCTCAGAACCTGGTTTATCGTCCAAACCCATGTGGAGTTCTCTCCCGCTATCGTGCCCGCTATCTTCGCGGACTCCCAGTTCAACTTGTGCATTACGAGCTGTCTCTGTTCCTCCGATTCGGCGGACAGGAGTGAGATGCCGTCCCACCAGACGCGCTCGCGGTAGTGTTTCAGTCCGAGGCGCGTGAGGCTCTCGTAGATGTACAGATCCGCCACCTTGGCCGCCTTCATCGACCCGCCGTATTCCCGCACTAGTGTCCCAAGAAACTCGGGACAGCCACCCGTAAGTCCCAGAGCATAAAAGAGATACAGCGATTTGGAGCTGTCATCGACTTGAACTCGCCCCCGCTTTGAGACGATGCTCGTGCCCGTTTCCGAGGAGATGGGAGCATGTGCTCAGGCAAGCTGGTCTTCGCGCAGGTGATGGATCACCTGCCGATGCACACCTTCCGTCGCGCCGTGAGCCGATATGGCGGCAACCGTTACGTTAAATCCTTCCCGTGCCACAGCCAGTTTCTGTGCATGGCGTTCGCCCAACTTACGTATCGGGAGAGTTTGCGTGATATCGAGGTCTGCCTGCGTGCGCAGCGGCAGAAGCTCTATCACCTGGGCATTCGCAGCCCGGTTTCGCGCAACACCTTGGCCAATGCGAACAAGCAACGCGACTGGCGAATCTACGCCGAGGTGGCGCAAGCGTTGATCGGCATCGCCAGACCGATGTACGCCAGTGAAGACCTGGGTCTGGACCTCGATAACACCGTGTTCGCCCTCGACGCATCGACCATCGACCTGTGCCTGTCTATGTTTCCGTGGGCGCCGTTCCAGTCCACGAAAGCAGCGGTCAAGCTGCACACGCTGCTCGACCTGCGCGGCCCGATTCCGACGTTCCTGCATGTCTCCGACGGCAAAATGGCCGACGTTCACGCGCTCGACCGCTTCGCCCCCGAACCTGGCGCCTTCTACGTGATGGATCGTGCCTACCTCGACTTCGAGCGCCTGTACGCCCTGGCGGCGTTCGGCGCGTTCTTCGTCATCCGCGCAAAGTCCAACACGCGGTACCAACGTCGGTACTCTCGGCCGGTCGACAAGACGACCGGTCTTCGTTGTGATCAGACCATCGTGCTCACGGCCGCGGATTCCGCGTCCCGGTATACGCAGCCGCTCCGCCGCGTGAAGTACTGGGATGAATCCACGGACAAGACGTTCAACTTCCTGACCAACAACTTTGCGATCCCTGCGCTCACAGTCGCCGAGCTGTACCGGTACCGCTGGCAAGTCGAGCTGTTCTTCAAGTGGATCAAGCAGCATCTGCGGATCAGGTCGTTCTTTGGGACCTCGGAGAACGCCGTCAAGAGCCAAATCTGGATCGCGGTGTCGGTGTACGTGCTCGTGGCCATCATCAAGAAACGGCTGGATCTCCCAGTAAGTCTCTACACAATTCTACAGACACTGAGCTTGACGGTGTTCGAGAAAACCCCGCTTTTGCGGCTATTCTCTGAGACCGATTACACTTCTCATAGTGGCGGCACCCGTAACTTGTTGAATCTATTGGAGTAATTCCTGGGACACTACTGGTATTCCCGGGGAATGGTGATGGAAATGTCGTCGAAAGAGCGAATGAGAATATTGTTCACCTGATCGTGGTCGAACTTTCGTTTGGCCAGTGATATGATATCCGGTCCGTCGTCGTGTTCGACGAGATTCTGGTAGAGCGCAACGGGCAGGTCGTAGTTTATATGAGCGTTGATTCCGAGGAGCAGGTCCTGGACTACGCTGGACCTCTTGTCCGCGGCCATTCCGTGAGCCACCTTCCATGCCCGCTCTTCCTGCCGGCCCTTGTGGAACGTATTCAGGGAAGCAAAATAGAGCGATGCGAATTTTCCCGAGAGTTTCCGAATCCAGTCCGGCTCGAAGAAGATGGGGTTGTTGAAGTCCTTCTGCTGATCTATGGCTCTGCTGATATTTCTGGTGGTGATGTAATAGGCCCTGAGAAAGACGGCTCGGAAATCACTGGTCCGGTGAAAGTACTCCAGGGCATGTTGCATTGCCTCCAGGGCGGCCTCAACCGTGCGGGGCCGGAACTGGGCGATATCTTCGAGTCCGGGCATCGGCGGCGAACCTCCATTCGGCGTATCGAGCGCCCCCCTCGGGCGTCGTCGGATGTGGATCCCGCCCTCTCGCCCGCGCAACGGAGAGCGCCGGTCGCCTGCCGGCGATTCCGCTGAAATCCGTCTGCGCGACCGGGCTGATCCGCGCGTATTGTAGCGGAGGTTCGGAGGGCGGGATTGTCCCGGCTGTGCGGGTGTCGGCACGGCTGGCCCGCGCTCGACGCGCTCATCGCGACGCGTGGCGACGATTCGGCGGCGCCGACTCGAAGGCCGGCCGCCGGCGGCACATGCCGGGACGGCAGGTCGAGGGGGCCTTGCTCTCAGGAGGTGCCCGGCTCGCGCCGCCCGTGGGTTCAGGTTCGATCAGGCTGCGTGCCCGCGGGACCCCTGCTGCGACGCCGTCCTGAGCGGCTCGCTCCGCAGGCCGGCTCGACCGGGGCGCCGAACCCGTCGCAAGGCTCGGTGTTGGGTCCCAGCCCCCACCGCTCCAGGACCCTGCGCCGTAGAACCGCACTGCGTTGCGTTCCACGGCGCAATCTCCTAGAGTCTCTTGCGATGAGACTGCCGACCTTGAACTTCCTCTCCTTCGAGAGCCGTACCAGACACTCGGCCGCTTTCCTGTGGTTTGCAGCCTTCATCGCCCTGCAACTGCTCGGGGTCTTTGCGCTCGTGCGGTATTTCTTCAGAGCGACCTGGGATCAGCAGGTGTCGGCAGGCATCTGGGCGATCGTTCTCACGGGCCTTCTCTGCAGTCTGCTGCTCTGTTTTGGAGAGTATTTCTTCCATCGCTACCTGCTCCATATCGAGACCGTGAGGTTCCTGCGCGCCTTCTGCACGAGTCACCTCACGCATCACAAGCTGACCGCGATCGGCTTCGACGACGCGAACAAGAGCGTTCGAAGCGAGTACTCGATCGGCGACGCGGCGCACGATGACAAGGCCACGTTCCCGCCCTGGGGGTTGATTCCCGCCTTCGCCGCGTTCACGCCGTTCTTCGCGCCCTTCGCATTCTCATTCCCGCGAATCCCGATACTCATCGGCGGGTACGCCGCCATTGCGGTCGCCCTGTTTCTGTACGAAACGGTCCACGTCGCGCATCACCTGCCATACGACGCCTGGTGGAAGCCGAAACTGAACAACCGGACGTTCGGCAGGATGTGGCGCGCGGCGTACGGATTCCATCAAGCCCATCACGCGAACTACCGGTGCAACCTGAACGTGGCCGGATTCTTCGGTATCCCGATCGCGGATCTGCTGTTCGGCACGTACAAGCAGCCGGACGAACTCCTTCTGGACGGTGCGCCGGCGACGAAAGAGGATGCCCGCAAGCTCACTCCGCGGCCCCGCTGGCCGGTTGCCTGGCTCGACCGGGTGGTCTTCAAGAGACGGCGATGGATGTCGAAGAGAAACTGAGGCGATGCTGGCCTGCCGGGCGGCATTCGGGTATAACCACCGGCATGCTGCTGCGAACCCTCGTCGTCGCAACCTGCAGCGCGGGGCTGGCGCTCGCCGCGGCCGCCGCGCAGGCACAGGTGGGGGGCAACCTGGCCGCCGGACCACCGCTCGACATTCACCTGGAGATCGCGACCGGCCCGGACGGCCCGGTGCTCTCCACCACCGAGTTCGACCTGGTCACGGGCGAATACTACCGCCTGAACGTCGAGAGCGACGGCGTCGAGCCGTGGCGCCTCGAGGTCGACGACCTGCTGCGCAACGCGCACCTGCGCCTGGTCACCATCAACGGGATCGAGGTGCACCTGCAGGCGCTGGCGTTCCGCGCCATCGAATTCGACGTCGGCGGCACCGCCCAGTTCAGCTTTACGCCGATCCGAACTGGCGCGTTCGAGTTCACGGTCGGCGACGTCCCGTCGGTCCGCCGCGGGCGCGCCGACGGCGGGCGCACCGCGGCGGGGACGTTCACCGTCCAGTAGCGGGCCTCGTCTCAGCCGGCCGTCGAAGTGGGGCTACTGCTCCTTCTCCATCTGCAGGAACACCCGCGTGTCGCGACGCTGCACGAGAAGGAACGCCGTCCGGCCCGGCTCGATGGCGTCGAGCGCCGCGGCCGCCTCGCCGGCCGAGGCGATGTCCGTGCGGTTGACGCTGAGAATGACGTCGCCGGACCGCAGGCCGCTCGCTTCGGCGGTGCTCCCGGTCTCGACGTCGGCCACGACCACGCCGACCGTGCCGGCCGGCACGCCGAGACGGCGCGTGATCTGCGGCGTCAGGTCCCGCAGGGTGATGCCGAAGCCCTCGCTCGATTCCTCGGGCGCCGCGGTCGCGCTGCGGCTCTCGGCCGCGAGGTCGAGCTCGCCGATGGTGACGTCGAGGGTCACCGGCCGGCCGTCGCGGATGACGTCGACGGCCACGGTCGTGCCGGGCCGCGTGCCGACCACCCGGCGCTGCAGATCCAGCGTGTCCTCCACGGGCTCGCCCGCGTAGGCGACGATGACGTCGCCCGGCTCCATGTCCGCCTCGTCGGCGGGGCCGTCCGGCGTTACCGTCGAGACGATCACCCCGCGGGGCTCGTCGAGGCCCAGCACCTGGTACTCGTCGCGCGGCACGTCGCCGATCTGCACGCCGATGACGCCGCGGGTCACCTTTCCGCCGCGCAGCTCGTCGAGCAGGTCCAGCACCGTGTTGATCGGCACCGCGAAGCCGACGCCCGCGTTCGTGCCGCGGTCGCTCATGATGGCCGTATTCATGCCGATGACCTCGCCGCGGATGTTCAGCAGCGGCCCGCCGGAGTTGCCCGGATTGATCGCCGCGTCGGCCTGCAGCATCTCGTTGGTACGGCCCGGCACCGGCCGCAGGGGTCTGCCGAGCGCCGAGATGACTCCGACGGTGACCGTGTGGTTGAGGCCGAACGGCGCGCCGATGGCCATGACCCAGTCGCCCGGGAACATCCGGCCGGAGTCGCCGAAGGTCGCCACCGGCAGCTCGCGGTCGGGCCGCGCGACCAGCTCGAGCAGCGCGCTGTCGGTCAGCGGGTCGCCGCCGAGCACCCGCGCCTCGTAACGCTCGTCGTCTCCGAAGAACTGAATCTCGATGCTCGTGGCGTTCTCGACGACGTGGTGGTTGGTCAGAATGAGACCGGCGTCGTCGATGACGAATCCGGTGCCGGTCGCCGCCGGCGGCGTGCTCTCGCGGTTCTCGTCTTCCTCGCCTGACCGATCGCGGTCCGACTCCGGCGGCCGTCCGAAGAAACGGCGGAAGAACTCCTCGCCGCCGAAGAAGTCCTCACGACGGCGGAAGAACTCCTCGCCGCCACCGAAGAAGTCGGTCCTGTTCGCTTGCGGCCGCGGCTGCCGGGTCCAGATGGTGACGACCATCGCGGTCTGCGCCTCGGCGATGTCGCGGAACGTGGTTGCGGTCAGGTTGCCGGAGAGGGGCGCGCCGGCCGCCTCCGGCCTCTCGACGCCCTGCGCGGTGAGCGGGGAAGCCAGGCCGAAATGCGAGGCGATCGCCATCCCGGCGACCATGGCTGCCACGGCGATTACGGAAACGAACGCGGTTCTCGAGCTCGACATCGTGTCCTTCCTCCTGCGGGACGAAAGCCCGCAACGCGGGATGGCCGACCCGCGCTGACCTGGGGTTGCCGCCTTGCCGTGCAGGCGCACCGGGATGCGTTTGCCGACAACGGACGATCCCGGCGGCTGCGGCTTGTTCGTTGTGGGTAAGACGGGAAGGGGACCGAAAAAGTTTTCCTCGGCGGGACCGGATCACGATTCTCGCCCGGATTCTTGCGGATCGCGACCGAAGCAAGAGAAGGCTCGCGCCGGGGTTCGGCGGGGCGTATGATAAGAGCCTTGATTCCGGTGAGTTGGGGGGCATTGAGATGAAGAGCCGACTGATCGTCCTGAGCATCGGTACTCTGTTGGCGGCGACACTGATGTGGGAACGGACCGACCGCGTCGGGGTCGGGGCGCAGGAAGCGGTCCCGAACGCGCCGCTGTTCGAGGTCGACCCGTTCTGGCCGCAGCCGCTGCCGAACAACTGGCTGCTCGGCTCGACCATCGGGGTCTCGGTCGACTCGGACGACCACGTCTGGATCGTGCACCGCGGCAACCTCGCGCCGAACGAGATTCCCGCCGCGCTCGACCCGCCGTTCGCGGAGGCGTGCTGCCATCCGGCGCCGCCCATCCTGGAGTTCGACCAGGAGGGCAAACTGGTGCAGCACTGGGGCGGTCCCGGTGAGGGCTACGACTGGCCCGAGTCGAACCACGGCATCTGGGTCGACCCCATGGACAACGTCTGGATCGGCGGCAACGGCGCCGACGACTCGCACGCCCTGAAGTTCAGCCACACCGGCGAGTTCCTGCTGCAGATCGGCGAGGACGGCTATGCCGAGCCGGACAGCAACTCGATGACGCGCTACCAGAAGGTCGCCAAGGTCACCTTCGACGCCGAGGCCAACGAGGCGTACCTCGCGGACGGCTACGGCAACCGGCGCGTGGCGGTGGTCGACGGCGACACCGGCGAGCTGAAGCGCTACTGGGGCGCCTACGGCAACGTGCCGAGCGACGACGACCTGCCGCGCTACGACGGGGCGAACGCGCCGGCGCACGGTGCGGTCAGCAGCGACAAGTCCGGCGACCAGCAGTTCCGCAATCCCGTGCACTGCGCCGACCCGACCAGCGACGGCCTGGTCTATGCGTGCGACCGTCCGGGCAACCGGGTGCAGGTGTTCACCAAGGCGGGCGAGTTCGTCGAGGAGATCTACCTCATGCCGAAGACGCTCGGATCCGGCTCCGCCTGGGACATCGCGTTCTCGACCGATCCGGACCAGACCTTCGCCTACGTCGCCGACGGCGTGAACCAGCAGGTCCACGTGCTCCGCCGCAAGCCGCTGGAGTACCTCTACAGCTTCGGCAGCGGCGGCCGCATGGCGGGGCAGTTCTTCGGCAACCACAGCATCGCGGTTGACTCGGCGGGCAACGTCTATACGACCGAGACCTTCGAGGGCAAGCGCGTGCAGCGCTTCAAGTACAAGGGTATGGGCAGTGCCGCCGGCGACGTCGGCGTGCCCTGGCCGGGTGATTGATGCACCGGCCGCTCGGCCGCGAGGCCGAGCGGCCGTCGTCGGATATCCGAGGAGGTGCAGCATGAGGAAGGTCATCGCGATTCTGCCGGGCGTGGTCCTCCTGCCGGTGCTGGCGGCCGCCCAGGCGCCCGAGCGCACCCCGTGGGGCGACCCCGACCTGCAGGGCGTCTGGACCAACCGCACCACGACGCCGCTCGAGCGGCCTGGCGAGTTCGAAGAGCGGGCGGTGCTCTCCGAAGAGGAGCGCGCGGAGTTCGACGCGCAGGCCGAGGCCGCCCGGGACCGCCCCCCGCCCCCCGGCCAGACCGGCTCCTACAACAGCTTCTGGTTCGACCGCGGCCTGCGGAGCAACCGGACGTCGCTCATCGTCGATCCTCCCGACGGGAGGTACCCGGCGCGGACCGAGCGGGTGCGCGAGAGCGACCCGGCGTTCGCGGCGATGCGGGACGGGACGAAGTTCGACACGTGGTACGACCTGAACCTCTACGACCGGTGCATCACGCGCGGGATGCCGGGCGCCATGCTTCCCGGCTTCTACAACCACAACTACCAGATCCTGCAGACGCCCGATCACGTCGTGATCCTGGTGGAGATGATCCACGACGCGCGGATCATTCCGCTGGACGGACGCACGCACCTGCCGTCGCGGATCGGCCAGTGGCTGGGCGATTCGCGCGCCCGCTGGGAGGGCGACACGCTGGTGGTCGAGACGACCAACCTGACCCGGAAGGGCGATCAGCGGGTGCGCTACCTGGTGCAGGCGGGAAGCGGGCAGGCGAGTGTGGTCGAGCGGTTCACGCGGGTCGACGCCGACCGCATCGACTACAGCTTCACGGTCACCGACCCGGCAACGTACGCGAGCCCGTGGACCGCCGAGATTCCGATGGTGCCGCTCGGGGGGGAGCTCTTCGAGTACGCCTGCCACGAGGGGAACTACGGGCTGCCGAACATCCTGGCGGGCGCCCGCGCGGCGGAGCGGGAGCAGGCGGCCGGATCGAGCAAGTAGGGGAGCCGTACTCGGGAGCCGTCCCCGCGATCATGGCGCATCCGGTCACCGACGGACCCTGGATGCTCGGGGAGGATCAGATGCACCATGGCACGCTTGGCGCGCTAACCGCGGTTGTCGCGATCGCGCTTCTGGTTCCGGTCTCCGCGTCCGCGCAGGATCGCGACGGAAGCGGCTCGGACGGGGCGGGGGAGTGGACGCTGCCTCGCACCCCCGACGGCCGGCCCGACCTGCAAGGCTACTGGACGACCCAGACCTTCACCCCGCTCGAGCGGCCCGCGCATCTAGGCGACCGGGAGTTCTTCACGGATGAGGAGACGGCCTGGCTGCAGCAGGAGCTCACGGCCGAGGGCGTCGACCCGTCGGCGCGCGAGATTCTCGACATCATAGACCTGGAGGATCGAGCGGAGCTCCAGCGGTACAAGTATCAGGCCAACCGCACGCCGGACGAGCGTCATCACATCCACTACGACAACGAGATCTGGCTGCGCACGCCGGTCCCGAAGGGGCTGTCGAGCCGGCGGACATCCTTGATCACCTGGCCGCGGAACGGACGAATCCCGCCGCTGACGCCGGAGGCCGCGGCGCGGGCCGCCGCGGCGCGGGCCGCCCAGGCGCGCCCGAGCGCGTTCGACAGCCATCAGACCCGGCCCCTGTCCGAGCGCTGCATCGCCTGGTCGCACGAGGGCCCGCCCATGATGCCCCCGTCCTACAACGACCTGCATCAGATCTTCCAGACCCCGGACCACGTCGTGGTGTTCTCGGAGTTGTCCACTTACCCGCCGCGCATCGTCCCGCTCGACGGGCGCCCGCACGTCCCGGACGCGATTCGCCAGTTTCCCGGCGACTCGCGCGGCCGCTGGGAAGGGGATACGCTGGTCGTCGAGACCCGCAACTACGCCGAGCGGAGGCGCTTCCGGGGAGCCGGCGGGGCCCTCCACGTCGTCGAACGCTTCACCCGCACCGGCCCCGATCGGATTCGCTACGAGTTCACGGTCACCGATCCGGAGACGTGGACGAGCCCGTGGAGCGCGGAGATTCCGATGGTGAAGACCGACGGTCCGCTGTTCGAGTACGGGTGCCACGAGGGCAATCACGACATCCGTCACATCCTCGAGATTCACCGCAACCTCGAACGGCAGGCGGCAGCAGAAACCTCGGGAGCCGATTCCAGGTAGGCTGCCCGTGCCGCCGGTGCCGCGGGTCGTTCAGGCGCGGCAGCGCCAAAACAGTTGACGCCGGACAGCCGGCCGGGCGAGGATCGAGACCCGGACGAAGGGAATTCGGGATTTCGCGGGGGTGTGGAAATGAGGCGACGACTGCTCGAGTTGCTCGGTGTGGCGGCGGTGCTCGCGATAGTGACCGTGTTCCTGCAGCTCACGGCCGTTCCGGTGAGCGGCCAGGGGTCGGGTACGACCGCGTGGGGGCATCCGAACCTGGAGGGCATCTGGCTCGACGTGTACTCCACGCCCCTGGAGCGGGACCCCGCGATCGGCGAGCGGGAGTTCGCCACCGAGGAGGAGCGGGCCGCACGGAATCAGGCCGCGCTCGCTCGTCCGCCGGTGCTGCCCAGCGGTGCGTACAACACCGTCTACACGTCGGCGAAGCCGGCCGGCCCGCGCACGTCGCTCGTCGTCGATCCGCCGAACGGGAGGATTCCCGCGCTCACGCCGGAGCAGGTGCGGCGGAACGAAATCGAGCAGGAGTGGCGCGTCATGCTCCTGCGCAACACCGAGACCTGCCGGACCGGTGCGCCGCAGTGCGCCGGGGGAGAGTACGGTCCGCCGTCGCCGCGCAGGTACGAGACCACGCCCTACTACAACACGCGGGGCCGCATGAACCGCCACGACGGTCCGGAGGACCAGAGTCTGGGCGACCGCTGCATGTCGGGGCGCACGCCCGACCTGAACGGGTTCCGCCGCATCGTGCAGGGCGAGAATTCCGTCGCCATCGCCTACGACACCGGGCAGGGCCAGGGCTTCCAGCGCATGGTCAACCTGGGTGGGAACCATCCGCCGAGCAATATCCGCCTGCGGCACGGCGACTCGCGCGGCCGCTGGGAGGGCGACACGCTGGTCATCGAGACCACGAACTTCTCGCACAAGTTCCCCTACCAGGGTGCGGCCGAGAACCGCCGGCTCGTGGAACGGTATACGCGGGTCGACGACGAGACGCTCGACTACGAGATGACCATCGAGGATCCGACGGTGTGGGTGGCGCCGTGGACGCTCCGGCAGGAGCTGACGCGGCAGAGCGACCAGCAGAACCGGATCTACTACGAGCCGCGGTGCCACGAAGGAAACTACGGGCTGCCGGCGCTGCTCCTCGGCTATCGTCTGGACGATCGGGCGTTTGCGGAAGGGCGCGGTCCGGATCCGGCCTCCTTCTCCATCTACGACGCCGACGCGCTTCAGCGGTGAACCGCGTCGGGCCGGAGGGCTGCCCTCCCTCGGCCCGAGCGTGCGCCCCAGCAGTCCGTGGACGGGCTGCTAGACAAAAATAAACCCGGCCTCGCAGTCGCGAGGCCGGGTTTCGAACGTACCGCGGTGTCGCCGAAGATGTTCCGACAGGTAGCGGCAGCTACCTGGGATTCTCCACGGTGTCGACACCGGGTCGCGCCAGCTCCCACGGGGCGCCGGTGCCGGACGACCCGAGAAACAGCCTCGTCCCGTCGGGGAGCGTAATGTCCCGGCCGTTCGCCCGGTTCGTGCCGTCCTTGGCCTGGTATCCGTCGACGTTGACCTCGGTGCCGGGCAGCAGCGACCGTCTGGTGAAGCCCCGCCTGAACAGCACGTTCGGAGTGCCCCCTTCGAAGGCCCACGCCTCCGTCGAGCCGTCCTCCAGGTCCACGTCGATGTGGATCCAGACGTGGGGGTTGACCCACTCGACTCGCGTGACCTTGCCGCTGAAATCGACCGGCCGGTCCGCGTCGAATTCCGCCGCGAAGGCGTGATGCGCCGCCACCGGTGCGGTCGTGCCCGCCAGCAACAAACCGATCCCGACGACCGCGATCGAGCCCCCAAGCAACAGTCTTGTCCTCATCGGTTTCGGCCTCCTTGCCCCTGTTGTTTCCACATGCGGTTTCGCATCCGACGGGGTCACCGTCGATACCACTCGTGCAGCGCGTCGCCCTCCGGAATCTTGCGGGTAATCTCCACGATGATGGTCTCGCCTTCCCAGCGCCGGACCAACTGCTCGCGGCGCAGGTTCCCGTACATGAACTCCTCGGCGAACTCGATGCAGGGATAGTCCAGCACGGTGGCGTTCGGTTCCAGGCGACGATAGAGCGGCATGGCGATCGACCACGGCTCGGTGAAGGTCTCCGGATCGTCGATCGTCACTTCGTACCAGATGGCGTCCGCCGACAGCGGCGAGTAGCGCTCGGTGAGCTGCAGGGCCTCGCTATGGAAGTTCCCGGCCCGATCGAGCCAGTTTCTCCCGTTGAAGTCCGTCACGTCGACCACCAGCGTGTCGCCTTCCCAGCGTCCGACCGAGTGCCCCATGTAGGAATAGTCCGGCGGAAGGTCGACCTCGTCGAGGTGGACGACGCGCGCCGCGTTCGAGAACGCGAAGTTCATGTGGATCTTGTTCGTGCCCTGGACGATCTGGAAGGGGTAGGGCATGTACATCGCGCGGGGAGTCCCCGGCAGGTAGCACTTGAGCTCGGGATCGCGGTCGATCCAGTTCGCGCCGTTCTCCTGCTTCACCTGGAGCGCTTCCGGCAGGTACGGGATGCTGCCGTCTCCCTGCACGACCCCCATCGATCCGGGCACGCCGGCCGCGGCGCCCAGCGCCACCACCGGCGCCGCCGGCACCCTGGCGTACTCGTACGGATAGACCCCCTCCTGCATCACCATGCCGGGCAGCGCCTCGTGCGCCTGCAGATCCCAGTGCGCTTCGTTGAGGGCCTGCCACACGCCGTTGAAGTTCGGGCGCCCGTCGGGCGTCTGCGCCGGCCGCGGCGCCTGGTCCTGACCCTGGCTGGCCGTGCCGGTCACCCCGAAGGAGAGGACGGCGCCCATGCTGAAGGCGGCAAGGGCCGTGACAACGGTCGAGACTCTCAAACGGTTTCCCATCATCATTGCTCCTTGGTGCCGAGGTCGCTCAGTCCTGCAAGCCGGTTACGCACGTAGCGGTGTCCAGCGAGAACGGATCGGGGCCGCGCCCGTCCGCGAATGCCTGCTCGTCCACGCGGGCGCCGATGAGCAGCGCCGGCAGGCCGTAGTTCCCCTCGTGGCAGCGCGGCTCGTAGTAGATCCGGTTCTGCTGGTCGCTCTGACGCTTCAACTCCTGCCGGATGGTCCACGGCGCCACCCACGCCGTCGGATCCTCGATCGTCATTTCGTAGGCGAGCGTGTCCTCGTCGATGCGGGTATACCGCTCGACCAGACGTCGGTTCCCGCCCGACTCGCGGAAAGTGAACTTGGGCGAGAAGTTCGTGGTCTCGATGACCAGCGTCTCGCCCTCCCAGCGGCCGCGCGAGTCCCCGTGCCGCAGGCGAACCTGGCTGGGTGGATGGTTCCCGCTCAGGTTGACGATGCGCTGGTACCCCTGGCCCTGCCCGGTGTCGTAGCCGATGGCGATGGAATCCTCGCCCTGCACGATGCGGCGGAAGCCGTTGAAATCGGGTGTGCGCCCCGACATGCAGCGATCGCCCAGACTCTGATCCTCGGGGCCGAAGTGGCGGTTCATGCGGCCGGTGTTGTAGAAGGGGACGATGTCGAAGCGGCGCGGCGACGCCGGTCCGTACTCCCCGCCGGCGCAGCCGCTGCCGCCGACGCGGCAGGTCTCGGTGCTGCGCAGGAGCATCAGGCGCCACTCGCGCTGCGCTTCGGTGCGGCGCTCGGCCTCCGGCGTGAGGGCGGGGATTCTCCCGTTCGGCGGGTCGACGACGAGCGATGTCCGCGGGCCGGCCGGCCTCGCTGACGTGTAGACGGCGTTGTAGGCCCCGGCCACGTCCGTCCGGCCATCCTGCCCGCGTGCGTTGCGCCCCGGGTTGACCATGCGGGCCTGATCGCGTTCCGCCCGCTCCGCCGCGGTGAAGAACTCTCGGTCACCGAGCTCGGCGGGCCGTTCCAGGGGCGTCGCGTACACGTCGAGCCAGATGCCCTCCAGGTTCGGCTGCCCCCACGGGGTCTCGCTCGGCGCCTGCCCTTCCAGCGGCACGGCGGCGAGTTGCAGCAGCACCGCGACGGTTGCGATAGACGTTGCCACACCGAGCGACTCGAGCAGTCGTCGCCGCATCTTCCCACCTCCTGAGACGACGATACGCTGCCGGGAGCACGGCCCTGAACATCCGGCTTCTTGCGCCCGCCGGCCCCGCTGTCGCCGCTCCTCGAATCGACTCGAATATATGCCCGCTGCCGCACCCTGTCAAAGCCCAATCTCGGCCGGGAGTCCGCGGCGTGAAACGGCGCAGGCTCCCAGGCAGGCCCGGTTGGGGCGGCGACCGGAGCCGCACGCGCGGCGATCGCCGGGCTACGGCGCTCGGGCCGGCCCCAGCTTCCGCACCCAGCCGTCACCCTTCGTCAGCAGGTAGAGCTCCCCGGCGGAGTCGATGCCCAGGCGCGCGTCCACCCGGTTGCCGCGGCCGTAGGTGTTGGGGAACCCGGCCACCTCGACGAGGTCGCGCTCCTCGCCGTCCACGATCAGCCGCAGCTCGCGGATCTCGGCGAGCCGACCCGCAACGAGCGTGTCCGCGTCGATGTACAGCACCCGGCCGCGCGGGAAATCGGTGAAGACGTACCGGCCCTGAAGGGCGGGAATGGCCCGGCCGCGGTAGACGAAGCCGCCGCCGATGGCGTTGCCGTCGTCGTGGTCGTACTGGGCTACCGGATACACGAAGGGATGGTCGTCCTGCGCCGGGCGCGGATACGCCCGTCCCGGGCGTCTGGCGCCGACCGCGTAGCCGGTGGCGAACGTGCCCTCCCGGAGCCGCCAGCCGTAGTTGGCGCCGGGCACGCCCAGATTGACCTCCTCGACGAAGTTCTGGCCGATGTCGCCCATGAACATCCGTCCGTCCGTGTCCCACGAGAACTGCTGCGCATGCCGCAGGCCGTAGGCCCAGATCTCGGGAGCGACGCCCGCCTCGCCCACGAAGGGATTGTCCGCCGGAATGCCGTAACCCCGACTCCCGTCGCCCGCGAGGGGATCGATGCGGATGATCGCCCCGTGCGGCACGGCTAGGGACTGGCTGAAATCGCGCGGATCGTTGGCCGCCCCGGCATCCCCGAGACTGGCGTAGAGCACCCCATAATCCGAAGATCCCGCCGCGGCCGTGGGGTTGAACGCGATGACGCCGATGTTGTGGTTGGAGGCGAACTGGCCGATCCGGAACACCTCTCGTGATGTGCCGCTGAACTCGTTGGCCGCCGGATCGTCGGCCGTCCACTCCCGGATCACGCTCTCGTGGCTCTCCGCGTCGTCGTCCAGGTAGTCCGCCCGACCGCTGTCCGAAGTGGCGCTGTAGGCCGTGTAGAACTTGCCGTACCCCGGCGTGCCGGCGGCGGCGAACTGCGGGTGGAAAGCCACCCCCACCAGGCCGGTCTCGTTGGGGAACATCGAGTCGTCGAAGCCGACGTCGCGGGTGCGAATGTCCAGGTAGGTGACCGGCTCCATCCCGTTCTCGTCGGTGATGTAGAGCGGCCCGCGCAGGTCGTTGAGGACGAGGCGCCCCGAGCCGTCCCCGATCGGCATCAGGTACTGGATGCGGGCGTAGGCCAGATTCGTGATGGCGTCCAGCGCCGATTCCTCGGTCTGCGGGGCGCGAACGAACCGGGTCGCTTCCACGATAAGGTCGCCCTTCCGGATCGGGTCCGGAATGGGATCGTTGACGGCCTCCACCTGCGCCCGGGCCGGGAAGGTCGCGGCGGCGATGAGCAGGGCGGTCGTGGCGAGCGGGCGTGCGATGTGCATGGGGAAGCTCCGTAGGCAGTGTCGTGGTGGTTGCGGCGCCGGGAACGGCCGATACGGCTTGCGGCGAACGTGTCCATCATATCGCCCCCCGCGACGGAGAGGGAACCGGCGCGCCCGGCCGTTGGCGCACGATCGCCGCTTGCCCGCGCCACCGCGGGTTCAACCGCGATCGCCGGGGACCGCGATGTGCCGGTCGCACTTTCGAATCGTGCGGCGCGTCCAGGCCCGCGGGCCGGCAATCGACTCGCGAATCATCTCGCTCAGCGGGACTGTCGGCGAAGGAAGGAGACGATCCGCTCGCTGGTCCCGCGCGGGTAGACGTGGGCGCCGGCATGGATCCAGGTCATGACCGGCGCGGCCGTACCGGCGCCGTACACCGTGCAGCCGGCTCCGCAGCGCGTCGTCTCGTCGACGCCGTTCACCTGGATGGCGACCGCGATCGCGGCCTGCTGATCCGCGAAGCGGACCACCCGATCGCGCTCCCCGGCCACATGGAACACGGGTCTGGGCTGCGCGGGCCGCACCGAGGGACGGAGGCGGGCCGCGACCGGGGCGTAGGCGGCGAACACGCCGGGACGCTCCGCCCAGAGGAGGTAGGTGAACATCCCGCCGTTCGAGTAGCCCGTCGCGTAGATGCGGTCTTCGTCGATGTCGTACCTCTCGCGCAGCGATTGGAGCGCCACGTCGACGAGCCTGAGGTCGCGGTCGCCGTCGACACGCTCCACCTGCCAGCCGAGGAGGCCGCGGCGCCGCTCGAGGCCCTGGAAATACACGACGATCGCGTCGGGCCACGCGACGTGCACGTTCGTGTACTGGAAGTTGTGCATGTTGTCGCCGAACCCGTGGAAGGACAGGACCAGCGGCGCTGCTTCCTCTGCCGGCGACGCCGGCGCGTGGACGATGGCCTCGCGCGTCACGCCGTCGACCTGCCAGCGCATGACCTGCGCCGCCGCGTCCCGGACGCCGAGGATCAGCAACAGGCCGGCGAGGGCCACGTGGGTCGGGCGCATTCTCATCTCTACCTCACCTCCGCAGGCTGCGACGTCCGCTGCATGGGGCTTCGCGCCGGGCGTGCTTGTGGCGCCGGCAACGTCGCGTCGCGGCGGGCTGCCGGGTAGGATAGCAGCGGCGGCTGCCGGGCGCTTGGTTCTCCCGCGCGCAACTGTGCTCGACTCACTCGGTCGCCCCTGCCTATTCGCAGGGTATACGTATAAAATATGCACCATACGTGTTCCCCTGGCCGGAGGCGGGCTGATGAAGAGAAAACTGACGATCACCGTTGACGGTGAGCTGCTTCCGCGGGCCAAGCAGTACGCGCGCTCTCGCGGTGTGTCGCTGTCGTCCCTCATCGAGGCGTCGCTCAGAGAGCTCGCGGTGGAGGACGCACCCTCGTTCGCGTCGCGGTGGAGGGGCCGGTTCGAGGAGGCGCGGCGGGACGATGGTCGCTATGATGCGCTAGCCCGGAAGTACCTCTGATGCTGCTCGACACGGACGTGCTGATCGATGTCGCTCTCGATCGGCGCCCCCATTCGGGACCGTCGTCCGAGGTCCTCGATCGGGTCGAGCGTGGTTCCCGGCGCGCGTACGTGGCGTGGCACACGCTGTCGAACTTCTACTACCTGGTGTCTTCCGAACGCGGGGATGCCGACACGCGCGACTTCATCGCCGAGCTGGTCCGGTTCGTGGCGGTGGCGCCGGCCGATGCGACGGCTGTGCGCTATGCGGTGTCGCTGCCGATGGCCGACTTTGAGGACGCGATGCAGGTTGCCGCCGCGCGCGCCTGCGGAGCGCGCCACATCGTGACCCGGAACGTTCGGGACTTCGCGCGCTCGCTGATCCCGGCCATGACTCCGCGGGCGGCACTCGACCGGTTGTTCTGAGATCCGAAGAGCTCGCCGGACTGCGACGAGTGCGCCTCGTCCACGATGACGGCGAAGCGCTTGCCGGGAAGCTGACCGATCTGCCTGGCGATGACGGGCGGGCGAGCCAGGCGATGGTCCGCGGCGAAGGGAGTCGGGGCCGTGGCGGAGCAGGGCCGCCGCGATCGTGTCCTCGAAAGCGCGTTCGGAGAGCTCAGGAGTCATGGGACGTGACGCGTGGTCGTGTCCGCCGACCTGTTCAGCGCGGTTCCAGGACGGAGAGACCGACGTCGCGGAAGTCCGAGGTGTTCAGCGTCGCCAGGGAATAGCCGCGGCTTCCGGCCGTGCCGGCGATCTGGGAATCGGCCAGGCTCATCGGAGCGCCCGCGCGCCGCCGCTCGGCGCGAAGCCTCGCGCTCTCGGTGGCGGCCTGCACGTCGAACGGGACGATTCGCTCGGAGAACCCGTCGACGATCTGCAGGAACGCGCGGCCCAGACGGGCCCGTTTCCGTCCGGGCGGGAGTATCTCTATTCCGAAGAGGATCTCGTCGACGGTGACGGCGGAGAGAAACAGGACCGAAGGAGGGTGTCCGTCCAACCAGCGCATCACACGCCCGTCCGGTTCGACGCGCATGGCTTCCGACAGCACGTTGGTGTCCAGCAGGATCATTCGGGATCGTCCCGGCCGTAATCGCCTGATGTGAAGTCGATCGGATCGTCGACCTCACGCGCCGGCAGGTCGAAATCGACGGCATCGTCGCCGACGATGCGCCGGATCATCGCGCCGGCCGGCTCCACGTCGACGACGGCGTCGGCCAGTATGCGACGCACGGTCTCTTCCACGGACAGGCCGTCGCGCTGCGCCCGCATCTTCAGCCGCCGAATGACTTCGCCGTCCAGGCGGCGTACGCTCAAGCTCGCCATGCCGCCGCTCCTCCAGTTCCCTCGAGGATGCTAGCACATGCCAAGGAAGTGCTCGCATTCGATGGCGTCACAGCTCGATGTCATGGCTTGCCACAGCCCTTCTCCCGACCTGCGTGAGATCAGTCTTGGTCGCGTGCGGACAGTGAAGCCCGGCTCGAAGGTCATCGGGGCGTTGCTTCCCGCACGTCGATTTTGCCGGTTACCGCCGCGGAGATCAGGGCGGTGCGGAACTCGTTGAGGTAGCCGATGGCTTGGCGAATTTCGGCGATGAGGACCTCGATCTTGAATGTCTTGCGGTCGAGGAAGGCGGCGATGGCGCGCTGTTCAGCTTCAGTAGGGAACGCGAGCCGGACCGACCCGAGAAACTCGCAGGTCAGTGCGGCACGAGTACTTCCCGATCCGCTGCTCTCATCCCGGAGCCACTCGTAGCTCGCCTCGAAGAGCCGCACGAGAAAGCCCGCATTGACCTCCGGGCAGCCCGGTGTTACGTACGCCAAGTGCTGACTGATCGTCGAGTCTATGCTGAGTAGAGCAACCCGTCCCCTCGTTTGACCTTCTTCCGTAATGGCTATCAGGATACTGCCCGCCGGGACACGGGGAAGGTGACACTCGCGGAGCGCAACGTCCGTCACGAATTGGTCTGCCGTTGCGATGATCCGTTCATTGATCTTTGCGCTCGTTAGCCACGGATGTGACCCGTCTACCCAATAGCGGAGTTCGTTTCGATTCGGTGTCGAGCCGTTGCCAATGTTCGTCAAGTAGCTGAGCTTCTTCACCTCCCAATGCGCCGGGATCTCGCCCAGCCACTCGACGCCGGAGTCCTTCATGGGGACGTTCGGGTCGAGGCCCCGGGTGACGGCGCGGGTGATGAGGGCGGCGCGTTTCTCCTGAAGCAGCTCGATCAGCCGCTCCTTTCTCGTCACCAGTGCGTCGATCTTCTCGGTCTCGCGGTCGAGGAAGGCGGCGATGGCTTCCTGCTCCTTCATTGGCGGAAGGGTGATCTTTCGACTTGCACTGGTTGCGAGGTTCATCCGCGTGCGCGTCGCGCCAGTTGCGTAGCGTCCAGCGACCGCTGCCGCAGTAGCAGACAGCTGAAACGCCGCATAGCGTGGCAGTATACGTTCGCGAGCCAGCCGAAAACGAAAGCAATCTGCCTTCACCATTGCTGGTTCGATCTCGACCGGCGCTACACAGGCGCGACCGACTGGATGTCCATCTTCCCCAAGGCCGGCGATGAGAACATCCCCTCCCTTGACGCTGTGGTCGCCGAGTCGACGGGCGTACGCGTCGTCGAGATAGGCGGCATCCAAGTCAGTGAATTCCGCCCAGCCAATATTGTGGAGACGTACCACCCGAACTCCGGACTCCGTGTAGTGCTCGGACTTCAGGCCGCTACCAAACGGACCGTCGCATCTTGAAATTGTCAGGTGGCCAAGGGCGAGGCTCTGCCAGTGCGCCGGGATCTCGCCCAGCCACTCGACGCCGGAATCCGTGTACTCGGGGTACGGGCGGAAACCGCGCTGTCGGCCGTCCCCGCTGTGCTCGGTTACCTCAGTCACCGCCTTCGCCCCTCACCGGTACCTGAGTCCCCAGCCCCACGGCCCGCCGGCGGGCCAAGCCTGCGTGAACGGGCTCTCCTCGGTCAGACTATCGCAGACGGGTCCCAGAAAGCGTCGCAGCTCCTCGCCGACGTCCACGAGCCGGGTCGGACCGTCGGCGTCCGTTGGAATCTGCCGGCGTAGTACTTGCCAATGCTGCGCCCGCGCGGAGTCCTCGTAGTAGTCCGGGAGCAGGGCCGCCGGCCTTTCGGCAGCGAACGAAGTGTCTCGGCGGCGGAAGGTCTCCGTGATGGCGGTGCGCAGGGTCTCGCCGTCGAAGGCGAAGCGGCGCGCGAGGCAGGCGATGTCCCAGAGGTCCTTTACGCGGGAGTTGATCTCGCCGCGGCTCACCATCGCGTGGAATTTCTCGGCGACCATGGCTTCGAGCGGGTAGGTCCACAGGCGCGGGGCCGGCAGGTCGAGCAGGGTGGGATAGTCGCGCAGTTCGCGCGCGGGCGTGACGACGTCACCGAACCCGATGTCCATCTGCAGGGACAGGCGGATGTTGCCGAGCGCGCCGGGGAGCCGCGCCCGCAGGCCGCCGTCCGGTTGGTCGACCCGGACGGTGTCGATGCGGAGTGCGCGGGCGTCGAAGAGAACGCCATCGTCGGGGCAGGGCACGGCGCACATGGTCTCGATGGCGGCGCGGACGCTGGTGTGATCGGCGGCGGCGAGGAAGTCCACGTCGCGGGTCGGCCGCATCTCCTCCTCGGCCCACACGCGGAAGAGGGCTGCGCCCTTGAGCGTGAACCGGTGCATCTCGTCGGACGCGGAGAGGCGGTACAGGAACCGCTCGGCCGCGTAGCGTCCGAGCAGGAGGGTGAAGTCGAACTCCCGGCGACGGGCAAGATTGCGAAGGCGGGCGCGCACGGAGGCAGGCACGTCGCGGGGTGGGCGTTTCGGCGTCATGCCAGCAGGGTGTGGAGGACGGGCCGAACCAGCGACAGGGCTCGGCAGGTCTCTGCGGCGCGCAGAATCTCGGAGGGAGTCGTCTTGCGGTCCACGAGGGCGTCGCGGATCGCCTCGAGAGCCACATCGAGGCCCACGAGGCGGCGGAGGCGGAAACAGTCCACGATTGTGCGGGCGGGGCTGGTGATTCGGCCGGGAACGCCCTCGAAGTCGGCGTCCTCGACCCCATACCGCAGCGCCGCCCCGGAGAAGCGGACGATGCGGATCGGCAGGGACGGCACGCGGGGCGTGCGCGCCTTGTGCGGGATGGCGATCCAGACTTGCGCCGGAAGCTGGGTGCCGATGTCGTGTATGTGCAATGCGGTTAGAAGACAGACTATGGCGCCCGGCACGCGGGCGGACACGGCGCCATGCGTGTGGTGCTCGGTGATCTCGGCGTCGGCGCGGCGGTAGAGGCCGCGGCCGAGGCGCTCGACGGCGCCTTCGTCCACGAGTCGCCGTAGCGCGCGGGAGTCGACGCCCCGGTCGGCGGCGTCACGCGCGCGGAAGAAGGTCAGGGCGCCGAGGGCCCGCAGGCGGGCGGGCCGCAAGGGCAGCGCCGAAATGTCGCCAGTCGTGTCTATCTGCCGACCATTCCGTTCATGCATCTCTCAAGCATAACGCAGCGCGGGCCAATGCCGCAAATCGTCGGCAACTATTCCTGGTTGCATGCAAATAAGGTCATCCGGCTGATGGCCGGGGCCGCTTCGTCGGCGACATCGGGGGCCAAGCCGTTGGTCGTGCGTCCCAGCTCGGTGGTCGCGGTCTCTGCCGCGTCGCCGAAGCCGAACCGACCGTGCGCTACACGGGCCGCTACACCCCGGCCGCGGTCGGCGCGCGCGTTCCGGGCGCCATCATCTGTCTGCTCTCCGCCAGCGTCCACGGCCTTGGCACGCGCGTCTGGATGAACCAAATAGACGACATAGACGACACCTGTTCACAGTGCCGACACTCAATTAAGGGCATCCGCCCGGAGAAATAGCGCCACCGACGGCAACACGCGCCCGGGAGCGACAGTCGCTGCCGGTTGCCAGTGAGGCCTTCGGCCGCTCCGCGGATGAGCACACGCGCCCGCTCAGGCCTATTCCGGCCAGTGCTTCTGCCGGTAGTCGAGGAGAGCCGGCCCCGACAACTCCTCTGTCGAGTTGTTGAGGCGGGCGAAGAAGACCTCCCGCCCCTCGCCCTTTCGTGAGGCGAATACCGGCTCCGCGCCGGGACGGACGTCGATTCGGGCGACAGTCCGATCGTCCAGCAGGCAGAAGCGTACGGACAGATCCGTGGCGGCGACTGCGCCCAGCGCGTTCTTCACTGCCGCAGTCAGCCAGAGTTCCCAACCGTCGCGGTCGCCCCCCTTGACGAGCGGGTAGTCGGCCTCGACGCCGACCGGCTGGCCGTTGTCGTCGATGCCGATCAGCAGCGTGCCCCCGTCGGTGTTCATGAAGGCGGCGACAGTCTTGACCACGGCCCAGGTGATTGCCGCGTCCGGGGCTTCGGTATGCAGGTTGCGGCGCGCCGTCGACTTGAACTCGACGCCGACCGATTCGCCGCCTTCGATCAGCGACCGTACGCCCTGCTCGATGTCCACGTCGTGCTCCACGAACGGGCTCTCGTCGCGTTCCGGTCGTCGGTTCACCGGTTTGCCCATTGCGTTTCCGGCGTGGCGAAGCAGGCTCTCGAATCGCTGATTGAAGAACCGCGGAAAATCGTCCCGGCGCAGCGCCCCCGGATCGATGTCGTGGGAGCGCAGGAAGCCGTCCAGGACGTGGGGTTCGATGCCGTCGCCGGATTCGATCCGCGAGAGGTAGATGGCGGGCGCGTTGCTGCCGATGCGGCGATTCGTGTGCGCGTCCAGCGCCGTCTTGTTCACGATACAGTCGGCGACCCACGACTCGACGCCGTTGTTGGCACACCAGTGCCGAGGGAAGACGTGATGGATGTCGATGGCATCCTCCATGTACGCGTGGACGTCGATCGGCCGGCCGGTCTTGAAGTCCCGGCCGCCTTGCTTCATCTGGAGCGCGTACAGCCCCTTGTATGCCGCGCTGTTGCGCGTGCGCAGCGTGAGCAGCCGCTCGGCTTGGAACTGTGCCGCCTGCACCGTGCGCGGAGCGGTGCTGTCGGCACGATCCTCCAGCCACGCGATGCAATCCTCCAGGTCGATGGCGAACCGCGTCTCTGTTGCGCCGCCGTACATCTCGCCCAGGACGCCGCACCAGAACCACTGCCCGAGCCGTTGCTGTGAGACGTAGGCGTCCGCTCGGTCGGCCAGCCATCCAAAGACCGCTCCCAGGGGTACCAACTGCGTCGCGTAGGGCAGATCCCGGTAGCGAAAGATGCGGTGGCTGTGCAGGAACGGTATCGCGCGCCGCAGTCCGCGTTCGGCGACATCCGCCCACCGACGGTAGTCGTCCAGCGGGAGGCGCAGCATCTCCCGGCGCTTGCAGGAGACCGCGGGGATCTTCTCGTCCTCCGGCTGTGCCTGCAGGTGCGATTGCCGTCTGTCGTAGGTGGCCAGGAGCGTGACGATCTGCAGGAATGCGGTGGCGTCGACTCCTGCCAGTAGATCATGCTGTTCCAGTCGCTCGTGCCGCGCGTCCCAGTCTCTGCGCAGCTCGAAATCGCCGGCCGCATACGTCGCGGTTAGAAGCTCGAATACCGTCAGTGTGACGCCGCCGGTGTTGACCTTCTCGAATACCTGACAGACGGCTTCCTTCGGTGTCGACTTGGCGAGATCGATCGTCGGTACGTGATACTGCACGAAGGGATTGATGACCGCGTCCACGAATTGTTTCCACTTCGCGAATCGATCCACCTGGCCGCCTGGTCCGGACTGGAGATACGCCATCTGCCAGTCCATCGTTTCGCCTCCGTCGAGAACGAGGTCCAGGGGGAACATCTCCGCCGCGATCTCCCGGTCGCGAGTGCTCAGGTCCAGCTCTATCGCCCGGCCGAAGTCGCTCCGCACGATGCGATCCGCGGGGACGCTGACGATGCCTTCCTCTTCCCGTTCCACCGTATCGTCGATGCAGGCGTCGATGCTCGCATAGTAGTGACGGTGCAACTCACTGCCGCGGCGGTCCCGCGTGCAGACCGGCTCGCGCGACTTCAGCGCCTGAAACAGTGACGTCAGCCGCTGCTGGCCGTCCAGCAAGAGCATTTCGGGCGCCGGTGTCGCCGCCAGCGTGACGCCCTCGAGCAGTCGCGCCTTGAAGTTGACATCGGGATTGCCGGCGACGAGCGTCATTACCGCGCCGATCGGATACGACAGCGAGATCGACACCAGCAGACTGCGGATGTGGTCGTCGTCCCACACCCACCCCCGCTGGAAGTCCGGCAGTTGCAGGACGCCGCTCGCGGCCCGATCGAGCAATTGCGCCAGCGGTATCTCGTCACTCGTGAATTTCTTCTCCATCGACTCTCCTTACGCAATGAACCTTGCCGGCCCGTCACGGGGTTGGCGATGCCTGGCGCCCGGTGAGTGTACAGGTCCGTCACGCCAGGATCGCTTGGACGTAGGGTTCGATGACGGTGCGCGCCCGGCAGACGCTGGCCGCCCGCATGATCTCGTCCACCGTGGCGATCCGCCGGTCCAGGGCGTCGCGGAGCGCCTCGAGCGCGGTATCGAGACCGAACTTGTTGCGGTATCGAAAACAGTCGACGACCGTCCGGGCCGGGGATGTGATCGAGACCGGGACGCCGAGCATCGTGCGGCGCACGACGCCGTAGGTGAGCATTGCTTTCGAGAACCGGACGACCCGAACCTGAGCCGGCGGTCGAGCGGGCCGGCGGGCCTTGCGGTCGATGGCTATCCAGACTTCGTGCGGCGACTCGGTCCCGACGTCGTGAACGCGGAGTGCCGTCATCAGGCAGACGATCGCGTGCGGCACGGCGGCGGCTACCATGGCGACGGTTTCGCGCTCCGTCGGCGCGATCTCGGCCAGCCGGTACAGGCCCCCGCCGAGGTCCTGCACGACGCCGGTCGACACGAAGCGGCGGAGCTGGCGGTACGAGACGCCGAGCGGGTCGACGTCTCGTGGCCGGAAGAAGGCTCCGATTCCGGCATTGTCCAGCGTTGCCGCAGTTAGTTCGACCACGTCCCGATGGTAGTGAATGGCGGCATACAGACGCAAGTGCCGACGTTTATGTCAGCCCTGACACGGACGCACGCGCGGTCGGTCCTTCTGCATCCGCTCGTAGCCGTCGACGTCCTGCGACATTACTCTGCCATCTCCCGCAGCATGGCCACGATCTCCTTTTCGACCTGCTGGATGTCGGCCTCGATCTCCTCCAGCGGGCGGGGCGGGCGGTACTCGTAGAAGTAGCGGTTGAAGTTGATCTCGTAGCCGACGATTCCGACCTCGCCGTCCTGCGGGTCCCGGCGCGACGTGTCGATCCAGGCGTCGGGCACGTGGGGCTTTACCTCGCGGTCGAAGAACGCCTCGACGGTCTCGGCGAGGGGCACGTTCTCCGTGTCGCGCAGCTCGGGATCCGGCTCGGGGTGGCCCTCCGCGTCCCGGCAGATTTCCGCCTCGGGGTTGCGCTCGGACAACGCCGAGAGGATGGCCTTGCGAATCGGCGCGGCGAGCTTGAGTTCCGCCGCCTGGGCCGCTTGGGAGAGCTCGGCCTCGAACGCCGCCCGGTCCAGAAACAGCGTGTCCGGCAGGCTCCGGAGCAGGGCGCGGATGGCGGCCTGTTGTTCCCGGCCCGCCTCTTCGTCCCGGGTCCTGGCCTCGCCCCGCTTGCGCGACACGGCCAGGTTGGCGAAGGTGCGTTGGCTCTCGAGCCGCGCGACGCGCTCGGGGCTGGCCTGGAAATCGAGCCGGAGCGGCCGTTCGACGGTGATCTTGCGAAAGCCGAAGTGCGTGGTGGGGTAGACGTGGCTGACGACGGCGTCGCGTTCCTCGCCGTCCCGCTCGATCTGGCGGGTCGCGCCATCCTCGAAGTCGGCCAGCAGACACAGGATGTCCTGCTTGCGGTCGAACGGCACCTCGCGGCGCTTGGCGCCGAGGCTTTTGCGCAGGAGGACCCAGAACGCGGTGGCGTCGATGAGTTGGACCTTGCCGCGCCGCTCGGGCCGCTTGCGGTTGGTGAGCACCCAGACGTAGGTGGCGATGCCCGTGTTGTAGAAGAGCTGCTCGGGAAGGGCGATCAGTGCTTCGAGCAGGTCGTGCTCGAGGATCCAGCGGCGGATCTCGCTCTCGCCGCTGCCGGCGTCGCCGGTGAACAGCGGCGAGCCGTTCATGATGATCGCCACCCGTGAGCCGCCCCGGGCCGGCTCCTTGACGTGCGCGAGCATGTGGAGAAGGAACAGGAGCTGGCCGTCGCTGATGCGCGGCAGCCCCGGCCCGAACCGGCCGGAAGCGCCCCGGTCGTGCTCGGCCCGCACGGCGTCCTGATCGCGCTTCCAGTCCTTGCCGTAGGGCGGATTGGCGATCAGGTAGTCGAAATCGTCGCCGCCATGCCGGTCGTTCGAGAGCGTGCTCCCGAAGAGCACGCGCTTCGCGTCGCGGCCGTCCTCCGACTTCATGAACAGGTCGGACTTGCAGATGGCGAAGGTCTCCGGGTTCACCTCCTGCCCGAACAGGTGGATGTCCGCGTCCGGGTTCACGGCCTCGCCGCGGCGGTCGCCGTCGCGGATCTCGCCCGCGGTGAGGTGCTCCTTGGCGATGGTGAGCATGCCGCCGGAGCCGCAGCACGGGTCGTAGACGCTGAGCACGACTCCCGGGGTGCGCAGCCGCTCCTCGTCGCCGGCCAGCAGCAGGTCGACCATCAGGTGCACGACGTCGCGCGGGGTGAAGTGCTCGCCGGGGTTCTCGTTCAGCGCCTCGTTGAACTTGCGGATGAGCTCCTCGAAGATGGTGCCCATCGCGGCGTTGTCGACCGCGTCGGGGTGGAGGTTCACCTTCGGATCGCCGAAGCGCTGCACGACCTGGAACAGCAGGCCCGACTCGTCGAGCTTCGAGATGGTGTTGTCGAAGTCGAACTTCTCGAGCACCTCGCGCATGTTGGGGCTGAATCCGGCGATGTAGTGGCGCAGGTTCTGGGCGATGTGGGGTGCGTCGGCGAGCAGTCTCTCGAAGTCGTAGCGCGACGTGTTGTAGAAGGCGAAGCCGGAGGCGCGCCGGAGCTGCGGATCGAGGTTGTCGAGCCTGCCTTTGAACCGGGCCTGGACCTCCAGGACCTTCCGCTTCGTCGGGGCCAGCACGCAGTCGAGCCGGCGCAGCACGGTGAGCGGCAGGATGACGTCCTGGTACTTGCCCCGCTTGAAGGTGTCGCGGACGAGGTCCGCCACGCCCCAGATGAAGCTGACGATCCGGCTGTGGTTCATTGTGACGGGTGGCGTACCGCGCCGGCCGTGCAGATGACCGGATTCTACCGGTTGGACCGCGCGGGCCGCCGGCGGAACGACCGCGCGCGCCGTCAGGCGGACCCGAGCTTGCGCCGGATCCAGTCGAGCGTCACGCGGTCGAACTCCTCCGGCTGCTCCTGCTGCGTCCAGTGGCCGCAGTCGGCGATGACGTGGCGCTCGAGGTCCGGGATGAACGACGGCATGGCGTCGGACGACGAGGGGCGCAGGATCGTGTCGTTCTCCGCCCCGACGTAGAGGCAGGGGACGTCGATGTCGCCGGTCGGCCGGGGCGCCCCGCCGCCGCCGCCGAAGTTCGCCCGGTAGTAGTTGAACCCGCCGGTGAACCCGGTCGCCTCGAAGGTCTCCACCCAGTAGTCGAGGACGTCGGCGGGCAGGATGAGCTCGCCCTGGTAGTTGTCCTCCTCGATCATCCGCAGCATGTCCATCGTCTTCTCGGCCGAGTCGGGCGGGTAGCGGCGCATGTTCTCGACGTCCCAGTACCATCCCCGGCGGAAGATCATCTCCAGCGCCCGCCGCACGTCGCGGGAGAAGACCGCCTCGGCCCGCCCCGGTTCCAGGAACGTGTTGCTGTAGTAGTTCTCGGTGCGGATGATCAGCGGCTCCTCGGCCGGCGCGCTCGGCGGCTGCCCGCCGAACGCCGGCGTGTTCACGCCGATGACGCCGAGCACCCGGTCCGGGTAGAGCCGCGGCAGGGTCCAGACCGCCGCCCCGCCCCAGTCGTGGCCGCAGAACAGCGCCCGCTCGATGTCGAGGGCGTCGAGCAGGCCGACCAGGTCCGCGCAGAGGCTCGGGATGGCGTACCCGTCGACCTCCGCCGGCCGGTCGGTCAGCCCGTAGCCGCGCATATCCGGTGCGATGGCTCGCAGGCCGGCCGCCGGGTAGGAGCGGAGCTGGTTCCGCCACGAGTACGCCAGCTCCGGGAAGCCGTGCACGAAGACGACCGGCAGGCCCTCGCCCCGCTCGTACGCCGCCATCCGGATCCCGTTGGTGGTGACGAAGTGCGGCGCCGGCAGGCCGGGGGCCGGACGCCCGGCCGGCTGTCCGAGGGCGGCCGGCGGGCGGACGAAGGGCGCCGCGGCGAGGGCGGCCGCCGTTTCCCGCAGGAAGCGGCGGCGCGACGGGGAGGCCGGGGCGACGGCGCGAGCGGCGTGGTTCTCGTGGCGGTCAGGCAAAGCGGTGGCTCTCCTTGCTTTGGGTAGCGGGACCTAGAAACGGAAGCCCAAGGCGATCAGGAACGACCGGGCGGAACGGTAATCGCCGGCCGCGGTCGCTTCGCCGAAGCGGTCTCCCTCGATGTAGCTGGTCGGGATTCCCAGCGCGTCGAGCGACCCGTCCCAGTCGGGCCGCACCGTCGTGTTGAAGTAGAGCAGCCTGTCGTTGTTCGTCAGGTTGTACCACTCGATCTTCATCCATGGCCGCACGCGCCGCCAGACCGGGATGTCGTAGTGCAGCGACAGGTCGAACCGGCTGGAGCCGTTGTAGAGCTCGGACCCGCGGCCGTCCGAGTAGTACAGCGTCCGCGAGGACGGACCGTCGATGTAGCCGAGCTCGTCGAGAATCGCCTGCTGCTCGTCCGTCACGCGAAAGCTGCTCGACGCCAGGCTGTAGTTCTCCGCCGAGTCGTAGCGCCAGAAACCGCCGATGTCGAGATCGCCGAACGATCCCATGCCGAGCGTGTAGATGCCCCAGACCCGCACCCGTTGCTTCTGGTAGTCGTCCAGACGGCCCCAGGGGTAGAACCGGTCCGCCGGCGAAATCTCCGGCCAGTCGCCGTAGACCGACGAGACGCCGGGCGTGTTGGTGCCCTCGCCGTCGAAGTTCCCTTCGTTGCGGAGCTGAGTCGTCCACGACCCGTTCAGCAGCAGGTCGTCGAACAACTGATAACGCGTCTCGAACTGCAGTCCCTCGTAGTTCCGCTGCAGAACGTCGGGATCGTCGCCCAGGTCGCCGGGATTCCGGTAGAACTTGTTCGTGAACTCGCCGTATTCGTCCCCGCTGTCCGGATCCGTCAGCACCGTCGTTCCCGTCGTCAGGTCCTGGTAGTCCTCCACGAAGCTGCGGGCGCGGCGCCGGACGTAGGTCACCTGGAAGTGCCCGCGTCTCCCGAGCGTGGCGCCGGTCGACAGCGTGAACTCCTCGGTGACGGGCGAATTGAGGCGTTCATCGGTGAAGACGTTCTGCGTCGGGAAGCGGCCCAGGACCGTGAAGTAGTTGGCCGGGTCGAGACCGGGGCAGTCGAGCGCGGTGGCGTCGGGCAGGCCCGGGCACTCGTGCGGCGGACCGGTGTAGACACCCAACAGCAGGCTCGGGTTGCCGACGTTGGTGTTCTCGGCGAACTGCGCCTCGCTGTACTTCCCGGAGTACTGGCTGTAGGTAGCCTGAATCGAGTAGCGGCCGTCGCCCAGCGGGTCGTAGGAGGCGGCCAGGCGCGGGACGATGGCCTGCGTGTCGACGGTCACGATGTTACCCGGCGTCGCCTCGCTCGACACGTACTCGCCGCGCAAACCCAGGTTGAACGAGAAATGCTCGTTCAGCGACCAGTTGTCGTTGATGAAGAACGACGACGTGTTGATGTCGATCCGGGCGCCGCGCGACGGGATCCAGTTCTCGATGAGCGAGTCGAAGGGGGAGAACACGGGGATCAGCCGGTTGTTCACGAGGACCGGATCGCCGTTGGCGTCCACCTTGTAGTCGGCATCGAAGACGTAGCCGGTGGACGTCTGCGAGTTGCCGCCGGTGCGCGTGGACCGGTAGCTCTCGAAGCCGACCTTCACGTTGTGCGAGCCGAACCTCTCGGTCCCTCGGTACCAGGTGACGTTGCCGGTCACTTGCAGGTTGTTCCGGTCCTCGGGGTCGGTCGCATCGAAATAAGGCGCGTTGTAGTGCCCCAGCTCCTGCGTCAGCGTGATGAAGGGCGAGTACCCGATGGCCGTCTCGGCGCCGCCGCCGCCGCGGAAGCCGAAGCGCTTCTGCGACACCTGGGCCTCGGCGAAGACGTTGCGGCTGAGGCCGCCGCGGTAGGTGGTCACGTACAGGTCGTTCGGCCGCTGCGCGTCGTTCTGCACGTCGGGCGTGATGCTGAACTCGAATGGGGGACGGTCGAACTGGGCCGTGTAGTTCCGCATGTACTGGCCGGACAGCGTGTGTCCCGGGGCGAGCGTCGCGGTCAGCTTGAGCTGGTTCCGGTCGTTGTTCGCCCTCTCGTTGTACGAGATGCCGGTCTGCCCGAAGCTGTCGCTGTCGGTGGTCCGTGCGCGGCGGTACGAGGTGAAGAACCAGAGGCGGTCGCGCGCGATCGGTCCGCCCAGCGTCGCCTCATGCGTCTGGTTCAGGATGTCCTCCCGCTCGACTTCGTTCTCCACCTCGTAGGGGTTGAGCCCTTCCCAGGTCGGGTTGTCGAGGTTCGTCCGCCAACTGCCCGAGAACGTGTTGCCGCCGCTCTTCGTGATGACGTTGACCACACCGCCGGAGAACCGCCCGTACTCGGCGGAGATCCCGGAAGTCAACACCTGCGTCTCCTCGATAGCGTCGGCGACGTAGAGGCTGTTCGACGTGCCGAAGAGGTTGTCGTTCGTGTCCACGCCGTCGATCAAGTACACGTTGTCGTAGGCGAACGAGCCGTTGACCGCGAGCTGCCCCCCGTTTGGCGTGTTGGTGTTCAACCCGGGTTGCACCGCGGCGATGGCGAACGGCGAGCGGCCCATCGGCAACGCGTTCACTTCGTCGACCACCATGTTCGAGGCGGTCTCCGTGGTCTGGATCTCCGCCGGGACCACGCCCACCACCTGGACCATCTCGGTGACGCCGGCCGGCGCCAGGACCGCGTTGACGCCCACCTCGCCGCCGAGCGGGACGGTCGCTTCCTCCTCGACGTCGTCGAAGCCGGACAGCGTGAACACCACCGAGTAGGCCCCCGGCGGGAGCTGCGGCAGCGAGTAGTTGCCGTTGACGTCGGTTACGGCGGTGCGTGTCCCCTGCAGGGACGGCGAGCTCACGGTGACGGTAACGCCGGGGAGCGAGAGTCCCTGCGAATCGACGGCGGCGCCGCCGATGGTGCCGGTCTGGCGGCCCTGCCCGAAAGCATCGGTCGCGAAGGTGAGGGCCAGTGCAAGGCCGACCCCCGACGCGAACATTCTAGTTGGCACTACCAACCCTCCTCCCAAGCGAACCCCTTGGGTCGCAGGCGCATGTACCATCATTGCTTGTTTTTTCCGTGACTGCACGTCGGCGAGTTCCTGTCGACTGCCATGCTTGTCGTCTTGCACTGCAAATCTGCGTCTCCTCCATCCTGATTGCCGCGTTGGCCAACCAGGCCACGACCGCCACACCGGGCGACCAGGTGCTCAGAACAGGATCCGGAGCCTGAGCTGGGCCTGGCGTTGGGCCCTGACCCGCGCCGGCGAGGCCGCTTGCGGATTCGGCGTGACGCCGTTGTCAGGGAAGATCTCTTGCGTCCGAGCGTGGCGGGAGCATTCAGCGCGAAGCGGCTACCCGACTACAGCTCCAGCCAGCGCTCCTGCAGCGGCCGCAGGGCGGCGATGAGCCCGAAGTCCCGGTTGCGGTGGAGCAGCAGCGCCTTGTGGGCGATGGCGATCTCGGCGATGCAGCACTCGATGGGGCTGTGCGCGGGCGTGCCGAGGCGCTGCAGCTCGAAGAAGGTCCGTGCCGCCTGGCGCCATGTGTCGGGCTCGGGCTCCAGGTAGCGCTGGCCGTCGAGGTAGGTCGCCAGGCGTTGCCACTGCTCCTCGCGCCCGGCCCCTGCGAGCAGCTCGATCTGCGTGAATCGGGTCAGGTAGACGTCGCCGCCGCCGATCGCCGCTTCGAGCGATGTCCGCTTGTCCGCGTCCCGCAGCACGTCCATCCAGAGGGACGTGTCAACGATCAGCACGGTCGGCATCGCCGCGCAGCCCGCGCAGCGCCTTGTGGTCGAAGTCCGGCGCGAATTCCAGCGTCCCGGCCAGCTCCAGCAGGTTCTTGCGGGAGCGGCTCTCGACCAGATTGGCGAGCGCCACGTGCACCACCTCCCGCTTGGTCCGCGCGCCGGTCAGCTTCATCGCCCGCCGGACCAGGGCGTCGTCCAGCACGATGTTGGTTCGCATCCACATACATTATACACCACGCGGAGTGTATTGTGTGCCCGAGGGGCTCCGCTCGGGGTTGCCCCGGGGGCAATCCTGGTGGCCGGGATACCTTGACAGTCGACAATCGACCGGCGTAATGTCGATAGTCGAGGTATCACTGATGGGCAAGCCGACCGACCTCGTCCAGGGCACCCTGGACCTGCTGATCCTGCGGACCATCGAGCACCGGCCGCAGCACGGCTGGGCCATCGCCAAGCGGATCCGGCAGGTCTCGAACGACGTCCTCAAGGTGCAGCAGGGCTCTCTCTACCCGGCCCTCTACCGCCTGGAGAAGGAAGGCTGGATCGCCGGCCACTGGGCCGCGACCGAGACCGGCCGCGAAGCGAAGTTCTACTCGCTGACCCCCGCCGGCCGGGCGCACTTGAAGCGGGAGGTCGCGGCGTGGGAGCGGCTCTCGGGCGCGATCGACCTCGTCATTCAGGAGGCGTGATGATGCTGTCAAGCCGGTTCACCGGGCTGCGGGTCCGACTGCGTGCCCTGTTGGGGCGAAGCCGACTGGAGCGCGAGCCGGACGCCGGACGCTGCTGGCCGCGCGTGTTTGGTCCGTGGGGCCTCCGCCGCGCGGAGCGGGAAGTTCGAAGAGAGATCGGGCAACAGGTCGCCGCCCCCGGCGTGGTCATCGGAGAGAGCGCTGCGGCCGGCCTCATGTGGACGCTGTCGTCGCAGCTCTCGACGCACAGGCGGCTCCGGGAGGCGCCGAGCGCCTTGCGCACGAGCATTCGGCGGCTTCGCGCTGTCGTGGTGAGAGATCGCGCTGCACCTGGAGCTCGAGACGCGCCCCTCGGAGATTACCCGGACTCGACCGAGGGTGCTGGCTGGGCTGACCAGCGGTGAGAAAGCTACGATCAATGCTACGATGAAATCGTGGCGCTCAACATCGCTCACCGGCAGGACCTCGACGAGCTCGTCGAGCGGCTGGCCGCGCGGCTCGGTCTGCGCGGGCGCGGACGCAAGATCGCGGTCATCCAAAGGGCGCTGCGCGCGCTCGAGGAACAGGTAGACAAGGCCAGGCCGGATCGCGCCTGCATCGAGGCGTCACTCGACCGGCTCGCGCAGGCGGGTGATCGATACCGTGAACGCGAGCGGCCGCGCGGACGGCGGGCCGATCATGAGCGCCCGTTCTCGCAGGTCTGGCAGGAGGAGCTGTACGACGACCATGGATTGCCGAAATGATCGTGGTCGACACCTCCGCCATCGTGGCCATCCTGATGAGCGAGCCGGAACGGCCGACGTTGCGGGCGGCGATAGCCGACGCCGGCCGCATCCTTGTTTCGGCCGTGTCGACCGTTGAGCTGGCGGCGGTTACGGGACGGGACGACGAGCTGTTCGAAGCGGTCCGGTCCTTCCTGAACGAAGCGTACGTCACTATCGAGCCGGTCGATGCCGAGCAGGCGGTCATCGCGGTCGAGGCCTACCGCCGCTTCGGCAAGGGGCGTCATCCCGCCGGTCTGAATCTCGGGGATGTCTTCCCGTATGCGCTGGCCCGCCGGCGGGGACTCCCGCTGCTGTTCAAGGGCGGTGATTTCTCGCGGACGGACATTCGGAGCGCGATGGGCGACCCGACGGCGCGCTGACGGCCGCCGGGGGCCGTCAGCACCGGGTAGCCTGCCGACCCCGGACATGCGTGCGGTTCCGACGGCCGATGCGCCGCCGCGGCTCATCGGCGAAACAACGGCGCCACGGCAATGCCGAGCGGGGGGTGCCCCGACGATTCTGGAAGCGACAGGCGGTTGATACTATAAAACAGGATAACGTGATACTGTTACGGCTCCTGTATGGCGCCAACCGCCGGGTCTCCCAAGTCGGGCCGTTTCGTCGTGCGCATGCCGCCGGCGCTGCACGCCGCGCTGCACGGTGCCGCGCGAGAGAGCGGGGTCTCGCTCAACACGTATTGCGTGCGGCGTCTGGCCGCGGCCGGCTCCGGCGTCGCCGCCGATCAGGATGTGGCCGCGCTGCTGATCCGCGCTCGTGCGGTGGCCGGGGACGCCCTGGCGGCAGTCGTACTGCACGGCTCCTGGGTGCGCGGCGAGGCCGGGTCCGCCTCGGGCGTCGACGCCCTCCTCGTCGTCGAACCGGACCTGACGCTGACGCGCGCGTTGTACCGCGCATGGGACGCGAAGCCGGTGACGTGGCGGGGACGCCGGGTGGACCCGCACTTCGTGCACCCGGCGGCGGACGAAGGGTTCAGCGGCTTGTGGGCGGAGGTGGCGCTAGACGGGACCGTGCTGTTCGATCGCGGGTGGATGCTGTCGGCCCGGCTCGCACGTGTCCGTCGTGCCATCGCCGATGGGCGGCTCGTGCGACGCGTCGTGCACGGGCAACCCTACTGGACGGAGGCGGCCTGATGCGCAACCGGACGCTCGCGGCCGATTACGTCCGGCGCGCGGCGACGCGCCTGCGGGCGATCGACGTGCTCTACGAGGCGGAGTCCTGGGCCGACGTGGTTCGGGAGTCTCAGGAGGTGGTCGAGCTCGCCCTGAGAGGGCTGTTGCGGGAGGCCGGCGTCGACCCGCCGCGCGTACACGATGTCGCCGACGTGCTGGAAGCGGAGCGCAGCCGCCTGCCGGAGACCCTGGCGCCCGACATCGAACGGCTCGCCGCCGCGTCCCGGGATCTGCGCCGCGACCGCGAGCTCGCGTTCTACGGTGCCGAGGACCTGACACCGTCCGACTTCTACCGGGAGCCGGATGGCGCCGAGGCGCGCGCCGCCGCGCGGCGGGTCGTCGAGCTGGTGCGTCCCCACGTGCTGTCGGAACCGTCCGACTGACTCCAGCGGTTCGAATCGTCCCGTGCGGCCGAACGCGCCGCCGTCGAGTCGAGGGCGGCGGTCAATGGGATGCGGCCTGGGTCCCGCTATCGGCTGTAGAACAGATCACTCGCCGAAGCCGCCGCCGAATGGGTGCCGGGGAGTGTTGCTGCGGGCGGGTGTCGAATGCGACCGGCGCCGGATACCCTGTTCAGGCATCCGGCGCCGGACTTGCGAGGTGCTGTCGCGTGGCGGCCCGTGCTCGAAGAGCCGGTCACGCGTAGCGGACCTACTGGACCGAGAGACCGGCCTCTGCCGCAATCTCTCCGATCCGGGCCGCCTGGTTCGGATTGTTGCCCATGATCTCGCGCAGTCGCCGGACGACCTGCGCCTGCTCGTCCTGCGACAGGTCGCCGGCCGCGCCCGCCGCGTTGCGGACCGCCGCGTAGCAGTCGTCCTCGTAGGTGATCGAGCCGCACTGCGCGGTCAGCTCGGCGAGCAGCCCGGCCGCGCCGGAGCGCTCGACCGGGGCGCCGCCGCCGGTGGCGCCGAAGCTCTCGTTGGCCTGCTGGATCTCGGCCGCGGCGCCGCGGCGGATGTTCGCCGCCTCGGTGCCCGCCTGGAAGCAGGTGAACGACGCCCGGTTGGCCCAGCGCAGCGGCGCGCAGGCGTGGATGCCGGCGTCGATGGCCGCTTCGGAGACCTCGGTGATCAGCGCTTCGTACTCGGCGTCGCCCTCGCCGTAGCCGGAGAAGTTGCCGAGGTCGCCGCTGGCCGCGAACAGCCCCGTGACGCCCGGGATCTGCGCGATCTCGCGCGATGCTTCCACGCCCTCGAGGGTCTCGATCATCAGGATCAGCACGACGTTGTCGTTCCAGGTCTGCCGGTAGCCGCCCGGTACCTGGTTCCAGAGCTCGCCGGCGCCCTGGCCGCCGCCGGCGCTGCGCCGGCCGATGGGCGGGAAGTAGGTCCAGTCCACGGCCTCCTGCGCCTCTTCGACGCTGTCGACGGTCGGGACGACGATGACCAGCGCGCCCATGTCGGTGGCGTGCTGGATCTCACGCTCGTCGGCATAGGCCACGCGCGCGCCGGGGGCCGCCGGTCCCGGACAGGTCCGCCACATCCGGGCGACCTGCTCCCACGAGATGGACTCGTGCTGCATCTCGACCCAGACGAAGTCGTAGCCGGCCGCGGCCATCGCGCAGTACGTGCGCGGGTCGGTGGCGCGCACCGTGCCGCCGATCATCGGCCCGCCCGCGACGAGCTTGGCCTTGGCCGGGTTCCAGATCTCGGCCGTCGCGCCGTCGGGCAGGGCGAAGCGCGAGCCGTACTCGAAGTCGGCGGCGCGGAAGGGCTCCTCCTCCTGGGCGGCGGCGTTCTGCGCGGCCCCGCCGACCAGCAAGCCGGCGGCGACGGCGACTACCGTGAGCAACGTGGTGATTCTCATGACATCCTCGCTTGTGTGAGGCCCGGTGTGATGCGCGTTGGGTGCGCTGGGCTTTTTCCGGTGACGCACGGAGTCTACTCCGTGACTCGCTCCGCCATCCACCGGCCGCCTGCCGGTGCGGGTAAGCTCTTCCCATGCCCGAGCCGTTGATCGCGCTGCGCGACGTCGAGAAGGTGTTCAGCCACGGCGTCAGCCGGACGTTCGTCCTTCGCCGCATCACGCTGGACATCGGCGCCGGCGAGTTCGTCTCCATCATGGGACCGTCCGGGGCGGGGAAGTCGACGCTGCTGCACATCCTGGGGATGCACGACGCCGAGTGGTCGGGGGAGTACGACCTGCTCGGCCAGCCGGTCCACAAGCTGCGCCAGAAGCACCGGCAGGCGCTCGGCCGCACGCATGTCGGCTTCGTGTTCCAGAGCTATCACCTGCTCGACGACCTGACCGTGGCGGAGAACCTCGAGGTCCCGCTGTCCTACCGCAACGTGCCCCGCGCGGAGCGGCAGAGCCTGGTCGCCGATACCCTCGACCGTTTCCAGATCGTCGGCAAGAAGGACCTCTACCCGAGCCAGCTCTCGGGCGGGCAACAGCAATTGGTGGGGGTGGCGCGCGCCCTGATCGCGAAGCCGACGCTGATCCTGGCCGACGAGCCGACCGGCAACCTCCACTCCAGCCAGGGGCGGGAGATCATGGAGCTGTTCACGCGGCTCAACGGGGAGGGGACGACCATCGTCCAGGTTACCCACTCGGACACCAACGCCGCCTACGGCAGCCGGATCATCCAGCTCCGGGACGGGTGGCTGGTGGACGACTAGCGCCGCCAAACCCGTCGCAAGGCTCCGCGTTTAGCCCCAGCCCCCACCTCTCCTAGCCGGCTTCTCCGTCCGTGTTCCAGCGCCACGCGATGGTGCGTCCGCACGCCTTGCAGATCGCGCCGTGGCGCAGTCTGCGGCTGAGGCGTTGCCGGAACCAGCGCCGGCAGCCGCAATCGCCGATCCAGCGCGAGACCGTATGGGTCACCTCGTGGCAGCGCTCGGCGGTGCAGCCGATCTCGCGGGCCTTGGCCTGCCAGACGGCGTTGTGGCCGTGCTCGGCGCCGGCGATGGCGTGGGCGATCTCGTGCAGCAGGGTGTTCTCGATGTCGGCGCGGGTCGCCCGCAGGCAGTAGCTCACCGACAGGTCGATGCGTCTGTCCCGGTAGCGGCACACGCCGGCGCGCGTCGTCGAAAGATCGAAGCCGAACGTCCACTGCGTGCCGAGGCCGCTCTGCGTCTGGTGGCGTGTGAACAGGCGCCGCGCCAGCGACTCGACGTCAGCCAGGGTGCACTCCCGTGCCGGAACCCGCTCGACGACCTCGAGGAGTCGGTAGGGTACCTGCCATCGGCCCTCGTCGCCGGCCAGAACCACGGCGCGGGCGGCTTGCAGCTCGGCGACCACGCCGGTTATCGACTGGCCGCCGTTGGTGAACCGCACCCGGCTGCCGGGAGGAGCCGCGGCGCCGGGGAAGTCGGCGGTGATGGCGTTGCGGGTGCGGGGCGGGGACTTCCAGAGCAAGTACTGGAGAGGCGATCGCACGAGGGCTCACCTATGTGACAATGTGACTATGAAAAATATCACAGTGACGGTCGGCGACGAAGTGCACCGGCGCGCCCGCATCCGGGCCGCGGAACGCGGCACCTCCGTGTCGGCCGCCGTCCGCGACTTCCTGATCCGCTGGTCCGGCGAGGAGACCGAGTTCGACCGGCGCAAGCGGCTGCAGGAGCAGAGCTTGCGCGCCGTCGACACGTTCCGCGCCGGAGATCGGCTGCCGCGCGAGGAGGTCCACCGCCGTGGCGGTCTTCGTTGACACCAACGTGCTGCTCTACGCCGTCAGCACCGTTCCCGACGAAAAGAAGAAAAACGGCACGGCGCGGGCGATTCTCGCTCGCGACGACCTCGTGCTGTCGGCGCAGGTACTGCAGGAATTCTACGTGCAGGCGACGCGGGCAACGAAGCCGGACCGTCTCGCCCACGAGACGGCCGTGAATCTGGTCGAGTCCTGGCTTCGCTTTCGGATAGTCGAGACCACCGTCCCGCTCGTGCAGCAGGCGCTCGCGACCGCCGCGCGCTGGCGCATTTCGTATTGGGACGCCGCTATCGTCGAAGCCGCGCGCCGGGGCGATTGTCCGGAGGTTCTATCGGAGGAACTGCAGGCGGGAATGAACTTCGCCGGCGTGACGGTGCGGAATCCGTTCGCGTGAGGCCGTGCCGGGACTCGGCGGTTCGATCCACTAGTGTTCGGCCAGGTTCCGGAAATCCTCCGGCGGCAGGTCGAGGTGGACCGCGCTCAGCAGGCCCCCGTCGGCGTGATCGAGTATGTGGCAGTGGAAGATCCAGGTGCCCGGACGGTCGTCGAAACGCACCGCCAGACGCACCGTCCGCCCGTGCGGGATGTCCACCGTGTCCTTCCACTCCAGAGGACGGACCGGTTCGCCCTTCTCGTCGAGCACCAGGAAGAAGAAGCCGTGCAGGTGCAGCGGATGCGACCAGGCGGTGGAGTTGGTCACCGTCCAGACCTGCGTCTCGCCCAGGCTCGCGAGGATCGGCGGCGCCTTCCAGAAGGGCACGTGATTGATGCCGTAGGCGAAGGTCTGATCGTAGGGATCTTCCTGGAGGGTCAGCTCCAGGTCGATCTCGGTCGCGCCGTCGAGCTCGTACGGCTCCATCGCACGGCTCGTCCGCGGCAGGGGGGCACCTCCATACGGCGGCTCGTCCGCGAAACGGATCGTGAACAGGCTCTCGAAGTCGCGCCCGAAGATGCTCCCGTAGCCGCGGTCGTGCAGCAGCGAGCGGACCAGTCCCTCGCCGCCCGGATCGCCGGTCGGCGTCACCAGGACGTCGGCGCGCTCCCCGGCGCCGAGCACGATGAAGTCGTGGTCCTCGGAGTACTCGGTCAGGCCCCCGTCGCCGCCGATCTTGCGGAAGACGTTCCCCTCGCCGAGGTCGAGCTTGAAGTAGCGGCTCTTGGCCGCGTTGACGAGACGCCAGCGCTGCGGCGCTCCCGACCGCACCACCAGCTCCGGCAGTCGGCGGCCGTTGACGAGCACCTGATTGCCCTCGCGGCCGAACAGCATGCCGACCGTGCCGCCGGTGTCGGCGGGCAGGAGTTCGCCGTCCTCGGTGACGTCGATGTCGCTGAGCACGAGGACCAGGTCGTCGGCCATCCCGACCGTCTCGGCCGGATCCTCCACCAGGAAGGCGCCGTAGAGGCCGAAGCCGACCTGCGCCGCCGACATCACGTGCGGGTGATACCAGTAGATGCCGGCGTCCGGTACCACGAAGTCATAGGTGAACGTGCCGCCGGGCTCGACCGCTTCCTGCGAGTAGCCGGGCACGCCGTCCATGTCGATGGGGATTCGCAGCCCGTGCCAGTGAATCGTGCTCGGCCGCGGCAGGTTGTTGGTGAAGTGCACGATCAGCCGGTCGCCGACCTCGACCCGGATCATCGGGCCCGGAATCGTGCCGTTGTAGGTCCAGGCCTCGACGTTCAGTCCCGGCGCGATCTCCACCGTCGCCACCCGGGCCTCGAAGTCCACCTCGACGATGTCGGGGTCGGGATTGCGGTCGACCGCTTCCGGCAGGCGGAGGCCTGTGCCCCATTCCGGGGGCTGCAGGGACTGCGCGGCGCCCACGCCGGCTTCCGTCGCCGCGGCCACGACCAGAGCGGTGAGCATCGCGCGTGCCACCGACGCCGACCTCGTCGATATCCTCTTTCCGTCTTCACTGCTGCGCATTGTCCCGGATCGTACCATCGCGCCGCGTCCGGTGACGCGGGCGACACCGTTGTCGGGCAAGGAAGAATGGGAGTTGAGTGCGCTGCCCGTTCACGCGCCGGCGGGCGCCGGGAGGCGCCCACCGGCCGGACGGCATGATGCGCCGGTCACGCCGACCGGCCCCGCGCCGGAGGAGTGGCCTGCGCGGCTCGCAGGAGACAGAGGATCGTTGGAACGTCGACGCCGCACGATCCGGCGATCACGCGGGTGTCGGTTCCCGGTTCGCGGCCGCGCCGGCCTGGCGCAACGGTGACGCCCCCGCCGCACGGACGGCCCGCGGAGCCGCGTGCCGCCCGGCGGCGAAGGCATGGGAGGTCCGGCGGTGCGTCCATCGTGCCTCCAGGTCTGCTCGGGGTCGGCAATGCCTGGCGCCGTCCCCGTTCTGAATGCAAGATACGCTCTGCGGGAGACTGGGGAAACTAGGGAGATCCCCAGGAGTCCGATCCGGCCAATCGGGTTACATCTGGATGTGAGGTATGCGGAAGCCGCGCGAGGCCGACTCGGATCAGCGCCGCCTGCGTTCGTTGCGTGCGCTGGAAGCGGCGCGGGCGCGCTACGAGAACCTGTATCAGGACGCGCCGGACATGTTCGCCTCGGTCACCGTAGACACCGAACGGGTAGTGCAGTGCAACGCCACTCTGCTGCGCGCCACCGGTTACCGGCGGCACCAGGTGATCGGCAGGCCGGTCCAGGATCTGCACGATGCCGGCTGCGCCGCCGACCTTGCGCAGGCTCTGGAAGCGGCTCGTGCGAACGGCCGCGCCCGCGACGTGGAGCTGCGGCTGCTTCGGCAGGACGGCCGTCTGCTCGACGTCAGTCTCAGCATGGCGCTGATCCGCGACGAGCAGCAGAACTACTACTACCGGTCCATATGGCGGGACGTGACCGACCGCAAGCGCGCGGAAGACGCCTTGCGGCGGAAGCAGGCGGAGCTCGAGCACAGTCAGGCCGAGCTGCAGGCGCTGGCGGGGCGGCTGCTGACGGCCCAGGACGACGAGCGGCGCCGCATCTCGCGCGAGCTGCACGACGACGTGAACCAACGGCTCGCGATGCTGACCCTCGACGTCGAGTCGCTGCAGGCGAGGGTGCCCCGCTCCCCCCGCGCGGTCGCCGAGCGCCTCGGCGCCATCCGCGACCGGCTGGTGGAGCTGTCGGACGACGTGCACGGGCTCGCCTACGGCCTGCATCCGTCGGTCCTCGACCACCTGGGCTTGAAGGCGGCGCTCCGGTCTCACGTCGCCGACATCGAGCGCCACGAACTCCTGCGCATCGATCTGCGGATCGGCGAGCTGAACCAGCCCGTCCCGCCGGACATCGCGGCATGCCTGTACCACGTGGCGCAGGCGGCGCTGCGCAACGTCGTCAAGCACGCCCACGCACGTCGCGTGACGGTGCAGGTGCAACCGGCGGACGGCGGCATCCGACTGTCGGTTGCCGACGACGGCGCCGGGTTCGCCGTTGCGGCGCGTTTCCTGGAAGGGTTGGGAATAGTCGGAATGCAGGAGCGCGTCCGTCTCGTCGGCGGGCGCTTGACGTTGACCTCGCAGGTCGGGGAGGGGAGCCGTGTCACGGCATGGGTGCCCTTGCCGGGGGACGGCGCCGGTGAGAAGCATGATGAAACGACCGCGGGTACTTCTGGCGGATGACCATACCCTCGTCCTGGAGGGGCTCCGGCGGCTGCTCGAGGACCAGTGCGAGCTGGTCGGCATGGTGGAGGACGGCAGGGCGCTGGTGGAGCTGGCGCCGAAGCTGGCGCCCGACCTCATTCTGCTCGACATCTCGATGCCGCTGCTGAACGGGCTCGACGCGGCGCGCCGGCTCCGGACGCTGGTCCCCGACAGCCGGATCATCTTCCTCACGATGCATGCGGATCCGACCTACGCCAGCGAGGCGTTCGAGGCGGGCGCGGCCGGCTACCTGCTGAAGCGCTCGGCCGCCTCGGAGCTGGCCGTCGCCATCGCCACGGTGCTCGACGGCCGGAAGTACCTGACGCCGCTCGTAGCCAGCGACGCCCTCCGGGCCAGCGTTCCGCGGTCGGTCACCGTGCCGCCGACGCTCGGCAAGCTGACGCCGCGGCAGCGCGAAGTGTTGCAGCTCGTGGCCGAGGGGCACACCGCGAAGGACATCGCCGCCCGGCTCGGTATCTCCGTGAAAACCGTCGAGTTCCACAAGGGGAGCCTCATGGACCGCCTCGGCCTGCGGACGGCGTCGGAGCTGACGAAGTACGCCGTGGCGCACGGGTTCACCGAGCTGCCGTGAGCGGGCTGGGAGTCTGCGCCGTGGACCGGCGCCGGCTGCCCGTCATCACGTGCATTCGCCACTCGACCCCGCCGCCGCGCGCGGTTGACGACTTCCAGGGACCGCCCGCTGCTCGTTCCTGGTGTCCGCGATCCAATCCGGTTGCAGCACCGCCTTCGAGGGGCCGAGTCAGGGTCGCCGCGAACAGGATGGGCTGCCCGGTAGCCCGCCTGACGGGGTAGATGAATACCAGGAGGGGGTCTTGTTCGCACTACCCGCCAATTTTCTCCCAACTACCGGGGGAGCGATGGCCCGTCTTGTGGCCGCGACCCGGTAGACGAATACCAAGGGTGAGCTTATCCGCACTACCCTGCTGGCTACCGTGGGAGTTGTGTTTCCATTCTCTCACGCATGGAATGAGCTGCTGGTTCATTGACTCAGCTTGCTTGCTTGCCACCTTGTGCTTGCGCCTGGTATTTGCGGCTAGAATGCTCCCGACTACTTGATGAAGCGTCCGCCGGGTGAGCTTGCCTCGCTGCGTTTCGCGCGCAGGGCCGACGGAAACGAATCCGGGACAATCCCGCACGGGAACAGTTGCCGGAAGCTCTCGCCGGAATTGTGACCGCAGGAAGTGAGGCGGCGGGGTCCGGTCACTGACGTTGCTACCGCATTCACTGCCATCGTCAATTGAACACGACCCTGGGTTGTCGAGGCGGCGCCGGAGTTCGGCCACCGGAGGCGTCGGATGATTCGGCAAGGTCTCCGGGGCGAGGGCTTCGAAGGCGGGGCTGCGGGCAGCCTGGGCTGCCGGTGATGCAGCAAGGCCGCATCCGCCCTCGGTAGCGGACGGAGACAATGACCAGCTCCGAGCAGGAATCCAAGGCGCCCGAGGCGCCCGCGTCCCCCGTGCGACTTCCAGACCAGCGCTCCGGCTGGACGACCGGGGGCTTGTCATTCATATACCGACGTTGCGGGATACGCACGCGGGTTCGGGCACGCCTGTCCGGTTCGTTGCGGGCATGGTTGTTCCTGGCGATCGGTGTCGCCGTGCTCGTCACGCCGACGCGAGCGTTCGCGCAGATCTTCGACGCCGACGCCGACTACCGGATATTCACGTCGTATGCTGCCAGAACGAGGGTCGAGCTGAGCGGCTTCCTTCGCGACGGCGTGAACGACGCGACCTTCACCCTCGGCTCGTGCGACGCGACGCGGTCCGACTACTACGATTCGGTGAGCCTGGCCGGCGGCACGCTGACGCTGGTGCCCAACCGCGCCGGCCACGTTCACGGCGGCGCCACGCAGGACGATACGGTCTGCACGGTCACCGGGGCCGCTGCCGGCGACAGCGAGGACCGGGAGTTCCGCTTCTTCATCACCGCGGACCGGCAGCCCGGCGCACTGCGGTCGAGCCATCTTCAGGTGACCGCGGTGCGTGACGACGCGCTGGACCTGACCGTGGGTGCTGCGATCAGGTACTTGCGGCTGGGCTGGAGAGAGGCCGGTGGCCCGGTATCCTTCCGGATCGTCTCGGGGGTTGCGGCCGGTACCGTGCTGACCATTCCCGGGCTGGAAGCGGAAACGACCTATCAGATCCGCGCGAACCGGATGCACCTCCAGAGCTTCGATCTGTTCCGCGCCGGCGCGGTCGCTCCGGCCGGGATGCTGATCCCGGAGACGACACCGGAGAGCCACTGGCTGCAGAATCTCCCCGCGGCTGGATTGGGCAAGAGCCTGGGGCTGACCGCGACAACGACCGCGACCAGGTTGCCGACCCTGGGCATCGGCGACGCGGAGCCTGTGCGCGAGGGGGAGGTGGCCGAGTTCGCGGTGACCCTGAGCGAGGCCGGCGACGAGACGGTGACGGTTCGCTATGCGACGGCGGACGGGACCGCGGTTGCGGGCTCGGACTACGAGTCCCGGTCGGGGACGCTGGAGTTCGCGCCGGGGGAGACGAGCAAGAGGATCCCGGTGCCGACCGTGCAGGATGAGGTGGAGGAAGTGGACGAGGGTTTCGTGGTGGAGCTGAGCTCCCCGGTGGGAGCGACGATAGCGGGCGGGACGGGCGCGGGGACGATAACCGACGACGACGAGGCGCCGTCGGTTTCCATCGGCGACGCGGAGCCTGTGCGCGAGGGAAGGGTGGCCGAGTTCGCGGTGACCCTGAGCGAGGCCGGCGACGAGGCGGTGACGGTTCGTTATGCGACGGCGGACGGGACCGCGGTTGCGGGCTCGGACTACGGGGCCCGGTCGGGGACGCTGGAGTTCGCGCCGGGGGAGACGCGCAAGCGGATCGCGGTGCCGACCGTGCAGGACTCCCTGTTCGAGGCGAACGAGAGCTTCGTGGTGGAGCTGAGCTCCCCGGTGGGAGCGACGATAGCGGACGGGACGGGCGCGGGGACGATAACCGACGACGACGAGGCGCCGTCGGTTTCCATCGGCGACGCGGAGCCTGTGCGCGAGGGGGAGGTGGCCGAGTTCACGGTGACCCTGAGCGCGGCCAGCTACAAGGCGGTGACGGTTCGCCATGCGACGGCGGACGGGACCGCGGTTGCGGGCTCGGACTACGAGTCCCGGTCGGGGACGCTGGAGTTCGCGCCGGGGGAGACGCGCAAGCGGATCGCGGTGCCGACCGTGCAGGACTCCCTGTTCGAGGCCGACGAGGGCTTCGTGGTGGAGCTGAGCTCCCCGGTGGGAGCGACGATAGCGGACGGGACGGGCGCGGGGACGATAACCGACGACGACGAGGCGCCGTCGGTTTCCATCGGCGACGCGGAGCCTGTGCGCGAGGGGGAGGTGGCCGAGTTCACGGTGACCCTGAGCGCGGCCAGCTACAAGGCGGTGACGGTTCGCTATGCGACGGCGGACGGGACCGCGGTTGCGGGCCCGGACTACGAGTCCCGGTCGGGGACGCTGGAGTTCGCGCCGGGGGAGACGCGCAAGCGGATCGCGGTGCCGACCGTGCAGGACTCTGTGCTCGAGGCGGACGAGGGCTTCGTGGTGGAGCTGAGCTCCCCGGTGGGGGCGACGATAGCGGACGGGACGGGCGCCGGGACGATAACCGACGACGACGAGGCGCCGTCGGTTTCCATCGGCGACGCGGAGCCTGTGCGCGAGGGGAAGGTGGCCGAGTTCGCAGTGACCCTGAGCGCGGCCAGCTACAAGGCGGTGACGGTTCGCTATGCGACGGCGGACGGGACCGCGGTTGCGGGCTCGGACTACGAGTCCCGGTCGGGGAGGCTGGAGTTCGCGCCGGGGGAGACGCGCAAGCGGATCGCGGTGCCGACCGTGCAGGACTCTGTGCTCGAGGCGGACGAGGGCTTCGTGGTGGAGCTGAGCTCCCCGGTGGGGGCGACGGTGTCGGACGGGACGGGCGCGGGAACGATAGCCGACGACGAGGAGGCGCCGTCGGTTTCCATCGGCGACGCGGAGCCTGTGCGCGAGGGGAAGGTGGCCGAGTTCGCGGTGACCCTGAGCGCGGCCGGCTACGAGGCGGTGACGGTTCGTTATGCGACGGCGGACGGGACCGCGGTTGCGGGCTCGGACTACGAGTCCCGGTCGGGGAGGCTGGAGTTCGCGCCGGGGGAGACGCGCAAGAGGATCGCGGTGCCGACCGTGCAGGACTCCGTGTTCGAGGCGGACGAGGGCTTCGTGGTGGAGTTGAGCTCTCCGGTGGGGGCGACGCTGGCGGACGAGACCGGAGCCGGGACGATTACCGACGACGATGATCCGCCCGGTATCGCCATCGACGATGCGCCGCCGGCGAACGAAGGCGATACAACGGAATTCCTGGTGAGGTTGGATGCGCCGAGCGGCGAGGAGGTGACGGTGTCGTACCGGACGGTCGACGGCACGGCGGTCGCGGAAGCCGACTACGCCACGACCTCGGGGTCGCTGCGCTTCGAGCCGGGACAGACGACGATGACGATCCCTGTCGCGACGCTCCGGGACGATCTGTTCGAGTGGGAGGAGACTTTTGCGGTCGAGCTGAATGATCTGCGCGGGGCGACGCTGGTGGATGGAACGGGGGTGGGAACGATTGTCGACGACGACGAGCCGCCGGCACTGGTGATCGACGACGCGCCTCCGGTGGGCGAGGGTGCGACGGCGCAGTTCGCGGTGCGATTGAGCGCGCCGAGTGGCAGGGTCGTGACGGTGTCGTACCGGACGGTCGACGGCACGGCGGTCGCGGGGGCCGACTACGCCACGACCGCAGGGTCGCTGCGTTTTGAGCCGGGACAGACGACGCTGATCATCCCGGTCGCGACGCTGGTCGATGAGCTGGTCGAAGGCGCGGAGCGGTTCACCGTCGAGCTGAGCGAGCCGGTGGGCGCCACGGTGGCGGACGGGACGGGAGAGGGGACGATCACCGACGACCCGCGGCGGCGCATGGAACTGGTCAATCGCGACATTCTGCCGGAGGTCGGCCGAGCGATCGCCTTCACCGCGGTGGCGTGCCGTATCGACCGGGCGTTCACCGGCGCCGCAACGTGGGACGCGGCGGAGAAGCAGGCCGACGTCGTTTCCCTGTCTCGGGCGCTGACACCCGGCAGGTCCGACGGGTGGACGTCCCTCGGACGCGAGCTGCCGAGCCTGGAAGAGGTTCTCGGCGACTCGACCTTCCTGGTGGCGCCGCAGGAGGAGGGAGATGACGGGCCGGGTCGCTTCGCCGCCTGGGGTTGCGGCGACTACCGCCACCTGGCCGGCGGCGGCGACGGCGGAGTGGTCGACTGGGACGGAGAAGTGTTCAGCGCGCATGTCGGGGCCGACGTGCGTCTCGGCTCGGATGGGCTGGCGGGGCTGTCGGTATCCCGCTCCAAGGGCTTGTTCGACTACACGGCGGCCGGCCGAGGCGCTGCGGGCGACGAGCTTGCCGGCGGCCGATACGAGGTGCGGTTGACCGGCGTTCATCCCTACTTGGGCTGGGCGGCGTCGCCTGACCTGGACCTGTGGGGGACGGTGGGCCACGCCTGGGGTGAGGTCCGGATCCTGGACGGGCTGACCGGGGTCCACACCAGCCCCGCGACATTGGACTCGGCTGCGGTGGGTGTGAGCGGTCGTCTGCTCGAGCGCGGGTCGACGAATCTGAAGCTGAAGGCCGAGGGGGCGCTGGCGCGGCTCCGCGTTGCGGGCGACGGCGCCATGTTCGGCGCCGTGACCGTGGACATGCGGCGGCTGCGCGTCGGCGCTGAGGCCAGCCACGAGCACGTGTACTCGTCCGGCAGGTCGTTTACGCCGTGGGCGGAGTTGGCCTTGCGCCACGACGCCGGCGACGGGGAGACGGGCGCCGGCCTGGAGGTCGGCGGCGGTCTCCGCTACCAGGACCCGGAAGGTGAGTGGACGACGGAGGGCTACGGGCGCTGGCTCGCCCTTCACGAGGGGACGCTGCGGGAATGGGGCTTCGGCGCGCTGATCCGGTTCGACCCGGGCGCGTCGCGCCGGGGCCCGGCGGTCAGTCTGACCCCGGCCTGGGGAGATACGGCGAGCGGCGTCGAGCGCCTCTGGGAGCAGGGAACCGTTCGCCGGACCCGGCCCGCCCCGCGTAGCCCCAGGCTGGAGGCACGGTTCGGCTATGGCTTCTCGGCGCTGCGGGGACGCGGGATCGTGACCCCCTTCGGCGCGGTGAGCCTGACGCGCGAGCCGGGCCGCGGTTATCGGTTCGGCGGGCGGCTGGCAGTGGGCCGCTCGATTACCATCAGCCTGGAGGCCGACCGCCGGGAGCGCACCCCTGCTCCGGCCGTCCACGCCCTCATGGCGCGCGGTGCGCTCCGGTTCTAGGAGTCTGCGCGGGCCGACACTGATCCCGGGCGTTGCGGCCGGAACGTCGTCGGCATCGAGCTTCTTCTTCCGGTCGTCGGTTCGTCTACGATTGTCGCATCGTTTTCTGCAGCGCAGACCCCTGCCTCGCCCGAGAAGGAACAGGGCGGGCGGGAGCCGGCAAGGAGGGTGGCCAGGTGCGATTGCGAACGTCTCGTTGGGTACGGGTCAGCGTAGGCGTGGGGGTGCTGGTTGGTGCCGGGCTCGCCGGATACTGGCTGGCGGACCCGGTGGCGGGCGCCCAGACCGATACCGTCGCCGCCGGAGGGCGTCTCTACCGCGGGAAGGGCGACTGCCAGGCCTGCCACGGCTGGGCCGGCGACGGCCGCAAGATGAACCTCCAGATGCCGGACGGCGCGAACCTGCGCGAGAGCATCCTCACGCGCGACCAGCTCGTCTTCGTCATCAAGTGCGGTCTGCCGGGCCGCCAGATGCCTGCCTACGATCGGCGCGCCTACGTCGACGACCGCTGCCTGGGCAGGACCCGCGCCGATCTGGACCGCATGGGATTGCAGTTGTTCGATCCGCCCGCCACGCTGCAGAACCGGGAAGTGGAGCGGCTGGCCGACTTCCTGATGGCCAGGGTCATCGGCCGGGGTCCGATGGACCGGCAGGAGTGCATCGAGTTCTGGGGCGAGGAAGTCGCCGTCTGCCGGAACGAGTTCCCGGACTGACGCCGCGCACGCGGCCCGCGGACCGCCGAACCGGTCGTCCCGGCGGGAGTCGGCGCTGGCCTGGAGCCGGGTCCGCCGGCCTCCGCCCCACCGCGAACGAAAACGCCCGGGCCGTTGGAGGCCCGGGCGTTTGGACGTCGTGGCGTGCCGGCTCACTCGTCGAGCGCGAACACGAACAGGTAGCTGGAGTTCTCCAGGTTGTCGTAGCGCACCGGGTGCAGGTGGCGGCCGCTCGCCTGCACCGCGACGTACTGCCGCGGCCCGATGGCGTAGGTGACCGGCGCGCCCTTGAGCGGCGTGCCGACGTTGAAGCGCCACAGCTCCTGCAGCGTCTCGTCGTTGTAGGCCACCAGCCAGCCGTCCTGCAGCGCGGAGAAGACCACGCCGCCCGCCGTCGCGATGACGCCCGACCGGATCTCGATCTCGGTGACCGCCTTGGCGATCACCTCCTGGGTGTCGGTGTCCACCGCGGTGATCGACCCGTAGTAGAGGTCACTGGTGTACTCGCGGCGCTCGCTGTTCGCGCGGTCGACGCCGCCTTCCGGACCGAGCGACGCCACCCGCGCGCCGGTCTGCGAGAAGCAGCCCTCGGTGCCGCCCCCGTAGGCGATCCCCTTCTCGGGATTGAAGGCCGTCGGCTGGTGCGCGATGCCGCCGTGCCAGGTCGGGCAGGCGCGCTTCATCTCGTCACGGTCGACCCGTAGTGCGCGCGCCTCTTCGTTGTAGATCTGCACGTCGAGGTTCGGGTCGTACTCCAGCGGCATGCCGGTCTCGGCGTTCAGCCCGGCCGTCCAGGTCAGCTCGTTGACGTACTGGTTGCCCTTGATGAACGCGCCGGTGTCCCGATCGAGGGAATAGAAGAACCCGTTGCGCGCGAAGTGGGCCACGACGTTGCGCGTCTCGCCGTCGATGACCGTGTCGTAGAGCATGTGGACGCCCACCTCGTCGTAATCCCAGGAATCGTTCGGCGTGTACTGGAAGTGCCAGCGCCGCTCCCCGGTGTCGACGTCGAGGGCCACGGCGGAGTTCGTGAACAGGTTGTCGCCGGGGCGGAACTCGGGGTCGTAGATGGGGAAGGGGTTGCCGGTGCCGAAGATGTAGAGGTTGCGCTCCGGATCGTAGGAGCCGGTCTGCCAGACGCCGCCGCCGCCGGTCTTCCAGGCGTTGTGGTCGTCCTTCCAGGTCTCGCTGCCCGGCTGGCCCGGCTCGGGGACGGTGTACCAGCGCCAGAGCTCCTCGCCGGTCTCCACGTCGAGCGCCGCCACCCAGCCGCGCGTCCCGCCGTCGCCGGCGCCGTTCTGCACCAGCACCTTGCCGCGGGCGACTATCGGCGCGGTCAGGAACCGTTCGCGGGCGCCCATCTCGGTGAAACCGGCGACCTCCACGTCCCAGAGGATCTCGCCGTCGTCACGGTCGATGGCCAGCACCCGGCCGTCCTGCAGGTTCTGCAGCACCTTGTCCTCCCACAGTGCGATGCCGCGCGTGCGGGAGCGGTTGTCCTCGTGGTCGACGCCGGGATCGGTGATCCAGACGAACTCGCCGTAGTCCGGGTTGCGCGCGTCGATCTTGTAGACCGTGCCCCAGCCGTCGCTGGTGTACATGAAGCCGTTGTCGATGAGCGGGTTGTTCTCGTTCTCCGGGCCGTTGCCGCCGGTGTCCTGCATCCCGCCGAGCGCGAGGGCCCAGACCATGCGCAGGTTGCCGACGTTCTCGCGGTTGATCCGGGTGAGCTTGGAGTAGCGCTGCGAGCCGTAGTCGCCGTTCATCAGCAGCCAGTTCTGCGGCTCGTTCTGGGCGTTGATCAGGCGGTCCTGGGTGACCGTGAGCTGGTACTGGGCCGCGGCCGGGACGGCCGAGGCGACGAGGAACGCGAACGTGAACGCGATCAGGGCCGGCCGTTGAAGACGCTGGCGCATGACGGTTTCCTCCTCGGACGCATCGAGTGCGCTATGCGTCTGCGCCGCAGAACGGGGCGGACGCATAGACAGGTCCGGTTGGGCGGCAATCGGAGCCGCAGGCGACGATTGTCGGGCTATAGCTTATATCGGTTCCGGCACGTACAATGCCACTTTCCACTCCGGCGGGAGGCCGATAGCTGCCATGCGACTCATGCATCCGATCACCCTGTGCGCCGCGCTGCTCGCCGTCGGCCTGCCCGTCGGGGCGGCGGCCCAGTCGCCCGCCGCGGACGGCGCCGACTGGCCGCTGTACCGCGGCGACCTCGCGGGCACCGGGTACTCGCCGCTCACCGCCATTGCGCCGGACAACGTCGCCGGCCTGGCCCGCGCCTGGACGTACGACCTGACGCGCGCCGACCCGGATCCCTCCGGCCGGGGGCCGAACTCGCAGGTGACGCCCATCGTCGTCGACGGCGTGATGTACCTGCCGGCCGCGGACCGCGTGGTCGCGCTGCGCCCCGAGACGGGCGAGGAGATCTGGAGCCGTCCGGTGGCCGGCCGCCCGCCGTCCCGCCGGGGCGTCGCTTGGTGGCCCGGCGATGACGAGCACGAGCCGCGCATCCTGTTCACCACCGGTCTCGAGCTGCATGCGCTGGAGGCGGCCACCGGCGCGCCCGCGGCCGGCTTCGGCGACAACGGCACGATCGGCCTCGGCATCCCCTACAACTCCGTGCCGCTCGTCTTCCGGCACGTCGCCGTGGTCGGCGCCAACACGCCGCCCGGCACCATCGGCGGCATCGGCAACGCCCGCGCCTTCGACGTGCGCACCGGCGCGAGCTTGTGGGAGTTCGACTCGGTGGCCCAGCCGGGCGACGTCGGGCACGACACCTGGGCGGGCGATAGCTGGCAGGGCCGGCTGGGCGCCAACGCGTGGCCGTTCTTCTTCACGGCCGACGCCGAGCGCGGCCTCGTCTACCTGCCGCTCGCGTCCCCGATTCCGGGCTACTACGGCGGGGACCGGCCGGGCGCGAACCTCTACGGCAACTCGGTCGTCGCGGTCGAGGCCGAGACCGGCGAGTACGTCTGGCACTTCCAGACCATCCACCACGACCTGTGGGACGCGGATCCGCCCGCGCCGCCCGCGCTGTTCGACATCCCGCGCGAGGGCGGTGCGATTCCGGCCCTCGGGGTGACCACCAAGTCCGGCTATCTGTACATCCTGAACCGCGAGACCGGCGAGCCGATCCACGGCGTGGAGGAGCGGGAGGTGGCGGCGAGCGACGTGCCGGGCGAGGCCGCCTACCCGACCCAGCCGATTCCGGTGAAGCCGCCGCCGATGGGGCGCGTCCGCTACGAGGCGTCCGACCTGGTGACGGCCGAGGACACGTCGCCGGAGCACGCCGCCGCATGTTCGGCGCTGGTCGACAGCCTCGGCGAGATCTACAACGCGGGGCCGTTCACCCCCTGGGTCTACCGGTCCGCGGGTGCCGCGCCGCGGACCACGCTGAACTTCCCGGGCGGCGTGGGCGGACCGAACTGGGGCGGCGTCGCGTTCGATCCGGCGACCGGCTACGCCTTCGTCTTCTCGATGGACGTCGGCGCGCTGGGCTGGATGGTCGACGCCGCGGCCGACGACGCGGTGTCGCCGTACGAGAAGCAGACGCCGCGGCCGGCCAGCTTCGAGGTCAGCGTGGACGGCGTGCGGATGCCGTGCCAGAAGCCGCCGTGGGGCCAGTTGACGGCGGTCGACGTCGCCACCGGCGAGATCGCGTGGCGCGAGGCCCTCGGCGTGACCGACACCCTGCCCGTCGGCAAGCGGAATACGGGTCGTCCCGGCCGCGCCGCCGCCATCGCGACCGCGAGCGGCCTGCTCTTCATAGCGGCGACCGACGACAACCGCCTGCGGGCGCTCGATGCGTCGACCGGCCGCGAGCTGTGGGCCGACCGGCTCGAGCAGCGGGGGAACGCCGACCCGATGACGTATCTGGGCGCCGACGGCCGGCAGTACGTGGCTATCGCCGCGACGGACACCATCGTCGCATACGCGCTGCCGTAACGATCGAGAGCCGGAGACATACAGGTGTCGAACATAACCGTCAGCCTGCGGATAGAGGCACCGGTAGGTGCGGTGTTTCGGACTGTCGCCCACGTCGAGGAGTTCTCGCGGGCGGTGCCGCACATCCTGCGGGTCGAGTTCTTGTCGGAGGCGAAGGAGGGCGTCGGCGCGCGCTTTCGAGAGACGCGTCGGATAATGGGGAGCGAGGCGTCGACGGAGCTCGAGGTTACGGAGTACGTGGAGAACGAGCGGGTGCGGATCGTCTCCGAGGCGGGAGGCGCGCTCTGGGACACCGTCTTCACCGTCGCCGTGGACGGGCAGGGGACGGCGCTGCGAATGACGATGGACGCGGAGCCCCGGACCACGAGCGCCGAGATGATGCTGCCGTTCATAATCGGCACGGTGCGGAAAGCGGTCGAGCAGGACATGGAAGCCGTGAAGGCGTTCTGCGAGCGAGCCGCGTAGGCGCCGCCGCCATAGGAGACGGAGGAGGAGGCCGAGATGCGCAGCTCACGATGCTCGCACGCCGTCCGCGTCGCTCTGGCGGTGGTTCTGGTCGCGTTCGGTGCGGCCTCCACGCACGCCCAGCCCTCCAACCTGGCTCCCGTTACCGACGCCATGCTCCAGGACCCGGCGCCCGGGGACTGGCTGATGTGGCGGCGGACGCTCGACGGCTGGGGCTACAGCCCGCTGGACCAGATCGACCGCGACAACGTCGGTCAGCTCCGGATGGTCTGGTCGCGCGGCCTCGGGCCCGGGCTGCAACAGGGGACCCCGCTCGTCTACGGCGGCGTGATGTACATGCCGAATCCGCGGGACGTCATCCAGGCCCTCGACGCCGTCACCGGCGACGTCCGCTGGGAGTACCGCCGCGATCGGCCGGACGATCTCGAGGACTACATGCTCGGCGCGCTGACCGACCTCAACCGCAACCTCGCGATCTACGGCGCGCACATCATCGACACCAGCGGCGACGACTACGTGTTCGCCCTCGACGCGGCCACCGGCGAGCTGGCCTGGGAGACGCAGATTCTCGACTACCGCGTCAACCCCGCCAACCAGAGCTCGGGTCCCATCATCGCCGACGGGAAGATCGTCTCCGGCCGCGGCTGCACGCCGCGGGGCGGGCCCAACGCCTGCGTCATCGTGGCCCACGACGCGACCACCGGCGAGGAGCTGTGGCGGCGGCGGACGATCCCGGCCCCGGGCGAGCCGGGGGACGAGAGCTGGGGCGGCGTCCCGTTCGAGGAGCGCAAGCACGTCGGCGCCTGGATGGTGCCGAGCTACGACCCGGAGCTCAACCTCGTCTACATCGGGACCTCGGTGACATCGCCCGCGCCCAAGTTCCTGATCGGCGGCGCGGACCTCAAGCACCTCTACCACAACTCGACGCTGGCCCTCGACGCCGACACCGGCGAGATTGTCTGGTACTACCAGCATCTGAACGATAGCTGGGACCTCGACCATCCCTTCGAGCGCCTGCTCGTCGACACCGCGGTGCGCCCCGATCCGTCCGCCGTCGAGTGGATCAACCCGCGCCTGCAGCCGGGGGAGGAGCGCCGGGTGATGACCGGCATCCCGGGCAAGACCGGCATCGTCTACACGCTCGACCGCGCGACCGGAGAGTTCCTGTGGGCGACCCCGACCATCGCCCAGAACGTGGTCGGCGGCATCGACGGGGCGACCGGAGCCGTGTCCGAGAACGCCGAGGTGGTCTTCCGCGCCGAGGGCCAGGAGGTCTTCGCCTGTCCGACCCTGGTCGGCGGCAAGGACTGGGAGGCGGGCGCCTACAGTCCGCTGACCAACACCATGTACTTCCCGCTGCGCAACGCCTGCGCGCGCATCATGGCGACCAACGACGGCTCGCTCTACGGCTTGGGCGTGCGCTCCCAGATCGCCCCGGGCACCGACCAGGTGGGCACCGTGCAGGCGATCTCGGCCGAGACCGGGGCGGTGCTGTGGAAGCACGAGCAGCGGGCGGCGACCAGCTCCCTGGTGGCGACCGGCGGCGGCCTGATCTTCGGCGGCGACCACAACGGCCGCCTCCGCGCTTTCGACCACGAGACCGGCGCGGTGCTCTGGGAGATCAACCTGGGCTCGCCGCTCACCGGCTTCCCGATCACCTACGCGGTCGACGGGAAGCAGTACGTGGCGGTCAGCACCGGCCGGTCTCTGACCTCCGGAGCCTTCAACCGCCTGACGCCGGAGCTGCGGCCGAGCAACGGGAACACCTTGTTCGTGTTCTCGTTGCCTGAGTGACCAATAGGCATCCGCCAGCATCTGCGGTCGTGCAGGTGACCAAGCAGGCGTTCGCCTACGTCTTCGACCGGGCGACCGGCGAGCCGGTCTGGCCCATCGAGGAGCGCCCGGTGCCGCAATCGGACGTTCCCGGAGAGCGGACGTCGCCGACCCAACCGTTCCCGACCCGGCCCGATGACCTACCTGCACGACGGCACGCAGTACGTGGTGGTCGCGGTCAGCGCCCGCGACCGGGACGGCGAACTCATCGCTTTCGCCGTGCAGTGACCCCGTCGCCTGGCAGGGCGCTACGCGGGGCTCGTGGTGAGGACGACAGGTCGGTGTTACTCGGGTCAAGGAGGTTCGCGATGCAACGTCTGATTTCCGGTCTGTCGTGCGTGGTCGCAGCGGTTGCAATCGCGGCGGGGTTCGGCGCCGCCGCCGTACACGCGCAGTCGCCCGCGGGTGAAGCGCCGGGCACGGTGCTCCGAACGCCGTGGGGGGATCCGGACCTGCAGGGTATCTGGGTCGGTTCCACCCTCACGCCGCTCGAACGGCCGCCCCAATTCGAGGGCCGGGAGTTCCTCACGGAAGAGGAGGTCGCCGCGTTGGAAAACGGCGCCGTGGCGCGCAACGTCCGGCTTGCGGAACGGCCCGCCGAGTCGACGACGGCCGGCGGCAGCGTAGACCGGCGAGCAGACGGCACGCCCGGCTTCTACAACAACTTGTGGCTCGACGGCGGCACGGCCTGGGACCCGAGCCGGCGCACGTCGCTGGTCGTCGACCCGGCCGACGGCCGGAGTCCGTACACCGCCAGCGCGCGTGACAACGAGCGTCCGTACGGTTCCGGTCCCTGGAACTCCTTTCTGGACCTCGACACCGGCGAGCGCTGCCTCGGCGACGGCCTGCCGCAGATCTGGTTCGGCTACAACCCGAACCATCAGATCTTCCAGACCCCGGAGCATGTCGTGATCTTCCACGAGATGTTCCACCAGCGGCGCATCATTCCGCTGGACGGGCGCCCGCACGCGAACATCGCGCAGTGGAACGGCGAACCGCGCGGCCGCTGGGACGGCGACACGCTCGTGGTGGAGTCGCGCGACTTCCCGGACCGCCCGCACTATCGGTGGAACAACACCTGGCGCACCCCGACCAGCCGGCTGCACCTGGTCGAGCGGTTCACGCGCGTCGACGCCGAGACCATCGACTACGAGGCCACCATCACCGACCCCACGCGCTTCACGCGGCCCTGGACCGTGCCGCTTCCCGCTGTCGCAGGACCAGTCGGCGCGCGGCGTGGCGGCGGGGGAGCTGTTCGAGTTCGCCTGTCACGAGGGGAACTACGCGATCACCAACGTTCTGCGCGGCGCGCGGGCGCAAGACGACGGGGTGAAGTAGGCAGTCCCGAAGGCTATCGGCCTTGACGCCGGCTCCGCGCACGCTCACAACGGGCATTTGTCCGACGATGCTGGATCACGACCCGCCCCAATGCCCACAGACGACGCGTCCGCCGTCTCAGAACCGGTAGCTCACCCGCGAGGTCACCTGAGCCGTGTCGAAGGCGTCGTAGCTGCGCAGGATCCGCAGCCAGCGGACATCCACGCCGACCCCGAGTCCGCGCCACAACCGCACATCGACGCCCCCGCCCAATACGAGGCTCAGGCCCAGCTCGGAATGCTCACCCGGCGACGGGAAGATGGAAGTGTCGAAGAACTGCACCGTGTTGATGCCATCCGACGCGAGCTCGACCGGTTCGGTGCCCAGCGGGTCCCATGGGATCCAGGGAATCCGATCGACGACGATGCTGAAGCGTTCCGTCACACGCCCCACCCCGCCGCCGCCGGTCAGATACGGGAAGAGCCGGCCATTCGCAACCGGAAACTCGACCGTGAATCTCGTCAGGAACGTTGTCACGTCCCGCCGCTGGTCCTCGATCCGAACGGATGGGAACCAGGGGTCGAATCCAAGCGGGAACGCCGGAATGTCTCCGATCGCCGGATCCGCTGCGGCGAAGGTGCCAGCGACAGAAATCCCGCCGTACCCGTGCGTGGGCATTCCCGCAGCATCGCCCGACAGGTGCGTCAGTTCCACATCCAGGCCAAGATGCCGCGTCAGCCTGATACCAGCGCCAACGCCGGTCGCGACGAATGTGCCGTCGCCGAACCCGCCGCCCACCAGACCATAAACCAGCCCCCCGGCATCAAGGCTCTGTTGCGCCGCGGCCGGCGCCGCGACCAGCGCCAGAATGACGACTGCCGTGAACGCGGCCCGTCGCATCCGAGAAACCAGCATGGCCGCAGATTCGGCGTTCATCCCTACCGGCTCGCCGCAGGCCATTTCTATCCGCGACTCGATAACGTCCTGGCAACACGAAAGCGAACGCGCGACCCTGGAGAGTCGAAACGGAGACGGCATCCGCGCCGCCGTCTCCGGTGTCTCGGCACTCAGGCCGGCAACGGCGGCATCCGCGGCCCCGGCGTGCTGAAGGTCATCCCGGTGATCGCCTTCACGCTGCGGTTCCCGTAGCGGAAGGGGACGATCAGCCGCAGCGGAGCGCCGTGCCGCGGGGGAATCGGCTCGTCGTTCATCAGCCACGCCAGAAGGACCTGGGGCCGCCGCAGCGTCGCCATCGGCTCGTCCGCGTAGAAGCGGTCCGAGCCTACGAAGCGGCAGTAGTGCACCTCGGGGATCACCCCGAGCAGGTCGGCGAAGTCGCTGAACCGCACGCCGGTCCACTTGACGATGCCGCGCGGGTTCGGGGCGCCGCACTGCAGCAGCCAGGTGCCGGACGCTCGCGGAAGCGGATCGAGGTCCGAGAAGCGCAGGGTTCCGGAAAGCCGCGCCATGCCGCGCGTGTCGACGCGGATGGCCATCCGCCGGTAGTCGAACTCGATCTCGGGCGTCCGCCGGCCCGCGGTGCGCCACATCAGGGGATCGGTGATCGGCCCGGCCGCGCTCTCCGGGTGCTCGGGAGCCGACCCGTCGGCGTTGAGCGGCAGCGGGGCCGGAAAGCCTTCCCGCAGCGGCCGTTCGACCAGGCTGTCCGGCCAGTCCTGCGCCTCCTGGGCCTGGACGATCGCGGGGCGTCCGGGCGTGACGACGCCGAGAGACAGGCCGGCGAGGGTGGAGCCGGAGATGGAGAGCGCCTTGCGTCGCGAGAGTGTCATCGCTGGACCTCCTGAGTCTCGTCGCACCGGGATCGACGGCATTCTATCCTTTCGGGACCGGCCGGCGGTGGTAGGATCGCTCGACGAGTCGATTGCGACGCGGCGCCAGGGTGGGCGACCGCGGCCGCGTGACAAGGAAGGAGGGCTCACCGTGATCATGATTCTGGCCTTTACGGCGCTGCTGGGGCAGCAACCGGCCGAAGCGTCCGTGGAGCTCGACTTCGAGTTCTTCCGGACCGAGGTCCAGCCGATCTTTCTGGAACGCAAGTCGGGTTTCACCCGTTGCGTCGTCTGCCACGCGGAGGGCGGGCGCGTCGGCTTCCTGGAGGAGATGGAGCGGGGCGCGACCGAATGGGACGAAGAGCAGTCGCGGGCCAACTTCGAGGCGGTGTCGCGTCTGGTCGTGCCGGGCGACCCGCAGGCCAGCCGGCTGCTGATGCATCCGCTGGAGCCGGACGCGGGCGGCGACGAGTTCCACAACGGCGGGCGGCAGTTCAGCTCGCAGGAAGACCCGTGGTTCCAGACCCTGGCGGCCTGGGTGAACGGAGAGACGGCCGAACAGTAGACCGAGCGAACGCAGGATCTCACAACAGAGGAGCTTGAAGGATGGCGACGAAACACCGGTCAATCTGTTATCTGGCGGCGGCGGCGATTCTTCTCCTGCCCCTCACCGCGACGGCGCAGGGCACGGTGCGAATCGTCCAGACCAACAGCGCGGGCGACAACGTGCACTTCATCGATCCGGTCACCAACGAGGTGGTAGGCGTGGTCGACGGCATCGAGCGGGCCCACGGCGCGGCGCCGTCGCCCGACGGCAAGTGGCTGTACGTGGCCAACGAGTCCGACGACACGATCGACATCGTCGACGTGGCGGCGCTGAAGGTGATCAAGAAGGTTCCGCTGAGCGGGCGGCCCAACAACATCGCGGTCACGCCGGACGGCAGGAAGGTCTACACGGCCATCGCGCAGGCCCCCGGCGCGCTCGACGTGCTCGACACCGAGTCGAACGAGATCGTGGCGACCATCTCCGTCCATGGCGGGGTGCACAACACCTACGTTACGCCGGACGGCAAGTACGCCATCGCCGGCATGGTCGGCGGGCGCAACATCACCGTGGTGGACACGATGACGGACCGGCCGGTGTGGACCACCTACTTCGATCTCGGCATCCGTCCGATGACCTTCGACGTGAACCCGGACGGCTCGACGCGTCACATCTACGCGCAGCTCTCGAACTTCAACGGCTTCGGCGTCGTGGACTTCGACACGCGCAAGGAAGTCCGGCGCATCGAGTATCCCGAGGTGCCGCCCGACGAGCGGACCCCCGGCCACGGCGGCAACACCGCGCACGGCATCGGCGTGACTCCCGACAACAAGTACATCGTGGCCAACAGCAGCCTGAACAGCAGCGTCTACGTCTACACGGTGCCGGACCTGGAGCTGGTCGGGGGCGTCCGCGTGGGCCACTCGCCGAACTGGGTCACGATCACTCCGGACAGCAAGTACGCCTACATCTCGCTGTCGGGGAACAACAGCGTCGCGGTGGTCGAGATCGAGACGGTCGAGAAGATCGCCGAGATCCCGACCGGCGGCCAGGTGCCGAAGCGCAACGCCACGCTGGTCCTCGACCAGTAGTAGTCGTAGCGGCATGCGCGTTCTTTCCGGCGTTTGCGGCGTGGCGGCCCTCACCCTGGCGGTGGGGGCCGTCGCCCTTCCTGGGGCACAGGAGCCGTCCCAACCCTCCGTGCGGGACGGCGTCTACACGGACGAGCAGGCCGACCGGGGCGAAGTCCTGTACGACGACCAGTGCGCCGTGTGCCACGGCGCGATACGCCAGTTCGTTCCCGAGATGGCCGCGTTGCTCGGCGATCACAACTTCCGGAACGACTGGCGCGGCCGTTCGCTGGGTGAGATGTTCGGATACATCCTCGAGACGATGCCCCAGGACGCGCCGGGGACCTTGACGAACGCCCAGACGGCCGAGATCGTCGCCCACATCCTGCGCGGCAATCGCCTGCCGGCGGGCGAGGCGGCTCTTCCGGAAGACGAAGAGACGCTGAACGGCATTCCGTTCGATCCCTGATTCCCCGCAAGCAACCGCACGCTCCCTGATTTCCTCCTGAAGCGGCCGGAGGATCCCTGGTCCTCCGCAAGAACCGGAGCGTCCCGGATTTGCGGAATTTCCGCCGGCCGACGCGGGCCGGCTTGTGGCCTTGCCCTTGGCTCTCGGCGCGCGTGAGGGGCCGTGAAGCGTGACTGCTGGCCCGAGATCGTCGCCTGCGGCTCCGATTCCCGCCCAACCGGGCCTGCCTACCCGAACAGCAGGTTCACGATGAACGTCGCGGCCAGCATCCCGGCGACGTCGGCCAGCAGGCATGCGGGCACGGTATGGCGCGTGTTGCGGATCCCGGCGGCGCCGAAGTAGACCGCCAGCGTGTAGAAGGTCACCTCCGTGCTCCCGTAGAGGGTGCTGGCGAGATAGCCGATGAGCGTGTCCGGACCGTAGGTTTGAATGATCTCGGCGGCCACACCGAGCGAGCCGGTTCCGGACAACGGCCGAAGCAGGGCGACCGGCAGGACCTCGGCCGGCATCCCGAACAGCAACGTGACCGGTCCCAGGACCGCGACCAGCGCGTCGATGCCGCCCGCCGCCCGGAACATCCCGACCGCGACGAGGATCGCGACCAGATACGGGATGATGCGCAGGGCGACGTCGAACCCCTGCTTCGCCCCCTCGACGAGCGAGTCGTAGACCCGCACCTGGCGCACCCAGCCGTACAGGATGAGCACGGAGACGAATGCGGGCAGGATCCAGAACGAGGTCATGCCGCGGATGGCGTCGACCGCCGGTTCCGAACCCGCCCGGACGAGGAAGTCCCGCACGGCCGCCACCAGGAAGATTCCCCAGAAAGCGCGCGCAATCCAGACTCGCGAGGCCGATCGCTCGGGGACGGCCGCGAGGCCTTCGGCAGCGCCGGGCTCGCTCCCCGTCCGGTCGGCGTCGGCTTCCGGCGCCTCCGGGGGCGCATCGAGGGGGGGCGGTTCCGTCCGCCGGTATCGCCGGCGGCGGGCCAGGAAGAGCGCCGCGGTGACGCCGACGATCGTCGCCGACCCGCTGGCGACCCACGTCGGAACCAGGATGCCGGCGGCGTCGCCCGAGCCCAGCGAGGCGCGCACGCCGATCATCCCGCTCGGCAGCACGGCGAGCCCCGCCGTGTTGATGGCCAGAAACAAAGCCATCGCGTTGGTGGCGGTACCCGGCCGGCTGTTCAGCTTGTCCAGCTCCTGAATCGCCTTGATGCCGAACGGCGTGGCGGCATTGCCGAGCCCCATCATGTTGGCGGCGAAGTTGAGGATCATCGCGCTGACGGCCGGGCTGTCGGCCGGCAGTTCGGGAAACAGCCGGCGCATGACGGGGCGGACGAGGCGGGCGAGGGCGGCCATCATTCCACCGTTCTCGGCGACCCGCATCAGTCCCAGGAAGAACGCCATCACGCCGATCAGCCCGATCGCGAGGTCGACGGCGCTGCGCGCGGACGTGATGATCGACCCGGTGAGGTCCTCCATCCGGCCGGTAGCCGCGGCCAGCAGGACGGAGGCGAGGGCGACCGAGACGAACAGACCGTTGAGCATGGGAGGCGGGGCGCGTTTCCCGGCGGCCCTGGGAGGATCGTAGCAGGAACGACGGAACATCCGACCGCCGGCGGTGTCCAAGCATGGTAGAGGCCTGAACCCGGTCGTCCGTTGCCTGTTTGCTTGCGTTCGGGCCGGCGGTACGCGACCCTTGGTGCGACGGCGAAGCCCGGCAACGAGACCACGGGTAGAGTTCTTGAGATCCGCATCCGCTGTCGAATGGTCGGCGGTTCCGGCGTCCGACACGTCGCTGATCGACCGGTGCGTCGGAGGCGACGAGGACGCTTGCCGGCAACTGGTGGAATCCCACCAGCCGATGGTGTTCCAGCTTGCCCTCGCCCTGCTGGGAGATCGCGAAGAGGCGCTCGACGTTTCGCAGGAGGTCTTCCTGCGAGTGTTCCGGACCCTCGGCCGCTTCCGTGGCGACGCGTCGCTCCGGACCTGGATCTACCGCATCGTCATCAATCAGGCACGGAACCGACAGCGGTCGTGGATGCGGCGGCGCCGCGATGCCCAGGTCTCCCTGGAGGACTACGCTTCCGCCCACGGCGAGCCGCGGGCCATGGAACAGGTCGGAGCCGACGTGCGCCTCGAGCGGCGCCAGCTCGCGGCGCGCATGCGCACCGCCATCGGCGCCTTGCCGTTCGACCAGCGGTCGGCCCTGGTGCTCCGCGAATTCCACGGGATGCGCTACCAGGAGATCGCGTTTTCCCTCGGAGTGACGGTGGGAACGGTCAAGTCTAGACTTGCGCGCGGGCGCGCTGCGCTCCGCGAATCGATGAAGGAGCTCTGGCCAAGGTGACCTGCAGATGGACCCGGCGGCGTCTGGCCGCATATCTCGACGACGAGCTGTCCGTCGGCGATCGGATTGCCGTCGACAGTCATCTCGAGGCGTGCGGCGGCTGCGTTCGGATTGCGGACGGGGAGCGGGCGTTGAGCCGGGCGGTTCGGCTGGCGGCCGGCGACCGTCTGGACGAGGAGCTCGCCGAGCGCCTTCGCGTGGCCGGCGGCATGGTGCTGAGCCGCATCGCGGCCGAGCGCGAGGTCGCCCGCACGACGGGGATGCGCGGGCTGGCGAACAACCTTCACCGGATCTGGCTGGCCGGCGCCGCCTGCGCGGCGACCGCCGTGTGCGCATTCGTGGCAGCCAGCGTGGTCGGCACCGTGCGGAGCCCGGATTCACTGGCGGCGATGATGGAGGCGTTGTCGAATCCCGGTTCCAACGAGAACCCGGTGCAACTGCGAACCGGAATGGTCGCGCCGCAGTTGAGTCCCGATGCCGTGCTGCTGACCCTGCCCGAGCCGATGCCCTTGCCGGGACGTCCGACCGGCGTGACGTTCGCCGTGGTCGTCACCCGCGAAGGAACCGTTTCCGGCCTGGAGGTGCTCGCGTCGAGCGGACCGGATCCGCTGAGCTGGCCCGATATCGTCGACTCGGCCTCCGGGGCGCAGTTCCTGCCGGCCGTGTACCGGGGCGCACCGGTGGCCGTCAACATGGTGTGGGTGGTCGAGCAGGTGACGATTCTGGCCGACGCGGCCGTCTCGGACTTCCGGGGCGGTGCTCCGGCCCCGTTCGCGTAGCGACTCGACTCAGCGGACGGCGGATGTCGCCGTGTTCTTCATGGCGTCGGCGACGCGGAGCACGAGACGTTCGACGTTCCCGGCCGCGACGGCGATTTCGAAGCGTTCCTCGCGTTCGTCCGCAATACCGTCGGCGGGGTAGGCCGTCTGCCACAGCTCCGCGTCCACCGAGTACTCCACGCGTTCGAGAGTCGACTGGGCATCGGAGATCAGCAGGCGCACGACCGCCTGGTTCCCGGACGGCGTCACGCTTTCCACCGCGATGCCGGGTGGCGTGTTGTCGACGTCGAACGGCGCCGTGTCGCGCATCGCGATCAGGGCCCGGCCCGGTGCATTCGCCCCGGCGTCGGAGGCGACCACGCGCACGACGTAGGTGCCGTCCGGGGTCGAGGTCGTGTCCCACGTGAAGAGGCGCTTGTCGAGTGCCCGCTTCAGAACCCGCCATTCGGTGGCCGTCTCCTCGCGATAGCGGACCTCGAACTCCAACCGGTCGTCGTTCGGATCACGCGCCTCCCAGGCAAACGCTCTCAGGCCCTTGCGATAGACCTGCCGGCCCAGGGTCGGGGTCTGTGCCGCACCGGCCGCGGCGGGCGGCGCCGCGGGGTCGCGCTCGGCGTTCAGACCGGCGATCGGCGGGTCGGTCGGAAACGCCTGCAGGTTGACCTGTCCGGGCGGATGGACCGTGATTCGCGTAATCTCCGGTGCGAGATTGCGCGGCAGGTAGGCGGCGGTGACCGAGAAGAGCGCAGGCGTGGCGCCGGCGCCGGTCAGGGTCGCCCTCCACTGCAGATAGCGTGCGTTGGGACTGCTGATGGCCGTACCCTCGGGACTGCCGTACGCCTCCGACCACGGGCTCCATGTCTCGCCCGGGACCGCGGTGTTGCCGGTCCGCGTCTGCAGGCGGACGGAGCTGTCGCCCGGCGTGTCGGCGCGCCACCGCAGCGTACCCCAGGTCGCCACCGTGCGCGCATCGTGGACATCGGACACGTAGGTGCCGCTGCCCGCGCGACCGGTGTCGAGTCGATACAGGTTTCCCGGGTTCGCGGTCGTGTAGTAGAGCCGGCCGTCGGCTCCTGTAGCGAAGCGCGTAACCTGTCGGGCCGGAGCGCGTGCAAGGAGCACCGTCGTCCGCGGCAGGCCCTCGACCCGGAAGATCTTGCCGTCGGGCCCCGTGCCGACGATCAACCTGCCGGCGGAGTCGAACGCCGCGTCGTAGGGCGTATCGGCGGTCGACTGCCAGATCACGTCCCAGATTCCGTCCGGCGCGATGCGGTAGACGGCGCCCCCGGCCGCGGTGGACGGCGCCGCGGCGCCGGTGGCCGGAGCTCCGGCAGCCGTGGCGGGAGCCGCCGTGGCGCTGGCCGTCACCGTCACGGAGACGCTCGTGGTCACGACCGGCGCGGCGGCGGTGGAGGCTGTGGCAGCCGGCTGGCCGGCGGTGACGGGCGACGGTGCGCCGCCGGCCGCCAGCGCGTAGATCCCGCCGCCGCGGCCGAGGCGGAGCGACGTGATCTCGTCGTGATTCGTATCGAGGAGCACGAAGGCGCGTCCGCTGGCAGGATCGATGCGCAGCACCCGGCCGGGCGAGCCGGTGCCGGCGATGACGCGCCCGGCCGCGTCCACCGCGAGCGACCGGACGTGCGCCGTGCGGGTGTCGTACAGCAGATCCGCGCCTCCGCCCGGCCGGAGCCGATAGACCCTTCCGGGGTTTCCGGTGCCCGCGTAGAGCGTGCCGTCGGACGCCGTCGCCAGCGCCCACACATAAGGCTCGTCCGGGTCGAACACCTCGCGCTGCGCGCCGCGGCCGTCGATGGCGGCGATCCGTCCGTCGGGCGACGTCGCGGCGAAGACCTCGCCGGCGGCGGAAACCGCCAGCGCCTGAACATCACCCGCCGTCCCGTCCATGACGCTGGTGGCGCCGCCGTCCGCGGTCACCCGGTAGAGGGCGCCGGGGGGACCCCCCCCGATCCACAGCGCATCGCCCGCGCGCACGAGCGACCAGAGAAACGGAACTCCGGTCTGGAGGACTCGCTCGGCGTTGGGCCCCAGCAGCAGACGACCGGCGGCATCGACGGAGACGTTCTCGGCGGTACCCCGCAGGAGCTCCTCCTGCGTGGAGATGCGCCAGAAGACCGGTGACGCGGCCGCGAGGGAGACAGCGAGAGCGGAGACGGCCGCGAGCACGGCCAGGAGACCGTGGTGCAGGCCGCCGCGCCGCCGAAACCGATGCGGCACCCGGATCGCGCTGTCCGTCATCCGGCCTCGACCAGGAGGGAGAGCAGGCGCGAACCGGCGGTGACGTACCCGATCGGCACCTCCCATTCGCCGAGCGTCACCTCACGCAGGCGGGTCACGTCCCCGCCGCCGCGGTCGCCGTCCAGCACGGCCAGCACCGATGGCGGGAGGCCTGTGCGCGGCTGGCCCCGCACCACGGCGCCGGGCCGCGACGACAGCAACTGCACGTAGAGGCGGTCCTGCTGCCGGCCGGCGTTCAGGGCTCGAATCAACTGCGACAGCGAACGCGCCTGGTGGGGCTGCCGCCCGAACTGCGTCTCGCGCCGGTCGAGAGTCGCGGCGTCGGCTACGAGGAGTTGCAGGGGACCGCCGGCGTCCAGCGGCACGGCGACGTTGACGGTTGTCGCTATCGCCTCGCCGTCGAGGGTGCGCGCCACGATCCAAACCGGAACGTCATCGCCGGGCCGGATGCGATCGGCGTCGATCCGGACGCGCTCCAGCATTGCCGTGCGGGGCCGCTCGTGCGTCGTGATCTCGACGTCGATGCCTTCGACCGCGACCGGCTCGAAACGGTTGCCGAGGAGCGACATCAGCGGGGTGGTGGCCGACAGCGCGGCGCTCAGGGCCGCGGACTGGCCGGTGAACACGTTCCGGAACGCGACGTCGCCGCGACCGCCGCCCAGGGTCGCGATCCCGGTCACCTCGTAGGTGCTGCTCGGTGCGATGTCCCGCGTCCAGGAGATGAACGTGTTGAGCACCCCGGTCAACGTCAGGATCGGCGTGAACAGCGGGTCGTCGATGATCTCGAAGTCGAAGCGTTCGCTGAGTCGGCGGTCCGCGGCCGCGATCCGCAGCGAGACGGGGATCATCTCCGGGCCCGCGCCGAGGCTCCCGTAGATTCCGGTGGATCGATCCTGATCGATCGTTCCGAGGACCGGTCCGATGGCAGCCAGCCGGGAAGAGATCGCGAGGCTCGGGAGCAGGGTGGTGACGTGGGCCCGCGTCATCGGCAACTGCGCGCGTCCCAGGTTGTAGAACGGGTGGCCGAAGGCATAGACCCGGCCATCCTCCACAAGCGTCACGGTGCCCGTCCCCGCCATCGCCAGATCGCCCTGAATCAGGCTCGCCCCGACCGGGTCGCCCGGCTCCAGAGGGGCGTCGTCCGCGTTGGAGGGCGCGCCGGCCCGCAGGCCGCCGACGACGGGAACCAGGCCACCGGTCTCGAACGCCGCGCTCCAGAGGTCGTGAATGTCCGGCGTGAAGCCGCTCAGGACCAGCGGCGTGGCGATCGGCCGCAGCAGCGCACCGAGCCGCCCCGCGTCGGTCGCCGCGAGGCCGGCGCCGCGCACGTCGCCGGGTCGCCGGGCGAACGGTTCGGCCGGCGGAAGCGCCCGTGCCATCACGTCGACCAGGGCGGCGTGCGTCACCCCTTCCGGCCGCGGCGGAGAGACGGGCCACCGGCGCGCCGTGCGCACGGGGGTCGCGTCCGTCGCCGCCATCTCCTCGATCGGGGTGATGCCGGCGATCGCCTCCCGCGAGAAGGTTCCCAGCGCGTACGAAACGGCCCCCACGAGCCGATCGTCGATGTAGACGGGGCTGCCGCTCATGCCCTGGATGACGCCGGTCCGCGCGAGCGGGCCGCCCTCGAGCCTGGCGACGATGAGCGAGCGCCGGGGACCGAGCACGTTGGTGAGGACCCCGAGCACGTGCACGTCGAACTGCTCGCGCGTGACCCCTTCGAACACGGTGACGCCGATGCCCTGCATCCCGGCCTCGATTTCGTCGACCGGCATACGCGGGGTAGCGGCCGGCAGCGGGACCAGGGTCAGGCCGGCGAGAGCGATGCCCGCGGCGAGCGACGGCGAACGGGTCGGCATGAACTTCATCGGCAACGAATCCCGTGACTCCCGGACCATCATACCGTCAAGCGGTGGCCGGCAACCTGAATTGACACGCAGATCGGCCTCTGGTACCGTCGAATAATCGGCTTGTGAACCGGCCCCCGACGATGGTCGCGACGACGATCCCCAACGTGAGCGCCATACGCAACGCCCGTGGAACGGCAGGAGTCCGGCCGCGCTGGTGGCGTTGCACGTTCATCGCGATGGATGGAGGGGCCGGCTGACCCGCCGAACGCCAGCAGGCAGGAAGATGCAGCCTCTTCAGCCCCACGGGTGGAGAGGCTTTTTTTGTGGGCAGCGCAAATCGGGATGGCTGAGCGCAGAACGCGACTGTGTGCGACGGTGACCGGGAGGACGATGTCCGAGCTGCGGGCCCGGCGGGACGCGCAGCCGGGCGCCGACCTCGTGGAGCTGCGCCTCGACACGGTGACCGCGCCCGATGTCGCCGGGGCGCTGGCGGGCCGCCGCCAGCCGGTGGTGATTACCTGCCGTCCGGCGTGGGAGGGCGGAGGGTTCGGCGGCAGCGAGGAGGAGCGTCGACGGGTGCTGTTGGAGGCATGCGGTCTCGGGGCCGAGTACGTCGACGTGGAGCACCGGGCGGAATTCGCGGGCGAGGTCATCCGCGCACGCCGCGGCCGCGGGGTGATCCTGTCGTTCCACGCCTTCGACGGCGTCCCGGCGGACCTGCGGGAGCGGTATCGGGCGATGCGCGGTACCGGCGTCGAAGTGGTCAAGATCGCCGCGGCGGCCGGCAGCCTGATGGACTCGTTGCGGGTGACGGGGCTCGGGGCCGGCGAGGAGCCCAGGGTGCTGATCGGCATGGGGACGGCGGGCGTTCCGTCTCGCGTGCTGGCCGGTCGTTTCGGTTCGTGCTGGACCTATGCGGGGGACGGAGTCGCTCCGGGCCAGGTCGACGTCGGGCGCATGCTGGGGCAGTACCGCTTCCGGGAGATTTCGGACCGCACCCGCGTCTTCGGCGTGCTCGGTTCACCCATCGGTCACTCGCTGTCGCCCGCGATGCACAACGCGGGCTTGCGGGCACACGGCATCGATGCCGTCTACCTGCCGCTCGAAGCCGCCGCGGTGGACGATTTTCTGGCCTTTGCGGACGCGGTGGACTTGAGGGGAGCCAGCGTGACCGCGCCGTTCAAGGAAGGGATCGCGTCGCACGTGGTCGAGCGGGACGCCATCAGCCGCAGGATCGGCGCGTTGAACACGCTGCGCCGTCTCGGTACCGGCGCCTGGCAGGGCTGCAACACCGACGTGCCCGGACTGCTGGCCCCCCTGGCCGGCCGCATCGCGCTGCCCGGTGCGCGGGCGACCATCCTCGGGGCGGGGGGCGTGGCCCGCGCCGCCGCGTTCGCGCTGCACGGCGAAGGGGCGCATGTGACCGTCTGCGCGAGACGGCCGGAGCGGGCGGCGGAGGTGGCGGGTGTGGCCGCCGGAGGCAGGGCAGCGGCGCTGCCCCCGCCTTCGGGATCCTGGGACCTGCTGGTCAACACGACGCCGCTCGGGACCTGGCCCGACGTCGATCGAAGTCCCCTGCCGGACGGACCGTTCGACGGGCGGCTGGTGTACGACCTGGTCTACAACCCGCTCCGGACACGCCTCCTGGCGGACGCGGCGCGGGCGGGTTGCGGAACCGTCGGCGGCCTCGACATGCTGGTTGCGCAGGCGGTGCGCCAGTTCGCGTGGTGGACCGGCGAGACGCCATCGGCCGAGCTGTTCAGGGAGGCCGCCGTGCGGGACCTCGCGCGCCGGTCGGAGCAATCGCCGACCGCCGCCGCGCAGCCGTCGAGGGAAGCGCCGTAATGGACACGATGACCGCAACGACGCTCGACGAGTTCCGGGAGCTGGCCCGTGACGCGACGTTCGTGCCGGTGTGCCGCGAGGTGCTGGCGGACCTGCTGACCCCGGTGTCGGCATTCCTCAAGGTGGCCGAGAACGCCGACCGCGCATTCCTGTTCGAGAGCGTGGCCGGCGGCGAGCACCTCGCGCGCTATTCCTTCCTGGGCAAGGATCCGTTCCTGGTGCTCCGCTCGGCGGGAGGCAGGACCCTCCGGGAGCAGGGGGGGCGGACGGAGGAGCTCCCCGGGCCGTTTCTGGGAGCACTGCGAGAGCTGCTGGCGCGCTACCGGTCTCCACGGGTGCCGGGATTGCCGCGTTTCGCGGGCGGGGCGGTCGGCTTCCTCGGCTACGACACCGCCACGTGGTTCGAGCCTGTCCTCGAGCGGGCACGGGCCGCGCATCCGAAGCCGTTCGAAGCCGGGGACGACGCGGCATTCATGTTGTTCGACACCGTCCTGGCCTTCGACCACGTCAAGCAGCGCATCCTGATCATCGCCAACGCCAGGCTCGAGGAAGGCTGCGACCTGCAGGCGTGCTACGACCTGGCGCTGGTCCGGATTCGCTTTCTCGAGTCCGAGCTCCGCCGCCAGCTCGCGGAGTCGCCGCCCGCCGCGGGCGGCGACGTCATGTTCCGGTCGAACACGACCCGGCCGGCCTTCGAGAACGCCGTGCGCCGCGCGAAGGACTACATCACGGCCGGAGACATTTTCCAGGTAGTGCTGTCGCAGCGTTTCGAGGCGGAGATCGCCAGCGATCCGTTCACCGTCTACCGCGCCCTGCGGTACGTCAACCCGTCGCCCTACATGTACTTCATCCGGCTGGGCGACGTGTCGATCGTCGGATCCTCGCCCGAGATGCTCGTGCGCGTCGAGGGGCGGCAGGCGGAGACGCATCCGATTGCCGGCACGCGGCCGCGCGGGGTGACCGCCGAGGCGGACGCGAGGCTTGCGGACGAGCTGCGGGCGAACGAGAAGGAACGGGCGGAGCACGTGATGCTGGTCGACCTGGGGCGCAACGATCTGGGGCGCGTCTCGGCCTACGGCTCGGTCCGTGTGCCGCAGTACATGGCGTTGGAACGGTACTCGCACGTGATGCACCTGGTATCCCGGGTCGTCGGCGAGCTCACCGACGAGCACGACCGGCTCGACGCGCTCGCTGCCTGCTTTCCCGCCGGAACAGTGTCGGGCGCGCCGAAGATTCGGGCGATGGAGATCATCGACGAGCTCGAGCCGACGCGGCGCGGCATCTACGCGGGTGCGGTCGGCTACCTCGACTTCGCCGGCCACCTCGATTGCTGCATTACGATCCGTACCATCGTGATGCGCAACGGGCGCGCCTGGGTGCAGGCCGGAGCCGGTATCGTCGCCGATTCGGATCCGGCGGCCGAGTACGAGGAGACCCGGGCCAAGGCTTCGGCACTCTTCGGCGCGCTGCGCATGGCCGAGAGCGGGCGCGGGCCGTCGGCCAGCGGCACGAGGAGCGGCTGATGGTGCTCGTCATCGACAACTACGACTCGTTCACGTACAACCTGGTGCAGTACCTGGGCGAGCTGGGCGCCGCGCTCCGCGTGATCCGCAACGACGCGCTGACGGTGGCGGACATCGACCGGCTCGCGGTGGATCGCATCGTCGTCTCGCCGGGACCGGGGAGGCCGGAGCAGGCCGGAATCACGCTCGATCTGATCCGCGCCTACGCACCACGCGTGCCGATTCTGGGGGTCTGCCTGGGGCATCAGGCGATCGGGATGGCGTTCGGCGGGACGGTGGTGGCCGCGCCGGCCCTGCTGCACGGCAAGACGTCCACCGTCGAGCACGACGGCCGGGGGGTCTTCGCCGGGCTGACGGAGCCGTTCCCGGCGGGGCGCTACCATTCGCTGGCGGTCGACGCGGCGTCGGTGCCCGCCGGCCTGGAGGTGGCGGCCACCGCGCGCGAGGACGGCGCCATCATGGCGGTTCGTCATCGCAAGTGGCCGGTCCATGGCGTGCAGTTCCATCCCGAGTCGGTGCTGACCGGCGAGGGCCGGCGCATCCTGGGTAATTTTCTCGCCTGCGGGGCCGGTGAGCGCCATGCGTGACACGCTCGATACGCTGCTGCGACGCGAGGACCTGACCGAGGCGCAGGCCGCGGCGGCGATGGCCCAGGTGATGGACGGCAGCGCCACGGCGGCGCAGATCGCGGGCTTCCTCGTCGCCCTGGCCATGAAGGGCGAGCGCCCCGGGGAAATCGTCGGCCTCGCGCGCACGATGCGCGAGCATGCGGTGGCGCTGTCGCGGGCCCGCGAGTCGAGCTTCGACACCTGCGGCACCGGCGGCGACCGGTCGCATACCTTCAACGTCTCTTCGCTCGCGGCGATCGTGCTCGCCGCGTGCGGCGTCGAGGTGGCCAAGCACGGGAACCGGTCGGTGTCGAGCCGTTGCGGGAGCGCGGACCTCTTCGAGGCGCTGGGTGTGAACGTCGCGGCGCCGCCGGCGCTTGTCGAGCGCTGTCTCGACGAGGCCGGCATCGCGTTCTTCTTCGCGCCCACCTTTCATCCGTCCATGCGCTACGCGGGTCCGGTCCGGCGGGAGCTCGGCATCCGGACAGCCTTCAACCTGCTCGGTCCGCTGACCAATCCGGCCGGCGCCCGCAGGCAGGTGGTCGGTGTGCCGCAACCCGAGCTCGCCGATCTCGTGGCCCGCGCGCTGGCCGAGCTCGGTTCCGAGCGCGCGTGGGTGGTGCACGGCGCGGAGGGCTTGGACGAGATCTCGGCGGTGGGCCACACGAAGGTGTGCGAGGTGCGTGCCGGTACGGTCTCGACGTTCTACGTGCATCCGTCCGACTTCGGGTTGACGCCGACGACGCCGGATCGGCTGCGCGTCGACGGGCTGGACGGCAGCGTTCGCGTCGCGCGGGCGGTGCTGGGCGGAGAGGAGGGGCCCCCGCAGAGCTTCGTGCTCGCCAATGCCGCGGCCGGGCTGCTCGTGGCGGGTCGCGTCGCGTCCCTGGGGGACGGCATGCAGATGGCGCTCGATGCGCTGCTGAGTGGCCGGGCGGCGGCGGCGCTGGAGCGGATGGCCCGGTGCTCGCAGGCGGCGGAGGGAACGGCATGACGGACGTGGTGCCCGTGCCGCCGGCAGACCTCCTGGAGACGATCGTCGCCGCGACCCGCACCGCGGTAGCGGAACGGCAGGCGCAACGCCCTCTGCGCGACGTCGAGCGGGCCGCCGGCGGGCGACTGCCGCGCGGCGACCGGTTCGTCGCCGCGCTGGCCGACCCGACGCGCTGCAGCGTGATTGCCGAGTGCAAGCGGCGGTCGCCTTCCCGGGGCGTGATTCGGGCGGACTACGAGCCGGCCGGGATCGCCGGCGGTTACGAGGCGGCCGGTGCCGCGGCAATCTCCGTCCTGACCGAGCCCGCGTTCTTCGACGGTGGGCTCGACCACCTCCGGGCGGTACGCCGGCGCGTCGAGCTGCCGTTGCTGCAGAAGGACTTCATCGTATCCGAGTACCAGTTGCTGGAGGGAAGGGCCGCCGGCGCGGACGCCGCCCTCCTGATCGCGGCCGCGCTCGACGACAGCACGCTCCGGCGGCTCGCCGCGGAGGCCTCCGGACTCGGCCTCGCGGTGCTGGCGGAGGTCCACAACCGCGGTGAGCTCGACCGGGTGCTCACGGCGGGGGCGGCGGTGGTCGGCGTCAACAACCGCAACCTGCGAACCCTCGCCGTCGACCTGCAGGCCTCGAGGAACCTCATCGAGGTGATTCCGGAGGGTACCGTGGCAGTGGCCGAGAGCGGGCTGCGCACTCCGCAGGATCTGCAGGAGCTGCGGAGCGCGGGATATGACGCGTTCCTGATGGGCGAATCGCTCATGAGCCAGGCGGACCCGGGGACCGCGCTCGCACGGTTGCTCGCTGCCGTCGAGCCGGTGTCGCGCGGCCCGCGCGGCCGGGTCACGGCCTGACCTCGAGAACGATGGCCGGTGCGAAAGTGAAGGTGTGCGGCATCACGCGGCGGGGCGACGCCCTGCTGGCGGCCGATCTGGGAGCGTCGGCCGTCGGCTTCGTGTTCTGGCCGCGCAGCCCGCGGTACATGGCACCGGAGGCGGCGGCCGCGATCGCGCTGGCCCTGCCGGCCGATGTCGCACCGGTGGGTGTCTTCGTGGATCCGACGGTAGACGAGGTGCAACGGATCGCCGCGCAGGTGGGGTTGGCCGCGGTTCAGCTCCATGGAGACGAGCCGGCGACGTTGTGCGACGGCTTGCCCTACCGCGTGCTGAAGGCTGTGCCGGTCGCCGGGGCGGCGACGGGCGGGGCCGCCGATCGGGTGCCGTCCCGGGTCACCGTGTTGCTGGATGCCCGGGATCCGGTGCGCAAGGGAGGAACCGGCCGCACCGTCGACTGGGGCGTGGCGGCCGCCGTGGCCGCTCGCCGCCGGATCTTCCTCGCCGGCGGCTTGCGTCCGGAGAACGTGGGTGCCGCGCTGCGCTCCGTTCGGCCGTACGGCATCGATGTCTCGAGCGGGGTGGAGACGAGCCCGGGCCGCAAGGACGCCGGCCGGCTTCGCGATTTCTTCAAGGAGGTGGCGCGCGCATGACGGCTCCGAGCTTCGGTCGGCGCGATCCGGATCCGCGGGGGTATTTCGGGGAGTACGGCGGCCGGTTCGTGCCGGAGACCCTCGTCGCCCCGGTGGAGGAGCTGGAGCAGGCGTACCGCGAGGCGCGGGCGGACCCGGCGTTCTCGTCGGAGCTCGAGTCGCTGCTGCTGCGCTACGTCGGCCGGCCCACGCCGATCTACGAGGCAGCCCGCCTGCGGGCCGCCCTCGAGCCGGCGGCCGGACCGGGCGGCGTCGCGCGCCTGTTTCTCAAGCGCGAGGACCTGGCCCATACCGGCGCACACAAGATCAACAACGCGCTTGGCCAGGCGCTGCTCGCGGTCCGGATGGGGAAGCGGCGCGTGGTGGCCGAGACCGGCGCCGGGCAGCACGGCGTGGCCACGGCGACCGCCTGCGCCCTGCTCGGTCTCGGCTGCGAGGTCTACATGGGCGCCGACGACATGCGGCGGCAGGCGCTCAACGTCTACCGGATGCGCCTGCTCGGGGCGAACGTCTCGCAGGTCGATGCGGGCAGCCGGACGCTCAAGGACGCCATCAACGAGGCGATGCGCGACTGGGTCACCAACGTCGAGGATACCTACTACCTGCTCGGCTCGGTGCTCGGCCCCCATCCGTATCCGTTGATGGTGCGCGAGTTCCAATCGGTCATCGGTCGCGAGTCGCGCGCGCAGATGGACGAGCTGACCGGCAGGGCGCCGGACGTCGTGGTGGCCTGCGTGGGAGGCGGCAGCAACGCCCTCGGCATCTTCGACGGATTCGTCGAGGATGGAGATGTGCGGCTCGTCGGCGTCGAGGCCGGCGGCGAGGCGCTTGTCGCGGGTCGTCACGCCGCCCGGTTCGCGACCGGGGTGGCGGGCGTGCTGCAGGGCACCCGCAGCTATCTGCTGCAGGATCTCGACGGCAACATCGAAGCGACGCACTCGGTGTCGGCGGGGCTGGACTACGCCGCGGTGGGACCGGAGCACGCCTGGCTCCGCGATCTCGGCCGGGCCGAATATGCCTCGGCATCCGACGAAGAAGCGCTCGCGGCATTTCGCCTGCTCGCCCGAACGGAGGGCATTCTGCCCGCCCTCGAGTCGGCCCACGCGGTGTCGCACGCCTGTCGGCTCGCGCGGGAGCTCGGTCGGGAACGGATCGTCGCAGTGAACCTCTCCGGGAGGGGCGACAAGGACGTGGACGCCATGCGGGAGCGCGAAGCGGCGGAGGAATAGGAAGAAGATGTCGCGCCTGGAACGTACGTTCGAGACCCTCCGGCGGCGGGGCCGGCCCGGCCTGGTGACGTTCACTACGGCCGGCGATCCCGACCTCGATCGGTCCGCCGCGATTCTCCGTACGCTGGATCGTGCCGGCGCCGACGTGCTGGAGGTCGGGGTGCCGTTCTCCGATCCGCTGGCGGACGGGCCGGTCATTCAGCGGGCGTCGGAACGAGCCCTGCGCGCCGGCGCCACCCTCGCTCGCGTGCTCGACCTGGTGGCGGCGGTCCGACCCGACACATCCGCCGGCATCGTGCTGTTCACCTACGCGAACCCGATCGTGCGTATGGGAATGACCGCATTCGTCGAACGGGCCGCGGCGGCCGGCGTCGATGGGGTTCTGGTGCTCGATCTGCCGATAGAGGAGGCGGGCGGCTTCCGGGAGGCGGCGACGGGTGCGGGGATCGACCCGATCTTTCTGCTCAGTCCGACCACGACGGACGCACGCATTCGCCGGGCGGCCGAGCTCGGACGCGGCTTTCTGTACGGGATCTCGCGCCTCGGAGTGACCGGCGCGCGCGACGCGATCGCCGACGGGGCCGAAGCACTGGTCGCCCGGATACGGGCCGCGACCGACCTGCCGCTGGCCCTCGGGTTCGGCATCTCACGGCCTGAACACGTGGCCGAGGTGGGACGCTGGGCGGATGCCGCGGTCGTCGGCAGCGCGCTGATAGAGGTCATCGCCCGGGCGACGCCGGACCGTGTGCTGAACGACGTGGAACGCTACGTCAGGTGGCTGCGCGGTGAGGACGGCGCGGTGGACCCTTGCACCGCCGCGGCGGCCTCCGGGGAGAAGCGGTGACATGATGGAGGGCAGGCCGCGGGACGATCCTCCGACGCCGCAGAGCATCGCCGAGCAGCTCGACGCCTACCGGAGTCGGATCGACGCGTTGGACGAGCAGATCGTGCGGCTTCTCAACGACCGTGCGGCCTGCGCCAACGAAATCGGCCAGCTCAAGGAACAGGTGGGAATGGAAGTGTACCAGCCGGGCCGGGAACGGATCGTGCTGGATCACGTCCGCCGGGTCAACCGGGGTCCGCTGGCCGACGTCGCGATGATCCGCCTGTTCGAGCGGATCATCGACGAATCGCGGCGACTGGAGCGGCTCCGGGAAGGAAAAGGGAACGAGTAGCGCGCGGCAGGCATTGGCGCAGGGAGTGGTTGCGATGGTGGTCGTCATGCAGGAAAGGGCGTCTGAAGATCAGATTCAGCACGTCATCGCTACGCTCGTCGAGCGCAACTTCGACGTGCATCGCTCGACGGGTGCGCTCAAGACGGTGCTCGGGGCGGTCGGCGGCAACCGGGAGTTCGATACCGGCGTCATCGAGGTGATGGACGGGGTCCAGCAGGTCCTGCGCATCACGGAGCCCTACAAGCTGGCCAGCCGCACGTTCAAGCCGACGCCCACCGTGGTGTCCCTGGGATCGTTCCGGATCGGGGGCGACGAGGTGATCGTGATGGCCGGACCCTGCTCCGCCGAGTCGGAAGGGCAGGTCGAGGCGGCCGCGTCCACGGTGGCTCGCGCTGGGGCGAAGATGCTGCGCGGCGGAGCCTTCAAGCCCCGGAGCTCGCCCTACAGCTTCCAGGGCCTCGGCGCAGAGGGCCTGCGGATGCTGCGCGCCGCCTGCGACCGGCATCGGCTCAAGCTGGTGACCGAGGTGATGGACGTCAGCCAGATCGAGCTGGTGGACCGCTACGCCGACATGCTGCAGGTGGGCGCCCGCAACATGCAGAACTACACCCTGCTGCGCGAGCTCGGCCGCTCGCGGACGCCCATTCTGCTCAAGCGGGGCATCTCGGCGACGATCGAGGAGTGGCTGCTGTCGTCCGAGTACGTGCTCGCCGGTGGCAACACCGACGTCGTGCTGTGCGAGCGGGGCATTCGCACGTTCGAGCCGTACACCCGGAACACGCTCGACATCTCCGCGATTCCGGTGATCCACAAGTTGAGCCATCTCCCGATTGTGGTCGACCCGAGCCACGGGACCGGTCTGCGCGACAAGGTGGCCCCGATGGCCCGTGCGGCGGTGGCGGCGGGGGCCGACGGCCTGCTCATCGAGGTGCATCCCGATCCGGATCGCGCGCAAAGCGACGGAGCACAGTCGATGTTCCCGGAGCAGTTCGAGCGCCTGATGGCCGAGCTGCGAATCATCGCTCCGGCCATCGGCCGGAGCATCTGCGTCGAGCCGGTGGCCCGCCGTGCGGCGGCGTCCCACGCCTGATCCGGGCGGGTACAGCCATGACGGACCTGCCGCGCAGCCTGCCTGTCATTCAGCCGGGCACGGCTTCCTCGGGCCCGCCGGTCTTCGAGCGGGTGGCCATCGTCGGGCTGGGCCTCATCGGCGGTTCCCTCGCCCTCGCGGTGCGCGAGACGTGGCCCGCCTGTCTGGTCATCGGCGTCGACGACAAGCCGGTGCTGGAGCGCGCGATGCTGCGGCACGCCATCGACGTTGCGGCGGACGACCCGGTGGTGATGGCGGAGGCGGACCTCGTGGTGCTGGCCGCCCCCGTTCGCACCAATCTCGCGCTGCTGGCGGATCTGGAGGAGCACGTCCCGGGCGCGGCCATCGTCACCGACGTCGGCAGCACGAAGCGGAACGTCGTCGAGGCGGCTCGCGCGCTGCCGTCCCGCCTGCGGTTCATCGGCGGCCACCCGCTCGGCGGTGCGCCGCGCGGCGGCATCGACCATGCCCGCGCCGACCTGTTCCGGGACCGGCCCTGGCTCTTCACGCCGCGGGACGACGGTCACGGTGAAGCACTCGAACGGCTGCGGCAGTTCGTGGCCGGTTTCGGGGCCGTGCCCCGCGTGCTCACGCCGGACGCGCACGACCGGCTGCTGGCGTTGCTCAGCCACGTGCCGCAACTCACCGCGAGCGTGCTCATGCACGTGGTAGGGGACGCCATCGGCGAAGACGGGCTGGCGCTGAGCGGGCGTGGGTTGGCCGATACGACGCGGCTGGCGTCCAGCCCGGCCGATATCTGGCGGGACATCTGCGCCACGAACGCGGACGAGATCGGCACCGCGCTGGATGCTCTGGTCGTTGAGCTCCAGGAACTGCGAAACAACCTGACCGACGGTCAGGCTATCGACCGCGTCTTCGACTCGGCCTCCAGATGGCGTGCCGTGCTGGCCGCGCGCCGCCACGCGCCGAAAGGGGAGTGACCTCGCGCCCGCCAGCCCGACAAACGCCGCCTGCGGCTCCGATTGCCGTCCAGCCAGGCCTGCCAGGAGTCTGCACCGTTCTACGGCGCAGACTCCTGGCCGGTCATTCGAATCGGAAGCGGTTGCCGCGCACCTCGATGCGGGTACGGGCCGAGATGAGGATGTCGTCCCGGCGTTTCAGGTTGAGACGCACTTCGTAGCGGCCGGCGTAGTCGAACGTGTGCCGGGTTGAGAAACGCCGCCGGATCTCGCTCCTGCCCGGCTCGAACGGTTCGCAGTCCGGCGTGCTCTCCGAGAGTGTGTCGTCGCCCCAGTCCCACTCGATGGTGGCGCAGTAGAGCTCCTCGTTGTCGTCGGGACCGCCCCTGACCGTACCAACGAACAGGATACTGTTCCCTGCGAATACGACTCGCGGGGTGGCCCGCAGTCGCAGCCGCGGATCGTCGTCCGGCCCCTGCCGGGATGAGGCGTATCCGTCTGCCGCCTGACCGGCGGCGAGCGCGACCGACAGCGCACCGATAGATACGCCGAGCAAGGTGCGGCGACGCCAGGTTGATGAACGCTGCATGGACTGACCTCCCAGCCGGGAACCTCTATTCTAGCCCGACAATCGTCGCCTGCGGCTCCGATGGCCGCCCAACCGGGCCTGACCCGGAGTCTGCCCCGTCCTGCGGCGCAGACTCCTGGCCCGATATAATCCCGCGATGCCGATACCGACTCCTGACCCCGCCGGCGCGAGCGGCGCCTCGGCGGCGGCGGCCGATGCGACGCTGCTGGCCGTTCCCGTGCTGGGCGACGCCGCCGCCGACACGCTGGCCGATCTTCCCGGTCTCGATGCCGCTACCGCGGGCGCGCTCGCACACGCCCGGTCGACCGGCGCGTTCCGCGGTAAACGCCGCCAGACGTTCGAGACCGCCCTGACCGGTGCCGGTTGGCGCGCGTCGCGGTTGCTCCTTGTGGGCGCGCCGCCCGGACCGGAGCAACCGGCGGACCGCCTGCGCGAGGCGGCGGCGGTGGCGAGCCGCGCCGCGCGGGCACTGCGTGTCGCGCGTTTCGCCTTCGTCTGCCGGGGCGACGCGGACCCGGCCGAGCTGGCCCAGGCAGTGGGGGAGGGCGTCGTCACCGGCGGTTTCGCCGACACGCGCTACAAGAGCGAGCCGGACACCGACGGTGCGGCTCCGGTGTGCGATGTCGTCTGGCCGGACGGGAGCGGCGGCTCCGGCACGGCGGAGGCCGTGGCGCGGGGTGTCACCATCGGTGCGGCGACCAACCTGGCCCGCGAACTCGCGAACGAGCCATCGAACCTGCTGCCACCCGTCGTGTTCGCGGAACGGGCGGTCGAGGCCGTCGCCGGCGTCGGGGTGGTCACCGAAGTGCTGGACGAGACGGCCATCCGCGGGCTGGGCATGGGTCTTCTTTTGGGGGTCGGACAGGGCAGCGAAGCGCCGCCGCGGCTGCTCGTCATGCGCCACGAGCCGCCCGATGCGCCGGCCGAACCGGTGCTGGCGCTGGTCGGCAAGGGGGTGACCTTCGACACCGGCGGCATCTCGATCAAGCCGGCGGCGGGAATGGAGTGGATGAAGAGTGACATGGCCGGCGGCGCGGCCGTCGTCGGCGCGATGCGGGCAATCGGGGCGCTGGGTGCTTCCCGCCGCGTGCTCGGCATCGTGCCGATGGCCGAGAACATGCCCGGGGGACGGGCGACCCGGCCGGGCGACATCCTGACCGGGGCCGGCGGCACTACGGTCGAGGTGCTCAACACCGACGCCGAGGGGCGCCTGATTCTCGGCGACGCGCTCTGGTACGCGCGGCAATGCGGCGCCACCCATCTCGTCGACGTCGCCACCCTGACCGGGGCCTGCGTTATCGCGCTCGGCGGTGCCGCCAGCGGCCTCTTCGCCCGGCCGCCGGCGTGGTCCGAGGCCTTGCAGGCGGCCGGTGCGCGGGCGGGCGAACGAGTGTGGCCGATGCCTCTGTACGAGGATTACCGGGAGCAGTTGCGCTCGGAGTTGGCGGACATGAAGAACATCGGGGGCCGCGAGGGCGGGGCGTGCACGGCGGCGGCGTTCCTCGAGGCCTTCAGCGGCGGGCTTCCGTGGGCACACCTCGACATCGCCGGCACCGCCTGGATCGAGAAGCCGCGGGAAGACGCGGCGGCCGGCGCCACCGGGGTCATGGTGCGCACACTGACCGAATTGGCGATCGGCAACCGGAATTGGTAGGCTGACCGGGTGGGCGTCCAATCCCAACCGGTCACCCCGCTGATCTACGAAGTAGTCGAGCCCACTACCGAGCAGACGACCGTCGTCGACGTGGTCCTCGGCGCGTTCTCCGTCGTGGGTGTCCTTGGCCTGTTCGCCGTGCTGCTCGGGCTGTCGCTGGCCGGGCTCTTGATCGGCGCCCGGAAGCTGCGCGGTGGAGACGTCGAGGGCACCACCGGCGGCAGCGCCACCCGGCTCGGCCTCGGCGCGCCGGGCCGCTGACCCGTCCCCCGCGGTCGACGCCCGCGTTACCGTAGCTGCAGGTCCACCTGGTCGAAGTAGTCCGCGGTGACCAGGACCTCCCGCGGCTTGCCCGAGGTTCCCGCGGATACGAGTCCGTCCGCCTCCATCATGTCGACGAGCCGCGCGGCTCGGCTGAACCCGATGCGAAGACGCCGCTGGAGATAGGAAATCGAGGCCTGACCGCTGCTGACGATAATCCGCGAGGCCTGATCGTACAGTTCGTCGTGCTCCGCGGGTGCGGCCTCGGGTGTCTTCTCCTCGGCGGTAATGGACTCGTCGTACCCCGGCGTGCCCTGCTTGCGCAGATAGCTGCACAGGCGCGCCGTCTCGCGCTCGGAGATGTACGGACCATGCAGCCGGATGCAGCGGGACGAGGCCGGCGGAAGGTAGAGCAGGTCGCCCTTGCCGAGTAGCTGCTCCGCTCCGTTGCCGTCGAGGATGGTCCTCGAGTCCACCTTCGAGGAGACGCGAAACGCGATGCGCGACGGCAGATTCGCCTTGATGAGACCGGTGATGACGTCGACCGACGGCCGTTGCGTGGCCAGGATGAGGTGGATTCCTACCGCGCGGGCCATCTGGGCGAGTCGCGCAATCGATTCCTCTACGTCCTTGCTCGCGACCATCATCAGGTCGGCCAATTCGTCGATGGCCAGAATGACGTAGGGCAGCGGCGTGGGGGCATCGGAGTCTTCCGCCTCACCGTCCTGCAGCGTCCCGTCCCCGTTGGCGAGACCTTCCTCGACCTGTCGTTGCACGTTGCGGTTGTACTGGCTGATGTTGCGCACGCCCTCGGCCGCGAGCAGCTTGTACCGTTCCTCCATCTCCCGAACCGCCCAGCGGAGCGCGTTGTTGGCCCGCTTCGGATCGACGACCACCGGCGTCAGCAGGTGCGGGATGTCGGCGTACATCCCGAGCTCCAGACGCTTGGGATCGATCAGGATCAGCCGGATCTCTTCGGGCGTTGCGCGGTACAGGATGCTGGTGAGCATCGCGTTCAGAGACACGGACTTGCCCGTGCCTGTGGCGCCGGCGATGAGCAGGTGGGGCATGGCGGCGAGGTCGGCCACGACCGGTTCGCCGTGGATGGTCTTGCCGAGCGCCAGCGTCAGCTTCGAGGAAGACCGCGTGTAGGGCTCCGACTGCAGCAGCTCGCGGAGCGAGATCTGATCACGCACGGCGTTCGGAATCTGCATACCCACGGTGGACTTGCCCGGAATGCGCTCGATGAGCACGGACTCGGCCTGCATCGCCAGGCAGAGGTCGTCGGCGAGCCCGGTGACCCGGCTGTACTTGACACCGGCGTCGGGCTTGAACTCGAACGTCGTGACCACGGGGCCGGGATGGATCTGGACGACCGAACCTTCGACGGAGAACTCCCGGCACTTCTCCTCGAGCAGGTGGGCGCGGTCCATCAATTGGCGTTCGTCGAAGGTCTGCATCGCCTTCGGGGAGTCGAGCAGCGAGATGGGCGGGCACGCGTAGCGGCTGCGCCGTTCCTGCATCGACATGTCGGGGGCCAGCGGGGGGGCGGGTTCGGCCGGCTCGGGCGGCGTGGTAATCGCGGGGGTCGGCGTGGACACCGAAGGGGGGGCGGAGACCGGCTCGAGGTCTATGTTCCCTGCGGGGTCGGGGACCGCCGCCGGCTCGGGCGTCTTCGTCTTCGTCTTCGTCTTCGTCTTCGCCTTGGGCGGCGTGCCGCGGCGCGGGCGTTCCGGGCCCTGGCTCCGAGCCAGGATCTCGGTGCGGGCGGACGACGCGCCGGTCTTCGCCAGGTGCTTGTTCACGACATCGCGCCGCTGTCGCTCGCGCTGCCGCCGCGTCCACCAGCCGCCGATCACTCCCCGCAGCGCGTGCAGCGAGCCGCGCAGGACGCCCCAGGCGGCGGAGAAGAGCTGCCCCAGCGAGAACTGGGTCGACAGCATCAGGGCCAGGAACAGGAGGGTCAGGATCACGATGATCGAGCCAATCCGGTTGAAGTACTCGGCCAGGAAACCGGTCAGGAGCGTCCCCAGGTAGCCGCCGGCGTCTATGGGTCGAGGCGACTCCACAAGATGTCCGAACGCCAGGCTGAGAAAACCTGCGCTGCAACCGACGGCCACGCCCAGGCCGAGGAGCTTCGTGTACGCGGTACCCACGGATCTGCACCAGAAGGCGTGCCACCCGAGCACGATGAGCTGCACCGGAATGAGGAATGCGGTGAGTCCGACCAGTTGATAGGAGAGCTCGGCCAGGAACGCGCCGACGCGGCCCGCCAGGTTGATGGGGGGCGTCACGCCGCCCGGATTGAAGAACCAGACGGCGTCGGTGGCGTCGTAGGTCGTCAGGGAGACGAGCCAGACGAGAGCGCCTGCGAACAGTGCGACGCCGACGGTCTCGCTCATGCGACGGGACAGAGTGGTGGCAACCACAGATCAGATCTCCATGATGACCGGCAGCACCAGCGGTCGCCGGCCGCTCCGTTTGCGAAAGAACCGCTGCAACTCGACGCGCACACGCTCGCTCATGACGCCCTGATCCGTGCGTTCCTCGCCGCTGGCCTCCTCGGCGAGGGTCCGCAGCCTGGCCGCCGCCGCTTCCAGCAGCCCCTCCGCGGTCGCGTCGAGGACGAACCCCCGGGTGATCAGCTCCGGGTCCTGCTCGATGCGACCGGTGTGAGCATTCATCGCCATCACCGCGACGACGACGCCGTCGGCGGCCAGATGTCTGCGGTCGCGCAGCAATTCATCGGCAACCTCGCCCGCCCGCGTCCCGTCGATCAACACGCGACCCGCCCGGACCGGCTCGCCCTTCCAGCCGCCGGACTCGTCGAAGCAGAGCCGGTCGCCGTTCTCCGCCAGCAGCACCGTCGTGCGCCCCCCGGCAACCTGTTCGGCGAGCCGTGCGTGGTGTGCGAGATAGCGGTACTCTCCATGTATCGGCACGAAGCAGCCCGGACTGGTCAGCGAGAGCATCAGTTTCAGATCTTCCTCGCTGCCGTGTCCGGAAACGTGCACGCGCTTGACCCGCTCGTCGACGATCTGCGCGCCGCGGCGGGCGATGTGGTTCATGAGCCGCTCGATGGCATGCTGGTTGCCTGGAATGGCGCGCGCCGAGAAGACCACGACGTCTCCCGCCTCGATTGGAACGTGGCGGTGGGTGCCCATGGCCATGCGCGAGAGAGCGGAGAACGGCTCGCCCTGCGAGCCGGTGACGATGCAGAGCACCTTCTCCGGCGGAAGCCCGCCGACGTCCGTTTCGGAGACCTGCAGTCCGGCGGGCAGGCGCAGGTAGCCGAGCCGGGCGGCGAGCTCGGCGTTCTCGATTACGCCGCGGCCGATGAATGCGACCTGCCGGCCGAAGCGCTCGGCGAGGTCGACCAGCAGTTGCACGCGGTGCAGGCTGGAGGAGAAGGTCGTGACCACGAGGCGGCGCGGTGCGCCGGCGAAGATCTCGTCGAGCGCCGCTGCGACGTGGCGCTCGGATCCGGAATGGCCCGGCCGTGACGCGTTCGTGCTGTCCGCGAAGAGGGCCAGCACGCCCTGCCGGCCGAGGTCCGCCAGCCGATGAACATCGGTCGGTCGGCCGTCCAGAGGGGTCTGATCGAACTTGAAGTCGCCGCTGTGCAGCAGCGTGCCGGCCGGCGTGTGAATGGCGATCGCCGCCGCATCGGGAATGCTGTGGGCGACCTGAATGAACTCCACGTCCAGCCCGGCGACCGAGACCGTCTCGGACGCGGCGACGGTCACGAGCCGCCCGGACGCGTCACACCCGTGCTCGGCGAGCTTGCGCTCGAGCAGCGCGAGCGTCAGGCGGGTGCCGTAGACGGGGCCCTCGATCAGGTCCCAGATGTAAGGGACGGCGCCGATGTGGTCCTCGTGGCCATGGGTCAGGAGCAACGCCGACAGGGGTCCGATCTCGTCGGCGAGCGAGCGCAGATCCGGGATGACGAGATCGACTCCGAAGTGCGCGGGGCCCGGGAACATCACCCCGGCGTCCACCAGCAGACTCCTCCCGTCGCAGCGGACGGCCAGCATGTTCATGCCGAACTCGCCGACGCCGCCCAGGAGCAGGACTTCGACAGCAGGTGACCGGCCGCGCATGTCGCGTTCCTCGCCGGCGGCAGTGCCGCCTGTACAAGCGATCAGCGACCGAAGCGTTCGCGCCTCGCGGAGAACGGGCCAAGCGCATCACCGGGAGGGAGCGTCCCGGCGCCACGGTCAACCTGCGGGCGGCTGGGGTGGCCCGCATCGGCAGGAAACGGAGCGCAGTATAGCACGGAAGTCAGCGCCTCATCGCAGCCAGAACATCAGACAGCTCAATGAGTTCCGGCAGGTCGAGGGTGTCTGGCCGCCGGGTTGGCGACAGGCCCGCGGCACGGCAGACGGCATGGGGGGCGAAGCCGCGGACGGGCTCGAACGCGGTGAGGGCGTTCACGACCTGCTTGCGTCGCCGAGTGAACAGGCGGCGTACCAACGCTTCGAATCCGGCCGCGTCGACCGGCGCGCGCGGCGGGTCGCGGAAGCGCAGCGAGACAACGGCCGACCGGACCTTCGGCACGGGACGGAACGCTCCGGGAGGAACTTCGAGGAGCCGGCGGGCGTCGGCATGCAGTGCCGTCATCACCGCCAGGGGACCGTATTCCCGCGATCCCGAGCTCGCAACGACGCGCTCGGCCACCTCACGCTGGAGCATGACCACCGCATCGCGTATCCCCGCGGCCGCCGCGTCGTGCAGCAGCCGCATCAGAATCGGAGCGGACGCAACGTACGGGAGGTTTCCGGCGATGCGCAGAGCGCCGGTCGGCCGGTCGCCCGCGCGTCTCAGAGCCGCGGCCGTCGCAATCAAGTCGACGCGCAGGAAATCGGCCTGAACGATATGGACGTTGGCCGGAACCAGGGGCCGCAGCCGGCGGGCGAGCTCGGCATCCAGCTCAATCGCCTGCAGGCGGTGCACACGGTCGGCCAGGGCCAGCGTCAATGCTCCGCGCCCCGGTCCGATCTCGACGATGCGTTGTTCCGGTTCGGGGCCGATGACTTCGACGACCTTCCGCACCCATGCCGGCTCGAGGAAATGCTGGCCGAGTCGGCGGCGCGGCTTGAGGACCCGCCGGCCGTCAGTCGAGCTCGTCGGCGTCGAAATCCGCGGCCCAGATCGCTTCGGCTTCGTCGATCTCCTCCTCGCTGAGCCCGAAGTGATGGCCGAACTCGTGGATGACCGTCTCGCCGACGGCCCGCACCACGTCATCCTCGTCCTCGGCATCCTCCAGAATCGGATTGCGGAAGATGGTGACGCGGTCCGGAAGCTCGGCCATCTGATTCCAGTCGCGCTCGGTCAGCGGCGTTCCTTCGTAGAGTCCGTACAACGTGTCCGGCGGTTCGATGCCGAGGTCGGCGAGCACCTCCGGCGGGGGCTCGGCCTCGATGAACAACTCGACATTCTTCATCGCCTCGCGAAACTGCTCCGGAATCAGCTTGAACGCTTCCGCCACGAGCTCCTCGAACCGTTTGTCGGTCACGTCTTCGGCCGGCAGCCCGCGCGCCGGCTAGTGCACCGCGTCTCCGGGGGAGGCGACCTTGGGCGGCGCTTCGCTGAAAGCGCGTGCGTGTTCCTGCAACGCGGTTATGAGGCTGGGAACGAACTGGGCCGGCACGACGATGCGGGCGCGGACGGGTGCTCGGAGCTGACGGGCCGTGTCCGCCTGCCGCTCGTCGCTGTCCGCGTCGCGCACCTCGGTTTCGGAGGGCGGCAGCACCTCGCAGAAGGTGAGCGTGAAATCGAACGGCGTGTGCGAGATGGCGCAGAAGTTCGCGTAGGTGCGTGCGACATCGCTCGGCTCGTCCGGCACTATCGTGAAGTTGATCTGCTTGCGTTCGGGCATGCTCTCGTCCCTCGGTTGGTCGGCTAGTATCTTCTCATGAGGCCGATGACGACACCCTGTACCTGCACCCGGTCGGCGTCCACGACGATCGGCTGCATCGCGGGATTCGCCGGTTGGAGCCGGATGCGGCCGTGCTCTCGATAGAAGGTCTTGAGCGTCGCCTCCGACGCGTCGAGCAGGGCGATCACCATCTCTCCGTTCTCCACGGCCTTGCGATCCTCCACGATTACGATGTCGCCGTCGCGAATCTGCTCTTCGATCATCGACTGGCCACGAACGCGAAGCGCATACGTGGCGCGGCTCCCGGTCAGGTCCTCGGGAACCGCAACCGTCTCGGGAGAGACGACCGCCTCTATCGGATCGCCGGCGGCGACGTAGCCCTGCAGCGGAATCTCCATGACCCGCCCGCCGGCCCCGGTGGGCACGAGCTCGACGGAACGGCTGCGGTTCCAGGCACGCCGGATGAAGCCTTTTTCCTGCAGATTGGTGAGGTGCTTGTGCACCGTAGCCAGCGAGGAGAGCCCGAAACGTCGGCCTATCTCCTCGAGGCTGGGACTGTAGCCGTACTGCACGATGAACTCCGTCAGATAGTCCAGGATCTCTCGCTGGCGCCTCGTGAGCGGTTGCACGTTGCCTCCCGGTGCCTGTCGACGCGGCTCGTCCAGAGGGGACCTTACAGCAAACAAAAAGCGAATATCAAGTTCAGGTCGAGGAAACGGGCCTCCACGGTGCCCACATGCTACAGTCTCAACGTGATCTGGTTGCTTGCCGTGCTGGTCGCGATCGGACCGCTGGCGCCGGTCCAGAGCGAAGAGCCTCTGACCGCCGCCGACGGCCGGGAGTTCGAGACCGCGCTGGCTCGCATGCTGCTCAACGCCGCCACGCCCGGGCGCGGCGGCGCGCGTCGCGTGGTCATTACCGAACGGGCCGTCAACGGATTTCTTCGCTTTCAGGGCGCTGACCGACTTCCGCCGGGCCTGACCGCGCCGGCGTTGCGCATGGAGGCGGAAGGGCGGCTGACCGTCACCGCGACCGTGGACCTGGACGCGGTGCGCGAGGAACAATCGCCCGGCCGGTTCAATCCGCTTCGCTTCCTCAGCGGAAGACTGCCGGTGACGGCGGTCGGCAGGGTACGATCGATTAGACGGACGCTCACGGTCGACATCGAGTCGGCGCGGGTAGGGTCGTTGTCCGTGCCGTCGACCCTGGTCTCCGAGCTGGTGCGAATCTACACGCGGTCCGACGAGTATCCCGACGGTATCGACGTGAGCGAGCCGATTCCGCTTCCCAGCGGCATCGAAGCGGTGCACGTCGAGCCGCGGCGGACGGTGGTCGTTCAGTGAGCGATGCCGGCCCGCGCGGTTGACCATCTGCAGACTCCCGTTCAGTACCTGAAAGGCGTCGGTCCGCGGCGTGCCGCGGAGCTCGCCGCCGCCGGTGTGCAGACGGTAGAGGATCTTCTCCTGACCCTGCCGTACCGGTACGAGGATCGGGAGCGTCTGCAGCCGATCGGAGAGCTGACGGTCGGCGCGCTGACCTCCGTCTGCGGCAGGGTGCTGAGCTGCGGTCTGCGGACCACCCGGCGCCCGGGGTTCCGGATCTTCGAGATGATCGTGCAGGACGCGTCGGGCCGCGTGCTCGTCGCGTTCCTGAACCAGGCCTTCCTCAAGGACGTGTTCAAGGCGCAGCAGCAGGTCGTGCTGCACGGCAGGGTGGACCGCAGACCGACCGGCGGCCTGCAGATTACGAATCCGGACTACGAGGTCGTGTCCGAGGAGCAGGGCGACGACGAAGGCGGCGCGTTGATCCACAGCGGCCGGATCGTGCCCGTCTACGAGAAGATCGGCTCGCTGACCCCGAAGTCTCTCCGCCGTCTCGTCCACGAGGCCCTTCAGAAGCTGCCGGCGGACGTGGCCGACCTGGTGCCGGGAAGCGTGCGACGCTCGCTCGGGATTCCCTCGCGCCGGGAAGCCTTGCGGGACGCCCACTTCCCTCCGCCGGGCACATCGGTCGAGGCGCTCAACGGGTTTCGGACGGCGGCGCAGCAGCGGCTCGTCTTCGAGGAGTTCTTCTTCTTTCAGGCGGGCCTGTTGCTGCGGCGCCGCGAGACGGACACGCGGGTCAAGGCGCAGCGGGTCGGAGTGGACGATCGTATTCGCGAGGCGGCGCGCGCCGTCCTGCCGTTCCGGTTGACGGGCGATCAGCGCCGGGCCCTGAAGGAGATCGTCGACGACATGCAGCGCCCGCAGCCGATGAACCGCCTGCTGCAGGGCGACGTCGGGTCCGGCAAGACCATCGTGGCGCTGATGGCGGCCCTCGTCGCCCTGGAGAACGGGCTGCAGGTGGCGTTCATGTCGCCGACCGAGATCCTGGCCGAGCAGCACTATGCCAGCGTCACGCGCGTCCTGGCCCCGTCGCGGTTCGCGACGGCCCTGCTGACCGGGACGCTTCCCGCCCGGACGCGTCGCGAGGTGGGCAGCCGCATCGCGAACGGCGCGTCGCAACTCGTCGTCGGGACGCATGCCCTCGTACAGGGTGGGGTCCGGTTCAGGGCGCTGGGCCTCGCGATCATCGACGAGCAGCACCGCTTCGGGGTGGTGCAGCGCGCGAGCCTGCGCGACAAGGGGCTCCATCCGGACGTGCTCGTGATGACCGCGACGCCGATTCCGCGCACGCTGGCACTGACCGCGTACGGCGATCTCGACAGCTCCGAGATCCGGGAGCGGTTGCCGGGCCGGCAGCCGGTCAGGACGCTGGTCCGGGACGAGTCGCGCCGCGCGGAGGTGTACGACCTCATCCGTGCCCAGTTGCGCGCCGGCCGACAGGCGTTCGTCGTCTATCCGCTGGTCGAGGAGTCGGAGAAGCTGGACCTGAAGGCGGCGACCGGGATGGCGGACGAGTTGCAGGCGCACATTCTTCCCGACGCTCGCATCGGTCTCGTCCACGGCCGGATTCCGGTCGGCGAGCGGGAGCGGACGATGACGGCGTTCGCCGCCGGCTCGATCGACGTGCTGGTGGCGACGACAGTGATCGAGGTAGGCATAGACGTGCCGAATGCAACCGTGATGGTGATAGAGCAGGCCGAGCGGTTCGGACTGGCGCAGTTGCACCAGTTGCGCGGTCGGGTGGGCCGCGGCGCGGCGCAATCGCACTGCGTGCTGGTCCATGCGGCGCGAATCTCGGACGCCGCGCGAGCCCGGTTGCGCGCGCTGGCGGAGACCACCGACGGGTTCGAGATCGCCGAGCGCGACCTGGAGCTGCGCGGACCGGGCGACTTCTTCGGCACGCGGCAGTCCGGGGTTCCGCTGTTTCGCGTCGGTGACCTGTTGCGGGACCACCGGCTCATGGAGGAGGCGCGCCGCACGGCCGCGGCGTGGCTCGGAGGACCCGACGCAACCGAGCCGCAGCTCGCCGCGGTGAGGCGTGCCTGGACCCGGCGCTTCGGACTGGCCGGAGTGGCCTGAGATGCGCATCATCGGCGGCACGCTGAAGGGACGCAGGCTTCCGTCACCCACCTGGCCGGGTCTGCGGCCGACGTCGGATCGGCTCCGGGAGACGTTGTTCAACATCCTCGGCGATGCGGTCGCCGGCGCGATTGTGCTCGACGGCTGCGCAGGGACCGGGGCGCTCGGCCTGGAGGCGTTGAGCCGCGGCGCCGCCGACGCGACGTTCATCGATCGCGACTCTCGAGCCGTCGCCCTGATCGAGACCAACCTTGCCCGCTGCCGCGTAGCGGACCGGGGAAGGGTGATCCGCGGGACGCTGCCGCGGGCGCTGGGGCGCGTGAATGTCGCCGCCGCGTTCGACCTCGTGCTGCTCGACCCCCCGTACGAGTATGATGACCGCTCGATCTGTGCCATGCTTTCGGCTGCGGGCCGCCGCACCGCGGCCGGCGGTCAGGTGATAGTGGAACGGGCGCGGCGTGCAGAGAGGGTGATCGTGGCGCAGTTGCGGCACACCCGCCGGGTGAGAGCCGGGGACAGCGTCCTCGATTTTCATGTCAGAGCCGAGGAGTAGGCTGGCCGTCTATCCGGGGTCGTTCGACCCGCTGACCAACGGCCACGTCGACATCATCCGCCGCGGCGCGCGGCTGTTCGACCGAATCGTCATCGCGATTCTGGTCAATATCGACAAGTCTCCACTGTTCACGGCGGAGGAGCGGGTAGAGATCACCCGACAGGTGTTCAGCGAGGATCCCAACGTCGAGGTGGAGACCTTCAACGGGCTGCTCGTCGACTACGCGGCCCGGCGGGGCGCGGACGTGATCGTGCGCGGTCTGCGGGCCATCTCGGACTTCGAGTACGAAATGCAGATGGCGCTCATGAACCGGCGGCTCAGCCAGTCGATAGAGACCGTGTTCATGATGCCGGACGAACGGTATACGTATCTCAGCTCGCGGTTGGCGAAAGAAGTCTTCGCCCTCGGGGGTTCGCTGCAGGGCCTCGTGCCCGAAGTGGTCGAGACGCGCCTCCGGCGGAAGGCGGGCGCCCGCGCTCCGGACCTGCAGTCCTGATATTCGCCCGCCTCCTCGGCAGGGCCCACGGGGCTCTCACGCCCGGCATCCGGCCCGGCAAGCTACCGGTTGGCGACCAGCACGACGTGTTGCAGGTAGCGTTCGGGATCGGGATCGAGCAGCGTACGCAGGTTGAGGTTTCCCGTGTTCAGGTACCGCACCTCGCCCACGCGCCGGAGCCGAAGCCCGTCGCCCCGGAGCAACGCGGCGTCCTCCGCCCGCAGCACGCAGAGCACTCGGCCGGGCGACCGCAGGAAGTCGCGCGCGGCCTGGCGCACCGGCAGCTCCACGTGCGGCGTGCCCGCGTAGTAGACCAGGTTGCGGTCGAACACCCGGTGGCGGCCGTAGGGCTCGTCGGCGACGCGTGCCGCGGCGAGCATGGCAGCGACGCGCTCGACGGGAGCCGGACCGGGCGAAGCCAGCACGACCAGGTGCGCTCCGACCGCCATTACGGCGGCGGCCGCGGCCACGAGCCCCGGGATACCCCGGGCGCGGACGCCGTGCCGCGTGGCGGCCAGCGACAGTGCCACGATGGAGCCCCCCGCCAGCAGAATGGCCGCGGGTACGCTCAGGGTGACCGCGGGGCTCCATTCGACGAGCAGAAGCCGGGCCCGGTACACCAGTCCGCCGATCAGCAGGACGATGACGCCTGCCGCGGCGCCACACGCCGCGAAGGTCCGCCGCGCCGCCGCGCGGTCGTCGTCGAGGGCGTGCATCATGGCGCGCGCGAGGAGGATGGCCAACGGCGCCAGCAGCGGCAGGATGTACCGCGGCTGCTTGCCGACGGACAGCGTATAGAAGGCCAGCGGCGCACCGGCCCAGACCGCGAGTTGCAGGGCGCGCGCGTCGATCGTTCGGCGTCGCCAGGCGCGCCGCAGGGCCGGGCCCCACAGGATCATGAACGGCGACCAGGGAAGCATGCCGCCGGCGATGATGGGCAGGTAGTACCACGCCGCGCGTGGAGCGTTGTATCGATCGCTGGCGAAACGATCGAAGTTCTCGGCGAGGAAGAACCGTTCGAGATAGCCGCTGCCGTGCTCGGCCGCCATCGCTCCGTACCAGGGCAACGCCACGACGAGGAAGACCGCGGCGGCCAGGCCCAGGTCGGACGCCGTCACATGCCGGGCGCCATGCCCTGCGCGGCCGATGGCGGCCGATGGCAGCACGACGAGCGCCACGAGGGCCGGGCCGACCGGACCCTTGACGAGGAAGGCGCCGGCTGCCGCCAGTGCCGCCAGGAGCAGCCAGGCGCGCCGTCCGCGCGGGCCGAACCGTCGGCCGGGGTCGTCGAGCAGGGCGACGAGCGCCGCCCATGTCGAGAGCGTCACGAAGAAGGCGAGGGGCAAATCGGGCAGGGCCTGGCGGGCCATGGCGACGATGCCGGCGCTGGTGGCCCCGATCAGTCCGGCCAGCAGCGCCGTGGGCTCGTCGTACCAGCGCCGGGCACAGTAGAAGGTGACGAGCACCAGGCCGACTCCCGCCAGCGCCGCGGGGAACCTCGCCGCACCGGGGGAGAGGCCGACGACCGCGTACGAAGCGGCGGCCAGCCAGTAGTACAGCACCGGCTTGTCGAAGCGGGGTTCGCCGTTGTAGTAGGGTGTGAGCCAATCGCCGCGCTCGAGCATCTCGCGGGCGCTCTCGGCATAGAAGGCTTCGTCGGAGTCGGTAAGGGCCGGCCGGCCGAGTCCGATGAAGAACGTCAGCGCGCAGACGCCGACCAGGAATACCGCATTACGGGGCACCGGCCCGGATTGTACATCCCGCCGGCTGGGCGCCGGCAGGGGAGGGCCGGTGAAGTCCTGCCGCCGTCGGTGCGCCGGCCGGGGACGGGCACCGGTCATCCGGCTTGCCGCGCCGCGCGCGACCTGCGACACTTGGACGATGAAGGTGGCTGTCATCGGCGCTTCCGAGGATCGCGCCAAGTTCGGGAACAAGGCGGTTCGGGCCCTCCGGAATGCCGGCCACGAGGTGGTGCCGATCAATCCTCGCTGCGCCGGCGCAGCGGGGCGCATCGAGGGGCTGGCCACGTACGCTTCGGTCGTCGACGTGCCCGGCAGCCTGGACGTGGCGACGTTGTATGTCCATCCTGCGGTGGGCGAACAGGTGCTGGAGGAGATCGCCGCCAGGGGAATCCCGGAGCTCTGGGTCAACCCGGGCGCCGAGAGCGACGCACTCCTGCTGCGGGCGAAGGCGTTCGGGCTCGACACCCGCCTGCAGTGCAGCATCCTCGCCGTCGACGAATCGCCCGCGCTCTACTGACGGGCCGCACGGTAAACGGCCGCGCGGGGTTGACAGCTTCCAGCCAGCTTCTTATGCTAGGGATCTGCGCCGTAGAATGGTGCAGGCTACTGGTCAGGCCCGGCTGGGCGGCAACAGGAGCCGCAACGACGGTTGTCGGGCCAAGCGGCAGCACGATCTGGAACGCATCCTCCAAACTGGCCGTTGCATCTCGAACGCTTGAGCATTCAGACGGTTCCGGGTTGTCGGCAATCCGCCATGAGATCGCCGGGCCCGGGCGGGCCGGCCGGAGTCGTCGCGCGACGAGAACCGAGAGCGTAGACCTGTAATCCTGCTCCGGGCCGCGCCCCGGAGAATCGCCCCTCCCATCCGCAACCTGGCCGTCACGGCCCGACTTCAACCCCGTAAAACCAGAGCTCTAGCCAAGAAATGCCGACCAACAACAAACGCTCGTCCTCTCGCCCCCCTCAGGCTGCCGCCGCCACCGAGGCTCCGCCCGCCGAGGCGCCCCGGCCCGCCCGCCGCGGCAAGGACACCCTCAACATCGGCGAGTTGAAGGAAATGAGCATCGGCGCGCTCACCCAGGTAGCCAAGGATCTGAACGTCGCCGGCGCGACCGGAATGCGCAAGCAGGAGTTGATCTTCCAGATCCTGAAGGCGCAGACCGAGCAGAGCGGGTTCATCTTCTCCGAGGGCGTGCTCGAGGTCCTGCCGGACGGTTTCGGCTTCCTGCGCGCGCCGGACTACAACTATCTGCCGGGCCCCGACGATATCTACGTTTCGCCATCGCAGATCCGCAAGTTCGATCTCCAGACCGGTGACACGGTCTCCGGGCAGATCCGACCGCCGAAGGAAGGAGAGCGTTACTTCGCTCTCATCAAGGTCGAGGCGGTCAACTTCGAGTCTCCCGACCAGGCGCGTGACAAGATCTTCTTCGAGAACCTGACGCCGCTGTATCCGCTGGAGCGGGCACAGCTCGAGACCGTTCCCGACAACCTGTCGGCACGCGTCATGGATCTGATGACGCCCATCGGAAAGGGCCAGAGAGGCCTCATCGTCGCCGCGCCGCGAACCGGCAAGACGATGCTGCTGCAGAGCATTGCGCAGTCGATCGCCCGGAACCACGCCGAGGTCTACCTCATCGTGCTGCTCATCGACGAGCGTCCGGAAGAGGTGACCGACATGCAACGGTCGGTGGACGGAGAGGTCATCTCGTCGACCTTCGACGAGCCGGCCCAGCGCCACGTGCAGGTGGCGGAAATGGTCATCGAGAAGGCCAAGCGCCTCGTGGAGCATCGCAAGGACGTCTTCATTCTCCTCGACTCGATAACGCGCCTCGCACGCGCCTACAACACGGTGATTCCGCCGTCCGGCAAGGTGCTCTCCGGCGGTCTGGATTCGAACGCGTTGCAGAAGCCGAAGCGGTTCTTCGGCGCCGCACGCAACATCGAAGAGGGCGGCTCGCTGACCATCATGGCTACCGCGCTGGTGGACACCGGATCGCGGATGGACGACGTGATCTTCGAGGAATTCAAGGGCACCGGCAACATGGAGATCCACCTCGACCGGAAGCTGGTGGACAAGCGGGTCTTCCCGGCGATCGACATCCAGAAGAGCGGCACCCGCAAGGAGGAGCTGCTGCTCGGCAAGGAGGACCTCAACCGCGTCTGGGTCCTGCGCAAGGTGCTGAACCCGCTGTCGTCGGTCGAGGCGATGGAGCTCCTGCTGGACAAGATGGGCAAGACGCGATCGAACGCCGATTTCCTGGCGTCGATGCAGAAGATGGGATGACGATGGCGACGATTCGAATTCGAGACAATGGTCCCTGCCTGGTCGACGGCGACGACGTGAGCGTCGTCGACGCCGAGGGCAACGAGCTGCCGGTCGCGCGCCGGCCGTTCACGCTCTGCCGTTGCGGGCATTCAGCCAACAAGCCGTTCTGCGACGGCTCGCACAACCGCGAGGGATTCGAGTCCACCGTCCGCGCGGGGAGCTGAGGTACCGGGAACACGTGTCCCGGGCCGCGGCCCGGGCCCCGCGCCGCGCGTGTGGGTCTCAGACGTCGACCGTGGGCTTCGGGCTCTCGGCCGCCCCGGCCCGCTTCCGGCGGCTGAACGTCAGTCCGCCGGCGCCCCGATCGACGACCACGGCATCGCCGTCCGCAAGGTTCCCGCGCAACAGCTCCATCGCGAGCGGGTCGAGGACGCGGCGCTGGATCGTGCGCCGCAGGGGACGCGCGCCGTACGCCGGGTCGTATCCTTCCTCGATGAGCTGGTTCAAAGCGGCGTCGGTCGCCTCGATGGCGACGTGCCGATCGGCGAGCCGACGCGCGAGGGCTTCGAGCTGGATCGCCGCGATGTCCGCCAGGTGCCGCCGTTCGAGTGCGTGGAAGACGATGATCTCGTCGACGCGGTTGAGAAACTCGGGCCGGAAGTAGCCGCGCACGATATCGTCGATCCGCCGTCGGGTGTCCTCGTCGAGGTCGCGACCGTCCTCGGCGCGCGACGCGATGAGCTCGCTGCCGAGGTTGGAGGTCATGATGACCACCACGTTCCGGAAATCGACGGTTCGTCCCTTGCCGTCGGTCAGGCGGCCGTCGTCGAGAAGCTGGAGCATGACGTTGAGCACGTCGGAGTGCGCCTTCTCGACCTCGTCGAACAGCACCACGCAATAGGGGCGTCGCCGCACCGCCTCGGTGAGCTGCCCCGCCTCGTCGTAGCCGACGTAGCCGGGTGGCGCGCCCACGAGACGGGAGATGGCGTGCTTCTCCTGGTACTCCGACATGTCGATGCGGACCAGGGCGCGCTCGTCGTCGAACAGGAACTCGGCCAGCGCCCGCGCCAGCTCCGTCTTGCCGACGCCGGTCGGCCCCAGGAACAGGAAGCTGCCGAGCGGCCGGTCCGGGTCCTGAAGCCCGGCGCGTGCACGCCGCACCGCGTTCGATACCGCTCCGATGGCGTCGTCCTGGCCGATCACCCGCCGGCGGAGGCGTTCCTCCATACGGACGAGCTTCTCGATCTCCCCCTCCACGAGCCTGCTGACCGGAATGTGCGTCCACTTGCTCACGACGGCCGCTATGTCCTGCTCGTCGACCTCTTCCTTGAGCATGCGCGGGCCCGAGACGCCGTCGCCGCGGCTTCGCCGCAGTTGCTGCTCCAACTCGGGGAGACGTCCGTACTGCAGCTCGGACGCGTGGGCATAGTCGCCTTCGCGTTGTGCCCGCTCCACCTCGTGCCGGAGCGCCTCGAGCTCTTCCTGGATGCGGCGCGTGCCCTGGATTTCCGCCTTCTCGTGTTCCCATTGTGTGCGCAGGCGGCTGCGCTCCTCCTGCAGGTCGCCGAGCTCTTTCTCCAGGCGGTCGAGCCGGCCGCGCGAGGCGTCGTCGGTCTCCTTGCGCAACGCCTCCCGCTCGATCTCCAGTTGCATGATCCGGCGTTCGGCCTCGTCGAGCTCCACCGGCAGCGAGTCGATCTCGGTACGCAGCTTCGAAGCCGCCTCGTCGATGAGGTCGATTGCCTTGTCGGGAAGGAACCGGTCGCTGATGTAGCGGTTCGAGAGCACGGCGGCCGCAACCAGGGCGGCGTCCTTGAACTTGACGCCGTGGTGGATCTCGTAGCGCTCGCGCAGGCCCCGCAGCACGCTGATGGTGTCCTCCACCGTCGGTTGGGAGACCAGCACCGGCTGGAAACGCCGCTCGAGCGCTGCGTCCTTCTCGATGTACTTGCGGTACTCGTCCAGGGTCGTCGCGCCGATGGTGTGCAGCTCGCCGCGGGCGAGCAGCGGCTTGAGCATGTTCGAAGCGTCTATGGCGCCCTCGGATGCGCCCGCGCCGACCACCGTGTGCAGCTCGTCGATGAAGAGCACGATGCGGCCGTCGGCGTCGGTGATCTCCTGGAGCACCGCCTTGAGCCGTTCCTCGAACTCGCCGCGGTACTTGGCGCCGGCGATGAGTGCGCCCATGTCGAGCGAGGCCAGCCGCTTGTTCGTGAGTCCCTCCGGCACGTCGCCGCGCACGATGCGTTGGGCGAGGCCCTCGACGATGGCGGTCTTGCCGACCCCGGGCTCGCCGATGAGGACGGGGTTGTTCTTGGTCCGCCGGGACAATACCTGGATGACGCGTCGTATCTCCTCGTCGCGGCCGATGACGGGGTCGAGCGCGCCGCCGCGGGCCAACTCCGTCAGGTCGCGGGCGTACCGCTCGAGCGCCTGGTACTTCCCCTCGGGATGCTGGTCGGTCACCCGGTGCGACCCGCGGATCGCGGTCAGCGCCTCGTAGAGGCGGTCGCGGGTGAGGCCGGCCTTCGACAGGAGACGGGCCGCATGCGCGGTCCCCGTCTCGGCGGCCAGGGCCAGGAAGAGATGCTCGGTGCTGATGTACTCGTCGGTCAGCCGCTCGGCCTCTGCGGCCGCCGCGGTGAGGACAGCGCGCAGGCGGGCCGAAGGGGCCGGGGCAGCCCCTCCGGCCGCCGACGGAAGACGGTCCAGGACACCGCGTGCCGCTCCTGCGAGCGCCGCCGGATCGACCTCCAGCTTCTGCAGGACCGCCGGAACCACGCCCTCGTGCTGCTCGACCAGGGTCAGCAGCAGGTGCTCGGGCTGCATCTCGGCATGCCCCGCCCGCTCGGCGGCCCGCTGGGCGGCGACGACGGCTTCTTGTGCCTTTTCCGTCAATCGGTGGATGTTCATGGCTACCTCGCGCCGGGAAATTCCTGCAACTGTTCGTCTTCAGGGCAGCCCGACCAACTCGCCGAGATGCTGCAGCCCGCGGAGCAGGCGCCCGTGCCCGCCGCGCCGGCTCAGTGCGTCGCCGGCAGCCAGGGGCCGGAGCCGCTGCACCGCGTCGGCCACCGACAACAGATGCTGCACGCCCGCGAGGTTGATCCCGCGCTCGTCGACAAGGTGCTTGATGAACCGCAGGCGCTCGATCTGCTCGGAAGAGTAGAGCCGCATGCTGCCCACGGTCCGGTCGGGCCGCACCAGTCCGAGACGTTCGTACTTGCGCAGCGTCTGGGGATGCATGCCGAGCAGCCGCGACGCCGTGCTGATGAAGAGAATCTCGCTCATGATTGCGTCTACTCGACTATATGCATTGATATGAGACGTATAAAGTTCGGGATGGGTTCCCGATCGTGAGGAAGTGTCCGCTCGTGAAGGACATTCGACCGAGGAGCAATGCCGTCCACGCGGGACGCATCGCTGCTCGCGTGCGGCGGGGCTCTCGCCGCGGGCCGTCAGGGAGCGGGCCGCAGCGGGAGGGAGATGCGGCGCGATTCGCCGTCGCCGAGCGAGAAGGGCTCCGCGGCCGGGACGAGCCCGGCGAGATACTCCAGGTTCGTCCAGGCGCTGCGCGGGATCGCCTGCGCCGCGTAGGCGAGGTAGCGAGACGGCGGCAGGCCCGAAATCTCGAACTCGCCATCCTGGTTGGGTCGCGCGGAGCGCACGAAGCGCGAGGGGAAGACGCGAAAGGCGGCATCCTCCGGGAAAACCACGACCGTGTAGTCCGTCGTCGGTCGGTCCAGGGCGTCGAGGGCGGCGCCGGTGAGCTTCGTCAGCCGGTCGGTCAGCAGAATCTGCAGCCCGGTAGTCGGCATCTGGCGGGAGAAGACGATCGGTGTGTCGGTGATGTCCCGGCCGGCCAGGGCCACCGTCCGCAGCGTCCACCCCTCCGGCAACCCGGCGAGCCTGACCAGTTGCGGGCCGGCCATGCCGCGGATCTCGAAGCTCCAGTCGTCGTTGACCTGACCGATGCCGCGCCCCACCGGGAGCTGCAGACCGCCGCCGCGCGGCATGGTGAACGGCTGAAGGATATCGGGCGTGAAGCCGGGCGTCACCTGCGACTCGAAGAAGACCTGCCCGCGGGCGGAGGCGCCGGACGTCAGGGGCAGCCAGACACCGTCGACGCGCTCGCCGGAAACCGACACCTCCGCGGTTGCGAATCGAGTATGGCCGGGCGCGCCGGTCTCCGCCGCGTAGGCGATGTAGCGGCCGGGCGCCACCCCGTTGATGACGAAGCGGCCGTCGGCATCGAGGCGGCCGGAGGAGCGGCTGCCCGCCGCTCCCGACGACCCGTCCCGGATCAGGCTGACCGAGGGCACGCCGGTCGCCGGCCGGCCGTACTCGTCGACGACGTGGCCTGAGACCGTGGCGGTCAACACCGCGGTCAGGGGAAAGTCGATGGTCACTTCCTCCCCGACGTCGACGTCGACGAGTTGCGCGGCCTCGATGCTGGTCGTCCCCGGGTAGAAGGTGGGGGCGTACTCGCGCTCTTCGAATCTGCGTGAGAAGAATGTCGATGGAGACGCCTCGACGTAGTAGGAGCCGGGCGGCAGCCCGTACACGCGGAACGTACCGCGGTCGTCGGTGTTCGTGCCGTACCCGCCGCCGGCGCGCTCGAGCCGCCAGCCTCCGTCGCGGAACTCGTATCGCAGCACGCGGATGCCCACGTCGACGGCGGGCTCGCCGAACGGCTCGACGATGGTCCCGGTGATGACGGCTCCGCGCGGCAGCGCGAAGCTGACGTCGTCCAGCGTGAGCCCGGCGCCTACCTCGACCAGGGTGCCCCGCTCGAAGGCTCGCCGCTGGCCGTAGCTGAGCGTCATGTACGCCGGCTTGCTCGCGTGGACCGTGTAGCGGCCCGGCGGCACGAGCAACTCGTACCGGCCGTTGGCGTCCGTGGTCGCGCTGCCGCCGGAGGCGGGACGGGGAAAGACGCGGATGCGCGCCCGCGCGAGCGGAGCGCCGGTATCGGCCGCGACGACCCGGCCGCCGATCGCGACCTGCGCCTCCTCCGAACGGAGCACGCGGTCGCGCGGCGGCTGAGCCTCCGCCGCCAGAGCGGCGACGGCGCCCGCGGCAAGGGCATATGCCGGCAACCGCCGAGCCCATCGTCTCAAGACCCGCAACGGCATCGGTTCATTAGATACCACAGCCGCGAAGGAACGAAAACCCGGCCGGCGCAGTGTCGAGTACGCGCGGTCCGCCTAAACTGTAGGAGCATCGCATCAGGAGCTCCGATGAAGACGACCGATTTCTTTTCGTCGCGCTGGGGAATCATTCTGGCCGGGCTCGGGATGGCGGTCGGTACCGGCAATCTGTGGCGGTTTCCCCGCGTCGCGGCCGAGAACGGGGGGGGCGCGTTCCTGATCCCGTGGCTGCTGTTCCTGTTCGCCTGGTCCATTCCACTGCTGATCGCCGAGTTCGGACTCGGGCGCGGGGCGCGCCGCGGCCCGATCGGCGCCTTTGCGAAGCTGACCGGCGGGCAGACCGCGTGGATGGGCGGTTTCGTCGCGGCGACGAGCGTGATGATCATGTTCTACTACTCGGTCGTCACCGGGTGGATGCTGAAGTACGCGGTGGCGGCCCTGAGCGGCGACCTGGCCGGCGTCGACTCGGCCGGCTATTGGGATGCCTACAGCACGTCGGTGTGGCAGCCGCTGCTGTTCCATGGGATGGCCATTGCGGGGGCGGGCTTCGTGGTGGCGCGCGGGGTCACGGGAGGGATCGAGCGGGCCAACCGGATTCTCATTCCGCTTTTGTTCGTGCTGCTGCTGTTCGCGGTGGCGCGCTCCCTCACGCTGCCGGGAGCGGGTCAGGGACTGGCCTATCTCTTCACGCCGGACCTGGCCGCCCTGGCCAACTACCGCACGTGGCTGGAGGCGCTGACGCAGTCGGCGTGGTCCACCGGCGCCGGGTGGGGGCTCATCCTGTGCTACGGCATCTACGTGCGCGACCGGGACGACGTCGTCACGAACGCCGCGACCATCGGACTGGGCAACAACGTCGCGTCGCTGCTGGCGGCGATGGCGATTCTGCCTGCCGCCTTCGCCATCCTGCCGCAAGGGGAAGCCGCCGAGGCGCTGGCGGCCGGCAACCTCGGCCTGACCTTCATCTGGATCCCGGAGGTGTTCGCCCGCATGCCGGCCGGGGGACTGTTCCTGCCGCTCTTCTTCCTGGCGATGTTCTGCGCCGCGCTGTCGTCCCTGATCGCGATGGTCGAGCTGGGGACGCGCGTGCTGATCGACGCCGGCGTCGCCCGCGCGCCGGCGGTCCGGCTCGTCGCGGCCGCGGCCGTCGTCTGCGGAGCGCCGTCCGCGGTGAGCCTGGCGGTATTCGAGAACCAGGACTGGGTCTGGGGCCTCGCGCTGATGATCAGCGGGCTGTTCATCGCCGTCGCGGCGATCCGCTACGGGGTCGACCGCTTCCGGGAGGAGCTCGTCAACACGCATGCGGGGGGGCGCCGGGCGGGACGGTTGTGGGCCTGGATTCTCAAGTACCTCGTCCCGGTGGAGTTCGCGGCGATGTTTGCGTGGTGGATGTACCAGGCGGCCACCGTGTACGACCCCGAGGGTTGGTGGAATCCGTTGCGGATCTACAGCGTCGGCACCTGCGTGGCGCAGTGGGGCATCGCTCTGGCCGTCCTGCGGGCCTTCAACCGCCGACTCGCCGCCCGCAGCGTGATCGACCATGCTACGCTAGGAGGTTGATTGAGACGTCGCGCGCCGCGCAGCGGCGTGCGTGACGCGAAAGGAGCGCAAGCGTGTACCCAGAGTTCTTCATTGCCCCGATGCGCGAGGAGTTGACACGGCTCGGCGTCAAGGAGTTGCGGACCGGCAGGGACGTCGATGACGCGGTGACCGGAGCGTCAGGCACACTCATGCTGGTGGTCAACTCGGTCTGCGGCTGCGCGGCCGGCAGGGCCCGGCCCGGCGTCGCGCTGGCGCTGCAGCACCAGACGCGGCCGGAGGTCGTGGCGACGGTCTTCGCCGGCGCCGACGTGGAGGCGACCCAGCGCGCGCGGGAGTACTTCACCGGTTATCCGCCGTCCTCGCCGGCCATCGCCCTGCTGCGGGACGGGAAGCTCATCTACATGATGGAGCGGCACCAGATCGAGAACCGGGAAGCCGACGTGATCGCCCGGGATCTCACCGCCGCGTTCGACAAGCACTGCGCGCGGGCCGCCGTCGCCTAGCAGCCCGTGGTGGAACCCCGCGTCGCACCGAGAGCGACGAGGCGCCCGCCTGACAAGGCGTGAGAAGGGCGCATATTGGGCATATGTAACCGACGAACAACGCAGTCAGGCGGGATGCATCGCCGCTCGAATGCAGCGGGGACTTTCGCCACGGGCTGCTAGCAGTCTGCGCTGCGTAGCGGGCGGTCAGCGTGCCGGCGGCGGCAGCTCCAGTCGCTCGGGAGCGACGGCCGGAACCATCGGCAACGGCCGCCCGCCGCGCGCCCGCGCGCAGGCGCTTCGCGTCACATCGGCCAGCATGTCCAGAAAAACGGGGTGCTCGTTGACCGTCGCCGCGCGGCGCATGGGCAGTCCGAGGGAGCGGCAGACCGCATCCGCTTCCGTATCGAGGTCGTACAGCACCTCGATGTGGTCCGCGACGAATCCGATCGGAGCGATTACCGCCGCGCGCAGGCCACCTGCGTGCGCGGCGCGAAGGTAGTCGCAGACGTCCGGATCGAGCCAGGGATCCTGGGGGCGCCCGCTTCGGCTCTGGTAGGCCAGCGCCCAGTCGTCGGTCTTCAGGCGTTCGGCCACCAGGGCCGCCGTCTCGCGAAGCTCTGCCTCGTAGCGGCACGCCGCCGCCATCGATGCGGGAATGCTGTGCGCCGTGAAGAGGATCCGGGCGTCCTGCCGCGAGCCCGCGGGAAGGGCGCGCCGGGCGGCCTCGATCCGTTGCGCGTTGGCCTCGATGAATCCCTCGTGCGCGTGCCACCCGGGCGCGAACATCACCTCGACGTCGGCCGCTCCTCCGGCGGTCAACGCCCGCCTTGCCTGCACCACGTTCTGGCGATACTGCCCGCAACTCGAATAGCTGTGGTGCGCCGCCAGCACGATCCCCAGCGCCCGGCCGATGCCCGCTGCCGCCATCTCTGCCAACGTGTCGTCGAGGAACGGGTGCCAGTTGCGCATCCCCACGAACACCGGGAGGTGGGGTCCGCCCGCGGCGAGGCGTTCGCCGAGGCCGTCCGCCTGCCGCCGGGTGATGGCAGTCAGCGGGGACACGCCGTCGAACAGCTCGTAGTGCCGCGCCACCGCCTCGACCCGCGCCGGCGGCACGCGCCGTCCCCGCAGCACGTTCTGCAGGAAAGGGCGGATGTCGGCCCGGCTGCCGGGACCCCCGAAGCTGATTAGCAGGACGGCATCGAAGGGCGCCGCGTCGCGTGGCATGGCAGGCAATGATACCGGGCGGCGGCGGGCGCATCGAGCGTCCCGCCGGCCGGTGATACGATGGGCGCGCCGCGACCGAGGAGCGCCATGCCGAGATTCGCCGCCAGCGTCACGATGATGTTCGACGAGTGGGAGTTGCTGGATCGCTTCGAGCAGGCCGCGGCCGTCGGCTTCGAAGGCGTGGAGATTCAGGCGCCGTACGGCGAGTCCCCGCAGGACGTCGCGGAGCGGCTCCGGCGCCATGGCCTCGTGGCAGTGCTCATGAACGTGCCGCTCGCGGCCGGCGCGATTCCCGGCCGCGAGCAGGAGTACCGCGACGGCGTGGCCCGGGCGTTCGAGTACGCGGCCGCCGCCGGTTGCGGGCAGATCCACTGTCTGGCAGGCTGTACCGAGGATGAACGGGCCGAGGACACCTTCGTGGCGAATCTCCGGTGGGCGGCGGAGCGCGCGCGGCCGCTCGGGGTTCGTTTGCTGCTCGAACCCCTCAACACGCGAGACAACCCCGGTTACTTCCTGACCGGCTCCGGTCAGGCGCGGCGGATCATCGAGCGGATCGGCGCCGACAACGTGTTGCTGCAGTACGACTTCTACCACATGCAGATCATGGAGGGGTACCTCGCGGAGACCGTCAGGGCGAACATCGATATCATCGGCCACTTCCAGATCGGCGGTGTGCCCGGCCGTCACGAACCAAACGCGGTGCAGGAGATCAATTTCCCGTACCTGTTCGACCTCATCGACGAGCTCGGTTTTCCGGGGTGGATCGGGTGCGAGTACCGCCCGGCGGGAGATACGATCGGGGGACTGTCGTGGGCAAGGCCGTACGGCATCGCCCCAGGGAACCCGCAAGTAGGGTAGAATACGATTCTGCGTCGGGGCGTGGCTCAGCCTGGTAGAGCACTCGGTTCGGGACCGAGGGGTCGGAGGTTCAAATCCTCTCGCCCCGACCATTTCCTTCCCGCGTTTTCTTCGATCAACGGAACGGCAAGCCTCCGTCGCCCCGAATGCGGGCTAGGAGTCTGCGCCGCAGAACGCAACGCAGTGAGTTCTGCGGTTGCCGGCCGGCAACCGCCAGGACCGGCAACCGTCGAATCGGCGCGGAATTCGGGACAATCAGTTCTCGTTCGTCGCGGCGATGAACTCGCGCGCCTCCGCATAGCCCGGATCGTCGGCGGCGCCGATCCAGAACCCGGCGAGCGTCTCGTAGCGTTCCCGCGCCGTGGTGCGGTCGCCGGCCGCGGCGGCGGCGCGCGCCGCGCCGAGCAGCGAGCGCATCCGGTTCGGCATCCGCAGCAGGGAGGTCTCGAATCTCTCGAGCGCGTCGTCGGACCGGCCGAGCTGCAACAGGATCTCGCCGTACAGCTCGTACGGCGGCTTGACCGGGCTGGCCGCTCCGTTGGGCGGCCGCAGCGTCTCCACGATGGCGATGGCCTCGTCCATGAGTGCGACCGCCGCCTCCGCGTTGCCCTCGGCGGCCTGAATCGAGGCGGCGACTTCCCGGTGCGCGATCCGGTCCTGCGCCCCGCCGTCCCCGGCCCGTGCCGCGAGCGCTTCTTCCGCCTCGCGGGCAGTGGCCAGGTCTCCGGTGCGAACGGCGCTCAACCCCGTGGCCAGCAACTCGTGGAGGGAGGAGTCCTCGGTGACAGGGGCGGTGCGCCACTGCTCGGTCTCGACCACGTAGCGGGCGTTCACGAGCGGCAGCGTGCTGACCGCCCGGGCCTGACCGTCGCTCTCGGCGATGAGCTGCTCCAGCCGTTCGATCCAGACGCGGGCCTTGTCGTAGTCGCCGCGCTGCAGGTCGCCGTACTGGCCCCAGTCGAGTGAGTGAACGGCGTCGCCGACGCTGTCGCCCGGTTCCCACAGAGCGCGGGCCGCCTCGTGCGCCGACTGGTTGTGGTTCGAGACGAGATCCCACATGCCGTGCTGGATGAAGATGTGGGTCGGCATGTGGCGCGCGTGCGAGACGGCCGGTGCGATCTCCGCATAGCGGCGAGCGGCGTCGAGCGCGAGAGGCGCGTGGATCGGGTCGTCGAAGGCGTGGATCGTGTAGTGCGGCGCGCCGGGGTGGTCCGGGTTCGCGTTGAACACCTTCATGGCGATGTTGCCCGCCCGAACCTCGAGCCGCAACGACTGATCGCCGAGCGCACGCGACCCGGCCAGCATGGACAGCGCGTAGAAAGTGGCCACCTCGTGGTCGTCGGGATAGCGATCGTAGAGCCTTCCCATCGCTTCCATGTAGCCGACGCGCCGCTCGTCGTAGGCGCCTTCCTCGCTCCAGAGCACCTCGACCGCCTCCAGGAAGCCTTTCTCGCGGTCGGTGGGGGCCTTGGCGGCCCGCGCCGCGCGGGTCGGACCCAGTCGCGCGAGCGCGTCCCGCGGATTCTCCTCGTCGAGGTTGGGGCCGCCGCCGAACAGCGGGTGGTTGTAGCTCAACGTCTCGCCCCAGTAGGCCAGAGCGAAGTCCGGCTCGATGGACTGTGCGGCCTGGAACTGCTCGATGGCCTGCTTCCAGCCGAAGCTGTGCAGGATGGCGACACCGCGCAGGAAATGGCGCTGCGCCTCCTCGGAACGGGCCGACGTCGGAAAGTCGAGGGATCCTACCTCCGTGAACTGCGCGGCGGCGGGAGCAGCAAGCAAACTAGTGGCGACCGTCAGGGCGGCCAACAGCGAGACGGGAAATCTCATGGGAACCTCCATTCAGCCGGAGCGTAGCACAGGCTTCCGCGCGGGTCCCGATTCGGGGGCCGGACCGCCGCGGCCGTCGGCTATAATCACGTCGCCCCGGCCGCTGGGACCTGCCCATGATGGTAACCCGACGTCTGCTCGTCAGTGGTCGCGTACAACGCGTCGGGTTCCGGGCGTACGCCGCCGGCGCGGCGCGGCGCGAAGGAGTTCGCGGTTTTGTGCGCAATCTCGCCGACGGGCGGGTCGAGGCGGTCGGCGAGGGTGACCGCGAGGCGATGGACCGGTTCCAGCGTGCCCTGGTTCAGGGGTCGCGCCTGTCGAAGGTGCTCGCGATGACGGTCGAGGACGTCGCACCGCTGGGGGCCGCCGGAGAATTCGTGATCCGCACCTGATGGTCTGACTTCATGGAAGAGTTCAAGGCGCTGATACGCGAGGTTCCGGATTTCCCGAAGCCGGGCATCCTGTTCAAGGACATAACTACGCTGCTGAGCGACGCGGCCGCGCTGCGGCGTGCAATCCGGTGTCTGGCGGAACCCTTCGGGGAAGCCCGGATCGACAGGGTCGTCGGGATCGAGAGCCGCGGCTTCATCTTCGGCGCGGCGGTTGCGGAGCGCCTCGGGGCCGGCTTCGTGCCGGCTCGCAAGCCCGGGAAGCTGCCCGCGCGCACGGTCCGGGTCGACTATGCGCTGGAGTACGGCAACGATGCCCTCGAAATGCACGAGGATGCGGTCGAGGACGGCCAGCGCGTGCTGATCGTGGACGATCTGCTCGCAACCGGGGGCACTGCGCGGGCCGCAGCCGAGCTCGTCAGCGGGCGCGGCGCCAGGGTGCATGCACTGGCGTTTCTGGTAGAGCTCGACGCGCTCCGGGGGCGGGAGCGGCTGGCCGGGTACGACGTGTTCGCCGCGGTGCACTACTGATTGGAGCCGGACACGGGGCCGGCGATGGCATGTTCGAGGTCTTCATCATCGCGTCGATAGGCATCGTAGCGCTGGTCGCCGAGCGTGCCCGCCGGGACCGGCGACGGCAGCACCGGGAGCACCTGGCCGCCCTGCTGCTGACCGCTCTTGCGCCGGCCGCGGCGCGCGGAGAGCCGCGTGACCTGCTGGCGTTGCGGTCGGTTGCCGACACCGTCCACCGCATGTTCCCCGATGCAGTGGGCGCCATCGAGCAGCAGACCGGCGAAGGGTTTCCGTTCGCGCAGGATGTGATTGACGATGCGCACGCGCGCTGGACGGCGGAATGGCTGGCCTGGGAACACCGGCACGATGCCGAGTTCAAGCAGCGGGCGAGCGTCCTCGAAGCCGAGTTGCTGGACGCGGGCAACGAGACGCCGGCGGGGAGGGCCCGGCTGGCGTCGCTCGAGGACGAGAAGCTGCAGGCCTACCAGCGGCGGTACGAGGAGTACGTGCGGATCGGGAACGGCCTGACCGCGCTGAAGGAGCGGGAAAACGTGCGCGTGTAGCTCAGCTGGATAGAGCGGCCGCCTCCTAAGCGGCAGGCCCCCGGTTCGAATCCGGGCACGCGCGCCACCACCCGCCGCCGTGCGTTGTCAGACGGTCGTCGAGGGAATCCGGGTGGATGCGGCGTCATCCGCATGGATATCCCGAAACGCGTAGTGATTCCAGCCGAAGACTTCCTTCAGCGCCATCGCCACGTCGAAGCCGTGCTGCTCGACGTCGGGCACCGACAGGTTGAAATCGAAGGGAAAGAGGCAGTGTCCTTCGAACTCCTCGTTCCAGGAGCCTACCGTATAGACCGGAGCCGGCAGTGCGGCACGGCCCAGATCCGCGGACCAGAGCGGATTGATGTGGCCGTCCATGTGCACGCCCTTCAGCAGCTTCATGAAGTCGGCGTAGTCGCCTCGGCCGAGTTCCAGTGTCGGATGGCCCGGCTTGGCGAACCCGGGCGCCAGGCTCGGGATCACCAGCAGGCGGCGGCGCGTGAACCGATTCCGCAGATAGGTAACGTCGGTGTACGTGTTGCGTAGAATGGCGAGCTGGTTCTGGATGTAGGCAGGCGACATGCGCAGCCGCTGCTCCCTGCCGCGCTTGACGTTGGCCGCATGGTGATAGATGTGGGTTGCGTCGAAGAAGCTGCTGCGAATGCGCCGGTCGTCCGAGAACGCCCCCGTCGCGGACAGTTGCATTTCCTCGCCGACCAGATAGGGGGGCTCTCCGTAGATGTCGGCAAACGCCTCGAGGGCGCCTCCGATGACACGTTCCATGGCGGAGACTTCGGTGGGCGCAAGAGGCAGCCGCCCCCAGATGTGAGTCCCGAATATGAACATCACCGGCCGCCCGTCCAGGGTGAAGACGCGGGCCGGGCTGAGGTCCCGGACGCGGGCCATGAAGCGGGCCATCTCCTCGAAGTCGAGCTCGAAGCGCCTCTGCACGTCCGGCGCGTGAAAGGTGATGCGCCCCGCCCAGATGGGCAGCGCGAGCGTGCTCTCGTAGAGGAGGCAGGCGTGGCGGGTGTCCGCGTTCGCTGCTCGCAGGTATCCCTTGTAGTAGTTGCTGTTGTTGTTGTTGTTGGCGTGCCTGGGTATCCAGCTGAGGGCGTCGACGGTCACGCCGAACTCGTTCTTCAGGTCGTTGAAGGTCGTCTCGACCTCCGGATCGAACGAGCGGTAGTTTCCGCCCTTGAAGCGTACCGTCTGCGTGCCCGGTGGCCGTTTCAGACTGTTGTACCAGCCGTAATGCCAGGCGACGGTGATCGGCCGGAGGGGCGGCGCGTCCGGAGACTCGGAGTACTTCCGGACGGAATGGCTGACCGAGTCGACGACGAGCGGGTCGACCGCGGCTCGCCCGAGCACGTCGGCGCGATAGTCGAAACTCGGTCGAGGCGAGAGCTGGAACCCGCGGTGAGCGTACAGGGCGGTGCTGACTATTTCCGCGTCCAGGGTGTTGATGGCGCCGCTCCCGTCGACGTCGGTGACGTATGGCGGGAGCAGAACAGGGGCTTCCTGGCCGTCGGCCGGAACCTGGGCGCCCACGGGACGGGCCGTCAGGACCGTGGCAGCGGCGCGGAGAAACTTCCGTCTGGACGGCTCTCGCGAGTCGTCACTCGATCTCGTCATGGGAGTACGGATCTAGAGTCGCCCCAGAACCCGCCGATCCTTCCGCCGCACCCGCTGGGACAGATGCGCTCGTCCGGCTGTCGCGGGCTCGTAGTCTAGCACAGGGACCCTCCCGCGCGATTCGTGCCGCGGGGGGCGCCGGGCGGGCCGCGCATTTGGTACAATTCATCGGTTTCGAGCAATCTTGCGATGAAGAGAACGGAAAGACATCACCTCAAGGAAGACCCGTTGGCTGTCAGGCTGCGGGCGGTGCTGGATTCCACGCACGGCGGCCGGTGGGCGGTGATCGCCGCGGCGGTGGCCGTCGGGCTGGTTGTCGGCGGGACGGTGTTCGGCTGGCAGCAGTGGCGGACGTCGCGCGCGAGCGAGCTGCTCGCCTCGGCGATGGCGATCGTGGATGCCCCCGTCGCTCCCTCGGACGCGGGGCAGGCGGCCGCGGCAGGAACGCCGGCGGGAGCCTATCCCTCGGAGGCAGCCAAGCTCGAGACGGCCGTGCCGCGGTTGCTCGAGGCGGCGGATGCGTACCCGGGTCTGCCCCAGGGCATCGCCGCCCGCTACCAGGCGGCGGTCGCGCTCGGCACGCTGGGCCGTACGGGGGAGGCGGCCGACCAGTACCACCGCCTGATCGAGCTTGCCGGCGACGGGATCTACGGCAGGATGGCCCGTCTGGGACGTGCCGAGACACATCTGGAGGCCGGCGAGTACGCCGCCGCAATTGTGCTGCTCGAGGCGGAATCGCGGTCGGTGGATGTCGAGTTCCCGGTCGATGCGGTGCTCATGCGCCTTGGTCAATCGTACCGACTCGCGGATCAGCCGTCCGAGGCGGCGCTGGCGTTCCGGCGCCTGGTCGATGAGTTCCCCGCCTCCGGCTACCGCTTCGATGCCGAGCGGGAACTCGACACACTGGCGGCCGACGAATAGACGTCTCAGGCTTCTCGGGGCGGAAGAGACCATGACCAGCCCGCCGGCAGGCACGGCCGGCGAGTTCACCGTCGGCCTGGTCCAGATGGCCTGTTCCCCGATGGTCGCGCGTAACCACGAGGCGGCCGAGGCGGGCGTACGCGATGCCGCCAGCCGGGGCGCGCAGGTCGTCTGCCTGCAGGAACTGTTCGCTACGCCGTACTTCTGCCAGCGTGAGGACGCAGCCTGCTTCGATCTCGCCGAGGAGATTCCGGGACCGCTGACCACGCGCTTCGCGGCACTCGCGCGGGCCCTCGACATCGCGTTGGTCGTACCGCTCTTCGAACGCCGGGCGGCCGGGCTGTACCACAATTCCGCGGTCGTGATCGATGCGTCCGGCGACCTGCTCGGCGCCTACCGCAAGGTCCACGTGCCGGACGATCCACAGTTCCTCGAGAAGTTCTACTTCACGCCCGGGGATCTCGGCTACCGCGTCTTCGACACGCGTCATGCGCGCATCGGCGTCCTCATCTGCTGGGACCAGTGGTACCCGGAGGCGGCGCGCCTCACGGCGCTCCGCGGAGCCGAAGTGATCTTCTTTCCGACGGCCATCGGCTGGTCCGGCGTCACCGGGCCGGACGCAGCCGCACTCGCCGAGCGCGACGCCTGGGTCACGGTCCAGCGGGGACACGCGATTGCGAACGGCGTCTACGTGGCGGCCGTCAATCGAGTCGGGGTCGAGAGGTCTAACGCCGACAGCCTGAGGTTCTGGGGTCAGTCCTTCGTCTGTGATCCGGGCGGGAGGATCATCACCCGCGCCGCGGGCGAGACTCCGGGAGTCCTGGTTGCGCGGTGCAGCCGACGGAGGATCGAGCAACAGCGCCGGGCGTGGCCCTTCCTGCGCGACCGCCGTATCGATACCTACGGGGGGATCACCCGGCGGTACCTCGACCGGACGACGCGCGGCATCGTATCCGCGGAATGAGCGACAGACGGCTGACGGCGGCCGACCGGCATGCGCTGCTCGGCCCGGCGCCCGGCCGCCGCGGCTTCCGGATGCCGGCTGAGTGGGAACCGCACCACGCGACCTGGCTCGTCTGGCCGCATGCCCGCGCCGACTGGGAAGGGAAGACGGTGGCGGTCGAATGGTGCTTCGCCGACATGGTGCGTCACCTGGTGCGTGGCGAGCGTGTCGCGGTCGTCTGCAATGACGAGGCGGTGCGGCACCGGGCGGAGCGCCGGTTGCGGCGGGCGGGCGTCGACCCGGACCGGGTCGACTTCCACGTGATTCCGACGGACCGCTCGTGGATCCGGGATTGCGGCCCCATCTTCGTGGTCCGGGATGAGAGCGGCGAGCGCGTCGTCGCCGCGACCGACTGGCGGTTCAACGGCTGGGCCCGCTACCGCGCCTGGCGGCAGGATGACGCGCTGCCGCGCGCGATCGCGGGACGAATCGGCATGCGCCGGTTCGAGATCGCCGTGGCCGCCGAGGATGGGCGGCGGCGTCTGGTGCTCGAGGGCGGCAGCATCGATGTGAACGGAGAGGGTCTGCTTCTGACGACCGAGGAGTGCCTCCTGAGTCGCGATCAGGCGCGCAACCCGGGGCTGTCGCGGCCGGGGCTCGAACACGCGTTGGAGCAGGCGCTCGGCGTCCGACGGGTCCTGTGGCTGGGTGGCGGCATCGCCGGCGACGATACGCACGGCCACGTCGACGACGTCGCCCGATTCGTACGGCCGGACACCGTCGTGGCCGCGGTCGAGCCGGACGCCCGCGACGACAACCACGCTCCTCTGGCCGACAACCTCCAGCGCCTGCAGACGATGTGCGACCTGCGCGGGCGCCCGTTGCGCGTGGTCGCGGTTCCCATGCCGCGGCCGCTGTTCTTCGACGGGCAGCGCCTGCCGGCAAGCTACCTGAACTTCTACATCGGCAACGACGTGGTTCTGGTGCCGACCTTCAACGATCCGGCCGATCGCGCGGTGCTGAACGAGCTGGCCGGGCTGTTTCCCGAGCGCGAGGTCGTCGGCATCCACGCCGGCGATCTGGTCCTGGGCCTCGGTGCCGTGCACTGCGTTACGCAACAACAGCCGTCGGGGCGCATCGCACCCGCGGAGGGGGCCTGTTAGTTGTTGGGCGCAGCCCGCGTCGGCTACTCGGCCAGCTTGTCGAACCGGTCGACCGGCGCCGGGGTCCCGTCGACGGACAGCGCCCGGCCTCCGAGCTGGAACCGGGGCGGACGGCGGGAGGCCAGCAACTCGCGCGCCGATGCGGCCAGGGCGCTCGTGAGCACCGGAAAGGCCAGCGTAGCGTCGGCGTGCACGGTGACCTGGTCGGCATCCGCCGCCAGCTTGCCCCAACTCTGCGCCTCGTCGAGCGTAGACCCGGAGGCGCCGCCGAAGTGCGGGGCGTCGGTGATGATCTGAAGCGCGTACCGGTGTCCCCCGATACCGGGCCGATAGAAGTCGGCTTGCACGCTGGCCTGGTTGATGAAGTTCTTCGGGGTGCCGCCACCCAGCACGATGGAGGCCGTGAGGGGACGGCGGATCACGAGATTCGTCGACTCGATGATGTCGCCGATCACGTCTATCCGGCCGCACTCGTGATGCGCGTGCCTGGCCTGGGCCAATCCCATGCCTATCGACGAATCGGCTATCGCGGGGCAGAACACCGGGACCGACGCGCGGTAGGCGGCGGTGAGAATGCCGTCCCCGCGGGTCTCGTTCCAGAGGCGCCGCCCGAGCTCGTGGAGATACTCGCGGGTGGTGTAAGGCCGGCGTTCGAGATCGGCCGTGAAGGCGGCGATCCAGTTGTCGTTGTCGACGAACTCGTCCTCGTCCACGTAGGTGTCGTACACGCGATCGATACGTGCCGCCTGCAGCGCGCGGTCGTCTGCCCGCGGTGTGCCGAGGAAGTGTCTCCTGCCGCGAGTCTCGTGCAGGTCGTGGTACAGGTTGGCCCCGGTCGAGACGATGCAGTCGACGGCACGGTCGCGGATGAGTCGGGCCATTGCGAGCCGGAGGCCTCCGGCGGTCAGCGCGCCGGCCACACCGAAGAAGATCATCACGTCGTCGGCGAGCATGCGCCGCCAGATCCGATGTGCGGTAGCAAGGTTTCGTCCCTGGAACGAGATGCGCTCCATGCGTCGGAGAAGCTCGTCTGCCGGGGCGCCGGGTGCAATCTCGAATGGTTCGACCGGTACGTCCAGGAAACGCGACTTGTCGGGTGGTCCGGACGGCTTGGTCATGATCGGAAGAACTTCAGGAGACCGTTCACTCCGCCAGCGCCTCCTTGAGTTCGCCGAGCAGCAGCAGCGCCTCGAGCGGGGTGAGGCGATCGAGGTCGAGGGCCAGGATGCGCTCGGCGACGTCGCGGTGACTCGATGGCGGCGCCTGCTGGAAGAGTCCGAGCTGGCCGACCGGTTCGGTCGGGGTCCCGCTGAACGAGGGGCGGCCGCCGCGCGAGAGCTCGTCCCGCTCGAGTCCGGCCAGGATGGTGCGGGCCCGCGCGACCGTCGCCGGCGGCAACCCGGCCAGTCTCGCGACCTGGATGCCGTAGCTGCGGTCCGAGCGTCCGGGTTCGACGCGGCGGAGAAAGATGATGTCGTCCTGCCACTCGCGGGCTGCGACGTGGTAGTTGGCGACGGTCTGGTGGAGATCGGCGAGGTCCGTCAGCTCGTGATAGTGGGTGGCGAAGAGCGTCCTGGGGCGGGACTTCGGATTGGTGGCCAGATGTTCCGCAACCGCCCAGGCGATGCTCAGCCCGTCGAAGGTCGCGGTCCCCCTTCCGATCTCGTCGAGCAGCACCAGGCTCCGGGAGGTAGCCTGGTGCAGGATTCGCGCCGTCTCCTGCATCTCGACCATGAAGGTCGACTGCCCGCGGGCGAGGTTGTCGGAGGCTCCGATGCGGGCGAAGATCCGATCGGTGATGGGTACCGCGGCTTCGCGCGCCGGCACGAAGGATCCGGCCTGCGCCATCACGACGATGAGAGCGGTCTGCCGCAGGTACGTCGACTTGCCGCCCATGTTGGGGCCGGTCAGTACCACGACCTGGTGATCATCGTCGTTGAGCAGGACGTCGTTCGGCACGTACGATTCGGTTCGTCCCTCGACGACCGGATGCCGCGCGTCGGCGAGCATGAGCTCGCCGGCCTCCCGCACCTGCGGCTTGACGTAGTCGCGCCGAGCCGCGGCCTCGGCGAGCGCCGCCAGTACGTCGATTGCGGCCAGTGCCCGGGCGCAGCCCTGGATCCGGCCGGCTTCCGCGAGAACGAATCGCAGCAGCTCGTCGAAGATCTCCTGCTCGCGGTCGAGCAGCCGCTCGTCCGCCCCGAGGGCCTTTTCCTCGTACTCCTTCAGCGCCGGCGTGATGTACCGTTCGCCGTTGGCGATGGTCTGCTTGCGCTGGTAGTCGTCGGGCACGGCGTGCAGATTCGCCGTCGATACCTCGATGTAGTAGCCGAACACCCGATTGAACCGGATCTTGAGGGAACCGATGCCCGTCCGCTCGCGTTCCACCGTCTCCATCGTCGCGATGGCGTGCCGGGCGTCTCGGCTGATGGCGCGCAGTTCGTCGAGGTCACCGTCGACTCCGTCCCGGATCGACCCGCCGTCGCGTGCCGCTGCCGGCGGATCGTCGACGAGCGTCGCGACAATCCGGTCGTGGACGTCGCGCAGCTCGTCGAACCGGCCGAGCAGCGTGGCGATGAGCGGCGCCCGCAGTTCCATGGCGTGGCCCCGGAGCGCCGGGACGACGCCGACGGACCGGCCCAGTGCAGCCAGGTCACGCGGTCCGGCCGTGCCGAGAGCGACGCGCGCGATCAGGCGCTCGAGGTCCTGGACGCGGGCCAGGTCGGTGCGCAGACGTCCACGGACGGCAACCTGGCGCAACAGATCCTCGACCGCGTCGAGCCGCTCGACGATTGCTCCGCGCGCCGCGAGCGGCCGCTGCAGCCAGGCACGGAGGAGACGGGCGCCCATCGAAGTCCCGGTGAGGTCGATTTCCGCGAGAAGGGAGCCGTTGCGGCCGCCCTCGGCGCCCACGATGATCTCGAGATGGGCAAAGGTCGCGGCGTCGATCACGAGATGGTCGGACCGCGTCCGGAACTCGAGTGTCCCGAGATGTTGCAGCTCGGTCATCTGCGTGTCGCGCAGATGCCGGACGAGACCGCCTGCCGCCTGAATCGCCGCCGGGGTCCGCTCCGGACCGAGGCCGAAACCCTCCAGGGAGATCGTGCCGAGCTGCTCGACCAGAATCTGCCGCGCCCGTTCGAGATCGAAGAGCGAGGGCTCGACGCAGGTAACCGGCACGGTGCCCCCCCCGGTACCGACGACCTGCCGCAGGCCGGGAAGCGCGGCGGGATCGAGATCCTCGGGCAGCAGGATCTCCCGGGGCCGGACGCCGGCCAGCTCGTCCACGGCGGCGGCCGCGGCGGCTGCGCCCGCGTGCTCGGTCACCTGCAGCTCACCGGTGGACAGGTCGGCGGTGGCGAGGCCGAAGACGGTCTGCTCCCCCTTGCAGGTCCGTGCAATCGCCACGATGAACGACGGCTCGCATGCTTCCAGCGGGCCGGTATCGGTGAACGTTCCGGGGGAAACGACCCGCACGACCTCGCGACGAACGATGCCACGGGCCTTGCGGGGGTCCTCGACCTGCTCGCATACCGCGACGCGATACCCCTGCTTGACCAGGCGTGCCAGGTACGTGTCGGCCGCGTGCCAGGGCACGCCGCACATCGGGATCTCCCGGCCGCTGCGATCCTTGGAGCGCGAGGTCAGCGTCAGCTCCAGCGCCCCCGCCGCGGTGACCGCATCTTCGTAGAACAGCTCGTAGAAGTCACCCATCCGGAAGAACACCAGTGCGTCGGGATGCTGCCGCTTGGCCTCCAGGTACTGGCGCATCGCCGGGGTCGTTCCCTTCTCGGAAACGGCCGGCGGCTTGACGGTGGGCGTCATCGTGCCCGATGGTAGCATCGCGTCGTGGAGGATCCGTCAGGGGGGCCGCCGATGTGGATACTTGCGCTCGATACGAGCACGAAGGCGGGAGGGGCAGCGCTCGCACGCAACGGAGACGTCGTGGCCGCGGCGAGCGGAGATCCCTCCCGCACGCACGGCGAACGGCTGCCCAACGACCTGCTGGCCATCGCCGCCAGGACCGGCGTGGCCCTGTCGGGGATCGACCTGTTCGCGGTCTCGTCCGGCCCCGGGTCGTTCACCGGCTTGCGTGTGGGACTGTCGACCGTTCAAGCGCTCGCTCTCGTCCAGCGCCGACCCGTGGTCCAGGTCTCGACGCTCGAAGCTCTGGCGCGCACGCCGGGGTCGGGCGAACGGGTTCTCGCGTGGATGGACGGCCACCGGCGTGACGTGTTCGCGGCGCTGTACGACCGCGCTGCCGCTGCGTGTCTGGCCGGTCCTCGGGTGGGAAGCCCGGCCGACATCCTGGACTCCTGGGCGGCGGAGCTCGCAGGGCGTCGACTGGACGTCGTCGGCGACGGTGTGAGCGTGACGAGGACGTTGCTCGCCGGGCGGCTCGGACCGAAGGCCGTGCTGGTGGACGACCTCCCGCCGCTCGCACCGCTGATCGCGCGCATCGCGTTCGAGCGCCGCGATCGCGGCGTTGCTCCGCATGCGGTTCAACCGTCGTACATCCGGCGTCCCGACGCCGTCATCGCCCGCGAGCGCCGATCCTGAACACCCTTGAAACACGCCTGGGGCGTGTGATAGCGTGCGGCAGCCGCGCGGACATCCAGGCCCGCCGCACCCCGGACAGGGGAAGTTCCAACCAGGAGGGAACATGAGCCAGGAGCAACACGCGCGCGAGGTGTTGCTGGAGGAAGACGACGAGTACCGTGATCTGGCCGAACAGCATCGGGCGCTGGAGAGCCGCCTCGCCGAGTTGCTCGATCGCCCATACCCGTCCGGCGCCCAACAGATCGAAGAAGCGACGCTGAAGAAGAAGAAGCTCCATATCAAGGACCGCATGGAGCACATTCTGCGGCGCCACCTGACGCTGCAGGTCGGAGGCGGCGAGGCCCTTCTCGATCACTAGCAGTTTTCGGCCCCGCCACGACCGCCTGTGCAGGGGACATGAAGATCGATCGAGCCGGGTTTCCGTTCGTCATCGGAGCGCTCGTGGCGGGGGTGCTGTTCTCCTGGCTGAACCTGGCCTGGATTCCGGGCGCCGTGTTCTGGTTGCTGGCCGCGGGATGCTTCTTCTTCTTTCGCGATCCCGATCGGCGCGAGCCTGCCGACGCCGGGCCGGATGCGGTGCTGGCGCCGGCCGACGGTCGGGTTCTCCACGCCGGACCCGCCGATTCAGGCACTGCGCCGGAGGGTAGCTGGCAGCAGGTCAGCATCTTCCTGTCACCCCTCGACGTGCACGTCAACCGGACCCCGATCGGGGGGCGGGTGCTGGAAGTGACGTACCGCCCCGGACGGTTCCTGCCGGCGTATGATCGCCGCTCGGGGGCCGCGAACGAGCGTAGCGAGATCCGTCTCGATCACCGGGGGCAGACGGTTGTCTTCCGTCAGGTCGTCGGCGTGCTCGCCCGCCGGGTCGTCTGCCGAATCGCACCCGGCATGAACGTGGCGCGTGGACAGCGGTTCGGTATCATGAAGTTCGGATCGCGCATGGACGTCTTTCTGCCGGAATCGGCAAGCCTCTCGGTGACCGTCAGCCAGACGGTTCGCGGCGGGGAAACGGTCATGGCGCGTCTGACGGGTGAGGAGACGGAACCGACGCCATGAGCAAAGTGCTGTCGATGTTTCGGGCCCGGGCACCGCGGCAGCGACGTTTCCGTCGGGGCACGTACCTGCTCCCGAGCCTGTTCACCGTGGCGAACATGTTCTGCGGCTGGGCGTGCATCGTCTTCGCGATGCGAGGCGACTATGTGACTGCCGCGCCGTTCATCGGGTTCGCCATCGTGCTCGATGGACTCGACGGGCGCATCGCGCGGGCGACCGGCGCAACCAGCGACTTCGGTGTCGAGTTCGATTCGCTGGCCGACGTGATCTCGTTCGGCGTTGCGCCGGCGACGCTCGTCTTCGCCTGGGGGCTCGAGCCGCTCGGCCGGCTCGGCTGGGCCGTAGCTTTCCTCTGGCTGGCTGCGGCCGCCGTACGCCTGGCGCGTTTCAACATCCAGGGCAAGGAGGGCGACAAGCGCTACTTCATCGGTCTGCCCAGCCCCGCCGCGGCAGGCGTCCCCGCGGCGACGGTGTTCGCCTGGCCGATGGGATTCGTCGATCCCGGGGCGGCGCTCGTCGCGCTGCCGATCGTGCTGGTCCCCGCGGCGTTGATGGTCAGCCGCCTGCGGTTCCGGAGCTTCGGTGCATTGATTCCGGGACGGCGGCGGTCCTATCTCACGCCGCTCGCGATAGCGGCGGTGATTGCCGCCATCGCGGCGCAGCCCGAGGCGGTGCTCCTCGCGATGGCGTACGCCTACCTGGCGTCGGGGCTAGTCGGTGCGGTGATGAACCGCGGCGCCCGGCGCCCGTCGGCCGTGACCGCGCCGGCCGATCGCGACGTTTCCGCGGCGGAACGCTCCGCCTGATCCGGGCATCCGGCGCCGCGCTTCCGGCACACCCGCTACGCCGGCAACGGTGCGTCCGCGGCGGGCGCGGATGGGCCCTCGGACGGGAACCGCAGGGAAACCGTTGCACCTTGCCCTCTTCGGCTGTCTATCGCGATGGTGCCTCCACTCAGCTCGACGTTGCGCTTGGCGATGGCCATGCCGAGTCCCGTTCCGGAGACCTTCGTGGAGAAGTAGGGTTCGAATACGTGGGCCAGCGAGGCCTCGTCGAGCCCTACTCCCGTATCCTGCACTTCCAGCACGATCTCCTGCGCGTTCCCGGTCGCCGACACCAGCAGTCGGCCGTCGTCCGGCATCGCGTGCAGCGCGTTCTCTACGACGTTCGTGATGGCTCGCCCCACGAGCGTACGGTCGATTACGACGCGTGGCAGGGAAGCCGGCAGGTCGACCATCAACTCGATCCGCCCCGCGAGCCCCGCACGGTACGGGTCCAGAACCTCCCGGACGACAGCGGCAAGGACGGTTGGTTCCCGCTTGACCGGGGGCGCAGAAGCGAAGCTGGAGAACTCCGACGCAATCTGCCTGAGCAGTCGGACCTGGGTGAGGATCGAGTCGACGCAGCTCCGGAGCACCGGTCCGAGCGGTTCGCCGCGGTCCCGGTGGACCCGCAGCAGGTGCTCCGCCGAGAGCTGCACCGGGGTCAACGGGTTCTTTATCTCGTGCGCGACCTGTCGGGCCATCTCCGCCCATGCCTCGAGACGGTGAGTGCGTTCGAGGCGCCGGCGCTGGACCGCAAGATCGCCGGCCATGCGATTGAACGCCGTCATCAATCGCTCGATCTCGTCGGCGGACCGTGTCGCGACGCGGGCGTCGAAGTCGCCGCGCGCGATACGGCGCGTGGCACGGGTCAGGCGCTGGACCGGATCGGCGATGCGTTCCGCGATGTAGAAGCCGCTACCCGCCCCCAACACGACGAGCAGTGTCACCCCGAGCAGAATGCCGCGATCGAGATCGCGGATTTGGCGCTCGATGTCCCGCTGACGCGACGCGAGCGGGACCGTGAGGATGGCGTCGGCGCCAACCGACCGGATCGGCGCCGCGGCAACCAGATAGCCCTGCGACCCGAACGTATCCTCGGTCACGAACGTCGGTGCCTGGGTCAGGGTGATCGCGTTGTACACGCTCGCCGGGGTGCGGGTCGGCAACAGGCCGGAGGCAAAGAGGTCGCGCTCGCTGGTGGCGATGAGGTGCGGACCGCGGAAGATATTTACGTCCTGCTCGATGATCTGGCTGACGAAGACCAGCAGGTCATCGGTAACGACGGCCGCCGGCGGGTCCGCCGCCTGCTGGAGCTCCGCGATCACGCGCTGGGCGACGACGGCCGTCCGCTCTGCGCCGGCCTCGACGTCGGCGCGAAGCTGTGCGGTGGAATAGTTGCGGATGAGGACGGCCAGTCCGAGCACCGGAACCGCGGCGACGGCGACCAGGGCGAGGAAGAGACGACGATAGAAGCTGATGCGCAGCTCGCGTACCAGCTCGCGGCCGAGGCGGTACCGTCCTGCCGTGAACGGGCCGATCGATGTCAGAACGACAACCCACACTCCGAAAGCGGCGCCGGCCAGCGCGACGATCTCGGCGAGTCTGATCAGGTGGTCGATCAACGTGAGCACGGGGTAGCCGAGTGCATAGATGCCGCCTCGGTCGTTGGAGATGTACACGGCGGAGGCACGGCCGCCGGCACGCAGGCTCGTCCAGAACGGTTCCCGCGACGCGTAGATCCGGTCGAAGAGCGTTTCGTCTATGGTCCAGGCGGCGGATCCGAACGTGAACAGCGGGCTGAGCCCCCAGCCGTAGATTGCGAGCTCCACGTCGGTGTCCATCGGGCGCGCGTTGGGCGGACCCGGCGCCGCGCGGAGCACGTCGCGATAGGGGTTCTGCGACGGGATGAAGGGCAACGCGCGATAGTCGAGGGAGACATGGACGACGACGGCGCCGGCGACGGCGTCGGCTGCCGCCATGTCGCCCGGCCAGGGTGGGCATATTCCTCGTTCCGCGTGCAGGACGCGGCGCTCTTCCGCCCCGGAAGGGAAGACCTCGCCGTAGACTTCCCACCCGCAGGTCGTACCCTGGAATGCCGGGACCGCGGGAGCGTCCGGGAAGTTCAGGGCGAACCGGCTGACGATGGAACGATCCGGGCCGTACAGCTCGATGGCCGAGGTCAGACGGAGCCGGGCCAGCGCGGTCTGGCGCCAGACCGAGAACGCCGCATCGGGTGTCGGTCCCCCGCTGGCCGGCAGAAAGATATCAGGTGCTATCGGCGAGCGCGCCAGCAGGGCGTCGATTTCGCGTTGCGCCTGCGAGAGACTCGCCAGGATCGCCTCGGGATGACCTGCGGTAGCCGGGGCGATGGCTTCCTCGATGAGACGGCGCTTGGCCGTCAGCGCCTGATCGGCGACGGCGGGATACGCGAGCACCGCGGGGACAATCAGTGCCCCGAAGAGGGCCGCAAGCCGTCCGGACTCGGATGCATGCCGGAACCAGGGACGGATGCGTGCCGCGGCGTGCGAAGTCCCGACGACTCCCGCGAGCAGAGTCAGGTACGGCACGGTCGGGACTACCGGAAGCGCCGCCAGCAACAGGCCCGGAGCCACTGTGCTGCCGAGCGCGGCGAGACGGGCGCCGTGCAGCCGGCGATTCCATCTCGCCTCGACGACGAGAAGCACCGAGGCTCCCATCCAGACGGTGGCGGTGGCCGCGAGCAGCAGGCCGAGCAGCAGGCCGATGCGCGATGAGTCCAGTGGGTTGCGGGACCACTGCAGCAGATCGACGACCGAACCGGCTACCGTGTCCGACAGCAGGAGCTCGTACCCCCCGAGCAGCAGCGCAACCAGAACGCCGGCGGCGGCATGCGCCCCTACGACGGCGCCGCGGGAGGTCCGCCAGCGATGGAGGCGCCACGCCGTGCGGGCCGCGTCGGCGAATCGCGCCGCGGCGGTCGCGACCGCGGTGACTACCATCCCCAACAGCAGCAGGTCGGCCGGCGAGCGGAGCAGGCCGGGCAGGTGGATGGATGCGTAGACCGCATCGGAGAACAGCGCGGGTCGGAACGCCCCCGGGGTCGCAGCAGTCCAGAGCAGCGCGCAGGCGGCAGAGAGAGCGCAGAAGGCAGCCACCGTGCCGCGCAGGACCGTTCCGCCGTCCGGGCCGCGGGGAGCGCGAACCAGCTCGGGCAGGGCGGTCAGACCGAGCACCAGGGCGGCGAGAACGAAGCCCGCGTCTCGCGCGGATCTCTTCCACGCGGTGCGGGCCCGGTCCAGATCGTCATCCGCGACCGAGGCTTCGAGCAGGGGCTCGCCCCTGGGGGTCGTGAGCGTGAAGCGCCGATGACCCGGCTCGGCTGCCGGCGCTTCGTCGGCGGCTCGCAGGCCGAGCGGAGCGATGGATGAGGACAACGGCGACGGACCCTCGCCTGCGGCCAGGCCGGCGCCGGCTGCGATGACGCGTTCGGTCGAGACGGATCCGATTCTGGTGCGGCGGGTCGCTCCGGCGCCGATCGCCACGATCGGCTCCACGTACAGGAGGCGCAGGCCGAGAGGACCGGAAACGACGTGAAACGCCGATTCGGACAGGATGTGCTCGCGAGACAACTCGGCCGGCCGACCTGTCCAGGCGCGGGGTGTCGCCGTCGCATCGTAGACCGTCACCGCGAGATCGTCCGATCCCGCGGGAACGGCATCCCGCGTGAGCTCGAACAGACGGGCGAGGGCGGTGCGGTCGCCGCTCAGCCCCGCGGGCAGGCCGGGCTCGGTCGCCAGTGACACGGCGGTCCGCTGGAGCGTTCGCGCCAGGTCGTCGAATCGTCGGCGAACGTGCTGCTCGACCCGATCGAAGCCGGCATCCCGCGAGGTTCCGAGCCACAGCGGCTCCAGCAGTGCGCCGAGCCCGACCGCGAGGGCCGCCGCGACGGCGGCGACGAGCGCGACTCCCGGCCAGGAAATCGGGCGCATGGCAGCTCAGCGTCCGGGATCCGGGAATTCGGGCCCCGAGGGCCGGAATCCCTCGACGCTCTCCGGCGCCGCCGGTGGCGTGCCCCCCGGCGACGGGTCGCCTGGCATGCGCATCGGAAACCAGTCGACGAATTCCGCCGGCGTCACGGCGGCGGGCTGCGGCAGGAGCGGTGCGGGAGGCAGTCCCGGGGAGAGCTGATGCGGCCCGGCCGCCCTCGTCAGGCCAACGATCCGGCCTGCTCCGGTGACCAGGACCAGATGAGGCGCCGGGGCACGGGCGTCCGGGATGACGTGCGGCATCGCCGCGAGCTCGCTCGACGCCACGTACTGTCCGCGAGGCAGGCCGGTTCGGGTGTCGAAGAGCTCGACCGTCGGCGAGATGCCGGACACGACGATGACCGGGTCCATCCGGATCGGACCGGCTGTGGGCCGTCCCGGGAGGGGGCGGCGCCAGCGTCGCGCGCCGTTACGCCGGTCCAGTGCCCGCAGCACGTTGTCCCGCGAGTTGAAGTAGACGTGCCCGGCGTCGGCGGTCGGCGTACCGACGATATCTCCGCCCGTGCGCCAGAACCAGTCCACGTCGCCATCCGCCAGCGCGAGTCGATAGAGATGATTGTCGGTCGAGCCGACGTACACCGCGTCCAGCGCCAGGATTCCCTGTGGGCGTCCGCCAAGCTTCCGTTCCCAGATCGGTGTTCCGCCCGCGAGGGCCAGTGCGACGACGCGGCCGTCGGCAAGTGGGACGAAGAGCCGGTCGCCCGCGATGACGGGCTGCACGGTCGGCGTGCTGTGCATGGAGCGGCGCCACAGCTCCCTGCCGTCGAATCCCCGCAGGACGACGAGCTCTCCGGCTTCTGTTCCCACCACCAGCCAGCCGGTGTTCCAGAGCGGCGGAGCGACGATCGGAGAGTCGAGGTCGATGCTCCAGAGCGGGGATCCGTCGAACGCGCGCCAGCCGCTGAGGCGGATTCCGCTTGCGGCGACGACCAGGCCGTCGCCCGCCGCTGGTGGGTGATCGAGGCGCTGGTCGACGGTCCATGTCCGTTCTCCCGTCTCCAGATCCACGGCGACGAGGCTGTCGTCCCGAAGTGCCAGATAGGCTCGCTCCCGGTCGTACGCGGGGGAATGCCTCGGGCTGCTGCCCAGGGCGGCCGTCCAGGCGACGTCGACCGGCAGCAGGAACGATGGCTCGAAGCGCGTCCGGGGCTGAGCCCTCACCACCGCGGCCGCCGCGGCCGCCAGCAACATCGCGGCGAGCACCGCTGCCGATGTGGTGCGCCGGACGGTCACCTCGGTATAATAGCGGCAGTCGAGTGGCCCGAGCCGGACTCCTTCCCGCCGCTGGCGCTTGCCTATCATGTGCTCGTGACCCATCAGGTCATTCTGGTTCTCGATTTCGGCTCCCAGTACACACAGCTCATCGCTCGCCGTCTTCGCGAGTTGTCGGTCTATTCCGAGATCGTGCCGTTCACGACCTCGGCGGAGGACATCCGGGCGAGGCGCGCGTCCGGCGTGATTCTGTCGGGCGGGCCGGCGAGCCTGTCCACTCCGGGCGCGCCGCGATGCGACCCGGCGATCTTCGCCTGCGGGGTGCCGGTGCTCGGGATCTGCTACGGCATGCAGGCGATGACCGCGGCTCTCGGGGGAGAGGTCGGCCACGCGCCCGAGCGGGAGTACGGGCACGCGGCGGTGACGGTGCGACAGGGCGGCGGTCTGTTCGAAGGCGTGCCGGACGCGGTCCGCGTCTGGGCGAGCCACGGGGACATCGTGGAGCAGGCGCCGCCCGGTTTCTCCATCGTCGCCGCCAGCGCGAACGCGCCGGTGGCAGGGATGGCGGATCCTGCTCGCCGCCTGTACGCGCTGCTGTTCCATCCGGAGGTGGCGCACACCGACCACGGGACGCAGATCCTCTCCAACTTCGCGCTCGGGGTATGCGGATGCCGCGGCGACTGGACCATGGCCTCCTTCGTCGACGAGGCGGCCGCACGCATTCGAGAGCAGGTCGGCGAGGCCGGCCGCGTCGTGTGCGGGTTGAGCGGTGGCGTCGATTCCACGGTGGCGGCGCTCCTCGTGCATCGCGCCGTCGGTGACCGCCTGACCTGCATCTTCGTGGACAACGGCCTGCTGCGGTTGAACGAGGCCGTACAGGTCGAGGAGCGCTTCTCGAGCCGCCTGGACCTCCCTCTGATCTGCGAAGACGCTTCCGAGCGGTTCGTGAGGGCGCTCGCCGGCGTCGAGGATCCCGAGCGGAAGCGCAAGATCATCGGCGCGACGTTCATCGATGTCTTCGAGGCGGTCGCGACCCGGCTGGGCGGGTTCGACTTCCTCGCCCAGGGCACGCTGTATCCGGACGTCATCGAGAGCGTGTCGGTCGTCGGTCCGTCGGCCGCCATCAAGAGCCACCACAACGTCGGCGGCCTGCCCGAACGTCTCCGGTTCTCGCTGGTGGAGCCGCTGCGGGAGCTGTTCAAGGACGAGGTCCGGCGGCTGGGTCGAGAGCTTGGGCTGGACGACGAGTTCATCTGGCGTCAGCCCTTCCCGGGGCCCGGCCTTGCGGTGCGTATCCTGGGCGAGGTGACCGCCGAGCGTCTCGACCTTCTCCGGCGGGCGGACGCGGTGGTGGGGGAGGAGATCCGCCGGGCGGGGTTGTACCGCCGCCTCTGGCAGGGGTTCGCCGTGCTGCTTCCGATTCGCAGCGTCGGCGTGATGGGCGACGAGCGAACCTACGAGCACACGATTGCAGTCCGCGCCGTCGAGAGCCTCGACGGCATGACCGCGGACTGGGCCCGACTGCCGCATGAACTGCTCGCCCGCTTGTCGTCCCGCCTCGTGAACGAGGTGCACGGCATCAACCGGGTGGTCTACGACATCAGCTCGAAGCCGCCGTCCACCATCGAGTGGGAGTAGGGCTCGCACCATGGCCGACTTCGTCCACCTGCACCTGCACACGGAGTACTCGCTGCTCGACGGCGCCTGCCGCATCGGGGAGATGCTCGACGAGGCGGTCCGCCTCGAGATGCCGGCGGTGGCGGTGACGGAGCACGGGAACCTCTTCTCCGCCATCAAGTTCCACGACGAGGCGCGCAGGCGGGGCATCAAGCCGATCATCGGCTGCGAGGTGTACGTCGCCAACGGCGATCGGCGCACCCACAGCGGCACGCCCGGCGAGACGGCCAACCATCTCGTGCTGCTCGCATCCGACCTCGCCGGCTACCACAACCTGATCAAGCTCGTGTCGGCGGGCTACACCGAGGGCTTCTACTACAAGCCGCGCATCGACAAGGAGCTGCTGGCCGCCCACGCCGACGGCATCATCGGGCTCAGCAGTTGCCTCAAGGGCGAGGTGGCCACCAACCTCTGCCGTGACAAGGCATCGAAGGCCCGCGAGGCCGCGGCGACGTTCAGGGACATCCTGGGCCCGGACGGTTTCTTCCTGGAGATGCAGTACCAGGGCATCGACGACCAGCAGGTGGTCAACCGGGGCCTGCCGCCCATCGCCGCGGATCTCGGTCTGCCGCTCGTCTGCACGAACGACGTGCACTATCTGCGGCAGGCGGATCATCATCCGCACGACATCCTGCTGTGCATCGGCACCGGCAAGAACGTGACCGACGAGAAGCGGCTGCGCTATCACGGCGATCAGTTCTACCTGAAGACCCCGGCGGAGATGGCGGCCGTCTTCGGCGAGTTCCCGGAGGCGTTGCGCAACACCGTGGCGATCGCCGAGCGCTGCGACGTCGATCTGTCCGGGACGGTCCACCGCCTTCCGAACTTCGAGGTGCCGCCGCCGTTCGAGTCGCCGGACGACTACTTCGCCAGCGTGGCCCGGGACGGCTTCAACGAGCGGCTGCCGCGGTTGCAGGCCCTGCGTGAGCGGGGCGTGCTGCGCCACGACATCGAGCGGTACGAACGGCGGTTGACCTACGAGATCGAGATGATCCGGAAGATGGGGTACGCGGGGTACTTCCTGATCGTCTGGGACTTCATCCGCTACGCCCGCGAGCGGGGCATCCCCGTCGGGCCGGGCCGCGGCTCGGCAGCCGGCAGTCTCGTCGCCTACTGCATGCGGATCACGGACGTCGATCCGCTGGAGCTGGACCTGATCTTCGAGCGCTTCCTCAACCCGGAACGCGTGTCCCTCCCCGACATCGACATCGACTTCTGCGAGCGGCGGCGCGGCGAGGTGATCGAGTACGTGACGCGCAAGTACGGGCGCGAGAACGTGGCCCAGATCATCACGTTCGGCACGATGAAGGCGCGGGCGGTCGTCCGCGACGTCGGGCGGACTCTCGGCCTGTCCTACGCCGAAGTCGACCGGGTGGCGAAGCAGATCCCGCAGACGCTGGACATGACGCTCGCCAAGGCGCTCGAAGAGAACCCGGCGCTCGGGGAGATGCAGCGCACCACGCCGCAGGTGAAGGAGTTGCTCGACGTCGCACAACGGCTCGAAGGCGTGACCCGGCACGCCTCGGTGCATGCCGCCGGCGTGGTGATCGCGCCGGCGGCGATCACCGAGTTCGCTCCGCTGTACAAGAAGGACGACATCGTAACCACGCAGTGGGCCATGAACGAGGTCGAGCGCGTCGGCCTCCTCAAGATGGACTTTCTCGGCCTCAGCACGCTGACGCTGTTGCACGACGCGGTGGATCACATCCGGCGCTCGACCGGTGAGTCGATCCGGCTGGATGCGATTCCGCTCGACGACGAGAAGACGTACCGGCTGTTCGGCGGCGGGCAGACGCTGGGCATCTTCCAGTTCGAGAGCTCCGGCATGCGCGAGACGCTGCGCAAGGCCAAGCCGCAGCGGTTCGAGGACCTCATCGCCCTGAACGCGCTCTACCGCCCGGGCCCGCTGGGGGCCGGCGTCATCGACACCTTCATCGACCGCAAGGACGGGAAGGAGGAGATCGAGTACGACACGCCGAAGCTCGAGCCGATCCTGCACGGGACCTACGGCGTGATCGCCTACCAGGAGCAGGTGATGCGCATCGCCAGCGACCTGGCCGGCTTCACGATGGGCGAGGCCGACGTGCTGCGCAAGGCGATGGGCAAGAAGATTGCCTCGGTGATGGAAGCGCAGCGCGAGAAGTTCCTGACAGGTGCGGTCGAGCGGGGTCTCGCCGCGGCCGTCGCCAGGAAGATCTGGGACCTGATGGAGTACTTCGCCGGCTACGGGTTCAACAAGAGCCATTCGGCGGCGTACGCGCTCCTCGCCTACCAGACCGCGTATCTCAAGGCGAACCACCCGGCGTGCTTCATGGCGGCGTTGCTGACGATAGAACGGCAGAACACCGACAAGCTGGCCATGTATATGGGCGAGTGCCGGGATCTCGGCGTGCGGATCCTGCCACCGGACGTCAACGAGAGCGAGTGGGCGTTCACGGTGACCCCGGCGGGCGTCCGGTTCGGGCTCGGAGCGGTCAAGAACGTCGGCGACAAGGCGGTCGAGTCGATTCTGGCCGTGCGTCGCGAGTCCGGCCGACTCACGTCGTTGAACCGGTTGTGCGAGGACGTCGACCTGCAGTCGGTCAACAAGCGGGTGCTCGAGAGCCTGGTGAAGGCGGGAGCCTTCGACAGCCTCCGCGCCGGCGGCGGCTCGGACGAGAACGGTGCGGGGCGGCGGCTCCGGTCGGCGCGGTTGCTCGCGATGGTGGACGGCGCTCATGAACATGGAAACCGGCGCCAGAAGAACCGCAACCGCGGCCAGCACGAGTTGTTCGGGGAATCAGAGGCGGTGCAGGACGATGGGACGGCGGCACGCCTGTCCGACGTGCCGGCGTGGACCGAAGGGGAACAGCTCGCGTTCGAGAAGGAGGCGCTCGGCCTGTACCTGAGCGGCCATCCCATCGATCGGTTCCGGAAGGAGCTCGAGCACGCCGGCGTGCGGCCCATCGAGACGCTGGCGGAGTCGGCGGGGTCCGTGACGGTGGGCGGCATAGTCAGCCAGCGCCGCAGCCTGAAGACCAGGAAGGGCGATCCGATGGCCGTGGTGACGGTCGAGGATCGCGGGGGGCGCCTGGAGGCGGTCGTTTTTCCGGAGACCTTCCGCAAGTACGGCCGGAACCTGGAGGTGGACAGTCTGGTTACCGTCAGCGGCAAGCTGGAGATCGACGAGGAAACCGCGCGGCTCGTCGTCAGTGAAGCGCGCCCGGTCGATGAGCTGCTGAGCGCCGCCGGCCGGCCGCTGGCCATTCGCCTCGCTTCACCGCCGGCGGACCGGGCGATGCTCGAAGCCCTGAAGGAGGTGCTCGCGCGGCATCATGGCAATGGGCGGGTCGCCCTGGAGGTCGAGCTGCGCAACCAGGTCCCGCCTCTCAGGGTGCGCGCCCGCCTCAACCGTGTCCGCGTGCAGCCGTCGGATCGGTTGATAGAGGACGTCGAGAAGGTATGCGGAAAGGGCGCCGTCTCGTGGCGGTAGCTCCCGCGGGCAAGGCGGCGGCGCTGCGCGGAGCGGTGTGGAGCCACCTGGCCTGCGACGCTTCGGCGGTCGAGCGGCTGCAGCGGGAGTTGTCGCTGCACCCGACCGTGGCCCGGCTGCTCGTTCAGCGCGGCTTCGACGAGCCGGCCGCCGCGCGGCGGTTCCTGAATCCCAGCCTCGACGATCTGCACGAGCCGTCCCGCCTCGCGGACCTCGACCTCGCCGTGGGGCGGCTTCTCGGCGCCGTGGCCCGACGGGAGCCGATCGCCGTGCACGGCGACTACGATGCCGACGGGGTCAGCTCCACGGTCATGCTGCGCCGCGCCCTCGAGCTGCTGAAGGGCGACGTGATGCACTTCATTCCCGAGCGGCTGCAGGACGGATACGGGCTGCGGGCCGAGACCGTCGAACGGCTGCACGCGCAGGGTATACGGGTCATCGTCTCGGTCGATTGCGGCATTCGAAGCGTGAACGCGGCAACGCGGGCACGCGAGCTGGGTGTCGATCTGATCGTCACGGATCACCACGAGCCGGATGCGACACTGCCGCCGGCGTTCGCGGTGATCAACCCGCGCCGCTCCGATTGCGCTTATCCGGACAAGGATCTGGCCGGGGTCGGCGTGGCGTTCAAGCTGGTGCAGGCGCTCTGTCGCCGGAGCGGCCGCACGGCCTGGCTGCAGGGATTCGTCAAGCTGGCGGCCATCGGCACGCTGGCGGACGCCGTGCCCCTCAGGGGCGAGAATCGGGTACTTGCGAAGGTCGGGCTCGATCGTCTGTCGGTCGGGCCGAACACCGTCGGCCTGCGGGCTCTGCTGGAGGCGAGCGGACTGACCGGCCGCAGGATCGGGAGCGACGATGTGGCGTTCCAGCTCGCGCCGCGGATCAACGCGGCCGGGCGCATGAGCTCCCCGGATCTGGCGACGAAGCTGTTGCTGGCGACCGGGGCGGCGGATGCGGCGGACGCAAGGGTTCTGGCTGACGCGCTGAACGCCCAGAACGCGAGGCGACGCGAAGAGGAAGCAGAGATCGTGGCCGACGCGAGCAGGGTCATCGAGCGGGATCCCGAGATCGGCGCCCAGAACCTGCTCGTCGTGTGGGCCGAGGGCTGGCACCGGGGCGTAATCGGCATCGTCGCATCGAAGCTGGTCGAGACCTTCGCCCGGCCGGCGATCGTGCTCTCCGTCGATGGCGAAGAGGCCCACGGCTCGGGGCGGAGCATTCCCGGCTTCGATCTGCTGGCTGCGCTCGATCACCATGCGGACCTGTTCGTGCGCTTCGGGGGACACAAGCAGGCGGCCGGCATGCTTGTCGAGACGCGGCGGCTGAAGGAGCTCCGCCGGCGGCTGGCCGCGTATGCCAACGAGAGGATCGAGCCGCAGGACCTCGTGCCGCGGCTGGCCGTGGATGCCCCGCTGCCGCTGGCGGAGGTTCGGGCTGGTCTGCTGCGTGATCTCGCCGCGCTGGAGCCGTTCGGAAGGGGCAATCCGCGTCCGGTGTTCCACGCGGCGCCGGTCGAGGTGGCCGGCGCGCCGCGGACGATCAACAAGCGCCACCTCCGCATGACGATCCGGCAGGGACGCGCCGCGTTTCCCGCGGTAGCCTGGCGCGCGGCCGGACGGGCGGCCGTATTCCAGCCGCGGAGCCCCCTGAACATCGCGTTCTCCCTTGGTGAGGACACGTACAAGGGAAACAGCTTCCTGCAACTGATCGTTGCCGATGCCATCGAGCATCGCTAGAGTGGATCGATAGATGGCCCTCTGGCAACGCCCCGCCCGGGCAGGGCTCGCGTCGTTCGCGCTGACGCTCGCCGCCACGCTCCTGTACAACATGTCCGACAGGGGCGGGCCGCCGGCCGCCTCGCCGGTGGTCCCGGTCGATCCCACCGCCGTGCTGGAGAGCCACGGCGCCCGCATCACGCGGGGCGACGGCTCGGAGATCGTGGCGGAGAGGCAGTTCGCATACGACGACGGATCGGTTCGGCTGGTGGGAGTGGAGGTCATCGTGCCTCCCGGCGACGACCGGGACGACTTCCGCATTCGCAGCGGCGAGGCGACGGGTGTGGAGCAGGCGGGTGACTGGCGGCTGGCGGACTCGGTGGTGATTCGGACGGGGGACGGTCTCTCGGGCACTACCGCCGAGGCGACTTACGCCGAGTCCACCGGCGTCGTAACCATGCCGAAGCCGGCCCGGTTCGAGCAGGGCTGGATGCGCCTCGAAGGGGAGGCAGCGCGCTACGACCGGCGTCGCGGACTCCTGTATCTCGATCGGCGCGCGGTCGTCGAGTTGCGTTCCGGGACGGACGGCGATACGCGGCTCACCCGGATCGCGTCGGGCCGGGCCGAGATCGACCGGCTCGCCGGCATGCTGCGATTCGCGCAAGGCGCGGTCATCGATGCAGGCGGGCGGCGGATGCAGGCGGACGCGGTCGTGGTCCGCTTCGATCCGGACGAATCCCTGATCGAAGCCATCGACCTGACGGGAGACGCAAGCGTGCTCGGGCGAGAGGCTGCGGGCACGGATCTGCGGGAGATGACGGCGCAGGCCATTGTCGTGACCTACCGTGAAGGTGAAGTGGATCGCGCCACGCTGACCGGTGAGGCCCGGCTTCAGGGAGCAGACGACGGTCCCGGACGGCTGCGCGGCCTGTCGGCTCCGGCGGTCGAAGTGTCCTACCGGGACGGCGCACCCGAACGGGCGACGATGACCGGCGGGGCGCGGGTCGAGCTCTTCGGGGAGCGGCCGGGGACCGCAGGCCTGTCGATTGAAGGCGACTCCATCGTATTGGCTCTCGAGGGAGGCGCTGCGGGCATCGACGAGCTCCGCGCGAAGGAGCGCGTGAGGCTGGCCTTTCCCGAGGAAGCGGGCTCCCTGCGTCGCATTCGGGCACGCGCGCTCGACATCCGGGACGCCGCGGAGAGGCCGGGAGCGGCCGCAGGGAGGTCCGGGGCGCAGGCCGAAGCCCGGGAATCGCTGACCGCGGTATTCGATGGGGACGTCGAAATGCGCGAGTCCGAAGTCGGACCGGCTGCCCCCGAGCGGGCCGACCGCGTCATGCGGGCGGATCGCCTGCGAGCGGAGCTGGCCGCGGGGCTGGTGCGGCTGACGGACACGCGATTCATCGGGAACGTCGCGCTCGAGGCGGAAGGTATCAGCGCGCGGGCCGACCGGGCCAGGTATGCACCGGAAGACGCGCTGTTCACGCTCGTCACGCCGGACGCGACCGCAGCGGCGCCGCGCATGGACGATGAGCGCGGCTTCGTGCAGGCACAGAGAATCTCCATCGATCTCGATGGTCCCGATGTCGAGGCGATCCAGGCCGTCAAAGGCGTGCTGAACGGGGCGGAGGCCGACTCGGCCTCGACCGTACGGCCCGGACTGTTCACCGAGGGGGACCCGATTCACTTCGTGGCGGGACGCTTCGCCTACGACTCTGCGCAGTCCCTGGCAACCTATGACCGCGTGGCCCGGTTGTGGCAGGGGAGCACCGAGTTCCGCGGCAACCGCATCGTCATCGACGAGACGACGGGGGACGTCACCGCCGAAGGACGCGTGCGGACGCGGACGACCATGCTGCAACAGGACGCAGAGCAGGAGGGAGCGGTGGAGGAGACCGCCACGACCGGCAGCGGCCAGACGTTGTTCTATGACAACCGGCAGCGGCAGGCCAGGTATTCCACGGGCGCCACGCTGACCACTCCGCGGTCCACCCTCAGCGGCGGGACGATCGAGCTGTTCCTTCACGAGGACGCCCGCACGCTGGAACGTATCGAGGCCGTCGGCAATGTCGCGCTCGATCTCGAGACCCGCAGCGTGACGGCGGCCACCCTGCGGTACGACGACCGCGAGGGCCGCTATGACCTGACCGGGGAACCCGTCAGCGTAATCGAGCGCATGACGGGCCAGTGCCGGGAGACCACGGGACGGTCCGTCACGTTCCATACGACCGACGACTCGATCTCGGCCGACGGGCAGGCCGCGGAGCGGACGGCGTCCGCCAGCGGGGGATGCGGACCGGGTACGGACTCCCAACGAGGCTCAACGCCCGCTTCATGGCCCTCCTCAAGACCCTCGCGTTGACGAAGTCGTACGGCAGGCGTACCGTCGTGCGCGGGGTCAGCCTGGACGTGCGCCCGGGCGAGGTGGTCGGGCTGCTGGGACCGAACGGCGCCGGCAAGACCACCACGTTCTACATGGTCGTGGGGCTCACCCCGCCGGACTCGGGCCGGGTGGTGCTCAATGGGGAGGACATTACCGCCGATCCGATGTACGTCAGGGCGAAGAAGGGCATCGGTTACCTGCCGCAGGAGCCCTCGGTGTTCCGCGGCCTCACCGTGGAGCAGAACATACTCGCGATCCTCGAGACACTGAAGCTGAAACGCGCCGAACGACGGCGGCGGGCGAACGAGCTGCTCGCCGAGCTGAACCTGACTCCGCTGGCCACGGCGCGGGCGCACTCGCTCTCGGGCGGTGAACGCCGCCGCGTGGAGATTACCCGGGCTCTGGTGATGTCGCCCGCATTCATGCTGCTCGACGAGCCCTTTGCGGGCATCGATCCGATCGCCGTGAGCGACATCCAGGAGATCATCTTTCACCTGAAGGAACGTGGAATCGGGGTGCTGATGACCGACCACAACGTGCGGGAGACGTTGCGGATCACGGACCGCGCGTACATCATTCACGATGGAGACGTCTTCAGGAGCGGGACGCCGGACGAGCTCGCCGGCGACGAAGAGGTCAAGCGCATCTACTTGGGCGCCGGATTTCGTTTGGACTAAGCTCTTTAGAGAGGCGCCCCACCGCTCAGGCATCGATGGCCATCCAGCAGAAGCTCCAGACCCGGCTGTCGCAGAAACTCGTCCTTACGCCGTCGTTGCAGCAGGCCATCAAGCTGCTGCCGATGTCGACCGTCGAGCTCGTGGATCTGCTCAACCAGGAGGTCGTCGAGAATCCTCTGCTGGAGGAGATTCAGGAAGAGGAACTCTCGATCGAACCGGAACTCTCGACCGAACCGGAATCGTCGACCGAACCGGAACTCTCGACCGAACCGGAACTCTCGACCGAACCGGAACTCTCGACCGAACCGGAACTCTCGACCGAACCGGAATCGTCGACCGAACCGGGACTGTCCACCGAACCCGGATTGCCGACCGAGGCGGGCTCGTCGACCGAGACGGGCGAACAGCCGGGGAAGGGCAATACCGAGAAATCCGACGTGCCCGCCGCCGACGGGCAGGATACCTGGGACGACGCCGACTACGAGTACTTCTTCGGAGACTATCTCGAGGACGGCTATCGGTCCCGAGCTCCAACCGAATTCAAGGAGCTCCCGCCGATCGAGAACACGCTGTCGACCGGCATGTCCCTGTCGGATCATCTCCTACGGCAACTCGGCGAGCAGACGGATGACGACCGACTCCGGGAGATCGGGTCGGCCATCATCGGCAACTTGAACGAGGACGGGTATCTGGTCGCTTCCATCGACGAGATCGCGTCGATGGGACCGTGGCCCGGCCCCGAGGTCGAGCGCGCCCTCGATCTCGTCCAGGCACTGGATCCAGTCGGCGTCGCCGCGCGTGATCTGCGCGAGTGCCTCCTGTTGCAGCTTCGGCACCAGGGCCTCGACGGCACTCCCTGCGAGACGATCGTCCGGGAGCACCTCCACCTGCTGCAGTACCGTCAGATACCGGACCTGGCGCGGATGCTGAACATGAGCATTCCGATGCTGAAGGAGCACGTGGAGAAGTTGCAGAGCCTGGATCCGAAGCCCGGCAGCCGGTTGAATCCGGTCGAGTCCCGCTACGTGATCCCCGACGTTTCCATCATCAAGGTCGAGGACGATTACGTCGCGGTTCTCAACGACGAGCGCGTGCCGCAACTGCGCATCAGTCCGGTCTACCGCCGCATGATGAGCAAGGCCAGCCAGAGCTCGGAGGAGACGCGCGCGTACGTCAAGAAGAAGTTCGAGTCCGCGAAGTGGCTGATCAAGTCGGTCGACCAGCGGCAGCGGACGATCCACAAGGTCGCGACGAGCATCACCCGTTTCCAACGCGGCTTTCTGGACCATGGGATCGATCATCTGCGCCCGCTCGTGCTGCGTGACGTCGCGAACGACATCGGGATGCACGAATCGACGGTGAGCCGTGTGGTGTCCAACAAGTACATGCACACCCCGCAGGGCGTGTTCGAGATGAAGTACTTCTTCCACAGCGGCATAAGCAGCGCGTACGGCGAGAACGTCTCGTCGGTCAAGGTCAAGGAGCGCATCCGGAAGATCGTCTCCGAGGAGGATCCCCGGAAGCCGTTGAGTGACGCCCGCATCGTTCGCCTGCTGCAGAACGAGGGTCTCGTGCTGGCGCGGCGGACGATCGCCAAGTATCGCGAAGAGCTGAAGATCCCGACATCGAGCCGGCGCCGGGAGCACTACTGAGGGGAGCCGAGGACGGTTCAGTGGCGGAGAATGGCGTGACGCGGGTGGAGAAGCCCTGGGGATACGAGTTGATCTGGGCGAGGACCGCTCGCTACGTCGGGAAGGTGATCCACGTCCGGGCCGGGCACGCGTTGAGCCTGCAGTACCACAACCGCAAGGAAGAGACGCTGCTGCTCTGGAGCGGCCGGCTGCAGTTCGAGTTGCGGGAGAACGATCGCGTCCGGATTTGGGAGATGGCGCCCGGCGACCGGGTGCATGTGAGCCCGGGCGCCGTACATCGGATGATCGCAATCGAGGAATGCGACGTCTTCGAGGTGTCGACACCCGAGCTCGACGATGTCGTCAGGATCGAGGACCGGTACGGTCGCGAGGGGACCGCAGACGCTTAGCAGCCCGTGGTGGAACCCCGCGTCGCACCGAGAGCGACGAGGCGCCCGCCTGACAAGGCGTGAGAAGGGCGCATATTGGGCATATGTAACCGACGAACAACGCAGTCAGGCGGGATGCATCGCCGCTCGAATGCAGCGGGGACTTTCGCCACGGGCTGTCAGGCGGCCGAAGCTGCCGGCCCTCCGCGGCGAGCCGCTCAGAACGGGATGTCGTCCTCGGTCAGGTCGGGGCCACCGTCCGACGAGGCCTGGTCGTCGGGCGGTGAAGACGCCTGGCTGCGGCCTTCGCCTGCGTCGGACCGCCGGCCGCCGCTCTCGCCTCTCCCGAGCAGCACCACGCGATCGGCCCGAACGTCGGTGGAGTATCGCTTGTTGCCGTCCCGGTCCTCCCACTGCCGCGTCCGGAGACTCCCCTCGACGTAGATCTGGCGGCCCTTCAGCAGGTACTCCTGCAGCGTTTCCGCCTGCCGTCCCCACAGATCCACGCTGTGCCACTCGGTCCGCTCCTGGCGCTGTCCGCTGTTCTTGTCGGTCCAGGTGTCGGTAGTGGCTATCCTGAGCTTGCCGACCGCTGCTCCGCCCGGCGTGTAGCGCAACTCGATGTCGCGACCGAGGTTGCCGACGAGAATGACCTTGTTCACGCTGCCCATGATGCCGTCACCGTTGTCTTCTGCGGGGAACTGCCGGATCACCGGCTCAGGCGGTCCAGTTGCTGCTGGGCCAGAGCCGCCATTCGATTGTCCGGGAAGTCCGTTACCACCAGTTGGAAGGTCTCTCGTGCGCGGTCCGGCTCCCCGATGCGGTCGAGCGCAACCCCGAGCTTGTACGCAGCCTCGGGTACCATGTCGCCGTCCGGATAGTTCCGGACAACCTGTTCGTACGCCTCGACGGCCCCCTGAAAGTCGCCCTGGAGGAAGGACGTCTCAGCGATATAGAAGGCCGCGTCATCGGTCATCTGGGAGCGCGGATACGTGGCGATGTAGGCTTCGAAACCCGTGACCGCCAGGGTCCACTGACCGGACGCGTAGTCGGCCCACGCCGTATCGTAGAGCCGCTGCGGTGATCCGCCGACCACCGCAGGTGCGGGCGCTGCGGCCGCCGCGTTCGCCTGGTCCGCCTCCGAATCGGCCGGCAACTCGGTCGTCTGCACGGGCGCCGGCGGTGGAATCGAGACTCGCAATGCCTCGATCTCCTGCGAGAGCGCCGCGATTCTCACATTGGTTTCGTCGAGCTTCTCGCGCAGCACACGGCTGTTGGAGCCCACGTCGTCGATCGCCAGACGCTGATCGGCGAACGATCTGCGCATCGCCGTGCCGAGCGCTTCCTGATTTGCCGAGAGCGTCTCCATCGCCTCCAGGAGGCCGTTGAACATGAGATGCAGGCGCATCGTGTGCTCGTGCAGCATTCGGATGTCCGCCATGAGTTGCTCATGCTCTCGATCCGCCGCCAAGGCGGTCGTCGTGGTCACGAGGACGAACAGCAGTCCGAACGCGAAGCGTGTCATGGGCTTGTCTCCCGGTGATTGGCTACCCGCGTGGGACGTCTCGGCACGGGTACAGGAAACGCCGCGCGAGGGTTCGCGAAGCCTCCCGATACTGTACTCCGCGGCGGCGGCGAACGCCAGACCGGCACGGTGACGCCTCACTGCCCGGTGACGACGAAGTGGGCGCGCCGATTGGCCGACCAGGCATCCTCGGTCTCACCGGGAACGAAGGGGAATTCCTCGCCGTAGCTGATGGTCTGCACCTGATCGGGTGGTATTCCGAGAGCGACCAGATGGTCTCGAACAGCGTACGCACGGCGTTCGCCGAGCGCCAGATTGTACTCGGGCGTACCTCGCGAGTCGCAGTGCCCCTCGACGGCGACCCGCCATGTCGGGTTCCGCGCCAGGATGTCCGCGTTGGCTTCGACAGCGGTTCTCCCGGCGGCATCGAGCTCGCTGCTGTCGTAGCCGAAGAACACCGGCTGGAGCAGCGCCTCGCGGTTGATCTCCTCCAGCGGCCGCGTCGCGAGCTCTTCCTCCTCCGGCAGGGGAGGAGGTGCGGGCGGGGGAGTGGGCGACGACTGGCGCACCGGAGGCGCGGCCGGCGGCGCCGGCGCCACTTGCTCGGCGCCCGGCGGCGGCTCCGGGAGCTCCGGCTCCACCGGCGTCGGGTTGCGTGCGCATGACGATCCCAGAATGCTGACGCAAGCGACGCCGGCCAGAAGGCAGGCAGGCAGCCATCGGTGGTGCACGTTCATCTGGATCTCCTCGCCTGGTTGCGGCCGGTGCGGGCCGCAACGGCGCCGCCCTCGAGCCGACAGGCCGGTCATCTCGACCAGCTCGGCATCTCGTTGTTGCCCATGAAAGTGACTTGACGGAGCCCCCGTCCGTCCCGCCCGACCACGAATATCTGCTTGTTGCCGCTCCCGCGGGTCGAGGAGAAGGCCAGATGGCGGCCGTTCGCCGAGTAGCTCGGACTCTCGTTGGTTCCCTGCCCGAAGGTGACCTGCCGCACCTCGTTGGTGGCCAGGTCGACGACCTTGATGTCGTGTCCGGGACCCGTGCGCGAGGAGTAGGCGATCTCGTTGTACGGGCTCGGCGACCACGTGGGTCTGTCGCAGTACGACTCGAACGTGATGCGGCGGAGGCCCGTGCCGTCGACGCCGATGACATAGATCTGCGGCGAACCGGTGCGATCCGAGGTGAACGCGAGCTGGTGCCCGAGCGGAGACCACGTCGGGCTCGTATCGATCGCGGGGTGGTTCGTCAGGCGGCGCAGGCCCGTACCGTCGACGTTGATCACGTACAGCTCCGGATTCCCGTCGCGGTTGGAGTTGAAAGCGATCTGGCGGCCGTCGGGGGAAAACGAGGGCAGCCAGTTGTGCACGCGCTCGTTGCCGGCGGCCGGCGTCTCCAGTCGTCCCTCGTAGATGTGGGAGATGACGATGTCCTGCTGCCCGGAACGGTACGACGTGTACCCGATCGCGCGGCCATCGGGCATCCACGCGGGCGTTACGTTGAGCGACCGGCTGACGGTCACTCGCCGCACGTTGGCCCCGTCGTAGTCGGCTACGTAGATCTCCTTCGTCTGCCGGTTCGGCACGAGGCCGAGCACGGATTCGCTGTCGCGGTCGGAAACGAAGGCGAGGTGACTGCGGGCGATGCCCTCCAGCCCGCGCTGCTGCCAGTGGATCTCGTTCGACAGCTCGTGCGCGTACCGCCTGACGTCGCGGTACGAGCCGGCGTACTCGACCCCGAGCGTCGAATCCAGCGAGCGGACGTTGAAGAGCCTGGCGCGGACGAGCAGCTCGCCGTCGGCCTGGCGCCTCACGGAGCAGCTCACGACACCGTCCGCGCCGATTTCCTGCCACGCGTTCAGCGGCAGGTCGGTCAGGCTCCGGGCGCGGGGGACCGTGCGGTAGGTGTCGCGCGCCAGCATGCGGAACTCCCGCTCGAATTCCAGGTCGTCGAAGAGTACCTGGGCGATGGTGGACGCCGCCTCCACGGTCGCCTGATCGCTGGTGAGGGCGAGGCAGTCGGGCACGGCCAGGCGCGGCTGTGCGCCGATGCGATCGCCGATGATGAGCTCGATCCCGGACTGCGCGGTGGATGGCGGGTCCGGTGCCGGCGACTGCTGGGCCAGGAGAAGGGCTCCGGCGACCGGGAAGACGGACACGAACGACAGCGAGCGAAGCAATGGTCTGGTCATGGCTGATACTCGAACGTAAGGCGCACCGGCAGATCGGCGTCCGGATACTCCGCAGGGAGCGGCGGCAGGGCGCGCGTCAGCAGAACGGCGCGCTGGGCGCTCAGGTCGAGGGCGTGATAGCCGCTGGATCGGTCCACCCCCACGCCGCCGATCACGCCGCTGCGCTGGATGGTGAAGTGAACCACGACCGAGCCGGTGACCCGCTGGTTGTTGTCCCACCGTCTGCGAATCGAATCGACCATCGTGGACAGGTACCAGGGGCAACAGAAGTCGCCCACGTCGATCTCGGTCCCGTTTCCGCCGAGCCCGCCTCCCGACAGCCCGACTCCGGTTCCCTCGACGCCGGTGTCGGCCATGGTCGATCCCTCGCGAGCCTCGGGCCCACGCGTCGGTGTGCGTCCACGCGCTTCGTCGGGGGCCGTCTCGACCTCGACCTCGGGCTCCGGCCGGCGGGCGGGCACGGCTTCCGGCACCGGCAGGATCATCCTGGGCGGGGCGGCGGTGGGGGGCTGGATCCACTGCGGACGGCGGATCTCCGGCAGCGGGACGACGTCCTGGATCGGACGCCCGCCGAGGGCGGTGCGTCCCCCTTCACCGGGCCCCTCGGGTCCGCCCAGCCGGAGCGTCATCACGTTGAGTGCGGGTTCGCCGGCCGAGTCGGACATCCAGCCGGTGGGGCCGAACAGGACGACCGCCGCGAATACGACGTGAGCCAGCAGCGACACGACCAGCGTGCGACGCAGCTCGTCCTGCTCGTCCGATCGCGCCGTCAGGATCTGAGAGGCTGCTTCCTGCACCGTGCACCGCTATCGCTGACGCGGCAGGTCGAGCACCAGTCCCACGTCCTCGACCCCTCCCTCCTTGAGCTGGTCCATCACCGAAACCAGCTCGCCGTAAGTGATCTCGCTGTCGCCGCGCAGAAAGACCGATCGCTCGCCGCGTCCCTCGAGCTCCGCCTCCAGACGAGTCGGCAGCGCGTCGATGCCGACGGTGTCGTCCCCCACCTGGACGACGCGCTCTGTTCGATAGGCGAGCGGAACGGTGACGAACAGCCGCTCCGACGCCAGCGGGTCGGCACGCCGCGCCTCGGGCAGTTGCACGTCGAGCCCCCGTTGCATCATGGGGGCCGTCACCATGAAGATGACGAGCATGACGAGCATGACGTCCACGAGCGGCACGACGTTGATCTCGGAGAGCGAGGTGGTCGTCCGGCGTCCCCGCCGCCGGCCGCCGCCCCCGCCGCCTTCCGTCTTCTGAATGCTCGGCATCTTGACTCGGACCTCACCCGGAGAAGTACCGCTCGGCGATATTGAGGAACTCGAGCGAGAAGTCGTCGATCGTGGACGCCGTGACCTTCACCCGGTGGGTGAGGTGGTTGTAGAAGTAGACCGCGGGAATCGCCGCGAACAGTCCCGCCGCGGTCGCGATCAGCGCCTCGGCGATGCCCGGCGCCACCGCCGCGAGATTCGTCGAGCCGGTTACGCCGATCTCCTGAAACGCGATGATGATGCCGACCACCGTTCCGAAGAGACCGATGAACGGGGTGATGCTCGCGGTCGTGGCGAGGAGCGCCACGTGGCGCTCGAGCTTGTGGACCTCGACGTTGGTGGCGCGAAGCAGCGAGCGATCGAGCGCCTCGAAGCTCCGCAAGGTCGGACGCGGCGCGCCCGACGCCAGCGGATCGCTCCGCGGGTTCTCGGTGTCGCGCAGTTGCGAGTTCAGCTCGACGTAGCCGGCCTGGAACACCCCGGTCAGCGGGCTCGCGGCGAGCGAATTGCACACGGACTGCACCTCCGAGAACTTCCGGCTCTTGCGAAAGATGGCCACGAACGTCGAAGTCTGAGCGTCGACCTGCCTGAACTGCCAGAGCTTGAAGAGGATGATCGCCCACGAGACGACGGAGAAAGCCAGCAGGGAAGCCAGTACGAACTGGCCGATGAGGGAAGTACGGGCAATGAGACCGAACAGACCGCCGAAACCCTCCGCAGGCTCGCTCGCCACGGGCGCCTGAAGGAAGGCAAAGGCATAGTATCCAAGGATACGCACCTCGGTTCCTCCGTCAATTTTCTGACAAATGGCGCGCCGCTGGGAAGGCGCTAGTTGCCGAAGACTACCACGCCGCGCGGCCGCTGTCAAACGTTATGTTAACATGACGCTTCCTTCCCGACCGTCGCGATCCGGGTCGATCCGGCGGTCGCCCGGTACGCGGAAAGAACGGCCGCCGGTCATGATCCGTTTCCTCAGCATCCGCGATCTCGCCATCGTCGATACGCTCGACATCGAATTCGACCACGGCTTCAACGTCCTGACGGGCGAGACCGGAGCCGGCAAGTCGATCATCATCGGTGCTCTCGCACTCCTGATCGGCGAGCGGAGCAGCGGCGATCTGGTGCGTACCGGCGCCGCCAGGGCCCTCGTGCAGGCCACGCTCGAGGACGCAGACGGCTCGGAGATCATCGTCAGACGCGAGATTCCGGCCCGGGGGCGCGGGCGGATATTCATCGACGACGCGCTCTCGACCGCCGCGGCGCTGAAGACGCTCGGCCGGCGCCTGATCGACGTCCACGGTCAGCATGAGCACCAGGTTCTGCTCGACCCACGGTCCCACATGGGGCTGCTGGACACCTACGGCGAGCTCGAGCCGGCGGCGGCGGAAGTGGCGGCCGCCCACGCGCGCTGGCGGGACGCCGAGGCGCAGCTCGATGCGGCCCGGCTCGGGGCGGACGAGCAAGCGGCGCGCGCCGAGTTCCTGGAGTTCCAGCTCGGAGAGATCGAACGCGTCGACCCGCAGCCGGGGGAGGATGAGCGGTTGCGCAACGAGCGCCGGCGGCTCGCCAACGCCGACCGGCTGCTCGGTCTCGCCGGCAACGCCTACGCTGCCTTGTACGAGCGAGACGACTCCGTCCTGTCCGCTCTCGGCGCCGTGTGGCGGCAGGTAGACGAGCTGGCGACGCTGGACTCCGCGTTCGAGGAGCAGGCGGCGGTTCGCGAGACGGTCGTTCCGCTGCTCGAGGACCTTGCGGAGGCTTTGCGGTCCTGCGCCGCCGACGTCGAGGTGGCGCCGGACCGGCTGGCCGAGGTCGAGGCCCGGCTCGCGGACCTCGAGAGGCTCGTGCGAAAATACGGGGGAGCACTCGACGCGGTCCTCGAACGGCGCCGGACGATTGCCGCGGAGATGGCGAGCCTGCTCGACGGCGAGGCGAGCCGGACCGCGCTGGAGACGAACGCGGCCGCGGCACGGAACAGGTACCTCGCGGCCGCCGGCGCGCTGTCGGCGCAGCGCGTGGACAAGGCGCGGCTGCTTGCGCCGGCGCTCGAAGCCGAGTTGAGGCATCTGGCCATGCCCAACGGGCGGGTCGATGTCGGCGTCGATACCGGCCTCGCAGCAGAACGCTGGAGCTCGCGCGGCACGGACCGCGTCGAGCTCTTCCTGTCCGCGAATCCGGGGGAGGACGCGCGGCCGCTCGCGAGTGTCGCCTCCGGCGGCGAGCTGTCGCGGGTCATGCTCGCCCTCAAGACGCTGGTGGCGACCGACGCCGCCGGCAAGACGCTCGTGTTCGACGAGGTCGACGCGGGTATCGGGGGGCGGGCCGCCGACCGGGTGGGGGAGCGCCTGCGGGCACTGGGATCGCGCTATCAGGTTCTGTGCGTGACGCATGCTCCCCAGTTGGCCGCGCACGCCACGGCGCACTTCGGCGTCTCGAAACGGGTGGAGGGCGGGCGGACGCGGACCGTGGTCGAACGGTTGACTCCGGTCGAGCGGGTCGCGGAGGTGGCGCGCCTGCTGACCGGATCCGACAGCAGGACGGCTCTGGCGACCGCGGCGGAGCTGCTGGAAGACAGGCGGGCGGCGGCGGCAGCCGCGACCCCGACCGATGCGGAAGGAAGCCAGTCCCGGACCATCGAGGAGGACCATGGCAAGGACGTATGCCGTCGAGACGTTCGGCTGCCAGATGAACGTGCATGACAGCGAGCGGCTCGGGGGCCTGCTGCTGCAGGCGGGCTACTCGCGGGCAGAGGCGGCGGAGGACGCGGATCTGATCGTCGTGAATACCTGCAGCGTGCGGGAACGGGCCGCCGAGAAGCTGTTCGCACGACTCGACAGGTTCCGGCGCCGGGCTCGCGAGGACCGCCCGCTGGTCGCCGTGACAGGCTGTGTCGCACAGCAGGAGGGGGCGCGAATCATCGAACGCGCCCCGCTGGTGGACGTCGTTATCGGGACCCAGGCGCTGGCGATGCTGCCCCAGGCCCTCGACGAGGCCGAGCGCACCGGCCGCCCGCAGGTGGACACGAATCCCTACGACAACGTCTCTTTCCCCCTCGGCGTCGCGGTCCGCGAGGATCCCGTCAAGGCCTTCGTGACGGTCATCGAAGGCTGCAACGACTTCTGCGCCTTCTGCGTGGTGCCCTACACCCGCGGCCGCGAACGGATGCGGCCGGTGGCGGAGGTGATCTCCGAGGTCCGGGCCGCGGCCGCCGCCGGCCATCGCGAAGTGCACCTGCTGGGCCAGATCGTGAATCACTACCAGGCGCCGGACGCTGCCGACTGCGATTTCGCCGGACTGCTGGAGCGGGTGCACGACGTGGACGGCGTCGACCGTATCCGGTTCGCCAGTCCGCATCCTCGTCACGTCACCGGGCGAATGATCGAAGCGGTCCGCGACTTGCCCAAGGTGTGCAAGCACCTTCACCTGCCGGTGCAATCGGGCTCGACCCGGATGCTGGGCCGGATGCGCCGGCGGCACACCCGCGAGCGGTACCTGGCGCTGATCGACGAGATCCGGACCCAGGTATCGGACATCAGCCTGTCGACCGATATGATCGTCGGGTTCCCGGGGGAAACCGCGGTGGACTTCGAGCAGACGCTGAGCCTGACGGAGACCGTACGCTACCACGGCATGTTCTCCTTCAAGTACTCGGAACGCCCGAACACCCTGGCCCGCGCACGCATGCCGGACGACGTGCCGGAGAGGGAGAAGACACATCGAGTGATGGCGTTGCAGGCATTGCAGCAGAGCATTCAGCAGGAGCTGCACGACTCGATGATCGGGAGGACGGTGACGGTGCTGGCCGACGCTCCGAGCCGGCGGCGCGCCGGCGAGTACGCCGGACGCACCAGCGGCAACACGGTCGTGAACTTTCCGGGCGATCCGACCTGCATCGGCCGATTGCTCGACGTACGGGTCGAACGTGCCGGGCCCAACAGTCTGTGGGGGACGGTGTCTCCCGGAGTCGGGCCACCGCCGAACGGCGGCGACGAGGTGGCCTGATGCAGATTGAGATGACGATCAAGGGATTGATGGTCGACCCCATAACGAACATGCCGATCGTCATCCTGCGCGATGAGGCGGGCGAGCACGTTCTGCCGATCTGGGTCGGGATCTTCGAGGCCAACGCAATTGCCCTGCAGATCGAGAACGTGACCACGCCGCGCCCCATGACGCACGACCTCTTGCGCAACGTGATCAGCGACCTGCAAGGTTCGGTGGAGAAGATCGTCGTCTGCGACCTCAAGGAGAACACCTTCTACGCGCTCATCTACGTCCGCATGCGGGAGGAGACCGTCGCGGTAGACGCCCGACCGAGCGATGCCATCGCGCTGGCGCTGCGCGTGAGCGCCCCGATCTACGTCGAGGATTCCGTCGTCAGGAACGCCAAGAACCTCGACTTCACCCCGGACAAGGCCGATTCCGAACGGCTCGCCAAGTGGCTGGAGAACCTCGACCCCGAGGATCTCGGCAAGTACAAGATGTAGGGCAGATGGTGGCAGAGGCCGGGCTGTCGGCCGGTCGACATCCGCTGCAACTTGCTGACTACTCAGCGACTTAACGGTCCGGTCGGACGTCCGTCGCCTTGACACGCGGGCGGCTCGTTCCTAGAATCTCGGCATCCTGGCGGTTGCCATTATCCCGGCACGCTCCTTGTCGCAGCGTCATTCCAGTTCATCGCCGGCACCCCGATGATCGTTGCGATCGCCAACCAGAAGGGCGGCGTGGGCAAGACCACCACGGCCATCAACCTCGCGTCGGCGCTCGCTCTCCGCGGTAAGTCCACGCTCCTGGTCGATCTCGATCCCCAGGGCAACAGCACCATCTCATTCGTGCAGCGCGGCGAGGCGGTCCGCTCCGTATACGAGGCGATGGTGGACGACGGCTGTCCGATCTCCGACGTGATTCGCCCGTCGACGCAGGAGAATCTCTGGATCGCGCCGGCCCGGATCGCGCTGGCGAAGCTGGAGGCGAGGCTCGTGGGGGAGCTGGACGCCCACTTTCGCCTCAAGGAGCGCCTCGAGGACCTGGGGAAGCGCTTCGCGTTCACGGTCATCGACTGCCCCCCGGCGCTCGGCCTGCTCACGGTCAACGCCCTCGTCGCGGCCACGCACCTGCTCATTCCCATCCAGTCCTCCTACTTCGCCCTCGAGGGAACCGACGATCTGCTCGAGACCGTGCAGCGCGTACAGTCCCGGGCGAACCCCGGGCTCGCCATTCTCGGTGTGCTGATCACGATGCATGATCGGCGCACCTCGCTCGGGCGCGATATCAAGAACCGGATCCGCGAGGCGTTCGGCTCCAAGGTCTTCAAGACCGTGATTTCCAAGAACGTCCGACTCGAGGAAGGGCCGGCGTACCGGGAGTCCATCTTTACCTTCGCGCCCAACTCGACGGGCGCCGCCGACTACTACAGCCTGTGCGAGGAGGTCATGGACCGTGTCTAGACGGGGACTGCCCGAGACCGTGCGCATGCGCCACGAGGCGCACTACGTGGAAACCCTGTCCACGTCGTCGGGCGCCCCGATTGGGCGCATGGTGTCGATTGAGCGACTCGACCCGAATCCGGAACAGCCCCGCCAGGTGATGGGCGATCTGACCGAGCTCAAGGCGTCGATCGCCGAGAAGGGCGTCATCGAGCCCCTGATCGTCCGGCCCCGCGGGGAGCGCTTCGGCATCATCGCCGGGGAGCGCCGCTACCAGGCCGCCGTGCAGCTCGGCCTGACCGAGCTTCCCGTCGTCGTCCGCTCCGCGGACGAGTCCGAGAGCATCGAGCTCGCCCTCATCGAGAACCTGCAACGCAAGGACCTTACGGCATTCGAGGAGGCCGAGGCTCTGCAGGCGCTCATCGAGCGCTTCGCGTACACGCACGAAGAGCTGGCCAGGCGGATCGGGAAATCGCGAACCTCGATCACCGAGTCGCTGAGCCTCAACGCGATGCCCGAAGAGATCCAGCGCCTTTGCCGTCTCGCGGACATCACGTCCAAGTCGGTGTTGCTGGAGGTTGTCAGGCAGCGGAGCCCGGAGGACATGGTCGCCCTGGTCGAGCAGATCAGCCGTGACGGCGGCGCGACCCGCATGCGGGCGCGAGAGATGGCCGCCAACCGACGCGGCGTCAGGGGCCGGGCGAAGCCGTTCGTGTACCGCTACGCGCCCCCGAACCGCACGTTCAATCTGCGGCTGGCGTTTCGGAAGACGAACGTGCCCCGGGACCAGTTGATCGCGGCGCTCGAGGGCATCCTCGACGATCTGCGTGGTTCGGGCGGCTTCCGCGAGGGGGACGAATGAGCCGTGCGGCGCGTCGTCGTCCGACGTTCATCGTCGGGCGTGCGACACGCAAGTTAACATAACACCCCTTATCGGACGCACCGGATCGGGCCCTGGCCCGGTCGGCCGCGGCTCGACGATGTTCCCGGGATCGGGGCCTCGGCCCGGTCGACCCCGCGCGGCGAGGTTTGTCCCACCGCCCCGGCGCATCGCTGTTTCCGCGGGTGGCGCGGTCGTCGCACGACCGATAGGATCAGGTCGAGACGAAACCGGGGCCACCGCCGCGCGTCGCGTCGATACCCCGTGCGTCCGGAACAGCATCCATGCTCGGCATCACCGGTCGGTACGTCCTGCGGGAGGTCATCCCGCCGTTCTGCCTCGCGCAGATCGTCTTTACCTTCTTGGTGATGCTGGGCCCGATCACCCGGCAGGCGGAGGATCTGATCGGCGTCGGCGTCGACATCGGCGACGTCCTGCAGATCCTGCTGGCGCTGGTGCCGTACGGGCTGAGCATCACGATCCCGATGGCGCTTCTGGTGGGTGTCCTCACCGGTCTCGGACGACTGTCGGGCGACAGCGAGATCGTGGCGCTGCAGGCGTGCGGGATCAGCATCGTGCGGATCCTCGCCCCGTTGCTCGTCCTGGCGGCCGCCGTTGCGGCCATCGACTGCTACATACTGGTCGAGGCGGTTCCGAACGCGAACCGGCGTTTCCGGGAGGTGGTGTTCCGGGTGTCGGCGAACCGCGCCGAAGGCGAGGTCAAGCCGCGCGTATTCGAGGTCGAGCGGTTCCCGCGGACGGCGGTGTACGTGCGCGAGGTTGCACCCGACGGCTGGAGCGACGTGTTTCTCGCCGACGTGCGGCGGCCGGCGCAGCCGGAGGTCTACGTGGCGGAATGGGGCCGCGTTGCGGTGGACCCGGACCGGCGGACCCTCGCGGTAGCGCTGAAGGAAGGGGCGCGCCACCGGGTGGACCCGGCGGACCCGGCGACGTACGAGGTGCACCATTTCGAGGAGCTGAGAATCCAGCTCGATGCCGCCGAGCTGTTTCCCGAAGGCGGGCCGGCGCGGGAATTCAACGAGCTGTCGATCGCCGAGCTCCGGGAGGAGGCGGTCGCGATGCGGGAGGCGGGGGCCTCGCCGCATCAGCCCATCATGGCCATCCACGAGAAGTTCTCGGTGCCCGTCGCGTGCATCGTCTTCGCGCTGCTGGCGGTGGGACTGGGCGCGAGCGGCCGCAAGGAGGGGCGGCTGGCGAGCTTCGCACTCGGGCTCGGGGTGATCCTCGCCTACTACGTGATGATGTATCTGGGCACGGCGCTGGCGAAGGGACAGTGGCTCTCCCCGCACCTCGTGAGGTGGATACCGAACGCCGTGATGGGGCTGGCCGGCGCTGCCCTGGTCTGGCGGCGTTGCGGGTCCGTCGAGCCGCAGGCGGCGATTCCGTGGCTCCGTTCCCGTGCACCCCGGCCCTCGGAACCACCCGCATCGAGCGAGCCCGCGAACGAGCCGGCGATGGTTGCGGCGTTCTCCGGCTCGTGGTCGGGAATCAGGCTGCTCGACTGGTACGTGGCGCGGATCTACCTGCGCTGGATGGTCCTGGCGTTCGCCGGTCTGCTGGGCGTCGCCTACGTGATCACGTTCCTGGATCTCGCGGACAAGCTGTTCAAGGAGGAGACGACCCTGCTGAAGCTGCTGGCGTACTTCTGGTACGCCACGCCACAGTACGTCTCCTACGTGCTCCCGATCGCGGCGCTGGTGACGACCCTCGTGACCGTCGGGGTGCTGACCCGGACCAACGAGCTGACCGTCATGAAGGCCTGCGGCATCAGCCTCTACCGGATGGCGGCGCCGATGCTCTGCTTCAGCCTGCTGTGGAGCGGCCTCCTCTTCGCCGTCAGCGAGGGCATTCTGGCGCGCGCGAATCGACGCGCGGAGGCCCTCAACAACGAGATTCGAACCGGGCGCGCGCAGCCGTTCGGCATCGCGAACCGGGCGTGGCTCGTCAACACCGACGGCGACATCTATCACTACCTGCACTTCGATGCGGACAGAAGCCGGGTCAACGGTCTGTCGGTGTACGAATTCGCCGGGCGACCCTGGTCGCTCGCGCGCCGGACGTACGCGGCTCAGGCGTCGTTCGAGGATCTCTGGCACGGCCGCGGCGTCTGGTCTCGCGATTTCGGAACGACGGCGGGCGAAGGCGAGACGCACGGGCAGGATGGCGAACGGACGCTGCCCGGGGTGGCGCCACCGGATGTGTTCGCTTCCGAGCTGCCGGAAGCCGAGCTGATGAGCTACCGCGAGCTCGAGCGGCACATCGTGGAGCTGCGGGCGCTGGGCTTCGACGTCGTCAGCCTCGTCGTCGACCTGCACCGCAAGGCGTCCTTCCCTTTGGTCACCTTCATCCTGACGCTCATCGCGGTGCCCTTCGGCGTGACGATAGGTCCCCGCGGCGCCCTGTACGGCGTCGGCGCCGGCATCGCTCTGGGGTTCACCTACTGGATCGTGCTCAGCGTATTCGGCGCGCTGGGCAGCGCGGGCGTGCTCATGCCGGCGACCGCGGCGTGGGCGCCGAACCTGATCTTCGGAGCAGCGGCCGGCTGCTTCCTCTTCTCCGTGCGGACCTGACCGGACGGTTGCCGTGCCGAGACTCATCAGCTTCTACATCGTGCGGGAGGTGGTTCCCCCCTTCTTCCTGGCGCTGCTGGTCTTTACCTTCCTGATGCTCCTGCCGCCGATCATGAACCAGGGAGAGGAGCTGATCCGGATCGGGGTGGACGGGCGGCAGGTCGCCGAGATGCTGCTGCTCCTGCTGCCGCAGTCGCTCTCCGTCACGATTCCGATGGCGCTCCTGGTCGGCGTCCTGATGGGGCTCGGACGGCTGTCCGGAGACCGCGAGACGGTGGCGATGCAGGCCTGCGGCATCAGTCTGTTCCGCATCCTCACTCCCCTGTTGACCCTTGCGTTGGCGGCGGCGGCGATCAACTGCCACCTCCTGCTCTCGGTGGTGCCGGATGCGAACCAGCGTTTCCGGGAGCTCCTGTTGCGGGTGCAGGCGAACCGCGCCGAGGGCGAGGTGAAGCCGCGCGTGTTCTACGTGGGCGATTTCCCGGACGTCGTGCTGTACGTCGAGGAGGTCTCCGCGGCCGGCGAGGGCTGGTCCGACGTCTTTCTCGCGGACGTACAGGAAGCGGACCGGCCTGAAATCTACCTGGCGGAGCGTGGCCGCATCGCCGTGGACCGGGGGCGCCGGAGCGTGGCGATCGTGCTGGAGAACGGCGAGCGCCATCGGGTGGATCCGGCCGACGCCCGCGAGTACGAAGTGCACACGTTCGAGGAGCTGCGGATCCAGCTCGATACCGAGGCGCTCTTCCCTGCAGACGGACCGGATCGCGGGCTGCGCGAGATGACGATCCCGGAGCTGGCCGAGCAGGCCGCCGTGATGCGTGCGGCGGGCGTCTCGCCCCACGCGCCGATCATGGAGGCGCACAAGAAGTTCTCCATACCGGTTGCGTGCTTCGTCTTCGTGCTGCTCGGAGCGGGGTTCGGCGCGAGCAGCCGGACCGATGGCCGCGCCGCGAGCTTCGCACTCGGCATCGGCGTGATCTTCGCCTACTACGTGCTGATGTACCAGGCCGAGGCGCTCGCCAAGGGACAGCAGGTTCCCGCGCAGGCCGCGATGTGGCTGCCGAACATTCTGCTCGGCCTCGCCGGCATCGTGCTGCTGCTGCGGCGCGCGCGGTCGGTCGAGCGCGGCATTTCGCTGCCCTGGCCGCGCCGGCGGCCGCCGACGGTATCCGCCGGCGGCGACTCCCCCGCTCACCCTCCGCTGGTCACGATCTCGCGCGGCTCGCTATCGGGTGTCACCATCCTCGACTGGTACGTGACGAAGATGTACCTGCACTGGGTCGGACTCGCGTTCGTCGGCCTGCTGGGGATCTTCTACATCACGACGTTCATCGACCTGTCCGACAAGCTGTTCAAGGAACAGGCAACGGGCGCGATGCTGCTCCGGTATTTCTGGTACGCGACGCCCCAGTTCGTCTACTACGTCCTGCCGGTCTCGGGGCTCGTCGCGACCCTGGTCACCGTCGGCCTGCTGACCCGCACGAGCGAGCTGACCGTGATGAAGGCGTGCGGGATCAGCCTGTACCGGGCGGCGTCTCCGATTCTCTGCCTCAGCGTCGTCTGGAGCGCGGTCCTGTTCGGGCTCGGCGAGAGCGTTCTCGCGCGGGCGAATCGAACCGCCGAGACGCTGAACCGCGAGATCCGGACGGGCCGGAAGGAAACCGTGGACCTGCTGAACCGCCAGTGGTTGTACCACGACGGCGTCATCTACCACTACCGCCACTTCGACCCGGACCGGCACGCAATCGACGGCCTGTCGGTCTTCGAGATCGATGCCAGGCCCTGGTCGCTGGCGCGCCGGACCTACGCCGCCCACGCCTTCCACGGGAACGACTGGGAGGGCCGGGACGTCTGGGAGCGCGAGTTCGCCAGGCCGGCACAGGCGCCGTCCTCGTATCGCCACGACGGGAAGCGTTCGCTGCCGGGGGTCGCCTCCCCCGCCGTCTTCGCGGCCGAGCGGACGGACGCGGAGCTGATGAGCTTCCGGGAGCTCGAGCGGTACATCGTGGAGCTGCGCGGACGGGGCTTCGACGTCGTCGGCCTCGTGGTGGAGTTGCACCGCAAGGCATCGTTTCCCTTCATCACGATAATCCTCACCCTAATCGCCGTGCCGTTCGCCGTGACCACCGGTGCGCGCGGCGCCCTGTACGGCGTAGGCGTCGGCATCGTGCTCGCCTTCGGCTACTGGTCGGTGCTGAGCGTCTTCGGGGCGCTGGGAGGTGCCGGCGTGCTCATGCCGGTAACCGCCGCCTGGGCGCCGAACCTGATCTTCGGGGCTTCGGCGGGGTACTTCCTGCTTACGGTGCGCACGTAACGGCCCGCACTGCGAGCCGCGCCGGTGCGTTCAGCGGTTCTGCCGCCGTTCGAGCCGGAGGTTCTCGACGGTGAGAACACCTCTCGTTCCCGGTACCGTGTTGACGGTATCGACGACCAGCAGGAGGCTGTCGACGGCCGCGAGATCCGGCCGCGCCGGGACGTCCGACCAGGCGGGCCTGAACTCCTCGATCAACGCTCGAACCGCGCGACGTTCCGGGCCGGCGAAGAAGGAACGGCGCCAGCGTGGCGCAATGCCCTCGCGAGGGCGCCTCAACTGCAAGGAGGCGCGCACCGGCCGTGTCGCCTGGACGTCGAACCGGAGCGCCGCGGCCTCCGCCAGCGCCCCCGGACGAAGACTCCGGACGGCGGCCACGTAGGTCGCCGGGCTGTTCCCGAGGCGAAAGGCGAGCCGAAAACCGTCGTCCGATTCCGTCAGCGTGGCCGTTGCGTCGTCGCGGCGCTCGATCTGCCAGGACTCGCCGGGCGGAGAAGAGCCGCCGGCCGGAGGCGGCGCGGCAGCGGCTTCCGCCGGCTCTCCGACGAATATGGGATTGCTGACGATCCAGGGCACCGGCGGCCGCCCCGGCGCCTCCGGCAGCGCGACTTCCACGCGGTACGCGGCCGGCGCGTCGTGCCGGGACACCCGATAGTCGAGCGCGCGCCCCGCCCTGTGCGTCACCGTCCGACCGTAGCCCAGCAGCCGGATCGTGGCGTCCGCGGGCGCCGCGATGGCGACTCTCAAGGTCAGGTCCTGCCCCGGAGGCGCTCGCTCCCCCATGCGCACGGTGCCGCCGTCAGCCGTCTTCGCGGTGTAGCTGAAGCGCACCGGCCCCGCCAGCGCGTCGATGGCCGTGAACGTTCGACCGGCCCTCAACTGCCGGATGACGACCCCTGCATCGGCGACGGCGTCGCGGCTCAACGGCCGGTCGAGCTCGACGCGCATCGCGAACGCCCGGAACATCTGCTCGTAACCGGGGAATCGCAGTCCGACTCTCCCGCCGTACCCGTCATCCCCGCCCCCGAACGCCAGCCGCGCATGCGCATCCGCCGCGCCGAACCCGACGACCCGCCGCCGAGCCGCCAGCGCATCCCACCGGGCGAGAGCGCGCGCGGGCCGCGCGAGCAGCGATGCGAGGCTCGCAGCCGGCCGCAACGGGTACCCGAGAGCGGTGCGCAGAAGATCGAGCGGGCTGTCGTCCCGCCATTGGCTGTCGCCGTTGAGGAACTCGATCCCGTCCACCGGCAGGGACCAGTCCGTCCAGGCCAGCGCCGCTCGCGGAGAGGTCGGATGCGCGACCACGCCGAATCCGCCCAGGCGCCTGACGTCCTGGACCACGCCGCGTGCGTCTCCGCCGAGCGGATACGGAGCGGCGGGCAGTCCCAGGGCCACGTAGTGCCCGGCGTCCGTGCTGATCTCGACCGCCTGTATGACGAGAACGCCGCCACGGTAGCACGGTGGACGGCTGATCGTGCCGTCGCCGTGGTCGGTCAGGATCACGAAGTCCAGGCCGGCCGCCGCGGCTGCGGCCGCGATCTCCCCTACGGTGCCGCTGCCGTCCGACTCGCGGCTGTGGACATGGAATGCGCCCCGCACGGTCGTTCCGAAGGCAGCCGCCGGCGATCGGGGGAAGGAGTCGAGCTCGACCACGCGCGAAGCGGGAGGCAGAGCCCACAGCACCACGCAGCCGACCGCCAGAGCACCCGCTATCGCTATTCGCGTGACGCGCTCTGCGAACCGGTGCATGGAGGGCTCCCGGAAGTCACTGCGCCCGGGCGTCCGCGCGGGCCGCCGGCGCCGATCCCGGCAAGCAGCCCGGCACGAGAGCCGTCGCCGGCGGCTCCGATGCCCGCTCGACCGGGCCTGCCCGGAGTCGAACGCCGCTCTTGCGGCGCAGATTCCTAGATCCCCGCGGCGGAGCGCAGCGCGGCGGCCTTGTCGGTCCGTTCCCAGGTGAATTCCGGGTCCGTCCGGCCGAAGTGGCCGAAGGCTGCCGTCTTGCGGTAGATCGGCTGCCGCAACGCCAGCATCTCGATGATGCCCTTCGGGGTCAACGAAAAATGCTCGCGCACGAGCCCGCTGAGCCGGGCTTCGTCAATCCTGCCGGTGCCGAACGAGTCGACGAGGACCGAGACCGGCTCGGCAACGCCGATCGCATACGCGAGCTGGACCTGCACGCGGTCTGCCAGGCCGGCCGCCACGCAGTTCTTCGCGATGTAGCGCGCCATGTAGGACGCCGAGCGGTCCACCTTGGTCGGATCCTTGCCCGAGAACGCGCCACCGCCGTGCGGGGCCATCCCGCCGTAGGTGTCGACGATGATCTTCCGGCCCGTCAGCCCCGAATCACCGTGGGGGCCGCCGGTTACGAACCGTCCCGTCGGGTTGACGTAGATCTTGGTCTCGTCGTCCATCATCGACGCCGGCACGGTGGCGCGGATGACCTCGCGGGTGATGTCGTCGCGCAACTGCCCGGTCGAGATCTCGTCGCTGTGCTGGCTGGAAACCACGACCGCGTCGATGCGCCGCGGCTGGTCTCCCTCATACTCCACCGTGACCTGCGACTTGCCGTCGGGACGCAGGTACCCCAATCGCCCTTCGCGACGGACGTTCGACAACGACCTCACCAGATGATGCGCCAGCATGAGGGGCAGCGGCATCAGCTCGGGGGTCTCGTTGCAGGCGTACCCGAACATCAGGCCCTGGTCGCCGGCGCCGCCGGGGTCGACACCCATGGCGATGTCGGGCGACTGCCCGTGCAGCGACGAGAGCACCGCGCAGGTGTCCGCGTCGAAGCCGAACTTCGCGCGGGTATAGCCGACGTCCCGCACCGCCTCGCGGGCGACATCGGCGAACTTCACGCTGGCGGTCGTCGTGATCTCTCCCGCCAGCACGATCAGCCCCGTGGTCAGCAGCGTTTCGCAGGCGACGCGCCCGTTCGGATCGTCCCGCAGAACGGCGTCCAGAACGGCGTCGGAGACCTGGTCGGCGATCTTGTCCGGATGGCCTTCCGTGACCGATTCGGAGGTGAAGAGATAACGGCCTGTCCGGCGCATGTGCGGTGAATCTCCCTTCGCGGCGAAGATGAATGCGCAGATCCGGCGGGGTCGCCCGCGCGCTCACGGGCAGTTCATTCCGCTACGGCGAGTCCCCGCGCGCCCACGCCAACCGCATACGGTAACCAAGGAACGGCCGCCCGGTCAATCAGGACCGGGGATGGCACTGGTCGTAGACCGCCTTGAGCCGGGCCTCGATGATGTGCGTGTAGATCTGGGTGGTCGAGAGGTCGGCGTGCCCGAGCAGAGTCTGAATGGAGCGCAGGTCCGCGCCGCGTTCGAGCAGGTGGGTCGCAAACGAGTGCCGCAGGACGTGCGGGCTTACATCCCGCGGCAATCCCGACTGCCGGGCGTACTGCTTGAGTCGCTTCCAGAAGCCTACGCGGGTGAGACGGACGCCGCCCCGCGCGTTGACGAAGACCCAGGTGGAATTCCGCGAACCGAGCAGAGCCGGCCGGGCGGATGCCAGGTAGCGGCGCACCCACTCGACGGCCGCGCGGCCGACCGGGACCAGGCGCTCCTTGCTCCCCTTGCCCAGACAGACCAGGTAGCCGGCATCCAGGTGCAGGTCCCCGGGCTGCAGCGACACCAGTTCGGACACCCGCAGGCCGGTGGCGTAGATCAGCTCGATCAACGCCCGGTCGCGGGTGCCGATTGCGGTCGACGTGTCCGGCTCGTTCATGAGGGCGTCGACCTGGTCGATGGAGAGGAACTTCGGCAGCGCGGGCCATGACCGGGGCGCGCGCAACTCGTCGGCCGGGCTCGAAGCCACGTGCCCGTCGACCTGCAGAAAGCGATAGAAGCCCCGCACGCAGGCCACGGTACGGGCGACGGACCGGGGTGCGAGGCCGGATCCCATCAGCTCGCGGACGAACGCTTCCAGGTCGCGGCGGCCGAGCCGGTCCACGCGCGCCCGGCGCGCTTCGGCAAAGCGCACCAGGAGCACGAGATCGCGGGCGTAGCCGCTTACCGTATTGACCGCCAGGCGCCGGGCCGCCTTCAGGTCGTCCAGGTACGCATCGACCAGCTCCGCGTTCACTCCCACTGTATCGGCCGGCCCTGCGGCGGGCATCAGCGCGCCGGTCAACGGTGGTGTCGACAGCCTGCTCTGATTTCCTGGTACTTCAATCTACACAAGGAGTTACAGGAAATCTGCGATTGCCAGCGGGATGCCGCACGTTGTATAATGCCCCTTCGCGCAACCTGGAACGCCAATGGCTTCGGCAGCTCTTCCGCACCTTCAAGAGGATCCGGTTCCATGTCTCCACAAGTGAAGCATCCTGCCGTTCTCGCCGGTCTGCTCGGGGCGCTGCTGCTCGTCCCTGCCGCGCACCACGCGGTCCACGGATCCACCGGCGCCGGCCAGGCGGACCTCGGCACGCAGGTTGCCGAGTACGTGCGCGCGCAGGCAGCGCTCGCGGCCGACGACTTCGAGGGCGCCCGCAGCGCGCTGGCCGATGTCATCGCGATCGCGGACAGCGTCATCGGCCCGCTGGCCGAGGCCGCGGCCGGCGCGGAGGACATCGCATCGATGCGCAGCGCGTTCAAGCCGCTGTCCGAGTTTCTCGCGGGCATGGACCTGCCGGTCGGCTACGCAAGGGCATACTGTCCGATGTACGACGGCGGTTCCAATTGGGTCCAGATCGACGGCCCGGTCCGCAATCCCTATTACGGCTCGACGATGCTGACCTGCGGGGTCGTAGACGCGGCGCCCGGGGCGCACATGGATCACAGCCCGCGGCACGGCGGGCGGGTCTTCATGGCACCCGACAGCTTCCATCACATCGAGGGAACCTACCCGGAGCCCGGGGTCTTCCGTCTCTACGCCACGGACAATTACAGGGACCCGGTCGACGTGACCATGTGGATGGGGCGCGTCGTGCTGGAAGAGGACTACGACCCGGCGACCGACGAGTTCATCGAGGTCGAGTCGGCCGCGCTTCTCCCCTCTCCTGACGGCGCGTACCTCGAAGCGGAGGTCGGCGACCGTCCGCCGCCCGCCGACTTCATCGCCAAGATCCGGATGGTCGAGGACTACCCGGAGGATCGCTTCGACTTCATCTTCGCGGGATTGACCGCCGATGCTCCCGTCACGACGGTCGCCGCCGCAACGGACGTGCCGGCGACGCTGCCGCTCGCGGAGCGGATTCGCCCCCGGATTCCGGAGCGGACGCTCGATATCGTGACCGGCATAGGCGCCCGCAACGACGAGATCGAACGCCTGGTGGCGGAAGGCAGATTCACGGAGATCTTCATTCCGGCCCTGCAGTCGAAGGAGCTCGCGCTGGCACTCGGCGAACGTGCGGAGGCACTGCCGGTCGAAGGCCGGAACCAGGTGCGCATCGCGGTGCGCAGCCTGGTGCGGGCGGCCTGGCTCCTCGACTGGTACGGGGATCTCGGCAACAAGCAGCAGGTGAGCGAGGCGCACGATGTCTTCAGCGAGGCGGTGCGCGGGATCAATCAGGTCTACGAGGGGACGGGACCGCGATAGCCGGCCCCTGCAGCGCCAGCCGCTCGGCGTGGCGGATGAAGCTGCCGTTCACGAGGCGAACGACGGCAGAGCTCGGCCAGGGAGATGCAGCGATGACGACTCGATACGCACGTTGGGGTCTGGGCGCCGCGGCGGCGCTGGTCATGGTGGGCGGTCAGCTCGAGGAGACGACCCAGACCCACACGCCGATCGCCTCGCGGTGGAACTACAACGAGCACCTGTTTCCGATCTTTCGGGACAACTGCGGATCCTGCCATCGCGAGGGCGGCATCGCGCCGATGTCGCTCGTGTCGTATCAGAGCGCCTATCCCTGGGCGCAGTCGATCCGCGAGGAGGTCCTGGGGTTGCGGATGCCCCCCTGGAAGGCGGAAGACGGTTTCGGGGATTTTCGGAACGGACACGCCCTGCCGGCCCACGAGATGGATATGATCCTGGAGTGGTCCAGCGGCGGATACCCACAGGGCCCGCGGGCCCTGCGGCCCGCACCGGTGGGCGAGCCGGAAGAGTGGCCGCTGGGAGCCCCGGATCTCGAGATCGAGATGCAGGAGCCCTTCACCCTCGACACCGGCACCAATGAGCTCGTCCGCTATTTCGTCCTCCCCACGGGGACGACGGAGGAGCTGTACGTGACCGGTGCGGACGTGATGCCGGGCGCGGGCGCCGTCGTCCGTGACGTGGCCATCTACGTCGACGCGACCGGGACGGCGCGCGCGCTGGATGCGGAGGACGAAGGACCTGGCTTCGGAGAGGCCGCGGGGCGTGACTTCCCCGCCGGCGTCCCGGTCGCGCTCTGGTCGCCGGGACGCCGGAGCGTGCGGCAGGAAGGCGCTGCCCGCCATCTGCCGGCGGGCGCCGACATCGTCGCGCGCCTGCACTACAAGAAGACCTGGATCACCGAGGGCGAGGAGTTCGTCGATCGGAGCCGGATCGGACTCTACGTGGATGCCGAGAGCGACCGGGTCGTCGAATCGATGCTGCTCTCCTCGCCGGAGCCCGCGACCGGACTGACCCTGAGCTTCCGGCAGGAAGTGGGCGAGGACGTCAGCGCGATCTCCATCCTGCCGGAGGTCGAGGTGGACGCCAAGGACGTGCAGGTCGTGGCGGTGACGCCCGGCGGGATCCGGGTGCCGATGCTCTTCCTGCGCGAGCCTGACACCGCGTGGCCCACCCGCTACTGGTTCGACGCGCCGATCGCCCTCCCCGCCGGTACGACGATAGAGGTCAACGCGATCCTGCATCCGGGTGCGGACCACGCGTCCGGACCTTCTCTGATCGGCGGAGACCCGTCGGCGCCGATCCGGCTCGTGGTCGACTACGCGTCCGGTGCGGCGCCTGCCGACTAGCCGGAGCCCGGCGCCGTCGGTGTCGGCGCGCCGTGTCCTCTCCGGCCGCCGGCACGCGGCCGGGGGCCTTCAGCGTGCCTCCCGCTCCGCCTGCGGAGCCGTGCCTGCCGGAAAGAACTCGTCATGGACGGCGCGGATCGCCTCGTCCACGTGCGAGTCGGCAATCACGCAGGCGATCTTCATCTCCGAAGAGCTGATGCAGTCGATGTTGATGCCCTCGCGCGCGAGCACGGCGAACATCCGGGCGGCGAGGCCGGGAGTCGACGCGAGCCGCGACCCGACTATGGAGATCTTGGCGACTTCGCGGTCGACGACCGCCGTCGTCGTCAGTCCACGCGCCTTCCAGTCCTCCGCCAGGCGCGTGGCGCCCTCGACGTACTCGTCGTCGAGCACGAACGTGATGCGTCCCAGGCCTTCGGCGCTCGCCCCCTGAATGATCAGCCGTACGCTGATCGCCCGGGCCGCCAGGTCCCGGAACACTTCGGCCGCCAGCCCCGGCCGGTCCGGCACGTCGATCAGCGTCACCTTGGCGATCTTCCTGTCGCTGCTGACGCCGACCACCGCCGCCTGCTCCATCACCATCTCGTCGCCTCCGCGGATCCACGTACCGTCGCCGTCGTGGAAGCTGGACCGCACGTGGATCGGGATGCGGTAGGCCATGCACACCTCGGCTGCCCGCGGGTGCAGGACCTTGGCGCCGCTCGACGCCATCTCGATCGCTTCCTCGTAACTTATCTCTCTCCACTGCATCGCATGCGGCACCTTGCGCGGGTCGGCCGTCAGGACGCCGTCCACGTCGGTGCAAATCTCGCAGACACTGGCTTCGAGCGCAGCCGCCACTGCGGCCCCGGTTATGTCGCTGCCGCCGCGGCCGAGCGTCGTCACCTCGTGATCCCGGGTGATGCCCTGGAAGCCCGCGATGATCACTACCCGTCGCCGATCCAGCTCGGCGAGAATCCGCCGTGTGTCTATGGACTCTATACGGGCGATGTTGAACGCATCGTCGGTCCGAATCCCGCACTGCGAGGCGGTCAGGGAGACAGCCGGGATCCCCTTGTGCTGCAGCGCGAGACCCAGCAGCGAGACGGACACCTGCTCGCCGGTCGCCAGCAGCAGGTCCATCTCGCGCCCACCCGGATCGTCGGAGACCTCATGCGCCAGCGCCACCAGGCCGTCCGTCGTCTTGCCCATGGCCGACAGGACGACGACCAGCCGGGGGCTGTCGCGGCGGACACGCGCCACCCGTTCCGCGATCGCGCGAATCCGTTCCGCGGTGGCGACCGAGGTTCCGCCGTACTTCTGAACGACGATGGGAGAAAGGTCCGCAGTTGCCGTCATGGCCGCACCCCGCCCGCGGCGGGCGGCACTTCCGGTCCGCCGTTCCGCGCGTCGAGCTGGACCGTCAGTTGGTGCAGGAACAGACCGACGTCGGTCACGATGCCCGCGGTCTGGGACGAGCCGCGGTCCGCGAGCTTGGTCACGACGGCAGGATTGATGTCGACGCACACCACGCGCACATCCGACGGCAGCATGTTGCCGACCCCGATGCTGTGCAGCATGGTCGACAGCATCACGACCATGCTCACCCCGCGGAGCGCCTCCGTGTAGCGGTCCTGCGCCTCGATCAGGTTCATGAGGGTGTCCCGCAACGGCCCGTCGTCGCGGATGCTCCCGGCGAGCACGTAGTCCACGTCGTGCCGAATCGCCTCGTACATGATGCCTGACCGCAGCAGTCCCTGATCGACCGCCGGCCGCAAGCCGCCGGCGCGATTGACCGCGTTGATCGCACGCATGTGATTGCGGTGGCCTTCCTCGACCGCGGTCCCGGCGTCCAGGTCGATCCCCAGCGAGGTGCCGAACAGCGCGCGCTCGGCGTCGTGCACGGCGAGCGCATTGCCGGTCAGCAGCACGTCGACGAAACCGCGCCGGATGAGGTCGCAGAAATAGGTCACGCCGCCGCTGTGGACGACAACCGGACCGGCGACGAACGCGATGCGTCCGCCCTCCCGCTTCACGTCCTTCATCATCGCCAGCACCTTGGAGGCACTGACTTCGACGCGCCGCTCGGTGGACACGTCGTTCACCATGAACGCGAAGCCCAGCCGGTCGCGCTCGCGGAACTCGGGCGAGACCCGGATGCCGCCCACGCCGCAGACGACCGCATCGCCCGCCGCGACGTCGCGCAACTTGCGGCATGCCGCCCGGCCGTTCTCGATCACGATCACCGCATCCATGCGCTGGCGTTCGACCTCCAGCCATGCACCGCCGTGCCGCACATAGGTCCGATGGTTGGTCGTCGAATAGAAGTCGTCGGCCACGCACCCGGCTTGTTCGGAACGCTTGAGGACGGCGTCGCGCTCGGGGATCGGATGACAGCCGAGCGGCATCAGGTCTTCGAGCAACCCGGCCAGGACGGTCTCGTCCGGGGCCGTGACCTTCAGCTTCAGATGCGAGTATTCCTCGTTGTTGCGGCCGAGATCGAACCGCAGGACGTCGAACCGCGCCTGCCGCTCGATCACCCGGTCGAAGATCGCGTTCAGCAACTGCGAATCGACCAGGTGGCCTTCCGCCTCGACGATCTCGCTCCGCTCGGATCGCCTCATCGTCAGCCGGACACCGGTTGATGGGCCTGCTGCCGCTCGGCCATGAAGGCCTCGAACTCCGCCAGGGACCGGCCGAGGGCGGTGGGCGCAGCCAGGGACGGCGCCATCACGTCGGCCGTCTTGTATCCGTTTCCGGTGATGCAGACGACGGTGCTCTCGTCCCGTGGGATGACCCCCTCGCCGACGAGCTTGCGGGTGACCGCGAGCGTGGTGCCGCCGGCCGGCTCCGTGAAGATGCCCTCGGTCCGCGCCAGCAGTCCGATCGCGTCGATGATCTCGGCGTCCGTCACCGCCGCCCCGCTGCCCCCGGATTCCCGTACCGTCCGCAGCACGTGGAACCCGTCGGCGGGGTTCCCGATGGCGATCGACTTGGCGATCGTGTCCGGTCTGACCGGCTCGGGATAGTCGAGCCCCTCGTCGAGGGCGTGGATGACCGGTGCGCATCCGGCCGCCTGCGCGGCGTGAATGCGCGGGAGCTGGCCATCCACCAGACCGGCGTCGAGCAGGTCGTGAAAGCCGCGGCCGATGCGCGGAAGCAGCGTGCCCCCCGCGACGGGACAGACGAGATGACGCGGGAATCGCCAGCCGAGCTGCTCGACGACCTCGAAACCGTACGTCTTCGCCCCCTCCGCGTAGTACGCCCGCAGGTTGATGTTCGCGAAGGCCCAGCCGTAGCGCTCGCCGACCTGCGTGCAGAGGCGGTTGACATCGTCGTAGTTCCCGTCGATGGCAACGACGTGGGGGCCGCTGACCGCGGATCCCAGGATCTTCCCCGGCTCGAGGGTGCGTGGAATGAAGACGTAACAGTCGAGGCCGAGCCGCGCGGCGTGCGCAGCCACGCTGTTGGCGAGGTTCCCTGTCGACGCGCAGCCGAAAACGCTGAACCCCAGCTCGCAGGCGCGCGTCGCGGCGACGGGCACGACCCGGTCCTTGTAGGAGAGGGTCGGATGATTGACGGAGTCGTCCTTCAGGTAGAGCTCGCGCATCCCGAGCTCGGCGGCCAGCCGGTCGGCCCGGACGAGCGGCGTGAATCCGGAGGTCATCCCGGTGCGCGGCTCGCCGTCTATCGGCAGGAACTCCCGGTAGCGCCAGAGATTCGGCGGGCGGGAGGCAATGGTCTCCCGCGAGACGGCGCGGCGAATGCCGTCGCGGTCGTAGGTCACTTCGAGGGGTCCGAGGCACTGATCGCAGACATAGAGCGCCGTTGCCGGAAACGGGGTCTGGCACAAGGAGCATCGAAGGCCGGTGAGGTAGCTCATGAGCAGCGCTCTCCGCGCGGAAGGATCGGCATCCAGACCGGTGTCCGCGCATGGAAGTCGAACGCCTCGATTTCCGCCAGCGCGGCCTGCACCGCGGCGGAGCTGCAGGGCTCGAGGGTCACGACGAAGGGCAGGGCCGACTTCGGCCAGTCCGGCTCCTGCAGTACCGAGTCGATGTTGAGTCCGTGCCGCCAGAAGACGCCGGCCAGCGAAGCAATGATACCGGGTCGGTCGACGATGACGAAGCGCAGATACTGCGAGGCCGTGAAGTCCGTCTCCACCTGTGCTCGCGTCGCCGACGGCCAGCTCCGAGGCGCAGTGACGCCGGCGCGCGCGACCGCCTCGAGGTCCGAGACGACGGCCACCGCGGTTGGACCGCCGCCCGCGCCGAAGCCGCGGAACGCGCTCTCGCCGCCGTGGGCGCCGTCGAGGATGACCACGTTCTGGCTCCCCTCGGCGCGCGCCAGCGGCGACGTCACCGACACCAGCATCGGCTGCACCGAGGCGACGACGCCGGTACCGGCGCCGTCAGCCGCCTCGGCGCGCGACACCTGGCGAATCGTGCAACCCAGCCGACGGGCGTACTGGAAGTCCACCGGCTCGACCGGGCGGATCGAACGCAGTGGAATCTCCTGGACGGGGACCCCGCGCCCGAGACCGACCGCCGCAAGAATCGCGAGCTTGGCCTGTGCATCGCCGCCGTCGACGTCGGCGGTGGGGTCGGCCTCGGCATAACCCCGTTCCTGCGCCTCCCGCAGCGCGTCCTCGAACGAGACCCGCCCTGCTTCCATGCGCGTCAGAATGTAGTTGCAGGTGCCGTTCAGCACGCCGAGCACGCGCTGCAGCCGATCGCCGGCCAGACCCTCCCGCACCGACCGGATGATGGGGATGCCGCCGGCGACCGCGGCCTCGAACAGCAGGTGGCGTTTCCGGTCGGCCGCGATCCGCATCAACTCGGCGCCGGTGTGGGCCATGACCTGCTTGTTGGCCGTTACTACCGACTTGCCGGCCTCGAGCGCCCGCCGAATCCAGTCGCTTGCCGGGTCCCTGCCGCCGATGACCTCCACCACGACGTCGGCGTCGGAGTGCAGCACGTCGTCGAAGTCGGACGTCCAGGTGACCGAGGGAGGCACCCAGTCGACTACCTTGCGCTCCACATGCCGGTTGCACACGTGCGACAGGACGAGCGGGCGCCGGCCGTCCCCGCAGAGGATGCGGGCCACCGATTGGCCTACCGTTCCGAACCCGACCAGGGCGACTTTGAGCACGGAATTCAGCGGTTCAGAAAAAAAGGCCATCATCCTGCTTGCGGATGATGGCCCCGGGATCACTACAATGTGCCGGCCGCGTCATCCGCTTCCGGTGTCCGTGCCCGGCGGCGCGGTCCGGATGGGCATCGTGGACGGGCGACCCGGCGGCATGGCGTCGACATTCCACATGACGGCCCGTTGGTCACGAGACAATCGATCTTTATACTCCGTCCTTCTTCAGCCCGTCAAACCGTCACCCCGGGCGATCCCGCCGCGGCGCGGGCTCGTGACGAACCCAGGTGGAGTCTCCGCATGTCCTCGAAGTGGAAGGACCTCCCGACCGAAGCCATCAACCCCGCCAGCCAGGCCATGGACCAGGCGTCCACGGAGGACATGATCAGCCTGATGATGCGTGAGGACCGCAGGGTCCTCGCCGCCGTGGCGCGCGAGAAGGCCCGGATCGCGACCGCCTCGGACCTCATTACGGCGTCGTTGCAGAAGGGCGGTCGATTGATCTTCGTCGGCGCGGGGACCAGCGGCCGCCTCGGCGTGCTCGAGACGGCCGAGATGGGACCGACCTTCAGCACGCCGGAACACCTGGTGCAGGCGATCATGGCGGGCGGCAGGGCTGCCTTCTTCCGTTCTCAGGCGGGGGTCGAGGACAATTTCGAGGAGGGCGCACGCGCCGTGGCCCGCCTGCATCCGACGCGCAAGGATGTCCTCGTCGGTATATCGGCGAGCGGAATGACACAGTTCGTCCGCGGCGCCCTGACCCGCGCGCGACGCAACGGCGTCAAGATCATCTTCGTGACCTGCTGGCCGGGGACCGAGTTGCAGACCTTCGTCGACATCGTCATCTCGCCCGCGGTAGGGCCGGAGGTCATCGCGGGCTCCACCCGCCTGAAAGCCGGCACCGCAACCAAGATGGTGCTCAACATGTTGACCACGGTGGCGATGGTTCATCTGGGCAAGACCTACGGCAACCTGATGGTCGACGTCGACGCCGGCTCGGAGAAGGCGCGCGATCGCGCGCGCCGCATCATCACCACCGTGACCGGGCTCGACCACGAAGAGGCCGGTGACCTGCTCAAGCAGGCCCACTGGAATGTGAAGGCCGCCATCGTCATGGCCCACGCCCACGTCAGCTACCCGGAGTCTCTGGTCCGCCTGAAGCGGGCGAACGACTCGGTACGAGCCGCCATCGGCCGGGAGATCGAGGGCCGGCCGCGCAACTCTCTCGATCCGCGGTGAGGGATGCTGTTCGACTTGGCCGTCGTTGCGGCGTACCTCGCCCTCGCGGTCTGGGGCGGATGCCGCATGTCGCGGGGAGGCTCCACGCTGCGCGACTATTATCTGACCGGCCGGCGCCTGCCCTGGTGGGCGATCATGGGCTCCATCGTCGCGACGGAGACGAGCACGATCACCGTCATCGGTGTGCCCGGCTATGCATTCGGCGGCGATCTGACGTTCCTGCAGCTCGCACTGGGCTACCTCGTCGGCCGCGCCCTCGTGGCGTTCGTCCTGCTGCCGGCGTACTTCGACCGCGATCTGCTCTCGGCGTACCAACTGCTGACCGCGCGGGTCGGGCGGGCGTTCGGCCAGTGCGCGGCCGTGGTCTTTCTCCTTACGCGCAACGTCGCCGATGGACTGCGGCTCTTCGCGACCGCGCTCGTACTGGCCGCGATGCTCGCCACGGCCGCAGGCACGGTCGGTCTCGCCGGCCTGCCGCAGACGCAGGTGGTGGTCGCCGCCATCCTGATCGTGGCCGCGGTCACGCTAGCCTATACCTGGCTCGGCGGCATGACCGCCGTGGTCTGGATGGACGTGGTCCAGCTCGGCGTGTACCTGACCGGCACGGTCGCCGCCGGCGTGATGCTGCTGGCCGGTCTCCCGGGCGGTGCACGGGAAGCAATCGCGGCGGCGGAGGAGGCCGGCAAGCTGGTCATGTTCGACTTCGCGTGGGATCCGAGCCGGGACTACACGTTCTGGTCCGGCGTCTTCGGCGGCGCCGTCTTCACCGCGTCCACGCACGGAACGGATCAGATGTTCGTGCAGCGCTACCTGTGCAGCCGGTCGCTGGCCGGCGCGCGCGCCGCGCTCCTGGCGAGCGGTGTCTTCGTCTTCTTCCAGTTTGCTCTGTTTCTCGGGATCGGGTTGCTGCTCTGGTCTTTCTACGCGGGCGGCGAGTCGCAGGCGCTCGCCTCGATCTCCGCGGGCGGCGCCGTGCAGGTCGATCGCGTCTTTCCGCTCTTCCTGATGACCCATCTGCCGGCGGGACTTCGCGGACTCGTTCTGGCCGCGGTCGTGGCGGCAGCCATGTCGACCCTGTCCTCGTCGTTGAACTCCTCCGCCGCCTCGACCATCGGCGATTTCTACCTGGCCCGCCCGGGGAACCGGCGGTCGGAGATGCAGGCGCTTCGCGCGTCGCGCTGGGCGACGGGCGCCTGGGCCGCCGTGCAGGTGGGCGTCGCGATGGCCGCCATCGGCCTGTCGCAACGGATCATCGACGACGTGCTCGCGGTGCAGTTCTTCAGCGGCGGCCTGATGCTCGGTGTCTTCCTGCTCAGCGTGCTCATCGCCAAACCCTCATCCGCGGTGGGCGTCTTCGGCCTGGCGGTCGGTCTGGCTGCGATCGTCGCCGTGAGCCTGCTCTCCGATCTGTCATGGCAGTGGTACGTGCTGGCCGGCTCCGTTGCGACCGTCGCCGCCGGCTGGGCGGCGGACCGCGTCCGGAACGCGATCGGGGCGGGAGGCGCCGGATGAGCGGGTTCGCGCCGGCCGCGCAGATCCTGGACGACGCCGTCCGCAGCGGCGCTTTCCCTGCCGCGGTGGCCGAAGTGGGAAGCCGCGCGGGTTGCGTGTGGCGGCATGCGACCGGCCGGCTCACGTTCGACGCGGGCAGTGCCCGTGCGACGGCGGAGACGATCTTCGATCTGGCGTCGTTGACGAAGGTCGTTGCGACCGCGACGCTGGCGATGCGGCATGTCGACGCGGGCCTGACGCCGCTCGCGTTGCGGGTTGCGGCGGCGCTTCGAACGTGGCGCGGGTCCGATCGGGGGGCGGTGACGGTGCGCGACCTGCTCGAGCACGCGTCGGGCCTGACGGCTCACCTGCCCTTCTACCGCGATCACCTGGGACACATGGAGTGCGGGATTGTCAGGCAGGGATTCGAGACCGGGATTGGCGAGCTGCCGCTGGAGTACGCGCCGCGGAGCCGGTCGGTCTACAGCGACCTGGGGTTCATCCTGCTCGGCTTCATCCTGGCGGATCGCCACCCCGCGAGGGCTGGTCTGGCCGTTCAGTTCGACGAGGTCGCGACGGGTCGCGGTTGGGGCGATCTCCGCTTCCGCCCGCCTCCGGCGTGGCGGGCCCGCACGGCGCCGACGGAGCTCGACCGCTGGCGCGGGCGAACGCTTGTCGGCGAGGTGCACGACGAGAACGCCTGGGTGCTCGGCGGCGCGGCGGGGCATGCGGGACTCTTCGGGTCCGTGGGTCCGTTGGGTCGGTTCGCTCGTGACGTGCTGGCGAACTTCTGTGGAGACGGACCGTTGGCCTCGGCGGCGACGTTCGACGCGTTCCGGACGCGATCGACGGTGACCGGCAGCTCGCGTGCGCTCGGCTGGGACACCATGTTGCCGACCTCGTCGTGCGGGAGCCGACTGTCTCCGAAGTCCATCGGGCACACCGGGTTCACCGGCACCTCGCTCTGGATCGATCCGCTCGCCGATCGCTACCTGGTCCTGCTGACCAACCGGGTCCACCCTTCGCGGTCCAACCAGGCCATTCTCGCCGTGCGTCCCGCGTTCCACGACGCGGTCATGGCGGTCGGCTGAACGATGGCCCTGACCCCGATCGACTGGCTGGCGCTCGTGCTCACGCTCGCGGTGCCCGCCGCGGTCGGCATCGTCTACGGGCGGCGCTCGGGACGCAGCCTCTCGCAGTTCTTCCTCTCGAATCGCGATCTCCCGTGGTGGCTGGCGGGCACCTCGATGGTGGCGACGACGTTCGCCGCGGATACGCCCCTCGCCGTGACCGGCATCGTGGCGGCCAACGGCATCGCCGGCAACTGGTTGTGGTGGAACGCGGCGCTCGGCAGCATGCTCACCGTCGCCTTCTTCGCCCGCCTGTGGCGTCGCGCCGGCATAATGACCGACGTCGAGTTCGTCGAGCTGCGTTACACGGGACGCGCCGCGGGCGCGCTTCGGGCGGTGCGGGCGCTCTACCTCGGCCTGCCGGTCAACTGCCTGGTGATCGGCTGGGTCAACCTGGCTCTCGCCAAGGTGCTCTCGATCGCGCTCGGTTGGGAACGGCTGACGGGCGTGCTGGTGGGGCTCGCCGCCACCGGCAGCTACGCGGCCCTGGCCGGCCTGCGCGGCGTCGTGGCTGCCGATCTCGTCCAGTTCGCCATCGCGTTGGCGGGCGCCGTCGCCCTCGCATACTACGCGCTCGCCGTGCCGGCCGTCGGAGGAATCGACGGTCTTCTCCACGCACTCCCCGACTCGACGTTCCGGTTGTGGCCGACGCTGGGAGTGGCGGGCGAGACGTTCGCGGATACCGCCGGGGGGCTGGCCCTGCCGCTGGTGTCTTTCATCGCCTACCTCGGAATCCAGTGGTGGGCGAGCTGGTATCCGGGCCAGGAGCCGGGGGGCGGCGGTTACGTCGCGCAGCGGATGATGTCCACCCGCAGCGAGCGGGACGCGGTCCTCGCCACGCTCTGGTTCACGGTGGCGCACTACTGTCTGCGCCCGTGGCCCTGGGTGCTGGTTGCGCTGGCCGCCCTCGTGCTCTACCCGGATCTGTCCGACCGGGAAGCCGGCTACGTCCTGGTTCTGCGGGATCACCTGCCGCCGGGTTGGCGCGGCCTGCTCGTCGGCGGATTCTTTGCTGCATACATGTCCACCGTCTCCACCCAGCTCAATTGGGGGACCTCGTACCTGGTCAACGACGTGTATCGCCGGTTCCTCCGCCCGGACGCGGGCGAGGCGCACCTTGTTCGCGTCTCCCGGCTGACCACCATCCTCGTCATGGCGGCGAGCGGGGCGCTCACCTTCGGTCTGGAATCGGTGCGTCAGGCCTGGGAGTTCGTGCTCGAGTCCGGCGCCGGCGTGGGCCTGGTGCTCATCCTGCGCTGGTACTGGTGGCGCGTAACGGCGGTCTCGGAGCTGGCGGCGTTGGCCGCGGCGGCCGCGGGATTCGTATTCGTGCGGTTCTTCACGGACATTCCGTTTCCGGATTCCCTGCTTTATCTCGTACCCTGGACCACCGCCTGCTGGGTCACCGCCACGTTGGCGACGCCCGCCGAGCCGCTACCCCACCTGGTCGCCTTCTACCGCCGCACGCGGCCGGCCGGCCCGGGCTGGCGACACGTGGCCGCTGCCGCCGGAGAGCCCGCCCCGGCCTCGTTCGGGGCCGAGCTTCGTTTCTGGGGAGCCGGCAGCGCGACCATCTACCTGACGCTTGCCGCCACCCACACCGCGTTGTTCGGTTCCGCGGCCGGCGCGGTTCTGCTGCTCGTATGCGCCATCGCCCCGGGCGGCTGGCTCGTGAGGACTCTGACCCGCAAGCGTCCGGCGAACACGTGACCCGATCAGCGGGTTCGGCTGCCGAGACGTTGCCGCAACCCGCCCATGCCGCCGTCCGTGCGGTCCGCCGGGCCGCCCGGGGGAGGCGACAGTCCGGGCTGCAACGGCGGCTGACCCGGCTGCCCGGTCGCCGCCCCGGCCGACGCCTCCGGTCCCGCGTTGACGAACACCCACTCGCTGTACTTCGATTTGCCTCCGTAGAGGGCGATCGACGTCTTCTCGCTGCGGCTCGCAACGCCGGCGATATTGCCGTCGACCCCGCCGGGCTCGTTCTCGCCCCGCCCCCCGAACGGCCGTACTCCCTGCATGAATCCGGGTCTCTCCCCTGCCTCGCCACGCTGCCGCTGCCGCGAGGGGCTGCCCGCCTCTTCCTCGCCGGCCGCGTCGCTCGACGCTCCGCCGCCGCCGCCGGGACCCCCGGCCGCGGCCAGCTCCGACTGCAGGACGAAACGGAACTCCCCATCGGCGGTCATCGGATCGCGGTAGGCGCGGCGCAGGAAGCGTCCCTCCAGCAGCGTCTCGACATCCGGCGGATAGGCTCCCGGGGTCCGCCGCTGGTAGAGCATGATCGCCCGCGCGTACTGCTCGCCGCGAAAGATCAGCTCGGCCTCCCGCTCGCGCTGCGCGGCATGGTGCCAGACGGGGAGCGCCATCGACAGCATGAGACCCATTATGGCGAGCACGACGAGGAGCGCCGCCATCGCGAAACCGTTTTCCCGGCACGCGTGCTTGCGCATCGTCACGAAAGCCTACCAGCCGGCATGGGCCGTGCCGTCGAGGGCGATTCCGTCGGATCCGCTCCTGACGTCGTATACGCCCTGGACGAAAGGATCTGCCGGATCCGGCTCCGCCGGCACGACCACCCACGTCTCCGAGGACCGTGTCGTGGGATCCTCCGGAATGGAGCGTAGGTACCCGGCGCTCACCAGCGAGTCGAGGGCCGGCGGGTACTCGCCGAGATCCGCGTGGTACTGATCGATGGCGTCGCGCATCCGGAACAGGTCCTCCTTGAGGACGGCCTCGCGCGAGCGCGTGACGGCATTGCCGTAGCCGACGAGGGCGATGGTCGACAACACGGTGATGAGCGAGATCACGATCGTCAACTCGATGAGCGTCCAGCCCCGAGCGCACCGCCAATTCCGCATTGCGTCACCAGTCCCGGTAGCGGGTGCCGTCGAGCGCCGTGCCGCGCGACTTCGTATAGACGTCGTACACGTTGTCTCCGCCCCAACGCGTCGCATCCGGATCGTCCTGGTACGAGCGCAGGCCCCAGTCCGTGCTCTTCGTCAGCGGATCGATCGGGATCCGCCGCAGGAAGCGCAGTACGCTGCCCGCATTCTCGTCGATCGGCTCGACGCCCTCCACCAGTGTCTCCAGGCTGGGCGGATAGCCCTGATTCTCGGGATCGATGTCCGTGCCGCCGATTGTCCCCAGGTCCACCGCATCCTTGTAGCGGTCGATGGCCGTCCGCATCTCCCGCAGCGCGCGCCGCAACTCCGTTTCCCGCTGCCGCTGCAGCGTCACCTGTGCGAGCGGCGCGGCCGCGGACGCCAGGATCAACAGGATGCTGCTGACGACGAGCAACTCGATGAAGGAATAGCCGCGCATCCCGCGCAGCACCCCGTTCCCGGGAGCCGCCGCGCACGGCGGACTCGATCGCCGGTGCTCCGCCCTACCGTCCCTCTCGTCGCCCATCGTCCGCGTCCCGATAGTACGTGGAGAGCCCCAGGTTCAGCACCTCCCCCGCCTCCGTCTCGTCGCCCTGACTCAGCACGATCTCTTCGATGATCAGGAATTCCGGCGCCGTCTCGAGCGCGTGGATGAACCGGCGAATGTCGCGGTACGCGCCACTGAGCAGCATCGACACCTGAAGCCGGGCCAGGCGGCTGTCCTGGTCCCGGTCCGGTATCGACGCCCGCCGCTGCATCAGCAGGTCATGCGCGTCTGCGAGGGCGGCCAGCCGAGCGAACGTGAGTGCGCGGGCGCCTGCCAGATCGCGAGGCAGGACCTCCTCGTGGAACGTCTGCAGCTCCGCCTCCGCCCGGTTTTTTCCGTCGGCCGCCCGGCGGGCCGACTCGAAGCCCTGCCGCGCGGCTTCCAGATTCGCCGCCGCCGCCGCCGCCCGCCGCTCCGCAGTCTCCACCCTGAGGGTCCAGGGATAGATCGCCAGGCCGTACAACCCGCCGTCCACCGTGAGACCGATGGCCACCACCGCGACGAACGCGCGCTTCTCGGAGATCAACCGCCGGATGAACGCCAGTGCGCGGATCATGAGTCCCCCGCCGGCCGGTCCCCGTCGACCGCGGCGTCGACCAACTGCACCAGGCGGCCGCGCAACTGCGCCCGGTACATTCCCTCGTCGTTGAGCTCGCCCTGCCGGGCCAGCACGTCCGCGAAGGCGCCGGTCTCTTCCAGTCGCCGGATGAACTCCTCGATATCGGCCACGGTGCGGCCGATGACGGCCAGATCGACGCTCGTACCCGCGTCGTCCGCGTCGGGCCGCACGGCGGTGAGCATGACGTTCGCGGGCAGCGTCTGTTCGATGACGTTGAAGAAGGCGGTCCAGGAAAACAGCCGCTGCTCGATGAGCCGGTTGACCTCTTCCGCCGCGACGTCCAGAGACGCCAGCGCGTCCACGGGCACCTCGCGCACGAGCCGAGCCGTTTGCGTCGCAACGCCGGCGGTTTCGCGTTCCGCCGCCTCGGCGCGGACGGTCAGCGTGCGGTGCGTACGCGACAGCTCGACGAGGCGCATGGCGCCGAGCGCGAGCACTCCGGCGAGCGCGATCCCGAAACCCGCGAGCACCAGATGGACGGCGCGATCGTTGTAGAACGGGCGCGTCGCCAGATTCATTCTCGCCACTTCAGTTCATACCGGCACGTCAGTCCACACCGCTCCCGGAATCGCGCAGCAGCGCGCCGATGGGGGCGACCAGGCCGTCGAGGTCGGCCGCATCCAGCCCGGCCCCCTCGGCCGCCTGCGGCCCGAGGCGCGCCGCGACCGGCTCGACGGCGATGGCGAGGCGGTCTTCGATGACCCGCCGGACGCCTTCCACACCGTCCCGCGTCGCACCACCGCCGGCGACCAGCGCGCACGAGAGGCCGCCGCCGCCGAGTCGATCTTCGTAGTACATCGCCGTCTGGTGCACCAGGTCGCCCAACGACTCGCCTTCCGCCGCGACGGTTCGGAACAGCAGCGGATCCCGGCCCCGCATGACGGCCAGCGTGCTGGAGCCGCTTCCGATGTGCACGAGCAGCCAATCGGCTCCGCCCTCGCCCGCTCCGTGCGCCAGCGCCACGTCGATCAGACTGAAGCTCAGCAGGTCGACCAGGCCGGGATGCGCGCCGGCCGCGGTGCAAACCTGTTCGTACTCCTCGACCACCGCGCGGTGAGCCAGGACCACCAGGAACTCCTGCTCTCCGTTCGCCGTCAACCGCCCCGCGCTCCAATCCACCTGCGCCTCGTCCACGCTGAAGGGTACCGTCTTGCGAACCTGCCAGCGAATCATGCCATCCAGATCCGTCACGCGGGTGGGCACATTGGCGAACCGCAGCATCGACACCTTGGCTGCGCCGTCCGGCAGCAGCAGCGCGATCCGTCGCGGCCGCCGCGCAAGCCCCTCCAGCACGCTGTCGAGGGCGCTCGCCACCGCGGTCGGGTTCGCCAGGTTGGGGCCCTGCACGGCCGGCGCCACGGCGCCGTCCGGCAGCGCCTTCCGCGCGTGACCGCGCACCAGGATACCCTTGCCGCCGGCCTCGATCTGTACGGCCGTCACGTGGCCGGCGGCGATGGAGACTGCCGCCCCCGGACCGGGGGTGGTGAACAACGACCGCAGCAGGCCGCGCGTGCTAGGCATGCTAGGCAACGAAGGTCACCTTGTTGATCTCATGCAGGGTCGTCCGTCCCTGCAGCACCTGCTCCACGGCGGACTCGCGCAGGAAGCGCATCCCGGCGTCGCGCGCCGCCTGCTTGATTTCGGACGTGGGCCGGCGGTCCAGGATCAGCTCCCGAATACGGTCGCTCAGATCGAGCAGCTCGCAGATCGCGGTGCGGCCGCGGTACCCCGTCCCGCCGCATTCCATGCAGCCGCCGCCTGCGTGGAAGGTGTGCTCGGCGGCGAGTTGCGGATCGATCATCGCTTCGCGCAACTCCTCGTCCGGAATCGTCATCGGATGCCGGCAGTCCGGGCAGATCGTACGGACCAGACGCTGGGCGAGGACGCAGTTGAGCGCGGAGACGAACTGGTACGCCTCGACGCCCATGTTCAGAAACCGCCCGAGGACGTCGATCACGTTGTTGGCATGCACCGTCGTGAAGACCAGGTGCCCCGTCAACGCCGATTGAATCGCGATCTGCGCCGTCTCCGGGTCGCGAATCTCCCCCACCATGATCTTGTCGGGATCGTGGCGCAGGATCGATCGCAGGCCGCGGGCGAATGTCAGCCCCTTGCGCTCGTTGATCGGGATTTGCGTGATTCCCTTGAGCTGGTACTCCACCGGGTCCTCGATCGTGACGATCTTGTCCTCCGACGAGGCGATCTCCGCCAGCGCGGCGTACAGCGTCGTGGTCTTGCCGCTGCCGGTCGGGCCGGTGACGAGCACCATCCCGTACGGCTCCGAGATGGCGCGGCGGAAACGCTTCAGCTCGCCCGCGGGGAACCCCAGGATGTCGAGCCTGAGCTCTCGAAACTGCTCGCTGATCGACTCCTTGTCGAGGATTCGGACAACCGCGTCCTCGCCATGGATGCTCGGCATGATCGACACGCGGAAGTCGATGGTCTTGCCCGGCATGCGGAGCTTGAACCGCCCGTCCTGGGGTACGCGTTTCTCGGCGATGTCCAGCTCCGCCATCACCTTGATGCGGGAGAGCACGGCGCTGTGGAACTGCTTGTCGATTGGCCGCATCGCCGCCTGCAGCACCCCGTCGATGCGGTACTTCACGTGCAGCGCGTCGTCCTGGGTCTCGACGTGAATGTCGCTCGCTCGCCGCTGGATGGCCGTGTAGATCATCGAGTCGACCAGCTTGATGACCGGGCTGATGTCGCTGGTCAGCCGCTCGACGGTGAGGCTGTCCTCTCCCGCGTCCTCCTCGCGCAGAAGCTGCAACTGGAAGCTCTCGGTGGCTTCGTCGAGCACCCGCTGCGAGCTCTCGCTCCGCGTGAGGATCGACTCGATGGCGGACGGCGTCCCGACGGTCACGGTCACTCGTGACCCGAGCAGCAGCGCGAGCTCGTCGATCATCGGCAGGTCGGTCGGATCCGACACGATGATCTCCAGCGCCTCGCCCACGCGCCGCCGGGGCACGAAGTGGTAGCGCAGCATCAGGTCGGCGGGAATCGACCGGAGCAGATCCTGGTCGACGTAGTACTGCTCCATGTCGACGTACTCGAGGCGGTACCGGCGAGCGAGGTCGCGCGCGCGCGCCACCTCCGCGGCGGGGTCGAACGTCACCGCAGATCCGCCGGTCACGGGGTCCGGTTCCGTGTTCGCGGGTACGGCCGCCGGCCTCGGCTCGGTCATGAGACGATGGCGCCGAGTTGCAGCAGCGGCCAGTACAACGCCAGAAGCAACCCGGCAATGACGATCCCCATAACTACCAGGAGCAAAGGTTCGATGAGCGTCATGAACCGGCCGAGGGTCGTCTCGATCTCCTCGTCGAAGAAATCGGCCACCGCGTTCAGCATGTCCTGCAGGGCGCCGGTGGACTCCCCCACCTCGACCATCTTCACGGCTACCGGTGGAAAGACTCCGCATGCAAGCATCGACGTGGAGAACGCCTCGCCCTCGCGCACCTCGCGCGCGATGGACTCGAGGTGGTGCGAGACGCAACGGTTGCCGACCGAGCGTGCGGTGATGTCGAGGGCGCTCACGAGCGGGATTCCCCCGCCGAGCAGGGTGGCCAGCGTCCGTGCGAGTTGTGACGTGGAGAAGCGCGTGGCGACGTCGCCGATGAACGGCAGCCCCAGCAGCAGTCGATCCAACTGCGCGCCACGCCCCGGCTGGCGGCCCCAGGCCCAGGCGGCGGCGGCCACCGCGGCGGCGGCAAGCACAATCAGCCAGAAGAACTCGGTGACCGCGGCGGAAATGCCGGTCAGCACACGCGTGGCGAACGGCAGGGTCGCGCCCATCGAGTCGTAGAAGCTCGTGAACTCCGGGACGACGCGCACGACGATGATGGCGACCACGATCCCGGACAGCGCCAGCAGGATGGCCGGGTAGATGAGCGCCGAGAGAGTCCGCCGGCGTACGCCGCTGATGACCTTGGCGTAGCTGACGTAGCGCCGTAGCGTCTCCTCGAGATTGCCGCTCTTCTCACCGGCCAGGATCGAGGCCGTATAGACGCCGGGGAAGAGGTCTCCGTGGCTGTTGAACGCGTCCGACAACGCCGCGCCGCTTCGTACCTGCTCGTGGACGTCGTCGAGCACCGCCTTCAGAACCGGCTGATCGATCCGTTGACGAAGGATATCCAGCGACTGCAGCAGCGGCATCCCGGCCTTGAGCAGGGCGGCCAGCTCCTGGTTGAAGACCGTGAACTCCCGCACGCTCGGCCGCCGGTTCCACTGAAACGAGGCGCCCGACCACGCAAACCCTCCCCGCCGCCGGAGCGACAGGAGAAAGAGCCCTTCCTTCTCGAGCTCCTGCCGCAGGCTGGTCTCGCTGTCCGCGACGCGGACGCGCTCCAGGATTTCTCCGGAGGCGGTTCCGAGGCGGCAGCGAAACTCCATGCGTGCAGCGGTCAGTCGCCGCCGCGCCAGCGGGTCTGCGAGAGCAGCACATCCAGTACGCGGCGTACGAACCCGTGGGTCTGCGGATACGGCGGGATTCCCCCGTGCCGCCGGACGACCGGCTCGCCCGCGTGGTACGCGGCCAGCGCATCGAGCGCGTAGAGCGGGCCGAACTCGTCGAGCAGAGACCGCAGATGACGCGTCCCCGCATCGATGTTGGACGCAGGATCCAGCGGATCGGCAACCCCGTAACGCTTCGCGGTGAGCGGCATCAACTGCATCAGGCCCATTGCGCCGGCCGCGGAGATCGCGTCGGCGCGGTAGCCCGACTCCACTTCTATCAGCGCGTGAACGAGGCCTGGATCCACGCCATGACGATCCGCCGCCTGCTGCACCAGCCTCGCGTACGGTCTTTCCGAAAGGGGAACGGCGGGCCGTGGAGGCGGGTCGTCCCAGGCGAACTCCACCGTTCCATCGCGCGAATCAACCATCGCCGCCGGAGAAACATCCGGTTCGAAGGGCGTGGGCTCGAGAACCGGCACCTGTTGCGGGTCGAGGTAGATCGCCGCATTCATCCTGGCTGCCGGCAAGACCGAAGTCCCTTCGTCATCGAGAACGAAGATGGACGTCACCCAGCCGGGCGCGTCGTCCACTCCTCCTCCATTGGCGATGAACGCAACCGGGGCCCAAGCCACCGCGAGCATCAGCATCGCGCAGAACGAGAGAATCCCATATCTCAGTACCATGGTTTCCAGCCTGCCGGTCTGCAGGGCGTCCGCCGAACCGTTGGAATCGTCCCGCAGCGGGAACGACCCGGGCTCCAGCCATCGCTCCGACTAGAGCGGCTCGAAAAAAGTGTAGAAGACGCGAACCCCGAGCTCTCGGGTGTCCCGCGCTTCGCTGTCGATCTCTGCCGGTGTGAACGTCCGATCCACTTGCAACTCCAGATCTACGAAGTCCTCCGTGCCGAGCGCGGCGGCGGATATGTTCTCGACCAGGTAATGGACGTCGCTCGTGTCGATCTCCACTTCTTGCAGGACGCGGCCGCCGACCACGAGCGACAACCTCTGCGCGGTGTCGAAAACGTCCGGGCGGCCCTGGAATTCCAGGACGAGCCGCGAGTCGCGTTTCGGATTCCTGAACGAGAGAACGCCGCGGCCGGTAGTCCAGCGCCACTGCCGTCTGCCGTCGCCACTGAACTCCGCCGGGTGCCAGCCTTCCTTGTAGCTGACGAAGCTGCTCTCGTGCTGCGGCTCGAGTCGGATGCTCGCCACCCGGTAGGCCGACTGACCGAGATCCTCGCCGGCAAGGGGAACACGCTCGCCGTCGACGACGGAATACAGCCCCGCCGCTATGACCGACTCGCCGACGTAGGGATACATCGGGACCTTCACGCGCCGCTCGTACTCGATCGATTGGCCCGGCTTCCACTCCGACGTCGGCACGGGCGGATCGTGATCCTCCGTCCACAGCAATTCCTCGCGGTCGTCCAGAAAGTGCAGGAAAACGCGGTAGTCCTCCCGCAAGCCGCCCTCGAGATGGGGTGCCACCTCGAAACGGAACTGCAGGTCGATGGGAGCACCCAGCGGCACGGCAACTCGATCCACTCCCACTGTGACGGTCGCGACCGCGGGCGGAGCGGCCGTGCAGCCGGACGCACCCAGCGCCCACCCCGCAACGACCGCCAGCGCCCAGGATCGGAAGCTGCTCATATCCCGTGATGTTAGCGTGTTGCGGGGCTATCCGGCAATGTGCTAGGCTGCCCGCCGTTCAAGGCGTAAGCGGTGCATTGCATCCGGGAGGGGTGATTCGCGTGACGCTCGAAGCGCTCGGCATGGTTGAAACCAAGGGCCTCGTCGGATCCATCGAGGCTGCCGACGCGATGGTCAAGTCGGCGAACGTACTCCTGATTGGCAAAGAGTACATCGGTGCGGGCTACGTGACCGTAATGGTGCGCGGCGACGTCGGTGCCGTGAAGGCGGCCACCGACGCCGGCGCCGCAGCGGCACGCCGCGTGGGGGAACTGGTTTCCGTGCATGTGATTCCACGACCCCACCACGAAGTCGAGAAAATCCTGCCGGCGGTCGCGAACCCGGACCAGGAGTCTGCGCCGTAGAAGCGGGGCGAACTCCCGGCCAGGCTCGGTTGGGCGGCAATCGGTGCCGCCGGCGACGATTGTCGGGGCCGGCGCCGCGTTCTTCCGCGGGGCTGTTGCCGCCGCTTTCGGCTGACGCTCGCGTGCCTTCTTTCTGCTGCTGGTCCGGGTAGTGCCCCGCTCCGCCATGCCTGACCCCGATTCCTCTTCCCCGCTCGATCGGCGCTCCACCGAGGAGGCACGCCGTCTGGCCGCGCGCGCCCATGGCGCGCAGGCGGCTCTGGCCGAGCTCGACCAGGGGCAGGTCGATCGGATCGTCGCGGCCATGGCGGAAACCGCGGCGGAGCACGCCGAGGAGCTCGCCGCCGCCGCCGTCGCGGAGACCGGGTTCGGCGTGCGCGCGGACAAGGTCCGCAAGAATCTCTTCGCCGCCCGCACGGTGCACCGGTTCATCCGGCCGATGAAGACCGTCGGGATCCTGCGGAGCCTCCACGAGCGGCGGATCGTGGAGATTGCCGAACCGTTCGGCGTGGTCGCGGCGGCAGTGCCTTCGACCAACCCCACCTCGACCGCCATCTACAAGCTGCTGGTCGCGACGAAGGCGCGCTGCGCAATCGTGCTCAGTCCGCATCCGGCAGCCGTCGAGTGCATCAACCGGACCGTGCAGCTCCTGCAGCGCGCGGCCCGCGCCGCCGGCGCACCGGCCGGCGCCATCGCCTGCATGCGCGAGGTGACCATCGCCGGCACGCAGGAGCTGATGCGCCATCCGCGGATCGCGGTGATTCTGGCGACCGGCGGCATGGGCCTGGTGCGCGCAGCCTACTCGGCCGGCAAGCCGGCCTACGGCGTGGGTCCGGGCAACGCGCCGGCATACATCGAGCGCTCCGCCGACATCGGAAAGGCCGTGGATGACATCATCACCGGCAAGACCTTCGACAACGGCCTGCTGTGTTCCTCGGAGAACTCCGTGGTCGTCGACGCGTCCATCGCCGAGGAGGTCCGCCGGGAGTTCGAGGCCCGCGGGGGACACTTTCTCGGCCGCGACGCCAGTGACGCGCTCGCCGGGGTCCTGATCACACCCCAGCGCCTCCCGCACCCGGATCTGGTCGGCCGGAGTGCCGTCGAGATCGCGGGCCGGGCGGGGTTGCGAGTCCCGGATGCGACCCGTGCACTCATAGCCCCGCTCGACGGTGTCGGCCGGGACCATCCGCTCTCGATAGAGAAGCTGTGCCCCGTGCTCGCGTTCTACGTGGTGGAGGATTGGCGGGAAGGCTGCGAACGCTGCCGGCAGGTCCTCCGCTACGGCGGCATGGGCCATACCATGGCGATCCACTCCCGCGACGAGTCGGTCATCCGCGAGTTCGCCCTCAGGAAACCGGCATTTCGCATCGTCGTCAACACGCCGGCCACGCTCGGCGCCATCGGCATGACGACGGGACTCGATCCGTCGATGACCCTGGGTTGCGGCGGTTACGGGGGCAACATCACGTCCGACAACATCTCGCCGCGCCACCTGCTCAACGTGAAGCGGCTGGCGTACGAGACCCGCACCGCGTCGCAGGCCGCCGCGGCGCTCTTCAGTGCGGATCCCGAGGCGCAGGATCCGGCAGCCTCCGGCGGCGGAGCGAGGCGACCGGCGGGGCTCGACACGGGTCTGGTGGCGGAGCGGGTCGCTTCGCTGCTGATCGGTGGCGGCGCTGGACGGAAGCGGGACGATTCGTCTCCCGGCCCCGGACAGGGCCCACGGGAAGCGTCCGAGGACGTGCCGGTTCCGTTCGTGTGCGAGGAGGACGTACGGACCGCCGTCCGCGAGTCCCGGCCGATCGTGATCGGCGAACGCACGATCGTCACACCCGCGGCTCGCGACCTCGGCGAATCGCTCGGAATCTTCCTGCGTCGCTGAGCAACGCGGCGGGGCGGGTGGCAGAATTCGCATATCCCCGACAGGCCCGCGGGCGCACGAACCACAATCCCCTTCGAGGAAACAGGCGGAAAGCGGGCAGCCGGCGTTGGCCCGGTCCTTGCGTAGCAGAGGGCCGCGTGCTCGGAAAGCTGATGTCGGCGGCTGTAGACGGAGTCGAGGCGTCACTCGTCGAGGTCGAGATCGACGTATCCGGCGGCCTCCCCGCCTTCGCCGTCGTCGGCCTGCCGGACTCGACGGTCCGGGAGAGCCGCGACCGGGTCCGCAGTGCCGTACAACATGCCGGCTTCGAGTTTCCCGAGCGCCGGATCACCGTCAACCTGGCGCCGGCCGACGTGCGCAAGAGCGGGGCGTCGTACGATCTGCCAATCGCGCTCGGGTTGCTCGCTGCAGTCGGTGTGCTGCCGCCGGCGGTGTTCGAGGATCTCGTCGTCGTCGGTGCACTCTCGCTCGACGGCCGCGTGCAGCCGGTACGCGGCCTGCTGCCTGTCGCCCTGCTCGCCGCCCGCAACGGGCATCGGCTGGTGTTGCCGGCGGCCAACCTTCGAGAGGGGCGCATAGTCGAGCAAGTCGGCCTGCACCCCGCGGTCGCGCTGGCCCAGATAGTGGCGGACCTGACGAACGGAGCCGAGCCTCTGCCTCCCGGACCGGCCGAAACCGCGTCTCGATCCGCGACCGCGGTTCCCGACCTGCTGGATGTCCGGGGCCAGCACACTGCGCGGCGGGCGATCGAGATCGCCGCCGCGGGACGGCACAATCTACTGCTGATCGGACCACCCGGCGCCGGCAAGACCCTGCTCGCCCGGCGCCTGCCCGGCATCCTGCCGCCGCCGACGTTCGAGGAGGCGGTCGCCTCGACGGCCATTCATTCCGTAGCGGGGTTGCTCGAGCCGACGGGCGGGCTGCTTGGGGACCGTCCCTTTCGAGCCCCGCACCACAGCGCGTCGGGTCCGGCGCTCATCGGAGGCGGCCGCGAGCCCCGGCCCGGTGAGGCGAGCCTCGCCCACAACGGTGTCCTGTTCCTGGATGAGATCGTCGAGTTCGACCGCCGCGCGCTCGAGGCCCTGCGAGAGCCTCTCGAGGATGGTGTCGTGCGCGTCGCGCGGGCGCTGCGCACCGTGCAATTCCCTTCGCGCTTCCTCCTCGTAGGCGCCATGAACCCTTGCGCGTGCGGATACGCGGGCGAGGCGTCCGATCGCTGTCGCTGCAGTCCGCGTGACATCGCCCGTTACCACGCCCGCCTGTCCGGGCCGCTGCGAGACCGCATCGACTTGACGGTTCGCGTCGAGCGCGTGCCGTTCCAGCTCCTGGCCGGCGATGCTCCCACCGAGGACTCGGCGGCGGTTCGCAAGCGCGTGCGCCGCGCCCGCGAGCGACAGGCCGCCCGGTACCACGGGGAGGCGTTCAGCACCAATGCCGACCTCTCGGGGCGGCAGCTCCGGCATCACGGCCGGCTCGATGCGAAGAGCCTGGCTCTGCTCGAGCGCGCGATGCGGCAGCTCGGGCTCAGCGGGCGCGGGTTCGATCGTATTCGCCGCGTGGCGCGCACCATCGCCGATCTGGGCGGTTCCCCAACCATCCGCAAACCGCATGTTGCGGAAGCGATTCAGTTCCGCGTGCTACACTAGGCGCGTCCGGCACGGCTCACCCCAGACTCGGCAGGCGGCGCCATGCCCCGCCGGGCTTTTTTTGGAGTCGGGAGTGCTCCCTACATGATTCGACGGCGCTACGCTTTCATCGTCGCCGACCGGGCAACCGGCACAATCCACCGTTTCACTGTATCGGTCGGTCTTGCCCTGATCGTCATGACCGTCGTGGTGGGTGCTCCCCTCGGCTGGATGCTCCGCGCCGGCTGGGACGCGCACACCGAGATGCTGCACCTGCGGTTGAGCAACGCACGCCTTGAGATCGAAAACTCCGGGTACCGTGCGACGGCGACGGGGTTGCTCGGCAAAATCGCCTCGCTCCGGGCCGTACTCGGCGATCTGGCGGGGCGGACGCCGCTCGACGTGGTGCGGGTGCGTGCCGCCGTCGAACGCCTGCCGGCGAGACTCGCCTCCTCGCTGGCTCCCAACGCCTCGGTACCCGTCGCCAACCAGACGTTCGGCAACCTTCGCTACCTGCTCGATTCACTCGGCCGCGAACTGCAGGTCGTACGGCGCGGCGTGGCGGTGCGCGAAGCACTGGCAGAGGCCACCCCTACTCTCTGGCCGGTCGACGGCTGGGTGTCGGCCGGATACGGCTATCGCCGCGATCCCTTCACCGGGGTTCGGGATCATCACCCCGCCATCGACATTTCCACGCGGCCCGGTGAGCCCGTCTACGCGACCGCCACAGGGCTCGTCGCCGAGGCGAAGCGCAACGGGGCCTACGGAAACCTCGTCGAGATCAGCCACGGGTTCGGCCTGCTCACTCGGTACGGCCATCTCTCGACGTTCGCGGTGCGACCGGGCGACACCGTGCAACGCGGCGATCTGATCGGGTACGCCGGCGCGACCGGGCGGGCAACCGGAAACCACGTCCACTACGAAGTCTGGGTGAACGGACGGACGGTCAATCCCCTGCGGTTAATCACGCCGGCGGACACCTTGGCCGCGAACTAGACGGCGTACGGCGTCACGAGCATGCTGGACACCTTACTGGCCAAGGTCTTCGGCACCCAGAACCAGCGCGATCTCAAGCGCGTTCAGCCGCTCGTCGCCGCGATCGGGGAGCGGGAGGACGATGTCCGCGCGCTGTCGGACGAGGACCTCCGTGTGCAGACGGCAGAGCTTCGCCAGCGCCGTGACGGGGGTGCGGAGCTCGACGACCTGCTCGTCGATGCCTTTGCGGTAGTTCGCGAGGCGGGCCGGCGCATGCTCGGCATGCGGCACTTCGACGTCCAGCTCGTCGGCGGCATCATGCTGCACCGCGGCAAGATCGCCGAGATGAAGACCGGCGAGGGCAAGACCCTCGTGGCCACCCTCGCGGGCTACCTGAACGCCCTTGCCGGCGAAGGCGTGCACGTCGTCACCGTCAACGACTACCTCGCGCGCCGCGATGCCGAGTGGATGGGCCGGATCTACCGCTTCCTCGGGATGTCGGTCGGCGTGATCCAGCACGACCTGCGTGACGCGGAGCGCCACGCGGCCTACCGTTGCGACATTACCTACGGCACCAACAACGAGTTCGGCTTCGACTACCTGCGCGACAACATGAAGTTCGATGCGGCGCAGTTCGTGCAGCGCGGCCATCACTTCGCGATCGTCGACGAGGTCGACAGCATCCTGATCGACGAGGCCCGCACGCCGTTGATCATCTCCGGGCCGGCCCAGCAGTCGACCGAGCTCTACTACGAGGTGGACCGGGTCATCCCCAGACTCGAGCCGGGAGCCGTCACCCAGGGCAACGTGCCGGCCGAGCGGCGGGCGGAGCTCGAGGACACGGGCGACTTCCTCAAGGACGAGAAGCACAAGACCGTTTCGCTGACCGAGAGCGGCATGGCCATCTGCGAGAAGCTGCTCAAGCATCGGCTGCAGCCCGGCGGGCTGTACGACCCGGCCAACATGCCGCTGCTGCACCACATCAACCAGGCGCTGCGCGCGCACAGCCTCTTCGAGCGCGACGTCGACTACATGGTCAAGGACGGCCAGGTGGTCATCGTCGACGAGTTCACGGGGCGCCTCATGCCCGGCCGCCGTTGGAGCGACGGGTTGCACCAGGCGGTCGAGGCGAAGGAAAAGGTCAAGATCGAGCGCGAGAACCAGACACTGGCCACGGTCACGTTCCAGAACTACTTCCGCAAGTACGACAAGCTGTCGGGCATGACCGGAACGGCCGAGACCGAGGCCACGGAGTTCGCCAAGATCTACGAGCTCGACGTCTTTTCGGTACCGACGAACCGCGAGCTCATCCGCATCGAGGAGCCGGACCTCGTCTACCGCACCGAGCGGGAGAAGTACGCGGCCATCGTCGAAGACATCATCGAGCAGCAGGAGGTGGGCCGGCCCGTCCTGGTCGGCACCGTCTCGATCGAGAAGTCCGAGCGCCTGTCCGGCCTGCTGAAGCGGCGCGGCATCAAGCACGTGGTCCTCAACGCAAAGTACCACGACAAGGAAGCCGAGATCGTCGCGCAGGCAGGGCGCCTCGGCACCGTGACCATCGCGACGAACATGGCCGGCCGCGGAACCGACATTCTGCTGGGAGGCAACCCCGAGCACATGGCGCGCCGCCAGGCGCTGGCCGACGAGGTGGCGGAGCGGCTCCCCGAGGGCGAGGAGAAGTTCGTCGACGACGAGGAGCACGTCTATTTCACGCACGACGGCTTCCATCGCGTCCCGCGCGCCGCCTGGGAGCGGATTCAGGCCAGGTACCGGGCGCAGACCGACGCGGACCACGAAGCCGTGGTGGACGCCGGCGGGCTGCACATCATCGGGACCGAGAGGCACGAGGCGCGGCGTATCGACAACCAGCTCCGCGGGCGCGCCGGACGGCAGGGAGACCCCGGTTCCTCCCGGTTCTACCTCTCGCTCGAGGACGACCTGATGCGCATCTTCGGGTCGGACCGCATCCAGGGGCTGATGGATCGACTCGGCATGGAAGAGGGGGTGCCGATAGAACACGGCATGGTGACCAAGGCCATCGAGCGGGCGCAGAAGCAGGTCGAGGCGCAGAACTTCGCCGTCCGCAAGCATCTGCTCGAGTACGACGACGTGATGAACAAGCAGCGCGAGAACGTCTACGCGCTGCGCCGGGAGCTGCTCGAAGGCACGATCGCCATCGACGAGGACGAGGAGATCGATACCCACGAGTACGTGCTGACCCTGGGCGAAGGCGCGATCGACGAAGCCGTGCAGACGCATTGCGGCCGCGACGTCGACCCCGACGAGTGGGACCTGACAGCACTGCGGCAGAACGTCCAGGAGCTGTTCGGTCTCGATGCCGAGGAGCTCGACGAGATCGACTTCGACGACATGAGCCCCGACGAGATGCACGACGCGCTCTGGTCGCTGGCGCGGGGCCGCTACGAGGAGAGAACGTCGGCGCTCGGAGCGGACCTGCTCCGCCGCGTGGAGCGCGATCTGATGCTTCAGGTGGTCGACTCGCAATGGAAGGACCACCTCTACGGGCTCGATCACCTCAAGGAGGGGATCGGCCTCCGCGGGTACGGACAGCGGAACCCGCTCGTCGAGTACAAGCGCGAGAGCTTCACGATGTTCCAGGCGATGAAGCAGCGGATCGACGAGGAGACGCTGCGCTATCTCTGGCGCCTGCGCCCCGTCGCGCGGGACGGCGACGGCAACGGCCGAGGGCAGGCTCCGGTCCCGGCTCGACAGGCGGCGCCGCTCTCGTTCAACGATCCGACGCGGCGGGCGTCGGCCCTTTCTGCTGCAGCGCCCGGTGGCGCGGGTCCCCGGCCCGCCCGTACGGGCGGCGACGACGCGCCCGTCCGGACCGTACGCCGGGACGTGCCGAAGGTCGGACGCAATCAGCCGTGCCCGTGCGGGAGCGGAAAGAAATACAAGAAGTGCCACGGGGCCTGACCCGCGAATGCATCATGCCAGTGAAGACAGAGACGTCCACCGAGCGACTCACCAGCGCCACCGTCGAGACCGCCCTCACGTTCGACGACGTCCTGCTCCGGCCGCGCCACTCGACCGCGCTGCCGCGCGAGGTCGACGTCAGCACGCGGCTGACACGCCGGATCCCTCTCAATCTGCCGCTTCTGAGCGCCGCCATGGATACCGTGACCGAGTCGCGAATGGCGATCGCCATGGCCCAGCTCGGCGGCATCGGGATCGTCCACAAGAACCTCGACATACAGTCGCAGGCATCGGAGGTCGACCGGGTCAAGCGCTCGGAGAGCGGCATGATCGTCAACCCGATCACCCTCTCCCCCGAGGCGCGGGTGTACCAGGCGCTGGAGCTGATGCGGAAGTACCGGATTTCCGGCGTGCCGATCACCGCGGACGGGCGCAACGAGGGACGCCTGGTCGGGATCCTGACCAACCGCGACCTGCGGTTCCACGGCGACGTGCAGCGTCCCATCGCCGAGGTGATGACGCGCGAGAACCTGATCACGGTACCGATGGGAACGACCCTTGCGCAGGCGAAGGACATCCTCCACCAGCACCGTGTCGAGAAGCTTCTCGTCGTCGACGGGCAGTTCAACCTGCGTGGCCTGATCACGGTCAAGGACATCCAGAAGGCGATCAAGTACCCCAACGCGTGCAAGGACTCGCTCGGCCGCCTGCGCGTCGGCGCGGCGCTCGGTATCGCCGAGGATACGCTCGAGCGGGCCGAAGCTCTCGTCGCGGCCAACGTCGACGTGCTCGTCCTCGACAGCGCGCACGGGCACTCCCAGAACGTCATCGACACGGCGGCCCGGCTGCGCGGAGCGTTTTCGTCGGTCGATCTCATCGCCGGCAACGTCGCGACCGGCGGCGGGGTGCGTGCGCTGGCCGAGGCGGGCGTGGACGCGGTAAAGGTCGGGATCGGGTCGGGATCCATCTGCACGACCCGGATCATCGCCGGCATCGGGGTGCCGATGGTCACCGCCGTCGCCGAGTGCGCGTCCGCTGCCGCCGAGTACGACATTCCTGTCATCGCCGACGGTGGGATTCGCTATTCCGGCGACCTCACCAAGGCGCTCGCCGTCGGCGCCAGCGCGGTGATGATGGGCAGCCTGTTCGCCGGCACGGACGAGAGTCCCGGCGAGCTCATCCTCTACCAGGGACGCAGCTTCAAGGACTACCGCGGGATGGGCTCCATCGGTGCGATGCGCAGCGGCAGCACGGATCGCTACTTCCAGGAGGAGTTCGATCTGTCGGCGCCCGACGACAGCCAGCAGAAGCTCGTGCCCGAGGGCATCGAAGGACGCGTCCCCTACAAGGGCAGCGTCGCGACGATGATTCATCAGCTCGAAGGCGGGTTGCGAGCCGGCATGGGTTACTGCGGGGCGCCGGACCTCGAGGCGCTCAGACGCGATGCGGAGCTCGTACGCATCACGCCGGCCGGCGTGCGCGAGAGCCATGTCCACGACGTCGTGATCACGAAGGAAGCCCCCAACTACCAGAGCGAGTAGTCACTCGCCCCTCACGGACGCCCCCCCGACCGTGATGTCGCGATCGTCTCCACCCCGGTCCTCGATGCGCACGTGGACGGCCGGGCCGGGTGGGCGTTGCAGCCGGTCGGCCCACTCGATGGCTACGATTGCGTCGCCGTCGAGCATCTCGTCGAGCAGCGGCTCAAGGTCCGCGACCTCGTCGCCGACCAGGCGGTACAGGTCCACGTGATGGACGAGCCGGCGCCCCGGATACTCCTGCATCAACACGAAGGTGGGGCTGCTGACGTCGTCAGAACAGCCGCCGGCGCCTTCGACCAGCCCGCGCACGAAGGCCGTCTTGCCCGCGCCGAGGTCGCCGTACAGGAGCACGGCGGCCGGCCTCCCGGGCAGAGTCGTCGCCAGGTCGCGTGCGATGCGGAGCGTGTCCTCCTCGCAGCGACTGCGGTGCGTCGTCTTCACTCGTGGTCGCCCCCGCCTGTCAATTCACCGACCGCGCCTCCCAGATGGTGCGCGATGTCCCGTGCGATCAGAGCGGTCTCCCCCACGTCCCGGGCGGCGAGATCCCCGGCCAGACCGTGGAGGTAGACAGCCAGCGAAACGGCCGCGCCGGCTTCGTCCAGTTGACCGAGCCAGGCCGCCACGACGCCGGTCAGCACGTCGCCGCTGCCGCCGGTCGCCATCCCCGGATTGCCGGTCGTGTTGATGGACACGGCGCCGTCGGGGGCGGCGATGACCGTGCGGTTCCCCTTGAGAACCACGAAAATCCCCCGACCGGTCGCCAGCTCGTGCGCGGCGCCGACCCGGTCCCGTTGAACTTCGGCGACCGTGGTTCCCGCCAGGCGCGCCATCTCACCCGGGTGGGGCGTAATCACTACCGGCGACTCGGGCCTCCCGCGCAGGAGCCCGGGGTCCGCCGCGCAGACGGTCAGCGCATCCGCGTCGAGCACCAGCGGACCGCGCCGGCGCCCGTCGGCCAGCGCCTGCACGATCGCCCGGCATCCGGGACCCGTGCCGAGCCCCGGCCCGGCCGCCACTGCATCCCATCGCCCCGCCAGCAGATCCTGCAGTCCGTCCCCGCTGGCCACGCCGTCTTCGTCCGGCAGGCCCAGTGTCATGTACTCGGGTTCCTGAACGACCAGACCGAGGCACGACGCCGGCGTGGCCACCGTCACCAGGCCTGCCCCGGCACGCAGGGCGCCGAGTCCGGCAAGGCGCGCCGCGCCGGTCTTTCCGCGCGACCCGGCCACGATGGCCACGCGACCGAAATGGCCCTTGTGCGATTCCGCGGGCCGGACGGGCACGAGCCGGCGGACCTGCGCCGCGGAGAGCAGCCCGATGCGGGGGCCGTCCAGCGCGTCGATGACGCTGGCGGGAATTCCGATGTCCGCGACGACCACCTGCCCTGCCGGTTGCGGGCGAAGTGCGAGCGCCAGCTTCGAGGCGCCGAAGGTGACGGTCAGGGTCGCCTGCAGGCAGGGTCCCGGCGGGACGGAAAGGTCGTCCCGCAGCCCGGACGGCAGATCGACGGCCACCACCGTGTCCCCGGTCGCGTTGACGTCGTCCGCCACCGCGGCGAGCAGACCGGCGAGCGGTCGCTTCAGACCCGTCCCGAGGAGCGCGTCCACGACGAGCCCGCCGCTGCCGAGCCGCGACCGGCAGCGGTCCCAGCCGTCCCGGTCCCGCGCCTCCATTACCGGGACGCCGGCCTCGCGCGCGCGTTCCAGATTCGTGCGGGCATCACCGGCCACGTCGCCGGTTCCGCCGAACAGCACGGCGGCCACGTCCCATTCGGACTGCCGCAGCAGGCGCGCAATCACCCATCCGTCCCCGCCGTTGTTGCCGCGGCCGCACAGCACCGTCGCCGTGCCGGGCCGGCGCTGCAGGCGGGACTCGACGGCGGCGACGACCTCCTCCCCCGCGCGCTCCATCAGGTGCAGCGACGGCACGCCGTGGTCCTCGATGGTGCGGCGCTCGGCTTCGCGCATCTGGGCGGGCGTCAGGACGCGCATCCGGGATCCTAGCAGTAGATAATCTGCGGGGTCGCCGTCGATGCGCGGCGACGGAGAGTATCGAACATGCAGATTGCCATCGACGTCAACGGACGCCTCGGCGACGCGGAGAGCGCCAGCGTCCTGGTCCTCGACCGCGGGTTTCTCTTCGGCGAAGGAGTCTACGAGACGCTCCGCACCTACGGCCGCCAGCCGTTTCTGCTCGACCGCCACCTGGCCCGGCTGCGGGCGTCGGCGGAACGCATCGCCCTGGAGCCGCCGCTCGACGACGCGGTGTTCGCCGACCGTATCCTGAGTACGATGCAGGCCGTCGACGCCCCCGGCGAGCGCAGCATCCGCCTGCTCCTGACGCGTGGCCCCGGCGAGCTCGGCTACGGGCTCGCCAACTGTCCGCCGCCCACCGTCGTCGTCATCGTCCGTCCGCATCCCGAGACCCCGGCCGACGTCGCGGCCCGCGGTATCGGCATCGTGGAGTCGTCGATCATGCGCAACCACCCGGACGCCCTCAGCCCGCGGATCAAGTCGAACAACCTGCTGAACAACGCCCTCGCGATGCAGGAGGCGCTCCGGGCCGGAGCGGCCGAGGCGCTGATGTGCAACCACCGCGGGGAGCTGGCCGAGTGCGCGCAGTCGAACATATTTCTCGTGCGCGACGGGGTCGCGCTGACCCCGCCCGTGGAGGCGGGCATCCTGGAGGGCGTCACGCGCAACTTCGTCTTCGACGTGGGGTCATCGGCCGGCATTCCGGTCCGGGAGGAGACTCTGTTTCCCTCGGACCTCGCCACCGCGGACGAGCTCTTCGTGACCAGCACCACCCGCGAGGTGCTCGCCGTCACTCGCGTCGGTCGACGTCCCGTCGGCGCCGGATGGCCGGGGCCCGTCACTCGGGCGCTCGCGGAGGAGTTCCGGCGCCTGGCCCGCGTAATGAGCGCACGCGCAGGGGAAGCAGCGGGCTGATCACCGGCGCGTCCCGGATGCTGGATCGGCGCCGGCGGGCTCGATGGCCGCGGCCCGTGATCGTCGGGAATCGTTCCCTCGTTCCGGCGCCGGCTACCGCCTTGCGGGCCTACGCCGGCACTGGCAGCTCCACCGTGTGGAACGCTTCCATCGTGTCGATGGCCTCGATGGGCTGCCGATCCACGTCCCAGCGGAACTGGCGCAGCACGATGCGGTCCGGCAGGAAATCGGCGATGGTGAACCCGTGGTCCTCGATCGGCGCCACCGATTCCTCCATGTCGAGGTGCTCGGGCGGCGTCGCGCCGACCCCGCGCACCACGGACGGAAAGCCGCGGACCGACGTGCCGACGGGACCGCTGAGCACGGTCGTGACGGGACGGGCGTTGAGATTCAGCGCGCCGGCGCGATGCATCCGCCCCATGCCGATGGCATGAAGATCGCCGCTCACCACGAGCGGCACGCGCTCCCGCTGTGCGGCAATCGCCTCGACGAGACGGTCGTGCTGCCGCAGCCAGCCCTCCTGCCAGTAGCCCTTCTCGAGGGCGGTTGTGAGTTCCCCGGTCTCTCGGTCGAGCACGTCGGGGTACCACTCGCCCCACTTGCCGGCGCTCCAGCCGAAAGGGTTCGAAGGCGCGTGGACCAGGTGCCGCGTGTCGGTCGCCGCCGTGCGCTCCAGCAGCCAGCTCTCGACCTGCCGGTCGATGAAGACCGCGTTCGGTCCCGAGAGGCTCACGGTCCGTCGCACGTCGTAGAGCAGAATCTCGGTCAGGTTGCCGTAGCGCAGCGTTCCGAAGCTCTCCGAGAGGTCGCCGCGATCGCTCGTCCCCGACCAGGGCAGGCCGGCCGGGCGCCGTGCGTCGGGCAGGAACTCGGGGTAGTAGAGCTGCTGCGTGGCGCGCGCGAGCTGGAGCTGGAACCAGGGGATCGGGAAGTTGGCGATCTCGTCGGTGACCGCGTCGTTCTCCCAGTGATCGTGGTCGTCCTGCAGGAAGAAGATCGGCGTCGAGCGGAAATCCGTCCCGTAGACCGGCACGATCTGCGGTCCGGCCGCCGCTTTCATCGCCGCCTCGTTGCTGGCGCCGAACACCGACGCCGAGAAGTCGAAGTTCGACTGCCGGCCGCTGGGGCTGAGCCGGCCCGCGTTCTCGCCCTGCCAGGTGTGCAGGTCCCAGTAGATGTGGTCGCCGTTGGCGATCGCCGCGTCCGGCTCGAACGAGAGCGCCCGGCGCAGGAGGCGGTTGCGGATCGCGGTCGGCAGGAAGCCGCTGCGCTCGCCGATCCCCTCGTAGGTCCCGCCCGGCCCCCCGGCGCAGGTGAAGAAGAGCATGCGGAACCGCTCGGGGCGCGCGTCCGGCGCCGGAAACGTCGACAACGGCCAGGGCTCGCACAGCGCTGCCCCGCCGGCTCCCACCAGAGACAGCTCGTAGCGTCGGGACGGCTCGAGCCCCGCGGCGTGGAACTGCCAGTGCTCCCCGGCCGTGTCGTTCATGCGGCCGGTGACGCCGGCGCTTCCGATTCGCAGCGTCGGTGCGGCCGACAGCGGGCCGTTGAACGACGCTTTCAGCAGAACGCGCGAGTCATTGACTGCCGGCAGCAGGTGTCGAACGCGTCCGGCATCCCAACCCTGGGCCGCCGGAGGCGCCCCCTGCTCGGCCAGCACATCGAGCGGCAGCCGGCTGAAGACCGCGGCGCCGAGCGCGCCGGCGCTCCCGGCGAGGAATCTACGACGATCGACGGGCCATGGCGTGGTCATGATCTGCTCCGGAGCAAGTGAGACGGCCGGACGACCCTCCAGCGGTCCATTGTAGTGCGTCCTCGGCCGGCCGCCGTCCGCCGCGATCCCGGCTGCTATACTGGCGTCACTGGCGGGGCGTTCGATGCTGGCTGGGCTGTGCAACGGTCCGATTCGCGGAGGAGCGCGGTACGCGCTGGCTTCCAACGCTGCGGTCGTCGGATTCTTCCTGGCAACCAGCCTGGCCGCGGCCGCAGCGCCCGCGTCCACTCAGCGGCGTGCAGCTCCCTCCTCGGCGCCCGATGCCGTCACGTTCAACAGGGATATCGCGCCGCTCCTCTTCGAGCACTGCGCCACGTGTCACCGCCCCGGCACCGCTGCTCCGTTCAGCCTCCTGACCTACCGTGACGCCCGGCCCCGGGCCCGCGCCATCAGGCAGGCGACCGCGAGCCGGTCGATGCCGCCCTGGAAGCCGGAGCCGGGGTACGGCGGCCCGTTCATCGGCGACCGGCGGTTGAGCGGCGCCCAGATCGATCTGATCGCCAGGTGGGTCGATGCCGGGGCGCCCGCGGGGGACCCGGCGGACCTGCCGCCGCGGCCGGAAGGACTCGGCGGATGGCGGCTCGGCGAGCCGGACCTGGTCATCGAAATGCCCGAGCCTTTCGTGCTGCGGGCCGACGGGGACGACGTCTTCCGCAAGTTCGCGATCCCGATCCCGATTGGCGAGACGCGGTTCGTGGAGGGCCTCGAGTTCCAGCCGGCCGTCCGGGGCGCCGGTTCCACGTGGGCATCGAACCCCAGGGTCATCCACCACGCCAACATGCGGCTCGACCCGACGCCGGCCTCCCGCACGCTCGACGCGCGGGACCCCGCACCCGGCTTCGACGACGTCACGCCGTTCGACGCGCAGTTTCCCTTCGGCCATCTGCTCGGCTGGACGCCCGGGCAGGACCGCCCGCTGGTTGCCGAGGGGATGGCCTGGCGCCTGGACGCGGGCACGGACATGCTCCTCGAGCTGCACCTGATGCCGAGCGGGCAACCCGAGGTCGTGCAGTCGCGCATCGGGTTCCACTTCACCGACGAGCCCCCGGCGAAGATCCCCTTCACGATCCGACTGGGGAAGCAGGACCTCGACATCCCGCCGGGGGCGGCCGATTACCGCAGCCGGGACGGGTACGTTCTCCCGGTCGACGTCGAGGTGCACGGCATTCATCCGCACGCGCATTACCTGGCGCAGGAAGTGCGGGCGCTGGCGACGCTCCCCGACGGAACCAGCCGCTGGCTCCTCTACATCGAGGACTGGGACGCCTCCTGGCAGGACTACTACTTCTACGCCGAACCCTTCCTGCTACCCAGGGGCACCGAGCTGACGATGGAGTTCCGGTTCGACAACTCCGCCGGCAACCGGCGCAACCCGCACTTTCCCCCGCGGCGGGTCACCTGGGGTCCGCGGTCGTCGAACACGATGGGCGACCTGTCGATTCAGGTCGTGGCGCGCAGCGCCGCCGATCGCGAAGTCCTCGCCGCCGACCGCCGGCCGCTCGAGATGGCCGAGGACATCGTCGGATTCGAGACGGTCCTCGCGGCCGAGCCCGGCAAGGTGACGGTGCACGACGACGTGGCGCGCCTCTACCTGCTGTTCGGGGAAGTCGAGAAGGCCCTCGCCCACTTCCGGGAGTCGGCGCGCCTGGAGCCCGACTCTCCCGCCGCGCAGTACAACGTGGGGACGACGCTGCTGCGGATGGGAGAGCTCGACGCGGCCGTCATCCGCTTCGAGCAGGCGCTCCGGCTCGATCCCGAGTACGCGCCGGTGCACAACAACCTCGGCGCGGCGCTGCGATCGCAAGGCAGGCTGGACGAGGCGATCCGCCGCTTTCGACAGGCGGTGCGGGCCCGGCCCGACGACGAGGACGCGCTCTACAACCTGGCGAGCACGCTGACCCTGCAGGGTGCGTTCACGGAGGCGATCACGCTCTACCGGCGCGTGCTCGCGTTGCTGCCCGACGCGCCGGAGCCGTTCGCCGAGCTCGGGTGGATTCTTGCGACCCACCCGGATCCGACTCCGCGAGACGTGCAGCAGGCGGTCCGCGTTGCCGAGCATGCGGCCCAGCTCACCGGCCGGCGGGACGCGCGTGTGCTCAACACGCTCGCGGCGGCCCATGCCGCGGCGGGCCGCTTCGACGAGGCCGCGGCGACGGCTCGTGCGGCCCTCGCGCTGCTCGCCCCCGACGGGAACGAGCTTGCCGCCACGATCCGGCAACTGCTGGACCTGTACACGGCCGGGCGCCGGTACCGGCGCCCGCGCTGACCGATTCTTCGCGTTCGCCCCCAGGAAGCCGTAGACGGCCGCGGCCGTGTTTCGCATGCATCGCCGGAGCCCGGCCGGCGCGTTCCGTCTCCGACGCCGGCGTCCGAAATACGCCGTTGCGTTTCTGCGGGCGCAAGAGTAGATTGGTCGGACGGTGTCGCCGCAAGAGGGAGCGGACGGGCGCAAGGGTCCGAAGCTCCGGAGCGGCGACGAGGTGCCTGTGGGGATTCAGGTCTCGCGACTTGCCACCCGGGCCGCAATCCGGCTCTTGCCGGGAAGCTGGCCGACCCGGACGCCGTCATGGCGGCGCGCCGCAGGAACTGCACGTCCGCGCCCGCCGACGGCGCCCCGCCGCGCCCTCGCGGCCCGTTCCCGGCGCCGGGAGCGGCCTCCCGGCAAGCCGCGCGGCGCCCCTCGTCGCGTTCCATCTCGCTCCTCTCGCTGCGACGCTTCCGGCGAATCCGTTCTCCCGCAGTCACGCGTTCTCCCGCTCCCGCTTCTTCGCATCGGCACAGACGTCCCGAACCCGCAACCTCGTGGGCTGCTTTCCGGCCGCGATCCGGTAGACGGATACCGGCGCGACCGTCGGCCGCAAGACGCGCAGTACGCCACACAGTACGGTTTGGAGGTGTTCAAATGCTGCATCGCAAGTTCCGGGCGGGTCCGGCAGGTCTGGCGATCTGTCTCGGGCTGACGCTGTCCCTCGCCGGCGCATCGGAGACGAGCGCTCAGGTAGTCAACGCGTCCGGCATCGAAGGAATCGTGACGGACGCAACCGGCGGCGTGCTGCCGGGCGTGACGGCAACGCTCGAGAGTCCGCAGTTGACCGTGCCGCAGGTCGTTCGGGTGACGGATGGCGAGGGCGCCTATCGGTTCACCGGTCTGGGCATCGGGACGTACACGGTCACGTTCGCGCTGCCCGGCTTCTCGACGGTCATCCGCGAAGGGGTCCGGCTCACGGATCGGTTCACGGCCCGGATCAACGTCGAGCTGGAGCTCTCGACCGTCCAGGAGACCATCACCGTGAGCGGCCAGAGCCCCGTCGTCGACGTGACGAGCGCGGCCACCGTGCAGACCCTGACGCGGGAGGTGATCGAGTCGGTTCCCAACTCGGGCAGCCAGTTCGAGCTGATGGCGATGGCTCCCGGCATGCGCGTCGGCCGGATCGACGTCGGCGGCAGCACGATGGCCAACTACCAGTCCGCGGTGGCCTATGGCCAGCGCGGCCAGATCACGCCGACCCTCGACGGGATCAACACGCGGCAGTACACCTCTTCAATGGGCTCCTACTACGACTACGCGTCCCTCGACGAGGTCACCATCACGGCTGTCGGCAACACCGCGGAAATCGCGACGGCCGGCATGAACTTCGCCGCCATCATCAAGTCCGGCACCAACGACTTCCACGGACGCTACTTCGGCGCGTACCAGAACCGGCGGATGCAGTCGGACAACCTGGATGCGGCGCTGATGGAACGGGGCGTCACGCAGGGCAGCTCGTTCAAGGACTACAGCGACCTCTCGGGGTCGCTGGGAGGCCCCCTCTGGAGGAACCGGATCTGGTTCTACGGCGACTACAAGCGGCAGCGCAAGGCGCAGAACGAGGTCAACTTCGCGCTCGACGGCGGGCCCGACGGCATCTACCTGACGCCGGACGACACGACCGAGGACGGGCGCGGGGACGGCCGGCGGGAGCTGAACAGCCAGACCATCAAGACCACGTTCCAGCTCTCGCGGGGCTACCGGATGGACGCGTTCTACCACCGCAGCGGCAAGGTCATGCCCGAGCGGTACGGCACGCAGTTCCGGCCGCTCGAGACCACCAACGACTACCTATTCAACCCGCAGACCGGCAAGATCGAGCTCAACGGCACGCCCAGCAACCGGCTCGTGTACACCCTCACGCTGGGCCGCCACTACTACCTCGCCGACTATCAGCCGCGGGCCGGCGTCGACACCCCCACCCGCTTCGATCGCGTCTCCCGGCTGTACACCGGCTCGGCGGCCCGGGCGGACAGGCGCCCCCGCAACCGGTGGCAATACCTGGGAAGCGTCACCTACTATCCGGGAGGCGCCCATGCGATCAAGACCGGCGTCCAGATCTACCGGGAGACGCACGGCACGGGGCAGGCGAGCCACGACGGCGGCAACTTCGTTCTGGAGTACGAGGGAGCGACGCTGTTCGATACGGGGATGGCGGGCAATCCGTACCGGGTCAGGCTGTTCAACTACCCCCTCGACCCCACCAACCGGGTGGACGTGAACTCCGCGTACGTCACGGACGAATGGCGGGTGACCCGGCGGCTGACCGCGAACATCGGCCTGCGGTACGACCACTATTCCTCCTATGTGCCCGAGCAGTTCAAGGGCTCCGACGACTTCGGGATCTTCTTCACCGGGCAGGTCGACCGGCTGGACGTGGTGGACTGGAAGGGCCTCGCTCCGCGCATAGGGCTCGCCTACGACCTCCGCGGGGACGGCAGGACCGTGATCCGGGGCGCGTACAACTACTTCCAGCAGTCGCTCGGCGACAGCTTCGCCTCGACGTACAACCTCAATGCGATCGCCTCGGCGACGTACGTCTGGAACGACTCGATCCCGGACAACACCTACACGCCGGGAGAGGTGGACCTCAGCCTCAACGGCCCCGACTTCGTCAGCATCACCGGGGCCGCCAACTCCATCCTGCCGAACGATCCGCAATACGGCCGCGAGCTGTACCAGTCCAACACGCAGGAGGTGTCGTTCGGCGTCCAGCACGAGCTGATGCCCTCGGTGGCCGCCCGCGCCGTGTACGTCTACAAGCGCGAGGCCGGCCTGTTCGACACGCGCGGATCGACGGCCTCGGGGACGCAGGGCGGTCCGAACATCCTGCGCCCGCTCAGCGCCTACACCATCCCGGTGAGCCGCCGGGATCCGGGTCCCGACGGGATGCTGGACACCGCCGACGACACCGGCAACATGATCCACTTCGCCGACTACGGCGACGAGTACCGGGGCGCCGAGTTCGTCGGGAACCAGCGGATCAACTATCCCGAGCCGGACTCCTACCACAGCTACGAATTCACGCTCGAGAGACGGCTGCGGAACGGGTGGCAGGGTCTCGTGTCGTTCATCGGCACGCAGAACCACCGCTGGCTCCCCAACGCCAGCCTCGTCGACTTCGTTCCCCCGCAGGTCGCCCTCCACGGGCTCGACGAGACCTGGGAGTGGGGCCTCAAGGCGCACGGCAGCTACATGTTCCCGGGGGATGTCCAGGTGGGCCTGTTCTATCAGGGCCTGAGCGGCTTCCCGATACAGCGGACGGCGCGGTTCCTGCGGAACGACCCCGACGGGCTGTTCCACTTCCGCAACCAGGGCACCCAGACGGTCCGGGTGGAGCCGTACGGCGCGTCGAAGCTCACCGCCCAGCACGTCTGGAACGTCCGCGTGTCGAAGTTCATCGACGTCGGTCCGGGCCGCTTCCAGGTCGCGGCCGAGGTGTTCAACCTGCTCAACGCGAACGACATCCTGCGCATCCAACAGGTGTCGGGCCCGTCGTTCGGCAACGTGCTGGAGAACATCCCGCCGCGGATCGCGCGGCTCAGCGCGACCTTCGAGTTCTAGGCCTTCGGAGGTCTGTTTTGGCGGAACGGGCCGCGCCCCTACCGGGGTGCGGCCCGTCGTCCTATCAGGCCCTGGGAGGATTTGATGTGCGGAAGGAAGTCAGCCCCAAGCAACAGCCCCGCCGTATTCGAGCAGCGATGCACCCCGCGTGAACGGCGTCGCTCCTCCGTCGTCGGCGTGCTGCTCGCCGGCGCACTGGTCTTCTGCACCGCTCCGATCCTCGCCCAGGGCCGGACTTCCGGACCCGAGCGCTTCGAGGGGCGCATCGCGAACACCGGCACCTTCGGCAACGCCGGCAGCAACTTCTTCAGCATCCAGGTCGACGAGTACACGAGCGACGAGGAGTTCATCGAGTTCCTGGAGATCCTGGCCGGCGGAGGTCCGCGACGGCTGGAGGATGCGTTCCTTCGGTCGCAGAAGGGTCGGATCGTCATCAACAGTCTGGGCTACGACGTCGCACTGGCGCGTTCGACCCCGACCGAGAGCGGGCGGGTGGTCCGGGTGTTCACCGTCCGGCACCTCGGTTTCGACGAGTCGGTGGGTCGGAGTCGAAGCCGCGAGTATCCCTTCGGCATGATCGAGCTCCAGCTCGACCACAACGGCAGAGGCGACGGCGTGCTGGTCGTGGCGGCCCGGCTTCACCTGGATCCGGACGGGAGACTCGCGGTCGAGACGTTCCGGGAGACGTTCGGCACGCCGGCGTTTCGACTGCTGAACGTGGAGGCGAGGTGAGCGCCCGCTTTCATCAGAGTCAACCCTGACCGCAGGGCTGGCGGAAGCCGGCGGGGCAACTCAGCGCCGCGACCTTCGCCTCGGGCATCGTCGCACCAGCGATGAAGCCCCGGACGAGCCGACGATAGATCCACGGCAGACCGCGACCGCCGGACGGCTCCTGACGACGGTGCGCGGAAGCGGACGGCGCACCGGGTCGTTCCGCTGTCCTGTTTCAACCCGGACCGGGAGCGCCCCTTCGGGACACCACCCCGAGCTGGCGCGCTGCCCCGGGTCAGATTCCGGACAGCGGAGTCACGGGCGCATCGAGATCGAGCGGGTCGCCGCTGTTGGCAATCCGCTCGACGGGCACGCCGAGCTTGTCCAGCACGGTGACCAGCAGCGACGCCGCCGGCTCGTGCTCGTACCGCAGATGACGCCCGCCCCGGATGCGGAACGGCTCCCGCGATCCGATCAGCATCAGCGGCAGATTCTGCGAGTCGTGGGTGTTGCCGTCGGCCATCCCCGCCCCGTACAGGAGCAGCGTGTGGTCCAGCAGCGACCCGTCGCCGTCGGCCGTCCGGCGCAGCTTCTCCAGGTACGACGCGAACAGCGAGGCGTGGTACGTGTTCAGCTTCGCGAGCAGCGCCATCTTCTCGGCATCGTCCTGATGATGCGACAGCGGATGGTGGGCCTCGGCGATGCCGATCTGCGGGTACGTCCGTCCGCTGTACTCGCGGCCCAGCATGAACGTCGCCACCCGGGTCAGATCGCACTGGTAGGCCAGCACCTGCAGATCGCACATCAGCGCGCAGTAGTCCTCGTAGTCCGCCGGAATGCCGCCGGGCTGCTCCACCAGCGGCAGATCCATCGCGCTCTGCGCCTCGGCGTTCTGGATGCGCCGCTCCACGTCGCGCACGGCCGTCAGGTACTCGTCGAGCCGCGAGCGGTCGCCGGAGCCGAGCTCCTGCTCCAGGTCGGAGAGCGACTCGAGCAGCGAGTCGAGAATGCTGCGGCTCCTCTGCAGGCGCGCCCTGCGCTCGGCCGGGTCGGTCGTCCCGCTGTCGCCGAACAGCCGCTCGAACACCACGCGGGGGTTGTCCTCGGCCGGCGCCTGGGTCGTCGGGCTGGTCCACGACAGCGAGTTGATGAAGGCGCACGTGGTGTTGTCGCACGTGCCGACGAGGTCGAGGCGATCGAGCGCGAGCTCGAGCGAGGCCAACTGCGTGTGTTGCCCGAACTGCCGGGCCGCGATCTGATCGATCGACGTGCCCGCCTCGATCCCCTGGGCGGTCCGCTTCCCCACCACGCCGGTCAGGAACCTCGTCGCGGCCGTCGTATGGGTGCCGCCGCGGTTCTGCACGCCGTCCAGCCCGGAAAACACGAGCATGCGATCCTGGAAGGGCGCGAGCGGCTGGAGTACCGGCGACAGGTCGAGCGGACCGGCGGCGGGCGGCGTCCAGGCGGGCATGATCATCCCGTTGGGCACGTAGACCACGCCGAGGCGCCGGACCGGCGCTGCCGGCGTCTTCGCGAACGCGGTGAGCGCCGGCGCCATCGCATCCAGCAGCGGCAGCGCCACCGCGGCGCCTGCGCCGCGCAAGAACCTACGCCGCGGCAACGCCGTCTTCGTGATCATCATGGTCGGGCTCTCCGCTTCGGTTGAACGGCTATCCGCTTCGGTTGAACAGGGGTTCGCACGGCGGCCGGCATCCCTCAAGGGTTGGCCGCAGCCGCCGACCGTGCAGGTGAAGGATCCACGGACGAACGTCTCATTTGGAACGCCGGGCTCCGGACGATGCCCAGAAGGATCGCGGACAGGCGATGGTCGCTCGCTGCCGCTTCCCGCACGATGCCTCGCACCGTCGGACGATCGTAGTACTCGAGCCGGCGGCCCAGCGCATACGCCAGCAGCTTCTCGGTCATCGCTTCGACGAACTGCCGGCGCTGGCTCACCAGGAACGCGCGGAGTCCGGCCGGGCCCCGAAACCGCGTTCCGTCGGGCAGGACGGCCGAGTTGTCAACGGGCGCTCCGCCCTCGGCGTCGCGCCAGCCGCCCACGGCGTCGAAGTTCTCCAGCGCGAACCCCAGCGGATCCATCGGCGCGTGGCAGGTGGCGCACGCGGGACTCTCGCGGTGCCGTTCCAGCCGCTCGCGCACGGACGCGGGCCGGCCGCCTTCGCCGCGGTCCGGCAGACCCGGCACGTCCGCCGGCGGCGACGGCGGCGGCGTGCCCAGGAGGCTCTCGAGGACCCAGCGGCCCCTCAGCACCGGAGAGGTTCGATTCGGATACGACGTCACCGTCAAGAAGCTCCCCTGGCCGAGCAACCCGCCGCGCGGCTCGTCCTCGCCGAACGCGACGCGCCGGAAGTGGCTGCCGTACACGTTCGGGACGCCGTAGTGGCGCGCCAGCCGCTCGTTCAGGAACGTGTAGTTCGCGCCCAGGAGGTCGACCACGCTCCGGTCCTCCCGGAACATGCTCTCGACGAACAACCTCGTCTCCCGCTCGAACGCCTCGCGCAGGTTCTCGTCGAAGCCGGGAAAGGCGTTCGGGTCCGGTGCCGCGCTCGGCAGATTGCGCAACAGCAGCCACTGGCCGACGAAGTTGTCCACCAGCGCCTGCGAGCGGTCGTCGGCCAGCATCCGCTGCACCTGCCGCTCGAGTTCGCCGAGAGCGCTCAACTCCCCGCGGGCCGCCGCGCCGAGCAGCTCGGCGTCGGGAATGCTGCTCCACAGGAAGAACGACAGACGCGACGCGAGATCGAGATCGCTGACGGCATACACGGTTCCCGGGGCGAGGTCGACCGGCTCCCTCTCGATGCGAAACAGGAACTTCGGATCGGCCAGGAGCCGCTCCAGCGCGAACTGGATGCCGTCATCGAACGCGCCGTCGCGGCGGCCCTCTCCGTAGAATCGCAGGAGCGTCCGCACCTCGCGTTCGGTCGCGGGCCGGCGGTACGCCTCGCCGGCGAGCGCGGTGAGAATCCGTTCCGCGCAGGGCTCCTCCTCGCGCGGCTCGGTCGGGCGGCAAGAGAAGATCTTGCGACGGCTCGGCGTCTCTCCCGGGCCCGAGGGGCCGAACGGGCCGCGGATGGCGACGGTGTGCACCCACGGGTTGCTCTCGAGCGACTCGTCACGTTCGGGATATCGCGGCGGATGGGGAACGCCGTCCTCGACCTCGGTCGGACGCCCCAGGAACGAAACGGTCACCAGACGCCAGCCGGCCCGCGCCGGGAACCGCACTTCGAGGGCCGCGTCGGCATTCCGCGCGTACTCCTCCCACGCCGGACTTCCGAAGATGTCGCCGACGAATCCGGCCGGCGGGGCCCCGCCGGTCTCTTCGCCGCCGACGACCGACGCAAGAATCCGCTCGCCGTCCACCCGGATCTCGACCTCGTGCGGCGAACCGAGCCCGACGACCACGTCGAACAACTGGCGGTACAACCGGACCTGGATCACGTACTCGCCATCGACCGGAAAACGATGGCGAATGGCCGCGCCTCCCCGCGAGCCGAACGGCAGGTCCTCGCCCAGATACTCGTCCTGATCGAGCCGGACCCGGTATTCCTCGATGGCGGGAGCGGCCGGCGGCAGTCCGACCGCGAGCCGGCTCAGCCTGCGCGCCGCCGACAGGTACCGGTCCAGCAGGGTCGGCGAGACCGACAGCATGCTGGCGATGTTGTCGAAGCCGTGCTCGTCCGCGCTGTCGGCCGGCAGCAGCGACGTGACGTCGACGTCCAGCGCCAGCAGATCGCGTATCGCGTTCCGGTACTCGGCGCGATTGAGCCGGTGCACGCTGTCCGTCCGGCCCGGGTCGGGATCGAGCGCCGCGGCGCCGTCCAGCTCCGTCTCGAGCCACGCGAGCACGTCCTCCACGACGGTCGCATCGGGCCGCAGCCGGCCCGGCGGCGGCATCGCGCCGCTCCGGAGCTTGCGGATGACCTTCTCCCACACCTCCGCGCCTTCGGCGACGTGGACCGCGTCCATCGCCTCCAACGAGAGGTCCGCCGTCAGGAGCCGGTCATTGTGGCAACCGACGCAGTAGCGGTTCAGCACGGGACGCAGCGGAGAGGTTTCCGCCGGCGAGGCCTGCGGCCGTGGGGCCGACGTCTCGTTGGCCGACAGCGGAGCCGGAAGAACGAACCACGCCGCCGCCATCAGCCCGCCAACGGAGCACCAGCGTGACATGTATTCGCCTCCCCTGCAGCCGATCAAGTCGGATAATAGCATCGCGACCCGGAAAGGCTCAGCCTTTTTCGATGCCAGGCCCCACGCAGCGCCCGTGTTAGACTCGGCGAACTGCCGGGTTTCCCGGTCGCATACGCGTCGAGTCGCTGTACAGGGGGGCACGAACATGCGCATCTCGACGAGACGGCTTTGCGGTCGGTCGGTCGGCCTGCTGGTACTTGTCGCGGCACTCGTCGCGAGTGCTGCCACCGCAGCGCGCGCCGCCGACGTCCAGTTGATTCAGGCCGTCAAGGACGGCGATGCGCCCGCGGTGCGCGCGCTCCTCGGGCGGGGCGCCGACGTGGATGCGCGGCAGGGCGACGGCGCCACCGCCCTCCACTGGGCCGCCCACCTGAACGATCTCGATGCGGCGGATCTGCTGATCCGGGCCGGCGGGGACGTGGACGCGACGAACGATCTGGGCGTCACCCCGCTCTGGGTCGCGACGACGGGCGGAAGCGCGGAAATGGTCTCGAGGTTGCTGGAGGCGCGCGCCGATCCGGACATCGCGCCGAACACCGGCGGCACTCCCCTCATGATCGCCGCCCGCCAGGGCAACGTCGCCGTGGTACGGGCGCTGCTCGCCCACCGCGCCGACATGGACGCGAGGGAAGGCGCACAGGGACAGACGGCGCTCATGTGGGCCGTTGCGCGGCGGCATCCGCAGGTCGCGCGGGTCCTGCTGGAGGTCGGAGCGGACCCGCACGCCCGGACGAAGTCGTCGCGTCGGCACGTCCTGTTGTGCTGCCAGAAGAGTCTCGGCAAGACCGAGGGAACCGTGTGGATCGAGCAGGGCGGCTTCACGCCGCTGCTGTTCGCCGCGCGGCACGGGGCCGCGGCCGCGGCCGAGCTCCTGCTGGCCGCCGGCGCGCCCGTCGACGACCCGGCGGCAGTCGGCACCACCCCGCTGGTCGTCGCGGCCCAGCACGGCTTCCACGAGGTCGCCGAGGTGCTGCTGGAGAGGGGCGCGGACCCCGACGCCGCCGACGCCGGGCAGGCAGCGCTGCATTGGGCCGCGTTGCGGGGCGATCGTGCGCTGGTGGAGACGCTGCTGGCCCACGGCGCCAATCCGGACGTGCGGCTCACGCGGGGCTCGTTCCTCAAGCACGACCGGGGTGCGTTCGCCTTCGACAAGTTCCTGATCGGCGCGACGCCGTTCGTGGTGGCCGCCCGGCGATCCGACACCCGGATCATGCATCTCCTGGCGGCCGGCGGCGCCGACACGTCGCTGCCGCTGCAGGACGGCCGGACGGCGGCCATGGTTGCGGCAGGCGGGAAGACGACAGGACTGCTTCGACTCCGGCTCGCGGAAGAGCAGATTCTGGAAACGGTCCGGTCGGCGCTCGACCTGGGCGTGGATCCGAACGCCGCCAGTCTGTCCGGCGACGCGGCTCTGCACGTGGCGGCGGGCAGCAAGTTCGACAGCGTCATCCGGCTCCTCGCCGAGCGCGGCGCGCTCGTGAACGCGCGCAACCGGATGGGACAGACGCCGCTGACGGTCGCGCTCGCGCCGCCCGAGGCCCCCGACGGATCGGCCATCGGCGGCGCCGCGCTCGGACGCTATCGAGAGGCCTACGCGGCGTGGGCGGCCAGCCGGGGACAGACGCCCACGGCGAACCTGCTGCGCTCGCTGGGCGGCACCGAATAGCGAGGCGCCACCCCCATCGACCAGGGCTGTCCACGAAGGGCCGAGCACTGTCTCGCGAGTCCGCGGGCCGGCTGAGTGCCCGTGGTAGCATGACTTTGTGCTCGATACCCATGCCATCGCCCGCCGGCTGATCGGCACCGGGCTTTCCACCGAGCAGGCCGACGCGATCACGGACGCCGTCCGGGAAGCCGCCGAGCACGGCGACCACGTAACGCCGGAGACGCTGCGCGCAGAGCTCGCCGGCCTCGAGGCTCGCCTGACCTGGCGTTTCGCCGGTGCGATGCTCGCACAAACGCTTGCGATTCTCGGCGGCGTGCTCGCGATGCTGCGCTTGCTGGAGTGAACCCCCTCAGTCGCCCCTGATGGCGATGACCGGATCCAGGCGCGCCGCCCGTCGCGCCGGCACCAGCGTGGCGGCGGCCGCGCCTCCCAGCACCAGAAGCGCGACTCCGGAAAAGGTCAGCGGGTCGTAGGGGCTCACGCCGTAGAGCAGACTGGCGAGCCCGCGACCCATTGCCGCGGCCGACGCCAGACCGGCAAGGAGGCCCGCGGTCGTCATGACGAGACTGCCGGCCGCGACCAGTCGGACGAGTCGCGCCGGGGAGGCGCCGACGGCGGTGTAGGCCACGGCGAAGACCGCGGAGTTGAGCCCGACGCCGAGAGCCAGCGTCCCCACGATGATCGCGGTCAGCCCGGGTTGCCGGCCGAAGGACCGCAGTGTCCGCCGGAGTTGGTGAATGGCATCCATCCCGATCACCACTCTACTCCGTTGATTGACGGCGGCCATCGTCCGGGGTCTCCGGCGGGGACGGCGATGCCTACACCTCGGGGAATCGCCGCTACCGGGCGCCGGACAGGAAGAAGCGAGCCGGACGATGCGGTGCTGCATCCGTACGCCGGCTCCGGCACTACGCTGCTCGTGGCAGCGCAGTTGCGGCGGCGGTGGGTCGGCATCGAACTCAAGGAGGAGTTCGTGCGCCTGATCGAGCACCGCCTGAGCAGATGAACGATCACGATCGGCTCAAGGCGCGCATCGACGCTTCATGGTCGGGGCCCACGGAATAGCCGGCGGTCGCCAGGCCCGGCGACCGCCGGCCGCACCTCCTGGTATGAACCCCTCGGTCTATCCGAGCGCCTCGAGCTCCGCCGTCACTTCGTGCGGCAGCCGCAGCTCGTTGGTGACCGAGAAGGCGTTGAACTGCCCGGCGAGCGCCCGCGCCAATTGCCGGTCGGTCTCGCTGTCGACGACGCCGGTGAGCGTCACGTGCCCCCGATTCACCACGATGTGGATCGGCGGATTCCCGCTCGTGGCGTAGTGCCAGAAGTTGGGATTCCCGTAGATCGCGCGGGCAACGACGTACCGCAACCGGTCGTCGAACCCCGACACCGGAAGCACGGCGATCTCGTTGATCACCGTGGTCACGCCTTCGACCGCGTCGACGCGCTTCCCGATGGTCTTCGCCTTGTGTTCCGCGGTGACGTGGCCGCTGAGCACGACGTGTCCCTCGCCGGCGATCTCCACGTCGACGTTGTCGAAAACCGTGAAGAACGAGTAGCGGAGCACCTGTTCCTGCACTCGCTGGAACAGATCGTACTTCGGCCCGTCGGCGGCTGCCGGCGACACCGACAGTGCCGCCACGGCGAGCGCCATCAGGGACAGGGCGATTCGGCGTGTATTCGACAGAGTGCGCATCGTGAGTGCCCTTTCTGCGCGTGCGTGTCTCACCGGACTCGATGGCCGCCCGCGCTACCCTCATCTTCAAGCAAAACACGTGCCAAGCGCATCGAGGCCGGGAACGAGCGCTGTTCCCCGGCGGCATGCCCTCATCTTGTTCCGCCGACAGGCACGTGTCCACGGAAGAGGACAGGTCGGGAAGGCGCGCTGTCGCGCCTCGGCGAGACGGACGCGCTACGGAGGCAAGGAGGAGTGGCGGCGATGCCCCCCTCGGAATTCACTCGCCGCTTCGGAGCATCTCCGCCGGGCCGGCGGACGCCGCCCGTCGGGCGGAAATCCAGCAGGCCAGCACGGCGAGGAGCGCCAGCCCGCCGGAAACCGTCCCCAGCGTGACCGGATCGAGCGGGGCGACGCCGAACAGTACCGCGGCCAGGGCGCGCGCTCCCAGGGCGGTCGCGGCAAGGCCCGCGACCAGTCCCACCGCCGCGATCCGCAACCCTCGCTCCGCGACGAGGCGCCGCAGCGCGTACGGGGTCGCCCCCAGCGCCGACCGGATCGCCATCTCGATCCGTCGCTGCCGCGCGTCGAACGACACGGTTCCGAACAGACCCACCAGGATCAGCACGAGCGTCACCAGCGCGAAGGCGATCGAGATCCGCACCGCGAGTCGCGGGCGAGCGAGCTCCGCGGCGAGCAGCTCGTCCATCGGCGCCAGCGTGTCTATCGGTATCGACGGCTCGATGGCCTGAATCGTGTCGCGGACGGCGGAAAGCAATGTCGAGGGCGACCGCGCGGTGCGAATCCCCAGGTTCCCGGCATCGAAGTGGAACGACTGCGTGGCCGGGTAGTAGACCGTCATCCAGTGGTTGGTGAGCTCGCGGTACCGCAGGTCGGCGGCGATCCCCACCACCGTCGCCCACTCGAATCGCGGGCTGATCCGCACGCGTCTGCCTATCGGCTCCGCGCCGGGCCAGTAGCGCGCGGCGGCGCTCTCGCTCACGATCGCCACCGGTTGCGCGTCGGCGGTGTCGGTGCGCGCAAAGGCGCGCCCGCGCACGACCGGGATCCCCAGGGTCTCGAAGTACCGGGGCGTCGCGATGTCCCAATTGGCCCACTCGTTCGTCGCCGCCTCGTCCTGCGTCTGGCCCTCGAACTGAAACGGCGAGCTGAGACCGGTCGTTCCCGTGCCCGGGGGCAGGTGAAACGGGGCCGCCGAGACCACGCCGGGAAGCCGTTCGATCGCCTCGACCGCGCGGTCGTAGAACGCGCGGACTTCGTCGGGCGTGCCGTAGCGTTGCCACGGCAGGTATATGCGCGTGGTCACGACACCGTTGGAATCGAGCCCGCGGTCGATCGACTGCAACTGCCAGAGCGACCGGGTCAACAGTCCGGCCGAGACGAGGACCACCACCGCGAACGCGATCTGGGCGGCGGCCAGCACCTGGAGCCGGCGGCCCGTCCCGCGGGGCACCTCGGCGGAGCGCTGCGCGAAAAAGCCGCGCAGCCTCGTCATGCGCGTCCGCCACGCCGGAGCGGTGCCGAGCGCCAGGACCCACGCGAGCATCGTGGCGAAGGTGAACGCCACGACCTGCGGACCGAGCGACGCCTCGTCGATGCGCGGCGCCTGACCCGGATCGATGACGCTCGTGAGCGCAAGCAGTCCGCGGCTCAGCATCAGCGCCCCGCCCACGCCCGCCGCGCCGAGCACCGCCGCCTCGATCCCGGTCTGTCGCAGGAGCTGTCCACGAGTCGCCCCCAACGCCGACCGCACGGCCATCTCGACGCGGCGCGACTCGGCCCGCATGAGCAGCAGGATGGCGACGTTCGCTCCCGCCACGAGGAACACGAGCGCGGCGCCGGACAGCAGCAGCACAAGGGTGGGCCGCACGTGGCCGACGACCGTGTCGACCAGCGGCGTCACCACGATCGGCATCCGCGGATAGTCATCCGGATACGCCTCGCTCAGACGCCCGTGGATGACCGCCAGCTCCGACCGCGCCTGACCGCTGGAGATTCCCGGCGAGAGTCGTCCCACGACGTGGAACTGACGGGTCCGCGGGCTGTCCAGGACCTCGTCAGGGTCGCGTGTGAACGCGGGAACCAGTGGGAGCCAGATGTCGGCGTCGACCGGGTAGGACACGTCGGGCCGTAGAACCCCGACAATCGTGAACGGGGCGTCCCCGGGGAAGCTGAGGCGCTGGCCGACGAATGCGGGGTCGCCGCTCACCCGTCGCCAGAAACGGTGGCTGACGACGGCGACGAGCTCGGCGCCCTCGACATCGTCGGCGGCTTCGAGGAGACGCCCGTGGGCCGGCCGCGCGCCGACCGCGTCCAGCAGCTCGGCCGAGGCCAGCACCCGGTTGGCCGTGACCGGCTCGTCATCGATCAGGATGGCGGTCGTCGCCCCGTCGGCATAGTTGATGGCCGCGAGCGCGTCGAAGCGCGTCGCCGCTTCCTTCCACACCCGATACTCGGGATACGAGACCGGAAACAGGAGTCCGCCCCCGCGTTCGACGTCGTCCTTCCAGATCCGCACCAGTCGGGAATCGTCGTCACCGATCGGCTGCAGGATCACCGCGTCGGTAACGGCGAAGAGTGCCGTCACGGACGCGAGGCCGAGACTCAGCGTGGCGACCGCGACCGCCGCGGCGAGCGGTCGGCGCACGAGACCGCGAAGCGCGAACCGGAGATCCGACACGATTCCCGATCAGAGACCGGTCAGCCGCCCGGTGCTGTCGCCGAGGCGCTCGGGCCGCACCCCGGCCAGGTCGAGCATGCTCAGCAGCAGGTTCGTCATCGGGGTCTCGGGCCTCGTGCGCAGGTGCCGGCCACCCTTGAACCGGCCGGCTGCGCCACCGGCCAGCACGATCGGCAGCGGCGAGTGGTTGTGCAGGTTGCCGTCGCTCATGCCGCTACCGTAGAGGAGCAGCGTGTGGTCGAGCAGCGTGCCGTCGCCGTCCGGCGTGCCCTGCAGCTTCTCCAGGTACGAGGCGAAGGTGGCGACGTGGTGCGCGTTGACCCTGCCCAGCCTGGCGAGCTTCTCGTCGTCGTTCTGGTGGTGCGACAGGGCGTGGTGCGGATCGTTGATGCCGATGGCCGGGAAGGTCCGGTAACTGGCCTCGCGGCCGAAGGCGAACGTGATCACGCGCGTGAGATCGGCCTGGTAGGCGAGCACCTGCAGATCGATCATCAGTTCGGCGTGCGTCTCGAAGTCCTCCGGCACGCCGATGGGCCGGTCCGGAACCGGGAGATCCTGCGCGCGGTTGTACTGCTCGGTCTTGCGGATGCGCCGCTCGGTTTCGCGAATCGCTTCCAGGTACTCGTCCATCCGCCGCTTGTCCTGCGCGCCGAGATCGGTGTGCAGCCGCCCGATCTCCTGCGTGACAGAGTCGAGCAGGCTGCGATCCATCTCCATCTCGCGCAGCCGGTCGGCGCTGCTGTCGCCGTCGCCGAACAGGCGCTCGAACACCGCGCGCGGGTTGCGCTCCATCGGATTGGGCGTGGTCGGCGTCCGCCACGAGATGGTGTTCATGTAGGCGCAACTGTAGCCGGCGTCGCAGTGGCCGACGATGTCGGCGGCGTCGAGGGCGAGCTCGAGCGATGCCAGGGGCGTGGCGGTGCCGATCTCGCGGGCCGCGATCTGATCGGCGGTGGTGCCCACCTCGACGTCGGCGCCCTCGGTCCGCTTGGCGTGCACGCCACTCAGCCAGCCCGCGCTCGCGCGGGAGTGGTCTCCCCCGCCGTCACCCAGCGACTCGAGCTGCCGATGGGCCAGGTCGGTCACGACGACCACCTGTTCGCGGAAGGGCGCGAGCGCCTGCAAGGATGGCGACCACTCGAAGTCGCGGCCCGTGCCCTTCGGGGTCCACGCGGCGTGGTAGGCGCCGTTCGGGATGTAGATGAAGGCGAGCCGCCGTGCGGGGTGCGCGGGCGTGCGGCTCATGGCCGTCAGCGCCGGCACCATGGCGTCGAGCAACGGCAGCGCGACCGCTGCTCCCATACCCCGCAGCACCGTCCGCCGAGGCAACGCCTTCTTCGTGATGATCATGGCTGTACTCTCCGCATCCGAAACGGCCTGCTGTCGACGACGCCCCGGATCAGCGACGAGAAGCGATAGTCGTCGCGGGCCGCGTCGCGGACGATCCGCCGGACCACGGGCGCATCGGCGAGCTCCAGGCCCCGGCCCACGGCGTAGGTCAGCAGCTTCCCGGTCAACGTGGTGACGAACTCCTCCGCACGGCTCTCCAGCACGGTCCGCAGCCCCCGCGGCCCGTCGAACCGGGTACCGTCCGGCAGGACGCCGGAAGCGTCCACCGACTCGTCCGACTCGCTGCGTTCCCGCCAGCGTCCGATCGCGTCGAAGTTCTCCAGCGCGAGCCCCAGCGGGTCCATCTGTGCGTGGCACACGGCGCAGCTCGGGTTCTTGCGGTGCTGCTCCATGCGCTCGCGCATCGACCGCACCCGGCCGTCGGCGGTCTCCTCCTCCAGCTCCGGCACGTCCGGCGGCGGCGGCGGCGGCGGCGCGCCGATGATGTTCTCCAGGATCCACTTCCCGCGCGTCACCGGCGACGTGCGGTTCGCGTAGGACGTCGCGGTCAGGAGGCTGGCATGCCCCAGCACGCCCGCCCGGTTCCGATCCGTCAGCGTCACGGGTCGGAAGTGACTGCCGTACACCCGCGGAACCCCGTAGTGCCGGGCCAGCCGTTCGTTGAGGAATGTCGTGCGCGAGGTCAGGAACTCCAGCGCGCTGCGGTCGTCCCGGATCACCCGCTCGAAGAACAGCTCCGTCTCCCGCTGCATCGCCTGCCGCAGGTTGTCGTCGAAGTCCGGAAACTGGATGGGATCCGGCGCGGTGCCGGCCAGGTTGCGCAGGTAGAGCCACTGCCCGCCGAAGTTGTCGACGAGCGCCCGCGAGCGCGGGTCCCGCAGCATGCGGCGCACCTGCCCGTGGAGGACATCCGGCTCCCTGAGACGCCCTTCCTCGGCCGCGTCGAGCAGCTCGTCGTCCGGAATGCTGCTCCACAGAAAGAACGACAGGCGCGAGGCCAGCTCCAGGTCGTCGAGGGGCCGCACCTGACCGGCTGCGTCTCCCGGCGCGTCGCGCTCGATGCGGAACAGGAACTCGGGACTCACGAGCACGCGCTGCAACGCACGCCCGATGCCCTCTTCGAATGTGCCGTCCAGGCGGCCCGCCTCGTAGAACCCGAGCAGCACCTGCAGGTCGGACTCGGTCACCGGCCGTCGATAGGCGCGGCGAGCGACCGTCGCCATGATCCGCCGCGCACACGCCAGTTCTTCCGCCGCATGCGCCGGACGGCAGACGAACAGGCGCCGGCGGCTCGGCGTGTCTCCGGGTCCGGTCGCGTCGTACGGTCCGCCGATGGCCACGCTCCGCACGTGCGGCGGGCCGGACGTGTCGGCCGGATCGATGTTGCTGCGCAGCAGCGGCTGGCGGATCGTGGCGACCTGGGCGGACGTCTTCCTGAGGAATGCCACGGCGACCGTGCGAGACCCCGCCCTGACCGGCAGGCGCACCTCAAGCGCCGCGTCCGCGTTCATCGCATACGCCAGCGCCGCGTCCCGCGCCGCCCGCCGTGCGGCCTCCCGCGCCGCTTCGTCGGCATCGTCGTCCAGCTCGAACGCGTCCGCCCGCGGCTGCCCGCCTCCGATGGTGAAGAGCCGGACACGTTCGCCGTCCAGACCGATCTCGAGCTGGTGCGGCTCGCCCAACCCCCGGATGGTGTCGATTACCGTCCGCAGCAGGCGCACCTGGAACACGTACTCGCCGTCGAGGGGAAACTGGTGCCGCACGGCGATGCCGCCGCGCGTGCCGAGCGGCAGGCCGTCGAGGTGGTCGTTCTGCGTGAGCACCGTCGGCACGAGATAGGTCGCGATGCTCGGACGGATCGCGGCGCTGCCGACGGCGAGCCGGCTGATGCGCCGGGCCGCTCCGAGGTAGCGCTCGAGCAGCAGCGGCGACACGCCGAGGGCGTCGGCGATGTTGTCGAACCCGTAGCTCGCGTCGTCCGGCGGCAGCAGGGACGCGACGTCGACGTCCAGCGCGAGCAGATCGCGGATGGCGTTGGCGTACTCGGCGCGGTTGAGGCGATGGAGGACGGCGGTCCTGGGAAGGTCGGCCCGCTCGGCCCACGCGGCATCCAGGTCGGCTTCGAGCCGCACCAGGAACGCTTCCCGCAGCTTCGTGTCCGGGCGCGGACGGCCGGCGGGCGGCATGGCTCCGGCCTGAAGCTTGCGGACCACCTTCTCCCAGGTCTCCGCGTCGCGGCCGACGTCGTTCAGGTCCAGCGTGTCGAGAGCCAGCCCGACCGCGCGGAGCTGAGCGGCCAGCGGCGAGGCCGCACCGCCGCGGCCTCCCACGACGCGCTCGTTGTGGCAGGCCACGCAGTAGCGGTCGAGCAACTCGCGCGAGGGAGCGGCATCGTCACGGTCTACCCCAGCGTCCTGTCGAGTGAGAGTCTCCTGCTGCGGGACGCCAGCTTCCAACTGCAGCCGATTGGCGGCGTGAAGGTCCGCACCGGACGGCTGGATGGCGAGCCAGCCGGCGCTCAGGACGCTCAGGCCGATCGCCCGAGCAATCCGGAACCCACGCTGAGGTCGACGCGACCGGGTCGGGCTGCGGGACATCCTACCTTTTCTGCGAGACCCCACCTTTTCTGCGAGACCCCACGAGACTCCAGACGCCGTCGACCCGAATCGAGCTGTGGACGCGAGTTCCCGTAGTCTAATGAGTCTGCGTCGCAGAACGCAACGGAGTGATCTCTGCGGCGCAAGCTCCCGGGACGGTGGGGGCTGGGGCCGAACCCGGAAACCCTGCGACGGGTCTGGCGGCGCTATACTGCGGCTGTTCGTTCCGCCACCGCCGTTCGGCTTCCCCGTTACAACGGAGGGCATCGACATGCGCGTCACCTGCCTCTGCGGGTTGCTGATCCTCCTGCTCTCGTCGGCCGGGCCCGCCGTCGCGGCCCCTGGCGAGGGGCTGGTCGAGGCGGTGCGGAGCGGCGACTACGCCGCCGCCCGCGCGCTCGTGGAAGCGGGGGCCGCGGTCGACACGCCCCAGGCCGACGGTACGACCGCCCTGCACTGGGCAGTCCGCGGAGGCCGAGCCGATATCGCGAGCCTCCTGCTTCGGGCCGGAGCCGATGCGAACGCAGCGAACCGCTACGGTGTGACTCCCCTGTCGCTGGCCGGCACCAACGGAAGCCCCGGCATCGTCGCCATGCTGCTCGACGCCGGCGCCGACCCGAACCTCGCGACACCGGAGGGCGAGACGCCGCTGATGACCGCGGCGCGCACCGGCGACCCGGAGGTGCTGCACCGGCTGCTGACTCATGGCGCCGACGTCCACACCGCCGAGGCGTGGCGTGGACAGACCGCTCTGATGTGGGCGGCGGCGGAAGGCAACGCCGCGGCAGCCGGCGTCCTGCTGGATGCCGGCGCGGACGTGGCAACCCGTTCGTCACGGGGTATGACCGCGTTGCTGTTCGCGGCGCGCAACGGCGACATGGACACGGTCCGGGCGCTGCTGGACGGCGGTGCGAACATCGATGAGAGCGCAATGGACGCCGTTCCGCGTGGCGGGGAGGAAGATGGGAACGAGGACCCGCGCCTCGGATCGAGCGTCCTCGCAACGGCCATCGAGAACGCCCACTACGACCTGGCGGCGTGGCTCGTCGCAGAGGGGGCCGACCTCAACGCCGACGGGCCGCGCGGAACCGCGCTCCACGGCCTGGTGCGCACCCGCAACTGCGAGCGGACGGCCCTCCCCTGTCCCGTGCGCTCCGGCCCGCTGGACAGCATGGAGCTGGCCGAGCTGCTCCTCGCCCACGGCGCCGACGTCGACGCGCGGATGTCCGCGGATCCTCCGAAGAACGGCACCTACGACTACACGTACATGAGCCACGTCGGCGCGACGCCGCTCTTCCTCGCGGTCAAGGCCTCGGACACCGCGATGACGGGCCTGCTGCTCGATCACGGTGCCGACCCGGCGATCGGGAACGACGAACGCACGACGCCGCTGCTCGTCGCGGCCGGCATCGGCTATATCGAGGGGCAGATCCTCGCGTCCGAGGAGAAGGCGTTCGAGGCGGTGCGCATGCTGGTCGAGCACGGCGAGGACGTGAACACGACCAACGCCAGGAACGAGACGGCGCTGCACGGGGCCGCCTACCGCGGCGCGAACTCCATCGCGCTGTACCTGATCGACCGCGGTGCGAGGCTCGATATCGCGGACGAGCTGGGCCGCATGCCGGTCACGATCGCCGACGGCGTCGTCGCGGGCCCCTACTTCCGGGCCCACGACGAGACCGCGGCGTTGTTGCGCGAGCGGATGGGTGCGAGCGCCCCGCCGAGGCCGACCTCGCAGGGCGCCCGGTAGAAGGGCAGGCCCGATCCTCAGCGCCTGTCGGCGTTGCAGGCTTATGGAGCGTCCGGACCGCTCGAGTCGCTCCGCTCGTGCGCACGGGCGACCATCGCTCGGGCGAAGTCGGACAGATCGTCCAGATGGTCTCGAATCACGGCGGTGATGATATCGAGATCCAGCTCCTGATACTGGTGCACGACGACGTTGTGCAAACCGACCATCGCCTTCAAGTTCACTGCCGTCGGCGCCGGGATCGCTCCCGCTTGCGCAAGAAGGTCGAAGCTCTCCGCGGTGGTCCGGGGCCAGCCGAGCTTCTTCACGTTCACGACATGGTTCGCCATGTCGATCGCCTGCTCGCAGGCCCGCTGCAGGTTGAGAACGATGATGTCCTGCTTGTCGTAGTCCTCCTCGAACGGCAGTCTCGAGGGCTGCGACCAGGCGTGTCGTACGCGCGCCAAGCAGCGTTGCAGACTCTGCTGCTTCGCGATCAGGACATCGCTCACGGCTCCGGTGCCCGTGCACTTTCGATGATCGCGGCGCGGATACCGGCGCGTTCGTCGTTCAGTCTCTGATACATCGACAGGACGAGTGCTTCGAACTCCAGCCGGACACCGTCGTCGCGGCAGTAGACCAGGCGTCCCGTGCGCAGAATCTCGGCCTCCCCGCTATCCGTTACCCCTTGGTCGGCAGGAGACCGCCATAGAGAGGAGTACTCGGCGTCTACCGCGCGTCCGGCTCCCGCACGATGTCCGGCGGGCTCGGCTCCGCGCCCAGCGTGCGCAGCAGCGCGGCCGTCGTGTCGGACTTCGCGAAGTTGCCGCCGGTGTGGATGCCCTCGGCGATGACGAGCGGCGTCCACTCGCGATTGTTCTTCGCGTCGATGTCGGCCCCGCGGTCCACCAGGAACTGCACGATCGAGTCCGCGCGCTCCCGCCACGCCGCGCCGTGCAGGGCGGAGTCGCCTCTCTCGTTGGCCGCGTTCACGTCGCCGCCCATCTCCACGATCAGGTGGACGGCGTCGAGCGCCTCCCCCTCGGCCGACCGGGTGATGCCCGGCTCGTGGCCGATGCCGGCCGCGTGCATCAGCGGCGTCGTCCCGTCGACGGTGGGGATGAAGGGATCGGCGCCGGCGTCGAGCAGCGCCCGCATCACCGGCAGATCGTTCGCCTTGGCCGCGATCGCGAACGCCGTCGCCCCGCGCATGTTCCCCAGATGGCCCTTCACCTGGATGTGGAAGCCGGGCGTCCGCGCCGTCCGGCGATCCGGGTCGGCGCCGTGCTCGAGGAACGCGCGGACCATCCGCAGCCGGTCATCCGCGTGCAGCCCGCCGAACGGACTCCACTGGTTTCCCTCGGCGACCCCATTGGAGAGATCGTTCAGCTCCGTGTCCCACTTCCCCGCCGCCCAGTGCAGCGGCGAGAAGCCCGGGCCGAGGTTCGGGTCCGCCCCCTGGTCCAGCAGGAACTCCGCGTAGTCGAGGTGCCGGCGAACGGTGGCGACGGCCAGTGCGGTGGTGCCGTCGACCGCGGCGGCGTTGACGTCCGCGCCCGCCGCCAGCAACACCTCGGAGAGCTCCCGGTAGCCTTCCCGCGCCGCGAGGACGAGCGCCGTGTACCCCGTCGTCGTGCGCGCATCCACCTCGGCCCCGTGCTCGAGCAGCGTGCGGACCACGTCGGTGTGCCCCTCCCACGCGGCCCACATCAGAGCGGTCTGGCCGTTCGCGGCCTCGCTCGCGTTCACGTCGCCGCCGCGATCGAGCAGCGGGGTGACCGCTTCGACCACGCCGCCGCGCGCGCAGGTCATCAGCACCGTCTCACCCGTCGCCTGGGCGCCGTGCGGAGCCGCGCCGGCGACGAGCAGCCGTTTCACCATTCCAGGACTGGCGTTCGTGCAGGCCAGCACCAGCGGGGTGACTCCGTAGCGGTCGGCCGCGTCCACGTCCGCGCCCGCGCCGATCAGCAGGTCGGCGAGGTCCGTGCGATCCCACTGCGCCGCCCAGTGCAGCGCAGTGAAGCCGTCGGCCTGGACGCCGTCCACCGCTGCCCCGGCCTCGAGCAGAGCCCGAACCGCTCCCGCGTCCCGGTTCCTGGCCGCGTCGGTCACCCGCAGGTCGGGCGGGGCCGCGACGGCAATGGCGGACGACAACAGAACGACGGCCGCGACGCTCATCAGGCGGATGGTTGTGCGCATGTCGTTTCTCCTAGACGCCCGACAGGATCGGCAGCTCGCCGGTACTGTCGCCGAGACGCTCCGCCGGCATGCCCATCTTCTCGAGCAGCGTCAGGTGCATGTTGGCCAGCGGCGTGCCCTCCGGCAGCCGGACGTGCCGGTTGCCCTTGAGCGTGCCGCCGCCGCCGCCCGCCACGACCATCGGCAGGTCGAGCGGATCGTGCGCGTTGCTGTTGCCCATGCCGGCCCCGTAGACGACCATCGACTGATCGAGCAGCGTCCCGTCGCCGTCCATCGTCGCCCGCATCTTCTCGAGGAAGCGTCCGAAGATCGACATGTGGAAGGTGTTGATCTTGGCCAGCTTGACCAACTGCTCCTCCCGGAACCGGTGGTGCGAGACCGGGTGGTGCGGCTCGGCAACTCCGATTTCGGGGTACGTGCGCACGCTCTTCTCGCGACCGACCAGGAACGTGCTCACGCGCGTCAGGTCGGCCTGCCAGGCGACCAGCATCAGGTCGAACATCAGGTCGGCGTACTCCTCGAAGTCGGCGGGGATGCCCGCCGGCTGCTCCACTTCCGGGAGTGCGCGGCCGCTCTGCGATTCGGCGATCTGGATGCGCCGCTCGATGTCGCGCACCGAATCCAGGTAGCTGGCGAGCTTCGAGCGGTCGCCGCGGCCGAGCTGCCGCTGCAGGTCGGAGATCTCCGCGTTCACCGAGTCGAGGATGCTCTTGTCGCGGCGCAGCGCCCGCGCCCGCGCGGCCGGCTCGGTGCTGTCGACGGCGCCGAACAGGTGCTCGAACACCGCGCGCGGGTTGGTCTGCATCGGCAGCGGCGTGTTGGCGTCGCGCCAGGCGATCGTGGCACTGTAGGCGCAGCCGTAGCCGTCCTCGCACTGCCCCACCAGCTCGTTGGCCTCCAGGGACAGCTCCAGCGAGGCGAGCTGCGTGTCGTCGCGCAGCTCGCGCGCCGCGAGCTGGTCCATCGACACGCCCACTTCCAGCGTGTTGTTCGTCCCCGACGCCTTCACCGCGTGGGCGCCCGTCAGATACGCCGCCTGGCACCGCGAGTGGTCGCCGTCCCCCTCGTCCAGACGCTGCTTGGCCTCCTTGTTGGCCATGCCGCTCAGCACCAGCAACTGGTCCTTCACCGGGGTCAGCGGCGAGAGGACCGGGGTCATCTCGAGGCGGCCCTCGGTGGGCGGCAGCCAGCGCGCCATGCTCATGCCGTTCGGCACGTAGACGGCGCCGAGCCGCTTGACGGGCCGGGCCGCGGTGTTCCGAATGGCGGCGAACGCGGGCACCATTCCGTCGAGCAGCGGCAGCGCAATGCTCGCCCCGAGACCCCGCAGCATCGTTCGGCGTGACAGGTGCTTCTTCGTGATTACCATCAGAGACTCCTCATTCCCGGTCGAGCAGGGTTCGACGCCACGGTTATTGCTGTACGACCACCGCCGCGTCCTCGCGCGCCCTGCGCATCTGGAACGGCGGACTTTCGACGATACCGAGAACCAGCGACGACCAGCGGTGGCCGGCGCCGGACGCGTCCCGGAGGATGGCGCGGACCGCCGGCATGTCGTAGTGCTGCACGGGCCGGCCGAGCGCGTAGGTCAGGAGCTTTGCGGTGAACGTGCGCACGAACTCCCCGCTCCGATCCAGCAGTGCCTCGCGGAACTCCACGGGACCGTCGAACCCCGTTCCGTCCGGCAGTTCGCCCGAGGCATCGATCGGCGTTACGCCGTCGGTCTCCCGCCAGCGGCCGATGCCGTCGAAGTTCTCGAGCGCGAATCCCAGCGGGTCCATCCGCAGGTGGCACGTGGCGCAGGCGGGATTGCGGCGATGGGTCGCCATGAGCTCCCGAATCGACGCGGGCTCGTGCCCGTCCCCGGCCGCGTCCTCCAGGGCCGGCACGTTCGGCGGCGGCGGCGGCGGCGGCGCGCCCAGGATGTTGTCCAGCAGGTACTTGCCGCGCACCACCGGCGAGGTCCGCGTCGCGTAGGACGTGACGGTCAGGACGCTGCCATGGCCCAGCAACCCGGCCCGGTTGGGGTCGCGCAGCGGCACGCGGCGGAAATGCGCCCCGTACACGTTGCGCACGCCGTAGAACCGCGCCAGGCGCTCGTTCAGATACGAGTAGTCGGCCGTCAACAGCTCCGTCAGCGGACGGTCGTCGCGCATCTGGCTCTCGATGAACAGCTCGGTTTCGCGCTGGAACGCCTCGCGCAGATTGTCGTCGAACTCCGGGTAGGCGCTGGCGTCGGGGTCCACTGCCTGCAGGTTGCGAATGTACAGCCACTGGCCGCCGAAGTTCCGGGCCAGCGCCGCCGCCCGCGGATCGGCGAGCATGCGCCGCACCTGGGCTCCCAGCACGCCGGGTTCCCTGAGCCGGCCCTCGGCCGCGACGTCGAGCAGTTCGTTGTCCGGGATGCTGCTCCACAAGAAGAACGAGAGCCGCGAGGCCAGCTCCAGATCGCTGATCCGGTATACGCCGCCGGCCGCAAGCTGCGCCGGGTCGCGCTCGATGCGGAACAGGAACCGCGGCGAGACCAGCAACCGCGCCAGTCCCTCCTGGATGCCCCGCTCGAAGCCGCCCTCGGCGCGTCCGGAGCGGTAGAACTGCAACAGGGTCTCGACGTCGGCGTCGGTGACCGGACGGCGATAGGCGCGGCGGGCCAGCGTCCCGAGGATCTCCCTCGCGCACGGCTCCTCGTCGGCCTCTGCGGCGGGACGGCAGACGAAGATGCGGCGGCGGCTCGCCGTATCGCCCGGGCCGGTCGGATCGAACGGTCCCTCCAGGCGCACGAAGTCGACGTCCATCCGCGGCGCTTCGTAGGTGGAGCTGGTGTGCCGCGGCGGCAGCAGCGTCGGCGCCATGCCCTCGGTCAGCACGCTCTTGCGGACGAACGCCACCCCGAGGTCGTGCATGCCCGCCGAGGCCGAGAAGCGCACCTCCAGCGAGTCGTCCGCGGTGAGATGATAGGGCGACGTGCGGTAGATGCCGCTGCCCGTGCAGTTCGGCGACTCGGAGCCTTCGTTGCACTCGCCGCCGATCGCGAACCGGGTGACGAGCGCCCCGTCCAGCAGCACGTCGATTTCCTCTCGCGTCCGGATGGCGCGGATTCGCGAGTTCGTAAAGTTCCGGCCGAGCCGGATCTTCACCAGGTACTCGCCGTCGAGCGGGAAGTAGTGGCGAACGAGCGTGCCGCCGCGGGTGCCGTACGGCAGGCCCTCGCTCATGCGATCGTCCTGCCGGAGCCCGCGCGACAGGTCGAAGGTCTCGACCGACGGCCCGAGGTTCGGATCGCCGACCGCGAGCTGGCTGATGCGGCGCGCCGCGAACATGTAGCGGCCGAGCAGCGTCGGCGACATCGACAGCACCTCGGCGATGTTGTCGAAGCCCTGATCCGACTCGTCGGCCGGCAACAGCTCGGCCGTGTCGATCTCCAGCGCCAGCAGGTCGCGGACGGCATTGCCGTACTCGAAGCGGTTCAGGCGGTGGTCGGCCACGCGCCCGGGGTTCGGATGCGCGGCGGCCTCGCGGTCGAGCTCGGTCTCGAGCCACGTCGCGAAGGCGTCCAGGGCCGCGGGCTCGGGCCGGCGGCGGCCGGCCGGCGGCATCGCGCCGCTCCGCAGCTTGCCCACCACCTTCTCCCAGGTTTCGGCCCCGGCGCCGACGTGGTTCACGTCGGTCGCGTCGAGCAGGAGGTTGGCGGTCCGCAACCGCTCGTTGTGGCAGGCGACGCAGTGGCGGTCCAGGAAGGCGCGCGCATCAGTCGCGGCCGATGCAGAGACAGTGGAGGCAGCCTGGACGGCGGGGGCCTGCGCCGATCCCGGCGCGGCCTCCGCGGCATGGAGCGGCGCGGCGGTCAGGGAGAACGCCGCCGCCAGGACGACGATGCACCCCAACAGAACGACGCGTGACGTCCTGAACATCCTGCCCTCCTCCCCCGCCGAACCGGACGGTGCACGGACGAGCGGCCTTCCGGGAAGGTCGTCGGACTGCGAGTGGTTATTCCGCGCAGTATAGGCTGTTTGCGTCTCGTTTCTCAAGCCTCGGCCGCCTGCCGGGCCGCGAATCCCGGGCGACGGCGGGAGGGCGCCATCCGGCCGGCCGCGGCGGCGAGCCTCCGACGCTCTGCGCATGGTCGCGCGTTGCTGCCGCCGCAGACCGCCGCGCTGCACGTGATGCCGTCAGGCCGCGCGCCGCGCTCAGGGCGAATCGGGCGGAGGATCGGTCACCGGCACCTCCCGGAGACGCCGCCGGAAGTCGGAGAAATCCGTGCACGCAACCGCCGCGGCCACGAGCGCATCGAGCGAGAGGTCCGCACGGCGGGCCACGTCAGCGGCGACGACCTCCGCGGGCGCGTCGACGCCTCGTGCTCGAAGCGCGGCCGTCACCGCGTGCGCGCGAGCCGCCGCAACACCTTCCGCCTGCCCCTGCCGGCGGCCCTCCGCATGCCCCTGCCGGCGGCCCTCCGCATGTCCCTGCCGGCGGCCCTCCGCATGTCCCTGCGCCGCCGCCCGCCGGCTCATCGAGCGCGTGAGCGGATCATCTTCGGGGGTCGTTCCCTCGCGCGCGCCCATCGCCAGCGCCACGCGTTCGAGCGCCCGCCAGCTCTCCGCCGACAACGGCTCCTCGGTCAGCGCCCGGTGGATTTCCGCCGCCGTCCAGCCCGGAAACGCCTGGCTCTCCCCCTCCTCGCGATAGCCGTCGCCCCGACGCACGTGAATCGCGAGTCCCGGCCGCCGCACCGAGACGTTCCACGGGACATCCACCCAGATCTCGGGGAACCCGCACTCCTGGTACACGCCGAGCTTCCAGCGGCGCACGTCCGTGGAGTGGTCCACCTCCAGCGCCACGTCCGGCAACGGATCTTCGCCGATGATCACGGCCGGGCCCAGGCTTCGCGCCCGGTCCGGATGCAGATACAGGATTTCGTCCGCCTGCATGATCCACTGCCTGCGGCCCTCCGCATCCGTACGCAGCAGATCCGCCGACCCGAGGCACAGGATCCCGGAACCGCGCAGCGAGGCGATTCGCTCGACCAGTCCCGACAGCCGCCGGGTGGGCCGCTCGTGCCACGTGGAAGTCGGCTCGCGGGTCTTCCAGGCGGTCTCGCTGGATCCGTCCCAGAACTCCAGATGGCCATCGTAGGCGTCGAGGGCGCTCTCGGGCAGATGAAACGACTCGCAACCGGGCAGATCGGGAGGGCGGGCGGGCGCAGGCGCCGCCGGCGTGGATGCGACGGGCCGCGGCTCCAAAGACGTGAAGGCGAAAGACCCGCCGCCGTGCGCCTTCACGTCGCGAATCGCCATGACTTCATTCTAGCCCGTCAACGGCGCAGACTCCTCGCCCCGGGGATCGTTGAACGGTGTTGCGCCGGGTCCGCACTCTCGATAGAGTGCGAGATCGTACGGGGAGGACCCTATGCCCAAGTCGACACGCAAGGATGCGAGCGTCAGTCGGAGAGCCTTTCTCAGGAAGGGCGCGACCGCCGGCGTCGGCGCCACCGCGCTGGCCGGCCTCGGCCCGCGGAGCGGCTCGGCGGAGGAGCAGAACTTCTGGGACCTGTCGGCGGATCTGGTCACCGTCGGCGCCGGCACCGCGGGGCTCGCGGCGGCCGTCTCCGCCATCGACCACGGCGCCTCCGTGATCATGGTGGAGGAGAACACCGACATCGGCGGGCACGGCCTGTGCTCGGGCGGCAACGTGCACCTCGGCGGCGGCACCAGCAACCAGAAGAAGCACGGGGTCGAGGACTCCGCGGACCAGGTGTTCCTGGACTGGATACGTCACGACCACATGCAGAGCCGCTACAGCGACCGGGACCTCGTGCGCGCCTTCGCGGACGAGAACGCGGCGACCTACGAGTTCCTGATCGAGAACGACGTCAAGTTTCAGGACCACCTGGTCGGGCCGACCCAGGCGTCGCGCGTGCGCCGGCAGCAGCGCACCATCCAGTGGCCGGTCGCCAGCGAACGGGTGACGCATCACCCGACCCGTGTCGGTTCGGGTCTCGTCCGGGCGCTCGAGAAGAGTGCCCGGGCGCAGGGCGCGGAGGTCCTGCTGCGCCACAAGATGACGAGCATCGTGCGGGAGAGCCCTGGGTCGGGCCGCGTCCTCGGCATCACCGCCACCCACGACGGCCGTACCGTGAACATCCGGGCGAACAAGGGCGTCCTGGTGGCCACCGGCGGCAGCACCAGCAACGTGACGCTGCGACGGACGTTCGACCCGCGGCTGACCGAGGAGTACCAGGTGGCCGGCGAGCCGTGGTCGCGCCAGAGCGGCGACGGCGAGCTGGCCGCAATGGCGGTCGGCGCGGCGCTGTGGGGCACCGCCAACCAGACCTGCGAGGAAGGGATCGCCATCTCGAAGACGCGCCACATCGGGTGCCAGTGGGGCTATTCCAGCCTGATCTGGCAGACCGACAGCCGCATCTTCGACCTCGCCCGCGCGTCCGGCCTGACCGTCATCGACTGGCAGGACCTGATCCTGGTCAACCAGACGGGACGCCGGTTCTGGAACGAGGTGGATTCCCGCTACGACTTCTTCGCCGCCGCCATGGCGTGGAGCGGGGACGAGAACAAGCTGAACGGCGGCGGGCCGATCTGGGCCATCTTCGATCAGGACGCGGTGGAGCGGGAGGAGTGGGACCCGCGGCCGCCCAACGTCGACCTCGACGGCTACTTCTTCCACGCCGACACGCTGGCCGAGCTGGCCGGCGCAATCAAGAACCCCCACCAGACGCTGTCGATGTCCGGTGCGACGCTGGAAGAGACGGTCGCCCGCTACAACACCTTCGTAGATCGGGGCGAGGACGAAGACTTCGACAAGCCGACGCCGCGCTACAAGATCCAGCGTCCGCCGTTCTACGCCGCGTGGTCGACGCCGATCCTGCACGACTCCCTGACCGGCCTGCGCACCAACGCGAAGGCGCAGGTCATCGACACCCGCGGTCAGATCATTCCGGGGCTGTACTGCGCGGGCGAGTCGCAGGGGGGCTTCGCCCAGCACGGCCTCGGCCGCTGCCTGGTCTTCGGCCGCATCGCGGGCCGTGACGCGGCGCTCAACGGGGGAATGGCGTAGCGGACCCGCCGGGTCAGTCCGGACGATACGGGCGTGACGATCGAGTGAGGCGGGCGTGACCGATCGAGTACAGCCGGAGGAAACGCCGGACGGCTCGGCCGACAGCGAGTCGAGGACGGCGCCCCATCCGACGAGCATCGCCGTGTGGGGCGTGTCGTCACCGGTCGTCGTGAACCGCGGGTTCGTCGCGAAGGTCGGCGTGAAGTGCTCGGCAGGGTGTTCCCTGGCGGGCCGGACGATTGTGGTTCGTGACGCGGCGGGCACCGACGTCGGGCATGGCCGGCTCGGCGACGCGCCGGAGCGCGGGACCAGCGCCCTGTACGCGGCTGAGGTGGCGCTGGAGGCTCCCGCTGAGGAGGGAGTGCACGACTGGACGGCCGCGTTCGTCGGAACGGGACCGGATTCGGATCCACCCGGAACGGGTCCGCCCGGGGATGCGGCCTGGCCTCGCGAAGCGGCTCCGGATCACGAGGCAACTCCCGTTCGCGATGCGTCTCGGGCGCGCAAAGCGACGCCGGCCCCGGTGACGGCCCCGTCTCCAGGACCGCTCCCGCCTTCCGAGCAGGCTCCCCTCGCTCACGCGGGCGCCACGGCCGCGTTCGGCTTCCGCACCGTGGCTCCGCCCGAGCATCGCGTCACGGTGACCGTGTGCGATCGGGATGGCGAAGAACGCCTCGCCGACGCGGAGGTGCGGGTGGGCGCGTACCGGGGAACGACCGACGCGGACGGGCAGGCGCAGGTCGAAGTGCAGGCCGGCAGCTACGATCTCTATGTCCGCAAGACCGGCTACGCGCCCTACACCGACAGCGTGACGGTAGCGGGCGACCTGACGCTCAGGGTCGCGGCGGAGCCCGCGTCCGACCCGGACCCGGACGACGAGCAGGTGTGGATGTGAGCGCGGCGACCGTCCAGGGTCGTCCTCGGGCCCGCCGCTGCCGGAACAGGAACGCGCGGCAGTCTCGCTACCGTCCCTGAGCCGCGGCGCCGGCCTCTGCGGCCCGGCGCTCCTCCTCCCGTGCACCGGCCAGGATGTTCGTCAGGCCGTAGTTCCCTTCGTGGCAGGCGTGCTCGAAGATCGGACCGATGGTCCGCTTCATCGGCATCTCCGCCGTCCAGGCGACGTCCCAGGTCTCCGGGTCCTGCACCGTGAAGCGGTATACCAGCGTGTCGTCGGCGACGCGGGTGAACCGCTCGGTCACCCGGAGGGCCGGGCCGGAGCCGCGGAACGGGTTCCTGCCGTTGAAGTTGGTCGTCTCGACCACCAGCGTGTTCCCCTCCCAGCGCCCGCGCGACCGGCCCATCCATCCACGGGCGCCGGCCGGCGATGCCGGGCGGCCGTCCAGCGGGATGATGCGCGCGTCATGAATCATCTCCGTCAGGATCATGACGTGGTCCCGGTTCTGGACGATGTGGTAGTTGGCGTTGTAGCCCGCGTTCATCATCGGCGGGCCGGCGCCGCGCATGACGATGCAGCGGGCGCCGAGTGGAAGGTTCTCCGCCCGGTCGTACTGCCCGCCGCGCGCCTCGCGGGCCGCCCGGCGTGCCGCCGCGCGCTGCTCCCCCTGCGCGTTCATGGGCGGGATTCTGCCGTCCGGCGGATCCACGATCAGGGACGTGCGCAGATTCCGGGCGAAGGTCGACTGACTCCGGTCGAGCCCGAACTGGGTGAAGTCGTAGTGCACGTCCGGGATCGTGCCGGGCGTGGTCTGCGACGTTTCGCGGACTGCTCTTCCCTGCTCGATGGCGGCGGCTTCCTCCGGCGTGTAGAAGGCCTTGGTCACCGAGTCGGGACGCTCGAGCGGCGTGTAGGTCTGGTTGGTCCAGAATCCCTGCAGGTCCGACTGGCCGTCCGGCGTGCGCGGTACCGCGTACGCCTCCTGCTCCGCTTCCCGATTCGCCGAGGGTTCCTGACCCGCGGCGGGGACCACGGCAACCAGGGTCACGATCGCCGCAAGGACGAGAGCGCGATGCTGCATGGCGATTCTCCCTCCAGCCTTCCGACCTCGGCGATTCGACCGCGGGCGGCGTGCCGGGCGAACTCGGACCGGCGGGCACGACGTCCACTGCCTGCCACTCTACTACACGCGCCGCGGATCTCGGGTGCGACACGATCCATGCTACGATCGGTTTTCGAGTCCTGAATCGCGAGCAGGTTTCTTCCACCCGGAAGCCCGCTCAGAGTAGCGGGTGTCGCCGGGCACGCTCTCCGGCCCTTCCCTCCTCCCAGATTCTCTTCCGGACGCCCGTCGTGTCGACGGGCGGTCACCGTTTATGCTCCGCGCCCGGGTGAGCGCGGAACCTGGAGCACATACCGCATGAAGTTCGCCGACCTGGGCCTGCGCCCGGAAATCCTCCGCGCGGTCGGCCGCGCGGGCTACGAAACCGCCACGCCGATCCAGGCCCGCGCCATTCCGGCGGCGCTGGACGGGCAGGATCTGATCGCCTGCGCTCAGACCGGCACCGGCAAGACGGCGGCCTTCCTGCTGCCGATTCTGCAGCGCCTGGGCAGCGGCCGGCCGTGCCGCCCGCCGCGCGCGCTCGTGGTCACGCCGACGCGCGAGCTCGCCGCCCAGATCATGGAGGCGGCCAGGCAGTACGGCTGCTACCTGCGGCTGCGCAGCACCGCCATCTTCGGGGGAGTCGGCATGGAGCCGCAGGAGCGCCGGCTGCGCGGCGGCCTGGACCTGCTGGTCGCCACGCCGGGACGGCTGCTCGATCACCTCCGGCGGGGGCATGCACGGCTCGACCGCATCGAGACCGTGGTCCTCGACGAGGCGGATCGCATGCTCGACATGGGATTTCTGCCCGACGTGCGGCGCATCCTCGCGGCCCTGCCGGAGACGCGCCAGAACCTCTTCTTCTCGGCGACCATGCCGGACGAGATCGAGAGGCTCATCCGCCGCACGGCCACGAATCCCACCGTGATCGAGGTGACGCGCCGGGCGACGCCGGTCGGCGCCATCCGGCAGGTGGTTCACCCGGTCGCCATGACCAGCAAGAAGGATCTGCTCAAGACGCTCCTCGAAGGCGCGGACATGGGACCGACGCTGGTCTTCACCCGCACGAAGGCGCGCGCCAATCAACTGGCCCGGCGCCTGGAAACGTCCCGCCGGCAGGTTGCCGCAATCCACGGCAACAAGAGCCAGAGCGCGCGGACCCGCGCGCTCGCCGGTTTCCGCGACGGCAGGATCGACACGCTGATCGCCACCGACATCGCCGCGCGCGGCATCGACGTCGAGGGCATCAGCCACGTCATCAACTTCGATCTCCCGCACGTCCCCGAAGACTACGTGCACCGCATCGGCCGCACCGCGCGGGCCGGGGCGAGCGGGCATGCGGTCACGCTGGCGGCGCCCGAGGAGCGGCTGCAACTGGCGGCGATAGAGCGGCTGGTCGGGAGCGCGATCCCGCGCGAGAAGGTGGCGGGATTCGACGCGACGCTGGACGTGGCAGCACCCGCGCGCCGACGCCAGCCGCCCCGCCCGAAGCAGCGCCGTCGGCGACAGGGCGGAGACGGGCGCGCCCGCGCCGGGTCGCCCGACCAAGCCGGGTCGCCCGACCGAGTGCGCCGGCGCCCCGCTCGTTGATTCGGGACCGGGGCCGGGATCCCCGGTCGCCGCATGATTCGCCGTGGCCGCGCCGGCCCGAGAATCGCCGCCTGCGGCTCCGCGCCCCGCCCAACCGGGCCTGACCAGGGGTCTACGCCGCTTCTACGGCACAGACCCCTGGTCGTCGAAGAGGACTTCCGCGATCGCTATCCCGCTCTCGCCGGCCACGGCGTAAAGCAGGAAGACGCGTCCGCCGGCGGCGTCCTCGAAGATCGCCGGGTCGCGGAGTTGGTTGACGTGCCCGTAGGCGGTGCTCCGGACGGACGGCTCGAGCGGCGCGTCGGCCCCCTCCCAGTCGAGCTCGGGTCGCAGCACCTCGATGCCGGGGGTCTGCGACCAGCCCATCCAGTCGCCGGAGAGGTCGATGGTGCTCAGCTTGATGTGCTCCGGCGCCTCGCCCACCTCGGTCCAGAAGACGAACAGGGTGTCGCCGCGCTTCAGGAGCGCCGCATGGCGCATGTTCGGATTGAACAGCAGCGGCCCCTCTTCGAAGCCGCCCAGCGGATCGCGCGAGCGGTAGAACTGCCCCGGCATCGACATGGCGTAGGTATGGCCGTCGTGCTCGAACACCCGCATGTAGCTCCTCCCGAGCCGCTCGGGACGAGCCTCGAAGTGGATGCCGTCGGGCGAGGTCGCCACGCGGGTCACCTGCGTGCTGACGCCGTCGAGGCCGTGGAAGTACATGACGATGCGGCGGTTGGCGTCGTCGACGTGCACGTCCGGCGAGGCGATGTGGGGCGTGGTCGCCTCGAAGAGTCCGTCGTGCGACATCGGCACCCCGCGGCGTTCCTGCGAGGCGCGCAGCCGTGCGGCGACGTCGGGCGCGACCTCCGGGGGCTCGGTCAGGAAATGCGAGTCGGCAATCTGCAGGCTGCCGGGCGGGTGGATGGTCCAGGGCCCGAGCAGGTCGTCGGCGTACGCCAGGCGGATGTACAGCCCCTTGTGGTCGGCGAAATAGAGGTAGTAGGCCCCGAGCGGATCCTCGACCCACTCGGGAACCTGAATCACCGACGGACCCTGGATGTTCACGCCGATGCTCGGGTGCAGATCCGGGGTGATGATCGGCGCGTCGAGCAGGCGCTCGACGCGCACACCGGAATCCATCGTCTGGGCACCGCCCACGGCGGCCCCGAGAACCATGACCGCGGCCGTTGCGCCGGCAAGCACTCGCATCGTCGTCACGTCAATCCTCCGCAATCCCGCCGGCCCGCCGTACAGGTATTCTCCACGACGCTCTTCCAGCCTCTTCACGGGCGCAGCTCGCGCCCCTGCGCTTCCAGCCGGCGCGCTCCGGCGAGAATGCCGGTGAGCCCGTAGTTCCCCTCGTGACAGGCGTACTCGAAGAGCGGCCCGTCGGTGCGCCGGAACGGCATCATGACCGTGTAGGGCGCGGTGAAGACCGTCGGGTCCGTCACCGTGAACTCGTAGGCGACAGTGTCCGGATCGATGCGGGTGAGCCGCTCGATCAGGTGCATGTTCGGCCCGGTGCCGCCGCTCTGGCCGCCCCGGAACTGGGTGGTCTCGATGACCAGGGTCTCCCCTTCCCAGTGGGCGCGGGAGACGCCGGCGTACTGCGGGAACGGCGGCTTCGCGGTGTCGCTGTCGATCGGGATGACCCGCGCGTTGTGCACCATCTCGTTGAGGATGGTCACGTAGCCGGGCGACTGGAAGATCATCACGTTGTTGTTGTAGGCGCTCGAGCGCATCGGCGGACCGGAGTTGAACCCCATGATGCAGCGGTCGGCCAGGCTGCGGTTCTCGTAGGAGTCGTAGCGGTGCTCCTCCTGGTAGGCGCGGCGCTCCGCCGCGGCCAGCGCCGCGGCTTCCGTCCGCGGCGGCAGCCGGCCGTCGGGCGGGTCGACGACCAGCGACGTGCGCTTGTCGGAGGTGAGCTCGATGCCCCGCTCGTACCAGAACTCGTTGTACGACAGGACACCGCCCTCCGAGCGCGGGCGATAGCCGGCCGCGCCCGTCTCCGGGTCGAAGAGGTCGCGGTTCAGGCGCACACGCTCCGCCGCCTCGAACGCAGCGGCTTCTTCCAGCGAGAGCCGCTCGCGGTCTCCGAACTGCTCGGGCCGCTGGAACGGCGTCAGGGTGCGAAACGTGAAGGTGCCGGACACGTCCGGCTGGCCGTCCGGAGTCCGCATCGGCATCGTGCGGTCACCGGACTGCGCCACGGCCGGCGCCGGCATGAGCGTAAGCACGACGGCCAGCACGACGAACGCCGCGAGACATCTCCTGTGCATTTCCAACCTCCCCCCACCGGCGACGCCGGCGGGCTCTCGATCCGATCTCAATACGGGAATCTCAACCGATCACAGTAGACGCGGGCGCGTCGAAACGCAAGCGCGTCACTCTTCGTCCGCCACGCGGTCCGGATGTGCGGCCATCCAGGCAGCTACGGCGGCCACCATCTCCTCGAAGTCGCCGATCCGCCCGACGAGCAGGTCGTAGAGCTCGCGCGCGGTGACCTCGCCGTACCGATGGACCGGACGATTGCGGTACCGGGCCATCAGAACCAGCCGTTCGGACTGCTCTCGCGACACGACCTGCACTTCGCCGAGCTGCCGCGCCACCTCGGCGTACATCGCGCGCCGCCGAGCAGGCATGCGCACGGTTCAGGACGGCAGCCGGAACGCGACCAGTGACGGCGTTTCTCCGCCTACGGTCACCGCGATGTACTGCCGGCCGTCGAGCAGGTAGGTCATCGGCGTCCCGATGGCTCCGCCCGGCAAATCCATCGCCGCCAGCAGCTTGCCGGACGCCTTGTCGTAGGCGACGAGCCGCGGTCCGTCGTCCGTGCCGCCGGCCGTCAGCGACTGCACGAGCAGCGTCTTCGTCACCAGCGGCCCGTTGCGGCCGCTGTCCCCGCCGAGCGGCGGCAGATCGAGGTGGCGCAGCAGCGGGTGGTTGCGGACGCGGTCGCCGTCGCCGAGGGGCGTCATCCAGCGATGGTCGCCCGTGTTCATGTCGATCGCGGTCATTCGCGAATAGGGGGGCTTCCAGAGCGGCAGTCCCTGCGGCATGACCGGCCTGCGCCGCGGGTTGCCGCCGTCGATGAACGGCGCGCCGCCGCGGCTTAGGACGTAGCGGAGGTTCGAGTCCTCGCCTGCCTCCGGCTCGCGGAACCGCATGACCGACTGGGCGTTTCGGGACGGGACGTAGATGATGCCCCTCTCCGGGTCGACGGCCGCCCCGCCCCAGCTCGCGCCCCCGCCGGCGCTCGGCCGGAAGATGGTGCCGTTGAGCGACAGGGGCGTGTACAGCGGACCGAGCCGGAACCCCGCCACGGCGTCGACCGCCATCCGCCGGACTTCCGGCGTGAAGTCGATCAGGTCGTCGAGCGTGGCCCCCTGGTACTCGAACGGCGCCGGCCGGGTCGGAAACGGCTGCGTCGGCGCCAGCACCTCCCCTTCCAGGTCCGTGTCCGTCGCCACCGGCCGCTCCTCGATCGGCCAGATCGGCTCGCCGGTGACCCGGTCGAACGCGTAGACGAAACCCTGCTTGGTCACCTGCGCCAGCGCCTTCACCCGGCGCCCGTCGACGGTGACGTCCAGCAGGTTGGGGCCGGTCGGGTTGTCGTAGTCCCAGACCCCGTGGTGCACCATCTGGAAGTGCCAGACCCTCTGGCCGGTCTCCAGGTCGACGCAGATGAGGCTCTCGGCGAACAGGTTGTTCCCGATCCGGTGCCCGCCGTAGTAGTCCGAGGTGGGCGTGCTCGTCGGCAGGTAGACGTAGCCGAGCTCCGGGTCCGCCGCGATGTTGCCCCAGACGTTGGTGTTCCCGGAGTAGCGCCACGCCTCGTTCAGCCACGTGTCGGAGCCGAACTCGTCGGCGCTCTGCGGCACGGTGTGGAAGTCCCACTTGTGCCGGCCGGTCCGCGCGTCGTAGGCGCGGGCGAAGCCCGGCGCATTCTCCCTCCTGAGCAGGTAGTCGTGCACCGACGAGCCGACGATGATCGTGTCCCCCACCACGAGCGGCGGCGAGCGGGACGGGGGCGGCAGGCGGCTCGGGTTCTCGCGCGCCCGCGGGATGCCGTCCTCCAGGCTCACGCGCCCGTTGTCGCCGAAGTCCGCGGCGGGCAGCCCGGTGCGGGCGTCGACCGCCGTCAGGTAGCCGTCTCCCGTGCCCCAGATGATGCGCGCCTCGTCGCCGTCCTCCCAGTAGGCCACCCCACGGTGGTTCCAGGGAGACGGAAGCGGCGGGCTGCCGGCCTCGTAGACGCGCGGGCTGTGGACCCACAGCGTCTCGCCGGTGCGGGCGTCGACCGCCGCGGCCTGGTAGAGCGGGGTCGCCAAGTACAGCACGCCGTCCACCATCAACGGCGTCGCCGACAGGCGCGCGATGCCCGGCCGCGTCACCCAGAGGTCCGGATCGGCCGCTTCGAGGCGCTCGAAGACGGTCTCGAACGGAACCAGGGAGACGCCGTGCTCATCCTGCACCGGCAGATGAGTGTCCGCCGTGCGCCAGCCCCAGGCCAGCTCCAGATCGCCGAAGTTGTCACCGTCGATCTGGTCCAGCGGCGAGTACTTCGTGCCCCAGGCGTCGGCCGCGTACGAGCGCCACTCGCCGCCGGCGGCGCCCTGCTGCGCCCCGGCCGGAACCGCCGCCAGCCACGACACCAGGAGCCCTGCGGCCAGGATCCGTGTGTGCTGTCTCATCGGACACGCTCCTTCAACACGCCGGACCGCCCTCGCCTCCGCCGGCGTGGCCTCACCGCCGTGCCCCCGGCCCGACGGAGGCGTCCCGGCAAGGCGGAGCTCGACGAATGCCCGGCGGGCGACGGCGGCTACTTCAGGTCGGCGAACGACACGTCGCGCGCCCGCAACGCCGCGGTCAACAGGCGCCCGGCGTTCACCGCCGCCGGCCACCCGGCGTAGAAGGTGACGTGCAGGACCACCTCCGACAGCTCCTGCGGGGTGACGCCGTTCTGGTCGAGCGCGCGATCGATGTGCAGCCGCAGCTCGTTGGTGACGTACAGGGCCTGGTTGACGGCGACCGTGACGAGGCTGCGATCGCGCTTGGACAGCAGCGGCCGTTCCCAGATGTTGCCGTACAGCAGGCTGTTGCGCAGCGCCCCGAGCCGCGGCACCGCCGCGTACGCGTCGCTGAGCCCGCCCGGCGTCGTCACCGCTTCCGGCAGCTCCGGTGCTTCCGCCAGCTCACCGAGCGTCACCCCCCGTGCTTCGAAGGCCTCGGCCGCCGTCAGCGACGCCTGCACCCCGGTCGGCCACCCGGCGTAGAAGGTGACGTGCAGGATGATCTCGGAGATCTCCTCCGGCGTCAGCCCGTTGTCGAGGCCGCGGGGGATGTGGATCGCCAGCTCCTCGCGGGCCAGCGCCTGCAGCACCGCGATGGTGATCAGGCTCCGGTCCCGTTTCGACAGGTAGGGACGCTCCCACACCTCACCGTAGACGAGCGAGTTCCGCAGCTCGCGCAGGTACGGGGAGCCGGCGTACAGGTCGGGAGCCGGCAGGGCCGGCACGTCGGCCTGCTGCGCCGCCGCGGGCGCGGCGGCGACGGTCGGTTCTCCGGAGATTCCGCCGAGCGCGAGGGCGGCGATGACGAACAGGTGGGTTCTGCGTGACTTCATGATTCCTCGCTCCTCGGCGATCCCCGAGCCTCACTCCCGACCAGGTCGGCGGTTTCGTCCGCGACTCGTTTCCGACGCAATCGTACTGCGGTCTGCGTCGATCGCGCACCAAATTGGTGAACAGTGCAGATGCGATGCCCTGAAGCCACAGCGCGCGGCAGATGTCGGCCTTGAAGTCGCCTATCTCGCTGCGCACACGTTCGACGTCGGCCCGAGTGGCGATGTCGTGCGCCAGCGGGATCGCGCTCGCCGCCGCTTTGAACGCTCGACCGTCAGAATCCGGGCTGCCGCTCCCATGCGCAGAGCTCCGGATGGGATCCAGGCCAGTGGAACGCCGGGTCGCCGATCGGACTGCCGGGCGGTGCCGGCGGTGCGGAATCGGCGGGACCCGGGACGGGGTCGCCGGGCCGTTCGAGGAATCTCTCGATGTCGCGCCGCAACAGGCGGTCGTACGCTCTCTCCACCGCTCTCCTCGAGTCGACCGCGCGAATGCGCTCGAGTGCATCCACGGCGTGAGCCCTCACCTCCGCCATCGGCGCCCGCTCGGCGAGCGCCATCAGCCGTTCGACGACGACCCGCTGCACCGCGCGCCGCACGGCCCGTTCGTAGGCGCTCTCGGCCGGCGTGTCGAACGCGCCGTCGGTCAACGCTTCCAGCACCTCCTCGAGGTCCGGGAGCGACTCGTCGAGCAGCGCCTGCTCGACCAGCCGCGCGGCCCGCGAGGGAATCAGAATCCGCGAGACGGTCAGGTCCGCCGCGACGACCGCCGGCGTCAGCGCGTCGAAGACCGGGCCGGTGCGGCGCGGGAACAGCTCCCGGTGCAGGCCGTGCCCCGGCGGCCGCGGCGGAATGCGCTGCAGGACGCCTTCCGGCAAGGTCAGCTCCGCCGGCTCGAGCGTGCGCAGCAGCGCCGTCAACGCCGCGCGCTGCCGATCTCCCGGAACCGGCGTCACCGGCACGCGGCCGTCCCCCCGCATCGCATAGACGTAGTCCGCTCCGCCGAGCGCGGACGCCGCCGCATCGACCTGATAGCGGTGGTGGAGGTACAGCGGCACCAGCGCCTCCTCGAGCGTCGCCAGCGGCCGGCCGGCCGGAATCGCGCTCTCGCCGAAGCGGTCGAGGGCGACGCGGCGCACCTGCAGCATGCGCTCCAGCTCGCGGGCCGGATCGGTGCCGTTGGCCCATTGGTGGACTCTCGGGTGCACTGCGGTATCCTGGTTCGTCAGGTACCGCAGGTCCTCGTCCCACGCGTCGTCCAGCAGGCTCTGCAACGCCGAGCCCGCGTCCGTGCCGGCCGGGTAGTCCTGGTAGCCGTACGCGATCGCAACCTCGTCCCACTCGCCGATGCCGACGTCGTACGCGTCGGACAGTTCGATCTGCGCGTCGGGCCCCAGCGTCACCAGCGGATGCGGGTAGTCCATGACCGAGATACGGCCCTGACTGCTCGCGTAGTAGTTGTGCCCCAGTCCCAACGTGTGCCCGACCTCGTGGGCCGACAACTGGCGGAGCCGGGCCAGGGCGAGCGCGGCCAGCTCCGGCGGCTGCTCATCCCCGTCGAGATAGGGCGACAGCAGTCCCTCGGCGATCAGGTAGTCCTGCCGCACGCGCAGCGACCCGAGGGTGACGTGTCCCTTGAGGATCTCTCCGGTGCGCGGATCGGTCACCGAGCTCCCGTAGCTCCAGCCCCGGGTCGAGCGGTGCACCCACTGGATGACGTTGTAGCGCACGTCGAGCGGATCGGCTCCCTCCGGCATCAGCTCCACCCGGAAGGCGTCCCGGTAGCCGGCCGCCTCGAAGGCTTCGTTCCACCAGCGCGCGCCGTCCAGCAGCGCCGAGCGGATCGGCTCCGGGGTGCCGCGGTCCAGGTAGTACACGATCGGCTCGACCGCCGCGCTGCCCTCCGCGCCCGGATCGCGTTTCTCCAGGCGGTGCCGGCGCAGGTAGCGGCGCGTCATCGGCTCGCCCAGCGGTGCCGCGTAATCGACGTAGGACACGGCGCCGTAACCGGCGCGCGGATCGTGGGGCCGCGGCGTGAAACCGTCGTCCGGCAGCGCGATGAGCGACTGCCGCTGCCGAACGGTCACCGCTTCCGCGCTGGGCGTCACCGCCTCTATGGAGCCGCGGCCGAAGCCGGGTCCGTCGCCGCGGCCCTCGCGCGCGAACGTCAGCGTGGCCTCCATCTCGGTGTTCTCGGGAAACGCCCTGGTGCGCGGGAGGTAGACGGCGCTGCGCCGGCCGTCGAGCCGATAGGCACCCGGCAGGCGGTCGGCCACGCCGTGGACGTCGCGCAGGAGGAACGGCGTGGCGTCGACGAGAAAGCGGTCGCCGGTGCGCGCCGCCACCGTGAACCCGAACAGGACCGAGGTGGCGAAGGCGTCGTCCACCGCCTGCCGCTCGGCGGGATTGGCGGTCGCGGCCCGGTAGCGGTAGTTCGGCTGGACCATCAGGATCTTGCGGCCGACCCGCTCGAACCGCACGATGCGCGATCCGCCGAGCTGCCCGCGATCGAGGCCGATGTCGTTCGACCCCACCCCGGCGGCGAGCGCGTTGACGTACAGCACCTCGACGCCGAGTTGCTCGACCTCCAGCCACAGGATCCCGGCGTCGTCGTCCCAATGGAGCGGAAAGAAGCCGTCCAGCCGCTCGAACCCGGCCGTATGCGACTCGATCGTCGGCAGGCCGCCGCCTTCCTGTCCGCGGGCCGCCGCCGGCAAACCGAGCGCGGTCACGATTGCGATTGTCGTCGCCGCCCGCAACGCGGCCCTGGCCCTGATCATCCGCTCTCTCCTTCCGCGAGTCGCCTTGCGCCCGCAGGGTAGCACGCGGTCGGACCCGCCCCTGTCCCGGTGCGGCGTGGAACGCGGCAGGAACGGCGTGCCGGCCGGTCAGTCCCGGAACGGCTCGGACTCGTCCACCACCACCTGGAAGCGGCGAAAGCGGCTGTAGGTGGCGGTGCCTTCGACGCGGGATTCGCTCCGCAGATTGTTGTACCGCTCCCGCATCTCGACCGGCACCAGGTGGTCGAGTTCCTCCGGCGCGCCGTAGCGGACACTGACGAGAGACTCGACCTCGTCGTCCTCGAGAATGAGCTCGCTGGCCAGCACGCGACCCGTCGCCGGCTCGATCCAGTAGTGGCCTCGTGCGGGAATGTTCCTGCGATCGCTCCCCCGGACCACGGTGGTCGACCACGTCTCGCGGTACGAGACCACCCAGACGCCGCCGCTATCCGGCCCGCCGATTTCCAGGCCCGGCGGCCGGTCCGCGACGCGTTCGAAGTCGAACCGCCCCTTGTACGACTGGCGCAGGAAGAGCAGGGCGAACGTCGGCGTGTTCGTCGTGCGCCGGATGTCGCCGACGTTGTACCGCGCACTGTCCGAAATGATGCCCTGCACCCGCCGGTCCAGCGACGACCCGGCGTCGAGAAAGAGCTCGATCAGCCGCTCGTCGCGGTCGCGGATGCGGCTGCCGTTGGCTTCGAACACGTCCCGGAAACCGAAGTGGCGGTGTGCTCCCTCCGGCCGCACCAGAAGGTAGTCCGACCGCAGGGTCACCCGTTCGTAGCCGTCGCTTCCGAATGGACGCGACTTGGGCGGCCAGTAGGCCTGCTGCTCGTAGCGCTCCTCCATCACGACGCCCGAGAGCTGAGCGTGGAACTCCTCGACGTACCGCGTCGCGCGGAGGAGCACGAGCCAGAGCGACGGCTCCTGCGCCAGGCCCGGCAACGCCGGCCCGAGGGTCAGCGCCAGTATCAGGATTGCCGTCGGCGTCCCCGCGGATGCCGTGCTGCCCCTGGCGGCGTTGTCGTCCATGTTGGCCTCGCCCCGTTCCGTTCGGCTCTTGCCGCCCGGAATAGTCCGGAACGACGCCGTCCGGCGCCCGCGCCCGATCAATCCCGAAACGGCGCCGACTCCTCCACGAGGACCTGGAAGCGCCGGAAGCGGCTGTAGGTCGCAGTGCCCTCGACGCGCGAGCCGCTCCGCCGATTGTTGTACCGCTCCCGCATCTCGACCGGCACGAGGTGGTCGAGCTCCTCCGGCCTCCCGTAGCGGACGGTGACCCGGGACGCGATCTCCTCGTCCTCGAGCACGAGCTCCGTGACCAGGACCCGACCGGTGAGCGGGTCGATCCAGTAGCGGCCTTCGGCCGGCAGGTTGCCGCCCCGGCGGCGGCGGATGACGGTGGTGGGCCAGGTCTCCTCGTAGGCAATCACCCAGAGATCGTCGCGGTCCGGCGCGTCGACGCCCAGGCTCGGCGAGCGATCCCGCACGCGCTCGAACTCGAACCTCGGCTTGTGGGACTGACGCAGGAAGAGCAAGGCGAGGGTCGGCGTGTTCGTATTGCGCTGAATGTCCCCGAGGTTGTAGCGCGCGCTGTCGGTCAGGATGCCCTGCACCTGCCTGTCCAGCGTCGTCGCCCCGTCGAGGAAGAGCTGCGTCAACCGCTCCTCGCGGTCGCGCACCCGGCTGCCGTTGGCCTCGAAGACGTCCCGGAAGCCGAAGTACCGTGGCGAGCCCTCCGGCCGCACCAGGAGATAGTCGGAGCGCAGCGTGACCCGCTCGTAGGAGTCGTTCCCGAACCGGCCGAAGCCCGGCGTCGAGGCCCGTTGCCGGTAGCGTTCCTCCATCACCACGCCGGAGAGCTGACCGTGCAGCTCCTCGACGTATTCGGTGGCGCGCGCGAGGACCTGCGGAAGCGACGGTTCCTGGGCCCGACCCGCGAGTCCCGACACCAGGACCAACGTCAAGGCCGTGATCGCCGCCGGCGCCCTGCGCAGCGCGGACATGGGAAACGACCGCCCGCGCACCTCGCAGGAGAAGACACTCGCCCCGGTCCAACGTCGGCTCATCGGCTCCACTCGACTATACCGCCGTCGGGCCGAGCGAGCCAGCATCGATCTCCAGCCCACCGGCCGGGCCGCGCGCCGCTGCGCGGCGGACTCAATTGCGGACCGGCGCGGACTCCTCGACGAGCACCTGAAAACGGCGAATTCGCGTATACGCGGCCGTGCCCTCGACGGTGGACCCCGACAGAAGATTGCGGTAGCGCTCGCGCATCTCGACCGGTACGAAGTGCTCGAGAGCATCGCTGGCCTCGTAGCGGACGGTGACGAGAGCCTCGAGGCTGTCGGCGTCGAGGACGAGCTCGCTGAGGAACACGCGGCCGGTCGCCGGCTCGATCCAGTAGCGCCCCCGGACAGGCAGGCGCTGATCGTCCCGCCCGCGAATCAGCGCGGTCGGTCCCGTCTCCTCGTAGTCGACGACCCACAGGCCGAAGCCGCGTGCGGGTTCATCGATTCCCAGGCTGGTCGTCGAGTCGGTGCCGCGCCGGAACTCGAATCTGTGCTTGTACGCGGTGCTGAGAAAGAGCAACGCCATGGTGGGCGTGTTGATGTTGCGGTCGATATCGCCGATGTTGTGCCGGGCGCTGTCGGCCACGATTCCCGCAATCCGCCGGTCCACCGACGCGGAGCGGTTGAGAAACAGCTCCGTCAGACGCTCCTCGCGGTCGCGGACCGCTCGGCCGTTGACTGCGAAAACATCCCGGAACCCGTAATGACTGTCGGATCCCTGCGGCTGCACGAGGAGGTAGTCCGAGAGAAGCGTCACGCGACGCTCGCGCACGGGGCCGAGGTGGACGCCCGGAAGTCGCCCCATCTGCCTGTCGTTCGAGGACGGCTCCCGCGCGCGCTGCTCGTACCGTTCCTCCATCACCACGCCGGTGAGCTCCCGGTGGAGTCGGTCGACGTAGTCGGTCGCCTGCATCAGCACGGCAGCCAGCGGGGGCTCCTGCGTCCCGCCTGCCGCGGGCGTCTGCGTCAGGGCGAGCGCGACGAGCGATGCCGACAGCAACACAGTCGCTGAGAACCTCATCGTTCCCCCCGATAGGCGCCGGCCGGCGGCGCGGCGACCGCTCGCCGGCGGCGCCCGACCGGCAGAGAGGCAAGCATAGCCCGGTCGCGGGCGGATCGGGCGCGCGGCTCGTGTGGTACCGTGCGCAACGAAGGAGTCCCGACATGCACCATTCGTTTCCAGTCGGCCGATGCGCTTCCCTCTTGGCCGCCACGCTCGTGTTGGCAACCGCTGGTCCCGCGGCGGCGCAGGGCTCGGCGGCCACCGAATTCGTCCCCGTCACCGACGCCATGCTCCAGGACCCGGCGGACGGCGACTGGCTGATGTGGCGCCGGACGCTGGACGGCTGGGGCTACAGCCCGCTGGACCAGATCGACCGCGAGAACGTCGGTGAGCTGCGGATGGTCTGGACGCGGGCCCTCGCGGCGGGCGCGCAGCAGGGCACGCCGATCGCCTATGGCGGGACGCTGTACATGCCGAACCCGAACGACATGATCCAGGCCATCGACGCGGTCACCGGCGACCTGCAGTGGGAGTACCGGCGCGACATCCCGGACGACGTCAACGACTACCTGGGCGGGCTGATCAGCGTCAACCGCAACATCGCGATCTACGGCGACATGATCATCGACACCGCGAACGACGACTATGCCTTTGCGCTGAACGCGACCACCGGCGAGCTGGTCTGGGAGACGCAGCTCTTCGACTACACGCAGAACCCCGCCCGCCACTCGGCCGGTCCCATCGTCGCCAACGGCAAGGTGATCTCCGGCCGGAGCTGCCGTCCGCGGCGCGGCCCCGAAGCGTGCGTCATCATGGCCCACGACGCCGAGACCGGCGAGGAGATCTGGCGCCGCCGTCTCATCCCGGCCCCCGGCGAGCCCGGCGACGAGTCCTGGGGCGGCGTGCCGTACGAGGAGCGGGCGCACGTCGGATCCTGGATGGTGCCGAGCTTCGATCCCGAGCTGAACCTGGTCTACGTCGGAACGTCGGTCACCTCGCCGGCGCCCAAGTTCATGCTCGGCGGGGTGGACAACAAGCACCTCTACCACAACTCCACCCTGGCCCTCGACGGCGACACCGGCGAGATCGCCTGGTACTACCAGCACCTGAACGACAGTTGGGACCTCGACCATCCCTTCGAGCGGCTGCTGGTCGACACCGCCGTCGCGCCGGATCCGAGCGAGGTGACCTGGATCAACCCGCGCATCCAGCCCGGCGAGGTCCGCCGGGTCGTGACCGGGGTGCCCGGCAAGACCGGCCTCGTCTACACCCTCGACCGCGAGACCGGCGAGTTCCTCTGGGCCAGGAACACCGTCACCCAGAACGTGATCAGCGACATCGACGGCGCCACCGGGGCGGTCACCGAGAACGCCGAGCTCGTCTTCAGCGCGCTGGGACAGGAAGTGCTGGCCTGCCCGACCTGGAACGGCGGCAAGGACTGGGAGGCCGGCGCCTACAGCCCACTCACCAACACCATGTACATGCCGCTGCGCAACGCCTGCGCGCGCATGCTGGCGACCACCGCGGCCGGCACCTCGCACTACGCGCTCGCCGTCCGCAACCAGATCGCGCCGGGCACGGACCAGGTCGGCACCGTCCACGCCATCTCGGCCGAGACCGGCGAGACGGTCTGGCTCCACGAGCAGCGCGCGGCCACCATGTCGCTGGTCGCCACCGGCGGCGGGCTGGTCTTCGGGGGCGACGTCAACGGCCGCTTCAAGGCCTGGGACCAGGAGACCGGCGAGGTCCTCTGGGAGATCAACCTCGGCTCGGCGGTGACCAGCTTCCCCATCAGCTACGCGGTCGACGGCAGGCAGTACATCGCCGTCGGGACCGGCACGGCGAGCACCGCGTCGATGTTCAGCCGTTTGACGCCGGAGCTCCGGCCGAGCGCCGGCAACAACCTGTTCGTCTTCGCGCTCCCGGAGTGAGCGCGCGAATCCGGACTGCGCGGATGAACGCTCGAATCCCGGATGTGTATCGTGGCGCACGGCGCGTCACCTTGGGAGTGCACGATGTTCAAGCGGCGTTTCAGAGTCTCTGTCGCGGTGTCGTCGATGGTCGTCTTCGCGTCGCTCGGCGTAGCGGCGGCGCAGTCCGATGACGACGCCGGCTTCGTTCCCGTCACCGACGCCATGCTCGAGGATCCGGCGCCGGGCGACTGGCTGATGTGGCGGCGCACGCAGAACGGCTGGGGCTACAGCCCGCTCGACCAGGTGAATCGCGACAACGTGGGCGATCTGCGACTGGTATGGACGCGGGCGCTGGCGGCGGGCGCCCAGGAGGGGACGCCGCTGGCGTACGGCGGCGTGCTGTTCATGCCGAACCCGAAGGATCACCTGCAGGCGATCGACGCGGTGACCGGCGACCTGCTGTGGGAGTACCGGCGCGACATTCCGGACGATGTCCCCGAGATCATGGGCGGCCTCACGGACAACAACCGGAACGTGGCCATCTACGGCAGGACGATCATCGACACCGGCAACGACGACTACGTGTATGCCCTCGACGCGGTGACCGGCGAGTTGGCCTGGGAGACGCAGATCTTCGACTACCAGGTGCACCCGGCCCGGCATTCCTCCGGCCCCATCGTCGCCGGCGGCAGGGTCGTCTCCGGGCGGAGCTGCCGCCCGCGGGCCGGGCCGGTCTCGTGCGTCATCGTCGCGCACGACGCCGCCAGCGGCGAGGAACTGTGGCGGACGGGCCTCGTGCCGGCGCCGGGCGAGCCGGGCGACGAGACCTGGGGCGGGGTGCCGTACGAGGAACGGATGCATGTCGGCTCGTGGATGGTCCCGAGCTACGACCCCGACCTCGACCTGATCTACGTCGGCACCTCGGTCACGTCGCCGGCGCCGAAGTTCATGCTCGGCGGCGTCGACAACCAGCACCTGTACCACAACTCGACCCTCGCGCTCGACGGCGAGACGGGGGAGATCCGGTGGTACTACCAGCACCTGAACGACCACTGGGATCTCGATCACCCCTACGAGCGCATCCTCGTCGACACGGCGGTCGCGCCGGACGCGGACGCGGTGTCCTGGATGAACCCCCGGCTCCGGCCGAACGAAGTCCGCAGGGTCGTGACCGGGATCCCGGGGAAGACCGGCGTCGTGTACACGCTCGACCGCGAGACCGGCGAGTTCCTCTGGGCGACGCCGACCGTCGCGCAGAACGTCATCAGCGCCATCGACGGCGCCACCGGCGCGGTAACGGAGAACGCCGAGCTGGTCTTTACCGGCCTCGGCCAGGAGGTGCTGTCGTGTCCTTCCTGGAGCGGCGGCAAGAACTGGCCGGCCGGCGCGTACAGCCCGTTGACCAACACCATGTTCTTCCCGCTGCAGAACACCTGCGCGCGGGTGCTGTCGACGATGGAGGGCGGGCTGGCGATCTACCGGCTGGCCGCCCGTTTTCAACTGACGCCGGGCACGGACGACCTGGGCACGGTACGCGCGGTTTCCGCGGAAACCGGAGAGACGGCCTGGCTGCACGAGCAGCGAGCCGCGACGTACTCGCTGGTCGCGACCGGCGGCGGACTCGTCTTCGGCGGGGACGGGAACGGGCGTTTCCGGGCGTTCGATCAGGAGTCGGGCGAGGTGCTGTGGGAGATCAACCTGGGATCGCCGGTCAGCGGCTTTCCGATCACCTACGCGGTCGATGGACGGCAATACATCGTGGCCAGCACCAGCACGAGGATCTCGGGGTTGACGCCGGACCTGCGCCCCAGCGCGGGGAACAACCTGTTCGTGTTCGCGCTACAGAACTGAAATTCATGTAACCTGCTGATATACAAGTAGGTTACCGACACGCGGGAATGACTTTTACCACGCACGTTACCACGATGTCAGGATCGCCGAGTTGAGGTGGGCGTCGCTTCGTCGGTGGTAACCGTTCGGGCATCCCGGTATGGACATGGGAGCGGGCCAACCGGACGCTGGCGTTGTCGACGGCCAGCACCGGTCGAATGTCCCTGCGCAGGGAGAGCCCCGGACCGGATCGGCTCGCTGTGCGACGATGCTTGCCCGACTGCCGCAACGCCGGATACCGGCTTGCCCGAACGCTTACCGTCGGTGTAAGCGTTCGGCCATGCCGGTATGGCGGACCGACAACTGGGCGGTCGACGCGTGAACCCGCGGAGCGGGAGAAAGAGCGCGGACGAGCTGAAGCGGGCCGAGCCAGGAAGCGCGCCGTGCGGCGAAGAACGCACTCCCCCCGCAGGCCGAGTTGGTCAGTCTGCACGGATTTCTCCGGAGGCCGACGGCGCGTCTGGCTGGGCCAGCCGCGTGTCCATACCGGCTCCGCCGAACGGTTACCTCCGCGGGTAACCGTTCGGTCGTGCCGGTATAGCGGACCGACAACTGGGCGGTCGACGCCTGAACCCGCGCAGCCGAGAAGAGCGCGGACGAGTTGAAGTGGGCGGCGCCAGGAAGCGCGCCGTGCAGCGAAGAACGCGTTGGCCCCGCAGGCCGAGCTGGTCAGTCTGCACGGATTCCTCCGGACGCCGACGGCGCGTCTGGCTGGGCCGGCCGCATGTCCATACCGGCTCCACCGAACGGTTACTCGTCGGTGTTCGTCGGTTCGTCGGTGTAACCGTTCGGGCATCCCGGTATGGACATGGGAGCGGGCCAACCGGACGCTGGCGTTGTCGACGGCCAGCACCGGTCGAATGTCCCTGCGCAGGGAGAGCCCCGGACCGGATCGGCTCGCTGTGCGACGATGCTTGCCCGACTGCCGCAACGCCGGATACCGGCTTGCCCGAACGCTTACTCGTCGGTGCGTCGGTGCGTCGGTGCTGCGGACTGCGGATCTGCGGACGGATCCCCACGGTGTGAGCGACCTGCCCGGAGCCGTTCGCAGGCACGTCGGTCTAGGATCTAGGCGTTACGCGAGCGGAACCTACCGGCGACGGCTCCGCGTCGATGTCACTGGAGGTCAGGAGTTCGACACCGTCAGCCCGATGCAGCTCTACCGCGCCTCGGACGCGCTGGTGAAGCATCGCGAGGCCATCGAGGCGCATCTGTTCGACCGCATCACGTCCGTGATGTCGCGGGCGTACGTCTCCGGATCCGGGGGAGTCGAACGCGATGAAAACCGCCCACTCGTCTCTGACCATTGCTACGGGCGCCTCCCCGGCCCGTGCAACGGTGTTTTCAGCCGGGAGCAACCTGATCGCGCAGTTGACCATTGCAACGGGCGCCTCCCCGGCCGGTGCAGGGCGGTAGGTCAATCGACCGGGTCGATGGACCAGTACGCCGCCCGGCCGCAGCGCTGCCGCGACGGCCCGGAAGGTGCGCTCGACGGCCAGTGCGTTCAGGAGATAGCTCAGCACGTGCCCCACCGATACCACGGAGTCGGCCGCCGGGGTTGGCCGTCGGGCAGGGCAACCGCCGGAACGCCTCCACACCCGGCACCGCCTTGCGCGCGAGTGCCAGCATGGCCGACCACGCATCGGTCGTGATGGCGAGGTGATCGGCGGCCACCAGATGCCGGGTCGGTTGCAGTTCGTGACCGAGCGATCCGTCTGGCAACCGCTGGCTCCACCGTCCGTCCGACCCGGCGCACGGCGCCGTTTATGGACCCGTGCTACCATACGGCTTCAACGTCGCCCGCGACGCCCTGCGTCGCTGAGCGCCGGGCAACCTGTACGCCGACGGATCGGCGGCCGCTCCCGTCGCCGGACCGCAACTCCCGATGCCTGCTTCTCTAGTACCTCGAGGGCTTGGACTCCGAGCGCGCGATTATGTCACGGCCCGCAGCTACGCCCAGACTGCGCTCGTTCCTGGATTCGCCGCTGGACGAGGTTCCGCCGCACCATCCAACGGTGCCGGAGACGCGGCGCGCAGAAGTCAAGACGCGTTACGAAGAAACTCCGCTCCTGTTTCATCCTCCGCGGTGCCCGGCACCGGCCGGAATGGCCAACGTGACTGGCTGTATCCCGGTTCTCCAGCGGCCGGCGACCTTGGGCCCATCGACCGCGACAGGCTCCGCATCGACGCTGCGGTCGCATCCACGCTCCCAGCCTCCAGACTGCATCCTCCGTCGCACATACGGCACCGCTGGCGAAGCCCCAGCGTTTTCCGAAGCCACCGTACCGCGGTCACGACCTGTTGCACATCGGCTACCCGGCCCAGTTTGATTACCCACGTCGATAGTACCCGATACCCACTTTTGTCGCTCGGCAGTTCCCCGGACCGCGCCTCCTTTACACAGCGCCCCCAACAGGAAGGTCGGCTCACATGACAGACAACAATAATGCTTCCGAGAATCTACAAGGTTTGACCCTAGACACGGGCTGGCACGTCGGTTCCCGGGTGCAAAAGGCACCCGGCGCCACCGGCGGGTTTTTCTCCGTCTGCTACACCGTCACGAAGGACGGCGAAGAGTGCTTTCTGAAAGCATTCAACTTTTCCAAGTTCCTCAGTCTCGCCCGACAGCATGGACAGAACCAACAAATAGTTGACGTAATTGGAGACATGATCGCTGCGTACAGGTACGAGCGCGACCTATCAGCTATGTGCAAGAACCGCCGCATTACGAAGGTCGCTTTCGTCAAGGACGCCGGAGAACAGATCGTCTCCGGGTATTCCATCACGGTAGTTCCGTACCTCATTTTTGATATAGCCGATGGCGGCGACGTGCGCTCACAGCTTTCCTTCGCCTCCACCCTTGAATCAGAATGGAAGCTACGTTCACTCCACAGCGTCGCGGTTGGTCTTAAGCAACTTCACGGGATTGATGTGTCGCACCAAGATCTGAAGCCGTCAAATGTCCTCCTGTTCAAAGGGGAGTCAAAAATTGGAGATCTGGGGCGGTCGACGTGTCGGACGCTTGACTCACCATTGAAGGACGAGCCGTTCAGCGGCGACTACTCATATGCGCCGCCTGAAATACTATATGGAGCCCACGAAAGCGATTGGCGCAAACGTTCATTCGCCTGTGATGCGTATCTATTCGGAAGCTTGATTGTCTATTACTTTTCCGGGCTGACGATGACGGCTTTGCTTAGAAAAAATCTGGATGACGCGTTCAGTTGGGAGCGCCGCCACGCCTCATACGAGGAAGTCCAGCCCTACGTTCTCAATGCCTTCAGCCAGGCGTTGGACGAATTTGACGAACTAATTGAAGACGATTACTTGCGTCGTGAACTGCGCCCCATGGTAACCCACCTGTGCCACCCAGTGCCGCCAAAGCGGGCATACGGTCCGCCAAGCGTTGCCGGAAGCGCACTAGGGATGGAGCGAGTTATTACACGTCTGGACTTCCTTGCGGACAGAGTTAAGTTCACCATTTAGTGCCTTCAACATCCATCAAGGTGGCGACGCGATGGCAAACGACTTTAGGCGAAAGAATAGACACGTCGTTCCAAATTTCCGACAACTCACCGACACGGTCCTGCTTGGCGAGGTCGATTCGGCCGGCACAGCGGTGCCGGAATCCGTACCCATTGACTTTCGGTCGCGAATTTCTGAGTGGGACGCAGAGCGGAGTACTGGCTTGGCTGCCGATATCGTCAGCGCCGCACTGGTGTCCGGCCAATCTGGTCAACCTGTAATAGACGAGGCGGCAGATTTCATTTTCGCTAACCCGGGCATGTGTTCCTCGTCTTTGATAAGCGCTGCGCAGAGGGTTCGCTATCGCGATGCGTCCATGAGCCAGCCTACGGTTCAACTCCCGCGCCTAGCGACCTTTCTTGAGAGCAATAGCAGGGAGAGCATATATCGGACAATCCACGTCTTGAAGAATGCCGTATCCCGGTTTGGAGGCGACCCGATATTATTTGCTGAGCTGGCGCGTTGCTACATGGTCGTTGGAAACGAAGAACGGGCTAGGAGAAATATTGCAATTGCTCTCTCTCTCTCTTCTAGCAATCGTTACGTGCTACGATCAGCGGCAAGGCTATACGCACACTTCGACGACGCGGAGCAGGGTTTTCACCTGCTTCGTAGGCATCCGTTATCCAGGCATGACCCGTGGGTTGCGTCTGCTGAACTTGCCATGGCCGGTTTGGTCGGAAAAAGCCATATGGTGATGAAGGATGCCCACCGCATGTTGTCATCTGGTAGGTTTTCGCCGTTTAGCTTAACGGAATTACACGCGGGCGTCGGATCGGTTGACCTGTTGAGCGGGGACCGTCGCAAGAGCAAGCGACGGTTTCAGGCGGCGTTACAGAAGCCGAATGACAACTCACTTGCACAAGTGGAGTGGGGACTGTCGGAGGAGCGGTTATTTGACGTTGATCTTAGTTCATACAACGTTAGTCGGAATTATGAAGCACTTGCACTAGAGGCGTTCAACCAGCAGAGTTGGACGAGTGTATTGGATCACTGCGAGAGCTGGTTGATGGACCAGCCGTTCGCCAACGGGCCAGCCATGATGGCGTCGCACGTGGCGAGCGTCGTCTTGGACGATTTCAAGGCAGCACAACTGTTTTGCGAGGCAAGCCGCCTAGCATGTCCAAATGACCCGCAGGTGGCGAACAATTACGCGTACGCATTAGCGCTAGATAACCAGCCGGTAAAAGCGTTCAGGGTGCTTGACCAGCACCGGCTATCGGCGGTAGAGGACTCGCGTACGAGGGTGTGCTTGACGGCGACGCGCGGGCTTGCTTGCTTCCGAGCGGGTCGTTTCGAGGAAGGGCGGGAGCGCTACCGATCGGCCATCGACGCCGCCAAGGGTGTCGGAGATCGCAATTATCTGCAGACGGCGATTCTGAACTATATTCACGAAGAGCTCATTGCGGAGCAGCAGTTGCCTGCATTCTTCGCTGACGAGATTCGCGATCTGCAAATAGATCCGCGGGCTGCCTCTACGCAGGTTCTCAAGGAGAAGGTTGTAGCCCGTCTGGACGCCGCGGCATTGAGCTTCGACGGCAGGTCCTCACGGGACGGTGCGTAGGCGGGAGAACTGGGGCGGACTGTAGGCGCCGATTCCCTGAGTGGTCTCGGCTATGTGGGGCTCTGGATGGCCCGACGATGACCAACCAGTCCGCAATTCTGTCCACCAGATTCTGTGGAAGACCGCAGAGTTCTTGGACCGGGCGGCCACCCTGACGCCCGTCATGCCGTCCGGTCTGGTGTTTCCGAGCCAGCGCGGCAAAGCGATCGGCGACGCCCGGCTGTCGGGCGTGTTGCAGCAACTGGGCATCGGGGCTGTGCCGCACGGCTTCCGGTCCAGCTTCCGGGACTGGGCCTCGGAACGGACAGACCACCCGCGGGAGGTGATCGACGCGGCTCTGGCGCACGTGGTGCGGAACCAGACCGAGGCGGCCTACGCGCGCTCCGACCTGTTCGAACGTCGGCGCTTGCTGATGGACGACTGGGCAGCCTATGTCGGCCGGCAGCGCGACAGCGGTCACGACGTACAACTCCTGCGACGGCGGCTCACGGACTTCACGAAGCACGTGGCCAGCGCCCTCGGTATGCCAGAGCAGCGGCTACAGTTGCGGGTGGTCGGGAGATGAACTCCCGACCACCGCGCGCCGCTTGGCCTTCTTCGGCGCCCAGCTCACCTTCCACCGGGTCCGGACACGTGCGGCAGACGACCACGAGCTGGCCGCGCTCGATGAGCACCGCGCAACCCTGGTCGCGCGACGGACACGGCTACTCGACCAGGGTCGGCTTCGGCGCCTTATGAGAATCAGGCGACTCGCGCGGCCTGAACACCGGCACCCGGAACCAGTCCGTACCGCTTCCGACGCAGGCCAGCAACGACTCGTAGTCCAGCCACACGTTGTCGTTCTTGTCGGGTCGGCGGCGAGGCTCGTGACCTCGGCCACCGCCGGCACGGCGCACTGAACCAGCACCAGCCCACCCGGCCGTACGGCCCATTCCCCAAACCCGAGCACTTCCGCGATCAGGGCTTCGTCGGCACGGTGCAGCGCGACGGCGACGGCGTCAATAGAGTCCTATTCGACCAGCTCGCGCAGCGCCTCTACGGCGCACGTGTGCAGAGGCGCCGCCGCCGCATCCGCCGGCGCCGATGGCGCGCAAGCACGGTCCTTCGGGCGCTCGGCACTCGGGGCGTCCTGCGCCGCAGGCTCTGCCGCCGCCCCCTGTCGTTCCCGGCTAACCTGCTCACGCAGCGCCCGCCGGGAGACGACCTTGCCGGCCGCCTCTATGCGCTGCATCCGCGCCTGCAGCGCCGCGTCATCCTAGGGGTCGGGATGCGCGCGCCGGATGTCGCGCAGTTCCTCTGCCGACACCGCGTCGGCCGTTCGCCGGACCCGCCGTCGCCCGCGGAAAATGTGGGTCGCCGCCCCAGGTTTTCGTCCCTTTCCGTCTTCGGCTGCCGGCCCATCGGACGCGGAGGATGGCGTTTGGCGATCCACTGCTCGACTTCGGCCACCGCCCGTGCCGCCGCCGCCCGGATATCGTGCCGGTCGATCACCGCCGCCGCCGCCTCTGCCGCCTTGAGTACGTCGTGCCACTCGATCGCCTTGACGGTGTTCGGCAAGTCTGCGATTGCTTGCTCGACCCGCGCGAAGACGGTCTCGACGTCGGCTGGGTCCATCCTGGCCAGCGCCACCGACGGCGATGGTGGCGTGGTCCCGTCATAGGAGTCTGCGCCGTTCTACGGCGCAGACTCCTAGCCGATCCTAGCCTGCACCTGAGCTTCAAGGCCAGGAGACGATCACCCGCTGACGAGCGGGCAGTCCGGGTTTTCCGGCACGTGCTTGACGTAGGGGCCGTCGGCGCCGTCCTGCGGCTGAACCGAGCCGCGGCACTCGGTGCACGCGAACCCGGTGACGCCCTGTTCGCCGCCGAGCCCCATCGCCCAGGCCGTCCACGTCAGGTTAGAGCGCCGTCCTGGCGCTGATGACGCACGTCTTCGCAACTGGCATGACTCACTCCTGACTCGAAAGGGAACCGTCGTCGCCCAACAACTGCAACGTCCTCTCAGACAGTGACCGTCTCTCCAGCCACCGGGGAGAGCCGACGGACGTTCCGTCTATGGCCTGCCACGTTACCGACCCGCGAGCAGAAAGACCCATGCCCATGATATGCGCTCTCTGCGGGTCTCCAGGCCGATACTCGTAGGCGTCAGCGTCGTCAGCGCCTTCTGGCTTCATCAATATCGGCCCTGGAAGTTTCCGATCGGCCGCGATCTCGTGCTTCGAAATGGTGACCCTCAACGCCCTGAGATCGTTCGTCAACAAATCGAATGCGTCGCTACCGACTACGAGTCCTCTGGACTTCAAGAGCCTGAAGACCTCGTAGAGTTCGCAGACCCATACCCCGGAAAGCATGAAATGCAAGTTAGTAGTCCACATGTTTTCCTGGACCCGTTTCATGTCTGCCTGCGCTTCGTCCTCCATGCACCGGAGCATTACGTCCAGCTCACCAATCCGCTGAACCGAAGCCATGACCATCGATTTTGGGAGCAATCCTCCGACCAGGAACGAAGCACCGACCCAAGCCTTTATCGTCGACGAATGCTGCTGGCGCGCAAGGACGAGCGCGGTGCCCATCAAGTCCGACACCGACGCCTTGTTGTCCGTCATCGCGCCAGTCCCCGATCGGCGAGAATCCGACGTGCTGCTGACTCGGCGCCTCGGATCGCCGGCGCCGCCTCGACGAGTGCCCGCTGCCCCGGGGCGAGCGCCTGGCCGACGGCCGAACCGCTCCGGACACGCCGACGCGCACGCTCGAACTCGGAGATCGCCTGGGCGACCTCGGCACCGGTCGCCCGTAGTGACCCGGAAGGCCCGGAAGGCTTGGGAATCGGGAAGGTGGTAGACTGGCCCTGTTTCGGCGGCATGACGCTCTCCGCGTGGGGGGACGGCCTCCGCTCCTGGACAGAGCTAGAGGAGACCACCCCAAGTCCGAGAAATGCCGCGGCGGCTCACGACCGCCGCGGCGCTTCAGCTGACGTCGGCCAGTCTACACTTCCAGACTCCCTGGTGGGTTACGATCCTGTTCCAGAACTGGAGAAATCGTCACCGTGACGATATGCATTTCTAGACAATTGCACTCAGAACAGGGCGCGACGTGCTCGGCGTCAAGCCCCTGCTTGGCCGCAACATCCGGGCCGAAGACGACAGCGTTGCGGCGGCGCCGGTGGTCGCGATCAGCTACGTTTCGCACAGAATCGAGGTCGCCACCGTGGTGCGTTCCCAGCCTTCAAAACGGCGTCCGACGCCGCCGGAACAGTCGGTCCTGACGCCACCTCTCGGAACCCCGTTCCGTCCTGGCTGCTGAAGGCCAAAGGGGATCGCGCCGGAGCGGCCAGCCGGATACGTGCGTCGGCACTCGTTGCTGTCCGGCCTCGACGGGTTTCTCGAGCGGCGGCTCACCGTGCTACGGGCGCCGGCCGGCTTCCGCAAGACCACGGCGCTGGCCGACGTCGCCCAGGGTGCGAAGGACCAGGGACTGATCGCCGCCGGATCTCCCGGCCTGTTGCTGAAGCTTGCACCGCGCAATCTCCACGTCGCCATGGCGTTCCGGTCGGACCCGGGACTCAATCTGGCCCTACACATGCTCGACGACCGGATCGACGGTCCCTTTCGCAGGTAGAGAGCCTGTGCCCTTCCCACCGGGGTCCTCTACCCAATCTGCCTAATTGCTTCCTGGTCCGCACCGGCCCGTGTAGACCAGAGCCTCGGCAGCCGCCTTCACGCGCATCCACTCTCTCGCGACCCCGCAGTGGAGTGCTCCCAATGGGCCCGGCAGGCCCTGAAGAAGGCTCGGAACTCCGCTCGCATCTCGTGTCGTGTCGCGCTACTGCTGTCTCGCTCCCCTGTTCTCGTCCGTAGTAGGCTTCACATAAAAAACCGGTATGTCGGCTGTAACTTCCCGTCCTTCGCCACGCATTTTAGGATGTCGCCCACTCGCCGCGCCGCGCGAACCGTAATCGGTTCTCCCCCATCGAACTGTGTGTTGTTCCAGTTGAGCTTTGACAGCGATAGCATTTCCCCTGCGAGATGCTCCATGGGCGTCTCCGCTCGATACGCAAGAATCTCAAGTGGTCTCGGCACGTACATGCCTGGGTATGTCTGAAAAAAATTGACGCTTCCCTTCAAGTAAAGCAACCCGCGATCTTTTTGTAGCTCCAAAAATGTTCCGCGCAATGGAGGGTACAGGTGCGCATCGATAAACGAATGTTGTCTTGCTGTCCTTGCCGATGTTAGAAACCACCTTACTCTGTACAGCGAGCGTGAGCCCGAGTGGCCGTCGTGTCTCGGGGTCGAATATCTCGATATAGCCGTCGATGCCAATTTCGTTCGGTCCGCTCGGTGTCCACCGTGACTCCATGTCGAGCACGATGCGCTCGATCAAGTTCACGCCTTTCTGACCCGTCACTCCGGCTCCGGACAGTCTCTTGTGACGCACGTTGTGGCGTTGACGTCTTGCGGTCATTCGGCAGCGGGAACCTTCCGCCAGCGACGGGTGCGTCGCACGGCTACTTGGACGTTAGCAGATCTCCGTGCGCAGCAAAACCCCATGGGATGCGGCCGGTGGACGACAGGGCGTGTTCAAGCCTGCCTCCAGGCGGTGCAGAAAGTCCCTCAGGATCCTCAGCGGCTTGATTCTCATGCGGTCGATCCGGCCGGGCCGGTCCAACAGGCCAAGCCAGTGGGCGTCGAACCGCAGGACGTCGCCCGCTGTCATCGGCCGGTAGTCCTGGAACATCTGGTCCATCGGGTCGGCGGCGCACGCCCTCTGGATTCGTTCGCGCTCCCAAGAGGTCGGAGTCGGTGCCGTGTCCGTCATTGGTCGTCCTTCTTTCCCCGGCGGCGGGCCGCCTCCTCGTCCGCAGCGGCTCGTCGTCCTCCTGTCCATTCTGCCCGCGCGACGGACCCCCGAGGGCCAGAGCGCGCTCCTTGGGCTATCACTGCAACAGGACTCAGGCCCTACGCCGACCTCCTGTTCTTGAAGGTCCTTCGGTCAACAGCACCCGCAGCGCCGTCAGCACGCGCCGCGGGCGACTGCGGTGCATCGCCATGCCGAGCCAGTAGGCGGCCTCTTCACGCTCCATACTCTCGATGCCCTCGGCCACCGCGCGCATGTTGTCCCGGCTGCGCATGGGCGCCAGCGCCCGGAACAGGAGCCCCAAGGTGAGCGCCGTGTCCTCGCCGAGCGCGTAGCCGCGCCTTCGGCGGTCGGCGGACGGTCCGGGACGGATGCCGGTGCCGGCCAGCCGCCGCAATACGCGGTGCTCGATCAGGTCCAAGTTCCGGCCGCGGAGCCCCGCGATGCGAATCGGCACCCTGACGTGCGGTGTGGCCGGCGCCGGCAACTGCCAGATCTCGTACTCCGTGTCGGATGCGCCGTGCGTCCGCACGCGCAGTTCGTACCGCGGCGCGGATGCCGGCGTCGCCACACTCGCGAGGCTCTCCATTCGGGCCATCAGGGTTTCGCTGCCGCGGTTGCCGAGACGTAGGCTGCGCCGCTGGCGAAGCGGCATAGGCGTTCCGTAAGCGTCTCGGGCGCATCTCCCTCCATCGGCAAGCCGGCACCGAACGACAACTCGAATTTCGCCTCGACCTTCCTGGACCCGGCATCCCGAAGCTGCGGCTCCAGGAACTCCCTCACAGGCTGGGCATCCGGGACCGAACCGCGGAACTCCATCTCGAACGTGCCGCCGTCGCGCGTCTCGTAGCCGCCGGTGATGGTCACGACCCTCTCTGCGCCGGGCACCGCACCGACCGCGCCGAGCAGGCGGAAGGCGTCGCCGGCCTCGAACATCCGGATCGTCAGCATCCCGATGCGGCCTGCCCGCTTCGCTCGTGCCTGTTCCCAGAGTTGCGTCAACGCATCCCGGAGCACTCCCTCGGCGCTGACGGTGACGGCGGACGGCGGTAGGTCAGGCGTATCAGGTGGCGGTGACGGATCCACCGGCGGCGGATCTGGTCGCGGCGGCGGATCTGGTGGCGACGGCGTCGAGCGCGGCCAGACCCCCTTGTTCTTGGCGTAGGCCATCGTCATGACGACGGCCTGTTCGTCGATCCGGATGTCCGCTGGCGGATCTCCCGGTCCGAACAGCAGGTCGCTCCGCTGGTAGACGTAGTCGCCCTGCTCGATGCCGAGCCGGATGCCCCGGATGAAGATGTCGTCGACCAGCAGGATCGGCAGTCCCGGATCCCGTCGGAACTCGTCGCGCAGCGCCGCCGTGGTGATCTGTCCCTTCCGGAGCGGGGTTCGGTCCCGCACATAGACTGGCGCGTCCGGCTCGTCCTCGCGAAAGCGCAGCTTCTTGAGTTCCCGCAGCGCACGGGCGACCTGCTGCTGACCAGCGCCCGGCTGGTTCGACGCCGACGGAATGTCGATCGCCGTGTGCGACAGGTCCACGCCGCCCGTGCCGATGCGGTTGCGCGAGGGGTAGAACACGTGCCGGTAGCATGCTTGCACCGCGATCGCCAGCTCCTGCTCCGACCGGGCCTCCAGATCGCGGATCTTCTCCTGCTGGTGCTCGGCCAAATCGACCAGACGGTCCGGCGCTTTCAGGCGCTGCAAGGCCAGGCGCGACCGCATTCGGCGTCGCATCGGTGCCTGTCTGTCGATCATCGGACAGCTCGGCGAGAGTCGAGGCGTACTCACCTTCCCCTCGCTCGATGGCTTCGAACGATTCCTCGCAGCCGCGAACGCCGGCCGGCGCGAAATGGTGCGATTGCGATGGGCACCGAATTGCTCTCGATCACCTTCCAGCACGCCACCGAATTGCCGCCGTCGATGTACCGCGAGGCGATGCGCAACGTTTTGCCGGTCGAGAGCCCGGACGCCTACTCCATGGTCGCTCACCGAAACGCGAACGGCATTCCACAACCGCTCGGCGACCGTGACTGTCGAGACCGCCACCGCCTGGGCTCTCGCGCTGAGCGCGTTCCTCCCCAAGCACCCCAGCATCTTCCAGGCCGACTCCTTCACTTCCAGTCTGCGAGTCGTACTTCGACGACGACGACCGCGAGGTGCGGTTCACCGTGCCCTACGAAGCGAGCGCCGACTTCCAACTGAACGAACCCGCGGAACAGGAGCGCGACCCCGCGTTTTCGCCTCTTTGCAGCAGCCGTTCGGGCCTGCTTCCGGGCGGTCCGCCGGCGCTTGTGCGTGGCCCCGCTCGGTTACGCTCGCCAGCGTGCCATTACGGCCCACGGATTGCCGCCCGGGGGGATTTCCGCCGGACTCCACGCTTCGTCGAACGATTCCCTCGGCCCGGCGCGACCCGTTCCGGCAGGTCACCGCCCAGCCGGGGAACCCCGGTGAACATGGGGCGGGGCCAAGTTGACCGAATGGGCCGTTATCGGCCGCCGAACGGGAACGTTGAAGCTCGGTCGCCGCCGCCAGGCATCCGGATGGACGACGTCGCCGAGGGGATGGCGGTGGTCCGATCGGGAGGTTCGGCCAGACGTTCCTTCAGATAGCGGCCGGCATGGCTGGTCGCGTGGTGAGCGGCGATAGTCTCTGGCGTGCCCTCGGCGACAATGGCGCCGCCGTCCTTCCCACCTTCGGGACCCAGGCCGACGATCCAGTCGGCGGCGGCGATGACGTCGATGTTGTGTTCGATGACTACCACCGTGTTGCCGCCCGCGATGAGACGGTCGACGATGGTGAGCAGCCGGTCGATATCGGCCGGATGAAGGCCGGTGGTCGGCTCGTCCATCAAGTAGACGTTGCCGGTCCGGGTCAGCTCGGAGGCGAGCTTGAGGCGCTGCGCTTCGCCGCCGGAGAGGGTCCACAGCGACTGGCCGAGGCGCAGGTAGCCAACGACGCCCACGTCGACCAGGAACTGCAGGCCGCGCTCGATGCCGGCGCTTCGTTTCCGCGGATTCTCGACCGACGCGAAGAAGCCGAGGGCGTCGGCGACGGTCATCTCCAGCACGTCATGGATGGAGCGGCCGTGGCAGGTCTTATCACGCGCCGGCATCGTCGCCCCCGTCCGCGTCCCGCCGCACGTGGTCGATGAACGCGAGCTCGAAGCCGGTCTCGCTCGTCATGAGCTCGCCTCGTCCGCCGCCAGCCGCCATCGCCATCGACAGGCCGGTCTCGATCGGAGCGCCGGCGTCGGGGCTGAGCATCAGGCCGCCGGCCCCGTAGCCGGCGACCGTCGAGACGGTCACCCGCTCGGACGCCTTGAAGCCGACCCACGGGTAGAGCCCGGTGACCGCGGAGGTCATCCGGCCGGTGTCGGCGCCGCCGGCGTAGCCGCCCAGGCCGCGCGTGTGCGACAGCGACACGCCGGTGACCATCCGGCCCTTGCTGTAGTCGGCGCCGAACATCGTGCTCCAGACATCACCGTTCAGCGCGAGCGCGCTGTCCTGGCCGCGGACCTCTCCTGTCATACCGATGTGTCAGGCTGGTGCTGTGGCTAAAGACCGCGCGATCGAGATCGCAGTATTCCGTCCTCGCACGGTCGCGGCCATTCCGATCGTCGACGTCGTGCTCGATCAGCCTTCGGTCGTGATTGACACCGGCTCTGCCGACGTTTTTCGGCGCCTGCGCCTTGGTTCTCTCGACCGTAGGTCTCCGTGCTAGCATCTGCGGCGGGAGGTACCCGCGAGGGCACGTAATGGATAGGTCCGGAACTCAGCTGACGCTGACGGTCGACTGGCCGGAGATCACGCTGGACAAGCTCACTCGGCTCACCAGTCTCTGGTCGAACGTGATCCACGCGGTCAGTGCCCAAGCCGCCGGAAAGCGCGACGCCCTGAAATGGGTGCTCACGGGACTCAGTTTTGCGAGTCCCGTTCAGGTTCAGACCGTTCCTGTCGTGGCTCGTACTCGCGTGGACCCCGTGGTCCTCAGCACCGTCAGTCATGCCGTTGTCGCTGGCGTTCGTCAGCTCGGCGACCATTCCGAGCGGCCTGACCACTTTTCCACGCATGCTCTCGAGCTCATGCGGAAGCTCGCTCTGCTGTCGGACGGCGGCAGCGTCGTTGTCTCCAACGGTGTCGGAGAACCTGTTCCGATCACCCATCGAGTCGCGGCCACGGTGGACGATATTCTTGGTCCCGAGGTCGAGAGCTACGGCAGTGTGGAGGGCCATCTTGAAGGCATCTTCACGCACGGTCGCCGCGTCTTGTACGTCTACGATTCTCTCAGCGGACGCCAGGTCCGGTGCTTCTTCGATGCTGAGGCTACGCCGCTCGACGCGTTGCTCAAGTACTTCCAGCATCGCGTGATCGTGAGCGGCCTCGTTCGATCGAAGGCGTTTACTGGAGAGCCCAAGAGCATCGACGTTTCTGAGATCCGCGACTTTCAGCCGGACCGTGATCTGCTCTCTCCCGCGGAGATTTTGCGCACCTGGGAGTCCGATGCATGATTCCCCAGCGCTACTGGGATGCTGATGTATTTCTGGGCTGGCTCAACCGTGAAACCGAGAAGGCTCCGCTCTGCGACATGATCGTCGAGCGTGCTCAGTCCGGCGCGTGTCAGGTGGTGACGTCGACCGTCACCTTCTCGGAGGTCTTCTGGTTCCGCGGCGAAATTGATGACCAATCCAAGGTTCGCGCTATCAAGGACCTGTTTCAGCACTCCTGGGTTGTTCCGGTTGCTCTTGACCGGCCCACTGCCGAGCTAGCTCAGGAGCTCCTCTTTGAGTTCGGTAGGACCGATGGCTTGCAGCCGAGGGACGCAATGCATCTCGCGTCAGCGATCAGGGCGCGGATTCTCGGCAGCGTTCAGTTCTTCGACACTTGGGACCGGGGACTCATTCATTTGGGCACCCAACTCCACCGTGTGCGCGTTCTGCGCGATCTCGAGAAGGGCGCGGATCTTCGGATAGGTATTCCCACTGGTCAGCCGTCATTCTTCCCCTCAGTAGAGGGGTAGAGCCCAGCCCTGCTTCGCAGTTCTCTTGATCTCCGGCTCTTCCAATGGCTCTCTTGCATCCAACACTCTGGCTCCGTCGGCGCGGATGCTCCGGGCTTGTTGCCCTGCGTCCCCGCTACCGGGGAGGTTCCCCCGAGCGGCATCGTTCTTGATCCCACGTCGCTTCGGGTTCGGCCGCGTCGTCGTGCGTGTCGCTGGTCATCGTCTTACGGCCGTCTCGTCGGCTGTCACCAGTTCAGCCCGGTCCCCCCGAACAAACCTTCGTGCAGCTCCTCTCCGGGTTTCGGTCCCCGCTCGGCGTCCTGTGCCTTGTCACTGCTGTCGGCGGTGCTCCAGCATCGGTCGCACTGCGGCCGGTACCAGCGCGCGTACCGCAGCCGGCCGGGCCTGCCGCAGTCGATGCAGACCCAGCCGCTCATCGCCTGGATCAGGCTCGTCGCTCCCCACTGGTACTCCGTGCTCCCGGTGGTCCGGACCCGAGGTGCCCGAATTCTCCTTCATCCAGCGCAGCCGCCACGGGACGTGCCCCTCGACGCCGGCTCGGTCGTCCTGCTCGTTGTGAAGCGTGAGGAACAGCGCCCGCAGCAGTCCCGCCCAGCCGCCGCCGGGCCACAGCAGCATGGCGAGCGCGTCGTCCCGCGGCGTCGAGCGCCGTCATCAGCGCGCCGATCTGCTCGCCGTAGGCGGTAGTGCCGCCAGTTGGTGTGGTCCCACGCGTTGCCCGTGGACCCACCCCGGATGTCCTGCGTCCACTGTCCGGGCGACTGCGCGTCGGGGTGGTCCTCGACCTCCCCCGGGTTCCACGGCCGTGCAAGGATCACGGTCCCCGGCTCTCGGCACCTGCGGCACTTGCAGCCGTCGGCGATCGGGTCGCCCTTGGCGCCGCAGGCGTCGCATGTCTCGGCCGCCAGGGCGGTCGCGGCGGCCAGCACGCCGGCGCGTGTCCTCCGGCGGGTTGTCTGCCTCGAGCACCAGGCGACCGGCGGCGACGTGCGCGTGGACCTCGCGCCGTTGCTCCTTCTTGTACTCACCGGCGCCGCTCTTGTGCTGCGCCAGCGCGATGACGGTCGCTCAGCCGGGCTTCGTCTCGATCGCGTCGCGTTCGGTTGTGCTCGCGTCGGTCTCTGCCATTTTGGGTCCCGTGTCGGGGCATGTGCTGGTCCCGCTTGCGTTCGCCCGGATGTTCCAGCGTTGGTGCGTCCGTGCTGAATGCCCCGCCCGCTAGGCTACTTTGGTCCGCCAGACCAGATCGATCAGCGCTGGGTCGCCCCAGGCGTCGCGGTCGGCTGCGATGAACCGGCCGTCCGGGCGTTCCCACAGGTACGGGCCGCTCGGTCCGTCCCAGAAACTATTGTTGTTCGTGGACCAGCCCCAGGTGCTGCTGATTTTGTGCTGCACGGCGCAGGTCATGCCCTTACCGCGCTTGCGGAATGCGTGCGCCTTCCAGGGGAGATCGCCGAAGTAGCCCGAGCCGTTCACGAGTCCGTTGGAGCTGTGCAGGTTGTAGACGACTCCGTGGCCCGGGCGGTCGACGTCCTTCCATACGGCGGCATCCGTTTCGGGCTTGGCGATGCCTTTGTCCAGCCGGTACAGGAACCCTCGGAGAACCCGGAGGGGCCTGATTCTCATGCGGTTCGTCTGGAACAGCGGTTCCACGTCGCCCTTCTGGGCCGCATTGGACCCCTTGGACCACCCCCGGTACCAGTGGACGTCGAAGCGGAGGATGTCCTCGACGCTGAGCGGACGGTAGTCGTCGAGCAGTGCGTCGATCGGGTCGTTCTGGACCGCTCGTTCGATCTCGGCCTTGATTTTGCGGCGTTGTGCCGCCGTCGGTGTCGGTGTCGTGTTCATTCTGGGTCCCCACCATTCGGTTCGGCCGGAGCCGCTACGCGCTGCGGCGAACGACGTCGTGCCATTTCACGCTCGCGTTCTTCTGCTTCGCTCAGACGCCGTACTCTATCCTTGATTCGTACGTCGACGCGGTCGCAACCTAGTGTGAGGCCGTGTGAGGGCGCGTGAGGGTCGCGCCTGTCCAGGCCCCGAAGGTGTACCTGTGTTGCCTGCCGCCGCCGTGCCTGAGCCGAAGGGCGGCGCGTTGAAGACTGCGGCACTCGGAGCGGCAGGCGGGGCCGTGGCCGGCGTTTGCGGCTGCCAGAGCGGCCGACGTGCCGGAAGGTGCAGAGACCGCAGGAGATGGGATCGTGGAAGCGGCCGAGACCGCGGGCGAAGACGGTGAAGGCGTAGCGTCGACGCTGGCCTCGCTGCTGGGCGAACAGTGAGTCTGATCCGCGTGGACCGCAATCAGTAGGGCCTCTTTCGGAATCTGGCGCGCTGAGTGGTGTACACTGGCTATAATCGGAGGAGCCGTGCTAGATCTCGCAGCCAGTTCGTTTACTCTTCGCGCGGTAAAGACCGCCTACGATCTCTGGAGAGAGAACAAGGGCGACGCAGCCCTGCCGTTGTCCGATAAGGCCAAGGACGTGCTTGAGGCGATGCAGTCGGATCCTACGAACAATGGGATTTTCGTCGACGCTACGAGCTTGGCCGATCTCGGCATTTCTCTGGCCTGTACGCATCACAGCATCAGAATCAGTACGACTCACCGTGTGATCGCGGAGCTTGAAGCGAAGGGCTTGGTCACCACCGTCCGAGAGGACAGGGGAAGGTCCAAGCGTAAGTACGTCAAGCTCACTCATGCAGGCTGGATCTTGAACCCGCAGACCGGCAAAGCCGACAAGGTCGGGTAGCCGGGAGCTGGCGGAACCAGTTTCGAACCAGCGGAGGCGCAGCCGGCGCTTCCTTGTGCGAAGGCAGTAGGTTCGCGCGGAGACTGCGGGCTATTCTGCCGAATCTGGATGCGCCGCAGCGCTGGCGTCGCTGTGGGCGATCCGGTACCGCCACCGATGCTCCAGTCCAGCGGCCGACAGCCGATGCGTTTCCCGCTGGCGGACCGCACTCCGTGTAAGGTACCCGCCGGGCCATGACCGACGCTCAACGTGTTTCCGCCGATTCTCAGGAAGTCCGCGCCCGCTTGGTCGAGGCCCTGAAACTCGACCTGGTCGGCCCCTGGGCCGGCCATGATCTAGGCGCCGAGCGATTGCCGGGACGCGAGCGCCCGTCGAACTGGTATGTCGCCGGCTTTCTGATCCCGACTGGTACGCCACCGGATCGGAGCGCGGACGCCGACGAGGACGACGACCTCGACACGATCCCCGAGTCTGCCGGCCTGGCCGAGGAGTCGAACGACGAGCGCAAGGCGGCGCGCAAGGCGTTCTTCCCGTTGTCGATGGGGCTGAGCTTTCTCGTAGCCGGTGTTTGCCGCGCGCTGGCGGTCACGGTGCGGTGGGGGGACTACGCGCCGGCCGAGATCGAGGACGCCGACGGCGGCAAGACATCGGTGTGGCAACGGACGCCACGCGAGGCGGCGCTGTCGGTCCCGCTCGGCGCAGGGCCGGTCGTCCTGGACATCCCCGGCTCGGGCGGCCTGCAGCTTCAGGCCGTCGAACGCGCGATTGACGCGATGGGCCTGAGCGGCGCGGGACTGCGCGCGGGCACGCGCTCGGTGTCTTGCTTTCTGGTGAACCGGCGCAGCCCGGACGCCCGCCAGCCGGATCGCGCCTACGCCTTCCAGGCCGAGATCGAGGTGCGGAACGACGCGGGCTTCCTGCCGCGGCCCGATCTGCGCGGGGCGCATGCCGCGGAGTGGGACGATCGGGTCGCGGACCTGCATTACGCCGATACGCGGGAGTATGCCGCCGGGCACGGGGTGTCGGCGGAGTGGGAGCTCGTCGACGGCGAGTGCAGGCTGATCCGCACGGCGTGGATCGGGACCGCCGAAGTGCAGAATACGGTCCCGGCGAAGGTGCCCGGCGTCGAGCTGTCGATGGAGGTGCTGGGCCGGCTCGGCGACGCAAGTGCGGTGCAGCAGGCGCTCGATCCACTCGTGGCGCAATACCGCGAGTGGATCGAGGCCCGCCGGCAGGATGTCGCCGCGCGCGCGTCGGAGGGCGACCGAGGGGAGACGGCCGGGCAGCTGCTCCACTACGCCGGGGTCGCGGCCGAAAGGATGGCGCGCGGCGTGGCGCTGCTCGGCGAGGATCCCGACGTTCTGGACGCGTTTCGGGTTGCCAACCGGGCCGTGGCGCGTGCCCTGCGCCAGCGCCTCGGCGAGCGGGTGGGACCAGCCGGGGCGCGCTGGCGTCCGTTCCAGCTCGCGTTCCTGCTGCTGAACCTGCCCGGCCTCGCCGATCCGCACGACGTGCACCGCGAGACGGTGGACCTGCTGTTCTTCCCGACCGGCGGCGGGAAGACCGAGGCGTACCTGGGCTTGGCCGCGGTTGCGATGGTGCTCCGGCGCCTGCGGCATGCGGGCGACGACGGGCTGGCCGGGGCCGGAGTCAGCGTCATCATGCGCTACACGCTACGGCTGTTGACACTGGATCAGCTTGCGCGCGCCGCCGGACTGGTCTGCGCGCTCGAGATCGAGCGGAGCGAGGCGGACGGACGCTACGGCAGGTGGCCGTTCGAGATCGGTCTGTGGGTGGGAAAGGCGGCCACGCCGAACATCCTGGGACGCAAGGGGGATGGCCGCCCGGATTCGGCGCGCGCGAAGGCCACCGCGTTCAAGCGCAACCCCGACCGGAACCCGTCGCCGATCCCGCTGGAGAACTGTCCGTGGTGCGGGGCGGGGTTCAGGCCCGAGTCGTTCACACTGTCGCCGGACGCCGACCGCCCGCGTGAGTTGCGCATCGTCTGCTCGGACTGGGAGTGCGCGTTCAGCGGCGACCGTCCGCTGCCGGTCGTCGGCGTCGACGAACCGATCTACCGGCGGCTGCCTGCGTTCCTGATCGCGACGGTGGACAAGTTTGCTTCCCTGCCGTGGGTCGGGCAGGCCGGCGCGCTGCTCGGCGGCGCCGACCGTTCCGACGGGGACGGGTTCTACGGCGCCGCCGACCCCGGGACGGGGCGGCGTCTGGAGGCGCCGCTTCCGCCGCCGGATCTGATCATCCAGGACGAGCTGCATCTGATCGCGGGGCCGCTCGGCACGATGGCCGGCCTCTACGAGACGGCGATCGAGGCGCTGGCGGCGCGCGAGGCGGACGGACGGACGATCAAGCCGAAGATCGTCGCCTCGACTGCGACCGTCCGGCGGGCGCAGGATCAGGTCCAGGCGCTATTCGCGCGGCCGGCGACGCAGGTGTTCCCGCCGCCCGGGCCGGATCGGCGCGACACGTTCTTCGCCCGCACCGTGCCGTCATCGGAGACGCCGGCGCGGCTGTACGCCGGGGTCGCCTCGCAGGGCCGGAACCCGAAGGTGCTGATGCGGCGCGTGCTGCTGGCGCTGATGGGCGCGGCGGCGCACGCCTGGCAGGCCGCCGGCGGCGAGCGGAATCCGCAGAACCCGGCCGATCCCTACATGACGACGCTCGCCTACTTCAACAGCCTGCGGGAGTTGGGCGGTGCGCGGCGGATCCTGGAGGAGGAGGTGAGCACCACCGTCAAGCGCTACGGCGCGCGGCGGCGGATTGGCGAGGCGCGGCGGCTGTTCCAGGACCGCACGACCTTCTCGGAGGTGCTGGAGCTGACCTCGCGGGTCTCGACCGACCAGGTGGCCGAGGCGCGGCGGCGGCTGGAATGCCGGTTCAACGACCGAACCAGGCGCGTCGATTGCGCGCTGGCGACGAACATGATCTCGGTCGGCCTCGACATCCCGCGGCTGGGACTGATGCTGGTGCTCGGGCAGCCGAAGATGCACGCCGAGTACATCCAGGCGACGAGCCGCGTCGGACGCTCGGTGGAGGGTCCGGGTCTGGTGGTGACGCTGCTCAACGTGCACAAGCCGCGCGACCGGTCGCATTACGAGCGGTTCCGGCACTACCACGAGACCTTCTACCGCTCGGTGGAGCCGGCCAGCGTGACCCCGTTCTCGGCCCGCGCGCTCGACCGCGGGTTCGCGGGCGCGCTGGTGGCACTGGCGCGGCACCTCGAACCGGCGCTGACGCCACCGCGGGGCGCCGAGCGGATCGCCGACGTGCGCGCCGCCCTGGAACCGCGTCTGCTCGACGCGTTCGCGGGCCGGGTGGAGCAACAGGCGTTCGGCGAGGACGACGAGCGCGAGGAACGGATTCGTAGCGTGCAGGACCGGGTCGGGGATCTGCTGGACTCGTGGCGCCGGGTTCTGGACGACTATCAGGGAGACGGCGTCGAGCTGCAGTACCAGCGTCACGAGCTCCGGCAGCCGAAGGCGCTGCTGCGGGAGATGCTCGAGGAGCGGTTCGAGACGGAGCATCACCGGAAGTTCCGGGCCAACCGCTCGTTGCGGGACGTCGAGCCGGAGGTCAACCTTTACCTGCACGACCTGCGGGCGCCGCGGCGGCCGGAGGGCGCGTGAGGCGCAAGGCGCACGGCCAGGTTCGCCGCAGCCAGGTCATCACGACCTACGGGCCGGGGGCTCTCATCGACCTGCCGCAGGAGTCGGCGATCGTCGCGGGTCTCGACGAGTGGCCGCCGCCGCACAAGCTGGAGGAGGTCGACGAGCCGCGGCTGGCGCGGAAGCTGGCGGCGATTACCGGCGTCGCGTCGCCGCGCCTGCTGGCGCCGCCGCCGGTGTCGTCCGATCCCGGGGCGGCGCCGGCGGGCATCGGGGCGTGGCGCTTTCCGGAGTGGTTCGTCGTGCAGCCGCCCGCGGCGGGCGAGGGCGCGGCGCAGACGGGGGTCCGGCGGCTCGTGCACCGGAAGGCGCTCGACGAACGCCATCGCTTCGAGGGCCGGGAGGTGGTGGCGACCCGTTTCGTCCGCGGCTGTCCGCGCGGGCACGTCGACGATCTCGACTGGAGCCGGTTCGCGCATCGGGGCGGTGGCGCGTGCCCGCGGACGCGGCCGCTGTGGCTGGACGAGCAGGGGACGACCGGGGACCTGGCCGACCTGCTGGTGCGTTGCGAATGCGGCGCGGCGCGGCGCCTGTCGGATGCGAGCATGCTGGAGGTCAACCCGCTGGGGACGTGCCGGGGAGCGCGGCCGTGGCTCGGGCGCGACACGAACGAGGAGTGCCAACTGCCGAGCCGGCTTCTCGTGCGGACCGCGTCGAACGCCTGGTTCCCGCAGGTGCTCAGCGTGCTGTCCATCCCCGAGCGGGGCGCGGCGGTGGACACGCTGGTGCGGGAACTCTGGGACTACCTGGACATCGTCGACGACGCGGCCAGTCTGGCGGTCGTGAAGCGGAAACCGCAGGTGGCTGCCGCACTGTCGCCGTTCGGCGACACGGAGGTCCTCGCGGCGATCGCCGGGATGAAGGGAGGCGCGGCGGGTAGCGACCGTTCGGTCAAGGAGATCGAGCTCGAGGCGCTGCTGGCGGCGCCGGCAGGATTCGGCGACGACGTCCCGGTCAATCCGGACTTCCATGCGCGGCGGCTGCCGGATGCGGTGTGGCGGCGGTCGGAGCGGGCCGCGGGGGTTGCGGCGGTCATCCAGCTTCACCGGCTCCGCGAGGTGGCGGCCCTGTCGGGCTTCACGCGGTTCGAGGCGGTGACGCCGGACATCCACGGCGAGTACGAAACGGACGTCGAGCGCGCCGCCATCGCGATCGAGCCGACCTGGTTTCCGGCGGTGGAGAACCGAGGTGAGGGGTTGTTCCTGCGGCTGCGCACCGAGGCGGTGGATGCGTGGCTGGCCCGGCCCGCGGTCCGGGAGCGGCTGGACGCGCTGGGGAGGGGGCATCGGCAGTGGGCGCAGCAGCGCAAGTCGGCGCGTCCGTTCCCCGGCGGTCCCTACTTGTTGCTGCACACCCTGTCGCACCTGCTGATGCAGTCGCTGGCCATGCACTGCGGTTATCCGGCGAGCTCGTTGCGCGAACGGATCTACGCGGAGGAGGACGGGTACGGGCTGCTCATCCATACGGGCAGCCCGGACGCGGAAGGCACGCTCGGCGGTCTCGTGCAGCAGGCGCGTCGCATCGACGGGCACCTTGCCCGGGCGCTGGACGCGGGCGGGCTCTGCTCGAACGACCCGACCTGCGCCGAGCATGCGCCGGGCGACCGCATGACCGGGCGGTGGCTGCACGGGGCCGCGTGCCACGGGTGCGTGCTGGTCGCCGAGACGTCGTGCGAGATGCGCAACGACCATCTCGACCGCGCGCTCGTCGTGCCGGTGCTCGGCGTGCCGGACGCCGCGTTCTTCGGGCCGGCGGGATGACCGACGCGTTGCTGGCGTTGCCGCCGCACCTGCGCAAGCGGCTGGAGCGCGCCCTCGATTCGGGACTGCTCGCACCGCCCTATCGTCCGGTTGCCGTGAGCGCGGCGCTGGGCGGCGCGGCAGAGAGCGGGGCGGTAGCCGCGGCGCTGGTCGCGCTCGACGGGCTGGGCGTCTCCCGCCGCGGGTGCGCGGCGTGGCTGCGCGGCTTCGAGCGGGTGGCCGCCCGGCGCCCGGCGCCCGCCTTCGTCTGGTCGGGTCCGGAAGTCGCCGGCCTGCACGCGCGCGATACGCGGCGCGTCTACGAGGAGCTGCTCGGCTCGGCGGCGCGCTCGGCGTGGGTGGCGACCTACGCCTTCTTCGACGGCCCCCGCGCCTTCGAGGCGCTGGCGCGCCGGATGGACGATGCGCCGGACGTGGCAGTCACCCTGCTCCTGAACGTGCAGCGCCGCCGAGGCGACACGACCGGCGCCGACCGCCTGGTCCGGCGCTTCGCGGATCGCTTCTGGACGGAGGAATGGCCCGGAGCGACCCGGCCGCGGGTCTTCTACGACCCGCGTTCGCTCGATCCCGCCGGCGGCGCCGGCGTCCTCCACGCCAAGGCGGTGGTCGTCGACGACGAGGCGGTCTTCGTGACGTCGGCGAACCTGACGGCGGCGGCGCTGGACCGGAACATCGAGATCGGCCTGCTCGTCCGCGACCGTACGCTGGCGGCGACCGTGACGCGCCACTTCACGACGCTGATCGAGGGGGCGCTGCTGCTGCCGTTGCCGGCGTGATGCGGATGCCGTGGGGTTGATGGCCGGGTGTGGCCGGGTGACGACCCGCGCGTTCTTCTAGAATGGCGGCTGTCGCCGTGCTTCTATGGCGCAGATGTTCGATGACTCCACCCGATCCGATCCGCGCGCTGCCGGAACGCCCGCCGAGGGTGGGGGAACTGGTCCAGGTACGCTCCCGCCGGTGGCTGGTCGAGGAGGTGGCCTCGTCGGAGACCCCCGGCGCTTCGCCTGTGGTGGCGCTGTCCTGCGCGGACGACGACGCGGCCGGCGAGGAACTGCGGGTCTTCTGGAACTACGAGCTCGACCGCCGCATCCTCGAGGAGGAAGGCTGGGACCGTCTCGCCGAGCGGGGCTTCGACGAGCCGCGCCGGTTCGCGGCGTTCCTGCACACGCTGCGCTGGCACTGCGTGACGGCCACCGACGCGAACCTGTTCCAGGCGCCGTTCCGCGCCGGCATCCGGATTGACGCCTACCAGATGGAGCCGCTGCGCAAGGCGTTGCGGCTGCCGCGGGTCAACCTGTTCATCGCCGACGACACCGGACTCGGCAAGACGATCGAGGCGGGGCTGATCGCCCGCGAACTGCTGCTGCGCCGGAAGGCGAAGACGATCGTCGTCGCCGCGCCGCCGTCGGTGCTGGAGCAGTGGAAGGGGGAGCTGGAGGATCGCTTCGGGCTGGTGTTCGAGATCCTCGACCGCGCCTACCTGGCGCGGATGCGCCGCGAGCGGGGCTTCGGCGTCAATCCGTGGATGACCCACAGCCGGTTCCTCGTGTCGCACAACCTGCTGATCGACGCGCACTACACCGATCCGATGCGGGCTTGGCTCGGAACGATGCGTCCGGGGAGCCTGCTCATCCTCGACGAAGCGCACCACGCGGCGCCGTCGAGCGGGGGGCGCTACGGCATCGAGTCGAAGTTCACCCGGGCCGTCCGCGACTTGGCGGGACGCTTCGAGCATCGGCTGTTCCTGTCGGCCACGCCGCACAACGGGCACTCGAACAGCTTCTCGACGCTGCTGGAGCTGCTCGATCCGTACCGCTTCACGCGCGGCGTGAAGGTGCGCGGCCGAAAGGCGCTCGAGGACGTGATGGTCCGGCGTCTGAAGGAGGACGTCCGCGCGACGCAGGGCGGCTTTCCTGAGCGGCGCGTCGAGCGCGTGGTGATCGACGGTCTGCCGGCGGACGCGCCCGAGCTGGCGCTGTCGCGCCTGCTCGACGAGTACCGCACGGCGCGGGAGCAACGGCACGCCGGCGCCTCCGGTAAGGTCCAGGCGGCGGCCGGCCTGCTCGTGGTCGGCTTGCAGCAACGGCTGCTCTCCTCGGTCGAGGCGTTCGCGCGCAGTCTGGCGGTTCACCGGCGGACCGTCGAACGCCGCCGGGAACAGGAGCGGGCGGAGACCGCGGGCGGTGGGGAGCCCGTTGCCTCCACTGCCCTGCGGGACGCCTCGGAACCCGCGGGGGCGCCCGCTGCCGAGGGGTACGGCCTCTTCGTCGCGCCGCCCACCGCCGACGACGAGCGCGGCGAGCAGGAGGCCGAAGTTGTCGAGGCCGAAGAGGAAGCGCAGATCGAGGCCATCACCGAGGCAGCCGAGTCGGGTCCGGCGGCCGTTCCCGGCGCGGAAACGGCGGCGCTGTGGCAGCGGGAACAACGGTTGCTCGACCGGATGCAGGCGATCTCCGAGCGGGTGCGCCACCTGCCGGACGCGAAGACGCGCCGGCTCCTCGACTGGATCCGGGAGCGGATGTGCCCGGACCTGCCGCCCTTGGGCAGCCGGCCTGGCGGTCCGCCGCCGCGCTGGAACGCGCGCCGCGTCCTCATCTTCACCGAGAACCGCGAGGGGACGAAGCGCCATCTGCGCGCCATCCTGGAGCAGGCCGTCGAGGGGACCGACCGCGCCAGCGAGCGCATCGCGGTGATCGACGGGCTCACGCGCGGCGCCCGCCGCAAGGAGATCCAGCGGCGTTTCAACACCGACCCGGCCGCCGATCCGCTCCGCATCCTGCTGGCTACCGACGCCGCCCGCGAGGGCCTGAACTTCCAGGCGCACTGCGCCGATCTGTTCCACTTCGATCTGCCGTGGAACCCCGGCCGCATCGAGCAGCGCAACGGCCGCATCGACCGCAAGCTGCAGCCGGCGCCGGAGGTTCGCTGCCACTACTTCGTGCTGCCGCAACGCGTCGAGGACCGGGTGCTGGAGGTGCTCGTCCGCAAGACAGAGACCATCAAGCGCGAGCTGGGCAGCCTGTCGAAGGTGATCGACGACGACGTGGAACGGCGGCTGCGCGGGGGCATCCGCCACCGGGACGCCGACCGGTTGAAGCGGGAGATCGAGGCAGCGGACCTGGATGAGGCCCGCCGACGGATCACCGAAGAAGAGCTCGAGGCGGCGCGCGACCGGCGGGACGACCTCGTGGCGCAGGTGGAACGGTGTCGCGGTCTGCTCGAGCGGTCCCAGCAGTGGGTCGGATTCGAGGCGGAACCGTTCCGCGATACGTTGTCCTGCGCGCTGGAGCTGCTCGGTGCGGAGCGGCTGGCGCGAAGCGGCGACGGCGACGGGAACGGCCGCTCGGCGACCTGGACCTTCCCGGTTCTCGACCGGCGCGCGGGGGCCGATCCGAGCTGGGCGGCGACGCTGGACACGCTCCGTCCGCCGCGCCGGAGCGACCAGAAGCTGGCCGACTGGCGCCGGGAAGCGCCGATCCGGCCGGTGGTCTTCGAGGATGCGGGCGTGCTCGGCGACGACACGGTGCACCTGCATCTGGAGCAGCGGGTCGTCCAGCGCCTCCTGGCGCGGTTCCGCGCGCAGGGTTTCGTGCACCACGACCTGTCGCGGGCCTGCCTCGCGCAGGCGCAGGACTCGATTCCCCGCGTCGTGCTTCTCGGCCGGCTCTGCCTCTACGGGCGCCGGGCGGAGCGCCTGCACGAGGAGATCGTCCCGCTGGCGGCGCGCTGGGTGGAGCCGGCGCGGCGGAACGGCCCGCTCCGGGCCTACGCGCGCGAAGCCGAGTCGCGGACGCTGGACCTGCTCGACCAGTCGCTGACCGGCAGGGGCCTGGAACGGACGCCGGACGACGTCATTCGCGCGCGGCTGCTGGCCGCGGCGCCGCGCGACGTCGAGGAGCTTCTCCCGCAACTGGAGCCGCGGGCGGCGGAGCTGGCCGCGCTGGCGACCCGCCGGCTGGGCGAGCGGGGCGAGCGCGAGGCGCGCGACCTGGAGGAGACGCTTCGCCGGCAGCGTGAGCGCATCGTCGAGGAGCTCGACCGCCATGAGGGCCGGTTCCGGCAGATCACGCTGGGGTTCGACGAAGAGGAGCGGCGGCAACTGCAGTCGAACATGCGCTACTGGCGCACCCGCCTCGACCGGTTCGACCGGGACCTGACGCAGGAGCCGGGACGGATACGGGCGTTCTACCGAGTGCAGGCGCAACGCGTCGAGCCGGTCGGGCTGGTGTACCTCTGGCCGGAGACCAACTGAGGCGACTTCCGTTCGCCCTCGCCCCGACCCTGCCGTGCTGGTGATTGCCTACGCGACGTTTCGTACACTACGGCGTACGCGTGGTTCGCGTGCGCCGTCAACGTGGCGGCCGGTCGCCGTCCCTGTCCCGTTGCGCATGCCGGTGTAATCGATGTCGAAACGCGACCCGCACGTCGACGCCCACCTGGAGTGGATCGGCTTCGTCCGGCCGACCGGCCTCGTGGTGTCGGCGCCGGCCCTGGTCCGCGCCGGCGCGATTCTTCCGCACGACCCGGAAGGCCAGCGGCTGCTGCGTGCGTGCGCCGCCGAACGCCGGTTCCATCCCGACCGCGAGCCGGAAGCGTGGCTGCCGGACTTCCAGGCGTTCGCCTCGTCGGTGCTCGGCTGGAACCTCTCGCCGAAGGGGTATGCCGGGACCGGCGCCAGCCCGATCCCGCCGGAGCTGGAGACCCCGCTGCACGAAGGCGGAGAGGTGCTGCGTCCGGACTTCGCGGTGCGGGAGCGCGATCCCGGGACGGACGCGGCGCCCTGGCAACTTCTGGTCAGGGTGCTCGATCCCGGCGAGGACTTCGACCGCGTCACGGGTGGCGCCGGCCGCCTGGAGGTGTCGGCCCACGGCCGGATGGAGCGGCTGTTGCGGCAGACCGGCGTGCCGGCGGGCTTGTTGTGCAACGGCCGCTCGCTCCGTCTGGTTTCGGCGCCGCGCGGCGAGAGCTCCGGCTGGCTGGATCTGCACGTGGCCGACATGGTCACCACGGCGGGCCGGCCGATCGTGGGGGCGCTACGACTGCTGCTGAGCGAGACGCGGCTCCTCGGCCTGCCGCGCGACGAGCGCCTGGCGGCGCTGCTCGCCGACAGCCGGCGGTTCCAGAACGAGGTGAGCGAGCGGCTCGCCGAACAGGTGCTGCATGCCCTCTACGAGCTGCTGCGCGGAATCCAGGCTGCCGACGACGCGGCGCACGGGAGGCTGCTGCGCGACGCGCTGGCCGAACGTCCCGACGACGTCTACCACGCGCTGCTGACCGTCATCCTGCGGCTGGTGTTCCTGCTCTACGCCGAGGAGCGAGACCTGCTGCCGGACGGCGAGACCTTCGCGCGCCACTACTCGCTGGCCGGCCTCTACGAGCGGCTGCGCGAGGACGCGGCGCTCCATCCCGACACGATGAACCAGCGCTACGGCGCCTGGGCCCAGCTCCTCGTGCTGTTCCGGCTGTTCCACAACGGCGCCGAGACGGACGGTCTGCGCCTGCCGCCGCGTCACGGGGAACTCTTCGACCCCGATCGGTTCCCGTTTCTCGAAGGCCGCGTCGTCGGCGGCGAGCGCCGACTCGACGAGCGCATCGAGCCGCCGCTGGTTCCCGACGGCACCGTCTACCGCGCACTCGACAAGCTGCTGGTGCTCGACGGCGAGCGTATCTCCTACCGCGCCCTCGATGTCGAGCAGATCGGCTCGGTCTACGAGACGATGATGGGTTTCCGGATCGAGACGGCGACCGGCCGGTCGGTGGCGATAAAGGCGCAGAAAAAGCAGGGCGCGCCGACCACGGCCGACCTCGAAGCGCTGCTCCGCGAGCCGGCGGGCAAGCGCGCGCAGTGGCTGCGGGACCGGACCGACCGCGCGCTGACCGACACGGTCCGGCGGCCGGTGGCCGCGGCATCGACCGTCGCCGACCTGCACGCGGCTCTGCAGCCGGTCATCGACGCCGCGGCCACGCCCGACATCGTCCCCGGCGGGGCGCTCGTGCTGCAGCCGAGCGAAGCGCGCCGCCGCTCCGGATCGCACTACACGCCGCGCGAGTTGACCGAGCCGATCGTCCGCACCGCGCTGGAGCCCATCCTGGCGCGGTTGCGCGGCCCCGGCGGCGAACCGCCAAACCCCGCGGCGATCCTCGACCTGAAGGTCTGCGATCCGGCGATGGGTTCGGGGGCCTTCCTGGTCGAAGCGTGCCGGCAGCTCGGCGACGCGCTGCTCGATGCGTGGCGATTCCACACCGCGGCGCCCCCGATGCAAGCCGGCGACGATGAGGTGATCGTCGCCCGCCGCCTCGTTGCCCAGCGTTGCCTCTATGGTGTCGACCGCAACCCGATGGCGGTGGACCTCGCGAAGGTCTCGCTCTGGCTGGCCACGCTGGCGAAGGAGCACCCGCTGACGTTCGTCGACCATGCGCTGCGCCGCGGCGACTCGCTGGTCGGGCTGTCGCAGGGGCAGATCGAGGCGTTCCACTGGGACACCGGCGCCGAGCCATTGCAGCAGGGGATCGAGACCATCGAGCTGCGCAAGCGCATGGCCCGGGTGAACGAGTTGCGCCGCCGGATTCGCGACGCCGGCCACACGGTCTCTGATGGGGACTTGCGGAACTGGTGGAACGAGGCCCGGATCGATCTCGCCAGGGTGCGTCTGTCCGGGGACCTCCTGATTGCCGCCTTCTTCAACGGGCGCAAGCCGAAGGAACGCGAAACCAAGCGCATCGAGTATGCCGGCGCAATCTTCGAGGGGGAGGTCGAACGCTACCGCGGGTGGATCGACCAGCGTCGGGGAGAGGAACCGCCGCTGGCCCCCTTCCACTGGGAGATCGAGTTCCCGGAGGTGTTCGACCGGGGTTCATCGGCGGGGAGGAAGGTGTCCGGGCCGGCTCCCGGATTCGATGCCATCGTCGGCAACCCGCCGTTCGCGGGCAAGAACTCGGTGGCCGCGGGGAACGTCGCGGTGTACCCCGACTGGTTGAAGCAAGCGCACGCGGAGAGCCACGGCAACGCCGATCTGGTGGCCCACTTCTTCAGACGGGCGTTCGACCTCGTCCGCGACAGGGGCGTCTTCGGCCTGATCGCGACCAACACCATCGCCCAGGGCGACACCCGCGCCAGCGGCCTGCGCTGGATCTGCAAGCACGGCGGGGAGATCTTCTCCGTCCGTCGCCGGGTCAAGTGGCCGGGACTGGCGGCCGTGGTCGTCAGCGTGCTGCACGTCGGGAAGGGCGCGGTGGCGGATCACAAGCAGATCGACGGCCGCGACGTGGAGCGCATCACCGCGTTCCTGTTTCACCGCGGCGGTCACGACGATCCGGTGCGGCTGGCGGCCAACGCCGGCAAGAGCTTCGTGGGCAGTTACGTCCTCGGCATGGGCTTCACGTTCGACGACACGGACCTGAAGGGTGTGGCCTCCCCGCTGGCGGAGATGCGCCGGCTCATCGATCAGAACCCGCGGAACCAGGAGGTCATCCTCCCCTACATCGGCGGGCAGGAGATCAACACGAGCCCGACGCATGCCCATCACCGGTATGTCATCAACTTCCGGGACTGGCCGCTGCGGCGGGAAGATCTGGGCGAGCCGTGGATGGGAACCGACGACGATCGGCGCCGCGCATGGCTGCGCACGGGAATCGTGCCGCTGGACTATCCCGGGCCGGTGGCGGCGGACTGGCCGGAAGTGCTCGCGATCGTGGAAGAGCGGGTGAGGCCGGAGCGGGAAGTCAAGAACGACGGGCTTTCAAGACACAAGTGGTGGCTGTTCTTGCGACCCCGTCCGGAGTTGCAAGCCGCCATCACGGATCTGGGGCGCGTGCTGGCGATCTCGCGCATTGGCAACGCCTTTGCGTTTACCTTCCTACCGCGAGAGATGGTCTACAACGAGAAGACAGTTGTCTTCCCGTTTTCGAAGACTGGGGCGTTCGCGACGCTCCAGTCTCGGGTACACGAGGTCTGGACACGCTTTTTCAGTTCTACTCTGAAGGATGACTTGCAGTACACCCCCTCGGACTGCTTGGGGACGTTTCCCTTCCCTGACGGTTGGGAGACGCATCGCGGCATCGAGGACGCCGGCCGCTACTATTACGACTTTCGCGCTGAGCTGATGAAGCGAAACCACGAAGGACTGACGAAGACATACAACCGCTTCCACGATCCCAACGAGAACGACCGGGAGATCGCAAGGCTCCGCGAACTCCACGCCGCCATGGACCGCGCGGTTCTTGCCGCGTACGGGTGGGCCGACATCCCGATCGACTGCGAGTTCCTTCTCGACTACGAGACCGGTGCGGAAGAAAGCGGAAGTCGCAGGAAGAAGCCGTACCGTTGCCGTTGGCCGAACGAGATTTGCGAAGAGATCTTGGCGCGGCTGCTGGAACTGAACGTTCAGCGGGCTGCCGAGGAGGTCTACGATGGTCGTGGCGACCACGCCACAGCGAGCAATCGTTGGCCGGTATAGCGTCCTTCTGGGGTATCCATGTAACCGGAGTTGCCCGGCGCCGTGCTCGCCGCGGGCGGCCGCTGAAGGACACGCGAGCCTCGGCGGGTGCCCACGCACCCGTGGGGGTGCTGGCGGGGCTGTCCGGCGGCGATGAGGCCCCGGTAGCGCATCGGTTCGCGGGCGACCACGACTTCAAGCCCCGAAACAACCCTCGCCGGGCGATCCGTGGCCCCAGTTACGCCCCTGACTCCGGTTAAATGGATACCCCAAAGCGTCCTTTTCGCCGCCTCGGGCACCGCGCTTGACAGACCCGCCGGCCCGGCGTCCGTCAGCACATCGATCAACGCGACCAACGGTATCGTCGGCGGACAACCGCCTCGGGACGCCTGCGGCGATGATAAGCTGAGCCCGTGAGGGCGGCGCGCCATCGCGAGGCTGGGCATCGAGCCTGCTTGGCGGGGCGGGGCCACAGCAGAGGAATCATGCGCACCACACTCGACATCGACGACGATGTTCTGACCGCCGCGAAGACGCTCGCAACGCGAGAAAGCAAGCCCACCGGACAGTTCGTCTCCGAGTTGCTGCGCGAGGCGTTGCGCACCAGAACCCGCGCGACGGCGGACGGACAGTCCCGCGACAGGTACGGCTTCAGACCGATTCCGGCCGGCGGGGCGCTGGTGACCAACGACATCGTCAATGAGATTCGCGACGGTCTGGGTGTCTGACCGTTGAGGGCGTTGCTGGACGTCAACGTACTGGTCGCGCTGCTCGACGAAAACCACACGCACAATGCGGCGGCCGAGACGTGGCTCGCCGGCAATATCCACCACGGCTGGGCATCCTGCCCACTGACGCAGAACGGGTGCGTCCGCATTCTGTCGCAGCCCGCGTATCCGAACACGTTGACCGTCGCCGACGCCGTGATGCGGTTGCGTGCGGCGATTTCTACTCCGCACCATCTGTTCGTTCCGGATAGCGTCAGCCTTCTGGATGATTCGGTCGTGGACTGCCAGCGCCTCTTGCGTCCCCGGCAATTGACGGACGTCTATCTTCTGGCCCTGGCGGTTGAACACGGATGTCGCTTGGTGACCTTCGACACGTCCATTTCCATCGCGGCGGTGCGCCAAGCGGATGCGCAGTCGCTGGTCGTCGTCTGAACTTCGGTGGGCACCCCAAAACTGCAGTGTGTGACCAGTTCGTCATACGACCTTGTGTTGCCCGTCGCTAACCGCGGCGACGATGAGGTCCTGCAGAGACTCGACGTCGTCCTTGGGGAATGATCTCGGGATCGATCGTGATCGCGAGCACGTGCTTGAGGCCGTTCATGGCGACCGTGACCATCCCGCCGCCGGCCGTGGCCTCGATCTCGGTCGCAGCCAAGTCCTGCCGGAGGTGCTCGTGCATCTGCGCCGACTGCTCGCCGCCGCGGCCGATGATGCCTCGAGCCCGCTCGGCATCAGTTCTTCGAAGGTGCGCCAGAGGGCGTCGTGCTTTGCACATCAGTCCGCGGGCAGCGGTTCGTCGTACATCTCTGCGGCTTCTGGGTGGTGGTTTCTCGTCGCGTCGGCGTGTTCCGATCGTGCTCGATCCTGGTCGTTCGGCTGCCCCGCATCGTGCGGTCCTGCGCTGCGGATCCCCACGATGTCGATTCGTCTGCGCGCTGGACGAATGTCCCGCTGGATGTCCGCTCCGGAGGCCGCTCGTCGTGGGTCTCCCGTGCGCCTTCCGGTGGTGTTTCGAGTCGTTGAAGTGTGGTCGCTGGATGCCGTTCGTGTCTGTTCGCTCGCCGGTCGACGTCTCTCGGCAGCTTGGCCGAACGGCCGTCCGGTGGATGTCGTGCCGGGGTTGGGTGCTCTTCGGGAGTGACCCGGGTCTGCGTCTATGTGGCGCTCTCGATGGTCGCGCCGCTCGGTGAGTCCTTGGGACGCGATGCGTCGGCTCGGGTTCGTCGCGACCGTCGAGAGGTCCGTTGTGCCTGGTCCGTGACCGGCCGGGTCGTTGTGCGGGGTCTGGTCGGTGCGCGGCGGGACGCCGGTTGGCCGTTCGGCTTCTCGATGCCGGGCTGCTCGACGTCGTGTGGACCCCGGTGTTGATGGCCGCGCTCTCGTCGTTCCGATCGACTGCCGGGAGTCGTGTCGTGCTGCTCGACGCGTTGGCTCTGCGCGGTGCTCCGCCGGTGTCCGAGGACCGGTTCGCGGGGAGATAGCACCCCTCACTCGAGAACTGGGGCCGCGGAACGGCCAATAACTGGGGCCGCGGCCCTCCGAAAAACTGGGGCCGCGGAAACGGGCCGATCAGGTACATGTCAATGCCACGTGTCAACGTGGCCACCGGATCAAGCCTTCCCGCAGGGAAAAATACTGGGTGAGCGACGCCAGAACTGGGGTCGCTCACCCTCTGAACCATCTATTTGGAGCGTTCAAAAACGCTGCTTCAGGCTGTCTACTGGACAACTCAGTGTTTCCGGGCTAGAATCGGTGCCCCCGGTACCGAGCAGTACGTACTACTCGGTAACCCCAGATCGGCGCAGATCGGCACCGGACGCTTGGTGACCCCTGCAGTGAACGCGATCACCTTCCTCACTGCGACAATCTGTTGACAAGTCGTGGTTCCGGGGCGGTCCGGCGGCTGACCACAAACAAGCGGCAATCTGTTGACAGCCTGTCACCGGGCTTGCGATGCTACCCGGCATGAACGAGGGCACGATCTCCACGCGGATTTCCCGGCGCGCCAACGAGCATCTCAAGAACCTGTCCGTGTCGCTCGGGATGGTGGCTACCACGCGTGGCGCCGTTGTGGATCTGATGTGCCGCGCGTTTCCGACGGCTACGATGCTGCTGGCCGCCGTGGCCCGTCAGACGGGCGGCGCTCCGGCCGCGGCTGCCGGGGCGCCGTCGGCGACAACACCGGACGGACACGAATCCGACACCGGGGCGATGAACCGCCTCCGCGATGCGCACGCCGCGGACGTCAAGCGGCTACGGGCTGAGCACGCGGTGGAGCTGCGGCGCTTGGCCGCCGAGCACAAGGCGGCGCTGGAAGTCGCGGTCGATGAGGGTGTGCGCCGCGGCTGGCGAGAGGAACTGGAATCCGGGCGGCTCGAGCGCGCCGTACTCGAACGCCTGATCGCCGAGCGGCGCGATGAGGTCGTGGCCGTGCTGCGCAAGATGAACGTCGACCTGTACGAGGTCGACGGCAAGCCGTGGCGTCTGATTCAGTACGGCGCAGGCTAGCTCCTCCGCCGTGTGCACGACCTCGGAGTGGCAGTCGAGGTAGGCGGCGGTCAGCATGGAGGCGGTGACCGCCACGATCGCCTTGGCGCGACGGACTCAAGGCGGTAGCGGCGGCGGTGTTCGATCGGCACGATATCCGGGCGGCGGCGGCGCAGGCGGTGGCCGAAGTCGAGCGATGGATCGACAGGCGCCATCCCCCGCGTCCGGCAGGCGGCCGCCGAAGACGGAAGGCGGAGCGGGACGTCGAAGCCGCCAGTCGCGCCCGCTGGCCGGGTGTCGCCGCCGGGCTGTGCCGCACGGCGGCGGGCGGCGGCGAGGTGATCGTCGTCGAAGCCAGCCGGAGGCCCGGTTCCGGGGCGCTGACCCTGACCGGGCGCCAGGGCGAGGTCATGCGGGAGTCGGCGCGCACCGCGCTGTCGTGGCGGCGGGCCAACGCCGCACGCTACGGCCTCGACCCGGACTTGCATCGCGACACCGACGTCCATCTGCACGAGCAGTCGGCCGAGGTCCCCAAGGAGGGCGCCTCGGCCGGCGTGACGATGGCCGCCGCGCTGGTGTCCGCCTTCACGCGGCGTCCTGTCCGTACCGACGTGGCGATGACCGGCGAGAGCACCCACGGCGGACAGGCGCTCCCGGTCGGCGGCATCGCCGAGAACCGTCGATGTCCGGCCAGGGGAACTTGCCCGCCATCAGCTTGACGAGCCGGCCGGCGATTTCCCGCTCGGCCCGGTACCTGTCCGAGCAACGCGCACGGCGCGTCCGCCACGGTGTCGGCGACGATGGCGCCTTCGGCCAGTTCCAGCTCGAGACCGGTTCGGATCGCATCGCCGGGCACGTCGAGCAGCCGGGCCGCCAGCGGCCCGAGCTCGTCGGCCGGCAGTCCGCAGTGGCCGCCGTCCGTCGCCTCGGCCAGCGCGTAGCCGATACCGGCGCGCACCCGGGTTCATCGCGGGTCTCGCTGATACCCAGTTTCATTGCGATCACGTCGGCAGCCTTCGACGTGGTTTGAGTTCTTCACCCGGCAGGGCCGGACCCGCGGATGGACGAAACCTGGCTGAGTCTCCCAGTAGTTCTCCACCCGGCGGCGCCGGACCCACGCATGCATGAAACGGGTCGGATCCGGCCGGATTCGGGTTGCGGTACTGAGAGGCGTACTTCTCAGTGCCGCACGGGCTATTGGACGCCGTAGAGGCGCGTCTTGTTCCCGGCGGGCGGAGTGTTTTTCGCCTGTTCCGGATTCCCTTCCGGTGCAGCCGGCAGCCGTGAGTGCCGGCTCGTGGAAACGACACGGCCTCCGGTGCGTTGCCCTCCCGTCAGGTTGCATGCCGCCTCCCGTTTCCTGGGCGGCCGTCGCTCGCTGCGTGGCGGCGGGTCTTCCTGACCGCCTTCACTCGGTGCGTACCTGGCAGGTTCCCGGGGCCGTTGCACTCGGCGGGTACTGGCGGGTTCGCGGCGCGCCACACTCGGCGCCTGTCCGGAGATGGCCGTCTCGGTGAGATGCCGGGCGGCGTACCGCTCGCTGGCCGTGGCCGACTCGGTGCGTTCGGGCGGTACGGTCACCAGGTCGTGATGCTGCAGGATCGCGATCCCCTCGATGCGGCTGGTGGCCGTCAGGGTCATGCCGGGCAGCCTCCGGCAGTGTGGCCCGCGGTTCCTGCTCGGCGCCTGTGGGCCTTGCATTCTGCTCGGTGCAGGGTCACTGATGGACCGTCCGCGCGCTGCGAGTCGACGAGGTCACGGTCGGTGCGGGCACGCATGTGCGCGAGGCGATTGACGAGGCCGTCGTCGATGACCATGCGGAGCGCCTCGGCGAGGGCGTCCGGTTTCCTGCCGTGGTCGTTTCCGCGACGGGCTCGCGCTGCTGCCTTGCCGACATCTCGACTGGCTCGGCCACCTGCAGCGGTCACCCTTCGCAGCCCGCGGCGCCTGCGGCGGTCACCCGAAGACGCGCCGTTGCGCCCGGCCGGCGCGTTGGTCAACCGGACGTCTCCGGCGGATTACAGACTTACTGACCCGCGGGTCAGTAAGTGTTGGTCGCCGATGCGCTCGTGAGGGCCGAGCGGCTGGCGCCGGGCCGGGGCGCCTCGTCTGCCGGCGGGACACGCCACGGCCCGGCCGGCGCTAAAGCGAAGCCAACCGTCGACCGGAACAGGCAGCCGGAGCTCATGACGAATTCCCGCGTCGCTTCGCTCCAACAGGTGATCGGTTTGCGCCGGAACGGGTGATCGATTTGCGCCGGAACAGGTGATCGGTTTGCACCGGAACAGGTGATCGATTTGCGCCGGAATGCCCACGCAGACCGCCGCCGTGGGCAGTGTCGCCACCGGACGGTCATCGGCGTTGCGGAAGACCCACCAGTCGTCGGCCGCCGCCTCAATGACGAGCACCATGTCGTCGTTGGCCAGCTGTACGGCGAACAGCGACATCAACACAGCGTATCGGTCGCAACGGTTCCCGTTATCAGGCCAATGGGCGATTCAAGTTCGTCCTGTATCATCGGCGGCGGGTCGTGTCGACTCCACCAGCGCCGCCGGGTCGCCGTTCCAGTCGGGAGAAACCCAGACGACGCGATGAAGCCGTGGCAAGTTCGCGCAGCCGATGGGAGTACCTTCGTTGGTGACGACGGCGCGGCAGGCGCCGGACGGCCACGCGCGATACACCGTCGCGCCTGGCGTCAGGGTCGCCGCGTCGACGGCAAGAGCGAGAACTGCGATGCCGAGCAACAGAAGTGTCAACATCCACGGCCGCCCGGGCTGCAAGCAGCCGGAGGCGGCGGCCGTGTCGGGGTGAACGCCGGCCCCCGCACGCCGGCAGAGCGCGTGCAGGCCTGACAAATGTGGACTCGGCGTCGGAGCCGGCGTTGCCACCATCTCTCTCCTCCCTCCTCTCCCTTGCCGAACAGGGAGCCAAGGAACACGCTCAGCCCACATGCTATTCCCGCCGTGCGCCTCGCAGGAACTAGGGAAATACCTAGTCCTCGGCCTTCTCAGGGTGCGCTCGCGGCGGCGCTAACGCCGTGCACGCGAGCGACGGCACGCCGCGCCACCCGGCCACCACGGCCACCTGGTAAGGACCGTGGTCAATACAACTTTTCCAACTGGCGTGACGCCCCAGGTCCGTGATTCCTGGGCTCGCACCCGGGTCATCGCCGTCTTGGTGATGCCCAGCTCATCGCGATCGCGTCGGCGATCTTGAACCCGATACCGCGAATGTCGCGGGTGAGGCGGTAAGGGTTCTTCGTGATGACCTCGACCGCGTCGCTCCCGCAGGTCTTGAAGACCCGCACCGCCCGCGCCGTGGCCACGCCATGGCTGTGCAGGAAGACCATGATCTCGCGAACCGCTTTCTGCCCGGCCCACGCGTCGGTGATGCGCCCGGCGCGAATCTGGCCGATGCCGGTGACCTCGCGAAGCCGTTCGGGCTCGGTCTCGATGACGTCGAGCACCTTGTCGCCGAACGCCTGCACCAGCTTGCGGGCGTAGACCTGACCGATGCCGCGTATCATGCCCGAGCGCAGGTACTTCTCGATGCCCTCGGTCGACGCCGGCGCCGAGCTGCGCAGGAAGTGCGCCTTGAACTGGTGGCCGTGGGTGCGGTGGTTGACCCATTGCCCGGATGCGGTGTTCCACTCGTCGGCCACGACCGCGGCGGCGCGGCCGACGATGGTGACCAGGTCACGCTGGCCCCTCGCCTTGACCCTGAGCACGCAGAACCCGTTGTCCGGGTCGTGGTAGCCGACGTGTTCGACCAGCCCGGCCAGCGGGTTCGATGCTGCCCTGGATTCCGGGGCCGTTTCACTCGGTGAGGTGCTGGTTTCCTGGGTGCGCGTCACTCGGCGGGTACCTGAAGGTGGGCTTGTTGGTGCGAGCGGGTGCTGGGGGTCGTCCTGGCGTAGCGTCTGCAAATCGCGCGGTACTCGGTGGGTTCACGAGGAATGTGTCGCTCGGCGTGGACTGCGTCCTGATCGTGGACCGGGTCGGTTCCTGTTCCTGCTCCCACGGTGACCGAGCGCCCTGATCGAAACCAGCAGCATCGATCCCTGCCTGGTGATCGTCAGGACCATGCCGGGTGGCTTACCGCTCAGTGACCGCGGCGGACTCGATGCGGGCGGGCGGTTGCGTTGTGTTCGATGGCGAGGATCGCCTGGTGCGCAGGCGTTCGGGGGCATTGCACTCGGCGCGTACTGGCAGCCCTTGAAGTCGCTGTACTCGGCGCGCTCCTGAAGATGGGTGTCTGGGTGCGTCTGGCTACGGTGTCGAAAACGGCGCCGCACCGGGTGCGTTCAGGAAGGGTGTTCCTGCTCGGTGTGGACTCGGTCCCGATCGGCGTGCTGCTCGGTGCGGTCGCGCGAGTGGCGTACCGCTTGGCGGCCCACCGGGGCTGTTGCTCGGTGCGTGCGGACGGCGCGTCGGCGCGGATCTTCGATGGCTGCGCGCCGCCGTGTGCGCGCTCGCCGGCATTGTATCGGCGCGCCGCTGTGTGCGGCTCTTGACGGCGGCCATCGGCTGGCGTGCCGCCTCGCTCCCGATAGAGCGCTCGGTTCAGTGCGGGGCAACCTCGGGCGGTTGCGTTCGGAGGAGGTCGTCCTGCTCGGTGCGGTTCGCCTTGCTGACCGGCGTGCTGCTCGATGCCGCTGCTCGAGGACGTTGCCGGCGCCGATGGCCTCGCCGGTCACGATGTCGTGATGCTGCAGCAGGGCGCCATCCGTCGATGGGCTCGTGGCGGTCAGGATCACGACGGGCAGCGTACGGCTCGGTGGCTGGGGCTGCTGGTGCGTGAGGACTGCAGGTCCTGCTCGGCGCGGGGACGGCTCGGTGCGTGAGGTGAGCTGTCCGGCTGGTTGCGTCTTCCCGCTCGGCGCCTGCTGTCAGTTCAGCGCATCGGCGCTCTCGGGCGGGGTCAGGATCTCGATGGACACCGCTCGATGCCGCGGGCGAACTCATGCAACGGGTCACCCTGCGTCCGGACTTGCGGCGGCGTAGCCGGGCGGGCGGGGCGGCGGCCCGCAGATGCTCGTCGTCGATGTCGAGCGTGGCCGGTCCCGGTGGCCGCTCTGAAGGGCCGGCTCGCTATCCGCGCCTTGTGCCGCAGGCGCACGCGAACGGGCCGAATGGCGCCCCGGGCTGGCCGCCGTCGCTTACACTCCCGCCGCCACGGCGTGGCGGGCGTGTCCGAGGCGTGTCTGGCGGTGCTGATGCCTGCCAACCCGCCCGGCCGTCCCCCGCGGCCGGTCGGGAAACCTGACGGTCAACTGGCAGGTTTCGATTTAGACGGAGCGCCCGACGGCGCGCCCTCGGCGACGAGGCCCGCCGACGCGCCCGGCGGAACGTCGCAGCCGGTCGGGAAACCTGACGGTCAACTGGCAGGTTCCGATGCCGGACAACCTGAGGACCGTGTGCAGTCGGCGGCGAGGCCCGCCGACGCGTCCGGCGGAACGTCGCAGCCGGTCGGGAAACCTGACGGTCAACTGGCAGGTTTCGATGCCGGAGAACCTGACCGCATGCCCTCGGCGGCGAGGCCCGCCGAGACGTCCGGCGGAACGTCGCAGCCGGCCGGGAAACCTGACGGTCAACTGGCAGGTTTCGATGCCGGAGAACCTGACCGCATGCCCTCGGCGGCGAGGCCCGCCGAGACGTCCGGCGGAACGTCGCAGCCGGCCGGGAAACCTGACGGTCAACTGGCAGGTTTCGATGCCGGAGAACCTGACCGCGTGCCACTCCCGTCGGTGCGCACCATGGCGGGCCCGAGCCGGTCGCCGATACGCGGCCCCTGCCCGTCGTCCACCACGCCGACCTCGACGAGCACCCGCTCGACACCGGCTCGGTCGATGCCGTCGCCATGTACGCCTCGGATGCGAAGGATGAGCTGAATCCGTGCTGCCCCTTCGCCGAGACGGTGCTGCGGCCCGGGGGGGTGCTCTTGCTGCGTTGCGAAGTGGGCGCCGAGGAGGAGATCCACCAGCGCGTGACCGAGGAGTACGACAATTGGCACGCCGACGTTGGCGATGGTTCACGGCGGGCATTGGTGGCCCGTGCTCGTGTTCGTGCGGCAGGGCGACGAAGCGCACTGGCGGAGCGGAACGCCTGCGTCGGTGACGACGAGCAGGCGTGCTGGCGCGCTATCGTCGCCGACTGGACGCATCCGGCCGACGGGCTGGTGTGCACCTGTGCGCGGACGACGGGCGCATCCTCGCCGCGGCGGACGCGGCGCAGCGGCGCGCCGTCGGGCTGTGCCGCGACCAAGCGCAGGTCGAGCGCGTGCGGGCGGAGGTCGCACGCCCCAGGGGCGCACGGCAGGAATAGACGGGAAGGTTGGGTGGCCTGGCGGCGGCCGGGCAAGTGGCCGAAGCGCGGCGGCGACGCGTGGTGAAGACAAGCCCCACGTGCGCGTTGCTCTCGGCGCGCCGGCCCTTCCGCCCGGTGGCCGTTGGATTGCGACTCCTGGTGATCGGCGGGGCTGCTCGCACTCGGCGAAATCTCCTGGACCACGACTCCGATCCCTTCTGAGCCCGCCGGTCAGGGTCCTTTCGCGCTCCGATCGTGGCGGACCTTCGCGTAGCCGGCGCGTCGCCGGACATCGGCTCGGCCGGCCTTCTCGGGAGTCCGGTCCGGACGGGGCCGGGCCCGAGCCGGCTTCGGCGCCTGATGTCGGTCCGGTGTCGGAACCGGCCGTTTCTGTTGTCGCCGATCCCGAGGTTGGTGGGGTCTGTGGCCAGCCGTTGTCGGGTTCGGCGCTCGACGGCGAGCCGTCGCCTGCGACCAGACCGTCCCGGTCTTCCGGTTCACGGCCGAGCAAGCGCCCAGCACCGCTCGAACCGGATCGTGTCGGTGGTCGCGTTCGACGCGCAGAACCTTCTTGCCCGGGAGGACCTGATTGACTTCGGCGCGCTGGAGCGCAGCATGCTGGCGGTCTGGATAGCCGACCTCGATCGGGCGCGGCGCGGTCTCGGGCGACTGATTCGGCGATTGCGAGAGGTGGCGGGCTATGGCGCTGTCGAAGCTGCGCGGCAAGGCGACGAGCCGTCCGCTCCGTCTTGACATGGTCGGTTCAACCCCACTCGTCGCCGGACAGCCGGTACGCCTGTAATGGGGGGCAACCCGATACAGGGTCGTACCTTGCCGGGTTCGAGCATCCAGCGCAATCCGCACCACCACCCGGCGGGCCACCACGGCGGCGGCAATCGCGCCCGACCCGCGCCGTCCACCCATCCGGGCCGCCCCCGGCGGTCACTCCGGTCCCGCAGCTTCCTGTTCTTCATCATGACTGCCGGTTTCGCTGGTGCAGGCCGATGAACCCCACGATCACCCGGTTGCCTTCCTCGTCGCGCACGAATCCGATCCGGATGGTGTGCCGCGGGTCGCGACTGGTTCCCTTCCCGATGTGGGCGCCCAGGTACCAGGTCTTCCCGTCGGCCAGCGTCTCGTACCACTCGCGGTACTTCGCTATCGTTTCCTCGCGCTGGCTCGTCTTGCAGGTCCACCCGGAGCAGGCTTCGCCTATGCGATGGTCATTGGCGTCGCAGTGCGCGGTGGCGAGCCAGGCGAGCGCGTCGTACACCTCCGCAGGGTTCGTGAACGGCGTGTTCTCGTTCGAGCGCGAGTTGAGCTTGATCAGCAACCGGTCGCCGAAGGCCTCGCGCGCCAGCGCCACCGCCTCGCCGACGCTGTCGATGCCGACGGGCGTGTCGTCGGGCCGGCGACCTTTCCTGCTCTCGACATAGGCCTGCCGCCACTGCTCCTCCGTCCTGCGGCTGCGGACGATCAGGTCGTTCAGCTTCCTGGTCTCGTCGTCCCGCCGCCCGCTCTCGGCGCGCAGCTCCTCGTTGCTGCCGCGGAGCCGGCCGTTCTCCTCGCGCAGCGTATGCAGCTCGGCCTGCAGACGATCGCGTTCGGCCGTCAGCGCCTCGACGGCCGCAGGGTCTGCGTCGGCCGGCATCCCCGCCGGCAGTTCTTCCTCCTCGACAGCGGGCTCGGCTCTTCGTGCCGCTGTCGCCGCGTCCTGCGCCTGTCGGGCGCGCGCCATTCGCTCCCGCCACTCGGCCGTCAGCTTCAGGATCCCGTCCTCTGCCGCCCGGCGCGCTTCCGACCGTTCGAGCTCTTCCTGGCGGGAGGCCGCCTGCGGCCGCAACGGCCGGTACGCCTCCAACTGCGCCCGCAGCGCGGTCAGGAACTCGAGCGTGCCGATCAGAAGCTCCGGGCCGCCGGGCGGGGCCTGCAACGTCAGCTGGCCGATCCCCAGGTAGCGCAGGTCGTCGTTGAACTCGTTGTCGATCCCGTTCCACTGGCCGGCGATCTTGCGGACGACGCCTTCGATGAGCTCGCGTTCCTTCTCCCGCAGGATGTAGCGGATCCACTTGCCCAGGTTGGCCGCGTCGGCGGGCCATTCCGGCGCTGACGCGGGCAGGTCCCTCAGCGTGTCGATCCAGGTCCTGAAGAGCTCGGATTCGACCGGCGGGGGGCCGGGAAACCGGCCCGACACCAGGCTCAGCATCAGCGCGGCATCGTCGCGGTGCGCGTGGGCGCCGTCGCTGTCCCGAAGCATCCGGTTGCGTTCGAGCAGCCACTCGTCGGTGTCCCAGCAACTGGTGAACCGCACCGGCGGCGCGTCGACAACGTCGATGCCTCGTTCCCGCAGGTGCGCGGCGGTCCTTTCCCGCAGGGCCGAATTCGTCTGCATCCAGGTGCCGAGGATGGCTGCGGCAAGCCCGTGGTCGCCTTCGGCAATCGCGTCAAGGATCGTCTCGACCAGCCGGTCGTGCGGCGCGCGGTTGGCGTCGCGGAACCCCTTGATGCGCAGCTTGCGGATGCGGGTGGACAGGCTGCGGGCCTCGTCGCTGAGGCCATCCCGGCTGGCGAGCGCATCGATTATCACTGCCAGGTTGTGCCCCTCGGACAGCAGGGTGAAGATCTCGTTCGCCGCTCGCACTTCCCCTTCGCGCGGGCCGGTCTGCATCATGGCGCTTCCTTTCCCACGGCCGCGGGGGCGTGTGGCGGCCGATGCTGCCGCGCGCTGCGCCAGAGCCGCCTGGCGAGAGTCGCGGTCTCCTTCGCAAGCCTCCGGGCTGACGGCCGCAGCCGAGTGTTCCTGTTTGGGTCATGGCCATTGACGTTATCCGATCCGGTGTCCTGTGGTCGCGACTCGAGTCCCGCGCGCCGGCTTTCGACGCCTGCAGGTTGGACCCCGCGCGGGGTGGGCTCGGCGATGCGCCGGCGGCGGCGCGGACGAGTCGCTGCCGCCTGCGGTCCGCGCGTGCCCGAATCAACTTCACCCACGTCGTCGAGCTCGTGCCGTATAGTTGCGCGTCCGCACGCCGGGGCGGCGTCGATGGCGGCGGCGTTCGGCGTCGACCCGGGCGCACCGCCCGAAATGCCAACGAGGCTGTCAGAAAGTCTTGCGACACCGATCCCCGCGCTCCCGTCCGGCACCTCGAGGCGGATGCCGATCCGGAAGACTTGCGCGACCTGTGGGGGCGCCGGCGTGGTGTGCGAATCCGGCAGCCGGTGGGGGGGCCGGCCAGTCCGCCAGCGTCGCCGCGCGCGTCCGGCGCCGGGTGCGGGCCGAACCGAGACGGCATGGCGCGGTGGCGCGATCATGGCAACGGCGTCCCGCGTGGCGATTGTGCGCAGCAACGGCGCATGGACCGCGACGACGACGGCCGGGCTTGCGCAGGGAAGGTGGATGATCGCCACCGGAGACAACGACGCGTGAGGAGAGCTCGGGTGCTGCGGACCGATCGGGGCGGACCAGGGGCGGCATGGTGACTCGGGGACACGAGGGGAGAGAGGCAGCGATATGGCTGAGTCGCGCAGAATGAACAAGAGTGAGCTGTACGCGCATTTCGCTGAGCGCCTGGGCATCAAGCGTGCGGAGGCCGGCGCGTTCTTCGAAGAGCTGCAGCAGTTGACCGGGCAGGAGTTGCTGCGGTGTGGCGAGTTCGTGCTGCCGGGGGTCGCGAAGCTGGTGGTGCAGCAGCGTGAGAAGCGCATGGGCCACAACCCGGCGACGGGGGCGAGGGTCGAGATACCGGCCCGGCAGGTGGTCAAGGCGCGCATCGCCAAGCAGCTCAAGGACGTGGTCGAAGCGTAGATGCGGTGGAAGCCGGGCGAGCGCAGTCTGGCGCACGACTCCGGCGCGGAAGCGACGACGGCGGCGACGCCGTGCAGTCTGAGCATGCAGGCGCTCGGCCGCGGCCATGCCTCCCCGCGCTGGGGCGGCTGCCGCCAGAGCCGGCGGGCAGGTCCGGAAGGGCGGGAAGGCACGCCCATCCTGTACGTCGAGTGGCGGCAGCGGCGGCGGGCGAAAGGCGGCCACCTGACCGCCTTTCCGGCGTCCCCGTACTGCGGTCCGGCAGCAACAGGTGCGGCCGGGCGGCGTGCGCGGGAATTGCACGTAGTCGATGGGTGCGGACGTGTTGCTCGATGGGCGTGGCCGTGGCCGCGGGCAGGACGGCACGGGGCTGGGAGAGGCGCCGCCTGCCGGCGGCCTTGTCCGCCTTGGCGGTTTGCGTCTTCGGCGCTACCAGCGCAGGCAGGGGTCACCGAGTGCCGACAGGTTGTCGAGCAGGGGAACGGCCTGGTCCTCGGGCGCGCAGGCGTCGTGCTCGGTGTCGTCGGCCTCGACGCCGTCGAGCAGCGTGCACAGGGCGACCTCGACGGGGTTGAGCGCGTGCGTGAGGAGCCAGTCGCGCCGCTTGCGGCAGGCCGTGCAGCGGGTGCTCTCGGGCCAGATCAGGCGGCCGCAGGTGCCGGCCTCGAGCGGCAGGTCGACGCCGGGACACAGCTGCATGTAGTTGAGGTCGCTGCGGTAGCGGCGCATGTTCTCGCGGTTGGCGATGCGCTTGCGCAGGCGCCGCAGCGCGGCGCGCTGGTTCGGGCGCAGCAGGTCGATGAGAGGCATCAGGTCCTCCTCCAGAGAAAGGGAATGGCCCCGAGCGGGGCCGGGTGAAAGCGGGCCGGCAGGCCCGAGGCGTTAGCGGATGCGGGGGTCGGAGACGGGCGGCGTGGGGCGGGGTGCAGCATGCCGAAGCGTTGCCTTGTCCGCCCGCGTTCGGCCTGTCCGGCCGCGTCCGCTCTGTTGATTGTCGCCCGCTGCCACTCTCCTCCCGGGTCCCGTGGTGCTGCGCGCCGACTCGGGGAGGCGCGCCGGCCCGGCAGCGGCCGAGGCGTGGTGCTGGTGGTGGTGGCTGGAGCCGGGCAGCGCGAGGCGAGCGGCCACGGTCAAGCGCGGGCCAGTTGGGGAATAGCCCGCCAGCCCTGCAGCGCGCCGATGACACACTCTGCGTCACCGGCGCGCTGACCGCAGGCCAGCCGGTCGTCGTCGGCAAGTCGAGATCGCGACCGAAGGCATGGCCGTTCGGCTCCTGGGCCGCCAGGATGTCGAGGTCGAGCCGGGTCTGGACCCGACATCCTGGTCATGCAAGAAAATGGAGCCGTCAGGACGACATCAGACCTGACCTTGTCCTCATCGAGTCGCCGGAGAAGATGCGCTCGAGACTGGAGGGTGCCCACCACTGCTTCTCGCATCGTCGCGCGTCGCCGCCTTCACGACGCCGGCATGGTGGTCTTTCGGCCAAACGCCAGGGACCGTAGCGAACTGAGGATTCCCGCGTGGTCGCCCTGGTCCATGCCTCGGACGAAAGAAACGCCCAGGCCAGCGCAACTCTGCTCGAATGCCGTGCGGTTGACGTTGAGGCCCACGAGCAGGTGGCCGTGCGGGGCGGCCAAGGGTGCCTCTTCGACGTCGACGACACGCGGGTCATCCGTCCGGGGGCGCTGAACCGTAGCGTCGCCGGCGATGAAGCACACCGCGGTGGCGACCGCGAGCAGGGACTGCGCCCACGGCAGGTGCGTCGTGTTCTCTGTCAGCACCACGACCGGGGCGCCCGCCGCGGCGTGGGTCAGGACGCGCTGGACGAAGGCGACAGCATCGGCGCCGCGCGGCACGTGCACCCAGACCCTGGCGTCCTTCGGCCATGCCGCCTTGAGGCCGGGCCACGAGGCGTCGGTCCCGTCGTAGAAGACGCGGGCACGCGCGTGACGGTTCTGCGCCGCGGTAGATGCCGGGTCCAGGTCGATCTGGTCACCGAGGATCTGTCGGACAACCTCAATGATGCGGGGCGAGACGTAACACGGTGGGAGGTCGTCTGCGGCCTCGTCGACGCAAGACCGCTTGCGCGCGTCCGACAACTCCTGCTTCTTCGCCTCGACCACCTGCAGGTCGCCCGGGTCGCCACCGGCAGCCTCCACGGCGCCGGCTGCCCGGACCAGACCCCGATCCAGCTTGTGACCCGCTGCCGAGTCGGCCGCCGCCGCCGCACGCACGCTGGCGCTGATGCGCTCGAAGCCCGCGTCGGTAATCGCCTCGGCATCCTGGCGGTAGGCGCTGCGCGTCGCCCGCGGCAGGTCGCCAGTCGTGGACCTCAGCCCGTCGACAGAAATTGTTCCGCCGGGCGAACGATTTCCATCGACCGGGGGAAGTCCCTGCCCACCCTCGGTTCCCGCCGACGGCGGGGGCGGGTCGCCACCCACCGGATGCGGCGCTGCCTCGTCGTCGGCTGCCGGTGTGGGGCCGTCGACAGAAATTGTTCCGCCGGGCGAACGATTTCCATCGACCGGGGAAAGTCCCTGCCCACCCTCGGTTCCCACCGCCGACGGTGGGGGCGGGTCGCCCCCCACCGGATGCGGCGCTGCCTCGTCGTCGGCTGCCGGTGTGGGACCGTCGACAGAAATTGTTCCGCCGGGCGAACGATTTCCATTGACCGGGGGAAGTCCCTGCCCACCCTCGGTTCCCACCGCGGTCGGTGGGGGCGGGTCGCCCCCCGCCGGATGCGGCGGCGCCTCGTCGCCGGCCGCCGGTGTGGGACCGTCGACAGAAATTGTTCGGCCGGGCGAACGATTCTCCCCGACGTGGGGAGGCCGTCGACCAGTCTCGATCACCTCCGACGCTGCGGTCGGGTCGCCCCCCACCGGGTCCCGGCTTTGCCTCGTCGCTCGCCGCCGACCGTCGCCTGCCGGCCCGTCGGCGCGGGGTGTGCTTGCCGATGCTGCGGATTGCGCGCTGCAAAACCTCGTAGGCGATCGCAACCGCCACGCCGGCGTCCACGGCGGCGGCCACCGCGGCGACACGGACCGCCTCGTCGCGCACTGCAATCCGCTGGCGTTCGTCGGTAGTCGTCTCCAGGAACCGAAGGGCGGACTGCGCCCACGCCGCGACGGATTTGTCAAGGCTCCTCGAATCGAGGCGAACAAAGGGGCAGGGGGAGGTCGCCGCAACAGCTTCAACCGCGGCATCCAGCTCCTGATCGACACCAGGTGCAAAGACGGCGGCGGGCGCCTGTGCATCGGTTGAGGTGCCCTTGACGGTCACTGCGCCACCCTCCGTCCCGTTGCCGGTGGGCGGCGGCGGGGGCTCGATGGTGCGTCGGGCGCCCGACTCGCCGCTTCGCGCTCAGCCAGCCACTGCTCGACCGTGGCGCGGCGCCACCCTACGCGGCCCCGCGACAGGCGGATCGGCGCCGGCAATTCACCGCGGCGCACCATGCGCCCCAAAGTCGCGGCGCTCACCCCAAGCACTGCAGCGACTTGGCGTCGCGACAACACCTGCAGAGACTCGTCCCGAGCATGCTGATCCGGCAACATCGTGGCTACCCCCTCAGACACTCGCGCGCGGCTGCGCGCAGGCGCATCGGCCTTAGTATTGAGGCGCATGCGCCAGGCTGTCAAGGGGCGTCCCGGGCTAGACCGCGCTCCGAATGTGGCGTATCCTCCGCATCGTGACAAGCAAGGAGTTTCGTGCGGTGGTCGAGAACGAGCTCGCGGCACGACGGGTGTCGCCGCTCCGGGCCGCCCGAGGCGCTGGGCTCAACCCCGATGCCGTACGCTCAGTACTACGGGGCCGGGCGCCTTCGATCGAGCGCGCAGCCGACGTCTGCAAGGCACTCGGCTGGGCCTTGCGCATCGAGGCACGGCGCGAACAGCAACACGATGGAGCGGACAATCCCGATCACGCCAAGGCCTACATTTGCCCGCCGACCGACTTCACCCAGGACGTCGAATTGTCGGTTCGCGAATGGACGGCTGCACCGCGCGAGAGGTTCTGGTCAACGCAAACCGAATCCGGCAAGGCGCCCGCACCCGTCGGCTTCAGTGACCCTGCGGCCTTCTATGCAAGAACCCACGCAGACACGTTGACGCCGTTGAACATCTGGCGCACCGATTCCTGCCTGGTTTCTCCCAACGCCCGCATCGAGGCGCCCCAACGCGTGTGGCTGCAAGACCACCAGGGCCGACAGACGATCCTGTGCCTGATACGGATGTCCGACAAGATCTACGAGTTGGTTGGCTGGGGGCCGCCCAACCCGGAAGCGGGCTCGGGCCAGCAGATGTTCGCCGTGCACCTGAAGCGGAACCAAATCGTCGACCGCGGTGCGGTGGTCGCTGTTTATCGTGACACGCCGTCGGTCACATCGAATACGCATCGCGCCGCGTACTGGCCGCCTCCTCGAACTCGCGACCTGCTGTCGTGGGCGCTGCCCAACTGCTCGACCCGGACGACTACACAGATCGCAGCATCTCGACGTTCCAGGCCGAACAGGTCCTGCTGGGAGTGCTCCACTACAGATTGCAGGACTCGCCTGCGGAACCTTGCGCTCGGCACTCACGACGGTGCTGTCGGACCCAGGCTCAGGTCGCCTGCGGCGATGACCGTGACGTTGCCAACGTTGCCGGCCAGGAACTGAGCCCAGGTGTCGAGCAGTGCCCGCCGCTTGTCCAGAAACGTCGACCGCGAATAGCTCCGCTCGACAGCCGAGCCGACCGCATGCGACAGACTCGTTTCCATCACCGCGTAATCGGCGTCCGCGCGCTCCGATGCCCACGTGCGGAACGTCGAGCGCCAGCCGTGAGGCGACCCCGCGGCGGCGAGACCGGCCGACTTCATCACCCCGGCCACGGTCGCCGCCGACAGCGAGCCGGCCCCCGCCTGCGGACTCGGGAAGACCAACGCGTCGGCGCCGTCGTGCCTGCGCAACGGCCGCACCGAGTCGAGCAACGCCACCGCCGCAGGGACCAGCGGTACCACATGCTCGCGGTTCCGCTTCATCCGGCAGGCCGGGATACGCCACTCGCGCGCGTCCTCGGCAATCTCTCCCCACCTCGCAAGCCGTGCTTCCGACGGGCGCGCGGCCGTCAGGATCTGGAACCGCAGGCACGCCTTCGCCGACAGCGTCGCGCGGCACGTCTCGATCCGCCGCATCGCCGCCGCCGCGTCTGCGTACGCCACGCTGCGCATGTGCTCGCGTACGGCCGGCTGGCGGACGAGCGCCCCGGCCACCGCCGCGACCGGATCGACCTCGATCAGCCCCGCCGCGAGCGCATGGCGGAACAGCGCCCCGAGCGTCGTCCGCAGCTTCCGGCCCGTGCCCGGCTGCGATGTCCACACCCGTTCGAGAACCCGCAACACTTCCGGCTTGCCGACCCGATCGACCGGCAGGTCGAGCAGTTCGGCCGCGTGCCGCTCCAGCGTCGCCGCCCGCGCCTTCTGTTCGCCCAAGGACAGCACCGCGCGGTTCGAGTCGGCCAGCTTGCCGGCGATCTTCCGCAGCGTCGGCACACTGGACCGCTGCGGCCCCGCGAACGGGTCTTCGCCCCGCTTGACCGCGAGCTTGTTGTCGAGCGCCCACGCGCGAGCCTGCGCCAGGCTCACGATGTCCACCGAGCCGAGCCCGCGGTCGACTCTGCCCCGGCCCGGCACCGTGAGCCGTTGCACCCAGGACCGCGCCCCGCTGCGCTGCACGAACAGATGCAGTCCGTGCCCGTCCGAATACCTGCCCGGCTTGCGCAGCGTCTGAACCCGTCGAGCCGTCAACCTCGTCATGGGGGTTTCCCCGGCGAAAATCTATTACCACCATACTACCACATTCTGCATGCGCTTGGGTGAGATCGATTGAGCGCGCCTGAGAACTCGATTTCCAGAAAACGCGCCGTTTCTATGGGTTTATGGAGAGAAGATGAAAACGATTGAGGACGAGTGATAATGGTTGACAACAGACTATCTGTCTTCGCGCTGCCGGAGTGAGGCGCCGCGACGGCCGCTGCAGGACCGATCTCGGCGGCGTGCAGGCGTCGTCTAGGAGCCTGCGCCTAGGAGCCTGCGCCGTAGAACGCAACGCAGTGAGTTCTGAGGGCGCAGGGTCCTTGAGCGGTGGGGGCTGGGGCCAGACACGGAGCCTGCGACGGGTTTGGCGGCGCTAGGAGTCTGCGCCGCAGAAAAACAGATGCGACAATTGTAGGCGAGCCGACGACGGAAGGATTCGATGTCGACGACATTCCGCCCCTACGTGCCGGACCAGTCACTGCTGTTGCCGCCCGACGTGCGGGAGTGGCTGCCCGAGGGCCACTTGGCGCACCACATCAGCGATCTGGTGGACGATCTGGATCTGACGGCGTTTTACGCGCCGTACGAGGGAGACGGCCGCCGCAACGCGCCGTATGAGCCCCGGATGATGGTGAAGGTTCTGCTCTACGCGTACGCGACCGGGGTGTTCTCGTCGCGCCGGGTGGCGCGGAAGCTGGAAGAGGACGTGGCGTTCCGGGTGCTGGCGGCGGGGAACTTTCCGCAACATCGGACGCTGTGCGAGTTTCGGCGTCGGCACCTGGAGGATTTCCAGGCGCTGTTCGTGGAGGTGGTCCGTCTGGCGCAGGAGTTGGGTCTGGCGCGCTTGGGGAAGCTGTCTATCGACGGGACGAAGGTGCGTGCGAACGCGAGCAAGCACAAGGCGATGAGCTACGACCGGATGCAGGAAGAGGAACAGCGGCTGGCAAGCGAGATCGAGGCGCTGTTGCGTCAGGTGGATGCGGTTGACGAGGCCGAGGACGCACGCCTGGGGTCGGAGGTTCGGGGCGATGATCTGCCGGCGGAGTTGCGCCGGCGGGAAGCACGTCTGGCAGCGATTCGCGCGGCGAAGGCGCGCCTGGAAGCGAAGCAACGGGCGGCGGACGACGCGCGGGGTCGGCAGCCGGGTCAGGACCGGAACCCGAGGGGCGGTCCGCCGTACAAGCGGGCGTATGGCGAGCCGGACGACAAGGCGCAGAGCAACTTCACGGACCCGGAGAGCTCGATCATGAAGACGAGCAGTGAGGGGTTCCAGCAGTGCTACAACGCGCAGGCGGCGGTGGACGCGGAGCACCAGTTGGTGGTGGCGACGGATCTGACGGCGAACGCGAGCGACCAGGGTGAGTTGCCGGTGTTGCTCGACGCGGTGAAGGAGACGTTCGACGCGCAGCCGGAGACGGTGCTGGCCGATGCGGGGTACTGCAACGAGCGGGACCTGAAGGACCTGGAGCGGCGGCGCATTGACGGGTATGTGGCGCCGGGCCGGGAGGGCAAGCAGGCGGCTACCCGCGATCTGGAGGCCCATCCGGCGACGGGTCGCATGAGGGAGAAGCTGGCGACGCCGGCGGGCCGGACAGCGTATGCGGAGCGCAAGTGGTTGTCGGAGGCTCCCTACGGTTGGATCAAGCACGCGCTGGGCTTCCGGCGCTTCAGTCTGCGTGGACTGGCGAAGGTGCGCTGCGAGTGGGACTTGGTGTGCCTGGCGTTGAACGTCAAGCGCCTGCACGTGCTGATGGCGGCGTAGGATGCGGGGAATGCGGCTCGCCACGGCGGCAAATCGACGCGCACCGCGGTTTCTGGCGGCCCGTGCGGCCCGCGAGGACCGAATTTTGCTCTCTGTTCGCCAACCACCGAAAATCCACCCCGCCCGGCCGACTGGCGAAGCCGCCCCGACACGGAGCTCAGGGCGTGGGCTGGCGACCCATTTCCTGCCGCAAACGTCCTGCGGCGCAGACTCCTAGGCGAGCTTCAGGCCGGGCACGTCGCTGAAGTCCTTCGGATTCAGCGTCCAGAGCGCCGCCTCGTCGCCCAGGGCGCACGCGGCGACCGCGAAGTCCGCCGCACGTCCGCGAGAGCGGGCCAACGTGGAGTAGAGCTTCGCGGCCCTCGCCGCGGCTGGCGCATCGAACAACACGATCTGCTCGCGCGGAAAGAGCTCCTCTTGTACTCGAAGCTCGCCGATCGTCCTTGGTCCGCGCAACCATTCGTACAGCACGATCGTCGAGAGCCGCACCCGGTGGCCGGCGTGTATGAATGCGTGCAGCCGCTCGATCGAGTCGCGCGGTTGGGACAGCGCACCGACGAGCGCCGACGTGTCAAGATGGATCGTCATAGCCGGAACGGCGTTCCCAACCCTCCAAGCGGGAGAGACGTATCTCGCGGAGCTCGGCCTCGGCGTCCTCCCGAGAGCGCTCGGCCGGCTCCTTGCGCCAGCGGTCCAGCACCTCGAGCAGGCGCAGCCGCTCGGATTCGCTCAACCGATCGGTGCGCGCGTCGTACTCGGCGACCGCCTCGCGGACGACGTGGCTCTGCGGCTTGCCCAGACGCGCCGCCGCCCGCCGGATCCGCCGCACCGTGGCGTCGTCGAGGGAATAGGTCACCTTGACCATACTTCTGCAATACTACCATACTCCGGCAACACGGGCTCCCGGCCGAATCGCGTTCCTGCGCGGCCCATCGCGTGACGACGGCGCAGCGCGCGGCGACATCATCGAGCGTCACGTCATATGATCGGCGGCACGCGCAAAGGCGGTCGCGAGTGCCCCGCGCGAACCGAATCCACCGGGAGGACTCCTATGGCCACGGGCCGCTCTCTTCGTTTCTGCTCGACCGGTGCGGTAGCGGTTGCCGCCGCACTCGCGCTCACGGCTCCGCACCTCGCGACGGCGCAGTCGAACGCCGACACGGAGTGGCACCACTTCGGCCACGACGCCGCCAACACGAAGTACTCCCCGCTCGATCAGATCACGCCGGAGAACTTCACCGACCTGGAGATCGCGTGGCGCTGGCGGTCCATCGAGTCCGAGGTCACCCGAGAGCGGCAAGAGATCCGGCCCGGCCCGTTCAAGTCGGTGTCGCTGATGATCGACGGCCGCGTCTACCTGAGCACGTCGCTCGGGCAGGTGGCGGCGCTCGATGCCGGCACCGGCGAGCTGATCTGGTCGTACGATCCGCAGACCTACGATCGGCTCGACCGGCCCGCCAACATGGGCTGGCAGCATCGCGGCGTCTCCTATTGGGATGACGAGGAGAGCGGAGACGCCCGCATCTTCATCGCCACGCACGACCTGCTGCTGGTGGCCCTCGATGCGAGAACCGGCCGGCAGTACGCCGGTTTCGGGGCTGACGGCGCCGTGGACCTCAGCACGTCGCTCGGTCGTGAGGTCGACCGTTCCCGCTTCACCCACTCGCAGCCGCTCGCCATCGCGGGGGACACCGTCATCGTCGGCAGCATCGTGCAGGACACGAGCCTGACCCGGCGCGAGGCCGATCCGGGCCACGTGCGGGGCTTCGACGCGCGCACCGGCGAGATGAAGTGGATTTTCCACACCATCCCGCAGGGCGGGGAGTTCGGCGCCGACACCTGGCACGACGAGTCGTGGCGCTACAGCGGCCACTCCAACGTCTGGGGCACGATGGCGGTCGACGAGGAGCTGGGCTACGTCTACCTGCCCACCGGCACGCCGACCAACGACTGGTACGGCGGCATGCGCCCCGGCGACAACCTCTTCGCCGAGAGCATCATCGCGGTCGACGCCGAGACGGGCGAGCGGGTCTGGCACTTCCAGGCGGTCCACCACGGCCTCTGGGACTACGACTTCCCCACCGCCGGCAACTTGCTCGACATCACCGTCGACGGCCGCGCGATCAAGGCCATCGCGCAGTCGAGCAAGCAGGCGTTCACCTACGTCTTCGACCGGATCACCGGCGAGCCGGTCTGGCCGATCGAGGAGCGTCCGGTGCCGCAGGGCAACGTGCCCGGCGAGTGGTACTCCCCCACGCAGCCGTTCCCGACGAAGCCGGCCGCGTTCGACCTGCAGGGGATCACCATCGACGACCTGGTCGACTTCACCCCGGAGCTGCGCGAAGAAGCGATTCGCATCGCGGAACGCGCCCAGCTCGGCCCCATCTTCACGCCGCCGCCGGTGCGCGGCGAGGGGAGGCCGATCATCCAGTCGCCCGGCCCCGGCGGGGGCATCAACTGGCCCGGCACCGCCGTCGACCCGGAGACCGGCCGACTCTTCGTGCCGTCGCAAACGCGGCTGCGCGCCGTGGAGCTGATCGAATACCCGCCGCCCGCCACCGTCGGCTACTTCACCGACCCCTGGGCGGTGCCGGTGCCCGGCCCGCAGGGCCTGCCGCTCGTCAAGCCGCCCTACAAGCGCGTCACCGCCATCGACCTGAACACCGGCGACCATGTCTGGATGGCCCCGCACGGGGACGGCCCGCGCGACCACCCGGCGATCCGGCACCTCAATCTGCCGGCGCTCGGCGGCCACGGCGGCATGCACGGCGGCGGCCCGCTGGTGACGAAGACGCTGCTGGTCGTGAACTCGGGAGCGCGCTACGTCGAGGACCAGATCGCCTCGGCGAGCGCCATCACGGCGTACCACAAGGACAACGGCGAGTACCTCGGCTCGGTCGAGCTGCCGGCCATCCCCTACGGCAACCCGATCACCTACCTGCACGAGGGGAAGCAGTACATCGTGGTCGCCGTGGGCACCGGCAGCAGCGAGTCGGCGCCGCCGGAGCTGATCGCGCTGGCGCTGCCGTAGCTCGGCCTACGCGGCGGAATCGGCGGGCCCCGTTCGCCAATTCTCGATGCGGAGCTCGGGGATGCGGCCCATGTGGGACACGTTGTCGCTTACCAGCGTTGCATCCAGAGCCAGCGCATGGGCGGCAATCGCCACGTCCATGTCCTCGAGCCGAACGCCTGCCCGTTCCAGCTCGGCCTTGATCGAGCCGAACACCCGGCTCACGTCATCGGTCCAGGCGGCCCTCGCCAATTCCCCGAGGAACACCTGGAAACGCCGGGTCAGCCGTTCGCGCTTCTTCGATCTCCGCAGTCGCGCCAGGCCGTACCGGACCTCGGCGACGACCGGTTGCGGCAGGAGCACGTCCGTACGGCTCCGCGACAGGATGCTCTCACAGACCGCCGGGTCCCCTGCCATCGCAAAGGAAAGCGTGTTCGTGTCCAGGACGTACTTCACAACGCCGGCGGCCCCTTCCGCGTCCGGCGGGCCGCCGCGACGGCCCGCAACTCTTCGAGTGCTCGTCGCCCTTCGATGTCGGTGCGCGCCGACGCGAGCTCTTCGACGAACTCCGCGCTCCACCCGGTCTCGGTTGCCAGAGCCCGCTCGAGCGCACGAACGATGTAGCGGTTTCGACTCATGGCGAGGGACTGCGCCTGTCGGTCGACCGACGCAAGCAGGTCTGCCGGCAGGTGCACGGTAGTACTCACATGAATAGAATAGGAATGTATTCGCAGGTGGTCAACCCATCTGCCGGGGCCAGTGTCGAGGAGAGTCGTCGATGCGCCCTGCAGTGCACTTCAACGACGTGATGCAGCCGTTCGGCCCGGCACCCCTTGCCCTGCGCCCGGCGATCCTGTAGAACCTGCACGCGTAACCTGCCGCGACACCTTTCGACACCCACCCGCGGCAGCGGAGGATTCCAGAACGATGAGTGACGCATTGACCGGAGCCGAGTTCAAGCAGCAACTGCGCGAGGGAATGCCCAAGCTGGGCCTGTTCCTGAATGCGCACAGCCCCACCGTAGCCGAGCAGCTCGCCCACAGCGGCTACGACTGGCTGCTCGTGGATTCCCAGCACGGCCCGATGGGCTTCGAGACGCTGTCGGCGATGATCGCCGGGATCTCCGGCGGAGGAGCCAAGTCTCTGGTGCGGGTCGCCGGCTGCCACGACCGCGGCGGCATCCAGCAGTCGCTCGACGTCGGCGCGGACGGCGTGCTGGTGCCGTACATCAACACCGCGGACGAAGCGCGGCAGGCGGTGAGCTGCTGCCGCTACCCGACGGCGGGCACCCGCTCGGTCTACTTTCCGCAGCGCAGCATGAACAAGGGCGGCCTGCTCGGCTACGCCGGCGCCGCCAACGACAACGTGATCGTGGCGCTGCAGGTGGAGACGGCCGACTGCATCAGGAACATCGACGAGATCGCCGCGGTGCCGGGAGTCGATCTGATGTTCCTCGGACAGAACGACCTGTGCATGTCGCTCGGCCTGTACGAGAAGTACCAGTTTCCGGACATGTACTTCTCGGACGAGCTGCGCGACGCGACCGATCGGCTGCGGGCGGCCGCCGCGAAGAACGGCGTGATCCTCGGGCTCTTCCTGTTCGGAACCGACCGGGTCGGCGAGTTCCTGGAAAAGGGCTTCCCGTTCATCAGCGTCGGCAACGACCTGCACCACGTGCTGACACAGGCCGGGACCTATGTGGGCAACGTGGAAGCGATTTCGCAGGACAAGGGCAGGCAGCCCTGGCAGCGCCGCGCGACGGCGCTCTTCTAGAAGGGACGGGGAAGACGGCCGGGAGTCTGCGCCGCAGGACGGGGCAGACTCCCTGGCCAGGTCTGGTTCGGCGGGAATCGGAGCCGCGGGCGAGGTCTTCGGGCTACCCGCCCTCGTGTTCCAGCACCAACGTCGCGAAGGGCACATCCCGCACGCCCGCGGGCAGGTCGTCGATCGGCCCGATCGGCTCGTGCGGCGTGACGTCGGCGTCCGGAGCGGTGAACGTCCTTCCGCTGTCCGTTCCCGCGTCGTAGCCCGTCAGGTCCAGCTCGATCCGCGGCGCCCAGCACTCCCCCTCCCGGAGCGCGATGCCGTCGACGCCGACGAACCAGTCCGGGCTGGGCGCGATCATCGACACCAGGGTCAGGAACGGGAGCTCCTCGTCCACGTCGAAGGACAGGGTGACCGTGCCCGGGGAACGAAACGAGGCTTCCCGGCCCCTGACGCAGCCGCCCGCCCGTCCCCGGTCCGCCTCGGCCTGCACCTCGTTGCAGAGCGTGGTGACGGCGCCGGTCTCGGCCATGCTCTCGATACCGTCGCCGCGATGCCGCCGCTGCTCCAGAACGAGGTCCCGTCGACGTGGGTCGTGCCGGCCACGCGGGAGAAGTGAGCGCCCGCCGGGAACGGCGGAGAGCTGCCGTGCGACGTCGCGTCCCAGGTCGCCCGGAACGTCACGGCATACGTCGCCGACGCCGAGCACTCCTCCGTCGCCGCGGGAGGCGTCACCGGCGCGGCCGGGACGCTCGGAGCAGCCGGGGCGTCGCTCCCGTCGCCGCATCCGGCCCAGCCGGCCGGACACATCACGACGAGCAGGGCGAGCAACATGCGCCTCCCCATGCGTTCGGCTCGGCTACGGCACGAGCCGGCGGATGACGCCGTCGTGCTTGTTGAGCAGGAAGATCTCTCCTTCCGGCCCGGTATCCAGGCGCACGTCCGCACGGGTGGCCGGCGTTCGCCCCTGGGCGACGTTCTTCTCCCGGATCATCTGCAGCAGCGTCTTCGTCCCGGCCCCGTCGCGGAACAGGACGCGGCGCATCGCCTGCCCGCCCGCCGGCAGATCGTCCGCGGAGAAGTGGAAGACCTCGCCGCTGGGACCGTCCCCGAAGAGCACCAGGTTCTCGAGCTGCGGCACGGCGTCGTTCCGGTAGACGACCAGGCCGGTGGCCATGGAGCTGGGTTGGAGGAGCGGATCGAGCTGGCCGTACTCGACCACCGGATAGGACAGGCCGGCCTCGCCGCGCGGATCGGCCAGGCTGACCGCGCGGCGGCTGATAAACCGGAAGCTCCCTTCCCAGTCGTTCCAGCCGAGGTTGCCGCCCCGCGGCACGAGGCTGATTTCCTCGACGATGTTCTGGCCGATGTCCGCCAGGAACAGGTTGCCGTTCCGCTCGTCCCAGGCGAAGCGCTGGGGATTGCGCACGCCGTAGGCGTAGATCTCGCCGAGCGTGGCGGGGTCGCCGTCACTCGCGAACGGGTTGTCCGCGGGGATGCCGTACCGCCCGTTGGCGCTGTTCGAGCCGAGCGGGTCGATGCGCAGGACCTTGCCCAGGATCGAGCCGAGGTTCTGCGCGAGGTCCAGCGGGTCCCCGCCGCTGCCGCCGTCCGCCGACCCCACATAGAGCAGGCCGAAGTCGGGATCGCCGGGTGCGGCGAGCGGGTTGAAGCCCACCTGTCCCCCGTTGTGGTTGCGGAACGGCTGTTCCATGCGCAGCAGCTCGCGCGGCGGACCGCCGTCGTAGACCGCGGCGGTCGGATCCGCGGCCGTCCACTCCAGCAGGATCGTGTCCTGCGCGTCGGACCCGCCGTGCGGTACGAAGTCGGCCGGCGGCCCGGTGTTGCTCGTATCGGTGTAGGTGTAGAGCTTCCCGAAGCCCGGCGTGCCGGGCACGCCGAACTGCGGGTGCACGGTGAAGCTCTGGAACCCGCGCTCGCGCCGGGACGCCTCGACCTCGACGCCCCAGCGCGGTTCCCTGATGTCGAGGTATTGCGTAACCGTCCCGCCATCGTAGCTGACGGTATGGACCAGGCCCCACATGTCGTTCACGAAGAGGCGCCCCGTGCCCGGTTCGTCCACCAGCCGCATCATCCGCGGCGGCTGGCCGTCGACGAACGGCAGCGCCGCGAACTCGACGGCGCCCACCGTGATGACGCCGTCGGTCGCCGGAATCGGGTCCGGGAACGGGTCGTTGGTGGTCTGCCCGGCGGCCGCCGAGGCCGCCAGCACCATCGCCGCGGCGCCGAAACGCACGCCCATGCCGTGCAGTCTCTCCATGTAGCCTCCTGACGCCATGCGGCCCGGCACCCTTTACAGCCCGTGGCGAAACTCCGCGTGGCACCGAGAGCGGCGAGGCCCTGTCACCACGCGAGCCGGAGCCTGCACCGGCAAGGGTGCGGCGACTGGGCGTTTCCGATGTTCCCTACCGCCCGTCGAAGACGTACTGCATCGTCGTCCGCACGCTCTGCTCGGGCGCCGCGAAGTCGCTGTACTCGTCGGGCACGCGGTAGGCGGCCACCACGTCGTCCACCGACCGGCCGGCGGCCTTGCCGTTCTGCGCCTTGCTCACCACGTCGTTGTAGAAGCCGCTGAAGTCGACGAACTCGGCCCAGGTGACCGGGGTCGGGTTGTGGCCGGGGATCACCGTGTCGACGTCCGAGATGCCGGCGACCGCCTTCTGCAGCGTGGAGCCGAACTCGGTGGCGCTGCCGTTGCCGTTGGCCACGTCGATGAAGGGCAGGCCCTTGCGCTGGAACATGTCGCCGGTGTGCAGGGTGCGCGCAGCGGTGAAGACGATGAAGGTGTCGCCGTCGGTGTGGCCGCGGCCGAAGTGGTAGAGGTCGATCTGATCCGGTCCGGCGAACAGCGACATCCGGTCGGAATAGGTGGTCTGCGGCAGGTACTTCGCGTTCTCGCCCTTGAACGCGTCGCAGTTGGTCACCGGCTCGCAGGTGTCCCGCGCCATCTGCGCGCGGGTGTTCTCGTGCACCACGAAGTTCACCGTGTCGGGGAGCTCGATGTTGCCACCGCTGTGGTCGAAGTGGGTGTGCGTGTTGATGACGGTGCTGATCGGCTTGTCGGTGATCCCGGCCACGTGGGCGATGATGTCCTGCCCGTACCCGTTGATCTTGGTGTCGACGAGCGCCACGCCGTCGGCCATGACCCAGATCGCGGTGTTTCCGCCGCCGCCCATCCCCTGCACCGTCGAGGCGTTGGCCAGCATGTAGAGGTTGTCGGCAATCGTCTGGACCTCGAGGTCCACCCGCTCCTGCCGCGCCTCGTAGGTCGCCGCCGTCAGGAGGACGCCGATCAGAGTCAGAATTCCCAGGCACACGCTGCGTCTCATGGCGACCTCTCCTCTTCCGGCGCCGGATGCGGCGCCCCACGAAACTATACTTGCGCTGCCGGGCTCAAGCCAGACTCACCCACGGGAGTTCCACCATGCACCGAGAGCGACTGACAACCCACGCGCGACGGTTCCTGCTTTTCGTGGCCCTGGCGCTGTCCGCGGCGCCTCTCGCGGCACAGCAGGAGGAACACTTCGACCTGCTCATCCGCGGCGGCCGGGTGGTCGACGGCACCGGAAACCCCTGGGTGCGCGCCGACGTCGCGGTGCGCGGCGACCGGATCGTGCGCGTCGGCCACCTGCCGAACGCGACCGCGGATCGGGTCCTCGACGCCGAAGGCCTGGTGGTGGCGCCCGGGTTCATCGATCCGCACACGCACGCCGTGCGCGGCATCTTCGACGTGCCGACGGCCGACAACTACTTGCTGCAGGGCGTCACGACGCTGACCGAGGGGAACGACGGCAGCTCCCCGTGGCCCGTCGGCGAGCACCTGGCGCGAATCGCCGGGCTCGGCATCAGTCCGAACTGGGGGATCTTCGCCGGCCAGGGCACCATCCGCCGCACCGTCATGGGCAGCGACGACCGCGATCCGACGCGCGACGAGCTCGACCGCATGCGCACGCTCGTCGCCGATGCGATGCAGGAAGGCGCCTTCGGCCTGTCCACCGGCCTGTTCTACGTCCCCGGCAGCTTCACGTCGACCGAGGAGGTCATCGCGCTGTCGGAGGTGGCCGCGCGGTACGGCGGCATCTACATCTCCCACATGCGCGACGAGGCGCTGCTCCTGCTCGATTCCGTACGCGAGACGATCCGCATCGGGGAGGAGGCGGGCATCCCGGTGCAGATGACCCATCACAAGGCGATCAGCCGCGACATGTGGGGCCGGAGCGCCGACAGCCTCGCGCTGGTGGACGCCGCCCGTGCGCGCGGGGTCGACATCACCATCGACCAGTATCCCTACACCGCCTCGCAGACCGGAATCACCGCCGTGGTGCCGCAGTGGGCGCAGGCGGGCGGCACGCAGGAGCTGATCGCGCGGCTGCGGGACCCCGAGACGCGGCGGCGCATCCGCGGGGAGATCGTCTACCGCATCGAGCACGATCGCGGCGGCGGCGATCCCGCGAACATCGTCATCGGCCTGTGCGAATGGGACCGGTCGCTGGAGGGCAAGAGCCTCGCCGACATCCTCGCCGAGCGGGAGATCGAGGTGACGGTGGCCAACGCCGCCGACCTGGTCATGGAGATCGTCGAGAACGGCGGCGCTCGCGCGATCTACCACGCGATGGACGAGGCGGACGTCGAGCGCATCATGCGGCACCCGGCCACCGCCATCGGTTCCGACGGCGGCGTCTCGGTCTTCGGCGCGAGCGTGCCGCACCCGCGCGAGTACGGCACGTTCGCCCGCGTGCTGGGCCGCTACGTGCGCGAGCGCGGCGTGCTGACGCTCGAGCAGGCGGTACGCAAGATGAGCGGCGCGACCGCCCAGCGGCTCGGCCTGCAGGACCGCGGCCTGCTGCGCGAGGGGTTCTTCGCCGACATCGCCGTCTTCGATCCCGACCGCGTCATCGACCGCGCGACCTTTCCCGAGCCGCACCAGTACGCCGTGGGCGTCGAGTACGTGCTGGTCAACGGCACGCTGGTCGTGGACGGCGGCGAGCACTCCGGGGCGCGGCCGGGCAGAGTGCTGTACGGCTCGGGGCGCCGGTAGCCCCGCATCCGCATCGCGCGTGCGGGCCGGCGGAGCGTATCGCGGGTCCGGACGGAGGGTCCCGTCAGACCGCCGTGGGCCGGTCCGGGATGTCGACGATGAGGAGCGTCAGGTCGTCGTCGAGCGCGAGCGCCGATTGCTGCCGCCATCTGGCGAGCTGCTCGAGGGTATTCTCGGCGCACCGCTCGCTGCTCACCAGACGGTAGTTCTGGAGCAACCGCCGAAACCGTCGCAGAGCGAACATCTCGCCGTCCGGGGCGGTCGCCTCGGTCAGTCCGTCGCTGTAGAAGACCACCCGGTCTCCCGCCGTGATCCGGCGTCGGCTCGACGGGTAGACCTCGTCGTGGAGCATTCCGATGGCGGCCCCGGCGGTGCCTATCTCCTCGGCGCCCGGACGATGTCGCGAGGTGAGGATCGGGTACGGGTGGCCGGCGCTCGATACGTGCAGCTCGCCGGCTTCGAGATCGAAGTACGCGCAAGCCGCCGTCACGAAGTGATCGTTGAGCTGATCGATGAGGTCCGCGTTCATTCCCGCCAGGAACCTCGACGGATTCGCGACGGAGGCGGCGTTGGCCACCGAAGCCATCTTCACCAGATTGGCGATCAGCGCCGCCGGAATGCCGTGCCCCGTCACGTCGGCCACCAGGACGCCGAACCGCCGCTCGTCGACAGGTATGACGTCGTAGAAATCGCCGCCGACCAGGTCCGCCGGAATGTGCCGCACGCTGAACCCCCCGGACGCGATGCCCGGCTGCCGGCGCGGCAGCAGGGACTTCTGTATCTTCAGCGCCGTGGCCAGCTCGGTCTCGAGGGCCGTGACGCGCGTCTCGTTGTCGATCGCCCTCTTCAGCAGGTTGTACGAGATCGCGACGGCGAGCGTGGCCATGCCGATGGGCCCGAACAACTGCGTCCATGGCAGCAGACCGAGCCTGGCCAGAGCGTCATGCAGGATGATTGTCGCTGCGATGACCGTCGCGACGTATGAAGTGCGCGTTCCCGCTTCGTAGCGGATGTGGCCGGTGAAGAAGTGGACGATCGTCGTCGTGACGTACACCAGCAGCAGGGCTACGTGCTGTTGCAGCATCGTTCCGCCGGCGCCCAGGTAGGTGTCGCTCCCGATCGCCACGATCGTGAAGACGACGTGGAACTGCCAGAACCGCCGGAAGACCTTGAGCATGCCGCTCGTGCGCCAGAAGGCCTCGACGAATACCCACGATGCGATGCCCTGCGCGTAGTAGGCGCCGTAGGTTATCCGGTCCCACAGCACCGGGTCGATCGGGGCCGCGGCCTTCAGGGCCTCGACCTGTCCGAGGGCGCGAACGCCGTACAGCAACCAGCAGGCGCCGAAGGCCGGAATCTCGATGCTGGTCCTGGAACCTGTCCACCACCAGATCACCGTCAGGACGATCCCGTTGAAAGCGAGCACGCTTCCGATGGCGATGTTCAGGGCCTCGACTTCTGTCGTCATGTGAACCGTCCGGACGACCGCGGCGAGTCTTTTCGCAGCGGCGCGCCTGCACGTCGAGCGCCGCCGCAGGGCCCCGCAAACAACGGAGCGGTGAGCGCACGTCGTCTACACTGGTATCGCAGTTGCGGCATCGGAGGGCCGACCATGGCGAAGAAACCGCTGGAATTCAGTTGCGAGATCGGACGGGACGCGGGCGTTCTCGTCGTCACGCTGCAGGGACACCTCAACTCCTCTGCCGCGAAGGGATTCGAGGAGTCGATACAGGGACTGCTCGACGACGGGGCCGAGCGTGTCGTCCTCGACTGCCGCAAGCTGAGCTACATCGGCAGCGCCGGCCTGCGGATCGTCCTCACGACGGCCCGCGAGTTGCAGCGGCGCGAAGGGCGCCTGGCCCTGTGCAACCTGGTTTCTCACCTGGCGGATATCTTCCGGCTCTCCGGCATGCACCGGATCATACCGATGCTCGACTCCCTGGACTCGGCCCTCGCCGCGGCCCGCGGGTAACCGGCCGCCCTCGCGAGCTCAGTCGTTCGGCCTCTCGATTTGCGGGTACTCGATGCCGAGCTGCTCGAGGTAGGTGTCGTAGCGCGTCTCGTCGTAGTAGAGCTCCTCGAGCTGCGGCTTGAAGCGCTCCATGATTTCCCGGTTCAGCCAGATCGCCGGCTCGTCCTCCGGCCGCAGAAACGTCGTGTACTGCCGGTCCTCCGTCTGCTTCTCGAAGTAGTCCCGCGCCTGCTGCACGAGCCGGGGCTGGAGCAGGAAGTCGAGCAGGGTCAGCGCCTGGACCTTGGCGCCGGCGGTCGCCCCCCTGTGGGCGATCGGCGTGGCCATGGCGATGGACTTGTTCCAGTTGTGGCCCGCGCCGCCGGGAATGTTGGACGGGAACCGCAACGTGGCGGTCGGCACGACCCACGAGATATCGCCGATGTCGTCGGAGCCGCCGCCGCGCCGCTGGTTGTCGGGAATCCGCTCGGTGCCGTCGAGTTCTTCCTGCACCTCCGTCAACAGGCCCTGCTCTTCCACGTCGAGCATCTTCTGCACGGCGCGGGCGAAGCGCTGATCGTCCTCCGACCAGTCGGGCATCCCGACCCGCCGGATGGCGGCAAACATCGTCTCGGCAATCACCCGGTTGTGGTGCTGCGGCCAAGCCGCGCCGAGGACCCGCGAGGTGACCGTGGTGTCGGTCATCTTCGCCGCGCCTTCGGCCATGGCGTCTCCGATCCGCCACATCCGCATGATGTTGTCGTAGTCGCTCTCGCGGAAGAAGTACCAGACGCTGGCGCTCGACGGCACGACGTTCGGCTGGTCGCCGCCGTCGCTGATGACGTAGTGCGAGCGCTGCTGGATGCGGAGGTGCTCGCGCCGGAAGTTCCAGCCGATGTTCATCAGCTCGACCGCGTCGAGTGCGCTGCGGCCGTTCCACGGGTCGCCGGCGCCGTGCGCGGATTCCCCTTCGAAGGTGTACTCCACCGAGACCATTCCGTTCCCGCGGCTGTCGCCCCAGGCGGTCGTCATCGCGCTGCTGACGTGACTGTAGAGCACGATGTCGACGTCGTCGAACACCCCCGCCCGTACGAAGTGCGCCTTGCCGCCGAGCTGCTCCTCGGCGATGCCGGGCCAGATCAGGAGCGTGCCGGGGATCCCCTCCCGCTCCATGATCTCCTTCACCGCGAGCGCCGCGGCGATGTTGACCGCCTGTCCCGAGTTGTGCCCCTCGCCGTGGCTCGGGGCGCCCTCGATCTGCGGCTGGCGGTACGCCACGCCCGGTACCTGCGACGACCTCGGGATGCCGTCGACGTCGCTGCCGAGCGCGATGACCGGACGTCCCGAGCCCCACCGGGCGAGCCAGCCGCTCGGCATGCCCGCCGTCCCCAGCTCGATCTCGAACCCCTCGCGCTCGAGGATCCCGGTGAGGTAGCGCTGGGTCTCGAACTCCTGGAAGCCGAGCTCACCGAAGCTGAACTGGGTGTCGACCATCCGCTGGATGAAGTCCCGGCGGGCGTCGACGTCCTCGAGCGCCTCTTTCTTGAGCTGCTCCACGCGGTCGTCGGCCGCGGGCTGCGACTCGGCAGCGGAACGGGGTTCCCCGGCAGCGGTCCCGTCCGTGAGGGCCAGAACGAACAGCGCGGCAACGACGGCGACGGTCGACTTCGGCATCATGGAACGCACGGTGGTCCTCCTGGGCATTCTCACCGGTCGAAGACTCTTTTCGACCGGAAGTGGAATCGGCAATGGCGGTCGCGAAACTGCGTCGCGGAACGGTCGCGCCGGAACGCAACCGGCAGAGGAAACGAGTCGACGGCCGGTCCCTGCTCGCCGACTCCGGCCGGCCGCGGCGCACCTCGCTACGGCGCGCCGGGCCGACCCCGTTCGCGCGACGGGATCCACCGCCTATCCCTCGCTGAGCTCGTCGTACGCCACGCCGAGCACGCCGCTCAGGCTGAGCAGCGCAAACGGCGACACGTGGTCCTCGAACCCCGGCAGCGACTCGGTACCGGTGATCTCTTCCCTCGACCGGCCGGCCGCCATTTCGCGGCGGGTCAGGTCCAGCGCCGCCGTGAAGTAGTCGCGCAGGTGCGCGAGCTCGCCCTGGTCGCCGGTCACGCCGGCCCCGGGGGTCCCGTGCCCGAAGATGTAGATGGTGTCGGCCGCGTGCGCCGCGGACACCTGCTCCAACACCTCTATCCAGCCCGAAATCCGCGCCCCGGAGCCACGGTCGACGAACGGGTGCAGGCGATTGAACATCAGGTCGCCCATGTGCACGACGTTGGCCTGCTCGAAGGTCACCACGCAGTCGCCGCTCGTATGACCGGCGCCGTGATACCGGGCCACGACCGTCTCGTCCCCGATCGTCGTCCGCCATTCATCGGTGAAGGTCTCGTCCGGATAGGCCTGCGTGTCCTCGTTCCCCGCCTGCTCGGCGGCGCTCCGCTGCCACATGGCGCTGTTCTCGTGGGCGACGATGGAGCCGACCACGGGACGGAACGTCTGGTTGCCGCCGACGTGATCGCCGTGGTGATGCGTGTTGACCAGGATGTCGATGGCATTCGACGAGCGCTCCCCGATGCCCTCGATGCAGGCGGCCGCCGCCGCGGCGTTCTGGCTGTCGATGATCAGGATGCCGTCCGCGTTCAGGAGCCACCCGATCGTGCCCCCCTGGCCGTTGAAGATGCCCACGCCCCGGCGCAGGTCCTCGAACGAGGTCGTGAGTCCCTGCCAGCCGGCGAGCGGGAAATCTCTAAGCGCCGCCGCCATCACCGCCATGCCCGATGTCGCGAGAAACTGTCGTCTGTCCATGTGTCGAGTCTCCTTGCCGTCGCTGATTGTGAGGACGTTCCCGGGCGCTGTCGCCGTTCACTTGCCGAAGACGTCGTCGACCGGGAATCCGAACTCCGGCACGCTGGTCGCGGCCAACGCGTCGCCGCACTGCCGCACCTGCTGTCGCGCGTAGCCGCCGGCGCCGGGTCCCGTGCAGACGGTGACGGTGCGCGCCTCGACGTCCACCAGCCACGTCTCGGGGATGCCGGCCCTGCCGTATCGAGGCAGCTTCTCCAACCGGTCGTAGCGCAGGGACGAGTCGGCCACCTCGATGACGAGAAGGACGTCGCCCGGCTCGGGATGGCGATTGGCGTAGGCGTCGCTCCTGCGCGCAACCACCAGGTCGGGTTGCGGCTCGGTATGGCTGCCCAGGCGAACCGGATTCTGAATGCGTACGTGCACCTTGCCGGCCAGACGCCCCATGATCAGCTCGTTGAGGCGATCCACGATCCACGCGTGCAGCGGGCCGATGGGAGTCATTTCCAGGATCTCTCCATCGATCAGCTCCACCCGGTCGTCCTCGGTGAAGATTCCGGCTTCGCCCATCCGGAGGAACTCGTCGACGTTGAAACGGTACGGGTGGACATCCGCGACGCGTTCCCGCTCTACTGCTACGGCCATGGTGCGCCCCTCTCGTGCGCCGGTCGAGCCACGCACCATGATAGCCAATCGACGCCGGCGGACACGCGCGCGGGTAGAATCGGGCCTCCGGCGGAGCGCGCCGCAAGACGGACCCGGCACCAGAAGCCACCACTCGAGCCTTCCCCCTTGTTTGCCGAGGCCAGATTGCTTGTCTGCTCGACCTCTTCCTGGAACAGCAGCAGCGGTCGGTCGCACCCTGCTGCCGAGCGACGACGTCTCGCGCGGTGGGCATCTAGATGACAAGAGGACGTGCCGGATGTGCTTGCATTGACGACCGCGGGCCATCAGGATGCCGCCATGACGACAGACAACTCCCGTCCGCGGGCCGTGCGTTGCGTCGGGCTGGCAGCCTCCATCGCACTCTGCGGCTTCCTGGGCGTCGGAGCGAGCGCCCAGGAGGCGCCCGGCGCCCCGCCGGTGGTCTGGGTGCTCGCGACCGGCGGAACCATCTCGGGCGGGGGCGCCTCGCCTACCAGCCTGACCGAGTACCGGGCCGGTACCTTCTCGGGCGAAGAGCTCGTCGCCGCGGTGCCGGACCTGGCGCGTCATGCGACCATCCGCGTCGAGCAGGTCACCAACGTCGGCAGCCCCAACATCACCTTCGACGACTGGCGCTCGCTCGCCCGCCGCATCGACGAGATCTTCAGCAACGAGCCGGACACCGCCGGCGTGGTGATCACCCACGGCACCAACACGCTGGAAGAGACGGCGTACTTCCTCAACCTGACCGTCCGCCACGCTCGGCCGGTGGTGCTGGTGGGCGCCCAGCGGCCGGCGACCGCCATCAGCGCCGACGGTCCGCTGAACCTGCTGAACGCGGTTCGCACCGCGGCGTCGCCGGAAGCGCGCGGCAAGGGCGTGCTGGTCGTGCTGAACGACCAGATCAACGCCGCCCGCGACGTCACCAAGACCAGTACATACCGGTTGGAGACGTTCAGCTCCCGCGACCTCGGACTGCTCGGGTACGTCGACGGCGACCGCGTCGCCTTCTACCGCGCGCCGAGCAGGCGCCATACCGCCGACTCGGAGTTCGACCTGGCGGGAGTGACGGCGTTTCCGCGGGTGGACATCGTCTACTCCTACGTGGAGGCGAACCCGGTGCTGATTCAGGCGCTGATCGAGGACGGCGTCGACGGCATCGTGCTGGCCGGCACCGGCGCCGGCGGCATGTCCCGCCGGGAGCGCGAGGCGCTCGAACGAGTGACCACGTTGCCCGCCGACGCGCGGCCGATCATCGTGAGGTCGAACCGGGTCGGAAGCGGACGTGTCCTGCCGCGCACGCCCGATGGCGAACTGAGAATGATTGCCGGCGACACCCTCAACCCGCAGAAGGCGCGCATCCTCCTGATGCTGGCTCTTGCCAGGACCCGGGACCTCGACGAGATTCGACGGATGTTCCGCGAGTATTGAGCTTCCCGCGCCACCCGGCGATCCTCAACGCGCAATCACGATTTTCCTTGACCGGTACGCGGGAACGCGAAACACTGGTTTCCCTTCGTCTACGGCAAGTAGGGTTTCGGCCTGCAGGTTCCACGGGGCGTGCAGGCGGCAGATCGGGAACGTGAGCGCGCAATGTCGCCGCTGCAACGTCTCGTTCACCCTGTCTCTCCGGTGACCGGTACACCGACCGTGCACCGGGGCGCGTCGCCTCGCCAACCTGCCCATAGCCGCGATCGAACCAGCGCACCGGCGTACGGGCGTGCAAGCGCGCAGGCCCTCTCGACCGCAACGGGGGACCTGCCGGGAAGCACCGGACGGGTGGGTACGAGGTCTGTCGTGGACTCCATGCAAGGAGGAGAGAATGGCAACCAGAGCAATCATCGGCTTGATCCTGCTGGCGGCAATCGTGCTGGCCGTGGCGCCCGAGGCGATCCCGGGCAACGCCCTGACGATTCTGCTGGTCGTTCTGGGCCTCGCCTGGGCCTACGTGGCGATCGACCCGGAGGATGCGACCGCCTACCTGGTCGTCGTCCTGGCGGTGGGCGCCGCCGCCGAGTCGGAAGTGCTCAATGCGATCCCGGCGGTCGGCATGTATCTGAACGGCATACTCGGCGGCCTGTCCACGGCGCTGTACGCCAGCGTGGCGACGATCGCGGCGCTGCGGATCGCCAATCGAATCAAGGGTTGAAGAATAGAAGCCGGGTCTCCTTCTGCCGTGAACCGGGGGTTCGTCGTACCACTCCCTGAAAGGATGAAGAGAATGGCACCCAGAGTAACCGTTGGTTTGACGCTGCTGACGTCCATCGTGCTGGCCGTGGCGCCCGATGCGGTTCCGGGCAACGGCCTGACGATTCTGCTGGTCCTTCTGGGCCTCGCCTACCCCGTCCTGGCGAAGCTCGACGCCGAGGACGTGACGTCGCACTTCATCGTGGTTCTGACGTTCGGCGCCGCCGCCGGGTCGGACGTGCTCAACGCGATCCCGGCAGTCGGCATGTATCTGGACGGCATACTCGGAGGCGTGTCGACCAGCCTGTATGCCAGCGTGGCGACGATTGCCGCCATCAGAATCACGAACCGGATAAAGGGCTGACGGAAGGTAAGGCCCGAGGCTGTCCCCTCAGGGAGACCGCCTCGGGCGATGGCCTGCGGCCCCGCGTCGCGCCTTGCCACGCGGGCGCCGCGTCGCTGTCGGTGCTACGCGGCGTTGCGCCACGCGCTCCCAGGCGTCACCGGCGATCCGCCGGCAGGGCGAAGACCCAGATGACACCGCCCTGCGGGACCAGCTTCTCGGCCTCGAAGTGCGTGTTCACGGCCCGCTGCATGCCTGCCGCGTCCACTCCCCAGCCGGACTGCACCGCGATGTACTGCACGCCGTCGATCTCGTAGGACGACGGTACGCCGATGACGCCCGAGTTGGTGCGCTGCTCCCACAGCAGCTCGCCCGTCTCGGCGTCGAAGGCTCGGAAGTAGCGGTCGTTGGTGCCGCCGGCGAAGATCAGCCCGCCGCCGGTGGCGAGAATCGGCCCCCAGTTCTGGGAACTGCCGAACTCGTGCGTCCAGACCTGCTCGCCGGTGGCGAGATTCCAGGCCTGGATCTCGCCGATGTGGTCGGCCTGGTCCACCACGAACACCGTCTGCGACGCGCCGGTGAAGCCGCGGCCGGGCACGTAGTCGACCTCCACGCCGACCATGGTCGAGCAGAGGTTCTCGTTCGCCGGGATGTAGAGATATCCGGTCTGCGGGCTGTAGGCGGCCGGCGGCCAGTCCTTGCCGCCCCACAGAGACGGGCAGAAGGTGGCGGGCTTGTTCGTGCCCGGCTTGCGCTCGAGGTCGTACTCGGGACGGCCGGTGACCGGATCGATGGACGTGAACACGTTCTGGTCCACGTAGGGCTGCGCGTCGACGAAGTCGATGGAGTCCGCCTTCCGCTCCAGCATCCACAGGTATCCGTTGCGGGCCGGGTGGACGAGCGTCGGGATCGTGCGCCCCTCGCGGGGTACGTCGATCAGGATCGGCGCGGACACCTCGTCCCAGTCCCACGAGCCGTTGTGGTGGTACTGGTGATAGCCCTTCAGCTCGCCCGTATCGGCATCGAACGCGACGACCGAGTTCGTGTAGAGGTTGTCGCCGGGCCGCTGATCGCCGATCCACGGGCCCGGGTTCCCGGTGCCCCAGTAGGTCAGGTTGAGCTCCGGGTCGTACGACCCGGTGATCCAGATCGAGGCGCCGCCGGTGCGCCATGTCTCGCCCGGCCAGGTCTCGCTTCCCGGCTCGCCGGGATCCGGAATCGTGTGCGAGCGCCACACCTCCTCGCCGGAATCCGGATCCAATGCCGCCACGAAACCGCGGATGCCGCGCTCGCCCCCCGAGGGCCCGACCAGCACCTTGCCGTTTGCCACGAGCGGGGCGATGGTCATGTAGTACCCGGTCCTGTAGTCGGCGACCGCCGTCTCCCAGACCACCTCGCCCGACACCGCGTCGAGCGCCACCACGAACGCGTCGTGCGTCGTGTAGAAGACCTTGTCGCCGTACAGGGCCACGCCGCGGTTCGTGCGGTGCGGGTGCGCCATGCCCTCCGGGAACTGCCGGTTGTAGATCCAGAGCTGCTCGCCGGTGCGCGCATCGATGGCGATGACGCGGTCCTCCGGCGTCGTCACGAACATCACGCCGTCGTTGACGACCGGCGGCGCCTCGTGGCCGGACGTCACGCCGGTGGACATCGTCCACACCGGCACGAGGTCCGTGACGTTCTCCCTCGTGATCTGGTCGAGCGGGCTGTAGCCCTGGCTGTCGTAGGTCCGGCGGTACATCAGCCAGTCGCTCGGGTCACCCTCCCGCAGCCGCTCGTCGGTGACCGGCGTATACGACACTTCCTGTGCCGACGTCACTTCCGCTGCCAGCGTCAAGGCCAGCGCAGCGGCCACCGCGATCGCGACCTGTCTTCCGAACGGCAGTATCCTCATTTCCTCCTCCAACCGTGCGCACACACTGCACACCACTGCATACACATGTAATCGTCACCGCCCGCGCAACGGGTCGGCGCTATCGGATCCCGACTCCCCGTGCGCCTCGCAATCCGTTGCCACGTGGTCCTGCTCCCGCCGGGTTCAGCCGTCCAGCGTGGTCATCAGGACCCACATCGGGTTGTTGCCCACCTCGTAGGTCTCCAGAGGCGTCAGGTCACCGCTCTCATGGTCCACGGCGTAGGACGCCAACCGTCCGGACTGCTGCCCGGCCGCGAACAGGAAACGCCCGTCCGGATCGAGGCCGAACGCGCGCGGAACCGGCTCCGTCCCGACACGGCCCGCCGCCGTCAGCCGGCCCGTGGTGGCGTCGACCCGGAAGCTCGCGACGCTGTTGTGCCCGCGATTCGGCGCGAACAGGAACTCGCCGGTGGACGAGATCCGGATCTGCGAGCAGGTGTTGTTCCCGGTGTAGCCCGCGGGCAGCGTGGAAATGGTCTGCAGCGGCGACAGCGTGCCCTTGTCGGGATCGATGTTGTACGCAGTGACGCTGCTCCCCTGCTCGTCCGAGAAGTAGACGACGTCGAGAAACGGGTGGAACGCCAGCGCCCGCGGCCCGAGATACTCCTCCGGACCATGAAAGGGCGGGTCGTTGGGCGTCAGCCGGCCGGTCTGCGCGTCGAACCGGAACTGGTAGATCCGGTTCGGCCCCCGGTTGGCGATGTGCGGGACGTAGGCGAACCGGTTGGACCGGTCGGTCAGGATCGCATGCGCCCCGTGCGCCGTGAAGCGCCACTCGACGGGCGGGAACGTGGCCACGCCGTCCTCGTTCACCGCGTGCACCGCCGCCGTGCTCTGGTAGTAGTAGGCCGAGAGCACGAAGCGCCCGGTACGGTCGGTGGAGACGTAGACCGGCTCGCCCTGCAGCGGCGCCGTCCCCAGGAACGACAGGCTCCCGGTCCGCTGGTCGACTCCGTAGCTGGAGATCTCCTGGCTCCCGCGCCGGCCGACGTAGAGCACGCGCTTGTCGGGCGAGAGCGCCAGCGGCGCCGGCCCGCCTTCGATCGCCACGTCCTCCTGCCAGCTCAGCGCGCCAGTGGAGGGGTGCATCGTGAAGATCGAGATCTTGTTGTCGTCCTGAAGGGCGACGTACATGTGATGCCGCGTCTGCCGCCTGCTCATCGTTGTCACCTTCCTGCTTGCGGGCATCGGCGCCCGGCGCGATCACTCTCCGGACGAGGCCGGCTCCGCGTGTCCTGCCTTGCTGCTCCAACAGCCGGTGGTTGCCGTGGCCGCAGGCCGTCTCCGCGGGCGCCGAGCGCGACCAGATAGGAGACCGGGGGGATGCACGGGCGGTCGAGCGGCCGCCGATGCTTCCCCCCCGGGTCGATCAGCGAGGGCCCTCTACAGCCCCCGGACGCGCACGTTGCGGAACTTCACGACACCGAGCCCGTACTGCAGCGCGATCGGCCCGTCGGCGAACTGCGTGTCCTCGACGTCGACCATGTGCAGGCCGTTCAGCGTCACCTGGATCCGCGAGCCTTCCACGCGGATGTCGTAGCTGTTCCACCGCCCGCCGGTCATGACCACGCTGTTCGGCGCCGCGATGTGGACGATGCCGCCGGTGCGGTAGGTCTGGTCGGCGCGCGTGTCGTAGATGTTGACCTCGTAGGAGTTGCGGTCGTTGACGCTCATCGAATCCGCGCAGCGGACGAAGATGCCGCTGTTGGCCGGCTCGTCCACCCAGAAGTCCAGGGTCAGGTGGAAATCGGCGTACGACTCCTTCGTCACCAGGAAGCCGCTGCCGCTGTCGGCCTGCACGACCCCGTCGACGATCTCCCAGTTGGCGTCGCCGATCGGATTGAAGGCGTCCAGGTCGGAGCCGTCGAACAGGACCGTGAAGTCCTCCTGGGCGGACACGCCGGCCGGGTGGAAGCCGGCGACCGCGATGGCGAGCAGACCGAGGACGATAGATGCGCGCTTCATGTGGAGCCTCCTTGACGGGTTACGTTTCAGGCGGCGAGTATAGCGCGACCGGATGACGCAGCCGTGCCGCGGTGCGGACCGAGACCCGGACCGTCGCGCGCCGCCTGCGCCCACAGCCGGCGCCCTTCGCGCGAACGCCGCTCGCCGCACGGCTGACGGGAGCGGCAGCCTTCGTTGCCCTCGCCTCCCGGCGCCGCCGATCTACACGAGCAGCTCGAGCAGCGCCGACGACACGGCTTCCGGCCGTTGCGGCGCCAGGTCGTGTCCGGCGCCTTCGACGATGCGGCGCGCGACGAGATTCGTGAACCGGCTCCGGTCCGCCGTCGGGTCGGTCGACGGTCGGCCGAAACCGCTGTCGTTCCCGCGCAGGACGATGGCCGGCACGGTGATCGGCGGCCGCTCGGCCAGCCTGCGCTCGACGTCGAGAAAGCGCTCCTCGCCGGGCGCGTAGCCGTGCCGGTGGCGATACGAGTGGATGACGACGTCGACGAAGTCCGGATTGTCGAACGCCGGGGCCGAGCGGTTGTACGCCTCGTCGGTGTACTCCCAGGTCGGCGACCACGTCTCCCACAGGTAGCGAACTATCGCGTGGCGGTTCGCCTCCAGACCGGCCCTGCCCCGCTCGGTGTTGAAGTACCACTGGTACCAGAGACGGGCCTCGGCCGCCGCCGACGGGGACGGAGCAGACGGGGACACGGTGTCCTGCACCGAATAGCCGCCGATGGCGACCTGCGCCCGCACCCGCTCGGGGTGCAGGATGGAGGTGATGCACGCGGCGCGGTTGCCCCAATCGAAGCCGGCCAGCGCCACCCGCTCCAGGCCGAGCGCGTCGGCGAAATCGGAGACGTCCTGGGCGATGGCAGCCTGCTCCGCCATCCGCGGCGCCTCGGGATCCCGGAAGCGCGTCGTGCCGTAGCCGCGCAGGTAGGGCACCAGCACCCGGTAGCCGGCAGCCGCCAGCGGCGGAACCACGCCGTCCCACGCCCGGATGTCATAAGGAAAACCGTGCAGGAGGATGATCGGGAACCCGGCCGGGTCGCCACTCTCCTCGTAGCCGATCTCGAGCACCTCGGTCTCGACCGACCGCGGCACGGCGGCGCCCGATTGCGCCCGCGCGCCGGCGCCCGCCGGCCGGGCCGACCCGCCGGCCACCGCCACCGCGCCCGCGACGCCCGCACTCTTCAGGAACTCTCTCCGGCTGGGACCCATGACCGTTCCTCCTCGGCGATCGTGCAACCTGATCGTTGCAGACCGGTGGCAGGAATTCCTACGCTATTGCTCGCGGATGCTGTACAGCTTCGAGCTGGTGCGGATCAGCAGCCGATCCCCCGCGATGGCCGGCGACGCCATCGCCATCTCGTCCAGGCTGTTGACGCCGATCACCTCGTACTCGCGGCCGGCGCGAATCACGTAGGTGTCGCCCTGCTCGCTCAGCGCGAAGATCCTGCCGTTGTAGGCCCACGGCGACGACGTAAAGCTCGCTCCCACCCGGATGCGCTGGCGCCCGTAGACCGGCTCGCCGGTGACCGCGTCGTAGGCCTCGAAGAACCCGCGGTCGAGGAGGCTGTAGTAGATGTCGCCGTAGATCAGCGGCGAGGTGTTGTAGTTGCCGGCCCGCGGCTGGTACCAGGCGACGAACTCGTTCGACCGCTCGCCGTCGGCGAGGGTGATGTCGCCGCTTGCGCCGGGGCGGATGGCGTAGGCCGGACGGTGCTCGTCGCGGAAGTAGCCGGAGTTGACGTAGACGAGGCCGTGGCTGGAGAACGGCGTCGCGATGGCCGCCCAGGACATCCGGCCGTCCATCGACCACAGCAGTTGCCCGTCGAGATCGTACGAGCGGATGCGGTTGACGCCGGAAGTGACGATCTCGGTGCGCAACTCGTTCTCCCACACGTAGGGTGTCGCCCAGGTCGACACCTCGTCGCGGGCCGTGCGCCACAGCTCCTCCCCGGTCCGCTTGTCGAGGGCGGCGAGCCAGGACTCCTCTTCGTTGTCGTAGAGGATGATCAGCTTGTCGCCGTACACCAGGGGCGACGACGCCGAGCCCCAGGCCGAGCGGGTCCGCCGATCGGGGATCGAAAGCCGCCACGCCTCGTTCCCGTCCATGTCGAAGGCGTACAGGCCCAGGTCGCCGAAGCGGACGTAGACGTGCTCGCCGTCGGTGGTCGGGGTCTCCGACGCGTAGGTGTTCTTCATGTGGCGGGGAAAGTCCGGCCGGCCGTGCCGGACCGAGCGCTCCCACAGTACGGCGCCGGTCTCCAGATCCAGGCAGTAGACCCGCCAGTCGTGCTCCAGGGGCACCGGGTCGGGACGCCCGTTCGGGGCATACAGCCCAGGCTTGGGCAGCTCGAAGTCCCCCACCGCGGTCACCGTGGTCACGAAGACCCGATTGCCCCAGACCACCGGGCTCGACCAGCCGAGGCCGGGGATGTCGGCGACCCACTCGACGTTCTCCGTGCTGCTCCACTGCTCGGGCAGGTCCGGGTTGTCGGCCACCGCCGCGTTCAGGGTCGGACCGCGGAAGTGGGGCCAGTTGTCGTTCGCGGCGGCGGGCCGCGCCAAGGCGAAGGCCGCAGCCAACACCAGTAGATTCAGGGTGAGCACCGTCCGCTTCATTGGGTGGACCTCCAGTCACCGCCCGGTCACGCCGTGCCGCCGCGAGGGGCGGCGAAATGCCTCTACATCATCGCACGCCGGATAGAGGCGCGTACAGGAAGAAAGGGCCCCGACCCTTGCGGATCGGAGCCCCCTCAGAAGGTTCTGCGATGGTGGCGTTGGGTTACCCCGTCTACTGGGGCGTCCCGCCACCCGTTGGAGCGCGGGAGGTCCCTACGAGGACACCACCTCCGCAGAGCCCGTACTATGGTCGTCCACTGGATCACCTCCTTGCTTGGGCACACCCGTCAACGGCGGGCCCCAACCCGCCCGGCCTCCGGCGTCGCCCAGACCCGCCGGATGCCGCCGCGCCGAGGCGCGGAACGTCTCTCTGATAGTCGGCCACCGTGCGCCCATTGTCAAATCGCGGCCCGGTGACCCATCAATCGAACCGACCGCCCGGCGTCGAATCAGCGACCCGGAATCATGATGTGCGCCGAGGACGTGCCGACCTCCATCACCCAGGAACCGGCCCGGGTGTAGCTGCCCTCTTTCGAGAAGCCCGTCGACTCGCCGTTGGCGAAGCGCTCGCTGGGGCCGCGGCCGGCCGGGCGCCGAGGGTCGAGTACCATCGGACGAAGCGCCGGCGCACCGCCGTCGTCGCCGGACCGACATGAGGAGGCTCGCCATGATTCCCCGATCCGTGCAGCTCGCCGCCCTGCTCGTCGTGCTCACCGCAGCGCCCACCGCCGGCCAGCCCGCCGCCGGTGATCCGAAGGCCGAGCCGGGCGGCGCGGCCGCGCTCCCGCCGGACGCCGGACTCCCCGCGGCCAGCCCCGAGAACGCCGGGATGTCCTCCGAGGGCCTCGCGCGGATCGGTCCCGCCATGCAGGCCTACGTCGACGACGGCCGGCTGGCCGGCGTGATGACCATGGTGGCGAGGCGCGGGCAGGTGGTCCACTGGGAGGCGGCCGGCATGCGCGACGTCGCCGACGACGACGCGCTCGAGCCGGACGACATCTTCCGCATCTACTCGATGACGAAGCCGCTCACCAGCACCGCCGTGATGATCCTGGTCCAGGAGGGCGCCGTCGCGCTCGACGACCCGGTCTCGAAGTTCATTCCGGCGTTCGCCGGCGTGACCGTGCTGAACGATGCGGGCGAGCGCGTGCCGCCGGCCCGGCCGATGACCGTCGAGCACCTGCTGACGCACACGTCGGGCCTGACCTACGGGTTCTTCGGCGACTCGGCGGTCGACCGGATATACAACCAGTCGGGCTTCTTCACGGCGGCGGAGGGCCTCGACGACTTCGCGCGGCGGGTGGCGGAGCTCCCGCTGCTGGCGAGCCCGGGCGACCGGTGGAACTACAGCGTCTCCACCGACATCCTCGGGCGGGTGGTCGAGGTCGCCTCCGGACGGCCGTTCGATGCCTTCCTGCGGGCGCGCATCTTCGATCCGCTCGAGATGGCCGACACATCCTTCGTCGTTCCGCCGGAGAAGCGCGACCGCTTCACCGCCCACTATGCCCGCCCCGCCGGGACCCTCCAGATGATCGATTCGCCGGCCGACGGGGAGTACACCAAGCCGCCGAGGTGGCTGTCGGGCGGAGGCGGACTTACCTCGACCGCTTCCGACTACATTCGGTTCGCGCAGATGCTGCTGCAGGACGGGGAGCTCGGCGGCGTGCGCATCCTCGAACCCGGGACCGTGCGGATGATGCGCTCGAACCGGCTGCCGGACGCGCTGGTGCCAATCCAGCTCGGGACCTTCCTGAGCCCCGGCTACGGCTTCGGTCTGGGCTTCGCGGTGGTCGTGGACGCGGACGCCTCGCCGGAGCCGGACAACAACGGCGTGTTCCGCTGGGCCGGCGCCGCGAACACGTTCTTCTGGATCGACCCGGCCGCCGAGCTGATCGGCATGGTCTGGACCCAGCTCAACCCGTTCGCGGCCTACGACCTCGAGCGCGAGTTCCAGACGCTCGTCTACGAAGCACTGGAGTAGTGAGACGCCGGCCTGCGGGTCGCTGGAGCAACGAGACGCTGGTCCACGAGGCGCAGGAATAGAATTTCCGCAGAGTAGTTGCGGCAAAATAGGGATTTCCCGCAGAGTAGCCGCGCTACAATGGCTGCCGTGGGTTACGACGACCTCGGGCTGCCGCGTCGTCTGGATCTGACCAGCGAACTGCGCACCCGTTCGGTGTTCCTGTTCGGACCCCGTCAGACCGGCAAGACCACTTGGCTCCGGCAGTGCTTCCCGGACGCGCCGCTGTTCAACCTGCTCCACGGCGAAGTGTTCCTGCGGCTCTCGCGGGACCCCGGCAGACTCCGCGCCGAGCTGGCCGCAACCGATCCTCGAACGGGTCCGGTGATCATCGACGAGATCCAGAAGCTCCCGAGCCTGCTCGACGACGTCCACGACCTGATGGAGAGCCGTGGCCTGCGGTTCGTACTGGCCGCGAGCAGCCCCGTCAAGCTGCGCCGCGCCGGCGTCAACCTGCTGGGGGGACGGGCTCGCACGCGCGCGCTCTTCCCCTTCGTCTCCGCGGAGGTGCCGGACTGGGACCTGATGCGGGCGATCAACGTCGGCGGCATACCGTCGATCTACCTGTCGTCCGATCCCATCGAGGACCTTCGCGCCTATTGCGGAAGCTACCTGCGGATCGAGATCCAGGCGGAGGGACTGGTGCGCGGCATCGAGCCGTTCTCGCGCTTCCTGACGGCCGCGGCGGCCTGCCGCAGCCAGCCGATCGTGTTCGAACGTCTGGCCTCCGACGCGGCGGTACCGGCGCGCACCGTCCGCGAGTACTTCCAGGTTCTGGAGGACACGCTCCTCGCCACGCTGCTGCGGCCCTTCAGACCCGGCGGCGCCCGCCGCAAGCCGGTGTCCCACGCCAAGCTGTACTTCTTCGACGTCGGGGTCGCCAACGTGCTCGCGGACGTCACACACATCGCAGCCGGCAGCCCGACGTTCGGACCGGCGCTCGAGCAGCTCGTCTTCTGCGAGCTGCGGGCGTGGCTGGCCTACGCTCGCGACCCCCGGCCGCTCACCTTCTGGCGTACCGCGGACGGATCCGAGGTCGACTTCGTCGTCGGCGACTCGGCAGCGATCGAGGTCAAGGCGACCGGAGCGGTCACGAATCGCGACCTGACCGGCCTCCGGCGCCTCGCCGAGGAGACCCCGCTCAAACACCGGATCGTCGTGTGCCGCGAGTCCGCGGCCCGGGTGGTCGACGGCATCCGTATTCTGCCGGTGATGGATTTCCTGCGCGCGCTCTGGGAGGGCGAGCTGCTCGCCGATTGACGCGGCGTGACTCCGGCGATGTCCGCACTACCCGGATCCATCGAGCGGGGCGATGTCCTTGATCAGGAACTCCGTCTTGCCGGTCCGTCGCGGCCCGAACAGCGTCAGAGCCTGTCCCGGACCGTCGCCGAGCAGCTTCAGGACGCGCGCGGTGAACTCGCGGCGGGGAAAGTGCCAGGGGTCGGCCGCCATTGGCCAACCTTAGCCACAACAAGACAATTATTCAATGGTGGCCAAGAACGAACAATGCGGGGCCGGTCGCCCAGCCGCCCGAGCCAGCCGCGCGACTCAGTCGACGATCGCCTGGTACGTCATCGTCGCCAGGTCGTCACGGATGCGCAGGTGCGTGTACGGCCGCATCTGCGTCAGCATGATGCCGATCAGCTCCTCCGACGGGTCCACCCAGAAGATGGTCCCGTACGCGCCGCCCCAGTAGTAGGAGCCTTCCGAGCGCGGCGTCGCCGACGGCCCGAGGTCGGTCACGATGGCGTAGCCGAGGCCGAAGCCGTAGCCGGGGCCGGCGAGCCAGATGCCGAAGTCGCCGGTGTGGTTCGCGGTCATCAGCTCGACGGTCTTGCGGCTCAGGATCCGCACGCCGTCCAGCTCGCCGCCGTTCAGCATCATCTGGTGGAAGCGGAAGTAGTCGCGCGCGGTCGAGACGAGGCCGCCGGCGCCGCTGAAGTAGACGTGCGGCTCGCGGACGAAGCGGCTGTCGGCGGTCGGCGCCTCGGTCAGGACGATCTTCCCTTCATCGTCCGGGCCGTAGAGCGCGGCGAAGCGGTCGAGCTTGGATTCCGGCAGGTAGAAATGCGTGTCCGGCATGTCGAGCGGCTCGAAGATGCGCTCGCGGAAGAACGCGTCCAGCGTCTTGCCCGACAGCACCTCGACCAGCCGCCCCACCACGTCGGTGGCGCGGCCGTACTCCCAGCGGTCGCCCGGGTGGAAGTTGAGCGGGAGCTTCGCGAGCCGCTTCACCATGTCGCCGACCGTGTCGTGCGGCCTGCGCTCGGCCGTCATCGCCTGGAAGTCGGGCTGGGTCAGCCCCCGGTAGGTGTTGGCCAGCCCCGCGGTGTGGGTCAGCACGTGCTGCACGGTGATCGGGCGCGCGGCCGGAACCAGCTTGTAGCGTCCGGTGAGCCGCTCCTGCTCGGGCGCGGGAATCGCCACCTGCATGTCCGCGAACTCCGGCAGCCACTTCGAGATGGGGTCGCGGAGCTGGAAGCGGCCTTCCTCGTAGAGCATCATCAGCGCCGCCGAGGCGATCGGCTTGGTCATCGACGCCATGCGGAAGATGGTGTCGTGGGTCATCGCCTTGCCGCTCTCGACGTCCCGCCGGCCCTGCGCCGAGAAGTTGACCACCTTGCCGCGGCGTGCGACGAGGGTGACGGCGCCCGCCACCTCCTCGCGGTCGATGTAGGCCTGCATCACCCGGTCGAGCCGTTCGAGACGCTCGGACGACATGCCGACCGCTTCCGGTTCGGCCGTCGGCACGCCGTCCATCACCGGCAGATCGGCCGATGAGCCGTGCAGGACGACCACAGCCGCCGCCAGACAGATCACACTCAGAATCGAACACCGCAGGACTGACGCTTTCATGAGAACCCCCCGCCGGACCGCTTACTCGTCCAGGCCGAACGAATAGACCGTGTTCCCCACCGCCATCGTGACGTACTGCTGCCCGTCGACCGCGTAGGTCATCGGATTCGCGTTGACCGGGCCGCCGAGCGGGATGTGCCACAGCTCCTCGCCGCTCTCGGCGTCGAGCGCGAAGAAGTAGCCGTCTACGGTCGCGCTGAACACGAGCCCGCCCGCCGTGGCCAGCACGCCGGAGCGGGCCCGCGGCTTCATCTCGAACTCCCAGCGGATGTCGCCGGTGGCCGGATCGATGGCCCGGATGGCGCTCCGGTAGTTGTCCATCGGCTGCGGCGACTGCACGCCCCCTCCGGTGTAGCGCTCGCCCTCGACGTACTCCTCGTCGCGCAGGAAGAACTCGCCCTCGCCGTCGAACGAGTTGACGTAGAGGAGCCCGGTGCGGGGGTTGAACGCGGGCGACCACCAGTTGGTCGCGCCGCCGGCGGTGGGCGCCACCACCGTCCCTTCGGGCGAGGGAAACATGCCGGGCACCCGGATGGGGCGGCCGTTCTCGTCGAGCCCTTCCGCCCAGGTCTGCAGCGCGAACGGCTTGCCGAGCAGGAACTCGCCGGTCTCGCGGTCGAGCGTGTAGTAGAAGCCGTTGCGGTTGGCCCACAGCATCGCCCGCCGCGGCCCGTCCGGCATCTCGACGTCGGCGAGCACCGGGATCTGGATCGCGTCCCAGTCGTGGACGTCGTGCGGCGTGAACTGGAAGTACCAGCGCATCTCGCCCGTGTCGCCGTCGAGGGCGAGCACCGAGTCGGCGTACAGGTTGTCGCCCAGCCGCATCTCGCTGCCGTAGTCGGGTCCGGGATTGCCGGTGCCCCAGTAGACGAGGTCGAGCTCGGGGTCGTACGAGCCGGTGATCCAGGTCGGCGACCCGCCGGTGCGCCACGAATCGCCCAGCCACGTCTGGTTGTCGGGATGGTCCGGGCCGGGAATCGTGTAGGTCCGCCACGCCCGCTCGCCGGTCTGGGCGTCGTACGAGTCGAGGAAGCCGCGGATGCCGAACTCCCCGCCGGCGATGCCGGTCACCACCCGGTCCTTGACGACGAGCGGCGCGGCCGTCTTGCTGTAGCCGCCCCGGTAGTCCGCCACCTCGGCGTCCCAGACCAGGTTGCCGGTCCGTGCGTCGATGGCGACCAGGTGCGCGTCGAGGGTGCTCATGTAGAGCGTCTCGCCGAGGATGGCGACGCCGCGGTTGTTGCGCCCGCAGCAGATGCGCAGGTCGTCCGGCAACTGATGCTCGTAGCGCCAGAAGGGGCGCCCGCTGGTCGCGTCCACCGCCGTCACGTTGCTCGGCGACTCGGTGATGAACATCACGCCGTCGACCACGAGCGGGGTCGTCTCGGTCCGGTCGAGCTGGCGGATGTTGTACGCCCACTTCAGCTCCAGATCCGCGACGTTCGACGCGTCGATCCGATCGAGCCGGCTGAAGCGCTGGCTGTCGAGCGTGCCGTTGTACATCAGCCAGTTGTGCGGCTCGTCGGCGGCGTTGACCAGGCGCTCCCAGGTGACCGGCGCGAACTGCGGCACCCCGTCCGCCGCGGCGGACGGCTCCTGGGCGGCCGAGAGCGAGGCGGAGACGAACAGGGCGGCGACGACGAAGATGACAGACCGCTTCATGGCTTCAAGCTCCTGTGCCTTCATTCCCGCTACTCGGGCGCGGGGAAGTACGCGACCATCCCGCCCCGATTGGTCCCGAGCCAGATCTCGCCGCCGATCCGGATTGCCGCCGTCGACGAGGCGAACCCTTCCATGCGCGGGTGCGTGAAGATATGCCTGACCTCCAGCGTCTCCGGGTCGACGACGGCGACGTTCGAGGTCTCCTCCGGCGTCCCGAAGTTCCCGTGTCCCGCGGCCAGGATCAACGCACCGTCGTCGATGAATCGCAGGTTGTCCGGCCGGAACGGAATCGGCACCACGTCCTTCTGCCGCGGCGGCCCGCCGCGCGACAGCCGCGTGAGCTTCTCGCCGCGCCACCCGGCCACGAACAGCCAGCGTCCGTCGGGCGAGATTTCCAGCCCGTTCGGCGTCGTGTCGCCGGTGCCCGGGATCACGGACCAGCCGCCCGCGGTAGTCCACTCCCAGACGTCCCCGGTGGACGTGCTCGTCGCGGCGAAGCCGCCCTCGGGAAGCGCCACCACCGAGTTGAGGCGCAGGCCCTCCGGCGCCACCGCGCACCCGACCCAGGCCAGCGTCATCGGCATCGCGCCCGCGTCGAGCTCGAACACCTCGATCGACTCCCGCCGGCCGTGGTGCACGACGTACAACGCATGCACGTCGCCCGCGCCCGGCTGCAGGTAGAGGCCGTGCGCCCTGAACTCGTCCCGATCCAGCTCCGCCGCGTCGAGAGGACCCGGGCACGACGGATAGGTCGCCGCATCGAGCCGCTCGGCCCGGTCCGCGGTCGGGAAGAGAACGGACGTGGTCTTGTCGGCCACGTCGATGAGGTGGATCCGGCCCCCCTCCTGGTTCCCGGAAACGACGACCCACTCATCGCCCGGCACGACGGCCAGGTCTTCCGGACCGATCAGATCACAGATGAACCGGATGTCGCCCACCGGCTCGCACCCGCCGGACTCCTGCCCGGCCAGGACCCAGGTTCCGGACAGCAACAGCGCGACGCAGAGCGCCGGCAACTTCCCTGTTCTCACGGTATTCCTCCCCAGCACGTACAGGCGCATCGCCGGCTTCCACGCACCCTCGGCGCGACGATGACCCGCCGCGCCGCGCACGAACGCGATCCTCGCGATGATACTTCAGCGGCGACCCTGCAGTTCCCGCCACCCGCGTACCGGTCCGCGCGTGGAGACGGCCTCCGGCGGCGGCACGGATCTCGCATCACGAGTGCTGCCATGGCGTCCATGCAGGGAGTGCAGCCGCGCGTCGGCTACACCGATCTGGAGAACATGCCGGACGACGGGCGCTGCTACGAGATCTACGGAGGGGAGCTCGTCGTGGTCCCGTCACCGCTGCCGCGCCATCAGTTGGCCGTGCTGGCCATCGTCCGGATTCTGGACGCCTGTATCGCGAAGACCGGCGGCATCGTCCTTCCCAGATCCCGAGCTCGGGCCATTGCGTGCCGGACTACTGCCCGGTGCCGAGGGGTCCGATGTGCTGGTTCTGGTCCGCGAACTCGAGGTGGATCGAGACGCGAGGTGCGTTGCCGACGTTCGCCGTCGTGTGCCCCTGGCCTGTCAGATCGTCGATGTATTCGACCGACCCTGCGGGCAAATCGACCTTGCCTTCCGCCACCCCGAGCTGTCCGCCACCCGTCAGATTGATGATGTATCGGCGCCCTGGAGCCACATGGTAGTCGCTGAAGCTCCCCGGCGGTGACACACGCACCCGCATGCCGGTGACCTCCTCCATCACCGACTCCGCGTTCAGCGGGATGTTCTCGACATGCGACCGTCCATCGGTGCCCGTATAGATCCGCTGCATCAGGAACGGAGCGTCTGACGCCTGAGCCTCCACCACGCCGTGACCGCCCTTGACCGCCCACCCAAGACCGAACCCGACCACGAAGGCTCCGGCCACGAACAACCTCGTCCTCGTCATGGACCTCATCTGGACTTCCTCCCGCTGACGACCGGGTAACCGGCACGGCGAACCCGCGTGCCGACGCATCCTCGTCACGCTCGCGTTTCGCGAATAATCGAACTCTAGATGCCAACAGCCAGCCTGTCAAAACGTGACTCGATGGGCCTGGTGGCGCCGTAGCGACGTCGACCGTGAGTCGAGTATTCCGGCGCGGGGCTGTTCGAGGGCGCCGACCACCGCCCCGCTACGCCCGTCCCGGATCCTGGTCCGCCTGGAGCGCGACGATGCGAAAGATGTTGCGGGGGCACGAGCAGTGCAGATCATGCCTCGACCCGACCCGCCGGGCTACACCACGCGGTGCAGCAGGTCCTCGCCGGCCGCCAGCCGCCGGCAGTTTTCGACCGCCACGGCCAGGCTGCGCTCCAGGGTCTCGCGCGTCAGCCAGGCGAGGTGCGGCGTGCACACCACGTTGTCCAGCGCGAGAAGCGCGCTGCCGGCGGGGGTCGGCTCGGTCTCGAAGACGTCGAGCCCGGCCGCGCCGAGGCGTCCCGTCCGCAGGGCGGCGGCCAGGGCCGCTTCGTCGATGAGCCCGCCGCGCGCCGTGTTCACGATGACGGCACCCGGTCTCATGCGGCCGATGGCGTCCGCATCGATCATGCGCTCGGTGTCCGCGGTGAGCGGCACATGGAGGGAGACGACGTCGCTCTCGGCCAGCAGGTCCGCGAGCGGGCGGCGCTCGCCCACCGCATTCGGTTTCCCGCTTCGGCTGGCGAACAGGACGCGCGCGCCCATCGCCTGCAGCACCGGGGCGAGCCGGCTCGGCACGGCGCCGTACCCGACCAGCCCGACGGTCCGTCCGCTCACCTCGCCATAGCTGTCCTGGAGATGGTCCGGCAACCCCCAGCCCCGCCCGGTCCGGGTCGCCGCGTCGAGCTGGCTCACGCGCCGCAGGGCGCCCAGCATGAGCAGCAGGGTCATCTCCGCGACCGCCTGCGTGTTGGTGCCGGGCATGTTGCAGACGGCGATGCCGCGGGCCCGAGCCGCCGTCAGGTCGATGGTGTTGACGCCGACCCCGATCTTCTGCACCAGGCGCAGGCGCGGCGCCGCGGCGACGACCTCCGCCGTGACCGGCTCGAGCAGGTGCCACAGGGCCTCTGTCCCGGGCAGAAGCTCGGCGAAGCGGGCGTGGTCCGACATCGCGCAGACCGAGACCGACAGCCCCTCGCGCTCAAGCTGCGCGAGCCGGCTCGTCAGGCCCGGGCCCGCCGAGTAGTGGAAGACGACGTGCATGGAGGCGCAGCTATGATACGCGCACGGTGCCCGAACCCGACGCCGTCATCGTGGAGGCGCTCCGGCGCATGGGCCTCGTTCGAGCGCAGGCGCCGCCCCCGATGGTGCCGCTCGAAGGCGGGGTCTCCTCGGACATCTGGCGGGTGGATCTGCCCGCCGGTCCGGTCTGCGTGAAGCGGGCGCTTCCCAGGCTGAAGGTCGCGGCGCTCTGGGAGGCGCCGGTCGAGCGGAACCGCTACGAGTGGGAGTGGATGCGCGAGGCCGGCCGGATCGCGCCGTCGAGCGTGCCCCCGCTCGTCGCGCACGACGTCGAGGCGGGCTGCTTCGCGATGGGCTTTCTGGACCCGGCGGCCCATCCCCTCTGGAAGGCGCAGCTCCGGGACGGCATCGCCGACGAGACGACCGCGCGCGCGGTCGGAGAGCGCCTGGCCGCGATCCACAACGGCACCGCCGGCCGCGCGGACGTGCGGGCCCGCTTCTCCACCGACGACATCTTTCACGCGATTCGCCTGGAGCCGTACCTGGTCGCGACGGCGTCTCGGCATCCCGACCTCGCGGTCCCGCTGGCGGCCGTCGTCTCGCGCACGGCGAGCACGAAGCATGCGCTCGTGCACGGCGACGTCAGCCCGAAGAACATCCTGATCGGCCCGGACGGTCCGATCTTCCTGGACGCCGAATGCGCGTGGTACGGGGATCCCGCCTTCGACCTGGCGTTCTGCCTGAACCACCTGCTGCTCAAGTGCCTCTGGACGCCGGCGGCGACGGCCGCGTTCCTGCGCTCGTTCGACACGCTGGCGGAGACGTACCTCGCGGGGGTCGAGTGGGAGGCGTGCGCGGCGATCGAGGAGCGGGCGGCGCATCTGCTGCCCGGGCTGTTCCTCGCCCGCGTCGACGGCAAGTCGCCCGTCGAGTACGTCACCGCGGAGGCCGACCGGAAGCGGGTGCGGCGGACGGCGCGGCCCTTGATCCTGAAGCCGCCGGCAAGCCTGGCCGCGGTGCGGGAGGCCTGGGCCGAGACGCTTCGCCGGCCCGTCCAATGCGATGGAGACGATGGCATCATCCACGATTGAAGGGGTCTCGGCGCGCCGCGTATGGGACTCGCGCGGGCGGCCGACGGTCGAGGCCGAGGTCCGTCTCGCGGGCGGCGCCATCGGGCGCGCCAGCGCCCCGGCGGGGGCCTCGACCGGCAGCGGCGAGGCGGTCGACCTGCGGGACGGCGGTACCCGACTGGGCGGGCACGACGTGACGGCCGCGGTGCGCAACGTCAACGGGGAGATCGCCCGGGCGCTGCGCGGGCGCGACGCGACCGATCAGGCCGTCCTCGATCGGGCGCTCGTCGACCTCGACGGCACGGCGAACCGCGGCCGGCTCGGCGGCAATGCGCTTGTCGCGGTCTCGATGGCGGCTCTCCACGCCGCCGCCGGCGCGGCGGGCCGGCCGTTGTGGCGCCACCTCCTCGGCGACGATCCCGCCCTGCTGCCGCTGCCCGAGATCCAGATCTTCGGGGGCGGCGCCCACGCCGGGCGGCGGGTCGACGTCCAGGACTTCATGGTGATGCCGGTCGGGGCGTCGACCTTCGCGGAGGCGCTCGACTGGACGGCGGAGGTGTACCTGGCCGCCGGCGCGCGGATGGCGAAGGCGGGGCGGCTGCAGGGCGTTGCCGACGAGGGCGGATACTGGCCGGCGTTCGACTCGAACGAGGAGGCGCTCGAGTTCCTGGTCCGCGCCATCGAGGACGCCGGCCGCACGCCCGGCGACGACCTCGCCATCTCGCTCGACGTCGCCGCCTCGGAGTTCCACGAGGCGGGGCGGTACCGACTCGGCCTCGACGGACGCGCCGTCGACAGCGATGGGTTGATCGAGCTCCTGGTCGGCTGGATCGACCGGTACCCGATCGCGTCGATCGAGGACCCGGTGGCCGAGGACGACGTCGCCGGCATGCAGCGCTGCACGGCGGCGGTGGGCCACCGCGTGCAGATCGTCGGCGACGACTACCTCGTCACCAGCGCCGCGCGGGTCGGGCAGGCGGCCCGGGACCGGGCCTGCAACGCCCTGCTCGTCAAGCCGAACCAGGCCGGAACCGTTACCGAGACGCGGGCTGCGCTCGATGCGGCGCGCGCCGCCGGCTTCGCCACCATCGTCTCCGCCCGCTCCGGCGAGACGGAAGACTTGACCATCGCGCATCTCGCCGTCGGCTGGAGCGCCGGGCAGCTCAAGGTGGGATCGTTCGCCCGGTCCGAGCGCATGGCCAAGTGGAACGAGGTCTTGCGGATCGAGGAGGAGCTGGGCGACGCGGCGACGTTCGCCGGAGCCGACGCGCTCGCGGCACTTCGTTCGCGCTCGACTGGGCTCCCGGAGGAGTGACAGAATCAGTGGGTTTGCAGCACCGCGCAAGGTGCATCCGTGCACGACAGAAAGTGAGGCGACAGCGATGAGAGTATCCAGCTTTGCGGCGATTGGTCTGGCTGCGGCGATCGGCCTCGGCGCACCCGTGGCGGCGAACGCGCAGACCGACGACGCGGCGGCGGCGTTCGTGCGGGTGGCCACCAGCTACAGCCTGACCCCGAACATCACCTACCAGCGCGCCGGCGGGCAGGACCTGACGCTCGACGTCTACCGGTCCCGCGCGGCGTCCGAACCGGCCCCGACCCTCATCTACATCCACGGCGGCGGCTGGACCAACGGCAGCCGGCAGTCTTCCGCGCTGACCGTCCTCCCCTGGCTGGAGATGGGCTGGAACGTGGTCAACGTCTCCTACCGGCTGGCGGGCACGGCGCACGCGCCGGCCGCGGTCGAGGACTGCCGCTGCGCGTTGCGCTGGGTCTACCGCAACGCCGAGCAGTACAACTTCGACCTCGACCGGATCGTGGTGACCGGCAACTCCGCCGGCGGCCACCTGTCGCTGACCACCGGCATGCTCCCGGCCTCGGCCGGCCTCGACCGCCAGTGCCCGGGCGACCGGAACCGCATGTGGCCGATCGGTCCCCCGTCGACGGCTCCGCTCGAGGTCGCCGCCATCATCAACTGGTACGGCATCACCGACGTCTACGACCTCGCCCATCGGGAGCCGGGAACCTCCGGGAACTTCACCGAGGCGTGGCTCGGCAGCGGCAGCGATCGCGACGACGTCGCGCGGCGCGTATCGCCCACCAACTACGTGAACGGCGACACGCCGCCGATCCTGACCATCCACGGCGACGCGGACTCGATCGTGCCCTACGACCACGCGACGCGCCTGCACGAGCTGCTGGACGAGTGGGGCGTGCCGAACCAGCTCATCACCATCGAGGGCGGCGGGCACGGCGGGTTCAGCCCCGAGGAGAACCAGCACATCTACGCGGCGATCCGCGCGTTCCTGGGCGAGCACGGACTCGGAGCGCAGCCGTCGAACGACTGAGCGACGGCCCTCGACTCGCCGCGGGCGGCCACCGGTCGGCGGTCGACCGCTGCCCGCAGGCGATCGCCCGGCAGGCCTTCCCGTTCCGCAACGCCGGGTCCACATGCCCCGGACCCGCGCGTTGCGCCTGCGCCTCGAGGCGCTGGCGCTCGTCCGCCGTCTTCCGTCAGGAGGCGCCTGCCGTTCGGCCGCCGCTCCACGCTCGATACACATCAAGCAGCGCTTCAGGAACAGGAAATACACAATGCAGCAGGAATTCATGGCCAGGGCGATAGCGCTGTCGCGCCTCGGGATGCGGGCCGGGAAGGGCGGCCCCTTCGGTGCGGTCATCGTCAGGAGCGACGAGATCATTGCGGAAGGTCACAACGAGGTGTTCCTGCGCAAGGATCCGACCGCCCACGCGGAGGTGGTGGCCATCCGGAGAGCGGCCGCGAAGCTGGATCACTTTCGCCTCGGCGGCTGCGAAATCTACACCAGTTGCGAGCCCTGCCCCATGTGCCTCGCCGCCATCTACTGGGCGCGCATCGAGAAGATTCACTTCGCCAATACCGCCGACGACGCCCGGCGCATCGCCTTCGACGACCGGGATCTCTACCAGGAGATGAAGCTGCCCCGGGCCGAGCGCCTGATCCCCTCGCGGCAATTGCTGCGCGAACCGGCGTTGGCGGTCTTCCGCGAGTGGCAGGAAAAGGCCGACCGCATCGACTACTGAGCCTCCGTCGCCACCGGTACCCGGTCAGCCGAGCGGGGGATGCTGCAGATGGTGGTCGGTGGCCGACTGCCAGGCATGCGCGAGGCGCAGAAGCTCCGCCTCGCCGAACAGCTTGCCGGTGAAGCGCAGGCTGGTCGGCGAGCCCTCGTGGAATCCGCCGGGCATGCTGATCTCCGGGTGTCCCGTGAAGTTGGTCAGCCCCAGGTCGCTGCCGACGAACAGGTCGAGGTCGCCGAGCGCCTCGTGGACCTGCTCGATGATCTGCATCCGCAAGCGGTTGGCCTGCAGGTAGTCGATCGCCGAAACGAAACGGGAGGCGCGGAAGCTGTCGGGCCAGCGGCTCTCCTCCGGCGCCGCGCGCATGCTGTCGAGCTCGCCGTTGACCGTGGCCACGTCGAACCCCGCAGCCGCCTCGGTGCCCACGATGAAGCCGAGGGCGCCGCCCGGCACGTCCGGCAGGTCGAACGGGGCCAGGGTCACTCCCAGGCCGCGCAGCGTGTCGAGGGCGGCCCGGTTGTTCGCCATCGTCTGCCGCTCCTGCGCCGCGCGCTGCGGGTTCTGGGGATCCTCCTCGACGGCGTCCTCGTCGAAGCTCGACCGCAGGTAGCCCACCCGCAGGCCGGCGAGGTCGGCCTCGGCGTCCCAGTTGAACGGCACGTCGAGCACCGTGTTGTCACGCCCGTCCGGGCCGCGGATGGCGTCGAACACGAGTGCGCAGTCCTCGGCGGAGCGGCACATGGGGCCGATCTTGTCCAGCGTCCAGGCCAGCGCCATCGCGCCGTAGCGGCTCACCCGCCCGAACGTCGGGCGCAGGCCGGTGACCCCGTTGCGGGTCGACGGCGAGATGATCGAGCCGCGCGTCTCGGTTCCGATTGCGAACCCGACCAGCCCTGCCGCGGTCGCCGCCCCCGAGCCGGCCGACGATCCGCTCGCTCCCTGCTCCGTGTTCCACGGGTTGCGCGTCCGGCCGCCGAACCAGCGATCGCCGGACGCGAGGGCGCCCATCGACAGCTTGGCGACGAGAACGGCACCCGCTTCAGTGAGTCGCGTGTATACCGCGGCGTCCGTGTCGATCGTCTGGTGACGGTAAGGCGAGGCGCCCCACGTGGTCCGCGTACCGCGAACCGCGAGCAGATCCTTGGCGCCCCACGGGATCCCGTGCAGAGGCCCCCGGTAGACACCCGCCGCGATTTCCTCGTCGGCCTGCCGGGCCTGCCGCCGTGCGATCTCCTCCGTGTAGCTGACCACGCAGTGCAGCGTCGGGTCGTACCGCCGCAGCCGCGCAAGATACAGCTCGGTCAGCTCGGACGGCTTGACCTGCCGGGTCTCGACGAGCTTCGCCAGGTGCGTGACCGGCAGGAACGCCAGCTCCTCGTCGCTGGACGGCATCGTCACCGTGATCTCAGCGCGACGCATCGGGCGGCGCTCGCTCGGCAGCGTCATGCCCGGCGGCACCGGATTGAACACGATCGCCGGCTGCGCGGCGTTCCCCAGGTTGGCCGCGCGCAACGTCTCGACGTCGGGCCTGCCGCCCGGCCGATTCAGCCGAGCCGCGATGCGCCCGAGCTCCTCCTCGGTGAAGTCCAGCCCGGCAATGCGCTGCGCCGCCGCGAGCATCTCGACCGTGACCTCGTCGGCGTCCTGCGCCACCGCCACAAGCGCGCCGGGCAGCAGCGTGGAGGTGATCCCCGCCGCCGACAGTCCGGTGATGAAACGCCGCCGGTTCACCGCGAGCTTCTGTTCGTCCATGGTGGTGCTCAATCCTCTGTGGTGATCAATCCTATATGAGTGAGGACATGACGATTCTCCGCTGCATCAGCCGCTTCATCGCAGAGCCGTCCGCATTCGCCTTCAGCCTGACCGAGCCACCCTGGAAGCCGGCTACCAGGCGGCAACTCGAGAGTCGTGGAGTGCCGACCTCGCGGACACGTGGGACGCAATCGAAACCGAGGATTGGCCCGCGTGACGAAGGCGGAAGCTGATACCGTAGGCACTGGGACTGGCGCTGGATGTCGAGGCACTGTCTCCGCGTCGGACGCCCTCGGCCGGCTTGCAGTCCTGGAGGTGTCGAGATGCCGTACGTGTTCTGCGCCGCACGAGCCGTTCCGGTCCTTGCCGCCGCAGTGCTCGCCGTGGCCATCGCGGCTCCGGCTGTCCAGGCACAGTCCTCCGCCGGCTTCGTCCCGGTCACCGACGCGATGCTCCGGGACCCGGCGCCGGCCGACTGGCTGATGTGGCGGCGGACGCTCGACGGGTGGGGCTACAGCCCGCTGGACCGGATCGACCGCGAGAACGTCGGCGAGCTGCGCATGGTCTGGTCGCGCGGCATGGGACCCGGCAGCCAGCAGGCGACGCCGCTCGCCTACCGCGGCGTGCTGTACGTCCCCAACCCGCGGGACGTCATCCAGGCGATCGATGCGGCTACCGGAGACCTCATCTGGGAGTACCGCCGCGATCTGCCGGAGGACACCGCTACCCAGGGGCTCGCGACCACGAACCGCAACCTCGCCATCCACGAGGATCGCATCATCGACACCAGCGCCGACGGCTACGTGTTCGCGCTCGACGCGGCGACCGGACGGCAGGTGTGGGAGACGCGGATCCTCGACTACGAGACGCATCCCGCGCTGCAGAGCTCCGGGCCGATCATCGCCGATGGCAAGGTGATCTCCGGCCGGAGCTGCTCCACGCGCGGCGGACCCGACGCCTGCGTCATCGTCGCCCACGACGCGACGACCGGCGAGGAGCTGTGGCGGCGGCGGACCATTCCGGCGCCCGGCGAGCCGGGCGACGAGACCTGGGGCGACGTGCCGTTCGAGGAGCGCAAGCACGTCGGCGCCTGGATGGTCCCCAGCTACGATCCCGAGCTGAACCTGGCCTACATCGGCACGTCGGTTACGTCGCCGGCGCCGAAGTTCCTGCTCGGCGGCGCCGACTTGGCGCACCTCTACCACAACTCGACCCTGGCGCTCGACGCCGACACGGGCGACATCGTCTGGTATTACCAGCATCTGAACGATCACTGGGACCTCGACCACCCGTTCGAGCGGCTGCTCGTCGACACCGCCGTCGCTCCGGATCCCGAGGCGGTGGCCTGGATCAACCCGCGGCTCGAGCGCGGCGCCGTGCGCAAGGTGCTGACCGGCATCCCCGGCAAGACCGGCCTGGTCTACACCCTCGACCGCGAGACCGGCGAGTTCCTCTGGGCGACGCCCACGGTGGCGCAGAACGTGATCAGCGACATCGACGGCGCCACCGGAGCGGTGACCGAGAACGGCGAGGTGGTGTTCAGCGCCCTGGGCCAGGAGGTACTGGCCTGCCCCACCCTGATCGGCGGCAAGGACTGGGAGGCCGGCGCCTACAGCCCGCTGACCAACGCGATGTACATGCCGCTGCGCAACAGTTGCGCGCGCATGCTGGCGACCTTGGAAGGGAACCTGCGGGGCTACGCGCTCGGAGTCCGCCACCAGCTCGCGCCGGGCACCGACCAGTTGGGCGCCGTACACGCGATCTCCGCCGAGACCGGCCGGACGCTCTGGATCCACGAGCAGCGGGCCGCCACCATGTCGCTGGTTGCGACCGGCGGCGGGCTCGTCTTCGGCGGCGACGTCAACGGCCGCTTCCGGGCCCTCGACCAGGAGACCGGCGTCGTGCTGTGGGAGATCAACCTGGGCTCGCCGGTGACCGGCTTCCCCATCAGCTACGCGGTCGACGGCCGGCAGTACGTGGCGGTGAGCACCGGCTCGGCGGCGACCGCCTCCGGGTTCATCGGCCTGACGCGCGAGTTGCGCCCGAGCGCCGGGAACACGTTCTTCGTCTTCGCGCTGCCGGACGGGAACTGAGGCTGAGATTCCGCGGCAGAATCCGCGCTCGACGGGTGGCGCAACCGCTACCTACCGCAACGGGTCTTGCCACTCCAGGCCGTCGAAGCGGGCGAAGTCGCCGTCCGTGGAGCAGAGCACGAGGCCGTGCTCCATGGCCAGAGCGGCCAGGTGGGTGTCGGGCACGAGATTCGCGCGGCCCTCCGCGCTCGCCATGAGTGGCGCGAGAATCTCCTGGTGGCGCTCCGTTGGGAGCGGGACCCAGACCGACTTCGTGGAGAGCCAGGACTCCGCCTGGCGCCAGGCCGCGGTTACCGACGCGGGCCGATCGAAGATGCGCGGATTGCTGACGATCCGCACGAAGGCCAGCAGACTCGGCCACGGAAGCCCGACGGGCGCGGCCGCGTTGATGCGTCCGTCCAACCACGTGCGGGCCCGCTCGTGCTGCGGGAACGAAGCCACGTGCGCGTAGACCAGGAGGTTGGCGTCGACGAGGATCACCGGAACTCCTCGCCCTCCGCGACGGCGAGCACTTCCGCGACGTCGTCCAGGCTGCCGATCCGGCAGCGGCCGAGGTCCACTGCAGGGGTCCGGTAGATCGAAGGCGGGCCGGGCGGAGCCGCCATTCCCCGCAGACCGCTCCGCAGGGCCTCGTTGACAATCGCCTTGAAGCTCTGGCCGCGCACCCGCTGGATGCGTTCGGCCAGGGCCGCCACGTCGGGATCCAGAGTCAGGGTGGTACGCATCATCAGAACATACGTAGTGTGATGTATTGATGTCAATCGGCTGTGATACGGTTACGCACACGATTGTCGTCTGTCGGACTCCAGCTGGCCGGGCCACTCGCTTCAGAGGGTGTGGAGGAACAGCTATGTCGTACCTGCCTCGTACTGCTCGACTCCTTGCGGCCGGCTTCTTGGCGCTGCCCTTCCTGGCGGCGGCCCCGCCGGTCGTCAACGCGCAGCCCATCGCCGACTTCGTTCCGGTCACCGACGCCATGCTGGAGGATCCCGCACCCGGCGACTGGCTGACGTGGCGCCGCACGCCCAACGGCTGGGGCTACAGCCCGCTCGACCGGATCGACCGGGACAACGTCGGGACCCTGCGCATGGTCTGGTCTCGCGCCCTGACCGAGGGCAGCCAGGAAGGGACGCCGCTGGCCTACGACGGCGTGCTCTACATGCCCAACCCAGGCGACGTGATCCAGGCCATCGACGCGGCGACCGGCGATCTCGTCTGGGAGTACCGGCGCGACAATCCCGAGGACGTCACGGAGTACGTCGGCAACCTCACCACCAACCGGAACATCGCGATCTACGGCCGCCACATCATCGACACCAGCGTCGACAACCACGTCTTCGCCCTCGACGCCGAGACCGGCCGGCTCGCCTGGGAGACGCCGATCCTCGATTACACGAGGAACCCCGCGCGGCATTCGTCCGGACCGATCATCGCGGGCGGCATGGTGGTATCCGGACGAAGCTGCATGCCCCGCGGCGGCCCAGAGGCCTGCGTCATCACCGCCCACGACGCGACCACCGGGGAGGAGGTCTGGCGGCGGCGCACCGTCCCCGCGCCGGGCGAGCCGGGCGACGAGACCTGGGGCGGCATCCCCTTCGAGGAGCGCGTGCACGTCGGCTCCTGGATGGCGCCGAGCTACGACCCGGCGCTGAACCTGGTCTACGTCGGCACGTCGGTCACCTCTCCGGCGCCGAAGTTCATGCTCGGCGGCGTCGAGAACCAGCACCTCTACCACAACTCCACGCTGGCCCTCGACGGCGACACGGGCGAGATAGTCTGGTACTACCAGCACCTGAACGACCATTGGGATCTGGACCATCCCTTCGAGCGCATCCTCGTCGACACGGCGGTGGCCCCGGATCCGGAGGCCGTGAGCTGGATCAACCCGCGGCTCACGCCCGGCGAGACGCGCCGGGTCCTGACCGGCATTCCCGGCAAGACCGGCGTGGTCTACACGCTCGACCGGGCCACCGGCGAGTTCCTGTGGGCGCGGCCGACGGTGACGCAGAACGTGATCAGCGCCATCGACGGCGCCACCGGCGACGTCATCGAGAACGCCGAGGTGGTCTTCAGCGCCGAGGGCCAGGACGTGCTGGCCTGCCCCACCTGGATCGGCGGCAAGGACTGGGAGGCCGGAGCCTACAGCCCCCGGACCAACCGGATGTACATGCCGCTGCGCAACGCCTGCGCGCGAATGATGGCCACCCGCGACGGCGGCATGGAACTCTATGCCCTCGCCGTGCGCACGCAGTTCGCCCCCGGCTTCGACCAGCTCGGCACCGTCCAGGCGATCTCGGCGGAGACGGGCGTTACCGAGTGGGTCCACTCCCAGCGGACCGCCACGATGTCTCTGGTCGCGACCGGCGGCGGCCTCGTTTTCGGCGGCGACGTCAACGGACGCTTCCGGGCGTTCGACGACGAGACCGGCCAAGTGCTCTGGGAGATCAACCTCGGCTCGGCGGTCACCGGCTTCCCCATCACCTACGCGGTCGACGGCCGGCAGTACGTGGCGGTAAGTACAGGCACCGCGGGAACCGCGTCGGGCTTCATCCGCCTGACGCCGGAGATTACCCCGAGCGCCGGGAACAATCTGTTCGTCTTTGCCCTGCCCTGAAGGCCCGTTCATGGTTTCAAGTCTGCAGCCACACGGTTGGCGGGACCCGTCCGGCCGGGATTGACCAGGGGGTGAGGTTGTATCCGTGAAGACACTCCAGATGCTCTGCTGCACGGTCGTCGGCGCGTCGCTTGGATGTGGCGCATCGCCGCCGGAGACGGGGGGCGGCTCGGCGACCGACGGTCTGCAGCCGTTTTCGTTCCTCATCGACTGGCAGGCGGAACCGACCTACATCGGCGTCTATCTCGCCCGCGAGACCGGGCTCTTCGGACAACTCGGCCTCGATGTCGAGGTCGTGGAGTCGTCGGGTGCGAATGCCGCCGCGGCCGCGGTGGCGGCGGGCCGCTACCCTATCGCGACCGCTTCGGGGGGCGCGACGATCACGGCCATCGGCCGGGGCGCGTCCCTCGTCTCGACCGCTGTTCTCTACCAGCGGCTGCCGACGGTGGTCTACGGTCTCGCCGACCAGGACGTCGACACACCCCCGGACCTGGCGGGCAAGCGGGTCGGCATCTACCCGGACAGCACCAACGTGCACGAGTTCGCCGTTCTCCTCGACATCGCGGGGATGCGTGCCGGGGACGTGGAGACGGTGCCGATCGACGGACCCGATATTCCGCTGATCGAGAGTCGGGAGGTGGACGCGGCAGTCAACTACGTCGAGATGAGCCCCACGGAGCTGGCGCTGCGGGAGGAGACTTTCCAGCTCGCGCTCGCCGACCACGGCGTCGACGCCTACGGACTGAACGTGATCGCGACGCGCGCGGCTCACGAAGCCGACCGCGACCTCATCGAGGGGCTGACCGAGGCGGTTGTGGAAGGATACCGTCGCGCGTGCGCGGACCGGCCCGCGGCCGTCCAGGTCTTCCTGGAACTGTTTCCCGAGAGGGATGCGCGCTACGTCGACGCGAGCCTGACCCGTGTCTGTGCACTGATGGGCGACGACTTCGGACTGCAGACTGCGGACGGATGGCGCAGAACCATCGACGTCTACGCTGCGGCCGGGTTGCTTGACCGGCCGATCGCACCCGGTGACGTGCTTCCCCCGCCGCGCTAACTGCGGCAGCAATTCGCACTCGCGGTGCGCAACGACATCGTTTCGTATCGAACCCTGAAGACGTTCGCGATCAACAGCATCGCCTACAGCTTCCTGCCGGATGCCGATCGGCAACGGCTGCTGCACAGGCTGGAGAACGACTTCGCGGCCTTCGAGGCGACGCCGTGGGAGTCACGGAGGCCCTGAGGCCGCCGCTCGAGAGCCCCGGATGGCAACCGGTGTCAGGTGCGTTCGGCGAGACGCCCGAGCAGCTCCCGCGCGAGGTTGCGGAAGTCCGTGTAGCAGTCACGGACGGCCTGTTGATGCGCACCGATGGCGCCGTGGGCCGGCTTCAGCAGGAACATGGGAAGGTTCGCCTCCCGCGCCATGGGCATGAGCGAGCGGTAGTCCTTCAGGTGCGCCAGACAGTTCGGGTCCTGCTCCGCCGGCGCGGACGGTAGACCGTCCTGCGTCACCGCCTCCGCATACTCCGAGGGGATCTTGTGAATCCACCGGCCATACGCCTGAACGGGTCTGGATAGCCGTATGGAATGCCGCACGATGACGTAGCCGAGCGGCTCCATCTCGCCCGCTGGCAGTTCGATATCCAACGCTTCCGGTTTACTGCTCATGCGCCTTTGCCAGGCCCTCCGCCAATCCCGGAGCGACGGCCCCACGTTTCTCAGCCCCTGCAACGCGAACAGGTCGGGAGCCAGCGGGATGACGACATGATCGCTGGCGACCAGGGCGGCGCGGTTGATCGCGCCGAGATTCGGGCCGACGTCCAGCAGCGCCAGATCGGCTCCGAACTGCTTTCCGGCGCGTGCGATCAGCCGTGCGAACGCGGTCGTGACGCGAAAGGCCCGCCTGTCCCCGTCCAGGCACTTCGGCCATTGCGTGGAGAGCTCGTCCTCCCGTCTGGAGAGGCCGAGGTCACCCATCAGCAACCCGATCTTCTCGCCGACCTCCTCGATGTGCGGAGACTCGACGATATCCCCGGTGCCCTCGAACAGAGGGGCGACGCCCTCGTCTACCGTGCCCTCGTTGCCATTTCGCCACAACCGCTCCCGCCGCGCCTCGTCGAGAAACATTCCGGTCAGGTCGGCCTGGGGATCCAGGTCCGCGGCGATGACGCGCCGGCCGCGCTCCCCCAGCATCCAGGCCAGGTGATAGACGAGCGACGTCTGGCCCACGCCCCCCTTGTTGTTGAAGAAGGCGACGGTCGTCATGGCCGTCATGGCCGTCTCCGAACGGTGACGAGCACGAAGGCGTCCTGCACGTCGAACTCGGGTGGAGGATTGCCGTTCTCCGCCAATGCCCTGCGCGCCGTCTCGATGCCGATGCCGAACCGCTGCATGAAGCCCATGTTCTTCATCGCTTCGGCGATGGTGGGATTGCGGTAGGAGGTCGCGCCCCGTCCGAAGTTGCCGCGCCCGACTTCTCCGAACGCCGAGCCGGGACTCAGGATTTCCACCCGGTCGGCGAGCCAGGAGATGCGGACGGGGGTGTGGGAATTCTCGTAGTTCCGGTGAATCGCCGCGTTGCGAAGAAGCTCGCGGAGGGCCTCGTACGGGTAGCTGCGATCCTCGATGTGCCGTTCTCCGCGCGTATCGAGCGCACGGGTAATATTCAACTGCAGCAAGCGGTCCGCTTCGCGTAGCTGCTCCGGAAGCGGTCCCGAGAACTCGGCATGGTCGAGGATTTCATCCGTCACGGCGGCACCGCCGTAGCGTACGAACTGCAGGTACGCGCCGGGAAACCAGTACCGCGGATCCCGGCCCAGCACGAGGATCGCCGTGACCGTCGGAGCGCCGTTCGGGGCCACCAGGCGCAGCGCTCTCAGTTGGTCCCCCCGATCCCGCCTGTTCTCCGCGAGCACTTCCGGCGAGACCGCGCAGGGCAGATAGTCGTTCTCGAACGCCCGCATGTCCAGGTCGGCCTCCACCGTGGCCCCGGGAACTCCCTGCATGTCGTAGGGAATGTTGCCCCAGCGGCGCTTCTCGGTGAGACGGCGTTCCTCCTCGGCCGTGGCCTGCGCTCGCCGGGGCCCGGTGCGAATCCAGCAACGGCCGTCCACCTTCATCGGCGGGTTGTCCGAGGGCTCCACCTGGACCACGGCAACGTCGCAGTCGCCCAGCCGTTTCCGGGCGACCTCCATGACCGGGAATGGCAGGATCTTCCCGTCGACCCGCAATCCGCCGAGCGTCTTCAGCAGGCCGTCGTCGATGGTCGAGCCGGCACAACCCCCGTCGTCTTTCAGCCCGACAAGGAGAAGCCCGGCCTCTCCGCTCCCGGGCAGGTCGTTGGCGAATGCGCAGATCGCCTGCCGGAACTTGTCGAGGTCGGTTGTGGAGGCTGTGAACTCCACGCGGTCGCTCTCGCCACCCTCGATCCACCCGATCAGTTCTGCATCGCCGAGCATGCCTCCATTGCCTCCGGTTCCGATGCCGCGTCAACCCCCTTCGATTATTGCGTGGGCCGCGTGCGGCAGGAAACTGTGCACGCGCCGTGCAGGAATCCCTGGCCCGACAATCGTCGCCAGCGGCTCCGATTGCCGCCCGCCCGGGCCTGATCAGGAGTCCGCTCCGTTCTACGGTGCTCCCGGCTGCGCGCTACCAGCCGTACTGGCCCTTCGACACCCGCTCGAACGACTCCCGGACGAGTTTCCGCAGCACGTCGATGTCGATGTCCTCGAGCTTCTTGATGTAGAGGCAGGACTTCCCGGTCGTGTAGCGCCCGAGCTTCCCCATCAACGCCTCGTGCCGCTGGAAGCCGGTCATGATGTAGACGGTCAGGCTCCGCTTGCGCGGCGAGACGCCGGTCGCCATCCAGTCGCCCTCGCGGCCGGTCGCGTACTTGTAGTGGTAGCTGCCGAAACCGATGATGCTGTCGCCCCACATCGCGGGCGGCTCGCCCGTGACGGCGGCCATCAGGTCGACGACGGCGCGGCAATCCTGACGGCGCTTCTCGTTCTCGATGCCGTCGAGGAAGGCGCCGACGTCCGCGTCGTTCTGCCTGGTCTTCAGCTCGGCCATGCCTCCCTGTCTCCTTGCGTCCCCGCCCTGAATGCATCGAAACCGGAACCGTCGGCTCCTGGATTCCGCCGGCGGCGCTACTGTGTCCTCAGCGCCGCCAGCGGGTCGGCCCGTGCCGCCCGCCGTGCCGGCAGCGAGGCCCCGGCGAGCGCTGTCGCCAGCAGGAAGCATACGGCAGCCGCGAACGTCGTCGGATCGGTGGGCGAAGTCCGGTACAGCAGCGGCGCCAGCAGCCGGGTCAGCGCAAGGGCGCCGAGCAGTCCGACCCCCGCGCCGGCCGCGAAGTGGAGGATCGAGCGGGCAAGCAGGTGGCGGATCACCGCGCCGCGCGTGGCGCCGAGCGCGACCCGCACGCCGATCTCATGCGTCCGCGCGCTCGTCTCGTACGCCACGACCGCATACAGACCGGCGCCGGCCAGAAGCACCGCCAGAGCCGCGAACGCGCCCAGCAGCGTCAGGTAGAAACGCGGTTCGGCGAGTGCGGTGCCGACCACGTCCTCCATGACGTGCACCGTCACCGGCAATTCGGGATCGAGTCGCCACACCTGCTGCTTGAGGAGTCCGACCGGGTCAGCGCCCGCGATCGTCCTGACCAGCACGAACCGGGGCCACTTCCAACCCGCGGCACTCGGACTGGCCCACGGAAGGTAGATCTCGTACGCATCCGCCCGATCGAGATCGAAGCCGTTCACCTGTATGCTGCCGGCCACGCCGACCACGGTGAGCCAGTCGCCGTCGTTGAGCCGGCTCACCCGCGGCATCCGCACGCGCCTTCCGATTGCAGCGCCGGACGGCCAGAGTCGTTCGGCCAAGTCGCGGCCGATGATGGCGGCGTCCTGCTCGGCGGCGTCCGGTGCGAACCCGCGGCCCTGGAGGAGCGGAATCCCGGCCGTCCGGAAGTAGCGGCTCGGGACGTGATTGATCGTGACCTCCATCTCCGGGAGACTGGCCTGGTCCGTTTCGATCGTGCCGAACGACAATGAACCCGGAACGAAGGGCACCTGCTCGGCCGCCGCCGCGAACTCCACTCCGGGCGCCGCCGCAATCCGCTCGGCGACCTGCTCGAGGAAGGCGGAGCGGGCCTCCGCCCCCGCGTAACGCGCGCCTGACAATCGGGGTTCGAGTGCGACCGCGTTCTCTGCGGTCCAGCCGATGTCGACGTCGAGCAGCGTCCAGAGCGAGCGCCCCATCAGCAGCGCACCGATGAGCAGTATCACGGCCAGGGCATTCTGCACGACCACCATTCCGCCGCGGAAACGACGGTGTCCGACGGTTCCACCCGCCCCGCGTCCCTGGATCGCACCCACGAGGTCACCGCCAATCCCGCGCAGCGCGGGCGGGAGGGTCGCCGCGATGCCGGCAAGCAGCGAGACCAGCACGGCCCAGGACGCGACACGGGCATCGACGTCGATGGGGTTCAGCAACTCCCGGGCGAGATCCGGTGGAACGGCGGTCGCGACAAGACGGATCACCCAGGCGGCGAACGCCAGACCGAGCAGCCCCGCGAGGAAGGAGGTCACTATCGACTCCGTGCACAACTGACGGCACAGCCGGAGCCGGCCGGCCCCGGCGGCGGCGCGTATCGCGAGCTCGCGCCGTCGGGACAACGCGTGGGAGAGGAACAGGTTCGCGGCGTTGGCGCACGCGATCAGCAGCACGCAGGCGACCGCGCCGAACAGCAGGAAGAGGGCGCCCCGCCGTTGGCGCACCCACCAGTGATCCGCGGCGAACCCTTGCGCCGCAAGCTCGTTCAGCGGTCCGAGCCGGGTGGTCTGGCCGGTCTCGATCCACTCGGCATTCCACTGCCGAGCGAGCGCCGCGGCCCGCGCGTCGGCCTGCTCGAACGACACGCCGGGCCCGAGCCGCGCCAGGACGGAGACGGCCGGCCGTCGCGGATCGTCCGCCGCGGCGTGGCGCCGCACGTCGAGGGGCTCCCAGAACGCGGTGTGGGCATCCGGAAACCGGAACGACGCCGGCATCACGCCGACGATGGTGAGCGCGCCGTCGGTGAAACGCAGCGTCCGGCCGACGATACCGGCATCGCCGCCGAAACGGGTCTGCCAGGTCGCATGGCTGATGATGCCGACCGCGCTCGCGGATTCGTCCGCCGCGAAGGCCCGGCCGAGCCTCGGACCGACCCCGAGCAACCGGAGCAGCCCCGGCGCGATGCGTGCCCCCTGCAACGTCTCGGGCTCACGGTCCCCGATGAAGACCCGCTCCAGGCGGGCATACGCCTCGACCCGCTCGAACAGCGTCGTCTCGCTCTGCCAGTGCTCGACCATCCAGGCCGGCTGCCGCGGAGCACTGCCGTACGGGCCCCGCGTGTGCAGCTCCACCAGGCGGTGCGACCCGGCGAACGGCACGGCGTTCAGCAGCAGGCTGTCGACGATGGCGAACACCGCGGTGGTCATGCCGACGCCGAGCCCCAGAATGAGCACGACAGCGACGGAGAACCGGGGCGACCGGCACAGGATGCGGACTCCGTAGCGGAGGTCCTGCAGCAGCGTATCGAGCCAGTACAGGCTGTCGGCCTGGCGCCGCGCTTCCTTGATGGAAGACACCACTCCCAGGCTGCGGCGCGCCGCGCGGGTCGCCTCCCGCTCGCTCATACCCCGCGCCAGGTTCTCCTCGACCGCCATCTCCAGGTGGGTGCGGAGCTCGTCGTCGACCTCCTGCTCGGCGGCGCGCCCACGCAGGCGCGTCATCAGGCTCGCCAGCCACCGCCGGAGAATCATGGCCCCGCCTTCAGGAACCGGGCGACGATGGCCGCCGTGCGCTCCCAGCTCTGGACCTGGGCCCGCAGCTCGCGCCTGCCGGCGTCGGTCAACGCGTAGAACTTCGCGCGCCGGTTCTTCTCGGAGACGCCCCATTCGTACCGGATCCAGCCGCTCTGCTCCAGGCGCAGCAGGGCCGGGTAGATCGATCCCTGGTTGATCTGCAGCCGCCGGCCGGACGTCTGCTCGATGCGCCGGGCCAGGCCGAACCCGTGCAACGGCCCCATCGCGTCGAGGGTCTTGAGAACGAAGAGGTCGAGCACGCCGTACGGCACGTCCGTACGAGGCTCATTCATGTTGTCTCACAACAGGAACATGATGCCTCTGTTCCTGTGGCCTGTCAACAGGGTTTTGCGGCGAGCGGCGGGGAGGACTCCGGTCAGTGCGGCCGACAGCCGGATTCCGCCCCGTCACCGACGATCAGTCCGACAGCCCCATGCAGAATGCAAGCGCCCGGTTCAGCCGACGGACATCCCGTCCGTCCAACCGGCCGATCCGCGCGCTGATTCGCTCGCGTCGAACGGTGACCGGCTTGTCGGCCATGACTTGAGAGGTGCTTCGCAGACGGTTGGTCTCCGAACGCGCAATCGTGACCCGAAAATCCGGGGCATCGGCGAGGGTGGAGGTCATCTGGCACAGGATGACCGATGCATGCTCCTGCGGAAACGCATCGCTCTGGACGACCACGGCCGGCCGAGGCTTTCCAAAGTCGCCGGGGACGGCGACGGTAACCACGTCACCGCGCCGCAGGCGCATCGAAATCCGAGACGGCCTCAATCCACGCCAGCGCTTCCGCTTCGCTGGCCGGATCGAGCCGGGTGACCGCATCCGCAACACGCGCCCGTACTGCAGCGCTGCGGGCATCCGGCAACGTCAGTCGGATCTCGCGTTCTGCGAGCCCGCGTCGACGCGCACGCATTGCCCGCATCCGCTCCGCTGGAGATGCCGGCCGGAGTGCCTGCCCTTCGTCCATGAGTCGACTGTAACGCGTTACGCAGAGCCTGGGCAAGACGCCCCGATGAACCGGTTGGAGCGGACGGGGGCGAAGCGCGTTCTGCGGGCCGACAGCCGGCGGGCGGGATTGCGTTGACGCGTGAAGCCCGCCGCCGCAACGGGCAACGAGCGAACGGCGGATTGGGATTGAAAGGGCCGCGGCCCCGCCCGGCAGGCGGAGACCACGGCCCCGAGAACGAGAGAAGCTACCAGCTCAACTGCGTCGAGAGCCGCAGCATCCGTCCGAGCACGTAGCGGCTCGGCTGCGCCCATACGCCCGACGTGTAGTTGGTCGACGCTTCCGCGTACCAGACGTCGCTGTTGGTCACGTTGTAGATCTCGAGCTGCGGGCGGAACTCGACGCCCGCCGCGTTGAAGATCCGCTGGAAGCTGAAGTTCAGCATGTTCGTACGTGGCAACTGGTGGATGGTGCCGGCCGGCGCGACGGGCACGGTGATCGACGACTGCACCATGTCCGGGATGACCGGCATCCCCGGCATGCAGGACGCGCCGTTGATCGTGGCACCCTGGCACGTCGGGGAACGGCCGTGGGCTCCACCATCGGCGGTGTACACCGTGTTCCGGTTGATGACCCAGTTGACCGGCAGCAGCTCGTCGACGCGCTGGATGTCCCCCGTCAACCGGCCCGTCACGCTGTTCAGAACCAGGCTGAACTGCGCTCCGCCGGGCAGCGGGAAGTAGCCGCCGAGCTTGAAGTCGTTCTTGAAGTCGACGCCGTCGTAGGCGATCGTCGAGCCGCCCGGCAGGCTGACGTTGTACCGGTTCATGTCGGTACGATCGCAGAAGCGATCTCCGTTCGGGTCGCCCCGGTTGTCGCACTCGCTCGTGATCTTGCGCTGCGTCGTCAGGCTGGAGATGAGTTGTCCCCCGCCCGGCAGGCGGGCGTTGAGCGCGACCTCGATCCCGTTGTAGACGCCGGTGTGGCCGATGGGGTTGGTGACGAGGTTGTCCACCTGCCCCGCGAGGTCCGCGCTGGCGAGGTCGTACACGTTGAAGACCTCGCCGTTGAGCGGATTGACCACCTCGACCGCCCGGAACGAGCCCGGCGCCTCCCAGTTCTGGTTGTAGATGAACATCCCCTCGTAGCCGGTGTCGGTGAAGAGGATGTCGTGGAACGACCGGCGGTACCAGCCCACGCTCAGGGAAACGTTGCGCGTCAGCTCCCGCTCCACGCTGACCGAGGTCTCGACGTTCCACTCCCGCACCAGATCGGGATCGATGTCATCCAACCTGCGCGAGCCGAAGTTCGCCGGCAGCCGGTTGAAGTCGAGCTCGAAGTCCTGCACGATGCTGTCGCCGTTCGGGTCGCTCCAGGGCAGGGCGAAAGTCGTCAGCGCCATCGGATTCACCCGGTTCGGCAACGCCGTCGTGGTCGGGGTCAGGTACTTGCCGGTGCTGAACTTCAGCGCGGTCCGCGCGTCGCCGAAGACATCCCACGCGACGCCGATGCGCGGCGACCACTCCGGCCCCCAGCAGGGCACGCAGGTCACCTCGGCGAAGTCGCGCCCCTTGGCGAAGCGGCCGTCCGGGACACGCTGCGGGGGCACCGACCCGTCGAGCCAGTCGGCGCGCAGGCCGCCGGTGATCGTGACGCGGTCGATCGTCCAGGCATCCTGGACGAACCAGCCGGTCTCGTTGACCGAGTTCAACCGGATGAACGGATAGTTGCCCGCCAGGACCTCGTAGGCGCGCCCGTCGCGGATGTTGATCCGGCTGATGTCGCCGTTGTTGAAGCGGTGCTGCTCGGCCGTCCCCCAGGCGTAGGAGATACCGGTCTTGAAGTTGTGCGACCCGGTGACGTAGGACAAATTGGTCATCACCCGCTCGCCCGGCAGGTTCCAGGAGAAGTCCTCCACCGAATCGAACTGGATGTTCCGGTCGAGATCGCGCTTGTGCACGAACTGCAGCCAGTTGTCCGACCAGCGCGGGAAGACGGTGTTCGGCTGCGGGTCGCTGCAGCAGTCGGCGACGCCGGAGCTGCCGTAGCCCGCCTCGAACAGCAGCCGGCTGCTGATGGTCGAGGTCCACTTCGCCTGCCCCTGCCAGTACGGGGCGTGGTGCCAGCCCTGCCCCTTGTTCTGGTAGTTGCGGGCGGTCTCCGGGTCGGGGCCGCGCTGATCGTCGAGCAGGAAGGCCGACTGGATCAGCGCCGACTCGGGCGCGGCCTGCCACTGCCCGCGGTAGCGCGCCTCGTGCGGCAGGTCGATGAACGGCCCGCGCCGCTTGTTCAGCCGGTCGAGAGTGGCGCTGAACTTGTTGTTCGGGTTCGCCTGGAAGGTGAACCGGGTGACTGTGGAGATGATGTCTTCCTCGTTGAAGAACTGGCTCCGGTCGTCGAACAGCCAGCCCGGCTCCGGCGTCCAGGCGCCCCAGTAGCGGAGCGACTCGTGGAACCAGAGCTTGTCCTGGATGATCGGCCCGCCGATCGACCCGGAGTAGTCGAACAGCTTGTTGAAGTCGGCGGCCTCGGTCGTGCCCGCCTGCCGCAGCCGGTCCGAGTAGTTGTTCGAGATCCAGCCCCCGGCGGTGTGGCCGACGTAGCCCTGGCCGCTGAAGGTGTTGCCGCCTTCCTTCGGGATGATGTTCATCACGACGCCGCCGGCCTGCATCTCGGCGTTGCCGCCGCCGCCGCCCGCCTGCACCGCCATCTCCTGCGTCGCCAGGTCCTGGTTGTACATGACCGGGACCCCTTCGAGCGCGATCAGATCGAGGGCCATGCCCTCCTGCATTACCGTGGTGTGCTTGGCGTTGGCGCCCCGCGCCTCGAGCTGCAGGTCGTTGACGTAGCGCGAACCGCCGACGTCGACGCCGGCCATCGAGACGCCCGGGACCATCATCGCCTGGGTCCACGGGCTGCCGGTGTTGATGACGTTGTCGAGCACCTCGCGGGAGAGCACCTGCACCCGGGCCGCCTGCTGCACGTCGACCGTCGGGGCCGCGCCGGAAACGGTGACGGTCTCCTCGAGCGCGCCGACCGACAACTGGATGTCGAGCTCGGCCGTGAACTCGGACGGCAGGTCGTAGTTCTCCTGCACGACGGAGCCGAAGCCGGCGAGCGAGAAGGTCAGGCTGTAGATGCCGGGCCGCAAGTTGACGATGCTGTACCGCCCCTGGCCGTCGGTGACGGCGATGCGGCTGCCCTCGATGAGTTCCGGACTCGATGCTTCCACCGTGACACCCGGAAGGATGCCGCCGGTGTTGTCGGTGACCTGCCCGCCGATCGCGCTCTGGGCCGCGGCCGACGCCGGCCACAGCGCCAGGCCCGCGAGCAGGAGCCAGGCGTAGTTGGTTTTGCGGACGCACTGCACGATTCCACCTCCGTTCCGAGAGTGTTCCCAACGGGCGAGGCGCACCGGGGAGGAGGAAGCCGAAGGGGCGACGTACGCAGCAGCGGGTGGGGCAAGAGCGCCGGCACCGGCCAGTCCGAAGAGGTTCGACCCATCATCGCTTCCGCTTCCAGGGTGAACGCCAACAACGGACGACGCGAACTCGACCACAACGACCCGGCCGGGGGCCGCGGGACGCGGCGGGAGCCGGGCAAGCTTTCACTATACTCCGCACGCTCCACGACGCAACCCCGCGCGCCTCGTCCGCTTTCCTCCCCGGGCGACGGCTGCGCCCTTGACGTCCATCTTCGGCGGGGGCATGCTCGGCACGAACGGCCGCCGCCATCCGTCGCCGCAGAGCGCCGGCCGCACCGCAACACGGAGGACCGTCATGAGCAAGCGTTTCGCAGGCGCGTCGATCGTCGCCATGCTCGTCGCCGCGGCGTTGGTATCCCTCTCGGCGTCCGGCCGCGCCGCCAGCGGCGTGCAGGCCTCGGAAGCCGACATCAGCGGCGTGGTCACCAGCGCCAACGGCCCCGAAGAGGGCGTCTGGGTCATCGCCGAGACCACTTCCCTGCCGACGAAGTTCGTCAAGAGCGTGGTGACCGGCGACGGCGGCCGGTACCTGATTCCCGACCTGCCGGACGCCACCTACGACGTGTGGGTTCGCGGCTACGGGCTCGTCGATTCCGACCCCGTCACCGCCATGCCCGGCGACACGGTGGACCTGCAGGCGACCGTGGCCCCGACGCCGGCCGACGCGGCGAAGGTCTACCCGGCCAACTACTGGTACTCGCTGATCCAGCCGCCGGCGACGAACGAGTTCCCGGGCTCCGGGGAGGACGGCAACGGCATCGCCGCCAACCTGCAGCACCAGGACCAGTGGGTCGACATCCAGAAGCAGGGCTGCATGCTGTGCCACCAGCTCGGCAGCCGCATCATCCGCGAGATCGACAACCTCGACCAGTTCGACTCCAGCCTCGAGGCCTGGAACCACCGCGTGCAGATGGGCCAGCGCGGCGGGCAGATGACCAACGTCATGAACCGCTTCGGGCGCGAGCGCGGCCTGCGGATGTTCGCCGACTGGAGCGACCGCATCGCCGCCGGCGCGGTGCCCGAGGCCCCGCCGCGGCCGCAGGGGATCGAACGCAACGTCGTGGTCTCGATGTGGGAATGGGGCACCGAGATCGACTACATCCACGACGAGATCACGACCGACAAGCGCGATCCCACCATCAACGCCGACGGCCCGGTCTACGGCGTCAACATCTCCAACGACGCGCTGACGATCCTGGATCCGGTGACCCACACCGCCTCCAGCCTCGACGTTCCGCTGCGCATCGACCCGGACAAGGTGCCGGGGATGATCGCACAGTCGATGCCGGCGCCGTCGCGCTTCTACGGCGACGAGCTGATCTGGAAGGACCCGGCCAACCCCCACAACCCGATGATGGACCAGAAGGGGCGGGTCTGGATGACCTCGGCCATCCGCAACCGCGCCAACCCGGACTACTGCCGGGAGGGCTCCGACCATCCCTACGCGCGGTACTTCCCGCTGGCCACCGGTTACCGGTCGGCGGTGTTCTACGAGCCGGACCAGGAGCAGTTCGTGCTGGTGGACACCTGCTTCGGCACCCACCACCTGCAGTTCGCCGAGGACGACAACCACACGCTGTACTTCAGCGGCGGCGGGCAGGTCATCGGCTGGCTCGACACGAAGGTCTACGACGAGACCGGCAACGAGCAGCTCGCGCAGGGCTGGTGCCCCACGGTGCTCGACACCAACGGCGACGGCGCGATCACGAAGCCGTGGAACGAGCCGGCGCTGCGTGGGCGGGAGGTCGAGCATGACCCGGCGCTCGACACGCGCGTCGTCATCGGCAGCTACGGCGTCATCGCCGACCCGACCGACGAGAAGGCGGTCTGGATCAGCTCCAACCGGTTCCCCGGCAAGCTCGCCCGACTCCACGTCGGCGACAACCCGCCGGAGAGCTGCGTGACCGAGATGTACGAGGTGCCCTCGGTCCTCGATCCGAACGTGCCGCCGGAGAAGCGCGGCTTCGGCTCGCGCGGGCTCGACATCGACCGCGACGGCGTCATCTGGACCGCCCTGTCCGGATCGAGCCACATGGCCAGCTTCGACCGCACCAGGTGCGCGGTCCTCAGCGGCCCGACCACCGCCGAGGGCCGGCATTGCGTCGAGGGCTGGACCCTCTACCCCACCCCGGGACCGACGATTCCCGGCACCGAGCCGCCCGTGCGGGCCGACTACCACTACTACAACTGGGTGGACCAGTGGGACACGCTCGGACTGGGCAGGGACGTGCCGATCGCGACCGGCTCGAACTCCGACTCGCTGCTGGCCCTCGATCCGGACAGCGGAGAATGGGTCGTGCTGCGGGTGCCCTATCCGCAGGGCTTCTTCACGCGCGGGCTCGACGGCCGCATCGACGATCCGGACGCCGGCTGGAAGGGTCGCGGCGTGTGGGCCACCTACGGCGCGGCGGTCACCTGGCACATCGAGGGCGGCCCCGGCGTGAAACCGGGGATGCTGAAGTTCCAGGTGCGCCCGCATCCGCTGGCGAACTGAGGCAGCGCGGTCGCCGGCTTGCCCGGCAGTTGAACGTAGATGCCCCCGCGGGTAGTGGCTCGCCCGCCACTGCCCGCGGGGGGCTTCCGGGAGCCGGCCCCGTGCTCAGCGGGAACGTCCTGCGGGAGCTTCCGGACGGATGCTTCGATTGCCTTGGATTCCTGCACGCACGAGGATCGAATTGCATGCAATTCGATCAGACGCCCCGCGCGGTTCCCCTTGGACTGTGGCAGAATGGCGGGATGAAGCGGCCGGCCGTCCTCGGCGCCGCGCTCACCGCGATCCTGGCCCTCGCGGCGAGCGCCGCGTTCGGCCAGTGGGGCTGGCGGACGCGGTATCCGCCCCGGATTCGTCCTCCCGAGCAGCGCGACGCCGGGTTCTCCTTCTGCAGGCTCATGTACTCCAGCGAGTACACGGGCCGCGGCATGGGCCGCTGGTCCACCGACTACCCCTACGCCGACATCAACTTCATGATCCGGCTGTCGGAGATGTCGACGACCAGCGTCAACTTCGACGCCGAGGACGAGCCGATCCACTGGGTGGTCCCGGTCACCAACGACGCGCTGTTCGGCTGTCCCTTCATCATCGCCTCGGCCGTCGGATCGATGGTGCTGTCCGAGGAGGATGCGGGACGCCTGCGCGAGTACCTGCTCAAGGGCGGCTTCCTGTGGGTGGACGACTTCTGGGGAAGCTGGGAATGGGCGCAATGGGTCAGTCAGATCCACAAGGTGCTGCCGGCGGGGCAGTACCCGATCGTGGATCTGCCGATCGAGCACGCGCTGTTCAGCACCCTGTTCAACGTGTGGGAAGTGCCGCAGATCGCGAACATCGGCTTCTGGCGCCGCTCCGGGGGGCGCACCTCGGAGCGGGGCCGCGACAGCGCCGAACCGCATTTTCGGGTGATCTTCGACGAACGCGGGCGCATCATGGTGGCGATGACGCACAACACCGACATTCAGGACGCCTGGGAGCGCGAGGGGGACGACCCGCGTTTCTTCGAGAACTTCGCGCCCGACGGCTACTCGCTGGGGATCAACGTGCTCGTCTACGCGATGAGTCACTGATGCCCGGTCAGCCGCTGAGGGGCCGGTAAACGCGCCCGCCTGATGCGGGGTCATACCACCACGGGTCCACGGAGACGGTTTCAACCCGTCCGACGAACTGGAGGCAGACGATGAGAAACGGAATCCCGGCGCTGCTCGCGGCGGTCATCGCGTTCGGTGCGTTCTCCGCACTGGGCGCGGCCCCTGCCGCGGCCGAGGACATCGAGATCACCGAGTGGGTCGTGCCCTGGGAGAACACCCGGCCGCGCGATCCGTACGTCGACGGGCAGGGACGCGTCTGGTTCGTCGGGCAGCGGGGCAACTACCTCGCCTACCTCGACCCGGAGACGGGCGACTTCCGGCGCTACGAGCTCGACCCGGGTACCGGACCGCACAACCTCATCGTCGACGACGACGGGTTCGTCTGGTACGCCGGCAACCGGGCCATGCACATCGGCCGGCTCGATCCGGAGACCGGGGACATCGAGAAGATCATGATGCCGACCCCCGACGCCCGGGATCCGCACACGCTCACCTTCGACCACAACGGCGACATCTGGTTCTCGGTGCAGGGCGGCAGCTTCGTCGGCAAGCTGGGCACGCGGACCCGCACCGTCGAGCTCATCCCGATCGAGGGCCGCGGCCGGCGCCCCTACGGCATCGTGGTCGACGCGGACAACCGCGCCTGGTTCTGCCAGTTCGGCACCAACAAGCTCGCCACGGTCGATCCGGAGACCATGGAGCTCGAGGAGTTCGAGCTGCCCCGCGCCGAGGCGCGGCCCCGCCGGCTGGCCCTGACGTCGAACGGACACCTCTGGTACGTCGACTACGCGGGCGGCAACCTCGGGCGCTTCGATCCCGAAACCGGCGAGGTGCAGGAGTGGGCGGTCCCGGGCGGCGCGACGGCGCGGCCGTACGGCATGTCGGTGGACGATGAGGACCGGCTCTACTTCGTGGAGTCGGGGACCATGCCGAACCGCTTCGTCGGCTTCGACCCGGCCACCGAGGAGTTCTTCGCCTCTACCGAGATCGCGAGCGGCGGCGGGACGGTGCGCCACATGTACTACCACGCGCCGGCGCGCGAGATCTGGTTCGGCACCGACACGAACAACATCGGCCGCGCGCGCGTGCCGTAACAGAACGCGCGTGGCGCAGTACGACGCGATCGCCGAAGCGTACCAGGACTCGAAGCAGCTCCCGTTCCGCATGGCCATCGAGCGCTTCACGCTGTTCGAGGCGCTGGGCGACGTCGGCGGGACGCGGGTGCTCGATCTCGCCTGCGGCGGGGGCTTCTATACCCGCCTGCTCAAGCGGGCCGGTGCCGCTGCCGTTACGGGGATCGATGTCTCGGCGGAGATGATCCGGGTGGCCGAGCGGGAGGAAACGCGCGACCCGCTCGGCTGCTCCTACCTCTGCCGGGACGTCGCCGACCTCGAGGTGGAGGCGGGAGCCGTGGACCTCGTCGTGGCCATGTACCTGCTGCACTACGCGGGAACCGGAGAGAAGTTGCTCCGCTTCCTGCGAGTCTGCCACGAGGCGCTACGTCCCGGCGGTCGCATAGTCGGCTTCAACGACAACGTCATGCGGCCGCCCCGGGGAACGGTGTCGTGGATCAAGTACGGCATCGAGAAGTCCGGGCCGCTCTCCGCCCCGCAGGAAGGGGACCCCATCCACTACCGGTTCACCAACCCGGACGGCGGGCAGTTCGGGTTCCACAACTTCTTCCTGCAGCCGAAGACCTACGACGACGCCTTCCGCGAGGCCGGGTTCCAGGACTTCCGCTGGCTCGGCGTCTCGCTGGAACCGGACGAGCGGAGCAACCCCTTCTGGGACGATTTCCTCGCCAACCCTCCGGTAGTCGCCTACAGCGCGACGAAGTAGGATCGACACGATGCGCCGCTTTCGCGCCGGGCCCGGCTTCCTGGTCGCCGCCGCCTTCATCGGGCCCGGAACCATCGTCACGGCAAGCCGGGCGGGCGCCGGTTACGGAACGACGCTGCTCTGGGCGGTCCTGTTCTCGGTGGTCACCACCGCCATCCTGCAGGACATGGCCGCGCGGGTCGGCCTGGCCGGACGGCGCGGGCTCGCCGAGGCGATACGCGACAGCCTGGCCAACCCGGTGGTCCGGACCGGTGCGCTCGGCCTGATCGCGCTAAGCATCCTGATCGGCAACGCGGCCTTCCAGACCGGCAACCTGCTCGGCGCGTCGCTCGGGCTGAGCCTGCTCACCGGTCTGCCGCAGGGGCTTCTGGTGGCGATTGTCGGCGGCGTCGCCGGCGCCCTGCTGATGTCCGGCACCTACAAGACGATCCAGAACGCGCTGGTCGGCCTCGTCGGACTGATGAGCGTGGTGTTCTTTCTGGTCGCCGTCCTCACCGCGCCGGACCTCGGCGATCTCTTCTCCGGGCTGTTCGTGCCGCGGGTGCCGCCGGGAGCGCTGCTCACCGTGCTGGCGCTCATCGGCACCACGGTGATTCCCTACAACCTGTTCCTGCATGCGAGCGCCGTCCTCGAACGCTGGCCGGACGCGGACAGGAACGAAGAGAACATCCGCGAGTGCCGGCAGGACACCCTGTTCTCGGTGGCGCTCGGGGGCCTGATCACGGCAGCGGTGGTGATTGCCGCCTCGCCGCTGCTCGGACAGGGTGCGGACGCAGCGGACGCGGCGACGGTGGCGGCGCGTCTCGAGCCGCTGCTGGGGAGCGCAGCCCCGGTCTTCTTCGGGATCGGCCTCTTCTCCGCCGGCGTGACTTCGGCAATCACCGCGCCGCTCGCGGCCGCCTATGCCGCCGGGGGGGCGCTGGGCTGGGGCTCCGATCTCAAGAGCCCCCGCTTCCGTCTGCTCTGGGGCTTCGTGCTGCTCACCGGCATGTTCTGCGGGATCTTCCTGGGCGCGTCGCCGTACCAGATCATCCTGCTCGCGCAGGCCGGCAACGCGATCCTGCTGCCGCTGACCCCGGTCCTGCTGCTGATCGTCGCCAACCGCAGCGGCATCATGGGCAAGTACCGCAACTCGCGGCCCGCCAACGTAGTCGGCGCGGTGGTGGTTCTCGTCATCTTCGGACTGGCCACGGTCCAGATGGCCCGTGTTCTCGGACTGGCGGGATAAGCCTCGCCCGCCCACACGGATACATGTTATGTGGTGTATGTGGATCGCGACACGAACACACGACCGCGAATCCTGCGCGATGAGTGATGCGCCGGCCGCCGCGACGAAACCAGGAGGCGGCATCCACGACGCCCGCGCCCGGCGCACCGCGGCCTGTGCCGGCGCTCTGACGGCAGCACTGCTGTTCGCCGCTCCGCCGCCGGAGGCAGCCTATGTCGACGGTCCGCCGCCCGCCCACACCGGCGGCTTCGGCGGCGAGACCTGCCACGCCTGCCATTTCGAGAACGATCTGGACGCCGCCGGCGGCTCGCTCACGCTCGGCGGCGTGCCGGACACGTTCGACCCGTCGATGACCTACCGCATCACGGTGTCCCTGGAGCGAGCCGGGATGGTGCGCGCCGGCTTCCAGTTGGCGGTGCGCGTAAGCGAAGGGAGCGACGCCGGCGAACCGGCGGGCGCGCTGCACACCCTGGCCGGCGACGAACGCGCGCAGGTGGTCGCCGGGCCCGACGGCGCGACCTACGCCCAGCACACCGAGCCGGGAACCGCGCTCACCGGCGCGGAAACGACTTCCTGGGCCTTCGAATGGCGCCCGCCCGCCGTCGACGCAGCGTCGGTCACCTTCCACGCAGCGGCCAACGCCGCGAACGACGACGCCTCGGAGTTCGGCGACTTCATCTACACGGCGACGGCCACGACGCGTTCGGCGACCCGCTGACGGCCGGCGATCCCGGAACGCTTCCTTTCATCGTCTCCGTGATTCCTTCCGCCTTGCGGACGGGGAGCGGACTGGTCGTCGGCCTCCTGCTAGGATAATTGGTTATCGCTCCACCGGAGATCGACGAAAGGACCATCGATCATGCACGCCGCCCGGGTATCGACCGCCAATCGACTGCGAAAGCCGACCGCGCTCGCCACGGCGCTGACCCTGGGGCTGCTCGCCACCGCGACCACCCGTGCGCAGGAATGGGAGAGGCTGCCCGACATGCCGGTGGAGAAATGGGAGCCGGGCACCGTGGTGCTCGACGGCAAGCTGTACCTGTTCGGCGGGTATACCGACGGCGTCCGCTCCAGCAAGCTCGCGCACGTCTTCGACCCTGCCGATGGTAGCTGGACGCGGATCCAGGACCTGCCGAGCGCGATCACGCACATGAACCTGGTGCTCGACGGGCGGACGGTGTGGTTCGCGGGCGGCTTCAAGGACGGTTATCGCGGACACGCCATCGCCGAGGTGTGGAGCTACGACTTCGACGCCGATCGCTACACCGCGGCTCCGCTGCTGCCGGCGCCGAGGGGCGGCGGCGGGCTCGCGCTCGTCGGCCGCAAGCTGCACTACATGGGCGGCGTCGAGACGGACCGCGACACCGACTCTCCGGACCACTGGGTGCTCGACCTCGACGAGTGGGCGCGGGGCGCCGCCGAGTGGAAGCCCGCCGCGCCGATGCCGGAGCCCCGGAACCAGTTCTCGTGCGTGACGTTCGACGGAAAGCTCTACGCCATCGGCGGTCAGTTCCACCACGACAGCGAGCAGCTCGACCAGGCGCGGGTCGACATCTACGACCCGGGCACCGGCGCCTGGACCAGCGGCCCCCCGCTGCCCAAGGGCCACTCGCACGCCGAGGGCTCCACCTTCGTCCATGACGGCCGCATCTACATGGCCGGCGGGCACACCACCGCCCCGGGCGAATCGAAGCAGGTCGATCCCGACATCCTGGCCCTATCGCCCGGCGGAGACTGGGAAGTGATCGGCAAGCTTCCGATGCCGCTGTCGTCGCCGGCGGCGGCCATCATCGACGGCCGGTTCTACGTGGCCGGCGGCTCGCCCGGCCGGAGCGCCGTGCAGGCCGACATGTGGGTCGGGAGGCTGCCATGAAGACGGTAGGCTTCGTCGGCTGGCGCGGCATGGTCGGCTCGGTGCTGCTGGACCGCATGGCGTCCGAGGGGGATTTCGGCTGCTGCGACCTGGTCTTCTTCTCCACCTCCCAGGCGGGCCAGCCGGGTCCCGACGTCGGGGGCGGCGCGCCCCTGCGGGATGCAACCGATGTTGCGGCGCTGGCCGAGACCGACATCGTCGTGACCTGCCAGGGCGGCGACTACACGAAGTCCGTTCACGGCGCCCTGCGGGAGAGCGGCTGGAACGGCTACTGGATCGACGCCGCGTCCGCCCTGCGCATGAACGACGGCAGCGTCGTCATCCTCGACCCCGTCAACCGCCGCGTGATCGACGACGCGCTCGACGCCGGCACGAAGGACTTCATCGGCGGCAACTGCACGGTCAGCCTCATGCTGATGGGCCTGCAGGGGCTGTTCGACCGCGGCTGGGTCGAGTGGATGACGTGCATGACCTACCAGTCCGCGTCCGGCGCCGGCGCCCGGCACATGGTCGAGCTGGTCCGCCAGATGGGCGATCTGGCCAGCGGCTACTCGCCCGGCCAGACGGCGCTGGAGCTCGAGCGGCTCGTCACCGGGCGCATGGCCTGCGGCGACCTCCCCACCGACCACTTCGGCGTGCCGCTGGCCGGAAGCCTCATTCCCTGGATCGACCGCCCCATGGAGAATGGCCAGACCCGGGAGGAGTGGAAGGCGGCGAACGAGGCCAACAAGATCCTGGGGACCCGCCGGTTCATTCCCATCGACGGGCAGTGCGTACGGATCGGGGCGATGCGCTGCCACAGTCAGGCGCTGACCATCAAGCTGACGTCGGACGTCCCCCTCGCCGACGTGGAGGCCGCCATCGCGGGCGCCAACGAGTGGGCCGAGGTGGTGCCGAACGAGCGCGCGGCGACCTGCGAGCGGCTGACCCCGGCCGCCGTCTCCGGCCGCCTCCACGTCCCGGTGGGCCGCATCCGCAAGACGACGTTCGGCGACGACTATCTGACCTGCTTCACCGTCGGGGATCAGTTGCTCTGGGGCGCCGCCGAGCCGCTGCGCCGCATGCTGCTGATCCTGCTCGGCAGACTCTGAGCGCAGCACAGGCCCGCAACCTGCGGACCGCCGTCTGAAGCCCGAAAGCCGTGCCGGACGCTCACGGTCGGCCGGCGATGCAGTGCCGCGGCGGCGCCGTCAGCGGGCGACCCACGGCGCTCCGACCAGCAGGGCGGGATCCGCGTCCGTCTTCGGCACCAGCTTCTGCGTGCGGCCGTGCTGGTTGTCGCCGCCGTAGAGGTTGCCCTCCGAGTCGACCGAGAAGGCGTGCACCTCGAGGAACCCGGTCGGTCCGTCGTTCGAGACGTTCCACGTATAGAGGCGGTTGCCGTCGAAGTCGAGCTTCACCATCTTGAGCGGCGCGAAGTCCGAGACCCACAGGTGATCGTCGTTGACGATGAGGTCGAGCGGCAGGCCGAAGCCGGACCACGTGGCGAGGTGGTCGACCTCGGGGTGATACTCGCCGGAGGCCTCGCTGGAGATGCGGAACTTCTGGACGCGGCCGTTGGCCCGGTCGAGGGCGAAGATCAGCCCGTCCGGCCCCACGCCCAGGGCGTGGATGCCGTTGAACTGACCTGGATCGGTGCCGAACCCGCCGAACTCCGACTGATAGCGGCCCTCCGCGTCCAGAATGATGATGCGGTGGTTGTCGAGCCCGTCGGCCACCAGCACCCGCCCGTCCGGCAGGAACGCCACGTCCTGCGGCCGGCCGAAGTGCGTCTCGTCACTGCCCCTCACGTTCTTCTCGCCCAGCGTCATCAGCAGCTCGCTGCCGTCGTTCGAGAGGACGAAAATCTGGTGGCGGCTCTCGTTGATCACCCAGACGCGGCGCTCCGGGTCGTAGGGGCTGATGCGGACGCGGTGCGGTCCGGGCCCGTCGGACTCGTCGCACAGGTGATCCCACTGGTCCCAGACCTCGATCAGGTTGCCGTCGCCGTCGACGATCATGAGGCAGTTCTGCCAGGTCCGGAGCTCCGCTTCGCGCAGGGCGTTTATGCCGATCGAGCCGACCCAGCCGGCGAACTCCGGCGGCACCGGATCGGGCAGGCGGGTCTCCCCGCGTTGCGAGATGAAGATGCGATCCGGCGACTCGGCGAACACCCCCGAGTTGCCGCCGAAGGCGAAACCCTCGCTCGCGAACGGCTGGTGCCAGCCTTCGACCACGTCGTAGGGACTGGGACCGATGGGGCCCGCGTCGTCCTGCGCCGCAGCCTGCCCCGCCACGCCGCCTGCCAGCAGCAGTGCAACCGCCGAAGTGAAGTACCGCATGATCCTGAAACCTCCACGGCCCGGTATGCCCAGACCCGTCCTTCGTTCTCGTACTCGGTGTCTGCGCCTCGTGCCTTGCGACGCCGCGAGTATACAGGGCCGTTCCACCTGCCGCGCCACTACGCTTAGCAGCCCGTGGTGGAACCCCGCGTGGCACCGAGAGCGGCGAGGCGCCCGTCTGGCAAGGCGTGAGAAGGGCGCATATTGGGCATATGTAACCGACGAACAACGCAGTCAGGCGGGATGCATCGCCGCTCGAATGCAGCGGGGACTTTCGCCACGGGCTGTTAGGACTGCCAGGACGCCTGAAGCCCGTCCGTCACGTCACGCAGAGGACTGCCCCGATCGGACCGGCGCGCCGTCCCGCGCTGTGGTAGTGTTCCCGCGCCGTGATTCAGACTACGGCCGCACTGGCCGACCTCGCCGCACGCATCGCCGGGACGGACCGCGTCGGCGTCGACACCGAGGCCGACAGCCTGCACTGCTACCACGAGAAGGTCTGTCTCGTGCAGGTCGGGCTGGCCGGCGCCGACGAGCTGGTCGATCCTCTAGCCGGCCTCGACCTGACGCCGCTGCTGGACGCGCTGTCAGGAACCGAGCTCGTGATGCACGGCGCCGACTTCGACCTGCGCATGCTGTACCGCCTCGGCCTGGACACACCATCCGGTGTATTCGACACCATGATTGCCGCGCGTCTGATTGGGGCGGATCGCTACGGCTACGCCGCACTGGTCGCGGAGCACTTCGGCGACACGCTACCGAAGGGCCAGCAGAAAGCCAACTGGGCCCGGCGGCCGCTGGGGCCCGACCTGGCCCGGTACGCGCGCAACGACACGCGTTACCTCCTGCCGCTCGCAGAGAAGCTCGAACGCCGGCTGACGGAGCTCGGCCGTCTGGAGTGGCTGGAGCAGGAGTGCCGGCGCACCGTCGACCACGCGCGGGTTACCCGCGAGCGCGACCCCGAGACCGAGTGGCGCGTACGCGGCAGCCATGTGCTCGGTCCACGGGCCAGCGCCGTCCTGCGGGCGCTGTGGCACTGGCGCGAGGAAGAAGCGCGCACGATCGACCGCCCGCCGTTCCACATCCTGTCCAACGCGGATCTCGTCGCCGTCGCACAGCGCCTCGACCGCGGTGAGACGACGCCCCCGCGTCACCTGCGCGGCACCCGACGGGTGCGCTTTTCTCAGGCCGCCGGTGAGGCCCTGGCTCTCGACCGGGCGCAGTGGCCGACGCGCCCCCCGGTAAAGGCGCGCCCCAGGCTTACCAGGTCGCAAGAGAAGCGTGTAGCTGCGCTCCGGCAGCGACGGGACCGGACCGCGAAGGAGCTGGCCATCGACGCGGAGCTGATCGCGCCGCGGGCCGCGCTCGAACGCATCGCCCTGGAGGGCGACGACGGACTGGCCGCCCTCCTGCCGTGGCAACAGTCGCTGCTCGGGCGCCTGGATTGAGGCGACCGGCGCGCCGAGAACGCCCATGACCACGCCGCCCGACGTCACCTGGGTGCACTACCTGCCGGCCGCGACCACCGCCGTCGCGGTGGCGTTCGCGTTCACGCTGTTCCGCAAGTACCGCGTTCGCCCCACGCCGCACATCGGCTGGTGGGCGGCCGGCGTCGCCACCTACGGCACCGGCACGCTCCTGGAAACGGTCATCACGCTGGCCGGCAACACGGTCGTGCTCACGAAGCTCTGGTACGTCGCGGGCGCCGTCCTCGGGGCGTACCCGCTGGCCCAGGGCTCCCTCTACCTGCTGTATTCCCGTCGCTTCGCCAACCGCGCCACCATGGTCAGCCTGCCGTTCGTCGTGCTGACCGCGCTGCTCGTCCTGCTGTCGCCGACCAGCGCCGACGTCCTGGAGCCGCATAGGCCTTCCGGCGAGGTGCTGGCGTGGAGTTGGGTCCGGCTGCTGACCCCGTTCATCAACCTCTACGCGGCGTTCTTCCTGATCGGCGGCGCCGTCGTCAGCGCGTGGCGCTTCCGGAAGTCGGCGAACGCCGGGCACCGGACCGCCGGAAACGCCCTGATTGCCTTCGGTGCGCTGCTACCCGCGATCGGCGGCACGCTGGCCAGGACCGGGCTTGTCGAAGCGTTGTACGTGGCCGAGTTCTTCGGCCTCGGCTTCCTCTGGGCGGGTGAACGCACCTGCGCCACTCGGCCGGTCGCCCGACTTGCGACGGCGGTGCAGGAAGACCCCATCGCCGGAGGATGAGGCCAACGAGCGGCCCAGCTTCGATCCCTTGAGGGCCTCCCCGATGCGGCGCGGATCGTCGAGCGCAGCGACGCGCCCATGCAGGTAGGTCAGGATGCGGCGCGCGGCCGTTCGGTCGAGCCTGCGCAGGTCGCGCACGGCAGCGCGATCGAGCTCAACCGTCCACCCCATACCGCGTCATCAGTTCGTCCAGCAGTACCGTTTCGGACTTCCCGGCTCGGAGGTCGCTCAGCCGCTGCTCGGCGAGGTACAGGTCTTCCAGATCGTCCAGGTGTTCCTGAATGGCCTCTATCATGTAGAAGGTCTTGCTGCGACCCGTGCGGTCTGCCAGCTCCTGCAAGCGACGGGACACGTCATCAGGCAGGCGAAGGGATACGGCAGCCATTGGAAGGTCCTCTTGTGCGCAGTGGTGAGATACAAGTATCGCACGACGGACTCGCGAGGATCGAGGTGTCAGCCCTGAGCGGACAGAACGGTACGGATCCGCGCCACGAATCCGCGCGCCGCCTCCAGGTCCTCCCGGGCGCCTTCGTCGTCGACCACGAACGCCGGTGCGTAGTCGGCTTCCTCCCGGTACTTCTGCAGTCTTGCGATGAGACGGGAGGTCGCCGGCTCGAACTGGCCCGTCCGGACGAAGTGCAGGTTGAACAGATGCTGTGCTCCCCGGTGCGTGCGGGGCTCGAAACCCTCGGCGTACAGTTGCGCGCGCACGGCATGGAAAACCGCGAAGTACATCCGCCCGACCGCGATGCGCGGCAGGCCGTCGGCGAGCAGCGCTTGTGCCGCGCGCAATTCCTCGTCGGCCAGGTCCTGGAGCGGGGGGGCTGGGCCGAAACGCCGAGCCGGCGAAGCGGTGCGGGGCGCTATACAATTGGGCACCCTGAGCCGCAAAACCAACCGATCCGCGGAGATCCCCCAATGAACCGACAGAGTGTCTTTCGTTCACTGTCCGCAGTCACCTCGGGACCGGCTTGGTCTTCCTCTCGTTCGCGCCGGCTATCCAGGCGCAGCCGCCCATCGTGCAGCCCGGAGCGCCCGGCCAACCGAGCCGGGTCATCTCGGCCTCCGAAGCGTCCGACCTGGCCGGCATCCGGTTCACCGAGGGCGATGTCAGGTTCATGCAGGGGATGATCTCCCACCACGCGCAGGCGCTCGAGATGACCGAGCTGCTCGCGGCGCGGACCGAGAGCGACGCGATGCGCCAGACGGCGCGGCGCATCGAGCTCTCGCAGGAAGACGAGATCGAGATGATGCAGGACTGGCTGCGCGACCGCGGCCAGGAGGTAACCGCGATAGACGCGCATCACGCGCCCGGCGCGATGCGGATGCCGGGCATGCTGACCGACGACGAGATGGAGAGCCTGGCGGACGCCGCAGGGATCGCCTTCGACCGGCTCTTCCTCGAGGGGATGATCAAGCATCACCGCGGCGCCCTGACCATGGTCGAGAACCTCCTCGACCAGCGCGGCGCGGCGCAGGACTCGCAGCTCTTCGCGTTCACCTCGGACATCACCGCCGATCAGACGGCCGAGATCAACCGCATGGACGCGATGCTCGCGGAGCTCTCCCCCGACCCGCGGGTACAGCTCGCGTCCGGCTTTCAAGACGCCGGCCAGGCGCTGTGGAACATGGCGCTGGTCGCGACGCGGCCGAAGCCCGAGGGCTTCTACGATCCCAACAATCCCGCAGGACGGCCCATGCCTGTCGAACAGGACCCGGAGCCGGAGTCCGAGCCCGAGCCGACCGCGGCGGGTGAAGCCGGCGACGACGACGAGCAGGACGATGAGGCCCGCCACGAGGAGGGCCGGGACGAGGACGGCGCGGAACACCACGATACCGACCAGGATGGCGACGACGCGGACGACGGCGACGCGTCGGAACAGGAAGCGGATGACGCCGCGGAAGAGGACGACGACGAGGACAACCCGCAGCGGCGCGGCCTGCTCAACTTCGGCAACACGGACCTCGCGTTCGCCGGCGACCGGCTGTTCGTCGGCAGCTACCACGGCTTCAACACCTACCGCGTCGAGGTCCCCGCGTCGCCCCAACTGATCACCTCGGTGGTCTGCCCCGGCGGCCAGGGAGACGTGTCGGTGGTCGGCAACCTGCTGATCATGTCGGTCGAGCAGACCCGCGGGCGGCTCGACTGCGGTCTGCAGGGGGTGGCGGAACCGGTGAGCGACGAGCGTTTCCGCGGGATCCGGATCTTCGACATCGGCGACACGCGCATGCCGCGGCAGGTCGCGGCGGTGCAGACCTGCCGGGGGTCGCATACCCACACGGTGGTGACCGATCCCGACGACGAGGGCAACGTCTACGTCTACGGGTCGGGGACCGGCGGGGTCCGCCCCGGGGAGGAGCTGCCGGGCTGCTCGGACGAGTCGCCCGCGGAGAACCCGGAGACCGCGCTGTTCCGCATCGACGTAATCCAGGTCCCGCTGGCGAGCCCCGAGGACGCGGCCATCGTCAGCCGTCCGTTCGTGTTCCGGGATCCGGAGACCGGCGCCGCAGCGGGCCTCTGGCCCGGCGGCGACCACGGGCCGGGGACCCAGCGGACTGCCGAGAGCAGCCGCTGCCACGACATCACGACCTTCCCGGACGCCGGGCTGGCCGCCGGGGCGTGCTCCGGCAACGGCATCTTGTTCGACATCTCCGACCCGGTCAATCCGGTGCGGCTCGACGACGTGATCGATCCCGGCTTCGCCTACTGGCACTCGGCGACGTTCAACAACGACGGCACCAAGGTGATCTTCACCGACGAATGGGGCGGCGGCGGACGCCCGCGCTGCCGCGCGTCCGACCCCCGCGAGTGGGGCGCGAACGCGATCTACGACATCGTCGACGGCGAGATGCAGTTCCGCAGCCACTACAAGCTGCCCGCCCCGCAGACCGAGCGGGAGAACTGCGTCGCGCACAACGGCTCCATCGTGCCGGTGCCGGGGCGGGACATCATGGTGCAGGCCTGGTACCAGGGCGGCATCTCGGTCTTCGACTTCACCGACTCGTCGAACCCGGTCGAGATCGCGTTCTTCGACCGCGGCCCGATCGACCCGGACCGCTTCGTCATGGGCGGCTTCTGGTCGGCGTACTGGTACCGCGGCTACATCTACGGCACCGAGATCGCCCGCGGCCTCGACGTGCTGGAGCTGCTGCCGAGCGAGTACCTGACCGAGAACGAGATCGCCGCCGCCTCGTCGGTGGCCCCCGCCGCGTTCAACGCGCAGCAGCAGCCGCGAATCGAGTGGCCCGTGCGGACGGTCGTGGCGCGCGCCTACCTGGACCAGCTCGAACGGACGGACACGCTCGGGGCGGAGCGCCGGACGGCGTTGTCAGGCCTGCTGGACCGTGTCGACGCGATTGGGTCGGGATCCGACGCAGGAGTCGCCGCGGAACTGGTTTCGGCGGCGGAAGCGCTAGAGAGCGATGTGGCCGAAGCCAGCGGGCGCACCGAGCAGCGGCTGCACGGGCTCGCGGACACGCTGACCGGCCTTGCTGAACGCCTGCGATGACCGACGAAGACGAAGCCGTGCTGAGAGGCATGAATACCTCGGCCGTTGAGGTCACCAACGTCTCCCAGCACGGCTTCTGGATCTTCATCGGGGGTCGTGAGGTCTTTGCCTCGTTCGCCGACTTCCCTTGGTTCGAGCAGGCATCCATCAGGGAACTGACGACCGTCGAGCTGCCGAGTCCGCATCACCTCTACTGGCCTGCACTCGACATCGACCTAGCGGTCGATTCACTGGACCATCCCGATCGTTATCCGCTCGTCAGCCGCTGCCACCTCCACCCGAAACAGGCGGGCGGCCCCGGTCATTGACCCGCCAAACAGTCTTCAGGGACCGTTGCGGAGCCTGTCCACTAGTGGACCGCGGTTGTGATCCAGGGTGGCAGCAGAAACCCAACTGCGTGCAGAATCCGCCGGGCAAGCGGGGTAGAGGGTTCCGCCCGCGACGAGTCCGACCGGCGCAGCGGCTCGTTCCCGATAGGCTCGCGTTGTCGGAGCGCCGCCCGATTCCCCCGACTTGGCGCCTACTGCGACCGCCGGCCCTTCTGCATGGCGGCGACGACGCCGGCCCCCGCCACGAGGCCGCCCGACAACGCCCCGACCCAGACCGGGAACTGCATCCAGAAGATGGCGGCCCCGGCCACCGCGGCGGCGGCGGCCAGGGCCAGCAGCACGGTAACGAGGTACTTGGGAATCCGGATCGTGGCGCGCGCCTCCCACACATCGCCGGCGCCGTCGATTACCGGGTCACGCGAGCGATCGCGGCGCGATCGCCCACCCATCACGAGCAGAACCAGCACGATAGCCCCGATGACGGCGATTTCGGACGGTCCCACCATGACCCTGGTCAACCGGTCGACGCGCGGAATGGTCGTCGGAACTCCATCTCTCGTCAGTCCTGCGTCGTGCTCCCGCTCCCGCGCGCCAGCTCCACGATGGCCTTGGCGTCACCCGGAAGCAGCAGACGCTCCCCCACCAGCGCATCGGCCGCCTCGGAGACCGCCTGAACATAGGCCGCGTGGCTCGAATAGCGCGCTTCGAACGACGGACGCGGGTCGCCGGACGCCTCACGGTCGGCCTCGGTGGCCGCGAACGGAATGAACGAGCCCGTCCCGGCGCACTGCCCTCCCTCGCCGAAGCCGGCGCGGCGCAGGTTCCAGCCGGTGTACGTCCCGACCGGCGCCGCGAGGTTGGGGTGCCGGACGCCGTCCACCATGTTGCCGTCGGCGTCGATGCGCCCGACGAGCACGGTGTACTCGTCGCCGTACATCGGCGGCAGCGAGCGGTGGTCGGCCAGGTGCAGCGGGTTGTACGAACCCGTGTACTGCACGCCCGGGAGGTCGGGAAAGCCCAGATCACTGGCCGCTGCCAACCCGTCGGCGGCAACCGTCGGGAACCGGCTCGCCGGGGGCTCCACGCCCCCGGCCACCCACTCGTACAGCGCGACGCTCAGGGCGGCCCGCGTGTCGGCCAGCGCCAGCGGATTGCCGAGGTTCTGACACATCCCCTGGCTCGGCGGCCGCGTGTGGACGCCGGGACCGCCGCCGTGCTGCGTCCCCGACAGCAGGTAGACGCGCACGTTGTCCGGCAGCTCGATGTGTTCGCCCGCCGGGTCGGTGACCACCAGCGACGCGCGCGCCTGCCACAGCTCGGCCTCACCGTCGCTGTGCACGATCTTCGGGCAGGTGTCCGACGCGCTGCAGCGTTCGAGCAGCCCGTCGGTCCGGCCGCTGAGCGGATCGGTCAGCGTGGCGTAGGTGAACGGGAACTGGTCGCCGGGGTACACGTGGTCCTCGTGCTGCTTCTGCCAGCGGCCCGGCTGGCCGAACGGGTAGTTGGTGAAGGTCTTGCGCGAGCCGGCGATGTTCGGGTGCATGCCGTCGAACACGATGCGGCCGGCGACGTCCTCGTTGAAGCCCTGGTAGAGGAAGTCGCGCAGCATCCGGCCGCTCTGGGAGATGCCGAGCGAGATGGCGCCGGCGGGCAGACCGTGCGCGGCGAGCGGACTCGGGTTGCCCTCGCGGTCCGCCGTCTCGTAGCGCAGAAACGAGATGGCGTCGCGCATCGCGGCGAAGCCGACCCCGAGCACGAGGGGGTCCTTCGCCTCGTAGATGAACTCGTAGATCGCCCCGCCGTCGAAGCCGGCCGGCCGGTCGATCTCGATCTCCGTGTCGCTGGCGTAGCGCCATTGCATGTCGTCCGGCCGTTTGCGCTCGGCGTCCTGCGTCGCTCGGACCGACAGCATGCCGCCCCGCGGCTCCAGCGAGGCGGCCGGATAGGTGAGCCGGCCGCGGGACACCGACTCGGCGTCGTTGAAGATGAACTCCTCGAGTGCGGGACCCACGATCGACGAGCCGTCCGCGTTCGACGCCACCGGCAGGTAGGCGACGATGTTCGAGTCGGTCGGCGCCAGGTCGCCCTGCCAACCGACCCGCACGAAGACGAACCCGCGCTCGAGGAGCGCAGGCTCGGCCGCTCCCCCGCGGCCGCGGTTGGACACCGTGTGGTAGAGCGCCCGGTTCCAGCGCGACATGTCGACCGGCCGGTGGATCTCCACCGTCGCGCGGTACTCGACCCGCCCGGCGGCGTTGCGCGGCGCGTTGTCCAGGTTCACGATGTGCGCGTGGCGGGAATCCGCCGGGTCGACCTCCCCGGCCACGATCCCGCGGAGAAACTCGTACTGGCCGATCTCACCGAAGGACCGGCCGCCGAGCGCCGGCGACTCCACCACGTCCAGGTCGAACTCCGTTACCTGCGCCAGACCGCTTCCCGGCGCCGACAGGCACGCGACGACCGCGATGACGAGCGCGCGATTCACTCTGCTCATGGTGTCTCTCCCGCTTCCCGCTCCGATGATATCCCGTCCCGCCGACGCCCGCTGCCCACCCCTGCCGCCACCATGCGCCCCGGCAGCTCTCCGGCCCGGCTCGGAATCGCTGCGACCGGACGGTTCTGCAGCGCGCGCCCCGGCGGCGCTTCGTTGACCGGTTCCCGGACGGTTCGTACAATGTCGTTCGTGCGGTTCGCCGACCTTGCACGCGCCTCCGTCCTGGCGGTCGCGGTGGCGCTCGCACCCCATGCGGCCGGCCTCGCCGCCGCTCAGCTCGAAGAGCCATCCGCAACACGCTCCCCGGCGCCGACTGCCGGCCATCCGCGCATGCTGGCGCTGCTGCAGGAGATCGCGGAAGAGACGAGCGACACGCACCCCTACATCGGAGACTGGCGCGCCAGGCAGTTCCGGGAGGAGCTGCGGGCGTTGCCCGCGACGGATACGGGTCCCAACCGCTGGCGCGTGATGGTCCAGTTGTCCGGCGAGGAGCTGCGTCTGGGAAACGAAGCCGAGGCGATCCGTCTGCTCACCGACGCTTTGGCTCTGATCCCCGGGGAGGCAGAGAACCGCCCGGGGATCGACTTCAGCAACTATCGCCTCGGGGTGGCCTACCTGCGGCTGGCCGAGACGCAGAATTGCGCGCTCCATGCGAACGCGGAGGCCTGCATCCTGCCGCTTCGCGGGCGCGGGATTCACAGCCTGCAGACGCCGTCGCGCCAGGCGATCGCGGCCTTCACCGAGGTCCTCCGGAGCACGGAGAACGCCGCCTCGGGCGGCTTGCCGGCCGATGCGAGCACCGGAAACTGGGCCGTGGGTGGGCCGCCGCCCCTCGGGAGCGACGCGGCGCAGCAGTACCTCGCGGCACGTTGGCTGCTCAACATCGCCTACATGACCGTCGGCGGCTACCCGGACGAGGTCCCCGAGCCGTTCCGGCTGCCGCCCGAGACGTTTCGGTCGGCCGAAACGATGCCCCGGTTCGCCAACATCGCTCCCGCCCTCGGTCTCGACACGTTCGACATGTGCGGCGGGGCGGTCGCCGACGACTTCGACAACGACGGCTACCTGGACATCGTCGTCTCGACGTGGGACACGCGGGGACAGATCCGCTACTTCAGGAACAACCGCGACGGGACCTTCACCGAACGCACCGCGGAAGCGGGCCTGCTCGGCCTGTACGGCGGCCTGAACATGGTCCAGGCCGACTACGACAACGACGGCGACCTCGACCTGCTGGTCCTGCGCGGCGCGTGGCTGCGCGCGAACGGCCGGCATCCGAACTCGCTGCTGCGGAACGACGGCGAGGGCAGGTTCGCCGACGTGACCTTCGACGCGGGCCTCGGCGAGGTGCACTACCCGAGCCCGACGGCGGCGTGGGGCGACTACGACAACGACGGCGACCTCGACCTGTACGTCGGCAACGAATCGTCCCGTGCGCTGGTCGCCCCCAGCCAGCTCTTTCGCAACAACGGCGACGGCACGTTCACGGATGTTGCCGCGGCGGCCGCCGTCATGAACTTTCGATACGCCAAGGCGGCGGTCTGGGGCGACTACGACGGAGACGGCCTGCAGGACCTGTACGTGTCCAACTACCGGGGGAGCAACCGGCTCTACCGGAACACGGGCCGCGGGTCCTTCATCGACGAGGCGCCGCGGCTCGGGGTTGCCGGCCCGACGGGGAGCTTCCCCGCGTGGTTCTGGGACGTCGACAACGACGGCCTCCTCGACCTGTACGTCTCGGCCTACACGGCGGGCATCGAGCATCTGGCGGCCAGCGCGCTCGGCCGCCCCGCCGCCACGGAAACGTCGCGCCTCTATCGCGGGGTGGGCGGCGGACGCTTTCGGGAGGCTTCCGGCCGCTACGGCCTGACGGAGCCGACCGCGGCGATGGGCTCCAACTTCGGGGATCTCGACAACGACGGCTACCCGGATTTCTACCTGGGCACCGGCTATCCGCCGTATCACAGCGTGATGCCGAACGTGATGTACCGCAATCGGGAGGGGCGCGGCTTCTCCGACGTGACCTACGCGGGCGGCTTCGGTCATCTCCAGAAGGGCCACGGCGTGGTGTTCGCCGACCTCGACAACGACGGCGATCAGGATGTCTTCCAGCAGATGGGAGGAGCCTTCCCGGGCGACCGGTTCGGCAATACCCTCTACGAGAACCCGGGCTTCGGGAATCACTGGATTACGATCGCGCTCGAGGGAGTCCGTTCGAACCGATCGGCGATCGGCGCCCGCATCCGGGCCGTCGTCGACGAGCGAGGAGGCGATGGGCGCCGCTCAATCTACCGCCACGTGAACAGCGGCGGCAGCTTCGGGGGCAATCCGCTCCGTCAGACTCTCGGGCTGGGCGGGGCTTCGCGCATCGAACGGCTCGATGTATTCTGGCCCGCCACCGGCATCACGCAGACGTTCACCGATGTCCCGGCGGACCGGGCCATCCACATCGTCGAAGGCGAGGGGGCCTACTCGACCCTCGACCTGCGGACGCTCACGTTCGGCTCCCGGAGACGATAAGATCAGGAACCGGCCGCACCGTCCACGTCGAGCCCGGTGATCCGCCGCCGCCGTCAGCACGCGTTCCCCAGCACGCCGCCACCCCCGCAGTAGCTGACGTCCTGAAGCTGCAGCCGCACGCCGTCCGGCGCGTCCACCAGCACCTCCTGCGTCACCCCCCCGCGCAGCCGCAGGCGCGCGGTGACGCCGTGCTCGGCGAGCCGCTCCATGACCGCGGTCGCATCGAAACCCTCGACGCCCAGGCCGACGTGCAGGCGGAACGCCTCCGGGCCGCCGCCCTCGACGAGGGCCAGGTGCTGCGGGCCCCCTCCCACCCGGAGCACCGGGATCGGGCGCCCCTCGTAGCCCGCGGTCCGCGGTCCGCCCTGTGGCTCCTGCCAGGTGGCCACCGGCATGTCCGTCAACCGTTGGTACCAGGTCAGAGCGCTGGACAGGTCGGATACGTGGTACCTGACGTGGTTGAGCGTCCTGACCGCTATCGGCGGCGGGTCTCCCGGCCGCCGTACCGCTTCGGCCGCGTTGTCGCAGACCTCCCCGAGGAAGCCCAACCCGCCGCAGGCGATGATGGGGTTGAACTGCAGCGGCGCGCCGTCGGGGCCGTCGAAGTTGACGCCGTTGATGGTCGTGCCCTCCCGCAGGACCGACCGGGCGAGAGCGGGCATCTCCGCGAGCCCTTCGAAGATCCGGTGGACGTTGAAGTCCTCGATTCCCCAGCAGAAGTGCGGCCGTCGCGCTGTCACCACCTGCAGGCTCTCCGGACCCCGCTGCGAGAGGGCCATGTATGCCGGCGGATCGTTCGATACGCGGAGGACGGTCTGGCCTCCCCCGTAGTCCTGAAACGCGTGGCGCGGGATCGCCAGGACCCTCTCGTACCACGCCACGGTGCTCCGCAGGTCCGCGCAGCCGAAGCTGACATGGTTCAGGGTACTCACGCGGATGGGCAGCGCCGGCTCGGCGGGCGCTGCGCTCGCCGCCGGGACGACCGCCACCGGACCCGCGAGCGGCCCGGCCAGCGCCGCCGCGGGACGTGCAACCGCCGCCGCGAGCCCCGCAACGAGCAGGTCCCGCCGCGTCATCGCCCGGTCAGACCGGGTTTCCCTGCGATTCTCGATGGGCATCGCCATGAGGCACCTCCGCTCTACTGCACAAGCCCTGTCACTTCGACACTGCCGGACGACCCGCCTGATAGCCGGCGCCCTGCTACTGCGAGGCGATCTCGTCGATCCAGATGCGGATCCGACGCTCGTCCTCGCTCACCCGGACGATGTCGCCGCGCAGCTCGCCCAGCCGCTCGACGGCGGCGCGCACGTTGAGCGTGTCACCGTCCCCCGACAGCAGCGCATCGACCACCACGACCGGAAGCTGGACATCGACGGTCTCGCTGCCCTGCTCGCCGCGCTCCTCCACCTGCACGGTGATCTGACCGCCCACGCGCGCGATACGCACCGTCTCGTCCCCGCCGTCGACCGTCACGAACTCCGTATCGCCGACCTCGGTCAGCACCCGCCAGAGATCGCGCATGGCGCCCACGTCGATCGGCACGTCCCGCCCGGCCAGGCGGAGCTGCCCGTCCGACAGGATGCGGTGCGGCACAAGGGCCAGCATCGGCTCCGCCGCCGCCAGCGGCACGTTGACGCTGACGTTCTCCTCGCCTTCTTCCTGCGCCGTGATCTGCACGTGCAGCCACGGCTGGCCGGCGTCCTCCTGGGCGGCAGCCACGCTCATGCCGAAAGCCAACAGACCGGCGACCACGAGGACGGACCACAGTGCGCGAGTCGACATGGATTCCTCCCGGCCGCACGGCCGACGACGCGCAGGAGTGCGGGTCCTCGTGCGGCCTATGCAACCGTAGACGGAGGATCGGGGGCCGAAGTTCGGAATCCGTTTCCTTCAACCCGGGAATCAAGGCAGGCCGGCAACGGCGTCGACCGGCCGCCGGCCGCTGGGCGGGATCCACTCGCTCCGGACGCGGCGGCGTGTGGACTTCATGCCGAACAGCACCCCCAGGTCGAACTCGATCCGTGAGTCGGCGAGCCCCCAGAGATTGGGTTGGATCCACTGCAGGTCGAACTGGCCGGTGGCGTGGCGGAGGGTGCCGGCGATGCCCCACAGCCACCGGAAGGGGCGCTGCATCTCGAAAGTGACGCGCGTCACCCGGTAGTCGTCCCGGGTGATCCAGAGGTGACCGGTCGAGCGGTTCAGCGCCTTGTCGATGCGCCTGTCGTCCGGCAAACGACCCGGGCGGGGCTCGAAGCGAACCACCCAGCAGGCTTCGCCCCGGACCACGTCCTCCCCGACCAGCGTCGTGTCGTAGCGCTCCATCAGCTTGGAGTCGAACTCCACGTGCATCTCGTCCGGATCGTACCGCACGCCGCGCGCGGCGTGCCGTCTCGCCTCCCGCACGAATTCGGCTTTCCTTCTCCACTCGTCGCGTGCGTCGCCTGCGTCGAGCGAGCGCCCATCCCGGCCGATCAGCTCCGAATAGAAGTGGCCTTCGAGGGGATAGTGCCGGCGCCGGCTGGTCTCGGTACGAGTCACGTTTCCGACGGCGTCCAGCGACTCGACCGTGCCGACGGTCAGGTACTCGAAGTGGCCGCCGAGCGCCGAGTCCCGCTGCCTCGATGCCACCTCCAGGGCGCGCTCGATAATGACGGCGGCGGTCGGCGGATCGACAGAGGCCGCGCCATGGGCAGCGCGGCGGAGTCGTTCCGGTTCAACGATCGCGGCGGTGGGCGGCGCGTCGACGCCGGTGTCCATCAGCCCGGTGGCGCCAGTCTCTCCGGCGGACTGCGCGTTCGCCGGAACGGCTGACCAGATCAGGCCGAGTCCGCACGCCAGGACTTGCACGCGCACCGCCGTCCCGCCCCTTCGTGGCATCACGAATTACGTATCGGCCGTTTGCCGGTCCTTCACCAGTCCGACAATTCGTCGTGACGCCGTGGCGGGCAGCGGAGAGCGTCGGCGACGGACGTGCGCCGGACCCGCGTCAGGGCAACGCGGCCGTGAACCGATCTGCCGCTACACGGCGAAAACCGGCCTGCCCGCCGCCGCAGTGCTACCAGGGAACGCTGTACGGCAGGCGCCGGCGGCCGCCGACGACCAGGGCTGCGAGACCGCTGATGACGGGCAGCGCGTACCCGTTGATGAGATAGCCGGACGTGAACATGATACCGCTGGCGAACTGGAAGTTGAGCACCATGGCCAGCGCAACCGCCCCCGTCAGACCCACCCGGAACCCGGCGATCAGCGCCGCGCCGGCGGCGAGCTCGCCCAGCACGACCAGCCGGGCGAGCAGCGGTGCGCCGGGAATCGCCACCCATTCGAGATACCAGCGGCTGACCGCAACCGGCTCGAAGGAGAGCCACTGTTCGAGTTCGTACGTGAGGTGCGCGCTGTCCGCGAACCAGGCGAGCTTGCTGTTCCCCATCAGGACGAGAAACACGCCCATGATCAGGGACAGGACGCGCAAGCCGCCAGCGGGCGAGTCGAGAGTCGTCATATTCCCTCGCCGGATCCCCGGTCTCCGCGCATTGTAGCGCCAGGAGCCTTCGGCATTGACGACCGATTTCGCGAACCAAGCCGCGGACAGCCGCGCATGACGCCTGTCCCTGCCCTTGCGCGGGATGCGGGCCGACGGCAGGGCAGTGCGGCTGATACTCCGGCCGGCCGGTGCTCGAGCCACTCTGTCCGGATACGACGCCGTAGCGACCTGACGCCGAAGAGCACGCGGACGTCGAACTCGATGCCAGCTACCGACGCCCGTGAAGCAAGACGAGGCGTTCGCGCTCGGCGTCGGTCAGCGGAAGAAAGCCTGTCTCGTCCGACGCGGACGTCAACGGCTGGCACGGCCCGCACATGAGCGTGTGCGGAGAATCGTTGTGCAGCAGCCCCAGCGCATGGCCCAGCTCGTGGGCCACGACGTGCCGGCTCACCATCGCGTCCCCTCGATCCAGGCCCCGGGCAAGACGGATCACGACCAGGTAGCGCCGCGGCTCGATCCGCGGCAGCGGCCACGTGTAGGAAAGGATGTCCTGCCGCGACAACAGCACCACGATGTCGGCGCCGAGACCGGTCAGCTCCGCCGGCGCGTCCGGCTCCGCCTCCCCGCCCGGCAGGCGGACGCCGCGCTGGGCGACGCTGCGCGCGTAGTTCTCCACGGTCCGCTCGACCGGCGAGTCGACGACCACCCGCGGCGCGCCCAGTCGCGTCTGCACGCCGAGCTCCGCCAGCCGGGCGTTCCAGAACGCGACGGCCTCGCGCGCCGGCTCGATGCGATCGTCGTCCGCCGATGGAGCCAGCACGAGAATCGACCGGTCTTCCGCCGCGACCGCGTCCGGACGGCACAGCAACACGGCCGCCGTAAACGCCGCGGCCGTAATCAGCAACGACGCTCGCATCGAGACGTGCATGACTCTCCGACCACCGTCACAGACGCCTTGCGGCGGGCAGGGTGGCCATCCGGCGATCCAGCGTCAGCACTTCCAGGCCGACGCGGGAATATTCTTCCGTGATGAGACGGTCGAGAAGTCCAGCGCCTTCGCGTGCTTCCAGCGCCGCAGGAACTGCCCGCCCGTTCAGCGGCGCGACCATGCCGCTGCGCAGCACGTCCAGCAGGCCGACTCGCGCATCCGTCTTCGAGACCCCGTAGTGATGCTGAACGGCGATGTAGGCCTCCCCGATGACCTGGTCCGAGACGACGATCTCGGCGCCGTCGTCCTCGATCAGCGAGCGCAGCGTCTCGACACAGCGCTCGAACTCGGCTTGCGGCTTCCCCGCGACGAGCCTCACCAGAACCGACGCGTCAATCCCGAAGCGAGGGGTCATGAGGCTCGTCGCGGAAGCTCCCGACATCAAAGGCGCCCCGCCCATCGCGGAGCCGGCTACGCAGGGTGCCGAGCCGGTCGTAGTCGATGCGCCGGGGACGATTATCGACTACTGACGAGGGAGCGTCCCGCATCCGGGCTTCCGCTTCCGCAACGCTGCGTCGTTCCGTTCAGTCCCCTATTCACCCGGCGGCGACGGTGCAGGCCGGCGAAACTGCTTGCTCAGCGCCAACTCCTGGCGCTGGTAGGACGAGCCGATCGACTTTCCGTAGATCTTGTCCGGCACGTCGAGCACACGGCTGTAGACGAGACGGCCAACGACCTGTCCGTGCTCGATCACGAACGGGGTCTCGTGCGCCCGGACCTCCAGAACGGCGCGCGTGCCGGTGATGTTGCTGTCGCCGTAGCCGAAACCGGGGTCGAAGAAGCCGGCGTAGTGGATTCTGAACTCGCCCACAGACGGATCGAAGGGCACCATCTCGGCCGCGCAATGCGGTGGCACCCGCACCCGTTCGCGCGACGCGAGAATGTAGAAGTCTCCGGGATTGAGTATGAGCCGGCCGTCGAGAGGACTGGGAATCGCATCCCAGAACTGGTCGATGTCATAGTGGTCGACCTTCTTCAGGTCGACGAGCGGCGTGTTCTCCTTGCCCCTGTAGGCGACCACGTCGCCCTTCCGGTCACCCTTGAGGCTGACCGAGACGTTCAGGCCGTCCCGGATCAGGGCCTTGCCGGGATTCGTCTCGTCCAGGTAGATGAGGCCCCCCTCCTCCCTGTCCAGCCCCCTCAGGTGCGTGTCGGACGACGGCGCACGTTTCCGGATGAAACGAAGCTGGGACAGGCTCAGACCCGGGTGCACGATGATGGAGAAAGTCCGGGGCACGATCTCGGCGTAGAGCGGTCCCACGTAGCCGCCCTTCGGCACGTGCTCGAATGCGAACCCGTAGTCGGTGATCAGGCGCGTAAACACGTCCAGCCGGCCGGTGGTGCTCTTCGGGTTGGCCCTGGCCTCAAGCTCCTCGGGAAGCCGGAGATGCTCCATCAACGGCGTCAGGTACACGCATCCTCTCTCCAACACGGTCGGACGGGTCAGGTCGAGCTCAGCCATGGCCAAGCCGTCCAGCTTGCGCCGAACCGTCGACTCCCGGCCGGGCAGGAAACTCGCTTGCAGCCGATAGGCAACCGATCCGAGCCGCAGGTCGAGGCTGGCAGGCTGAAGCTGCCGCGGTTCGATGGGTTCGACCGCGTGGATTCTCCCGGCCCGGATGAGCTTTTCGATGTCCTGGGACGGCAGCACGCCTTCCTGGACGGACGGAACGCTGCTCGCGAATTCCGGAAAGAGCTCGAATGCGTAGTCGCCCGCCACAGATTCTCCAGTCACCTGCCCCCGGGCTTCGGGCGCGCCCCACCACGCTGCCCCCGGGCGGCTGTTGATCGTAGACCGAGATCGGCCTGCGGCGGCAGACGCCACAAGATTTCTCAAGAGATTATGTCATGTGATAATTTCTGGAGATGGCCACAGCTCCTTCCGACCGCGCCCGCCGCACGGTCGCGCCGGACCCGGGCCGCGTCGTGACGAAAGCCGTACTGCGTGCGGCCGAGGAGCTCGGGGTCACCGCCCGGGCGCTCGCCTCCGTCATCGGTGTGAGCGAAGCGACCGTTTCCCGCATGAAGAACGACGGTTTCGCTCTTGCTCCGGACACGAAGCCGTTCGAGCTCGCGGTCCTGTTCGTGCGGCTGTTCCGATCACTCGACGCCATCGTCGGGGGCGACCCGCAGGTCGCGCGCGCGTGGCTCAGCAACGCCAACCAGGCGCTCGACGGCCGCCCCGTCGACAAGATCCGGACCATTGCGGGGCTGCTGGATGTCATCGCCTACCTGGACGCCCGCCGCGCTCGCGTCTGAATCGGAGCCCTACGAAGGCCGAGGCTGGCGCTTCGTCGAGGCCCAGCATCGGGTGTCGACGCTGAAACTGGTGGACACCCTGGAGGAGCAACGTGTCCTCGAGCGTCTCATCGAGATGACGAAGCCAGTCATCCCCGAAGACTGTCGGCATCTCGACTACCTGCTCGCCACGCCGTTTCGCTACGCTGCCACGCCCCGGACAGGCTCCCGATTTCGCCGTCCGGGAGATGCTGGTGGTGTCTTCTACGCGTCCGAGGATTACGAGACCGCAGCCGCCGAGATCGTCTTCTACCGTCTGCTCTTCTTCGCCGAGTCGCCGGGCACGCCGTGGCCGAAGGAAGCCGTCGAGTACACGGGGTTCAGCGTCGCACTGGCTGTCAATCATGCGGTCGATCTGACGGTTCCACCGTTCGCCGAGTACCGTGCGACCTGGATCTATCCGAGCGGCTGCGAGCCGTGCCAGGAGTTGGCGGACGCAGCAAGGAATGCCCGACTCTCACTGATCCGATACGAATCCGTGCGCGACCCGCACAGCCGCGCCAATCTGGCTGTCCTCGTCTGCGGGGCGTTCTCCGAACCACGCCCCATCGAGCGCCACACCTGGCGCATTCGGATCGGTACAGCCGGAGCGCAGGCGCTTTGCGAGTTCCCGAGACGCGATGTCGAGTTTCCGCCGGGAACCTTCACGGATCCCAGACTGGCTTCGCTCGAACGGCGCAGATGACCTGAACCTCAGCGCGGCGGCACGGCAGCCGGAGGAGGCTGCGGCGCCGGGGGCGTCGGGGACGCGTAGATGTCGACGCCCTCCGCCTCCTCCTCGCTCGACGCCGCGACGCCGGCCTCGTCCATCACCCGTTCGAGCGCGGCGACGGTGACCGGGGACGGCTTGAAGTTGCCGAACCGGTACCCACGGGCGATCGTCAGGGGCGTCCACCCGTAGCGGTTCTCCTCGTTCCAGACGTCGATGTTCGCGCCGTTGGCGGCGAGTAACTCCACCACTCCCGGAAGGTTCTTGTAGGCGGCGCCGTGCATGGCCGTCTCGCCGTTGTCGTCGACGGCGTTGATGTCATCCCCGAGCTCCAGGAGCATCTCCACCACCTCGATCACCTCTTCCTCGGTGCCCGCGTCCTCGCCCGGCGAGCGCGTGCCGAGCCCTGCCGCGGCCATCAGCGGCGTGCTGAACTCGTCGTTCTTCGCCAGCGGGTCGGCGCCGAGCTCCACCAGCGTGCGCATCAACTCGGCGTCGGCCACCAGCGCCGCCAGCATGAACGGCGTCGAACCGACTTCGTGATGCCGCGTGGCGTTGAGGTTGCGCCGCTCGGTCATCCGCGCGTTCAGGTCGACTTCATGCTCGGCGAGCTTGCGGACGAAATCGAGACTCGACATTCGGCCGGAACCGTACGGCGCCGGGTCGTTGTCGCCCACCCCCGGCTTGCGGACCCGCGGGACCAGATGGAGCGCGGTATACCCGGGTCCGTCGGCGTTCGGATCGGCGCCGGCGTCGAGCAGCGCCGCGGCGACGTCCCAGTGGGCGTTGGTGACCGCCACCATCAGCGGCGTGGTGCCCACGCGCAACGGCGCGCCGGTACGGTACGCCCGCGCCTGCCGGACCACCTCGTCGACGGTGCGGTTGACGTCGACGCCCGCGGCGAGCAGGGTCCGCACGACTCCCAGGTGCCCCTCGCGAACGGCGAACAGGAACGGGGTGAATCCTGAATCGAGCGGCGCGCGGAAATCCGCCCCGACCTCGACGAGCGTCTCCACCACGTCGACGTGTCCCTCGGCCACCGCCCACATCAGGGCGGTCTGCCCGCGCGCCGGCTCGCCTGTCCCGATGTCGGCGCCCGCCGCCAGGAGAGCGCGGACCGTGCCCACCCGGCCGGTTCGTGCCGCCGTCATCAGCACGGTCTCCCCTCCGGGCAGCGTGGTGTTCGGATCGGCGCCGGCCGTCAGAAGCCGCTCGACCATCTCGACGTTGGCGTTCTCGGCCGCGAGCGAGAGCGCGGTAACGCCGTACCGGTTCTCGGCATGCACGTCGGCGCCGGCCGCCACAAGCCGTCCCACCAGATCCGCGTCGTCGTGGTACGCGGCCCAGTGGAGCGCCGTCATGCCGTCCACCTGCCGCGCGTTGACGTCGGTCGACGCCTGCAGCAGGCCATCGACGGCGGCGAGATCCTGACGCTGCGCGGCGTCGGCCAGCGGCGCGTCCGCGGCGGAAGCGGCCTGCGGCGCCGCAGCGAGTAGAGCAACGGCGAGCAAAGCCCCGAAGCAGCGTGTACGGCGCATACCTGTCTCTCCTCTGCCCTGTCGGCGTTCCCCGGTACTCCTCCGCTCCCGAGTCGGGGTCGCCTGCACCGTCTTCTGCGGCGCAGACTCCCGCCCCCCCTCAGCCCGCCAGCGACAGCGGATCGAGCAGCGTCTCGATCCGCTGCGTGCTGTCCGCGAACTTGTCCAGGCGCACACCGACGGCATCGAGCAGCGCCAGGTGCAGATTCGCCATCGGCTCCGGCTCGGCGTACCGCAGGTGCCGTCCGCCCTTCGACCGGCCCGCGCCGCCGCCCGCGACGACGATCGGCAGGTTGGTGTGGTCGTGGACGTTCGGGTTGCCCATGCCGCTGCCGTACAGGTACAGCGAGTGGTCCAGCAGCGATCCGTCGCCGTCCGGCACCTCGGCGAGCTTCTCCAGAAAGTGCCCGAAGAGCGAGACGTGGTACTGGTTGATCTTCGCCAGCATCGCGAGCTTCGCCGGATCGTTCCCGTGATGCGACGTCGGGTGGTGCGGATCCGGCACGCCGATCTCGGTGTAGGTCCGGTTGCTGGCTTCGCGGGACAACTGGAACGTGACGACCCGGGTCACGTCGCCCTGCAGCGCCAGCAGTTGCAGGTCGAACATCAGTTTCGCGTGGTCGGCGTAGGCGGCCGGGACGCCGACCGGGCGGTCGAGGTCCGGCAGCGGATTGTCCATCGTCTCCGACTCCGCCCGCTGGATGCGGCGCTCCACCTCGCGCACCGTGTCGAGGTACTCCGAGACCTTCGAGCGGTCGGCCGAGCCGAGCTGCCCCTGCAGGCGCGCGATGTCGTCGCGAACCCAGTCGAGCAGGCTGGCCCGGCGCCCGAGCGCGGCCCGCCGTTCCTCGGCGCTGCCCCCTTCGCCGAACAGCCGCTCGAACACGACCCGCGGATGCGCCTCCGACGGCAGCGGCGTCGTCGGCGACGACCACGACAGGTTGTTCTGGTAGACGCAGGCGTAGCCGTTGTCGCACTGCCCCACCATGTCCATCAGGTCCATCGCCAGCTCGAGCGACGGCAGACGCGTCTCCTGGCCCATCTGCTGCGCCGCGATCTGGTCGACCGTCGTGCCGAGGTAGTAGTCGCTGCTCTCGGTCCACTTCGCGGTCGCCGCGCTCAGGAAGGCGGCGTTGGAGGTGGCGTGCGTGCCCGGATAGGCGTTGCGCAACTCCAGGTTGCTCAGGACGGTGAGCTGATCCTGCACCGGGGCCAGCGGGCTCAGGCTCGGCGACAGCTTCGCCAGCGCGCCGGCTTCGCCCGGCGGCGTCCAGCTCGCGATGTGCGAGCCCATCGGGATGTAGACGAACCCGAGACGCCGCACCGGGGCGGCCGCCGTCTTGGCCAGGGCCGTCATCGACGGCACCATCGCGTCGAGGAGCGGAAGCGCGACCGTCGCGCCCATGCCCCGCAGGAACGTCCGCCGCGGCAAGGCCTTCTTCGAGATGATCATGATGCTTTCCTCATCTGGAACGGTGCGCTGTTGACGATCTCCAGCACGAGCGACGAGAACCTGTAGTCGTCCGCCTCCGCTTCCCGCACGATGCGGCGAACGGCGGGCCCGTCGTAGAATTCCACCCCCCGCCCCGTCGCGAACGTCAGCAGCTTCTCGGCAAGAGTGGTGACGAACAGGTCCGGCCGGGCCAGCAGCGCGTCCTGCAGCTCGCCCACGCCGTCGAAGGCCGAGCCGTCGAACAGCGTCCCGGAGGCATCGATCGGCGCGCCTGCGTCGGCGATCCGCCAGCGCCCGACCGCGTCGTAGTTCTCGAAGGCGAACCCGACCGGGTCCATCAGCCGGTGGCAGCTCGCGCACGCGGGGTTGGCCCGGTGTCCGGCGAGCCGCTCGCGCATCGAAAGCGCCCGTGCGCCGGTCCCCGTCTCCTCGAGCTCCGGCACGTTGGCCGGCGGCGGGGGCGGGGGCACGCCGAGCACGTTGTCCAGAATCCACTTGCCGCGAATCACCGGAGAGGTGCGCGTGGCGTAGGAGGTGACCAGCAGGATGCTGCCGTGGCGGAGGAGCCCGCCCCGCGGGGCGTGATCCTCGTCGCCGTCGAACTCGACGCGGCGGAACCGGCTGCCGTAGACGTACGGGATGCCGTAGTGCTTGGCCAGCCGCTCGTTGACGAACGTATAGTCCGCGCGCAGCAGGTCGAGCACGCTGCGATCCTCGCGCATCACGCTGTCGACGAGCATCTCCGTCTCCTGCCGAAAGGCCTGCCGGAGGTTGTCGTCGAAGTCCGGAAAGATACGCATGTCCGGTCGGATCGAGTCGAGGTTGCGCAGGTGCAGCCACTGCCCGGCGAAGTTCGTCACCAGGTTGCGCGAGCGCGGGTCGGCCAGCATCCGCCGCACCTGCCGCTCCAGCACCGCCGGGTCCCGCAGCATGCGCCGCTCGGCCAGGTCGAGCAGCTCGTCGTCCGGGATGCTGCTCCAGAGGAAGAACGACAGCCGCGAAGCCAGCTCCAGGTCATCGAGGCGATAGGCCTCGCCCGCCTCGACGCCGTTCGGATCCTGCTCGATGCGGAAGAGGAACTCGGGGCTTACGAGCACGGCGGCCAGCGCCATCTCCACCCCCGCCTCGAATCCCTCACCGGCGCGAGCCGCGCGGTAGAGTTCGAAAGGCCCCTGCAGATCCGCCTCGGACACCGGCCGGCGGTACGCCCGCCGCATCAGTTCCTTCAGGATCCGGGTCGCGCAGGCGTCGTCCTCGTCCGGGGCGGCCGGCCGGCATATGAACACCTGCTCCCGGCTCGGCGTGTCGCCCGGCCCGGCCGCGTCGTACGGACCGGTGATCGACACCTCGTAGACGGCCGGCTGGAGGCGCGGATGCCGGTAGTAGTTGAAGTGCGCCTCATAGGGCTGCCGCGCCGTCTCCTTGAGCAGCGACGGGAGCTTCGGGAACGTGACCCCCAGCGTGTGCGGTCCGGCGGTCACCGGCATCCTGACCTTCAGGTGCGCGTCCACGTTGTCGTGGGACGGCTGATAGATCAGCGCCACGTCCTCCCGGTACGCCGGCCGCTCCACCGTGAACAGCTCCAAGCGCTCGCCGTCCAGCAGCAGCTCCACCTGGTGAGCCCCGGTCAAACCCTCGACGTGCTCGTTGCGGTCGCGGGCCAGGCGCACCGACACCTCGTAGTGGCCGTCGACGGGGAACGCGTGCTCGACGAGGACGCCGCCGCGCGTGCCGACCGGCAGCCCGGCGATGTGCTTCTCCTGCGTCAGGTCCGGACGAATGCGCACCGTGGTCCCGCCCGGCGCCCGGCCGGCACGGCCCACGGCGAGCTGCGCGATCTTCTCGGCCGCCGAGACGTAGCGCTCGAGCAGCGTCGGCGACAGATTGCCGACCGTGATGTTGTCGAAGCCGAAGCTCGACGAGTCGCCCGGCAGCAGATCGGTGACGTCGACCTCCAGCGCCAGCAGATCACGAACCGCGTTGTGATACTCCGTACGGTTGAGACGCCGGAAGCTGTCGGTGCGCCCCGGGTTCGGATGCGCCGCGGCCAGGCCGTCCAGCGCGCCCTCCAGCGATGCGAGCGCGGCCTTGTACGCGGCCTCGTCGGGCCGCCGTCCGCCCGCCGGCGGCATCTGCCGCGCGCGCAGCTTCCGGGCCACCTTCTCCCAGGCCTCCGGGTTGTCCCCGAGCGCCTGCCCGTTGATGGTCTCGAGCGCGAGCCCGGCCGTCCGGGTCCGGTCGTTGTGGCACGACAGGCAGTAGCGGTTGACCAGGCTGTGGTGGGGCGCATCGGCCGCAACCGCCGCGGCGGCGGGCTCCTGCGCCTCGACGGGAGCGGCGAGGCTCCCGGCGCCCAACAGCCCGATGAGCATGACGACGATGCCGACTCGCCGAGGATTCAGCATGCGTATTCTCCTGCGCCGGGATTCCGCGGACAACGCCTGATCAGTCTATCTTAGGCGACAACGCGCCGCTGGCCAAGCGCCAAACTGCACGCTCGACGATCACGAACCTGCAACGAGCCGTGACGGATGCGCAGTCCCCCGGCGGCGGCGACACTCCACTCTCGAATGGGCTCACCGCAGCGGCCGGAAGAACGTCCGCAGGTCCGCGACGAGCAGCTCCGGTTCCTCGATGGCCGGGAAATGACCGCCGGTGTCGTAGACCGTCCAGTGGGTGACGTTCTCCGCCGGCTCGCTGAGGAACGACCGCGGCGGATGGGCGCGCAACGGGATGCCGACGAACTCGGCGAATCCCTGCGGAACCTGCACCGGCCCCACGGCCCCTCTACGCTGCCGCGAGCTGCCCAGCCCGTTCGCGTGGTAGTAGCGGACGCTGGTGCCGATGGTGCGCGTGTGCCAGTAGACGGAGATGAGCGTGAGGATCTGGTCCTTGCTGAACCGGGTCTCCACGTCGCCGTCGCAGTCGCTCCAGGAGCGCAGCTTCTCGGTGATCCAGGCGGCCAGTCCGACCGGCGAGTCGGTGAGCCCGAACGCCAGCGTCTGCGGCTTGGTGCCCTGGATGCGCTGGTAGCCGGTCTCGTCGATCGACCAGAGGTTCGCGCGGGCGAGGTAGTCGCGCTCCTCGTCGGACTCCGGCTCCCGTTGCAGGCGCGGCGGCGCACCCGGCGTGTGGACGCCCACCAGCCGTTCCGGGTAGCTGGCGCCGAGCACCCGCGTGATTCCGGCGCCCCAGTCGCTGCCGTAGGCGCCGAAACGCTCGTAGCCGAGCCGGTCCATCAGCGCGACCCACAGCTCCGCCGTGCGCACCACGTCGGTGCCCTCGGCGGGCTCGCCGGAGAAGCCGAAGCCGGGGATGGACGGCACCACGACATCGAACGCATCCGCCGCGTCGCCGCCGTGGGGCGCCGGGTCGGCCAGCGCCATCACCGACGGCAGCATCTCCCAGACCGTGCCCGGCCAGCCGTGCGACATGACCAGCGCCATCGGCGCAGGTCCGCGTCCGCGTTGATGCACGAAGTGGACGAGCTGCCCGTCGATGGTGGTCGTGTAGTGGTCGAATGCGTTCAGCGCCGCCTCGTGCGCGCGCCAGTCGTACTCGTCCCGCCAGTAGGCGATCAACTCCTCCAGGTAGGCGCGGTCCGTGCCGTAGGACCACGGCTCGCCCGGCGAGTCCGGCGGCCAGCGCGGCGATTGCAGGCGGCGGCTCAGGTCCTCGAGATCGGTGTCACCGACCCGTACCTCGAAGGCGTCGACGCCCGGCGGCGGGGCCTCCTGCACGACACCGGCCGTCCCGGCGCCGCCCGCCGCCCACGCCGCCGACCCGAACCGAGCTCCACCCGTGAACGCGCCGGTTGCCGATGCCCCGGCCGCGCCGATCAGCTTCAGAAGCGTTCGCCGATCCAGTTGCCGCTGCGATTCCGACATTGCCTTCACTCCCCTACGCGCTTCGCGTCGTCCGACTTGCCCGATCGTCATCACCGAACGGACGGAGGACCGACAGGGCGCCAGCACCAGCACTCGGGGGCGCGGCACAGCGGCAGGACTTCGTCATGCGTCGCAGCGGCGGTCAGGCTGGCGTGAGAACGGACGCTCGACTTCCTCAGGTGACCGCGCGCTCCTACACCAACAGCCGCATCGACGACACAGCTCCCTACACATCGGTCAGCCGGCCGAGCGGGCCCGTGCTGTCGCCGAACGCCTCGACCGGCACGCCCAGCTTTTCCAGCACCGTGACCCACAGGTTCGCCAGCGGCGTGCCCTGCGGGTAGCGCACGTAGCGTCCGCCCTTGATGCCCGCCTTCGTCCCGCCCACCAGCGCGATCGGCAGGTCGTCGTAGAAGTGCGTGTTGCTGTCGCTGATGCCGGTCCCGTAGAGCATCAGCGTGTGGTCGAGCATCGTGCCGTCGCCCTCCGGCTGCGCGGCGAGCTTCTCGACCAGGTAGGCGAACTGCCGGAAGTGGTGCTCGTTGATCTTGTGCAGCCGCGCCAGCTTCGCCGGCTCGTCCTGGTGGTGCGAGAGCGGATGGTGCGAATCGGGTACGCCCACTTCCGGGTAGGCCCGGCCACTGATCTCGCGCGCCAGCATGAACGTGCTTATGCGGGTCAGGTCGGTCTGCCAGGCCAGCGCCAGCAGGTCCATCATCAGCCGCGCGTGCTCGGCGTAGTCGCTCGGCACGCCGACCGGCTGATCGACCACCGGCAGCTCGCGCGCGCTCTGCTGCTCGGCCATCTGGATGCGCCGCTCGATGTCGCGCAGCGCGTCGAGGTACTCGTCGAGCTTGCCCCGATCGCTCGCGCCGATCACCAACTCCAGATCTCCGAGCGCGGCGTTGACGCTGTCCAGGATGCTGCGGTCCCGCCGCATGCGGGCGAGCCGGGCCTCGCGGTCGGTGCTGCCGCTGGTGCCGAACAGCATCTCGAACACGGCGCGCGGATCGTTCTCGGTCGGCAGCGGGGTCGTCGGCGTGCGCCAGGAGATCGTGTTGGTGTAGGCGCAGGACGCGCCGCCGCAGGTCCCCAGCATCGAGTTCGGCTCGATCCCCAGCTCGAGCGACGTGATCTGCGTCTCCTTCGACAGCTCCCGCGCCGCGATCTGGTCCATCGTGGTCTCGGCGTAGACGTCGGCGCCGTTCGTGTGCCGGAACGGCACGCAGGTCAGGAACGTGCCGGCCGCGCGCGCGTGCGCGCCGCCTCCCTTGACGAGGTTCGCCGCCTCGTCGTTCAGGCCGCCGCACATCAGGATCCGGTCCGCGAAGCCTTTCGCCGACTGCAGCGTCGCCGGCAGATCGTCCGCCCCCAGAGGCCCTTCCGCCTTCGGCGACCAGTACGGCATCGACATCCCGTTGGGCACGTAGAAGATGCCGAACCGCCGCACCGGCGCCGCGGCGGTCCTGCTGGTCGCGGTCAGCGCCGGGACCATGCAGTCGAGCAACGGCAGCGCCACCGCCGCACCGATTCCGCGCAGCACGGTCCGGCGCGGCAGATGCATCTTGCTGATGAACATGCCTTCTCTCCCCTTGATGCGAGCCTCTCGTGACGAGTCCCTCGCGCGCAGCGCCCGAACGCGCGCGCCCTCTCCCCCGCCGTGCTACTGCTGTCCGGCGGCCGCAGCCGCCGAGCCGTCGCCGGCGGCGGGTAGCCGTTGCATCCGGAACGGATCGCTCGACACCACCTGCTGCACGAGCGACGACCACCGGTACCCGTCGCCCTCGAGCGCGCGCACCATCCGACGGATCGCCGGCGCGTCGTAGTACATGACCCCGCGCCCGAGCGCGTAGGTCAGCAGCTTCTCCGCCACGGTCCTGACGAACTCGCCGTCCCCCTCGCGCAGCAACGCCTCGCGGAACGCGCGCGGGCTGTCGACGGTCGCGCCGGACAGCTCGATGGCGGCGTCGATGTCGGCCCCGCCGTCCTTGTCGCGCCAGCGCCCGATCGCGTCGAAGTTCTCGAGGGCGAAGCCGAGCGGGTCCATCCTGCGATGGCATGTGGCGCAGACCGGGTTCTGCCGGTGCGCCTCCATCCGCTCGCGCAACGACGTCGGCCGGGCCGCGTCGCTCTCCTCCAGCGGCGGGACGTTGGCCGGCGCCGGCGGCGGCGGCGCGCCGAGCAGCGCCTCGAGCACCCACTTCCCGCGCAGGACCACCGACGTCCGGTTGGCGTACGACGTCACGGTCAGCAGGCTCGCGTGACCGAGCAGCCCGTGCCGCCGGTCGTCGTTCCAGGCCGCGCGACGGAAGTGGCTCCCGTAGACGTCGTTCACGCCGTAGTGCCGGGCCAACTGCTCGTTCAGGAACGTGTAGTCCGCCTCGAGCAGCTCCGGGATCGGCCGGTCCCCGCGCACCTGGCTCTCGAAGAAGAGCTCGGTCTCGCGCACCATGGCCGCGCGCAGCGTGTCGTCGAACGCCGCGAACAGCCGGCCGTCCGGCTCGTGCGACCCGATGTCGCGCATCTGCAGCCACTGGCCGACGAAGTCGTTCATGAAGCGGGTGGCGCGCCGATCGAACAGCATCCGCCGCACCTGGGCCGACAGCATCGCCGGATCGCCCAGCCGGCCGCTCGCCCCGAGATCGATGAGCTCGTCGTCGGGCAGGCTCCGCCAGAGGAAGAACGACAGCCGCGACGCCAGCTCGAGGTCGCTCAGCGGGTGGACCTCGCCGGGCCGCGCGTCCACCGGCCGGGCCTCGACCCGGAGCAGGAACTGCGGCATCGCGAGCAGCGTCTCCAGCCCGCGCTCGACGCCTGCCTCGAAGTCGCGCTCCGCCCGGCCCTCGCGGTACGCCTCGAGCAGCGCGTCGACCTCCGTCCCGGTGACCGGCCGGCGGTACGCCCGGCGCGCCAGCGACCCGAGGATCTCCCGGGCGCACGCCTCCTCGGCGGCCGGCGTCGCGCCGGCGGGTCGGCAGACGAAGATCTTCCGGCGGCTGGCCGTCTCCGCCGGCACGGAACCGTCGAACGGACCGGCGATGTAGAGCATTCCGATGGCCGGCAGGTCGGTGACGGCGACCGGGCTCGGGGCCGCGTCGGTGAAGGCGACAGAGAGGAGCCGCGTACCCGCCGCGAGGGGCAGGCGGAAGGTCATCCCGCCGTCGGCGTTCATGCGGTACTCGTGCAGCCGCTGCCCCGCGACGTCGTCCTCGCGCGGCGCGATCAACGAACCGGGATCCGGCCCGGGATACTCGCCGCCGACCTCGTAGCGCTGGACGAGCGCCCGGTCCACCCGCACCTCGATCCGGTGCGCCCGCTCGCCGATCCCCTCGATGACCTGGCTCGTGCCGTTGCGCTTCATCCGGATCGTGAAGACGTACTCGCCGTCGAGCGGAAAGTGATGGCGCACGGCGAGGCCGCCGTGACTGGCGAACGGCATCCGCTCGTCGAGACGGATGTCGCGGCGCTCGAACCCCGTGCGGTAGACCTGCATGACCGGCAGGTTGTCGGGGCTGCCAATCGCCGCACGGCTGATCTTCGTCGCTGCCGCGATGTAGCGAGCCATCAGCGCCGGCGTGATGGACAGCACCTCGGCGTTGTTGTCGAAGCCGAAGCCGGCCATGTCGCTCGGCAGCAGCGCCTCGCCGTCGATCTCCAGCCCGAGGAGATCCTCGATGGCGTTGACGTACTCCACGCGGTTGAGCCGGCGAGCGACCACCTGTCCCGGGTTGGGATCGGCGGCGGCCACGCGGTCGAGCGCGGTCTCGAGTGCCGTCGCGAAGGCGTCGATGGCCTCGGGCTCGGGCCGCGGCCGCCCCTCGGGCGGCATCTGTCCCGCCCGCAGCTTCCGCACCACCTTCTCGAGCACGTCGGCGCTGCCGGCGACGTCGGCGACGTCCAGCCGGTCTAGCATGAGGCCGGCCGTCTGCAGCCGCTCGTTGTGGCAGGTGATGCAATAACGGTCGAAGATCGCCCGCGAGAGGGGCTCGCGCGGAACCTCCGCCTGCCCTGCGGGCGCGCCGGCGGCCGCGAGTGCCCCGGCGCCCGCCGCCTCTACGGGTGCGGCGCTCGGGAGCGCACCCGCAATCATCACGATCCCGACGAGTCCCACGGCGCCCAACAGCCTCGGCATGAACATGGTCGTCCGCCTCGTGGTCCGCGATCCGAGAGCCCGTTGTGGATGAGTTCGGAACCGCAGTATAGCCCGGAAATCGTCGCCTTGCGGCTACCGGCGCGACCGGCGGGCCGCCGCAGGCCGGCGTCGTCTCCAGCGGCACCATTCCGCCGCGCAGACTCCCGCTCGTGAATCCGTTGGACGACATACGCAGGCCTGCGTATAGTGGGCCGTAACGGTCAGATCGTCGTCGTAGCCGACACCGGCGCGCGCGGAGCCCGAGGCTTCACCACGAACTGCGATGGAGGCAGGACGATGAGCGCCAGCATGCATCGAACGGCGGGTCTGTTGGTCCTCGCGGCGGCGCTGGGGGTTGCCGCCCCCTCCGCAGCGCAGGAAACGCGCGTGGTGGAAGCCGCGGCCGCGCAGGACCGCGACGCGGTCCGCACGCTGATCGAACGGAACGCCGACGTCGATGCGCCGTGGGCGGACGGGTCCACGGCGCTGCTCTGGGCGGCGCACTGGAACGACCTCGACATGGCCGACCTGCTGCTGGCCGTCGGCGCCGACGTGAACGCGGCCGACGATCACGGCGTGACGCCGCTCGAGCGGGCGGCGGAGAACGCGAGCCTCGCCATGGTCGAGAAGCTGCTGGCCGCGGGCGCCGATGCGAACGCGGCGCGGGCCAGCGGGCTGACGCCGCTGATGGTGGCCGCGCGGACCGGCAGCCTGCCGGTCGTCAACCTGCTGCTGGCGCACGGCGCGGACGTCGACGCCCGCACGGCTGCGACGCGGGGCACAGCGCTGATGTGGGCGGTGGAAGGTGCGCATCCGGACGTTGCGGGCGCCCTGCTCAACGGCGGCGCCGATCCCGGAGCATCGACCGCCGACGGCTTCACGCCGCTGCTGTTCGCCGCGGCCAACGGCGACGTCGGGATGGCCGAGAGCCTGCTGGCGGCCGGCGTGGACGTCAACGACACCGGCACGGACGGCACCCACCCCCTGCCTTACGCCATCGCGAACGGCCGGGACGAGTTCGCGCGCTTCCTGCTCCGGCGGGGCGCCGATCCGAACGGCGCGATGGGCGGCATCCACGCGCTGCACGTGGCGGCCGGCAACGTCGGCACGTGGCTGGGCGACTGGTCGCGACGGCACGGCTACGGAGGGCGGTTCCGCGGGCGCAACCTGGCGCCGGACCGGCGGCTGGCGCTGCTGCAGGCGCTCCTCGAGAGCGGCGCCGAGGTGGACGCGCGGATTGCGACGTCGGCGATGTTCATGAGCTACATCGGCCACCCGACCAAGGGCGCGTTCGAAGGCTTCTCCACCGGCACCGGGGACCTGCGCGGAGCGACCCCGCTGTGGGTGGCGGCGTACGCGGCCAACGGCCCCGGCGGCGGCGGTGCTCTCGAGATCATCCGGACGCTGCTGGCCGCGGGCGCCGACCAGAACCTGGCCACCGACGACGGCACCACGCCGTTCATGGTGGCGGCGGGCCTCGGCCGCGCGACCTACACGCCTCGCGAGCCGCGCGGGGTCCGTTCCGAGAGCGCCGAGGCCGCGGTCCGGATCCTGCTGGAGGCGGGGGCCGACATCAACGCCGCCAACGAGGCCGACTTCACCGCTCTCCACGGCGCGGCGTACCGCGGGCTGAACGAGGTGATCGAGTACCTGGTGGCCGGGGGCGCCGACATCGACGCGCGCGACTTCCGGGGACGTACGCCGTACCGCATCGCAGAGGGGACCAAGCAGTCCTTCCAGTTCCAGAGCTGGCCGGAGAGCGCCGCGTTGCTCGAGCGGCTCGGCGCCAACACGCGGCTCGGCGTACCCGGCACCGTGCAGGAGAAGATCCGCGACGTCCCCGCAACCACGAACGACCAGTTCTAGAAGCTGATCACCAGCGCGGTCCTGAAGATCGCGTCGAGCCCGGTCTTGCGAATCTGGCCCGTGCCGAGGTCGATCGCGGCCCCGCCGGCCGCCACCGTCTCGAACAGCTCGTCCCCGCTGCCGGGCGCGCCGTCCGGATCGACCAACGTGACGCGCGCGACGATCGCGGTTTCCTCCAGCGCCGGCTCGTGCTCGTAGAGGTGCTGCAGGCTGACCCGCAGAGACAGGTGATCGTTGATGGCCACGCCGAGCGCGTTCGTCACGTTCAGCGAGTAGTCGGAGGCTGACAGCAGGTTGACGTTCAGCGCCAGGTCGCTGTCGAGCTCCAGCGCCGTCCCGAGCCGCTGGCGATAGTCGCTGTCGACACGCACGCCGCCGAACCGATCGTCCTTCGCCGGGTCCGGCGCGGTCTCCTCGCGCACCGTGTAGCTGAACCCGTAGCCGGTGGAGAAGGACAGGTCGTTCTCGTCGGCCCAGACGTTCCCGACGCCGCCGAAGGAAACGTAACGATTGCGGATGCCGGCGTCGTGGTTGCGGTCCCAGCTCCCGCCGGCGTTCCAGAAGAACCGGTCGCTGATGGTCACCTCCGCACGCCCCTCGACGAAGTACTGCTCGACATCGGGGGTGCCGCCCGTGGGGGTGACGTCGCTCCGGAGGTCGGCCGGCCGCTCTCCCGGCAGGAACCGCAGCCCCGGCTCGACGACGAGGATTCGATCGCCCTCGGTCCGGGCCCGGACACCGTCCACCCGCAGCCGCAGCCGCGCGGCGCTCCAGTTGCGGCGCAGCGTGTTCTTGAAGCCGAACGTCTGCGTCGCGGCGTTGCCCTGGGTGCGCACGACGCTCAGCTCCGTCGCGTTGAACCAACCGGACGCCTCGTCGTCCGTCTCCGCAACGGGTTCCCGTGCCAGCTCCGTAACGGGTTCCTGTGCCAGGCCCGGAGCAGCGACCAGCGTCAACCACGGGAGCAGCATCAGAACCGCCCCCGGAATCGAACTCGTCCGCATCCTTCCCTGCTGCCGTCCCTTCGATCGTTTAGACGCCGAACGGACGGGCGCCGGTCGGCTCCCCGCGCTCAACAGCCCGCAGCCGCGCCGATCAGCCTGCTCTCAGAGGCTCCAGCCTTCGCGGTACTCCTCGTCGAGGAACGCGTTCGCCTCCGGCACGTTCGAGACACGCATCCGCTCGGCGTCCCACTCGATGGCGGCGCCGCTGCGAACGGCGAGGTTGCCGAGCAACACGACCTCGGTCAGCGGACCGGCATGCGTGTCGAAGCTGGACCCGGCCGCGCCGCGGCCCTTGCAGGCGTCGATCCACTCGCGGTAGACGCCCGGCGAGCGCGGGTACTTCTTCGGCGGCGGGCTGGCCATCACGTCCTCGTGCAGCGCAGTGGGAAACACACGCGGCTCGCGGCCGTACATGTCGGCGCCGATCACGCCGCCGTCGCCGACGAAGAGCTGCCCGCTGGCGCCGCCCGGCAACCGTTCTCCCGCGGCCAACTGGGCCGGGCGGGACGGGGCGAGGCCTCCGTCGCGCCAGACGCACCGGATCGGCGGCCGCGCGCCGCGCGCCGGAAACTCGTAGACGATGCGCGACGCGGCGGGCGCGGTCTCGGCGAAGAGCGGCGTCGTCTCGGCCTCGATCCGGGTGGGCTGGCCGAGCTCCAGCGCCCAGAACGCGGCGTCCATGGCATGGCAGGCGATGTCGCCCAGGGCTCCCGTGCCGTAGTCCCACCAGCCGCGCCAGCGGAACGGGTGGTACGCCGGATGGTACGGCCGGTGAGGCGCCGGACCCAGGAAGAGATCCCAGTCGAGCCCCGGCGGCGCGTGATGCGCCTCGGTCGGCCGCTCGATCGCCTGCGGCCAGATGGGCCGGTTGGTCCAGTAGTGCACCTCGCGCACCGTCCCGATGACGCCCGCCTCGAGCCACTCGCGGATCTGCCGCGTCCCCTCCCCCGCGTGACCCTGGTTTCCCATCTGTGTCGCCACGCCCGACTCGCGGGCCGCCGCGGCCAGCGCCCGGGCCTCGGCCACCGTGCGCGTCAGCGGCTTCTCGCAGTAGACGTGCTTGCCGCGCCGCATCGCCTCCATCGCGATGACGGCGTGCGTGTGGTCGGGAGTCGCGATGACCACGGCGTCGAGGTCCGGCTCGCGATCGAGCATCCGCCGGTAGTCCTGATAGACGCGGGCGCCTGGGAACTCGCGGAACGTCCGCGCGGCGAATCCCGGATCGGCGTCGCACAGCGCCGCGATGTTCTCGCTGCCACACCCTCGGACATCGGCCCGTCCCCGGCCGCCCACGCCGATGCCCGCGACATTCAGCGTATCGCTCGGAGACTGGAAACCGGGCCCGCCGAGAACGTGCCGCGGCACGATCGACGAGGCGGCCGCCGCCGCGGCCGCAGCTACGAACCGACGACGCGAGATCTGCTTGCCCACTCCGTTCCTCCCCCCTTGACGACGTCCGCGCGGCCGGCACGAATTCACGAGCGACGAACCGGTTTCGGAATGATAATGAATCCACTCGTTACTCATCGTGGAGGAGCCCATCATGATGCGCGCACCCTGGCGTCGACTTCTGGCCGCGGTCGTCTTGATCGCGATAGCAGGCATCCCCCGGGCGGCCGCCCAGGAGCGCGAGGTCACGCCCGTCACGGACGCCATGCTCCAGGACCCCGACCCGGCCGACTGGCTGAACTGGCGGCGGACCCTGGACGGCTGGGGCTACAGCCCGCTGGATCAGATCCACCGCGACAACGCCCACCGCCTGCAGCTCGTCTGGGGCTGGCAGATGAACACGGGCGCCAACCAGCCCACCCCGCTCGTGCACGACGGCGTGATGTACCTCGCCAACCCCGGCAACGCGGTCCAGGCGCTCGACGCCGTGACCGGCGATCGCCTCTGGGAGTACCGGCGCGATCTGGAGGACATGGTCGAGTCGGTGCTCGCGCCGCGCAGCCGCTCCATCGCCATCTACGGCGACAAGGTCTACCTGAACACGGCGGACGCCCACATCGTCGCGCTCGACCGGGGCACCGGAGAGGTAGCCTGGGATCACGAGGTCGCCGACAACGCGCTCGGCTACCGCTACACGAGCGGGCCGATCGTGGCCAACGGCCGGGTCGTGGCCGGGATGACCGGCTGCGAGCGCTTCAAGGAGGACGTCTGCTTCATCTCCGCCCACGACGCCGAGACCGGGGAAGAAATCTGGCGCACCTCGACCATCGCCCGCCCCGGCGATCCCGGGGGCGACTCGTGGGGCGACCTGCCGCTGCTGTACCGCGCCGGGGCCGACTCGTGGATTCCCGGCAGCTACGATCCGGAGACCAACCTGACCTTCTGGTCGACCTCGCAAGCCAAGCCGTGGGCCAGCGTGACCCGCGGCACCGACGGCGACGCGCTGTACAGCAACAGCGTGCTGGCCCTCGACGCCGATACCGGCGAGCTGTCGTGGTACTACCAGTTCACCCCGGGCGAGACCCACGACCTCGACGACGTGTTCGAGAGCGTCCTCATCGATCACCGCGGGCGCCGGTCGCTCTTCAAGATGGGGAAGCTCGGCATCCTGTGGGAGCTCGACCGCGACACGGGGCGCTTCGTCGCGGCCCACGATCTCGGCTACCAGGACGTCCTGGACATCGATCACCAATCGGGACGGGTGACCTACAAGCCCGAGATGATTCCGGAGGCCGGCGTGGAGATCGCGTTCTGCCCCGACTTCGGAGGCATCCGCAACTGGCGGGCGTCGGCGTACCATCCGGAGACGCGGGCGCTCTACATCCCGATTCACCCGACCTGCGTCAGCGGCGTGTTCACCGAGATCGAGCGGATTCCGGGGGCGCGATACTACGCGAACACCGGGTGGCTCTCGCGCGGCAGCACGGTGCATCCGGACAGCGAGCCCTACCGCGGCCACCTGATCGCGATGGACATCGACAGCGGGGACATCCTGTGGCGCCACTCGATGCCGACGCGCCCCGGCGCTGCGGCGCTGACGACGGGCGGCGGCCTGGTCGTCAGCGCAGACACCGACCGCAACCTGGCCATCCACGACGTCTCGACCGGTGAGGTGCTGTTCCACGTGCGGCTGCCCGGCTCGGCGCAGGGCTTCCCGATCACCTACGCGGTGGACGCGCGGCAGTACCTGGCGGTGCCGGTCGGAGGAGATCGTTCCAACGCAATCTACGTCTTCGCGCTGCCGCCGGACCGCCCGTGACGGCGGCCCGCGGCCGGCCGGGGCCAGACCGGACCGGAGCCGGACCGAGGGACACCCCGAGAGCCTGCGACACGGTCCCGCCGGGTGCGGCCGATCAACCGCTCGGCGACCGCTTTTCCGGCACCAGCCCGAGCCGCACGACGAGCTTCGCGAGCCCCTGGCGCGACACGCCCAGCTCGCGGGCCGCCGGGCTCCGTCTGCCACCTGCCCGCGTCAACGCATCGTGCACGAACGCCCGGTCGAAGGCGCGGCGGGCCTCCGTGAGCGTCGGACGACTCTGCTCGGCCGCGCGACGGATCGCGGCCGGCAGCAGCTCCGGCCCCACCTCCCCGTGCAGCGGCGCGGCGACGGCCAGAGCCGCCAGCACGTTCTGCAGCTCCCGCACGTTGCCGGGCCATTCGTGCGCGGCGAGCGCGGTCATCGTCCCGCGAGCCAGCCTCCCCCGGCCACCCGCCTGCAGGAGGGCGCGGTCCCAGTAGTGAGCAGCGAGCCGGGCGATGTCGTCGCCGCGGTCCCGCAGGGGCGGCACGTGCAGGTGCACGACGTCGAGGCGGTACAGCAGATCGCGCCGGAAGCGACCGCCGGCGGCCTCGCCGGCCAGCGTACGGTTGGTGGCCGCCACGACCCGCAGGTCGAGGCGGCGGGTCACGTTCTCGCCGACCTTGCGGATTTCTCCGTCCTGAAGCGCGCGCAGCAGCTTCGCCTGCGCGCGGGGCGACAGCTCCCCGACCTCGTCGAGAAAGACGGTGCCGCCGGACGACGCCTCGAGAAGCCCGCGACGCGACTGCATTGCACCGGTGAAGGCCCCTTTCGCGTGGCCGAACAACTCCGTCTCGATGAGATCGTCGCTGAACGTCGCGCAGTTGACGGCAGCGAAAGTCTCGTCGCGCCGCGGGCCCTCTTCGTGCAGCGCTCGCGCCACGAGCTCCTTGCCGGTCCCGCTCTCGCCTTCGATCAGCACCGGGAAGGGTGCGGCGGCGGCTCTCCTGACGGCCTCCCGCAGCGCGAGCATCGGCTCGCTGTCGCCCACCAGCCGCGCGACGCCGCTGGAAACCGGCCCCCTGCGCCGCGTCTCGCCGCGTGTTCCGTAGATCACCACGAGCCAGTCGTAAGCAAGCAGCGCGCCATTCCCGAAAGTGCAGAGGACGCTGGCCCCGGCACCCGTTGCGATCTCACCGGATCGCAGTTTCCGCACTACAATCGAGCAGATGATCCGGCCGATCCTGCGCTTCGGCGACGACGTGCTGCATCGTCCCGCGACCGAGGTCGACGAGATCACACCGCAGGTCGACACGTTGATCGACGACATGATCGACACGATGTACGCCGAGTCGGGGGTCGGCCTCGCGGCGCCCCAGATCGGGGTGCCCCTCAGGCTCTTCGTGGCGGATCCGTCCTCCGGGCACGAGCCGGGGGCGCTGATCGTCATGGTCAACCCCACGTTCGTCGAACGCGAGGGCGTGCAGCGGGAGGACGAGGGCTGCCTGAGCGTACCGGGCTTCAACGCCGCCGTGCCGCGCCCCTCCCGCGCGGTGGTCCGCGGACTGGATCGCGACGGCTCGTCACGCGACGTGGAGGCGACGGGCATCCTCGCACGGGCCTTCGAACACGAAATGGACCACCTCGCCGGCTCCCTGTTCCTCGACCGCCTGCGCGGCATTCGACGCGAGATGATGCTCCGGAAGATCAACAAGCTGCGCCGCACCGGAAAGTGGTGAACGCCGTCTTCTACGGGACGCCGGACTTCGCGGTCCCGGCGCTGACTCGACTGCTCGCTTCGCCGCATCGGGTCGCGGCCGTCGTCACGCAGCCGGACCGCCCGCGCGGCCGAGGGCGGCGCGTCGCCTCCTCCCCGGTCAAGCAGGTCGCGGCGGCGCACGGAACGCGCATCCTGCAGCCCGAACGCCTCGGGGACGGCGATTTCCTCGCGGCGCTGTCGGCGCTTGAGCCGGACCTGGCGGTCGTCGCGGCGTACGGCAGGATGTTGCCCGACGCCGTGCTCACCGCGCCGCGTCTCGGCACCATCAACATCCATCCTTCCCTCCTTCCGAAGTACCGCGGCGCCGCCCCGGTCCAGCGGGCGATCATCGCCGGCGAGACGCAGACCGGGGTCACAATCATGCGCCTGGTGCGTGAGATGGACGCGGGCCCGACGTTCGCCGCACGGACCCGCCCGATCGCCCCGGACGAGACCGGCGACGTGGTCGAGGCCGACCTGGCGCGGATCGGCGCCGACCTGCTGCTCGAGGTGGTCGGAGCCCTCGACGAGGACACGGCCGTCGAGCTGCCGCAGGACCACGCGGCAGCCACCTTCGCGCCCCGGCTGTCGCGCGGCGACGGCGACATCGACTGGCGCGCACCCGCGCCGGCGATTCACAACCTCGTCCGCGGGCTCCATCCATGGCCCCATGCCTCCGGCGTTCTGGGGGGCGCCCGCTACCTCATCCATCGAACGGCGATTGCCACGGCGGCGCGACCGGACCGGCCGGCCCCGGGAACGATCCTCGAGGCTGCCGGAGACCGCCTGCTGGTCTCGACCGGACACGGGGGCGCCGTCGCGATTCTGGAAATCCAGCCCGAGGGCCGGCGCCGGCTCGCCGCACGGGCCTTTCTGGCGGGTCGCCGGTGGTCGCCGGGCCAGCGCTTCGACACCGTCTCCCGGTGAGCGCGCCAGCCCGGCGGGCCGCGCATGCCGTGCTTCGCGCGGTGCACACCGGGCGGAGCGATCTGGCGACCGCCCTCGATCGCGCGCGCCGGGAGCTCGGCGACCCGCGCGACCGCGCCCTGGCCGGCGAGATCGCCATCGGCGTCCAGCGCCGGCGCGCGGCACTCGACCATCTGCTTGCGCAGGCCGCCTCCCGCCCGCTCCCGGCAATCACGCCGGCGGCGCTCGACCTGCTGCGGGCGGCGACCTATCAGCTCCGCTATCTGGACCGGGTCCCGGCCCACGCGGCGGTCGCCGACACCGTCGCCCTGGCGCGCGAGTCGGGGCTCGGGCATGCCGCCGGGTTCGTGAACGCCGTCCTCCGAACCCTGTCCGACCGCCGCCGGCCGCTCGGGCTCCCGGCGGCTCCGGAGGCCCACCCGCCCGACGCGCGCCGCGGCAGCCGGAGAACCGCCGTGCTCGACTATCTCGCCACCACCCTGTCCCATCCCCGGTGGCTGGTCGAACGCTGGCTCGACCGTCACGGCGTGGCGGCGGCCGAGGCCTGGGCACGGTTCAACAACACCCCGGCGCCTGTCACGCTCCGCGCGAACCCCGCGCGCAACACGGTAGCGGAGCTGCAGGACACGCTGGACGCGCAGGGCGTGCGCACGACCACGACGCGGCTGGCGCCGCACGGCCTCACGGTGACGGCGGGCGACCCGCTGTCCACGCAGGCCGCCGCCGAGGGACGTTTCCTGCTGCAGGAAGAGGGCTCGCAACTCATCGTCGAGCTGGCCCGGCCGGCAGAAGGAAGCCGCGTCCTCGACCTGTGCGCGGCGCCCGGCGGAAAAACGGTGGGGCTGGCGGGATGCGCCGGTCCCGGCGGTTTCGTCGTCGCTGCCGATCTCCGGCCCCGGCGGGTGGCGCTGCTCGCCCGGTTCCTCGCGCGGACGCGGCCCCGGCGCGTGGCGCTGGCGCGGCTCGACGCCACCGCTCCTCTTCCGTTCGCCGCTGCCTTCGACTGCGTCCTGGTCGACGCGCCCTGCTCAGGCCTCGGCGTCCTCCGGCGCGACCCCGACATCCGCTGGCGCCGCAACCCCGATGACCTGCCGCGGTTCGCCGCGACGCAGCTCGCGATGCTTTGCCGGGCGGCGGAGACGGTACGGCCCGGCGGGCGGCTGGTCTACGCCACCTGCTCGAGTGAGCCGGAGGAGAACGAGGAGGTCGTCGGCCGGTTTCTCGCGGACCGCCCCGAATTCCACTTGATCCCGCCCGGTTCCGACTCCGGCGTCGCGCAGGTGGTCGACCGCGACGGCTGCCTGCGCACCCTGCCGTTCCGAGACGGCGTGGAAGCGTTCTTCGGCGTGGTGCTCGGGCGCCAGGGGCGCTGAGAGCGCCAAGGGCGCCGTAGAGCGTCGAGGGCGCGGATCTTGTGCCGCCGTCGAATCCTCCTCTACACTTAAAGATCGGATGAATTCGCGACTCCTGACCGTCGGCAAGCTCACGGTTCTCGTGGGCGCGCTCGGCGGCACGTTCGGCCTCGCCTCCTTCGCCGGCATGCAGGTCGCACTCAAGACGCGGGAAGTCACGACGCCGGACCTGCGTGGCATGAGCCCGCAGGAGGCGGATCGCCGACTCGCGGCCGTCGGACTCCACGCCCGCATCGAGCCGTTGCGCCGGATCCACCCGGCGATCGAGGCGGGTCTCGTGGCCCAGCAGGAGCCGTTCCCGGGCGTCGCGACGCGGCGGCGCCGCAACGTGAAGCTCTGGCTCAGCTCGGGTCCGAACCGGGGCGAGGTTCCGTCGCTCATCGGAGAATCCGAGGCGGGAGCGCGCCAGCGGCTGCGCGACAACGTCTTCCTGTTGCAGGGCATCTCCGAAATCCGCTCGAACCGCTATCCGACCGATGCGGTGGTGGCCCAGGAGCCGCCTCCCGCCAGCAACGGGGAGACCGTCTCCCTGCTCGTCAACCGCGCCGAGCGCGGGCGCACCTACGTCATGCCGAACCTCATCGGCGTGGCCGGGGACGGGGCCGCGGAGATCCTGCGCGGGCGGGGCTTTCGCGTGACGGTCGTCGGCGATCACCCGTATCCGGGCGTCGCGGCGGGCATCGTGATCCGGCAGGCGCCCGAACCCGGCCTGCAGATAGCCCAGAGCGAGGCGATCTCGCTCGAGGTGAGCCGGTGACGGCCGCCCCCAACATTCGGATCGCCCCTTCCATCCTGGCGGCAGACTTCGCTTCGCTCGGGGATGCCGTGCGCACCGTCGAGCAGGGCGGCGCCGACCTGCTGCACGTCGACGTCATGGACGGGCGGTTCGTGCCCAACATCTCCATCGGCCTGCCCGTCGTGGAATCGCTGGAGCGCGTCGCGACCGTACCGCTCGATGTGCACCTGATGGTCGTGGAGCCGGACCGGCATCTCGAGGCGTTCGTTGCGGCGGGCGCCGCGATGGTGTCCGTGCACCTGGAAGCAGCGCCCCACCTGCATCGGACGCTTTCCGCGATTCGCGCCCTGGGAGCGGCAGCCGGCGTCGCCGTCAACCCCGGCACGCCCGCCGCGATGCTGGAAGCGGTGGCCGACGAGCTCGACTACGCCGTCGTGATGTCGGTCAATCCGGGTGCCGCCGGCCAACGTTTCATTCCGCGCAGCGCGGCGAAGGTGCGGCAGGTCCGCGAGCTGCTGGATCGGGCCGGCAACCGTGCACCTGTCGAGATCGATGGAGGCGTCGGTCCGGCGAACGCCGCGCAACTGGTCGCGGCAGGCGCGGAGATCCTGGTCGCCGCTTCGTCCATTTTCGGGACGGCCGATCCGGCCGCGGCCGCGCGGGGGTTGCGTGACCGGGCACTTGCGGGCATGACGGCGGCCGAGGGCGCGTAGGAGTCCCTTGGCCACCAGCACGTGTCAGATTCGTGTGCGCTACGCGGAAACCGACAAGATGAGCGTGGCCTACTACGCGAACTACTTCGTCTGGTTCGAGGTGGCGCGTTGCGAGCTGTTGCGCTCGCTCGGCGGCCGGTACCGAGACCTGGAGGACAAGGGGCTGCTGCTGCCGGTCGTCGAGGCGCATTGCGAGTACCGTGCCCCCGCCCGCTATGACGACGACCTCGACGTCCTCACGACCGGCTCGCTGCGGTCTCGGGCGCGGGTGGCGTTCGAGTACGAGGTCCGCCGGCGTGACGACCGCACCCTGCTCGCCGTCGGCCACACGATTCACGCGGCGACGGATCCGTCGGGCAAGCCGTTGCGCATTCCTCCGGACCTGAGGACGAGGCTGACATGAGGGCCCTGGTCACCGGCGCCGCCGGCTTCGTCGGCTCGCACCTGTCCGACCGGCTCCTCGAGCTCGGCCACGACGTCGTCGGCGTCGACTGCTTCACGGACTATTACCCGCGCGCGATCAAGGACGCCAACCTGTCGTCGCCGCGCGCGCGCGCGCGGTTCCGTTTCGTCGAGTCGACCATCCAGGACGCGCCCTGGCCCACGCTGCTCGACGGTGTGACGCACGTGTTCCATCTGGCGGCACAGGCCGGCGTGCGCAGCAGTTGGGGAAGCGACTTCTCCATCTACACCGCCGCCAACATCGACGCGACGCAGGTCCTGCTCGAGGCGTGTCGCGACCGCCCGCTGGAACGGTTCGTCTATGCCTCGAGCTCGTCGGTCTACGGGGATCACGTCGTCATCCCCATGCGCGAGGACGCCCGCGTCCAGCCGCTCTCACCCTACGGGGTGACGAAGCTCGCGGCGGAGCACCTCTGCATGCTCTACCACGAGAATTGTGGCCTGCCGGCAGTCGCGTTACGCTACTTCACGGTGTACGGTCCCCGGCAGCGGCCGGACATGGCGTTCCACCGGTTTCTGAGCGCCCTGCTGACGGATCGACCGATCATCCTCTACGGCGACGGAGAGCAGACGCGCGACTTCACGTTCGTGGAGGACGCGGTGGCGGCCACCCTCGCGGCCGGCGAACGGGGCGCGGCGGGTACGGTCTACAACATCGGCGGTGGCTCGCGCGTCTCGATGAACCGGGTGATAGACGCCCTGGCGCTGTGCACCGGGCGCACACCCGACGTGCGGCGCGACGCGCCGCAGAAGGGCGACATGCGCGACACGTTCGCGGACACCGCGCGCGCGCGCGCCGATCTCGAGTTCGTACCCAGGGTACCCCTCGAGACGGGCATTCAAGCGGAGTATCAATGGCTGGCTACGTCTCTGTCCGTCGCTCCATGAACCCGGCCGGCCGGGACCTGGCGACCGCCCTGGTCGCCGTCGCGGCCGCGCTGACGATGACCGCCTGCGGCGGCCGCGAAGCCGAGATTCCGGCCCTCACCGAGGCGGACGCCGACGAGATCTTGTTCGAGCGCGGGACGCAGGCGCTGACCGCTGAATCGTGGTCCACCGCCCGCGAGTACTTCGTGCAGATTCGAGACAACTACCCGCAGAGCCCGCTGCGCGCCCAGGCACGCCTCGGCGTCATCGAATCGTACGAGGGCGAGAGCACGGAGGTCGCCTACCTCTCGGCGCTGACCGAGTTGCGGGAGTTCCTCCGCCTGTACCCGCCGACGCACGAGCTGGCGCCGGAAGCCCAGTTCAAGCTGGGGATGGTGTACTTCAACCAGATGCGGCGCCCGGAACGGGACCAGACCGAGACCCGCGCCGCCATCACCGAGTTCGAGAGCTTCGTCGAGCTGTACTCCGAGTTCGCCGACCCGCAACTGCTCGCGGAGGCGCGCATGCGGCTGCGCGAAGCTCGTGACCGCCTCAGCGATTCGAACTACCTCGTGGGGCACTTCTACTACCGGCTCCGCTACTACCCGGGCGCCATCGACCGTTTCCGGGAAATCCTCGACGACGATCCCGGCTACACCCGCCGCGACGGCGTCTACTTCCACCTGGCCGACGCGCTGGCGACGACCGCCCGCGGGCCCGAGGCGCTGCCGCTGTTCGAACGCCTGGTCTCCGAGTTTCCCGCCACGGAGTATCTCGAAGACGCGAACCAGCGCATCGCGGAGCTGAAGGTCGCGATGGACCTCGACCGCCCGTAGCTAGCAGCCCGTGGTGGAACCCCGCGTGGCACCGAGAGCGACGAGGCGCCCGCCTGGCAAGGCGTGAGAAGGGCGCATATTGGGCATATGTAACCGACGAACAACGCAGTCAGGCGGGATGCATCGCCGCTCGAATGCAGCGGGGACTTTCGCCACGGGCTGCTAGGGCTGGCGGAAGCGCGGCACGGCCTCCGGCCGGCCGATCTCAACCGGTGCTTGCGCTCTTCTTTCCGATGGCGTCGTCCCCGCGGTCCCCGTCCCCGGTATCGTCGAACGGAGCCGACTTGGAGTGCGCCAGGACGCCGCCGAACCGCCGGTAGTAGTCCAGGGCGGACCAGAGCGACGCCACGAGCACGAGCCAGAGGGCCACCTGGCCCAGCCACCAGAAGGGCCGGACCTGGTTCCCCAGAATCAGGAGCAGGATGGCCACCACCTGCGTGACCATCTTGACCTTTCCCAGGGACGAGGCGGGGATCGTCACGCCGCGCGCGTAGGTCAGGCTGCGCAGCACGGTGATGGCGAGCTCGCGTCCGAGGATGACCGCGACCATCCAGGCCGAGGCCATCCCCATCTGCACGAGCGACACGAGCGCGGCCGTGATGAGCAGCTTGTCGGCCAGCGGGTCCATGAGCTGGCCGAGCTGCGTCACCTGCCGCCGCCGGCGCGCGAGGTAGCCGTCCAGCCAGTCCGTGAGCGCGGCGGTCCCGAAGATGGCGGCCCCGAGGACCTCCTTCGGCATGCCGAAGACGAGCTCGGCCTCGAACCGCGTCAGCAGCACGACGACGAGCAACGGGACCAGGAAGATACGGGCCAACGTAAGCGCGTTCGGCAGGTTCATGGGATGCTCTACCGCTTGACCCGGCCGCCATTGTACCCCGGCCGCCGCGGCGCGGCATGCGCCCGCGGGGCGCCGGGCGGCGACACGCTATGATCGTCGGCCATGAAGGCGCTCCTGCTGGCCGGTGGATTCGGAACGCGCCTCCGGCCGCTGACGCTCAACACGCCGAAACCAATCGTCCCGATCTTCGATCGCCCGTTTCTCTACCACCAGATCGAATTGCTGAAGCGGGTACCGGAAGTCGACGAGATCATCCTGAGCCTCAACTACCGCCCCGATCGGATAGAGGCGGTCGTGGGCCGCGGCGACGACGCCGGCCTGCCGATCCGCTACGTCGTCGAGCCGCAGCCGCTCGGCACCGGCGGCGCCGTGAAGTTCGCCGAGCCGTACCTCGACGGCACCACCATCGTCTTCAACGCCGACGTCCTGGCGGCGACGGATCTGGCCGCCGTTCTCGAGCGGCACCGAACGCGCGGCGCCCGTGCGACGATCGTGCTCGCACCGGTCGCCGACCCGACGCGGTACGGAGTGGTCGAGACCGACGTCGCCGGCAACGTGACGCGGTTTGTCGAGAAGCCCGATCCCGCGCAGATCGCCTGCAACACCATCAACGCCGGCATCTACGTGCTCGAGCCCGACACCTTCGACAGGATTCCGGCCGAGACGAGATACTCGATCGAGCGTCGCTACTTCCCTTCGCTCGTCGAACGGGGCGACAGGTTCGCCGCGTACGTCGAGCGCGGCTACTGGCTGGACATCGGGACTCCGGCAGCCTACCGCCAGGCTCACCGCGACATCCTCGACGGCCGTTGCCGCTCCGGGTGCGCCACGCTGGCGGGTCCGGGCGAGCCGACGGTCGACGGCAGCGCAACCGTGGCCCCGAGTGCCCGGCTGCGGGAGCCCTGCTTCGTCGGACCCGGCGTCCGCGTGCATCCCGACGCCGAGATCGGCCCACATGCCGTCCTCGGAAGCGGCAGCGTGGTGGAGGCCGCGGCCACGGTTCGGGACAGCGTCGTATGGCCCGGCTCGGTCATCGGCACGGGCGCGACGCTCGACGGGGCCATCGTCGGTCATCGCTGCCGCATCGGCGACCACGCGCGCCTCGGGCCGGGTCTGGTCCTGGGCGACGATTCGGCGTTGACCCCTCATACCCGTTTCGGAGAAGCCCCTGCGGTACCATGACTCGAACGACCGACCCGAGCATCTTCAAGGCCTATGACGTGCGCGGCGTGTACGGCGCCCAGATCACCGCGGACGCGGCGCAGCGGATCGGGAGGGCCTTCGTCGCCTATCTCGACGCCGACCGCATCGCGGTCGGACGGGACATGCGTACCAGCGCTCCCGAGATTGCCGCCGCTTTCATCGACGGCGCGCTGCGGCAGGGCGCCGATGTCGTGGACTACGGGCTCATCGGAACGGACATGCTCTACTACGGCGTCGCCCGCGACGGCCTGGACGGGGGCGCCATGATCACGGCGTCCCACAACCCGAAGGAGTACATCGGGATGAAGCTCGTGCGCCGGCAGGCGCTGCCGCTCAGCGGCGACGCCGGCATAGGCGACATCCGGGACATGATCCTCGACGGGCGGATCCCGCCCGCGCCGCGCTCCCCGGGCAAACGCACCGGTGCGGACATCCTCGACGGTTACGTCGAGCACGTGTTCTCGTTCATCGACGTCGACACGATCCGTCCGTTCGACCTGGTGCTCGACGCCGGAAGCGGAATCGCCGGCCTGGTGGCGCCCTGCCTCTTCGACCGCCTGCCCTGCCGGACGAAACGGCTGTGTTTCGAGGTTGACGGAACCTTTCCGCATCACGAGGCGAATCCGCTGATCGAGGAGAACCGGCGCGACCTCGTCGCGCGCGTCGAGGCGGACGGCGCGGACGCGGGCATCGCCTGGGACGGGGACGCGGATCGCTGCTTTTTCGTCGACGGTGACGGCGAGTTCGTACCCGGCGACTTCGTCACCGCGCTGCTCGCCGAGGCGTTCCTCCGCAAGCGGCCGGGCGCGAAGATAATCTACGACGTGCGCGCGAGCCACGCGGTCAAGGACACCGTGGGGACCTACGGCGGCACCGCGCTGATGAACCGGGTCGGGCACGCGTTCTTCAAGACCCGGATGCGCGAGGAGGATGCACTGTTCGGCGGCGAGGTCACCGGACACTACTACTTCCGCGACAACTTCTTCGCCGACAACGGCTTCATTCCGGCGCTGCTCCTGCTCGAGCTCATGTCGGTTCACGGCCGGACCCTCCGCGACCTGCTGGCGCCACTGCGCGAGACGTACTTCATCTCCGGCGAGATAAACACGCGCATGTCGGACATGGACGCGGTGACCGCCACGATCGACCGTCTTGCCGACCGCTACCGGGACGGACACGTGTACCGGATGGACGGCGTCTCGGTCGAGTACGACTCGTGGCACTTCAACGTGCGGCCCTCGAACACGGAGCCGCTCATCCGACTCAACCTGGAAGCGACCAGCCGCGACGAAATGGAGCGGCACCGCGACGAGGTGCTCTCGCTCATCCGGCGGTAGCGGCGGCCGGGCGCGGCCGTCCCGCAGTGCTAGAATTGAGCAGCGACACATGAGAGCGGGAGTAACTCAGTGGTAGAGTGTCAGCTTCCCAAGCTGAAGGTCGCGGGTTCGACCCCCGTCTCCCGCTCCAGCATCCCATGTATACTCCGCGTCCGATGAGCGGCGGTTCCGACGGCGTTCGCAAGCCGGGCTCCCTTCCCGAGTTCGATCTGCCGGAAGGGGTCTCGTCCATCGCCCACGGCCTGGTCGCGAGCGGCGAAATCCGAGCGACCGAGCACCTGATCATCGAGGGCTCCTTCGACGGACAGGTCTTCGTTCCGGACCACGAGGTCGCGATCGGGCGCCCCGGAACCTTGAACGGCGAGGTGCTCGCCAAGAAGATCACCGTGCTCGGCCAGGTAACCGGAAGGCTCGTCGCGGATCGCGTCGAGCTTGCGAAGGGCTCGACCGTGGAAGCCGAAATCGTCACCGAGAGGCTCGTGATCGCGGACGGTGCGTTCTTCCGGGGAGCGGTCGATCCGACACGCACCGACGCGGCGTTCGCCGTCTTCCGCCACGAGCGGAGCAAGCGCAAGTAAGCCGTCGCACCGCCTGCGTTCGCGACCATTCGATGCCGGCCACTCCATGACGCCGCCGCCATCGTCGCCGGCGGAAGCCGTGCAGCCGATCGCGGACCGACTGCGACTCGCCGATCGCGTGCGCCCGTACGCGAGCCGCTCCTGGCGATTGGACGATCCGCCGTCACCCGCGCTCCACCTGGAGGACGTGTCGGCCATTCCGTTCCTGTCCGGGATCGCGGGCGTCGAGGAGTATCAGCATCGGGCCAGGGTCCGCGCCGCGGCCGGCGACGCGTATGCGACGTTGACCGATGTCGAGCCGGTCTACGACGCCTACTGCGTGGACCGCCTCCGTCTCGGCCGCGCGACCCACATCGCCACGCGGGCGAACGACGCAGCGCATCCCCTTGCCGTGGCGGAGGGGTGCATGGCCGGCGAGGCCTTCGATCGGGTCACGGCGCTGGCACGCCGGGCCGGCCGGCTCGTGATTCATCCGTACATGGCGATCGAGCCGGTCTGGGAGCTCGCCCGCCGCTCCGCCGACCGCACGGGAGCGCGGGTCACCGTGCTCGGCCCTCCCCCGCCGGTGCTGTGGCTCGCCAACGACAAGGCGCTATTCGACCAGCTCGTCAACGCCGTGCTGGGTCCGGGGTGGACGCCGGAGACCCGCCGGGCGTCCACGGTCCCCGCGATCGCCGCGAATCTGCGCGCGCTGGCCTCCGTCCACGATGCGGTCGGCCTGAAGAGGACCCGTTGCGCCTCGGCGATGGGAAATCAGGTCTTCGCGAGCCCCGGACTGCGCGGGCAATCGGCAGAGGCCGTCGAGGAGACGGTCTCCTCCTTTCTGGAGCGAACCGAATGGATACGGCCCGAGACCGTCCTGGCCATCGCCTGGGAGACGGCCGCCGCCTCGCCGTCGACGCAGTGGTGGATTCCGCCGGCCGCGGCCGGACCCCCGCGCCTCGACGGCATCTACGAGCAGATCCTGGAGGGTGACCGGAAGGTGTTCGTCGGCAGCCGGCCCAGCACGCTTCCGGAAGCGGTCAACCGCCGCCTGGCACAGGCGTCCGGCCGCGTCGCCGCGGCGTTGCAGTCGCTCGGCTACCTCGGTCGATGCTCGTTCGACCATCTCGTGCTCGGGGACCTCGACGGCGACTTCCTCATCCGGTTCACCGAGTGCAACGGCCGCTGGGGCGGCACCAGCACGCCGATGCACCTGGTCGATCGACTGGTCACCCGCACGCGCGGCGTGCGGCCGCCCTATCGCGCCCAGGGCGTGCGGGCGCCCCATCTGTCCGGTGCGGGCTTCGACCACCTGCTGGACCTCGCGGGCGGCGAGGCCTTCGACCCCCTGGAAGGAACCGGCCGTTACATCTTCTACAACGTCGGTCCGCTGGCCGCGTTCGGCAAGTTCGACGTCATCGCGCTGGGCGACACGCAGGACGCGGCGGAACGGGCCATGGTCGAGACGTTGCCGAAGCTCCTCCGCACGTGAGCGCGCGCACTCCTCCGCGCCGGCCCGGCAATCGCCGCCCGCGGCTCCGCCTGCCGCCCAACCAGGACGGACCAGGAGCCTGCGCCGTTCGACGGCGCGGACCCGCAGCCGTACAATAGGACCGATGTCCGAAACGGGCGCCACGCTCACGGCCGAAACCGAATCGACGACAGCGCGCATGCGCGAGCTGCGGCGCACATTCCACCACCGGCCGGAGCTGGCCTACGAGGAGGTCGAGACCGCACGGACCATCCTGGCCGAGCTCGACCGCCTCGGCATACCGTACGACTACGGGGGCAAGGGAGGGGGTGTCGTGGGACGCCTGACGGGCCCGGGCGACGGCCCGCGGATCGCCCTGCGGGCCGAAATGGACGCTCTCCCCTGCACCGAGCAGACGGGGCTGCCGTTCGCCTCGGCGGTACCGGGCCGGATGCACGCCTGCGGCCATGATGCGCATATGGCGATAGTGCTCGGTGCGGCGGCGCGCCTGGCCGCCGACCCGCCGCCGGGATCGGTCGTCTTCGTGTTCCAGCCGGCCGAGGAACGCGGCAACGGCGCGCGGATCATGGTCGATGCGGGTGCGCTCGACGGCGTCGACGCCATCTTCGCCGGCCACGTCACGACACAGTACCGGGTCGGCGAGATCATGATCGCCGACGGAACCATCACCGCCCACTCCGACCGCTTCCGCATCGAGGTGCACGGCGAGAGCGGCCACGGCGCGCGGCCGCACGAGGCGATCGACGCGGTGGTCGTGGCGGGACTCCTCATCACCGCCATCCAGTCCCTGGTGTCGCGTCACGTGAACCCGGTGTCGCCGTCCGTGGTCACCGTCGGATCCGTCCACGCGGGCACCGCCGCCAACATCATCGCCGGCCACGCCGTGCTCGAGGGGATCATCCGCACCACCCGACCCGATACGCGCGAAGAGATAATCGGGGGCCTGCACCGGGCGGCCCGGGCGCTCGGCGAGCTGCATCGGGCGCGCGTGCACGTCGAGTTCCAGGAGAGCTGCCCCGCCGTCGTGAACACCGGCCGCGAGGCCTCCCTCGCCTCCGCCGCCGCGCGCGACATCGTCTCCGCCGACGGCGTCGTCCGCCAGGACCATCCGAGCATGGGCGCCGAGGACTTCTCCTACTTCCTGCAGGACACACCCGGATGCTACGTCCGCTTCGGCGCCAGCGAGGACGGAGAGTACATTCCACTGCACCATCCTCGCTTCGACGTGGACGAAGGAGTTCTCGAGGTGGGCGCGTGCTTCTTCGAGCGCGTGGTGCGCCGGGCCGCCGCGGACGAACTGCCGTGAGCCGGTCATTCCGCGCCCCGCACCGCCGGCCGCTCACGAAGCCCGACAGGCGTGCGGGCGCCCTGCTCATCGTTCTGCTCGCGCTGGCCGGCTGCGGGCGCCAGCCGGCCGGCATGACGTGGGCGGCGACCGAAGCGCTCATCGAGGAAGCGTTTCCCGGCACCCCCCCGATCGACACCACCGCCCTGAGCGACGTGCTGGAGGATCCGGAGCGCCCCGTGGTGCTGATCGACGTACGGGAGCCGGAGGAGTTCGCGGTCAGCCATCTGCAGGGGGCCGTGCGGGCCACCTCCATCGAACACGCCGTGGCGCTGGTCGACGGCGCCCCGGATGCGGCCACGATCGTGGCGTACTGCTCGGTCGGCTACCGCTCGGCAGGACTGGTGGCCGCGCTCGCGGCCCGCGGGCGGACGCAGGTCTACAACCTGGAAGGCTCGATCTTTCGCTGGGCGAACGAGAACCGCCCCCTCTACCGGGGCGATCGCCCGGTCCGGCAGGTCCACCCTTTCGACGAGTCGTGGGGTGCGCTGCTGCAGGCCGATCGCCGGGCCTATTCGCCTTGAAGACGGCAGGCCGGCGTCCCTTCCCGGCGCGGGAAGGGACGCTCTCGGGACTCCGCGCGCGGGCGACGATTCTCGGGCTACCCGTCTGCTGCGCGGCGCACCTCGAGCAACCGCTCGACGGCCGGGCGATGCCCCGGTCCGGCCCCGACGTGCACGAGGCGCACGATGCCGGCCGGGTCTATGAGCACGTCTCCTCCCTGCTGCACCGGGTCGGCGGCCGGCCAGCGCGGCAGACGTCCGCGCGCCACCGCACGTGCGTAGGCCAGCAGCGCCGACGGCCCGAGCAGATGCCGCCAGCGCGCGCGGCCCATGCCGTACGCCCGGTAGAGCGCTCGCGCCTCGTCGCTGACCAGCGGCCAGCGCGTCCCGGTCTCCTCGACGTACCGGCGAGCCGCCGCGCGCGCCTCGAACGTCACCACCAGCACGCGGATGCCCAACGCGTCGAGCTCGCGTTCCGCCTGCTGCAACTGCAGCAGATGCCACCGGCAGGGCAGTCAATGCAGGTGGCGGTGGAACACGAGCAGCAACCACGCCCCGCGGCAGTCTTCGAGGGTGTGCGCACGACCGGCGTGGTCCGGCAGCCGGAAAGGAAACGCGGGCTCGCCGGGGCGGCAGGTCACGAACATCGATCATACCGCCGGCGGTCGCACGCCGTTTGACACCGTGCGGTCGCCGGGGCATGCTTACCGCTCCAGGGAGGAACTCCGAGTGTCCGACAAAGCCGCCGGTCCCACGCTGCTCCAACGCGTCGTGATGTGGATTCTCCACGCCGTGATGTTCTACGTCGTGGCGTTGTACCCGGTCTACCTCATGGCGAGGTTCGAGCCCGACGATGTCGTGCACTACGGCTTCCTCCGCTGGATGGCCGTCGCGCTCATTCTCTACTGGGCGGCGTCGCAGCTCCTCTTCACCGCCCCCCCCGTCGATTCGCGTCCGGGCCGGCAGACGTTGGCCGTCACCGCGGCGCTCCTGCTGGTCATCGGCACGTTCGCACCGATGGTTTCGTTTTCGTTCGTGGGCGACGTCGACTACTTCCGCGAGGGGTACGGGGACGGCTACATCCTGCTCATCATGGCCGGTCTCGCAATAGCCCTGGCCGTCACCGGCCGCTGGAAGCAGGTGCTGGTTCCGGCGCTCGGCAGCCTTGCCATCATCCTGTGGACGTTTCTGGGCGTCCAGAACACCATCCTGCAGGCCCGGTCCGGCGCGCCGGCGGAGCTGGCCGGAAATCCCCATGTGGGCCTCGCGGCATCCGTGATCCAGTCGATTCAGTGGGAATGGGGCTGGGTCCTCCTGTTCGCCGGCAGCGGACTGCTCGTCTACTCGGCTGCTCGACGGGATCACCTGGAAGCCGAGTCGCCTCACCTGGTGAGTGGCGCTGTCGACCATGAACCCGAGGCCGCCCCGGCCGACACCGCCGGCGCAGCCGGCGTGGCGGAACCGGAAGCGGCGACGGCCGAGGAGGCCGAGCCGGCCGCAGCCGCCGTCGAAGCGCCGGAGGAGGACGCAGCGGCCGACACCGGTGCAGCGGTGGAAGAGACAGCCGCCGATGCCGCGGTCGAAGCATCGGAGGCGGAGGCCGCGCCGGCCGCCGCCGAAACAGCGGACGAGCAGGCGGCGACGGCCGACGAGCCCCAGCCCGCCGCCGCGCCGGCCGTAACCGCCGAGCCCGAACCCGATCGACCCGCCGAGATGGAGGCCGCCGAAACCGCAACGGACGACTCGGTCGCGGCGCCCGTCGCGAAGGAAACCGAGGCCCAGCCGGAACCGTCGGCGGCGGCGGCCGACGAGCCGGAGTCCGCATCCGCGGCGGCCGGGGACCAGCCCTCCGGCGCGGGCTCCACACCGGAGGCGGCCGGCGGGAGCGGCGAAGCTGCGGCCGCGGCCCCCAAGCCGGCGCCCGGCGACGCCGCGAAGGAATAGGACGTAGCGGCGGCGGCACCCCGCGACGCCGCGAAGGAATAGGACGTAGCAGCGGCGGCACCCGGCTCAGGCCAGGATGCCGTCGACCACCCTCCCGTGGACGTCCGTCAGCCGGAAGTCACGGCCCTGGTACTGGTACGTCAGCCTCGTGTGGTCGATGCCGAGCAGGTGCAGCATCGTCGCGTGCAGGTCGTGAATGTGCACCGGGTCCCGGGCGATGTTGTAGGAGAAGTCGTCGCTCGCCCCGTAGGTCGTGCCCGGCTTGACCCCGCCGCCCGCCATCCAGATGGTGAAGCAGCGCGGGTGGTGGTCGCGGCCGTAGGTTTCCTCGGTGAACACGCCCTGGCAGTAGGCGCTGCGGCCGAACTCACCGCCCCAGACCACCAGCGTCTCGTCCAGCAGGCCGCGGTTCTTCAGGTCCCGCACGAGCGCCGCCTGCGCCTGGTCGACGTCGCGGGCCTGCCGCTCGATGCCGCGCGGCAGGCGCGTGTGCTGGTCCCAGCCCCGGTGGAAGCACTGAATGAACCGTACGCCGCGCTCCGCGAGACGGCGCGCCAGCAGGCAGTTGCGCGCGAAGGTTCCCGGCTGACGCGCGTCCGGGCCGTAGAGCTCGAAGACGCTGTCCGGCTCGTCGGACAGGTCGGTCAGCTCCGGCACCGAGCTCTGCATGCGGTAGGCCATCTCGTACTGGGCGATCCGCGTGCTCGTCTCCGGGTCCCCGAACTCCTCCTCCTTCAACCGGTTCAGGGCGCCGAGGTCGTCGAGGAACCGGCGGCGCGTGTCCTGGTCGACGCCGGGCGGGTTCGAGAGGAACAGAACCGGGTCGCCGGTGGAGAGGAACTTGACCCCCTGGTAACGGGTCGGCAGAAACCCGCTGCCCCACAGGCGGTCGTAGAGCGGCTGCCCGGTCTGAGCGGACCCCCTGGAGATCATCGCCACGAATGTCGGCAGATCGGCATTCATGGTCCCGAGCCCGTAGGAGAGCCACGCGCCCATGCTCGGGCGTCCCGCGAGCTGCGCACCGGTCTGGAAGAACGTGATGCCGGGGTCGTGATTGATCGCCTCGGTGTGCATCGACTTGATGAAGCACAGCTCGTCGACGATCCCGGCGGTGTGCGGCATCAGGTCGCTGACCCACGTGCGCGACTCGCCGTGCTGCCGGAACGGAAACTTCGACGGAACGAGAGGAAAGCTCTCCTGCGCGGCGGTCATCGTGGTGACGCGCTGATTGCCGCGCACCGACGGCGGCAGGTCCTCCCCGACCATCTCCTGCAGCTTCGGCTTGTAGTCCCACAGCTCGTGCTGCGAGGGCGCCCCCGACTGGAACAGGTAGATCACCCGCTTCGCCCTCGGTGCCAGATGCGGGAGGCCGGGCAGCCCGCCGACCGCGGCCGGGGCGGCCCCGGAAGCCTGCGCCGCCAGGTCCTGTCCGAAGACGGCAGCCAGCGCGGCCGTGCCGATGCCGGTGCCGGCCAGCTCGAGGAAACGCCGCCGCGTCAACCACTGTTCGAGAGGCGTGCTCATCGTCATTCCTTCGTGATGGTCCCGTCGAAGTTCAGGATCAGGTTGGCCACCATCGTGTAGGAGGCCAGCTCCGCGACGTCCAGCGTCTCGTCGCGCAGGGACTCGCCCTGGCGCACCAGGTCCAGCGCCGCGCCGCGGTCCGCCCGGTAGCGCTCCAGGTGCCGCTGGAAGCCGTCGACCAGGATTGCCTCGGCGGCGGCCGGCGCGCGGTGGGCGGTGGCGAGGCGGTAGGCGAAACCGACGCGCTCGGCGGGAGTATCGCCGCCCTCGGTCATCATCCGCTCGGCCAGGCGCCGGGCCGCCTCGACGTAGGTGACGTCGTTCATCAGGTTCAGGGCCTGCAGCGGCGTGTTGGTGCGCCCGGTGCGAACGATGCAGGTCTCGCGGGTCGACGAGTCGAACGTCATCATCGTGGGCGGGCCGAGCGTCCGCTTCCAGAAGGTGTACAGGCTGCGGCGGTAGAGGTCGTCGCCCTCGCTCGGCACGTAGTCGCCGTAGCCGCCCTCGACCATGTCGGCCCACAGTCCCTCCGGCTGGTACGGCTTGACGGACGGCCCGCCGAGCCTCTCCACCAGCAGCCCCGACACGGAGAGAGCCTGGTCGCGGATCATCTGCGCCGGCAGGCGCAGCCGCGGTCCGCGGGCGATGAGCCGGTTCTCCGGGTCGGCTTCGTACTCCTCCGGCGTCACCCTCGAAGCCTGCCGATAGGCGGCGCTGGTGACGATGTCCTTCTGCAGCGCCTTGACGTCCCAGCCGGAATCGACGAAGCGGGTGGCGAGCCAGTCCAGAAGCTCCGGATGGCTGGGATACTCGCCCTGCGTCCCGAAGTTCTCGGCCGTCTTGACCAGGCCGGTGCCGAAGTACATCTGCCAGAAGCGGTTGACGGTCACCCGGGCGGTGAGCGGATGATCCGGATCCACCAGCCAGCGCGCGAACGACAGCCGGTTGGCCTCCACCCCCTCGGGCAGCGGCGGCAGCACCGCCGGCACGCCCGGAAAGACCTCCTCGGCCGGGTTGTCGTAGGCGCCGCGGTTGAGCCTGAACGTCGGCCGGCGCTCCGCCAGCTCCTCCATCACCATGACCGTCGGGAAGCTCGCCCAGAGGTCCTCGCGCTCGCGCTCGAGCGACGCAACCTCGCGCCACGCCTCCAGGACTTCCGTCGGCGCGTACTGGTCGAAGAAGGCGAGGCGCAGCTTCTCGGACTGCGCCGGCGTCCGCCGGTCCGACGGAATCGCCGCGATGGCGGTCAGCGACTCGGCCGTCGCCACCACCGCGGCCTGCTCGGGCGTCAGGGCCGCGCCGTAGATCCGGACGTCGTCGATGATCCCCTCGAAGCGCGGCTTGTCCGACCCGCTGGCGCCGATGCGCAACGGATAGCGCTGCGGCATCCGGTTGCCGACCAGGTCCAGCATGGGCTGCAGCTCCCACGACACGGCGTCCACGTAGATGCGGATGCCGCCCGGCGTCTTGGAGCCGTCGTAGGTCGCGAGCACGTGCTGCCATTCGTTCAGCCGCACGTCCTCCACCGTCTCCGCGCTGACGCCGTCGTCGAGGATGCGGGTCGACATGTTGAACCGGAGCCTGCCCTCCTCCAGGTAGAGCCCCCAGCCGACCTCTCCCTGGTCGCCCGCGTCGGCGCGCGAGACGATTACGCCGCTGGACGCCGTCGGGTAGATCCAGGCGGCCAGGGTGAACGGATCGTCGTAGCCGAGGTCCGGGCTGAGGCCCGCGTTGATGAAGCGCTGCCCGTCGAAGGCGGCGGCGTCCCCGACGCGCCCGTCGACGAACAGCGGCCGTCCGTCCTCTAGCACCGCGGTCACGAAGGTCCCGTCGTGGATCCCGGCGATGTCGCCGTCGAGGGCATGGTGCGCCAGCAGGCCGTCGCGCAGCGTCCAGTCCACGCGCCCGGCGGTGGCGAGCGATGCCTCCCAGGCCGCCTGCGCCTCGGCCGCGGCGCCGTCGAGAGCGGCGAACGCCTCGCGGGCCTCGCGCAGCTTGTCGTCGAGCTCGGCCAGCTCCCGCTCCTGCTCGACCGTCGGGGCCGTGATCAGCGGCGGCGAGTTGACGTACTTGAACGCCTTGCCGCGCTCCGGAATGTTGTTGAAGTTGGCCAGGACCTCGTAGAACTCCCGCTGCGAGAGCGGGTCGAACTTGTGGTCGTGGCAGCGGGCGCACCCCAGCGTCAGGCCGAGCCAGACGGTCGACGTCGTCTCGACGCGATCCACCGCGTACTCGACCAGGAACTCGTCGACGACGATGCCGCCTTCGCCGTTCTGGCTGTGGTTGCGGTTGAATGCGGTGGCGATGCGCTGATCGCGCGTCGCGCCGGGCAGCATGTCGCCGGCGAGCTGCTCGATGGTGAACCGATCGAACGGCATGTTGGCGTTGTAGGCGTCGATCACCCAGTCGCGCCAGCGCCACATCGTCCGCTCGCCGTCGGTCTGGTACCCGTTGGTGTCGGCGTAACGGGCCGCGTCGAGCCACTCGGTCGCCATCCGCTCGCCGTAGCGCGGCGAGCCGAGGAGCCGGTCGACGGCCTTCTCGTAGGCGTCCGGAGAATCGTCGTTGAGGAAGGCCGCGATCTCGTCCGGCGTCGGCGGCAACCCGGCCAGATCCAGCGTCACCCGCCGCAAGAGCGTCGCGCGGTCCGCCTCCACCGACGGCCCCAGGCCCTCCGCGTCCAGACGCGCAAGAACGAAGTTGTCGATCGGATTGCGAACCCACTCGGGATCGGAGACCGGCGGCACGGCGGGACGCTCGGGCGGGATGAACGCCCAGTGCGACTCCCACTCCGCCCCCTGATCGATCCAGAGCCGCACCGTCTCGATTTGCTCGTCGGTCAGCGGATCGGCGCCACTCGGCATCCGCAGCCGGCTGCTCTCGGTCACCAGCCGCTGGTACACGCGGCTCTCCGCCGCGTTCCCGGCCACCACGGCGGGGCCGCCCAGACGGCCCCGGTCCTCGAACAGGCCCGCCTGCACGTCCAGCCGGAGACCGCGCTGCCGGCTCGCCTCGTCCGGCCCGTGACACGAGAAGCAGTTGTCCGACAGTATCGGCCGCACGTCGCGCGCGAAGTCGACCACGCGCTCGGAGGCCGCCCCGGTGGCGGGCTGACGGCCGCCGCCGGGCTCGGCATGCGCATTCCCGGACGAAAAGCCGCACGCCACCGCGGCCGACACCGCAACCAGCAAGCTCGCGCGCGCAGATCTCACAATCATCGATCTCTCCCAACGGGACGAACCCGCCGAACTCCACCGGGCGAGACCGTCCCGTCGCGCAGGACAGCCCGCGTCCTCGACCGTCTCCGAACCCGTGCTGCCGACGCTACCTGGAAACGCGGTTGGCGGAGCCGCCCAGAAACAGCCGCTCGCCGTTCTCGAGTATGAAGTTCCGGCCGACCGCCTTCTCGGTGCCGTCCTTGGCCCGGTACCCTTCCACCGCCAGGAACGTGCCGACCTCGACGGTGTTCCGGTTGACGCCCTGCCGGATCAGCTCGTTCGGACTCCCGCCTTCGACCAGCCAGGTGGAGGTCGTCCCGTCCTCCGCCTCCACGTCGATGTGGAACCAGGAATGCGGGTTGATCATCTCCCACTTCACGAGCTTGCCCTCGAGAGTGAGCGGCTGCTCGATGTCGAACTCGGCCGAAAAGGCATGGTGTCCGGACAGCGACGCGGTCGCGAGCAGGATTCCAAGACCGGCGACGGTGACGGCTCGCATCGTTCGCATGACAATTCCTCCTGGTCCGCAACCCCTACTGTTCCACCTTCTTGCGAAGATGGCCGTAGATCAGATCCTCGACGAACTCCACGCAGCGAAACTCCATCAGCTCTGCGTTCGGCTCCACGCGCCGGTAGAGCGGCATGCGCATGCTCCACGGACGCGTGTAGACGTTGGGGTCCTCGAGCGTGACGTGGTAGTCGAGCGTCTCGGGGCTGCGCGCGGTGAAGCGCTCGACGACGCGCAGCTCCGTGCTGTGATGGTTCCCCGCCCGATCGAGCCACGTCTGCCCGTAGAAGCCGCTCGTCTCGACCACGAGGGTCTCGCCTTCCCAGCGTCCGTTGGACCACCCCATCCACGTGTCGGCCGGCGACTCCATGTGGTCCTCCATATAGATGGTGCGCACGGCACCGGCGAACTCGTGGAGGATCATGATGTGCGCGCGGCTCTGGATGATCTGGAACGGGTAGGGCATGTACATGGCGCGCGGAACGCCCGGCAGATAGCACTTGATCGCCGGGTCGCGCTCCAGGCGGTGGGCGAAGTTCTCGTCCCGCCGCGCCAGCGCCTCGGGCGTGTACGGAATCGTGTCGCCTTCCACCACGCCGAGCCCGCCGGGAACGGCGCCGAGCGCGCCGAGCTCCCGCACCGGGCTGAATCCCGCCGAGTGGGGCTCGACGTCCCAGTGCGCGTTGTTCAGCGCCTGCCAGATCCCGTTCAGATCGGGGGTGCCGTCGGCGGTGCGAGGCGCCGCGTAGCCGGTCTCCTGCGCGTGAACGGTCGACACCGCCGGCCCGACCCCGGCGACGACGATCGCGGCCGCGATCGTCCACCCCGACAAGCGGTGCCGTGCAGTCGGACGCCCCGTCATTTCTGCGACTCCTCTCGCGCGGCCGCTTCCGCCGCTCGCTGCTCCTCGAGGCGCGCCCCGACCAGCGTGTTGTAGAGGCCGTAGTTGCCCTCGTGGCACGCGTGCTCGAACAGCGGACCGATGGTCTTCCGCATCGGCATCTCCGCCGTCCAGGGCCGGTCCCAGGTCAACGGATCGTCGACGGTGAACCGGTACAGGATCGTCTCGTCGTCGACACGGGTGAACCGTTCCGTCACCCGCATCCGATCGCTGGAGCCGTTGAACGGATTCTTGCCGTTGAGATTGGTCGTCTCGACCACCAGGCTGTCCCCCTCCCAGCGGCCGCGGGACATGCCCATCCACTGCCGCGCCCGGTCCGAAGGCGCCCCGCGCCCGTCGAGCGGAACGATGCGCGCGTCGTGGATCATCTCCACCAGAAACATCACGTAGTCGCGATTCTGGACAATCTGGTAGTTGGCGTTGTAGCCGGCGTTCATCATCGGCGGTCCGGCGCCGCGCATGATGATGCAGCGGTCGTCGAGCTGGTTGTTCTCGGCCGAATCCCAGCGGCCGCCCATCCGTTCGCGCTCGGCCGCCACCTCGGCGGCGCGCCGGCGTCCCTCCGCATTGACCGGCGGCAACCGGCCGTTCGGCGGATCGATGATCATCGATGTGCGCAGGTTGCGGGCGAAGGTCGACTGGCTCCGGTCGAGCCCGAACTGCGTGAAGTCGTAATGGACGTCGGGAATGGTGCCGGGCGTGGTCTGCGAGAACTCGCGCTCGGCGCGGCCCTGCTCGATGGCCGCCACTTCCTCGACCGTGTAGAACGCCTTGTCCACCCCGTCCGGCCGTTCCAGCGGCGTGTAGGTCTGGTTCGTCCAGAAGCCTTGAAGATCGGGGTACCCGTCGGCGGTCCGCGGAGCCGTGTACGACTCCGCCTCCTGCGCGGCGCCGGAGGACGACTGCGCCGCTACGGACACCGGCAGCGCCAGGATTCCCGCGAGCGCCACGATCGCCCCTGCGGAAGGAAGAAACCATCGGGATCGACGATGCATGGGAATTCCCCTCCCCCGCGAGTCTTCCCGTCCCAAGCTCCGAGGGCGGGAAGAATGGTCGGGATGACTGGATTTGAACCAGCGACCCCCTGACCCCCAGTCAGGTGCGCTACCAGGCTGCGCCACATCCCGACGATCCACGATCACGGGCGGCCGGCCGGCGCTACATGCCGCGCCGCGCCGCGCCTTCCACCGAAAGCAGGTCCAGAATCGACCGCAGCTCCTGCTTGACCCACAGCAGGCGCTCGCGGGCATCCGGCCCGATCAGGTCGGGGACGGCCGGCTCCGGAGCCGGTCGGTCCTCGCTGGTCAGCCTCCGCCGCGCCGCCCCGAGCGTCAAACCCTCCTCGAAGAGCAGCCGGCGTATCTCGAGGACCAGCTCGACGTCCGCTCGCCGATAGACGCGGGCGCCGCTCGTCGTCGACGCGCCCAGTGCCGGGAACTCGCTCTCCCAGGACCTCAGCACATACGGCTGAACCTTGGCGATGGAGCAGACCTCGGCAGCCTTGAACAGTGGGCGGTCGGGAATCTCGATGTCGACGGTCGGCGCCCTGCCCATCTCGTCTGTCGTCAATAGCGGAGTATAGCGCAGTCGGGGGCGAACGGCCGTTTCCACAGAGGTCGGAAGCCGCGGCTCACCCGCGCCTTCCACGCCGCGGCTGCTCGCGCCGCGCGCGGGCCTTGACCCGGATGGGCGACCCTTCGAAGCCGAAGGCCTCGCGAAGCTGATTCCGGAGGTACCGCTCGTACGAGAAGTGAAACCGCGTCGCGACGTTGGTGAAGAAGACGAACGCCGGAGGCCGGGCCCCGATCTGGGTGGCGTAGAGGATCTTCACCGCACGGCGGCCGAGGCTCGCCGGGCGATGGCGGGCCGTGATCCGGGCCACCACCCGGTTCAGCTCCGCGGTCCCGACGTGGGCCGCCCGCGCCGCGGCGACGTCCACCGCCCGCTCGATCACCCGCGGCGCCCGCTGTCCGGTCAGCGCCGACACGTGCAGGATCGGCGCGAAGTCGGCGAACCGCAGTCCCCGCCGCAGGTCCGCGTCGAACGTCTTCGAGTAGCCCTCCCCACGGTCCTTCACCAGGTCCCACTTGTTGGCCGCGATGACCACCCCGCAACCGGCCTTCTCGGCTGCTCCCGCGATCACCGCGTCCTGCCGCGTCACGCCCGCGGCGGCGTCCACGAGCAGGACCGCCACGTCGGCCCGCGCGAGCGCGCGCCGGGCGAGAACCGCGCTGACCGCCTCGACCGCTCCCGCCTGCGCGACCCGGCCGGGGCGGCGGATCCCGGCCGTGTCCACGAGACGTATCCGCCGGCCGTGCCAACCGATCACGGTGTCTACGGCGTCCCGCGTGGTTCCGGCCAGGTCGCTCACCAGCACGCGATCCTCCCGCGCGAGCTGGTTGACGAGCGACGACTTGCCGACGTTCGGACGGCCGACAATCGCGATGGCGACCTCGCGATCCTCCGGTTTCGCGGCGTCCGGCCCCGCGCCGGCCGCCGCGAGGCGCCGGCCGCGGCCGGGCAGGCTGCCGACGACCGCGTCGAGCAGATCGCCGACCCCCAGACCGTGCTCGGCCGCGATCGACAGCGCCGGCGCCACGGCGAGCCGCTCGAATTCCACCGCCGCGGCCCCGGCGCGCCGATCGTCCACCTTGTTGATCGCCAGCACCAGCGGGACGCCGGTCCGCCGCACGCGCCGGACGACCTCCTCGTCGGCCGGCACCAGCCCCTCGCGGGCATCGACCAGGACCACGATGACCGCCGCGCTCTCCACCTCGCGCAGGCCGCGTTCGGCGACCACGGCCTGCAGCGGATCCGTGCTGGCCCCGAAGACCCCGCCGGTGTCCACCAGCTCGAACTCCGTCCCGAGCCACTCGACCGGATGCCGCATCACGTCGCGCGTGGTCCCGGCCACCGGAGCGACGATGGCGCGCCGGCTCCCCGACAAGCGGTTGAACAACGTAGACTTGCCGACGTTCGGACGTCCGGCGAGCACGACGCGTGCCTCGACGTTGGCCTTCTCGGTCATCACCAGGTCCGGCCCCGCCCCCTCGCGAAGCCTCTTGACAGCCGTAAGTTACGGTATCTATGCTAGTTATACACTCTCTGGGGCACGGCGAGGCATGATCAAGGTCGACATCGTCAACAAGGTCTCCAAGGTGGCCGACATCACCAAGGTGAAGTCGGAGCAGGCCGTGGATGCGGTGTTCGACGCGATGCGCATCTCGATGCAGCGTGGCGAGCGCATCGAATTCCGCGGATTCGGCGTCTTCCAGGTCAAGCCGCGCAAGCGCGGCATCGGCCGCAACCCGCGCACCGGCAAGGAAGTCCGCATCCCGCCCGGTCGCACCATCCGCTTCAAGCCGGGCAAGGACCTCCAGAACATCCGTGCATAGCGATCGACCGTGGCTGCCCGTGGCGCTGTTCCTCGCCACGCTCGGCAGCACCATGTACATCGGCGGCTGGCACCACGCGTACTTTCTCGCCGACTTCCCGAGCGACGAGCCGCCGTTCGCGTTGCTGCCCGGCGCGTGGTACAGCTTCACGATTCTCGCCATCCTCGGCATACACGAGCTCGGCCACTACTACGCCTGCCGCTATTACCAGGTGGATGCCTCGCCGCCGTACTTCCTTCCCGTCCCCTTCGTGCCGACCGGTACTTTCGGCGCCTTCATCCGGATCCGCCAGCGGATCCCGACCAAGTCGATGCTGTTCGACATCGGGGCGGCCGGACCGATCGCCGGCTTCGTGGTCGCTGTGCCGGCGCTCTTCGCCGGCGTGGCGCTCTCGCGCGTGACGCCGTTGCCTGCGACGGACCCCGTCGGGCTGATCACGCTCGGTGAACCCCTGCTCTTCCAGGCCGTCGCCTGGCTCGTCTGGGGCGCGCTGCCCGACGGTCACGGGATCAACCTGCACCCGATGGGCTTCGCGGCCTGGTTCGGCCTCCTGATGACCGCGCTCAACCTGTTCCCCATCGGCCAGCTCGACGGCGGGCACATCTCGTACGCGGCGCTCGGCTCGCGTTCGACCGGCGTCACGCTGGGCGGCGTGGCCGTCGTCGTCGGGTTGACCCTCTTCTCCCTGAGCTGGCTGTTGTGGGCCGTCCTGATGGTGGTCATGCTGCTCCTGTTCGGACCGCGCCATCCGCGCACCCTCGACGACCACGTGCCTCTCGACAGCCGGCGGCGCTGGGTCGCACTGGCAACCGCCGCCATCTTCGTCCTCTGCTTCACGCCGGCTCCGATTCAGGTCGAGGGGTTCCCGACCGAACCCTGACGATCGGTCCGCCCGGTCCGCGGCGCAGACTCCCGGCGGCTACAGCAGGTTGATCGGGTCCACGTCGACCGTGACGCGCCGCCCGAGATCAGGGTGCGCGTCGAGCGCCGCACGCACGGCCCTGCGCATCGCGCGACGATTGGCGCCCTTGAGGAATATCTGCGCGCGATGCTGGCCCCGCAGGCGCGAGATCGGGGCCACCGCGGGCCCGAGCACCCGGAACGGCATCCCCGCTGCGCGCAGCATGCCGGCCATCCGGGCCGCATCCCGCATCGCTTCCTCCGGGGACCGGCCGCGCACGATGGCGTTCACCATCGACACGACGGGCGGATAGCGCAACGCCTTCCGGTAGCGCATCTCTTCCTCGAAGAACGGGCCGTAGGCCTGCCGGCACGCATGAACGATGCTGTAGTGCTCGGGATGGAACGACTGGACGATGGCGATCCCGGGCCGCTCACCCCGGCCGGCGCGCCCCGCCACCTGGGTCAGGAGCTGGAACGTCCGCTCCGCCGCCCGGAAGTCGGCCACCTGCAGCCCGACGTCCGCCGACACCACGCCGACGAGCGTCACGTTGGGGAAGTCGTGCCCCTTGGCGATCATCTGGGTCCCCACCAGCACGTCGATGTCGCCCGCCCGGAAACGGGCCAGCAGGGAGGCTCCCGCGCCCCGGCGCCGCGCCGCGTCGCGGTCGAGCCGCGCGACCACGGCGCGCGGCAGGCGCTCCGCCACCTCCGCCTCGATCCGCTCGGTCCCGAAGCCGACCGCTTCCAGATACGGTCCCGCGCATTGCGCACAAGTCGACGGACGGGCCACCGAGTAGTTGCAGTAGTGACAGCGCACCCGGCCCGCGCCGCGGTGGAGCGTCAGCGCAACGCTGCAGTTCGGACACTCGAACGTCCGCCCGCACTGGCGGCAGAGCACCGCGGCCGCGAAGCCGCGCCGGTTCAGCAGGATCAGCGCCTGCTCTCCCCGCGCCAGCGTTTCCTCGAGCGCCCCGGCGAGCGACCGGCTGACCGCCGTCTCCCCGGCTCCGCCCGCCATCTCCGCCCGCATGTCGACGACCTGCACGGACGGCAGCGGACGCCGGTGGACCCGCTCCGTCATCGCGACGCACCGGTAGCGGCCCCGGCGCGCGTGGTGGAACGACTCGAGGGACGGCGTGGCCGATCCGAGCACGGCCAGGGCGCCCGCACGCTGCGCGCGCACGATGGCGACGCTCCGCGCATGGTAGCGGGGGCTCTCCTCCTGCTTGTAGGACGTGTCGTGCTCCTCGTCGACGACGACCAGTCCCAGACCGTCCAGCGGCGCGAACACCGCCGACCGCGTCCCCACCACCACGTCCACGTCGCCGCGCCGGATGCGATGCCACTGATCGTGCCTCGCGCCGGCGGACAGCCCGCTGTGCTGTATCGCCACGCGGTCGCCGAACGCCTTCCGGAAGGTCTCGGTCACGGCCGGCGTCAACGCGATCTCCGGCACGAGCACGAGCACCCGGCGGGCCGCCGCCACGACCTGCCGGGCGAGGCGCAGGTACACCTCGGTCTTGCCGCTGCCGGTAACGCCGTGCAGGAGCGCGACGTGGAAGACGCGCTCCCGGGCCAGCTCGTCCAGGGCTTCGAGCGCGGCGCGTTGCTCCGCGGTGGGCTCGCGTTCGGCGCCGGCGCCCGCGGGCGGATCGGGCGTCTCGCGCTCCCCGGTGGTGAAGGGGTCGCGCTCGACCCGCCGGATCTCCACCGCCACCAGCCCCCGTTCGCGGAGGCGCGCCACCGTCGCCGCGCTGACGCCGTCCTCCCGCAGCCGTGCCGTCCCGAGCCCGCCGGGAACTCCGGCGAGACGCTTCAGCGCGGCGCGCTGGCGCGGACCCGTGCGGCCTGCCGTCCCGGCGACGACCGCGTCACGGCCCGCCGCCGTCAGACGGACGACCCGCTCCGTCCTGAATCCGCCGCCGCGGCGCCCCGACGCCGACAGGGCGAGCGGAGGCATCGCCGCGGCGAGGGCCTCCCCGGGGCCGCAAGCGTAGTACTCCGCCACCCACAGCGCCAGACCGACCACGTGGTCCGGCAGGTAGGGCTCGGGATCGATGCACTCCAGCAGATCGCGCAGCTTCCCGGGCGCGGCGGGCGAACCGGCGCCGTCCCCCTCGCCCACGACGCAGCCGGTCACCACCCGCCGCCCGAGCGGCACGCGCACGCGTCCGCCGACCGGCGGCGCCGCCACCCCGTCCGGCACCCGGTAGCTCAGGGCCGGCAACGCCGGGACCGGCACGGCGACCGTCACGACCACCGGCATCAGTCGCCGCGGAGAATGGACCGGACCCGCTTCATGTCCTCCCAGACGTCCCGTTTCCGGTCGGGGCTGCGCAACAGGAAGGCCGGATGGAACGTCGGGACGAGCTTCGCTCCGCGGCAGGCATACACGCGGCCGCGCGCCCGGGAGATGGGCATCCGCTCGTCGTCGAGCAGCGTGCGGACCGCGAACGACCCCAGCGCGACGATGACGCGTGGCCGGACGGCGTCGATCTGCGCGAAGAGGAACGGGCGGCAGGTATCCACCTCGTCCCGTTCCGGATTGCGGTTCTGCGGCGGTCGGCACTTGATGACATTGGCGATGTACACGTCCTCCCGACGCAGATCGATCGCCTCGATTATCCGGGTGAGCAACTGCCCGGCCCGGCCCACGAAGGGCTCGCCCTGCCGGTCTTCGTCCCGCCCCGGCGCCTCGCCGACGAACATCAGGTCCGCGTCCGGCCGGCCGACGCCGAAGACCAGGTTCGTGCGTCCGCCGTGCAGCTTGCAGCGCGTGCAGTCGCCCAGCTCGTTCCGGATGCCCTGGAGGCGTTCCGCCGGTGCGGCCTCGCGCGGCCCCGCCGCCCCGGCCGGCGCGTCCCACAGCGAATCGCTCGTCCAGGACGGGGTGACCGCGATTGCGGCGGGGGCGCGCGGCGCGGACTCCGCCTCGGCCGGGCGCGTGCGCCACAGCGGATCGCGGCTGATCCCCGCGACCCCGAGCTCTTCGAAGAACCGCAGGTGCTCGGCGAGCTGATCTCGGTCGGCCACCGGCAACTTCTAGGACCGTTCGGCGGCCCGGCGCGGCGCGCCGAGACGTGCTTCGATCCGATCGAGAATGACGCGGGCCAGGTCCCGCTTCGAGCGCCGGGAGATCGGCTCCGCGCCGGAAGCGGTCACCAGCGTCGCGACGTTCGTGTCCACGGCGAACCCGGCTCCCTCCTCGGTCACGTCGTTCGCGACGATCAGATCGATCCGCTTGCGGGAGAGCTTCCCGCGCGCCCGCTCGACCGCATCGCCGGTCTCGGCCGCGAACCCCACCAGCACCGGTCTGGCCGCGTCGCCGCGCCGCGTGCCGAGCTCGGCCAGCACGTCGGCGGTGCGCCGCAAGGGCAGCACGAGGTCGTCGTCCGTCTTCCGGATCTTGGCCGCCTGGGGCCCCGCGGCCGGAGTGTAGTCGGCCACCGCGGCCGCCATCACGACCGCATCGACCTCGGCGCCGGACGCCAGCCGGAGGACTTCCGCGTGCATCCGGCCGGCGCTCCGAACCGCGGTCACCTCCACTCCGGCGGGAGGCTCGAGCGTGGTGGGCCCGGTCACCAGCAGCACGCGCGCCCCGCGCGCGGCGGCCTCGGCCGCCACCGCGTAGCCCATGCGTCCGGTCGACCGGTTGCCGAGATAGCGGACCGGGTCGAGATCCTCGTACGTGGGGCCGGCGGTCACCAGGATCGACCGCCCCGCCCAGGCGCCGCCGCCGCGCAGGATATCGTCCGCCGCCGCCACGATCGCCTCGGGCTCGGCGAGCCGGCCGCGCCCGACCCAGCCGCAGGCGAGGTAGCCCTCGCCGGGCTCGACGAACCGCACCCCCCGCGCGGCGAGCGTGTCGAGGTTGCTCCGGACCGCCGCGTGCGAGAGCATGTTCGTGTTCATGGCCGGGGCCAGGAGCACCGGCGCCGTGGTGGCGAGATACAGCGACGACAGGAAGTCGTCGGCAATCCCGTGGGCGAACTTCCCGATGACGTCCGCGGTCGCCGGCGCCACGAGCAGCAGGCCGGCGGTCGAAGCCAGCGCCACGTGATCGATGTCGGCGTTGGTCCCCGGGGCGAACTGGTCGTTCGCGACCCGGCGTTTCGTGATCGCCTCGAACGTCAACGGCCCGACGAAGCGTTGCGCGTTGGCGGTCATCACCGCCGCCACGTCGTGCCCGCGCTGCTGGAGCCCGCGGGCGACCTCCACCGCCTTGTAGGCGCCGATCCCGCCGCTGACGCCGAGCGCGACCAGCGCCATGGGAATCAGCCCGTCCGCCCCCGCGGCGGCCCGCCCGCGCGGAAGGTCTCGACGACCGAACGGACCGTCTCGCGCATCGCCGCAACCCGCGACCGCTCGGCGAGCACGATGTGGCGGAGCCGATCGACGCACGCGTCGATCTCGTCGTTCACCACCACGTAGTCGTAGTCGCCGATCATCTCCACCTCCCGACGCGCGTCGCAGAGGCGCCGATCCAGGTCCGCCGCGTCGGCCGTGTTCGCGGCCCGGCCGCGGAGCCGCTCCTCGAGCGTCCGGAACGACGGCGGCAGCACGAACACGCCGACGGCGTCCTGCGCCCTGCGGCGGACCTGCTGCGCCCCCTGAACGTCGATGACCAGCACGACGTCGAGCCCCGCCGCCCGGCAGCTCTCCGTGTCGCCGGCGCTGGTTCCGTACAGTCGGCCGAACACGTCGGCCCATTCCAGGAACGCGCCTGCCTCGATCATCTCACGGAAGCGGGCCGGGGCGACGAAATGGTAGTCGACGCCGTCCACTTCCCCCGGCCGTGCGGGGCGCGACGTGTACGAGCGCGACCGGACCAGACCGGGCACCCGCTCGACGAGCCGGCCCACCAGGGTCGTCTTGCCGGTCCCCGACGGCGCGGACAGAACGAGCAGGAGCCCGCGGCGGGTGATGCAGGTCTCGGTCACTCGACGTTCTGGGTCTGCTCGCGCAACTTCTCCAGCTCCGCCTTGGCCTCCACGACCAACTCGGACGTCTCGCTGCCATCCGCCTTCGATCCGATGGTGTTGACCTCGCGGTTCATCTCCTGCAGCAGGAAGTCGAGCTTGCGACCGCAGGGCTCGGCGGCGTCCGCCAGCGAACTCCAGTGCGAGACGTGCGCCCGCAACCGGGTGACCTCTTCATGGATGTCGGAGCGCGCGACGAAGCGCACCGTCTCCTGCGCCAGCGCCGCCTGGTCGGCGTGCACGTCCGATCCGAGCTCCGCGAGCCGGGCCGCCAGCCGTTGGCCGAGCGTCCCGGCCGCAGCGGCCGCGAATTGCTCGATGCGGTCGACGAGCGTCCCGAGCGCGGCCAGACGCCCGTCCAGATCGGCGCGCAGGTGGCTGCCCTCGCTCGTGCGCATGCGGTCCAGTTCCCCCAGTGCCTCCCCCACGGCCTCGCCGACCGCCGTGTCGACTTCCGGGTCGGCCGCCGTCTCCACCGCGCGATCGGCGACGGTCAGCACGCGCGGGAACCCGAGCAGCTCCCCGACGGTCCACCCGCCGCCGGTCGCGCGCGCCACGTCGGGACGTTCGGCGACCTCGACCAGGGCCGCGATCAATCTCTCGTCGACCTCCAGCTCGACGGGAGGAGGAGTACGGCGGCGCGCACCGATCCTGATCTCCACCCGGCCGCGCGCCAGACGCTGCTGCGCCTGCTCCCGGACCCGCGGCTCCAGGCGCAGCAGGTTCGGCGGAAGATGAACCTGCAGGTCGAGGTAGCGATGATTCACGCTGCGCGCGGTGACGCTGACGGTCACGGCCTCGTCTTCCCGGGTCAGGGACGCGAAGCCGGTCATGGACTTGATCACGCGCCAGCCTCCTGCGCTTCCCCCGGACCGTCACCGGTCGGCGTCGACCTGCGCCGCGGCAGGCGGCACGCGAGACCAGCTCCGAGCCGCCGCGAGCACGCCGGCCGCCGTTCCGGTCGAGGCCGACGGCGGCGTCCTCTCGAAGAACTGCATGGCGTAGAGCCGTGCGTAGTGGCTGTCCGGATCCGCCAGCAGCTCCTCGTGCCGGCCGATCTCGCGCACGCACCCGCCGTCGAGCACGATGATCGCATCGGCCCGCCGGACCGTCGAGAGCCGATGGGCGATGACGAAGGACGTGCGGTTCAGCATCAACTGGGCCAGCGCGTCCTGGACCAGCAGCTCGGACTCGGCGTCGAGCGCGGAGGTCGCCTCGTCGAGAATCAGAATGGGCGAGTTCTTCAGCAGGGCGCGGGCAATCGCGAGGCGCTGCCGCTGCCCCCCCGAAAGCCGCTGGCCGCGTTCGCCGATCCGCGTGTCGTAACCCGCCGGCAGGGCCGCGACGAACTCGTGGGCGTGCGCGGCCCGCGCCGCCGCCTCCACCATGACCGGATCCGCGATGGGCGACGCGTAGGCGATGTTGTTCGCGATCGTGTCGTCGAACAGCACCGTGTCCTGCGTGACGATGCCGATGCTCTCCCGCAACGAGGTCAGCGTGACGTCGCGGATATCGACCCCGTCGATGAGGATGGCCCCGGCGGTGACGTCGTAGAAGCGCGGCAGCAGATTGACCAGGGTCGTCTTGCCCGCCCCGCTGAGACCGACGATGGCGACCACCTGGCCGGCCTCGGCGTCGAACGACACCCCGCGCAGGACCGGCTCGGGGGCCGCCTCCTCGTAGGCGAAGCCGACGTCCCGGAAGCTGATGGCCGACCGCAGCGGCGCCAGGGGACGTGCGGAAGGAAGGTCCGCCACCTCGCTGCGGGTATCGAGCATCTCGAAGACCCGCTCGGCCGCGGCCCCCGCCTGCTGGAGGTGCGCGTTGACGTGGCTGAGCTTCTTGATCGGCCCGTACATCCACAGCAGCGCGGCCACGAACGCGGTGAAGCCGCCCGGCGTCATGTCGCCGCCCTCGATACGGCTGGTCCCGTACCAGAGGACCCCGACCACGGCGAACGCGCCGAGCCACTCCATGAGCGGCGGCAGCACGGAGATCGTGCTGGTGACCTTCATCGTGATCCGGTACACCTGCTCCGCCGTGGACCGGAACCGGCGGCCCTCGAAGCCCTCCGCCGCGAACGCCTTGACGATGCGGTGACCGGTGAAGGCCTCGGCGGTGACGTGCGACAAGCGGCCGAGCTCCTCCTGGACGCGGTAGGTGTTGCGCCGCACCCGCTGTCCCAGGCGCACGAGCGGAAAGACCGCCAGCGGCGCGCAGCTCATCGCCACCAGCGCCAGCCGCAGGTCGAGGAAGAACAGCCAGACCGCCAGCCCCACGACGGTGATCGACTCGCGCAGCAGGTCGCCCACCGTCACCGTGAAGACCTGCTGGATGCGCGTGATGTCGTGCATCATGCGCGACATCAGGGCGCCGGTCGTATGGCGCGCGAAGAACCCCGCGGACTGCCCCAGCGTGTGGCGGAACAGCTCGTTGCGGAGATCGCGCACCAGCCGCTGACCGACATCGGCCATCAGAAACACCGAGAAGTAGTTCCCGATGCCCTTCGCCAGAGCGAAGCCCAGAATCATGACCCCGATGATCCGGAACTGCGATCCGAGGGCGACGCGCAGGTCCGCGACAGCGGCCTCCCCGAAGAAAGTCGCCGCCATGACCCAGAACTGCGATTGCCCGCGGTCGGCATCGCCCGGGCGCAGGACGTCGTTGAAGATCGGATCGATCAGCGCGACCAGCGCCACCGAGGCCGCCGCATAGACGCCCATGGCCGCCACCGCCCAGCCGAACCGCCAACGATGCGGAACCGCGTACCGGACCAGGCGAACCACGGGGTGCAAGCGCTATCTCCCTATCGAGTAGTAGGTGAAGCCTTCCGCCCGCATCTGGTCGACGTCGAAGACGTTGCGTCCGTCGAAGATCACCGGGGCCCGCATCAGCGAGCGCATCCGGGCGAAGTCCGGCTCGCGGAACTCGTTCCATTCGGTGACGATCGCCAGCGCGTCGGCGCCGTCGAGCGCGTCGTAGCTGCGCTGAGCATAGGCGATGCGGTCGCCGAAGATCGCGCGCGCCGCCCCCGCGGCCTGCGGATCATACGCCTGCACGGCGGCGCCGGCCGCCAGCAGCCCTTCGATCGTCGGCACCGACGGGGCCTCGCGCATGTCGTCGGTCCGCGGCTTGAACGCAAGCCCCCACACCCCGACGGTCCTGCCGTCCAGCGAGGAGAAGTGCGCGTGCATCTTGTCCACCAGGCGCAGCTTCTGCCTCGCGTTCACCGCCTCGACCGACTCGAGAATCCGGCAACAATGGCCCGCGGCGCGCGAAGAGCTGACGAGCGCCCTGATGTCCTTCGGAAAGCAGCTCCCGCCGTATCCTATGCCGGGAAACAGGAACGAGGGCCCGATCCGCCGGTCGGCCGCCATCGCGCGCCGCACCTTGTCGACGTCGGCGCCGAACAGCTCGCACACCGTGGCGATCTCGTTCATGAACGAGACGCGCGTCGCCAGCATGGCGTTGGAAGCGTACTTGCACAGCTCGGCGCTCGCGCAATCCATGAGCTGAATGGGTGCGCCGGTGCGGGTGAACGGCGCATACAGCGTCCGCATCAACTCCGCCGCGCGCTGATCCTCGGCGCCGACGACCACGCGGTCCGGACGCATGAAGTCGTCAATCGCCGCCCCCTGCTTGAGGAACTCCGGATTGCTGACCACGCTGAAGGGATGTTCGGTCTCGCGCTCAACCAACTTCCGCAGCCGCGCGGCGGTGCCGACCGGCACGGTGCTCTTGGTCACGATGACCGTGTATCCGTCCATGGCGCGGGCCAGATCGCGCGCCACTGCCAGCACATGCGTCAGATCCGCCGAGCCGTCTTCATCCGGGGGAGTGCCGACGGCGATGAACACCACCTGGGCGCGCCCGACCGCCGGAGCCAGCTCGGTGGTGAACCGGAGACGCTTCTCCGCTCCGTTGCGGGCGACCAGCTCGCCGAGGCCGGGCTCGTAGATCGGCAGGCGCCCCTGCCGCAGGGACTCGATCTTCGCGGCGTCGCTGTCGACGCAGATGACATCGTTGCCGTTCTCGGCGAAACAGGCTCCAACGACCAATCCCACATAGCCGGTTCCGACCACGGCCAGCTTCATCTACAAGAACTCCGCGCTCTGCCGATCAGCAAACCGTCAACGCTAACATGCGCCCTGCCACCTGTCAAAAGCACTGATGGAAAAGGACTTGTCCGATTCCACGGCGCGTCGGCGACGGCCGCTCCGACCGCCGCCCTATGGTACGATGACCCGCGGCATGCGCGTCTTCAATGACTATCGGCCGGCATGGCGCCTCCCTGCAGCCGCGGGCGCTGCGGCGCGCCATGTGGTCGCCGCGTCCGCCGGGAGAGGGCGCGAGACACCGGCCGCATGAGGATCGGCATCGACGGCCGGGAGCTGCTCGGCCGGCGTACCGGCGTCGGACGCTATCTCGCCAGCCTGTGCGCGGAATGGACCGCATGGCCGGCGTACGCCGGCCATGAACTGATCGTCTACACGCCGCGTGACGCGCCCGCCGGCACGTACGCTACGGGGCTCGCAGCGGCCGGCGCGCGGCTGACCGCCGTCACCGTACCCGGCGGCGGCGGCTTCTGGTGGGAACAGGCGGCCCTGCCGCAACGGGCGGCAGCCGACCGGCTCGACGTCTTCTTCGGTCCGGGCTACTCCGTGCCGCTCGCCCTCCGGACGCCCTCGGTCGTCACCCTCCACGACGTATCCTTCATCGCCCACCCCGAGTGGTTCGGGTGGCGCGAAGGTCCTCGCCGCCGTTGGCTGGCAGGCCGCGCCGCGGCGGTGGCCCGGGCGGTCGTCGCCGTCTCCGAGTTCTCCCGGCAGGAGATACTCAGGCATCTGAACACGGCGCCGGCCCGCGTGCGAGTCGTCCACAACGGCGTCGCCGCGCCGGGCGCGGAGCCGTGCGCGACGGACACGCCGCCGGCCGCCGCCGGCCCGCTGATCCTCCATGTCGGCGCCCTGTTCGCACGCCGGCGGCTCCCGGTGCTTCTGGCCGCGTTCGAGCGGGTGTTGCGCGAGATACCGGAGGCCGAGCTCGCCATCGTCGGTCCCGACAGAACGTGTCCGTCCGAAGACCTGCGCGGCATCGCCGAGGCCGTCGGCATCGCCTCGCGGGTGGCGTTCCTGTCGTACGTCGCGGACGCGGAGCTCGCCGCGCTGTATCGGCGGGCCGCGGCCTTCGTCTGGCTCTCGGAGTACGAGGGGTTCGGGCTGACGCCCCTCGAGGCGCTGGCGGCGGGCGTGCCGGTCGTCGCCGGAGACACCCCGGTCGCGCGTGAGGTCTACGGCCGGGCCGCGCGCCGCGTGCCGCTGGACGACCCCGCCGCGGTCGCCGCCGCGGTCGCGGAGGTCATCACCCGGCGCGACGTGCGCGAGACCCTGATCGAGCACGCCGGTCCGCTCCTCGCCCGCTACACCTGGAAGCGCGCCGCCGCCGAGACCTTCGCGATCCTCGAGGGCGCCGCCCGGCCGCGACCATGATCCGCCTCGCCGTCGTGATCGTGAGCTTCAACACCCGAGAGGATCTCCACGCCTGCCTGCAGTCGCTGCACGCTGCGCCGCCCGCACTGACGCACACGATCGTCGTCGTCGACAACGGATCTTCGGACGGCAGCGCAAGCGCGGTGCGCACGGCGTGGCCGCGCGTGCGGGTCATCGAGATGGGGCGCAACGCCGGGTTCGCAGCGGCCAGCAACGCCGGCATCCGCGCCTGCGACAGCGAGCTCGTGCTGCTTCTCAACAGCGACACCCTCGTTCCTCCCGGCAGCCTCGACCGCCTGGCCGCCGCCCTCGAGCGCGATCCGGGGGCGGCCGCCGCCGGACCCCGGCTCGTCGGCCGCGACGGCGAGGCGGAGCTGTCGTTCGGACGCATGCTGTCGCCGTGGAACGAGGCGCGGCAGAGGCTCATGGCCCTCGGCATCGCGGCAGGCGTTCCCCCGCTCACCCGCTGGTTCGAACGCCACGTCACGACGCCGCACCATCCCGACTGGGTCAGCGGCGCCTGCCTCCTGGTGCGCCGCGCTGCCGGCGCGGCGGCCGGCTGGCTCGACGAGAGGTTCTTCCTGTACGGCGAGGACGTGGACTTCTGCGCGGCGCTGCGTGCCGCCGGGCACCGTGTGCTCTTCACTCCCGACGCCGAGGTCGTCCACCTGCGCGGGCAGTCCGGAGCCTCCGACCCGAGGGCGGCGCGGGCCGCCTACCGGCGCAGCCAGATCGCGTTCTACGTCAAGCACCACCCGCGGTGGGCCGGCGTCCTGCGCCTCTACCTGCGCGCGCGCGGCCTGCGCCCGCCGCCTATATAGTTGACGACCGTGCGAGTCGCAATCGACATCCGCAAGCTGCATGACTTCGGGATCGGCACGTACGTGCGCAATCTCGTGGGCCAGCTCGCACGGATCGATCACGAGACGGACTACGTCCTGCTCTGCCGGAAGCGCGACGCGGGGCTGGCCGCGTCGCTCGGCGAGAACTTCAGGTCCGTCACCCAGAGCGCGCCCAACTACTCCGTCCGGGAGCAGCTCACGGTGCCGCTCAGCCTGGGCCGCGCCGGCGCCACGCTGTTCCATGCGCCGCACTACGTGCTGCCGCCGCTGACTCCCTGCCGCGCGATCGTCACGATCCACGATTGCATCCACCTGCGGTTTCCGCAGTACCTGCCGAATCGGCTGGCCTACGTCTACGCCCGCGCCCAGCTCTGGTCCGCCACGCGGCAGGCCCGCCGCATCCTCACCGTGTCGCAGGCCTCGAAACAGGACATCGTTCGTTTCTGCGACATACCGGCGTCGAAGATCACGGTAATCCCGAACGCCATCGACGAACGCTTCCGCCGGACGCCCCCCGACGCCGACCTGGTGCGGGTCCGCGAGCGCTACCAGCTCCCGGAACGGTTCATCATGTATGCGGGAAACGTGAAGCCGCACAAGAACGTCGAGCGGCTGATCGACGCCTTCGTGGAGGTTCGCGGGCGCGGGTTCGGCGACCTCGGCCTGCTTCTCAGCGGCAGCGAGGTCTCGCAGCACGCGACGCTCAGGCGCGCCGTCCATCGCCACAACCTGCACAAGCACGTCCGTTTTCTCGGGTATCAGACCACCGAGTCGCTGGCCGCGCTCTATCGGCTCGCCGACCTGTTCGTCTTTCCGTCGCTCTACGAAGGGTTCGGGCTGTCGCCGCTCGAGGCCATCGCCAGCGGCACGCCGGTCGTCGCCTCCAACGTGTCGTCGCTGCCGGAGGTGCTGGGCGATGCCGCGGTGCTGGTCGACCCGCTCGACGCCACGGCCATCGCCGACGGGATCACGCGGGTCCTCGAGGATGCGGACCTGCGTGCGGACCTGCAGCGCAGGGGCCTGGCGAGAGCCGGCCGCTTCTCGTGGGAGCAGTCCGTGAAGCGGATCCGGCGCATCTACCAGGAAATCGAGGACGAGAGCTGAACGACGGCGCAATCGCTCCACCGGCGGTCACCCCGGCCGACGTCGGCGGACGCCGCGTCGCCGTCGTGCACGACTGGCTCACGGGCATGCGCGGAGGAGAGGTCACTCTCGAGGCGATTCTCGAGCTGGTTCCGGATGCGCGCCTGCTGACCCTGGTGCACGTCCCCGGCAGCGTTGCGCCGTGCATCGAGGCACGGCGCCCGCGGCCGTCCTTTCTGCAGCACCTGCCGCTGGCGCGGACGCGCTACCGGCAGTACCTGCCGTTGTTCCCCACCGCCGTCGAGCACTTCGATCTCGACGACGTCGACATCGTCATCAGCACCAGCCACTGCGCGGCCAAGGCGGTCGTTCCCACCGGGCGGGCCCGTCACCTCTGCTACTGCTTCACGCCGATGCGCTATGCGTGGGATCAGTTCGACGCCTACTTCGGACCCGCGCGGGTCGGGGCGCTCAAGAGCCGGCTGTACGGTCTCGCGCTGCGGCGCCTGGCGCGCTGGGACGCCGCGACGGCGGACCGCGTCGACCGCTACGTCGCCATTTCGCACTACGTCGCCGACCGGATACGCCGATACTATAATCGGGCGGCTGACGTAATCGAACCGCCGGTCGATACGACGTTCTATTCTCCGGACGGGTCGGCCCCGGGCGACTACTTCATCATCGTTTCGGCGCTGGTGCCCTACAAGCGGGTGGACCTTGCAATCGAAGCGTGCCGCCTCGCGGACGCGCCGTTGCGCGTCGTCGGCAGCGGTCCGGAAGCGGGGCGGCTGCGCCGTCTGGCCGGCGCGAAGGTGGAGTTCATCCGACACTGCCCGCCGGACGAGCTCCGCGCGCTCTACCGCGGCGCGCGGGCGTTTCTGCTGACCGGGGAGGAGGACTTCGGCATCGCCCCGGTGGAAGCGCAGGCCTGCGGGCGGCCGGTCATCGCGCTGGCCCGAGGGGGGGCGTGCGAGACGGTCACCGACGGCGCCACCGGCCTGCTCGTGGCCGAGTCGACCGGCGAGGCGTTCGCGGCGGCCATCCGGTCGCTCGACGACCGGACGTTCGATCCGGAGCGCTTGCGGAGCTCCGCGTCACGTTTCGCCCGGTCCACGTTCCAGGACCGGCTGCGCGCCTCCATCGAGGAGCTCGCGGCCGGCGCACCGGGGGCATGCCGAGGCTGACGGACGGGTGACGAAATGACCCGGCAGACCCGAGTCCTCACCGCGTTTCACGTGCTTCTCGACATCACCATCGGGATGGCGTCCTTCGGGCTCGCCTACCTGGCGCGCTTCGAGCTCGGCATCCTGGAGATCCCGAAGGGCCAGCCACCCTTCGCACAGTACCTGGTCCTGATGCCCTTCGTCGGCCTGCTCGTGGCGCTGTCGTTCCACCTGGCGGGCGCCTACCGCCTGTACCGGCACCGGACCGGCGTCGACGACTTCTTCAACGTCCTCGTCGGCACGCTGATCGCGGTGGTCGCCGGCCTGCTGGGAACACTCTACCTGCAGGTCTACTCGGCGTCTCCCGAAGCGCGGGAAGCCGGCTCGTTCGAGGTCTCGCGGCTGGCCTGGGGACTGTTCGTCATCCTGAACGTCGCCCTCACCTACGCTTCGCGCGACATCGTGCGGCGCTACCTGCGCCGCCGTTTCGCCGCCGGCGTCGGACTCCGGCGCGTGCTCGTCGCAGGCACCGGAGAGCTGGCGCGCCACGTCGCCGACAGCTTTCTGCGCCACGCGGAGTTCGGATACCGGGTTGCCGGGTTCGTCGACGACCTCGCCGACGACGACACCCTCGGCTACCGCGGGCTGCCGCTGCTGGGCACCCTGGCGGACGCTCGGGACGTGCTCGCCCGCGAGCGGATCGACCAGCTCTACGTGGCGCTGCCGCTGGAGCAGCACGCGAAGATGCTCGGCCTGATCGAGGTGGCCAACCGCGAGTGCATCGACGTCCGGATCGTGCCCGACCTCCTCCAGTTCGTCACCCTGCGGGCGCGGCTCGAAGAGCTCGACGGCATTCCGCTGATCAACGTCAACGACGTCCCGCTCCAGGGGCTCAACAGCGCGATCAAGCGGCTCATCGACATCTGCTGCTCGACCGCGGCGCTCGTGGTGCTGGCCCTGCCCATGGCCGTGATCGCCATCAGCATCCGCCTCGGCTCGCCGGGACCGGCGCTCTACCGGCAGGAGCGGATGGGGCTCGACGGCCTCCCTTTCGAAACCCTCAAGTTCCGCTCCATGTACGACGACGCCGAACGCCACACGGGTCCGATCTTCACCCGCCGGGACGATCCGCGCTGCACGCCCGTCGGGCGCTTTCTCCGCCGCTTCAGCCTCGACGAGCTCCCGCAGCTCTGGAACGTGCTGCGCGGCGACATGTCGCTGGTCGGACCCCGACCCGAGCGGCCTTTCTTCGTCGAGCAGTTCAAGGACCGCGTCCCGCAGTACATGCTCCGCCACAAGGTCAAGGCCGGCATCACCGGCTGGGCCCAGGTGAACGATCTGCGCGGCAACACCTCGATCGAGAAGCGCATAGAGTACGATCTCTACTACATAGAGAACTGGTCCGTGGCCCTCGACCTGAAGATCATGTGGCTCACGGTGCTCCGTCTCTCGTTCCACCGCCACGCCTACTGATCCGGAACACTCGATGCCGCGCGCCGTAATCACCGGAGTCGCCGGCTTCATCGGCTCTCACCTCGCCGACGGCCTGCTCGATCGCGGGTACTCCGTCATCGGGATCGACAACCTGCTGACCGGGAGCCTCTCGAACATCCGGCACCTCCGGAACCGGGACTTCGAGTTCATCGAGCACGACGTGACCAACGACGTCGCGGTCGCCGGCGCGGTGGATCTCGTCCTGCACTGGGCGAGCCCGGCGAGCCCGGTCGACTACCTGGAGCTGCCGATTCCGACCCTGAAGGTCGGCGCGCTGGGCACGCACAAGGCGCTGGGACTGGCGAAGGCCAAGGGGGCGCGCTTCGTGCTGGCTTCGACGTCGGAAGTCTACGGCGACCCGCTGGAGCACCCCCAGCGCGAGAGCTACTGGGGCAACGTCAATCCCATCGGGCCCCGCGGGGTCTACGACGAGGCCAAGCGTTTCGCCGAGGCGATCACCACCGCGTACCACCGGTACCACGGGCTCGACACCAAGATCGTTCGCATCTTCAATACCTATGGACCCCGGATGCGGCTGCGCGACGGCCGCGCGATTCCGAACTTCATCGGCCAGGCGCTGCGCGGAGAGGACGTCACGGTCTACGGCGACGGCGGGCAGACCCGCAGCTTCTGCTTCGTCAGCGATCTGGTGCGCGGCGTCATCGCCCTCGCCGAGTCCGATCTCAACGAGCCGGTCAACATCGGCAACCCGGCCGAAATGACGATTCGCCGGATCGCGGACGCCATCATCGCAGCCACCCGTTCGACGTCGCGCGTGGTCCCCAGGCCGCTGCCGACCGACGATCCGAAGGTGCGCCAGCCGGACATCACCCGCGCCAGGACGCTGCTGGGCTGGGAGCCGAAGGTCCCGCTGGCGGAGGGCCTGCGGAAGACCATCGACTACTTCCGGGCCGCGCTGGCCACCGCCGCGACGCGCTGAGCGGAGCCCCGCCCCGGCTCACGCCTGGTTGACGAGGCGCGCGACGTGCAGGATGTAGTGCAGGCCGGAGACGACGGTCACGACCAGCGCGCCGTACGCCAGCAGGTCGACCACCAGCGAGGGACGCTCCAGGTAGTTGAACAGGAGCGTGAACGCGCAGGTCAGCACGTAGAGCAGGGTCGCGACCTTTCCCAGCGTCGAAGGATGGAACTCGCGGCGTCCGATCGCCAGGTTCACGACCGCCACCGTCAGCACGATCACCACGTCGCGGCTGATCACGAGAACGGTGAGCCAGAGGGGCAGCGTGTTGGCCATCGGCGGGTCGCGCTGCAGGGTCAGAACGACGAACGTCGACACGAGCAGCAGCTTGTCCGCCATCGGGTCCAGGAACGCACCGAGGCTCGTGGGCTGTCCGGAGCGGCGGGCGATCACGCCGTCGAGCGCGTCGGTCACCCCGGCGACGACGAACGTGATGAGCGCCCATCCATCGAATCCGTACAGCACGAGAATGACGACGCACGGCACCGCGAAGAGCCGGAACAGCGTGAGCTGATTGGCGGTTGTCAGGGCCGACATCGCGCGCTATCCGGCGCGGGCCGCCAGCCGCGCGAGTTGCTCCACGACGCCGGCGGCATCCGCTCCGCTCACCGGACCCGTCGGATCGAAGCGGTCCCCGCCGAAGGTCCGCATGACGCCCGCGGCGACCGCCAGCGTGGCGCTGCCGTAGTTCAGGTGGCCCGCGTTCATGTCGGAGAATCGCACGCGCGCCGCTGTCCAGCGTCTCGCGGCCTCCGGATCGAGCTCGGCCACCAGATCGAGTACGCCGGCGACCACGTCGGCCAGATCGCCCCGGCGCACCGGCCGTTCCGGCTCGAACCGGTTCGCCGCACCGACCTCCATGACGCCGGCCCGTACCGTCTCCACGATCCAGCGGCTCGCCCAGTGGTCGCGCGTATCGGTCAGGATCGGGGTCGCCATGCCGAAGGCGGCGTCCCCCAGCAGCTCGGCGAGCCGCACGCCGAGGAGCGCGGCCAGATCCCCGCGGGTCGCGGACTCGATGGTGGTAATGCCGCGGTACTCGGCCGGCAATCCCACAAGCTGCAGGGCGCGGCGGACCCGCAGGAGTCCCGCCGCAGACGCCTCGGTCGGCTCCAGGGTCTCCGCCAGCTCGTACGCGGCCGCGGCGGCGTCCAGGTCCCCGAGCTCCTCGAGCAACGCGGCCTCCAGGACGACGGCCCCCGCATCGTTCGGATCCAGGCTCCGGGCGCGCCGCGTCTGCGCAAGCGCCTCGTCCGTTTCCCCCTGCCGCTGCTTGATCTCGGCCAGGCTCAGGTAGAGGAAGGCGCTGTCGGGAGACGCGGCGAGCATCTCGGCGTAGGCCGCCTCCGCGTCGGCGAGGCGTCCCTCGGCGACCGCCGCCCGGGCGGCCGCGAGCCGCTCGCTCATCACGCGCAACCGCAGCTCGCCGACGAGCCGCTCGATGCGCCTCAGCCCCGGGTCCGCCGCGAACGCGTCCTCGAAGCTGCGGAGAGCGCCGCCGAGGTCGTCGGCCGCCAGCAGCGCATCGCCGCGCCCCACCAGGGCCGGCACGTAGTCGGCCGCGTCCCCGAGGGCCGCGTCGAAGTGAGCGACCGCCTCCCGGAAGCTGCCGCGCGCGACATCCACCCAGCCGAGCCCCGCCGTCGCCGGAAAGAAGGCGGCATCGCCGGCCACCAGGGCGGCGAACCGCTGCTCGGCCTGATCGAGCTGTCCCGCCTGCAGAAACGCCCACGCGTCGCGCTGCTCGCCGGCGACCGCCGCCAACGCCGGCGGGACGGCCGGGTAGACGAAGTCGGGAAACGCGGGCGTGGTGACGATTGGCACCCGCGCCGCACAGCCGCCCGCGACCAGGGCGCCGGCCAGCAACGCGACCGACGCTGCGCGCAGCGTCACGCCGGGCGCTCCTGCTCCGGCCAGACACCCTGCCGCCAGCGGTCGACCAGGTGCGACGGCGCTTCCACGTCGATTACCGCGCGGCCGTTCTCGCTCACGTGCCGCAGGACGCGGCCGTGCCGGTAGATCACCGACATTCCGCGGCGGTCCGCCGGTTGCCGGTCGTCGAACGACAGCCGGATGCGCCGCATCTCGACCTTCAGCCGGCCGGTCAGGGCCGCGACCAGATCACCGCGGCCCGCGCCGCTCGCGGCGGAGGTGAAGACCGCCGCCGGATGCTCGGCCCGAAGCCTCTCCAGAGCGGCCGGCGCGACGAGATCGCTCTTGTTGAACACGAGTTGCAGCGGCCGGCCCTCGGCCCCCACCTCGGCGAGCACCCGTTCGACGGCGGTCATCCGGGAGGCGTGCTCCGGGTGGCTCGCATCGACGACGTGCAGCAGCAGATCGGCGGCGGTCACCTCCTCGAGGGTCGCCCTGAACGCCGCGACGAGGGTGTGCGGCAACCGATCGATGAACCCGACGGTATCCGACACCAGCACGATACGGCGGTCCGGCAGCTTGAGCGGCCGGACGAGCGGATCGAGGGTCACGAAGAGGGCGTCCGACGACTCGGCCGCGCCGCCGGTGATCCGGTTGAAGAGCGAGCTCTTGCCCGCGTTCGTATAGCCGATCAGGGCGGCCGTGGGGGCCGCCTGCTGCTGCCGGCGGTCGCGAAGCCGGCCGCGCCGGCGCCGGACGAGGTCCAGATCGCGAGAGAGACGGCCGATGCGCTGTCGAATGCGCCGCCGGTCGGTCTCGAGCTTCATTTCTCCGGGCCCGCGGGTGCCGATCCCGGCCCCCAGTCTCGACAAGCGCCCGCCCGCCCCTGCCAGCCGCGGCAGCAGATAGCGCAACTGCGCCAACTCGACCTGCAGCTTGCCTTCCCGCGTCCGGGCCCGGGAGGCGAAGATATCGAGGATGAGCTGTGTCCGGTCCAGAACGCGGCGGTCGAGAATGCCCTCGAGGTTCCGAAGCTGGCCGGGCGTCAACTCGTGATCGACGACGACCAGACCGACGCCGAGCTCCTCCAGCACTCCGGCCAGCGCTTCCGCCCTGCCCCGGCCGATGAAGAGCGCCGGGTCCGGCCTGTGACGCTCCTGGATCGTCCGGCTGACGACGTTGCCACCGGCGGCGGCGACCAGGGCGCCGAGCTCGTCGAGAGAAGCCTCGACCGCCGTGCGCCGACTGGCTCCGAATTGCAGTCCGACGACCGCCGCCCGCTCACGCGCGACGGCGTGGCGCGCCGCCATCGCGGAGCTCTTCACGCCAGCGATTGTAGCACGCGGTCCCACGCGACTGCCCCTTCCCGCAGCAGCACCGGCGCGGCGCCGCGCCCGTCCACTATGGTGGACGGCGCGCCTCCCCTGACCGGCCCGCCATCCACCACCACGGCCAGCCCGGAACCCAGACCGGCGGCGACCGCGCCGGCGTCGGCGCCGGGCGGCTCGCCGCTCCGATTCGCGCTCGTGGCTGTGATGGGGTGTTCGAAGTCCCCCGCCAGGCGCCGCGCCAGCCGGTGCGCCGGCACGCGGATCGCCACGGTGCCCTCCGCGGTCACCAGCAGCGGATCGAGGGCCGGCGAGGCGTCGAGCACGATCGAGAGCGGGCCGGGCCACCAGCGCTCGGCCAGCCGCCGCGCGAGCGGCGTCACGCGCTGCGCGACCAGCCCGACCTGGCCGATGCCGGCGGCGATGAGCGGCACGGCCTGGCCGGCCGGCCGCCGCTTGAGCGCGAACAATCGCCGCGCCGCATCGGCGCGCCGGGGGTCCACCGCGAGCGCGTACAGCGTGTCGGTCGGAAACGCGACCACGCCTCCGGCCGACAGCGCCTCGACCGCGGGGCGCAGCCCGTCCGGATCGGAACGCTCCGGGTCGAGAGACAGCTCTTGCGGCGGCTCGGAACGATCGCGCCATGACGTCACGTCAGTCACCCCGTACGCCCTCGCGGCAGAAGCCGCGCGTCCGCGTGCCGCTCCAGGAGTCTGCGGCGCAGAACTCGCTGCGTTGCGTTCTACGGCGCAGACGCCTAGAAGCGCAGCCCACGCCGGCCGGCCTGCTCCTTGACGTGGATCGTGTCGATGAACTGAACGCGATGGGGATTGGTCTGCATGACGACCGAGCTCGTGCGGCACCCCTCGCCGAAGAAGCGCACGCCCTTCATCAGGGCCCCCTCGGTGACCCCGGTCGCCGCGAAGATGAGCTGTTTCCCGGACGCCAGGTCCGCCGACGTGTAGATCCGCCGCGGCTCTTCTATTCCCATCGACTGGGCTCGCGCTTCCTTCTCCGGCGAATCGATGATCAGGCGCGCGAAGATCTCTCCGCCGAGACAGCGCATGGCGGCCGCGGCCAGCACCCCCTCGGGGGCGCCGCCGCTCCCCATCACCGCATGAATGCCGCTGCCGACCACCGCGGCCCCGATGGCCGCGGTCAGATCGCCGTCGCCGACCAGGCGAATGCGCGCTCCCGCCTCCCGAATCTCCGCGATCAGCGGCTCGTGCCGCTTGCGATCGAGCACCACGACGACCAGATCCTCCACGTCGCGGTCGAGGCAGCGGGCGATCTGCTTGAGGTTGTGGGCCACCGGCGCGTCGAGATTCACCGAGTTCTTCGACTGCGCGCCGACCACCAGCTTCTGCATGTAGATGTCCGGCGCGTGGAGCAGCCCGCCCCGTTCGGACGCGGCCAGCACCGCGATCGCCCGCGGGGCCCCGGTGGCGCACAGATTGGTGCCCTCGAGAGGGTCGACGGCGATGTCGATCTCCGGGAGCCCCTCCTCGCCGTTCGCACCGCTCCCGACGCGCTCGCCGATGAACAGCATCGGGGCCTTGTCGCGCTCCCCTTCTCCGATCACGATGCGGCCGTCTATCGGCACGCGATCGAGCCGCGCGCGCATCGCCTCCACCGCGACCCGGTCGGAAAGATGGCGGTTGCCGCGTCCCATCGTGTGCGCACAGGCGATCGCCGCCTGCTCGACGACGTCGAGAAACCCGGACGTCAGATCCTCGCTCGTGGCCGTCACGCCTGCACCGCCTCCCGGTAGGCCGGCAACCGGCACCGCGTCGGCTTGTCCACCCGGTATCCCAGCACGTAGTCGGCCTGCATGATCTTGTGAATCTCGCGCGTGCCCTCGTAGATCACCGCACCCTTGCAGTTGCGGTAGAAGCGGCCGACCGGGTACTCGTCGGAGTAGCCGTTCGCGCCGTGAATCTGAACCGCGTCGCCCGCCGCCCGCTCCGATGCGACCGTCGCGAACCACTTGGCGAGGCCGGTCTCGCGCGTGCTGCGGCGCCCCTCGTTCTTCAGCCACGCCGAACGCATCCAGAGCAGCCGCGCCGCCTGGTAGTCCGACTCCATCTGGGCGATCATCTCCTTGACGAGCTGGTGCCGGCCGATCGGCACGCCGAAGGTCTCGCGATCGCGGGCGTACGCGGCGCTCGCGTCGCGGCAGGCCCGGACCAGTCCGGTGGCGCCGGCCGAGACGCTCAGGCGTCCCTGGTCGAGCGCGAACATCGCGATCTTGAAGCCCTCGCCCTCGCGGCCGACCAGGTTCTCGGCGGGAACCTCGACCTCGTCCATCTTGAAGAAACCGGTGTTCCCCGCCAGAATCCCCCACTTCTCGGTCAACGTCCCGCTGGAGAAGCCCGGGAAGCTCCGCTCCACGAGAAACGCGCTGATGCCGGAGACGTCGCGCTGCTGCTTCTTCTCCAGGTCGCTGTAGGCGAACACCAGGAAGTGGTCCGCCACGTCGGCGAGCGATATCCACATCTTCTCGCCGGTGAGCACATAACGGTCTCCGCGCTTGACGGCCACCGTCCGGATTCCGCGTACGTCGCTGCCTGCTCCCGGCTCGGTGAGGCCGTAGCTCGCGATCTTCCGGCCCTGGGCCTGCGGGACGAGATAGCGCTGCTTCTGATCCTCGGTGCCCCAGGTCAACAGGGTGAGCGAGTTCAGCGCCAGGTGCACCGACAGGATCACGCGCAGCGACGTATCGACGTACTCGGTCTCCTCGCACGCCAGCCCGTAGCTCAGGTAGTCCATGCCGGCCCCGCCGTACTCCCGCGGCACGCACATGCCGAGCAGCCCCAGATCGGCCATCTGCGTCAGGATGGCCGGATCGAATCGATGCTCGCGATCCAGCTCGCGGATCCGGGGCGCCACCTCGCGCCCCGCCCACTCGCGCACGGACTGTTCCAGCAGCCGTTGTTCCTCGGTCAACTCGAGATCGAACATGCGTCCTTGCCCTCTGTGCCTTGTCTGTCGTGTGAGCGTGTGAACGTCGGTACCGTCACGGGCGGCTGACGACGACCTGCGCGCCGCGATCGAGCGACAGCCCCCCCGCCGCGCTGGTGGAGTTCGCCGCGATCTCCAGGTGGTCCGTGCTGCCGATCAGCGCGCACACCTCGCCGGGGCCGATGTCGGCGTAGGTCTCGACGACACGCCCGATGCTCTGGCCGCCAGCCTCGATCTGGATGGCGCCGCCGCGGCAGAGCCCCTCGAACGCCTTGCGGTCGATGTTCGTGACCAGGTTGCCGAACTTGTCGATCCGCAGGACCTCGCCCGCGATGCGCCCGTCCTCGGTCTGCGGGAGCGGAATGTCGACGGTGAGATAGCCGCCGAGCGGCCGGCCGAGGGCCGTCAACTGGATGCCCTTGGCGAGCCACGCGGCGGCGGGCGCGAAGCGGTCGCGCCCTTCGAAGGTCCGGCTCACGGTGGGCCGCGCGTAGCGGCGTTCGGTGAGCTCGACCACACGCTTCGGCGGAGCATCCTGAAACACCGCCGTCAGCACGCCGTTGTCGGGGGCGACGAACCGGTGTTCGCCGGCCTCGGCCGCCAGCCCGCGCCGCGCCGAGCCCACGCCCGGATCGACGACGGCGAGAAACACCGTGCCGGCAGGAAAGTACCGGTACGCGGCGGCCAGCTCGAGACCGGCGGTCAGCACGTCGTGCGCCGGCACATCGTGAGAGATATCGACCAGCGCGGCTTCCGGGCAGAGCCCCAGCACGACGCCCTTCATCGCACCCACGTAGTGATCGCGGGTGCCGAAGTCGGTCAGCAGGGCGACAATCGGTCGGGCCATCCTGTCGAGACTTACATCTGTCGGCGCGCAGGCGACGCCGCGATTCTGCGGTTGTCCGTCGACTGCGACGGCTTCCTGAACAGCATTTCGTACGCTCGCGTGGCGAGCAAGAACGTATCGACCACGGCGAGATCGCGGAACATGTCGATGACCTCGCGACTCGTGAGCACGCGCGCCTGCCGCGATGCGCTCGGATGAAACTGCCGCCGCAGCGTGTCCCGGTCGACTATCTCGTAGGTGGCGTACCCCGATTCCGCCCGCCACTCGCTGCTGAACCCGAGAATCAGCACGCCGTGCGGCCGGAGCACGCGCGTGAGTCTCGCGGCCAGCACCCGGACCTCGTTCGCCGTCAGATGCTCCAGCGCGTCCCAGCAGAGCACCGCGTCCACGCTCCCGGCCTCGTGCGCGATCCGCTCGGCGAGCCAGGCCCCGGAGTCGTCGCCGGGCCGCCCGCTGCCGGCCGCCCGGTCGTCCAGGTCCGTGAACAGGTCGGCGACGACCAGCCTGCACCCGAGCTCGGCGGTGAGGAATCCGACGTTCCCGCCCACCACGCGCCCGAGGTCCAGCACCACCGGCGAGGGCCGCCCTCGCAGGGCGTCGACGAGAATGCCGACCGCACGCGTTGGAACGAGCCTGTCGGGAACGGAAAGCGAAGCGTCCGGCGCTGCAGACCGCTCCAGCTCACGAGACGATCCGCCCCCCAGCCGCGTAACGACCCCTGCGAGGCCGCGGAGCCGCGCGCCTCCAGTCACTGAGCAACCTCCTGGAGCCGCCGCGGGCCGTCCGTCCGGGCACAGTCGCGAGCCGCGGCCGCGCGACGACTCTGCCTCCTACCTGCCCTGACGTCCGCCGGCGGGTCGCCCTACCCTGGGTGCCGGCGCGTTGATCTGCTGCGGCGGAGGCGGCGCCTTGGCCGGGGCCGAGCCGGCCTGCTGCGGCTGCTTGCCCGCGGCGGCCGCCTGAGTGGGCTTGGACTCGCTTGCCCCGTCGCGCCGCATGTCGACGCTGCCGCGGAAGTGCGCACCGTCGGCGATGGCGATCCGAGGCGCCGTGATGTCTCCGTCCACGGCGCCGTTCTCGCGAATGCTGACGATATCGACCGCCGTTATCTTGCCGTTGACGCGACCGAGGATGTCGACCGACTTGGCGAACAGCAGGTCCGCCTTGATCTTGCCGTTGGGTCCGACCGTCAGCGAGTTGTCCCGCAAATCGATCTTGCCCTCGAACTGGCCCTCGATGGTCAGGTTCTCGCTGCCGCTCAGCTCGCCCTTGATGATGACGGACTTGCCGATGTTCACGACGTCCCGTGAGGCCGGCCGCTCCGCACCGGACGATCGTCGCGGACCACCTGCGCTCGCGAGGCCGGCGAGAGGATGTTCCTCCACGTCGGCGCTATCGTCGGGCGGGCGGACCACATCGTCGCGTTTCCACATGAATTTCCCTCCGCTCCCCGGCCTCCGCAGAACGTCGCCGGTCGGAGCGCTGCTTTGGTTGCGTCGCGCCCAGTATACCGAAAGCCGTCTGGATCGTGTCCAGCCGTTTCATTGATGGGGGTCGAACGCGGGTGCTACCATCCCATCTGGATGCGCATCTATCTCGATCACAACGCCACTACCCCGGTCGATCCGCGCGTGGCCGACGCCATGAACGAAGCGGTCCGGAAGTGCTTCGGGAACGCGTCGAGCGTCCACGCCTTCGGTCAGGCGGCCAAGGCCGCTCTCGACGACGCGCGCTCGGCGGTCGCCGATCTCCTCGGCGCCCGGCCCAACGACGTCATCTTCACCGGCGGGGGTACCGAGGCGGACAACCTGGCGCTGCGTGGGGTCGCCGAGGCGTCGTTCCGGAGCGGACGCCGCCACATCATCGCCTCCGCCATCGAGCACGAGGCGGTCCTCAACACGCTCAAGGCGCTGTCGAAGCGCGGCTGGACCTGCACGTTGCTGCCGGCCGGGCCCGGCGGCGTCGTCCGCCCGGAGGACCTCGAAGCGGCCGCAACCGACGAGACGGCGCTGGTCTCGGTCATGCACGCCAACAACGAGATCGGCACGCTGCAGCCGGTCGCGAAGCTGGCCGAGATCGCCCACCGCCGCGGCGCCCTGTTCCATACCGACGCCGTGCAGACGGCCGGCAAGCTGCCCCTCGACGTGAACGCGCTCGGGGTGGACCTGCTCTCCATCTCCGCGCACAAGTTCAACGGCCCGAAGGGCGTCGGCGCGCTCTGGATCCGGCGCGGGACCCGCCTGGTCGCGCCCCTGACCGGCGGCCGGCAGGAACGCAACCGCCGCGCGGGGACGGAGAACGTGCCGGGCATCGTCGGGCTCGGCGTCGCGGCGGGGCTGGCCGCCCGGAAGCCGGCCCACGAAGCGCCGCGGCTGCGCGCCCTGCGCGACCGGCTGGAGTCCGCGATCCTCGAGAGGATTCCCGACGCGACGGTCAACGGCGGCGGCGAGCGTGTCCCGAACACCACGAACATCTCCTTTCACGGCGTCGAGGCCGAGGCGCTGCTGATTGCGCTCGACCTGGAGGGGATCGCCGTCTCGACCGGTTCCGCCTGCTCGTCGGGAACGCTCGAGCCGTCGCACGTGCTCCGCGCCATGGGACTCGCGCCGCGGCGCGCCCAGAGCTCCATCCGCTTCAGCCTGGGCGCAGGGAACACGGACGAGGAGATGGCCCGGGTCGCCGACGCGCTGCCGCCCCTGGTGGCCAGGCTCCGGGCGCTCTCCCGCACCGGCGCGCACGCGCCCGCCTGAAATGCGAATCGTTGCCGCAATGTCGGGTGGCGTCGACTCGTCCGTGGCGGCCGCGCTGCTCAGGGCCGCGGGACACGACGTCGTGGGTCTTTCGATGCAGCTCTACGACCAGCGCGACGGGACGCGCTCGTTCGGCTCCTGCTGCACCCTGGACGACCTGCACGACGCGCGGCGCGTCGCCCGCCGGATCGGCATCCCGCACTACATCGTCAACTTCGAGCGCGAGTTCGACGAGCACGTGGTCTCCCCTTTCGTCGCGGAGTACGCGGCGGCGCGGACGCCGATCCCCTGCATCCGCTGCAACAGCGACCTGAAGTTCGCGAGCCTGCTCGACCGCGCCCGCGGTTTCGACGCCGACCAGGTGGCGACCGGCCACTACGCGCGCGTGGAGACCCTCCCCGCCGGGGACGGCAACGGCACCGTCCGGCGACTGCGCCGCGCCGTCGATCGGACCAGGGACCAGTGCTACTTCCTCTTCTCGCTGACGCAGTCCCAGCTCGCCCGCGCCGGCTTCCCGCTGGGCGGCATGAGCAAGGGGGAGGTGCGGGACTACGCCCGCGAGCACGGCCTGCTCGTGGCCGACAAGCCCGACAGCCACGAGATCTGCTTCGTGCCGGACGGCGACTACGCGGCGTTCGTGGAACGGCGGCTCCCCGGCGGTCCCCGCGACGGCGCGGTCGTCGACGCGGGCGGGCACGTACTGGGGCGCCACGCGGGGGTGCACCGCTTCACGGTGGGCCAGCGCAAGGGGCTTGGCGTCTCGAGCGCCGTCCCGCTCTACGTCACCACCATCGACGCCGAGTCGAGCACGGTCACCGTCGGCCCCCGCGCCGCCCTCGAGAGAACCACCCTGACCGCGGGCGGCGTGAACTGGATAGAGGGACCGCCGCGGCCGGGGCGGCCGGTCACCGCGCAGATCCGCCACCACCATCCGCCGTCGCCGGCGCGCGTGTGGCCGCTCGACGGAGCCGCCCTGCGGCTGGAGTTCGACGAGCCGCAACCGGCCATCGCGCCCGGCCAGGCCGTGGTGATGTACGACGAAGACGTCGTGCTCGGCGGCGGCTGGATCGACTGACCCCCGCCGGGAGGCGGCGCCGCGAACTCCCGGTCTAGGAGCCGGAGGCCGCGGCGTGGGCGGCCTGCGGGTCCTCCGCCGGCAGGCTCTCCAGGTAGCGCTCGGCGTCGATGGCGGCCATGCACCCCGAGCCGGCCGCCGTGATGGCCTGCCGGTACACGTGGTCCTGCACGTCGCCGCAGGCGAACACGCCGGGCACGTTCGTGGCGGTGCCCTGCACCGGCACGATGTAGCCGTTCGCGTCGAGGTCCACCTGCCCCTCGACCAGCTTCGTGTTGGGCGTATGGCCGATCGCGATGAACACGCCCTCGACCGCCAGCTCCTCGACCGCACCGGTCCGGACGTTGCGCAGCACGACGCCGGTGACGACGCCCTGCTCCACGTCCTTCACCTCGTCGACCACGGTATCGAGCTCGAACGAGATCTTCGGATTGGCCCGGGCCTTGTCCTGCATGATCTTCGACGCCCGGAACGCGTCCCGGCGGTGGACGATGGTCACGTGGGACGCGAACTTCGTCAGGAACGTCGCCTCCTCCATCGCGGAGTCGCCGCCGCCGACCACCACGATCGGCTTCCCGCGGAAGAAGTAGCCGTCGCAGGTGGCGCAGGTCGACACGCCGTGCCCCATCAGCGCGCGTTCCGACTCGATCCCGAGCAGCCGCGCCGACGCGCCCGTCGCGAGAATCAGGGCCCGCGTCTCGTAGTCGCCGGCGCTCGTGGTCACGCCGAAGGGCGGCCGCTCGAGGCCGAGCGCCGAGACGTCCCCCTGCACGATCTCGGTGCCGAACCGTTCGGCCTGGGCCCGCATCTCGGCGATCAGGGCCGGCCCCAGGATGCCCTCGCGAAACCCGGGGTAGTTCTCGACGTCGGTGGTCAGCATCAACTGCCCCCCGGACTCGAGGCCCTCGATGAGCAGCGGCTTCAGGTTGGCCCGCGCGGCGTACAGGGCGGCCGTCAGTCCCGCCGGTCCCGACCCGATGATGATCACTTCTCGCATGAAATACGTTCCTAGTTCGCGTGCTGCCCCGGCTCGAGCAGCGAACGGCCCGTGGTCGAGATCCAGTCGATGAGGCGGCGAGCCTCGCTGAAGCGCCCGGCGTTCGAGCCGGCTCCCAGCACGACCAGCGCGATCGGGTCGGCGCCGGGCAGCTCGACGAGCGCGGTCAGGCAAAAGCCGGCCTCGCTGATGTAGCCCGTCTTGCCCCCCTGAATCACGTGCGGAGATCGTAGCAGCCGGTTCGTGTTGCGGATGTTCAGGCGGCGCCGGTCGGTCCGCACGCGATGCGTCCACTTGCGCATGATCCCCGAGATGGCCGGCACCTCGCCCGCGGCCGCGATCAGCCGGACGACGTCGTAGGGCGTCGACACGTTCCGCTCGTCGAGCCCGGACGGCTCGACGAAGCTCGTCCCCTCGAGCCCGAGCGCCGCGGCCTTCAGGTTCATCCGCTCCACGAAGCGGCGCGTGCCCCATCCCGACGCGCGGGCCAGCAGCCGCGCGGCGACGTTGTCCGACGCGATCAGAGCCAGGTGCAGCAGCGCGTCGAGGGTGACCCGCTCGCCCCGCTGCAGATAGGTCGTCGAGGCTCGCCGGACGTCGCCCCGCGCCACCACGACGTCGCGCTCGAGATCGGGATCCTGGTCCAGCAGGACGAGAGCCGTCATCACCTTCGTGATGCTGGCGATCGGCCGTTGATCGAGGCCGCGCCTCTCCCAGATGACCTCGTCCGTGCGCGGGTTGTAGAGCATCGCGGCGGCGGCGCGGATTCTCGGGCGCCGCAAATCGCCGATGTCCAGGAATCGCGGCGAAGCAGGCTCCGGCGCGGCCGCAGCCGTTTCAGACGCAGCCTCCGGGACCGTTTCGGGCGCAGCCTCCGGGACCGACTCGGGCGCAGCCTCCGGGACCGACTCGGGCGCAGCCTCCGGGACCGACTCGGGCGCCGCTGCGAAAGCCGACTCGGCCGGCGGCGAGACCGTCGGGATCGCGGCGGGCGCCGGCAGCCGGCCGATCCCGAGCAGGAATGCGCCGAGCGCCGCCAGAAACAGGACCAGCCCCGACGAGCGGGAGCCGCGTGCAGACCGTCTCACGTGCGTCATGTCCCCCACAAGAGAAGGGCTCACCCGCGTGGGTGAGCCCTTGCGTCATTCGGCTCTCCGGCCTCCTCACCGCCGGTCACGGCAGCGGCGGTGCGGCGTCCTCGCTGCTCCGCGCGTAGGTGTAGTGCGTGCGATGCTGCACGTCGACGCCGTCGCGGGTCACCTCGACCCGCAGGCGCCGCGTGCGGAACGTCGGGTCCGGATTGCTGGAGTAGAAGCCGACCACGTAGTAGTCGCTCGTCTCGGCATCGATTTCCCGGAACGCATCGTCGAAGTCGTTGCGGTTGACGACCGCCCGGCCGCCGGTCAGCTCGGCCAGCGACCGCAGGCTGTTCTGCGTGGTGAACAGGAAATCCTGGAACGCCTCGGTCGGACCGTTGTAGTCGGGGTCGGGTCCGGCGACGAGTCCGCGCGGGTCGACCGTGTAGAACGAGGCGTTCGCCCGGTTCGCCGCCTTGGTCAGCTCCGCGATCTCCATCGCGAGGTCGGCGTCGCTGAACACCTCTCCCTGCCGCGAGATCCGCTCGAAGGGATCCATCATCGGGTCGCCGATGCCCTCGTACAAGCCGGCCACCTGATCCTGCCCGAACATCGATCCCCAGCGGCCGGAGTTCCGCATGTCCTCGTAGATCGGCGACCGCCCGAAGATGCGCTCGTGGGCGAACGGATTGAAGTCGTAGCCGCTGCTGAAGTAGATGACCACCTTGCGCCGGTTCTGCACCCGCTCCAGGTTCCGCACCACGTCGCGCATCGTCTTGAACGCCACGTGGGCGCGCCACGACAGCTCGCTCGGTCCGCGGGGACCCGGGGCCAGGAAGCGGATCATCTCGTTCGGGTTGAATCCGTCGCCGGTGAGGCGGTCGGCCGACGACTTGATCAGGCTGCGGTCGTAGGTCATGTCGACCCGGATCGACGACGGCCCGGTCGAGACGATGCCGAACAGATCTCCCTCGTGGATGAGGTTGTCCATCAACTGCTCGAAGATGGCGCGCGCCCGCGGCGTCTTGCTCGTCTCGATGTGCAGGTCGTCGACCAGGATGACGAAGATGCGCCCCGCCGTGTCGTTGACCGCACGCGTCGGCGGCAGGATGATGCCTTCCTGCGCCTGCGGGGGCGGCACGAGCTGGTTGAAGACGCGGCCTCCGTGCACGAGGACGAGGGAGGCGACCTCCTGCGGCTGCCCGTCCTCGAACACGCGGAAGTCGTTCTCGGTCAGGTCGGGCACGAAGACGCCGCCGCCGTCGCGCACGATGACGTCGGTCGTCACGAGCGTGACGCCGGATCGGAAGACCGTCGACGGATCGCCCGTGGGCGGCCGCTGGTCCGGGCCCAAGGATTCCTGGGACCGCACCGGAACGCCGACCATGACGCCGAGCGCCGCGATCAGCCCGGCCGCACGAACCCAGCCGTACCGTTGCCGTCGTGGAATACTCGTAAGCATGTATTGCATGATAGCAAAGCACCCCCGTCCATGCTAATCGGACGCGGCGCCGCCCCGCTCGCCGCCGGCGCTCTCCGCACGCGCGGCGCCGCTCCGCTCCCCGCCGTCTGTCGCCGCGCCGCCGCCGTCGGTCGCCCTCGCGCCGCCCTCGTCGACCCGCCCTGCGGCCCGGTGCTCCTCCCTGCCGCGCCCGCCGGGCGAGGGACGGCGGCGGCGTCCGATGTCCGCCCTGATCGCCGCGACCTCGGCTTCGAACCGCTCGATGCCGCGCACCGCCTCCTCTCCCGCCCGCCAGCCGTCCGGATTCAGCGCCTCGACGCGGGCGGACGCCTCCGCGCGCCGGCCCGGCTCGGCGCCGCTGTCGGCCACCCGCGCGCGGAGCTCCGCGTACTGCGCCCGCAGACGCGCCAGTCCGCCGTCGCCGACCAGGGCCGCGACCGGATGCTCGCCCACCTCCGGGACCTCGGTCTCCCGCGCGCCGGCCGGGGCGGCAGCGGCATCGGCGCCGGCATCTGCGGCCGGCACCTCCAGCGGCTCGCCGGCGGCTGCCTCCCGCGGAGCCGGCCGCCCACGCCCGCGCCGCGCGTCCTTCCGCACGTGCGATCGCCGTCCGCCGGCGTCGTCCGGCCGAACCGGGGCGGGCGGCGGCTTGACCCGCAACATCTTCGCCCAGTCGAAAGTGAGATCCGCGTTGGAGCCCTCTATCGCGCGAATCGCGTCCTCGTCGAGCGGCAACCGCCCCACGTTGACGTTCGGCGGCGTGCGGAACCAGTACAGCAGGCGGGGCCGGGAACCGGTCCGCAGTCCATGGAGCACGTACGTGTGCTCGTAGCCCCGCTCGTCCCGCGAGAATCTCAGATACGGCATGCCTCGTAGTACGATCGTAGCGTGAACGACCGTTTCCTGCGCGCGTGCCGGCGCGAGCCCGTCGACTGCACGCCCGTCTGGTTCATGCGCCAGGCGGGACGCTACATGCCCGAGTACCGCGCCATCCGGGAGCGGCACTCCCTGCTCGACATCTGCCGCCGGCCGGAGCTGGCCGCCGAGGTGACGCTGCAGCCGGTCGACCGCCTCGACGTCGACGCCGCCATCCTGTTCTCCGACCTTCTGCTGCCCCTCGAGCCGCTCGGCATCCCGTTCGACTTCGTCAAGGGCGAGGGGCCGGTCATCCACGAGCCGGTGCGCACGGCGGACGACATCGCCCGGCTGCGCGCGTTCGAGCCGCGCGAATCGCTCGGGCACGTGCTGGCGACCATCCGCCTGCTGCGCAGCGAGCTCGCCGGCCGCGTACCTCTTATCGGCTTCGGGGGCGCCCCGTTCACCCTGGCGTCCTACGCCGTGGAGGGCGGACCTTCGAGCCACTACGCCCGGACCAAGGCGCTGATGTACGGCGAGCCCGACTCGTGGCACCGCCTGTGCGAGGTGCTGTCGGCGGCCGTGGCCGACTACCTGGTCGCCCAGGTGGAGGCGGGCGCGCAGGCCATCCAGGTGTTCGACTCCTGGGTCGGGGCGCTGAGCCCCTCCGACTACCGCGAGTTCGCCCTGCCCCATACGCGGCGCGTGCTGACCGCGGTGGCGGAGACCGGCGTGCCCACGCTGCACTTCGGGACCGGCACCGCCACCCTGCTGGAGGCGATGACCGAGGCGGGCGGCGACGTCATCGGCGTCGACTGGCGCGTCCCCATCGACGAGGCGTGGGCCCGCATCGGACCGGAACGGGCGGTGCAGGGAAACCTGGATCCGACGCTGCTCCTCGGGCGCGTCGACCGCCTCCTCGCCGGCGCCGACGACGTCCTGCGCCGGGCCGGCGGACAGGCCGGCCACATCTTCAACCTCGGTCACGGCATCCTCCCGGAGACGCCCGTCCCGCATGTGCAGACCCTGGCCCGCTTCGTGCACGAGTGCGGCTAGCACGAGCCGCGTCGCCGTCGCCATCGTCGGCGGGGGCATCAGCGGGCTGTCGGCGGCCTACGAGCTCCACCGGCGGCAGGCGTCCTTCGTTGTGCTCGAGAAGTCCGATCGTCTCGGCGGCGTGATCCGTACCGAACGGGCCGGCCCCTTCACGATAGACGCCGGGCCCGACTCGCTGGTCACGCAGAAGCCGGCGGCGATCGCCCTGTGCGAGGAGCTCGGCCTCGCCGGCCGGCTCATCCCGACACGCGCGCCGCGCACCGCCCACGTCGTGCGCGGGGGCGTGCTTCACCCGCTGCCCCCCGGCTCGGTCTTCGGCATCCCGACCGGACCCGGCTCGCTCGCCGGCCACCGGCTCCTCTCCCGGAGCGGCCGCCTGCGCCTCGGCCTGGAGCTGCTCACGCCCCGCCGGAGGGGAGATCCGGACGCGGAAGGCCCCGAGGAAGCTGCCCGCGACGAGTCGATAGCCGCCTTCTTCCGCCGCCGGTTCGGCGCCGAGGCGACCGACTATCTCGCGGAGCCGCTTCTGGCCGGCATCCACTCGGGAGACGTCGAGCGGCTCTCCATGCACGCGCTCTTTCCCCGGTTCGTCGACGCGGAGCGCAGGCACGGCAGCGTGATTCGAGCGTTTCGCCGGACCGCGGCGGCGCGCGCGGGAACGCCGGAGCGCGACGGGCCGTTTCGTTCGTTCGCGGACGGACTCGAGACGCTGCCCCGCACCCTGGCCGCACGGCTCCCGGCCGAGCGCCTCCGCAGCGGGATCGAGATCGCCCGCCTGTCGGCCGGACCGCCCTACGCCCTGGAGACGGCGCACGGCCTCCGCATCACCGCGGATCAGGTCATCTGCGCGCTGCCCGCCCACGCCACGACGCCGCTCGTGGCCGGCATCGACGATGCGCTCGGCAGTCTGTGCCGGGGCTTCACGGACACTTCCGTCGCGATAGTGGTTCTCGCCTTCCCCCGCGCCGCCGTCGCCCATCCGCTCCGGGGCAGCGGGTTCGTCGTGCCGCGGATCGAGCCGGGGCTCTCCATCACCGCGGCCACCTGGATCTCCTCCAAGTGGCCCGGCCGCGCCCCCGGCGATCACGTCCTGCTGCGCGGCTTCGTCGGCGGCGCGCGGCAGCCGGACGCGCCCGGACGACCGGACGGGGCCCTCATCGACACCGTGCGGGCCGACCTGGCCGGGCTCCTCGGCATCGGCGGCGAGCCGGCGCTGGCGCGCGTCTACCGCTGGCCGCGCGCGAACCCGCAACACGACGTCGGCCACCGGGAACGGGTCGCCAGGCTCGACCGGCGCCTGACCCGGACGCCGGGGCTGCAGGTCATCGGCGCCGCCTTCCGCGGCGTCGGCATCGCCGACTGCGTGGCGGCCGGGCGGGCGGCCGGGCGGGCGGCGGCCGGCGCGCTGCGGAGCACGCCATGAATGCCGGTCACGCCGATCCGGAGCCCGCCGATCCCGGTCACGCCGATTCGATTCCCGTCGACCCCGTGCACGTCATCGGGGTACCGCTCGACCTCGGCGCCGACCGGCGCGGGGTCGACATGGGGCCCTCCGCCCTGCGCATAGCCGGGCTCGGCGACCGGATCGCCGAGCTGGGATACGCCGTCACGGATCGCGGCAACCTGGACGCGCCGATCCGGGAGACCAGGCACCCGGGAGACCCCGGCAGGAAGTACATCGACGACATCGCCAAGGTCTGCCGGCGCCTGTTCGAGACCGCCGCCGCCTCCCTGGCGGCCGGCGCCCTCCCTGTCGTGCTCGGGGGCGACCACAGCCTGTCGGCCGGATCCGTCGCGGCGACCGCCGCCGCCGCGCGGCGGCGCGAAGAGCCCCTGGGCCTGCTCTGGATCGATGCGCACGGCGACATGAACACCCCCGGCACCAGTCCCAGCGGCAACGTACACGGCATGCCGCTCGCCGCGCTGCTCGGACCGGAACCGGGCGAGCTCTCCGCGCTCGGCGGCGCGTCGCCGGCGGTGGATCCCGCCCGCACCGTGCTCGTCGGCGTCCGCAACCTCGACCCGGCCGAGCGCGAGCGGGTCGTCGCGTCCGGCATCCACGTCTTCACGATGAAGGACGTCGACCGGCTCGGGATGGCGACGGTGGCCGAGCGGGCCCTAGAGCTGACCGGCCGCGACGGCGGCGGGCTGCACGTCTCCTTCGACCTCGACGTCTGCGACCCGAGCATCGCCCCGGGCGTCGGCACCCCGGTCCGCGGCGGCCTCAGCTACCGCGAAGCCCACCTCGTGATGGAGACGGTCGCCGACAGCGGGCGGCTGCGCGCACTCGACCTCGTCGAGCTCAACCCCACCCTCGACGACCGGAACGCCACCGCCGAGCTGGGCGCCGAGCTCGTGCTCTCCGCCCTCGGCCTGCGAATTCTGTAGACCGGCCATCCTCGCCCGCGGCGCCGATTGCCGCCCGGCCAGGCTTCTACCGGAGTCCGCCCGTTTCTGCGGCGCAGACTCCCAGGCGGCCGCCGGCCATCGCCCCGGCCCCATTCGCCCGCGGGGGGCGCGCGGGCACGTGCTATCCTTTCGGGATCTACCAATGGAAGGGAGACCGATGAACGCGCGCAACCTGCTACTCACATCGTTCCTGGCGCTGCTGGCGCTGACCTTCGTCGCGGCCTGCGGAGGCGGCGGCGGCGAGGCGCCGGAAGCTGAGGCAATGGATCCCGAGGGCGCGGACATGGACGCCGAGGCGGCCGATGCCGGCGCCATGGAGATGCTCGGCGGCGGCCACGCCACGCTCGTCCACGAAGGCACCGGCGGCAGCCCGCACGTCAGCGTCCACTGGAGCGTCGACGAAGGCAACATCACGATCGACTACGGCCGTCCGTTCCTGAAGGGCCGGGTCATCGGCGACAGCGTCGAGCCGATGGCCGACGCCGTCTGGCGCCTCGGCGCCGACGAGGCGACCACGCTGACCACCGACCGCGAGCTGATGCTCGGCGAAGCGGTCATCCCGGCCGGCGAGTACACGCTGTGGACCATGCAGGCGGACGACGAGTTCCACCTGGTGGTCAACAGCGAGACCGGCCAATGGGGTACGGCGTACAACTCCGAGCACGACGTCGTGCACGTCCCGATGACCGTCGGCGCGCTCGACCCGCCGGCCGAGCAGCTCGTCATCTCGATCGAAGACGGCGCCCTCGGCTTCGAGTGGGGAACGCTGACCGCCAGCGTTCCGCTGATGGTGCACTGAGGCCCGGCGGCGCACGCTGGGACGGCTCTCAGTTCCGGAGGGCCGCGGCTTCCCCGCCGCGGCCCTCCGGTTCGGGCCGGGGGCGCGCCGTCACGAGCGTGTATCCAGCCGGCTCCCTACCCGCAGCCCGTACCGGCCAATAGATCACGGCTCGCTGCGACCTCGCCGAGCAGCTCGAGGAGGTCCTCCGGGCGCCGGCGCCGGGGCGGCCCCTTGCCGGACGCCGCCGGCGCGCCAGGACGGGGCACCAGCCGCAGAGTGGCGGGCGAGCTCCGCGCGACGTGCGGATGCTCCGGCATGATTTGTCAGTCAGGAGGCCTCGCTCCGATGCCCGTGGGCGCCGAGACGTGGTACCCTGAGCGCCACGTGACTTCGGTTCGGCAAACGGCTGTTGCGACGACAGGTCTCGAAGCGTCGGCAGTGCGCTCGCCGCGTTACTGGAGACCGGTCCTCTCCGGGCCGCTAGCTCAGTGGTAGAGCACCTGACTTTTAATCAGGGTGCCGCTGGTTCGATCCCAGCGCGGCCCACCAATAGAATCAACAGTTTACAGAGATTCCGGGAAGCAGCCAAAGCCAGCGTGTCACCAAGGTGTCACCAGGCAAACGGGAGCTTAGCGTATGAGCGTTCAGAACGAGGCCCGGATTTCCCCCGGCTCAGCGCCACCCCGGTGGGTAATACTGAAGATTGGGGTCGCCGGCATGGAGGAAGCCAGCGTCGCCGCCTTGAAGCAGCGAGTCGAAGACTTCGCCTCGAAGGTGCCTGCCGAATTCGGTGTTCCCGACTCTAAGGTTGAGGTAACGACACCCTAGGAGTCTGCGCCGCAGGACGTTTGCGGCAGGAAATGGGTCGCCAGCCCACGCCCTGAGCTCCGTGTCGGGGCGGCTTCGCCAGTCGGCCGGGCGGGGTGGATTTTCGGTGGTTGGCGAACAGAGAGCAAAATTCGGTCCTCGCGGGCCGCACGGGCCGCCAGAAACCGCGGTGCGCGTCGATTTGCCGCCGTGGCGAGCCGCATTCCCCGCATCCTACGCCGCCATCAGCACGTGCAGGCGCTTGACGTTCAACGCCAGGCACACCAAGTCCCACTCGCAGCGCACCTTCGCCAGTCCACGCAGACTGAAGCGCCGGAAGCCCAGCGCGTGCTTGATCCAACCGTAGGGAGCCTCCGACAACCACTTGCGCTCCGCATACGCTGTCCGGCCCGCCGGCGTCGCCAGCTTCTCCCTCATGCGACCCGTCGCCGGATGGGCCTCCAGATCGCGGGTAGCCGCCTGCTTGCCCTCCCGGCCCGGCGCCACATACCCGTCAATGCGCCGCCGCTCCAGGTCCTTCAGGTCCCGCTCGTTGCAGTACCCCGCATCGGCCAGCACCGTCTCCGGCTGCGCGTCGAACGTCTCCTTCACCGCGTCGAGCAACACCGGCAACTCACCCTGGTCGCTCGCGTTCGCCGTCAGATCCGTCGCCACCACCAACTGGTGCTCCGCGTCCACCGCCGCCTGCGCGTTGTAGCACTGCTGGAACCCCTCACTGCTCGTCTTCATGATCGAGCTCTCCGGGTCCGTGAAGTTGCTCTGCGCCTTGTCGTCCGGCTCGCCATACGCCCGCTTGTACGGCGGACCGCCCCTCGGGTTCCGGTCCTGACCCGGCTGCCGACCCCGCGCGTCGTCCGCCGCCCGTTGCTTCGCTTCCAGGCGCGCCTTCGCCGCGCGAATCGCTGCCAGACGTGCTTCCCGCCGGCGCAACTCCGCCGGCAGATCATCGCCCCGAACCTCCGACCCCAGGCGTGCGTCCTCGGCCTCGTCAACCGCATCCACCTGACGCAACAGCGCCTCGATCTCGCTTGCCAGCCGCTGTTCCTCTTCCTGCATCCGGTCGTAGCTCATCGCCTTGTGCTTGCTCGCGTTCGCACGCACCTTCGTCCCGTCGATAGACAGCTTCCCCAAGCGCGCCAGACCCAACTCCTGCGCCAGACGGACCACCTCCACGAACAGCGCCTGGAAATCCTCCAGGTGCCGACGCCGAAACTCGCACAGCGTCCGATGTTGCGGAAAGTTCCCCGCCGCCAGCACCCGGAACGCCACGTCCTCTTCCAGCTTCCGCGCCACCCGGCGCGACGAGAACACCCCGGTCGCGTACGCGTAGAGCAGAACCTTCACCATCATCCGGGGCTCATACGGCGCGTTGCGGCGGCCGTCTCCCTCGTACGGCGCGTAAAACGCCGTCAGATCCAGATCGTCCACCAGATCGCTGATGTGGTGCGCCAAGTGGCCCTCGGGCAGCCACTCCCGCACGTCGGGCGGCAACAGCAGTGACTGGTCCGGCACGTAGGGGCGGAATGTCGTCGACATCGAATCCTTCCGTCGTCGGCTCGCCTACAATTGTCGCATCTGTTTTTCTGCGGCGCAGACTCCTAGGTCGCGCGAGCCAACGCCCCCTCAATCGTCAAGGCTCGCGAGCCGGTGCGCGTAGTGCGCCCGGATGGCGCAGGCGTCGTCGTCGGTCACGAACGCGATGCACTGGCCACCGGTCGCGCCCTCGGGGAGTCGCCTGACGTACTCGATACCCCTCATCCGGCAATGGTAGGTGACGGATGGGATCGTCAGCCGAAGCTCGCGCGCCAGGTCCCTGATCGCGGTCATCATCACTCCCCCTCGAAGCCCACGATGCGCGCAGCGGCATCCGTGGTCATGGCGGCGTCATTCCCCACCAGCGACCTCCAGGCCCTCGCCTTGCCCATGATGTCGGCGGCGTGGATGGCGGTCAGGTCGATCTCGACCTCCGCCTCGAGCTTGGTGCTCAGCTCGGCGGCGATCAGCTTCGCCAGCGGCGCCAGGCTGGAGTGCTGGTAGCGCCGGAACGACTCCCGCTGCGCGGTGCCGTCCGACCGCTCGCCGAACAGGGACGGCGGCACGCCGCACGCCGCCAGCACCTCGACGAAGGCGCGGTGCATCAGCTCGACTTCGGCCGCGGGCGGATCCGCGCCCAGGCGGGTCACGTTCCACGTCTTCATGCCCCTGCCGCCGCCCGGCACGTCGAAGTCTCCGGACTCGACCAGCGCCGCCCGACCGCGCAGCCCCGGCAGCGCCGCCTTGATGCCGGCGACAGTCGGGTCCTCCCCGTCCTTCGGCGTCTCGATGAGGCTGCCCACCGGCCCGCCGGCCTCGTCAGCCAACGCCTTGGTGACCGCGGCGGACAGCCGACCCGCCTCAGAGGCGGCAGCGAGAGGCGACAGACCCCACCAAGGGCGGGCGCGGTCCACCTGATACCGGACGTCGATCACGCCGGCCCACGGGATGGTGCGCGTTTCCGTCCCGGACGGGCCGTATTCCGAGAGGCGCATCGTCCAGGATGCAGGGTCAGGACCTCCGTAGTGGTCCCAATGTCCGACCAACGCGAGACGCACGCCCTCCGGAGCGACGGCGATGCGCCACACGCTCTGTCCGCGGCGGAGTAGGTCCCTGCCCATCTGCATCAGCTCGGCAGGCCCTACGCAGTGCGCCCCTGTGACCGTCGCTGACGCCAGGCAGCGACCGGCCATCGATGCCGCCGCCTCGACCGCGGCAGTGGCGCCCGCCGTCGCCGGCGTGGTGGCCGACGACTCGAATGCGGAGAGGATCTGGCCCTCATAGGTGCCGTCCGACTCGCGCGCCTCCCTCTTCGACCACGGCCACAGCTTCATGATCAGCCTCAGCTCAGCAGATCCAGATACCGGCGGCGCCGCGTCTCGCCGCGGTCGGTCGGCTCGCCGATCCCGGTGATGATGTCGGGGTCGGCGCCGTCGCCGGGAAGAACCGAAAGCATCCCTTCCTCGCCGAGCGCGTCGATGAACGCCTGATTGAACCGCACCCGCCAGACCCGGCCCGCCGTCGAGTAGACGCCGCCCACTTCGATGTTGCGCGCGAGCCGGTCCTGCACGAGCATCGCCCACACTGGGAAGTCCGTTCGGGTCTCGACGCTCTCTCCGAAGTCGTTCACGCCCTGGCTGGAGACGCGCACGGTGACGCGCCTATCGAGACTAGGCATGCTCGAACAGCCTGACGGTGTAGGTTCCGGCGGCCGACGCCGCGAAGTAGATCGCCCCCCCGGTATCCGCCATGATCGCCCGGTCGCTGCCGAGCGAGAACAGGTTGGTCCCGAGCGCCGCGGTTGCATCGGCCCCGGCCGACACGCCGGCATCCGGCAGGTTCGCAGTCAACCCGAGCGCGATGGCCTGCGCGTCAACCTGCACGCCGAAGATGGCGGTAGCGGGATACGGAAGCGCAGTCCCGACCCACCGGTCCGCCGTCGCGACGATGACTGTCTCGATACCGGTCTGCCGCAGACCAGCGGGTGCCGCCGGGGTCGCCGGGGTCGAGCTCGCCGCGGTCCCGGTCGCACCCGCCACGCCCAGGCCGTGAGCCCGGTAGGGCACGAGGATGGCAGCGGCGCCGGATGACCTCAGCGCGTTGGCGAAGGCGTCCCGGCGGCCGGCGTTCGGCTGGTCGGCGAGGTAGCCGGCGACACGGATCGCCGCCTCGTCGTGGATCGTGTCCGGCGCGTCAGGCGCATACCGCGTGACCGCTTCGGTCGCGTAGGCGAGAAGCCGCGTGACTTCGGCCGTTTCCTCGGCCGTGTCGCCCAATCGGAGAGCGTTACGTAACGCCGCCACGTCCAGCGTTACAGCCACTCGACCACCCTCCGGAGTCGGTCACGGTCGCCGTCCTGGCGGACCTCGACGCGGGCCTGCTTGTACGCCGGGTCGGCGACAACCGCGGCGGCATCGATGAGCGCGCCGCGGACCTCCCGCACGCCCTGGACGGTCGATTCCTCAGTCGGGAAGAACTCGACCGACAAGCCCGCCTTGCGACCGCTCCGGATCTCGCCGGCCACTTCCCGGCCGAGCTCGGTGTCGGGGAGCTGGTAGTCGATGCGGATCTGCGAGCCGTCGGTGATGGGCTCGAATCGGCCCACCATGCGACCGCGATGCTCGGCCAGCAGTCGCAGGCCGTTCGATGGAAACCTGACCGATCCCGGCGTGAAGACCTCTCTCCGATCGCCGGCCACCCGGCCCATCTCGATCAGGACACCGGTGACGCGCCCCGGCGACGTCCTCTCCGCGCGCAGCTCAATCGAACAGCGGATCTCCCTGGTCATCTTCGTCTCCGTCGCCGGGGCGGCCTCGACAGGACGCGATGCGTCTTCCCGTCCGGACCGCGCCAGCTCCCGACGCCCCGAGCGTGCCACTGGATTTCGGCCGCGTCCGTCCACCAGCGCCGCACCGCCGAGACGCACTGCCCCTCGACGTACTCGCCGTCGGTGTCGACCTCAGTGAGCCGCGCGATCAGCGGACCGGGCTCTGGCTCGATGATGCGCGCTGCCTGGCCGGTGACGTCCTCCAACCGCTCGATGTTGGCCCTCGAGGCGGTAGTCACGAAGCCGCTCAGCTCGCGCTTGACCGCCTCGCCGAGCATCCACCAGTAGGCAGCGGACACCAACGGCAGGGAGGGGTCGTCGTCTTCCCTGACCGGATACCGGCCATCCTCCCCGCGGACGGCGCCCGTGAGCGCCACCCACAAGGCGGTGTAGTCGATCAGGACGTCGCCCGGCCGCCGCTCGGCGGCCACGATCTGGCTCTTGCCCGATCCGGCCGGACCGGCAACGGGGACGATGGCCATCTACGCCACCTTGAACTCGGCGGCCGAGTAGGCGTCCGGCTGCACCAGGAGCACCTTGTCTCCAACGAGCACGTGCATCGTGAATGCACGTTGTCCCGACCTCGACAGGGTGTACGGGTCATCCACGGCGATCCGGTTCCAGACGGGATGCACGGCCGTCCGCACCCCCCGGCCCATCCGGTAGATGATGCCCTTCGCGATGTTGGACACCGGGGCGGGGAATCTCTTGTTGGTGGTGAAGCCGCCGGTCGCCCCCTTGAGGTACTGCGCCGCGGTCTGGTTCGGCGCGCCGGCCGTGGCATCGCCGCGGAAGGACTTCGCAGCCAGCCGGTAGGCGGCGACGGCGACGATCATCCGCACGTCGGCGGTCTCGTTCGCCCACAGCCCATCGACCGCATCCGCGTAGGCCGAAACCCAGTCGTCGAACTTGGCGACCATCGTCGGGTCGGTCGGGTCGTTCAACTGGCCGAGCAGGCCGGCGACGTTCGGCGCCACGCCATCGCCCGCGATGCACTGCAGGTCGTACTCGTCGGAGAGACGCATCGAAGCGTTCTCGCGCATGGTGGACTCGAAGCCCGCCTGCCCGACGGCGGCGATGTCCTCGAGGGTCAGCTCCAACCGGGCCGAGATACGCCGCGGCCCCGTGGTGCGGGCGGTCAACGCGCCCGCCGTATCGGAAGCGTCGCCGCCCTTCGCCACCGCGCCGGCCGGGACGCTGGTCGTGACGGTCATTTCGCTCCAGCTCCCCGACGGCACCGACGGCATCGCAATGTTCAATATCGGCGCAATCGACGGGCTGAACAAAAACGGGCTGATCGGCGCCACGGTCGTCCCGGTCCCGGTGGCCGGAGCCGGGGTCGCCGCGCGCGTCTCCGGCTGCGGCCTGTCCTGTTCCCACAGGTCGAGGGGAACGCCGCCGCCGGCCTCGACCGGCGCCATGATGTCGGTGATGCCGTGGGCGGCTGCGAACTCGGCATCGGCGCCGTCCAGCACCGACCGGCCCTGCATCCGCGCCATCAGGTAGCGCCCGAACGACGCCCGGCCGCGCAGCTCCAACCGCTCGCGAACCTCGGGGTCCGTGGTATCGGTCACGCGGACCTCGGGGTCGGGCTCGCTCGCGATGGCGGCGGCCTCGCGCGTCTCGACGTCCGCGAGCTCGGTCTGGAGCCCGTCCGCCTCGGAGCGGATCTCGGCGGTCAGCGCGTCGCCCTCCAGCCCGGCGATCTCGCGCAGCCGCTTCTTGATCGCGATTCCGCGAAGTCTGTGCTTGGTGCTTTCCAGCATGGTTTCCTCTCCCTCGATAGGCCGAGTCACCATGCTATCACTATTGCTTATGATGTCATGCGCGTAAATTATCTAGAAGCCGCCGCCATTCCCGAACGTCCGGCGGTAGGTTCGCTTCCCGCTCGGCCTGATGGTGGCGTATGTGGCAGCCGCGGCAGAGGGTGATGCAGTTGGCGTCGTCGTAGGGCGCGCCGCCGGCCTCGATTGGCACCTGGTGGTGCACTTCCAGCCGGCCGGCCCGACCGCAACGCCGGCAGCGGAACCCGTCCCTATGGCGCACGTGCCAGCGCAAGGCCGCCAGCCGGCGCCGGTCAAGCTTGGTGTGGTTGCGACTCATCGAAATTTCGCAACTTGCGAATTTTGCCAGCGTCGAGAACGCAAGTCGTCAACCGGCAACGCCGATGAACGCGCCCCGTGACCGCTTCGGCATCCTGGCGACCAGGCCCGCCGCAATCACGACAGCGGACAGCACGTCTATCCGCCCACGCGAAGTCGCCCGGTCGAGCGCAGGGTTCCCGTTGGCGTCCCGGCGTAGAGTGGATTTCGTGATCGCGGCGACCAGTGACAGGTTCGGCCGCAGCGCGATCCGCCGGTCGAGGATGAGCCGCTGGAAGGCGCGTACGTCGGCGCCGCCATCCTTCCCCGCGCCGACCCGGCGGAACTGGATCGGCCAGCGCACCGCGGCCCGGTCGAGGTAGTCCCGGACCTCGCTGTCCTTGTAGCCGTCGGCCGCCGCCTTCACCACGCGGCACCCGCCGAGCTCGGCCTCCACGTCGGACAGGAAGCCGGCCACCGGCACCACGCGGCCGGGGTAGAGCCTGAGCTCGCCCCGCTGGATCATCTGCCCGTAGGGCGCATCGTCGCGCTTGGCGCGCTCAGCGATCGGCGGCACGTCGCCGTAGGCCATCCAGGTTTCGAGCCGGCCAGTCTCCGGCCATGCCACCGCCGCCGCCGTAGCGCTCGTAGCCTCCCCGCAGTCGAAGCCCAGGACGCACGGACCGGACCGCGGCGGCAGCTCCTCGACGAAGCAGGCGCGCAGGTCGTCCGGGGAGCAGACCATCTCGCGGGTAGGCGAGAGCGACTGATTCAGGTCGTAGGCGCGGAAGCTCGGCTCGTCGCCCGGCGCCCCGCGGATGCGCCGGACCTCGGCCCGCATGTAGGACGCGCTCTTGATCGTCCCGAGCCCCGGATTCGCGGCGCGCCATGCGTCCTCATCGTCGAGGCGGCACCCGGCCGGCGCCTCGTAGGTGCGTGTCACCACCGCGGGGTTGTGCAGGATCTCCGCGTAGAGCGGGGAGTCGCCCCGGACGGAGATGTGCATCGTCCGCCCGCCCTTCGCCGAGACCGACGACCGCAGGCCGGCCAGCAGGTCCCGGGAGCGTTCCGGCATCAGCCCTGTTTCGTCGACGATCACCAAGTCGAAGCTCGAGGAATGCCCCGCCGACCGATCCGACGACAGGACCTCCAGCGCGCCGGAGTCCGACAAGACCTTGCCCGGATACGGGGAGGCGCGGAACGTCAACCCCTCCAGTGCGGATGCCCTCGCGATGGCCTCTATCTGCGCGCGCAGCTCGCCCGCCTTCTCCCGGTTGACGCTGGCCACCGCACCGCGCCAGCCAGGCCGCCGCAGCGGACCGGCGAGGAAACCGAGCGCCAGCACCGCGCAGATCGCCGACTTCGCATTCTTCCGCGCGATGCAGAGGGCGGACTCGTGCGCCTCCCACCCCGCCCGCAGGAAGTCGACCGCGAAGGCGGGTAGCGCCATCGGCTCGCCGGCCCGCGGATGCCCGGCCGGCACCCGGAGCACGTCCGCCGCCCACGCCGCCAGCTCCTCGACCGGATCGGCCGGGGTCGGGAAGTCGACCACCTGCGCGGCCGTCGTCTTCGTGCGCCGGCGCGCCCGGAACCGCCGTTGCCGATCGCGGTTCGCCAGTCGCGCCGCCGCCGGATCTCGATACGGCAACGTCACACCCTCGTCACGGCGTTACGGCTTTCACGGACAGGACAGCCCAACACCGGTGCCTGCACTCCCGCAGCCCGAATCGCGGCAGGGTCCCACGCACCGCCGTCATCAGCGTCCTCTTCGGACGGCGCGCGGCCCCTCGACGATCTTGAAACCCGCAGCCCGCAGCATGGCCTCGATCTCGCTGACGGTGCGCGCGTCCGTATGACACCAGTAGTGCGGCTCCTTGCCGATCGCCGGCACGTATCCGCCATCTTCGCCAGCCGTCCACGCCAACACCTGCACCGCAACCCTGGCCTCGACTTTCGTCATCGCTTAATCCTCCATGTAGGGTATGTAGGGTGTGCACCCTTTTCCAGTTTGCGCCCACACGCGCGCGTAAGGGTAAACCGGAAAACCCTACATCGTATACACACCCTACATCCGCAGCCCGACGGCGTAGACGAATCCACGGCTCGCGCGCCGTTTCGTGGCTCGCCGGCCAACCGCTGTGCCCCAGGCGGTGCGAGACACCGCCCGCATGCCCTCGCCCTCGCACCAGTCGCAGTAGTCGCGGTAGAGCGCTGCCGCTGCCGTCTCCGATTCCGGCGACTTCTCACACCGGGTCGTGAACCAGCCACCGACAGAATCGGTCGCCTCGAAGTAGCCCGCCGTGGCGTCGCGCACCGCGCGGCAGTCGTGCAGGCCGATGGCGGCGTACTCGTTCGCGCCCTCGACGATCCACCGCAGCACCCCCGGCAATTCGTCCGGAGAGCGCAACCGGGCCGGCAAGGTCGGGTCGGGATCGGCCGGCCTCGCCTCAAACGGCCAGATCCGCAGCCGTCGCCGGAGCGCATGATCCACGAGCCGGACGGCCGGCGGTTCATTGGTGGGGATCCAGATGGTCGCGGCCGGCCGGAAGACGAAGAAATTCATCCGCATATAGCGCGCAGGGATCGCATCGCCGCCGGCGATCGCCTTGAGAGTTTCGGACCGGAACGTGCCGCCCGTAACCTCGGGCGCGGTCGCGAACCGCTTGCCGAGCAGGCCCGCGATGCCGGTCGGATGCTGCTCGTTGCGAGCGTTGAGCACTGTCGCGGGCAACACGCCGGCGTAACCGCCAAGCGCCGCTGCGACCGTCTCGGCGAACGTCGACTTGCCGGTTCCGCCGTCCCCGCACAAGACCTCGACGCGATGCTCCCGGTTGTGGCCGAACGCCGACGCCCCGACGGCCGCCTGCAGCGCACTGACCATCTCGCCGTCGCCGCCGCAGGCTTCGCCCACGAAGTCGAGCCACGGGATCGAGACTTCGTCGGCAAGGTCGCAGCCTGCGGCCATCGTGATCCAGTCGTCCGGCGTTTGCGCGCGGTCCACACCCGTCGTGAGTTTGACGACGCGACCGCCGGGCAGCCCGAGCAGGTTGGGCTCATGGTCCCATTCAGCCCGTGGCAGCGATTCGGCGGCCAGGGTGAGCGCGTCTCGAAGGTGGCTGACCCGGAACCAGGCGGCCCGCTCATCGGTCGGCACGATGCGGTCGATGGCACGCGCCATGTCGTGGAGTGGCTCCGTTGCCTCGCGCCAGCCCTCGCCGTCGCTCCATGCCATCCACCGGCCGCGCGTCGCCCAGTGCCGACGATCGGCGGCGTGGGCGCGCGCAAACGCCTCGGCGAACGCGACGTGGTGCTGCTCCGCCGGTGCTGGTGCGGCGCGGAGCGCGGCGACGCTGTTCATGCGGCGGCCGTCGGCTCGACGAGGTGCGCGTCCAGCCATTTGTTGAGCGCGGCGCCCAGGTAGAGAATTCGGTTCCCGAACCGGACGTATGCCGGCCCGTAGCCCCGGTGTCGCCACTGGGCGAGCGTGCCTCGCGTGGCGATCACGGCCAGCGCCGGATCATCCGTTCTGTAGTAGCGGTCAGCGTCGAATCGCGTCATGTCGTGGCCCCCCTCGTCACTTGACGAGAACCACGTTAACGCCGATTCATGGTGCGCGCATCCTCACGCTTTGCGCATTTCGCGAGAACGGCGGAGCCAGATTCTTTCGACCGTCTTGTACGGTCTACCTGTGGCGGCGGCGACCACTTCACACCCGCAACAGGACTCCGATGCCTCATTGCGCGTCGGTTTCAAGTTCCACCGTTCTTCTAGACGACGGATGTAGTGGTAGTAGTTCCAATCGCGGCCCGCATACGCATCGCTACCCGTTGATGGACGGGGCCGGCGTTCCTCGCCTCGCTTCGCCATTTGGTCCGCGAGAACGTCAATGGCCCAACCCGTCAGCGCAGCGGGAAGTGCTTCGCCCTTGCGAATCAAGGCTTGCGCAATCATGGCCAAGGCATCCCAGGACGACTTGTCACTCTCGGATTCCGCGATCAATCTGGCGAGGTAATCGCCCGAGTCCCCGCGCGGCCGATAGACCTCCAAGTAGGCGCGGGCGCGGCCTTCGGCGGCAGTCGAATCGAGGTACAGAAGCGGACTCGAAAGGTCCATCCGAGCGCGTCGGACAAACCCATCAAACTGCTCGTCATCCACGGCGTCGCTCCATGGGCACGACCTCGCCGCTCTTGCCGGCCATGATCGCCGCCATCTCCGCGCCGATGCGGTGCCGAGCGTCGCGCACCGGGTTCCCGACCGCGCGGACGTATCTGTCCGCCATCGTCGTCGTCTTGTGCCCGAGCAGGTCTCGGAGCACGTGCGTCCCGACGCCCGCCGCCGCCGCTCGCGTCATGACCGTGCGCCGCAGGTCGTGCAAGCACACATCCTCGAGTCCGGCCCGCTTGGCGACACGGGCGAAGTGCTGGCGCACCGTCCGGTAGGTGATGGCAGCGTCCGGTCCCGTCGTGAACGCCCACCGGTTGAACCGCGGAAGGTCGGCGAGAATCGCGAGCGCTGCGGCTGGCAGGTCGTGATGCCGCCGGCCCGTCTTCGTCTTCGGCATCACCAGCCGGCCGGAGTCGAGATCCACGTGCTCCCACTGGATCGCGATGACCTCGCCGATGCGCAGGCCCGTGACGGCGGCGAAGCGGATCGCAGCGATTGATGCGGGGCTCCCGCTCGCGGCGTCCGTGAGCGCGGCGGCGAGCGCCTCGATCTCGTCAGCGGAGAGAACGCGATCTCGCGGCTCCTCCCGCGCCCGGTCGATCCCGCGGGCCGGATTCGAGCGGTCCGGCCGCCATTCCCACTTCTCGAATGCGGTGAACAGTCGCGACGTGAGCGCGAGCACCCGATTCCTCTGGACGGGTGCGTGTCGGAGACGTCCGAGCATGGCCTCGACGTCACGCCGAGCGACCTCCGCGACCTTGCGTGTCCCGAGCGCGGGGCGGACGTACCGTTCAGCCTGAAGCCGGTAGTCTTCGATGGTGCGTGCGGCCATGCGGCCGGTTGCGATGCGATCCGCGACGTATGCGCCGAAGAACCGATCGAGTCCGTCAGCCACGGTCGGCGCCTCCCGTGCGTCGTGTTCACGCTGCAGCGGGTCGACCTCGCCCGCGCGGATACGCATCAGCTCGTCCGCCGCGCGCTTGCGGACCGCGGCCAACGCGACGCCACCGACCCGGCACAGGATCGCCTGCCGCTTCCGGCCGCCCACCCGATACCGGACGACGAAGTTTCGGGTTCCGCCCCGCGTCACCTGGAGCCCCAGGCCGGGCACCTGCGAGTCCCAGATCGTGCGCGACTTCCCGTCGGCCTTCGCGTCCCGAATCACCTTCTCCGTGAGCATGTTCGCCCCCGTGGTTTCCAGTCAGTGCGTCTATCAGTAGGTCGAAGCGTGTCACCAACGTGTCACCGTTTCGCCATGATACGGCGTCAACGCGATTCACGCAAGCGAATCGCGAACGACCGATAAAGTGCTGTGTTTCCGGGGTTTAGTGAAGCCGGGTTGACGCGGACGAATCGGAATAAAGTCCGCAGGACACGGACTTTTAATCAGGGTGCCGCTGGTTCGATCCCAGCGCGGCCCACCAATAGAATCAACAACTTGCGAGGGTCCAGGTCACATTACGCGCCTCGCCAGGGTCCAAATGGGGTACTAGTAGCACACTCGCCGCAACTATTTTGCGCACACCGTTTCCCTTTCTTCGAGAGAATCCCGGTTACGGGTTAACGCCGTCGTCTTCAAGTTGGCATGAGGCACCGGTTCCCCTCCAACGCCCTGATCTGATCGCGAACACCTCCGCTTATCGGATCCACGGTGGTCTGGTCACCCTGCGGGATCCGGCGTCCCACGGCGACTCCGGCGTCTCGACGCGCCGCCAGCGGGCGACGTCGTGCTCGTCGTCCGAATACACGCGGAACTGGTCGGGAGCCATCGCACCGACGACCAGGTAGTCGACCGCGCGGGCGGTCGCCTCGGTCTCGGGTTTCAGGGTCGTGAAGGCTTTGACGATCGTCACCCGGATGCCGTTGCCGTCGTGCAGCGTGTCGCCGATGCGGGCCTGTGTCAGGCGGAGCGGCCGTGGTCTCGCGGCGGTTTCCGTGCTCACGCTGCGGACAGTAGCACGTCGGCCGTGTCGAGCCTGCCGTTGACGATGAGCACGCCGGCCGCAACGACCGAACGAGTGGGCCGACCAACGGCTGCTACGGCAAATCCAGCCGTAGCGTGGCGACGCTCGGTTCCGGGTGCCTGCAGGCAAGGCTCGAGGACGTTACGGCAGTCCCACGGGAGCGTAGTCGGTGTACTCGATTGCCGAGGACCAGGAGTCGCTCGCCCGGTATTCGGCCAGGTCGAGCACGAGGCGGTCGTCGCGCCAGGCATCCGGATGGGCGACGTCCGACATATCGGCGATGGTGAAACGAGAACCTGCCATGGTGGCTGGGATAGGATTCGCCCTGCAGGAGCAGGGATGAGCGAGCAATCGGCGCCTGTTCGGAGCCCCGCGATGCGCGGCTTCGACCGAATCCAGACGAAGACCGTCCGCGAGGAGTTGGCGAAGGCGTACGCCCGAATGATCTACTACACGCTGTTCCGGCGTGGCACCACCGACCTGAGCCGGTGCGCAGGGATCGGACTGGCCGAGCGGCGCCGGCTGTTGGACAGCGGGAAGGCGCCCCGAGCCATCGGGGTGCGTGAGGAGAAGGTGAAGCTCGCCGGCGAGTGCGTCTACTGCGGCGAGGAGGCAACGAGCGTCGACCACCTGATCCCGCAGTTCAAGAACGGTCCGGACGCCGCCGACAACCTGGTCCCCGCTTGCCGGGAGTGCAACTCGTCGAAAGGCTCAAGGGATGCGTTCGTCTGGGCCGCCGGCAAGGGCTTCTTCCCTGTTCACGTGACCCGGCGCTACCTGGTGCTGGCTTGGCGTTGGTGCGAGCCTCAATGAGCGGGTCAAAACCGGCCATTTATGGGCGCCTCAAAACCGGCCATTTCCGACGGCCCGAGACTGGAGTCGAGATCTACTTCACGGCGTCCTCTGTTGGCAAGGTGTTTGCCGGCGCGCTAGCCGTCACGCCCGAAGCCTCTGGGCAGCTCGACAGCCCCTCCAGTACCGACAGATCCAGATCGCAGACCTGCTCGGGCAACTCCGCAGTCGCGGAGCCGGCCAGCGATTCCGGCAACGCGTCCCGCCACTCCCGGTACTGTTCCTGCAACTCCAGGAGCGTCTGCACGGCGTCGTTCCACTGCTGTGGCCGCGACTCCGGTCCGCTGGCCGACGGTACCGGATCCGGGATTCGCCGGCCTTGCGCCGCTCCCGATAACGTGCCTGCCGTTCCGCGTTCGTCAACGCCACACGACCATCCTGCACCGTTACGTAACGGAGCGAGGAGGAGGCGGTCGGCCGAGCGTTCGAGGCGCAAGCGTGGCGACAGACCCACCGCTCGGTTGTCATCGGCATCGGTGTATGCGTGCGCGTTGGTCCGCGACAGCGTGCGCGAGGTAATGCTCCGAGCGGAGGGAGGGCCTTGTCTGGTCTGGTCTCCCGGGTAGAGGTTCCGAGCCGGACGTCGGTGTTGGTCATGCCCGGCCGGGTTACCCTCGCGAGACGGAACGGCCGGGCTGGGCCGGAGGGTGTGGTCGACGACGACGAGCGGGAAAAGGGCGTTCCGTCGAGCGACCACTCGAGTGTCGCGGAAGGCTCGTCTGGCGCACGCGGTGCCCGTGGAAACGATCGCTGGCGGTTGTTGCGCCAGGCGAGCCTGGAGGCGGCGCTCTCGCGCGCGCGGACCACGTCCGGATGGGCGTTGACGCTCGGCCGCGCGCGAATCCTCCGCTCCGCTGTGTTCGGACTGCGGCCCGGTGCGAAAGCGCCGGATGCGCCACCGACTCCCCACCGGTTACGCACCTCCCGTCGACTCTACCAAGGTGGTCCGCACGCGGGTGCGCCAGCTGCGCGGCCCGCACTTGAGCACGTGCGCGTGATGCAGGAGCCGGTCGAGCAGCGCGGTGACCGCGGCGGTGTCGCCGAGCAGCTTCCCCCACTCGTCGACCGGGCGGTTGGAGGTGAGCATCGTCGAGGCCCGCTCGTAGCGGCGCATGATGAGCTCGAGCAGGTCCTCGGCGGCGGTGTGGGGCAGCTTGCGCATGCCGAGGTCGTCGATGATGAGCAGGTGCGCACGGGCCAGCTCGGCGAGGTATTCCTTGCGGGTCTCGGCCAGCGTCGCCTCGGCGAGTTCTTCGAGGAAGGCGTGCGTTTCCCGGTAGAGGACGCGATAGCCCTGCTGGATCGCGGCGCGTCCGATGGCCTGGGCAAGGTGACTCTTCCCGGTACCGGGTTGGCCGATCAGGAGGACGTCCTCGCGCTTTGCGATGAAGCGTGCGGTGGCGAGCTCGAAGACGAGCGCGCGGTTGATCTTCTTGTTGAAGTCGAAGTCGAAGCTGTCGAGCGAGCGGTCCGGGTCCCGGAATCGGGCCTGCTTGTGCCGGCGGGCGAGCAGGCGGTCCTCGCGGCGCTGGAGCTCGTCGGAGACGAGCGCGGCGAGCAGGTCGATGGGGGCGAGCTGCTCGGTCTGGGCCTGGAGCAGGCGCGTCTCGAGGACGTTTGCCATGCCGGAGAGGCGCAGCTTGCGCAGCGCCTTGTCGAGTTCGACGAGATTCATGAAGGGTCTCCTGTTCTGCGGTCGATCAGATCGCGGTAGACGGTCAGTTCGCGGATGAGCGGGTCGACTTGGCGCAACGACAGCGGCGGCGCGCCGGGGTAGCGGTCGAGGTAGCGCTTCAGGAAGCGGTAGGTGGGCACGCCGAGTTCGAGCGCGGCGGTGGCGGCGTGTTCGACGACGGCGGGACTGTGCTTCCTGGCGAGCGAGAGGACGCCGAGGATGCGGCGGACGCCGGCGGCGCCCTCATGGCGGTGGATGTGGTCGCAGACGGCGGAGATGGCGGGACCGGCCCGCTTGGCGGCGGCGAGCAGGGCCAGGGTCTTCGGCGGGGTGCGGGTGGGCCGGTCGTCGTCGGCGATGCGATGCCAGCCGCGCTGCGTGCGCAGGTGCTCGCGCAGCAGTTGGCCGTTGCTCGGGTCGAGGAGGCGGACGTGGATGTCGTCCCACTGCACGTCGACACGTCGACCGATCCAGCCGGGCGGCGCCGAGTAGTAGGCCGAAGCTACCTCGACGCAACCGTCCAGATGCACACTGCGGCGGCCGTACTGGTAGTAGCGGAACGGCTCGAGGGGCAACGGGCCGAGCGCGGGGCGTTCTTCCTCGAACATGGCGGCGACCTGGCGCTTGGTCGTACCGTGGATGCGGGTGTCGGCCCAGCGCTGCTCCCAGCGGTCCAGGTACGCCTGGCCGTCGTCGAGATGCTCGAAGCGGAGACCGCGCAGCGGCGTTTTCTGGGCGTGACCGACGCTGGCTTCGACTTTGCCCTTCCGATCGGGATCGCGGACGCGGCACGGCAGGGCGACGACGCCGTAGTGGGCGAGCACGTCGCGATAGAGCGGATTCAGCGTCGGGTCGTAGATGTCCGGGGTGAGGACGCCCTCCTTGAGGTTGTCGAGGACGACGACGCGTACGGTGCCCCCCAGGCGACGGAACGCGCGCTCGTGCAGCTCGGCCCAGACCTGTGCGCTGGAACGGTGAACCAGCAGCCGGACGGCCTTGCGCGAGTAGCCCAGGGCGAGGACGAAGAGCCGTGTCCGGCGGTACTTGCCGGTGTCCGGGTCACGGACCATCGGCCCCTCCCCGTAGTCAACCTGTGCTTCTTCTCCGCGGTCCGTGGTGATGACCGCCCGGGCCTCGACGGCGGGCTGCTGCCGGACGGTCGAGACGAAGCGCCGCACGCTCGTATAGCTCGCCGGGAAACCGTGGTCGTCGACCAGGTCCTGCCAGACGGCCATGGCGTTGCGGCCGCGGCTGAGCGCGTCGACGATCAGCTCGCGGTACGGCTCGCACGCGCTCGCCTGTGGCGCTCGACTGGGCCGCTGCGCGGGGACGGGCGCGTCGGCGTCGGCGCCCTTGCCGGCGGCCGTGACCGGCAAAGAGTCGGTGGGCGCCTCCGGCGAAATGGCCGGTTTTGCCGGGCGAGCGGGAGGCCGGCCACGACCCCGCACGGTCAGGCCGGCTGCCTTCAGGTAGCTGCTGGCGGTCTCGCGCCGGACCCCGGTGGCCTCTTCGATCCGCCGCAGCGACCAGCCGAGGCGCCCCAGCGCGAGAACCTGTTGTCGTTTCTCTTCCTTCAAGACGTTGCTCATGCCAGCAGGAACGTCGTGTTCCAGGCCGGCGTCAACGTCTCGGGCCGCTATCGGAAATGGCCGGTTTTCAGCCGCCCACTAATGGCCGGATTTGGGCGCCCACCGAGGCGAGCGAGCCGAGCTGCTCGACCAAGGGAAGGACGTGCTGACAGCGTCAGCGACACCGTTCGGCATCGAGACGATCAACTGGTCGCGGGAACTCCCGACGCAACGGCCGCGCTAAACCGCTCGGCACGCGCGGGGATCGACCCTGCTGCGCCGGGCGCAGCCGGCGCCGGCATCAAGCCCGGCGACGGGCTCGATGTCGTGGCCGACGATGCGCTCGCGCAGGCTCTCGCCCTAGGCGCGCAGGTCCTCGCTCTGGGCATCGATCCAACCCCTTCTCGGGGCGTGGAGCCGTCCCGCTCCCCGCCCCCGAGCCCCCAACAGGGCTTCAGAAGTCGATGACGGTCGCGCCATCCGCGGCGTCGAGCCGCGTCGGCACGCGGCTGTGCCGCTCGATCCACGCCTGTACGTCAGGCGAGATCCACCCGGTCACCTCGAGGATGCGGTCGTGGTCGGCGAACGGCTGGCGCGGTTCATCGAAGACGAAGCGCTGCGGCTCGACCGCACGGCGTCCCTGCTGGCGCGGGCGCGGGGCTGGCTCCGCGACGAACACGTTCTCGCGCCGGCCGACTCGGTGCTGCGCCGTGTGGTGGGGGCGGCCCGGCACAGGGCCCGCGCCATGCTGACGCAACGCATGGCAGAGCGGCTGTCGGCGCCGATGCGCGACCGCCTCGACGAGCTGGTCGCCGTCGGCGACGACCAGCCGCATTCGCCGCTGCACGACATCAAGACCGGCACGTCGAGCCCGTCGGTCGGTGGCATGAAACGGCTTCTGGCGCGGCTGGAATCGATCGAGGCGACCGGCGTGCTGGACATCGACGTGAGCTGGGTCAACGGCAACTACCAGCGGATCCTGTTCCACAGCGTCCGAACCGCGTCCGCCGATCGGGTGCGCGAGATGGCGGCCCCGCGTCGCCACCTCGCGCTGGTGTGCTTCCTGCACCAAGCGTGGCGCGACACGCTCGACCAGGCCGTCGACATGTACGGCAAGCTCCTCGACCGGAATCGGAAGCGGGTCGACGAACGCCTCGACGACATGCTCAAGGCGCAGCGCCACGCCGTCGACCGGATCGTTCAACGCTACCGCCGGCTCGGCGCCGTGCTCGGAGATCCAGGATCGGTACGAGGTCGACGAGGCCCTGACTGTGCCCGCACCGATTGCCATCGCGATCGTCGACGATGTGCTGACAACCGGAATCGGGCCAACTTCAGCTAACCGATCCAGGCTCATCGGACGCGCAGGTGCTCCAGATATTCGACCGCGGCCCGCATCTGGCCAGCGTCCCATGTCGTCCAGTCGTCGCTTTCCGGCAGTCCCGGAACACCGGTGCCGCGGCCCACGGCGACCAGTTTGACCACCAGACGTTGCGAGCCGTGGTGCTCGCACAGGGACAGGAACCGCTTCGTCAAGGCAACCGCGGGTAGTTCGTTCACCGGGCGAAGCCTCCAACCCTTCGTCGGTACAGGTTGTTCCGGCGGGCTTGGCGCGAACGCCATCGCCGGAATCGTCGTACGCCGGGAAGCCTAGGGGAAGACAGGGCCCGCCGTCGCCATCCCAGAGGAGGGGGTGTCGGCGCCGCGGCAAGTGCGATTGCCACCGCAGACCCTGCGACTCCCCGCCGTTGGCAGGCCCGCATTCCAGGCGCATAGCCGCTTCGCCGGCCGAATCCTTGCGAGGTGGCGATCCATCGTCTCGAGGCCCCGGAGGTCGGATCCGGCTCGCGACGCGGACTCAGAAGCGCGACCGCCGTCCGGTCCGGATCGGTCGGACTCCGTGGCGTGGGAAAATCGCCCGGGCGGCGCAGTCCCTGGGTCGGGTAGGGCAACTTGGCGCCCCGCCCGCCGGACAGGGTACCCCCTCCTTAAAGGAGGGCTGCAAGATGGCCATCGCCATTCTAAGGATGAGCGGCGGCGCATGCGGCGCGGGGCGGCGGCGCTCGCGCCGGGACAAGGCGCAGCCGGCCAGGGTGACGGGTGGCACGGAGCGCCCGGCGAACATGCGGGGGCAGGACCTCTAATGAGCAGCCAGGATCTCTTCGAACGCGTCCTGACGTCGCTGCACGCGTGCGTGCTGGACGGTGCCGGCTGGCCGGCGGTCTCGTGGCTCATCGACGAGCTTTGCGGGGCGAAGGGCAACGGCCTGGTCTTCGGCGACGGGACGCGGCCGGACGATGTCGACGTGTTTTTCGCGCAGTTCTGCTTCCGCGGACAACGCGACACGGAATTCGAGCGGGAGTACTTCACGGTCTACTATCCCGGCGACGAGCGCGTGCGGCGCCTGTTGCTGCTGCCCGACAGCCGGATCACCCCGGTGCGCACGCTGTACAGCGAGGAGGAACGGAAGACCTCGCTGGTCTACAACGAGATGCTGCCCAACATCGACTCGCTCGACGGCTTCAACGTGCGGCTTGACGGGCCTGACGGCATGGGCATCGTCGTCGTCCTCTCCGATCCCGTCGACAGGGACGGATGGACGTCGGAGCGGGTGGAGACGATCGGGCGGCTGTTGCCGCCTATTCGCCAGTTCGTGCGGGTGAGGCAGGCATTGGTGGATGCACGGGCGCTCGGCGCGTCGCCCTTCGCGCTGCTCGACAACGTCAGGTGGGGCGTCATCCAGCTCGACCGGCGCGGACGAATCGCGGCGGTCAACGATCGCGCCCGCGCACTGCTGCTCTCCGGGGACGGTCTGTGCGACCGGGGCGGCCACCTGCGCGCCTCGCTGCCGGAAGAGGACAAGACTCTGCAGAGGCTGCTCGCGCGGGCGTTGCCAGCCATCGGCGGTCCCGGAGAGGGCGGTTCGATGCGGCTGGGCCGGAGGGACTCGCTGCTGCGGCTGGTGCTGCACGTCAACCCGGCGAACGATGAGGCGCCGGAGTCGGCCCAGGCCCGGATCGGCGCGCTCGTGCTGGTGATGGACCCGGCATGGCGACTGGACCTCGATCCGGCACAGATGGGGAAACTGCTCGGCCTCACCCCGGCCGAGAGTCTGGTCGCGGTGCTGTACGCGCAAGGCAAGTCCATCGACGAGATCGCCCTGTCCACCGGGCGGCGCCGGACTACGATAAAGTGGCACCTCCGGCACATCTACAACAAGCACCGTCTGTCCCGCCAAGTGGAGCTCGCCCAACTATTGCTGTCGGTGGCGGATGTTCCGAGCGTGCGGCGCTGAGGCCGTCGATGAACGCGCGTGGCGCGCGCGGCACCCGCGTTCATGCCAACCCCCCTGAATCGGGTTGTTTGCGGAAAGGGGCGGAATAAGGTCCGGCCGCCGGTCGCGACGTCGAGCCGCTAGTGTCGGCCGGCCGAGGCGCCTGGGACCACGACGCGAGACCGACGGCCGCCAAACAGCACGCCAGGCACCGGAACAAGGTCGACATGCTCATCCGTCTACTCCTCTGGACCTCTTCCGCGAGACGCCCGCGCCCGCTGCCCGCGAACCGCGCAGACTCCTAGCGAAGCGGCAGCCGGTTGTCGGGGTCCGGCCGGAAAATGAGGTACTCGATGTCGGTATCGAGTTCGCTCCACCAATGGGGCGTGTGCCCCGGAATGATCACCACGTCACCCTTGGTGATGCGCCTCGACACGCCGCCCTCGATACCCGAGCCCCGGACGTTGGTGCTGTTCGGCGTTCGCTGCGGATCGGTCAGGGCGCCACCCGTCACCAACGTGGCCACTCCCTCCACCATGTAATAGATCTCGGTGGTGTGCACCTCGTGCAGATTCGCGCCGCCGGGGAAATCCTGCGGACGGAACACGCCGTAGACGCCGACCCGGTAGTCGCCGGTGACCTCGACCACGCGGATCGGCCGGTCGCTGACCCGATCCCGCGGAAGTGCGTTGATGAACCTCTGAATCTCGGCCGACGTGACGTCGGTGGCCTGCAGCCCGTCCTGCGCCGCGGTCGACGCGGCCACGAGGATCAGGAGCATTGCTGGAACGACTCGGCCCATGTGGGTCTCCTTTCCTGCATCCAACTTCCGACCCCGGAATGTACCATCGGAACGCCTGCGGAGGACACGCCCGAAGAAGGGGCCCACGCGTTCGCCGCAGGCCGGATGCAGTTCCCGTCGACCCGGCAGATGACAGCAAATGCGCTATCATTGGACCATTGCGGATCGTCGTGGACACGAACGTCTTCGTCGCGGCGACTTCGAGCGCGAGCGGCGCCAGCCGAGAGGTTCTGCGTCGCTGCCTGTCGGGTCGATACGAGCCGCTGATGGGTCAGGCCCTGTTCGCGGAGTACGAGTCGGTGCTGGCGCGGTCCGACCCGTTCCTCCGCTCGCCGATCTCCGACCGGGAACGCGATGCGCTGTTGGCCGCGCTCATCAGTCGCTGCACGTGGGTGCGCGTGTACTACCTGTGGCGACCGAACCTGCCCGATGAAGCCGACAATCATCTCGTCGAGCTGGCGGTCGCCGGGAACGCGGGGGCCATCGTCACCCACAACACGCGGGATTTCGAACGCACCGAGATGCGCTTCCCGGAGTTGCATATCGTGACGCCAGCAGCGCTGATTGCCGAGCACTAGCCATGTCCACACTGACCATCCGTCTCCCCGGCGACACGCACGCACGAATGAAGGCTCTCGCGCGACAGCGCGCCATGAGCGTCAACAAGCTCATGGAAGAGCTGTGCACCATCGCCGTCACGCAGCATGACGCGGAGACGCGATTCCGGGTGCTCTCTGCGCGCGGATCCATCGACGAAGGGCTCCGCGTCCTCGACAAGCTGGATGATGCGCTCGGCGGCGGCGAATGACGGCCTGCGGCTCCGAATCCTGGTGGCCGACCGCACGGTCCGAACTCGACGGCGAGCTTCCGATCGGTCGCCGCCCCTCACGATGTCTTGCATGCCCCGGATCCGTCCGAAAATTGACACCCAAAGTGACACCCTACGGAGCGGACGCCCGTGCGATTCCTGGGCACCCCTGGACGCGAAAGTCCGCGAATTCCTCAGCAAAATGCACCGTTGGACGCCATCGGACGCGGGTGGAACGGCGGAAACCGACCTTTTAATCAGGGTGTCGCTGGTTCGATCCCAGCGCGGCCCACCAATAGGATCAATAAGTTACGGAGATCTCGTGTTCGGCGGAACCTCAGTGTGTCAACATTTGTCCCGCGACTTGGCACCCCTCAGACTCCAGCGTTTCACCCGTCAGGCGGGTCAGCCGGCGGACCCGATGCCGCCGCACCAGTCACGGCGCCCGTACCCGGTGATCGCAGCCCACCCGGACAGTCGGGTCCGGCTCGAGTCTGTCTGACCCTCCCGAAATCCGGCAGCAACTGCCCAAGATGATGGCGCAGGTGGATCAGATATCCGTCCACGATCTCGCCGAGCATCATGACGCCCTCGGTCCGAATGCGACAGCGTCTGCTCAGGGTGGCCTCCGGGATGCGCTCGATGACCCTGGCGAGGTGCAGGTTGTAGGCCCGCCACAGGGACAACTGCTCGCGCCAGTCGGCGCCGGCGTAGTCCTGGATCTCGACCCAGCGGTCCTGGTCGTAGCTGGGGAAGTCGAGCTGGTCGAGGAGTTGCGCCCGGACGAAGCGGTGGTGGTTGTTCGCCGCCGAGTCGGTCAGGTGGCCAAGGATCTCGGTCTTCGACCACTTCCCTGGCGCCGGCCTTTCGGTCACCTCTGGGCCGGCCATCTGCTCGAGACGCGGCGTCACCGACTCGACGATGCTCCTCAATTCTTCCGACGCGTTCATTTCGCCTCCCTGCCAGCTTCAGTCTAGTAGGCGAGCGGCGGCGGCGTGTTCTGGAGTTCTGCGGATCGCCCGATGGAAGGAGCTCTTGTCCAATGATCCAATCGCTCGAAGGCATGGACTTGGCCGACCGGCTGCGAGAGATGTCGAGCCGGATCCGGCAACGGGTCGACAAACGTCAAGACCGAGGAGGCGACCAAGACCGCCCTCGTGATGCCGTTCATCAACCACGTGCTCGGGTACAACGTCTTCGACCCAGCCGAGGTGGTGCCCGAGTTCATCGCCGACGTCGGGACGAAGAAGGGCGAGAAGGTCGACTACGCGATCTTCCGCAACGGCGACCCGATCATGCTGTTCGAGTGCAAGCACTACGGGGTCGACCTGGGCAAGGAACCCGCGTCGCAGCTCTACCGGTACTTCAGCGTCGCCAAGGCGCGGTTCGGCGTCCTCACCGACGGCGTGTTCTACCGGTTCTACTCGGACATCGAGGAGCAGAACAAGATGGACGCGCGGCCGTTTCCTCGGAGCTGTGGTCGCCCGGCAACCCGTTGTTCACCGTTCCGGAGATGCTTGCGGACGACGAGGAGCCGACAGCCGGCGAGATGTTGAAGGACATCCTCGAACGATGAACGGCCGGTGCTGAATCGCGCCGCGGTTCGAGACGGTGCAGGTGGCGTCGGATCTGGTACATCATCAACCCGCCAGCCGCTCCTTCGACGGCGACCGGCGCCGGCCACCGCGGCCATCATGATCCCGCAGGGCCTGTAGCGCTCCCCGGCGGGCGTGCACGTCCGACGAGGCAGGAGCCGCTTCAGCTTCAGGTGCGTGCTGCAAGATCTGGCGCGCGCAGGAACTCCACGAAGAAGCGCACGGGCCCGGCGGGATCGACCTGGTGTGACGCCTCCGGCGCGACGATGCCCGGCTGTTCGGGCGTGAGGGCGATGTCGATGCCGAGCTCGGCACATCGGTAGCGCAGCGCGCCCGCGGTCACGACGATCCGGCCCCAGACGCCCGCTACGGTCACGTGGCGGGCGCGGAGGCCGTTCGGAATCGAGTCCTCGGTGAACTCGGGCGTGCGCTCGTAGGCCACGCACGCGTCCGGCAGCTCGAGCCGGTCGCAGCGCACGCAGTCGAGCTGCTCGCCAAGGCGGCTGGCGCGGCCTGCGGCCGTGACCGTCCACGGTCGGGTAACGAACGGCGGATTGTGCCGCACATGCTGGCGATGGCCGCAACTGAGCAGGGCGGTCCAGTCGCCCGACTCGTCGCATGCAAAACCGGTGATGGGCCGTTGCATGGGAGCGGTCCCACCATACCACCCGACGGCACCTCAGTGGCAGGCCACCGAGAGATGGCCCGACGCGTCGGGGCGTCGGCGCGCGTGCAGGCAGACCAGCACCCGGCCCACCGACAGATGTCTGAAGGGCGAAGCCTGATGCTCGCCTCGCCTCTCTTCGCCAAAGCCGCCCCACCGCGTACTCGAGCAGAAGCGCGGCGGCTGGCACGGGCGGTGTCACGCGCAGAACTGGATCCGCAGCCTTGAACGGTACGCGCTCCAGCGCATCGGCGGCCGGTCAATCTCCGAGATGAACACGGCCGGAGTGCTGGAGATCTTCACCCCGATCAGCAGATTGCTCTTTATGTGTCCCTCGGTGCTCGAGCAGCCGGGTCTCGAGGCCGTCGTGGATCGCCCTGGTGATGACCTCGGCCTGGTCGCGGGCGACGCCGCCGGCGGCGAGCAGCCGGGCGACGGCGAGCGTGTTGAACATCGAGGCAGCCTACCACGCGTCCGGCGCGGGCGAAACCGGCGCCGCCGCCCGGTCGAATCGGGCCGACTTCGAGGCGAAAGGCTCGCGGTCGCCACGGTCGATTCTCGGCCAAACGCCCCGTGAACAACGGGCCCGACCTCGTTAACCGAACCGGGCTTATCGGACGCCGTCCGGTTGCCCAGCCCAGGTCATCGTGGCCTACATGTCCACGCGGCCCTGCAAGTGCGCCCCGCCGACCATGACCAATCGCGGAGCCGAGATCGCACCTTCGACCGAGCCGGTCTCGCCGATACGCACCAGCTCGCTCGCCTGGATGCTCCCGTTCACCTTGCCAAGAACCACCACCGACTTCGCCGACAACTGCGCCTTGACCCTGCCGGTTGGACCGACCGTCAGGACATGTTGCGGCAGCTCGATCGTCCCATCGACCTTGCCGTCGATGACGAGATCCTCGCCCCCCTTGACCTCGCCCTCGATGACGACGCCCTTCCCTATCGTGGTGATTCCCTCGGGGGCGTGCGGTCCGCCGGCACGCTGTCCGCGCGGCGTCGGCGGACGACCGACCGAAGCTTCGTCAGCAAGCTGCGTCTCGACCATTGTGAAGTGACCCTCGATTCGTCCCGCGTGGCGGTCCGGGAGACCGGTTCGCCAAGCAGAACAGAGGAAGAGCAAAGGCAGCGTCCGGAGCGTTGCTAGAAGATCGTCTGCAAACCCTCTGAAGGACGGGAACCCGGCGGAGACGGCAATGCGTTGAGCAGGCGGAGCTTGCACTTTACATCGAAGGCGCCGGAGGCGCAACCCAGGTAGCGAAACGCGGATCACAGGGAATTCGAAGACCAACGAACTTCGAGCGCGAGAGAATCGCGTCGCGGATCTAGTCGAGCACAATCGTCGCCAACCCATCTCCAGCGCCGAGGCGCCGTCCGGCGTCAAGCTCAGCGCACCGGTGCCGTAGCGGGTCCCCCCAAACACCCGCACCCAATCGTTGACCTGGCCCCCCACGGGTAGAAACCGGTCATCGACGTGCTCATCTGCCCGCCGCTCGGGCCGCGGTAGCCGCCCAAGCCGCCGTTCGGCCGGCCGACAGGCCACCGTCAGCGGGCCGCGTGCGTGGTCGGCCCCGATCATCGTGGTCCGCGCGTCGCCGTTGAGCGACAGCGTTTCCTCCATGCCCCTGAAGTGCGACCGCGAACTGCGGCACCACAGCGACAGGATGCCGCCGCGGCTCTCGTGGTTCAGCTCGAACTCGGAGTCGGAGAAGCCGCCGCCCGGCGCCATCGCGCCCGCCGTCGTGCACACCGCCCATCGGCCCGTAGCCAGCGGGCCCGCCGCACCGCCGATCGGGGAATGCTGGCCCGTCATGCCCAGCGCACCTTGTCGTTCCGCCCATGCCGGCCATGCCCAGCGCGCCGTTCAATCCGGCCGTGCCTGCGCCGACGGTGCCGGGGCCGGCCACTTGCGAGCCCATCGCCATCGGGGCCGCCCCACCCATCGCAGCACCGCCCATCGGGGCCGCGCTCGCCGGCTCCGTGCCCACCGGCGCGACTGCGACAGGAAGCCGAGCGCGAAGCGGCGTCAGCGTTTCCTCCCCCTCGTCGTGCGCATCGTCGAGCACCGCGACCTCAATCGTCCCCGACGACGCGCCCGCTTGGAAGGAATGCGTCCCGCTCGCCGCCCAACGCCTCGAGCGTATCGCCCACCCGCGCCGTGCCGGCGATCGTCGACGCGCCTGTCGGGGCTGGTTCTCGAGCGGCTGGTCTCGATCTCGTTGCCGTCGACATCCCGCAACTTGTGGTCCGTCGCGCCTGCGTCGTAGCTCACCGTGATCCGCTGGGCGCCGATGACTACGGCCAAAGTGCCCAAGCCGAGCGTCACGGTCCGGCCGCTGACGGCGACCCGGCTGGGGTGCTACTCGACGCTCGTGCCCTTGACCGTGAACGCGAAGCAACTCCGTCGTCCCTGCCGGGTCCCGCGCGGGTGCCAGGGTCGTGGTGAAGGTGATGGTCAGGGTCGCAACGTCCACCTCCGCGTCAGCTACCACCGTCGGCCTCCCTTGTGGGCTGGTTCGACGGTCCCGCCACCGTCGCGGTGGTGGCGCTCAACAGCAGTCGCCCGTCCGGCGTGCGTGCGGAATCGCGCGCGCCGCCTCCCCTGCGTTGCGTCCGAGCCTGACCCGCTCGCGCGCGTTGCACGAACTCTTGATCAACAGGAGTCGATGTCGCTGTCAGAATCTGGCCCCTGTACCGAGCGTAGAGAGCGGCAGAAGGCACGTCAGCTCTCCGAGTCCTGGAGCTTCGAACAGTCGGCGACCGGCTCGGTCGCCTGCAGCCCGAGGCCTGCCGCGTCCTCAGCGTCGTCGGCGATTCAGCGGAAGCGACTCTGGTGGACGGCTGCGTGATCCTGGTCGACCGGGCCAGGACATCCCGACCGAGGCGAAGAATCTACGTGATCCTGGCCTACAGAACACGGCTGGGCTAGGATTCTGCGGATCGCCCGATGGAAGGAGCTTTTGTCCAATGATCCAATCGCTCGAAGGCATGGACTTGGCCGACCGGCTGCGAGAGATGTCGAGCCGGATCCGGCAACGGGTCGACAACGTCAAGACCGAGGAGGCGACCAAGACCGCCCTCGTGATGCCGTTCATCAACCACGTGCTCGGGTACAACGTCTTCGACCCAGCCGAGGTGGTGCCCGAGTTCATCGCCGACGTCGGGACGAAGAAGGGCGAGAAGGTCGACTACGCGATCTTCCGCAACGGCGACCCGATCATGCTGTTCGAGTGCAAGCACTACGGGGTCGACCTGGGCAAGGAACCCGCGTCGCAGCTCTACCGGTACTTCAGCGTCGCCAAGGCGCGGTTCGGCGTCCTCACCGACGGCGTGTTCTACCGGTTCTACTCGGACATCGAGGAGCAGAACAAGATGGACGCGAGGCCGTTCCTCGAGATCAACATGCTCGACGTCGACGGGATCGACGTCGACGAGTTGAAGCGATTCACGAAAAGCTCGTTCGACCTCGATCAGATCCTGAGCACTGCCAAGGACCTGAAGTACACCCGCGAGGTCCTGCGGCTGCTGACTGCCGAATGGACCGATCCCTCCGAAGCGTTCGTCCGCCACTTCGCCGGGCAGGTTTACGAGGGCGTGAAGACGAAGGCCGTGATCGAGCAGTTCACGCGGGCAACGAAGAAGGCGCTCCACCAGTTCGTGGCCAAGCGCATCAGCGACAAGCTGAAGTCCGCCCTGGCGAGCACCGACCACGACGAGCCTGCGGCGGCGAGCGAGACGCCAGGAGAAGAGACCGCGGGAACGAGCGACGCCGACACGGGAATCGTCACGACCGAGGAGGAATGGCAGGCCTTCTACGCCGTGACCGCGATTCTCAGCGAAGAGGTCGCACCGGACAGAGTCGTCATCCGCGACGCCAAGAGCCTGTGCGCGATCCTGCTCGACAACACGAACCGTCAGCCCATCTGTCGCCTGTACTTCAACAAGGGACAGAAGAAAATCGGGCTGCTGAACGAGGAGAAAGTAGAAGACCGGGTCGCGATCGAGTCGATCAGCGACATCTTCGGCCACGCGGACCGAATCAAGGCCACGGTGCGGCGGTACGAGGCTGCACGGAACGCGCCAGCCGCGGAATAGCTGCGCGGGGAAGTGGTCCCCGGCAAAAGGTGCGCCGAGGCCCCGCGGAGGCGCGGGGATCGGCGGTCGAGTGAGGAGCGCTCACCCGAGGAAACCAGCAGCCGCAGACGAACGAAGAAGGAGTCAGCTCGCCAGAGCGCTCGAGCCGCAGGGAGCAGAGAACGATGCGCCCGAAGTTCACGTCGTCCGAGCGTTCCTGACCGAACGGGCCGAACTGGCTGCGCTGGGTTTCGGCGGCAGTGATCCCGCGCGGCCCTAGCTGCCTTACGGCGTAGATCGGGCGCGCTTCTACTGCTGAGGGCCAGAGCTCGGTGGCTCCGCTGGCCGTGACGGTGCCGGCCGTGACGGTGCCGGCCGTGACGGTGCCGGCCGCGACGGTGCCGGCCGCTGCACCTTTCCGACGGGTGGCGGGTTGTAGCCTCGCTTCTGGATGTCTGACCCTCTGGGGAAGCCACTTCCGGCTCTGTTCTCTTTCCTGCTCATCGGAGTCTCCCGTTTGTTCACTTTCCCTTTGCCGCCACTTCGTGCTCTTCCTCGGCTTGCCCGGACGTCAGGTTCGTGAACACGATCTCCCGGATGTCATCCTTCCTCGTCAGTAGGATGCCGTGTGCCTTGAGCTCGACGTATTTCCCTTCATCGTCGATCCACGCCGCGTCGTACACGTAGAGCAGCCCCTCCTCTAGGTGATTCGAGTAGTACAGAGGCCACCCGAATAGCCGTCTCCCATCCGTGAAGTTGACCTCTATGTACCGTTCCTGGTCGCTGAAGATGTCGAGCCACGTGTTGTCCCTTGCCGTCCTGAACGTCACGCCAATCCTGCGCAGCACCTTCATGTGCAGGTCGTGGGTGATGGACGTGCCGACGGCCACTGCGAAGGCCACAGCGAGCCCGATCGCCCAGGCCAGGAAGGCCGGATCCGCGGTCGGTCGGTACGTCGTCTCTCCGTCGACTGTCGCCACAGCGATGCTGACCGGACTTCCTCCGAAGAACGGTGCGAGACAACCGTAGATTAGGAAGCTGAAAACCAGCGCTTCGATCATCTGGTCGACCCGGCCCTTCGCTTGCCGCACGGCGATCGTGTTCAGTACTGCCGAGGACACGAATCCCGGCATGAGTAGAAGAAACAGGGTCAGGGTCTCTACCGTCAGTCGCATCGTCAGGGCCCAGGTTCCTGGTCGCTCCGCGTCATGTTTCGACTCTACTTCCTGTGCTGGGGTGTCGGCAATTCGCCCCAGGGTAGTCGTCGTCGGTCAGGCGCCCGGCCGCCGTCGACGGCGACGATTATCGATGCTTTCAGCGCAGCGGCCCGATCGAGCTGCCTAGACGGGCATCCGACCAACTAGACCGCGACCAACCACAGGCGCCGCGCGTCCGCGGCCGGAAGTGCCGGGCGTGGATGGCGAGCCCGGCCGAATCCCATAGGTGATTCGGGCGCCCCTCGATAGGCTTCCAGCGCAGCCGGCCCCGGTCAATGGTGAGCGCTTCCGCGGCAGCGAGTTCGACGATCTCCGCGCGGGTGATCTCGCGCGCTAGGAGTCTGCGCCGCAGAAAAACAGATGCGACAATTGTAGGCGAGCGAGCCGACGACGGAAGGATTCGATGTCGACGACATTCCGCCCCTACGTGCCGGACCAGTCACTGCTGTTGCCGCCCGACGTGCGGGAGTGGCTGCCCGAGGGCCACTTGGCGCACCACCTCAGCGATCTGGTGGACGATCTGGATCTGACGGCGTTTTACGCGCCGTACGAGGGAGACGGCCGCCGCAACGCGCCGTATGAGCCCCGGATGATGGTGAAGGTTCTGCTCTACGCGTACGCGACCGGGGTGTTCTCGTCGCGCCGGGTGGCGCGGAAGCTGGAAGAGGACGTGGCGTTCCGGGTGCTGGCGGCGGGGAACTTTCCGCAACATCGGACGCTGTGCGAGTTTCGGCGTCGGCACCTGGAGGATTTCCAGGCGCTGTTCGTGGAGGTGGTCCGTCTGGCGCAGGAGTTGGGTCTGGCTCGCTTGGGGAAGCTGTCTATCGACGGGACGAAGGTGCGTGCGAACGCGAGCAAGCACAAGGCGATGAGCTACGACCGGATGCAGGAAGAGGAACAGCGGCTGGCAAGCGAGATCGAGGCGCTGTTGCGTCAGGTGGATGCGGTTGACGAGGCCGAGGACGCACGCCTGGGGTCGGAGGTTCGGGGCGATGATCTGCCGGCGGAGTTGCGCCGGCGGGAAGCACGTCTGGCAGCGATTCGCGCGGCGAAGGCGCGCCTGGAAGCGAAGCAACGGGCGGCGGACGACGCGCGGGGTCGGCAGCCGGGTCAGGACCGGAACCCGAAGGGCGGTCCGCCGTACAAGCGGGCGTATGGCGAGCCGGACGACAAGGCGCAGAGCAACTTCACGGACCCGGAGAGCTCGATCATGAAGACGAGCAGTGAGGGGTTCCAGCAGTGCTACAACGCGCAGGCGGCGGTGGACGCGGAGCACCAGTTGGTGGTGGCGACGGATCTGACGGCGAACGCGAGCGACCAGGGTGAGTTGCCGGTGTTGCTCGACGCGGTGAAGGAGACGTTCGACGCGCAGCCGGAGACGGTGCTGGCCGATGCGGGGTACTGCAACGAGCGGGACCTGAAGGACCTGGAGCGGCGGCGCATTGACGGGTATGTGGCGCCGGGCCGGGAGGGCAAGCAGGCGGCTACCCGCGATCTGGAGGCCCATCCGGCGACGGGTCGCATGAGGGAGAAGCTGGCGACGCCGGCGGGCCGGACAGCGTATGCGGAGCGCAAGTGGTTGTCGGAGGCTCCCTACGGTTGGATCAAGCACGCGCTGGGCTTCCGGCGCTTCAGTCTGCGTGGACTGGCGAAGGTGCGCTGCGAGTGGGACTTGGTGTGCCTGGCGTTGAACGTCAAGCGCCTGCACGTGTTGATGGCGGCGTAGGAGGCGGGGAATGCGGTTCCCAACGGCGGGAAAGCGACGCGCATCGCGGTCTCTGGCGGCCCGTGCGGCCCGCGAGGACCGAATTTTGCTCTCTGTTCGCCAATCACCGAAAACCCATCCCGCCCTGCCGACCGGCGAAGCCGCCCCGACACGGAGCTCAGGGCGTGGGCTGGCGACCCATTTCCTGCCGCAAACGTCCTGCGGCGCAGACTCCTAGGTGAACCCGCCCGGCGGCGATTCGGCCCGACCACCACGCGCAGGTATCGTCCTTCCCGGCGGTCGTGACACCCTGCGCGCCCATCGACCGGGCGATGGGTTTCCCCTCGCCGGCTCGGGACACGACCGGCACCCACCAGCGGCGCCGCGAGCACTGGCGCCGCACGTGTGCCGTGTGGAACCCGGCGTCGACCGACACGCACGACACCGGCAGGCCCGCGAAGGCGCGCGAGAGCGACGACGCGAGCGCCGCCGACACGTCGCCTTCGGTTGGGTCGCCCGAGCGTCGAGCCGTAGTCGAGCACCCACACTTCGGCGCTGCCGGCGTCGAACCCGAGCACGACGTGAACGAGCCGATCGGCCTGCACGTCGACGCCGGCCGTAACCTGCTCGACCGAACGCGGGTCGAAGTCGCGGAGCCGCAGCTCGAACAGCCGATCCACGTCGGCGGCGCCGTGCTCGGCTGGGAGTCCGAGCGTCGTATTGCGAAACGCCATCATCCCGGCGGGATCGCCCCGCTCGGCGCCCCGGCGGGCGCGTCGCCATTCTCGAACGACCTGGCCGAGCGTCGCCCGGCGGGAGTCGAGCCGCGAGAGCCCGAACGAGAACACGTCCTCTGAGGTGGTCCCGCTTTTCGGACCAGTGCGTAAGGTGTATTCCAGAACCTCCAGGAGGCACTGGAATGACGACGAAACGGCGACGCCAGTACACGGCGAACTTCAAGAAGCGGGTGGCGCTCGAGGCGCTGCGGGGAGACCGCACCGTTCAGGCCATTGCGGCGAAGCACGAGGTGCATCCGAACCAGGTGGGCGCGTGGAAGCGCCAGGCGATCGAGGGGTTGGAGGACGTCTTCGCCGGTGGCAGAGCATCGCGGGAATCGGACCACGAGACGACGCTGCGGGACTTGCACGCGAAGATCGGCGAACTGACGGTGGAGCGGGATTTTCTTCTGCGCGGCTTGCAACGCTGAGCCGCGCAGCACGCCTGGAGCTGGTCGAGCGCGACGGGGCGTTGAGCATCCGGCGCCAGTGCGCGCTGTTGGGTCTCAGCCGCTCGTCGGTCTACTACACGCCGCGGGGAGAGAGCGCGGAGAACCTGGCGTTGATGCGGCGGATGGACGAATTGTCGTTGCAGTACCCGTTCTACAGGAGCCGGCAGATGGCGCGTCACCTGCAGCGCGAGGGCGTGGCTGTGGGACGGCACCGGGTCCGCCGGCTGATGCGCCTGATGGGTCTGGAAGCGCTCTACCGCAAGCCGCGCACGAGCAGCCCGGAACCGGGGCACCGTATCTACCCGTACCTGCTCCGGGACCTGACGATCGACCGCCCGGACCAGGTTTGGTGCGCCGACATCACCTACATTCCGGTGTCGGCGGGCTTCCTGTACCTGGTCGCGGTCATGGACTGGCCAGCCGTCACGTGCGGCCCGACACCCGCCATGACTGCTCTGGAGGGCACGCCCCAAGAAATGGTCCGCTGGCTAGCTTGGCTAGCATTCCTAGCCGGGCGCGCGGGTGAACTTCTGGTTCCGCCGCCCGCCCACTGTCTCGGCGGCGTACAGGTCGCCCCGCGAGTCGATCACGATGGTGTGGGGGAAGGTGAACTCCCCCGCCAGGTGCCCCGATCCGCCGATGCTGCCGGCGATGTCGCCGCTCTCGCGCTCCAGGATCCAGATGCGGTTGCTGCCGAGGTCCACGACGAACAGGTACCGTTGCTCCGGATCGCGCGAGAGCTCGATGTCGGTGGCCCGCAGCGTCGCCTGACCGTAGGCCGCCGGGTCGATCGGGATGATGCGCTGCAGGTTGCCCTCGCGGTCGAAGACCTGGATGCGGTTCTGGCCGCGGTCGCACGCGTAGACGAGCCCGTCGTTGCCGAGCACGACGCAGTGCGGGTGTCCCCCGCCGCCCTCGACGAACTGGCCGTCGCCGCTTCCGGCCGAGCCCCACTGGCGCAGATAGTCGCCGTTACGGTCGAAGACCACGATGCGGTGGTTGCCGTAGCCGTCGGCGATGTACACCGAGCCGGGCACACCGGTCACCGGATCGGGGTTCGGATCCACCGCGATGTCGGCCGGGGCGTTCAGCAGGGTGCGGCTGCTGTTGAACCCCGGCTCGCCGCAGGTGGGGTGCGGAGAGTTGGGATTCAGCGTCGGCGGTCCGTCGCAGACGCCCTTCGTGCCGATCTGCAGCAGCATCTGCGACCCGTCGTGCGTCCACTTCTGGACCACCCCGTCGGAGTTGCCCGCGATCCAGATGTTGTCCATCTCGTCCGCGAAGCAGCCGTGGATGCCGTGCGGCAGCACCGCGGCCGCGCCGTCCCCGGTCAACGCCGGATCGCCCCAGCTCCCGGCCACCTCGCCGGCCGTGTCGTACAGGATCACCGGCGGCGACGGGATCGACTGCGAGCCCTCCTGCGGCAGCAGGCCGTTGGGAAGGAACCCCCGGTTGACGGTGATGACGTGATCGTGGGAGTCGATGCAGCTCGCGCCGACCATCCCGGTGACCCACTGCCGCGCCAGGCCGTTTTCGTCCATCATCGTCGGCAGCGGCTTTGGCCAGAACGGATCGACCCGGAACGTGGGAGCCCGCGCCGCGTCCTGGGCCGCGGGCAGGGCCATCCAGAAGGCGCCGCCGAGCAGAGCCGCGAGCAGAACGCCCGCGTGGGTCCGTCGTCCGGTGAGCGTGCCGGCAGGTCCTTGCTTCATGACCGTCCGTTATACCACCTGCCCCTGCCCGCCGCGCGCGCAATTCGCACCGTGCGACGAGAGAGCGTGCCGGGCTGTATCTGACCGCGGAGCAACACGCGGGGCGGGATGCATCGCCGGTCGAATGCAGCGGACCCTTGCGCCGCGGACTGCTAGAGTAGGGCACGCTGAACTCGGAATCGGAGACACCGGATTGAGGAGGTTTCGATGAACACGACACACGCGACACGTTGCACCAGCCCGCGGCGGGTGCGCTGGATCGCCGGCGCGCTGGTCGCCGCCCTGGCGGTCGCCGGCGGGTTCGCCGCCGAGGACGCCCAGGCGCAGGAGCGGACCCGCATCAACAAGGTGATCGAGGCGATCGAGCAGGGCCGCCCGGCCATCGCCAACCAGGACTGGCGCTTCGTCGACATGGAGCACTCGCCCTTCTCGGCCGGGGGGATCGTGGAGGCGTTCGCCGAGGCGGATCAGGACCGCGACGACATGGGCCGCATGCGGCTGACGCCGATGGTGCGCATCCCGCAGGAGGGCGACGAGGACTTCAAGTGGGCCGTCAAGCAGGTCCTCGATCTGGGCGGCCTCGGCGTCATCGTGCCGCACGTGGACACCGGCGAGGAAGCCGTGCGTCTGGTGCAGGCCGCGCGCTACCCGCCGGCGCGGGACGACGCGCAGCCCGAGCCGCGCGGCGAGCGGGGCTGGGGCCCCGGCCGTGCCGTGCGTCTGTGGGGCCTGGACACCGCCGAGTACCACGCGCGCGCCGACGTGTGGCCGCTCGACCCCGACGGAGAGCTCTTCGTGGTCGCCATGGTCGAGTCCGCCGAGGCGGTCGCGAACATCGACGCCATCCTGGCCGCCCCGATCAGCGCGATCATGGTCGTGCCCGGCGACATGAGCATCGACCTGGGCCTCGGACCGGCACCCGGGCCGGAGAACCATCCGGAGGTCGACGCGATGTACGAGAAGGTCCTGGCGGCGTGCAAGGCGCAGGATCGCGTGATCTGCGGCTGTGGGGACGGCGCCGTTCGCCTGCAGCAGCGGATCGACGAAGGCTGGCAGTTCATCCTGCCGCTCGGCGGATAGCGGATAGCGGTAGCGTCAGGAGAGCCGGGGGAATTGACACCAATCTCCTCCGGCCCTCATCGTCGAGTTTCGCCAAATGCCACCACCGAGGCCCGGCCGCCGTCGCCCTGCTACTCTGTCGGCGTGAGCGCCCACACGAAGCCGACATTGGAATACACCGTCGGGACCGGCTTTGTTCCAGACGCCGGCTCTACTTCGCGAGCGGATGCGGCCGGACCTGGAACTTCACCGCCTTCTGCAGGGTTCCCGGTCCACCTTCCAGATGCCACGCCGCGTAGTTGGAGTAGCTCGACCAGAGGCCCTTGCCCTTCCAGCCGGTCGCCGGGTCGTCGATCCGCCCGACCGACGAGCGCGAGAAGAAGCCCATCGGGTACGGGATGCGCAGCGTGACGTACTCCTCGGTCGACGGCACGAACACCTCCAGCGAATCGGTGTTGACCACCCCGTAGACCGGCGTCTCGGGACCGAACCCGAGCACGTCGTGGTGGTCGATCTGCGTCAGGTAGCTCTCGTCCGAGTTGATCGGCATCTCGGCGTTCGCGTACGTCGGCTTGTCCATGCGGTGGAAGGTCCAGCCCTCGGGGCAGCTCTGCCCCGTCGCGGTCGGACCGTTCGTCACCGCGCACGCGCTGCGGTCGAACGACGCGAAGTGCCCGCTGCCGCGCCAGTCCTGCCAGACGATGCCGTCGCGGGTCAGATGCAGGCCCCCGCTGCCGTAGGGCGGCGGGTTCGTGACGGTCGGCGGCGGCATGTAGACCTCGGCGATGCAGCTCTCCGGCGGGTTGTCGCCCAGCACCAGGCGCACCAGGGTGTTGTCGTCGCGCCCGTTGTCCGAGCACCAGACGCTGCCGTCCGCGGCGTTGACGGCCGGCGAGTAGCAACCGTAGGCGACACGGTGGTCGCGGGTGGGATCGACCGGCTCGTCCGGCTCGGTCCAGCCGGGGGAGATCACCCCGTCGCCGTTCGTGTCGATGACCGTCGGGCACCAGCCCTGCGAGGCCTCGGCGTCGCCGGTCTCGTCCCACAGCTCGACGTCGACCCAGCCGACCCCGTCGCGGAAGCCGTAGTAGAAACGCTCGTCATGGCCGAGCTGGTTGTGGTCGGAGGAGAAGCAGGTGTCGATCTCGCTGAACTGCTCGCTCGGCGGGTCGTACAGGAATACCTGCCGCGTGCCCACCTCCAGGGGGAAGTAGTCGCCGAACGCGTTCCCGCCGTCCGTGCAGAAGTCGGGCTGCTCGTCCGGCGCGCGCACGCGGCCGGTCAGCCAGACGCGTCCCTCGGCGTCCATGGCGACGCTGCGCGGATCGGAGCGACGCGCCCAGATGGGATCGTCCCCGTAGTAGGGCGACGTCGGCGTGTCGGTCAGGATGGGCGGGGCGCTCGACGGAATGGGAATGGTGCTCGCCCGATTCTCGACCGGATCGATCACGGCCAGGATGTCGCTCGGCTGCACGACGCCGTAGACGAGGCCGTTGGCGTTGACGGTGCCGTCGCGCACGTCGGAAGGCGTGCTGTCGGTCCGCCCGTCGTGCTCGGTGCCCCAGTCCCAGAGGGTGACGACGACGTTGCGCTCCGCCCCGGTCGGCCGCGGCGGAGTCTGAACCGGCGCCTCGCCGGATGCGATGCGGTCGGACCAGTCGGCGAACATCGCCCGCTGCGGGCCGAGCCGCCGGAACGCCCCGGCCATCGAGGAGCCCATCGGCCCCATGGCGACGCGCCGATCCCACGCCTCCAGGTGCGAGTCGACGTCGCTGAGGATGCTGTCCGGAATCTTCCGGGTCGCCTCGTTGCCGATCTGGTGGCAGTTCAGGCAGCCGGTGACCGAGCTGCCCAGCTCCTGCTGGGAGTGCTCGCCGTCGGGGAGCTCCATCATCGACAGCCACCAGGCGGCCGGATAGACCTGCGCGGCGGCCAGCGCATCGGGGGCGACCACCGCATCGAGGTCCAGCGCCTGCCCGGGCGTCGCCGAAACGCGCTCGGAATCGACCAGGCCGTAGCCGCGGACGAAGATCTCGTAGGTCGCGTCCGGCAGATCGGGCAGCACGTAGCGGCCCTCGTCGTCGGTCGCCACGATGCGGATGAAGCGGGTCGGCAGATCCGTCGTCTCGGCGACCACCCAGACACCCGCCTCGGGACCGCCGGCGCTGGTCACCACGCCGCCGATGTCGTCGGCGTCGAGCTCGATGCCGGACGATTGCGCGAGTCCCTCTCCGTCGAGCATCCCCGCGCCGAGGGCGATCGCCACTGCGGCCGCGGCCGCGCCCGACGCCCGAGTAGATTGCATGCGTCTCTTCATCGCTGCCTCCTGGCAGTCCATGGTCTCGGGCTGCCTAGTACTCCATCGCGACGATCCCGCCGTCCGCCGTCCACTGAAACCGCATGGCCGGCACGTGGCCGCCCGCGCCTTCGCCGGCCGCGTAGACGTAGATGAGCGCCTCGGCGTAGCGGCTCTCGAGCGGCGCCAGCAGCTCGCGCGCGACGTCCGCCGCCGTCTCCAGATTGGCCACCTCCACCTCGAGCGTGATCACGTCGTGCGCGGTCGCCATCTTGAGAATCCGCCACGCCTCGTTGACGACGCCCTGCTCGCCGAACGCCGGCGGCGGAGGCTCGGCAGCAGAATCCTCCCGCGCGCATCCCGTCAGGATGGTGCACAGCACGGCACAGACCAGCATGCCATCGCGTCCGCTCGTTTCCACGTGACCCCCGTTCCGGGCGTCCCGCTACTAGCCCAGGCTCGCGAGGAACGCGTCGATCCCGGCCTGCGCCACCACCTCGTCCTGATCCGGCGTGCCGGAGCTGCAGCCGACGCCGCCGGCGATCTGCTCGTCGACGAACAGCGGCACACCGCCGGCTACGATCATGAACCGCCCCTGGTTGCTGACGTGAATGCCGAACGCGGGGCCGCCCGGACCGCTCACCTCGCCGTAGGCGCGCGTGGAGCGCCGTGCGGCCGCCGCCGTGAACGCCTTGCTGATCGCCACGTCGATGCTGGTGATGCGGCCGTTGTCCATGCGCTGGAACATCAGCAGGCTGCCGTTGTCGTCGGTGATCGCGATATCCATGTCGACGCCGATCTCCCGCGCCTTGGCCTCGGCGCCGGCCATGATGACCCGGGCGTCGTCGAGGGTCAGTTTCTTTACGGTCTTCATCGCGCCTGTCCTCCTCCGGGTGCGAGCATAGCACCGCCTCGCTCCGTGAGATGCGGGGAACGACTCTCGATGCGGCCTGCGGAGGAGAGCGGGCGCCGATCGGACTTCACCGCTTCCGAAGGGAGGACGACAGGAGACAGGCCGGGAGAACCGCCTGCCGTTCGCGTAGCGGACGGCCGCGGCCGGCTACTCGGTCGCACTCAGCGCCCGCAGCAGGTCCGCCGTGCTCGTATCGCTGTAGTCGGTCAGGCTGCGAGTCAGGCGCGCCGGGGCGCGCGCGGCCAGCGCCCTATCGAGCGGGGTCTCGCCGCGCATGTTGGTCGCATCCAGCCTGGCCCCGCGGCTCACGAGGTACCGCGCCACGGTCTTGAAGCCGTGGAAAGCGGCCAGGTGCAGCGCCGTGTCGCCGGTGGCGCTGGCGGCGTTGACGTCCGCGCCCAGCTCGACGGCAGCCTTCACGGCGTCGATGCCGCTGGCCATCACCCTCCGCCGATCCGGATCCTGCGTCAGGGCGACCTCCATCTCGGCCGAATCCATCTCGCGCCCCAGACGGTCCTTGCCGGCGCGTCCGAAGCCGCGGGTGAGCATTCCCGCGGCGGCCATCAGCGGCGTCACCCCGCCGTCCAGGCCGGTGTGCGGGTCGGCGCCGTGCTCGGCGAGCCGGCGCATGATGTCGCCCCGGCCGAACTTGGCCGCGAGAAAGAACGGCGTCGCTCCGCTCCAGGCCATGTCGAGCGCGAACAGCTTGCCCTGGCGGGCGTAGCGGGTGCCGCGCAGGAGGCGGGCGTTCGGATCCGCGCCATGCGCCAGCAACGCCTGCACGAGCGGCGCGTCGCCGCGGAGAATCGCCGCGTGCAAAGGCGTGTACCCCGCTGCGACCGCATTGGGATCGGCGCCCGCCGCCAGCAGCGACGCGGACAGCGCGCGGTGCCCGCTGTGCGCCGCCACGACGAGCGCGCTCGTGCCCGCCGGCGCGGTGTCGTTCGCGTCGGCGCCCGCCGTCAGGAGCAGCTCGGCGGACGCGAGGTCGCCGCTGCGCGCCGCGAACAGCAGCGCCGTGAAGCCCCCCTCTTCGACCACCACGACGGCGCCGTCGCTGCGCGTGCGGGCAGAGTGAGCCGTCACCACGGGACGTACCCGCGAGCGTGCGTGGACGTCCGCTCCCGCGTCCAGCAGGACTTCGACGACCCCCGCGTGCCGCTGCGACGCAGCCCACATGAGAGCGGTCTGCTCCTCGGTCGCCTCCCGCACCTGCACGTCGGCGCCAGCTTCCAGAAGCGCTGCGACCGCGTCGGCACTCCCGGCGCGCGCCGCGGTCATCAGGGCGGTCTCCCCGCTCGGGAGCGCCGCGTGCGGGGACGCGCCGGCCGCCAGCAGCACCCGCACCAGCGCCGCGTTCCCGTTCTCGCACGCGAGATACAGAGGGGTCGCGCCGAGCTGGTTCGCAACGCCCGCCGCCGCGCCGGCCTCGATCAGCAGCGCGGTCGTCTCGAGATCGTTCAGATAGACCGCCCAGTGCAGCGCCGTCGCGCCGTCCGGCTGCCGGACGTTGACGTCGACCGGCTCCGCGAGCAGCGCTCGCACGGCACCATGGTCGCCGTGTCGAGCCGCGTTCACGAGCCGCAGGTCCGGCTGCTGCGCAAGCACCGGCGCGGCGAGCAGCAGGCCGAGACATCCTCCCACGAGCCCCCGGCTCATGCCGCTGTCGCGCATGTTCGACTCCCCTGTCTCCGTCATGCCGCGCCGTTCCTGCTCTGGCAGCGCAGGCTCCTCTAGCGCCACCAAACCCGTCGCAGGCTCCGTGTCCGGCCCCAGCCCCCACCTCTCCAGGAGCTTGTGCCGCAGAACTCACTCCGTTGCGTTCTGCGGCGCAGGCTCCTAGACGCCCGCCAGCTCTTCGAGCTCCCCCGTGCTGGTCCCGAAGCTCTCGATCTCCACGCCGAGCCTGTCCATCAGCGTCACGTGCAGATTGGACATCGGGGTCGGGTCCGGGCACTGCAGATGCTGCCCGCAGTGGAGCGTGCCCGCCCCGCCGCCGGCAAGCAGGATCGGCAGGTTCTCGGACGAATGCCGGTTGCCGTCGCTCAGGCCCGCGCCGTACAGCACCGCCACGTGATCGAGCAGCGAGCCGTCGCCGTCCGGCGTGGCGCGCAACTTCTCCAGGTAGTACGCGAGCAGCGACGTGTGGTACGTGTTGATCCGCGTCAGCTTCTCCAGCTTGTCCGGATCCTGCTGGTGGTGCGACGTCGGGTGGTGCGCTTCCGGGACGCCGATCTGCGGATACGTCCGGCCGCTGTACTCGCGGCTGATCATGAAGCTGACGACGCGGGTCAGGTCCGTCTGGTAGGCCAGCACCTGCAGGTCGAACATCAGCTTCGCGTGCTCGTCGAAGGCGGCGGGAACCCCCAGGGGCGGCGCGATCTCCGGCAGCTCCTGGTCGACCTGCGCCTCGGCCTTCTGGATCCGCCGCTCGATGTCCCGCACCGCCTCGAGGTACTCGCCGAGCTTCAGCCGGTCTCGCGGCCCGAGATCGCGCCGCAACGAGTCCACCTTGTCCGTCACCGCGTCGAGCAGGCTGCGGTTCTGCTCGATCCGCGCGAGCCGGGCGGCAGGATCGGTGCCGCCGGTGTCGCCCAGCAGCCGTTCGAAGACCGTGCGCGGATTGGTCTCCATCGGCAGCGGCGTCGTGGCGCTGCGCCAGCAGATGGTATTGGTGTACGCGCAGGTGTATCCGCCACCGCACGTGCCCACATCGTCGCCCGATTCGAGGGCGAGCTCCAGCGACGCGAGCTGCGTGTGCCGGCCCGCTTCCCTCGCCACCTGCTGGTCCATCGACACGCCGGCCCCGAGCTGGGAGCCCTGCGTCCGCTTGGGCGGCACACCCGTAAGGAAGCTCGTGGCCCCGGTCTCGTGGATGTCGTCCGGGCCCTTGTTGCTGAGTCCCGACACCACCAGCAGGCGGTCGCGGAAGCGCTCGAGCGGCTGCAGGATCGGGGTGACCTCGAAGTCGGCACCGGCCGTCGCCGGCGTCCACTTCTCCATCACGATGCCGTTGGGAACGTAGACGACACCGAGCCGCCTGACCGGTTTCGCCGCCGTGCGGCCGAGAGCGGTCAGCGCCGGCACCATGCCGTCGAGCAGCGGCAGCGCCAGCGAAGCGCCGATGCCGCGGAGCACCGTGCGGCGAGGGAGAGCCTTCCTGCTGATCATCATGATTCTGATCTCCGCATCCGAAAGGGCGTGCTCTCGACAATCCCGAGCACCAGGGAAGACCATGTGTAGCCGTCTGCCGCCGCCTCGCGGATGATTCCGCGCAGGGCCGGCATGTCGTAGTACTCGAGACCGCGGCCGAGGGCGTAGGTGGCCAGCTTCTCGGTCACGGTCCAGACGAACTGCTCGTGACGCTCCAGCAGCATCGCCTTGAGCCCCGCGAGTCCTTCGAACCGGGTCCCGTCCGGGAAGACGCCCGAGGCATCGACGGGGCCGCCCCCTTCCCCGGTCTCGCGCCACTTGCCGATGGCATCGAAATGCTCGAGCGCGAAGCCGAGCGGGTCCATCGGAGCGTGGCAGTTGGCGCACACCGGGTTCTCCCGGTGCTGCTCCAGCCGCTCGCGCACCGAGGCGGGCCGTCCGCCCTCCCCGCGGTCCGGCAGGGCCGGCACGTCCGGCGGCGGCGGCGGCGGCGCCGCACCCAGCAGGTGCGACAGAAGCCAGTGGCCCCGAAGCACCGGCGACGTCCGCGTGGGATACGAGGTGACGGTCAGGATGCTGCCGTGTCCCAGCAGGCCGCCGCGCGCGCCGTCGGGGAACGTCACGCGCCGGAACCGGCTGCCGTAGACGTTCGGGATGCCGTAGTGGCGGGCCAGCCGCTCGTCGGCGAACGTGTAGTCGGCCCGCACGAGATCCAGGACGCTGCGGTCCTCGCGGATCTGGCTCCCGACGAACAGCTCCGTCTCGCGCTCGAACGCCTCGCGCAGGTTGTCGTCCCACTCCGGAAACAGCTCCGGCGTCGGGACCACGCTCGACAGCGTGCGCAGGGCCAGCCACTGCACCGCGAAGCCGTCCACCAGAGCCCGCGAACGGGAATCGGCCAGCATGCGCCGCACCTGCCGTTCCAGAACGTCCGGACTGCGCAGCTCGCCGCGCACGGCGACATCGAGCAGCTCGGCGTCCGGGATGCTGCTCCAGAGAAAGAACGCCAGCCGCGAGGCCAGCTCCAGGTCGGTGACCGGGTGTATCGAGCCCGGCCGCGTGTCCACCGGATCGCGCTCGACCCGAAACAGGAACTCCGGATCGACCAGGATGCTCTCGAGAGCGCGCTGGATCCCGGTCTCGAAACCGCCCGCCTGCCGCCCTGCCGCGAAGAACCCCAGCAGGGTGCGGAGGTCGGTCTCGGTCACCGGGCGCCGGAATGCCCGGCGCGCGACGGTTCCGAGAATCTCCCGCGCACACGCTTCCTCTCCGCCTCCGAGCACAGGCCGGCACACGAACAGCCGCTCCCGGCTCGGCGTTGCGCCGGATCCGCCAGGGCTGAACGGCCCGGCGATGCTCACCTGCTCGACCGCCGCCTCGGGCGCTTCCGACGGGGAGCTCCAGCGCTCGGCGATGGCCAGCACCTTCCCGGTCGCCCGCGGCTGCAGCACGCCGTCGCGCTCCGCGCGGCCCTGGATGAAGGAGACGCCCAGCACGCGCGGCCCCGCCTTCGCGGAAAGGCGGACCCTGAGGCTCTCGTCGGCGTGCAGCGTGTACTCTTCCCAGGTCCGGTCGCCGAGCACCGCGCCGGCGAACGTGCGCGGTGGCGGGGTACCCGGCGCGCCGCCGATGTGGAAGAGCGCCACCCGCTCGCCGTCCAGCCGCACCTCCAGTTGCTGCCGGTTCTGCAGGCCGCGCACGTAGTCGTAGAGCTGCCTCTGCAGCTCGATTCGAACCTCGTACTCGGCGTCCAGCGGGAAGTTGTGCCGGACGGCAATGCCGCCCCGCGACCCGAACGGCAGGTCCTCGCTCATCCGCTGGTCCTGAAACCGCATCGAGGGGACCACGTAGGTCTCGGTGGTCGGCTCGATGGCCGGATCGCCGACCGCCAGGCGGCTGATCCTGCGCGCCGCGAAGATGTAGCGGTCGAGCAGCGCCGGGGACACCGAGAGGATGTCCGCCATGTTGTCGAAGCCGAGGTCCGCGTTGTCGGTGGGCAGCAGCGCACTCGCGTCGATGTCCAGCGCGAGCAGGTCGCGCACCGCGTTCTCGTACTCCCGCCGGTTCAGGCGGTGCACGGTGGTACGGCCCGGATTGGGGTTCGCCGCGGCGGCCCGGTCCAGAGCGTTCTCCAGCGCGGAGGCGACGGTCTCGTAGGTGGCAGGGTCCGGTCTCCGCCGGCCGGCCGGCGGCATGGAGCCGGTCCGCAGCCTGCGCACAACCTTCTCCCAGGCGCCCGGATGGTCGCCCACCCGAGCGGGATCCAGCGTGTCCAGCGCGAGCCCGCCCGTCCGGAGCCGCTCGTTGTGGCAGCCGATGCAGTAGCGGTCGAGGACCGGACGGACCGCCTCGCGGGCCGCGGCTTCGGAAACCGCCGACTGCCCCCGAGAGGTGACCGTGGGTGCGGCGCGCGGCGGCAGAGGTTCGCCGGGTGGGGACGCACCCTGCGCACCGGCGGCGGCGAGCACGGGCGAACCGGAGCCGGCCGCCGCGATGCCGACTCCGACGACGCAGGCTGCCAGGGTCTTCGACATCGTCCTACCCTCGGGTTCGTGACGCGATCGGAAACGATCCGCATCCCCTCCGGACGTACGTCACCGCCAGCCGAACGAATAGCGTAGTCTACTCCTCCGCCGCCGGCGCGGGCGAACGAATTTCCCGGACGCACGCGGCCGGCCGGCCAGCGAGGCCAGGAGTCTGCGCCGTAGAAACGGCGCAGACCTTCTAGTCAGGCCCGGCTGGGCGGCAATCGGAGCCGCAGGCGACGATTGTCGGGCTAGCGCCGCGTGCCGGTGACGTCGGTCCGGATGCTGAACAGCGTCTTCCCCGCCGTGATGTACAGCGTCCGCAGGTCGTCGCCGCCGAAGGCGACGTTGGTGATCGAGTCCTCCCAGATCGGGATGTGCTCGAGCAGCTCCCCCGAGGGCGAGAAGACGTGCACGCCCGCCACCGTGTCGAGCGTCTCGCTCGTGCCGCGCAGTCGATTGAGGCCCGCCGCGACGTACAGGTTGCCCGCGCTGTCGATCGTCATCCCGTCTCCGCTGCGTCCGGGATAGAAATCGTGGAAGACGCGCATGTTGCTCGCCGTGCCGTCCGCGGCGAGGTCGTAGGCGCGGATCATCCGCGCGCCGCCCTCCTGCTGCGCCGTCTCGATCAGGTAGAGCGTGGTGTCGTCGGGCGAGATCACGATGCCGTTGGGCCGCTCGATCTCCGGCTCGGTGAGGATGCGTGCGATGGAGCCGTCGGGGTCTATGCGATACACACCGTGCACGCCGGTCTGCTCCGCCGTCACGATCGGTCCCGGGCGGTCCGTGAAGTAGATGCGCCCCTGCCCGTCGATGGTCAGATCGTTCGGCTGGTGGAGCTGCCTGCCCTCGAAGTGATCGGCCAGCACCTCGATCTCGCCGGTCTCGATATTCGTTCGCGTTATGCGCGGCAGGACGTCGTCGCGGTTGCCCCCTTCGCAGGCCAGGAGGCGCCACTCGCTGTCGAAGATCAGCCCGTTGGCGCGGTTGCTCGGCTCGCGGTACGTGGTGACGTTCCCGCCGGTGTCCATCTTCAGGATGCGGCCGGTAACGCGCAGATCCGTGAAGTAGACGGCACCCGCCTCGTCCACCGTCGGCCCCTCGGTGAAGGCGACGATCGCCTCGACCGCTACCGGCCGGCTCCCCGGCTCCTGCGCGAGCGCCCCGCCCGCCAGGGAGCCGCCTGCAAGCGCCGCCATCGCCGAAACCCACGCCCCAAGTCCTCTTGCATGCTTCCGTCTCATCGTTCGCCTCCGTCGCTGGTCAGATTCCGCCTGCCGCGGCCGTCGCGGCCGCATCGCCCGGTGCGACCATCTCCGCTGCGACCGTGCTCGCCAGACGCCGCAGGTGGTAACGGCGATCCGCCCGCGAGCGGGCATCGAGCAGTCGTTCGAGTGCCGATTGCGTCACGAACACTCACGTCCAGCCCCAGCGACCGGCGTCGGCGTCCCACAGGGCCCAGCAATCCTGGGCGATGCCTGCCTCGAGGAAGGCGTCCGGGAGCCGCGACATGGACCCCAGCGGCTCGATCAGCTCGCCGTCGGCGTACCACGACGAGAGAACGTGTCCCTGCGTCGGGGCTCCCTCGACCGCGGGCTCCTCGACCACCGCCGAGTCGATGGTGACCCGCCACTGCACCTCGGTGCCGTCCGCCTGCGTCTCGGTGAACGACAGCGCATCTCCGGTCTGCCCGACGCCGCCGACCGATTCGATGCTGTCGATCTGCGCCGCGAACGACGCCCGCAGGTTCTCGGCTCCCGGCTCGACGGCGGCGGCGCACCCGGCCGCCACCGCCACGACAATCCAGACCGGGGCGCGACGCGCTGGTCCGCCGGTCCGCCTGCCTGCCACGCCGGCCGTTTCGTCGCCGCGGCGCTGCCCTCTCATGTCGCTACTCCAGCTCGTCGAAGATCACCTGCACGTAGGCCTGCAGCCGCTCCGGCCCCGGACTGCCGAAGCCGGAGAACTCCGCGGGCACTTCCCAGCTCGCCGCCACCTCGGCCGCGGACTGCCCCGCCTCCCTGGCGGCGCGCACGTCGCCGACGAACGCGTCGACGAAGTCGGCCATCTGCGCCAGGTCGCGCGGCATCATCTGCGTGCTGTGGCCGGTGATGATCAGGTCGATGTCGGTGACCGTCTCGTAGGCGTTGCGCAGCGTCTGCGCGTAGTCGACCCCGCTGCCGCCGTTGCTCGCGTCCATGATCGGCACCTGCCGGCCGGGGAACATGTCGCCGGCGTGCATGACCCGCAGCGACGGGAACACCACCCAGGTGTCGCCGCCGGTGTGCCCGCGCCCGAAGTAGTAGAGGTCGACCTGGTCGGCGCCGCTGCCCAGGGTCAGCCGGTCGTCGTAGGTCCGGGTCGGCAGGCCCTGGCCTCCGCTCGTCTCGAAGACGTCGGGAAAGTCGCCCGGGAAGCCGGTGACCGGGTTCCACTCCTCCATCAGCCGCCGCGCGTTCGTGTGCGCGACCACCTCGACCGACGCCGGGAACTCGACGTTGCCGCTCACATGGTCGAAGTGCGCGTGCGTGTTGATGATGGTGGTCACCGGATTGGGCGTCAGCTCCGCGATGCGGTCGATCAGCGGCTGCCCCCAGCCGGCCACCTTCGTGTCGACGAGCACCACGCCGTCGCTGGTCACGAACGCCGCGGAGTTGCCGCCGCCGCCGCGCAGCACGTAGAGGTTGTCCTTGAGGCGCTCGACCTCGACCACCTGCCCGCCCTGCTCCGCCTCGGTGACCGCCAGCGATACCGCGCCCGTGATCAGCACCGCGCCGAGCACCGTCACCCGCTTCCTCTCACGCTCCCACTTCATCGACCTCGCCTCTCTCATGCCATGCCTCCCGACAGGAACACCCGCTCCACGAACCAGAACGCGCCCGCCGCGATCACCGCGATCGAGCCCGCGACCGCGATCCGCTGGCCGGCCACCGCGCTGTAGGCCCGGATGCGCCAGAGTATCGCCGCGACGACCAGGACGACGGCGAGCTGGCCCAATTCCACCCCGAAGTTGAAGGAAAAGAGCGACCAGCCGAGCGCCCCGCTCGGCAGCCCCATCTCGCGCAGCACGCTCGCGAACCCGAAGCCGTGAATCAGCCCGAACACCAGCGCGATCCAGATCCGCATGTCGCGCCCGCCGCGGGCCAGCAGGTTGTCGAGCCCGACGTAGACGATGCTCAGCGCGATGATCGGCTCCACCAGCCGCGCCGGCGGCGTCACGACGTTGAGCACCGCCAGCGACAGCGTGATGCTGTGGGCGACGGTGAACGCGGTGACCACGAGCAGCAGTTGCCGCACGCTCCCCCCGAGCAGCAGCAGGCCGATCAGGAACAGCAGGTGGTCCGGCCCGATCAGGATGTGGTGCACGCCCGACGGCACGAACCTCTGGAGCACGGCCCAGACACCCTGCCGCGTGCCGAGAAAGTACTCGTACTCCGTGTCGCTGCCGCCGAGGATCGCCTGCGTCGTCAGCTCGGCATCCTCGTAGACGTTCAGGAAGGTCTGGTGGTTCGGGTCGTACGGGAAGAGCTCGGCCGACACCACGACCGCGCCGACCCCCTCGTCGAGCGGCCTGCGGGCCCGCAGGCGCACCGACTGCCGCTCGGCCAGAATCTCCGGCTCCGACCAGCGGTCCAGATCGAGGGGGCGCCCGTCGGCCGTCAACCGCAGCCGTTCGCCGATCAGCCCTCCGAGCCGCCCGCCCCGCGGCCGCAGGATGTCGGGATTGAGCACCAGACCGGGGTCCTCGATGTCGAACTCGTAGGCGACGTCCCAGACGTGGGCGACCACCGTCACGTCGAGGGTTCCCGATCCGAGCCGCAGGTCGACGAAGCTGAATGGAGCCGGATGCGCACTCGAGGGCGCTGGAACCAGGGTCGCGACGGCGGCGGCGGCGACCAGCAACGACCAGCCAGAGCGAGTCATCGCCGCCAATGGTAACCGATGAAGGGTGTGCCGCAGCGCCTGTCTGCCGAGGCGCTCGATCGTCTGCGGGCCTCACGCACGTCGACCCGGATCGTCGCTGGACGATGCCGCACGCAGCGACGCTCGACCCGCGGACCGGGCAGCGCAGCCGCCGTGAGCAGCTCGTTGCGACTCTTCTAGAATGGACGCCCTTGCGTATCCCCCTCACCGTCACGCTCCTGCTGCTGGCCGTCACGCCCGTCGCAGCCGCCGGTCAGGAAGCGCCGCTGGCGGCCGGCTACTGGACGCGCGGCCTGGCCGGCGGCTGGGGGCACGCCTGGAAGCACGGCGTCCCAGGCTACGGGAAGACCGAGAGCGACGTCCGTTTCGCGGCGTTGCATCCACAGCTCGGCCGGTTCGTCACCGACCACCTGGAGATCTACGGCGAGGCCACGCTCCTGCTCTACACGCAGCCGGTCCGGGCCCTCGGCGCCGGCCTCGCCGGCCTGGGCGGCCGGTACCATGTCTGGTCCAACCGGCGCTGGACCCCGTACGCCGTGGGCATCGCGGGGTTGCTCTGGACGACGCTCGACGTGCCCGAAATCGATCGCGTCTTCAATTTCCAGATCGTCTACGGCGCCGGACTCCGGGTCGTTCCGCCCCGCGGACCCGGCCTGATCGTGGAGCTCCGCAACCACCACACATCGAATGCCGGCACGGCCGGCGAGAATCTGGGCTTGAACGCGGTCACCCTGATCGCCGGCGTCCAGTGGGTCCTGCGCTGAAACAGCGCCGGTGCAGGCCGCCTCGTCGAGCCGGCCGAGCTCGTGCAGCGCCATCCTCATGGAGCGGTGCGCGGAGCCGGCCGGCCGGGACCGGAGTCCGGCATCCGGCCGTCGCCGCCCGCGGCGGCAGCGATCGAGCGCGCGGAAGCCCGCTCTCTCGCGAGCCGTTGGCGGCGTGTCGTGAGGTATCGTTCGGCGCATGAAGACTCATGCAGCCATGTTCTGCCTCGGCGTCTGGGTGATGGGGACGGTGTGCGTCAGCATCGCGGCGATGCAGAACTTCTACACCGTAGACCGGCTGCTCGACGGCCCGAGCCACCCCGCCTTCGCGGCATTCGTCGAGGGCGCCGGCCGCGAGGACGCCCGGAACGTGCTGCGCTACCTGTCGTCGGAGCTGAACCGCTTGTTCTTCCAGCTCTGGAACGTCGCGCAGCTCGGTATCGGCGGCGCGGTGCTCTGGTTGCTGTGGGATCTGCGCGCGCCGGCCGCCGCGCGCCTGCGCCGGCTGATCGTCGCGATGCTGGCCGTGGTGATCGTCCTGACGGTCGGAATCACGCCGCAGATCCTCGCCGTCGGGCGCAGCATCGACTTCGTCCCGCGCGACCCGCCGCCCCCGGCGGTCGCCACGTTCGGTGTCCTGCACGCCGCGTACACGCTGCTGGAGCTCGCCAAATGCGGCGCGGCGGCCGTGGCCGCGCTCTGGCTCGTCCGCCCGGGAACGACGGAAACGGCGTGATCGGCGAGCACCTCAGCCGACGACCATCACCGTGACGGTGGCCCGCGCCGTCCGCCCGTCCTCAGAGGAAAGGGCGTGAGCGACCGGACGGGCTCAGCGATACCCGTCGACGATCCGCGCCGCGCGCAACAGCCCGTCGGCCGCCTGCAGTGCCTTGGCGCGCAGCCGCGGCGCGAGATCGGGGCGATCCGCGAGGTACTGCTCGACGATGGCGGCGGCGGTGCCGGTCTGGTGGCCGTCGAGCGTGGTCTGGAGCCAGCTCAGGGGGAAGAAGATGTCGCCGGTGCGCTGGATCTCCTCCAGCAGGTCGAGGCTGGGCCGGAGGTGCACCTCCGACTCGCGCGCGCGCAGTGGGTGATGCAGGAAGCGGAGGGCCGTCAGGACCCACGGCTCGCGCGCCCGGTTGGCGGGATCCCGGAGGGAATCGAAGAAGGCATCGCGCTCGACGCTGTCGGCCGACAGCGCCGGCATGACGAACTCGAACGCCGCGCGCCGGTCCGGGTTGTCGATGCGGTCCCGCTGCGCGGCGAGGATCTCCGCGCTGCCCGGCAGGCCGCGGACCGCGAGGCCCTGCGCGAGCGCCGTGAAGTCCCGCTCGGCGAGCGGGACGCCGGGCACCTCCTCCTCTTCCCGCCAGATGCGCTCGAGCCGCGTCGTCGCCTCGGACGACAGCGCTGCGTTCCGGTAGGCGCCAAACCAGGCCGCGGCCAGGCTGCGGCTGCCCGCCGCGGCCGCGGTCCCTTCCCAGAGCAACGCCTCGATCTCCGGCGCCAGCGCGGCGCGGCGGTCCGGCGTCAGGTAACGCCAGTAGGCCGAGGTGAGGTAGCCGAGGACGCGCGACACGTTCTGCTCGTCGGTCTCCGCCGGGAGCGCCCGCCGCGCCAGGTCGATCAGCGCCTCCGGATCCACCTCGCCTTCGAGCAGCGACTCCCAGAGCGACACCCAGCCGATGGCCCGCGTCAGCGCGTCGTCGATGTCGGGCAGCTCCGCGAGCAGGTAGTCCCGGGTGCGCGGGTCGAGCGCCATCAGCCCGTAGCCGAGGCCGCCGCCGTTGGCGAGCACGTAGTCGGGCGTGGGCAGGCCCGCCGCCTCGGCGACCACCGCCTCGGCGTCCCGCAACCGGACCTCCAGGGCGTTCACCTCCGGGGCGTTCGACGCACCGCCGCCGTACCCCAGCCGCAGATCGAGCCGCTGGTTCCAGACGCGGCCCGCTTCCCCGGGGTCGGACTGGCGCACCGCCAACCGGGAGATCGATCCTCCGTCGGCCTCCAGCACCACCTCCACCCGCGGCCGCCCGCTCTCCTCCACCCACGTCCGGCTCCAGGCCGCCAGGTCCTCGGCGGTCCGGCCGTCGAGAATCGCGATCAGATCCGTCCAGCCCGCGTTCGCGTAGGCGTGCGCCGCCAGGTACTCGCGCAGTCCGTCGCGCAGCGTCTCCTCTCCGATCAAGCGTTCCAGGTGGGCGAAGACGATCGGCGCCTTCTGGTAGATGATGGCGCCGTAGAGGGTACCCGCCTCGTTCAGGTTGTCGAGCGGCTGCCGGATCGGGTTGGCGCCGGCGGTGCGGTCGACGCCGTACGCCGCCGGGAAGTGCGCGAGCAGGAACCGCAGGTCGTGGTCCACCTCCGGAAACGCCGGGTTGACGATCTTCGCCGCCATGAAGTTGGCGAACGTCTCCTTCATCCAGACGTCGTCGAACCACGGCATCGTGACCAGGTCGCCGAACCACTGGTGGGCGGTCTCGTGCGCGATCAGGCTGGCCCGCCCGAGATAGGCGTTCTGCGTGGCGCTCCCGTCGAGCAGCAGCGAATCGGCGCGGTAGAAGATGGCGCCCGGGTGCTCCATCCCGCCGTACTGGAAGGCCGGCACGAGCACGAAGTCGAACTTCTCGAACGGGAACGGAATGCCGGTGTACTCCTCGAGCCACGCCAGGGCCGACGCGTGCAGATCGAAGACGGCGCCGGCGTTGCGCTCCACGCGCTCGCGGTCGGTCTCGCGGTGGTACATCGCCATCCGCCGGCCGTCGCGCTCGGCCTCCTCCACCTGAAAATCGCCCGCCGCGAAGGCGAACAGGTAGCTGCTGATCGCATCCGTCTCGGTGAAGGCGAGCACCGCCCGGTCGCCGCGCACCTCGCGCGAGGCGAGCGACCCGTTGGCCACCGCGCGCCACGCGGCCGGCACGTCGAGCTGCAGGCGGACCCGCGCCTTCAGGTTCGGCTGGTCGAAGAGCGGAAAGGCGACACGGGCACGGTCGGGCACGAACAGGGTATAGAGGAAGTCGTCCTGCCGGTTCAGCGACCCGTCCCCTGCCGTGAATTCGATGTCGACGACGTTGTGCCCGGGCGACACGGCCTCCGCCGGGACGACGACGTGCTCGTCGCGCGCCTCGAAGTCGACCGCTTCGCCGGCGACCCGTACCGCGTGGACGCTCTCGGCCGGCTGGGCGAAGTCGAAGACCAGCGGGCCGGCCGCGGTGAGCGTGAACGAGGTGGTTACCGTGCCGGTGACGGGTCGGTCGCCCGCCTCGGGAATCGCCAGCCGGAGATCGTAGTGCACGTTGAAGATCGTGGCCGCGCGCCGCTCGGCCAGCTCCAGTGACACGCCTGGACGCACATCGACGGCGGTCTCTCCGCCGCATCCGGTCGCCATGCCGGCCAGGATGGCACAAGCCGCCGCCAGCCGTGCCGTTCGCGGGATGTGTATAACCATATGTATTCTGCACCCGAATTCAGACGCTCCCGGCTTCGACGAACGCGCGCGAACGCGCCGACCGCGCCGTCGGCACACGTGCGCACCCGCGGCCGGTCTGGCAGGATAGCATCGTGGATCTCGCCCGGACGAATCTCGCCTGGTCACGCTATCCGCTCGAGGATCCGCGCATGGCGGAGTTCGTGGAAGCGCCGCGACGGATATCGACAGGCCGCGCCGGGTACGCCATAGTGTCGCCGTGACACATTCCAGCCGCTCTACCGCCATCCTGCTGACCCTGCTCGCGCTGTCCGGATCCCCGACCGCCGCGCAGCACACCGACTGGGACACCTACCTGGGCGACGTCGCCCGCCGGCACTACTCGCCGCTCGACCGGATCACGCGCGAGAACGTGGCCGACCTGCAGGTGGCCTGGACCTACGACTCCGGCGAACTGCGGGCGGGCAACTCCACCATGTACACGAGCCCCCTCGTCGTCGACGGCGTGCTCTACGGCCTGTCGCCGCGGCTCGTCGCCTTCGCCCTGAACGCGGCCACCGGCGAGGAGCTGTGGCGTTACGACCCGGGGATCGACGGAGCCCCCCAGCGCGGCCTGATGTGGTGGGAGCGCGAGACCGACAGCGGCACCGCGGCGCGCCTCTTCTTCACGGGGAACGATTCGCTCGTGGCGCTCGATCCGGCCGCGGGCCGGCCGGTCATCGACTTCGGCGAGAACGGCGTCGTCGACCTGTCGGAGACCGTCGAGGCAGACGGTCCACTCCGTGTGACCGTGCCCGGCGTCGTCTTCGAGGACCTGCTCGTGATGGGCTTCTCGACGAGCGAGGCGGCCGACGCGCTGCCGGGCGCCATCTCGGCGTACAGCGCCATCGACGGCTCGCTGGTCTGGCGCCACCAGAACGTGCCGCGTCCCGGCGAGCCCGGGTCGGAAACCTGGGCCGACGGGTCCCTGGAAGTGGCGGGCGGCGCCAACACCTGGACCGGCATGGCCCTCGACGCCGAGCGCGGCCTGCTGTTCGCGCCGACCGGATCGGCGACCCCCGACTTCTACGGCGCCTCGCGCGTCGGCGACAACCTGTTCGCCAACAGCCTGCTGGCCATCGACGTGCGGACCGGCGAGCGCCGCTGGCACTTCCAGACCATCCGGCACGACGTCTGGGACCGCGACCTGCCGTCCCCCCCGACCCTCGTGCAGCTCGAGCGCGACGGCCGGACCATCGACGCGGTGGCGGTCACCAGCAAGTCGGGCCACCTGTTCCTCTTCGACCGCGAGACCGGCGAATCGCTCTACGACATCGACGAGGTGACGGCCCACCCGAGCGACATACCGGGCGAGGTGGTGGTGACGGGGCAGCCGGAGTCGTCGATCGCGCTGACGCGGCAGCGCTTCGAGATGACGACGCGCAGCCAGGAATCGATCGACTTCGTGAGCGCCATCTGGGACGGCCTCGATCAGCGGCCCTGGGCGCCCCCCACCCTGCAGGGAACGATGATGTACCCCGGCTACGACGGCGGCCAGGAGTGGGGCGGCTCCGCGTTCGACCCGGCGACCAACCGGCTGATCGTCAACTCGTCGGAGATCGGCGCCATCCTGCAACTCTACGAGGTCCCGGCCGGCTTCAGCGCGCGCGCCGTCTACGCCGAGCACTGCGGCACCTGCCACGGCGCCGACCGTGCCGGCAACGCGGTGGGCCCCAGCCTGATCGACGTCGACGAGCGGCTGACCGCGCGGGAGATCAACGACGTGGTGCGCAACGGGCGGGGACGGATGACCGGCTTCGCGCACCTGGACGAGATCGAGATCCGCGCCGCGATCCGCTACGTCCGGAACCCGGCGGCGGAAGAGGACCTGCCGCCGTCGACCGAGGTGGACTATGCGTTCGGCGGCTACACGTGGCTTCGCGATCAGGACGGCCTGCCGGGCAACCGGACGCCCTGGGGCACGCTGACGTCGGTGGACCTGGCGACCGGCGACTTCGACTGGCAGGTCCCCTTCGGCGACTACCCGCAGACCGTGGGACAGGGTCTGGGCTCGGAGAGCTACGGCGGCCCGGTGGTCACCGCCTCGGGGTTGATCTTCATCGCCGCGACGCCGGACCGGAAGCTCCGGGCCCACGACACGAGGGACGGCGCCGAGCTGTGGCAGGCGGACCTGCCGGCGGCCGGCTTCTCGACCCCCGCGGTCTACGCCGTCGACGGCCGGCAGTTCGTGGTGATAGCGGCCGGAGGGGGCCGCATGGGGCCCCCGTCCGGCTCGGAGTACATCGCCTTCGCGTTGCCGGAGTGAGCTACTGCCCGAGCTCTTCGTAGATCGCCGCGATGGCCGCCGCCATCCGCTCGGTCCGGTAGCCCTCGTACTGCCCGGTCAGGTCGATCGAAGCGGCGGCTTCCTCCGCGCTCTGCCCCGCCTCGATCGCGCCGCGCACCGCCGCGAGCAGGTCGGCGGTGAACCGCTGATACTCCGCGAGCGACTCGGGCGTGGTCACCGGGATGTGCCCCGGGACGACGGTGTCGTAGCCGTCCACGTTGTCGATCAGCGCCTGCAGCGTCTCCGGGAACGAGACGCCGCTGCCGCCGTTGCTCCGGTCGAGGAACGGCGCGTCGCGCCACGGGAACATGTCGCCCATCTGCAGGACCCGCAGCCCGGGATACAGGATGATCGTGTCGCCGTCGGTGTGCGCGGCCCCGAAGTGGTACAGCTCGATCCGATCGGCCCCGGAACCGAGGGTCAGGCTGTCCTGGTAGGTCGTGTCCGGCATGCCGTGCGCGGTGTCGCCCTCGAACATGCCGAGCCGGCCCATGTTGGCCTCGGTGTTCTCGTGCACGACGATCTGCACCGACTCGGGGAAGAACGCGTTGCTCCCGACGTGGTCGCCGTGGGTGTGCGTATTGATGATCGTCGTCACCGGCTTGTCGCTGACCGTCCGGATGCGATCCATCAGGGCCTGGCCCCAGCCGGGCAGCTTGGTGTCGACCAGCGTGATGCCCTCCTCGCCGATGTAGACGCCCGTGTTGCCCCCGCTGAACGCCGACCGGTCGAGCGGGCTCGAGCCGGTGATGACGTACAGGTTGTCCCTGACCTGCTCGATGACCGTGGCGTCGAGCGCGGCCTGCGACAACTCCTGTTCCGAGCTGACGACGGCCGACAGCCCGCCGACCAGGATGACCGTGCCGAGAACCAGAACGCGTTTCATGACATCCCTCCATGCATGAATCGATCGAACGTGTGAAACGTGGGTGACGCGGCAGCGACGCCCCCCCTCACTCACCGGGAGCACGTCCCGACGCGACGCTTGATGACCGCTGCATGGCGACAGCCACGGGCGGCACGCTCATTGTACGGTGTACGACGTGCGTCTTCGCAGGGCTGCAGAAAGCGTCTTCGCGAGCGGATCGATACCGCGAAGATCGCGTGGCCGCGCCCCTATCCCGCCGCCTGGCGAATGCGCCGCCGGAAATCCCCGGCGTCAGAGCACCGCAATGCAACGGCCATCGCAATGTCGACGGAGCACCCGCACAGCAGGTCCGGATCGGCCGCCACGTCCGCCGGGACGTCGATGCCCCGAACCCGCAACGCCGCGACCACGGCGTCCACGGATGCCTTCGCCGCGCTCCTTGCCTCGCCCCTCGCCTGCAGGGAGCGGGTGAGCGGGTCGTCCTCGGGCGTCGTGCCGTCGCGCTCCCCGAGAGCGCGCCCCACGCGCTCCAGCGCCTGCCAGGATGCCGCCGACAGCGGCTCCTCCGTCAACGCGCAATAGACCTCGCCCTCCGTCCAGCCGGGAAACGCCGTGCTCTCCGGCGCCAGCCGGTACCCGCCGCCTGGGCCGCGGACGTGAATCGCCAGCCCCGGTGCACGGCGCGACCTCTTCGACGGCACCAGCACCCAGATCTCAGGGAACCCCCACGACTGGTACTTGCCCAGCTTCCAGCGACGCACGTCGGTGGTGTGATCGACCTCCAGCACCACGTCCGGCAGCGGACCGTCGTCCACCCTCACGCGCCCCCGCGACCTCCATTCAGCCGGGCGCAGATACACGGCATTGTCGGCCTGCAGGATCTGCAGCGGGCGACCCGCCGCGTCCAGACGGGCCAGGCTCGTCGAACCGAAACACTCGATGGCCGCGCCGCGCACCGACGCCATCCGGGCCGCCAGCATGGCCAGCCGCTGCCCCGGCTGCTCGTGCCAGGAAGAGACCTCTCGGACCCGCCAGGCGGTCTCGGTACGGCTGTCCCAGAACTCGAGGCGTTCGTCGTCGCGTTCCAGATCGTCCAGCGTCATCGGGAACGACTCGCAACCGGGCAGGTCCGGCGGCGTGTCCTGCGGCTCGGGCGGCGGAGGATCGGCATGCCGCTCATCGGCGAACGGCGATGGATGCGGATGGGCCATCCAGCATTGTCGCACGGAGGGGGCGGGCGCGGGTCACGCAGAAGGGGAACACGAGCGGAGGCATACCGGTTGACACCAGTGCACCACTGCACCAGATTCACGGCGTGAGACTGACCGTCAACCTCGAGCCGGATCTCTACGCGGTCGCCGTTTCGCTCGCCAAGGCGGAGGACTGCAGCATCAGCGCCGCGGTCAACCGGCTCATGCGCCGGGGGCTGCCGGGTGCGGCGGGCCGAGACACCCCCTCGATCGGGCGGACGAAGAGGCGCAACGGCATCCTGGTCTCCATGGGAGGTCCCCCGATCACGGCGGAGACGATTCGCCGGATCGAGGAAGAAGACGACGCGTCGTGACGTGGCTCCTGGACGGCAACGTGCTCGTGGCGCTCGCGATGAGCTCCCACCTGCGCAGCCTGTCCCAACGACGCGGGAAGCTGTTGTCGGCCTGATCAGCGCATTGAGCGGCTGCAGTTGTGGTTCGGTCTCGTCCCCGTTACGGACGCCGCAGTCAATGGCGGCGCATCATGGTCGTCCGTACACGGACCATCAACGGCCTGATGTAGAGTCCGAACCGTGCACGCGCTGCCGCCGGGCTTTCGGATCGACGAGTACCAAATCGTCCGCGTCCTCGGCGCGAGCGGCTTCGGCGTCACCCGCTCGTGTGCTGCTCGAATGGCGCATATCCCGGCGCCAGGACCGCCGACCGACATCTACGCGCTGGCGGCGGTATCGTACCGCGTGCTCTCCGGTGAACCTCCTCCGAACGCACCGGACCGGATGCTCGACGACGGGTACGAGCCGCTGGCGGAACGCGTGGCCGGCGCAGGCGTGGCGTGGCTGAAGGCCATCGACGACGGACTGGAGTTGCAGGCCGAGGATCGGCCGCAGACGGTCACCGCCTGGCGAGAACCCCGGAGGAGTGAATGCTCAGGAGACTCGAGGTCGAGAATCTGACCGTGTTCCGCACGGCCGATTTCCGCTTCTGCAGCGGCGTGAACGTGATTATCGGTGAGAACGGCAGCGGCAAGTCGCATCTGCTCAAGACGGCTTACGCCCTGATCGCCGCGGGTGCGGAACGTAACGGCTCGCCGTCCCCGGCAAACCCGGTCAAGTCGACACTGCAGAGAACGCTGGCAACGAAGCTGATCAACGTGCTGCGGCCCGAAACGTTGGGGCGCCTGGTGCGACGACGAACTGGCCGGCAGCGTTGCCGCATCGCGCTCGAATTCGAGGATTCCGCAATGGACTGCGCGATCAGTTTCGCGGCGGGGAGCAGGAGCGAGGTGAACATTGACGCGTGTCCGCGTGCCTGGCAGGAGAAAGCGCCCGTTTTCTTACCGCCGCACGAGCTGTTGACGCTCTTTCCGGGATTCCTGGCGGTCTACGACGGGCACTACCTGGAATTCGACGAAATTCATCGCGACACCTGTATTCTGCTCGGCCAGCCGCCGCCACGGGATGCCAGGAAGGAGCTGGCCCGGGCGCAACTCGAGCCGATCGAACGAGAGATGGGCGGCACGGTCGAACTCGACGCGAACGGGCGCTTCTATCTGAAGGTCCCCAGGAAAAGCCGGACCGAGATGCCGCTCGTGGCCGAAGGGCTCCGGAAGCTGGCCATGCTGGCCCGGCTGATCGCGACGGGTTCGCTGCTCGGACGAGGCTACCTGCTCTGGGACGAGCCTGAGGCCAACCTGAACCCCAGGCTCATCAAGTCGGCGGCGCTCGCTATCCTCGGCCTCGCCCGCGACGGCATTCAGGTATTCGTGGCGACGCATTCCCTGTTCCTGCTGCGGGAACTGGAGATTCTGGCGAAGACCGACGACTTCCGAAATGTCGATCAGCGGTACTTTGCCCTCGCGCTCGGTGCGGACGACGTGCGTGTTGAGCAGGGCGACACCGCCGACGAACTTCAGACGCTGATGCTCCTGGACGAGAACCTCCAGCAGTCGGATCGCTACCTTGCGTTGCAGGACTGACATGCCATCACTGCAGGAAGGTGAACTGACATTCGACTTCCCGGACGAAGGGTCGGACGTTGCGAAGTACGATGAATGGAGCTTCTACCGAAACCAATTCCAGCCCGTCTGTGGAGGAACGAAGGCCATCGACTTCATCTTCGTGGAGCCACAGCGAACATGGCTGATCGAAGTCAAGGACTATCGCCATCACCGCCGAACGAAGATCGCGGACCTTGCCGACGAGGTCGCCGCCAAGGTCCGCGACACCCTGGCCGGTCTGGCTGCTTGCCGCTGCAATGCCAATGACGAGACGGAACAACGTATCGCGCATCGAGCCTTGTCCACGACGAGCCTGGGTGTCGTTCTGCACCTGGAGCAGCCCGCGTCGCCGTCGAGGCTGTTTCCGCGTGTTGCCGATCCCGCGAGCCTGACACAAAAGCTGAAGCAGCTCCTGAAACCCGTGGATCCACACGCACGGGTCGTCGACCGCGAGTCACTTCACGCGTTGATGACCTGGACCGTGACATGACGTCGGGCGGCTACCGGTCGCGCACTTGCGGAGCGAGGTTGACGGCCATCCGCTTCCCGGCTGCGTGCAGTCGCACCGGGAGTCTGTTCCCACGCAGGAGCAGGGCGCGCGGGATTCGGATGCCCGACCCGGATTCGACGCAAGCGGCCGCGTTGCGCGGCGTGCCGCGCGACGCACTCCTGACGGCGGCGCTGGCCTGCTCGGACGAGACCGACTTCCGCCGCCGGATCGAGTCGCTGCACGGCTGACGCGCGCGGCGCGCGAACCTCCGTCTCGGCCCCGACGCGCGGTACCGCTGACGCTCGGTGGCTCGGAATGCAGCGACTCCCTACTCGAACGTGACGCGCTCGAAGCTCGGCGGATCGTCGTCGCCGAAGTGCGGATGGACCACGTAGACGTCGTCGCCCACCACCGCGGCGGTGGTCGCCTGTCCCTCGTAGCCGGCGACGCCGGCGACCTGGGCGGTGGCCCAGTCATCGTCGCTCGTCAGAGCCACCACGCGGTTCGCCGAGTTGCTGACGATGGCGAGGCGGCCGGCGGTCCAGACCATGCCGTCCTGGCCCGGGACCTCCTCGGGCAGCGTGACCTCAGCCGCGGCGCCCGGATCGTCGAGCGGCACCTTCCACAGCGACGCCCCACGCGCGACGAGCAGATAGCCCCCCGGATGATGGACGATCCCGTTGGGGCCGGCCCCGTCCTCGAAACGGTGGAACACGCTGGCCGCATGGTCGGCGTCGACGCGGTAGATGACGTTCATCCGCGTGTCGGTGACGTAGGCCATTCCGCTGTCGGTCACCGCGACGTCGTTGGCGAAGTGCATGGCGTCGTCGCCGGCGTCGACGGTCGCCGCGAGGTCGATCATCGCGATCCGCTCGCCGCTGGTGAGGTCGTAGATGCCCAGCTTCGCCTGGCCGACACCTCCGTCCGCGAAGACGGAGCGGTCGGCGTTGGCCACCAGCAGCCGGTTCCGCGGCTCGTCCGCCTCGATGCCGACCGAGGAGACCAGCTCCTCGTCCTCCACCAGCGCCTCCACCCGGCCGTCGGCGTGGATGCGGAAGACGGAGCCCTCGGTGAGGGACCCCGTCAGCAGGCGGCCGTTCGTCATGTCGTACTCGACGCCCTCCGGGATGAAACCGCCGCGCTCGGCGACGATCACGTCCGGCAGGGTCTCCGCCGCGGCCGGCGCCGCCGGGGGCTCGGACTCCGGAATCGCGGCCGCCGGCTCCGGCGCAGGCTCGCTGCCGCATCCGGCGATAAAGACGCATGCCACCGCTGTCACGAGTATCTGGTTGCGCATCGGGTACTCCACGCTGAACAGGTCTTCGGCACGTTGACGCTCTCGCTAGTATAGGATGGCGCGACCGGCCGCCGATTCCGGCGCCGAACGAGAGACCGACCCATGCGCGACTTCCTGGCCCAGACCCTCGCCGAGAGCCCGACCCGGGAGTGGATGGTCTACCTGCTCGGCAACGTGCCGGGCCTGCCGCCGATCGCCCAGTCGTTCCATATCATGGGAATCGCGGCGGTGGTCGGCTCCATCGTCATGGTGGACCTGAAGCTTCTCGGCGTCGCGCTGCCGAACCAGAACGTCAGCGAGATGATCCGGCGCCTGCTGCCGTGGACCTGGTACGCCCTGGCGGTCAACGCGGCCACCGGACTGATCTTCATCCTGGCGCGACCGATCCGCTACTTCTACAACCCGGTCGCCACCTTCAAGTTCTCGTGCCTCCTGCTGGCCGTGGGACTGGCCTTCGTCATCTACCGGATGAACCGGAAGCAGCACGGCTTCTGGGAGCAGTCGACCGAGCGGCTGGTCGCGGCACGGGTCATGGCGGGCGTGTCGCTGCTGCTCTGGATCGGCGTCCTGCTCGGCGGACGCTGGATCGCCTACTCCGAGTACATCACCGATCCCTTCGAGGTGCCGTTCGTCTGGGAAGACATTGCGGCCTACCCGTCGATCTGGCAGTGGATGCAGGATCATCCGATCTCGCAACACATCGGCTTCACCTGGTGGTTCCCGCTACTGGAATCGATCCACGTGATCGGCATCGGCCTGGTGGTCGGGTCGATCATGACGGTGGACCTGCGGCTGCTCGGCGTCGCCGCGCTCCGCTACCCGGTGAGCCAGATAGCGGGCAAGCTGCTGCCCTGGACCTGGGCGGCGTTCGTGGTGGCGGCAGTCACGGGCTTCGGCATGTTCGTGACGCGCGCGCCGGCCTACGTCGAGAACCCGGCGTTCCAGATCAAGTTCCTGCTGCTGCCGCTGGCCTTCGTGAACATGGCCATCTTCCACTACTGGACCTGGCGCGGCATCGAGGCCTGGGACACGGTGCAGGATCCGCCCCTGGCCGCGCGGGTGGCCGGCGGCGCCTCGCTGGCGCTCTGGGCCGGGGTGATCATCGCCGGCCGCTGGACCGGCCACATCATCTGACCCGTTCCGGACCGACACCACGTCATCCCGGGAGGACGCCATGCCACGCATCTGCCGCCTCGCCGCGTCAATCGTCGCACTCGCACTGGTCCCGACCGGAACATCGGCTCAGGGCCAACGCGACGACTTCCACCACCTCGGGCAGATCAACAAGGCGTCCATCGTCATGCTGACCGAGGCCGGCCTCGTTCCCCAGCCGCTCGGGGCGGCGATTGCCGCGGGCATCGCACAGGTCGTCGCGGAGCAGGACGAGCCGGGCTCGGGACGGTCCTCCGACTACCTGGTCTTCGAGGAGCGCCTGGTCGCGGTGGCCGGCCGCGACGCGTCGCGGCTGCACACCGGCCGCAGCCGGCAGGACATCGGGTCGACGTTCCGGCGGCTCGCGCTCCGCGAGGCCCTGCTCGCGACCTACGAATCGCTGCTCGCTCCCCGCGACGCGCTGCTGGCGCTGGCGGAACAGCACACCGGCACGATCATTCCCGGCTACACGCACGGCGTGCAGGCCCAGCCGACCTCCCTCGCGCACTACCTGCTCGCGTTCGCCGCGGCTCTCGAGCGCGACGCGAGCCGTCTCGAGGAGGCCTACGCGCGCCTCAACCGCAGCCCCCTCGGCGCGGCGGCGCTCGGCACGTCCGGCTTCCCCATCGACCGCAACCGGCTGGCGGAACTGCTCGGCTTCGACGGCGTGCTCGAGAACTCGTACGACGCCAACCACGTGTCGTCCGTGGACTCGAAGACGGAGCTCGCCTCGGCCCTGGCCGTCTCCGCCATCGCCGTCGGCCAGTTCAGCGAGGACGTGCAGGTCCAGTACCACGATCCGGCCCCGTGGCTCCTGCTCGACCGCTCGCTGACCGGGATCAGCAGCATCATGCCGCAGAAGCGCAACCCGATCGCGCTGGAGCGGCTCCGGCAGATCGCCAGCACCGTCGTCGGCGACGCCCAGACCGTGTTCCTGACCGCGCACAACACCTCGACCGGCATGATCGACTACCGCGGCGCGGACCAGATCCTCGAGACGGCGGGCAAGGCGCGGGAGATGTACGGGCTCTACGCCGCCGTGGCCGGCGGCCTCGAGGTCGACCCGGAGCGGTCGCTGGCGGAAGTGGACGCGGACTACGCGACGATGACGGAGGTGGCCGACACCCTGCTCCGCCACGCCGACATTCCCTTCCGCGAGGGCCATCACTACGCGTCCGAGCTGACCGAGTACGGCCGCGCCCGCGGCAAGCGCCCCAAGGAGCTGACCGCCGAGGAGCTGCTGCACGTCTACGAGGAGACCTACGGCGCGCCGCTGCCGGTCAGCGTCGACCGGATCCGCGAGGCGCTCGATCCCGAGCAGATGGTCGCGAGCCGCAGGGGTCTCGGCGGCCCGCAGCCGGCCGAGACGCGGCGGATGCTGCAGGAGGGCCGGGGACGGCTGGACGCCAGCCGCGGCTGGCTCGACGAGGCACGCGGGGCGCTGCGGGACGCGGAGACGGCGCTGGAAGCGGCTTTCGAGACGCTGGCCGCGGGCGCCGGCAGGTAGTGACTCGCCTCGTTGCGCCATCCACACATTGAACACCCGCATGTGTGTATCCGGAGTGGGTGTCTCGACACGTGCAGTCGTGTATGTTGGCAGTCTCGCAACGCACTGGCGGTGAACCCGTCACCCGCAGGAGGTTTCTCATGGCGCCCGCTCGACTTCCGCTGCCCGCCGCGACCGTTCTGCTGCTCCTGTTCTGCTGGACCTCCCCCGGAATCTCGGTCGCGCAGGACCCGCAATCGCCGCCGGAGCCGGAACCGGCTCGAACGGCGGAGACCGATGAAGCCGAGGACGACGACGGCGACGACCAGGCGCGCCGCGGGCGCCGCAGCCGCAACGGGATCAAGCCGTACGACGAGGTGATCACCGACGAGGCGGAGAGCGACGCGGGCGTGTTCACGGTCCACCGGCTCGACGACAAGGTGTTCTACGAGATTCCGGAGGCCGAGCTGGGCCGCGAGTTCCTCTGGGTCAGCCGCATCGCGCGCACGACCGAGGGGGTCGGCTACGGCGGCCAGGCGCTCGGCAACCGGGTCGTGAAGTGGGAGCGCCACGGCGATCGGGTGCTGCTCAAGAGCGTCTCCTACGCGATCGTGGCCGACGCCGGGCAGCCCATCGCGCGCGCCGTCGCGGCCGCGAACAACGATTCCATCATCCGGGCGTTCGATATCGAGGCGCTGTCCGAGGCCGGCGCGCCGGTCATCGACGTGACGACGCTGTTCAATCGGGAGGTGCCGGAGTTCAGCGCCCGCTCGCGGCTCCAGGCGCGCGGGTTCGCGCGGGACCGGTCCTTCGTCGAGAGCGTGACCGCGTTCCCGGAGAACATCGAGGTGCAGGCGACGCACACCTATACCCTGCCGCCGCCGTCTTCCGGCCAGAACCGGGCGCGTACCCCGTCCCGCCGGCGCGGCATGCGGCCCGGCAGCGCCACCGTGCTGCTGCACTACAGCATGGTGAAGCTCCCCGAGGAGCCGATGCAGCCGCGGTTGTTCGACGAGCGGGTCGGGTACTTCTCGGTGCGCCAGATCGACTACGGCCGCGACGACCACCGCTCGCCCCGCCGCCGCTACATCACCCGCTGGAGGCTCGAGAAGCAGGACCCGGACGCCGAGGTCTCCGATCCGGTGAAGCCGATCACCTACTGGATCGACCCCGCCACGCCGACCCGATGGGTGCCCTACATCAAGCAGGGCGTCGAGGCGTGGCAACCGGCGTTCGAGGCGGCGGGATTCCGCAACGCCGTCGTCGCCCGCGAGGCGCCAGCACCGGACGAAGACCCGGACTGGAGTCCCGAGGACGCGCGCTACTCCGTCATCCGCTGGCTGCCGTCGACGGTCCAGAACGCCTCCGGGCCGCACGTCCACGACCCACGCACGGGGGAGATTCTGGAGACGGACATCCAGTTCCACCACAACGTGATGAACCTGGTGCGCGACTGGTACTTCGTGCAGGCGGGGCCGCTCGACCCGCGGGCGCGGACCCTGCCTCTCCCCGACGAGCTGATGGGCGAGCTGCTGGCCTACGTGGTGGCCCACGAGGTGGGACACACCCTCGGCTTCCAGCACAACATGAAGGCCAGCTCTCTCTATCCGCCGGAGAAGGTGCGCGACCCCGACTGGGTCCGAACGATGAGCCACACCCCCACCCTGATGGACTACTCGCGGTTCAACTACGTCGCGCAGCCCGAGGACGGCATCGCGGTGGAAGACCTGATTCCGAAGATCGGACCGTACGACGTCTGGGCCACGAAGTGGGGCTATGCGCCCATCGTGGGCGCGGCCACCGCCGACGACGAGAAGCCGACCCTGGACGCGTGGGCGCGCGAGCAGGACGACACGGCGTGGTACCGCTTCTCGACGCCCGGGGCGCAGAACGCCGATCCGGGCCAATTGACCGAGGCGGTCGGTGACGCCGACGCGGTGGAGTCCACCGCACTGGGCCTGAAGAACCTGGAGCGGGTGGCGGCCATGCTGCTGGATGCGACCGCCACGGAAGCGGCGGCCGGCGAACCGTACGACGACCTCGACGGGCTGTACGGCCGGCTCGTGGGCCAGTGGGCCCTGGAGATGAACCACGTCGCGGCGGTCGTCGGCGGCGTGCGCTCACAGCAGAAGCACATCGGGCAGGACGGCGTCCGCTTCACGACCATCCCGCGCGAGACGCAGTCCGAGGCGCTCGCGTTCCTGAACGACCACGCGTTCGCGACGCCGATGTTCCTGGTCGACCCCGAGATCCTGCGGCGCATCGAGCCGTCCGGCGCGCTCGAGCGAATCCGCGCCGGCCAGGCCCGCGTGCTCCGCTCGCTGCTGAGCGCCGGACGCATTCGGAGGCTCGTCGAGCAGGAGGCGATCGACGGCGAGGCCGCCTACTCCGCCACCGACTTCCTCGCCGACCTGCGGGCCGGGTTGTGGTCCGAGCTCGATTCGCCGAACGTTCGCATCGACGCGTGGCGGCGCAACGTGCAGCGGGTCTATCTCGACCTGATCGACGGCCAGCTCAACGGCCGCCGGCCGGCCGCCGGCGACGCGCGGCCGTTCCTGCGCGGCGAGCTGCGGGCGCTCGACCGCACCCTCGGCGCGGCGGTCGCGCGGGCCGCGGATCGCGCGACGCGGCTGCACCTGGAGGACGTCCGGGACAGCATCGCCCGCACGCTGGATCCACCGGCGGCGCCGCCTACCGGCGGCAGCCGGGCTCTGACGGGATTCGACGACCAGACCACGCACGATCCGCTCGCCGGGTGGACCATGGACGCCGCTCGGCATGCGCTGGCGTGCTGGCCCGACTACGCGGTGCGCCTCGTACCCTCTCGCCCGGATTGGTGAGAGCTTGAATCCGGGAAGAGTCACAACCACGACCACAGGGCGGCGCCGATCCCCGCGCACAGCGCGAGCGCCGCGGCCCATGCCACGATCCGTCTGCCGAAGCGCGGCCGGGCGTCGGACGGCCGGTCCAGAATCCGCCCCACCCGCCCGCTGAGCGGTCCGTCGGCCGCGCCGAGCGCCGGCGCCGCCTCGCGTCCGCGCCACTCCTCGAGCGCAGTGAGGGCCGAGGCGTAGCCGACGCGGTCGCCGCTCACCACGAGAGCGACGTCGTCGCAGCAATGTTCCCGCTCGGCCCGGACCCGGCCCGATACCCACGAGACGGCCGGGTGATAGAAGAGAACGGTCTCCCCCAGCGACTGCAGCAGGTTGACGAGGTAGTCGTGCCGGCGGATATGGGCCAGCTCGTGCGCGAGAATCGCCTCGACCTGCGCCGGCGTGAGATTGGCCAGGGCGGCGACCGGCAGCAGGATGATCGGCCGCATCCAGCCGACGACGGTCGGCGTGCCGACCAGGCGCGACTCCACGACGCGCACCGCGTCCACGAGGCCGAGGCGCGATGCCAGGCGCGCCGCGACATCCTGCCAGCGCGACGCCGGGGCCGCAAGTCCGGCCTCGTGGAGCCGATGCACTCGCCAGAGCCCGCCGCCCATCCGCACCAGCAACAGACAGACGCCGGTGAGCCATATGGCCACGACCATCGGCAGCGCCGCGGCGACACGCGCGTGGAGAGCGTTCATCGAGTCGCGGGGGATCAGGGCGTGGCCGGGCCTCGATCCGCTCCCCAGCGCACGCGACGCCGTCCGACCCTCGGACCCGAGAGGCTCGACCGTGCGCGCCGCCTGCCAGAGCACGGCCGCCGTCACGATGGGAGCGGCGAGCAGGGCGACGAGGCCGCCGGAGGCGACCGCGTAGCGCGCGTCGGCCGAGCGGCGCCGGAAGAGCCACAGGAGACCGGCGACGACCAGGCCAAGGATGGCTCCCTGCCACACCAGATGCAGCAGCGTCCAGCCGGTGATCTCGATCCAGTCTGTCATCGCGCTCCCTCCCGCTTCCCTTCCTGTTCCGCCAGCCACTCGCGGATCTCGGCGAGCTCCTCGGGCGACGCCTTCTTCGCGGCCAGCGCCTGCAACACGAGCCGGGCCGCGGAGCCGCCGAAGGCCCGGTCGGCCAGATCCCGCACGAGCTGCCGTTGCGTCGCGCGCTCGGAGCGCGCCGCCCGGTAGACATGCGTGCGCGCGGACTCGTCGCGGCGCACCAGGCCCTTCCCGGCCATGATCTGCAGCAGCTTGAGCACGGTCGTGTAGGCGTTCGCGCGCCCCATCTCCTCCGCGACCTCGCGGACCGTGCTCGGTCCCTGCGCCCACAGGACGCGCAGGATGGCGAGCTCGGCATCGGTCGGTCGGCGGCGCGCGGTCACGGCTCCATGCCTACGAAGGACTTCGTAGCTATGACTATACGAAGGAATTCGTAGAAATGTCAATACGAAGATCGTCGTACTTTGGAGCCGGCCGGGCGCCGGCGCGTTGGCGGCAGCGACGACATTCGGGGCGGACGGTCACCATCGGAGCGGGACCGCGCACTCACTCGCCGGTCGAGTGCGGGGCGTGCCGGGCGATCCGTTCGAGCCGCGGTTGAATGGACGACATCACGGCCGCGAACACGACCAGCGCCCAGCCCACCGCGAGGACCACCTGGACCCCGACGAGCAGCCACGCAGCGGGTGAGACGGGAACGATGCCCGGATAGTCCTGGGCCAGCGCCCGGAAGAACGCGAAGGCGACCCACTCGCCGATGCCGGCGTCCTCGGGGGCCGCGAACGCGCCGGGACGGAAGCGGGCCAGCATGCCGGCGAACCCGGCGAACACGACGATGATCGCGAGGTACCCGATAGCGAAGCCGCCGATCGGGATCCACATCACGCGCAGATACTCGGCGAGCTGCCGGTATACCTGGAGACGCGGCCGGAGCCAGACGGCGGCGGCGCGGGCGGCCAGGAAGACGCCAATCGGGATGGCGACCATCGCGACCGGCACGCTCAGTGCGGCGTTCAGGAGCGCGTCGGCGTGCAGCCGGCCGCCGCGAAGCCCTTCGCGCATGACGCCGTCGACCGCAATCGCCAGAACCCCGACCGATCCGAGCGTCAGGAGCAGGAGCGGTCGCGCCGAACGCCGCGCCGAACGGCCGGCCGTGAAGGCGCCCGCGATGAGCGCCGTCGGCGGCGTGACCAGGACGCACGACAGAAGCCCCGCGAGCCCGAGCGCCGGCAGCAGGCCTGCACCGATCAGAATCGACATCGCCAGCGCCTCGACGGCGGCGCTCCGGTACCCCTGCAGGCGGGACGGCTCCAGGCCGTCGACGAGGCCGATGGCGAGCGCCACCAGCGGGGGAACGAGCCACATCACGCCGTTGCCCGGAACGAGCCCGGCGAGCAGAGCCGCGGCGATGCCGGCGGCCGTACCGACCAGAACTCCGGCCGAACGCCCGATCCGCTCGCGCATCCGGAGGCTGAGCCCGATACCGACGGCGAGGCCGCATCCGGCAGCCAGCAGCACGTCGCTATGCACCCCGGTGACCGCGTATGCGAACGGAACGACGACGACCCCGACCGGGATGGCGACCTGTACCGCGCGCCACGCCATCCGGAGCAGTGTTCCGGTCGACCCGCGAACGTATTGCCGTGCTATTGGCGACATGTCGCTGCCACCGCGGATGGTAGCACGGAGGCGGAGACCCGCACCGGCGATGCAGCAAGCACGGCGATTCCCGGCACTCCCGGCGTATTCGGCACGACACGCTGCGTCAGGCGGCAACCCGTCGTGCGTTGCAGCGCGCGACGCGAATGACGGACACGACAGTTGCAGCCGGACTGCCGCAAGGACGACCATGGTAGCCGAGATGATCACCATACGACGCGCCGCCGCGGCGGACCTCCCCTTCATCGCGGAGGTCATGAACCACTACATCGCGACGTCGACCTGCACGTTCCATCTCGAGCGGCGGACACCGGAGGACTACGCAGCCTGGTTTCGCGACCGGACCGGCGTCCATCCGGTGACCGTCGCGGAGCTCGACGGCGCTCCCGCCGGATTCGCCTACCTGTCGCCGTGGCGCCCGCGCGAGGCGTACCGGCGATCGGTCGAGGGATCGGTCTACGTCCACCCGGAGCGGCATCGCCGGGGCATCGGGCGGGCGCTGCTGGCGGACCTCATCGAACGGGCGCGATCACTCGGTCATCGCACCCTGATCGGCGGGGCCTGCACCGAGGCCGTGGCCAGCCTGGCCCTGCAGCGCGCGCTCGGCTTCCGAACGGTAGGCGTGCTGAAGGACATCGGCTACAAGTTCGACCGCTGGCTCGACGTCGAGCACACCCAGTTGCTGCTGTGATGCGAGATTCAACCCGACGCAGCGTGATGTGGATTCCCACTGGCGGCTTCGCGATCGGCTACCTGGCCATCATCCTGCTGTTCGCCGGATCCTCGGAGTATCGCTTCAGACCCAGCGGTCGGCTGCGATCCGGGGGGATCGTGCGCTCCGACGCATCCTCCATCGCCTCTACCGGGGAGGCTCGGGAGCCGTGGGAGAGGTGGCGCCGAGACCGAGCAGCAGCGCTTCCATGTCCGGCCAGCGCCGCCCGAGGTTGGCGTAGAAGATGCCCTGGGCGATGGTCAGGGGCGTCCAGCCCCGCTCGTTGACCGGGTCCAGCGCCGCGCCGTGCTCCAGCAGGTAGAGGACCAGCTCCGGCGAGCCGCGCATGACGGCGCCGTGCAGCGCCGCGTCGCCGTTGTCGTCGACCGTGGTGACCGAGTCGCCGAGCTCGATCATCAGCTTGACGGCCTCGAGCGCTTCGTCGGCGCTGCCCGGGCTCTCGCTCGACGACCAGATGCCGACGCCGGCCGCCACGAGCAGCGCGGTGGTGCCGTCCTCGTTCGCCAGCAGCGGGTCGGCGCCCAGCTCCAGCAGCAGCCGCATCATCTCCAGGTCGACCGCCTTGGCGGCGAGCAGGAACGGCGTGGCGCCGCTGCGGTTGAGCATGTTGCGGTAGCCGTCGCCGGGCTCCGCCGTCTGGCGGGCGTCGACGTCGGCGCCGTGGGCGACGAGCGCGCGGACCAGCTCGAGGTCGGTCACCGTCCCGGTCGGGAACGCGGCCGGGTTGTTGTAGTGCCGGTTCGGACGGCGGGTCCAGACGAGCTGGTGCAGCGGCGTCCAGCCCGGCTCGGCCGCGGCCGGATCGGCGCCATGCTCCAGAAGCCGCAGCGCAACGTCGTACTGTGCGTTGATGACCGCCAGATGCAGCGGGCTCGTGCCGTCCGGCAGCGCGAGGTTCACGTCTGCCCCCGCGTTCACCAGCGCCTCGACGGCGTCAGCATGGCCCGCGCGGACCGCGAACGCGAGCGGGGTGAACCCTGCGTCGGAGCTGGCGTCGACGTCAGCCCCCGCCGCCGCCAGCGGGGCGACGACCGCCGCGTGTCCTTCCGCCGCCGCCCACATCAGGGCGGTCTGGCCGCGCCATCCTTCCCGCGCGTCGACCCCGCCATCGGCGCCGTGTCGGAGCAGCGCGGTCACGCTGTCGACCACGCCGGTCCGGGCGGCGGCCATCAACGGCGTCTCGCCGTGCGGCGAGGCGCGGTGGGGGTCCGCCCCGGCATCCAGCAGGGTCTCGACCACCGCCGCATGCCCGCGAGCGGACGCGAGGGCCAGCGGCGTCACTCCGTGGCGGGTAGCGGCGTTCACTTCCCCACCAGCTTCCAGCAACCGTCCGACCACCCCGGCATCACCCCGGTGGGAAGCCCGGTGCAGCGGCGTGGCATCGCCCGCCGGTTGCCCCGCGACGATCGCCGGCAGAGCGAGTCCGGCTGCAAGCGCGACAGTAGCCGCGAGGCCGGCCCGGGATTCGCCGCGAAGCGATACCGCTGGGCGCCACCTCTCGGCGAATGACCGCCGCGAGGGCCGTGACTGTCCGGCTACGAGACCCATATCGTCTCGATACACATGCAGCCTGCCACCTTGCATGCTGACTTACACATCCGCCAGCCGCGTCAGCTCCCGCAGGCGCCCCGTGCTGTCGCCGAGCCCGTCGTCGAGCCGGACCCCCGCCTTGTCGAGCTGGCTGACGAGCAGGTTCGTCATCGGCGTGTCCCGCGCGTACTGCAGGTGACGCCCGCCCTTCAGGTGTCCGCCGCTGCCGCCGGCCAGCATCAGCGGCAGGTCGTAGTGCAGGTGCTTGTTGCTGTCGCTGAGCGACGCCCCGTAGAGCAGCAGCGAGTTGTCCAGCAGCGAGCCGTCGCCGTCCGGCGTCGACGCCAGCGTCTCCAGAAAGTCCCGGAAGAGCGTGACGTGATAGGTGTTGATCTTCGCGAGCTGGGCCAGCTTCAGCGGGTCGTAGCGGTGGTGCGAGATCCCGTGGTGCGACTCGGGGATGCCGATCTCCGGATAGGCGCGGCCGTTCAGCTCGCGGCCCAGCATGAAGGTGAAAACCCGGGTGATGTCCGCCTGCCAGGCCAACGCCGTCAGGTCGAACATGAGGCCGACGTGCTCGGGATAGGATTCCGGAATCCCGACCGGCCGGGCCAGGTCCGGCAGCTCCGTATCGCTCTTCTCCGAGAGCTGGATGCGCCGCTCGATGGCGCGCACGGCGTCGAGGTACTGGGTAACGCGCGCCCGGTCGCCGGCTCCGACCTCCCGCCGCAATCGCGCGAGGTCGTCGGTAATGGCGTCCAGGATGCTGCGATCCTTGCGGAACTGCGCCCGCCGCTCGACCGTCGAACCGCCCTCGCCGAACAGGCGCTCGAACACCACGCGGGGGTTGTTCTCCATCGGCAGCGGCGTCGTCGGATCGCGCCACGCGATGGTGTTCATGTAGATGCAGCTATAGCCGTTCTCGCAGTTGCCCACGAGGAAGTCGCGGTCGATGGCCAGCTCCAGCGAGGGCAGCGGCGTCGTCCGCCCGAGCTGCGCGGCGGCGACCTGGTCGGCGGTCATTCCCGCCCGCACGTCGGCCCCCTCGGTCTCCTTCGGATGGACGCCGTTCAGCCAGGTCGCGGTGGCCCGCGTGTGCTCGCCGTTGCCGTCGCCGAGCGCCTCGGCCTGCCCCTGGGCCAGCCCGCTGAGCACCACCATCCGGTCGCGGTACGCGCCAAGCGGACTCAGCGTGGGCGACAGCTCCAGCGCGCTCCCGGCCGGCGGCGTCCACGACTCCATCGCCATGCCGTTCGGGAGGTAGACCCACCCGAGGCGGCGCACCGGCCCGGCCGCTCGGACGGCGCCGATCCCGGACAGGGCCGGGGTCATCGCATCCAGCATCGGGAGCGCCAGCGCCGCGCCCACGCCGCGGAGGAACGTGCGCCGCGGCAGCGTCTTCCTGGTGATGATCATGATTCCGCTCTCCTCATCCTGAACGGCATGCTCTCGACGATCGCGACGACGAGCGACGAGAACCGGTAGTCGTTCTCCGCGGCCTCGCGCGTTATGGCCCGGATCGCCGGCGCGTCGTAGTGCTCCAGTCCGCGCCCGAGCGCGTAGGTCATCAGCTTCTCAATCAGGGTGCCGACGAACCGCTCCGGCTTGCTCACCAGCGCCTCGCGCAACCCTGCCGCCCCGTCGAAGCGGGTGCCGTCGGGCAGCTCGCCCGAGGCGTCGATCGGCGTGTCGGCGGCGCTGCGGGTACGGAAGCGGCCGACCGCGTCGAACTGCTCCAGCGCGAAGCCCGGCGGGTCCATCAGCCGGTGGCAGCTCGCGCACACCGGGTTCGCGCGGTGGCGCTCGGTCGCCTCGCGCATGGAGAGCGCTTCCCCGCCGGCGGTCGTCTCCTCCAGCGCCGGCACGTCGGGCGGCGGCAGCGCGGGCGGCGTCCCGAGCAGGTTCTCCAGCACCCACTTGCCCCGCAGCACCGGCGACGTCCGATTCGGATACGACGTGACCGCCAGGATGCTCGCGTGGCCCAGCAGACCCCGCCGCGCCTCGTTCGCCACCGGCACGCGCCGGAAGTGGCTGCCGTAGATGCGCGGCATGCCGTAGTGGCGCGCCAGACGCTCGTTGACGAAGGTGTAGTCGGCGGTCAGCAGGTCGAGCACGTTGCGGTCTTCGCGGAAGACGCTCTCGACGAACAGCTCCGTCTCGCGCCGCATCGCCTGCCGCAAGCCCTCGCCGACGTCGGGAAAGCGGTCCTCGTCGGGCACGACGGCCGGAATGTTGCGGAGGTAGAGCCACTGGCTCGCGAAGCTCGTCACGAGCGCCCGCGCGCGCTCGTCGGCCAGCATGCGCCGTGCCTGTTCCTCCAGCACCGCCGGGTCGCGCAGCCGGCGCGCCGCGGCGAGGTCGAGCAGCTCGTCATCCGGGATGCTGCTCCACAGGAAGAACGACAGCCGCGACGCGAGCTCCAGGTCGCTTATCGCGTAGTTCGTCCCGGATGCGACGCCCACAGGATCCCGCTCGACCCGCAGCACGAACTCCGGGCTGGCGAGCAGCCAGCGCAGCGCCATCTCGATGCCCGCGTCGAAGCCGCCCTCCCGGCGTCCCTGGTCGAAGAAACCGAGCAGGACGTCGAGGTCCGCGGACGCTACGGGTCGGCGGTAGGCGCGGCGCGCCAGGTTCGACAGGATCCGGCGGGCGCAAATCACTTCGTCGGCGTCGGCAGGGCTCGCGGGACGGCAGGCGAAAATGCGGCGGCGGCTCGGAGTCTCCTTCGCCGGAGTCCCCCCGCTCGCGGCGAACGGTCCGGTGACGGTGACGCTTCCGAGATACGGCTGCACCCGGGTGTCGCCCCCGGTGATGCTGGTGTACGGCCGCAGGTACGGTTGCCGCAACGTCTCCGGATACGCGGCGGTCCGGCGCACGAACGTCACCCGCAGCTCGTGCGGTCCGGCCGTGACCGGCAGGCGGAACTCCCAGTCGCGGTCGACGGTCCGCTGGCGGTCCCGCCAGGCGCGGTGCTCGTCGCTGTCGCGCGGCGCATCCGCGGGCGGCGGCCCGCCGGCGGTGAACGTCCGCACCAGCGCGCCGTCCAGGCTCACCTCGAGCGTGTGCGGCACCTCGAAGACGGCCAGGTTGTCGCCCGCGTTGCGGGCGAGGCGGACCCGGAAGACGTAGTCGGCGTCCTCCGGAAACACGTGGCGAAACGCGCCGCCGCCGCGCGTTCCGAACGGCATTCCCGCCACCCAGTCGTCCTGCGGCAGGTCGCTCGCGAGGCGGAAGACCTCGGCGGTGGCCGACGGCGCCGGGCGCCCCACCGCCACCCGGCTGATCTTGCGCGCGGCGGCGAGGTAGCGTTCCAGCAGCGTCGGCGAGACGCCGAGCACGCCGGCGATGTTGTCGAACCCGTAGCTGGCCCCGTCGGCGGGCAGCAGCTCCGCGACGTCGATCTCCAGATCGAGGAGGTCGCGCACGGCGTGGTGATATTCGGTCCGGTTGAGCCGGTGGAACGCCTCGGTGCGCCCGGGATTCGGATCGGCGGCCGCCGCCCGATCGAGCTCGGTCTCCAGCCAGGCGATGAACCGATCGTAGGTCGCCGCGTCCGGCCGCGGGCGCGGCAGCGGCGGCATCGCGCCGGCGCGCAGCTTGCGGACCACGGTCTCCCAGACATCCGGCGCGTCGGCGACCCGGGTCACGTCACGGGTGTCGAGCGTCAGGCCCGCCGTGCGCAGGCGCTCGTTGTGGCAGGTGACGCAGTAGCGGTCGAGGAGCGCGCGCTGCCAGCCGCCCGCCGGTTCCTGCTGCCGCTGCGCGGCAGGCGCTACCCCCGAGGCCGTGGGCTCGGCCGCGCGGGCCTCCGCCATCCAGAACGCCGCCAGCGTGCCGCACAGCAGCAGCGCCAAGCGCCCGCGAAGTGGGACCGGTGTGCGTGTTCCGGGCATGGTGTCTTGAAGGGCTAGTATCCGGGCAGGGTCCGAGATGTGTCAATCGACGCGCAAGGAGAGCGGACGGAATCCTTCACCCGCTTCCCGACTCGGCGGCAAACCAGGGCGGCATGTTCCGGCCTGCGTCGAGCCGAGCCATAGCAGCCCGTGGCGAAAGTCCCCGCTGCATTCGAGCGGCGATGCATCCCGCCTGACTGCGTTGTTCGGCGGTTACATATGCCCAATATGCGCCCTTCTCACGCCTTGCCAGACGGGCGCCTCGCCGCTCTCGGTGCCACGCGGGGTTCCACCACGGGCTGATAGCTGGCGCCGGCAGGCCGGGCAGCGTCCGCCGGCAGAAGCGCTTCGGCCATCAACGCTCGGGCAACAGGTCCACGCCCCCCATGATGGCCCGGTGCCACGACGGGTGCTCACGCCGCAACCGCTCGATCTCCCCCACCGTGTAGGGAAACAGATCCAGTCCCACGGGAAAGCCGAGCGGCAGGTAGTCGGCAGCCCGCTCCCGAAACGGCTTGGCGGACCGCGCGAGAACCAGGCAGACGTCGACATCGCTCCCGGGGGACGGGATTCCGTTTACGCGCGACCCGAACCAGACGATGCGCCGCACCTCGGACCGCTGCGCGCCTATCCGTTCGGCCCAACCGCGAACCGCGCGCTCAACCGCCGTTTCGTTGTTCCACTTCACGACGAGCGAAGCCGAGGAGTCGTTCGGCGCACGCGATTGCATCGTCGGAGTCCTTCCTGGTGTAGAAGTCCGTCGGCGCGCCCGCATCCAGACCGTTCGGGTACCGCGTCGGAATGTAGTGCTTGTCGAGCGTCTTGGCGCACACGACCAATTCTTCCTCGGCCTCGCCGTTGCCGGCGACGACGCCCAGGAGTGCCGTCACCGTGTGCCCCCAGGCGTCCGCGCCACGGCTCATGAGAACTGCCTTGAGCGCCTTCTCCGCCGCCTGCTGGGCGGCGAAGCACGCCCAGTCGTGCGCCGCGCCGTCCCGCGCATGGCGCGAAAGGCGCAAATCGGCAGCGGCCTGATGGAGCCAGTCGAGGTGCCTCGCGCCCACCACGGCATTCTAGCAACCCCCGGATCCCGGCACCCGCGCGAGTGCCGGCAGTGGAGACCGTCGACCGGTGACCGTTCCGCACGCACGGCTCCTCTGCTAGCATGGGCGCCCTGATCGGAACCACGGGGAGGGACACCATGAAACGCATCATCGTTCTGGCCGTCGTGCTCGGCGTCGGCGCGTTGTCGCTTGCGATCGTCGAGGCGCAGGACGCGATGGTCATCGAGGTCGAGCAGCTCGAGGACAACCTGTACGTCCTGCGGGGACAGGGAGGCGGCGGCAACACGGCGGTCTTCGTCACCAGCGGCGGCGTCGTCGTCGTCGACTCGAAGAACCCGGGCTGGGGCCAGTCGATCCTGGACGCGATCGGCGAGATCACCAGCAACCCGGTGACCACGCTCATCAACACGCACAGCCACCACGACCACGTGAGCGGCAACGTCGCGTTCCCCGCCAACGTCGACATCGTCACCCACGAGGTCACGGCGGCGAACATGCAGGTGATGCGGGCCTACAGCGGCCGCACCGAGCCGCCGGCCAACGTCTTCGCCGACTCGATGGGCCGCGGGCTGCCGACGCAGACCTTCTCGGAGCGGATGTCGATCGGGAACGGCGACGACCAGGTCGACCTGTACCACTTCGGGCGCGGGCACACCGGCGGCGACACGTGGATCGTCTTCCGGGCACACGGAACGCTCCACTCCGGGGACATCTTCCCGGGCAAGAACCTGCCCTTCCTCGACGCCAGCAACGGCGGCAGCGGCGTCGACATTCCAGACAGCCTGCAGAAAGCGCACGACAACATCACGGGGGTCGACACCATCATCACCGGCCACAGCACCCAGATGACGTGGGCCGACCTGCACGAGTACGCGGCGTTCAACCGCGATTTCCTGGCCGCGGTGCGGGCCGGGCACGGCGCGGGCCGGAGCGTGGACGAGATAGCGGCGGGATGGGCGATGCCGGACGGCTACGAGGGATACCGGGCCCCGGCGCCGGCGGGCCTGAGGAACAGCATCCAGGTGATCGTCGACGAGCTCGAAGGGAGCTGAGCGCGTTCGGACATGGCGGGTGGGACCGTCCGGCGCACGTCGGGCGGCCCCGCCCCGTCGACCTCGTCAACGGGACTCTGATCCCGATCGGGGCCGCGCTGGTGCCGCCCGGCGCCGCACGACACACGCCTTCTACTGCTCTGCACGCTGCGCTTGCAGAACTGTCGGCTCGTCCTACTCCTCGACCAGCGCGTCCAGAAACTCGCGCACACGCCGGGCATTGGCGCCGAGGTCTCCGACCCCGACGCGCGAGAGCGAGCGGACGTCTACACGGCTGCCGCCGCCAGATGGCGTGATCCGGATCACCACGTCGTCGTCGAACCCGAACCAGAACGTGCGGTCCGTTGCCTCGATCCGCAAGGTGTCCGGATCCGTCGCCAGGAGCTCCCAGCCCAGCCGCCGCACCGCGGCGAGAGCCCGCCCGAACGCGTCGGCCGGCTCGACCGGCAGCACTGCCGGCTGAAGGTCGGGATAGGCGGCCCGCTGCCGCTCGGCGAGCGTCGGACCGGCATAGTCGGTGCGGCCCGGCGCATTGAGCGGAACCGCCGCAACGAACGCCGGCGGATCCTCGGTATCCGTCGTGACGTCGTGGATCGGCGGGGCGCCCCACACCCAGACCAGTTGCCTCAGCGGTACGGCGCCGACGGCCACCGCCGCCACCAGGGCCGCGCAGGCCGCCCGATCCGCCAGACCCGGCCCGCGCACCATGCGCGCGGCGAGCACTCCCACGCTGACCGCGATCACGAGCAGGCCGCCGGCGAGCAACAGAAACGCCAGCCCGAGCGGCGCGATGCCGATGCGGTATCCGAACGGCGCCGCAACGACGGCGGCGCTGCCCGCCGCCGCACCCCACGCCGCCCAGTGCGCCACCTTCATTGCGTCGACGCCATGCCGGTGAACGTGAGCTTCTGCGCGCGGCGGCCGCGCTGGGCCTCGGCCGTGTACAGGTTCCCGTCACTGTCGCTGGCGAGATGGTGGAGCGCCTGGAACTCGCCCGGCGCCGCGCCGTTGCCGCCGAACGTGTCCAGAACCTCCAGCGTCGCGCGGTCGATCACGTGGATGTGCGAGTTCCCCTGGTCCGCCGAGTACATGAACCGCTGCTCCGCATCCGGCGAAAAGGCCAGACCCGCCACCGTCGACGAGCTCTCGTCCCCCCGGTTGACGAAGCCCTGCGTCCTGTAGGTACCGTCGAGATCGAAGACCTGCACGCGGCTGTTGCCGCGGTCGGCCACGTACACCAGCCCGTCCGCCGAGACCTCGATGCCGTGGACGATGCCGAACTGCGGCGGCCCCTCCGCGCGCTCCGGCGTGTCGCCGGTTGCCGACGGATTCAGCGGCGTGTTGGCGAAGGCGCCCCACATCCGCTTGTACTCGCCGCTGTCGGCGTCGAACACGATCACGCGGCGGTTCCCGTAGCCGTCGGCGACGAAGACCTCGTTGGTCGCCGCGTGCACGAAGGACTCGGCCGGCCGCATCGGGTTCACCGTGTCGTCGTTGCCGGAGCTCCGGGCGCGCCCGCCGATCTGCAGCAGCAGCTCGCCCTCCGGCGTGAACTTCAGCAGCATGTCGTCCGACTCCGGCTGCGCACTGTTGCCGCCGACCCAGACGTTGCCGTCCGAGGCCACGTGGATGCCGTGCTCGTTCGCCGGCCAGTCGTAGCCGTCGGCCGGACCGCCCCAGGCGCGCACGAACGTGCCGTCCTGCTCGAACGCCAGCACCGGCGGCGCCGGCGTCCCCTGGTCCTCCGCCACCGTACGGGGCCGGTGGAGCACCCAGATCGTGTCGTCCGGGCCCACCGTCACCGACGACGTCTGCCCCAGCACCCAGTCGTTCGGAATGCTCGGCCACGACGGATCGACCTCGAACTGCGGCACGCCGCCGTCCTGCTCCCCGGCCGCGAGGGCTACCGGATCGTGACCGAGGCCCGCCATCGCGGCGAACATGCTGACCAGCGCAACGACCGACAAGCCGGTGATGATTCTCGAGCGCATGTCTTCTCCTTATGTCGTTCCGGCGGCGTGATGGCGATGTCCTTCGCAGCATGCAAGTTCCGCCGACTCCCTCGACCGGAGCCTGCTTTCAGGGAGCGGCGACGAGGCGCTCCGGCAGCGCGAACACGTACACCGCGTTCGCCCGGCCTCCGCCCACCGGGGCCGCCAGGTACTGCCGGCCGTCGACGGCGTAGGTGATCGGAAAGCCCTGCACCGAGCCGGGCAGGCGGGTCCTGAACAACACCTCGCCGGTCTCGACGTCGTGGATGAACAGGTTGCGGTCCGTGTCGGCGCTCACGACCAGCCCGCCCGCCGTTGTCAGCGCCGCTGCTCCCGGCCGCGTGGCCGTCGAATGCCGCCAGAGGATCTCGCCGGTGTCGATGTCCATCGCGATGAGATGCCCGGCCTGCTCGCCGCTGTCCGGGTGCACCCGGCTGCCCCGCGAGAACCAGCCGCGGTCGGCGTAGTAGTCGTTCCCCTCGACCTGCTCCAGCTCGGTGAACATGCCCGTCACGCAGGTCGGGTGGATGGGGATGTACAGCGCCTGCGTCTCTGGATGGTAGGCGCTCGCGCGCCAGTTGCGGATGCCGCCGAAGTCGGGACAGAAGTCGAGCTCGACGCCGGCCACCGGGATCATCTCGGGCCGGTAGGTCACCTCGCCGGTTCCCGGGTCGACGTCGAGGACGTTCTGATAGCCCAGGTCATGCGCGGCCACGAACGCGCCGGTCGCCCGGTCGAGCTCCCACAGGATGCCGTGCTTGCCCATCTTGAACAGCGACTTCCGTCCCCGATGGTCGATGAGCACGCTCTCGAAGACGTCGTCGAGGTCGTGGGTCTCGCCCGGCACGAACTGGAAGTACCACGCCAGCTCGCCGGTCGCCGGATCCAGGGCCAGCACGCTGTTCGTGTATAGCGCGTCGCCGTCGGTCTTGCGCGAGACGCGAGCCCACGGCTTGGCCTGCGAGGTCGACCAGTAAGTGAGGTTCGTCTCCGGGTCGTAGCTGCCCGGGATCCACGAGTCGGCGCCGGCCCGGAAGGTCAGCGGCAGGTCCCCCCAGGTGTCGCCGCCCGGCTCGCCGGGCTGCGCGATGGTCGACGTGCGCCACACCTGCTCCCCGGTGTCGGGGTCGTGGGCCGAGATGAAGCAGACGTCGTTCTTGTAGTTCTGGCAGCCGGTCATGCCGGAGACGATGTTGCCGTTGACCACGATCGGGCCGCTCGTGTAGCGGTACCCCAGCCGGTAGTCGGCGACGGTGTGATCCCAGACCACCTCGCCGGTGGCCGCGTCGAGCGCCACGATGTGGGCGTCCGAGGTATTGACGTAGATCTTGTCACCGTAAATCGCGATCGACCGGGTACGCATGCCGGCGCCCACCGCATCCAGGAAGTCGGTCGAGGCCTCGAACTGCCGGCGGTACTCCCAGATGCGGTCCCCGGTCACCGCGTCCACCGCCTGCACGACGTTGCGGGGACTGGGAATGAACATCACGCCGTCATGCACGAGCGGCGCCGCCTGGCTGAGCCCCGGCGCGAGCTGCCAGCCCCAGACGAGCTGCAACTGGTCGACGTTGTCACGGTCGATCTGGTCCAGGGGACTGTAGCCCCAGCCGTCGAGGGTGCGCCGCCAGTTCAGCCAGTCGGCCGGGTCGGGACTCTGCAGCATCGCGTCGGTGACCGGCGCGATGTCGCGCTCCTGGGCCCCGGCCGGGGCGCCGGCGAGCAGCACCAGGAGGGCGGCCCCCGCGGTGCGTACGATCCGCTCCGCCAACAGACTCCGAGCGTGTTCTGCCTTCGCGGTCATCGGCGGCCCTCCCCTGTTGCGTTTCCCGTAGTCGCGGATCGCGCCCCTCACCACGGCCACGTCCGGCTCTGGTTCCGAGTAGTCGTCGGCCGCCAGCGGGTGTTGTATCCGTACGTAGAACCCGAGGCCGAACACCCGCCGCAGGCAGTCGGCCGCGAGGTGTATGCCGATTGCGTGGCTGACTCCCTCCGGTGTGATGGCGTTCAGATCTCCGTCGATGAGCTCCAGCCTGGCGTCAGGCTCGAACGCGCCGGCTTCTACGGCGCGGTCGTACTCGACCCGGCTCAGGCGGTAGTGGCCGATGGAGACGTCGGACACTGTGGCTCTCATGACGGCGTCTCTATCGTAGCGCTGAAACCGGCGAAATGTGCCCGGCCAGGTCGTTGCCTTCGAGTACCAGGGCCGTCAGGTTCGTCAAGCTCCCCAGCCGCATCGACGACGCGCACGGCGTTCGGTGGGCTCCACCATCAGCGTGCCGGCCACCGGGAAGGGCTCCGTCGGGGCTGGAAGCCGTAGTCCATCAGGTGCTTGGCGACGTTGCTGGGCTGGGCGGTCACGTTTGCACAGGCCTTCAGCGGACGCAGGTCGAAGCGGAGCACCTCCGTTCACTCCGGAACTGCCGGCCTGCAACATCCTCAACCCACGCATCGGCTTCCTCGAGGGCCGCTGGGACGTCGCCTTCTTCGTCGACAACGCGATCGACGAGGCGCCTTCCTCGCCCTCGACCAGGAGCGCGGCACGCTGGCCCGGTTCGGCTATCGGACGAATCCGCCGCGCAGCTTCGGCCTCGGCACGCGCATCGATTTCCAGCGTCAATCCTCCGCACTCGCCGCGCGTCGGTGGTCGGTGTCTGCCGCGCTTCCCGGTATCGGGTTCATCGCGGACTTCGCGGTCCGCCACGCCTGCAGGCCGCGCGCGTCGGCCTCGAACACCAGGCTCTCGCGTTGCTCCCCGCAGGCTGCGCCCGCGTAGCTCACGAGCGCCTTGGCGCCAGGTCCCTGCGGCTGCAGGTAGGCGTTCAGCCCCGTCGCCTCGAAGTAGTCGTCTGCGCGCGTTGGCTCGACCACCGTCGTGGTCTCCTTGCGGCTGTTCGTTTCGGTCGTGACTTCGATGCGCCCGTTGCGCGTCCGGATCAGGCACTTCGTGTACAGCGCGTTCGTGATGGCGTGCGCCGCGCGGTTGCCGAGCTCTCGCGGCTCGATGTGCTCGTCCGGCGGCACGCCGCTGAGCGCCTCGGCGGCGGCCTCGGCGATGGTTGGCGCCGCGAAGTGGCAGACTTGCGCGATCCGTTCGGCCGTATCCCGCCCTACCGCGTTCACGGCAGCCTCGAGCGCGGCGTGTTCCTTCTCGCCCGCCTTGACGATGTCGAATACGTCCCGGGCAAGCGGCGCGTCGGCCCGTTCCAGCTTCCCGCGCAGGATCTGCGCGCTCGACAGGGCGGTTTCCCGCTCCCCGTCGATCGTGCACTCCTGCTGGCCCGCGCCCAATAGCAGTGCGGTCGCCCATACGTCCAGCTTCCGCTTGCCGCCGTCGAACTCGACCAACCACAGTCTCGCGCCGGGGTAGAACGTCGGCTTTCCCCCCAGCGCCCGCAGACTCGATTCGAACCGCGTCGCCGGGTTGTTCTCCTCGGCCAGCATGCCCAGCGGCGTATCGGGATCGAGTACCAGGTCGATGTCGTAGCTGTGACGGTGCTTCCATCGCGCAGCCAGGATGGAGCCGCCGCCGATTGCGTACGGTGTCTCCTGATCGCTGATCTCGCGCAGTTGTTCGCGGACGGTGTCGCCTACGGCTCTCCACAGCGTTGCGGCGGGTGCCGGCAGCGAGAGGTCGGGGCCGTTCATTCCGCGTCAGCCCGTGTCACGTCGGCCCAGCGGTTGATCACTCGTGCGGCGCGGCATTGCGCGTGTCCCGCCCGGTGGAGTGCGCCGACCAGCTCGCGCACCGTGTACGCGCCTTCCGCCCAGGCGCTGACGAGCTCATCCCACTCCGCTTCCTGCGCGAAGACATGCAGGATGGTGCGCTGGCGCCGGCTCGGGTTCTCGGTGCGGATGGCGTCGTAGAACTCCGCGCTCGTGGGGCGTTCGCCCCATCCGGCGCAACTGCGTGCGAGTCGCAGGCGCACCGTGATGCTGTTCTCGGCCGTGTCCTCGGGCCTGCCGGTGCGGCTGAGACGCCGGCGTGCGTCCGCGGTTGGTTCCGCGTCGGCGAACAACTCCGGGCTGCGAAGTGTCGTCGCACTCCCATGGCGTTGGATTCGCCGGTCGGGTTCCTCGTTCCGTCGCATCCCTCTTCCATTCCTGTCTTGCGGCGCCGATTTGTCCTCATGTTCCTCATCCTGCTGCGCCGGGTCAAGCCAGGCGCCCCAGGGGCGTCGGATCGTCAAGTTCCAGGTCGAGAGCCACCTGGAACCGGCAGATCCACAATAGACTTCAGATATGCCGCGCCCCTGGATCGACAGGACTTTTCAGCCGGCCCTGACCGCACCGGCGAAACACCTGCGGCTCTTCCCCGTATGGCTGCTGCTCGGACCGCGGCAGGTCGGCAAGAGCTCGCTCCTGCACTTCCTGATCGAGAGCGACGGCAGGACGTGGCCGGTGGAGGTCAAGCTCGGCTCGCCCCGCTACGACCGCCTGCCGCCGCTGGAACGAATCGCGGAGCCGAACTGGCAGGACGGACAGGTGGTATCGCTCGCCGCGGCGGCCGAGCCCGTTCGCATGACCGACCGCTGGACGCTGTGCGCGCCGGCCGCGCTGGGCGTCGGCATCGACGCAGGTTCCGTTCCCTGATCGCGGCGGCCTGCCGGCCGCGTCGTGTCGGGCCGACCCGCGACGCCGCTACACTACCGAAGCTCCACGACGTTCTGCGGCAGGACCGGCGTCAAGGCGCCTCCACGGGCGGACAGGCACACATCAGGTTCCGGTCCCCATGCGCGTCGTCGATGCGACCGACCGCCGGCCAGACCTTGTTCTCGGCGACGAACGGCCTGGGAAACGCCGCCGCCTGCCGGCCGTAGGGATGCGTCCACTCGTCGCCGGCCACTTCCTCCATGGTGTGCGGGGCGTTCTTCAGGACGTTGTCGACCGGGTCCGCCCGGCCGGTTGCCACGTCCTCGATCTCGTCCCGGATCGCCAGCATCGCCTCACAGAAGCGGTCGAGCTCCTCGAGCGGCTCGCTCTCGGTGGGCTCGACCATCAGCGTGCCGGCGACCGGAAACGACACGGTCGGGGCGTGGAAGCCGTAGTCCATCAGCCGCTTGGCGACGTCCTGGGCGGTCACGTTCCCGCGGGCCTTCAGCGGGCGCAGGTCGAAGATGAGCTCGTGCGCGACACGGCCGTTCGGGCGTGAGTAGAGAACGTCGTAGCGCGCCTCGAGCCGCGACTTGACGTAGTTGGCGTTGAGGATGGCGTGCTCGGTGGCGGCGGTCACGCCGCGCGCGCCCAACAGGCGGATGTAGGCGTAGGAGATGAGCAGGATGCTCGCGCTGCCCCACGGGGCGGCAGAGATCGGCGCAATTGCCGAATCCGGGGAATCCCGCTCCCCGAGCGGATGCCGCGGCAGGTACGGCGCCAGATGGCGCGCCACGGCGATCGGCCCCATGCCGGGCCCGCCCCCGCCGTGTGGAATCGCGAAGGTCTTGTGCAGATTCAGATGGCAGACGTCGGCCCCGATGCGCGCCGGCGACGTCAGGCCGACCTGCGCGTTGAGGTTGGCGCCGTCCATGTAGACCTGCCCGCCCTGCTCGTGGACGGCGCGGCAGATCTCCCGGATGGCGTCCTCGAAGACGCCGTGCGTCGACGGATAGGTGATCATCAGCGCGCTCAGCCGCGCCCCGTGCGCCGCCGCCTTCGCCCGCAGGTCGGCGAGGTCGACGTTCCCGTCGCCGTCGCACGCCACGATCACCGGCTGCAGGCCCGCCATGACCGCGCTGGCCGGATTGGTGCCGTGCGCGGAGGCGGGAATCAGGACCACGTCGCGGTCGGGCTCTCCGCGGGCGCGATGGAACGCGCGGATGACCAGCAGGCCCGCGAACTCGCCCTGGGCGCCCGAGTTGGGCTGCAGCGACACGGCGTCGAACCCGGTAATCGCGCACAGGAACCCTTCCAGCTCCTCGATGATCCGCCGGTAGCCGCCCGCCTGCGCCGGGGGCGCGAAGGGATGGACGTTGCCGAACTCCGGCCAGGTGACCGGCTCCATCTCCGCCGCCGCGTTCAGCTTCATGGTGCACGAGCCGAGCGGAATCATCGACGTGTCGAGGCCGATGTCCCTGCGCTCGAGCCGCTTCAGGTAGCGCATCATCTGCAGTTCGGAGCGGTGGCGGTGGAAGACGGGGTGCGTGAGGAACGGCGTGCTGCGCCGTAGCGCCTCCGGCCAGCCGTACGGGGCCTGCGGCGGCTCGTCCGGCGCGGAAACGGGCGCGGCCGCAACGCCCGCGGCGCGCGCGAACACCTCGACGATCGCCTCGACGTCCGCCGCCCCGGTCGTCTCGTCGAGCGCGATGCCGACGTCGCCGCCGGGGTGATGGTGGAAGTTGATTCGCGCCGCCTCCGCCTCCGACCGCACGGCGGCCGTCGCAGCGGCGCCGCCCGGATCGACGCGCAGCGTGTCGAAGAAGGCGTCGTGACGCAGGCCCATGCCGAGCCCCGCCAGCCGGTCGGCCAGCCCGCGCGCCAGGCCGTGCACCCGCAGCGCGATCTCCCGCAGCCCGTCGGGACCGTGGTACGCGGCGTACATGCCGGCGACGTTGGCCAGCAGCGCCTGTGCGGTGCAGATGTTCGACGTCGCCCGCTCGCGCCGGATGTGCTGCTCGCGGGTCTGCAGCGCCATCCGGTAGGCCGGGCGCCCGTGAACGTCGACCGAGACCCCGATCATCCGTCCCGGCATCTGGCGGGCGTAGGCGCGGCGGGCCGCGAAGAACGCCGCGTGCGGTCCGCCGCAGCCCAGCGGGACACCGAACCGTTGGGCGTTGCCGACCACCACGTCGGCCCCCATCTCGCCCGGCGGCGTGCTCAGGGTCAGGGCGAGCAGGTCCGACGCCGCGACGACCAGCGCACCGGCCGCGTGCGCCCAGGCCGTTACCGGAGCGAGGTCGTGCAGGCGGCCGGAGGCGTCGGGCGACTGCACGAGCACGCCGATCAGGTCGTCCGGTCGACCTCCGTCCCGCGCGACGGCGACGGCGTCGGCCACCTCGACCCGGATTCCGAGCGGCTCGGCGCGCCCCCGCACCACCTCGATGGTCTGCGGAAAGCAGCCGGACGAGACGAGGAAGCGCCGCGCGGCGGGACGCTGCCGAGCCTGCAGCCGGAACAGCAGCGTCATCGCCTCGGCCGCCGCCGTGGCCTCGTCGAGCAGCGAGGCGTTGGCGATCTCCATCCCCGTCAGGTCGGCGACGGCGGTCTGGAAATTCAGCAGCGCCTCGAGCCGGCCCTGCGCCACCTCGGCCTGGTACGGCGTGTACGGGGTGTACCAGCCGGGGTTCTCGAGCAGGTTGCGCAGGATCACGGGAGGCGTCACGCAGCCGGAGTAGCCGAGGCCGATGAACGAGCGCCACGGCTCGTTGCGCGCGGCCAGCCCGCGCATCCGCGCCAGGAACGCGGCCTCCGACTCGGCGGCGGGCAGATCGAGGGGCTCCCGCAGGCGGATGCCCGCCGGGATCGCCTCGTCCATCAGGGCGTCGAGCGACGGCGCCCCCACCACGTCGAGCATGCGGTCGAGATCGCCCGCCCGCGGCCCGATGTGGCGATCCGCGAATCCGGTGGTCGCGTCGGCCATCGAGCGCTCAGCCGGCTCCGCCGACGAGCTCGCCGTAGGCCGCCGCGTCCAGCAGCGCGCCGACGTCGTCGGGATTGTCCAGCGCCAGCACGATCATCCAGGCCGCGTGCGGATCCTGGTTCACGGTCTCGGGCTTGTCGGCCAGCGCCTGGTTGACCTCGACGACCGTGCCCGCCACCGGACAGTACAGATCCGAAACGGCCTTGACCGACTCGATGGAGCCGAACTGCTCCCCCTGCTGGAAGGAACGACCCACCTCCGGCAGCTCCACGTAGACGACGTCGCCGAGCTGCTCCTGCGCATAGTCGGTGACGCCGACGCGGCCCCGGCCGTCCGCGACGCGGATCCATTCGTGGTCTTTCGTGTACTTCAGTTCTTGCGGATACATCTCGCCTCGCCCGTCAATCGCCACCCGCGGCTCCAGGTGCCGCCCAACCCGCCGCCCAAGAGTCTACGCCCATCTACGGCGCGGACTCCCGGCTCGAACGCCTGTAGAACGGCATCCGCACGACCCGCGCCCGCAGGCGCCGGCCGCGGACGTCGATGGAGAGCTCCGTGTCCCGCTGCGCCAGCTCGACCGGGACGTAGGCCATGCCGACGGCCTTGCGAAGGTACGGCGTAAGGGTCCCGCTGGTGACCCGGCCGACCCGCTCGGAGCCCGCGCAGACCTCGTGGCCGTGTCTCGCAATCCCGCGATCCAGCATCTCGAAGCCGACCAGCTTGCGCCTTGGCCCGGACTGCTTCTGCGCCAGCAGCGCGTCCCGGCCGATGAACGACTCCTTGTCCCAACCGACGGTCCAGCCGAGGCCCGCTTCCAGCAGGGTCGTCGTCTCGTCCATGTCGTTGCCGTACAGCCGCATCCCCGCCTCGAGCCGGAGGGTGTCGCGGGCGCCGAGCCCGGCCGGGCGCAGACCGTGAGGTCCTCCGGCGTCGAGCAGCGCCGACCAGACCGTGTCGGCCTGCCGCGGCGGAACGAACAGCTCGAAGCCGTCCTCGCCGGTATAGCCGGTCCGCGAGATCGTGGCGCGCACGTTGGCCACTTCCCCGTTGGCGAACGTGTAGTACTCGATGCCGTCGACCTCGACCGCGGTCAGAAGCTGCAGGATCTCCACCGCCCGCGGCCCCTGCAGGGCGATCAGGGCGTAGCGGCTGCTGACGTTGACCGCCGCCGCATCCCCCGCCGCGCCGATCTGCTCACGGATCCAGGCGACGTCCTTGGCGATGTTGGCGGCGTTGATCACCAGCAGATAGTGGCCGGCGGCGAGCTGGTAGACCAGCAGGTCGTCGACGACCGTGCCCTCCGGGGTGGTCAGCGCGGAATACTGGGCGCGCCCCGGAACGAGCCGGCCGGCATCGTTGGACGCGATGCGCTGCACCGCCGCGAGCGCGTCGTCGCCGGCAATCTCCACCTCGCCCATGTGGCTGACGTCGAAGAGCCCGGCCGCGGTGCGCACCGCCTGGTGCTCCTCCGCGATGCCGCCGTAGCGCACCGGCATGTCCCAGCCGCCGAAGGGGGTCATCCGCGCCCCCAGGGCGAGATGCCGGGCGTGCAAGGGAGTGGTCTGCAGGGGAGCGGCCGGAGTGCGGGCCATCGTGTGACGCAGCGTCGCCGGTTTCGGCGCGCCGGCCTCTGGGCCGGCCTGACTCAACCGTACTACGGGGTCCCGCAGAGGGTCAAGCACGGCCCGCGTCACGAGCGGCCGCCTTCCTCGGCGGAACGAGCCGTCTTCCTCCCCTTGCGCCCGGGTGAATCGGAAACCCGTGCCTGCGCCGACCCGGCGGCCGGATCGGCGCCGTGCCGCAGGTAGGCCTGCAGCGTGTGGTAGCTGATGCCCAGGATACGGCATGCCTGCTTCTTGTTGTTGCCGCAGCGGTCGAGGACGCTTCGCGCGTAGCGGCTTCCCCACGTCCGCAACGAGTGGTCCCGCACCAGCGACGGCTGCAGGTTCCGCACGTAGTCCCCGGTCACGGTAGCCGGCAGGTCCTGGACCTGAATGCGCCTGGCCCCGGAGAACGCCAGCACGTGCTCGATGACGCGGCGCAGCTCCCGCACGTTGCCGGGCCAGTCGTAGCTCATGAGCGCATCCACGGCGCAGGGGGCCAGACAGCGCCCGGGCGGCTCCTCATGCTGCCGCAGGAACTCCTCGACCAGCAGCGGGATGTCGCACCGGCGGTCGCGCAGCGGAGGAACGTGAATCTCCACCCCGTGGAGACGGTAGAAGAGATCCGATCGGAATCGACGCCTCTCGACCATGCTCGTCAGCCGCTGGTTCGTCGCCACTATCAGCCGCACGTCGAGCACTCTCGTGTGGTGCGAACCTACCCGTTCGACAGCCAACTCCTGCACGACGCGCAGGAGCTTGGCCTGGGCCGCGGGGGAAAGGTCGGCGACCTCGTCGAGGAAGACGGTGCCCCCGTCCGCCAGCTCGAACTTCCCGGCCCGCCCCCTCACTCCCGTCGCCGTGCGGTCCTCGATGCCGAACAGCTCCGCCTCGACGAGCGTATCGACGATGGCGGCGCAGTTGACCGCGACGAACGGACCTCCCTGTCGAGAGCTGTGATCGTGGATCTCCCTGGCGACGAGCTCCTTCCCCGAGCCGCTCTCGCCTTCGATCAACACCGCGAAGTCCGTCTTCGCTACCCGGGCAATCCGGTCGCGCAGCCTGACCATGCACGTTGCACGACCGAGCAACCGCGACGGTGAATCGGATACCTGCATGTTCTTCCAGTCCCTCCTCGGTTTACTGCCCCCCTTTACTCAATATTGGTGCCAACCACGAAGTGCGCCGATTTCCTTGGTGAAACAAGACCGGATCGCCCGCGTCGTGAAACCTCCGGAGCCGTTGCGGGTAGCAACTACCCATCCTGAAGCGGCAATTGGAGCCCCGCGCGCCCAAAATGGGTATCTGCGGCTCTGCCTCGATCACCGCCTGCGCCATTCGCCGGCGCCGAAGTCGAACTGGAGGACCTGAACCCGGGCCGTCGCTCCAAGGATCCTCACCGCCGCCTGATGTCCTTCCCGGCCTCTCAGATACAGGGTGCCCGAGGTGGCGGTGCCCAGGGGCGTCACGGTCAGGATGTCACCCGCGCCCAGGTGGATCGGGTCGGCGCCCACCCCGGCGGGTGTCGCGGCGCCGACCGCCGGTGCGGCGGGGCTCAGCTCGAATCGGACGCCGCTGAAGTGGTCGCCGAGCAGGGTCTCCCCGTCCACCGGCAGGTCGACTCCACCGTCGATGTCGGACGTCTGAACGCCGTTTCCGTTCGTGTCGACGTAGCTCCGGAAGACGATGCGGCCCGCGACCGCCGTGAACCGGATGCCTACCGCGGCGCCCCGCCGCGCCGCGCTGGAGCGCGCGAGCATGATCCGCCCATTGATGAACCGGGCGGCGTCGATTACCCGCCGCTCCTGTCGGCCCGCGGTGAGCAGCGGCACCGAGATGCCGACCGCGACGACGACGATTCCGGCGGCGACCGCCGCCTCGACGAGAGTGCCGCCGTGCTCTGGCCTGAAGGACACGGATACAACCCTCGATGGATGGGAGGCGGGGCCCCGAATCGGGGCCCCGCCTCGCCGGACTACCGGCTCTCCGGCACGTCGACGCGGATGAGCGGCCGCAGACGCAGGAACGTCCTCTCGCCGATCCCGCGAACGTTCATCAGGTCCTCGATCTTCCGGAACCCGCCATGTTCCTCGCGGTACTCGATGATCCGCTGGGCCGTTCGCTCTCCCACCCGGGGCAGCGTCTGCAACTCCGCCGCCGTCGCCGTGTTCAGCTCCACGGTCTCCTGTTGCTCCGGCTCCGCGCTCTGGAGAGCCGAAGCGTTGGGTTCCGCAACCGCATGACCGTGCAGGGCCATGAAGAGGAACCCGGCGCACACCGCCGCCAGTACGAACACGCGTTGCATGGTCAACCTCCCAGTGCTGGTGCCGCCGGCCGGCGCCGCCCGTCCCGAGCCCGCATTCGGCCCTGCTTCGAGCAGCACACCTGAACGAAAGAAAGCGGCAATCGGGTCGCGCCGGCCTGTCTCCGCAGTGCCGCTCCCGAGCGCAGCAAGATGCGGGCCGTTCCGGGATCAACGAGTCCGCGAGCGCCCGGCCGCTCGTGAATCCGTCGCTCCGGCCCTTGCCGGGCGGAGGCGTACGGCACCCGGGCCGCGAAAACCGTCACCGTGGGTTGCGGTTCCGGCGGGCATGTACGCCGGGAACAGGCTCCCCGCGGCACGCCGCCTCGGCCGGACGACCCGGAACCACCTCGATTCGGTGGGTCGGAACGCGGCCGAGCCGTCGCCGCGGGATGCCTGGCAACCGCTGGAGACACCGGTCCGCGGGTGCCGTTCTGCTATCATCCTGCGTTTGGCCGGATGCCGATGACCGCAACAGAAAACCTCGCCGTGCTCGGCGCCCAGTGGGGTGACGAGGGCAAGGGGAAGATCGTCGACCTGCTCAGTCCCGCCTTCGCCGTCGTTGCCCGCTCGCAGGGGGGGCACAACGCCGGCCACACGGTGATCGTGGACGGCGACGAGTTCATCCTGCATCTGATTCCCTCCGGCATCCTGCACTCCGGCGTGACGTGCGTCATCGGCAACGGCGTCGTGGTCGACCCGGCGGCGCTCTTCGCCGAGATCGACAAGCTGCACGCCCGGGGCCTCGATACGACCGGCCGCCTGCTCGTCAGCAGTCGAGCGCACGTCATCCTGCCCTATCACCGCGATCTCGAGGCGGCGTCCGAGGGTCGGCTCGGGGCGCAGCGCATCGGCACGACCTCGCGCGGCATCGGACCGAGCTACGGACACAAGGCCGGCCGCTCCGGCGTACGCGTCGCCGACCTGGCCGACGGGCGTCCCGGCAGCCGGCTGGCGGCGCTGATCGAGGCCAACGTCGCGGAACGCAACCGAGCCGTTGCGGGGTCCGCGGTCGACTGGCCGCAGATCCTGGACGAAGCCGCGGGGGTCTGGGAGCGGCTGCGTCCGCTGGTTGCCGACACGTCGCGCTACCTGCACGACGTGCTCGAAGCGGGACGGCCGGTGCTCTTCGAGGGCGCGCAGGGCACCATGCTGGACATCGACCACGGCACGTATCCCTACGTCACGTCGTCGAACGCGACGATCGGGGGGGTGTGCACCGGGCTCGGGGTCGGCCCGCAGGCGATACACGGCGTGCTCGGCATCGTCAAGGCCTACACGACGCGCGTCGGGGAGGGCCCGTTCCCGACGGAGCTCGACGAGCCGCAGGCGGAACGCCTGCGCGAGTGGGGCCGGGAGTACGGCGCCTCGACCGGGCGGCCCCGGCGCTGCGGGTGGTTCGATGCCGTCGGCGTGCGCTACGCCGTGCGGGTCAACGGGATGACGGCGCTGGCCATGACGAAGCTCGACGTTCTCGACCACCTCGACGAGCTCCACATCTGCACCGGCTATCGCTGCGGCGGCGAAGTGCTGACGGACCCGCCGGCGACCATCGGCGAGCTTGCTTCCTGCGAGCCGGTGTACGAGACCATGCCGGGATGGGCCGGGACCGGACGGACCGCCGGCGTCACGGACGAGCGCGGCCTGCCGGCCGCGGCGCGGGCCTACCTGGAGCGGCTCGAGGCGCTCTGCGGCGCCCCGGTCGCCATCGTCTCCACCGGTTCGGACCGCGCCGACACCATCGTGCGTCCGGACTCCCCCGTCGGCCGCTGGATCGAGACCTGCGCGCCCGCGGGCGGTCACGCGCGCTGATCATCGAGGCCGTCATGCTCCGGATGCGGATCGCTGGAGCGTACCGGTGACGAGGCCGCGGGCGGGACTGCTCGCGCTCCTGCTCGCGACCGCGATGGCCGCCTGCTCCGCACCGCTCGGCGACCCGACCGCGGCGGACGCCGAGGCCTTTGCGGACGCCGCCGAGGCCCGCCTGGTCCCGTTGCGGCAGGAAGCGATTCGCACCGCGTGGTTGGCGGCAACCTCGGTTGACAGCGAGAACACCGTGGCAGCGGCGGCAGCCCGGCGCGCGTTGACGACCGCGACGGCGGCGCTCGCCCGCGAGGCAGCGCGCTTCGACGGACTCGATCCGCCCGCGGCGACGGCCCGCAAGCTCACGCTTCTGAAGACCAGCACAACGACCGCCGCGCCGGCTCGTCCCCCGCTCGAGGAAGAGCTGGCCGACATCGCCGCCGAGCTGGAACGCACGTACGGCGCGGGCGCCTATTGTTCCGGCGCCGGCGAGGGTTGCCTGGATCGGGCCGCTCTGGAACGGACGGTCGCCGAGCTGCGCGACACCGATCGGCTGCTCGATCTCTGGCACGATGGGCGGGCCCTGGCGGCGTCGATGCGACCCCGCTACGAGCGGTTGGTCCAGATCGCCAACGCGGGGGCCGTCGAGCTGGGCTATGCCGACGCCGGCGCGCGCTGGCGGGCCGCGTACGGCCTGCCGGAGGATGCGCTTCGCGCGGAGCTGGAACGACTCTGGGGTCAGTTACGGCCGCTCTACGAGTCGCTGCACTGTCTCGTCCGCGGCGAGCTGGGCGGCGAGTACGGCACCGCCATCGCCCCGCCCGGAGAAGCGATTCCCGCGCACCTGCTCGGCGACCTCGGCGACGGGCGCTGGTCCGGCGTCCACGCACTGGCCGCGCCCCGCACCCGCGGGCGCGGGTACGACGCGACCCGCCAACTCCGGAACAGCGGCACGGACCCGCTGGGGATGGCGCGCACCGCCGAGCGCTTCTTCGAATCGCTCGGCTTCGATCCCCTGCCCGCCACCTTCTGGGAACGGTCGCTCTTCGTTCGCCCGGCGGATGGCGAGGTCGTCTGCCGTGCGGAGGCCTGGAACCTGGACGGCAGGGACGACCTGCGGCTCAAGATGTGTCTCGAGGTCACGGGCGAGGACTTCCTGGCGGTTCATCGCGAGCTCGGGCAGGTCTACCATCAGCGGGCGTACCGGTCGCAGGATCCACTGTTCAGAACGGGTGCGAACCCCGCCTTTCCCGAGGCGGCCGGCAATGCCGCCGCGCTCTCGGTCACACCCGATTACCTCGTCCGGCTGGGTTGGCTCAATAGCGCGCCGGACGAGTCCCACGATGTCCCGTTCCTGCTCGGGAAGGCACTCGACGAGATCGCCTCTCTCCCGTTCGCGCTGCTGGCGGAACGGTGGCGCTGGCAGGTCTTCGCAGGCGAAGTGGACGCCGGCCGCTACAACCGGGCGTGGTGGGACCTGCGCGAGGCGTTCCAGGGCGTCCGCGCTCCGACACCGCGCAGCGAGGCACACTTCGATCCCGGCGCGGCGCACCGCATCCCGGCCAATACGCCGTACCTCGACGATTTCATGGCGCGCCTGCTGCAGTACCAGCTCCACGGCGCGCTCTGCGCGGCGGCCGGCAGCGACGGTCCGCTGCATCGCTGCACGATCTTCGGGAGCCGCGAAGCGGGTGCGCGGTTGCAGGCCATGATGGCGATGGGGGGCAGCCGCCCCTGGCCCGCGGCGTTGGAAGCCGTCACCGGCGCACGGCGGCTCGAAGCCTCGGCCCTGCTGGAGTACTTCGCGCCGCTGGCCGCCTGGCTCGACGAGCAGAACGCCGGCCGTGCCTGCGGCTGGTAGGCGCCGGAACGCTCAGCCGCCGCCGTACTCGGCGTCGGTCACCGCGTTGAGCCACGTCGTCACCGACTCGATGTTCACGGCCAGATGCGTCATCGGGCCGTCCGGGGACGCACCGTGCCAGTGGCGTTCCCCGGCCGCGATGCAGGCGACGTCGCCTGCGTCGATTTCCCGCGCCGGCTCCCCCTCGCACTGCAATCGGCAACGGCCGTCGAGCACCACCAGGAGCTGCGGCCCGCTGTGCGTGTGCCAGTGGGTGCGGGCGGCCGGCTCGAACTCGACGCGAAAGGCCTTGACGGCGGGAGCATCCGACAGGCCGGGCATGCGCGTCATCCGCGCATGCCCGGTGAAGGTGTCGGGATCGGATGCCTCGGACGCGAGCGCCGCGAGTCGCGCGATCCGCATCCTTTCCTCAGGCCGCGGTGGCCGGCCGACCGCCGTGCCGCATGATCATGTAGATCGCGCCGCCGGCTATGAGCGCCACGATCAGCGTTCCGAGGTTGAGCAATCCGCTCGACACCACGAGGTAGCCGACCGCTCCCGGCAACAGGGCGTAATAGACGAACGGAATGACCGTCATGCGGATGACGGAGCCTTCGCGCCCGAGCAGGCCGACGACGGCCGAGGCGGCGACGACGTTGTGGACGCAGATCATGTTCCCGGCTGCGCCGCCGATGGCCTGCAGGGCGACGATCCAGGTCGGGTCCACGCCGATCCGCTCGCCCATCCCGAACTGGAACAGCGAGAACATCATGTTGCTGACGGTATTGCTGCCGGCCACCGCCGCCCCGATGCCGCCGATGAACGGCGCGAAGATCGGCCAGACCCCGCCGACGAGCGCCGCCACGCCGTCGGCCAGCACGATCGGCATCTGATCGTACCCGGCGGCACCGCCGCCGGTGTTCAGGAAGACCTGCACCATCGGCACCGTGAACACGAGGGCGACCGAGGCCGAAGCCGACACCTTGAGGGAGGTCGCCCAGGCCTTGGCATAGTGGTCGCCGGGGATCCTGTGCAAGCCGAACGTGATGAGCGAGGCCACGATGAACAGCGTGCCCGGCAGGAACAGCGGTTGGAAGCTGGCGGTGATCGACGTGCCGAAGATCTCCGGCCAGCTCACGACCCAGGCGGTGAGCATCGTGCGGAACGGAACGATGAGCCGGGACGACAGCAGCAGCAGCGCGACGACCACGTACGGCAGCCACGCCTTGAACAGGCTCATCGATCCGCCGTGGGCCACGTCCGTCACCTCGACCGATCCGGTCCACTCCGCCGGCCAGTTCTCCTTCCGGTCGAACTCCCACGCCTCGTCCGCCTTCGGGATCAGGAACCCGGCGCGGGCGGCGCTCACGACGATGAGCAGCCCGACCATGCTGCCGACCAGGGCCGGAAACTCGGGTCCGAGGAAGTAGGCGGCGGCGAAGTACGGCACGGTCATGGCGAGGGCCGCGAAGAGCGCGAACGGCCAGACCTGCATCCCCTCGGCAAGGGAGCGGTTCCTGCCGAAGAAGCGGGTCATGAACGACACCAGAATCAGCGGAATCAGCGTCCCCGCGATCGCGTGCAGGATGGCGACCTTCAGCCCGATGAACGCCAGGAAGTCCGCCCATTCCGTGTAGCCCGCCTCCGCGGCGAAGGCGACGATCTCGGGGTTGGCGCCCTGGCCGAGGCCCGTGTTGACCCCCACCAGGATCGGCGTGCCGAGAGCCCCGAAGCTGACCGGGGTGCTCTGGATGATCATGCCGGCGGTGACCGCCGCCATGCCCGGGAACCCAAGCCCCACGAGCAGCGGAACCGCCACCGCGGCCGGCGTTCCGAAACCGGCCGACCCTTCGATGAACGCACCGAACAGCCAGGCGATGATGATCACCTGCACGCGCCGGTCAGGGGTTATGTCCGTGAACCCCTGCCGGATGGTCTTGATGGCCCCGCTCTCCTGCAGCGTGTTGAGCAGCAGGATGGCGCCGAAGATGATGTACAGCAGCGTGAGCGCGATCACGAGCCCGTTGATCGTCGCCGCGGCGACCTGCAGGCCCGGTACCTGCCACACGAACAGGGCGAGCACCGCGGCCACCGCGTACGACAGCGGCATCGCCCGGCTCGCGGGCCAGCGGAGGCCGACGAGGAACACGGCGACGGTGATGATCGGCAACAGGGAGACGATTGTCAGCATCGAGGGGGTCCCTCCTCAGAGGCGGCCTATGGTACTGGAAGACGGATCAACACACAACGGCGCGATGCCGACACGCGCGTGGTACGATCACGGCATGGCGCGCGTCGTGACGGTGGCCAGAGCCGAGAGTTTCGGGCCGGGAGCGCGGAAGAAGGTGTTCGCGAGCGACCGGCGCATCGCGGTGTTCAACGACGGCGGCACGCTGCACGCGGTGGACGACGCCTGCACGCACTCCGGCGGTTCGCTCTCCGAAGGGCTGTGCGAGAACGGCGTCGTCACCTGCGCCTGGCATGGCGGACGGTTCCGGCTGAGCGACGGCAAGGGTCTCGGGCCGCCGGCCTACCGCGGGCTGACGGTGTACCCCGTCTCCGTGGCCGACGGCCTCGTCGTCGTCACCATCGACGACGCGTAGCGGGTCAGGTGATTCACGAACGCCCCGCTCTCGAACGCCGGGTTCTCTCCGCGCTGGAGTCCGAGCCCGCCCGCATCCCCGTCGTGGTCGGCGGCTGCGGCTGCGGCCGGACAACGTTGCTGGTCCGGGTGGCCGCACGACTCGGGGATCGCCGCTGCCGATACATCGACGTCGAGCGCATCGCGTCGACGCCCGAGCGGTTGCTCGGCGCGATAGTCCCGGACCCGCCCTTCCCGGCCGGCGGCCCCGAACCGCCGCTGCCGGCGGGACGCCTTTCTCCGCGCGCCGCTTTCGAGACGCTGCTCGCGTTTCTGGAGCGGCGCGAAGACCCTGTCCCGGTCCTCCTGCTCGACGAGTGGCTGGAAGTGCGCACGCTGGAGAGCTTTCCCGGGCTCCGGGGCGCGATGCACGAGCTGGTCCGGACGCTCCTGCGGAGCCCGAATCGCTTCGTCCTCGCAAGCCGGTTCACCAACCGCTCGCGGCGGCTGCTCGATGGCTTGCCGGCGCGTGTCGAGCTCATTCACCTGCCCCCGTTGAGCCCGGCGGAGGTGGCCGCGGCGCTGCCGACCGGGCCGGCGGGCCGCGACGTCTCCGCGCGAAACGAACGCGGCAGGCTCGTTCACGCGCTCGCGGCAGGACGTCCGAGCTACGTAGCGACGCTCGTGTCGGCTCTCTCTTCCCGGACGGATCGGCCGGGAGACCCCGTCGTGACGCTCGCCGCGCAGATGGCGACGGGAGCGCCGCTGAGTCACCTCTGCCGCTTCTCCTACGAGCTCCGGCTGCAGCGGGCCCGCGGATACGGCGCCCTGAAGGCGATTCTCGGCATTCTCGCCGAGATGGAGCCGCTCACCCTGACTGCGATCGCTCGGCGCCTCGGCCGCACTCCCGGCTCCACCAAGGACTACCTCTCGTGGCTCGAGGACGTAGACCTGATCGAGGTGCACGAGAAGCGCTATCGGTTCGCCGATCCGCTGCTGCGGCTCTGGGTCCGTCTGCACGGCCGGCCGGCGGCTCCCGGCGACCGCGAACGCACACGAGAAGCGCGGGAGTACGCCGCTCTGCGCCTCGCGATCGGCGAGCCGCCGCCGGCGGCGGCCACTCCGCCTCGGGGTCCCCGGCCGGTGCACCGGCCAAGGGATTTAATCGAGATCGACTGACGCCGACCCGCACGGGACTGCCGGGTCCGCCACCAGAATCGCCATCGCGCGCCGGGCCGCCTCGCGCTCGGCCTCCTTCTTGCTCTGACCGGACCCGGTTGCCACGAGTCGATCGCCGACGAGCACCTCCACCGCGAATTCCTTGCGATGATCCGGACCGGTGGTGCCAGCCAGGCGGTACGCCGGCAGCGGCTGCGCGCGGGCCTGCAGCCACTCCTGCAGCGCGGACTTGTGATCGCGGGTGCCGGCCGGCGATACGCCGTCCCGCCGGATCCGCTCGAGCAGCGGCCGGAACGCCCGTTCCAGAAAGGTCTCGGCCGCTGCGTAACCACCGTCGAGATGGATCGCTCCGACGACCGCTTCGAACGCATCCGCAATCAGCGACTTCTTCCTGCGCCCGCCGGTCTTCTCCTCGCCGCGACCGAGCCGCAGGTGGTCGCCGAGCTGCAGCTCGTCGCCGAGTTCCGCCAGGGTGGCGGCCGACACCAGTTGGGCCCGCGCCTTCGACTTGTGCCCCTCGCCGTGGTCGGGAAACTCGCGGAACAGACGATCCGCGATCACCAGCCCGAGCACGGCGTCGCCGAGGAACTCGAGCGATTCGTTGTCCTCCACGATCCCGGTCTCGTCCTCGTGCGCCCGCGAGCGGTGCGTCAGCGCCCGCTCGAGCAGGCTGCGGTCCGAGAACGCGTGACCCAGACGCCTCTCGAGCGCCGGCAGCCCGTCCCGCAGTCCTTCGACACCGATCTTCGCGCTGGTCCGGTAGTCGCCGAGCAGTCGCCTCGCGCGGTCCGCCTCGTCGTCACGGACGGACACGCGCACCTCACCGAGCCCGTCGATGGCCAGTGGAAACACCCCATGGGACACGTCCGACGAGACGAGGGCGCGTATCCCGTGCGTCTCCAGCAGCGCCCGAGCGACGCTGGCCTCCACGTCAGACTGCGTGCGCAGCACTACGGCCAGGTCCGTCACACCCGTGCTCCCGAATCCGCCGCGGCGGCCGCGGGCTCGTCCCGGCCGTCCGCCTGCCCCGGCGCGTCGACGCGCAGCAGCACCATGGTCATGTCGTCGTGCTGATCCGCTGCCCCGACGAAATCATCCACCTCGCGCAGGATGCGCTCGTGGAGCGACTCGGAAGACGCCCTGGCGCCGTCTTCGAGCAGACGAACGAGCCTGTCCTCGCCGAAGAGATCGTCCGCTTCGTTCATCGCCTCGGTCACGCCGTCGGTGAACAGCACGACCACGTCCCCGGGTCGCAACGCGAGACGGTGCTCTTCCAGCAACTCGGCGAACTTCTGCTCGAATCCGCGCAGGCCCAGCACCAGACCGTCAGGCGCGAGCACCCGTACGTCGCGCCGGGCGCCGTTCTGGGAGGCGTGGATCAACGGCGTATGTCCCGCCCGCGCGTAGGTCAGGGTCCCCGCGTCCAGATCGATCACGGCATACAGCATGGTGATGAAGGTGCGGCTGTCGAGCGCCCCGGCCAGCATGCGGTTGGCTTCCATGAGGAGCTGCCGCGGCGACTCGTAGGTTTGCCCCAGGCTCAGCATCAGGCCCTTGAGCTCCGCCATGTACAGCGCGGCGGAAGTTCCCTTTCCCGAGACGTCGGCAACCAGCAGCCCCAGCCTGCGCTTGCCGAGTCGGATGAAGTCGTAGTAGTCGCCGCCGATCTCGCGCGCCGGCCGGCACACGGCGGTCACCGACAGTCCCGGGATCGACGTCGGTTCGCGCGGCAGCAGCGACATCTGGATCTGACGGGCGAGGCGCAGCTCGTTCTCGAGGCGCTTCTTCTCCGCAGCCTGGTGCAGCAGGCCCTCCACGCTCGCGGTCATCGCGTTGAACGACTCGGCCAGGTCTCCCAACTGGTCCCCGGACGCGATGCTGATCCGCTGGGTGAAGTCGCCGCGCCGGATCCGGTCCGTGCCGATGGACAGTGCGTGAATCGATCCGGTGATCGACCGTGCAAGGGCGAGTCCCATCACGAACGCGGCGAGCTCGATAATCAGAAACAGGCCGCCGATAACGGCCAGCAGCACCAGAAAGGCATACCGGACGCTCAACTCCCCGGTTACCGCTCCAGCTCCCAGGAACCGGTCCAGGAACGCGGCCGGCGGAACCCGGATGAACAGGTTTCCCGCCCCTGCCGCGCCGGTCGTCCAGTCGACCCGATCGAGAAACACCACCCAGGCCAGACCCTCGACCGACGCCAGGCGGGCCGGGTCGAGTGCATCGTCGGCCGCAAGAGCGCCCGACGGCTCCAGGGCGACGCCGCTCGCGTCTTCGATGCGCTCCTGCACGGTCGCGTCCAGGGGCACGTCGAGGACGACGGCGCCGGCGCCCGGCCGGTCCACCCGCACGACGGCCCGAGCCGCGGGCGGCCACTGCGACCCGACCGTAATGAGACCTGCGAACTCTCGCGCGACGAGCCACGCGGGCACCCGATCCGGCCTGGGGCCGCTGCTCCACGGCCCGGCAACCGCCTCGATGCCCCCGGAGGCCGCGCCGAAGACGAGCGCCGAGACGCCGGGATAGCCTGGACGCAGCGTCGACATCAGGGTCTCGAGCGCGGCGTCGACCTCCATGCCACTCGACAGCCGCGCCCCGGTCGCCGCCGCCGCCGCCCTGGCGTCGGCGACCACGCGGTCGATCTCCCGGCTCACGCTCTCCGAGCTCGCGGAGAGCACGGCCATGGCACCCGCCACCGAAAAGAACGCCACCACCAGCAGGACCGGCACGAATCCGATGAAGACGTACGAGAGGATGAGCTTGCGGCGGACGCGCCACAGCAGACGCCGCCGGAGCTTCCCCACGGACCGCAGGAGCGTGTGGCCGAGACCGATGGCCAGCGCCAGGGAAGCGCAGACATCCAACCAGGCGAGCGGCGACCCGCCGCTTGCGACGAAGGGAAAAAGCAGAATCTTCCCGGCCGCGCCGGCCAGCAGGAACCGCCCCGGCCATGACCGCGCCAGGGTCCGAGGAAACGCTCGCAGCCGGTCTCGAGCCATCCGCGCTCCTTCTCATCGTATCAGATGGCGGCGGCGTTTCAGGCCGGGCAGACGGCACGGTCCGGCATCGATCGGGATGCGATTCGCCCGGGCCGGATGCATCGCCGCCGGATCGCGCGGGAACCGTCTCAGGCGCGGCCTTCCGCCGGGCTGCTAACATGGGGCGCTCCATTTCGGCAGGCCGGGCCCGTCTTCGGAACACCCTCCATGTCGCGCGATTCTCCTTCCCGCAACCCCGCCGCCGCGCCGCCGCTGCTGCGCGCCGGCTCCCTCTTCGTTCGCGGTGTCGCCGGCGGTGCGTTCATGGGGCTCGCCAACCTGGTGCCGGGCATCTCCGGAGGCACGATGCTGCTGGCGGCAGGCGTCTACCCGCAGTTCATCAGCGCCGTGGCAGAGGTCACGACCCTCCGGTTCAGGGCGCCGGCGCTGTTGCTTCTCGCCTGCGTCGGCAGCGGCGCGGCGGTTGCCGTCGCAATCGCCGCCGGCGCGATCGGAGCGTTGCTCGACCTCTATCCGTCCGCGATGTACAGCCTGTTCATCGGCTTGACCCTCGGCGGCGCACCGCTCCTCTGGCGCCTGATTCGGCCGGCGGATCGCGCGGTGATCGGCAGCGCGATCGTCGCCGTCGCGCTGATGGGGCTGCTCCCCGCGAACGATTCGGGGCCTGTCGGAGACGGCGCACGGACCGGGGCCGCCGCGTACGCCATGCTCGTCGTCGCCGGGTTCTCCGGCGGCGCCGCCATGATCCTGCCCGGGATCTCCGGAGCCTACCTGCTTCTCATCCTCGGCCAGTACCGTCCCATAGTCGATGCCGTCGCGTCAGCCGCGGCAGGCGCGCGGGCCGCAGACCTGAGCGCGGCCGCCGCCAGCCTGCCGGTGCTGTTGCCGGTCGCGATCGGCGTCGGAGCGGGCGTGGTCGGCGTGAGCAATGTCGTCAAGCAGCTGCTCGCCAGGCACCGCCGGGCGACGCTCGGCTTTCTGCTCGGCCTGCTGCTGGGATCCGTGCCGGGGCTGTGGCCGTTCGAGGCCGTCCCCTCCCCCGCGCAGGCAACCGCCGGGGCGGCCCTGGTGTTGACCGGGTTCGGAATCTCCTGGACGATTTCCGCGCTCGGCCGGGAAGCGTAGGTGCTCCGACCCGGCTCAAACGACCCGGGTCGTCTCGGCAACCCACGCGAGGTACGCGGGGTCGCCGTCGGACACCGGCACCACGACGAGCTCCGGCACCTCGGCGGGATGCAGCTCCCGCATCCGCTCGCGGAGCCGACCGACGCGGTCCGCCGTCGTCTTGATCATCACGAGCTGCTCCCGGTCCTCCTCGATGACACCGCGCCAGCGGTACACGGAACGGACCGGGGAATGCGTCGTGACGCAAGCCGCGAGGCGCTCCTCGACGAGCGTTCTCATGAAGTCGGACACGTCCGCGCCGTCCGGCCACGTCGTCCATGCGACCACCACTTCGACATCATCGTTCAGCATTCCTTCACGATACCGGAGATGCGCCCGGGCTTCTTCCGGCCGACGCCGGTCACCGGCACGCCGCCGTTGACCGGCATGCTGCCTCGTGCTATTATTCCGGGCGCGGTTGATGACGCGGGGTGGAGCAGTCCGGTAGCTCGTTGGGCTCATAACCCAAAGGTCGGGGGTTCAAATCCCCCCCCCGCTACCATCCCTCGCAGCCCTCCGGAACTTCGGTGTCGCCCTCCTCGCCTCGCGCCTTACGTACACCGGAACGCCCGGAAGGTCGGCAAGCCCCGGCCGCCGCCCGGCGGTTTTGTGGCTTGGCGTCGGTAATGTATAGTGGGCGCACCGCCCCGCCAACGCGCGGCATGTTCCGTACCGCCCACGTCTCGGGATGGTTCGAGGAAGGAGTCCGGCAATGAAGCTCATCACCGCGATCATCAGGCCTCATGTAGTCGACGACGTGCGCGACACGTTGTCCCGTCTCGGCGTTACCGGTCTGACCGCGACCGAGGTGAAGGGATTCGGACGCCAGAAGGGACACACGGAGATGTACCGCGGCGCGGAATACTCCATCGACTTCGTTCCCAAGGCGAAGCTCGAGGTAGTCGTCGGCGACGAGCAGCTCGAGGCGGTGGTCGAGGCCATAAAGTCGGCGGCGCGCAGCGGCCAGATCGGCGACGGAAAGATCTTCGTCAGCGACGTCGCCCAGGCGGTTCGCATTCGAACCGGCGAGAGCGGCTCCGACGCGCTCTGACGTCATCCACGCCGGTCTGGCGTGGGCTCCTCTTTCGGAACGCGGCCGCACGAGCCGCGGCGTTCCTGTTTTCCGGCACTGCCCCCGGGGGACCAGATCCATGACCCACTACCTATCGAGAATCGCCTTCGTCATCGCAGCCGCCATCGTGCTTGCGCCACGCCTCGCCTGGGCGCAGGGCGACGGCATCGACTCGGGTGACACGGCGTGGATGCTCACCGCGAGCGTGCTCGTGCTGTTCATGACCATCCCCGGCCTGTCCCTGTTCTACGCCGGCCTGGTCCGCTCGAAGAACGTGTTGTCGGTGATGATGCAGTGCTTCGCGATCACCTGCATGGTGACGATTCTCTGGACCGCGTACGCCTACGGGCTGGCGTTCGGCGACGGCGGGGCACTGAACGCCTTTGTCGGGGCCGGCAAGCTCTTCCTGTCGGACGTCGGCGTCGAGACGGTGTCCGGCTCGATTCCGGAGTCCGTCTTCCAGATGTTCCAGTTGACCTTCGCCATCATTACGCCGGCGCTGATCGTCGGCGCGTTCGCGGAACGCATGAAGTTCTCCGCGATGATGGCGTTCATGGCACTCTGGCTCACGGTCGTTTACGCGCCGGTGGCCCACTGGGTGTGGGGCGGCGGCTGGCTCGGCGACCTGGGCGTGCTGGACTTCGCCGGCGGAACCGTCGTCCACATCAACGCCGGCGTCGCCGCCCTGGTCCTCTGCCTCGTCATCGGGCGGCGCAAGGGCCATCCCGGCACTCCGATGCCTCCCAACAGCCTCGTGCTGACCGTCGTCGGCGCCTCGATGCTCTGGGTCGGGTGGTTCGGGTTCAACGCCGGCAGCGAGTTGGCCGCTGACGGCGTCGCCGGCATGGCGATGGCGGTCACCCACATCGCAACGGCCACCGCCGGCTTCACCTGGATGATGATCGAGTGGAGGAACCACGGGAAGCCGAGCGTGCTCGGGATCGCCACCGGCGCCGTCGGCGGCCTCGTGGCGATCACGCCCGCGTCCGGGACGGTCGGCCCGATCGGCGCCCTGGCCATCGGTGCGGCATCGGGCGTCTTCTGCTACATCGGCGCCGGCAGCCTGAAACGGTACTTCGGCTACGACGACTCGCTCGATGTTTTCGGCGTTCACGGCATCGGCGGCTTCGTGGGCGCCATGCTGACGGGCGTCTTCACCGCCGAGGCGTTCGGCGGCACCGGGCTGGAGAACGGCATCGGCGCGCAGGTCTGGCTGCAGTTCGTCGGCGCGGCCGCGACCATCGGCTACAGCGGCGTGCTCACCTTCGTCCTGGCGAAAGCGATCGACGCCACGATCGGCCTGCGGGTCACCGCCGCGGAGGAATCCGAGGGACTCGACATCGCACTCCACGACGAGGCCGGCTTCAACCTGTAGCCTCGTCCCGCCGACGGCTGGCGCGGGGCTCCCCACCAGGGGCCCCGCGCTCGACACGCCGGGCGAGCGCCGCGGCGACCTCGGCGGTCTTCGCATTCCCACCGAGGTCACGGGTAACCACCGCCCCCTCCGTGAGTTGCGCTTCGATCGCGCCCACGAGCGCCGCGGCGGCCTCCACCTCTTCCAGGTGCTCGAGCATCATCGCAGCGGTCCAGACCTGTGCGACCGGGTTGGCCACGCCCTGCCCTGCGATGTCCGGCGCCGAGCCGTGCACCGGCTCGAACATCGACGGGGCGCTGCGCTCCGGATTCAGGTTGGCGCCCGGCGCGAGCCCGATGGACCCGGCGATCGCAGGGCCTATGTCGGAGAGAATATCGCCGAACAGGTTGCTGGCCACGATCACGTCGAACCAGTCCGGATGCTGCACGAAGTGCGCGGACAGGATGTCGATGTGGTACTGATCGGCGGCGACGTCCGGATACTCGCGCGCCAGCGCAGCAAAGCGCTCGTCCCAGAAGGGCATGCTGTGGATGATGCCGTTCGACTTCGTGGCGGAGGTTACATGACGCGCGGGCCGGCGGCGGGCGAGCTCGAACGCGTAGCGCAGCACGCGATCGACGCCGCGGCGGGTGAAGACCGCCTGCTGCACCGCCATCTCGTCGTCCGTGCCCCGGTAGAGCCGGCCGCCGATCTCCGAGTACTCGCCTTCGTTGTTCTCGCGCACGACGACGAAGTCGATCTCTTCCGGCCGCCGATTCGCCAGCGGGGACCGGACGCCGCGCAGCAGACGCACCGGGCGCAGATTGACGTACTGGCCGAACGTCCGCCGGATCGGAATGAGCAGGCCCCAAAGCGAAACATGGTCGGGAACGCCGGGATACCCGACGGCGCCGAGGAAGATGGCATCATGCCGGCGCAGCTCGTCGAGTCCGCCGTCCGGCATCATCCGCCCGGTGCGCGCGTAGTGCTCGCAGCCCCAGTCGAAGAACGTCCACCGGCAGTCGAAACCGAAGCGCCGGCCGGCCGCGTCGACGACCTCGATCGCCGCGGGCACGACCTCCTTCCCGATGCCGTCGCCGGGAATCACCGCAATCGAATAGCTCGCCATCAGGACCTCTTCCCTCTCCGCGTGGACGTATCCGTCACCGCACAGCCCGAGCCGCCCGCAGGGCCGCTATCTCCTCGTCTCCGTAGCCGGCCGCGGCGAGCACCTCGTCGGTGTGCTGGCCGAGCAGCGGCGCCGGCCGGCCCGGCATCAGCGGCGTGCCGGAGAGCTTGATCGGCGTACCCAGCGTGGGCAGCGTGCCCAGGGTCGGATGCCGCGTCTCGACCACCATCTCCCGGGCCAGCACCTGCGGATCGCGCATCACCTCGCGGTAGTCGTTGATCGGCCCGCACGGGATGTCGTGCGCCTCGAGGCGCTCCAGCCAATGCTGCCGCGACCGTTCCGCGGTCACGGCCTCGATGCGCTCTGCGAGCAGCGCCCGGTTCGCCACCCGCGCGGAGTCGGTCTCGAAGCGGTCATCGTCGAGCCACTCGGGATGCCCCAGCAGCCCCGCCAGGCGTCTGAAGATCCGGTCGTTGGCCGCGCCGAGGGTGATGTAGCCGTCCGCGCAACGCACCGCCTGATACGGCGCGCTCATGCGGTGCGCCGACCCGAGCGGCCCCGGCACGCTGCCGCGGGAGAACAGCTCGGTCGCCTCCCACACCGACAGCGCGACGCCGGCGTCGACGAGCGCGGTGTCGACGTGCTGTCCTTCCCCGGTCCGCTCACGGGCGTGGAGCGCGGCCAGGATGCCGCAGGCGGCGAAGAGCCCCGCCCCCAGGTCCGTCAGCGGCACCCCCACCTTCACCGGGGGCCGGTCCGGCTCGCCGGTGACCGACATCAGGCCGGAGACGCCCTGGGCGACCAGATCGAAGCCCCCCTTGTGCGCCGCCGGCCCGGTCTGGCCGTAGCCCGAGATGGAGGCGTAGATCAGGCGCGGGTTCAGGGAGCGCAGCGCGTCGTAATCGAGCCCGAGCCTGCCCAGGACGCCGGGGCGGTAGTTCTCGACGAACACGTCCGCGCCCGACGCCAGACGGCGCAGCACGTCCGGACCGCCCGGGGCCTTCAAATCGATGACGACACCGCGCTTGCCCCGGTTGACCGCGTTGAACGAGGCGCTGTCGCCGCCGCTCGCGCCGGCCATCCGGCGCGACGAGTCGCCGGCCGGCGACTCGACCTTGATCACCTCGGCTCCCATGTCGCACAGTAGCATTGCGCAGAACGGACCCGCCATGACCTGCGTGACGTCGAGCACGCGGACGTCCTGCAGCGCGCGTGTCATCGGTCCATCACCCGCGGCGCCCCGTCGCGGCCCAGGAGGTGCTCATCTTGTCGACTCCGCACGTCGTCCTCGATCGGAACGGCCCGATCGCCACCATCACGTTCAACCGGCCCGAGGCGCGCAACGCCATGACCTGGCCGATGTACGACGCGCTCGCCGCGCTGTGCGACGACCTCGAGAACGACGCCTCGGTGCGGGTCGTCGTATTGCGCGGCGCCGGCGGCAGGGCGTTCGTGGCCGGCACCGACATCGCGCAGTTCCGGTCCTTCCGCACCGAGGAGGACGGCCTGGAGTACGAGCGCCGTCTCGACGCGGTCGTCGATCGGCTCGAAGCGGTGGCCAAGCCGACCATCGCCGCCATAGACGGTGCGACGACCGGCGGCGGCTGCGCCATCGCGGCGGCGTGCGACCTGCGCGTGTGCACGACCCGGTCGCGTTTCGGGGTGCCCATCGCCCGCACCGTGGGCAACTGTCTCTCGGCCGCGAAGCACGCCCTCTTCCTCGATCTCATCGGCCCCGCCCGACTGAAGGAGATGCTCTACACCGGCCGGCTCTTCAGCGCCGCCGAAGCGGCCGCGGCCGGTTTCGTCAACCGCGTCGTGGAGCCGGACGACCTCGACGCCGTCGTGGAAGAATACGCGCAGACGATGGCCGCCAACGCTCCGCTGACGATCCGCGCCAGCAAGGAGATGATTCGCCGCGTGCAGGCCCACCGCCGGATCGAGCCATCGCTCGGCCGCGACCTCATCGTGAGCTGCTACACGAGCGCCGACTTCCGCGAGGGCGTCCAGGCGTTCCTCGACAAGCGCGCGCCCCGCTGGACGGGCCAGTGAGATTCTATAGTGAGGCCGGAGACGAGGCAGACATGACGAGACATGCACGTGGCGGCGAGCGCGGGGGGATGACCCGCAAGGCGTTTCTCGAGACGGCCGGGGCGGCCGCCGCAGCCGCGCTGTGGCCCGGCGCGCGCGCACGGGCGCAGGCGCCGCCGGCAGAGGGAGCGCGCGAGCGCATCGCCCGGATCATCCGCGAGTACGACGCCCAGGGCGACCACCGGACCGGGTCGCCGGTCGACGCCGAGAGCGGGCGCTGGCTGGCCGACCGCGCCGACGACGCCGGCCTCGTCCCCGAGATCGAGTGGATGGGGTTCTCGCGCATCGGCATTCAGGCCGCGTACGTGGAGGTCGGAGACCGCTGGGCCGAGGGCGTGCCCCTGTTCGACGGCGGCTTCACGGACGCCGGCGGCGTGACCGGCGCTCTGAGCTCGCTCGACGGAGACGGCGAGATCGGGCTCGGCCACGTCGGACCCCGCGCCGGGTCGGCCTTCCACGACTACCGCCGCGCCACGCTGCAGCGGGCGGCGGTGACGGTGACCGGCGGTCCCGCCAACGGCGTTCCCGAAGGACTCGCCCTGCTGAACGCGCCGGACTTCAAGACCCCGTTCGGTCCGCCCGTGCTGCAGGTCGCGAGCCGTCATCGCGCGTGGCTCGAAGCCGCGGCGGCGGCCGGTGAGACCGCACGCGTGGTCGCCCACGTGACCCGGCGTCCGGAGGAGGTCTTCAACGTCACGGCGACGTTGCGAGGCACGCAGCCGTCGCAGGCGCCGCTCTTCGTCATGACACCGCGGAGCGGATGGTGGACCTGCGCCTCCGAACGGGGCGGCGGCATCGCCGTCTGGCTCGAGATGATTCGCGGCATGACGGCGGCCCCGACGCCGCGGCGCACCACGGTCTTCCTGGCATCGACCGGTCACGAGCTCGGACACTACGGGCTGGAGGAGTTCCTGCGTACCCGGTCCCGTCTCATCCGGAGCGCCGCCGCCTGGATCCACCTGGGCGCAAGCTTCGGCGCCGCCGTCGGCGGCGCCCCCCTGCTGCAGGCATCGGCACCCGAGTTGCAGAACCTCGCCGCGGAGGCGCTGGCAGGCGCCGGCGAGGCTCCCGCGCGACGGCGTACCGCCGGCGACGTGCCGGCCGGCGAGGCCCGCCACATTCATGCCGGGGGCGGAACGTACCTGTCGATCATCGGCGACAACGGACTGTTTCACCACCCATGGGATCGCTGGCCGGACGCAGTCGACGTCGACCGCGTAGCGCGCTACGCCCGCGCCTTCACCCATATCGGACTGCAGTTGGCCAACGGCTGACCGTGCCGGTCCCGCGCACGGAGCTACCGCGCCGCGGGCCTTCTCCTGCCGCGCGGTCCGGCGGCGAGCGCTTCCGATACGAGCGCGCTCACCGTCGCGAGACCGATCGCGACATCGCCGTCCAGATGCAGGCGGAGCCAGCGCTGCCGCCGTGCAGCGAGAACCGCGCAGTCTCCCGCTGCCTGCGCGTCCTTCACGGCCCCGAAGGTAAGCTGCCGGCCCGGCGCGGGCACATCCATCGCATCGGCGCAGGTGAGCACGAGGAACAGCCCGTCCTTCGGTCCCCCCTTGTGCGCCTGGCCGGTGGAATGCAGGAACCGCGGCCCGAACCCCACCGTCGTCGCCACCCGCGCCGCCGCCCGCACCTCGTGGCGCAGCTCGTCGAGAATGCGGCGATACGGATCGCACATCTCGAGATAGGCCAGCACCGCAAAGTAGACCCGGGGTCGCAGGCGGCGGATGTGCGCCGTCACCCACTGCTGCAGCGGCGCGTCCGCCCCTGCCGACCGGCGCAGCGCGGTGGAGTAAGGAGGCGCAACGTACGCCTGCAGGACCCCCGCCCCATAGTCCAGGCCAGCCACCGGACGCGGGGGCGCCGCCCTTTCACCCTCCGGCCCCCGGCCCGTAATGGCGCGGGTCGCGACCTTGCTTGCTTCCACGTCAGGCTGATCGAACGGGTGTACGCCGAGCACGGCACCGGCTACCGCGGTGGCGAACTCCCAGCGGAAACACTCGGCCGCCACGTCGTACCGGTCGCCCATCCGGAGCCGGACCACCGGATGGCCGGCCCGGGCCAGAGCATCGAGCGTCTCTTCGCGCCCTGCATCGGTCTCGCCGTCCAGTGCGGTCTCGACGAACACGCGGTCGTCGCCGTAGGTCGCCGGGTCGGCCAGCCGCTCACCGTCCACAGGGATGATCCCGAGTCCGTCCTTCCCGGTCGACTCGGCCAGCAGTTGCTCGACCCAGGCGCCGAGCCCGTCCAGCCCGGGCGACGTCACGAGCGTCGTCTTGTCGCGCCCCGCGCGGGCCGCCAACCCGAGCAACAGGCCGAGCTGGACCCCGGGGTTCGCCGCCACCGGCGACTCCGGGCCGCAAGCGTCCGCCATGGCCCCGGCACGAACGGTCATCAGCCGCACATCCAGGCCGATCAGAGCGGCCGGCGCCAGCCCGAAGTAAGAGAGCGCCGAATAGCGCCCGCCGATGCTTGCTTCACCGTGGAACACGGCCCGAAAACCCCGTTCCGTCGCCACGTGGTCCAGCCGCGAGCCCGGATCGGTCACCGCGACAAACCGGGCTCCGGCCGCCTCGGCCCCGGTCACTTGCTGCACGCGCTCGAAGAAGTGGGCGTGCAGCAGGCTCGTCTCCAACGTGGTGCCGGACTTGCTGGAGACCACGAACAGCGTCCGCTGCATGTCCAGGGTCGACTCGAACGCCCTGACCTGCGCCGGATCGGTCGAATCGAGGACCCGCAACTCGACTCCGCCGGAGCGGCCGAAGATCCGCTGCAGCATCTCGGGACACAGGCTCGACCCGCCCATGCCGAGCAGCGCCACGGAAACGAAACCGTCCCGGCGCACCTGCTCGGCGAAGGACTCCAGGCGCCGGACCTCGGGACCATCCGGGTCCGGAACGTCCAGCCAGCCGAGCCAGCGTCCCTCGTCACCGCCGGTCCAGATACTCGGATCCCGCTGCCAGAGCCGTCCGAGACGTCCTTCGGACGTCCACAGAGCCGCCTCGTTCTCCGCCGCCTTCCGCAAGGCCGGCGGCACTATCACCTCGCCCGTCAGGTTGGTCTCGACCACGTCCGCTCCATTGATCTTCGGTCTCGAAGGCAGCCTGCAACGCCTGAGCGAACGGAAGCCCTACCCGGCGACCACGTGCATGCGCCGCTGGAGGTCTTCGGTCAGTTGCGCCAACCCATCGCTGACCACGACTCGATAGGCCGCCGGCTCTTCCAGCCGCAGCACGTCCGGCGGCATCTCCTCGATCGCCTCCAGCGCGCGCCGGCGGATCGCCCGCAGCGGCGAAGCCGGCCGCACACGTCTCCCCCGCCGCATGACCTGCCCGAGCAGCGGCCTTCCACGCCCTGGGGGCGGCTCGCCGTCCGCGGCCAGAACATCGTTCGTGGCTCTCCCGTTGTCCGTAACACGCCACACCTGTTTCGCTCCGGGATATGTGGCCTTGCCGGGACTGAGCTTCAGCACCGGTTGCGCGAGTCCCGCCCGTTCCACCTCGACCAGCTTGTAGACACCCCCGAGCGCGGGCGCGTCGGACGACGTGCTCAGTGCCGTGCCGACTCCGAAGACGTCGATGGGCGCCTGCCGTTCCACGAGGCCGGCGATCTGCCGCTCGTCGAGATCTCCGCTCGCGAAGATCTTCGTCGCCTGCAATCCTGCCGTGTCGAGCCGCGCCCGCACCCGCCTGCTCTCGGCCAGCAGATCGCCGCTGTCGATGCGCACGCCGAACGGAACGAGCCGAGCCGCCGCAATGCGGTCGATCGCCCGCTCACTGTCGTAGGTGTCGATCAGGAGCACCGTCTCGGGGCCGTACAGGTCCACGAACCGGACGAACGCTTCCGTCTCTGAGCCGTGGCTCATCACCCAGGAATGGGCCATCGTGCCGGCCAGCGGCAGTCCGAACAGGAGTCCTGCCTGGATGTCCGAGGTGCCGCTGCAGCCGCCGACGAACGCAGCCCGACCGGCAAGCACGCCAGCCTCGGCGCCATGGGCCCGCCGGGCGCCGAACTCGTACACCGGGCGTCCGGCGGCCGCCCGAACCATGCGCGACGCGCGGCTGGCGACCGACGTCTGGAACAGGACCATCGACAACAGCGCCGTCTCCACGAGCTGCGCCTCGATGAGGGGCCCCGACACTCGCAGCAACGGCTCATCCGGAAAGACCGGTTCCCCCTCCCCGATCGCCCAGACGTCGCCCGTGAAGCGGAACCCGGAAAGGTACTGGTCGAAGAACCGGGGCGGGACCCTGCGGAGCTGCGGCAACTGCCGCAGATAGTCGATCTCCGCCGCCGTAAAGCGAAGGTCTTCCAGGTGGGTCAGCGCCGGCTCGATGCCCGCCGCCAACAGATAGCCCCGATTCCGCGGCAGTCCCCGCACCGACAGCTCGAACGTCGCCGATCGACCCGGCCCCGACTCGAAGTAGCCGGCCGCCATCGTCACCTCATAGAGGTCGGTGGACAGCGCGGTAGGCATCACGGTGTAATGTACATTCAAATGTCGTCAGTCAGCCGCACCGCGCTGCTTGTGGTGGATGTCCAGAACGACTTTTGCGCCGGGGGTGCATTGGCGGTTCCCGGCGGCGATCGAGTCATCGATCCCATCAACCGCCTGGTCGCTGCGTACGCCGCGGCGCGCGCGGCGATTTTCGCCTCACGCGACTGGCATCCCGTCGCGTCGTCCCACTTCACCGGCCGGGGCGGGCAGTGGCCCGTCCACTGCGTCGCCGACACGCCGGGCGCAGGGTTTCATCCGGGGCTCCGCCTTCCGGACGCCGCCGTCGTGGTCAGCAAGGGGCAGGATCCGGGGAGCGACGGGTACTCGGCCTTCGACGGAACGGCGCCGACGGGTGACACGCTCGCGGCCGCCCTCGACGCGAACTCCATCGGTCACCTGACGGTCTGCGGGCTCGCGACCGACTACTGCGTGCGGGCATCGGTGCTCGATGCCCGCACGCGCGGGCTGGCGGTCTCGGTCGTGCAGGAAGCCATCGCCGCGGTGAATCGGCAGGCCGGCGACGAAGCCGCGGCACTCGACGCGATGCGCGCCGGCGGCGCCGAGCTGGTCACCCTCGACGAAGCCCTGGCCCTGGTCGCTCGCGCGGCCTGAGCCAGGGCGCGGCCGGCCCCCGTGGCCCCGGGATCAGTTGCCGCCCCGCAGGGGCGAAGGCCCTCCCTCGAACGTCAGCAGGTAGTCCCGAATCGCCTCCAGTTGCCGCGGCCCGTCGCTGTCGAGCTGCGGATAGGGCGATGCCGGAAAATCGGTCCAGAACATCGGCATGCGGGTTCCGGGCTGAATCTCCAGGGGCGCCCGGAGCCAGTCGACGATCCAGTCAGGCTGCAGCCGCTCGCGCGCCATCCGCAAATCCGGAGCGAGATTGTCCGGCGGCTGATCGGCCGGGATCGTGTCCAGCACGTGACACTGCTGGCACCGGAGCAGGTCGAACAGCTCCTCCCCTTCCCGCGGTACCGCTGCCGCCGACAGCGTGTCGTGCGTTCGGAACTCGCCCACCGTGTCCGAGATGGCGCCGAAGTAGTCGATCACGCCATTCCAATGCGCGTCGTCCAGCTCGAACGTCGGCATGCGGACGTTGAGCCACGGTCGGATGGGTATCGGCCCCTGAAGGAACGCGTACAGCCAGTCCGGCTGCACCTTCGCCCCTTCCGGGGTCAGCATGGGCGGCGCCAGCGACGGATCGTCCACCAGGCTCACGTAGTCGCCGCCGTCCTCCTCGATCTCGTGGCAGCCGACGCAGTTGCGGCGCCGGACCAGGTTCCGCCCCTCCCGCAAGGCGTCGTTGCGCGCCGAGCGCTGCACCTTCGCGGCCATCGGCTGCACGTCGCTCTGAAAGCTCATGATGGCGGTGGCGAAGAGCTTCACTTCCTCTTCGCTCATCCCGAAGTTGGGCATCCGCAGCTTCTCGAGCGGTTGGAGCACGCGGTTGCGGTCGAACGCGCGCGGATCGCGCATCTTCTGCTTGAACCACTCGACCTTGGTATGCGGTATGTCGTGGACAAAGGCGAAGTCGAGGCGCGGCAGCAGCTTCGAGCCCTCTTCGGACAGCTCGATCCCTATCGGCTGGGCATCCTCGAAGCCCGCGATCTCGTGGCAACTGAAGCAGCCGTAGCGGAGGATCACGCGCTGGCCGAGGTCGAGACGCTGCTCGTCGATGGACATGCCGGACACGAGCTCCTCCGCCTCGGCGGTGGGCAGAATCGACTTCACGTAGTCGAGCAGCACCTCGGTGATCTCGGAGTCGTCGTAGCTCGCTTCCGCGCCCCGGCCCTCCGGCCCGGTGAGCGTGCTCAGATAAGTCGCAATGTCCGCCGCCTCCCGATTCGTCAACCGGAGGTCCGGCATGTACGTCTCGCTGCTGAAGTGAGCCGGATCGCGCACCCAGTCGAAGAGCCACTCGTAGCTCGTCTTGTTGCCGATGTTCTGCAGCGGCTGCCCGAACGTGCGTCGCGTCCCCGCGGCCAGACGGTCCTGATCTTCCGTGATGTGGCAGGCGAGGCAGCCGACCGAGTCGACCAGTTCCTGGCCGCGCGCGGCGTTCCCGCGCGGCGGGAACATCACCGCGAACTCATGGTCTTCCGAGTTCGCGAACAGGTACGCCACCGTGGCGTCAATCTCCACCTCGTTCCGGACCGCGTCCTCCGGACTGCCGGTGTTCGAGTTGTACCAGACGCGGGGCATCCACGTGCTCGACTTGACCTCCCGCGGATCGCGAATCCAGTTCGACACCCACTCGGGCGACAGCTTCGCGCCGATCTTGGTGAGGTTCGGCCCCGGCTTGCGGAGATCCGCAAAGCCTCTGGTCGTATGGCACGCATAGCAGCCGGCGCGCTCGTAGAGGCCGTACGCCAGGTTCAGGTTCTCCGCCTCGTCCACGTAGACGGTTTCCTGGTGGCACTTCGCGCACGAGGCCTCGGTCATGTCCGTGGGCAGCATCGGGTAGTCCCACAGGTGGGGAACCTCCCACCCGTACTGCTCTTCCCACGCGTGCATCTGCGCCTCGTCCCCCGGCGTGTGCGACGAGTGGATGAAGCCGATCGACTGCCCCATGCCCTCGTGACAGACGGTGCAGCCGGTGGTCGCCAGCGGATGCGGCGACGCGCTGCCGACGTAGGTCTCCAGGTTCGAATGCGTCGTGTAGGGCTGCGGATACGTCTCGTACCCCTCGCGGTCGATCGCGATGTGGCAAGTACGGCAGCGATCCATCTTCTGGAACCGGATGAAGTTCAGCTCGTCGTGGACGTTCGGCGTGATCGTCTGCTGTACGGTCAGGCTCGGCGCCATGAAGTCGAGGAGCGGGGCGTTCAGCAGCACGTCCCCGACGAAGTCGACCTGCAGGTCCTCGACCAGGGCGGCCAGCCTCGTCGCCTCCGCCGTCAGCTCCCGAATCTCGGTGTCCGCGTCGGAGACGCCGCCGGTGTACTCGCCGATCTGCCCGCGCAGGTCGTCACGCCGGGCCACCAGCTCCTCGACGCGCAGCCCCAGCTCGACCCAGCGATCGTACATGGCGTCGATCTGCGGACGCTCCTCCGCGGCCTCCTCCGGATGCTCCTCCCGGAGCTCCTCGTACGAGTACCGCGCGACGTCGTAGTCCGCCTTCTGGAAGTTGAACTGCTGGTTCGCGAGGTAGTAGTCCGCCTCGACGTCGGCCAGTGCGCTCTCGAGCTCTGTCACCAGCTCCGCGTTGGCGGCGAGCCGCTCCTCGGCCGCCGCGCGCTCCGCGTTCAACTGCTGCAGCCGCACCGGGTCGATCCCGGCCTGCGCCGCCTGCAGATTCAGGGAGGTGACGTAACCCTCGAGCAGCACGAACTGCCGCTGGTAGCCCTTCCACTCGCGATCGAAGTCGTCGAAGACCATCCAGATGGTCGTGAAGAACAGGAACAGGCTCGACGCCGCGAAGACGACGTTGAGGAAATCGACGTTGTAGGCGTGGCCTACGCTCTTCTTGTTTGCCATGGTGGGCCTAGATGTTGAAGAACCACTCCGGAATCGAGACGACGTACTTCAGGTTCACCAGCCAGCGGCTGAACATCTTGATCGGCAGCGACAGCATCATGAGGAACAGGAACGCGCCGACGTAGAAGCGGGTCGGCCCCATCTTCTCGTAGTACCGACTCAGCACCGTCCTGGCGAGGACGACCGGCAGGACCGTGACGTAGGCCAGGGACAGCAGGATGCCGACCCCTTCGCGCACGAGGACGTTGTCCGGGAGCGCGGTCCCCATCCCGCGGACCCAGAGGTACTCCGACAACTGGACGTTGTTCAGCGCCTCGAGCTTGTGGACGTCCCAGTACTCGAACGGTCCGAAGAAGTTCCAGTTCGGACCGCGGAGGAACGTGCCCAGAACGATCAGCGACGACCAGAGAATCACGAAGCCGAACAGGAAAATCGTGATCTCCGCCTTGCGCTCGTTGAAGGTGTAGTAGCCGTTGCCCTTCGGATTCACGTCGATGTACGGGATCGCCATCAGCCCCACGATGATCAGGCTCGGCAGCACGACCCCCGCGAGCCAGGGATCGAAGTAGACGAGCATCTCCTGGAGGCCGAGGAAATACCACGGGGCCTTCGACGGGTTCGGCGTGTTCGCCGGATTCGCGGGCTGCTCGATCGGGGCCTCCAGCGCGATCGACCACACGACCAGGATGGCGCTGCAGAGGACCAGGGCGATGAGCTCCGTGTAGACGAGGTCCGGCCACACCCAGACCCGGTCCGACTCCTGCTTCTCGATGACGTCCTCGCCGGCGACGACGCGCTGATCGTTGAGAACCGCCTCGCGCATCGAGTACCACGTGAAGAAGACCACCAGGAAGATCAACGCCACGATCGGCACGTTGTCCGGCTTGGCGATGATCAGCACGAAGTTCTCGTCGGTCAGGCCGAAGAGGAAGAAGGCGGTCAGAAAGCCCATCAGGCCGTAGCCGACCGATTTCTTCGCGAAGACCTCGCGCTTCCAGACGATGAGCACGAGCGCGACCACCGACAGCAGGAAGAACAGCCGCGGGTCGGCGACCAGATTGAAGAGTCCCTTTATCGCGTCCATGATTTCGTGATCTCTCTACGGGTCGGGCTCGTCGTTCTAGAGCGGCCCCGAGATGCCCCCGTCCTTGCGCACGCGCCAGAAGTGCACGGCCATCAGGAACCCGATGACCAGCGGCAGGGCGACGCAGTGCAGGACGTAGAAACGCAGCAGAGCGCCCTCGCCCACGAACGTGCCTCCGAGCAGCGCGAAACGCGCGTCGTCGGCCGCGTGAATCAACTGCACGTCGCCGATGGCGAGAAGCGACGCGCCGGGACCCTCGTACCCCAGGAACGGGGTCGCACGCGCCATGTTGGAGCCGACCGTGATCGCCCAGATCGCCAACTGGTCCCACGGCAGCAGGTAGCCGGTGAACGACAGCAGCAGCGTCAGGACCAGCATGATGACGCCCACGTTCCAGTTGAACTCCCGCGGCGGCTTGTACGAACCGGTCATGAACACGCGGAACATGTGCAGCCACACCGTGATGACCATGGCGTGGGCGCCCCAGCGGTGCATCTCGCGCATGATCCCGAGCGGTACGTGCTCGCGCAGTCCGACGATGTCGGAGTAGGCGTACTCCAGCGTCGGACGGTAGTAGAACATCAGCAGCACGCCGGTGAACGTGAGGACCAGGAAGAGGAAGAAGCTCAACCCGCCCATGCACCAGGTGTAGCGGAGTCGGACACCGTGCTTCTTCAGCCGCACCGGATGCAGGTGCAGGAAGACATTGGACAGCATGACCAGCACGCGGTTGCGGTCGTTGAGCGGCGCGTCGTGCCGGAAGACCGACGTCCAGATCTGCGTCTCGGTGAGCCAGTTCCAGGCGCGCTCCAGCGCGCCCGCCTGCGGTTGGATAGATTTCGCCTTCGCCATGATTCAGCAGCTCTGAGTCTTCCTAGACGGCAAGGAACGCTTCGGGGTCGGTCCACTGCCCCAGCTCTTCCTGGAACTTGCGCGCCTTGTCGATCATGATTTGTCCATCTTCGGCCAGCACGATGCGAGCGCGTTCGAGAGGACGCGGGGCCGGACCTTCGAAGTTGATGCCCGTCGGCCGGAACCCGCTGCCGTGGCAGGGACACTTGAACTTGCTCTCGGCGGACAGCCAGTTCGGCGTGCAGCCGAGGTGCGTGCAGGTGACGAGCAGCGCGTAGAAGCCGGACGCTTCGTGATAGTCGTCGAACGGGGTCCGCACCACCCACACGCCGAAACGGTCCTTCCACCGCTCGTCGACACCCTCTGTGTACTCGCCCGGAAAGCCGATGGTGAACTGCTGCGGCGGCTCGTTCAGCACGTTCGGAAACATGAAGCGGCCCGTCGCCGCCAGGCAGCCGGCCGTCGCGGCGGTAAACGAACCCCACGCCAGCCCCATCCATCCGCGGCGCCCCATCAGCGGGGACGTGTCGTCGGGCGTTCGCGGCACGACGCGATCCGCCAGCTTGGCGGCAGCGCCGACGAGCGCCGCGGGACCGGCCGCCTTGGCCGGCGCCTCCGCGTCCGCCGCCGGCTCCTTGCGAACGGCGGCGGGCTTCTCGCGAAACAGCAGGATCACCAGGATGTGCGCGACGAACATCGCGACGCCGGTGATGATGACGGCTATCAGTGGATTCACGCGTCGTGCCTCCGTCGAAAGTCTAACGGTCTTCCGTTCCCGGCTCAGCGCATCAGTCTGGTCGACTGGTTCAACAGGTCGAGCGTCTTGATCGCCAGTTCACGAACCCGGAGGTTCTCGTCCGATTCGCTGAGCGCCTCTATCGGCCGCCGCAACTCTGCCGCACGCAGCGACGCCGCGGCCTGAAGGCCGCTCACGATTACCTCGCTGACCGGATCCAGCGGATCGTCGACCCTGGGACTCCGCGTCACCATCCGTGTCACGTACTCGCGGTCGAGCATGCGGCGAATCACCATCATGCCGTCGCGGCGGCCGTGCCGGGCCAGCGCCACGGCGGCGTTCCACTGCACGTCGGCCGCAGGGTCGTCGAGCGCGTTGCGCAGCGTCGCGTGATCCCCGGCCCCGATCAGGGATCCGAGCGCATACACCGCCATCTTGCGAACCCCGGCGTCGTCCGAGCGGTACATCGCTTCCACGTCGTCCACCGTCGACTCGTCGCCGAGCGACGCCAGCGCCCAGATGACGCTGATGCGCGTCTCCGTGTCCGGATCGTCGAGGGCCGAGGTCAACTCCCCGACCGCCTCCGGAGGAGGAGACGCCAGCCGGCCGATCGCCAGGGCCAGGTAGCGCCGCACCCGCGGGTCGTCTCCATCCGAGTCGACGAAGGCCTGGACGATGGCCGCCCCGAGCTGCGGATTCTGCTGCTCGGTGCCCGGATCCCCCAGCAGCCGCGAGAGCTCGTACGCGGCCGGCCAGCGCCGCTCGCGACCGCCCGAGCGCACATCCGAAAGCAGCTCCGCCGGCGTGCGCTCGGTCGTGAGCAGCATCCGGAAGCCGCCGTACACGAGCACGATCACGCCGACGACCGCTAGGGGTATGAGGAAGAACTGGACAGCGAGAGCCGGCGCAGCGGTGAGAGGACTCAGACGAGGGGCGGTTTCGCGCTCGACCAGCTTCGGCATCGCAAGAATGAAACTGAAAGCATGCCCGGCGGGTCGTTGTGGCGCACGCAAACCGCGGTGCCACCCGTCAGGCGATAAAGCGTACTACGGCGTGCTGCCCCGGTCAAGGCCGGAACGCCCGGAGGCGGCCGGCTTCAGCCGCACTCGACGCCGCGGAAGAAGTAGCCGACCTCGGTCGCCGCGGTCTCCGGCGCATCGGAACCGTGCGTGGCGTTCCGCTCGATGGAGGTCCCGAACTCCCGCCGCAGGCTTCCGGGCCCCGCCTTGGCGGGATCCGTAGCCCCCATGAGGTCGCGCCAGCGGCGGATGGCATCGTCCGCTTCCAGGACCAGCACGATGGCCGGACCCGAGGACATGAAAGCCGTCAGGCTTCCGAAGAACGGCCGTTCCCGGTGAACCGCGTAGAAGCCCTCCGCCTCCGCTTGCGTCAAGTGAACCAGGCGCATGCCCCGGAGGGCGAAGCCGCCAATCTCGATACGCTGCAGGATGGCGCCGGCCTGACGGTTGGCGACGGCGTCCGGCTTGATGATGGCCAACGTGCGTTCCATCTACCGGAGGCCTTCCATGATGTCGTCGAGGACCGCCCTCGGGGGACGCACGCGCTCCTGCGGCAGCGTCGCCAGCGGTTCTTCCACGAGGTTCAGCACGTCGAGGAAGTCCGGCTTGACCGGCTCCACGTAGATCAGGCCGGTGGCGAATTCACCTCGGCTGCGCGTCTCCTGCAGCACCCGCATCGCCTGCGCCTTGCTCAGCGGGTCGTACTCGGCGCCGAGCTTCTTCAAGTACAGCTTCGACCCATCGTGCATCACGACCTCCTGGGTCGTACCGGGCTCGTAGTCGATGCTGATGTCCTCGAAGAAGGGAACGAAATCGATCTCTTCGAGCGGGTCGTCATGGGTCTTCGCGTACGCGTAGCTCTTCGTCGATCCCTCGTGGTCGTTGAACGTCACGCACGGGGACAGCACGTCGAGCATCGCCGTCCCGCGGTGACTCAGGGCGGCCTTCAGGATGGCGTTGAGCTGCTTCTTGTCGCCGGAGAACGAACGGGCCACGAACGACGCCCCGAGCTCGATGGCCAGCGCGCAGGTATCGATGGGCGGCAGATCGTTCACGACGCCCGTCTTGGCCTTCGACCCGAGGTCGGCGGTCGGCGAGAACTGTCCCTTCGTCAGCCCGTAGCAGCCGTTGTCCTCGATGATGTAGATGATCGGCAGGTTGCGGCGCATCAGGTGCACGAACTGGCCGATGCCGATGGCGCCGGTGTCGCCGTCGCCGCTGACACCGATCGCCACCAGATTCCGGTTCGCAAGCATCGCGCCCGTCCCGACGGACGGCATGCGGCCGTGAACCGCATTGAAACCGTGCGCCGAACCGAGGAAGTAGGCGGGGCTCTTGCTGGAGCAGCCTATCCCCGAGAGCTTGACGACCCGCTCAGGCTGGATACCCATCTCGAAGCAGGCCCCGATGATCCGCTCCGAGATCGCGTTGTGCCCGCATCCGGCGCAGAGCGTCGTCTTCGAGCCGCGATACTGCCGAGCCTCGAGCCCGACGCGGTTGACCTTCTTCCGTACCGGCGATGTTGCGACAGCCACGTGTCCTCTTCCCGCTGTTTTTCTGCCGTGCGTGCCGACGTTCGGCCGCTGACCCGCTATTCCCCGCCGACACCGGCCTGACGCGGAACGCGCGACGTGTCGGCGCCGGCCTTCTGTACGCGATAGCCTTCCTGAATCAGTACGCTGTCGGTAATCGACCGCGCGTCGATCGGCATGCCCGAATAGTGCAGCACGCTCTTCAACCGGCGCACCAGATCCGGCTCCAGATCCAGCTTCATGAGGCTGAGCATCTGACCGTCCCGGTTCTGCTCGATCACGTAGACCCGCTCGTGGCGCTCGATGAACGACGCCAACGCCGGCCTGAACGGATAGCCGCAGACCCGGTAGTACGACGTTTCCAGGTCCGCCTCGGCCTTGAGCTGATCCCGGCTCTCCACCACCGCCCAGTGCGAGGTGCCGTAGGCGATGACGCCGATCGACGCCTGGCGGTTGATCTCCACGACGGGGGTCGGCATCCAGTTCCGGGCATTCTCGAACTTCTTCGCCAGGCGGTCGACGTTGTTCTGGTAGTCGTCGGGGCGTTCGCTGTACTGGGCCCACTCGTTGTGGCCCGAGCCACGGCAGAAGTACGCCGGCATGCCGTCGCCCGGCACGCTGCGGTAGGGCACTCCGTCTCCGTCCACGTCCCTGTACCGCCCGAACCGCCCGATGCGTTCCAGGGTCTCCTCGTCCAGCACCTTGCCGCGGTCGAGCGGCTTCTCCGGATAGGGGAACGGATCGGACATCCAGGTGTTCATTCCCAGGTCCAGGTCGGTCATGACGAAGACCGGCGTCTGGAACCGTTCGGCGAGATCGAAGGCCTCGACGGCCATCGAATAGCACTCGCCGACCGAGGAGGGAAAGAGCATCAGATGCCGGGTGTCGCCGTGCGACAGGAAGGCGGTGGACAGCACGTCCCCCTGCGCCGTCCGGGTCGGGAGCCCGGTCGACGGACCGACCCGCTGCACGTCGAAGATTACCGCCGGCACCTCGCCGTAGTAGCCCAGGCCGGCGAACTCGCCCATCAGCGAGACGCCCGGGCCGGACGTCGACGTCATGGCCCGCGCCCCCGCCCAGCCGGCGCCGACGGTCATCCCCAGCGCCGCGATCTCGTCCTCCGCCTGCACCACCGCGAACGTGGCCTTGCCCGTCCTCTCGTCGACGCGGTGCTTCTGCAGATAGTCGATGAGCGTCTCGCAGAGCGACGACGATGGCGTGATCGGGTACCAGGCCACCACGGTCACTCCGGCCATCATCGCGCCGATGGCGGACGCCGCGTTGCCCTCGATGAGGATCTTTCCCGCCGTCTTGTCCATCGGCGCTATCACGAAGGGGTCGCGTTTCTCGAAGTGCTGCGCGGCATGGGCGAACCCGACCTCGAGGGCCTGCTGGTTCAGCGCAACGGCCTTCGGCTTGCGCCCGAGCTGCTTCTGCAGCGCCCGCTCCATCTCCTGAAGATCGATCTCCAGAAGCTTGGCCAGCACCCCGTCGTAGATCATGTTGCGCACGAGACGCCGCAGCTTCGCGTCGGTGCAGACTCCGGCGATGAGCTTGTCGAACGGAACCGGGTAGAAGACGAGGTCGTCGCGTACCGTGTCGAGAGCGAGCCCTTCGTCGTACACGACCGCCGCTCCGGGTTCGAGCGACAGCGCGTCCTCGCGGGCGGTCTCCGGATTCATCGCGACCAGGAAGTCGATCTCCTTCTTCCTGGCGATGTAGCCGTCCTTGTTGGCCCGAATCGTGAACCAGGTCGGCAGCCCGGCGATGTTGGACGGAAACAGGTTCTTCCCGGAGACCGGAACGCCCATCCGGAAGATGGAGCGCAGCAGCACCAGGTTGGCGGTCTGGCTGCCCGAGCCGTTGACCGTGGCTACCTGAATGCTGAAATCGTTGACGACTCGCCGGGTGCTGCGAGCTACCGGAGCTTCTTGAACCGCGACTTCAGCAGGCGCCATGCAACCTCAACTCTGGAGAGCGGCAGCGGCTTGTTCCAAGCACTACCCTGTTTCTCATCAGTTCAACCCGAAATCTTAGCATGCCCCGCGTCCGCGAACCCGCCTCCGCCGGACCGGCATCAGTCGCCCGGCACGGGGCCGGGCTCCGCCGCTTCTTTCGCCGGCCCCTCGACCGGCGCACAAAGCCGGCGCGCCATCGCGACGCCGATGTCGGCGGGACTCTTCACGACCGTGACGCCGGCCGCCGCGAGCGCCTCCTGCTTCTGCGCGGCCGTTCCCGCCCCGCCCGCGATGATCGCGCCCGCATGCCCCATGCGACGGCCCGGAGGCGCCGTCCTGCCCGCGATGAACCCGACGACCGGCTTCCCGAAGCCGCCCGCGATGAACGCGGCGGCCTCCTCCTCGGCCGTGCCCCCGATCTCTCCAATCAGCACCACCGCCTCGGTCGCATCGTCCGCCGCGAAAAGACGCAACGCGTCGACGAAGGTCGTGCCGATCAACGGATCGCCCCCGATACCCATGCACGTGGTCTGGCCGAGTCCGAGCCGGGTCAACTGGTGCATCGCCTCGTAGGTGAGCGTGCCGCTCCTCGACACGACGCCGACGCGGCCCGCGCTGCCGATGTGTCCCGGAATGATGCCGGCCTTCGCCTTGCCGGCCGAGAGCACCCCGGGACAGTTCGGCCCGACCAGGCGCGTCCGACGGCCGGCCAGGAACGCGAGGACCGGCAGCATGTCCCGCGTCGGGATCCCCTCGGTGATGCAGACCACGACATCGAGGTCGGCGTCGGCGGCTTCGAGAATGGCGTCGGCGGCGGCGGGCGGCGGAACGAAGATCACGGAGGCGTTCGCACCCGTCTCGTCGACCGCCCCCCGCACCGTGTCGAAGACCGGCCAATCCCCGTGCGTCGTCCCCCCCTTGCCGGGGCTCACGCCCCCCACCACGGTCGTGCCGTAGCGCGCCGCCTGCTGCGCGTGGAACGTCCCTTCGCGCCCCGTCAGCCCCTGCACCAGGAGGCGGGTCCGTTCGTCGACGAGCACTGCCATGATTCAGCCCGGAACTCAGCCGGCGGCCAGCGCGACGGCACGGTCGGCCGCCTCCCCCATCGTGTTGGCGGTCGTGAAGTTCAGGCCGCTCTCGCGCAACATCTTCTTCCCCGTCTCCACGTTGGTGCCCTCCATGCGGATGACCACCGGCAGCTTCACCGCCAGCTCGCGGACCGCCGCGATCACCCCTTCGGCCAGCACGTCGCAGCGCAGTATCCCGCCGAATATGTTGATGAGCACCGCTGTCACGTTGGGGTCGGCCATGAGGAGCCGGAATGCGTTCCGAATCTGGTCCGCGTTCGCGCCGCCGCCGACGTCGAGGAAGTTGGCCGGCTCACCGCCCGCCAAGTGGATGATGTCCATCGTGGCCATCGCCAGGCCGGCGCCGTTGACCATGCACCCGATGCGGCCGTCCAGACGCACGTAGCTCAGGGAGTGCTTCGAGGCTTCGACCTCGAGTCCCTCCTCCTCCCCCGTATCCCGCAACTCCAGCAGATCCGGGTGCCGGAACAGGGCGTTGTCGTCCAGGTTCACCTTGGCGTCGAGGGCCAGCACCTCCCCGCCGGTCGTCACGACCAGCGGATTGATCTCCAGAAGCGAGGCGTCGAGGTCCCGGAACGCCCTCGCGGCGGCCAGCATCGCCGCACCGGCCCGGCCCGCGGCCGGACGCTCGAGACCGAGTCCGAAGGCGAGCCGACGGGCCTGGAACGGCAGCAGCCCCGCCACCGGATCCAGTGCCTCCCTGAGAATCAGGTCCGGCGTATCGGCGGCCACCTGCTCGATGTCCATGCCGCCCGCCCGACTGGCCATCAGCACGGGACGTGCCAGCGCGCGGTCGATGACGAGCCCGACGTAGAGCTCCCGATCGATGACCAGCCCCTCCTCGACGAGCAGCCGCCCGACCCGGCGCCCGCCCGGACCGGTCTGTGGGGTGACGAGCGTCATGCCGAGCATGGCTTCCGCCACCCGCTCGGCCTCGGCGGCATCGGAGACCACCTTGACGCCGCCTCCCTTGCCGCGGCCGCCGGCGTGGATCTGCGCCTTGACGACGACCCGTCCGCCGAGCCGTTCGGCGACGGCGCGCGCCTCCGCCGCGGTGAACGCCGGCTCCCCGCGCGGGACGGGCACGCCGGCCGCCGCCAGCAGTTCCTTGGCCTGGTGTTCGTGTATCTTCACGAGCGTCGCATCGGAGCCCCGGCGCCGCCCAACCCGTCGCAAGGCTCCGCGTTTGGCCCCGGCCCCACCGCCCCGGGAGTTTTACGCCGCAGAACTCGGTTCGTTGCGTTCCACGGCGCAGGACTCCTAGTACATGTCGATAACCTGCACGAGCTCCTGCACGGCGGCTGCCGACTTCTTCAACGCCGCGTTTTCGTCCACTGTCAGCTTGATCTCGATGATCTGCTCGAGTCCGTTCGCACCGAGCTTGCACGGCACCCCGACGAAGAGCCCGTGAATGCCGTACTCCCCTTTCAGGAAGACCGAGCAGGGCAGGATCTTCTTCTTGTCCTTGAGCACCGCCTCGACCATCTCGACCACCGCGGATCCGGGTGCGTAGTACGCACTGCCGGTACCCAGCAGCTTGACGATCTCGGCGCCGCCGTGCGCCGTCCGGCGCACGATGGCGTCGACCGTCTCCTGGTCGAGCAGCTCCGTGATGGGAATGCCGGCAACGGTGGAGTACCGCGGGAGGGGCACCATCGTGTCGCCGTGCCCGCCGAGGACGAACGCGTGCGTATTCTCGACCGACACGTCGAGCTCCTGCGCGATGAAGGCGCGCATGCGCGCCGAGTCGAGGACGCCGGCCATGCCGACGACCCTCTCGCGGGGCAGGCCGCTCTTCCGGTACACGACCTGCGCCATCGCGTCCAGGGGGTTGGTGACCGGCATGATGATGCACTCCGGCGAGTGCTTCATCACCTCGTCGGTCACGCTCGAGATGATCGCGCAGTTCTTGGCCAGCAGATCGTCGCGGCTCATGCCCGGCTTGCGCGCGAGTCCCGCCGTGATCACGACGATGTCCGACCCGGCGGTGTCGGCGTAGTCGTTGGTGCCGAGCACGCGGGCGTCCGAGCCCTCGACCGGACACGCCTCGAGCATGTCGAGCCCCTTGCCCTGCGGCACTCCCTCCAGGATGTCGAGGATGACCACGTCGGCGAGCTCCTTGTCCGCGATGCTGCGCGCCGCGGTGGCGCCGACGTTGCCCGAACCGATCACCGAGACCTTGCGATTCATGCTGCTCTGCTCCAGCTCTCTTACATGTTCGCGATCACGGCGTCCGCGAACTCCGACGTGCTCAGCTTCGTGGCGCCCTCCATGAGGCGCTCCAGATCGTACGTGACGGTCTTCCGCTGAATCGTGCGCTCGATGCCGTCCTCGATGCTCGACGCCACCTCGCGCCACCCCATGTAGCGAAACATCATGGCGCCGGAAAGGATGACCGAGCTCGGATTGATGACGTCCTTGTCGGCGTACTTCGGCGCCGTCCCGTGGGTCGCCTCGAAGAACCCGACGTCGTCGCCGATGTTGGCGCCCGGGGCCAACCCCAGGCCGCCGACCTGGGCCGCGCAGGCGTCCGACAGGTAGTCGCCGTTGAGGTTCGTCGTCGCGATGACGTCGTAGTCGCCCGTCCGCGTCAGGATCTGCTGCAGCATGCTGTCGGCGATGCGATCCTTCATCACGATCCGCCCGTCCGGATCGCCGTCCCATTCGCCGATGGTGCGGTCACCGAACTCCTCCTTGGCCACCTCGTAGCCCCAGTCGCGGAACGCCCCCTCGGTGAACTTCATGATGTTCCCCTTGTGGACCAGCGTCACGCTCCTGCGGTCGTTGTCGATGGCATGGCGGATCGCCATGCGCACCAGGCGCTTGCTGCCGGTGATGGAGATCGGTTTGATCCCGATCCCCGAGTCGCGGCGGATCCGCTTGCCGAAAGACGTCGACAGGTAGTCGAGGAGCTGCTCGACCTGCGGCGATCCCTGCTCCCACTCGATGCCGGCGTAGACGTCCTCCGTGTTCTCGCGAAAGATGACGACGTCCATCTGCTCGGGACGGCGCACCGGCGACGGGGTGCCGGTGAAGTACCGCACCGGGCGAACGCAGGCGTAGAGATCGAGCAACTGCCGGATCGACACGTTCAGGCTGCGAATGCCCCCGCCGACGGGAGTCGTCAGCGGGCCCTTGATTGCGACCCTGTACGCCCTGGCCGCATCGAGCGTGTCGGTCGGGAGCCACTCCCCGACCCGTTCCTGGGCCTTCTCGCCGGCCAGGACCTCGAACCAGACGACGCGCTTGCGCTCGCCGTAGGCCTTCTTCACCGCGGCGTCGAAGACCCGCACCGACGCGCGCCAGATGTCGCGGCCGATGCCGTCGCCCTCGATGAACGGAATGATGGGATCGTCGGGCACCATCAACGAACCGTCCGGCTGACGGGTGATCGCGGTGCCTTCGCTGGGTGCAACGAGGTTCTTGAATTCCGGCATGGTGCGCAGTCTCGCCCGCTGGCCACGGGACGCGCCCGTGCAGAGATGGGCCGGGCCTTTGGGTCGCCCCGCTGTGGCCCGCTACAGAATCGTCAACAGAAACCGTGGAAAACCTTGTGGAAGAATCCGTCATCGGGCGAGGACGACCGGCGTCTTCCGGTCCGTTCCAGCGACTTGCACCATCCTGGTGCGGATGCCCTCGCCCCTGGCGCCCATCGAGCGCCCCTCTCGGGCCGGCATTATACTGTACGACTGTCACCCGTTCGGTCCCAGCCTCTCCAGACTCATGAAGATTGTGATTCCCGATCCGCTGCCCGCGGCGGCCGTCTCCCTGCTCGAAGCGGAGGGATGGACCGTCGACACGCGCACCGGCCGCTCCCCGGACGAGTTGGGGGCCGATCTGTCCGACGCCGATGCCCTCATCATCAGGAGCGCCACGACGGTCACCGCCGGGCTGATTGCCGCGGCGCCGCAACTGCGCGTCGTCGCCCGCGCCGGCTCCGGCGTCGACAACGTCGACCTCGCGGCCGCCAGCGAACGCGGCATCGTCGTGCTGAACGCGCCCGGCGCCAACAGCGTCAGCGTCGCCGAGCACGTGTTCGCCCTGATGCTCGCCTCGGCCCGGTCCGTCGCCCTCGCCGACGCCCAGATGAAAGCCGGACAGTGGCGCAAGAAGAGCCTGCGCGGCGCCGAGCTGCGGGGGAAGACGCTCGGGGTGGTCGGCCTCGGACGCATCGGGCGCGAGGTCGTCCGGCGGGCGCTCGCGTTCGACATGGCGGTAATCGCCCACGATCCCTTCATCGCCGCACAGTTGGCTGAGGACCTCGGCATCGAACTGGTCGCCCTGGACACGCTGGTCGAGCGCGCCGACTTCATCACCCTGCACCTGCCGTCCACCGCGGCGACCCGCGGGTTGCTCGATCGTTCCCTGCTTGCACGGTGCCGGCCGGGCGCCCGCCTCATCAACACCGCGCGCGGCGACCTGATCGACGAAGAGGCGCTCGCCGAGGCGCTCGCCGAGGACCGGCTGGGCGGAGCGGGGCTCGACGTCTTCCGGGAAGAGCCGCCGCCCGACACCGTCCTGACCGGCCTGCCGCAAGTCGTCGCGACGCCGCACATCGCGGGGGCGACCGCCGAGGCACAGCAACTCGTCGGCATCGAGGCCGCCTCCGGCGTGCGCGAGTACCTGCAGTCGGGTGTCGCGCGCAACGCCGTCAACTATCCCACCATCGCTCCCGACGAGCTGCGAGCCCTGCGGCCCTATCTCGTCCTGGCGGAACGCCTGGGCAGCCTTCTCGCCCAGCTCGCGCAAAGCCGAATCGCCGGCCTCGGCCTGCGCTACTACGGGAAGCTCGCCGACGAACCCCACGAGATGCTGGTGAGCGCCACCCTGGTCGGCCTCCTCGGACAGGTGCTGTCGCAGACGGTCACGCTCGTCAACGCCCGCGCGGCAGCCGAGCAGCGCGGCCTCGAAATCATCGAATCGCGCAGCTCCCGCCCGCGGAACTTCACCAGCCTGGTGTCCCTGAAGCTGCACACGAGCGCCGGGGAGCTGTGGGCCGAAGGCGCCCTGTTCGAGCCGGAACAACCGCGGCTGGTGCGCCTCGACGGCGTCGAGGTCGAAGCGCCGCTCGAGGGCACTCTGATCGTGATCCGCAACCGCGACCAGCCGGGCGCGATCGGAGAGGTCGGTTCCGTCCTTGGGCGCCACGGCATCAACATCGCCACGTTCGCCCTCGGACGCGGTACGGGGGGAGCGGTCGGGGTGGTCCGCGTCGGCGCACGCGATCCGGCTGACTCGAGGGCCCGGACGGAGCCCCTGGTGACCCACGACGTGCTGGAGGAGATCCGCGGGATTGCGGCGGTCGAATCGGTCGGTCTGATCACGCTCTGAAGTCCGGCGCTCGCCGAGGCCCCGTTTCTGCGGCGCAGACTGCTAGTAGGGCAGCGCAAGACGATGGCTTGCGCCGTTCCCGTCGACGAGGGTCACACTCGAGGACTCGACGGCTTCGACGCGGTACCCGCCGGCAACGCGGTCACCGCTGCGAACCAGAAAGACCTCTCCGCCGCGCGTGCTCAGGATGCCGGTTCGCTCGGGACCGTCCTGCGTAACGGCGGTAGCAATGCCGATCAGCTCGACCGCGGGTCCCATCGCCGGAGGCCGGCGGGCAACGGCCGGAGCCGAGCGCCGCCGCGGCGGATCGACCGCATCCGGGCGCGGCGGCGGCGGCGCGGCGAGGGAGAACGGATTGCGAGCGCCCATCCGCAGATCCGGCGCCTGCGCCAGGCGCCGCCGCAGGCGCTCGATGTCGGCAGCCAGCTCCGCTGCGGCGGTGGCAGGCTCCTCTCCTCCACCCCCGGTCGCAACGACCGGCGGCGGCAACGCGAGCCCTGCAACGTCCCCGCCGGGTGCCGTGGTGGCAGCGGCCAGCCACGCCGCTGCCAGAGCCCCTCCGCAGGCAACGAAGGCGACGCGTCTCGGAGACATCGACATCTTGCGCGAGCAACGAGACTACCGTACTTCCCCGACCGTTACGGGTTCGGCAACGGCACGGACCGCCGGCCGGTGTGGTAACATTCACCGTGCACCCCGCCGTGCCGCACGCGTCAGTTCCTTTTCCCACCGCAACTGTCGTCATCCCGGCACGCTACGGCTCGACCCGGCTTCCGGGCAAACCGCTGCTCGACATTCACGGGCGAACGATGATCGAGCACGTCCACCGCCGCGCGATGGGGTTGCCGGGGGTGCAGCGCGTCCTCGTCGCCACCGACGACCCCCGCATCGCGGACGTCGTCTCCGCGTTCGGCGGCGAAGCATGGCTGACTCGCGCCGATCACCCGACCGGCAGCGACCGGCTCGCCGAGGTTGCCCGCCGGCTGAACAGCGACATCCTCGTCAACGTGCAGGGCGACGAGCCGCTCCTGCCCTCCGCCCTCATCCAGGCGGTCGTCGCAGCGCTCGTCGGCGATCCGACCCTCGGGATCGCAACCGTGCGGTGTCCGATCACCGATGCCCGCGTGCTGTCGGATCCGCACGTCGTCAAGGTGGTGGTCGACACCCGGGGCGACGCCCTGTACTTCTCCCGCGCCCCGATACCGCACGCGCGCGAAGGGACGCCGGGTCGCGTGGGGCTCGGCGATCGGCACGTCGGCCTGTACGCGTACCGTCGCAAGTGCCTCCTCGAGCTGGCGGACATTCCGCCGACACCGCTCGAGCGGCTCGAGCGGCTCGAGCAACTCCGCGCCCTCGAATCGGGCTACCGGATCGGAACCATCGCCACTGACCAGGCCCCTATCGGCGTCGACACCCCCGCCGACCTCGAGCGGGTTCGTCGTCTGGTCGCCGCCAGAGCACGCGAATGATTGATCGCGCAGATCCGCCCCCTCAGCCTGTCAAGTACATCTTCATTACCGGCGGCGTCGTCTCCTCGCTCGGCAAGGGCCTGGCCGCAGCGTCCATCGGGGCGCTGCTCGAGGGACACGGGTACCGCGTCACGCTGCAGAAGTTCGACCCCTACGTGAACGTCGATCCCGGAACCATGAGCCCGTACCAGCACGGGGAGGTGTACGTCACCACCGATGGCGCCGAGACCGACCTCGACCTCGGACACTACGAGCGTTTCACGAACACGGTGACGACCCGCAACCACAACTGGACAACGGGCAAGATCTACCTGTCCGTGATTCAGAAGGAACGCCGGGGCGACTACCTGGGCCGGACGGTCCAGGTGATTCCCCATATCACCAACGAGATAAAGGACAGCATGCGGACCGTCGCGCGGCAGGGCGGCATCGACATCGTCCTGATCGAGGTGGGCGGCACCGTCGGTGACATCGAGAGCCAGCCGTACCTCGAGGCCATCCGACAGTTGCGCCAGGACCTCGGACGCGAGAACACGCTCTACGTGCACCTGACGCTGGTCCCGTTCATCGGCGCCGCCGGCGAGCTCAAGACCAAGCCGACCCAGCACAGCGTCCGCGACCTGCGCTCCGTCGGCATCCAGCCGGACATTCTGCTGTGCCGCAGCGACCGGGCGCTCCCGCGGGATCTGCGCCGCAAGATAGCCCTCTTCTGCGATGTCGACGAGGAAGCGGTCATCACGGCCAGGGATGTCGACAGCATCTACGAGGTGCCCCTGGCGCTCTCGGGGGAAGGCGTCGACCGCATCGTCCTCAAGCACCTGGGCCTGCCCTCCACCACGCAACGGCGCATGGAAGCCTGGGAGAGCCTGGTCGAGCGCATCCGCAACCCTACCGATGAAGTCACGGTGCACGTCGTCGGCAAGTACGTGGGCTACGAGGACTCCTACAAGAGCCTCAACGAAGCCCTGTGCCACGCCGGCTTCGCGAACCAGTTGCGGGTGCGGATCGAGTGGGTCGAGGCCGAAGCGCTGGAGTCCGGGGGCGACGGTCCGCTCGCCGACGCCGACGGGATACTCGTGCCCGGCGGGTTCGGGGACCGCGGCAGCCGAGGCATGCTGCGCGCCGCCGAGGTGGCCCGCCGGCGCGGGATCCCCTACTTCGGGATCTGCTACGGGTTCCAGTGGGCCGCCGTCGAGTTCGCGCGGCACGTCTGCGGGCTCGAGGACGCCGACTCGACCGAGTGCAAGTCCGACACGCCGCACAACGTCATCTACAAGCTGCGCGACCTGCTCGGCGTGGACGACCTCGGCGGCACGATGCGGCTGGGCAGTTATCCGTGCGAGTTGACGCCCGGCACAGCGGTGCACGAGGCCTACGGCAAGGTTTCCATCTCGGAACGTCACCGCCACCGCTACGAGTTCAACCGAGCCTACGAGGCGGCGCTGACGGAGGGCGGGCTGGTCATCTCCGGCCGGTCCCCCGACGGGAAGTTCGTCGAAGCGATCGAGGTCCCGGACCACCCCTGGTTCGTCGCCGTCCAGTTCCACCCGGAATTCCAGTCGAAACCGCTGGCGCCGCATCCGCTCTTCACCCGGTTCGTCGGTGCGACATACCGGCACCGCCTCTCCGCGAACGCCGCTGCAGAATCGCTCGCCTGACTGCCATTCCCGACCGCGGCGTCCGTTCGCCCGACCGCGCGGGGCGCGATGAGGAGCGGTGGCGCCTCTATAATCAACAGGTGCGCACCGTTTCCGTCGGTAACGTACGTTTCGGTCCCGGCCACCCGCTCGGGCTCATAGTCGGCCCGTGCGTCATAGAGAGCGCCGGCCACGCCGAGGAGCTGGCCGAGGCGGTTCGGGAGATCTCGGCGCGGGTTCAGGCGCCGTTCGTGTTCAAGGCATCGTTCGACAAGGCGAACCGCACATCGCTGTCGTCGTTCCGCGGCCCGGGGCTGACGCGCGGGATCGATGCTCTCGCGTCGATCAAGCAACGCGTAGGTTGCCCCATCCTGACCGACATCCACGAGCCGGCGCAGGCCGCCCCGGTTGCCGAAGTCGCCGATGTGCTGCAGATCCCGGCGTTCCTGTGCCGCCAGACCGATCTGATCGTCTCGGCCGCGGCCACCGGACGCGCGGTCAACCTGAAGAAGGGACAGTTCCTCGCGCCGCTCGACATGCGGCACGCGATCGGCAAGGCGACCGCCGCGGGCAATCACCGCGTGCTCGTAACGGAGCGGGGCACTTCGTTCGGCTATCACGACCTGGTCGTCGACATGCGCTCGTTCCCGCAGTTGCGGTCGCTTCGCTATCCCGTCGTCTACGACGTCACCCACAGTCTTCAGCTTCCGGGTGGGGGCGACGGAGTCAGTGCGGGGCAAGCCGAGTTCATCGAGCCGCTCGCCGCCGCCGGCGTGGCAGCCGGTGTCGACGGACTGTTCCTCGAAGTGCACGAGCAGCCGGCGGCCGCCCGGAGCGACGGCCAGAATGCGCTGCCGCTGGCGCGGCTCGAGCCCCTGCTGCGTCGGCTCGTGGCCATTCGGCACGCGGCACTCGCGTCCGTCGCCGCCGCGGAGGCCACATAGATGGAGGCCGGCCCGCAACCGGCAACTGCCCGGCCCGGGAATCCGGGCGGTGCGACCCTCGATCTGGCCCGGCGCGTCCTGCGTATCGAGGCGGAGGCGGTCGGCGCGCTCGCCGACCGCCTGGACCACCGCTTCGATGCAGCCCTCGACCTGCTGCTGTCCTGCACGGGCCGTGTGATCGTGACGGGCATGGGCAAGTCCGGCATCATCGCGCGCAAGCTGGCCGCGACACTGTCGAGCACCGGCACTCCGTCCTACTTCCTCCATCCCGCCGAAGCCGTTCACGGCGATCTCGGCGCGATTCAACCCGACGACGTGGTGGTCGGCTTCTCGCAGAGCGGAGAGACTCCCGAGATCCTGCGGCTGCTCGAGACCATTCGCCGGCTGGGCTCACGTCTCATCGCGCTGAGCGGAGCGCCCGGCAGCACGCTCGGCGAAGCCGCCGACGTGACCCTCGACTGCGGCGTGAGCGCGGAAGCCTGCCCGCTGAACCTGGCGCCGACAGCCAGCACCACCGCCGCGCTGGCGCTCGGCGACGCGCTGGCCATGGCCCTGCTCGCCAGCAGGGGATTTCGCGAGGAGGACTTTGCCCACCTCCATCCGGGCGGGCAGCTCGGAAAGCGGCTGTTGCGCGTCGCTCGCCTCATGCACACCGGAACGGAGCTCCCGACCGTAACGCCGTCCGCCCTCATCGACGACGTGGTCGCGACCATCAGCGCGGGCGGCTTCGGCATGGCGTGCGTGGTCGACGGCGGAGGACGCGTCGACGGCATCATCACCGACGGCGACCTCCGGCGGCACCTGGAAGGGACCTCGAGCCTGACGGGGAGGACCGCGCGTGATCTGATGACGCCGGGCCCCGTGACGATCGGTCCCGCAACGCTCGCGGCGGAAGCCCTGAACCGCATGGAGAGCCGGCGGATCACGTCGCTCATCGTCGTCGACGACGACCGGCATCTGCTCGGCCTCGTCCACCTGCACGACCTGTGGCGTACCGAGCTCTTCTGACGGAGACGGATGACCGACACGCTGGCACTGCTGGCCGTTCTCGTCACCCTGCTCGTCGGTCTTGCCATCGGCAAGGCCTGGGAGCGCTACAAGCTGCAGGATGGCCGCTGGATCGATCGCCGCAAGATCCGCGAATCGCCACACTACATCCTCGGGCTGAACTTCCTCGTATCCAACCAGATAGACCTCGCGATCGAAGAGCTGACCAAGGCGATGGGGCTCGATTCGACCGCGCTCGAAATCAATCTGATCCTGGGCAACCTGTACCGGGAACGAGGACAGGTCAGCAAGGCGATCAGGCTGCACCAGCGGTTGCTGCAACGCCCGAAGCTGAGCACCATGGAGCAGGCGTACGTGCAGCTCTGCCTCGGTCTCGACTACAAGCGCGGCGGCTTCGTCGATCGCGCGTTCCAGTCGTTCTCGGAGGTGATTCGGCTCGACCCGGGAAACCAGTACGCGCTGCTCAATCTCGAGAAGATCCACGAGGAGCAGCAGCAGTGGCAGGAGGCCCGAGCAATCCGACAGCGCATCACCAACAGCGCGCCGGCCGGAGAGAAGCCCCGCGACCAGGCCATTCTCGCGTTTCTCGAGAACGAGCTCGGTCTCCAGTCCGTTCGCAGCGGCACTCCCGACCAGGCCATCCGGCACTTCGAGACGGCGCTCGATCTCGACAGCCGCACGGTGCCGGCGTCACTCAACCTCGGCGACGTCTACATGGCGCAAGGTCGCACGACCGAAGCCATCGCGACGTGGGAGCAGATCAGCCGCACCGCTCCGGAACGGTCGTACCTCGCGTTCGCCCGGCTCGAGAAGGCCTACGCGCAACTGGACGGTCCGGAGCGCTTCGTGAACCTCTGCCGGCGCCTCATCGACGCCAACCCCCAGGACTGGCGGGCGCGCCTGACACTCGGGCAGCATTTTTCGAATCGCGGCGATCCGACGCGTGCGCTCGATCTGTGCTTCGAGTCGCTCGTGCACAATCCCCACGCGCTGGCCGTGCACCAGGCGATCTGGCGTGCGCTGACCACGCTGGACTTCGATCCGCTCCTGGTGCGACGCTACGTCGAGTTGACCCACGACGCGGTCTTCTACCTCGATCCGCACGTCTGCATGCGCTGTCACTACCGCAGCACGGAGTTGCTCTGGCAGTGCCCGCAGTGCCACGAGTGGAACACTTTCGTGGAGGAGCGGATCGCGCCGGCCGAAGAGGCCGAGGAGGCGCCGGCCTGAAGACAGGCCGCCGGCCGCCCATGCTCAGAGTGGCGCTTACCGGAGGCATCGGCACGGGGAAGTCCTACGTGGTCCGCGCGCTCCGCAGCCGATCCGTACCGACGCTGGACGCGGACCAGCTCGCACGGGCCGCGGTGCAGCCGGACCAACCGGCCTGCGCCCGGCTGCGCGACCGTTTCGGACCCGACATCCTCGCCGGGGACGGCGCCATCGACCGGGTCCGTCTCGGGCGGCTCGTCTTCGCGGACGCGACCGCCCGGGCCGCGCTCGAAGCCGTCGTTCACCCTCCGGTCAGGGAAGCGATCGACCAGTGGTTCCGGCGCTGCCGAGCCTGCACCGGAGCACGGTTCGCCGTGGCCGATATCCCTCTGCTCTTCGAGACCGGACGAGCGAGCGTCTTCGATCGCGTCGTCGTCGTGGCCTGCGATGCCGCGATCCAGCTCCAGCGCGTCATGGCCCGCGACGGTCTCGCCGCGGCCGACGCCCGACGCCGTATCGCGGCGCAGCTTCCAATCGCCGAGAAGACCGCGCGCGCCGACGCGGTAGTCAGGACCGACGGCTCGTTCGCCGCAACGGACCGGCAGGTGGTCTCCCTCTGCCGGGATCTCGCCCGCGCGGATGCGTGAAGCCGGTGCCCGGATGACAGCCCGGCGCGAACGGCCGCCGCACCGCCCGCTCAGGGCCGCCGTCGCAGGCGCTGTTCGGCCGCCCGCACGGTATTGGACAGCAGCATCGCGATCGTCAGCGGACCGACCCCTCCCGGAACCGGCGTGATGGCACCCGCGATATCCGCCACCTCGGGATGCACGTCGCCGGACAGCACACGGCCCCGCTTGTCGAAAGCCGCGAGCTTCCTGGAGCCGTCGCCGAAGATGGCCGCCACCTGGCCGCGATCCGTCAAGGCGTTCGTGCCGACGTCGATGACCGTCGCGCCCGGCTTGACGAAATCGAGAGTCACGAAGGCGGGCCGGCCCACTGCCGCCACCAGCACATCGGCCTGCGACGCCACCCGTGGGAGGTCGACGGTCCGCGAATGACAGATCGTGACCGTGGCGTGGCGGTGCAGCAGCATGATCGCCATCGGCTTGCCGACGATGTCGCTGCGGCCGATCACGACCGCATGCCGCCCCTCGAGATCGACGCCACGGCGGTCGAGCAGCTCCATCACCCCGGAAGGCGTGCACGGGGCGAGGGCCGGCGTCTGCTGCACCAGCCGGCCCGCGTTCTCCGGATGGAATCCGTCGACGTCCTTCGACGGCTCGATCGCCTCGAAAATGCGCCGCTCCGCGTCGTTCCCCATCGCAGCCGGCAACGGTGACTGCACCAGGATGCCGTCGATACCGGAATCCGCGTTGAACGCCTCGACGACCGCGAGCGCCTCACCGAACGCGGCGGACTCCGACAACCGCTCGAGCGTGGTTCGGATGCCGAGCCCCTCGCTCTGACGCATCTTGTTGCGGACGTAGACCTCGGAACCCGGATCGCGCCCGGCCAGCAGCAGGCCGAGCGCGGGGGGACGCCCCACCGCACGGCGGACGGCATCGATCCGCGGACGCAGCGCTTCCTGAATCTCGCCGGCGACGGCGGCGCCGTCGAGCACGCGCGCCGGCGGCCGGGCGGTGGTCAAGTTCTCCTCGCGAGAGTGGGACGGACTGGCATGTTCTTTCGAGTCTACCGCGGGATCGGTACAATGCGAACCAATCGCGGACGTCCGCACCAACGACGGAGGTACGACCGAAGTGAGCACGACCCCCTCGCGCGGCATGTGGAGCTCCCGGGCCGGCTTCATCCTGGCGGCAGCCGGATCGGCGGTCGGCCTGGGCAACATCTGGGGGTTCCCCACCCAGGTCGGACAGGGAGGCGGCGCCGCGTTCGTGGTCGTCTATTTCGCCTGCATCTTTCTGATCTGCGTGCCGATCATGGCCGGCGAGATCGCGCTCGGCCGGCGCACGCGGCAGAGCCCCGTCGGCTCGTTCGCCGCGCTCGCGCCCGGCCGCCGGTGGTGGCTGGTCGGCGGGCTCGGCGTGCTGGCCGGCGGCGGCATCCTCTCCTTCTATTCCGTGATCGCCGGCTGGGCCGTCGCCTACGTCTGGTTCACTGCGACCGGCGCGGTTGCCGGCACCCCGGACGACGTAGGCCGCTTCTTTTCGGAGTTCACCGGAAACGGTCTGATCAGCACGGGACTCGCCCTCTTCGTGATCGGGACGACGGCGGCGGTTCTGCTCGGCGGCGTCCGCACGGGCATCGAGCGGGTGACGAAGGCGCTCATGCCGCTGCTCGTGCTGCTATTGATCGGACTCGCGCTGCGGGCGGTCACGCTGCCCGGCGCCGGGGCCGGACTGGCCTACTACCTCAGCCCGGACCTGACCCGGCTGGCCGATGTCCGGGTCTTCACCTCCGCGCTCGGGCAGGCGTTCTTCTCGCTGAGTCTCGGCATGGGATGCATGCTCACCTACGGCAGCTACTTCAGCCGCCGGGACGGCATCGCCGCCTCCGCTCTCTGGATCGTGGCGCTCGACACGTCGATCGCGTTGCTGGCCGGCTTCATCATCTTCCCGGTCGGATTCTCCATCGCCGGGTTCGATCCCACCACCAGCGGACCGGGACTCATATTCACGGTGCTTCCCCGTCTCTTTGCCGAGCTGCCCGGCGGCCAACTGTTCGGCACCGCGTTCTTCCTCCTGCTGAGCGTCGCGGCGCTCACCTCGACCATCTCACTGCTCGAGGTCCCGGTCTCGCACTGCGTCGACGCCCTCGGCTGGTCGCGGAGGAAGGCGGTCGGCGTGGTCGCGGCGATCGTCTCCGTGTTCGCGATCCCGTCGGCGCTGGGAAACGGCGCCGTCGCCCTCTTCACCAGCGTGCCCGGCTTCGGCATCGGGTTCCTCGATCTGATGGTGAACGCCTGGAACGAGTTCGCATTGCCGATCGGCGGCTGCCTCACCGCGATCTTCATCGGCCGGATCTGGGGCGTCGGGCGCGCGCTGGAAGAGCTCCGGGCGGAAGGCGCGTGGTTCCCGGCCCCGGCGTTGTGGGCGTTTCTGCTCCGCTGGGTATGCCCGGCAGCCATCGCCTCGATTCTCATCGCCACACTCGTATCGATGCTGTGACCGACCGACGCCGACATTCGATTGGAGCGTGAAGTGCAGACCCTGACCGACCAGGTGACCGCCCTCGATCAACTGGTGTGGCAACCGTTCGCGATGCCGCTCGTGCTCGTGTTCGTGGGACTCCTGATCACGATCAGGACCGGTTTCGTCCAGGTCCGGCAGTTCCCGTTGGCGGTACGGCGCACGATCGGCAGCGCCATGGGGCGCTCGCCAGGAGCCGGCGAAGGAGCCATCACCTCGTTCCAGGCGCTTTCGACCGCGTTGGCGTCGACCGTCGGCAACGGCAACATCGGCGGTGTCGCCACGGCGATCCTCATCGGGGGGCCCGGGGCGATCTTCTGGATGTGGGTCACCGCCGCCGTCGGCATGGCCACGAAGTACGCCGAGGCGGTGCTGGGAGTGCGGTATCGCGTCACCCGCGAGACCGGCGAGCTGGCCAGCGGGCCCATGTACTACATCACGCGCGGAGTGCCGCATGCAGGCCTCGGCAAGGGGCTGGCCTGCATGTTCGCCTTCTTCGGCGCCGCCACCGCGTTGTTCGGCACCGGCAACATGGCCCAGTCGAACACCGTCGCGCGCACCTTCACCGAGGCGGCGCGCGATCTGACCGGACTCGACGTGCCGGTGTGGGTCCCCGGCCTGCTGATAAGCGCGGCCGTGGGGCTCGTCCTCCTCGGCGGCATACGCCGCATCGCGGCGGTGGCCGAGCGTCTCGTCCCCTCCATGATCGTGCTGTACGCCGGCGCCGCGGCGAGCTACGTCCTGCTCAACGCGGCGCAGATCCCGGCTGTCCTCGGACAGATCGTGGCGGGAGCGCTGCAGCCGTCGGCGGCCCTCGGCGGCTTCGCCGGCGCGTCGGTGGCACAGGTCATCGCCGCCGGCGTCAGCCGCGGGGTGCTGTCGAACGAGGCCGGCATGGGCAGCGCCCCCATCGCCCACGGCATCGCCCGGGTGAAGCACCCGTCCGAGCAGGGCGTCATCGGCATCTTCGAGGTGTTCATGGACACCATCGTCGTCTGCTCGATGACCGCGTTCATCATCCTGACCTCGGGATTGTGGACGGATCCGGCCTACCAGGGATCGAGCGGCGACCTGACCGCGGCCGCCCTCGGGACGTCCATACCCTTCGCGTCCCTGATAGTGGCTCTCTGCTCGTTCCTGTTCGGCTTCTCGACCCTGATCGGCTGGTCCTACTACGGCGAGAAGTGCATCGAGTTCCTGTTCGGATCGAGCGTCATCCGGCCCTACCGCATCGTGTTCACGATCATGGTGCTCGTCGGCGCGGTGGTCTCCGTGCCGCTCGTGTGGGCCATCGGAACGCTGCTGAACGGACTGATGGCCTTCCCCAATCTGATCGGTATCGCGTTCCTGGTCGGCACGGTGCGCTCACTCACCGTCGACTACTTCGCCAACCGCTCGAGGTAGGCCCGAACCCGGGCGGCAGGCCTGCCCCCGGCCAGCAGATCGCCGATCACGGCGACCGAGGCCGCGCCCGCCGCCAACACCTCCGGGGCCCGTTCCAGCGTGATTCCCCCGATGGCCACGATGGGGGTCGTGGCCGCGCGGGACGCCGCGCGGCGAACCAGGGCCAGGCCTGTCGGCCGATAGCCGGTGTTCTTGGTGGCGGTCGGGTGGACGGGGCCCACCGCCACGTAGGTCACGGGTCTCGCGAGGGCGTCGCCGATCTGGTCGGCGGTGTGCGTCGACAGCCCGATGACGCCGCTCTCCCCTACCACCCGCCGCGCTTCCTCGACCGACAGATCCGCCTGGCCGAGGTGCACTCCGGCCGCACCGCACACCCGGGCGACGTCGGCACGGTCGTTGACGACCACCACCGCCGCATAGCTCGAAGCCCGGGCGACGACGGCGCCGCACCAGCTCTCCAGCACGCCGCTCGCCACGCCCGGAGATCGCAGTTGCACGAGCCGTGCGCCGCCGTCGAGGTACGCCGCTGCGAGGTCGGGAACCGTCCAACCGTGACGAGCGGCCAGCCCGGCATCGACGATTGCATACAGCGGAGACAGCTCAACGCTCATCGCACTCCGCCGAAGGCAGCCTGTCGGTGTCGAGCAGCCGGCGGCACGCGGGCGTCAGCACTTCCATGCCCGCCTCGGTCATCAGCACGTCGTCCTCGATCCGCACCCCGCCCACGTCGGGGACGTAGACGCCGGGCTCGATCGTGAACACCATGCCCGCCGCCAGCAGCACGTCGTCCGCCTGGACCGCGCCCGTGCGCGGCTTCCCGACCCGCGGCAGCTCGTGAACGTCGATCCCGAGCCCATGGCCTGTGCCATGACCGAAACGGTCTGCGAGCCCCGAGCGTTCCAGCACGGTGCGGGCGGCCCGGTCGACGTCGCTCGCAAGCACTCCGGGCGCCGCCGCCGCCATCGCCGCCGCCTGGGCTTCGGCCACCGCCCGGTGCATCCGGTTCGCCTCGGCAGTGACGGAACCGACCGACACCGTGCGCGAGACGTCCACGCAATACCCGTCGTGGACGCCGCCGAAGTCGAGAATGACGAGGTCTCCCGCGGCCAGCTTCCGGTCGGTCGGATGCGCGTGCGGCAGCGCGCCGTTGGGCCCGGAAGCGACGATGGAGTCGAAGGCCGGCCGCTCGAAACCCGCCTCCCCGATCAGCCGCTCGATGTCCCTCGCAACCTCGATCTCCGTGCGACCGCGGCGCGCGCAACCACACGCCGGGACGATTGTGCCGGCCAGCATCCGACCCGCCTCCCGCAGTATCTGCGTCTCGTGGCGGTCCTTTATCATCCGCTCGCGTTCCACCAGTTCGACGGCCGGCGTCAAGTCCGCCTGCAGTGCCTGCTGCAGCCACGACCAGCGACGAACGCTCAGATGGTCGGCCTCGATCGCGGCGCGCACGCCCGGCCGGCGCTGCAGAACCCGACACAGGGTCTCGTCGTAGGTGCCCTCCATCGGGACCACCTCGAGCTCCGGGGGCGCGATCCCCTGCCGCAGTAGTCGATTGACCGCTTCGACGTAGCGGAAATCGACGACCAGTCGAAGCTCCGGGGGGGCGCGTTCCACGACGGCGATGCCGGCACTCGCACGCAGGTTGAGCAGGTAGAAGAGATGCGGCAGGGCCGTGACGACGAGCGCGTCTAGACCGCGCTCAGCCAACTGCCGCCGCAGCGCCGACGTTCGGGCGGCGAGCTGTTCCCGCGGTGCGAAGCGCATGCCGCGTCATTCTACGACGACCCGTACCGTGTCCCATCCGGCTCGATCGTCGCCGTCGGCAACTCCAGGGCGCAGGACTTACCCGCCGGCCGCAGCGCGGGCATGGCTCGTCGCGGGACCGCCCGCGACTTCGCTCCCGTCACCGAAGTGTTCAGCGATCCCGCGCGATCCGCCGCCCGGGAACGACCCGCGATTCCTCCGCGTCGAAGAGCACCGTCCGGCCGGCGGCCGGGACCGGAGGCGCCACCGTGGCGGCAGCGACCGGAGCAGCGTCCGTTACCTCGACAGTCGACGCAGCCGAGGCGCGACGCTCCCGGTCGTCGGTCACGTTGAGGACGACCGTGTAGTTGCCCGCCACCCGATAGACATGGCTCGTCCTGACACCGTCTCCGGTACTGCCGTCTCCGAAGTTCCAGGTGTAGGCCACGATGTGCCGGCCGGGCGCCGCGGTCGACGTGCTCGCATCGAGGAAGACCTCCGCACCCGCGGTGGCAGGCATCGGCGAGACCGTGAACGAGGCCTCCGGTTGCATTTCGTCGGCGACGGTCACCGTGGCCGTCGCGTCCGCCGAGCGGTCGAAGGAATCCACCACGGTCAATCGCACGAAGTACGTGCCGGCCCTGGAATAGACATGCGCGAGCTGCTGTCCGGAGGCTGCCCCGCCGTCTCCGAAGTCCCAGCGGTAGGCAGCGATCGACCCGGCGGGATCGTGGGTGCACCGTGCGGCGGCCGGCTCCCCGGCGGGACAGTCGACCGCGCTGAAGCGCACCTGATCGAAGACGGCCGGCGCCACCGGCGTGACCTCGAAACCGGCCCGCACCTCGAACGGAGGAATGACGTCGCCGGCCGGCACGAGGCGGATACGCACCCTGCGCTCGACTGCCTGCGCGAAGTCGTCGCTCACCGGCGTAACCGCCAGCGTGACGACGCGGCCGTGATCGACCTCGCCGGCCGCGCCGCCGGACGACAAGGGCGCACGATACTCGACAGCGGCGCGCCCGGCTGCGTCCGTAACCACGAACCTCGCGGAGAGCCGCCCGGCGTCATGCCGGGTAGAGCCCTCGACGATCTGCACCCTCAGCCGCAGATTGCGAGCGGGCGCGCCGTCGGGACCCGCCGCCGTGACGGCGACGATCGAGCGCGCCGTGCCGTCGGTCGGCAGAACGTCGGGCACGGCGTTCAGGCGAATGGCCAGCGCCAGCGTGGACGGCCCCGCGAGTGGGCCGGGACCCTGGCCAGCCTGCAGGCACGCGGCCAGGCAGGCCGGCAGAGCCAGGCCGGCAGCCAGCCGGCATGCCCTCCCGAACACTCGAGCAACCTCTCCCGAACCTTGCCTCTGCATCGCTTGGGACTCACCTCGGAGACGGTCCTGCGTCGGACCAGTCGGCAAACTCGACCGTGATCGCGCCGGTCGCTTCCACCCGGGCGCCGGTGTGGTCGCGCCCGTAGAAGGTGACGTAGGCCAGCGCGGTGATGACGATGTCCCCACCTCCCTCGCGCAGCGCCACGAGCGGCGGCTCCAGCTTGGCCGAGGCGCGTACGAGAACGAACTCGCCGGTCTGTCCTTCGAACGAGGTCGTCAGGGTCAGCGCGCCATCCCACGCGTGGGGCACGTCGACGCCGGGCGTGTTCCGTCCGTCGCTCCGCACGTAGTGCACGCGATAGCGGTCGACGGTTGCGAACCGCGCCCCGGTAGGCGCCGCCGGGCTCATGCCGGCGGAGGGATCCCTGGCGACGAGCCGCAGGGTCGCCCGCGCCGTGTCCCGGACCACCATTCCGCCGGTCACGACGTCGGACTCGACGAACGTCCGGTCCAGGCTCCCGACCGCGCCGTCCGTCGGCGCGCCGATCCGCTCGACCACCAGCACGACGCTCGAGCGCGAAGAGACCGAAGCGCCGCCGGCACACGCGGCGGCCGTCGTGAACCCGAGGACTGCGACCGCCAGGACGTCCTTGTGAATCGTTCTCCCCATTCGGAACTCCCCCTGGCGCCATGAACGAACGGCCCCGCTGCAGCATGTCCGTCATGCGGTGTGCCGGTGGTGCCGTCAGCGCACGATGCGGGGCGTAAGGAAGATCAGCAGTTCATCGGTACGGCGCCGCTCCGCCCGGCTCCGGAAGAACCAGCCGAGGATCGGCACCCTGTGAATTCCGGGCACGCGCCGGTTCGACCGTGTCCGGGCGCTCTCGTATATGCCTCCGATTACCGTCGTGGCGCCGTCTGCGACCTGCACGGTCGTGCTGGCGCTCTGCGTCACTATGGGCGGCACGCCGTTGACCTGGCGGGCGAAGTCGGCGAAGTCGTTGCCGATCTCGATCCGCATGATCACGGTGTCCGCCGTGGTTATCTGCGGGGTCACGGCCAGGCGCAGCGCCGCATCGCGGAAGGTCACCGTCACCGTGTTGTTGGCCACGGTCTGGATCGGAATCTGATCTCCCTGGGTGATGATGGCCTGCACGTTGTTCTGGGTCGTGATCCGCGGATTCGACAGAATCCTCACGTGCCCGTCGCTCTCCGCCGCCGAGAGCACGACATCGAGATTCAGGGAGCCGTCAATCGCGCCCAGCGCCAAGCCCAGGGCGGCGGTGGGTGACGCCGCACCGAGGTCGACCGCCGTTCCGCTGTTCTCGGTCTCGGCCGCCCGCGGGTCGGCACCCGCCGCCGCGGGCCCCTGGACGCCTCCGGCACGACCGCTGACCCCGCCGCGATTGGGAAAGGGCAGCGCGGTCGTGTTGCCGATCTCCGGCGCGACCCGCCCGGCGAGCCCCCATTTCACGCCGAGCTCGCGCAGGTAGTCCTGACTCGCCTGGACGATTCGGGCCTGGATCTGGACCTGCGGTTCCGGGAGATCCAGCGCGTCGATCAGTTCCTGCGCCGCACCGACGCGCTCCTGCAGGTCGGCAATGATGAGCGTGTTCGTTCGGCCGTCTATCTGGATCTGCCCGCGTGGCGAGAGCACGGTCCGGGTGACGAGCTCGGCCAGATCGACAGCACGCGCGTACCCCAGGGGCCGGGTCAGGACGATCAGCTCGCCGGCCAGAGCCTGCTGCTCGGCCCTGGCGCGCCGCTCCTCGGCCTCCGCGGCCAGGGTGGCCAGCGGCGCGATGCGCACGACGCTTCCGTCCACCTCGTATCCCAGCCGGTTCGCGTTCAGGATGACGTCGAACGCCTGATCCCACGGCACGTCGACCAGCGCGACATCCACGGTGCCCGCCACCTGCGGATCGATGACGATGTTCAGTCCGCTGATCTCCGCGAAGGTCCGCAGCACCGACCGCAGCGCCGCGTTCTGAAACTCCATCGAGACCGGATCCCCGGCGTACTCTCCGGAGCCGTCCAGCCCCTGCGAGACCGCCTGCGCCCGCAATACGGCGACCTGGAAGAGCGGCCGGTCGCTCACCATCAGCACCGGGCCGCCGCCGATGGCCAGCAACACCGGCAGTCGCCACACGCATCCGCACAGCATCGCCCCGGTTCTCCTCATGGCTGCCGATCAGTGCGCGCAGTCAGCGTCAGACGCACGGCGCGAGCACCCACGCCTGACGGACCATGCGGGCCATGCCGGTCGATCACCACCCCCTCGGCGGTCACCGACCGCACCGACCCATCGAACAACCTCTCGCCGCCCCGGAGCAGGTGACTCCTGCCGTTCTCCGACTCGAGGACGGCGACGTAAGCGCCGGCGACGAGGACCAGCCCCCGCAGGGCGAGCTCGCCGACGGCGATTCCGGCGAGGCCGCGGGGCCGGACCGACGCTGCCGGCGGACCGCTGCCCAGGAGAGGATTCACGAACGGATCCCGGCGACCCTCACGTCCGGACGAGCGCGCGCCGGGCAGCGGCGTCGCGTCGGCGCCCGCCGCGAGCGGCGCCGCGGACTCGCCGCGGGCCTGCCCGAAGACCGGTCGATCCTCGGCCGCCAACACCCCCACCAGGAGCAGGGCTCGTGCCACCGCGCGCCGCATCGGCTCAGCCGCCTCCCTCACCGGACGCTCCTTCTTCCTGGGCCGACTCGCGAAGCACGTAGGTAGTCGCCCGGCACGTCGCACCAATCGTCGCCTGCCGCGTACCCGGCGCGAGGCCGCGGATCGACATCTCGTCGACGACGACAATTCGCGTCTGCCGGCTCACAGCGTCCAGAAACGCCACGAGCTCATGGAATCCACCGCTCAGCTCGAGTCGGACCGGCCACGCCTCGAATTGCTCCCCCACACGAACCTCGTCCAGGGTGAAGGACTCCATCGTGAGGCCTGATTGCGCCGCGATCCCTCGCAGAGCCCGCAAGACCGCGGCCGCGTCTCGCGGCTCCGGCAGGGCGCGATGCAGTGCCGCCCGGCGGCGGGCGAGCCGTTCGACCTCGACTTCCAGTCCGGGCAATCGGCTCGCCGCCCGCCGCGCGCGGACGACCTCGGCGCGACTCTGTTCGAGCTCCACCCGCCGCATCGCCAGCAGGTCGCGCTGGGGCCCCACCCAGAGGACGCGAAACGCCAGCGCTATCGCCACCGCCCCCAGAGCTCCCGCCGCGAGCAGCCGGCGCGCCGTCTCATCCGACAGGTTCGGCTTCATCGTTCGCCTGCCGGCGCCGGAAACGGCACCCTGAGCTCGAAGCTGACGATCTGCCCGCCGGCGCCTCCCCCGCGTCGGGAGTCGACGAGCTCTACCGGCGCGCCGAGGTCACCCGCCGCTTCCAGAGCCCCCGCATAGTCCGAAACCGTCGCCGGAGTGGCGGCGTGACCGCGCACGATGACACCTTCCGCTTCCTCGCCGACCTCACTGAACCAGAGACCATCCGGAAGAGCGTGACTCAAGAGGTCCAGCATCCGTACCGCCGCGAACCGGCGGAACTCGAGTGCTTCGATGACCGCTACCCGCGCACCGAGCCTGTCTCGCTGCGCTTCCGCGTCCTGCACGGCGGCGACGGCCGGCGCCAGCCGGCGGAGACTTGCCGCCAGGTCCGCCCGTGCCCGATCCGCCTCCGCCGCCTCCGCGCGCAGCGCCCAGTGCCACCAGGCCACCAGGACCAGCGCGGCGGCCATGAGGACCGCAGCTCCGCCGGCCGACACCCGACCTCGCCATGAAGGGTTGGGGAACCCCGTGCGGTCCTCTGCGGAGCTGAGCAGGTTTATGCGGATCATCGATCCCCCGCCCGGCGCAGCGCGAGCCCGGTGGCCACCCCCGCCCTCGCGGACACCTCGTCGGGCTCCCGGCCGGGGGCGCTCATGCTGCCGATGGTCATCCTCCGAAAGGGATCGAACCATTCGAGAGCTGCTTCGAAGCGTCGTTCCATCGCCGCGGCGAATCCCCTGCCGCGCGCGGCGCCGCCGCTCATCACGATGCGATGGAGCCGACCGGAATCCTGACCCGCCGTGAAGAAATCGAAGGTCTTCTCGACCTCCATGAGAAGGTTCTCCGTCACCTCCCGCACGACCGGCTCGCTCTCTTCCAGGTTCTCGCGGCCACTCCCACCGGACTTCTTGAGCGTCTCGGCCTCCTCGAACGAGATGGCGCGCGCAGTCCGTAGCGCCTCCGTGTACGCGTTGCCTCCGAACGCTATGTCCCGCGTGAACACGGAGCAGCCGTCGCGAACGATGTTGACGTTGATCGTGCTCGCCCCGGCGTTGAGCAACGCAACGGAATCACCGCCGTCCGGACCGCCGCTCATCAGGTACGCGTTCTGGAGAGCGAACGCGGCCACGTCCACGACGACCGCCGCGCAGCCGGCTTCCGCTACCGCGGCGGCGTACTCCGCGATGGAGCTCTTCTTCGCGGCCGCCAGCAGGACGACCATGGAGGTACGCCGGTCGGCGTCGCGCGCTCGCCCGACCACCTGGTAGTCCAGGTTGACGTCCCGGAGATCGAACGGAATGAGCCGCTCGGCCTCCCAGGAGATCGAACCGGCGAGCTCGGCCGGACTCATTTGCGGCAGCGTCAGCCGTCTCGCGACGACGGCGCTTCCCGGCAACGACAGCGCCACGTCCCGACCGCGGATTCCGGCCGCCGCGAGGACTCTTCTCACGGCTTCCGCCACCGCGGCGCGATCGACGATTGCCCCCTCGACGATGCACTCGGCCGGGACCGCCTCCACCCCGACCGTCGCTACGGCCTCGCCGCCGGCCGACCGCGTCAACTCCACCGCCTTGACGGAGCTCGATCCGATGTCGATTCCCACGAGCGGCGCCGGACGACGCAGGAGGCTGGACAAGATTCTCATCGGGTCGACCACCGCGCTTCCTCTGTGCAAACGTCGTGCCGCTCCCGGATCATCGCCCTTTGCGCGCCCGGATTGACGCAGGGTCAGGCCGTGGCGCAGATCGGCGCAACCGGCGTTTCCGGTCGGCTCGGGGCGCTGCGACGCCTTGACACGGCCGTGCCGGCGTTTGTAGGATTGGCGTTTGTCCATTGAGAATGGGTGTAAATACGTGGCGACTTACGCTCCCAGCCGGAAAGAGATCGTGCGCAACTGGCGCGTGATCGACGCGGACTCCCAGGTGCTCGGACGGATCGCGACCGTGGCGGCGCGCATCCTGCAGGGCAAGCACCGTCCGCAGTACGCTCCCTATCTCGATACCGGCGATCACGTCGTCGTCGTCAACGCGGCGCGCGTTCGGATGACCGGACGCAAGGAGACCACCAAGCTGTACCGCGCGCACAGCGGCTACCTCGGGGGACTGCGCTCGGAACGCGCCGGCACGGTCCGCCGAAACCATCCTGAGCGACTCGTCGAGTCCGCCGTGCGCGGGATGCTACCGAAGACCAAGCTCGGCAGGGCGATGTACCGCAAGCTGAAGGTGTACGCCGGGCCCGAGCATCCCCATGCGGCCCAGAAGCCGACCCCCTGCGAGGTATTGTGAGCGCAGCACCTGCCCACTATGGAACGGGCCGACGCAAAAAGTCGACCGCACGCGTGTTTCTGCGACCCGGTTCGGGCGCCATCACCGTCAACACGCTGTCGCTGAAGGATCGTTTTCCGACGGCGTCGCTCCGCACGAGGATCACCGAACCCCTCCTGCTGACGGAGTCGGCGGAGAAGTACGACATTTTCGCTACCGCGGCCGGCGGCGGCATCTCCGGGCAGGCCGGCGCGATGCGTCTCGGGATCTCGCGCGCCCTCGTCGAAGCGGACCCCGAACTGCGGGCCCAGCTCAAGAAGGCCGGGATGCTCACGCGCGACCCGCGCGGCAAGGAACGCAAGAAGTACGGACTGGCTGGCGCGCGGAAGCGATTCCAGTTCAGCAAGCGGTAGGAACCCCGGAGCGGCCGCCGACAACTCGAGCGTGCCGGATGGAGGAAGCTTGACGCCGTTGACCATGCAAGAACTGCTGGAGGCCGGAGTCCACTTCGGCCACCAGACCAAGCGCTGGAACCCGAAGATGAAGCAATACATCTTCGGTCAACGCAACGGAATCTACCTGATCGACCTGAGCAAGACGTCCGCATGCCTCCGCCAGGCGGAGGATTTCGTGATGCGCCTCGCCGCGGACAGCCGCACCATCCTCTTCGTCGGCACGAAGCGGCAGGCCCAGGATCTGGTTGTCGAGGAAGCGCTGCGTTGCGGCATGTACTTCGTCAACGAGCGCTGGCTGGGAGGGCTCCTGACGAACTTCACGACCATTCAGCGAAGTCTCGACCGCCTGCGCGAGTTGGAGGCGATGGCGGAGGACGGACGGTACGAGAGCCTCTCGAAGAAGGAAGTGGCGCGCCTGGAGAAAGAGAAGCGCAAGCTGCACCGCAACCTGGACGGAATCCGCAAGATGTCACGCCTGCCGGACGCCGTGTTCGTAATCGACACGCGGCGCGAGAAGATCGCGGTCGACGAGGCGCGCAAGCTCGGCATCCCGGTCATCGGCCTGGTCGACACCAACTGCGATCCCGATGACGTCGACTACGTCATCCCGGGCAATGACGATGCGCTCCGCGCGATCCGGCTTTTCGTGTCACGCATCGCGGACGCGGTCATCAGTGGAAGAGGCCTCAAGGAAGCGACCGACGCTCCCGACGAGAGCGCGCCGCAGACCGCGTCCCCGTCCGCCGCCGAAGCCGCGCCGGCTCCGGCATCCGTCTGACAGGTATCGGTTCCGGTCCGTCGCTCCGGCGGACCGACGGCCTTTCCCTTAACAATTCCGAGAGATCGAGGCGAATGGCAATCAGTGCGGCGCAGGTGAAGGAACTACGGGACCGGACGGGCGTCGGCTTCATGGAGTGCAAGGGGGCACTGGCCGAGGCAGCCGGCGATATCGAGCAGGCCGTCACGATTCTGCGGACCCGGGGACAGGCAAAGGCGGCCAAGCGGGCCGGCCGCACCACCTCCCAGGGAATCGTCGGACACTACATCCATCAGGGCGGACAGGTCGGCGTTCTCGTGGAGGTGGACTGCGAGTCGGACTTCGTGGCGCGCACCGACGATTTCCAGACCCTCGTCCGCGAAATCGCCATGCACATCGCCGCCGCCGACCCGCAATATGCCGCCCGCGAGGAAGTACCGGCCGCCGACCTCGAACGGGAGCGCTCCATCTACCGGGCTCAGTTCGAAGGATCGAACAAGCCGCCGGCGATCATCGACAAGATCGTCGACGGCAAGCTCAACAGCTATTACGAGCAGGTCGTGCTGCTGGATCAGCCGTCGATTCGCGACCCCAAGACGACCATCGGGGCCATGGTCGCGGCCGCCATCGCCAAGCTCGGGGAGAACATCACGGTCGCCCGTTTCGCGAGGTTCAAGGTGGGCGAGGCGGAGGGCTGACAGTCCGCGCCGTAGCAGCCGTAGACGCGGCGCACACCCCCCGGCGGACCGGCCGGGCGGGAATCGGAACCGCAAGCGGCGGTTCACGTCGGCGACGCCTTCGGGGGTGGCCTGCCGGCGGCGAGCGTGGCGAGGCCCCGTCCACGCGGCACGGCAATGCAGCCTGCGGCGCCCCCGAACCGGAAGCGCTACGCTATAATCCCATCCGGCCGCGCTCCGTCTCCGGGGGTTCTCCTTCCTCGGAACGGGCTCGGCGCCTTTCCCGATGACCGGACGAGCCTGTCGGCGTGTCCTCCTAAAGCTCTCAGGCGAAGCGCTCGTCGCGGAGAAGTCCTTCGGTATCGACTCGACCGTCGCCGACCGGCTCGCCCGCGAGATCGCGGCGGTGCGGGCGCTCGATGTGGAAATGGCCGTCGTCATCGGCGGCGGCAACATCTTTCGCGGACTCGCCGCGAGCGCCCGTGGCATGGACCGGGCCACTGCCGACTACATGGGGATGCTGGCAACGGTGATGAACGCCCTGGCGCTTTCCGACGCCCTCGAGCGGAATGGCGCCTCGACACGAGTCGTGACGGCCATAGAGATGCGCGAGGTCGCAGAACCGTACGTTCGGCGGCGCGCCGTGCGCCACCTCGAGAAGGGTCGCATCGTGCTCTTTGCAGCCGGCACGGGCAACCCCTACTTCACCACCGACACCGCCGCGGCGCTGCGGGCCATGGAGATCCGGGCCGACGTCCTGCTGAAGGGCACCAAGGTCGACGGCATCTTCACGTCGGACCCGATGACCGATCCTACGGCGACCCGCCTCGATCGCCTCTCGCACCGCCAGGTGATCGAGCAGGGACTGAAGGTAATGGACGCCACGGCGATCTCGTTGTGCATGGACAACGGCATGCCGATCGTGGTTTTCAACCTGCGCACGTCGGGCAACATACGCCGCGCCGTGCTGGGAGAGCCGGTGGGTTCGCTGGTGACCGCCTCGCTCCCCGGCGACCGTTCGGAGGTAGCCGCAACATGACCGTGAACGATCCTCAATCCGCCCACGCCGACGCGGAGCGGCGCATGGACGGCGCCGTGGAGCACGTACGCCGGGAACTGACCGGCGTGCGCACCGGGCGCGCGTCCGTCAACCTGCTCGACAGCGTTCGGGTGGAGGCCTACGGCACCCAGATGCCGTTGAACCAGGTGGCGAGCCTGTCCGTGCCCGAATCGACGCTGATCGTCGCGGCGCCGTTCGATCCGTCCCAGATTGCGGCCATCGAGAACGCGGTGCGCAACGCCAATCTCGGACTGAACCCGAGCAACGACGGCAGGATCGTCCGCATCCCGGTGCCGCCGCTGACGGATGAGCGGCGCAAGGAGATGTCGAAGCTGGTGCACAAGCTGTCCGAGGAGGGTAGAACCGCCGTCCGGCAGGTGCGACGGGACACCAACGACTCCCTCAAGCGGCTCCTGAAGAACCATGAGCTGTCGGAGGACGACGAACGGCGCGCCCTCGATGACATCCAGAAGCTGACCGACGCCCACGTTCGCAAGATCGACGATCTGCAGAAGGCGAAGGACACGGAGCTGCTGGACCGCTAGGGGTCTGCGCGTGGAACGCGCAAACCCCTTTGCCGCGGTCCGCGCTATTCGTCATGTCAATGCTCTCCCACCTCGAATGCTCGGCGGCCTGCGGCGCAGGTCACCTCGATCCGGAACAGGTCCGGCACCTGTGCGCCTGCGGCGCGCCGCTGCTGGCGCGCTACGATCTCGAAAACCTGGCCGGTCGCTGGACGCGCGACTCGCTGCGGGACCGCCCCCCGACGATGTGGCGCTATCGCGAGGTGATGCCCCCGACCGGCGAAACCGGACCGGTGACCCTGGAAGAGGGCTTCACGCCCCTCCTGCACGCGCGGCGCCTCGGGGCCGCGGTCGGCATGGAACGGCTCTACATCAAGGACGAATCGGCCAATCCGACCAACTCCTTCAAGGCCCGTGGCCTGTCTGCGGCCGTCACCGTCGCCCGGCGACTCGGAGCAACCGCGGTTTCGGTCCCGTCGGCCGGCAACGCGGCCAACGCCGCTGCGGCTTACGCGGCCTGCGCCGGAATCTCCGCCATGGTCTTCATGCCACGCGACGTCAAGACGCCGTTCATCCGCGAGTGCGAGCTCTACGGTGCGGAGGTAACCCTGGTTGACGGCCTGATCACCGATGCGGGGCGGGTGGCGGCCGAGACCGGCGCCCCGCGCGGGTGGTACGACGTCTCGACGCTGAAGGAGCCGTACCGCGTCGAAGGCAAGAAGACGATGGCCTACGAGATCGCCGAGCAGCTCGGCTGGGAGTGGCCGGACTGGATGATCTACCCTACCGGCGGCGGAACCGGCATAGTCGGGATGTGGAAGGCCTGCGCGGAGCTGGAAGCGCTCGGGTGGATGCCTGCCGGCGTACGGCGGCCGCGGATGGTCTCCGTGCAGGCCGACGGGTGCGCGCCGATCATCCGGGCGTTCCGCAACGGCGATGAACGGGCGGCGCCGTGGGAAGACGCCCGCACGAGCGCCGACGGACTGCGCGTCCCGCGAGCCATCGGCGACTTCCTCATCCTGCGCGCCCTGCGCGAGAGCGGAGGCGCCGCCGTTGCCGTGAGCGATTCGGACATGGTGGCGGCGATGCGGGACATCGGAGCGGCCGAGGGCGTCAGCGCGGCGCCGGAGGGCGGAGCGACCCTGGCGGCCCTCCGCGCGCTGCTCTCCCGCGGCACGATCGCGCCGTCCGACCGGGTGGTGCTGTTCAACACCGGGGGCGCGCTCAAGTACCTCGACCTGCTCGGTATATAATGACCGGTTGTGGTCGCCGGACTCGTCAGCGGCCACACATCCTGCCGCTGTCGACAGGAACGGGCCGCTAGCTCAGTTGGGAGAGCGCCGCGTTCGCAATGCGTTCCCGCGACCCCCGAAACCCCCGGAAAACACTATATTTACTGAACAATCCTCGGGTCAGATGTTGTCGGAAGTGGTCACAAATACCCTCCCGTAGTCAGAAACGGCTGGCAGTCCGGCTGGCACAGCCGCTCCGCCAGCACTCCGCACGCCGCGGGACGCGACCAGACTCCCAACCGCATCGAACAGCTCACCGCGAACATCCAGAAACACCTGATCGCACTCGACCAGGAGACGATCTAGCTCAACGCCGAAGCCGCCCAGGGCGGAGATCCGCAGATGCACGCATGCGTCGAGAACCACTCGTCGACGTCCGGCCACATCCAGACCGGCTCGGCTTCGGGCGCGGACGCAGCCACCGGAACCAGCACGACAGCCACGCCGGTCACCGGCGCCGCGCTACCGCGCACCTGCACGCGCCCGCGCACGAAGTGATTCAGCTCGTCAACCGCCTACGCGGCCAGGAACGGGAAGACGCAGGGGCCGAACGCGAAAAGCGCCACCAGGCGCCAGGCCGACCGCCGCCAAAGCCGCCGGCGCCCCCTTCCGGCTGCGGAACCACGCCAGAAACCGCCGCAGCCGAATCCACGGCCGCCAGACCAGCCGGTCGACGGCGGTCACCACGCGCCTCCCCCGCGCACGTCGCAGCGCGGCGCCGGGGCCACGGCCGGACAGCCCCGCAGCACCGCCTCGAACAGCCGCGCCTCCCAGGGCGACACGCTCAGGCCGTAGCGACGGCGGACCCTCAGCTGCGTCCCGACGTACCAGCAGAGGTTCCGGCCCGGCAGCCAGTCGCCGTCCCCGCGCGCGACCGCCTCGGCGCGCGCCGCCGCGAGGACCGCAGGCAGGTACAGCCGGTTGTCCGGATCCGCCCCGAACGCGGCCCGCGCCTCGGGGCGCGCACACAGGCCCGCGTCGTGCGCCGCCTCGGCGGAGACGACGCGGGCCGCGCCGACCGCGAAGTCCCCGGCGCCCGCGAAGAGCGAGCAGCCCAGCGGCTCGCGGAACCCGCCGGCGGCGGCCGGCACACGCGGCGGCAGAACCCCGCCGACCGCATAGTCCGACGCGTCGAACACCGCGCAGCGCGCCGGCTCGGCGACACGCAGCCCCCGCCATTCCCGCGGCAGCGGCGCCGCGAGACGATCGACGGGGCCCACCGTGCGCGCAGCCGCCCGGTACCACTCCCACGGCGGCAAAGACTCGTCCAGCGAAACCCGCTCGGGCACGGCAGGCGCAGCCGCCGGCGCCACCGGCAGGGGATTGCGCACGCAGGCCGCGAGCACGACACCGACCAGGACCGCGACTCCGGCACGCGACGCCAGTATTCTTGTCACCTCAGCGCACCGGCGCGCCGGCCGGATCCACCACCGCGCCCTCATCGGCCGCAACCACTGACACTTCCGCACCCCCTGCCGGCGTCATCGCATCGAACCAGGCGACCAGCTCGGCGCCGAACGCCCTTGCGTCCAATGCCGCCCGACCCAGGGCCGCGGCCCAGACCGCGTCGGGGTCCAGCGCCGCCGCCTGCGGACCGGCGACCAGCTCGACCGCCAGCCGCTCCTCGCGCTCCAGGATGGCGGCAACCGCCGCGCGGGACCGCTCCCCATAAGCGGCGGCGAACGCATCGAACGCCTCGCCGTCAAGCACCGGACGGCACCGCGCGCGGTACCGCCGCTCAACGAAGGGAACGTCCTGCACGACCGGACCGCCCGCCGCTGCCGCATCCAGCGTGGCCACCTCGTCCAGACACGCCGCCAGCGCCGGCACCGCAGCGGCCGCGGCCGACGAACCCAACGCCCAGGCCGACGGCGACACGCTCCCGGCGCCCGGATCCGGCAACGACGGACCGCCGCCGAGCTGGTTCATCCCCCACAGGGCCACCGAGCCGGCCAGGACCGCGAGCCAGGTCCGCGAGAACACCGGGGTTGTCCTCCTACCGCCTCGACTCGACGGTCAGCACCTTGCCCCACGGATCGAAGGCGTCGTAGAGCTGCTTGCGCTCGAACCCGAACACGTACAGCACCATCCGGGAAGGCGCCTTGACCGGGTTGCCGTCCTCGACGTCGAACATCGACCGCTCCAGCTCATACACGATGCCCGTCAGGCGCGAGCTGCGCAGCAACAGCCCCGCGTCCTCGTCGCCCATGTCGGAAGGCGCAAGAAACACGGCGCGCGGCACGCGCCCCGCCATCATCTCGCCCATCAGCTTCGAGGCGAAGCGTCCGGCGAACTGTGGCGGCGGGAACACGTACGCCTCGCCGGACCACGCCTTCGCGCACCCGTCCTGCTCGGCCGAGAGCCACTCGAGGGCGCGGATCCGCTCCTGCGCAGCCTCCGACGAACACGGGTCGAACTCGATCGCCGGCATGAGCTTGCGCACCCCCGCCATCAGCAGCGACGGTGAGAACGCGTTCGCCGGCAGCAACGGGCGCGACGCACCCTGCGCCGGACCAGCAACCGCCGGGGCAGCAGGCGCCGCCGAGCCCGAAGAAGCCGCGCCGTCCTTCCCGTCCGACCCGCCGCCCACCGACGGCAGCGGCGGCATGCCCGCGACGCCGCCGCCGGCGCCATCCCCCTCCGCCTTCGCACCGCCCGACTTCTTCGGACGGCTGCGCGCCTTCGGCGCCCGCCCGGTGCGCTTCTCGATGGCCGCGGCCCCGGTGCGCGCGCGGCCCTGCTTGACGTCCTCGACGACCTGACGGCGCAACTCGGGGTCCTCCTCGCTGACCACGGCCGCATCGGCGACGGACATCTTGCCGTCGGCGACCAGCGGCTCGAGTTCCGGAGCGTTCTCGACGACCTGGTCGAACCGCTTCAGCGAACTGGTCGACACGCCCGCAAGCTCCGCCGCCTTCTTCCGGCTCACCAGCGACGACGACGGCTTGTCCAGAGCGGAAGGCGTCCTTTCCGCGGCCGCGGCCGCGGCCTCCCCCTCGACGCCAGCCGCAGGAGCCGGATCCGGGCCGGATCCGCCGCCGGCATCCTCCGCGGACCGCTCCCCCGGGGCCGCAGGATCCGCCTGCGCCGGCTTCCCTGCAACCTGCGCGTCGTCCGATCCGCCGGCCGCCTGCGCGGCAGCGGCCTCCTTCTCGCGGGCCTCCCGGGCTGCCCGGGCTATCGCCTCGCGCCGCAGCTGCTCGAGCCGGATCGACATCCGCCGCAGCGTCGACGCCAGGGCCACCCTCCGGTTGCCGGTCAGGTCGCGCCGATGGATGTTCATGTCCATCGCGACCACACAGACGTCCTCGTCCGGATCGATCTGCCTGAAGGTGATCTTGACGCCAGCCTTCTTCGCGGCCCGGAAACGGTTGCGCCCGTCGACGATCTGGTCCCCGAGCAGCAGAACGGGGTGCCGCATGCCGTTCAGGGCCAGGCTCGCCACCAGCGCCTCGAAGTCGTCGCCCTTGATCAACGGGAAGAGCGTCGCCGCCGGATGCGCCGTGTAGGTCTTGCCCTCGTACTCGTAGACGTCCTTCTCCGCGTCCTTCAACGCCTTCTCGACCGCCTGGTCCTGCCCTTCCGCGCTCATCCTGTCCAGCGTGTCCATCGACTACCTCCGGCACGCGAAGGCCCGGGCGCGCAGCAACGCCACCGCCCCGACCCCGCGCAAGCCACCAAGAGCACACATTCGCGCAACCTTCGCCTCCAGGTTACCATGCCCGCTCAGGCCGGACGCACCGGAGGCGGCGGCGAGCCCGCACTTCCGTCGGCCGACTGCGGCTCGTCCCCCGCCAGCCCCTCCGGGACAGCCTCGGCGGCAGCCTCGCCGGCCCCGCCGCGGCGCGCGAGCCCGCCGATGCGCGTCTGCCCGAGCACCGGCGAGAACGCCTCGGCGTCGGTCGTCTCCGGCGGCAGCACCGGGCCGGGACCGCCGCTCTCGACGTAGCTCACCGTGTCGGAAGCCCAGATGACCAGACGCTCCTGCATGTGCGGCTTCGAGTACATCCACGTGTCGAAGCGCGCCCGGATGACGAATCCCATCAGGAACGCGATCCCGTAATAGAGCAGAAACAGCAGCAGTCGCATCGGTCCCGACCTCCCGTTCCCTGCGCGACGCCCGTTCCGCACACGACGTCGCGTACGCTCAGAGCGTAAGACACCGGTTCCACGACCCGAGGGGAGCAAGCAGATGCCCGCCGACCGCCACGACGACCGGCGCGAAGCGCCGAAGACCACCGAGCAGGCCCTGGCCCAGCCGCGCCGCCACCACGTCCGCGAGTCGGTCGGCCACAGCGTCGTCGCCATCCGGGCGCAGGCCGCGCGCGGCGCGGCCGGCGCAGGCTCGGGCCGCAGCATCGACGCGCACATGGACGGGATCGTCTCCCAGCAGGCCAACCACACCCGCGACGCCCCCGGTCGCGCCAGCGACGGCGACGGCCACACCAACGACCACCTGCGTTCGGTGCTCGAGTCCCACCGCCGCGAGATGGAGCTGGCCGGGGTGAGCGCCCAGGCGATGGCCGCGCGCAACGCCACCCGCTCGTACGGCGACCCGCGCGGCGCGCCGACCATCGACCGGCCCGTGCTCGCCGAGGAGCTGCCGCCGCGCCAGGCGGCGCTGCGCGACCCGCGCGACCCGCGCTCCCCGGGCCGGCCGTCGATCACGACCCTGTCGCAGAAGCACAGCTACGGCCCGCAGAACTTCAGCCGCACCGACGTCATCGACCGGCCCAAGAGCATGCCGGCGATCGCGGCCGGCCGCGGCAACGCGCCGGACCCGCCCAGCCCGCCGAGCCCTGCCCGCGGCTACGCCGCCTCGCTCGACCACAAGCGCAGCGGGCCGTCGCGCGCCATCTAAAGCCCGCAGACGACGCTCCGCGGACAACGCGCCCGACGCCACGCCGCGGCGAGGCCGCGAACCGGGCGCGGACGGTACCATCCGATCCGCGCCGCTCCGAACCCCTCATGCCGACTACTGTCCCGACACCGCTCCCCGACGAGCACGAACGCCTCCTGGCCGCCCTGAACGAGCACCAGCGCGACGCGGTCACCGCCGCCGACGGCCCGACGCTGGTCATCGCCGGCCCCGGCTCGGGCAAGACGCGCGTGATCTGCGCCCGCATCGCGCACCTGGTCCGCACCGGCCGCGCCGCGCCGGACCGCATCGCCGCGATCACCTTCACCCGCAAGGCCGCCGACGAGATGGCCCGCCGCGTGCGCACGATGCTGCCCGCCTTCGACGCGCAGCGCGTCTGGATCTCCACCTTCCACCGCCTGTGCGGCCGGCTGCTGCGCGAGCACGGAACGAACATCGGCATACCCGCGGACTTCCGCATCGTCGACGGCGCCGAGCGCATCGGCGTCATGCGCCAGTGCATGTTCGACGCCCGGGTCGACATCCGCATCCACAAGCCGCAGGCGCTGCTGCACCGCATCAGCACGGTGAAGAACCGCATGCGCAACCCCGCCGAGCCCGGCGCCTGGGACGGCGACGAGCACGCCGAGCGCAACGCGCGGCTGGCCGCGGCCTACCAGGCCGCGCTGGCCGAATCGGACGGCCTCGACTTCGACGACATGCTGCTCGGGGCGGTCCGCCTGCTGCACGAGAGTCCCGAGACCCGCCGCGCCGCCGGCGACCGGTTCCCGAAGATCCTGGTCGACGAGTATCAGGACACCAACCTGCCGCAGTACGTGCTGGTGCGCCAGATGTCCGAGGGCCGCGACGACGTCTTCGTGGTCGGCGACCCCGACCAGGCGATCTACGGCTGGCGCGGGGCCGAACTGCAGAACATCCTCTCGTTCCAGCGCGACTTCCCGTCGGCCCGGCGAATCGACCTGCAGTTGGCCTACCGCTCCGGCGAGCGGCTGCTCGAGGCCGCCGGCGCCATGATCCGCAGCAACGGCGAACGGCTCGACCACCGGCTGCGCTGCGCCAACCCGGCCGGCCTGCCCCCGGCCGTGCACCACGCGGCGGATCCGACCGCCGAGGCCGCCTTCGCGGTCGAACGCGCCGCCGCGCGCATCCGCCGCGACGACGGCGAGGTGGCCGTCCTCTACCGCACCAACGCGCAGTCGGGCGCCCTGGAGAACGCCTTCCGGCGGGCCGGCATCCGCTACCGCATCACCGGCGGCGAGAGCTTCTACAACCGCCCCGAGATCCTCGACGCGCTGGCCTGCCTGCAGGCCGCCTCCGACCCGGACGCCGACGACGAGGCGATGCGCCGCTTCGCCGACCTGCCCCCGCACCCGCGCACCGGCCGCAGGACGTGCGCCGAGATCGACCGCATCGCCGGCCGCAGCTTCTGGAACCGCACCGAGCGGGCGGCCCGCAGCGGCGCACTCTCGGACTACCACGCCGCGAACCTGCGGCTGCGCCTCGAACTCGCCGCAGCGCTGCGCGACGCCGCCGGACGGATGCCGCTCGACGCGCTGGTCGACGAGGCGCTGGCCCGCACCGGCTACCGGCAGGCCGCCGCCGCCTCTGCCGACGCCGACGCCGAGGACCGGCTCGACAACCTCGCGGAGCTGGCCTACGACGCGAGCGTCTTTGCCCGCGACAACGGCGGCGCCGAGGCCGGCACGCCCGAAGACCGGCTGCGGCTGCTCGCCGCCTTCCTCGAGCACTGCCGCTCGATGCGCACGCCCGAGCGGGCCGACGAGGCCGGCGTGCGAGTCACGCTGTCGACGCTGCACGGCGCCAAGGGGCTCGAGTTCGACACGGTCGTCCTCGCCGGCTTCGACGCCGAGCACCTGCCCCACCGCCGCACCGTGGCCTCGGCCGCAGACACGCACGCGGCCATCGAGGAAGAGCGCCGCCTCGCCTACGTCGGCATGACCCGCGCACGCACGGAGCTGTACCTGAGCATCCCCGCCATCACCGGCCACGGGGCCAAGCAGCGGCCCACCGCACCGTCGCCCTTCCTCTCCGAGATCCCCGAACGCCTGCGGACGACCACCACTCCCGACGCCCCGCAAGCCGACCCTCCCGCGGACATCACGATGGGACCGCTGGGACCCGAACGCTCCCTCTAGCCGAACATCGACCGCCGGACGGCGGACGGCCACAAACCCGCTCTTGCCACAAGTGGCCGGCGCGCCTCCCCGAGTCGGCGCGCACGGGCACGAGACCACGGGGAGGGATCGGCGAAGGACCACAATAGAACAGATCGGATGCAGCCGGACGGGCGGATCGCGGGCGGGCAAGGCACCGCCCCGGCATTGCTGCTCCCCGGCTCCCACGCCGCCCGTCACGGACCCGCATCCGCGACGCACCCGGGCCTGACGGCCCCCTTCACCCGGCCCGCTCGGGCCATTCCCGCTCCGGAGAACGACCCATGCCGCTCATCGACCTGCTGCCCCCACAGCAGCGCGCCGCGCTGCGCCGTCTTCGCCGCCGTATCGGCAACCGCGAGAACATGCGCCGCTACCGGGCGGAGCACCGGGACAAGAAGCTCTGCGCCGGCGTCGACCTGCCCATCGAGGCGGGAACCTGCGGGCGCCTCGTCTGGCCCGGGCACGAACGCTGCTATGCCTGCCACGTGCGGCGCAAGTGGCTCCTCAACCACGCGCTCAACCCCGCGGAGATCACGATAGCCGCGCTGCTCAAGAGCATCGAGGACACCGCCGCCGAGGCCGGCGCCGGCCCGTCCGACGAGAACGCCACCGAGCCCGAGCCCGCCGCCAGCCTGCCCGAGGACTCCGGCCAGGCCGTCCCCCTGCTCGACGACCTGTCCGAGCTCGGCGATCCCTGCCTGCGCTGGTAGCGCCGGGGGCGCAACCCGCGCAACGGAGAACGCCTGCGGCATTCAGGCGGCTCTCCGAGCCCCGTCGCGACCGGCCCCGCCAGGAGCGGCGCGACGGCCATGCGCGAACAGTTGACTCGGACGCGGCCGGACGGGCGGACCGCGGGACCGCGAACGCGCGTTGACTGCTTGATCGACGACGACAACCGCGTGCTGCGGTTCCTGCGCCAGCTCCCACGCCCCGCGTTCCGTTCGCCGCTCTTCTCGTCCTCGCAACCGTTTCCCCGGAGTCGAGTCGATGTCGAACCATGCCTGTCCCTGCGGATGCCCCGTACCCCCGCGCCATTCGTTCTGCAGCCCCTGCGACCGCACGCGCCGCTGGGCGCGGCGGATGGCCCAGCACGGCGGAGTCAAGCTCCGCTCCCTCGAACGCTGGGCGGAGCGGGTCGCCCGCGACGGCCGCCGCTCCTGGCGCTGCGCGTGCGGCGCCGAGCTCCCGGATCCGATCAACTGCGTGCACTGCGCCGACTGCGCCAGGGTCCGCTACTGGGCGCGGCAGCGGCCGAAGCTCACCCGGCTGGACGCGGAGCGGCGGTTCGGCCGCGAGTCCGGAGACTGGATCTGCAGCGCGTGCGGAGACTTCCAGGGCCCGGCCGAGCACACGCGCTGCACCAAGTGCGGGTGCGACGTCACGACCGGCGAGCCGGACCCGCCGAGCCACTACGCGCTGCACGTCACCGCCAAGGTCGAGCACCTGTCCGCCGGCGGCGTCGTGGTCTGGAACGGCGCGCACGGAACGCCGCTCATCGAGGACGGTCCGGCAGGCTCGAGCCTGGCCTGGATCGCCGAGTCCGCGACAGGCTACCGGGTACGCCCCGAGATGTGGCGCTAGCGAAGGCCGATGAACACGCCGCGGCTGAAACCGCGTCCGGACCGGCCCGACCGGAGCGGCGCGACGCCCATCCGCGAACACGTGACGAAGCCGCGGCAGCGACGCGGACCGGCGCACGGTCCGAACTCGGACAAGCGCAACGCTGCCGCGCAGACACGCCGCAGAAGGAGACAAGCAATGACCGACGACCGGAAACGCAAGCGACACCACACCGGCGGCTGGACGCCGCAGGACCTCGGACTCTCCGCCGTCAAGCGGGGCATCACCGCGCTGGCGATGACCGCTGGCATCGGCAACGCGGGCCGGCGCCGGGCGGCCGGGCGGCCCGACCGCTACCCGCGACCCGTCCAAGGCAGCGCCGAACAGCGCCGGAGGCTGCGCCAGCAGGACCGCCTCGCGCCGAAGCGCAACACGCAGAACGCGAACGCGTAGACGCCCGAAGGCCGCAACGAACAGTAGCGCCACCAGTACATGCCACACCGATGCGCCCGAAGGCGCAAACAAGGAGCGGAACCATGATGACCGTCACGCCGACGGCCGCAACACTGCCAGCCGCAACGACCCCGGCAAACGTGAGCTTCGCCGCGGGCGACCTGCTCGACGCGCCGGCCGACGCGATCTGCAATCCCGTCAACCTGGCCGGCGTGATGGGCCGCGGTCTGGCGCTGCAGTTCCGCACGCGCTGGCCGGCGAGCTACCGCGCCTACCGCGCCGCGCTCCGCACGGGCGAACTCGGCCGCGGGCGGATCCACACGCACCGGCTGCCCGACGGCCGGCACGTGCTGCACTGCCCCACCAAGAACCACTGGCGCGACCCGTCGCCGATCGCCCTGGTGCGGTCCACCATCGACGCGATCGGCCCCTGCTGCGCCCGCCACGGCATCCGCTCGGTGGCGGTCCCGCCGCTCGGCTGCGGCCTCGGCGGGCTCGAGTGGAACGACGTCCGCGCATCGCTGCTCGCCGCCGCGGCACGACACCCGCAACTGCACTGGGTGCTGTACGGCCCCGAACGCTGACGTACGCCGCGGCGACCGCACCCCGGACCCGATCCCGAGCAGCGCGACGCATCCCCGGACTGCACCCGAAGGCACGCTGCCGGCGGCGAACCGGCAGAAGGATCACGGCATGTCCACGAGAACGCAACCAACAGCGAGCATCCCGACGAGCGGCACCAGCGCCACCGCGCCCCGCACCCCTGCCCCCGGCTGGAACCGGCCCCGACGCCGCGAGCCGCTGACGGCCTTCTGCCGCCGGCTGGGCCGCCTGTTCGGTTTCGGACCGAATAAGCACGCCTGCTGGTGCATCCGCTGCACGCTGCACCACCTCGGCATCTACCGCCGCGTCCACATCCGTTACAGCAAGAGCGCCTACCTGCGCACGACGCTGTTCGGCATCCCCGTGCGCCGCGATCGTTACGCATTTCCGCTGGACTGAACCAACCTTCGGGGGCATCCCGGTCCCTGAGTCCCACCGCCGGGGCGTACATTACCCGCCATGACCAGAACCACCACCCGCGAGGGCGGGGACGCGACCAACTGGCGCCTCGCCCAGCACGACTTCTACCTGGCAACCCCGTACGACGCGCGCAACGAGCCCCGCCCCTACCCGGTGGCCATCCCCCGCGGCGGCCCCAGCCCGGCCGACCCCGCAGCGGCGCCGTTCCTGCCGCTGGCCACACCGGCGCCGCCAAGCGCCCAGCGGCTGTCGACCGACATGGCGCTGCAGACATTCGGGTTCCGGCGCCTGCACCAGGCGGTGCTGGCCTGCCTGCGCCGCGAGCGCGACCGGGCACGGGTCACGGACCAGCAACACCGCGCGGCCGAAGCCGCCGCCGCCCGGATCGAGCGGCTCGCCGCATCGCTGACGAAGAGCGCCGCCGACGGCATCGAGGTCTCCTTCGACAGCCCGCGCGGCATGCTGGCCATACCGTCCGCGGGCGCCGCGGCGCGGATCCGCCTGCGCATCGGCGGCAACGGCCGGCACGCCGGGGGCGAGGCCCCGCTGCCGCTGACGCTCGATGTCGACCCCGCCGACCCGCTGGTGAACCCCAAGGTGGCGGCCGGCGGCGTGCGGATCGACGTCGCCCCGCCCGGGCTCGGACGCCTCGCGCGGATCGCGGCCACCGACCGCGCCGGGTTCCGGCCGCCCGCGCCGACGCCGCGGATGGTGCTCGCCGCCGCGCGCGCCTGCGCCGCAGGGTGGGCAATCCGCGTCAGAACGCGCACGGTCGACGACACGGTCGAACCGCGGGTCGAGACCTGCACGCCGGATGCAGTGGCGCGGCTGCTGCTGGCGTGCTGCTGGCCGCGGCTGACACCGGAGGACCCGAAGAGCGCATGGGTCCTCCATCTGAGGAAACAGTCCGCAGGACCGGACGCGCAACGGACGACGCTGGCGCGCTGCGACCGCGCCTCAGGCTGCATCGTGATGGACGAGCACCGTATCGACGACGGCGACGGCGAGGCCGTGACCGGCCTCGTGGCCGCGCTGCGCGCCGCCGGGCGCGATCCCGGCGAGCGTTACTGGACGCACCACCGCACACCGTACCCGGCCGAACAGACCGCACCGTAGGACCGCAAGCCGCCGCGCCGCTCGACGAGGCCACGCCCCGAGAGGGCCGGCAACGCCGCAGGAGAACCATGCCCGACTACAGTCCCTCGCCGCCCCGCCACGCGCTCGCCAACCTGACCCGCCCGCTGTGCGTCATCGACAGCGAGTGGACCGGCCCGTCGCCCGCCGACGCCCGGCTGATCAGCCTCGCCGTCCACAAGCTGCTCCCCGGCGGCGCGGTCGAGCAGCGCGAGTGGTTCGTCAATCCGGAGACGCCGATCGATCCGGGATCGGGCGCCGTGCACGGCATCACCGACGCACAGGCCGCCTCGTGGCCCCCGTTCCGCGCCGTCGCGGCCGAGGTCGCCGCGTTCCTCGAGGGTGCCGACATCGGCGGCTACTCCGTCTCGTCGGACATCCAGATCCTCGAGGTCGAGCTCGCCCACGCAGGATGCGAGCTGCGCACGGCGGACCTGCGCATCGTCGACCCGCTCCGGCTGTGGCAGAAGCGCGAGCCCCGCAAGCTCACCGACGCCTACGAGCGCTTCGTGGGTCCGGTACCGGAAGAGCTTCGCGCGCACGACGCCGGCGACGACGTGCGGATGACCGTGGCCGTCATCGAGGCGATGGCCGGCAGAGCCACCGTCGACGAGCTGCACGCCGAGGGCAACCCGCGCATGGTCGACGTCGCCGGGAAGTTCGTCCGCGACGACCAGGACCGGATCGTGTTCGGCTTCGGCAGGCACCGCGGGGATCCGGTCGACGCGCATCCCGACTTCCTCGACTGGATGCTCGGCAGGGACTTCCCGCCGTCCACGCTGGCCGTCGCCCGCGCCGAGCTCGACCGCGTCATCGAAGCCAGCGCCGAGCCGGAGAATCCGAGCAGCGGAGAGATCGACGACATTCCCTTCTGATCCGCCGTGTCGGCCGGACCAACGACCCTGACCCCTGATAGGATAGGAACCAGCATGCTTAATAGAGACGACATGCGCATGATGCTCGGCGTCGGCGCAATCATCGCCGCGATCAGCGTCGGCACTTGCTCGACGAACGGACGCATCGACGACGTGCACCGGCGAATCGACGACGTCAACACACGCATGACCGAAGGCTTCGACAGCGTCAATCGTCGGATGACCGAAGGCTTCGACAACCTGAACCGTCGGATGACCGAAGGCTTCGACAACCTGAACCGTCGGATCGACGACCTGGACGCCGACGTCCGCGAGTTGCGAACGTTGCTGTTCGAGTCCGTCAAGCAGGATCCCGCCGCCGACTGACGCTCCCAGCCGGCGCCCCGCGCCCGGACGCCGGTCCGGTCCGGTCGATCACACGCGGCGAGGCCGAGGATCCGGAAACGGGTCCGGGGTCCAACGGACCCGCAGCCCGTAAGCGCCAGCACCCACCCGCGCGCAACAACCGCGTCTCCGTCATCGGCAACGACGGCGCCCCGCTCATGCCCTGCGCTGGTACGCGAGGTCCGCAACAGGACATGCGCGCGACCCTGAGACCAGGGTCGCGCGCATGGACAAAGCCCGCCCGACAGCGGCGGCGCGCCGCGCTCCCGGCGAGCGCAACGCGACCCGGCCCGCCGACTAGCAGGCCGCACCGGTCAGGCCAATCCAGCTGAGAAAGGCGGGCGCCGCAAGCACCATCCCGGCTCCGAAGATCAGACCGGCGATGGCCGACTTCGAGCCGCCTTCGCCAAATGCGAACAGCAAACCGCCGATGATCACCGCGACAAGCGCCAGCCCCTTCCCGATGACGCCCGAGAAGGACGTACACAGGGCCATGACCGCCATCTCCCAGGGGCCAGTGCCGGCCCACACCCGGTCCGCACCGAGCACCAGAAACAGCATCGCGAGCCCCGCCACCACGCCGCAACGGCGCAGGACGAACGGATCCACGACCAGCGACGCGAGCGCGGCCTGAGCGGCCACCAGTGTCCCGGCGACGGTGCGCCGCGTCCCGATCACGGCGCGGAACGCCCGCCGGCGCACCAGCCCCGGCAGCCACGGAGCGTTGGCGAACAGCGCCAGCACGCCCATGGACAGCGCCGCCAGCCCCATGCCGAACGGACGCTCGGGGCACACCGCGAAGAGAGCCACCCCGCACAGCAGCGCACCAGTCCCGAACACGAACGACAACCCCGCCTTCTGATACCACCGCACAGCCTCATCGCCTCCTTCCGGAAAACCCCGCAGGTCCGGTATCCCGTCCGCTGTCTCCAGACACGAACGTAAGGGATCGCGGCCACCGAACCGCCCAACGGCCGCAGGTTCCTACACTCTCCGCGTGCAGACATGCCCCGAGCAGACCAACAGCCCAAGCTGCCCATCCCCGAGACGCCGAGCGGTGTCAGCAAGCCGGCCGCGCAACGGCCGGCGAGGCCGCGGCGCACGCCGCGGGGCCGCTGCACCGAGCGAGGTCCAATCAGCGGCAAGCGCTGCGAACGCCCCGACGGACACGACGGACCGCACGCCGCATCCGGCAGCCGCTGGTGGCCCCGCCCACGGCACTGAGCCCCGCACGGGCGCGGCACGGCAACACCCGAACTGGAGACGACCCGATGGAAACCTACGGATTCGATACCGGACCGATCGCGATGGCCGCTATCGCCTTCCTGGCAGCCTGCATCGCGCTGAGAAGCTGGATGCGCACCCCGAAGAGCAAGGGCGCCGACACGGAGCTGCTCGTACAGATCCGCAACGAGCTGCGGGAGGCCAACGGCTCGCTTCGGAAGCTGCAGAGCAGCGTGGAGCACCACCAGGCGACGCTGGAGCAGACCGCGCGAACAGTGGAGTCGATGCGCCGGAGCGCGGACGACCACGCGAGTGACGTCAAGACCGGCATCGAAGGGATCTCGGGCGCAATCGACGCGGCGCGGGCCGAGACAACGGCACGCGGCGAGTCCATGACCGAACAGGTCAACGAGATCCGCGCCACGGCCGCCGACGCCCGGGAGAGCGCCACCAACGCATACATGACCGCAAACGGCCTGCGGAAGCAGATCAACGAGATCGCCGAACACGCCGGCGGCATCCCGCAGCTGCGCGGGGGCATCGAGAAGCTGCAGCAGAGCCTGACCGCGATCGCCGAGACGATGCCGAAGCCGGAGGCCGACACACCGCCCCAGCCGAAGGCCGAGACCACGCCTGAACCGAAGAGGACCCAACAGCGCAGACGCCCCCGCCAAGGCAAGGGCAAGGACAAGCGCGGGACCCGGGCCCCCGCGGAAGAGACACCCCCGAACGCCGCGGCGCCGCCGAGCGACAACGCCGCGACCGACGACGCCGGACCGCCGGCCGGCGCCAGCCCGCAAACCGATGCGGCCCCGCAGGAGGAGTCGCCGACCGCCACCGCCGCACCCGATGCAGGCGTGACCGAACCCGGCAAGCCGGGCGACAAGACCGCCGCCGGCGACGGCGCCCCAAGCGATCAGAGACCCGAACCCGCCAGCGCGGCCACCGGCAAGGCCGACCCCGGCGCCACGGGCGATGCCTCCGGCGCAGCTCCGGCCACGGAGACCGGAACGGACACGGCAGCCGACGGCCGGCCGGAAGCGGCCGGCAAGGACGGCGACGCCGGCGACGACACGGCGAACAACGGGGATCCCGTCCCCACCGCGGAAGCCGCCGGTACCGCCGAATCCGACGCCGACGGCAGCGCGACCGACGCGGCTGCAAGCGCCGCAGCCGATACTCCGAACAAGCCCGCTCCCGAGACCCCGGCGTCTGCAGACAGTCGAGCACGCGAGGCGGGCGACACGCCCGGTAATGGCAGTCCCGATGCCAAGGCCACCCCTGCGAGAACCGTCCCGGACGGCGAGCCGGCTCCGCAGGCCCCGACACCCGACGGGAACGCAGCAGCCGAAGCGGGCAACGGCACGGCCGACGCCCCCGACGCCCCCGGCGCCACCCCCGCTGAGACCGGCGACAACGCCGCACGAGTTCCGCACGCCGCTCCCGACGCCGGGCGGCAGAGAGAAGCAACCCGATGACACGAGCGCAGTTCACCGCGGCTGCGGCCGACGAAAGGCGAGTCCGCCTGATCGACCGCAGCCGCACCTTCTACGTCGACGAGTGGTACGACCCGGCCGTCAACGACGACGGGACGTTCACCATCCACACCCACACCGGGGAGAACATCGACGTCAACGCCGATCTGCTCGCGCAGCTGACGACCGAACCGGCCGTCATGACCATTGGAGAGCTCTGCCGGCACCTGCTCGAGCGGTACCCCGAGAACACCCCGGTGGTGCTGAAGAGCGCCGACACCGCCTACGGCGGCATCACGCCGGAGAGCATCGACCCGGTGCTGCTGCGGCCGCACGCTGCGGCGCGTCCCCACGAGGCGCGCTACACGGAAGCCGCGTTCGGCGACCGCCACTCACCCGACGCCTTCGACGCCGTCCGCTTCGGCCACGCCGCCCGCTGAACCCGCCGGAGCCAGCCGCGGGAGATCACCACCCGCGGCCGTACCGCAGCACCGCCCCGAGGCCACCCGCACCCGGGCGCCCCCCGCCGAACGCCCGGCGGCCGGACACCGACACCCGGCCCCCGTCGTCGAACCCGTAGCCGACCTCGGCGTCCACCATCGGCGCCACCTCGAACCCGCCCAGCCCGCCGAGGCGAGGGACCGCGCCGCTCCACCAGCCCGGCATCGCCGCCGAGACGTGCCCGTACGACGGGCGGAGCGAAGCCGACCACCCGGCTCCGGACCCGGCCGCGCCCCATTGCAGGCCCCCGCCGAAACCCATCTGCCGCCGCGACGAGAAGCGCACGTGCTCACCGCCGACTTGCGGCTCCTCACCGCCGAGCTGCACGCCCAGCGTCAGCACCAGCGACAGCGACGAGCGCAGGCGCCGGTAGCGCAGGTCCACGAGAAGGTCGGTCGCCGAGACCTGGCCCGCGCCACCCCAGGACGCGGAACGTGCGATCGGACCCCATACCCAGTCGATGTCGGTCCCGACATCCCACCGGCGGCCGAAGCGCACCGTCAGACGCGAGGCCGACGTCGCCGGGTCGCCGAGCGGGAAGCCCATCCGACCGGCCAGCCGCGCCCGCTGCGCGCGCCCCGAGAAGGCGTCCTCCCGCATCTCGAACCGCCGCTCCGACACCGAAGGCGTCCTGTCGACATCGACCTCGAACACGTCGGCCTCGACATCCACGCTGACATCGCGCGACGAGTAGACCGACAACGATCCGCCGGCGACGACCATCCGCATGCGCGCGTCCAGGCCCTCGCCACCGGCGACGGCCCCGCCACCGGTCACCCAGCCGGGCGACACCCACAACCGAAACCGCCGGTGCGGCATCCAGCCCACGTACGGCGCGACCACGCGCCAGCTCGACCCGTGCACCGGATCAGCGGGAACGAATTGCTGGGCATGCCCGTGCACGTCCACCTCGGACTCGCCGAACGCATGCGTGTAGAGCACCCCAATGCGGAACAGGCCCACCTGCCGGTCCAGGCCGCCCGTCATCGACAGCATCGACGTGCGCAAACGCCGTGCCGTGCTCGACGTGTCGTCGACAGCCGCGTACGAACTGCGCGCCCAGAAGGTCCACGCTGCCGGACGGTGATCGCCGCGGGCGATGTTCACCGGGCCGAGCCAGCGCCCCGGATCCCCCTGGTAGCGGAGACCGTCGAGAGCGCGGCCCACCACCGCCAGCCGGTCGGCCTGCAGACGGCCTGGACCATGCAGGGCATGGGGAACGGCGCCGGCGCCCAGGGCGTGAGAGCCGCCACCGAGACCCGGCAGTCCGAAGCCGGACAGGCCGGAACCGGGGAGACTCGAACCGGGCAGGCCCGACAGAGGCAGCGCTGCACCATCCGCAGCGGCCGCCGACGGCATCGCGAACGAACCGGCCGACCACGCCAGCCGGCGCAGCAGCATCCCCGGCGAGACCGCCGGACCGGAACGCCCCCCCGGCCACAGCTGCGCATCGGAAGGCGCACCCAGCGCCGAGCAGGCCGACGAGGCCGCGCACGAGAAGCGGTCCGCCAGCACGTCGGAGACCTCCGAGGCCAGCACGCGGCCGATGCGCACCGCGCTGGCCGTGCGCGACGAGACAGCCTCGCGGGCCGACTCGGCGTCCTCGACCACGATAGTGAACAGGGCGACGGTGCCCGCGCCGCTGACCAGCGCGAGCGTCAGGTCCTCGGCGCCCTCCAGCCGGGCGTCGCCGACGACGTCGAAGTGCACCGACGCGCGGCCCGACACGAAGCGGACCACGCCGCCGGCCCCGGCCGGATCGAGCACGTCGCGGCCCACTTCGGCCATGCCGGAACGAAGCTCGTAGCGGTACTCGGTGACCGGCTTGCCGAAACCCACCTGACAGCCGGACCGCTGCTCGGCATCCTGCTCGGTATCCTGCGGCTGCTGCTCGCCGCCCCGCTGCGCCAGCGCCAGGTCGAGACGCACCGGCCGCACGCCGCCGTCGAGCGGCTCGGCGACGCGGACCAGGCTCCTGGGCTCGGGACACGACTCGAGCCCGTCGGCCAACCCGAACCACAACGCGCCGTCCGTGCCGCCGGAGCGGTCGTCGTCGACGATCTCGATGCGCTCGTACCAGCTGAACAGCGGCGACTCGTCGCCCGCCAGCATGTGCACCACGAGGAACAGGTCCTCGCGCTCACCCTCGACGAAAAAGTCCCGGCGGACCTGCAGCTGCAGCGGGTCCCGCACGTCAAAGGTGCGCAGGTGCCCCTCCTCGAGCCGCACCCGGACACCGTCGCGAAAACGGTAGTCCTCGCCCGGACGCGCCGATCCGGCCACCGTGTGCACCTGATAGACGACGTCCTTCGACTGGCGGCCCCCGCTGAACCCGAGGACCAGGAAGACGCACTTCCACTCCCGCTGGCACTCGCCGCCGCCGGCGCCCGGATCCGGGTCCCCCTCGACGATGGCCCCGCCGTCGACCCCATCGCCTTCGAGAACCACCTCGAGGATCTCGTCCCCCGGCACGTCGTCGTTGGCGATGCCGACGCGCAGCCACATCTTCGACTCGGCCGAGTACTCGTCCACCGCGGCCCACACCGAGAAGTACTCCACCGCCTCGACACGGTCGTCGCCGATGATCGTCGCCACCCGCACGCGGACCGCGATCTGACCCACGTCAACGGTCACCGACCGGCCCGAGACGGTCTCGACGTCCTGCTTCGGCTCGCTCCCGCGCGCCTCGGCATCGGCCACCGAGCCGTAGCGCAGCGTGACCGGCTCGGTCAGCCGGCGGGCGAACGTGACGATCAGATGCACGGACTCGCGTTCGCCGGAATCCCCCTCCCGGTGGATGTCGTCGACCGCCCCGTCGATCCGCAACGAAGCGATCTGCACCGGAAGGTCGTCGTCGACGATTACGACTACGATGCTGCGGACCGGCGCTCCTGACGGAGAGCAGGACGCCTCCCCGGCCGCGCCGGGGGCATACACGTCCAGGTGCAGCGTCTCGTCGCCCTCGATGACGTCGTCTCCGACGACCAGCAGGTTCGACGAGACCGCGGTCGTCGAACGCGGCTGCACGACGAAGGTCCCGAAGTCCGCGGGAGAACGGCGGTCCGACCCCACCAGGCGTGCGTCGGCGCTGGTAGCCGTCGAACGCGAGTACGCGAGGCGATAGGGATAGCAGCGGGTCTCGGCCGCCGCCTCATCGAGCGTCAGCGCCAGCAACGCGACGAAGTCGGCGTCGGTCTCCGTCACCTCGAGGTCGCCGGCGAGGCCCGGCGCGTTGGTGTCGTCGTCCTCGATGGTGACCTCGACACGGGCAATCACAACCCCCGCGACAGAACACGACGTCTCGGCTGATTGCCCTTCGTACACGTCGAGGTAGAACGTCTCGTCGCCCTCCAACAGGTCATCCCCGGCCAGCTCAACATCGTCCGAAGCGACCAAGTCCTGATTGTCGGCTACGACCACGAACTGGCCAGAGGTGCTTGAACCGGCGTAACGAACGTCCGCAGAGGAAGCCGTCCCAAGGCTCAGCTGGTACGGAAAGCAGTAATCCGCACGAGGCGGCGGATCCTCTTCGTCTTCCTCCTCCTCCAATGTCACCGCCACTTCCAGCACCACCCCGGTCCACCCGGAATCACCCGGCTCGACGACCCGAACCGACGCACCCGAAGGGAACGTGGGAGCCGGCGCAGGCTGCGCAACCGCGAAGGAGGGGACAGCGAATCCCGCAAGAAGCAAGAGCACGCGCGCAACTGCCGCAGGCAAACCCTGCACCCGCACAATCGACTGCATCTGGAAGAACACGGCCAGCACCCGCCCGTTTGAAGCACCACGACACCGGCGCCCTCCGCCGGCGCAGGCAAGCGTACGGGCCGAAGGCCACGCAGCCGCCGCGCAGAACGGACGCCAGGGCCGCAAACGAGACAGCCGGAAGCCGCGCCGGACTGCCTCCCGAACCCGGAATCAGTGCTATCGTGAGGAACGAATGACCGACAACCGCATGATCATCGCGACCGTCGTCGGAACCGGAATCGCCATGACGACCGTCATCGTGGCGTTCATCGGCATCATCGCCGGCGGCATCAACAACCGCATCGACGACGTCAACGCCACCGTCAACAACCGGATCGGCGACATCAACAGCCGATTCGACGACCTGAACGCCAGCGTCAACACACGGTTCGACGACCTGAACGCCAGCGTCAACACACGGTTCGACGACCTGAACGCCAGCGTGAACGCACGGTTCGACGACCTGAACGCCAGCGTCAACAGGCGGTTCGACAACGTCAACAGCCGGATCGACGACCTGCAGGACCAGATGCGCGAGCTGCGCGCCCTCGTGATCGACGCCATCAAGGGCGCCGCCCCCGCCGACAACGACGAATAGACGCCTGCGAGCACGCCGGCGTCACCGCCCTCAGCCACCGGCATCCTTTTCCGTGGGAGACGACGGCTCGGTCTCACCCTCCGACCAAGCGACCACCCGGTCTGCCAACCTGTTGACCAGCCCAACCCGGCCGCCGCCGCCGGACCCGGACGGAGCCGCTTTCGACTCGGCGTCCCCCACCTTCGCGGCCGGAGCCGCCACGGCCCCCTGACCCCAGGCGACGGCACGGTCGATCAGCCGCGACACCGGCCCCATCCGCGCGCGCTCCCGCTCGGCCGCCTTCGCCGCCGCCGCCGGATCAGGACGCCACCGGCGGCCATCCCACGGACGCTCCGGGACCACCTCCGCCGTCTCGTCGTCCCACCGGGGGCGAACCACGCCGACAGGAGCCGCCACGCGCCGGCCGCTCGAACCGGCCCCGGCGCCCCCGGCGGTCCCCGGACCGCCGCTGCAGACCACCGCCAGTCCCGCCAGCGAGTCGTGCGGGAAGCGCCGCTGCGGGTCGAACCGGCCGGCCAGCGCCAGCAGCACCGCCAGGTTCACGAAGAAGGCGCAGAACACCGCCACGGCGGACCCGTCCAGCTCCACCGGCGTCCCCGGCGGCAGCCCCCCGTACTGCCGCACCATCGTGAACCACAAGGCCAGCGCCGCCACGGCGAGGACCACCGCGTCGAGGCACGCTCGCCGCACGGCCACACGCCATAGCGCAGGCTCGCGACCGCCGCCGCCTGCGACCCGCAGCCGCAGCACGCGCTTCCCCAGGGTGACCCCGGCGTACAGACCCTCGCCGGCGAGCGTGTGCGTCCATTCGGCCGCGAAGAACACCAGGACCGGCACCCATACCGGGGCCGAGACCTCCCCCCCTGACCGCAGCCACAGCAGCTCGGAGACCAGCAGGGCCACGCCGGCCGCGGCGAGGCTCACGCCGGCATCGAGCACCGCGGCGGCGATCCGCCGCCACACGCCCGCCGGCACGGGCTTGCCGGCGACAGGCGCGGGATCGGCGGCGGGAAGCTCCCACGCCGCCGGATCATCCAGGGCATTCGGATCGAGCGCCTCTGCTTCCGCCTCTTCGTCTTCGTCATCCTCGCCGGACACGCCGTCCTCGGCCGTCAACGCCGGGGGTTCGTCCACTCCCGCGGCCCGGCGCGCCGTACCGACGGCGGTCTCGAACTGCTGCCGCTCCTCGTCGCCGAGCACGACCTCGCCCTGCTCGCCACCATCCCCGCTCATCGCAACGCCCTCCGCTCCACGCGCACGCGGGCAACCCGCCCCCGCCCCCGCAACCGTACGGCACCACGGTCCGGACGCGCGCTGCGCGGCCCGGACCCAACCCAGGAAAGGCGCACCGAATGGAACCCACGTACGTCCCGAACCGCTCCCGCTCCATGATCCTGCAGCCCAAGGACATCGTCGCGCTGACCGCCGAAGAGGCCATCGCCGACATCGAAGAGGCCATGCGCGCGCTCGCCAACGAGACCCGCGGCGAGGCCGGACGGCAGCCCGCCCCGGCGGTGAACACCGCACCCTGCATGCACGCCGGAAACACGGACCCGCGCGAGCCCTCGACGGGCCGCCGCCGCCTCTCGAACGTCGGCGCGGAACCAGAAACGAACCACGAGGGAGGGATTCAGACGGGCGACAATGGAGACATACGGACGGGCGGAACGGCAGCGTAGCCGGGCGGCCAAGGCAACGCGTACGCCACAGGCTCATCCACCACGCCCGCCCGCGCCAGCGGCGCCGTTCCGGTCCACGCACCGGTGCCTTGCGGCCCCGATTCACGAGCCGTTTTCCGGCTCATCCTCCAATCATGCCGGCCCAGGCCGGCCGAGGTGCATCCCGATGCAGAGCACAGAGACCGTCTACACGTACGCCCCGATCGGCAACGAACGGCCCGAGCCGTACCCCGACGGGTTCGTGCCCGACGCCGGCCGCTGGAGCGGCCGGGAGTACGCACGCATCAGCACGCTGCCCGACGGCGAGGCATCCGTCTTCGGCGACGACGCGCCGGCGGGCGAGCCCGCCCCGGTCGACACCCGCGTGACGACCGCGCGCACCGGCGCCATGGTCCGCTACATCGCCGCCGACCGCCTGCCGGCCCGCCAGCTCGTCGAGCTGCGCCACGTCACCCACGACCCCGGCCGCCTCGCCCTGCACGGCGAGCGCCTCCACGGCGCGGTCCCCGTCACCCCCGGCGCCACCGGCGCGCCGCTCGACCCCGACCCGTGGACCTCGCCCGAGCCGCGCCTGTACGAGGTCCGCGTCGGCGCCGTGTTGGTCGCCCTCGACCGCGAGCACACGAGCGACATGGTCCACGTCGGCGACCGCTTCGCCGGCTACGCGCACAAGCCCTCGACGGCCCACGTCCGCGCCTGGCGCGTCCCGCCGGCCGGCCCGCCCATCCTGGTCTACCAGGCGGAGGACCCGCAGGGTGACGAACACCTGATCGCGCTGTCGGCGCTGCTCGACGAGCCGCTCGAGACCGCGTTCCTGGCCCTGGTCGACCAGTACGCCTCGTCGCGGCCCGCGCCACTCGACCACCGGATCCTGCAGATGCGGTCGGCCATCGAGCGCTGGCGCTTCACCGACGAGATCGCGCGGCACAGCCGGCAGCCGAGCGGCAACCGCCGCCGCCGGCGCCGCGGGGGCCGCAAGGCGCGGGAGAACGCCGCGCACCCGGCCCCGCGGCCCGCGAACCTCGTGCGAACGCAGCACGCCGCCGCGGCATAGCCGCCCGGGCGGACCACCGCCCCCCGGTCCCCATACTCCGCACGGATGCGGAACCCCAGCCACGGGGCGGCGCGTCGCGAGCGCCGCCCCGCCCTCGCGCGGCACGCGGTGCTGCACCTGCGGAGCCGCGCGCCGCAGGCGCCGTCAGGCGTCATCCACGGGCCGTTCGACGCGGCGGCCGACGCGCTCGAAGCCGCCGCCCGGCTCGCGCGCACGGCCTCGGCCGGCGACCGCATCGAGCTGCTGACCGACCCCGGCCCCTGGCTGGCCGAGTCCGCAGCCGACCGCGCCGAACGCGCCGAGGATCTCGCCCGCAGGCTGCTGCGCCGCATCCACAAGTTCCCCGACGACTTCGACCCGCGAGCCGCGACCGCGCGGAGGCCCCCGGGCTCGCTCTTCGCGCTCGCCTGCATGGAGGCGCCCGGCGCCGCCCGCAGGCTCAGCGAAACGCTCGAGCGCACCATGCCGCGGGGAAGAAGTCCGCGGCCGGCGCTCGTCGGGCAGGTCCTGCTCGACGCGCCCCACGAGGCTGCGATGCTGCTGCACGCGGTCCGCTGGCCCGCACACTGGTTCAAGGGCCGGGGCCGGGCAGAGCCGAACGCGTTGCGCCCAGCCGATGCGGCGACCGCCTGCGCGGTCCTGGCCCGGCGCCTGCGCCGCGGGCGCTGGCCCGTACAACGGACCAGGCTCACGCACCGCATCCCCGAAGACCTGCTGGAGCCACTGTGACCAGCCTCCTCCTGCCGGCAATGACCACGGCCCAGCGGGCCGCCGGGGTCCCGCTGAGCGACTACCGCCCGGCGCCGCGCCAACGGCGTCCCCACCCGCCGGACCGCGGGCGCGTGATCGCGCTGTCGAACGACGCCGCGCACGACCCGCGCCGCCCGTTCTGGATCGTCGGACACGCCGCCGACGGCCCGGGCGGCCCCGACCGCCGCTGGCACGCCGCCGCCGACGCGCTGTGGGCCGGCGAACCGCCCACCGACGGCGCCACCCGGATACCGCACCCGGCGATGCGCCAGCTCGCCGGCCACGACGCGCGCGCCCGCGAGGGCGCACGGCCCGTCGTCCCGGTCGCCGTCAGCTGGGACCACGGCAAGAACGCCGACAGCGCCGGCGTCGTCTGGTTCAGCGACGGCTCCACGCTGCCGCTCGAAAGCTACCTCGCCCTGCTCCACCACGCCGGAGCCCGCGCCGGCGGCGCACCGCCCCAGGGAACCGTCACCTGGACGGCGGCCCCGCGCTGGCTGCAGGCCGAGCTCAACGGGCTGCGGATCGCCGCCCTGGTGCGCCTGAAGCGCTCGCCGAGACGAAACGCACAGGCTTGCGCCGCCGTGGCGATAATCAACGGCTGAGGATCAGCCTTCGGAAGAGACGGACCCGGCGACGGGAACCCGCCACAGATAGACCACGCCGGGCCACCCGGCGTCGTACAGGAAACGCTCCACGGCGTCCGGCGCCCAGTCGCCCATCGCAAAGGCATGCGAGACGATCCTGGCGCCCGCGGGCAGTTGCGCCAGAAGACGCGGCCGGAGCCGCTCCATGGTGGACGGATACAGGTACGACGTCACAACAGTCGCCCCGCGCAGGTCCACAGTCATCAGATCGCCGACGACGAAGCGGACGCGATCGGAGACGCCGGCAGCGACCGCGTTGCGGCGGGAGCGTTCCACGAGGTCCTGGTCAAGCTCGATACCCACTCCCCGCGCACCGTAGGCCGAAGCCGCCAGGACAACCAGCCTTCCATCACCGGATCCGAGGTCGTAAACGACATCTTCGGGACCCACACCGGCCAGCGTCAGCATGCGGTGGGCCGTGTGGACCGGCGTCGGCACGTAATTCGCCAGCTGCAGCCCGATCACGAGCTCGGAAACCGAGACGCGGCCGCAGGCGCCGCCACCGGCGAGGGCGAAGACCGCAACGAACCACCCGGCAATGGCACGCGAGCGAATCGGGAACTCCATGCGGCGAGACTAACCGGCGCAGGACGCGCGAACCGGCCACGACTAGACTCCCGCCATCATGCGCGGACTCAGGAACTGGACAAACACGCGAGAGCGCCGCAAGCGCCTGCGCCGGCTCGCACGACGCGCCCGCCACCGGATACCGTGGCTGATCCTGATGACAATCTGGCTGGTTCCGCCAGCAAAGGCCCTCACCTTCCGCCAGCTGGCGCTCAACCCGATCGGTCAGCTCGTCGAGCCGGGACGCGAAGGCGAAGCGTTCGCGCGAACGGCAGTCGTGCTGGTGCCGGACCCCGCGGCAGGAACACCGCTGGACGCCTATGCCGTAGCGTTCCGGAACCTCGAAGCCGAACCGATCCGCGAACCGCTCGACGCCGCCCGCTGGCTGTGGGTGGACCCGGACGGGCGCTTCCACACCTACGCGGCGGCCAGGGCGCTGCCGTACCGGGTACTCGTGCACCGCGAAGGATGCGAGCAGGTCGCTGCCGGCACGTGGCAATCGAGCATCTGGAAACGGCGCATCGAGATCACGGTGCCGCCGTGCGTGCCCGAACAGTAACGATGCAAGCGAGAACCGCAGCCGGAAACTGGCGAACGCAATGCGGCCGCAGGCGCCGTCGGCTGTACGCACGGCACCGGATCGCGGCCAACGCGCTGATGATCGGCCTGATGCTGCTCGGCGCCGCGAGCCAGGACACAGTCACCAAGTGGCTGATGGCCGGTGAACCGGCAGAACGAGGAGCGATCATCGGCCACCTGATGGTGCGTCCGCCGGAGCCCGGCGGAAGAATCCGCGGAACCATCCGGTTCGAACCGCACGGAAAAAGCCCGGGGCTGGCCGGGAGAACGAGCAGCGTGCTGTCGGGAGAAAGACCGCCCGAGGCCGTCGAGACGACGACGAGCCACAGCGGACGCTGGAGCATCCCCGCGAGCGCGCTGCGACGAGGCTGGACGTACCGCATCGAGGCGCAAGCCGGCGAATGCCCGGCAACCGAAGCCGCCACGATAACCGTCCCACTGCTGACACGAGCTCGGGTCCCGCCGCTGACGGCGGCATCGTGCCGTCCGGAATCCACCCGCACACGCTGACCGCGCAGCAACGCCACCGTCGACGCCCGCCCGCACCGGCGGCGGTTTGCGCCGACGCCCCGAAATCCTCAGCCGGCAGTCCCGGCCAAAACCGGAAAGGACACGCCACCATGCGCTGACGCACCCACGCTCCATCGCTTCGGCCGGCGCCCCCGCAGCCGACGGGGCGCCGGCCCCAATACCGGACGCAAACAGTTCGTCACGACACTCGCAATTGACCGGTCCCGGCCAAGGGGCTACGCTCCCAAGAGAACATCATGCCTGACAAGAACACCCTGACCCTGCTGCTCGGCATGGGGGCGATCATCGTCACCCTCGGCATCGGGACCTGCTCGACCAACGCACGGATCAACGACGGTTTCACCGGCGTGAACCTGCGGATCGACGACACCAACCGCCGGATGAACGACGGGTTCAACAACGTCAACCAGCGGATCGACGACACGAACCAGCGGATCGACGATGTCCAGGACGACGTCCGCGAGATACGCTCCATGCTCTTCGACACGCTGAAGACGCGGCCGCCCGCCGACTGACCCGCCGGCCCGCGCCGCCCCCCCTGCGACTGCCGGGCCCCTCCTCCGGCGCCAACACCTCGAACGTCAGAACCGTCCCCGGCCAGACTTGCAAGCACAGGAGAGCCCTGAACGCCGGCGACCGGGCACCGCAACATGCCAGCAGACACGGCGACACGCCCACTGCAAACGGCCACCGGCCGCCTGCTTCCCAACGCCATCGCCTGCGGCGACGCCCGCGAGCAGACCGCGCGGATCGAGCCCGCCTCGGTCGACCTCGCGCTGTGGTCGCCGCCGTACCTGATGGGCAAGCCGTACGAACGCGGCCTGACCATCGGGTCGTGGACCGAGCTGATGTACGAGCTGCTGGCGCTGCACGCGACGGTACTTCGCCCCGGCGGGTTCGCGGTCGTCAACATCTCCGACATGCGCGCCTGGCCCGACCCGGCGCTGCCGCCCGGGCCGTACGCCGAGAGCCGCCACCGGCAGGGCGGCGTCACCGGCGGCGACGTCGCCGCCGCTCGCCGCGCGCATCCCGGCGCGTCGGAACGCGAGATCGCGCACCTGCTCGGCTGCAGCGAGCAGACCGTCGCCCGGCGCGAGCGCGGCTCGGCGCACCGCGCCGGCAAGCGGCCTCCGAGCCGCGTGCTGCGCACCTCCGGGATCGTCGAGGACGCCGCCACAGCGGCGGGCCTGTACCTCTACGACACCCGCATCTGGAGCAAGACGCCCGCCTGGCAGAACAACGCCTGGACCGCAAGCTCCTACCGCGCGGTCGACGAGTGGGAGCACTTGCTCTTCTTCCACAGGCCGGGCCCCTTCGTCCACGACCGCAGCCGCCTCGATCCGCACGAGTGGGCCGAGTGGGGCAGCCGAGGGATCTGGAAGATCCCCTCGGTGGGACGCAACGACGACGACGCCCCGCGCTTCCCCGACGAGCTCGCCGCGCGGATCATCCGCATGCTGACCGACCCGGGCGAGCTCGTCCTCGACCCCTTCGTCGGCACCGGGACCACTACCGCGGTCGCGCACCTGCTCGAGCGGCGCTGGATCGGCATCGACAACAACCCGAAGAACGCCGAAGCCGCACTCGACCACACCCTGATGCAGCGCCCCGCTGGCGAGGAGCCCGCGCCCGGCGCCCGCGGCGCCGGCCGGCTCGTCCACTGACCGCGGCCCGGTCCGCGCCGCAATGCTTCTGTCAACGGCACGCGACGCGAGCCGTCCCGACGACCTCACGCAAGGAGACCCACCCATGACCACCACCGCCACCGCCACCGACACCGCCCCCGGCGCCCCGCCGCCGCAGCCCAGCGGGACCGTCCGCGACCTGCCGCTGTCGGCGCTGACGCTGGGCGAGCGCAACGTCCGCACCATCGACGACACGCCCGCCGAGCTGGCGGGCCTCAAGGCGTCCATCCTCGCCCACGGCCCCATCCACAACCTGGCCGTGCGGCCGGCCGGCAAGCTCTACGAGGTCATCGCCGGCAAGCGCCGCTTCAGGGCGATGCGCGAGCTGGTCGACGAAGGCGAGATCCATCCCGACATGATGGTCGCCTGCCGCATCCTCGACGAGTTCACCAACGACATCGAGATCAGCCTCGCCGAGAACGAGGCCCGCGTCGGGATGCACGTGGTCGACCAGGTGACCGCCTTCCGCCGCCTCACCGAGGAGGGCGTCGCCCGCGACAGGATCGCCGAGCGCTTCGGCATTTCCGAACGCACCGTCGACCAGCGCCTGCGCCTCGGCGGCCTGCCCGACGAGATCCTCGACGCCGCGCGCGACGGGCAGCTCAAGCTCGAGCACCTGCACGCCTTCGCGGTCACCGCCAACCAGGGCCGCCAGCTCGAGGTCTGGAACCGCATCAAGGACCAGGACTACCACCCCGGCGCGCACTGGATCCGGGCCGAGCTGACCCGCAGCAACATCAGCGCCAGCCACTCGCGCGCCCGCTTCGTCGGCATCGACGCCTACACGGCGGCCGGTGGCCTCGTCGAGGCCGACCTGTTCTCCGACGGCGAGGACGAGCGCGCGATGCTCGTCGACCCGGACATCCTCGACCGGCTCGCCGGCGACAAGCTGCAGCAGGTCGCCGACGACCTGAAGACGAAGGGCTGGAAGTGGGCCGAGCCCCACCTCGAGCTCGACTGGGACGCCGCCCAGGAGTACGGACGGCTGCGCGGGACCGCCACCGGCCCGACCGGCGAACAGGCCGCCGAGCTCGACCGCATCGAGAAGCGCATCGCCGAGATCGACGACCAGCTGGAGAAGATCGCCGACACCGCAGGCGAAGACGAGGCCGACCTGCCCGACGACCACCCGTTCTACACGCTGCAGGACGAGCGCGAGAAACTCTACGACGACGAGAACCACCTCCGCGTCGCGATCGACCAGAACGTCACCTACACACCCGAGCAGATGGCCTGCGCCGGCTGCCTCGTCAGCATCGACCAGTGGCACGGCCTGACCATCCACGCCGGGCTGGTCCGCGCCGCCGACGCCAAGGACGTGCCGCAGCCCGAACCGGCGGCCGGCGCCACCGGCGGCGCCGAAGGCGAATCGGACGGCGGCGCCGCGCCCGGCGGCTACACGCCGCCGGTGAAGCGCCCGACCGCGAAGAACCCGGAGACCGAGGCCGTCAAGTCGGCCGGGCTGAGCAACAGCCTCGCCGAGGACATGCGGCTGATCCGGACCGCGCTGGTCAAGGCCCACCTGGCGCACGACTTCGAGGCCGCCTTCGACCTGGCCGCCTACGAGATGGCGGTGAGCGCCTTCGGCGCCCACATCTACGGCGCCCGGCCGCTGGCGATGACCCTCAACGGCACCGCCAACCGCCCGATCGGCAACCCCGAACAGCAGGCGGCGTTCGAGGGCGCCAGCCCCGGCATCGAGCTGCTCGAGCGCGACCGCGCCGAGCTGCCGCTCGGCTGGCTCGAGGAGCAGGACCCCGGCCGGCGCTTCCTCGCCTTCACCGACCTCGGCATCGCCGACCGCCAGCGGCTGTTCGCCGCCGCCACCGCCCGCGCGCTCAACAAGCAGCTGTCCTTCGACCACGCCGCGCACCCCGAGACCGAGGCGACCGTCGCCCGTCTCGACATCCCGTTCGAGGCGCTCTGGCGGCCGGGGCTCGACCGCTTCTGGAGCCAGATGCGCAAGGGCGAGATGCTGACGATCGCCCGCAGGACCCTGGGTCCGGAGTGGGCCGCCGCCCACGCGAAGGACAAGAAGCAGGAGCTCGCCGAGGCGATGGCCGCCGCCTTCGGCCCCAACGGCGAGGCCGAGAGCCTGGGACTGACCCCCGCCGGCCGCGCCGCGGCGCTCGGCTGGACCCCCGCCGGCTTCCGCGCGTTCGACCCGGCGCGCCCGCCGGAGGAGAAGAACTCCGCTGACACGAACGGCGAGTCCAACCCGGCCGAGCCCGCCGGCGCCAACGCCGAGACCGGCGACGCCGGACCGCCGGCCGAAGCGTCCACCGACAGCGCCGGGGCTGCCGGAGCGGAGCAGGCGGACGACACCGCCGGCGACGAGGCCGCGGACACCGGGCCCACCACGGACGGCGCTCTCAACGGCAAGCTGCTCAAGTACCCGAGCGCCGTGGCGCCGAACGGCAACGGCGCGCCGCTCGACGACAGCCACGGCGACAGCGGCGAGACCGTCGACGGCGACGATGCCACGCCGTTCGACCACGGACCGGTCGACGAGCTCCCGCCGTTCCTGCAGAAGTAGGAGCAGTCCCCCCCCAACCCCCGCGGCCCCCGCTGCCGCACACTACCACCCGCCGGACGGCTCTCGACGAGCCGCCCGGCGGGGCCGTGCCGCATCCCGACCGCACTCGAAGACGCTCAGCCACGGAGAGGACCCTGCGCATGCACCAGGCCACCGCCGAGACCACCACGGACCTGTTCGGGCCCCGACCCGCGTCCCCGCAGGCGCCCGGCAACGGTTCCGCGTCCCTGCGCGTCCCCAACACGGCCCTGCGCCTGTTTCGCGCCGGCGTGCGCCTGCTGCCCGCGTTCGAGGCCGGCGAGAAGATCGACCGCAAACGCCTGCGCGAGGCGCTGACCGAGGCGTTCGGCGCCTCCGACGCCGAGGGCGCCTGGCAGTGGAAGCACGCCTACGAGGCGGCCGAGACCGCCGTCGTGCTCCTGCTCGTCCGCTACGGCCGCGCGCTGCTGCGCAGCACCGAGCGCCCGGACGCGATGCTGCCCCTGCTCGACTCCATCGCGGCGCTCGAGCCGCCCCAGACCCGCCGCAGCCACGAGCAGGTCCGCCTGCAGCAGTTCTCCACCCCGCTGCAGATGGCCTGGGCCGCGAGCGTCGCCGCCGCCATCCGCCCCGGCGACACCGTGCTGGAGCCGTCGGCAGGCACCGGCATGCTCGCCGCGCTGGCCGCGCTGCGCATCGACGAGGCGGCCGGCGGCAGCCTGCACCTGAACGAGCTGGCCGGCACCCGCGCCGGACTGCTCCGCTACTGCTTCCCCGACACCAGGGTCAGCAGGCACGACGCCGAGCACATCGGCGACCTGCTCCCCGAGGTCCAGCCCAGCGTCGTGCTGATGAACCCGCCCTTCTCGCGCAGCCCGCACCTCGACCGCATGCGCCGCGACGCCGACCTGCGCCACGTGCGCGCCGCCTACGCGGCGCTGCGCCCCGGCGGGCGGCTGTCCGCGATCACCTCGAGCGGGGCCGTCCCCGGAAACGCCGACTGGCGGGACCTGTTCGCCGCCGCCGACCCGCAGCCCGACATCCTGTTCACCACCGCCATCGACGGCAGGCTCTACCAGGGCCGGGGCACCACCTACGAGACCCGCCTGACGGTGCTCGACAAGCCGCTCGACGGCGAACAGCGTCCCCCCGGGACCGCCCGGCACGCGATGCCGCGGGCGATGCCCAGCGCCGACCACCTGCTCGGAGCCGTCCTCGACCGCCTGCCCCCGCGCCGGCAGGCGAGGCTGCGCCCGCCGCGGCCCGCGCCGGCCCCGCCGCCGAAGCGCACGGCTCGGCGCCGCAGCAAGCCGTCGCTGCTCGAAACGCTCCCCCGCGAGTGGGGGCCGACGGCCGAAATCGCCTACCGCACCCGCACGCCCGCCGCCGCCGACGCGCGCGCCGCGGGCGACAGGCCCTACCACCCCTGGGAGCCGGCCGCCGTCGTCGTCGACGGCGCGGCCGCGCACCCGACCACGCTGGTCCAGTCCGCCGCGATGGCCGCCGTGCGCCACCCCGAGCCGGCGGCGAGGCCACTGCTGCCCACGCGGCTGGTCGCCGACGGCGCGCTGTCCGACGCCCAGCTCGAGAGCGTCGTCCTCGCCGCCGAGGCGCACGGCAGCCACCTCGATGCGACCTTCCGGATCAGCGAGGACCACGAGCTCGTCCGCCGTGTCGACGGCGCCGGCGACATCGTCGACGACGACCCCGACGACGAGACAGACGCCCCCAGCTACGGCTCTCCCGTGCGCTTCCGCCAGGGCTGGATGCTCGGCGACGGCACCGGCTGCGGCAAGGGCCGCCAGGTCGCCGCGATCATCCTCGACCGCTGGCTGCGCGGCCAGCGCCGCGCCCTGTGGCTGTCGCAGTCCGACAAGCTCATCGAGGACGCGCGCCGCGACTGGCAGGCCGTGGGCGGACTGGCCGACGACGTCATCCCGCTGGGACGCTTCCGCCAGAAGGACCGGATCCCGCACGCCGAGGGGATCCTCTTCACCACCTACGCGACCCTGCGCTCGCCCGCGCGCAACGGCAACCGCGCGCGCCTCGACCAGATCGTCGAGTGGCTCGCCGGCGGCGACGCCGAGGCCGAACGCCACCGATTCGACGGGGTCGTCGTCTTCGACGAGGCGCACGCGATGGCCAACGCGGCGGGCGGCCGCGGCGCCCGCGGCGACATCGCGCCCAGCCAGCAGGGGCGCGCCGGCATGCGCCTGCAGAACGCGCTGCCCGACGCCCGCGTGCTGTACGTCTCGGCCACCGGCGCCAGCACCATCCAGGGGCTCGGCTACGCCGTGCGCCTCGGCCTCTGGTCCACCGACCGCACTCCGTTCGAGGAGCGCGCGAAGTTCGTGCAGGCGATGGAGGCCGGCGGCGTCGCCGCCCTCGAGGTCGTCGCCCGCGACCTCAAGGCCCTCGGACTCTACCAGGCCCGCGCCCTGAGCTACACCGGCGTCGAGATCGACATCCTCGAGCACCCCATCACGCCCGCGCAGCGCGAGATCTACGACACCTACGCCGGCGCGTTCAAGATCATCCACGCCCACCTCGACGAGGCGCTCGAGGCCGTCGGCATCACAAGCTTCGGCGAGACGCGCAACGCGCAGGCCAAGTCGGCCGCGAGAAGCGCATTCGAGGGCGCCAAGCAGCGCTTCTTCGGTCACCTCCTGACCTCGATGAAGTGCCCCACGCTCATCCGCGCGATCGAGGCCGACCTGAGCGAGGGCCGCTCGGCCGTCGTGCAGCTGGTCTCGACCGGCGAGGCGCTCACGGACCGCCGGCTGGCCGAGATACCGCCGGCCGAGTGGGACGACCTGACCGTCGACGTCACCCCCCGCGAGTACGTGCTGGGCTTCCTGCGCCACGCCTTCCCGACCACGCTGCACGAGGAGTACGAGGACGACGACGGCAACCTGCGCAGCCGCCCGGTCCACGACAAGGACGGCAACCCGGTGCAGTCGGTCGAAGCCGTCCGGCTGCGCGACGACCTGCTCGCAAGGCTCGGCCTGCTGCCCCCGGTCGGCGCCGCACTGGACCAGATCCTGCACCACTTCGGCGACGACGCGGTGGCCGAGATCACCGGCCGCTCGCGCCGCATCCTGCGCGTCCGCGACGAGCGCGGCGAGCGGCACGCCCTGCGCCCCCGCGCCGCCTCGGCCAACACCCACGAGACGCACGCCTTCATGAACGGCGACAAGCGCGTCCTCGTCTTCTCTCTGGCCGGCAACACCGGCCGCAGCTACCACGCCGACCTCGGCGCGGAGAACACCGACCGCCGGGTCCACTACCTGCTCGAGCCCGGCTGGCGCGCCGACCAGGCGATCCAGGGCCTCGGGCGCACCCACCGCACGCACCAGAAGTCGGCCCCGCTGTTCCGGCCGGTCACCACCGACGTCAAGGGCGAGCGCCGCTTCATCTCCACCATCGCCCGCCGCCTCGACAGCCTCGGGGCCATCACCCGCGGACAGCGCGACTCGCAGACCGCGATGGGCGAGGGCGACGCCGCGCTGTTCCACGCCACCGACAACTTCGAGTCCCCCTACGCGAAGACCGCCCTGCGCCAGTTCTACATGGCGCTCTACGGAGGCAGCATCCGCGGCTGGTCCGCCTCGCGCCTGCACGAGGAGACCGGCCTGCGCATCGCCAAGGAGGACGACGGGACGCTGCGCGACGACCTGCCGCCGATGCACACCTTCCTCAACCGCCTGCTCGCGCTGCCCATCGCCGAGCAGAACGAGCTGTTCGCCGAGCTCGAGACGCGCCTGGAGGCCAACGTCGAGGCCGCCATCGAGGCCGGCCGCTTCAACGAGGGCGTCGAGCGCATCAAGGCGAAGAGCCTGACCGCGGCCAGCCGCGAGACCGCCGTCGTCCACGCCGGCGCGGCCACCGACACCGAGATCGTCGAGATCGTCCGCCGCGACGTGGTCCGGCCGCTCACCAGCGAGCAGGCCCTGCAGGTCCACGACATGCAGCTGAAGCTCGACAGGCCCACCGAGCTGGTCGTCAACACGCAGTCGAGCCGCCCAGCCGTATGCGTGCAGGCCCCGGCGCGGATCCTCGAGGACGGATCCGTCCAGAGCCGCGTACGCCTGCTGCGCCCGCTCGGCCGCGAGAGCCTGCCGCTGGCCGCCATGCGTCACTCGAACTGGCGCAAGGCCGACACCGGCCGCTGGCGGCGCCTGTGGGACGAGGAGACCGCGGGCACCCCGCCCTGGAAGGAGTCGCGCCTCTGGCTCGTCACCGGCCTGCTGCTGCCCGTCTGGCACCGCCTCGACGACACCGACGTCAAGGTCTACCGCCTCACCACCGACGACGGCGAGAACCTGATCGGCCGCGTGCTGACGACAGCGCAGGTGACGGCGCTGCGCACCGCGCTCGGGCTCGACGCGCGCAACGGCCCGCGCCTGAGCGCGCAGGAGGTCTTCGACGAGGCGACGCTGCGCCGCGCCTCCTTCCACCTCGCCCCCGGCTGGCGCCTGCGCGGGCACCGCAACATGGACGCGATGCGGATCGAGATCAAAGGACCCGGCTACGACGACCTGCAGGTCCTCACCCGCCTCGGCTGCCTGTCGGAGATCGTCTCGCACCGCACCGTCATCTACGCCCCCAACGCCGAAGTGCTCGGACAGGTCATCGAGCGCTTCCCCGTCGTGAACACCATCGCGTAGTAGCCGCGCCCGGCGGCCCGGACCCGAGGAGCAGCACCCATGCACGACACCAGATTCCACAACGGCCTCACCGAGGCCGAGACCGAACGGCTCGCACTGCTCGGCGAGGAGTGCGCCGAGATCGGCAAGGCGATCGGCAAGATCCTCCGCCACGGCTACCCGAGCCGGAACCCGGACATCGCCGACAGCCCGACCAACCGCGAGGACCTCGAGCGAGAGGTCGGGGACCTGCTCTGGGCCATCGACCTGATGGCGCACTGCGGAGACATCTCGATGCTCCGGAGCCGGGCGGACGCCGGGCGACACGTGCGCAAGACGCGCTACCTGCACCACCAGAACCACGAGGGTATCTGCCAGCCTTGCTAGTCTGGTAGCCTCTCCCAGCCAGTCAGCGGTGTTGCGTACGGAAGCAAAAACGAAGGATCATGTTCCCATGGATTGGCAAACCGCAATCGACGTCCTGACGGCAGTGTGTGCAGCGTACGCTGCAGTGGGGGTGTACCGTTTACAGCGCGGCCAGGACAACCTCTCAGGGAAGATCGAGACAATCGAAACGGCCCACAACGCACACGTGAACGCGGCTGGGCTGCACAGCCGTTAGAGTCGCAGGCAACCGCCGGGAACCAGTCCCAATGATTCCGGGTTCTGACACCTGCCAGCCAGCTCCCGCCCCTGCATCCTTGCAGCGGTAACGACGCCGGCCCCCCCTCCCGGCAGAAAGCCGCCGAAGGCCCGACCCCGATTCCAGCACGGGAGGCAGCACATGAAGCACCGCGAGATGTACGAAGACACAGGCCTCGAGTTCCTCCCGCACATCGAGCTGGGCCGGCCGATCGACCTCGACACGGAGCAAGGCCAGGAGCTGCGCGCCAACGTCAGTTTCGACCACCTGGTCAGCGAAATCGATCAGAACGAGCACGGGTACCTGGCGCGCTTCAGCGACGCCGACCGCGACAACCTCGCCGCGGTGATACCCGCGGAGGAACACCGAGACGCCGCAGGGGCAGTGGCGTGGGTCCGGCGGTTCGGATCGATCGACAACGACGAGGACATCACCATCCACGTACTCGACGAAGCCGAGATCGCCACGATCGAGGAATCGAGCACGAGCCTGCTGCTCGACGCGCTGCTCGACGCGCGCGAACGCGAGGCCGCAGGAGCAGACACGGGCCGATCGAGCGCCGCAGTGGTCGACAAGCTCGTCGCGCACCTGCGGAAACGGCGCTGAGGCGAACCTGCGCCCGTCCCGCTCCCGTTCTCTCCTGGGCTTACGCGAGCCGCAGGTCGCTACACTTCGATGGTGACTGGCGCTCCTACCCCGAAGTTCGTCAACCAGACGGTCGCAGGGTTCGCTCTCGCGATCCTGCTGGCGGTCGGTGCTGCGACGTGGAACCTGCGCGGGTTCATCACCTCTTCGATCGACGAAGCAACAGATGAGACGAACGCGCGTCTCGAGACCGCTATCGCGAACATCCGGGAAGAAATCCGCACCGGCCGGAAGAGCACGGACCGCCAAATGGCGGAGATCCGCCAGTTCATCTTCGACCTCTACGGCGAGGACGAGAACAACAACAACGAGAACGACGAGCAGCACGACGGCCAGAATGCCCCCCGCAACTGAACAACGCTCACGCGCAGGCCGGCCAGGAAGCTCGATCTACCGCCCGACACTCGGCCCGAACCAAGTCGTGGAATCCCAGGCACACGCCTCACGCGACAGTCGCCGAGATCGACCGCGGATGCCCTCCGCCGCACACATTCACTACAAACCCACGCGCGCGCCTGCTTCGCGGTGACCCCGGCCCGGATCCGAAGCGCTCGGGTCCGTTCCGGTCGTCATGGCATAACGCCAGCACCCGCCAACACGGGCCAACCGAGTCCCCGTGATCGGCAGCGACGGCAAGCCCCCTGACGCCGTGCACCATGCACCGCGCACGGCAGGTCACGAACGCCGGCCGCGTCCGAAGGCGCGACCTGCCGGCCCTTCAAGAAACGCCATGCAGCACAATCCCGCGCTGAACCTCGTCCGCGACCCCTGGCTCCCCGTGCGCCGCCGCAGCGGCCGCACCGAAACCATCGCCCCCTGGGCGGTCAACGACCGCATCGACACCGACCCGGTGACCGCCTTCGCCTGGCCCCGCCCCGAGCTGAACGCCGCCTCGGTCGAGCTGCTGATCGGCATGCTCTCGACCGCGGCGCAGCCCGCCGGCGACCCCGAGTGGCAGTGGGGCTGGACCAGCCCGCCCGGCCCGGAGGCGCTGCGCGAGCGGTTCGGCCGCATCGCGCCCTTCTTCGAGCTGATCGCCGAAGACACCCCGGCGTTCCTCCAGGACCTCGACCCGCTGGCCGGCGCCAGCCTCTGGAACCCCGCGCAGCTGCTCTTCGACACGCCCGGCGCCCGGACCGCCCGCCTGAACACCGACCTGTTCCGCCGCCGCGCCGACGAGGACACGGTGCTGTCGCTGCCCGCGGCGGCGATAGCGCTCTACGCCCTGATGAGCTGGTGCGCCTCCGGCGGCGTCGGACACCGCGTGGCGCTGCGCGGCGGCGGACCGCTGGTCACGCTCCCAATCCTCGGACACCGCCTCCTGGGCGACACCCTGTGGGGACAGCTGTGGCCCGCCGTGCGGACCCCGCGGCCCAGAGAGACGGACTGGGCCGAGCACCCCGAGCGGGTCTTCGCCTGGCTCGCCCCCACGCCGACATCGCGCCCCGAGGAAGCCAACCCGCCGTGCGGACCCCGCAGCATGCACACGCAGCACGTGCACTGGGGCATGCCGCGCCGCATCCGGCTGCTGGCCGGGCCGGCCGCCGGCCGCCCCTGCGCGCTCACGGGCGAGCAGCCCGTGACCGCGATCGTCGGCGTGCGCGTGCGCAACTACGGCATCGACTACGCCTCCGGCTACCCGCACCCGCATACGCCCCACTACCGCACCAGCACCACGGCGGACCCGCTGCCCGTGCTGACCACCGCGCGAAGCGCCCGCGGCGAACGGCTCGCAGGCCTCGTCGAGACCTCGCACGGCGGGCTGCGCGGACCCGCCTCCGCGATCTACCACTTCGCCATGCGGGCCGGCCGTCCCGAGACCGCCGACCCGCGCATGCGCTGCTTCGGCATCGATGCCGACAAGGCGAAGGTCCGCGGCTGGATCGACACGACGATTCCGCTGCCGCTGGCCGGCACGCTGGCCGGCACGAACGCCGTGACCACGTGCCTGCATCCGCTCTGCGACGCGCTCGGCGACGTCGGCAGCATGCTCAACAAGGCCATCAGGCGCGCCGCGCCGCCCGCCGCCGCCGGCAGCGCCGCCGACACGGCAAGGGCCCGGCTCGCCGACACCGTCGAGCCCGCGCTGTTCGAAGCGTGGCGCGAGGCCGCCGAGAGCGAGCACGCCACCCCGCGGGCCGCCGACCGCCGCCTCGACCCGGGGCTGGGCAGCCCGCCCGATCCGACCGACCCGAGCCGCAGCATCCGCGCCGCGTTCATGCGCCATCTGCAGCAGGCCGCACTCGCGCTGTTCGACGAGCTGGTCCCGGCAGCCGGCGTCGAGCACCGCGACCCGTTCCGCCGGGCCGAGGCCCGGCACGGCCTCGTGCTCGACATCGGCGGCCGCACCACGCGCGGGCGCAAACTGTTCGCCGAGACCGTCGGTCTGCCCGTCCCGGCCGACGCCCGAAGCCAGCCCGCGCCGGCGCGGGTCGCGCCCGCGCCGCACCCGCGTGACCGGTCGCTGCGCGCGACAGCCTGGCGCTGGCGCAACGAGCTGGAGGCGACCTCGGCCGGGATGGCCGACCTGGCCCGCCTCGGCCACGCCCACACCCTCGAGCAGGCGCGCGGCATCGACGCCGCGAAGACGCTGGCTGGCGAGCTCGAGAAACACTGCGGCGCCGATACCGCCGCGGTGATGGCGGTCGCGCTGGCGCTCACCCGCGAGGACGGAGCCTTCACGGCCGCTCATCTGGCCGGGGGGAGCGGCACGGCTTACGGCGCGCGACTGCCGCGGCCGGCGTTCCGCAGCCTGCTGCAGACGCCGCGCGACGGCCTCGTCGAACCGCTCCGCCGCCTGCTGGCGGCCATCCCGGACCGGCGCGCCGACCGCCGCGCGCTCGCGGACGACATCGCGCAGTGGGGACCTCGCGTGCGCCTGAACTGGACGCACGAGTACCTGCACTGCCGGACCGAGCCGTGGCCGGCCATCGCGTACGAACAGCCGAAGGAGGATGAACGAGCCTGACGAACGGCCGTCAGCGCCCCCGCAAAAAGATCGGCTCGAGCGCCTCAGCCGGACACCCACCGTCCCCGTTCCCGCAACCCACAGGCGGAACGGGTCTTCGCCCCTCGAAAGGATCAACAGCATGCCGTTCCCGAAACACCCGTTCCTGCAGCTGCACCTGCTGACGGCGCACGCGCCGTCGAACCTCAACCGCGACGACGCCAACCGGCCCAAGACCGCGATCTTCGGCGGCGAGCCGCGCCTGCGGATCTCGTCGCAGTCGCTCAAGCGCGCCTGGCGCACCTCGGCGGTCTTCGCCGAGCAGCTAAAGGGCCATCTGGCCGAACGCACCCAGCGGCTCGGCCGCCTCATCGTCGAGCGCCTCGCCGGCCGGGGCGTCGAGCCCGACCGCGCGATGGACATCGCCCGCCAGATCGCAGGCTCGGTCGCCCGGATCAACCCCGAGACCGACCAGAACCCCGACTTCACCCGCCAGATGGTGATGATCTCGCCCGAGGAGAAGAAGCGCGCCTTCGAACTGGCCGACCGCTGGGCCGAAGGCGCGAGCCCCGGCAAGCTGGCCGCCGCCGACGTCGCCTGCGCGCCCGAGTCCGCCGCCGACATCGCGATGTTCGGGCGCATGCTCGCCGACGCGCCGAACCAGAACGTCGAGGCCGCCGTGCAGGTCTCGCACGCGCTGACCACCCACCGCGGCGTCCCCGAGGACGACTACTACACCGCGGTCGACGACCGCAAGGCCGACGGCGAGGACGCCGGGGCCGGGTTCCTGGGTACGCTGGAGTTCGCGGCGGGGCTCTTCTACCTCTACGTGTGCGTCGACCTGCGCCTTCTCGCCCGCAACCTCGGAGGCGACGAGGCGCTGCACCGCGCGACCGTCGGCGCACTGGTCACCGCCGCGGCGACCGTGGCCCCCGGCGGCAAGCAGAACGCCTTCGCGAGCCGGGCACGCGCGTTCTACGTGCTCGCCGAGCAGGGCGAGCAGCAGCCGCGCAGCCTCGCCGCCGCGTTCCTCAGCCCCGTGGAGAACAACGGCAGCCACGGCCCCGACTCGATCGCCGCCCTGGAGAACTTCCGCGACCGGCTGGACAACGCCTACGGCGCGTGCGCCAACGCCCGCGAGACGATGAACTGCCTCAGCGGGCAGGGTACGCTGCACGAGCTGGTCAAGTTCGCGACGCAGTAGAGACCCCGCTCCGCGCGCGCGGATAACCCCCGAGGTGCCCGTGTGTCCCGTCGTGCACTGATCCCCGCTCCGCGCGCGCCCGGATAGCCCCGGCCGAGGACGCCGAGCGGATAGGGCCGCAACCCCCGCTCCAAGCGCGCACGGATAACCCTTCGCCACGGTGCCACCATGCGCCGCACAGTGATCCCCGCTCCGCGCGCGCGGATAACCCCAGGTGCAGGCGGCCGGACCGCCGCCCCCCGAGCCCCGCTCCGCGCACGCGCGGATAACCCCAACCCAATGCACACCTTCCGAACACGCACGGATCACCCACGCTTCGTCGTCTTCACCCTCTACGCGCCCGTCGCGGCCTTCGGATCGGCCCCGATGGGCGCGGACCGCCCGAGCTGGCCGCGCCCCGGCCGCGCCGCCGTCCTCGGGCTCGCCGCCGGCGCCCTCGGTATCCTGCGCACCGACGAGGACGCCCACCTCGGGCTCGACGCCAGCCTGCACTACGCGGTGCGCACCGACAGGGCCGGAACGCCCCTGAGCGACTACCACACGACCCAGGCGCCGGGCCGCGCCCGCGATCCAGACTGGAAGAGCCGGCGCGAGCAGCTGCGCCTGTGCGGCCCGGACACGCGGAACAGTCGCGACGCGGCGCTGCCCACCATCCTGTCGAACCGCGAGTACCGCACCGACTGCCTGTTCACGGCGGCGCTGTGGACGCGCCCCGAGACCGGCGACGACACGCTCGTCGACAACATCGCCAACGCGATGCGCAGGCCGGCGTTCACGCCCTACCTCGGCCGCAAGGCCGCCCCGCTGGGGCTGCCCCTCGACCCGGCGATCATCGACGCGCCCTCGTTCCTGCACGCGTTCACGATGTATATCCCCAGCGCTCCGGCGCGGCGGATCCTCGAGATAATCGGCGACCACGACCAGGCCGTCGTCGCCGTCGACGCCGACGCCGCCGGCATCCCGCCGGAGACGCGGATCCAGCGCCGCACCGACCGGCTCGCAAGCCGCGCCCGCTGGCAGTACCACGACCGCGACGAGGCGGTCTTCACGATCCCGCGCTGAGGAAGGCACCGGATGCAACATCACGCCACCGACAGAAGCGGGCAGGACGCCCCGCCGTTCATCTCCCACCTTCGCCTGCGGCAGACGCCGTCGGCCGGCGCCCTCGCGCCCCTGCTCGGCGCCCGCGCCGAGGCCGGCGGCGACCCCGACGCGCCCAGGCGCGGACACCACCTGATCTGGTCGCTGTTCGCGGACCACGCCGGCCGCCGCCGCGACTTCCTGTGGGCCGCCGACGGCCCCGACGCCTTCATCACCCTGTCGGCCCGTCCTCCCGACGACCGGCACCGCCTCTTCCACATCGACAGCAGCGAGCCGTTCGAGCCGGCGCTCGCCGCCGGCGACCGCGTCGCGTTCCACCTGCACGCCAACCCGGTCGTCACCCAGCGCCTCGACCGCGAGCCGCGCCGCGTCTCGAAGCACGACATCATCACCAACATCCTGCGCCAGCACCCCAGGGCCGACCGCCACCGCCTGTTCGACGAGGCCGTGCGCACCCGAGGCTTCTCCTGGCTCGAAACGCAAGGCGAGGCGAAGGGCTTCGCCGTCGCGCCGCACGAGGTCCGGATCGGAGGCTACCGCCGCCACGAGATCGCGCACCGCCGCAGACGCGGGCGCCGCAACACGGGCAACCCGCGCTATGCGACGCTCGAGTTCGAGGGCGTGCTGACCGTCACCGACCCCGGCAGGCTCCGCAGCGCCATCGCCGCAGGCTTCGGAAGCTCCCGCACCTGGGGCTGCGGCCTGATGCTGCTCGGCACAAGCCCGGCCGCAACCCGCGCCGCCGCCTGAGCGCCGCACCGACATCACCCGAACGCCCGCACCCGGCGGGCGCCACCCGGACCGCAAGCCCCCCGAGATTGCGTGTCGCGGACGGACCACCACCCCAACCCCTCGGGGAACAGGCAGGGCGACTGCCCCGCCAGGAGAACACCACCATGCGTACCCGCACCATCCACACCATCGCGATCGCGATGACCCTCGCCGCGCTGACCATGCTCGGCGCCCCGCCCGCCGCCGCGCAGACCCCGGACGACACCATCGGGTTGCACGACCCGATGGCCGCCGGCGGCCTCGGCGCCAATCTGAACGGCATCGCCGCCGACCACGACAAGCCGAGCCACGACAAGCCGATCCAGGACGACTGGCCCCGCCTGACCGCCAGGAGCGCGGCCGGCGCAACCGACGAGTACAACGCGTCGATCAGCCAGACCTTCACCTTCAGCCAGACGCCGGACGCCGTCGTCGGGTTCCAGTACAACCTGATGTTCGCCGGCAACATCGGAACCAATCTGGACGGCGTCGCCGTCGACTACGACCGCCCGCTCTGGGGGGAGCACATCCGCTTCGCCGCCGGCGGCGCATTCGCCGCCGCGAGCGGGCACGGCATGACCCTCAGCCAGACCTTCGCCGGCGCCGGTCCCGGCGTCCGCCACGACACGGGCTCGTTCGACGTGTGGGCCCACGCGCTGTTCGGCTACCGCCGGGACAGCGGTACTTACCAGTCGTTCCGGGGCGGGAACAGCGGCTTCGACGGACGGTTCGCCGGCGGCATCGACTACCCGCTCGGGCGCGCCTGGAACCTGCGCGCCGGAGCCGCCTACGGAGGCAACGCCCACCTGACCGCCGGCATGTCCTTCCGCTTCTGAAGCACGCTGCCCGCATCAGCGGGCATACCCGAGGCGGGGCGGCGGGACACGCCGCCCCGCCTCGTTCACGAACCGTTGCATCCCAACACATCGTGCACCGCGCCCTTGCGCGCAGTGCGGCGTCCACACCGTTGCGTCATCGCCGCGTCGATTTGCTCAACGCAACAACGCGCTACTCGCCCTCGACAGCATCCAGCAACGCATCGCACGGAAGGCACGTCTGCAACGCTGCCGGGTACGGCGCCCACACCACCCAGCTCATCGCCCACGCCTCGGGCACGAACCGGCCGCAGAGCTCGCAACGCGGCCGGTGACGCTTCCCGAACAGGTCCGTGAACCGGCAACGGCGGCAATCCGTCGCCGGCGGGTCCGTCCGCGGCCCACCGCAGACCACGCAGCGGTCCGAATCCACATCGGTCCAGGAAGCGGTAGCCGTCATGTTCCCGGCTGAAACACGTTGCGGAAAAAGGCGAAAACGCGAACACGCGCGGACACGTTCCTGCCCTATGTTTTCGCCTTTGTTTCGCGTTTTTCACTTGCCGATCCAATTCCTTGGATTGGATCAGCAGATCCACGTCTCTAGTTTAGCAAAAGGGGTTACGGTCCACGTTTCCAGTGTGTCAATATATTGACTGTCGCCCGATGCACCAGAAATGGTGCAGTTTTCACTTGCTCTTTTGTTTCCAACACCTGGTCTGGGATTAGACACAGTCCAGAGTTTCAGAAGGGGCGAAAGTCCGTCCCGAAAACACCCTCCGACACCCGTGCCGCCGGCGTGCGAAGACACCGCATCCCTCACCCCCGGCGACCCGCCGCCGCACGGGTCCGGCTCCCCGTCCCGCGGCTCCCGCCGCGCCCCGCCTCGACCGCCACGCCCCCGCACGCCGGCCACGCCGCGCACAGGTGCACGTAGCCGCCCGCAGCCACCTTCCAGCGCTGCTGCGCCCCGCCGCACACGCCGCAGCGCGCCTGCAGCCGCTGGTCGGCCGCCGCCTGCTCCGAGGCGGCCTTGTCGGACGATTCCTGCTTCGCGGCGCGACGCCGCGCCTTCTTCGGCGCCCAGGCCAGCTCCGCCGGGTCCGGACACGTCCGGCACGCCAGCACCAGCCGGCCCCGCTCGAGCAGCACCGCCGTCGGCCCCTGGCAGCGCGGGCACGGCCAGTCGACCACCGCCGGCTTCGGCGGCACGAACGACGGGTCGCCCTCCGCGCCCGAGAGCTCGTCCCGCAACTTCCCGTAGAACCCGTCGAGCAGCCCGCGCATCCCGGCCCGGCCCGAGGCGACCTCGTCGAGCCGGCTCTCGAGGTCGGCCGTGAACCCGACGTCGGTCACCTTCGGGAAGTGGCGGCGCAGCCGCCCGCACACCAGACGCCCCAGCGGCGTCACCACGAACACCCGGCCGTCGAGCAGCACGTACCCGCGGTCAACCAGCGTCTTGAGCGTGTTCGCATAGGTCGACGGGCGTCCCACGCCGGCCGATTCCAGCTCCGCCACCAGCGACGCCTCGGTATAGCGCGGCGGCGGCTTGGTCCACGACGAGGAGACCTCCGGCTGCGCGCTCCCCGGCGCCCACACCGTCCCGGGATCCAGGGCGGGGACCGCCGGCGGCTCGTCGGCCGCCGACGCCGGCGGCAGCACCCGATGGAAGCCGGGGTCGACGACGACCCGCCCCTTCGCCTCCAGGCGGACCGGCTCCCCGGCGGCGCCCGGCGCCGACAGCTTCCAGGTCGTGCGGCGGATGCGGGCCGGCGTCATCTGCGACGCCAGCAGCCGGCGGCGGATCAGGTCGTAGAGCGGCGCATGCGCAGGATCGATGCCCTCCGCGCCCGCGGCCGGATCCGTCGGCCGGATCGCCTCGTGCGCCTCCTGCGAGCCTTCCTTCGACTCGTAGCGCGGCGGCTCGGCCGGCACCGCCCCTTCGCCGAAGGCCGCCGTCAGCCAGGACCGGGCCGCCTCCTGCGCCTCGGGAGCCACCATCACCGAATCCGAGCGCATGTAGGTGATCTTCCCCGCCTCGTAGAGCTTCTGCGCGATCGCCATCGTGTCCGAGACCGACAGCTTCAGCAGCGACGAGGCCGCCTGCTGCAGCGTCGAGGTCGTGAACGGCGGCTTCGGCCGCTGCGACGCGTCCTTCTCGGCGACGTCGTCCAGCGTCACCGCCACCGACCCAAGGTGCGCCGCCAGCGCATCCGCCTCGGCCCGCCCGGCGAAGCGCACCACCCCGCCGTCGGCATCGACCAGCGACGCGCGCACGGAGTCCGCGCCGTCAACCGCCAGCAGCACGTCGACCCCGAAGAACTCCTCCGGCGCGAAGACCCGGATCTTCTCGTCGCGCGCCGCCAGGATCGCCAGCGCGGCCGACTGCACCCGGCCCGCCGACAGCCCCGCCCGCAGCCGCCGGCTCAGCAGCGGCGACACCGTGAACCCTACCACCCGGTCGAGGAACCGGCGCGCCTGCTGGGCGCGCACCAGGTCGTAGTCGATCCCGCGCGGGCTCTCGAACGCGGCCCGCACCGCCGCCGGGGTGATCTCCGAGAAGGTGACCCGGCGGAAACGGTCCTCGGACCCGCCGAGCAGGTCCCGCAGGTGCCACGCGATGGCCTCTCCCTCGCGGTCGAGGTCGGTGGCCAGCCAGACGACGCCGCCGCGGCCGATGCTGCGCAGCTCGCGGACGACCTTCGCCTTCGAGTCGATGATCTCCCAGGTTGGCTTCCAGCCGCCCTCGATGTCCAGCCCCAGGGCGGTCTGCTGCCGCGGCTTGCCCGCCGAGCGCCCGTCGCGCTTCGGCTGCGGCAGGTCGCGCACGTGCCCGAGCGAGGCGCGGACCACGTAGCCTGACCCGAGGATCTGGTTGATCTTGCGCGTCTTCCCCGGCGATTCGACGATTACGAGGTCAGCCATGACGCCGGCAAGCGTAACCGCGCGAGGCCGCGCAGGAGACCGCACGGCTGCGCCAACAACGACACCACACGAACCGACCCATGACGACCGCACCGCACTCCACGCAAGCAAACTCCATCCTGCTCGACGAAGACGGCAACGGCCCCCACATCACGTGGAGAGCCGACGGCCCCGGCGTCGAAGCACTCGACGGCCGCATCATCTTCTACTCGATCACCGACGCGATCGCCTCGATCCGGAGCGAGCTGCCCGAAGCAGGCATCCTCCTCTGCCCGCTCACCGCGCGGGGCATGAAGCTCGCGCATGAGACCAGCCCGGATCACGACAACGTCCTCGTCTCCGACTACCAGGTCTGGCTCGAAGAGCTGACCGGCCACCGCGACCGCTGGCGGATCCACTGGCACGGCAATCCCACCGGCAGGCGCCACACCACCACCGCGGCCACCGCGGACAAGGCTGTCGCCCGGATCCGCAGCCAGCGCCCCGGCGCCGCCATCCGCGCCGTCAAGCGCACCACGGCCGGACACCACGACCTCGAACCGCTGATCGACCGCCACGCAATCGGAATCCGGGACCGGATGCCCGCCGACACGTAGGCCCGCGGTCCGACGCCCGCCGCCGCCGACCACACGTCGAGAACCCGACGCGCCACGCCGGCGGCAACCGCACCAACCCACGCCGCGGTCCGCGCCCCGGACCGGCAAGGAGAGCACGACCATGAACGCCACGACGACCCCGGTCCATGCCGACGTCACGTTCGACCGGCTCAAGGACGCGATACGCGACGGCGACGCCGGCTTCTGCATCGCCTGCGGCGCCGAGACCGACGGCGTCGAGCCGGACGCGAGCGAGTACCGCTGCGACGAGTGCGGCGAGCCGAAGGTCTACGGCGCCGAAGAGCTCCTTCTGCGCAACCTGCTCCACTACAAGCCGGCTACCTCCGGCTGAAACGCTTCGGCCCGCCGCCGGCACGATCCGCCCCCAGGACGGTACGCTTCGGCACGAACAAGTCCACGGATCACCACCGGCCGCCGAGGCCCGGCCAGAGAGAAAGGCACCCGATGACCGCCACGCTGACCATCTGGAATCCCACGGAAAGATCCGGCTACCGGGAGATCGACCCGGCGACGCAGAAGCTCGACGAGCCGCTGCTGGTCAGCTTCCTCCTTGGTCCTGAAGAAGTCGCACACCATGACCGCATCACCCTGCACCGGGCCGCGAAGCTCAACGGGATTGCGGACAACCTGCTCCACGAGAACCCGGACCTCGACGGCGAACCCTGGTACGACCAGCTCGGCCGCATCGAGAGCATGCGGATCGACGTCACGATCGACGGCCGGACGATCACGCTGGCGTGCCCACGCGACGAGAAGGACAACGACGGCCTGATCCTCGGGAGCCGGAGAGTGGACCGGATCGTCATTCGACTCGACGTCCGCCACCGGGAAACAGTGACCGTGCGGGAGCTGCCCGTCGACATGGCCATCGACGGCGACGACCGATGGGCAATCAGCCTCGAGAACGCCGGCGTGCTCACCACCGCGGACTCCGGGCTGGACGTCCCGGAGCTGCAGGCCCTGCTCAAGCAGGCCTTCTTCACACCCAGCTACGACGACAAGGAAGACTCGGTCGAGACACAGCTGCACGTCTTTCACATGAGCTCCCACATCGTGGCCTGCCAAGCCCTGCTCGACGAGGACGAAGCCATCGAAGAGGCGATCCGCTACGCGGTCGAGCACGAGATCGGAGACCTGCTCCCGAACAAGCAGGGAGTCGACATCCGCTACCGGCCCGGCGCCGACGGCGAAGACGCCCGCATCGACGTGCAGCTCCAACCGCCAACCCGGCCGGAGTCGACCGACTCGTCGGCACATAACGGCCATTCATAGTCGATTACCCGGGAAAACGACCACCCGGAACCGCGCAATGAACGATTCCAAGAACACCGTACACGCCGCCGCCACGGAGCCCGGCACGCCGCCAGGCTCGAGCGCGGTAGACGCCGCGCCCGGCGTCTACCGCGCAATGCTGCACGGGGAGCCGGCTCCGCCGCCCGAACTGCACCCGCTGCTCCGCTACCTGGCCGACGCCTTCACCGCGGTGGACCGCTGGCTGCTCGAGGACGACAGAAACGAGCACGCGCTGCGCCTCGACGAACGGCTCCACCTGAAGGCGGCCGGCATCATCGACGACGAGGCCGCGGGAACCGGGATCCCCACCGTCACGATCACCCACCTGCCACCGGACGACAAGCCACCTGCGACGGACACCTACCGAGCCGATCAGGCCAAGGAACTGCTGCAGGACGTCGCCAGCTGGACGATAGAGCGCGTCGAAGGCCGTTCAGCCTGGCGCACCTGGACCAGCGCAGCGCGAGCAGACGAAGAGATCCGGATCGCCCTGCGCGGGCACGAAGGCTGGTACGTGCACGTCCCGCTCGACAGCGACGGCATGCCCTACGGCGTCGTGGTCTCCCTCCGGCAGTCCGAGGCCGAACCCGACGCCGAGTCCGACGTCGAGGTCCCGCTCAACCTGCACGCGACAGTGATGCTCGAGCACCTCTGCCGCTGCGTGCCGAAGCCCGAATAGGGCCGAAGCAGACGGACAACGCGCGCTCCATCCAGGACTGGAAAGACGGTCCACGAAAAAGCGAAAATGCATGCATGCCGGGACACGTTTCACCCTATATTTTCGCCTTTTGCTCGCGTTTTTCACTTGCCGATCCAATTCCATGGATTGGCTCAGCAGAACCACTTCTCTCGATTACCAAGAGGATTTACGGGCAACGTTTACAGTGCGTCAATATATTGACGGTCGCCCGATGCACCGGGTCTGGTGCAGTTTTCACTTGCTCTTTTGTTTCCAACACCTAGTCCGTTATTAGACACAGTCCAGAGTTTTCTGAGGGGCGAAAGTCCGCCCCGAAAACACCCTCCGACAGCCGGCGCGCCGCGCCAGTTCCACAGCCGAGGTCCATCCCGTGAACACCTGCGCCAACTGCCGCCACTGGCGGCCGCACGCCGGCAGTCCGACCAACATGGTCTGCGGCCTCATCCGCAGCGCGCCGAACACGTCCCCGCGCGTCATCCTCGACCTCATCCAGCCCAGGCCCGCCGACTACCCGATGATACTGGCAACACCGAGCACCTTCGGATGCTTGCTGTACGAAGACCAGCCGCCGCAGCCCGACCGCCCGCAGCACCAAACATAGGGGACCACCCGTCCCCGATCACACACACTCGTCACTGCCGCCGGCCGCAATCGCGACCGGACAGGCCACGACCCGCGACGTGATGGCAATCCCTCTCCATCACGAAAGGGCCCCAGCCCGGACGGGGACACGGCCGGCGGCCGTCGCGCAAGGAACACCGATGACGCAACAGCGCCACTTCCCGAACGAGGATCCTGCGACCACGCACGCGCGGCTGAGCGCCGCCGTGGTGGCCGAGCACGCCAACGCCTGCGCCGCAGCCGACGCCTTCCTGGCCGACGGCACGTCGCCTCACCCCGAACGGATGCCGCCCGGCCTGGTGCTGAACGAAACCAGCGGCGAACGCGTCGCCACCATCGACGCCGCAACACCCGACGAACGGCAGTTCAGCAGCCGCGAGGCGCTGCGCGTCTACGTCCGCCGCTGCGTGGTCATCAACGTGACCGTGCGACGCGACGCCTGGACGCTGCCCGGCCCCGACGACGCCCGCATCGAGCCGGACACCGCCCGGCTGCTGCTGCGCCCCGGCGACCCCGTGATCGACATCGTCGCCGGCATCGGTATGGACCGTTCCCTCGACGCCCCGCACCTGCGCTACGACAACCGCGAGAACCGCATGCAGCGCTTCGACCACCAGATCCACCAGATCGAGGAGCGGGGCGTCCGCTACGTGGCCAGCCTGTTCACGATATGACCAGCAAGACAGCGAGACCCGAGAGCGAACCGGCCGCGACCGCCGTCACGATCGACCACACCGAGCTCGAGGCCGAGCATGCCGAAAAGCTCATCAGGCCACTGCTGGCCGACGATGGCCGCCACGTGGACGTCACGCTCGGAAACGGCGACGTGAGCATCTCCGACGAGTACGTGGACGCACTGTTCGGATCACTGATGCAATCGGCCATGGCCACCGGGGGCCGACGGCTCGCCGTGGAGTGGATGAACCGACTGGAAGTACTCGGGAACGTCGGCGAGCGCGCCCACCGCGCGATGGCGAAGACCATCAACCTCGACCTGCGGTTCGGGATGCTCTCCCCGCCGCTGGCCGAACAGGCCGGTTGCCGCCCGGAACTGCTCGAGCACGAGCAGCAGGACGCCGACGCCATCGCACGGCTCGCCGTGCACGGCATAGCGACCGACGGCGAGGTCCACAAGATGCGCCAGCGCCTCGTTACGCGGATCGTCAAGGCGGTGCTCGCCGACACCCACCCACAGAGCCTCGGCGCGAAGGCGAAAAAACCCGACGGGAGCGCTGCAGATCCCAACAGAGCAGCCCCCGCTCCGCGCGGGCGCGGATAACCCCTGAGAAGGCGCCTGACCACCCTGAACGCGGCACCCCGCTCCGCGCGCGCGGATAACCCGTTGCCGGATCAGCATCGAGGACAGTCTCTCCCCGTTCCGCGCGCGCGGGTAACCCCGACCGCCCCCGCGCCGACTCCGACCGGCCATCCCCCGCTCCGCGCGCGCAGATAACCCTGGCATCCGCGCCCGTCCCCGACCTGTGGGGGAACCTCGCTCCGCGCGCGCGGATAACCCGTAAAGGACGCGAACGACCGGCGAAGGTGACGGCCTCGCTCCGCGCGCGCGCGGATAACCCCGTAGCCTCCCCGGCTTGTGTCGCTGATCCCCCCCCCCGCATCCGCGCACGCGCGGATAACCCCTCGCGCAGCACCTCCACAGGCAGTGCTTCAACACCCCACTCCTCGCACGCGCGGATAACCCCTTCCACCGGCCCCGATTCGACTGCCCCGCTCCGCGCGCGCGCGGCTCACCCTGATGGCGTCGCGTGTGCGCGACCCCTCTTTCGCCCCGCTCCGCTCGCGCGCGCGGCTCACCCCGTGGAAACCGGAGCTTTGCATACCTCATGCTGCCCCGCTTCCGCGCGCGCGCGGATAACCCCGCTCGGGATGGTGGCTACCACTCGTGGCGCCGCCCCGCTCCGCGCGCGCGGATAACCCCGGAGCCGATGTGACATCCGGGCGGAACGGCACCCCTGCTCCGCGCGCGCGGGCGGATAACCCCACTTCAGCGACATGGCGTCGCGACAGCACCTGCCCCGCTCCTCGCACGCGCGGATAACCCCTGCGCGACATGGCGCATGACCTGCGCTTCCAGCCCCGCTCCGCGCGCCCGCGGATAACCCCGAGTGGATTGACGGCCAGAGGGCCCCGCTCCGCGCGCCCGCGGATAACCCGACCTCAACCGATGCACAGGCGCCTGCCGCCCCCGCTCCGCACGCACGCGGATAACCCCATGCTCCGCCCGAAGCACCGGCAACTGCTGCGCCCCGCTCCACGCGCGCGGATAACCCGAAGAGGCGCATTTCGCGGGCCGCTCGGATCGGCCCCGTTCCTCGCACGCGCGGATAGCCCTCGCCCCGCCCGCGATGTGAGGACACTTGGATCGCCCCGCTCCGCGCGCGCGGATAACCCGGTCGGCGAGACCGTCCTTGCACAACACCGATGACCCCGCTCCGCGCGCGTGGATAACCCCGCATGCTTGGCCGACTGGACTTCGGACTCGCACCCCGCTCCGCGCGCGCCCGGATAACCCGTGGAAGCGATGCCGGCCGGGCAGCTCAGGGACCCGCCGCGGCAGATCGAGGCCCGCAGCCCCCACACTTGGATCACGATGCAGTCGCAACCGCTCCCAACGCCCACCGCAGCCGTCCCGACGACCGCGCCGCCGGCCGCAGCCCGCGCCCGCATGCTGCGGCGCCCCCGCCACCCACGGCTGCGTCCGACCCGCGACCCGCACACCGTGTGGCGCGAACGCGAGACGACCTGGACCACTCTGCCCTGGCCCGTGCTGCACGCCTCACTGCCCGAGGCCGGCATGGCCCCGTTCACCAACAAGCGCGGCGAGCCGCACCCCTTCGAGTCCGCCGTCGGGCTCGTCTGGCCCGCCAGCGGAGCGCTGACCAACGCCGAGCGCCGCGCCTGGAACCACCTGCCGCTGACCTCCAGCGACGCCGAAGACATCATCCGCCCGCAGGAGCTCGCCGCGGCGCTGCGCGACACGCTCGAAGAGTCCGTCCTGCGCGCCCCGAAGCACTGGGACGCAGGCTCGACGGCGCTGGGCGAATGGTGGACGCTGCGCGCCCGCTACCCGGAGCCCTGCAAACCCGGCAACGCCCTCGAACCGGTCGAGACCGCCATCAGCGTGCAGCACGCGATCGGCTCGAGAAACATCCTCGTCTACGCCGGACTGCGCCAGCCGGGAACCGGGGCCGAGATCGTCACCGGCGTCTACTTCGCCCACCTGCAGAACGGGCGGATCACGCTCCCGAGCAGGAACGACTACGACCTGGTCACAGCCCTTTCCCACCAGGCGCGCGCGACCGCCGCGGTGCTGGCCTCGTGGACCGAAGAGGCGCTGATGCGCCCCGCGCTGGCCTCCTGGGCCGGCACCGTCGCCACCCCCGCGTTCGGACACAGCACCGCGGCGAAGCTCGTGGCCCTGCACGACCGCCGGCGCTTCTCGAGCAGGCTGGCGCCCGACGAGCGCCCCGCGCCGATGGACACCGCCTGCGATGTCGCCTGGAGCTTGGCGGACCACCTGCGGTCGCTACCCGACATCGAGAGGCGCATCGACCGGCAGCACCGGATCATCAAGGCCGTCAGCGAGCTCTGCTGGTGGAACGAACAGGGAGCCGACGCCCCCGCATACGCCGAAAGCGTCCACTAGGGAAGACACTCCCCCTAGACTCGCGCACCACCGATGCGAACGAGCAGCCCGCCGTCGAACGCCACCCCGCAAACCCCACACACGATGCCGCGCGCCGGCTGAAGGACAAGACGCCCGATGCAGATCGACACCCTGCCCGTCCACGCGCCCGTACCAGACCCGGCAAGCGGCGAGCAGCGCCAGGTCGCCGCGGCCCTGCTGCTGATGAACGACCCGGCCGACGACGGCCGCACCACGGGATGGTACTGGAGCCAGGTGCCCCGCAACCCCGAGCAGCGGGACCTGAAATCCAGACAACGCTGGACCAGCGCGGTGGCCAACCACCACGGGCCCTTCCGCGACGCGAACACCGCGCTGGCCGCCGCCGGGAACCACACGCCGCAGGCCACCGAGCTGGCCGCGCGGCTCGGGCAGGCCGCCGAGCTGCTGCGCGCCGGCGAGATCGACGCCACCCCGGCGGCGATAGCCGGCTGGCTGGCCGAGACCGAGGGCGCAGGCGACCCGATAGGACCCGACCCCGACGCCAGACCTGCCCCCGAGGACGCCGACGAGCTGCGCAGAACGCTCGGCGAGGGCGAGGTGCCCGAGCCGGACGACGAGACCGGCGACGCCGAAGACGCACCGCTCGAGGTGCACGACACCAGCACCGACACCGCCGAAAGCGGCTAGCAAGCCGGCAGGACAGCACACCAGCACGGAGCGAGGAGCAGCGGATGAAGCCGCACCCAGAACGCATCCCATGGGTCGACGCGTTGCGCGGCGCCGCCGTGCTCGCCATCGTCCCGCTCAACGCGCGCTGGATCCTGCACCCGGCCGACGCCTACCACGACCCGTCCCTGCAGGGACCGCCCGGGACACTGGCCTGGCTCTGGTGGGCTATCCCCGAGCTGCTCTTCGACCACTCGACGCTGTTCGTCCTCGCCGCGGTCTTCGGGGTCTCGCTCTCCGCCGCCCGGGCGGCCGACTCCGACCCCGGCTGGACCCGGCGGCACCGGGCCCGCCTGTTCCTCCTCGCGGCCGCAGGCTTCGCCCACGGCGCGCTGATCTGGCCGGGAGACATCCTCTACCCCTACGCGCTGACCGCGCTGCTACTGAGCGGCGCCGTCCGCCAGATCGAGGACAGCTCGAACGCGCTGGCGTGGCTCGCCGCCACGGCCGCGGCCATTCCACCGGCGCTGATGCTGTTCGGCCTCCACGCCATGCTGAGCGACTACGAAGCGGCGGGCATCGACCCGGACACCGCCTACACGCTGGCGACCCCCGACTACCGGACGTGGGAGAGCACCCTGTACGCAGGACCCTTCCGCGAGTCCCTCGAGGTCAAGTGGGCGCAGTGGAGCACGCAGACCACGACGATGTTCGGCACCTGGACCCTCTGGCACGCCGGCGCGGGCATGCTCGCCGGCCTCTGGTGGCACCGCCGCGGACAGCACGCCTGCAACAACCCCCACCTGCCCCGGGCGCTCGCGGCGACCGGGCTCGCCCTGACCGCCGCCGCACTCTGGATCGCCACGGCGAACCACTACCATCCGATCACGCTCAGCTGGACCAACTCGGTCACCTACGCGGGCAGCGCCCTGCTCGCCGCGGCGGCCGTGATCGCGTTCACGAGAACGAGCCCGCACGTCTGGGAGACACCGGCCGGCCGATGGCTGCGGGCCTGCGGACAGGCAAGCCTGTCGATCTACGTGCTGGCCAACCTCCTGCTCGCCGGCATCGCGCAGGGCTGGGGGCTCGGGCTGCATGGTCGGCTGACTCCGGAGCAAACCGCCGCAACCACCCTGGCGGTCATCGCCGTGCTGTCCTGGTGCGCAGCGCGGGTCGGCCCCGACCGCCGACGCCCGCCCGCCGAACAGCTGTGGCGTCTCGCAACGCGGCTGCTCAGCGGGGGACGCCCGCGGCGCGAACGCCGCACCACGCCGCCGGCGCCGACCACCGCGCGGCGATCCGGCAGATGAAACCTGCGCGCAGAGGAAGAAACGAGGGCCGCAAGGACGGCCCGACGCGGAACCAGCCATGGCAGCAGCAAAGAGGAAACGCGCCGAGACCTGGATCTGCCCCGGCCCGGAATGGCCTCCCGACGACGAGACCTGCGGCCGGATACTCGACCACAACGGCCGCTGCGACGAATGCATGCGCCGGCGGACGACGCTGCGCAAGCAGGCGGCGCGCATCAAGCGCCGGCTCGCGAACCCGGCCGGGGCCACGGCGCACACCGCCAGGCGCGGCGCCGCCTGACAAGGCGCAACGAGCAGTCAGCCGGACCAGAAGACGCCCAACGCGCCGGCGCACGACGCCCCCGCGCCTCTCATGCATCGGCGCGGGACGGGCCACGGGGGGAGGATACAGGCAGGCGACAATGGGTAGGTAACCAGCCCGAACCGACGGCAGAAGCCGCCGCCACGCCACAGGACTTCGTCTCCCTGCCCCACGCGGGAACGGGCATGCCCGACAATCGGCCCCAAACGCGCAGCGACACGGCGCCGGAGAAGGCGCGGCCCGCGGTACGTACACTCCCGCCAGTGCCGACCGCGCAGCACAGGATCCGGACCGCCCCCCGCGGCCAGCTCGAGCTGAACCTGGACGACCCGGCCGGCGCGCCCGCCCCCACATCGGCTGCCGGCGACTGGACGCACGAGGCGGAGCCGCCGCCACGGCAGCCGCGCAACGGCTACCAGCCCGAGCTCCTCCCGCGCCGCCCCGCCGGCGGCGCCCACGGCTGACCATCCGCGGCCGAGCCGCCCCGGACGCACCGGAGAGCGCGGCAGACAGACACGCGGCAGGCGGCGCACCCGCCACCCCGCAGAGACATCCAGCATGGACAAGGACACCCCGACCAACGACACGCAGACCAACGGCTCCGGCCCCGCCGCCGCCGCCGGCGAAACGCCGGCCTCAGCCCCGCACCACGCCAACGGCGACCTGCCCGCAGGCGGATCGCTGACCAACGCCGAGGTCGCGGCGCTCTCCCGCGAACGGCTGCAGACGCTGCTCTCGATCCTCCCGCCGGCCGTCGCCGCGATCCTGATCACCAACCGGCCGCCGATGCCCCCGCACGTCGAGTACGAGGCGCACAGGAAGCTCGTCGCCGCCCTGGCGCAGGCCCGCGCGAAGATCCCCTCGGTCCCGATGGACAAGACCGTCGACTACGTCTCGAAGCGGACCGGCGAGCGCGTCCACTACACCTTCGCCAGCCTCGATTCGGTGCACAAGACGGTCACCGAGCCGCTGTCCGAGCACGGGCTCGTGCTGCAGTGCGTCTTCAACGGCGACGTGATCGTCGTGCTCCTCAGCCACGAGGACGGCGGGATCCACCTGTCGTGGCTGCCGCTGCCCGACGAGGGCGACATCAAGGACCTAGCCACCCAGATCACCATGCGACGGCGCTACCTGACCAACCAGCTGATCGCGATCGTCGCCGACGAGGACACCGGCGAACGCGACATCGCCGAGCCGAGGAAGGGCGCCCAGCGGCGCAGCACGCAGCAGGGCCGGCAACGGCCCACGGGGGCTCCGCCCGCCAACCGCGGCGGCGCAGCAGGGCCGGCTGCGGCGCAGCAGGGCCGACAGCAGGCCCCCGCCGGCGCCGAGCAGCTCGCCAACCGCACCAACGCGCTGCTCGCCAAGCTCCCCAAGGACGTCGCCGACGAGCTGCGCCGGCGCCACACCGACCCGAACGAGCTGCTGCGGCGCACCACCGAGGAGCTCAACCGCCGCAACGCCGCGAAGTCCCGCGGCACAGACGCGCAAACGGCCGCCGGCAGCGGCGGGCCGGCGCAGCCAGCAGCCAACCAGCAGGACGACGAACAGCCCCCGGCCGAAGAGGGCAACGGCGGCCAGCCGCAGCCCCCGGCCAGCCACCCGCTCGAGAAGCACATCAACGACGGCATGCGAGCGCTCAAGCTCGGCGCCGACGAGCAGGCGGCGCTGCGCAAACAGTTCCAGGGGGATCCCCAGGGACTGCTCGAGCACGTCAAGGCGCTGTACAACGCGGAGCACGGCAGCGAGTGACGGAACACGTTCCGGACATCACGAACAGAGCTGGCCGAGCCTGCGCCTGACGGCTGCAGCACGCGCCGCCAGCCGGCGCGGTTGCGACCCCAGAAAGAGAGGAGTAGAGTCCGGACGATGACGAAAGACACGATGACGACAGACACATGGGCCATCATCGGGACGATGGTGACGATCGGCAGCATCATCGTCGCGCTCGGCGCGATCGCCATCAACCAGAACAGCCAGCTGAACACGCGGATCAGCGACCTGCGAGAGGAGATGAACGTCCGGTTCACCGACATGCGAAGCGAAATCGGTGGCCGGTTCACCGACCTCGAGGGCGACATCGACAACCTCCGCACCGACGTGCGGCAGATGGGCGACCGCCTGCGCAACGTCGAGATCGAGTTCGCCAAGATCGACCAGCGGTTGCTCACGCTCGAGCGCGCAATCATCCCCGCCGCCGAAAGCGACGACTGACGGCGGCCCTCGCGCCAACCGCCGCGGTACGCCGGCCGGAGAGCAGCGGCAGGCTCCCGCCGGCGCCGAACACCTGAAGCACCCGCCTGCACACGGCCCACCGTTGATGAAGGGCCGGAACAGCCGCCCCATGCTCGACTCATGAAGCGACGACAAGAGGTGATCCTCAAGATCCTGCAGTGGCTCGAAAACCGCGAGTCCCCATGGGACGACCTCCCGGAAACGCTGGCGGGCCCGCTCAAGGGGAACCCGATGGATGCCGCCGTGATCAGGTACCACATCGACCTGTGCGAACAGGCCGGCTTCATCCGGATGAACGGCGCCAGGCAGCCGCAGATCCAGCTGACATGGAAGGGCCACGAGGAGCTGGAAGCACGGCGGAGCGGCTGAACCGTGGATCCACAGGTCCCCTGAAGCAGACTAGCCGCGATCACCGTGCCGGCAACCCGGCCCGCAGTCGAATGAGCGCCAGCAACACGGACCGCACGTACCGCCGCGTCTGGATAAACGGTGGCACCCCGCCGTGGTCGCGGACCGCGCCCGGGCCGGCGTTGTAGGCGGCCAGCGCCAGGACCGTCCCGAACTCGTCGGCCAGCCGCCGCAGGTACGCGACGCCGCCCTCCACGTTCGACCGCGGGTCCAACGGATCGGCGACCCCCAGCATCCGGGCGGTGCGCGGCATCAGCTGCATCAGGCCCTGCGCCCCGGCCGGCGAGACGGCATCGGGCCGATGCGCCGACTCGACGGCGATCACCGCGTGCACAAGCAGCGGATCCACCCCGTGGCGGACAGCCGCATCCTCGACGAGATCGCCGTACGGCAACTCGGAAACCGGACCCTGAGCCAGGGTCGGCAACGGATGAACGACATCGACAACGGCGCCCAGCGCCAGCAGAACAGCAACACGCATCATGAACACGGCCAGAGCTTGCACGAACGCGACCACCAACAGAGCCGGGATCCGCCGGCAGTCCCAGGTGTCGGACCGCCGACCGGCGGAACATATGCTCGAGAAGCAATGCCAGAGCCAGAGAGTTTCAACTGGGTAACAGCCCGCTTCAGGTGCAGCGTCGCCGCCGCATTCATCAAGCTCCGCGAAACACCGCGACACGACACGGACACCCGCAACGGCCTGGACCGGACCGCCCAGTTCGAATTCGCGGGCGGCAACGACACCGAGTTCACAGTGACCCGGTGCGGGCCGCACGAAGCGTGCGTGACGTTCTCGCGCAGCCAGAACCCGCCACGGATCCGGATCACGGGATACGGGATCCCCGAGGATCTGGAAATCCGCACCGTCTTGAACGCGACCGGCGAATGCGAACTGGTTCTCGCCGCCGACGGCACCCGAATACGCGTATGGCGAATCCTGAACAGGGCGCTCGACGCGCTGTTCTTCGACGACAAGACAGACCACCCTCGATGAACACGCAACGCCACGGACCGAACCTCTCCCGACACGTGCGATACGCCCCACGCGGTTGACCAGCCCGAGACCGAAGACCCGACTCCGCGCCCGCGTGCAGCCCCGGATCGCCACCAGGGACGAACCCTCGCCAGCGCGATTCCGCGCGCGCTCCGCAAGCAAGCTACTCGAACAGATCCGGACCGACGCCAAGTCCGCGCAGCTGCCCGCGAAGTTCCGCTATTCGCTCGCCAAGCTCCCGATGATGGCGCAGAACCCTGCACACCTCGTCATACGCCGGCCAACGGTCCAGGGAAACGTCACGACAGGTCAAGAGGTCCTGGTCAGCCACCTCCGGGTCCTGCATTCGAGCACCAGTGCTCGCAAGAACTCGCCGATACTCCCTGATCTCGAGAGCGATGAGCGCCGAGTCCTGCAAGGCCCGGCGCAACCGCTCGACGATCTGCAGGATTCTGCCGCTCAGCTCCTCGTCGGTCACGACGGTCATCGCAACGCTCCCCCCTCCATGCCCCGGCGCACGGAAAACCGGCCATCGACCGCAGACCCGCCAACGCGCAAGTCATGGAGGGAAGCATGAGACCACGGCGCCGCGGATCACCCGCGCATAACCGTTTCACAGACTCCGCGCGCACGCGGAAGCGCGGACAGATGCTCGGCGGCAGGAACGAACGAGCCGGCCCTTACACTCCCAACGCGACATGGCGAGACCGACGACCTGGTTCACCCCGCTCGACCGCCCGCCGTTCGTGACCGAGCACCACGACCCGGCAGGCGCCCCGGCGAACCTGCACGTCCTCGAGATCAGCAGCCGCAGCGGCCAGATGTTCGGGCGGACCCTGAGCGCGATGAACCTGCGCGCGCCCGGCGCGGAGGGCGACCGCGGCGTGAGCGTCGAGAGCGTCTACCACGCCGCCAAGTGCTACGGGGCCGGCGGCCCGGCCGAACGGCCGTCGCCCAACGGCTACGAAGCGAAGCGCATCGACCGCGAACGCCGCTCCGCCGGGCCCCTGCGAGGCTTCCAGCACGAGGGGACCTTCTGGCCCGCCGCTTCCGGCAGCGCCTTCTACGACCGCCTGTGGATCAAGGCGACTCTCGCCCAGCACGGCGACCGGCTCGGCGACCTGAAGAGCCACGACGCCTACAGCGACCAGTTCCACCGGCCGGGCAAGTCCGTCGCCTGCCAGGCCCGGGCGGCGGCCATGCTGGTCGGGCTCGACCGCACGCGACAGCTCGACCGCATCCACGACCCGGCAGAGTGGGCCGACACGCTCGGCCTGGCCGCCAGCGCGCGCCCGCGGCCCGCAGACAGGACACCCATGCCCGAGAAGAACGCGAGACCGGCCCCGCCGGAAACCGAGGCCCGCGTGCTCGTCTGCGGCAGCCGCGACTTCACCGACCGCGGCCTGGTCGACGCCAAGCTCGACGAGGTGCGCGAGCGGCTCGGCGGCATCCCGATGCGGGTGATCTCGGGCGCAGCCCGCGGCGCCGACCGAATGGCCGCCGAGTGGGCCGCACGCAACGGCGTGCCCTGCGACGAGTACCCCGCCGACTGGGACCGCTACGGCCGCTCCGCCGGCTACCGCCGCAACGAGCAGATGCTGACCGAGGGACAGCCGCAGCTGGTCGTCGCCTTCCCGCAGGGCGAGTCGCGCGGCACCCGCATGATGATGCAGATCGCCTCGCAGGCAAGGGTCGCCGTCGAGGAAGTCGACCCGGCGTCGCGCACCACGTTGACCGACACCGGGCGGCTCTACGACATCGCCGCCATCGCCCACCGCTCGGCCATCCCGGGCCGGCCCGCCGGCCCGGTCGAGGCGCCGCCGGTCAACCGCATCGCGAAGCTCCCCAACGGCGACCCGCGCACCCACGGCGAGGCGCGCGTGGTGATCGGCGGCCGTCGGGCCGGCGCCGACGAGCGGCTCGTTCACGCCAAGCTCGACGAGGTCCTCGCCAGGGCCCACCCGGCGGCGCTGCGCATCGCCGTCGAGATGCAGACCGGCCGCGAGGACCTGTCCACGGTCGCAGCCTCATGGGCAAGACGCCGCGGCGTGCGCTGCGACCAGTACCGCACGACCGACCCGGCCGAGGCGGAGCTGACCCGCCGGCGGATGATCGCCGAGCAGAAGCCGCACCTGGTCGTGACCTTCCCCCGCGGCGAGCAGTCCGCCGGGCGGCTGGCCGCAATCGCCGCCCGGGCCGGCGTCCCCGTCGAGGCCGTCGACGCGGGCGGCCGCAACCACACCCGGACCGGAGAGCTGACCGACCTGCAGAAGGCGCGGCAGAGCCGCGAGCAGGCCGAGCCCAACCCGGCATGGGTGGTGCCCATCGAGGGGCGGACCGCCACCGGCACGCAACAGCGCCTCGGCCAGCGGACCGCCGACGCCGCGTGGGCGAAGCCCGGACATGCATCCGGCGAGCCGCCGCCAACCCTCAACCTGCGCGAGAGGAGCGCCTTCGACGCGCTGCGCTCCGGCAAGGCCGTGCGCATCGACCGCAAGACCGACTGGGGCAACCCGTTCCCGTTGCGCGACCGCAACGACCCGGACGAGCGGCGCGAGGTCGTCGAGCAGTACCGCGAGTACCTGGCCGCCGCCATCGACTCCGGCAAGGTCGACATCGACAAGCTCGCCCGGCTCGACGGCAAGCAGCTCGCCTGCCACTGCGCCCCGCAGGCCTGCCACGGCGACGTCCTCTCGCAGGCCGCCACCTGGGCCGCCGGCATCGAACGCGAGCGCGAACGCTCCGCAGCGCCGGCGCAGGAGTGCGAACAGGCCCTGCCCCCCGGGCGCGCCGCCGACGCCCCCGTCGACACGCACGTCTTCGACGCCGGCGACGACGACTGGGACGAGACTCCCGCAGCCGGCGACCAGGAGACCCGGACCGAACGGCCCCCGGAAGATGCGCCGCAGCATCCCGACGACCTCGCCGGCGACCGGCTCGAGGCCTACCGGGAGAAGATCGCCGCGGCCGGGGCCAGCGACAAGCAGATCGAGGCGATAGACGCGAGCGTCGCCACCCTGCGCGCCAGCGCCGGACAGGCCCGCGCCGAGCAGCGCAACGCCCCGGACCGGCCGATGCCGGACGAGATGCGGGAGAAGCTCGACGAGCACAACCGTACGGTCCAGCGCGGCTATCACGACCCCGGCGGCGACCTCCGGGTCCCCTGGCGCGTCCCCGCGCCGCCGCCGCTGCCGGCCCCGGCCCCGCCGCCCGCCCACGAGCCGACGCGCGAGGTGCGCGTGCTGGTCACCGGCTCCTGGCGCCACGACGAGCCCGCCGTCGTCTACGCCAAGCTCGACGAGGTCCGCCAGCGCATAGCCGGCGCCCCGATGCGGATCGTCACCGGGGACAGCCGCGGCGCGCAGGCCACCGCCGCCAACTGGGCGCGCGACGCAGGCGTGCCCTGCGACGTTCATCGCACCGATTGGGACGGCGCGAAGGCGCAGTACGAAGCCGACGCCGAGAAGGCGACCAACTTGGATGCCGAGAAGACCGCGATCGACGAGCAGTACCCGCCCGACGCCGACCACTCGATCCCCGACCCCGAGGACCCCGACGGCGAGGCCACCCGCGACCCGCGGCAGGAAGCACTCGACGATCTGAAGACCGCCATGGAATGGCACGAGAAGGGGCTCAAGGCCTACCGGGGCCAGGCCATCGCCGTCCGCGACGAGGACATGCTCAACGAGAGGAAGCCCCATCTGGTCGTCTCGTTCGACAAGCCGGGAGACCGCGGCGGCGCCGGCGTCGTCACGATGGCCAACGACCGCGAGATCCCCTGCGAACGGGTCGACCACCACGGACGCACCGTCACGCCCGAGGACCAGCGTCCCGACCTCAAGGCCATCGGGCGGCGCACGTCCGATACGCTCCCCGAGGAGCCGCCGAAGCCTCCGGCCCCGGCCGCCGGCTCCTGGCAGCAAAGCGCGCACCTCGACAGATCCCTCGACCACACCTGCGACACGGCAGCGACACGATGATCCATCAGCTGGACCTGGACGACCACCCGCACACCCGCATCGGGCGGACCGTCGAGCCGGACACGCCCAAGTACGAGCAGCTGTGCGAGATGCTGACCGACGACGGCCACCTGCTGGCCGAGTTCGGCGACCCGATCACCGGCCACCTGATGTGGCTGCCGCCCGCCGAGGTCGACGAGTTCGGACTGCCGGAGGACGCCGCGGCCGCGGTCTACTGGACCAACGGCTGCGACGAGGCCGGCAGCGGACAGCCGCAGTGGCGCATCCAGGCGCTCACCCCGCTCGATGCAGTGCGCATCCTCACCGACACGATGAGCACCGCGATCGACCACGTGATCGCCCGCTGCGAGCCCGAGGCGTCGAAGGACCACCCGGTCCGCCACCTGCTGGCACTCGACGCGTCGCGCCGCAACGTCGTCAGCGTCCTGCGCACGCTCGCGGTCAGGTAAAAGCGACAATGCGGCCGAAGATCAAGCGCGGCGAGGTGATCGCCGCAGCACTGCACACCCTCGGAAAGGGAACCGGCGCGCCAACAGTCCACAAAGACGTCGTCTGGCCGCGAGGCCATCTCGTCGAGCACCAAGTGCTCGGCGACAAGCTTGCAGCGCGAAAAACACTCGATGCGTACGACCGGCCAAAACACGAACCATCGCCAGATGCGTGCCCGGCACGGTGACAGTATCTTGAGGATCATTGGGATACCCAACGCCACCACCCCCGCTCGGTAACAGTCTACGAACCCTGTCGTCCACCAGACGATCGTCAATACTGCGACAAAATTGACCACCGCAAAGATCGCGAGCGCTGAAAACCGCATCAGTCCTCCCCAGCAGGTTCCTCGGGGCCACAGGAACGCCAAGGTGCCCCAAGCACTCACCCCACTATAGGCGTTTTTCGCGGGTTCGCGAACGTCTGAGACGGATGCGCATTCACTCGACGGTCAAACAAGAGAGCGCCTCCCGCGCCCGAATCCAGAGGTCAGCAGTGGCATCAAGTCGACGCGAAAGAGCCTGTTGAACGCGGCCCGACACGACGGCCGAAGATCAGTACGCTCTCTCGACGACGGAGGACAAAGCGTAGGCAACTTCCGGAACTGAGCGAATCGGTCGCTCTGGAGTTACTTCATGACAAGAGAGGGACACACGACGTACGACGCCGGCGTAAACGGAACCAACGAAATCGACCGACCACCGAGAGATGGCTCAACTCGCGACCGACAAGAGAATCGAGAGCCACTCGTCGACCTCAACTTCAAGGTGCCCCGAGAATTCCGCCGGCGGTTCAGGCACCTCGCCGCCGACGCGGACATCAGGAACGTGGAACTACTAAAACAGGCCATCGAGAGCTACGAACGCGATCAAGAGAAGAAGACCGACGCCAGCCAGCGCTAGGCTAGCGACTGGACTATCCGTCGCCCGGGTGCGGCTCTTCTTCGTCGTCGGCCGAATCAGACTCTGCGGCGGCAAGGCAGGAGCCAATTGGAGTCCTCACGGCGTGGTGAGCGCTGAACGGCCGGGTCCCCCCGCGCACCAACCCCAACGAGCGGAGCCCCGGCGCACCCGCGCCGGCCCGCCTGCCGCACGCTCCCTCCCGGAAGGCCCATGCCCATCAGAACCGCGCGCCGCCGCGGCAAGGACGAAAACCCGCCCGAGGCCGGCTGGCGCAGCCGCACACACGCAACGCCGGCGTTCCTACTCCCCGAGGACAACGAACCCGACGCCCGCGACGACCCCATGCCGGAGTGGACGCGACCGCCGACGGACTGGCGCGAGGAGCACGACCTGGTCGCGGACCGCTTCCAGCGGTTCGGCCTGACGCGCCCCGGCGCGCCCGGCCCGGACAACCCCTGCGCCCTGCGCCTGAAGCTGCCCGACCCCCGCGCCGCCGCACGGCCGGTCGAGCCGGAGACGACCCACGACGACCGCGCCTGGGTCAAGCGCCCCTACCTGTTCACGCCACGCGGAGACGGCGGCTGGAACGTCGTCCTCCAGCACACGAGCCGGCGGATCGGCACGCTCGCCGACAACGGCGGGCAGGTCGAGCTGCGCCGCGCCGACCACTGGTCGACACTGCTGGCCGTCGTGCCGCGGCCGGATGGACGGGCGCTTCTCGATCCGCCGCTGCTCGGCCGCACCCTCGGACTCGCACACCTCGTCTTCAGCTTCCGCTGGCCCCCGGGACCGCCCACCGTGCGCCTGCCCGACGAGTACAGGAAGCCGAAGAAAGCGGCCCCGGCGCCCCGGGCGCCTGCGGCCGCCAAAGGATCCCGGACCCGATGAACGCCACCCACGAACCCGCGACGGCGCGGTACCACACGCACGTCCACGCCGTCACCCGGCCCGACGGGACCACCACCACGCGACCCGAGGAAGAAGAGCCGGTGGTCGTCGAGGCTGCCGACGAGGACGCCGCCGCGAGGATCGCGGCCTGGGCCTTCATCTCCACGGAGCTTACCGGCCGACCCGTCGGATGGACGCTCCACGTCCACGTGATCGGCCCGCCGCGCGCGAGCGCCAGCGGAGCCGCCAGGTGCTGGACGGTCGACATCTACATCGACACGGCGGCGCAGACGCTCCATTGAGACGTGTCCGCCCGACCCGCCGGATGTCGGACCAGCGACCTCCAGATCAAACCCGAGGCGCAGACGCTCAACGAGCGCGGCGCGCCATCCCCTCCCGGAGAACAGCATGAACCTGACGACACCGCCGCCCGGCAAGCTGTCCGAGCTGCTCGAGCTCGCCATCGCCGACGCACGCAGGCTCGACCGCACCCGCTACACGCCGATGTGGATGACCTGGCACCGGCCCCGTCACACGGACGGCAAGTGCATGGTGTGCCTCGCCGGCAGCGTCATCGCCGGCACGCTCGGATGCCCGACCGAGGCGAGCATCGACATCGCCACCCACGAGAACAAGGATCCGGAGTCGACCACCATCACCGACGCGGCGTGGCGCCGCGCACTCTGGGCGCTCGACTCGGCCCGCGAGGGAGACTGGCTCGACGCCTTCCGCGCCCTGCACGACGGCTACCCGGAGGGCGAGCTGTACGAGGCGGTCGAAGCGCTCCCCGCCCCCGCCCATACCGAGTTCAACGACTGGGACAAGCTCGACGCCCACCTCGGATCGCTCGCCAGCCGCGCGAAGCAGCTGCGCCAGCTCGGCCTGTAGACTCGGCAACCAGCCGAGAGGGGGATCCGCCCATGACGACGACCGCCGCACCCACGCCCGACGAGACCGACGACACGCTGCGCCGCGTGCGCTACATCACGAGCATCGACCGGATCGAGGGCCTCACCGCCGCCGAACGGCGGGCGCTCGGGCCGGTCGCCGGCAAGTACGCCTTCCGGCTCAACGACTACTACCTCGATCTGATCGACTGGTCGGACCCGGACGACCCGATCCGCCAGCTGGTCATCCCGCGCGGCGAGGAGCTGGAAGACTACGGCGCACTCGACGCCAGCGACGAGGACGCCAATACCATCGCCCGCGGCGTCCAGCACAAGTACGCCGACACGGCACTGCTGCTGTGCAACGAGGTCTGCGGCGCCTACTGCCGCTACTGCTTCCGCAAGCGCCTGTTCATGGCGGAGAACGACGAGGCGAACAACGACGTCTCAGCCGGTCTCGACTACATCCGCGAGCACCGCCAGATCAGCAACGTGCTGCTGACCGGCGGCGACCCGCTGCTGATGAGCACCCGCCGGATCGCGCAGATCCTCGAGGCGCTGGCCGGCATCGAGCACGTGCGCATCGTGCGCATCGGCTCGAAGATGCCCGCCTTCGACCCCTGGCGGCTGCGGCGCGACCCCGAGCTGCAGCGGGTTCTGCGCGACCATCCGCGCGAGCGCCAGCGCATCTACCTGATGGCGCACTTCGACCACCCGCGCGAGCTGACCGCCGAGGCGCTGGCCGAACTGGAGGCATGGCACGCAGCCGGCGTCACCGCCGTCAACCAGTGTCCGCTGATACGCGGCATCAACGACCGGCCCGAGGTGCTGGCCGAGCTGTGGAGCCGGCTGTCCTACGCGGGCTGCCCGCCCTACTACCTGTTCCAGGGACGGCCGACCGCCGGGAACGCGCCCTACGAGATCCCCATCGTCGAAGGCTGGCGCATCTTCCAGCAGGCGCTCGCCCGCGGGTCCGGGCTGGCGCGGCGCGCGCGCTTCGTCATGTCGCACGCGAGCGGCAAGATCGAGGTCATCGCCGTCGACCGCTCGAGCATCTACCTGCGTTACCACCAGGCGAAGGACCCGGACGACCTGGGGCGCTTCCTCGTCGCCGAGCGCGACGACGATGCCGGCTGGCTCGACGAGCTGTCGATCCATGACTGGACACGAGCAAACCTGACCGGGGAGAGCGCGACGGCGGCACCGCCGTGGCAGCAGCCCCGGCCGCTGCTCGCCGCCGGCAGCCCGCTGCAGCTCAACGACCTCGGGGACAAGGTCTCGGCCGAGATCCGAGCGAACGAATGGGCCGCCGAGGTGGCCCCGAGCCTGGCGGAACGGGCCGCCGGAGAGCCGGCGTACAAGGTCGACGCGCTGTGCGACCACTACGTCGAACAGTTCCTGCACCAGCAGATGCGCGACCGCGTGGCCGAAGCCGCCTACGAGCACGGAATCGAGCGCGCCGGCGTGCTCGCAGTGCTGCGGGTCGTGCTCCGCAACCGGCTCCTCGCCGACAGGCGGGAACGCCCGGACGCCGCAACGGCACCTAACCCTAACCGGGAACGGACGGCGAACGGCGCCGGCAGGACAGTTCCCGACACGGCGTAGGCCACGCCACGGGATTGGCGCCCGCAGGCGTCACGGGAGACGGCGCGCGCGGGTTGAAAGGCGAGGGCCAGTCCGCCAGAAAACCGGACATCCACGGCCCGCCGCCTGGCTGCTGGGAACGCGCGCGCCGTCGCCCGTCATGACACTGCCCCCAGGACGCGGCCACGACCGCGATTTCCTACACTGCCCCCTGAACGCTCGGGCCGGGCGCAACCGCCCGGGCTCCAGGAACCAGCAAGCACATGCCGCCCCCGATCGCTCCGGTAGTCGACATCGTCTCCGACAACCCGGCCCCTTGGGCCGCGGCCGCCACCGCCCTGCTCGTCGTCTGGACACTCGCCGTCGGCGGCCTCCTCGCCTTGCTCCGCAGCATCGCCCGCCGGATCGCCGCCCGGCGCAGGACGCCCGTCGACAAGAGGACCATGACCATCGCGCAGGTCGAAGCCTCCAGCGACTACCACGCGGCCACCCCGGCCGAGCGCGCGGCGCTCGGGCGGCTCCACCCCGGCGCCGAGCCCGTCCACGAGGCCGAGTTCGGGCAGCACTCGGCGGCCGTCGCCCGCGACACCGTCGGCGAGGACCGCTGCGGGAAATGGCCCTACCGCCACATCAACCTCGAAGAGGCGGCCGAGGACCTGCGGTCCTCCCGCGCAAGCATCCGGATCGGCAAATCCACGTACTACTACCGGCGCACCGAACCCGATGACGCAAGACCCGACCTTCGCGGGCTGTATCCCTGACACCAGCCAGCGCGCCGCCGAAGCAGACATCGACGAGATCGTCCGGGCCACGCGCACCGCCTGCCGCGAGCTCCTCCGCCCCGACGGCCGCGGCAGGACATGGATGGATCCGGACGCGACGCACACCATCCTGACCATGATCGCGATCCAGGGCATCCCGGTGCTCCGGATCGACGACCTGCGCCCGGAACAGATCTGGCTGTGGGCCGACCTCCACCTGCGCGACCGCGCATCGGTCCCGTACCTGCACCGGCCCTTCTGGCACTGGCGCACCCACGACCGGGCGCTGAAGCGGCGCTGGCGCCGCACGGTGGCCCCGGCGGACACGGTCATCCACGCCGGCGACCTCGCTCCCGAATCCGTGGGCGAGCAACACCGGCGCAGGATGCTCGACCGACTCCCGGGCCGCAAGATCAACGTGCTCGGCAACCACGACGTGGCGGCGCTGCACGCCCCGCTGACCGACGGCTGGGACGAGACGCACGGCGCGGTCGTGATCGCATCCGACCCGCCGCTGGTGATCACGCACTGTCCGCTGCGGACCGTCCCGGCAGGGACCGTCAACGTCCACGGCCACATCCACGAGCGCCGCGACCGCAGGTTCGATCCCCGCATCAACGTCGCCGTCAACCGGACCGGCTACCACCCGGTATCGGCAGCGGCACTCGTCGAGGAAGCCGCACGGCGGCTCGACGGCGCGGCCCCCGTGCCGCTGGACACGTACCGAACCGCCGGAGAACGACCATGAGCCATCCCGCAGACCTGCCCGCCGAGACCTTCACCCCGGAGGAGGCAGCCCGCCTGAAGCCCCGGTTCACCAACATCGACCGGCGCTGCTTCGCGCTGCGCAACCTGCCCGAGACCGTCAAGGGAGCGCTCTTCGCCCGCTACTCCCGCTCCGCCAAGCCGCTGCGCCGCCTCTACCTCGACGAGTTCGACGCCGGCCTGCCGGCCGGGACCAGCGAGGGCAACGAGAAGAGCGACGAGCGCGCCGCCGCGCTCTACGACCGCGTGCTCGGCCAGTACGGCGACGACTCGGTCGCCCAGCTCGGAAGCGCCCACGTCGCCTGCGAGGGCGTCTCCAACGTCCTGACCAAGATCCTCGAGCGCGGCCGCCTGATGTCGTACCTGGAACAGTCGACCCGCTACGTACCGTACACCGAACGCCCGAACGGCCGCTGGAAGTACGTCACGCCGGCCGAGATCGGCGACCCCGCCGACCGGCGGGACTACCGCGACGTGCTCGACCACGCATTCGAGACCTACGCCCGATTCATCGGCTGCGCGCAAACGCACTTCCGGCGGCTTCATCCCCGGACCGCGGACGACCAGCCGGCCGCCTACGACCGGAGCATCCGCGCCAAGGCGCTCGACACCGTGCGCGGCCTGCTGCCCGCGGCGACGCAAAGCAACCTCGGGATCCACGGCTCCGGACAGGCCTTCGAGGCGCTGCTGCTGCGCCTCGGCGCCCACGAACTCGACGAGGCGCAACGGATGGGCACCGCCATGCTCGCCGAGCTGCGGGAGGTGATCCCGGCCTTCGTGCAGCGGGTCGACCGCGAGGACCGCGGCCAACGGACGATCGATTACCTGCGCGGCCGCGCGCTGGCCGCCTGCCTGGCGACCAGGCGCGTCGAGGACGACGCCTTCCCCGGACCGCTCCCGGACGGCAACCAGGTGCGCCTGATCGACTGGAAGGGCGACGGCGAGGCCGCGGTGCTGGCCGCGGCGCTGTACCCCCACACCCCGTTCACGCTGCCGAGCCTGCAGCGCGCGGTCGAGCAGATGCCCGCGCACAAGCGGAGCGACCTGATGCGCACGCTCGTCGACAAGCGGGAGAACCGGCGCCACCGGCCCGGCCGCGCGTTCGAGCACGCCGACTACACCTTCGAGGTCACCGCCGACTACGGCGCGTTCCGGGACCTGCAGCGCCACCGGATGCTGACCATCGACTGGCAGCCGCTGACCACGCTCCACGGAGCGGAAGCGCCGGCCGCAATCGACGACATCCCCGGACTGCGGGCCCCATGGTCCCGCGTCATGCAGGACGGCGACGAGCTGTACCAGCACCTCTTCCGCAACTACGGCCCCGCCGTCGCCCAGTACGCCGTCCCGATGGCCTTCCGCATCCGCTTCACGATGCGCATGAACGCCCGCGAGGCGATGCACGTCATCGAGCTGCGGACCCAGCCCGCGGGCCACCCGTCCTACCGGGGGATCTGCCAGCGGATGCACCGGCTCATCCGCGACCAGGCCGGTCACAAGGCGATCGCCGAAGCGATCCGGTTCGCCAACCACGACGACGCCGGACTCGGCCGCATCGACGCCGAGAACCGGCAGGAGCGAGGCGCCGCAGAACAGGCGCCGACGCCAGCCGCGTAACGCAGGAGACCGACCGGCATGCCCGACATCCTCACCGCCACGCTGCTGGCCGTCCCGATCGTGGCCGCCGCGGCCCACCTGCTGCGGAAGTACCCGCGCCAGACGGTCATCCTCGCCGGGGAAGCCGCACGGTTCCTGGTGCCCGCATCCGCCTACATGGTGCTCACGGTGGTCCTGGTGCCGGTCACCGCGCCCGTCTGGCTGCAGATCCTCGCTATGGCGTCCTTCCTGGCCGTAACACTGGCATTCGTACCGTCTACAGCCCGGAGGATCGCCGGACGCCTCGAGGCGGCAGCAGACGCCGAACGGCGACAGCGGCAGGGAGACCGGCCGGCATGACCCGAAACGAACACGCGGCCCTCGAAGCGCTCCAGAAGGAGATCGACCGCGAGCGGGCACGTGCCCACTACCCCTGCGTGCGGGCGCTCCTCGTCATCCTGTCGACCGGACTCGCCCGGATCGCGCAGGCCGACCCGCAAGCCCGCGACGCTGCGGCCTGAACCCGTCGACGGCCGGCGCCGAGCGGAACGACGCCAATGGCACCAGCCCATAGACTGAAGCCATGATCGTGGAAACGCGCCAGCTCGTGACGACAGACGAAATCGAGGCCATCGAACTCAAGTGCCGGAAGCACGCCTGCGGCGGAATCCTGCGCATCGATCTGCGACCGGGCAGCCTGAATGCCGAGGAACAATGCCCACGGTGCAAACGCACCTGGTGGACACCCGAGAAGCCGAGCACGGCATTCGAACTCCTCAGGGCCCTGACAAACAACCGGCACATCCAGAACGAAGGCCCGGATGTCCCGGCCGTCACGATGATCCTCCCCAACCCGACCGACAGCGCGAAGTAAGCCGATCGCGCAGCCTTACCCGGACCACCGAAACCGGCAGAAACGCCCCGGCACCACAATGCCGGCCGACGACAGCCGCAACAAGCACACGCCAACCTACCGCTGGACCCTCGAGCGGAACCTCGGCGACCTGCTCGCACCCAAGGAGAAGCACGTCCTCGTCTGCTGAACCCGTCGACGGCCGATGCCGAACACGACGACCCCACCAGCCGGCGCGTCATCGGCTTCGCCCGCAGGGAGCAGGCCACCCACCTGACAATGGTCAACCTCTACGCCGCAAGGACCACCGACCCGAAGGGCCTGAAGGACTTCGACGACCCGGTCGGCGCCGCCAACGACCAAGCGATAGCGGATACCGCACGCGAGGCCGACCTCGTCATCGCCGCGTGGGGCAAGCCGCCCGGAAGGGCCGGCAAGGCGCGCGCGCGGCAAGTGCTCGAGATGCTCAGAGCCGCGGGCGACGTCTACCGGATCGGGCCACCGACCATCGAAGGCCACCCCCGGCACCCGCTGTACCTGCCGGAGAGCGCAACACGAACGCCGCTCGAGCTGCATGCGGCCAAGCGCACGCCGGCGCCGTAAGACGCCACGACCGGAACGCAGACCCGCCAGCAGGCGGCAACGCCACGCCCAGCGGACACGAGCCCCCCCCCCCCGACCGGCGGGCTCTACACCGCTATACGCAGGCGCCACGACCCACCGACGCGAAACCGCTCCCGGAACGGATACCCGGCCACGCTGCCCTAGACCTGTAACTGCAATGCGCAACCTCACCATGACGTCACTCATCATCGAGCACGCCACCGGCGGACACACGTTCATCGAGCCATGGACGCAACGCTTGGACCTCCCCGACCTGTACCACGAGCAGGACGCCGCGGTGCGGCTCGGGCCGAAGCAGCGCCCCGTCCGAGTCCGCACGCCCCGGCGATGCAGCGCCGACGACCGCGAGCGCCTCAACGCCGAACTGCGCCAGCACGTCAACGAGGACCGCGAGGAGACCGGCGACGGAATCGTCCTGGTCGAGCGCGACCTGCTCGCGCTGGTCGACCACGACCTGCGCAACAGCGTGTTCACGCCAGAGCCGGCAGTCAGCACGCACAGGACCAATCCCCTCGTCCGCTGCCTGACCGCCGCAGGAGAGCTGCCGTGAACCGGCCGCACGACGACACCGCCGAACGCCGCGACCGCGGCCCCGGCTACCGCCGGATAGTCAGCGAGGAGAGCGTCATCCTCGACATCACCGAGGCCCTCGTCGAGGCCATGAACGAGGCCCGGATGACCCGCGAGGAGGTCGCCGCCCACGCGGGCGTCCACCCCGGCGCACTGCAGCGAGAGCTCGAAGGCGCCGCCCGCATCCCGCTGCGCGACCTCATCCGCGTCGCGGCCGTCCTCGGCCTGAAGCCGAAGCTGACCCACGCCCACAACCCGCGGTGACCGCCGCCGAGGAACAGGAATGACATGGACACTGCGAATCTCCGGCAGCCACATCGTCTTCGAGTGCCCCGAATGCGGGCGGGAGATCGAACGCGTCGCCGACGGCGACGACATCGAGACCGACGACATCGGCGGCTGCCGAAGCTGCGACCCGCACGCACTCAACGAATAGGCGATCGGGTCGTGCCGGGCACGCTCGCCACCACGGCCCCCGCTTCCCGCCGAACTGGAACCCGCCCGACCGCAGCGAGGAGCAGCCGCCCCCCCGTACACTCCGTCCGAGGAGAGAAGACCATGAAGATCATGCGGACCGTGCTGGCAGTGCTGGCGGTGGCCTCGGCCGCAGGCTGCAACGACGCCCAGATAGCATCGACCAACCTGTCGCGGGCAGCCGACAACTTCGAGATCCTCAGACGGGTCGTGTTCCTCAACGGGATCACCGACACCTACCTGCTGTCGATCGAGGGACTCTGCGCGATCGAGGACCAGTCGAACCAGCTCGAGGTCACCTGCAAGGTCGGCGAGAACAACGAGTTCAAGAAGCACTTCCTGGGGCTGAGCGACAACGTGACCTACTTCGCCGAACAGATCGACGGAGCGCAGGTGAGCGCGTACCACTACCGGGTCGTGTTCAAGCCGCAGGCGATCATCCCGGATATCGACCTCCGCGGCAGCGCGCAGGAACTGCTCGAAAACGCGTCCGAGAACGCGAATCCCTGACCCGGCCCAGCCCTGGGCGAGCAGCCACAACCCCACCCCGCGCACCCGCCAGGCGAGCCCTGGGTGCCGCACGCGCTCCCAGGGCCACCGGGCCGGGGACACCAACGCCGGGTCCTCAGCGAACCCGCGACAAGCCCGCCGAACAGACCCATGACCGGCTACAACACCGAGTGCGTTCCGCAGACGACGCAGCTGCTCCCCGGCGCGGCCCGGCGTGAGCTGCACCTGCAGCTGACGGTGATCTTCGCGTGCGGCCGCAAGGCGCCGTACGGCTACAGCCACCGCTTCAAGCCGGCCGAGAACCGGCGGCCGTGCAAGCGCTGCGCCGCAGTGGCCGACATCCTTCCGACGCTGTCCTGGAAACAGGTGGACCAGCGGTTCGCCGAGGAGTACGCCAGGCTGACCGACGACACCGGCAGCGGCGGCGCTCCTACCGAAGCGATCCAGGACCTCAAGCTCGGCGGATCCAGCCGCTAGACCTGCGCCGACGGCCAGCAGCCGCCGGCCGATAAAACGCCCTCCGGACCCGACGGCGCAAGAATCCGCCGCAGAGACCACCATGGACAGCAAACCCGGCCCGCCCCCGAACCCGCCGCTTGTACCCGACACGCTGACGGTGGTGCTGATCGACCCGTCGCCCAACCACGCCGCCATCATCCACGAGAACGAGTGGCGGCCCTACGGCCGCCGGACCGTCCAGATCAGGCTCACCGAGGAGCAGCGCCGCCAGCTCGCTCCCCGCAACACGGGAACCATCCGGGGAGAACACACATGGGAACACGTCCTCCAGGCCTGGCTCGAGCCCGCGACCAACCCGCTGTCTCCCGGAACCGCGTGACGAAAGCACGCCCGGGAAGGCGACAGGCGCCCCCGCCGCCGGCGCCACGGCGCCACGACCCACCACGACCATGACCCTGTTCCATACCAGCGAGATCAAGGACCCGACGACGCGGGCGCTGTACGCGGCATGGCACGAGCTGTGCGACCGCGACCTCAAGGTGAAAATGCCGCCGGCGGTAGCCGAGCAGCTCACGCCGCTCACCAACACCGGCATATGCGCCGGCGTCAACCTGGCCGCCGTCCTGCTCGCGAACCACCGCGAGCAAGGCGACACGAGGCCGAGGACACAGCTCGAAGAAGAGATGTGGTGGACCGACATGTGGCTGCGCGACGAGGCGCCCTACAGGATCAAGCGCCTGAGCGAGTTCGACGCCGCGGCAGCGACCATGTTTCTCGACGAGATCGACCCGCGGTGCTTCCCGGCGACCCCGCCGGACGACATCCGCGCAAGCGCCGAAGCACGAATCGTCTGCGAGACGATCGCGCTGGAGAGCGTGATGTACGTAACGGCCGACATGCGGGAGATCGACATCGTCGAAGTGAACCGCTGGGCGAAGGAATCCGGCTACGTGCAAAGCGACAACGGCAGACGGGTGCTCTACGACGCCGACACCACGATGACCGAATGGACGTACCACCCCGATGGGCTCGAGCACTGGGTCCAGGCCGGCCTGCTGGCCTGCTGGCCACCAGACGACGGCGCGCCCGCCGTGAACGTCCTGCGCAACACGCGCCGCCGCATCGGAGCGATGGTCCGCGCAGGATCGCTTCCTGCAGCCGGGCAGCGCCTGCTCAACGGCCTGAACACGCACCCGGACCCGCTCGGCCTGGTCGAACAGGTCCGCGAGCACCTGCCGAGCGCCACCCTCGAGGCCGACCGGCTGTACCCGCACCACCACGCCGGGCCGCCGAGCCCGCAACAGCCGGCATCCCCGCACGCGCCCCGCAGATGCGGGACGGACGGAACCAACCCCCGCACCGGCTGACGCCGGCCCAGCAGCCACGAAGCCAGCAGACCAACCCCCGCAACAGGCGACACTCGCGAACTACGGCCATTACAATGACAACAGAATCGCCCGAAGGAAACAGAGATGACCCAGAAAGAACAGGACGCCGAGATCGGGCAAGTTGTTCGAGAACACGCCGAAGCGCGCCGCCACGTCACATGCCTCGAAAACAGAGCCGAAACAACGGCAAAAACCCTCCTTGCCATCGCGAACGAGCTCACGAGCAAGGAGAGAAGGGGAACCGTCACCAAGACCGAACACGGGTTCACCATCACTGATCCGGTGACGGGAAGAAGAGAACTCCAAGTACCCGGCGCCAAAGAGATTGCCAACCTGATCGAGGACCTACACGAAACCACCGAAAAGATCCGAACACTGAAAAAGAAGCGAACAGAGTTCGGAATCGACTGAGAAACGGGAATCCGGCACACGGCGAGACGCGCGAGGCGGACACGCCAAGCAACGACAGCGCCACCGTCGACGTCGAACGGCCCCACGCGCGCCACCACGCCGGGCCGCCAAGCCCGCAACAGCCTCCCGCCCCGCAGACGCCGCGCGGCCACCAGACCCGGGAAACCAACACCCGCAAACACGAAGGCGACTGACGCCCGGCGTACGCCGGCGCACCCGGACACCGCCCCCGCAACGCCCAGGAAGACACGATGCCAGAGACCTTGCTGCCCGCAACGATCCGCGCCCACGTCCACGAGGACGCCATCAGCCGCGTCACCCGCTTCTTCAACGCCACGACCGTCGAGACGCTGAACGAGCTGTTCCAGAACGCCCGCCGCGCCGGCGCCACCCGCGTCGACGTCACCATCGTCGACGGCGAGGTCCGCGTCTCCGACGACGGCCACGGCATCGCCCGGCCGGCGGCCCTGCTCGCCTTCGGACAGAGCCGGTGGGACGCCGGCACCGCCCGGCGCGAGGACCCCGCCGGCATGGGCGTCTACGCGCTGGCCCGCCGCCCGAAGGTCACCATCCGCTCCCGGCCGCGCCCCGCCGACGGACACCGGCTTCCCGCATGGGAGGTCCACCTGACGCCGGAACACTTCCTCGGCAAGCGCGACGCGGCGGTCAGCATCATCGACGCGGCGACGCTGCCCTTCGGCACCGAGATCGTCTTCGACGACGACAAGGCCAACACGGGCAGCGTCGACATCGCGGCAGAACACTTCCCGCTGCCCGTCACCTGCAACGGCTGCGACGTCAGGCGGCGGGACTTCCTGCACGACGCGATCCACATCGAGCACTGGCGCGGCATCCGCCTCGGCGTCCGCTCCGTGAGCCACCACCCGGGACGAGGTCCCGAGCTCAACTTCCACGGCATCCGCATCGAGAACGTGCGTCTGCCGGTCATCGCTTCGATGGAGTCCCACTGGTACGTCAAGGCCGACGTGGTCGACTGCGCCGAGCTCGAGCTGGTGCTGCCGGCGCGCAAGGCGATCGTCGAGACCCGGTTCGTCGAGCAGCTGCGGAACGCCTGCCGGACGGCGATCTACCGCGCCATGCTGAAGGTCGACAGGCAGATCAGCGTCCCCGCCGAGGTGCGGGTCGACGCGCTGAGCCACGGCGTCGACCTTCCGATAGCCCGCGCCGAGCTCGCGCGCTGGTGGCCCACCTACGCGAACGAGTACTCCACCAAGCGGGAGGACCCGCACCGCACCGCCCTGCCGGACAGGCCGATCGTCGTCGAGGCCGACATCCCGGCCTGCGACCAGGTCGCGCTCTGGCGCGCAGCGAGGCGCTCGGACATATCGCACCGCCTGTGCGCCGAGGAGCCGCGCTACCGCGGCTACCCCTGGTACGACAGCCTCCCCAAGGTGAAGAAGGTCACCACCAGGGTGGTCCTCCAAGGCGAGGAGCTGAGCATCGAGGAGCAGCGCACGCGGCACGTGCCGTTTCACACGGCCCGTCCGGAACGGATCACCTTCGTCCTCGAGACCATCGACGGCGACGGCGCCGTCGAGCACGTGTGCATCCCCGCCGACGTGGCGTTCGGCGACGACGAGGTCAGCTGGCCGGACGACGTCGGCGTGCTCGTCACCGAGAAAAGCGACATCACACCCGACGACCTCGCGGACCTGATGTACGACGCGTACTTCTACCCGTCCGACGACGGCGAGGCCGACAGCTACGAGACGCAGCAGGACGACTACCGCCAGGCGGCACAGTCCAAGGCGCTGGAGCTGCTGGCCTCGGCCGAAGAGGCAACGCTGTCGAACGTGCGGACGGCCGTCCACCGCTCGATCCTGCAACACCTGCCGCGCGACCGCGACACGATCATCCGGATCCGCAGGGGCAAGCCCATCGAGATCACGATCGAGCCGGCCGAGACCGAAAACGACACGGCGTAACCACTCCGGGCGGGCCGGGATCGCGCTCGCCGATTGCAGCAGGAGCGCTCGGCCTGCCGGCGCGCCCATCCCGACCCGGACCGTGTCCGCAACACTCTCGAACAGCCACAGAACGCCTGCCGGGAGACCCCATGACGAGCGAAAACACGCTGTACGAGAACGCACGAATCGACGCGGCGATAGTCAGCGAGGTCAACGAAACAGAGCACCAGCCCTTCTTGCTCCAGACGTACGCCTCCGCCATCCGGAGGACACGGTCCATATCCCTGCTCGCCGGCAACGGCGAACCCGACTTGCGGGAGACCGCGGCCCTGATCGGCGACGACGCCGCCCTCGAAGCGCTCGTCCACTCCGGCGCAATCAGGACGCGGAACACCGAACGCGAGCAGGACAGCCGCACGAACCAGGGCTGGCTGCAAATGCAATGGCGGGCGATGGACCACAACCTGCGCAACCGGATCGCCGAGGGGATCCGGCGAACAGCCGAGAGCAGCCTGACCGTGACGGACACGGCAGGCGCGGCCGGTGCGCAGACGATCGGCGAACGACAGGGAGCATGGCTCCAAAACGGCCGGCTCCGCTGGGACATCTCGCAGCTGCCCGCCCGCGCCCGCGCCGCAATCGAAGACACCGTCGACGAGATGCACCCGAAGGCGCCACGGTCCACACAGCAGTAAAGGAAGGATCCAAACGATGCACTGGAACAAGTTGCGAGTGATCATCACCAACCAGGACGGCGAAGTCTTCGCCCGGCACGAACTCGGACCCGTAGCCGCGTCGCAGCTGCAGGAGATCGCCGACCACGCCGCCGACAGCAGCCACGAGGGCGACGAAGACGTCGTGCGCGACCTGCTCGCGGACATCAAGACCGCCGCCGACAACGTGCGCCGCGGTGCGGTGACCGACGACAACAACCTGATCGTGTCAGAGGCGGCGCCCTGACCCGAGACCGCAACCGCAGGACCGCCCCCCGCCGGGACCCCGCACCCGAACCGTGAGCGCAGCCTGCGCGACCAGCCATCCGCACGCGCGGACCAGCCGCGTGACTCCCACGACGGCGCACCACGGCCATACGCTCCGCGAAACCGTGCACGAGCTGACCGCCGAGCCCCGGGCGGCATGGGCCGCAGAGGGCAGCCAGTTCGCCGGACACACGGCGGCGGAGGACACAGGACAGCAACGTTGCAGACGAAGAACGACCCGTTCGAGGTGCTCGGTCTCGAGCGAGGCGCGAGCACCGAAGAGGTGCGCAGACGCTACCGGGAGCGCGCCCGGCGGTTACCACCCCCAACGTCAACGAGAGCGACTCGAGTGCAGAGTGGATGTCCAAGCAGGTGAACGCCGCGCACGAGACGATCATCGGGAACGCAACCGCCGACCGGCCGCAGCCGCCGCCGCGGAACACGCCGCAGCCACCGGCCCTACCCGAGCCGCCGACGGCAAGCCCGTCGACGCCACCCGAGCCGGTGGACGACTCGGCGCCGGGGGTCTTCATCGCCGGAGTGCTCACGGCAGTGGCGGCGGGACACATTGCCGGATGGCTCGCCGAGGCAACAGGCTTCGCCGAAGAACTTGCCCTCCTGTTCCACAAGTCCTCGGCAGGCCGGCGTCGGCGACGAACGCGCACTTGGCGACAGCGCTCGCGACCGCGGTGACGCTGGCCGCGACGCTAGCCGTACGCCACGAGGCGTGGCGCGAGAGCAAGCCGACGCCCTGGCGCCCAGCGCTCCAGACCCTCGAGGCGCTGGCCTGGACCGCGGCTGCAGCCACGGGCCGAGCGGCCACCCTCACCCTGCTCAGCCGCTACGTGGCGCAGTAACCCGCACGCAACGGGCGGGCCGGCCCGTCACGCCGTCCCGACCGACAACGAGGAACCGGATGGCTCGAATCGAGCAGGGGCTCTACGTGTGCACGCCGGAGTGCGCCCAGGGCGCGGTACACGAGGCGTCGGGGTGCGAGGCGTGCCACGACCCGGACTGCCCACACCTGATCGACTTCGGCACATGGCTGACCGCCTACTGCAAACGCTGCGCGCGCCAGATGCGCCGCGATGGCCACCGCATCAGCGACAAGGGCGCGCCACTCGACGACGACCAGCTGCAACTCGACCTGCCGGCCTAACGGCCGGCGCGGACACCAACCGCAGGACCGCCCCGACCGGACCGAACCGTGAGCGCAACCTGCGCGACCAGCCGTCCGCACGCGCGGATCAACCCTGATTGCCACGACGGCGAGCGCCGCTCTCCGCGCGTGCTCCCTCCTGCTGCGACGGATCCCGGCCCGTACGCTCCGAACGAGAACGACACGCCCGCTGGCCACGCCAGTAGCCGCCAGCGGAACGGCGACGCCGCGACACTGGAAAGAAAACGATGGCAAGACCGACCAAGATCCGCCGAACGAAGCCCCCGGGGCTCACCTTCCCCGCCACGTTCACGAAGGACACCCCGCCGGGCTGCGTCTTCGACGAGGTCGAATGGGAGACCCGCACCGCCGCCATCGGGAGCACGAGCGGCAAGGCCGTCTTCGAGCAGGGCGGCATCGAGGTCCCCAAAAGCTGGTCCCAGCAGGCCACCAACATCGTCGCCTCGAAGTACTTCCGCGGCAACCTCGGCACCGAGCAGCGCGAGCACAGCGTGCTGCAGCTCATCTCCCGCGTCGTCGACACGATCACCAAGTGGGGCGCCGACGGCGGCTACTTCGCCACGCCGAACGACAGCGACGCGTTCCGCAACGACCTCACCCACCTGATGCTGCACCAGAAGGCGGCGTTCAACAGCCCCGTCTGGTTCAACTGCGGCTGGGACGACCACCCGCAGTGCTCGGCGTGCTTCATCCTGTCGGTCGAGGACACGATGGAGTCGATCCTCACGCTGGCGAAGACCGAGGGCATGCTGTTCAAGTACGGCTCCGGGACCGGCAGCAACCTGTCGCCAATCCGCTCGTCCCGCGAGACGCTGTCGCGCGGCGGCATAGCTTCCGGCCCGGTCTCGTTCATGAAGGGCTACGACGCCTTCGCCGGCGTCATCAAGTCAGGCGGAGGGACGCGTCGCGCAGCGAAGATGGTAATCCTCGACGCCGACCACCCCGACATCCTCGAGTTCATCAACTGCAAGGCGGAGGAAGAGCGCAAGGCCTGGGCGCTGATCGACGCGGGCTACGACGGATCGCTGACCGGCCCCGCCTACGCCTCGATCTTCTTCCAGAACGCGAACAACAGCGTCCGGGTCCCCGACGAGTTCATGCGCGCCGTCGCCGACGACGCCGAGTGGCACACCCGCGCCGTCACCGGCGGCCGGTCGATCGTCGACACGCTGCGGGCCCGCGACCTGCTGCGCGCGATAGCCGAGACGACGCACGCCTGCGGCGACCCGGGAATGCAGTTCGACACGACGATCAACGACTGGCACACCTGCCCGAACACGGCGCGTATCAACGCGTCGAATCCGTGCTGCTTCACCGGCTACACCGAGGTCCTGAGCACAGACGGGCGCATGCGGATCGACGCGCTGGCAGCAATGGAAGACGGCGCCCTGCCGCTCGCCGTCACCCACGACCCGCACACCGGGCGCCCGGTCCTGCGCCAGATCCGCAAGGCATGGAAGGCAGGCGACGCCCACGACCTGGTCGAAGTGACCACGGACAACGGGCTCCAGCTCCGCTGCACTCCCGAGCACAGGTTCTATCTGGCCGACGGCCGCGCCGTCGCCGCCCAACAGCTGGAACCGGGTCAGCGCCTCTGCGCGGTCCAGGGAGAACCGCCCCAAGCCACGGACGACACCATCCGGTCCGTGACACCCATCCACGGATACCCGCAACCCGTCTACGACCTCGAAGTCGAAGGAGTCCACCGCTTCGCGGTCTCGTCCCCCGGAGCCGGGCACGGCGCCGTCGTCTCCAACTCGGAGTACATGTTCCTGGACGACTCGGCGTGCAACCTCGCCTCGCTAAACCTGCTCGCCTTCACCAGGAAGGACAAGCCCGAGGAGTTCGACGTCGACGCCTTCCGCGCCGGCGTGCGCACGATGATCACCGCCCAGGAGATCATCGTCGACAACGCGAGCTACCCCACCGAGGCAATCCGCGACAACTCGCACGCCTACCGACCGCTAGGACTCGGCTACGCCAACCTGGGCGCGCTGCTGATGGCGCACGGCCTGCCCTACGACAGCGACGCCGCGCGCAGGTGCGCCGCCGCCATCACGGCCGTGATGACCGGCGAAGCCTACGCGCAGTCCGCCCGCATCGCCCGCGACTGCGGCGGCCCGTTCTCCGGATACGCGCGCAACGCCGAGCCGTTCCTGCACGTCATGCGCAAGCACCGCGCCGCGCTCGACGGCGCGGACCTGCGCATGGAGCAGTACCACCAGGTCCAGGAGATATGGGACGAGGCGATCAGCCTCGGAGAGGCCCACGGCTTCCGCAACGCACAGGCCACCGTGCTGGCGCCTACCGGCACGATCTCGTTCCTGATGGACTGCGACACCACGGGCGTCGAGCCCGACATCGCGCTCGTCAAGTACAAGCACCTGGTCGGCGGCGGCACCATCAGGATGGTCAACCGGACCGTGCCCAGAGCGCTCGAGCGGCTCGGGTACGACGAAAAGGCCATCGAGGCGATCGTCGCCCACATCGACGAGCACGGCACCATCGAAGGCGCCGCGGGGCTCGACCCCGAGCACCTGCCGGTGTTCGACTGCGCCGACCGGCCGGCCGGCGGGACCCGCTCGATCCACCACAGCGGCCATCTGAAGATGGTCGCCGCGGTGCAGCCCTTCATCTCCGGCGCGATCTCGAAGACCGTCAACCTCCCGAACGAGGCGAGCGTCGACGACATCGAGGAGACCTACCAGCAAGCCTGGCGCCTCGGCGCCAAGTCGGTGTCGGTCTACCGCAACGGCAGCAAGCGGACCCAACCGCTCAACACCGGACTGGCCAGCGGCGCGGCGGCGGAACAGCCGCGGCCGGTGCGGCGGAAGCTGCCCGACGAGCGGCGGGCGATCATCCACAAGTTCGACATCGGCGGCTACAAGGGCTACATCACCGTCGGCCTGTTCGAGGACGGCAGCCCCGGCGAGATGTTCCTCGTCATGTCCAAGGAGGGCTCGACGATCTCGGGGTTCGCCGACTCCTTCGCCCAGGCCATCTCCTACGCGCTGCAGTACGGCGTGCCGCTGCAGGTGCTCGTCGACAAGTTCAGCCACGCCCGGTTCGAGCCCGCCGGCCTGACGAAGAACCCGGACGTGCGGATCGCCAAGTCGATCGTCGACTACGTCTTCCGCTGGATGGCGACCAAGTTCCTCTCCCGCGAGGCGCAGTTCCACGCCGGCGTCAACCAGCCGCGCGAGCCCGGGAGCGCCGCCGGCGCGCCCGAGCCCGCCGGAGCGCCGGAGCAGACCAACAACAGGCCGGCGGAAACGGCGCCCGCCATGGCCTCGCCGAGCCACAACGACCAGGACGCGCCGCCGTGCGTCATCTGCGGAGCGATCATGATCCGCAACGGCGCCTGCTACAGCTGCAGCAACTGCGGAGCCACGAGCGGCTGCGGGTAGCCGCCGCCACGAGCCAGCAACGAGCCGGACGAGAAGGAAGGGCAGATGCGCCTACCGAAGCGGACCGACGCGATGCAGCAGTTCACCTGGCACGCCAGCGCCATCTGCGCCATCGCAGTGCTCACCGTGAGCCTCGACGCCGCCGATCCGGACATCGCGGGCGCAGCGATGGTCCTGCTGGGCACCGCCGCCATGATCCGCTGGAGCGGAATCGAGACCCTGCACGGCGACAATGCCGGGCCCATGTCCAGCATCCTCCTGGACGCCGGCCTCGGCCTGATGGCAGCAGACATCATCGCGCTCTGGACATGAGCGAAGAAAAGGAACCGGCAATGCCGCAAGACGACAAGAAACCCGTCCAGGTGACGATCACGGCCGCCGGCAACCACGCCGACCGCGACGCCGTCCACGGCGTGGTGAACGCGCTGGCCGACGCGCTCGACCAGCCAGAGATCGCCGACACGGTCGAGACGACCATCGTTACGAAGATCAAGAAGGGCGCCGCGTGAGCACGCGGACATCCCCATGCATGCAGCAAGAGAAAGCGTGGTCCGCCACCAGCTGCTGGCGCTGATCGACTCGTCGCCGCTGTCGGACCGCAAGATATCGATGCTCGCCTGCGGCAGCCCCGAAACGATACGGAACATTCGCCGGGGCGTGTCCCCGCACGCCCACACGCTGGAGAAACTCTGCCGAGTGCTCGGAATGGAACTCCGGCTCAATCGACGAAGCGAATACGACGCAACGATGGCGAAGAACGCACAACCGCCAACGCGGTTCGACGCGACGGCGGCGCTGCAGCTCCGATCCTGGTCGTGCTGGAACCGCGACGGCACGCTGAGCGGACCGCAGCCGCCAGCAAGCGCGCCGGCGCCGGAAGACTGCAGCGACCCGCACGCCTTCTGCGCCCGGCTGCCGCCGGGCCGGCTGGAACCGGCCGGGATCGAAGCCGAGGACATCTGCCTCGTGTCTCCCTGCGCGGCGCTGCGCCCGGACAGCCGCGGCTGGTTCCGCAAGCGGAACGGAACCGAGACCGCCGGATGGATCGCGGCCATGGACGCAGGCGGCTTCATCGTCGCGGGATGGACGGCCGGCAAGGGCAACGGCACGCCGACTCCGATCCATGAACGACTAAGCCGAGACGAGATCGGCGACCGCGGGGCGATCACCGCCGTGTACGAAGCGCTGCCAGCGCCCGGCGCCAGTCTCGCGCCGAAGACACCGTGGCAACCGGGACCGGCAGCCACGCTGTGGCGCATCGCCACACTGGAGAACAACACCACGTTGGCGGCAATGCTGGAAGAGATCGAACAGAACGAGGCCCGCATCAGGAAGGTCGGAGACGGCTGGATCGCGAGCAAGGCGATCTCGCCGCGGGACAAGTTGATGCTCGTCAACGCCCTGGACCAGCGCATCCGGGAAGTCCTCCACCGGATGAAGAGCGAAAACACGGCATCTCCGCCACCGGCCCGACACGATCGAGACTGCGATCATCGCTAGGATCGCTAGGATCAAGACAGCCGGCCCCGAGGCCCCGCCGGAGAGGAAGACACCCGATGCCGGAAACCGCCGCGCTGACCCTCTGGAATCCCACGCAAAGATCCGGCTGCCGAGAGATCGACCCACGGGCGCAGGCGCTCGACGAGCTGCTGCTGGTCAACCTCCCGGACGACATGGACAAAGTCGCCAGACACGACTGCATCACCCTGCACCGGGCCGCGAAACTGAACGGAATCGCGGACAACCTGCTCGAGAAGAGCGCGAAGCTCAACGGCGAGTCCTGGTACGAGCAGCTCGGCCGCATCGAGAGCATGCGGATCGACGTCACGATCGACGGCGAGACGATCACGCTGGCGTGTCCGCGCAACGAGAAGGACAACGACGGCCTGATCCTCCCGAGCCGGAGAGCGGACCGGATCGTTATCCGGCTCAACGTCTGCCGGGGACGGACAGAAACCGTGCTGGAGCTGCCCGCCGACCTGGCCATCGACCGCGACCAGTGGGGATTCAGCCTCGAGGAGGCCGGCGTGGTCGCCACCGCGGACTCCGCGCTGGAGGTCCCGGAGCTGCAGACCCTGCTCGAAGAAGCCTTCTTCACACCCAGGTACGACGACAAGGAAGACTCCGTCCAGACGCAAGCGCACATCTTCCACATGGCCGCCCACGTCGTGGCCTGCGAAGCGCTGCTCGACGAGGACCACGCCATCGAGGAGGCGATCCGCTACGCGGTCGAGCAGGAGATCGGAGATCTGCTCCCGGACGAGCAGGGAGTGGACATCCGCTACCGGCCCGGCGCCGGCGGCGAAAAGGCCCGCATCGACGTGCGCCTCCAGCCGCCGACCCAACCGGAATCGACCGATCCTTCGGCAGAATAACGGCCGTCCGCGGGCCACGCCTGGGCGGAAACGGGTCCGCGTGCTACGCTCCCGAACTGTGGAACCAAGCCATCACCAGCGGCGGGGCGAACACCCCGGCTCGGACACGGAAGCACGGCGAGCGCCGAAGAAAGCCGGATTCCACCTGACGAGCGGCACCCAGGCGAGGAGCGCGCCCACGGCCACCACGACTCAAGACGCCGTCCGGCGGACCTACGAGGACTACTGCGCAACACCGGACGACGAGCGCTACGAGCTGCTCAACGGCAATCTGATGATGGTTCCCGCACCCAACATGAAGCACCAGAAGGTGCTATCCAGGCTCCACCTGAAACTGGGCAATTTCGCCGAGGAACACGGGCTGGGCGAGGTGTACGTCGCACCATGCGACGTCGTCCTGTCGGACACCGACGTCGTGCAGCCCGACCTGCTGTTCATCTCGGGAGCGCGCAAGCACACGCTGACCGACAAGAACGTCCGGGGAGCGCCCGACCTCGTGATCGAGATACTCTCGCCGTCCACGGCCGAGCGCGACCTGGGCTACAAGCACGAGCTGTACGGCAGACACGGCGTGCTCGAATACTGGATCGTCGATCCGATGAACGAGACCATCGCCGTACATCGGCAACGGGACGGCAGGCTCGAGCTGGCCAGTACCTTCGGGCGCCGGGACACCCTGCACAGTGAGGTGCTTGAGAGGTTGCGCCTCAAGCTCGACGACATCTTCGCAAGCTGATCAACTATCGCAAACCGCACCGGCCGACGAGTCCTCCTCCGCGCACCCGCGGATCACCCGCGTACGCGGATCATCTATGCCCCTTCGCGCGCGCGCGCGGATCACCCGGCGGCCACCTGACCGCCTTTCCGGCGTCCCCGCTCCCCTCCGCGCGCGCGCGGATCACCCCGGGGCGGTCCGGTCGGGGTGCGTCCGCGGCGGCTCCCCGCCGCGCGCGCGCGGATCACCCTGGCGCACCAGGCTGGCCGACGTCGCCGAGCTGCTCCCCTCCGCGCGCGCGGATCACCCCGACGGGATACCGCGAGATGCGGAGCACTGCTCCCCGCCGCGCGCGCGCGGATCACCCCCAGCGCCTGCTCATCCAGACCTGCCTCCAGACCTCCCCTCCGCGCGCGCGCGGATCACCCCCTGCGCGATGACCTCAATGAGCGGGTCAAAACCGGCCATTTATGGGCGCCTCAAAACCGGCCATTTCCGACGGCCCGAGACTGGAGTCGAGATCTACTTCACGGCGTCCTCTGTTGGCAAGGTGTTTGCCGGCGCGCTAGCCGTCACGCCCGAAGCCTCTGGGCAGCTCGACAGCCCCTCCAGTACCGACAGATCCAGATCGCAGACCTGCTCGGGCAACTCCGCAGTCGCGGAGCCGGCCAGCGATTCCGGCAACGCGTCCCGCCACTCCCGGTACTGTTCCTGCAACTCCAGGAGCGTCTGCACGGCGTCGTTCCACTGCTGTGGCCGCGACTCCGGTCCGCTGGCCGACGGTACCGGATCCGGGATTCGCCGGCCTTGCGCCGCTCCCGATAACGTGCCTGCCGTTCCGCGTTCGTCAACGCCACACGACCATCCTGCACCGTTACGTAACGGAGCGAGGAGGAGGCGGTCGGCCGAGCGTTCGAGGCGCAAGCGTGGCGACAGACCCACCGCTCGGTTGTCATCGGCATCGGTGTATGCGTGCGCGTTGGTCCGCGACAGCGTGCGCGAGGTAATGCTCCGAGCGGAGGGAGGGCCTTGTCTGGTCTGGTCTCCCGGGTAGAGGTTCCGAGCCGGACGTCGGTGTTGGTCATGCCCGGCCGGGTTACCCTCGCGAGACGGAACGGCCGGGCTGGGCCGGAGGGTGTGGTCGACGACGACGAGCGGGAAAAGGGCGTTCCGTCGAGCGACCACTCGAGTGTCGCGGAAGGCTCGTCTGGCGCACGCGGTGCCCGTGGAAACGATCGCTGGCGGTTGTTGCGCCAGGCGAGCCTGGAGGCGGCGCTCTCGCGCGCGCGGACCACGTCCGGATGGGCGTTGACGCTCGGCCGCGCGCGAATCCTCCGCTCCGCTGTGTTCGGACTGCGGCCCGGTGCGAAAGCGCCGGATGCGCCACCGACTCCCCACCGGTTACGCACCTCCCGTCGACTCTACCAAGGTGGTCCGCACGCGGGTGCGCCAGCTGCGCGGCCCGCACTTGAGCACGTGCGCGTGATGCAGGAGCCGGTCGAGCAGCGCGGTGACCGCGGCGGTGTCGCCGAGCAGCTTCCCCCACTCGTCGACCGGGCGGTTGGAGGTGAGCATCGTCGAGGCCCGCTCGTAGCGGCGCATGATGAGCTCGAGCAGGTCCTCGGCGGCGGTGTGGGGCAGCTTGCGCATGCCGAGGTCGTCGATGATGAGCAGGTGCGCACGGGCCAGCTCGGCGAGGTATTCCTTGCGGGTCTCGGCCAGCGTCGCCTCGGCGAGTTCTTCGAGGAAGGCGTGCGTTTCCCGGTAGAGGACGCGATAGCCCTGCTGGATCGCGGCGCGTCCGATGGCCTGGGCAAGGTGACTCTTCCCGGTACCGGGTTGGCCGATCAGGAGGACGTCCTCGCGCTTTGCGATGAAGCGTGCGGTGGCGAGCTCGAAGACGAGCGCGCGGTTGATCTTCTTGTTGAAGTCGAAGTCGAAGCTGTCGAGCGAGCGGTCCGGGTCCCGGAATCGGGCCTGCTTGTGCCGGCGGGCGAGCAGGCGGTCCTCGCGGCGCTGGAGCTCGTCGGAGACGAGCGCGGCGAGCAGGTCGATGGGGGCGAGCTGCTCGGTCTGGGCCTGGAGCAGGCGCGTCTCGAGGACGTTTGCCATGCCGGAGAGGCGCAGCTTGCGCAGCGCCTTGTCGAGTTCGACGAGATTCATGAAGGGTCTCCTGTTCTGCGGTCGATCAGATCGCGGTAGACGGTCAGTTCGCGGATGAGCGGGTCGACTTGGCGCAACGACAGCGGCGGCGCGCCGGGGTAGCGGTCGAGGTAGCGCTTCAGGAAGCGGTAGGTGGGCACGCCGAGTTCGAGCGCGGCGGTGGCGGCGTGTTCGACGACGGCGGGACTGTGCTTCCTGGCGAGCGAGAGGACGCCGAGGATGCGGCGGACGCCGGCGGCGCCCTCATGGCGGTGGATGTGGTCGCAGACGGCGGAGATGGCGGGACCGGCCCGCTTGGCGGCGGCGAGCAGGGCCAGGGTCTTCGGCGGGGTGCGGGTGGGCCGGTCGTCGTCGGCGATGCGATGCCAGCCGCGCTGCGTGCGCAGGTGCTCGCGCAGCAGTTGGCCGTTGCTCGGGTCGAGGAGGCGGACGTGGATGTCGTCCCACTGCACGTCGACACGTCGACCGATCCAGCCGGGCGGCGCCGAGTAGTAGGCCGAAGCTACCTCGACGCAACCGTCCAGATGCACACTGCGGCGGCCGTACTGGTAGTAGCGGAACGGCTCGAGGGGCAACGGGCCGAGCGCGGGGCGTTCTTCCTCGAACATGGCGGCGACCTGGCGCTTGGTCGTACCGTGGATGCGGGTGTCGGCCCAGCGCTGCTCCCAGCGGTCCAGGTACGCCTGGCCGTCGTCGAGATGCTCGAAGCGGAGACCGCGCAGCGGCGTTTTCTGGGCGTGACCGACGCTGGCTTCGACTTTGCCCTTCCGATCGGGATCGCGGACGCGGCACGGCAGGGCGACGACGCCGTAGTGGGCGAGCACGTCGCGATAGAGCGGATTCAGCGTCGGGTCGTAGATGTCCGGGGTGAGGACGCCCTCCTTGAGGTTGTCGAGGACGACGACGCGTACGGTGCCCCCCAGGCGACGGAACGCGCGCTCGTGCAGCTCGGCCCAGACCTGTGCGCTGGAACGGTGAACCAGCAGCCGGACGGCCTTGCGCGAGTAGCCCAGGGCGAGGACGAAGAGCCGTGTCCGGCGGTACTTGCCGGTGTCCGGGTCACGGACCATCGGCCCCTCCCCGTAGTCAACCTGTGCTTCTTCTCCGCGGTCCGTGGTGATGACCGCCCGGGCCTCGACGGCGGGCTGCTGCCGGACGGTCGAGACGAAGCGCCGCACGCTCGTATAGCTCGCCGGGAAACCGTGGTCGTCGACCAGGTCCTGCCAGACGGCCATGGCGTTGCGGCCGCGGCTGAGCGCGTCGACGATCAGCTCGCGGTACGGCTCGCACGCGCTCGCCTGTGGCGCTCGACTGGGCCGCTGCGCGGGGACGGGCGCGTCGGCGTCGGCGCCCTTGCCGGCGGCCGTGACCGGCAAAGAGTCGGTGGGCGCCTCCGGCGAAATGGCCGGTTTTGCCGGGCGAGCGGGAGGCCGGCCACGACCCCGCACGGTCAGGCCGGCTGCCTTCAGGTAGCTGCTGGCGGTCTCGCGCCGGACCCCGGTGGCCTCTTCGATCCGCCGCAGCGACCAGCCGAGGCGCCCAGCGCGAGAACCTGTTGTCGTTTCTCTTCCTTCAAGACGTTGCTCATGCCAGCAGGAACGTCGTGTTCCAGGCCGGCGTCAACGTCTCGGGCCGCTATCGGAAATGGCCGGTTTTCAGCCGCCCACTAATGGCCGGATTTGGGCGCCCACCGAGGCGCGATGACCGCAACCTGGTCCGGCACCGCTCCCCTCTGCGCGCGCGGATCACCCCCCGCCTACCCACCGGCCACGCCCTCGAACCGGCTCCCGCACGCGCGCATCACCCCTCCCCAGCCCCACTCCGCGTACGCGGATCAGCCGAGGACGCCGTTGTGGGCGAGGCTCGCCTCACCGGGCCAGGGCTCGCGGCCCCGACCCGACCCGCCCCAGACGCCCCAAGCACGCGAATCTCCGCACGCAAGGTCCACGCAAGCGCCGATCTCCCCACGGGCACGCGCTGACCGTTCGACCGAGATCTCGCCCCCCACTCCGCTCCGCGCGCGCGGATCACCCCACGCCGGCCTCACAGGCGAGGGACAGCCCCTGTTATGCCTCCGCGCACGCGCATCATCTCTCTGCTCCGCGCGCGCGGAGCACCCCTGCCGGAGGTTCGCCATCGGATCGCCGTAGAACTCTGCTCCGCGCGCGCGCGGAGCACCCGCGGCGAGTCGGGCGCCCGACGTACCCCCGAGCCTCCCCTCCGCGCGCACGCGGATCACCCGTCGGGCAGATGCAGCTCCAGCTCGCCCATCACCTCCCCTCCGCGCGCGCGAGGATCACCCCACCCCGCGTAGAATCTTGTCTTCGACACGCCCCCAACTCCCCTCCGCGCGCGCGTATCACCCGCCAACCGCTTCGCTTAACCCAGTCTTGACAACTCCCCCCGCACGCGGGGATCACCCAACACCGGCCGAACCCCGTGCCGCGCCGACCAGCTCCCCGCCGCGCCCGCGCGGATCACCCCCAGGACAAGCGCGCACACATCGCCACCGAGGACTCCCCTCCGCGCGCGCAGATCACCCCGCAGCGGCTGTCGGCCCACGCGCGGGCCCAGGCTCCCCTCCGCACGCGCGCGGATCACCCCCTCGTAGGCGATCGCAACAGCCACGCCGGCGTCTCCCCTCCGCCCGCGCGCGGATCACCCCATGTCGCTGATGCGGTTCACGGTGGCCCAGCTCTCTCCTCCGCGCACGCGCGGATCACCCTCCGCACCCTCACGCTTACGCTTCAGGTCGGAGCGGCCAGAACCCGCTCCGCACAACCACCAATGACACCAGCCGCACCGCCCCCGCCGGCAACGACCCGCAACACGCCCGAGAGCTTGCTCGACGGCCTCAACGACGAGCAGCGCGCCGCCGTGCGCCACCCGGGCGGACCGCTGCTCATCCTCGCCGGACCCGGCTCCGGGAAGACCCGGGTCATCTGCCACCGGATCGCCTGGCTCGTCCGGTCCGGGACCGTGGCGGCCGCAAACATCCTCGGCGTCACCTTCACCAACAAGGCCGCCAACGAGATGCGCGCACGCGTCGCCCGGCTGATCGGCAACCGCGGCCCCGCCCCGGCGCTGTCGACCTACCACTCCTTCTGCGCACGCGTCCTGCGAGCCGACGGCACGCCCATCGGAGTCCCTCCGGACTACGTCGTCTACGACGCCGCGGACCAGATCAAGGCGGCGACGCTCGCACTCGACGAGCTCGACTACGACAAGAACTCCATCACCCCACGCGACCTCGTCCGCCACATCAGCGACTGGAAGAACCGTATGCGGACGCCGGCGCAGCTCCGGGAAACCCGCGAGGGATACCGCGACGCGCTGTACGTGAACGCATTCGAGCAGTACGAGAAGGTCTTGCGAAGAGCGAGCGCCCTCGACTTCGACGACCTGCTGCTCAAGGCCGTCTCGCTGCTGCGCGAGCACGGCAGGGTCCGCGAGAAGTACGCCGCACGCTACCGGCACGTCCTGGTCGACGAGTACCAGGACACCAACCACGCCCAGTACGCGCTGACGCACCTGCTCGGCCGCGACCACCGCAACGTCTGCGCCGTGGGCGACCCGGACCAGGCCATCTACGGCTGGCGCGGCGCCGACATCGGCAACATCCGGCAGTTCACCCGGGACTTCCCCGAGCACGAGGTCGTCCACCTCGAACGCAACTACCGCTCGAGCGGCAACATCGTCACCGCCGCGGCCGCGCTCATCCACCACAACAGGGACCGCGCCGACAAGACCCTGTGGACAGGACGCTGCCCAGGCGCCGCCATCGAGCACCTGCGGACCGAGACGGACCATGCCGAGGCGGCCGTCATCGCCAACATCGTCCGGGCGGAACCGGCCACCCCGCGGCAGACCGCCGTGCTCTACCGCACCAACGCGCAGTCCCGCCTGATCGAGGACACCCTGCGCCGCGCCGAGATCCCCTACCACATCGTAGGCAACATCCGCTTCTACGAACGCAAGGAGATCAAGGACGCGCTCGCCTACCTGAAGGTGATCGTCAACCCCCACGACGACGTCAGCCTGCGGCGCATCATCAACTCCCCGCCCCGCGGCATCGGGCCGCGCAGCATCGAGAAGGCCGCCGGGACGGCGGAGCCCGAAGAACGCGGCGCCACGCTGTTCGGACCCGCCGACGGCCCGGCCGACGAACGCCCGTCACTGTGGACACGGCTCAACGCCGGCTGCGCCGAGGGCCGGCTCGCGGGCCGCGCGCTCGAGAAGATGCGGAAGTTCACCGACCTGATCCGCAGGATGCGGGAGAACGCCGACGGCGCGGACATCGGCAGAGTCGTCGAGGGCGTGATAAGCCGCACGGGGTACCTCGGGAAGCTCCGCGACGAGAACACCGACGAGGCCGAGGACCGCATCGACAACCTGATGGAGCTGGTCGCCGCCGCCGACGACTACCAGCAGGCCGCCGAACGGCCGACGCTGGCCGACTTCGTCAACCGCCAGTCGCTGCTGTCGGAAGCCGACGAGGGCGATGGTCCCAGCGACGCGCGCGTCTGGCTGATGACCCTGCACGCGGCCAAGGGCCTCGAGTTCCCCACCGTGGTGATCGCCGGAGTCGAGGAACAGCTGCTGCCGCACAAGCGCAGCCTCGACACGAGAGAAGGGCTCGAAGAGGAACGCCGCCTGTTCTACGTCGGGATCACCCGCGCCATGGACCGGCTCGTGATCACCACCGCCGAGTTCCGGAGACGATGGGGCGGCGACGCCTACCCCGAATCACGCTTCCTCGACGAGATCGACCCGGACAACGCATGGGAGGACGACGACACGCCGGACGATCAACGACCGTGACACCGCATGTCACCGGCCCTCCCTGCTTAACCTTCCACGCAATCGGAGAGCCCTCTTGCCGCCACCTGGTTCTGGGAGAATGCCATGCTGTTGCGTCTCGGCCGTCCGGCCTTTGCCCTCGTGCTCCTCATCGCCCCGGCCTGGGCGGCGGCTCAGCCGCAAGCCCTGGTCTCCGGTATGGTCGAAGGGTATTTCGATGCGCCCGTCCCCGAGGCCTCGGTCACACTGGTATCCCCGTCCGGCTACCGGGTTCCCGGCAGTACCGACGCGGGCGGACGCTTTCTGCTCGGCCCTCTCGTCCACGGGCGTTACCAGCTGCAGGTCCAGGCCCAGGGCTACCTGCCGCAGGTCGTCAGCATCCAGGTCCCTCTGGACACGACCGTCGAGGTGACGGTCCGTCTCGACCCCGAGCGCCGGTCCGCGCTCACCGGGTCGGTGCTCGACCCCCAGAACCTCGCGCTGCCGGGCTCGATCGTCGAGGCGACCGGGCCGGCCGGCGAGATCCGGACGACGGTCACCGACGAGGCGGGGCGGTTCCGATTCGCTTCCGTCCGTCCCGGAACGTGGACCATCGTCGCCCGGATCGATGGGTTCGTTCCGGGTACCCGGACTACCGAGGTCGTCTTCGGGCAGACCGCCGAGGCCACCGTCCTGCTCGCGCTCGACTACGGCGTCGCCGAGACCGTCGTCGTCGTCGGGTCCCGCCGGATCGATCAACAGCGTTCGGTCACCGAGTCGGCGGTCCCCGTCGACGTGCTGTCGGCCGACACGCTGAGCCGACAGCCGACCGCCGACATCGCAGAGGTGCTGCGGACGCTCGCACCGTCGTTCAACGTCAACACCCAGCCGATCTCGGACGCGGCGACCGTCGTCAGGCCGACGAACCTCCGGAACCTGGCCCCCGACCACTTCCTGCTGCTCGTCAACGGCAAGCGGCGACACCGGGGCGCGGTCATCGCGTGGCTCGGCAACGGCATCTCCGACGGCTCGCAGGGCCCGGACATCTCCGTCGTGCCGGCCATCGCCGTGCGCCAGATCGAGCTTCTGCGCGACGGCGCAGCGGCGCAGTACGGGTCCGACGCCATCGCCGGCGTGGTCAACGTGCAGCTCAAGGACGCACGCCGGGGCGGGACTCTCGAGGTCCGGTCGGGCGCCTACCGGAACGTGAACGCCGGCGACCGCGCGACCTGCGGTCCGATGGCCTCGTGCACGGCCATCGGAAACCGGGCGTCGGCGTACTCGGTGGCCGGCAACGCCGGCCTGCCCATCGGCGGCGCCGGGTTCGCCAACCTCAGTCTCGAGTACGGCGAGGCCGGGCCGACGAACCGGGCAATCCAGCGCCATGACGCCAGCCGGCTCGTGGCCGCCGGTGGACCTGCGCCGCGGGATACGGCGCAGGTCTGGGGCTCTCCGCACGTGGAGGGCGACCTGAAGACGTTCGCAAACTTCGGGGCCACGCTCGCCTCGGGCCTGCGGCCCTACGGCCATGCCAACTACGCCCGCCGCCGCGCGACAGGAGGGTTCTACTACCGGCACCCGCACACGCGGGGCGGCGTCTTCCGCGGCCCGGTCGTCGACGGCCTCCCCACCCTGCTCGTCGGCGATCGCCGCTGGGCCGAGACCGGAGTGCCGCACGCGGGCGGCTGTCCCCCGATCCCGATCGTCGACTCGGTTCCCGATCCGATCTCGCTCGGACTCGTCCACGACTCTCCGGACTGCTTCACCCTGTACAGCCGGTTCCCCGGCGGGTTCACTCCGCAGTTCGGCGGTGACCTGCACGATCACTCCCTCGTGGCGGGCCTGCAGTCGGTCTCGCCCAGCGGCCTCACCTGGGACGGGTCGGTATCGGTCGGCCGTTCGCGCATCTCGCAGTTCATCCACGACACGGTCAACGCGTCGCTCGGCTACGACACGCCGACGTCCTTCAGTCCCGGGGACTACCAGCAGGACGAGGTCAACTTCAACTTCGACGTCGCGGTTCCGGTGGGCGAACGCGTCCACCTCGCCGCCGGAGCCGAGCGACGGACCGAGACATTCACGATCAAACCCGGGGACCATCCCTCCTGGGAGATCGGACCCTACGCCGAGCAGGGCTTCAGCTCCGGCTCGAACGGCTTCAACGGCTACCGCGCAGACACTACGGCCGGCCGCTGGGCGCGATCCTCGGTCGCGGTCTACGCCGACGGCGAAATCGCCTCGGCGGAAACCGACGCATGGTCGGCGGGCGCGGCGCTGCGCTACGAGCGCTTCGACGACTTCGGCGACACGCTCAACGCGAAGCTCTCGGGCCGCCGCCATCTGGGCGGCGGCCTGTCGGCACGAGCAGCGGTCAGCACCGGGTTCCGCGCGCCGACGCCCGGCCAGCAGAACACCTTCAACGTGACGACCGCCTTCATCGACGGGGAGCTGCTCAACAACGGCGTCGTTCCGTCGACCTCGGCGGTGGCGCTCGCGCGTGGCGGCCGGCCTCTGCAACCGGAGCGGTCGGTGAACTACTCGGCCGGCGTCGTCTGGCAGTCCGGATCTATGTCGGCAACCGCCGACTACTTCCGGATCGACATCGAGGACCGCCTCGCCGTCTCGAACGAGATCCGTCTCCGGCCCGACGAGATCGACGTCCTTCTCTCCGAGGGCATCCTCGAGGCCAGGAACTTCCCCGTGTTCCGGTTCTTCCTGAACGACTTCTCGACCCGCACGCAGGGCCTCGACCTTCTCTGGTCCTACGCGGCCGGGCCGACCACGCTGACCGCGGCCTGGAATCACACCGCTACCGACGTGGGCAACCTGCGCACGTCGGTCATCGACGAGTTCCGCGTGCAGACGCTCGAACAGGGACTGCCCGGCACGCGCTGGAACGTCTCCGCGCGCTACGACCCCGGGCCGTGGTCCCTGCTGGGCCGAGTCCACTGGTACGGCTCGTACTGGGACAGCGAGGACGGACGCAACGCCCATGCCCTCGGACACTACCCGACCCCCTGGAGCTATCCGGCGTATTCGGGCAAGGCGCTCGCCGACGTCGAGCTGTCGATCCCGCTTCGCTCCGACGTGACCCTCGCGGTCGGAGCCCAGAACCTCCTGAACCAGTATCCGGACGTCAACCCCTTCGCCGCCGACACGGTCGGCAACCGGTACGGACAGTTCTCGCCGTTCGGCTTCAACGGTGCCTACTACTACGGCCGCCTGACGTATCGCTGGGGCCTCTGAGCGACCTCCATCGATAAGACTCTCGGCCATGCAACACGACGCCAGGCACGACCAGCCGCGCACTGCCGACGGCTGCATCGACGAGATGCGCATGGAGCTGTCCCCACGCCTGTCGGCAATCGCCAGCCTCGCCGAAATGATCGAGGAGTTCGGCAACAGCCACAACATCCCCGACACCCCGATCTTCCTCGTCAACCTCGAGATCGACGAGCTGATGACGAACTACGTCACCTACAGCTTCCGCAAGGTGCGGCGGCCGCGCATGGAAGTCACCCTCCGCACGTTCCGCGACCGGCTCGTCCTCGTCGTCGAGGACAACGGCCCGCCCTTCAATCCGCTCGACTCCCCCGACCCCGACCTGACGTCCGGGATCGACGAGCGCCGGGTCGGCGGCATGGGACTGCACCTGGTCCGCAAGTACGCCGACCGCATCGACTACAGATGCGTCGACGACAGGAACATCCTCACCCTCGAACACGAATTCGACAAGGGCGGCAGCCAATGATGCAACTCCAGATGCGGGAGCAACGACAGGACGGCGTCGTCATCCTGGCGCCGGAAGGCCGCCTCGACTCGGGAAAGATCGACCAGTTCCAGAAGACGCTCCAGGAACGGATACGCGAAGGCCACCACCGGCTGCTGATCGACTGCAGCAACCTGGTCTTCGCGGCCAGCTCCGCGCTGCGCGTCCTGCTGCTCGCCGTCCGCAGGCTGAACGAGGTCGACGGCAAGCTCGTCCTGTGCAACATGAACCCGCACATCCTCAGCATCTTCGACACCTGCGGGTTCACCAGGCTGATGGTGATCCGCGACACCTTCGAAGAAGGCTTCACCGAGGTCCGCCCGCCGCAAGCCGAAGGAGACCCCGAACCCGAGAAGACATCCGAGCTGGAACGGACCGCCGAAACGGCGCCGCCGACGGCAGACGACCACGAGGCGCCAGCCGCCCGGCAGCCGCCGGACCGGCGCGAGCGGGTCATCACCACGGTCGCGCTGGCGCCGTTCCGACTGATCGCGGCCGTCGGCCGGTTCCTGATCCGCTGAGCATCCGCGGGGAGAGAATCACCGCCCCCCGGAATCACCGCCGGAACCCGGATCCGGTTAGCGAGCGTCCATATCCGCACCCACGCGGTTGCATCTGCGGCCGGAGCCTCGTCAATCCGGTCCATTGTCCTCGTACCAACGTCCGACACAGCGTACGCCCCGAACGCCACAGGCGGCCCTCGCGCCCGGCGCGCGCCTCTCTATACTCCCGCGTCCTCGTTTCCGCAGCTACCCGAAGGTGGTCCCGAATGTTCCCCCGCTCCTCCGCCTCGGCCGTCACCGCAGACCGGCGACTGGGAACAACCGCAACGCTGGGGCTGACCGCCCTGCTTGCGACAGCGATCGGCGGGACGTCCGCCGGAGCCCTCTGGATAGCGTCCAACGCCCTGCGTACCCAGGCAGAAGACGCGGGACGCCAGGCTGCGGTGACCGCTGCAACCTCGTTCGCCACGCTCGCCGAGCCGTCGGCCGCCAACATCGCCCGCACGCTGGACATCGTCCTGCACGACCATCTGCAGGCGCAGGCAGCCGCGACAGCGCTGCTCGTCGAGGCCGCCGAGACCGCCGGCCACGGCGCCGACTACATCCAGGACGCGCTGCGCCAGATCGCCTCGCGCTCCCCCATCCGCCGGATCGACGTAACCGCAACGGCGGGACCCGGCTACTCGACCGAACCGACTCGGCTGGACCAGACCGAGCTCGAACCGGCGTTCGCCGCATTGGCGACAACGTCGACGGCGACAGGACGCACGGCCGCCGCCGCCGCGACCCGGACGGCGGCCGGCCTGACCAAGGCCGCCGCGGCACAGCCCATGCACCGTCCTGCGGCCGTCCGGATCGAGCAGCAGCTCGACAGCCTGTCGGCGGCACAGGCGTACGGCGCCGAGGACGACCGTACCGCCCGGGACCTCGCCGACCAGCAGGCCACCGCCATCGCCCGCCTGCTCACACACGCCATCGAACTCGCCGAGGACGCCGGCTGGGGAAGCGAGCGCATCGAGACACGGCTCGAAGCACTGGTACGCACCACCACCATCGAGTACATAGCAGCCGCAACGGCCGATGGCCAAGTCGTGTACGAAGCCGGCGAGGCCGCCGCCGCCAGCGACAACCGCGGCCAGGCAGCCCTGAACACCGACACGGACGAAGCGCTCGCCATCGAAGGCCGCTACGACGACCGCCGACGGTGGCTGACCCGCGCCGCGGCGACCAGAGCCAACAGAGGAGTGACCGCCACGGTCGACGTGGCCACCCGCAGCGGCGAGGAGAACCTCGTCGAGACCGCCTGGCAGACCGAGGCGAACCGCCTCGCCGCAGTCGAAGGCGTCACCGGCGTCTGGATCGCCGAGATGGCCGCAGCCCCCGAGGGCCGCCCGGGCGCGGTCCGGCTCAGAGCCGCCGCACCCGGCCCCGGTCAGGACCGTGCAACGGCGACCGATGCCTGGAACCGGTGGGACCCGCCCCGGATCGAGATGGCGGCAAAAGCAGCCAGGCTCTCGGCAGCAACCGCCAGCTCGACCATCGAGCTGTTGAGCGGGAACGACGCCACCCTGCTGAGCGCAGCCCCCATCGGACGCCTCGGCGAAGGACGCACCGTCGCCGTCGTCATCGAGAGCCGCGCCAACGAGGTGGTCGACCGCATGCGCCGGGAAGCCGCCACCGGACTCGGTGCAGCCGCGGGCCTGATCGCCATGCTCGCGACCATGACCACCTGGACGGCCCGACGCTGGCTGACCCGGCCCATAGAAGCGATGGCCGACGCGGCGCGTCACCTGCAGGCCGGCGAGCGCCCGCCCGAAGACCTCACCGCACAGCTGCAGCTGCGCAGGGACGAGCTCGGAGGCCTCGCCAGAAGCTTCAGCCTGATGACCGACCACGTGCTCGCCCGGCACGAGGAACTGACGGCGCTGGTCGCCGACAAGACGCGCTGGCTCCAGGAGGCCAACGGGAAGCTCACCGAGACACAGCAGCGCATCGAGGCGGAGATCGGACTGGCGAAGACCGTCCAGCAGGCCCTGGTGCCGCAGGGCTCGGACACCGTCGGGAACCTCACCCTCTGCTCGCGCATGACACCGGCGCGGCAGCTCGGCGGCGACTTCATCAACATCCACCGCCACCCGGGCGGCCCCGACTCGGCCGACAGGCTGTTCGTCGCCATCTGCGATGTCTCCGGCAAGGGAGTCGCCGCCGCCCTGTTCATGGCCGTGGCCCAGAGCGCCATCGCGGCCGCGGCCGGCAAGCACGACGACTTGCGCGAAATCTGCGCCGAGGCCAACCGCACGCTGTGCGAGGCGAACCCGCTGGGGATGTTCGTCACCGGCGTGATCGCCTTGATCGACACGACCACCGGCCGGCTCGAATACGTCTGCGCAGGACACGAACCGCCGCTGGCCGTCGGACCCGGAAAGCAGCTGTCCCGGCTGGGAGCAACGGACAACATCCCGCTGGGACTCGAACCCGCCGAGCAGTACAACAAGCTGAAGCACGAGATCGCACGCGACGAGACCATCGTCGCCTACACCGACGGTGTCACCGACGCATGCAATCCCGAGGACGAGCTGTTCGGAGAATCCCGCCTGCAAGAGCTGCTCGCCGACAACGCTCTCGAACCGCCCCAGCGCATGCTCCAGCAGATCTGGACGGCCGTCGACCTGTTCTCGGGGCCGATGGCCGCAGCCGACGACAAGACGTGCGTGCTGGTCAGGCGCGACGCCTGAAACCAGGACTCCCTCCGCCCGCTCCCGAAGCCCGGCCGCGCCTCCCGGACATCGGCGCGGGACCTGCGACGGACCACGAGGGAGGGATGCGGACGGGGGACAATGGGACAGATCCGGAACGGGACGACGGCCCGACCCGCCGCCACGCCACACGACTCCGTCCCCCCGCCGGCCACGCAGGAGCGGACGGAGCCGCGCCAAGGTCCCACGCAGACGGGCTGCCGCCCAGTCCGTCCAGGCCACGCACGGCCGGTACCCGGCCCAGGAAGGAGGACGACCATGCGCTAACCGCACCTCGCGTCATCGGTACGGCCGGCGTCCACGCAGCCGACGGGACGCCGGCCCGAACACGCCGACGCCTCACGTTTGACCGAGAACCGACAGCGGGGCTACGCTCCCCGGAAAGGCGCCCAGCATGGAAGCCCTCACCCTCGATACGATCACCCTCTTCCTCGCGTTCCTGACGCTGCTCGGAGCGCAGATCGGCGGCATGTTCATGCTGTTGTCCCGCATGAACGACCAGAACAAGCGCATCGACGACATGAACAGCGAGATGAACCGCCGGTTCGACACGATGAACAGCGAGATGAACCGCCGGTTCGAGAACGTCGACAAGCGGTTCGACGACGTCAATAGGCAATTCAGCGAAGTGAACGCGCGCTTCGACACGATGAACCAGCGTTTCGACGAGACGACCCTGCTCATCGGCGAGTTGCGAGACCGCACCGGCAAGCTCGAAGGCACGCTCGAGGGATTCCTCGCCGGCCGCCGCGATCGCGACGCCGCGTAGAAGACGTCGCTACACGTCGAAAGCGGCGCTCCACTCCCCCTGACGTCCAGCCCGGTAGACTCCAACGTTGCAGGAACAGTTCACCGTCACCGCCGAGGCGGACAACGTCCTCGCCCGCGTGGCCGGCGCAGCCGACGCGGCCGAACGTATCCACGACGATCCGGCGCGCGACGCCTTCCACAAGTTGCTGCGCACCGCGATCCAGTTGAAACTGCACCCGCAGAGAATCGACCTGGGCAAACAGGTCGGCTTCAGGTTCGGGCCGAAGCGCTACCCGCTCTGCCGGATCAACGCCGCCAAGGGCATCGCCTTCCACGGAAACCGCCACGTCGAGACCCTGATCATCCACACCGCAGGGGACCACGCCTTCCGGCTGGCAACCGGAATGCTGCGCCGCCTGGCGCTGACCCTAGCGCTCGAAGGCTCGAAGGACAAAGTCCAGCACTGAACGGCGAGAGGCCCACGGCGGCGAGCGACGCCACGCGAACACGTGCGGGTGACCACCACCCGTGCAGACACCAAGTCAGCCGACGCCGCCGAAGCACCAACGCGCGCGAGAGCGGTCCCACACCGCACGCGCGGGGGAGCCTCCACACCTGACGCAGCACGTCCCGGCCATCAGGTACATCCCTGCTGCAAAGGGCCGTGCAGCTCGTCTGCTGACCACTGCAGGATGGCTTCCGGGGGAGGCTGCTTGTCGCGGACCGGCGGCCCGACCCGCGCTCTTGTTTCCATCCTGCCAAGTGTTATTGGAGCTTCCATCCCCAGTACGGGTCCGGTGTTGCGGTTGCGTCCCAGATTTGCGGCACTCCGTCGTGATTCACTGTCATCTGGGCAGGCGGTTCGCGCTCCAGCGCGGCGCATGTCGCGCTGTCCAGCCCGTCCCACTTGTCTGGGTCAGCCAGATGGTCGACCATCCCGAGTCCGACTTCGATTACGCGCCGAGCCTGGCCGGTGGCTTGTTGCAGCCCCTTCTCCATGGCCGTGCGGATGAGCATGGCGTCCATGGCCGTGATCCGGGCAATCTTCAGAGCGATGTTGCTGTTCTCGGCCAGCCCTGTAACGATGAAGATGGCTTCGCCTCGCATTCCGGCTTCGCGGGCGGTCCTACCGACGGCCAGGATCTGGAAGAGGGCCGGCACACCCGGCACTTCTGTCATCAGCCCCGCGCCCGTCACGTAGACAGGCTCTTCGTCCATCCGCGTCACGTCGAGCTGCGGTTTTCCAGCGTCGATTCCACCCACTACCCGGTTGGCTTCGACCACGGCGAACGCTTCAGCTTCGATCGGGCTGAACGGGTGTCCGTCTCGTGCCGTCGTCGAGATCGCCTGGAACTGCAGCGGCACGGTTCCGGCCTCGGTCGCCGGGTCGAGTCCAAGGCCGACCCTCCCCACCAGTCGGTGCCACGGGTTCGACCGATCGGTTCTCCAGCGATTCAGGCGCGCGTATAGCTCGTCCCCTTCCGCTTGTCGCACCGGCATGGCGATCGCCTCGGCGCCGGCGCGGAAGATGCCCGGGCTCCCCCGTTCCAGTAGTCTCATTGCTTCGTACGCCCGGTAGAGGCACCGGGCCTGATCGTGGTGCAGGCTCAGCACCAGCTCGATCACCAGATACCCGTCGCTCGCTTCCTGCCAGCCAGCTCCACCGACCCAATCGCTTGCGTCTTGCGCGCGCCCCGGCGCGAACCGTGGTGCTTTGGCGGCCCGACTGGGTCGGTGTCGCTGACGTCTTCTCTTCACTCTTGCGGTACAGCATAGTGGTCGGCTACCCCTGCTAGCGCTGACACGCAGCCCGTCCTCGACCGAACCTCTGTCCACTGGAGCCCCATGCCCTCACGAACCCCGCTAGCCGTCCGCCTGACCAGCGAGCGCAACATGCGCATCAATGACCGCTTCACCGCCAGAGCCCGCATGCGGAAGCTCCTCCACGGCGACATCGCCCGGATGCTCGAAACCGCGCAGGACGCGCTCGGCAACGACCCGTGCTACGTCAGCGTCGCCCGCGAACGCATCAGCCGAACCCTCGAGCTGATCGCCGACGAGTGCGCGAAGCTCGACCGCGAAGACGCCGCCGACCGCGAACAGCGCTGAGCGGCGCGCCAGCCCGATACTCCCCAAGGGACCCGAGACCATGGACCGACTGACCTGGACCTGCGCCACCTTCACCGGCACGCGCGACCGCAACGAGGACAGCTTCCGCTGGCGCCACGCGCCGAGCCTCGCGCTCGACGGCGACCACCCCGTCGCCGTGGTCTGCGACGGCCTCGGTGGACACGCACACGGCGAGATCGCCTCGAACACAGCCGCCGAGGCGTTCATGCAGGAGTACCTGACCGGCAGCCCCGCCGGCGCCACCGTGCCCGAGCGGCTGCTCGCCGCCGTGCACGCGGCCAACGACGCCATCGGCGAGCGGTGCCGGCAGGACCCGAAGCTGCACGGCATGGGGACGACGCTCGTCGCCGCGGCCGTAACCGCCGAGGGGCTGTGGCGCATCGGCGTCGGCGACTCCCCGCTGCGCGTCTGGTCGCGCCGCAACGGCGAGCTGCGCGAGCTCGGCAAGCGGCACAACGTCGCCGGCCACCCGCACCGCCTGTCCTCCGCGCTCCAGGGCTGGGAGATCCCCGAGATCGACGCCCCCTTCCACGCCGCGCCCCTACGCAAGGGCGACGCCGTGATCCTGGCCAGCGACGGTCTCGACACGCTGAGCGCGGAGACCATCTCCGAGATCGCCGCCGCCGACGCGGACATGACAGGTTCCGACCTGGCCTGGAGCCTCGTCGAGGCAGTCATCGCAGCGGACAGGAAAAAGCAGGACAACACGACGGCCGCCTGCCTGCGGACGCCCGAGGACACCGGCCACCAACCCGACACGATACGCGCCGTCCGCGGGGACGCAGAGTCGGAAGTCACCATCAGCGGGCAACCGTTGGACTGGCGAGCCTCGCTGGCCGTCCGCAATCACAGCCCGAGCGGCGTCGAATGGGGCTACCACGGCAGCGGACCGTCGCAGCTGGCGCTCGCCATCCTGCTCGCCATCACCGACCGCGAGACCGCCGAGAGGCGCTACCAGGAGTTCAAGCGAGAGATCATCGCCCGAATCAGCGAGCCGGAGTGGACGCTGCCGCTGCGCGACGTGCGCTGTTGGCTCAGGCACGCGGCCGCAGCCGATGCGGCGCACTGAGCAGCCAGACAGCCTCGACAATGACCAGCAATCCCCCAGCACACCCGAGAACGACGACGTAAACCATGAACCTGCTCGAATGCATCCTGAGCCTTGTCCCGTGCGGCTCGTGCCGGAAACGCCGTACGAGCCGGTCGTCCTCCTGATCGTGCTGGGGTTCTCGCTGCTCGAGCTGACCGCGCTGGCAGGCCTGGTACTGCTGCCGGCCGCGGTCGCGGTATGGGCGATCCGCGCCTGGCGGCGCACCGCCCCTCCAACCCTATCGCCACTCGTACAATACGGTTCCGTTGAAAGAGCCGAAAAGGTCAACGACGCGGGCTCACACCATCGATCATGAAGCCGAAGAAACAGCGCAGGCGCAACCTCCGCCGCAAGCGAAAGAAGCGCAACGACGCCGCGAGCGACCGCACGACAGCTGCGGCTCCGCAGAACGACACGAACGAGCCGAGTGAAACACTTCCGCGAGGTACGCACCAAGCCGGCACCCGCGAAGGAGACGGCTCGCCGCCACGACGAGGAACACGATGACGAAGCTCGCATCGACCGCGATGCTCCTTCTGCTCGCCAGCACCTGCACCCGGGCGCAAGAGCCGCCGACGACCCCCACGTCGCAGCCCGAGACCCGCTGGCGGGGCATCCGCGTCACCGCCGAGTCCGCACGCGCCGGCTACCAGCGTCCCGACTGGGACGTGGCCGACACCCAGATCCACCTCCGCGACGGCTCGCCTCCCTGCACGCCCTACACCCGAACGCCGATCGCCTACGTAGGCCCCGGCGACGGGCTCGACCGCGAGCACATCGTCGCACTCGCCGAGGCCTGGGACAGCCGGCCACGCCGGTTCGACCGGACCGCGTTCCGCGCACTGGCCGAGGACCACGCGAACCTGACCCTCGCCGACGCGTCGGCGAACCGGAGCAAGAGCGCCCACGACGCCGCCGAATGGCGCCCGCGCCACAACGGCGCATGGATGGCGCACCGCGTCATCGAGGTCAAGCGGCGCCACGACCTGAGCGTCGATCCCGCCGAACGCGATGCCCTCGATACGCTGCTCGCCAGCGGACCGGACCGGATCACCTGCGAAGGCGGAACGCCGCCAGCAGCGCTGACCGCAACGCATCCACCGGTGGACACGTACCGCAACTGCGCGATGCTGCGGCGCGCCGGCTGGAACCGCGGCGTTCACCACAACGGCGGCAGCTACCGACGCGCGTGGGACGACGCCGAGCGTCAGACCTACGCCCTGAACACCGGGCGCGACGGCGACGGCGACGGCCACGCTTGCGAGTAGCAACACCCACAGCCTCGGCGCAACGGTGCAGAGACAGCTCTGCGTTGACAGCGAGACGAACGGAAACTAGCGTACACAGAGGAAGCCCATGGAAGGTCCTGGAATCATCCCGACAGTGCTGACCGCCATGGGCATGGTCGCAGCAGTACTGCTGGGCATGTGGGGGATCGTCGCGCGCTACGACGACCGCGTACGAAAACGGATAGATACGCTCCGGGACCGGATCGACACCCAGGGCAGAGAGACGACCGAGCAGCTCGGGCAGCTCCGGGACCGGATCGACACCCAGGGCAGAGAGACGACCGAGCAGCTCGGGCAGCTCCGGGACCGCATCGACGCCCAGGGCAGAGAGACAACCGAGCAGTTCGGGCAGCTTCGGGAACGAATGGCCAAGCTCGAAGGACTCCTGGAAGGCCTCCGGGAAGCAATCACGGGAAAACGGGCCGCATAGGCCCGGCAACGATAGCCACCCGCCGCCGCCGAAGCCCACGCCGACGACGGAACACCTGCCCGATACTTCCCGCCAGCGGCACAAATCCCTGCTGCCGCCCGAACCGGAGAGAATCTCCTCTCGATGCCCGGAACCAGCACACGCCACCTCACGCTCGTCCTCGCCGCTGCGACCGGCACTCCTCGCACCGTCGGCGCCGCTCCGAGCGCGCAACCGCGCACCGGCTGCGACACGGCCACGGACCCGCCCTGTCGATGACATGGCAGCCACACCCGCAGAACGGTCCACCCGAGACAGCGAAGCCAATGACCAACCAACCCGAAAACACCCCCGACACCTCGTCGATGACGAACGAACTGCGCTCGGTCGCGATGACCGACCGCTTCCTCGCCCTGTGCAAGCACTACGGCGCCCAGCGCCTCGCGATCCGGATCGTGGCCGCCGGCCGCAACGCCGGTGTCGACGGACTACCGCAGCACGACGAGTGGGCGGAATGGAACTCCCGCGAGATGCGCGCCGCCGTCGATTACCTCGAACAGCAGTGCGGCACGCGGTAGCCGGCCGCCAAGCCTGTGCGATCCGAAAACGGTCCATGAGAACACCAGGAACGCTCGCCCAGCACCTGCGAACCGTGTACGTCGAGGAACTGACGCGAACGAACAGACCACCAGCCCACAGGTCGTGTACTTCCACCTGAATTCCGTCCTGAAAACACAGGAATTCAGGCCGCGACAACGGCCGACGAAGCGCCAAGCCGCCACGCGAACACACGAATCCCGGCCGGTTTGGCCGAGAACACAGGAATCCTGACCAGATCAACCCCCGAGCCGTGAGAGAATCACCCCGCTGTCGAAGAACACGCGAAAACAGGGGACATTAGTCAACACGACCACACGGCTGTACCTCCCCCGATCATCCGTGCGCCCGGCGACTACGCCTTCCGGCTAGCCGGCAGGATGGTGCGCCGATTGGCGCCCTCCGCTGTACTGAACGCATGAGCGAACCCGAAACACGCTATGATGCGGGTGCTGACCATACAGGACACAAGGAGACCGACCAATGTCAATAAGAGGGACTGCAGAAGGGACGATACGGGAAACGCCAGCACCGAAGCAGGATCTCGGAGAGATTAACTGGAACGAGTGTCCTGGAATAGAGCGGGATCCCGAAAGGATGAGCGGTGCTTGGTGCTTCGAAGGGACCAGGCTGCCGGTACACGCGCTGTTCATGAACCTGTCGTCAGGACTGACCATACGCGAGTTCCTCAAGGTGTTTCCAGCGGCGAACGAGGAACAGATAAAGTCGGTACTCGACTTCCTGTCCGACCGGCTCGAGGAAACGAGCACAGAATGAAGGTGCTGTTTGACCAGTGTACACCCGAACCGCTACGAGAAGCGCTACCGGAACACGACGTACAGACCGCGGACGAAGCGGGAATGGGAGAGCTCAAGAACGGCAAACTAATAGATGAAGCGGTCAGGAGAGGTTACGACCTGCTGGTAACAGCGGACCGGCGAATGCGGAAACAGCAGGAAATCGAGGGCAAACCATTACGGGTAGTGGTCCTAACGCGACCAGACTGGCTGAAGACGAAGAAACAGATTAACGAAATACAACGAGCCATCGCCACGGCGGAGCCTGGACAGTTCACGCGGGTAATAGCACCAAGAACTCAGCCGGAACCGCAGATGACGTTCCAGGAGCGCGACGATGGCCTGTTCGACATCACCGAAAGGCTCGGTAGCCGGGTACAGAGCAGAACGCTGCGGTCTGGAGTGACAATCCGCACCGGACTAGAATGGCTAGCGAACACGAAGCGGATTGCGAATCATGAAGTTTCCCAATGGGAACGGAGCCTGCTGGACGACCTCACGCGGGAACGGCAAAGGGGGCGAGGGCGCTGAGTGTGCTTCCACATGAATAGTGGCGACCGAAACAACGGAACAGCGGCCGCCAAAGGTGAGGAGCCGCTGCGCCGCAATCCGGGCGCGGATGAACGCGTGCCGGGAAGATAGACCCCATCTTTTCAGAGAAGCCGCCGCTGTACGGAGAACCAGCGTCAGTAGCAGTCTCGGCGCACCAACGACTACCGGCAACACACGAATCCCGGCCGGAAACAGAAACACAGGAATCGTGGCCGAACGGCCAGGATTCGTGAGGATCCACAGGTCGCTCAACACCGCGCAGATACGAGCGATGCTGCACCACGTCAACGACAGCGACCCGACGCTGCACGAAGAACCGGACGAGAAGACCTGGATCTGGTCCGACCTGCACCTGGGGCACGAGATATCCATCGGCGCCTTCGGCCGCCCCTTCCACACGGCACAGGCCGCCGACAAGGCGATGCAGCGCGCCTGGGTCGAACGCGTCGTCGAAGACGAGACGATCGTCTGCCTCGGCGACATCACCGTCGACGGCTGCCTGCGGCCCCACCACGTGCTGCGCTGGCAGCAGGCGCCAGGCTGCAAGGTGCTCGTGCTCGGCAACCACGACGTCGACCCGCTCAACCAGATCCAGCACCTGGATATCCAGCAGAAGACGCTCGCGCTGGTCGCGCCCGGAGACCCGCCGCTGCTGCTGACGCACGTTCCGCTGATCCAGGTGCCACACGGCACGGTCAACATCCACGGCCACATCCACGACAAGCAGTCGCCAACACCCAACCGCCACGTCAACGTCAGCGTCGAACAGCTGAACTACGCCCCGGTGAAACTGAAGGACGTGCGCCGGCTCGCCCGCCGGCTGCTCGAAGGACGCAACGTGCCCGCCGGAGAGCGGACGGGAAGGCGCCTCGACATCGTCAAGGCGACCATGCCGTAACACCGCTCCGTTTCTTCCCCGAATCCCCTCGGCCGCCGCCAGGCGTCAACGAAGCCGGCAACCGCTCCTGCTGGCGCCACAACGCCAGTACACGGGAACCACGCCCGTACAGTACGGAGCACGCCATTGCAGAACGCAAGCCGACTCGTGCTGCAGCTCGCCGAGGCCGCCCGCCGCCGCGACCCCTGGGCGGTCACCAACGCCTTGCGGGCGCTCGCACAGCACGAGGAGAAGAAGAAAACCGGCGGGATCGCCGAGCAGCTGCGCCGCCTGATCCCACACGCCGGCCAGGATCCAGGCCAGCACAAGGCACTCAAGCACCTCCACGAGCGGACACCGCGGTTGCAGCTCGACGACCTGCAGTCTGGACGACAGCGTCCGCGAGACGTGCGACGAGCTCATCCTCGAGCAGCTCAAGGCGGACATCCTCGCCGAGGCAGGACTCGCACCCCGCAACCGCGTCCTGCTCACGGGAGCGCCGGGAAACGGCAAGACATCCCTCGCCGAGGGAATCGCCACCGCACTCCGCCGCCCCTTCTACTCCGTGAGCGACGACACACTGATCGGAAGCCACCTGGGCGAGACCGGCGGCCGGCTGCAGCAAGTCACCGACTACATCAGCTCCTACGAGTGCGTCACGCTGCTCGACGAGTTCGAGACCATCAGCAAGGAACGCGACGACGACGACGAGGTCGGCGAGATGAAGCGCATCGTCGCATCACTGCTCGTGCACCTCGAACACCTGCCGCCTTCCACGGTCATCGTCGCCGCGACCAACCACCCGGCCATGCTCGACCGCGCCACTTGGCGGCGATTCCAGATCACGCTCGAGCTCGGGACCCCGGGCAGGAAGAAGCTGACCGACTACTTCGAGTCCCGCCGCCGCAAGGCGCCCCGCCTGCTGCTCGACGCGTCCGCCGCGGCAGAGACGCTCGAAGGAGCGAGCTACGCCGAGGCGGCCGAATTCTGCGACGACGTCGAACGCCAGCAGGTGCTGCGGCCCGAACAGGGCCCGGAGGAGCTCTTCCGCCAACGGCTCGCCCGCTCGGCCGCCTCACGCGCGAACCACCCGCAACGCCCGGAACCTGCGCAATGCGCACCACACCAATGAACAAGCAACCGATCAGCGCAGCCGAGCTGGTGCTCAAGGGGCGCACCGGCCTGTCCGGCTACAAGACGATCGTGATCCGGCCGGTCGACAGACTGCCCGGCCACAACATGGCCACCGCCACCATCCGCAACCCGGCGCCGGAAGTCGACCAGCTGCTCGAACGAATCGGCCGGAACGGCCAGATCACACTCATCGGCATCGCCAGCACGAGAACGGACGGCATCGCCCACCTGCGCCTGACCGAGGTCCACTCGATCAACGGCACGCCGGTGGCCGCGACGCGACGGTAGCGCAATGCGAAAACGGCAGATCATCCGGGCGGCGGACCTGTTCTGCGGCGCCGGCGGGACCAGCAAGGGTCTGCGCCGGGCATGCGAGCGGCTGGACTGCGAACTGGATCTTACCGCCATCAACCACTGGCCCACCGCCATCGCCACGCACCGGGCCAACCAGCCCGACGCGCGGCACATCTGCGAACGGCTGGAACTCGTCGACCCGAGACGGGTCGTCCCCGGCGGACAGCTCGATCTGCTGGTCGCCAGCCCCGAGTGCACGCACCACAGCAACGCCCGCGGCGGCCGGCCGGTCTCCGACCAGCAGCGCGCCTCGGCCTGGACCATCCTGCGCTGGGCCGAGGCCCTCTACATCCGCAGCATCCTCATCGAGAACGTTCCCGAGTTCGCCACCTGGGGGCCGGTCGGCGCCGACGGCCGCCCGCTGCGACACAGGTCCGGCGAGACGTACCGTGCCTTCCTGCAGGCGCTGCGCTCGCTCGGGTACCACGTCGAGGCACGCGTACTGACCGAGGCCGACTACGGCGACCCAACCACGCGGCGGCGGCTGTTCATCCTCGCCGACCGGCGCCGGCGGCCGCGGTGGCCGGAACCCACCCACGCGCCGCGATCGGAGGCCACGTCGCAAGGTCTGCCCGCCTGGCGCAACGCGCGCGAGATCATCGACTGGTCGATCCCGGGACAGAGCATCTTCACGAGGCGCCGGCCGCTGGCCCCGGCCACCCTACGGCGCATCGAGACGGGGCTCAGGAAGTTCGGAGGCGCGAACGCCGAGCCGTTCCTCGTCATCCTCCGCAACCACTCGACCGCCCGGAGGCTCGACGAGCCGGCACCAACCGTGACCACCAGCGGCGCGCACCTGGCCCTGTGCCAACCGTTCCTGCTCGGACAGCAGTCCGGCGCGACCGCCCGCGGCGTCGACGACCCGGCGCCGACGATCGCCACCGGCGGCGCAGTCAGCCTGGTCGAGCCATTCATCTTCGCGAACCGCACCAACAACACACCCAAGCGCCTCGAGGAACCGCTGCCGACGCTGCCGACGCTCTGCACCGGGAACCACGTCGGACTCGTCGAGCCGTTCATCTGCGCCATCCGCTACGGGAACGAGCCCAGGCAGCTGAACGAGCCCATGCCCACGCTGTGCACCGGAAACCACATGGGCCTGGTCGAACCGTTTCTGGTCAAGTTCTACGGAACGGGACAAGCGGTCCGCCTGGACACACCGCTCGACGCGGTCACCACCCGCGACCGGTTCGGCCTCGTTACCGTCGACGGCAAGCAGTACCGGCTGGACATCCGCTTCCGGATGCTCGCGCCGCACGAGCTGGCCCAGGCCCAGGGATTCGCGCGCGAGGACCACTTCTGCGGCAACAGGACCGAACAGGTGCGCCAGATCGGCAATGCCGTGCCGGTGCACACGGCACAGGCGCTGTGCGAGACGACGCTGCACCGGGCAAGGGACCTGCGCACCAGGACCGCGCCGGCAGCATGACCGGCCCGCATCCCCGGCGACAGCCGCGGGACGGGAAGAAACGGCCGCACTCCGCCGAAGCCCCCCGTCAGAGAAGAACCACGCATACCGCCACGCCGGAAGGAGACTGCAGCCATGAAATGCGGAAACTGCGGCGCTCGAATCGACTGGAACGCCATCCGGCAGTGCCTCTGCTACCGCGGTCCAGTCATCGGCGCCACGCACCGGGAACTGGACGACGAAGACCGGCGTATTCGGCGCCGCATTCAGGAACGAATGCGCCGTGAGAGCAACGAGGCGTCGAACACTACACTCGTGACCCGCCACCCATACGCTCCGAACAGAACACGCAGGCAAACCACCAATAAATACAGCAAGCGCTCGCTGGATCCTTGCGGCCCTGTTGACCATGCCCGGCGCGCCGGGGCTGACAGCGCAAACCGCGGCACCACCACAGAGCCCTAGATCCACGCCGCTCCTGCACACCAGGACCCGTTCCGGCAACGAACCCGAAAATCCCCCCCCGACACCCATGCAATCTCCAACGACCCGGACATGCGAGTACTGCGCGAAGCGCCCCGCCGACCAGACGCTGTTCACCACGTTCATGCGCTGCGGCGAAGGTGACGCGACGAAGCGCAACGCCCATCTGTGCGACCGGTGCTGCCACCACGCGATACTGGTCCTCGATCACGTCGGGATGACCGTGGCCTTCGAGGGCGACGGCCAGCTGCGCTGGGACGCGCACGTCACGCTTTCCGAACGCGCAACACGCTCTCTGGCGCGCCGCGCCATGCAGCACCACGACCTGCTCGTGCAGCTCAAGGACGCATCCGCCGCGAACCGCGCTCCCGTACCGACACCGCCCGAGAAGCTCTCCATCCTGCACCAGCTGGCCGCCGGAGGACTCGTCGAGAACACGACCGAGCGCAGCGAGTTCAGCCCGGACGACACCTGCAGGCTGACCGCCAACGGCCACGACACAGCGTCCTTCGTCCACAACCAGCGCTTCGCCGAAGCCGGCGGGCTTCCGATGAAGGAATGGAGCCCGCTGTACGTCCTCGAGCAGGGCACGGTGGAAGAGTTCCGCGAACACGCCGACCGGGAGTACGCCGACCACCAGATGGCCTCGCCGGAAGGCGTCCTTTACGACGCCGGCAAGCACCTGATGCTCCGCCGCGACGACCCCGGACCGGACGGCGAGACAGGCGCCGCACGTGGGACGCACCTGTTCTTCGACGAGGAGGTATGGACGATCCAACCGATTCACCCGATCGGCTACTTCTTCTTCGAGGAGTTCCCCGCCATCGCGTTCGATGCCGACGACGTCCAGATACTCGCCGAGTACTACGAGCTCATCCGAGCGGTCGCCGGACCCGGCGTCCGATGGACGCTCATGAGCCCGACGCCAGCCAACCCGCTGTACCCGGACGGAGCAGAATACAGAACAGTCAGGGCCAGCGGTTACGAAGCCGCGCCAGCCGCCTTCGTCTCCATCTTCCGGCCCCCGGGAGAACGGCCGGAGATCGAGCTGCTGCGCAAACCCGCGCGCCAGCAGGACGGCGCCGGCGAAGACCCCGGCCGACGCTGACCGCACCGCCACGCCTCTCGGACATCGGCATGGAACCGGAGACGCACCACGAGGGAGGACGGCGGACGGGCGACAATGGGACAGATCCGGATCGCGACGACGGCACGAGCCGCCGCCACGCCGCAGGACTTCGTCCCCGCGCTCCCACGCAACGGCGGCAAGAGCCGCCCCGTCATCCCGCACCGGTACGCAGCGTGTCGCCGACGCTCGGTACTTCGGCGCCCGGCGCCACCTTTTCGGTGGGAGAAAATCATCCCCATGACCGAAATCACCTTCGAGCGGAACGGAAACGCCGAAGCGCGCATCTACTGCGACGACGAGTGGATCGGCGGCCTATTCCGCCGGCCCGACCTCCTGAAACCGGGGTCGCACTATTACGTCGTGCACCTCTTCGACGACCCGCGCGGACCGCTCCACGTGCACGAACGCGCGCAGGTGCGCGAAGCGACCGAAACCCGCGCGGCATCCCACCCGTACCTCGACTACTCGTAACCGGCGCAAGGACGCCGCTGGGGCATCCCGCCCGCTTGCCCCACGGATCACCTCGAAGACACCTCCGCGCTGGCGGATACTCCCCCCTGTTCGCAGTCTCCGCACGCGCGCGGATCTCCCCGCCACGTTGCGAGCGCGGTCCAGCCGTCCAGCCCGGTGCGCCCAATCTCCGCACGCGCGCGGATTCCCCCGCCACAACAAAGAACCACGGGTCATCAAGACTGTTGCTCGACGAGCCGGAAGCCACCGCGGAGAGCATCCGCCACGTGGCCCGGACTCATCTCGGCCACCTGCTCCCTGACGAGCGCGCGGTCCAGCTCCGCAAGAAGCCGGTCCCCGGCGCCGACGACTGCGACGTCGAGGTCCGCATACTGCCCGATCAAGGGAACCGCCGATGACCGACTCCGAACGGCTCGCCGACGACGCCCGGCTCGTCAACGGTCTGGCCGGCAGCACCGACGAGGAACTCGCGGCCGCGGTCGACCGCATCGCCTGCCGCCTGCTCGAGCACGTCACCGGCATCGAGCAGGCGCAGACCGTCCACTGAGCCGGCCCCGAAGCGAACGCCCATGCCCAACAACACCACCGGACGCCACTGTCACTACTGCAACGCGGGCGGCAGCACCGCCCGCCTGACGCTACGCTACGCCTGCTCCGCCTGCGACAGGCGAACAACCGGGCACCTGTACTTCCGCATCCCGAAGCTGTTCACCTTCAAGGGGCTGCGCACCCAGGCCAACGGCTTCAGGTGCTTCCTGCGCACCGCACGGCTGTCGGCCGCCGGCCGGACCCCGCACGCCCGCAGCCACGGGCGGCTCGCCTCGCTGAAGCTGGCCGCCGCGGTCTGGATCGACCAGTGGTACGTGCTCAAACCCGCCGGCTGGCACCGCTAGTCCAGGAACACGATGCGCATCAGAGACATCGACAGCGATGGCTTCTACGCCCGCATCTCCACCGACGAGGCGAACCTCGGCCTGCGCGCCGACCGCGAGCGGAAGCTGACGTTCCAGGCCCTGCACATAGCCGCCATCTGCCCGATGTTCATTCCGGCGCTGGCACGCTTCGCCTTCGTCCCGATGACGGCGACCGACGACGGCGGCCTCGAGCTCATCGACCCCGACGTCCTCTTCGGCGCCGACGACGACTGGCGTCTGCTGTGCGACGGGTCCGAGCCGGACTTCGGCCCGCACACGATGCTGATGAAGTTGCTCGAACTCAGCGGTTACAGCAGCGGCGACGCGCGGCGGATCGCCCGCAACACGCTCGTTCAGTCACTCGACCGCCAGATCTACGGTTCCGCGCAGGAAAACTGCCGATGACGACCAGAATGCCCGACACGCTGCGCACCGAGCTGGCCGAAGCGGTCGAGCGCATCCTCGGCCCCGACCTCGACCTGCGCACGCTCGTGCGGGAGATGGACGATGCGACCAGGGCGATCCGTACGCGTTCGTGGATCAGCGCCCAGCCGGTCGGCGTCGACCAGATGCTCAGGCTGAAGGCCACGCTCGTGCCCGTAACGGACCACGAACCCGACGTGACGCTGTGGACCGAAGACGAGACAAGCCCGGTGTACATGCGCCGCTGGTGGCTCCGGCGCCAGACCACAGACGACGGGCGCGGCCAGAACGGCCTCTACGTGCACGTCTTCGAGAACGACGATCCCGAGGGTTTCCACAACCACCCGTGGCCGTCAGCGTCCCTGGTCGTGTCCGGCGGACCCATCTTCGAGGACACCCCACACGGCACCACCATCATCGACGAGGACCGCATCGTGCTGCGCCCGGCGGCCCACCGGCACCGGATCCGGCTCCGCCACGGACCGCTGCTGCACGACGGAACCGTGGGACGGATCCGTACGACGACGCTGTTCTGCACCGGAAGGCGCGTCCAGGAATGGGGCTTCGAGCAGCCTGACGGATCCGTCAAGCCGATCGCCAGGAGGCAGGAGAGCGCGGCAACCACGCCGCGGCGCTGAGAGCCGATCGGCGCGGCCGGCCGCACCAGCAGTCACCGGCTTCCTACACTGGGAACCACGCATGCGAAAGATTCCGACCCTGTTCGTCCGCAACCGGGAGACGCACAAGATCGAGCCGATCCTGTCCGACGGATGCGATTGGGTGCTCCGAGGCGAGGGCACAGCGACCCGCAAGGTCGACGGCACCGCCGTGCTCATCCGGAACGGGAAGGCCTGGAAACGGCGCGAGATCAAGCCGGGGCGCAAGGCGCCACCCGACTTCGAGCACATCGAGACCGACGAGACGACCGCCAAGGAGATCGGCTGGGTGCCGATCCTCACCGGCGACCCATCCGACCGGTACTTCGTCGAGGCCATCCGGCACACCGAGATCGGCGTCCCGCCGCCCGACGGCCGGACCTACGAACTGGTCGGCCCGATGGTGCAGAAGAACACCGAGAACCTCGACCGGCACATGCTGATCCCGCACGACAGCGAGACGCTGCGCATCGCGGCGCCCCCGCGGATCACCGGCGCCGGCGCCGAGCGCGCATTCGCGATCCTGGACGCGTACCTGCGCAACTTCGGCCACGAGGGGATCGTGTGGCACCATCCCGACGGGCGGCGGGCGAAGACCAAGCGCCGCGACTTCGGCCACCCCTGGCCGCTGAACGAGCAGAAGCGAAGCCGGGGGCGCTGAGACCCGCAGACCGCGATACGCTCGTCGGTACCTCTACCGCGGCTCCCCACAGACAACATTGCGTGCCGACCGCCACCGGCGCCTCTCAAACACCAGGCGGCCCGCCGCCAGACAGGAAACACGCCATATGACCTCGAACCGGTGCTGAAAAACCACCACCGGCGCCTCTCGGGCGCCCGGCGCGCCGCCGCCAGCAGGTAACACGCCATGAAGTTCTACGTACTGCAGCACGAAGACCCCGCGCAGATCGACGTGTACGTCAACCGGGAAGACTTCGACAGCGCCGTCGCCGAGGCAGTCGATACGGCCCGGCACGGCGTACCCGACGACGAGCGCCAAGACATCGAACACCAGGTCCAGGCACGGACGCACACGTGCGCCACGCTCGACGGAGTCGACGCCGTAGCGGCCATCGCGGCCTCCGTCAACGAGACGGTCGAATGGACCGAAGCGGGCCGCTCCCACGACGGCAAGCGCCAGTACTGGGAAGACGCCGAATACCGGTGCGGGAACAGCCACCTGTACCGGCTGGCGGCCAACTCCCTGCGAAGCGCCGAGAACGAAACGATGGGCTACGACCAGGGCTGCTTCCACGACATGGGCCTGGCCCAGGCACTGTCCATCGACGGCATCGGTCCCGAGGCGCGGGTCGTCACCACGTCGATGGCGAACACCATCGCACCGTGCGAGACCGCTTCGTGCGTAGCCGGGCACGTCTACGTCTGCGCCCGAGGGTGGCAGGACTACCTGCAGGCATGCGCACGCGCCAACGGCGGAGTGCCGACGCCCATTATCGGCGACCGCGCCGCAACCGAGCTCGGGATGTCGGCAAGACAGCAGTCAGCGCTCTTCCCCAGCCTGCCCGAGCTCGAAGAGATCGTCGAAGCCTTCGGCATCGCACCCGAGGACTGGACGTGCCCGCCGACCGAAGTCGACGAAATCGAGGGACGCTGGCACACTGACCTCGAGATCAGCGCGGAGGACATGGCCATCGTGCTCGAGGCAATCCCGCGGCGCTGCGACCGCATCAACGCCCTCGTGGCCGCCATCGAGAACTGACGTCGCGTCCACGCACACGAACAAGCCCCACCACGGATCGCGATAAGACGGCCCCGCAAAGCCGAGCAAACAGTGGGCTTCGAGGAGCCCGACGGGTCCATCCAGCCGGTCGCCAAGGCGCAGGAGAGCGCACCAGCACGCGACGAGCTCGACGTTGCGAGTGACCGCACCAGGGAGTAGAGTCAGAACTCATGACGACGGACACGAAAGCCATCATCGGCACGATCCTCGCCACCGCAATCGCACTGAGCGGACTGATCATCAACCGCATCGGCAACGTCGAAACCGAAGTCCGCAGCGTGCGCACCGAGCTCGGCGACGTACGCACGGAACTGAGCAACCGGATCGACCGGCTGGACACCCGACTGAACGGCCGCATGGACGGACTCCGGACCGAACTGATCGGCCGGATGGACCGCCTGCGCGACGAGATGCTCGAAAACCACCACCTGCTCGACGCGCGCATGCGCACCATCGAGCAGGGCTTCGCCCGCATCGACCAGCGCCTCGACACGCTCGAGCGCGCCATCATTCCATCGGCCGAACCCGCGCAGTAGCCGGCCCGCCGCCCACCAGCACCCGCACAGGTCCACCCGGACCGACAGCGTCGACCCATCCGGCGTTACCGCTCCCCCGGACACGCGCCGCCCGGCCGTCAGCCCGCACACTCCCCGCACCCCGCCGTCACGGCCGAGATCGGACGCGACCAACCGCAAAGATTCGACAGATGAAAGCGACCGCAACCGCCCCGCATCCGCCCGGACCGCAGCACCCGTTCGACGACGCCCCCGTCGTCTACCGCTACACGCGGTCGGACGCCATCCGCGACGGCACGCTCGTCGACGTCACCGAGACCGCCCGCGAGGCCGGGTTCAGTATCCCCGTCGCCATCACCGCCGCCGTCCAGGACCAGTGCGTGCGCTGGACCGAGGACGACGCCCGCCGCAAGCCGCGGGTCCACCAGGACGAGGACGGCCGCCTGTGGGACGTGCTCTGGATGGCAGCCTGCAAGGCCCGCGAAATCGCCCACAGCGGCGGCAATGCCTCGACATCCCTGTTCCAGGTCATCGTCGTCCCGCGGCCCGGACACGGGCACCAGCGCCTGCGCACGCTCAAGCTCGTCATCGGCCCCAGCGACGCCGGGAAGCCAGTGGCGACCATCATGCTGCCCGACGAGGACTGAACCCGGAAGTCAAGACCGCAAGCCGCGGCAGGGACCCCGCCGACCGCCGGGACGCCGGCCGCCCCTGAACCGAGACCGACCTTGGAACCCATCCACGTGACACCGCACTACAACGTCCTGCAGCCGCCGGACGGGTCCTTCCTGATCGTCGGCCGGACGAAGAAGGCCCGCCAGGTCCTGCGCGACATCCTCGCCGAGCTGGAGTTCGACACCGAGACCGAGCCCATCCGCGACGACGGGTCGTACGCGATCCGACGCGACAACCCGTTCGGGCTGGTGCACGTCGTCGAGCGCTGCGACGCCCGGATGACGCTGGCCGAAGTCGAGCAGCTGCGCACGTCCAGCGCCCGACGCGCCGGCTGAACCCGTTCGGAACGCGGACTGCGACCACCTGAGCGGAGCGGACGGTCCGACCCCGCACTCCGCCCTCCACAAGGGACACCGGAACATGCAAGCGACGATCGTGCACATCGACAGAGGCAGGAACTGACTCGTCCGGTCGACCTGCGAGGCCGACGACGAGCACACCCTGGCCCGGCGCATCCAGGCCGCCATCGACGAGGCCGAGTCCGAGGGACGCAACGTGAAGATCATGGTCGATGACCAGGTCGGAACACTGCTCGAGTCCCACGGGTACGTGAGCTTCATTCCGACCAACGGACCGAAAACGACGACCTGAGACCATTCAGATGGACACCAACGCAACGACCGACGTTGCCACCCAGTACGGACCACCCGGACGAGACCCCGCGGAGCGGCCGAAAGGCGCGAAGCCCTGGCTTCTGACCGAGGCGATGCCGTCGGCCTGGGTACCGCTCTACGCCAACGCGGACCCGTCCGGCCTCGAGGACGACACAGACTGGCCGCTCGAGATGGCGGAGCGGGCCGAAGCCCGGTACGCCGCCGAAGGCTACGGATTCAGCGGGACCGCGTACGGGCCTGACGGCGGCTGGGAGCCCACCGACGCCGACGGGAACACCCGCCCACCCGAAGAGCCATTCGACGGCACGTACGAGGGCGTGTTCGGAACGCTCCAGACCGTGATCTGGACGAACGCGGCCGTGCTCGATAACGACCTCGCCGCAGGCAAGCGGCCGTACCCTGCCGACGGCGCCGAATACCTGCTCGACGCGACCGAAGAGCACGCCGTCTGGCTGCCCGCATGCTGGTGGCGCCTGATCGAACACAGCGCGTGGAAGGAGTGGGACTTCGACGACGAGGAGCACGAGGAGCACTGGGGAGCGGCATGCGCCCGCGAGGTGCTCGCCAGGCTGCGGAACGACGGCTGGACGCCGGTGCGGCGGTTGGGACACGGTTACGTCGAACGCAACGAGCAGTTCCACGGGTACAAGGGCGAGCTGACCTTGTATCTTCTGCGGCGCGACCTGGAACCGAAGGCGATCCCGCCGATCGAAAGGGACTGCTAGACAATCGGAGCACGAGACGATGGATACGCCAGACCGCCTCCAGGCGCTTCACGCCGAGGCCGCACGCCAGCACGTCCAGTTCGAGAAGTCCAAGCGGCGGAGAACGGCCCGCTCCAGGGGCATCAACGCCGCAATCGCGATCACCGCCCTGGCCACCGCCGCCGCGAGCGGGGCCGAAATGCCCACCCCGGCAACGACCGCGTTGGCGGCAATGCTGCTCGTCACACTGACCCTGAACCTGTTCCTGACGAACACGCAACACGACCACGAGCTGTGGATGCTGAGCGACACGTGGCGGCGCCACCGCGCCGAGGCGGCCCGGTTGCTGCACGCGACACGCAACCCCGCCGGCGAGAACCTGCAACGGATCAGTCGGGACACCGACGCACTCGAACGCGAGATCATCAAGACAAGCTCCGATTCACTGCTCTACCAGCCGCACCCCGGCCCGACCGGACCCGCAGCGCGCGAGCACGGAGAACGAGCGCCTCGCTCCAGCGACGACCGCTGACGACCCGCAGGGGCCACACCCGGCAACCGCGGGAACGAACGCGAGCGCCAACGATCCGCCCGAGGAGACCACCGATGCCAACGACTCCGCGCAGATGGGTAATCTCCGACACCCACTTCGGCCACGCCAACATCATCCGCCACGCCGAGCGGCCGTTCCGCACCATCGGCGAGATGAACGAGGCGCTCGTCGCCAACTGGAACGATACCGTCCGGGACGGCGACACGGTGTACCACCTCGGCGACTTCTCCGGCCCCCCGATGAACCGCCGCATCGAGCGGATCGCGGAGCGGCTGCGCGGCCGGATCGTGCTGATCACGGGCAACCACGACCGGGTGACGCCGCGCCTCGCCGACACCTTTACGCGGGTGACCGGGCCGCAGAGACTGCACACCCCGATGAAGGACATCCCCGGCGTCGTCCTCAGCCACGTGCCGCTGCACAGCGCCGGAACCGACGAGCCGGGCAGCCTGCAGGTCATCGGCAACCTGCACGGCCACATCCACCAGCGGACGTCGCCGACCCCGCGCCACTGCAACGTCTGCGTCGAGCACACCGGGTACCGGCCGATCACGCTCGAAGAGGCCGTCGAACGACTGGCCGAGCAGATCCGCACCGGGCGGCCGAGAAATCTCGAAGCAGACATCGAGCGCAAGGGAGCACCAGATAACCGAAGGTAACGAGGGCCAGCGCCAGCGCTGGTCGCCATACGGACGGCACGGCGCCGCCGGGACGATGGGCGCCGACGGCGCCGGGAACCCGCCGCCTACCGCACAACCCGCCCGAACCGGACCGCCTCGCCACCGGGCGACGGCTCCCTGAACACCGCCTGCGCGCACGCCGGGGGCCTTCCCCCGCCGGCTTCGCCACAACGCCACACCGCGCCCCGCCAGTGGTCCACCACGTACACGCCGTCGCCCACGGTCCCGGCCACCTCGTAGCGCCACGAGACCACCACCGCAGCAGCGGCCAGCGCCGCCAGCAGGGCAAGGGCCAGAGCCGCGGCCCGGCCGCCATGCACGCGGCCACGCCCGCGGAGGCGGCGCACCCGCCGCACCCGGCGCGGGGTACGGACCGGCGGCCCATCCCCCGCCGAACGCCGGCCTGGGGGTAGCAGCGCACGCTCGGACCGTGATTCCAGTTCCGGAACCGGCGCAGCGGCAGCGTCCGCGTCCGCACCCCCGTCGCCGGCCGAATCCCCGGCGGAGGAAAGCGCCTCCTCCGCTTCCGCCCCGGCGCCACCCACGTACCCGGCGGGAATCGACCGCGCATCCTCCGCGTCCGCAACGGCGGCCACCGGGGCCTCCACCGCCTTGCGGGCGAGCTCCTCGAGAACGAAGCGACACAGCGCCTCCCGCGTCATCCCGAGCCGCTCGGCCTCGACGTCGAGCGCCTCCCGGACAACCGGCCGCAAGCGCACCCGCTGGCGGACCGACCCGGCAGGCGGACCGAGGACCTCACCGTAACCGGGAACCTCCGAGACGGCAGGCTGCGCTTCGGGTGCAGCACGCCCGGCAACTCCAGCAGAAACCTCCATGACCCGCTCCGGCGCGAGCACTCCCCGCCCGCCCCGGCCAGCCCGCCCCGGCCGCACCAGCGGACCCATGCCCCGGGCCGCCAGCTTCAGCCTCGTCTTCTCCTTCACGCGCGCCCCTCCCCGGATGCCCCGAACGTCCACAACTCCACCGGCTTCCGCGTCCCGCACGCCTCGACGGCATCGACCGACGCCACCCGGCGCACTCCGTCGGCGGCCGCCGTCCAGCCGCCCGCGACCACCGCCCGGAACCCTGCCGGCGCAGTCTCGCGCAACCACCGCGACAGCGCCGGCCCGGCGAACGGCAGCAGGTTCACGAAGCCGGCGGTCATCCCCGACGGCGCAGTCCACCCGATCGGCTCGTTCAGGATCCGCCAGCGCCCAATGATCCGGCCCGCTGAGGCAGCGGCCCGCAGCCGCGCGTGCGCCCGCAGCGCAAGCCCCGGGTCGAGCTCGACGCCGACGGCCAGCCCGGCCTCGGCGCAAGCCGCCTCGACCACCGCGCCGTCGCCGCAGCCGAAGTCCACGAAGCGGTCCGCCGCGCCCAGGCGCAGCAATCCCAACGCGGCGGCCAGCACCGAAGGATCCACGCGGCGAAACGGCGCGTACGACTGCGCGGCCTCGCCAGCGCGCCCCGGCGCCCAGGCGACCCGGTGCCCCGCCGGCGCCACCAACCGCCGACCGGGCGGATCCCCGACCACGTCACGCACGCCGCAACAATACGCAACCGCGGCCACCGCAGCCGCCGCCGACAGGCGCCCGCCGCCGCATTCGGACCCGGCCGGAGGAGGCCGGAGGCGACCCCGGCGTTCCCACTCCCCCTACGCTTGGACAGCCACCATGCAGATCAAGGCCAACCTCGGCAGCTTCAACGCCGTCTGGGCTGTCGTCGCCAACCGCGTGCGCGGCGGCTTCGACCGCGACGCCTTCGCCGGCATCAACCTCGGCAAGAACAGCCGCGCCATCGAAGCCGGATCGGTCATCGTCACCGGAACTCCGGAGCGCGGCGGCGCACACCCGCTCGCGCTGCACATCGCCGCCGCCTCCCCCGAGGCCGAGGCCGTCCCCGTGCGCCTGCCGCCGCTCGCCGCCCAGACCCCTGTCGACTTCCTCGAACGCGTCGACCGCTACGTGCAGGCCGAACCGGCCCTGCGGCTGCGCATGGCCATCGGCGAGACCCCGCCAGCGCATCCCGAACGGCTCGCCGACATCGAAGGCGAGCTGAAGCTGATCGACGAGCACAGGAAGGAGCGCCGCGCAGCCCCGCCGCCCGACTGCACCGTGGCGCCCACCTGGACCGCCGCCCGGGCGGAGCAGGCCGAGCTGGTGCACCGCCGCGAAGCGCGCGCCGCGCTCGAGTACACGCTGGCGATGGTGCTGCGCGAAACCGGCACAAGCACGCGCTACGAGCTGGCCACACTGTTCGAGCGCGCCGCAGCGGAGAACGCCGCCGGCGAGCTTTCGACGGCGACCCGCAAGGCCCTGCTGGCCGTGCTGAGCCCGGCAGGACAGGCCGTGCCTGTGGCCGAACCCCCGGCCCGCCGCCTGCACGAGACGGCGCTGACCGGCCTGCGCACCATCCACGAGCCCAAGCTTGCGGCCGGCCACCCCAACGTGCGGCTGCGCCACCCGGCCGCCTCGTGGGCGAAGGTGCTCCGCGAGATCGACCCGGACAAGGGCCGCGGCTGCTACGCGTTCAGCGGACCGTTCCTGCAGCGCAACGGCCAGAACGACGTCCCCGTCGGCTCGATCCTGATCACCGCCCACGAGGTCGGCTCGCGCCGCCACCCGCGGAGCGAACGCATGGCCTCGCTGGTGTGCATCGACGCCGACGACCACCCGCTGCGCGTCCCGATGGGCAGCGACGCCAACCGCACCGACCTCGACTTCCGCGACTACGTCGCCGGCTACCTCGAGATGCCCGCAATCCGCCGCGCCGCCCGCCTGCTCGACTCGCTCTACTCCGGAGAGCCGGGACCGCACGCCGCCATCCGCTCTCGGCCGGACCGCGAGCGGCTGCTGATCAGCCAGTACGTCAACGCGATCCGGAACAGCATCGAGGCGCTGGAGATGGCCGGCGCAGCCGACATCGGGCCGGAGGACGAGTTCGATCTGCAAATAGCCGGCGCGAGGCACGCATGATCTGCAGAGCGACAGTCCGCGTCATCGAGCACGGACCCGACCCGCGGCGCGCGGATCCGGAACGCTGCACAGCGCCGCCCGCACCACAGCAACACCCGAGAGTCGGCCGATGACCCTGCACGAGGCGCCCGTCGGAGCGGTGCTCGAACGTCGCAACGCCGACGGCCTGACCGAGACCGTCACCGTCCTGTCCCACTTCTCGAACCTCTTCGGGTCCGGCACCACCTACCGGCACTACGGCTCCGGCACCGTGCTCACCCTGGACGAGACAGCCGACCCGCGCACCCACCCGGAAGCCGCCGACGACTGGACCCGCACCGACACGCACTGACGGCGACCGCCGCCCGGCGCGAACACCCCACTTCCCCCTCGGAGGAGCCACGATGAGCGACACCTCAACCAGGGCGCGCTGCGCCTGGGAGATCTTCGTCCACGGCCGCGAGAACGAACCCGGACAGCCCTTCGCACGGATCGCCGACGCCACCGATGCGCAGGACGCGCTGGACCAGGTCAAAACCGACCTGAACGGCAGCCCCGGAGACTACGACCGCGACGCGCTCGCCCCCGCGCTGATCGCCGTGCCCGCCGACGACGCCACGACCGCGGCGCCCGAGGCGCGGACAAGGCACACCGGAGATCCCTCTCGATGAACGCAACCGCACCCGGCATCGCGCAACCGCACAAGCGCATCCAGGACTTCGGCGAGCACATCCCCGGCGCCCGCAAGGACCTGCTCGGCAGCGACGTCGTCAGCACCGTGCTCCGCGGCGACCTGCCCCGGAAGCTCACCGAGGCGTGGCCGGCGCCGCCCTGGGAAAAGCTCGCAGCCGAGCACGCCGCCGAAGGCCGCGATCCGGACGAGCTGGCCTTCCTGCGCGCCGTGCGCGACCACCTGCGCACGCCGCACGGCTGGCGCAACGAGCACTGGCTCTGCCGCCCCGGCCAGGACCTCGGCGGCCTGCTCCCCATCGCCCTCGACGTCATGCAGGGCGAAGCAACAACCGGACAGGGCCTCGCCCGCGTCAAGGCACTGACCAGCGAGTGGACCTCGACGTGCATCGCCCACCTGACGACGCTCTACCGGCACGCCGGACACGCGCGCGACCTCGGCAGGCTCCGCTGCTTCGAGAGGAACGGAGAGTGGGAGATCGCCAAGCCGGTCACGGGCCGGAGCGGCCTGTACCGCAGCGTCATCTCCGGAGAGACGATCGCCGAGGCGGCGGCGAAGCTACCCGACGTGCTCGCGCGCCTCGACAGCAAGACCGCAGAAAACGGCGACGAGTCGCGCTCGCCCTACAGCGTCCGCTGGATCCGCGAGCGCGGAGAAACCCTGCCCCGGTACGGCGTCTGGCGGCAGCACGCCGGCCGCTGGGTGCGCGTCTACGAGTGCGCCGCCCGCGGCAAGCAGGAAGCCATCGACGAGGCCCGCGACCGCATCAGCGACCACCGCGACGAGCTCGACGCCTGGTTCGAGCGCTGGCGCACGGTACCCTCTGCCCGCAACAGCCGGGACGAGCCGCGCACCCCCGCCGGCGAGGCCGGCACCGACGAGCCGGACGAGTTCACCAGGCGCTTCGCCTTCCGCGGCGTGCAGTTCGGCAACTGGGTGTCGGCAGCCCGCCAGCGGGCCGACCTGACCGACACCTCCCAGGGGCTCGAGGACCTGGCCGCGGTCGTCGGCTGGCCCGCCCGCGCGCTCTCGCTCGGCGGCGCGCTCGGACTCGCCTTCGGCGCCCGCGGCCGCGGCGGCCCGCAGCGCACCCGCGCGCACTACGAGCCGGCGCTGCGCGTCATCGCCATCTCGAAACCGGCCGGACCCGGCGCGCTCGCTCACGAGTGGTTCCACGCCCTCGACCACGAGGCGTCGCGACTGTGCACCCGCCACCGCCACGGCTACGCCACCGAGACCTGGCCAGACGCCGAGCGCGCCAACACGCCGGCCGGGCGGCTCGCCAAGGCGATGCACGCCTACGGCTCGCTGCTCCAGAGCCTCGGGCTCTTCACCCGCTCGGCGAAGCTCGACAGGCGCAGGCCGAAGGCGAAGCCCTACTGGTCGACCACCCGCGAGCTGGCGGCCCGCGCCTTCGAGGCGTGGGTCCGCTGGCGGCTGGCCGGCATGGACATCCGCAACGACTACCTCGTCAACATCGCGCCCGCCTCGCGCTGGACCGCGCCCAACGAGATGGAGCTGGCCGACCCGTACCCGACGAGGAACGAGATCCTCGCAATCGACAAGGCGCTGACCGAGATCGCCGACGCCGGACGCGGCCTCGTCCCGCAGTGGCTCGGCGAGCCGCACGAAGACCGGCCCGCCGGCCCATCCGCCGCAACGGCGGCATCCCGCCCCGCGCGTCCGGACCCGCGCCTCCGCTGACCGACGACCCGCGCGCTCCGCCGGCAGCCCGGCGTTCGAGCCGCGTCCCACCACCACCCGACAAGGAGGCCAGCGATGTCCCCACGGGGCCCCGCCATGCACGCAAGCGACGACGGCGACCTCGCCAGCACCGCCCACCCGACCCGCTGCAGCGGCTGCGGGCGTACGTTCTACTCGACAGGCACGCAGCGCTGCATGCGCTGCAGGACCGCGAACGCGGCCGGCCACGCGACCGCCCCGGCGGGGAACCAGCCGAAAGACACGCCGCGGGTCGTGATCCGCAGCTACCCGGAGCGGTACCCGACGCCCTGCCGGCCGTAACCTGCCCGAGAGGCCCCGATGACCGACCGCGACGAACGACGCACGCCGCTTCCCGGAGAAGACCGGCAGGGCTGGATGATGTTCCGCCACGGCGGACCGCTGCAGCTGCTCGAGCTGACCCCCGAGCAGGTCGATGTCCGCGACATCATCCACGGGCTCGGGCAGATCAACCGCTTCAACGGCCAGAGCGCCCGGCCGATCCCCGTGCTCTGGCACTCCCTGATGGTCATGCAGCTGTGCGCGGCGCACGACCCCGCCACAAGCCTGGAGGCGCTCTTCCACGACGCCGCCGAGACCTACGTCGGCGACTGGATCCGCCCGCTCCGGGGCGTCATGGGAGACCGGCTCCTCCAGCTCCGCGAGATCATCCAGGAAACGGTCTTCGAGGCCGTGGGCCTGCTCGGCAGATCCGCGAAGCTGTCGCCGCCGGTGCACCGCGCCGACGACCTCATGCTGCGCTGCGAGATGGAGTCCCCGTGGGGCTACGGGCGCATCGTCAGCTGGTACGAGCCGCCGTCCGACGCGGAGCGGACCGCAGTGCAGGACGCGACAACCGAGATCGGCTGGCCCCCGGCGAACGCGCTCGACCGGAAACGGATGCGGACGCTCTTCCTCGAACACGCCGACCGGCTGGTTGCCGCCAACGCACCGATGCGGGCATCCATCGAACAAGCGAAGAGAGGCTGCCACGCCGGATAGTCGATTCACCCGGTAAAACGCCTACCCGGAATCGTTACTGACCGATTCCCGGTCCCGCTCCATGGCGCGGACCGCCACGCACAGACTCCACAGACACGGAGGACCCACGAGATGACCGACAGCAACACGCCCACGACACCGGAACCGCAGCTCGAGCTGATCCATGTCCATCACACCGAGACCGGGTTCGCCGCCGAGCACGCCACCCTGACAGCGCTGGCCGGCTGGATCCAGCAGGAGGTCGACACGCAGAACGCGATCGCCGACCCGGCCCCCGGAGAAATCGACGCCGTCGAGAACCCGTTGCACCACCTCCTCGAGGACGAACGCACACAGATGGTCCGCCCCGCCGGCAGGATGGAGCTCGTCGAGCTGCTCTACGCCATGAGCAGGAGCGAGACGGCCGGACCCGACGAGCCCGACGACACGGCCGCCGAGCACCTGCGGAAGCTCGCCGGCGAGCTGGCGACGACGATCCGCTGCCTCCACCACATCCGCGAGAACGACTACCTCCTGTTCGTGATCGAATAGACACCGCCACGCCGGCCACAGGCCGCAGCGCAACCACTCTGCAGGATCCGCATGCAAATCGAGATACACCGCCACCGCATGGCGATGCCCCCCGCCGACGACGGAAGGATCGCCGTCGGCTACGACGTGCTCGTGCCCGAGGAGGACGTGCTGGCCGGCGCCCAGGGACACATCCGAATCCTGTCCCCCGGATTTCGCGAGTACCGCACCTACGAGGACGCAACATGGGTCACCGACCTGCCGCGCGGGTTCGAACGGTACGCCGCATGGCTCGACCACGAGAAGGCCGCCCAGCGGCAGATGCTGCGCATGGTCCAGGAGCACTGTCCGGAGACCCGCGAGTGGAACGAATGGCCCATCTTCTGGGCCTTCGTCGACCCCGCCAGCAGCCAGGACACCGTCCACTTCAGCATCGAGCAGCCGACGGACAGCGGACCCGAAGCAGCGGCATCGGCCCAGGCCGGAACACCGGCGGTATAACGACGCGCGCCCCTGATCCACACACACGCGGATCCCCCCCCCGAACCCTCCTCCGCTGATTCGGCCTCACCGCCCTGCTCCGCGCGCGCCGGGATGAACCGCCCTTCTCCGCACCATTGAGATAGTCGACCACGCGACGCAACATGAAACTGCCGGCTAGGCAGGCTAGGCGGTCAACGTGCCGGAGACATCGACAGGCCCACACTGCGTCGTCGTCCATATTTCGGAGAACTGCACCGTCTGACCAGAGAACATCGCGGAGCGCAAGCTGGCGAAACCGCGACGAGCAACCGCACGGACCGCAGCCCGGAGGGAGCGGGTGACGGAACGGCCGCAGCCAGAGATCAATGAGCACCGAGAGGAGGTGATAGAGTGACACCGATGACACACGAAGGGATCGCAATACTGACACTGCTACTGTCGCTGGTCAGCGCCGTGGGCGTCCTGTGGATCGCCTTGCGGCTCGAGCGGGTCGCCGGCAGGCTGGATTCAGTACAAGAGGACGTGCGATCGCACGTGAACATGCCGGGCCTGCACTCACCTCGGCAGTAGGCCCGACGCGAACGGCGAGTCAGACTGACCCCTGCTCCGCGCAAGCGGACAACCCCCTAACTTCCGCCCTCGCCGCCCGCGCGGATCTCCCGACCCGGCTTCCGACGCCGCGCTGATCGGAACCCACCACCCCTCTCCGCGCGGGCGCGGTCACCTTCCCCGCACACTCCCGGCGCACACGACCGCCCATGCAGAAGCTGACCGACTCGGCCAGGCTCTCCGAGCAACTGACCCTCGCCAACGAGGAGCTGGCCCGCCTGCGCGCCAATCAGCGGCACGCCGCCCGGGCGGCCCCCGGCGCAGCCGCCGGGACCTGGGCCGCCGCCACGCGCAGGCTGCCCTCCGCCGACCGCGCCCGGATCGCCGACGCCGTCAACTGCGCCCGCAACGTCTTCCGCTGGGCGCGCCGCCGCAGGCGCCTGGAGAACACCCGCTGGCAGCACGGCCACCCCGAAGCCGAGCTGCGCGCGCTCGTCCATCTCGTGCGCCGCGCACGGCGCCAGCGCACCACCGCGGCGTAGAGACCACGAACCATGAAACCTTCAGACCTCCACACCCTGATCCGGCAGGGCGCCGTCTTCTACACGTCCCATTCCGGCGGCAAGGACTCGCAGGCGATGTACGCCGGGATCCGCCGGCGCGTACCCCACGACCGGATCGTGGTGGTACACGCCGACCTGGGCGAGATCGAGTGGGAAGGCGTCCAGGACCACATCCGGGCGACCATCGCGCACGAGCTGCACGTCGTCCGCGCCGAGAAGACCTTCTTCGACATGGTGCGCCGCCGCGCGGCGACACGCCCCGACGTGCCCTCATTCCCCGACGGCGGCCGCAGGCAGTGCACCAGCGACCTCAAACGCGGCCCCATCTACAAGTTCATCCGCCGCGACATGAACGCGCGGCGCGCGCTGCTCGGCGTCAACTGCATGGGGCTGCGCGCCGAGGAGAGCGCCGGACGCAAGCGCCTTCCGCCCTGGTCCCTCAACAAGACGCTGTCGACCACGAAACGCACGGTCTACGACTGGCTGCCGATCCACACGCTGACGACCGGGCAGGTCTTCAGCCGGATCCGCGAAGCCGGACAGCAGCCGTTCCAGGCATATGCAACCGGCAACCGGCGGCTCTCCTGCGTCTTCTGCATCCTCGGCTGCGCCGGCGACCTGGCCAACGGACGCCGCGAGCGGCCCGAGCTGTTCCAGCGCTACCTGCAGCTCGAGCGCGAGACCGGCTGGACGATGTTCCCGGGCCAGTCCCTCGCACAGCGCGCCGCCGAAGGAAATGCCCGCCGGCGGCGGCAAACCACTGACGACACACCATAGACGAGCAGGCGCTCGGGACGGAAACCGCCCCGGCGCCCCTACACTCCCACCGACCATGCCGCCACACCCCACGGCGCACCTGCACCCGCTCTCGAAAGTCCACCCGAGCGCCGAGATCGGCGCCAACAGCGTCATCGAAGCCGACGTCGAGATACAACAGGGCGTAACGGTCGGCAACCACACCATCGTGCGCAGCGGCACCCTCCTGCGCCAGGGCGCCCGGGTCGGGGGCGCATGCGACATCGGCGCCTTCTACGTCGGACGCGACGCGAAGCTCGGCAACGGCGTCTGCATGGACAAGAACAGCAGCGCCGGCGACTACGCCACGATCAGCAACTGCGTCCACCTCCAGACGGCGGCGCGCGTCGGGCGCTACGCGACCGTCGGAAAAGGAACCACACTCGGGCCGCGGACCTACGTCCACCCCGGAGCACGCGTCGGCGAGAACGTCACCACGGACAAGGACGTCCGGATCGGCGAGAGCGTCCACGTCGGCAACGACGCCACCTTCGCAGCCGAAGCCCGGGTCGCGCCGAACGCGCACATCGGCAACGGCACCAGCGTCAGCGAAAAGGCCCAGATCGGTATGGACGCCGGCCCCGGCATCATTCCCGCAGTCCACATCGGGAACGACTGCGCCGTGGGCAACGACACGCACATCGCTCCCGCCGTACGCATGGGCGACGACTGCACGCTCGAAGCCAACGCGGAGCTCGAGCACGGCGCGGTCATGGAGACGGGCTCGACCGTCTGCGCCGGCTCGAAGGTGAGAGCCGACGGCGTCATCCGCGAGGGCCAGACGGTACCGCCGTCGACGCTGGTCAGAACCGACGGCACGCACGTCGAGCGCTACATCGACATAGACGACTACAACTTCCGCGACGGGGACGACGACCGGGAGGCCTTCATCCACCCCGAAGACGAGCCGCGCGGACTGCCCACGGACCCACCCGCCCCACCGGGCCCGGCCAGAGGCGCCGGCGACGCGGCCGCAGGCCTCGAACACGACGGCCCGTCCCGCTGAACCGCATCACGACAACCCGGGAAGGACCGCAATGACCAGGAACGACAGGTCGCGCATGGCAATGCTCCGCACGCTGAGCGCACTCGCGCTGAGCAGCAGCGAACCCGCGGGCATTCAGAGACCGCCGAGCGAGCCGATAAAGCCGCGGACCGACAAGCACCGGAATGCCGGCCACGGCTCCAACGAGCGCCAGCGGCGCATGCGCCAGCTCGAGCGCCGCCGGAGGGCAGAGGCGCCGAACAACCAAGCGGCAGCGTGACACGCAGCCACACCGGCGCCCGACACACGCGGCTGGCAGACGTTGACTGAATTGGTGGGTATACCTGTAGAAACCCCGTCCGCCCGAGGAGCGAAAGGAGAAAAAATCCGATGAACAGGAACCTGGGGAAGTACGTGTGTTTGGCGTTGTTTGCGGCGTTGGCAGCGACCGCGGCGTGCGGCGGTGACGATGAGAACAACGCCCTGCGGAGCCCGCTCGCCCCGTCGGCTGTGGGCGACACATCAAGCATGGCCGAGGGGCCGATGTTCGGCGCGCACGGTCAGTCGACTGGCTACCCGATGGACGCGAACGGGCTCACCAGGCCCGGCAGAATGGCAGAAGGCGAGAAGTCGGAGTGCACGGCCCCGGCGACCGGCCCGCACTGGAACCAGATCGCCGGCAGGCCGCGGTCGGGAGGCGTGGGCATCATCCGCAACCGCGTAGAGGCGACGTTCAACGGGACGGACACGCTGACGCGGTCCGGCGTGTGCGAACTGGCGAAGCAGCACCTGGGCGACTCGGGGCCGTGGTGCGAGACGACCGGGCACACGGCGGACTGGGAGGCGTCCTACGCGATGCTGGACCAGTTGGCGGAGTGCCGCGGGGCTTCGTCGACGCAGCAGGACCCGCCAGAGCCTCAGCAGCAGCAGGGGTTTCCGGCGATAACGGGTTGGTCGTGCCCGCAAGCCACCGAAGACAACAACCGGAACGCGGGGCCGATCACGGTCGTGCCAACAACGGGCGGCGGTACGGGATGGGACATCCGGGTGCCGGAGAATGGCGGCAACTGGAATACGGGGAATTGCTACTCGCTTCCGTACGATATCGCCGGTTCAGCGCTTGGAACCACCTACTCTTTCAGACCTCGTGGTGGCGGCAAGGTGTGGCTCACGGCGCATGTGTACGACAACGGGACACGGCCGATAGGACTGTCGTACAACCAAGCCATCGGTGCCCTCCAAACGGGGGCGAACGACAACGTCTGGACCGGCGACCGATACAGTGACTTCCTGACATTCCGCGGAGAGCGCTGGCGCGTGGTGATCGTTGAGGACGAGGTCAAGCCCGAGCCCGCCACGCTGACCCTGCTTGGGAGTGGCGCGCTGGAAGAGGGCGCGAATCTGAACGGTCTCAAGCTGCGTCTCACACGAGCCGCGAGCGGTCCGGTTTGCTTCGATCTCTCGAAGATGGCCGACTTCCGGCTTGCCATCGACGGGATCGACCGGAACAACTGCGTGCAGGTGCCGGGCGCATCGCGCGACGTGCGGCTTCTTGGCTCGCACAACGACGACAACATCGTCGGCCCGAAGCGCACGTACGAGATCAGCATAGACCAGGCCGCAGGAAACACCATCGGCGAAGCTCAGCAGAGCGTCGAGTTCGTCGTCACCGACGACGACGTGCTGCGGCTCCAGCCGCAGAGCCCGGATCTGTCGGCGCAGACAGGAACTTTCACCCTCAACATCGACGTGCGAATGTTCGGGACTCCCACGCCGACAGCGTTCTGGTCGTTCAGGGTTGCCCTGGAGGGTGCTGGAGTACGGGGCGGCTCTGGCGAGTGGACGCAGACGCACAGTCCTGGCGACTGGGGTGGTGCTCGGAGGCACAACGTTTCCCTGGACTGCACAAAGGGCGACGCCACGGCGACGTTCAACGCCATCGCCGGCTCGCACGCGCGGCACCTGAACCCCCGCAGGTCGTGATGCTCGACCCGATCGTGAACCTCTGCCGGTGACACTCTGATGCGCGTCAATCCGGTCGTAAACCTCTGCCGTTAGCAAGACCTCGCCGGCCTGCGTCATTCCCACCGCCCAGGCCGGCGAGTCGACGTACTCCCTCCACACAATCGTCACCGAGACGAGGAGGTGCTCCGCGAACCTCGGCCGCATCTGCGGAAGGATGCCGGAGCTCAGGACCGGGGAGCGCCGCAGGTTCATCGTGGCGATGCCCGCAGGGGCGGGTCCCGCCACCAACGCACCAGAGTCCCGACTCCTTCAACCGGCGGCGTACAGCCGCGGAGTCGCGTTCGAGAGTCGCCCACACCCGTTCGGTAACCGGCCGGGACCGCGCCGCCGGGGTCTTGGCCATCTTGGTCTTCATTGGTATTGTCCCTCGCACGGTCGAGGCCCCGAAGTGCCGCGAGTTCCTGGAGCGGCTCGACGCCGACCCCAGGAGCGTCACCATCCAGACAGGCAAGTTCTATACGCACAAGATCCTCGACCCGAAGGTCGCAGGAGCCGGCTACCAGCACGGACCGCTCTACCAGCGCCACCTGCGCGAGCACATCACGGCGCAATGGCGCCACCGGTGCGCCCACTGCGGGAAGGGCGACTGGGAACACCGAACCGCGTTCAACCTCGACCACGTGAAGCCGCAAACGGCCGGCGGGCCGGACAATGTCCGCAACCTGGTCTGGAGCTGCCGGCTGTGCAACGAGCGCAAGAGCGAGCGCCCCGTCGACCAGTTCCTGCGCGAGAACCCGGAACGGCTCCGCCGGGTGCCGCCCTCGACGCTCGTCAAGTCCGACGGCACACAGCTGCCGCGACACATCGACATCGACGACTACAACTTCCGCGACGGGGACGACGACCGCGAGGTCTTCGTCCATCCCGAAGACGAACCACACGGACTGCCGGCGGAACCGCCGGCCCCGCCGGGCCCGGCCAGAGGCGCCGCCGACGCTGCCGCAGGCCGCGAACACGACGGCCCGTCCCGCTGAACCGCTGGACCATGCAAAGCGTTCGACCTGCCGCGCAGGCTGGCAAGGCGCGAGTCCACGCGCCCCCGCACCGGAGCGGGAATCCACCGGCGGAGGCTAGAATCGGAGCAATGACGACCGCCGACGACATGTCGCTAAACGAGTGGGTCAGGGTCGAAAGCGAGCGACGAGCACGAGTCGAGAACCCGGACACGCCGGCACAACTGCGCCCACTGGAGGACTTCAGCGACGAGTACGCCGACCCAACCGAGTACAAAACGGTCGACCAGTCGCGGGTCGGCCCGAAATCGGCCGCCTTGCAGGGCCTGATCGACGGCGACTGCTGCGGCTGGGAAAAACGGCCAACGACCGACGAACTGTACGAGGCGATGCGGGCACAGGAACCCACCGACCGGCAAAGGTCGCTGGCCAGCGTCCTGCTGCGCGCCGAGTTCTGGGAGTTGATGGGCGCCTGGATGGAAGCAGCCTTCACGTGGCGGCAGCTGGCCCGGGCCATGAGCCGGCGGAAGTACCAGAACCCACAACGCGTACGCGAGATCAACAGGAGCGCGACGTGCAGAAGCTGACGCTCCCGGAGCCGGCTGCGGCCGAGTATAAAACGACCGGAACGCTGCACGACGGCGACGACCCGGCAGCGAAGGCCAAGGTCCCATTTCCGGACAAGCATGTCCTCGAACGAGAAGGTCGCCCCGACATCAGAAGCATGACAGCCAACAGCCAATGGGACCGTGCAAACGCTCGGCGCCGCAACGAAGACGACCCGCCAGCCAACACCGGGCTACTGCCCGCCGAGCGTTTCACCGACCATTACGAACCAGAAGACCCAAACTCGCCAGACGAGCGAGGAGCGGTCTCAACCGTCATCCAGGGCCTGATCGCGGGAGCATGCGCCGGCTGGAAACGACAACCAAACGCCGAAGAGTTCTACAACGCAATGCGCGCGACGGAGCCCACGGACCGACAGATAACGCTCGCAGGGGTCCTCATCGCGGAAGGAAGCTGCAACGACGTGCTGCTCGCCTACCTCCAAGGCGCATTCACTTGGCGACAACTCGCCAGAATGATGCACCGTCGAAGGCTGTACAGTGGAGAACTCGCACGATTCGTGAACGTACGGGCGAAACCGCAATGAAACTGCAAGAAACGGCGCACCAAGCGTGGTTGAAGCATCGCAAGGCGATAGAGGCCATCGCCAAGCCAACAGGGAGAGGAGGACGCATCCTCCTGGGCGGAGGCACCATCCTCGGAGCACGATGGGGACACCGGAAAAGCATCGACATCGACGTGCTACTGCCCGACCGAAATGAACTGAGCGACGCTCACCCGGGCCAATTCAACGATCTGGAAATCGCAACCGGTGGCAAGATCAAAGGGAAGTGGCATGACCGCATCAAGGTGAACGTCGGCGAAACCACGCTGGACGTGTGCGCGATGCAACCGGAACTTCCCGGCCTCGAGCGGCCAACCGATATCGAACAGAGCACCGAGACCGTACTGGCAAGCGCACAAATACTACGCGGCAAGCTGAACCGTTCCCATAGGCACCTTGCCCGCGACGCCTTCGACCTGATCACAGCCGCAAGAGTCGATCCAAGAGCGCTACAACACGCAATCAACGCACTCGACGAAACGGAAACGCGCGTCGTCACGCGAAACCTGAACGACGGCAACGACACGATGGCGCGCGACGCGCCCGAAGCACTGTCTATATCCAAGGGGTTCGAGACAGACCTGGACCGGCTAGGGTACAACGCAGCCGCGACAATACACGAGAACCGGTACACACGAGTGCAAATCCTCCTCGAGCCAGGGACAGTGGTGATCAAGCGGCAAACCAGCAAAGGGAATCAACCACCAGAGAGCTACGAGAGTGATGGCATCGCAGAGGCACTAATCGAATCGGGAATCGGCGCGTACCTCAACGCGAATCACGGAACCCACGAGACGATCATGGCTCAGGGAATCGCGGAATTGATCGCGAACGGACGACGCGGCGCGATACTCGACACCGCGAGAGCCAACCCGGTCGAGGAAATCCGAAATGCAGCCGAGAGGATGCTCGCACGAGAAGAACAGGCTCTGCTGGAAGCTCCTCCTACCGGAAAACCCGCCCAGGTTCCATCCAGACCCGGGTCCGAACCTGGTGCGTGGAAGACCAAGTTGAAAGAAGAACTGCGTATTGAAGATGAGCCGGACGACCCGCCGGAGCCGCCTTCCCCGGCAGCCGGCACGGCCGAGGCGGCAAAGCAGCGCGAACAGCAACGCAACAAGCCGCAGAGGTAGCGGCAGTACCTTCGGTCAAACTGAGACACTACCGAGACCGCCCGCGCACGACGACACCTGCCACGCCGTCGCACGCAAGTTTCATCGCCCCCCACCACGGCAAGCTCGTCGAGTACATCGAAGAACGGATGCGCGACCTGCGCGACCCGCACACGGCTCCGGCACCTGCTGCACGCCGCGCTACGCCTCAGCGCGTTCGACAACTGGTCCCGCCAGGCAGCCGACCGGCCGCCATCCCGCACACTCGATACAGCACCGCCACCAAGGAGACCGGCCAGATGACCACCCACCCCACCCCGCAAGCAGCAATCGCCGCGGTGATGCTCCTGGCGGCCGCCGCCACCGCGGCCGGAACCGCCGCACAGTTGCCGACGCCCGAGATCCACCAGATCGACGAGACCACAAGCAACGGCGCGACCGTCTACATCATGCGGGCGCCGCTCGGGAACACCAACATCCAGGTAGGCCTCGCCATCACCTGCAACGACCGCCCGGAGGTAACGGTGTTCCTCGGCGGCTTCCCACCGGCGCACATCCCCGTGCAGCTGGCAATACGCACCGCCGCCGGTCGCGGCGAGCGATTCGGCCCCGTCCTCCATCACTCCGGACCCCGGTCCGGCTTCCACAGCCCGCAACTGACGAACGCGCGAGAGATCACCCGCTTCCTCGACGCCGCGCTCGAGAACGGCGCGCTCGTCTCCAACGGCTACAACTCGTTCTGGAACCGCGTGGCGCCCGAGCGAAACCGCGAGGTACGCGCGCTCATGCGGGCCTGCGGAGCCTGACAAGCCCTCCCGGGGACAGCCGGACGCGCTGTCCACCGCAACGCCGCCGGCACGCCTGAAACCGTCCCTCGCCTTACCAGCGGCGCAACGAGCGCCGCCGACAGAAGGTGTACGCTGCCGGCAGCCACAAACGACTCTCCCATCATGCCAAGAAACGACCACCCCGCCCGCCGGGGCCTGCCCCTCCACCGCACGATACGCCCCGACGCGGTCCTCCTGCGGCGGGAGCTGCGCTGGACCGCCGCCGCGATACTGGCGCTGGGCGCCGCCGGGTACGCGATCGCCGGGGCGCACGGCGCCGCCATCGGAACCGGGGCCGGCTTCCTCCTGCAGCAGGCCGCCCACAGGCTGGTGGTGCGGGCGCTGTGGCACGGATGGTCCACCCGCGCCGTCACCTTCTACGGGGCCGAACGGTCGCAAGAGCTCGCCCGGATCTCGCTGCGCGCGTTTACGCTCTGGATGCACACGGCCACCGCCAACGACCGGCTCTACATCGCGCTGTGGAACGTCGGCAGCGAAGACGACGAGGAGGACGAGGACGAGGTCGCCGAATCGACGGCCGAGATCCGGATCCGGTACGCGTACTCCCTGGCGACCCGGCTCGACAACGAGCCGTTGTGGTGCGACAACCCCGAGCGGCGGCGGCTGCGCCGCTCGCTGCAGCGCGACGAGGCACGGCTCCTGCGGCTGGCCACAGGCCAGCGTCTGCAGAAATAACCGGCCTCATGCCCGCCGCCGCTGCGAACCCGCCGGCAACAGCGGCGCCGGCGATCCGGACAGCACACCACCGCTGCCCGCCAGCAAGCCACCGGCAACAGGAAGCCAACCCGGAGCGGCCAGGGCACAACGCCCCGAGAGCCGCCACCGACGGACTGAACGAGCCCGAGAGATGGCCAGATACGCAGCAGATCCGCGCTGGATCACTACGCGCTACCCGGGCGAGTGCAAGGGATGCAGGTCGAAGATTTCCAGGGGCGCGCGCGTCTACTACTTCCCCAGGAACCGCACGATCCTCTGCGAGACCTGCGGAGAGCCGGAAGCGGCCAGGTTCAACGCCGATGCCTGGCACGAGGACAACAACACATGCCTCTGAACGGCATCAGCCCGCCCCGCGGCGGGACATCCCACGGCACGAACCTCTCGCAATGAGCAACCCGACTCCCAAACAGAAGCGGATCCTCGACTACCTCAAGGAGTTCATCGACAAGCACGGGCGCCCGCCGACGCTCGAGGAGATCGCCAGACGCTTCCGCCTGCGGTCGCTGTCGACGGTCCACGCTCACTTGGCGAAGCTGCGCGAAAAAGACTGGATCGCCAGAGACGCGAACACGGCCCGCGGATTCCGGCTGACCGACAAGGCGCTCGGCATCCACAGCCGGCTGATCCCCGTCGCCGGCTACGTCATGCCCGACGGCACAATCGGAGAGAACACCGACGGCGCATCGATGGTCGACGTGATCACCGAGCTCGCCGGGAACGAGCAGGCGTTCGCGCTGCGCATCCACGGAGCGCCGCTCCCCGGCAGCGGGCTCGAAGACGGCGACCTGATCATCGCCCAGGAAAGCGACGACCCGACGGGCCGCGAACTCGTCATCGCCGAGGTGGACGGCAGGACCCGCCTGACGACGAGCGCGGCCCACGACGCCGGCACGAACGACGGCGCCGAGACGCCAGCCGCAGTGCAAGCCGTCGTTACCGGGATGCTCCGGACCTACGAACGAAAGGAAACGTGAGCAGGCTCCGCACGCGCGCGGATCTCCCGTCCCGGCAGTGGCTCCCGGACCCGTCATCCACCTCTGACGACGGCAAAGAGCCACCCTGTCCTCGCACCCTCAGATAACCCCGCCGGCTCGACAAGAGCCCGTCCGGCCTAGCTCCGCTCCACGTGCGCCAGGACTACGCGCGCCCGGACGACCGCTCCGCGCGCTCGCACACCACCCGGCGAGAGGACCCATGAACCCACGACTCGAGAAGTACGCCCGCACGTTCGCCGACCGCCTCATCGAGGCACTGAAAGCCGGCACCGCCCCCTGGCAAAAACCGTGGAAGCCCGGAGAGCTCTGCTGGCCCGTCAACTGCACCACCGGCCGCCGCTACCGCGGCAACAACGCCGTGCTCCTGCTCGCCACCGCCCTGACCCGGGGCTGGGGCGACATGCGCTGGGCCGGGTTCGGCCAGATCCGCAACGCCGGCGGCATGGTCCGCAAGGGCGAGAAGGGCACGCCCGTCCTCGTCTGGCGCGAGCGCCGCGGCGCAACGGCAGCCGGCGAGGACGACACGGGCGAAGAGGAGTCCCGAGCCTCGTTCTTCGCCACCGTCCATTACGTCTTCAACGCCGTGCAGGCCGACGGCCTCGACCTCGGCGACCCGGTGGCCCAGGCCCCGCCCTTCGAGCCGCACGCCGCCGTCGGCCACGTCGCAGACGACGCGCACGTCCGGATCGTGCATATCCGGGGCGACCGCGCCTGCTACTCGCCGACGGCCGACACCATCACGATGCCCGAGGCGTCCCAGTTCACCATCCCGTCGGCCTACGAGCACACGCTGCTCCACGAGCTGGCCCACGCCACCTCCCATCCCTCGCGGCTGGACCGCCCCTGCCACGGCACGACCGACCGCCCCACGGCGGAGTACGCCATCGAGGAGCTGCGGGCCGAGATCGCCGCGATGATGCTCGGCGAGCGCCTGCATGTCGGCCACGAGCCGCGCCACGGTCACGCGTACGTAGCCTCCTGGATCAAGGCGCTCGACGATGACCCGACCGCAGTGCGCAAGGCGGCGGCCGACTCCGAGCGGATCGCGGACTGGCTCACGCGCAACCTCGCCACCGCCGGCGCCCCCGAGGCGGAACCGCTCGCCGCGTGACGCGCCACGACAACACGCATACGCACGGCACCGCCCTGCCATGCACCAGGAGAGAAGACACCATGCATGCACGGAATCGGCGCACCGGCGCAGCCATCACCGGCACCCTGGAGAGAATCTACGGAGAGGCCAGACTGATCGACGACGCGTTCACGCGCGCCGGCGACGGCCGGATCACGCACCAGCACGAGGGCGGGACGAAGATGTTCTGGGACAGCTCCGAGCAGGTCACCGCCGCCGCCGACGGCGAGCGGATCTACCTCGACGAGAACGGCGACCACGTGCGAGAGAGCGACATCGAGCTGCATCAGGACCCGCCCACAGACCGATCCCGATGACCGAACAGACGTTCCACATCACGGGCCTCGATCCCCGGTCCGCCCTGTGCGGAAGGAGCGGCCGCATATGGGCCGCCCCCCGCTGGCCCGGCGACGACGACATGCGCAGCGGCCGTTTCGTACGCTGCAGGGACTGCGACCGGATGTTCACCGCCGCCCTCGAAACGGCCATCAAGAAGGCCCGCGACCTCGAGCACGCCGCGCTCACGGCCTACAGGTCCGGTTGGCGCGAGGGCTGCGAACAGCCCGAGCCCGCAGGCACAGGCCAGCCCGGCAGGACCCCAGCCGAAGGGCTCGTGCGCGAATGCCGCGAGCTCGGCCAGCGCGCCGGCGCCGAGGCGGCGAGGCTGATCCGCGAGGCCCGATCCGCCGACGGCCATCCAGCATCCGCAAGACTGGACGGCGCAACCGCCACGACGAGACCGGCGCCATGAGCAGAAGCAAGACCGCCAAGAAGCCCCTCAGCGAGCAGACGGTCCGCGCTATTCGGCGCGCCTATCGGCCCGGAGTCCGGCTCGGAAAGCTCCAGGAGCAGTTCGGGCTGACCGGAGGGACGATCATCTCGGTTGCCAACCGCTCCACGTACAGCGAGTACGACACCGGGAAGAACGAGTACGAACCTCCTCCGCACATACGGGGCACCAGACGCCGCGAACCGGTAGCCACGCCGGCCTACCAGGAGAAGCAGCCTCTGCCAATCCACCGCACCGACACCCGGCACCTGATCCCCGAGGCCGTGCGGGCGATCCGTGAGGCCATCGACGATGGTGAACCGATCCCGCGCATAGCACGCAGCTTCGGGCTCACGCCCGAGACCATCGCCCACATGAAGCAGCCTCGGACGCCATGAACACGGCGCCACTCCGCAACGACGGAGGCGCCATCCGACACGAAACAGTCCGTCGGACACGGCGCCTATAAAACCGCCAACGCCACGATGCGACTCTCCGTCGCCGCGAATGCGCAGAAGACGTGCGCCCGCACAAAGGCGGCGCTGCGCAGCGAAGAGGCATGGACGCAGCCGTCCGGCGCGCCCGCGAGATCGGCGCGCTCGACAGCAGGCTCTGGCGCGGGCGCCGCGTGTGGCGCATCGTCTGCTCCGACACCTCCGCAAGGGTCCGCACGAGATGTACGTCAAGGCGGCACTGCTCTGGTCGCCGATCGACCTGCGCAGCTTCCGCTGCCCCTACCACGCCAACGCCCCGCGCCAGAACGGTACACTCCCTCCAGCGCACGACCTGAAGCAGGAAGGCCCATGACGACGAATCCGTAACCCCGTATTTATTGGAGAAAAAAGACGTCTAACCAGGCCCGAAAGGCCAGAAAACGGCTGGCAGGGCCAGAAACGGCTGGCAGTGCAGCTGGGAAAGATTCCGAGTTCATGAAGCTGCCCAATGCCAGTCGAGCGGTCATCGACGAGTCGAAGGTGGTGAGGTACCTGTTGTCCGCACTTCATCCCGACGGGCGCAGCAAGGCAACCTTCTTCGCGAGCTTCGGGTTCCGATTGCAGCGCTGGGACGCGCTCGCGCAGGCGCTACGGGATCACGGGAACAACGGCGAGGTCGCGGTGGCGACGAGGTCGGACTATGGCGCGAGGTACACCGTGGACGGTATCATCGAGACTCCAGACGGACGCGACCCGCGAGTACGAACCGTCTGGATCGTCGATCGCGAAGGCGACGCCCCCCGCCTCGTGACGGCATACCCGCTGAGGAAGAGCGATGCTCGCAGAACATGATCGAGTCGTTCTCACGGAAGATCTCCCGCCCACGAGCCTCAAGGCGGGTGACGTTGGGACGATAGTGCACATTCATCGTGGCGGTGAGGCCTTCGAGGTAGAGTTTCTGGCCCTCGACGGCAGCACGGCGGCGGTCGAGACGGTGCCAGGGTCGAGGCTTCGTCCCGTGGCGGTCACCGACCTGACGCATGCGCGGGTACTCGAACGGGTCGGGTAGCTGTTCTCGGCCCAGAGCGGTCTCGATCAGGCAGTCCGGGTTCCCGGCGCTGCGCTCCCCGCTGCGAAAAGGCCGAACCGACAACCCGTTGCGGAAGCGCCTGCTCGAGCGCCTGGCCGCCGGCCGGCCGGTCCGCCTCGACGCCACCGGCGAAGAGGCCGCCCTCACCATGCGTTTCCCCGCCGCACCCCGGCTCGCCCCGACGGCGCGAGCCATGTTCGCGCACTGCCCTCGATCCGACACCGCGAACCTCCGCTGAACAGGCGCCCGAGGACCCGGGACCATCAACCCGAACTGCGAGCCCGGACGCGCCCTCGTACGCGCGCTCGACTCGCCGAGCAACCACCTGCGCCAGGAGTACGAAGCGCGGTACGGCAAACTGGACGCTAGCGACAACGCCGCATAACGGACGGCCAGGACACGGTAAACACACGATGCTGCTGACCATCTCGACCACGCACTGCCCGGCGACCGACCTGGGCTACCTGCTGCACAAGAACCCGGCCAGGGCGCAGACCTTCGAGCTCGCCTTCGGCAGCGCCCACGTCTTCTACCCGGAGGCCACGGCCGAGCGCTGCACGGTCGCCCTGCTGCTCGACATCGACCCGCTGAAGCTGGTCCGCGGCCCCGGCGCCGTGCTCACCGACTACGTCAACGATCGCCCCTACGTGTCCTCGTCGTTCCTATCCGTCGCAATGGCGCGCGTCTTTGGCACCGCGATGAGCGGCCGCGCCAAGGAACGGCCAGAGCTGGCCGGCACCCCGATACCGCTCGAGGCGGAGCTGGCCGCCGTCCCCTGCCGGGGCGCCGAGACCCTCGTCGAGGATCTGTTCGAGCCGCTCGGCTACGACGTCGAGAGCGCGACGGACCCGGACGCCGAGCGCCCGCGCTACCGCAACGTGCGCCTGCGGGCGACGAAGACGCTCGCCGCGGTCCTGAACCACGTCTACGTCCTGCTCCCCGTGGCCGACAACCGCAAGCACTACTGGATCGGCGAGGCCGAGGTCGACAAGCTCCTCGCCCGCGGCACCGGCTGGCTCGAACAGCATCCGCGCAAGGACTTCATCGTCCGCCGCTACCTCGGACACCGGCGCACGCTCGCAGCCGACGCCACCGCGCGGCTGAGCGTCGAACACGAGACCGGCGACGCCGAGACCGACGCCGCCGGAGACACACCGCCGGCCCAACGCGCCAGCCTGCACCAGGCCCGCCTCGAGTGGGTCGTCGACACCTTCCGCGACGCCGGCGCCAGGCGCATCCTGGACATCGGCTGCGGCGAAGGCCGCCTGATGAAGCTGCTGGCCGACACGCCCGAGTTCACCGCGCTCACCGGCGCCGACGCATCGGTACGCGCCCTCGAGATCGCCAACCGCCGCCTGAAGCTGAAGCGCCGCAGCAAGAGCGCCGACGGCCGCATCCAGCTGCTGCATTCCGCACTCACCTACCGCGACGCGCGGCTGACCGGCTACGACGCCGCCGCGCTCGTCGAGGTCGTCGAGCACATCGACCCGGAACGGCTCGACGCCTTCGAGCGCGCGCTGTTCGGCCACGCCAGGCCCGGGCTGGTCGCCCTGACCACCCCCAACCACGAGCACAACGTGCGGTTCGACGGACTCGAGGCCGGCAAGCTGCGCCACCGGGACCACCGCTTCGAGTGGACGCGGGCCGAGTTCGCACGCTGGGCCGAAGCAATCGCCGCACGCTACGGGTACCGCGTCGAGACCGGCGAGATAGGACCCGAAGATGCCGAGGTCGGCGCCCCGACCCAGCGGGCGCTGTTCCACCGCGGCGACTGATCGGCAACGACGAGGAGCTGCCCGACCGTCTGGCCGAACGGCTCGACCAGGACGCGCCGGTGTTCGAGAACGTCCAGCAGTTCATCGAGGCCAACTCCGAACCGGACTGAACATGCAACTGAAGATCCACGACTACGGCATCGTCGTCCTGATCGGCCCCAGCGGGTCGGGCAAGACGACGTTCGCCAAGCGCCACTTCCGCCCCTCCGAGGTCCTCGCCTCGGACCACTACCGCAGCGTCGTCGGCGACGGCGAGCGCAACGCCGCGACGACGAAGGACGCCTTCGACGTCATCGAGACGATCACGGCCAAGCGCCTGCGCTCCCGGCGACTCACCGTCATCGACGCGACCAACGTCGCCCCCGACGACCGCAAGCGCTACGTCCGGCTCGCGCGCGACGAGCACGCGCCGCTGAGCGCCATCGCCTTCGACCTGGCCGAGCGCGACTGCATCGCACAGAACGCCACCCGCGGCGACGAGACCAGACCGCAGCATGTCGTGCGGCGCCAGTGGCGCTCGATGCAGCGCTGGATGAAGAAGCTGTCCGCCGAGGGCTTCCGCCGGCGCTACCGCCTGCGCTCCCTCGAAGACGCACGCGGCGCCGAGATCGTGCGCGAGCCGCTGCCCTGCGACCGCCGGAACCTGACAGGCCCGTTCGACATCATCGGCGACGTCCACGCCTGCCGTGAAGAGCTCGAAGCGCTCCTCTCCAGGCTCGGCTACCGCATTGAGCCGAACGAGACGGCCGACGGCCCCGGCTACGATGTCGAGCCGCCGCCGAACCGCACCGCCGTCTTCGTCGGCGACATCGTCGACCGCGGCCCCGACAGCGCCGGCGCGCTTGCACTGGTGATGAACATGGTCGAAGCCGGTCACGCACTGGCGGTCCCCGGCAACCACGACTCCAAGCTCGCCCGTGCCCTCGCCGGCCGCGACGTCGAGCGCAAGCACGGACTGGCCCGCACGCTGGAGCAGCTCGACGCGATGCCCGAGAGCTTCCGCCGGCGCGCGGCCGAGTTCCTCGCGGGACTGCCGAGCCACTACGTGCTCGACGGCGGGACCCTCGTCGTCGCCCATGCGGGCATGAAGGAGCACCTGCAGAACCGCACCTCGCGCCAGGTGCGCGACTTCGGCCTCTACGGCGAGACCACGGGCGAAACCGACGACGACGGCCTGCCGGTACGGCTGGACTGGGCCGCCGGCTACCGCGGCCGCGCCGCCGTCGTCTACGGCCACACGCCCGTCCGCCGCGCCGAGTGGGTCAACGAGACGATCTGCATCGACACCGGCTGCGCCTTCGGCGGGCGCCTGACCGCCCTGCGGTGGCCCGAACGCGAGCTCGTCTCGGTACCCGCACGACAGACCTACGCCGAACCGCGCGCCGCGCTGGCCAAGGAGCTCCACGCCACCGCGGGCCGCACACGCCAGCAGGAGAGCGACGCGCTGCTCGACATCGACGACATCGCGGGGCCGTTGCGCCTGCACACCCGCATCGCCGGCGCCATCGCCGTCCGCCCGGAGAACTGCGCCGCCGCGCTCGACACGGTGGCCCGCTTCGCCGTCGACCCGCGCTGGCTGGTCTACCTGCCGCCCACCATGGCCCCGTGCGCAGCAACGACCGCCGACGGCCTGCTGGAGCATCCCGCCGAGGCGTTCGGGTACTTCCGCGCCCGAAGCATCCGTCGCGTCATGTGCCAGGAGAAGCACATGGGATCCAGAGCCGTGATCGTGCTCGGCCGGACCGCGGCGGCAGCCGAGGCCCGCTTCGGGGTCGGCAGCGCCGCCGGCGGCATCGTCTACACCCGCACGGGACGCCGCTTCTTCGACGACGCCACGATCGAGCAGCAGGTGCTCGACCAGGTCCGGGCCGGGCTCGACGCCGCCGATGCGTGGACCCGGCTCGCCACCGAGTGGGCGGTCATCGACGCCGAGATCATGCCGTGGTCGGCCAAGGGCGGCGGACTCATCCGCGACCACTACGAACCGGCCGGCGCCGCGGCGCGCACCGGACTGCGCGAAGCGACCGCCGCGCTGCGCCAGGCCGCGGCCACAGACCCCGGGCTCGCCGCCCTGCTCGACCGCTTCAAGCAACGGACCGAGATGACCGCACGCTACGAGAACGCCTACCGGCGCTACAACTGGCCCGTCGACGGCCTCGAGGGGCTGAAGATCGCACCCTTCCACGTGCTGGCGACCGAAGGCGCCGTGCACGCCGACAAGCCGCACCGCTGGCACATGGAGATCACCCAGCGCATGTGCTCCGAAGGCGGCATCCTCACCGCCACCGACCACCGGGAAGTCGACACCGAGAACGAGACCGAAGTGGCCGAGGCCACCCGCTGGTGGACCGAGCGCACCGAGGCCGGCTCGGAAGGGATGGTCGTCAAGCCCCAGGACTTCGTGGCCCGCACCGAGCGCGGCGTCGCGGCGCCGGCCCTGAAGTGCCGCGGACGCGAGTACCTGCGGATCATCTACGGACCGGAGTACACCGCGCCGGACCAGCTCGAACGGCTGCGCCGCCGCAACACCGGCCGCAAGACGACGCTGGCGCTGCGCGAGTTCGCCCTTGGGATCGAGGCACTGGAGCAGTTCGTCGCGCGGGCGCCCCTGCGCAACGTCCACCGGGCCGTGTTCGGCATCCTCGCGCTCGAGGCCGAGCCCACAGACCCCAGGCTGTAACGACCCCGGAACGTCCGACGCGCCGCGCCCCGAGACGCCGAAAACCTGCTAACCTCCTCACCACCCAGCCTCAAGGAACGACCCCATGGCCGACACGCTCGCCCCCTTCCCGCCCCGCCAACCACCGCCCGGAAGGCAGGAGAAACACGAGTTCAGGGTGAAACAGAGGGTTCCAGCATTCCGGGCCGACGACACCGTCCTCGAAGAGCTGTGGCGCATCATGCGCGACAAGTGCGCCGAAGCCGGCGAGCCCAGGACAAGCCTCACCTTCTCCACGACGACGCACGCGTCCGGAAACGGCCCCCGCGAAGAACACGAACACAAGTACGAACGGATCGACGACCTGCGCCGATCACCCGACAAGCCCGACCGGCTTCGCGAATACACCCTCTACGCCTCGACATCATTCCTGCACGACGACAGCCGCTCCATCTCCTTCAACGCCTACCGGGACGGCGCCTCCATCAGCGCAAAAGCGCCCGACGCGGATTTGGTGCCGCGACGCCGCCAGCGCCATCCTGACGGTGCTCCGTCCGCATACGACCTGGTACGCACCGATCTTCCGACTCACCGGACTGCAAACGTTCGGCTCCGCCGCGGCGCTGACCGCACTCCTGCTGACAACCGCTGCCATCAGGGAACAGCTGCCCGGCGCAACGACGTTGACCTCGATCTGGGCAACCCTTCTTGCCATCATGCTCCTGCCGCTCTACCGCGAACTGTTCTTCTCGCCAGCCGAGATAGAGATCAGAACGCCAGGCAGCAACGTCGTGACACTGAACCGCCGCTCCAGGCCGGACGACCCCGACCCCGAAACACCGAAGCAGTAAACGGACGCCGCACAGTCACTCGACGACCTCACTGAGCATCCTCCGAACCAGCCACACTGACCGCCCCCGGTCCGTCAGGACGACGCCGGTAGACGATCAACATCCCCGGAGGACATGTTCGGCCGGGTCGACAAGGACCGGACGGACCTTCCCTGCCCGAGCGCCACCCCCCGCTCCCGACCGCACAGCACTCATCAGCAGCCGTCCGCACGACGGCCAAGAGAGGACCGGACCATGTCGACGACCCTGATGCACATCGAACACCACCCGACCGACTTCACCGTGCCCACCAGCACGTACCGCGAGATCGCAGAACTGGCCGACGCCGCCATCCGCGACGACGAGACCCTGGAGCAGACGTACCGCAACGACCCGGCACAGATCAACGTCCTGCGCAACATGCTCGACGACACCGAGGGGCCGCTCACCACGGACCGCGAGGCCGTCGAGCGTTTCGCCGACGTACTCGAGAGCGACTCATTCCGGAACATCGCCGGCGACAAGCTGGCCGAGCTGACCACGCTGGCCTGCAACCTGGCGGGCGAGCTGCGCTTGCTGGCAACCGAGCACGACACGCTACACCTGACTCTGCTCTGAACCATCGGCCACGCGAACACGCCGCCGGCGGTACCCTTCCGGCCAACGTTCGGCGAACACGCACCATGCACGCACGCGACAAGCCTCCATCGGAGCCGCCCAAGCACGAGGTCCTCGCCGGCCTGATCGAGCACGTCACGTTCCACAGCGCGGAGAACGGATTCTGCGTCCTGCGGGTCGAGGCCAGAGGCCATCGCGAACCGATCATCGTCACCGGCCACGCCGCCACGGCGGCCGCCGGCGAATGGATCACGGCCACCGGCCAGTGGAGCAACCACCCGAAACACGGCCCGCAGTTCAAGGCGCACTTCATTCGCAGCTCGGCGCCGTCGGCCAGCGAGGACATCGAGAAGTACCTGCGCTCTGGCGCGATACGCGGCATCGGCAGGATCTACGCCGCCAAGCTCGTGCTGGCCTTCAAGGACAAGGTGCTCGACATCATCGAGAACGAACCCGAACGGCTGCGCGAGGTCGACGGCATCGGCCCGGTCCGCTCGAAGCGGATCACCCACGCGTGGGCCGAGCAGCGAGCCGTCCGCGAGATCATGATCTTCCTGCACTCCCACGGCGCGGGCACGGCCCGCGCCGTGCGCATCTTCAAGACCTACGGCAGCGACGCCGTCGAGGTCATGACACGCAACCCCTACTGCCTCGCACGCGACATCCGCGGCATCGGCTTCAAGGTGGCAGACGAGATCGCCGGCAGGCTCGGGATCGAGAAGACCGCCGAGGTCCGCGTGCGCGCCGGCATCGGCTACGCGCTCGACGAAGCAAAGAAGAAAGGCCACTGCGGACTGCCCAACGACGAGCTGCGCCCGCTGGCGTCCCAGCTGCTCGGAGTCCCCGACACGCTGATCGACAACGCCGTCGGCCTCGAGATCACCGAAGGCACAGTCGTCGCCGACACCGTCGCGAACACGCCTTGCACGTTCCTGGGCAGGCTGCACCGCACCGAGCGGACGATCGCCCAACGCCTCGCTGAACTGATGGCGGGGAGCCCACCCTGGCCGAAGATCGACACCGACCGCGCACTCCCCCGCGTCGAGAAGGCGACCGGACTGTCCCTGGCGCCGCGCCAGGCCGAAGCGCTGCAGCTGGCGCTGGCGTCGAAAGCCACCGTGATCACCGGAGGCCCCGGGGTCGGCAAGACGACGCTGCTCGACGCCATCCTGCGCATCCTGACCGGCGCCGGCGCAACGCTCAAGCTGTGCGCGCCAACCGGCCGCGCCGCCCGCAGGATGAGCGAAGCGACCGGGATGGAGGCCCGCACGATCCACCGGCTACTCGAGGTCGACCCGGCCAACGGCGGCTTCAAGCGCGATGCGCACAATCCGCTCGACTGCGACCTGCTGGTCGTCGACGAAGCCTCGATGGTCGACGTCGTGCTGATGCGGGCACTGCTCGCCGCGGTGCCCGACAAGGCAGCGCTGCTGATCGTGGGCGACATCGACCAGCTCCCTTCGGTGGGACCCGGCCAGGTCCTCTCCGACATCATCCGCTCGGACACGGTCCCGGTCGTGCGGCTGACCAAGGTCTTCCGCCAGGCGGCGCAGAGCCGGATCATCACCAGCGCGCACCAGATCAACCGCGGGTCGATCCCCGACCTGTCCCGCCCCGACGGCGACAGCGACTTCTACTTCGTGCCCGCCGAAGACGCCGCGACGGCCGCCGTCCGGATCGTGGACCTGGTCAAGAACCGCATCCCGGCGCGGTTCGGCTTCGACCCCGTCCGCGAAATCCAGGTGCTGTGCCCCATGAACCGCGGCAGCGCCGGCGCCCGTTCGCTCAACGTCGAGCTGCAGGCCGCCCTGAACCCGAACCGCGATCGCAAGGTCGAGCGCTTCGGCTGGACCTTCGCACCCGGCGACAAGGTGATGCAGATCGTCAACGACTACCACAAGGACGTCTACAACGGCGACACCGGCCACGTAACCGGCGTCGACCCGGAGAGCGGAGAGCTGACCGCGAGTTTCCACGGCGCCGAGCACGTCTACCCCTTCGGGGAGCTCGACACGCTGGTGCCGGCGTACGCCGCAACCGTCCACAAGAGCCAGGGCTCCGAGTACCCGGCGGTCGTCATGCCAGTACTCGCCGAGCACTACATGATGCTGCAGCGCAACCTGCTCTACACGGGAATCACGCGAGGCAAGCACCTGGTGGTGCTCGTCGGCCAGAAGAAGGCGGTGGCCATCGCGGCGCGCAACGCGGCCGGACGCAGGCGATGGTCCAAGCTGGACGAATGGCTCCGAGACTTCACCGGCCCGAACGCGGACGCCGGCGCGGCGCCGAGCGCGCAACGCCACACCGGCCGGACGCTGCCATTCTGAATCATCACACCGAAGGACCGGAAGGACACCGATGCCCCGAGCGCTCACCAAGAACGACGCCACCGTCCTGAAGCTGACGATGTTCGCGCTGCTGGAGCGCTACTCCACCATGGACCGCTTCGACCTGAACGAGATCAACTCGAGGACGCCGACACCGAGCGGCCCCGCCGACGAGATCATGGACGCCATCAACCGCGTCCGGATCGACGGCAAGGCCGTCGTGAGGACGGAGCGCACCACCAGCAAGGGAAAGACCTTCTACGACCTGCACTACCCGTTCACCGAAACGGACTTCCCCGGCGGCCCGAGGACGGTGTGCCTGGCGCTTTTCGTGCGCCTGCACCAACTGGTCCGCATGCCGGTGCCCGACGACGAGCGCGACGAAACCACCGAGGAGGGCGTCGACAAGGCGACGGTCGACCGCCTGGCCGCATCCATCGAGATCCTCGAGCCCCCCGAACCCGTGCACTGACCGGGCGCCCCGAGCGGGACGCCGTGACAGCCACGCACCGAGCTGCAGGCAACCCGCACCGAGCACGACACGCCCGCCGCTCGCGCACCGAGCAGACCACTGCCCACCGAGTCGCACGCTACCCGGCATGGTCCCGACGACGCCAAGCCGAGCTGCAGGAGACCCGCACCGAGCACGACGCGCCCGCACCGCACGCACCGAGCAGGCCGCGGCCCACCGAGCCGTACGCTGCCCGGCATGATCCTCACGACAACAAGCCGCATCGAGGGCATGCGCATCCTGCAGTACCACGACATCGTGATCGGCGAGGCCATCGTCGGTACGAACGTCTTCCGCGACTACTTCGCCTCGATCCGCGACATGGTCGGCGGACGCTCGGCCGCCTACGAGAAGGCAATGAACCAGGCCCGCCGGCTGGCGTTCAAGGACCTGATGGAAACGGCTGCCAGTCTCGGGGCCAACGCCGTCATCGGCATCAACATCGACTACGAGGTGATCACCAAGCGCGGGTCGATGCTCCTCGTCTCGATCAGCGGCACGGCCGTCAGCGTCGTCGCGGGTACAGGAGCCGACACCGCACTGCACGCCTGAAGGGCGGTCCAGGCACCGAACGGCACACCGCCACGAACGCGCCGAATTGCGGCACAACCAGACGCACCTGTTACCCAGGCGCCGAATAGCCATACACGCGCTGAGCGGTACCCTGCCCACGCACACGCCGAGCGGCAGCACTACGAGACGCACCGGTTGTTCAGACGCCGAACGGCCATCAGGCCGAACGACGGCTACCAAACGCGCCTGTGGTCCCAGGCACCAAACAGCACGCCACAACGCGCGCACCGAGCACAGCGCCCCAAGAGGAAGGCAACCGATGAACGGAGAGGCACGACACCGGGTGAACGAGGCGCTCAACGTGCTGGCGCCATGGCGAGGAGTCGACAGCGTGCTGTGCCGCCTGCGACGCTCCTGGTGGCTTCGCGCCCAGGAGATAAGCAGCAGCTTCCACACGAAGCGCTCATGAACCCGACCCGCACGCGCCGAGCGGCAAGACGCACCCAGCGGAACACACCCCAGCACGCGCGCACCGAGCGGAAACCAGCTGCACGACTTGCACCCCAACGACAGCGGATCCTCCACACACGTCCTTTCCGCGCTGATGCGCGGATCACCCCGCGCTACCACGCCCACACCGAGCGCAGCGGCCCCCTGAACGCCTTCCAGCCGAAGGACACACCGTTACCAGACACGCCACTGACTCAGGCACCGAACAGGACGCCGCCACGCTCATGCCGAGCGGAACGGCCCCAGCCGGAGGCCTTCCCCGAGCGAGCATCTCCGCGCTAACGCGCGGATAACCCAAACCCGGAACAAAAACGGCCGCGCGAGCGTCTAATAGGGTGACCGGCACTGAGAAGTACGCTTCTCGGTACCGGCAACAGAATCGGAGAGCCACGACGATGGGAGAGATTCGAGCCAGCGTGACTCTGGAGAACAGCGGCGACCGCGAGTACGTACACCGCGGAGACCGGGTCGAGGCGGACGTCCGACGGACAACGGTCCAAGGAATCGTCGACACCAGGGCGGTGAGTCTTGTAATCCCCGAGGAGATCGCGACAGATCTCGGGCTCCAGTACGAGGGCACGAGAACCGTCGTCTACGCGGACGAGCGCCGCGAAGAACGCCCCGTGACGAAGGTCACGATCGAGCTCGGAAACCTCGCCACATGGACCGAGGCCATCGTCGGACCGGCCGGGAGCCACGTCCTGATCGGCCAGGTCGTACTCGAAATGCTCGACCTTGTCGCCGACTGCAGAAACCGAACACTGACGCCACGCCATCCGGAAGGCCCAGTCCTGGCTATCCGCTCCGCGCTGACGCGCGGATAACCCTAACCACGCCTGCGCGGAGCACCTACCCAGCGATCTCCACGCTGCCCATCCGAGCGAGGTCCGCGCCGCGGACCAGCCGCGTCCGGATTCTGGTACTCCCCGCGAGGCACCAACCCCGCACGGCGCCGCTGGCGCACCGCCTCCACGAACAGGGGGAAACCCTCCGCGATGCACTCCCGCAGGATCCAGGAGCGGGACATCTTGAACTCGGCCACCGCCTGATCGAGCTGCTCGAGCTGACGCGCCGAGAGCCGGAGCTTGACGGTACAATCCAGCGGTTCTGCGTCAGGCTCCCGGATTGGAAAGAGCGGCATGGACGTACCTCCCCGGTCCCCGCACCGCCCTACTCCGGCGGCTGCGACGGATCCGCAACAGGCTGCACCTGCGGCTCGCCGAACATCTGGCCGAGGACGTCGAGCAACACGTCCTCGAGGTCATCCGGAGACACGCCGATCACCTGGGCGTGCATCTGCAGACCCGCACGCAACTCCTCCGGAGCAATCTGCGGATCCGCCGCCCGGGCCGCCCTGCCGTACTCCAGAAGCGCCGACACGGCACGATCCGGATCCAGCGCATCGCGAGAACGGCCGCGACCGGACCGCTGCGCCGTCCCACGAGCCTTCCAGACACGCGCCGCGCCAGCGCCGGCAGCCTCGAGCAGCCTGACCTCCCGCAAACGCTCCAGGGCCTCGACAGCCCCCCGCATCCCTTCGGCCACCGCCAGCCGCACGACCTCCGAACGGTTCGAGCCGTACTTGGACGCGGCCACGTCGCACGCCTTGACGGCCGCTGGGGGAAGGAACACCACGATCCTCTGCATCTGCATCCTGAAACCTCCCCGACGGTGAACACTTCGACGTCAGACAGTGCACCATCACCCGAAAACTCCCGAGGCCCGGATCAGGCCCAAAACCGAACTGACCAAGGTGATCCGGTTCATTGCCGGCCCCACCACGCGTCGAGTAGCCAGGCGACACGGACAGAAACACACCGATCAGCTTCACCGTGAACAACGGCACCAGAACGCCGGTGAAAACCCAACCGAGACCCTGCGCCATCAGCCGAGAGCTTACCGAACCAAAAGCCCCACAACGCACCGGCACACGCCCGTAAAGCACTCGTAGCAGGCTACTTGCAAGCAGAATCAACGCGGGTCAGACCAGCCGCAAACCGGAACGCCCAGAACCTTCGGAGACGGAAGGCACAGAACGCTGACGACGTTGACACGTGCACTACCAGACACGCTTTGTGCAACCCGCACAAAAGATCGGAGATAAGAGGGGTGAGCGACCCCGGTTCCGGCGTCGCTCACCCGATATTTTTCCCTGCGGGAAGGCTGGATCCGGCGGAGCCGGTTGACGTGTGCACCGTCAGTGACCTGTCGGCGGGATCCGGGCTCCATCGCCCAAAATGGACAGGTGCTCAAAGAGTGTACTTCTCTAAACCGGGCAACCCTGTTAGACGCTCACCGCGAACGAAAGGTTCCCGGTTCGAGAACATAAAATCCATCACGATGCGATATTCCTCCCGACGACCCCTTCCGCGCGACAGCGCGGATCACCCGCGCGCCGAGTGCTTCGCCAGACTGGTACTGACCGGCCGTGAGGACCACCACGGCCGGAATCTGCTCGACTACGCCGAGCGCACGGCTGACCGCCTGGCGATGCACCGGGAGAAGACGCTCGCGTGGCTGTCCATCTCGCTGCACGCCGACAGCGTGGACGAGACGACGCTGACGGGCATCGGGTTCAACGACCAGGACGTACGTCACGCGACGGTCATGCAACCCCGCGAGAACGAAACGGCCATGGGATACGCCGAGCGGCTGGCCGCCTACAACGAACCCGAGGCCTTCGCCGTCGGCGAGGCGATGCTCGACGAAAGCCCCGACACGAATCCTACCGTGCCGACGGGTACGACCGACACGGCCCGGGAACAGGCAATCGGCCGCCTGCGCAGCGCGCACAAGGACTGGGTCGAAGGACGCAGGGGAGACAGGCCCCCGGCCGGCGGCGTCGTCGACGAACGTCCCACCGCACCAGGGCTGGCCGACGCCGTCCGTCGGTTGGAGCACCACGTGCGCATGACAGGGCTGTGCCTGAGCGAGATGCAGCGAGGCCCTGGGGGCACGCCCTGGGGAATCGCCGAACGGCTGTCGCTCGACGACCTGAGCACGTTCCTCGACGCCGCGTCGCAACTGATGGTCAACGCCGCGGCGATCGTCATCGAGACGTCGAACCTCACGCTGACGCCCGCCACAGAGAAAGAGCGCGCCACCCTGGCAGGCACCCGAGACGCCGGCACCGAACACCTGGCCGGTATCGCCACCGCGGCCGCGACGATCTACGAGGTCGCGACACGCCTGCAGTCGGAGGTCCCGCCACCCGCCGCCGACGACGACCGGATCCACTGAACGTGCGATGACAACAGAAAGCGCCTACGGCATCATCCTCGACGAGGGCGACCACCTGCACCGGATGCCGCGCCACGAGCGCGCCACGCCGCTGAGCAGGCGCGACTACATCCGCGGGCGCCTGCTCCTGATGATCGCGAAGAACGCGGTGTACCGAAGCGAGTACGAGGCTCTTGGCGAGTGAGAATCGGCACGCCGGTACTGAGTGGCGTACTTCTCAGTGCCGCATACTCGGTTAGACACCGAATCCCGGAAAACGTTCCACCCACAATCCGGAAACGCGCAAGATCGCATCAAGCCGTCACGCAACACGCGAGCAGCAGTCGCGAGAATCCCACGCGCTGGAACCCGCTCCATAGACTTCACCAGAGAGCGCCCGGCGACGCCGGAGCGGAACCCGAGAAAGGACGACACCCGATGAGCGACCACATCCCCGGCTCCATCCCCCGCGCGTGCGACTGCACCTACCGGGGCAACCTCGCCGCCAAGCCGCAGGTGATCGACAAGGAAGGACGCAAGTTCGTCTCCGCACGCATGGGCGTCAACATGGCCGCGCCCAACGTCCCCCGCGAGGAACAGGACGAGCTGACCGAGTGGGTCGACGTGATGGCCTTCTCCGAAGCCATGCAGGCGCGGCTCCTCGCCTGCGAGAAGGGCGAGACGATCGCGGTGTCCGGCAACGTCACCAAGAGGCTCTTTCAGCGGCGCAACGGCGAGACCGCCGTGGGCCGCACGATCATCGCCGACTACGTCCGCGCCGCCGGCGCGAGCATCGCCAGCTACACGCCGCGCAAGCCCGCCGAGAAAGTCGAAGAGGCCCCCCAACCCGACCAGCCTCCGGAGTAGACCGAGAGCGGCCAACCACGCCAACCCACGACCCGCCGGCGACCCCACGCCAGGAGTCGCCGGCATCGAACCGCACCACACGGCGCACAACACGAACGGTCGGTGCGAACCGGATCCCGACGCGGTGGCTCGGTACCGGAACCCGCTCGCAGCAATGCTGATTTGCCCGCGTGCTAGAGTTACACCGATGCTTGAAGTCGCCGACCTCTTCACGCCTGCGCTCATTCTCGCGCTGTTCACGTGGCTGCGCAGCGACATCCGCAAGCTCCAGCACCGCCTCGACACAACCGCGAAGAACTTCAACGACCGGCTGGACGCAACCGCAAAAGCACTCAACGAGCGTCTCGACGCGATGAACCCCCGGTTCGACACCGTCCTGCGCGAGATCGCGGACTTGCGCGAGCGCATGGCCAAGATGGAAGGGTCCCTTGAGGGCTTCCTGGCTGGCCGCCGCGACCGCGACGCGGCGTGATCAACGACCCACAGAGTCCGCTCCGAGCTTCTCCCCGACCGCACTCGAATGCGCCTCGCCGCCCAGCTGACCCTCGATGAAGCACTCGCGCAGCACGATCTCGTCACCCACCCACACGCCGCTCACGCAGACGATGCCTCTGCCCTGCGCCACCGCGACCTCCACCGCGCTGATGCTCACGCCGAACCCGAGGTACGCGCGGCCGACAGGCGCCGGCAGATCCAGGAAGATCTCGTCGTACTCGACCCCGAAGCGCTCGATACCGTCCCGGATCGGAACACCGACGTAGGTCTCGAGGACCTCGGCGCGCTCTGCCTCCAGCAGGGCCTCCTGCCGCTCCGTCTCCGCGCGCACCGCCTCGATCGGATCGAGGATCCAGCCGCAGGTCTCCGAGACGACGGACAGGCGCTCGTACGCCAGCGCCGTGACGACGAACTCCGCGAACACCGCCGTACCGCGCCGCGAGACGGTCTGCACCGCAACCGAGTCCGCCTCGACCAGATCCCGCAGAAAGGCCAGCGGCGGGTCAACGACCAGGGAGCGGCCCGTCGAACCCACCTCGAAGACGACCGGACGGACGTCCCGGGGGACGAACCGGACCAGCACGCGCTTGGTGCGCACGTCCCCGTCGGTGATGACGTCGTCGCCCAGCTCCACGCCCATGTCAATCTCGACCTCGGTGCGGTCCCCGAGGCAACGGGCGTACAGCACGACGTCGGCCGAGCCCGACACGTCGTCCGCCGAGCGGTAGACGACGACGTTCTCCAGGTCGTCCACCGCCCGGCGCCCGCGGGAGACGTACCAGCGGACGTCACGGGCGCCACGACGCGCCACCGGCTCCGTCGTGGGCGCGCGCGCCTCTTCCGCCTCGGTGTTCGAGTCGGGAACCGAAATCTGCGGTGTGCCTGCGCCGCCGCCGCACGCGACCAGCAGCGCCGTCCCGACAAGCGACCCGCACAGTGCGAGATGGCGCATCACTTCTTCTCCCTGCGACTGGCGACAGCCGCCATCGGATCGGTGGGACGCCCCAGCCGCGAGGCGTCGCCCAGCCACTCCAGCGTACGGATGATCGCGTCCGGCCCCTCGACCCGCGCGGTCACCACGACGGGGCGTACCCCGTCCGGCCCGTCGACCTCCCCTCCGGCAGCAATACGGTCCAGCAGCGCGCGGGCTGCGCGCTTGGTCAGCCGGCACGGGGCCAACGCCTCGGAATCGGAGACCAGCCATACCTGGCGCGCCTTGTGCACCGCGCGCCTGACACCGTCGACGCCGGCTACCGTCTCAGCCGGATCCAGCACGTCCGCCACGCCGCGTTCGTCTTCAGCCATCGCTTCGCGGCCTCCACCCGCTCGGCCCGCACCAGACCCACAGGGTCCGCCACATCAAGCCCGTTGGGCGCATCCGACACCCACACCGTCCGGGCCTGCACGCACAACGTCTCCGCCAGACGCGCAACCGCACGCCAGCCGTCCCGGTCGCCATCGGGAAACAGAACCACCTCGGCCGCCCCTGCGCATGCCGCCGGCATGAACCCCGCCCAGCCGGCCACTCCGCACGCCCGCCAGCCGTCCTCGACCACGAACGGAAACCGCAACGGGACGGCCAGCGCCGACACCTGCCTCTCGACCAGTGCGACCCGACCGGCCCCCTGCCCGCTGGCCGCGGCCTCGAACACCCGGGCGCCGCCCGCGAACAGGCTGCCGGCGGCCGATACCCGCGTCACGCGCCGGCGCCCGAACCCGAGCCGGCGGCCATCGGCCCGCACCGCCTCCAGTCTGCACCGCATCGCGGCGATCTTCGCCCGCGCCCGCGCCGAGGAAGGCGTAGACGAGGACACCAGCGCAGCCCACGGGCGGTCGCGGACGGACCGCAAGACGCAGCGCATCAGCCATGCACGTGAAGCGCACCGCCGGCGGCCGGCCCCCCGCAGGCAGCACACGACGGACCTCGACCAGGTAGCGCTCCCCCGCCCTCCCGGCCAGCGGCTCGGCCGCCTCCCAGAGCCGGGACGGCCGCCAGATGTCAGTCCCCGGCGCCGACCACCCACCGCTCGACGGCGATCGGAGCGAAACGCCTCCGGGAAAGGCAGCCGATCCGACAGCCCCGGCACACACCCCCGGCGCCAGCGCCTCGAGGTGCTCCGCGAAACCGCGCCGGCCGAGCGGATGACACCGCCGGCAACTACCGCGAACGGTGTCACCCGGGCCCCGGTGAGAGAAACAGCAGTCCCGGCCGGACCCGGTGACCGGACACGGCCCCGCCCAGACCCGGCCCCGACGCCGCCACCCGGCGAAACTGACCTGCAGCGCCGCTTCGACCGCCGACCCGGTCACCTGCACGCAGCAAGCGTACGCGCCGCGTTCCATCCGCCCGCCCGCCGGCTCCCGATCCGTGCGGCAACCCCCGTCTCCGGCTCCCCGCAGGTCGGATACGTTCGCGAAAGCCTCGCCAGCCGTCTAGCAGGCCGAGCACGTGGGCTCGGAGAAAGCCGGCCGAGGAGTGGAACGCTGACGGCGTTGCGCCGATACATGTAGACGTGCAGCAGATCGAGATCGCCATCGAGCACAAGACGCGGGGGCTGTTCGCGATCGAGGCGCAGAAGGCGGACTACGCCCACGGCGTCTGGACAGTACGCCGGTCAGCCGGAGGGCGCGAGGTGAGAATTCCGCCGCCGAGGTCGAGCGCATCGGCCAGTTCCGGCCGGCGATGGAGTGATACGACATCCGGGCCAAGGGGCGGCGTGGAGTCGTCGGCGACAGGTGTTCGTGGTAGCCCTGACGTGGGCGACAGCCGGCAAACTGCGTGGGGCCTGAACGGGCGCAGGCGCTGGTCGGCCGGACGGATCGCCGGCTCAGCCTGCTGGCGAAACTGGAGAGCTCATGGAGGAACGATCAGGCCTGGAACCCAAGCCCGTCTTGCGGACTCCCCCGGGGCCGGTGCTGTAACCGGAGGGACCGTTTCGACACCGAGTACCTCCGCCGCCTGCAAGGTGGCCATCGTTTGGCCGTCGGCGTCCTGGAACACCAGCCGCCCGTTGGCGGCCGCGAGCGTTGCCGCCTCGATGACGAGCATCGTCTGGTGCCCGTGCCGCTTCACCGAAAATAGTGCCATCAAGACATCCTAACCGATCTCGAGATCGGAACTGCTCCGCCATGCGCGACGCAGGATGAAACAGGAGCCTGAATCGCAACGGCGGTACTTACCGCGTCGTCGGCTCGCAGTGCCGCCGTGAACCCTTCGGCCGATGGCTGGCGTTTCCACCCCGCACAGCCGTGTGCGAGCCGTGCCCTGACCGTGTGCGAGGTCTTCGCTTCGTCGTCCCGGAAGGGCGCTCTGGCGCGGGTCTCGGACGCTTCCCGGTCGCTGAACAGCTCCGGGGGCGCCAGCGTGTCCGGTTCCGCGTCGCGGTACCGTTTGCGTGCCGCCTTGAGCGCCTTCGGCCACTCGGCTGGTGTCATCTTCGCCTATGCGATCTTGCCGCCGTGCCTCGTGTCGTGCTGCCGGTGCGATTCCGCACCGACATCGTCAGCCCAATCTACAGCAACGCTCTGGTCCCGTTGCGGTCCGGTGCCGCGTCATGCTGGGTGACCAACTCCTTGCGGCGGTGCCGCATCGACGCTTCGTCCCCGCTGGCGCGGGGGCGGAGGTCGCCGGAGGCGAGGCGCGGCCACAACGGCTCGGGTCCCATCCCCGTGCCCGGTAGTGCTCGGTGGCGCTCCCCGAAGAGACCGCTTCACGCATCGACCTGGGCAGGCGCGACTTACCCCGGCGGGCGCGGGGCGCACCTGCTCCTCGGGTCAGCGGAAGCGGCGCGGGGCCGAGGAATGCACACGGCACCCGTCGGCCCGGATGATTCTCCGCGCGGTATCGCCAGCATCGCTCCGGCCAGCGAGGGAAGACAACGGCAATAGCCCCATCGTAGCGACGGCCATTCGGCGAGGCATCTACCGGGGGATGCGCGATCGCCGTCGGACGGTCCGCCGTGGGCCACTGTCGGGGTCGATTGCTCGACTCGATGCCCGCCACGGCGTCGTCGTTCCGCGCCAACTCGCCGCAAGCGATCGCTTCCATGCTCTCGCGCAAGGCCTGCAGGTCCGCTCGCACGACGCCGGCCAGCTCGATCATGACGTGGCTCACGAGCCCGGCGGACCCGAAGATGGCGACCACGATCACACAAACGCCAACGGTCAGCTTCACGTCGCTACTCACGTCGGCGAACCTCCTGCAGCACCGTCCAGCTCGGCCCGAGCGGCCGCCAGCGAACCGTCCCACCGGGCATGACCCGGTAGTTCGGGCCAACATCGTCGTACTCTGCCGCCGCTTCCCGGCAACGTCAAGGCGTAGGCCGCCGCGATCCGGTCGTTGCCGGCGCCGGTCCGGACATCTACGCTCCGGCTCTATCGTCGTCGCGCATCTTCTCCAGCGCTTCGGCCAGCCGGCGGCGTTCCTGCTCGTACAGCCGCGCACCGAGTCCGGCTGGTCTGGCTGCCGCGAGTCTTTCGACCTTGAGCAGCCACTCGAGGTCCGCGTTGTCACCGTCCAGCGCTGCCGCTTCCTCCCACTTGGCCTGCTTGCGCAGAATCCGCCTGACGTCGGCCGCCGTTCCGGCCTGTTCGTACGCGTCGCGCGCTTCGGCGGTGTGTCCTCTCTCCTCTTCGAGCCGCGCGACCAGCAGCGGCTCCCACCCGCTAGCGTGCAGCAGGTTCTCGACCTGGCCGAGCAGGATGTTGCGGCTGGTCTCGTTCGTGTCGGCCTCTGCCGCATCGAGCAGCGTGCCGATCGCTGTTTCGCACAGCTCATGCGCCTTGTCCGCAGGGTCTCCATGGTATCCGGTCAGCTTCAGCCAGCCCTCGACGTCGTCGGGGAAGTAGTTGCGGGCACTCGACGGGTCGCTTGCCCCGTCGATCAGGCCGCTTCGCAGCGTCTGCTGCATCCGCGCCAGGGCCAGGTCCGGCCAGTAGCGGCGTCGCGGCACGGCGGCCTTCAATGCCTGCAGCGCTTCGAGCAGCTTCAACCTCGGCCGGTCGTCGGGCGATTCCGTCAGCAGGAACTCGACTACGCTGTGCTCTATCGACCGGATGATCTTCTGGGCCGCCCAGTCTTGGGCGTCACTCCCCTCGTCCGGGATTTCCTCCTCGGTTTCGGCATCTATATCCACGCCGAGTTGCAGCGAGCCCCTCAGATGCAGGTTGTCTTCCCTGTCCTCGCCGGCGGCGAGAAGCAGGGCCAGCGTGCGCATCAGCGTCGCGCGCGCGTCGCGGCGCACTTCGCGGTCGGACACGCCGTTCGGCACGTCCGGCGCGCCCATTTCGGCGACCGTCAGGCTGACGATCTCCCAGGCCCGGTCCGGGTCTTCCTCGACGATGGCCTCCGCCCGGCGGATGCGTTCGCTCGTGCGCTCTTCGGGCGTCGCCGTTTCGTCTCCGAAGCGGGCGATGATGTCGTCCTGGTTGTAGCGGCCGGCTCCGCCGACCAGCGCCAGCGTGCTCATGTCCTGGCGCGCCTCCGGTTCGACGTTGACCACCGCCAGCGTCTCGGTAGCCCGGCTCAGCGCCACCCGCAACTGGTCGATGGCCGTTCGCCGACTCTCCTGCCGCAGCGGCGTCCTGTCGTCGATCACGTTCCCGTCGAAGGCCTCGATGGCGGCTCCCACATCCAGCACGCACACCCGCTGGTACTCCAGACCCTTGGCCTCGCCCGGTGTCAGCACCAGCTTGCGGCGCCTCTCGTCCAGCCATGCGGGCGGTTCGTCCGCGGCAGTGATCACCGCGGTTCCCTCGAGGGCGGCGAGCTGCTCGACGAGCCCGTTGGCCTGTTCCGTCCTCTCGACGCGCACGTACAGCGCGTGGCCCGTGACGTGCTCGGATTCGACTACCGGCTGCTGCTTCTCCGGCCGGCGGTTCTTGTCGACCAGGCTGTAGAAGATGTTCGACCGGTTGACGACGGCCGCGATCCGCGACGGGCAGCGCACGTGCTCGTGCAGGTCGAACGTTGCCGGCTTGCGCCAGCGGCTGCTCAGCAACTCGGTGTAGCGTCCCCACTCGAAGCCGCTGGCCTCGACCCGCTGTCCGGCGTCCCCGGCTATCAGCAGCCACGGGCTCTTGCCCGTGCGCTTGCGGCATGCCCGGAGCAGTTCGAGCAGCATCCAGAACTCGGTCAGGGTCAGGTCCTGCACCTCGTCGACGACGAGACGGTCGAACTCCATCCCCTCCGGCAGGCCCTTGCTGGAGAGCAGGCGCGCGGCGGCCGCGGCAGCCGCCAGCTCGGGGAATATCTCCACGCGGGTGCTCTCGGGCACCTTCTCCCACAACCGCAGCAGCGTCTTCGCCGTAGCGGCGCCGATCCCCTGCTCGTTGCCCCGCTGCCGGCGGTACGCATCCGGGCGCAGCGCCGCCAGCTTCCCGCCGTCGTTGCTGTCGGCTTCGCCGTCGACGCCTCTGCCGAGCAGCCGCCCGCGCACCTCGGCGTACACGGCGGCCTCGTGGCCTTTCCATGGGTGGCGTTCGTGGCCGACGGCCTGCTCGATCACCAAGCCGAGTTTCCTCCGGCTTTCGGCCGGCGTTATCCGGTGCACGTCCGCGCCGGTGATTTCGCCGGTCAGCGTCCGGAAGTCCGTCGCGCGGATCCGGCTCGTCGACGGCGCGAACGCCGCCAGCCGTTCCTCGGCGCTGCGCTTCAGCCGCGCCGACCAGGTGACGTAGAGGACGTTCTCGCCCGAGCGCGCTTCGATGGCCCGCCACAGCGCCGTCGTCTTGCCGCTTCCCGGGCGGCCGCGCAGCGCCCGCACCGGGCTCCGGTCGGTCTCGAACGACGCCTGCTGCCTGTTGCGCGGCCGGCACGCGATGTCCTCGTCCATGTCCGTCGCCTGCTGGATCGGCAGGTAGTCCTTTCGGCTACCGCCGCCGAGCGGCGTGTGGTCGTCGTGGTGCCGCACGGCGCGCACGACTATCGTTCCCGGCTCGGCGCCGCAGCTGTCCGCCGGCCCGCGGCTCCCGGCTATCCCCCACCACAGGTAGTACTGGCTGCCGCGTGCGCCGCCCAGCGGCGAGCGCCGCCAGCCCCGGTTCGGCCGCGCGCACCCTTTGACGATCGCCGTGCGTCCGTGGGCGGCCAGCTGCTCGAGGATCAGCCCGAGCCGCCGGTACAGGTGCGACCACTCCCGCAGCGTGTCCGACACGCTCGGGTGCAGCCATATCGGCTTCGCCAGCGGGCGAGGCGCCTCGGGCTTCTCCGGCGCGATGTCAGCGCGGAAGCCGTTGGCTTCGTCGGCGGCTCCCGCCCGGGGCCGGCTGGCCCCGCGGTTCCGGCGTCTGTTAGTCATTACAGCTCGTCCTCGTCGTGCATCACCCTGTTGGCCAGCACCCACGCCAGCGTCTCGCGCGCCGGGCGGTTGAGCGGGATGCGCTCGTCCTCACGCGCCCTCTCGATCCGCTCGTACGTCTTGTGCCGCCGGCGCCGGGCGTACAGCCCGAGGAAGTGCGCCAAGGCCTTGCTCGCGCAGACTTCCCTGACCGTGTAGTAGCGATACGTCGGCGGGTCGCCGCTCCGGCTGTCGAGCAGAACGTCGATCTCCTCCGCCCGCCCCGGCAGCCACGAGATGCCCCGTCCGCGTCCGCCCAGCCCTGCACTGAACGCCACCATCTCGTCGGTCCACTTCTCGTGGAGCATTCCGGCCTCGCCCTTGCCGAACTGCTCGTCGTGCTCGTCGGTCACCCAACGCCGCAGGTAGCGGCGTCCGGCCGCGCGCAGGAACGCCGGGCCCCGCTGGCCGCCGAGACTCTTGCCGTCGCTGTCGAGCCCCGCCGGCATCGTGCCCTCGTGCAGCCATGCGTCGGCCGCCCTCAGGTCGACCGCGCGCGCGAGCGTCGGGTGCAGCTCGGGCGGCACTCTCTTCACCACGTCCGCATACAGCGGGTGCTCGCTCCATCGGATGTCGTTCATCATCGCTTCGGTGCCGCGGTTGGCCTGCCGTCGCGCGCGGCCTTCGCATCCGCGCGCCGAGCGGCTGGTTCGGGCAGCAGGCCCACGGGCCCCGCTACGGCCGTACAGTAGATGATCTTGGGGAGCGTCGGGCGCGCTGTCGCCCGCCCGGCCGCGGCACCGCTCAACTTGCTGGACCCGCCGCCCGGCACGGCCTTGACCCGGCCTGGCACCGCGACACCGCTTGGGCGAGGCGCCCAAGGAAGGGACCTCGGCGGGCCTGACGATGGTGGCCGCACCGGTGTCGGCGTTCACGGGCCGTCCGGTACGCGGCCTGGCGATGAGTGCGAAATCACCCTCCTGATGATCGTGCACCTGCTGCAAGGAGGAATGCTGCGAAGAGCCGGCGAGCGGTTCCAGACGCCGGCGAGTCCTGCGCGTCGCGTCAAGTCACTCCTGCGCCGCTTCCTCCTGGGCCTTGGCCTCCCGCTGCGCCGCCCAATACTTGCGCATCCGCTCGGCGACGGCCCTGCGCTGTTCCTCGCTCATCCCGCGCTTGCGCCTGCCGACCGCCTTGGCCGCCTTCTTCCTGCCGCCCCCGGCGGCCGGCGCCACGTCGCCCTCGATCGCCTCGATCGCGCGCTGTATGGCAACGAGTTGGCTCTTGAGCGAGCGCTCCTCGTTGCGCAACACGTCCAGGATTCCACTCTTCGACATCGTTCACCTTTCTTTCTCGACGATCCGCCCGCATCATTCTGCGGCGGTTGCCGGCACGCAACAAACATGCAAGGAAACGCCGCCGGACGCCGGGCAGATGGAACGCTTCCTTCCGATTCGATCACCGCGGCACGACAGCCCCGATTACGTACTCCGACCGGCGCTCGCGCCGCCATTCGCCAGCGTCGGAAGATCACGACTCGCTTCCCGGGACCTCGGACCAGCGCATCCGCGTGATCCTGTCGCTCCCCGCACTGTGGATCAAGTCGTTCCGGCGGCTGGGGTCGGCTGAGCGCCCACGGGTGGAGCGGCGCAGAGTCGGTCGATGTGCAGGAAGCGTTGAAGGTACGGGGTAAGTCCAACCCGCCGAGGGCCGGTCCGTGTGACCCCACAACGACCGAAGCGCGGTATCTTCAGGCTCCACCCACCAGACCGAGACTGCCCAGTCCGCGTGCCGCCGACGCCTGCCGCATCTCTCTGGCGAGCTCGAGAAGTGCGGTGCGCGATAGCCATGCTCGCGGCCGTCCGGCTCCGGCACCGGATTCGCGGCGCGCCACTCGGCGCAGTTGGCCGACAGGCACCGCATGTAGCCGTCGACGACGAGCGCCAGGCTGCACCTCGGGGCGCCGTCGGCGAGCGCACGGGCCGCGGCGTCGAACCTTCGGCGCTTCTTCAACGTCTTGCGGACCGCGGCGATGCGCACCTGCGCAAGGTACAAAGGTAGCCGCGATTGTCGCCGAGGCGAGCGTTGTGCTGCCGGTCCAGATGCTGCCCGAGCTCCACCTGCCTCCCGAGATGGCGGACTCCGCGCCGTCGCAGGCCCAATGGTGGGCGAGGTACTTGCGAAGCCCCCACATGAAGAGGCAGCAGTCGCACTCGCAGCGCCACTTCCGGCCGTGCCGATAGGCGCTGGCTACCTACAGCAGACTCGCCAGCCTGCGGATGCAGAGCTGGTGGCCGCGGAGGTGCATGGCTGTGTCGCCGGACAGCGATGCCCGCACCACGGCTTCGACCAGGGCGATCCACCATTGGATGTAGGCCTAGACGACGGCGGCGTAGACGGTCTCGACGTTGTAGACGTGCAGGACGGTGTCCTTGCTCGTGTTTCTCGTCCATTTATCGAGAGTCGCGGGCCGAAACCGCCCCCCATCAGACATCTGTCGGTGGGCAGGTGACCTGCCACTGAAGTGCCGCCGGGTGGTATTGTGGGACCGCTCCGATGCAAAGGCCCATCACCGGTTTTGCGCGCGACGAATCGGGCGACTGGACCGCCCTGCTCAGCTGCGGCCATCGCCAGCACGTGCGGCACGACCCGCCGTTCGTGACCCGACCGTGGACGGTCACGGCCGCGGGCCGCGCCAGCCGCCTTGGCGAGCAGCTCGACTGCGTGCGCTGCGACCGGCTCGAGCTGCCGGACGCGTGCGTGGCGTTCGAGCGCACGCCCGAGTTCACCGAGGACTCGATCCCGAACGGCCTACGCGCACGCCACGTGACCGTAGCGGGAGTCTGGGGCCGGATCGTCGTGACCGCGGGCACGCTGCGATACCGATGTGCCGAGCTCGGCATTGATGTCGCGCTCACGCCGGAGCAGCCCGGCATCGTCGCGCCGGAGGCGTCACACCAGGTCGATCCCGCTGGGCCCGTGCGCTTCTTCGTGGAGTTCCTGCACGTGCCAGATCTTGCGGCACGCGCCTGAAGCCGCTTCTGCCTCGTCGGACGCGCACGCCCGCCGGGGAACGCTACAGGCCCTGCGGGATCATGATTGGCCGCGGAGGCCGGCGCCGGTCGCCGTCGAAGGAAAGCGGGCTGGCGGATTGATGATGTGCCAGATCCGACGCCACCTGCACCGTCTCGAACAACAGTCAACAGATCAGGGCCTCCAAACGCGAGCACGGGGACCGAATCCAGAATCGCGGCGGGTGCATCGGGCAGCCGCGCCCCGGCGAAACGGCGGATTGCTGAAGACGTACGAGCTCTCGTTTGGTGGCGGGACGTCGGAACAGTCGATCTCCAGCGTGTCGGCATTGCGGATATGGGCGACTCCTCGATCGGGATTCGCGCGTACGTCTGGGCCACTGTAGACTGTTCTGGACGGTCGTCAGGCGCGGGTTGACGGCAGGCGAGTTGGAAGAGCAATGCCGAGGGGGAAGTGGACGGCGGCACGCGACATGCCCGACCAGTCGGGGCGGGTCGCGGTCGTGACGGGCTCGAACACCGGCATCGGACTGGAGACCGTAGCGGCACTTGCCCGACGCGGCGCACACGTCGTGCTGGCCTGCCGCGATCAGGCGAAGGGCCGATCCGCCGCGGCCGGCATCGCCGCCGGGGGCGTTTCGGGAACACTCGACGTGATGGTGCTCGACCTCGCCGACCTCGCGTCGGTCCGTGTGTTCTCTGCCGCGTTCCGCGACGGGTTCGACCGCCTGGACTTGCTCATCAACAACGCGGGCGTCATGTGGCCGCCGGCGTCGAAGACCGTCGACGGGTTCGAGTTGCAGTTCGGCACGAACCACCTGGGGCACTTCGCCCTGACGGCCCGGCTTCTGGATCGGCTGCGAAAGACGAGCGGGTCGCGGGTGGTCACCGTCTCCAGCGTGTCCCACCGGTTCGGCACGATCGACTTCGACGACCTGCACTGGGAGTCGCGGAAGTACCATCCCAACCGGGCGTACGGTCAGAGCAAGCTGGCCAACCTGCTGTTCGCCTACGAGTTGCAGCGGCGACTCGACCGCGCCGGCATCGAGACGATGTCGGTCGCGGCGCATCCCGGCTATACCGGCACGGACCTGCAACGCTACAGTGGCTTCCTGCGGCTGCTGAACCCGTTTGTCGCCATGCCGACGTGGCGCGGGGCGCTGCCCACACTGTACGCAGCCACGGCCAGCGGCACGGAACCGGGCGGCTACTACGGCCCGGACGGCTTCGGAGAGCTTCGCGGGTATCCGACGCGGGTCGGGTCGTCGTCTGAGTCGACGGACGAAGCGGTCGCCGCGAAGCTCTGGCAGGTGTCCGAGGGGCTCGTCGGTCTGGAGTTCGCCCTGTAGGCCGTCCGAGGAATGCCGGCGCTGTCTGGACCGGGTGGCCGAACGGAAGCGAACGCGCGCCGCAAGGCAGGCACGGCTTGGAGAAGCCGCCGCGTGAACCGACACGACTGATCTCGGCGGTCGGGCGTCGCGCATGCGGCGACCTATGCGGTGCGGAGGCGTCGCCATCCAGAGACCGATCAAGGGGGGGAGGTGGCAAATGGCCGTCAACACGATGGAGGAGTTGCGGGCGGTCTATCGGCCTCCGGCTGCGCGGGCCGGCCTAAAGGTCCTGGATCGTCTGGACGTACACTGCCGCAACTTCATCGCCTTGTCGCCCTTCTACGTCATCAGTTCGGCCCGCGCGGACGGGCGGACCGATGCGTCTCCACGGGGTGATCCGCCGGGGTCGCTGGCTCACGTCCTGGACGACAAGACGCTGTTGCTGCCTGACCGGCCGGGAAACCGTCAAGTCGACACACTGATGAACTTGGTGGAGCGTCCCTACGTGGGCTTGGTGTTCTTCGTACCGGGACTGACCGAGACGCTTCGGGTGAACGGGCGGGCGGAGATCTCCACCGACGCAGATTTGCTGGAGCCGCTGGCCATCAAAGGCAAGCTGCCCATCTCGGTCCTCAAGGTGACGGTCGAGGAGGCGTTCCTCCACTGTGCCAAGGCTCTGATTCGAGCCCGGCTCTGGGAGCCAACAGCTCAGGTCGAACGCGCCCGGTACCCGACCTACGGGCAGGTCCTGGCGGACCAGATCGCGGACGCGAACGCAGTCGAGATCGACGCTGGCGAGGCGGAGAGCGCCCGAACCGAGCTGTACTGACCCGGCATGGCGGTACTGGCCTCCCATGCCGACGCGATCAGCCGCCGAGCGCATACCGGACCGTGAACAGCAACCTCCAGTAGCGCGTGCCGGTGAAGGCGGTGCGGTTGGAGAAGTTCGGATCAACCGCGTGCAGCGGGTGCTGCTGGTACGTGCCGGTGTACTCGATGTCGCCCAGGACCGTATAGGTCAGCTTCACGCCCAACGCTGTCCGGTCGGCCACGCCGAAGTCCGCCCCGCCGTGCAGGTGGCCGCCCAGCACGGTGTCCGTCATGTCGGCGTCCTGCCGCGACGTGTAGTGTGACAGCGGTGGGTCGTAGGCCCCGTCGTTGCCCGCCGGGTCGCGGTAATGTTGCTCGTAGTGCAATCCGCGGATCTCGGCGAATGCCGGACCAAGCCCGACGCCGACGTAGGGCGCGAACCAGCCGGCGCCCCTTCGGAAGTCGTAATACGCACTGACTGCCAGCGTGCGGACGTTGAGGTCGTCGATCCAGAACTCGGAATCGGACGTGACCGTGCCGTTGCGGCGACGGTCGAGGGGACGCCCCGCGTAGTCGCTGACGCTGCGGAACACTTGCTCGATGCCGTTCATCCGCTGCGCCAACGCCAGCTCCAGGCGCAAGCGGTCGAAGTCGAATCAGGTGGACAGCTCGAAAGGAGCGCCGACGGCTGTCTGCAGGTCGTAGACCCAACGGTAACCGGACTGTTCGGGCCGCGGCTTCTCGTCGAAGCAGGCGTATGTCGGATAGCAGAGGTGGTCGCGGTTCGAGCCGCGCTGGTTGATGTCCGAGGCCCAGTTCACCCCCGTGCCGCCGCCGACGTACCACCCGGAGCGTGGCTCGCCGGCAGAGTGCTGAGCAGTCGCATCGGGCGCGGAAAACAGCACCAGCACGCCGGCGAGGGCGGGTGTGGCGAAGCGAGAAACGCGCATGCATGTCCTCCGTCGGTCGGGCACCACGCCAGCAGCCACGTCCGGGGGCGCGAGTCCAGCCCTGTGCGATGCCAGCCGGGTACGCCGGGTACCCATGTCTCTGAGACGCAGCATCATGCTAGCACCCGCGCGACGCAGCCGTTCCCCGCGCCCGCGTGCAGGCCGGATCCCTCGGGCGCGGCTCGGAGCGGAGGCTCGCGCGCCGACTCATCTGCGGCCCCAGGAGGCCGGTCTGATGGAGCGAACGGACCGGATACGAGAAGCACGGATGCCGCGTGGGGCAGCATCGGCGGACGGTCGATGCGCTCGTGCTCGGCCGGTAGGCCGTCCGGCGCGTCGCGCCGTGATCGATGTGCGGCATCCCGAGCGCCGACCCATAGTTCGAGGCGGCGTTCCACGGAGACGCCGGCCCGGCGGGCTACCTGCGGGAAGGCACGGGCGTTGGAGACCGAGACGTGTGGCCGGGTCCGTGGAGCCCCTTGGTGTAGTCGGCACTCGCTACCCTGCGCAGAATGTCTACGCTCGACACCTATCCAGATCAATATCAATCCGGGAACCGGGGGGACGCGAACTGAACACCGCCTACGCGCATTGGGGCGACGGCAATCCGCCGATCATCGGGGCCTACCTGCTGCACGCCCACGAAGCGCACTTCCGCAGCTACCACACCTGCAACTGCGGCTCTGACCGCTCGGACCATGTGGATCGTGCTGGCCTTCGTGGTTGTCGTCGTCGTAATCGCTGTCGTGGCGGTCGCGGCGTTTCCGGGAAGCACAGTGGCGGTAGTGGTCGGTTGGTCGATCTACTTGGGTCATCGGCCTCGTGATGCAGCCTTGGGGGATGGCCACGCTCGCCGTGGGCGCGGCCGTCGCCGCCGTCTGGTGGACACTCACCCGTTCGGAGTGAGTCCACAGCCAGCTCGGATACGGGGTCAGAGCACTGGCCGGTGGTGCGCTGCACGATGTTCGGGTACAGCTCCTCTGCCAGCTTTTCGAGGCCCGCCTGACGTGCCGTCGGGGCGCCTGACGTGCCGTCGGGGCGCCGCTGAACGTCACGTCTCCCCGGATTGCGGTTCAGGCGTTCCGCCATCGGCGGGCTTGCCGGTGCCGCATACAGTGTTCGCGACTGAGACATTCAGGCTGCTGTTCAGCTCGTTCCTGAGCACGTCCGCGCGGTCTCGTTGCGGATTCCGGTCCGGATCTCCCCCCCGCCTGTGGTCGGGGTTGTGATGTGAGACACTCTTGAGCTGAGGGGGATCGCCGCCATGAAGGCCATCGTGTTGCTCCGTTGCATTTGTACCCGACTCGGCATCGTCACGATATTGTTGTCGTTTCCCGTCGCCGCGATGGCATCCGCGCAGACATCAGGGGCAATCGAAGGCTCTGTCGTTGACGCAACCGGCAACCCGTTGCCCGGCGTCGTGGTGACGGTGAGCGGCCCCGACGCGCGCCAGGAGCGGGTGACAGGCGCGGACGGCTCGTACGCAGTGACCGATCTGCCGCCCGGTGACTACCGTGTCTCGGCGATTCTGCCGGGTTTCGAGACCGTTGACCTCCCGGTCGCCGTCGGCGCGGACTCCGCAGCAACGGTCCCGATCATCATGCAGATCGCGCGGCTGCTCGAAACGGTCAGCGTCGTCGCCGAAGAGCCGCGCATCTTCGCGCGCAACATCGTCGCCGAACCGATGATGATGCAGCAGTCGAGCATCACCAGCGTGACATCGGTGGTGGACAACCTTCCCGGGGTGTCCGTCCAGGAGGGCGACGCGTACGGCTTCGACGACTGGTCGAGCAACGTCGCCGTGCGCGGCTTCCAGGTGACGATCAACGAGGCGCAGATCGGCACGACCATCGACGGCTTTCCGAACGGCACGTCCGACTACTGGAGCGGCTCGAAGGCGAACCGGTTCATCGACCCGATGAACCTCGGCGGCGTCGAGGTCTCGCAGGGAACGGCCGACATCGCCTCGCGGTCGGTCGAGGCGCTGGGCGGCACGTTCGACTACCTGACGGACGACCCGGCCGCCGAGCGGACCTACACGGCGTCGACCACCATCGGCGAGAACGAGGGCCAGCGGTTCTCCATGCGGGTCGACACCGGGCCGCTGTTCGACCGCGACACGCGGGCGTGGATCGCTGCGGTCCGCCAGGAGGCGACGGACTGGGTAGAGGGTTCGGCGCGCAACGAGCGGGAGCACGTCGCCGCCAAGCTCGTCTCGTCGCACGGACGGCTCGATCTGACGAGCTATTTCTCGTACGACAGCATTCACGAGGATGTCTACCAGCGGCTCTACAGCGATGCCGACTTCCAGGCCAATCCACGCTGGGACCGGCTGGTCGGCGAGTGGCCCGGCGTGCCGTACCTGAACCAGTTCTACCGGCCCGGGTGGCAGACGCGGCGGAACAACACGTTCGGCTACCTGAAGGCGGACTGGTCGTTCAGCGACGTAACCTCGCTGAGCCTGGGCGGCTATTTCCACCGCAACCGGGGCCGCGGCGACTGGCTGCCCCCCTTCATCGCCGACGTGACCGACGACGGCGGCGGCCCGGAATCGGAGCTGATGAGCGGGACGCCCGTCCGGGGCGGCTCGCAACTCGGGCTGATCCGCTTCGTGAACCCCGACGGCGCCGCCGTCGGGCCGACGGCCGGGTGCGCATCCTCCTACATCTTCAACTACTACGGCTCGGGCGGGCCGGCGGTCGACCCGGCGTGCCACCCCGGCGCCACCGCGGTGCAATCGTACCGCCACAGCCACTACGGCAAGGACCGCGTCGGCCTGACGCTCGACGAGGAGTGGTTCGCCACGATCGGGGCCGCGGGCAGCACCTTGCGCGCGGGCATCTGGTACGAGAACACGCGGCGGGACCTGGGCCGCGACTGGCACCAGATTCTGGACCCGGCGCTCAGCTTCAACTGGAACGAGCAGCCCTACTGGCAGCAGTACGACTGGCAATTCCCGCAGCACGTCTTCAAGTGGTACCTGGAAGAGACGATCTTCGCCGGACCGTTCGCCCTGAGCGGCGGCGTCAAGCAGTACCTGGTCGGCGTGTCGCGCGAGGACCTGTTCAACATCGATCCGAACCTGGAGGTCGATTCGGATTCCGACGTGCTCTTCTCCGGCGGCGTGACGTACGAGACGCCGGCCGAGGGCCTGGACCTGTTCGCCGGCTACGCCGAAAACTTCAAGGCGATCAGCAGCTTGCTGCTCGAGGTGCCGGGACGCAGCCTCGACCTGCTCAAGCCCGAGACCGCCTCGAACGTCGATGTCGGACTGCAGTACGCGGGGGACCGGCTGGCGTTGAGCGCCACCTGGTACAACATCGACTTCCAGAATCGCATCTTCTACCTCGGGCCTGCCACGGCGACTGGTCCCAACTACCTCATCCCGGGCGGCGGCGCCTACTTCAACGCGGGCGGCATCGACACGAGCGGCGTCGAGTTCTCGGCGACGGTGCAGTTGCCGCGCCAGACATCGTTCTATACCGCCTTCACGTTCAACGACTCGGAGTACATCGGGACCGGCGACCCACTGGTCGACGCGAATCAGGGCATCGTGGCGGGGACCGATGTCACGGGCGTGCCGGACCGGCTGTGGGTCGTCTCGCTCGACCGGAGCGGTCCGCTCGGCATGGGGCTCAGCGCCAAGTACACCTCGTCGCGGCGCGTCAGCCTGAGGTCGGACTGGTACGCGGACGACTACTGGCTGGTGGACGCCTACGTCAGCTTCTCGGGCGAGGCGTTGAGCGACCTGCTCCGGTCGACGGAGTTCGCGATCGTGGCGAACAACCTGCTCGACAAGGCGTACCTGTCGGCCATCACCGAGAATGCTGCGTGGCTCGGAGCGCCACGGACGATCTCGATGACCGCGACCGTCTCTTTCTGACGGTGTCGTCGTCGGCGCCCCCCCCGTGCAGGACCGCGGCCGCTACTGGACGAAGTGGTACCTGATCTGGTCGAAGCGATCCCGGGCGAAGGCGAACACGAACAGCAGCGGCTCCGCGCCGGTGCATCGGAGCGCGTGCCGAGCATTGGCAGGGATGTAAATGGCGCAGCCGGGGCCGACCGCGGTCGTCTCATCGTCGATCTCCATCTCCCCTTGACCGCTGACGATGTAGTAAGTTTCCTCGGGCTCGTGGTGATGGGGCAGGAGTTGCGCGCCGGGCGCCAGTTGCGCAACGCCCGTGACGAGGCCTCGGCTCGCTGTCCGTTCGCCGGTGATCAGGATCTTCCAGCGTACCGCGCTCTCGCCAGCGAGCGTAGGGTCGCTCCAGCCTTCCCAGTCGAGGGTGGCCTGATCGACAACAGCAGGTTTGGGCGCACTCATGGGTCATCCTTGCAGGCCGTCTCGGCGTGCACGAGGCGGCCTCATGATTGGCGCGTCCGCCGCGCCGGTGCATCGTAGCGCGCCGGGCAACGCCATGAAGGCTGACTACGAACTCGGTCAGGACAACATCCGGATCTTTGGCCTCGACATCCACAATCCGGTCTTCGTGGTGTCCAGCCTGACCGTCATCGGGTTCGTTGCTGGCGTGCTGGTGTTCCAGGAAGATGCGGCGGCCACCTTCGGGATGCTGCGCAGCTGGCTCACCTCGACGTTCGACTGGGTGCTCATGGCGGCAGCCAATCTGTTCCTGCTCTTCTGTCTGCTGCTGCTGGTGACGCCGCTCGGGCGCGTTCGGCTGGGTGGCCCTCACGCACGGCCAGACTATTCTGCCGGCGCCTGGTTCGCCATGCTGTTCGCTGCCGGGGTGGGCATCGGCTTGATGTTCTTCGGGGTGGCGGAGCCGGTCGAGCACTTCCTGCAACCCCCGCTCGGCAGCGACGGTACGGACGCGGCGGCGGCGCAACGGATCGGAATCGCCGCCTCCATCTTCCACTGGGGCGTGCATGGCTGGACAATCTACGCGGTCGTCGCCCTTGCGCTCGCGTTCGCCTCGTACAACCTCGGATTGCCGCTGACGCTCCGGTCGGCATTCTATCCGCTCCTGGGAGACGCGATCTGGGGGCGTTGGGGTCACCTCATCGACACCCTCGCCGTCGTCGCCACGCTCTTCGGGTTGGCCACCTCGCTCGGTTTGGGCGCCGAACAGACGGCGGCCGGACTGGCCCATCTGTTCGGCGTGCCGGCTTCCACCACCACCAAGGTGCTGCTGATTGCCGGCATCACCGCCATGGCGCTGGTGTCGGTGGTCATGGGCATCGAGAAGGGCGTCAAGCGGCTCAGCCAGGCCAACCTGCTGCTCGCCCTGCTCCTGCTGGCGTGCGTGGTGGCGGCCGGCCCGACGCGCGACATCCTGGCCGGCGCCGGCGCCAGTCTCGGCTGGTACGCCGCGACGCTCGGCCCGCTCAGTAACTGGGTCGGTCGCGAGGACCTCGATTTCATGCACGACTGGACCCTCTTCTACTGGGCCTGGTGGTTCTCCTGGTCTCCCTTCGTCGGGATGTTCATCGCCCGTGTCTCGCGTGGCCGCACCGTGCGCGAGCTGATCGGCTGCATGCTGATCGCTCCGTTGCTGTGTTGCGTGCTCTGGATGAACGCCTTTGGCGGGACCGCAGTCTCGCAGTACGTCGACGACGGGTATCGGGGCGTGGTCGCCGCGGTGCAGGCGCAGCAGCCGGAGATCGCCCTCTTCGCCATGCTGGACGCGCTGCCGCTGGCCAACGTGACCTCGTCCGTGGCCATCGTGCTGGTCGTGATCTTCTTCGTCACCTCCTCCGACTCCGGGTCGCTGGTCATCGATACGATTACAGCCGGCGGCAAGCTGGACGCGCCGGTCGTTCAGCGGGCGTTCTGGTGCACGCTGGAGGGCGTTGTCGCCATCGCGCTGCTGCTCGGCGGCGGCCTCGTCGCGTTGCAGACCGCGGTCATCACGACCGGTTTCCCATTCTCGCTGGCCCTGGTCGCGATGTGCTACAGCACGTGGAGGGGCCTGCGTTCCTTCGTCGCATGAGCGTCGTCAAGCACCGATTCGGAGCCGGCCGTCAGGGAATCGCCCATTGCCCGTCCACGGACGGCTTCGGTGGTCCAGTCGATTCCTGTTCAGAAAGAGGGGAACAACGACGGATTCAGGGTCGCGAGAGTGACGATAACTCACTTATCATGAATGCTTTACATGCTATTCTAGATGGTCAGCAACCTCAAACGACCACTGGGATCTCGACCACCCCTTCGAGCGCCTCCTGGTCGACACCGTCGTTGCGCCGGACGGAGGCGGTGGCCTGGATCAACCCGCGGCTCGATCCCGGCGCGCTCTGGAAGGTGCTGACCGGCATCCCCGGCAATACCGGCTTGGTCTACACTCTCGACCGCCAGACCGGCGAGTTCCTCTGGGCGACGCCCACGGTCACCCAGAACGTGATCAGCGACATCGACGGAGCCACCGGCGCGGTGACCGAGAACGACGAGGTGGTGTTCAGCGCTCTGCGCCAGGAGGTGCTGGCCTGTCCCACCCCTCATCAGCGGCAAAGACTGGGAGACCGACGCCTACAGCCCGTAGACCAACACGATGTACATGCCGTTGCGCAAACGCCTGTGCGCGGATGAGGGCCACCCGCGACGGCGGCATGGACCTCTACGCCCTCGCCGCGCGCAACGAGTTCGCGCCGGGCTTCGATCAGCTCGGCACGGTGCAGGCGATCTCGGCGGAGACCGCCGCCACCGATTGGCTCTACGAGCGACGCACCGCCACGCGTCCATCGATATGCCGAGGGGGTCGAAATCCTGGCCAGAATCCCGGCCGGCGGCCGGTTGTTCCGCACCGCGCACCGGAGCCAGACGCTCTATCACGGACCGGTCGTCTACGCCGAGGATCCGTACCGGCGGCTGGAGAGCGCGTCGCCGGCGCTGGAGTTCGCGCTGCTGCGCATCTTCATGAAGCCCGTGGCGTACCGCGCGGTCAGATCGAGTACCGGTTCGCACGGTTGATCGAGCTGCGGGACCGCTGGCTCAACCCGCCCGCGTGGGTCAAGTGGGTCGACGAATCGGTTCCCGGCTACTCGAAACGGACCGTGCCCCGCGACGAGGACGCGGCGAAGGCGCTGAAGAAGCGCACCCTGACGAAATCTCTACAACGCCCGCCCGCAGGTGGCTCGCCGATGTGCACGACCCTTGACGCCGCGGTGGCTGCGGCGTACGGTTGGTCCGCGGACATCGACGACGACCATGTTCTTCGCGAGTTGTTGGCGCTCGACAGCGGCGGCGCGTGAGCGATTTGCGGGCGCGACGACGACGGGCGAACAGCCGGAGTGGAGAGGATTGCTCCGAGCGAGACGCCGCAACGCAAGGACCGGCAATGAAGACGTTCCAGCGGGCTCCATTGCACCTGCACGAACGGCAGTATCGCGGCGTCTTGGGCCGCGGGGCGTTACTGATGCCCGCTGTTGTCTTCGGCGCATGGCGGCTCGCCGCGGCGCAGGACGGAGCGCACGGGGGCGAGATAGCGCCCTTCTTGCTGTCGATAGCCGCCATCCTCGTCGCCGCCAAGATTGGCGGCGAAGTGGTCGAACGGCTGGGCCAGCCGGCGGTGCTGGGAGAGCTGCTGGTGGGTATTGTTCTGGGCAATTTCGGCCTTACCGGCCTGCATGTCTTCGATGCGCTGCACAGCACCCCATTCCTGCCGATCGCCGCCGAAATCGGCGTTATCCTGCTGCTGTTCCAGGTCGGGCTCGAGTGCGATCTCAATGATCTGCTCGCGGTAGGCGTCTCCGCTGTGGTCGTCGCCCTGTTGGGGATTATCGCCCCGATCGTGCTCGGGTACGCGGTGTCATCGGTGTTCTTCCCCACCGACGCCGCGTGGTACGTACATCTGTTCGTCGGGACGGTGCTTGCGGCCACCAGCGTCGGGATTACGGCGCGGGTGCTCCGCGACCTCGACAGGATGGATGACGTCGAGTCGAAAATCATACTCGGCGCGGCAGTGGTGGACGACATCCTCGGCTTGATCGTCCTGGCGGTCGTACTCGGCATCGTGGGTGCGGTCGAGGCCGGCGGCGCGCTTGCGCTCCCCGTGGGCTCGATCGCGCTGATCGTAGCGAAGGCGTTCGGTTTCCTCGCCGGTTCTCTGGTGTTCGGACGATTGGTGATCAATCCTCTCATGCGGGTTGTCCGGCTGGCACGCTCGCCGACGGTGCCGGTGGTCCTCAGCGTGGCCTACTGCTTCTTGATGGCGGCGCTCGCCGAACTGGTTGGTCTGGCGGACATCGTGGGGGCATTCGCGGCCGGGCTGGTGGTCAGCGACGAGATCCGACGATTCTTCGGCGAGCAGCGTGAGCGCTACAGGATCGACACCGCCGTCGCTCCTGTCGGCACGATATTCGTACCCGTGTTCTTCGTGTACATGGGTCTGCGGGTGGACTTGTCGTCCTTCGCCGCGCCCGATGTCCTGCTGTTCGCAGTCCTGTTGAGCGTCACGGCGATCTTGAGCAAGCAGGCCTGCGCATTGGGGGTGTTCAAGCGCGGTGTCAATCGCTGGGCCGTGGGCGTCGGCATGATCCCGCGCGGCGAGGTCGGGTTGATCCTCTCCAGCATCGGCCATACCGTCCTGGTCGCGGGCACACCGATCTTGAGCGACAACGTGTTCTCTGCACTCATCGCTATGGTGATGCTGACGACTCTCGTGACACCTCCGCTGCTCCGGGCCGTGTTCGCGGCCAATTCCAGCGGGAAACCGCCAGCTTTGGCAGCCTTCGGCAAAGCGTCCTGACGGGCATCACCCGCCGGAGTGCTCGCCGGCTTCGTCGAGGGACGGTCGACCTCGTCGAGGACGAACACCGGACTGCGGACCCCGACGCGCCGCAGCTCCTCGACGATCCGTCCGGGCGGGCCCGGGTGGGTGCCGTGCGAGCGTGCTCGAAATCGCTGCGCGCCCACGCCGATATCTGCCTGAGGACCTGCCGCCCCCGGACCCGCACGGCAGGCGGGAGCCCCGGCGCGTCGAGCTGGGGGGCAGACGGTCGAGCCCGTCGGTGTGGTCTGGTCCGGCTCGCCGAGGAACCTGCGGAGCTGCCGGGCCGTGATGCGGGTCGCGGACCAGGGAGGCATCGCCGGTCTCCAGCCCGAGCGCCACCTTACAACAGACCGTCTGCAGACAGCGGGCGAACTGGCGCCCCCGCTCGCTGGTAGTAGTGGCGGATGATCCACCGGCAAGCGCCTGCCGTGGGAGCGACCCCGGCCAAACTGACGTTTTGCCGGCGCAACGGGTGTTGCTCCGTCACACCCGCCGCGCGGATCGCTCCCGGCTGGATTCTTCCCGTGCGGAAGCACGGCGCGAGGCGCCGGACGGCCGGCCTACCGGCCGGGCAGCAGCGCATCGGCGAGCCCGCCGATGCTGCCCCCGACCAGGAACCCGCGGCCGTAGGGCGAGTGGCTGTAGCTGCCGAACCACGTCAGCAGGCCGCCGTTCGGCAGCCGCATGCCATAGTCCCCACGCGCGTCCACCGCGAAGGTATCCTGCTCCTTCTCGGGCAGGTAGTGGCGATAGACCTCCTCCTGCCACAGCGCGCCGGTCCCCGAGGCGGCGTCGCCCCAGGCGGGCGAGACCGACAGCGACAGCCCCTCGCGCTTCTGGCCGCCGACGGTCAGCGTCAACCCGGCGCCCCGCTCGCCGTAGCCGGACGCCGAGTGCACGGCCAGCGTCCGCGCCTGCACGTCGAGCCGCACGATGCCGCCCGTCAGCCCGAGCCCGAAGGCCACCTCGACGCCGGTCCCCGTCTGGCCCGCGCCGCCGTCCCGCCGCAGGTGCGCCGCGCCGAACGGCTGGAGGCCCAGCACGCCCAGTCGCAACGGACGCGCCACCTCCGCGCCGACCCGCTGCTGGTTGACCGCCGCCGCGAGCCCGTCAACGGTCTCGCGGCCGTCCCCGGTCCGCAACTCCGCCCACGCCGCGTCGGCCCGCAACCCGAACTCGGCGCCGCCGCGCACCGCACCCAGCTCCCGCCGCAGCTCGACGAGGCCCAGACGCAGGCCGAGGGTGCTGGTGCCCAGCAGGCCGGTCGCCTCCCGCACGTTCTCGGCTTCGCCGTCGCCCCAGCCGCCGCCGGCCATCGTCCACACCGAGGTGGTCCCGTTCGACCACTGCGCGTAGGGGTGCAACGCCGTCAGCTTCGTCTTCAGATGCCCGCGCGATGCCCCCACCTGCCAGTCGCTCCGGCCCCCGCTGCGCGAGACCGCCACGCCCGCCAGCCAGCGCTCGGTCAGCCGCGCGTCGACACCCACGTAGCCGGTCCGCATGTCGCCGTCGTAGCGGGCGTCGTAGCGGTACACGGTCGGCGTGCCGTGGAAGGTCTGGATGTCGCCCTGACCCCAGACGCTCAAGCGCCGGCGCAGCCACCCGCCGCCGCCATCCTCCTCGTCGCCCAGCGCCAGCTCGAACTCCGTCCCGTGCAGCAGCGCGTCGGGACCGCCGCCGAAGCCCCCGAAGCCGTACAGGCCCCCGATCGAGCCCGGCGGCATCCCGACCGACATCGGGCCTCCGAGCCCCGGCCCGCCGAAGGCGGAGGCTCCCAGGGAAGGCCCTCCCGTCGCCGGCCCGCCGCATCCGCCTGCCGGATACCCGCCAAGCCCCGGCGTTGCGCCCGCCGTCCCGAACGGAGACCCGCCGAGGCCGTGCGCCGCCGAGCCGGAACACGCGCCGCTCGACAGCAAGCCCATGACCATCTGCTCGGCCGCCTGCCGCGCCGCCGCCTTCCCCAGCGGCACCGCCCGGCCCATCACCGTCAGGTGCGACTCGTCGCTGCCGCCCGCTTCCACGCGCCGCCCCAGCGTCATTCGCGCGCTCGCCAGATGCGACCGCGCCATCGCCGCCAGCGTGTTCGTGAGCACGGCGCGCACCAGACGGTCGTCCACCCCCACGGTGAACGTCTGCGTCGCCGTCAGGCCTTCAGGGTCCTCCGCCGTCACCGTCACCAGCGCCGACCCGTACACCACCGGCGTCACTGTCAGCACCGCCCCGGCGACCCGCACCGTCGCCACGTCCGTATCGGAGGACGCCGCGCGGTAGGCCAACTCGTCCCCGTCAACGTCCTCGAAGTACGGCGCCAGCTCCACGTCCACCGAGCCGCCGCCCTCGTCGAGCGGCTGGTCCGGGATGGTCCCGACGGCCACCGGCGCGTCGTTGACTGAAAGAATCGTCACCTCCACCGCCGCGCTGGCCGTCTCGCCCTCGGGGTCGGTGACCACGTAGGTGAACCGGTCCGCGCCGTGGTAGTTCGCCTCCGGCGTGTAGAGCACGCCCCCGCCCGCGGCGATGCGCGTCGTCCCGTGCTCCGGCGCCGACACCGACTCGACACGCAGGCTGTCGCCGTCCGGGTCGGTGTCGTTCGCCAGCACGTCCACCGTCACCGCCTCGTCCTCCGGCGTCTCGGCCGCGTCGTCCTCCGCCTCCGGCCGCTCGTTGACGTTGGTCACCGTGACCACCACCCGCGTCTCGGCCGCCGCGCCGTGCGGGTCCTGCGCCTGGACCGTCAGCTCGTACCGGTTCGGCTCCGACTCGAAGTCCTCGCCCGGGCCGACGTACTTCACCATGCCGTCCCGAGACCCGACCCGGAAGTGCTCCCGGTCGCCGCCCGACACGTCGTAGGTCAACTCGTCGCCATCGGGGTCCTCCGCCGCCACCCGGCCGAGATGGACCGACTGCTGGCTGCCGTCGAGGTTCTCCGCCAGCTCGAAGCGGTAGACCGGCTCCTCGAACGCCGGCGCCTGATTGACCACTTCCACGGTGACGGTGGCCGAGGCCGAGTCCTCGCCGTCCGAGACCCGCACGGTGATCGTCACGCGCCCCGTCTCGGCGGGAGCCGTCCAGTGGGCGGACGACCGGTCGGTGGAGCCGGTGAAGCGGCCCGCCGTAGCGCTCCAGCGGTAGGTCAGCCGGTCGCCGTCGGGGTCGGAAGCCGTCGCCGTCAGGCGCGCCTCGCCGTCCGGGGCCACCGAGCACGGGTCGCACGACGCCCTGACCGTGGGCGGCCCGTTCTCCGGCGGCTCTGGCGGATCCGGCGGATCCCCCCCGCCGTCGTCGTCGCGGATCGTCACCTGGACCGACGGCGGGCTGCCCGGTGTCACCTCCGGCGGCAGCGTGCCCAGCGCCACGGTGAACGTCTCGTCGTCCTCGTCGGCGTCCTGCGCCGTGCTGACCGTGCCCGTCCCCGAGGTCTCTCCGCTGGCCACGGTGATGCTCGCCAGCGAGCCGTAGTCCTCCGGCTCGGCCGAGCCCGCCGTCAGCGTCAGCGGCACCGTCACGCTGCTCGACAGCACCTCGGACAACCGCGCCGTCACCGTCACCGCACTGCCTTCGGTCACCGGGTTCGGCGCGACCGACAGGCTCACCGTCGGCAGCAGAGTACCGTCGTCGTCCACGATCGTCAGGGTATGGCTGTCCGCGCTCCCCACGGTGTAGCCGCTGCCCGCCGTCAGCTCCAGCAGGACCGTCTCGCTGCTCTCGTCCGCCGTGTCGTCGGTGATCGCCACCGGGATGCTCGCCGTCGTCGCCCCCGATGAGACCGACAGCGTCCCCGAGCCGCTGATGCTGAAGTCGCTGCCCGCCGCCGCCGACCCGCCCACCGTGTAGCTCACCGTCGTCGCGGCGGTCGGCGCCGGCGACAGCCTCACCGTCACGTTGCGTGTGCCGGACCCCTCGCCCGCGCTCGACGACGGCAACGCGAACGAGACCACTGGCAGCGTGTCGTTGTCGGTCACCGTCACGGGCAGGTTCGCCGTCACCGAGTAGCCGCCCCCCGAGGCCGTGTGCGTCAGCGTCGCCGTGTCGTTCGCCGTGTCGTCGTCCTCGCCCGCCGTCACCGTCACCGTCTGCTCGTCGTTCCAGGACGAGGTCGTGAACGTCAGGCTCGTCTTGTCCAGCGTCAGGTCGGTGCCCGCGGGGAGCCCGATCGCCACCGTCACCGTGTTCGTGGGCGCGGTGGCCAGCTTAACCGTGTAGCTCGCGTCGTCGCCTTCGGCCACCGTCAGCGAGGTCGGCGACAGGACCAGACCGGGCGTGTCGTTGTCGGTCACCGTAACCGCAAGGTCCGCCTCCACGTCGCCGTAGCCGCCCCCAGAGGCCTCGTGCGTCAGCGTCGCCGTGTCGTTGGTGGTGTCGGGGTCTTCGCCCGCCGTCACCGTCACCGTCTGCGCGTCGTTCCAGGTCGAGGTCGTGAACGTCAGGCTCGTCTTGTCCAGCGTCAGGTCGGTGCCCGACTGCCCGCTGATCGCCACCGTCACCGTGTTGGTCGGCTCGGTGCCCAGCTTGACCGTGTAGCTGGCGGCGTCGCCCTCGGCCACTCCCAGCGAGGTGGGCGAGAGCACCAGGCCCACCGTGTCGTCGTCGGTCACCGTAACCGCAAGGTCCGCCTCCACGTCGCCGTAGCCGCCCCCAGAGGCTTCGTGCGTCAGCGTCGCCGTGTCGTCGTCGGCGTCGGGGTCCTCGCCCGCCGTCACCGTCACCGTCTGCACGGTGTTCCAAGTCGAGGTCGTGAACGTCAGGCTCGTCTCGTCCAGCGTCAGGTCGGTGCCCGCGGGGACCGCGATCGCGACGGTCACCGTGCCTGTCGGCTCGGTAGCCAGCTTGACCGTGTAGCTCGCGTCGTCGCCTTCGGCCACCCCCAGTGAAGTGGGCGAGAGCACCAGGCCCACCGTGTCGTCGTCCGTCACCGTAACCGCAAGTTCCGCCTCCACGTTTCCGTAGCCGCCCCCCGATGCCGCGTGCGTCAACGTCGCCGTGTCGTCGGTGGTGTCGTCGTCCTCGCCCGCCGTCACCGTCACCGTCTGCGCGTCGTCCCAGTCCGTGGTCGTGAACGTCAGGCTCGTCTCGTCCAGCGTCAGGTCGGTGCCCGCGGGGACCGTGATCGCCACCGTTACCGTGCCCGTCGGCGCAGTGGCCAGCTTGATCGTGTAGCTCGCGTCGTCGCCCTCGTCCACATCCAGCGCGGTCGCCGACAGCACCAGGCCCGCCGCGTCGTTGTCGGTCACCGTCACCGCAAGGTCTTCCTCCACGGCGCCGTAGTCGCCCCCCGAGGCCGTGTGCGTCAGCGTCGCCGTGTCGTCGGTGGTGTCGTCGTCCTCGCCCGCCGTTACCGTCACCGTCTGCACGGTGTTCCAGGTCGAGGTCGTGAACGTCAGGCTCGTCTCGTCCAGCGTCAGGTCGGTGCCCGATTGCCCGCTGATCGCCACCGTCACCGTGTCCGTCGGCTCGGTGGCCAGCTTGACGGTGTAGCTCTCATCGTCGCCTTCAGCCACCCCCAGCGCGGTCGGCGACAGCACCAGGCCCACCGTGTCGTTGTCCTCGATAACCACACCGATCACGGAGTCCAAGCCGGCGACGATGTCGTCGGGCAGGGCAGATCCCAGCTCGATCACGACCGCCTCGTCGTCCTCGGCGATCTGGTCGTCGGTCACGGTGAGCGAGGTCGCGCCACTCCGTGCGTTGTTCGCGATGCTGATGCTCGACGCCACCGCGTAGTCCCCAGCCTGCGCGTCCGTGTTGGCCGCATCCACCTGGATGGGGATGCTGATCGCGTCGCCGGACGCGTTGGCCTCGTCCAGGGTCGCCGTAATGGTCAGCGCACTACCGCCCTCCGTCGCCAGGCCGTCGTCGCTGACCGAGAGGCTCACGGTGTTGGCCGCCGGATCCTCGATGGTGAACACGGGGAAGTTGTCGAGGCCCCTGGCGCCGCCGTCCAGACCGGTGCCGGAATTCGCGTTCAGGGTACCCAGGCCGATGTCCACAGTCTCGCCTTCCGGCTCGTCCACATCGTCCGTCTCGGCGGTCAGAGAAAGCAAGGCGCTCTGGTCGGACGCGCCCGAGGCCGGGCCGGTGAAGGTGACGCTGGCGCTGCCGCTGTCGAGGTTCTGGTAGCTCAGCCCCGTCCCGCTCGCCCCGCTCAAGGTGTAGTCCGTGCCCCGCGTGGCCGTGCCCATCGCCGTGCTGAAGGTCAGCGGCACCGTCAGCACCTCGCCCGACACGAGTGGCCTGCCGATCGCGACACTCAGCGACTTCTGCTCACCCTCCGTCACGTTGCCCGGAAAGCCCGACAGATTCACCAGCGTCGTGTCGTTGTCCGCCACCTCCAGCGACACCGAGCCCGCCGTCGACGAGACCGTGTAGACAGCATTGGCGTTCAGCACGTACGTGGCCTCGCCCTTCGGCACGTCGTTGGTGTCCTCGGCGACCGTGTAGGTGATGTCCACCGACCGCTGGCCGGCCGGAATGCTCGTCACGTTGGCGAACGTGCCGCTGAAGCCGACGGCATCGGTCGCCGTGGCGCTGAAGCTCAGCGCCGCCGCCGTGTTCCCCCCGTGCCGCCTCACCCGGAGCGTGGCGGTGTCGCCCTCGCTCATGCTCGCCCGCCGAAGGTCGGTCTCGGCCAACGCCACCGAAAGCTGCGGCGCGGCGTCGCTGTCTGCGATGGTCAGCGTCGCCGAGTTCGCCATCGTGGTCGTCACGCCGCCGTCCACGTTCGTGCTCGTCAGCGTGCCCACCGTCACGGTCACCGTCTCCGGCGTCGTGTCGGCGTCGCCGTTGGCCGTGGCCGTGAAGGTGACCGTGGCCTCCTGCACCGTGTTGGTGGCGTGGCCGGTGAAGGTGATCGTGGGGGTGGCCGTGTTCGCGCCGGTGAGGGCCACGCCCGTGCCCGACGCGGTGACGGTGAAGAGCGGGTCCGCCGAGCCGGGGAGAGCCGCCCCCGTCGTGGTCGCCAGATTCAGCGGCACGACGACCGTCTCCGGACCCAGGGCGTTCAACGGGTCCTTGACCAGGGGGCGCTGTACCCGGATCGTCATCGACGCCGAGGTCGTCGGGTCCGCCTCGCTGATCGTCCCGCCGCCCTTCAGGTTCAGGCTCACCGAGGTTCTGTCGTTGTCCAGGATGTGCACTTCGGCGAAGGCGGAGTCGGCGCCGCCGTCGAAGCCATAACCCGGCGGCAGCTCGGTGACGACGAAGCGCAGGCGTTCGCGCAACTCGTCCAGGTTGTCGTCCACGATACTCACGGCCGCCGTGCCCTGCAAGCCGGCGGCGGCGATGGAGATGCCCGCGGGAATCGTGCCGTAGTCGGCGCTCGACGCGTAGTTGGCCTGGGCCGTCCCGGGGTTGACCTTGAAGGGGATGACCACGCCGCCGTCCGGCACCGCCCCGCCCGTGACGTAGGCGCTGAACCGCGCGTTGCCTTGGACGGGGCGCGTATCCCCCTCGACCACGGAGCTGGACTCCACCTGAAAGGCCAGCGAGACGGTGAAGGCCTCCACGATGTTGAAGTCCGCCAGGTTGTCCACCCCGGTTGCGCCGCCGTCCAGATTGGTGCCGGAGCTCGCGTTCAGCGTCCCGAGACCGATCACCAGCGACTCGGGGTCGGCCTCCGCGAGGCCATCGGCAGTCGCTGTCACGCGCAGGTCCGCGATCCTCGCCGACGGCCCGGTGAAGGTGATCGTCGCCGGCCCGGCACCCGGAAAGGCGCAAGCGACGCTCGTCGGCTTGTCGGTACACGTGACCGAGAAGTCGGCGCGGCTCGCATCGCCGGCGAAAGTCACCGGCACCGGCAGGACCTCGCCGGCGACCAGCGCGCGGCTCAGCCGGACCGAGAAGTCCAGGGTGGAACCCTCGGGGAGGGTCGCCGCCACGCCCTCCAGGGTCACCGTCGTCACATCGTTGTCGGCCACCGCCACGGTCGCCGACGACGGCGTGCCGACCGTGTAGCCGTCGCCGTCGTCGAGCGTGACGGTGACCTCGCCGCTGGGCTCGTCTCCAGCCGCGCCGGTGTCGTTCTCCGTGGCCACGGTGAAGGTGGCGGAGGTCTCGCCCGCGTCGATCGTGACGGTCTGGTCGCCCTCGTCATCGTCGTCCACGAAGTCGCTCGCTGCCGCGTCGGCCACCGACAGATTCACCGTCAGGTTCGCCGCGGGCGCCGTGTCGGCGGCGATCGTGTAGGAAGCCGTGCCGCCCTCGGTCACCGCGGCGCCGCCCGTGATGGTCAGCTCCGGCGGCGGCGGCGGGGGCGGCGGCGGAGGCTCTGCGTCCACCACGAACACCGGAGACATGCCGTAGAGCGGGTACTTTCTCGAGGGGGCACCTCTGTAGTAGGTCATACCGTTGCTGGTGCCCAACAAGTTCCCGTACCGGACATCACCAGCCGAGCCGAGTTCGTAGTCGGCCTCCGCGGTGCCATTCGAGTTACTGCCCGTCCAGACGCGAAATCCCCTGACACTGGTCCCCGTTGGGTTACGGGCGGCGTTGCTCAACCACGAACCGTCGTAAAAGTCTCCGTAGCTGGCTGCGACCCTCGCGCCATTCAGCCAGTACATCGGAACCCCCATGCCTGTGGTCTTGGTGTTGTCGCGCGCATGCACCGTGGCCGTCGAACCGAGGACTCGGAACTGCGGGGCGTAGGGACGGATGGCCGTGTGCCCCGCTGCGACGTCGGTCTGGACGACCGCGTTGTAGGTGGCGATGGCGCTCGAGGTGGCTTCGGTTGTCGTGGGGGTCAGAATCAACAGCCGGAATCGAGCATCTTCGGCGAGCCCCGCCGGCTTCAACGCCCAGTCGAACGGCACCGTGTACGAGCCGTCCATATTGGGGGTAGGCCCCTGAGCGGCGGCCCCGGGCGCGAGGGCGGCGTGCAGCGCCAGGAAGAGCAGGGCCGGCAGCAGGCCGCGCCACGCGCCGCGAACGGCCGCGCCGAAGCTCCGACCCGGCGGAGTCGAATTCAGGCTGCCTGAGGGTGCCCGGAACAGGAAGGGGACGAATCCGCCGGCCAGACGATCGGGCTGAGGTCTCAGCCCAACTTCACAAGCCGCACCGCGCGCTCTGCGCTCTGCGCTCTGCGCTCTGCGCTCTGCGCTCTGCGCTCATGAGCAAAACACGTCCAGCCCGCCTTGTCAAGCCCAGCCCGCAAAGCAACACTCCACTCCTCAATTCGCAATCGATTTCGCGAGACTCCAGCGGAAAGGCCCCCTCATCTTCTCGCGAATCACCGAGACACGCAAGATCGAGTCCAGGTGCTGGGATCTTCGTCCGCGAAAATCCGGCTCTACAGGGTGGGGGCAACGAGGGGAACGGATTTCTGCTGACGTCGTAACATGTTGGCTATGAATGATTTATTGAACTTCAGCGTCAGAAGCCCCAGCCATTCGATCCAGTCGTTCGACGGCGCGGCGTCGGCGTCCGAACTGGACGACAGGCGCCGGCGCTCGCGCGTGACCTCCTCGAAGAGGCTGCCGATCTGGAGGATGGCGTCGATCGTCGCCGTAGCCCCCACCGCCAGCCCGACGCCGTCCCGGGACGTGGAGAGGAAGCCGGGAAAAGTGAAGCGGACGGTGTAGGTCCCTGCCGGCAGCCCGGTGAACGCATAGCGCCCGTCGGTATCCGTCACCTCGACCCGCGGCGCGCCGGCCAGCGCGGGGCCGGTCGTCTCGACCGTCGCCCCCGGCAGGACGCCTCCCGTGTCGTCGGTCACGGTCCCTGTGATCCCTCCGCCCTGGGCGAGCGCGGGAAGCCGCAACGCTACCAAGCACGCCACGTGCCAGAATAGTCTGAGGAGACCGCGCTTCGTACGCTGCGAGCGCCGTTTCGGTGTCCTGAGTGCCCCGCGACGCGCTGTGGCCGACCCTGCCGGTCTCGTCAGAACGAGCGGGTGTAGCCCAGTTGAACGCTGACCTCGCGCACGCCGAACGTGTGGTCGATGCGCGGCATCCCGAGCGCCGACCCGTCCCCTCCCGTGCGGAACTCCAGATCGGAAGCGGTGTACCGGACCTCCAGCCCGACCCGGTTCGCCAAGCTCCCCCACTCCACGCCCGCACCGGCGACCCACGGCCGCAACGTGTGATCGTGCACGACCCGCGTGGATTCTCCACCGATGTCGGAACCGCGCCGCACGCTTGCCCGCAACCAGTGCAGGCCGGTGACGAAGTAGACGGATCCGCCCTCCCCCAACAGCCCGCCCGGCGCATACCCCAGCCGGGCGTTCGAGCCGAAATCATGGTTCTTCTCCACGCTCCAGGGACCCGGCCACACGTCTCGGTCTCCAACGCCTGTGCCCTCCCGCAGGTAGCCCGCCGGCCCGGCACCGCCGTGGAGCGCCGCCTCGAACTCCGCCGAAACGTACGCCCGGCCGACGACGAAGGTCCGGTAGCCGAGCGACACCCGCACCGTGCCGAACGCGCCCCGCGCCTCGTTCGTCGCCGTCTCGTAGCTCGCGGGCGGCACGTCGAGGGCGATCCCCTTGGTGTAGTCGGCGCTCGCCCGATCCCACCCGGCCGCGATTCCAGCGTAAAGCCCTTCCTGCGCCCGCGCGTACTGCGCGGCAGAGAGCACCAGAACGCAAGCCGCGATCAGCGTCGGTCGGCACCCGCGTGGCCGACCACCGAACAAGCCGTTCCGTCGCAACCGAAATCTCATCGCCCTGAACCGCGTCAATCCTAATCGGCGGTGCTGCCTGATTGCCAGCGCCGCCCGTCCACGGCAAGTCTCGTCCCGTGTCGCCGGCGCCGCCGTGAGCCTTGGGGCAGTGACCAGGATCGCCGCGGACCGAATCACGAGCCGCCGCCATTTGAGCGTTGGCGGAGAAACTCGTCGTCGGAGATCTTCGCCGGCCAACCGTATGCGCGGCCACAGCCGCGTCGACGGCGTCGTGCGCATCGGCGAGCCACTGCCCTCGGTGGGCGCCCAAATCCGGCCATTAGTGGGCGGCTGAAAACCGGCCATTTCCGATAGCGGCCCGAGACGTTGACGCCGGCCTGGAACACGACGTTCCTGCTGGCATGAGCAACGTCTTGAAGGAAGAGAAACGACAACAGGTTCTCGCGCTGGGGCGCCTCGGCTGGTCGCTGCGGCGGATCGAAGAGGCCACCGGGGTCCGGCGCGAGACCGCCAGCAGCTACCTGAAGGCAGCCGGCCTGACCGTGCGGGGTCGTGGCCGGCCTCCCGCTCGCCCGGCAAAACCGGCCATTTCGCCGGAGGCGCCCACCGACTCTTTGCCGGTCACGGCCGCCGGCAAGGGCGCCGACGCCGACGCGCCCGTCCCCGCGCAGCGGCCCAGTCGAGCGCCACAGGCGAGCGCGTGCGAGCCGTACCGCGAGCTGATCGTCGACGCGCTCAGCCGCGGCCGCAACGCCATGGCCGTCTGGCAGGACCTGGTCGACGACCACGGTTTCCCGGCGAGCTATACGAGCGTGCGGCGCTTCGTCTCGACCGTCCGGCAGCAGCCCGCCGTCGAGGCCCGGGCGGTCATCACCACGGACCGCGGAGAAGAAGCACAGGTTGACTACGGGGAGGGGCCGATGGTCCGTGACCCGGACACCGGCAAGTACCGCCGGACACGGCTCTTCGTCCTCGCCCTGGGCTACTCGCGCAAGGCCGTCCGGCTGCTGGTTCACCGTTCCAGCGCACAGGTCTGGGCCGAGCTGCACGAGCGCGCGTTCCGTCGCCTGGGGGGCACCGTACGCGTCGTCGTCCTCGACAACCTCAAGGAGGGCGTCCTCACCCCGGACATCTACGACCCGACGCTGAATCCGCTCTATCGCGACGTGCTCGCCCACTACGGCGTCGTCGCCCTGCCGTGCCGCGTCCGCGATCCCGATCGGAAGGGCAAAGTCGAAGCCAGCGTCGGTCACGCCCAGAAAACGCCGCTGCGCGGTCTCCGCTTCGAGCATCTCGACGACGGCCAGGCGTACCTGGACCGCTGGGAGCAGCGCTGGGCCGACACCCGCATCCACGGTACGACCAAGCGCCAGGTCGCCGCCATGTTCGAGGAAGAACGCCCCGCGCTCGGCCCGTTGCCCCTCGAGCCGTTCCGCTACTACCAGTACGGCCGCCGCAGTGTGCATCTGGACGGTTGCGTCGAGGTAGCTTCGGCCTACTACTCGGCGCCGCCCGGCTGGATCGGTCGACGTGTCGACGTGCAGTGGGACGACATCCACGTCCGCCTCCTCGACCCGAGCAACGGCCAACTGCTGCGCGAGCACCTGCGCACGCAGCGCGGCTGGCATCGCATCGCCGACGACGACCGGCCCACCCGCACCCCGCCGAAGACCCTGGCCCTGCTCGCCGCCGCCAAGCGGGCCGGTCCCGCCATCTCCGCCGTCTGCGACCACATCCACCGCCATGAGGGCGCCGCCGGCGTCCGCCGCATCCTCGGCGTCCTCTCGCTCGCCAGGAAGCACAGTCCCGCCGTCGTCGAACACGCCGCCACCGCCGCGCTCGAACTCGGCGTGCCCACCTACCGCTTCCTGAAGCGCTACCTCGACCGCTACCCCGGCGCGCCGCCGCTGTCGTTGCGCCAAGTCGACCCGCTCATCCGCGAACTGACCGTCTACCGCGATCTGATCGACCGCAGAACAGGAGACCCTTCATGAATCTCGTCGAACTCGACAAGGCGCTGCGCAAGCTGCGCCTCTCCGGCATGGCAAACGTCCTCGAGACGCGCCTGCTCCAGGCCCAGACCGAGCAGCTCGCCCCCATCGACCTGCTCGCCGCGCTCGTCTCCGACGAGCTCCAGCGCCGCGAGGACCGCCTGCTCGCCCGCCGGCACAAGCAGGCCCGATTCCGGGACCCGGACCGCTCGCTCGACAGCTTCGACTTCGACTTCAACAAGAAGATCAACCGCGCGCTCGTCTTCGAGCTCGCCACCGCACGCTTCATCGCAAAGCGCGAGGACGTCCTCCTGATCGGCCAACCCGGTACCGGGAAGAGTCACCTTGCCCAGGCCATCGGACGCGCCGCGATCCAGCAGGGCTATCGCGTCCTCTACCGGGAAACGCACGCCTTCCTCGAAGAACTCGCCGAGGCGACGCTGGCCGAGACCCGCAAGGAATACCTCGCCGAGCTGGCCCGTGCGCACCTGCTCATCATCGACGACCTCGGCATGCGCAAGCTGCCCCACACCGCCGCCGAGGACCTGCTCGAGCTCATCATGCGCCGCTACGAGCGGGCCTCGACGATGCTCACCTCCAACCGCCCGGTCGACGAGTGGGGGAAGCTGCTCGGCGACACCGCCGCGGTCACCGCGCTGCTCGACCGGCTCCTGCATCACGCGCACGTGCTCAAGTGCGGGCCGCGCAGCTGGCGCACCCGCGTGCGGACCACCTTGGTAGAGTCGACGGGAGGTGCGTAACCGGTGGGGAGTCGGTGGCGCATCCGGCGCTTTCGCACCGGGCCGCAGTCCGAACACAGCGGAGCGGAGGATTCGCGCGCGGCCGAGCGTCAACGCCCATCCGGACGTGGTCCGCGCGCGCGAGAGCGCCGCCTCCAGGCTCGCCTGGCGCAACAACCGCCAGCGATCGTTTCCACGGGCACCGCGTGCGCCAGACGAGCCTTCCGCGACACTCGAGTGGTCGCTCGACGGAACGCCCTTTTCCCGCTCGTCGTCGTCGACCACACCCTCCGGCCCAGCCCGGCCGTTCCGTCTCGCGAGGGTAACCCGGCCGGGCATGACCAACACCGACGTCCGGCTCGGAACCTCTACCCGGGAGACCAGACCAGACAAGGCCCTCCCTCCGCTCGGAGCATTACCTCGCGCACGCTGTCGCGGACCAACGCGCACGCATACACCGATGCCGATGACAACCGAGCGGTGGGTCTGTCGCCACGCTTGCGCCTCGAACGCTCGGCCGACCGCCTCCTCCTCGCTCCGTTACGTAACGGTGCAGGATGGTCGTGTGGCGTTGACGAACGCGGAACGGCAGGCACGTTATCGGGAGCGGCGCAAGGCCGGCGAATCCCGGATCCGGTACCGTCGGCCAGCGGACCGGAGTCGCGGCCACAGCAGTGGAACGACGCCGTGCAGACGCTCCTGGAGTTGCAGGAACAGTACCGGGAGTGGCGGGACGCGTTGCCGGAATCGCTGGCCGGCTCCGCGACTGCGGAGTTGCCCGAGCAGGTCTGCGATCTGGATCTGTCGGTACTGGAGGGGCTGTCGAGCTGCCCAGAGGCTTCGGGCGTGACGGCTAGCGCGCCGGCAAACACCTTGCCAACAGAGGACGCCGTGAAGTAGATCTCGACTCCAGTCTCGGGCCGTCGGAAATGGCCGGTTTTGAGGCGCCCATAAATGGCCGGTTTTGACCCGCTCATTGAGGCCACTGCGGGCGAGCGTTTTCGTCCGCGACGGCCCGGCCGGCATCGACGTCACCGAAATAGCCGATCCTTCGCCGGGACCGGCCGACCGATGCGAGAGCGAGGCGCTGGCGATGCTCCGCGTGGACATCGAGGAGACTCGCCAGCGTTTCGAGCGGCAGACCTCGCAAGAACGAGATTTGGCGGCAGCGAATCGAGCAACTCTCGGGGCAACTGAGATGCCTGGACGCGGACGACAGGACGCTCGCCGAGACGTTGCGCCGGTCGTGGAGCTGATGCAGCAGCAGGGCCGGCAGCGCGGACCGGAGCGGGACTAACGGCCCGAGCCGCTGACGTTCAGTAGGTGACGCGTCCCGCCCGCTGCATCCAGGCGACGAAGGTGTCGAGCGCTCCGTCGCACGGCACCTGCACCATCGGCAACGCACGCCGGTCGAACGGCTTGGCCAGCTCCTCGTAGATGAACTCGTCGCGGAACTCGATACCGGCCGCGTCGTGGCGGTTGACCGCGAAGTAGACCTTGCCGATGCGCGACCAGTAGATCGCGCCCAGGCACATCGGGCACGGCTCGCAACTGGCGTAGATCTCGCAGCCCGACAGGTCGTACGTTGCCAGCTTGCGGCACGCGCTCCTGATCGCCACGACCTCGGCATGGGCCGTGGGGTCTTTCGTGCGCAGCACCTCGTTCCAGCCTTCGCCGACGATCGCGCCGTCGCGGACGACCACGGCCCCGAACGGCCCGCCGCAGTCCAACTCCATCCCTCTGCGGGCCAGGGCCACCGCCCGCTTCATGTGCGCTTCGTTCATCTTCTGCCGAGCCGGCCCGCCGCTTGCGTGCGAAGGCTGGCCTTGACGCGCTCGTTCCATCTCGCTCCCCGCGTGGGCCTGTGCGCTTCTTGCAGCAGACCTCGCCCAATCGTCCATCAGCAGCCGGCGATGTTCAAGCAAGCAAGGCCGACCGCCCCGGCCGCGGACCGATTGAGATCCCGGCGATGTCGCAGCGAAGGCCCTTTTACTCAGCACCCCCGCACCCAGCCTCGGTGTCCCGCCCGAGCTTCTTGAGGAGCCAGACAGCCAGGGCAAGGGCGCATGCGAACAGCAGGCCGGCGCGGACAGGCGTCCCGAACAGCATCTGGTGCGTCGCTGCCAGCGTCAGGTACACGGCGCCGCAGCCGGCGGCCCAGCAGCGGGCATGCGGCCTCAGCGATGCTGGCGGCGACTCGCCGGCAGCCGCTGCCACGCTGCTCCAGCCCGGCCCGTCCGGGTGCGTGCGGCGATAGAACCTGACCAGGTGGACCATCGGCTCGGCCGGTGTCGCCAGCGTGGCGACGACCCAGCAGGCCGTCGTCCACGGGACGAGATAGAGCAGCGAGTCGGGGAACGGAACCGTCGTGAAACCCCGAACGAAGACGAAGCCGGCGGCGGCGGCGGCCATCGCCACAAGTTCCGAAACCGCCGTCACGCGCCACCAGTACCAGCGCAGGATCAGCACAAGCCCGAGCCCGGCGCCCGATTCGAGCACGAATTCCCAGGCTTGGCGCACCGACTCGAGCCAGAAAGTGATGAGTCCACTCAGCAGCATGATCCCGATGGTCGTGAGGCGAGCGACGACTACCAGGTGCGTCTCGCCGGCATCCGGCCGCATGAACCGCTTGTACACGTCGTTGACCAGGTACGACGTGCCCCAGTTGAGCTGCGTGGAGACAGTGGACATGTAGGCCGCGAAGAACGCGCCGACGAGCAGTCCCCGCCATCCATTCGGTAGATGATCGCGCAGTACGAGGACGTAGCCCGCTTCCCGGTCGGCCAGGTCCGGATAGAGCACCAGCGAGACGAGCGCCACCAGCACCCACGGCCACGGCCGCAGGCAATAGTGCGCCACCGTGAACCAGAGGGTCGAGAGAACGGCGTCGCGTTCGCTTCGCGCCGACATCATGCGTTGCGCCACGTAGCCGCCGCCGCCCGGTTCCTGGCCCGGATACCAGCTTGCCCACCACTGGACCCCGAGGTAGGCGACGAAGGCGGCGACCGGCAAGGCCACCGTCGTGGCCGCGTCGGCAGTCGGGACACCCGAAGAGCCGACGGCCGGCCACAGCCGGAACGTGGACTCGGGCAGCGCGGCCTGCAGTCCTGCAACGCCGCCGACCCCCGGCGCGGACAGCGCGTACCAGGCCAGCACAACGGCACCGAGCAGTGCTATCGCGAACTGCACGAGGTCCGCCGCGACGACACCCCGCAGCCCGGTCAGCGCGGCGTACCCGCCGGTGGCGGCGAGCCCCACCAGGACGCCGGTCAGCCGGTTCCACCCGAGCGAGACCGACAGCACCTTGGCCAGCGCGAGGTTCACCCAGCCGATGATGAGGCAGTTGACGGGGAGCCCGAGATAGAGCGCACGAACGACGCGCAGCACCCGGGCGGACCGTCCCGTATAGCGCAGCTCGACGAACTCGACATCGGTCAGGATGCCCGCACGGCGCCAGAGCCGGGCGAAGAAGGTGACGGTGAGCACGCTGCCCAGCGCCGCGTTCCACCACAGCCAGTTGCCGGCCACGCCGCTGGCCGCCACGATCCCGGTAACCGCGAGCGGGGTGTCCGCGGCGAACGTGGTCGCAACCATGGATGTCCCTGCCAACCACCAGGGGAGGTTCCGGCCCGACAGGAAGAACTGCGAGAGGTTGCGACCGGCACGACGTCCATACGCGATGCCGACTGTGATCGGGACCGCGAGCGTCAGGACGAGCACCGCCCAGTCGAACCCGGTGAGCGCCATGCCGTCACCCGTTGCCATCACTGCATGATGGAGCGCAGACCGGACCGTGGGCATGGCCTCGTCGCTCTGGACGGGTGTCTCCGGTCGGTCAGCGCCAACCTCCGTGCCATCCGCGCGCCGATGCGCTCCCTATCCCCAGCATTCGCTCAGACCGCGACCCGTACCGATGGATGGAACCCCCGGAACCGGTACGTCGGTGACCAGCGCTGTGCCCGTGTCGTGGAAGTCCAGGCCGGGTGTGTTGGCTGGCTTCCGGCCCGTCGTGAAGAACTCGACCACCGCCTCGACGCCGAGGGTCGCCATTCTGAGTGGGTACTGCATGACAGTGGCGCCGAACTCGCCGGCCGCGACGCGACTCACCCCCGAACAGCTGCCGTCGACGTGACGATGAGCACGTTGTCGGCCACGCCCAGCGCACGGAGCGCCGCGTAGGCGCCCGCCGCCGCAGGCTCGTTGAGGCGCGCCCTCAGGTCGTCCCGTGCAGTCGGTCGCCCACATCCCCGACGCCGGGCACGAGATAGCCGTGGCTGTCGAGGCTTCCCTCGACAGCAGCAGTGTAGAGCGGTACGTCCGGGTGTGCTCCGCGGAATGCCTGGATCCCTTCCGGGCACGTGAGCAGGCACACCATCCTGATCCGTTGCGCGCCGGCCGCCTTCAGCCGGCTCACGGCGGCGTTCGCCGAGCCGGCGGTTCCCAGGGTCGGGTCCAGGACTACAACCAGCCGGTCGTGCAGGTCGCCGGGCGCATTGAAGTAGTACTCCGAGGGCCTCAGCGTGTCCGGGTCGCGCCGCAGGCCCAAGTGGCCCACACTGGCCCTGGGCAGCAGGTCGAGCATGCCGTCCAGCATGCCGTTTCCAGCGCGCAGAATCGGGATCAACACCGGCTTCTCGTCGGCCAGGAAGTTCGCCTCTGCAGTGGTCAGCGGTGTTTCTACCGCGCGCGCTTCCAAGGTCAGGTCGCGCGTCACCTCGTAGCCGATGAGGCAGGACGCCTCCCGCATCAGTTGCCGGAATCGCGGGCTGTCAGTCTCCTTGCACCGCATGAGCGACAGCTTGTGCTGCAGCAGCGGATGATCGACCACGGTCAGGGTACTCATGGACAGGTCTCAGTCGCGGCGTGCCCGTGGCAGGCGTACTCGAACAGGGACTCTTCGAGGCCGCAGCGCCGTCGCAATCTCCGGCGGGACAGTTGATTCAGCCGTCCGCTCGTCGGGAGGGGATATCGTCAACACGACGTTCGCCTGTTGGATGCTCCAGGCCTTCCGACCGCACCCACTAGAAAAACGGCGTAACCGTCCCATTATCAGCATCTTACAGGGATACCTGGAGCGGCCGTATGCAGTTCGCAGCGGCCGTCCCAGGCAACTTCCCCGCCACGGCGATCACCCGGCGCGAGCGGACCGTTCGATGAAGTCCCCGACCACCAACCCGAGCCACCCCCCGGAACCGCCCCTTGCACGGCGGTGTGGTCCGCAGGCGCCATTGTCGGCCCCTACAGCATCCGCGTGTGCTCGCCGACGTCAAGGCGCTCCGCGCACGCTCCACTACGGGCTCTTGTCCGACGATGCCGAAAGCCGTCAGGCTCCAGTCTCGCCTTCCTGGCCCGGCATCAACAGATCACCAAGCTCTTCGCCGGGAGCGAAACCTCCGGCGTCGGCTGACCCTTCGACCGCGCGCCACGGTGTCGCTACCGGACTGCTGCCATTCGCCGCCCGCACCTCTCGCCGCATGGCGAGCCGTACTTCCTCGATCGCGTGATCCATGGCTCTGCCGAACATGAACCGCCCGAAGGCGCGTGTCGCAGCCGGGAGGCTTGCGACTAGGAGCCAGCCGCTGACAACCTGGCCGGCCTTGCCCGTCGCAATCAGCGCCTCGGCGAGCCCCGCGAGGAGCAGAAACTGTATCCACGCGAGAGAGTGGCCGGCCGCGGTCGGCGACCCTCCGTCGGCGGTCCTGCACCGTCAGAACGCCACCGGGTTCACCGCCCACCGTCACACAGTCTTCTGCGCGGCCGCGCCCTTGGTGGCTGCCGCAGCCGCCCGAGCGAGCGCGTCGAGGTATTCCTCGGTAACGGCCGACTGCGCGGCGCGCCGATCACAGTCGGCAATGAGCTTGTCGACCTGCCGCAGTGCTTCGCGGTCGAGCATGGCGTCCTCCTCTCAGTCCTCGCGCGTTCAATGTAGCTGATCAGGAACCGGCGGGGCCACCAACCGGTACCAGACCCCACCGTAAGTAAGGGTCAGCGCCCCGGAACCGGGCCAGGCGGCTGGCTTCGACGACGATCACCGCGCCGCCGCCCGCCGCCGTGCGGCACAGCCCGGCGGCAACGCCCGGTCGGCGGACGCGACTGGCGGCCTCGACGTCTGGCCCGGCCGGCGCGCCGAGCATCTCGATCAGGGTCTACGGCGTGACCTCGACCGGGACCTCATTTCCCTCGGCGCGTCGGCGTGTTGGCGGCAACTGTAAATTTCCCATTCGTGGCAACCGAAAACTGCACACCTTGGTGGTTGGTGGGCTCGGCCCCGCGTTCCAAGCTGTTGGCGTCGTCAACAGGGAAGGAGCGGGGCTCGGATGCACGAATGGGAGACGAGGATGTTGCTGAAGCACTACCTGGACCGGGGCGTCTCGAAGGCCGAGTTGTCGAGGCGCTTCGGGGTGAGTCGCCGGACGATCCACGAGTGGGTCGTGACGGGGCAGCTGGACCGGGACCTGTCGGCGGGTGGCTCGCGCTACTCGCCGCGGCCGCCGGTGCCCCACAAGCTGGATCCCTACGCAGGGATCATTGATTCGCGCCTCGAGGAGTTCCCCGGGCTGTCGGCGCAGCGGCTGTTTGACGAGGTCCGGGCGGCGGGCTACTCCGGTAGCTACGGCCGTGTGCGGGACTACGTCCGGGCGGTTCGCCCCTGGGAGGTGCCCGAGCCGGTGGTGCGGTTCGAGACGCCGGCTGGGCATCAGGGCCAGGTTGACTTCGCGACGTTCACCCTGCCGTGGGGCCGGCGGTACGCCCTGGTGGTGGTGCTGAGCCACTCCCGGCTGCTGTGGCTGTGCTTCTACCACCGACAGACGATGGCGGTGTTGACCGGCGGGCTGGAGACGGCTTTCGAGCGGTTCGGCGGTGTCCCGAAGGAGCTGTTGTTCGACCAGATGCGGGCGGTCGTGCTGTCGGACCGGCGCGTGGGCGGCGGCCAGCTCGTGTTGAATGCGGAGTTCCTGCGGTTTGCCGCGCACTGGGGGTTCGACCCGCGGGCCTGCCGGCCCTATCGGGCCCGGACCAAGGGCAAGGTGGAGCGGCCGATCCGCTACATCCGGGAGAGCTTCTTCTACGGACGTGCGTTCGTGAACGACGAGGACCTGAACGAGCAGGCGTCGAGCTGGGCGGAGGACACGGCCAACGTACGCCGCCACGGTACGACGGGCGAGCGCCCCGTGGACCGCTTCGAGCGGGATGAGCGCGAGGCACTGGGTCCGTTGGCGAGCCGCCCCTACCGGCGTCTCGGCGTTCACCGTGCCGCCGAGCCGGTCCGCCGGCGCGTGCCCGAGACCGTCGAGGTCGAGCGTCGCTCGTTGCGCGTCTACGCGGAGGCGGTGCGATGAAGGCGGCGGCGAGTGACCGGCGCGACCGGTTGCGGGCGATGCTGGCGGATTTGAAGATGCCCGGTGCCCTGGAAGCGGTCGACGGTGTACTGGCGCAGGTCGACAGCGGCGCGGTGACGGCGGGCGAAGCGATCGAACTGGTGCTCAACGCCCAGATCGCGCTGCGCAACAACCGGCGCCTGCAGGCCGCGATGCGCTCCTCGCGGCTACCGGCCGTCAAGACGCTGGCGGAGTTCGATTTCACCTTCCAGCCGAGCATCAAGCGTGAGCAGATCGAGAGCTTGCACGAGCTGGGATTCCTCGACCGCGGCGAGAACGTCATCCTGCTCGGTCCACCGAGTCCGGTTTCATAATGCACACCTCGCTATTTCACTGAAAATCCAGCACTTTCTGGGCCGAGCTCGATGTTAGCGGGCGACGCCTGGGCGGGATCGCGCCATCGAGCGCGACGATCTCCTCCTCTCGAATGGCCCAGGGCGCGCTCTTGCAGACCTGCCGGGCGGAGATCGTGCCGTCGCCGATGAGCCGCAGCACGGTCATGGCGCTCACGCCGAGCCGAGCGGACGCCTCCTTCAGCGTCAGTTCCCCACGTTCCGCCATCTCGCCGGGTCGATAGATCGGCACGCCGTGCCGGCGGCGGAAAGAACACACCCGCGCCTCGGTCCAGGCATTGCCCCGTCCGGTCTTCTTGCCGAGCCGATTCAGCGTCTTGGCGATGGCGCTGTCCGGCAGCTGGCGGGCCAGTCCCCGGATCAAGTCGCCGACCGTTGCGTCCGTGCACCAGCGATGCCGTCCCGGTCCGTTGCGCGGGACCGACAGGCGAGTGTGGTCGCCGCCCCGCCAGTGCAGCAGCAGGTCGATCCGATCATCGGCGAGCTTGACGACGACCTCTTCGAGCACGGCCCGCACGATACGCTTGCGCGTCTGCGCGGTCGCGTTCGGATGGGTCCAGGCCGTCTCCAGATCGGCTCCCAACGCCAGCAGGCGCTCATGCTCCGCCTCGGACAGCGTCTCGGGGCGGGCAGCCGTCAGGCCTTCGAGCTTCTTTTCCTGTTGTTGCACGTCGGCGAGCCGCGCGTTCCATCGGCATTCGAGCTCGCCGGCCACCAGCCGGTTCGCCGGGTCGACGGCGTCGTACTGGCGGCGCGCCAGGTCCGCTTCGTACCGCGCCTGGGTCAGCGCCAGCTCCGCCTGGCGGCGCGTTTCGGCGTGCTCTTGTTCGCGCATCGCGACCGCCTCGAGGGCCGCTTCGATGCCCAGCGGCTGCAACAACCGCAATACCTCGGTGGCCACCGCCGCGTCGACGCGCACGCCGCCGAACGCGATGCACGCGCGCGTCCCGTGGTTCAGATGCGCACCGCGGCAGCTGTAGCGAACGCACACGCCCTGGTTGCCGTTGTAGCTGACGTGGAGCCGCCGTCCGCAATGCCCGCAGCGCAGCAGGCCGGCCAGCAGCCCGTCCCCGCGGCGAACCGCGCCGCGGGCCACCGCGCCCACCCGCGTGGCGTTGTCGGCGATCACGCGCTGGTTCCTTTCATACTCCGCCCAGGAAACATAGCCCTCGTGGTGATCGACGATCAATACATCCCACTGCTCACGGTCCCGGAGCAACCCACGCCTGACGCGCTTGCGCCCATTCTCGACGGTGATGCGGCTCCCCGTGCGACCGAAGGCGTAGGCGCCGCCGTAGACCGGATTGGTCAGCAGCTTGTGGATCGTGCTGTACACGGGCAGCTTCCACACCACGCGCCGGCCTTCGCCGATGTCCTCGACCGCCGGCAGTCGCACCTCCTCCTGGCGCAGCCACAGATGCACCTGCCGGATGCTCTGCAACGCGGCGAACTTCCGGAACACCAGCCCGATCGCCTCCTGCACCCGCCGGTCCGGGTCCTTGGCGATGCGGTCGTGCCGGACCTTCACGTAGCCGACCGCGACGTTGAGGAACAACTCACCGCGCTGCGCCTTCTGACGCAGCGCTTCGAACGAGCGCTGGCGCAGCAGCGACAGCTCCAGTTCCGACATTGACCCTTGCATGCCGAGCAACAACCGGTCGTTCGGCAGGCGCGGGTCGTAGATCGCCTGCTCGTCGGCGAGCAGACAGTTCACTAGGCCGCAGAACTCGAGCAGCGTGTGCCAGTCGCGGCCGTTGCGCGCGAGTCGCGACGCCTCGGCCGCCAACACGATGCCGACGCGTCCCTCGCAGATCGCTACCAGCAGGCGTTCGAATCCAGGACGGGCAATGCCGCCGCCCGACCGACCGAGGTCGTCGTCCACCATCACCGGTTCGCTCCAACCGAGCTTGCGGGCACGGTCCGCCAGACCATACTGCCGCCGCCGGCTCTCGTGATGCTGGCGCAGTTGGTCCCGCGTCGATTGCCGGACATAGACGAAGGCCTGACGATTGAGATGGTCAGGTGTGATCTTGCTCATCGTTTCCCTCCATCTCCTGGGCGTCCCCCGGCCTGGTCACGGTCGCTGGTGCTGTCGCTGTCGCTTCGAGCAGCAGAGTTGCCACCAACGGGAGCACCGTCGCCCGTGTCCGTGCCCTCAGCGCCGGTCCCGGCTGCGTCTCCACCAACAGATTGCCTTGCTGGACTACCTGGATCCGTCTCAAGCCGCTCTCCTTCCTCCATGCCGGAGAACGACGATAGCGCCGCGTCAACAGTGAGACGGAGGTCGAGCAGACCGGTCAACGCGATGCGCGGAGGGTCCTTCACCGACAGCGCGGCGGCCGCGGGGTCGCACATCCAGGTCGGGACCTGCGCCAACGTGCCGTCCGGTTGTCGAATGACGAGCACGCTCCTGCCAGCACGCTGATGGCGGCGCACGATCTCCACGCGCTCCCCGCTCCGCGGATGGAATCGGTAGTGGATCGTCGCGTCGGAACGTTGGTAGCGGGCAGTATGGGACTGTTTCCCCCGGCGTGGGGAAAACGCACTTGGCGATCAGCTTGGCGATCACGGCCGCCGAGGCCGGCCGGCGCGTCTACTACGGGACGTTGACGGGCCTGATCGACACGCTCATGGAAGCCAGGGCCGCGGGAGAGCTGTCCCGGCGCCTGCGGGTGCTGACGCATCCTGCACTGTTGGTCGTCGACGAGATCGGGTACCTACCGGTCAGCCAGGACGGCGCCGTGCTCTTCTTCCAGCTGATCAACGCCCGGCACGAGCGGGTGTCGACGGTGCTGACCTCGAACAAGGGCTTCGAGGAATGGGGCACCGTGCTCGGCGACGAGGTCATGGCGGCAGCGCTCATCGACCGGCTGCTGCACCATTGCCACATCGTCAACATCCGGGGCAACAGCTACCGAATGCGGGAGCACCAGGAGTGGCTGCGCTCCGCGGCGGAGAAGCGCCGGGAAGCAGTCGCGAGATGACCGACAGTCCTGATCATGCGACCGACATCATGGCGAGCACACACAGGGACTCACGCTCACGCGCCGGTGCTGCCCCACGCCGCCCTTCGGCCGGCGTGGTGGTTGTCAGGCGGGCCGGTCCGCTGCAACGCGGCACCGGTGGCCGCCGACGGGTAACGGTTGACACCGAGCTGCCGGACGGACCGGTACCGCTGGAAATCGCCGCCGGCGCCCGCCCCCGCGGCTGTGCTCCCGGTCCGCTGTTGCCCCGAGCCCGCCGACACTCGATGTCGCGAACGTCGGGGGCCGAGCCGCCTGTCAACGGTCCGTTACGTAACGGTGTGGAGTTGTCGTGGCGTTGACGAACGCGGAGCGGCAGGCACGTCATAGGGAGCGACGGCAGGCCGGCGAGTCCCGGATCAGGTACCGGCGGCCGGCGGACCGGAGGTCGCGGCCACAGCAGTGGAACGACGCGGTGCGGACGCTCCTGGCGCTGCAGGACCAGTACCGGGAGTGGCGGGACGCGTTGCCGGAATCGCTCGCCGCATCCGCGACCGCGGAGTTGCTCGAGCAGGTCTGCGATCTGGATCTGTCGGTACTGGAGGCTGTCGAGCCACCCAGGGGCTTCGGGCGTGACGGCTAGACCACCGGCGACAAGCTTCCGGTTGGCGGCCACGAAGCGGAGCCAGGCGCCGGCATCCGGAAGGACGTCGATGACTGCAGGGTCGTGTTTCCCCGGTTAGGACCCGACCGCCGGGACGCACGGCAGCAGTCGGGAGGTCGGTACCGCGTAGCTGCGGGACGGCCGGCGTGTCAACGTGCTGCGCACGTCCTCCGCTACGCTACGGCCCTCCGGGTGACACCCCGTCCGCCCCGCGGCTCAGATGGCAGTTATGGGCCTTGCGGCCCGGCCTGGACGGGGCGTCCCGGCCGTCCACGACGCCACGGGATGCGGCGGACCGCCGGATTCGGGGCACGCCGGACCGGAACCGCCGTCTCGGAATTGCAGCCGGTCGTCGATCTACATACGCCGTTTCTTCGGGGGTCAGTTTTCGGTGTCGCCAGGGGGGACTCGACAGGAGCACGTACGGATCCGCCCGAGACGTCCTCCCCTGAAGTGTGCAGTTTTCAGTTGCCAGAAGTGTGCAGTTTTCGGTTGCCATTGACACGGCGCACCAGCTTGCCGCACAGGCCGCCGAGGCCCCCCCCGGCCAGCCCCCACACGCCGGCCTGGCGCGTGTAGCCGCGGATCAACGCCTCGACCGCCTCGTCGGTGACGTGGACCTGCTCGGCCGTCCGCCCGTGGCGCGCGAGTTGCAACGGCAACACGTGCCGGGTCGCGATGACCCTCTTGTCCGCGGCGGTGTATCCGGGCAGCTCGACCACCGTCATCCGGTCGCGCAGCATGGCCGGCACCCGGCCGGGGCTGGCCGCCGTCGCCACGAAGAGCGCCTCGGACAGGTCGAAGCCCACGTCGAGATAGATTAGATACGCGGAAGGCGGCGCCGGGAGCCGGGTCGAGCGCCTCGGGCAGCGCCGCGACGGCGCAGCCGGCTTCGTCGAGGCAATAGACCTCGTCGAGGACGAACACCGGATTGCGAACGCCGACGCGCCGCGGTTCCTCGACGATCCGTCCGGGTGGACCCGAGCGGGCGCCGTGCAGCGCCGCCGCCGAGCCCAGCCCGCCGCACCGCAACCAGGCGCACGCCCTCCCGAGGCGCGGCGGCGAGCTGCCGCACCAGCGTCGATTTTCCGCCCCCGGGCGCGCCCACCAGCGACAGCACCGGAGACGGGACGTCCGGGTTCGCCAAGCACACGGCGACGTAGTCGATGAGGCGCTCCTTCACTGCGCCGTGCGCCGCATGCCCCGCGGCACGAGCGCCAACGCCGCAGGCATCACCGCCAGCACAGCCTGTCCCCGGTTGGCTCGGAGTCGGCCGAAGCCTCCGGCGGATGTACCCGCTTCGTTGAGCGTGCGCGCCGGATCGACCCGCGACCAAGCGAGCGCCGGCGCCGTTGTTGGCGAGCTCCAGGAACCGCGCTGTATGACCAGACTGGTCATACCACACGCCTTCCAGCGACCGTTGACACCGTACCGAACAGCAGACCGGCGAACACCGACACCGCTACGGTGAACGCGAGCACGGCCTCGTCGATGCCCACTTCGGCCACGTCCGGGTCGGAGCCGAACCGGCTCGTCCAGGCGCGGTGGCTCAGCAGAACGACCCGTGCGCGCCCTCGACCGCCTCATGCGAGCCGACGAAGACTCGGACGTGTGGACGCGTGTCGACGACGAAACGGACGCCGCGGCCGTGAACTGCCCGGACACCCGTCCCACGGCCGGCGAGGATGACCTCGGGGACGACCTGGGTATTTCCCTAGTTCCGTCCGGCCGCTGACCGCGGGTACGATGTCGATCAAGAGCGTATCTGTTCCAACATCCCTGTCCGGTCAGGGAGCGGAGGGGGAAGGAGGTGATGGCCACGCCGGCGCCGACGCCGAGCCCACAGCCGTCAGGCCTGCACGCGCTCTGCTGCCAGCGTGCAAGAGCTGGCCGTCACTCTGACGCGGCCGGCGGCGGCTTTCACTCCGCGCGGCCGGGGATCGCGGCGCTGCTGCTGCTCGGCGCCGCGGTTCTCGTTCTCCTCGCCAGCGGGGCGGCGCCGGCGCCGGCCGCGACGGTCTATCGGGTGTGGCCATCCGGCGCCTGCCGGGCAGTCGTGACGGTCGACGGCCTGTCCCACGGTTGTGCGAACCTGCCACGGCTGCACCATGTCGTCTGGGTCTCCCCCGCCTGGAACAGCGACCGGGCCGCAACGGACGGAGCGCTGGCGCGAAGCGCGGCGGACAACGCAGGCCGCGGTTGAAACCCTCCTTCCCGCGGCGTGCTGGCTGCGCCGAAATCCGCCACGACAAGGGCCGGGACGGACAAGAAATCCGGGGCGTAGCGCGCCCGAGGCGGACCGCTCCCCTCGACGTTCCGCGCAACGGGCCGGCCGACGGGCGGGGGTGCGGCTCCGAACCACCGCGGCGCCGACGCGGAGCGGGATGCACGTAGCGTTGACGGTCCGCTGGTAGCTGGCCCCGAAACCCCTTACAGATCCGGACCCGCACGTCGTCGCCGCCCCACTCGACGAGACGCCACCGCGCCACTGGCACATCTGGGGGGGGTGGCGCTGAGCGGCCGAGCCGCGTTCATGTCGAGGGCCTATCCGACCAGGGCGTCAGCGACGCAAGCGGCACGGCGATGGTCGCATCACGTTGCCGACCGGATGGTCGCCGAGTGCCGCCAAGCAGCCTGCCCGCGGCCACCGCGGGGCGTACCGGGCGTCATCGAACGTTGACACCCGCGAACCGATGGCGAATCAGAAGATGGCCTGTAACGCGGTTTGCGGCCCTCCTCTCAACTGGACGCGTCAGACTCCTCTGAGGGCTTCTGAGGCCTTCGCCCCGGGATGGTGCAAATCGCTGTCGAGGACCGATCCCGTTGACCGTCCGATACGGGGCGGGACAATTCTTCCACAGGACTTCCACGGATTCTGTGGATGCTGATTCCGGGGACGCCGAGGGGGTCCGGCGCCCCAGGGGTGTCGGCTTCGTCACAAACGGTCGATATAGTAGTATCCCTCCTGCAAGCAGAATGCCACCCGGCGAGAGGACCGGCGCGAACCCGATGACGGTGGTGTCCAAGACCGCGGGCGTAGCAGTGTCGGTCGGAGCGCGGGTGCGCATCGTCTGGCCGTCCCGGCGGACCGACATCATCGGAACTGTCGTGGACGTCGACAACATGCGGAAGCTGCTGGAAATCCGCATCGAAGGCGACCGCTGGGAAGGGGCGCCGATACTCGTCGCGCTCGACGAGGTGGAACCGGTCCCGTAGTAAGGCCTCTTCGCAGCGATACCGGGGTAGCATGAGGTAGCATGGGCAGTTGTGATTCCGGCCCTTTGGCCTGCCGGCTTGGGTTGTCTGGCAGGGTCGAGCAGCCGGGGTAGTCGGGACCGTGGTTTCTCCTCAGATCTGATGGCGCTGTTCTCGGTGAAACGACGCGGACACCGGACGATGCTCGTCATCGAGGCGGCGATGCTCCTTACGGTGGACACGTGGCTGGTGTTCCAGAGCGCCGACGGCCAGCCGCTGGCCACCTTGCCGGTAGGGGAAGTACTGAGCCTCGAAACGGTTAACACCCACCTCGTCGCTGGGGGGACCACGGCGAGCCGGCCCCGAGCCTGACGGCTTCAACTCTCCAGGTCCGCCAGCAGGCCGAGTCGCCGCAGCGCCCGGTCGACCAGCGCCCGCACGCGCCCGTCCCGGCCCCGGCGCAACTCGCCGGCCGCCGACTCCAGCGCCACGGCCGCCAGTTCGCGAACACCCGCCGCGGCCGCATCACGCTTCCAGCCGGCCCGCGTCAGGACCGCCACGAACAGGCGGCGGCGACGCCACACCGCCGCCGCTCGACCTGAATGCTGCATCACTCCGCGGCCGGCCGGAACAGGCCGATGTGTTCGACCTCGCTTGCCGGGATGGTCACCTGGCGGTTCCCTGCCGCCCGGAATGTCCAGACGCCGACAGCGTAGTCCGCCTTCTGCGCCTCGATCCCGAGTGGCCCCCGCGTCTTGTGCTCGACGGCAATCTCGACCCGCTGCACGCCAGAAGTATCGTGCGCAACGCCGCCAAGGTCCATCCCCCTGCCGGCTTTTCCTCCTCGAGCACGCGTGCTAGGCTGCTAGGAGTTGCGCAAAGCTGATGTTGCCCAAGGAACATGGAACACGACAACGGCCGGCCGCCCTCGTGAGCGCGGTCTTCGCCCTCGGCATCCTGATACCCGGACCGGTCCCCGCGCAGGAGTTCGACCGCTTCCCGGGGTTCGAGGTCGCTGCACGGGCCGACGTGATCTCGCTGACCGGCAGCGTCCTGGCTCGTTTTGACGATGACCGGTGCGCCTTCACTGCGGACACCCTCGTCGAGGCAGCCCGCCGGGCGCTGGTGCGCAACGGGATCGTCGTTGCCGTTCCGACGCCGCCGCCGGCAATCCCGACGGGCGTCGGCTTCGACGTGTCGGCGCTGGTCCTCCCGGTCCTGGATACCGAAGCGTGCGCGGTCGCCACCCGACTCCAGCTGACCATCGGCGCCGCCGCCGTGGCTCTGGTGGCCGAGCACTTCAACCTGCTGACGTGGACGGCGACGGGGCTGTTGCCGCGGATGCTGACGGCCGTGGACCGGGACGTTTCCGCCATCGCAGACGCGTTGAGGCGGGAACGGCAAACCCTTACGAAGGACGAACGATGAATCCCACTCCCCGAGTGGTCTGACCGTATTGTCGTCGCGGGATAGACGAGCAGCACGGTGGCGTCGTCGTCTCCCCGGAGCAGCTTCACGCGCATCCAGCATGTCCTTTCCGCACGCGTCTTGCTCTCTCCATTGCGGTCTTGCTCCTTCCACGGCGGCATCGGGACGGTTCCCCGGGCATCGGCGCGGCAGTGACGTGCGTAACGCCCGCCGGAACGAGATCCGATGCCCCGAGCACTCACCGACCAGATCATGGACGCCATCAACCGCCTCCGGATGGACGGCAGGCCCGTCCTGAAGCGGCGGCCGATGGTAACGCGGCAACATCGGAACGACGCAGAAGCAGTTCGCTGAAGCGAAGCGCAAGACCTGCCGCCAGCGGGAGTTCCCCCGCAGGGTCATCTGGATCGGGGCGCCGGCGTGCGCTCGCGAACCAGCAAATCGCGCGTGCGGAACAAATCGCGCGTGCGGAACAACATGCCTTGGGCCTGCTGTTCCCGCGTCTCTACCGCCACGAAGCCCATCGTCGGCCGCGAGGCCGCCTCGCAGATCGCCTCCGCGTCGGTCGCGTCGGTCTTCTGCCGTTTCACGAACGGCTTCACGTAGATCGGCGGAACCAGCTTCACCTCGTGACCGAGCTTCCCAATCTCGCGGCCCCAGTAGTGCGAACTCGCACAGGCCTCCATCGCCACGACGCATCGCGGCTGCGACGCTACGAAGCCGAGCACCTTGCCGCGGCTCAGCTTCTTGCGGAACGCAACCGACCCGTCCGCGCGGAGCGCCATGAAGCTGAAAACTGCGTTTCGCCAGATCCATTCCGATGATGGTAGCGTCTCCCATTGGATGCCTCCTCCTGCAGGTGGTGCGTCATGACAGCTCCACCCTGGCACATTGCGATGCCGTTGAGGGAAGGCCGTCCACCCCATCAGCCGAGGAGACGGAGCACCGTCGGAAGGTCATCGAGGCCGCACCTGCCCACGTGGTACGCAACAACGTGGAAGGCGGCGTATGCACGGTCGGACCTGTTCGCGCGGCGGCGGCGGCTGATGGACGACTGGGTGGGGTATCTGGCCGGCAAGCGCCGGCCGGAAGACTCGTGACGACGTTGACGCGAGCACTGCTGTCGGTCTAGCTGGTTGCGACCGATAACGCTATCAGGATCACCATGATGCCGCCGAACCGCTTGCGCCGCTTCCTGCTGGCCACCGCTCTCCCGGCGCTGCTGGTTGCCGCGTGCGGCGACGGCGGACCCACTGCGCCATCGACGTTCCCGCAGGTCGCCGGAACCTACGACGGACAGATCACGCTGAGTTCGTCGCTCGCCCCGGAGGAATCCCTGACGGGGCAGATGCAGATGGTCGTTGTTCAGGACGGCGAGCAGCTCACGATTACCGCCTCGATCACGTTGTTCGGCGAAACCACTGAACAGCCTGCCATCACCGGCACGATCGACGAAAACGGATCCTTCACGGTAGCATCCGGTGAGTTCGCCGGTACTGACATCGATCCCGAGTGCGGGACGAGCACAGTGGCGAGCTTCACATTGATGTTCTCGGGCTCCATGGCGAAATTGCAGGTCACCCTTGCGTCCGACTCCTGCGGTACCTTCACACTGGACGGGGACCTGACACGCTGACCGCCGGGGGTTGCCTCGGCGCATCGGGCCGTGTGACCCGGGCGGCGGCGTCCGGGTCCCGGCGCGGACCACACCCCACGACGACGAGCACGGTGGCTGCGTGTGCGAAGACGGCGGCGCGATGCCGACCGTCGGCGCCGAACCGAACGGCAGACCGGGAGCGCCGGGCGGGCGCGACCGACGGCACGGGGTTCAAAGGGGACGCGCAGCGACACGTGCGAGGCGGGGGTCTCTAGGGTCTGGCCGCCGCCATCCGCACCGTGTGCGCCATGGTGGTGCGCCGCCGCGCCGAGGGGTTCGGTGACCTTGCCGGCCCCGCTGCACCCCGACACCTTGGGTCGGACATCGTGCTCCCACCTCGGACGCTGCCTCTCGTCCAGGACGAAGGTAACGGCAGTTACCGACGGGTTCTCGGCCGCGCATACGCCACCGCCGCCGCCTTGCTCGGAACCGCGTGCGCCAGCGCCCGCCTCGATGACTTCCCGTGGATGGTAGGTCCGCTCGACCACCCAGTCCCGGAACGAGCGGAGGCGTGCCCGCCGGCCGCGATCTGCGACCGGCCGGTTGACTCAGCCGTCCGCTCAGCGGAAGGGTGAATCGTCAACGCGACGCGCTTGCCGGATGCTTCAGGCCGTCCGGCTCAACCTCGTCGATGCACACCGGCACCGGCGGCAGGTATCGCCACCGTTCGCCATCGAAGCGCACCAACAGCGTCCCGTTGCGGACTTTGACGACTGTCCCGCGATACCCTTCGCGTGGAGACGCCCATGTGACCCGAACCCGCGAGCCAACGGCGATTCGTCCTGAATCGGTCATCCTGCCCGTAGTATCGGGCTCGCTCCTGACCAACTTTACTACAACTCGACCAGCCGGGGCTTCAACACGCACGACGAGCCGCCTCCGAAGCGGACATCCAGCAGGACATTCGTCCGTCACAGAAACGATCGGAATCGTCGAGATCCCCACCGCATGACCGCGAATACGGAGCACCCGAACGACCGAGATCGAGCACGATCGGAACACGCCTGCACGAAGAGAAGTCGAACGCGCCCCGAGCGGGATGAGTTCCACCCGTCAACGACCCCTCCCTGAAGGGAGGGGCTTGAAGGAACCACATGCCAAGCGGAACCGGAGAGACCAAACCGTTGACTAGACGAGGCGGGCAACCGCCGACTGAACCGGCGCCGGTGGCACGGCGACCCCGCCCAGGTGTCCCGCTAGCCGGGGGTGAGCCGCGAATCGCGGCATCGGGGGCCGGTCAGTGTCGAAGCGGAAGCACACACACGGTGGGTAACCACCTGCGAGTTCCCGTCAAGGCCGCCGACGGCGACATCCTCATGCCCTGCAGCCCGAAACGGGCACGCAGGCTCGTCGAACGCACAGAGGCGACACCGTACTGGTCGCACGGCGTCTTCTGCATCCGGCTCAACCGCGAGCCGAGCGCGCGCAACAAGCAGCCCGTCGTCATCGGCGTCGACCCCGGCAGCAAGCGAGAGGGATTCAGCGCACGGACCGCAGCGCACGACCTGCTGAACGTGGACGCCGACGCAAGAGACTGGGTCGGGGACAAGCTCGAAGCACGACGGATCCTGCGCAAGGCGCGGCGGCGCCGGAAGACACCCTGCCGCAGTCCGAAACGCCACAGGGAGAACCACGACCGGGTGCCAGCGGGAACACGGGCGCGCTGGGAATGGAAGTTGCGCGTACTCGAATGGCTCGCGACGCTCTACCCGGTCACCAACGTGGTGGTCGAGAACGTCGCGGCGGCGCCGCGCAAGAAGGCGAGGCGGTGGAACGCGAGCTTCAGCCCGCTCGAAGCCGGGAAGCGATGGTTCTACACCCGAGTCGAGGAAAGCTGGGAGTTGAGCACGCTCGAGGGGTACGAGACGGCAGAGCTGCGAGAGCAGTACGGGCTGCAGAAGACCAGCCGGAAGACCAGCGAACGATGGGACGCACACTGCGTCGACGCCTGGACGCTGGCCGAGAGCGTGCTGCAGGCAGGCAAGCCACCGGAACACGAACGCGTCGTGCGGATCACGCCGATCCGGCGCCAGCGTCGCTGCCTACATCGCGCGAACGCGAGCCGGGGAGGCGAGCGAAGGCCGTACGGCGGAACGAACAAGGGAGGATTCAAGACCGGAACGCTCGTGAAACACCGGGCCCACGGGCTGTGCTACACCGGCGGCGCCGCCGACGAGCGGATCAGCCTGCACAACCTGGAAACAGGAAAGAGGCTTTGCCAGAACGCGCGGATCGCGGACTTGCGTCCGCGGACGCCACTGGCGTGGCGATTCCGTTTTCTCCCCGCCGTAAACGGCGGGGTCTCCACAGAATGAGCAGGATGACAAACCACGAAGCGGGCATCCGAGAGCAGCTCGACTGCGGACCGTCCCCCTCGTTGACCGACGCCCGCGATGACCCAGGATTCATCTCTCGGTGCTTCGCACGTCGTGGGCACCGGCATCACAACCCTCGTGGCGCGGTTCGACTCCCGTCCGCGGTTATCGAAGGCTTCATGGTGCGACGACTTCCATGGCCAACAGCGTCAGGTCGTCGTCAAGCTCCTCCCTGCCGCGCCACCGAACCACTGCGCGGCGAACTTCCTGCACGGTGTCGCCGAGGGGCGCTCCCTGCGTCCTCGTCAGCGACTCCACCAGCCCGGCGATGCCAAACTCCTCATGCTCGCCGTTCATCGCCTCCGTCACGCCGTCGGAGTAGAGGTAGAGCCGGTCGCCGGGTCGGACAAACGCCTCGCACTCGTCGTAATCGGCGTCGGCGAAGAAGCCGACCGGTAGTCCAGCGCCTCCCAGTGCGGTCGGCGGGCCGCCGCGTGGCACGTGAATCGGGCCAGGATGCCCGGCGCAGGCATAGCGCAGCGTGCCCGTCGCTTGGTCGAGCATGCCGCAGAGAAACGTGAAGTACTGCCCAGTCTCCGGGTCGATAGGGAACTCCGCATTGAGCCACTTGATGAGCTGCGCAGGCGATGAGCGCTCCTCTGCGGTCCACGTCGATGCGAGGACGCGCGTCAGCGCCATCGAATGGAGCGCCGCGACCGTCCCGTGCCCCGCCACGTCGAGCAAATAGAAACCGATCAGGCCGGCCGTGACCTCGAACGCGTTGAAGCTGTCGCCACCGAGCTTCTCGCACGGTTCGTAGATCCAGTCGACTTCGACACCGGGGATCCCAGCCGGCCGGCCCGGCAGGAGCGACTTCTGAATCTTGGCCGCCACAGTGAGATCCCGGCCGAGCTTGTCGTTCGCCTCCCGCAACGCGGCCTCGATGCGATGGCGGTCGGTCATGTCGCGCACCGCCGCGATGACCAGCCAGCCTTCGTCGGACTCGATCGGACTCAGAGAGATATCCGCCGGGAACTCGCGGCCACTCTTGTGCAGGCCGAGCACGTGAGAGACCGCGCCCATCGGTCGCGCCGCTGGTGCCTTGCCGTAGTCCGTCCGCTGTCCCCGATGCCGCTGCCGCGCTTCCTCGGGCACGAGAATCTCGACCGAACGGCCGACCAGAGCGTCAGGGCTGTACCCGAACACCTGCTCGATCAGCCGGTTGGCGTAGACGACGCTGCCCGTGGCGTCAACTACCACGACAGCGTCCGGCATCGTCTCAAGCAGCGAGAGCGTCGACCGCGTCCATTGTCGAGTGTCCGTCATCGGGCTCCTCGCGCCGACTCCCCCTGTCGTCCTGGGAATGCCGAGTCCATCATGCGGGAACGCACGCCGTCGGCCGGCTTGCCGCCCGCCGCCGTTGAGCGCCAGCAACTCACGGAGGACATCGTCGTCGGAGATCTCCGCGAGCCAACCGTACGCGGCGGCCACGGCGGCGTCAAGGGCCGCGTGCGCGTCGGCGAGCCACTGCGGCCGGGCGTTGTAGAGGTTCGTCAGCGTGCGCTTCTTGAACGCCTTCGCCGCGTTCTCGTCGCCGGGAACGGGCCGCTTCGGGTATCCGGGAACCGGCTCCTCGACCCACCCGACCCATTCGTGCGGGTTCAGCCAGCGGTCGCGCAGCTCAACGAGCCGTCGGGCCTCCAGGGCTCCAGCCATGTTTGTGAACCTGCATCGGGTTCCCGAGAACGGTCGAAGCCGTCCAGGATGTCGTGGTCGCCGACGACCTGCTCAAGCTGATCATGCGCCGTTACGAGCAAGCCTCCACGAGGCTCACCTCGAATCGTCCCATCGACGAGTGGGGAAAGCTCCTCGGCAACGCCGCCCCCGTCACCGCGCTGCTCGAGCGGCTCCTGCCTGCTGGCGCATGGTTGGTCGAGCAGCGGCTTCCGTCGACGTGCGAATGCCCGCCCCTTGGAAAAATCGTCGCGCCAAGGGTTCGGCTGGAAGAGTGTGGAGTACGTGTTGGCGGAGCTTCGACCGCGAATCCGACCAGTATCTGTGCGCGGCGCTGCGGCACGGCAAGGCGGTCGCCTCCGAGGGGACGGTCGGGCTGTTGTCGCGGTTGCTGCCCGTGCTGCGCCGGGCGTTTCCGCGGGCGCGCCTTCTGGTCCGGCTCGACGGGGGCTTCGCCAGCCCGGCGGTGTTCGACTTTCTGGAGGCGCAGCCGCGGCTCGATTACGTGGTCGCGATGGCGAAGAACGCGGTGTTGCTGCGGGATGCCGAGCCGGCCATGCTGGTCCATGCTGGTGGCGCAGGCACGCAGTTGGCGCAGCGAACAGACCGAGCACGTCTACGCCGAGACCGACGAGTACCAGGCTGGCAAGTGGAGCCACGCGCGCCGCGTCGTGATCAAGGCCGAGGTCGTTCGCCTCGGGGACCGCGAGCCGCGTGACAATCCACGCTTCGTGGTGACGAACCTGCGGCAGACGCCGCGCTTCATCTACTGCGCGCGCGGTGACGTCGAGAACCGGATCAAGGAACTGAAGGCCCTGCAGATCGACCGCACGAGTTGCCACAGGTTCTCACCGAACCAGTTGCGCGTCCTGCTGACCGCCGCCGCCTACGTGCTGATGCAGGAGTTGCGGTTGCGCGCCGCCGACACCGCGTGCGCCAAGCCGAAATCCGGTCACCGGTCGGCGTCCCCAGAAACCGTGGAAATGCTGTGGAAGAATCCTTCCCGCCGGCGCCGGCCAGCCAACGGAATCCGTCCTCGATAGCAATTTGCACCAACCGAGGGCGAGGGCGGCGAGAGCCTCAGAAGCCCGCAGACCGGCAGCCACGCCCCGAACAGGGAACAAGCCCATGGTCGCCCGTCCCTCCCCGTTCCGGATGACCGGTTCAGGAGACCTTGGCGTAGAGCCGATTCTCCGGTACGGCCGCGGCGTCGGCGTTGCCGCCCTGCGCCCAGGCGCGTCCCCGCGCATCGCCGGGCGGCAGCGCATCTATCGCACGGACGTTCGCGGTGGGGAGCGTCGCGATCGGACGGTCGTCCGCGGTGCGGAAGACCCACCACCCGTCGGCCGCGACGGCGACCGCCGCCTCGATGATGAGCGCCGCGTCGTCGTCGGCCTGCTGAACGGCGAACAGTGACATCAACACAAGGTATCGGCCGCAACGTGCCCCGCCATCAGGCCGTCGCGACATTTCACGCGCAGCCACCGGCAACGCGCCCGCCGCAAGCGGCGTACACACGAAGGGCGGACACGACCGGACCGCAACCCGGACACCGTCCGCCCCCCGACGCCATCCGGACGCCGGCGTCTACGCAAGCTCCCGAGGCCCATCCCAGCGGCAGGCCCTTGCACAGCGCCTCGCGCGCCAGCTCGCCCTGCGTCCGACCCGTGCGCCGCACCCAGCGCTCCAGCAACTCGGCAGTCTCCTCGGTGACATTCAGGCTCTCCGCACACGTTCTCATCAGCCATCACGCACCACCATCGCCCGATCTGAAAGCTCGCCGCCTACGGCAGGTTCTCTCCCGGACACTTGCCGTCGGGTCCGACATCGGTGGGCAGCAGGCAGACAATGCGCTGGGTCGGCAGCATCACCGAGCCCTGCGGCGGCTTGTTGTCGAGGGCCGTGCCCCCCTCGATATCGAGAATGCAGCCGCCGGTGCCGCCCAGCGTGCCCGCCCCGTACCAGCGCACCTGCCCCTGATGCTCCAGCCCGCCCCAATCCATCGGGGCATCCCTCGCATCGCACGTTCCGCCAGCACACCAAGCGGGAGACACTCCCTCGAACGCCTCTCCGGAACGGAGCCAAGACGAACGCTGGCTGTTCGACCAACCGCCGTAGCCAAACCAGATCGACCGGCGCTCCACGTCCAGGCTGCGGTACCCGAGAAGCGTGTGGAAGAAGCCGCTGCGCAAGTTCACCTCCAACCTCTCCGACCCGTCGATCATCCGATACGACGTCGGCCTCAGCTCGCCAACCGAACCGCTCCTGCCGGTGTCGCTGGACCCGTCGCCGCTGTACTCGAGCATGTAGTACGCACCAGCCGAGCTGGGATGATCCGGAGTGCTGTACGCCCCGAGGCCGTCTGCAGGATCGAAACAGCGCCGGGTGCCTTCGGCGCCGACCGCATCGTACGCCGGATCGCCCACGCAAGGAGTCCCGCTGGAGTACTGCGTGCTGGTGATGTCCCCGAGGATGATGTTCGGATCCGGGTTCAGCCACGCCTGGTCCGGATGCTCGCGATGATCGAGGGTCGGCGTGCCGACACGGGTGAGCCCCATGCCGTAGTAGCCAGTGTGCGCCGTATAGCAGGCGAAATCCCGCCACACCGTCGATCCGAGACGGTTGTTGTTGTAGTTCGAATAAGCCCGGAGCTCCTCCGGATACTCCGACCCCGCATTGATCACCGCCTCCGAGTACGGCGTCGTGCGGCCGACGACGTCGGCGAACTGCGTATAGTGGTCGCCCTGCTCCCCGGCGGCATGCGCGCCATAGCCGTCGAACGCCTGGCCGTACCACATGGGCCCGCCCTGGCCGGGGACGGAGCTCTGTCCCGTGTAACCGACACCGGTAACCATCGCCGGAGTCGACGGCACGAGTGCCTCGTTGTACCCGCCGCCCATGTTGGTCACACACGCCTTGCCGCCGTGCCCGAGGACCCGGCCGTTGGCCCTCAACACACTGCTCGGGGCATCGTACCCGTAGGGAGCCGCCGCGCCCAACGCATCCACCATCTCCGGGAGGTACTCCACGCGGTAGTCCCGGACAAGCTCCCACCCGTACGCGATACGGAACGCCCGTCTGGCCGCCCGACGCGCAGCGAACGCGTCGAGCCACTGCCCGCGGGCGAGCGCAAGGAGGAACAGAGCGTTCTGGTCGTCCATCTCCTCCACCCACTCCAACCGCGCCTGCTCCGCGTCATACGCCAGACCGAAAGAACCGAAAGAACCGGACCCCGGATTCGCCGCCGGATCGTAAGCCACATCCGCCTCGAGAAAGAGGCACCCGAGCGTCGCGTTGCGATGCTCGAACCAGCCGAAACCCGCCGGCGGAGACCAGAACCCGGCATGCCGGCGCGCAAGCCCGCGTCCGCCATACCCCCGCGAGTTGTCGACCGGACCCACCTCCCGCGTACGCTCCGCGGTGCCGTGTCCCATCACCGCACGGTTGACCCGGGCCGTGTTGGGGCTGTTCTCGCGGCCGTGCACGCAATCGACGTTCAACGTTCCGGTCGCCGCATCCCAGCCGGACTCGCCCATCTCCAGGCACTCGGTGGCGTTCAGATCCGAGTTGTACAACTCGACGGTCCCGGCTCCGTAGGTCGCGCCGCCGAACGGATCCACCCGGTTCGGATCCAGAAACCGCGAGGGCATGGCGCCGCGCGTCGTGCCGATGCTCACACCCGGGTCCGGGTACGACAGGTTCGTCCACGGCACGGCCGGAGGCGACGCCGACGCAAGCTCATCAGCCGTGAAAGCAGCGACCTCGCCCCGGCGCGCCATCACGTACGGCGCCGAGTAGTCCGGGGGGAACTCCGGCAGGTGACTCCCACCGATCCACGCCGGAGCAGGCAGCGGCGGCGCCGCGTCGAACCCCGTCCAGAAACGGTCCGTATACGGGTAGCGCTCCGCCAGATTCGGCTCGCAACGCGCCTCCGAGTTCGCCCGCAGCACCAGCGGCCGCGCGTTCGACCAGCACTCCCCACCGTCGGCCCCGACCGGCGTCGGCGGCCAGACCTTCTCGCCGCCCCCCCGGTTGACGCCATGCATCTGCACCATCGAGATGCCCAGGCACGGCATGGTGAACCCGCCGCCGCCCCAGAGCTGCCAGTGCGAGTACAGCGGGTTGATCCACATCACGGAGTGCCCTCCGTCGTAGAGAGGCGGACGCTGCACGGTGCCCGCGCCATCCTTCATGCGGACATCGAACCACCCGAAGACATCGGGATCGTACGCCGCGGTCGAACCGCTGAAGTGCTCCGCCCGGGCGGCTGCATTGTCGTAGTACCCGCGGTACTTCATCCCCTGCCACCACTCCCCGATGTGCATGGATATCTGCAAGCCGGCAAAGCCGCCGACTCCGGAAGGCGTCCGCGCGGTGCGCGGGATCGGGTTCCCGTCCTCCGGATACGGCGGGCCGACGTTGACCAGCTCCGTCCCGTTCTGCACATCGCACGCGCTGTTCTCCGGCGCCCCGGAAACGTTGGAGACCCAGACGACCTCACCCGGAATCGTCGGGAACGAGGTGGCGACCGTCCAGTCGTCGTTCAACGCCTCGAAGTACGACATGTGCCACACGTCGTGATGCCGCGAGTACGAACCGTCGTTGGCCGGAAACCACCACAACGGCCCGCCCGACCCGATCGCGTTGTACGACTGCGCCGCGACCGAAACGCCCATCGCCGCCGCGAGCACGACCGCTGTCACGGCGCGGCCGAACACTCCAGAAATCCTCATCGTGAACCTCCCCATGACTGTCCCCACACCTCACCGCCCCGGCACGGTCTCATCGATCCTCCGGCCCTCCGGCCGGCCCTCCGGCCGCGCCGACGACGGAACGCCCTGGGCGCGCTGGTGCACCGTCTGGATACCCCGGTCGTTCAGCCTTTGCTGCGCCCCGTCGGCGACCCACGAGCTGACGCGGTCGACCTCCTTGCCCAGCCGCTCGCGCACCTGCGGGTTCTTGAGCATCTGCGCGAACTGCTTCCGCTCCTTCACGGTCACCGGCGGAGACGTCCGGTAGGCCACCCCGATCCGCCCCGCCGCCCGGTCGGCCGCCATCACCTCGACCAGCCGGCGTTCCAGCTTCGCCTTGGCCGCATCCGAGGAATACGCACCCTTCGGCGGCGCCGGGCGCGAGTCTCCCGCCGAACGGTTCCCCGACAACGTGGCCCGCACCGCGGCTCCGACGAGCCTGCCGTTGCGCTCGGCGACCGACTCGCCTCCGTCCTTCGCGATCGCGATGGTGTCCTGCGGAATGTTCAGCTTCGGGTTCTTCGACTGGAACTCGCTGCGCCCCTCCGGATGGGACATCTCGACCGTATTCACCCCGACCGACCTGCACAGGTCCTCGGAGGTCAGCTCGGGAACCGCAGCGGCGAGCGGCTGAGACGGCACCTGCCCGCGAACCAGGTCCGTCTCGGTCGAGACGTGGTAGAGCACCTGCGGCGACTTCACCTGGTACTCGACCGGGTCCGCCTTCCGGTCGACCTTCCCGCCCTCCCCGAACGGCTGCGCCGAGACCGCGACCTCGCGCATGACGATCACGCCCTCGGCGTCCGGCGACACCCTGCCGCCAGCGGCCTCGATCTGCTCCCGCGTGGCGAAGCGCAGGTCGTGCCCCGCCCCCTCGCGGATCGCCTTCGCGCGCAGCAGGTCGCCGTCGACCCCGTCGATCCCCTCCCGGCTGAACGCGTTGGTCGCCTGGCCGGGCATGTAACCCGCCCGCTCGACGTCGAACGGGGCTCGGCCGCGCTCGACCGCATCCGCCAGCGTCTCCCGCGCGGCGCGCTCGAGCTCCACCGTCTGCGCGGTACGCTCGTTCTGCAGCTCGACCAGCTGCGGATCGGTGCGCCGCTTGTGCGTCTGCGAAGCGGCCTCCTCGGCGAGCCCTTCCGGAAGCGCCGCCACCCCCGGCTTGAACTGGACCTCGTACGACCCGTCCTCACGCGGGATGACCCGGTCGATCCGGTCGTCGTCATGGACCTTCCACGACCCGTCGGGAGGCGGCTCCGCCTCCTGGGTCATCTTCGGCAGGTCCTCCTCCTTCACCTCGACGTCACGCAACGCATCCGCGGAAATCACGATGCTCGCGCCGGGGACCGGAGACGACCCGACGCCCGGCGGAACATGATCCGGCTGCGAACGCTCCCGGGGCTGCCAGCGTTCGAGCACGGTCGATTCCATCTCCCTCGAATATCCGCCGGGTTGAGCAACTTGCGTCTTCTCGGTACGCAGGCGATACCCCGCGTCGGCGCCTCCGAGAGAATCAAACCGTTCCTTCAACTTCTCCACATCCGAAGACAAGACAGCGGAATCCACGCGTGCCCACTCATAGTCCTCGGAACCGGAACGGGACCCCCGGTCCTGTGAAACGAAACGCCCGTTGACCCGCGCGTCGACCTGACCCGCCGCCCACTCGCCCACCGCGTCCGTAGGCACGCAACCCTGCTTGAACACCACATCGTAGGACCCGTCGGGCAACTGGTACACGGTGTCGACCTCCGGATCGCCTCGCACTTCCCAGGCACGCTTCCCGTCCCTGTCCTCTCCGACCAGCTTGAACTTGTCCGCCTGTTCCGGATGCACGAACAACGAGCGATCGACGTCGCCGGCCGGGACGCTCATCATCTTCTGCACTCCCGAGTGCCACTGGCCATCCCGAATCCCCGAGAGGTCGACCTCCTGCGAGTCCGGATGCGGCTGCGGACGCCCCGGGATCGGATCCGACATGCCCGGCCCCGTCGGCGGAGCCGGAGGCCTCGGCGGAGACGAAGACAGCGGCTGCGAGGATCCCGCAATCGGATCCGAAATGCCCGGACCCTGTATCTCGGGAGTGGGCTGCGGCGGAGGCGCCGCGGGCTGCTCCATCGGCGGGACACCACTCCCTTCCCGCGGAACCCGTCCAGTCTCGCCGCGCGCCCAGTCGTCACCTGCGCCACTGTCACGCGCCGCCTCACCCCGTGCGCCAGACAGGTCCTTGCGATCCGGCCCGAACCGCTGCTGCAGCTGCTCGCCCGCGGCCCCTTCGACCACCGCCTCGCGCCGAGCCCGCCACGCGTCGTACACGCTGCCGTCCACACTCCCCTGCTGGAACTGCTCGCCCAGGGCGCTGTCCGCGCTCCAACCGCCGCCCGCAGCGCCGGGCCGGCTGTCCCCCTGCCAGACCTTGTCGACGAAGCGCGCGCTCGCCTCCCGCACGCCCTTGGCCGAGGCCAGCCCGCCGTCGAGCGCGTCGCGCTGCGCCTTCAGGTCGGCAACGCCGCCGTCCGGTCCCTGCCGCACGTTCTGCAGCCGCGCCACGTCCCGCTTGTGCAACTCGTCCTGCAACCGCCCCAGCGGCCCCGGCTCCCGCACCGGCTTGCCGGCCAGCATCCCCTCGATGGCCTTCGGACCGATCGCCGCCGCGATGACCATCGGATCCAGGCGCGCCCGCACGGCCGCCGCCGCCCGCCGCGGGTTCGACGCCACCGAGGTCAGGAACCGTCGCGTCGCCCCGGGCCCGCGCGCCATCGCCATCTTCAGCCGCACCTGGAACGCGATCCGGCTCGCCGCCATGCGCGGCGAGAAACGCGCGTCGGCCAGCTGCTCGAGGCGTCCCGCACCGCGGGCGACGAAGCGCGCCCGCGGGCGCTGCGGGCCCTCGCTGCGCGTACGGCGGTGCTGCCACTGGGCGGGCATCCGCGTCTCGGCCACCGCCTGCGCGCGCATCCGGTTCCAGCGCGCCGAGCCGTAGCCGGCCAGCTTGCCCGCATGCGCGCCGGCCGGATCCCACGAGGCGGGGGGCACGGTCGACACCAGCCGCCCCTGCGCCGCCTCGCGCTCGGCCGAGCACGCCGCGCCGTAGGTCGCCTCCATCGCCGAGAGCGCCGGCCCCAGGTGCCCGGAGCGCATCGTGGCCCGCGACGCGGCCCACTTCGCCTCCAGCCGCTTGGCCCGCTCCGGGTCCGTACGGCACAACTCCCAGTGCTGCTGCACACGCCGGGCGGCCAGCGACTCCAGCATGGTCGGCGCCGCATTCGACCGGCCGCCGGCCGGGGTCACGCCCGCCAGGTCCTCCATCGACCGCTTCCCCGCCAGTGCGCACAGCAGCAGCGGGTCGTGCTCGCCCGAGAGGACCCCGGCCACGCGCACGGGACTCGACGTCACCCGCCGCGCCAGCGCGTCGAAGGCGTCCTCGCCGGTATGCGCCGCACTGCGCAGCGCCCACGCGCTCTCGGCCGCCGAGGCCCGCGCGCGGACCGTGCCCTGCAGCTCCAGCGCACGGTCAATGAACTCGGGGGAAACGCGGGCCATCGGCTGACTCCCTTCCAGCGCCGCCAGCCTGCCGGGGCGACGCCAAGTCAGGCGCAAGCATACGGACGCCCGGACCGGATCCGGCCCGCGCGAACGAAGTGGATCGAAAGAGAAGAACGGCGCGTCAGGACGACGCGCCGCGGTCGACGTCGAGAGCACCGAAGAGCAGCCGGCCCCCGGCGAAACGCGTGCCCGCAAGCCGCGGCCCCAACCGGCCGCAACGCGCCGCCGCCGACGCGACAGGCGCCGCCGTCAGGCACATCCACGACCCGCCGGAGCCGATCACGCCCCAGCCGGCCCGCAGCCTCTCGAGCCGCTCGGCCGCCGCGGCCGTCGAGAACACCCGCGCGAGCAGGTGCCCCGGCTCGTCACCGGCCACCCCCTCCGGCGCGCCGATCACCAAGTCCGAGAGCGGCACCTCGAGATGCACGGCCGCCCCGGGACCGGCCACCCCGACCGAACGGAGGCCGTCGGCCGCAGAGACGACCACCAGCGGCAGACTGTCGGCCGGCTCCGCGCCCAGCACGTCGGACACCACGCGGCGCAGCAGCTGCGCCGACGTAGGTAGCGGCCACAGCCGCACCCGCAGGCAAACATCATCCGCCGCCGAACGCCGCCGCGCGACAAACCCTTCGGGCATCAAGAGCCTCCTACCCCGACGTGACCGCCCAGAGCAACAGCAGCACCACGAACGCGAAGAAGCCGCCCACGGCCGACCCGACCACGCCGCCGAGCAGCGCGAGGCGACGGACCGCCAGGCCGGAGTTGGCGACGCGCTGCAGCTCCGACATCACCCGTAGCGCCTCCTGCTCCGCATGCGTGGCCGCCGACCCGACCGAGCCCAGCTGCTCGGTAATCCGCTGCGCGCGGTCCTCGCAGGACTTCAGATGAGGACCCACACCCTCAAACGCCATCTGCAGGTCCTGCACCTTCTCGGCAAGCGCCTTCCTCTTCTCGCGGACGACAGCCTCGAAGCCCTCCGTCGCCTCCTGCGTCCTGTTCTCGAAGCCCTCCGTCTCCTTCTTCATCCTGTCGCCGAACCCCACAACGAGCTTCTCGACCTTTCCCTGCTCCGTCTCGAGCAGCACCCGCAGGCCGGCCACCAGCTTGAGCTGATCCTTCGCCTCCCCGTCGAACATCCGGATCCGGTGCCCCAGGGAGACCGACGCCTGCGTCGCCAGCGTCTCCACGCGCTCCACCACGCGCAGGAACGCCTGCTGGACTTCGAAGGTCGTCAACTGCCGACGGTCCTCCTTCGACATCGAGTCGTAACGCAGCTTCACGACCCCCAGGTCCACACCGAGCGCGTCGAGCTCGGCCCGCAGCTCCTTCTCCAGCTCGGGATCGACCCGCTCGCCGTCGCGGGCAAGCCCCATGATGTGAGACACGCTCTCCGCCTCGAAGTCGGGCTTGCCGTCGAGCCCGAGGATCCGCCGGACCTCCTTGCGCACCACAACGGTAGCGTTCTCCGAAGCCTCCTCGCGGGTGTCCTCGGCCTGACGCCTGGATATCGCCCGGATGGCGGCGAGATTCTCGGGAGTCGGCTCGGGAGACTCGGGCTGCGAGTCCGGATTCCGCAAGGGAAGCTCATCCTCGCCACCCGCCCCGACAGCGTCCTCTGACTCTCCGGAGCCCGGATGCGGATCTTCCGAAGGTCCCTCCTCCCCCGGCTGCCCGCCGGCCTCTTGCCCATCACCGCCGTCTCCAGGGGCAACAGCGTCACGCATCGCGTCGGCGAGCGACGGCTCCGCAGCATCGGGCGACGACGATGTACCGTCCTGCATCCGGTCCGTCTCGCCCCCGCCCGCACCATCGGGCGCGGCATCCTCGCCCGAACCCTGCGCAGCAACCTCGCGCGTCTCTTCAACGACACCAGGGTCCGCCATCACCCGCTCCCTCCATCCGCCGTCCCAGACACCGGCTCACCGTGCGGATAGCCGACCACGCGGCTCGCGGCACCGGAATCCGACTCGTCCGGCGGACGCGCATCGACCGGCGGCGCCGACACCACCTTGCGCCGGCCGAACTGCTCGGTCACCGCCGGCGACGGCAGCCCCGGGGCCGCCGGCCGCGGGACCGTGCCCCGGTCCTCCGGGTCCACCTCGACCACGCCGGCACCCGGCTTCGCCCCGGCGCGGACCGCCACCGCCTTCCCGCCGGCCGACACCCCCGAGGCGAGCGGCGGCAGCACGGGCCCCGCCTCGGGAGCCCCGCCCGCATGCTGGCTGCGCCACAGCGACTTCGCCTTCCACTCTCCGGAACCCGCGTCGTAGCCGTACACGCGCAGCAGCTCGCTCACCCCCCGCGAGCCGTCCGGACGCCGGTGCTGGTGCACCACCAGTTGGAACGCGCTGGCCACCCCGCGGCACAGCACGTCCCACGGCAGCCGGTCCTCGGCCTGCATCGCGCACGAGGCCAGGCGCGACAGCGCGTCCTTCGCCGTGTTCGCGTGGATCGTCGTCAGGCTCCCCCCGTGCCCGGTGTTGAGCGCCTGCAGCACGTCCTGCGCCTCCGGACCGCGGATCTCGCCCACCACGATGTGGTCCGGCCGCTGCCGCAACGCGTGCCTGACCATGTCCCGGATCGTCAGCTGGAACGCCGACAGCTGCCGAGCCTCCAGGCGCAGCACGTTCTGCTGGTCCACCTTCAGCTCGATCGTGTCCTCGATGACCACGATCCGCCGGTCGGCTGGGAACAGCTTGATCAGCGCGTTGAGCAGCGTCGTCTTCCCCGAGCCCGTGCCCCCGGCCACCAGCACGTTGCCACCATGCGCGAGCGTCGCGCCCAGCAGGTCCAGCACCTCCTGCGGCAGCGAGCCGCCGGCGACCAGCTCCGCCCCGCTCATCACCACCTTCGAGAAGCGCCGGATCGTCACCGCCGGCGCCAGCGACGCCGGCGGCAGGCACAGCGCCACCCGGCTGCCGTCGGCGAGCCGCCCATCCCCCAGCGGCACAACGTCCGGGTCCACGTCGAGCGGCCGCGCAATCGAGTAGACCAGCCGCTCGACGTCGCGCGGTCCCACCCCGCGGGCCTCCAGCCGGTGCAGCACGCCCCGCTTCTCGAAGAACACCAGCACGGCGCCGCCGCGCGCGCACACCACCATGATCTCGGTGACCGTCTCGTCGCCGATCAAGTCCTTGATCGCAGGGAACACGTTCCGCAACGACGTGAGCGTCAGCTCCCCGCCGGCCGCGCCTGAAACACCCAAGACCGCCCTCCCCTCACGCCACCTTGTCGCGCTGCATCTCCTCGTACCAGCGCCAGTACGGCAGGTCGCGCGGCTTGTAGTCCGGCTTCAGGTACACCCGCGTGGCGTCGTGCACCTCGTTGCCGTCGAAGATCTGCGCGATCGCCTGGCAGGTGCCCAGCAGGGCGATGTCCCGCGGGTGGAACAGGGCCTCGCGCTTCTCCGCATACGACTTCGACAGCCCCGCCGAGGCCGAGCCGCCCCCGATGCGCCCGGTGAACAGCGACGCGGCCGCCCGGCCCGTGTTCTCCGACAGCGAGAACGACGCCCGCATCCGGTTGACCTGCCCCAGCAGCTTGCTCGCCGTCTCCAGGCTGGCGTCGTCGGCCATCGACAGGAAGATGCGCGAGCGCAGCGTCTGCAGCAGCGCCCGCCACGACTCGCCGTCGCCGAGCACCGACTTCAACGACGAGATGCTCTGCGTCGCCACGATCGGGATGCAGCGCGACTGCCGCGTCAGCGCGAACGCCTTCTCGTCGCCCGCCGGGTCGTCCTCGCCGGTGGTCACGAACGACTGGTACTCGTCGCAGATGAACACCGCCGGCCGGAAGAACTTCTTCGGGTTCAGCTTCATCGCCTTCGGCCGCAGCAGCAGCGTCGACAGCCACGCCGACTTGAGCATCACCCCGGCCGCCCGCGCCAGCGCCGGGTTCGTGCCGCCCGGCATGTTCAGCGCCAGCACCTTCCCGGTCTCGATCGTCTCCAGCAGCGGCGGGATCAGGCGCTTGCGCTCCGCCTCGGTCATCTGCGCCGGGTTCTTGGGGCAGAAGACCCGCGCGACCCGCGGCTCGACGAAGATCCCCAGAAACACCGACATCCCCTCGACGATCGACGAGCGCAGCTTCTCGTCCAGGCCGATCCAGTCCTTCTTGTACCACTGGTCGATCTTCGCGTTCAGCGCCACCTCGTCGTCGGTCGGACCCTTCACCGGGTGCCGGAGGAACTCGATAACCCGGCCCTCCTTGCGCATCTCCCACAACAGCACGCAGTAGCCGGCGTGGCCCACGCGGATCGCCGCGCGCTCGCCGAGAACCTGCCACTCGAACACGTGCGTGCGCGGTGACCGCTTCCCGTCCACCAGCGGCCCGAGCACGAACTGCTCCGGCAGCGGGGAATGGTTCCCGTCCCCGCCGGCGACCGGCGTCCCGACCAGTGCCTGGTGGTCCGCCACGTCCTGCGCGGTCACCGTAACGCTGGTGAGCCGGTCCCGGTGCTCCTCGAAGTCCTCCACGCTCACGAACACCTCGTACTCGAACTGGCCGTAGACGTATGCGGTATGCCGGTCGATCAGGTTCTCCAGCTCCTGCTTGTCCAGCAGGCAGTCGTAGACGTCCTCGAACGTCACCCACCCGCCCGGCAGCGACCGGTAGGTCGCCAGGATCCAGCGGATCACGTTCGTGTACGCCTGCTGCCAGAAAGGCTCCTTCGACTTCCCGAACAGCTGGTTGACGATCGAGGCCAGCGAGTAGGCCAGCGAGTAGGTGTCCAGCCACGGGCAGTACAGCGGGTTCCACTGCCAGACCTCCCGCGTGCCCGCGTCCGGGTCCCCCGGCTCGGGCGGCAGCGACAGCTCCATGTAGTCGTCCGTCCGCCCGTACTCCGCCAGCATCTCCTGCACGTCGTAACAGAAGTCCCCCTTGACCTCGAGCACCAGCGCCGCGACCCGCTTCTCCGGGTCGTCGGACCGCCACTCGAGCAGCTGCCGGCAGAACGGCCGCATGCAGCTGGTCGTCTTGCCCGTGCCGATGGCCCCGAAGATCATCAGCCCCGTGAACAGCCCCTTCTCGGGCATCCGCAGCCACTTCGGCCGCGGCACCTCCCGCAGCTCCATGCGGTGGTGCACCTCGCCGATGACCAGCGACGGGGACTTGTCCGTCTTGCGCAGCGGCCACGGCGGCAACTTCCCCGCGAAGCGCCAGTCCAGCAGCCTCCCGGCGAAGACCCGCAGCACCGACTCGGCCACCGACGAGCCGACGAAGAACAACACCCCCGGCGCGAACAACGACATGAGCACGAACCAGCTGTAGATCCGCGGCGAGTTGCCCGCCACGTACACCAGCAGCGGGTCCACGTCAGGATCGGCGCCGGCGCGGAGGAACCGCACCTGCGCGTCCATGCGCCACGCGGCCACCCGGTCCGCCGGCCGGCGCTCGGCCAGCTCCAGCGCGCCGCCCTCGCCCAGCGACAACGGGAACGCCAAAAAGCAGGCGACGCAGACGACCACCGACGCAACCAGGCGCTGCAAGCCGCTCATCATGCCCCTCCGGGGCCGCGCACCCACGCCGGCTGCGACAGCCGCTCCGAGTTCCACACCTCGACCGCCATCACCTCGCGGCCGACCGCCAGTCGGGGCAGGTTCCTCTCCAGATCCCGCAGCCGCGCCCGCGCCCCCGGCGCCCCCCCGTAGGCCCGCAGCACGGCCGCGCCGTTCGCATCGCCATCGAAACGCTCGATCAGGTACCGCTCCACGCGGTTCGCCAGCCGCTCGCGGTCTTCGCGCGACGGCGGGTCCACATACCGCGACACCCGCCGCTCCCAGTCCCCCGGGTCGCCGTACTGGCCGACGATGACCACCTGCACCCACAGCCCCTGCCGGCGCAGCGCCGCCCACAGCCGACCATAAGGCTCCAGCCGCGACACCGCCGCCTCCACCGTGCGCTCCTCGCAGAAGACGAACGGGAAGCACAGCTTCCAGCTCGCCACCCCCACCGGCAGATGGTCGACGAACCAGCGCCGCACGGTCCCGCCGCCGGCGCCCTCGCCGCGGTACTCGCGCGACGGGAGCACGTCGCGGCCGACTCCCAGCGCGTCGAACAGCGCCAGCTTCTGGTCCGTCGCCCCGTACCAGGTCCACCGGCCCGCCGTCTGCAGCACGTAGTCGTGCAGCAGCAGCCGCTGCAGCGCCGTCAGCGCCGGCGGCAGCCGCCGATAACGCGACCCGCCCAGGCCGACCGCCTCGTACGCCGGCCGCGACCCAAGGTGCGCGAACTGCCCGCCGGCAGGCATCCGGTGCGTCGACGCCAGCCGCGACAGCCGCTTCTTCGAGCCGTACTCGCGGAACAGGTTCTGCAGGAACCGGTTGCGGCCGTGCCGCCGCCGCGGCTCCGGGTCCCCCTCGCCGTCGTCCCAGCCGGGGGTGTGCTCGTCCAGCCACGCCCCGGCCTGCTCGGAGGTGAACACGCCCCCCAGGTGCATCACCGACGCCGCAAAGCGCGCCTGGTTGCGGTCGATACCGCCCTCGCAGAAAGACCGCAACGACTCGATGTGCTCGTCAGTGACCGGACGAGGCCGGCGACGCGGATCGAAGTAGTCGTCCTGGCCCATCCCGAATCACCCCAGCCCGTCGACGCCGACCAGCTGCCGCTGCACGTCCATGAACGTGATCACCAGGCCCAGCGGGTTCACCAGCAGCGCGGCGGCCGGTACCGAGTCCGCGAAGACGAACTGCAGCGACAGCGTCATGCGCTCACGCGCGATCTCCGTCGGCCCGAACTGCTCGACCCGGTCGAAGATGACCTCGGCGCGGTACGGCGGCTCGGGCTGCGGAATCACGCGCACGAGCACGTTCTCGACCAGGAACTCCGGCGCGTCCGGCGCCGACACGAACACCGTCAGCTCCTCGACGGTCTCCGCGTACACCTGCTGCTGCAACTCCACCGTCATGAACGCCAGCGAGCGCTGCCAGCGCTCCGCCCGCAGCGCGTGCCGGCGCTCGAAGTGGTCCCGCACGAAGCTGTTGAGGAAGTACCCGACCACCGGGTCGTTCTGGTCCAGCGAGGACCGCTCGACCTCGTAATCGACCACCTCGGCGCGGCCGACCTCGTCGACCCGCACCACCAGCGGCATCGGCGCCGGGCGCGACGCCTGCACCATCACCACCACCAGCAGCACGAGCACCACCACCGCGAGGAACACCGTCAGCGACCGGTACCAGCGCCCCGAGTGGATCAGCTCGCCCCACAGGTCCGAGAACTCCTCCGCCTTGGCCCGAGACTCCGCCACTGTTCAAGCCTCCCCCGCAGAACCGACACGCAGGCTGCGTACCGGGCGGGCGGAGTGTACGAAACCGGTGCCGGAGCACCCCGGCCCCGACGACACGCTCACCGCCCTGTACGGGCCGCCCCGCCTCTCGAACGTCGGCGCGGAACCGGAGACGAACCACGAGGGAGGGATACAGGCGGGCGACAATGGAGGTACGGACGGGATCGGAACGACGGCCAACCCGCCGCCACGCCACAAGACCCCTGTCCCCCACGCTCCCCACGCGCCGGCGGCCTCAGCCGCCCGGGACGCCACGCCCGCAGCCTCCAGCCCTGACCGGCGCACACCCCGACGGCGCCTCGGCCGGCGACAGGAGAACGCACCGATGACCGCGAGCATCTTCGGCAACGGCGCACGACTGCTGGAAGACTTCCTCGACCGAGCCGAGGAAGCGGCCTGGCTCGAAGCCATCGACACGAGCGATTGGTCCCATCAGATCGGGCGCCGCGTGCAGCACTACGGCTTCCGCTACGACTACTCGCGCCGCACGGCCGGCCGCGCGGCGCCGGCCGCGCCCTTCCCGGCCTGGGCGAGAGCAGCCGCAACACGGCTCGAAGACCTCTTCGGCCGAACGCCGCCCGAGCAGTGCATCGTCAACGAGTACCTGCCGGGGCAGGGAATCGGCATGCACGCCGACGCCGACGCGTTCGGCCCCGTCATCGTGTCGGTCTCGCTCGCAACCGACTGGCCGATGCGCTTCCGGCCCCGCTACGGGCAGGCGTACAGCCGGGACGGCCTCCCCGGCGACGAAGTGGTCACGCTGCCGGCGCGTTCCGCGCTTGTCCTCACCGGGGCCGCCCGAACGAGCTGGATGCACGGCATCGACCGCCGCGACACCGCCGCCGAGCGCCACCGCCGCATCTCGGCGACCTTCCGCACGTTGAGCTGAACGACACGGAGCAGCTTCCCGCTCCACACGGGCATCCCGCCCGGTTACGCTTCCAAGGAGACAACGCCCCATGAACAACCAGACAGCCTCGTCAGGCGGCGGCGGCCGCAAGACCGCCACCACCGGCAGCTTCCGCTTCGCCCAGGCGCACCTGCGCGGCGTCGTCGTCCGCGACGGGCCGGAACGCAAGGTGTCGCCCAAGGGCGCCGAGTGGATGGAGATGACCCTCCTCGTCGGCCTCTACGACGGCCGCCAGAAGTGCGAGCGCGAGCGCCCCGCCTTCGTGCGCGTCAAGGCGTTCGGCGAGCGCGCCGGCCTGCTCGACGGCATCGCCAGGCGCGACCACGTCAGTGTCGCCGGCGCCCTAATCCTCGACGTCTGGACCGACCGCGACGGGAACAGCCGCGAGTCCTGGGAGCTGTTCGCCGAGGCGGTCAGCCGGGAGAAGTTCCCCGACATGGCGGAGCTGATCCGCCAGCACCAGGCGGCCGGCGAGCCCGGCGTCGCCGACGCGCTCGAGGACGCCACCGACCCGGGGGCCGACGTGCCCTGGAACGACGGCGGCGACGGCAACCCGGGCAGCCTTCCGGCCGACCCGAACGACATGACCGAGGACGACATCCCGTTCTGAGTCCGCCACTCCCTCTGATAGGATCCTGAACAGATGGTCAACAAGGACAACGCAGCCGTGTTGCTCGGCATGGGGGCGATCATCGTCACCCTCGGCATCGGGACCTGCTCGACCAACGCGCGGATCGATGACGGATTCACCAGCGTCAACCTGCGAATCGACGACACGAACCGCCGGATGGACGACGGCTTCGACAACCTGCAACGGCAGATCAACGACACGAACCGCCGGATGGACGACGGCTTCGACAACGTCAACCGCCGGATCGACGACACCAACCAGCGGATCGACGATGTCCAGGAGGACGTCCGCGAGTTGCGCACGATGGTCTTCGAGCTGCTGAAGAACCTGAACCCCGCCAACTGACCGACACCAGCCGCGTCACACCTGCGACCTACCGCTCCCACGCTCCACGAAACCCGCCCGAAAAATCGACTGGCGAAGCCGCCTCGCCGGCTCCATTTGATGGTCGATTCACCGGGGCAAACGACTACCCGGAATCGTTACAAGTCGATTCCGACCGACCCGCTTTCCGCCCGCGCACGCAGGCATGCCCGCAACGGAGAAACACCAATGATCAGGCTCATCATCCTCGCAATCGTGCTCTCGATGCTCAGCGGAACCCTCGGGGCCGGAGTCGCCGCCTGCCGCAATTGGACGATGGGGCCCGCCACCGAAACCGGCACGGCCGCGGCCGCAGCGCCGGAGCCCACCACCACCCAACAGGACACCCCGCCAAGCGAGACCGACCGGCTGTGGGCCGCGCTGGAACGCGAGCGCACAGCCAGGCGCGCCGCCGAGCAGCGCCTCGAGCGGATCGCCCAGTCGCAGGCCGCAACGCACGCGCGCCCCGAACCGCAGCAGCCCCCTGCCCCGCCGGCCCCGGCCGCGACGGCCGAGCCGTCACGCCACGAGCCGATACCGGCCCCGGAACCGGCGCCACAGGTAACGCCGATCGCCATCCCGGCAGGAACGGCCATCACGGTGCGGACCGCAGCCGCGGTCACCAGCGCGACGGCGCAAGTAGAGGACACGGTCTCCGCGACGACCGCCGGCGACGTCACCGTCGACGGCCGGACGGTGATCCCCGTCGGCATCCGCATGCTCGGCTCGGTCACCGGCGTCGAGCGGGCCGGCCGCATGAGCGGGTCCGACCGCATCACGGTCCGGTTCCACACGCTTGCATACAACGGCGTCGAAAAGCCCCTGGAGACGGCCCCGGTAGCCCGCGCCGGCCCGGGCCAGACCTCGCAGAACGCGACCCGCATCGGCGGCGGCGCCGCCGTGGGAGCCATCCTCGGCGCCGTCCTCGGAGGCCGCAAGGGCGCGGCCATCGGCGGCGCGATCGGCACCGCGGGAGGCAGCGCCGCGGCCGCGGCCCGCACGCCGCCCCGGCCGTGCTCGAAACCGGAGAGACGCTGACGCTGCGCACCACGCGCCGGGCGACGATCGAGACACCCTGACCCGTGCGATGCTCTGTCATGAATTACATTCAGGCAGACTCCGTCGTCCACAGCGACCCGGAAATCTCCGGAGGCACACCCGTCTTTCGCGGTACGCGCGTACCGGTCCGGTCGCTCTTTGACCACCTGGAACAGGGAGTAACCGTTCACGAGTTCCTGGATGACTTCCCGTCGGTGTCCAAGGAACAAGCCCTCGCTGCGCTCGCGATGGCGCGTGATTTCGTCCTGGACCATGCGCGCTCTGCTTGACGAGAACCTGCCACGCCGGCTCGCCGCCACGGAGACCACAACGCTGACACCGACCCGGACCGGACCCGAATCCGACCCCGGTCCGGAACGAGACCCGCCACCGCGGTCCTCGAAACCGGAGAGACGCTGACGCTGCGCACCGCGCGCCAGACAACTGTCGAGGCGGTGGTTGCGACGCTGCTCGATCGAACGCTCGAGGCCGGCGGCCACCGCCGCGAACTTCGAGTCGGGATGTTCCAGTGATCCGCCGCTCATGACATCCCCCAGCAAGACCCGGCTCGCCCCGGACAGCGCGCCAAAGCCCAGTTGTTCCAACCCTGCACGTGGGAAGATCGGCAACGACTGCCGAAGAGAGCCATGACAACAGGCGACAGCGAAGGAACACCGACAACAATCGGACCGACGAGCCCACGGCGCCACATCACCGGGACCACGGCCATCAACATCCCGTACGCCCGCATGTCGCAGAGCGGGGGCTGGCACACCGGTTCAACATGGTTCAGCCCGATCCCCCTCAGTCTGCACGAACTCAACTACACCAACGAGGACACACACAGCGTGGTGCTGGATCGAATCGGCAGGTCCGGGCTACGAGACGCGCGCCGTGGACTGCGAACCCTCGGCCACCCCGACGGCTGGAGCGCAACGAAGATATGGGCGGCCACCCACGACCGCGCCGTCATCGAGATAGCGTGGGAAGGACTGATGCTGGAGCGTAAGTACCGTAAACAGCGGCTCGCACCGCCCATCGACAACATCGAGCTGGCTCGCTGGCTGCCGTACCCTCACCAGTGGATACGACTGCACTGGTGGGCCTGGAGACTACGGTGGTCTCTGACGGGCGAAGAACGACACAAATGGGACCGTTGGAGAAAGGAATGGACCCCATGGCCGGCCGGATAGCGTATCCACGCATTCCGTTCACGGACGGAGCCGGCGCAGCCGGACAGAGGCTATACGGCCGGCCGCTGTAGACCGGATCAACGCCGCCGCGGCGCAAGCGGTGCGCCGGATGACCGGAGGATTCAGATGTGCATGATCACCACGGACGCAGCGACGCTGCCACACTCGGAGTTCCTGCACCGCCTCGCGCTGTGCTTCGAGACCCACGGACGGCCAGGCCCGAACGGCGTCACCGTCTACCAGGTCGACGACCGCGTGCGCGACGCGATCGCCCACCGACTGCGCACGCTGGGCGACAACCTGTCGATGGAGCAGTAACGCAAATAACCCCCGTCGACGCCACAGCACCCCGACCGCACCGTCTGCATCCGCCACCCGCTGACCCGGACCGACACACTGGACACCGCCTGATGCGCACACGCCTGATCGAATCCGCCCCGGCGCTTTCGCTGGCGCTGACCGCCTTCTCCTGCTGGGTCGTCGGCATCGCCCACACCGCCACCTACCGCACCCTGGTCACGGGAGACGAAGAGACGGCAATCCAAAGCGTCTCCCCGCTCGACGGCGTCTGGTTCGCCGTCGGCATCCTCGGCATCCTCGGCACACACGAGCTCGGGCACTGGTGCGCCGCGCGCCGCCACCGAGTCGCCGTCTCGCCGCCGCTCTTCATCCCCGGACCGACCCGCAGCTGGCCGAGGCGCAGCTCGCCAACGGCTGGTTCTGGGACAGCGAGGCCGAGGCACAGGCGCACATCGAGGAGCACGCCGACGAGCTGCGGGACGAGCTCGTCGACGACCTGTTCACGATGGGCGTCTGCACGCACTGCGAGGCCGTCGTACCCGTCTTCGGCGACTATCACCCCTACTCCCCCGCCGGCAGCCTGGTCTGCGGAGAATGCCTCAGCGTAGACGGGGACGAGCCGGCCGCTCCGGCCATCCTGCACCCTTGAGCAGCAGGGCAAGAGAGGCGGACAGCGAACCGGGGCGACGCCGACCAACGCGTCGGAACGGCCCGAATAGACTCGCCCACATGCGGTTGACGGATCGTCTCCTCTCGATGCCGCGGCGCCTCGGCGCCCGCCTGCGCAGCGAGCTGCTGACGCGCAAGGGCCGGCGGCAACTGCGCCGGCGGGCCGCAAGCCGGTTCCTGCTGACCGGACTCGCAATCGCATGGACCCACCCGTTCGTCTCCGACTTCTGGGACGGGCAGATCGGCTCGTTCATCGCCGGGCGGGTGATCGTGGCCGACACGCACGCTCCGGTACTGCGCACGGCCGTGGTGCTGGTCCCGGTGCCGGAGCAGTCGGGAACCACGCTCGCGGCCTACGCCAAGATCGACCCTCTCGATCCGGTTGCGCTCCCCGAGCAAGTCGAAGACGCCGCGGTCTGGCTCTGGCCGGACGTCGACGGCTGGTTCGACGGGATGCACCTGGCGGCCGGGCTGCCGTACCGCGTGGAGGTGCGGCGGCCGGGCTGTCCGACGGTGCAGTTCGGCGTGCGGAGGTTCCGGCTGCTGGGGTTCCAGTCCCGGCGGCTGCACCTGGAGGTTCCAGCATGCGAGGCGGAGTCGTGAGAGAACACGCGCACCGGACGGCGTGGCTGGGTCTCTCAGTACCGGGAGAGGACTCCGGCGCATCCCGGATCGTTGACCCTCTGCGGAACGCAGGGACCGCCATCCGGTGGCGCTGGCGGCGCTTCGTCGTCCGCCGCCGGCGAATCCTCGTACCCGGCGTGCTCGCCGCATGTGTCGCCGGGTTCTTCCTGTCACCGCACCTGCACGACTGGTCCCGCGGCACGATCCTCTACGGCAACGACCCCGTCTCGGGGCAGGTGCTCGCGCGACCGCCGGTCGACTCGGGCGCCATGCAAGACGCGAGCGTGCGCCTGGTGCCGGCAGGTGTATGGAGTCTCGGAGCGGCCCTGCACCTGGCCGTACGCGGCGAGCAAGCCGAGGTCCTGCACGCAGGGACCGACTTCGCTGGGCGCTGGTCGGCCGACGCCGGCCTCATCGCGGGCTGGCGGTACGCCGTGATCGTCGAGGCCGAAGAGTGTCCGCCGCGGCTGGCCGGCACGGTCGATGTCGGATGGTTCGCGACATCGCGCGTAGACACGGTGCTGCGCTCGTGCCGCGGCCGGTGGAACACGCCGAAGGAACCTCTCCGCCGCCGATAGCCCGACGGCCAGGCCCCCACCCGGCGACAGGAGCCGCCCCAGCGCCGGCAAGGCATCCCGGACAGGGGACGCCCAGGCGCCGTCCACCTCGACACAACGGCCCCAGCCGGGGCCACGGAACCTGCAGGACCATGACCGACAACGACCCGGCCGCCGCCGCGCGCGGCATCGCCGAACGTCTCATCGACATGATGGCGAGGGAAGTCGACGCCTTCGTCATCACCACCCACAACGCCGAAAAGGGACGCCCCCACGACCCGGACAGGACCCGTCAGCGCATCGACGACGCGCGCCAAGAACTCGCCCGCAGCGCCGTCACCGGCGTCGACGGCGTCGACGTGCGCACCGACTTCGTCGACCTGCGGACCGCGCAGGACGCCGAGGCGCGCATCAGCAGCCACGTCGCCGAAGCGTGCATCCGGATGAACGGCCCGAACCGGATCCGGATCCACTGCATCCGCGAGGACGAGCGCTTCCGCGTGCAGCACGTCAGCGCCCGCGAGTACGGACAGATCGCCGAGGTGGAGCCCGCCCCCGCCACAGCAAGCCAGGCCGACGTCTACGCCAACGCGATTCTCAACGCCTTCGGCCTCTGAGACACGCCGAAGCAGCAGCGCGTACGGCCCTGAGACGACGCGACTGCACGGCGCAGGGATCGCCAGCGACACGCACACCCAGCAGAGGAAGACCTGATGCGCAAGATCATCGAGACCCGTTACCAAGCAGCGAGCTGCGCGGACCCGCACGGGACCGAGTCCACGAGGAAGCGCGAGGCGATCCGGCAGTGCCGGCGCGACAACCGCACCCTCCGGGACGATGCCGGGAACACGCTGCCGCGTCCGTGCGAGTGGACCGAGGAGCAGGACGAGCGGTACGGGCATCTGGTGTACGAGGTCGTCGCCATCGCAACCGACGCGGACGGCCGGCGGAACTACGGACACGTCGACGACGACGGCCGGATCGACTGGAGCGGCTGGGGCTAGGACGCAGCCGGCTGGCGGCGCGCCGGGCGCCAGGAACCCACCCCGCCACGCCGGCGGCACCACCGCGCGACGCCGCCGAACGACCCGCGCTCCCGCAACACTCCCAACACCCGCACCCGAGGAGGAAGCCATGCTGAACCTGACGTCATCCCCCATCATGCTCCTGACCGCCGAGGGCCCCTCGGAGATCGTCCTGCATCCGGCGAAGCGGACAGCGGCCGAGCACGTAACCGAGTGCTACATCCTCAGAGGCGAGCGGATCCGCACCGGCTCGAGCGCAATCGACGCCGCCACGCTGAGCACCCCGGACGCGGACCAGATCCTCGCGCTCAACCGCTTCCTCGAACAGGAGATACAGCGCGACCGCGCCGAGAACGGCGGCGACGGCATGGTCCTCGTCGACCGTGACGTGCTCCACCACGTCGATCCCCGCCTAGCGGCCCACGTCGCCGAGCCGCACCCCGACCCGCTGCTGGCAGGCGGCCCCGAACCCGTCAAGGTGAGCATGCTGATCAGGCCGCCGGCAGCCGGCACGCCCAACAAGAAGGCCGCAGACGGCGACCCCACACGATACACGCTCTTCCTCGACCGGGCGGGCATCTGCACCGACGACCCGACGACCGACGAGATCGGACACGCCGACACCTGGGAGCAGCTGCAGTGGATGGCACGCGGGGCAGCCCCCCTCGAGCGCGGCGGACGCCTCTGGGCGCTGAACAATCGGACGCTGACCGTCCTGTTCATGGCGGACATCAAGCTCAATCAGGACCCGCACGCGACCGAGGACCGGCGATGACTCCGGAACAGACCGTACTGCGCGTCCGGATCGACCGCGGCCGCTGGCTGCGGGGCGCCATCTGCACCACGCTGCGAAACCCCCGGTCCGGCCACGAGTGCATCGTGGGAAGCATCGCGCGAGCCGCGGGGATCTCGGCCAAGCGCCTCGAGAAGCACGCCCGGATCTCAGCGACGTCCGACCAAGGGCTCCCGACCGCCCTGCACGAGTTCGACACCAACCTCCACGACACGCCCTGGACCGAGGATCCAAGAGCACCCGAACGGCGCTTCTCATGCCGGTACCTGCTGTACACCATCAACGACGACCCGCTGCTCGGCAACGCCGCGCGCGAGCACATGCTCACCGCCGTCGCGGCACAGATCAGCATCGAGCTGAGCTTCACCGGCACAGCGCTGCCGCCGCACGCCATCCCGCCCACCACGGACGGCCGCGCCGGGCAGGCCGCCATCTCCCGCGGAGATCGCTCCGACAAGCCCGCGCGTCGCCTGCAGTTGGCCAGAAGCGTCCTCACCCGCGACGGCGGCTGGCAGCCGCTGGACGAGACAAGACTCGTTCTCGACTCCGACCCGGAGACCGCCTGGGCCTACGCCTACGACCTGCTGCGCAGCGACGCCTGCGAGCAGAACGCCGCGGTACGGCTCACGGTGCGCGACACGGCCACCGGCCGGACCATCGCCGACGCCTATCACGAACCCGTCCGCTGAACCGCGCCCACCGGCGCATCCGCAAAAGCGCCGGCGGGAACTGGCGGGAACCACGCATGGAGACGAAGACAGCAATGACGAACGAGACCGGCACGGCGGCCGGCGGCCAGCAGAAGAAACGCCGGGCGCTGCTCAGACGGGCGAAGGCGGTCGGTATCCCGACCCTCGACGACCACGAGCTGGCGGCGATCGTCCACCACCGCTGCGCCGAGTACGTACGGCGCACCAATCGGCTGCCAAGGCTGCGGGACGCCGGCGCCGACGACTACGGGGACCCGGGACGGCTGCGGCTGGCGGCGGCCATCGAGCTGGGGCGCCGGACACTGGCCGAACCCGAGAGGGAGGAACCAATGCGGGGGCCCCGGAAGACCGCCGCCTACCTGATACGGCGGCACGGAAGCCGGCCACTCGAGCACATGGGCGCGCTGCTGCTCGACACCCGCAACCGGCTGCTCGAAGGCGGCGACCTGATCCTTGGGCGCGGAACGCTGGACGAGGTCTTGGCACAGCCGCGGGACATCCTGCGAGCCATCCTGCGATCGGGGAACAGATCCTTCGTGCTCTGGCACAACCACCCCTCGGGCGACCCGACGCCGTCGGAAGACGACATGGCGATCACCGAACGGATGCGCTCGGCAGCCGAGATCATCGGGGTCGAAATGCTCGACCACGTGATCGTGACCGAGGCGCGCTACTACTCGTTCAAGGAACACGGACGGCTCGGATAGATTGCGGCGTGGTCCGGAATCGCCATGCTGGTTCCCCACACACCTCAAGACGCTGCGCGCCCATCCGCAAACACGCCGGTCCCAACCGGACCGCCGGTGGGTCGGCGAAGGACCACACGACGCCGCCAACCCGTGCCGAGCTCAATCGACTGTTCGCCGCGGGCCGGACGCTGAGCGAGGCCAACGACGCCCCACTCGAGCACCCCCTGCGGGAAGTCCTCACCGCCGCGATCTGCCCTGCAGACAACCACAACGCCGAGACCGCCCCTGCCATGAGCAACACGACCACGAAGACCACCGGAACGCCGTGCGAGCAGTGCCCCTGGCGAGTCGCCAACCACGGCAAGCGCCACCCGGGCGGCTTCTACCGCAAGGACAACCTGCGCCGCCTCTGGAACCAGATCCGCAAAGGCGGCGGCATCCAGAGCTGCCATCCGACCGACCCGAGCCACGAGGACCACCGCCAGTACGCCGGCTCGAAACCGGGCGCCAGGCCGCTCGAGTGCATCGGGAGCGTTGTCCTCGTGCTGCGCGAGATGCGCTACGCCGACACGCTCGACGGCGACACCAGCGCCGGAGAGCTGTCCGTCACCGACTTCGAGCGGTACATGGCCGAGACCAGGCAGCGGCAAGGACTCACCCGCGACGGCCTGCTGTACCACGGCTTCCAGCGCGCCATACCCCGGCCGTTCGGCGACGGAACCCCGCTGCCCGCGGCGGCCGAGGAGCTTCTCGACTCCCCCGCCTACGGACGTCCCGGCGAACCGCCCCTGCAGACCACCGCAGAAGCCAAGCGGGATCCCGCAGGAACGACGACACCCGACTGAGCGATACGGCGCCCACAGCCCTTCCGCACCCACACCGCAGTGCGCGGAGAACCGGACGCAACCCGCTCCCCGTACGCTCCCACGACACTACCGCCTGAGCAGCCGCCAGGCGCCGCGACGGTCCCCGGAACCACCCGATGCACCGCAACCACGAGCGCATCCGCAGCACCCTGGAACGGCTGGCCCCGCCCGGAGGGACAACCCCGCCGGGCTCGAGGACCGACCCGAGGAAGCTGGCGAGCAACCCCGACGGGCTCGCACCCCTCACCCGCTTCCACATGGGCACGTTCCACAGCACCGACGGGCGCGACACCGCCGGCTGCATCGCAGGGCTCGCCATCACCCTGTTCCCCGACACCGCCCGCAACGCGGCCTGGGATCTGATCGCCGAGCGGCGCTGGCGGCCCGGGCGGCTGCCGGTGCCGATCCCGCGCATCGTCGCGGCCATCCTCGACGCGCCGCACATCGACGTCTGCAACCTGCTGTACCCCGCGCCCGCACACTACGCCCTCGACCGCATCACGCCCGCAGAGGCGATCGCCGCAATCGACCGCTTCGCCGCAGGCCACGCGCCCTGGCCCATCGACAGACCTGTCCCATGAAGAACGAATCCCGACCCGGCGTGCTGCCAGTGCAACACCTGCGCGAGCTCGCCGCATCCAGGCGCATCGACGCGCTCATGCCGCTACGCGAGCACCAGTACCAGCCGGCCAGCCTCGACCTGCGCCTCGGCGCCACCGCGCGCCGCCTGCAGGCCAGCTTCCTCACCGGGCCGGCGGCCACCGTCGCCGACAAGCTTGCAGAGCTCGAAATGGCGCGGCTCGACCTGCGCCGCCCCACGATCCTCGAGCGCGACTGCGTCTACCTCGTCGAGCTGCACGAACGGCTGTCCCTGCCGGAGACGCTGCGCGGCAAGGCCAACCCCAAGAGCACGACCGGACGGCTCGACGTCTTCACCCGAGTCGTCACCGACCACGGCGACGCCTTCGACCGCATCGCCGCCGGCTACCACGGACCGCTCTGGCTCGAGATCGTCCCGCGCACGTTCCCGATCATCGTCCGCGAAGGCGACTGCCTGACGCAGCTGCGCCTCGAACGCGGAGACGCGCTGTGCACCGACGAGGACCTGCGCGCGGCGCACGGCGCCGGCGGCCTCTGCCGCAGCGCGACCGGAGAGCCCGCCAGTGCCGTGATCGACGACGGACTGCACGTCACGGCCCGGATCGCAGGCGACAGCCCCGGCGAAGTCATCGCGTACCGCGGCCGAAGCAACGCGCCGGTCATCGACCTGAACCGGCGCCGCCACTACCGGCCGGCGGACTTCTGGGAGCCGGTTCCAGCGCCCGCCGGCGGGCGGCTCATCCTCGACCCCGGCAACCTGTACCTGCTCAACTCGGAAGAACGCCTCAGCATCCCCCGGGACTGCGCCGCCGAGATGGTGCCGTTCGACCCCGCCGTCGGCGAGTTCCGGATCCACTACGCCGGCTTCTTCGACCCCGGCTTCGGGTGCAGCGACGGCCAGCCGGGAACGCGGGCGGTCCTCGAGGTCCGCACCCACGAGACGGCCCTGTCGATGGAGCACGGCCAGCGGATCGGCCGCCTCCTCTACAACCGGATGGCGGCACCGCCCGAGCACGCCTACGGCAGCGCCATCGGCTCGGCCTACAACCGGCAGGGCCTGACCCTGAGCAAGCAGTTCGCGCAGGAGTGACGCCGATGAACGACCAGCCCCGCAGCCCCGACTGCCCCATTTGCAGCCCCGCAGCCGTTGCAGGACGCCGCTGGACCAACATGCGCCGCTTCCTCACCGGCGGCGCCCCGCACTGGCGGTTCCTCTGGCGCGAGCACGTGAACGAGATCCGCGGCACGGCGGACTGACGCCGCCCGATCGGAACCGGCGGGTGAAACCGCAAAGAGCGCGAACACGATGCGATACGAAGCCGAACTGCTGGCGCCTGTGCAAGCGCACCTGGCGGCGCAATACCCCGAACAGCAGCCGGAAGCCGGATTCTACGAGTACCGCATCGACCTCTACGCCCACTGCCCGACGACATCGCGGACGGCAGCTGTGGAGCTGACGCTGCGGAACTGGCGCCGAGCGGTGGAGCAGGCTCTGCTGTACCAGCTGTGCGCGGACCAGGCAATCATCGGTGTTCCCGAAACAACCGCGCCACACGTCGACCTCGAGGAACTGCGGACACACGGCCTCGGCCTGCTCGCGGTCCGACCGGACGGATGCACCGAGATCATCGCAGCGGCCGAATCGACGGTAGTTCGGCCCGCATACCGGGCAGCGATGATCGCAGCACTCGGCGAACGCCCCCGATAACAGAAACACCGCTGCGCGCCGGCGCGCGGATCACCCGGAGACACCATGCCCCGCTATCCCGGCTACCGCTTCGCCAGCGAGTTCCACCGCCACGGACGCCCCGTCGACCACACGCTCGACGCCTCGTTCCTGCGCGTCTTCCGCGACGAGGCGGGACTGCTGCGGGCCGGACTGCACCCGAACGCCGAGCCCGCCGACGACGACCACTGGGACGACGGCATCACGCTGACCGAGACGACCGACACGCTCGAGGCGGTCGCCGAGCACCCCGACAACCAGACCCTGCAACAGGAGCGGCTGCTCGTCGCCGCCTACCAGCACCTCGACCACGACAGGACGACGCCGCGCAACGTCTACGTGCCGACCGAGCTCCGCCCCTGGGCGGCGCGCTTCCGGCTGCAGAACCAGGCGGTGCTCCTGTACGTGCAGGCCGCCACCGAGACCGGCGCCCGCTACGCCGCCATCGAAACGTCCCGGCTCCTGATCCGCGACCAGGAAGAGGCGACGTTCACCCGGATGGAATAGAGCAAGGCCCAGCGGGCGCTGGACGAACAGCGCGGTACGGGAGGAAACGACGTGAGGACGCCGAAGACGGCAGCCGGGGTGAACGGATTCCTGCAAAGGGTGCGCGAGTGGCGCGAGGCCGACGCGTGGCTGGCCCGGGCGAGCACACCCGCAAGCAGCTCCCACGGCATCGACGACGGCCGCCGGTGGGTCGAGGTCGACGGCGAGCGGTTCACCGAAGACGACATCGAGTGGCTGCGCCGCAGCGCCGTGATCACCAGCGTCGGCACGCTCGAAGGCCGTACCGCCTGGCAGGAGTGGCCGCAGACGTGCGACCGCCCCGAGGGACCGCGGCCGCCGGACCGCATCGACGAGTTCCGGATACGGCTCAAAGTCACCGACCAGATGGATTTCTACGTGTACTGCACGGCAGCGTCGGACGGAGCGGCCGGACCGGTGGGCTCTTGCGAGCTGCGGACCTTCCTCGAAGAACAGGACCCGACACGACCGAACGACGCAAACGCGGTGATGCGCACCACGGCCGAGGAAGACGACGACCTGCTCTGGCTCGCGACGTTGACCGTCCGCGAGCACCTGCCGGAACGCTGAAGGCGCTGCCGCAACTGCGAAGCGATCACCAAGCAACAGCCGCGGGACGCCTGAACGCCCGCTGCCGAAGAAAACGCTCGTCGAACCCACCACGTCACCGCTCCAGGCAGACAGATGCCCAAGCCCGCACCGGCGCCGCTCCCGCTGGCGCCGCTGGCGCCGCCCGCCGAGCTCTTCGCCGCCGCCGCCCACGCGCTGTGCCGCGAACGCGGCGAACTCGACGACAAGACGCCGTCCGCACACGACACGGACACGGCCATCGCCGTGCTCGCACGGCACGCCCCGCCGTCGAACGCGCACCGCCTCGGGGTGCGGCTCGCACGCCGCATCATCGACGACGTCGCGGCCGGACGGCGCGGCCCCGCCGACCTGCACGGCACCGGGAACCAACGCCCCTCGCTGAGCGACTTCGCCGTGGCCCTCACCGGCAACCGCCCGTTCACCTGCAGGGACCTGATCGACCGGCTCTCGCCGTACGTGCGCCTGAACCCGAAGCGGACCGCGGCAGCGAACAACGTCCACCACGCCGTCAACGCCGACAGCCGGTTCCGCCGCCACGAGCGCGGCGTCTACACGCGCGTCCACCACAGCTAGAGCTGGCCACCTGGCCATGCAGTAGCACGGTTCAGCCGCAACCAAGAATGGTTTACCATCGGGAACGATCAGGAGACAGTCGCCATGACAGACACCGGCCGCACGGAGTTGATCGTCCCCGAAGTCGAAGACAACCGCGAAATCTGCTTCGAGCAGGGCAAACCCTGCGTGTACGCGCCCGACGACGAGCCTGGAATCATCATGACCGAGTGGCCCAACGGCGTCATCGACCGCTGGTGCCTGGAGACCAACACCGAAACGCGCCACTGGCCCGACGGAACGACCGAAACAGCACCCGGCAACAGGGCGCTACCCGTCCCGCACTGGCCGCGGTGAACGCGGCATCTACACGCGCCTCCACCACCCCAGCTCAACGCCCCCCCCGGAAGAGCAGAATGTCACTGGTACCCATCGCCGACCGAACTCGCAACACTGCCACCGGAACCCCCAGCTCCGAGCGACTTCACGCTGCAGTCACCATGGTGATCGAAAAACTCCACCCAGACCAGATCATCCTGTTCGGATCCGCAGCCCGGAACGAAATGTCGGAGCGGAGCGACCTTGACCTGCTCGTCATCAAGGAGCACGGCGACAGGAACTCGCCGGTTCACCACGACCACTGGACATGCCCAACCACTGGTGACCAGCTGGACGTGATCGTCATGGATCGAGCCACCGCGGAACGCCATCGGCAAAGCGCATCCCATCTGCAGGGTGCAGCGCTCGAAGAAGGACGAACCCTGTACGTCCGCAACGGAAGCACGCCAGCGCAGACAGGTCCCACGTACACTTGGGACGGCAAACAGATGGTAAGAAGCACAAGGTTCGAGCCCGACCACAGCAACGAGCTTCTCGAACAAGCCGAGCGGAAATGGAACACCGCCAATCGAGAAGACCACCCAGTCGACAAGTGCGAATATCTGCAAGAGTCGATGGAACGCGTTTTTAAGGCACTGATCACCGCAGAGGGCCGCCGAGTGCAACATACCCATGAACTCGACGACCTCTGGAAGCAAGCCGAAGCCAACGGAGAACAAATCCGAGCGATCAGGAATCCTGAACAGTTGGACAAGTTGAGCCGATACGCTGGCAGTTGGCGATACGCTCTTCCCACAGATGAGAATCCCTCCAACACATGGACCCAGAACCGAGTCACAGGGAAGGACCTCCTCAACCACGCACGCACACGAATCCCAGAATTGATCCAGGAAACGCGAAAGCACCTATCCACAACCAAGTCCCGCGTCCCGACCGGCGACCCGTCCAGAGACCCGCAACCCGCAAGCGAGACTGACTCGCCACCACTCAAACCCGCTGGCGGCAACGCCGCCGATCCGCCCGCCCCGCCGGGCCCGGCCAGAGGTTACGCGGATTCGGTCGAACGCAAACGCAACAACCCATCACGCACGCGCTGACCGAGCTCAACCTTCCGCGACCCCACACATCCGATCGCACGGGCGGCAAGCAGCGGCGAAGTCGGCTGACCCACCCAACGGATCCGCTCTCGCAGCTGGCAGACCACCGCCCACCCGGCACCCCCGGTCCGTACCGGACCATCCCCCCGCCGGCCGCCACCGGCCAGGAGCACGCCCATGTTCAGAGTAGCCAGACACACCGCCCACCGGACCGTCGTCGACTGCGAGGACTACCACGCCATGCTGTCGGTCGCCGACCAGTGGACACAGATGAAGACCGGACGCGACAGCCCCGACTTCCGGCGCTGGGCCAATCCCTTCACCTTCATGACCAGCTGCTACGAGAACCGCGTCATCACCCGGCTCGACTTCGACACGACGGAGGAGTTCGCCCAGCAGATCGAGGACCTCGTCAAGTTCCACGCCATGAACGACGCCTGGCGCGGAATCGACCCGCCGAGCGACTACGTGCGCGAGCGCTTCATCGCCGTCGGCGCCGGACGCTTCTTGAAAGCGCTGCCGATCCTGCGGCCGCTGCCGCTGAAGGCCAGCCACGCCGGCGCGGCCGACACGCCGCTCGTTCACGCCGCGTGAACCGAACAGCGGTCCGCGACGTCCGGACCGGACGCCGGAGACGCACAGGAATCCCCACCATGATCAAGACGACCAGAAAGTTCGTGGGCCACAAGGTCGACAACCGCTACTTCTACGACTTCGGCCTCTGCAGCAGCAGCGGCGACTGGGCCCAGATGGACACCGCCCAGGACGCCCCCTGGTTCGGCCAGTGGGCCAATCCCTTCGCGCGACAGATCCTCTGCTACGCCGAGGGCGACCGGACCCTGATCGAGTGCGGCACCGACGCCGAGTTCACCGCGAAGCTCGACGAGATCGCCGCGTTCCACCGCGAGAACGACGACTGGAAAGGCATCGACACCTGGAGCGTCCGCCTCCGCGAGCGCTTCGCCGCCGCGGGCGCCCGGCACCTGGTCCACCCATCCTGCTTCGAGATGCAGGAAACCGAATGCGCGGAGCACGCGCCCGAGCTCGACGCCGCGCTGTCGGAAACCAGCACGCCGGCCCACGTCCCGGCTGGATGACGCCGTTCCACACACAGAACGCCACGGCCAGCGACGACGAGCGCCAACGGTCAGACTCCAACCGTCCCGTCGCCAGACCTTCGAACCCGCCACCCGAACGAGCCCGCAAACCGCCGGCTCGACCACGGCGCGCCGCCGCATGTCACGCGCCCCTACGCTCTCGCCATGCCCCAGAACGACGACACCAACCTCGCCGGCCGCATCGACACCATCGAACGCAACCTCCAGAAGCTCCGGCGCGACACGAGCCGGCTCTCGGCCCTGACGACGCGCAACCGCGAGGACCTCGACCACGCCCTCGGCGACCTCGACGAGCTGCTCTACGCGGCGCTGGCCACCGGCCGCGAGATCACGCCCGGCGATGCGCCGGTCCACACGCCCGGCAGCGCGACCGGCACAGGAACCAACCAGCCTCGCTGCACGCACCCGGCGCACGACACAGACCCGCCCGAGGTGCAGCCCACCGCCACGCACCTGATCTCGCTGCGCTCGCCGCACTCCGAACGCGGAGAGGCGCACCCACCGCTCCCCCGCTGCGCCGACTGCGCCGCACGCGTACTCGAGAGCCCGTCAGCGCCGCGGATCACAGTCACGCGCATCGACGGCGGCGAACGACCCGTGGACGGACCACGCTGCCAGTCTCCCGTCCACTTCGCCGGCGACCTGCCGCCCGCGACCACCGTCATCGTCACCGCCGGCATGCGCCCGGGCATCCGCTACTGCGACGCCTGCGCGGAGACGACCAGGGCCACGCTCAACCGGCACCGGATCCGCTGCGAGAGCGCCCGGATCGTCACGCGCACCCCGGTCAGGCCGCAACCGGGCGCCGAGCGCCGATAGCCACCGCGCAAAGCACGGCGAAGAGCGAGATGAACAGCTTCAAGCACATGCGAGACAACCTCGACGAACGGATCCGCAGACTGCGCGACGCGACCGCGGCCACCCGCGGACCGGCGCCCGAGATCTGCGGCGACTGCCGGGGCACCGGATGGGTCGTGCGCAAGGAGAACGGGAACAACCGCGCCCACCGCTGCGAGTGCTGGATCCAGGAGAAGACCGGCAAGCTGAAGCAGAGAACCGGGATCCCAGAACGCTACACCAGGTGCACGTTCGACAACTTCACCGTGTACCCGAACGAGGACCTCGAGCGCGCGTTCCGCCGCTCGCGGGACTTCGCCGTGAGGTTCCCAGTGCGCCAGAACAGCCTGCTGCTCGCCGGTCCGAGCGGAATCGGCAAGACCCATCTGGCCGCCGCCATCCTCAACCAGTGCGCCGACAAGGGCATCGGCGGCCTGTACTGCGACGCCGCGACTCTGCTCACCGAGCTGCGCAGCACCTACAACAAGGACTCGGAGACCCAGGACACCGAGATCCTCCGGCGCCTGACCAACGCGGACCTGCTCGTCCTCGACGACCTCGGCTCGCACCACCTCACGCACTGGGGACAGGACATGCTCCACACCGTCCTCAACGCCCGTTACAACCAGTACCGCGCAACGGTCTGCACGACACGGCTGCCGCCCAGCCCCCACGAGCGCGACTCGCTGCTGTTCGAGATCGGCGGACGGCTCCTCTCGATACTCCACCAGATGTGCGACGTCGTCGAGTTCGACGGCGCCGACTACCGCCACGCCGGCGACCACCCCGACACAGACACGCTGCAGACGCTCTGGGAGGACCGTAAACGCCACGCAGTCGAGCCAACGCGGCGGGCGCAATTCGCACCGAACAGCGGCTTGCCGCGCCAGGAGCCGGGATGAGCTCGTCACGAACGAACAGAAAACGCCGGTAAACTACTGCTACAGAAGGCACGCCCCCAGTCGCTGACAGCAGCGAAACGGGTCCGGTATACAATCCGAAGCGGTGCCGCTCACACGGCAGGGAACAAACCACCTGAACGGCGGCAGACCCAGCGAGGGACGGAGATGAAAACAGCACCGGATAGCAGGTACTGCCCCGGGGGTATCGACTGGAACGAATGCCCGGGAATCTGGCGAGACCCAGAAAGAATGAGCGGAGCATGGTGCATCGACCAGGGACGAGTCCAACTCGCAAGCATGTTCACAAACATGGGCAGCGGGATGACCGTGGAGGAGTTCATCGACACCTTCGGTGCAATAAAGCACGAGGACGTGACGTCGGTGCTGCGTCACATCGTAGAGCAACTTCGAAAGGGAACAACGAACCCAGACTCACCGGTTCCAGGAAGAGGGGCAATCGACTGGCGCGAGCACAAAGGCATCGAATTCATCAACGAGAACCATTCCAACGAATGGGTATTCAAAGGTACCCAAAGAAGAATCGCCGATCTGTTCGAGCACATAGCAGAAGGAGGAACCATCCACAACTACTGCGAACGGTTCGACGAAGTCCAACGAGCTGAAACCGAAGAACTGATGGATTTTCTCGCAGCTCGCCTGATCATCCTCGGACCCCGACCGGCCCGGCCGGTCCGTACTGACACGCTGCGTACACCGCCGAGTCACGGTCTGCATCACCGCGTGCATCAACAGCCAAACCGATCCAAGATACAATCTGAAGCGGTGCCGCTGGCACGGCAAGGAACAGAACGACAACACAGTCAGCGAGAGACGGAAATGAGCGCAGAACCAGACAACAAACACTGCCCCGGCGGAATCGACTGGAACGCGTGTCCTGGGATCTGGCGGAACCCGAAGAGAATGAGTGGCGCATGGTGCTTCAAACGAGGAAGAGTACCACTGTCGAGCCTGTTCGAGAACGTGGGCAGCGGCATGACCGTAGAAGAGTTCATAGACACCTTCGGAGGAATAGATCTCCAGGACGTTACGGCAGCACTGCGGCACATCAGCGAACAACTCCGAAAAGGAACCGAGACGAACTTGTACTCGAACATTCCGGAGGGAGGAGCAATCGACTGGCGCGATTACCAGGGGATCGAGACCATCAACGAGAACCAGTCCCACGAATGGGTATTCAAAGGTACCCAAAGGAGAATCGCCGAGTTGTTCGAACACCTTTCGAAAGGTGAAACCACCCACGATTACTGCGAACAGTTCAACGAAGTCCAAGCGGCCGACGCAAAAGAACTGATGAGATTCCTCGCAGCTCGCCTGAATTCCATGTAACGGCAACACGGTCTCAACAGAGAAACGCAGCACGACGATGAAAATCCTCTTCGACCACTGCACGCCAAGAAAGTTGCGACAGTTCCTGAAAGGTCACAACGTGACAACCGCGGAGCAGCACGGGTGGGCCGAATTGGAAAACGGCAATCTACTGGACGCCGCAGACGAACACGAGTTCGATATCTTCATTACAAACGACAAGAAGATGGCACGGGAACAGAACTTCCGAAACCGTCGGTTCGGAACAATAGTCATTGAAGGAGAGAATTGGGAACAAATACGGCATCACATCCCGGCAGTGCAACAAGCGATAGACCGGGTACAACCCGGGAAGAAAACACATGTCGAGATCCCGGACCCAGAACCGCTAGCAAACGACGTCACGTTCGAGAGACATGAAGATGGATTCAACGTCAGTTGGACAGACCCAAAGACGGGAAAGACGAAGACCCTGAAATCAGCTAAGAGCGTCGATGCGGGGGCCGCATGGCTGGCAGCCCACAAGGTCATCAGCGAGGAAAAGATTCCCGACCTGAAACGCGAGGTACTGGAAAGCCTGGAACGGGAAAGAGAACGTAAACGACAGCGATGATCACTCGATCTGAAACCGAAAAAAAAGCACCAAGCGAGCACGCCGACACCGCGAACGCACTTCGCACTGCTTCACCCGGTCCACACTCACCGCCCAACTCCCCGAGCTTCAGACGCCAACTGATCATTCCTGTGCAGCACGCCCATGCACTGAGTAGCGCGCAGCGGTTGCAGCAGCGTCAGGCGCAGCGCCGCGGTCAGCAGCCCGCTCGCACGCGTGCGCAGTTCCGCTGCACGCATCCGTGAACCACGACCTGGGTCACGACCGGGATCAGTATGTGCATCACTTGCTGGAATGTATCTTCCAGCAAAATGATCAGCCTGCCGCATCACGCCGCCGCGCACGGCCCCCGCGCGCACAAGGCGCATCCATCCAATCACGGGTCTGCTCAACCGGCGGCATCACCCGCTGCGCACTCCGATGCATCCGCAGGCGCCGCCGGGGGCGGTGCAGCCGCCTGATCCCCGGCCGGTCCGCCCGGCTGCTCGCTTCCCTGCGCACCCGGCTGCTCCGCTCGCTGCTCGCCGGTCTGGTCACTCTCCCGATCAGCGCCAGCCGCCAGCACCGGCTCACCGTTCTGCCGCACCGACGCGCCAGGTTCCAGTTCGCGCCCCGGCAGTCGAAGGTCGAGCGCTTCGGCGACCTCGGCAACCGAATCGCCCCCGGTCTCGCCCGGGGTCGCCGGCGCCAGCCCGCCGGTGACCGCAGGAGCGCCGTCCCGCCTGGCAACATCGAGCAGCCGTTCCACGGCGTAGTGCACCGCCCTCGCCAGCGGAACCCCGCTCGCCTCGGCCAGCGCCTTGAGCGCATCCGCCTGGCTGGCCGGAATGCTCGCATGCACCCGGACCGTCCTCTCTCTGACGACCATCGGTATCTGCATGCGGCAAGCGTACGCAACGCGAGCCGCAGCCGCTGATCCTGCCGCTGATCCTGCCGCTGATCCGGCGCGTGATCCTCTGCCTGTGGGTGATTCTGCGCCTGCCGCTGAGCCCGATCCTGAGCGCTGCCCAAAGCGGTAACGATTTCGGCACGCCGGCCCGTACACTCTCGCCGCCACGAGACACCGCAATGAACCAGGAACCGATCGACGCGGCGCTGCCGCCCGGCCAGGTGCCCACCCTGCGAGTCGCCACCCCCGACCCGCGGGACGCCAAGCGGCACATCCGCATCCAGAGCGGCTGGACCCACTACCACGTGGCCGCCTGTCTGGTCGACCTGCCCAAGACGTGCTCCGAGACCGGATCGGCGCCCGTCGACGACATCGAGTGCCCGCGCTGCCGCCAGACGCCCGAGTTCGCCCGCGCCGTCGAACAGGCACGCAACCCCGGAACCGTCCGCCGCAGCACGCAGGCCGCCGGCGAGGCGGCCCCGCAACCGCCGCCGCGAACAACGCAGCCGAAAACCCCGGCACGGCCGACGAAGAAGACGGCCCGGAGCAAGGCCGCCGGCCAGCCTCCCGCCAGTCCCCAAGGATCACTGTTCTGATGCCGAACCCGGTCACAGCGCTCTACGAACGGATCGAGCTCGAGCACACCGCGAACGAAGAGGTGTGCTTCCCGCTCATGCGACGCATCGACACGCCCGTGCCCGAGCGGGTCGACCAGCACCCGGCCGGGGCGTACCTGATCAGCACCCACACGCCCATGAGCCGGGACACGGCGTTGTCGGCGCTGAACACCGCCGTGCGCCTGCTCGGACAGGAGGACATCAAGTCCACGCCGTGGCACCTGATCCGCTACTACGAGATGAACATGCTGCGCAGCATGCTCGCCGACCACTACGCCCCGGCGACCGCGAACAAGATCCTCTCCATCGTCCGCGGCGTGCTCCGCCAGGCGTGGAAGCTGGGACTGACGACCACCGACGACTACAGGCGCGCCATCGCCGTACCGGCCATACCGGGAAGCCGGCTACCCGCCGGACGCGCCCTCGAGCCCGGAGAGATCCGCGCGCTGTTCCAGGCATGCGCCCAGCCCGGCCCCCAGGCGGCGCGCGACGCCGCGCTGCTGGCCATCCTGTTCGGCTGCGGGCTCCGCCGCACCGAAGCGGCGCGCCTCGACGTCGAGCACCTCGACAAGACCGCCTCGACGCTGCGGATCCTCGGCAAGGGCAACCACGAACGCATCGCGCACATGAACGCGGGCGTGCGAGCCGCCCTGGACGCATGGCTGAACGTCCGCGGCGAGAAGCCGGGTCCGCTGCTGTGCGCCACGACGGCGAGGGGCAACAGCATCGTCTGCAGGCGCCTGCGGACCGAGAGCATACGGCTGATACTCAAGCGGCGGGCGAAGCAGGCACAGATACGCTCCTGCACCCCGCACGACCTGCGGCGGACGTTCATCACCAGCCTGCTGGACCAAGGCAACGACATCGCCGTCGCCTCGCGGATGGCAGGACACCGGAACATCTCGACGACGACCCGCTACGACAGACGCGACGAACGGACCAACCGCGACGCAGCCGCCACGATCCACATTCCCTACCAGGCGCCGGCCGACGCGGGGCCACCGGGGCAGTAGACCTACTCCAGGTACCCCTGCGCGGTTTCCATCTGTTCCGCCCAGGTCTCGAGGTGCGCGAGGACCTCGTCCCGGGCATTGCCGAAGTTAGTCCTGAATGCTGCCACCCGATCGGCGGCCTCATCCGGATCCACCTGAAGGCTCGGGCCTACCACCATGGCATCGACAATGGCGATATCGGCCTCGTTCGCCGGCTTGTCGCCGTGGGTTTCGCGCAACTGCTCGAAAGTGCGGAGGAAGACCGGATCTTCCATCCGGGCGATCTGCAGGGCGAAATTGCCGTATTTTTCGCGGACCTCTTCTTCGGTGCGAGTCCATGTGCGGAAGGTTTCAATCTGCCTGGCCGCCGAGGCGGCGCTGATATTGCATTGGCGGCTCGTGCGGTGCAGATCATCGTTGATCTCCGACGCTCCCAGTCTCCTCTCCCTCTCCTGCGGGGACAGTTGAAAGTAGTTGCGGCCTGGAGTCGTCCAGACAGCCACCAAGCGGTCACGGAACTCCCGGGAGACTGTGGGGCACTCGGGGATTTCCGAGTTCTCGGCGACAAGCGCGTCTAGCTCGGTGCGATAGATCGCGCGGATCTCCATCTCCTGTTCCATGACACGGTCGAGAAGGTCCCCGAAGTCGTCTCGGGGAGACGAGCAGCCCGCGAACAAGATCGCGCCAAGAACGGCGATGATCGATGTCGTGCGGAGGAGAGGCGAGTACATGGTGTTCTCCCTTGGCTTACCGGATTCCGCCCAGCCCGGAATGCTCTTATTCGTCAGCAGTGCGAGGTCCCTCAATCACAACCATTGGTATTCATGGGTTTCTCCTCCTACGCTCGACCTGCCGGGGGAACTGCCGCCCCTGCCGCGCCAACAGATCGCGGTTGGTCTGCTCCACACTCTTAACCCGGTTCTGGTTACGCTCCCGCTGCTCATACACCGTCACCGCGCGCCCGGTCGACAGCCGGCACGTCCGGTTCGCCTGCTGGCCCACCTCGTCCAGACCGCCCGGCTTCTCCAGTTGCACCGCCTGCGCCTCGCGCACCTGGGACCGGTTCTCGGCCGAGTACTGCGGCGGGTGCCACGTGTACCCCACCTCGGTCATCCGGTCCATCGTCGCCGCCGCGGCCGCCAGCTCCGAGCGCCCGAACTCGGGCATCTTCTCCCGCTCGGCCGGAGCCGCCTTCGCCACCGCGATGGCGTCGGCGTTCCCGTCACGGCACATGTGGAACCGGTTGACCTCGTGAATCACCGACCCGAGATGGTGCTCCTTTGAAGGGAACGAGTCCTGCGGACCCGACCGCAGCACGTACGCCTCCGGCGCGATCTTGCCGTTGCCGATGTCGACGTTCTGCTCGAGGCTCAGCTCCGCCCGGCCCGGCAGGTCCTTGCTCTCGCGCACCTGCAGCGGCTGGTGCGCCGGGTCGACCGAGTCCGCCGGGGCGCCCTGCACCGGACGGCGAGCCTGCGCCATCACGTTGGTCAGCAGGTACTCGCGGCGGTTCTCCGGGGCCTTGGCCCGCGGCTCGCGCGACGGCAGCCGCAGGTCGTCGACGTTGAAATACGTCACCTGGCCCTGGCCGCGGCGCTGGCCCTCCATCGTGACCAGCCGCTCCTCGATCTCCCCGTTCTTGGCGCGCTTCCACTCGCCCTTCTTGCCGTCGACGGGCTTCCCGTTGGCGTTGAAGTTGGGACCGTCCTCGGTGAGCTTCACCCGCGCCATGACCTGGCGCGCCTCGTCGGCGCCCTTCTGCCCGGGAACCGGGATGCCGCGGTCCGCGGTGCGGCCCTTGACCACGCCGCCGCGGACCTTGTCCGCATCGCCGTGCATCTCGTTGTAGTCGCGAGCCGTCCGCTCGGTCGCAAACCGCGTGTCCTCGAAACCGCGGTCGTGCGCCACCGTGCGCAGGATCAGCCCGCGCGTCCCGCCGAAGTTGTGCGGCGGCTGCTTCTGGCCGTTCTTCTCGTACGGCAGCCCCTGCGGCGGCCGCGTCGCCTGCGGCTGCTGCAGCACGCTCTGGCCCCGCCGGACCTGGCCCGCGATGCACAAACCCCACACCCGGACCGACTGCTCGCGAGTCGGACCCGTGACTCCGCCCCGCAAGGGCCCTCGGCGGAACGCGCCCCCGCCGCGGCGCTTGGTAGGTGGGCTTCCAGACAGAGCCTTACTCTGCTCCACCAACTGTCCAGCTATTCTCCGTACCCAAGGCACACGAGCACCGCCAAACGGCATACCTGGACCGCTCCAGGACGCTTCGTGTTCCCACCTACTAGCGTAGACATCCGCCCACTTCACAAAGTCACCGAAAGCACACAAGAACGCCTCCGAAGTCGGCAACGGCAGGCTGCCGCGCCCCGCGTGCAGCAACGCACTTCCGAACATGTCTGTCATCGCCTTCACCAACCCTCTGAGCGCCGCACACGGATCGCGCTCACCAGAGCTTTCCCATAACTCGCGACAGACCTGTTTCCACAAACCCTTCAGCTCACCATGATGACCAAGAAGAACACGCCACACTTCCTGCGCGGCCAGCGGACTGGAGAACCAGGACGCCCCTTGCTCGCCACCGAGCAAGTCTGCACCGAGCGCGCCGCGAACAGCTTCAATAGATTCATCGGCAAATGCAGCTACATATAGAGGCCCCGCGTGATCTCCGTCCAAAGAAACCTCTGCCACCTGCGCCTGCTCGGGCATGAGCTGATTGATGATCCGCTGGACAGAACTCTTCTTCAGCCTGTCCTGAAACCCATGGCTGACCTTCCCCGCATCGTGAAGGCCCACGAGAAAACACAGACGCGCCCCGTCCGTTAGCGACAGATCCCGGCCAGCCGAACCGGCCAAGCGCTTCCGGAAACCATCATCAAACAAGAACCGCGCCTCGGCAAAAGCCGCGACATCGATGCAGTGATCCACAAGAGAGAGTCCATACGACTTCGCCAACGGCCACTCTTCCCATTCAGAACCCGCTCCGGACGACGGGCGCTGCTCTCCAGACCCCGATTCACGGTCAGACACGCCATCAGCATCAACCGCGCCCCGCCAGTACACCAACTTGGGGTACCCGCCCCCGGCCTGCCACATAGCACGACACGTGACCCGTTCGAACTTCGACCCCGTAGCCGCACGGCTGCGCCGCCACCTACGAGAGATGCGCCTGCGCGCCGGCCTGACCCAGGCCGCCCTGGGCGAGCGGCTCAACCACACGCAGCAGTGGGTCTTCAAGTACGAGGCCGGCGAGCGCAGGCTCGACGTGATCGAGTTCATCCAGATCGCCCACGCGATCGGCTTCGACCCCGGCGACTTCATCAACACCTTCATGGACGAAGCGGCCGACATCAACGCAGCCCCGCGCTGCAACCCGCCGCGTCCCGCAGCGTCCACCAAGACCCGGACCTGACACGGACTCCTTGCCCAGGTCCCCCGGTCCCTACACTGACCGCAGAAGCGCTACCGCCCCGCGCACCGCGCTCATCCCACCCGGAGGGAACCGAATGACCGCGAACACCGAAACGGTCCCGACAAACCAGAAAAACAGCACGCGGACCGTCGACTACCACCGCGACGCGACCGTCGTCTCGGAAGGGCTCCGCCGCATGCGCCGCCGAGCCGGCCTGACCCAAGCGGCCGTCGCCCGCCGGCTGCGCCGGCCGACATCCTTCGTCGGCAAGTACGAAAACGGTTACCGCCAACTCGACGTCATCGAGTTCCTGAACGTCGCCGAGGCGATCGGTTTCGACCCCGCACAGTTCCTCACCACCATCGTCGAGCACGACCGCAACGCCGCCTGAACACCTACGGCCCGCTCTCACTCGCGAACCGGCCCGAACGCACCGTCCGCGCCCAGGAACCCCCGCAACGCCTCCACGCCCGCCGACCCCTGGATCTTGCGCAACGCCTTCATCTCCATCCGCCGGACCCGGTCCCGCGACATCCGGGCCAGCGACCTCGCCCCGGCCGGATCGGCCAGGTCCGCGAGGCCGAAGCGGCGGCACAGCGCCGCCTGCTCGACGCCCCGCAGCTCGCGCCGCATGAGGTCGAGCAGCACGTCCCGAAACTCCCGCCCGCGCACCTGCGCCTCCGGATCCGGCGCGTCCGGGTCCGCAAGCCGCGAGCCCCACGTCTCGCTCTCGTCGTCGTCCATCCACACCGGCGCGTCGACCGACACCGACTGCCGCGGCACCAGCCGCAGCCGCTCGACCACGGCAGGCTCGACGCCCATCCGCTCCGCCACCTCCACCGGGCCGGGACGCAGGCCGCTCTCGCGCGCGACCTCGGCCTCGACGGCCGCCGCATCGGCCAGCCGCTCCAGCACGTGCACCGGGATACGCACGGTGCGGCCCGTCTCGGCGATCGCCTTGCGCATCGACTGGCGGATCCACCACGCCGCATAGGTCGAGAAGCGAGCCTGCGCCGGGTCGAAGCGCTCGACCGCCTTCATCAGCCCGACGTTGCCCTCCTGGATCAGGTCCGGGAACGACACGCCGAGGTCCGGCCGGTACATCCGCTTGGCGAAGGACACGACCAGCCGCAGGTTCATCTCGATGAGCTGCTCGCGAGCGCGCTCCGCATCCCTCGCGCCGGACCCCGCACGACAGATCGCGGCATCGAGAAGACCCACCGGGTCCGAGCCCGCGACCCCGCGCCTTGGAACCACGCGGCGGCGCCGTCCGCGCGGGGTCCCTTCGCCGTCGGTGACGATGGCCGCGACGCGCGACAGCTCGCGACCTGCCGCCCCCGCCATCTCGTCGAACACGGCCGGGCAGAGACCGAGGGCCTGCACGGCGTGCGACATCCGCACGCGCGCGCGGCCGGACACGAGCCCGCGCGCGGCGTCCCGCCCGAGCCAGAACATCACACGCTGAACCGCCGCGGCGTCCGCCTGCACGCAGGCGTCAATCACCGCCTGCGCCCGCCCGGCCGCCTCCGAGAGGGCTTCGCGCCCCCGCTTGGCGACCTCATCGGTCACCACCGCATGCACCGCGCGATCGCCGGCAGCCGCGGCCCGGCACGCAGCCACCGCGACCCGCGCCCCCACGACGGTCCGCGAGATCGCGCGGACCCGGCGCCACATCCCGCGGCGGAACGACTGCCCCAGGCGCCACTCGCCGCCCGAACCGAGGAGGTCCTGCCGGCCGATGTCCCGGAAGTAGAGGCTGACCACCGACGCCCCGCCCGGACCGTACCCCTCGTTCTCGGCGATCGTCACCGACACGCCCGCCGCGCGCAGGTCGGAGACGAGCTCCCGCAGGTCGCTCTCCACAGCGTGCTCAGGGACCAGGGCGTCGACGTCCTCGACGCCGACGCTCCCGCGGCGGCGCCAGAGCGCAACGAGCGAACGCAACGCCCCCGCGCGCCAGTCGCCGGGGTAAGACGGTGAAGGGATCGCAGATTCACTTCTGGCGGACATGGCGGCTACGTCTCCTGGAATGACGGCGAGGAAGGTACGCACACAAGGCGCGTGGCGCCAGTCAAGGTATGAAGATCTCCAGCGGTTACCAACCGGAGAATCTACCGAAACACGACCCGAAGTCAAACCGCAGGACGGCGAATTTGCCACTGTCGTTTGTTACCGCTAACGGCAATTTTTTATTTCCGCCGGATTAGAAGCAAAATACGCAGGCTTTGCAGACGGAAGGAGAGGAAACCGCTTCCCGAGACCAAGCTACTCTACGCTGCACGGCCGCCGCCGCCGCCGCCAGCGCCGGGTCTCGACCCGCCAGCACCGCCGCCGCCGCCAGCGCCGGGTCTCGACCCGCCAGCACCGCCGCCCGAACGCCGGTGCGCCTCCTTGACCGCCTCGCCGGCGCGCTGCCGCGCCGTCCCCGCGCCGGCCGTCGCCTGCGACAGGGGCGCGGACGACCCGGGCGCCGGCCCACCGAAGCGGCCCGCCAGGGTCGCCGCACCCGAGGCGCCCTTGGTCAGGGCCGAACCGATGCCGGAACCCGGCGGCGTACCGCCGGCGACGATCATCCCCGAGACCGCATTCACCTTGAGCGCAGCGAACAGCGACATGATCACCAGCGGAAGATACTCCGCGATCATCCTGACCTGAAGCTCGAGCATCGCCAGGAAGGAACCCGGATCCCCGGGAAACGGCAGCTGCGCCAGCCGCTGAAGCGGAACGATCAACACCATCGCGGCCACGGCGTACATCGCCGAGGCGGTCAGCATGTAGATCACGCCGTTGATGAGCCCCTTGAACCAGCCCCAGAACAGGAAGTCGAGCTGACTGATCATCATGAACGGCACGAAGAGCGGACCGACCACGGTAAGTACCGTGAGCGTGAAGAAGCCCCACACGTACTGCGCGTAGATCATCCAGCCGATCACCCACAGCAGGATCGACAGGAAGAACTTCATGATGCCCATGGCCAGGACGCGGAACTGGAAGGTAAGCCAGCGGAAGAAGCCTCCCACCGCCTCGTCGGCCCCGGCGTCCGCATTCGTCAGAGCCTCGGTGTAGATCCCGTCCGGATCGAGCGCGACCCGTCGGGCGCCGCCCAACATGTTCTCCTCCGCGGAGGCCCGGGCCTCGACGAACGCCCGATTGAACTGCTCGTCCGCATCGCCGAGGATGAGATCGCCCCAGGCGACAGCCTGATTCGCGATCAAAGCGACGAACCCGGTGCTCGTGCCCGACGACCAGGGAACTGCGGCACTGACGACAAAGTAGTTGTTCACCACTACGAACCCGAACCCGGCCAGGAACAGCGTGCCCAGCAGGCTCCCCAGATCGAGCTGGCCGGAGAACATGAAGCCGACACCGGTCCAGACGATCATGATGATCACGAGACCGCCGAGCATGGCCTGGCCGATAGGTACGACCTGCAAGTGCGCATACCAGCCGGCGCAGATCCACACCGCGTTGAGCAGGGTGTCCGGGTCCTGAAAGAAGTTGCGTTGATCGGCAGGCGGGAGCGCAGCCACGCGAGCCGTCACCTGACTCTCAATGCACGCCGGGAACGAATCGGCATTCGCAGGCCGGGCGGGAGCCTGCGCCAACAGGGAGACCGCCGACGGACCGGCGAGCCACAGCACGAGAAGCGAAACGGCAAGAACCGCGCGGAACCTCCACGACCCGAAGAACGCTGCACCGCGCCGGGCTCGAAACCTCATGCCGTCTTCCGCCTATTTGCTGCGCGTAGACTGCGACAGCACCTTGCCTGCGGCCAGCACGGCTGCCGCAGCGCCGCCGGTCGCCGCCACCGCCGCTCCTCGCGCGGCCAGCGCGGAGGCCCCGCCCCGGGCGATCGCGCCAGCCGACCGCCCCATGCTCCGCATGCTGCCCATCGAACGCATCCGGTCACCGATGCCCGACGCCGGCATCGAGCCTCCGTTCATGATCATCCCCGTGAGCTCTCCGATCTTGAAGGCCCCGAGGTAGGCCACCAGAATGAGGGGCAGCGACTCCATGATCGCCGCGATCCCCGCACTGAGTGCGACCCCGGCGGTCGCCCCGAGCAAACCGAGCGGATGCACCGAGACAGCCTCCAGCGCAGGTTGCGCATTGGCCGCTGTCACCAACGTCTTGAAACGGATGATCGGAATCATCAGTATCTGCGCCACCACCGCGAAGCACGCCCCGGCCACCATCATGTGCACGCCGGCGCCGAGCAGCGTACGGAACCACCCCCACGCAAGGAACTGAAGCTGCGGAACCAGAACCCACGGGATCAGCAGAGGTCCAAGAATGATGGCCACCAGCAACGAGAAGTAACCCCACAGGTACGAGCAGTACGCGACCAGGGCCGGAACGATCAGAAGGAGGATGAAGAGACCGCCGAGAAGAATGACCGTAATGGTCCGCGCGAGAGCCTCCAGCAGACCCATGATCCAACCGAACAACGCGTTGTAGACAGCCGAAGTGCCGGTGGTGATATAACCCCACACCGTCGCAAGGAACCCCCCGGACTCGTTGGCGTCCCCCGACTCGTCTTCGGCCTGGAGCAAGGCCCCCTTGAAGGTCTCTGCCGACCAGATGCTCGATACCGCATCGTAGACGACCTGCTGGAACGCCTCGAAGGCTCCCGCCACAAGCCGGGCGCCAACGACCTGGCCCATGCCCGACACCATGTGCGAGAACGTCATGTCCCCCCAGGGCGTGCCGACGGCCGTGTTGTAGAAGTTGAGCACGGCCCACGGAAAGCCCAGCAGCAGGATCAGCGAGATGACCTCGCCGATGGCGAAGCCCCCGCCGAACATCATCTGGATGCCGGTCCAGATCGTGATGATGACCGCCAGACCGCCCCAGATCCTCAGTCCGATCCCGACAAGGTTCGCGTCAGCGAACGACTCGGCGCACTGCACGGCAGCACGGACGAACGAGTTCCCCGGCGTGAAAGCGCCGCCCCGCGGGGGTCCGTCGGGGGCGAGATCTCCGCCGGTGCGGAACGCCGCCGTCTCGGGACTGGTGCGCATGCACACCCCGAGCTCGTTGCCCTGCGCACCGACCACCACGGAGAACGCCGGCAGGACGGTGGCGAGCAGCAGCGCCGCGGCGAAACGCCCGGCCACGCGGCGCGCCCAGTCGCGGAACGAAGCCGCACGGCGGCGCCGCAACCGCCGGAGCACGCCCCCGCCACCCGAATGCCGGCACGAACCGACCGAACACTTCATCCGCTCGTCTCCCTCCGGCGGCTACGGCAGAACCAGTGACGTCAGCTGCGCCTGCTGGCGGCGCAAGGTCTCCGCACCGGAGACGACGCTCCCGCACACGCCGCCGTCCACGTACGCCAGCGATCCCGTCGTCTCGAAGCACCTCAACCTGGCCGCGACGCGCTCGGACTCCCTGCGCCGCTGCTCCTCGGCCCGCTCGGCGGACTCGAGCGCTGCCGCTTCGCGCGCGCTGTCCCGCTCGAGCTCAAGAGAAGCCATCTCGACCAGACCGACCGTCCCCGCCGCGCGCAGCGTCTTCGCCTCCATCTCCGACAGGTGCGCCTGCTCGGCCAGCGGATCGTCGAGACTGCCCGAGGCCGGCTCGCAGTCGGCGTTGATCGCCTGGTCGAGAAGCGTCGCGTTCGGATCCGGCGGAACGCCGGCGGCGGGATCGCCGAAATAGCCCGCGGGAACATCCGGACAGCCGTCGTTGGCGGCGCCGGGCAACGGGCTCGGGCCCGGACGCTGATCGGCGCGGAAGAGGAAGTTGCGGCCCGCATACGTGCTGCGGTTCGCGATCGAGCGGATCCGACGGATCTGCCACCGGTTCCGCTCGACGTTGCGCTCGACGCGCTGCCGGGTAATCCGCGCCTCGGCCGCGGCCGCGGGATCGAAGACCGCCAGCGCCTCCTGGACCGTATCCAGCGCCGACCGCTCGAAGACCTCCCCCTCGAGCTGCTCCAGCGTGTAATTCCAGCCCGACGCGCCCTGCCGGACCCCGGTCCGCAGCTCGTAGTCGACCGAACGGACCTCGGGCGGGATGAAGTCGCGCTGGAGCGCGCAGTTGCCGGAGAAGCCCGGCACGAAGCAGCGCGGGTCGGAAACCGACGCGCGGTAAGAGTCCGCCATGCGGTAGACGTCCCGGAGGCCGTTGGTGTTCGTCAACTCGCGCACGCCGGCGTGAATCTCGCTGAACGGCTGCATGATCCCGGTCACCTTGTCGAGGTGGTCCTCGAGGATCCGCGAGTACTTCTCCCACTCGTCGATCAGGATGTTCAGGTAGACCTTCGTCTGCGCCAGGATCGCGACGAACCCGGCCTCCGAGCGGCCGGCGCCGGTCGACGTCAGCGAGAACAACAGCACCAGGGCGCCGGCCGCCACGAACCTCAGACCCGGCCGACGCCGGCGCCCGCCCGCAACCAAAGACGGCGCATGCAGCCGGTCCGCCCTCGACGCCGGCTCCGGAACCTGATCAGTCACCACACACCTCCCATCCGCACATCCGCGCCCACGGCTACGGACACTGGCCCGGCAGAAGACAACTCGACCCCAGCTGCTGAATCGACGCTAGAGAAGCATCCTGGACGGTTGCACAGGACCCCGACGGCGGGGTCGTTGGAGGAGCGCTCTCCACGAAATACGAGTACGGCCCATCCGACACCTTGCAATCGAAAGCGGCCTTCTGAAGCTCGAGAACGCGCCGGCGCGCCGCCTCGGCCGCCATGCGGCGGTCCTGCTCCTCCTCCATCCCCGCCGCTTCCCGCTCCATCCGCGCCGCCTGAATGCGGCCGAGCATCACGATGAGCTCGGTCTGGATCGTGTCGAGCTGGACCTTGGAGACGTCGCCGTCCTGGTATGCCTGCAACGCATCGAGCCTGGAGACCAACGCCTCCTGGGCACCGCTGGTACCGCGGCCGACGCCCGGGTCCTCACGGCCCCGCCCACCGTTGGTCACGCACGGGATCCGATCGCCGGTGGGGGTCCAGGCCCCCGGCACCGCCTCCTGGCAACCACGCCAGTCCTCGACGATGGCCATCTGCTCTTCCACGAGCGCACGGCGCATCGCCCGTTTCTGCTCCGAACGATCGATGGCGCTGTCGGCGCGCGCAATCGCATGGCGCATCCGCGCCTCGGTTACACCGATCCCGGCGGCGATACGTGCATCAGCCCCACTGTAGGAGCGCGTAATCGGGCTGACAGCGCCCGCCGACAACGTCGAGCTCCGCGCAGCACCCGCCAGCGAACCCGCCATGGCCACAGGCAGGGTCCTCTCCACCGGCATGCACGAATCGGTAGGGGACACGGTACCCGCACATTGCTCCATGGGCCGATTGAAGACCGGCACCGACGACGGCAGGAGATCAACATGGCTCCCGGGCGTGTGCCCCAGAGAGCAGTTCAGCGGGTCATAGACGCAGACCCCGGCCTGCGTCCTCGAGTTGCGCAGCCACTCTGCCACCACCGTCAGCTTCCCGGTCAGCGGCGCCAGCTTGCCGAAGAACTCCGCCCGCGCCTGATTGCGCACGTTCTCGACCTGCCGCTTGATCGCGATCGCCTGCGAAATAATGGCCGCCATTTGCGCCACCACCGCCCAGCCGGCCGGATCCAGCGACGAGAGGAACGCCCCGGCGGGCGCCGCCCGACCGACCACCATCACCGCGGCCAGCGCCACGGCCACCACGACGCGCCGCACGCCCTTACGTCTCATGACCACAACCTCCTTGTCCGCTACTGCGGAAGACCCGGCACCGAGGGCCACGGCCCGGAACCCGGGCCCGGGGCCGCCGCATCGCTGCGCCGCTCGACACGCACCATCGAGCGGCCGGCCGCGTCCGAGTAAATCACCCACGCCTCCTCGCCCAACGCGAAGCGGCAGTACAGGACACCGTTGACGACCGACAGCACCACGACCACATCCGGGCGCTGGCGCAGCGTCCCGGTATAGACCACCGAGTTGCGCGGGTTCAGCCCGGCAACGCCGGCCGCCATGGCGGAGACGTCCTCGCGCTCGACGTCCTCGACGACGACGTCGAGGACGCTCCCCTGCGGACCCACCCGCGGCAACACCATGCGGAACGCGGGTCCGAGCCCGCGGCCGATCGCCACGGCATCAACGCCCAGCGGCAGTACCGTGCCGAAGTCCACCCGCCCGCGCCAGGGCGCACCCGGCAGCGGCCCGAGCACCAGCGGGACCGCGCCCGGCGCCAGGCGCCGGCCGTGGCGGTCGTACTGTCCCGCCTCGACCTCGCCGGCAACCAACCCCGCCAGAAGGACCGCGATCGCCAGCAAAGCGGTCAGAACCCTCGTTGAACCGACGACCACCCTCGTGCGCATGCTCATGCCGCAAGTATGGGGATCGCGGTCCGCTGGTCGACGTCCGCAACCGCCGCGCCCGGCGCCGCCAGATCCTCCGATCGGTGCTACGCTACGGACATGAGCGACGCACCGACGCCCGAGCCGCAGGCGCCCGTCACCTCCGACACGAAATGGATCATCGGGACCGGGATCGGGCTCGCCACCCTGCTGCTGGTGCTGATCGGGCTGATGTTTCAGCAGAACGCCAACATAAACACCCGCATCTACGACGTGCAGGCCAACATCCGGGACCTCCGGGCGGACGTACAAGCCGATATCCAAGACCTCCGGGCAGACATCCGCGAGCTGCGCGAGATCGTCACCAACGCCCCGAAGGGCTCCGATCCTGCCGACTGACCGCCCGCCGTCTTCCCCTAGTCGACGTCCCAGGCCGCCTCGGCCGGCACCACCAGGTCCTCCATCAGCCGGATGTTGACCCGGTGCCCGGCCCGGATGGTCACCTCCGGCAGGCGGTTGAGGAACTGCGAGACGATCTGCAGCGACGTGTTCGCCATCTGCTCGGACACCGCCGAGCGGAACTGGCTCTGCCCCCCACCGCCGGCCTGGGCGAAGCCGGCGAGCAGGCCCACGCCGCCGGCCGCCGCGAACATCTGCAGGTAGTGCCGGTCGACCTGGTCGCGCAGCGACGTCTCGCCCAGCCCGTTCATCCCCGCGAACTCCATCCGCACCCAGCGCCCGTCGGGGAAGATGAGCCGGTGGAAACCGATGGCCAGCCGCCCCTGCCACAGGTCCTGCACGCCCTGCGACGTCCCCAGCGCGACGGTCCCCCGGGGGACGAGCACCCGCTGGCGGTCGGCCGAGTAGACGTGCCGCGTCACCTGCGCCGAGAGCGGCCCGGAGAACGTCCCGTCGAGCTGCGTCTGCAGCACCGCCGGCAGCATCGTGCCCTCGTAGAGCCGGTAGTCGCGCCCGTCGTGCGGAGTGACGACGACCCCGGCCGGACCCACGCCGCCGGTGCCGCCGTCGGCTGCCGGACCCGCGGTGAAGGTCCCCAACGGCCCGCCGCCGGCGGAGCTGCCCCTGCCCGAAGCGCCCTGCGGCGCGCCCCCCACGGCCGGTGACCCCGCCGGCGGATCGTCGTAGAACGAACCCGAAGGCGGCAGCCCCTGGGCCGGCGCGGGAGAAAACCCCTGCGGCCCGAGCGCCGGCGCCGCGGCAGGCGCCGCCGCCGGAAGCACCGGAGCAGCCCCGCCCACGCCCAGACCCGGCTGCAGCCCGCCAGTGTCCACGGCCCCGCCGGGCAGTCGCGCAGCCGCCACGGTGCGCAACGCATGCTGCCGCTCGCCGATCCCGCGGGCCGACGACACCACCATCGGCGCCCGCAGCGCCTCGGCGCGCCGCGCGATGTCCTCCAGACGCAGCGTCTCGAGCAGGTCCGCCTCGTCGGCCGTGCGGGCCAGCAGTTCCATCGGGGTCTCCGGCGCCTCCGGCCGAGCCGTCTCGGCCTGCCGCTGGCGCAGCGCGGCCAGCTGCTCCTCGGCGCGCGCCAGCTGCGCCGCCCGCGCCCGCGCAGCCTCGTTCGCCTCGCGCCGGATGCGCTCGGCGTCCTGCAGCCGCCGCCGCTCCGCCTCGAGCTGCTCCGCCCGCCGCCGCTCCGCCTGCGCGTCGATGTCGCCGTCGACGAGCAGCCGCGGGTCCATCGCCTCGACCTCGCCGAGCTCGGGCCGGGCAGGGTCCAGCGGGTCGACTTCCTCGACCACCTCCTCGCCGGTCAGCAGCAGACCCACGAGCACCACCACGCTGAGCGCCACCCCCAGCAGCAGCGGCCAGTTCGGCGGGATGGAGCCCATCGGCAGCCGCACGTCCTTGAACAACGGGATCTTCATGGCCCCTCCAGCTCCCGGCGGCGCCGGAAGTACAGCTCCCGCACCTGCGGGTCATTGTCGAGTCTCACCATCACCACACCACGCTCGACCACCCGGTCGAAGCGGTACAGGAAGTCGTCGATGCGCTCGGCCGCCAGCGGCTCGCCGGTGTCGGCATCCCGGAAGACCGGGTCCGGAGCCAGCAGCCGCCAGTAGGTCCGGTCCCCGTCGTGCCACACCCCGAAGTGCCACAGCGGCTCGGTATAGGGCGGCAGCGGCGGGTCGAGCACGTAGCTGAACTGCGTGCGCAGCGGGTACTCCTCGCGCAGCGCCTCGAGATCCGCCTCCAGCGCGAGCTGCGCCGCCGCGATGCGGTCCCCCGCCGACCGGCGCGCCATGTCCACCCGGGCCCTCGCATCCCGCAACCGCGACTCGAGCGCAGCCAGCTCCGGACCCGACACGTACTCGGCCGGCCCGGTCGCTTCCGCGCCCGCCGGGCCGCGGCCGCTGCGGAGCGGCTCCTGCGTTCCGACGCGAAGCGCACTGCCGGGCGGCGCAGTCCCGGCCACCGGCTCGGCGCCGCCGGCCGACCCCGAGACCGCCTCGGAGACCGGCTCGGACGCCGGCGCCGCCGGCAGCGGCCGCAGGCCCGCCGGGCTCGGCACCGCGCCGGTGCCCCCGTAGAGCCCGACCACCGCGACCGGGTCGGCGAGCAGCTGCGCGACGCTGACCGGGGCGTCAGCCACCCGGCGGCGGACATCCTGCGGGAGCATCGAGAAGATGCGGTCCACCAGCCATGCCTCGGGACCGACGTAGACCCGCCCGATGCGCCGCGCCCCGGCCAGCCCGGTGATCTCCTCGAGGTCCATCTGCAGCACCTCGCCCGAGGCGAGCACCGCCGTCAGGTTCGTGCGCGCGCCGGCCTCGCCCGGCTTGAGCACCACCAGCGGCCCGGCCTGCGACACCGCCCAGCGCCGCGGGTCGCCGACGAAGACCTGCACCAGGGACCAGTCGGCCGGGAAGATGAGCGTGACGTCGTGGTGCACCTGCGCCTGCACGACATACGGGATCGACCCGGCGACCGGCGCCGCGAACACCGCGCGGGCGAGCGACTGCGCCAGATCCGCCGCGCCGCCGGCCAGCGCCACCCGCCCGCCGGCCGACGCCGCCGGATCCAGCGTCCCGCCGAGCAGCGACGCCGCCTGTGCCGCCAGCGACAGGTCCGACTCGGCGCCCATGACCGGCGGAGACGCCGCGGGAGGACCCGCCGCAGGCGCAGCCGGCAGAGCCTCCTCCACCGGCGCGGCCGGTTCGGCCGTGCCCGCAACCGGAGCCTCCGGGTCCTGCTCGACCGCCGCGTCGGTCGCCAGCACCGCAGCGTCCGGCGCCGGCCCGGCCGGATCCTGGAGGACCGGACCCACGAACGGCTCGGCCCGCTCCCGGGCGGCCGGCGCGCGCAACGCCTCGGGCAACGCCGGGATGCTCACCGCCGGCACGGTGTCGACCGTCCCCCCCGGCGGCTGCGCCGCCGCGACGCCCCACACGAGCAGAACGAATGCGGGCGCAAGCCCCCGCGAACCCCGAACAGTCCCGATCATTGTCGACCTGGCCACCGGCCTCTCCCTTCGGCGACGCCTCAGCGCAGCGCCTTCCATGTGACGACCGCCCCGGCGCCGGCCACTCCGAGCCACGCCAGCAGCTTGCCCCGCCGCCGCACGAACGGCCGCGACGAGCGCGTCTCGACCCACGCCGGCCCGTCGCCGCCGCGCGGCAGCGGCACCTCGGCCAGCAGCGACAGCGGCGGCACCTCCCACAGGTGCCACTCCCCGCGCGCGCCCTGCAGCTGCGCGAACCCGGCCCCGAGCACGTGGTCGACCACATACAGGCCTGCCGGCGACAGCGTGTAGTTGACGAACACCGGCTCTTCGCCCTCGTTGCCCGTGAGCGAGTACAGCGCCGGCGACTCCTCCGAGCGGCTGCGCAGGTAGGTGAACTGCCCGTCGGTCCAGATCTGGGTCAGCAGCAGCGGCGCGCCGCGCGCCTCCTCGCTCAGCCGATAACGCATCTGCACCCGCCGCGGGTACGCCCGCAGGTACTCGCCGAAGCGCGCCGAGCCCAGCTCGCGGATGCGGATCTCCTCGCGCGCCGCCTCGGCCCCGATCCGCCGCACGTCCTGCTCGGCCGCACGGATGCGCGCCTCGTAGCCGGCCACCGCCCCGGCCGGCGCGAAGTCGAGCACCAGCCCGTCGGGGTCGAAGCCCGGCACCAGCCCCGACGCACCGTCCTCGCCCTCGCCGGCGCCGGCCCACCACTCGACCACCAGCACCTCGTCGGGCCGGTACGCCTCGGTCGCGAACACGTCGAACGAGTACGTCCGGCTCGAGGCCGTCACCAGCGACACCCGCGTCCGCCGCCCGAGCGCCATCGCCTTGACGAACGCCACGTTGTCGGCCCCGCGCACGTCGAAGTAGACCGAGTCTCCCACCACGAAGTCGACGATCGACTCGTCCGACGCCAGCTGGATCGTCGTGTGCCGCAACGTCGCCGTCAGCACCGGCACCGACTGGTTGCGCGGGTGCGCCACGGTGCGGATCGGCGGCAGCTCGGCGAGCGCGCGCAGGTCCGGCCAGCCCGGATGGAGCGGACCCCCGTCAGCCGCGGCCTCCGCGCCGCCGAGCATCTCGATCTCGGCCTCGACGGCGCGCAGCCGGCGCTGGACCTCCGCGTCGCCGACCACCTCGCCGGGGGCCGGCAGATCCGGCATCCGCACCGCCACCGGCGCACCGTCGGCCCCGCCCACCACCACCGGCGCCGGCGGCTGCGCCCACGCCGGCCCGGCAAGCAGCAGCCCCGCAACAAGTCCCGACCGCGACCACCGACCCGTCCGTCGTCTCATGAGAGCATCTCCCGCCGCCCCGGCTCGTCGCCGGGCCGTTCTCCCGCCGCCAGGCGCGCCAGCGCGCCCGCCAGCCCGTACCGATCGACCATCTCGGCCCGCACCGCCGCCTCGGCCGCCGACGACGTCGACAGCCAGTAGGTCTCCGGGTCCACCGTCAGGCGCAGCACCACCTTCTCCAGCGCCCGGTGCAGGAACAGCTCCTTCTTCGGCTCCAGACTCCGCACCGTCTCGAACTCGGGCTCGCTCAGCTGCAGCGTCTCGGCCGCCGCCTGCGGGAAGCTCGCATTCGCCAGCAGCAGCCTCGTCGGCAGCATCTCGAGCAGCGCCTCGGACTGCTCCGACGCCGTCAGGTCGACCACCGACTGGGTCGCCATCACCAGCGCCGCGTTGCGCTTGCGCCACGTCTTGGCCGCCTCGGTCAGCACCGTCAGCACCGCCGGGTCGGCCAGGTAGCGCCACGCCTCGTCGACCACCATCAGCTTCAGCCGCCCCAGCTCGGCGTCGTCGTCGATGACCAGCCGCAGCCGCTCGAACAGGTAGAACAGGGCCGCCGCGCACCAGTCCGGATGCTCGGTGGCGCCCGCCAGATCGATCACCTGCCAGTCGTCGCCGCCGACCTGCATCTGCTCGTCCGGCGGCCCGTCGAAGGTCGGCGCCCAGGGGCCGTCGCCGATCCAGCGCGACATCGGCGGCTTCATCCGCGGCGGCAGCTGGCGCACCAGCGTCCCCAGCGTCCGCTCCGCGACCGGGTACTGGTAGGTGTCGGCGATCCGCTTCCGGATGTCGTCGACGTCGGCCGCCTCGCACGTGTACTGCCCGATGGCCAGCAGGCGCTGCACCCAGCTGGCCAGGAACGAGTACGTCCGCTCGCCCTGCGGCAGCGAGAAGGGCCGCAGCCCCGGCTGCTCGCCGTCCTCGCCGGACTCGGCCCGCATCGACAGGTAGCTGCCCCCGAGGAACTTCGTGATCCAGCGGTACGACCCGCCGAGGTCGAGGATCATCACCCGCGGCTTGTACTGCAGCGCCTGCTGCAGCAGGAAGTTGAGCAGGAAGCTCTTGCCCGAGCCGGTCGCACCGAGCACCAGCGTGTGGCCGACGTCGCCCCCGCCGAACAGGTCGTAGCCGTACGGCGTCCCCCAGCGCGTCTCGAACTGCGTCAGCGGCGGCTTGTCCAGGTGCGCGCAGCGCGCATGGCCCCGCGCCCCGCCAAAGAGCGGCGCCAGCGCCGCCGCCTGCCCCGACGAGACCAGGATCGGACGCGCCAGCGGCTGCACCCGCTGCCCCGGGAAGCGCCCGAACCAGATCGCCGTCTGCCCGAAACGCTCCTTGACCGCCTTGCCGTCGGCCTGCGTGAACACGCGCTGGACCAGCCCCCCGACCTGGTCCAGCTCGGCCTGGTCCCAGCCGCCGACCGCCACCGACAACGCCAGCTCCCCGTAGGGGACGCCCACCGTGTCCAGCTCGAGCGAGGCCCGGTAGAGCTGGTCCACCGCCGCTCCCGACGGCGCGTCGTCGAGCGCGACGTTGGTGCCCTCGGTCTCGGTCATCGCGGCCCAGAACGACCAGCGCTGCGTGTTGTAGTGCTTCTGCACCGAGCGGATGCGCGACAGCGCCGCCGTCTTCTCCAGCGGACGCCACTCCATCACCGCCGTGAAGTCGTAGGGCAGCGCGTAGAGCTCGCCCAGCGCGTTGGCCGCCGAACGCGGCGGCGGCAGCGCCATCGAGAAAACCCCCACCACCCGATCCCCCACCACCATGTGCTTGCGCTCGAAGGCCACCGTCTCGCCCGCCACGCGCCAGTTCAGCCCGTAGCGCGAGGGCCGCTCCATCGGCGTCCACACCCCCTGCCCCTGGTTGATCACCCGGAACAGCAGCGCGCCGACCTCGTCGCCCCGCAGCGCCCGCAGCGGCGTGAACTGCTCGACCAGCGTGTCGATCTCGGAATAGAGCGCGCGCGACTCGGCGAGCGCCCGATCGACGATCTCGCGCAGGTGGAACGACAGGTGCGGCTGGCGCCCGCCCGACAGCCAGCCGCGCACGTACCGCATCCACCACTGCGACTGGTCGGTGCGCACATGGGCCTTCAGGCCCGGCTGGAACGCCAGCACCAGGTAGACCCGCATCTGGCGCACGCGCCCGGCCACCCAGGAGCGGCGCTTGCGCTGCGCCAGCATGCCGATGCTCTCGCCCTCGAAGCCGGCCGTGTCGATGCCCGCCGGCGGCCGCTCGAAGACGACGAACGCCCGGTGCGGCGGGCGCACCAGCCCCAGCAGCCGCTGCCACGCCTGCGTCGTCGCGTCCAGATCCTCGGGCGCGCACGCGTCGACCGTCGCCTGGGTCACCTCGGCGAAGAAGAGGAACTGCCCGTCGGTCGTCAGCACCACGTCGTCGGCGACGAACCCCCAGTACGGCACGTACGTCGAGAGACTGCCCTCCCTGGGCTTGAACAGGTCGATCACCGCGCCCCCTCCGCCTCTTCCGCCGCCGCGCCGGCGGCCTCTGCCCGATCGTCGGCCAGCGACTCGACCGCTACATCGAGCACGCACTCGCCGAAGCGCGCCGGCACGCCGCCGGGGTCGCACCACGCCACGTCGTAGCGCGAGGTCACCCGCAGGATCTCGAACCAGTGCGGGTCCTGGACCGTCATCCGCCGGAACACCACGAACAGCGCCCCGGCCACGGCGAGGCCCAGGAGGAACGACTCGACGAGCTGCCACAGCACGAAGAACGCGATGCCCAGCAGGCCGAACAGACGGCGGTCCACCCCGGCCACCTCCGGCGACTTGCACAGCACGTGAAACCCCTCCCACTGCTGCTGCCCCCGCAACGAAACGCTCATCGCCCACACCTCCTGACGGCTACGACGAGTAGTCCCCCGACTGCTCGCGCCCCAGCGCCTCGGACAGCTCCGCGTCCCCGCCGCGACCCTCGCGGATCGAGCGGTCCAGCACCTGGATCCGCGTCCCCACGTCGCCGAGGAACAAGGAGCGCGCCACCTGGTAGTAGGCGGTCACCATCAGCAGCACCGTCGCCGACGGCACCACCACCAGGTGGAAGCTGTAATGGCTCCACGCGATCTGCCACAGCCCGGCCAGATAACCCAGATCCGACAAGACGAAGTACGCGAGCGGAGACACGCTCGCCAGCGACAACCCGAACGCGACCTGCCAGGGATGCATCTATCGGTTCCTTCCCGCGCCCCGCTCAGCGCCCGCCCCACGACAGGGGGAACTCCTCGACGCGCAGCGACCGCGCGCGCTTGCTCCTGTCCGGCCGAAAGCCGTACACCCGAAACCCGGACCGCTCCTTGTCTGCAACCTGCGCGTGAGTGTACGAACCCGAGGCCACCTCGACCGAGCGGGTGACCACCCGCCCGGACGCCTCCTCGACCTCGACCAGCGCGTCGGGCAGCGGCACGCCGTCGTCGAAGACGCGCAGGCCCACGCCGGCCGCCGCCTCGGCCCGCATGCGCCGCGCCTCGGCCGGCCCCCCACGGCGCCGCCCCGCGTCGTCGGCCGCGGCCAGCAATCCGCGCAGCTCCGACTCCAGACGGATGCGGCGCACCCGGCCGCCGCCCGGGCCGACGTCGGCCGCATCCTGCGCCACCGCCTCGAAGACCTGGTGGTCGTGCCGCAGCTGCCGCTGGTCGGCCAGCCCCTCCCAGAAGCGCTGCTCGTCGGAGAGCACCGCCCGCACCCCGGCCCCCTTGCGCCGCCGCTCGGCCGCACGGTCCCGCCCCTTGCCCGTCAGGGTGAACACCTGGTAGCCGTACTTCCCGCGCTCGACCCGCACCGGACGCACGAGCCCCTCGCGCTGCAGCTGGCCGAGCGCCTTGTTGGCGACGAACGGGTGCCCGTCGAAGCAGTGCGCCACCAGCGCCTTGCGGCTGACCACCCGGAAGATGCCGATGGTCTCCAGCGTCAGCGCCACCCGCTCCTGGTAGGACACCCGCGGGCCCTCCCGCCGGTCCTCGCGGCGCCCGGCGTGGACGCCCGGCGCGTCGAGGTCGCGGATCTTGGTGATCTCCAACGGCTCCGGTTTCGGGACAGCGCGCTGGTCCGCGCCCGAGAACGGGCGATCCGGGCGAGAACGCCCGTTCCGGCCGGACACATCCGGCTCGACGCCTTCCTCCGGCTCCGGGCGGTCCGGGTTCTGCGGCAAGAAACGCTCGTCACGCGAGCCTGCCGAGTCGAGGCCGTAGACGCTCCACACCGCCCGGCTACCTCTCCACGCCCCCGCGCAAGTCGCGCACCCGATCAATCGCCGCCACGTCCAGGGCCCACAGGTCCCAGCCGCCCACCACGCCGTCGGCGTCGATCCATACCCGGCGCACCGACTCGACCCGCGCGCGCGAGTCCGCCATCGCGCGCAGCAGCCGCTCCACGAGCGCACCTGCCTTGCCGGAGAGCACGATGCGCGCATCGTCGGAGCAAGCCCCGCCGTCGCGCCGGACACGCTCCGCCGCAACCGCAGGGCGGGGCGGCGCGGGCGGATCGGCCGGCGCACCGTTGACGCCGCGCCCCGAGACCGAAGCGGTCGACGCCGCCACGTCCGCCCGGGGGAGCTTCCGGTCCGCATCAGGTTTCCGGGCTGCATCCCGAGCCGCATCGGCCGCATCCGCGGCGGCCTCGCCCGAGACCACCGGGTCCGGCGGCGCCGCCACAGGCTCGACACCGGGTTCGTGGACCGCCGCGACTCCCGCCGGCACCGGCCGGTGCACCGGAGAGACCTTCGACGCGGGATGCGCCGCGGGGGGCGCGGGAGACGACCGGCGGACCGCTCGCGGCGAGACCGTACGGCCCGCATCACGAACGCCGCGCTCCGGATAGCCGCGGGCAGCCGCCTGCGAGCCGGTCGACGCCGAAGCCGCCGTACCCCCGGGCCGTCGCCAGCGTGCCCGCTGCTCCCGCCAGACCTTCTCGACGTCCACCCAGTCGGCCGGGTACGCCTGCTTGAAGCGGGCGTACTGCGCACGCAGCGGCTCCACCCACGCCGGAGACAGCCGCGGACCGACCACCGCCGCCAGCAGCTCCGGATCCACCGCCTGCAGCACCAGGCGCTTCAGACCGTCCACCGCGTCCATCCGCTCAAACTCCGAGCGCACCCGCGACAGCCGGGGACCGCCGGCGCACACCGCGCCGATCAGCACCTCGACCAGCTGCACCCGCGCCCGCTTCCGCTTCCCGTCCGCCATGCCGGCGGGAGTGTACGGACCACGTTCCGCCCAACAGAATCCGCTGCCTCGAGGACCGCTGAGCCGACCTCACAACCACGGAATCCCCGGCAGCGGCGGGTCCAGCGGCGGCGGCTCCCCCGGACCCGGACGCTGCAGCGCGCGCGAGCGCTCGGCGCGCTCCCGCCAGAAGGCCTGTACCCCGCCCATCCGCTGCCGGTACCAGTCGGTCAGCTCCGCCGGAGCCAGGGCGACCGCCATGTCGGCCCCCACCACCGCATACGGCGCAAGATGCGAATCGGCCAGCAGCCGGTCGCCCGCCGGCACGTACGCCAGCACGGGAACCACCACCGACCCGGCGATCAGCACCGCGCCGGCCAGACCCGCCGCCGCACCCGCGAGCCGGTCCGCCCACGCCAGCATCGCCATGCGCACCAGGGCGCGCACGAACGGCAGGACCAGCGCCGCAACGAACATCACGCCGATGAACACCGCCCCGTAGCCGATCGCGCTCGCCACCAGCGCCGGCATCTCGAAACGCCCGACCAGCGCCCCGGCCACCTGCCCGTGCCGCGCCGCCGCGACCACGAACGCGGCCACCAGCGCCGTCATCCCTACGACGAGTCTCGTCAGGCCCTTGACGACGCCGATCAGCGACAGCACCAGCAGGAGCGCCGTAAAACCGGCATCGAACGCGTTCACGCCGCCGAGCTGGGCAACTTCCACGCGACGAGCCTACGGGCCGCCGGTCCCTACACTCCCACGCAGCCGATGACCACCGCACTGCGCCACGCGATCGCCTTCACCGCCGCGCTGCCCGTCGCCCTGCTCGCCCACGAGGGCGGGATGGAGCCGGCGCACGCGGCGACCGCGGCGATACTCCTGCCCGCGATGCACGCCGGCGTCGACCTCGCCGTCAACGGACCCGACCTGAGCCTGCGCTGCATCGCGGGCTGCGCCGCGTTCCACGCCGCAACGATCGCCACACTGGGCCTGTTCCTGACCAGCCTGCTCACAACGCTCTGAGGGCAGCACGAGGACGCCGGCGGAGCGGTCCGCACGGCAAAGGGCAGGACCGTCCAGACGAGAGGCCACACAACAGCAAAGGGCCGCAAGCGCCCTCGCGCCCGCGGCCCCGTGATTACCGCGACTGCGGCAATTCGACGCTATCTTTCCGGACCGTTCCGCTGCTGCGCGCGACGCTCCGCCGCCGCGGCCGTCCCGGCCGCCGGCCCCGGCGGCGACGGCGGATCCTCCGCCTGATCGCCGATACCCAACTCGCTCTTGAGCTTGTCCTTCCAGGTCGGCGCCGACTCCTGCGACTGAGACTGGCTGGCACGCGCCTCAGTCGCCCCGACTCCCGAGCCGAGCGCACGCGCCGGGTTCTCCGACTGATCGCCGACACCCAGCGCTCTCTTACCGAGCGCCACCCGTTCCACTTCAACAAGTTCTGGTTCCGATACACCCCTATTCAATAAATACGCGCGCATTCTCTCAACGAACCGTCCGGCACGTGCACATTCCACTGCCGCGTCGTCTTTCGTATACGCCGCATACACGTCATAATCCGCACCCAGCCGTTGGTCAACACCAGCATGCAGATCCCCCGCCCATTGCTTCTCAATCACACCAGTCCGGACCAAGTGCAATCCAAACATCCGTTTCAAACCGTCATGCGTATCCGCAACCACCTCATCAACAGCAAGCGCCGCCTTTGCGGCATGATTCATCGCATAGTACGCCCGGGAAACACAATCCGCGTTAAAACCCAACGCCGCGAGAGCACTCGCCGCCCCCAACGCCTCCGTCGCCCGCCCCCACTCCGCAAGCGCGTGATCCTTATTCACAACACCCGGACCCCATCCCGCTCCACAGCGGCATGAAACGGCGACCGCAATCGCTCCAACCGCGCCCATTCAGCTTCAGTTCGCGCCAGAATCGACGGAACGGCCCACGAAGTGGCAGCCAAGTCGTAGCCGATCCAACGCAGATCCCACATGAGACCTTCGGCCTGGTCCTTCACAATCAACATCAGATCGATGTCGCTCCCCTCGTGAGCATCTCCACGCGCCTTCGACCCATACACGAGCAGACGGCTGACCGCATCCGCGTACCGCTCTCTGACCGCAGCCACGTACTGCTCGAGCCAAAGCCGTTCCTCCGGATGCCAAGCCTGAACACAACGGGACAATTCTGCACTTTCAGCCGAAACCGGCACTGCCGTCATGCTCTCCCTCCTTCAGCGGACGACCACACGCTACCAGTCCGCGCCGATAAGCGCAACCGCCGCCAACGCCGCTCACCAACAGAAAAGGGCCGCGAGCGCCCTCGCGCCCGCGACCCCGTGAACACCACGACTGCGGCAACCCGCCGCTACTTCTGCGGCGCCGGCCGCTGCTGCCCGCGCCGCTGCGCCGCCTCGGCCGCCCCGGCCGCCGGGGAGGGCGGCGCCGGCGGCTCCGCCGACCTGTCGGTGATGCCGACCGCGCTCTTGACCTTGTCCTTCCAGCTCGGCTGCGCCTGCTGCCCCTGCGACTGCGACTGCGACTGGTTGGCACGCGCCTCGGCCACGACGTCGCCGAACAACTTGCCCGCCTCCAGTTGCTTCGCCACCGTGCGCGGCGGCGCCGCACCGTTGAGCTCGTCCAGCTTCTGCTGGACCTGCTGCTTCGTGGGCTTGTCGCCGCCGGCCGCCGCCAGGCTCTCCATGGCCTTGTCGCTGACCTTCTTGCGCCCGCTGTCGTAGAGCGCGGCCGCCGCCCGCTCGGCCGGATCGACCGTCTTCTCCTGCGACTGCGCCCCGCCGACCGGAGCGGCCGCACGCCGCTGCTGCGCCGGCTGCTCCTGCGCCGGCGCCTCGCCGGCCGCCGTCCGCTGGCCCTGCCGCGCCAGCAGGTCCCGGTTGGTCCGGTCCACGCTCTGAGTGCGCTGCTGGTTGCGCTCCCGCTGCTCGTACACCGTCGCCGCCCGTCCCGTCGACAGCCGGTACGTCCGGTTCGCCTGCTGGCCCACCTCGTCCAGACCGCCCGGCTTCTCCAGCTGCACCGCCTGCGCCTCGCGCACCTGGGACCGGTTCTCGGCCGAGTACTGCGGCGGGTGCCACGTGTACCCCACCTCGGTCATCCGGTCCATCGTCGCCGCCGCGGCCGCCAGCTCCGAGCGCCCGAACTCGGGCATCTTCTCCCGCTCGGCCGGAGCCGCCTTCGCCAGCTCTATGGCGTCGGCGTTCCCGTCACGGCACATGTGGAACCGGTTGACCTCGTGGATCACCGACCCGAGATGGTGCTCCTTCGACGGGAACGAGTCCTGCGGACCCGACCGCAGCACGTACGCCTCCGGCGCGGTCTTGCCGTTGCCGATGTCGACGTTCTGCTCGAGGCTCAGCTCCGCCCGGCCCGGCAGGTCCTTGCTCTCGCGCACCTGCAGCGGCTGGTGCGCCGGATCGGCCGAGTCCGCCGGGGCGCCCTGCACCGGACGGCGAGCCGTCGCCATCACGTTGGTCAGCAGGTACTCGCGGCGGTTCTCCGGGGCCTCGGCCCGCGCCTCGCGCGACGGCAGCCGCAGGTCGTCGACATTGAAGTACGTCACCTGGCCCTGGCCGCGGCGCTGGCCATCCATCGTGACCAGCCGCTCCTCGATCTCCCCGTTCTTGGCGCGCTTCCACTCGCCCTTTTTCCCGTCGACGGGCTTCCCGTTGGCATCGAAGTTGGGACCGTCCTCGGTGAGCTTCACCCGCGCCATGACCTGGCGCGGCTCGTCGGCGCCCTTCTGCCCGGGAACCGCGATGCCGCGGTCCGCGGTGCGGCCCTTGACCACGCCGCCGCGGACCTTGTCCGCATCGCCGTGCATCTCGTTGTAGTCGCGCGCCGTCCGCTCGGTCGCAAACCGCGTGTCCTCGAAACCGCGGTCGTGCGCCACCGTGCGCAGGATCAGCCCACGCGTGCCCCCGAAGTTGTGCGGGGCCTGCTTCTGGCCGTTCTTCTCGTACGGCAGCCCCTGCGGCGGCCGCGTCGCCTGCGGCTGCTGCAGCACGCTCTGGCCCCGCCGGACCTGGCCCGCGATAGTCCCGCCCCACTGCTGGACCGACTCCGCACGGGTCGGACCCGTCGTCACGCCCCGCGAGGGCCCCCGCCGGAACGCCCCGCCGCCGGTCTGTCCGCTCGTTCCGTTCGCCATCTTCGACCTCCTGGTCTACGGTTACCGCCAACCGCGGGAGACCGGCCGCCACGGAAACGCTTCCCGGACCCGGCCTCCCAGAAACGACGAGAGCGTAAGGGATCGGATCCCGGATCCGACCGCACGCGCCGAAAAAAAATCCACAGCCGCAGGTCAGCGGCCCACCGACAGCTTCGCATCGAGCACGTCCTGCTCGGTACGCGGCCCGCGCGAGCGGGCCTGCGCCTCGGCCGCCCCGGCCGCAGGGGAAGGCGGCTCGGGAGGATCCGCAACGCGCGAAGGCCCCGGCCCCCGCGGGCCCCGCGCCGTCCGGCGCACCATCTTCTCGGCCGCGCCGACGCTGCGGCCGACGTCCTCGGCCAGCCGCTTCCCGTCGCGCGCGAGAACCTGCCCGACCCGGCTGGACGGACCCAGCTCCGACACCCGCCCCTCGGCGACCCGGACCGTCCCGTCGACACGCTCGACCACGCGGGGCGTCGCCTCGCGCCACGCCCGCGGCCACGTCCGCTTCATCTGCTCGGTGGCGAAACCGTCCGCGCGGACCTGCTCGCGCAACGCCGCGGCGTACGCCTTGGCCTCGCCCAGCGCCGCATGCTCGCGGCTGTTCGACGCGCACGAGTGCACCCCGACCCGCACCGGATCGGCGTCCTTCCCGCCGGAGGCGAGCGCGCCGTACACCTTCGACCAGTCCGCGTCGCGGTCGCGGTGGCCCTCGCCCAGCGCGCGGCCCAGGTCCACGTACGCCTGCCCGTGGCCCTCGGCCAGCTGGTCGTTGGTCAACGAACGGTCGCCGGGCAGCAACCGCGGGTCGATCACGACCTCGCCCGAGACCTTGCCGGACGCCGGGTCGCGCCGCACGGCATACCCGACCCATTCGTCGTCGTCGGCCATGAAGTCGCGCACGCTGACCTTGACGGTGTCATCGACGGCGACCGCCTCGAAGACCTTCCCGAACCGCTCGACCGCCGCGTCGCGGACCTCGATGCGGCTGTCGCGCTGCTCGGCCAGCTTCAGTGCGTCGCCGCCGACCTCCGAGGCCAGCCACGCCGCCGCCTTCTCCGCCTCGGCAGAGACGGACTCGACGACCGGCAACGGCTCGTCGAAGACCCGCGCGGCGATGCGCGCCCCGAACCGCTCCGAGGCCCCCGGAGGCGTCACGTCCCGATCCGAACTCCACAGCGCATCCGCGGCGCCGCACATCGCGTCGGCGACCGCATCGCGCCGCGCATCCAGCGAACCGACCGGCACCGGCCCCTTGAACCACTCCCCGTCCCTGCCGCGTTCGGACACCACCCCGAACGCATCGTCGGGAAGCTCCACCGCAAAGCCGGAAGCGCTCTCCCGCAACGCACCAGGATCCCCGCCGACGACAAAGTCGACACCGTGCTGCTTCAGCGCCGCGCTCAGATCCCGAAAGCGCTCCTCCGCACGCTCCAGAACGAGCCCGTGCTCGCGTTCCCGCGCCGAGGCCGCCACCTCCGCCGGGGACGGCCCGCCCCGCTCGTCCGACGCGCGTTGCGGACCACGCTCCAGCGCCTCGACGCCGCGGGCGACATCGACCAGCACGCGCGCCCGCACGACGCCGGCATCGAGCGGCGCTCCCTCCCGCGCCGCGGCGCCCACCGGAACGCGCGCCGCATCCAGCGCCCCGGCCACCATCCGGCCGTACGCCTCGCCGGCGCCGGGCGGCGCCACGCACAGCGGCGAGTCCGGGTCCACCGCCCGGATCCCCTCGACGACGTCGGGATAGCGATCCAGCGCCGCGTCCAGCGCGTCGGCCGCTAACGGCGACGAGTCCGGGTCGCGGCCCACGGCCGTGTGCAGCCGCACCGCGTAACAGACGCCCCGGCCCGTCTCCGCCATCTCGGCGCCGTACTCCCGCATCCCCTCGACCAGCAACCGCGTCTCCTCCGGCGCCGAACACCCCGAGGCGCGGTCCCACAGCAGGTCACGCTCGCGCTCCCAGCGCCGTTCCAGCTCCGCCGCCCGCGCCGGGTCGTCACGCCAACGGTCCAGACACGCCGCCTCGACGTCGTCCAGCGCGCGCTCGATGACATCGAGAGACTCGTCGGCCGCCTCGGCGCGGCCCGGCCCCGCCAGCCACTCCGGCTTCGCCGCCGGTTCCAGAACCGCGCCGGGATACTTCCCCGCCGCCAGGGCCACGAGCGCCGGATCGACCTCGGCGTGCACCAGCGACGCACCCAGCGGCGGGGCCAGCGGCAGCCCGTCGGCGACCACCTGCGCGCGGTCGCGCCGGTTCGCCCGCCGGCCGTCGTCGTCCAGACGCGGGCGCCGCTCAAGCCGCTCGAGCTCGGCAGCGCTCGGCGTCAGGCGGTCGGCCAGCACCACCGTGCGCACGCGCACCAGCTCGCCCAGGCCGCCCGCGACCGCCTTGCGAAGCTCGTGCTCGGCCGCCTCGCCCTCGTTCGCAAGGCGCGCAGCCTGCTGCTCGTCCCAGGACTCGCGGTAGTGCGGTGCGCGCGTGTCCTGCGCCCACACCGACGGCGACTCGCCATGCACGGCGCGCCCGGCGATGCGCCGCTCCTCGGCCGGATCGCCCCCGAACGGCGTGCGCGGCTCCGTGCCGCCGCCACGCGTCTTGAACGCCGAGCGCCCCGCCGGCACGTGGTGCTCGTCGAGACCGAGGTCGGAGACGTCCTGGCGCGCCATACGGTCCGAGCGCCGCTTCGCCTCCAGCGCGTCGGCGGCCTCCTGCCGGGCCGACTCCTCGGGCGTCAGCTCCTCGGCCGGGCCCGACTCGGGCGGCGCCGAGGTCTTGACGCCCAGCCGCCAGCCGCCGCGCGGCTCCTGCCGGCCCCCCGTGCGCCCGCGGCCCTGCGCCGTCACCGCCATCGGACTCCCTCACACTCCGCGGACATCGGCACGCCCCCTCCTACGCCGGAGCCGCCGCCACCTCGCGGGGACCTTCGCCGCCCGAGCCCGCCGCGGCAGGCCGGCGCGGATCGCGCACCGTCAGGGTCGCATCCAGGCGGCGCTCCCGCTCGAGCCGGTCCGCGGCCACGCGCGCGATGCCCTCGGCGTCCGGCGCATTGGCGTCGCCGAGCTCCCAGTGTTCGTCGACATGGCACTCCTCGTCGAGCTCGTCGAGGATCGGATCCCCCGGCTCGGCGAACAGCACGCGCAGCGCCTGCTCGTGCGAGAGCACCGACAGGCTCTCGACCGGCTCCAGCCCCCACTCGACGCGCTGCTCGGCCGTCGTCGCCACCTGGTACCCCTGCTCGTAGTACTCCCGGAACTCCTCCAGCGTCAGCGGATACGCCACCGACACGATCCGGTGCTCGTGGTCGCGACCAACACCCGAACCATTTTCCTCAGACATGCTGACTTCCTCCGCACGGCGTGTTCCCGAACGACTGAGCCGCGCAACGCCGGGAGTGTAAGAGACAGGGGCCACCGAACGACCCGGCACACTGGCGGCTACCGCGCCTGCGCCGGCGCAGCGGGAATCTTCGAAGCCTCCCCCCGCACCGTCCCGGCAGAAGCCGGCGGTTTCGGCGGATCCTCGGCCAGCGCGTCGCCCCGCGCGTCGCCGCGCCCCACACGCCGCAGCGCCGCTTCCCGCCAGCCCTCCGGATCCCCGGCAGCAGTGCCGCCACTGCGCCCGGCGCCGCCGTCGTCCCGCTCACCGCGCCCGGCCTGCACATGGTCCACCGCCCGCTTGACCGTCTTGCGGGCGTACCCGAGCGGGTCCGACTTGGCCCCGTGCCCCGTCGAACGCATCCCGGCCAGCGCCTTGACCACCTCGCCGGGATCGGCCCCCTTCTCCAGCGCCGAGAGCACCCGCCCCCAGTCCTGCTTGTCGTACTCGGAAGGCTTGCGGTCCTCCGCCTTCGCCGCCGGCGGATCCGGCACGATCCAGCCCTCGGTAATCCCCACCCGCCGCAGCCGCTCGGCGCGCGACTCGCGCTGCGGCACGAACGTGGGAACGCCCCGGCGGTTGACCCACCGCCCGCCCGGCGACGCCGGAACCGCCGGCGCCGGCGCGCCTGCGGCCCGCCCGCCAGAGTCCGGCGCCGGACCTGCCCCACGGGCCGACCCCTGCGAACGCTCCGCACCGACAGTCGGCGCGGGCTGCTCCGGGAGACTTCCGCGCGGCAGACCCACCGAGCGGCCCGGCCAGCCGGCCGAGAAGCGCGCCTCGGGAACCTCCGGGACCGTCCCCCGCATCCGCGGCGGCAGCACCACCCCCGCCCGCGCGCTCGCCACCCGCAGGCGCAACCGCCACGAGTCGTTCTCGTGCGCCATCTCGCCGGCCCGCGCCGCCGCCTCGTCGACCTTCGACGCCGACACGCCCAGCGGGCGGTCCGCGGTGACCCATTTCTCCAGGCCGCGGCGCAACGCGTCCACACCGACGACTCCTTCGAGGGGACGGAAGCGGTCCACGTCCAGCTTCGCCCGCGGCCGCACGGGCCACAGCCGCCGCGACAGCTCGACCTCCTCGACCACCGGCGAGCCCGACTCGGTCCGGTACTCCTGCTTCGCGTTGCGGAACCCCGGCACCCGCATGACCTGCGTCGCCGGCGTCACCACCTCGTCGCCGCCGTAGCGGGCCGCCAGCAGGTGGCTGTACAGCTCCGCCTGGCCCGGGGTCCAGTCCTCGCCGTCCACGTTCCACAGCGCCTGGTACTTCTCCGGCGACGAGCGCAGCACGAACGACGGCGCAGGCACGATGCCGTCGATCACGTCCTCGCGCATCCGCTCGAACGCCGCCGCGTTCTCGGCCAGCGAGCCGTCCAGGTCCACCTGCACGCGCAGCACCGAGGCGATGTGCCCCCGCGTGCGGCCCGCCTCGGCCCGCCCGTCGCCCGAGTCGACCGCCCGGAAGGTGTTCACGGCGACGAAGACGTCCCAGCCCCGCTCGTTGACCCGCTCGAAGACGCGCTCGAGGTAGTCGGTCCGCGACTTGCGCCAGCCCTCGACCGAACGCCCGACCGGCGCGCCGGCCAGCTCGGCCACCCGCGGGAACAGCTGCATCTGCACCTGAGAGCGCGGCTTGCCGACGTCATCCGGGTTCCGGCTGCGGCAGAACACGCACACGTGCTCGCGGTGCGCCCGTTGCGAGTCCGCCGCGACCGTCTCGAACATCTCCTCGAGGAACAGGCCCGCCGTGCGCATCCGCCGCCGGCGCTCGCCCGCCGTCTCGCCGCGAGTCCCGATCCAGCTCACGCGCCGAGTATTCGCCAAGGAGGGCCGAAACGGGCGGATCCCGAGATCAGGAGACCGAGAGGCGCAACAGCCCAATCGGGCCGCCGCGCCTCTCGGAAATCGGCGCGGCAACGGCGAAGACCCACGAGGGAGGGATGCGGACGGGCGAGAATGGAGACAGATCCGGAACGGAACGACGGCCCGACCCGCCGCCACGCCTCACGACTCCGTCCCCCCGCCTCCCACGCAGGAGCGGGGACGCCCGCCGCACGACGCCACGCCGCCGGCCTCACGGCCCCGATCGCCGACAGCCCACGCCCGACGTTCCGGCCGGATCCACGCGTACACTCGCGCTCGCGACACACACGGCGCCACCGCGGCGCACGGAGGATGCGATGAGAGCCCGGATGACCGCCGAAACCCTGGACGAGATCAACCGCGTGGTCGACCGCCTGGTCGCCGTCGCCGACTACGCGCGCCACGGCGCGATCACCGACGACGCCGCGGCCGCCGCCGGCTTCTACGCCGACGAGGGACTCGGCTCGCCCGAGACCCTGCTCTACGGCCCCGACGGGGCGTTCGAGCGCGGCTGCGACATCCACGAGGCCTGGGAGGAGCACGCCGCGCTGACCAACGGCGACGCCGAGTACCACGTCACCGCCCACGACAACGGCGCGATGAGCGTGACCATGCAGGTCCCCCGCGCCGACCCCGACGGGCCGCCCGTCGAGCTGACCGTCGGCATGAACGACCGCATCGGGCTGCACGCCGACCCGGCCACCGTGCTGGCGCTGGGAGGCTCGCCGTCGCACCCGCCGACCGGCATGCGCAGCGCCGAGTTCGACCACGACACCGGGATGGCCGTCGACCTGCAGAACCTCGCCGCCGCCGGCGTGCCCGACGACGCGCGCGAGCGCGTCTGGACGGCGCTGAACGAGGCCAGCCACAGCCACCCCGACGCGCGGCTGGCGCGGCACTACGTCCACGACGACGACCGCCGGGACCTGCCCCGCCACGACACCGTCGACCGCGCCCTGCGCACCGTCGAGACGCTGCCGCCGCCCGAGCCGCCCGCCGTTCCGTCGCCGGCACGGGGCGAGCACGCACGGCAGCGCGGACTCGACGTACCGGCGCACGACGCGGCGTACTCCCGGTAGGCGCCGCGGAACCCGAACCGGCGCCGGGGAACCGAACCAGGCGCCTTCCCGGCCCGCACCCTGCACCTGCCCGGCGCCGGGACAACGAACGAGCGCGGTTTCCGTCTCCGGATCCGGACTCGCCGCGGGCGGCGACCCGCCCCCCAAGGGGCGGGATCGCCGACACGTCCGCTTGCCCTGTACCTCCGAAGTACATATCCACATATCGACTCTTACGAGTCGAATGTGGAATGTGGTACACGAGAGACGCGAAAACCCCCGTAAACATTGAGGAAAACAGACCCAAACGTACCAACAACCGTCACAAACCGTACCAACAACCGTCACAAACCGTACCAACAACCGTCACAAACCGTACCAACAACCGTCATCGGTCCCGACGGCGCCCGTACGCGCAAAAGCCCCCGCAGACCCGCCCTCCACGGCGAGCCCCCGAGGGGCGTACCATCAAACGTCACTCCGTTTCGCGATCTCTACACGACGATCTCCAGGTCCTCTGGCGGCGGCAGAATGCGCTCCCCGACGATGCGCACCTCGCCGGCGGCCTCGAGCCGGCGGATGATCTCCCACGACCGCGCAACTAGCATCCGGCGGTTCGAGTGCACCGACGTCGGATAGCAGAGCTCGACAATCCGTTCCCGCGAGTACGGCTCATAGCACGACGGGTCCTGACTCTGGACCCATTCCCCCTTGCCGCCCGCGGCAGGGATGCGGGTCACGCCGGGCCGGTACCACTGGTAGGCCAGCGCCAGCTTCGCCCGGTACGCCGGCTCGGATTTCCAGCCCCAGTACCGCAGTTGCGAACGATGGATCGTCGGCCCCGAGCGCGACCCCGGCGGCAGATGGACGACAAGGCCGATCGTGTCGTCCAGCGCGTGCGCCCCCCGCGGAATGTCGCCGAGGCTCACGACCCGGCGCAGACCGCCCTTGCCGGTCTCCGGATCACGCCACGGCACGCGCGCCTCCTCCCGGTCGAGCGCCGCGCACGCATCCATCAGCCGCGGCCAGTACTCGTTCGGCCGCGGCCTGCGGGTCGGATAGAACCACGAGAGGAACTCGCGCAGTGTCGTCGAGACCATCACCGGCCGGCGCTCCGAGCACCGCCAGTCACGCTTCATGACCGCGCACAGGCCCTCGACGAAGATACGCAGCGCCAGGTCCGTCGAACCGGCCCCGCCCTTGCTGCGGCCGGCGATCGTAGTCAACAGGTTGTAGAGCGGCAGCGGCAACAGAGGCCCGTGGACGTCACGCTCCAGTTCCGGAAGACCACCGAGCCGAAGGCCGCTGTCCAGACGCGACTGCACCGCGAAGAGGCCCCGGTTGGCAAAGAGCGAGCCCGGACCCACCAGCGCCACCGACGTCGGCAGCAAGGGATCGTCACGCCCATTCAAGTCCACCGGTTCCGGAAGGTTGACCCCGTCGACCACCACGGCGAGCGCCGACAGGCCGTCACAGGCCGGCAGCTCCCCGAGCAGGCGGACGACCACCGCGGCCGCCCGCTCGCCCCCGGCGCCCCTGGTCCCCGGCGAGCGGGTCGGCAACAGCCCCTCGCCGGCCGAGCCGGGCTCGGCGCGCCAGCCCATGTCGAACGGCTGGACCTCCTCCCTTCCCATCTCCTCCAGCCGCTCGATGAACGCATCCAGGCGGTACCGCGCCTTCAGCGCCCGGTTGACCTCTTCCTCGTTCATGCGCGCGTTGGTCATCCGCCGCGAGGCCATCTGCAACGCGTCGAGACCGTCAGACGAGACCACCGCCTCGAAGACCGCACGCACTCCCCCCGGTCCGTCGACCACCTCCCAGGCGGACCGATTGCCGTCGCGGGCACGCCTCTTGTCGACCGCCATCAGACCGTGCCGCCCTTCTGCTGACACGCGTACCGGCGGTCGCGGCTGCCGAACTCGAGCAGCACGCCGTCCTGCGGCCAGCGGCCCAGGTACGACAACCGCCTCGTATTCGACGAGCGCGGCAGGCAGCGCTCGTACTCCTGATCGACCGCATCGAAGGTGATGATCATGTCCACCGAGGCGGCCAGGTCCCGTGAGTCCGCGAGCTCGCCGTCGGAACGCCGCGCGTGGTGCACCACCAACACGCCAGGGCCGTGGTCGGCAACCGCGCGCAACGCGTCCATGACGCGGCGCATCCCCGCCGGGTCGCTCATCGACTCGGCCCCGGCCGCGACCGCCCACGGCGTGAACGAGTCCACGATCACGACCTCGGGCGCCGAGCGCTCCAGCGCCTCGAGCAACCGGTCCACCCCGTGCGCCGGCGAGGCGAGGAAGACCGCGCCCCGGTGGCTCGAACGCACGCCGTAGACGTGCAGCCGCTGCGCGAGCAGCTCGAGCGGCTCCTCGGTCACGATCGCCACCGGGCCGGCCGGCCGGATCGTCTCCCCGCAGAACGCCTCGCCGCCCAGCCGGCAGCCGATGGCCTGCGCCAACACCGTCGACTTGCCCGCCTTCGGCGGACCCGACAGAATCGACAGCCGCCCGCTCCATGCCAGTCCTCCGAGCACCTCGGCAGGCTTCGCCGGCGACGCGGCCAGATCGAGCACGTCGACGAACGGCGACCAGCCCTCGTCGCCCTCCGTCTCGCCCCCGGCGCCGGATGCGGCCGGCCCGCCGCGAGACGCCCGCAGCTTGCCGACGACTTCCTTGATGGCGTTCTCCACGTCCTCGTCGCTGACGTTGGCCAGCCACGCTCCCTCCTCTGCGAGCCTCGCGTCCGATAGACCCTCCGGACCCCGCCGAACCTCCGGACCCTGCTCAGTGCTCACCGATGCCCTCCCTCTCGATGCCGGCGTCATGCGCCAAGTCTGACCAGTCGGTGCCGTACGGCGGCCGGTGAACGGCATGCGCGCGGCCCGCCAGGCCCAGCTCGGCGCCGAGCTGCAGTGCGGCGGCAATGCCCGCCTCGTCACCGTCCGGAGCCAGCACCACCGGCCCGGCGGCCCAGCAGGCCCGCGGCCTGAACCCGCCCGGCACGCCGGCCGCGCCGAACACCGCGGCGCCGTCGAGAGCGACCAGACCGAGCGAGTCGAGGCGGCAGACCGCCAGCGCGTCCAGCGGACCCTCCACCAGCCAGCAACCGGCGCCGGACACGCCGGCCGTGGCGGAAAACACCCGCCGTCCGAAGCCGAAGCACGAACCGGCGACCGACGGCCGCTTAATCGGCACGCCGCGCACCGAGCACGCCAGCCGGCGGCCGGCCTCGTCCACCGGCTCGAACTGCACCGCCCACGTCTCGGCCTCGCCGGGACCGGCGAAGCGGTAGACCAGCGCCCCGGCGCAGGCCGCGGGCAGACGCGGCGCGCAGCGGACCGATGCGGCGGCGCCGAGCGAAAGCCAGCGCACCGAGGACGGAGCGCGAGCCGAGACATCGAGGACGCCACGGCTGCGGAGGTACCGGAAACCGGGTGAATCGGGAGCCAGGACGACCGAAGCCGACCAGACGCGCCCCGGCAGCGGATCAGGGCCGGTCCGAGCCGAACCGCGCGCCACCGGCGTCTGTTCGCTGGCGGCCGACGCCGCCTCCAGATCGCCGACGACCGCGGCCAGGTGCTCCCGGAAGTCCGGGGACGACAGCCGGCCCCCGCACTTGCGACAGCCACCCCGCACCGGCGTCCGCGCCCCCGGCGCGAACCAGCACGTGTTCTCGCCGATCCCGCGCACCGGACACGGCCCGTGCCACTCGCGCCCGATGCGCCGCCACCGCGGGCGGGTACGCAGGTGGCCCTCGAGGACGGACCAGGAGACAGGCTCGCTCGCGCTCACGAGGCCGCCCCCATCTTCAGTTTCGAGGCATCCCCGAAAACACCGGCGGCAGCGGCGCGGGCGTACTCCCGGCGGCGGACCGCCTCGGCCGCCCGCTGCGCGCGCTCCTCGATGTCGAGGATCCGGTGCAGCCGCAGCTCGACGTCCCGCGCGAGCCTTGCGCGGCCCATGACGATACGGCTCAACCTGGCAGGAGACAGATCCGCGAGCGCGGCCAGCTGCACCTGCGCCATCCCCAGCGTCGCGATCCGCACGCGCAGCGACACCACCGCCGGATCGTGGATACCGGGTCCCGGTTTCCCCGGCGGCCGGCCCCGCCTCACGACGCCCTCCCCCCGGCGGGCGAAGCATCCGGCGCGTTGCACGCGTCGATCCAGTCGCAGATCGCCGCCGCGCTCCACCGCAGCTTCTTGTCGATGCTCGGCAACGGGGGCACGGGGAAATCCCGCGAGCGCACCCTGCGCCGGATCGTCGACACCGAGCAGCGCAGGAGCTTCGCCACGTCGCCGATCAGGAGGACCTGCGGCAGGCGGCTGCGGTCGACGCGGGAGAACCGCGACGGCCCGCTCATGGCACGCCTCCGGCAAGTACCTTCCGGCGCGCCTCGTCGGCCGCCATCTCGGCGCGCTCGACCAGGTCCAGCGCGGCGGCGAAGCGCCTCCGGAACCCCGCGGGCAGAGGCCGGTACCCCAGGATGTAGCAGCGGAAGGTGGTCGGGCTCAGGCCCAGCACCTCGGCAACCGGAGCCTGGGTTAGCCCACGGCGCGCGAGCTCGACCTTCAGGCTCTTGTCGAACGTCCTCCGCATCAGCCTCCCCTCCGGCCACGGGACGCATGCAGGCACGGCGCAAGCCTACGGATCCGTGCACCGCCGCAACCCGCAGCCACAAGCCCCCGGGAGCCCTGCGGATCCCCACGGAACAGCCCGTGACGACTCGGCCCGGAGGGCGAACAAAAGGCATAACCACACGCTACCAAAATCGGCCGGCGATTGACGCGCCCGCAGCACACGCCTAAACTGGAACGCTTGCCGAACTCGGCAAAGGACGCTGCCCGGAACGGATCGAGGAAGAGGCGGAAGCGGGTCTCGGAAGGGATCTACGAGGATCAGTACGGCCTCGCGGCGACGGTCAAGATCAAGGGGAAGCAGCAGGAGGTTCGCTTCCCGCCGGGGACGTCGCTGCGCACGATCCAGGCCGAGCGGAACAGGATGAAGGCCGCCATGCAGACGCGGCCGTCAGGGAAGCGACAGACGCTTGCCCACGACGCCCAGCGCTACCTCGACCAGGTAGGAAGCACACTCGTGAGCATCAAGGACCGCAAACGGCACATCCACGCATGGCTCCCCAGGTTCGGCCACCTGCGAACACTGGCGCTGCCCGACCACACCCAGCGGCTCAACGAGCAGCTGCGAGAATGGCGCAAGACGCTGTCAGCATCCACATGCAACCTGCGCCGCGACGCACTGACGAACCTGGCCAAGGTCCTGTACGGACGGCGTGCCGCCGCAGACTTCGTCGACCTCGTCAGATTCCGAACACCGGCGCCGACGCCACGCTGGATCGACCGCAAGCACATCTCCGAAGTGCTGCACGACCTGCCCGGCAACACGAAAACGCGCGTCAGGCTATTCCTGATGCACTGGACAGGCATGCGTCCGGCGCAGATGGGACGACTTCGCAAGGAGGACTTCCGGCTGCACGAACCGGTTCCTTTCGTCGCCACACCACGTGGCAAGCGAGGAAAGCTCGCGGCAATCCCCCTTGTCGGTCAAGGGCTGGAAGCGGCCAACGAGTTCATCAGCCGCGATGCCTTCGGCAGATGGTCCTGCCCAAGCGCGAACAAGGCGATAGCCCGCGCGGCAGCCCGCGTGAACCGCGAGGCGTTTACCGTCTACCAGATCCGGCACTCGTTCGCCGCGGCGTTGAGAAGAACCGGATCAGACGTGGCTGACATCCAAGACCTCTACGGACACACGAACCCGGAGACCACGATGATCTACGCGCCACCAGCGTTGACGAAACACGCGCTGGCAATCGAGAGACTGCACGCGGATGAGACCCCGACGATTACGCCACCCACAGACCCGCGCACGCGGTTCCGGCTGGTATAGCATGCTGGCAGAGAGATCGGTCACGCTTGTAAGTTATTGATTCTAAACGGATGGGCCGCTAGCTCAGTTGGGAGAGCGCCGCGTTCGCAACGCGGAGGTCGTGGGTTCGAGTCCCATGCGGTCCACCAGCCACTCTCCGTCGGTGATGACCACGACGACCGCGCCGTACCGGGCCGTACTGCGTTGCATACAGGGATGCGCGGGCGAGCATTCGCTGCTGGAGCCGATCTATCGCTGCCCCGCCTGCAACGACCTGCTCGAAGTGTCGCACGACCTGAACGCACTCCGGGATCGTTCCGCAGGCTCCTGGATGCGTCTCTTCGACGAGCGCTACAAGCGCACGACCTGGCCGTACGGATCGTCGGTGTGGGGCAAGAAGGAATGGGTCTGCCCGGGAGTGGACGCCGACAGCATCGTCTCGATGGACGAAGGGGGAACCAACCTCTTCTGGGCGGAGCGGTTCGGTCAGGAGCTCGGGGTCAGCGATCTCTGGGTGAAGCTGTGCGGCAACTCGCATACGGGCTCCTTCAAGGATCTCGGGATGACGGTGCTGGTCTCGCTCGTCAGGCAGATGATGCGGCAGGGAGTGGCGATTCGCGCCGTGGCATGCGCCTCGACCGGCGACACGTCCGCCTCCCTCGCCGCCTATGCCGCGGCGGGCGGCATACCGGCCATCGTGATCCTGCCGCGCGGCAAGGTCTCGACCGCGCAGCTCGTTCAGCCGCTCTCGAACGGGGCTACCGTTCTCGCGCTCGATACGGACTTCGACGGCTGCATGGCGATCGTGAAGCGGCTCTCGACCGAAGAGGGCATCTACTTGGCGAACTCGATGAACAGCGTCCGGCTGGAAGGCCAGAAGACGGTGGGCATCGAGGTCGTCCAGCAGTTCGACTGGGAGGTGCCCGACGTCATCATCATTCCCGGGGGCAATCTCGGCAACGTGAGCGCGCTCGGCGCGGGGTTCGACATGATGGAGGCGCTCGGGGTCACGGCTCGCCGCCCGCGCATCGTCGTAGCCCAGGCCGCCGCCGCCAACCCGCTGTACCGCGCGTACCGCAACGACTGGAAGTTCGAGCCGATCAAGGCGGCGACCACCCAGGCCTCCGCCATCCGGATCGGCAACCCGGTCTCGATCGAGAAAGCGATTCGCACGTTGCGGCGGTACGACGGAATCGTCGAGCAGGCGACCGAAGCCGAGCTGGCCGATGCGTCAGCCCGCGCTGATCGCACGGGCATGTACAACTGCCCCCACACGGGAGTCGCCCTGGCCGTGCTGGCGAAGCTGCGGGCGCGGGGCGATATAGGGTCGACCGACCGCGTCGTCGTGATCTCGACGGCGAACGGGCTGAAATTCACCGACTTCAAGCTCGACTACCACCGCGCCACGATGGCGGAGCTGCAGCCGCGTCTCGCCAACAGGCCCGTCGAGCTGCCGAACGACTACGACGCCGTGCGCCGCGCCGTGGCGGGAGTGACGAGCCGGGAGTCCGCGCCGTAGAAACGGGGCAGACTCCTGGCCAGGCCCGGTCGGGCGGCAACCGGAGCCGCAGGCGACGATCGACGGCTCCCGTCAGTAATGTACTACCGGTGACGGCGCGTTCTTGACACTGTCGTCGGACGCCATCGACAATACTCCATGCCCGTTCCGCGCATCACCAAGGAAGAACTGCAGGAGCGCATCGAAGGCGGCGGCGCGAACGCGCCTGTGCTCGTGGACGTACGCCTCAAGTACCCGTACGAGCACAGCACGGTGCAACTGCCCGGCGCCGTTCGACTCGCCCCACCGGATTTCGACACCTCGTCGCTCCCGCGTGACCGCGACATCGTCACCTACGATTCCGACCCCGAGGAGATCGTCGGCGCGCGCGTCGCCGCCGCGCTGGTCCGGGAGGGCCACCGCGCCAGCGTGCTCCAGGGAGGCATCGTCGATTGGCTGGCCGCCAAGCTCCCGACCGAGAGCAAGGACGCGCCCAAACAGAAGCCGCCGGCGGCCGGCGCGCTCAAGGGATAGGCGCTGCCCGAGAGACGGCGCACAGGTCCATGTCAATCGTGCGTCGACTCTTCGCGGCAACCGCGCTCCTACTCGGCTGTGCCGTGCCGGGGGCGGCCGGTGCTCAGGCCCTCTCCGCTCCGCCGATCGCCGCACTGCTGGCGAGCCTGCAGGCTCACTACGACGGCATGGCCGACTTCTCGGCGGACTTCGAGCACCGTTACGCCGGCGGGGTGCTGCAAACCACCGACATCGAGCGCGGCACCGTGCGCGTAAGGAAGCCGGGCCAGTGGCGATTCGATTACGCCAGCCCCGAACCCAAGCTCTTCGTCTGCGACGGCGCCACGATCCACTCCTACTTTCCCGCCGACCGCCAGGTCATCGTGAGTCCCTTGCCGGCGGTCTCCGGCGCCTCCACGCCCGTTTCCTTCCTGGCCGGCGAGGGCGACCTGCGGCGCGACTTCACGGCGCGCTACGCCGATCGGGCGCCGGAAGGAGCCTGGTCCATCGAGCTGACGCCGGTTGGAATCGACGCGGAATACGAATTGCTGACCCTGACCATCGATCCCGGCACGTTGGACATCGTGGAGATGGCGACCACCGATTTCCAGGGCGGAGTCTCCACCTACGTGTTCTCCAACGTCAGGCGCAACCAGGGTCTGTCCGATACCCTGTTCGCATTCGACGTCCCGGGAGACGTCGAGGTCATTACCGATGACAGCTTCGTCCGCTGACAGGCGGCCGAGCGCCGGCTGGCTCGTTCTGCTGCTCGCTTTCGGGATGGCGATCTCGGGCTGCGCGACCGTCGGCGCCATGCGCGACGGCGCGCGCGCCGAGCGCGAGCGCGACTACGACCAGGCGGTCATCGCCTATACGCGCGCGCTGCAGGAACGCCCCCACGATCGCGACATTCAGCTCGCCCTCGACCGCGCCAGGTTGAGGGCCGCCCAGATGCACTACGCGGAAGGCAGGCGGCTCGAGCGGGAGGCGCGGTGGGGGGACGCACTGGCCGAGTACCAGATCGCGTACGACCTGAACCCGGGCATGGGCGACATCGAGCGCGCGTTGCGCGCGACCCGAGAGGCCATGCGCGCGGAACTGGCCGCCGCCCAGGACGGCCGAACCGCACTCGAAGCACTCATCGCCAGTACTTTCGACGCCGCCCCGCCCGGACTCGACCTGCCGCGGGACATCCCCCTCCCCGACTCCGTCGTCTTCAGCAGCGATAGCTCTCGCGCCGTCTTCTCGGCGCTTGGACAACTCAGCGGGATCAGCATCGTCTTCGACGCGCAGTTCAGGGATACGCCGTTCTCCGGCGATCTGCGCGACATGACGTTCGACGCCGCCCTGGCCGTCGTCGCCACGAGCACGGGCAACTTCTTCCGGGTCACCGCGCCCGGCACCGTCACCATCATCCCGGACACGCCGGCGAAACGCCGCGATTACGAAGAAGAGATCATCAGGACCTTCTACCTCAGCAACGCCGACGTGGCCGAGACCATAGACGCGCTGCGGCTGGTGGTCGATCTCCGCCGGCTCGCGCCGGTGACCGCCACCAACGCCATCTCCATCAAGGACACCCCGGAGCGGATCGACGCGGCGGCGCGGCTGATTCGCATGATCGACAAGGCTCGTGCCGAGGTCATCATCGAGGTGCAGTTGCTCGAGGTCGACCGGCAGACGCTGCGGGATTACGGCCTGCGGTTCACGTCGAGCGGCGCCAACTCGGAGTTGACCGCCGGTGACGGGGCCGTCGACGGCGCCGAAGGCGGACTGGGTCTGTCCGTCGACGACGTGCGGCGGGTGAGCGGCTCCAACCTGTTCGTCGCCAATCCCTCCAGCCTGCTGGTCCGCCTGCTCGAGAACAGCGGAAGCACCCGGATTCTTGCCAACCCGCAACTGAGGACGTCGGACGGCGTCGCCGCCGAGGCGCACTTCGGCGAGCGGGTGCCGGTACCGGTCACGACGTTCACGCCCATCGCGGCGGGCGGCATCAGCCAACAGCCGATTACGTCCTTCAACTACGAGGAAATCGGGGTCAACATCCTCATCACGCCGCGTGTCCACCACAACGACGAGGTGTCCCTGGCCATGGAGGTCGAGATCAGCAATATCTCCGGGACCGGGTTCGGCGACCTGCCGCAGTTCGGCAGCCGCTCCATCACGACCATGATTCGGCTGCGGGACGGGGAAACCAACATCCTGGCCGGCCTGATTCGCGACGACGAACGGGAAACGCTGGAAGGCATCCCCGGCCTCAGCCGCATACCGATTCTCGGACGCCTCTTCGGACGCACGAGAACCGAGACGCAGGAAACCGACATCGTGTTGACCCTGAAGCCCCACATCGTCCGGCCGCTCGCGCTCGACGAGCGCGACCTGCGGCCGTTCCGCATCGGAACCAGCATCGCGGCCGGCGGGGTGGAAGGCGGCGCGTCAGCGAGCGGAACCCGGCCGCAGCCGCAATCTCAGCCCCGGGCCGGACGGCCGCTACCGGGACAACGGACCGACCCGCAACGGCCGATCACCGCGCCGGCACCGGACGGCCGCTGATCCGCCGGCCGGCCGTCCTTCAGTCCTCGACGGCGACCTGCGCTCCAAGCAGGCGCAGGCGGTCCACGACACTCGCGTAGCCACGCTCCACCGTCTCCAGCGGGCTGATGCGGCTCTCGCCGTTCGCCGCGAGCGCGGCCGCGATGAGCGCCATCCCGGACCGCAGGTCGCGCGTGTCGAGCGTCCGCCCGTTGAGTGCACGGTTGCCCTCCACGATGATCCGATGCGGGTCGCAGAGAAAGAGGTTGGCGCCCATGCCGCTCAACTGCTCCAATGCGAACAGGCGCAGCTCGTACATCCAGTCGTGGATCAGCGTCCGTCCGGTGGCCTGCGTCGCAAGAACCGTCACGAGGCTCACCATGTCGCTTGGAAAGCCGGGCCACGGAGCGGTCGTGATCTGCCGGACGGCGCGCGCCCGCGATCGCGGGACCACGAGCCGGTCGTCCCCGACCGCGCAGGGAACCTGCATGCGCCCGAGCACCGCCGTCAGCGGCTCCACGTCCGGGCCGGCGACGCCGGTCACCTCCACCTCGCCGCCGGTGATGGCGGCGACCACGGCCCAGCTCCCGGCCTCGATGTAGTCGCCGCGCAGGCGATGCGTCGTGCCGCGCAGCCGTGCCCCGCCCGCAACCCGGATCGTCGGCGTACCCGCCCCCTCGATCTCGGCGCCCATCCCTCCCAGGCAGGCACACAGCTCCACCACGTGCGGCTCACAGGCGGCGTGGCGAATCTCCGTCACGCCCGGCGCCGCGACGGCGGCCAGTATGGCGGTTTCCGTGCCCGTGACCGAGGCTTCCTCCAGGTAGAACGAGGCCGCGAGGAGCCCGTCCGACGCGACGAAGACATGGCGCTCACCAGCCTCGTCCCGAACCCCCATGGCGCGCAGCGCCTGCAGGTGAGCGGCCAGCGTGCGCCGCCCGGGAAAGTCGCCGCCCGGTGGAGCCAGCGTCGCGCTTCCCAGGCGCGCCAGCAGCGGCCCGACCAGCAGTACCGAGCCGCGCAATCGACCGACGAGCCGCGGGTCCGGCTCGTCGCTGCGGATGTCCGCGCACCGGACCCGCAACGTCGTGGTGCCGATTCCCTCCACCTCGGCACCGAGGCCCCGCAGCAGCTCGGCCATGACCCGAACGTCACCAATCCGTGGCACGTTCGTCAGCGTGCAGGGCTCGTCCGTCAGCAGGCACGCCGCCAGCAGCGGCAGAGCCGCGTTCTTGTTGCCCTCGACGGTCACCGACCCGCCGAGCCGGTGGCCTCCTTCGACAATGAGTGTGGCCATGCCGCCGCTTCGTCGTCCGCCACTCAGGCCGACGCGTCGAACTCCCCCAGAAAGACGACCTCCGGGGCCAGCGACACGCCGTATTTCGCCCCGACCTCCGCCCGACAACGATCGATCAGGATCCGCACGTCACGAGCCCGGGCTCCCGGATCCGTGACTATGAAGTTGGCATGCACATGCGACACATGTGCGCCGCCGACCGTGCACCCCTTCAGGCCGGCGCCGTCCACCAAAGCTCCCGCCGCGCAGGGCACACCGGCTGGGAGGCGCACGCGTTCGGGATCCGGGTTGCGAAAAACGCAACCCGCGCTTGGTGCGGCGAGCGGCTGCGTGCGCTTTCGGAAGCGCAGCGAGTCTCGTGCTTCCGCGCGCAGGTCCGCCACCCGAGCCTCCTTGACACCGAACTCCGCCCAGAGCACCACCTCACCGGTCTCCTGCACTCGGCTGCGGTCGTAACCGAAACCCATCCGGTCTCCCGCGGCGCAATGCGGTTCGCCGTCCGGCCCCAGGAGGCCGACTGCCGCGACCCGCTCGCCAATCAACCGACCGCGGAAATGCACGTTGCCGCAGATGGCGCCTCCAACCGTCCCGGGGGTTCCCGCCCAGGCCTCCAGGCCTGCAAGCCCGCGGCCGATCGTCCAGCGGACCAGACCGTTCAGAGTGACCCCGGCCGCCGCCCGCACGACGCCCGGCGCAGTCTCCGCAATCTCTCCGTAACGGAACCGAACGACGAGACCGCGCAAGCCGACGTCGCTGACCAGCACATTCGAGCCGCCTCCGAGCAGGTTGACCGGCAGGCCGAGCCGGCGGGCGGCCCCGACCGCCGCTACGACCTCCTCCGCGGAGCGGGAATCCAGAAACCACTCCGCCCGCCCTCCCACCCGCAGCGTCGTCAGCGGCGCGAGCGGTTCATTGCGGCGAATGCGTGCCGGATCGAGTGCGCCGCCAAGCAGCGCCCTGAGGTCCCGGTCGACACGCCCCCTCCGTCTCTCGCTCCACGCCCCGTCGACGCCGCGTGGCCTCGCCGGTGACATCGATTCAGTTGCCGTCACACCGGGGCTCGGACTCCCTCAGCGCCTCCCGCGCCGTCCGCTGCTCGCACTCCTCGAACTCGATCCAGTCGCCGGGCGCCAGTTGACCCAGCACGGGAATGTCCGCGGTTATGACCGTCGCGACACGTGGGTACCCGCCCGCCGTCTGGCGATCCGCCATGGCGAGGATGATGTCGCCGGACGGCACCACCTGGAGCGCACCGACCGGCAGTCCCTGGGACAGCAGGCTCAGACCTTCCGGACCCGGAATCGGTGCTCCGTCCAGACGATACCCCATCCGGTCCGACTCCGGCCGAATCGTGTAGCGCTCGGTCTCCAACCGGCGCAGGACCGCCGGAGCGAACAGGCCGGCCTGCGGGCCGGGCAGCACCCGGACCCGAGCGCCCCACAGCGGCAGCCCCCGACCCCACCTCGACGCCGCCGGCTCCCGCCGCGGCACGCCCCGTGGCGGCCCGACGCCAAGCCTGTCGCCGGTCCTGAGCGCCCGCCCCGCGAGTCCACCCATTCCGCTGCGCAGATTCGTCGATCGGCTGCCGAGCACGGCGGGCACGGCAAAGCCCCCTGCGGCCGCGAGATATGCCCGCGCCCCTGCCGTACGCCGCCCGAACACCAGCCTCTGGCCGGGCTCGGCATGCAGAACCGTTTCGGTCGACACCGCGCAGGCATCGAGCCGCAGGTCGAACACCGCCCCGGTGACGCCGACCCGCAGGGCCGACTCGAAGCGGAGCACGGGGCCGACCAGGGTGATCTCGAGCGTGGCCGCCTCCGGCGGGTTGCCGACCAGCCGGTTGGCACGGCGGTGGGCGGTCAGGTCCATCGCACCCGATACCGACACGCCATAGTGCTGGTAGCCCCAGCGACCGGTGTCCTGAACGGTCGTCAACAAGCCGGGGTCCTCTACCGTGAGGCCGGGCGGCGGACCGGTCACGAGCGAACGGTCTCCAGCCGGCCGTATGTCGCCTCATCGACAGGCTCGAAACGTACCAGGTCTCCAGCCGACAGGAGAAACGGATCGCTGCGACCCATGTCGAAGACCCGCACCGGGGTCTGCCCCAGCAACTGCCAGCCGCCCGGCGAGGCGACGGGATAGACGCCGGTCTGCCGGCCCGCGATGCCGACGGATCCGGCCGGCACGTGCACGCGGGGCACGGCCCGCCGCGGTGCGGCGATCCGCGGATCGACGGCACCGAGGTACGCGAATCCCGGTTGGAAACCCAGCATGTAGACCCGGTAAGACGCCCCGCTGTGGCGTTGGACCACCTCCGCCTCGCTGCAGCGCGCGAACTGCGCCACAACGGGCAGGTCCGGTCCGCGGGCGCCGCCATAGCAGACCGGGACCCGAATCTCGCGTCGCGGCCCGCCAACGGCCCGGACCGCGGGCAAGGTCTCCGCGGCCAGGCTGCGCAGCACCCCGGCAATCCCCTCGGCGTCGCCCGCCAGCGGATCGAAGTGCACGGTGACGGTCGCGAACGCCTCCACCACGTCGCGGACGCCGCACACCCGCCGCCGGCGAAGCGCCTCCGCCACCGCGACGCACCGCGCGTTGATGTCGGGATCCAGGCGCGCCGGGAACGAGAGAACGAGCGATGCGTCCCCATCCCGCAACACGTCCCACTCCTGCTGCCGGGAATCGCTCATCGGACATCCGCCGGCGCCGAGGGCGCGCCGAGTCGCCGGCACAACATCTCCCGCAGCCCGCCGAAGTCTCCATTGGACATCAGCACGACCTTGTCACCCGCTCGCGCCTCGTCGGCGATCGTGTCGCCGATCGCGGTGATCGACGCGAGATGCCTGGCCCGCGTCCCGGCCGCCAGCAGATCCTCGACGAGCCGGGTCTCCGACAGTCGTTCGTCGACGGGCAGCGCCGCCCGGAAAACAGGGGCGACGAGCACCTCGTCCGCCGCCGCGAGCGCCTCGGCGTAGGCGGCCTGAAAGACGCGCCGGCAGGACGTCGCCGAGCGCGGCTCGAAGACGGCCCAGACCCGCCCACCCTCCGACGCGGTGCGCAGCGCGGCCACGGTCTCGCGCACTGCCGTCGGATGATGCGCGAAGTCATCGTAGACGGCGACACCGCGCCCTACCCCGCGCAGGTCGAGCCGCCGGCGCACGCCCGCGAACCCCGCCAGCGCCGCCGCCGACGCTTCCGGACTCACCCCCACGGCGGCCCCGGCGGCCACCGTCGCCAGTGCATTCCGCACGTTGAAGGCACCGATCAGCGGGAGATCGACCCGCGCCACGCGTACGTCTCGATGCACCACGTCGAACCGGGTGCGATCCGATCCGTACGCGACGTCCACAGCCCGCCAGTCGGCGCCGGAATCGAGTCCGAACGTCTCCACCGGGCAGTGCGCGGCGTCTCGCAACTCCCGTGCTCCCGCATCGTCGTGTCCGAGCAGGACCCTGCCGTTCGAAGGCACGAGCGCGAGGAATCGGCGGAACGCGAGACACAGCGCCGCCAGGTCGGGATAAATGTCGGCATGGTCGAACTCCAGGTTGCCGACGACCGCGACGAACGGCAGATACTTCAGAAACTTGGCCGTCTTGTCGAAGAACGCGCTGTCGTACTCGTCCCCCTCGATAACGAACAGGTCGCTGCCCCCCAGCCGGTAGCTCGCGCCGAAGTTGCGAGGCATCCCGCCGACGAGAAAGCCCGGGTCGGCGCCGGACTCGACCAGGGCCCACGCGGTCATCGACGTCGTCGTGGTCTTGCCGTGGGTACCCGCCACGACGATGGGACGCGCGTTCCAGAGGAAGCGCTCGCGCACCATCTCGGGCAACGACACGTACCGCATGCGGCGCGCGAGGACCGCCTCCACCTCCGGGTTGCCACGCGAGACCGCGTTGCCGATCACCACGACGTCGACGTCATCCGGCACGTGGGCGGCGTCGTACCCGAGCCACGGGGTAATCCCCTGCGCGGCCAGGAAGCTGTCCATCGGTGGATACGCCTGGGAGTCCGACCCTTGCACCCGCAGCCCCTGCCCCTTCAGCATGGCGGCCAGCGTGGCCATTGCCGTCCCGCAGATGCCGATGAAGTAGACGCTGGTCATTCGACGGCGGCCTCCTCGACGATGAGTCGACCGGTCTTCGCCGCATCGACCGTCACGTCGACGCCCAGCGGCACCGTGCAGAGCGGGCCGGCCGCATGCCCTGTCGGCAGTCCGAACAGCACCGGGCCCGGAACGTCCGCAAGCAGGTCCGCCAGCACCGATCTCGCGGTCAGGCCCGTCTCGGGCTCATCGCATCCGGGAAACTCCGCACAGACCACGGCAGCGGCGCGAGACAGGACGCCACCCTGCCGAAGCTGCACCAGCATGCGGTCGATCCGGTACGGGCGCTCCTCGACGTCGTCGAGCAGCAGCACGAACCCCGGCGGCGGATCGAAGGCGAACGGCGTCCCGAGCGACGCCGCGAGCTGCGTGAGCGTTCCCCCGAGCAGCGGTCCGCGCACCCGCCCGCGCTTGAGCACCTGGAGCGGGTCCGCGAGGTCGCCGTAGGGATGGGCACGCATCAGTTGCCCCATCAGGGAGGCCCGTTCGTAACCTGCCTTGCCGGCCGCCAGATGGACCAGCATCGGCCCGTGAAAGCCGACCAGCCCGCAGCGCGTGGTCACGTAGCTCAGCAGCGCCGTCACATCGCTGGATCCGAGCAGCACCTTGCATCCCGTCCGCATCTCGTCCGGATCCAGCCACGGCAGCAGTTGTGCGCTCCCGTAGCCCCCACGGACCGCCAGCACGCCGGAAACCGACGGGTCCCGCCAGGCCGCCGCGAGAGTGCCGGCCCGCTTTTCCGCCGTACCGGCCACGTACGTCCGCCGATCGAATACCGAGGACTCGAACACCGGCGTGAATCCGAGCGCGCGCACCTCCTCGACGCCGCGGTCGAACGCGGCCCGATCGAAGGGGCTGGCCGGTGCGATCAGCGCGATGTGATCGCCTGCGCGCAGCGCCGGCGGCCTGCGCATCCCTAGAGGGACTCCCGCAGCCGCCCGGCGAGGTCCTGGTGCTCCGCGCACCCGACCACGTCGCTCAGCCGCTTCGCGGTGGGCGGACGCCACGAATCGTCGTCCTGCAGAAACCGCTCCCGGGCGCGCCGCTGCCGCCCCAGCGCCTCCTCGACGCGCCGCTCCGTGAGCGATTCCTCCTCGACAGCGTGAATCAAGGCTTCGATCACCGCCACCTGCGCCGTCGGGTCCGGCTCGCACAGCAGCACGAGATCGCACCCGGTCCGGACCGCCTCGACGGCTGCCGGAGCAGGCGCCTGGTGCTTCGCGATGGCCCCCATCGCCATGTCGTCCGTCACCACGAGGCCGTCGTAGCCCAGCTCGTCACGCAGCAGGTCGTTGACCAGAGCCCGCGACAGTGTCGCGGGCGACGCCTCGTCGAACGCCGGATACCGCACGTGGGCGGTCATGATGGCGGCGACGCCCGCCTCGACAGCCGCGCGAAACGGCCGCAGCTCGACATCCCGAAGACGCGCCGCCTCGTGCTCGACGACCGGCAGATCCAGGTGGGAATCGAGACTCGTGTCGCCGTGGCCGGGGAAGTGCTTTCCGCACGCGGCGACGCCCTCCGACTCGATCGCGCGAATGAGAACCGCACCGAGGCGGGCCACCTCGGCCGGATCCTCCGACAATGCGCGGTCCCCGATGACCGGGTTTGCAGCGTTCGTGAGCACGTCGAGCACCGGGGCGTAGTCCAACGTGACGCCCACGCTCCGCAGCTCGCGCGCAAGGGCGCGGCCGAACCCTCGGGCCAGCTCCGCGTCCCCCCGCCGACCGAGCGAGGCCAGCGGCGGCCATTCCGTAAACGGTGCCCGCAGACGCTGCACCCGACCGCCTTCCTGGTCGACGCTCACCCAGGGCGGGACCGGTGAGAGCCGCTTGACCTCGTACGCGATCTCGGCCACCTGCAACGGCGCCTCGACGTTCCGGCCGAACAGGATCACGCCGCCGAGATCGAACTCCCGCGCGATCGCGCGCAACTCCGCCGGGAGAGTCGCACCCGCGAAGCCGGCCACGACCAATTGTCCGATACGTTGCTGCAGGCCTGTAGGCATCCGAAGGGGTTGCGCTCATTATAATTCGCGCGTGCGAATTCACGCGTCGGCTCCCACCCGCGTCGATCTTGCCGGCGGGACGCTGGACATCTGGCCGCTCTACCTGCTGCACGAGAACGCGCAGACCCTGAACGCAGCCATCACCCTCCGTGCGGAGTGCCGGCTGACGCCGAATCCGGACGGCAGGCTGCGCATCGTCGCGGAAGACACCGGGGCCAGGGTCGAGGCGGCGCGCTGGTCGGACCTGGACGAGACTCGGGCGTCGCGCCTGGTGACCCGCATTCTCCGCTTCTTCCGCCCGCGCGGACTCGACGTATCCACCCGGTCGGGGGCCCCGGTCGGGGCCGGGCTGGCCGGATCCTCGGCCCTGAACATCGCCCTCTGCGCGGCTGTCGCGCGCTGGCAGGACACGCCTCTGACGGGCGAAGCACTGATCGATCTGGCCCTCAACCTGGAGGCCCAGGTGCTCGGCGTACCGACCGGCGGACAGGACTACCGGCCCGCCACCTACGGCGGCGTCGCCGCGCTCGAAATGGGTCCGGAGGGCGTGGCCCGGGTGCCGCTGAACGTCGACCCCGAGGCCCTGGCGAGCCGGATGGTTCTCGCGTACACCGGGCAGTCGCGCGATTCCGGCATCAACAACTGGGAGATGACGAAGCGCCGGATCGACGGCGACCCGGCGATCACCTCCCTGTTCGACGAGATCCGTGACGTGGCGCTCGAGATGCGGCAGGCCCTCGAGACGGCGCGATGGGACGATGTCGCCCGCCACCTTGCGATCGAATGGAACCTGCGCAAGCGACTGGCGCCGGGAGTCACGACCGCCCGCCTCGACGCGCTCATCGACTGCGGCCGGCGGGCAGGCGCCCAGGCGGCCAAGGTCTGCGGCGCCGGCGGCGGGGGCTGCCTGCTGTTCCTGGCTCCGCCCGACCGCGCCGACGCCGTGAGCCGCGCACTGGCGGAAGCCGGAGCCCGCGTGCTGGACTGTCGCATCGACGGCGACGGCCTCCAGGTCACCGCCGAATAGGCCCTGCGACGATCCATGTTGGACAACGCAGCCATTGCGCGTGTGTTCGGGCAGATCGCCGACCTGCTCGAGATCAAGGGCGCCAATCCGTTCAAGATCCGCGCCTATCGGAACGCGGCCGACATCGTCGCCACGACTCCCGAACCGGTGGCGGACCTTACGGAATCGGAACTGCTGGACATTCCCGGCATCGGCAGGGATCTGGCGGCCAAGACGCGCGAACTGGCGGACCGCGGCACGCTCGCCTACCACGAGGAGCTGCTGCAGGAACTCCCCCGCACGCTTCTCGACCTCCTCGATCTGCAGGGGCTCGGTCCCAAGACCGTCGCCCGGCTCTACGCCGAGCTCGGAATAGCCTCCATCGACGAGCTGGAGTCGGCAGCGCAATCCGGTCGCATTCGAGCCCTTCCGGGACTTGGACCGAAACGAGAGGAACTGCTCCTGCGCGCCATCACTCGGCGACGAAGCTCAGGTAGTTCGCCTGCGTGACGCGTACGTCGACGACCTCGCCCGCACCGCCGAGCGAGCGGCCGGGACGCCGATTGATCGTGAACGTGAACGCCCCGGCGTCACCGATCCGCATCTCTATGGTCCCCTCCGCGACGACCACTTCCCGCTCGCCCGCGGCCAGCACCCGGGAGATCACCGTGTCGCCGTCGGCGGAGGCGAGCACCCAGCAATCGGCCGTCGGGCTTATCTCCATCGTGAGCCGCCCCGCAGCGGCCGGGGCAGCCGGCGGCGGTTCCGGGTCGGCCTCCGCCTCCGCCGGCCGGGAGGCTGCCGGTGCAGCCGGCGGCGGCTCCTGCCGCGCCGCCTCGGAGAGCTCGACCTCGCCGGCGACCGCCTCGTCGGTCGCCGCCGGAGCCGGCCGGTCTTCCCGCACCACGACGGCCAGCAACCACACGACCAGGACCGCAGCCAGCAGTCCGAACCAGATCATGCCCTTGGCCACCCGCTGGCGCCTGACGAACTCCTCGTTGGCGCGCCCCTCGATGGTCGCATGCAGGGTCGCGACGGAAGATTCGTTCGGAAAGCGCTCCTCGAACTGCGCCAGCGTCTCCTGCGGATCGAGTCCGACGGCCTCGGCGTACGAGCGCACGAAGCCCCGGGTGAAGATTCCGCCGGGGAGATTCTCGATGTCGTCGCGTTCGATTGCCTGCAGCTTCGAGACGGGGATCTTCGTGGAAGCCGAGATCTCCTGGAGGGTCATGCCGCGCGACGCACGCGCTTCGACCAGAAGCTTGCCGAACGGCTCCGGAGAAACTTCAGCCACGAGGCGGCACGTTAGTCGAGCGCTCCGCGCCTGTCAAACGCCGCCCGCAAAGCTTGTACCCGCGCCGCAATCCGCACACGGCTCTCCTGGTCCGAACCGGACCGAAAGAGCCGGATCCCGGCCACGCCGCCGGCGCCGGTCGCCGCCACCGCCGCCCCATCCGCGACCCTCACCCCACCGAGGGCGAGCACGGGCCCCCCGGTGAAGGCGCGCACGATATCGCACAGGGCATCGAGACCGAGCGGCGGCCGGCCCGGTTTCGATGCCGACCTGAACACCGTGCCGGCCAACAGATAGTCGACCCCGCCGCACGCCGCCGCGCGCCGGGCTCCGGCGACATCGTGCACGGAGCGCCCGACGGTCCAGTCGCGCGGGCCGAGAGCGCGGATGCGTGGCGCGGAGCGCGCGTCGTCCTTCAGGTGGACACCGGCGGCGCCGGCTGCCAGCGCCACGTCCGGCCGGTCGTTGACGAGCACCCGCGCCGGCGTGGTCCGCGTCCGCTCCACCGCGGCGCGCACGAGGTCCACGAGACTGCGGTCGGACAGACCCGCCTCCCTGATCTGCACGAGGTCGACGCCGGCGTCCGCGCAGTCGGCGATGACGCCGAGCAGTTGGCGCTGCGCCCTGATCTCGTCACCCTCGGCGGCATCGGTGAGCACGCGGCGATCGGTCACGAGGCAGATCAGCGGGCGCGAGACGAGCGACGCCGGTGCGCGGCCGGTGCCGCCGTCCGCGGCCGGGCGGTGGTGCACGACGCCACGGCTGTGCATTCCGGTCACAGGCCGCGGGGCCGAAACGAGCGCCGATGCACGTCCGAGTACCCGAACCTCGCTACGGCGTCGAGATGCGCGCGGGTCGCGTATCCCTTGTGCCGATCGAATCCGTAGCGCGGATCGAGACCATGCAACCGCACCATTTCCCGATCCCGCGTCACCTTCGCAACTATGGATGCGGCGGCAATCGCCGCACAGCGCCGGTCGCCGCCGACGACCCCGCGCTGCGGCACTTCCAGTCCAGGCACCGTGAATCCGTCGACGAGAGCAAATGCCGGCCGCGGCTCCAGGCCCGCCACCGCACGCCGCAACGCATCGAGCGACGCACGGTGCACGTTGAGCCGGTCGACGTCGCCCACGGAGGCCACGGCTACCGCCCAACGGGCGGCTGCAATGATCCGGACGTACAGCCGCTCGCGCTGCAGCGCCGACAGCAGCTTCGAATCGCGCAGGCCCGGCAGATGCCTGCGGGGGTCGAGCACCACCGCCGCGGCCACCACCGGCCCGGCCAGTGCTCCGCGCCCGACCTCGTCGGCACCCGCAACGTCCACGAAGCCACGGCGGCGCAACGCGTTCTCCAGGGTGCGTCGCGCCGCGGGCCGCGTCTTCGCCACAAGCGCCACTCGGAAGCAGCGGGGCTCTCACCGCGCGCTGCTAACGGCGGCGGCGCTCGCGCATCCGCGCCGCCTTGCCCCGCAGCTTTCTGAGGAAATAGAGCTTCGCCCGGCGCACGCGCGCGGAACGCACGACCTCGATCCGGTCGATCATCGGCGAGTGCAACGGAAAGATCCGCTCGACGCCCTGACCGAACGACACCTTGCGAACGGTGACGGTCGACCCGGCGCCCCGGCGATGCTGGCCGATCACGATCCCCTCGAACACCTGAATCCGTTCCTTCTCGCCTTCGGTCACCCGCACGTGCACGCGAATGGTATCGCCCGACCGGATGTCGGGCCGCTCGACGAGCTGGTCCTGCTCCACCGCTTCGATGGCCTTCATGGCTCTGCTCTCCCTAGTTGGTCCCCCGCGCTCGAAGCTCGCGAAGGCAGTCTCTTTCCTCGTCGTCGAGACGCGCACGGCGCAACAGATCGGGACGCCGGCGGAACGTGCGCTTCAGCGCCTCGCGCTTCCGCCACCGCCGGATCTCGCCGTGATCGCCGGACACCAGCACTGCCGGCACGGCATGCCCGTTCAGCCGGGCCGGGCGGGTATACGTCGGATAGTCCAGCATCGGGCGCACGAAAGAGTCGGTCGCCACCGACTCGGAGTTGCCCACCACCCCGGGCACCTGCCGCGAGACGGCGTCGACCACGACGGCCGCGGCCAGCTCGCCTCCGCTCAGGACGTAGTCGCCGATGGAGATCTCCCCGGTGGCCACCTGCTCGCGCACGCGCTCGTCGACTCCCTGGTAGCGCCCGCACAGCAGGACGACATGGTCCAGTCGACTCAGGCGGACCGCTTCCTCATGGGTGAAGAGCTCCCCCTGGGGCGACATCAGGATCACCGCGTCCGGCCGGCCGCGCCGTTGCCGCACGTGATCGACGGCGTGCAGGAACGGCTCCACCTTGAGCACCATGCCCGGTCCGCCACCATACGGCGCGTCGTCCACCGTGCGGTGCCGGTCCGTCGTGAAATCCCGGAGGTCGTGAACCGCCACGTCGATTGACCGCTGCTCGCGCGCGCGGCCCACGACGCCGACGCTCGTCACCTGCTCCACCAGCTCCGGAAAGACGGTGACGACATCGAACTTCATGCATCCGCCTCCGCGCCGGAGGGCGTCGGCAACCAACGGCTTCCGCGCCTGCCACGGGCCTGCCGGGTTGTCCCTCGATTCACCTCGAGCAGGCCGTCCGGCGGCTCGATGACGACAGCCCCCGCTTCGGTGTCGACCGACACGCAGATCTGGGCCACGAGAGGCACGTCGACCTCGCAGTCCTCCTGGCGGACAATCAGGCGCTGCGCCCCTGCCGGGCCCTCGATCGCGCAGACCTCACCCACCTCCCGGCCGCTCGCGGTCCGCACCACGCAACCGATCAGCTCGTGTTCGTACCAGGCGTCCGCCGGAAGCGGATGCAACGCCTCCTCCGGCACGCGCAACTCGGCTCCCCGCAGCCGCTCCGCCTCGCTCAACGTCTCGATGCGGTCGAAGGAGACCAGCGGGCGGCCGCCGTGGAACCGCGCACCCCGGATTTTCATCGGGACCGGCGTTCCGGCCTCGGCCAGAAAGAGCGTTGCGCCGGCGCGGAAGCGCTCTTCGGGGAAGTCGGTCTCGGGCTTCACCACCACCTCGCCGTGCCTCCCATGGGTTCGCGCCACGATGCCGACGACAGCCATCTCCCGCCAGGATGCGTGTCCCATGCCCTTCGTCATTCCTCGGCGTCGAAAAAGTCCACCCCCGCCCGCATGCCCTCGCGCTCGGCGGCGATCTCGGCGAGGGCCCGCACCGCCGACGCGGTTCGGCCCCGGCGCCCGATCAGCTTCCCGAGATCGCCCGGCCGCGTCGTCAGCTCGATGCGGACACCGCCGCTATCGACCCGTTCGTCCACCAGTATGGACTCGGGGTGATCGACGAGCGCCCTGGCGATCACCTCGACCACGTCGCGGGCGCGGCTCACGAGGTCGCCGACTCCGGCGGCGGGGTCTCATCGCCTTCAACGGCGGGGGCCGGGTTGCGCGCAATCAGCGTGCGAACCGTATCGCTCATCTGCGCTCCCCGCCCCACCCAGTGCTCGATCCGGTCGAGCTTCACCGTCAGCGCCTCGGGCTGCGCCGTCGGGTCGTAGTGCCCGACGACCTCGAGCGCGCGTCCATCCCGCGCGCTGCGCGAATCGATCACCACCACCCGGTAGAACGGGCTCTTCTTCGCTCCCTGCCGCCGCAGTCGAATCGTCAGCATCTCTCTCCTTTGCCTGCCCGGATATCGTCGGCCTCATCGCATGGCCGGCAGCGCCATGCGCCGCCGCTTGCCTTTTCGCCGGCCGAGCCCGCCGACGCTCTTCAACATCTTCCGCATCTCCGCAAACTGTCTCAGCAGCCGATTGACTTCCTGCACGGTCGTCCCGCTGCCGCGCGCGACGCGCCGCCGCCGGCCGCCGTTCATGACCGCGGGGCTCCGCCGCTCCTGCGCGGTCATCGAATCGATGATGGCCACCATTCGCGTCACCGCGCGCGGGTCGACCTCGGCGGCAGACCCGAGTCTTCCGAGCCCCGGAATCATGCCGAGGAGCTGATCGAGAGGCCCCATCCGGGTCACCGCCTGCATCTGCTGCTTCAGATCGTCGAGGGTGAGCTCGTTTCGACGCATGCGCGTCGCCATCGAAACCGCATCGTCGCGGGCAATCGCCTGCTCGGCCCGCTCGACAAGACTCAGCACGTCGCCCATGCCCAGCAGGCGCGATACCAGACGGTCGGGCCGGAACGGTTCCAGGTCGCCTACCCGCTCACCGGTAGCAGCGAACGCGACCGGCACGCCGACCACCGACACCACGGACAGCGCCGCTCCGCCCCGCGCGTCGCCGTCCAGCTTCGTCAGCACCACGCCTGTCACGCCGAGCCGATGGTTGAACTCGCCCGCGCTGCGGATCGCGTCCTGCCCGGTCATCGCGTCGGCCACGAAGAGCAGGTCGGAGGGTGACACCGCATCGCGGATGGCGACGATCTCCTCCATCAGCTCCTCGTCCACGTGGAGGCGGCCGGCCGTATCCACGAGCACGACGTCGAAACCGAGCTGGCGCGCCTCGGTCACCGCCGAGGCGGCGCGAGCTACGGGATCGCTCCCATCTCCCTGGTGCACGCGGAGCCCGGCATCGCGTCCGAGAACGGCGAGCTGCTCTATGGCCGCGGGCCGTCGCACGTCCGTGGAGACCAGCAGCGGATGACGGTCCCGGCCGGTCAGCCAGTGTCCGAGCTTCGCCGTCGTGGTGGTCTTGCCGGAGCCCTGCAAGCCGACGAGCAGCACGACCTGCGGACGATCGCCGCCGGCCGACAATCCTCCACGAGACTCGCCGAAGAGGCGCAGCAGCTCGTCGCGCACGATGGCGACCACCTGCTGGGACGGAGTGAGGCTGTCGAGCACCGTCCGCTCGGTCGCCCGGTCCCGTACCCGGTCGATGAACGCCTTGACCACCTTGAAGTTGACGTCCGCCTCGAGAAGCGCCAGACGGATCTCGCGGAGCGTACGCTCGACCGTCTGCGGGGTCAGCCGCACCTCGCGCCGCAGCGACCCGAAGACATCCTGCAAGCGTGAGCCGAGTACCTGAAACATCGGAGGGGCCCGCTCCCTGCCCGGACCGCTTGGCGAGAAGCCGTAAATGACTCTCAGGAAACTGGTTATTCTAGTCCGCAGCGATCCGCTGCGTCAAACGCGCAGCGCCGTCCCGCCCCCGACGGCTCGCTTCAGACGGAGGAGAGACGGTGACCGAGCTTCTCCTTCTTCGTGCGGAGATAGCGCTCGGTGAACCGGGTCGGCTCGATCTCCAGGGGGACCGACCTCTCGACCGCGAGCCCATACCCGTCGAGTCCGACGAACTTCCGGGGATTGTTGGTGAGCAGGCGCATCGTGCGCACGCCGAGATCGCCCAGTATCTGTGCGCCGATGCCGTAGTCGCGCTGGTCCGGCTTGAAGCCGAGGTGCTCGTTCGCCTCGACGGTGTCGAGTCCCTGATCCTGCAGCTCGTAGGCGCGGATCTTGTTGGCGAGCCCGATGCCGCGCCCCTCCTGGTTGAGATAGAGGAGCACGCCGCGCCCCTCGGCCGCAATCCTCTCCATGGCCCGCGACAATTGTGCTCCGCAGTCGCAACGGGTCGACGCGAGCACGTCGCCGGTCAGGCACTGCGAATGGACGCGCACGAGCACGCTCGCTCCGTCGCCGATCTCGCCGCGTACCAGCGCCACGTGGGTCCGCCCGTCGATGAGGCTGTCGTAGGCGGTCACGGTGAACGGTCCGTGCACCGTCGGGAGCTGCGCCGACGCGAGACGCTTCACGAGACGGTCGTGACGCATCCGGTGCTTGATGAGATCCGCCACCGTGATCATCAGCAGATCGTGCTGCCGGGCGAAGCGGTCGAGATCCGGCACACGGGCCATCGTGCCGTCGTCGTTCATGATCTCGCAGATGACCCCGGACGGATAGAGACCGGCGAGCCGGGCCAGGTCCACCGCTGCTTCGGTCTGGCCGGCGCGTACCAGGACGCCGCCGGCGCGCGCGCGCAGGGGAGACACGTGGCCGGGCTTGGCGAGGTCGGCCGGCCGGGTCGCCGGATCGATCGCCACCCGGATCGTTGCGGCCCGGTCGGCGGCGGAGATGCCGGTCGTGGTGACGTGCTTCGCGTCGATCGGCACCGCGAACGCCGTCTCGAACCGCGACGTGTTCTCGCTGACGATCATCGGGATGTCGAGCTCGTCGAGGCGCTGCCCGGTCATGGAGAGACAGATCAGGCCGCGGCCGTAGCGCGCCATGAAGTTGATCGCGTCCGGCGTCACCTTCTCGGACGCGATGGTCAGGTCCCCTTCATTCTCCCGATCCTCGTCGTCCACGACGATGACCATGCTTCCGCGACGGAACGCATCGATCGCCTCGTCGATGGTCGCAAAGCGCGCTCGGGCGACCGGGTCGCCGGACGCGGCGCTGGGGTTCTCCGTCTGTCTGTCGGTCATGGTCCGGCTCGCGTCACCCCATCCGGGCGCCTCCGAAAGCCTCGACGGCGCGGGCTACGTACTTTCCGATGATATCGCACTCCACGTTGACTGCATCGCCGACGCTCCTGGCGTGGAGATTGGTGTGCCGCCAGGTGTGCGGGACGATCTGCACGGTGAAGCGCTCCGCATCGAGACCGGCCACGGTCAGGCTGATGCCGTCGACCGCGACGGATCCCTTCGTCACGATGTAACGCGCGAGCTCTCCCGGAAAACGGACGGCAACCCACCAGAAGTCGGCTTCCTGCTCGATTTCGGCAAGACTCCCGACGCCGTCGACATGCCCCTGAACAAAGTGCCCTCCCAGCCGATCGGAAGGCAGGAGGGGACGCTCGAGGTTGACCGTCGCGCCGGGGCGCAGCCCTTCCAGATTGGTGACCCGCAGCGTCTCCGGCGACACCTCCGCCTCGAATCCCGAAGCATCGAAGTCCACCACGGTCAGGCAGACGCCGTTTACGGCGACGCTGTCGCCGAGCGCGAGCCGGCCGGCGATATCGGTCGCGATCCGCAACCGCCGTCCGGACGGCAGCTCGCGGACGCGGGCAACCGCGCCCAACGCTTCAATGAGTCCCGTGAACATCGGCCTCCATCAACAGGTCGGGCCCGAGGGCGCGTACCGACAAGGTATCGACGCGGTTCAGGACGACGCGCCAGTCCATCCAGGCGACACCCGACGGACCCAGCTCGACCGGCGCCACGAACACCTGCACCCGGTCGACCATGCCGGCCTCCCAGGCCGCCTCGTGCATCCGGCGCCCCCCCTCCAGCAGGAGACTCGTAAACTCGCGGTCCGCAAGCCGTTCGAAGGCAGCGGCGAGGAAGCGCCCCGGGCCCAGGCATTCGACCTGCGCACCCGCGTCGGCAAGCCGGGCCCGGCGGTCACGGTGCTGCGCGGACGCAGAATCCGCCGTGAGCACGACGACCGGTCCGGCCTCCAAAGTGCCGAAGAGGCGCGCGGTCGGCGGGGTGCGCAGCCGCCGATCGAAGACCACCCGCGCCAGTGGCCGCTCGCGCGGCGTTCCCCGCGCGGTCAGCAACGGGTCATCGACCAGCACGGTCGTCGACCCTACTCCTATGGCGTCCACCTCGGCCCGCAGCCCATGCACGATCCGGCTCGCCCCGGGCGACGTCAGAGGCGTTCGCGCACCCGGCCGCTCCGCAATGCATCCATCGAGACTGGCGGCGACCTTCATGGTCACGAACGGCCGCCGTGCCGACACCCACGTCAGGAACGCCTCGTTCAGCCGCTCCGCCTCGCGCGCCCGCAGCCCCACTTCCACGGCGATCCCCTGCCCGCGCAGAAACCCGATGCCCTTGCCGTTCACGGCAGGGTTCGGATCCGCCATCGCCACCACCACCCGGGCCACACCCGCCTCTGCGATCCGTGCCACGCAAGGCCCGGTCCGCCCCTGGTGGCAGCACGGCTCGAGCGTGCAGTACAGCGTCGCGCCCCGTGCGGCCTCGCACGCCTCTCCCAGCGCCCGAACCTCCGCGTGATCGCCGCCCGCCCGCTCGTGATAGCCGGACCCGACCACACGACCGTCGCCGGCGACGACCACCGCGCCGACCATCGGATTCGGGCTCGTGCGCCCGCGGCCGCGGGCGGCGAGCCGCAGGGCCTCGCGCATGTGGGCGTCGTCCCGGTCCGTCGAGGCCGATTCCATCGCCGGCATTCACCACGACTGCTCGAACAGCGCCTCGACGTAGGCCTCTGCCGAGAAGGGCAGCAGGTCCTCGATTCCCTCTCCGACCCCGACGTAGCGTATGGGCACCCCGAGCTCCCCCGCGATGGCCACCGCGATGCCACCCTTCGCGGTACCGTCGAGCTTCGTCAGGACGATGCCGGTCACACCTGCCGTCTCCAGGAACCGACGGGCCTGGGCGATACCGTTCTGTCCCACGCTCGCGTCGACCACCAGCAGGACCTCATGAGGGGCCCCGGGCGCAGCCCGGCCGGCGACGCGCCGCATCTTGCCCAGCTCGCCCATCAGATCGGCGCGGGTGTGGAGTCGGCCGGCCGTATCGACGAACACCACGTCCCGGCCCCGCGACCGCGCGGCCGAGATCGCATCGAACACGACCGCGGCCGGATCGGCGCCGTCGCCGGCACGCACGATGTCCACGCCCGCGCGTTCCGCCCACACCGCGATCTGTTCGACGGCCGCCGCCCGAAACGTGTCCGCCGCGCAGACGAGAGGTGCCTGGCCGTCCACGCGGCAACGGTGGGCGAGCTTCCCGACCGTGGTCGTCTTGCCCGTGCCGTTGACGCCGACAACGAGCACGACGCGCGGCGCCGGCACGTCGGCCGCCGGGGCGACCGCGCCGTCCAGGACCCCGAGAATCTCCTTCTTGATGCGTTCCCGCAGGTCGCCCGCGCCGTCGTCGCCGACCCGCGTGACGATGCGCCGCGCCGTCTCTACTCCGACGTCCGCTTCGATCAGCAACTCCTCGAGCGCCTCGAGCGTCTCGGAGCTCGGGCTGCCGCCGCCGGTGGCGGAAGGACCGGTCAGCCGTTCCAGGCGGCCCGTCCAGCGCTCGGCAGTACGCCGCAACCCTGCGCGCAAGCGACCGACGATGCTCATTCGTCGAGCTCCGGTCGCTGCCGCCGAAGCATGAGCTCCTCGACCGCGGCCCGCGGCGTCTTGCGGCCCGCGATCACCTCGGCCATGTGCCAGGTGATGGGCAGCTCCACGCCGTGCCGTGCGCCGAGATCGAGAGCCGCCTTCGTCGTGCGGACCCCTTCGGCCACCATCCGCGTGCCGCCGAGCACCTCGTCGAGCGGGCGGCCCTTTCCGAGTTCGATCCCGAGCCGACGGTTGCGACTCAGTCCGCCCGTGCAGGTGAGCACCAGGTCTCCGAGACCGCTCAGTCCGGCCAAGGTGTCGCGCCGGCCGCCGAGAGCGTAGGCCAGACGGGAGATCTCGGCCAACCCCCGCGTCACGAGCGCCGCCACCGCGTTGTGCCCCAGCTCCAGCGACTCGATGCCGCCGGCCGCAATGGCGATGACGTTCTTCATGGCGCCCCCGATCTCCACGCCGACGACGTCGTCGCTCGCGTACAGCCGAAAGCGGTCCGACCGGAAGTCCTGCTGCACGGCGGCCACCGCGGCGGCCTGCCGGCCGGCCACCGCCACCGCGGTCGGAACGCCCCGCGCGACCTCCGCGGCGAAGCTCGGACCGGACAGCACGGTCACCGCCCGCGAGTCGCCGACCTCCTGCGCGATCACCTCGGACATCCGGAGGAGCGTGCCGTCCTCCAGCCCCTTCGCCGCACTGATGACCGTCACACCGGGCCGGAGGTGTGGCGCCACCCGCCGCAGCACCGGGCGAGCACCGTGCGAAGGCACCGCCGCGACCACGTACACCGCGTCGTCGACGGCGCTCTCCAACACTCCGGTCGCGTGCACGGACGCCGGGAGCTCGACGCCGGGCAGGTATACGGGGTTGCAGCGGCGGGCGCACATCTGACCGACGAGATCGGCGTCCCGTCCCCAGAGTCGCACCTCCCGCCCGCAACGACCGAGATGGATGGCCAGCGCCGTGCCCCAACTGCCGCAGCCGAGCACGGCCACCGGTCCGCTCACCGTCACGCGCACGTCCTCCCGCTCATCCCGTGTGGAGACCGGCCGCAGCCGCAGGCACCGCCGGTTCGCCGCCGGGGGCTGCCGCCCGATATCCGAACCGTTGTCGAGTATGCCCGATCTCGCGAGCCCGGCGAGTCACCCCGCGTCCCGAAGCACTCCCGTGGCCAGACGATGGTACGTCGATCCTCCCGATCCCGGGCGGCTCTCGTAGAGCGACACGCGATCCGCCGTCCACGCGATCTCGGGCAGCTCGGTCCCGGCCAGCAGGCCGCGCAGCCGGCGCGCCGCACCCGCTCCCGCCCGGCGCACCCGGCCCAGCGTGACGTGGGGAGCGAAGCGGATCGGGCCCGGCCCGTAGCCCGCATCTTCCAGGCGTCTCCAGAGGAGTCGCGACACATCGGCAACCCTCTCCCCGCCCCGCCCGGGTCCCATCCAGATCACCCGCGGCGCCCCGGACGGCGGAAAGACGCCCGGGACCGACAGCGACAGACCGAACGCTGACCGCGGAAACGGTGCAGCACAGAGGATGCCGAGAGCATCCCCGCGATCGTCCGGCACGTCGCCGATGAACGCGAGGGTCAAGTGCAGCCCGGCCGGCCTGACCCACCTGATCGACGCGCCGAGCCGGGCGGTGCGCCCGGCCAGCGACGCGCTCACCCGCTCGGCGGCCGCACGCGCCGAGTCGTCGAGATCGAGTGCGAAGAACAGACGCACGGAATGCCGGTCCGACAATTCTCGCCTGCGGCTCCGGTTGCCGCCCCACCAGGCCTGACCAGGAGTCTGCCCGCTTCTACGGCGCAGGCTCCCGGCCCGCCGCCGCGTCGCGCAGCAGTGCGCGGCGGAGGAGATCGAGCGCGGCCTGCGACGCCTGAAACTTCACCCGCTCGCGGTCGCCGGGAAGCTGGACGCGCCGGACGCGCGGCGGTCCGGCCGGTCCCGCGAGGGCGAGGCACACCGTGCCGACCGGCTTGGCCGGCGTCGCCCCGTCCGGGCCGGCGATGCCGGTAACCGCCAGGCCGAACTCGACGCCCGCCGCCTCGCGCGCGGCCGCCGCCATCGCCTCGGCCACCGGTTCGCTCACTGCACCGTGGGACTCGATGAGCGCCGGCGCAACCCCCAGGGCCACCTTGGCGCCGTTGCTGTACAGCACCCAACCGGCGTGGACGTACGCCGAGCTGCCCGGCACGTCCGTGAGCCGTGACGCGATCAACCCGCCGGTGCAGGATTCGGCGACTGCGACGCGTGCGCCGCGCCCCAGCAACAGCTCCCCCACGACCTGGGGCAAGGAACGTCCGTCGGTGCTCACCACGCAACTGCCCAGCACGCGGGCCAGCTTCTTCACGGCCGCATCCAGGACTCGCCCGCCCGCCTCGGGATCGGCGCCGACCGTCGACAGGTGCAGATCGATCTGTCCCAGCGAGGCGAGAATCGTCGTCTCGACGGGCGGTTGCCCCAACGACAGGGGCTCGTAGACCGGCCGGGCCAGCTCATCGATGTGCGACTCGGTCCTGCCGGTGGTCCGAATCATCCGCCGCTGAACGCGCCGACCCTCCGCAGCGGACGCCAGCCGGTCCGCCACCAGCCGGTCGAACATCGGCCGCAACTCCCGCGGGGGTCCGGGCAGAAGCACCAGGCGGACCTCGTCCGCGGTCAGCCAGAGCCCGGGCGCGGTGCCTCCCGGATTCGCCAGGATCTCCGCCCCGCGCGGAACCGCCGCCTGCCGCCGGTTTATCTCCGGCATCTCCAGGCCGCGCGCCGTGAACCTGGCGCGAATCGCCTCCACGATGGCCGCCGACTCCTCGAGCGGCGCGCCGAGCAAATCCGCCACGACGTCTCGTGTCACATCGTCCGCCGTCGGCCCGAGCCCGCCTGTCACGACCACGAAGTCGCCGTTGCGCAGCGCGTAGCGCAGCGCGCTCGCGAGGCAGGCCGGCTCGTCGCCTACCACCAGCTTCAGGATGACATTGATCCCGACCGCGTTGAGCCGGTCTGTGATGAACAGCGAGTTCGTATCGGTCTTGTGCGGCGTCAACAGCTCCGACCCGACCGCGATGACCACGGCGGTCGACGGATCGCGGGCGGCGTTCTCCGTCACTGCAGCATCACCGCGGGCGCCACCGCGGCCAGCACGCGGACGGTCAGGTGGGCATAGAGCCCCGCCACGACGTCGTCCGCCATCACTCCCCACCCGGCGGGCAGGCGTTCGGCCGCGCGGGCGGGAAACGGCTTGACGATGTCGAAGATCCTGAACGCCAGGAAGCCGGCGAGTAGTCCGACCCAGGTGACGGGGATCCAGAGCAGCGTGATCAGCATGCCGGCGACCTCGTCGATGACGATGGCCCCCGGATCCGGGCGACCGTACCGTCGCTCCGTCACGGTCGCCGACCAGACGCCGGCGGCGAGCACAGCGGCCAGCAGCGCCACCTCTGCGCCTGCGGCACCGGTCAGGCGAACCGCCAGCAGCACGCCGACCCCCACCGCCGACCCCCACGTTCCCGGCGCCAGGGGAACGGCGCCGACGTGCCCCGCGGTTGCGAGCAGCACCGCGAGCCGGGTCATCACCGCATGCCGGCCGCGCGCCGGCGGCCGGCGTCCGAACCGTGGGTGTGCATGCGCCCGGGAAGGTGCGGCGTCTCGATTCTCCAGCGCATCATCGAACGGGACGGCGCGGCGGACGACGCGCCGTCGCCGGAAAGTAATGCGATTATGAGGGGAGAGGCCGAGCGTCGTCAACGGCGACACCCGATGATCGAAGCCGTTCCCAACATCAGCGAAGGCCGCCGGACCGAGGTCGTGCGGGCGGCGGTGGAGGCGGTCGAGTCGGTGCCGGGCGCATGGGTGCTGGACTGGTCGTCGGACCCCTCCCACAACCGGTCGGTCATCACGCTGGCCGGCGATTCGGATCCGCTGCGCGAGGCGATCCTGCGGCTCTTCGACGTGGCGGTGAAGCGCATCGACCTGCGCCGGCACCACGGCGTCCACCCCCGCATCGGAGCGGTCGACGTGGTGCCGTTCGTGCCTCTCGGCGGCACGCCCATGGAGGCCTGTATCGAGCTCGCACACGCAACCGGCCGGGAAGTTGCCGAGCGCCTGCAGGTGCCGGTCCTGATGTACGAAGCTGCCGCCACCGCACCCGGCCGGCGGCGTCTCGAGCATGTGCGGCGCGGCCAGTTCGAGAGACTCGCGGCAAGGCTGGTGCAGCCGACGTGGCGACCGGACTACGGCCCGCCGCACCCCCACCCCTCGGCTGGAGCGGCGGCAATCGGAGCGCGCAAGCCGCTCGTGGCGTTCAACGTCGACCTCGCATCGAGCGATCTCGACGTGGCACGGCGGATCGCGCGCACAGTCCGGGCGAGCAGCGGCGGGCTGCCGCATGTGAAGGCCATCGGCGTGCGCCTCTCGTCGCCGCGGCGGGACTGCGTGCAGGTCTCGATGAACCTGACCGACTACCGCAGCACCCCGTTGTCCGCCGCGCTGGCGAGCGTGGCCCGGGAAGCGGCCCGCGAAGGCGTCGGGATCGCGAATACCGAGCTCGTCGGCCTGATTCCGCGCGAAGCGATTGACGGTTCGGCGGGCGGAAGCCCCCTGCTCGATATCATTCGCCCCGATCGGACGATCGAGGCGCGGCTCGAGCAGCGCTCTCCTTCTCCTCCTGGCCGTCGAGCAGCCCCTTGAGCTCCTCCATGAACTCGCCGAGGTCGCGAAAGTCCCGGTAGACGGAGGCGAACCGCACGTAGGCCACCTTGTCGAGCACCTTGAGCTCGTCCATCACGAGGGCGCCCACCTCCTCGGCGGACATTTCCTTGTCCGCGCGCTCGTGCAGCGCCGCCTCGACCCGATTCGCCACCGCCTCGAGAATCGCCACGCTCACCGGGCGCTTCTCGCACGCCTTCAGCATCCCCGCGATGACCTTTGGTCGCTCGAACCGCTCCCGCGTGCCGTCCTTCTTGACGACCATGTACGGAATCTCGTCGATCCGCTCGTAGCTGGTGAATCGGCGCTCGCAACGGGCGCACTCGCGGCGGCGCCGAATGGCGTCTCCCTCACGGCTCTCGCGCGAGTCGACCACCCGGTCGTCGAGGTGGCCGCAGAACGGACACTTCATGCGTCGGGTCTCCTCTCCACCTCGGGCACCGGCCCGTCCTCCCCTCCGCGGATCAGCCGGGCGATGCCCGCCGGTCGGACCCCGTCGTACCCCATCAGGGCAACCCCCACGATGGTGACAGGCAGAAAGGAGATGGCGTGCGCAACGAGCCCGGCCCCGACCGCGTTCTCCGCGCTCGCCGCGAAGAGCGTCGTGGCCCCGACCTGGAACGCGGCATGGTAGCCGCCGACACCGGCCGGCGTCGGCACCGCCACGCCCAGCACCACCAGCAGGAGCACGATGCCGGCACCGGCCGGCGACATGTCGACGCCGAAGGCGACCGACACGAGCCAGAGGCCGGCCGTGATCAAGACCCAGACGACCACCGTCCACCCCGTCGCCCACACGAGGGGTCGGGGACGGCGGATCACGCCGAGCCCCTCCGAGAAGCCGTGCGAGAGCTGCGCGAGCCGCGGCGAGAGCCTCCCCGGCAGCGCCGCGGTCACACGCTCCACCCCGCGGCCCACCGTCGCGGGGCTCGTGGCCGCCGCGCACGTCAATGCCAGCGTGGCCAGCGCGAATCCGGCGGCGACGATCGCCCCGGCGTGCAACGCGGGAAGCAGCCCGCTGTCCGCGACCCCGGGGAGCGGTTCGTAAAGAACGACCGAGAGTCCGAAGATTCCCAGGATCGCAGCCAGATCGAGCAGCCGCTCCAGCACCACGGTCCCGATCGCGGCACTCACGCTGAGCCGCTCGCGACGGGCGAGGACGTACGGTCTGAGAACCTCGCCGACACGTCCCGGGAGAATCGCGGTTGCGGCGAAGCCCATGACCGTCGCCCGCAGCGCGGAACCCGGACGGACCCGGCCCAGCGGTTCGAGGAGGTAGCACCAGCGCACCGCCCGCGCCAGGTAGGTCGCCACCATCGCCAGCATCGCGAGTCCGATCAGATCGAGCCGGGCGCTCGCCACCGCGTCCACGAGCCGGTCGAGATCGGCGCCACGCAGCACGAACGCCATCAGCGCCGCGCCGACCAGTCCAACGACGATTGCCCGGATCCGATTTCGCATGCCGAACGACCGTACTACAATTCGTTTTGCCGTCGCCCCGCTCTGCCGGTAAGCTATACGCTTCAATCGTCCCGCACGAGGAATTCCCTTGGCATCCAGCGCTTCGCTCTTCGAGACGTCCCTGGAGGGCGTCACCGTCCACCGTCGCGGCAAGGTCCGCGACATGTACGAGGTCGGCCAGCACCTCCTCATGGTCGCCACCGACCGGATCTCCGCGTACGACGTGGTGCTCGGCTCCGCCGTGCCCGACAAGGGGCGGGTGCTGACGCAGTTGTCCGCGTTCTGGTTCCAGCGCACCGGACACATCGTCGGCAACCATCTGGTTTCCACGGACCCGCGGGAGTATCCGGAGCCGCTCGGCGCACACGCGCCGCTGCTCGCCGGCCGCTCCATGCTGGTGCGCCGCACCCGACCCATTCCGATCGAGTGCGTCGCACGCGGCTACCTGTCGGGCTCCGGCTGGAAGGAGTACCAGCGCGACGGGCAGGTCTGCGGCGTCCGGCTGCCGTCCGGCCTGCGCGAATCCGACCGCCTGCCGGAACCGATCTTCACCCCTGCCACCAAGGCGGAGACCGGACACGACGTCAACATCAGCGCGGCCGAGGCCGGCCGGATCGTCGGCCCGGATCTAGTGACGCGGCTCCGCACGCTGACCCTGGCGCTCTACGAGCACGGCGCGGCCCACGCCGCGGCGCACGGCATCATCGTGGCGGACACCAAGTTCGAGTTCGGGATCGTAAACGATGCCGGCCGCGAGGAAGTCATTCTGATCGACGAAGTGCTGACGCCCGACTCGTCGCGGTTCTGGCCAGCCGCCCGATACCGGGCGGGCGGGGCCCAGCCGAGCTTCGACAAGCAGTACGTCCGCGACTACCTGGACCGCATCGAATGGAATCGGAAACCGCCCGCGCCGTCGCTTCCCGATGACGTGGTCGACAACACGCGCCTGAAATACGTCGAGGCCTACCAGTTGCTCACCGGCCGCGATCTGAATGCTCCCGAATAGGACTTGACGCCGTGCGCAAGGAACTCGACCGTCTGGTCGACGAAATGCTGACGAAGGGCATCCGCTACGAGGACGCGCAGCGGGAGATCGAGAAGCGCTTCATAAGCCGCGCGCTGGAGAGGTCGAACGGCAGGCTGGGTGACGCCGCGAGCCTCCTGGGCATCCACCGCAACACCCTCAGCCGGAAGATTGCCGCCCACCGCCTGAAGCGCACCGGCTGATTCGCGAATCCCGGCCGTCCCGGCGCCACGCAGGCCTTGACGCCCCCCTTCCCCGGCCACTAGAATAGCAGACTCGGTGGGTGACTGCTAACGCCACCAGGAGGAGCTGCCGCGCGGGAAGCGACCCGCACGGTTGACTGGATTTCTCAAGAAGGGAGTAGCAGAGTTCATGGCTGCCAAGGTACGACCACTTCACGACCGCATCATCGTCGAGCGCATCGAGGAAGGCGAGCAGCAGGTCGGCGGCATCATCATCCCGGACACGGCTAAGGAGAAGCCGCAGCAGGGCAAGGTGATCGCGGCCGGCAACGGGAAGGTCAAGGACGACGGGACGGTGACCCCGCTCGACGTCAAGGCCGGCGACAAGGTGCTGTTCGGCAAGTACTCCGGCCAGGAGATCAAGCTCGACGGCGACGAGTTCCTGATCATGCGCGAGGACGAGATCCTCGGCGTAATCGAAAGCGACTAGCGGCGACCACCGCATTTCAGTGATTGGAGTTCGAGAATAATGGCCAAGCAGATCGTCTACGGACAGGAGTCGCGGCAGAAGATCATCGAGGGCGTGAACCAGCTCGCCAACGCGGTGAAGGTCACCCTCGGGCCGAAGGGCCGCAACGTGGTCCTCGACAAGAAGTTCGGCTCGCCCACCATCACCAAGGACGGCGTCACCGTCGCCAAGGAGATCGACCTCAAGGACCCGTGCGAGAACATGGGCGCGCAGATGGTCCGCGAGGTCGCGAGCAAGACCTCGGACATCGCCGGTGACGGCACGACCACGGCGACCGTGCTCGCCCAGGCCATCTACCGCGAGGGAGCCAAGAACGTCGTGGCCGGCGCCAACCCGATGGAGATCAAGCGCGGCATCGAGACCGCCGTGGAAACGGTCGTCGGCAAGCTGCAGTCGATGTCGAATAGCGTCACCGGCAACATGATCGCGCAGGTCGGCACCATCTCGGCCAACAACGACGCGACGATCGGCACCATCATCGCCGAGGCGATGGACAAGGTCGGCAAGGACGGGGTCATCACCGTCGAGGAGGCCCGCACGCTGGAGACCTCGCTCGAGGTCGTCGAGGGCATGCAGTTCGACCGCGGCTACCTCTCGCCGTACTTCGTGACCGACGCCGAGCGGATGGAGTGCGTCCTCGAGAACCCGATCATCCTCATCCACGAGAAGAAGATCAGCTCGATGAAGGACCTGCTGCCGCTCCTCGAGCAGGTGGCGCGCCTGAGCCGGCCGCTGCTCATCATCGCCGAGGACATCGAGGGCGAGGCGCTCGCGACGCTCGTCGTCAACAAGCTGCGCGGCACGCTGCAGGGCGCCGCGGTCAAGGCCCCCGGCTTCGGCGACCGCCGCAAGGCGATGCTCGAGGACATCGCCATCCTGACCAACGGCAAGGCGATCACCGAGGACCTCGGGCTGAAGCTCGAGAACATCCGCGTCGAGGACCTCGGTAAGGCCAAGAAGGTCACCATCGACAAGGACAACACCACCATCGTCGAGGGCGACGGCACGCAGGCCGCCATCGAGGGCCGCGTCAAGCAGATCCGCGCGCAGATCGAGGAAACGACCTCCGACTACGACCGCGAGAAGCTGCAGGAGCGCCTGGCCAAGCTCGTCGGCGGCGTGGCCGTCATCAAGGTCGGTGCGGCGACCGAGACCGAGATGAAGGAGAAGAAGGCCCGCGTCGAGGACGCGATGCACGCGACGAAGGCGGCGGTCGAGGAAGGCATCGTCCCGGGCGGCGGCGTCGCGCTGCTCCGCGCCGCCGGCGCGCTCGCGGACCTGCAGCTCTCCGGCGACCAGCAGATCGGCGTCAACATCATCCGCCGGGCGCTCGAGGAGCCGATGCGCTGGATCTCGCAGAACGCCGGGTTCGAGGGCTCGATCGTCGTCCAGAGGGTCCGCGAGGCGGGCGACGAGCAGGAAGGCTTCAACGCGCAGAGCGAGAAGTACGAGAACATGGTGTCTGCGGGCGTCATCGACCCGACGAAGGTCGTGCGCACCGCGCTCCAGAACTCCGGCTCCATCGCCTCGTTGCTGCTGACCACCGAGGCGCTCGTCTCCGAGATCCCCGACGACAAGAAGGAAGCGGCCCCGGGCGGCGGCATGGGCGCCCACGGCGGCATGGGCGGGATGTACTAGAGGCCCGGACGCCTCACCGGCCACCTTACGCCCGGACAGGCCGCGTACCTGTCCGGGCGTTTTCTCTTCCCATCTGTCAGCCGACCCGGCCGAGTGCCAGACAAGTCGAGCACCGATTCAGCGGAGGCCCGCGCCGGTCAGCGCAGATTGAAGAACAGCTCGAGGCTGACGAGAACCGCGACCGGCTCGCCGAAGCGCATCCCGGGGGCGAAGAGCCACTGCCTGGCCGCTTCGATCGCCTGCTCGTCGAGGCCGAACACCTTGTCCAGGGACTTGCTGACCGAGACCCGGCCGACCTCGCCGGTGGGCAGGACCACGACATCCAGCCAGACTGTGCCCTGGATCCGCGCCCGCATCGCCTCGGCCGTGTACTTCGGGGTGACGTCCCGCAGCAGCCGCGGAATCGTCAGGCCGGCGGTACCCGGACGGTAGACGCCGCCGCCGACGCCGCCCCCCTCGCCCGGACCGAGCCCATCGCCCTGGCCCGGACCGGCCCCGCCCCCGTCGCCGCTCCCGGCACCGCCGCCGGTCCCGCTTCCCTGCGACGACTCCGAGTCCGCACGAAGGCCCTCGAGCACCCCCGGCCGGGTCTCCGGGGCGCTCGCGAGCGGCAGGGCGGGAATCGAGAGCTCCTGGGTATCGAGCGGCTCGGGCTCCGGCTCCGGTTCCGGTTCGGGCTCGGGTTCGACCGGCACCGGCTCCGCGATGGGCACGCTCAACTCGGCCTCGTCGGGCCCCTCGAGCTGGGCCAACGGCGGCAGCTCCAGGGATTCGTTGCCGCCGCCGCCGCCGCCGCCGCCCGGACCCTCCTGGGGGATCCACACGATCCCGTTGTACTGGTCGACCGGCATCGCCTCGAAGACGCGCTCCGGCGCCAGGCTCAACACGAGCAGCACGAGCCCGACGCCCACCACGTGGCTGCTGACCGAGGCCGCGAACGAGCCGCCTACGCGCTGCTGGCTGGCCCGCAGGAGGAAACGCGCGTCCGCCGGCGCGATGTCGTCGGGCAGGATCGAGAGCGTCCCGTCGGTGCTCCGGACGCCGCCTGCACCGCCGTCGGGATCACCGGCGCGGGAAGCACGAACCGGCTTGAGACGCAGGGGGCCTGCCGCTCGTGCCGCGGATGAGCGGCGACGCCGGCGGTCAGGCGGGGTGTATGACGTGTGCGACGGTGGAAACTGAAGCTGACCGAGCCCGATACCCTGGCTCAAGGGTGCGCCTCCTCAAACCATTCTGCCCAACCTGCCGCCAATGGTCAACCTGGCAGGCCGGGCTCTACTCTGCCGAACCGGCGCCGGCCGTTCGGGCAGGACAAACACGATCGCGAGCGGTCAGACCCGCCCGCCCCAGGCGCCGATCGCCGCGTTGCCGCCGCCGTAGGCGTGCATGAGCGCCAGCGCGTCGGCGGCCCGAGGCTCTCCCGCCACCGCGACCAGTACGCCGCCGCGGGCCGTGAGCGTCTCGAAGATGACTCCGTCGTGCGCCTGGAACCCGGCGCGGCGCATGGTGGCCGCCACCCCGCCCGCGCCCAGGCCGTTGTCGTCGCCCTGCAGCGCCTCCACCAACAGGCCGTGGGCAACCGCGGCGCCGAGCACCGGCACATCGACGACGGCCTGATCCCCGCCGATGCCGAAGGTCTTCTCCAGCAACTCGGCTACATCCGGCGCCTGCTGCGCCAGAATCGAGAGCGCTTCCGGCGGGAAGCCCTCGCCGGCCAACGCGGTCAGCCCGCGCGACGCCCAAGCCGCGTCCTGAAACACACCGACCGTGAAACACGGTCCGTCCTCGTACCTGGCCATAGATCGTGGGTCGCCCTCCGCGCGCCTGATTCCCGATCCGATGAATTGTAGCACCGTTCCGCCCGGCGCACGCCCGGTCCGGAGCCGGAGATCAGAGGACGATGCGGCTCTGCCCCACCCGGCGGGTCACGCGCACGCGATCCAGGTATTCCAGGAGCGGGATGGCGAACTTGCGCGTGATCCCGAAGCGCTGCTTGAACCACGCCACGTCGATCCGCATGGGGTCGTCGGCGCCCGCCTTGAGCCCCGCCACGTCGACCCGGAGGCGATCGAGCGCGTCGCGGTGAAACACCAGGGCGTCGAGACGCTCGACCGTACCGTCGCGGAGCAGCAGCTTGAGCATCCGCTCGGCGAGCGCCTCGTCGACGCCCCGCTCCCGTGCCCAGACGGCCGGGTCCGGAGGCGAAAACCCCTCGCGCAGGAACGCAGCGGCGAGATCCCCCTTCACGCGCGCCTCCTCGTCCGACAGAACGATGCGGTGCGCCGACAGGGCCAGATGGCGGCCCGTTGCCAGCCTGCCCTCGGCCGCCAGAGCGCCGGAGACGTGCTCGAACAGCGCCGGCCCGGACCGCTTCGCCAGGCGCTCGCGCGCTTCCTCGCGCGGCAGGCCCGGCTCCAGCGGGTGCGCCTCGTGGTAGGCGCCGACCATTTCCAGGAGCGCCTCCCGCACCGCCTCGACGGGCTCGGACGCCACCACTCGCCCGCCCATCGCGACCAGCCCGCCGCGTTCGACGAGGCCCTCGACGACCCGCCGCACCGCGGCGACCGTGCGGCCCACCCGGGGCGCGAGAACGTCCAGGGTCAATCCCTCGCCGCCCGCCTCCCCGACCATGATCCGCACCGCCGCCGCGTCCTCGTCGAGCGCGTCGAGGCGCCGCAGCCGCGCGAAGCCCGCCGTCGAGCGCAGACGCCCGGCCGGCGGCGACGGATCGAGCACCACCCCGCCGCCGATCGTGACCATCGGCGAGTAGGCGCGCAGCACGAAGCGGTCGCCGCGCGTCAGGGCGACCGGACGCTCCAGGTGCAGCCGTGCGAACGCCGAGCCGCCGGGATCGAGCACGCCGGGAAACGTCGGCGCTTCTGCCGCCGCTCCGCCTTGTCCGTTGCCCGCCGCAGGACGCGCGGCCCCGATCGCCAGCCGCGCCATGACCTCGCTGGTTCCCTGGTGGAACCGTACCCGCGCACCGTACTTCAGCGGCCGGGCGCCGGCGAGCAGGGTCACCCGTCCGTCGAACCGCCGCGCCGCACACAGGCCCTGCTCCGTCGTCAGCGTATCCCCGCGCTCCAGCTCCTCCACGCCGATCGCGGCCAGGTTCACGGCGACGCGCTGCCCCGCGTGCGACCGCGGCCGCGACTCGCCGTGCACCTGCAGGCCGCGCACCTTCACCTGCCGCCCGCCGGGCAGCAGCCTGAGCTCGCCCTGCGCCTCGAGGACGCCGGAAGCCTGCGTGCCGGTGACCACCGTTCCGAACCCCTTCACGGTGAACGCCCGGTCGATGGGCAGGCGCGGGATCCCGCCGTCCGGCCGTCCGGCCACGCCGTCGGCCAGCGCCGCGAGCCCGCGGCGCACGTCGTCCAGCCCCGCCCCGGTTCGCGCCGACACCGGCACCAGCGGCGCCTCGTCGAGGAACGACCCGGCGATCAGCTCGCGCGTCTCCAGGCGCACGAGCTCCAGCGTCTCCTCGTCCACCAGATCGGCCTTGGTGAGCGCCACCACGCCGCCGCCCACCCCCAGCAGCCGGCAGATGTCGAAGTGCTCGCGGGTCTGCGGCATCACCGACTCGTCGGACGCGATGACCAACAGCACGCAGTCGATGCCGCTGGCGCCGGCCAGCATGTTGCGGACGAACCGCTCGTGCCCCGGCACGTCGACGAAGGCGAGCTGCGTGTCCCCGTGCCGGTACAGCGCGAACCCGAGGTCGATGGTGATGCCGCGGGCCTTCTCTTCCTGCAGCCGGTCCGGATCGACCCCGGTCAGCGCCTCGACCAGGGTGCTCTTGCCGTGATCGATGTGTCCGGCCGTGCCCACCACGAGGTGCTTCACGCCGGGATCATAGCCCTGCCCGCTCCTCCCGTTGTCCCCCAACCCCGCCCCGCTCCGTTCCGCACACACCGCCACACACCGCGGACACTGACGCGCTCCGAGGTCCACCAGGGGACCGCGCCGCATCGTGCTATCCTCCCCCAGATTTATCGCTACCCCAGCTATAAATGGAACTACCTGTGTCTACACAGCGACTACCCTGGCATGAAAAAGGAGCCCCATCCCATGAGGAGCCACAGAATTGTCGTTTTACAGGCTGTGCGTATGGCGTTGATGCTGGCACTGGGTGTTCCGCTGGCACAGGCTCAGGAGGCCGCCGTCGGCGCGCCGATCACGGCGGCGGACATCAATGCTCTGCGGAGCCAGGCCGAGGCCCAGAATCCGAACGGCTGCTCCTCGGTGTTCCGTTGGACCGACGACCCGATCGTGCCGAGCCAGACGCCGGTGAAGGCGGATCACATCATCGAGCTCCGGCGGGCGATCAACGAAATGGTGCGCGGCGTATGCCCGACGATCCACGAGCAGGTGACCCTCGAGGGGGTGCGTCTACATGACCAGTCGGGTAGCAATCACCTGGTGGACGGGTTCGTGCTGAATAGCGGGTCGACTCGGGTCTCTGGCAGCGGGCTGTACGTGCGCGTCCGGTTCTTTGACGCAAACAACAACCGCATAGCAGAAGAAACGAACTATCTGCGTGATGGCAACCAGACTCTCGAGGTACAGCAACGGCGTCGCTTTTGGGTACGGTTTTCGGATAGCGAGATTCAGGACTGGGCCACTTTCGAGGTCACGTCGTTCGAAGTTGACCGACGACCCGTGCTGTGCTCGGGGTGTGTCAGGCGCTACGCTCGGCAACCCAGTCAGGTGACGGTGGACGGCGTACGTCTACTGGACCAAGCAGGGAGCAATCACCACGTCGAAGGCTTCGTGCAGAACAGCGGCTTGACTCGCATCGTTGGCAGCGGCTTGTACGTACGGGTGCGCTTTTTTGACGAAAACGATAACCCCATCGCCGAAGAAGCGAACTACCTGCGCGACGGCGATCAGGTTCTCGAAGTGCAGCAAAAGCGCCCCTTTTGGATACGGATTGAAGATAGCGAAATTCAAGGTTGGGCTGCTTTCGAGGTGGTGGCATTCGAGAACGACGGGAGTCCCGTGCCTTGCATCGGGTGTGACCAGCGGTACGATCGACAGCTCGAACAGGTAACGCTGGAAGGCGTGGCGCTTCGGAGTGTGAGGAATGATTCTACACGTGTAGAAGGCTTCGTGCTGAACAGCGGATCAACTCGGATCGTTGGCAGCGGCCTGTATGCACGAGTGCGATTCTTCGACGCAAGCAATGCTCCGCTCGCCGAAGAATCGAACTACCTGCGCGACGGCAATCAAGTTCTCGAGGTGGAGCAAACGCGACCCTTCTGGGTAGAGATTCGAGACAGCGAAATTCAAGGTTGGGCCACTTTCCAGGTGGTAGCGTTTGAGAACGACGGTAGACCGGTGATGTGCGTTGGGTGTGACGCACGTCACGGCCGCTGAGAGTAGCGAAGGGACTGTACCCGCCCGGTGACGCGGCAGGCCTTCACCGCCGCCGGGCCCGGGCGTGGCGGCGGTGAGGGGAGCGAGAAGACTCCCCCGGGCGCCGCGACCGCGGCGGCCGGCCGTCCCGCGTGTGCCGCACCGCATCGAGGATCTCGGTCAGCGCCAAATCGATCTGGCGGTGCTCGAGGTCGACCCGCACGAGCCGCACCTCCACGCGGTCGCCGAGCCGGTAGACCTTGCCGGTGCTCTCCCCGCGCCACAGGTGGTGGCGCTCGACGTAGCGGTAGTAGTCGTCCGCCATGCTCGACACGTGCACGAGCCCCTCGACGAACTGCTCCACCAGCTCGACGAAGAGGCCGAACGCGGTGACGCCGACGACCCAGCCGGTGAACTCGTCGCCCACCTTGTCGGCCATGAAGCGGACCATCTGCCAGTGCAGGAGCTCGCGCTCCGCCTCCTCGGCCCGCCGCTCCAACTCGGAGGTCCGCCGCGCGATCTCCGGCAGGCCCTCCGTCCAGCGGCGCATCCTCTCCGCCGAGCGCGCACGCCGGCGGCTCGCCCGCAACGCCCGGTGCACCACCAGGTCCGGGTAGCGACGGATCGGCGACGTGAAGTGCGTGTAGGACGCCGCGGCCAGCCCGAAGTGGCCGCGGTTCTCCGGCTCGTAGCGCGCCAGGCGCATCGTCCGCAGCATGAGGCGGGCGACCGGGCGTTCCTCCGGCTGCCCCCGCAGCCGCTCGATGAGCCGCCGGAAGTGCCCGGGCGTCGCCGCGTCGGGCGGCGCCGCGAGGCTGTACCCCAGCGTGGCGGCGAATTCCTCGAACGCCTCGACCTTGGCCGGGTCGGGAGGCTCGTGCACCCGGAACAGCGCCGGCATCTCCTTCCGCAGCAGGTGCTCGGCCACCGTCTCGTTCGCCAGGAGCATGAACTCCTCGATGATCCGGTGCGCGGTCGTGCGCTCGCCGGCGACGATCGCCTCGACCCGGCCGGCGTCGTCGCGCCGGAAGCGGGCGACCGGCACGTCGAAGTCGATGGCGCCGCGCCGGCGGCGGCGCTCGGTCAGCACCGTCGACAAGGCGCCCAACGCGTTGAAGAACGGTACGAGGTCCGCGTGCCGCTCGCCTGCCGGTGACGCGGGATCGTCCAGCAGCGTGTCGACCTCCGTATAGGTCATGCGCGCGTCGCTGTGGATGATTCCGTCGTGGATCTCGTAGCGCACGACCTCGCCCGCGCCGTCCACCTCCAGGAGGCACGACTGCACGAGGCGATCCACCCGCGGCTTCAGGCTGCACAGTCCGGTGGAGAGCTCGGCCGGGAACATGTGCACCGCGCGATCCGGGAAATAGACGGAGGTGCCGCGCGCACGGGCGTCCCGGTCGAGCGCGCTCCCCTCGGCCACGTAGTGCGACACGTCGGCGATGTGCACCCCGAGGCGGACCGTGCCGCCGTCGAGCGGCTCCAGCGTGATGGCGTCGTCGAAGTCGCGGGCCGTCTCGCCGTCGATGGTCACGGTGGTCAGACCGCGGAAATCGGTGCGCCCCCGCCGGTCGGCCGGCCGTACCGTGTCGCCCAGGCCCTGCGCCTCGGCGACCGCGTCCGGATCGTGCGCGTCCGGAATCCCGTGCGCCCGCAGCACGACCCGGACGTCGACCCCGGGCGTGTCCAGCGTGCCGAGCACCTCGACCACCCGTCCGACCGGGCCCCGCGTGGGGGTCGGAAAGCGCGTCAGTGCCGCCACCACCATCTCGCCGGCCCGCGCGCCGCCCTGCTCCCCGGCCGGGATCTGCACGTCCATCGGCAGGCGGCGATCGACCGGCACCACGTATCCGGCCCCCGCCGTATCCGCCTCGAAGCGCCCCACGAGCTGCTCCGCGGCCCGCTCGACGATGCGCAGGATCCGGCCTTCGGCCCGGCCCGGCTCTCCCTGCCGCTCCACCCGGACGACCACGCGGTCGCCGTGCAGCGCCTGGTTCAGGTTGGTTCCGGCGATGTACACGTCGCCGGCGAGGCCGTCCACCGGATGATCCGGGGTGACGAACCCGAAGCCGCGAGGGTTGACGTGCACCCGGCCGGTCACCAGGTGCATCCGGTCGGGCAGCCCGTAGCGATGGCCGCGAATCCGGATGAGATCACCCCGCTCCACCAGCACGGCGAGGCGGCGGCGCAGCGTCGCCCGCCGGCCGCGCGGCCACCCGAGATGCTCCATCAGGTCGCGCACGGTGACGGGGCGGTCCATCGTCCGCCCTATCGCGTCGAGCAGCTCGTCCGGAGTCAGCATCGCCGCGCAGACTGCTAGCCGATCAGCGCGACCTGCAGGTCGCCGACGTTGGTGTCGGTCGGCCCCGTGCGGATCAGGTCGCCGAGCGCATCGAAGAAGGTGTACGAGTCGTTCGCGGCCAGATAGTGCTCCGGCCGGCGCAGGCCCCGCTCCACGGCGCGCGCCGGGGTCGTGGTGTCGACCAGCGCCCCGGCCGCGTCGGTCGGCCCGTCGATGCCGTCGGTACCGACGCTGGCCACGACCGCCTCCGGAAACCGCCGGGTCAGATGAAAGGCGGCCGCCAGAGCGAGCTCCTGGTTGCGTCCGCCGCGCCCCGTCCCCTCGACCCGGACCGTCGTCTCGCCGGCGGACAGGATGCAGAGCGGCGGCGGCTGCTCGTGGGCCAGGCGGGCGATGGCACGGACATAGCTCTCGGCCGCCCTGCGAGCCTCCCCGGTCACCGGCTCGTCGAGCAGAACGACGGCGTAACCGAGCCCGCGCGCCGCCTGCGCGGCGCCCTCGACCGCTTCCCGGCGGCTGCCGATCAGGTGGTACGGCGCGCCGGCCAGCCGTGGATTCCCCGGCTTGGGACTCTCCTCGATCTCGCCGCGAACGCCCCGTTCGAGCACCTCCAGCGCCACCCGCGGCACGGTCCCCGCGGCGCCCGCCGCGCGGCAGATCTCCAACGCCTGGGCGAAGGTCGTCGGGTCGGGAATCGTCGGTCCCGATCCGATGACGGCCGGATCGTCCGGCGCCGGATCGACCACGTCCGAAATCGCCAGCGTGACGATGCGGCCCCCGGCCGCCACCGCCAGCCGTCCCCCCTTGATCGCGGACAAGTGCTTCCGGACGCAGTTCAGCCCGTCGATGGCGACCCCGGCGCGCAGCAGCACCGACGTGACGGCCGACTTGTCTTCCAGCGAGAGCCCCTCGACCGGCGCGGCGAGTCCGGCCGACGCCCCGCCGGACAGCAGCAGGACCATCACGTCGTCCGGCGGCAGGCCGGCGGCCAGCGCCAGCGCCCGCCGTCCGGCCGCAACGCTCCCCGCCGTGGGCACCGGATGCCCGACGTCGAACCACTCCAGGTCGCCGGCGGGAGTCCGCGGCTGCGGCGAGGCAACCAGCCCGTTTGCTCCGGCGCGCGGGACGGCGGATACGAACGCCGACGCCATCTCCGCCGCGGCCTTGCCCGCCGCCACCACCACCGGCATGCGGCCGCCGATCTCGCCCTCGATGGTGCCCGCGCGCATCGCCCGGGCGACGAGCGCGGAGGCTCCCGCGGCCGCGATGCCGTTGCGGACGATATCGAGGGCGTGACGCCGGAGGGTGTCGAGGGCCAGGAGAGAACCTGTCAGTGGGTCGGTTGCCGGTCCGCGGAGGACGACAGGCGGGTCACGCCGTCTATCTGGCGCAGGAGCCGGCTCACGACCTCGTCACCGTGCTCGCCGGCGCACAGGCGATCGACGTGCTGCATCAGCTTGCGGAGGGCCGCCTCCACGTCGGTCATCGTCTTGTGCGAGTAGTGTTCGCGCTGCTGCTCGAGGCACTGCCAGTGCTTGTGCAACTCCTCGCGGTAGAAGTCGGAGCGGACGGAAGACACGCGAACGAGACAGTCACTGTCGGGATGCTGCGAGCGGGCGGGCTCGCTGGTGGGCACCGGCATGGATTGGCTGATAGCCCAGTCTAGGAGATTGCGCCGCAGAACGCAACGCAGTGAGTTCTGCGGCACAAGGTCCTGGGCCGGTGGGGGCTGGGGCCGAACACGGAGCACCGCGACGGGCTCGGCGGCGCTAGGAGATTGCGCCGCAGAACGCAACGGCCTGTCAAACCCTGCGCCGCGCGTCCCCCGGAGAGGCGCGTCGGACTCACCGGCCGTCCGGGCTCTCGAGCGCCGCCTTCAGCAGCTCGTTCACCATCCGCGGGTTCGCCTGGCCGCGCGTGGCGCGCATGACCTGCCCGACCAGGAAGCCGAGGGTGCCTGTCTTCCCGGCCCGGTACTTGCTCACGGCGGCCGGGTTCTCCGCCAGGGTCCGCCGCACCACGTCCTCCAGCTCGGCGGCGTCGCCGATCTGCGACAGCCCCTCCGCCGCGACGATGGCTTCGGGCGACCGGCCCGTGTCGGCCATGCGCTCGAACACGTCCTTGGCGGCGGAGTTGCTTATCGTCTCGGCGTCGACCAGGCGAATAAGCGCGCCGAGCGCCGCGGGCGTGACCGTGACGTCGCCAATTCCCGCGCCATGCATCTTCAACCGGTGCGCCAACGGCCCCATTATCCAGTGCGCCGCGGCCCGCGAGTTCTCTGCCGCGGCCGCCGTCTCCTCGAAGAACGCGGCCAGCTCGGGGTCGCCGGCAAGCGCCCCCGCGTCTCGTTCCGGCAGGCCGTGCCCGGTCATGAGCCGCCGCTTGCGGGCCTCCGGCAGCTCCGGCATCCCCTCCCGCACCTCCGCGACCCACTCCGGGTCGAGCACCAGCGGCGGCAGATCGGGGTCGGGGAAATACCGGTAGTCGTGCGCCTCCTCCTTGCTGCGCATGGAGACGGTTCGCCCGGCCGCGACGTCCCACAGGCGGGTCTCCTGCACCACGGTCCCGCCCTGCGCCAGCAGCTCCGACTGCCGGCGGACCTCGTGGTCGAGAGCCCGCTCCAGGAACCGGAACGAGTTCAGGTTCTTTATCTCCACCTTCACGCCGAGCGCCTCGATCCCCCTCGGGCGCACCGAGACGTTGGCGTCGCAGCGGAGGCTGCCCTCCTCCATGTTCCCGTCGTTGACCCCCGCCGCGAGCAGGATGCCGCGCAGATGCTGGAAGAAGCGGGCCGCCTCGGACGGCGCCCGCAGATCGGGCTCGGTGACGATCTCGACCAGCGGCACGCCGCTGCGGTTGAAGTCGAGGTACGTCTTGCGGCCGGAGTCGGGAAACCCCTCGTGAATCGACTTGCCGGCGTCCTCCTCCATGTGCACGCGCGTGATGCGCACGCGCCGGGTCACCCCCTCGGCCAGGTACTCCACGCAGCCGCGGGTCGCGAGCGGCTCCTCGTACTGCGAGATCTGATACCCCTTCGGAAGATCGGGATAGAAGTAGTTCTTGCGCGCGAAGACGGAGGTCTCCTGCACCGTGCACTCGAGCGCGACGGCGGTCCGCACGGCGTGCTCCACGGCCCGCCGGTTCAGCACGGGGAGGGCGCCCGGGAGTCCGAGGCAGACCGGGCAGACGTTGCTGTTCGGAGGCGCACCGAACGCAGTGCCGCAGCCGCAGAAGATCTTCGTCTCGGTCAGGAGCTGGGCGTGGACTTCAAGTCCGATGACCGGTTCGAACGTCATGAGCTCCGGGAAGCGGGCCGCCTCACGCGTTCGGTCCGGCGCGCCGCACGTCGTCGTCGGCCTCGGCCTCGAACGCCTTGAAGTTCTCCGCGAACATCCCGGCGAGCCGGACCGCCTGCGCGTCGTAGGCGAAGCCGTCGCTCCAGCTCGCACGGGGCCGCAGGCTCTCGGCCGGAACGTCCGGAACGGCGGTGGGAACCTCGACGTTGAAGACCGGATCGGGGGCATGGGGGACGTCGTCGAGCGCCCCCGACAGCGCCGCCGCGATCATGGCGCGCGTATGGCCGATCTTCATGCGGCTGCCGACGCCGTAGGCGCCGCCGCTCCAGCCGGTGTTGACCAGCCAGACCCGCGAACCGTGCGCCGCGATCTGCCGGCCGAGCAACCGTGCGTAGACGGTCGGGTGATGCACCATGAACGGGGCCCCGAAGCAGGTGCTGAACGTCGCCTTCGGCTCCGTGATCCCCTTTTCCGTGCCCGCCACCTTGGCGGTATAGCCGGACAGGAAATGGTACATCGCGCCGGCCGGGGTCAGCCGCGAGATCGGCGGCAGCACCCCGAACGCGTCGCAGGTCAGCATCACGATGTTGTCCGGGTGGCCGCCCTGCCCCGACGGCACCCAGTTGTCGATGAACGAGATCGGATAGGCGCCGCGCGTGTTCTCCGTCAGGGTGTCGTCGTCGAGGTCCATCGCGCGAGTCGCCGGATCGAGCACGACGTTCTCGAGAACGGTCCCGAACCGGCGGGTCGTGCCGTAGATTTGCGGCTCGGCCTGCTCCGACAGCCGGATCATCTTCGCGTAGCAGCCGCCTTCGAAGTTGAAGATGCCGCGGTCGCTCCAGCCGTGCTCGTCGTCGCCGATGAGGCGCCGCGCGGGATCGCTCGAGAGCGTCGTCTTGCCGGTACCCGACAGGCCGAAGAACAGCGCGGTGTCGCCGGCCGCGCCGATGTTCGCCGAGCAGTGCATCGGCATCACGTCGCGCAGCGGCAGCAGGTAGTTCATGACGGTGAAGATCGACTTCTTGATCTCCCCCGCGTAGCTCGTGCCGCCGATCAGAACGAGCCGCCGGGCGAAGTTGAGCAGGATGAACGTCCCCGAGTTGGTTCCGTGCCGCGCCGGGTCCGCGGTCAGCGACGGGATGTCGACCACCGTGAATTCCGGCGCGTGGCTCCCGGGCGGCGTCCCCGGCGGCTGCTCGAGGAACATCGTCCGCGCAAAGAGACTGTGCCAGGCCCGTTCCGTGACGATGCGCACCGGAAGCCGGTACGCCGGATCGGCCCCGGCGAAGCAGTCCTGGACGTACAACACCTTGTCGTCGAGGGCGCGCACCACCTCTTCCTGGAGCGCGTCGAACCGCGACGCATCGATGGGGCGGTTGACCTTTCCCCACCAGACGTCCGCGGATGTCGACGGCTCGTCGACCAGGAACTTGTCGTTGGGCGAGCGCCCCGTGTGCGGGGTGGTCAGACAGACCAGCGGACCGGTCTCGGCGACCACGCCCTCTTCGTTGCGCACGGCCGCCTCGTAGAGGGCCGCGGTGCCTAGATTCCAGTGCAGTTGGCGGGGTCGGGCGAGGTCGAGAATCGAAGATGTCGTCGCCTGCGGCGCTGCTTCCGGCATAGGTGACCAAACCTTAGTCGCGCGGCGTTCGCCAAGTCAAACGGACCGGGGTATCATGTGCGGTAGCGGTGGCGAGCCGTTCCGGTAAACGTTCGGCCGGCGGTTTCAGTCTCCATTCGAGAGCTTCCAGTCGATGGTCGTAACAGATGTCGCGTCCGCCGGCCGCCAGGAGCGGGCCGTCGTCGATTCGCAGATCGCCGACGAGGTGAGCGCACTCCTCGCCCGTGGAGATCGGGTCGCGGCCGGCGAGCGTTTCGCGGAGATAGTCGAGCGCCATCAGCGGCGGGCGACGCGTATCGCGTACTACTACCTGCGCGATCCCGCGGAGGTCGACGAAGCCGTTCAGGACGCCTTCCTCAAGGCGTTCGTGCACATCCGCTCCTTCCGGGAGCGCCTGTACTTCGAGCTCTGGTTCACGCGGATTCTCGTCAACGGCTGTCTCGACCGTGCGAAGTCGCGCGCGCGCCGCAACCGGTGGATCGTGCCGGCCGGTAACGGCGACGGGCACGGCGAGCCACGCGAAGAGATCGAGCGCCGGCCGGCGCTCGATCCGTCCCCCGAAGCGACGCTGCTCCATGCCGAACGCCGCAGGGAGCTGCTGGCGGCGGTCGATCGGCTCCCGGAACGACAGCGGGCGGTGGTGGTGCTGAGCCAGTTCGAGGGTCACGCGACCCGCGAGGTGGCCGCCATGCTGGATCTGAGGGAAGCCACCGTCCGCGTGCACCTGTTCCGGGCGATCCGCTCGCTGCGCCGGCTCCTCGGTACCGAGCACTGGTTCGAAGAGAAACCTGCGCTGCGGCGGAACGAGGCGGCACACGCATGAGAACGAGGGTTCACCGGGGGCTCGGGAAGCTGCTGGCGGCGGCATGGCGCGGTCGCCCGGCGCACCTGACGGACCGCGAGCTGGTGCGGGTCCTCGTCGACGCCGACGGCGGGAATCCGGCCGCGGGGAACGCCCATCTGGCCGGTTGCGCCCTCTGCGCGGCCCGCATTCGGACCCTGCAGGCGAGCGTCGACCGCGTTTCGGCTGCCGCGGAAGCCGCGTTCGACGACGCCGTGCCCGCATGGCGACTGGCTCGACAACGACGGCGCATCATGCGCCGCATCCAGCTTGCGGCCGGCCGGCATGGTTCGGCGCGCATCCTGCGATTCCCTGCGTCCGGCGTCCCGGCGACCGCAGGCGCACGCCCGCTCCGGCGGCGGCTCTCGCTGGCGGCGGCGGCCGGCCTCCTCGTCACCATGGGCATCGGCCAGGCCATCGACCGCCAACGCCAGCCGCCCGCAACGCCGCGAACGGCCGCTGCCGGCGCTGCTTCCCAACCGGCCATCGGGCCGCCGCCCGAACCGCCGCAGGCCGTCGGCGACGAGCAGTTCATGCGCGAGTTGGAGGAAGCCCTGACCTCCTCCCGCGTCACGCCCCTGGTCGCACTGGACGAGATGACGCCGCGCGTGCGCGACATCGCGATCGACATCCGGTAGCGGGGATGGCGGCGCCGATCTTCAGAAAGGGCCTCGACCTCAAGCAGGCCGTCGCCGGCGAGTTGGCGCGCGACTACACAGCCGACTCCTCGATCGCATACGCGAGACCGACTTCACCTGGCGCAGCGGACGCCTCACCGTGTACCTGGCCAGGGAGCTCGGCTTCTGCTACGGCGTCGACCGCGCCGTGGACTACGCGTACCAGACGCGGCGGAAGTTCCCGGACCGCACCGTGTTCCTGACCGGCGAGATCATCCACAACCCGCACGTCAACGACCGCCTGCGCGGCGCCGGGGTGCGGTTCCTGAGCGATCCGGGCGAGGGAATCGAACAGGTCACCGCGGACGACGTGGTCATCCTGCCGGCCTTCGGCGTCACCATCGCCGACCTGGAGCAGTTCGTGGCGGCCGGCTGCACGCTCGTGGACACGACCTGCGGGTCGGTCCTCAACGTCTGGAAGAACGTCCGGCGGTACGCTCGCGACGGCTACACGGCCATAATCCACGGCAAGCTCAGGCACGAGGAGACGCAGGCGACGGCGTCCCAGATGAGCGTAGCCTCGGAGGGCCGCTACGTCGTGGTCCTCGACTGCGAGGAGACGCGGGTGCTGTGCGACTGCATTCGCGGCCGCGTGGATTCGGAGACGTTCCTCGACCGGCTCGGACAGGGCTGCTCGCCGGGGTTCGACCCGGCCCGCGACCTCGTTCGCGTCGGCCTCGCCAACCAGACGACGATGCTGATGACGGAATCGCTCGCGGTCGGCGACATGGTGCGCCGCGCGATGCTCGATCGCTACGGCGAAGCCGCGCTTCCCGAGCACTACCGGGCCTTCGACACGATCTGCAGCGCCACCCAGGACCGGCAGGACGCCCTGCTGAAGCTGCTCGACGAACGGCGCTTCGACGTGGCGCTCGTGATCGGCGGATACAACAGCAGCAATACGCGCAACCTGACGAGGATCTGCGCGGAACGGGTCAGCACGTATCACATCGCGGACCCTTCCTGCCTGGATCCCGCGAGCGTGCGCCACCTGCCGGCCGGCACGCGCCCCGGGGCCGAGACCACTACACGCGGCTGGCTGCCCGCCGGCGGCCCGCTCGCCGTGGCGGTGACGGCCGGGGCGTCGACGCCGGACAACATCGTAGGCGAGGTCATCGAACGGCTGGGCGAGCTGACAGGCTGACGGCCCGTAAACGGTCCCCGCCGCGCTTCCGTCTTCACCTTCAAGGATGGGCGCGGCTGGGGTATTCTGACGGGGCATGCAGGCCGGCACGAAACCGGCGGGGAATCTGCGATGAGCAAGACGCGCGGATGCACGACGATCGTCCTCCTCGCGGCGGTCCTCTCGTTGGCGGTCACCGCCGAGGCGACGCAGCGCTTCAAGTGGTGGCAGTCGGCGGAGGTCGCGTCGGAGATCGGGCTGACGGCCGAGCAGGGGGACGACATCGAGGCAATCTTCCAGTCGCTCAGACCGAAGCTGCGGGAGTTCGCGCGCCGGCTCCATCGCGAGGAGGACGAGCTGACCGCGATCATGCACGCCATGCAGGCCGAGGAATGGGAGGTCGCGCTGCAGATCGACAAGGTGGAAGCGGCCCGCAGCGCGCTCAGCAAGACCCGAACGCTGATGTTGTACCGGATGCACAGGACGCTGAGCGCCGATCAGATCGAGGCGCTGCACGCGATGTGGGAACGGCGCAGCTCCCATGGACGGTCGTCGTCGCCCCACAATCCCGACTAGATCGACCCTCTCCGAGCCGTGGCGACGCGGAACGGGCCTGGCTGCATCGAACCCGCTGACCGCATCGACCGTCTATACGGTCGCCGGGGAAGATTCCCGTAACGGTGCGGGTCCTAGTACCCCGAGTCTGGAGGAACGCCGTGTTTAGCCACCTACGTGCCCTGTTCTCCCTCGCACTGCTCGCCGCAGGGGGACCGCTTCTCATCCCCTGCCCCGCGCACGCCCAGACCTTCGGGACGAATGTCGGCGGTATCGTCAACCGGGCCGCGCTCCAGGCCGGCCGCAACGTCCAGCCCGCGCGCCGCTTCGACCTGACCCTGGACGACGCCGTGCAGCGCGCGCTCGAGCGGAACCTCGACATCGCCGTCCAGCGCATCAACCCGCTCGTGCAGGACATGCAGGTCGCGACCGCCAACGCGGCGTTCCTGCCGTTCGCGTCGTCCGGCTTCGGGCTCAACCAACGTACGAGCCCGAACCGCTCGTTGTTCGACGGCGGCGGACTCCGGGGCAGCAGCATCGTCAACGAGCAGGGAACCTACGACATGGGCATCAGCCAGCGCATGAAGTGGGGCGGCGGACAGTACGATGTCGCGTGGAACAGCAGCCGCATCGAGTCGAACAACATCTTCACCAGCTTCAACCCGAGCTTCGGCGCGAACATGACGCTGAACTACACCCAGCCCCTGCTGCGCGGCTTCCGCACCGATCCGCAGCGCACGCAACTGGTGGTACAGCGCATGAACCGCAACATCTCTGACGTCGACCTCGAGGAGACCATCGTCAACACCCTCGCCAACGTGCGGCTGGCCTACTGGGAGCTCGTCTACGCCCTGGCCGCCGTCGACGTGCAGCGGCAGGCGCTGGAGCTGGCCGAGCAGCTCGTGCGCGACAACCGGGCGCGCGTCGAGATCGGCACGCTCGCGCCGATCGACGTCGTGCAGGCGCAGTCGGAAGCCGCCCTGCGACGCCAGCAGCTCGCGCAGACCGTCCAGACGCTGCGCACGAACGAGCTGGCCCTGAAGCAGCTCATCGTCGGGGGTACGACGGACGAGCTCTGGGACGCGGAGATCAATCCGACGGACGAGCCGCAGATCGACGCGCCGCCGATCGACCTCCAGGAAGCGATCCGCGGGGCGCTCGACCGGCGCACCGACATCTCCCGCGTCCGGCAGCAGATCGACATCAACGACGCCACCGTCGACAACCTCCGCAACAGCACGCTGCCGGCGCTCGACGTGGTCGGCTCCTATCAACTGGCCGGGCAGGGCGGGCCCCGGCTCGTGCCGGCGGGAAGCTCTTTCGAGGCCATCTTCGGGGGCGTGGGCGGCGTGATCCCGGGCGGCTACGGCGACGCGCTCGACAACATCGTCGACGCCGACTATCCGTTCTGGAGCGTGCAACTGCAGATGACCTACCCGCTCGGCCAGAGCGCCGACAAGGCGGGGTACGAGCGGGCGCGGCTGCAGCGTCGGCAGAACGAGGCGCAGCTCCGCCGCGTCGAGCTGCAGATCGCCAGCGAGGTGACCAACGCCGCCATACAGATCGAAACGATCCAGGAGCGCATCGAGGCCGCCATCGCGGCGCGGGAGCTGACCGAAGAGCAGCTTCGAGCGGAGGAAAGCAAGTTCGAGGTCGGCCTCTCGACGAACTTCCTCGTGCTCCAGATGCAGCGCGAGCTCGCGTTCGCCCAGGACGTGGAGCTGCGCGCGATCTTCGACTACCAGCGGGCATTGATCGAGTTCGACCGGACCCAGCGCACTGCACTCGGCAACGCCGGGATCACCGTCGTCGGCGGCGGCGGAGGCGGCGCACCATAGTCACCCGGCGAGGGCCAACCATGAGACGAACTCTGCTCGTCCTTCTCATCCTCGGCGGTGCGATCACCGCCTACGGCTACTACAGCGTTCGAACCGTCGAGTTCGTTCCCGACGTGAGCACCGTCACGGTGACGGAGGGCGACATCGTCGACACCGTCGGGGCGACCGGGGCACTCGAGGCGGTGACCACGGTGCAGGTCGGCAGCCAGGTCTCCGGCATCATCCAGGAGCTGTACGTCGACTTCAACTCGATCGTCCGCGAGGGCGAGGTCATCATGCGCCTCGATCCCTCGCTGTTCGAAACGCAGCTCGAGCAGGCGCGCGCCAACCTGTTGCGCTCCGAGGCGGAGGTCGAGCGGCTCTCCGTCGCGGTCGACGACGCCGTCACGCAGCTTCGACGCGCGCGCGAGCTCGCGGCCGACGATCTCATCTCCGAGACCGAGCTGGAGGCGGCGGAGGTCACCCTGCGATCGGCAGAAGCCCAGCGCAAGTCGGCCGAGGCCCAGGTGCGCCAGTCGCAGGCTTCGCTGAGCATGAACGAGGTGAACCTGGAACACACCGTCATCCGGGCCCCGATCGACGGCATCGTCACCTCGCGCCTCGTCGACGTCGGACAGACGGTCGCGGCCAGCTTCCAGGCCCCGGAGCTGTTCGTGATCGCGGCGGACCTGACCAAGATGCGGGTCATCGCGAACATCGACGAGTCGGACGTCGGCCGCATCCGGCCGAATCAACGCGTGACGTTCACCGTCGACGCGTTCCCCGCCGAGGACTTCGAGGGTACCGTCTCGCAGATCCGCCTCGAGCCGATCGTGACGCAGAACGTCGTGACCTACGCCACCGTCATCGACGCACCGAACCCCGAGCTCAAGCTCAAGCCGGGCATGACCGCCACCGTCACCGTGGAGGTGGCGCGGCGGGAGAACGTGCTGCGAGTCCCGAACTCCGCCCTGCGCTTCCGGCCGACACCGGCCATGTTCGCGGCGCTTGGCCAGCCCGTGCCGCCGGAGCTGCAGACCGGCCGGCGGGCCGGGGGCGGCGGCGCCCCCGCAGTCGGAGACGGCAGGGCGGCGGGGCCGGGCGGACCGGCGGCCGGCGCCGGGCCTCCCGGCGGTGCGCCGAGCGGCGCACCGGGAGGGGGGTTCGGCCCGCCCGGCGGAGGCGGCCCCGGCGGGTTCGGCGGGGGCGCGGGAGCCGACCCGGAACGACGGCAGCGCATGATGGAGCGCATGCAGCAGATGTCGCCGGAAGAGCGCCAGGAGTTCTTCGCCCGCATGCGCGAGCGGCGGGCCGCGGGCGGCGGCGCCGGCCCCGGCGGTCCGGGAGCCCGCGGGGGCGGTCCGGGGGGCCGCCGGCGCGCCAACGTGCAGGAGGGGCCGAACGTCCCGGCCGTCGAGCGGGGGGCCAGCACGATAGACGCCCTGTTCGCTCCCCTCGAGGTGGCGGAGACCAGCGGCCGGGTCTGGGTCCTGAACGGCGGACGGCTGTCGAGCCTGCAGATCCGGCTCGGCGTAACCGACGGCACGGCGAGCGAGTTGCTGGACGTGTCGGCCGGCTCGCCCGCCGGCGCGGCTCGCCCGCCGGAGAATCCCGAGGTCGAATCGATTCGCGAGCGGCTGGCGATGGTGGCGGATGCCGCGGCGCGCGCGGCGCTCGAGCAGCGGCTGGCGGCGCTGGAGGCGGCGGCGGCGCCCGACACCGCGGCCCCGGCGGGGCCCGGCGCGGTCGGTGCAGGCCTGCAGCTCGTGACGAACGTCAGCACGCCGGACGCGGGCGGCGGCGCGGCGGTCGGAAGCGGCGGCTCGCCCCTGATTCCGCAGTTCCCCTTCGGGCGCCGCCGGCGCTGAGGAGCCACGATGCCGGTGATTGCGGTCGAGGACATCACCCGGATCTACGCCATGGGCGACGTGGAGGTCCGCGCGTTGCGCGGCGTGAGCCTGTCCATCGAGGCGGGCGAGTTCGTCGCCGTCACCGGTCCGTCCGGTTCCGGCAAGTCGACGTTCATGCACATCCTGGGCTGTCTCGACCGGCCGACCCACGGGCGCTACCTCCTCGACGGGCGGGACGTCTCCGCCCTGTCGCGCGACGAGCTCGCGGAGGTGCGCAACGGGAAGATCGGCTTCGTGTTCCAGGGCTTCAACCTGCTTGCGCGGACGACCGCTCTGGACAATGTCGAGCTCCCATTGCTCTACGGCTCCCGCATGAACGGACCCGCGCGCCATGCGCGGGCCCGGGACGTGCTGCTCGCGGTCGGGCTCGGCGACCGGATGCACCACCTCCCGAACCAGCTCTCGGGTGGACAGCAGCAGCGCGTCGCGATCGCCCGCGCCCTCGTCAACCAGCCGGCCATCCTCCTGGCCGACGAGCCGACCGGCAACCTGGACTCGCGCACCAGCGTCGAGGTGATGGACATCTTCCAGCGCCTGAACCAGGAGAGCGGCATCACGGTGCTGCTGATCACGCACGAGGCCGACATCGCCGAGTACGGCAGCCGGATCATCCGCTTCCACGACGGCAGAGTCGCCTCCGACCGGGAGAACGCGGACCGCCGCGTCGCCAGCGAGGAGTTCGCGGCGCTGCCGCCCGAGACCGAGGAAACGGCGCCGGCCGCTCCGGCCTAGCAGGAAGACGAGGTCAGAACATGTCCGTGCTCATGGTGCTCCGCGTCGCGCTCAAGGCACTCGGCCGCAACAAGATGCGCACCAGCCTGACCATGCTGGGAATGATCATCGGGGTCGCCGCCGTCATCACCATGGTGGCCCTCGGCCGGGGCGCGCAGCAGGAGATCGAGACCCAGATCCAGTCCGCCGGCACGAACATGATCATGGTCCGCGCCGGGAACTACCGCCGGGGCGGCATCAGCATGGGGATGGGCCAGTCGCCGCGGCTCAAGGCCGAGGACGTCGAGTCCATCCGCGAACAGGTGCCGGACGCGCAGTACCTGGCGGCCGGCGTCCGCACCCGCGACCAGGTGGTCGCCGCCGGCCAGAACTGGAACACGACCATCCAGGGCACGGACATCGAGTTCCCGCAGATCCGCTTCTGGGACATCCAGCTCGGCACCTTCTTCACCACGACCCACGTCCAGAGCGCGGCCAAGGTGGCGGTGCTCGGATCCGTCGTCCGCGACAACCTGTTCGGCGAGGGCGTCGACCCGGTCGGGGCGCGCATGCGCATCCGCAACCAGTCGTTCCAGGTGCTCGGCGTCATGGCCTCGAAGGGCTCCGGGCAGTTCGGCGAGGACCAGGACGACGCCATCTTCGTGCCCTACACCACCGTCAACAAGAAGCTGCGCGGGCGCGACGGCACGAACATCTCCGAGGTCACCATCTCGGCCGCGTCGGCCGACCGCATCAACGCCGTGGCCGACGAGATCACCGCCGTGCTACGCCAGGAGCACGGCCTGGGGCCGGGCGAGGACAACGACTTCATGGTCCGCACGCAGGAGGACATGACCAGCATGCGGACGCAGACCACCCAGACGATGACCGGCCTGCTCGCCAGCATCGCCGGGGTCTCGCTGATCGTCGGCGGCATCGGCATCATGAACATCATGCTGGTGTCGGTCACCGAGCGGACGCGGGAGATCGGCCTGCGCATGGCGGTCGGCGCCAAGGGGCGCGACGTCCTGCTGCAGTTCCTGGTCGAGGCGATCGTGCTGAGCCTGGTCGGCGGCCTGGTGGGGGTCGGGCTCGGCTTCAGCCTGTCGGAGGGGCTGACGCAGTTCCTCGCCTGGCCGACGTCGGTGCCGGCGGACGCGGTGGCCGTCGCGGTCGGATTCGCCGCGGCGACCGGCATCTTCTTCGGCTTCTATCCCGCCCGCAAGGCGGCCCGGCTCGACCCGATCGAATCGCTTCGCTTCGAATAGGCACCCGAACCGCCCCATCAGGAGACGGACGATGAAACTCACGACGCTTGCCGTCGCAGTCGCGCTGGCCGCTCTCGTTGCCGTGCCCGTCCAGGCCCAGACCCCCGATTTCTCCGGCACGTGGCAGCTCGATCGCGACGCCAGCGAGCTTCCCGAGTTCGGCGCCGGGCGCGGAGGCGGCAGGGGCGGCGGCCCGGGTCGCGGCGGCGCCGGGCAACGAGGCGGACCCGGCGGTTTCGGCGGCGCGGCCGCCACGCTGGTCATCACGCAGTCGTCCGACGTGCTCACCATCGAGCAGCAGACCGCACGCGGAACCCGGTCGGTCGGTTACCGGCTCGACGGCAGCGAGAGCATCCGCCCAGGACCCCGCGGCGATCTGGTCACCTCCTCGAGCTGGGACGGCGGCACCCTCCTCACCGTGGGCACGATGCAGATGTCGACGCCGCGGGGCGACTTCTCGATGGACATCATCGAGCAGCGGTCGCTGAGCGCCGACGGCCGGACTCTCACGGTACAATCGGTACGCATGCTGCCGTTCGGCGAAGCGGCGTCGACGCTGGTCTATCGAAAGGAAGTGCTCCGATGACGCGTTTCCTCGAGCCGTACCAGGAGTGCATCCACGACACGCTCCGCATCGTCGCGGGGTACGCCTTCATGCTCCACGGCCTGCAGAAGCTGTTCGGCGTGCTCGGCGGTCAGCAGGTCGAGCTGCTCTCCCTGCTCGGCCTCGCCGCGCTCATCGAGACCATCGGCGGTGCGCTCATCGCCGTCGGGCTCTTCACGCGGCCCGCGGCGTTCATCGCGAGCGGGGAGATGGCGGCGGCCTACTTCATAGCCCACGCTCCGCGCGACGGGCTCTTCCTCTTCCCCGTCGCCAACCAGGGAGAGCCGGCGGTGCTCTACTGCTTCCTGTTCCTCTATCTCGCGTCTGCCGGACCGGGCGCCTGGAGCCTGGACGCGAGGCTGCGAAGGGATTAGTCCGCGGCGGACGGATCGGCGAGAGCGCCCAGCAGCTCACGCATCGTACGGCCGGTCACCGGGTCGGCCAGTTCGGGCGCGACGGCGGCCAGCGGCTCCAGAACGAAGCGGCGCTCCCGGAACCTGGGGTGCGGCACGTCGAGGCCGGGCGACCCGAGCACCAGGTCCCCCATCAGGACGATGTCCAGGTCGAGGGTCCGCGCCGCCCCCGGCCAGGGCCGCTCCCGGCCCCGCGCCCGCTCGATCCGCATCAGGGCCGCGAGCAGGGCCGGCGGCTCCAGAGCGCACGCGCCCACCACCGCGCCGTTCAGGTACAACGGCTGCGACGCCACGCCGACCGGTGCAGTCTCGATGAACGGCGCCACCCGCATGCCGGCGAGCAGGTCGCCCAGCGCGGAGACGGCAAAGGCGAGATGGGCCTGTCGGTCGCCCAGGTTGCTGCCGAGGGCGACGGCGACGATGCGGGAGGCGGCCGGCCCCTCGGACGGGTCCGCTACGACTGCTGCTTCTCCTTGCACTGGATGCAGACCCGGGTCCACGGAATCGCATTCAGGCGAGCCGGCGCGATCGGCTCGCCGCAGTCGCGGCAGATTCCATATGTCCCCTGATCGAGGCGCGACAACGCCTCTTCGATCGCCTTGAGGATCTTCGCATCCGTCTGCTTCAGCTTGAGTTGTATGTGGACCTCGTTGTTGCCGCTCGCCTGATCGGCCATGTCACCCTGGCGGGTGTTGTTGTCCATCGGCGTCGAGAACGACTTGGCCCCGCGCTCGGCGATGATCTCCGCACGCTTCCTTATCAACGCGTCCTTGTAGACGGCTACTTCCATGACCCGGCTCCTCCTCTTTCGGCGGCTCGCCGGCAGCGTAATCCGACAGTGTAGCACGTCCCGCCCCCGCGGGAACCGGCTACTCCGCCCGCAGGGTCAGCAGCGGCTTGCGCCGCAGGACGTCCACGCTCGACGCAACTCCCACCACCAGGACCACGATCGCGGTGACCGCTACCCCGCCGATGTTGATGGCCGGGGCGGGCGTCCACGGCACGTCGAGCACCTGCCGCGTGAGCGCCCAGGTCAGGGCGAGCGCGCCGATCGAGCCGACCAGGCCGGCCAGCGTCCCCAGCACGCCGTACTCGAACACGTACATCACGGTGATCAGCCGTGTGTTTGCGCCGAGCGTCTTGAAGACCGCCGCGTCGAAGAGCCGCTGGAACTTCGTCATCGCCACCGACCCGACCAGGATCAGGCCGCCGGCCAGCAGCGCGATGGCCCCGACCACGCTGACGGCCAGGGTGACGTAGTCGAGCACGCGGCGGAACGTCCGGATGATCTCCAGGCCGTCGATTACCGAGACGTTCGGGTAGCGGTCCACGAGGTTCCGCTGCAGCGCACCGCGCGCGTCGGCATTCTCCGGCCCCCGCAGGAAGCTGATGTAGCTGTGCGGAGCGCCCTCGAACGTACCGGGGCTGAACAGGAACATGAAGCCGCCGCTCCGCGAATCGTCCCAGTCGACGGCGCGGACGCTCGTCACGCGCGCCTCGACGATGCGGCCGAGCACGTCGAACCGGACCGTGTCGCCGAGCCGCATCCCCCGCTCCATGAGGCTGTCCTCGATGGAGACCTCCGGCGAGCCGGCCGACGCGGCGTCCCAGAACGCGCCGGCGACGATCCGCTCGTTCTCTTCGAGCCGCTCGCGGTAGGTCACGGTGTACTCGCGCCCGAATCCTGCGCGCCGCACGGCCCTGCGGCCCTCGATCGACGTCTCGGGTCCGGTCACCGCCGTCACCCGGGCGCGCAGCACCGGTATCAGGGCCGGCGCCGCTCCGCCGCCGGGTCCGCCGAGCCCGGCGTCGCGGAGGAGGCGACTCACCCCGGCGGCCTGATCCTGCTGCACGTCGATGAGGAACATGTCGGGCATGTCGTCGCGCAGCTCGAGCGAGAACGACGCCAGCAGGTTCGCCTGCACCGCGTGCACGCCGATGATGAAGAAGCTGCCGAGCCCCACCGCAAGCAGAACCACACGGGTCTGGTTCCCCGGGCGGCGAAGATTCAGGGCCGCGTGGCGCAGCGGGAACCAGCGCGCCGCCTCCAGCGGGCGCGTCATGCGGACCAGGCCCCGGCCGAGCAGGTGCAGCGCTCCGGCCACGCCGATGAATCCGCCGGCCACGTAGGTCCCGACCTCGAGGGAGGCGGCCTGCCAGGAGGCCACCGCAACGAGCCCCAGCGCCACCAGTACCGTGGCGGCGATCCGGACGGGGTCGCGGGGAGCCGCAGCCGGCACCTCGCCCTGCCGCAGCAACAGCAGCGGCTTGGCGTGTCGCGTATCGAGCAGCGGCACCAGGGCGAAGAGCAGCGACACGAGCATCCCGACGGCCAACCCCTGCGCCACCGCCGAGAGGGTGAGACTCGTCGAGACCACCTGGAACCCGGTGGTGGCCGCCGCCTGCGTCGCGAGCGAATCCGGCACCGCGGCCAGCACCCCCCAGGCGACGCCGATCCCGAGCAGCGCCCCGCCGAGCCCCAGCAGCGTCACCTGCACCACGTAGACGGCCAGCACGCCGGCGGACGTGGCCCCGAGGCACTTCAGGATGGCGGCGCTGCGCAGCCGCTGCTGGACGAACACCCGCGTCACGCTCCAGACGCCGATCCCGCCCAGAATGACGATTACGAAGCCGATCAGGCTGAGGTAGTTCTCGGCGCGCGAGAAGTTGCGCTCGATGCGGTCCTCCGTGCGCCGGTAGGAGCCGAGGCGGACGAACGCCTCCCGCAGGTCCTCCCGCAGGTCCCGGACGAGCGGCTCTATGTACTCCTCCGGCACCCGCAGCAGAAGCTGGCGGTCCACGCGGCTCCCGAACGCAATCAGGCCCGTCTCCACCAACGCATCGCGCGCCACCAGCACGCGCGGACCGAGGCTGAAACCGCCGAGCTGGCGCCCCGGCTCGGTCACGATCGCGTCCCGAATCGTGAACGCCTCGTCGCCGATCAGGATTCGGTCGCCGACGCCGACGCCGAGCTGCGGCAGCAGCTCCCTTCCCACCAGCGCGCCCCGGTCCCGCAACAGGGCGGGCGAGTACGGGGCGCCGCTCTCCAGCGTGAACCGTCCGTAGAACGGAAACGCCGGCTCCACGCCGCGCACCTCGACCACCTTCGTCCGCGTCCCGGCGCCGGCCGGCAGCCGCGCCATCGTCACCGTGTCGACCGTCTCGGTCAGCTCCGCGCCGGGAACCTCGAACGCCCGCGCCTCGATCCGGCCGCGCACCTCGTCCGACCACGGCTGGTCCGTCCGGATGTAGACGTCCCCCGCCGTCAGGCTGCGAGCCTCCGTCGCCAGCGCCGTGCGGACGTTCTGCACCAGGGAACGGAGCGCGACGATGCCGCCCACTCCGATCGCGACGCAGCAGAAGAAGAAGATCAACCGGCGCCACGATGCCCGCAGCTCCCGGTACGCCATGCGCAGGACGAACCTCATGGTCGGTATCCGTTCACCCGGCGGTCGCCGCGGCCGGCTCCAGCACGGGCTCCGTGGCCGCGACACGCTCCGTGCGGCCATCGCGCATCGCCAGCGTGACTTCCGTGCAGCCGGCCAGCTCCGGGTCGTGCGTCACGAGCATCAGCGTCGTGCCGCGGGTCCGGTTGATGTCGACGAGCAACTCGATGACGTGCCGTCCGTTCGCGCTGTCGAGGTTGCCGGTCGGCTCGTCGGCCAGCAGTATCGGCGGATCGTTCGCCAGCGCCCGCGCGATGGCCACCCGCTGCTGCTCCCCCCCGGACAGTTGCGACGGGTAGTGATGCCCGCGGTCGGTCAGGCCGACGTCGGCGAGCAGCCGGCGCCCCTTCACCGACGGATCCGCGACGCCGGCAATCTCCAGCGGCACCATCACGTTCTCGAGGGCGGTGAGCGAGGGTATGAGGTGGAAGAACTGAAACACGAAGCCGATCCGCGCCCCGCGGAGGCGCGCGAGCTCGTCCTCGTCGAGAGCCGTGATCTCCGTGCCGCCGATCAGGATCTCGCCGGTCGACGGGACGTCCAGGCCGGCGACCAGTCCGAGCAGCGTCGACTTGCCGCTGCCGGACGGGCCGACGATCGAGAGCGACTGCCCCGCCGGTACCGACAGGTCGAGCGGGTGGAGAATGGTGAGCGCACGGTCGCCGCTCTGTACCGTCTTCGAGACGCCGCGAAGCTCGATCATGGGACTCAAGGCGCAACCTCCTGCTCCGACGCGACCGCCCGCAGGAGCGGCTCGAGCGACGGCCAGAGATGCTCGGCGACACGGGCCGCTCCGGCCTCGTTCGGGTGAATCCCGTCCGCCTGGTTCAGATCCGGGACACCGGCCACTCCCTCGAGGAGGAAGGGCACGAAGGCGACGTCGCGACTCTCCGCCAGGCGCCGGAACACGTCACGGAAGTTGGACGTGTACGCCGCGCCGAAGTTCGGCGGCGCCTCCATGCCCGCCAGCACGACACGCATGCCGCGGGCAAGGGCCCGATCGATGATCCGTCCCAGATTGCCCTCCATCTGCTCCACCGGCAGCCCGCGGAGCGCGTCGTTGCCCCCGAGCGCCACCACCAGCAGCCGCACGTCGCCCTCGAGGGCCCAGTCGAGACGGCGCAGCCCGCCCGCCGTCGTGTCTCCCGAGACGCCCATCGCGACGACATCGAGCGGCCATCCCTGCGCGTCGATGCGGGCCTGCAGGCGCTCGGGATAAGCGTCCTCCGGCGCCAGACCGAGCCCGGCGGTGAGCGAATCGCCGAGGATCACCACACGGGGCCGCTCGGCGACGTCGTCGGGCCGCACCGCCGGCTCGGCGGCCCGCGCGGCCACGGCCGGTGCGGATTCGGGAACCGACGCTGCCGCGGAGCTTCCGGCGACCTCTTCCGGCGCGCCGCTGCAAGCGATCCACGCCGTCGCCGCCACGCACGGTACGGCGGCCAGACGGAGTACCAGCGTCATACCGGCTCTGGAGGAATGGCCCACGACGTCACTCGATCCCTCAATTCTACAGCCGCGGCAGCGACGGCAGGCGGCCGGGCCGGCGCCGTCCGGACCACGATGTGCAGAGCCACCGCCCGTAGGCGGCCAGGTTGATCCCGCAGGCAACGGCGCCCAGCCCAATCTGCGCCCGGCGCGTGAGTCCGGCCGGGTAGAGCACCGGCAACAGGTAGCGGGCGATGAAGTCGCCCTCGTAGCCGGTCGCTCCCGCCTCCGACCGCAGCCACTGCTCCAACGGCGTCAGCGGACAGATCGCGCCCGTCAACTCGATGCCGACGCCCCACGCGACGGCCGGCAGGTGCATCCAGGCGAGCCACGGCCGGCGCGGTACCGCGAAGCCGCCGAGCACGACGAACCCGACGAACGCCAAGTGCACGCCGACCAGGAGATCGGCCGCGACCCCGTAGAACATCCCAACCAGTATGTCCCGAACGCCGCGCGCGTCCGTCCGCCGCGAACGACGATCGCCTGCACTCCAAGACGTCCTCGAGATGCATTTCATTCAGTCCCTCGCTGGAGCGGCACCCTGCACGCCGACACGTCCCGCAGGCTTCCCGTTTTCCGGCGGTAGATGCGGCCCGGCGATTTCGGGTACGATTTGACCCCCGATGACGAGTTCAGCAGCTCGCGCCGGCGCCGTCATCTGCGTAGCTGTTGCCGCCGCCGGGACCGGCGACGGATTGGAAAGCGCCACAATGACGACTCGTGGGCTGACCGCCATCGCCGGGATCGAGGTCGGACATCACACGCTGGAGGCTCGACCGACCGGCTGCACGGTCGTTCTGACCCGGGGGGGCGCAACCGCCGCGGTCGACGTTCGGGGAGCATCACCCGGCACGCGGGAGACGGCGCTGCTGGATCCGGTCAACTCCATCCAGCAGGTACACGCCATCGTGCTGTCGGGCGGCAGCGCCTTCGGTCTGGCCGCAGCCGACGGAACCATGCGCTATCTCGACGAGCAGGGTATCGGGTACCGGACGCGGACGGCGCGCGTGCCGATCGTGCCCGCCGCGATCCTGTACGACCTCGGCATCGGCGATCCCGCCGTGCGCCCGGACGCCGACTGCGGATACAGGGCGGCGAGCGCCGCCCGCCGCGACGGCCTCGATGAAGGCAGCGTCGGCGCGGGCGCGGGCGCCACCGTCGGCAAGCTGGCCGGTCCGGACCGCGCCATGAAGGGCGGTATCGGCACCGCGCTGATCGAGCTCCCGGACGGCCTGCAGGTCGCCGCGCTGATGGCGGTCAACGCGGTCGGCGACGTTCACGACCCCATGACGGGAGCCCTGGTTGCCGGCGTACGAAGCGCTGACGGCCTGCGCCTGGTGGGCGCGCGCGCCCTTCTGCGCGAGCCTGCGCCGGACCCGCCGGGCGGCGAGAACACGACCATCGGCGTCGTCGCCACCAATGCCGCCCTCGACAAGGCGCAACTCGGCGTCGTCGCGCGAATGGCGCACGACGGTCTCGCGCGCGCCGTCCGACCCGCGCACACTCCGGTGGACGGGGACACCATCTTCGCCCTGGCGACCGGCAGCCTGGAGGGCCCCGCCGGCCTGTTGCGGATCGGCGCCCTGGCCGCCGACGTCACGGCGGAGGCCATCGTCCGCGGCGTGCGCACCGCCAGCGGGCTTCCGGGCTACCCGGCCGTCCGCGATCTCAAGGAGAGCACACCATGAACGCTGTCGTGCTTGCGGTAATCGGTCTGATCGCGGTCTTCTCCGGGTACCGGTTCTACTCGAAGTTCATGGCCGAGAAGATCTATCGGCTCGACCCCGACTTCAAGACCCCGGCGCACACCATGCGGGACGACATCGACTACGTGCCGACGAACCGGGTGGTCCTCTGGGGGCACCACTTCACCGCCGTCGCCGGCGCCGCACCGATCATCGGCCCGAGCATCGCCGTCGTCTGGGGCTGGCTGCCGGCCTTCCTGTGGGTCGTCATCGGCACGATGTTCTTCGCCGGCGTCCACGACTTCGGCGCCATCTGGGCCAGCGTCCGGAACAAGGCGCTGTCGGTCGGCTCGCTGACCGGCGAGGTGGTGAGCCACCGCGCGCGCAACCTGTTCATGATCGTCGTCTTCTTCCTCCTGCTGATGGTGAACGCGGTCTTCGCGGTCGCGATCGCCAACGAGTTCATCAACACGCCGGCGAGCGTCATTCCCGCCTGGACCGCCGTCTTCGTGGCGGTCGGCATCGGCATTCTGCTCTACAAGGTGGGCGTCGGGATCACCTGGCCGACGGTGGTGGGGACGATCATCCTCTACGCGGTCATCTATCTGGGCGAGCTGTTCCCGGTCACGCTGGCCGAGACGGCGGGCATCGCCCCGGCGGCGCAGTGGATCCTGATCCTGTTCGCGTACGCCGCGGTGGCGTCGATGCTGCCGGTCTGGCTGCTGCTGCAGCCGCGCGACTACATCAACGGCATCCAGCTCTTCGTCGGCCTCGGCATCCTGTACGGCGCTGTGTTCATCGCCGCTCCGACGATAGTCGCGCCGCCGATCAATCCCAACGTTCCGCCGGGAACGCCGCCGATCATGCCGCTGCTGTTCGTCACCATCGCCTGCGGCGCGATCTCCGGCTTCCATGGCCTGGTCAGCTCCGGCACCACGTCGAAGCAGCTCAACACCGAGACCGACGCGCGCTTCGTCGGCTATCTCGGATCGCTCGGTGAAGGCACGCTCGCGATCGTCGCGATCATCGCGGTCACGGCCGGCTTCTCGATGACCGAGTGGCAGGCCTCCTACGCCAACGCGGAGAGCTTCGGCGCGGTGGGCGGCATCAGCGCCTTCGTCACGGGCGGCTCGCGGATCGCCGCCGAGGGGCTCGGCATTCCGATCGGCTTCGCCCAGACGCTGCTCGCCGTCATGGCGGTGCTGTTCGCCGGCACGACCATGGACGCCGGGGTGCGCCTGCAGCGCTACATCGTGCAGGAATGGGGAGCGATCTACCACATCCCGGCGCTGACGAACGGCTACGTCGCCACCGCCGGCGCAGTGGGGGCCTGCCTGGTGCTGGCGTTCGGCGCGGGGGGCGCCGACGGCACCGGCGGCATGATCATCTGGCCGCTGTTCGGCACGACGAACCAGTTGCTGGCGGGACTGACGCTGCTCGTCATCAGCGTCATGCTGGTCAAGCTCGGCCGTCCGGCGCGCTACACGCTGATTCCGATGGTCTTCGTCACGACGATGGCGCTGCTCGCCGCGCTCTACCAGCTCAGCAGCCTCTACACCGAAGGCAGATACGTGCTGGTCGCCATCGACATCGTGATCATCATCACCGCGATCTTCGTCATGCTGGAGGCGGCATCCGCGCTGATGCGCGAGCGGCGCGCCGCCGCGGCGGCGGGGGTGAGCTAGCCCATAGCTCGTGCCCGGGCGCGACGATGGCCTGTCGCGCCCGGGTCTTTCCGTCCGTCGTCACCTCACCCCGCCGGACCTCACATCTGTAACCGGCCGCCAAGATACTACCCGCCAGTCACGGGCGGCACACCGTCTCGCTCCGGGATGTGCCCCGCGGGCGCCTTGATCCGGTACTGTGTTTCGTGTTATTTTCGCCTAATGAGCGACCGCTCACGGATTGAGTGGACCGACGCCACCTGGAACCCGATTCGCGGTTGCTCCAAGGTCAGCGCCGGCTGCGAACACTGTTACGCGCAGACATTCGCCGAACGCTTCCGCGGGGTCTCCGGACACCCGTTCGAGCAGGGTTTCGACCTCCGCCTGGTGCCGGAGAAGCTCGACCAACCGCTGTCGTGGCGGCGCCCCCGGCGGATTTTCGTCAACTCCATGAGCGACTTGTTCCACGAATCCGTCCCGGCGGCGTACATCGCGGAGGTCGGCAGGGTAATGCGAAAAGCCGACCGACACACGTTCCAGGTGCTGACCAAGCGCCATGAACGCATGCGGCGCCTGCTGCACGGCGAGTTGCGGTGGATGGCAGATCTGCCGCACGTCTGGTTCGGCGTGAGCGTCGAGAACCGGCGACACGGACTGCCCCGACTGCAGGCACTGCAGGACACGCCCGCCGTGGTCCGCTTCGTGTCCGCCGAGCCACTGCTGGAAGATCTCGGCTCGGTCGATCTCACCGGCATCCATTGGGTGATCGCCGGCGGCGAGAGCGGCCCGCGCGCTCGGCGGATGCGCGAGTCCTGGGTTTCCCGCATCGAGAGCGAGTGTCGCGCTCAGGGTGTCCCGTTCTTCTTCAAGCAATGGGGCGGCGTCCGCAAGCACGCCACGGGACGGACGCTCAACGGCCGCACATACGATGAGTTCCCCATCGCACCGGCTTGGACCGGAACCGCAACAGGTCATGAACAACGCAGATCCGCAGCCCGAATACTGGACGCAATACGGCGCCTTCCAGCAGGTGAAGCATGACCTGATCCGGCACTATCTCAACGGGTGGTTCCCGAAACTCGCCACGTGGGCCGGCCGCGTCCTGTATGTCGATACGCACGCGGGCCGCGGCCGCCATCGGTCCGGCGAGATGGGATCGCCCCTGGTCGCACTCAAGACCCTTCTCGATCATTCCTATTGTGACCAACTCCTGCAGAAGTCGGAGGTCCGCTTCCTCTTCATCGAGCGAGATAGCGAGAACCTGGTTCGACTGAAGGCCGAGTTGAACACCATCGGCGATTTGCCGAGCGGCATCCATGTCGATATGCGGGGCGGTGACTCATATGCAGTACTGTCCGAGATCATTGACATGCTCGAAGCGAGCGGACGCGCCATGGCGCCTGCATTCGTGTTCGTCGATCCGTACGGTTTCAAGGTACCGTGGCCTTTGCTTGCCCGCCTGATGGCGGCCGGGCGCGTTGAGCTGTTCGTGAACGTAATCTGGCGCGAGCTTGGCATGGCCGTGCAACAGCGACCGTCGCCAGGACACGGATTGGCGAAAACCCTCGACGACATCTTTGCAGGAAGCGATTGGCGACGGATTGGCGGAGACGACGCTCTTGAACGTATGCATGATGCAGCCGAGTTGATTTCGGACCTGGTCGGCGCGAAGTGGGATACCCGCATTCGAATGACGACCGGGGGCAGCGCCGTCAGGTACATTCTCTTGCACCTGACCAATCACGATCAGGGACGTGACCTGATGAAGGAGTGTGCCTGGAGGGTCGCGCCCGACGGCAGTTTCGAAGTCCTGCAGCGGGATAATCCGAAGCAACCGCTACTTATCACACCATCGCCCGATCTGACGCCGTTGAGGACATGGGTCATCGAGCTTCTCCGGCAACAGCCTCGATCAGGGGAGGATCTGCGGAACGCCCTCAGGTCTGAACTTTGGCTGCCGACTCACTTGAATCAGGTGGTCAGGAAACTGCGCGACAGGCGGGAAATCGAAGAGGACGGCGCAGGCAACCTGTCGCCCGCTGCTCAACGATCGCTTTGGTAACCTGCACCGGCTGGCGGCGTTGGCCAATCTTCCGGTCTGCCGCTGCATCCGGCGGAGGCCGGTGATCCGTCGTCTCGGAGCTTCTGGGCATCCGGTGATATGCCCCGCTGATGACACCGAATCGCTGACCGCCACCGATGTCGGGCCGTAGTGAGCCTCGTCGCAAGCTACAATCGGAACCATGGGCCGGGGCGTGAACGGAGACTCGTTGGCCGACAGGGTCGATCTCTTGCACCGGGGGATTCGGGCGCGGCTCGCACGAGCCCGGACGCTGCTCGGCGAGTTCTACACGGCGCCCTACCGGGGCGCGGTGGCCCGGGCGCGCCGCGACGAGGACGACCTGTTCATGCTGTTCGTCTTCGCCGAGCTGATGGGCGTGCCGAACCCGGCCGCGTACTACACGCTGGAGCTCCAGCCGCTCCTGCTCGAGCGCTTCCACGAGTGGCACACCCGGATGGGCCTGGAGCACTCGCCCCTTGACCACTTCCGCTGCTGCTGACGGCCTGCTCGCGCGCCGCATCGTCTTCGTCGGCGGCAAGGGCGGCGTCGGCAAAACGACGACGGCGGCGGCCCTGGCGCTGGCCGCGGCCGAGCACGGCCGCACGTGCCTGGTCGTGTCCACCGACCCGGCGCACTCGCTCGGCGACATCTTCGGGTGCTCGATCGGCGACGCGGAGACCGCGCTGGCGTCCAACCTGACGGGGCTGGAGATCGATCCAGACCGCGCAGCGGCGGGCCATATCGCCACTGTCAAGGAGCGCATGAAGACGCTGGTTCACCCGCGCCTGTACGACGAGATCGACCGGCAGCTCGACCTCGCGGCACACGCGCCGGGGGCCACCGAGGCGGCGCTGATCGAACGCGTCGCCGAGCTGATGGCGCTGGCCGGAGAGCGCTTCGACCTGGTCGTCTTCGACACCGCGCCGAGCGGCCACACGGTGCGGCTGCTGTCGCTGCCGGAGGTGATGGGCGCCTGGATGGACGGCCTGCTGCGCCACCGCGAGCGCTCGTCACGGCTCGGCGCGATGCTCGGGCATCTCGGAGGCAAGCCGGGCCGGGGCGACGACCTGTCGATGATCGACGCGCACGCCGATCATCCGCGCGACAGCCCCGAGTCCCGCATCAACAACGTGCTGCAGGCGCGCCGCCGCAAGTTCATCGTCGCCCGCGAGCGCCTGCTCGACACCGCCGGCACCGCTTTCCTGCTGGTGGTCAACCCGGACCGCCTGTCGATTATGGAGAGCCGCCGCGTGGTCGATACGCTGGCCCGTTTCGACCTCCCCGTGTCGTCGCTCATCGTCAACCGCGTCCTGCCGGACACCGCGGACGCCGCCGGCGCGTTCGTCGACGCGCGCCGGGCGCAGGAACGGACGTACTTGCGGGAGATCGAGGAGGTCTTCCCCGCGCTGCCGCGCACCGTGGTCCCGCTCCGGCCGGACGACGTGCACGGGCTCGACGCCCTGCGCGCCATCGGCGGGCAACTGCTCGCACATTGACCATGTCACCACCGTTCGCCGCCCCAGTCCGCCTCACGCCCACCCCGGCCATCGCCGCACGACATCCATGACCATGTCTCCACTACTCGCCGCCCTGATCTGCATCGCGGCCTACGTGGCCGCCTACCGCGTCTACGCGCGCTTCCTCGCCGAGCGGGTGTTCATGATCGATCCGGACCGGCCGACCCCGGCGGTTCGCTTCCGCGACGAGATCGACTACGTGCCTGCGAACCGCTACGTGCTGTTCGGCCACCAGTACGCCTCGATCACCGGTTTGTCGCCGATGCTCGGGCCCGCCATCGCGGTCATCTGGGGCTGGCTGCCGGCGATGCTGTGGGTCGTCCTCGGCGCCATCTTCGTCGGCGCGGTGCACGACTTCGGCGCGCTGGTGGTGTCCATTCGCGCCCGCGGCATGTCGCTCGGGAAGGTGACCGAAAACCTCGTCGGGCCGCGGGGCAAGACGCTGTTCCACCTCGTCATCTTCTTCCTCATCGCGCTGGCGATGGGGGTCTTCGTCCACGTCATCGCGGTGCTCTTCTCGCCCGATTTCTACCCGCAGGCGGTGCTGCCGAGCGGCGCTCTCGTCTTCGTGGCCGCGGCCATGGGGGTTGCCGTCCACCGCGGCGGGTGGAGCATCCGCAGCCTGACCATCGCAGGACTCGCCGTCGCGCTGGGGCTTGCGTTCGTCGGCATCCGCCAGCCGGTGGTCGGACCATCGCTCGCGCAGTGGAAGTGGCTGCTGCTCGCCTACGCCTTCGGGGCCAGCGTGCTGCCGGTGTGGCTGCTGCTGCAGCCGCGCGACTACCTCAACAGCCTGCTGCTCTATGTCGGCGTCGGCGCGATGTACGTCGGCTTCGTCGCCACCAACCCGTCGTTCGCCGCCCCGGCCGTGGACCTGGCTCCGGAAGGCGCCCCGCCAATCGTCCCCTTCGTCTTCGTGGTCATCGCCTGCGGTGCGGCCAGCGGCTTCCACGCGCTCATGTCGTCCGGCTCCACCGCCAAGCAGCTCGCGACCGAGGGCGACGCCCGCTTCGTCGGCTACGGCGCGATGATCGGCGAATCGTTGCTCGGATTGATGGCGGTGCTCGCCTGCACGGCGGGATTCGTCTCGCGCGAGGCGTGGCTCGAGCGTTACGTGAGCTGGCAGGCGGCCGACAGCCTGGGCAACAACATCGCCGCCTTCATCCGCGGCACGACGCACTTCCTGCAGACGCTCGGCATTCCCGAGGCGATCGGCGGCACCTTCGTCGCCGTAATCGTCGTATCGTTCGCCCTCACGTCACTCGACTCGGCCACCCGCCTGCTGCGCTACAACGTCTCCGAGATGGGCGACACGCTGGGCGTCGACGCGCTTTCCAACCGCTACGTGGCGTCGGGCATCGCGGTCGTCGCCATCTGGGCCTTCGCCTTCATCCAGGTGGACGGCGAGTTCGCCGGGCTGATCCTGTGGCAGCTCTTCGGCACCACGAACCAGCTCCTCGCCGGCCTCGCCCTGCTGGCCGTCACCCTCTACCTGCTGCGACGCGGCAAGCCGCTGGTCTACACCGCGGCGCCGATGGTGTTCATGCTGCTGTCGACGCTGACCGTGATGAGCGCCAACCTGGCCGACTTCTGGAGCGCCGGCCAGTGGCTGCTGCTGGCCCCCGCCGCGATCATCTTCACGCTGGCGGTGTGGCTGGTGGTCGAGGCGGCGCTGGCGGTCGTCCGGTTCCGGCGGGACCCGGTGCTGGACGGGCTGGAGGTGGTGTTCCGGGAGAAGTGACGCGCTGTCGCCGGATCCTCGCGGGGAGATCACCGTAACGAGCTGCCGACCGACCCGGGTCACCGATCCTCTTCACGCAGGCGTCCCTGACGACGCAGCTCCCTTTCGACGAACGGAGCGTGACGCGTCAGATAGCCGAGCTGGATTTCCCCACCCCAGTAGTCCTCCGCGAATTCCAGGCGGGCCTTGCGGCACTCCAGATCGTTGAGCCGGAGACGGTCGATAGTCGCCTCGACTCCCGTCAAGACGTCTGGTGGCAGCGCTGCGCCGGGCACGACCTGGAACTCCACCAGCTCCAGGGCGAACCAACCGTCCTCGATCTCGAACGGATCGAGCACGCTCGCAATCGCATCCTTCCGAGCGTTCATCAGCGAGCAGGCCAAACGGTAATTGGTCCATTCATAGACCCGATCCCACAGCATCGACTTCGCGATCATGTGGTCGACGCTGGGAGCTCCGACGCCGCGCGGAATGTACAGGCACAGGTAAGAGCAGATGCGGTCGTAGCGTTCAAGCAGGTCGCCCAGCGCCTCACGCCAGTACGGAGGAAACTTGGAGGCCGGAATCTCCTCCTCGCTCTCCGCGACACGCGCGTAGCGTCGACCGGCCGTACGCGGCGGCCTCCTCCCTACCAACTCGGCAATGGCCCGCAACCCCGGCTGTCTCACATCCGCGTCGAAGGTTGGGGGTTCTTCTGCGGGTCGGACGGGGATCACGGAGTCCCCCCCCGGTCCTCCACGAACGCGTTCCAGCGCACCCAGAACCTGTCGACGTCCGGCAGAACGCGACGCAGTTCCTTGTGAACCTCCATCACTTCGTCCACCGATGCGTCGGTCTGTCTGAGAAGCTCCCTTGCTCGGAGAACCGCCCGTTCGGCCTCGATGCTGCCCCGTTCCGTCGCCAAGTCGAACGCCTCGCTGGTCAACCACGCGCCGGGCGTACCGCGTGGCGTGTACGGGCGGCGACGGAGCTTCGCCTCCGGCGGGTCGCCGTCGAGATCCAGATCGAACCACGCGTCCTGTTTCGGATCGAACCAGGGTTCGGCGGACGCCAGCACCAGCGGTGAATGTGTGGACGCAATTAGCTGCAGCTCGGCACCATCAAGAAGCTCTTTGCCAACGTCGCGCAATGCCTTGAGGATCGACCGCTGCCACCTCGGGTGCAGATGGCTCTCCACCTCGTCGAACAGCAACGTAACTTGACGAACGGCTTCCACGCCACGCAGGTCCGCCGCGATCCGGTACTCGCTCCAGGCCCAAGTCAGCACGTATGCAAGGGTAACCACTCGACGAATGCCGGATGATGCGTGCAGAATGGGCACGGTGCCCGCATGGCTCGTTTGAATCGACGGAATATCTCGCGCATCGTCTACCGTCACGCGCATGGGCAAGCCTGGTTCGAGCCGATCGCCGTGCTCCCAATCCGGCGATAGGGTACGCAAAGCCTGCGCCATGGCCTTCGACTGGACGTCCTTGGCCTTGATCCAGCTCGACCAATCACGGAGCAACCCATTACAGGCGGGAACCACTCGGCCGTCGACCGCACCCTTAAGACCGTCCCATACCTCCGATTCTGTGAATACGTATGGCGGCTTAGGGCTGAGCATTCCCCATTTCTCTTTCCGCATCCAACCATTGCGAACGACGTCCCAGACGGAGAAAGAACCATCGGCATGCGCGTATACGACCAGGCACGGGGTCATCGAAAACGGCTCACGGTCCGTCCATGCTTCATCCCGTCGAGAATAGGTCCCTTCGGAATCGACCTTCTCGTCGGCGGAGTGCGTACGAAACCGTATGAACGAGGACCTGCTCCGATCTCGGGGTCGCGCCACCAAGCCGGTAGTCATGGCTGGATTGACTTCAGCCGGCCAGGCCGCGGCAAACACCCACCACGCGGTATCGAGGAGAAAGCTCTTCCCAAGACCGTTGTCCCCGGTGATGAGGTTCACTCTCGGAGCGAACTCAACCTCCATAGCTGGTGCCGGGCCCACGTTCTCGAGCTTGAGGTACTCCAGCATGCGCGCCTCTATCCGCTTCAGGTGAACAACTCGCGGACGCGAACGGCAAAATCGCTGAGCACGGGAACACCGCTCAACGTGTCCTCTTCCGAGAGCGTCTCGGGCGCATAGCCCAACCGGTGCGCGACCACCGACCGCGCCTCCGGGTACACGACCCATACGAGCCGCGTACCGGCTGCCAGCCAGTCCTGGATCTTGTCTCGGACCGCGCCGGTGGAGTCACCGGGAGACACGACCTCTATCGCGAGATCGGGAGCCAGTGCCCGGAACCCGGCCGGGGTCTCGTCCCCCAGCCGCTCGCCCGTCACGAAAGCCACGTCCAGAGCTCGCACCGTGTCCGGCCTGCGGCGCAGGAGGAACCCGGTCTCCGCCGCAAAGACCCGTCCAAGACTCCGGTCCCTGACGTGGATGCCGATGAAGAGCGCGAATGTGTGCGCAATCTGCCCGTGCCTTCCTCCCGCCGGCGCCATCACAACGAGGTCCCCCCTCACGAGTTCCGTGCGCTTTCCAGCAGCCGAGAAGCGCACCGAGAGAGCGGGCAACTCGTCAGCCGTGATCGCGGTCTTCGCGGTGCTCACTGCCATCGCTCAACTCCCGAGACCATTGTACGCGGCCGGCCAGTCGCCTTCCGGGCCGGTCCGATGCACCCGACGGACACGGTTCACGTCTCAAGGACTCCCAGGTCACCCAGCGCCGTAGGCAGGCTGCGTTCCAACTCCCGGAACGATCTCTTCGACCTCGGAACGCGTGAGGCCACTCTCCGAATCGGAGGACACCCCGCTTCTCATCCGTGTTCTCGAAGTGCGCGACTGCGTTTTCGGCGTCAGTGTGGACACGACGTCCGCCGCGACGACCTCGCAATCCCGCAGCGCGGACATCACCACCGGGGAATGGGTGTTCACCAGGATCTGAAAGCAGGTCTGCGGACCGGGCGATTCGGTACAGCCAGCCGCGGACCGGATGAGCTCCATCAACGCCGGTATTCGCGCCTCGTGAACCCCGTTCTCGGGTTCTTCCCAGCAGAGGACCCCTCCGTGTTGGGGATCGTTCAGAATCGTCACCAGGGCCAGGAGACGAAGGGTCCCGTCCGAAATCACCCGGGAACTGAAGGAGAGCGAATCGGCCAGTTTGAGAGCGAACGAGTACTCCGAGTCGCCCGGATCGTCCCGAACCACGAGACCCGCCACCGACGGAATCAGCGAGGACAGATCCGCCGCGACATCCGACAGGAGACCGTCCGGCCTCTTCTCGGTTCTCGTCTCCTCCGTCAGCTTGGCGAGCACCGTGGCGAGGTTGGAGGCGTCGGGAAGCAGTCGCCGCGGCGCAAGTCGGTCGGTCGCACGCCTGGACGCCTGGGGATCGATTTGCAGAAACTGAGTCGACGACAGCAGCGTGCGCAGAGCATACAAGTGTGGAAACTCCGCAGTCGTCACCGTGGACAGCCCCGTGCGAGACGCTTCCCTGGCCGACAGCGCCAACGGCCGACCCCTTTTCCCGGGACCGTCCTGACGGATCTCTATGACGCGCGACTCCTCGCTCGTTCCGGAACGCGTCGCGATGAAGGGCTTCGATTGTTGTCCGTACCTGACGGCCCCGCTGTTCCAGGCAATCGACCCGCGTTCTTCTTTCCGCCGTATCGGCAGGCAGTGTTCCCGGTGAACGTATACCCCCTCCAGACGCCGGTCAGCCCCGGTTCGAATCGCGATCTCGAGCTCATACCGAATGCGCTGCGTCCTTAGCTCGAACGACTTGCCGAACGGATCCGTGCCGTGGGGTTCGAGCAGGACTTCGACGGCGAAAGCCATGCGGTCGGAGCGCTTCGCAGCCGTGCGGCGGAACAGCTCTTCCGGCCGGCCTCTCAACTCCTGCATCGCCTCCCGAACGTCGGTCTGAGCCAGGCGCGAGACGAACTTGATCGCGTCGAACAGATTGGACTTGCCGGACGCGTTCGGGCCCACGACGGCCGTGAACGGACGCAAGTCGAGCTTGAAGTTGTCGAAGGTCTTGAAACCATCGATCTCGATGCGCGTGATCACCGCGGGCTCACCCAGGCCGGGAACCGGATCGTCAGGTCGCCCCAGTGCACGGATACAAATGTACCGGACTGCCGCGCGTGCAGCAATCCGCCGCCGGGACCGGCCGAATCGTCATCGGCCAACCGAACGGGCCGCACGAAGGACTCCGGCAGACCCGTGCCGCGGGCGCTCCGAGAGCATCTCCGTCGACGGCGCAGGCAGTGGCCGGCGATGCACGACGGTCCGCAGTAGAATCGTCTGCCGGCACAGCACCAGAGAACCGCCAGTGTCTTCCATTGCCCGTCTGGTCGCAGAGACCCTGTGGCGTCCGGCCGCGCTTTCCCGCAGGACCGCACGCAAGAAAGCCGGCCATGCACGCGAGACGATGCTGAAGTGGATCGAGGAGCTGGAGGACCTCCACTTGGCGGAGGAACGACTGGTTGCGCCTGCCAAGCGGTGGTCTCACGAGGACCTGGAGGCCCATGCGGATCTGGTCCGACCCGGCGCGAGGCACACCGCTGAGGCCTGCCCGCCAGCCGCATGAATCCTGACCACGTCATCGAGGTCGACGCGATCCGCAAGGCGTACGGCCCGACGGTCGCGGCCGACGACGTCTCCTTCACGGTGCGGCGCGGCGAGATCTTCGGCCTGATCGGGCCGAACGGGGCCGGCAAGACCACGACGATGGAGTGCGTCGAAGGGCTGCGTGCGCCCGATGGCGGCCGCATCCGGGTGCTCGGACTCGACCCGGTCCGCGATCGGCGGGCGCTCCAGCTCCGCATCGGCGTGCAACTGCAGGAGGCACAGCTCCAGAAGCGGATCAAGGTGCGGGAGGCCGTGGACTTCTGGCAATCGCTCTACCCGACCGCCGTGGAGGGCGGCCCGCTGCTGCGGCAGCTCGGGCTCCACGGCAAGCGCGACGCCTGGTTCATGACCCTGTCGGGCGGCCAGAAACAACGCCTGTTCATCGCCCTGGCGCTGGTGAACGACCCGGAGGTGGTGTTTCTCGACGAGCTGACGACCGGCCTCGACCCGCAGGCGCGGCGCGCGATCTGGGACCTGGTGCGCGGCATTCGCGACCGCGGCAAGACGGTCTTCCTGACGACCCACCTGATGGAGGAGGCCGAACGCCTGTGCGACCGCGTGGCGATCCTCGACCACGGCCGGATCATCGACATGGATCGGCCCGCCGCGCTGGTCGAGCGGCACTGTCCGCAGCGCACCGTTGTAGTCGCCACGGACTTCCCCGCCGCCGGCGAGCGTTTCCGCACCGTTGCGAGCGCCACGACGGTCAGGAGCCTGGGAGGCCGGCACACGATCGACGGCCGGGGCGATGCCCTGGTCACCGACATCATCCACACCATCTCCGAGCACCGCATGCCGGTCTCGGAGTTCCGCACCGTGCTGCCGACGCTGGAGGACGTCTTCCTGACGCTGACCGGCCGGTCCATTCGGGCCTGAGGCGGCACGATGCAAGCGATGTTGCGACACCTGCTGCATCTCACCTGGCTCGAGACGAAGATCTTCGTCCGCGAGCCGCTGGGCGTGTTCGGCTCGGTAGCCGTGCCGGTGCTGCTCTTTCTCGTGGTCGGGCGGATCGCAATCGGAGGCACGGATGCCCGGGCCGTCCGGGAGGCCGCCCCCGGCGACGTGGAGTTTCTGCGAACCGACCTGCCCGTCTTCGTCGCCATTCTGATTACCCTGAGCGCGGTCCTCTCGCTCGTCACCATCATCGCCATCTACCGCGAAGGGGGGATCCTCAAACGGCTGCGCGCCACGCCGGTCCGCCCGCCCACCATCCTGCTCGCGCATGTACTCGTCAAGCTGATCTTCACTGCCGCGACGCTGGGTTTGATGATGGCGGTCGGCCGGCGCTTCTACCCCATCGGCTTCGATGCGCCGCTGGCCGCGTTCACGGTGGCGCTCGCCTTCAGCACCTGGAGCCTGCTGTCCATCGGCTTCGTCATCGCCAGCGTGGTGCCGACCGCCCGCTTCGCGCAGCCGTTGGGGGCGCTGCTCCTCTACCCGATGATCCCGCTGTCGGGGCTGTTCACGCCGATCGAGACGCTGCCGCCGGGGCTGGAGACGGTTGCGTGGCTCCTGCCGCTCACCTACGCGGTATCGCTGCTGCGCGGCATCTGGAGCGGGAACCCGTGGTCGGCGCACCTCGGGGATGTCGCGGTGCTCACCCTGGTCTTCGCCATCGCCACCGCCGTCGCGTCGAGGGTGTTCCGCTGGGAGTGACCAAGTGGAGCACGCAGAGCGCACCCGATACGCTCGCCAAGCACACAGTGCCACGTATACTGTGTTGATGAAGAACATCACGCTCAGTGTCGACGAGACCGTGATCCGCGCAGCGAAACTGTACGCCGTCGAACGTGGCTCGACGGTGAACGCCCTGGTCCGCGAGTTCCTGACCGGGATCGCACAGCGGGAGGATCGGTCCCGCAAGGCGCGCCAGCGCATCCGGGAGCTGAGCGAGCGCTCTACGGCGCGGATCGGCCCCCGCACCTGGACCCGCGACGAGCTTCATGAGCGTTGATGCCTTCCTCGACACGAACGTACTGGTCTACGCGGTTGCCGGCGGCGAACGGGAGGAGACCAAACGAGGACGAGCACTCGAGCTGCTCGACGATGTCGATTTCGGGCTCTCGGCCCAGGTGCTCCAGGAGTTCTACGTCACCGTCGTCCGCAAGGTCGAGCAACCTCTGAGCCCAGGGGAGGCCCTCGAGTGGATCGAGCAGCTTGAGGCGTTCCCGTGCCAGCCGCTCGACTCGGCACTCGTCAAGGTGGGGGCCGAGATCGGCCAGCACTATCGGATCAGCTACTGGGACGGCGCGATCATCGCCGCGGCCGAGGCGCTCGGAGCTCGAACGCTCTTCACCGAGGACCTGAGCCACGGCCAGACGTATGGCTCAGTGCGCGTCGTGAACCCGTTTCTCGAGCTCATGGGCCGGCGGAGCTGACCAGATCCGGCATGCTCACGGCAGTCGCCCGCCTATCGCGAATGGGCGGCTTACTGGAGGGCCCCTGCGGGGGCTCGTTCAGCCTCCCTTCGGCTTCCTGCTACCGGCTCTGCAGCACCATGACCCAGCGGTCGTGCCCCTCGCGCTCGCTATCGCCGACCACTGCCAGAACCAGCGCACCGGCCGCCGAGACGTCGCGCGCCGGGCGGGGCGTCTCGAAGCCGCCCGCCGCCACCGGATTGGCCGGGTCCGACAGATCCACGACCTGCACGCCGGCCTCGGTATCGGCCACGTAGGCGTAGTTGCCGTCCAGCGCGACGCGGGTGGCGCGGCCGGGCGTCTCGAACGACGAGAGCTTGCTCGGCGCGGTCGGATCCGAGACGTCGTAGACCTGCAGGTCTCCCCCGCCGGCCCCGACGATGAGGGTCGGCCGCGAGCCCGTGCCCACCGACACCTCGATGTCCCGCGGCGCCGCGGGTGCGTGGATCACGCCGACCGGCTCCGGCATCCCGGGCCTGGAGAGGTCGAACACGTAGAGCCCCGACGGCGAATCGGTCGCGTAGGCGATGGTCCCGGCGGTGACCACGTCGCGGGCGTAGCCGTCGAGGAAGAACGAACCGATCCCCGCCGGCGCCGTCTCATCCGCTACATCGATGAGGACGAAGCCCTCCATGTGGTCGATGATGCCCACCTTGCCGCTCGCGATATCGCCGATCTTCGTCTGTCCGAGCGTCTTGTGCTGGCCGAGCAGCACCGGCGCGTCCGGGTCGGAGATGTCGAGGATGCCGAGACCGAAGAAGTTGGCGCCGACGTAGGCCCGGTCCTCGGCCAACCGGAAGCCCCAGATCTCCTGCGGAAAGGTGTGCGAGCCGCGCGCGACGGGATTTGCCGGGTCGGAGATGTCGTAGATGGTGAACGTGTGTCCGCCGGACACGTAGGCGTGGTCGCCCCGAACGCGCACCAGCTCCGCCGGCCCCGGGATCTCCCCCACCGGCTCGAGCGTCACGCCCTGGGCGGCGGCGCCCGCCGCGATCGAACCCGCCGCAACGGCCAGGACCGCACCGCGCATCATCGTCTGCAACGTCGTCACTGCCCGCCTCCCTTCGCGATCCGATAGAGCTTCGACTGCGTCCGGATGAACAGGCTGCCGCGCGCGATGGCCGGCGTGGCCAGCGTCATCTCGTTCAGCGCGTTCTTGTAGAGGATCTCGAACTCGGAACCCGCCTTCACCACGTAGGTCTCGCCGTCCTCGCTCAGCAGGAAGAGCTTCCCGTTGTAGGCCCACGGCGAGGCGGTGAAGCCGTTGCCGATCTCCAGGCGCCGGCGCCCGTAGATCTCCTCGCCGGTCCGCGCGTCGTGGGCGACGAGAAAGCCGCGGTCGAGCAGCGTGTAGTAGATGTCGCCGTAGACGATGGCCGTCGTGTTGTAGGTTCCGAGCAGCGGATACGACCAGGCGATATCCTCCGACGCGGTGAGCGGGCCCGGGAAACCGGAGGTGATGCCGCGCCGCATCGCGTCCTCCGGGAAGAGCGAGATGTCGCCCGAGGCGCCCGGCCGCACCGCGTACACCGGCCGCAGGCCGCCGCCGGGATAGCCGGAGCTGATGTAGACCAGGCCGTGGCTGGTGAACGGCGTCGGAATAGTGAGCCCCGACATGCCGTGGAGCTCCCACAGCAGCTCGCCGTCCAGGTCGTAGGAGCGCACCCCCTGCGTGCCGGCGGTCACGAGCTCGGTGCGCAGGTCGTGCTCCCAGACGAACGGCGTCGACCAGTTCTGGCCCTGCTCGTCGCGCTCGACTTCCCAGACCTTCTCGCCGGTGTCCTTGTCGAAGGCGGCGAGGAACGAGCGGGTGGTGTTGTCGTTGACGATGTACAGCCGGTCGTCGTGAAGAATCGGCGATGCGGCGGTCCCCATCTCCAGCAACGTGTTGTAGACGTCGAGCTCCCGGGTCCAGATGGTCTCGCCGCTCATGTTGAACGCCGCGACCTGGCCGATGGCGCCGAAATAGACGTACACGCGCCGGCCGTCGGTGACCGGCGTCTCCGACGCGAAGCTGTTCTTCAGATGCCGCTTGCCCGGCGGCGGGGCACTGTACAGCTCGCGCTGCCAGCGGGCGCGCCCCGTGTGGAAGTCGATGGCGTAGAGCATCCAGCGGTGCGTGTTCAGCGAGGCCTCCGACCCGTTCTCCATGCCCGGGTCGTAGAGCCCCTTGATCGGCTCCGGCTCCTCGCCGGCGCTGATGGCGCTGGTGACGAACACGGTGTCGCCCGCGATCACCGGCGAGCTCCAGGCCAGCCCCGGAATGTCGACCGTCCAGACGACGTTCTCGGTCTCGCTCCAGTGCTCCGGCAGGCCCGGATCGTCGGGGACGACGCCTGCGGCCGGCCCCCGGAACTGCAGCCAGTCTTCCTGTCCCGCGGCCGCGGGCCCCGCGGCCAGCAGCATGCCCAGCGCGACGACGACGATCCGGTGCATCGGCTCTCTCCTTCGACCGGGTCCGCTGCCCGCAGGCGCACATCCGCGTCGCCGTGCGAGTCGGACGGTTCGTGGCGCCGCGCGAACGAGGGCGCCGTGCGCGCCCCCTAACTGTACGACGCCCGATTCGCCTGTCAAGCCGCTTGCGGCGGACGCCGCGCTGCATGCGAGCGTGCGCGTATCCCTCCGGGCGGCACTGCTCCCGACTCGAATGCGGCCGGCACGCTTCCGCGTCGCGCCGCGCACGGGAGTCGGGACGCCTCGCCGCCCGCGGTGCGACGGGGTCCGCCACGCATGCAGGCCGCGCCCGAACCGGGGCATAATAGGCAGTTGGAATACCCGCTCTCACCAGGAGGTATCGGATGCGACTCCGACCGTCCGTCTCGACCAGCCTCGCGGTGACGCTCGCCGCCGCCCTGCTCATTCCGGCCGTCGCGGCCGGCCAGGACGGCGCGTGGCAGGCGCCGCGCACCCCGGATGGACGCCCCGATCTGCAGGGCGTCTGGGACTTCCGGAGCCTCACGCCGCTCGAGCGGCCGGAGGCCATCGCCGATCAGGACGTCTTCAGCGCCGAGGAGGCCGCGCAGTTCACCGAGGAGCGGCTCGCCGCGCTCGACAAGGACCAGGCGGGCCCCGACGGCAGAATCCCGCTGTCGGGCGGCTACAACGACTTCTGGTGGGACTACGGCAGGGAGCTCACCGACGACCTGCGGACGTCGCTCGTCGTCGACCCGCCCGACGGCCGCGTGCCGGCGCTCACCCCCGCCGCGCAGGAGCGGGCCTCCATGCGCCGCGCCGCCCTGGGCCGCGACGCGCACGGTCCGGAGGACCGCGGCGCCTTCGAGCGCTGCATCCTCGGCTTCAACGCCGGCCCCCCGATGAACCCGAGCGCCTACAACAACAACATGCAGCTCTTCCAGACCGCCGACCACGTGGTCATCCTGAACGAGATGGTGCACGACGCGCGTGTCGTCCCGCTCGACGGCTCGGACCACCTGCCCGACGGCGTGCGCCAGTGGCGCGGCGACTCGCGCGGGCACTGGGAAGGCGACACCCTGGTGATCGAGACGAAGAACTTCACCCGGAAGACCTCGTTCCGCGGCACCGGACCCGGACTGCACCTGGTCGAGCGGCTCACGCGGGTGGCGGAGGGGACCCTCCTCTACGAGTACACCGTTACCGATCCCGATTCGTTCGAGCGCCCGTGGTCGGTCGCCGTGCCCATGCGGAAGAACGATCTGCCGGTCTTCGAGTACGCCTGCCACGAGGGCAACTACGGGATGCTGAACCTGATGGTGAGCGCGCGGGCCGAGGACGCACGCAAGGCCGCCGACGCGGCGCGCTGACGAGAAACCAAGCCAAGGAGCAGTTCGATGCGCAGATTCATCAACCACCGCTTCGTCACCGTCACCGCCCTCGCGGCGGCCTTCGCGCTGGCCGGCGCAACGGGCGCCGACGCGCAGCTCGAGCGCGTCATCGACCCCGACTGGACACTGGCGCGCACCGCCGACGGCCAGCCCGACCTGCAGGGCCTGTGGGGCAACAAGACCATCACGCCGATGGAGCGCCCGGCCGCGCTGGAGGGCCGCGCCTTCCTGACCGACGAGGAGATGGCCCAGCGCAACACGCAGCGGGCGCTCGACGAGGCGGCGCGGGACGCCGCGCCGGCCCAGCGCTACGAGGCGGGCGGCGCCGTCGGCGGATACGGCAGCTACTGGCTCGACGCGGGCGACACGGTGCTGTCGACCGGCCAGACGTCGCTTATCGTCGATCCGCCGGACGGCCGCGCGCCGGTCCGGGAGTGGGCGCTGGAGAACAAGGTCTACAACCTCGCCCACAACGGCGACCACTACCGGAACATGAGCGTCTGGGACCGCTGCCTCTCGCGGGGCGTGCCCGGCTCGATGCTGCCGGCCGGCTACAACAACGCCTACCGCATCGTGCAGACCCCGGACCACTTCGTCATCCAGCACGAGATGATCCACGACGTGCGGATCATTCCCTTCCGGGACAAGCCGTTCATCGACGACAGCATCCGGCAGTGGATGGGCGACGCCCGCGCGCACTGGGAGGGCGACACCCTGGTCGTCGAGACGAAGGGCTTCCACAACCGCGGCTGGATCGCATCGAGCGGCGCCGGCGCCCGGCTCAAGGGAATAGCGGTCAGCAAGGCGCTGCACGTCGTGGAGCGGTTCCGGCGCGTGTCCGAGAACACCATCATCTGGACGGTGACCATCGAGGATCCGAACGTCTACACGCGTCCCTGGACGATCCGGATGCCGCTGACGGCCGAGCCCGGCTACGAGATCTTCGAGTACGCCTGCCACGAGGGCAACTACGCGGTGCCCAACGCGCTGAGCGGCCAGCGGGTCCTCGACGCGCGGGCGGCGGCGACCGAGAACCAGTAGCCGAAATTCGCGACGGTGACACGTTGCACGATATTGACGCCTCCCCGTGTCGTCGCGGTTCCGCGGATGCCCGCGGGACCGCGGCGGCTCGGAGCGCTCTCCGCCGGCGTCTTGTGTCTCTCGCTCGCGGTGACCGCGTGTGAAGCGGCCTCGCCCGAGGCGCCCTCGCAGCTCGCCGTGACCGGACAGGTGCCGAGAAAGGCCGCGACGCCCGCCGAGGCGAAGCTGGACAGCCGGCTGCTCGCCGCGGTCGACCGCCTGCAGGCCGGTGAGCCACCGTTCTCGATCCGCGACGCGCTCGAGCTGGATGCCGAACGGCGCATTCTGGTCGACATCACCGCCGACGTGAGCGCGGAGCTGCTCGGTGCGATCGAGACCACCGGCGGAGTCGTCGTGAGCCACTTCGAGCGGTACGACGCCATCCGCGCCTGGGCGCCGGTCGAGGCGTTCATCCCTCTCGCCGAGCGCGACGACGTCCGGGGTATCCGGCCGGCGGACCGCGCGGCGACGCGCTGAGCGCAGGCGGTCAACGGCCTCGCGCAACATCGGGAGCGGCGTACCGACGCGTGTTGCGAGCGCCTCAACTGATTGGAGGAGACGGACACCGTGCCTGATCACCCGTTCCGGGCGATTTCCGCGCTTGCGGCGGTTGCGGCGACTCTGCTTCTGCTCGGCGCCCTCGGCGCACAGCAACCGCCCGCTCCGGCCGACGCCGAGCGTCTTTCGGGCGCCGGCGCGCTGACCAACGCCGGGTTGATGCCGGGGACCGACGTGCAGGCGGTCCACATCAGAGACCTGCGCGCACGCGTCAACGACCTGCGACGCGGATGCGGCCTCGGGGACACGGCGTGGACCGACCCGGACATCGTGCCGGGCGAAACGCCGATCAAGGCGGTGCACTTCAACCAGCTCCGCACCGCCATCGAGGAAGCCTATCGGAACTGCAACCGGACGCCGCCCTCCTGGACCGAGTCGATCGAGGCGGGGATCACGCCGATCCGGGCCGCGCACGTCACCGAGCTGCAAGGGAGGGCCACCCTGCCGCCCCCCCCGCCGCCGCCGACCGCACGCTACCGGGTGACCTTCGTGTCGGACTGGAGCGCAGCGACCCATCCGCAGGATTTCCCCGCCGGCCACAACCCGCACTACTCGCCGCTCATCGGCTCCACCCATCAACCCGGAGCGCCGTTCTGGATGCCCAACCGTCCGGCGTCGCCGGGCATGGAGAACATGGCCGAGACGGGTGGCGTCTCGCCTCTCAAGCCCGAGATCAGAGCAGCCATCGACGCCGGACGGGCCGGGAGCTTCATCGGCGCCGGCCAGTTGAATCAGACACCCGGCCGCCTGTCCCACGCGTTCGACGTCACCCTCGAGTTCCCGCACGTGAGCCTCGTCACCATGATCGCGCCGAGCCCGGACTGGTTCCTCGGCGTCTACGACGTGCCGCTGCTCAAAGACGGCCAATGGGTCGAGCGAGTGCCCAGAGAGTTGCCGCCCTGGGACGCCGGGACCGACAGCGGCCGAAGCTACACGTCGGCCGACGCCGACACCTTGCCCAAGGAGCCGATTACTCGCCTGGAGGGATTCCCGGTGTCGGACGGGGGTCCGACCCGATCGTTCGGGCGCTTCGTCTTCGAACGGATTCCGTGACGGCGGGACGATTCGGAGGGGACGCCCCGGCCGCCCCGACCACACAGCTTCCCCGGAGCAGGCGAGCAGGCCGCCGGCATTCCCGAGACGCGCCACCAGGCGCCCCGTTGGCATTCGTCGCACATACGGACGATAATCGTCCATAGCACATCTTCGTGCATGCTCGTTCCCGTTTCTTCTCTTCCCCAGGGGTTCGCGAAGGCATGTCTCTGAATTCACAAGGAACCAATCGCGGTGCGGGTGCGCCGCTGTGGCGGGTCGCGCTGCTGCTGGCCGCGGCGGCCGCGGCGGCCGTGCTCGTCTGGCCGGTGCGCGCGCAGCAACAGCCGGGTGTCGAATCCGAGCTGTCGCCGGAGCTCATCGCGCAGATCGAGGCGCTGATGGCCGAGAAGGCGCAGTGGACCGAGGCCCAGCAGAAGGTGAGCTCGCACCTGTTGCAGGCGCGGAAGATCCAGCGCGGCGAGCCGATCGCGGACGGCGTGGTGCTGCGGGAGTCGCCGGTCGACGTCGAATCGGGCGGGACGGTGACCGTGGACGTTCGGGCCGACGTCACGCCGGAAGTCCTGGAGCAGATTGACGCCCTGGGCGGCTCCGTGGTCAACAGCGTGCCGCAGTACGGGGCCATCCGGGCCGAGCTTCCGCTCTCCGCCGTGGAAGGGCTCGCAGGGCTCGACGCCGTGCAGTCGATTCACCCCGCCGACCTCGCGATGACCAAGGGCGGAACACAACAGCGCCTGGAAGCGATTGCCCGCACCGCGGGTGGCGACCCCGCGATTACCCGCAGAATCAACGTGTCGGAGGGAGACGTCGCCCACCTGGCGGACCAGGCGCGGCGTCGCTACCGCGTCGACGGCTCCGGCATAGGCATCGGCGTGCTCTCGGACGGCATCGACTCGCTCGCCGAGCGGCAGGCGACGGGAGATCTGCCGGCCGACATAACAGTCCTCCCGGACCAGGAAGGAGAAGGCGACGAGGGCACGGCGATGCTCGAGATCGTCCACGACCTCGCCCCCGGGGCCCGGCTCTATTACGCGACCGCGTTCGGCGGGCAGGCGCAGTTCGCAGCGAACATCGAGGCGCTGTGCGACGCCGGGGCGGACGTCATCGTCGACGACATCACGTACTTCGCCGAACCTCCGTTCCAGGACGGCATCGTCGCGCAAGGGGTCAACGCCGCGGTCGGCAAGGGCTGCTTCTACTTCTCGGCGGCGGGCAACGGCGGAAATCTGAACGACGGGACGTCCGGGGTCTGGGAGGGAGACTTCCGACCGGGGATACCCATCCGGCTCCTCGGCGTTCCCGGGTTCATGCACCGCTTCACGGACGTCTCGAGCCTGGACACGATCACGCGCAGCGGCCGGTTCTACAGTCTGAAGTGGGCGGACCCGCTCGGCGCGTCGGCCAACGACTACGACCTGTTTCTGCTCAGCCAACCCGACAGCGAGGGGATGCGTGCCGTGCGCGCCGTGTCCTTCGACATCCAGAACGGCACGCAGGACCCCTACGAAATCATCGCGGGGACCGCCTTCAATCGGCTGGACACCGGCAACGCCCTGCTCGTCCTCAACGCCGGCGGCGAGGGCCGCTTCCTGCATCTCAACACCCACCGAGGCCGCCTGGCGGTCGCGACCGACGGTCAGATGTACGACCACGCCGCGGCCGCGAACGCGATAGGCGTCGCCGCCACGAACGTGTTGGCGGCGGCCGGCCCGGGCGGCGTCTTCAACGGTACCGAGTCGGTCGAGCTCTTCAGCTCCGACGGCCCGCGCCGGATCTTCTTCCATCCGGACGGCAGACCGATCACCCCGGGCAACTTCTCGTCGACGGGCGGACGGCTGCTCCTGAAACCGGACCTCGCCGCGGCGGATCGCGTGTCGACGTCGACGCCGGGATTCGAGAGCTTTCCCGGCACGTCGGCGGCGGCGCCGCACGCGGCGGCGATCGCCGCGCTGCTGCTCCAGGCCGCGGGCGGACCGTCGTCGATGTCACGGGACGAGCTGCTGCAGCGGATGCAGGACACCGCGCTCGACATCGAGGCGCCCGGCGCCTGGGACCGCGATTCCGGCGCCGGCATCGTAGACGCGCTCGCCGCCGCCGACTCGGCGGCGCTGCGCTCCTTCACCGATCCGGCGCTCTCGGGCGGACGCGCCGGCTTGCGGAGCCTCCACCTGACGGAGCTGCGAACCCGGATCGACGACGCGCGGCGGCGTTGCGACCTGTCGGGCTTCACGTGGACCGACCCGGACATCGTCCCGGGCGTCACCCCGGTGAAGGCCGTGCACATCACCGAGCCCCGCGCCGCGATCGAGGAAGCGTACGCCGCCTGCTCCTATCCTCTGCCCCACTGGACCGATCCCGGCCTGGGCGCGGGCACCCCGGTCAAGGGAGTCCATTTCACCGAGCTCCGGATCGCGGTGCGGGGCCTCGAACGGGCTCCCGCTCCGTGATGCGGTAGAGCTTCGACTGCGTACGCAGGATCAGGCTGCCGCGGACTATCGCGGGGGTCGCCAGGGCCATCTCGTCGAGGTCGTTCGTCCCCACGATGGCGAACTCGGGGCCGGCCTCCATGACGTAGGTGATCCCGTCCTCGCTCAGGGCGAAGATCTTCCCGTTGTAGGCCCACGGCGAGGCGGTGAATCCGTGGCCGGGGGCGATGCGGCGGCGCCCGTAGATCTCCTCGCCCGTACGGGCGTCGTGGGCCAGCAGGAACCCTCTGTCGAGCAGCGTGTAGTAGTAGTCGCCGTAGACCAGCGCCGACGTGCTATAGGTGCCGAGCAGCGCCTGGTACCACGCGATGTACTCGTTGCCGCTCTCCCCCTCGGCCAGCGAGATGTCCCCCGCCGCGCCGGGGCGGACGGCGTAGACCGGCCGCGGGAACCCGCCCGGATAGCCGGAGCTCAGGTAGAGCAGGCCGTGGCCGGCGAACGGCGTCGGGACGACGTTGACGGTCATGCCGCCGAGCTCCCAGAGCTGGTTGCCGTCGAGGTCGTAGGAGCGGATCTTCCGCCGGCCGGTGGTGACGATCTCGGTCCGCAGCGCGTTCTCCCAGACGAACGGCGTCGACCAGTTCTCGGTCTCGTCGCGCTCGACGCGCCAGACCTGCTCGCCGGTGGCGGTGTCGAAGGCGGCCAGAAACGACCGCGTCGTGTTGTCGTTGACGATGTACAGCCGGCCGTCGTGCAGCACGGGCGAGGCGGCGCTGCCGAACTCCTGCCCGCCGTTGAAGGCGCCGACCTCGGCGGTCCAGACCGTCTCGCCGCTCAGGTTGAGCGCGGCGACGAGCCCGACGGCGCCGAAGTAGACGTACACCCGCCGCCCGTCGGTGACCGGCGTCTCCGAGGCGAAGCTGTTCTTGATGTGCTTCAGCTCGGGCGGCGCCAGGGCGTCCAGCTCACGCGCCCAGCGGATGCGGCCGGTGGCGAAGGAGACGTCGTACACCATCCAGCGGTGCGCGGCCGTCGACCGCTGCTTGCCGAACTCGTCGCCGGGGTCGTACAGCCCCGGCACCGGCTGCAGCTCCTCGCCCGCGCTGATCGCCGCGGTCACGAAGACGTGGTCGCCCGCCACCACCGGCGAGCTCCAGCCGAGCCCGGGAATCTCGACCGACCAGGCGACGTTCTCCGTCGTGCTCCAGGTTTCGGGCAACGCCGGGTCGTCGGCCGCGGCGCCGGCGTTCAGGCCCCGGAACTGGGGCCACTCCGCCGGCGCCTGGGCCACGACCGACGGTGCCCCCATCCCGACGACCGCAAGCGCCACGAGCATCGCCGCTGCGTCCCACTGTCTCGTCTTCATTGCTGAACGCTCCCCTGCGCGAATCCTATCCTCCTTCGACCGCGACCGCGGCACCCGTGCCGCGGCCGGCTTTCCGGCGGGGGGCCGGGCCTCTACCCGGGGCCGTCTACCGAGAGCCGACGCCCGAGCGGCTCGCCCGCCGGCAGGCGCGCTGCCCGAGTACCGCACAAAGTGCGCGCCGACGCACGCCAAAACTGCTATGTTTACTCTTTACCGGAAGCAGAATCGTGTCGTTCTTCAGAGACACTCACGCGAACAGGAGGGAACGGTGACCAGACGCAGTCTTCACGTCACGGTCGTGCTTCTCGCTGGCCTGGCGCTCCTGGCCGGCACGGCGTCGGCGCAGGACGAGTCCTGGACGGCGCCGCGAACCGCCTTCGGCCACCCTGATCTGCAGGGGGTCTGGGCCAACAACAACGCCACGCCGCTGCAGCGGCCGGAGGTGCTGGGTGACCGCGAGTTCCTCACCGAAGAGGAAGTGGCCGCGCTGCAGTCCCACGCCGAGGAGCTCTTCGCCCTCGACGCGGACGACGCCGCCTTCGGCGACAGCGTCTTCACGGCGGCGCTGAACGCGGTGCAGAACTTCAGCTCGCGCGACACCGCCACCGGGAACTACAACCAGTTCTGGATGGTCGAGCGCGACTGGGACAACCGCACGTCCCTCGTCGTCGATCCCCCGAACGGCCGGCTGCCCGCCCGCACCGCGGCGGCCACGATGCGCGCCGAAACCGCCAGCGCGAAGCGGCAGCGCCACGCCGTCTGGACCGACGACCGCAGCCTCGGCGAGCGCTGCGTCAGCTTCGGGGCGCCGCGCCTCGGCGCGGGCTACAACAGCTACTACCAGCTCTTCCAGACGCCCGACCACGTGGTCATCCTGATGGAGATGGCCCACGACGCACGGATCATCCCGCTCGACGGCCGGCCCCATCTGGACGACGGCGTCCGGCAGTGGCTCGGCGACTCGCGCGGCTACTGGGACGGCGACACCCTGGTGGTGGAGACGAAGAACTATTCTCCGTTCGCCAACTTCATGGGCGCCGCCGAGCATCTGCACATCACCGAGCGCTTCACCCGCGTGAGCGAGGACGTGCTGCAGTACGAGGTCACCGCCAGCGACCCGACGACGTGGGAGCGGCCGTGGACGGCGATGATTCCGCTGCGCAGCAGCCCGGACGCCCTGTACGAGTACGCCTGCCACGAGGGCAACATCGGGATGGAAGGCATCCTCGCCGGCGCACGTCACCAGGAAGCGCAGGAGGCGGCAGCCGCGGCCAGCCGCTGACCCGCCGGCGAACCGGCGTCTTCGGCACGGCCGCCGCTCCGATCCGGCCATCGGGGCGGCGGCCGTTTTTTGTTATTCTGGCGAGGCAGGTTGCGACCCGCCAGGAGGTCACCGATGAACCGTCTCCGTCTCCACACCGTCATCGCGCTCGGCGTCATCCTCGCCGCGGCCCTGCTGCCGGCGGCCGCACTCGGACAATCCGCCCGATGGACGGCGCCGCGCACGGCGGACGGCCACCCGGACCTGCAGGGCATCTGGGGCAACAACGCCGTCACCCCGCTCGAGCGGCCGGAGTCGCTGGCGGACAAGGAGACGCTGACCGCCGAGGAGCTGGCCCGCGTCCAGTCGACGGCCGAACGCCTGTTCGCCCAGGACGCGGGAGACGCCGTCTTCGGCGACCAGTTCTTCAACGTGGCGGTGACCGAAGCCGAGAGCTTCACGTCCACCGACGGCGGAACCGGCAACTACAACCAGTTCTGGCTGGTGGAGCGCGACTTCGACAACCGCACGTCGCTCATCGTCGATCCCCCGGACGGCCGCCTCCCGCCGGCCACCTCCGCGGCGAAGATGGCCGCCGAGACCGCCCGCGCCGGCCGCGGCCGCCCCGCCGCCTGGACCGTCGACCGCGGCCTCAGCGAGCGCTGCATCACGTTCGGCCTGCCGAACCTGCTGGCGGGCTACAACAGCTACTACCAGATCTTCCAGACGGCCGATCACGTCGTGATCGAGCAGGAGTTGATCCACACCACGCGGATCATTCCGCTCGACGGCCGCCCGCACGTCCATGACGGCATCGACCAGTGGCACGGCAACCCGGTGGGCCGCTGGGAGGGCGACACGCTGGTCGTCGAGACCCGCAACTTCTCGCCGCAGAGCAACTTCCGGGGCGCCCGGGAGCGCCTGCACCTCGTGGAGCGGTTCACGCGGGCCGGGCCGGACGAGCTGCACTACGAGTTCACGGTGAACGACCCGACGGTGTGGTCGGCACCCTGGACGGCCTTGATGCAGTGGAGGCGGACCGACGAGCCGATCTTCGAGTACGCCTGTCACGAGGGCAACATCGGCATGGAAGGCATCCTCGCCGGTGCGCGGGCCGACGAGGCGAAGGCCGCGCGGTAGGGCCGCACCCGGCACGACCGATCATCAGGAGGAAATCATGGGCACGCGGAATCAGCGTCGACCTCGAAAACTGCTGCTCGCGACCGCCTGCTCGGTGCTGGCCGCGGCCGCCGTCGCCGTCCCCGGCGCGCAGTCCGCGGGCGGCCGGGCATACTCTGCGCCGCACACGCCCTGGGGCGCGCCGGACATCCAGGGCATCTGGACCAACGCCACCCTCACGCCGATTGAGCGCCCCGCCGCGATGTCCGACCAGGACGTGCTCACGGCGGAGGAGGCGGCGGCGTTCGAGACCTCCTCGGCCGAGGCGCGCGCCGCTTCCGATCGGTTCATTCCGGGCAACGTCGGCGCCTACAACCAGTTCTGGATGGACGGCGGCAAGGTGATGACCGGCGACCGCCGGACGTCGCTCATCACCGACCCGGCCGACGGGCGCATCCCGTGGACGCAGACCGGACGCGAGCGGCTCGCGGCCGACTCCGCCAAGTACGGCGTCGGCCCGTTCGACTCGTGGACGGACGCCGACACCGGCGAGCGCTGCCTCACCGACGGATTGCCGTTCGTCCCACTGCAGGGCTACAACATGAACTACCACATCCTGCAGTCCGAGGGCTGGGTGGCGATGCTGAACGAGATGTTCCACGAGTTCCGGCTGATCCCGACCGACGGGCGGTCGCACGTCCCGCTGCACGTGGGACAGTGGCTCGGCGACTCGCGCGGCCGGTGGGAGGGCGACACCCTCGTGGTCGAGACGACCGCCTTCGCCGACCGGACCGACGACCTTTGGCGGGCGACGTGGCGCGCGGCGCGCCCCGGCCTGCACCTGGTCGAGCGGTTCACGCGCGTCGACGAGCAGACGCTGAACTACGAGTTCACGATGACCGATCCGGACATGTTCACCCGGCCCTGGACGGCGCTGCTTCCCATGACCACCGACCACGAGTCGCGCGGAGTGACGTCCGGTCCGATGTACGAGTACGCCTGCCACGAAGGCAACTACGGTCTGCTGAACATCATGCGCGGTGCGCGTGCGGAGGACGCTGCGCAATAGCGGCAACCGCGAAACCCCTGAGGTACGGCGTGGGTGCGCGTACGCTCACGCCGGCTTGTCCCGCTGCCTGCCGGGAGAATGGCCATGTTGATGATCGGGTCCCGTCGCTGCATCTCCGTAGTCGGATTCATCGCGGCCGGAGCCCTGCTCGGCGCCGGGGCAGACCCCGCCGCAGCGCAGGTACGGCCCGACGCCCCCGGCAGCGCGCCGCTCGTCCGGCTCGGCGAGCCGCGCATCGCGCCCCTGCCGGAGGCCGAGTGGACCGCCGGGCAGCGGGCGCTCGTGGAGCGGTACGGCTCCCAGGTGCGAATCGGCAACGCCTTCCGGACGATGCTCCGCGTGCCGGAGCTGGTCGAGGCGGTGATGCCGTTCGTCCTCTTCACGTCGATCGACTCGACCCTGTCGGCGCGCCACCGCGGCCTGCTCATCCTGCGGACGGCGTGGCTGACGCAATCGAGCTACCTCTGGGCGGACCATGCGCCGACCGCCCGGGCCGCCGGCATCCTGCCGGACGAGCTCCACCGCATCGCCGAGGGCCCGGCCGCGGCCGGGTGGGATCCGTTCGAGGCCACGCTGCTGCGTCTCGCCGACGAGCTGTACGTCAACTCGTCGGTGCGCGACGCGACCTGGGACGCGCTGGCCGCGCGCTTCGACCTCTACAACCTGTTCGACGCGGTGATGGCGGTCAACGAGACGACGCTCGTCGCCATGCTCTACAACTCGTGGGGGGTGCAGCCGGACGGCAACGCCCGTGCGCGCTTCCCCGCCGACGTGCCGTACGCGCTCGACGTGCCGGCCCCGGAGCCGCCCCTCACGACGCCGCGCGTCGCGCCCCTCGAGGGGTCCGGCATCCGTGTCGGCCGCACGTTCGGGCGCTACCCCGCGCTGCAGGCGGCCCGCAGCGGCCAGTCCGGCTACGTGAACCGGATCTCGCCGCTGACCCCCTATTTCCGCGAGCTGCTGATCCTGCGCATCGGCTGGAACTGCCAGGCGGTCTACGAGTGGGCGAAGCACGTCGGCAGCGTCGGCCGCGCCCGCGACCACGGGCTCGAGCCGGAACGGATCGCGCTCGGGGCCGGCGCCGGCTGGGACGCCTTCGAGGCGGCCCACGTGCGCGCCGCGGACGAGATCTACCGGGACGGGATCGTCTCGCAGGAGACCTGGGACGCCCTGGCCGAGCGCTACGACACGCGCGAGATGATGAGCGTCGTGATGACCGTCGCCAATTACCGCCTCGTCTCCATGTCGCTCAACGCCCTCGGCGTCCAGCCGCAGGAGACCGACGAGCTGTTTCCCGACGTGGCGCTGCCGTAACAGCCTGGCAGGCCGAACTCGCACGCGCAGGAGCCGCGGGCCGGGTTTTCGCCATGGCCGAACGCGAATCGCACGCAGCGTCGTCATGCTCCTGGCCTCGTGGGATGTCATCGGCAACGGTGACCGGGCGGTGAATCGCGGCTCGATCGACAAGGTTGCCAGCGTCCCCCGAGCGCGGATCGGCAGCGAGATCGGATGCTGCAGCGAAGCGGAAATCGACGCCGTCGACCGGGCGCTTCGCGCATGGCTGTCGCTCGACTGAGCAATGGGGTATAGATCCCACCATGAATACCGACTCTCCTTGCCGCTTGTCGCCTTTCCCCGCACGCCGTCCGCCTCGCCGACCGCTGAGCCGGCGCGCGTTTCTGGGAGCCGCGGTCGCGTCCACCACGATTGCGCCGGTGCTGGCCGCCGCGCAGCAGGCCAGCCTGCCGCCGTACGAGCCGCGCGACTGGTCGGGCCGGAGCCCGCTGCATTATCCGGACCCGGACATCATCGCGCTCGATCCCCGGTTCCGCCGCTACATCCTCTTCAACACGCCGATCCGCCGGCACTACACCGGCACGCTGTGGGCGGAGGGGCCGGCCTGGAACGGCAGCGGCCGCTACCTGGTCTGGAGCGACATTCCGAACAACCGGCAGATGCGGTGGATCGAGGAGGACGGCCACGTCAGCGTCTTCCGCAGCCCGTCCGGCCACAGCAACGGCAACACGTTCGACCACGAGGGGCGGCAGATCGCCTGCGAGCACGGCGGCCGCCGCGTGGCGCGTTACGAGCACTCCGGCGAGGTCACCGTCATCGCGGACAGCTATCAAGGCAGCCGGCTGAACTCGCCGAACGACGTCGTCGTCCACCCCGACCGCAGCATCTGGTTCACCGACCCGCCGTACGGCATCCGCGGCAGCTACGAGGGCTACCCCGCGGAACAGGAGCTGCCGCTGTCGGTCTACCGCGTCGACGGCGCGACGGGCGCGATTACGCGCGTCACCGACGAGATCGGCGCGCCGAACGGCCTCTGCTTCTCGCCGGACTACGATCGCCTGTACGTCGCCGACACCGGCAGCGGGCAGGATGTGAAGGTCTGGGATGTCGACGGCGAACGCCTGATGAACGGGCGGCAGTTCGTGCAACTGTCGGTGCCGGGCGATCCCGCCGCGCGGTCGATAGCCGACGGCATGCGCTGCGATGCGGACGGCAACGTCTGGGCGGGCGCCGTCCCCGGCGTGCAGATCATCGCCCCGGACGGTAACGTCATCGGCGTCGTCCGCCTGCCGGAGCGCTGCGCGAACGTCTGCTTCGGCGGGACGCGGCGCAACCGGCTGTTCATGACCGCGAGCCAGTCGCTCTATTCGGTCTACGTCGGGGTGCGGGGAGCCGGCATCGCCTGAGCGGCGGCGGGCGTCTTCCCGGCGAAGTCGGCAGCGCCGGAAAGGGGCGCCCGGCGGCGCGGGCGCCCTGGGGGGCAGGGCGAGTCCCCAGGGAGCCGGCTGCGACTCCGGGCGGTTCTCGCGCGCTCCTACGCGCGCAGGTCGTAGCAGAGGAGCCGAGGACCCGCTCCGGTGAGGAGATCCCGCGCGTTCTGCGTCACGTAGAGCAGGCCCCGCGACAGCACCGGCAGCCCCCACGACTCGCGGGCCGCGAAGAGCCAACAGCGGGATATCTCCGTGTAGCCCTCCGGCGTCAGATCCAGCCACAGCAGGTGTCCGAGTTCCCCCAGGGCGAGAAACAGCCCGTCCGCCGCGAGCAGCGAGCCGCGCGCGGTGCCCAGGATCTGTTCGTACTCGCGCCCGCCGCTCGTGAACCTCTCGCGCCATTGCGGAACCGCCCGCCAGGCCACCTCTCCCGTGGCGGCGTCGACGCACGCCAGCGACGAGTCGCCCATGTTGCGGCCGTCGAAGCCGTAGAGGTAACCGTCGCGGTGAATGGGCGTGTTGAAGTGCAGGGCGAACTCCCGCGTCGTCCACGCCACCTCGTGGGTGAAGTCGGGGCGCACCGCGACGAGAGCCCCGCCGGCGCGGTAGCTCGCAGTGATGAAGACCTTGTCGTCGAAGACCACGGGGCAGGCGGCGTTGACCGACTCGTACGTGCGGCTGCGCCACGGGAACGCAAAGTCCACCTGGCCGTTCGCCGGATCGATGGACATGAGCCCGCCGGACGGCGGCCGCGACTCCCCGCCCGCGAAGACGAACACGCGGCGCTCGCCGTGCACGACGGCCGGCACCGGCGAGGCGTAGCTCGCTCCCCACTCTTCGCCCGCCTGCCAGACCTGGTCGCCCGTCTCCAGGTCCAGCGCCGCGACGGTCGGGCCGCCCGGCGCACCGACGTTGACGATCAGCAGACCGCCGTCGATGAGCGGAGTCGAGCTGGTGCCGAAAAAATCCTGCCGCACGCTGTATGCAGTGCGCAGATCGGACCGCCAGACCACGCGGCCGGAGTCCAGCTCCAGCGCGTGGATCCGCCCCTCGGCCCGACCGTGTAGGCCCGCTCACCCGCCCCGTCGATGACCGGGCTCGAGCGCGGACCGTTGTTGTAGCCGTAGCGGTCGCGGTACGCGGACGGGTAGCGGAGGCGCCAGTGGGTGGCCCCGGTCTCCGGGTGCAGGCACTCGACGATCTCTTCATCGCCGACGCGGTGCAGGTACACGAGGCGGTCGCCGGCAATCGCCGGCGAAGCGTAGCCCGAACCGGTGGGCAGCTCCCAGACCAGCGGCGGCGGCAGGGTCCGGCTCAGGCGCGTCTCGGTCGACACGCCGTTGTGGGTCGGGCCGAGAAAGGAGGTCCAGTCGTGCGTGACGGCATCCGAGGCGAGTGAACGCGGAGCGCGATGCACGACCGCGCTCCCACCAGCAGACTGCCCGCCGGGGACCGGCTGTGCGCCGGCCAGCGGCCCGCCGACGCCGACGCGCGGTGCAACGAGGGGTGCGGCCAGCGCCCCGAGCGCCGACCGGCGCGACATCAGCCCCATCGACCGGCCAGTCTTCGAGGCGGGACTTCGGAACTTACCGGCATTTTCATTCGCCATGGGCTGCATCCCGCGCACGAGCGCTGGAACGAGCCCATCCCCGCATCCCGGATGGGTCATCCCGACAGATTGTCAGTGCGGTCGGTACGACAGCACCAGGAACGCGCCGGCCGCGGCCATCAGGATGCCGAGGAAGAAAAGCGGCGACGGGCTCTCCTGCGGCGGATTGTAGAGCATCGCGACGAAGACGCTCACCACCGGCGCGCCGGCGAAAACCAGCGGCGGCACCACGTTCGGCCGCCCGCCGTTGACCAGGGCCAGGACGATACCCAACGCGCCCAAGGCGCCGAGCACGCCGGCCGCGAAGGTGAACAGCATGCCGTTCGGGTTGTCGGAGAAGAGGTTCCACGACCCGGCGCGGGCGATCATCACGCCCGGCACCGCGATAGCCACGGCCACGTAGGCGATCCCCACCATGAGGAAAGCGTGCACGCCGCTGCTGCCGAGCGCGAGCTGTCCGCGGTGGAGCGTGGGAATGTAGGTCCCCCAGCTCAGCACCGTCATCACGACGAAGGGCAACCACGAACGCATGGGTCTATTCCTTCCGACAAAGACAGAAACAGGAAGAAGGCCCGCCCCAGTGTGCTGAGACGGGCCTGTGAATCGCGTGGTAGAGACCCGCGCGGACGGCGCGCCGGTCAGCCGATGGCCGGCGCCAGCCCGACAATCGTCGCCTGCGGCTCCGATTGCCGCCCGGCCGGGCCTGCCTGGGAGTCCATGCCGTGCTACGGCCCGGCTCCTAGCGGACCGACGTCACGGCCTGCGTGTCCTTGCGCCGCGCGCCGGCCATGATGCCGGCCATCCCGATGTTGCCCTCGTGGCAGGCGTACTCGAAGAGCGGACCGTCGGTCCGCCGCAGCGGCATCATCGCCGTCCACGGCCGCGTGAAGTTGTTCGGGTCCTCGACCGTGAACTCGTACATCACGGTATCGGGATCCACGCGCCGGAAGCGCTCGACCAGGTAGGTGTCCTTCGACGAGCCGCCGAGACTGGTCTCCCGCAGGAAGTTCCTGGTCTCGATGACCAGGGTCTCCCCGTCCCAGCGCCCGCGCGAGTCGCCAGACCACTGCGGGATCCCGCCGTGCTGCCGGCCGTCGAGCGGAATGATCCGGGCGTTGTGCACCATCTCGTTGAGGATGACCACGTAGCCGGGAATCTGGAAGATCTGGACGTTGTTGTTGTAGGCGCTCGAGACCATCGGCGGCCCGGCGTTGAAGCCCATGATGCAGCGATCCGCGAGACTGCGGTCGGTGTAGTGGTCCGCGAACCCGTTGCGCAGGTTCAGCCGGCGAATCTGCGCCGCCTCCTGGTACTCCGGCTGGAACGGTATGCGCCCGTTCGGCGGGTCGACGATGAGCGACGTCCGCTTGTCCGAGGTGAGCTCGATGCCCCGTTCGTACCAGAACTCGTTGTAGGACAACACCCCGCCCTCGGCCCGCGACTGGTAGCCCGCGTTCGGGGCGCCCGTCTCCGGGTCGAACAGGTCGCGGTTCAGCCGGATCCGCTCGGAGGCCTCGAACTGGGCCGCCGACTCGGCGTCGAGCCGGTCCTGGCCCTCGAGCGCCGCGGGGCGCTGGAGTGGGGTCAGGGTCCGGAAGGTGAAGATGCCGGAGATGTCCGGCTGGCCGTCCGGCGTCCGCATCGCCGTCTCCGACTCGACCGACTGCGCACCCGCGGGAATCGGGGCAGCTACCGCCGCGGCGAGCGCAAGCGCCATGAGCACCACGAATCGCTGACTCATCTGGACTCCTCCATCTGCTCCAACGGAAAAGTCGATCCTAACCCGGAATCGCCGGCCGTTCAACGGCCGCCACCGCAGGGTGGCGCACGTCAGATCGGTTCCAGGAGTGCCTGGGATCCTCTGACGTGTACGTCGATGCGCCACTTGACAATTTCTCATGCCTTGACAACAATTGAGAAAAGGGGGAATTGATGACCTGATCCAACTGAACAGTTAGCCCTGAATCTCGGATTCGAAAAAGTTCTCAGAAGGAGGTTGACATGACACACCCACGAAAGGCTTGAATGAATGCCGCCCAACGAACCCTTTGGCGAACAGATCGCCAAACAACTGATCAGAGAGTGTATAACCGACGGACTCGTGAGTTGGACCAACCACGCACTCCAACGGTGTTCAGAGCGAGGACTCACAACGGTCGACTGTGTCAACGCGTTGAAATCCGGCGCGGTCGATCCCGCGGAGTGGGAGAACGGAACGTGGCGCTATCGTGTGCGCGCCGGGCCGATCACCGTGGTGATCGCCTTTCGTGACGCGCGGGCGCTCACCGTGATTACGGCATGGACATGAAGTGCTTCGGCTGCGGCCACGAGATGACGACCGGCCGGGAGAACGTCAAGTACGACGCATGCGGGCTGCCGGGGGTGACCCTCGTCGACGTCGAGGTCAGCCGGTGCGGCCAGTGTGGTCAGTACGAGGTCGCGATTCCCCGGATGGAGGAACTCCACCACGTGATGGCCATTGCGGTCGTCCGCAAGTCGGCGCGCCTGACGCCGGCGGAAGTCCGGTTCCTCCGGACCACCCTCGGGTGGTCCGGCAGGGAACTGGCCGACCACATGGGCGCCGCCCCCGAGACCGTTTCCCGCTGGGAGCATGGAAGGACGCCGGTGGGACCGCAGGCCGACCGCCTCCTGCGCCTCATGGTCCTGCACAGGACGTCGCCGGAGTCCGTCGACCTCTCAGACTTGAAGAGCGTCGCGGCACAAGCACCCGCCGACCTGCGCACGCGACTGATCGGCGGCACAGCCGGCTGGACTGCCGAAGCCACGCCATCGCCGTCTTGACGTTTCAAACGGCCGGCGACGCAGGTTCAAGTGCGGCGCTACCGTCGGCGGCGAAGATGCCCGCCGGGTGCGGGCAGGCTCACGTCGGACCGCGTACACAGATGCGGCCCGTAGCAGGAAGCCCCGCAACGGGCCGCATGAGTCGTGCGAATTTCCGGCTGACTCGCGTCCCCGATCAGCGGTCGGCGTCGACGCGCTGCGTGTCCTTGCGGCGCGCCCCGGCCATGATGCCCTCCATGCCGATGTTGCCCTCGTGGCAGGCGTACTCGAAGAGCGGGCCGTCGGTGCGGCGCAGAGGCATCATCGCCGTCCAGGGCGCCGTGAGGTTGTTCGGATCCTCGACCGTGAACTCGTAGATCACCGTGTCGGGATCGGCGCGGCGGAAGCGTTCGATGACGTGCGTGTCCCTCGACGATCCGCGCAGGCTGGTCTCGGTGACGAAGTTGTAGGTCTCGACGACGAACGTCTCGCCGTCCCAGTGTCCGCGGGACTCACCCGACCACTGGCGCAGGCCATGTCGCGGCGCCTCGGCGTCGATCGGGATGATGCGCGGGTTGTGCACCATCTCGTTGTAGATCACCACGTAGCCCGGGATCTGCATGACCTGCACGTTGTTGTTGTACGAGCCCGCGGTCATCGGCGGTCCGGCGTTGAAGCCCATGATGCAACGATCGGACAGGCTGCGGTCGGTGTAGTGATCCGCGAAGCCGTTGCGCAGGTTCAGGCGGCGGATGCGCCGCGCTTCACGGGCCTCGCCGGTGTACGGGATCCGGCCCTCCGGCGGGTCGACGATCAGCGACGTGCGCTTGTCGGCGGTCAGCTCGATGCCCCGCTCGTACCAGAACTCGTTGTACGACAGCACGCCGCCCTCGGCCCGCGGCTGGTAGCCGGCGCTCGGCGCGCCCGTGATCGGGTCGAACAGGTCGCGGTTCAGCCGGATGCGCTCCGCAGCCTCGAACTGCGCCGCCTCCTCGAGGCTCAGCCGCTCGCGTCCTTCCAGGGCCGCCGGCCGCTCGAGCGGCGTCAGCGTGCGGAAGGTGAAGATCCCGGAGATGTGCGGCTGCCCGTCCGCGGTCCGCATCATCTCGCCGCCCGACTGCGCCGCGAGCGGCAACGGGGCCAGCAGCACGACCGCCGCCAGCGCCAACAACGCCGTCAGTGCACGATGATTCATCGACTCGCCTCCCTCAAGCTCTGTACTCCGGTCGGACGCCGGCAGACTCGATTTCGCCCCTTGAACCGCTTATTCTAGCCGCTGGGCGCCGGCCCGTTCAACGGAAGCCGGCTGAAGATCAAGTCAAGGCCATCACAGCCAGAAACGGCAACAATCCGAGAATCGGCAGCACCGTCGCGTTTGTGCGCATGGCCTCCAGGCTGTCGTGCGGCTCGGCCAGCTTCTCTTCCAGCTCCATCACGTGGCCCAGGAGAGCGCACATTTCCCAGTAGATCCTGAATATCCAGAAGGTTGCGAACAGCATGTACCAACCCACCTCGTCCACATGTTCCGCGACCAGGAAGGCGACCACGATGGTCAGGAACAGGAAGGCTCCGTTCAGAAAGGTCGACGGTTCATGACGGTCGAAGCCGTGCGAGGCCCCCCGTCGCACGACTCTCCACTCAGCCCCGCGTGCCATGTCACCCTCCCGACCACAAGTGGGCGGGACGCGTCCTGCCCGCTCGCATCCTCCTCCGAATCCGCCTCCCGCGCCGGCGTCAATCGCCGGTGTCCGACGCGATACGGTACAGCTTCGACGCCGTCCGCAGGATGAGGCTCCCGCGGGCGATCGCCGGGGTCGCCATCGTCATCTCGTCGCCGAGCGAGTTGCGCCAGAGCACCTCGAACTCGTCTCCCGCCTGGATGACGAAGGTGTCGCCGTCCTCGCTGAGCGCGAAGATCTTGCCGTTGTAGGCCCAGGGCGACGCCGTGAAGAGCGTCCCGGCGGTGACGCGGCGCCGCGGATAGACCGGCTGGCCGGTCCGCGCGTCGTAGCACATCAGGATGCCGCGATCGAGCAGCGTGTAGTGGTAGTCGCCGTAGACGAGCGACGACGGGTTGTAGGAGCCGAGCTGCGGGTGCGACCAGACGACGTAGTCGTTGTTGGTGCTCCCCTGCCCCAGCGAGATGTCGCCGCTCGCGCCCGCCCGGATGGCGTACACCGGCCGGTTCGTGTCGGCGATGTAGCCGGAGTTGATGAACAGCAGGCCGTGGTCGGCGAACGGCGTCGGGATGACCAGCGACGACATGCCGTGCAGCTCCCAGAGCAGCTCGCCGTCCATGCTGTAGGAACGGACCCCGCCGGTGCCGGTGGTGACGAGCTCGGTACGGACGTCGTTCTCCCAGACGAACGGCGTCGACCAGTTGGTCCCCTCGTCGCGATCGGTGCGCCAGATCTCCTCGCCGGTGGCCGCGTCGAACGCCGCCACCCACGACCGCTCGTCGTTGTCGTTGACGACGTAGAGCCGCCCCTCGTGGAGCACCGGCGAGCCGGCCGCGCCCCAGTTGCGCCGCGGCAGCCACTCCAGCGGCACCGACCACGCCTCGTTGCCCTCGAAGTCGAACGCGAAGAGGCCGATGTCGCCCAGGTAGACGTACACGCGCTCGCCGTCGGTCACCGGGGTCTCCGACGCGAAGGTGTTCTTCTGGTGCGCGGTCAGCGTCGGCACCGCGGTGTGCAGGTCACGCTCCCAGCGGACCGCCCCGGTCTCGAAGTCGACGTCGTAGAGCATCCAGCGCAGCGGCTCGCCCTCTCTCTCGATGTCGGCCCCGGTCATCGACCCGCCGAGCGAGCGGGCCCGGTAGGACTCGATGGGCATCGGCTGCGCGTCCGTGGTTCCGGTCACGCGGGTGACGGTCAGCACGAAGACGTGATCGCCCCAGACGATGGGCGAGCTCCAGGCGCGTCCCGGGATATCGACCTGCCAGGCGATGTTCTCGTCCGGCCCCCAGCGCTCCGGCAGCGCCGGATCGTCGGCGACGACGCCCGCCACCCCGCCCCGGAACTGCGGCCAGTTGGTCTGGGCCGAGACACTCGCCGCCATCGCCGCCACCAGCGCCGCCATCACCGTCACTCGCGTGATTTTCACCGCAGCCTCCTGAAAGGTCATCGTCATGGAGCGGGCTCATTCTATCGCGCCCGCTCCGTTGGCGCGCCGACACGCGCCGGCGCGGCGGCAACCCCTGCCGCGCCGGCGCGCGTACACTGATACCCCGTGACCCTGATCCGCTGGACGGCGGCGTTCCTCCGGCCCTACCGCGCGCGGGTCGCCGCCGTCCTGGGACTGTCGCTGGTCGAGATCGGCCTCGCCACGGCCGCACCGTGGGCGCTGAAGCTGATCGTCGACAGCGTGCTCGGCCAGCAGTCGCTCCCCGCTCCGCTCGTCGCCCTCCTTCCGTTCGTCGCCGACCTCGGGGCCATCGGCCTGCTGGTGCTGTTCGCGACGGGCGGCCTGGTCATCGAGCTGTCGGCGGAGCTGGTGCGCCTGGCGCATACGCAGCTCGAGGTCGGCATGGGCCAGCGGGTCGTCCACGACCTGCGGGGCCGTCTTCTGGAGCACCTGCAGGCGCTGCCCCTCCGGCACCATCTCACCCACCGGACCTCGGACGCGGTGTACCGGCTGGACGCCGACACCTACTGCATCAACGACCTCGTGACCGGCGGCGCGTTGCCGATCACGCTGGCCGCGCTGCATCTCACCGTCATGTTCGTCGTGGTTCTAGCCATGAACGCGACGCTCGCGCTGCTGGCGCTGGCCGTGGCGCCGTTTCTGTACCTCTGTCTGCGCTACCACGCGACGACCCTCAGCGAACGGGCCGAGCAGGTCAAGATCCTGGAATCCGGACTCGTCGAGCGCGCCTACGAGACGCTGCGATCCATCGCCGCGATCAAGAGCTACGCGCGGGAGCGTCACGAGCTCGGCCGCTTCACGCACGCCAGCCGCGACACCGTGCAGGCGCGGGTACGCCTGACCTGGCAGGAATCCCTCTTCTCCGTGGCCGTCACCGCGGTAACGCTGACCGGCACCGCGGTCATCCTCGTCGCCGGCGGGCTCCACGTTCTGCAAGAAACGCTGACGGTCGGCGAGCTCCTGGTGGTCATCGCCTACCTGGCGCGGGTCTACGACCCGGTCGCGGAGATAGCGCACACCGTCGGCTCCCTGCAGCAGGCGGTGGTCGGGGCCGGCCGCGTACGCGACATGCTGGCGCTGGAGCCGGAGATCGCGGACGGGCCGGACGCCGTGGACGCCGGCGGACTGACCGGGCACGTGCGCTTCGACGCAGTCGACTTCTCGTACGACGGCGTGCGCACCGTCCTCGACGGGATCGCCTTCGACGCGCGGCCCGGCGAGCTGGTCGCCATCGTGGGCCCGACCGGGGCCGGCAAGACCACGCTGGTGCACCTCATCCCGCGGCTCTTCGAACCGACGGCGGGGCGCGTGCTCATCGACGGGCGCGACGCCGGGGCCTACCGTCTCCGCTCTCTGCGCGAGCGGATAGCACTCGTGCCCCAGGACCCGCTGCTCTTCGCAGGCACGATCGCCGACAACATCCGCTACGGGCGCCTCGACGCCTCGGACGCGGAGGTGGAGCAGGCGGCGCGGGACGCGCAGATTCACGCGGCCATCGCCCGGCTGCCGAACGGCTATGCCACGCCGGTCGCCGAGGCGGGCGCCACGCTCTCCGGCGGCGAGCGCCAGCGGCTCGGCATCGCGCGAGCGCTGCTGAAGCGGGCGCCGATCCTGATCCTCGACGAGCCGACCTCCGCCGTGGACACGCTGGCCGAGGCCGCCGTCTTCGACGCCCTGCGCCGCCTGCGGGACGGCCGCACGACGTTCGTGATCGCGCACCGCCTCTCCACCATCCGCGACGCCACCCGCATCCTGGTCCTGCAGGACGGCCGGATCACCGCGCAGGGTCCGCACGAGGCGCTGCTCGCGTCGAGCGATCTCTACCGCCGCATGTGGGAACGGCTGGCCAGCGGCGGCTCGCTGGACGACCCGGATCTGGCCGGCTCGGCGGCGGAGGCCCCCGACCTGGCGCTGCCCGCGCGATCCTGATCCGGCCATGAGAATCCTCTTCGCCGGCATCATCGGGCGCTATCCGTTCGGCGGCGTCACCTGGTGCTCGCTGATGTACCTGCTGGGGCTGCGCGACCTCGGACACGAGGTCTGCTATCTCGAAGACACCGGCGAGTGCATCTACGACGCCGACGCCGACGCCATCTCGGAGGATCCCGCCTACGGCACGCGCTACATCCACGACGCCCTCGCGCCGCACGGCCTGGGCGACCGCTGGTGCTTCGTCAACTACGACGAGACGTACCACGGATGGTCGCGCGACCGGCTGCGGGAGTACTGCCGCGGCGCCGACCTGTACATCGACCTGTCGGGCGGCTGCTGGTTCTGGCGCGACGAGTACCGAGCCATCCCGCGCCGGATCTTCATCGACTCGGACCCGGTGTTCACGCAGCTCGCCATCGCCAAGGGGGTCGCCTGGTACGTCGACTTCTTCCGCGGGTTCGATCACCTCTTCACGTTCGGCGCGAACGTCGGCACGCCCGCGTGCGACGTGCCGACCGGCGGGTTCACCTGGCGCCCGACCTGGCAGCCGATCGTCACCCGGCTCTGGCGCACCGGCAGCGCCCCCGTCCGTGACCGCTTCACGACCGTCATGACCTGGAAGACGGAGAGCTTCACCGACGTCGACGGCAACAAGGACCGGGAGTTCGTCCGGTTCATCGACCTGCCGGCGCGTACGCCGGCGCGATTCGAGCTGGCGGTGAACGGACCGCACGAGCTGCTGCGGGCGCACGGCTGGTCGCCGGTCGACGCCATGCGCGTCTCCCGCACCGCCGGAGCCTACCGCGATTTCATCCGGGGCTCGAAGGCGGAGTTCGGGGTCGCGAAGCACGCCTACGTCGCGCACCGGTCCGGATGGTTCAGCGACCGCACCGCCTGCTATCTGGCCGCGGGGCGTCCCGCTGTCGTGCAGGACACCGGGTGGAGCGCCCACCTCCCGTCGGGAGCGGGCCTGATCCCGTTCTCCACCGCCGACGAGGCGCTCGACGGCCTCGCGCGGGTCAAGAGCGACTACCCGCTGCACGCCGCGCGGGCCGGCGAGATCGCGCAGGAGTGCTTCGACGCGGCGCGCGTGCTGCCACGGCTGCTGGAAGCCGCATGCGGGTAACGCGGGACGACGCCGAGATGCGAGGATCGTCGTTGCACGCGCTGCGGATCGCCCTGGTCGCGCCGGTCGCGCAGTCGGTGCCGCCTGCCCGGTCCGGATCGATCGAGGCCGTGACGGACCTGCTAGCCCGAGGCCTGGTCGCGCGCGGCCACGACGTCACCCTGTTCGCGACGGGGTCGTCGGAGACGCCGGCCGCTCTGCACGCCGTCTTTCGGGAGGGCTACCACGCCGACGAGTCGCTCTGGCCGTGGGAGCTGTGCGAGCTGCTCAACCTGGCCGCGGCGGTCGAGCGCGCGCCGGCCTTCGACGTGATCCACGCCCAGGCCGAGTACGCGCCCCTGGGACTGGCGTTCGCGCGCCTGTCGCCGGCGCCCCTCGTGCACACCGTCCACCACTGGCCGTCCGACCCGGAGATAGCGCTCTGGTCGCGCTGTCCGGAAGCCCCCTTCATCGCCGTTTCGGACGCGCAGGCGCGCCGGCTGCACGGCTTGACGGTGGCCGGCACCGTGCACCACGCGGTCGACGTCGCCGCGCTTCCGTTCAGGCCGCAGCCCGACGACTACCTGCTGTTCCTGGGCCGCTTCACCGCCGGCAAGGGCGTGCTCGAGGCCATCGACGCAGCCCGGCGCAGCGGCCTGCGCCTGGTGCTCGCCGCGGCGGAGAACGACTACTACCGCGAGGTGGTCGCACCGCTCGTCGACGGCGACCGGGTCGTCTATCGGGGCGAGGTCGATTCCGCCGGAAGGGCGGCGCTGCTCGGCGGCGCGCGAGCCCTGCTCTACCCCGTGCAGGCCGCCGAGCCGTTCGGTCTCGTGCTGGCCGAGGCGATGACCTGCGGCACGCCGGTGGCCGCACTCGACCGCGGCGCGGTCGGCGAGCTGGTCGACGACGGCGTCACCGGCTGCGCCTTCGAGCGCCTGGAGGAGCTGACGGCGGGCCTTGGGCGGATCACGACGCTCGACCGCGCACGGGTACGCGCCCGCGCCCTGGAGCGCTTCCACCCGGACCGGATGGTCGAGGAGTACGCCGGGATCTACGCCGGGCTGGCGGCGGCCCGGCAGGGCGTGCGATCCGCGATCCCGGCTCAGCGCACGAAGAGCGACCCGCCGCCGAGCTCGTAGAACACGATCGGGACGAAGTCGTTCGCCGTCCACGTCGCCTCCTGCCCCCACTGCGCGTCGTAGGCGGCGGTCGGCGCCGCGGCCATCACCTGCTCCAGGGTATGGCCCTCGGCGATCATCGCCCGCACGCGCTCGCGCACATCGACGATCATGTTCAGGAACTCGATCATCGCATCGCGCCCGACGACCTCCAGGCCGTGTCCGGGAATCACCCGGGTGTCCGGCCCCGCCATGGCGATCGCCTTCTCGAGCGCCGCGACGGTGCCCGCCACCGTGCCGCCGTTGTAGACGTCCATGATGGGATAGCTCGTGGTGCGGAACACGTCCCCGAGATGCAGCACGTCGGATTCCGGGAAGTGGACGAACGTGTCGCCGTCGGTGTGGGCGGCCGGCGCCAGGAACGCCCGCACCTGCTCGCCGTTGAAGTGGAAGCTCACCGCGTCGTTGTAGGTGACCACCGGCCGCGCTCCGGCGGCGGGCCGCGGCGCGAAGCTCCCCCCGCGGCGCGGGAAGCGGAGCCGCTCGAGCGCGCGCACCCGGACGTTGTCGTGCGCGAAGATCAGGACGTCCCGGTCCGCCAGCGGCTCGTTGCCGCCGATATGGTCGGGGTGCACGTGGGTGTTGATCAGGAAGCGGATCTCGCCGTCGGACACGCTGCGCACCGCGGCGACCAGCCGCTCGGCGAGCGGCGCGAACAGCGAGTCGACGAGCAGCACGCCGTCCGGCCCGGCGAAGACCCCGACGTTGCCGCCACCCCCCGGGCGTTTCACCATGTGGACCTGGCCCGCAACGGGAACCGTCGTCAGCTCGACGCTGGCGAACCGGTCGGACGGGTTCTGCTCTCCAGCTACCGCGACGGCCACGATGCAGGCCGCGGTCAGAGCGGCCAGTACGGTACGAGGTTGTCTGCTCATGGATGGAGGCCTCCCGCCTCGTCTCCGAAGTCCTCCCGGAAACGGTCCATCTGATGCATGCGCTCATGCAGCACGGTGACGATACCAATATCGCCGTTGTTCATATGTCGCACACTATCACTCGGGGGTCGCCGGCGTCGCCGGGCTGTTGCCGCCCCCGTTTCCGCCTGCCCTCCGGGGCGTGCCGTGGCGTACCGGGCCGTCCGTGACGTACGCTTCCACCGTCGCGAGCACATCACCCATGCCGATGCCGACCGACCTGCACGGACGTTCCTTGCTGGCGGTGTTCGCGCACCCGGACGACGAGTCCATCGCGTGCGGCGGGCTGCTGGCTTGGTGCGCCCACCTCGGAGCCGACGTGTCTTTGCTCTGCATGACCCGCGGCGAGCACGGTCGCGGCGCGACGGCCGGCAGCGGCGAGCATGCCGAGAGCACCAGAGACGTCGGACGGAGACGGCGGCGGGAGCTGGACACGGCCACGCGCGCGCTCGGTATCGGCACCGTGACGCTGCTCGATCATGAAGACGGCATGCTGCCCTGGCTCCCCGCCGTCGTAATGCGGGAGAAAGTCGAAGCGGAGATCCGCGCGCGCCGGCCCGAGGTCGTCGTCACCTTCGATGCCGACGGTCTGTACTGGCACCCGGACCACATCGCCGTGCACGAGCTGACGACGGCTGCCGTCATGGGGCTGGGCGACGCCGCACCCGCGCTCTACTACGTGACGATACCGCCCGGATCGATGCGAGCGGTCGCCGACCATGCGCTGGCGACGTCGCGACGCCCTGCCGGGAGCACATCGGCGACGGGTGGTCCGGACGGCGATCGGGACTCCGCGACGAGCGGTGCCGGGCACCACCCACACCACCCGCGGGCTCGGCGGCCGGCGACGTCGATTCTCGGCGTAGAGGACCCGGACGCATTCGGCTCGGCGGCCCCGGCCCCGACACTCGTCGTCGACGCGAGCGCCTTCGCGGCGCGCAAGCTCGCCGCTCTGGCCTGCCACGGCTCGCAATTTCGGGGCAGCGCGCTGGCGTACGTCACCGCCCAGGACGCCCCCCGCCTGCTGGGCACCGAGCACTACCGTCGGTCCCCCGCCGGCGCAGCGGGCCGCACGTTCCTCGAAGACCTCGGCTCACCACCCGAACCATCCGCCGGGCCCTGCCATGCCAGCGACCAACCCCCGGGCGGAGGCCGAACGATGCCGCCATGCTGATAGAGACCCTCGACCTCCTCCGCTGCCCGTTCTGCGGCACGCACCTGTCGGTAATCGAGAACGCCGCGCTCGACCGCGGGCGAGACGGCATCGAATCCGGCGTTCTGGGGTGCGAGTGCTGCGCCTTCCCGGTGGTTGCGGGAATCCCGGTGCTCATCGCCGACGACGCCTCGCGGGACGCCATGCACGCGCTCGAAGCAGGGCGTCGCGACGACGCCCTGCACATGCTGCTCGGCCTCGAAGGAACGCGGCTCGACGCCTTTCGCGAGCTGACCGCCGACGCTGACGAACCGACGTATCGCCAACTGCTGGGCGTACTCTGCCGGGATGCCGAGGCGGACTACTTCCTCCATCGGTTCTCCGACCCGACCTTTTTGCTCGTCGAGGCGCTGCTCGACGCGCTGGGACACGGCGGGCATCCCGGCCCAGCGGGCGACCCGACGAACCCCGTCGACCCGCAGACACGCGCCGGCGCCGGAGCATCGGACCGCCCGGGGCGCGGCGCAGCGCCGTTCCGGAACGCCCTCGATCTCTGCGGCGGCTCGGGACATCTCACCCGCATCCTGCTGCGTCAGCCCGCGTGCGCGCGCACGGTCCTCGCCGACGTCCACTTCTGGAAGCTCTGGCTCGCCGCTCGCATCGTGGCGCCCGACTGCGAGCCCGTGTGCTGCGACGCCAACAGCCCGCTGCCCTTCGCCGACGACCGGTTCTCCACGGTGCTGCTGAGCGACGCGTTCCCGTACATCTGGCACAAGCGTCTGCTCGCCGGCGAGATGCAGCGTGCCGCGACTAGCGACGCCGTCATCGTCATGCCGCACCTGCACAGCGCCCACGGCGAAAACTACTCCGCCGGCGACACCCTCTCGCCCGCCGCCTACTCGAACCTCTTCGCCGCGCTGAAGCCCAGGTTCTTCGACGACAGAGTCCTCCTCGCCGGCCTGCTGGACGAGCGCGTCGTCGACCTCGCGAACCACACGTCACCGGTCGCATGCGGCGACACGCCGACGATCACGCTCGTCGCCACCCACCACGCCGCGCTCTACCGCCGCCACCCCGTGCGCGACCGCCTCGACGTTGCGGGCGTCCTGACCGTCAACCCGCTCTACCGTTTGGACTACACGGACGGCGTCTCCCGCCTCACGCTCACCTTCCCCACACCAGAGTACGAGGACGAGTTCGGGTTCGCCAAGCGGTACCTGCCGGCGAGCGTCACCGTCGACATGGACCTCCGCGGCGCAATCACACCGGCCGGAGTCGGTGCCCGTTGCAACGAGTTGCGCCGGCGGCGATTGCTGGTCGACCTGCCGCTCCGCTACTGCTGAGGATCCTCCGAATCAGTTTCTATCTCTCTATGCCCGGGGAACCGAGCCAGGAACCGAGCCTACCGAGCCTACCGAGCCTCCGGCCCCCGTCCCTGCGGGCGCCCAAACCCTGGCGTACTCAACCTTTGTGCTCTGTTGACAAGACAAGACGCCAAACGACACCTTGACTCCCGACCACCAATTCCCGGCAGCGGCAATAGTCAGTCCTCCCCAGCTCATCGATATGAGCTGCCCGATTCCTGAAGCTCGTCGCCAGCACCACAATCGCCTGATGTAGGCCCGCCGGATCCAAAATCCAGTTCGCGCCGCTCCAATCTCCGGCAAGTCGCAAGAACGTGCGAATGGTGGCACTCGTCTCGCGCCGCCTTTGGCTATGGATGACCGTCTGCAAGAAGTGTGCGAACACTCCCAACTCCGGCGGCTTCTTTCTGGTGTCTATACAGAATGCAGTGACACGCCCTATATCTCTATCGTTCATGTCAGCCGTCAAATCCGCGCCAAGTGCCTTTCCGGCCAAGGGCGCGACAATTCGGCCAATCAATTCCGACTCTACTGCCTTGCACAACCCGATCACTGCGGGCGACCACTCGAGCTGCGGTTCGAGCTCAAGCCCACTGGCCACATGTTCTGCCGTCGCGATAAACCGTACGGCTTCCGGAGACAAATGCTTCGCTCGTTCTTCGGCGGTCCGATACAGCCGTTCCGCCTGACGCTGGTCGTCCAGCGACACCATCGAAAGTAGCGCGCCCGCGAGTTCTCTTGCCCGTTCATCCCCGGTCTTCGTGCCGCTCTTGATCTCATACAACGACAGCAGACGACCGTAGCAACCGTTGCAGAGACGCTTTGACCAATCATCCCTATACACGCTGATCAGCTTCGAGCGCTTGATGCGCGCGCACCTGAAGCACCTGAATGCTGTAGCTTCCGCAAATCGACATTGCTGAAGCGGCCCACGCCTTGGATAACGTTTCTGTACGCTAGAAGGAACCGGTTCCACCAGACACTCCGTCCCCTGCTCGATTCAGTCTCGAAGCACCGAATATCCTTGGTTCATCGTTTCCCAGTTCCGTACGCCTGCCCACAAGCTTGTCTTCTGAAACTCCTCGGAATGCATACCGACACGAAGGACCTGCGCAATCGGTTTGGGACCAACGCTTGCAGGAATGTCGCCCAGAACGCTCATCAGCCCTCTTCTCAGTATCTCGATCATGCCATGCCCCTGCACGACACGCCACGGGTCCGTGCGCGGGAGCCGTGCGACACACTGCGCCAACAGGCCTTCGTGGTCAGCAGAATCCCTCGCTGCCACCGCGCCCATCAACCCTACCTGATCGACCTGCCACGTCTTGATATCGACGAATTGCTGAACTCGAATAGCCGTCGAGTCGATGTCCAGGTCGCCGCGCAAGGCCACCCATCGCAAGCGTCCGAAGATCAACGCTCGTTCAAGAAGACCAGTGCGAACGTCGACACCTTGCGCATCCTCGAAGCGGCCTATCTTCAGGGGAACCCCGAATTTCCGCAAGCACTGCCTCAAGACCCCATGAACGACACAGCAGGCATTCCAGGTCGTGAGCGTCGGTCATGACCACGTTGCCTGTACCCGGACCAATCCCCACTAAACCATCATAGTCATGGTCGACTACCCCGAGGACGCCCCCAAAGCGCCGCGCGTCGAGTCGCCGGATGCTTCCGACGACGTTGTGCTTGCCTTCGCCATCCACGAGCTCGCATGCTACGTGCTTTCTCGGCCGCCAGAATCGCATGTCCGTCACGCCCTCGACCACCAGGAATGCGCCCGCATGGTCCATGCGCATCATCCTGATTTCCGAAGCTATCGTGCCCGGATCCTTGTGGCCCGTCGGCATTCAGGCTGAATCCCCCAGGCCAACCATCAGGTCGTCCCTGTCGCCGACGACGTACGGGGAATGCGTGGCAACCAGCGCGTCGAAGTTCGACAGCTCGACGATCCTCCACAAGTCGGGAAGGAAACGCTTCTGCCACGCCACGTGGAGAGAAAGCTCCGGCTTGTCGATCAGTACTATGGTATTTGACCGGACCCTGAACAGCAGATCGTAGTGCAGAACCAGCTCCTGTTGTTCCCCCGACGAAAGCGAGCGCAGGGGCAGGGCGTGCCCGGTGTCGCTCCTGGCGACGAATCCATGCTCCCGGTCCAGCGCGATCGTCTTGTGCCGATACTTCTGGTTCACGTTGTCCAGAAGAACGCGAACCCGTTTCGCCAAATCGTCCAGAACCCGGAGTTTCTGTTCGGTGTCCCGAACGTACAGAGTCATGACGCGGATCCGGCTCGGATCCATTCCGCCCAGACTGTCAACGTCAAACGGATGCGTGGGAGTCTCGTCCAGGACTCCGATCCTCTTCAGCTCCTCCGTCTTGCGATCCAGGTCGGACATCTGTTCCTTGAGCTTGTCGACGGCCAGTCCGTCCGTCGCGGAAATCAGCCGTTGCGGAAAGGACTGATCGAGCGCTTGCGACTCCCGTCCGTACTTGACCATCGTATAGGCGATCCGCTCTCGAAAATGCTCCCTGCATCCGTCGACCGCGGAAATCGTCGGTTCACGCCGCAGCGCCCTCGGGTAGTTGAATCGAGAGATGGAACTCCAGTCCGTCCGCACCAGACGCTGAGCTTCGATGAAGTGAGTGCGCGCGTGCCCGAGAAAAACGTCGAACCATTTCGTGTCCTGTTCGCCAGGACGCTTCCGCACCTCAGAATATCGAGAGACCACTTCCGACGCGTCAAGCACTTCGCCAGCACGCATGTCTATCCAGGCGTCGGCGTTCTCCGGATGCGGGCGCAGATAGTCTATCTTCGCCGCTATCTGGTCGGCCGGGAACAACTCGTCGATGCTTGCCGAACGCTCCTGTCCCTGGGTAGCCAGCTTAAGTGCGTAGTGCGAGTCGCCGCCGGACCGTTCGCCCGCAGCCGCCACTTCCATCGTACTGCCGTCATGAAATTCCAGGAAGAAGCGCGAGAACGGAATGCCTCGAATGTAGCCGAGGCGCCGCCTGAGCAGCGCGTCGACCATTCCCAGAACAACCGTCTTGCCCACGCCGTTCGGGCCGTGCAGAAGCGTGACGCGATCTTCGAGCTTGAGATGAATATCGTGGTCGTAGGTCCCGAAGAGGCCGTCCACCGCGATGCGCTGCAGCCTCAGCAGCTCCGATTCGGGCATCAATCAGTCCCTATCTCCGAGTGTGAACATCGCCATCAGTCTAGCATCGGGTGCGCTGCGCGCGAGCTGCTCAGGGAACCATCCTCTGGCCGGAATCCTTCGCGTCGCCGAACGCGTCGAGGAGCAGCGGCAGCAGGGTGTCCATCCGGGCCAACGTGGTCCCCCCCGGCGACAGGCCGTCGTCGAACCCGTGGCCGCGCAACCGGTCGAGCAGCGCCGGCCGGCTGGCGATGACGTGCACCGGCACGTCCCACGAGGCGCCCTCGCCGCTCACCAGCGCCGGCGGCTGGTGGTCGCCGACCAGGATCAGCACGAGGTCCCGGTCCGCGCGCAGCCGCAGGTACCCGCCGGTCGTCGCATACGCGTAGGCCAACGCCCGGACGTAGCTCGGCCCCAGGTTCAGCCAGTCCGGCTGCTCGGACCAGGCCGCGTAGAGCACGTCGTCGTCGTAGGGCTCCGCCGACAGCACGCGCGCCCAATCCGTTTGGTAGGGCGGCGCGGGCGTGAACGGTGCATGCGTGCTGAGGGTGGAGAAGAAGACGAACCGCGGCGTCCGCTCCCGCGGCTCGATCTCCAGGCGGTCGACACGGGCGAGCGCGTACTGGTCGTTGATGCTCCACCAGCCGAACGGCGGCCCGTGGTAGTCGAGCCGGTCGTGGTCGTAGATCTCGTCATATCCGTAGAAGGCGCCCTCGGGCCAGGCGACGAGCATCCCCGGCACGATCGCCAGGGCGCGATAGCCGCCGCGCTGGAACACCGTCACCAGGGTGTCGCGGTCCTGCGCCATCAGCCGCGCGTTACTCCGGTCCTCGCGGACCTCGGTGCCCGAGAGCAGGCTGATGTGGGCGAGCCACGACTCCCCGGCGAAGGTCGTCGACTCGACCCGCGCCGAGACGACGTCCCGTCCGGTCTCGCGGATGTCCACCGCCAACTGCGCCCGATTCGCGGCCAGCCCCTCCACGAAGGCCGGCTGCTCCCAGCTCACCACGCCGTACGACTCCATGAAAACGAGAAACACGTCGGCCCCGTCCACGCGCGACAGGTCCGAGCGCAGCACCGGCGGCGGCCCGAGCGCCGCCACCCCGGCCCCGCTGATCTCGTAGGCCAGCTCGTAGGCCTCTCGCGCGTAGGCCGCTGCAACCGGGTCCGCGAACCGCAGGCGCTCCAGCGGCCGCCAGCCGACCTGTTCCGCCGCGAAGAGCGCCGCCGCCAGCCCCGCCGCGGCCCCCGCCAGGCGCCGCCCCGCGCTCTCGGCCAGGACACGGCCGACCCGCTCCAGACACCACCGGGCGGCGGCGTAGACGGCCACCGGCGCGGCGATGGCCACGGCCGCGAACAGCACCACGTGCCACGGCTCGGCCACCGTCGCGAACATGGCGCCCACGCTGGGGACGTGACGCAGGTCCCAGTACGGATTGACGTCCCGGCCGTAGAGCGCGCGCGTGGTGACGTCGACGTAGCGCCCGGCGATTAGCAGCACCCAGGCCGCGGCCGCCCAGCGCAGGACGCGAGCGGAGACACGGCCGGTCCGCAGCCGCAAGAGCACCATGCCCAGGATCGCGGCCGCCAAGTCCGGCGACAGCTCGGCGGCAGGCCGGATCGCCAGCGTCGGCCAGACGTTGCGGAAGGTCAGCGACAGGTTGAGGAGCAGCAGCGCGAGAACGGCGCCAACCCAGGCGACGAGGCGCGGGAACGTGGCTCCCGGGACGGTCCATCGTTCCCGGCGGCCGGAGGCGCGCGCGCCGCGTGGTTCGTGTGCGGACACGGCCGTCGCCTACCGGAGGCTGAACGGAAGCGCCCGGCCGCCCATGGCCAGCGCGAACAGGCTGCCGACGACCGGCGGCCCGTAGGGGTTGTTCAGATAGTCGAGAGTGAAGACGATGCCCATCGCGAAGTGGAAGTTCAGCACCATCAGCAGCGCGAGCCCGGCGGTCAGCCGAACGCTCAACCCGACGACCAGCGCCGCGCCGGCCGCGAACTCCGCCAGGGGCACGATGCGTGCGAAGAAGGGAGCGTACGGGATGCAGACCACCTCGACATACCGCAGGCTGTTGCCGTACGTGAGCCCGCGCCACATTCTGGAGAGGCCGCCGAGAAATCCGCTCTCCTGATTCGACTGCACGATGCCGGCGAGGACGCGCTGCCAGCCCTCCAGCTCCGCGACCAGAGGTCCGCTGTCGACGATCCAGGCGACCTTGTCCATCGCCATCAGGATCAGGAACACCCCCATGCACATCGACAGCGCCCGCAGGCCGACGGCCGCACCGGTACCGTGAGAGGACATGTCCGCCATTGTAACCGCGCCCGGTTACGTCCCAGAATGGAAGCGCATGAAGCAACCAGCCGTCTCACCGATCACGAGCGGGGCCGCACGTGCTCCCGGGCCGTTTCCGAGATGCAGGCGTCGGCGCAAGGGACGCGTCGCGTGAGGGCCGCACGCCGCGCCGCCGGACTGGCCCGCTCGCTGCTCATCTACCATGCGATCCCCGGCAGGCAGCGGCGTCTCCGGCGCCTGTACCGGCAGTTCGTCCGGCCGGGCGATCTCGTGTTCGACCTCGGCGCCCACGTGGGCAACCGGACGCGGGCCTTCCGGGCGCTCGACTGCCGGGTCGTCGCCCTCGAGCCGCAGCCCGACTGCGCACGGGTGCTGCGGGCGCTCTTTCGCGCCTCGCGCGGGATCACCGTGGTCGAGTCGGCGGTGGGGGCGACCGGCGACCCTCTGCAACTGACGATCAACGAGCGGCATCCCACGCTGAGCACCGCCGCCGACGGCTGGCGCCGGGAACGGGAGCGCGACCCCCGCTTCGCCGCCATCCGCTGGGACCACGCCGTGACCGTCGGATCCACGACGCTCGACGCGCTGATCGCCCGCTTCGGCGAGCCCGCCTTCGTGAAGATCGACGTCGAAGGGGGCGAACCGGACGTGCTGGCGGGCCTCGGACGTCCGCTCGCGGCTCTCTCGTTCGAGTACCTGCCGGGCGCCCTCTCCGCCGTACGCGCCTGCGTGGAGCGGCTCGCCGCGCTGGGACCCTATCGCTACAACTGGTCACCGGGCGAGTCGTTCGATCTGGCCGCCACCGACTGGCTCACCGGCGAGCGGCTCGAGTCGGCGCTGGCGACGGTTGCCGGCCGGCGCAGCTCGGGCGACGTCTATGCCCGCCTGGACGCAGGCCCCGATCGACGATGACGACCCGCTTCGATCAGTCGCTCGTGCAGCGCTACTACGACCGGCATACGGCGGCGTTCCTGCGCTACGGCCAGGGCGGCGGCGCCGGCGCCATTCATCGGGCGGTGTGGGGACCGGGCGTCGAGAACCGCGCAGCGGCGTTCCACTACGTCGAGAACTGCATTGCCGACCAACTCCGCGCCAACCGCTCGGCGGCCGCCGGGCCCACGGTCGTCGACCTCGGCTGCGGCGTCGGCGGCAGCCTCTGCCACCTCGCGGCTCGGTTGCCGATCCGCGGGGTCGGCGTCACCTTGAGCCCGGTGCAGGCCCGCCTGGCCGACGAGCGCATCCGCGCCGCCGGGCTCCAGGATCGCATCCGCTGCCTGGAGGGCGACTACGCGGACCCTGGACTCGACCTGCCCGCGGCGGACCTGGCCTACGCGATCGAGTCCTTCGCGCACGGGCCCGACCCCATCGCGTTCTTCGCCCAGTGCGCGCGGATCGTCCGGCCGGGAGGCCTGCTGTGCATCTGCGACGACGTGCTGCGGCCCGCCGGGACTCGCGCGGCCCGCCGGACCGTCGAGCGCTTCCGCCGCGGTTGGCGCATCAACACGCTGCCGGACCGGGAGGCACTGCGCGCGCTCGCCGCGGATGCGGGATTCGAGCACCGCTCGACCAGCGACCTGACGCCGTTCCTGGAGATCGGCCGCCCGCGCGACCGCCTGATCGGCCTCCTCGCGTCCCTGGTCGGCTGGCTGCCGGTCGATGCGGGGCTGGGACACCTGATCGGCGGCAGCGCACTGCAGACCTGCCTGCGGCGAGGTTGGATCGGTTACGATCTCGCGCTGTTTCAGCGCGCCGGCGCTCGGGACACCTCCGATGTCTGACCCTATTCCCGCCTGGGAGTCAATGACCGGCCCCGAGGTCGCGGACCTCGTCCGGCGCGACCCGGTGGTGGTGCTGCCGCTCGCCGCGACGGAGCAGCACGGACCTCACCTGCCGCTGTCCACGGACATCGACATCGGGCGCGGCCTGCTGGCGCGCGCCGGCGCCCGGCTCCCGAACGACTTTCCGGCCCGCGCGCTGCCGCTGCTGCCCATCGGCGCCAGCACCGAGCACGCGCATCCGGGACTGGCCGGAACCCTCCACGTCGAGTCCGGCGACCTCGCCGCGGTCATCGCGCGCATCGGCGCCGCCGTGGCCGAGTGCGGCGTGCGGCGCCTCGTGCTGAGCAACAGCCACGGCGGCAACCGCCATGCGATGGAGACGGCGGGACTGCGCCTGCGGCGCGAGCACGGGCTGCTCGTCGTCACGGCGACGTACTTCTCCTTCGCGCGGCCGGCGGAGGTCACGCTTCCGGAAACCGAGTGGCGGCACGGACTGCACGGGGGGGCGGTCGAGACCGCGATGATGCTGCACCTGCACCCGGAGCGCGTCCGGACCGCCCAGGCGCGGCGCTTCGCCTCCCTCGGCGAGGAGCTCGAAGCGGCCGGCTCGCGGATCCTCCCGGAGGGGCCGGCGGCCTTCGCGTGGCTGGCCGGCGACCTCAACCGCTCCGGCGCCGCGGGCGACGCGAGCCTCGCGACGGCGGAGATGGGCCGGCGGCTGGTCGAGCACTACGGCGACACGCTGGCCGCGATCGTGCGCGACGCCGCGGCGTTTCCGATCGAACGACTCGCCTGAACAGGCGGAACCGAGGCCGATCTACTTGGGTGAAGGGGCGCCGGACAGCATGTCCGCAAGCCAGTGGCCGGCGCGCTGCATCTTCGCCTTCACGTACGGCAGGTTGTGGCGGTTGAGGGTGCCGTAGAGGGGGCGCCGGTCCTGGACGTCGATGCCCCCGGCACGGAGCGCCTCCATCTTGGCCGGGTTGTTCGTCAGCAGCCGCACCCGGGTCACGCCGAGCGCCTTGAGCATCTCGACCGCCGCGACGTACTCTCTCTCGTCGGCGCCGAAGCCGAGCACGCCGTCGGCGTCGACCGTGTCGAGACCGTGCTCCTGCAGCGTGTACGCCCGCAGCTTGTTGGCCAGCCCGATGTCACGCCCTTCCTGCCCCATGTACAGCAGGACGCCGCCTCCGGACCCGGCGAAGTGCCGCAGGCTGCCGCGCAACTGCTCGCCGCAGTCGCAGCGCAGGCTGCCGAAGAGGTCGCCGGTGAGGCACGCCGAATGGATCCGGACCGGCACGGGATCGGGCCAGTCGCTCTGCTTTCCGACCAGCACCGCCACGTGCCCGAGCAACCCGTGCGCTTCGCGGAAGAAGACGAAGCGCGCGTACTCCGCCTCGGCCAGCGGCACGGGACCCTCGCTGACCTGCGTGACGCGCACGTCCACGTTGCCGGCCAGCTCGTCGATCTGGGTGCTGGTCACCGACAGTGCGGCCCCGTCGGCGATACTCTCGCGCAATGCCGGGGAGCCCTCGGGATCGGCGCTCACGCCGACCACCGCCGGCAGCAGTCGACCCAGCCGCGCCAGGGTGAGTCCTCCGACCTCCCCGGTCGTCGCGCGCCGAACGTCGCGCGGGTCGATCGAGAACCGGCCCTTGGCCATCGCCAGGTGGAGGATCTGCTCCGGGCCCTCACCGTTCAACGAGAAGCTCACTCCGCGGACGCCCTCCACGGCGGCGGGAACCAGTCCCATCGACGTGGCCCGGTGACGGGTCACGGCCAGCCGCAACGGCCCTTCCGCACGCAGCGTCTCCAGCGCCGCGTCGGTCAGCCCGTCGACCGTGGCGATCAGCACGCCCGCCTCGCCCGCCGCGGTCACGAAGACCGACCTGCCCTGCCGCAGGTCGAACAGTGCGCGTTCCGCCTCGTACATCCCCATGCGTCACTTGTTTCTTGTCGTTACGCTGCTGTTACTCTAACAGCCCTTGGCAACTGTTCCGCGCGGTCGCGCTCGCACGGCCGACGGGGACGGCGCACCGACCCTGGACGCGCGCGGCGCGTGGGAGCTGGTGCGAACCGTCCGACCCGGCGTCGAAGCCCCCGTACAGGTGCATGATTCCGAGCCCGGCGTCTCGCTGCAAGTGTATCCGTCCGGCACCTGGCACACGCGCGCGCGGGTGACCGGGGAGGCACGCCAGGTTCTCGATCTCTACCTTCCGCTTCAACTGCGGACCGATCTCGTCATCGCGCAGGCAGGCCAGAGCCTCGACGGCCGCATCGCTACGGCCAGCGGGCATTCGCACTACGTGACCGGCCCCGAGGACATCCGGCGTCTGCACCGCCTGCGGGCTCTGGTCGACGCGGTGATCGTCGGAGCGGGAACGGTGGAAGCCGACGATCCGCGCCTTACCGTGCGCGAAGCGGACGGCGACAACCCGGTGCGCGTGGTCATCGATCCGAACGACCGCCTGGACCGGACGCGGCGCATCTTCAGTGACGGCGCCGCCCCGACCGTGGTGATCCGGCGCCGGCCGCACGCAGGCCGCTCCCGGGGAGCGGTCGAGCCCGCCCCTGCCGGCGTGGCCGCACCGGCCGCGGCGCCGCGCGGAACCACCTTCGTCGACCTGCCGGCCGACCCGTCCGGAGCCATTCGTCCCGGGGACGTGCTGGGCGCGCTCAACCGCCTGGGTTGCCGGCGACTCCTGATCGAGGGCGGCGGCGTCACCGTGTCGCGCTTCCTGGACGCCGGCGTGATCGACCGGATGCACGTCGCCGTCGCGCCGCTGCTGATCGGCTCGGGACCGGGCGCGTTCACGCTGGCCCCGGTGGCGACGCTGGACGAGGCCATCCGCCCCGCCTGCCGGGTGTTTCGGCTCGGCGACGACGTGCTGTTCGATCTCGACCTGCGCGCGCCGCCTACCCGGGCAGGGCGAGCAGGTCCAGGTGGCCCACCGTGAGGCCGAAGCGACCGCTTTCGATCGTCGCCCTGCGCCGCTCCGCCCAGGCCCGCACCCGGTCCGCGCCGGCAGGATCGTCGTCCGACGGCGCGGACCCGAGCTGCTCCGCCGCGGCGGCCTCCCAGCCGTCGACGAGCGCGCGCGCCAGGGGCGCGTCGCCGGGTCCGAGCCGCCAGGGGCTGCGCAACAACCAGGCGCGGTATCCGGCGCCGCGAAAGATCGTCTCCCCCGTCAGGCCGGCCATCGGGCCCAGGGCCGGTCCGAGCCCCTTGTCGCGGCGCTGATGGGCGTTGAAGGCCCGGCGGACGAGCGCGTCGTCCGGATCGTCGACCGGCCGGGGATCGTCCTCCGCCGCCTGCCACTGGATCGCGCCGTCGCAGGTCAGGGCGAAGAGGGCCGCGCTGCCGGACTCGCGGCAGGCCGCCGCCAGCGCACGCAGCCAGTCCTTCGACACGAGGTCCAGCAGCGCGGACGCGGTCACGAGATCGGCGTCCGACTCCCGGATCGCCTCCAGCCCCGCCACGGCCAGATCGCCGGTAATGCACGTCACCTCCGCACCGTCGGGCGCAGCCGCGTGCGCGAGCAGAGCCGCATCGTGGTCGAGCAGCGTCCAGTGCCGCACCCCCGGCAGCCGCGGGGACAGGTACCGCAGGTTGGACCCGGTGCCGCTGCCCAGATCGAGAACCCGCGACCAGCCGCCGGCCCGCCACGCATGCACGAGCAGCGACATGGCCGCATCCGCTCGCGACCGATGGTCGACCGGCTCGCGCAGCGCGAGCCACTCCGGCTCGAACGTCTCGCTCATGCCGCGGGAGCGTCCTCGTAGGCATTGGTGAGATCGCCCACGCCCTCGATGCTCACCGTCACGACGTCGCCGTCCCGCAGCGAGCCGACGCCGACCGACGTGCCGCAGGCGACGACGTCGCCCGGCTCGAGGGTCAGGTCGAACGACAGTCGGCTGAGCAGGTCGGCCGGGGTGAAGACCATGTCGGTCACGGGGTAGTTCTGGCGCTCCTGCCCGTTGACCACCGTCCGCACCCGCAGCGTCGAGGGGTCGAGGCCGGTCGCCACCGCCGGCCCGAGAACGCCGAACGTGTCGGCCGCCTTCGAGCGCGTCCACTGCGGGAAGCTCGGGTCCTTCTTGAGCAGCCCGATAGCCGTCACGTCGTTGACGCACGTACAGCCGAACAGGGCGTCGAGCGCCTCGGCCGGCGACGCGTTGCGGCAGGTACGGCCGATCACCAGGCCGAGCTCGCCCTCGAAGATGATCTTGCCGCCGTAGCCTTGCGGCCGTCGGATCGGCTGCCCGGGCCCGCTGAGCGACGTGTTCGCCTTGATGAAGTAGAGCGGCTCGGCCGGCACGCTGCCGCCCATCTTCTCGATGAGCGCATGGAAGTTGTTGGCGAGGCCGATGATCTTGCCGGGGGCGACCGGGGCCAGCAGGTCGACCGCGTCCAGGGCGATGCCGGCGCCGTCCGGCGCGTGCCGGCCGAACAGCTCCCCTTCGTGCGGGGTGACGACACCGCCCGCCAGCGTCCCGAAGCCCGTGCCGCCGTCGTGGAGAAACCGTACCCAGCGCATCATCACCTCACTTGGACCTGCCGGCGCGCGGCTGCACCGCGGCCGTCAGCGCTCCGAACCGCCATCCTCCGGCGCCAGGGCCAGGAGGTGCTCCTCGAACTTTCCCGCCGCCGCGTCCCAGTCGGGAAGCGTCGCCGCGTGCCGCCGCGCCGCCGCGGCCAGCGCCTCGCGGCGGCGGGCGCCGGCGCCGGCCGACTCCGGGTGCCCCGCCCACGGTGTCCCCTCGTCCGCATCCAGGAGCGAGCCGATGGCCGCGGCCAGCGCACCATCGTCGCCCGGCGGCACCAGCAGAGCGGCAGCGGTCGGCAGCGTATGCGGAATCGCGCCGCCCGTGGTGCTGACCACCGGCAATCCCCGCGCGAGGGCCTCGGTGAGCACCATGCCGTATCCCTCGTAGTGGGACGCGAGCACGAACAGCGAGCTCGTCGCGTAGATTCGGTCCAGCACCGGGCGCAGGCATTCTCCGGCGAACCCGATGCGGTCCGCAAGCCCTTGTGCTTCCACCTGCGCACGGACGCGTCTCGCGTAATCGGGTGCGCGCTCGAGGCTCCCCGCGCAGACGCAGCGCCACCGGAGATCGCGCAGCCGCGCCAGCGCGCGGACGAGCACGTCGTGTCCCTTCCGCGGCACGACCGACGCCACCGAGATCAACTGCGGCGCCTCGCCCGGCCCCGGGCCGGTGGCCGGCGGCGCGGGATCGGTGCCCGGCCGGGCCACGCGCACCCGGTCCGGGTGCACTCCGAAGCCTCCGAGCCGGCGTGCCGTGAACCCGCTGGTCACGATGACGCCGTCCGCCGCGGCCAGGGCTCTTCGTTCGCGCTCGGCGAGGCGGTCGCGAGCCTCGACCGGAAGCCCCGTCTCGTCCGACGCCGGATGGTGCACGAGGGCCAGGATGCGCAATCGCCTCCGGTGGGCGGCGACCGGTTCGGGAAGGCCGCTCAGCGCCAGACCGTCCACAAGGACTCGTCCGCCGTCCGCGAGTCCCGCCAGCACGCCGTCCAGGCTGCTCGCTGCCGCGGCGTCCGCATCGGGGAACGTCCCTGCCAGGCTGTGGACGTCCACCCGCCAACCACGGCGGCGCAGGCCGGCCGCCATCCGCGCGTCGTAGATGTAGCCCCCCGTCTGCTGGTCGAGCGGACCGGGGACGATCAGGTGCAGGCGGGGTGCGCTCAAGGACGTCCCTCGTAGCGCCCCCAGGCGACGTGCGACTCGTGCAGCGTCACCGCGATGGAGGCCACCCCGCCGGCGCCCTCGCCGAGCTCGCCCGCGCGCAGGGCCGCCGCCAGGCGCTCGAAGATCTCGCGGGCGAGGAACTCGGTGGTGGTGTTCCGGCCCGAGAACGCCGGCTCGTCGTCGAGGTTGCGGTAGTTGAGGTCCCCCAGGATGGTCTTGAGGACCGCTCCGGCCCGGCCGATGTCGACCACCATGCCGTCGGCATCGAGTTCCGGCCGCGCAAACGTGGCGTCGACTACATAGGTGGCGCCGTGCAGCTTCTGCGCCGGCCCGAAGGCCTCCCCGGTGAAGCTGTGCGCAATCATGAAGTGGTCGCGGACGTTGAGGCTGTACAAGATGCTCTGTCTCCTTGTCTGCTTCTCGCCGTCGGCCGGCGTTCAGGCCGGCGTTCAGGCCCGCGTGCCGGCGCCGGCCGGTGGGCCCGGATAACGGATGCGGTGGCAGAGAGTATCTCCCGGCCCGGCGGCGAGCGCGGCCAGCACCTCCGGCAACTCGTCGAACCCGCTCTCGCCCGTCACCAGCGCGTCGAGCCGCTCGTCGCGGAGCAGGGACAGCGCCAGCTCCAGGCGGCGGCGGCGCGACCAGCGCGGTGCGCGGTCCGGCGGCACGTGCCCCACCTGGCTGCTCCTGAGCGTGAGCCGGCGGGCATGAAACGCCTCGCCGAGCGGCACCCGGACGTCCGCCGTGCCGTACCAGCTCGCCTCGACGATCGTCGCCTCGTGCCCGGCGACCGCCAACCCCGCCCGCAGCCCGGCGGGATGCCCGCTGGCGTGGATGACCAGGTCCGCCGTCGCCCCGCCCGGCGGATCCGGGCGGAAGGCGAGGCCGAGCGCGGCGGTCACCGCCGCGCGCGAGCGGTTGGGATCGACGACCGTCACGTCCGCCCCCGGCAGGTCCCGGCACAGGGTCGCGACGAGCAGTCCGACCACCCCTCCGCCGATCACCACGATCTGGTCCCCTGGCGCCGGGCGGGCGTCCCAGACGACGTTCACCGCCGTCTCCATGTTGGCGGCGAGCACGGCGCGCGACGCCGGCACGCCGGCGGGCACCCGGTGGACCGCGTCCGCCGGGACGCAGTAGCGGTCCTGGTGCGGGTAGAGACAGAAGACGGTCCGCCCCCGCAGCCGCTCCGGCCCCTCCTCCACGATGCCTACGCTGCTGTAGCCGTACTTGACCGGACCGGGGAACTCGCCGGCCTGGAACGGCGCCCGCATCGCCCCATGCTGCGACGGCGGCACGGCGCCGCGGAAGACCAGCGCTTCGGTACCGCGGCTGATGCCGCTGTAGCGCGTGCGGACCAGGACCTCGCCGGCTTGCCTCGGCGCGAGGTCGGCGCGCAGAATCTCACCGTGACCGGGTTCACGGATCCAGAACGAACGAGCGGTCGACATGGGCGACATGAGCGGATTGTGAGTGCCGCAGGGGGACGCTATCCGACCATCGTCATGCCGCCGCGCGGCCGCCGGTCCAGGCGCACGGGGCGCCCGGCACGACCGGCGCACGCCCTGACCGACCTCGGCCTCGGCCTGCTCCCGCTGGCCGCATGCGCGTTCACCACGTCGCGGCTGCTCGACCTCCCTCCACAGTACTTCGCCGACGTGCTGGGTATCTATACCCTATTGGCAGCGCTGATCGTGCGTTTTCTGCCGCCCGACCTGCCACCGCCCGGACTGGGAGCGGCAAACCAGATCACGCTGGTCCGCGCCACGCTCGTCGTTCCGGTTGCGGCCCTGACCCTGCAGCCGCCGGCGACCGGCCCGACCGCTCTCTGGTGGGTCGTCGGGATCTCGGCGGCGGCGCTGGCGCTGGACGGGGTCGACGGCCTGGTGGCGCGGCGCAGCGGACAGGAGACGCGGTTCGGAGCGCGCTTCGACATGGAGCTCGACGCCTTCCTGATGCTCGTGCTCTCCGCGCTCATCTGGCGCGCCGGCCGCGTGGAACTCTGGATCCTGCTGATCGGCGCGCTCCGGTACCTGTTCGTGGCCGCCGGCCGGGTCTGGCCGGTCCTGACGGCCGAGCTGCCCGCCAGCCTGCGCCGCAAGACCGTCTGCGTGGTCCAGGGAATCGCGCTGATCGTCTGCCTCGCGCCGATCGTACCGCCCGAGCTTGCGCCCCGCGTGGCGGCCGGCGCGCTGGCCCTGCTCGGCTACTCCTTCGCGGTCGACGTGATCCGGCTGCTCGTCCGAGCCCCGGCCCCTGCGCGGTCAGGCCGCGCATAGAGGAGACCCGATGCGTGGTTTGCGCTGCGCCGTCATCGTCCTGACCGCCACGATCACCGCCGGCTGCCTCGGCGGTCCCGGTACGGACCCGGCACGGCCGACGGTGGACGAGCTCGTCGAGCGGGCCGAGGAAGGCGACGCGCTGGCGCTGTTCGAGCTCGGCAACCGCTACGTCGACGGCGACGGGGTCGCCCGCGACAACGTCATGGCCTACATGTGGTTCGAGCTCGCGGCCGAGCGGCTCGTTACCGAGGAAAGGTACGAGGCCCGGCGGATGCAGCAGCGCCTCGACCCCGACATGTTCCGGCACCAGATCTCGGAGGCGGAGCGGCTCGCGCGGATCTGGAAGGCCCGCGAGGCCGCGCGCGAGCGCCGCAACGACCGCCCGTGACGCAGGCCTGCTCGATCCGCGATTGCGCATCGTGCCTCGTGTGCAGTCGCTGTCCTCACCGACCGCGGCCGGACCCGGACTATTCCGCCCCGCCATCATGGCCCCGCCACGGACCCGTCCGCCACCGCCGGATCGGAGGCGTCACCGGCTCGCCTGCGCGAGGCTCGCGTCGAGCCGTTCCTCCACCGCGCGGGCGCTCATGGCGCCCTTGTAGACGTACAGCCGGGCGGGCAGCTCCCCGTCCAGCACCTCCTCGCTGACCCGCAGCCGGCTGCTGACGGCGAAGACGATCGGCTGCGGGAGCCCGGCTTCCACGAGGTCGACCCGGCGCCACACCGCCTCCCGGCTCCAGTAGCCGAGCGCCTCGAAGTAGACGCGGCGCCCGGACGCGCGATGGGTGAAGACCAGATCCGGCACGCACAGGCCCACTCCCGGCAGGTCGAGCAGCGTGCGGGCGATCTCCACCGCCCAGGCCGTCTCCATCTTCCGGAAGCGGTCGCGCAGCCGGGCGACCTCGTCCGGAAGGCCCGCATCCTCGCGAACCGGGTCTGCGGCCGGCTCTCCTTCGAGACGATACGTCGCAGGTTGACGCTGCGGCCCCCACAGGACGTCCGCCTCGAGCTCCCACCCCGGGCCGCAGGCGTCCAGGATGGGCAGCAGCAGGGCCAACTGCAGTCCGTAGGTCGTGACCGACCGGAACAGGCTGAACGGCCCGTCGATCTCGAAGCGGCAGGCGCCGTCGGGAAGGCGGGTGGCCACATACAGCAGCCGGTGGAACTTGAGCCGCCGGAAGAACAGGCGCAGGCCGCGCGGGTCGGGCCTCTGCAACGTGACCGCGACACGCACCGCGCGCAGGAGCACGGCCTGCTTCTGGGCCGTCTCGTAGGCGGCGACCAGCGCGGAGCCGCCGATTGCATCGAAGCTGGTGAGCACGTGGTTCTCTCGCAGGTCGGCGAACAGCGCTTCCCGGACGTCCGGCGCCGGCAGGTCGAGCTCGGCCGCCGCCGCCGCGATGACCGCATCGGAATCGAAGCGCTCCGCGTCGTCCAGGCCCCGGCGAACCGCCGCGGCCCGGACGAAGACGGTCCGCCGCAGCGCGGGCGGGTCCACGTCGCCCCGCGCCTGGAAGTCGCAGCGATCCTCGACGAGCTTCCGGAGTCCCCGCACCAGCCGATAGTCGGTAGGGTGATGGGGCACGTCGTCGCAGGCGGCCTCGAAAGCCGCCCGGGTGCCGCCGACCGACGCACGCGCGGCAGCCACGTAGCGCTCCGCGACGCCGAGCAGCCGCTCCTTCTCCGCCGCCCGCAGCGGAGGCGTCTCGATGCGCCCGCCGCGGCGCCGCACACGCACCAGGTCAGTCGTCAGCATCGCGCTCGCGCCGCCGGTCGCTCGTGAAGACCTCGGACGTCTCGTTGGCGACCAGCTCGTACAGGACCGCCCGCTTGCCGCCCTGCTTGCGGAGGATGCGGCCGAGCCGCTGCACGTACTCGCGGACGGAACCGCTGCCGGAGATCACGATGCCCACGCTCGCGGCAGGCATGTCCACCCCTTCGTTCAGGACCTTCGAGGTGACGAGCGCGTTGTAGTCCCCGGCGGCGAAGTCCTCCAGGACCCGGGTGCGCTCGGACACCTTCGTCTGGTGGGTGATGATCGGCGCGAGGAAGCGCCGCGACAGCGCATAGGCGGCGTCGTTGCGCTCGGTGAACAGGAGCGCGCGGTCGCGCCGGTGGCGGTGCAGCAGCGCCTCGACGTAGGCCAGCTTGGAGGGCGCCGCGAACGCGAGCTGCTTCTGCCGCTGATAGGCGCCCAGGGCCCGGCGGCCCTCGACGCTCTGCGACGAGCGGATGATGAACTGCGACCAGCCGTCCGGATCCGACATGCGGATGCCCTGCCCGACCACGAACTCGCGGTAGATGCCGCGCGCCTGGTCGTACGCCCGGCGCTCGCCGGCCGTCAGCTCCACCAGGATGCGCTCGACGGTGTAGTCGGCGAGGTAGTCGCCCGCGAGGTCGCGCACCTGCCGGCGATAAACGATCGGCCCGATCAGCGACTCCAGTTCCGCGTGACGGCCGTCGGCGCGCTCCGGGGTCGCGGTCAGCCCCAGCCGAAAGGGCGCGAGAGTGTGCTGGGCGGCGAGCGCATAGGCGGCGCCGGGCAAGTGATGGCATTCGTCGAACACCACCAGGCCGAACCGGGCGCCCAGGTGCTCCATGTGGATGAAGGCGGAGTCGTAGGTCGAGACGGTGATGGGCTCGACACGGTGCTCACCGCCGCCGAGCACGCCGATCTCGCGGCGCAACCGGTCGCCCAGCAGCCGGTACCACTGCGTGACCAGATCGAGCGTGGGAGCCACGACGAGCGTGTCGCGCCGCACCGCGTCGATCGCCAGCAGCGCCACCTCGGTCTTCCCGGCGCCCGTCGGCAGCACGACCACGCCGCGTCCGCGCGCGGCGCGCCACGCATCGAGCGCCTCGGTCTGGAAGGGCCGCGGCTCGCGGCGCACCTGCAGGCCTTCGTCGAGGACGCCGTACTGCCGCGCCTCGTCCGCGTACGGGATCCGGCCCCGCACGAGCGCACGCACCAGCGGCGCGTACGCGACGGCGGGCGCCCGGAACCGGCGCGTGCGGGCATCCCAGCAGCAGTCGTCCGGCAACGGGACCCCCTCCTTCTCGACAAGTCCGCCGATGTCGAGCGTACCGGAGACGAAGCGCAGTGAGACCGTCAAGGGTTGCCTCGCATGGGCCGCGCCCCCCCGGCCGCGGCCCTCCCGGCCACAGCCTACCCGCATTCGGGACCGGACAGGCGATTGCCGCCGACCGCGCTCCGACCGCGCGGGCACCGCCCGCGCACGGCCTTGCATACGGGCCTCCGCGAAGGCTCGCGGCGGACGGGGTCGGATTGGTCTAGAATGGATGGCTGACCATGGCCGACAACGGAAGCGCTCCGGAGCCGCACGAATCCGCGCCGGCGGCGGAGACCCCGCCGGACGAAGGCACCGAGACCCCGCTCGACGAAGGCACCAAGACCCCGACGGATGAAGCCACCGAGACCCCGCCGGATGAAGCCACCGAGACCCGCTCGAAAGTCCTCGGCGTGCCGATCAGGATATCCGGCGAGGCGCGGGCCGTCACCGCCACGAAGGCCGGCTCGGGACTCGTAGCCGCGGTGCGGGCGCTGGCGCGCCGGCGCGACAAGAAGCGCGTCGACCCGGAAGCGGACTCGGCCGAAGCGGATGCCGGCGGCCTGGAGACGCCGGCCGCGGCCGCCGACAAGGGCGATTCGCTGACCGAGCGGCGCGCCGAGGCGCGGATGGGCGGCGGCCAGCGCCGCATCGACGCGCAGCACGCACGCGGCAAGCTGACGGCGCGGGAGCGGATCAACCGCCTGCTCGATCCCAACACGTTCGAAGAGCTCGGCCCCTACGTGGAGCACCGGCACTCGGCGTTCGGCCTCGACCGGCAGCGGCACGCGGGCGACGGCGTGGTCACCGGCTTCGGCCACATCGACGGCCGCCGCGTAGCCGTCTTCGCACAGGACTTCACGGTGCTGGGCGGTTCGTTCTCCGAGACCCAGGCCCTCAAGGTCGGCCGCCTGCTCGAGACCGCCACGTCGAGCGGCCTGCCGGTCTTCGCGCTGCTCGATTCGGTCGGGGCGCGCATCCAGGAAGGGATCTGGAGCCTGGCCGGCTTCGGCGATCTGTTCTGGCGCAACACGCAGGCCAGCGGCGTCGTGCCGCAGATCAGCCTGATGCTCGGACCGTGCGCCGGCGGAGCGGTCTACTCGCCCGGCCTGACCGACTTCGTGATCATGGCCCGCGGCAGCAGCTACATGTTCATCACGGGCCCGGACGTGATCCGGACCGTCACCGGCGAAGAGGTGGACGCCGAGACGCTCGGCGGCGCCGAGACGCACGCCGCCGGCTCCGGGGTCGCGCACTTCGTCGCCGACGACGAGAACGCGGCCTTCGACGTCGCCCGGCAGTTGCTGGGCTACCTCCCGTCCAACAACGCGGAGGATCCGCCGATCGTCGAGGCCGAGCAGAGCATCGAGCCGGACGTGGCGGAGCTCGACAACCTGATTCCGGAAGCGGCCGAGGAAGCGTACGACGTGCGCGAGGCGATCACGCGCATCGCCGACGGCCACTCGTTCCTCGAGGTGCACGCCGACTTCGCCCCGAACGCCGTCGTCGGGTTCATCCGTCTGAAGGGACGCGTGGCGGCGATCATCGCCAACCAGCCGGAGCACCTGGCCGGGGTGCTCGATATCGACGCCTCGGACAAGATCGCCCGCTTCATCCGCTTCGCGGACTCGTTCAACATCCCGCTCGTGACCCTGATCGACTGCCCGGGCTTCCTGCCCGGCGCCGACCAGGAACGAAACGGCATCATCCGCCACGGCGCAAAGATCGTGTACGCCTACGCCGAGGCGACGGTGCCCAAGGTGTCGGTGGTGCTGCGCAAGGCGTACGGGGGCGCCTACATCGTCATGAGCAGCAAGATGATCCGGACCGACGTCTGCCTCGCGTGGCCGACCGCCGAGGTCGCGGTGATGGGGGCCAAGGGCGCGGTCAGCATACTCTACGCGCGGCAGTTGAAGCAGGAGCTGCCGTCGAAGCGCGACGCCGAACGCGCGCGGCTCGAGGACGAGTTCGAGCAACAGTTCAACTCCCCGTTCGCGGCGGCCGCCACGGGGCACATCGACGACGTGATCCACCCGCGCGAGACCCGCGCACGCGTCGTCGCCGCGCTCGATTTCCTGAAGGACAAGCAGACCGCGGCGATGCCCAAGAAGCATGGCAACATCCCGTTGTAGGGCTGCCGAGGCCTCGCGATGACGCCGGAGCTGCAGAGGGTCCTCGAGATCGCCGGCGTCGGCTCGACACTGCTGTTCCTCACGCTCGGCGGTCTCGTCGCCTTCATGTACGTCCTGACGTCTCCGCTGCTCTACCGAGGCCTCGCGCTGTCTCGCGGCAGCGGAAGGGCGACCACCAAGGCGGGCAAGCGGGCGCGGCTGGAGGCTGCCGCGGAAGAGGAGCGGCAACGCCAGGCCGTCGCCATGGCGGTGGCGGTGGCGCGAGCGCGCGCGGCCCGGCCCGTGCCGCTGGAATCCGACGTGGCGGCGTGGCGCCGCATGCACCGCGTACAGCGGTTCGGCCTGCCGACCGCACGGTCGAGGGCCCGCCTGTGACGCGCTACCGCGTCACTATCGACGGCCGCGTGTACGACGTCGATATCGACGATCCGCGAGCCAGGCCGGTCACCGCGCGGCTGTCGGGAACGGCCTACTCGGTAGACGTCGAGCCGACGCGCAGCGCCGCCGCCGCGGAAACGCCCGCAGCCGGAGCGGAGCCGCAGCCGTCCGACGAGCCCACCACGCCCCTGCTCTTCCCGGCGGAGCCGTCCGCGGAGGCGGGCGGCGATGCCCCGCGCACGATGACCGCGCCGATTCCAGGCGCGGTGACCAAGGTGGCCGCGACTGTCGGCGTGCCGGTCGAGCGGGGCGGCGAGCTGCTCACCATCGAGGCGATGAAGATGTTCAACGTGATCCGGTCGCCGTGGCCGGGAACGGTCACGACGGTGCACGTCAAGGACGGCGACCGCGTCGTGCAGGGCCAGCCGCTCGTCACTCTTACGCCGCGCTAGGAGCCGGCCGGCCGCATCATCCGACACGCCCATGATGTCCCTCGACTTCGGGATCCTCTTGATGTTCGCCGTCGGCGGCGTCCTCATCTACCTGGCGATCGCCAAGGAGTACGAGCCGACGCTGCTGCTGCCGATCGGCTTCGGCGTGCTGCTGGGCAACCTGCCGAACTCGCCGATGAACGAGCCGGGCGGGATGCTCTACATCCTGAACGAGTTCGGCATCGAGACGGAGCTGTTCCCCCTGTTCATCTTCATCGGCATCGGGGCGATGATGGACTTCCGGCCGCTGCTCTCGCAGCCGATGTTCGCCCTGCTCGGCGCCGCCGGACAGTTGGGGATATTCGCGACGCTCCTGCTCGCCACGGTCATCGGCTTTCCGCTGAATCAGGCGGCGTCCATCGCGGTCATCGGCGCCATCGACGGCCCGACCAGCATCTACGTCTCGTCGCTGCTCGCCCCGGAGTTGCTGGCGCCTATTGCCGTCACCGCCTACTCCTACATGAGCCTCGTGCCGATCATCCAACCCCCGATCATGCGGCTGCTCACGACCCGCAAGGAGCGCCGCATCCGCATGGCGTACGCGCCCCGGCCGGTGCCGCGCACCGCGGTGATTCTCTTTCCGATCATCGTCACCGTCGTCATCGGAGTGCTCGTGCCGCAGTCGGCCCCCCTCGTGGCGACGCTGATGATCGGCAGCCTCATGAAGGAATCGGGGGTCGTGCCGCAGCTCGCCGGCTCGGCCTCGGAGACGCTCACCAACATCTCCACCCTGTTCCTCGGCCTGACCATCGGCAGCCTCATGCAGGCCGACACCTTTCTGCAGATCGAGACGCTCCTCATCCTGCTGCTCGGCCTCGGCGCGTTCGTGCTCGACACCGTGGCCGGCGTCTGCTTCGGCAAGATCCTCGCCCTCGTCACGGGCGGCCGCATCAACCCCCTGGTCGGCGCCGCCGGCATCAGCGCCTTCCCGATGAGCGGCCGGCTGGTGCAGAAGGTGGCGCAGGAAGAGGACTTCACCAACCACGTGCTGATGCACGCGATGGGCGCAAACACGGCCGGCCAGCTCGGCTCTGTGATCGCCGGCGGCGTGCTCCTGTACCTGGTGACGAGCGGCCTGGGCTAGCGCCCCGAAACGCCTCGCAGGCTCGGCGTTTCGGCCCATCCCCCCCGCTCCATGACCTTGCGTCTCAGCACATCGCTTCGCTGCGTTCTGCGGCGCAAGCTCCTAGCTGGCGCTACCCGTGCCCCAGATGTCCGGTGCTGGACTGCAACGAGCAGGAGGTCATCCGAATTCGTCCCGTAGTTCGAAGGCGAAGGCCGGGCCTTCCTCTTTTCGGGAACGGCAGTGATTACGGACACCCGGAGCGAGTCCGCGCAAACCCGTCTATCGGGTTAAGGCGTCCGAGGATCGAAAAGCGAACGGTGGGGCCGAAGAAAGCGACTCTCGGGTTGCCGGACACACGCCGCAGCGGGGCGCCGGACGGGAGCAGGATGCCTGTGGCCGTGCCGGAGGCGGTCAGGAGGCAGCGTCGCGCCGGCCGCTGACACGCGAACCGCTGCCGGCTCCTTCGGTGGGCCGTCCAGTCGCCGCTCGCGGGCAAACCCCGCCCGGCCCTTGCCTGTCCCGGCGGCGTCGCACATGATCTCGTGTGGAATCATGGTGTTGAAGCCCGAGCCGTCGTCGATGGCGCCCGGCGATCCGGCCTCCACGTCGTCGTCCGAGTCGCGCCTCCTGGAGCGGGTCCAGCGGGGCAGCCGCGGGGCGGCCGAGGCGCTGTTCGCGCGATACGGGTCCTGGCTCCGGAGATGGACACGGGGCCGCCTGCCGCACCGGGTACGGGGCTCTCTCGACACCAGCGACCTCGTGCAGGAGTCGCTGCGCTACATGTTCACGCGGCTCGAGTGGTTCGAGTCGAAGCGCGCGAGCTCGCTGCGGGCCTACCTGCGGCGGGACGTGGAGAACCGCATCCGCGACGAGTTGCGGCGGGCGACGCGGCGCCGTCACGCCATTGCGCCGGAGCAACCGGTTCGGATGTCCGAGGCCGGCGCGCCGCAACTGCGGCGGCTCGTCGACGAAGAGGCCTGGAGGCGCTACGTCGATGGCCTGCGGCGTCTGCGCTCCCGGGACCGACGGCTGATCGCCGGCCGCCTCGAGCTCGGCTACAACTACCGGCAGCTCGCGCTCGTCGAACGGATGGCGAGTCCGGATGCGGCGCGCATGGCGCTGCGGCGGGCGTTGATTCGGCTGGGCGACGTCATGGCGGATCGGTGACGACGCAGGACCCGGCTGTTCGGTTTCCGCTTCGCGAACGCCAGTTCTATTGAAAGGCACACGACGCGCGCGGTGCGGCTGTCGGTGTCTGCACACGGCCGAGCGAAGGCATTGTCGGATGGGTGAGGAGGAGCGCGACCGTCTGGTCGTCGACGTGGCGGACGCGTTGACGCTGAACCAGGACGTGGATTGGGACCGGTGCGCGCGGGAGGCCACACCCGCCAGTCACCGGACGCTCGAGAACCTGCGCGTCGTCGCCGATGTGCATGCCAGCTTCCGCGTGCGGGAAGAGGCGGCGGCGGTCGCGACGGCGATGGGCTCCCGGCTGCCCGGCGGCGTTCTCGTCCGCCTCGCCGTGCAAGCTCTGATCGCCTTCGCCGCGCTGTGGGTGGCTGCCCTGGTGGTGTTGGGCCTGTGGGGGTGGAACGACTTCCGGCGCGAGTACGGCGATCTCGCTTCCTACCTGACGCTCCTGGCGGCCGGGCCCGCGGCGAGCGCGTGCCTGCTCCTGTTCGCGGGGCGCCGCGACCACCGGACGTGGTTGCTGGGCGTGTACTTCCTCCTGACGGCCACCGCGGTCAATCCGTTCGCGCTCCTCGGCTTCCTGCGGGGGGCGCCTCCGGCCGAGCCGTTCGGCTATCCCGACTTCGCCTTTCCCTACGTGTACCCGTTCCTGTTCGGGCCGGCGTTCCTGTGGGCGTTCGCTCGAGAGTGTCCCCGGGTCCGTCGCGGGACCCGGCTCGACGATCTGGCGCGGCGGATGGTGCCGGTCAGCGTGCTGGTCGGCTGCCTGCTCTGGGTCGGGTTCGTGACGTGGTTGGTGCTCGCCCGCGCGGGCCGGGTGCCCCTCGCGGTCTCCTGGATGGTGTTCGACGGGACGTGGGTCGCCTTGAACCTGTTGTCGCTCGGGGCGGCGGTGGTGGTCGTGCTGCGCGCGCACACGGCGCCGGCCGACGAGACCCGGCGCGTCGTTCTGTTCGGCATCGGGTTCCTGATGTTCGTCGGGTTGCTGACGGCGCACAACGTCGCCGAGGCGTTCACTCCGGGGGAAGGGCTGTCCAACTACCAATGGTCTCCCACCATCGCGGCGCTACATATGTTGCGGTTTCCGGGAATCGCCCTGCTGTGGTGCTCGGTGCTCGCCGCCCGCGTGCCGCACGTGCGCGAAGTGGTACGGGCGTCGCTGGGGCGGCTGCTGTCGCACGGGTGGCTGTTCGGCATCGGGGCGGCCGGGCCGGCGGCGGTCCTGGCATGGCTGCTGGCCAACCGCCGGGAGCAGACACTGGGCGCGGTCGCCGCCGACCCGGCGGTGCAGTTGCTGGGCGCGGTTTCGGCGGTCCTGCTGCTGGCCGCCGCCGCCCGCGGGCAACTGCTGCTCCACCTCGATGCATGGCTCTATCCCGACACCGCCGACCAACGACAGGCCCTCGCGGATGCGACGGCGGCACTGGCCAAGGTGGGTCGCACCACGGCGGTCAGCCGGATCGTGCAACGGACGGCGAAACGAGGCTGCGGCACCCCGGTTACCCTGCTGTTGCGGACCGCTGCCGCGGCCGAAGCCGGCGACCTCACCGATCCGGACGGCGAGATGGCGCCGCTGGCGAGGGCGTCCCCCATCGTCGGCCTGCTGGAGACGGCCGGCGGCACGCTGCGGGTCCATCCGCAGGACGAAGCGTCGTACTGCGACCTGCTGCCGCATGACGACAGGCGGTGGGTCGTCGAGTCGGGCGCCGACGCCATGGTGCCGGTCCCGGGTCCCGGCGCGGAGCTGTTGGGCGTGCTGGTGGCGGGGCGGCGCCTGGACGGCCGGCTCGCGCGGCCGGTGGACCTCCCGTTTCTCGAGGCGCTGGCGGCGGTGGCCGGGCTGGCGGGCGAACGCGTGCTCGCAATGCGCTCGCAGGGAGCCCGACCTGCGGACGCGCCGCCGGCCGAGGAGTGCCCGGCCTGCGGATGCGTGTCGGAGACCGGTGAGCCGGCGGCGTGCGACTGCGGGGCCGCGTACGTCGAGACGGAGGGGCCGAAGCTGCTGGCGGGCAAGTACCGGCTGACGCGGTGTCTGGGAAAGGGAGGAATGGGGGCGGTCTACCTGGCGCGCGACCTCCGGCTCGAGCGGGACGTCGCCATCAAGACGCTGACCGGCGCGTCCGTCTTCCGCCTGATGGGCTCGCGGCCGGAGGCCTGGGCCATGGCCACACTCACGCATCCGGCCGTGGCGCAGATCCACGGCATCGAGTCGTGGCGGGGCCGGCCGTTCCTCGTCGTCGAGTTCCTGTCACGCGGCACGCTCGCGGACCGGCTTCGGGCCGGGCCCGTGCCGGCGGCGCGCGCCCTCGACATCGCCGCCCTGCTGGCCGACGCGCTGGCGGCCTTGCACGAGGCCGGCTACCTGCACGGGGACGTCAAGCCGAGCAACGTCGGGTTCGCGGCCGACGGGTCGCCGAAGCTGCTCGACTTCGGTCTGGCCCGCGAGGCGAACGACGCCACCAGCGGGGGCGGCACCGCGCGCTACCTCTCGCCCGAGGTGCTGTCGGGCCGCCCCGCCTCCGAAGCCGACGACCTCTGGTCGTTGTGCGTGATGTTGTACGAGATGGTCTCGGGAGAGCATCCGTTCGCGGGGGACGACGCCGGCGAGGTGAAGGATCGCATTCGCCGTCAGCGCCTCGACCGCGGCGCCCCGGCGGCGGCGGGCTCCGGCCCGTCGGCGGCCGTGGTCGCGTTCGCGGCGATGATGCTGACGGCTCGCCGGGCGGCCCGCCCGGCAACCGCGAACGCCTTCGCCGACGCGCTTCGCGGCGTTCGCCGCGGAGACCTCCTGGCCTGAGCTCCAACAACCGCAAGGATCACAGCGGGTACACGACGCGCTCGTCGAGGGGGCGTACGCGATGCTCTGCACCGATCGGCATCGCGGTCGTGCAAGAGCCCCATGTTGTGACCGAGTTCGTGGGCGAACGTCGTGCTGCCGCAAGCGAGGACGGTCAGGCCGACCGCGCAGGGCGCGAATGACGGACCGACGTCCTTCATGATATGAGCCGTGCCGCAGTACCCACTGCCGCCACGGACACCCCATCGCTCCACGAGGTGCACCAGATCCGCGCCGACCGCGTCGCGCATCTCGTGAACGCGGTCCATGACGCCGTCGCTCGTCAGACGAAGCGGGACCAGCTCCGAAGACGAGGCGTCTCCACGTAGTCGAGCTCCTCCAGGTGCGCCAGCCGGAGTCGGAGATCGACTTCGCTGGCGCTCAGGACGTGGGCGCCCTCCCGAACGGGGCTCCGGACCCCTCCGAGCCGGTCTGCGGCGGGCGCACGTACCGTGCACGCACGAATACCTCAGGCTGGATCTTGAAAAAAAGTTTCCGCCGTGCGTTCGGTTTCCGTCCTCGGGACGCCAGTACCAGGATGAGAGTGCCTCGCGGGAGAAGGACAACTGTTCGATGTCGTACGGGAGACGCGACGTTTCGAGTATCTGAAGGCGGCGCCCGCCGAGCGGTCGACGTGCCTTGTAGGAGATGCACCATGGTTCAAGCAGGTTTGGAGGAAGGGGTACGCGATCCCCAGCACCCGGGGCCACCGCTCCCGCCGTCCTGGCACGGCGCTGAAGAGCGGTGGCCGACGTGGGGCGGGGTCGTTCGCCATCGCACTCTGCTCCGACGGGCGGCGGTCATCGCGGCCCTGACGCTCGCCGCAACGTCCGTGGCACCTGTCCGCGCGCAGACCAGGTACTACGTTCTCTTCCCTGCCGGCGAGCAGCCCCCTTCTCCGAAGAACGAGGTCAGTTTCCCCGACGGTTCCTCCTCCTCCACCTACCAGGTCAAGGGGGCGCAGACTGGCGACGACATCACGCCCATAGCCGATTCGCTGCTGGACGCCGTCTTTCTTGACGGCAACACGAAGATCCGGGTCACGCCGCAATCCGTGACTCCCGCCGCTTTCGCCGCGGTATACGGCGCCACCGGGGGAGTCGGCGGCGACGTGGAGGTGGATGCAGGGGTCTTCGAGGGCGCCAGCACGAACGCGGACCACCTCTTCATTGTCGCGGTGAGGTACGACGCGTCGGCCCGGTTCACGAACGCGCAACCCATCAACAGCCAGCGTTGGGGCACTCCGCAGATCGAGATCTACGAGGGCGCAACGGAAGACCCGGCCCTGGCCTTCGCCTGGGCGGCCCACGGCGCCGGTACGCGCAATTGGGCGACCGGCAACCCGGCCTCGGCCTACAGGTGCATGGTGGGCGGCGACGTGGTGACGTTCTCGGCATGGCCGTCCTCTGCCGGTGAGGACAGCACGCTCTTCGAGGTAAGACCCACGTCCACATCCGCCGCTTCCGGGAACGGCCGGTTGAATGCCAGGGCCGCGCCCGACTACGAGAACCCGACCGACAGCGGCGGCGACAACCTCTACAGGGTCCGGGTCCGCAACGGGCACAACCTCAACGACATCTTCGGAGAAGGCGTGAGGACCGGCTGCGACGGTTCGGCCCTGGAGTTGACGGTCAGGGTGAAGGATGCGGGTCCACCGGCGCCGGTGGGCTCGCTCGCGGGAACCCTCGACAGCAGCACGATGACCATCGCCGTCGACTGGACTCCCCCCGCCGGCTTCCTGGACGGGAGCGACAGCAGCGTCGTCGTTCCTTTCAATACCGCACGCATGTCGGGCAGCGGGATTCCCGGCACGGCGGTAGCCGGCTACGACTACGAGTACAGGCTGGAGGGCAGCTCCACGTGGACGCAAGGCACAACCACCTCGACCGGCTTCGAAATCACCGGGGTCGGCGCCAGCGACGCTTACCGGGTACGGGTTCGAGCGCGCAACGCGGAAGGGGCGGGAGCCTTCACGACGATTGACGTGCCACGGGATCTCGCGAACCAGCAGCCCAGCGTGTCGGCGTCCTGCCGCCCGTGCACGGTGGTCCCGGGCGGCGAGGTGCGACTGACCGCCACGGCGTCCGATCCGGACGGCGACGACCTGACGTACGCGTGGACCGCCTCTCGGGGTGCGTTCAGCGGGGGCACCGACGCGGCGGCGACACGCTGGACGGCACCGGGGGCGACTGGCCGGGTCACGATCCGCGTGGAGGTTTCCGACAACCGGGGGGGGACGGCGTCGGCGACCGTGGCGGTGACCGTTGAGGAACCGAACGAGCCGCCCAGCGTGTCGGCGTCATGCGACCCGTGCGAGGTGCCCCGGCTCGGCGAGGTTGAGCTGACGGCGACGGCGTCGGACCCCGACGGCGACAAGTTGACGTATGCCTGGAGCGCACCGGCGGGCAGCTTCAGCGGGGTGACCGATGCGGCGACGGCGCTGTGGACGGCGCCGGATTCGCTCGGCCCGGTGACGATCCGCGTCGAGGTGACCGACGGGAATGGCGGGTCGGCCTCGGCCAAGGTGACCATCGAGGTCAAGAACGAGTTGCCCGGCCTGTCGGTGTCGTGCAACCCGTGCGAGGTGCCCCGGCTCGGCGAGGTTGAGCTGACGGCGACGGCGTCGGACCCCGACGGCGACGAGTTGACGTATGCCTGGAGCGCACCGGCGGGCAGCTTCAGCGGGGTGACCGATGCGGCGACGGCGCTGTGGACGGCGCCGGATTCGCTCGGTCCGGTGACGATCCGCGCCGAGGTGACCGACGGGAATGGCGGGTCGGCCTCGGCCGAGGTGACCATCGAGGTCAAGAATGAGGTACCCGGCCTGTCGGTGTCGTGCGACCCGTGCGAGGTGCCCCGGCTCGGCGAGGTTGAGCTGACGGCGACGGCGTCGGACCCCGACGGCGACGAGTTGACGTATGCCTGGAGCGCACCGGCGGGCAGCTTCAGGGGGGTGACCGATGCGGCGACGGCGCTGTGGACGGCGCCGGATTCGCTCGGTCCGGTGACGATCCGCGTCGAGGTGACCGACGGGGATGGCGGGTCGGCGTCGGCCGAGGTGACCATCGAGGTCAAGAATGAGGTGCCCAGCCTGTCGGTGTCGTGCGACCCGTGCGAGGTGCCCCGGCTCGGCGAGGTTGAGCTGACGGCGACGGCGTCGGACCCCGACGGCGACGAGTTGACGTATGCCTGGAGCGCACCGGCGGGCAGCTTCAGGGGGGTGACCGATGCGGCGACGGCGCTGTGGACGGCGCCGGATTCGCTCGGTCCGGTGACGATCCGCGTCGAGGTGACCGACGGGAATGGCGGGTCGGCGTCGGCCGAGGCGACTGTCGGGGTCAAGAACCGGACGCCGGCGTTCGAATCGTCCGAGTATGCCCTGGAGCTGCGAGAGAACATGGATGGCAGCCGGAAGCCCGTCGGCCTCGGCGCGGTGGCGGCGTCGGACCCCGACGGCGACGAGCTGACCTACGGGCTGGCGTCCGGCGACCGCGAGCGGTTCGCGGTCGGGTCGGGTGACGGCGCGGTGCGGTATGTCGGTCGCGGTGAAGACTTCGAGCGGGAGCCGAACCGGTACGAGCTGACGTTGTCCGCCCAAGACCCACATGGGGGGGCGGCGGAGGCGCTCGTCGTGGTGAGCGTCGTCAACGTGAACGAGCCGCCGGCGTTGGAAGACGACGAAGCGGCCACCGACGAGGACCAGGCGGTCACGGTCGACGTGCTGGCGAACGACACGGACCCGGACGGGGACCGCCTGTGGGTCGAGTCGGTGTCGCCCGCGGCGCACGGAACGGCCACGGTGACGGGCGGCGGGGTGCTGTACACGCCCGAGCCGAACTACCACGGCGTGGACCGGTTCACCTACGCCGTCTCGGACGGGAACGGGGGGACGGCAGAGGCGGCGGTGGAGGTGACGGTGGCGCCGGTGAACGACGCTCCGGAGGCGGTCGGGGTGATCCCGGACCAGGTGCTGGACGAGGGCGGCGGCGAGGCGACGGTGGAGCTCGGGCCTTTCTTCGAGGACGTCGAAGGAGACCCGCTGACGTTCCGGGCGTCGTCGTCGGACCCGCAGGTGACGGCGGTGACAGTGGCGGGGGCGGTCCTGACGCTGACCCCGGTGGTGTACGGGTCGGCGGTGGTGACGGTGACTGCGGAGGACCCCGAGGGGCTGTCGGCGGCGCTGAGCTTCGCTGTGGGCGTCAGCGACCGGCTGGTTCGGGAGGTGGTCGGGAACACGCTGGCGGGGATGGCGCGGTCGCACCTGTCGAGCGCGCGGATGATGCTGGGCCGGCGCGCGTCGTCGGGCCGCCGGGAGGCGTCGCGGGTGACGGTGCTCGGGCGCCAGATGCCGCTGGGCGGCGAGTCGGCGCGGACGGCGGCCCGGCAGATGGCCGAGCAGATGCTGTGGAGCTGGCTGCCGGCGGCGCCCGGCGGCGTGGGCGGCGCGGCGGGTCTCGGCGCGGGTCCGGTAGGCGGGTTCGGCGCGGCGGGGGTCGGGCCGTCGGGGTTGGGCGCGATGTCCGGGGCCGCCGGTGGCCGGGGCCTGGCCGTGCCTGGCGGCGGCGGCGCGGCCGGGGCGCTCGGCGGCGGCGGACTTGGCAACTTGGGGAACCCCGGCGGCTTCGGGAGCCACGGCGGGTTGGGCATGGCCGTGCCTGGCGGCCTGGGCAGTCTCGCCGGCGGCCTGCGGAGCGTCGTCAGCTTCGGGGGCGGGGCCGACCCGCTGCGGGCCTCGTCGTTCCTGCTGTCCCTGGGCGGGAGCGAGGACGGCGACGAGACCGAGCCGGGTCGTCGCTGGCAGGCGTGGGGCCAGGGCGACGTGCAGTCGTTCCAGGGCGCGCCGTCGGAGGCGACCGGCTACGACGGCGGGCTGCGGACCGGTTACGTGGGGGTGGACACGTGGATGACGGAGCGGTGGCTGGCGGGTGTGGCGGCGGCGCGCAGCCGCGGCTTCGGCAACTGGCGCGCGGGCGGGTCGCAGGGGTCGCTGGCGACGCGGCTGACGGCCGTACACCCGTACGTGCGGTGGTCGGACGGCACGACGGCGGTGTGGGCGACGGCGGGCGGCGGCCGGGGCGAGGCCGAGAACGTGCGCGGGAACGGCCGCGTGGGGACGAGCGGGCTCGGGCTGTGGTTGGGCCTCGTCGAGGTCGAGCGTCGTCTGGTGGAGAGCGACCGGCAGCGTCCCGAATTCGGGGTGCGGGCCGACGCGGCGTGGGCGGCGCTGCGGACGGGGGCGGGAGACGAGAGCATCGACAACCAGACGGCGGCGGTGAGTCAGATGCGGTTCGGGGCCGAGGTGTCGTGGCCGTTGCGGCTGGGCGCGGTCTCGTTGACCCCGTTCGGCGGGGCGCACGCGCGGCACGACGACGGCGGGGGCCAGACCGGCGATGGCCTCGAGGTGGCCGGCGGCCTGCGGTTGGCGGCCGGCAGGGTGCGCGTGGATGCGCAGGGGCGGATGCTGGCAGTGCACTCGGCGGCGGGCTACCGCGAGCGGGGCGTGGGCCTGACGCTCAGTGTGGGCAACCGGAGCCAGGAGGGCCTCTCGCTGTCAGTGTCGCCGCGGTGGGGCGATGCGGCCGCAGGCGGCGGCGCGCTGTGGCAGGACCAGGTCTACCGCCAATACCTGCCCGCTGCGACCCGCGGCGAGTGGGGGATGGACGCGCGCGGCGGCTACGGCATGCGGATGCCGGGCGGCGGGCTTCTGACCTGGTTCGGTTCGGTCAGCCACTCGCTCTTCGGCCGCCGCTTCGCATTCGGAGGCCGTGTCGGCGTGCTCGATTGACGGCGGCCGGCCTGCCGGCCAAAGGCCCCTCGGCGTCCACCCAGCCAAAGGCTCTGAATCCATCCAGCTTCGCGAACCAGCATCGGGTCCATCCAGGGATACGCCGGCAGGCCCGCGCCCACGCGCAACACGTCGATCCGCGCCCGCAGTTCCAGGAAGTGAATCGCCCTGACCGGTGTGACGCCTCCACCGCGTAGGCCACCGTCCCCGAGCCCGTGCCGGCTCGAGCCAAGTCGCGAGCGGGTTCGAGACGACCGTGAGCCGCGGGCGGTCGGACACCACGATCAGCACGGTCGGGATCCAGCCCGCTCAACCGGTCCCAGGAGAGTTGCAGGATCACGGGCGGAGCGGTGCCGGCCGGTCGTGGGTGTGCTCGGCGACTTCGGTTTTCTTCGACTCCACCCGTTCGTTTCTTGGTGTTCGGACGCCTTCACCCAATGGGTGCGTTACTGCTCGGCAGTCGAGCAAGGCCCCGGATCTGTCAACTGCAACGCCACCGGTTCGGGGCAGGAATGCGGGTGAAAAAAAAGAACGCGATGCAAGCTCTGCGGTCTCCTCGGTGGTGCTGGCCGATTCTTTCCATGTCGCTCGCAGCCCTCCTGGCCCTCCTGGACCGCCGACGAAAAAGAGGCGCACCCTCCAGAGCTCGTCCTTCCCGGCACAGAGTGGAGACAGACCGGCAGTTGGTTGGCGTCGCAAGCGGGCCGCGCGTTCGGCAGATGCGCGTGCGCGACAGCACCGGGAGGAGGCCGGCTTCGCGCGTCCTGGCGGCGGCGGCGGTCGCCGCGGGTTGCGCCAGCCACGTGTTTCCGCCGGGACCGGCACCCGTCGTTGACGGGCGTTGCGGCGTTGAGCCGGGCGTTTGTCTCCTGGGCGTTCCGGCGGCGCCGGACGATGGTCGCGAGGGGTTCGGATGGCGATGCCTCGGTCTGAACGGTGGCGTACCGGCCGCATGCCACTCGCAGGCGCCCGAGCGGCGCGTGGTCGTTCCGCCGCGTCCCATGCGTCCGCCTCAGCGCACCCGGGGCGGCCGGTCACGGGGGCGGCGGGAGCGGGAGAGTCGGCCGGCACCCTCCCCCCAACCCCCGGGGGGATTGCGTCCGTTGAGCAGCGTCGAGGTCCTCGAGGTTCCACGCATCGATCCCGCGGCGCGCTGGAGAGAAGAGCGGGAGCTGCGGTCGGGCAGCCGTCCGGTGCGATTCGCCTCTCCGTTCGTCGTGGCCGCGACCCCGGCCGACAGGGGGACTTGGGAAACGCTGGAATACAGTGCGAAGGCCGTATGGCGGCTGCGGGTTGCGTCGCCCGGCGCCGTCTCGCTGAATTTCGGGTTCACGCGCTACGTCATGCCGCCCGGGGGGCGGCTGCTGGTCTACACGCCGGACTCGGCAGAGGTTGTCGGGCCGTTCACCGAGGCAGACAACGAGCAGCACGGGGAGCTGTGGACCCCACTGCTGACCGGCGACGAAGCGGTCATCGAGGTCTCCGTTCCGGCCGGCCGCGTTGCGGATCTGCAGCTCGAGCTCGGATCCGTCAACCGGGGGTTCCGAGACTTGCTCGGGTCGATCGGCGGCGAGGGTGGAGACTTCGTCACGAGGCACCGTAACTGCATCGTCGACGTCGTCTGTGGGCAGGCCGATGCATACCGCGATCAAGTCCGCAGTGTCGGCCTCATCTTGATCTCCGGCATCTACCAGTGCTCCGGCGCCCTGATCAACAACACCGCGCTGGACGGCAAACCGTACTTCCTGACGGCGGATCACTGCGAAGTTGGGCCGGCGAATGCCAGCACGGTTGTCGTGTACTGGAACTACCAGAGCCGGGTGTGCGGAGCGTTGTCGGGCGGGTCGAAGGGTCAGTATCAGACCGGCGCGTACTTCCGCGCCGGATCATCGGCGACCGACTTCGTGTTGATCGAGTTGGACGACGTACCGAACCCGGCTCATAAGGTGTATCTCGCGGGCTGGGATCGCAGTTCCGCGGAGGCGACCTCCGCGTTCAGCATCCATCATCCGCGTGCCCTTGAAAAGGCCATAAGCATCGCGAACGACCCGACGACGACCACGGGCCTTTGGGAGTCCGATGTGGACGCGTCCGGCACGTACATCAGGGTTGCGAATTGGGACTCGGGCGCGACGGAAGTGGCTTCGTCCGGGGCACCGCTCTTCAACCAGGACAAGCGCGTTGTCGGCCAGTTGCATGGCGGCGCTGCCGACTGTCACAACCCCGACCGTCCGAGTTGGTACGGGCGGCTGTCGCGGTCGTGGGTCGGTGGGGGTTCAGCAGCCCAGGGTCTCCAGCATTGGCTCGATCCCGAAAATAGCGGGGCGACCGCCATCGATGGGCGAGAAAGCAGCCGCACGCCGGAAGCGGTCGGAACGCTGGCCGGTACAGCATTGTCGGCGCCGGGCAGACCGGTGTCACTGGACGTGTCGGGAGCATTCCGGGACCCGGACGATGACGTGCTTACCTACGCCGCGTCCTCGTCGTCGCCGTCGGTTGTAACGGTGTCCGTGTCAGGTTCCGTCGTGACGTTGACGCCGTTGGCGGCGGGTATCTCGACGGTGACGGTGACGGCGACCGACGTGGACGGCTCGAACACCTCGGCGACGCAGAGGTTCGCGGTAACGGTGGCGGCGAACCGTTCTCCCGTGGCGGTGGGGACGCTGGGTCCCCTGTCGTTGCGGGTGTCGGAGGGGGCGGCGTCCGTACCGGTAGCGGGTGCTTTCGAGGATCCGGACGCTGATTTTCTGACGTATGAGGCGGAGTCGTCATCGCCGTCGGTGGCGACGGTGTCGGTTTCGGGTTCGACGCTGCAGTTGCTGCCGGTATCCGGCGGCACGTCGACGGTGACGGTGACGGCGACCGACGTGGACGGCTCGAACACCTCGGCGACGCAGAGGTTCGCGGTAAGCGTGGCGAACCGTTCTCCCGTGGCGGTGGGGACGCTGGGTCCCCTGTCGTTGCGGGTGTCGGAGGGGGCGGCGTCCGTACCGGTAGCGGGTGCTTTCGAGGATCCGGACGATGATTCTCTGACGTATGGGGCGGGGTCGTCATCGCCGTCGGTGGCGACGGTGTCGGTTTCGGGTTCGACGCTGCGGTTGCTGCCGGTATCCGGCGGCACGTCGACGGTGACGGTGACGGCGACCGACGTGGACGGCTCGAACACCTCGGCGACGCAGAGGTTCGCGGTAAGCGTGGCGAACCGTTCTCCCGTGGCGGTGGGGACGCTGGGTCCCCTGTCGTTGCGGGTGTCGGAGGGGGCGGCGTCCGTATCGGTAGCGGGTGCCTTCGAGGATCCGGACCGTGATTCTCTGACGTATGGGGCGGAGTCGTCATCGCCGTCGGTGGCGACGGTGTCGGTTGCGGGTTCGACGCTGCGGTTGCTGCCGGTATCCGGCGGCACGGTGACGGTGACGGTGACGGCGACGGACGTCGGCGCCTCGAACACGTCGGCGACGCAGCAGTTCGGGGTGAGCGTCGACGGAGGCGGCGGTGGCGGCGGCGGCGGTGGCGGTGGCGGCGGCGGTGGCGGTGGCGGCGGCGGTGGCGGTGGCGGCGGCGGTGGCGGCCGCAACCGGGGTCCGGAGGCGGTGGGGACTCTCGAGGACCGGACGCTGGAGCCGGGAGAGGTCCTGTCGTTGGAGGTGGCGCCGTCCTTCCACGACAGGGACGGGGACGTGCTGACGCATGCGGCCGAGTCGTCGTCGGCCGCGGTGGTGTCGGTGGTGTCGGTGGCTTCCGGGATGGTGACGGTGACGGCGCTGTCGGCGGGTGCGGCGGAGGTGACGGTGACAGCGACCGATGCCGAAGGCTCGAACCGGTCGGTGACGCAGACCTTCACGGTGACGGTGCTCCACGACGCCGACGCGGACGGTCTGATCGCGGTCCATACGCTGGCGCAGCTCGACGCGGTGGCCTACGACCTGGACGGCGACGGCGTGCCGACGGGGCCGGGGTCGGAGGCGTATGCCTCCGCGTTCGGCATATCAGATGCCGGGGCGGTCCCGTGTGGACAGGGCTCGGGGTGCCGCGGCTACGAGCTGGGCTCGGATCTGGACTTCGACACGAACGGCAACGGCGGTTCCGACGCGGGGGACGCGTACTGGCACGGCGGGGCCGGCTGGTTGCCGCTGGGCACGCCGGCGGAGCCCTTCACGGCCACGTTCGAGGGCAACGGTCGGGTCATTCGCAATCTGTTCATCGACCGGGCGGCCCGCGGCGCGGGTCTGTTCGGAGCGACGGGGGCGGCGGGCGTCGTCCGTCACGTGGGAGTGACCGCCGTCGACGTGTCGGGCACGAATGCGGTGGGCGGTCTGGTGGGTCTGAACGGCGGTCTGGTGACGGGGAGCTACGCGACGGGCCGGGTGGCGGGCAATGAGGCGGTGGGCGGCCTTGTGGGCGCCAATCCGGGCGCCATCGGCGGCAGCTACGCGGCGGTACGGGTGGCGGGCGACACCTCGGCGGGCGGTCTGGTCGGCGACAACGAGGGACGCGTCGCGGCGGGCTACGCGACGGGTCGAGTGTCGGGGACGCGTCGCGTGGGCGGCCTGATCGGGTGGAACCGGGGCGCGCTGACGGCGGGCTACGGGACGGGTCCGGTGTCCGGGTCGACCTATGCGGGAGGATTGGTCGGGGCGACGGAGCCGCCGGGCGCCGTAACCGACGGCTACTGGGACACGGGCACGTCGGGCCGTCCTGCCACGGTGTCGGCCGAGGGCACGGCGGGCCAGGGCCGGTCGACCGAGGCGCTGCAAGCGCCGACCGACTATGCGGGCCTCTATGCGACGTGGAACGTGGACGTGGACGGCGACGGCGTCGCGGACGCCCCCTGGCATTTCGGGACGCGTGCACAGTATCCGGCGCTGTCGCTGGACGTGGACGGCGACGGTCGGCCGACGTGGCAGGAGGTGGGCCGCCAGCTCCGGGCCGGCCCGGCGGTGACCGCGCCGGCGGCGGCCGACCCGGGGCACGTGGTGCTGACGTGGGCGCCGGTCGACGCCAGCGCGTGGACGCCGGCGCCGGAGGTCACCTACGCGGTGACGCGCGAGGCGGGCGCCACCGTCGAGGCGGTAGCGACCGGCGTGCATGGCACGCGATATGCCGACCGCGGTGCCGAGCCGGGCTCCTCCTACACCTACCAGGTGGCGGCGCTGGCCGCCGGCGGCGAGGCGGTGCGCAGCACCCTGGTGCCGGTCCGCGTGCCGTGCGCGTACACGGTGGCGCCGTTGCATCGGGACGTGCTCTGGACGGCCGAGACGGGGCAGGTCACGGTGACGACGAGTCCCGCCTGCACGTGGACGGCGGCGAGCGAGTCGGTGTTCCTGACGGTGACGGCGGGCGCCGCCGGTCGCGGCTCGGGGACGGTGACCTACGCGGCGGCGGCGAACGCGGGCGGTCCGCGGACAGGCGCTCTGGTCGTGGCAGGTCAGGGGGTGACGGTGTACCAGGCGTCGCCGACGGTGTTCACCGACCACCCGATCGAGCGGGGAGTGACGCCGGTCCGGGCGATCCACTTCGTGGAGCTCCGGACGCGGGTCGACGCGCTGCGGGCGGACGCGGGGCTGCCGGCATTCTCGTGGACGGACCCGACGCTGATACCGGGCGTCACGCCGGTCCGGCGCGAGCACCTGGTGGAGCTGCGGGTGGCACTGGCCGAGGCGTACGTCGCCTCGGGACGCCCTCAGCCTGCCTATGCCGACCCGGCCCTGACGAATGGAACCGGCATCCGGGCGGCGCACCTGGTGGAGCTGCGGACTGCGGTCGCGGCTCTCGCGGCTCTGCGATCTTCGAGTTCGCATGTTCGCTTTCTGTCTCACGGGCGCCTTACCAAGTAGATGAGGATTCGAGCAGGTCGTAGAGCCGGCTCCGAGCAACCCTGACGCGGCGCCGCCGAGAAATGGTGCCGATCGCGCATGTCGATCCCGGAGTATGGCGCGTGAACTGGAGATGCACGGGATGCAAGCTGTCAGATCGCTGGTCGCGGTGGTCGTGGCGATCGTCTTCCTCGTGGCGCCGGCGGTCGTCTTTGCGGATGGCCGCCAGGCAAGACTGATCTGATGGGGCACCTCGCGGAGCACTTTGCGGCCCGGGGCCTCACGCCGCGCCGCGCCGACGCGCGCGAGTGCCTGGAAGAGTTCTGCCGGCTCTGCGCGCAACAGTTGAGCGAGACCGGCGTTCGCGTTGCCACGCGCTGCCCTTCTCGCGGTTGTAGATCCGGCGGTTCTTCCGGGCAGAACTGTCGCGCCGCCAGCCTGGCCGCAGCCGCCGAGCGGATCGTCGGATGATCGGTCGCGGTGACGGTCTCCCGAAACCAGCGGTCCTCTGCTGCGGAGCCGCTGCGGGCGCCGGTCTGATGGCACTGCTGTCGAGCCCCCCGGTCGGCGCCACGACACCTTCCCAGCAGGCGCCCGAAGGCCGCGCGCCGGTCTTCCACGAGGGGGCGAGCACGACGCGCCGTCTCGCGGAGAACTCCGATGGCGGACGTGCCCTCCGGCCGCCGGTCAGCGCAACGGCCGCCGACGGGCACCGGCTGACCTACCGCCTCGGCGGCACGGACGCCGAATTCTTCGCCCTCGACTCCCGCAACGGGCAGTTGCGCACCAGGGATGGCGTCGACTATGACCGCGAGGTCCGGGATCGCTACGCCGTGACTGTTCAGGCGGAGGACGGTCGCGGGAACAGCTCGGCGATTGCCGTGGTCATCATGGTGACGAACGAGATCGAGCCACCGTCACCGCCGAACGCCCCGACGGCGACGGCCTCCACGCGGAATACTCTGACGCTGCGCTGGACGGCGCCGACGAACGACGGACCGGCGATCCGCGACTACGAAGGCCGGTACGGCGTCGCCGGGTCCGGTACCATTGAGGGCGGCTGGAGCCGGGTCGGCGCGATCACCGAGGCGAGGATCGAAAGATTGAAGGCGGACACCCTCTACGAAGTGCAGGTGCGGGCCAGGAACGCCGAAGGGATCAGCGACTGGTCCGCATCGTTGGAGGCGCGGACGGAGCCGAACCGGGAGCCGGTGTTCCGCGAGGGAGCGGAAACGGCGCGTCTGCTCAAGGAGAACACGGCGGCCGGGGTCGATGTCGGCACACCCGTCGCGGCGACCGACCCCGACGGCGACAGGCTGGTCTACAGCCTGGAAGGGCCCGACGGGAGCTCCTTCTCCATCGACTCGGACACGGGCCAGCTAAGCACCAGGGTGGGCGTCACCTACGATCATGAGACCCGGCCGGAACTGACCGCGACCGTGAAGGTGGAGGACGGCCACAGCGGCAGCGCCACGGCCACGGTGACCGTCTCGGTGACGGCCGCGGAGGCGACGCCGACGGCCGACGCCGGATGGGACCTGACCCTCGCAGCCGGCGGAACCGCCTGGCTGGACGGCACGGCTTCGAGCACCGCCGTGGGAACGCTGTCGTATTCGTGGTCGTTCGTCTCGTGGCCCGGTAGCACCACGCCTTCGCTGGAGAGTCCGACCGGGGCGACGCCGTCGTTCACCGCCGCCGCCGAGGGAACGTATGTGGTACGACTCACGGTAGGCAACGGTACCGCGACCGCCACCGACGACGTGCGCGTCAGCGCGCGGCCGTCGACGGACGCCGACCTGCTTCTAGTGGCCGACCTGCTGGTGGACACCAACCGGGATGGCTTGGTGAATCGGTCCGACGAGGCCGGCGAGGCTACCTGGACCGAGGCCGCGGGAGCCGTGTTTCCGCCCAATGCGGATGACGACGACGAGGACGGCACTCGCGACGGCTGGGACGTTCGCATCAACGGCGATGCGGATCTCCTGGATATGGCGCCCGTGGTAGTTCGGCAGATTCCCGGGTTGCACAGGAACCACGCGGTCGTGCTGGAGATGGAACCGGCCTCGACGTCCGTCGGGCCGCAACTGTTCCACCGGGCGGCGAACGGCGATGTCGAGCTCTTGATCGGCGGTAATAGCCGGCGCGCCGAGCTGCCCCTCGAACAACTGGTTGCGGGCGACCTGCGCGTGTACCTCGACAGCCGCTATGGGCGCTGGACCGGTTTCGACGGGCATCTCTCGCTCACGCTGACCGTATCGGAGGGCGGGACTACGACTTCTCAGGACAGCGTCGCCCTCCGGGGAGGTCCGATCCTCTTCTCGTACCATCTGCAGCCGGCACAGCGTGTGTTCGTGCTGGAGATCCCTACCTTGACCACCTCCCACAACACGGCGCTTCTGAACGCCCTGAGTGCGCATCTGCCCGCGTCGGTTGCACTGCACCGGCTCGACTACGTGACGTACCTGGATAGTTGGCTACAGGATTCCATGCAGACCGGCTACGCTCAGAGGGCAGCGGAGGACGGCGTGGAGACGCCAGCGGTTCACACGCAACTGCATCGCGGAAGAGGCCTGGAGCCGTTCCTTTCCCGCGAGTATCTGGGTCCCGAGGCGGGCTACGTGTACCCGGGCGGCGCATGGTATTCCTCCTTGAACTACGGCGGCAACGTGGAGGTCATTCCTCCGCATACGCACGACGACGCGACCTATTCCTTCGGGCGCATCGTGATCGGCGAGCCCTTGAGCAGCGGCTGGCATCCCCCCATGGCGCCAGCCCAGATTGACTTCTTCAATTCCCAAGGCGTGCAGGGGCCGCCGCTCGCCGTGGACACCTCGTGGCTCGTGGTCGGCCATGTCGACGAGATCTTCTCGGTGCTTCCGAATCACGACGCGGGAACGGGTGAGAGACCCTGGGTCGTCGCGATCGGCTCGCCCGCGCTCGCCATCGACCTCCTCGAAGAGGTGGTGGAGAAGGGTTTCGGTGATGCGCCCATATTCGAGGGCCGCGGAGAGGACGAAACCACGGCGCGGGAGATGCTGGCCGACCGCCGCCTCATGACCGTGAATGACCAGGCGCAGGCGAAAATCGACACCGTCCGGGACAAGCTGATTGCGGAGGTGGGTCTTGCGGAGACCGACTTCCGCGAGGTGCCCGCTCTGTTCGACCCGATCCACGTCTCGGAACACCAGTTGGGCCTCGTCGCGCTCGTCCCCAGCATGCAGAACCTGCTCGTGGTCGATGATCTGCTGTTCGTCCCCGACCCGGAGGGACCGGACGTGGACGGGACCGATGTCTGGCGACAGGGGTTTCTGGATGCCGTGGAAGGACTGGGCTTGACGACCCATTTCGTCGACATCTACAACAGCTACCACACGCTGTGGGGGGGCATCCACTGCGGGACCAACGTCGAGCGTGCGGGATCGACCACCCCGTGGTGGGGCGGCACCGAAGGGGAGGATGCACGATGAGGGCTTGCGCATGGCCTGGCCTGAGCGCCAACAAACCGCTAGCTAGGAAGTCGTCGCCACCGATAGATTGCTGCCGCTCAGTTGCCAGCCCAGCCATAACCGATGCGCACGTAGTAGTAGGCGCCGCTGTAGCCCCACGGCATGTACTCGCTGTACTGCTCGCCGACGGCATTCGCGATGACCGACACCTGCGAGTAGGTGTCGAAGACGTTCTGCCCCCCGACGGCCAGCGTCGTTCGCTGTCCGAGCGGGACGCTCAGCTCCAGGTCGACGATCGGCCGGCCGTCGAAGAAGCCCTGTTCCAGGCCGCCCGACGGATCGAATACCGTTCCGCGCCCGCTGTCGTAGTCGTACCAGCCGCTGTAGTAGCTGAGGCGGCCCAGCAGGCTCGCCCGCCCGAGGCGTTGCGTGACGCCGGCGTTCCAGCGGGTGCGCGGCAGCGCGTAGGCGTACTCCGCGAGACGCCGGCCGTCGAGCAGACCCTTGGCGTTGTCCGTCACCTCGGTATCGGTGTGGTTGAAGACGGCGCTGATGACCGTGTTGCCCCGCAGCGCCAGCGGCGTCCACGTGGAGACGACGTCGATGCCCTGCGAGGTCGTGCCGAAGGCGTTGGTGAAGAACCGGTAGTTCCGCACGCTCCCGGCGGCCTCGAATCCCCCGGCCACCACGTCGGCAATCTCCGCGGGCGTGAGGACGAAGTTGCTGGTGATGCCGATGCGGTCGGCCACGTCGATGCGGAAGTAGTCGGCCGTGAGCGTGAAGGGACCGGTGCCGAACACGACGCCGGCCGTGTAGTTGATCGATGTCTCGGGCTGGAGCGGCGCGCCGCCGCGCAGCAGCGCCACCGGCGAGATCGACGGGATGACCGCGTTGTTGACCAGGTCGCCCACCGTCGGGTCGAACCAGCTATGGATGTTCAGGCCGTGCTGCTGGCCGGGGGTCGGCGCGCGGAACCCCGTGCTCACGCTGCCCCGCACGAAGCCGACCCGGCCGGACAGCTTGCCGTTGGTCGTCGTCCCGAAGTCCTCGAAATCCTCGAGCCGGACCGCCGCGCCCAGCGTCCACGCGTCGCCCGGGTCGGTCACCTCGAGGTCGCCGTAGGCCGCGACGTTGTGGCGGCTCCAGGTGCCCGCCTGCGGCGGGCTGTAGGCGAAGACGCCGTTGGAGCCGGCCATGAAGCGCTGCGCCGCGTACGGGCCGACCGTCCAGCCCGCGCGGTCGCCCGCCCGCAGCCCGAACTGCTCGTCGCGCCATTCCGCGCCGGCGGCGAGGTTGACCCGGTCGCCGACGGCATGCGACACGTCGACGTTGAGGCTGACGTCGCGCTGCCGGTTCCTGCCGACGTCGAACGCGTTGGGCGATTCGAGACCCAGCGATGCATTGATGGTGTCGCGGATGAAGAAGTCGGTCCGGTGCATGCCGACCGAGCCGCTCAGGTCCCAGTTGAAGCCGCCGGCCGTGAAGCCCCGCACGCCGCCGGACAGCGACGCCTCGGTTGCCGTGCCTCCGGTCTGCGGTGTGAAGCCGCCGGGAAACAGCTCCTGGAACGTGAAGCAGTGCGGGTCGTCGGCCACCTGCCGCAGCGCGACCGGGTCCGGCACCAGGTCGGTGACGGTCACCGTCGGGCAGTCGGCCGAGCCCATGCCGCTGGCTGCGAGCACGTCGCCGACCAGCAGCGTGCGGCCGCGGTCGTTGCTGAACACGCCGAGCCGCGTGTTCGGGTTGCGGAAGAAGATGCCGTAGGTCACCTTCCTGGTGGCGTAGCTCGTATGGGCGTACGCCTGCACGCCGGCGGGAAACGTATAGCCGAAGTTGCCGAACGCCTTCAGGTCGTTGTCGACGGCCGGGTCGCCCCACACCTGCGGATGGTCGGAGGAGACGTGGGGGTTGCCGGCCGCGATGAGCGCGATCGCATCGCGGCGCGGCGCGGCGCGGTCGGTCGGGTTCGCGTTGCCGTACTCCAGGCTGAGGTTGGCGAACCCGGCGGCGCCGAGCGGCAGGCCGACGTTGCCGGCGAACCGGGTCGATTCGCCGTCGCCGGCCCGATACATCCCGGTGTTGAGCTCGACCGAGCCGCCGGCCGAGGCGTCCTTGAGCTGGAAGTTCATCACGCCGGCGATGGCATCCGAGCCGTACTGGGCCGCCGCGCCGTCGCGCAACACCTCGACCTGCCGCAGCGCAATCGCGGGGATGGCGGAGATGTCGGGGCCCTGCGAGCCGAACGCCACGCCGTTGCCGCCGTGCCAGTCGACTATCGAGGAGCGGTGGCGGCGCTTGCCGTTGACCAGCACCAGCGTGTGGTCCGGGGCCAGGTTGCGCAGCATGGCGGGGCGCACCACCGTCGACCCGCCGCTGATCGGCTGGGTGTTGGTGTTGAACGATGGAATGATGGTGCGGAGCTGGTCCTTCAGGTCGCCCGCCCCCTGGCTGACGAGATCGGTGGCCGACAGCACGTCGACCGGCACCGCCGATGCGGTGGCGCTGCGCGGCTGGGCGCGGGAGCCGACGACCACCGTTTCCTCCGTGAATCCCGCGAGCAGCCGCCGCATCTCGGCGGGCGACAGTCCGAGGGCCTCGATCTCGGCCGGCGTCATCCCGAGTGCGCGGCCGAGTTCCGCGGCCGGCGCGTCCGGCCGTTCCTCGACCTGTTCCTGGGTGTCGTTGCCCTGTGGCTCCGCGCTCGCCACGGATGCGAGCGTGGTCCAGGCCAGCACCAGCACGGCCGGCATCAGGGTTGCGCGCCACTGCGCATCACTCGTCCACGTCGTGCCTGCCTTGGCTTCTCGCATGCAATCTCTCGGCTTCGAGGTCGGTTCGTAGTGCCCACGCGTTGCTCTCACTCCGGCGGTGGCGGTCCCCGCGCGTCCACGCGAACGGTCACGATATCCGTGTCGTTGAACTGCTGGTGGAGCACCGAGGAAGCGATGTGCCGCAGCAGTCGGAGCGACACCTTCTGCTGCACCAGCACGTCATCGGGCCGCTCCGCCAGCAGCCCGATCCAATCCTGAATGTTCTCCTCGCCGGGCGCGCCGACGAACTCGAGGATCGCGCCGCCGACGTCGTTGCGCGCCGACAGAAACAGCCGCCGCCGCTCACGATTCGCGCTACCGTCATCCCGATCGAGTAGCGCGAGCAACGACTCTCCGCTGGCCGCTTCGAGACGGCGCGCCATCTTCTCGTCCCAACCTCCGCGGGAAGCGAACTCGCCGATGAACTCTCGGAGCCTCGACAACCCCGTCGCGTCGAGCTCCACTACGAGCCGGCTGGGGCGAGGCGCCGTCGCTTCGAGAAACAGGTTCATCAGGACGGCCACCAGACCACCGACCGTGATGCCGTTCTGCAGCAAACCGCCAGCGAGAATCGACAACTGCTCGGGGAATATTACGCCGGCATGGCAGCCCACGCCGACCCAGAACGCCCCACCTGCGATCAGCAGGTTTCGATGGTCGATTCCTCCGTGCACGACCTCCGTCATGCCACGCATGAAGATCAGCGCCAGCAGGACGGTGATGCAGGCGGCCGCCACCGGGCCCGGGATCGCGAGGAGCAGGGCGAGCGCCTTCGGCAGCAACGCCAGGCAGAGCATCAGTGCCCCGGCTGCGATCCCGACGCGGCGGGCGCCGACCCCGGTGATGTCCACCGTCGGGATGCTGACCGCAGTCGTCTGCGTCGGCATGATCCCGGCGATGCCGGCCAGCAGCTTGGCGACCCCGTCGGCGGCCACGGCGCCCTCCACCGCCCGGGAATCCACGGCCCGCGGCCGGCGCCACGATACGCGCTGGATGGCGACCGCACTGGTGACCGTCTGGACGGCGCCGATGAGGGCCGCAAACAGGAAGGCAGGGAGAAGCCCGACGAAAGCCGGACCGAACTCGGAATCGATGCCCGGCCATTCGACCGGCGGCAGACCGAACCACGGGGCGGCCACCACGCGGTCCAGATCGTAGAGTCCGAACGCGCCGGCGACCGCCGAGCCGGCGACGACCCCGATCGGCGGCGCCCACAGACGCAGCGTCGGCGTCCCCTTGAGAGAGATGGTGCAGATCACGAGCATGGTCGCGGCCGCGGTCAGCGGCGCGCCCAGCACGGGTACTCCATCCGGCACTTCGTTCAAGCGACCGACGACGACCGGCAGCACAGTTGCCGCGATCAGCATGTGCACCGTGCCCACGAGGGTCGGGGTCACGAGCCGCCGAAACACGGAGAGCCGCGCGGAAATCAGGATCGGCAACAGCGATGAGACGATGACCAGAAAGGCGAGCAGCGCGGGACCGCCCTCGACGAGCGCGGTGACCGAGATGCCGATGACCGCCGCGCCCGGCCCCGCCCAGAGAACGTACCCCGCACCGAGCCGGCCGATTCGGACCGCCTGCAACGCCGTGCAGGCGCCACTGATCGCCACAGTGCAGAACACCGTCCAGAACAGGTACGTCTCGCTGCCGCCGGCGGCTCGAATCACGATCGTGGGGATCAGGACGAGCCCGGTGATACCCACAACCACGAGCTGCACGCCGCAACCGAACGTCAGCGGCCCCGGAGGATTCTCGTCGGGTTGGTAGCGAACGCTCGTCGCTCGATTCCGGATACTGGTGCCGATCATCTGTTCGCCAGGAGTTGCCGCTCGCGGGCCGCCTGCAGGCGAGATCGTCCATCAACCCCGACGCCGCTGCCGTTCGAAGTCGTCGCGAAGCGCGTCCGCCCTCGCAGGGTCGCCTGCCGCTTCGAGGACGTCCAGCAACTCGCGCACCAAGGACACGCCGCGCTCCCACAGGCCTCTGACGATGCGCCCCGCTGACCGGGCGGCAACCGAACGGATGTTCTCTCGGCCATTCTCGATCTGCAGCATCAGCCCCAATCGCCACCTTCCCGCTCTCGCCGCGTTTGGATACCGTGTTTGTCCGTCCAGCTCGGGCCGAGGGGCGCGTTCCAGGGCTCGCGAGCCCCGCTTCGTGACCGGTCCACCAGCGCCTGGACCCGACCGTCTCGAGCGCCATGGCGCACCTCAATCGCGTTCCAATGAACCCTCCTACAGATCAAGGCGTCGGTGAAGCAGGAACCGAACAGCCAGGACACCCAAAATCGTCAGTGCGGGAAACGCCGGTGACCTTGGCGATGGCGGTCTTGGACACGCCGAGCTCGAGGAAGTGCCGGATCTCGACCTCGCGCCGCCAGCGCTACAGCCGCTCATCCGTCGCGAAGGCGTGATCGACCGTCGGCGCTGGGAGAGCGCGTTGTTCCTCAAGGCGCGCGACGAGATCCAGACCGGCAAACTCGCCATCGACGGCGCGAAGAACTTCGGCCGCTTCGAGGCCTTCTTCCTGCCTGCCGTGCAGTGGGAGCAGGTCCGCGATGAGAAGGCTGTCGAACAGCTCACCGCGGGGCTCGACATCAACCCGGTTTCGCTCCAGATGGCCGCTGGCCGCTTCATCCTCGGCGATCTGTCGGTGGACTACCGGAAAATCTCGCTCTACGAGCTCGCCCATGGGCGAACAAGCGACGGTCATCTCAGGCTCGGAACGCTGGAATTGCTCGGTGATGATGAGATCGTGGGGGCACCACCGGAGAAGTTCGACTGGGACGACGACGACGTCGTTGATCCCGACACCAAGGCAGCTCTCGCGAACACGCGGGTGGTGTTGATCAACCCGCCCTTCAGCTACAACATGACGCGGAACCGAAACGTCGACGGCGACACGAAGACCGCGATGCAACTCAGGGAGAAAGCTCTCCGCGATCGCCTTCTTGCCAGCGACCGAATCGCTGGACGCTCGATCGACGTCAACAGCATCCGTACTTTCTTCACTCCGCTTGTCCACTGCGTCCTGGATCGGGCGGACGGCGTCCTGGCCAAGATCGTGCCGATGACCGCCTGTACCGCTGCGTCCGGCGCGCAGGAGAGGGAGTTCCTCGCATCGCGGTTCTGGATCAAGTACGTCGTCATGTGTCACGACCCGAAGAACATCAACCTGTCGCAGGAGACGAATATCAACGAGTGCCTACTGATCGGCACGCGCCGCGGTGCCGGCGAGGGAAATCCCACGACTTTCGTCAAACTGTCGCGGTACCCCCTGAACACCGACGACGCTCGCGCGATTGCCGCGGCGCTCCGCGACGGGAACTTCGATGCCGTCGGGCGAGCCATAGAATGGGAATGTCCCGGAGGCTGTTGAACTTGAGGTGAAGCGGGTGGCGACTCCTCGCCCCTGTTCTGTGGTAGGACAGGGGTGCATTCAAGAAGGAGGAGAGCCACCCATGGCGAAGCATGACAGGCGGAAGAATTCCGGCCAACCCCCCAGCTCACAACCCGTCACGATTCAGGTGCCGCTGCCGGTGCTCGGCGTGCTCAACGGTGTCCGGGAAGCGTTCCATGGCTTGTGCATCGCGACCGGGCTGCAGGTCCTGGAGGCGATGATGGAGGCGGATCGGGAAGCCCTGTGTGGCCCGAAGGGGCGCCACCAGGTCGAGCGGCCGGCGTGGCGCGGCGGGAGTGTCGACAGCCAGGTGACGCTCGGCGGCCGTCAGGTCGAGGTGCCGCGGGTGCGCGTTACGCAGCGCCGAGGGTGAAGTCCCGCTGGCGAGCTTCCAGTGGGCGGCATCGACCGACCCGCTGGACGAGCACACGCTGGCCGCGGTCGCCGCTGGGGTGTCGACGCGCCGTTACGCGGGCACGTTGGACCCGGTACCGGCCGAGGTGAACGAGCGGGCGACGTCGAGCAGCGCGGTGTCGCGGCGGTTCGTTGCGCTGTCGACCAAGCGCCTGCATGCGTTTCTCGCCCGGCCGTTGGGCGAGCTGGCCTTGCGGGTGGTCTGCATCGACGGCAAGGTGTTCCGGGACCACTGCATGGTGATCGCGCTGGGGATCGACACCCAGCAGCCCGTGGCGAAAGTCCCCGCTGCATTCGAGCGGCGATGCATCCCGCCTGACTGCGTTGTTCGTCGGTTACATATGCCCAATATGCGCCCTTCTCACGCCTTGTCAGGCGGGCGCCTCGTCGCTCTCGGTGCGACGCGGGGTTCCACCACGGGCTGCCAGGGCCGGAAACACGTGCTGGGCCTGCGCGAAGGCGCCACCGAGACGGCTGCCGTCACGACCGGTCTGCTCAGCGACTTGGTGACGCGCGGACTGCCGACCGACCGGACGTTGCTGTTCGTGGTCGATGGTGCGGCGGGGCTGCGCCGGGCCATCACCGACGTGTTCGGTTCTCGGGGCGTGGTGCAACGTTGCCAAGTGCACAAGAGCAGAAACGTGCTCGGCCATCTGCCCGAGCGGCTGCACGCGTCTGTCAGCAAGGCGTTGCGGGATGCGTGGGATCTCGATTCGGCGGACCGCGCGGCGCGGGTGCTGGAGCGGCTGGCCGGGTCTCTGGAACGCGACCATCCCGGCGCCGCAGCCTCTATCCGGGAGGGGCTCGAGGAGACGCTGACCGTGCAGCGCCTCGGCCTGACGGGGGCGTTGCAGCGTACGCTGCGCACGACGAACATCATCGAGAACCTCAACGGCAGCGTCGAGCGCTACACACGCAACGTCAAGCGGTGGCGGAGCGGCCAGATGATTCAACGCTGGGTGGCGAGCGCGCTGGTGGAGGCGGAACCGCGCTTCCGGCGGGTCCGGGGCTACCGCGACCTGCAGTACCTGGTGGGCGCCCTCGACGCGCTGGCCCCGCCCGACGACGTAGTTGCTGAAGTGGCGTAACATTGGCGGAGGAAACAGGGAGTCTGCCACTCGCAAAGTTCAACAGCGAACGGGACAACCCCCGATGGATCTGCATTTCCAATGCGGTGAGCGACCACGCCGAGCGTGTTGCGGAGTTCGGCTCGATATTTCCCCGCGTGCTGCAGGACCCGTTGGTGAGCACGCTGTTCGCGCTGGCGTGCGCGGCGGCCGCGGCGGTGGTCGGGGCGGTCGGCCTGATCCGGCTCAGCGCCGGCGGCTCTGCGTCGCGACGCTCGGCGGCGGAGGGCTGCTGTCTCTCTGGTTTGTCTGGACGCTGCTGTAACCGAACACCATCCGTCATATCGTCGAGAAGGACGCGGGTCTCGCCGCCCGGGAGGAAGCATGTCTCGATTCACTGGTCCCCGGCCGCCCACAGCGGCGGTCCTTGCCTTGCTCGGATGCTGGGCTGCGTCGTCTCCGCCGGACGCGCAAGCCGCGACCGAGGAGCTTCTCGCCGCCGCAGCCTCATGTGCTCAGATTGCCTGGAGGGACCAGGCTGGCGCCGAGCGGGCCCGGACCTACCGAGAAGCGGTGGCCTGCCTCAAGAGGCTCTACGTCCGGCTCGCCCGCGGCCCGGACGCGCACACGGCGTTCGACACCGCACTCACGAATCGGCTCGACGCGCTCGAAACGGCCTACCGTGCCAGCCGCGACATCTGTCGCCTCCGCGAGCGCCTGGGTCTCGGCGACGGGAGCTGCGGCACCATCGGCCTTGCGCCTCGCGAGTTCGTCGTCTTGCTGAAGACCATGATTCTCAACGAAGATGCTGGCTGGGTGCGCCCCGACCCGGCCCTGGCAAGGGCGTTGCGCTTGGGCGAATGAACACGCCGCCGAACGCTTCTCTCGTGGTTTCGGTTGCGTTGACCGCGGCGTGCTGTTCCCGACCGCAACGCGTTGCGGTTCTGGTCGCGCCGCGTGCCGGCTCGACCTTCTCCGGCGCTCGGTCGTGGTGGCTTCTTCGTGGCCGCTTCCACCGTGCGCTGAGCAGCGCCTCGTGGATCCCGGTGTTCTCGCTGAAGTTCGGCCGCTTCGGGTCGTGGCTCGTGATGATCCGCTTGATGGAACGGGTCTGGACCTAGGCGGCCCGCTTTCCCGTGATCGCTTCCCGCAGCCCCTCCAGGAGCCCTTCGAGCTTGGCCATTCGTTCTCGGAGCTGTCCAAGCTGCTCGGTAGTCTCCTTTCCCTGGGAGTCGATCCGGTCGCGCAGCTGTTCGCTCTGCGAGTCGATCCGGTCGCGCAGCTGTTCGCTCTGCGAGTCGATCCGGTCCCGCAGCTGTTTGCTCTGCGAGTCGATCCGGTCCCGCAGCTGTTTGCTCTGCGAGTCGATCCGGTCCCGCAGCCGGTTGTCGTAGCGGGCCGCGATTCCCCACACGCCGAGCAGTACTGCTGCGACCACGCTCATGGCGGTCAGCACGATCGGGATGATTCCAGTGCTCTCCATGTGTCTCTCGGTAACGCTAGTTGCCGTTGCCGCTGGTGTCAACGCAGGGGTTGGCTCGGGCGTTTCGGCCCTCGCGCCTTCCCGCGGGCCGGCCAACCCCCCAGCTCACAACCCGTCACGATTCAGGTGCCGCTGCCGGTGCTCGGCGTGCTCAACGGTGTCCGGGAAGCGTTCCATGGCTTGTGCATCGCGACCGGGCTGCAGGTCCTGGAGGCGATGATGGAGGCGGATCGGGAAGCCCTGTGTGGCCCGAAGGGGCGCCACCAGGTCGAGCGGCCGGCGTGGCGCGGCGGGAGTGTCGACAGCCAGGTGACGCTCGGCGGCCGTCAGGTCGAGGTGCCGCGGGTGCGCGTACGCAGCGCCGAGGGTGAAGTCCCGCTGGCGAGCTTCCAGTGGGCGGCATCGACCGACCCGCTGGACGAGCACACGCTGGCCGCGGTCGCCGCTGGGGTGTCGACGCGCCGTTACGCGGGCACGTTGGACCCGGTACCGGCCGAGGTGAACGAGCGGGCGACGTCGAGCAGCGCGGTGTCGCGGCGGTTCGTTGCGCTGTCGACCAAGCGCCTGCATGCGTTTCTCGCCCGGCCGTTGGGCGAGCTGGCCTTGCGGGTGGTCTGCATCGACGGCAAGGTGTTCCGGGACCACTGCATGGTGATCGCGCTGGGGATCGACACCCAGCAGCCCGTGGCGAAAGTCCCCGCTGCATTCGAGCGGCGATGCATCCCGCCTGACTGCGTTGTTCGTCGGTTACATATGCCCAATATGCGCCCTTCTCACGCCTTGTCAGGCGGGCGCCTCGTCGCTCTCGGTGCGACGCGGGGTTCCACCACGGGCTGCCAGGGCCGGAAACACGTGCTGGGCCAGCGCGAAGGCGCCACCGAGACGGCTGCCGTCACGACCGGTCTGCTCAGCGACTTGGTGACGCGCGGACTGCCGACCGACCGGACGTTGCTGTTCGTCGTCGATGGTGCGGCGGGGCTGCGCCGGGCCATCACCGACGTGTTCGGTTCTCGGGGCGTGGTGCAACGTTGCCAAGTGCACAAGAGCAGAAACGTGCTCGTCCCGCTCGGCGATTCGCGCGTGGTGCTCCGTAATGTCGAACAGTCCCATCTTCTCGATTCTCCGCGCTCTGCGTATTCTTGCCTGCCGGACTTCCCGGGTGCAACCCGCGACTCGTCAGGCCCGTCCTGCCCTGCCCTGTTCGGGCGCCCCGGCTTCCGCTGGGGCCGTCCTTCGCGTGGTCGTCAGGTCCCCTCGATCGTTTCCGCGCAGTGCTCATCCACCATGGCCGGGTGAACGCGTTCATCGCCGACTTCCTGGGCCGGGTTGCGGCCGGGGCGTGGGGACCGCGCGACCCGCGGGCCGCACCGGGGCCATCACGGGCATCCGGTAAACCGGCGTCGAGTGCGCCGGCGCAAGGCAATGCCGCAGGACATCGAGTCCTTCGACGAGGGTCCGTCAGAAGGCGAAGCCCATGACGTACATGCCGGTGCCCGTGGCGGACGACAGGCACAGGCCCACGAAGGCCAGCTTGCCCCAGCGGCGGTGCGTCCGGCCGAAGGGCCCGGGGAGCGTGCGGGAGAAACGCCGCCACGACAGGACCCCGAGCCAGCACCAGATGACGAATGTCGGGATGGCGACCGCCAGATGCACGACGAAGAGGGCGATCATCGGCGGCCCGTACAGCGAGCTCGCCCGGTACGCGTCCCCGGCGCTGCCGAACCGGATGCTGATCTCGAGCATCAGGACGGCCACGGTCGCGGCAGCCAGAAGGCCCGCCTGGAGATTGCGGTGCTCGCGGTGGCGGCGCTGCGCCGCGAGGCGCAGCGCGTAGACCATCAGGAACGGGGCGGCGACGAAGAAGACGATCGCGAGATCGATGAAGGCGTCCGCCCGTGTGCCGAGAAAGCCCGTGGTTGGCACGTACACTCCCCTCCGGATGCGAAGCGGCTGCCGGTCTGCCGGGTCCGGCCCTGCCGCGCGTGCGCTCCGGTTCATTGTGCACGCAACGCCGCCGAAGGCGCTACCCGCACGGCGCGCAGTGCCGGGACGGCGTGCGCCGTGCCGCCGACGGCGACCAGCGCGACCAACGCTCCGCCCCAGGCCAGCGGGTCCGCCGCGTCGATGCCGAACAGCACACCGGCGGTCGCGCGGGCCGCCGCGAACGCCGCTACCGCGCCCAGCGCCGCGCCGGCTCCGACCAGGATGCCCCCCTGAGCGGCAACCAGCGCCAGCACGTCACGGTGTGTCGCGCCGAGCGCCATGCGGATTCCGATTTCCTGCGTCCGCCGCGCGATCGCATAGGCGATGACGCCGTACAGGCCGATGGCGGCCAGCCAGACGGCCACCAGTCCCGCCGCGCCGAGCATCGCGGCGAGGAGTTGCGCCGGAAGCAACTGCGACGCGAGGTTGTCGCGCAGCGTCGACCCCTGCCAGAAGACGATGTCCGGATCGATCGCGCGCAGCTCCTCCCGCATCGTCGCGCCAAGTGCGCCGGCATCGCCCGCGGTGCGCGCAAGCAACACGGGGACCAGCTCCATCAGTCCAGGCCTTTGCGACGCGGCGTAGTGGACATAGGGCGTGGGCGGCTCCTGGAGGAACCGGACCTTGTAGTCGCGGACGACACCGACAATCTCCACCGGCGGCCGATTGCTGCCGCGGCCTCCCGGCCGAATTCGCTTGCCGACCGCGCTGGTGCCCGGCCACCATCGCCGCGCCAGCGCCTCGTTGACGATGGCCACGCGGGGCGATGCGGGCGTATCGACGGCTTTGTCGAAGAACCGGCCCTCGAGAATCGGCGCGCCCAGGGCGTCGAAGTACTCCGCGCTTACGGTCACGGTCTCGACCGAAAGCACCGGCGCGTCGGGTCCGCGGCCGTCGGCCGGTCCGATGGCGGTCTGGTTGTAGTTGATGGACAGGGGCGAACGGTCGGCGTGGGCGACCGCCTCTACGCCGGGCAACTGGCGCACCCGCTCCCGTGCGCGCTCGAGGAACCGCGCCGCCTCGTTCTCACCGTATCCGACCAGGCCGAGGCCGACCGTGACCGAGGCGATCTCGTCGACACGAAAACCGGGATCGATCCGGCTGGCCACCAGCAGATTGCGCGCGAGCAGACCGGCTACGACGAGCAGCACCAGGCAAACGGCGATCTGCAGTGTCACCAGAGCCTCGCGCAGGCTCCACCTGCGGTTCCCCAGCGACCACGTGGGAAAACGTCCAGCCAGATCGCCCGGCACGCTCGCCCGCGTGCCGGTCCACGCCGGCATGAGGCCGGCCGCGACGCCGGCGACCGTGGCCACAACGACCGACACCGCCAGCACCCGGCCGTTCAGCGACAGATCGAGCGCAACCGGCACCAGCAGCGATACACGGACAGCGGCGAGTCCCTCGAGGAGTCCCCAGGCCAGCGCGATGCCGCCGGCCACGCCGAGCAGCGCCAGCATCACGCTCTCGACGAGCAGTTGCCGCAGCAGACGTCCCCGGCTCGCCCCGACCGCGAGACGCAGGCCGATCTCCCTCCGCCGCGCCGATGCCCGCGCCAGCAGGAGCCCCGCGACGTTCGCGCAGGCGATCAGCAACACCAGTCCGATCAGCACGAGCAGGCTGGCCGCGCCTGCACGCAGGCGATCCTCGAACACCGGATGGGTCGACACGTCGCCCGTCGGGACGACGGTCACGCGGAGTCCCTCGTTCGAATTCGGGTACTCCTCCTCCAGCACCTGCATTACGCCGTTCAGGTCGTCGGCGGCGCTGGCGGCGGTGTCGCCATCCCGGAGTCGTCCCTTCACCAGCAGCCAGCGGAGTCCCCGGCTCTCCAGCCGGGTAGCTCCGGGCGCGGGCGATCCGTTGTGCATCACCGTCGGCTGAACGTCGTCGATCCAGATCATCGGCATCCAGAACCCCGGGGTGAGGATGGGCGGCGTCAGGCCCCCGAAGCCCTCCGGCGCCACGCCGACGACGGCGTAGGAACGACCGCCGATTCGGAGCGACCGTCCAATGACCTCCGTATCATTGCCGAACAGGTCGGACCACAGCCCGGACGAGATCACGACCACCGGGGTCGAGCCGGGGCGGTCGTCTTCCGGCAGCAACGTGCGCCCGTGCGCCGCCGGAACACCCAGCACCTGAAAGTAGTTGCCCGTGACTGCCTCGCCGGCCAGCGCCCGTGTCCCGTCCCCAATCCCGACTGCCCCTACCGAGGGTACGTAGCCCAACAGCCCGGTGAGGGTTCGGGCGGCGCGACGCAAGTCCAGGTAGTCGGGATACGAGCTTCCGTACCAGGCGAAGCCTTTCACGTTGCTGGTGTAGACGTCGACGAGCTGTTCGGGTCGATGGACAGGCAGCCGCCGCAGGAGCGTGGCGTCCAGCAGCGCGAAGAGCGCCGTGTTGAGGCCGATCCCGATCGCCAGGGAGACGGCCGCGACCGCCGACAGCGCCGGGTGCTTCCGGATCAGCCGCAGCGCATAGGCGACGTCCTGCTGAAGGGCGTCGAGTTGCCGGATGCCCCAGCTCTGCCGGCAGTCGTCCTTGACGGCGTCCACCTGGCCGAACTCGAGCCTTGCCCGTCGTCGTGCTTCCCGTGGCGAGAGCCCGCGGGCCACGTGCCTCTCGGCGGCGCGCTCGAGATGGAAGCGCAGCTCGTCGTCGAGGTCGCCTTCTGCGGCGTTACGACGGAGCAGGGTGTGAAGCCGGAAGCGCAGGTCGTCCAGCATCGGCTTCTGCCATTACCCCGCGTCGAGCACGTGGCCGACCGCCGTCGTCAGCGCGCGCCACGCGTCGACGTCGGACTGGAGCTGTCGGCGTCCCTTCGCGGTCAACGTGTAGTACTTCGCACGCCGGTTGTGCTCGGACGTGCCCCACGAGGCGGCGATCCAGCCGCGCCGCTCAAGGCGGTGCAGCGCGGGATAGAGCGATCCCTGCCGCACTTCCAGAACCTCGCGCGACACCTGCCGAATGCGCTCGGAGATTCCCCAGCCGTGCCGCGGACCCAGTGCCAGCGTCTTGAGGATCAGCAGATCGAGCGTGCCCTGCGGCAGGTCGAGACGGTCGGCTGCCATGGTTCCTCTCCCGTCGCCGGTCACCACGACCGGCTCAGCGTGACGGACGACGGCTCAGCACCGGTGCGGCCGAATGTCCGCGATCAGTTGCCGGCGCTGCCGGCGCCAGCAACGTAGTCGCCCGCAACCGCCGGCTTCTCTTCGTACTTCGACGGGCACTTGGCCATGATGCCGCCCGTGTCGATGTACAGCGTGTCGCCGTCGAGCCGGCCCGTCGCGATCACCTCGGTGTGGTTGTCGAACGTGTCCGGCACGATGCCGGTGTAGACCGCGTCGAGCACGTGCGTGCGGCCCTCCACGCTGTCGGCAATCTCGAAGCGGTAGTCCAGCGTCTTCGGCCGGCGCATCACGTTGGCCGCGTAGCCGTGCACCTGCAGCGGCTTGCCGTCCCACGACGCGGGATCGGCCATGACCTCCTCGACCTCCAGGTAGTACTGCGTGCCGTCCTGCATCGTCGTCCGGAGCAGGCCGGCGAACGCGGCGCACAGGATGCCGGTGGTCAACAGGATCTTGACGGCTTTGTCAGGCATGGGTCGCACTCCCCCGCTCGCAGTCACGGAATCACGCCGGCTGCAGAAACTGGTCCGTATCAGGCCGCACTGGAGATCGCCAAGGGCCACACTGTCACCTGGTGCTCGATTCGCCCGGCGCAGCGTCGGCAGGTGTGAGCGCAGTCCGCACGGTGTCCGGGTACTCGAACCCGGCACCGGAGAGAAGCAGGTCGGTGGCGAATGCCAATCCAGCCGCCCCGGCGAACGTGTATCGGTAAATCTGGCCTGATACCTGCGCCGCGGGCGAGAGACGGCTCAACACGGCGGGCAATACGAGGTTGCCGATCAACCAGCGACTGAGTGACCGTCGCGGGCGGACGACTCGGGGCACAAAGCCGTCCTTCTCGAGCCGGAGGGCCGCGTCGTTGTCGCCACGCCGCAGGCGGACGTCGGTCGGCGTGCTGCCGACCGCCTGCGCGCCAACGATGACTTCAGCCGCCGGCGGGTCGGACACGATGGTGACGGGCTGCGTGGACCGGTTGACGATCGTCGCGCAGCCCGTGGAGAACACGAGCGCCGCCACCAGCAGCCCGTAGCTCGACGACAAGGTTCTCACTTGGCCTCTCTCCCTTGCACTTCGACAAGAACGTAACACGGTTCCTGTCGAAGTGCAAGGCAAGATAGCCGGTGGCTTGACGTGAGGCCGTTGCGGAGCCCAACCCGGGTGGCTCCGGTGCAACCGGTCGGTCTCCACCGACGCGCTCGGTAGCAGTCTGGCGGGTGCTCTCGACCGGCCCTTCGGGGTTGTGGTGGCAGGTCAGGCCGTTGCAGATCCGCCCAGCCGTGTCCTGGAGTCTCCCCCCCTCGCTCCAGGGACTGTCGTCAGCGCGACCGACGGAAGCTCGTTCACGCCTGGGGCGAGTTCTTGAGCTGCTGCGCGACGCGGACGGTGACCACCTTTCTTGCCTCGATCCGAATGGCTTCCCCAGTCGCCGGATTGCGCCCGTTCCGTGCTGGTCGTTGCCGCAGTACGAATTTCGCCATGCGTGGCAACCTGAACTCGCCGGTGTCCTTCAACTGTTGCACGCAGAGTCGGTGAAGCTCTTCCAGGAACTCGCGCGCGTCGGCGCGACCGAGCGTGAGGCCGCGGGCCGCAAAGTGCTCCACGAAGTGTGCCATCACATCGGTCTTGCCCATGCGACGAACTTTGGGGCGGTCGACCTGGCCGCTCATCGGATGCGCTTCTGCTCGAGGTGTTCGACCGCCGCGCGCATTTCTTCAGCGTCCCACGCCGTCCAGTCGTCGCTTGCGGGCAGCCCCGACACGCCGGTGCTCCGGCCGACGGCGACCATTCCGACCGCGAGGCGTTGCGAACCCAGCTCCTGGCACAAGGCCAAGAACCGCTGCGTCAAGGTGACCGAGGGCAGCGCGTTCATATGCAGGGCAGAGCCGCCGGGGACCGCGCGTACGGCGTTCCGAATGAGGGCGAATACTATACTGTTGGGGTGTTTTCGACGTGACTTGCTGGCGTTTTATCGTGTAGTTTATGTGACTTGTCGGGAATAAGTGGGAGAACGAGGCGCTGCGAGACCGCATCTCACGGTTGAACGAGGCCATTCTGCGCATCAGCGGCAGCCTCGACCTGAGCACCGTCCTGCGAGAGGTCGTCGACAGCGCCCGTGCGCTGACCGGCGCCCGATGCGGTGTGATCACGACCGTCGACGCAGGCAACCGGGTCCAGGACTTCGTCAGCTCCGGCTTCACGCCCGACGAGCACCGGCACCTGGTCGGCTGGCCCGAAGGGCCGCGGCTCTTCGAGCACCTGCGGGACCTTCCGGAAACGGTGCGAGTGCCGGACTTGCCCGCCTACGTCCGGTCGCTCGGACTCTCGGCCGACCGGATACTGGTGAAGACGATGCAGGCAACGACGATGCGTCACCGGGGCAAGCAGGTCGGCAACTTCTTCCTCGGCGACAAGGAAGACGGTCGCGAGTTCACGACCGAGGACGAAGAGATCCTCGTCCTGTTCGCGTTGCAGGCGGCGACGGCGATCGCCAACGCGCGCACACACCAGAACGAGCAGCGAGCCCGGGCCAACCTGGAAACCCTGATCGAGACTTCGCCGGTGGGCGTCGTGATCCACGACGCCAGGACCACAAGACCGGTGTCGTTCAATCAGGAGGCGAGGCGGATTATCAACACCATGCGCTCGCCGGGCCAATCCCGGGAAGCTCTGCTGCACTCGTTGACGTGCCGGTTCCCCGATGGGCGGGAGGTCGCCCTCGACGAGCCCGGCCTCGCGCAGCAGTTGCGCGAGACGACGACCGTGCGCGCCCAGGAGATCGTGTTGTCGGTCCCCGCCGGCCGCAGCGTGAGGATACTGGTCAACGCGACGCCGATCCGCTCGGCGGACGGTTTGGTCGAATCGGTGGTTGTCACCATGCAGGACCTGACGCCGCTGAACGAGCTGGAGCGGTTGCAGACCGAGTTCCTGGGCATGGTGAGCCATGAGCTGCGCGCCCCGCTGACCTCCATCAAGGGCTCGACGGCCGCGCTCCTGCGCCCCTCGCCGGAGCTGGACCCGGCCGAGACGCGCGAGTTCCACCGGATCATCGACGAGCAGGCCGACCACATGATCGGCTTGATCAGCGATCTGCTCGATGCGGGACGTATCGAGACCGGCACGCTGTCGGTCGCTCCCGAGCCGGCGGTGGTGGCCAGCCTGGTGGACCGGGCGCGGAACACGTTCCTCAGCGGCGGCGGCAGTCACGCCGTCCGCATCGACCTGCCGCCGGACCTGCCCCAGGTGATGGCCGACCGTCGGCGCATCGTCCAGGTCCTGAACAACCTCTTGTCCAACGCGGCGAGACATTCTCCCGATACGTTACCCATCCACGTCGCCGCGGCGCTCGATGGCGTTCACGTGGCGATCTCGGTGTCCGACGAAGGCCAGGGCGTACCGCCGGAGCAGTTGCCGCACCTGTTCCGCAAGCATGTCGGCGCTGCCGGCGGCGACCCGAAGCGCGGGGCCGCGGGATACGGCCTGGGACTGGCCATCTGCAAGGGCCTGGTAGAGGCGCACGGGGGTCGCATCTGGGCCGAAAGCGGAGGGCCGGGCCGGGGGACGCGGGTCACGTTCACGATTCCGATGGCCGAAGAGGCCGGCGACGCCGCAACCGGCGTGGCCGCGAGCCGCTCCGGCTCGCCGGGGAAAGGGCGGAAGTCGTCGTGCATCCTGGTCGTCGACGACGACCCGCAGACGCTGCGCTACGTGCGGGACGCGCTCATCCCGGCCGGCTACGCGCCGGTCGTTACCGGGGACCCACGACAGCTATCGGACCTCGTCGAGACGCACAAGCCTGCATTGGTCCTGTTGGACCTGATGTTGCCGGAAACCGATGGCATCGAGTTGATGCAGCGCATCCCCCAGCTTGCCGACCTGCCGGTCATCTTCCTTTCCGCCTACGGCAGGGACGAGACGATCGCCAGGGCCCTCGAGCTCGGCGCCGCCGACTACATCGTCAAGCCTTTCTCGCCGACCGAACTGATGGCGCGAGTGCAGGCGGCCCTGCGCAGGCGGGCGGAACCGGAACGCTTCCGGCTCGGAGAGCTGGCCATCGACTACGAGCGCCGCAAGGTGACCGTGGCGGGGCGGGCGGTACAACTGACGGCCAGCGAGTACGAGCTCCTCCGCCTGCTCTCGCTCAACGCGGGACGTGTGCTGACGCCCGAGACACTGCTGCGCCAGGTGCGGGGCGGGCGGGACGCCGCCGATTCGACGGGGGTGCGGACCCTGGTGAAGAAGCTCCGCCGAAAGCTGGGCGACGATGCGGCCAAGCCTGCCTACGTCCTGACCGAGCGCGGGGTCGGCTACCGTATGGCCATACCGGCCGACCCGTGAGGGCAGGCGTCTCGACGACCTCGAGTCTCCCGGGGCGCTGACGGAGGGAAGCCCTCGGGTTCATCGAGGTCGAGTGATGCGGTTGTTACCTGACGGGGAGGAATCGACATGCCGAGCCGCCCGGCCCTCTGCGACGACCCGGCCACGATTGACGCGGAATGGATGCAGCGGGCCTTGGCCGCGGGTGGCGCGTCCGACTATCCGGCGATAAGGGACGTCGTCGTCGAGGACCTCGGGGCAGCCTCGAATGCCTTCGGCAGGCTCCTGCGCTGTCACCTGACCGCCGCCGGCGGCGGCGCCGCGGACCCCGCCACCGTCATCGTAAAGCTGCCACCCGCGGACCGCAGGGCGTTCCGGTTCGCGAGGTGGATGTGGATGCATGAGCGCGAGTGCCTGTACTACCGCCGCCTGGCGCGGCATGCGCGCATCCGATCCCCGGACCTCCTGTACGGCGATTTCGACGAGGATACGCACCGCTTCGTCCTGGTGCTCGAAGATCTGCGCGAGCTGGAGGTGCCGGTCCAGGTCGCGGGCGTCTCGGCCGGCCGGGCGAGGCTCGCGGTACGGGAGATCGCCAGGCTGCACGGGCAGTTCTGGGGTGCGGTCGATTGCCCGGCCCTGTTCGGTTGCAGGGACATCTTCGCCCCGAAGATCCGGCGCTTCCTGCAGGTCGCCTATCTGCTGTGCCTTCCGGTCGTTATCGAGCGCTTCGGCGACTCCTTCTCTCCGCAGACCCGCCGGATGGCCGAAGCCCTGGGACCGAGGATCACCGCGCACTTCGCGGCGGTCTCCGGCGTGCCCAGGACCCTCGTGCACGGCGACTACCGAGGGGAGAACATGTTCTTCGGCCGCGAAGTCGGTGTCGGCGCTGCGGCCAGCGGCGGCGCTTCGGCCGGGGACGGCTTCGCGGTGGTGGACTGGCAGGGCTGCGGGCTGGGTCCCGGCCTCTACGACGTGGCGTACTTCCTCGGGACCAATGTCGTCCCCGGCAACCGTCGCCGCATTGAGCACGACGCACTCGAGGAGTACCACGACATCGTGTGCCGCCTGGGGGCCAGGGACTTCACGTTCGACGACTGCTGGCGCAGCTACCGCCAGAACATGCTGGGCGTTCTCGTGGCCTGCATCGTGGGATGCGGCGGGCTCGACCTCGGCTTCCAGAGGCTCCACGACCTGGTCAAGTCCGCGCTGGAGCGCGCGTTGGCCGCGGTGGAAGACCTGGACGTGGCGGAGTTCCTGCCGCGTGCCCGGTTCCTGAGCGCGGGGAATGCGTTTTCGATCCTGTCACGGGGGGCGTACAAGGCCTACCGGCTCTCACGGCGCCAGCAAGGGACGGCGAACGACTGAAACTCGTGTGGGCAGCCAGGTGCAACGCTGCCAGGTTCACAAGTGGAGGAACGTCATCGGCCATCGCCGAGGATGACGATGACGGAAAGGGCCCGGTCGGTAGAGCGCTCCGTTCCCTGGGCGAGGTCGACCTTGGAGCGTGAGAAGATCCGCACGACCGTTCGCAGGGAGGACACGCGGAGCGTCGAACACCATCACCAGTACTTAGTGTAGGCACGAACTGGCGTCGGCGACGCCTAGTGATCCGCCAACGCGCTGCCGCCCGTTCTCGAGAATCGCGATGGGCGCGCGGCCGACCGCGACGCCCGGGCTGTATGAGCGTGCGCACAAACTCCGACTTTGCACGGACTCAAGCTGTCATCTCAGCGTGTCCAGCACGGAGTACTCGGTTCGCGTCCATCCTGGGGGTACGACGCCGCTGGTCTGGCATGATACTGTGAGCGCTCGATGTCTGGAGGAGCGTGACATGCCCAACCCGAGCGTCCCGCAGACCGACCGGCGCCAGTTCCTGCGGATGCTGGCCGCCAGCCCCGCCCTGCCGTACGTCACGCTCTCCCCGAAGATCCTCCACGCGCTCGGCCAGGAGCCGTTCCGGGAGGGCGGCCCCGCAGGCGAGCTGATCGCGTCGCCGGAAGAGGCGCTGACGGTCTTCGACTTCGAGGCCGTGGCCAAGGAGAAGCTGCATTACGGGCACGTGGCGTTCCTCGGCGGCACCGAGGACGAGGGGACGTACCGCGCGAACCGCGAGGGGTTCACGCAGTACCAGCTCCGCGTCCGGCGCCTGGTCGACATTGGCCGCATCGACATGTCGCTGTCGCTCTTCGGGTCGAGCGCGCACTCCCCGATCCTCCTCTGCCCCTGCGGCGCACTCAGCGCCTTCCATCGGGACGGCGAGGTGGAGGTGGCCCGCGCGATGCACACGCGCGGCCACATCATGGCGCTCTCGAACGCGGCGAGTCAGCCGATCGAGGACGTGGTGGCGGCCCGCGGCGGGCCCGTCTGGTTCCAGCTCTACCGCGACCCCGACTGGAGCCGGACGCTGGCCATGATCAGGCGGGCCGAGGCGGCCGGCTCGCCCGTGCTGGCCTGGACCATCGACAGCCAGGGCGGCGGCAAGCGCATCGTGCACGCGCGCGCCCGGCGCCGCGACCGCGCGTTCTGCGGCACCTGCCACACGCTGAACCCGGACGATCGCGGCCTCGCGCTCCCCGGCTTCCTGGGCTCGACGATCAACCCCGAGGGCAAGCCGATGACCACCACGCCGCCGCTCGGGCCGCCCCGGCTCGACGGTCGCATCGCGACCTGGGACTACGTCAAGCGGCTGAAGGACGCCACCTCCATGAAGGTGGTGCTCAAGGGCATCGTGACGCGCGAGGACGCGGAGCTCGCCCTGGAGTACGGCGCCGACGGCATCTGGGTGTCGAACCACGGCGGCCGAATGGAGAACAGTCTGCGCTCGTCGGTCGAGTGCGTGCCCGAGGTGGCGGCAGGCGTCGCCGGGCGCGCCCCGATCATCGTCGACGGGGGCTTCCGCCGCGGCACCGACATCTTCAAGGCGCTGGCCCTCGGCGCGACGGCCGTGGGCGTGGGGCGCCCCTACATCTTCGGCCTGGCCGCGTTCGGGCAGGCCGGCGTCGAGACGGCGCTCGACATCCTGGACAGCGAGCTGCGGATGGTGATGCGGCAGGCCGGCACCCCCAGCCTCGGGCGCATCACGTCGTCCTACGTGCGCGATCGCCGGATGGCCTGGTAGGTCCCGGACGCGAGGCTCGACGTGCACGGCGGCGAGGCGGCGCTGCAACCGTGGAGCGTGCGCTGCCGGATCCGAGATGCCTCGACGCTCGAGGGGTGAGCGACATGAGTGGGTCCCTGGGTCAGCGCGATGATCGGGATGATCCGCGGCGTTGCGGGCAGACCTGTTCGTGGACGTTGACGGACGTCAACGCGAGGGTGGTCGCGCTGACGGGCGAGCGCCGTGCGGCGCGCTTCCCTCGGGGCCATGCCCCGGCGGATGTTCTCCTCGATGTCCAGCTCCAGGTAGGCCTGCAGCTCCGCATCGAGCTCGCGTTCGACGCGGTCGCGACGGAACAGATTCACCAGGCGAACGGCCGAATCTCGTAAGCGGCTCATGACGCCTCCTCCACGGTTCCGGTTCGCCATCCGGCGCCGCTCCTCGGTCTGGCCCGCGGCCACACCCGGCTACGCCGATCAGGACGACGGCGACGAGGACGACCTGCAGGTTCTGTCTGGCCATGGTGTGTTTCCTCCTACTCCACGACGCGCAAGACCTCCGCGGGATCTATCCTGAGAGCGCGAGCGGCGGGCACTCCGATAGCGACCGACGCTACCAGCGCGAGGCACGCCGCCGCCCCCGCAAGCGTGACGAGGTCCACGCCTCCGGCGCCGGAGAACTGCGCCTGGAGCAGCGGCGCGAGACCACTTCCCAGTCCGGCGCCGAGAACGACGCCGGCCGCCACCAGCTTCACGCTCGTTCCCCCGGCAACGAGTCGAACGATCTGCAGCGCCCGAGCACCGAGCGCGACACGCAGGCCGATCTCGGGGGCGCGCTGCGCCACGACGTAGCTCAGGGTGCCAAAGAGCCCGATACAGGCAAGCGCCAGGCCGACGGCTCCGACGAGACCGCTCACGAACGCCGCAATCCGCTCCGGCAACAGTGCCGTGTCGACGGTTTCCGACATCGTTGTCACGCTCACAACGGGCACGGCGGGATCTATTCGCTCGATGGCGCGACGCGCGGCTTCGGCCGATACGCCTCGCATATGAAACGTGACCTGTGGAGAGTACACGTCCTCCAGGAGCTGGAACACGACGGGAATGGCAGCCTCTCGAAACGAAACGAAATGGGCATCTTCGACCACGCCGACCACGGTCGACCACCGAAGGTCGGGAGAATCCGAGCCTGGCGGCGGTGGGCCGACTGGCGAGCCCACTCGCCTGCCGACCGCATTCTGACCGGACCAGAATCGCCGAGCGAACGCTCGATTGACGAGCACTGCATTTCGCTCTCCGGACTCGAGGTCTCGCCCTCGAACGAAAGGCACTCCCATCAGGCTGATGTATCCGGGGCTGACGGTGTTCCTGTTCACCGCCATGCTCTCTCCAGCCCCGGGTTGATATCCGTCGACGGTGAAGCCACGTCGCGACTGCGCCTGGATAGACAGGAACGGAAACTCCGATACTTCGGCCGTCGGCACCTGCTCCAACGCCTGCCGGAGATACGCGCGACCGCGATCCTCGGAATACCCGGCCGTCTCCAGATCGACCGCGACAAGCACCATATCGTCCGCGTCGTAACCGAGCGGTAACGCGTATGCATTCACGATGCTGCGTGCGAACACCCCCGCGATGATCAGGAGGAAAACGGCGGCGGCGGCCTGCAACGCCGTCAGCGCGTTACGGAACCTCGTCTGCAGGAACCTGCCGAGACGAAGCCTGGGTTGGGTTGCGTACAGTGCCGGAAGAAAACCGACCGCGAGGCCTACGCTCGACGACACCATCAGCGCGGCGACGAGCAGTCGCCCGTCGAGCTCCAGATCGAGCTGCACGGGCACGGGAAGGCCCGGCTGCAGGAGCGTCACGAATCTCAGGGCAGCCGACGCCGCGGCCACTCCCAGGCACCCCCCGACCAGACCCAGACCCAGGCTCTCCACGACAACCTGCCGGATCAGCCGCAACCGGCTCGCACCCAGGGCCTGGCGAATCGACATCTCGCGACGGCGAACCGACGCGTCGGCGAGCAGGAGGCCGGAGATGTTGGCACAGACGATGAGCAGCAGGGTGACAACCAGCCCGGTCAGTACGGCCAGGCCGCCAACCACGGGCCCCGATACCACCGATGGCAAGCGTGACCGGCTCGCCTCCCTGACCGTCAGGGCCTGCGGCTGCCCCGAAAGCCCCGTCCACTCCTCGGGGTACGACTGATGGAGACGTCGACCGACGACCTCGAGGACGGTCCGTGCGTCGCCAATCCCGACGCCCTCGCGTAGGCGGCCGACTATGAAGTGTCTACGGCTGCCGCGCTGCTGAAGTCTGTCGTCACCGAGACTCACCAACTGCGCGAAGGTCAGGGGCAACCGGACATCGACGCGCAAGGGGATGCCTTGCGCACTTGCCAGCTCGGCCGGCGCCACGCCCACGACCGTGAAGGGCGACCCGTTGATGGTGATCGCGCGGCCCAGCACCGACGGGCCGCCACCGAACTCCGACAGCCAGACCGCGTTGCTGATTACTGCGACCGCGGCGGTCTCGACAGTCTCGAAACCACGCCCGTGGACTGGCCTCAATCCCATCGTGTCGAAGTAGTTGGGCTCCACCATCTGGGCGGACATGACGCGGCTCTCGCCTCCGATACGTACGCCGACCGGAGCAGGTATGGACGCTGCGGTGACGTTCTCGAACACATCGCGAGTGGAGTCCCGAATATCGAGGAAGTCCGGGTAGGAATTCCCTAGCGGCTGTCCGCTCGAGTAGTCGCTCGTGAACACGGCGACCAGACAACTCGGGTCCGCGCCGGGGAGCGGACGCAGGAGCAGAGCGTCGACCAGCGCAAGAATGGCAATGTTCGCGCCGATGCCGACGGCCAGCACCGCGACCGCCACGACCGCCAGAACCGGGCGCGCGAGCAACCGGCGAAATCCGTGCCGCAGGTCCCGCCACAGATCCTCGGCGACACGGAAACGCTGCACGTCGCGGCATTGGTCCTTGACCACCTCCACGCCCCCCAGACGGGCGAGCGCCATGCGGCGCGCTTCCTTCGGGGCCATGCCCCGGCGGATGTTCTCCTCGACGTCCAGCTCCAGGTACGCCTGCAGCTCCGCGTCGAGCTCGCGCTCGATGCGCTCGCGACGGAACAGGTTCACCAGGCGAACGGCGGAATCTCGTAAGCGGCTCATGACGACTCCTCAAGCGATCCGGCAGGAACGTCCTATCGATTTCCGATAAGTCTAGTCCTTGTCGTATCGAAAGTCAATAGATCAACCCGGCGCCGCCCCCCATCGCACCGCCGACCACGGCGATGCCGGCAGCCCCGAGCGAGGCCCGCTGCGTCCGCTCGAACTCGATCAGCGCCCGCCGGTAGTCGAGGATGGCGCGCAGCTCGGCATCCTGCGCGTTGGCCAGATCGCGTTGCGACTGCAGGACGAAGAAGTTCGTCGACAGGCCGACCTCGAACTTGCTCTCCTCCGCCTCGAGCTGTCGTTCGGCCAGCTCCCGCGACGCCGTCGCGGCCTCGATGCGCTCCCGGATCGACTCGATGCGAAGCGCCGCGTTGGTGACCTCGCTGGCTATCCGCAACTCGATGCGCCGAATCTGGGTCCGGTTCTGCTGCAGCTCCAGCCGGGCACGTTCGTACGCGGCCCGATCCGCGCTCCGGCCGAGCGGGTAGCTCATCTGCAGTTGCACGTTCCAGATCGGATAGTCGGCGTTGGCGATGCTGTCGAGCGCATCCCGGTAGCCCCCCGGGATCACGCCGCCGCCGCCGCCGAAGATGTCCTCGAAGCTGTTCCCCGCCGGAACCAGCCGCGGACCCCCCTGACCGGTGAGCTGGTAGCTCCCGACCAGATCGAGCGCAGGCAGGGTGCTGTTGCGGAGATTGTCGACGGTCGCTTCGTTGACGTCGAGCTGGCGGCGCGCACGCGAGACGTCCGTGCGCCGATCGAGCGCCCCGCGAATCGCCGCCTGCAGGTCGATCGGCCCTGCCTCTATCCTCGGTTCGTCCGTGGGATCGATCTCCGCGTTCCACAGTTCATCCGTGGTGCCTCCGACGATGAGCTCCTTCAGGGCCAGCTCGCTCGTGCGCTGCGTCTCGACGGCCACCGCCAGCAACTGACGTCGCGCCGCAGCCTCGGACTGCGCTGCCACGACGTCGATCGGCGCCATCGTCCCGACCTCGACGCGCACGCGGTTGTCCTGCACGAGCTGCTCGGCCAGCGCCACCGCCTGCCGCTGCACGCCCGCGGCGGCGCGCGCATAGACGAGATCCCAGTAGGCCAGGCTCACGTCGGCGAGCGTGTTGACGACGGTCTCCTTGAGGTCGATGTCGGAGATGTCCCGGTTGATGCGCGAGACGACCAGTTGCGTGCGCCGGGCATCGGTCCGGAAGCCGCGCAGCAACGGTTGCGTGTACTGCAGTGTCATGTTCGCGCCGAAGCTCGGGTTGAAGGTCGAGAAGATGTTGGTCGACTCCGACCGGGTGCTGTCCCAGGTGACGTCGTACCGGCCGCCGCCCCACTTGACCTGCTGGCCGACCCCGAGGTCGTAGGTGCCCCGGTCGGAGACGATGGGCTGGCCGCCAAGCCCGCCGCCGTCGAACACGAAGCGGTTGGGTGTGGTCTCCTGGTTGAAGTCGAAGCCCGATGAGGCGACAGGCAGGAACGCCGCGCCGGCGGCGGCGACACGCATGTCCTGCGCACGAACCTGACTCGGCAAGATCACCCTCCAGTCCGGAAGTCCAACCTGGCGTATTCGACCGAGGAGCAACGCGGTCCACGCGGGATGCGTCGCCGCTCGAATGCAGCGGGGCCTTCGCCACCGGCTGCTAGCGCCGCCAAACCCGTCGCAGGCTCCGTGTCTGGCCCCAGCCCCCACCGCTCGAGGACCCTGCGCCTCAGAACTCACTGCGTTGCGTTCTACGGCGCAGGCTCCTAGCCATGGGCCGAGCTCCCGGGATGCGGACCGCACTTCCCATCGAAGAGGTGAATCTCCCGCTCGGCATGCTCTGCGTAGCGCGGATCGTGGGTCACCATGCATACGGTCGAGCCCTCGTCGTGCAGCGCCTGCAGCAGCCCCATCACCGCCTCGCCGTTCTTCGAGTCGAGGTTGCCCGTGGGTTCGTCGGCCAGCAGGATGGACGGCCGCCCGGCGACCGCCCGCGCCACCGCCACGCGCTGCTGCTGCCCCCCGGAGAGCTGGCTCGGCAGGTGCTTTGCGCGGTGCGCCATCTCCACCTTCTCGAGCGCCTCGGTCACCCGCTCGCGCCGTTCCGCCCGCTTCATGCCGCGGTAGGTGAGCGGCAGCTCTACGTTCTCGTAGACCGTCAGGTCGCCGATCAGGTTGAAGCTCTGGAAGATGAACCCGACCTCGCGGTTGCGGGTCCACGCCCGGTCGGCCCGGCTGAGCTGCGCCACCGGCTGCCCGTTCAGCGTGTAGTCGCCCATGGTGGGCGAATCGAGCAGGCCGAGGATCGACAGCAGCGTCGATTTGCCGCAGCCCGACGGACCCGAGATGGCGACGTACTCGCCGGGGTGAATGGCCAGATCGACGGCGTCGAGGGCGTGCGTCTCGACCTCGTCGGTGTAGAAGATTTTCGAGACGTTCTGCAACTGAATCAATGCCGGCGCTTCACTCATCGTCATTCCTCCGTTCACACGCGACGCTCTTGCTCCGAACCGGTCTCCGCCCTTTGCGCGACGCGGGAGCGCGGCCCTATTCGATACGCACCCGGTCGAACCGATCCCAGGTCGACATGTCGGACAGGACGACGCGGTCGCCCGGCTGCAAGCCCTCCAGCACCTCGATGGTGTTCACCGAGGCGCGGCCCAGGCTCACCCGCATTCGGGACGCGTGCGTGCCGTCGGCTTCCACCTTGAACAGGCTGACCACGCTCTCCTCCTGCCCGAACACCGGCCGGCCGACGAAGAGGATGTCGTCCATCCGTTCCAGCTCGATGGTGCCGTCGACCGTCAGGTCCGGACGGGCGCCCCGCGGCAGCGCCCCGTCGAGGGCGACGTCGACGGTCACCGTCCCGTTCTCCACCGCCGGATCGATGCGGGTGACACGGCCCGGGATGATGCCGTTGCGGGTATCTACCGCCGCCCTCTGACCGATCTGGACATCCTTGGCCTGCGTCTCCGCGATGCGCAGCTCGGCCTTCAGCACCGTTGGATCGCCCACCCGGGCCAGGTTGGCGCCGGTCGTGATCCGCTGCCCTTCCTCGAGCGGTACCTGCTGCAGGACGCCGGACATCCCGGCTCGCACGTGCAGGTCGGCCATCTGCTGTTGCCGCAGCTCGTACAGCGTGCGCAGGCGGTCCACCTCGGCCTGCTCGACCGCGAGCTGCGCCCCTACGGTGTCGGCGGCCATCTGCAGCCGTTCCCGCTCGAGCGCGTAGCGGGTATCGAACTCCTGCTCGGCCGACTGCGACTGCTGGAGCTGGAGCGACGAGACGAGGCCCTGCGCGAAGAGCTGCCCGTCGGCGTCCGCCTGCAGGCGGGTGGTCTTCAGTTGCGCTTCGGTGGTGGCAAGCGTCGCCCGCTGGTTGAGCAGCTCGCGTTCCACCTCCACCTGCCGGTTGCTGTAGCGCGCCTCGGCCGCTTCGAGATTCAGCCGCGCCTCGAGCGCGGACTGTTCCAGCTCGGGGTTGCCCAGCTCGAGGATTCGAATGTCAATAGGTGGACGCAACTCGACCCCTCACGTTGCCGGAGATTCATTTGACATCCCAATAGAGCTTCCGGTAGCCTTCGTTGGGATGCCTAATGGAGACTCGGAGAGGACGGAAGTCCTGCGCGGCACGCTCGACCTGATGGTGCTGCGGACGCTGGTCTCGCTCGGCCCGTCGCACGGCTACGCGATCGCCGCCCGGATCGAGCAGGTTTCCGACGGCGCCCTCGTCCTCAACATGGGCACGCTCTATCCCGGCCTGATGCGGCTGGAGCAGCGCGGCCTCGTCCGGGCGGAGTGGGGCACGACCGAGAAGAACCGGCGCGCCCGGTTCTACGCGATCACCGCCGCGGGACGACGTCACCTGGCGACCGAGAAGCGGGACCTCGACCGAATGGTGTCGATCATCGACGCGCTGTTTCAGGAACCGGCGTGACAGGGAGATCACGATGACCGTTCTTCGCGAGTGCTGGCATCGCCTGTGGGGCGCGCTTCGGCGCAATCCGGCCGATCCCGATCTCGAGCGCGAGCTGCGCTTTCATCTCGAGCAGGCCGAGGAGGAGCTTCGTGCGCAGGGCCACTCGCCGGCCGAGGCGGCGCGGATGGCGCGCGTGCGTCTGGGCGGCGTTCCGCAGACGATGGAGGCGCTGCGCGACCAGCGCGGCCTGCCGTGGCTCGACGACCTGCGGATCGATCTGCGGATCGGCCTGCGCGGCCTTGCGCGGCAACCCGGTTTCACGGCGACGGCGGTGCTGACGCTGTCGATCGGCATCGGAGCCACCGCGGCGGTCGCCACCGTGGCGAACCCGATGTTCTTTCAACCGCTGCCCGTGCCCGATCCGGACGAGCTCGTGGCCGTCACGCAGCTCGACGAGCATACGTCGGTCTTCCCGCACCCACTGTCCTACCCGGAGTACCTCGACTACCGGGAGCGCAACGACGTCTTCGAAGGCCTGGCCGCGCACGCCGTGGCGGAAGAGCTGCTGTCGATCGACGGTCGCGCGGCGGAGCGGATCCAGATCGAGTACGTCAGCGACAACTACTTCGACGTGCTGCAGTTGAACGCCGTGCTCGGCCGCACGTTCCTCCCCGGGGAAGGGCGCCGTCCCGGCGATGCGCCGTTCGTCGTCTTGTCCCATCACGCCTGGCGGTCGCGGTTCGGCGGGGACCCGGCCGTCATCGGACAGGTCGTGCGTCTCGGGCCGGCGAACATGACCGTCATCGGGATCATGCCGGAGGACTTCATCGGGACCTACGGCCTCGTGCCCACGGAGCTCTTCGTCCCCGCCACCGCGGGCGCGCTCATCGAACCGGGGTGGACGGACCTGTTGACCGACCGGCTCGAGGAGATGTTCGCGATGACCGGACGCCTGCGGCCCGGCGGGACGCTCGACGAGGCGGCCGCCCAGCTCGACGTCCTTGCCGACGCGCTGGCCGCGGAGCATCCGGATGCGAGCGCCCACACCGAGCTCTACGTCATCGCCGAGCGTTACGCGCGACCGGAGCCCGGCGCGGCGCGCCACACGGCGCCCCTGGTGAGCGTCGTCATGGGCCTCGCGTCGCTCGTGCTGCTGGTCGCCATGGCGAACGTCGGGACGCTGCTGGTTGCGCGCGGTGTGGAACGACGGCAGGAGATGGCCCTGCGCGCGGGACTCGGCGCCACCAGGCGGCGGCTGGTGCGGCAACTGGTCACCGAGAGCGTGCTGCTGGCGCTGGCCGGCGGCGCCGGCGGCGGGATCGTCGCGGTGTGGACCGCCGATCTCGTCGTCGCCCACTTCGCCACGGCCGTCGGACTGGAACTGTTGCGACCCGACTACCTCGTGGACTGGCGGGTGTTCGGGTTCATCGCAACGACGGCCATGGCGGCCGGCGTGCTCACCGGACTCGCGCCGGCGTTGCGCTCGACGCGGATCGAGCTGGCGCGCGCAATCGGCTCGGGCGGCCGGAACGCCGGCGGAACCGTCGCGGGGCGGCGCCTGACCAACGGGCTCGTCGTGCTGCAGGTCGCCGTTTCCATGCTGCTGCTGGTCTGCGCCGGCCTGTTCGTCCAGAGCGGCAGAAGCGCCGGCGCGATCGACTTCGGTTTTCGGACCGACGATCTGCTGGTGCTGTCGGTCGATCCCCTCGGCCAGGGGTACGACCGGGAGCAGGCCCGGTTGCTCTATCGGGACATCCTGGAAGACGTCGTCGCCCTGCCCGGTGTCGAATCGGCGAGCTGGGCCCGCCGGGCCCCGCTGTCGCCGGGCCCGAACCGGGGCAACGTGTTCACCCTGGACGGCGGCACGGCGCCGGAGCCCGACGGCGCGCGGGTCTCCCTCAACTACGTGGACTCGGGCTTCGTCGACACCGTGGACGTTCCGGTGCTACGGGGACGCGGTTTTCGCGAGGAAGACACGGCGGGCGACCGGCGGGTGGCTCTTGTCAGTGAACGCGCGGCAAGACAACTGTGGCCGGGACAGGACGCGATCGGGCGGCGGATCGTCCACGGCTTCATCGGCGGCGCACCGTTCGAAGTGATCGGCGTGGTGCGCGACGCGCACATGTCCCCCACCTCGCCGTTCGAGCGGCCGCCGTTCGTCCTCTACCCGTTCGGGTTCCGCCCCCCGCGGGGGAGGGTCACGCTGCACGTGCACACGGAGGAACCGCTGAGCGCCGCGCTCCCGGCGGTCGCGGAGACCATTCGCGGGCACGACCCGACCCTGGCCATCCTGGACGCCGGCGGCATGAACGACGTGCTGCGCTCGAAGCCCATGCTGGTGATCGTACGTCTGGGCGCCGCGCTGATGGGGTCGTTCGGCCTGCTGGGTCTGCTTCTCGCCGCCGTCGGACTCTACGGCGTCGTGTCGCATGCAGTGGCCCAGCGGAAGCAGGAGTTCGGCATCCGATCCGCCCTTGGCGCGACCTCGGCGGTCATCATCCGGCTCGCACTCGGTCGGGGCGTCGTGCTGTCGATACTGGGACTGGCGCTCGGCGCGCTCGGAGCGTCCGGCCTGGCCCGACTCACCGCCGGTTTTCTCGTCGGCGTCAGTCCGAGCGACCCCGCGACGTTCGGCATCGCGGGCTTCCTGCTCGCAGGTGTCGCTTTGCTCGCGTGTCTTGTGCCGTCGCGGCGCGCGGCGAAGGCGGACCCGCTCACGACGCTGCGGGCTGGCTAGGAGTCGGGACACCGAGCATTCTCGGGCGTCGGGCCCGGGTCAGCGCGCGCGCAGGGTCGAGCCGGGATGCCCGATACGCCGGCACCCACTGTTCCGGAACAGCGCTACTCGACGCCTTCCATCAGGTATTCGACGAGCGCGGGCACGATGATGTCCGGCCGCTCCAGGTGCGGCACATGACCCAGCCCGGGAAAGAGCAGCGTGCGACCGTTTCCGTTCGGGACGGTGTCGGCCAACACCTGCATTCGCTCCTGGAAGACCTCCGCCGGACCGAGCAGCAAATCCTCCGCGCCCCCGAAGGCGAGCGTCGGCACCTGGATATGCGCCCAGTCGTAGACGACCGGGTCCTGGTAGAGCATCTGGCTGATGATCGCCTGCACCATGGCGAGGCGCGGAAAGTCGGAGCTGAGGGTCCACGACGAACGGATGCGGGTGTAGAGCTCGAACTTGTCGTTCCAGGCCGACGGGTCGTGCCCGACGTACCGGCTGAGGCTCCGGCGGGTGCTCTGGTAGTCGGTCTGGAGGATCCGCTCGTAAATCTGATCGACCGGCGTCATCGGGCGATTGAACCGGTTGTCGGAGAGGCCGATGGGGTTGTAGATGACCAGCCGCTCGACCGAGTCGGGATACTGCGTGGTGAACCGCGTGGCGAGCATGCCGCCCATCGAATGGCCGACCGCCATGACCTTGTCGATGCCCTCGTGCTCGAGGATGAGCTGCGTGTTGCGCGCCTGCGTGCTGAAGTTGTAGGGCGCGATCGGCTTCGACGATTTGCCGTACCCGATTTGGTCCGGGACGATGACGCGAAATCCGGCGTCGGTCAGCCCGTCGATGATGTCACCGAAGTAGAAGCCGCCGAAGTTGTTGCCGTGCATCAGCAGGACGACATGGCCGTTGGCCGTGCCGGTCGGCGCGATGTCCATATAGGAGATGCGCACGTCCTGGCTGTAGACATTGATGTCGAGATACCTGCTCGGGGCCGGATACGGGCACTCGTCGCAGGTGATGCTGCCCGGCTTGATGTCTGTCGGCGTCGGTACCGGCGGCAGAATGTCGCGGCCCTGGGCGCCGGCGGCGGCGGCCACACCGAGAATCACGAGCACCGAGGCGAGCGTTCTGAGATAAACGGGCATGAGTCCTACTCCGTGGTCTAGAGGTATCGGTGAATGTACCATACGCCGCTGGCTCGAGCCAGTCGTGGCGCACCAGCTCGCGCGCATTGGCCGCGATGCGAGTCTCGGCCGCGGCGAGCTGCGCCGCCTCCTCATCGTGGAGGCGGACCCGCCAGCCGGCGCGCGCGAAGACGTGCGCCCAGGCACCGCCCACGAGACCGCAGAACTCACTCCGTTGCGTTTGCGGCGCAGCCTCCTAGAAGCTGCCGAACATGGACCCCAGCAGGACGACCAGGCACGTGGCGGCAAACGGGCCGGCCACCGCCACCGCCGCGATGTCGGGATAGGACCGGCGATGGTCCAGTCGGCAGATGGCCAGCAGCGTGATGACCGCACCGTTGTGCGGCAACGTGTCGAAGCCGCCGCTGGCCATGGTGGCGACCCGATGCAGGAGCTCGGGAGAGATTCCCGCCAGCTCCGCCAACTGCAGGTAGCTCTCGGCGAGCGCGTCCAGCGCGATGCTCAGGCCGCCCGACGCCGAGCCGGTGATGCCGGCGAGGATGTTGATGGAGACGGCCTCGGAGATCAACGGGTACTCGGGGGCCAGACCCAGCAGCGAGTCCCGAATGCGGGCGAACGAGGAGAGCGCGGCAATCGTCGCGCCGTAGCCCACCTCCGAGGCGGTGTTGAAGATGGGCAGCATGCTGCCGAATGTGCCCTCGTTGATCGAGCCGACCGGGTGCCGGAGCTGGTTCCGGTACAGCAACAGGTGGAGCAGGATCGCGCCGAAGATGGCGGCGATCAGCGACCACAGGCCCAGCACCGCCGCGGGCTGGTGGCCCCGAATCTCGCCTCCGCCAGGTAGCCGTGGTCCATCGCGGGCAGCACCCACCTCGACAACACCAGGTTGATCACCAGCACCATGGCCAACGGGGTGACGGCCTTGGCGCAGGCCGCCGCGGACGGCGCGCCGCGAGCCTCGCCCGTGCCCGCGGCGGTCCCAACGCCGTCGAGCGGCTCGCCGTAGCCCTCACCGCGGCGCTGCATCCGGCGGGCCCGCCCGTCGAGCCACAGATAGCCCGCGCCGAACATCACGATGGCGCCGATCATGCCCAGTCCCGGGGCCGCGAACGCCGTCGTTCCGAAGAAGGGCATCGGAATGGCGTTCTGGATGGCCGGCGTGCCCGGGAGCCCCGACATGGTGAAGGTGAACGAGCCCAGCGCGATCGAGGCCGGTATGAGCCGCTTCGGGATCTGCCCTGCCCTGAACAGCTCCACCGCGATCGGATACACGCTGAACGCCACGACGAACAGGGAGACGCCGCCGTAGGTGAGCACGGCGCAGGCCACGATGACCGCCAGCACCCCGCGTTCGGCGCCCAGCCTGGACGCCACGAACCGCCCGATGACGGCTGCGGCGCCGCTGTCGCTCATGAGCTTGCCGAAGATGGAGCCGAGCAGGAAGACCGGGAAGTACTGGAGGAGGTAGCCGCCCAGCGCGGGCATGAAGACCTGTGTGTACGACGCGAGCAGCGGGGCGTCCGCGTGGAACGCGCACGCGAGCAGCGCCATGACGGGGGCCAGGACCAGGACGTTGATGCCCCGGTAGGCGAAGTACATCAGCCCCAGCAGCGAGACGACGACCCCGAGGATCTCCATGACTCTTGGATGTGTGGCGGAAAACGGCTGACCGGCCGTGGTGCGGTCCGGTTCGGCATCGGTCTCATCGTAACAGCACTGGCGGTCTTCGCCCCCGGGCCGCGTTGGACTAGAATGCAGGCATCGTACCGGACCGACACGACCGGGACGGGGCGTCTTGCGCAGGTGCCGAGGCGCGCACCGCCGGCCGGTGGCCGAAGAACCACGCGCCATCGCTCCCCGGGGAGGAATCGAATGCAGACGACACGCCGTGGATTCGTTGGAACCATCGCGCTGGGTGCCGCGGCCGGCGCCCTGGCCGGCCCATCATCGTTCAGCAAGCGGGCCAGCGCCCAGACTCGGGAGGCCGCGAAATCCGGCACCTATGATGGCGGCGTCATCCAGCTCAACCAGAACGAGAGCGCCCGCGGCCCCGGCCCGAAGACCATCCAGGCCATTCAGGCCCACACCAACAAGCGCATGGGCCGCGGCTATTCACCGGATCACGTCAACGAGCTGAGAGCGGTCATCGCCGACTACTACGAAGTCGGTACCGACAACGTGCAGCTCGCCACCGGCTCCACCCCCCTGTTGCAGGGCTCGGTGCGGGCATTCTGCTCGGCGACCAGGGGCTTCGTGACCCCCATGCCCACCTACTCGACCAGCTTGAGCACCGCCCGGCGGATCGGGGCCAAGACGACCGAGGTGGATCTGGACGGCTCGCTCGCCATCGATCTCGACGCGCTGGCGGAGGCGTCCCGCGGCGCAGGCCTGGTCTATCTCTGCAATCCGAACAACCCCACCGGCACCGTGCACGGACCCGGAGCCGTCGAGCGTTTCGTGCGCCGCGTGCTGCATGAATCGCCGGACACCATGATTCACGTCGACGAGGCCTACATCAACTACGCACGGCCCGGCACCATCGAGACCGCGGTGCCCCTGGCGCTGGAAGACGAGCGCGTGTTCGTCACCCGGTCCTTCTCGAAGGCGCATGGCATTGCGGGCCTGCGCGTCGGATACGGCCTCGGCCAGGAGCAGACCCTGGCCCGGATCCGCGACGCCTGGGGCATGGGCGACGTCAACATGCTGGGCGCGATAGCCGCGATCACCGCGTTCGAGGACACGGAGCACATCGAGCGGGAAGTGAAGGAGAACGCCGAGATTCGCGACGGCGTCATCGCCGCCTTCCGCGACATGGGCTTCGACGTGCCCGACTCCAACACCAACCACATCTTCGTCCACATCGGCCGCCCCGCGCAGGAGTTCCGCGAAGCGTGCCTGGAGCGCAAGGTGCTGGTAGGCCGGGACTTTCCGCCGCTGCACACCACGCATTGCCGAATCTCGATCGGCAGCCGGGAGGAGATGGCGGCGGCGATGAACGTGTTCAAGGAGGTCCTGGCCTGAGGAGGAACGACGGAGCTGCGACGTCGGCTCCACGCCGTAGCAGCCCGTGGTGGAACCCCGCGTCGCACCGAGAGCGACGAGGCGCCCGCCTGACAAGGCGTGAGAAGGGCGCATATTGGGCATATGTAACCGACGAACAACGCAGTCAGGCGGGATGCATCGCCGCTCGAATGCAGCGGGGACTTTCGCCACGGGCTGGTACAGCCGTGACTCTACCTTTGACGTGATGAGAGGGGCAGCGATGTCAAGCATCGTCCGGCTCGACCGAAGAGCCTTCATGAGAAACGCCGGCGCGACCGCCATCGCCGGCGCCGCCGGCGGCCTGGTCGGCGGCGCGAGCCCGGCGGCGGCGCAGAGCTCGACCAGCATCCCGCGCTTGCCGAACGGCAAGTATGATTTCGATACTCCCTACAATCGTGTCGGTACCGACTGTTCCCGGTGGGACTCTCCGGCCCTCCGGTATCCGGAGGGCGTGTTCCAGTACGGCATGGGCGTGGCGTCGATGGACTTCGAATGTGCGCCGTGCATCACCGAGGCGCTGCAGGAGAGAATCCAGCACCACAACTGGGGCTACCTGAGCACCACCCAACCCCTTCGAGAGGGCATCCTGAAGTGGAATGGGGAACGCCACGGCCTGGATCTGGACCCCGCCTCCATCGTCATCTCCGACGGCGTCTATCCGGGCATCATCGCGGCGCTGCGATCGTTCGTGCCGATCGGGAACAAGGTGCTCCTGACCACACCGGCGTATTCCGGGTTCTACTCCATGGCCCGCGCCGCCCGGGTGGATACCGTCGACAGCCCGATGCTCTACCGGAACGGGCGCTACGAGATCGACTGGGACGACCTGGAATCGAAGATGACCGCCGACGTGCGCGCGACGATCGTCTGCAACCCGCAGAATCCGACCGGCAACGTGTGGACGGAGGAGGAACTGCTCCGCCTCGGCCGGCTGGCCCTCGAGCACAAGGTCGTCGTGCTGGCGGACGAGATCCACTCCGACGTCATCCGTGCCGGGCACGGATACACGCCGTTCGCGAGCCTGCCGGATGAAGCCGTCGTGAACAACAGCGTGTCCTTCAACGCCGTCAGCAAGACCTTCAACCTGGCCGCGATGAAGAACGCCTACTACTACTCCAAGAGCGCCACCCTGCTCGCGCGCGTGAACCAGTACCACCGCGCGGAGCTCAGCACGCTCGGCGTGGTGGCCAACACCGCGGCGTATCGGGACGGCGCCGAGTGGTTCGACCAGGCCAACGCGTACATCGACGACAACCACACGTTCGTCGAGAGCTACGTCCACCAGCACATGCCCGACGTAGGCTATACGCGCAACGAAGGCACGTTCATGACCTTCCTGGACTTCAGCAGGGTCATGGAGCGCATCGGCGCCGAAGAGATGGCCGCGGCGCAGGGAGACGGCACTGCCGAGGAGTACTTCCAGGACTGGCTGACCCACCAGTCAGGTGTCTATCTGAATCCCGGCTCCAGCTACGGCAGCGGCGGAGAAGGCCGCATGCGAATGAACGTGGCCTCGTCTCGCCGGGTACTGCGGGAGGCGTGTGAGGCGATGGCCGCGGCAGTTCGCAAGGTCTAGAAGGTCTGCTGCGCCGTAGAAGCGGCGCAGACTCCTGGAGCGGTGGGGGCTGGGGCCGAACACGGAGCGCTGCGACGGGCTTGGCCGCGCCGGCAGTCCGTGGGCGGAACTCCACGCCATTCTCAGTACCTTCGCTATCGCTCTCGTCGATCGAGCTGCGGGACGTGGACACCGGTCTCCTCGCTCCCTGGCGCCGCGGCGTCCGGAGGAGGGTGCGGTAGAATGGGACCACGTTCGCCATCTTGCAAGGAGGGAGCTTAGATGAGGAACAGACGAATCCGGCTGGCGGCTACGGCGGTCTTCGGTGCGTTCGTACTGTCCGGGCTATCGGTCGTGGCCCAGCAACAGGAACAGGAGCCGCCTCCGATGGGCTTCTTCGTCACCAGCACCGGCCTCGGCGACGGCGCCAACCTGGGCGGGCTGGACGGCGCGGACGCCCACTGCCAGACGCTGGCCGCCGCGGCGGGCGCCGGCGACCGCACTTGGCGGGCCTACCTGAGCACGCAGGGCCCCGGAGCCGTCGACGCACGTGATCGGATCGGGGAAGGACCGTGGGCGAACGCCGAGGGCCTCGTCATGGCCACCAGCGTCGAAAGCCTGCACTTCGACAACTCCAACTTCAACTGGACCCACTCGTTGGACGAGAACGGCAACCAGTTCGCATCACGCATCGACGGAGACCCCGACTTCACGGAGCACGACGTGCTGACCGGCACACGGATGGACGGCACGGCGTTTCCGGAGGGCGACGACCGCACCTGCGGCAACTGGACCCGCAACGGCGAAGGCAGCGCCATGCTCGGCCACGCCGACCGCTACTCCTTCACGACGCCGGGTTCGTCCTGGAACACCGCCCACCCGTCACGCGGTTGCTCACAGCCCGAGTTGGTGGCTACGGGAGGGGCCGGCCTGTTCTACTGCTTTGCCATCGACTGATGGACGTTCGATGAAGAGCGCGGCGCGGCGGCGCCCCGTGGTGGATCCCGGGGCGCCCCGCGCCGCCCTGACGCGTGTCGGGAGGTCGCTCCGGCGGCTGCGTTTCGGCCCATCCCCCCCGCTCCTCCGGCTCCGATTGCACCTTGCCAGTCGCCTCTCCTTTGGTAACATCGGGGCGCGCTGGTCGACATGAGCCAATCCCCCGATCTGGGCGCGGAAGTGGCCCTGGTGACCGGCGGCAGCCGGAACATCGGCCTGGCGATCGCGCGGACCCTCCGCGCCGCCGGCGCCCGGGTCTGCATCTGGGGGGCATCGGACCCGGTGGCTCTGGCAGAGGCGCTGGGCGCAATCGACGGTGGCCGGGACGATCGCTGCGGCATGCTGGTGCGCGTCGACGACGAGTCCGCCGTCCTTCGCGGGTTCGACGAGATCGACGCCCGGCTGGGACCGGTGTCCATCCTGATCAACAACGCCGCGATACGCCCCGAGGAACCGCTGGAGAGGACGACGCGCGCCGCCTGGACCGCGGTCCTCGACGTGACGCTGACCGGCGCGTTCCTGACGTCACGGGAGCTGTTCCGCCGTTTGCCGCAGGACCGGAACGGCGCCATCGTCAACATCGGCGGTCTCAGCGCCCACCGGCCGAAGCGGGGCCGCGTCCATGTGATCACGGCCAAGGCGGGCCTGATCGGCCTGACCCGCGCGCTGGCCGAGGAGGGCCTGGGCCGGGTCCGGGCCAACTGCGTCGTCCCGGGCGCGATCGACACCGGCGCCCGGCCCGACGGCCGGCGGCCTCCCCATCTCGACGACGCCGGCCATGCCGCCGGAAGTCCCGAAGCGGTCGCGCGCGCCGTGCTCGCGCTGGCCGACCCCGGCGAACCCTATGTCACCGGCCAGACGCTGCATGTCAGCGGCGGCCGCTTCATGCCGTGACCCGCACGGCTGCGCGGCCAAGAACGCGGCGCCGGGCGCCGACGGGGCCGAGCTCGACGCCGACGCGGCGGACAGCGCCAGGAGTGTATCCCACCCCGGCGCGGGCTCAATCTTCCCAAGCCGTGTACGAACCAACAGCACCAGATCGACACTTACAACGCTGGCAGCGCCGTTGTAGCCCCTCGAGCCCCCGCTACCCGAACAAAACCCAGCAGAGCGCTGCGCCGACCACGGACATCGACAGCCCCCACGCGAGGAGCGCGTTGAACAGCGCGCGCGTGTTGGTGCCGGGGGGCGCCGCGGCAAGGAACAGGGCGCCCACGGTGGAGAGCGCCGAGAGATCGACGAGCCCGCCGCCCACCGTGATCGACCACGCGAGGTGAACGTGCTCAACGGCGCCGATCTGTTGCGCGAGGTCGGGCACCATCGGCAGGAACGCCGGCATCACCACGCCGGAGGTGCTGCTGTACACCGAGATCAGGCCGGTCCCGAACGCCATCATCGGCACGATCGTCTCCGAGGTGGAAATGCCGGCCAACCCGCTGGTGAACAGGTCCATGCCCTCGGTCCGCTGCATTATCGAGATCAGCACCGTCACCCCGGTGACCATCAGGATGACGCCCCAGGGCATGCGCCGAATGGCCTTCTGCTCGTCGACGCTCCCGAGGAGGGTGAGCAGCGCGGCGACGAAGACCGCCGTCAAGCCCACGTGCGCATCGAAGCCGACGACCGCGACGATCAGCGCCGCAATGCCGGCGAGGGTCAGCCAGTGCCTGCGCTCGAAGCGTTCGACGTCCGGCTCCACGGATCCGGCGTCTCCTTCGCGTCCGCTAAAGAGCTTCAGGCCGCCGAGCAGCAGGAAGCCGCCGGTGCCCACTATCGAGTGCGCCAGCACGTTGTACCCGTAGGTCTGCCACTCGAGGCCGCCGAGGCCGATGCGCGCCATCACGTCATTGGCGACGACGCCGCCGGGCGCGAACGGCGACAGCGTGCCCGCCAACGCGCCGTTGCCGGTCATGATCGCCATCAGCAGCGGCGATATGCCCACCCTGCCCGCGACGGCCATCGCGGGCGCCGCCAGCAGGGCGCTGGCCGGCGTGCCGCCGGGACCGATCGTGGACACGACCACGCCCACCGCGAAGAACATGACGGGCAACAGCCCCGCGTTCCCGCGGCAGAGCCGGACGGCCCGGACGGTCAATCGGGACAGCGTGCCGTTGGTGTCGGCCATGCTGAACAGCAGCGTCACGCCCACGAGCGTGACCAGCAACGGCACGGGAAAGCCCGACAGGACGGTATTGACCGACATGCCGCCCAGGTACACTCCCACCAGCCAGGCCATGGCCAGCGACAGGATGCCGACGTTGACTTTCGTCAGGACGCTCAGCGCGACGGCCAGGACGAGCGCCCCGACCGAGACCCACGCGAGCATCATTGCGCCACAGCCGCGGGGGCTGCGCTCAGGACGCGGGAAAGCTCGCTCACGTCGGACAGGTCCTCCAGCGCCTCGACCATGCCGACGGTCTCGTCGATCGCCGACGGCGGCAGCACGAGCGATGCGCAGTCACGGAACTTCTCGTGGAGCTCCTCGCGGGTGAACGGCAGGTCCGGCCCGCCCCGATAGCGTTCGTCCGCCTCCTCGACGAGCGTGCGGCCGTCGTCGAGATCCACCTCGACGGTGCTGCGGATCTTCTCCCAGCCCTGCGCCTCGATCTCCGGATCGAGCACGCGCTCCACCTTCCGCATCATCGCCTGCAGCGGCGCGCTCCGGACGAACTCGTCGTTGAATTCGCGAATGCCCGCCTTCCGCCGCAGCGCGATGGCGCTCACCATGAACGCCGGACAGAACTTCGCCTCGAGCGCGTTGGTCGCGATGGGGTACCGCAGCGGATTGAGGATGTTGGACCCGGCGCGCACGCGAATCGCCACGATGCTCGCCGGCTGCACGTCGTGCGCGATCACCAGTCGTCGCATGGCGTCCATCGTCGGATGCCCGAGCACGCCGCACGGGTACGGCTTGATCGATACGCCGGGCCACACGATCGTGTGCGGGTCGCCGAGCCTGCCGACGATACGGCCGGCATCGAAGCCCTCACCGTGACTGAAGGCCTGGAAGAAGCCCCACGGCGGATCGAGGGCCTCCCGGCCGCCCGTGAAGCCTCTCGCGGCAAGCTCGGCCGCGACCACCCCGTTCTGCGCCGCCCGACCCACGTGCAGCGGCTTGGTCATCGACCCGAAGTTCACGCGTATGCCGGAGGCCGAGCTCGCCGCGATGGCGAGCGTGTGCGCGATCTGACCGTCGTCGAGACCGAGCAGCCTGGCCGCGGCGACCGCCGCGCCGAACGTGCCGACGGTGCCGGACGAGTGGAAGCCCTTCCGGTAGTGGCCGGGGCTGATGGCCTCGGCGATCTTGCACTCCACCTCGAAGCCGGTGAGAAACGCCTCGAGGAACGCCGTGCCGGACGCATGCCGCCGCTCGCCGATCGCCAGCGCCGCGACCATCGGCGGCACGGTCGGGTGCGTCAGCAATCCGAAGATCCGGTCGGCGCTGGTCGCCAGTTGCGTGTCGTCCCAGTCCAGCGCATGGCCGCTGGTCCCGTTGAGCAGCGCCGCCGAGGACGCACCGCTCCTGAACGGCTCGGGGCCGAACGCGGTGGACTCCGGCTTCGCGTCGACCGTCTGCACGTAGCCGCGCAGGATACGGCCGGCGTCCTGCGTCGATCCGGCCAGCATGACGCCGAGTCCGTCGAGGACGCAGCGCTTCGCGATCCGGACGGCCTCCTGCGGAAAATCGGGCCAGCGGGTCCGGCCTATGAAATCCACGACCGCGCTCGTGGCGCGCTGTTGGTCGCTCACATCACTCCCCTCGACGAATCGGTCCCGTCACCCCCTGTGGAGCACCTCCCGCTCGTGATTGCTCCCTCGTCGCGCCTTGCCACGCGGGCGCCTGGCCGCTCTCGGTGCTACGCGGAGTTCCACCACGGACTGCTGGTGCCCATCCTACAGTTCATGGCCTGCGCGGCCGAGGAAGTCGGCTTGCGCGACCGCTGGTCGTTGCCGCGGGTCCGGCAGTGCCCTGCGGCGCTGCAGCCGCTCGGCAGCATCGTGGCGTAACATGGGCTTCGCAGGAGGAACGCGCCGTCCGCCACTCGCAGGCGTTCATCCCGGTGCGGCAACGGGCCCGGCAGGAGAGCCCATGGCGATCTTCGTCACCGATGGAATCAGTCTGGCCGAGGACGAGATTGGCGAGCAGTTCGTGCGTGCGCCGGGACCCGGCGGGCAGAACGTCAACAAGCTCGCAACCGCGGTCCAGCTTCGCTTCGACGCGCGCGGGTCGACGTCGCTGCCGGACGACGTCCGCACCCGGCTCCTCGAGCTCGCGGGAGCGCGGGCGACGAAACACGGCGAAATCCTCATCAACGCCCACCGGTTCCGTACCCGCGAGCGAAACCGCGAGGACGCGCTCGAGCGGCTCGTAGCGCTCGTGCGCCGGGCCACGGTCGTTGCGAAAACGAGAAGGGCGACGCGGCCAAGCCTGGCGTCGACGCGGCGCCAGGCAGAGAAAAAGCGCCGCCGAGCACAGCTCAAGCGCACCCGCCGGCCGCCCGACCCGGACTGAGACGGAAACGCACCGCGGCCGCCCGTGCCTCCACGAGGGCTTCCCGCTCGTGATCGAGGGAGATTCGAACCCCGATAGCCTTGCGGTCACCGGGGTTCGAGCGTGCCTGCCAGCGCCGCCAAACCCGTCGCAGGCTCCGTGTCTGGCCCCAGCCCCCACCTCTCCAGGAGCTTGTGCCGCAGAACTCACTCCGTTGCGTTCTGCGGCGCAGACTCCTAGGCGGGTGTGACGTTCTCGGCGCGGGGGCCCTTGGGGCCCTGGCCGAGCGTGAACGTCACGCTGTCGCCTTCGCGCATGGAGTCGAACGGCGTGCTGGTGCACGCGGACTGGTGGAAGAAGTATTCGACGCCGTCCGGCGCGGCGATGAAGCCGAAGCCCTTGTCCGTGATGCGCTTGATCGTGCCGGTCGCAGATGCCATGCGTGAGTCCTCCGAGTGTGGTCTGCCGAGACAGGCCGTGAGTGCGCCGAAGGATCCCCGTCGATGCACTCCCGAGTTGACGACGGCCGCGCGCTCCGCCTCCTCATGAGGCCGCGCGCCGTTCTTGTAGCTGCTTTGCTGAGGATTGGAGCTTCAGGTTCGGCAGAACGCCGAGGGAGTCAGCGCAAATCTCATACAACTAGCTCCCCAAGCTTGGCACATTCCAACCCCCTTGGCAAGGGACATCGATCGCGGAGGCCGTGACCGCGCCGGACGCTCGGCAGGGCCGGTCGGCCGCGGCCGTCCATGCACCGGCCGCGGCCGCGGCCTTCGAGGACGTCACCCGCGCCTGCGGCGCCTGCCCGGGCCACCTGTCGCGAGGGCGGCCCGCGGACCGGCCGCCGCATCCGATCGGCGCTCTCGTCAGGCACACCGAAGTAGTATCATGCCGGACGAGTTGCTGGTCGAACCCCGGGCCTTCGCGCCGAACCACATCGCTGGGAGTGAAGCATGAGCCTGTCAACCAACCGCCGCGGCCGGATGTGGATTCCGCTTCTGTCACTGCTGTGCGTTCTCGCCGCACCGGCGGCCGCGGCGGCCCAGGAGGGCTCGGCGGCCGACCCGTCGCAATGGGTCATGCCGAACGCCAACTACGCGGGCTGGAACTACAGCCCGCTGGATCAGATCGACGTCGACAACGTCGAGCAGCTCGCGATGGCGTGGACGATGCAGCTCGGCATCCACGACTCCTACGAGGCCTCGCCGCTCGTGATCGGCGACACGATGTACATCGTCACCCCGAAGCCGAACTACGTCTACGCGCTCGACCTCGTCCGGCAGGGGGCCATCAAGTGGGAGTTCCGGCCCGAGATCCCCGACCCGGAAACGACGGAGAGGAGCGCCTGCTGCGGCGCGCAGACCCGCGGCCTCGGCTACGCCGACGGCCGCATCTTCTTCACCACCCTCGACGGACAGGTGTTCGCGCTCGACGCGGAGACCGGCGAGCAGATCTGGCAGGCCGAGAACGCGAACATCGGGATCGGGGAAACGGTCCCCGGCATGCCGCTGGTGGTCGGCGACAAGGTCATCGTCGGCGTGGCCGGCGGCGAGCGCGGCGTTCGCGGCCACGTCACCGCCTACAACATCGACGACGGTCGGTTCCGGTGGCGGTACTACAGCATGGGGCCGAACAACGAGGTGGGCATCGGGCCTCGCTTCGCCCCCTTCTATCCGGACGACCGCGTCGCGAACCCGGCGCTCGACACCTGGTCCGGCGACTCCTGGCGGCGCGGCGGCGGCGCCGTCTGGGGCTGGTTCACGTACGACGCGGAGCTGAACATCTTCTACTACGGCACGAGCAACTGCGGCCCGTGGAATCCGGACTACCGCCGGGAGTGGGGCGTGGTCGAGCTGGACGAGGACGGAGGCCTGACCGGCTACCGGAACAACTACTGCGCGTCCATCCTGGCCCGCGACGTCGACAGCGGAGAGCTCGTCTGGGCCTACAACATGACCCCGCAGGATCAGTGGGACCTGGACGAGCCCAACGTGAACATCCTCGTCGACCTCGAGATCAACGGCGAGACGCGCAAGGCGCTGGTCCGCCCGGCGCGCAACGGCTACTTCTACGTGTTCGATCGCGCGACGGGCGAGATGCTCCTCGAGCCCTGGATGTTCGTCTACAACGACATCTTCGAGGGCATCAACATGGAGACCGGCCGTCCGCGCTACGACATGACGAAGATGATGTTCACCGACCTCGAGGATCGACAGCGGTACGTGCCGGACGCCGAGAACGTCGCCATCGGCTGGTGTCCCGGCATCGCCGCCCGGAACTGGCAGAACGACGCGTACTCCCCGCGCACCGGGCTCGTGTACACCCCGACCTCGAACTCCTGCGATCAGTTGAGAATGGTCGAAGGCGAGTACGTGCCCGGGAACGACTACACGCTCCGCGAACGCGGCGGCCGCGCGCCGGACCCGCCCAACGCGGAGGTCGTCAACGAGCTGCAGGCCAACGATCCGGTGGCGGGCGAGACCGTGTGGCGGGTTCAGTGGACGACCGCCAACAACGCCCCGGTCATGGCGACCGCCGGGGACCTGCTCTTTCAGGGCGGTCCCAACGAGGGCGTGGTGCGAGCGTTCGATGCCCGGACCGGCGACATCGTCTGGACGTTCCGGACCGGCAGCAGCTTCCGGAACTCGCCGATCACCTACCTCGGGCCGGACGGCCGGCAGTATGTCGCCATCATCGGCAGCCAGCGCGCGGGGAGCGTGCAGGTCACCGACGATACGGAACCGGATGCGCCCGACCGCTTTCGGCGGGCCGGCAGCGCACTCTACGTGTTCGCGCTGCCTCCGGCCCGCAACTGAGGGGAGATCGCAGGCGGGCGAAACGATGTGAGCAACGTCATCGCTCCGTGCCCCGGATGCGCGGCGCGTCGAATGGCAACCGGCGCTGCGTTTCCGGGCCCTCGATGTCCGCGCGGGCGAGCACGTCGGCCCCGCAGTCCGGACACGCGGCCGGCAGCGGGAGCCGCACGTCGATGGCGAACGGTGTCCGGCAGCCCAGGCACTCCCCCGCCACCGTCTCCCGACGCTCCGGAGACGCCGCCGGCAGGTGCGCCCCCAGCAGCCGCCGCCCGCTCACCTCTCCCGCACCGCCGGGCGCACGACGCCGTCCGGCCCCGCCGCCGGCTCGATCCGGCGCTCGACGCCGCCGGCGTCGAGCGCGCAACGGTCCGCCTCGACCGGAGCCCGGCCGTGGCCGTCGCTCCACGCTCTCGGGATCGCCATCGAGCGGCAGCGTAGCATCTTCCCGCCTCCGACGAACCGGAAACCGACATATACTTCGCCCAGCGGCAGGCGGCGATTTCCGGAACTGCGAAGGAGAGGCCCATGGGTTCGAAACGACCTGATCGACGGGAATTCCTGCGAGGCGGCGCCACGTTGGCCGGTGGTCTCACCCTGGGCGCGGCAGCGCCCGCGATGGGCCAGGCGCCGGAACCGGAGAGGTTCATCCGGGGCGACGCGGACCTGATCGCCTATGGCGAGCGCTCCCCCTTCGTGACCTCGGTACGCATTCCGCACCCGCCGGGCGGCAGGGAGTCGCCCGATGCGTTCGGGCTCGTGTTTCACGTGGCGGCGCCGCTCCAGGATTCGGTGGGTGTGATCACGCCGTCCTCGCTCCACTTCGTGGGGACCACCCGCGGCTCCCTCATGCCGGAGATCGATCCCCGGGAGCATCGCCTCATGATCCACGGCCTGGTGGACCGGCCGCTGGTCTTCACCATGGAGGACCTGATGCGGCTCCCCTCGGTGACCCGCCTGCACTTCATCGAGTGCGCGGGGAACCGTGCGAGAAGCACGCACAAGAACGTCCAGGAATCGCACGGGATGACCAGTTGCGCCGAATGGACCGGCGTGCTCCTGTCCACGCTGCTCGAGGAGGCCGGCGTGAAGGACGGGGCTTCCTGGGTCGTCGCGGAAGGGACCGAGAACGTGAAGGGCGCGTCGAGCTTCCCGCTGGCGAAGGCCATGGACGACTGCATCGTGGCCTACGGCATGAACGGCGAGGCGGTGCGTCCGCAGAACGGATTCCCGCTGCGGCTGCTGATTCCCGGCTTCGAAGGCATCTTCAACACGAAGTACCTCCGGCGCATCAAGGTGGTGGACCGGTACTACATGAACTACAACGACTACGGGCATCTGCGCCGTGACCCGGTGCGCGCCGCGCTGGGCTACCAGATCGGACCCAAGTCGGTCATCACGCGCCCGTCCGGAGGACACCAACTCCCCGGCCCCGGATTCTATGAAGTCTCCGGCCTGGCCTGGTCCGGCGGGGGCGCGATCAGCCGCGTGGAGGTATCCACCGACGCCGGCCGGAGCTGGACGGAGGCCGAGATTCAGGGGACGGCGCACCGCATGGCGCACGCCCGGTTCCGCCTCGCCTGGAACTGGGACGGGCAGGAGACCGCGCTCATGTCGCGCTGCACGGACGAGGTGGGCCAGGTGCAACCGTCGCAGGCCCAGGTCGCCGCGCACTTCGGCGAGCCCGACAATCCGTCCTTCGGAGTGCCGGGCCTCGACAACACGATTCAGCCGTGGCGGGTCGCCGGCGACGGGAGCGTTCACAATGGGCGTGCCTAGCAGGCCGTGGTGGACCGTTGGCAGCCATCTCGCGTTGGCGATGCTCCTGGGCGGCTCCGCGCTGGCGCAGGGACCCACCTATGGTCTGGGACGGACCCCGGCCCCGGAAGAGATCCGTGCGTGGGACATCTCCGTCGGCCCCACCGGAGACGAGCTCCCGCCGGGCAGCGGCACCGCCGCGGAAGGGGCGCGGATCTATCGGATACGTTGCGCGGGATGCCACGGCAGGAATCTGGAAGGCGGCCGGGAGCCCCGGCGCGCTCCCCGGCTGGTGAAGACCGAACCGGGGCGGGACGTCGACCCTTGGGCCGCGGGGCGCATACTGCCCTACCGCTCGCCGTACGCGACGACGGTATGGGACTACATCAATCGCGGCATGCCGCTCTACCAGGAGGGGACGCTGACCGCCGACCAGGTGTACGCGCTGACGGCGTTTCTCCTGTTCAGGAACGACGTCATCGCCGAGGACCTGGTGATCGACGCCGAGAGCCTGCCGCAGGTCGAGATGCCGAATCGCGACGGATGGGCGCCGCTGCCGGACTGGAAGCCCGGAACGCCGAGGCTGCGGGGTTACCCCTATTAGCCGGGCGCCGGCGGTCACCGCCGGGTGGGGCTTCGGTGACCCGCGGGTTGCCGGTGGACGCCGACGATAGACGGCGCGGAACTTGGCGTTTGTACCCGGAGCCAGGGCGAGTCGCAACATGATGGGACGACGCCGATTCAGCACGCTGCTCGCGGGGACGGCCGGCTGGGTCGCTGCAGGCCCGCTCGGCACGGCCGCCGGGCAGCCGCAGCCGCGCGGCGCCACCTATGCCAGCGTGGACGCCCGGCTCTACCGGATTCGCCGCGACGGCGATTCCCTGGTGCGGGAACCGCGCCCGCTGATCCTTCCCGCGCAGGTGCAGGAAGGGTGGCAGCATCCGTCGGGCCGGTACTTCTACATCGCCAGCAGCGACCAGCGCACGTCGACCGCCCGCGTGCGGCATCACTACCTGAACGCGTTCCGGGTGGATTCGTCGGGCGATCTCCAGCCGTTCGGCGGAGCCGTGGAGCTGCCGCACCGGCCCATCTACATCACCGTCGACCGGCGCGGCGAGTACCTGCTGTCGGCATACAGCGCTCCGAGCTCCCTCTCGGTGCATCGGCTCGCTGCCGACGGGTCGATCGGCGGCATGGTGGATCAGCGGACGAGCCTGGACGCGGGTTTCTACGCGCACGCCGTGTACGTCATGCCCTCGAACCGCGCGGTCCTGCTTCCGGCGCGCGGCAACGAGCCGGAGCCCGGCGTCCACACCGAGGACCCCGGCGGCCTCTTCATATACGGCTTCGACAACGGCCATTTGACCAACAAGCAGACGGTGGCGCCCAACGGGGGATTGGCGTACCGCGCCCGGCATGCCGACTTCCATCCGTCGGGCCGCTGGGTCTACGTCGATCTGGAGACGCAGAACCTGCTGCACACCTACGCCATCCGGGCGGACGACACGCTGTCGGAAGAACCGCTCTTCGTCAGCACGACGCTGGCCGCGCCGGAGGCCTATCGCGGCGGGCAGACGACGTCGTCGATCCGCATGCATCCGACCAACGGCCGGACCTTGTACGTCGCGAACCGGGGCCGCGGAACGGAGATCTTTCGGGGCGAGCAGGTGTCGAACGGCACCGAGAACACCATCACGGTGTTCTCCGTCGATTCCTCTACCGGCGAGCCGACCCTGGTGCAGACGATCGACACCCGGAGCATTGCCGTCCGGACGATGGCGTTTCAACCGGACGGCCGGTCGATGGTCGCCGCGAGCCCGGAGCCGGGACGAGTCCGCGCCGAGGGGCGTCTGGAGACCGTGCCGGCCACGCTCACGCTGTACGACATCGAAGCGGACGGCCGGCTGGCGTTCCGGTCCGCCCTGCCGATCGACACGCGGGGCGAGACGATGTTCTGGTGCGGGGTCGTCCGCTATTGAGATGGTGACCCGGCACGGGGCTATCCCGCTCTTCCTGACCGCCACCCGCCCTGTCGTTCCCAACCGGCAGGCGCCGACCCTTGCAGCCCGTGGCGAAAGTCCCCGCTGCATTCGAGCGGCGATGCATCCCGCCTGACTGCGTTGTTCGTCGGTTACATATGCCCAATATGCGCCCTTCTCACGCCTTGCCAGGCGGGCGCCTCGTCGCTCTCGGTGCCACGCGGGGTTCCACCACGGGCTGCTAGTGGTCCGTCACGTCATAATTTTCGGATAGACGGACTTTAGTTTACAGCGCGCATCGTCGACCTTCATCTGCCAGTCGACACCGCGCTGCATGCCGTTGACGTCGGCCGACCACGCCGACACTTCGGCGTGCAGCGTCTCCAGGTCGCCGATGCGGCGCCCGTGCAGGCATTGGCGCGTCATCGAACTGAGTTCGTTCTCCGCGATGTTCAGCCAGCTCCCGTGTTTCGGCGTGTGGCAGAACTCGATGCGACGGACCAGTTCCCGTGCCCGGGTCGGCTCGAACACCTCGTAGAAGGCACCCTTGGTGTGCGTGTTGAGGTTGTCGCACACCAAGGTGACCTTCTCGCACTCGGCGTAGCGTCCTTCCAACAGGCCGGCGACCTCTATCGCCCAGTCCGCCTTCGTACGCCGGGCCCGGGCCGTCGCCTGCCGCCAACCGGCCAGCGGCTCGCAGAACAGGAAGACCGAGGCCGTGCCGGCCCGTTCGTACTCGTAGTCGACACGCTGGGGATGCTTCTTCGTGGCCGCCATCGGCGGACGGGTTTCCTTGACCAACTGCACCGGCTGCTCATCCATGCACACGACCGGGCAAGCCGGGTCGTACGGTTGCGCATAGATGTCGAGGACCAGTTCCATGTGCGCCACGAATTCGGCATCGGCCTGCGGCGGAATCACCCAGTACTGGATTCTCCGCTGCGTCATCTCGTTTTTTTTAGCGTCCGCCGGATGGTTTCGTGGCTGACCGCCTCGACGAGCCCCAACTCGACGACCCGCCGCGCCAACAGCCGCAACGACCAGTTGGCGTACCCCTCCGGGGGCGGCCCCAGACGCAGCGCGATGACCTGCGCCTCCTGTTCGCCGTCGAGCAGTTTGGGGACCGGCGGCGACGCCCTTTGTTTGCGTTCCAGCGCCCGCTCGAAGCCTTCCAGCACGCAGCGTTGGCGAAGGTTCTCGACCGTCTTGGTGCGGCACGAAAAGGCGTCGGCGATGCGCTCGTCGGTCCACGCCGGTCCGTCCGCATCGGCCTTCAGGAGAATCTGCGCGCGGCGCACCTTCTCGCCGCTCCCCTTGAGCTTGCCGGCCGTCTGTTGACAGACCTCGCGTTCCTGAGCGGTGAGTCGAACGATGTACTTCTTCTCCGGCATGAGAACTCTCTCGGCTCGAGACGAGTTCCCCGACAGTCCTAAGTTTTACACGTGGCACAGCACTAGTCGTGTTACGCAGATTTAACGCCGCCCGTACGCCTGCGAAACGGATGCGGGCCTATCCTGAATGCGACTGGAATGCTGGCGCCCGTGCCGGCAACCGCCGCCCTGGAGGCCCTCGCCGATGACAGCCGCACGCAATGGTGGGTCGAGGAAATTCTGGCCGACGTCGACAGCCGGCGCTGAAACGCTCGATATTCACCCGCCCGACGACGCCGGCGTCGGGCCTGCCCCGACCTCGCGCCCGTGAAGCCGCGGCCTCGCCCCGGAAACCGCGCTCGAGGTCCGGAGATGGAACCAGATGAAGCCATTCGTCGTGAACTCGCACCGCCGACTCGTCTTCCCGTCCAACTTCTTTCCCGAACCGGACTTCTCGTCCGTCGACACCGTCGATGACCTCGCCGCCATCGTGCGGCGCGACTTCGAGGCCAAGGCGCCCACCGGTTCGGAGATCGCGGCGCGGGCGGAATCGGGCGGGTACGCCAATCGTTACGAGCTGCTGCGCGATCTGGGACTGCACCTGTTCTGGATGAACCGCTACGTGATCACGATGTACGACAAGCGGCCGACGCGCTGGCGCGACGTGCCCCGGCGGCGCGACGACATCTTCCTCCCGGCGCTGACCCCGTGGGAGGACGGGGACCGCAAGGTGGCGGCCGTCGAGTCCTGCTACCGGCAACTCCCCGCTGCGTGGTCGGCCGAGGTCGAGGACGACCTGTACCGCATGCTCTTCGACGTCTTTCGCCACAAGCGGCACCATGCGACCGACCTGCCGCCGATCAAGCCGACCGTCGCCGAGGCCCGCGCCACCGGCTCCCAGCTCGTCTACCAGATCGGGTCGTACGAACCGGACCATCCCCGCTTCAGCGTGGAGGACATCCTCGACTGCCACGAGAGCGTGCCCGAGCTCGAGGCCCTGCGCCGCTGGGCGATGACGCTGCACAACCAGTATCCGTGGGACCGCTCGGACACCCGGCTGGTCCCGGTGAACGCCCTTACGGGCGATGACGTCGTGGTCGTCTACCACCCCCGCACCCCGGACGTGCTGGACTTCATCCGCCGCGTGAAGAAGGGCGCGCCGCGCCGTCCTCGAGTCCCCGCGGCCCGGCCGCCGAGACAGCCGACCGCACCGTTGGCGCCGTTGCAGGTACGGTCCCAGTTCCTCGTCCAGCCGCATATCGAGGCCCTCGCCGTACGCCGCGGCGAGATTTCGTGCACGAACGACGACATCATCCGCAACTCGTCCTCCAGTTGGTCGCCCATGAGCGCGGCGCAGATTGCCGCCAGGACCGGCATCGAGAGTCGGTGCTACACCGAGGGCGGCCTCGAGAACCTCGCTCTCGACGCGGCAACGAGCGCGCTGGAACAAGCTGGCCGGACGCCGGAGGAGATGGGGGCGGTCCTCTTCTGCACCTGCACCAACAGCCGACTCCTGCCCTCGGCGGCCACCTGGCTCTCCGGACAGCTCGGCATGTTCCAGACGCACACGTCGGTCGACCTCGTGGCGGCCTGCGCCGGCTTCCCCTACGGCCTGGCGGACGCCGTTCGCATCCTGCAGGAAGTCCGGCGTCCGATCCTGCTCGTCTGCGCCGAGAAGTTCTCCGACAAGGTGGGCAGCGTGCGCACCTCGCGCATGATCTTCGGCGACGGCGCCGCCGCCCTCGTCGTCGCCCCGGCCGCGGCGGACGCGACCGGCGACGTGGACGTGCTGCAGACCTACGCGAGCGGCCCCGTGAGTCAGGTGAACTCGATCATCTGGCCCAACGCCGAGTTCGGCTGCGACATCACCGTCTACGGCCCGGAGGTCAAGGCGCTCGTGAAACGCTACCTGGAGCAGATGCTCGGGGAGCTGCAGACCCTGCCCCATCCCGACGGCCGACCGGGAACCCTCATCGACGCCATCGACCTGATCGTCCCGCACCAGGCCAACAAACGGATGGTGATCGACCTGGCCGAGCAGGCGGGCATCGGCCGAGACCGGATGTACTTCAACATCGCCCGGGTCGGCAACACGTCGGCCGCGAGCATTCCGCTGGCGATCCACGACGCGGTACGCGACGGCGTGATCTCGACCCCGACCCGCGTATTCACGCCCGGCTTCGGGGCCGGCGCCGTCGCCGGCTATGCGGTGCTGCGTGTCGACCCGGCCGTCGTCGCCGAGGAACGGAACGCACCGCCGGAAACGGACGGCGCCCTGTCGCCGGCGCTGCCCCACGTCTCCTCATCCGCCGCCGTCTACGCGGCCCTGGCGAGCTGACCGGCAACCACCCGCCGGCGTTGAACGCCGGCGTATCGACACGACCGGGGACCCGCGGCCGCCGTGCTACCCTTCTGGTCGCTTCGCGGGAATCCGGCAGCGCAGAGGAATCAGGATGTTCACAGGAAGGGTCGCCGTCGTCACCGGAGGATGCCGGGGCATCGGCGCAGCCATCACCAAATCGCTGGCCGAGGCCGGGGCTCACGTCGCGGCCGGCTACAACCGGGGGACGGAGGCGGCCGAAGCGCTCGCGGCCAGCCTGCAGGCGGAAGGCCGCTCGATCTCGCTGCACCAGGGCAACGTGGCCGAGCCCGAGGCATGCGAGCGGGTGGTCCGGGAGGTGCTCGACCGGTACGGACGCATCGACTTCCTGGTCAACAACGCGGGCATCAACGTCGACAAGACGGTGCGCAGGATGTCGGTCGACGACTGGCACGCGGTGCTCCGCGTGAACCTCTCCGGCGCGTTCTACATGATCAAGGCGGTGCTCGACCACATGGTCGAGCGCCGGAGCGGCCGCATCGTCAACATCAGCTCCGTCATCGGCCAGAGCGGCAACATCGGTCAGGCGAACTACGCTGCCTCGAAGTCCGGTCAGTTCGGCTTCACGAAGAGTCTCGCGCTGGAAGTGGCCCGCAAGGGAATCACCGTCAACTGCGTCGCCCCCGGGTTCATCGAGACCGAGATGGTCGCCTCGGTCCCCAAGCCGGTCCTCGAGACGGTGATCGGCCGCATCCCGGTGGGCCGCCTGGGACAGGCTTCCGAGGTGGCCCGCTGCGTGCGGTTCCTGCTCGAAGACGAGGCGGGTTACATCACCGGCGCCGTCCTGACCGTCAACGGCGGCCTGGAAATGTAGGCGGGCGACAACGGGCATGGCTGTCAAGCGCTCCGGTCCCGACGCCGGCCTGGGCGAGTTCATTCGCCGCCAGCGCGAGCTGGGACATCTGTCGGTCCGCCAGCTCGCCGACGCATGCGGCATCTCGAACGCCTATCTCAGCCAGATCGAACGCGGATTCCGGAACCCCAGCAGCTTCGTGCTCAAGGCGCTCGCAGACGGGCTGGAGCTGTCCGCGGAGACGCTGTACGCCCAGGCCGGCATCCTCGATCCGTCGGAGGGCGGGACGAATGACGTCATCGACGCGGTACGGCGCGATCCCTACCTGTCGGCCCGCCAGCGCGAGATGCTCGTCGAGATGTACGAATCGTTCCGCAAGGTGAACGACTCCGGCTGACCCCGAGCAGGCGCGAAGCTCCTCCCGAGCAGGCGCCCGGCCCGGCAGCGGCGCGGACTGCACCCGCGCCCGCGGGTGCTTGCAAAAGTTAGCACTACTTGTTACCATCTCCTGGTTCGAAGACGAGCCACCGAGGCGTTTCGGGGCGCTCGCAGCGCACAGATCGAGGAGACCCGATGATCAACTGGACCAGACAGACCGACGACATGCTGCAGGCATTGACGGACACACAGAAGAAGCTCTGGGGCATCTGGGCCGAGGCGGCGGAGCAACAGGCCGGCCAGGCGCAGTTGGCCGAGACCTGGCGGAAGGCCGTGGACGCCTGGGAAGCCGCCGTCAAGAACAGCCTCGAGACGCAGAAGGCGGTGCTGCGCAGTGTCGGTGACAGCGCATCGGCCGTCCCCGCCATCCCGCAGGACCTGCTGGACTGGGCCGCGCAGACCCAGGCCCTGAGCACCCGCTGGACCGACGCCCAGAGCGAGCTGTGGGAGAGCTACTTCGGCATGGTTCGCAAGGCGGTGCCGGTGAAGATGCTGGGCACGATCGACGACGAGAACCAGAAGCTGTTCGCGGTGTGGCAGGAGTCGGTGGAGAAGGTCGGCGCCGCCCAGTTGGCGTGGGCGCAGAAGTGGACCGAGCGCGCCGCCGATGCCGCGCCGAAGGGAACCGGGACCGCGGCCAAGGCCAGGCCGGCGGCCAAGGCGGCCGCGTAGACCGCCATGTCGGAGCAGTCCACCCGCGGCGGCGCAAGTGTCCGGCCGAGCTGGCAGACCGAGCTCGAGCGCACCATCCGGCGCGTTCACAACATCGGCGAGCTCGTCGCGGAGTCCAACGAGCCGGTCGTCGCGCAGAGCCCCCGCGAGGAGGTCTACCGCAAGCACAAGGCGCGCCTGTACCGCTACGACGGCCCCGTCCGCCACCGCACCCCGGTGCTGTTCGTGCCCAACCTCGGCATCAGCCGCCCCACCGTCTTCGACCTGCTGCCCCGGGCCAGCTTCATCGAGTACATGGTGGAGCAGGGCTTTCCGTTCTACCTGCTCGACTGGGGGGTCTTCGGCCCCGAGGACGATCACCTGACGTTCGCCGACTGCGCCACCCGCATCCTGCCCCGCATGGGACGGAAGCTGCTGGCCCACGCGGAGGCCGACTCGTGCTCGGTCGTCGGCTACTGCATGGGCGCGCCCCTCGCGGTCAGCTTTCTCGGCAGCCACCACGACTTCCCGGTGCGGAATCTCGTCAACCTCGCCGGCCCCATCGACTTCGCGCACGCCGGCCTGTTCGGCTGCTGGCTCGACGCCCGCCACTTCAACGTCGACAAGCTGGTCGACACCCTCGGGCAGATGCCGGCCGAGATGGTGCAGCTCGGCTTCAAGCTGCTGCGTCCCACCATGGACCTGAGCACCGGCCTGAACCTCTGGTGGAACGCCTGGGACGACCGCTATCTGGAAGGCTACAAGGCGCTCCGGAAGTGGAGCTCCGAGTACGTGCCGTTTCCCGGCGAGTTCTTCCGGCAATGGGTCCGGGACTTCTACCAGGAAAATCGTCTGGCGCAGGGCACGCTGCGCCTCAACGGACGGCCCGTCGACGTCAACGGCATCACCTGTCCGCTGCTGGTGGTCGGAGCCCGCGAAGACAACATCGCCCCGCCGGCGGCGGTGCAGGCGCTCGTCGACCTGGTCGGAAGCCGGGACAAGGAGTACAGGGAGCTTCCCGGCGGCCATATCTCGCTCATCGCCGGGCGGAGCGCATCCCGCGACTGCTGGCCGCACGTGGCGAGCTGGCTCGCGGCGCGGTCGCGCTAGTCCGCGTCGCACGGCCCTAGTCCGCGTCGCACGACGGCCCGGGACTCCTGGAGGATCGATACAGATGGCAGACCCCACTTCGGCGCCCGACGATCTGTTCGCGATGTGGCGGAAGCAGGTGGAGGCCGGCACCGCCGCGTGGGTCGAGGCGGCCCAGCAGATGGCGAGCCAGGGCCGGGTCCCCAACCCGCCGGATCCGACGCAGTTCTGGCGTCAGTTCTCGAACTTTGGCCCGCTGGGCGCGTCCCCGTCCCCGTTCCCGGGGACCGGACCGATCGATCCCGAGGTGCTCGCCCAGTGGAAGCGGTTCCTCGACGACTGGCTCGCGGCGTGGAGCCGGGCCCTCGAGCAGGTGATGGGCACCGAGGCGTTCGCGGAAGCCCTCGGCAAGACCCTCGACCAGTTTCTGAGCGTCCAGGCCAAGGCCCGACAGGCGACCGAGCAGGCCACCCGGACCACGATCGAGTCGCTCGGACTCCCGTCCCGCGAACAGGTGGTCGGCCTCTCGCGGCAGATGATGGACCTGGAAGACCGCATCGAGTCGCTGGCGGACCAGCTCGACGCCCTCGGAACCCGCCCGGCGGCGCCGGCGGCGACCACCACGACCGACCCGTCCCGGCCACGCCGGCAGACCCGCCGGAAGACCGCGGCCGGCGCCAAGACGCCGCAGGACCCGGCGTAGCCGCCGCCCTGCGTGCCATAATGCGCGCCGCGTCGCCGGCTCCCTCTCCGGCGGCCGGCGACGGATGGAGGCACGGATGCGAGGACTCCCGATACAGGAAATCGCCGTCGGCGATGCCGCGGAGTTGACGCGGGTCGCCAGCCCCGGGGACGTGGCGCAGTTCATCGACTCGGTCGGCGACCACAACCCCATTCATCAGGACCACGCCTACGCCGCCTCGACCCGGTTCGAGAGACCCATCGTGCCCGGCATGTGGACGGCCAGCCTGCTCTCCACCGTGCTGGGCACGCAGCTTCCGGGCCCCGGCTGCGTCTACGTCAGCCTGCAGATCGCGTTCACCCGGCCGGTCTACTTCGGCGACCGCATCACGGCGCGGGTGGAGGTGGTCGAGCGGCTGCCGGACCGGAACCGGGTACGGCTGAAGGCCGTGTGCACCAACCAGGATGGCCGGGAGGTCCTGATCGGCGACACCGAGTTGTCGCCGTCGAAGACGGCGGTCGTCTACACCAAGCCGGAGACGGGCTCGGCCCAGGTCGCCCACTGGGCCCTGCAGCCTACCCTCTGGGCCGCGCAGGCCACCAGCGCCTGGGCGAAGCTGGGCGCCGCCTGGGTGTCGGCATGGCGCGAGAAGCCCCGCCGGCCGGGAGCGAGCCACACCCGCGGATGATTGCAGCAGTCCATCTCGCGGCAGACCTGTCTGCTCATCGATGCCCGTGGCGGTCCGCGTTCCGGTGACACCCGGCCTGGCCGCGGACCCAGTCCCGGAAGGCCCGCACCTGGGGTTTACCATGTCCTGAGCGGCGCCATCCACTGCGGGACCAACGTCGAGCACGAGGGATCGACCACTCCGTGGTGGCTGAACGTCGACACGGAGGATTCCCAATGAGGGCTCCCGTCAGGCCATCGCGACGCCCGGCAGGCCGCAAGCGTGGCCCTACCGCGCGTCCTCTTCCGGTGCGGCGATGGCCGCGCTCCACGCGGCGGCGGCGGACTCCTTGAGCGTCTCGGCGTCGGCAGGCAGCAGATACCGCTCGGCGACCAGCGCGTCCGCCGCCGCACCGTAGCGCCTCACGTACTCCGCCCCGCCGCCGGGATAGCGCTCCTCCAGGGAGAGTCGCGAATCGCCCAGCTCCATCCGCTCGTCCTGCGTCCGCGGAAACGGAATCGTGGAGCCGTTCACGCCGCACAGGTCGCCCTCGGCGAAGCCGGCAGCGCGAATGGCCTTGCCCATGGTGGAGAGCGGAACGGCGGCCTCCGGCACCATCACGCCCGCCGTCAGATTGCCGTCCGCGTCGAGGCTCGGCACGAACAGCGAATACTTCTCCTCGCTCTCCTTCGGCGGCCAGACGGAGAAGTCACGCACGCCGAGCTCGCTGATCGTGGGGTTGTACGGCCGGTCCGGGATGGTCGGATACTGCTCGCCCTGCTCTTCGACCGTCACCGCCGTGCCGTCGGCCACCGACGGCGCGCGCGTCGCGGGCGGCTCGACGCCGTCCCGCACCCACTGCACCAGCGCGTCGAACGCCGCCCGGTAGTACGGCCACGGCTGCACCGGGTTGCCCGGGTCGCGGCATCCGGCGCTGCCCTGCAGGTGGGCGGTCGCGAGCATCCAGTAGCGCACGTTCGGCGGCAGCTCCAGCGGCCGGCCGGTCGTATCGGTGACGATGAGGGAGGCATGGGCGCCGTAGTACTCGGAGTCGGCGTCCACCTGGATGATGTGCGGGCAGGTACCCGAGGCCGTGCAGGCGGCCAGCAACCCGTCGGTCCTGCCCGTCAGCGGATCGGTCGTCGTCGCGAACGTGAACGGGAACTCGTCCATCGGGTAGTTGTGGTCTTCATGCTGGCGCGTATAGCGGCCCGTCTGCGCGAAACGGGCGTTGACGAACGTGCGGCGGGCGCCGGCGACATACGGCGTCATGCCGTCGAAGACGCGCCGCCCCGCCGGATCCTCGTTGAAACCCTGGTAGACGAAGTCCCTGGCCATCCGGCCGCTCTGCGAAGAACCGACGGCCACCACGTGGTCGAGCTCCGGCACACCGTCCACGAAGAGCGGGTTGGGGACGCCCCGATCGTCGGCGGGGCTGTAGCGCGCGAACGACACGAAATCGCGCATGGCGCCGAAACCCAGGCCGTGAACGATTGGATCCCGGGCCTCGTACACGAACTCGTAGATGGTCCCGGCATCGGTTCCCTCGGGAGGCGTGACGGCGACCGTCCCGTCGTCGACGTAGTGCCACTGGTCGGCCGGAACCGTCTGACGCGGGTCGTTCTGGAGCTGGCGATGCGTGAGCGTCGCGGCGGTCTTGTCGAGCGTCACCGCCGGATACGTCAGCCGGCCGAACGCGGCGCTGTCCGGGTTCTGCCACTCCTCCATCGAGGTGCCGGTAATCGTCCGGCCGTCGTCCGTGGCGAGCGGCAGCGTCGCCAGCACCGGACGCGGGTCGCCGGCGCCCGGCGCGCCGTGCAGCCAGCCGCTCGATACGTACGTATAGCCCCGGTTCATGAGGAATGCGTTGCCGGCGTTCCCGGCCGCGTAACCCCGCCCCGCCTCGTGGAAGTAGCCGAGGACGATGTTGCGGCCGCGGTTGTTGATCTCGTACACCAGGACATCGTTGCCCCGGGTGATGTCGACCGGCTTGAGAATGTCGACCTCGAAGGTGTATTCGACCAGGCCGTCCGCGTTGCGCGGGGCGTTCTCGAGATCCACTATCCCGGCGTTCAGCGGGGCGCCCGGGTCGGCGACGGCCGTGGCCGTGCCGAGCAGAATCTCGTACGCACCCACGGCACCGAACGACCGGCCGCCGAACGCCGTCTCGCGGCTGGTGATGTCGAGCCGGGTGACGCGCGAATGCGCGAGCGGCGGCGACGCCGATTCCTGTGGTACCTGCGCACCGGCGCCCTGACACCCGCTCAGCGCGATCCCGAGTACGACCGTCGACAATTGGCGTCGGAACTGCATCGCTCACCTCCAGCCGCAATGATAGGGCCTGCCGTCATCGACCGGCGGCGATGCGATCGGCCGACCGGCCATGAACGATGCGCCACAGCTTCTCGGGCCGCAGCAGCATGTCGATGTGCCGCACGCCGAAAGCGGCCAGGGCATCCACCGCGGCGGCGACGATGCAAGGGGGCGAGCCGATGGTCCCGGCTTCGCCGACCCCCTTGGCCCCCAGCGGATTGACCGGGGTCGGGGTGACGGTGTTGTCGAGCTCGAAGCGGGGGAAGTCGCTCGCCCGCGGCAGGGCGTAGTCCATGAACGTCGCGGTCAGCGGCTGGCCGTCGGCGCCGTAGGCGACCTCCTCGATCATCGCCTGCCCGATGCCCTGCGCGAGCCCGCCGTGGATCTGCCCCTCGACGATGAGCGGATTGATGAGATGACCGGCGTCGTCGACCGCCACCATCTTCAGCAGCCGCGGCTCGCCGGTCTCCCGGTCGATCTCCAGCATCGCGATGTGGCAGCCGAACGGATAGGTGTTGTTCTTCGGTTCGAAGAACGCCTCGTCGCTCAGCCCCGGGGTCAGCCCTTCGGGCAGCCTGATCGGGCGGTACGCGTAGGCGGCGACCTCGGCGAACGGCATCGCCGACGCCGGCGCCCCCTGGACGGCAATCGTCCCGTTCTCGAATACCAGGTCGCTCTCGTGGGCCTCGAGCAGGACCGCCGCGAACTTCGCCATCCTGGTTTTCACCTTCGCGCCCGCGTCGTGCAGGGCCGCCCCGCCGACCGCCTGCGAACGGCTGCCGAAGGTGCCGATGCCCTGCTTCACCACCGCCGTATCGCCGTGGTGGATCGTGACGTGGTCGAGCGGCACGCCGAACTGGTCGGCCAGCATCTGCGCGAAGGTGGTCTCGTTGCCCTGCCCGTGCGGCGACGCGCCGGTCGTCGCGCTGATGCGGCCGTCGCGCTCGACGGTGACCTGCGAGTGCTCCCACCCGCCGGGCGGCAGCGAGGACGAAGGCCCCAGGCCACAGCTCTCCACGTACATCGACAGCCCGAGACCGACCAGCCGGCCGGCGGCCCGCGCCGCGTCGCGCTCGGCCTTGCGCTGCTCCCAGCCGGCGACGTGCAGGGCGCGGTCGAGCGCCTTCTCGTAGTCGCCCGAGTCGTAGACCGCCCCCATCTGGGTCGTGTAGGGAAACTGATCGGGCCGGATGAAGTTCTTCCGCCGCAATTCGGCCGGGTCCATGTCGAGCTCGCGGGCCAGCATGTCCATCGCCCGCTCGACGAAGTAGGCAGCCTCGGGCCGTCCGGCGCCGCGATACGCGTCGGTCGGCGTCTTGTTGGTGAAGACCTCGGTCAGCGTCGCGCGGATGGCCGGAAACGCGTAGGTCGCGTTGGCCATCGTCATGCTGTGTGTGGGGACGCGCGCGGTGAGCAGCATGTTGTAGGCGCCGATGTCGGCGATGATGCGCATCCGCAGCCCGAGCACCCTGCCTCCCCGTGTGGCCGCCAGCTCCACGCAGGCGATCAGGTCGCGGCCGTGCACGGTGGCGAGGAACGCTTCCGAACGGTCCTCGATCCACTTGATCGGCAGCCCGAGCCGCCTCGACAGCGCCGCCGCGACATACTCCTCGCCGTAGATGTTGATCTTCGCGCCGAAGCCGCCGCCCACCTCCGGGGCGATGGCCCGCACGCGGTCCTCGCCCAGGCCGAGCGTCTGCGCCAGGAGCGTGCGCAGGATGTGCGGGTTCTGGGTCGAGGACCAGATGGTCAGCGCCTCCCGTCCCGGCTCGTAGTGCGCCACCACGCCGCGCGCCTCGATGGAGCTCGGCGCGAGCCGCTGGTTCACCATCCGCTGTGCGATCACCACCTCCGCCGCCTCGAACGCCGCATCGACGGCGGCATCGTCGACCTCCCCCTCGCGACCGACGCCGGTGCCGCTCGCCAGCGGGCCGAGGGCGACGTTGTTCGGAAAGTCGGCATGCAGCACCGCCGGCCGGCCGGTCATCGCCGCCTCCGGATCGACCGCCGCCGGCAGCAGCTCGTAGTCGACCACGATGGCGTCGGCCGCGTCGCGCGCCACGTAGCGGTCGCAGGCCACCGCCACCGCGACCGGATCGCCTACGAAGCGGACGGTGTCGACCGCCACCGCGCGGTGCTCGGGCGACGGGAACGGCGTCCCGATCGGCATCGGCGCCAGGAACTCGGCGACCTGCGCACCGGTGAAGACCGCATCCACCCCGTCCAGCGCCTCGGCAGCACTGGTATCGATGGACCGGATCCGGCCGTGCGCGACGTCGCTGCGCTTGAATGCGAGGTGCCGCATGCCGGCGATCTTCACGTCGTCGACGTAGGCGCCGCGCCCCTGGATCAGGCGCGGGTCCTCGCGCCGCTTGACGCGCTGGCCGACGAGGCGCGGCAGGACGGGGGCTGCGGCCAAGGTCTCTGTCCGATCCGTGTCGTCCGCTCCGACTCCTGGCCCGACAATCGTTCGCCCGCGACGCCGATTGCCGGCTCAGCCTCCTCGAACGTCCGGCCGATGCGCCCGGAGGAAGGACCGTATCTGGCGCACCGCCAGTGGAATCCGTTCCCGGGGCTGCTTCCACGGGAACATGCTCACCTCGGACTGCGGCGCAAGCATCGCAGCCTCCATGGCGACGGCGTACGGATGCGCCGGGATGTCGTCCGGCAGGATGAGGATCGGCGTCTGCAGCTCGCGCACGAAGTCTCGTGTCACGGTGAAGACGAAGTCCGCATTGGTGCGGTACATCCTGGTCAGGAACCGGTCGACCATGTCCATCGTGATCCCGGGCCTGCGCTCGACGAGCTCCGGGCCCCAGCCCCGCATGTTGTTGTCGTAGAACAGACTGGGATGCTCCGCGCTCCACGCGCTGGGCTGCGCCAGCACGGCAGCGACGACACGATTGGGGGCCCGCCGCAGCAGGTTCCAGATGAAGGGGCCGCCGATGCAGAAGCCGAGCACCATGAACCTGTCGATGCCGAGGTGATCCATCACCCCGAGATGGTCATCGGTATGCGAATCCCAGGGCCTGTCAATCTCGAGGGGACCGGAAGACTGGCCGCGGTTGCCGTTGCGCAGGTCCGCCGCGATGCAGCGGTACTCTCCCCTGAACTCCTCCAGCGGGTTGAAGGGATGCGTGGCCAGACCGGCGATCGCCGAGTTCAGGCCCCCGCCGGGGATGACGAGCAGCGGGAAGCCGGAGCCGACCTCCTCATAGCGGACGCGAACGGGACCCTGCTCGTAGAAGGACATGGCCGCTGCGTCCCGGCCGGTCTGCTCTGCGAACCCCCGCGTGGCGGCCAGAACCGTCGCCGCCGCACCCGTCTTGAGCATCTTGCGCCTGACCGGATCCACCATCGTGTCCCCCTTGCCGCCGACACGTCGCTCCCGACGTGCCGAGCCGGTTCGTCGGGCTTGCGGCGACTCCATCCTATCACCCTGCCGAGCGCGCGCCGGCGCGACTCGCGGGCGCGATACATGGACGCATTCGTTGTTCCTCAGCCCTGCCGTTGCAGGACCAGGCACGTCTTGTCGTCGACGACGGCGGCCGGCCCCGAGAACAGATCGATCCCGGTCCAGATGGTCCGCACGATCGCTTCCGCCCCCTCCAGCCGGCTGCTGCGAACGAGCTCCTGCAGCCGCTCCTCACCGAACATCTCCGCGCCCCGGTTGCAGGCGTCGGTGACCCCGTCGGTGTACATCACCAGGGTCTCCCCCGCCCCGATCCGGTGGTGGCGCTTCCGGAATCGCTCCGACTCTTCCAGCCCCAGCGGGAGCCCGCCGGTTCCCGGCAGCTTCGCCAACCTGCCCTCGGCGTCGACCACGATCGCCGGCTCGTGCCCCGCGCAGACGTACTCCAGCACGCCGGTCCGCGTATCGACGGCAGCGATCAGTCCCGTGACGAACATGCAGAGCTCGTTTCCCTCGCACAGCCGCCGGTTGGCCTCCTCGGCGATCTCGCAGACGCTGTCATGCTGTCTGGCTGCCGCGCTGAGCGCTCCCTGGGCCGACGCCATCAGGAGCGCGGCCGCGACACCCTTGCCCGACACGTCGCATACCGCGATCACCAGCTCTTGACTTGCGCGCTTCTGGACGATGACGAAGTCGCCTCCGAGGTCGCTGGCCGGCGTCATCCGTGCGCACAGCTCCAGCGCCCCGACCCGCTGCGCGCCGGTGGAGACCAGGGCGGCCTGGACCACCTTCGCCAGGCTCATGTCCTGCCGCATGCGCTCCTGGGCATGCGTCAACTGCTCGTTGCTGCTGCGCAGCCAGCGGGTCTTCTCCGCCACCCGCGCCTGCAGCTCCTCGTGCCGGGCGAGAACCTGCTCCGTCATCTGCTCGAAGCTGCGCCCCAGCGTTCCGATCTCGTCCCCCCGGTGCCTTATGCGCCCGGCCAGCCCCGCGGGCCGGCGGCCTTCGGCGAGGGCCTGCGCCCCGTCGGCCACCGCCACGACGGGGGTGGTCAGCCAGCGCCGAACGGCCCAGGTCGTGACCAGCGCCATGACCGCCATCAGAACCACCGCGGCTCCGAGGCCGATACCGACCTCCCGCCGCATCTGCCGCACGACCTCGTCGGCCCGATTCTCGACGACCACGACCACGGCCGGACCCTGCCGGCGAGCGCCGGCCGGCGCCGCGCTCAGGACGCTGGCCGTCTCGTCGTCGAGGAGGGTGATCGCCGCCCGGCTGCTCGGCCGGCGCTCGCCGGCCGCTCCGCGGGCAGCCCCCGCCAGGCGGTCGTTCCAACGGCTCCAGGCGTCCTGCCCGCCTTCGGCTCCCTGTCCGGGGCGGGGTGCCGCGGCGGCCAGACGGATGCGGTCGCCATCCATCACGACAACCCATACGCCGGTGATCCCGCTCACCTGCGCCAGGCGGTCCGCTTCGGCCTGCCACGCGCTCTCGACCAGACTCCCGCGGCCGGCGCGGGTGGCCAGCTCGACGATCGCCGCCAGCCTTCCGCGTCCCCGGCTTGCGCCGGCGGCGGCGATCCAGCGCTGCTGCCGGTCGTAGCCGCCGTCGAGGACGCGGGACATCGTCTCTTGCGCCGTCCGCAACGCTTCCAGCTTCTCCAGGTCCGCCGCGCTGCGCCCGGGCGCGCCGGCATCGGCGCCGCCGGCCTCGTACACGGCGGGTCCGCCGGCTCCCAGCGCCGCGATGCGCTCCACGGTCGTGTTGCGTACCAGCGCCTCGAGCCGCTCGCGGATGCGCCGGCCGCCCCAGCCGGCGTCTTCCGCCAGCTCGATGGCGTGGCTGAGCAGCAGCGCGATGCCCGCGGCCTGCCGTTCGGCCACCTCCTGCGCAGCCCGGTTGCCGGTCTGCCCGTAGGTGCGCTCGGCCCCCTCGTTGTCGAGAGCCTGCTCGACGCGCACGGCCAGGCGGCGGTGCATCGTCTGTGCGGCGGCGGCCTTCGTCAACCCGTCCGGCGTCTGCTGCGCCGGAGCGGCCAGCGTGCGCCCCTCGGGATCGGCGGTCGCCAGGACCTGGAACGCCGGCTCGAGCTCCTCGGTCCGCAGCGGCCGGGCTGCGGTCGAGTAGCTCCGCCCCTCCCCGGCGCTGACGTCAATGCGCAGGACGGCCGAGCGGTAGGCGATCTGCCGCAGCGCGTCGTCGATGTACGCGGGCGGGTGGCCGGCGGACTCGGCCGCCTCGACCAGCAGCGCCATGGCCCCGGCCAGAGCCCGCAACTGGTCGTCGAGGACGACGTCGAGGGTCCGCGCGATGTTGGCGGCGGAGAGGGCCTCCAGGGCCGTGAACCCGCTGGCGGCGGTCAGGGCCGCCTGGCGGCCGCTCAGCTCGGCCTGCGCCCGCAGGCCGTTGGTCGATATCCACAATCCGCCGGCGGTGGCCAGACCGATCGCCGTCGTCAGAACCGCCGTCACGGCCAGTGCGGCCTTCGTGCCCAGCCGTCTTCCTTCCCGCCCGCCGGCTGCGACCTGCCGCAACGGGTCGTCCTGGCCGCTTCGGCCGGTCTCCTCGGCGCCTCGCAGTGACGTCATCGTCCACTCCCTCGGCTGCTGGTCCTTCCTTCCGCCGGCGCCGGCGTCCTCCGGCCGGCGTCGTCCGAGTAGAATTCGAGCATTGGTGCGGCCCGCTGTTCCCTGCTACTGGGGTAATCTCCGTCGATGCCTGCCTCTCGACCCCTCGGTCCCGTGCTGCTCGGGGTGCTGCTCCTCTGGCCGGCAGCCGTCCTTCCTGCGGCGGCGCAACCGACCGGATCGGTCGCCGGGATCGTCGTCGACAGCTTCGGGCAGCCGTTGGCCGGCGTGTCGATAGAGGCGGTCTCCACCTCCGGCTACCGCACGCTGGCCCTCACCCGATCGGACGGGCGCTTCCGGCTCTCCGATCTGGTGCCGGGCGTTTATGCACTGTCTTTCTCCCTCGACGGCTATGCGCCGGCGGAAGCCGGCGTGGAGGTCACCGCGGGCGTCACGGCCTCGTCGGACGCGCGCCTGGCGGCCCTGCAGCCGTCCACGCTCCGGGGCGTGGTCCTCGACCCGCAGGGCCTCGCCCTGCCCGGGGCCCTGGTCGAGGCCACCGGGCCGTCCGGCAATCTCGCCGTCGTCACGGCCGATGCGACCGGCCGATTCTCTCTCGCCCCGGTCCAGCCCGGCCGCTGGCGCCTGCGGGCGGCCCTCCCCGGTTTCGTCCCGCAGGAGGCGGTGGTCGACGTCGTCTTCGCCGAGGCGGCCGCCGTGACGCTGTCGCTCCCGCTGGACTACGCGCTCGCGGAGAACGTCGTCGTCGTCGGATCCCGGCGTACCGTGCAGCAGCGCACGGTCACCGACTCGGCGGTGCCGGTCGATCTGCTGACGGCGGCCGAGCTGGTCTCGCAGCCCCGTTCCGACATGGTCGAGGTGGTCCGCGCGCTGACGCCCTCGTTCAACGTCAACACCCAGCCAATCTCGGATGCGGCCACCGTCGTGCGCCCCGTCAACCTCCGGAACCTGGCTCCCGATCACCTGCTGCTGCTGGTCAACGGCAAGCGCCGCCACCGGGGCGCGGTCATCGCCTGGCTCGGCAACGGCATCTCCGACGGCTCGCAAGGACCGGACCTTTCGGTCATTCCCGCCATTGCGGTCCGCCAGGCCGAGCTGCTCCGCGACGGCGCCGCGGCCCAGTACGGATCGGACGCGATCGCCGGCGTCGTCAACTTCCAGCTCAAGGACGCCCGCGAAGGCGGGACGGTCGAGCTGCGCAGCGGTTTTCACCCGGACCGGAACGCCGGCGACCCGGCCACCTGCGGACCCGCGGCCGGCGGCGCCTCGTGCAGCGCCATCGGCGGCCGGGCCGGCGGCTACTCGGTAGCCGCCAATACGGGTCTGCCCCTCGGCCGCGCCGGCTTCGCCAACCTCAGCCTCGAGTACGGCGGGCAGTCGCCGTCCAACCGCGCCATGCAGCGCGAGGACGCCCGGCAGGTCGTCGCCGCCGGCGGCCCGGCTCCCCGAGACACCGCCCAGGTCTGGGGTTCGCCCAGGGTCGAGGACGACCTGAAGTTGTTCGGCAACTTCGGCACGCTGCTCGCCTCCGGCCTGCGCCCCTACGGCCACGCCAACTACGCCAGCCGGCGGGTCACCGGCGGCTTCTACTTCCGCCATCCGCACACCCGGGCCGGCGTCTTCCGCGGCCCCACCGTCGACGGCAGTCCGACCCTCCTCGTCGGAGACCGGGCCTGGGCCCGCACCGGCCAGCCCGGCGCCGGCGGCTGCCCGGCCATTCCCATGGTCGACCACCGTCCCGATCCCGACGCCCTCCGGGCGGTCGAGGCGGACCCGGACTGCTTCACCCTCTACAGCCGCTTCCCCGGCGGCTTCACGCCCCAGTTCGGGGGCGTGCTCGCCGACCACTCGCTGGTCGCCGGCGTTCAGGGGCTGCGCCCGAGCGGCTTCTCGTGGGACGCCAGCGTGAGCCTGGGGCGCAGCCGCATCGACCAGTTCATCTTCGATACCGTCAACGCCTCGCTCGGCTACGAGACGCCGACCTCGTTCCAGCCCGGCAGCTACGAACAGCGGGACACCAACTTCAACTTCGATCTCGCCGCTCCGCTGGGCTCGCGCCTGCATGTCGCCGCCGGCGCCGAGCAGCGCACCGAGCGGTTCTCCATCAGGCCCGGCGACGAAGCCTCCTGGCGCATCGGCCCCTACGCCGAGCAGGGCTTCAGCTCGGGCTCGAACGGCTTCAACGGCTATCGCCCGGACACGACGGCCGGAACCTGGGCCCGATCCAGCCTCGGGGTCTACGGTGACGTGGAGGTCGCGGGCCTCGATCTCGACTGGACGCTGGGCGGGGCGCTGCGCTACGAGCGCTTCGAAGACTTCGGCTCGACGCTCAACGGAAAGCTCTCCGCCCGCCGCGCACTGGGACCGGCGCTGTCCGTGCGCGGAGCCTTCAGCACCGGATTCCGGGCTCCCACGCTGGGTCAGCAGCACACCTTCAACGTGACGACCGCGTTCATCGACGGAGAGCTGCTCAACAACGGCGTCGTCCCCGCGACCTCGGCGGTCGCCCTGGCCAGGGGCGGCCGGCCGCTCCAGCCCGAGACCTCCCGCAACTATAGCGCGGGCGTAGTCCACGACCGGGGCGCCATGCAACTGACCGCCGACTACTTCCGCATCGACGTCGGCGCACGCCTCGCCCTCTCCCAGGAGATCCGCCTGCGGACGGACGAGATAGCCGTGCTGCTGGCCGAAGGCATCGCCGAGGCGCGCAACTTCCCGGTCTTCCGGTTCTTCCTCAACGACTTCTCGACGACGACCGAGGGACTCGACGTCCTGTGGGCCTGGCAACTGGGCGGCACGTCCTTGCGGGCCGGCTGGAACCACACCATCACCCGGGTTCGCGACATCCGCACCAGCGTCATAGACGAGTTCCGCGTCGCCACCCTGGAGCGGGGGCTGCCCCGGACCCGGTGGCAGGCCGCCGCCCGCCATGACACCCGGCACTGGCGCCTGCTCGGCCGGCTCCACTGGTACGGCGCCTACTGGGACAGCGAGGACGGCCGCAACGCGCACGCCCTCGGCGAGGTGCTCTCGCCCTGGCTCTATCCGGCCTACGCCGGACGGCTGCTGGTGGATGCCGAGCTCGGCGTTCCGATCGGCGAACGCACCTGGCTCTCGGTCGGGGCCGAGAATCTCCTCAACCAGTATCCCGAGGAAAACGCGCTCGGTCCGCTGTCGGTCGGCAACCGCTACGGGCAATTCTCACCCTTCGGCTTCAACGGGGCGTACTATTACGCACGCCTGAGCTACACGTGGGGCGGCGAGTGAGGGAAGCGTCGCCTACTGCTCCGCCGCGCGGAGATCGACGAAGAGTCGGATGTCGACGCCCGGGCGCGCGCCCGCCGAGATCTGCGCGCCGCGCGGATCCGGCGGCTCGTACAGCACGCGGTAGCGCTTCGACACTTCCGCGTGGTGGGCGTTCAGACGTCCCGCGTAGCGTCGCATCCACTCCGCCATGCCGGTCACGGCGGAGAGGGTCTCGTAGGCGCCGCCCGTGTTGCCGGCGATGCTGCGGGCGTACCCCCGCATGACGCTGCTGCTGACGCTGCCGCCCCGGCTGCCGCCCGACAGTTGCAGGACGTTCACCATGACGCCGCCGGCGATGAGCGTCTCGACGAACTCCTCGTAGGCGGTGTCGCTGTAGTTCCGGCTGTTCTCGGGGCCGTCCGTCAGGATGAGCACCATCACCGGGAGCGTCTCGTCACCGTCGTAGTGGCGTTCCCAGGTCTCCCTGATGCCGTCGAGCAGCAGGGTGCCCGCGCCCGAATCCAGGAAGACCTCCTCGGCCGACGTTTTCAGCTCCTCGCGGTCCGTCGTGAAGTCGACCCGGCGCTGCAGGTTCCGGGCGATGGTGAACAGGGCGACCTCGTGCTCCGGCCCGAGCGTGTCTAGAAACGCCTCGGTCGCGTCCCGCAGCGGGTAGAGCGCAGCCAGTTGCGACATCCGGTCGCCGTTGTCGACGAGCAGCGCCACCTTCAGCGGCCCGACCCGCTCGACCGAGACGATGTTCACCCGCGTGTCGTCCTCCAGCACGATGAAGTCCGACGTCGTCAGCCCGGGAACCGCCTGCCCCTCGGCATCCAGCGCCTCGATGTACAACCGCCCGAGGGCCTGCCCCTCGGCCGCCGCGGGCGCCGCCAGCGCCAGCGCGACCACCGCGAACAGGATCGGTCCGCCGCCCGTCGCAACACGATGCATCTCGTTCCCCCTTGCTCTCTCCCGGCGGCCGGAGGCGCGGATCCGGCATCACCGCCGGAACGAACACGCCGCGCCCGACCGGGCGCCGGCCGCAACGTCCGGTGCGCGGACGCTGCGGCCGGCCGTTCCGCTAGTGGCCGCCGGCCGCCGGCAGCCCCTCGAAGCCGGGGGGAAGCTGGGCGCCCAGCGCGTTCTGGAACATCGCCAGTTGCGTGTAGTTGCCGACGATCAGCACGACCTGGCGCAGCTCATCGTCCGTGTAGCGCTCCGCGAGCACGTTCCACGTAGAGTCGGAGACGAACCGGCTGCCGTGAAGCTCGTCGGCCGCCGCGAGCAGCGCGCGTTCGAAGTCGTCCCAGCCGGGCGCACCCGGGCCGGCCGTCACCCGTTGGATCTCCTCCGCCGTCAGCCCGGCCTCCTTCCCGATGACGTCGTGCCGTCCCCAGATGTAGTCGCCGCGGGACAGCCAGGCGGTGCGCAGGATGAGCAGCTCGCGGTGGCGCGTCGGAATCGTGGCGTTGCGGACGAAGTAGCCCGTGTAGGCCCAGTACCTCTGGCACATGTCGGTGACGTCGGGGCAGAGCTCGCGCATGGGGCCCTCCCCCGCATCGTCGGGCAACGCGATGCGGGGGCCGTCGAGGTGCTCGAAGGGCGCCACGCGGCTCGCGCCGGGCTCCTGCGCGGCAGCGAGGCCCGCACCGACCGCGAACGCTCCGCAGACGAGGATCACGCCGGCCGTCATGCCAGTCTTCCGCATCGAGCACCTCCCTGTTGACGCCGGCGCTCCATCCGACGGCCTGCCAGCCTGCGCCCACGGCATGCGGCGCACGCTACCGAGCGGATCCGCGCCGGCAAGGACGAATCGGCATTCTACAACCCCGCCGCGCGCCTGCGCGCTCGACGGCGCCGGCGGACGCGGCGCGGAAGCTCCGCCGCGGACCGCGAAAAGGGCGCGCGGGCGCGGGATCAGGCGGGAGGGGCCGGCTTCAGCCGGCGCCGGACCACGCGGCTCCACCACATGAACGCCCCGGTGACGAACAGCGCGGGCGGCACCAGTCCGACCAGCGCCCAGAGCGCCTTGGTGGCGTCGTTGCAGAGTGAGCCGCAGCCCGGGATGCCCCGCCCCCCGAGCCGGCCGAAATGCAGGTAGGCGAGCCAGTACATCACGCGGTCGCCGACGCGCTCCTCCAGGCTCGTCGGGTCGAACGGCTCCAGGTAGTCGACGACCGCCATGAACGCGGCCGGGAACGACAGGTACGCCCCGGTAATCGCCCACAGGAACAGGAACGGCCAGCACCAGAAGCCGAAAGCGCTGTGGAGGTGCCAGTTGAACCGCTTCCAGTCCGCCCGCCGGTCGATGGTCAGGCTGCGCCGCCAGCGCAGGATGCCGGGCCACCAGATCACGGCGCCGGTCAGCGACAGCACGAGAAGGAACAACGCGCCGATGCCGTTCACCCGCCGGCCGGTCTGTCCGGCCAGCAGGTTGTCGTGCAGGTCCAGCACCCAGGCGGTCACGCGGTAGCCCAGCGGCAGGGGGTCTCCCAGGTCCTCGCCGGTGAACGGGTCGAACAGCCGCCGTATCCGCCCGCCGTCGCGCGTCAGGGTGATGCGGACCGCGTGGTTCGGGGTCTCCCCCGGCCGCACCTCCTGCACTTCGTAGCCGGGATAGGCCCGGCGGGCGGCGCGCTCCAGGGCGTCGTCGCCCAGTGACGCGCCCGCGCCGTCCACGATGACCGGTTGCGGCGAGAAGGCGGCGTACAGCTCGTTCCTGTAGACCAGCGCGCTGCCGGTCACGCAGATCACGAACACGTAGGCGCCCAGGCCGATGCCGGTCCACAGGTGAACCTGGAAGATGGCCTTGCGCAGCCCGACGCCCTGCGGCGCCTGCACCCAGCGCGACCACGAATTCCCCATGGCGTCAGGCGGTGGACAGCGCCCGCGCCATGTTGCCGAGCGCCCGCTCGACGAGTTGCCGCGACGTGGCGAGGTTCATCCGCATGCGCCCGGCGCCGCCCAGGCCGTAGGAGGAGCCCGGGTTCAGGTGGATGTGCGCGTGGTCCACCAGGTAGCGCTGGAACGCCTGTTCCGGGGTCGTGTTCCCGTCCGCCTCTTCCGCCGCCCGCCGCATGCCGGCCGCCTCCATGGCCTTGGCGACGTCGAGCCACGCCAGATAGGTGCCCTCGGGCTTGACGGTCTCCACGCCCGGCACGTTCGCGCGGACGTACGACTCGGCGAAGTCCAGCGTCCCGTCGACGTACTCCAGGAGCTGATCGAGCCAGTCCTCGCACTCGTTGTAGGCCGCCTCGGCCGCGACGATCCCCAGCGTGTTCATCGCCTGCCGGTGCTGTCCGGCCCCCTCGATCCGGTCCAGGTAGTCCGGGTTGGTCGAGAACAGGTAGGCGCACTTCATCATGGACAGGTTGAAGGACTTGCTCACCGACTTGTAGGTGACGCTGTTGCGCACGACGGCCTCGTCGTCCAGGGTGGCGAACGGCGTGTAGGTGTGGCCCCTGGTGACGAAGTCGCAGTGGATCTCGTCGGCGAGCACCACGACGCGACGGCGCGCGCAGATCTCGCCCAGCGTCAGCAGATCGTCCCGCGACCAGACGTTGCCGGTCGGATTGTGCGGGTTGCACAGGATGAACGCGTGCGTGTCGTGGTCGATGCGCCGCTCCAGGTCCTCGAAGTCCATCCGGTAGCGGCCGTTCACGAGCCGCAGGGGGCTCTCCTCGGCCACGCAGCCGACGACCCGGATGTCGGTGTAGAACCCGTTGTAGCCCGGCGTCTGCATGAGCACCTTGCTGCCGGGCGGGCAGAAGGCGCGCAGCGTGCTGATGATGCCGGGGTGGACGCCGGGCGCGTGGCGAATCGTGTCGGGGTCGATGTCGAGACCGTAACGGCGCTTGTTCCAGGCGACGATCGATTCCTTGTAGGAGCCCGGAATCGACAGGTAGCCGAAGTTCTCGTGCCCGACCCGGTCGCGCAGGGCCCGCGTGATGGCCGGGGCGATCCGGAAGTCCTGGTCGGCGGTGCCCATGCCGACCTCGATCTTGTCGCGGCCGTAGCGGGCGATCTGCGCGTCCCACTTCGACGAGTCGGTGCCGATGCGGTCGTAGATGGTGTCGAAGTCGTAGCGGCCGCCCTGCGGCTGCGCCGCGCCTCCGGCTTCCGCCGCCAGGGGCGCCGTGGCGCCGACGGCGCCGGCCACCGCGGTCATGCCGGTGCTGCGCAGGAAGGTGCGCCGGTCGAGCCGACTGAGCTTGGACATGTGTGGACTCCTCTCGTGTGCCTCGACGTTCGACCGCCGACGGCAGCGGTCGTCCGCGGCGCGTCGGCGCGCTGCCGGAGCGTGCGCAATCTCAGGGGAAGCATAGTCCGACCGGCCGCAGAGTCAACTCCCGGGGCCGTCCGGCCCTCCGACGCACGGTACCCGGGACCGATCCGCCTGATGTGATTCGCGCGGCACCTGTAGCGGTCGGCCGGTCGCACGCCGCCCGACCGCTGGCCGCAGGCCGGGCCCAGCACGTATCCTGGGGCGACAACCAGGTCGCGCCATCCGAGACGCAACGCGACGGAACGGCCCGTGCACGACCGGAGGACCCGATGCAGACGCAAGCCGATCGCTCAAGCCGCCGTCTCCCGGCCACCGCCCTGGCCGTCACCCTGTGCGCTGCCGCTCCGCCGGCCCTGCACGCACAGACCGAATCGGCGTTCGTCCCGGTTACCGACGCGATGCTGCAGGCGCCGGCGCCCGGCGACTGGCCGATGTGGCGCCGCACCCTGGACGGCTCGGGCTACAGCCCGCTCGACGAGATCGACCGCGCCAACGTCGGCGAACTGCGCCTGGTGTGGTCGCGCGCGCTGCGCGCCGGGGGGCGGCAGCAGGGCACCCCGCTCGTTTACGACGGCGTCCTGTACATGCCGAACCCCAGCGACGTCATCCAGGCCATCGACGCGGCGACCGGGGACCTGATCTGGGAGTACCAGCGGCCGCTGCCCGACGACGCGTGCGAGCGCATCATGCCCGGCGTCTGCACGACGAACCGCAACCTGGCCATCTACGACGACCTGATCATCGACACCAGCGTCGACGAGTTCGTGTTCGCCCTCGACGCGCAGACCGGCGAGCTGGTCTGGGAGACGCAGGTGCTCGACTACCGGACGCACCCGGCGAACCAGAGCACGGGGCCGATCATCGCCGGCGGCAAGGTCATCTCCGGCCGGAGCTGCATGCCCGCGGCGGGACCGGACGCGTGCGTCATCACCGCGCACGACCCGCACACCGGCGAGGAGCTGTGGCGGCGGCGCACCATCCCCCGGCCCGGCGAGCCGGGCGACGAGACGTGGGGCGGCCTGCCGGACGCGGAGCGGCGGCACGTCGGCACGTGGATGGCGCCGAGCTACGATCCGGCGCTGAACCTGCTCTTCATCGGCACCTCGGTGACGTCGCCGGCCCCCAAGTTCATGGTGGGCGGCGCGGACAACCGGCACCTGTACCACAACTCGACGCTGGCGCTCGATGCCGACACCGGCGAGATTGTCTGGTACTACCAGCACCTCAACGACCACTGGGACCTCGACCATCCCTTCGAGCGGCTGCTCGTCGACACGGTGGTGCGGCCCGACCCGGCCGTGGTGCGCTGGATCAACCCGCGCCTGCAGCCGGGCGAGGAGCGCCGCGTGATGACCGGCATTCCCGGCAAGACCGGCGTCGTCTACACCCTCGACCGGGCCACCGGCGAGTTCCTGTGGGCCACCCCCACCGTCGCGCAGAACGTCATCAGCAGCATCGACGGCGCCACCGGGGCGGTCTCCGAGAACCCCGAGCTCGTCTTCGGCGGCTTCGGGCAGGAGGTCCTGACCTGCCCCACCGCGATGGGCGGCAAGGACTGGGAGGCCGGGGCCTACAGCCCGCGCACCAACATGATGTACATGCCGCTGCGCAACGCCTGCGCGCGCATGGCGCCGCTCGACGACGGGGGCCGGTCTCTGTACAGCCTCAGCATGCGCAACGAGCTGGCGCCCGGCACCGACCAGCTCGGCGCGGTGTGGGCCATCTCGGCCGAGACCGGCGTCACGGCCTGGACCTACGAGCAGCGCGCGGCCACGATGTCGCTGGCGGCCACGGCCGGCGGCCTGGTGTTCGTGGGTGACGTCAACGGCCGCTTCCGCGCCCTCGACGACGAGACCGGCGAGGTGCTCTGGGAGGTCAACCTCGGCTCGCCGGTCAGCGGGTTCCCGGTAACCTACGCGGTCGACGGCCGGCAGTACGTCGTGGCGGGCACCGGCACCGGCGGCAACGCCTCGCGCTGGAGCGCGATGACCCCGGAGCTGCGGCCGAGCAGCGGCAACAACATCTTCGTCTTCGCCTTGCCTTGACCCTGGATCCAGCGGCTCGTCAACCGAGGATGACGCCGCGGGCGGCAAGTCCGCGTGAAACGGCCGCGGTGGCCTGACCTGCGTCGTGCGTCCAGAACTCCAGCGGCTCCCCGTCGGCTGCAGCGGCCAGCAGCTCCGCCGTTGCCACATGGGGCTGAGCAGCCCGTGGCGAAAGTCCCCGCTGCATTCGAGCGGCGATGCATCCCGCCTGACTGCGTTGTTCGTCGGTTACATATGCCCAATATGCGCCCTTCTCACGCCTTGTCAGGCGGGCGCCTCGTCGCTCTCGGTGCGACGCGGGGTTCCACCACGGGCTGTGAGGCGTGGCGCTCGAGGCGCTGCGCGGGGACCGCACTGTGCAGGCGATCACTGCGTGGATGCCGGGAGGATCGATGGGTCACTTGGCCGCGGCCATTGAAGTGACCTGGATCGTCTGGGTCTTGGAGTCCAGCGTGCCGACGACTGCTACTTTCTGTCCGGCAAACTCTCTTGATTTGTCCTGGTCGCTCAACAGATAGGTTGCTCTGCCGTCAAACAAAACGAACGGGACGGTGTGGTCATCGACGCAAGCGATGGTGCAGGCAGCGTCGGTCGACCCCATCCGCATTCCGGAATGATCGGCGATGGGGCACTCTTCATCGGTGATCGTGCCTGAGAAAGTCTGTCTGCTCTGGGTTGCAAACATCGTGGCGGAGGCAAGAAGAGCGGAGGCAAGAAGACCTGTCAGTAGATATTTCATAAAGCTCACGCAAAAGCGAAGTCATTCGCAACCTGCGGGAAATGGGGGGAAGGTGTCACACACCCCCCCCCCCGATTCGTGGTCGAAAACCCCGAGGCCGAGAAACTCTCTCTGCCGGTTATCGGCCACTTATCATGATGTGGGCGTCCGGCGTACCCTCAAACATCAGCCAAGCGCCGCCCGCGTCGCGAACATTCGGCAGTCCGACTTCGTCCGCCATGAAGTTCGGCATGGCGATAAACGTGTGCCAGATGGCGGTGTCCTGACTGTCGCCCCGGAGGTTATACCAAATGGTCGCGACTTCGGGCAACTCACGCGTTCCGTCTTTCCCGGCGGCCACAACCAGATCCCTGATCCCTCCGGTGCCGCTGCTCGACAAGACAGGACGCCCGGCGGGCCTGCCTCCACTGGCCGTTGCCAGCAGTGGCTGGGCCTTGGCCCCCATCTCCGCGAACGCTCGATTCTGCGCGATGCGCGCCATGTTGGCGTCGCTGCTGGTGCACTCCACCGACCACGGCCGCTCTCCAGGCCAGCCGGTCAGGTCGTAGCAGACCATACGGCCGGGGCCGGGCCTCAAAACTTCAAACGTAAAGTCGGCAGCCGTGACGTCATCCTCCGGACTCTTCGCCGGATTCCGAATCCACTTGACGACCGTGGCGTTCCTGGCCATAGCCGCGTTCGGAGCGGCGAGCAACGGCTTTTCGATGGGGTCTGTTACCGTATGGGTCCGGCGCTCCTCATAGACCTGCGCCTGCGCCGGCGCGCTCATCGCAACCGCCATTACGCCGAGTGCAAACAGAGAAATCGGTTTCATGTGAGTCCTCCAATTGGGTGTCGACAAGCCAGTAGCAGACCACGATGGCGCGTACTCTGCTCTATCGAATGTTTCCGCCGACGGGCAGGCCGCTCGGTACGCGCTCGGGAATCGTGCGGTCGAACGAGTCATCGCTCAGAGCAATTAAAAACTCGATCAGATCCACGTCTTCTTCGTCCACGTTCTGCAACTGGCGAAGCAGCGGATCGAGCTCCTCGTAGCTGACGTTCGGGTTCCGGGACTCCCCGGCGATGGTGGATTCATAGAACCCCACGACGGCGTTCAGCGTCCTGAACATGCCATTGTGCCCGTATGGGAAGGTCAATTCGAGGTTTCGCAGCGACGCCGTGCGAAACGCATAGCTGTCGCACGCTGCTCGGGACGCTGCAGTACGCGGCTCCCCAGGAGCTGCCGGGCAAGGAGGGTTCTGCGCGCCTCCGTCGGAGGCGGGCGTTGTGGCACCTGATGCAAGAGCGGGGTTGTCGGGCACGCCCATGACGTGCAGTTTGTAATCGGAGAACATGGGCCCGTTGTGGCACCTGATGCACCCGATCTCCTCGAAGCGCTGCATTCCGCGGACCTGTTCCCGCGTCATGGCGCTGCGGTCGCCGCGCATGTAGCGGTCGAACGGTGCGTTGTTGGCCAGCAGCGACCGCATGAACGCCGCTATCGCCCTGCCCAGGTTTTCCGCGGTGACCGGCTGTTCACTGCCGAAGGCCTCGGCGAACAGGCTCGGGTACTCGGCGTTGGCCTGGAGCTTCGCCACCACTCTCGCGACAGCCTCATCCTCCGGGTAGGTGTCCCCTCGCATTTCCTCAAACGACTTGAGCGGTTCGAGCGCCTGCGATTCGAGGCTCCTGATGCGATTGTCCCAGAACGCCGGCGCAGTCGCCGGGTCGTAGCGGCCCGATTCATCGATGCCGTTGAAAGCAACGTTCAGAACCGTCGGACTATTGCGTTTGACGAGAATTCCGTCACGCCGGAAGCGGCCCCGGCCGATGCCCTTCACGCCGAGCGACAGGTCGCGGTCCTCCGCATAGGCGTTTTGGGGATGATGGCACGTCGCGCAGGCTACGTCTTGGGGTCCCGACAAGATCGGGTCCCAGAACAGCAGCCTTCCCAGCTCGACTTTTGCTGGGGTCGTCGGGTTATATCCCGGCGCCTGCTGAGTCGACGGCAGCGCCGACACACTGTGTTCAACGGCACCAACTTCTTGTCCAACGGCACCAACTTCCATGAAAAGGAGTACGGCGACCGTAGCTGCTGCGACCAGCAGGTGCTTCGCTCCGAAGATCATAGGCACGAGTAAACCTCCCCCTAGTGCCGGCCCCTTCACAGGCCCGGGCGCGCAACAGGACGGCAGTCTAGCCACAGCTATGGGCTGGTGTCAAGAGAAAATGCGCCGCAGAGAATGCGCCGCGCCGCAACCGACAGCGGTGCGGCCGGGCGCACGTCGGACAGGCGGGCCGGGCGGGCCGTCGAGGAGAGGCGTTCAAGAGCGGGTGTCGACGAGGATCTGGTCGTCGCCCCCAGCGGTGCCGAGGCCGTCGAGAAGGAACTGCATCCGGGGCGGCCGCGCGGGCCGGGCCTCGGGGATGTCGGTCGGCAGCCCCAGATGGCGCAGGTTGCGCTCGATCACGGCGGGGTCTTCGATCACCGCAATGAGCTGCAGGCGCCCGCCACACCGGGGGCATTCGAGGACATCGAACCCAGTCCGGCGGATGAACTCCGCCCAGAGACCGTTCGCCGCGGGCGGGGGGTCCCCAGCTTCCGCCGGAAGTGAGTTCGGCGGCGCAAGCTCCTGGAGCGGTGGGGGCTGGGGCCAAGCACGGAGCCTCGCGACGAACTTGGCGGCGCTAGTCGAGAATCTACCTGGAGAGGCGCAATCGAGAACCATTTCGGCTCGAGACACGTCTGTACCCGCCGAGTCGACACCACGCCCCGTCCAATACTGTCCGGACGAGGCCGTGACGGTGGGTATGCGAATCGCGAAAGCAGGAAATCGACCATGGATCGCGTGCTGACGGTGGAACACCTGTCGAAGACCTACCCCAACGGCGTGCGGGCGCTGCACGACGTGTCGCTGGAGATCCCGACCGGCATGTTCGGGCTCCTCGGGCCCAACGGCGCCGGCAAGAGCACGCTGATGCGGATCGTCGCGACGCTGCAGGAGCCGGACGGCGGCAGCGTGATGCTCGGCGACCTGGACGTGCTGCGCGAGAAGGACCGCGTCCGCCGCCTGCTCGGCTATCTGCCGCAGGAGTTCGGGGTGTATCCGCGGCTGTCCGCGCAGGCGATGCTGAGCCACCTGGCCGCGCTCAAGGGCGTCTCCGGCGGCGAGCTGAAGGAAACGGTCGAGGCGCTGCTGCGCCAGACCAACCTGTGGGACGACCGCAAGAAGCGCCTCGACACCTACTCGGGCGGCATGAAGCAGCGCTTCGGCATCGCGCAGGCGCTGCTCGGCGACCCGAGGCTGATCATCGTCGACGAGCCGACCGCCGGCCTCGACCCGACCGAGCGGCTCCGCTTCCACAACCTGCTGTCTCAGATCGGCGAGAACATCGTGGTGATCCTGTCGACCCACATCGTCGAGGACGTCAGCGACCTGTGCAGCCGGATGGCGATCATCTCGAAGGGCGAGGTGCTGCTGACCGGCGATCCGGCGGAGGCCATCGAGCGGCTCGACGGCCGCGTCTGGAGCCGGATCGTGGAACGCGGCGAGCTCGCCGGCTACGAGCGCGACCACCACGTCATCTCGACGCGGCTGTCCGGCGGGCGGACCGTGGTTCACGTCTACGCGGACGAGCGTCCGGCCGACGGATTCGAGCGCGTCCGCACGGAGCTGACGGACGTCTACTTCTCCACGCTGAGGCGCGCCGGCGCCGCCGCGTAGGGTGACCGCCAACCGGACCGGCCCGCGAGGACGCCACCATGTTCGCCGAAATATTCCGCTTCGAGCTGCGCTGCCAGTTGCGGCAGCCGGTATTCCTGCTGGCCGGCGCGTTCTTCTTCCTGACGACGTTCCTGGCCGTTACCACCGACGCCGTGGTCATCGGCGGCTCGATCGGCAACGTCGACCGCAACGCGCCGTTCGTCATCCTGCGACTGCTGCTCGTGATGAGCATCATGGGTGTCTTCGCCACCACGGCGTTCGTGGCCAATTCGGTGCTCCGCGACCAGGAGACGGGCACGCAGGAGCTGTTCTTCTCGACGCCGATCCGCAAGCGCGACTACCTGATCGGCCGGTTCGCCGGGGCGTTCATCGCCGCTCTCGCCGTCTTCGTGCCGGTGGTGCTCGGCGTGCTGCTCGGGAGCCTGATGCCGTGGCTGGAGCCGGAACGGGTCGGACCGTTCCGGGCCGCCCCGTATCTTCAGGCACTGGCGATCTTCATCGTGCCGAACCTGCTGTTCATGGGCAGCATCCAGTTCGCCCTGGCCACCCTGACGCGCAGCCTGGTGGCGACCTACGCGGGCGTGATCGGCATGTTCGTCGCCTACGGCGTCGCCGGCAGCCTGCTGTCCGACATCGAGAACGAGCGCCTGGCCTCGATGCTCGACCCGTTCGGCGCCGGCGCTCTCGACATCGCCACCCGCTACTGGACCGTCGCCGAGCGGAACACGATGCTGCTGCCGCTGGACGGCGACCTCCTCGCCAACCGCCTCGTCGTGCTGGCCCTTGCGGTCCTGGCCTTCGCGTTCGCCGATGCGCGGTTCTCGTTCGCCGTAGACGAGCGCGGGGGCGGCTGGCGCCGGCCGTGGCGGCGCGGCCGGACACCGGCGGACGGCGGCGGGCCGGAGGCATCCGAGGCGGCCGAGACCGCCGGGTCGGTCCTGCCGACGCTGCCCGCCGTCGCTCCCCATCCGACGCCGGCCATCTCCGGCCTGCGCCAGTTCGCGCATCAGGCGCGCATGGAGATCGCCGGCGTGCTGCGGAGCACGGGGTTCCTCGTCATCCTGGCCTTCGGCGTGCTGAACATGATCGGCAACTCCTTCGCGGTCGATCGCATCTTCGGCACGGCCGTCCATCCGGTGACCTACCTGATGGTCAACATCCTGCAGGGCGCGTTCCTCATCGTCGTCCTCGTCATCGTCACCGTCTACAGCGGGGAGCTGGTCTGGCGTGAGCGAACGGCACGGGTCCACGAAGTGATCGATGCGCTTCCCGTTCCCAACTGGGTGCTGTGGGGCGCGAAGGTGACGGCACTCGGCGTCGTCGTCGCGGCCATGCTGGGCACGGCGATTCTCACCGGGATGGGCATTCAGGCCTCGCGCGGCTACTACGCCTTCGAGATCGGCGTCTACCTGCGCGGCATGCTCCTCCTGGCCGGCATTCCCTTCACGCTCGCGGCCGTTCTCGCCGTGTTTCTGCAGGTCTTGACCAACCACCGGTACGTCGGATACCTGCTGATGATCCTGTACTTCCTCAGCGGCCCGGTGCTGTCGGCCTGGGACTTCGATCACAGCCTGTATCAGTACGGCAGCGCGCCCGGGGCCCCCTACTCGGACATGAACGGCTTCGGCCACTTCGTCGAGCCGCTCCTCTGGTTTTCCGTCTACTGGGCGTTCGCGGCCGGCATGCTGGCCGTGGCCATCCACCTGCTGTGGGTGCGCGGCGTGGCGGGCAGCCTCCGGGATCGGCTGCGGCTGGCGCGGCAGCGCTTCACGCGGCCGGTGGGCGTCGTGCTGGCAACGCTGGCGCTCGGCTTCGCCGGCACGGGCAGCTACATCTTCTACAACACCAACGTGCTCAACGAGTACATCCCGGGCGACGTGCGCGAGGCACGGCAGGCGCGCTACGAGCAGCAGTACAAGCAGTACGAAGACCTGCCCCAGCCGAAGATCACCGCCCTCTACGCCGAGGTGGACATCTACCCCGAGCGCCGGGCGGTCGACATCCGCGGCCGGTACAGCCTCCGCAACAAGAACGGGTCCGCGGTGGACGAGCTGCACCTGAGCGTCAACCCGCAGGTGACGGTGCGATCCATAGACGCGCCGGGACTCCGGCTGCGACTCGACGACCCGCTCGGCTACCGGATCTACGACCTCGACGCGCCGCTCGCGCCGGGCGACTCGATGGAGCTGGCGTTCGACGTCGCGATCGAGAATCCCGGGTTCGTGAACCACGGATCGAACACCAGCGTCGTACGCAACGGGACGTTCTTTCACAACGTCGCCTACTTCCCGCGGATCGGGTACTCGCGGCGCGCGGAGCTGAACGATCCGAACGAGCGGCGCCGGCTCGAGCTCGTCCCGATTCAGCGCATGCCGTCCATCGACGACGCGGCGGCCCGCGAGAACCACTACCTCACGTCGGAATCGGACTGGATCGACTTCGAGACCGTCGTCTCCACCAGCGCCGACCAGATCGCGCTGGCGCCGGGCTACCTGCAGCGCGAATGGACGGAGGACGGCCGCCGTTACTTCCACTACAGGATGGATGCGCCGATCCTGGGTCTGGTCGCCTGGCTCTCGGCCGACTGGGAGGTGGCGCGGGACCGGTGGAACGATGTCGCCATCGAGATCTACCACCACCGTACGCACCGCTACAACGTCGACCGCATGATCGACGCCGTAAAGAAGTCGCTCGACTACCTGACCAGCGAGTTCGCCCCCTACCAGCACCGCCAGGTGCGCATCGTCGAGTTCCCGCGCTACCGGGGCTTCGCGCAGTCGCTGCCCAACACCATCCCCTACTCGGAGTCGATAGGCTTCATCGCCCGGCTCGACGAGGACGACGAGGAGGCGATCGACTACGTCTTCTACGTCACCGCCCACGAGGTGGCGCACCAGTGGTGGGCGCACCAGGTGGTCAGCGCGAACGTGCAGGGGGCGACCGTGATGTCGGAAACGATGTCACAGTACGCCGCCCTGATGATCATGGAGCGCGAGTACGGCCGCGAGCAGATGCGGCGCTTCCTCAAGTACGAGCTCGACCTGTACCTGAGCGCCCGCGGCGGCGAGCTGATCGAGGAGCTGCCGCTGCTGCTGGTCGAGAACCAGGGCTACATCCACTACCGCAAGGGCAGCCTGGTGATGTACGCCCTGCGCGACCACATCGGCGAAGAGGCCCTGAACGCCGCGTTGAAGCGCTACGTCGAGGCGGTGGGCTTCCAGGAGCCTCCCTATACCTACTCGCGCGAGTTCCTTTCTTACGTGCGCGAGGCGGTGCCGGCCGGGATGGAGTCGATCATCGAGGACCTGTTCGAGACCATCACCCTCTACGACAACCGCCTGGCGGCGGCGACCTGCGAGCCGGGTCCGGACGGCGCCTACGTCGTCACGGTCGAGGTGGAGTCGCGGAAGTTCCGCGCCGACGGCGAGGGGGCCGAGACGGAGATACCGGTCGACGACTGGATCGACATCGCCGTGTTCGGCGCGCGGGAGCCGGGGTCGTCGCCGGACGGCAAGCTGCTCGCCCTGGAGAAGCGGAGGATCGACGCCGCCGAGACGATGTTCGAGATCGTCGTCGACGAGGAGCCGCGGCGCGCGGGCATCGATCCGTTCACGAAGCTCATCGACCGCAATCCGGACAACAACGTCGCGAGCGTCAGCGCCTGCGGCGGCTCGTGAAGCGATTCGGTCGGGAACCGGCGCGAGCCATGCGCCTCATCGTCCGCGGATCTGCTCGATGCAGTCGCCCGTGCCGCCGCTCCGGCCGAGTACGGCGTATCTGCGATCCAACGGATGCCCGGCCGCCGTTGGTGTTTGCTCCATGGATTGCTCTTGCGCGCGGCTTCCGGCTGGACACGCTCGCTGAGGAGTTCCATACTTGTGTGCGTCAATCTCTCGAATCGCTCAACGTCAGCTCCGGAAAGTACGTGCTGTAGAAGCCGCGATCGCGCGTCAGAAACGCGTCGGCTGCCAGGACGGCATGTGCCCCAATCAGGAAGTCGGTGATGATGCGTTTCCGCGGACCGCCTGCCTGACGATATCGACGCCAGCGTACGCCGGCTTCGTACGCCATGGCGGTGTCGATGGGCGACGGCGTCCCGCCGATCTCCCGCAGCACGCCGTCGAGCGCGGTCCGGTCATCGAAAGCCGGAACGAGTTCCGCGTAGACGACGTCGCAGACAAGGATCGCGCCACGGTCGTAGGCGTCGCGAAGCCGTTGCACGGATTGCGGTCCATGACGTGCGTCGGGCAGGAACACATCCAGCAGAACGCTCGTGTCGACGGCGGTGATCATCGCCCGCGGATCTTTTCGATGTAGTCGTCCGTGCTCCCGCTCCGACCGAGCACGGCATATACGCGATCCACCGGATGCCGGGCCGCCGTGCGCTTCTGAATCAGCAGCCCTTGTTCCGTCGGCGTGATCTCGACCTCCACGTCGGGATTCATGCCGAAACGGTCCCTGAGCGGCTTTGGGATGGTGATCTGCCCGCGTTCGGATACTCTCATGGTAAGTACGAATTTCCGAGTACGGAAATCATATCTCATTTCTTGCCGCCGGCCCGGGCAGCGGAAACCGGAGGGGCAGCGGTGAACGCGTCGAACACGCTACGATGTGCGTCGATGAAGGCTACCGGATACGGATTGTCATGCGCCGGCAGCACCGCGTTCATCGTCCTGTTCGTTGGCGCCGCGGCGCTCGCTGCGCTGCTCTCAGGGTGCGCGGCCGCGCCACCCGACGGGCAGCCCCCGCCTCCACCTGCTGGAGCTCGATCCGCCGGTGGTGAACCGTCCACGGCCGCGAGCGACGCGCTGATCGCTGACCGCGGCGACCGCCTCTGAACACCGCGCGGCAGTAGAAGCCGCGATGTGCTCACTCCGCCAGATAGGGAATGGTCTGCGGCCCCTCGGGCAGGACGCAGACCCGCGCGGCGGGGCCGGCGCGGTCGAGCTGCTCGCGGGTCGTCTCCGAGACGTCGTCGATGGGCGTCAGGTGCGCCGCGCGCACCTCGTCGGGGGCGAGGCCGTCGGTCTTCAGGAACACCTCGGCGCGCCGCTGGATCTGCGCCTGGACCTGCACCTCCCACTGGTCGTGCCGGTTGTGGCCCGGCGCGCAGATCATCTCGAGCAGCGCCTCCGGCGTCTCCCGCGCCCGCAGGATGTCGCCGTACTCGCCGTGCGACGGCAGCCCGTCGGCGCACTCCGCGGCGCAGACGATGGCCCCGCCCGGCTTGACCACCTGGGCGGCCGCCGACATCCCCTTGACGCTCTGGTACAGGTTCTGGTCGAGCGGATAGCCGCTGTTGGTCGTCACCACCACGTCGAACGGCGCGTCGAACGCCTGCATGGCGCTCTGCTTGACGCGGTCCGCCATCGTCCGGTGCACGGCGAAGATCTCCCCCGCGGCGACGCTCGTGATCCGCCGGTCGCGGTTGATCGCCACGTCGACGCTGAAATGGACGCCGACGTGCGCCGCGATACGGCGGACCGCATCGTGGATCGGGTTGCCCTCGGTGACGCCCCAGCGCGCGTTCGGGCTGCCGATCATCTCGGCGTCGTGCAGCCGCATGGTCGTCCTGAACCCGGCCAGCCCCGGCGCCACCAGCTTGGGCCCGCCGCTGAAGCCGGCGAAGAAGTGCGGCTCGACGAACCCGGTCGTGATGCGGAAGTCGGCGTCGACCCAGCGCCGGTTCAGCCAGACCGGCACGTTCGGCTCGACCTCGCCCAGATGCACCAGACCGTCCTCGTCGAACGCGCTGTGGTTGACGATGGGATAGCGGTCGACGATCGGCTCGCCGAGCATCTCGACCAGCTCGCCGCGGTCGTTGGGACGATGCGTCCCGGTGGCGATCAGGATGGCGATCCGCTCGTCCGGCACGTGCGCCAGCTCGTCGAGCAGCACCGGCAGCAGCGTATGGCTGGGCATCGGCCGCGTGATGTCGCACACCGAGATGGCGACGGTCTGATCGGCCTTCACGAGCGACGCGAGCGGGGGCGTGCCCAGCGGCATCCGCAGGGCGTGGCGGATGGCCCCCTGCTCGTCCGGCAGGCCGCCGACGTAGGACGGCTCGAGCACCGTCGTGCGGTCGTCCGGGAACTCCACCGGCAGGCGTCCGCGGCCGTAGGCGAGGTCGACGTTCATGGCAAAATCATACCGTGCCCGCTCGGCCGGACGGCAGGGCGGGCACAGAAGCATGGAGCGAGACGCCGATGACGACACGGAGCCGACAGGGGCCGTTTCGACCAGGCGCGGGCGGACTGCCGCCGTACCTGGCTGGCCGAACGTCGGTGCAGGCGCTCTGCCGGGCGCTCCTCGGCGATCTGCGGGACGGCCTGGCCCCGTCCCGCGATCTCGTGTTGCACGGGCCGCGCGGCAACGGCAAGACCGCCCTGCTCGTCTGGCTGCAGGAGGAAGCCGCCGCCTACGCCGGCGTCGACGTCCTTTCGCTCACGCCGGCCGGCATGCCTGCCGAGACGAACCTCGTCGAGCGCCTCCTGCCCGCATCCTGGTGGCAGCGTTTCGCGCCGGGACAGGTGTCCGTGCAGGGAATCACGTGGCGGCCGGGCCGGGACGACCCACCGCCGCTGGACGAAGCCCTGGCGGCACGTGTGCGGAGAGCGCCGCTGCTTCTGCTGATCGACGAGGCGCACACGCTGGACCTCGCCGTCGGCCGCGCGCTGCTGAACGCCGGCCAGCAGGTGGGCAGAAGGCTGCCGTTCCTGCTGGTGCTGGCGGGCACCCCGAGCCTGCGAGCCCACTTGAACGCCATGGACGCGACGTTCTGGAACCGGGCCGATCGGCGCCCCATCGGCCGTCTGGACGAGCCGGCGACCGCGGCGGCGGTGCGGAATCCGTTGCGAAGCGACGACATCGACATCGACGACGACGCCCTCGCACACATCGTGCGCGACAGCCACGGCTACCCGTATTTCGTGCAACTCTGGGGCCAGGCGGTCTGGCGCCGGGCGGCTGACGCCGCTCCGCCGGGCACGGCCGGGGAAGGGCGCATCACGCTGGCGGCGGCCACCGCCGTGCAGGCCGCCGTGGACCGCGAGAAGGACGACTACTACCTGGACCGCTACGAAGAGCTCGAGACGTTGCACCTGCTGGCCGTGGCGCGGGCCGTGGCGGAGGCCTTCGACACAAGGCCTCTGCTGGACGACGTGCAGCTCGAGACGGCGATTCGCCGGGGGCTGGACGCCGCGCCCGAGTCCGACCCCACGGTGGCGAAGAACCAGTTGCGCAACGTCGGGTACGTGTGGCGGCCGGAGGCGAAACCGGTCTGGGAATCGGGAATCCCGAGCCTGATGGACTACGTGCGGGAGCACGTTCCCGTTACGCGCTCCTCGTAACGACGAAGGCGGCGAGACCGCCGCCCCCTCGTTCGCCGGTTCACCCGCGGCTTCACGCGGCGAGGGTCCGCTTGACGCGAGCCACCGCCTCTGCGGCGCGCGCCGCGATCTCGTCGTCGGTCAAGGTGCTGAGCGGATGGGTGATGACCACCGGCTCCAGGAGCTCCGCACCGAGCGCCGTCCGCTGGACGTCGGCCTCGTGCAGGAACGCGTCCGTCACGATGACCGCCGTCGGCACCCCCCGCTCCTCCAGCCCGACTGCGTCGTGCAAACTGCACGACGTACACGACCCTCAATCGCCTATCGCGGTGATCACCGCGTCGTTCTCGGCCGCGATCCGGTCGAGCAGGTCCGGCTCCGCCGGCCGCGAGAAGCTCTCCTTGCCGTAGAAGTTCACCGCGGCCAGCGTCAGGCCCGCCTCCAGGCCGGTGACGGCGTGGCGCAGCAGCTTCGACGCGTTCCACTTCGTGTTGTCCAGCACGCCGAGGCGGATGCCGTCGAGGGTCTCCAGGCGGGCCGCCAGCTCGCGCGGCTCCGCCGTCACCGTCCCGCGCGGGTCGTACACGATGCGACCATCCGGCAGTCGTCGGTCGTTCGACACGATCATGTTGGCCGGCGCAAGGAACGGCTCGGCCGGATCTTCCGTCTCGTCACGTGCACCCACGGTCACTCTCCATTCGGTAACGCTACAGCGCGCACGTCCCGTCGACGCACTCCCCGCTCGCCGGCGGAGTCCCGTCGATCGCCCGCAGCACCGGCGAGGTCATGTGCCCCCAGCCCGGCAGGAACGCCGAGAACCGGCCGGCTTCCCCGCCGGCCACGAACAGGTGGATGTCGTCCGCCGACGGCACGATGGGAATGCGCGCCCCCGGCTCGCGCTTGTACCAGCGCGGCAGGTTGCGGTTGTAGATCTTCCCGTAGCGGCCGCCGAAGCTGATGTCGTCGAACGTGTTGGTCGTCGCCCACCAGAGGTAGCGCCGCACGTCCTGGCGCGTCCACCGCTGCGCGGCGATCGTGGCGGCGTGCTCGGGTCCGATGACGACGGCGCACGAGCCGCTGCTGACCGCGTTGTTGTGCGCGATCGTGCTCATCGCCGAGGCGATGCTGTCGAGAATCCCTTCCGGATCGTTCGCCACGTGGTTGGTGACGCTGTGCGGCCCCTCGGCGGCGATGCAGAAGACGGTGCTGTCCTCGGGACGGTAGCCGTGCTCGACGTGGTACGGCGCCCAGGGGCTCGCCTCCTCGTTCTCGGCGATGCAGAAGGTGTACTTGCCGGGGTGGCCCAGCGTGCTCTTGTCGAGGTCGCCCGGCCAGCCGCCGCCCACGTTGAGCAGCACCAGGCGGATGGCGCGGCCGATGGTGGCGTTGGCCCGGAACCCCGATCCGAAGACGTTGGACCCGGCGTTGAGGCCTATCTCGTGCCGGACGGGACCGTTCACCACGACCAGCGGCGCCGCCATGTGGGTGGTGGCCTGCACGCCGTGGAGATTGAAGGGGCTGCTCGTGAGCGCCAGCACGGCGGCCCGCACGACCGGCGCGTACTCCGGCCGGCAGCCGGCGAGCACCAGGTTGATCGCCAGCACCTCGCGCGTCAGGTTGCCCCAGCGGGGCGGAATGCGGGCCTCGAGGCGGTCGGGCTCGCCGCCGAGCGCGCCGACCATCGCCGCCACCGACTCGGGCGTCGGGGGGACCACCGGCAGGCCGTCCGTCCAGCCCTGATCGAAGTAGTACTCGATCAGCTCCGCCGTGTCTCCGGCGGCACCGGCCAACGCTGCACGCTCGGCAACGGTCGCTGCATCTGCCATCGCTCTCGACACTTCCTGCGCCTGCCTCGCGGCGTCGGCCGGGAGAGCACGGCGCCGCGCGTCACTTGCCGACGTCCTTGAACCCCTTGCCCGCCTCCGCCAGCCGCTTCAACAGCGGCGCCGGCTCCAGCCACTCGCCGTGCTCGTCGTGGAGCCGGCTCATGGCGTCGTAGATCGTCCGCAGACCTACCAGGTCGGCCCAGAACATCGGGCCGCCGCGGTAGCGCGGGAAGCCGTAGCCGTGCATCCAGATGACGTCGACGTCTCCGGCGCGCAACGCGAGGCCCTCCTCCAGGATCTTCGCGCCCTCGTTGACGAGCGGATACAGGCACCGCGGGACGATCTCGTCATCGTCGATCGCGCGGCGCTCGATGCCCAGCTCCTTCGACACCCCGGCGATGAGCTCGTGGATCGCCGGGTCCGGAATCGGCACGCGGCTCCCCTCCTCGTAGCGGTACCAGCCGGCGCCGGTCTTCTGCCCGAAGCGGCCGCGCTCGCAGATGCGGTCGGCGATCGGCGAGTAGCGCAGATGGGCCGGCCGGGTCGGCGCCTGCGCCTTCCGCACCCGCCAGCTCACGTCGAGCCCGGCGAGATCCGCCATCCGGTACGGCCCCATCGGCAGGCCGAAGTCGTAGATGACGCGATCGATCTGTTCCGGCAACGCCCCTTCCTCCAGCAGGAAGTCGGCCTGCCGGCGGTAGGCGTAGAGCATCCGGTTGCCGACGAAGCCGTCGCAAACGCCGACCAGCACGCCCACCTTGCCCAGCTTCTTCGACAGCTTCATGACGGTGGCGATGGTCTCGGGCGACGTGCGGGCGCCGCGCACGTTCTCCATCAGCTTCATGACGTTCGCCGGGCTGAAGAAGTGCGTGCCGATCACCTGCCCGGGCCGCGAGGTGGACGCCGCGATGGCGTCGATGTCCAGGGTCGACGTGTTGGTGGCCAGGATCGCCTCCGGCTTGCAGACGCGGTCGAGCCGGGCGAAGACCTCCTGCTTGAGCGGCAGCTCCTCGAACACGGCCTCGATCACCACGTCGGCTGTACCGAGAGCCGCGTCGTCCAGGGCCGGCGTGATGCGCGCCAGCCGCGCGTCCATCTCCGCCTGCGGCAGCCGGCCCTTCGCGACGGTCGCCGCGTAGTTCTTCCGGATGATCGCCATGCCGCGGTCGAGCGCCTCCTGCGAGGACTCGAGCACCGTCACCGGCAGGCCCGCGTTGGCGATGCTCATCGCGATGCCGCCGCCCATGGTGCCGCAGCCGACGACCCCCAGCGCACCGATCGGCCGCACCGGCGTGTCCTTGGGCACGTCGGGGATCTTGGCCACCTCGCGCTCGGCGAAGAAGGCGTGCCGCTGCGCCGCCGACTGGTCCGACTCGCGGAGCCGGTTGAACGCCGCCCGCTCGTGCTTGAGCGCCTCGGCGTAGGGCATCGCCAGCGCCTTCTCCACGCAGTCGACGCAGGCGTACGGCGCGTCGAAGCCGCGGGCGCGCTTCGCCATCTTCTTCCGGAAGTCGTCGAAGATCCCGGGGCGGCCGCGCGCCGCCTCCAGGTGCTCCTCCAGTCCGGACGCCCGCCGCAACGGCGCCCCGTCTGCGGCGAGCTTCCGGGCCCGGGCGATTGCCGTCCCGACCAGGTCGCCCTCGACGCACTCGTCGACGAAACCGAGCCTCACGGCCTGCTCCACCGGATAGAGCCTGCCGCCGACGATCACATCGAGCGCCTTCTCGAAGCCGATGAGCCGCGGCATGCGCTGCGTGCCGCCGGCGCCGGGCAGGATGCCGAGCGTCACCTCCGGGAGTCCGAGCCGCGTGCCGGGAGCGGCGAGGCGCACGTGACACGCCAGGGCCACCTCCATCCCGCCGCCCGCCGCCACGCCGTGGATGGCGGCGACCACCGGCTTGGGCGACGCCTCGATCTCGTCCAGGACCGCCGGCAGCGACGCCGCATTCGGCGGCGGCGGCGCGCTGAACTCGCGGATGTCGGCCCCGCCGCAGAACATCCGGTCCGCTCCGGCGAGGACGATGGCCCGGACCGCGTCGTCGGCCAGCGCCTCGGCCACCCGCTCGCCGAGGGCGGCGCGCATGGCCCAGCTCAGGCCGTTGACCGGGGGATTGTGCAGTCGGAGGAGGGCGACGTCGTCGTGGCGTTCGAACGTGACGGAACCGGGCATGCGTGACCTTTCCTGGGACGGAACCGGAGCGGCGCGAGCGGCTCGCGAGCGATTATAGTCGCCGCCCGGCTGGTTCTTCGGACCCATCCGGACAGCGTGGCTCCGTTCCGCCGCGGACTGCTACGCCCGCTCCCGATCGACCGGCTGCGTCCCATCCAGCATGGCGTAGAACTGCTCCCGGTCCCCGGACGTGTCGGCGGTCAACCGCGAGACGAGCGGTATCACCGCGAGCGGGACGAACGTCGTGACGTACGACGGATCGATGCCCTCTCCGTCGACCGTGAGGCAGTAGACGAGCAGACGCTGGAGAGCCGAGGCGCCCTCGGGCGCGTCGAGGCCGACGGCCAGCGCCAGCCTGGTGAGCCCAAACCAGATCATTCCCGCGCCGTAGCCGGTCGCCATTCCCCAGTACGCGCCCCGCTCGGTGGTCCGCGGCCAGTAGATGACGAAGCCGACGGCGATGGCCGGCGGCACCACCATCGCGAAGCCGAACAACAGCAGATCGAGAATGGAGATCGTGGTCCGGGTGGCAACGAACCAGGCGGCCAGGGCGGCGACGACGGCATAGACGACCGTGGTCGCCTGGTAGGCTCGAAGCCTGCGCGCCGAGTCGTAGCGGCGGGTGAACGGCAGCCAGTCGCGGACGAACATCGTGGCGCTCGACAGCAGGATCGGCCCGCCGGACGAGATGACGGCCGCGAGCACGGCGGCCAGCGCCACCCCGCCCACAACGGGGCTGATCTCGGAGGCGAGCGTCGTCAGGTTGCGGTAGCCGCCGAGGCCGGCGTCGAGGCCGTAGCGCGCGGCGGTCAGGACGGCGATCAGTCCGGCCAGCATCGGCATCAGCGCGGCGATGACTCCCGCGGCGACGAAGGCCGGCGCGATGTGCCGCTCGTTGCGCGCCGCCGCGGCGTAGTTCGTGTAGACGGAGGCGGCCGGCGTGTGGATCGCCGCCGAGAAGATCATCGCGAACACCGGCAGCCACCCGGCGCCGGTGAAGCCCCACCAGGCGCCCGCGTCTCGGGACGCCGCCGACAGGTGCCCGCCGACGGCCTCGGTCACCCCGCTCCAGCCCCCGAGCTGCTCGATGCCCAGCAGGCCCACGCCCAGCAGGCCCACCAGCACCACCACACAGTGGATCAGGTTGGTGATGGCCGTGCCCCACAGCCCGCCGAGCGAGACGTAGGTCCCGAAGATGGCGGCCGACACCATGACGCCGGAGAACATCGACAGCGGGGTCAGGGTGCTGACGATGACGCCGATGACATAGGCCTCGATCAGGTTGACGATGATGTACTCCGTCTGCACGCAGAGGCTGGTGAGCCACTGGCAGCGGCGGTTCCCCCAGCGCAGGGTGAAGATCTCGCCGACGGTCTGCAGCCGCAGCCGGCGGTAGTAGACGGCGAAGAAGAGTCCGACCAGAGACAGCGCCAGGAACGTGCTGATGCCGTACCACCAGAGGTTCCAGACGCCGCCGCTGATGACGTCGCCGGCCACGCCGTAGGTGCCCGCCCCGCCGATGCGCGTCCCGGCGATGCCGACGGCCACCAGCACCGTCGACATCCCCCCGCCGGCCACCGCCCAGCCGCTCGACGTGGTCGTCCGGCGCGCCATCAGGCTGCCGATGGCGGTGGCGGCGATCAGGTAGAGGACGATGACGCCGACCGCGATGGTGTCCATGGTGGGACGGCGGCGAGGGCCGGCAGACGGCTGCGGGACCGGACCGCTAGTGCGTGATGGCCCCGACGATGGCGTCGTACGCCGCGCGCGCCTTGGCGCGCATCTCGTCGTCCGTCGCGTCCTGGATGGGGTGCGGCACGTAGACGGCCCTGTCCGCCACATCCGGCATGCCGAGCGCCACCGACTGCCGTTCGGCGGCCTCGACGAACTCGGTGGAAGCCACCATCACCGTGGGAATGCCCCGCGCCTCGTAGTCGACCAGGTCGTGCACACTGCACGACGTGCAGGACCCTCAATCGGCGAGGGCCTGAATCACCGCCTTGCAGCGCTCGGCCACCTCCTCGCGGAGGTCGGCCGGGGCCGGCCGCGTGAACGTCGCCTTGCGCAAGCGGATGACGTCGAGGCCGGGCTGGCGGGTCCGCAGCAGGGACTCGAGCTCGTCGCAGAAGACGTCGCCGCGCGGCTTCGAGATGTCGACGATGCCGACCGTGCCCGACAGGGAGCCGGCGCGCGCCGCGAGCTGGCGGCCGATCGGCTCGCGCTCGTCGGTGGGATCGAGGATGACGGAAGAATCGTGCATGCGGCCTCCCGACTGGATTCGGTTCACTCTAGCACACGGTCACCAGCAGGCAGCCCCCACCGCCGCGCACGCCGCCCGATACCCACGTCTCTCCCATCTTCGCCCGGCCTCGCCGCTCCAAGGCAGGGCATGGGAACCCCGGCAAAGGCGCTCTGCGCCGTTGATCAAACAGATATGTGTCATGCTGGGTGCCGAGGAGCGAGCTGGGGCCGGGTCTGTTGCGAGCGCTGCTGAATCAACTGCATATCGCCAAGGAGGAGTTCCGATGCGCTACAGCTATCCCTGTCGCGTCGTCCCCGACGGCGACCGGTGGTCGGTCCACTTTCCGGACGTCCCGGAAGCGGTCATGTCGGCCGGCAGCTACGACGAGGCCCTCGACTTCGCCGAAGAGGCTCTGGTCGGTGCGCTTGCCGGTTACGTCGAGGCGCACCGTGCGCTGCCGACTCCGGGCGCACCCGCCCCCGGCCAGGCCGTCGTCACGGTGCCGCCCCTGGTCGCAGCGAAACTGGCCTTGTACGCGGTGATGCAGCGCCGGCGGATCACCAAGGTGGAACTGGCCCGGCGCCTGGGCGTCAGCGATACGAGCGCACATCGCATCGTGGACCCGGAGCACCGGTCCCACATCGATCAGGTGGAACGCGCCCTGCGTGCGGTCGGACGGACGCTCGTCGTCGATGATCGTGCGATCGTGCAGGAACCGCGCGCCGACGCAGCCTCTCCGTGAGCGAAAGCGCCGGCGGCGCTCCGGAGCGCGAGCGCACGCAAGAGCTTCATGCCCCGTCCATGCGCCGCACGCCGCCGCCACCACTTCGCCGCCTCGCCGTCGAGTCTCCCGGCGTCTATCTCTCGATGACCCGCGTGACGGCCTTCGACCCGAGCCCGCCGCTGGCCCACCCGCCCACCGCCGCGGAGAACTTCCCCGCCGTGCCGCCGGCCACCACGATCAGGATGTTCTCGGGCCGCGAGAACTTCGGGAACGGCCGGTCGAGCGCCTCGGCCGTCGGGCGGCCGTCGGGACCGAGCCAGTCCTTCGGCAGCGCCCGCACGCCGGTCCCCTTCTGGCACTCGTCGTTCGGGAGCACGTCGCGCAGCGGTCGCGCGGTCACCTCCTGAATCCTGGCGCGGAGGTCGTCCCTGGTGTAGCCGTCGCGCTCGAACGTGCGCGCGTGCTCGGGGGAGACGACCAGCAGCGCCTGGTCCATGCCGTGGAGCTTCACGTGGGCGATGGCCTCCAGCGAGAACCCCATGCTGGCCGCCAGGGACCGGGAGTTGCGCGAGAGCTGGTCGCGGACCGCGCGCGGCGCCTCGGCGGCGAAGACGGTGACGGTGCTCTGCTCGCGCTCGAAGCCGCGCTCGACGTGCAGCGGCTCCCAGCAGCTCAGCTCCTCGTTCTCGCCGATGCAGGCGCCGAACTTGCCCGGCTGGCCGAGGGTCGACATGTCCACCTCGCCGGGGCGCCCGCCGCCGACGTTGCGGACCACGAGCTGCAAGGCGCGGCCGATGGTGGCGTTGGCGCGGGTCCCCTGGCCGAAGACGTTGCGCCCGCAGTTGAGTGCGATCTCGTGCCGGATCGGCCCGTTGACGATGAGGAGCGGACCGACGAAGTAGGTCGTCGCCAGCACGCCGTGCAGGTTGAACGCGTCGGTGCAGGCCGCCTCGACCGCGGCGATGACCACCGGGAGGTACTCCGGCCGGCAGCCGGCCATGACGGCGTTGATGGCGACCTTCTCCACCGTGGCCGGGGCCAGGTTGGGCGGCACGTCGGCGACCACGTCGCCGGGCTGCCGCGAGGTGCCGGCGAGCATCCGGGCGACCCGTTCCTCGGTGGGCGGCACCACCGGCAGGCCGTCGGTCAGTCCCTGCTGGTCGAGGAACTCGAACGGGTCGAGGTCGGCCGGCATGCGGACCCGGCGCGCGGCCAGCTTCGACGCGTCGCGGCGGGCCGCGAGGCGCCGCGCAACGTCCGGATCGTGGACCTTCGATCCGCAGCCGGGCCGCGACTCGGGCAGCGACTCTCCCTCCCGCTCGATCGTCGGGGGCGCAATTCCGCAACGGCCGGCCGCGAGCTCCACGATCTCCATCAGGTCGGCCCTGCCGAACCCTTCGAAGCTCGCCAGGACGTCGGCGGCCCCGTCGGCCAGCACCAGCGCCGGAACGGCGTCGAAGCCGTACTCTTCCGAAACGAGCAACTCGGCGTCCAGGGCCCGGGAAAACGTGAGTCCGTGGCGCTCGGCGAACGCGGCGGTGAGCGCTGCATCGTCCTGCGACACCCCGAGAACGCGCAGGCCGGATCCGGACAGCGCCCGGTGCACCCGCTCGACCAGCGGCGCCGTCAGGTCGCACGTCGCGCAGTCGTGCTTGAAGAAGAACAGCAGCGTCGCGGGCGCGGCCGGGCCGTCGGGACCGAACGCGCAGGAGTCGCCGTGGGCGTCGCGCAGCGCGAACGAGGCCGCCTTCGTGCCGGGAGTGGGAAGCATGGACATGGCGCCGCCCAGTATAAGATAGGGGCCGGTCGGCTCACCGGCAACGCAGCCCGCCCGAACCCCTTGGCACTCGTGTTGGAACCCTGCTCAGTGAGGTCATTGCTCGCGAGTGTGCTCGCGGTCCTCCTCGGCGGCGGCACGGCCTTCGCCAGCCCGGCGCAACCGCCGCGGGAGCCGAACGGCGCCGACCTTCTCCGCGTGTTCCTCGACTGCGGTCCGTGCGACGACGAGTACCTGCGGCGCGAGATCGCCTTCGTGAACTACGTCCGCGACCGGCGCGACGCGCAGGTCCACGTGCTGATCACCCGCGAGAACACCGGCGGCGGCGGCGACGCGTGGACCCTCGACTTCTACGGCATCGACGAGTTCACGGGGATGGACGACCAGCTCGTCTTCTACACCACGCAGGACGACACCGACGACAGCGAGCGGCGGGCGCTGGCCCAGATGCTGCGCCTCGGCCTGGTGCGCTACGCGGCCCAGACGCCGCTCGGCCAGCAACTGCGGGTGTCCGCCAGTCCGACGGGTCCGCTAGGCGCGCGCCGCGTGGCCAACGCCCAGCCGCAGGACGATCCCTGGAACTTCTGGGTCTTCCGCACCCGGCTCAACATGTTCCTCGACGCCGAGGAGCGGGAATCGACGCAGTCGCTCAGCGGATCGATCTCGGCCAACCGCGACACCGAGATGTGGAAGATGCGGGTCGGCTTCTTCACCAACTTCCGCGAAGACACGTTCGAGCTCACCGATTCGACGTTCTCGAACGTCCGGCGCAGCTCGTCGCTCGACGCCCGCTTCGTCAAGAGCGTGGGCGAGCACGTCGGGATCGGCTTCGGAGGGTCGGCCATCAGCTCCAACTTCCGGAATCAGGATCTGACTCTGCGCGGCGCGCCGGCCATCGAGTACAACTTCTTCCCCTACTCGGAGTCGACGCGGCGGCAGTTCACCGTGACCTACACGGCCGGCTACAACGCCTTCCGCTACATCGAGCCGACGATCTTCGAGCGGATGGACGAACGCCGCGCCAACCACGCCGTGCAGAGCTCGTTCCTCGTCAACGAGCCCTGGGGCGAGAGCGAGCTCACCCTCGAGTTCTCGCAGTTCCTCGACCAGCCCGACCAGCGCCGGCTCGTCCTCTACGGCGAGATCGACATCCGCCTGTTCCGCGGGTTCTTTCTCCGCATCGACGCCGACAGCTCGCTGATCCGCGATCAGATCTACCTGCCCCGGCGGGACGCCACCGACGCCGAAATCCTGGTGCGCCAGCGCCAGCTCGCCACCGACTACGAGTGGCAGTTCCGAATCGGATTCACCTACTCTTTCGGATCGATCTTCAACAACGTCGTGAACTCGCGCTTCGCCGGGTCGAGCGGCGGCTTCACACGCGCCTTCTGAGCCGGCGTCCGGGCGCGTCGCGTTCCGGCAGCGTCACCGACACCTGATTCCCCGTGGTCGAATCGCACCCCGCCACGCCGCCCTCCGCGCGTCGGCTCGACCGAACCGCTCGCCTTCCACCTGACGCTTCGCGGAGACCGAGAACACGAGTTCGGTACCGGACCGGCGTTCGCGCGTTCCCGGTCGGGGTCGCCGGGCGTCGACGAGATCATCCGAGCACAGTGGCACGCTGAGCGTACATCTCCTGTCATCCAATGCTCACCTGCAGGCATCCCAGCCACACAACCGACGACCGGCTCTCCCCTTCAAGTCATTTCTGTACAGGAAGTTACGTAGTCGCTCGCGAAACGGTACGAACCGTGCTTTGTCTCCTGCATGGGGCCGCAACCATACGCGGCTCAGGGGAGCCAGACATGCTCGGACCGTACACCCACCGAATCGACCCGATCCTGTTCGACGTCGCCGGCGTCCACCTCTGGTGGTACGGCCTCGGCTTCGCTCTCGGATTCCTCGAGCTGCACCTCTTCCTGAGACGCCGACACGGGCAACTGCGTCTGTCGCCCAGAGAGGTCTGGAGCCTCAGCCTGTTCGTCGCCGTCGGCGTGCTGGTCGGCGGGCGCGCCGTCGAGATCGCCTTCGACGAATGGCCGTTCTACCGGGATCACCTCCACCTGGTTCCGGCCTGGTGGCTGGGGGGCATGGCGACGCACGGCCTGCTGCTCGGCGGCGGGCTCGGCGCCGCGTTCTTCGCGCACCGCTACGGCAAGCCGTTCCTCCTCGTGGCCGACGTCCTCGTCGTTCCCGCCGCGTTCCTGATGGGCATGGGACGCATCGGCAACTTCATCGACGGCCAGATCGTAGGCGCGGCGACCGACGTCTGGTGGGCGGTGAAGTTCCCCGACGCGGAGGGATTCCGCCATCCGGTGGTGCTCTACGACGGCGCCAAGAACCTGTTGCTGATGGCGTACCTGCTCCACGTGCGGCGGGTGAACCGGACGCCGGGGGCGGTGGCCGCCCGCTTCGTCTTCTGGTACGCCTTCCCGCGCTTCGTCATCGACCTGTTCCGCGACTACCCCACCCACCGCCTCGCCCTGGGTACGGGGCAGACGCTGAACATCGTCATGGCTGGGCTGGGCGCGGCGGCCCTGTACCGGTCGCGCCTGCGGAGGCTCGGCCGGCTGAAGGGCACCGCCGGGTGGGGCCTCGCCACCGCGACGGTGACCGATCGAACCGGCGACGCGGCTTCAACGGCTCGGCGCGACGACGCGACGCCGCTCGTCTCGCAGCGCCTGGCCTTCGCCGGCCTGCTGGCGTTCTGCCTGACGATTCCGAGCAACTGGACGCAGAACGTACCGGCCCGCTACGGCGCACGGCATCCGGGCCTGGAGCATTCCTGGCTCTATCCGCACATCGACACCGCGCCGCCGACGTCGCAGGACCGTGATGCAGTTGCCGGGGCAGGCCGGGCGCGTGGACAACAGGCGATCCGAACGCTCGCGCCGGAGCGGGCGGCCGAGCTCGGGAGATGACGATGCAGCGATTCCTGGGTTCGACGGTCATCCTCAGCCTGTTGGCCTTCCCGGCCCCTGCCGGCAGCCAGCCGCCCGCGCCGGGAACGGTCCGCGAACCCGAGAGCGGAACGGCGTTCCCCGTCGTCCTCACACCGCCGGGTACGACGACGCACCGTCTGGTCGGGACCGGCATCCGGCAGCGGACGATCTTCCGCGTCGACGTCTACGCGTTCGGCCTCTATGTCGATCCCGCCGGCGCCAGGACTGCGCTCGCAGCGTTCGCCGGCAGACGGGCCTCCGAGCTCCGCCGCGACGAGAAGTTCCACCGGCGCCTCCTCGACCTCGACTTCGGCATGACGCTCCGGCTGGTCATGACACGAACCGTCGAGGGCGGCGACGTGGCCGACGCGTTCGACGACGCGCTACGGCCGCGAATGCCGCGCTCGGGCAGGCGGAACGCGGACGGCGCCGGCAGGGATGCGCCCCTGGCGCGGTTGCGCAGCCACCTCGACGTGGACGAGGTCGCACGCGGCACCGAGATCGTCTTCTCGTGCGATCCGGGAGGCCGCCTGACCGCCTCGGTGGGAGACGCGGCACAGCCGCCGATTGCATCGCGGGACCTCTGCCGCGCGTTGTTCGACGTCTACCTGGGACAGGATCCAATCGAGCGCGACGGCAAGCGGAACATCAGCGCGGGGCTCGCCCGGCTGCTCGCCCCGGCCCATGGCGCAGAGGAGAGGCAGCGATGAGAGCTGTGAACGACGCGGAATCCTGGACCGGCGTCTATCCCTGACCCGAACGGTTCACGGAGTAGACGAGGCTCTCACCGACGATCGTGACCTTCTTGTAGTCGCTCTGCCGGAGGGTTCGCGAGAACACGAAAGTCCGCACACCCGACGAAGACTGGTCCCGTCCGCCGGTCGCCTCGAACGTCTTCCGACCGAGCAGATACGTGTCGAACTGCTCGGACATCGCGCCGAAGTCCATCTCGGGGTCAGTGGCGATCCAGTCGAACTCGCCGCCGGGTCCGGCGATGTATCCGTCCAGACTCACCGCGCAACAGTAGCGAATTCGCCTCATCGTCCTTCCTATTCGAAGACCTCGTCCACGGGCAGCACGAACCCCGGCAGGACGTGGTCACCGGCGATGACCTCGCCGGCGGCGACCGACCGAGACTCGCAGCCGGGCCGGTGCACGCGGACGGTACGGGTGGCGGGGTCGATGACCCATGCCATGCGCACGCCCGCGGTGAAGTACTCGTGGAGCTTGCGCCGCACCGCGTCCGGCCGATCCGTCGGGGACAGGATCTCGACCACGAGGTCGGGTGCGACCTCCAGGAATCCATCCCGGCGCGTGCGCTGGGCGTCGCGCTCGTGGGACAGGAACAGGACGTCGGGCGCGCGAACGGTGTCGGGGTTCCGGGTGGTAAAGACTCCCACCTCTCCAGCCATGACGACACCCAGATTGTGCGTACGGACAAATGCTCTGAGCGTGGCGGCCACGTTCACTTCGATCCGCCCGCGGGTCGGGTTGGTGGGCGTCATGCGCACGATCCGGCCGCCGACGAGCTCGCACGGATTGAGCCACGGCATGCGCAGCAGCTCGTCGCCCGTCACCGGAGCGGCCGCCTCGTGCAATGAACGTGCATCTTCCATACCGGGATCCCGGGACGCCTCAACAGAACGCACGGATCAACTCGACCAGCACGTCGCGGCAAGTGCCTACCGAGTCGATCTCGACGTACTCGTCCGGACCGTGCAGACCCGCGCCGGTTGGACCGAACAGCACTGCCGGCGTCCCCGCACGCCCGAGGATCGCGGCGTCCGTCCAGAAGGACATGCCGGTCGGCGCGTCGTCGAGACCGCGATGGCGGAGGATCCGCCGCAACTCCCCGCAGAGCGGGTGGTCGTCCGCGATCGCGTGGGGCGGACGCGTCAGCAGTTGCCGCGCGGACGCGTCGAAGTCGCCGTCGTCGTGGGCGAGCACCGACAGCGCCGCCTGGACTTCGGTCAGCCCCGCATCCGAGGGCTCGCCCACCAGGGTGCGGCGCTCGACGCCGAGCACGCAGCGGTCGGGATAGACGCTGAGCGCCTGGCCGCCGTGGATGGTCGACGCGTGCAGCGACGCCCTGCCCAGCCGCGGGTGGGTCGGACCCGCCCTGAGCTCCGTCTCGACCGCTTCCAGTCGTCCGAGCACGCGGCCCATGTCCAGGATGGCATCGCGTCCGTCAGCAGGACGGCTGCCGTGGGCGGCGCGCCCCCGCGTCTCGACCTCCACCCACTCGAACCCCTTGTGCGCGGTGGCCACGCGCAGGTCCGTCGGCTCGGTTACGACTGCCCCGTCGGCAGAGTGCGCCCCGACCAGCGCTTCCGCTCCTGCGCTCGCGTGCTCCTCGTCCGCGACAGCCGCCACTACCAGCCGCCCGCGCGGGAGCCCGCCGCCCCGGGCGACCTGAACGGCCGCGTCGACCATCGCGGCTACCCCGCTCTTCATGTCCTGGCTGCCCCGCCCGTGAAGGCGCCCGTCCCTGACGGCCGGATCGAACGGCGCAGCCATCCCTTCCACACCGACGGTATCCATATGGCCACAGAAGATCAGCGAGCGCCCGGGCGCCCTCCCTTCGACCACCCCGACCACGTTCGGACGCCCGGGAGCGACATCGGTCACCTCGACATCAATGCCGCCCGGCCGCAAGGCCGCCGCGATTCGCTCGGCGACCGCCGCCTCACCCGCCCCACCGGGAACCAGTGACGGGTTGATCGAATCGATGGCGACCAGTTCGCGCAGCAGATCTACGACAGGATCCAAAGGGGCTCGCTCCAATCGACACGCAGTGCCCGTCAGCCGTGCTCGGCCGCGGGTGCACGAACCGCATCCATCGTGCCGTCTCCGCAAGAGACAGGATATGATATGTGTCGTTCAATGTGTAGCTGATCACACGATGGCAACGAATCTTGCAATAGATCCGAACCTTCTCGACAGAGCGCTGGCGATCGGCGGCGAGAAGACGAAGAAGGCCACCGTCAACTTGGCCCTGCGTGAATTCGTCGCGCGCCGGGAGCAGAAACGCCTGCTCGACCTGTTCGGCAAGATCGAGTGGGACGACGCCTACGACTACAAGCGCGAACGGACCCGTTCGTGAACATCTTCGTGGATACCAGCGTCTGGTCCCTGGCCCTCCGCCGGGATTCCCCTCCTGACGTGCCGGAGGTCCGGCGCCTCCGGGAAGCGCTCGGCACGGACGCCGTCCACACCACCGGCCTCGTGCTGCAGGAGTTGCTGCAGGGCTGTCGCGGTCCGCGAGCCCGCGTGCAGATCACCGACCGTTTCGCCGCCATCGCCATGATCGCCCCAACGCGCGACGACCACATCGAAGCCGCCGAGTTACGCAACGCATGCCGACGCCGCGGCATTCAGGTCGGCACCATCGACGCCCTGCTCGCTCGACTCTGCATTGCCCATGAGCTCGTCATGCTGTCGACGGACCGGGACTTCAGCCTGATCGCCGACTCGACGGCGCTCCGACTGTGGCGCTCCCGGTGAGCTTCCGCAGCAACACTTCTCTCGCGATCAGGTGCCCCGCGGCGACCGCAGCAGCCGGATGAGCCAGTTTCCCTCCGCCCGACGCATTCCCCTGCAGATGCGCCGAAAAGACGCGGAATGGCGGCGGGCACGGAGCACCTGGGTTTCCTGCCCTCGATCGCCTCCCGGGCGCGGAGGGAAGGAAATGACCCGGACAGCTCTAGTTCTCGCGGCAGCGGCGGCAACAGCCTCTCCGACCGAAGCCCAGACCGTCGAGTCGTTCGACCGGCTCGCGCTCCTGGTGAACCAGGGAGACCACATCGAGGTGACCGTCCGCGGCGGGAGGGAATTGCAGGGGCGGCTCATCGATCTGTCCCCTGCGTCGCTCTCGTTGCTGATCGACGACGACCTGCACGACCTGGAGGAGACCGAGGTCGCCCTCGTGCGCCGGCGGCAGCCTGACTCGCTGAAGAACGGCGCCATTGTCGGGTCCATTGTCGGCGCCGTCGTGGCTGGAGTTCTGATGGCGGACGAAGGCCCAGGCAGCTACCCCGGTGTCTACGCGCTCGTCATGTCCCTGTTCGGAGCGGCCGGCGCCGGCATCGGGATCGGACTCGACGCCGGGTACGTCCGCTCGCAGGTCATCTACACGGCACGACGCCCCACTCCGCGCGTTGCGGTCTCCCCGCTGCTGTCGCGCCACCGCCGGGGGGTCGCGCTGTCCCTTGGATTCTGAGCCGTCGGCCGTGCGTGCGCCGGCCCCGGTTCGAGTTCCGCACCATTACGTGGCCGCGCGGCGTGTGGCGGCAGGTGTCCGCCGCACGCCGTCCTGCAGTCCGGCCACGCCGGCGAACGCGGTCATCCCCCTGGCTCGAGGTAGTCCTCCCACAGCTCGACGTAGACGGCATCGCGGTCGTCGCCGCGATCGCCCCACAGCTCCCGCGACGTGAAGCGCACCGTGTAGACGTGCTGCGGGAAGTCCCCGAGCTGCTGACCACGCCGGTCGGTGTCCTGGAGGGCGTAGACGCCGTTGTCGCGGACCACCGTGCCGCACTTCCCCTGGGTGTAACGCGGCAGCCGGCTGTGCCCCGGCGGTGGGACGGTACGCGCGCGGACCGTGTCGCCGACGCGGAACCGCGCCGGGACGTCGAAATCGAGAAGACCGAACCCCAGCGGAGCCCGAGGCGGCCTTTCCCGTCGCGCCGGCACCGGAGCTTCCGGATCGGCCACGCCCCGCGTCAGCTCCGTTTCGGAAACCACGCCGTTCGCGCGCAGCACGTCGACGAGCGCCGTGAACCACCGTTCGTAGTAGGAAAAGCGCAGATAGTCGACCGCCGGAACGCGTTCCTGCGCGAACCGGAAGCTGCCCCAGTTGCCCCCCAGCCCCCAGGGCACCAGCAGGCGGCGCAGCGCGTAGACGCGCCCCTCCCAGGGTTCGTGGAAGACGGGCTCGTCCGGCTCGGGCTCCACCGGCCCCATGCCGCCCATGCCGCCCATGTCGTGGATGCCGTCGGGGAGGTCGTTCATCAGCAGCTTTCCCCCGCAATGCTCGGTGTGGACGTGCTCGTCGGCGATGCCCAGGTCCGATCGGAGGCTCAGTCCGCCTTCCGCAGCACCACCGGCTGCCCATGCGGCGTGTGCCGGTAGGCGTCGGCCCAGGCCTCCTTGCGATCCGCCAGCGCGGGCGAATCGGTGAGGCCGTTCCCGGTCACCAGCCGCTCCAGGGTGGCCACCCAATGGTGGTAGTAGCGAGACCCGTCGTCCGGCTCGCCGCGGCCGGCGGCGGTCTTCAGCTCGTCGGCCAGCGCCGCCGCCCACTCCTTCCAGGTGAAGTGACCCTGCTCGGAGAGCTTCACCGCGAGCGCGAACGCCTGCGCCTGCCACGGGGCGGCGAACACGGGACCCTCCTCGTCCCGCGGCAGGGGCGGCAGCGCGGCGAGACGATCGGCGTCGACTTTCGGCGCCGGTGGCCGGGTGTCCTCACGCGGGCTCAAGGTATGCCTCCCACAGGTCGACGCAGACCGAGTCGCGCGGGGAGGCGCGGTCCCCCCAGAGCTCCTGCGCCGCGAAGCGGACGGTGTAGACGTGCTGGGGAGAGTTGCCGAGCCGCTGCCCGTCCTCGTCGGTGTCCTGCAGCGCATAGACGCCGTTGTCGCGAATCACGGTGCCGCGGCGGCCGCGGGTGTAGCGCGGCAGGCGCGTGTGTCCACGGGGATGGAGGTTCCGCGCTCTCACCTCGTCGTCCGGACCGAAGCGCGCGGCGACATCCAGGTCCAGCAGACCGGAACCGAGGCCTCCTGTCGTCGACGCCCGGAGCAGCTCCGGCCGCGGCCGGCCCGCGTCCGCGTAGCCGCTCTCCAGCTCCTCCTCCGTGATCAGATCGCTGCCGAGGAGCCGGTTGACGTGCACGGTGAACCAGCGCTCGTAGTAGGACATCCGCAGGTAGTCGGCCGGAGGCAGGCTTTCGAGCGCGAACCGGAAGCTCCCCCAGTTGCGGCCCCGCCCCCAACGCGCGATCGAGCGGCCGAGACCGTAAACGCGCCCCTCCCACGTCGCGTGGAAGACCGGCTCGTTCTCCTCGATCTCGACCGGACCCATGCCGTCCATCCCGCCCATGTCGTGGATGCCGTTCATCCGCGGCCTCCCTTCAGCGCCGCTCCACGCGGGAACGGGTCCAGCCCGGAAAATGCCGCTTGCGGCCCCGCTCCGCCCAACCAACCCTCTCCAGGAGCCTGCGCGGTTCTACGGCGCAGGCTCCCGGGGCGCCGCGACCCGGGCGACGCCGATCATCGAATCGCGCGTGACGAGTTCCGCAAGCGCTTCCTCGCCGAGCCCCTCCGTTCCCGCCGGCCGTTCCGGCAGCACCAGGTAGCGGATCTCCGCGGTGCTGTCCCAGACGCGCACCTCGACCTCGTCCGGCAGCTCCACCCCGAACTCCCGCAGCACGGCGCGCGGCTCGATCACCGCCCGCGACCGGTACGGGGCCGACTTGTACCAGACGGGCGGAAGGCCGAGCGTGGGCCACGGATAGCAGGAGCAGAGCGTGCACACCACCAGGTTGTGGACGTCGGGGGTGTTCTCGACCACGACCATGTGCTCGCCCTGCGCGCCGAGGAAACCGAACTCCCCGATCGCCGCGGTCCCGTCCGCGAGCAGCCGGGCCCTGTACTCGGGATCGGTCCAGGCGCGGGCCACGACCTGCGCCCCGTTGCGCGGACCGATCCGGTTCTCGTAGGCGTCGACCACCGCGTCCAGCTCGGCGGGATCGATCATCTCCTTCTCGACGAGAATCGACTCGAGCGCCCGGACCCGCAGTGCGATGTCGTCGGGCACCACCTGATGATCGTGGTCGTGAGGATGAGCGCCGGCCTCCCCCGCGCCGGCCGCCGTGGCGCCGCCCGTAATGCCGGCCGCGCCCGCCGCGGCCTCCTTCAGGAACTCCCTGCGACCGACGCCTTTGGGCTCGGAACCTGCCATGCCTCTCCTCCGCCCGCTACTGTGGCAACGCGAACGCGATCAGCTCCGGCACCCGGCCGCCGCCGACCGTCAGCGCGATGTACTGCCGGCCGTCGAGCATGTAGGTCATCGGGGTGCCGATGGCGCCGCCCGGCAGATCGACCTGCGCGAGCTCCTCGCCGGTCGCCTTGTCGAGCGCCACCAGGCGCGGCCCGTCGTTCGCGCCGCCCGTGGTGAGGGCGTAGATAAGCAGGTCCGGCGTCAGCAGCGGCCCCGCCCGGCTGCTGTCGCCCCCGAGCGGCGGCAGGTCGAGGTCGCGCAACAGGCGGTGGTTGCGGATCCGGTCGCCGTTGCCCATCGGCTTCATCCACACGTGCTCGCCGGTGTTCATGTCGATGGCGGTCATGCGCGAGTAGGGCGGCTTGAACAGCGGCAGCCCCTGCGGCATCTGCGGGCGCGTCCGGGTCGGGCCGCGCCGTTCGATGACGGCGAGGGTGGCCCCCTCGTCCGGCTCCGGCTCGCGGTACTGCATCACCGAGTAGGCGTTGTTCGAGGGCACGTAGAGGATGCCGGTCTCCGGGTCGACGGCCGCCCCCGACCAGTTGGCGCCGCCCCCGGCGCTCGGCCGCTGGATGGTCCCGTCCCACATGGGAGGCGTGAAGATGGGCCCGAGCCGGTAGCCCTGGACCGCCTCGATCGCCATCTCCCGGATCTCCGGCGTGAAGTCGACGAGGTCGTCGATGACCGCCCCCTGGTACTCGAACGGCGCCGGCTTCGTCGGAAACGGCTGCGTCGGCGATGGCTGCTCGCCCGGCACGTCGGTGTCGGTCCCCACCGGGCGCTCCTCGATCGGCCAGATCGGCTCGCCGGTCTCCCGATTGAAGGCGTACAGGAACCCCTGCTTGCTGACCTGCGCGAGCGCCTTCACCGGCCGGCCGTCGACCACCACGTCGACCAGGTTGGGCGCGGCCGGGAAGTCCCAGTCCCACAGGCCGTGGTGCACCGCCTGGAAGTGCCACTCGCGCTCGCCGGTCTCGATGTCGAGGGCGACGACGCTTTCGGCGAACAGGTTGTCGCCCAGCCGATGCCCGCCGTAGTAGTCCGGGGCCGGGGTGTTGGTCGGCAGGTACAGGAGCCCCAGCTCCGGATCGGCGCTCATGAAAGACCAGACGCCGACCTTGCCGGTCACCCGCCACGAGTCGCCCGCCCAGGTGTCGTTGCCGAACTCGTCCCCCTGCGGGATGGTGTGGAACATCCACTTCATGCTCCCGGTGCGCACGTCGAAGCCGCGCATCCAGCCCGGGGGCGCCTCCCGCGTGATGTTGTAGGACGAGATGGACGACGGCGTGACGATGGTGTCGCCGACGACGAGCGGCGGCGACTGCACCGAATACAGCAGCGCGTTCAGCCAGTCGCGGCTCCCCCGTTCGGCGCGCGGGATGCCCTCGGTCAGGTCGACCCAGCCGTTGTCGCCGAAGTCCGCGCACGGCCGGCCGGTCTTGGCGTCGACGCAGATCAGGTAGCCGTTGCCGGTCCCGAACAGGATCCGCTCGTCCTCGCGCGCCGGACCGTCGGACCAGTAGGCCACCCCGCGCTGGTTCCAGCGCGCGGTCATCGTCGTCGTGCCTTCCTCGTAGGTCTTGGGGTTGTAGACCCAGAGCGTCTCGCCGGTCTCGGCGTCGATGGACGCGGCCTGCGAGGTCGGCATGTTGATGAACAGGCGCCCGCCCACCATCAGCGGCGTCGCCTTCAGGTTCGTGATGTAGGGCGGCTGCGCGTCGCGCCAGCGGTCGGGATCGCGGCGCAGCAGCTCCTCGAAGATGAGCCGCGAGTCGGCCCACCACTCGCCGCCGTCCGGCGTGTCGATGCTCAGGGACGCGTCGGCCGACAGCCAGCGCCAGGCGATCTCCAGGTCGCCGAAGTTGCTCCGGTCGATCTGGTCGAGCGGGGAGTACTTCGTCCCGCCGAGGTCGCCGCCGTAGGTGGGCCACTCGCCATTGGCCGGGGCGCCCTGCTGGGCGACGGCCGGCCCGCCCAGCGCAAGAACCATGGCCAGAACGACCGTCCCTGCCGCCCCGACCGCACTATTCCTGATCCGTGTTCGATCGCGCATAGGTTGCCCCTTCATGCCTTGTTGGCGAGTCCGTCGACGTGCCGGCCATCATAGCGCAGCGCCGCGGGTGCCGGTCAGGCCGTGTCCTGCGGCGTCACCAGCTTCACGGAAGGGAAATAGTTCAGGTAGCGACCGGCATCCCTGGTGAGGAGGGTCAGATTCTCCGTCTCGGCATGCGCGCCGATGTAGAAGTCCGGCAGCGGCGCCGAGCGGGTGCCGCCCCCACGGCGGTATCGCATGAACGCCCGCCCAGCTCTGAACGCCGCGCCGTACGGAAGCTGCTGCCGCGAGACCATCAGGTCGTTCAGGTGGCGGTCGAGGCTGTCGGCGCGAGCGGTGCACATTCACCCCACCGTCGCCGAGCTCGTTCCGACCATGCTGGGCGACCTCAGGCCCCTGGTGTGACGACCGGCCGACCTGCCGGTCACAGACGTCCGGTCGCGTACTTGTGCAGCACGCTCGCCATGAGGGTCTGGTAGGGTAGACCTTCCTCGAGCGCCCGTTTCTGAATCGCTTCCAGATCCTTGCTGGAGATCCGGATGTTGACCCGGCGATCCTTGCGGAACGTCGCCGCCGCCCGGCGTGCGTACTCGCTCTGCTGGGGCGCGAATCCCCGCGTCGACCGCCATTCTCCGCGCTCGACCGACTCCAGAAGCTCCCGCTCGTCGGCATCGAGTGGCATCTCTCTACTCCTCGGCGAGCAACGGCGACGTGTTACAGATGACCGCGGGCACTGGACACGTCACCGCGAAGCTCCGCCTCCGACGACTCGAACGTATCCACGCCGTAGTCGGCCAACTTCGTCAGGAACAGCGGCTTCGGCACATTCGCCAACGCTGCCGCTGCGCCGGTCGACAATCGGCCCAACTCGTAGAGCTTGACCGCGATGAGAATCCTCGCCTCTTCGCGGAACTCGTCAGGCGTCATGCCCAGTGCAGCCAGCAGGTCATCGTTGTAATTGATGGTCAGTGATCTCGTCATTGGAAGATCCTTTCGAACATCGCGACTACACGCTGCGCGATCGTCTCCTTTCATCCAGATCATCATCTCACAGGGAACGAAGGCTCCGAGAGTGTCGTGCATCTCATCGATCGTCCCGACTTCGAGTAGGCGATCATCTTCGCTGGTCACGTCGCGCCGCCGAAGAGCGAAGCCCGCGACCCGCCGCGCGTGCTACGGTTCGGGGATGACGATGGCACTCATGGCATCCAGGCTCCGGGCGTGCAGGCTCCCGATCTCACTGTCCCTCGCGCTCGGCGCGCTCGCCGGCGCGTCCGTCCCGGCCGCGGCGCAGCCCGACATCGACCCGCAGAACGACGCCCCGAATCCGTACGCGACGATTCGCGATTGGGCGAGGCTGCCGGATGGCCGCGAATGGGGCTCCACCGGCGGCGTCGACATGGATCGCGACGGAAGGCACGTCTGGGTGGCCGAGCGCTGCGGCGGCAACTCCTGCGCCGGGCTCGACCTCGACCCGATCCTGAAGTTCGATCCGGCGGGGAACCTGGTCGCCAGCTTCGGCGCCGGGCTCATGATCCAGCCGCACGGGCTACACGTCGACCCGGACGGCAACGTCTGGGTGACCGATGCGCAGGGGCCCGACGGCCTGGACCCGCATCGCGAAGGCAAGGGCCACGTGGCGATGAAGTTCAGCCCGCAGGGCGAGCTGCTGATGACACTGGGCACGCCCGGCGTCGGGGCCGCGGGACGCGACACCCTCGACCAACCGTGCGATGTCGTGGTGGCGCACGACGGAACGATCTACGTGGCCGACGGCCACGGCGGCCAGCTCCCCGGCGCCGGGCCCCACACGACGGCCCGCGTCGTCAAGTTCGCGCCCGACGGAAGCTATCTGGCGGAATGGGGCTCGCACGGCAGCGGACCGGGCCAGTTCCGCACGCCGCACGCCATCGACCTCGACTCGCGGGGCCGCGTGGTGGTGGCCGACCGGGGCAACGACCGGCTCCAGGTATTCGACCCGGACGGCGGGTTCATCGAGGAGTTCTACCAGTACAGCCGGCCGAGCGGCCTCCATATCACCGACGACGACACGGTCCATGTCGCCGACTCGGCCTCGTCGCGCAACGGCCAGCATCCGGGCTGGGAGTACGGGATCCGCATCGGCAACCTGCGGGACGGCTCGCTGGACTGGTTCATCGACGGATCGAACCCCGAGGGGGTGACCGTGGCCGCCGACGGGACCGTCTACGGCGCCGTCGTGGCGTTCGGAGGAACCCTCCTGAAGTACGTCCGGCCGGAAGCTCCGGGCGACGGACGATGAGCGCGCCGTCAGCCGACCGGCCTGCCGTGGACGACGGCCTTCCGGTCGGCCCGCAGGTGGCCGATCCTTCTCCTTGCGAGTTGCCGGGCGGACGACCGATGGAGGGAACGACAGTCCGCCTGGAGCGGCCCGACGCCGCGCGGGACACTGCCCCCCTGTTCGACGCCACCCACGGCGAGAACGCCGACCCCGGCCAGTGGACCTACATGGCCTACGGCCCGTTCGAGAGCGAGGACGCCATGCGCTCGGTGGTGGAGCGCCTCGTCGAGGGATCGAGGGATCCGCAGTGGTGGCTGGTCCGCGCGCTGTCTTCGGGATCCCCGGTCGGCATGGCGGCCTTCATGAACATGGTCCCCGCCCATCGCCGGCTGGAGCTGGGCCACATCTGGTACGTCCCTGCCGCCCAGAGAACCGCGGTGAACACGGAGACCGTCTACCTGATGCTCCGCGACAGCTTCGACCGGCTGGGCTACCGGCGCGTCGAGTGGAAGTGCGACGCGCTGAACGCACGGTCCAGGACGGCCGCGGCGCGGCTGGGCTTCCGCTTCGAGGGCATCTTCAGGCAGCACTGCATCGTGAAGGGGCGGAATCGAGACACGGCGTGGTTCGCGATGCTCGACTCCGATTGGCCCGCGATCAGGAAGAACTTCGCGGCCGTCCTGTACGACCCGAACTGCCGCGAGACCCTGACGGCCCTCAACCGGCCGTACGCGGCCGTGCCGCCGGGCGGATGACACCCGAACCCGGGTGCCGCCCGGTTCCGGCGGAGCGCATGCACTGCGGGTTGGGACCGGCTACGAGGCCGTGAACCAGAGACGGCGCACGAACTGCCGGTAGACGGCCCGCAGGTCCTGGGACCGCCCGGCGTCGGAAGCGCGTCGGGGAGACGCGTAGGGGAGCTGGCGCAGCGGCGCGGCGGAGAGCCGCAGCCGCGGGTGAGCATTACGGGCGACGGTTCTCCCGGTCGCCTGTCGTCTTGTCGGCATCGTTTCCTCCTCGTTGCCATTTCCACAGGCAGGGCTGATCGGTCCCTGCCCAACTAACCATCTTAACATGGAGATACATGGACCCAAGTATCTTTGCGTAGATTCCACGTATCCATTCGACGCTTCCCGGCGAGAGCTGCAGACCCCGAGGCCGACAGGCCGGCCGGACCTGCAACGCGCGCGCTGCGCCCGGCCGGGAGTCGTGTGAGACGGCGCGGTCGAGATGGTTCGATGCGCCGCACGGCGCTGCGATCCGAAGGTCATGGGACTGCTAGAATGCGAGCATGGATCGCCCGAGAGGCGTGGCGTTCGCGGCGGCCGCCGTGGGCGCCGCCTGCCTCGCCGGTTCGATTCCGACGGCGCAGCAGAGGCCGAGACCCGCACCCGAGACGTACCACTGGGTGCTGCCGGTGGATCAGCCCGCCGTCGAGGTGGCGACGCTGCATCCGAACGACTGCTACGTGATCCAGGCGGCCGAGGGGCTCGCCTACTTCGGCGAACCGACCCCCGCGCTGCGCGAGTTGCAGGATCGGTTGCTGTTCCCGGTCGCGCACTTGGTGGAGACCCGCGAGGACCACGCGGCCTGCACGCTCGGTTCCTGCCTGCAGGTTGCCCGCATCGCGGCGGCCCTCGAGCGCGAGATGGGCTCGGTCAACCGGCGCCACCTGCGGCGCGTCGACCACCGTCCGGCGCCCATCGACCGGTGGTTCGGTGGCGCCTACACGGACGTCGGGTCAGCGGATCGGGAGACGTATCGCAGAGCGCCCGAGCAGCGCATGCTCTTCCAGCATCTGTTCACGGCGAGCCGGGGCAACTGCTACGAGGCGAAGGCGCCGCGGACGCTGACCATCCACGTACGGGATCAGGCACGGCGCGCGCACCGCACCGGCGTCTACCACGGCTTCCTGTACATCGAGCATCATCATCCCGAGATTACAGGCAGGGCGGCCGACGACTGAGGGACAGCCGCCGGCGGCAGAAACCCGGGAACGCGAACGAACCCGCACGGCCAGCACGGACAGAAGCGCACGACGGCACGACAGGAACGAAAGAAGAGGAACGCACGACATGTTCAAGACACGACGCAGCGCAGCGCGGGCCGCGGTTCTCGCGGCGACATTGCTCACCACCGGCCTGCTGGCGGCGGCCCAGGAGACGGATCCGACCGACGGCGCGGCCGCCTGGCGGTTCGAGGAGATCGGCGACGGCGTCTTCTTCGCGACCGGCACCGGCGCGATGACGACGATGAGCAACTCGCTGGTCATCGTCAACGACGACCACGCCATGCTGGTCGACACCAGCGTCACCCCGGCGGCGGCGCGCAAGCTCATCGCGGAGATCGAGTCGGAGGTGACCGACAAGCCGATCCGCTACGTGTTCAACACGCACTTCCACTTCGATCACTCGCACGGGAACCAGCTCTTCGGCGACGACGTGGAGATCATCGGCCACGACTACGTGCGGTCGCAGCACCTTGCGGACCCGCTGAACCAGCGCACGAACCGTTCGTTCTCGGCCGCCATTCCGGGTCAGATCGAGCAGATCAGGGCGCAGCTCGCCGACGCGACCGACGCGACCGAGCGGACCCGGCTGGAGACCGCCCTCCGCATCAGCGAGGCGCACTTCAATGCCATCCAGGAGACGGTCGTCAAGGCGCCCAACGTCACCTACAGCGACACGCTGACCCTGGTGAAGGGCGGACGCGAGGTGCAGCTCCACTTCGTCGGCCGCGGCCACACCGGCGGCGACACGATGGTCTTCCTGCCGGAAGAGCGCATCGTCTTCACCGGCGACTTCTTCGTCGGCAGCCCCGGCGCGAACGGCCTGCCGTACATGGGCGACGGGTTCGTCAACGAGTGGCCGGCGAGCCTCGACGGGCTGAAGGGGCTCGACTTCGACATCATCGTGCCGGGCCACGGCGCGCCGTTCCGCGACCGCAGCCAGATCGACGACCTGCAGGCCTACCTGCGCGACCTGTGGGCGCAGGCCTCGAAGCTGCGCGCCGAGGGCGTGTCGGCCCAGGACGCCGCGGCGCGCATCGACCTGTCCGCGCACGAGGACGCCTACGGCGCGCGCGCGCGCAGCGCGGACCCGCGGGCGGTGGTGCGGATCTACGAGGTGCTGCAGATCCAGCACCCGATGTAGAGACGGAACCACGGAGCCCGGACCGGCGGCCCTCCGCGGCCTCCGGTCCGGTGCGGGGCCGGATGAAGACGGCAGCCCTCATCGCGGGGTCGGTGGCCACGAGCGCAGCGGCGATTGTGTGGTTCTGGCGGTGCTTTCCATCTGGCGGGTGTCGGCGGCAACGGAAGGAATGACATGCGACGTCAACGAATGGCGATTGTCTTCGCGGCCGCGGGGGTGACGCTGGTCGCCGCGGGCAGCCCTGCCCTGTCGCAGGAGGAAGCCCTGCCCCGCGTGCTCTCCGCCCGGGACACCCTGCGCATCAACCAGATCGGCTCCCCCGAGCTGTCGCCCGACGCCGAGTGGGTCGTCTACACGCTCCGCACGCGCGACATGGAGGCCGAAGACCTGGCGGCGGTCACCCACCTGTGGCGCGTCCGCGTCGACGGGACAGGCAACCGGCAGCTCACGCGCGGTCCGCAGAACGCCACCGCGCCGGCCTGGTCGCCCGACGGAACGATCATCGCGTTCCTAGCCGCCCGCGGCGAGGAGGCGGACGCGAAGACGCAGGTGCACTTCCTGTATGCCGACGGGGGCGAGGCGTGGCAGGTCACCGGGCACGACGAGCCGGTGCGCTCGTTCTCGTTCGCGCCCGACGGCTCCGCCCTCCTGTTCACGGCGCGCGATCCGCTCCCCGAAGAGGAAGAGAAGCGCCGGAGAGAAGAGGGCGACGCGGAGGTGGTCGACGGCCTGTTCCGGATGACCCACCTCTGGCTGCACGACCTCGAGACCTCCGAGACGCGGCGGCTGACCGAGGGTGAATTCACGGTCCGGAACCCCGACTGGTCGCCCGACTCGCGGCAGGTGGCGTTCGAGACCCGCCCCAATCCCACCGCCAACGACACCTGGCGGAGCGACGTCTGGGTGGTCGACGTGGAGACCGGCGAGCGGCGCCTGCTCCACGAGAACGGCGGGAGCGACACTTCTCCGCGCTGGTCTCCCGACGGCCGGACCATCGCCTTCGCCTCGAACGCCACGGCGTCGAGCAACACGCTGCACGACAAGCTGTACCTGGCGCCGGCGGACGGCGGCGAGCCACGCGTGCTGCTGGAGGATGTCGACCGCGACTTCTCGGTCCCCATCTGGTCCGCGAACGGCCGGTACGTCTTCTGGCCGACCGGCGAGGGCACCTCCACCGGCCTGTTCCGGGTCAGCGTCGAGTCGGGGGCGACCATCACCGCGTCGGCCCCGGGTGGACGCAACAGCGCCTGGTCGCTTTCCGAGGAAGGGACCCGGTGGGTATGGGTGCACACCAGCCCCGGCTGGCCCGGCGAGATCTACACCGCGACGGACGACGGCGACCCGGTCCGACTGACCGACGCGAACGCCTGGCTGCGGGACGAGGGCGTTCGACTCGGCACGGTGGAGACCGTCCGCTGGACCAACAGCGACGGCGACCCGGTCGAGGGCGTCCTGACGAAGCCGGTCGGCTACGAGGAAGGCGTCGCCTATCCCTTCATCGTCAACCCGCACGGCGGCCCGACCGGTGCGTCACTGGCCTCCTTCAACGCGACGACCCAGTTCTTCGCGGGCAACGGCTACGTCGTCCTGCAGCCGAACTTCCGGGGCAGCACGAACTACGGCCAGGCATTCGTCAGCGCCAACGTCGACAACTGGGGCATCACCGACTACGACGACGTGATGACCGGCGTGGACCACGCAGTCGAGATGGGCTGGGCCGATCCCGATCGCCTGATCTGCTACGGCTGGAGCTACGGCGGGTATCTCTCGGCCTGGATCGTCACCCAGACCGACCGCTTCCAGGCGGTCTCGCCCGGCGCCGGCCTGACCAACCTCTACAGCATGTACAGCACGAACGACATCCAGGACTACCTGGCGTCGTTCTTCGGCGGCACGCCCTGGGCCGCCACCGACAACTACCGCGAGCACTCCCCCATGACCTACGTGGCCGACGTGAAGAGCCCGGTGCTGCTGATGCACGGGGGCAGCGACACGCGGGTGCCGCCGGAGCAGTCGGTCGAGTTCTACCGGGCGCTGCGGGACCTCGGCAAGGACGTCACGTTCGTGCGCTTCCCGCGCGAGGGGCACGGCATCGTCGAGCCGCTGCACCAGATGGACCGGCTGCGCCGCTACGCCGCGTTCTTCGGCGAGCACGTGGACAACCCGCCGATCAGCGAGGACCAGCCGCACGAGGCGGAGCCGGCCGAGACCGAGGACGGCGAGGGGCAGTGACCCGCAAGGCGCGGCCGGCCGCTACCGCCAACGACGGCAACGGAGCCGCGAACTCGCTCCGGTCGATGACCCTGCCGGCCCAGCCGGCCGGTACCGCCAACAGCAAGGAACAGCAACCAATGCAGCACTGGATGAATGCTTGGCATACGCCCGGACACGCGCCGGATCGTAACGGGTCGCGAACGAGAATCACCGCGACGAGAAACCGCGTCGTCGGCGCTCTGGCCGCCGCCGCCCTCGCGTGGCTCGCGGGCGGTGCGCTCTTGACGGACGGCGTGCGGGCCCAGACCGACCAGCCCGGCATCTACCTCGATCTCGACGAGATCCGGGCCATCGCCAACCAGGTGCGGGCCGGCCGCAGCCTGCAGCCGGCCTCGTGGCCCAACGGCGCCCGCGTCGCGGTGATGATCTCGTTCGACGTCGACAACGACACCATCCAGATCGGGCGCAACGCCAACCCGTCCATCGGCGCGATGTCGCAGGGCGAGTACGGCGCGCGGGTCGGCCTGCAGCGGGTCGTGGACCTGATGGACCGCCACGAGATCCCCGCCTCGTTCTTCATCCCGGCGGTCAGCCTGGTGCTGCGGCCGGAGATGGTCGACGTCATCCAGGCCTCGGGGCGGCACGAGTTCGCGGTGCACGGCTGGATCCACGAGCTGAACAGCGCCCTCGACGCCGAGACCGAGCGCGAGCTCGTCATCCGCGCGACCGACTACCTCGAGCAGGTGACCGGCAGCCGGCCGGTGGGCTACCGCGCCCCGTCCTGGAACTTCAGCCCCAACACGCTCGACATCATCCGGGGCCTCGGCTTTCTCTACGACAGCTCGCTGATGGCCGACGACCGCCCCTACGAGCTCATGCAGAACGGGGAGCCCACCGGCATGGTCGAGCTCCCTGTCGAGTGGATCCTCGACGATGCGCCGCTGATGAACCCGCGCGGCAACAGCTATACCCCGCCCCGCGAGCTGCTGCAGGTCTACATCGACGAGTTCGACAAGGCGTACGAGGAAGGGACGATGTTCCTGCTGACGACGCACCCCCACATCATCGGCCACCGCTCGCGCATGGTGATCCTCGAGGAGCTGATCGACCACATCAACGCGAAGGGCGACGTCTGGTTCGCCACCCACGAGCAGGTGGCGCGCTACGTGAAGGAGCAGGCCGGGCTGTGAGCGTCGAGCACTGGGATGCGGCAACGGAGGGGCCGCTCTCCGAGGACGCGCTGCGCCGCAAGCTCGAGGCGCGCGGCTACGCCGTGTCGCGCTACGCCTATCCGCCCGGCACGCGCTTCCCGCCGCACACGCACGGCATCGACAAGATCGACGCCGTCGTCTCCGGCCGGTTCCGGATGACGATGGGCGACGTCGACGCCGTGCTCGAGGCGGGCGACTGCCTCGCCGTGCCCCGCGGCGCCGTCCACAGCGCGGAGGTGGTCGGGGACGAGCCGGTCGTCAGCCTGGACGCGACGCGGGGCTAGGAGCTTGGAAGGCGGTTCGGTGTTCCCTGTTCCGGAGCTTCCTCCGGCCCTGGTCGCCGACCTGCGCCGGCAGAATCCCTGGTGGAGCGGCGACCCGGCGCCCGTACAGCCAGGTCCCAGACGCCATCTCGTTGGTCAGATTCGGCGGCGGTTGAATCTGGAGCTCGCGCCGATCGTGGCGGTGCGAGGCCCGCGGCAGGTGGGCAAGACCACGGCGCAACTCCAGATCATCGAGGATCTGCTGGCGGAGGGCGCCCGGCCCGACACGATCCTCCGGGTGCAGTTCGACGCCCTGGAGTCGCTTCACGATCTCGTCGACCCGATCCTCCGCATCGCGGACTGGTTCGAGCACCACGTCGCCGGAACGCATTTCAACCGTCTGGCGCGGGCCGGGCAGTGGGCGCATCTCTTCTTCGACGAGGTTCAGAGCATCGGAGGCTGGCACGCCCAGTTGAAGTCCCTGGTGGACAACGCGTCCGTACGCGCCCTGATCACCGGCAGCTCCGCCCTGCGCATCGAGCAGGGACGCGACAGCCTCGCGGGACGGATCAGCACCATCGAGACCGGCGTATTCTCCCTGACCGAGATCGGTCCGCTGCACGGACTGGAGACCCCGAAGCCGTTTCTGCCCACCAACGGCCTGCGCGAGATCGCCGACAAGGGGTTCTGGACCGAGCTCCGCGAGCATGGCAGGCGGCACGCCGATTTCCGCGCCGCCGCCTTCCGGCACTTCTCGGAGCGCGGGGGCTATCCGGTCGTCCACAAGCGGAAGGACGTCGACTGGACGGAGCTCGCGGACCTTCTTCAGGAAACGGTGATACTCCGGGTCATACAGCACGATCTGCTGAACGGCGAAGGCCGCCGACGAGACTCCGCATTGCTGGAGGCGCTCCTCCAACTCGCCTGCCGCTACGCCGGGCTCGCTCCGGCCATATCCGAGCTGGCCGAGCAGGTCGGCCTCTCCCTGCATGCAGCGATTGACGGCCGGCGGGTGACGCGCTACCTGAACCTGCTGGCGGACACCCTCCTCGTCAGGCTCGTTCCGCCGCTCGACGTGCGGCTGAGAAAGAACCGCGGCGGCCCCAAGCTCTGCCTCGCCGACCACGCGCTACGCGCCTGCTGGCTCCAGGAACAGATCCCGCTGTCACCGGATGCGCTCGCGCAGCGCCCCGAGCTGACGACACAGGCCGGGCATCTCGCCGAGAGCGTCTTCGGCTCGGCCGCGTCCACGGTTGCCGGGCTCGACGTCGCCCACTTGCCCGCACGCGGCGCCGATCGCGAGGTGGACTTCGTCCTGACCGTGGGCGTCCGGCGGATACCTGTCGAGATCAAGTACCAGCGGCGCATCGATCAGCACCGCGACACCGCAGGCCTCCGTTCGTTCCTCGAGAAGACCGTGAACGATGCCTCTTTCGGCGTCCTGATCACCCAGGACGCCTCCGGCGTGGTGGACGATCCGCGGATCGTCAGTCTCCCGCTGTCGACGTTCCTGCTGCTGCGGTGAGTGCGCCCATCCTGCTCATGCACCCTCGAATCACCGCACGCCGGCAACGTTCAGAAATCGAGCGCCTCTGGAGCCGCCTGGAACAACGTGGCCAACGAATCGTGACGACCGTGCTGACGCTTCATCTCCGCCCAGACCGTTGGATGAGGATTACCCAGAATGCACCTCTTCAACCGGGCGACCTGTCGATGCGATGCGCCATCCTGCGTCAGCGTCACGTACCTTTCCAGAAGCGCCTCGTAGGCTCCCCCCGCGTTCCTCCGCGCCTCCGTCAAGTAGCCCCGGTCGTTGAGTCGTAGCAAGTCGATTGTGTAATCTGCCCGTCTGAACTCCACCGTACCCGCGTCAGCAAAAGGAGTGAACTCGAAGGTGTCCCGCAAGTCGAGGATGATGAAGTCCAACGGATTCTCGCGCCGGGGATCAATCAGCGCAGCCGCGCCCTCCTGCGGCGGCGTGACTCGAGCGCGCCGCCGTCTCGTGCCCTCCACCAATTCGCCGGTGCCCGGCTCGACAATGCTGAAGCGATTGTTCTTGCCGCCGTTGCACTGCCCGCAGTGTACAGGTAATTTCTCCACGCGAACACCACGTCCGGATACAGCTCCTTGGGCCTGAAGTGCTCCACTTCGTCGGCGACGGAGTCTTCACAATACATGCATCGCCGTGTTACGCCGCACATTCTCGCGAGTTTCGCGCGCACTGCGGCGAACGTCGGGTTCGTCTTCCTGTTGTACCGACTGAACCTGGTCTTCGCACGGCCGACCCGCTCGCGATACGTGTTCTGTGCATCCACATCCCGCTGATACTCCGCCAACGCGTCCATAGCCGCCGAAGACAACCGCCCATCTCGAATCTTCAGCACTGGTCAGCTCAGAGTTGTTGCCGCAGATGGCAGTGCCTCTCGCAGCTTCTGTCGTTCCTTTTCCTCGTCGTCGGTGAGTCTCCGCCGCATTTCCGTGTTGTTGAGGGTCGCCAAGCGCTTGTGCATATCGCGCGAACTCGACGAACGTGTCAACGCTGCCTCTCGACCGAACGCTTCTGTTCCGTAGGCGTCTAGCACAGTGCCATAGACCAGTCGTCTCAGAGCCGCCCCCTCCACCATTCCACCGCGCTCGTCCGTCCCCGACCGAGGCAGCACGTAAATCGAGCCGTTCTCCGCCGATTGACAGACCAGAGGGCTGTGTGTGGAGACCATGAACTGGACGTTGGGGAAATGCTCGCAGAACCAGCGGCCGATTCTCTGCTGCCACGTGGGATGCAGATGAGCATCGATCTCGTCGATGATGACCACCCCTTCGGGGACGATTCTGGTGGGATCAGTCGGATCGAAGATCCGATTCGGACCGAACGCCTTCGCCATCTGCCGAATCAATTCGAAGGTCAAACTGAGGATGGATCGATAGCCATCGCTCAGATCTCCGACGGAAACATCCACACCGTTGGCATCACGAAACAGGATCCCGCGCGACGTCACGTCCACCAGTCTCACGTTCGACGGAAGGAAGTCACTCTGATTGACGAATTCCATCACGTGATGAAGCAGAGCACCCTCCAGATCACCTTCGAGTTCCCGGAACTTCAAGTCGCGTAACCACTCGAGACATTCCGTCAGCGCGATTCGCTCCTCGAACATAGTCAGGTGCCTTCCCACCCGCGGTGCGGATCCCAGGGACTTCCAGAGGCTCGCATCGCCGCCGAAGAAACGGCGAAATGGTCCGAAGGACGCAGCGAACCAGCCGCGATGGTGTGTCCAGCCCACTCCTTTCGGAGGCTCCGGCGACTGTGACAACTCTACGGCTGCATCTTGTCGAACCAGCCTGATTCCAAGGGGGAACGACTGTTCGGCACCTGGTTCTGTAAGGCCGTCGCACCCGGCCCTCGGAGCAACCAGTAGCCTTACATGCCCGTCCTTGCGCGAGCGCGTCAGCCAATCGTTCCATGACTGCCTGAGTTGTCCGGCGTGTCTCGGTTCGGTCAGTGCCAGTGCAACCGCTCGGAGAAAACTCGACTTCCCGGAACCATTGTCACCCAAAACGACGTGCCAGCCGGCGCACTTTTCTCTAGGAACACACCACGTGTGCGAGTGCAGGGAACGGATGTTCTTGATGCTGATCTCCGGAATGTGCATCGCGAATCTCTACGGAGCTTCTCGGTCCAGGGTCCCCATAAATCAAAGCGGGATCGTCTCTGGGTCACTCTGGGCCCGGGAGTACCACGTTGCTCACTCCCCGCCGCCGCGGCGATTCGCCTCCAGCGCCTCCCACAACGCCGCGCCTTCGGTGTCGACGCCCGTTCCAGGCGTGATCGCGGAGCTCAGCTCCAAGTGCCGGTCGGTCTCCGGATCGAACACGGGCCACGGCGGCAGCCCGCCGCGGTTGGGGTTCCCCGTGGCGGCAAACTGCACCCAGTAGCCGCGCATCGCGGCGGAGAGATCGGTGTCGGTGTCGGTGTAGTCGCCCACCGGGGTGAGGCCGAGCGGGCGCTCGCCGCCCTCCTCGCGCCGCGTCAGCGTGCCGAAGACGTAGACCAGCTCCGCCGCGTGGTGTGAGCCGAGATCGGCGCCCCAGGGCGTCGGCGGCACGTGGGTGAAGTGGTAGAGCCACGTCTGCGCGCCGGCCGCGGCCTGCGACTCGGCGTGCGCGCGGACCGGCCCGGCGAAGAACAGGTCGTGGATCACCTTGTCGATGGCCGCCTGCGCCGCGGCGGGCGACGAGGCGTCGTAGTGCCCGAGCATCTCGTCGGCCAGCTCCGGGTAGACGGACCGGACGTAGGTCTCGAACGCGGCGGCGTCGGGGATGTCCATGCCGCGCGTCATCAGCGAGCCCTCGTTGCCGTTCAGGCCGGTGATGAGCGGAACCTGATGCTGCCGGCCCGCGCGGTACATCGCCAGCGGGTCGTCCGGAATGACCCAGCCGTCGACGTTCGGGGCCCAGACGTTGCCGGTCCGCAGGAACGGGCTGCCCGCGTCGGCGTTCGAGGCCGTCAGCACGTCGGCCGCGCTCGCCGCGCGCATCGCGGCCAGCGCCTCGTCGGTGCTCCCCGCGATCCCGAGCGCGGCGGCCACCCGCAGCCCCTGCTCCTCGGCCGCCTCCCAGCCGCGCGCCGCCTCGGCCAGCGGCCGGTCCCAGCCGTTGATCCAGTTGCTCTGGGCGATGGCCCCGTGGAACAGCCCGCCCGCCTGCGGGACGAGCATCACCGACATGACCGCGCCGCCGCCGGCCGACTCCCCGAAGATCGTCACCCGGCCGGGGTCGCCGCCGAACGTCGCGATGTTGTCGCGGACCCACTCGAGGGCGGCCACCATGTCCAGCAGGCCGTAGTTCCCGGAGGCGCCGTGCGGCGACTCGGCCGACAGGGCCGGGTGCGCGAGGAAGCCGAAGACGTTGAGGCGGTAGTTGATGGTGACCACCACCGCCCCGTCCGCGGCGAGCGGCGTGCCGTCGTAGAGGGCGGTCGAGCCGGAGCCGCCCGTGTAGCCGCCGCCGTGGATCCAGAACAGCACCGGCCGCGGCTCGCTCGTCTCGCGGGGCGCCCAGACGTTGAGGAACAGGCAGTCCTCGTCCTGGGTGACGTCCTGCCCCCCGTTCTGGACGCAGATCGCGCCGCTCCCGGACGCGTCGCGCACCCCTTCCCAGCCGACGACCGGCTCGGGCGGACGCCAGCGCAGGTCGCCGACCGGCGGCGCGGCGAAGGGGATCCCCTTGAACGCCACGATGTCCGCGTTGCCCGCGGAGACAGCGCCCCGGACGGCCCCGCCGGTGACCATTACGGATGCGCCGGGGTCGAGGACGGTCTGGGCGCCGGCCGATGCGGCGCCGCTAAACGCGAGAACCACTGCGACCGCCGCGCCGGCCGCGGCACGCACGATGGAAATGCTCCGGATCATGGTCATGTGTCGTCTCCGCTGTCGGCGCGACCCGCGAACGCACATCGCAGCCGCGACTCGCATTGCGCCGCCTGTCTGATAAGGTCCGCTTGTCCGTATCCTATACTGCGCGCCTTGCGCGGCGGTCGGCTGCGGCGGAGAACGCTCCGATGGTGAATCAGCCGGCACGCCCCTGGTACCGCGAGGTGAGCCGCGAGCAGTGGAGGGCCTTCGCCGCCACCTTCCTCGGCTGGATGCTCGACGCGTTCGATTTCACCATCCTGACGTTCATCCTGCTCGACATCCAGCAGAGCTTCACCGTCGACCGCGCGCTGGCCGGGGCGCTCGGCACGGTCACGCTGATGTTCCGGCTGGTGGGCGGGCTGGGCGCGGGCATGATGGCCGACCGCTACGGGCGGAAGCTGCCCCTGATGCTGTCGATCCTCTGGTTCTCGCTCTTCGCGTTCCTGAGCGGCTTCTCGACCTCCTACGCCATGCTCTTCGCCTTCCGGGCCCTCTTCGGCATCGGGATGGGCGGCCCGTGGGCGGCCGGCATGCCGCTGGCCCTCGAGCAGTTTCCGGCGCGGCTGCGCGGGCTGGCGTCCGGGTTGCTGCAGGGCGGCTGGTTCTGGGGCTACATGCTGGCCGCCCTGACGTTCCACTACGTCTATCCCCTGTTCACCGGCCTGCCGGACCCGCTCAGCGACGCCGAGGGCTCGACGCTGGGCTGGCGCGTGATGTTCTGGGTGGGGGTCGTGCCGGCGCTGCTGGTGCCCTGGATTCGGTCGTCGGTCAGCGAGAGCCCGGTCTGGCTCGCCCGCCGGCGCCACCTGCAGGAGACGGGCGCCGAGGGCGCGGGCGAGCGGGTGTCGATCCTGCAACTGCTGCGGCCCGACCTGTTGTGGGCCACCGTGCAGGCGTCGATCCTGATGGGCGCCTTCATGTTCTCCTACTACTCGCTCAGCTTCTGGTACCCGACGTTCCTGCGCGAGGCGGGGCGCGAGCCCCTCGGCTACCTCCTCGCGTTCAATCTCGGCGCCGTCGTCGGGATGGCGCTCTGGGGGCACGCCTCCGGGACGCGGCTCGGCCGGCGGGGCGCGGTGGCGGCGGCGGCCTTGACCGGCGTGGCGGCGATTCCGGCCTACGTCGGCGCGACGGGCGACGCGGCGCTCGCCGTCGGGGCCGTCGTCATGGGCGCCTCGGGGGGCGGCGTCTGGGGCATGGCCCCGGCGTACCTCACGGAGCGGTTCCCCACCGCCGTGCGCGGCGTCGGCCCCGGGCTCTCGTACCATGTGGGCGCGGCGCTCGGGTCGCTGACGCCCTTCGTCCTCGGACGGCTGCAGGACGGCGGAATGACCACCGGGTCGGCGATGACGGCCTGTATTGCCGTGTCCGGCCTGCTCGTGGCCGCCGTCGTCTGGCTGGGGCCGGAGACCCGCGGGCGCCGGTTCACGGCTGTCGAGACGTGAGCGCGCGACATCGTCGGGCCGCCGGGACACACACTGAGCAACCGACAAACGCCACCGAGTCAACACGGGAGCAGGAGATGTCGAATCAGCAAGGACTGGCGCGCGAGCGCTTCTGGATGGTCGGAGCGATGCTCGTGGCATCGTTCGCGGGCGGGGCGGCGACGCACCTGTTGATGTCCGGCGCGGTACAGGCGCAGGGAACGCCAGGCGTGGTCACGGCGACCCAGGTAAACCTGGTCGACGGCGCGGGGCAACTGCGCGGCGTGCTCGCCGGCAGCGATCCGGGGGGCCTCGCGTCGATCACGCTGTACGACCAGGCGGGACAGGCGCGGAGCACGTTCGGTGTGGAGCCCGACGGGACACCGCTCATCCAGCTCAATGGCCCCGGCGGCGAGACGCGCCTGCGCGCCATGGTCCAGGGCACCGACGCCCTGATCGTCACCGGCTCCGAGGGCGAGGGCCAGGGCCTGTTCGGCGCGGTGCAGGGACGGCCGATCCTGACCCTCGGCGACGGCTCGCGGGTCCGCGTGCAGATGCACCTGACCGGCGACGGCTTGCCCCGGCTGGTGCTCACGGACGGATCGGGACAGGAGTCTGCCTCGCTCGTCGTCGGCAGCGACGACATGCCGCAACTGGCGCTCTCGGCCGCCAACCGGCGACGGGCGGTGCTGACCACGGTCGGCAACGCCACGGTGCTCAACCTCGGCGGCTCCGCGGGCACGCGCCTGGTCGCCGGCGTGGCGGACGACGGCGCACCCAGCATCGTGTTCCTCGACGGCCAGGGCAACTTCATGGCCTCGCTCGGAGAGGTCGGAAACGGACGCCTCGGTTTCGTGAACGCGGCCGGGGAAGTCTCCGACGTCACGTCCCGGTGAGGGCTGCGGGCTCGGCGCAGAACGCCCGGTCCGGCGACGCACTGCCGGGTCCCCGACGTGCTATTCTGCCGGCGCCCCACAATGAACCACCGCCCATGAGAGGTCATGCAATGCGATTCACCGACTCTCGCCGCATCCCGATCCTGCTGGTCGCCCTGTTTCTCCTCACCGCCGGCAGCGCCGCCGCGCAATCGTCGGACGACAGTGAACGCCCGCGCCGCATCGCCCTCTGGGGGTCGTCGGTCCCCAACGGCACCGGCGACGAGCTGAACCTCGGGGGCTACACCGGCCGCCTGCGCGAGCTGCTCGAGCCGCGCGGATGGGAGGTGCTGAACGTCTCGCGGGGCGGCGACAACACCATCACCATCACCCCGCGCTTCGAGCCGGAGGGCGAGCCGGATCCGGGCACCCGCTACCTGACGCCGGTCGACCCCGGCTACGTGGTCATCGCGCTATCGCTCGGCAACGAAGGCATCATGCGCTGCCCGCCCGGACAGCCGTCGCCCCGCTGCGCCGACTCGCGCGAGGCGGCCGACGCCGTCGCGCAGCAGTTCGCCGACGGCCTGCAGCGGTTGATTGCCCGGGCGCGGGAGCACGGCATCGTGCCGGTGATCGGCCTTACGTACACGCGCGGCGACTTCACCGAGGCGGAGTACGCCCACACGCGGGCGACGAACCTGCTGATCAACACCTGGGACGTGCCGAGCGTCAACCTGCTCGGCGCCATCGACGACGGCTACGGGCGTTGGGCGCGCGGCTTCTTCCCCGAGCCGATTCATCCCAACGCGTCCGGCCACACCGAGATGTTCCACGCCTTCGTGCCGACGCTCTTCGACGCGCTGGAAGCCGGCAAGCCGACCCCGGCGCGGTCCGTCGCGGACGGCTTCGCGCGGGTGCGCGGCCGCGGCCGGTCGCCCATGACGTTGAACGTCGACGACACGCTGCGCTCGTTCGGCCTGACGTTCCAGGTGCGGGCCGAGGGCGACGGCACCATCGCCAGCATCGGCGGCGAGACCGTCGGTCACGAGGTGGATTGGGTCACGGTCCCCTTCCGCCGCGCCGAGCTCGACTTCGAGGCGATCACGCTCACCCCCACCGGCCGGCGCTTCCAGGCCACCCTCGCGATCCAGAACGGACGCTGGGTCTACACCTCCGCCAACGGCAACGCGGCCACGTCGCCGCAGCCCGGGGCCGACGGGCAGTGGCACCACGTGACCCTGACCCACCACGTGGCGCGGGGCCAGACGCACCTCCACGTCGACGGACGGCTCGTCGGCACCATCGACGAGCGGCTGCAGCCCGACCGCTTCGTGCTCGGCGGCCCCGGCCCCGACTGGTCCACCGCGGTCCCGGCCCCGGCCGATTACAGGGACTGGATGGTGCACCGCGCCGGCCTGAACGCCGACGAGGTGGGCGTGCTCCACGGCGGCGGCCTGCTGCAGTCGAGCCTGGAGCTCTACGCGCCGCTGTCGGACGACGGGTTCGAGAACCGCGCGCAGAGCCTGTCCGAGGTGCAGGTCGACGGCCGCGCGGTGTCGGCGACGACCGAGGACTGAAGCCGGGAGCTTGCCCCGTGGGAGTCTCGCTGGTGCGGAACTCCCAACCCGGCCAGATGGTCGCGCGAGCTGCAAGAGCGACGATACGAGCGAGAGGAGCGCGAGACGATGGGCGGGATGGTCGAGTTCGCGGCGAACGGCAAGCGCTCCGGCGGCTACCTGGCGACGCCGGCGTCCGGTTCCGGTCCGGGCGTGATCGTGATCCAGGAGTGGTGGGGGCTGGTCGACCACGTCAAGGACGTCGCCGACCGGTTCGCGAGCGAAGGCTTCGTCGCGCTGGCGCCCGACATGTACCACGGCGAGACTGCCACGAGCCCCGACGACGCCGGCAAGCTGATGATGGCGCTCAACATCGAGCAGACCGAGCGCGACCTGCGCGGCGCCGTCGACTACCTGCTTGCCCGCGAGGACGTGACCGGCGACCGGGTCGGCACCGTGGGGTTCTGCATGGGCGGCCAGCTCTCGCTCTTCGCCGCCTGCGCGAACGCCGCGGTCGGCGCCTGCGTCGACTTCTATGGCATCCACCCCAACGTCACGCCGAATCTGGCCAACCTGCAGGCGCCGGTCCTGGGATTCTTCGCCGAGAAGGACGGCTTCGTCACCCCGGAGGTGGCCCGCAAGCTGGAAGCCGACCTGCGGGCGGCCGGCAAGCAGGTCGAGATCAACGTCTTCGAGGGCGCCGACCACGCCTTCTTCAACGACACCCGCGCGGAGGTGTATCACGCCGAGTACGCCGCCGAGTGCTGGACGCGGATGCTCGCGTTCTATCGGCGGCACCTGGCGTGACGATATCGTCGGGGTGGCGTCGCGGCTGCATCGTCTCCGGCGCATTGCCGAGGAGACAGTCCGCGCGGGCGCTCAAATCATCGACAGTGGACGGCGACTACGGCAGGTTGGAAGTTCCGTCTTCGGCGTCGTCTCCCGGCCCGTCGGGCGTAAGCAGCGCACTCACGTCTCGCCACAGCTTATCGAGCGAGGGGGCCGCCCGGCGAGCGGAATCGAGATCGAAGTACCCCGTCAGGGCTGCCTGATGCCGGGTCGGACGGTACGAACGACCAACTGGCATCTGCCGGGTCAGCCACCCCTTTGCGTTCCTGATCCCTTCAGGATCGGCGGGTGGCACAGCAGCCTCGTCGATATCATGCCGCCCGGCGATTGAGGTCGCTGCCGCCAGGAACCACGCTTCGTATTCCGCCTTGGCCAACACGACGCGGATGGCGCGGTCCGGGCGCGCAGCACCGGCGCGTTCCAGCAGATCGGGGCCCAGCTCCGCCGGACAGTCGTCGTCAGCGTCCAGCAGAATCAGAATGCTGCCCTCGGTTCCGACCATTCGGGCAGCAAGCTCGACGGCCCGTTCCAACTCGTGCGGCTTCAAGACCCCGTACCGGTCGACGCGTATCGGCGGGAGAATATCGATCTCGGTGGTCGGCGCGACCGCCGCGGCAATTCGGTGCAGGAGAATCGGGACAGCCTCTACCTCACCATGCCCCTCGACGATGGCCACGATTTTCACCATCGCTTCACGGCAGGACGTGGAACAGGTGAAGCTGTTCCGGCCGCAATTCGAACACGCTCGGGTCGGGACGCAGTTGGTTCATTCGCAGAAGCTGGCCGGCCGTATAGAGATGATCCCTGAGTGCAGACCGTCCCACGTCATCCAAAGGACCGATGCGACTCTCGCCATGCTCCGCGACTACCGCGATGATTGCCTCGTCCGGTATCTCGTTGTCGTCCAGCAAGTCGGGGCTGTGACTCGTCACCAGTATCTGCGCCTGCTCGGCGGCGTCCCGGAGACCGTCGATGAGAACCCCGGCGGCCGCCGGGTGCAGCGCGACCTCGGGCTCCTCTATGCCGATACAGCGACGAACCGGTTTCCCACTGTCGAATCCCTGAAACAATGCGATGAGCACGCCGAGCGCGCGCAGGGTTCCGTCCGACATGTTGCTCGCAAAGAACCGCCAGGAGTTCCGCGCGCCACGAACCTCCTGCCGGAACTGGAGGGTCTCCTTGGGGCCGACAGACCGCTCGTCGACCCCGGAGACTCCGGAGACCACCTTGCCGAGGTATTCCTCGACCCGCTTCTTGATCTCCGGCGAACGGCTGGCGAGATTCGCGAGTACGCTGGCGATGTTGCTGCCGTCCCGTTTCAGAAGAACACCAGGGTCTGGTGACTGAAGCTCCCGGATCGCCTCCGGATTCAGGTTGTAGAACCCCATGCCCATGAGCGCGTCGTAGACCGGCCGGAAGGCCTCGACGCCGGAGACGTTCACCAGGTAGAGCCGATCGTCGGCGGCAGCCGGAGTCGGAGACAAAGTACTCCGGACTCGCCCACGTTCCACCGAGTAGAAGTGATGCACGCCCGTGTCGTATCGGGTCACGCGACACTGTTCCTGCCGCACCTCGTACCCGCCGCGGGGCTTTGCGCCGACGGTGAACGCGTAACTCACCGACGAGTCGGAGAGACCGAGATCGATCCGTATTCCGAAGTGATTGGGATGGCCTCCGGACCTCCTGCGGACCTCACCGATCCCACCTCTGTCACGCAACGCATGGTCCAGCGAGAACCGAACCGCATCGGCGACAAAGCGCAGCGCGTCGAGGAAGTTGCTCTTGCCCGAGCCGTTGGGGCCGACCAGGAACGTCAACTGCGCCGGGGAAACGTCACACGCGGCTATGCTCTTGTAGTTGCGCAGCACGACCCGGGTCAGCAGACGACGATCAGCCTCCACGGCGCCTCCGAGTCACGGCGTCCATTCTATCCGGCGCGCACCACTGCCCTTTCCCCAGTGCGCATGGTCCCGGGATGGAATCGAGTTGCCTACGGCAGCGCGAAGGTCAGCACCGTGTTGGTCGCGATGACCGTGACGTACTGCTTCCCGTTCACCTGGTAGGACATCGGGCTCGATCGGATGCCGCGCTGCGCCTGGTGGCGGAACAACTGCTCGCCGGTCGCCGCGTGGAACGCATAGAACGCCCCGTCGTCGGCACCCTGGAACACCAGATCGCCCGCCGTCGCGAGGTTGCCGCTCGCACCGATGGGGCTGAGCGCGGGGAACACCGCCTGCCACGCCTCTTCCCCGCTGGCGGGCTCGTAGGCAGTCAGCGTCGTGGTCGGCGTGAAGGCGGGAATGCGGCTCAGCTCCTCGAAGTTCGCGCTGTGGCCGTCGCCGTGCGGCCCCGGCTCGAGGCTGTCGCCGAGCGGTCGGACGATCATCGAGACCGCCGCGTTCTTGCCGGTGACGTAGAGCAGGCCGGTGCGCGGGCTGAACGCCGGCGAGCCGAAGCTCGATCCGCCGTGGGCGACGATCAGGTGCTCCTCGATGGAGTACGGCGTGTACATCGGCCTGCTCTGGGCCTGCAGCTCCGGGTCGTCGAGGTGCACGTAGGTCGCGCAGAAGGGCGTCATCGGCACGCCGCGGGCGTTGTAGGGGATCGGCTGCGTCGGATAGACCACCTCCCCGGGCACGTTGCTCTCGGTCGGCATCAGCGTCTCGACCATCGGGTTGATCGGCTCGCCGGTCTCGCGATTCCAGAGATAGAGCAGGCAGTTCTTGCCGGCCGAGCCGACGCCGCGGATGATCTCCCCGTCGGCGCCCGTGACGTCGAAGAGCACGGGCCCGGTAACGTGGTCCCAATCCCAGAGGTCGTGGTGGATCGCCTGGTAGTACCAGCGCAGCGCCCCCGTTTCCAGGTCGAGGGCCACGGTGGAGTTGGTGAACAGGTTGGCCCCGGGGCGCGCGGACCCGTCGTAATCGGGTGACGGGTTGCCGGTGTTGAAGTAGATGAGCCCGAGGTCGAGGTCGATGGCCGGCTGCGTCCAGACGCCGCCACCGGCGCGCTGGCCGTCGCCCCACGTGTCCGCGGCAATTTCCCACCCGTCGTCCTGGGGCCGCTGCGGGATGGTATTGAACACCCACTCGATGGCGCCTGTGGTGGCGTCGGTGGCGATCACCAGTCCGCCCGGGATGTGCCCCTCCGAGAGCGCGGCCCCGACGTAGAGCGTACCGTCGTGGTACGCCGGCGCGGCGGTGATCCGGTAGCCCAGCTCGTGCGGATCGAGGGTCGGCGGATAGGTGTCCGGATACTTGGTCTGCAGCGCCAGCCCGACCACGGGCAGCACGCCGCCGTCCCCGAACGACTCGACGAGCTCGCCCGTCTTCGCATCGGCGGCGACCAGGCTCGGTCCGTTGTAGGCGTAGATCCTCCCCTCCGCGTAGGTCGGCCCGCGGACGCGGTTGCGGCGCGCCTCGTTCAGCTCGAGATTCCACACCTCTTCCCCGGTCACCGCGTTGATGGCGATGACGTTGGGCCCGGCGTGGAAGTACATCACGCCGTCGATCACCAGCGGCGTCACCTGGGCGATATCTATGCCGGCCGCCACTTCGTAGGACCACCGCTCGGCCAGCCCGCCGATGGTCTCGGTGTTGACCTCGTCGAGCGCCGAGTAGCGGCTGTTGTCGAGGTCGAGGTTGTGGCTCGTCCAGTTGGTCTGTCCGCCCGCCGTGATGTTCGGCGGCTGTCCCTGCGTCGTGGTCCGCCCCTGCTGGCCGGTCGCCGCGGACGCTCCCGCGATCAGGGCCAGCGCGGCCAGAACCGCCGCAAACGGTCGAGTATGCACACCATTGGATAGGTTCATCGGTCGCTCCTTGGTAACGCGCTGCAGGCCGCTAGCGGTCCGCGATGAGCGCGTCGTCGTGCAGGATGCCGAGCGCGCAGGTCGGACACGGCGGCACGTCCACGCCCGTCGCCAGTGTCCGCTCCCGAAGCAGCGCGTACGTCTCGGGAAACGGCTCGATGGTGTCTATCGGTCCCTGAGCAATGGTCACCGGCAACCAGCCCCGCCCGTTTGCCGCGTCGAGCCGCGCGCCGTGTTCGAGCAGCAGCTCGATAACGGAGTTGGCGCCCCGGTTCGCCGCCCCGTGCAGCGCGGTGTTGCCGGCCTCGTCCGCCGCGTGCACGTCCACCCCGGCAGCGAGCAGCAATTCGACCGCTTCGCGGGCGTCGGCCTCCGATCCGGCGCCCTGCCCGGCGTAGGTCGCGGCTCCCGCCGCCGCCATCAGCGCTGTCGAACCACCGGCGCTGGTCACGCTCGTATCCGCACCGTGCGCCAACAGGAGGCGCATGAGCGGGGCGTCCGCGGCAATGGCGGCGAGCAGGAACGGAGTCACTCCCTCCGTCGGGAACAACGGCGATGTCTGCGTGGCCAGCCGGACGCGCTCGCGGGACGCCGCGTTCGGATCCGCCCCGGCGGCCAGCAGCGCCTCGATGAGCACGCCGCTGCTCAGGCTGCCGGTCGGCGACGGGTCCGGCACGACCCGGAAGTGCGGCCGGTGCGCCAGCACCGCGGTATGGAGCGCGGTCCAGCCGGCGCCGTCCGCGTTGGGATCCGCGCCGCGGTCGAGCAGCCACGCCGCGAGCTCGTAATGCCGGTTGTCGATGGCGACCACCAGTGCGCTGGAGCCGTCCGGCGCCATGTCGTCGACATCCGCACCGGCATCGGCCAGAACCATCGCGGCATCCGGATGACCGCCCTGAACCGCGAAGAGGATGGCCGAGAAGCCAGTGGGCCGCGCCGGTCTTCCCTCCCGGACAACCGCGCCGCCGCCGGTCTCCTGGTCGCCCGCCGGCGGAACTGCGCGTCCCGACCGGACGTGGACGTCCGCCCCGTGGGCGATCAGCTCCCGCACCGTCGCGGTGTGCCCCTCCGCCGCTGCCCACATCAGCGCATTCTGGCCGCGCCACTCTTCGGCCGCATCGACGTCGGCGCCGTGCTCCAGCAGGACTCGAACCGCCTCGACCCGCCCCGTGCGGGCCGCGGTCATCAATGCGGTCTCCCCTTCCGGCTGCGCGCGGTTCGCATCCGCCCCGGCCGCCAGCAGCCGGGCCAGCATCGGCGCGCTGCCGTTGAGGCTCGCCAGCGCGATCGGCGCCACTCCGTACCGGTTGGCCGCCGTCACGTCCGCCCCGCGATCGATCAGCAACGCGGCGAGATCGCCGTCATCGCGGTGGACGGCCCAGTGCAGCGCCGTCGTACCGTCGATCTCCGGCGCGTCGACGTCGGCTCCCCGGTCCAGCAAGACGCGCACCTGCGCCAGGTCGCCCTGTTTCACCGCGTCGATGAGCGGCGACCGGGCGACGGCTTCGCCGGCCCCCGCGCAGAGCACGAAGGCCGGCAACCCGCTGGCGAGGAACGCGCGGGACAACACCCGCCGCATCCGAGCGGCGATGCGTCCCGCGACCGGACGTCCGCCCGAGCACGCGCCCATCACGGTGAACTCCACGCTACACGCCGGACAGCTCGTGAAGCTGCCCCGTGCTGTCGCCGATACGCTCGACCGGCACGCCGGCCTTGTCGAGCAGGCTCACGAGCAGGTTCGCATGCGGGGTTCCCGCGGGATACGCCAGGTGCCGTCCCCCGGCAAGCTTCCCGCCGCCACGGCCCGCTACCAGCAGCGGCAGCGCCGTGTGGCTGTGCTGATTGGCGTCGCTGATGCCTCCGCCGTACATCACCATAGCGTGGTCGAGCAGCGTCCCGTCTCCATCCGGCGTCGATTGCAGCCGGTCCAGGAAGTAGGCGAACAGTTGCACCAGGTACGTGTCGATGAGGCCGATCTTGGCGAGCCGCTCCGGGTCGTACTGGTGGTGCGACGTGGCGTGATGCGGGTCCGGCACGCCGATCTCCGGAAACGCGCGCTGGCTGGTCTCGCGTCCCAACTGGAACGTGAAGACGCGGGTCAGGTCGGCCTGGAACGCCAGCACCTGCAGGTCGTACATCAGCTTGGCGTGCGCCCCGGTGGAGTCCGGCACCCCGAGCGGGCGATCGGCGTCCGGCATGGCGGCGCTGTGCGCCTCGCTGCGCTCGATGCGCCGCTCGATCTCGCGCACCGCGTCCAGGTACTCCGTCAGGCGGACGCGATCCTGCGGACCGACTTGAAGCTCCAGACCGGCAATCTCCTCCGTTACCGAATCGAGCACGCTGCGGTTGCGGCGCCGCAGGGCGTGCCGCTCCTCGGGCGTGGCGCCGTCGCCGAACATCCGGTCGAACACGTTGCGCGGGTTGTGCTCGGCCGGCAGCGGCGTGGTCGCCGTCCGCCAGGAGAGCGAGTCGGTGTAGGCGCAACTGTAGCCGCTGCCGCCGCAGCTGCCCATCCAGCCGGCCGGCTCGAGGCAGAGCTCGAGCGAGCCGAGCGGGGTGTCCTGCCCGATCTCGGCCGCGGCGATCTGATCGATCGTCGTGCCCGCGCGGACGGCCGGGCCTTCGCTCTTGAGCGGGTGGGCGGCGTTCAGCCACGAGGAGCCGGCGCGCGGGTGGTCGCCGATGCCGTCGCCCCAGGGATTCGCCGGGTCGTTGTCGAGCCCGGACAGCACCGTGACCGCGTCGCGGAAGGGGCCGAGGGGCGCCAGGGTCGGCGACAGCTCGAGCGCGCTGCCCTCTCCCTTGCTCTGCCACTGGAACATGTTCGCGCCGTTGGGGAAGTAGACGAACCCGAGCCGGCGAACCGGATTGGCCGCGGTCCGCGACAGCGCGGAGGCCGCGGGCACCATCGCGTCCAGCAACGGCAGCGCCAGCGCGGCGCCGGCGCCCCGGAGAAACGTCCGCCTCGGCAAGGCCCGCTTCGTGATCAGCATGATTCCTCCCGCGCTTCTCTTCCTGATTCTGCGTCGATCCCTGATTTCTGCGTCGATCCGTCAGTCTACCGTTTCCGGGTCCGGGCCGGCCGACCGCCGCTGCCGGAACGGCACGCTCTCGACGATGCCGAGCACCAGCGCCGAGAAACGATGTTCCCGGGGCGCCGCGTCGCGCACGATCCGCCGCACCGCGGGAGCGTCGGTGTACTCCAGGCCGCGCCCCAGGGCGTAGGTCAGCAGCTTCTCGGTCAGCGTCCGCAGGAACGGCTCCGGGTTCGCCAGCAACGCCTGCTTCAGCTCCGCGACGCCCGTGAAGCGGGTGCCGTCGGGAAGCTCGCCCGAGACGTCGAGCGGCTCGCCCGAGGCGTCCGTCTCGCGCCAGCGGCCGACCGCGTCGAAGTTCTCCAGCGCGAGTCCCAGCGGGTCCATCAGCCGGTGGCACGCCGCGCACGCCGGGTTCGCGCGGTGCCGCTCCATCGCTGCGCGCATCGAGAGCGCGCGCCCGTCGCTCTCGCCGGCCTCCAGCTCCGGCACGTCCGGCGGCGGGTCGGGCGGCGTGGTCCCGAGGATGTTCTCGAGAATCCAGATGCCGCGCTTCACCGGCGACGTGCGCGTCGACAGCGACTGTACGGTGAGCATGCTGCCCTGCCCCAGCAGACCGCCCCGCATCGGGTGGCCGGCGGTGCCGACGCGCCGGAAGTGGTCGCCGTATACGTGCGGGATGTCGTAGTGCCGCGCCAGGCGCTCGTTGACGAACGTGTAGTCGGCGGCCAGCAGATCGAGGACGCTGCGGTCCTCGCGGACGATGCTCTGGAACAGCAGCTCCGTCTCCCGCCGAAACGCGTGCCGCAGGTTGTCGTCGACGTCCGGAAAGCGCCGGAAATCGGGCCGCGCCGCCGGCACGTTCCGCAGGTAGAGCCACTGCCCGGCGAAGTTGTCGGCCAGCGCGTCCGCCCGCGGGTCCGCCAGCATGCGCCGCACCTGCCGCTCCAGCACGTCCGGATCGCTCAGCTCGCCCCGGCCGGCCAGGTCGAGCAACTCCTCGTCGGGCAGGCTGCTCCAGAGGAAGAACGACAACCGCGAGGCGAGCGCCTGCTCCTCGACCGGGTACGCCCTGCCGGATGCCGCGTCCACCGGATCGAGCTCGATCCGGAACAGGAAGGACGGGCTGACCAGGAGCCGGGCCAGCGCCTGCTCGATGCCCCGCTCGAAACCCCCTTCGCGGCGGCCCGCCTCGTAGAAGGGCAGCAGCACCCCCAGGTCGCTCGCGTCCACCGGACGCCGGAACGCCCGTTGCGCCAGCGCGGTCAGGATCTGCTCGGCGCACGCGCGCTCGGCCGCGGACCCCGCCTCCGGCCGGCAGGTGAAGATGCGGTCGCGGCTCGGCGTGCTGTCCGGCACGGCCGGACCGTACGGTCCGGTGACGATCACCTCGCTGACGTACGGCAGATCGTGCGTCCGGTCGTGCTCGAGCAGCGCGCGCAGGAAGGGACGGCGCACGCGCTCGACCTGTGCGGAGGGCCGCCTGAGGAACGAGACGGCGAGCCGCCGCGGACCGGCCTGCACCGGCACGCGGACGCGCAGATTGGCGTCAGCCGCCTCCTGTGGGGACGCATCCCAGTCGGAATCCTCGGCCGACAGGCCGGTTCCAACGCTCAGCAGCCCGGCCCGCGCGCCGTCGACGGCAATCTCCACCTGGTGCGGCTCGTTCAGCCCCACGATGTCGCCGCCGTTGCCCGACGCGCCGTTGCGGGCCAGGCGGACCCGGACCTCGTACTCGCCGTCCACCGGGAAGACGTGCCCGATCAGCGTGCCCCCGCGGGTGCCGAACGGCAGCCCGTCCAGACGATCGCGCTGGGTCAGCTCGGTCGACACCCGGTAGACGTCGGCGGTCAGCGCAACGCCCGAATCGCTGGCGACGGCGAGCCGGCTGATCCGGTTCGCGGCGGCCAGGTAGCTTTCCAGCAGGAGCGGCGAGAGACCGAGGACGTCGCCGATGTTGTCGAAGCCGTAGCTGGACGTATCCGCCGGAAGCACCGATGACACGTCGACGTCGAGGGCAAGCAGGTCACGCACCGCGTTGCGGTACTCGGCGCGGTTCAGGCGGTGCAGAACCGCTGGGCGGCCCGGATCCGGATTGGCGTCCGCCGCGGCGTCGAGCCGCGTCTCCAGCCACGTCGCGACCCGTTCGTAGGTCTCCGCCGCCGGCCGCGGCCGGCCCGCCGGCGGCATCGAGCCGTTCCGGAGCCGCCGGACGACGTGCTCCCAGCGCTCCGCGTCGCCGGCGATCCCGCCCACGTCGAGCGCGTCGAAAGCGAGCCCGGTCTCCCGGCCGACGGTCGAGCGCCGGTTGTGGCACGCCTGACAGTAGCGCGTCAGGACCGTCTGGATCTCCGCGCCGGCGGCGGACTCGGCGGCCGAGGCCGCGGCGTTCCCCGGCTGCGCGAAGCCGGGCGGCGCCGCCCCCGGCCCCGCAAGGATGGCCAGCAACCCGACTGCGACGAAAAATCGAGGCCCTCGCATCGTCCCCACTCCCCAGGCTGTCGTCCGGCGGCGGATCCCCGTGGGACGGGCCGCTCCGGCGCCCGTCAGACGGATCAGACGCCCGTCAGGTACCGCAGCTCGCCCGTGCTGTCACCGAAGCGCTCGGTCGGAACGTCCAGCATGCCGAGCAGCGTCAGGTACAGGTTGGTCAGCGGCGTCTCGTCCGGGTAGGTCAGGTGGCGGTTCCCCTCGATCTGGCCTGCCGCCCCGCCCGCGACCAGGATCGGCAGCTTCTGGATGTTGTGCAGGTTGCTGTTGCTCATGCCGCTCCCGTAGAGGATCGCCACCTGATCCAGAAGGGAACCGTCGCCGTCGGGCGTCGCCCGCAACCTGTCGAGATAGTAGGACAGGAGCGACGTGTGGTAGACGCCGACCTTGGTCAGCTTCTCCAGGCTCTCGGGCCGGTTCTCGTGGTGCGACAGCGCGTGGTGCGGATCCGGCACGCCGATCTGCGGATAGGTCTGCGCGGTCAGCTCCGGCGTCATCAGGAACGACACGACGCGGGTGAGGTCGGCCTGGTAGGCGAGCACCTGCAGGTCGAACATCACCCTGACGTACTCGTCGAACGAGGCCGGGATGCTCCCCGACGGCCGGTCCACCACCGGCAGTTCGCGGTCGGCGTCCGCCTCGGCCCGCTGGATGCGGCGCTCGACGTCGCGCACCGCGGCCAGATAGTCGGTCAGCTTGGCCCGGTCCGCCGCCCCCAGCCCGTCCTGCAAACGCGCCACCTTGCGGGTTACGGCGTCGAGGATGCTGCGGTCCTTGCGCATCTGCTCGCGCCGCGCCTCCGGGTCGGTGCTGGTGCCGTCGCCGAACAGCCGCTCGAACAGCGCCCGCGGGTTGCTCTCCATCGGCAACGGCGTCGTGGGCGTGCTCCAGCTCAGGGTGCTGATGTAGGCGCAACTGAAGCCGGCGTCGCAGGCGCCGCCGAACTCCGGCAGCCCGATGCCCACCTCCAGCGAGGCGAGCTGCGTCTCCTGACCGAGCCTCGCCGCCGCGATCTGGTCGACCGAGACGCCCGCCTCGAAGTCGGCGCCCTCGGTCGGCTTGGCGTGCACGCCGGTCAGGAAGGCGCCGGTGATGCGCCCGTGCCCCCCGGCCGGGTCCCCCGGCAATTGCGCCGCCGGCGCGTGATCGAGGTTGGACAGCACGACCAGGTCGTCCCGGAACGGCTCGAGCGGCTTGAGGATCGGCGTGAAGTCGAAGCCCTTGCCCTCGGTGGACGGGGTCCAGTTCCGCATCACGGCGCCGTGCGGCACGTACACGAACCCGAGGCGCGGCTTCGGCCTGGCCTCCGTCCGGCCGAGCGCGGTCAGCGCCGGCACCATCCCGTCGAGCAGCGGCAGCGCCACCGCCGTCCCGAGTCCGCGGAGCACGGTGCGCCGGGGCAGCGTCTTCTTCGTGATGATCATGAATCCGATCTCCTCATCTGGAACGGAAGGCTCCGAGCGACGCCGAGAATCAGCGACGACCAGCGGTAGTCGTTCGGGGCGGCCTCGCGCACGATGGCGCGGATGGCGGGGCGGTCGTAGTGCTCCACTCCGCGCCCGAGCGCGTAGGTCAGCAGCTTCTCGGTGACCGTGGTGACGAACTCCTCGCGGCGCTCCAGCAGGATGTCCCGCAAGCCCGGGAAGCCGTCGAAGGCGGTCCCGTCGGGCAGGGTGCCGGAGGGGTCGATTGGCGTACCCGCCACTCCCTTGTCGCGCCACTTGCCGACCGCGTCGAAGTTCTCGAGGGCGAACCCGAGCGGGTCCATCCGCGCGTGGCAGTTCGAGCACACCGGGTTGGCGCGGTGCGCCTCCAGCCGCGCGCGCAGCGACGTGACGGTCCCGTCGTCGGCCCGCTCCGGCAGGTCCGGCACGTCGGGCGGCGGCGGCGGCGGCGGCGTGCCGAGGATGTTCTCCAGCACCCACTTGCCGCGTACCACCGGCGAGGTCCGCGTGGCCAGCGACGTCACGGTCAGGACGCTGCCGTGGCCGAGCAGCCCGCGCCGCTCCTCGCCCGGCAGGTCGACGCGCCGGAAACGCGATCCGTAGACGTTCGGAATCGCGTAGTGCCGGGCCAGACGCTCGTTGACGAAGGTGTAGTCCGCGTCCAGCAGGTCGACCACGCTCCGGTCTTCCCGCAGTTGGCTCTCGACGAACAGCTCCGTCTCGCGCACCAGCGCGTCGCGCAGGTTCTCGTCGAACCCCGGAAACGCGTTCACGTCCGGGGTCACCGTGCGCATGCGGCGCAGGTGCAGCCACTGCGCGGCGAAGCTCGATACCAGCACGCCCGCCTTCTCGTCGGCCAGCATCCGCCGCACCTGCCGCTCCAGCACATCCGAATCGCTCAGCCGTCCCGCCTCGGCCGCGTCCAGGATCTCGTCGTCGGGGATGCTGCTCCAGAGGAAGAACGACAGCCGCGACGCCAGCTCGACGTCGCTGAGGCGGTAGGGAGCGGCGGGATCGATGCCCGCCGGATCGCGCTCGATGCGAAACAGGAACTCCGGATCGACCAGGATGCTCTCGAGCGCCCGCTGGATGCCGGCGTCGAAGCTCCCCTCGCTGCGCCCTTCGGCGTAGAAGCCGCGCAACACCTCGAGATCGATCTCGTCGACCGGCCGGCGGAACGCCCGCCGCGCCAGCGTCCCCAGGATCTCGCCGGCGCACGGCTCCTCTTCCTCCGCAATCGCCGGACGGCAGACGAAGATGCGCCGACGGCTGGCCGCCTCCCCTTCGCCGCCGGACCCGCGGCCGAGCGTGTCGGGGCTGAAGGGCCCCTCGATCTCCACGCTCTCGAGCGCCATCCGCTGCACGTAGCCGCGTCCGGTCGAGAACGTCCAGATCGGCAAGCGGCTCGGCGCCATCCCCTCGGTCACCGCCGTCCGTTTCGTGAACGACACGCTCACCACGTGCGTGCCGGCGCGGGCAGGAAAACGGACCAGCAGGGGATCGCCGGGCTCCACCACCCGCGCCGCGCCGGGATCCGCACCCTCCGGCCAATTGCCGACCCGCAGCAGCGCGCGCCGGACGCCGTCCACCCGGACGTCGATCTCCTGCGGCTCGCGCCGGCCGCTGCCCTGCAGCCCGAGGCGGACGAGGTACTCGCCGTCGAGCGGGAAGTGGTGCCGAACCGCCGCGCCGCCGCGCGAGCCGAACGGCAGGTCCTCGCTCATGCGGTCGTCCTGCACCAGCAGCGAGGACAGCGGGTAGCGCACCGCGTCGGCCTCGATGGCCGGGTCGCCCACCGCCAGCCGCGCGATCCTGCGCGCCGCCGACATGTAGCGCTCCAGCAATCCGGGCGCCACGGTCAGGATGTCGGCGTTGTTGTCGAAGCCGTAGGCGAGGTCGTCGCCCGGGAGCATCGTCGCCGTGTCGATCTCCAGATCGAGCAGGTCGCGGATGGCGTTCGTGTACTCCAGCCGGTTGAGGCGATGGATGGTCGGCCGGCCGGGATTCGGCCGATCGGCGGCGGCCCGGTCGAGCGCGGTCTCCAGCCACGTCGCGAACGCGCCGTAGGTCCCGGCGTCCGGCCGCGGCCGGCGCGGCGGCGGCATCGCCTGCGTGCGCAGCTTCCGGAGGACTTTCTCCCAGACCTCCGCATCGGCGCCGACGTGGTCGACGTCGACGTCGTCGAGGGCGAGGTTCCCCGTCAGCAGACGCTCGTTGTGGCAGGTGACGCAGTAGCGGTCCAGAACGGCCCGCCAGGCCGCGGCCGATTCGACGCCCGGCCGCTCGCTCGGCGCCTGCGCGGATGCGGCGGCGGCGGTGGCAGCCTGGGCTGCCGCGGGCGCGGCGCACAGGACCGACGCGAGTACCGCCGCGAGAGCCGCTGCCGGCCCGGTTCCCGTCGCCCAACTCATCATCGTGGTCTCCCGCGTCGTCGCGCCGTCCACCGGACACCCCGCCGTTCCGGCCGCCAGCCCGGACACCCCTTACCGAATCGGCCCCTCGTTGAAGATGTCGATGAAGCTCTCGGTCGTCTCGGCGCTGCCGAGCGCGCGCAGCAGGTCGGCGGTGCTTCCCCCGCCGAGCCCCGGCAGCAGGATGTGCCCGCCCCCCTCGGCAATCATCAGCGGCGTGATGCCGCGCTGATCCGCGACCTGCACCGTCGCCCCGTGGTCGACGAGGAGCTGCACCGCCGCGTCCGAGCGGATGTGCGCCGCGCCGTGCAGCGCCGAGCGGCCGACCGCGTTGGCCGCGTCCACGTCGGCGCCCAGATCGAGCACGAATTGCACCGCATCGAGCGTATCCGGCTCGGTCACCCGCGTCTCCGCGGGAACGCGCCCCAGACCCGCCGCCACCATCAGCGGCGTGGTCCCCTCGTCGGTCGCCAGCCGCGTGTCGGCGCCGGCCGCGACCAGCGCGTCCATCACCGCCACGTTGGCGTCCATCGCGGCAAGGAGGAACGGCGTGGCGCCGGCGATGCTCACGCGGAAGCGTTGGCTCGCGAACCCGAACTGCGGCGGGTGGTTGACCAGCCGCACGTCGGGGTCGGCTCCGTGCGCGAGCAGCGCCTCGACCAGCTCCAGCTTGCCGTCGCGCACCCCGTTCAGCGACCGCCACTCTTCGTCGCGCGCCGTCTCGATGCCGCGCAGGCTGCCGGTCAGCTCCGAATGCCAGGAACCGGAGGCCCAGTGCAGCGGCGTGTACCCGGCCTCGCCGGCGTTCGGGTCGGCCCCCCGCTCGAGCAGGAAGATCGCCAGCCGGGTGTGCCCGCGGACCGTGGCGACGACCAGCGGCGTGGCGCCGCCGGGGGCGGTGGCGTTGACGTCGGCCCCCGCGTTCAGCAGCAGTGCGGCGAGCTCCGGCTCGTCCTCCCGCGCCGCGATCGCCAAGGCGGTGAACCCGCCCGCCGTGCGCGCGTGGACATCGGCGCCATGCTCGACCAGCGCACGCACGATCTCCGTGTGCGCCTCGGCCGCCGCCCACATCAGCGCCGTCTGGCCCTGCCAGGTCTCTGCCGCCGAGGGGTTCGCACCCGCGTCGAGCAGCGCCTGCACCGCCTCGACGCGCCCCGTGCGGGCGCACGTCATCAGCGGCGTCTCCCCCGTCGAGCGGGCCGCGTCGGCATCCGCGCCCGCATCGAGCAGGCGCATCACCATGCCCGCGGACCCGTTGTCGCAGGCCAGCGACAGCGGCGTCACGCCGTAGTCGTTCGCCGCGTCCACGCCGGCCCCCGCATCGAGCAGCCGATCGGCCAGCGGCAATGCGTCGTGGTAGACGGCCCAGTGCAGCGCCGTGGCTCCGTCGGCGGCCGGCGCGTTCACGTCGACCCCTGCCCGCAGCAAGGCCTCGACCGCGCCGGCGTCCCGGGCCCTGACCGCGCCGATCAGGGAACCCTCGTTCGCGCCCGCCGACACGCTGCCCGCGGCCAGCAGAATCGTCAACCCGAATGCGGACAGACACCTGATCGCATGCATGTCAACCCCTCGGCGCCGTACCGCGGCGCCCCGCAGCCCACTCGCACGTTCTCCCGGCCCCGACGCCCGGTTCAGCGCCGTCCGCGGCAGCACGGCACTCCAACGGCGCAGACTCCGATTCGGCGCCTGTCTTCGTCAGCGCCATTCCCGGCGCGCGACTCTGGCAGGCAAACCCCTGGCTAGTTCGCCAGCGGGTGCGGCCGGATCTGGAACCGCACGATCTCGCTCGTCGCCCCCTTGCCTCCCTCGAGGTGGAACGGCGACCCGGTGTTGAAGCTCGACCAGACCCCGCGTCCCTTCCAACCCGCGTCCGGATCGTCGATCCGGCCGTCGAGCCCGCGGCTGTAGAAGCCGAGCGGATACGGCACGCGCATTATCACCCACTCGCCGCTGTCCGGATCGAGTGCGAGCAGCGCGTCCGACGTCGTGCCGGTGGCGATCGGCACGTTGGCGCCGAGGCCGAGGGTGTCGAACTGGTCGACCCAGTTGTAGTAGTGGTAGTCGGCGTTCGCCGATCCGTCGACCCCCTTGAACGTCGGTCCCGGCGTCGGATGCAGCGTCCATCCCTCGCGGCAGTGCTGGCCGGTGGCCGTCGGTCCGTTCAGCACGGTGCACTTGTCGCGGTCGAAGCTGGCGAGATGCCCGCTGCCGCCGAGCGCGGTCCAGATGATCCCGTTGCGATCCACGTCGATGCCGCGCGGGCCGAAGCCCCATGCGCTCGGGTCGCCGTTCGGATCGTACGGCGGCTCGTAGACCTCCGAGATGCAGGTCTCGGGCGGGTTGTCGCCGAGGTCCAGCCGGACCAGGCGCCCCGGCACATCGAAGCGCCGGGTGATCCAGACCGAGCCGTCCGGATGCGGTATCACGCCGTAGGCGCGCTTGAACTTGTCGAGACTGCCGATGCGCGTGTCGCGCGCCGGGTCGATCTCGACGTCGCCGTTGAAGCTCGGCTCGTTCCACGGCTTCGTGATGCGGCCGTCGCCGTTGGTGTCGATGACGGTCGGGCACCAGCCCTGCGACGCCTGCTCGTCCCCGGTCTCGTCGTAGAGCCGCGTGTTGAGCCAGCCGATCGCCTCGGTCGAGCCGCTCAGCCAGAGCGTGTCGTCCGCGTCGTCGGCGAACTGCAGGTGGTGCGTGAAGTAGCAGGTGTCGATCAACTCGAACTCGCCGGTCTCCGGGTCGTAGTAGGACAACTGCCGCGACTCTGCGCGGTGCTGGATCGGGTAGTACTGCGCGTACGGGTGGTCCGATCCCTCCAGGCACCAGTCGGGCACGTCGTTGGGCCGCACCGCCTGCGTGATCCAGAGGCGCCCCTTGTCGTCCAGCATCGGGTTGTGGGCGCTCCGGCTCTGCAGCCCGGCGGGCGGCTCATTCGCCCAATAGAGCGACGGGACCGCGGTCGAGGACCCCTGATAGGAGTCCGCACGACGCGGCCGCTCGATGCGGGTCGGCAGGTCCATGCGGACCGACGTGTGGGTGCGCGGATCGGTGATCACCAGCCCCGCCCCGCCGACGCCGTATATCGGCCCGTTCGCGTTGAGCGTCGGGTTGCGCTTGTCGGTGGTGATCTCGTCGTGGACCATGCCGCGGGGATGGCCCCACTTCCACATGCTGAGGACGAGGTTGCGCTCGCGTCCCTGCGGGCGCGGCGGCACCGGCGGCAGCTCGCCGGCGGCGATCCGGTCGCTCCACTCGGCGTACAACTGGAGGGCGCGCGGCCGCCCCATCCGATTGATCTCCACCGCCATCGCCGGCCCCGCCCCGCCGGCCCGGATGCGGTACTCCCAGGCGTCGACGGCCGAGTCGAAGTCGTCGAGGTCGAGCATCGGCATCTCGCGCGTCGCCTTGTTCCCGAGCTGGTGGCAGAGCTGGCAGCCGTCCTTCAGCCGGTCGACCCAGTCGGCCTGCGTCCGCATCGCCACGCCGATGCCGTTGCCGCGCGGGCCGGTGCCCGGGAAGTCGCCGGCCGGCGGCACCTCGAGCAGCGAGTACCAGTAGTTGGCCGGATAGATTTCGGCCGCCTCGTGCGGCGAGGCGGCCGCAACGGCGGTCAGGGCGAGATCGTCGCCGGGCCGTGCGGCCGTCTTGTCGGAGTCGGTCAGGCCGTAGCCCCGCACCCAGACTTCATAGGAGGCGGCCGGCAGATCCGGCACCAGAAAGCGCCCCTCGTCGCCGGTCACGACGATCTTCCGGAAGCCGGTGTCGAAATCCTGCGTCTCCGCAATGACCCAGACGCCGGCCTCGGGACCGGCCGCGCTGGTCACGACGCCGCTGATGTCGTCGTCCTGGGCCGCAACGGGAGGGCCGAGCACCACGAGACCCGCCGCCAGGAACGCCGCCGCCGCATACATGCTCATTGCACGAAGTCGTTCGATCATGTCGTCCCTCCTCGCGTGCCCGGCGACGTCTCCCGGCCTGCAGCCGGCATCGGATGACACGCCCCTCCACTCCGGTGACGGTGCCGTCGTCACCGGTCCGGCGTGCCAAGACCAACTGTCCCGTATACTAGCCCAGCCACTGGTCCATCACAACGCCCGCCATCGGCCGGCGGTGGTCTGTCGCGTGAAGTGCTGCAGCGCGCGCGGGATGCGGCGAACGGTCCGGAAACCAGGTACCCCCTCGGGACGCCGATCGCGTGCGCCGATCCCGCCCGTACTTCTTGCGTGCGCGCTCGTGGCGGGTTGCGGCGCCGATGCGCCGGGAGACCACGGATCGATCCGGTCGGACGAGGCCGGCGCCGCGTCTCCCCCGGCCGTTGGCGCAAGTCGCCGACCGGGCGCCGCGCCCGACTGGTTCATCGACGCCGCAGCCACGAGCGGCCTCGACTTCGTCCACTTCAACGGCGCCGCGGGCGCGTTCCACATTCCCGAAATCATGGCGCCGGGGGCCGGCCTGCTCGACTACGACAACGACGGCGACCTCGACGTCTACCTCGTCCAGGGGCAGATGCTCGGACCGGACGAGACCGTCAGCGAGGCCCTGTCCCCCCCGCGAGGACCGCTAGGGCCCGCCGGGCGGCTCTTCCGGAACGATCTGGTCGTGCCGGCCGACGGCTCCCGCGTCCTGCGTTTCACCGACGTCACGAACGAGAGCGGCATCGACGCGCGCGGGTACGGCATGGGCATCGCGACCGGGGACATCGACAACGACGGGTGGATCGACATCTACCTGACGCACCTCGGCCGCAACCAGCTCTTCCGGAACGACGGCGACGGCACGTTCATCGAGGTGTCGCAGCAGAGCGGCACGGACGACGACGGGTGGGGCGTGTCCGCCGCCTTCGTGGACTACGACCGCGACGGGTGGCTGGACCTGTACGTCGGCAACTACCTGCACTACGACGTCGAGACGGCCACGGCCTGTCCCGGCCGAACGGGCGGCCGCGACTACTGCGCCCCCCACCATGGGGGACCGGCCGATACCGGCGTTTTCCGCCCCCAGCCGGACCGCCTGTACCGCAACCGCGGCGACGGTCGGTTCGACGACGTCACCGCCACAGCCCTGCCTGGACCGGCCTTCGGTGCGGCGCTCGGCGTGGTGACGGCCGACTTCGACGGCGACGGCTGGCCAGACGTCTACGTCGCGAACGACGGCCACGAGAACCAGCTCTGGATGAACCGGCAAGACGGCGCGTTCACCAACGCCGGATTGCTGTCGGGAACGGCGCTGAATGGCGACGGGAACCCGGAAGCGAGCATGGGCGTGGACGCCGGCGACTTCGACAACGATGGCGACGAGGATCTGTTCCTGACTCATTTGACGAGTCAGACCAACACGGTCTACGTCAACGACGGGACCGGCCTGTTCGAGGACCGCAGCGCCATGTCCGGACTCGGTCCAGCCAGCTTCGGCTACACCGGCTTCGGGACCGCGTGGTTCGATTTCGACAACGACGGCTGGCTCGACGTGCTCGCGGTCAACGGCACGGTGCAGGATGTCGGACAGGACCCCGGCGCGCCCTTTCCCTACGCGCAGCGCAACCAGTTGTTCCGCAATCTCGCCGACGGGCGTTTCGAGGAGGTGACGGATCGGGCCGGCGCCGTCTTCGAGCGGTCCGCGGTGAGCCGCGGGGCGGCCTTCGGCGATATCGACAACGACGGCGACGTGGACGTGCTGATCGCCAACGACAACGGCCGGGCGCAGATGCTCGTCAACCAGACCGCCGGCCGCCATCACTGGCTCGGACTGCGGCTCGTGGGCACGCCGCCCCGCGACATGCTCGGCGCGCGGGTCGAGATCGCGCGCAACGACGGGACGACCCTCTGGCGGCGGGTGCGCACCGACGGGAGCTACGCGTCCGCCAACGACCCGCGCGTGCTCGCAGGGCTCGGGGGTGCGGAGGAAGTGCAGCGCGTGCGGGTCCACTGGCCGGATGGAACCGTGGAGGAGTGGCCGGGCATGGCCGTCGATCGGTGGACGACGTTGACCAGGGGAACGGCGCCGTGAGGCGCCGGGCCGGACGGCCGGGCACGCTCGTCGCGGCGGCGTGGGCAGCGGCCGTCCTGACCGCGGCGTGCACGCCTGACCATGGCGCCTCGGTCACGGGCGCCACCGGGGCGTCCACGGCCGGACGGCCGGACGCGGCGCGGCTGCCGCCTGTCGCGTTGCCCGATCTCTCCGCGGTGGAACCGTCCATCCGGGCGCAGATCGAAGAGCGTTACGCCGTGTTGACGTCGGCCGTCGAACATCCGGACAGCGCCCCCGGCGAACTCAGCCGCGCCTACGGCGAGATGGGACATCTCTTCATGGCGACCCGGCAGCGCGAGACGGCCGAGGCATGCTATCTCCATGCGCGGGCGCTCGCCCCGGACGAGCGCCGCTGGCCCTACTACCTGGGACACGTGTCCCGGACCACCGGCGCGTTCGCGCGCGCGGCGGCGTTCTTCGCGGAGGCCCTTGCGCTCAGCCCGGACGACGTCCCGACGCTGCTCTGGCTCGGAGAGGTCCACCTTGCACAGGGCCGGCCGGAAGCGGCCGTTCCGCCGTTCGAGCAGGCGCTCGCTCTGCAGCCCCGCTCGGTCCTCGCCAAGTTCGGCCTCGGACGCGCGGCGCTGGCGAGACGCGACCATGCGCGCGCCGCAGAACACCTGGAGGCCGCCCTGGCGCTCGATCCACGCGCCACCAGCCTGCACTACCCGCTCGCAATGGCGTTCCGCGGACTGGGCGATATGGACAAGGCCGAAGCGCACCTCCGGCAGCGCGGCAACCGGCCGATCGAGCGGACGGATCCGCTGCTGGAAGAAACGGACGTCGTACTTCGAAGCCCGCTGGCGTACGACGGCCGCGGGACCCGCGCCCTCGAACGCGGCGACTGGGCGGGAGCGGCCGCGTACTTCCGCGAGGGCGTCGAGCTGGCCCCGGCCAATGCGTCACTCCGCCAGAAGCTGGGCATCGCCCTGTTCATGATGGACGACAGGCGCGGGGCCGGCCAGCAGCTCGTGGAAGCGGCGCGGCTGGCCCCGGACTCCGCCAGGACGCAATACAGCCTCGGCGTGCTGTTGCAGGCGCGCGGGCGCGATCGCGACGCCGTCGACCGTTTCGCGGCTGCTCTACGGTTCGATCCCGCGTTCGTGGACGCGCGCGTCTGGCTGGCCGGGGTACTGCGAAGAACCGGTCGTCCGGGCGAGGCATTGGCGCAGTACGCACAGGTCGTCGACACGGACTCGCGGTCCGGCGGCGCAGCGTTCGGGTACGCGGCGGCGCTCGTCGATCTCGGGCGCTACCGGGAGGCCCGCGCCCGGTTGGCCGACCTGGTGTCTGGCTACCCCGAGCGGCCGATCTTCAGCCACGCGCTGGCCCGCCTGTTGGTCGCCGCGCCGAATGCCCGCGTCCGTGACGGCCTGGCGGCGATGGCGGTGCTGGATGCGCTGCCCGAGGCGCAACGCGTTACCGACTTCGGCGAGACCCTCGCCATGGCGCTCGCCGAGCTCGAATACTACGAGGACGCCGCCCGGTGGCAGCGCGAGGGAATCGCCGCCGCGAGGCGCGCCGGGCGCGAGGACCTCGTGCCGCGAATGGCCGAAAAGCTGGAGCAGTACGAGCGCGGGAGACCCTGGAGAAATGACGCTCCCCTGGGGCTCGACCCGCTGTCGGTGCTCACGCCTTTCTGACCATGGTCCCCGGAGCGTGCTGCAAGACGAGAAGCCCCTGCTCCCGCCACGCGGCGAGAACAGGGGCAGCGGCTGCGTCTCGGCCTCCTGCCTCAGAAGTCGACGGTGAGCCCGAGCTTGACGAGGCGACCCCGCTGAATGTCCCGCACCCGCTGGTAGGCCGATCCCAGCGTCGTCACGCGCGCCGCGATGGCGGCGCTGTTGAACAGATTGAAGACGTCCAGAACCGGGGTGACCTGATACCGGCCGTTCGCGAAGCTCCGCCGCAGACTGATATCGACCATGTTGACGGTCCCGCTGCGCGTCGTCCCTCGCGGCTCGACCGTCACGGTCTGGGCCACCTGGGTGAGGGCCACGGTGTTGCCGCTGACGCGGACCGTGGTCAGCTCGGGGAAGCCGGTGAAGTGCTGGGCGCTCGCGCTGAGCTGGAGCTGATACGGCAGCTCGTAGAGCCCGAAGGCCTTGAAGGACACGGGGATGTCGTATGTGTTCACGCCGCGTCTGAACTGGTAGTTGGGATTGTTCAGATCGGCGCGCGCGCCGTAGATGTCCCCGACCGTGTCGCCGAGGCTCAGGCCGCCCATCAGCATCCAGCGGTTGCTCATCCGCTTGTTGAACGTCACATCGACGCCGTTGAACACGGCGTCATGCTCGGGCTCGTTGGCGTAGACGACGTCGAACACGCCTCTGAGCATCGGATCCAGGTTGTAGACGGTCACCTGCCGGCCCGTGACCGCCTCCGTCACGTCGATCGGCGTGTAGCTCGAGGCCGGAACCGCGGCGTTCCGCGACCCGATCTCGTTCGTGCGCCGGCGATGGATGTAGGTCGCCCCGAGGACGATGTCGCCCGGAAGCTGATGCTCGAATCCGACGGAGTACTCCGTCGCCGCCGGCCAGCGGAGATCGTCCGCGAACCGGTTGGTCGTGCCGAGATTGTAGCCGGTCGACGGCCCGAGCTCGTCGAGCTGCGGGAAGAGATCACCGTTCGCGTCGGTCCACGTCCGGGTGTCGTTGGTGCGGCGCACCGGGTTCAGATAGGACCGTATGTAGCTGACGCCGATCGGCTGGTTGTAGCGGTTGACGGTGACCTTCAGCGCGGTCCGTCCGTCGCCGGCGAAGTCGTAGATCAGGCCGAACCGCGGCGACGGCGAGAAGAAGTTCGGCGCGCCGTCGATGGCGGAAAAGCACTCCGCGGCGATGAACAGCGTCTCCTCCTGGCAGACGGCCGGCTGCCAGGCATTGAGCTTCTCCAGCCGCAACCCCAGATTCAAAGTGAGCTTCCGGGTCGGCCGCCACCTGTCCTGAATGTAGGCCGCGTGGTCGCGCGCGAACATCTCGAACGTGGTCGGCGTGTTGTACGTGTTGACCGAATCGGGCATCCCGTCGCGAAAGACGGCGCGAATGCCGTTCTGGAAGCCGCCGAATGCATACGGCGAAATGAACGAGAAGTGCGTGTCTCCGTGCTTGCGCCACTGCACCTGGTAGCCGACCTTGATGTCGTGCTCCCCGGCCAGGAAGGTCAGTCCGGACAGAGCGTGGATCCGGGTCGCCGGCCGGTTCAGGTAGCTCGGGACGGCCCCCCGGTGCTCCAGGCGGACGGCGTCGAACGTCGGCAGGTCGCCCGGCTGCACGCCCGGTACGGGGCGGCCGTGCTCCTCGCCGGTCAGCAGGCTGGCCGACGCCTCCAGCAACATGTTCCGGCGTGGGACCGACGTCCACTTCGTCTGGTACAGCGGACTGCTGATCCGCTGGCTCGTCATCGCATTGGATTCGATGAAGTGGCTGCTCGGTCCGGTGTTCTGCGGCCGGAAATACACGCGCTTCTCGTTGAAGTTGAACATGAAGTGAAGCTGGCTGGCCTCGGCCGCCTGCCACGACAGCTTGCCCTGCACGTTCCGCATCCGATTGCTCTCCAGAACCCGCGTGCCGTCGATGTTGTAGGACCCGAGGCGGTTCTGCCGCAGGTAGACCAGCGACGTCGTGACCGTGTACCACAGGTTGTCCCGGACGATCGGTCCCCCGAACGTCATCGAGTTGTCGTAGACGCCGAGCATCTTGGCGCTCGGCACGAGATTGGGATTCGCCTGGAGCGCCCGCGCCGGAACCGCCGCCAGCAAGTCGTCGAAGTGGCGGGCGGGGAGATTGTCGAAGGCGGTGGGGCCGCCGCCCCCCGTGAACGAGTACTGGCCCGCGAAGTCGTTGGTGCCCGTCCTGGTAATCATGTTGATGACGGGACCGCCCTTGCCGTACTCCGCGGAGCCGCCCGACGTCTGGAAGTTCACCTCCTCGAAGCTGTGGGCGTCGAAGTAGCTGATCACCCAGCCCTCGCCGCCGCCCCAGGTGACCTCCATGCCGTCGATCATGTGGGTTCGCTCCTCGAACGCGCTGCCGTGCACCACCGAGGCGGTCTGCGCGAACATCTCCGACCCCCCCACGTCGTACTTCGTCATGACGACCGCGGGGGCGGTGCGCGCCATCGCCCAGATGTCCTGCCGCGCCGGCAGGGTATCGATCACGTCGCGCGACATCACCGTCTGGCGCAGCGTGGACGCCGTGTCCAGCAGCGGCGTCTCACCGGTCACCGTTACGGTCTCCTCGAGAGCGCCGACCGAGAGCTGCAGATCCGCGCGGGCCGTCACGTCGGCGTTGACCACGACGCCTTCCTGGATGCGGGTGCTGAAGCCGACGAGCGTGGCCGTGAGGGTGTAGGTCCCGGGCACCAGCCTGGGAAACTGGTAGGCGCCCCGGGCATCGGATACCGTTTCCTGATCGCCGCCGATCACGCCGGGGTTCGACAGGGTGACCGTAACGCCGGGGAGCACGAAACCCGCCTCGTCGAGCACGCTCCCGCCGATTGCGCCGAAACCCTGCGCCGAGACCGACAGGGCTGAAGAGACGACAAGCACCGCCGCGGCGCCGCCGACGAACGCGGCCTTCCTCATGACGTTACCTCCTGGGAAGTGCGTGTTGACTGGCGGGCCACGGCGCAGTCGCCGCTCCTCCTTTCCCTGGATGCGTCGGCATCGGCGACACAGGACCTGACGAGGTGGCTCGCACGGGCGGGGCGGAAGGATCGCCGGCGGCCGACAACCGCGGGCGGAAGCGGCGACAAGGAGGGTGAAGCGAGCTACAGGTACGAATCGCGCCGCGCCGGACGGCGACGCGATCCCCGAACGCGTGTGGGCGCCTGTGGTTGACAGTCATCGTCCACCGGGCGACACCGACGTACGCGCGACCTGATTGGCCAGTCTAGGAGCTTGCGCCGCAGAACGCAACGAAGCGAAGTGCTGTGGCGCAAGCTCCAGGGGCGGTGGGGGCTGGAGCCAAGCACGGAGCCTTGCGACGGGCTTGGCGGCGCTAGTCTGAGATCATCGCGCGCGGCCACCGTTTCCCGTCACGTCCGCCGCACGCGACCCGCGGCGTCAGTTGGACAGCACGGCGATGATTCCAACGCATCGCGGACTCGCGACGACAGACGTTCCGGCTCTGCAACGCTCCAGATCCAGATGTGCGTATCCAGCAGGAGCTTCACGAGCGCAGGACCTCCCATTCCTTTTCGTCCAGCGCAGGCGAGACGATGTCGCCGTTGATGCGGAGCGTGGAGCGCATGCAGCCCAGCCACCGCGCCGGACGTTCGGGGGGCGAAGGGGGCACCACTTCCGCCACGGGCTTGCCGAACCGGGTGATCAGGACCGGCTGCCCGGTTCGGTTCACACGATCGAGAACGGCCAGGCAGGTTGCCTTGAACTTCGAGATGGCGAGCTGTTCCACGCAAGCCTCCGCTACTCATGATAGACCATGGTCATGATCCATGGTCTATCCAAATCGTCGCTCCTACTCGCCGGCGGTCAGCTTCTCGAGATCGGCTCCGTCAATCACGGCCACACCCAGCTCCTGCGCCTTGCGGAGCTTCGAACCGGGCTTGTCCCCGGCCACGACGTAGTCGGTGTTGCGGCTCACGGACCCGCTGAACTTGCCGCCAGCCCCCAGAATGCGCGCCTTGGCCTCGTCGCGGGTCATGCCGTCCAGCGTTCCGGTGAGCACGAACACCTTTCCGGTGAGCGGATGAGGCTGCCGCTCCTCCTGCTCGTCGTCCTCGAAGCGCAAACCGTGCCCTCGCAACCGCTCGATCAGGTCCCGGTGCATGCCTGCCCCGAAGAAGTTCCGGATCGATTCCGCAATGCGAGGTCCGACCTCTTCTACTTGCTCCAGCTCCTCCGCCGATGCCGATGCCATCGCATCGAGGCTGTGGAAGCGATCCGCCAGCAAGGAAGCCGTCCGGTCTCCGACATGCCTGATGCCGAGACCGAACAGGAGACGGCCGAGCGGCAAGCGCTTCGACTGCTTCAGGCCATCCATGATCCTCTGAGCAGACTTCCTGCCAAGCCGGATCTTCACGGGCATCCCCGCGATTCGCTCGGCGGTGAGCTGATGGAGATCCGCCGGCGTCCGGACCAGACCGCTGTCGACGAGCTTGCCGGCCAGCGTGTCCCCCAGTCCTTCGACATGCTTCGCGCTCCGCACCACGAAACGCCGGAGGGCTTCACCGTACCTTCCCGGATCCTCTTCTCGCTCCGCCGACGCCACTTGCGGCGCGCCGGTCGGCTCATCGAGCACGACGGCGCCTTTCGAGTCCGTCATCTCACTGTCACAGGGCAATCCCGACTGCTGCAGCAAATGGACGAGACAACGGTTGTCGGATCGCTCGAAGAACTTGCGGATGGACGCTGCAAGGCGCGGGCTTATCCCGTCGATCGCCACGAGCTCCTCCACGGTGGCCTCGGCAATCCGCTGCAGACTCCGAAAGCGACCCGCCAGCAATGCGGCCTTGCGCCCTCCCACACCACTCACGCCGAGCGCCACGACCAGGCTGGTCAGCGTCGCCTCGGACCGCGCGCGCGCGAGGGCTTCCACCAATTGGACCGCCCTTTCTTCGCCAACGGTGGACTCGTTCTCCAGATTCGCCAACTGCTCGGCGTTCAGCTCGTACAGATCGGCGAAGTCCTTCACCAGGCCATCGTCCACGAGCACTTCGACCAACCACTCGCCCAACCCGTCGATGTCCATCGCGGTACGCCGCGCGAAGTGCAGGATCGATTCCTTCAACCGCGCGATGCAACTGACGTTGATGCACCGGGCGACCGCCTCTCCCTCTTCTCGCACCACCGGGGCCTCGCACGCGGGGCACCGGGACGGCATCGAGAAGGACCGGCGATTGTCGCCTTCGCGTACGACCCGTACGACCTTGGGGATCACGTCGCCGCTCCGCTCCACCAGCACGGCGTCCCCGATCTGCAGTCCGAGGCGCGCGATCTCGTCCGCGTTGTGCAGCGTCGCGTGCGACACGGTCACCCCGCCGACCGGGACGGGCCGCAACCGGGCGCGGGGCGTCACGGCGCCGGTCCGCCCCACCTGCACGTCGATGTCCTCGACCACCGTCTCCACCTGCTGCGCCGCCGGCTTGCAGGCGACGGCCCAGCGCGGCGATTTCGACGTGGCGCCGAGCCGGCGCTGCAGGTCCACGGAGTCGACCTTGAAGACCAGGCCGTCGATCTCGTACGGGAGCTCCTCACGTTGTGGCAACCACTCGTCCCGGAACCGGCGCAGTCCATCGACGCCGCGCAACCGGGCGCGTGCCTCGTTCACCTTGAACCCCAACGCCTCGAGCGCCTCCAGCGCCGTCCAGTGCGATGCGAAGACCGACTGCCCGTGCGCGAGCAACTGATAGGGGTAGAAATCGAGCCGCCGGGAGGCGGTGACCTTCGCGTCCAGCATCCGCAGGGAACCCGCCGCGGCGTTGCGCGGATTCGCGAACATCGGCTTGTTCTCGGTGCGCTGCCGAGCGTTCAGGGCCGCGAAGGACTCCTTCGGCATCACGACCTCGCCCCGCACCTCGAACTCCACCGGCACCCCCCGCGCCGCACGCTCCCGCGCCGCAATCGAGAGGGGCAGGGTGCGAAGGGTGCGGGCATTCGGTGTAATCACCTCGCCCTCTACCCCGTCGCCGCGGGTCAGCGCCAACGTCAGGTGGCTGTCGGCATCCGGGTCTTCCAGCAAGCCGGGCAGCCGAGTGCCGGCGTCACCGCCCCCCTTGTGGCGCTCCGGCCCGAAACGCGCCGCCATCGAGAGGCCGTCCAGCTTCAGCTCGCCGACATAGTCCAGAACTTCCACCCCGGCCAGCTCTCGCGCACGCCGATCGAAGTCCACGAGCTCCGCGTCGTCCAACGCGTTGTCGAGGCTGAGCATGACGGAAGAGTGCGCGCCCTTGTCGACTCCTTCGCGCGGCGTGCCGCCGACGCGCTGCGACGGCGAATCCGGGGTCAGAAGCGCCGGATGCAGCTCTTCGAGGTGCTGCAGCTCCCGCAGCAGGGCATCGAACTCGGCGTCGCTGATCTCGGGCGCGTCGCGGACGTAGTAGAGATGCTCGTGCCGTCTCAACTCGCCGCGCAGGAAGGCGATGCGGGTCCGGGCCGCGTTACGGGTGAGCTTGGGTCCGGAATCGGCAGGCATCGGCGCGTCAGACCTCGATCGACCGGCTGGCCGGACGCCAGCGGGAATCAGCGATCGCGCGCCAGCACGTAGTCCGGCAGAGCCAGCAGCGCATCGCGCTCGACCGATGGGGGGAACCCGATGAGGCAGTCCCTGGCCGCCGCCGCGTGCTCGACGGCCCGGTCGTAGGCGTAGTCCGTTGCGCGATGCTCGCGCAGCAGGACTCCCAGCTCGCGCCAATCGTCCATGTCGATCTCGCCGGTCTCCACCGCGGCGTGCGCGATCTCCCGCGCGCGACCCTCCGCGGCCTGCCGATCGAACAGGCGGATCAGCGCCAGCGTGACCTTGCCTTCGCGCAGATCCTGGCCGACCGGCTTGCCGAGCGTGGCCTGATCCGCGGTGTAGTCGAGCAGATCGTCCACGAGTTGAAAGGCGACGCCGAGATTGAAACCGTAGTCACGGAGTGCGGCGCGCTGCGCATCGGTCGTGGTGCCGAGCATGCCGCCGATCTCGGCGGAGCCGCCGAACAGATAGGCCGTCTTGCGGCGGATGATCTCGAAGTACTCGTCTTCCGAGATGTTCACGTCCCCCGTCTTGGTCAACTGGTACAGCTCACCCTCGATCATCCGCCGGGTGACGTCGCACAAGAGGCGCACGATGGGGATGGCGTCGTCGTACGTGAGAGCCAGCTTCATGGAGCTGATGTACAGGTAGTCTCCCAGCAGGACGGTCTTGTCGTTGCCCCAGCGCGAATGCGCCGCGAGCCGGCCGCGCCGCAGCTCGGACTCGTCGATGATGTCGTCGTGAACCAGCGTCGCGGTGTGGATGAACTCCACCGCGGAGGCGTAGACGACCGCGCGCTCCCCGGTGTAGCCGGCGAGTCGCGCGGCCAGCAGCAACAGCGCGGGGCGGACACGCTTGCCGCCGCTGGCCTGGATGTAGCGGGCCATGCGCGGAATCACGTCGTCCACCACGTGCACGGCCCGCGGTCCCCGCGCCGTCCCGGCGCCAGCCGCCTCCAGGGCCGCCGCGTCGGCCGCGACGGCCGGCCGGACGTACGTCGCGTACGCCTGCTCGACCGCTTCCAGGGACCCGCGGATCGGTTCGAAGATCTGCTCGAGGTCGGCGGGCGCCGACGACTTGAGTGCCACGTTCACGCCGCGAGAATCAGACCACAGTTGCGCCGCGAGCGTCAACGCTGCGGGCAGCGAACAGTACATCGTACGACCGCCGCGTCGCTTCGGCAATCTCGCCGCGGGTCGCGCCGCGCACCTCGGCAAGCGCGTCGATCACCTGCGCCACGCGCGCAGGCTCGTTGCGGCGGCCCCGGTACGGAACGGGCGACAGATACGGAGAGTCGGTCTCCGCCAGAAGTCGATCGGCGGGCACGATCGCGGCCGCCTCGCGAATCGCCGTTGCGTTGCGGAACGTGAGGATGCCCGAGAACGACACGTGAAAGCCCAGGTCCAGGGCCCGGCGGGCGAACGCGGCGTCCCCGGTGAAGCAATGGAAGACTCCCTGCACGTCCCCGCCCCCCTCGGACCGCAGCGCGTCCACCGTGTCGTCGTCCGCCTCGCGCGTGTGAATCACGATCGGCAGGTCCAGCTCGCGCGCCAGCGCGATCTGGCGGCGAAACACGTCGATCTGGGTCTCGCGCGGCGCGAAGTCGTAGTGGTAGTCGAGTCCGATCTCTCCGATCGCGCACGCCCCGGCCCGCGCCTCCAGCAACCGGCGCACGAACGGCGCGAGGCCGTCGAGACCGCCGGCTGCGTCTTCGACCGCGCCCGCCTGGTGCGGATGGATCCCGATGGCGAAAGCGGTGTCCGGCCAGACCCCGGCCACGCCGTCCGCGCGGCGCGCCTCGTCGTCGTTCAGTGCGTCGAGTATGCAGAGCGCACCGTCCACGCCGGCGGTGCGCGCACGCTCGACCACCGCGTCGAGGTCGGCGGCGAACTGCTCGTCGGCCAGATGGCAGTGGGAATCGATCATCGGATCGCCGAGCCCGCGGGGGCGCGCTCCGGATCGTCCGGGGTCAGGAGCACCGGCTGCCCGGCCGCGTCGAGGGCCGCGAGGACCATGCCGTTCGACTCGATCCCCATCAGCTTCGCCGGCTGCAGGTTCGCCACGAAGACGACGTGCCGTCCCACGAGGCTCTCCGGCTCGTAGGCCTTCGCGATGCCGGCGACGACCTGCCGCACGCCCGCGCCGTCGTCAATCTCCAGCCGCACCAGCTTCTTCGACTTCCGCACCGCCTCGGCGGTGACGACGCGTCCGACCCGGAGCTCGACCTTCGCGAACTCGTCTATCGAGATTCGCGGTGTCTCGGGAGCCGCCTCTGCGACCTCCGCCGTGCCGGCCCCGGCCGCGGCACCGCCGCTCTCGGCCGCCGTGGCCCCATCAGCCTCCGTCGCGGGAGGCGCGGCTGCCGCGGCAGGAGGCGTTTCGTCCACCGACCGTCGTTCACTGTCGTTCATCGTCCGCTGCTCCCTCCGTTGGTCGCCGGCGCCGGCATCGACGGCCACCCGCACCTTCCGCCCGACCACCTTTCTCGGCGGTGAGGCCTTCCGTTGCGCATCCTTCTCGACGTTCCCTGCAGCCCGCTCGGGATCGAGCCGCGGCCAGAGCGGATCGCCCTTGACGACGTGCCGCTCGGCGCCCGGCGGGGTCGTCCAGACCGCATCGCGATCGAGGCCGAGACCCGCGGCCCCGGAGGGCGCTCCGACGCGCGCCAGCACCTCGCGACACGAGCTGGGCATCATCGGCGTGAGCAGCAACGCGGCGAGACGCACCGCCTCGCTCACGTCGTAGAGCTGCCGGTCGAGCTCGGCCGCGCGCGCCGGATCGCGCGCCGTCGCCCACGGCTCGACTGCCGCGATGTACTCGTTGGCGGCGTCGACGAGCCGAAACGCCGCGGCCACTCCGCCGTGCAGTGCGAAAGCGTCCATCGCCTCGCGGTAGGCGGCCACGGCCCGGGTCGCAGCCTCGGCCAGGGGGCCCGGCGCACTCGACGGGGCCACCAGACGGCCCTTCCGGTAGCGGTGGGCCATCGACGCCAGCCGCGACACGAGGTTGCCGAAGTTGTTCGCCAGATCGACGTTGTAGCGCTCCTCGAACCGGTCCCAGGTGAAGTCGCCGTCCTGTCCGAACGCGATCTCCTTGGTGAGATAGAGCCGCAGCGGATCGGGCCCCAGGCGGTCCGCCGCCTCCAGCGGGTCGACCACGGTCCCGAGCGACTTGCTCATCTTCTGCCCCTGCCAGTGCACCCAGCCGTGGCCGAAGACGCGGCGCGGCAGCGGCACGCCCGCGCTCATCAGCATCGCGGGCCAGATGACGCAGTGGAAGCGGGTGATGTCCTTCCCGATGACGTGCAGGTCGGCCGGCCACCAGGTCTCGAAGAGCGCGTCGTCGGCGCCGTACCCGACCCCCGAGATGTAGTTGATGAGCGCATCGAACCAGACGTAGACGACGCTGCCGGGATCCGACGGCACCGGGATGCCCCACGCCTGGCCGGTCCGGCTCATCGAGATGTCGTCGAGCCCCGACTCGAGCAGCCTGAGCATCTCGTTGCGGCGGATCTCCGGCTCGAGGAACTCCGGGTGCGCCGCGTAGTGGTCCAGCAGGCGCTGCCGGTACTTCGACAGCCGGAAGAAGTGGTTCTTCTCCTTGATCCACTGCGGCGGCCTGCCGTGCACGGGACAGTTGCCGTCCTCGAGGTCCTTCTCCGTCTTGAACGCCTCGCACGAGACGCAGTACCACCCCTCGAAGTAGCCCTCGTAGACGTCGCCCGCGTCGGCCAGGCGCGATGCCAGCGTCGTCACGCCGGTCCGGTGGCGCGCCTCGGTCGTGCGGATGAAGTCGTCGAACGAGATGTCCAGCCGCGCCCAGACGTCGCGGAACGTCTTCTCCATGCCGTCGCAGAAGGCGAGCGGCTCGACGCCGAGCTCGCGGGCGCGCTGGAAGACGTTCTGCGAGTGCTCGTCGTTGCCCATCATGAAGCGGGTCTCGACGCCGCAGAGCCGCTTGTAGCGGGCGATCACGTCCGCCGCGATCTTCTCGTAGGCCGTACCGAGGTGCGGCCGGCTGTTGACGTAGTCGATCGCCGTGGTGATATAGAACTTCGACATCGCGTCAGGGGGCGGTTTCCAGGTTCCGGTCGAGCCACGCCTTGACGGCGATGGCCTGTACTTCCTTGATCGAGAGACTGTGCTCGGCAGCCAGCCGCGCACAGTCCTCGAACTCCGGCGCCGCGTTGCGGACCGCGCCGTCGCGCCGCGCCACCTTGATGCGGATGGAGCCGACCGGCGTCTCGACCGCGACCTCCTCCCGGTCGAGCCGCTCGCGCTCGGTCTCGGTCACCCGCAGGCCGATGGTGGTCGACTCGCGGAACAGGACGTCCGACAGCGCCTCCCGGCGCGCCGGCGGCGCAACCACGGTAACCAGGGTGCCGGGCCGGTTCTTCTTCATCTGGATCGGTGCGTAGAAGACGTCCAGCGCCCCGGCGGCGGCCAGGCGATCCATCAGCGCGCCGTAGAGCTGCGGGTTCATGTCGTCGATCTGGCACTCGAGGACGACGACCCGCTCGAGCGCGCCGGTCGCGGAGCCCTCCCCCACCAGCGCCCGCAGCACGTTGGGACGTCCCGGCGGATTCCGGGCGCCGGCGCCGTAGCCTATCCGCCCGACCCGCATCGCCGGCGCCGGACCGAAGGCGTCGGCGTACTCCGTCACGAGGAGGGCGCCGGTGGGCGTCACGAGCTCGGCCGGCGGTCCCTGCGCATACGTCGGCACGCCCACCAGAAGCTCCGCGGTGGCCGGGGCCGGCACCGGCAGCTCGCCGTGCGCACACTCGACGGTCCCCGAGCCGACGTTCAGAGGCGATGCGACCACCCGGTCCGGGGCCAGCCATTCGATGGCGCGGACCGCGGCCACCACGTCCACGATGGAGTCGATCGCGCCGACCTCGTGCAGGTGAACGGTCTCGACCGGCACCTGGTGGATGCGTGCCTCCACCTCGGCCAGCCGGCGGAAGAGCCGCGACGCGCGCGCCCTGCCCGCCGCCGACAGCGACGACCGGTCGACGATGGCGTTGATCTCGGTGAGGCCGCGATGGTGATGGTGGCCGTGACCCGCGCCGTGCGCGTGGTCGTGGTCGTGGCCGTGCGCGTGGTCGGGGTCGTGGTCGTGGCCGTGCGCGGGGTCGGGGTCGTGGTCGTGGCCGTGCGCGGGGTCGGGGTCGTGCGCGTGCCGGGGACCGTGGCCATGCGACCTGTCGCGGCCGGCCGCGCCGGGGGCGTCGGCGGCTTCCCCGCAGAGGGTGACGCGGAACTTCGACGCCCCGATCCCGCCCCGGTCGACACGTTCGGCGCCGATCTCGACGCCATCGAGACCGAGCGAGTCGACAGCCTGCGCCAGCACGTCGAGCGGCACGCCCGCAGCGACGAGCGCGCCGGCGATCATGTCGCCGGAAGCTCCCGAAAAGCAGTCCAGATACAGGATTCTCGACATCTGCCCAGGCGCCCGCCACTCGTACGCAATCACGCGGGCCGGCGCCCTCCGGCCGGCCCGACTCTAGAGTCGGCCGTGCTCCTTGAAACTGTAGTAGCACGCGTCGGCGAGCACCATGTGATCCAGCACGTCGATGCCCATGATCGCCCCGGCCTCCACCAGGCGCGCCGTCAGCGCCACGTCGTCCTCGCTCGGCGTCGGATCCCCCGACGGATGGTTGTGAAACACGACGATCGCCGCCGCGCCGCCGGCCGTCGCCATCCGGAAGACCTCTCGGGGATGGGCCAGCGTCTCGTCCAGCGTGCCGACCGACAGCAACGCCGTGAGCAACAGGCGGTGACGCGCGTCGAGCTGCACCACGCCGAACTGCTCCACCGACCGCGCACCGTACCGGGGCAGCAGATAACGCGCCATGTCGCGCGGACCGCCCAGGCGGGTCCGCTCGTCGGGCAACGCGAGCGTGCGCCGCCCCAGCTCGATGGCCGCCATGATCCGGGCGGACATGGCCGGTCCGACACCGGAAACGCCTTGCAGTTGCCCCTCGAGAGAGCGCGTCAACCCGTGTACTCCCCCGGCGTGGGAAAGCACCCGGTTCGCGATGTCGAGCGCGCTCTCGTTCTGAAATCCGTGACCGATTACCGCGGCGAGCAGCTCGTTGTCGCCAAGCCCGGCCGGGCCCAGTCGCCTCAGCTTCTCGCGCGGGCGGTCGTGCAGAGCCAGTTGTCTTACGCTCACGCGGTACGCACATTCAATCCGCGTGCCGCATTCGCGTGATCGTACTACACGCCACCCGTCCGGTGCGGCCGCCGGCCGGCGCAGGTCCGCAGAATCCGGTCACGGCGCGTGCGGCGGCTCGATCCACCGGCCGCGCGCCACGAGGTCGGCCCAACCGGTGAGCCGTATCTCCCGGTCCGTCCAGTCGACGCGCTGCGCGCCTCCCGGCGAGACCACCTCCGCACTGCGCGCGGCGCCGCCGAAGCGGGCCGCCGCAACCGCGGCTGCGCACGCCCCCGTACCCGAGGCGAGCGTGGGCCCCACTCCCCGCTCCCAGATCAGGATCCGAATCCGATCGGGACGCTCGACGGTCGCGAACTCGACGTTGGTCCCTTCCGGAAACCGCTCGTGCGTCGCCAGCAGCCGCCCGAGACGCCGGAAACGGCGCTCCCCTTCGTCCATCGAGGGCGACAGCACCACGCACTGCGGATTGCCGACCGACAGCACGACGGCGCGCACCCGCTCCCCGCCCACCACCAGCTCTTCCTCGCGCAACCCGAGCGGCTGCCCCATGCCGGCCCGGAAGGTATAGCGGGGGTGCCGCGCCTCCAGCAGCGTCAGGGGCTTCAGGCCGCCCGCCGTCTCGATCTCGAGGGGACCGCCGGCCGCGCCCGCAGGCTCTCCGGCGGCGGTCTCGACCAGCAGCGCGCCCAGGCAGCGCACGCCGTTGCCGGACACCTCGGCCGCGCTGCCGTCGGCGTTCAGGAGCCGCATCGCCGCGCCCCTCGCGGTGCGACGGTAGACGATCAGGCCGTCCGCCCCCACGCCGTGCTGCCGCCGGCAGATGGCCCGCGCCAGACGATCGAGCGACGCGCCGGCGGCGACGCCGTCCTCCTCGACGAAGAGGAAGTCGTTGCCGTAGGCATGCGCCTTGACGAAGCGGACCGTCGCGCCGCTCTCCCCTTCCCTCACGGCACCTCGAACGCCCGGAACACCCACGTCAGCCCCGTGGTCACGCCGAGCCCCGCGTCGTGCGGGTTGAGCCCGGCCACCAGCGCGGCGTCCACCCGGACCAGGCCGCGCGTCAGGCGCGCGCCGAAACGGACGTAGCCGGAGCTGTCGGTGCCGGGGGGCGGGTCGCCCCGCCGCGTGTTGGCGCGGCCGTTGACCTCGCCGACGATCTCGGCTCCCCGCGCGAAGGCGCGGGCGAACGATATCCCGTACACCAGCACGTCGTTCTGGCGGTCGCCGCGGGTCGGATCGCTCAGGATCGCCAGCCCGACGTTCCCGACCACGCGCAGCGACCGGACCGTCTTGCCGACCAGCAGCGTGTTGTAGAAGTCCATCGTGTCGAGCCCGATCCCCTCCTCGTTGCCGGCGTTCGGCAGCTTGGTGGCGAACCGGAGCGAGACGCCGGGGCGCACTCCGCCCTCGGACAGCAGGCGTGTCTTGGCGCCGACCACCGTATCGGACCAGCTCGACGTGCTGTCGCCGGTGACGCGCAGCAGGCGGGACAGCGGTGCGTCCGCCCGGCCGGTGATGCGCAGCGTGTCGTACGATACGCCGTCGATCTGCACCTCGGCGATCGAGCTCACCCCGATGCTGACCCCGAACCGGGGGAGGCTCCGAAGGTGTCCGCTCAGCCCCGACACCGGGAAGTGCTGATCGCGCTGGTAGTCGAATCCCGCCTCCAGCAGCACGACGCCGGCGCCGACCGACTCCGGATCCTCGGTCACGAGCGGCCGTTGCTGCGCGGCGGCCGCCGCAGGCCAGATCAGGAACAGCAGAGGAAGGAAGGCCGCACGAATACGCATCCCCTGATCTTAGGACAGTGATCGATACAAAGTTGTCAACTGGCGTGACGCCCCAGACCCGTGATTCCTGGGCTCGCGCCCGCGAACGTGGCAACGTAGTTTCCGTCACTGTCCTTAGTCTCCCGCCTGCCGCAGAGGCTCCGCGATTGCCGCGCAGTCGGGTCCCCAGCGGATGTAGGCCAGGGCCGCCGCGTCGTAGAGCGCGTGCGCGACGATCGGCGCGAGGAGCCCCCCGGTCGCGACCGCCAGCCAGCCCAGCGCCGCGCCCATCGCGGCGACCCAGAAGCCGAAGGCGAGCGTGCCGCGCCCTCCCGTGTGCAGCGCCCCGAAGATCAGGCTCGCGGGCACCAGTCCGATCTCGGGTTGCAGCGCGCCGCGAAACAGCAGCTCCTCCCCGATGCCGGCGGCGACCGCGATGACGACGACCTCGCGTGCGCCGATCTCCGCGAAGAGCGGCCTGAGCAGGTCGCGGTACACGCGGCGCACGGCGCGCACGGCGCGGAACGGGGGCGCGCGGCAGAGCAGCCAGTGGTTGACCACGGCGAGCGCGGCGGCGGCCAGCGCGCCGGCGGCGGCGTTTCCGAGCCACGGGCCGGCTCCGGCGTCGAGGGGAAGACCGCGGTAGCGCGCCCACGCCAGGGCCAGCAGCACGAGCAGCAGCTCGCCGGCCAGCGCCAGCCGCAGCAGCTCGCCCGCGGTGGGGCGCGTCCCGGCCATGTCCCCGCGCACCCCTCAGAAGTCCCGTCCGCTGTCGAGCAGCACCGTCACCGGCCCGTCGTTCAACAGCTCGACGTCCATCAGCGCCTGGAACTCGCCCGCCTGCACCGGCAATCCGTGCAGCCGCAGCCGCTCCAGCAGCGCCTCGTACAGATCCTTCGCGCGCTCGGGGGGCGCCGCCCCGCTGTAGGAGGGCCGCCGGCCGCGCCGGCAGTCGCCGAACAGCGTGAACTGCGAGACCACGAGCACGGCTCCGCCGGCCTCCGCCACCGAGCGGTTCATCCTGCCACCGGCGTCGGCGAACAGGCGCAGGTCCCGGATCTTCGCGGCCACGTACTCGGCGTCGCGGCCGGTGTCGTCGCGGCCGACGCCGAGCAGCACCAGGAGGCCGTGCTCGATGGCGCCCACGATGCGCCCGTCGACGGTCACCGAAGCGCGCCGGACCCGTTGCAGAACCGCCCGCATCACCGGCCCGGCCGGACCGCGGGCGCCCGGCGGATCATGGCGCGGCCGCGGCGTCCGGCGCCGGCGCCGGCAGGCCGGGCGGAACCCGGACCGCCGGGCGCAGCTCGCCGGGAGGGTTCAGACGCGTATCGAGCAGGTGACGCGGCGCGACGTTGCCGAGCGCCTTCAGCATGGAGCTCTTGACGCCGGGGTGCTCGCGCTCGAGATCCAGCAGCCAGCGCTTGATCCGCTGCCGCTTCAGGCTGAGGTCACCGCAGACGGGGCAGCAGCAGCCGATCACCTCCAGGCCGCATTCGCGCGTGTAGGCGCGCGCCTCGTCCTCGGTCACGTACACCAGCGGACGGATGACGACGTGGCGGCCGTCGTCGGAGAGGAGCCGCGCCGGCATCGCCTTCAGCGAGCCGGCGAAGAGCAGGTTGAGAAGCAGCGTCTCGACGAAGTCGTCGGCATGGTGTCCGAGGGCGATCTTCGTCGCGCCCACCTCGGCGGCAATCCGGTACAGGACGCCCCGGCGCAGCCGTGCGCACAGCGAGCAGGGCGTCGCGTCGGCGTCGAGCACGTCGTCCATGATGTCGCCGATCGACGTGTGCTCGATGCGGTGCTCCCACCCGTGCGCTTCGCAGGTGCGCGCGATGACCTCGTGCTTGTACGCCGCGTAGCCGGAGTCGACATTCACCGCCACCAGCGAGAAGTCGACCGGCGCGCGCCGCCGCAACACGTCGAGCAGGTGCATCAGCGCCCAACTGTCCTTGCCCCCGGACAGGCCGACCATGACGCGGTCGCCCTGCTCGATGAGGCCGAAGGCCTTGATCGCACGGGTCGCCTTGCGCGCGAGGCGGGCTTCGAGGGTGCTGCGGTAGGCCATGGGGAACGGCTCCAGTCTATAGGAAGGGAATCTGCGGGGCGATGCAGGAGGCGGACGCGGGGCCGTCCCCGGCCGGCCTCGCCCCGGCCGCCCACCGACGGCGTCGCGAGAGGGTAGAATGCGCGGCGGCCATGACTCGCGCTGACGAAATCCAACGGATCCGGGAAGCGGTCGTCGGAATGTACTCGGAGCATCCCTGGCCGCTGCACCGCGAGACGGACGAGGAAATGGGATGGCGGCTCAAGTGCCTGGGCGTGATCCCCGACGACTACCGCGGCAAGCGGGTCCTCGACATGGGATGCGGCACCGGCGAGTACTCGCTGTGGTACGGCCTCCACGGCGCGGGCGAGGTCGTCGGCATCGATCTGTCCGAGGGTTCGCTGTCGATAGCCCGCCGGCGGCAGGCCGAGTCCAACGCCGCGAACGTCTCGTTCCGGACCATGGACATCCTGGAGTGCGAGTTCCCGGACGATTGCTTCGACTACAGCTACTCCGTCGGCGTACTGCACCACACCGGCGACCCGGCGCGCGGCTTTCGGCAGCTCGCACGGGTGACCAGGCCGGGCGGCACGGTCATCGTCAGCCTGTACAGCCAGTACAGCCGGCGCCTCCTGCGGTGCAAGCAGACCCTGTGCCGCCGGCTGGGCGGAAGCGACATCGACGCGCGCGTCCGCTGGGGCAGGAGACTGTTCGGCAGGACGCTCAGGAAGCTCGACAAGCGTTATCACGGCCTCAACACGGAACAGATCGGCTACGACATCTTCGGCTTTCCGCACGAGAGCCTGCACACCGCCGGCGAGGTCCTGCGCTGGTTCGACGCCAACGGCATCGAGTTCAAGGGGGCCTTCGCACCGCTGCGGTTGCGCGACTACCTGTACGCCTTCGCGCAGCCGGAGTACCGGACGTTCCGCGCCACCTTCGACGGTTTTCCGGCGATGAGAGCGGTCGCCGACCTGCTGGAGAAGGTGGCGGCCCGCGCCGTGGGTCCCGGTGACGCCGTGCGCCGGTTCCCGAGGCCGGGTCCGCTGTCGCGTGCGATGACCCAGTCCGCCTGGATCCTCTTCGGCCTCCGGTTCAACTGCTTCACCATCGCGGGCACCAGGCGCGGGTGAGCGCCGGCGCGGGCGCGCCGGCGGTTCCGCCACCGCCGCGCCCGCGCCGGCGGGTGCGTCTACGGCCAGGTCACGAGCACGATGTTCGAACGCTCCCGGACCGGTCCGTCCGGGCCGAAGCGCGCCGGCGTGCTCACCATGAAGCCGACCGTCTCGCCGGACCGGGGGACCCAGCTCGTCATCGGCGGCCGCTTGACGTGCGGCCCGAGCTCCCTGGACGGACGGCCGTGCTTTCCGGACACCGTGAGCTTGCAGGTCTGGCCCGGCCGGTTCCATTCGTAGGTCCCGGCGTGCCAGCGGCCGCCGATCCGGGCGAAGACCCACGGGTTGCCGGCCAGCACCGTTCCGCTTATCGAAATGCCGGGCCAGGACCTGGCCTTCGTGTGCTCGATGCAGATCCCGCCGGCCGGCACGTCGCGGATCCTCACGTCGGTGATGGTCGACGCGGCGGGCCAGTTGCTGACGTTCGAATGGAGCCAGGTGACCTGCGAGACGTCGATCTCGTCGGCGCCGCTGCCCCCGGCTCTCGCGGTCGTGAACTGGAACGTGTGCGAATACCCGCTGGCATGTCCGCGGTCGTCCCGGGCGATGACGCGCCAGTAGTAGGTCGCCTCCGCATCGAGATCGACCGACGGCTGGACGCTGGTGCGGTTGGCCCGGTCCGGAACCGCGCCCGGGTCCTTGCCCGTGCCCGCCAGATTGTGCTCGCCGGCGCGCTGCCGGATGGACTCGATGATGCTGCCGAAGGCCGAATCGGTCGCGATCTCGAAGGTCATGGTCACGACGCCGGCCGGACCGCGCGTGGCTCCGTTGGTCACCTGCAGGACGATCGGCTTGCGCACGTCTCGCGCCCCGTTCGCCGGATCGGTCGGGATCGGGGGATCGATGGTCACGCGGCTCGTGGTGAACGAGAACGTGGCCGAGTAGTCGCTGGCGGTCCCCATGTCGTCGCGGGCGATGACGCGCCAGTAATAGAGGGTCTCCGGCTCCAGGGGGCCCGCGGGCAACCGCACGCTGGTGTCCCCCGGCCCGGCCGGCTGGTCGACGGTGACGGCGAGGCTGCCGAACGCCGGGTCCTTCGAGACTTCGAACGTCATCACCACCGGCCCGACCCTGCCGGACGTCTCGCCGTTCGTCACCCGCAGGACGACCGGCCACACGTCGCTCGCGCCGTCGCCCGGACCGATCGGGACGGGCGGCCCGATGCTGGCGGGAGGCGTGCGGAAGGCCGCCTCCTCCGACCACGGACCGGGATGACCTTCGTACTCGGCCCGCGCGCGCCACCGGTAGCGCACGTCGTTCTCGAGCTTGAGCGGAACGTCGTAGGACGTCGTGCCGGCGCCCTGCTCCACCATCCCCTCGTCGACGGGCGTCATGCCGCCGCCGTCGGCGTACAGCTCGAAGCGATAGGTGAACGGAACGAGCACGTCCACGAATTCGGGTCTCGCATTCCCGACCACGAGGGTCACCCGCACGTCCTTCGTCTCGTCGTCGCCGACCGGCGAATCCGGCTCCGGCGCCGTCGCCTTCAGCGTGACGCCGTCCGCACGGGGCCCGTTCGACGAGTCGACGGCGGGGCCGGCCGCATGCAGGCCGCCGAGCGAACCTCCAGCGGCGAATCCCTGCTGCAATCCGGGGGCCATCGCCGTCGCGGGGGCCGGCTGGATCGGCGACGGCGCCGCCGGAGAGAGGTTCTCGGAGTCGCCGCATCCGGCGGCGAACAGCGCGAGGGCGACCCCCGACGCAAGGGTGGCTTGAAGCTTATGCATGGAATCACCGACTCTACGAGACACCAAGGGTTTCAGGCTTCCCGCGCGCCCGGCCGGGTCGCGGACGCGCGCCGGCGGGCGCAGGAAGCGCGGCTGCCCGACTAGGATAAACGGAAACCGCGCGGCGGGCGCCGGCCGGCGACGATACGGCGTCCTTGTGCTACGATCCCTCGCGATCATCGGGCTCGCCCGCGGCGTTCGGAGCAACTCGAGCCAGCCCTCTCGACGACGACACCCATGGCCAGAAATTCGTTCCGCGCGGTTTGGACGCTGGGCCTCGTGCTGGGCTCCCTCGTATGCGTGCAACCCGTTGCGGCGCAGGCTCCGAGCGGGTTCCTGCGCATCAACGGCGTCTATCCCGTAGTCGCACCGGCGGCGTTCGATACCGCGCTCGAGATACCTCTCTACGACGAGACGGCCGCGTACGACATCCGGCAGGAGCCGGGCAGCACGATCTTCTACGACGCGACGGTGGGCGCGCGCATCCGGCAGGGCCTGGCCGCCGCGGTCAGCGTGAGCTTCCTCGACACGCGCAACGCCGCGACCGCGTCCGGTTCGATTCCGTCTCCGCTCTTCTTCGACAGTGCGCGCACGGCATCGTTCTCGGCCGAGCTGGACCGCCGGCAGATCGACGTTCACCTGCAAGCGGTCTACTACCTCCCCACGCCGGGCGGCGTGGACGTCGCATTCTCCGGCGGACCGTCGCTGCTGCGGGTCACCCGCGCCTCGGTGTCGAGCGTCGCGCTCGGGGCGGAGTCCCTCCCGTTCCGGACGATCTCGATTACCGGTCTCGGAACGACGCCGGTCACGGAGAACGCCATCGGCGCCAACATCGGCGCGGACGTCGCCTTCATGCCCACGCGCGTCTTCGGGATCGGAATCTTCTTCCGGTACGTCGTCGGCTCGATCGAGGCGGGCTCGCAGGAGATCGACGTCGGCGGCCTGCAGGCCGGGGCCGGCCTGCGCTTCCGCTTCTGATTCGGCGGTCAGGCTGCAGCGTTCCGCAGCGGCTCCAATGACGACACTCGTCACGGGCGGCACCGGGTTCACGGGCAGTCACCTCGTGCGCCGGCTTCTCACCGGCGGCCACGACGTCCGCGTGCTCGACACCTCGCCGGGGCTGTTCGCCGACGAGCTGACCGCACTCGGCGCGCAACTGACGCTGGGCAGCGTGACCGACGAGGCGGTCGTGGACCGCGTCACGGCCGGCGCCGAGCGCGTGTTCCACGTGGCGGCGGTCTTCCGGCAGGTCAACCTCGCCGACAGCGTCTATCACCGCGTCAACGCGGTCGGGACGCGCATCGTCGGTGAAGCGGCGCTGCGGCACGGCGTCGAGTCGTTCGTCTACTGCTCCACGCAGGGAGTGCACGGCAACGTCGCGTCGCCGCCCGGGGACGAGAGCTCCCCCATCGCCCCGGAAGACTACTACCAGCAGACCAAGTACGAGGGCGAGCAGGAAATCGCCGCGCTGGCCGCGCGCGGACTGCCCGCCACCACGTTGCGGCCCATGGCCATCTACGGCCCCGCCGACCCGGCGCGCTTCCTGTTCCTGTTCCGGGCGGTCCGGGGCGGGCGGTTTCTCATGTTCGGCGCGGGCCGGACGCTGTATCACCCGCTCTACATCGACAACCTCGTGGATGCGTTCCTGTCGGCGAGCGAGCGTCCGGGCACGGGCGAGACCTACCTGATCGGCGACGCGCGGTACTACTCCCTGAACGACCTGGTGCGCGCCGTCGCGGCCAGCATGGACCGCGAGGTCCGCATCCTGCACCTCCCCTTCGCCCCCCTGTGGGCCGCCGCGGCGGCCTGCGAGACGGTGTGCAGGCCGCTGGGCATCGAGCCGCCGCTGTTCCGCCGCCGCGCCGACTGGTTCCGGCAGAACCGCGCGTTCCGCATCGACAAGGCGCGCCGCGAGCTCGGCTACGAGCCGGCCGTCGATCTGCCGACCGGACTCCGGCGCACCGCCACCTGGTACCGGGACCACGGATACCTCTGATGTGCGGCATCGCCGGCATCCTCGACACGACCCCGCAAGCCCGCGTGCAGGCCGACAGCGTGCGCCGCATGCTCGCCTCCATCGAGCATCGCGGGCCGGACGACGAAGGCCTGCACGACGCCGGATCGCTGGTCTTCGGCACGCGGCGGCTGAAGATCATCGATCGGGCGGGCGGACACCAGCCGCTGTCCAACGAGGACGGCGCGGTGTGGGTGGCGTTCAACGGCGAGATCTTCAATCACGAGGTCCGCCGCGACGTGCTGAGCCGCGACGGGCACGTCTTTCGCACCCGCTGCGACACCGAGGTGATCGTCCACGAATGGGAGGAGCACGGCGCCGATTGCGTCGACAATCTCCACGGCCAGTTCGGGTTCGCCGTCTGGGACGGACGAACCCGCACGCTGATGCTCGCCCGCGACCGGCTCGGCATCAAGCCGATCTACTACGCCTGGAACGGCACGCGCCTGGTCTTCGCCTCGGAGATCAAGGCGATCCTGGCCACCGGCCTCGTGACCCCCGAGGTCGACCTGCAGTCGCTCTATCACTACGTCGGATACGAGTTCGTGCCGGCGCCGGCCACCATGTTCCGGGGCATTCGCAAGCTGCCGGCCGGGCATCGGCTCATCGTGTCGAACGGCGAGCCGGCGGTCGAGCGGTACTGGAACGTGGACTTCGAGCCGGCCGACTTGTCCGAGTCCGAGTGCATCCGGTCGATTCGTCAACTGCTGGGCGAAGCGGTCGAGAAGCGCCTCATGTCGGAGGTGCCGCTCGGCGTCTTCCTGTCGGGCGGGCTCGACTCCACCGCGGTTCTGGCCTGCGCCCGCGCGGCCACCGACCGCCGGCTGCCGACGTTCACCATCGGCTACGCGGACGAGTCGTTCAGCGAGTGGGAGCACGCGCGGCGCGCGGCCAGGCACTACGGCACCGACCACCACGAGATAGTCGTCGAGCCCATTACCCCCGAGGTCATCGAGACCGCGGTCTGGCATCTCGACGAGCCGATGACCGACCTGTCGTCCATACCCTTCCAGTTGCTGTGCCGCGAGGCGCGCGCGCACGCCACGGTGTGCCTGTCCGGGGAGGGCGGGGACGAGGTGTTCGTCGGTTACGACCGTTTCATCGCCTCGAAGATCGAGCGGACGGCGTATCGACGCATCCCGCCGGCGCTGCGGCGCGGCCTGATCGAGCCGCTCGTCGCACGCCTGCCCGACCGGCCCCGGAAGAAGGGACCGGTCAACCTGCTCAAGCGGTTCGTCGAAGGTGCGTCGCTGCCGGCGGAGGGCGGCCACATGCGCTGGCAGTACTTCTCGAGCGCCGCGCAGGATCGGAGGCTGTTCACGCCGGCCTTCCTGGCGGCCGTCGACGCCGACCCGTTCGAGCCCGTCCGGCGTCATGCCGCGTGCGCCGCCTCGGCCGATCGCCTGGGACGCGAGTGCTACGTCGATCTGCGCCTCACGATGCCCGACTCGGTCCTGATGAAGGTGGACAAGATGTCCATGAGCGCGAGCCTCGAGGTCCGGGTTCCGTTTCTCGACCACCGGCTGGTGGAGCTCGCCGCCCGCATTCCGTCCCGGCTGAAGTTCCCGGGGCTCCGCACGCGAGCCATCTACCGCCGGGCCATGACCGGCATCCTGCCGCCGTTCGTTCTCGAGCGCGGCAAGCAGGGCTACAGCCTGCCGCTGAAGCACTGGTTGCGGGGAGAGCTTCGCGAGTACATGTCGGCGCTGCTCGGCGCTTCGCCCCTGATTCGCGAGCACTTCAATCCGGCGGGCGTCAACGTGCTCATCGACGAGCACACGCGCCGCGTCCGCAACCACAACCACGTGCTCTGGGCGCTGATGAACGCAGCGCTGTGGCACCGGCGCTTCATCGAGGGCGCCGCGCAGGCGCGGTAGTCTCGAACCGATGCGGACCCCGCGCGGCACGGCCGGACTGCTCCTGCGCCTGACGGTCACGTTCGGCCTGCTGGCCTTCCTCGCCTTCTGGGTGGCCGACCCGCGCGAGGTGCTGCGCCGGATCGGCGGCGCCGCGCCCGCGGCCGTCCTCGCGGCTGTCGCCCTGAGCGTGCTCGATCGCGTCACGATGGCCTGCAAGTGGTGGCTGCTGTTGCGGGTGCGCCGCCTGCCGGTGGGATTGTGGAGCGCGGTTCGCGCGTACTTCGCGTCGTCGCTCTACGGCCTGATATTGCCGGTCACGGTCGGCGCCGACGCCGTCCGCATCGTCGCCCTGCGCCACGCCGGCATACCGGACGTCACGGCCTCGATCGCCATCGAGCGCGGCCTCGGCTTCATCGCGATGGGCTCGGTCGCCCTGCTCAGTTGCCTGCTGCTCGCGAGCGCCGTGGCGGACGAAGCCGTCCGATCTCTCGGCCTCCTCCTGCTTGCCGTGGTGGCCGTCAGCGGAGGCATGTTCGTCATCTCGCTGGCTCTCGCCGGACGTGCCGCCGGGTGGAGCCGCGCCCCGGCCTTCGCGCGCCGCGCCGCCGAGGCCTACGGCCTGTACCGGCGCCACCCGGGCGTGCTGGCGCTCTTCTACGGGCTCTCGGTGTTCGAGAGCCTGCTGTGCGCCGCAACCGGTTGGATCCTGGCCGCCGGTCTGGGGATTCCGCTGTCCCTCCCGACCGCCGTGGCGACGGTTCCGATCTCGCTCGCGGTGGCCCGGCTGCCCGTGTCGCTCGGCGGCTTCGGTGTGCAGGAGGCCGCGTTCATGTTCTTCGCGGGCCTCGTCGGAGTCCCGCGGGACGACGCGTTCTCGATCTTCGCGTTGATCGGGATCGCGATGCTGGTCGCCCTGCTCCCCTCCGCCTTCGATACGCGGATGCTCACGCTGCGCCGTCAGGCCGCCCGCGGCGTCAGCTCCGCGGGCGAAACGCCGCCCTGAGCACCAGGTCGTCGACGACGCGTTGCCCGAACCGCCGCGAGAGAAAGCGGCGGTCGCCGACGCTCCAGTGCAGGAAGCCGTCCGCGGCACCCGCCGTCTCCACCCACACTTCGGTTCCGCGGACGTACCAGCCCGAGAAACCGGCGGACACCTCCTGCCCGTCGATCCGGAAGACCGCCCCCGGCGGGCCCTCGATGCGCACGCGATGCAGCGGATCCAGGTTCAGGTGCCGCACGATCATCTCGCGGACGTACGCCGGGCGCAGCTCGAGAAAGTCCGCGAGGCCTTCCAGGTAACCGTCGTCCTCGAGCCCGAAGCGCTCGGCGACCCCCCGGTAGTGGCGGAACCGCTCGTCCAGGAACGCGGGCGTGATCCGATAATTGAGGGCATCCAGGAACGCGTCCGCGAGGTACCCGCGATACCGCGGATCCTCCTCGATCAGCCGCCTGATGATCCGGGCCTCGAGCGCTCCCGGCCGGACGGTCGCAGCAAAGGTGTCCTGGCGCCACGGGACCGAAGCCCTGCGATAGAAGTCCATGAAGCTGTGGTCCATGTCCCAGTTGACCCAGAACCAGCGCGCGCCCGGCTGCGTGCGATCCCGGAACATGACCGCCTGGAACGGGTCGCTGGTGCCGCAGAACACCACCGAGACGAACCACCGGGTCAGGCTCTCGACGTCGAGCCGCGAGGCCGCGTCCGTCATGGTGAAGGACGGCTCGGCGGCGACCGCGCGCATCCATCGCCGCCGCAGCGCCTCGTCGGCCCGGTCGAAGTTCTCGTGGCCGAAGCGGGACAGGAGAAAGGGCCTGCGCACGTGCTCGGTGAGCACGTAGAGCCCCTGCGGCTCGCCATTGAGCACGAACGACGCCGGGTGCGTCTCGGGAGCGAGGGCGCCGATCCGCCGCGCGATGTCGTAAGCCAGCGGGTTGACCAGATGCCACCAGCGCCCGCGCTGATCCAGCCTGAGATCGTTGTGCGCGACGAGCCGGGTCAGCGGATCGCCCTTGCCGCCGAACAGCGTTCCCGCCCGGAACTGCGCGGAGCCGTACTCGCGGCGGAAGTACAGCCGGAAGCTCTGGACCGGCGACCCGATCCGGCTCTTGCCGCCGTGCACGCGCAGGCCGGCGTTCGAGGCGAACCGCACCGCTCCGTCTTCGAAGTAGGACACCGCCGCGGGACGCTCCCAGTCGCGGCCGACCCGTGTCGGATTGGCCAGCAGCCCCAGGCCGGGATCGTGGAGATGGCGGTCCGGCGTGTAGACGGACAGCAGGGCGCCCGGCCGGGAGAGCTCGGCCGCCGGCACGGCCAGCGTGCTCGGATACCGGGACGGCGCGCGCTGAACGACGGTCCGGAGGTTCGACAGCCAGGCGAGATTGTCGGCCAGGAGGCCGACGCACAGGAAACCGGCGCACAGCGCCGCCAGCGCCGCCGGCCCGAGAGCCGGGCGACGCGCCGTTCCCGATGCGACCGAGGGCTTCACCACCGACTCCCAGGCTGCGGCCCGGCGCCGGTCAGGGCGCGCCGGTGCGGTTGAGGAAAATGTCGACGGTCGATCGCGCGGAGCGCCGCTGCAACTCGGCCTGCAGCTCGAGCAGCGCCTCGTCCGACCGCGCGCGGAACGCGTACGAGATGATCGTGGCCTCGCCGTTGCGCGACAGGCTCTCGACCCGCCCGCGCCGCAGCCTCGACGCCAGAAGCTCGGTCACGTCCCTCGTCGCTCCCCCGTCGTCGTCCGCGGGCACGGAGACGACGATCAATCCGCCCCCGGGCACGCCCATGAGGTAGCGCGCCGCCACGCGCTGGATGACGAGCGCGGCCAGGGCGACGAGCAGGAGGATGCCGAGAAACCCGAACTTCAACGTCGCGCAGGCCAGCGCCGCGGCGATGACCAGCATGATGAAGCCGATCTCCTCGGGCTCCTTGATCGGCGTCCGAAAACGCACGATGGAGAGCGCTCCCAGCAGACCGAGCGAGAGCGGGAGCGAGAACTGAATAGCGATGAAGATCGCCGTGATCGATATTCCGAGCAGCGGAAACGCGCGGTGCACCTGGCTGCCGGTCGCACGATTCGCATAGAAGATCACGTAGAACTGCGCGATGAGCAGCGAGTTGGCCAGAGACAGCGCCAGCACCAGCAGAAAGGCGCCCACGCCGATCTCGCTCATCGCCTGCGGACCGCCTCCCGAGAGGATCCGGAATATGTTGTCGAGTTGCTGCTCCATACGCTGCCGGGCCGCGCGACCCGCCGCTCAACCGAGCGGCGCAAGGGAGTGATCATAGCAGGCGGCGTACTTGGAGAAGGACGCCTTGCGGAACCCCAGAGTGGTCAGCACCCGCAGCGATTCCGGCAGGTGGTCGCGCGTTCCCTTGCACTCGAAGACCGTCACCGGCAACGGCATCGGATGCGGGGTCAGGCCCGCGGTCCGGCTGACCGCCGGCACCCGGATGTCACCGTCCAGGCTGGCGCGCAACCCGGTGCGCGGCTCGATGAACCGATGGCGGCGGTACCGCACGAGGAGCACCGGCCGATAGTCGTCCGGCGTCACGATGCCCGCCGGCCGCAGCAGGCGCGGCACGCGCCGCAGGGAAGGCACGTCGAGGGAGCCGCGCGCCGACCAGTCCGGCTGAAACGGCACGGCCACCCGGCGCTTCTCGCGCCGCGCGCCGAAGCGCGCCTTGACCTCCAGAAAGGCGGCGTCGGCGACGCGCCCGCCGACCAGGTACCAGCGCAGGCGGAGCTTGGTCTTCAGGTAGTCGCTATTGCGCTTCTCCCGCAGGCAATCCAGCCCCGGCGTGTCGTAGTAGACGGTGAGGACCGTGCTCTCCGGGAACGCCGGGTCGGGCCGGCAGGCCAGCCGCAGCCAGCGCAGCACCGCCTCGCGCCGCCAGCGGGCCCCCAGGAACTTCAGCTCGTAGTCCGAGCCGGACGGACGATCGTCCCCGGCAGCGCCGGCTGGTGGCCCGACGCCGGCCCGCGCGGTCGATGACGAATCCGGCTCCACCGAGTCGATAGCTCCCAGTTGCGTGCGGAACGGATTGGGGTGTCCGACGACAGCGTAGTATAGACTCCGGCCGTGGCAGGGAAGGTCGACAACGTTCCGCGCGAGATCTTCGACTCCACGGTCGGCAAGCGGCGGAAGTACGAGCAGCTCATCGTCGGGCGGCCGGGCTGGCGCGCCCTGCTGCGCTACGAGCTCGTGACCCTGCTCGCGCGCCGCGCGCCGGGGGCTTTCGGACTCTGGCTGCGGTCCCGCCTGTATCCGAAGCTGCTCGGGGCCTGCGGCCGGAACGTCTTCTTCGGCAGCGACGTGACGCTGCGCCACCCGCACAAGATCCGTATCGGGAACGACGTGGTGGTCGACGACGGCTGCGTGCTCGATGCGAAGGGCGCGGCCAACGACGGCATCACCATCGGCAACGGCGTCTTCCTCGGCCGCCATACCATCGTGACGACCAAGGACGGCGACATCGTGCTGGAGGACGGCGTGAACGTCAGCGCCTTCTGCATGATCTTCTCGGCCAGCCGCGTGCGGTGCGGCCGCAACACCCTGATCGCCGCCTACACCTACCTGGTCGGCGGGGGCCACGACCTGGACCGCACCGACGTCGCCATCATCGATCAGGCGCGCCCGTCGCACGGCATCGCCATCGGGCCCAACTGCTGGCTGGGCGCCGGCGTCATGGTCCTCGACGGCGTGACCGTCGGACGCGACGCCGTCGTCGGAGCCAACTCGGTCGTGACCAGGGACATCGACGATTTCGCGGTCGCCGCCGGCTCGCCGGCCGCCGCCATCCGCCGCCGTGCAGCTTCCACGGTCTCCGGCTAGCCCGCCTGCCGCACACCCGCCGGCCGCCGTGAGCTGGCGGTCCGCGGTGGCCGCGATCGCCGTCAGCGGGGGCCTGCTCGGCTATCTTCTGTCCCAGATCGATCCGGCCGAGCTCGTCGCGGCGGCCCGCGGCATGACGCCCCGGCACGTGGCGGCCTTTCTCGCCCTGCTGCTGGCGGGAGTCGCCGCCCGCGCGCTCCGGTTCCGGCTCCTGCTCGGCCCGCCGGCCGGCATGCCGCTGCTGACCGGGATCGTGCTCGTCCGCAACCTGTTCGTCGATCTGCTGCCGGCCAGGCTCGGCGAGCTGTCGTACGTCTACCTGCTCACCCGCCGCGCCGGGCGGCGCGTCGAGGAGGGTCTCGCGTCACTCATGCTGTCGGTGGCGTTCGACGTGGTCGCCTTGACGCCCCTGCTGCTGCTCGCGCTGCTCACGGTCGGCAGCGGCGGCGCGGTGGCCGGCCCCTGGCTCGCCGCCGCGGCTCTCGTCCTGGGCGCGCTGGCGTTCGGAGGCGCCCGTCTGGCGGGCCCGCTCGGACGCTGCGCGGCGCAGGTTCTCGCGCCGGCGGGCGACGCCGCGGCCGGCCGGCGCGCGGCCCTCGGCGAGCTGATCCGCAAGACGGCGCTGGCCCTCGACGATGCGTGGGCGCGCGGCATCGCGGTTCCCGTGCTCGCGGTCTCGATAGTCGTCCGGCTGTGCAAGTTCGGCAGCTACTTCTTTCTCGTGCTGGCCATCCTCGGCCCACGCGTCGATTCGGCGATCGACCTCGGGTTCTTCCGCGTCTTCATCGGCGTGCTGAGCGCGGAGCTCGCCGCGGCGCTCCCCATTCCGACGATCGCCGGCTTCGGCACCTTCGAGGCGGCGTGGACCGTGAGCTTCATGCAGCTCGGTTTCGCGCGTGAGGACGCCATCGTCTCCGGGGTGGTCGCCCACGCGACGTCGCAGATCGTCGAGTACGCCATGGGCGGGCTGGCCCTCGTGGCGCTCCTCTGGCCGCGCCCGGACCGTACGCGCGCCGGCTGAGCGGGTACGCAGGTTTCGACGAGGAGGGCTCAGATGCGAATCCACCGACACGGCCTCCTGAAGATCGCCGGCGGAGTGGCGGGCCTGGTGTTGCTGGCCGTCGCGGTCCAGCAGACGTCGGTACGCTGGGCGCCGGGGCTGACCCGCCTGAGCGAGCGCGTCCTCACGCGCTGGTTTCCGCCGGAACCCCCGCCGCAGGTGCCCGGCATGTCGGAGCTGGAACGGGGCGCCTGGCGCGTGCTCGGCCGCCAGCTCGACGGCCGCCTCCTCTGGTCGTCCAATCGCAACGGCAATCACGACCTGTACGTGGTGGAGCTCGGCTCCGGGGCCGAGCAGCGTCTGACGGATCACCCGCACGTCGACTTCTTCTCGCGCTTCTCCCCCGACGGCACGCAGATCTCCTTCCTGCGCAGCCGGCAACCGTGGGTGTCGTTCCGGGACGAGACCGCCTGGGATCTGCACCTGATGAACGCGGACGGCAGCGGGGAGCGCAGGCTGGTCGAGGGCGCATACCATCCGACCTGGCGCCCGGACGGGACCGGTATCGTGTACGCCTTCGAGAATCGGATCTTCAGCTTCGACCTCGAGTCGGAGACGGCCACGGTAATCCACCGGGGCGGCGACCGCCCGACCGCGGGCCGGGTGCTGGAGCCGGAGCTCTCCGCGGACGGCCTGCTGGCGCTGACGCTGCGGGGGGTTCCGCGCGAGACGGTGGGCGTGCTCGATCTCGCGGCCGGCCGCTTCCAGCCGCTGGCGAGCCTCGGCGCCTGCCAGATCACCTGGTTCCCCGGCCGGCGGCAGGCCGTCTGGATCGATCCCCGCGGCGCGGGGGGGACGCGGGTGATGACGGCGGATCTCGCCGACGGGGCCGAGCGCCCCCTCATGGATCTGCCGGGCGAGTTCAGCCACGAGTACTTCCCGCGGGTGACGGCCGACGGACAGTGGCTGGTCTGGGGCGCGTCGGCCGGCGGTCACGAACACGACCGCGCCGACTACGAGATCTTTCTCTGGCGCATCGGAGATCCGTGGGAGCGCAGCGTGCGCGTGACGTACTCGCCCGCCAACGATCAGTGGCCCGACCTCTTCGTCGACGGCTGAACGGCAGCGCCGCCGTGCGCGGGGCCATCCGTCACGGAACGATACAGCGCCTCGAGACGCCGGATGAGCACGGGCCAGGCGAACTCCCGCTCCGCCCGCATCCGGAGCGCGGCGCCGCGCTCCCGCGCGCCCTCCGGATTCGAGAGCATGTCGACCAGGCGTCCGGCGAGGGCGGCCGCGTCGCCGACCGCTGCATAGACGCCCGCGTCGCCGAGCAGCTCCCGGTTGACCGGCGTGTCGGTGGCCACCACCGGCAGGCCGCACGCCATGTAGTTCAGCAGCTTGCCGTTGGCCTCGGTGCGCGATCGCTTCGGAGAGACCGCGACATCTCCGAGGTTGAGCCAGCGCGGCGCCTGCTCGTACGGCACGCGGCCGGTGAAGGTCACGGCCGCCTCGATCCCGCGCGCCCGGGCGAGCTGCCGGTAGTGCCTCTCGTTCGGATAGCCCATCACCAGGAAGCGGGCATCCGGGCACCGGCGCATCACCGCCGGCACCGCGTCGAGCAGCAGATCGACGCCCTGGTAGTCCGTGAGCACGCCGAGGAAGACGACCACCCGTCCGCGCTCCAGCCGCAGTTGCCGGCGAAGGTCCGGATCGGGCGGACACGGCCTGAAGTCGCCGACGTCGACGCCGTCCGGCAAGGCCGCGATCCTGCCCGCGTCGACACCCTGGGCCCGCAGCAGGGAGGCGCCGTGCGAGGAGCTGGTCACTATCCGGTCGGGGCGGCGCACGAGCCAGCGCTCCGCGAACGAGACCAGCCCGCGCAGCGCACCGCGCTCGGGAATGAAACGATGGTCGGCGAGCTCTTCCGTCAGGCTGCCCTGCAGGTCGGCCACCAGCGGCAGCCCGTGACCGGCGCACAGCACCGCGCCTATGGCGATTCCCTCGTGCAGGTGGCCGTGGATCAGATGCGGCCGGAACGCGCGGACGACCCGCCGGCAGGCAGCGAGCAGGGACAGGTCCAGCAACGGCCGCCCCCACGTCGGCCCCAGCGCCCCCGCCTCGACCCCGAACCAGGGCCGGGCGCGGGTGATCGCCAGACCGTCGATATCGCGCCCCGTCGGATACGTCGCCACGCGGACCTCGACGCCCCGCGCCTGCAGGCCGCGCACTTCCTCGTAGATGCGGACGTGGCAACCCCGATCCCCGAAGAACGGCGTGGGCGCGACGACGAGCACACGCAGGGTGTCGCGCCCCATCCACTCAGTCCAGCGGCACCGGGAAACAGGCCGCCGCCGCCCGCAGCTCCTCCGCGCGCCGGGCCGCCGGCCAGCCGAGCCGCGCGGCCATGATCGCGGCGCAGCGCTCCAGGCCGCGTTCCCCCGGATGGCCCAGCATGCCGAGCCCGGTGCGGCGGAACACCACGTCGGTGAGCCGCCCGGCCATCTCGTGGTCGACCGCGTAGGCCACCTCCGCCCCGATCGTCTCCCGCCCGGCCGCCACGCGCCGCAGGAGCGACGGGTCGCCGGCGGCGGCGCGCAGCACGTCCGCGGCCTCTTCGCCGTAATGCCGCAGGAGCGAGTCGACGACCGGCGCATCCAGCCCCCCCGCGTGCCTCTCTGCGAGCCGCCGCCGCAAGGACGCCGGGTCCGGGGCCGATCCGACGAGCGGGATCTCGCGTGTCCGGCACGCGGCGCCCGGCCGGCCGAGCTTGCGGCAGACCAGGTCGGTCGCCAGCTCCGCCACCCGGCGCGCGGTCGTGTACTTGGCGCCGAGCACCGACACGATGCCGCCGGCCGGGCCGTTCCTCTCGTGGTCGACGATCTGGTAGTCCCCGGTGCCCTGGTAGACGCCCGCGTCGATGCGCCGGGCGGTCAGCGGGTACAGGCCCGCGAACGCGTGACGCACCTCGGCCCGGCGCAGGTCCGCGGACGGCAGCGCGCGGTTCACGTCGTCCACCAGATCGGCCACGTCCTGCGGCCCCGGGCGCACCGCTCCAGGCTCCCGCGATACGGGCGATTCGACGTGCCGACCAGCGAGTGGCCGCGCCACGGGATGACGAAGACGTGGCGGCCGCCCCGATCGAAGAGCGCGCCCGAGGCCCGCTCCGTCGGAAGCGCCGCGGCGTAGCGCGGCAGGATCTGCCGCGTCACGATGTGCGCTCCCTGCGCGAAGCCGTTGACCGGACGCCGCAACGCTCCGACCCCGAAGCGATCGTTCAGGCCCGGCAGCCAGGGTCCGGCCGCGTTGACCGTGAGCCTGGCCCGAACGCGAATCTCCTCGTCGCGCTCGACGTCGCGCGCCCGCACCCCGACCACCCGCTCTCCCTCCCGCAGGAGCTCCCGGCACGCAACGTGGTTGGCGACGATCGCCCCGTGCCGGACCGCGGTCTTCAGGAACGCCAGCGTCATCCGCTCCGAGCTGTGGAGATGGCACTCGTTCAGCACGAAGGCGCCCGTGAAGCGGGAGTCGGCGGCCAGGGCCGGCGCCTCGCGACCGAGCGCGGCGCGGTCGAGGTAGGTGCCCGACGGCAGCGGCAGGCCGCCCGGCTCGTCGGTACCGCCCAACAGGGCATAGAGCGTCATGCCGCCCGCCAGCAGCCAGCGCCCCCTGGCCGGCGTCCGGTCGGTCGGCACGAGAAACGGCACCCAGCGCACCAGATGCGGCGCGATGCGGCGCAGATGCGTGCGTTCCCGCGCGGACTCCCGGACCCTGTCGAGCCGGAGCTGCTGCAGATAGCGGATGCCGCCGTGCAGGAGTCGCGACGAGGCCGCCGACGTCGCGCCGCCGAAGTCCCCGCGCTCGATCAGCGCCACCGACAGTCCGCGCGACGCCGCGTCGTGAGCCAGGCATGCACCCGTGATGCCGCCCCCGATGATGACGACGTCGAAGAGGGTGCGATCCAGCGTGGCGAGCGATCGGCGCAAGGTGCGTGCCTTCAGGAACGACGGCGCCACGGCGCCGGCGGCCTGCCGGCGACGCCGTGGCGGTGGGTATATAGTAGCGTCCGTGCGACCGGCGCCCTCGGCCCCGGACCCGGTTCCCGCCTGCACTCGGTGGTCAGTGACACGCGATCCGGTCCTGCAGTTCGTCCTGCTGTTCTTCGCGGTCCTCACCGTCGCCGCTCTCTCGATGAACGTCGGCCGCACGACGTACGGCGTCAAGGGCGACGAGGCCACCTACGTCGCGATGGCCCTCAGCATCGCCCACGACGGCGACCTGGCCTACACGCGGGAGGACCTGACCCGCTTCTTCCGCGTCTACGGAAGAGGCCCGGACGGCATCTTCCTGAAACCGGGCCAGGGCGCCGCGGCGGCGAACAACCGGCTCTACTTCGCCAAGTCCTACATCTACCCGCTCGCCGCGGCCCCGTTCGCCCGGATCGCGGACCTGAACGGCCTGCTCGCGTTCAACGTGCTGCTGCTGGCCGGCGTCTTCGTCTGTCTGTACGCCTTCGCCTCGGCGAGACTCCCGCCGGTTGCCGCCGCGCTGACGAGCACCGCCTTTCTGGGCGCATCCGTCGTGCCCTTCTACGCGGTGTTCCTGGCTCCCGAGACCTTCAACCTCGCGCTCGTGTGCGGCGCCTACTTCCTCTGGCTCTACAAGGAGGTCGCAGCAACGCCGGAAGAACTTCCGGCGTTGCTGCGAGGCCGCCGCGCCGATCTCGCCGCCGCCGCGCTGTTGGGGCTGGTCGTCTTCTCGAAGCCCAGCAACCTGCCGCTCGTGGCGCCGCTCGTCGCCCTCGCATGGTGGCGCCACCGCTTCCTGGACGGCCTGCTCATCGGCGCCGCCTGCTGTTGCGTCGTGGCAGCCTGCTTCGGCGCCAACGCCTGGATCACCGGGGAATGGAACTATCAGGGCGGCCTCGCCCGGAAGACCTTCTACGGCCGGTTCCCCTTCGAGCAGCCGGCCTACGACTTCGACAGCCTGGGCAGGTCGGTGGTGACCAACGAGCTGCCGGTGCAACTGACGCGGGACTCGGTCGCGCAGCTCGGACGCAACCTCGGCTACTTTCTGACCGGGCGGCACTTCGGGCTCGGGCCGTACTTCTTTCCGGGTCTCGTCATCGCCGGCTGGATGATCGCGCGCCGCCGGACCCTCTCCGCATGGCAGGCCGTGATTGCGGGAATGCTCGTGCTGAGCGCGCTGGGGCTCCTGTTCCTCCTGCCGAACACGTGGTCGGGCGGAGGCGGCCCGTTGGGCAATCGGTACTTCCTCAGCTTCTATCCGGCGTTCTTCTTCCTGCTGCCGGCCGGACGGTCCGTCGTTCCCGGCCTGCTCGCCTGGGGCGGCGGCGTGCTCTTCGTGTCCCAGGTGCTGGCAGGCCCCTTCGTCGCGGCCAAGAACCCCTGGCTGATTCCCGAGCAAGGCCCCCTGCGCATGCTGCCGGTCGAGCTCACCATGGTGAACGACCTGCCGGTGCGGCTCCACGCCGGCCGCTCCCTGGTTGCCTACAACACGAATCCGCGGCTCCTCCTGTACTACCTCGACGACAACGCCGGACGGCCGGAGGATCCGGGCATCTGGGTGCTCGGCGGCCGGCGCGCCGACGTGGTCGTGCGAACCGGCGAGCCGCTGACCGCGCTCACGGTGCATCTGTCGGCGCCGATACGCAACCGGGTGACCGTCACGGTGGACGGCACGTCCAGATCGGTGGAGCTGCGCCGTGACGACCCGGTCGAGCTTGCGTTTCCCGTACGGGGCGTGCTGGCCGCCGGCGCGCAGAACTTCCTGATCTCGGTGACGTCGCGGGACGGCGTGATCCCCCGGCTGTTCAATCCGCAATCGCGGGATGCGCGCTTCCTCGGCGTGCGGCTCCGTCTCGCGCCGCACCTTCCCTAGCCAAGCTGCTAGCCAAGCTGCTAGAAGCGGAAACGCAACCCGAGGCCGGCCTGAGCGCCGCCGACGGTGACCCTCCGCCACGTATCGGCGGTGACGGGAAGGGAAACCGTCCCGCTGGTGAACCGCCCGAAGAAACCGATGCCGACCTGCGGTATGCGCGTAGCCGGGGTGACCATGTACGTGATGTCGATGCCGGCGTTGAAACCGGCCCCGTTCCGCGTGTGCTCCCCGGTATCGGCCTGCAGCCCGACCTCGCTGAACGGCGGTCCGCCCACTTCCACCGGCGTGAGGTGGGCGACGACTCCCTGGCGCAGGCTGAAGTAGGTCCCTCCGGCCGACAGATCGACGTCCAACCCGTCACGCAGCGTCAGGCGCCAACCGAGGTACGCGTGCGTCGCCCGTTCCCTGTAGGGCAGATCGACGGTGTGGTCTTCCAGGGTGCGATCCCGCCCGGCGTCCAGCGGGTGCGGCACCGTGCCGGTCACCGTCGCGCTGCCGGCGCGGCTCATCTGCGTATAGCTCGCCCCGAGGAGCAGCCCGCGCCAGACCCGCAGCGAACCCCCGACGTCGAGGTGGGCGGCGCCCCGGAAGCTCTCCCGCGTCGACAACTGCGACTGCTCGCCGTAGGTCCGGAACGAGACGTCGGTCTGGTCCTGCCTGGAACTGGCCTGGTAGGCCCCGTTCACGTGCATCTGCAGGCGTTCCCCGGTGAAGATCCCCCGGAGGCCGCCGCTCGAGGTGCTCCCGAAGGTCCCGGGCGGCTCCTCCTGCCGGCCCGCAGCCGGGGCCGGTGCGCGCGACGCTCCCGCCGGCGGGCCAGCGGCCGCCTCCTGCCCGTACGCGCTCCCGGTCAGCACGAGAACGAGGGCCGCGCCGCCGACGCAACGCTTCGTGAGACGCCACATGCCATGCACCCTCACTGGCGTCCGCCGTACGGGAGCGGCATCCCGAAGCCGGCCGCCTGGTTCCCCTCCGCGGGCAGAATCTCGACGTCGTACCGTTCCACGATGACCCGCGCGACCTCCTCCGCGATCAGCCGGTAGCCCTCGGCCGTAGGATGCAGGCCGTCGGCGCCGATGCAGGAAATCGTGCCGCCACCCGGACACGAGCCGTTCCGCACCACATCGTAGACGTCGATGAGCCCGGCGCGCCGCCGCGACGCGATGCGTCTTATCTCACGGTTCAGAGGCGGCACGCTCTCGCCCACGCCGGGGCGCAGCGCGGGGGGAACGGTCATCAGCAGGACATCCGCGCCGCTGTTCTGCCCGTGGATGACCATGGCTTCGAGCGCCTGCGCGGCGACATCGACCCCGCCGCCGGTAATCGGGTTGAGGTCGTTCGTCCCCTCCATCAGCAGGATGACTTCCGGCCGCTGGCCCGCGATCACCGAGCGGAACCTCCCTATCGCGTCGCGCGCGTCCTCGCCGGCGGCCCCCGCGTTGATGACCTGGATCGTCTGCGTCACGTAACGCGACCGCAGGTCGCGCTGGAGCAGATAGGGATAGGCGCTGGTCGGCTCCGGCCGGGCGCGGGAGGTGGGGGACGATACCCATCCGGCGGTCAGGCTGTCGCCGAAGGCGACGTAGCGCGTGACCGCAAGCCTCGGCGGCGCCAGCACGGTCACCGGGAACACGCAGCTCGCCGTCTGCTGCAGCGCATCCGACGCGCTGCAGGAGACCTCCGTCGTGCCCAGCGGGAAGCTGTGGCCCGGCTCGGGCGTGCAGCCGACCGTTACCGGCGCCTGTCCGGCGGTCGCCGGCGGCAACTCGAAGTCGACGGGCACCGGCTGTCCGTCGAACGACTGTTCCTGCACGGGCGCCGGGCAGGCCAACGCCAGTCGGCCGACCTTCTCCTCCGGCAACGGCGTCGGTGCGCCGGGAGGCAGCACGGACGACTCCGCGCAGGCGCACAGCCAGCATGCGGCGGCGACGGAAACGGCTCGGAGAACGGAGCGGTTACTCAAGAAGCGCTGGGGGTAAAGGACGTACCGGGCGAACGAGAAATGGTAGCCTCAAGCTGCATGCGGATCAACCGGCCGCTCGCCGCCGCCCTGCTCGCCTGCGCCGCGTGCGCCGATTCCGCGGACCCGGAGCTCGTCGAGCGGTTCCGCGTCACCTGCGCGCGGCTGGCCGCCGCGGCCGAGGCCGCGAACACGTCCGTCGTGAGCGGGGCCGACGGATGGTACTTCGCGGCGGGCGAGATCGCCGCTCTCGGCGGCGAGGGGCCCGCTTCGGCCGCGGCAACCACGGCAATCGCGGCGCTCGCCGAGCGCCTCCGGGAGAACGGCATCGAGCTCGTCGTCGCCGCGGTGCCCCCGAAGGGCATCGTCTACCCGGACCGGCTGGCGCCCGAGCTCGACGTGCCGATCCCGGTGCGGAGGCTCGATGCGACCCTGCAGGACGCCTACCAGGAGCTGCGCGCGCGCGACGTGCGGGTCGTCGACCTGACCGAGCCGTTCATCCGGGACCGCTTTCACCACGAAGGCCCGCTCTACTGCCGGCAGGACTCGCACTGGTCGGGCTCGGGATGCGTCGTGGCGGCCGGGATCATCGCGGCGGCGGTCCGCGGCCTCGGCGTGCTCGAGGCGCCGCCGGAACAGCGGTACGGGCTCGCCTGGTTCACGACGCCCATCCGGGGCGATCTCGGGCGACGCCTGGCGGCGCCGGCGCGCCTCGAGGAGATCCGGGTGCGCGGGCTCATCGCGCCCGACGATCCGTCGGCGGCTCCCGTGGCGCGCAACGGAGACGCGCCGCTGACGATCGTCGGAGACACGCACGCGCTCGTGTTCCACGCCGGCGAGCCCTACCACGCACGCGGGGCCGGCGTCGCCGAACAGCTCGCCTTCGAGCTCCGCCAGCCGGTGGCTCTCCACGCCGAGGACGGCAGCGCCCCGGCGACGCAACGCTGGGAGCTCCCGGCGCTGGGCGGGCGGACACGGGTGGTGGTCTGGATCTTCGCGGCGGCTCGGCTGCTCGGCGACGCGTGAGCGTGACCGGGCCGCATCAACGTCCGGCGGAGACCCCGGACCCGGTCCTGCCTGCCGCGGCGTCCTCCGCCGGCGTCTCGAGGATCTCGCGCACGGCGTAGACCGGCTTGTCCTGCGACTCGTGGTAGGTCCGCGCCTGCAATTCCGCAAGGAGCCCGAGGGTCAGGAACTGCATGCCGGCGAACATCAGCAGAATCCCGAGCAGCAGCAGGGGCCGATCGCCGATCGCCTGTCCCCCGAAGAGCCGCACGTAGCCGAGGTAGGCGGTGATCGCCGTTCCCGCCGTTCCCATCAGCAGCCCGGGAGGGCCGAAGATCTGGATCGGCTGCGTCGAGTAGCTCAGCAGGAACTTCACCGTGAACAGGTCGAGAACGACGCGCATCGTACGCGACAGGCCGTACTTGGACGCGCCGAAGCGCCGCGGGCGATGGTTGACCACGACCTCCGCGATCCGCACCCCCTGCTCGCTGGCGATCGCGGGGATGAACCGGTGCATCTCGCCGTACAGGCGAAGGGACCGGACCACCTCGCCCCGGAAGACCTTGAGCGAGCAGCCGTAGTCGTGGAGCCTCACGCCGGTCGTGCGCGAGATCAGCCAGTTGGCGACGTTGGAAGGCAGGCGCCGGGTGAGCCAGGGGTCGCGGCGGTCCCGGCGCCAGCCGCACACGATGTCGTATCCGTCGTCCAGCCTGTCGACCATCATCGGCAGATCGCGGGGGTCGTTCTGCAGATCGCCGTCCGAGGTCGCGATAATCCGCCCCCTGGCGTGTGCGAAGCCCGCCGCGAACGCGGCCGTCTGGCCGAAGTTCCGGCGCAGGGCGATCACGCGCACGTGCGGATCGCCGGCCTGCAGCTTCTTCAGCGCCGCAAACGTGCCGTCCGTGCTGCCGTCGTCGATGAGCAGCAGCTCGTACGTCCGGCCCCAGGCGCCGAGCGCCCCGCTCAGCTCGCGGTGCAACTGCGCGACGTTCGGCTCCTCGTTGTAGAGGGGAATCACGACCGAGAGGTCGGGGGCCATGCTTGAACAGTGGGGGGCGCGGGCGGCTCTCCGCGGAAGCGGTCGATTATAGATCGCGCGCTTGCGGGCTGCGGCGGCGGCGCCAGAGGATCCACGCCAGCCCTCCCGCGACGACCAGGCCCGCCAGGACCAGGGCCACCACACGGCCGTTGGCCTGGATGAACGCGACGGCGGCGTCCCCGTAGCGGACCGAGAGCACGCCGACCATGAAGTACCGGAATCCCCGCGCCAGCGCGATCGTCGTCGCGAACTGCCACACCGGGACGGCGGCGACCCCGGCCAGGAGGACGAAGATCTTGAACGGCGCCGGCGGCGGCAGGATGGCCGGCACGGCGATCGCCAGCACGCCGTAGCGCTTCGACAGCGCCAGCGCCCGCGCCATCCGCGGACCGCCGAAACGCCGCCGGACCAGGGCCTCCCCGCCGGTTCGTCCAATCCAGTACAGCACCAGGCAGCCGGTGACCGACCCGGCCGTCGCCATCAGCGCGTAGTACGGCATCCGCGCCTTGTGCTCGATCACGAGCATCACGACGAGCAGGTCGTTGATCTCCGGCAGGGACAGGAAGGACGAGTCGAGAAAGGCGACCAGGAACAGGCCGGGCCCGCCGATGCCGAGCGCGAAGGCCTGAACCCAGGTGACGATGCGGGCCACGAACGCCGGATTATATCAATCGGCGACCGCCGGCGCCGTGGCTCCCGCCCGCTCCGGCTCAGAAGCCCACCTGGAACGTCACCTGCGTGGCCAGGCCGCCGAGATCGATCTCGTCCTCCAGGAAGCCGTTGTCGATCCCCACCACGCCGCTCACCTCGTGGTACTGGGCCTCCAGACCGAAGGAGTACCGGTCGCCGAAGGGAAACCGCACGCCGCCGAGGAGAATGCCGCCCACGTCGGTGCCCTGGGCCACGAAACGGTCGCTGAACGTACCGAACGAACCGAAACGGTCGAAGTCGCTGAAGTCGATGAAGTCGCCGAACTCCGCGTAGCGCCAGGCGTAGAGGCCGACTCCGCCTCCGAAATAGGGCTGGACCGGCGTATCTCCGAACGGCAGGAAGCGCAGGGTCGCCGTACCCGGAACGATGCGGAGGCGGAAGTCCTGGGCGATCTCGCCGCCGTCCATGTCCGCGTAGTCGTTGTACACGCTGGGAACCGTGCGCTGGTAGTACCCGAGGCCGAGGCTGACCTCGAGGTGGTCGCCCAGCGCGAGGTTCCACGATCCGCCCACCGATCCGCCGTTGAAGTCGTCCAGCCGGAAAGCGAACAGGTTCAGGTTCTCGAGCAGCACGTCGCGGTCGATCCGGCTGTCGTAGCCCTCGACCGAGAACTGGCCCGCGTTGAGCGTGACGGACTGCTGCGCACGTGCCGGCGCGGCCCCCAGTGCGAGCGTTGCGGCGAGCGCCGCGGCGGTCCCGGTTCCCCGGATGTTTCGTGACATGCTGGCCTCCCGTGTGTCGTGGACAGGCGATGCGTCCTGCCGTCCACAGACACAGCACGATTGATGCCAGCCCCGGGGAGGCTCCGGCGCCGCGTGCAATCCCGCCCGGGTCGACCCCGGGTGTCACGCATCGATGACAGACCGTCCGCCGCTAGGAACAACGCCGGCCGATGGTCGCCAGCATCGCTTCGTGCAGCAGGCCGTTGGTCGCCACTACGGAGCCCTCGCGCGAGTCGAAAGGCGCGCCGGCCATGGAGGAGACCCTGCCGCCGGCTTCCGTCACCAGCAGCGCGCCGGCCGCCATGTCCCACGGATGCAGGCGCTGCTCCCAGAAGCCGTCGAACCGTCCCGCGGCCACGTAGCACAGGTCGAGGGCGGCGGAGCCGAGACGCCGCACCGCCCTGGCCTCGCCCACGAAGGCGCCGAACAGTCCGACCACCTCCTCGACCGACTCGTGCACGTCGTACGGAAAGCCGGTGCAGAGCATCGCGTCGACCAGCCCCCGGGTCCCGGACACGCGCAACGGGACACCGTTGAGCCGCGCCCCGGCGCCCAGCTCGGCCGTGAAGAGCTCCTCGCGCAGCGGATCGTAGACGGCCGCCACGCTCGCGACGCCATCGATCTCGAGCGCCAGCGACGCGCAGAAGATCGGCAGCCCGTGCGCGTAGTTGACGGTGCCGTCGATCGGGTCGAACACCCAGCAGTGCCGCGGACGGTCCGCTGCGCCGGATCGGTCGTCCAGCTCTTCCGCCAGCACCGCGTGGCTCGGGAACCGCTCGCCGATCATGCTCCGGAACCACCGCTCGACCTCGAGGTCGACCTGGGTCACCAGATCGATGACACCCTTCTTTTCGACCTGCACGTCGGTCCCGAAGCGCGCGCGCTGCAGGGCGCCGGCGTGCAGGACGGCTTCGGACGCCGTGGCCACGAGGAGGGGATCGACCGCCCCGGCGGCGCCCCGGGGGTCCGGCCGGGCGCGCGTCATTCCGCCGTGCCCAGCTTCTTGATCATGCGCACCTCCATCCCGCCTTCCGGCACCCGCTGCAACGTGATGTCGTCCATGAAGCTGCGCATGAAGAAGATCCCGCGTCCGCTCGACCGCAGCAGGTTCTCGGGAGCGAGCGGGTCCCCGACCGCATCGGGGTCGAAGCCCGGCCCCTGATCGGCGACGCGCACGACGAGCCGCGACGGCTCCGCGCGGGGCTCGAGCCGGATCTCGACCGTGACACGCTTGGTGCGATCCTCGGCGTTCCCGTGCTTGACCGCGTTGATGACCGACTCGCGAACCGCCACCCCGACCCAGTGGGTCGCGTCCTCGTCGAGACCGCCGACCCGGCTCACGTGATCCGTCAGCGCCTGGACCACATCCAGCATGTCGACGTGGCTCGGAAAGTCGAGGCGAATGAGATTCCCGGCGGGAGGCATGCTCTGGCGGGTAACAGCCTACGATACCCGGCGCCGGGGCGGCCGGGCAAGCGGGCGCCCCGGCGCCGGGGCCGACGGGCGGGCCGCCCGCGGTATAGTGGGCGCATGTGCGCCGCGGCCTCCACCTCGGTCACCGTGCCGCCCGCGCGCCGACTGCGCGGGCGGCTGCGGGTGCCGGGCGACAAGTCGATCTCCCACCGCTACGCGCTGCTGGCGGCGCTGGCCGACGGGGCGACCACCATCACCGGCTACTCGAACGGAGCCGACTGCCGCTCGACGCTCGGTTGCCTGCGCGCGCTCGGGGTCCGGATCGGCCAGGTCCCGGAAACCGGCGCGTCGTCGACGCTGACCGTGACCGGCCGCGGGCTCGGCGGGTTCGTCCGCCCGGCGCGCGCGCTCGACGCCGGCAACTCGGGCACGACCATGCGCCTGCTCGCCGGCATCCTCGCCGCGCATCCGTTCGACGCCGTGATCACCGGGGACTCGTCCCTGCAACGCAGGCCCATGCAGCGGGTCATCGATCCGCTGGAGCGCATGGGAGGACGGGTCGAAGCCGACGGCGGGCGCCCGCCGCTGCGCTTCCGGGGCAGGCCCCTGAAGGGCATCGCCTACGAGCCGCCGATCCCGAGCGCGCAGGTCAAGAGCGCGGTGCTGCTGGCCGGGCTGCACGCGGAAGGGGTCACGCGGATCCGGGAAACGGCGCCGACACGCGACCATACCGAACGCGCACTCGAAGCCTTCGGGGTCGCGGTGGACCGCGGCGGCGGCGCCGTCGCGGTCGCCGGCGGCTCCCGGCTGCGCCCGCTGGCCCTGACGGTGCCGGGAGATCCTTCGTCGGCCGCCTTCTGGGCCGCCGCCGCGGCGGCGGTACCCGAAGCCGACGTCACCATCGAGGCGGTCGGCCTGAATCCGACGCGCACCGCGTTTCTCGAGGTCCTGCGCCGCGCCGGGGCCGCGGTCGAGACGCACCCCACGGACACCTCCGGCGGCGAGCCCATCGGCGACATCCGGGTCCGGCCGGCGGCGCTGCGCGACATCGTGATCGGCGCGGCGGAAGTGCCGGCCCTGATCGACGAGCTGCCGGTCCTCGGCGCCCTCGCGGCGCACGGGCCGGCGGTGGAGATAGCCGGCGCGGCCGAGCTGCGCCACAAGGAGAGCGACCGCATCACCGCCCTTGCGGCCGGCCTCCGAGGCATCGGCCTGCGCGTGGAGGAGCGTCCGGACGGCTTCCGCGCCGAGCGCGACGGCGCACCGCCGGGAGGCGCCGCGGACGCGGCCGGCGACCACCGCCTGGCGATGGCGTTCGCGGTGGCGGCCCTGGCCGGCTCGGAGCCGAGCGTGATAGGGGGCGCCGGGGTGGTCGACGTCTCCTATCCGGGTTTCTTCGCCGCGCTCGACGCGCTCCGCGGCTGAGTTCCTCGCCGCGCCTTGCTACACTGCGCCGCGTGCGGACCGACAAGGTGTTCCTGGTGGGCTTCATGGCCGCGGGCAAGTCGACGGTGGCCAAGGCGCTCGGCGCCCGGATCGACTGGCGGGTCGAGGACGTGGACGCCCGGATCGAGGCGCGGGAGCACAGCACCGTGGCCGACATCTTCGCGACCCGCGGCGAGGCCTACTTCCGCAGCTCGGAACGGGCCGTCCTGCGCGAGCTGCTGCCCCTGCGCCATGCCGTCGTGGCCACCGGCGGCGGCACGTTCGCCGATCCGGCGAACCGGCGGCTCATCAACGCCGACGGCGCCTCCGTCTGGCTGGACGTCTCGTTCGAGACCGTCCGGGACCGGATCCCGGCCGACGGCCGCCGGCCGCTGGCCGCCGACCGGACCTCCATGCAGGCGCTGTACCGCATCCGGCGCTCGGCCTACGAGCATGCCCATCTGCGGCTCGACGCCGACCGCGCGCCCGGCGAGCTGGTCGAGCGCATCCTGGAATGGCTGGGCGGATGAGCCTTCACGGCCAGACCACGAACTCGATGTTCGAGCGCTCCTGGAGCGGTCCCCGCGGGCCCGTGCGCGCGGGCGTGCTCACCATGAAGCCGACCCGCTCGCCGGGTTGCGGAACCCAGCGATCGAGGGGCGGCCTCTTGATGTGCGGCCCGAGCTCGCGCGAGGGCGTTTTCCCTACCAGCTTGCATTCCTGGCGCGGCCGCAGCCATTCGTAGGTGGCCGCGTACCACTGCCCGTCCACCTGCGCGAAGACCCACGGGTTGCCTGCCACGACCACGCTGACCACGCCCCGGACTCCGGGCCAGTCGCGACGCTTCGTATGCTCGATGCAGATGCGTCCGCTCGTGTCGTCGTCGATTTCGACGCCGGTGATCGTCGAGGTCTCCGGCCAGTCGCTGACGTCGTGGTGCAGCCACTCGACCGTGGACAGATCGAAGGGGCCGCCGCCGCTGCCCGGCCCCGCGGCCACCGCCTCGCGCAGCTCGGCGAAGTGACCGGCCCGGACCGGCGCCCCGGGGGCGGGAGCGGGAGCGGACCACGGCGGAGGGGTGGCCTCGCAGGCCTCGAAGGCCTCGGTCAGGGCGCGGCGCAGGTCGTTGACGTGCACGGCGCGGACGGGCGTGACGCCGCGGACGATCACGGCGTCCGTCCACCGGAACAGCTCGAGCCGGCAACGCAGACGCAGGCTGTCCGCGTACTCGCGCAGCTCGGTCAGGTGCACCGCCTGGACGGGACCGGCGCCCGACATCGGCGTGGGACCCGTGAACGGCGTCCCGGCGGCGTCGCAGTACCGGCCCGTGAATTCCGCGATCGAGCCCACCCAGTCCCGGAACCCGGCGTCATCCGGGACGCACAACTGCGTATCGTGCATTTCCAGCGCCGCGAGCCTTCCCAGCCGCGTGAGCCGGCGCGGAAGAGGCCCGGTCAGCGGGTTTCCCCACACGTACAGACTCTCAAGACGCTGCAGGCTCTCCAGCTCGCCGGGAATCGACCCGCTCAACGCGTTGCCGCCGAGGTCGAGCTCCTCGAGGCGAACCAGCGCGCCCAACGCGGTCGGGATCGGACCGGTCAGGTCGTTGTCGTTGAGCCCCAGCTCCTCGAGCCTCGACAGCCGTCCCAGTCCATGCGGAATCGGCCCCGCCAGGAAGTTCCTGGCGAGCACGAGCCTCCGGAGGCTCGCGAGATTGCCCAGTGCGGTCGGGATCGGTCCCGACAAACCGTTCCTGGCGAGCAGCAGCTCCTCGAGGCTGGCGAGATCGGCCAGCGCGGCCGGAACGGTACCGGTCAACCCGTTCTCGCGCAAGTCGAGCGTCGTGAGGCTGGCGAGATCGCCCAGCGCGTCGGGAACGGCACCGGTCAACCCGTTCTCGCGCAGGTCGAGCGTCGTGACGCGGCCTTGCCCATCGGTAGACACGCCATGCCACTCGCCGAGCGGCGCCGCGTCGTCCAACCAGTGGGAGCTGTTCGTCCAGTTGCTGCCGCCGGCGGCGTGGTACAGCGCCTCGAGCGCGGCCCGGTCCGCCGCCGCACTCCCCTGGGCTCCCGCGTCGGGCGCGAGTCCGCACAGCAGGGCGGCCAGCAGCACCGGAAACGAAACGCGAAGTCGACGAGATTCCGACATCCCACACGCCGGCGGCGATTCAAACGGCGCGGGCGGTCGGCGAGGCCGCCGGGCGCCCGGCTCCGGCGCGGCGCGCGGCCCGCTCCTCGCGGCGCCGCAGCTCGGCCGCGTAGGCATCGGCGGCGGCGCGCGAGCCGAGGATCCAGCCGATCACCATGCCGAACAGCATCACCGCCGGGATGAACACGAAGTGGCCGGCCGTCATGTCGAACATCAGGCCGCCTCCAGGGGATCGTCGTCGTCGTCGGGCACCGGACGGCGCCGGGACAGCTCGGCCAGGTCCTGCTCCACTGCCGCCTGCCGCCGGGACAGAAGCCAGAAGTAGCCGAACGCGAGGATCCAGACGATCGAGTAGGCGGTGATCAGGAACGGCGCGGCGGGCAGGCGATCCTCTTCCGGCAGCTCGTCTATCGGAACGAACTCGTTCACCGGCTCCGGCTGCGCCGCGGCCCAGGAGGGCGCCGCGCACGCGATCGCCGCCGCGAGGATCAGGACGAACCCCAGCGGCGACGCGCGGCCCCGGCCGCCGCATCCAACGCCTCGGTTTCCGGAGCTCATCGCCGGCACGCGCCGCATCCCGTCAGGAAGTCAGTATTCATCGTCGTACGCCAGTCGCAACCGGTCCACCTCGGCCTCCGCCTCCGCCAGCCGGCGCCGCCCGTCGAGCATCACGAGGAACAGCGCGAGAAAAGCCGCCACGCACCACCAGAACGGCCCGGCCATCGACGCGCCGAGCGTCGGCACGACCGTCGTCTGCGGATGGAGCGTCCGCCAGACGTTCACCGACACGTACACGATGGGCACGTTGAACATGCCGAACAGCGCCAGCCCCGCGGAGAGCTTGTCCGAGCCGGGCCCGCCGTACTTGCGCAGCAGCAGGTAGGCGACGAAGGTCATCTCCAGGATCAGCGCCAGCGTCAGCCGGACGTCCCAGACCCACCAGGCGCCCCACGACACGCGCGCCCAGAGCGGGCCGGTGGCCAGCCCCATCGCCCCGAACAGCACCGCGAGCTCGGCCGCCGACACCGCCAGCCGATCCGCCGCGGGCCGCTCCCTGAACAGGTAGATCCCGCTGGAGATGCCGCAGACGAAGATCGCGAGGAACATCACGAACCAGACCGGCACGTGGAAGTAGAGGATCTTGGCCACCAGGCCCATGGTCGCCTCGTACGGCGCCTGCGCGATCAGCAGCGGGGCCGCCGCGAACATGATCGTGGCGACGGCGAGCCACCCGATCGTCCAGCGTCCGGTCATGCGGCTCATTCTGTCATGAGCGGTTCGAATGTCCAAAACGAGAGCGTCAGGAAGACCGCGTCGAAGAAGAGGATCAGCGCGAGCCAGAACCGCGCCAGATCGAGGTTCGGATCCGCCTGGATCAGCGCCAGCGTGCCGTTGACGCCGGCGATGAGCACCGGCACGGTGATCGGATACAGCAGCACCGGCAGGAGCACGGCGCGGCTCTGGGCCCTGGCGAGCATGGCCGCGAACAGCGCGCCGACCCCCGCGAAGCCGACCGTGCCGGCCGCGAGCAGCCCGACGAACAGCAGCGCGTGCTCGAAGAACGGCGTCGAGAAGAACAGCGCCACGAAGAAGACGACGACCATCTCGACCAGCGCCATCAGCAGCACGATGCCGAGCAGCTTGCCGGCGAAGATGGCGCCCCGCTCGACCGGGGCGAGCAGCAGCCCCCGCAGCGCGTCGTGGTGCAGCTCGCGCTCGAACGCGCGTCCGAGGGCGAGCTGGCCCGCGTAGGCCAGCGCCACCCAGACGATGCCCGACTCGGCCCCCTCGACGGGCCGTCCGGAGCGCACGAAGGCGAACGAGAAGACGAGCACGCACGACGCGGCGAAGAAGGTGGTCGTGTACAGGACCTCGCGGCTGCGGGACTCCACGCGGACGTCCTTGCGCAGGACGAGCCAGGCGATCCGGAACACCTCACGCATCGGACGCCCTTCCCCCGGCGCTCCCGCCGGCGACGGCCGCCCGGTAGCGCTCGCGCAGCGTGCCGTCGGCCGCCGGCACCGGAACCGTGCGCCCGGCCCGGAGCACCACCGCGCGGTCGAGGAGACCGTCGACGATGTCCAGATCGTGGGTCGCCAGCAGCACGATGCGGCCGGCCGCGCGCAGCCCGCGCAGGCGCGCGACGAAATCCCCGACCGACCGCTCGTCGAGGCCCGTGAACGGCTCGTCCAGCAGCACCAGCCGCGGCTCGTGCAGCAGCGCCCGCTCGAGCGCCAGCCGCTGCCGCATGCCGCGGGAGAATCCGCCGACCCGGTCGCCGGCCCGATCCGCGAGGCGCGCGTGCGCAAGCGCCGCCGCCACCCGATCCGCCGGATCCGCGGCGCCGTACAGGCGCGCGAAGAACTCCAGGTTCTCGCCGGCGGTCAACTCCGGGTAGAGCTGCAGCTCGTGGGAGAGATAGCCGAGGCGGCGACGCAGCGCGGCGCCCAGCTCGCGCGCCGGCCGCTCGCCGTAGAGGACGCGTCCCCGCGACGGGGCGATCAGCGTGGCGAGCACCCCGAGCAGCGTCGACTTGCCGGCCCCGTTGGGACCCAGGAGCCCGATGATCTCCCCCGCGGCGGCGGCCAACGTCACGCGCGAGAGCGCCCGCTGGCGGCCGTAGTGGCGCGAGACGCGGTGGACGGTGAGCCGCTCGAAGTCGAAGGCGCCCGCGGAACCGGGGCTGTTGGACGGCATGGCGTGGCGGGACCCTGCCTCTCGGAACTCACTTCGTTCCGTCCTACGGTGCAAGCTCCTGGCCGGCGCTGCCCGAGCGGCTGGCGACGGGCGGCGCGCCCGCCGCGGACGGCGCGCCCGCCGCGGACGGCGCGCCCACCACGGGCCCGGCCGGGCTGAGCGGCACCGGCGCGACCTCGTCGTCGAGCTCGGCGTAGATCCGCTCGAGATCGGCCATCAGCTCCCTCCGCCGGTTGGCGTACCTGGTCGCGCCGATGCGCCCCTCGCCATGCTGCTGCTCGTTCCTCACGAGCTCGCGAAAACGTTTCTCCCGGCGCGACTCCAGCCGCCGGCGCCGCTCGGCGCCGTCCATCCCGCGGGCCGGCGCAGCGGCGCCCCACGCGCCGGCGGCCAGGAACGTGAACGCCACCCCCAGCGCCAGCATCGCCGGCAGCCGGCTGTGGTACGGAAGGCCGGAGATCTCCAGCGACAGGGCGTCGCCCGCCGCCACGAGCGGGCCTGCCGCGAAGATGAACGTCCGGCCGTCGACACCCTCCGGACTCGCGTCGGCCCGCCGCGCGATCTGCTCGGACGCGATGTCCATGTCCCCCCACTTCTCGACCATGAGCAGCAGCGACTCGAGCGCGACCGGGAGAGGCTGATCCAACGACAGGCTGCCGCCCGCGTACGGCAGCACGAAGCCGACGCGCAACGGCGTCATGCCCGGCGGGAACGGTCCGGGTACCGAAACCTGCGCCCCGGCCACCACCGCGCGCGGGGTGGAGCCTCCCATCAGCGTCGCTCCCGTCGCGCCGGCCGGCAGCGACAGCATGACCGGCGTATCCGGCTCGACCGGCGCGTCGCGCCAGTTCACGATGTCGAACAGGTAATAGACGTTCAGCGCCTCCTCGGCCATCTCGATCACGATCCGCGACTCGGCGCCGAAGTTCACCGTGCCGGACTCGGCGGGGGCGTCCGCCGGCCCCGGATCGCCGGCGCCGACCAGCATCAGCCGGATGCCGCCCCGCCCCGGAACCGGAAACGGCTGCGACTCGAGCCGCACCCCGTCGAGCTCGGTGGACGCCACCACCGTCGCCCCGGGGTTCAAGGTCAGGAACTCGGCCCGTCCCTCAGCGTTCGTGACGGCGGTGGCGACGTTGTCGCCCTCGCGCAACTCGACGGGCTGATCCGCCACGTTGTCGGACAGCGTGCCGCGCACGACGCGCACGGTGATCGTGCCGGCCGGCAACTGCGGGTCGGGGAGCGGGATGCCGGACATCTGGCGCGGGTCCGGCTGCGCCCCCGCCGGCGAGGGCAACAGCGCCGACACGGCGGCCAGGAGAACCGCACCGCAGATCCACCGCCCGGCCGCAACGCGGCGCGCCGTTCTCACTCCCCGTGTCTCCCCTGCACTCCGTGCGATCCTACAGCGCCGCCCCGCACGCCTTGCAGAATTTCGCGTCGCGCTCGTTGCTCGCGCCGCAGCCGCCGCACAGCAGGCGCGTCGCCGCCGCGCCCCCGGGCCCGGCGTCATCCGCGGCCGCCAGGCGCTCGGCCAGCTCGCGCTCGATCCGGTCGCGGTAGGTCGTCCCCTCCACGTCGAGCTGCTTCAGGAGCGAGCGGGCGCGGAGACGGAGGCGGCCGCCCATCTCGTGGAAGTCCGCGTCGGACACCTTGCCCATCGCCCGGTCGAACTCCAGCTCCTTGAGGGAGCGCAGCACGAGGGTCTTGTCCCGATCGAGGGCCGCCCGCGTGCGGCCGCCCACCATCTCGACCCGCTCGGTGAAGTCGCGCGCGAGCAGCGGGACGACCATGCGATAGATCGCGTAGCCGACGTACGCGCCGGCCCAGGCGGCCAGCACCACCAGCAACAGGGGCGCGATCCCGCCCGGGCGCACCGTGACCACCGCAACGGTCGCGCCGGCCAGGCCGGCCAGAACGAAGAAGTGCCAGGAACGGAAGGTCGCCGGCGAGGCGTCAGTCGAGGTTCCGGAGCTCATCATCCAGTCGGGCGTCGAGCTCGGCGTCGATCGACTCGGGCGCCGGCGCCGCCGGCGCCGCGCTCTCCGCGGCCCCGCCGCGGCGCGACCAGCGGACCGCGAGGCCGCCTACGCCCAGGAGGCACGCGAAACCCACGAGATAGGGGAAGAGCCAGGCCATGCGGTTGAAGCCCTCGTCGAGCGGCGCGCCGAGCGGCTCCTGGCTGCCGTACGCGGCAACGAAGTAGTCGAGGATCTCGCGCTCGCCGCTGCCGGCCTCGATCTGCTCCCGAAGCTGGCCCCGCATGAACTCCGCGCCCGCGGCCACGAGCTGCTGCGAACCGTCCGACGCCCGCACGTAGCGGGGAGGCGACGAGCAGCGGCAGTCGGCCAGCGTGTAGTGGGGGCAGTCGCCGCAGGTGCAGACGAGCCGGCGCTGCAGGTCGGCCTCCAGCGGCGTGGTGGCGGCGTACGACTCGGGCGGCGGGCCGATCTGCGCGTGCGCGGGCGCCGCCAGCCCCGGCAGGGCCAGGGCCAGGACCAGCACCGTGGTCGTCGCCCCCGACGCCGCTTCCGAGTCCCGTCCCGGCGCACCGCTGGCCAGAAACGCGAAGCGGCTCTCCGGCAGCAGCGCGATCCCGGTCCCGAACGCGAGCAGCGCGAACCCGAACCAGATCCAGTTGACCAGCGGATTGACCGTCACCTGGAAGGTCGCCGACTGGTCGCTCATGTCGTAGGCGGCCAGGACGACGTAGACGTCCTCGCTCAGCCGCCGCCGCATCGCCACCTCGGTGGTCGGCTCCGCCTCGTACTTGCGGTAGTACCACCGGCCCGGATAGAGCTGACCCACCTCCCGGCCGTCCTCGAAGACCGTCACGTGCGCCGTGTGCATCTCCTTGGCGCCGTCGTCCGTCACGCTGAGCCGGTCGTGGCGCACGCTGAAGCGGCCGACGTCGACCGACTCGCCCGTCCCCAGCAGCACCTGCTCGGTCTGCCGGTAGCCGGCCCCGGCGAAGCCGAGCATCATCAGGACGATGCCCAGGTGCACGACGTAGCCGCCGTAGCGCCGGCGCGACCGCATCACCAGGCCGATCATCGCCGTCAGCAGGTCCGACCCGGTCACCCCGCGCCGCACGAAGGCCCCGCGCACGAACTCCTGCCCCACCGTGCCGACGACGAAGCCGCACAGGGCGAAGCAGACGCCGGAGACCCAGACCCGAAAGCCGAGCGCATACAGCAGCGCCGCGGTGGCGACCGCCACGGCCGTCGGCCAGAGGAACTGGTAGGCCAGGTTCGACAGCGTCGACTTGCGCCACGCCAGCAGCGGCCCGATGCCGGTCAGCAGCAGCAGCATCAGCCCGATGGGAATCATCCACTTGTTGAAGAACGGCGGGCCGACGGTGATCCGCTGCCCCGTAACCGCCTCGCTCAGCGTCGGGAACATCGTCGCGAACAGGATGAAGAACGCCGAGAACAGCAAGATCCAGTTGTTCGCGAGGAAGGCCGCCTCGCGCGACGCCCACGACTCCAGCTCGTTGCGCGCCCGCAGCAGGGGCAGCCGGTAGACGACCAGGCCGAAGCTGATCAGCATCACCGCGCCGATGAAGATGCCGAACATCAGCGCGAGCTGCGGATCCTCGCCGAACGCGTGCACCGACTGCACGATGCCGGTGCGCGTCAGCGCGGTCGCGAACAGCGTCAGCGCGAAGGCGATGATGACCAGCGAGATGTTCCAGACCCGCAACATGCTGCGCCGCTCCTGCACCATCACCGAGTGCAGGAACGCGGTGGCCGGGAACCAGGGCAGCGCGCCGGCGTTCTCCACCGGGTCCCAGCCCCACCAGCCGCCCCAGCCGAGCTCCTCGTAGGCCCAGATCATGCCCAGGGTCAGGCCCAGCGACAGGAAGAACCACGAGAACATCGTCCAGCGCCGCACCGCCCGCAGCCACGAGTCGTCCAGGTAGCCGGTGATCAGCGCCGCCATCCCGAAGGCGAACGGGATCGTCATGCCGACCAGCCCCGTGTACAGCGACGGGGGATGGATCACCATGTACGGGTTCTGCAGCAGCGGGTTCAGCCCGCGGCCGTCCACCGGCGACTGGGTCAGATAGGTCGCGAACGGATCCTTGTTCAGGATCATGATGCTCAGGAAGAACATCTGCACCACGGCGATCGTCGCGATGACGTACGGGATGAGCTCGCGGTGCCGCTCCCGGTTGGTCTTGACGGCGATCGCGCCGAAGACCGAGAGCAGGAAGACCCAGAACATGATCGACCCGTCGAGACCGCCCCAGTACGACGTCAGCCGGTAGAACAGCGGCTGGATCAAGTCGGAGTAGCGGTCGACGTAGCGGATGGAATAGTCGCCGATGACGAAGGCGCGCACGATGATCGCCGAGGCCAGCGTCATCAGGGCGGTGACGAGGTAGAAGGCGCCGATGCCGCTCTCGACCAGCCGCGGGGCGTGCCGGCGGTGGCCGGCGACCGCGGCGGCCGCCGCGTAGGCGCAGGCGACGAACGCGGCGAGGAGCGTGTAGCTTCCGAGTGTCGGCATCGGGTACGACCTCGATCCGGGTTGTCAGGGTTCGGGACGTGGTCCGCCGAAACCGCTCGTCCGCGGGGTCGTCAGCGCCGCTCCCGGCGGATCTTCCCGATCAGTTGTCGGCGCTGCCGGCGCCGGAGACGTACTCTCCCGCCACCGCCGGCCGCTCTTCGTACTTCGACGGGCACTTGGCCATGATGCCGTCCGCGTCGACGTGGAACGTGTCGCCGTCGAGCCGGCCGGTCGCCACCACCTCGGCGTGGTTGTCGAACGTGTCCGGCACGATCCCCTCGTAGACCGCGTTCAGCACGTGCGTACGGCCCTCCACGCTGTCGGCAATCTCGAAACGGTAGTCGAGGGTCTTCGGGCGGCGCATCACGTTGGCCGCGTAGCCGTGCACCTGCAACGGCTTGCCGTTCCACGACGCGGGATCGGCCATGACCTCCTCGACCTCCAGGTAGTACTGCGTGCCGTCCTGCATCGTCGTCCAGAGCAGGCCGGCGAACGCCGCGCACAGGATGCCGGTGGTCAACAGGATCTTGACGGCTTTGTTGGGCATGGGTGCTGAATCCTCTACACGTGCAACGCTTCAACAGGATATCGCCAGGGCCGCCGACCCGTCAACGCGCCCGCGGCTCCGCACGGCCCGCGGGAAGCCCTGACTGCGGGTCTGCACCGCCCTCTAGCAGCCCGTGGTGGAACCCCGCGTGGCGCCGGCGGGCGTCCCGATCTCGCGCACGAACCGATCCACCAGCGCCATGGGCAGACCGACCACGTTGGTGTACGAGCCCTCGATCCGTTCGACGAAGCGCGACCCGATGCCCTGCACGGCGTAGGCCCCGGCCTTGTCGTCCGGCTCGCCGGTGGCGGCGTACCAGGCGATCCGCGCCGGGTCCAGCTTCGCGAAGGTCACGCGCGTCGCCTCGACGGCGTCCAGGCGCCGTCCGCCGCTCGCGACGGCCACGCCGGTCAGCACCTCGTGCGTGCGGCCCGACAGCCGGCCCAGCATCGACTCCGCGTCGCCCCGGTCGGCCGGCTTGCCCAGCACCAGCCCGTCTATGAGCACCACCGTGTCGGCGGCCACGACGATGCGGGCGCCCGCCCGCGGCGCGACCGCGGCGGCCTTGGCCGCGGCCAGCCGCGCGACGTACGTCCGCGGGGCTTCCTCCTCCAGCCGGCGCTCGTCGACGTCGGCGGGCACGATGTCGATGAGGTAGCCCGCCTCGCGCAGCAGCCTCGCGCGCCGGGGAGACCGCGACGCCAGGACCAGCACGGTCCGAATGATACACTCGGCTATAGTGCGCCGGGCGAGCTCACAGCCTGTCCTGCGCCGCCAAACGGTGTTCGGCAGACGTTGGACCGGCGCGACGGTGACGGTCGGACCAATCGCGGGGCGCGCGCCCACAGTTGTCCTCGGCGTTGACTCATCCCGGAACGCCGGGCAACAACGACGTTGGGCAGGCTTGCTGCAGCAGACATTTCCCTTGGAGTCCAGACAACCCGCTATCAGACGCCTGGTGCTGGAACGCTTCCGCAGCATCCCGTCGGCCTGCATCACCTTCGACAACCCGACGATCTTCGTAGGGCGCAACGGCTCCGGGAAGAGCAATGTGATCCGCGCGTTCTCGTTCCTGGCCGACGCGATGACCGCACCGCTGCGGACCGTGCTCGATCGGGCGGGCGGACTCTCCGCAGTGAGAAACCGATCGTCGGCCGGCGGCCATCCGCCGAAGCTCGGCATGCGCGTCGAACTCGCCGAGCGAAGCGGCGGGTGCACGTTCTACGCGTTCGAAATCAAGTCGCAACCCAATCATGGATTCTCGGTCTCGAGGGAGCAGTGCGTCGTCCTGGATGGCGAGGCCCGCTCCTGGTTCGATCGCCAAGGGACCCGCTTTCGTTCCAACGTGGAAGGCCTGAAGCAACCGCCGATTGACGACGCGTCACTGATTCTGCCTGTAGTCGGCGGCTTCAAGGCGTTCCGGATGGTCTGGCGCGTACTCTCCCGATTGCGCGTGTATGCGATCGATCCCGGAGAGCTGCGCAAGATGCAGGAGCCCGATCCGGGCTTCGTGTTGAACCGCGACGGCGCAAACGCGACCAGTGTACTGAAGGAGATCGAGAAACGGTCACCCGACACGTTCGCACTCGTCGCCCACGTGCTGGAGACAATCGTCCCGAACCTCGCCGGCGTAACGGTCAAGAGACAAGGGAAGAACCTGGCGCTGCAATTCACGCAGCGATGGGGCACGGAAACCCCGAAACGGCTCAACTTCGATGCATTCGACATGTCCGACGGCACGCTGCGCGCCGTCGGGATCCTGGCTGCTCTGTTCCAGCACGACGGCGCCGCGCTGATTGCGGTCGAGGAACCTGAGGCGACGATTCATCCCGGTGCGCTGGAGTCGATCCTGGACGTGCTGCTGGCAGCGAGCGAACGTATGCAGGTCGTGATGACTACGCACAGCCCCGAGTTGCTCGACGCCAAGTGGATCAGCGACCGCCACCTGCGAATGGTCGACTGGCGTGAGGGCGCCACATACGTCGACCCCGTGTCGGACGCCAACCGCTCCGCTCTGCGGCTCCACCTGATGGGCGCCGGCGAGCTGCTGCGCGCGAACGCCCTGGAATCCGAGCCGACCCGTGGTGACAGTCATCCGCGGCCTCGGTTGTTCGACAGCGTGTGATGGTTGTCCAGCCGATCGTGGAAGGCCAGGGCGACGAAGCCGCGGCGCCAATCCTGCTCCGCCGATTGGCGGAGGAAGCCGAAGCGTGGAGCGTCCGGATTGCGCGACCGCACCGGCGACGACGCAACCAGCTTGCAAGAAAGGCCGACCTGCAGAGCGCGGTTCGGGTCGGGCTGCTCACGGCAGACTGCGCGGGCGTTCTCATCCTGTTCGATGCGGACGACGACTGTCCACGAGAACGCGCCCCGGAATTCGATGCCTGGGCGCGCGAAGCCGCGGGGAAGGTGCCTTGCGCCGTCGTGATGGCCAATCGCGAGTACGAGGCGTGGTTGCTGGCGGACATCGAGTCGCTTCGCGGGACCGCCGGCGTCCGCGCGGACGCGGCTGTCCACCCCGCACCCGAAGAGCCGCGAAACGCCAAGGGAGAGCTGAAGCAACGCATGCAGGGCGGCCGCTATCTGGAGACCGTGCACCAGGCGCCGCTGACGGCCAGCCTCGACCTCGCCATGGCCTATCGGAACTGCCGCAGCTTCCGGAAGCTCGTTGCAGCCTTCGGCTTCCTGCTCCACGGGGTCGGAGTGCGGCCGACCCCGTGGCCACCGGCGGCCTGGACCGCCCGCTGATCCATGCAGAGGATGAAGCTGGCCGCGGCCAGCCGCACGACGTACGTCCGCGGGACTTCCTCCTCCAGCCGGCGCTCGTCGACGTCGGCGGGCACGACGTCGATGAGGTAGCCCGCCTCGCGCAGCAGCCTCGCGCGCCGGGGAGACCGCGACGCCAGGACCAGCACGGTCCGAATGATACACTCGGCACCGTGATCCCGGCCCGTCACGGCGCCGCGCGCGCGCTCGGCGCCGTGCTGCGGCGGCAGCCTCATTCCGACGCCAAGGTTCGCTTCGCCTGGACCGCGGCGGTCGGCGGCGCGCTCGCCCGTGCGACGACCGTGCGGCTGCGGTCCGACGGCACGCTGTACGTGCGCGCCGCAAGCGATCCGTGGCGGCGCGAGACGTACCGGTCGCGCCGCGTGATCCGGGAGCGGCTCGCGGAGCTGCTGGGAGCGGGGGTGGTCAGAAGGCTCGACGTAACGAGCGAAGGAGCGGAGCATCATGCGAGCAGCGGTCATCGCCAGCGCCGTGCGGCTGCCGACCGGCAGGTTTCTCGGAGCGCTCAAGGACCTGCCGGCGACGGACCTCGGATCCCGCGTCGTCCGTGAGGCGGTGGCGCGAGCCGGCATCGAGCCGTCCGCGGTCGACGAGTGCATCCTGGGCAACGTCGTCTCGGCCGGCCTCGGCCAGGCGCCGGCGCGGCAGGCGGCGCTCGGCGGCGGCCTTCCCGACCACGTCGGCGCACTGACCGTCAACAAGGTCTGCGGATCGGGCCTCAAGGCGGTGATGCTCGCCGCGCAGGGGATCGCCACCGGGGACATCGACGTCGCCGTCGCGGGCGGCATGGAATCGATGAGCAACTGCCCCTACATGCTGCCGAAGGCGCGCGGCGGCATGCGCATGGGCAACGGCGAGGTGCTCGACTCCATGATGCACGACGGGCTGTGGTGCGCGGTCGAGAACTGGTCGATGGGCGAGGCGGCCGAGGCGGTGGTCGAGCGCTACGGCGTCAGCCGCGAGGACCAGGACGCCTTCGCCGCGGGCAGTCACCGCAAGGCCGCGACCGCGATCCGGGAGTGCTTCTTCAAGGACGAGATCCTGCCGGTCGAGATCCCGCAGCGGCGGGGCGACCCGATCCGGCTCGAGTACGACGAGGCCGTGCGCCCCGACACGACCGCCGAGGCGCTCGCGCGGCTGCGCCCGGCGTTCAGGAAGGAGGGCGGCACCGTGACCGCGGGCAACGCGCCGGGAGTCAACGACGGCGCGGCGGCGACGGTCGTGATGGCGGAAGAGCGCGCCGCCGCCCTCGGCCTGTCGCCCATGGCCCGCATCGTCGGCCAGGCGTTCAGCGGCGGCCCGGCCAGGTGGCTGTTGATGACCCCGGTAGAGGCGGTGACGAAGCTGCTCGCCAAGGTGGGCTGGACGCTGGACGACGTCGACCTGATCGAGCTCAACGAGGCGTTCTCCGCGCAGGCGCTGGCCGTGATCCGGGAGCTGGGAGCCGACCCGGCGAAGGTGAACGTCAACGGCGGCGCGGTGGCGCTCGGGCACCCGATCGGAGCCAGCGGCGCGCGCATCCTGACCACGCTGCTCTACGCGCTGCGGAACCGCAACCTGCAGCGGGGCGTGGCCACGCTGTGCCTCGGCGGCGGCAACGGCGTCGCCCTCGCGGTCGAACGGTCGTAGCGACGCGGCGCGGCCGCGTCGCCGGCCGCGCCCGGAACCACCGGCGGAGCTGCTGCGTCCACTTCTTCAGAGACGAGCATGTGGAGCAGGTGGTCCCGGATCGCTTTCGCGCTCGCGGCGCTGGGAACGGTGGTCTTCCTCGGGCTCGTGGTCAACCAGACCGCGCAGCTCGTCTCTCTGGCCAACGCGCTCCATCCGACCCTCGGCACGGCCGTGCTGGGGATCCTGCTCGTCGTCTACGGCATCTGCTTCCTGGTGCCGATCGTCCTCTTCGTCCGGCTTCCGAGACCGCTGCAGCCGCCGCTGATCGACGAGGGACGGGAGTTCGAGCGGCACCTGCGGGCGCTCGGCCGGCGTCTGGAGCGCAACGAACGCGCGGGTCCCGGTCCGTTCCGGACGCGCGAGGAGGTCGAGGCCGGGCTGGAGCGGCTCGGCGCCCGCGCCGACGACATCGCCCGGCGCTCGGGTTCCGAGGTCTTCATCGCCACCGCGGTCTCGCAGCACGGCAGCCTCGATGCGCTGGTGATGCTCGGCATCCAGGCGAAGATGATCTGGCGCATCGCCCACGTCTACCACCAGCGACCGGGCGCCCGCGAGCTCGCTCACCTGTACGCCAACGTCGGCGCCACCGCCTTCATCGCCGGCGAGCTCGAGGACGTGGACATCAGCGATCACATCCAGCCGGTCGTCTCGGGCGTGTTCGGCTCGGTGGCGGGCAGCGTCCCGGGGCTGCAGACCGCCAGCACGGTCTTCGTCAGCTCGGTGCTCGGCGGCGCCACGAACGCGTTCCTGACCCTCCGCGTGGCGATGATCGCGAAGCAGTACTGCGCCGCGCTGACGTCCCGGCCCCGCCGCAGCCTGCGCCGCGCCTCCGTCGTGCAGGCCGCCGCCATGCTCGGGGCCATCGTGCGCAGCGGCACGCGTCGGGTCTCCCAGGCGCTGCTGACGGCGTCGGGACGCACGGTCAGCGGCACCGCCCGCCATCTCGGCCGCCGGGTCCGGGCAGCGGGCCAGGCGCTGGCCGATCGTCTCGGTCCGTCGAGGAGTTAGCGCTAGGAGCCTGCGCCGTAGAACGCAACGCAGTGAGTTCTGAGGGCGCAGGGTCCTTGAGCGGTGGGGGCTGGGGCCAGACACGGAGCCTGCGACGGGTTTGGCGGCGCTAGCGCCCCGAAACGCCTCGCCTACCCTTCCATCTTCCAGAAGGCGATGCCGCCGGCCTGCTTGCCGATGTCGACGACGCCGACCCGCTCGGCGGTCGCCACGTGATAGACCTCGACCGTGCCGGGCTCGCTGCCGACGCCCTCGAGGGTCACGAACGCGTACTCTCCGTCGGGCGTGACGGCCACGCCGTGGGGAATGGTGCGCGTGGTGGAGACCCGCGCGCGCTCGACGCCGCTTCCGAGATCCCAGAAACCGACCGCGTGGCCTCCCTTGTAGGTGGCGACCAGCGTCGCGCCGTCGGGCGTCACGTCGAGGTTGTAGGGACCGGCCCCGGTCTCGAAGGTGCGCCGGATGCGCCAGGCCTGCAGGTCGACCTCGAACACCCGGGCGACGTTGTTGCCGGTGACGTAGGCGATGCCCTCCGCCGTCGGCGCCGTCACCCAGGTCGGCTGGACCCCGTCGCCGAGGGGCAGGCGGCGCGCGATCTCGAAGCCGAGCGCGTCCAGCTCGACGAGGTCTCCTCCCATCATGTTGACCGAGTAGTGCCGGGTGCCGTCGCGGCTGAGGCGCGAGCCGTGGGGCATGACCCCGGTGTCGACGCGCGCCACCTCGGTCATCGTCTCGACCTCGACGGCCGAGATGCTGCTCGGCTCCATGCCGCCGTGGAGGTTGAAGTTGACGGCGTACAGCAGGCCGGTGGCCGGCGACACGGCGAGCGTCGCCGGGAACAGGCCCAGCGTGACGTCCCCGACCCACGCATCGGTGCCGGTCTCGTACTTGTGAACGCTGCCGAACGGCAGTCCGTGCGCGATCGACACGTACCAGTGCCGTCCGTCGGGATCGACGTCGATGCCGTGCGGCCCCTCGATCTCGTTGGGGTAGCTCCCGACCCGTATCGTCTTGACGACCTCGGCGCCGCCGGGTCCGTAGCGGACCAGGGCCACCTCGTCCTCCGACTCGGCGCAGACGTAGACGTAGTAGCTCCGCGCCGGCGGATCCGGGGCGGCCGCCGCGGGGATGCCCCCTACCCACCAGGCGAGCCCGCCGAGCAGGCCCGCCAGGAGCATCGCCGGGCCGGTCCGTCGCATCGTCAACGCCTCGCTCCCCGGCAGCCCGCGGCGCAAGCCCCGCTGCATTCGAGCGGCGATGCATCCCGCGCAGACTGCGTTGCTCTTCGGTCGAACATGCCCGCCATGCTCCCTCGCCGCGCCCGGCCGCCCGGGCGCCGCGCCCTCGGGGCTGCGCGGGGTTCCAGCGTGGACTGCTACCGCGGCTCGCCGATGATCCGGCCCGGGCCGGTCTTCTCCTCGAGCCGCACGGCCCAGAGCCCGCTGTTGTAGTCCGTGAAGAAGATGTGCCCCTTGTAGGGCTGCGGCCCCCAGACGAACGGCGCGTTCGGGGCGAAGCCGTCGGGATCGAACGGCACGAACCGGGCGATCTCGCGGCCCTGCCGGTAGAGGTCGCCCATCAGCTCCCCGGAGACGTCGACGACGCGCAGGCCTCCGGGGTAGTAGAAGCCGACGTAGAGGATGTCGTCCTCCACCCACATGTTGTGGGACCCCGCCTCGGGCACCTGATAGCGCGCCACCTCCCGGGGGTTCTCCCAGTCGCTCCAGTCGATGACGTGGATCCAGCCGGCCGTCCGGAACGGCAACTGCGCGTCGTCGGCGTCGTTCGCCAACCCGCCGTAGGGATAGGCCTCGTCGCCCGCGAACAGATAGAACTTGCCGGTGCTCCGGCTGCGGTACGGGAACGCGGCGTGGTTCCAGCCGCTCGGATACGCGTAGCGTCCGAGCTCGACCGGCCGCTCCGGCGTGCCTCCCCGGCCGCCCCCGCCGACGTCGACGGCCACCACGCCGTCGGTCCAGTTCGACGAGAACGCGATGCCGTCGCTGACCCAGACGTCGTGCACGCTGTGCCCCTGCGTCTCCAGCTCGAAGCGCCCGACCCGCTCGGGGCGGCGGGGGTCCTCGATGCTCACGATGTCGTAACGCCGGCCGGCGCTGAGCGCATAGACGTGGTCCCCGTCCACGAAGACGTTGTGCACGCCGCCGGTGAGCTGGTCGGTGAACTCGGACAGCACCGGGACCCCTTCGCGGGGGTTGCCGGCGCCGAGCACGACGAAGCCGTTGCGGCGGTTCGAAGCCCCCTCGCGGCCGATGACGGCGAGCTCGCCGTCCGCCGACACCTTCACGTCGTTCACGGTCCGGGCGTCGACCTGCACCTCGTTGACCTTCTCGATGCGGGCCGGGTCGGTGACGTCCCAGAAATAGGTGTGCCCGTCGGCGCCCCAGGTCCCGGTGACGGCATAGTCCCGGCCGTCGGTACCCTCCCAGACCCACAGGTCGGACGAGCGGCGGTCGAGGACCCTGCCGCGTCCGACCACCTCGATGTCGCGGGCCACGTCGCGCGGCTCGATGGAGACCGTCCGGGCGGCCGTGTGGCTGCCGGACGAGGCGATGACCGTGTAGGTGCCGGAGCGTTCGGCCACGAAGCGCCCGTCGGCCGCGATCTGGGCCGGGGCGCCGGCCGCGACGATGGCCGGCGCGGTCTCGCCGCCGACCGCGAAACGCACCGGCACGCCGGCCACCGGCCGGCCGGCCGCATCCGAGGCGGTCGCGGTGAAGCGCAGCACGTCCCCGGTGCGGGCCGTGTCCGCGCCGACCTCCAGGACCAGCGAGGCGATCGGGTTCTCGACGACGTCGACCGTCAGGGCGTCGCGCTCGCCGGCCACCGCGGCGGTCACGGTGACCGTCCCGCCGGCGTGCAACGTCAGGAAACCGAACCGGTCGATGGTCGCGACGGCCGCGTCACTGGTCGCGAACGTCACGGGCACGTCGTCCCGGCGGGAGCCGGCCTCGTCGGTGACCGCGACGTCGAGGCGCGGCCGGGTGCCCGCGTAGAACGTGTCCGGAACCTCGGCGAAGGCGACTTCCGCGATGGGGGGCAGCGGCACCGTCACCGGGATCTCGACTCGCGCGCGGGCATCGGAACGCCGGCCGCGGCCTCCCGTACCGGACGGCACGAGAGCGACGAGGGTGAACTCGCCGGGGCGATACGCCTCGACGCGTCCGGTACGGGTGACGCTGACGCTGCGGCGCGCGCGGGAGTAGTACACGACGGTGGCGCCCTCGACCACGGCGCCGGCGGCGTCCCGCACCGTGGCGGACAACTGCGCCGTCGCGCCTATCTCCAGCGTCAACGCGGAGGGCTCGACCGCGATGCCCAGTCCGTCCTGCGCTCCGCCGTCCTGGCCGCGCGCCGCGAGCGCGGCGCCCGCCAGCAGGAGAGCCAGGCATGCCGCGGCGCGCGCCGCGCGCACGCCGCCGCGACGAGGCAACCGATCCGCGTGCCGGCCCGACGCCCGTGACGCCTGTCCACTCTCGCTGCTCACCTGCCACCCCTTCCCTGCCGGACGCGACGCCCGGCGCCGCCGCGGCCGGACCCGGCCGGCCCCCGGCCGGTTTCGCCCGCGCCGCTCGCGTCATTGTATCGCCGCCTCCGGCCGCGGCGCAGAAGATGCGGAATCTGCGACGGGAACCCGTGCCGAGACCGGCGGAAACTGCAACCCCCCGGCGAAATGGGCGAAAGTGAGACATCCCGTAACGTTCTATGAAAAAGCTACTTGCGGCGTTATCGTCATGCACTTTCGCTTGACACGCACCTGGCACGATCCTAGAATACCTGCTGCAGCATCCGGCTTCCCGCCCCTCATGCAGAATGGAGAGTTCATGTCGACCCCCGAACGGATAGCCCGCGAGCGCTCGAAAGCCATAGAGATCGCAGTCGGCCAGATCGAGAAGCAGTTCGGCAAGGGTTCGATCATGCGCCTGGGCGCGAAGGGCGCCGTGTTCGCGATACCGAGCATCTCGACCGGCGCCATCAGCATCGACTACGCGCTCGGCATCGGCGGCGTGCCGCGCGGCCGCGTGGTGGAGGTCTATGGACCGGAATCCTCCGGCAAGACCACGCTCGCCCTCCAGGTCATCGCGCAGTCCCAGCGGACGGGGGGCAACGCCGCGTTCGTCGACGCGGAGCACGCGCTCGACCCGACCTACTCGCGGAAGCTGGGGGTCGATCTCGACAACCTGCTCGTCTCGCAACCGGATCACGGGGAACAGGCGCTGGAGATCGTCGAGACGCTGGTTCGCTCGGGCGCCATAGACGTGGTCGTCGTCGATTCGGTGGCGGCCCTCGTGCCGCGGGCGGAAATCGAGGGCGAGATGGGCGAGTCCCAGGTCGGGCTGCAGGCGCGCCTGATGTCGCAGGCGCTGCGGAAGCTGACCGGCGTGGTGGCGAAGTCCCGCACCTGCCTCCTGTTCATCAACCAGCTTCGAGAGAAGATCGGCGTGATGTTCGGCAATCCGGAAACCACCACCGGCGGCAGGGCGCTGAAGTTCTACTCGTCGGTCCGCATCGACATCCGCCGCATCGGGGCCATCAAGGACGCGGACCGCGTGATCGGTGGGCGCACGCGCGTGAAGGTGGTCAAGAACAAGCTGGCGCCCCCGTTCCGCGTGGCGGAGTTCGACATCATGTACGGGGAGGGAATCTCGCGGGAAGGCGACCTCCTCGATCTGGCGGTCGAGCAGCGCATCGTGGAAAAGAGCGGCGCCTGGTTCTCGTACGGCGGAGAACGCCTCGGGCAGGGCCGGGAGAACGTGAAGACGCTGCTGCGGGAGAAGACGGAGCTGTTCGGCGCCATCGAGACCGAGGTGCGCAAGGCGCTCGGCCTGACGGCCGCCAACCCGACCCCCGCGCCCGCCGCCCAGAGCGCCACGGCGTAACCGGCCGCGCGCCGCGCCCGCACGACTACCGCTCGGCGCCGAGCGCGACCGTGTCCTTCTCGCCGGGAGCCGGACGGAGGATGAAGATCCGCTCGCCCGGGCGAATCAGCCCGAGGTCGCGGCGCGCGACCTCCTCGATGTAGGTCGAGTCCTCCCGGAGCCGCCGCGCCTGCTCGCGCAACGCGTCGTTCTCCGCTCTCAGGGCGGCGATGCGTTCGTCGAGCCGGGCCTGCTGGCGGCTCGCCATCCGGGTGGTCAACAGGCCGCTCTCGCCGACGAGGGCGTTCGCCACCAGCGCGCACGTGGCGAGCAGAAGCAGATAGTGAACCGCACGCCCGGCCGGCCGTTGCCGCCGCGCGTAGGACACGGGCGCAGTGTGGTCCGCAGGCACTATATGCACCCACGATACACGAAAATGCGCCCTCAGGGCGACGGCGGATACGTCATGGTGAACGGATCGGGCAGCGGAATCCCGACGATCCCGCCGGCGGCCAGTCCCGCCAGCGTGACGTCCGGATTGTCCGGGTCACCCGCTTCGATGGTCGTCCGGTCGCCGACGACCAGCACCACGAGACGGTCCGGATGGAGGTACTCGCGCGCCACCCGCAGCACGTCGTCGCCGCTGACGCCGCGGATCCGATCGCGGTAGGCGACCAGGTACGAGGGGTCGCGGCCGGTGTACTCGTCGTTGGCGAACAGGCGCGCCGTGGAGGCCGCGCTCGAGAAATTGCGGCTGAACGTCTCCACGAAGGACGCCTTCGACGTCCGCAGCTCGGCCTCGGACACCGCCTGCGACCGGATACGCTCGATCTCCTCCAGCACGATCGCCGCGGCGCGCGCCACCGTCTCGCTGCGCGACTGGAAGCTGACCCGGAACGCGCCCGGATAGTAGGTCCCGAAGCCGAACGACGAGTAGGCGCTGTAGGCCAGTCCCTCGTCCGACCGGATGCGCGTGAGGAGGCGCGCGGTGAAGCCGCCGCCGCCGAGTATGTCGTTCATGACCATCAGCGCATAGCGGTCGGGGTTGTCGCGCATCGCGGCGAGGTGGCCGATGACCACCCGTCCCTGGTTCACGTCGTCCTTGTCGACGACGTAGACGCCCGGCCGGAGCTCGTGCGCGGGCGCCGGCACGGGGACGGACACCGGCTCGCGCGCCGGCCAGTCGGCCATCCGGGCCTCCAGCCGGGGCAGGATGTCGGCCGGCTCCACGTCGCCGGACACCGCGAAGATGAAGTTCCCCGGGTGGTAGTACTCGCGATGGAAGGCGATCAGGTCCTCGCGGGTTATCGCCTCGATGCTCGCGCGCGTGGAGGGGATCGTGGTGAAGTGCCCGGCGCCGCGCAGCAGCCTGCGCCACTCGCGGACCTCGATGCTCTGGGTGCTGTCGTTGCGCCGCTCCATCTGCTGCAGGACCTGGCTCCTGGCGAGGTCGAGGCGGTCCTGATCGAAGCGCGGCCGCCGCAGCATGTCGAACAGCAGGTCGAGCGAGGCGTCGAGGTCCTTGGTGAGGGAGTTGACGCCGGCGCTTCCCGAGGTGTCCCCGATGCCGCTCGACAGTTGGGCGGCCAGGAACGCCGCCTCGTCGTCGAACGCGGCGGGCGCGAGCCCGCCCGCGCCGCCGGCCCGCATCTGGCTGCCGGTCAACGCCGCGAGCCCGGGCTTGTCCGCCGGCTCCAGGTACGCTCCCGTCCGCACCGTCACCGAGACGCTCACCAGCGGCAGGGCACGGTCCGGAACGACGAAGACGACGACGCCGTTGGACAGCGCGTGGCGGTGGGCCGCCGGACCCGGCGGCTCGAACGCCAGCTCGTCGAACGCGAGGTCCCGCGGATGCGCCGGGATCGGCTGGGCCGCGGCCGCCGGAACGAAAACGCCGGCGAGCAGCACGCCCATCCAGCACGACGCCACGAACAGTTGCACCCTCCTCACCGCCCACCTCCCAGCTCCTCGATCCGCTGCCGGACCAGCGCGACCAGCGCCTCGGCCATGTCCCGGTTCTCCGGCGGCACCTGTCCGACCATCTGCTCCGCCTGCGCCAGGAACTGGTCGAGCTGCCCGGCCGGCATCTGGCCGAGCATCGCGCGGACCTGGCCGATCTGCTGCCGCTCCTCGTCACTCAGCCCCGCGAGAAGCGGATCCTCCTCGGTCTCCGCGCCCTCGTCGCGGTAGTAGACGGCGACGGCCCGGGTCTCCGGCGTGAAGTAGGCGTTGGCGACCCGCATCACGTCGTCCGCGGTGACCGCGTCGTACAGGGCCGGATCCGTGTTGATGTGCTCCCAGCCGCGGTTCCCCTCGCGGATGAGGAGCTGCATCATCAACCCGAAATTGCTCCGCAGGCCGCGGAACGTGTCCGCGGCGTTCTGGTTCTTGACCTTCTGCAGCTCGCGCTCGCCGACCGGCTCGACCTTCAGCTTCTCGAGCTCGGCGTAGATGGCCTGCTCGACCTCTTCCGGGGTGCGCCCCTGGCGGGCGGTCCCGCGCAGCTCGAACATTCCCTCGAACTGGAAGCCGGCCTGGCCGCCGGACGCGCTGGTGGCCACCTCCTGCTCCTCGACCAGGGAACGGTACAGCCGTCCCGTCCGGCCGCTCAGCAACTGACCGAGGACCACCAGCGCCGGCTCGTCCACGTGTCCGTCGCGCACGGAGTGGTACCGCACCACGACCTGCGGGTTCGTGTCGGCATAGGCGACCATCCGTTTCTCGGCGAGCTGCGGCATCTCGCGCGTGCGCGGCTGCAGCGGCGGCCGGGCGCCGCGCTCGAGGCGTCCGAAGTACCGCTCCGCCAGCGCGATCGCGGCGTCCGGATCGAAGTCGCCGACCAGCGCGGCGGCCAGGTTGTTCGGGGCGTAGTAGGTATCGAAGAACCCCAGCGCCTCGTCGCGCGTGATGCCCTCGAGGTCGCTCGGCCAGCCGATGACCGGCCAGCCGTACGGCGACGACTGCCAGAACATCGCCTCGAACTGCTCCTGGAACTTGCCGATCGGCGTGCTGTCGGTCCGCAGCCGCCGTTCCTCGTGCACCACGCTGCGCTCGGCGTAGAACTCCCGGAACACCGGGTTCGCGAGCCGGTCGCTCTCCATCCAGAACCACAGCTCCAGCTTGTTCGCCGGTACGTTGATGAAGTAGATGGTGAAGTCGTAGCTGGTGCCGGCGTTCATGCCGGAGGCCCCCTCGGCCGTGTAGATGCGGCTGAAGTCCTCCTGGATCAGCAGATCGCCCTGGCGCGCCAGCAGCGCCTCGAACTCGTCGAGCAGCTCCTGGTGCCGCGCGCTGCGCACGGCCGGATCGTCCGGGTCGTCGAGCTCGCCGAGCTGGTAGCGGCGCTCGAGGTCGATCTCGGCGGCCTGGATCCCGGTCCGCAGGACGTCGAGCTGCTCGATGATCTGCAGGTCCTGCTCGATGTCCCGGGTCCCGATGGTCCGCGTCCCCTTGAACATCATGTGCTCGAACAGATGCGCCACCCCGGTGATGCCGGGCCGCTCGTACACCGAGCCGACCTTCGCCACCCAGCCGGCCGCCACGTTCGGATCACCGGGCCGGGGCACCAGCAGCAGGGTCAGGCCGTTGCCGAGCCGATGCTCGATGGCGTCGACCTGCTGGGCATGGACCGGGGCGGCCAGCGGCAGCACGATCGCGAGGACGAACAGGAGCTTTCTCATCGCATGCCTCGTCAGGTCGCAGGGAGCGGCCGGCACCGGCGCGACGCCGGCCGCAGGTTCACGGGGACGGTACACCAGTCCCGGCCGGACGCCAAGTCGTGCGCGCCGCGCGCTTGCGCGAAGGCCATGCCGTGCGGTATCTTGATTGTTTCGCGGATCCGACGCTCCCCATCGATGTGCCGAGGTAGCTCAGTCGGTAGAGCACATGACTGAAAATCATGGTGTCGCCAGTTCGATTCTGGCCCTCGGCACCACCTCCAACTCACTGATTCCAAGGCAGTAACGCGCGACAGCGCGCTTTTCGGCGATTCTTCGGCCAGGGTCCAAATAGGGTCCACTCGCTCCCTTGATAGCCGCCCCCACGCGTCGCCCAGGGACTGGGCCCGTCACCCGCGTCACCGGCAAGGCCCCCCGTCGCGGGCCTTCGCTCGCGAACGGCCAGAGACTGAGGGGAAGGTGCGCGGTTTCGGCGGGCGAGGCGACGACAAGCGTCGAGGCGCCGTTGGCGCGCGTCTCGTTACGCATCCGGGTCGACCCGCGCAGTCCCACGGCCGTTGGGGAGCGGGACCGAGACCGGGTTCGGCCTGCGCGACGGCGCCGTCGAGATTCGTAATCAGCAGGTCAGCGGTTCGAGTCCGCTCGCCGGCTCCAGATTATCTCCTTTGTTTACCTATCTTTACCGGTATTCTCCACGTGCGGCCGTCGCGGCGTCTGCTCGCGTAGGGTGCACATAGGGTGCAGATCCCGATCCTCTATACCCGCAGAGGCGCCGACTCCTCTGGGACTGCTTGTGCTGAGGGCGCTGGGAAGCAGCCGCGCGGCCGCTGTCGAGGTGCCTGGCGGCACCCCCTGTCGATTCCGCGCCTCCTGGGCTCCTCGTCGTGGCTCGGTGATATTCTTCCGAGGTCTGCAAATCCTGACCTTCATCACGGAGGACGCATGCACATCCGAAGACTGCGCATTCAGGACATCCGCTCGATCAGCAACCTCGAGGTCGAAGTCCCCGAACCACGTGCGGGTTGGCATGTGATCCTTGGCGACAACGGATCCGGCAAGTCGAGCGTAATCCGCGCGATGGCCCTGGCGCTGATGGGCCCACTGGACGCGGCGGCCACACGGCAGGATTGGCCTGACTGGATCCGCAAGACTGCCCGAAAGGCGCACGTCGAGCTCGAGGTGGCCCCTGAAGCGGAATTCGACAAATGGAAGCGGACGGGCCGGCGCGCCAAAGCCCCCATCCGAGTAACCGTCGAGTTTCGATCGGCCGACGGCGGCGCAGACTCGCCAGCAGTCGCTCCGAAGTATGCCGGCCGTTACGCCGATCGGACGATCTGGGGAGGGGGTGCCGGTTGGTTTTCCGCATCCTTTGGTCCATTTCGCCGATTCTCCGGCGGCGACAAGGAGTATGACCGGCTCTTCTACAGCAATCCCGGCTTGGCACGCCACCTTTCCGCCTTCGGCGAAGACGTCGCCCTCGGCGAGGCACTGAGGTGGCTACAGGGTCTTCAGTTCAAGCGTTATGAGAATAACGCTGCCGCGGCACGCTTGCTGGACCGTTTGGTGGATTTCCTGCGGCAGTCGCAGTTGTTGCCCCACGGAGCGCATATCCAGGAAATCACTTCCGGCGCCGTTCTATTCAGCGACGGCGCTGGTGTGCCTCTACCTGTGGAACAGCTTAGCGACGGGTTTCGTTCTGTACTCAGCATGACGTTTGAATTGCTGCGAGGAATGGTGGTCGCTTATGGCGATGCGGCATTCCTCAATGCGCTCGATACGGAGGCAGGCGCGGTCCACCTGCCCGGTGTGGTAGCGATAGACGAAATAGATGCCCACATGCATCCCGCCTGGCAGAAACGGATCGGCGACTGGCTGGTCGAACGGTTTCCCATGGTCCAGTTTTTCGTTACGACACACAGTCCCATCATCTGCCGGTCGGCCGCAAAGGGGTCCATTTGGCGCCTGCCGACGCCGGGAACCGCAGAGGCGGCCCACCGGATCAAAGGACAGGATCGCGACCGGCTCGTCAACGGCAGCATTCTGGACGCGTTCGACACCGAATACTTCGGTGAAAATGTCACTCGATCCGACGCCTCTCACAGAATGTTGAAGGAGCTTGCAAGGCTCAATATAAAGCGACGGCGCGGCCACCTCTCGGTCGACGAGAACCGGCAGCTCCGGAAGCTCCAGAGCGCACTGCCCAGCGTCTCCGCGATCTCCGAGTAGAAGCCGCCATGGTCCATCTGCCCGACCCCGGCCTCGACCCGGACGCGACGACAGCTCTGAACGAATACCAGAGACAGGTGGACACGGCAGGAAGCTACGAGGATCGCGTGTCCAACGCCAAGACATGGTTCTCGCAACGAAACAGGAGGTCGAATCCAACCTTTCGAAAGGTCAGGGAATCACTGACGAGCATGTGCTCGGGCGCCCAGCGTTGCGTCTATTGTGAGGACTCCGTCGGTGACGAAGTAGAGCACATTCAGCCGAAAGATCTGTACCCGTGTCTGGTGTTCGTCTGGACTAACTACGTCTATGCCTGCGGACGCTGTAACGACGGCAAGAGCAACAAGTTCGCCGTCATCTCGGGAAACCGCCTCCTGAACGTCACTCGGCCGCGTGGCGGCCCCGTGGTTCCGCCCACACCGGGTGCACCGGCCTTCCTCAATCCACGCATCGAGGATCCACTCGATTTTCTCGATTTGGATCTCGATGGCACGTTTCTGGTGCTTGCCCGCGACGGCCTGCCCGACATCCATCGAGAGAGAACTGAATTCACGATCGAAACGCTGAAACTGAATCGAGATGTACTGCTTCATGCCCGCGCCACCGCCTTCGGGTCCTACAGGGCGCGACTTCATGAGTATGTAGACGTGCGCGAAACGGTCACTTCCGAGGAGCTGGAGGGGCTTGTAGACAGCCTCAGAGCAATGCCGCATGGCACCGTTTGGGCAGAAATGAAGCGACAGCGCTTGTCATTACCGAACCTCAACGAGCTGTTCTCAAGGGCGCCGGAAGCTCTACATTGGTGAATGGTCCGCGCTCTAGAATCCTTGAACATCCAGCGGCAGGGATCGACACGGCCGATCCCGTCCCGTAGACTGGCCGGAATGGCGATGGGAACGACGCGGGACGACGGGTCCCAACAATCGATGTGGGTAGCGACGGCGGACCTGCCACAGGGCGGTGGACATCCGTTCTACGAGCGCCTGAACCAGATGGGTGTGGCTCTTCTTCGTTGACCGGTTTTCCCCCTGTTCATAGGCATTTTCGCCCGCGGACGGTTCCTTTTCTGTTCATTTTCGCGGGGACAGAACTCCGGACAGCGCCCACCCGCCTCTCTCGGGCAGCCAGCCCGTTCTAGTCGCGGCGCCTGGCGCGTCGGTCGGTTCCCTCCGGCGGGCCCCCTCTGGACATTTGCGGGGCGTTTTGCTACGGTCTCGTGGGAAGGGAGACGCTGCTGTGACGACCGTGGCGACGACGCGATTCTCCGGCCGTGCGTTCAGCGTGCAGGAGATGACGTTGATCCGGGAGGTCGTGCGGGAGTGTTCGGGTCTGAGCCGGATGGAGCTGGCGCGCACGGTGTGCGAGTTGTTGCGGTGGCGGCGGCCGAACGGGCGGCTGAAGGCGCGGGAGTGCCGGGAGTTCCTCGAGCGGCTCGACGCGGAGGATGCGCTGGAGCTGCCTGCCAAGCGCCGGGGCCGCGCGCTCGGTTCGGTCACCCGGGTTCCCCGGACGGCGGCCGGGGAGCCGGGGCTCCCGCTGGTCGGCAGCGTGCGCGATGTCGAGCCGCTGGCGGTCGAGTTGGTGCGCGAGCCTGCCCAGCGCCTGCTGTTCCGGGAGCTGGTGGGACGCTACCACTACCTTGGGCACACGGTCCCGTTCGGCGCTCACCTGCGCTATCTGGTGTTTGCGTCGCGGCCTCAGGGGGCGGTGGTCGGCTGCCTGCAGTTCTCCAGTCCGGCGTGGCGCATGGCGGTCCGGGACCGCTGGGTCGGCTGGGATGATCGGACTCGGGCGCGGAATCTGCAGCACGTGGTCAACAACAGCCGCTTCCTGTTGCTGCCGTGGGTCGCGGTGAAGAACCTGGCCAGCGCCGTTCTGGCGCGCGGTCTCTCGCAGTTGGCGGTGGACTGGCCGCGCCGTTACCACGTCGAGCCCTGGCTGGTGGAGACGCTGGTGGATGCGCGCCGCCACCACGGGGGTTGCTACCGCGCCGCCAACTTTGTCGCGTTGGGCTCGACCAGCGGTCGCGGTCGCATGGACCGGCACGGTCGCCGTGCCGGTGAGGCGCCCAAGACGGTCCTGGTCTATCCTGTGGTCCGGAATGCGCAGCAGCGGTTGCGGGAGAGTTGAGCGATGCGAGCCGTTGTCCCCACTCCCCCCGCCCCGGCGCCGTATGCGGCGGCCGAGGCCGCCTTCGCCGAGGCCAAAGCCTACCTTTCTTCGCGCGAAGCACAACAGATGAGCGAGAGCCACCTCGAACGGGAGTTGCAGCGGCGGGGGCAGGAGCTGATGCGCAAGCTCCTGCAGGGGCACCTCGAACAGCGCAGTCCGGGGGAGGCCGCCGGTCCGGTCACGGGGGCCGACGGTGTCGAGCGCTCGCAACGGCGCGTGCACGAACGCCGCATCGAGACGACCTTCGGCACCGTGGCGGTCGAGCGCGTGGGCTACGCGCGTCCCGGTCATGACAGTCTGCATCCGCTCGATGCCGCGCTGAACCTGCCGGCTGAGCGTTACTCGCTGGAGGTGCGCCGGCGGGTGGCCGAGGCGGCCGCCTCGCGGTCGTTCGACGAAGCGCTGTTCGACCTGTCTCGCAGTACCGGGGCCGAAGTGCCCAAGCGTCAGGCGGAACAGTTGGTGGCTCGTGCGGCCGAGGACTTCGACGCCTTCTACGAGCCGCGCCGTACGGCGACGGGCGAGCCGCCCCCCGAGGGGTCGGTCGTCGTGCTCACCTTCGACGGCAAGGGTGTGGTGCTGCATCGCGACGACCTGCGCGAGGCGACGCGGCGGGCGGCCGAGAAGCGCCGGCAGCAACGGGAGCCGCTCTCCCTGTTCCAGCGCCTGAAGCCGGGCGAGAAGAAGAACGCCAAGCGCATGGCGACGGTGGCCGCCGTCTACACGACGGCGCCGTTGGTGCGCAGCCCCGAACAGTTCCTGCGGAGCCTGATGCCACGACAGCCGGGCGCGAAGCCCCCGCTCGTACGGCCCCGCCCGGTGGCCAAGCGGGTCTGGGCGAGCCTCGAACGCGAGCCCTGGGAGGTGGTTGCCGAGGCGACGCTGGAAGCCGAGCGCCACGACCCCGAGCACGTCAAGAGCTGGGTCGTGCTCGTCGACGGCGCCGAGACGCAGCTCGACCTGGTGGAAGCGAGCGCCGCCGCCTACGGCGTGGACGTAACGGTGATACTCGACATCATCCACGTGGTCGAGTACGTCTGGAAGGCGGCGCACGTGTTCCATCGCGAGGGGAGCCCCGATGCAGCGCATTGGGCCTGGACGCGCGTGCAGAGCATTCTCAAGGGCAAGGCCAGCCGGGTGGCGGCGGCGATGCGGCGTGCCGCGACCGTCGCCGGCCTGTCGAAGGACACCCGCAAGCCGGTCGATACGTGCGCCGACTACCTGCAGAAGTACGCGCCGTATCTGCACTACGACCGCTACCTCGCGGCGGGCTATCCCATCGCCACTGGCGTCATCGAAGGGGCGTGCCGGTACCTGGTCCGCGACCGGATGGATTTGACCGGTGCCCGCTGGCGCCTGGTGGGAGCCGAGGCGGTCCTGAAGCTGCGGGCGCTGCGAGCCAGCGGCGACTTCGATCCGTACTGGGACTTCCACGAAGCGTGCGAATACGAACGGAATCACGCCCAGCGATACGCTGCGCGGACAGCCCCGCCGGTCAGCCCGCCCCCGCCGCCCTCTCCACCACGCCTTCGACGCGTCAAGTAGCTCTTGCCATGCCGCTCGCAGAAGCCCCCTGGGCCGTTGACGAAGAAGAGCCACACCCTTCTGTATTCTGCAATGATGCCATAATGCGGACGAAACTGCGCCCCTCGGAATCCAGAGAACCCTCGTCCTGGCCGGACTGGTCGCCGACCACGAGAGTCGCGGCGCCGGTGGGTTCTACTGCGAGACTACGGGCGCTTATAGGAAGTTCTTTTGCGCGGACCCTTACTCCAAGGCCACGACCCAACGCCTCAGCTCGTTGACGTGCACCGCCTTGAGGGGGGTTATGCCCGCCCGGATTACGTCAGTGTAGCCTGGCGAAGTCCGTCCGGCGGCGCCGTACGCCTGGCTCAGCCCCATGCGCAGCTCGTTGATGTGCACCGCCTTTACCGGGGTGACGCCAGGCGTGATCGTCGGATCCGTCCATGCGAACCCCGGCAGGCCGAAGCGGACACGGAGAGCATTGATCCGGGCGCGTAGTTCCATGAAGTGCACCGCGGCGACGGCTGTTTCGCCGACCACGATAGGCGGCCCCGTGAATGGCCTGCGCTGGCCGGGCAGGCGATAGGCATAGAGGCGATTGTCGTCGTAGTCTGCCACCCAGAGCGTGGTGCCGTCGGACCAGAGATCCGCCGGTCTGTTGTTTCCAGCCGCGCCCAGGGTGTCGACATCCTTCGCGGGATCGCGGTTCTTGGTCGCCAAGTTGTAGGCGTACAGCTTGTCGGGGTTCTGTCGAAATCGACCTGGATCATCCGCTACCCACATCGTCCGCCCGTCGGACCAGATTCCTCGCGGGGCGATGAGCCCCGCCTCGCGCAGCCCGTCGATGTCCTCGGCAGGGTAGCGGTTCCCGTTCGCGAGGTTGTAGGCGTACACCTTGAATGTTCGGAAGCCGCCGCCAATGATCCAGATCGTCGTGCCGTCGGACCAGATCCCTTGTGGGGATATCCTCGCGTCGCCCAAATTGAAATCTCTGGGAGGGTTACGGTTCTTGGTCGCCAAATCGTAGGCGTACAGCTTGTTTTGGCCGGAGTCCGCGACCCACATCGTCGTGCCGTCGGACCAGATTGCTGTAGGACTCCGGTTTCCGGCCGCGGACAGGTTGTCAAAATCCTGGACGGGGTTCCGATTCTGCGTAGCTAGGTCGTAGGCGTATAGCTTGTCATTTCGAGTATCGGCAACCCAGATCGTTGTACCGTCGGACCAGAACCCGGTAGGTGCGATATTCCACGTTACTTGCAAGACCGACGTACTGAAGTCCTTGTCAGGGTCGGGGTTCTTAGTTTCCAGATCATAGGCATAGACTCGGTTGTCGCGACTGTCCGCGACCCACATCGTATCACCGTCGGACCAGATCCCGCGTGAGTCGGTATTCCCCGCTCCGTTCAACGTATTGAAGTCTTTATTGGCGTCGTAAGTCTTGTTGTGCAGATTGTAGGCGTACAGTTTGGCGTCACGCGTATCCACCACCCACATCGTAACACCGTCGGACCAGCTGCCTCCGAGCGAATCGTTTCCTGCTGCCGCCAGCGCGGAGACATCTTTCGTCCGGTCGCGCATGAGCGTCGTGAGATCGTAGGCGCGAAGGAGGCGGGTTGAAAAACGTTCGGCAGACTCCGCCACCCACATCGTCGTGCCGTTGGACCAAATCCCGCTCTCACCAAACGCTGAGGAGATGTCCTTCTCCGTCTTGCGAGCACGGGTCGCCAAGCTGTAGGCATGGACGCTATTGTACTCGAAGGGGACGTAGTCCACCATCCACATCGTGGCGCCGTCGGACCACAAGTCCCAACGGTTAACAGGCCGACGATTAACGTACCACGTGTCAAAGTCCTTGTCTGGCTCGCGGGTCCGGGTCCCGTGGTCGTAGGCGTACACCTTACCGGTGACCGCGTCCGCAATCCAAGTCGTCACGTTGTTCGACCAGAGGCCGAGTGGCGACTGTACCCCTCGTTGGTACAGGGTATTGAAGTCTTTGGCCGGCTCGCGGATCTGGGTTCCCCGTTCGTAGGCGTACACCTTGGCGGCGTAGTAGTCACCCACCCACATCGTCGTGCCGTCGGACCAGATGCCCCAGGGCGCGCCATTGCCCCGCTCGACCTGCAGGTCATACCGATCTTTGCTCGGGTCAGGGGTCTTGTCCGCCATCCTATAGGCGTACAGCGTGACGTCGTCCCAGTCCACCACCCAGAGAGTCGTGCCGTCGGACCAGAGTCCTCGCGGCGTGTCGTTGTCGGCTTGGTTCAGGGTGTCGAAGTCTTGGGCGGGATTGCGAGCGCGTGTCCTCAAGTCGTAGGCGAACAGCTTGACGTCTTGGTGGTCCCCTACCCAGAGGGTCGTGCCGTCGGACCAAAGCCCCGCGGGTGCGCTGTTTCCCGCCACGGTCAGGGTGTCGAAGTCCTTGCTCGCATCCCGCGTACGAGTCGTCATGCTGTAGGCGTAGAGCTTGCCGTCGTCGCGATCAGCTATCCACATCGTCGTGCCGTCGGACCAAATCCCAGTCGGGGATTGATTGCCTGCCGCACTGAGGGAATCGAAGTCCCTGGCGAAATCACGGGTGCGCGTGCTCACTTGGTAGGCGTAGAGCTTGTCATCGACCCAATCAGCCACCCACATTGTCGTGCCGTCGGACCAAATCCCAGTCGGGGATTGATTACCTGCCGCAGCACGTGCGAAATCAAAATCTCGCACCGGGCTGCGTTCCTGCGCCTCGGCGCTTCCGGCCAGAATGATCAGTGCTAGCAGGAAAGCAACGAGCCCAATCCAGAATCTCCGCGCCCGGCGACCATAACTTGCGTTGAGAATTACGACCATGGGAACGGGCCTCCCTTCTTTACGTCGTTACCCGCCAAAAAATGAACGCCGGATCGAGTTTCCGAAGACGAGGTGCTGTTGCCTACCACCCGCGCCACACGGCCGTCCGCCAGAACGACCGTCGGCGTCGCGAGGACGACCAGTACCAGGGCGGCGACAACGAGTGGCCTCACGGCTCGCATTGCGCTCATCTTCCTACAGCGTCTTCATGACCGGCGGTGCTCGCGGTTAACCGAAGCCCGGTTATCTGACCCGCCGCGGGCACGTCGGCGTACGGAGCGTAGCGCCAGCGCGCCCGCCGCGCGGCTGCCGTGCCTCGGGACTCGGTCCCAATCAACGTCGCCATATCTCGATTCACCTCCGCCCGATGATTCTCCTCACGGTTCACCTCTGAAGGCGGTCGAGTCTCTCCTGCGCCCTCCAATCTCCTTGCGCGGCGGCGAGACGATACCAGCGAACGGCTTCTACGCGATCCCGTCGCACGCCGCGACCGTTCTCATACATCCGACCGAGGCCGTATTGTGCCCCGGCCTGCCCCTGTTCGGCCGCGCGGCGGTACCAGCGCACCGCCTCCACGTGGTCCCGCCTCACGCCCTCACCGTCCCTGTACATATCGCCGAGGTTGGTCTGTGCAACGGCGAGACCTTGCTCGGCCGCGCGGCGGTACCAACGGACCGCTTCCGCGTGGTCCCGCCCCACCGTCAAGCCGAAGTAGTACTCACCGCCAAGGATGTTCTGCCCGCGGGCGTCCCCCTGCTCGGCCGCACGGCGGTACCATCGGAAACCTTCCGCGTCGTCTTCCTCCACTCCGCGACCATTCTTGTACATGTAGCCAAGGGCAACCTGCCCGGGAGCATGCCCTTGTTCCGCAGCCCGGCGGTACCACGACACGGCAGCCCCGTAGTCCCGTCCTACGCCGCGTCCGTCTTCGTAGCTTTCGCCGAGTTCAGTCTGCGCTGGCGCGTAGCCCTGCTCCGCCGCCATGCGAAACCACGCGGTCGCGGCTTCGTCGTCCCGCGCCACGCCAACGCCATCGCGGTACATCACGCCGAGTCGGTTCTGCGCCGATGCACTGCCCCGCTCGGCCGCACGGCGGTACCACGACAGCGCGGCCGCGTCGTCCTGGTCGACTCCGCGCCCGGTCTCGTACAGATCCCCGAGCGCTTCCTCTCCGCCGGCGTCCCCCGAATCGGCAAGCCGCCGGAACCATGACAACGCCGCCGCGTAGTCCTGCGCGACCCCGCGGCCATCGCGGTACATCACGCCCAGGTTGAGCTGTGCACGCGGATCGCCCTGCTCGGCGGCTCTCCGGAACCACGACGCGGCGGTCGCGTCGTTGCGCTCAACGCCTCGCCCGGCGGCGTACCTCCGGCCGGCCTCCAGTTGTGCCGGCACATGTCCCCGCTCGGCCGCCCGCACGTACCACGACATGGCCACGCCGAAGTCCCGGCCGACGCCCCGGCCGTTCGCATACCGCTCAGCCATCTCGTGCTGCGCCGCGGCATTGCCCGCCTCGGCCCGCTCGCGCAACGCCACGATGTGCAGTGCCGTGATGTCCGGCTCCGGCGGGTCGGCCCGCGGAGGGTCCGCCGGCGCCGGGTCGGCTGGCACCACCGCGCTTACCGTGACCGACGCACCCGCGGCCAGCGTTCTCGTCAGGTAGTGCTCGCCCACCAGCGAGTGGTACTCGTGCGGACGCTGCGCACCGTTCGTCGACGCCAGCACCGCGGCCCGTATCCGGCGGAACAGCAGACCGATCTCCAGCGGCGTCTCCAGATGCGACAACAGCGCCGTCGTGTACGGGCTGTTCCGCCCCCGCCCGTCGGCCGCCGTCGTCCCCGCCGCCGCCGCATACGCCACCATCGTCTCGTCTCCGAGCAGGTCCTCGTTCAGGTCGGCGAAGCTGCCGCCGCTCACCGTGCGGGTCGCCGCCGAGCGCTGCATCGAGCGCGCCAGCGGGTTGTTCCGGCACGCATCCAGGATCAGGAGCCGCAACGACGCGCCCGACGTCGATACCAGCAGGTCGTCGACCGTCACCGTCTCGAAGCGCACGTCGACATCGCGCTCCAGGCGTGCGTCCACTGGAACCAAGTAGTTGACGCCGTCCATCTCGATGCCGTGACCCGCGTAGAAGACCAGCGAGACGTCCGCCCCGGCGCTCTGCCGCGTGAACGCGCGCAGCGCCTCGGTCAGTTCCACCCGGTCGGCGTCGAGCTCGGTCGTCACCTCGAACCCGAGCCGCCGCAGCGCCGCCGACATGTCCCGGGCGTCGTTGTCCGGGTTCGGCAACCGTCCGATGTGGGCGTAGGTGCTGTTGCCCACCACCAGAGCCACGCGGCCATCCGCAAAGACGACCGCCGGCGCCACGAGGAAGACGATCGCCACGACCACCGCGATCAGCGATCTGACAGCTTTCATCCCGTACATCTCTCAGTTCACGCGCCAATACTCCCGCGATAGACATGCGCGATCGGCACCATTTCTCGGCGCCGCCGCCGCGTTTGCTCGGAGCCGACCTGGAGCCCAATCCACGGCCTGCTCGATTCCTCATCTACTTGGTTAAGGCGCCCGTGAAACAGAAAGCGAACATGCGAACTCGAAGAATCGCCTCCGAGATGGGGGCGACCAGAGGGGTGGTCGGCCGAACGGCTCGGGCGGTGGGTGGTGAACGTTCCCAGCCGGCGAAGCTCCGGACCGGGGCCCACCTCGCGATGGTCGAACCCAGCGGCATCGGCGACGACAACGTGATCGACGGCCGCGCCGCCCCTCGACCCCGCCGACGACCAGATACGCATCCACGGCGGCCTCGGCCCGGTGATGGGCCGGAGCGTCATGACGCTTGCCGCCCTTCTCGTGCAGCCGCAGCCATCCGCGTTGGGCGTGGCGGATCCATCGATTCAGCGCAGATGCCACAACGCCAGGGAGACGGCCCAGACGGCGAACGCCGCGAGGCCGGGCGCCCCCGGTCGCGGATGGCAAGCGGCGCGATCATGGCCAGGCCGCACCCGGCGAACAACGCGGGCACGATCCAGGGCGACGCTGGATCCGGCGCGACGAGGTACGTGGAGCAGACCAGGGTCGCCGCCGGCGCTGGGAGCCCGACGAAGCGCTCGTCGTCCGCTTCCACGTTGTAGAAGCCCAGCCAGGAGACGACCGCGCCCACGTAGGCGAACGCGCTTGCCCACCACACGGGCGCCTGCAGGCCGCCGCCCGGAGGCGAAACCGCCTCTAGCACTGGACTAAACGTTCATGTTCACGGGTACGTGGCCACCCCGCAGGCATGAAACGGGCGGTCCGCCGGCCGGAACCCCCCAGGGGGTCACGTTCGGACCGCGCGCTAGAGAACGGGCTGGACCCGCAGCGCCGAGAGCGTCAGAATCGGAGAAGATGACGATGGGAGAGATTCGAACCAGCGTGACGCTGGAAAACAGCGGCGACCGCGAAGTCGTGTACCGCGGATACGGCGTCGAGGCCGACGTCCGACGAACGACCGTCGAAGGGATCGTCGACACCGGCGCGGTGAGTCTCGTAATTCCGGAGGAGATCGCGAGTGAGCTGGGGCTCCGAAACTGGGGAACGAGAATTGTCATCTACGCAGACGAGCGGCGAGAAGAACGCCCGGTTACAGACCTGACGATCGAAATCGGGAACTTGGCGACGCGTACCGAGGCCATCGTGGGACCGGCCGGGAGCCAGATCCTGATCGGTCAGATCGTGCTCGAAGCGCTCGACCTCATCGCCGACTGCAGAAACCGGACGCTGGCACCACGCCATCCGGAAGGACCGGTCCTGGCGCTGCGCTAGGCCGCACACCCGCCCGATCGACCCCGTCTTGCGAGAAGTGGCCGCGGTTCTGGAGGGATATCGCGGATATCGCGTCGGCACGTTCGTGCGTACCCGGATGCTCGCAGGCTGTGACTACCGGGTTACCGACCCTGGATGACGTCGCACGCCCGAGCGATGGCGGGAAGGGTCAACCGCCGGGCGTGGTCAGGCGTGGGCGGTCTCAGCCTCTGACCATGTTCCAGTCGTCGTGGGGCTGGTGCTGCTTCTGCAGCCTGGCGACGCCGGCGTCGACCAGAATGGCGGTCTCGGCGTGGTCGAAACCGAGATAGTCGCGGCCTTCAGCGACCAGCGTCCGGTGCACCTCGCCGAGGCCGCAGGTGGCCAGCGCGTATTCCTCGTACCGGAATCCCCACCCGTTGACCCGGCACTCGTAGAGCTTGAGCTGGTCGGTGAGCTCTTGCCGCAGATCCTCGCCGTTCATCCCGCGGGCTTCCGCCTCGCGTTTCGGGACGATCAGCACGCCGCACCGGCGCGAGTCCGATCGGTCGCCGTAGTGGCCGAGGGAGACTGGGCCCGTCACAGGCATCACAGGCAGGCGCCCCCCCGCGGCCGGAGGAACCGGAGCGGACGTGATCTTGCCGTGAGCGCGGGCAAGACGCCGGACGTCCGTCTCCGCTATCATGGGCTGTCCGGACAGGATCAGGTCGCGTGCGGCGCAGCAGTCCGGTGCGCCATGGGCCATGACACGGAGGTTCAGATGACAGGTTCACTCTTCGGCCGCGCACTCTGGGTCGTCGTCGCCAGTCTGCTTTTCGCCTCGTCCGCGGCGGCACAGGCGGTGCCCCAGCTCGATTCCTACGACGGGGTGGTCGTGCGGATCCTGCAGAGCAACAACGCGGGCACCATCCAGCACGTCATCGACCCCGAGCTGAACGAGGTCGTAGGGCTGATCAGAGGTTGTCCGAATCCGCACAACCTGACGATGCATCCCGACGCGCTCTACTACTACTGCGCGAACGAGCAGGACCATACGGTCGACGTGTTCGACACGAAGACGCTCGAGCTGGTCGAGCAGATCAAGCTGTCGCAGCGACCGAACAAGGTCGCGGTCAGCAAGAAGTACCGGAAGATCTATGCGGGGATCGCGCGGCGGTCGACGAATCCGCTCGGCCCCGGGGTCGAGGTCGATCCGAACCGGGCGGCGCCGGCGCTCGTCGATGTCATCGACATCGACACGCACGAGACCGTCAAGAGTATCGAGGTGCACTATCCGGTGCACAACGTCTTCGTGACCCCTGACGAACGGTGGATCGTGCTCGGTATCAGAGGCGAGGCCGGGCCGGATGATCCGACGATCCAGGTGATTGACCCCGAGACCGACACGGTGGCCTGGTCGCTCGGGCTGAGTGGATACGAGCAATACGGCCGGACGCACCACGAGGTGCGACCGATGGCCTTCGAGGCGAACGATGACGGGTCGACCAAACGGATCTTCGCGCAGGCGACCGGGATCAACGCCGTGTGGGTCGTCGACTGGGAGAGCCGGGAGGTCGTCGACATGCTGTGGCCGCCCGAGCTGCCCTTGTGGGAAAAGAACGCCGACGGGATACAGTCCGGTGACATGCACGGTCTCGAGGTGCTGGCGGATCGTTCCGCCGTGTGGGCCTCGAGCCGGCTCGACAGCCGCATCTACGGCTGGAGTCTGCCCGACCTCGAGTTCATCGGCGGCGTCAAGGTGGGCCCGAGCGCCAACTGGATGACGTCGACACCCGACAGCAAATACATGTATGTCGCGGTTTCCGGGACCGACCAGACGCTGGCGGTCGATCTGGAGAAGCTCGAGGTGGTCGCCAGCATCACGACCGGCTCGCGGCCGGCCCGCATCAGCACGGTCATCCTGCCCCCCGACCGCGTGAATCCCAAGGGCACCAACATGCGGTCGTCGGAGGAGGAGTAGGCATCATGATGACGAGAGTCGGCCTGGGGCTGATCTGTGGTCTGGCTGCGGTGGCGGCCGTGGCGCTACCGCCGGGCATCGTCGCGCCGGTCGCCGCCCAGACCCTGGACACTGGCGAGTTGGAGGCGTATCGCGGCACCGTCGAGAGCGTCTTCATGGAAGACCGCGGGGGCACGACTTCAGGCTATGCGTCGTGCGTGATGTGTCACACGTGGCAGACGAGCGTGCGCTTCAGTCTGGAGACCCCGAACTCCAATGCCGGCTGGAGCAGCGAGCAGTCGATGCGCAACTTCGAGGTCGTGAGCCAGCTCATCAACACGGCCGACCCCGAGAGCAGCCGGCTGCTCTTGAAGCCCCTGTCACCCGATGCGGGCGGACTGACTCACACCGGGGGGACCTACTGGACCTCCGCTGACGACCCGGAGTACGTTGCGCTGCTCGATTGGATTCGAAGCATGCCGGAGGACGCCTTCGTCCCTCCGCCGGAGCCCGAGATCGACTTCGAGTTCTTCCGCGCGTGCGTTCAGCCCGTCTTCGCGAATCCGCGCGAAGGGCAGCTCCGCTGCAGCAACTGCCATTCCGGGGGGCTCATCGGCTTCGCGCCGGCTCCCGGACGCGGCGACGAGTGGAGCGACGAAGAGGCCCAGCGAGCCTATCGGCTGATTACCCGCGTGATCACGCCGGGCAACCCTGAGCAGAGTCGGTTTCTGCTGAAGCCCCTTCATCCCGACGGCGGCGGCGCTTACACGCACAACGGTCCGCGACGCTGGCAGAGTCGTGACGACCCGGAGTGGCAGATGCTGGCCGGGTGGGTTCGCGGAGAGCGAACCGGGTCCAGTTGTTCCTAGAGCCTGATAGCGAGGCCACCGACGCGCGTCGGTGGCCTCCGCCGGTCTCGACGCCGACAACCCGCCTTTCCGTTTCCTGTGGCGCAGCAGCCGTTCCGCGGCCCCTTCATCCGTCCGGTTCATCCTCAGTGGACGGGTCAAAACCGGCATTCGGTCCTTCCCGGCTCGTGTTCGTCGCGCTGCCCGGACTCAGGTTGGCGCCCGCGTTCTCGGTGCGCCATTGCAGCCGCTGCCCCGGCTCGATCGCGCCCACCCGTTGATCCACCGTGCGGCGTAGCATTTCGCGTGTCCCGAGCGGTGCAGCGCTGTCACGAGCTGGCGGATCGTGTAGGCGCGCTCGGCCCACGCCGCAATCAGCTCCCACCACTCGGCTTCCTGTGCGAAGGTCCCCAGGCAGACACTCCTTGTCAGCGGGCTCGCCAGCCCCGAGGGTAGATCCCCACGCGCGTTCCGTGCGCGGCTGTCCTATCAGCCCGTGGTGGAACCCCGCGTGGCACCGAGAGCGGCGAGGCGCCCGTCTGGCAAGGCGTGAGAAGGGCGCATATTGGGCATATGTAACCGCCGAACAACGCAGTCAGGCGGGATGCATCGCCGCTCGAATGCAGCGGGGACTTTCGCCACGGGCTGTTAACCCCTGCTGCAGGATCAGGTCCAGTTGGCCGCTCATTCTGGCCATGTCTATGGCGAGCCCCGATGAGTGACGACAAGAAGAGGAGCCTGCAGCAGACCGCCGAGGAAACGAGCGGGGTTCCACCACGGGCTGCTATACCGTACCGCACATATGCCGACGCCCCCGCACGACGGCCAGGTCCAGCTCCGGCTGCTCTTCAGTCCTGACCCGGCCGGCCACCTTCTTCTCTCGCCCGCGCATCGAGGACCTCCGGCGTCCGCGCTCGCGCGCGGTCATGGACTTGCGTGGCGATCTGGCAGAAATGCGTCTTGTCCGCTTCGGTCGTCGGGTCCTGCCATCGCGGGTACTGCGCTTCGCCGCCGAACTTCGCCAGCAGCTCCAGGTGCCGCAGGCGACGCTCTCCGGGCTGGTCGCTCCCGCAGCCGGAGCGGGCGGTCGGGGCGGCAGGCAGTCCGGGGGCCGGTGCCGGCGCGGTCCGGGACCCGCGCCAGCGGTCCGGAACGACGCCGGCGCGGTCCGCAGACGGCACCCCCGGGGTCGCCGCCCGGCCGCCCGGCGTCACTCGGCGGCGACGATCATGATCCTGTCGAGCTCGGCCTTGTCCGTGGACAGCTCGTTCTCTCCCGCCGGATAGGCGTTCCGGTCGAGCAGGTAGGCCACGACGTCGGTGTACTCCTGGTCCGACAGGCGGCCCGGCCCGTCGTCGGGCATCGTCAGCTTGATCCGATTGAACAGGGCCCCCACCGGCACCTCGGTCCAGTAGACGATGAAATCGGCGCCGGCGATGCTCGGCGCCATCTCGTCGCCCCGCAGGCCCTGTCCGTGGCAGGACGAGCAGTTCTGCTCGTAGACGCGCCGCCCCCGGCGCGCCTGGGCGGGCGTGAACACGCCGTCGAGCGTCGAGCTGGTCGTCTCCTGAATCGCCGCGGGGAGCCCCGCACCGGCCCCCGACGAGGTCTCGACCGCCGCACCGCCCACCAGGACGAACGCCGCCACCGCCGCCAGACACCACACGGTCAACCACCTGTTCATCCGTCGTCTCCTGTTGAAGGTCGCCATTCCAGGCATGCCATTCTGGCACTCCGCATGCGACCGATCAACCCGGACGGCGGCCGGTGAGCACGGGTTCCGGCCCGCTCTCGAACGCATCCTCACGCTCGACTTCCTCGACCGCAGCGAGAACTCGATCCTGGTCGGTGCGCACGGCTTGGGAAAGACAATGTTGGCGAAGAACATCGCCCACCAGGCCGTCCTCGCCGGGCACACCGCCACGGGCTGCAAGGGTCGGGACTACCAGCGATCGACGTCCACAGGCCCGGTACGCGTGCGAACTCGTCCGTATTGCGTGTCGCCAGCGTGAGTCCACCCGCCAGGGCGATCGATGCGATCATCAGATCGTTGGCGCCGACGGGCGGCCTTCGCGCCGCAGTTGGGTCCTGATGACACCGTAACGTTCTGCCGCGGCGTCGTCGAAGGGCAGCGATTCGAACGCGCGACAGAAAGTCTCCACACGCTGGAGGTCTTCCGCCACGCGGGCCGAGTTGTGGGCCCCGAAACAGAGTTCCGCCCTGACCACGCTGCAGAGCAGGACCGAGCCGGGCGAGTGGCGCAGCAGCCGTTCCGCGGCCCCTTCATCCGTCCGGTTGATCAACGGGATGCAGACGCTGGTGTCCAGGAGCCACGTCATCGGGGCGTTTCGACGTCCTCCGGCGGCGGATCGTCAGGTTCGACCAGATTGGCGTTCCCGTGGCGCAACAGATCGACGAGGCTCCGGGGCCACTCGGTCGCCGTGGCCTCGCGGACCAGTCCGCCGATCCATGCCGACAGGCTGCGGTTGCGCTCGCTGGCCTGCTTGCGATGCCGACGCCCCCGCACGACGGCCAGGTCCAGCTCCGGCTGCTCTTCAGTCCTGACCCGGCCGGCCACCTTCTTCTCTCGCTCGCGCATTGAGGACCTCCGGCGTCCGCGCTCGCGCGCGGTCATAGACTTGCGTGGCCATCTGGCAGAAATGCGTCTTGTCCGCTTCGGTCGTCGGGTCCTGCCATCGCGGGTACTGCGCTTCGCCGCCGAACTTCGCCAGCAGCTCCAGGTGCTCGCGCGTGGCCGTGGCCGGGAGTCTCTCGCCGGTCTTCTCAAGCTCCTCCGCGAGGTTGTGCAACTCGTGCTCGGCTCGGACCGGCCGGCCGTGCGCCACGAGCAGGGCCTTGATTGCCTTCTCGGCCGCGGCCTGCGCGCGGTAGCAGCGCACCTGCAGACCGATGGTCGTGTCCCCGCTCCGCACGACCTGCATGTCCTCCTCGGCCTTCCTCAGCCAGTCCATGGCCTCTTGGCGCTGGTAGTAGAGGATCATCGGTTGAGCGGCGAGTGGGCCGATCATCGCGACTGCCGGGCAGGAAGACCTATTCCTCCGGCATCGCGTCGCTCAGCCGCACCAGCGCCCGCCGCAGCGCCATCCGCGCCGCGTCCGGGCTCGACAGGCGTTCGATGAACGCAAGCTGCTGGTAGTTGTACCCGAGCTCGGCACGACCCACGATCAGCCGGCGGTCGCGGTTCTTCAGACGCCCCAGACCGTCCAGATAGCGCCTCCAGGTCTCGTCGTCGATGAGCTGCCGGTGCTGCGGCGCCGCGTCGTCGGAGGACCGCACGTACTCTTCCGGCGCGACGACGTCCAGACGACGCGTCGCGCGCCGCAGCTCGTCGCGAACGCGGTTCTCCACGGCGCGCCGCAGATAAGCCCGGAGCGCCCCGGCGTGCTTGGACTCGAACCAGTTGAGACGCGAGAACGCATGCTGCAGCGTGTCCTGGACCAGATCGCTCGTGTCGATCGCGCCGCGCACCCACACCGGCAGACGCCCCCGGGCCCAGCGCCTGAGCCAGGCCCCGTAGCGTGCGAACAACACGTCGACCGCCGAGTGACTTCCCCGCCGGACGCGATCGAGCAGACGCTGCTCGGAAGGCGCGTCTCCGGCGTTCGGTTCGCTGTGGGAACTGGACGATGGAGACATGGGGTCCGGGAACGCAAGTGCGAGCGCGAGTCATGCCTGAAGGCGGCTCCGCGGGCTCGTCGGCCGGGGCTCCACGACTCCGCGCCCCGACTTCGCGGGCGAACGCCGCCGGCCCCCTAGAAGTATCGGCGGGAGTACAGGATGACGTGCATCGCTCGAATCTCCTTCCGCGGCACGAAGCGCGCCGGTCGGGTGTGGTTGTACGTCCGGAGCACACAGCCGCCCCGAGCCGCGTGGGCCAACCGGACGAGCCGTTCACGCGACGCAAGCTGGGCATAGACCTCGTCACCGTTCCGCACGTGCAGTTGCGGGGAGATGATCGCGATCGTATCCGGGCGGTGCGCCGGAACCATCGACTCGCTGCAGATCTGGATCCCGTAGGCTTCCGGATCCGGAACGTCCCCGGGACGGCACACCCACCGCACGACGTCGGCCCGCTCCGCGCTCCCGTCCTCGCCGGCGGGCGATGCATCTCCCTCGAACACGACCGGAATGTCGGCCCGCATGGCGCCCACCTCCAGGATCCGGTCGTAGTCGGGATCGATGCCCGCGAGCAGGTGGTCGACGGAACAGCCGAGGGTCTTCCCCAGCCTGACGAGCGTGGGCATCTCCAGGATCGGATAGCGATCGTTCTCCCAGTCACTCACCTGAGACAATCCCACGCCCAGGCGCTCGGCGAACGCCCTCTGCGTCCGCATGCCCGCCTCCCACCGCAACCGTCTGATGTTCAAGCCAAGAGACACGCACAGATCACCGTATCGAGCCGACGTTCCGGAACGTACCCGGGTCCAGTCAACAGCCTGCCGCCGCCGGCGCCGACCCGGCGGCCATCGCGATTCCCCGGGATGACGGACGGAAGGCCGCGCGAGGTGAGCTCGAGGTCCGACAGGAGGCGGGGCCTGGACGGCCGCACGCCTCACCCTATAGATAGAGACGTTCGGGAAACCGAAACCGAACGGAAATCGGCAAAATTTCCGGCAGGGGGCTGCGCCGCGGCATGGTGCGGACTCCTGTCCGGGCCCGGTCGGGCGGCAACCGGAGCCGCAGGCGACGATTGGCCGGGCTACGACTCCGCGACGACACGATGCAGCGCATCGGCGAAAGCGGGTGCGGTCGCCGGCCGCGCCGACCGCGGGGCCATCAGTATCGATGCCGCGAAGGCGGTGACCGCCGACGGCGCCTTCGAACCCGCCGCCGCCAGGACATCGCGGCCGGGACGCCGCCGTCGAATGCGGTCCGCCACCTCGCCGGTGCCGCCGCCCGCGAAGGGATGCCCTCCCGACACCATCTCGTACAGGACCACGCACAGCGACCACACGTCGTCGGCCTCGTCGGCGGGATGCCCGGAGAGCACGTCGGGGGACAGATAGCGCAGCGTGCCGCCGCCGCCCGCCGTATCGTCGGTCTCGCGGGCCAGCCCGAAATCCAGGAGCTTCGGCGCCCCTTTCGGCGTGAATCCGATGTTGCTCGGCTTCACGTCCCCATGCAGGTAGCCGGCCTCGTGCAGCGCCGCGAGCGCATCGGCGAGCGCGGCGACGACCGAGACCGCTCGCTGCGCCGGCAACGGCCCGCGCCGCAGCCGGTCCGCAAGCGTGCCGCCGGCGAGGAACTCCACGACGAGGAACGGGCGGTCCCGCCACGACTCGATGCCGTAGATCTGGGCCACGGCCGGGTGCGTGACCGTCGCCATCGCCCACGCTTCGGGCCGCATTCCCATCAGCCGCAACACCGACATTCCCGTCAGCGTCTTGACCGCCACGTCGCGCTCGAGCCGCAGGTCCCGCGCCAGGTACACCGCTCCCATCCCCCCGGCCCCCAGGCGGCGCTGCAGGCGGAACTTGCCGGCCAGCAGCTCCGGAACGTCCGTCTCGACATACTCCGCACCGCATTCGCACCCGGGCCGCTCGCCGGGCCCGGTCACGCAGCGGCACTGCGGGCACTCGTACGCCGGCGGCACCTCCAACGAGCGGTTCCCCGGCCCGTGCAACAGCCGCAGCCGCGCGACCGCCAGCCCCGCGGCCGCTCCCAGCGCCTCGAGGAACGGGATGTCGACCGACCGCACGACCCGGTCGTCGAAGCGGCGGCCCACCACCAGCACGCCGATGGCCTCGGCGCCCGGCCCCGGAACCGACACGATGGCATCGGCACCCGTCGCGACCACCCACGCGGCCTCGTCGGGCGGCAGCAGCATGAAGATCGACCCCGGGTCGCCCGGATGCACGCGCAACGCCCCGCCGGCCGTGTCCAGCATGTGGACGATGGCCGAGTCGCGGGCCAGCGGCGCGATGCTGGCGTCGGGCCCGGCGAAGTCGTGTCCGTCCGTCCCGGTCTCGGCCCCGATCAGCAACGTGGCGGGCGAGCCGCAGCCGCGCTTGACCGTGCGGGCGACCGTCCGCCTGACCGTCGCGATGCGCCCCGCCTGGGTCAACGCCGCGGCCGCGTCGGCCAGCGACTGCCGCTGGTCGGTCGGCTCGGGATGGACCCAGGCGTCCAGGCAGATCAGGATGCGCTCGCGGCCGGCGACCAGCAGCAGCAGCATCCCGGCGGCGGCGAACAGCCACTGCACCAGCGGGTCCGCGATGACTGCGCCTACCTCGCGCTCCGGCCGGCTCGTGATCAGCCAGCCCAGCGCCAGCACCGGCGTGGCCGCCGCGGCGGCCAGGAGGCGTCCGCGCACCAGCAGCCGGCGGTAGAACGCCCGCACTGTCTCTCGCAGGTGGGGTACGTGCACGACCATGACCGAGTACCAGAGCAGCACAATCCCGGGAAACCGTATCAGTTCGACCACTGCGACGGCAGGAGACAGGCGATAGTCCGACGGCCGGTCTCCCGGCGAGAACACCTCGACGACGTCGTACGCCGTCGCCAGGCCCAGGCACAACAGCAACCCGCTCCCGAACAGGACGACGGGCCGCGCCTCTTCGGCCAGCGCGGAGCGCGTGCGCAGCACGATGACCACGACCGCCGCCAGCGTCGACAGGCTCAACGCCGCCAGCGAGCCGTCCGAGACCGCCCGGAAGACCGCCGCATCCACCCAGGCCGCCCGCGCCAGCTCCAGCGACGCCGCTCTCCCGACCCACAGGACGCAGCCGAGCAGGCCGCTGATCCAGACCATCCGCCGGGCGAGGTCGTCGAACCGGGTCCGGAGATGCACGGCGGGGCACTCCCGGGCGAACACCCACAGAAACACCGGTGCGAACAGGAACGGGTACACGTAGGGGTAGCCGAGCAGCTCCTCCTGGGGCGCTCCCCGCAGAGAGGCCAGCATCGCGAACGGATTCACCAGCGTGGCCTTGACGAGGCAATAGGCCCCGAGCAGCCAGATCCGCCGGTCGCGGCGCCCCCCGGCCAGAAACAGGCACGCGGCCGCCGCGTAGCCGACGAGCATGGCCGCCGGCCAGAAGGCGGGGTCTCCGTACACCCGGCGGTAGTCGGCCCAGGCCCACGGCAGCAGCAGGAGCGCCGCCGCCACCTCCACCGCGGCGAACGCGATGAGCGCGTGAACGGCGCGGCGCACGAGAGCGCTCCGGAACGGTGCGGAGCCCGCCGCCGCCCGGCTCGGCGACCCGCCTGCCGCGGCATGGCAGCCCGCAAAGACGCGGGAGATCGCGCGCAGGTTGTTCAGCGACCGCCGATCGGTGGGCCTGGCGAGTCTCTTCGCGCACCGGTCCCACTGCACGCCCTGGTCGAGCGTGACCGCTTCCGCCGCATCCACGAGGACGCCGTCGCGGTCCTCGTTGCCCATCCCGCATCTCCTTCACCGGGCGATCCGCGCCCGCACCCGGCACTGTGCGCGCCGCGTATCGACGCGACACGCGTTCAACGGCCCGATGGGTTACAGACGACTTACAACTCCATCTACTCTTGATGACGTCTGCGGAGCGAGAAGCGAACAGAATTGCGAAGCGAATTGTGATCGCGGCACGCACGGCCTACAAGCGGGAGTAAAAGGAAAAAAGCGGGTAGTCGGGAAATTATGGGCTCTGCCAAACGACTACCGCCGTCCAAATCGGCAGTAGTCAATCCACAAGGGCCATGGCAGGGCCGTCTCCTCCACGCAACCACCCTGTCGGAAGGCCGCAACGCCATCCCGGCACTACCGGTAATTTCCCGCCGCTCTACCGCTCAGCGGCCGCCGCCGCGCCCCGGTGCCGCGACCGCGGCCCGCAGCTCCGTCAGATGCACGGCCCGGATGCCGGCCGCGCTCCCCGGCGCCGCGTCGGTCCAGGCGGGCGGCGTTCCGCCCTCGGCCGCGTAGGCCTCGGCGAGCGCCGCCCGCAGCTCCGTCAGGTGCACGGACCGGACCGGGGTGACGCCGGGCACCAGCGCCGGGTCCGACCAGTCGAACGCCGGCAGGCCGACGCCGGCGCGCCGCGCGTCGATGCGCGCCCGCAGCTCCAGGAAGTGGATCGCCCGCACCGGCGTCACCCCCGGCTCCAGCGGGTGGTCCGTGAACGCCGCCGGCGACGCCTGGTACACCGTCACGCGCTGCCCGGCCGCCACCAGAGAGCCGGTCCGCGGGCCGCCGGCGTTCGCCGCCACCGCGTACTCCACCGTCCCCGGCCCGGCGCCGGAAGCCCCCGCCGTCAGCGTCAGGAACGCCGACTCGCTCGCCGCCGTCCAGGCGCAGCCGGCTCCCGTGGTCACCGCGACCTGTCCCGTCCCCGCCGTCCACAGCACGTCCCGGTGCGCCGGCGCCGCCGCGAACACGCACTCCGGCGGCGGAGGCGGAGGGGGAGGCGGCGGACGCGGCGAGGGCGCCCCGACGGTCACCGCGACCAGCGCGCTGCGGGCCGCCTCGCCGCCACCGGCCGCCGCCGCCACCTGGTAGTCGTAGGCGTCGCCGTCGGTCACCCCCGCGTCGACGTGCTCGAGCCCGCCGGTCCCCGCCACGAGGGTCTCCACCGGGGCGCCGGCGGCCCGCGCGCGACGGGTCAGCGTATAGGTGACCGCGGGCGGCGGCGTCCAGTGGCCCGCGTCCACCGGGGTCCAGGTCAGCGCCACCTGCGTCGACCCGGCCGCGGCGGTCAGCACCGGCCCGGAACGGAGCTGATGTCCGAACTCCTGCCACGTCGCCTCTCCGTTCCCGTCGAAGTCGACGGCCAGCGCCGGATACTCCGCGCTCGTCCCCGTGCGCCAGGGATCGCCGGCCGGGTGATCGGCGGACAGGTCCCCGGCACCGAGGGCCTGCAACGCCGACGTGCTCAGGCCGGCGCCCTTCCCGCCCCCGGTCTGCCCCGACGTGCCCGTATCCCAGTAGCCGCGGTCGACGGAGCCGACGCCGCGTCCCACCAGCCCGCCCACGCCGGCGGCGCCCGACACGTGCCCGGTGGCGTAGCTCGCGATGACCGTTTCCCGGTTCATCCCGACGAGCCCCCCCACGTTGGCGGCGCCGGACACGCGGCCGGTGGCGAAGCTGGCGGTGACGACGGCGTCCCAGGAGTTTCTGCCGACCAGTCCGCCGGCGTCCTCATCATCGCCGGAGACGCGCACCGCGGCGTAGCTGGCGGTGACGTCGCCGCGGCTCACGCCGATCAGCCCGCCGGTAGCGTTGCCGCCGGACACGGCGCCGGTGACGAAGCTGCCGCTGATCGCGCCGGAGCCGAACCCCACCAGCCCCCCGGTCGTCCTGCCGCCCGTCACGTCGACTCCGGTCAGGCCGACGCGGCGGATGACCGAGCCGTCGTGCGCGATACCGAACAGGCCGGCGGCCTTCGCGCCGGCCCGATCGACGAACAGGTTGGCGATGACGTGCCCGTTGCCCTCGAAGGTCCCGCGGTAGCCGCCGCAGTAGCAGATGAGACCGACGGCCTCCAGGATGGTGCCGCGGATCGGATCCCACCCGCGGCCGCCGTTCCACCAGTCGTCGCCGGCATCCGGCCCGCCGTCGCCGTTGGTGTCGAAGTCCAGGTCCGCGCGCAGCTCGTACCCCCGGCAGCCGTCGACGTCGCCGCAGCCCATCCCGGGCGCCGCGCCCGGAAACGCGGCCGCGTGCTTGCCCACGCCCCCGGAGACGATGCCGTCGCCGGCCACGCCGTCCGCGTTCAGGTCGTGACGCATCGCGTCGAGCTGCACCAGGGACGCCACGTCGATGAGCCCGTCGTCGTCGTCGTAGTAGTCGACCACGTCCGCCTCCCACACCGTCACCGCGAAGCGCTGCGGCGCCGCGCCCGGCGGGGGCCCTGGATCGGTCGCGGTCACCGTGACCACCGCCCGGCCGGCGGCCGCCGGCGTGACGGTCACCTGCCCCCCCGACACGCTCACCGTGGCCACGGACCCCGCGGACGACGCCGCCGAGTACGTCAGCGCGTCGCCGTCCGGGTCGCCGAACGCGCCCGTGACGTCGACCGTCACCGGCGTGCCCACGCGCAGGGTGAGGTCCTCCAGCGTGCCCGCCGCCACCGGCAGCCCGCCGGCCCGGCCGGCGGCGATCCGCACCCTGGCGCTGCGCACCGCATGGCCGCCGGCGACGGCGGCCGTCACCTGATACGCGTAGACGGCGCCGGCCGCCGCGCCCGTATCGACGTGCCCGAGCGCGTCGAGGTCCGACGCCAGCAGCTCGACCGACGCGCCGTCGTCGCGGGTGAGCGCGTAGGCGACCGGCGGCGGCGGGCTCCAATGGCTCGTGTCCACCGCGGTCCACGCCAGGGCGACCGCGGTTCCCGTTCCCGGCGTCGCCGTCAGCGCCGGGCCGGCGCGTACCTGGTAGCCGAACTCCTGCCACGTCGCCTGTTGGTCCCGGTCCAGGTCGGCCGCCAGCGCCGGATACTCGGCGGACGACCCGAAGTCCCAGCGCGTCCGGCTCCAGCTCCGGTACAGGTCGTCGCCGACGGCGCCCGCCTGCAGCGTCGCCGTGGTCCGTCCCCCCACGCCCAGCGTCCGCGTCTCGGCCCCGTCGACCGCGCCGTTGCCGTCCCGATCGTCCGAGCCGACGCCCAGCCCCATCCCCGACGTGTCGAGATCCCAGTAGCTGCGGTAGACCCGGCTGTCGGAGGCGACGGCGCCGGCCAGCCCGCCCACGGTCACGTCGCCGGAGACCGGCCCGGTGGCATAGCTGTTCCCCAACCGCGTCTGCTCGCCGCAGACGCTGCCGGCCAGCCCGCCCGCCCCGCGCGCCTCCCCGCAGGCGACCGCTCCCCCCGGCCCCGATCCGGTCGCCGTCACGCGCCCCGTGGCGTAGCTGCCCCAGATGTCCTCGCCGGCGGTTCCGACCAGGCCGCCCACGCCCCGGCGGCCCGCCACGGACCCGGTGGCGAAGCTGGCGGCGATAACGGCGCCGCTCCAGCCGACCAGGCCGCCCGCGTGGTCTCCGGCCGCCGTCACGCGGCCGGTGGCGTACGTGTCGACGATGTCGGCGGCGCGGGGCGAGACCCACCCGATCAGCCCGCCCGCGTGGTCTCCGGCCGCCGTCACCCGCACGGCGGCCCAGGCGCGGCGCACCTCGCTCGCCCGCGAGGCGCCGGCGTGGCCGACGAGGCCGCCCACGTAGTCCCCGCCCCACACGCTGCCCGTGGCGTAACAGTCGACGACCTTCCCCACGACGGCGCCGGCCAGGCCGCCGGCCGCGTCGCCGCCGGTCACGTCGACGTTCGCGAGGCCGAGGCCGCGCAGCGTGCCCAGCGAGAAGCCGAACAGGCCGACGCCGTCCCGATCGGGGCGGTCGATGAACAGGTTGGCGACGACGTGCCCGTTCCCCTCGAAGTCCCCGGTGAAGGGCCTCTGGGAAGTAACGTCTTGCGGATACCTCCCGATGGGCCGCCACCCGGCCCCGCCGTCCCAGTAGTCGTCGCCGGCCCCGGCGTCGCCGCTGGTGTCGGTGTCGAAGTCCAGGTCCGCCTGCAGCTCGTAGCCGGCGCAGGCGCGCGGGCACCCCATCCGCTCCGCGGCGTCCGGGAACGCGGCGAAGTACGACCGCGCGTCCGCCGCGCGATCCGTCGCGCCGTCGCCGTTGAGGTCGTAGCGCACGGCGTCGAGCTGCGCGAGGTCCCGGATCTCCACGAGGCGGTCGTCGTCCACGTCGTAGTCGCGGCTGCCCGCCGTCACCCGCACCTGCACGATCCGGACCGCGGCGAGGCCGTCCGGATCGGCGACGCGCAGCACCACGTCGGCCAGTCCCGCCGCGCCGGGGGTCAACGTCAGGCTGGTGCCCTGCAGAGCGGCCTGCACCCGGACGGGATCGGTCGACCACGCCGCGTACGACAGCGCGTCGTCGTCCGGGTCGACGAAGGCGCCGGCCAGCTCGATCGTCGCCTCGGCGCCCCCCTGGACCAGCGTCTGCGCGCCCGGCTCCGCCTGCACCTCCGGTGCGCGATTGCGATCCGCGGCGGCGACCGCGACCGCCGCCACCGCCGCCGGCGCCATCACGAGGCCCGCGCCGGCGTCGGGGTCGACGCCGGTAGCCTCGATGTCGAGCGCGGCGCCGGTCAGCGCCGCGCGCACCGCCGCCGGCGCGAGGTTGGCCGGACCGCCGGCCGCCTCGAGCAGCAGCGCGGCGATGGCCGCCGCGTGCGGCGCGGCGGCCGACGTGCCGCAGAACGTGATCGGATCCAGGGACGCGGCGCTCACGCACGTGGCCGCGGCCAGATCCGGCTTCTGCAGCAACTGCCCGCCGGTCGACGAGAAGTCGCCGGGCGTGAGCGGCGTGCCGTCCGGCTCGAAGAAGATCCGGCGCGGGCCGTCCGAGCTGTAGGTCGCGACCGACTCGCTGCCGTCGAAGACGCCGCCGGTCCCGCCGGCGCTCCCCACGTGGACCCCGGCCACGCCGATCGCGGCGGCCGCCGCGTTGTGCCCGAACGTCTGGCCCCGCGTCGCCGCGGCCAGCTCCCCGACGACGGCGCTCAGCCGCAGGTAGCGGCCGGCGGCGCCGGCCGTCCTGACGACGACCAGGCGCTTCCCCGCATCGTTCCTCCCGCTCGAGCCGATCACCTCGATCGGATCCTGCGTGCCGTCCTGCGTGTCCGTCGAGCTCCGCACGACGTCGCCGTTGCCGGCGACCAGGAAGAGGTCGTAGTCGTTCGCCGACGCTCCCCACGGGTCGGCCCACTGCAGGACGAACGAGTAGGGGCTGTCCTTCTCGACCCGGTTCTGCTCCACGCCGGCCCCGAAGTCGTGGGCGGCGCCGACCTGCTCGCCGAACGCCTCGAACGCCGCTCCCGCGACGTAGTCGCCTTCCCAGACCCCGGAGGTGCCGTCGTTCAGGTTGCCCCCGTTGCCGGCCATGGAGAAATAGACGCAGCCGGCCTCCACCGCGGCGTTGACGCCCCGGGCGACGGCGCCGTCCTGAAAGGCGGGCTCCCGCACGTAGAAGATGTCGTCGACGATGACGTCGGCCCCGGCCTCGCACAGCGCCTCGATGTTCGCCGCGAGCTGCGCCTGCCCGTCGGTCCCCGTCGCGAAGTACAGCTCGGCGCCGGGCGCGAGGTCGTGGACGATCTCGAGCATCGCCGTCCCCTCGTCGCCGCTTCCCGCCTGCCCCGGCAGCACCGACACCCGGAGCGGCAGATCGCCGGCCGCCTGCTGGAAGGCCAGGCTGTCGACGCCGTCCGAGAGCACGCCGACCCCGATGCCGGTGCCGTCGACGCCGTGCGTCAGGCGCGCCAGATCCGCCTGGTGGGCGGCGTCTCCCCGCGAAGTGTCCTGCTTGCGGGTCACCGCTGCGCCGGACCGGCCGGCGGAGGCGCCGGCGCGTCGTGCGGACCGCCTGGTGTACGTGATCGGCTCGTCGGCCGGGCGGCTCGACCGAACCGCCTCCAGCGCGGCGAGCGACGTCAACGGGAACGGGGCGGCCCGGCTCGCCACGCCTTCCACCGCCGCCGCCGGGGCGTCCGCCCGCGGCGCATCCGGGAGCTCGGAGCTCGCCTTCCGCAGCTCGGACTCCCGCTCCGCCTTCGCCGCCAGCAGCGCCGCGATCTGCCGCACCGTCTTCGCGGGCAACCCGCCGGCCGCCGGCGGCGGCTGCGCCCGCACCGGGACGCCCGGCAACAGAAGCGCGACGGCCAGCCCCAGCCGGGCCAGGCGGAAGCGGCCGCCCGCCGCCGCTCGGCGGCTCCTCCGGGCAGGGCTCCTGCGGCGAGTCACGGAAGCCTCCGTCACTCCAGCGCCTCGACGGCCGCGCGCAGCCCGGTCAGGTGCGCCGCGCGAATCGCGGCTCCGCTCGCCGGGGCCGGGCCCGCGTACGCCGGCGCCGGACGCTCCGCGGCGACGTACGCAGCGGCGAGCGCCGCGCGCAGCTCCGTCACGTGCACGGCCTTCACCGGCGTCACGCCGGGCACCAGCGCCGGGTCGGTCCAGCGGAACGCGGGGAGCCGCTCACCCGCGCGCAGCGTGTCGATCCGCGCCCGCAGCTCCAGGAAATGGATCGCCCTGACCGGCGTCGCCCCCGGCTCGATCGGGTGGTCCGCGAACACCGTCGGCGACGCCTGGAACAGGGTCACCCGCTGCCCGGCGACCGTCAGCACGCCCGTCCGCGGGCCGCCCGCGTTGGCCGCCACCGCGTAGGTCGCCGTCCCCGAGCCGGCGCCGGCAGCACCGGACGTCACCGTGAGGAACGCCGAGCCGCTCGACGCGGTCCACGCGCAGCCGGGGCCCGTCCGCACCGCGACCTGCCCCGCGGCGGCCGTCCACAGCACGTCCCGGTGCGGCGGCGCCGCCGTGTACGCACAGGCCACCGTGACGGTGAACGCCTGCTCCGCGGACCGGTTCGAGCCTGCGGTGTCGGTGGCCGTCACCGTGACGCGCGCCTCGCCCTCCCCGGCCGGCAGCAGCGTCACCGTGCTCCCCGCGACCGACGCCGCGACGACGGCCGGCGCGGAGGAGGACGCCGCATAGGCCAGTGCGTCGCCGTCCGGATCGCGGAAGGCCGCCGCCACTTCCACCGGCAGCGGCCCGCCGCCGGCCTCCAGCCTGCGATCGGCGAGCGTGCCCACCGCCTCCGGCGCCCGGTTGCGCCCGCCGCCGCCGCCGCCGCCGCCGCCGGGTCCGGGAGGAGTTGGAGGAGGGGATCCGTCGATCCGGTGTCCGAGGGCATCCGGGACCGCGGCGTGCGTCAGCTCCGCGGCGGTCGTGGAGGAGTGGATGTGCGTGATGGCGCCGCCGGCCGGGTCGAGGGCGTCGGCCGGGATGCCGAGCCCGTCGGCATCGCGGTCCCCCGCCTGGACCCGGTATTCGAAGAACATCTGCGCGCCGCCGAGACGGAGGCTCTCGAAGGCGGCCTCCCGGCGCGCTTCGCCGACGGTCAGCGACAGGAGCGGCGCGCCGGTCACCTCCACCGCGGCGCTGAAGCGCACGCGCACCCGGATGCTTTCGCCGAGGCGATAGGTGTTCCCGCTCGCCGGAAATCCCACCGGCGTCACGTCCCGTATCGCGGGCGGGGCGATCCGCCCGCCGTCGACCTTGTGGCCGGCACCGCCGGCGAGCGCCGCGTGGGCCGGCGCCGCGGCGGTCGCGGGAACGCCGGCGAGGGCGATGGAGCCGCCGGCGAGATCGAGCGAGCCGGCCGGGATGCCGACCCCGTCGCCGTCGCGGTCCGCCGGCTGCACCACGTAGCGGAAGTACAGCCACTGCTGAAAGAACGCCTGCTCGTAGGCGGCCTGCCGCGAATTGCCGCCGATGCTGAGCGACAGCAGCGGCTCCCCGGTCACCTCCACGGCCCGGTCGAAATGAACCCGGACCCGAATCGTCTCGCCCGCGCCGTACGTGCCGCCGGCGGCGGGAGAGCTGCGGATCGCGAGCTCGTCGATCTCCGGAGCCGCCGCCTGCGCGGCGTCCACCTTGTGGCCGTCGTCGTCCGGGACGGCGGCGTGGGTCAGCACGGCGCCGACGGAAGGCACGCCGGCGAGGGTGATGGTGCCGCCCGCCGGGTCCAGCGCGCCGGCCGGCACGCCGATCCCGTCGCCGTCGAGGTCGCCCGGCCGCACCGTGTAGCCGAAGATCATCCAGCGCCCGTCGAAGAGGTTGTTGTAGGCGGCGTGCCGCGCTTCGCCGCCCACGTCCAGCTTCAGGCGGGGTTGGCGGGTCACCTCCACGATTCGGTCGAAGTAGGCCTGGAACCAGATCGTCTCGCCCGCGCCGTAGGTGTCGCCGCTCGCGGGAGCGTTCCGGATCAGGATGCGGCCCACCCGGGGCGGACCGACCTCGCGGCCGTCGACCTTGCGCTGCTCGTCGTCCGGGACCGCGCCGTGCGCCAGGATCGCAGCGGTGGCGGGGGAGCCGGCGAGCGTGATGCCGCCGCCGGCCGGGTCGAGGTCGCCGGCGGGGACGGCGGCGCCGCCGGGGTCGCGATCCGCGCCCTGCACGGTATAGCCGAAGTACAGATCGCGCCGGTGCTCGACGGCGAACAAGGCGGCCTCGCGCGGGCTGCCGCCGACGTCCAGGGTCAGGCGGGGCGCGCCGGTCACCGCCACGTCGCGGTCGAACCGCACGCGCAGGCCGATCGATTCGCCGTAGCCGTAGGTATCGCCGCTCGCCGGGAACCCGAAGAACGCGACGGACTCTATCGCGGGCGCCTGGCTCTGGGCGGCCGCCTCCCCCGGCCACGGCCAGAGCGCGAGCAGGGCGATGCACCAGCGGAACGGCAGTCGGTTCACACGCATCCGGACGCTCCTCCGGCGGCTACGAGGACAGGACCCCCAGAGACTGCGCGTACCGCACCGCATCCTCCCGCCTGCTCACGCCCGCCTTCCGGTAGATGCGCTTGAGATGGAAGCGGACTCCCTCGTCCGAGATTCCGAGGCGGCCGGCTATCTCCTTGTTCCGCATGCCGCGCGTCACCCACTCGAGCACCTCGATCTCGCGCGTCGAGAAGATCGGCCCGCGGGCGCCGGCCGGCCCGGCCAGTTGCGCCGACGCCGAGGTGGCCGCCGCCCGCAGCTCGTCGTCGAGGTCGGTGCCGAGCATCCGCCGGAGGACGGCCTGGCTGACCGCGTGCTGACGCACGAGCGGCCTGACGTAGCCCACCCCGCGGTTGGCGCGCAGGAACTCGGCCAGGTGGGCCTGCGCGCGGGCCGGCCGTCTCGCGCGGAAGGCGACCACCATCGACAGCGCCAGCCCCCGCAGCAGGGTGCGGATCAGGCCATGCTCCTCGGCGGCGGCGCACAGGCCGGCGGCGAGCTCCGCGGCGGCGGCGCGGTCTCCCTGCTCCACCAGCAGCAGGACCCGCGCGCAGGACAGGGCCTCCATCGCCCGCCACGACTGGCGTTCGAGGTCCAGCAGCTCGGCCACGCCGCAGGGCAGGCCGCGGTCGCGCCATACCCTGGCGGCCTCGCGCGAGCGTCCGGCCTCGATCAGGTACAGCACCTGCAGCGCCGACAGGGTGTTCGACAGGCAGTCGATGCCGGCCGCCTGCGCGTCCTCCACCGCCTTCGACAGAAGCCTGACGGCGGCGCGGCCCTCGTACCGCCCGTGCATCACCTCGGCGCTCACCGCGGTCGCGGCCGAGTAGACGTCGACCCACCCTTCCCGCAGCCGCACCAGGTTGCTCAGGGACCGCGGCCGGAACGCCCGCTCGTGGTTCCGCTCGAGGTCGAGCTCGATCGCCAGCACGTCGCTGCCGAGCATGAGGCAGGGATCGGACCCAAGGTGCTTGCGGGCCGCCTTCCGCGCCGTGCGGTACCTCGCGGCCGCCTCCTGCGCCCGGCCCTGCGCCATGGCCCCCATCCCCAGGACGAGGTCGACGAAGGCGTGGCCGAAGCGTGCTTCCCCGGTGAAGTGCGCCTGCGCCTGCAGGCCGTGCCGGCGGCTGTCCTCGAAGCTCGCACGCTCGTAGCTCGCGATGCAGAGCAGGGTGTGCCGGCCGGCGACCAGCGTCCGGCCCGGTTCGTCGGCGGCGGCGTCCGGCGCGACGGCCGGCAGCCATGCAGCGAGATCGTCCGGCGACAGGTCGTGTGCGCCGCCCATCAGCGCGCCCTGCGTGAAGACGCGGTCCAGGGCCAGCGCGTCCGCATCGCCCCCGTCCCGGTCGCGCGCGAAGCCGCCGGTCCGCTCCGAGATGGCTTCGAACCGCGCCGCCGCCGCGTCACTCTCCGACGACAGGCGGAGCAGGACGCAGCGCAGCAGGTCGAGCCGCGGATGCTCCGCCGTGATCTCCGGGGTCAGGAACCGGCCGGCCGAGATCAGCCCGCTCACGCCCTCCCGCAGCCACACCTCGAACACGCCGAGGCGCTCGATCAACTCGGCGAGCAGCCCGGCGTGTCCCGCCGCGCGGGCATGGCGCCACGACGGCGTCAACCGGCCGCGGCGCGCCAGCTCCCGGGCGATGCGCGTGTGCAGCGAGCGCTTGCGCGCCGGGTCTTCGACCGCGAGCGCGGCCAGACAGTAGTCCCTGAGCAGCGGGTGCAGGCGGCGCGCCCCGCCGCCGCCGACCGACGGCAGCAGGCCCTCGAGCGACGCCAGGGAGGTGACCCGCAGGCGGGCGTCGCTCGAGCCCAGCACGTCGTCCACCAGCTCCGGGTCGATGCCGTCGAAGACCGACAGGTCTAGCAGGCACGCCCGGTCCTGCTCCGAGAGGCCGTGGAGCAGGCGCACGCCGACGTAGTTCTCGATGAGTTGCGCGGCGTCCGAACCGAGGAGCCCCGACTCGTCCGGGCCGGACGGCCCCGCGCCGGCGGGGCGCGCGTTGCGGCAGACCGAGAGCGCGACGGGCCAACCGGCCGTGCGCTCGGCGAGCGCGGCCAGCTCCGTCGGCGACAGGGCCCCCTCGAAGAACCGGTCGATGTCGGCCGTCGAGAACCGCAACGCTTCCGGGCCGACGACGAGCGCCACGCCGTCGAGAACGTGCGTGGTCAGGTCCAGCCCGGGGTTGACCCGGCCCGCCAGGACCACGTGCAGGTTGCCCGGCGCGCGTTTCAGCAGCAGGTCGACCGAGCGGACCGTGCGGCGCGGCAGGTGATCGACCCCGTCCAGCACCAGCAGGCACGGACCCTTGTGCCGCTCGACGGCCCGCGCCAGCAGCCCCATCTGCTGCGCCGACGACGACGGGGAGGCGGCGTCGTCCGCGTCGAGGAGGCCCGAACCCAGTCCGGCCTGCTCGAACGCGTACGCGAGATAGCTCCCCAGCCCTCAATGAGCGGGTCAAAACCGGCCATTTATGGGCGCCTCAAAACCGGCCATTTCCGACGGCCCGAGACTGGAGTCGAGATCTACTTCACGGCGTCCTCTGTTGGCAAGGTGTTTGCCGGCGCGCTAGCCGTCACGCCCGAAGCCTCTGGGCAGCTCGACAGCCCCTCCAGTACCGACAGATCCAGATCGCAGACCTGCTCGGGCAACTCCGCAGTCGCGGAGCCGGCCAGCGATTCCGGCAACGCGTCCCGCCACTCCCGGTACTGTTCCTGCAACTCCAGGAGCGTCTGCACGGCGTCGTTCCACTGCTGTGGCCGCGACTCCGGTCCGCTGGCCGACGGTACCGGATCCGGGATTCGCCGGCCTTGCGCCGCTCCCGATAACGTGCCTGCCGTTCCGCGTTCGTCAACGCCACACGACCATCCTGCACCGTTACGTAACGGAGCGAGGAGGAGGCGGTCGGCCGAGCGTTCGAGGCGCAAGCGTGGCGACAGACCCACCGCTCGGTTGTCATCGGCATCGGTGTATGCGTGCGCGTTGGTCCGCGACAGCGTGCGCGAGGTAATGCTCCGAGCGGAGGGAGGGCCTTGTCTGGTCTGGTCTCCCGGGTAGAGGTTCCGAGCCGGACGTCGGTGTTGGTCATGCCCGGCCGGGTTACCCTCGCGAGACGGAACGGCCGGGCTGGGCCGGAGGGTGTGGTCGACGACGACGAGCGGGAAAAGGGCGTTCCGTCGAGCGACCACTCGAGTGTCGCGGAAGGCTCGTCTGGCGCACGCGGTGCCCGTGGAAACGATCGCTGGCGGTTGTTGCGCCAGGCGAGCCTGGAGGCGGCGCTCTCGCGCGCGCGGACCACGTCCGGATGGGCGTTGACGCTCGGCCGCGCGCGAATCCTCCGCTCCGCTGTGTTCGGACTGCGGCCCGGTGCGAAAGCGCCGGATGCGCCACCGACTCCCCACCGGTTACGCACCTCCCGTCGACTCTACCAAGGTGGTCCGCACGCGGGTGCGCCAGCTGCGCGGCCCGCACTTGAGCACGTGCGCGTGATGCAGGAGCCGGTCGAGCAGCGCGGTGACCGCGGCGGTGTCGCCGAGCAGCTTCCCCCACTCGTCGACCGGGCGGTTGGAGGTGAGCATCGTCGAGGCCCGCTCGTAGCGGCGCATGATGAGCTCGAGCAGGTCCTCGGCGGCGGTGTGGGGCAGCTTGCGCATGCCGAGGTCGTCGATGATGAGCAGGTGCGCACGGGCCAGCTCGGCGAGGTATTCCTTGCGGGTCTCGGCCAGCGTCGCCTCGGCGAGTTCTTCGAGGAAGGCGTGCGTTTCCCGGTAGAGGACGCGATAGCCCTGCTGGATCGCGGCGCGTCCGATGGCCTGGGCAAGGTGACTCTTCCCGGTACCGGGTTGGCCGATCAGGAGGACGTCCTCGCGCTTTGCGATGAAGCGTGCGGTGGCGAGCTCGAAGACGAGCGCGCGGTTGATCTTCTTGTTGAAGTCGAAGTCGAAGCTGTCGAGCGAGCGGTCCGGGTCCCGGAATCGGGCCTGCTTGTGCCGGCGGGCGAGCAGGCGGTCCTCGCGGCGCTGGAGCTCGTCGGAGACGAGCGCGGCGAGCAGGTCGATGGGGGCGAGCTGCTCGGTCTGGGCCTGGAGCAGGCGCGTCTCGAGGACGTTTGCCATGCCGGAGAGGCGCAGCTTGCGCAGCGCCTTGTCGAGTTCGACGAGATTCATGAAGGGTCTCCTGTTCTGCGGTCGATCAGATCGCGGTAGACGGTCAGTTCGCGGATGAGCGGGTCGACTTGGCGCAACGACAGCGGCGGCGCGCCGGGGTAGCGGTCGAGGTAGCGCTTCAGGAAGCGGTAGGTGGGCACGCCGAGTTCGAGCGCGGCGGTGGCGGCGTGTTCGACGACGGCGGGACTGTGCTTCCTGGCGAGCGAGAGGACGCCGAGGATGCGGCGGACGCCGGCGGCGCCCTCATGGCGGTGGATGTGGTCGCAGACGGCGGAGATGGCGGGACCGGCCCGCTTGGCGGCGGCGAGCAGGGCCAGGGTCTTCGGCGGGGTGCGGGTGGGCCGGTCGTCGTCGGCGATGCGATGCCAGCCGCGCTGCGTGCGCAGGTGCTCGCGCAGCAGTTGGCCGTTGCTCGGGTCGAGGAGGCGGACGTGGATGTCGTCCCACTGCACGTCGACACGTCGACCGATCCAGCCGGGCGGCGCCGAGTAGTAGGCCGAAGCTACCTCGACGCAACCGTCCAGATGCACACTGCGGCGGCCGTACTGGTAGTAGCGGAACGGCTCGAGGGGCAACGGGCCGAGCGCGGGGCGTTCTTCCTCGAACATGGCGGCGACCTGGCGCTTGGTCGTACCGTGGATGCGGGTGTCGGCCCAGCGCTGCTCCCAGCGGTCCAGGTACGCCTGGCCGTCGTCGAGATGCTCGAAGCGGAGACCGCGCAGCGGCGTTTTCTGGGCGTGACCGACGCTGGCTTCGACTTTGCCCTTCCGATCGGGATCGCGGACGCGGCACGGCAGGGCGACGACGCCGTAGTGGGCGAGCACGTCGCGATAGAGCGGATTCAGCGTCGGGTCGTAGATGTCCGGGGTGAGGACGCCCTCCTTGAGGTTGTCGAGGACGACGACGCGTACGGTGCCCCCCAGGCGACGGAACGCGCGCTCGTGCAGCTCGGCCCAGACCTGTGCGCTGGAACGGTGAACCAGCAGCCGGACGGCCTTGCGCGAGTAGCCCAGGGCGAGGACGAAGAGCCGTGTCCGGCGGTACTTGCCGGTGTCCGGGTCACGGACCATCGGCCCCTCCCCGTAGTCAACCTGTGCTTCTTCTCCGCGGTCCGTGGTGATGACCGCCCGGGCCTCGACGGCGGGCTGCTGCCGGACGGTCGAGACGAAGCGCCGCACGCTCGTATAGCTCGCCGGGAAACCGTGGTCGTCGACCAGGTCCTGCCAGACGGCCATGGCGTTGCGGCCGCGGCTGAGCGCGTCGACGATCAGCTCGCGGTACGGCTCGCACGCGCTCGCCTGTGGCGCTCGACTGGGCCGCTGCGCGGGGACGGGCGCGTCGGCGTCGGCGCCCTTGCCGGCGGCCGTGACCGGCAAAGAGTCGGTGGGCGCCTCCGGCGAAATGGCCGGTTTTGCCGGGCGAGCGGGAGGCCGGCCACGACCCCGCACGGTCAGGCCGGCTGCCTTCAGGTAGCTGCTGGCGGTCTCGCGCCGGACCCCGGTGGCCTCTTCGATCCGCCGCAGCGACCAGCCGAGGCGCCCCAGCGCGAGAACCTGTTGTCGTTTCTCTTCCTTCAAGACGTTGCTCATGCCAGCAGGAACGTCGTGTTCCAGGCCGGCGTCAACGTCTCGGGCCGCTATCGGAAATGGCCGGTTTTCAGCCGCCCACTAATGGCCGGATTTGGGCGCCCACCGAGGCCAGCAGGCTCGGCGTATCGTCGTCGTCCAGCGAGAGCCAGGCGGCGACCACCCCCTGTTCCTGCCGGACCCGGACGGCGGCGGCCAGCGCCGTCGTCTTCCCGAATCCGCCGGGCGCCAGCAGCACGGTCAGCCGCCGTGCCAGGAGCCCCTCGAAGGCGTCGAGGAGCGGCTGGCGGGTCACGTGCCCCGCCGGCAGCTCCGGCGGGCGCACCTTGGCCTTCAGCAGCCAGGAAGACGCGTCGGCGGCGACCGGGGCACCGGAACCCGCGGACCGCCGCCCGACGCCATCCGCAACGGGCAGCGACTCATCGATTACAGACACCTGTCATCTATAAAGACGTTCGCGGAGGCGGAACCGAACGGATTCCGCCCGGATAGTGCTCGGCCGGGCCGCCCCGACCGCCGATCGACCGCTCGAAGGGACCTGGCCGACCGGCCGCTACCAGCCCAGCGAGACCCGGGCGAGCAGGCCGTTGGAGGCGCCGCCCGCCAGCGGGCTCTCGCGGCGCCGCGCGTCGACGCCGAGCTCGAGGTTCAGGCGCTCCCTGTTCAGCACGCCGAGGCCGTAGCCCAGCCGGTAATCGCGGCCGTGGTCCGACGCGCCGAAGCCGACCCGCGGCGTGCCCACGAAGCGGCTGCCCACCGGCAGCCCGTAGCCGACCTCGGCGTCCATCCGGCTGCCCTGCGCCACGGCCCCGTGCGCCATGCCCGCCATCGTGTCGCGGCCCCACAGCGCCTCGGCCCCGCTCGCCGCCTGACCGCCCCACGACGGGGCCAGCCGCGCGTTGAAGCCCAGCGGCGTCGACGGCGTCGGGTCGTAGCTCACGGAGAGCGCGACGCCCCGCTCGCGGAACCCCGCGTCCTCGTGCACCAGCAGCGTCCGCACCCGCAGGTCGACGGCGAGGCCGGTCGACGCGTCGGACATGACGAGGCCGGCGCCCAGGTCGAGGCCCGCGCCCGTCTCGGCGTCCCCGGCGTCGTGCCGCAGCCCCACCTCGACGCTCGGCCGCAGCGACAGCCGCCCCCGCAGCATGAGCCCGCGCGAGCCCTCCAGCGCCGTCCGCACCCGGCTCACCGACGCCGCGGTCGCGGCCAGCCGGCCGCCGGGGCCGTCGACGCCCTCGCTGGCCGTGCCCACCCGCAGCACGTCGGCCTTGAACGCGAGGCCGAAGCCGTCCGCGCCGCCCCCCACCAGCTCGCCGCGCGTGCCCGCCGCGACCATCGCCATCGACAGCCCGGTCTCCAGCGCCGTGCCGCCGGCCGGGCTCAGCAGCATGCCGCCCCGGCCGTAGCCGGTCACGCCCCACACCGAGACCCGGTCGCTCACCCGGTAGCCGAGCCACGGGTAGAGCCCCGTCACCGACGACGCCACCTGACCGGAGGCCACGCCGCTGTAGCCGCCCAGCCCGCGGCTGTGGGCCAGCGACAGGCCCACCACCAGCGGCCCCGTGGCATAGTCGGCCCCGAACATCGTCGTGCGCACGTCGCCGTTGAGTCCCAGCGTCCCCTCGCGCCCCGAGAACGACGAGCGCGCCCCGCGGCTCCAGAACGAGAGGATGCCGCCGCGGCCCGTCTCGCGGTTGAGCGCGAAGGACGACCCGGTCAGCACGTTGCCGCCCCCGAACCCCAGGGAGTGCAGCCCGCGGCCGAGCACGGACCCGGAGCCCGCCGAGCCCGCCGCCGTGTCCATCGCGCCGGCCCGGCCGCGCAGGGCGCCGGTTGGATGCGCGGCCGGCGGGGCGCCGGCCCCGGGGCCGGCCATCCCGCCGGTCATCGCCATCGACCCCGCCGCGCCGCCCAGACCCATCGATCCGGCCGCGCCGCCCAGCGGCGCACCGCCCGCGGCAAGCCCGAGCCCGCCGCGCCCCGGCCCGCCGAAACCCGCCGCGCCCGACGCCCCCGGAACCCCGTAGCCGCCGCCCGGCCCGCGGAGCCCCGCCGCGCCCCCGAGCCGGCCGAGGAGCTCGCGCGCCAGCTCGCGCTCCATCCCGCGCCGCAGCTCGCGCCCCGCGAACCGGCCCTCGAAGCCGGGCGCCCGCGGCGCGTTCAGGCGCTCCTCCACGTGCTCGACCACGTGCACCGCCGCCGTCCGCCCGAAGCGCGCCAGCAGCGCCCGCGGCAGCGGGTCCCGGTTCTTGATCGTGCCGGTCGCCTCGCCGTCCGCCAGGTACGCGCCCGAGGGGCTCGACAGCGCGAGCGTCAGCGTTTCCGACTGCTCGTCGTGGCTGTCGTCGAGCACCCGCACCACGACGACCTTCCTCGTCTCCCCCGGCGCGAAGGTCTTGGTCACGCCGGTCTTGGCCCGGTAGTCCTCGCCCGCCAGCGCCGTGCCGTCCGAGGTCGACGCCTGCACCGTCACCGTCCCCGACGCCGCCCGGTCGAGCGTCACCGCGAAGGCGAGCCGCGCATCCGGACCCTCGTCGACCTCCGCGTCGGCCACCGACAGCCCCGGCGGACCCGCGACCGACGCATCGGGCGCATTCGCCAGCGCGCGCCCGTCCGGGGTGCACAGCGCGTCGGCGCCCTCGCAGCCGGTCTGCGCGGCCAGCGACACGGTCACCGCGCCGCTGCCCGACGGCTCCAGCCGGACCTCGAAGCGGTCGCGCGCCGGCGGGGCCGCCCGCTGCACCCCCTTCACCGTCGCCCCGCCCGCCGAGAGCGCCCGCCGGAGCCTGCCTGTCGCGCCGCCCCCCGCGAGCTCGTCGCTGAACGACACCTGGAACGTGAACGCGCTCGACCCGTCGTGCTCGGACGGCACACCGGTGAACTCCGCCGTCAGCGGCGACGCCGGCGGCGGACCCTCGATCGTGGTGGAGGTTTCCTCCGACAGCGCGCGCCCGTCCTCGGTGCACGGCACCGACGCGCAGTCGCCGCCCGCGGCGAGCGAGACCGTCACCGCCTCGTGCGACGCCGGCTCGAGCTCGACGCGCCAGCGGTCGCGCACCCCCTCGACCGCGGTGCGGACGTCGACCAGCGTCGCGCCCGCCACCACGAGGCTCGGCAGCAGCCGGCGCCGCGACCGCGGCGCGAGCACCTCGCTGAACACGAGCTCGACGGTGAACGCGGTCGACCCGTCGTGGGCCGACGGCGCCGATTCGAAGCCGGCTGTCAAGGTCTTGGCCGGATTCCCGGGCCCCGTTGTGGACTTTGAATTCGTCTCGTCGGTTACCGTGACGGTGTAGGTGCCGGTGTCGGTGTCATCGCCATCCTCCCCGCCGGCGGCGAAATAGTACGTCCCCCCAGTCGTGACCGCGTATTCGATGTAGGGGCTGCCGTCATCATCAGTTTCGACGTTCCCGAGACCGAACGTGCCGGCAATCCGGGTGGTGCCATCGGGTTGGTAGAGCCCCTCGATCTCCGGAAACACCAGCGTGCCGCCGCCGCCGTCGTCGCCCTGCTGGAGAAACCGGTAGGTCTTATCGGCCTCCAACACCACCTTGAACCAGTCGTGGTCGTCCGACACCTCCAGCTCACCGGTGGCCGAGCCCGATTCGCCCACGGTGACGACGCACGGCGTACTGCTGTCCGCGGTGCAGTCGTCCGTCAAATCGTCCGTGATGTCCATCACCTCGAGGGTGTAAGTGCCGGTGCCGCGGTTAGTCGAAGAACTGCGCACCAGGATGTAGTAGGTCGCCGACTCGGGTGCTCTGAAGGACGTTCTGGCATCGCGTCCGGTCCCCCCGGTATCTGATCCACTTGCAATTCTCTTAAGTGCATCATGGATGCCCTGTATGCGCGGATTGACCAGAGTTCCGGAACTCGAGTCACTTCCTTTCATGTCGATCTGGTAGGTCTGTCCTTCCGTCAGCTCGACGAACCACCAGTCGTCTTCGGTAGCCGGGTCAATCGTGCCCCTGCTCGCCTCGCCGTCCACCTCGACGTAGCACAGGGTGCGGGTGTCGGCGAGACAGTCCCCGGTCCCCTCGTTCGTCGTTTCCGTCAATTCCTCGAGCGTCAACCGGTAACGTCCGACGCCGCCGTCGCTTGCACCCGCGGCGATGAAGTAGCTGCCGGCCGAGTCCGGGGTAAAGCGCTCCAGCAGGCTGTCCTTGCCGGTGCCGCCATCGTCCATGACGGTGCCCGGGATAAAATCGCCATCGGCGTCGTAGATCCCCCAGAGCTTCGGGTCCGGCAGCGTTCCGTTATCCGACGAGAGTCCCCGAATGCTTATCCGGTACGTCTTCCCGCTCTCCAGGGTCGCCTTGAACCAGTCCCGGTCGTAGGGGAAGTCCACGAAGGTCGTATGGGTGGACTGATCGAGTGACTCGGTGGTTACCCCCAACACACCGTTCGTGGCTATGTCGGCGGCCTGGCCGTCCTGCACCACCGAGAGCCGGTAGCTGCCTGTGCCGGTGCCTGCCGCCCCCACTTCCACAAACAAATAGGAAGCGTCGCTCGGGGTGTCAGGCATCGCCAACCTGCTGTTCTTGCCCACACCATCGTTGTCGTTCGTCAACCTGAGGGAATTGCCGCCTTGGTTGTACACACTCCATATCTTCGGGTCGGACAACGTGCCCCCGCCCGTGTCCGCGCCCTCGAGGTCCACCAGGAAAATGGTTTCACCAGCCACGATCGCCGGCAAGGGCACCCTGATCCAGTCCCGGTCGTTGGCCGTCTCGATTACACCCCTCACCGAGCCGCCCGTCTCCAGCACCGCCGTGGTGTCGAGCGACGCCGCGTAGTCGTCGAGCTGCACCACCGAGACCCGGTAGCTGCCGGTGCCGGTGCCGGCGGCCCCTGCCGCCACGTAGTAGTCCCCCTCCGCCGCCGGCGTGAATTCCAGCTCGGCGTTGTTGCCGTCGCCGTCGTTGTCGTCCACGGTGACGGGGTCGGTGATCAGCGTCCCGTCCGCGTCGTGGATGCCGTGCAGCTTGGGGTCGGCCAGCGTGCCGTCGTCGGTCGGGCTGCCCTTGACGCTGACGCGGTACGCGATGTCCTTGTCCAGGCTCACCCGGAACCAGTCGCGATCGTTGCCCCAGTTGACGATGCCCCGGGCGGAGCCGTTCACCGGTACGTGCCCGCTCGTCGCCGCGGTGGCGCCCTGCTCGTCGTTTCGCAAGTCCTCGACCGCCACCGAGTAGGTGCCGCTGCCGCTGCCGCTCGCGCCTACTTCCAGGTAGAAGGTGCCCGCCGCCAGCACCTCGAAAGCCTTCCGCGCGTTCTTGCCCGTGCCTCCGTTGTCGTTGCCGTTGCGCGGGACGAGCTCGCCGCCCGCGTCGTAGACGCCGAACAGCTTCGGGTCCTCGAGCGTGCCGTCGCTCGTAGGGCTCCCCAGGACGTGGATGCGGTGGTCGCCCCGCCCCGGAAAGTCGACCCGGAACCAGTCGCGGTCACCGGCCCGTTCCACCTCGCCCGACACCCGCCCGTTGACCGGCGCGACGCCGACCGTGTGCACGCCTGCCGCGTAGTCGTCGCGCCCGGTCAGGCTCAGGGTGTAGGTGCCCGTGCCGCCGGAGTTGCCCGCCACCCGGATGGTGTAGGTCCCGGTCACTTCCGGCGTGAAGTCGAGCCGGGCGTTGTTGTCCGAGCCGCCGTTGTCGTCGGCGAGGACGGCGCCGTTCCGCTGGACGCGCCAGCCCTGCGGATGGGCGATGTTGCGGATGACGGGGTCGGCGAGCGTCCCCATGCTCGTGTCGGCGCCTTCGAGGTCGATGCGGTACTCGATGCCCTGGTGCAGGAACGCCCCGAACCCGTCGGCGTCGTGGGCGCGCTCGATCTCGCCCTCGGACGAGCCCCCGACCGCCACCCAGCCGGTCCCCGGGGCGTTGACGGTGTAGTCGTCGCCGGCCGGCGTGCCGTCGGACACCGAGAGCGTGTAGCCGCCGGTGTCGGCACCGGCCGAGCCCACCAGCAGGTAGTACGTGCCGGTCACCGTCGGGGTGTACTCCAGGTGGTCGCCGTACTCGCCGTCGCCCGTGCCGCTGCCGCTGCCGTGCCTGTCGGCCTCCGCCACACGCAGCCCGTCGGCGTCGAACAGCCCGAAGAGCGCAATGCGGGTCGACCACGCCCCGTCGACGTCGAGCGTGGCGGTGTAGGCCATGTCCCCCGTCAGCGCGACCTCGAACCAGTCGCCGTCGCCGGGGGATTCGATCTCGCCGGTTTCCGACGCCCCCGCCGCGATCGTGCGCGGCACGCCGCGGTCGAGCAGCGGGTCGCCGAGCTGCAGCAGCCGGTACCAGTGCGGCTCGTCGGGCTCCTCCTGGTCGTCCGCGGGCTCGGTCGCGTCGAGCGCCACGCTCACCGTGTAGCTGCCCGTGTTGCCGCCCTCGCTGAACACCTCCACCCACACCGTGCCGTTCACCTCCGGGTAGAAGAAGAACGATGCCACGTCGGTGGTCGTCGTCGTGTCCTTCTCGGTGCGGTAGACGCGGTTCCGGGCGTCGTCGCCGGGGTAGTCCCGGAAGAACACCCGCACGCCCACGTCGTCGACGGCGAGGCTGCCCGAGCCGCTGACGTCCACGTCCACCCGGTAGCGCCCGTCGTAGGCGTCGGTGTTCTCCACCCACGGCACCTCGTACCCGTCGATCTCGCCGCTCGAGTCGATGGCGCCGGTGGCGCTGACCCCGACCGGCAGGGTGGTGTAGGTGATGTCCGGAACGCTCGGGGGAGGGGTGGGAGGAGGGGGGGTGGCGCCCACGACGCTGCCCTTGATGATGACGACCATCGACTGTTCGAAGGATTCCCAGGACCCACCTGTACGGTCCCGGTAGAGGCTCTCGTCGCCGATGCTCCAGCCGGACTGCGAAGTTGCGTCCTCAAAGGGCCAGGCCGTTGTCTTGACGTGGTTCACAGTGGGGTCGCTTGAATCGAAGAAGATGAAATATGTAGTGTCCTTGGCAAGAGCGATGCTGCCGGAGCCCGAGACGGTGAACGTGTTCAGGGCATTGGCGGTCACGCTGCCCGGAACACGCAGATGACCGAGCAGGCTGTCGGGTTCGACACCGCCCGTGAGAGAGCTGCTCTTGCTGCTGTGGATGCTCACCGCGTAGGTCCTCGTATGGCCGTCGGCAACAGCGCCAAACTTGATATCGACGCCGGTCAGGAGATATCCGTCCGCATTGCTGCCCGTGGTGAACGCCTGTGCAGTGTCGTATGACGACAAATCCCTCGATTGGCTGTCGCGCTCCCCGGTGTTGCTCACCAGCGTCACGACCGTCTGCGCATGGACACCGGTGCCAAAGAGGGCGGTGAACGCCACGAGGAACGCCGTCAGTCGGGGAGTGCGCATCTCGTCAGTGCCTCCTCCGCATCATGGATGCCGTGCAGCTCGGGATCGAGCAGCGTGCCGTGGTCTGTGGAACTGCCCTCGATGCCGCCGGCTGCGCATGGGATGGACCGTCCTCGGAGAGAGGGCGCTGCCGTCGCCGACGTTTCGTCGAGCCGCCAGTACACGAGAGACACCTGCCCGGCCAAACGCGCCGGCTTCGGCGCCCGGCCGGCTTTCATCGGAGCAGATGCTACTGGAACCCGCCGGACGGCACAAGCTGCCGGAAGGAACAAAATCGGGTAGTGCTCTTATGCGTCTCCAGTTCGTGCGGGTAGTGGCACATTTCGACCCCTTCGGGACCACACTACCCACGTTTCGCGATACAACTACCACCCTACCGACGCCCGGGCGAGCACGCCGTTGGAGGCACCGCCCGCCAGCGGGCTCTCGCGGCGCCGCGCGTCCACGCCGAGCTCGAGGTCCAGGCGCTCCCCGTGCAGCACGCCGAGGCCGTAGCCCAGCCGGTAGTCGCGGCCGTAATCCGACGCGCCGAAGCCGACCCGCGGCGTGCCCACGAAGCGCCGGCCGACCGGCAGCCCGTAGCCGACCTCGGCGTCCATCCGGCTGCCCTGCGCGACGGCCCCGTGCGCCAGGCCCGCCATCGTGTCGCGGCCCCACAGCGCCTCGGCCCCGCTCGCCGCCTGACCGCCCCACGACGGGGCCAGCCGCGCGTTGAAGCCCAGCGGCGTCGACGGCGTCGGGTCGTAGCTCACCGACAGCGCGACGCCCCGCTCCCGGAACCCCGCGTCCTCGTGCACCAGCAGCGTCCGCACCCGCAGGTCCACCGCCAGGCCGGTCGACGCGTCGGACATGACGAGGCCGGCGCCCAGGTCGAGGCCCGCGCCGGTCTCGGCGTCCCCGGCGTCGTGGCGCAGCCCCACCTCGACGCTCGGCCGCAGCGACAGCCGCCCCCGCAGCGTGAGCCCGCGCGAGCCCTCCAGCGCCGTCCGCACCCGGCTCACCGACGCCGCGGTCGCGGCCAGCCGGCCGCCGGGGCCGTCGACGCCCTCGCTGGCCGTGCCCACCCGCAGCACGTCGGCCTTGAACGCGAGGCCGAAGCCGTCCGCCCCGCCCGCCACCAGCTCGCCGCGCGTGCCCGCCGCGACCATCGCCATCGACAGCCCGGTCTCGAGCGCCGTGCCGCCGGCCGGGCTCAGCAGCATGCCGCCCCGGCCGTAGCCGGTCACGCCCCACACCGAGACCCGGTCGGTCACCCGGTAGCCGAGCCACGGGTAGAGCCCCGTCACCGACGACGCCACCTGGCCGGACGCCACGCCGCGGTAGCCGCCCAGCCCGCGGCTGTGGGCCAGCGACAGGCCCACCACCAGGGGCCCCGTGGCGTAGTCGGCCCCGAACATGGTGGTGCGCACGTCGCCGTCGAGCCCCAACGTCCCCTCGCGCCCCGAGAACGACGAGCGCGCCCCCCGGCTCCAGAACGAGAGGATGCCGCCGCGGCCCGTCTCGCGGTTGAGCGCGAAGGACGACCCGGTCAGCACGTTGCCGCCCCCGAACCCCAGCGAGTGCAGCCCGCGGCCGAGCACGGACCCGGAGCCGGCCGAGCCCGACGCCGTGTCCATCGCGCCGGGCAGGGCGGGCAGGGCGCCTGGCAGGGCGCCCCCCCGACCCGCGGCCAGGCCCGGGGCGCCGGCCCCGGAGCCGCCCAGCCCGCCGGCCACGCCCATCGACCCCGCCGCGCCGCCCGGCGGTCCGGCCAGGCCCGGGGCGCCGGCCCCGGAGCCGCCCAGCCCGCCGGCCAGGCTCATCGACCCCGCGGCCGCGCCGCCCGGCTGCGCACCGCCCACCGCAAGCCCGAGCCCGCCGAGACCCGGCCCGCCGAAACCCGACGCGCCCGACGCGCCCGCAACCCCGAGACCGCCGCCCGGCCCGCGGAGCCCCGCCGCGCCGCCGAGCCGGCCGAGGAGCTCGCGCGCCAGCTCGCGCTCCATCCCGCGCCGCAGTTGGCGTCCCGCGAACCGGCCCTCGAAGCCGGGCGCCCGCGGCGCGTTCAGGCGCTCCTCCACGTGCTCGACCACGTGCACCGCCGCCGTCCGCCCGAAGCGCGCCAGCAGCGCCCGCGGCAGCGGGTCCCAGTTCTTGATCGTCCCGGTCGCCTCGGCGTCCGCCAGAAAGGCGCCGGAGGGGCTCGACAGCGTCAGCGTCAGGGTCTCCGCACCCTCGTTGTGCGCGTCGTCGAGCACCGTTATCACCACAACCTTGCGCGTCTCGCCCGGCGCGAAGGTCTTGGTCACGCCGGTCTTGGCCCGGTAGTCCTCGCCCGCCAGCGCCGTGCCGTCCGAGGTCGCCGCCTGCACCGTCACCGTCCCCGACGCCGCCCGGTCGAGCGTCACCGCGAAGGCGAGCCGCGCATCCGGACCCTCGTCCACCTCCGCGTCGGCCACCGACAGCCCCGGCGGACCCTCGATCGTGGTGGAGACTTCCTCCGAGAGCGCGCGCCCGTCCTCGGTGCACGGCACCGACGCGCAGTCGCCGCCCGCGGCGAGCGACACCGTCACCGCCTCGTGCGACGCCGGCTCGATCTCGACGCGCCAGCGGTCGCGCACCCCCTCGACCGCGGTGCGGACGTCGACGAGCGCCGCGCCCGCCACCTCGAGGCCCGGCAGCAGCCGGCGCCGCGACCGCGGCGCGAGCACCTCGCTGAACACCAGCTCGACGGTGAACGCGGTCGACCCGTCGTGCGCCGGCGGCGCCGACTCGAAGCCGGCCGTCAAGGTCTTGGCCGGTTTCCCGGGCGGCTCCGTGGTGGACTTTCCCGTCCTGTCGGTTACCGACACAGTGTAGGTGCCGGAGTCACCAGACGCGTCGTCCGCGCCTGCCGCAAAGTAATACGTACCGGCGGCGGTGGTCGTGTAGTCGAGAAAGGAATCGAAGCCACTGTCTACGTAGTCGACGAGGCTGTCCACATCCAGATGGCTTGTCTTTGCGATACGGTCGCCGGCGGAGTCGTAGAGACCGTAGATGCCGGTCTCGAACAGGGTGCCGCCGCCGCCGTCCTCCCCGGAATGGACGAACCGATAGGTCTTCCCGGACTCGAGCTCCACCGAAAACCAGTCGACATCACCCACTAACTCGACTTCGCCCTCCTCGGATCCGCCCACGATGACCGTGCAGGGCGTGCCCGTGTCAGCGGTGCAGTCGTCGGTCACGTCGTCCGAGATGTCCGTCACCTCCAAGGTATAGGTGCCGGTACCGGGGTTGACTGGAGAGCTTTGCACCTCGACGTAGTGGGTGCCGGTAACCACCGCCTTGAACACCCTGCGGGCCTCGCGGCCAGTGCCGCCGCCGTCAGCGCCTTGAGTAGAAATAACTCCTCCCCCCCACCGGATACGATGTATTGCCGGATCGACCAAAGTGCCGACCTCGGAGTCCGTTCCCTTCATGTCGAACCGGTAGGTCTGCCCTGCCGTCAGCTCGACCTCCCACCAGTCGACGTCGTCCGCCGGGCTGATCTCGCCCGTCTCCGCGTCGCCGTCCACCTCGACCGTGCATTCGGTGTCGGAGTCGGCCGTGCAGTCGTCTCCCTCCAGGCTCTCTTCAAGCGTCATTTCGAACACATACGAGCCGGTGCCGGCGCCGACCGCACCGATGGCGATGAAGTAGGTCCCGGCCGTGTCCGGGGTGAAGAGCGAGTCGCTGGCGGTGCCCTCGGACACCGTGTCCGGGATCAAGGTGCCGTCGGCGTCGTATACCCCCCAGACCCTCGGGTCGGACACAGACGATGGAGCGTCAAGATCGATACCCGCATTGATCCGGTACGTCTCGCCGCTCTCCAGAGTGGCCTTGAACCAGTCCCGGTCGTGGGGGAAATCGACGGAGCCAGAGTGGGTCGTCATGTCGTCGGCTGTGCCGGCGCTCAGCTCGGCCACGCCCGTCGTGGCGATATCGGCCGCGTAGTCGTCCGGAGCGACAGAGAGCCGGTAAGTGCCCTTGCCGGTCCCCGCCGCCCCCACCTCCACGTAGATGTCGGTAGCGGAACCCACGACCATCTCCAACGCCAACCTGCTGTTCTTGCCCAACCCGCCGTCGTCGGCCGTCGTGGACGCGATGGCCGTACCGGTGTCGTCGTATACCGACCATATCTTCGGGTTGACGAGCGTGCCGCGGTTCGTCTCGACCCCCTCCACGTCGATGAGATATTGGACGTCGTCGGTGCGGCTCGGCAGGCGCACCCTGACCCAGTCCCGGTCGCGGGCCGACTCTATTGCGCCCCCTACCGAGCCGCCCGGATCGACCACCGCCGTGGTGTCGACGGTCACCGGGTAGTCGTCGTTCTGCTTCACCGAGACCCGGTAGCTGCCGGCGCCGGCGCCGCTCGCCCCCGCCGCCACGTAGTAGTCCCCCGTCGCCGCCGGCGTGAAGAACAGCCGGGCGTTTTTGCCGATGCCGCCGTTGTCGTTCACCGTGACGGGGTCCGTGATCAGCGTCTCCTCCGCATCGTGGATGCCGTGCAGCTTGGGGTCGGCCAGCGTGCCGATGTCCGTCGAGCTGCCCTCGATGCCGATGCGGTAGTTGAAGCCCTGCTCCAGGCTCACCCGGAACCAGTCGCGGTCGCCCGCCCGGTTGACGATGCCCCGGACGGAACCGTCCACCGGTACGTGCCCGCTCGTCGCCGCGGTGGTGCCGTGCTCGTCGCCTCCCAAGTCCTCGACGTCCACCGCGTAGGTGCCGCTGCCGCTGCCGCTCGCCCCCACCTCCAGGTAGAAGGTGCCTCGCGCGTGCACTTCGAAAACCTTCCGCGCGTTCTTGCCGGTGCCCCCGTTGTCGTTGGCGTTGCGCGGAACGACCTCACCGCTGCTGTCGTAGACGCCGAACAGCTTCGGGTCGTCGAGCGTGCCGTCGCTCGTGGGGCTGCCCCGGACGTGGATGCGGTACTCGCCGCGCCTCGGAAGGTCCATTCTGAACCAGTCGCGGTCTCCGGCCCGCTCGACCCTGCCCGACACCCGCCCGGGGACCGGCGCGACGCCGGTCGTGTGCACGCCCGCCGCGTAGTCATCGAGCTGCATCAGGCTCAGGATGTAGGTGCCGGTGCCGCCGGATGCCCCCCCCACCCGGATGGTGTAGGTGCCCCTGAGGTCGGGCGTGAAGTCGAGCCGCGCATTGGCCCCCGAGCCGCTGTTGTCGTCGGCGACGAGGGCGCCGTTCCTGCGGATGCGCCAGCCCTGCGGATGCGCGATGTTGCGGATGACCGGGTCGGCGAGCCCCCCCGTGCCGAGGGGGTCACCATTGACAAGGTCGATGCGGTACTCGATGCCCGGCTGCAGGAACGCCCCGAACCCGTCGGCGTCGTGCGAGCGCTCGATCTCGCCCTCGGACTCGCCCCCGACCGCCACCCAGCCGGCCCCCTCGCCGCTGATCGCGTAGTCGTCGGTCACCGGGATGCCCGCGGACACCGCCAGGGTGTAGCCGCCCGTGTCGGCGGCGGGCGAGCCCACCAGCAGGTAGTACGTACCGGTCACCGTCGGCGTGAACTCCAGGTGGTCCCCGTACTCGCCGTCGCCCGAGCCGCTGCCGCTGCCGTGCTTGTCCGCCTCCACAAGACGCCCCCCGTTGGCATCGAACAGCCCGAAGAGCTGGATGCGCTTCCCGCCGGCCCCGTCCACGTCGAGCGTGGTCGTGTAGGCCATGTCCGCCGTCAGCGCGACCCCGAACCAGTCGCCGTCGCCCGGCGCCTCGATCTCGCCGGTTGCCGCCGCACCCGCCGCGATCGACCGCGGCGCGCCGCGGTTCCGCAGCGCGTGGCCAATCTGCAGTTGCTGGTACCAATGCGGTTCGGCGGGCTCGCTCTGGTCGTCCACCGGCTCGGTCGCATCCTTCGCCACGCTCACCCGGTAGCCCCCGCTGTTCCCGCCCGCGCTGACCACCTCCAGCCACGCCGTACCGTTCACCGCCGGGTAGAAGAGGAACGACACCAGGTCGTTGGGCGCGTCCACCACCTTCTCGGTCCGGTAGAGCCGGTCGGGGTCGTCGCGGTTGAACACGCGCACGCCCACGTCCTCGACGGCGAGGCCGCCCGCGGCGCTCACGTCCACGTCCACCCGGTAGCGCCCCCTGTAGGCGTGGGTGTGCTCCACCCAGGGCACCTCGAACCGGTCGACCTCGCCCGCCGCGTCGATGCGGCCGGCGTGACCGGCGCCGCCCACCGGCAGCGTGGTCTGCGCCTGGGCGCCCGCCGCGAGCACGGCGGTGAACGCCGCGAGGAGCACGGCCGCCCGGAGACCGGCGGGGCCGTTGCGGTGGCTGTTGCGGGGCCGCTTCCGGCTGGGCATGTGGACCACCCCCGGAGAAAGAAACCGAACCCCGGTCGCTACCAGCCGAGCGAGACCCGGCCGAGCACGCCGCTGTTCGCCCCGCCCGCCAGGGGACTCTCGCGGCGCCGCGCGTCGACGCCGAGCTCGATGTCCAGGCGCTCGCGGCTCAGCACGCCGAGGCCGTAGCCCAGCCGGTAGTCGCGGCCGTGGTCCGACGCGCCGAAGCCGACGCGCGGCGTGCCCACGAAGCGGACCCCCACCGGCAGCCCGTAGCCGACCTCGGCGTCCATCCGGCTGCCCTGCGCGACGGCCCCGTGCGCCATGCCCGCCATCGTGTCGCGGCCCCACAGCGCCTCGGCCCCGCTCGCCGCCTGACCGCCCCACGACGGGGCCACCCGCGCGTTGAAGCCCAGCGGCGTCGACGGCGTCGGGTCGTAGCTCAGCGACAGCGCGACGCCCCGCTCCCGGAACCCGGCGTCCTCGTGCACCAGCAGCGTCCGCACCCGCAGGTCCACCGCCAGACCGGTCGACGCGTCCGAGACGACCAGGCCGACCCCCAGCGAGTGCAGCCCGCGGCCGGCGTGACCGGCGCCGCCCACCGGTAACGTGGTCTGCGCCCGGGCGCCGGCGGCAAACAGGGCGGAGAACGCCACGAGGAACGCCGTCAGCCGGGGAGTGCGCATCTCGTCAGCGCCTCCTCCGCATCATGGATGCCGTGCAGCTCGGGATCGAGCAGCGTGCCGTGGTCGGTGGAGCTGCCCTCGATGCCGCCGGCTGCGCATGGGATGGACCGTCCTCGGAGAGAGGGCGCTGCCGTCGCCGACGTTTCGTCGAGCCGCCAGTACACGAGGGACACCTGCCCGGCCAAACGCGCCGGCTTCGGCGCCCGGCCAGCTTTCATCGGAGCAGACGATGCTACTGGAACCCGCCGGACGGCACAAGCTGCCGGAAGGAACAAAATCGGGTAGTGCTCTTATGCGTATCCAGTTTGTGCGGGTAGTGGCACATTGCGACCCATTCGGGACCAAACTACCCACGTTTCGCGATACAACTACCACCCTACCGACGCCCGGGCGAGCAGGCCGTTGGAGGCACCGCCCGCCAGCGGGCTCTCGCGGCGCCGCGCGTCCACGCCGAGCTCGAGGTTCAGGCGCTCGCGGCTCAGCACGCCGAGGCCGTAGCCGAGCCGGTAGTCCCGGCCGTAGTCCGACGCGCCGAAGCCGACGCGCGGCGTGCCCACGAAGCGGACCCCCACCGGCAGCCCGTAGCCGACCTCGGCGTCCATCCGGCTGCCCTGCGCGACGGCCCCGTGCGCCATGCCCGCCATCGTGTCGCGGCCCCACAGCGCCTCGGCCCCGCTCGCCGCCTGACCGCCCCACGACGGGGCCACCCGCGCGTTGAAGCCCAGCGGCGTCGACGGCGTCGGGGCGTAGCTCAGCGAGAGCGCCCGCCGGGGGACCCCGGGCGCCGCCCTCCGCACCTGCCGCACAGAGCTCGTCGCTCAGGTGTGGTACAACATGCTCCTGGGCGCGCGACGAGCCGGCGCTCATCGACGAATACTCTGAGCGCACGCTCGACCGCACGACCCTGTTCCCCATCGCCGCGCCCCCGGCGGGTCGCGCGGACTGCGACGCGGCGGTCCGAAATGCCGTCCGGTTCCTGTTATCGCTGCGCGCCCGACAGAGGGATCAAGAGTGGACGATGCTGTCCGTCTCGGACCTCATCGTGGAGTACTGCCAAGACCGTCGGCAGCCACGCAGCGTACTGTTCAGCGCATTCGACTGGCTGCGGCAGCGGTGGCCGGGCCACACCATGCTCGTCCCGACGCCGCTCGGCCTCGCGACTCTGGCCGCCAGGTCCATCCAACAACAGGACCTCGCGCTCCGACGCTATTACAAGCCGGCGAACGGCCCGTACGTCTCGCACATCCGGTTCCACCACGACGTCACCACCGACGCCGAGGACGTCCGACACGGTCATGCCTGATCACAGCCCACCAGGTACAGGCCATCGTGCATGCCACGTTGCACGAGACGCCGCCGGGCGCCACCCACTGGAGCTGTCGCTCGATGGCCAAGGCAGCCGACGTGAGCCGCTCGACCGTCCAACGCATCTGGGACGCGCACGGCCTGCAGCCGCACCGCATCACGACGTTCAACGCCGACCGGAATCCGCGAAGTGCAGCGGGCGCTGGTGACCGGCGCGACGATGACGGACCGGCCCGAATACGACTCGACGGCAGCCGAGATGCGCGAGCGCCCCGAGGCGGCTGTCCCAAGCGGGCTGCCCGCTCGGGTCCTGGCGAAAGCGGGCCGCCCGCTCAGGACCCTGGCCGAAGTCCGCGCATGAGCGGACGCTACGCTCGAGGCGCGTCCGCACGCGGCCCGTCGTGCGGCCGGGCCGCTGCCCCTAGTAGGGCGAGGGGATCGCCTCCGATCCCCTCGGCGAGCCCACGCTCGCCCTAGGAGCCAAGCCCCGCTATCATACGCTGGTTGCGCCGCGACGACGGGGCACTGACGATGCGAGCTCCCCAACGGCGTCGTACGCGAATCCGTGAGATCCAGGCTCAGCTCGCCCGGGAGGAGCTTGACGCACTGGCGGAACGCGCTCGGTACGTTGGCCGCGCGGAACACAAGGATGTGCCCAGCTTCGCTGGCCAGCCTCGACTGCGCGCCGATGCCTCGTGCTGCCCTCGCTACACGGCTCGAGATCAGGGCCGCATCACTGAGTGGCTTCGCAGCGCGATTCGAGCGGGGGCGACGGGAGCTCCCTGGGAGGGGGCATTTCCCCGGTACGTGTGGTACAAACATGAGAACACGGTTTTCGAAGGTCGGCTGGTGAACCGAGTGAACGGAGAGTACAAAGGCTATCCACTGCACCGCAAGGAATGGCCCTCCCGCATCGAGGAGATCAATGGCGATCCAATTCGAGACTGAGTGGGTAGATGCGGCAGCGCTCGATGGCCCCGAATTGTCCGCGACGTGGGCGTCGTTGCGGATTCGCGTCGACGATGCCGTGATTACGCGCCTCGTGGATCGAGCCGATACGGTTCGCTCCCAAGTGTACGTTCCGCTATATCCGCTCGCCGAATCCTTGGTCACGAACTGGTGGTTCCTGCTACATGAAATCGAGAACCCGGCAAAATCTAGCGACCGAGGATTTCAGCGTCGGCACGCATTGGTCTCCGCGCGGGACGGCTATGCGTTTCCGAATCTCCAGGTGATGCCCGCGGGTGGGCAAATGCATCTCACCTGGACACAAGATCGACTGCAGTGGTCTCAAATCGAGTTCCTGGAACAGGGACAAGCCTGGATCGATCGGGAGGAGTTCCGAGAGGGCTGTTCCGACTTGGTACAGCGCGTAGTCAAGCGGCTGGCGTCCCTTGGCGTGGATGGAACGATTCTTCAGGACGAATGGGCGTCAATTCAAGCCGCAGATCAAGACGAGGTCACGTTCTGCGAAACAGCTGCGGGGTTAGGATGGGATCCATACGCCATTGGCGATGCCGAGCGTGCCGTGATTAATGGGCTGGAAGAAAGCCTCACCCGGGACTGGTTCAAGGAAGCTCTAGCCGTGCTCGATGTGGAGCGTCTTGACGCCCAGGTAGCCGCCATTGCAGCGGCACTGAAGCCCCGCAAGGGTGCAAGTCTCGCACTGGATCGTCTTCGTTCCATTGCTCGCCCAGCCAATCCAGGAGCCGGGTGGCCAACTGAGAAGCCTTGGGCTGCCGGGTACGCGCTAGCGCACCACGTGCGCCAGGAATTGGCATTGGACGGGATCCCCCTGCCCACAGTGCCCGACTTGGCACGGGCTCTGGGCGAAGAGCCGCAAGCACTCAGAGGAGCAACCAGGGCCAGAAACTTCGGGGCCGCCGATCTCGTGAACGGCGCGGTGACACAGGATAGCCGCGGTCTTCCCACTTTTGCTCTTCGAAACGGATCTGGCAGGGCGAGGAGGTTCCATTTCTGTCGGGGATTGGCTGAGGTGCTGGCAGCGCCGAACTCAGATGCGCTGCTGACGCAGGCGCGTTCCGATCGACAACGGTGGAGCCGCGCGTTCGCGGCAGAGTTTCTCGCACCGGCGGCAGCACTACAGACCAAGGTGTCTGGGTCCACGTTGGACTACGACGGTGTCGACGAGCTGGCAACCGAGTTCGGGGTAAGCCCTGGGCTGATCGCTCACCAAGTTCAGAACCACGGTATTGCAGAGATTAGGCAATAGCCCAAGCCAGTACAACCGATAACAACCGATAGCCGAGAAGCCCCCGCGTCGACTCAGCAGCGAGCGTGCTTGGATTCGTCGCAGTAGCAGGCGACCACAGAAAGGGAGAGCGCACCCGGTGACTACGCTGGCCGCAATGCCGTCGGGTGCGGCTCTTCTTCGTTGACGGCCCAATCAGTCTCTCCGGCGGCGGCGAGGCAGGAGGCAATCGGATCCGTCAAGGCGTGGTGAGGAGCGGCGGAGGGTCCGGTGGCCGACGGTGGCGTCCTCGTGCACCAGCAGCGTCCGCACCCGCAGGTCCACCGCCAGGCCGGTCGACGCGTCCGAGACGACCAGGCCGACCCCCAGGTCCAGGCCCGCGCCGGTCTCGGCGTCCCCGGCGTCGTGCCGCAGCCCCACCTCGACGCTCGGCCGCAGCGACAGCCGCCCCCGCAGCACGAGCCCGCGCGAGCCCTCCAGCGCCGTCCGCACCCGGCTCACCGACGCCGCGGTCGCAGCCAGCCGGCCGCCGGGGCCGTCGACGCCCTCGCTGGCCGTGCCCACCCGCAGCACGTCGGCCTTGAACGCGAGGCCGAAGCCGTCCGCGCCGCCCGCCACCAGTTCGCCGCGCGCGCCCGCCGCGACCATCGCCATCGACAGCCCGGTCTCGAGCGCCGTGCCGCCGGCCGGGCTCAGCAGCATGCCGCCCCGGCCGTAGCCGGTCACGCCCCACACCGAGACCCGGTCGCTCACCCGGTAGCCGAGCCACGGGTAGAGCCCCGTCACCGACGACGCCACCTGGCCCGAGGCCACGCCGCGGTAGCCGCCCAGCCCGCGGCTGTGGGCCAGCGACAGGCCCACGACCAGCGGCCCCGTGGCGTAGTCGGCCCCGAACATGGTGGTGCGCACGTCGCCGTCGAGCCCCAGCGTCCCCTCGCGCCCCGAGAACGACGAGCGCGCCCCCCGGCTCCAGAACGAGAGGATGCCGCCGCGGCCCGTCTCGCGGTTGAGCGCGAAGGCCGACCCGGTCAGCACGTTGCCGCCCCCGAACCCCAGCGAGTGCAGCCCGCGGCCGAGCGGCCCGCCGGCCGGACCGGACAGGGCGCCGGTCGAACCCGCGGCCAAGCCCGGGGCGCCGGCCGCCGGGCCGCCCTGCGGGCCGGCCATGTCAGCGAGCACTGAGAACTGCTCGGTATGACCAGCTGGTCATACCGAGCAGTTTTTCAAGCTCGACAACAGAAGTGGTTCACCATCGCCGTCGAGTCGACCAGCCACGCGTAGGTGGCTCCGGTCCACGGGCGCCGGCGGCGCTCGGTGCGCAGCACCCGCGCCTTCTCCTGCGCCTTGCCGATGTAGAGCACGCCCTCGCCCCCGGACCACTGCCGCAGGTACTCCTGCGTGCGGTCGTCTTTGCGCTCGCCCTGACGGAACGACACGATGTCGATGCCGTTGCATTCGGCGTAGCTCTTGATCGCGTTGACGAAGCGCTGCGTGATCGGCGCCATCAGCACCGACGACGGCACTGCGGCGCCCCGGATCGTGCGGAAGAAATACGCCGCGCCCGCCGCCCGCTGCAGCACGGGGACGTAGACGTTCCGGTACAGCCGGTCGATGCACTCGAAGGCCAGCGTCGTGTGCTCGGACAGGATCTCGGCGACGGATCGTGCTACCTTCATGGCTCGGGCTCCGGTCGATGGGCTCCCCATCGGCCAGTCTATGGCCACCGCCGCCATTGTGCGACTAATGAACGCGGCTCGCGCCGCAGAGGGAGCAGCGGCCGGAGTCCGACCTGCCGCCAGCAGATACCGAGCCCTACACGCTCGTCGGTCTGAGGCGCAGCCTCGCTAGGTGGGTCACTCGCACTCGTAGGGAAACCCCTTCTGCAACAAGACTGGCGCCTCGATTTCTAGGGCTTCCGCCATGGTGGAAATCATGCTCGCGAAAGCCACTGGAGAACGGCCGGGGTCCTGCATAAGGATGTTGTAATTGTTAACGACGTCGGTTTCTTCAGCGTATAGTAAAGGCACTCTGTGAAGTGCCTGCACAAACTCCAACGTAGGGGGACAGTTACTCACACCATCGAGGATGTGACGGTCTTGCACGAGCCTGCTGAGAATCTCGACCCGTTCCACTCTAATCGCCAGCATTGGCATGGACTCGGTCATCTCTTCCAACCCGGCGTTCTCTCCTGGAAGGACGAGATCTAGGATCCGAGTGGTTGTCAGATCCATTGTTGGAGCGAGAAAAATCCCAATGATAAAGCCGAGAAAGAACTTGCTTTTGAGAAGCCAGCCCATAAGTACGGTTGTGTAATCCGTGGGGGGCTCTTCCTCTCCCATTTGAAGTCTCTCCTTTCGTCCATGCCCTATAGCACGGTCATCGTCAGCGGCTCGGCGTCCGCCACCAGCGCGGCGACCACGGGGCCGAACGCCGCCGGCCCTCCGAAGTCCGACTATACACGGAATGGGCGCGGGTTCGGGTGCCGCTCCGGCTTGGCGCGCACGCTGGGTGGCCCTCTGGGCGTCGCGCGTGTGGTCAGGCGTCGGCATCGTTCCGAGTCCGTGAACGGCCGTACAGGGAGGGTGCCCCAGGCGTAGTGGAAAGTCGGTGGCGACTCCTGCCCGGCTGTGGTATCAGTCGGGTGCGTTCAACAAGGAGGAGAGGCCACCGATGAAGAAACCGTACAAGATCGTATCGGGCGCGTCCACGCCGGACCGCCGGGAGCTGGCGGACTGGCTGGCGAAGGACGGGCAACTTCTGATTCCACTGGTCGAGCTGCTGGAGAAGGGCGAGCGGGCCATCGACGAGGTGATCGACGTGATGGGCCGGGCGACCATCGAGGCCGTCCTGCGGATGAGCGCCGAGCAGGTGGCGGGGCCGAAGGAGCAGGGGCGCCGCGACGCCGACCGGGAGCTGTACTGGCACGGCGTGCAGGCGGGGCGTGTGGCGTTGAAGGAGCGGCAGTTGCAGGTTGACAAGCCCCGGCTGCGCAAGAAGCGGCCGCGGGCCGAGGAGCCGGGCGAGGTTGAGATTCCGGCGTATACGTCGTTGCAGGCGGACCAGCGGCTGGCGGACCGGATGCTGGAGGTGGTGCTGCAGGGCGTGTCGACGCGCAAGTACGAGACGGTGCTGCCGGCGATGGCCGACCAGGTTGGGGTGAGCAAGTCGGAGGTCTCGCGGGAGACCATCGAGGCGGGGACGCGGGTTCTGAAGGAGTTGGCCGAACGGTCCCTGAGCGAGTTGGACGTGCTGGTGGTCTACCTCGACGGGATCGTGTTCGGGGACTACCACGTGCTGGCGGCGGTGGGGGTGGATGCGGATGGTCGCAAGCACGTGCTGGGGCTTTGCGGCGGGGCGTCGGAGAACACGGAGGTCACAGCTGGCCTGCTCGAAGACTTGGTGGCGCGGGGCCTGCGGGCTGACCGGCGGCGTCTATTCGTGATCGACGGCGCCAAGGCGCTGCGGGCGGCCATCGGGCGGGTGTTCGGGTCGTCGAACCTGGTGCAGCGGTGTAGAAACCACAAGGTAAGGACACTGCCCGAAACTAGTTTGCCACCTGCTGGCTTTCTGGCCATACTGGAGGCATGCAGCGAGACATCGAGCTCGAAGCGACCCTTGTCGCCAAGTATGCCGTGGTCGCGCCCGTGTTGGACGAGCGCAGTCGCCGGCGGTGGGCGGCGGCCGAGTCGCTTGCCATCGGCTACGGCGGCGACGCGGTGGTTTCGTCGGCCACCGGTCTGGCTCGGGAGACGATTCGCAAGGGACGCCGGGAGATTGCCCGCGACGAGGCTCCGACGGACCGCATCCGGCGCCCTGGCGGCGGGCGGCCCCGCATCCAGCAGGATCAACCCGGCATCCAGGCCGCGCTCGAAGCGCTGGTGGACCCGCTCACGCGCGGCGACCCGACCTCGCCGCTGCGCTGGACGTGCAAGAGTCGCGCGAAGCTGGCGGCGGCGCTGACCGAGCAGGGCTGGCGGGTGAGTTCGACCACTGTGGGCCGGCTACTGCACCGCCTGGGCTACCGGCTGCAATCGCCGCGCAAACGACAGGAAGGCGCCACGCATCCGGACCGCAACGCGCAGTTCGAGCACATCAACCGGACTGCCGACGAGCATCTGAGCGCCGGCCAGCCGGTGATTTCGGTCGACACGAAGAAGAAAGAACTGGTCGGGAACTTCAAGAACGGCGGGCGGGAATGGCAGCCGAAGGGCACGCCGCCAGCGGTGCTGGTGCATGATTTCCCGACCGATGCCGAGGGCAAGGCGATTCCGTACGGCGTCTACGACATGGCGCGCAACGAAGCCTGGGTGAGCGTGGGCTGGGACCACGACACACCAGCGTTCGCGGTGGCGTCGATTCGCCAATGGTGGCGCCAGATGGGCTGCAGCGCCTACCCCGACGCCACGACTCTGTTCATCACGGCCGATGCGGGCGGGAGCAACGGGTACCGGTTGCATGCCTGGAAGCATGAGCTTCAACAGTTGGCCGACGAGACCGGACTGACCATCGAGGTGAGTCATTTCCCGCCGGGCACCAGCAAGTGGAACAAGATCGAGCACCGGCTCTTCTGTCACATCACGGCGAACTGGCGGGGCACCCCGCTGACGACGTATGAGACTATCGTCGACCGCATCGGGAACGTCCGGACGGAGACCGGGCTCCAGGTCCGGGCCGAACTCGACGCCGGGGAGTATCCGACGGGCGTCAAGGTGACCAAGGAGCAGATGGAGGCACTCGCGCTGGTCCGCGGTGAGTTTCACGGGGAATGGAATTACAAGCTGCTACCCCGATGAAGTTGAAGACTTTATATCGATCACTGTCCTAAGGAACGTCTTGGGTCATCTGCCGAAGGAGCAGCACGAACAGGCGCGTTCGACGCTGCGGGCGGCGTGGAAGCTGGACGCCGAGGAGGCATGCGGAAGCTGGAGCAGTACGGCTCGTGGCTGGAGCGGGAGTGGCCGTCGGCGGCGGCGAGCCTGCGCGAAGGGCTCTCGGAGCTGTTCACGGTCAACCGCCTTGGGCTTCCGAAGCCGCTGCGTCGCTGCCTGACGACGACGAACATCATCGACTCGTCGCACGCGGGCGTTCGCCAGCACACGAATCGGGTGAGCCGCTGGCAGAGCGAGGCGATGGCGGTGCGGTGGGCGGCCATGACGTTCCGTGAGACGGAGAAGCACTATCGCCGCATCACGGGCTATGAGCATCTATGGATGCTGAAGGCCCACCTGGACGAAGAGGATGGCGTCCTTGCCGAATTGCAGAAGGCGGGGTAATGTGTGTCTGTCGCTGCCGACTTTCAACTATCGGCGGGACACCCTCGCCTTCGGCCGTTCTTCCTGCCTTGTGTTTGCTTTCTTCAGTGCCTCGGCGTCCGATTTTCTTCCTGGAGGGGCGTCCACGCTGGGGTCTCCACCTCGCTGCGTTGGCTTCCGTTCGGCCGTTGCGGCCTCCATTTGCGTCTCCCGCTCCAGCCACCGGGTGAACTCGGTGATCTTCAGCTTGATCAGCGCCCGGGCTCCGGGCTGTTCGTTCACGTACACCCTTTGCATCAGAGCGTCGACCCTGTCGGGTTCCCGGATACCGGTGATATTCATGAGTCGCCGGATGTCCTCGTGGTCCTTCGCGCGCATGGCCATCACCTTTGTGGCCAGCATGCGTTCGGCGGACGCGCCCACGATAGTGAGCCGTCTGCCTTTGTACAGGGTTGTCTCTCCGGCGTCCGGCCCTGTCGGCAGCATTTTTACCGCGGCGGTGTTCAGCCAGTCTTTGGGCACGTGGTTTTGTTCGGCCACGCTCTCTACTGCTTGGTTCACTGGGCCTTTCGCTTCCCGGAAGGTCGCGTCGACGTCGCCTGTCGTTCGTCCGTCTCGCAGTCCGAGCGTCATTCTCGCCCCGCCCACTACGTAGATCCGCGCCCTCGCGTCTTTTTTCTCCAACTCGGCGTCGAGCTGCCTCAGTGGACGGGTCAAAACCGGCCATTTGTGGACACCTCAAAACCGGCCATTTCCGGCGGCCCGAGACTGGAGTTGAGATCTACTTCACGGCGTCCTCTGTTGGCAACATGTTTGCCGGCGCGCTAGCCGTCACGCCCGAAGCCTCTGGGCAGCTCGACAGCCTCGAGTACTGACAGATCCAGATCGCAGACCTGCTCGAGCAACTCCGCGGTCGCGGACCCGGCAAGCGATTCCGGCAACGCGTCCCGCCACTCCCGGTACTGTTCCTGCAGTTCCAGGAGCGAGTGCACGGCGTCGTTCCACTGCTGTGGCCGCGATCTGCGGTCCGCTGGCCGACGGTACCGGATCCGGGATTCGCCGGCCTTGCGCCGCTCCCGGTAACGTGCCTGCCGCTCCGCGTTCGTCAACGCCACACGACGATGCTACACCGTTACGTAACGGAGCGAGGGGGAAGCGGTCGGCCGAGCGATCGAGGCGCAAGGGTGGCGACAGACCTACCGCTCGGTTGTCGTCGGCATCGGTGTATGCGCTGGTCCGCGACAGCGTGCGCGAGGTAATGCTCCGAGCGTAGGGAGGGCCTTGTCTGGTCTGGTCTCCCGGGTGGGTTCCGAGCCGGACGTCGGTGTGGGTCATGCCCGGCCGGGTTACCCTCGCGAGACGGAACGGCCGGGCTGGGCCGGACGGTGTGGTCGACGACGACGAGTGGGAAAGGGCGTTGCGTCGAGCGACCACTGGAGTGTCGCGGAAGGCTCGTCTGGCGCCCGCGGCGGCGGTGGGGACGGTCGGTGTCGGTTGTTGCGCCAGGCGCTCCTGTAGGCGGCGCTCTCGCGCGCGCGGACCACGTCCGGATGGGCGTTGACGCTCGGCCGCGCGCGAATCCTCCGCTCCGCTGTGCAACGCCGGGGTAACTGGCGGAACGCTGCGGACGCCTTCGGACGCCAGCCGAACGCCGGCTACCGCAGAACGGGTGGAGGAAACGTGCCCACGGGGTTCGAACTGCGGCCCGGTGCGAAAGCGCCGGATGCGCCACCGACTCCCCACCGGTTACTCGCCTCCCGTGGACTCTACCAAGGTGGTCCGCACCCGGGTGCGCCAGCTGCGCGGCCCGCACTTGAGCACGTGCGCGTGATGCAGGAGTCGGTCGAGCAGCGCGGTGACGGCGGCGGTGTCGCCGAGCAGCTTCCCCCACTCGTCGACCGGCCGGTTGGAGGTGAGCATCGTGGAGGCCCGCTCGTAGCGGCGCATGATCAGCTCGAGCAGGTCCTCGGCGGCGGTGTGGGGCAGCTTGCGCATGCCGAGGTCGTCGATGATGAGCAGGTGCGCGCGGGCGAGCTCGGCGAGGTAGTCCTTGCGGGTCTCGGCGAGCGTCGCCTCGGCGAGTTCTTCGAGGAAGGTGTGCGTTTCGCGGTAGAGGACGCGGTAGCCCTGCTGGATTGCGGCGCGTCCGATGGCCTGGGCAAGGTGACTCTTCCCGGTGCCGGGTTGGCCGATCAGGAGGACGTCCTCGCGCTTTGCGATGAAGCGTGCGGTGGCGAGCTCGAAGACGAGTGCGCGGTTGATCTTCTTGTTGAAGGCGAAGTCGAAGCCGTCGAGCGCGCGGTCGGGGTCTCGGAATCGGGCCTGCTTGTGTCGGCGGGCGAGCAGGCGGTCCTCGCGGCGCTGGAGCTCGTCGGAGACGAGCGCGGCGAGCAGGTCGATCGGTGCCATCTGCTCGGTCTGGGCCTGGAGCAGGCGGGTTTCGAGGACGTTTGCCATTCCGGAGAGGCGCAGCTTGCGCAGTGCCTGGTCGAGTTCGACGAGATTCATGAGCGGTCTCCTGTTCTGCGGTCGATCAGATCGCGGTAGACGGTCAGTTCGCGGATGAGCGGGTCGACCTGGCGCAACGCCAGCGGCGCGACGGGGTGGCGGTCGAGGTAGCGCTTCAGGAAGCGGTAGGTGGGCACGCCGAGTTCGAGCGCGGCGGTGGCGGCGTCTTCGACGACGGCGGGGCCGTGCTTCCTGGCGAGGGAGAGGACACCGAGGATGCGGCGGACGCCGGCAGCGCCCTCATGGCGGTGGATGTGGTCGCAGACGGCGGAGATGGCGGGACCGGCCCGCTTGGCGGCGGCGAGCAGGGCCAGGGTCTTCGGCGGGGTGCGGGCGGGCCGGTCGTCGTCGGCGATGCGATGCCAGCCGCGCTGGGTGCGCAGGTGCTCGCGCAGCAGTTGGCCGGTGCCCGGGTCGAGGAGGCGGACGTGGATGTCGTCCCACTGCACGTTGACGCGGCGTCCGATCCAGCCGGGCGGCGCCGAGTAGTAGGCCGCGGCGACCTCGACGCAACCGTCCAGATGCACACTGCGGCGGCCGTACTGGTAGTAGCGGAACGGCTCGAGGGGCAACGGGCCGAGCGCGGGGCGTTCTTCCTCGAACATGGCGGCGACCTGGCGCTTGGTCGTACCGTGGATGCGGGTGTCGGCCCAGCGCCGCTCCCAGCGGTCCAGGTACGTCTGACCGTCGTCGAGATGCTCGAAGCGGAGGCCGCGCAGCGGCGTTTTCTGGGCGTGGCCGACGCTGGCTTCGACCTTGCCCTTCCGATCGGGATCGCGGACGCGGCACGGCAGGGCGACGACGCCGTAGTGGGCGAGCACGTCGCGATAGAGCGGATTCAGCGTCGGGTCGTAGATGTCCGGGGTGAGGACGCCCTCCTTGAGGTTGTCGAGGACGACGACGCGTACGGTGCCGCCCAGCCGCCGGAACGCCCGCTCGTGCAGCTCGGCCCAGACCTGTGCGCTGGAACGGTGAACCAACAGCCGGACGGCCTTGCGCGAGTAGCCCAGGGTCAGGACGAAGAGCCGTGTCCGGCGGTACTTGCCGGTGTCCGGGTCACGGACCATCGGCCCCTCGCCGTAGTCAACCTGTGCTTCTTCTCCCCGGTCCGTGGTGATGACCGCCCGGGCCTCGACGGTGGGTTGCTGCCGCAGCGTTGCGACGAAGCGCCGCACACTCGCATACCGCGCGGGAAAGCCATGGTCGTCGACCAGGTCCTGCCAGATGGCCATGGCGTTGCGGCCGCGGCCGAGCGCGTCGACGATCAGTTCGCGGTAGGGCTCGCACGCGCTGGCCTGCGGCGCTCGACCGGGCGGTTGCGCGGGGACGGGTGCGGCATCACCGGTGCCCTTGCCGGCCGCCGAGGCCGGCGAAGAGTCGGTGGACACCTCCGCTGAAATGGCCGGTTTTGCCGGACGAGCGGGAGGGCGACCACGGCCCTGCACGGTCAGGCCGGCCGCCTTCAGATAACTGCTGGCGGTCTCGCGCCGGACCCCGGTGGCCTGTTCGATCCGCCTCAGCGACCAGCCGAGGCGTCCCAGCGCGAGGACCTGTTGTCGTTTCTCTTCGCTCAAGACGTTGCTCATGCCGGGGCAGGAACGTCGAGTTCCCGCCCCGCGTCAACGTCTCGGGCCGCTATCGGAAATGGCCGGTTTTCAGCCGTCCACTAATGGCCGGTTTTGGGTGTCCACCGAGGTCGAGCTGCTTGAAGAGCTTCTCCAGCAGCTCGCGGTCGAGCGTTACTTCGTCGCCTGGGGGCATGCTTGCTCCCATTGCGCGAGGATTCCCGGCGCTGTTCCCGAGACGGTCAGCGCCGGGCGGCTCCAGATTGTTTTTGGCGGCACTGTCTTGTGCCTGGCGGCGTTTGCGGCTGTCCGCAGCCGCCGCTGCCACTCCTGCTCGCTGAGTTTCGCGCGCTCGAGCCCCCGGATCAGCAACTCGTGCGCCCTGCCTGGTTCCAGGGCAATGATGGGTCTGTTGACCCCGTTGATGCCCCGCAGAGCGAACGTCCTGGGCGGCTCGCCGCCGCGCCTTAGAGCCACGCGCAGCGCCCATCCGCTCCGGAGCGCTTCCTGCTCGATGCACTCGCATGCCTCGCGCAGGCCTTTCGTTTCGCCGGCCCGTGGCCGCTCGTCCTCGGGCAGTCCCGACGGCCTGGGCCACACCGGGTCCGGATCGCCCACGTCCGGCCGCCACGGCTCGGCGTCGCCCCCGCGTGCGTCCAGGTCCCGGGTGTCGAGGGCCACGCCGCGGCGCGCAAAGGGTGCCGGCAGGTGGCATACCACGTTGTCCGAGAGCGGGTCGAGCAGCAACTCCGGCCCGTGCCGGAAGCGTTCCGGCTCGTCGGTCCACGTCGGCGGATGGTAGCCGTGCGTCAGGCAGACGTGCTCGATGCTTGCGCCGATGGCTGCGTCCCAGACCGTTCCGGTCAGCCTTGGACGGCGCCGGATCAGGTGCCGGCGCCTTGCCTCGGAGACGCCATGGAACTGTCGGACATAGCCGACGATGCACAGCCGGAAGAGGTCGATCTCTGGCCACCGCTCGTGGACCGCGTCCGCGATCCCTGCAACCTCCGCCTTCGGCTCCTGGCGTAGCATTCCTCAGCCACGTTACTACATCCGGCTTTGGTTCGATCCCCGCGCGGGCGGGCGAACATGTCCACCACACTCAGCCAGACTGCGGGAAACGGCCGGGCGGGTCGGGCGGCGCGAGCGCGGTGGTCTGCCCGCGGTCAGGTTCACGGGCATCGAAACCTGCCGGTTGACCGTCAAGTTTCCCGGCCGGCTGCGGGAGACGGCCGGGCGGGTCGACAGGCGCCGGCGCCGCCGGCTGCACGCGGTCAGGTGCTAACGCGCCAGGCAACGCCTCGACCCGACGCTCGATGTCCTCGAGCAGCGCCGGCACATCCGCATCCGGGATGTCATCCGGCAACACCGGCAGCACGCCGGAGCGGCTCGTGGGTTTTTCGGGGGAAGTTGAACACCGATTTCGGAGGAAGTTGAACACCGGTTTCGGGCGAAGTTGAACGCCGATTTCGGGAAGTTGAACACCGATTTCGGTCATCGTGAACGCTCGTCGGTAGCCTGATCCAGCATGCTTTCGCCCTTTCGACGGGAGGGGCGAGGCGATGCCGGCACGGAGGCTGCTGATGAGGAAGATTCGTGAGGTTCTACGGCTCAAGCACGAGCGGGGGTTGTCCCACCGGGCGATAGCCCAGGCCTGCGCCATCGGCGTGGGCACGGTCACGCTGTATCTGAAGCGGACGGCGCAGCAAGGGTTGGGCTGGCCGTTGCCGGCCGAACTGGACGATGCGGCGCTCGAGGCGCAGTTGTTTCCCCGCCCGGCGCCGGTGCGCGACCGGGTCCGGCCGGACTGCGCCTACATCCACCGGGAACTGAAGCGCGACGGCGTCACGCTGCAACTGCTCTGGGAGGAGCACCTTCAGGTCCATCCGAGCGGCTACCGCTACACGCAGTTCTGCGAGTTCTACCGGCAATGGGTCAAGCGGCTGCGGCCGTCGATGCGACAGGTCCACCGCGCCGGCGAGAAGACTTTCATCGACTTCTCGGGCAAGCGGCCGAGTCTGGTCGACCGGCGCACGGGTGAGTTGCGGCCGGTCGAGTTGTTCGTCTCGGTGCTCGGCGCCAGCAGCCTCACCTACGCCGAGGCGACCCGGACCCAACAGTTGCCGGACTGGGTCAACGCGCACATCCGCATGGCAGAGTACTTCGGCGGCTCCACGACGATGTGGGTGCCCGACCAGTTGAAGAGCGCCATCACCCGCCCCTGCCGCTACGAGGCCGGCGTCAACCGCACCTACGAAGATCTGGCCGCCCACTACGGCGCGGTCGTCATCCCGGCGCGGCCGAGGAAACCCCGCGACAAGGCGGCGGTCGAGAATTGTGTGCTCATCGCCCAGCGGTGGATACTCGCCCGTCTGCGCGACCAGACCTTCTTCGAGCTCGGTGCGCTCAACGCCGCGACCCGCGTTCTGCTCGACGAGCTCAACGACCGGCCGATGAAGAAGCTGGGCGTCAGCCGCCGCGCCCTCTACGAGCAGCTCGACCGCCCGGCGCTACGGCCCCTGCCCGCCGCGCGCTACGTCCTCGCGCAGTGGAAGCAGTGCCGCGTCAACATCGACTATCACGTGGCGGTCGAGCACCACGTCTACAGCGTCCCATACCAACTGGTCCGCGAGCAGGTCGAGGTCCGCTACACGACGAACACGGTCGAGATCTTCCACCGCGACAAGCGCATCGCGTCGCATCGGCGGCGCTACGACCGACAGCCGTCGACCGTGGCCGAGCACATGCCCAGTGCCCACCGCGCGCATGCCGAGTGGTCGCCGTCACGCCTGATCGGCTGGGCCAACAAGGTCGGACCGGCGACCGGACAGCTCGTTACCCAGATCCTGCAGAGCCGCCCGCATCCCGAGCAGGGCTATCGCCCCTGTCTGGGGATCATGCAGTTGGGGCGGCGTCACGGAAACATCCGGCTCGAGGCGGCCTGCGCCCGCGCGCTGGCGCTCGGCTCCTGCCGCTATCACACCGTCAAGAACATCCTCGGCGCCGGCCAGGACCGTCTGCCCATCGAGCCGCCGGCCGAGACGGACCCGACACCCACACACGCCAACATCCGCGGCGCCGACTACTACGCCGCGGCCACGACCACAGAGGAGGACCGATGCTGATCGAACAGACGCTCGACAAGCTCAACGCCATGAAGCTGGGCGGGATGGCCGACGCCTTCCAGCAACAACTGCAGACCGGCGAGGCCGCCACGCTCGGCTTCGAGGAGCGTTTCGGTCTGCTGGCCGACGCCGAATGGACGGCCCGCGAGCAACGCAGGCTGACGCGGCGCCTGCAGACCGCCAAGCTGCGTTACCCGGCATCGCTCGAAGCCGTCGACTTCACCCATCCCCGCCGGCTCAACCGCCAGCAGGTCCTGACCCTGGGCACCTGCGCCTGGCTCGCCGAGCGCCATAATTTGATCGTCACCGGGCCGTGCGGGATCGGCAAGAGCTTTCTCGCTTGTGCATTCGTCGAACGGGCATGCCGCCGCGGCTTCACCGCGCGCTACCTCCGCATGCCCCGCCTGCTGCACGAGCTGGCCGTCGGCCGCGGCGACGGCTCCTACACCCGACTGCTCGCCCGTCTGGCGAAGCTCGACCTGCTCGCCCTCGACGACTGGATGCTGGCGCCGTTGCGCGACACCGAACGCCGCGACCTGACCGAGGTGATCGAGGACCGCGCCGAACGCGCCTCGACGCTGATCGCCAGCCAGTTGCCGGTGACCGACTGGCACGCCGTCATCGGAGACCCGAATCAGGCCGACGCCATCTGCGACCGCCTGCTCCACGACGCACACCGCATCGACCTGAAGGGCCGCTCGATGCGGCGCACGCACGACGCGCCAACCGACGGCCAGAAGGAGACCACATGAGCATCACGTCGGTGAAACCCGCGACGCTCCCGCCGCGCTCGAGTGGCCTGTGGATCCTGCCGGTGCTGTGGAAAACGCGCGCGATACGCCCGGGGGCGACTGCGGCCTTCCAGAAGGCGCGTTTCCCACAACACCTTGGACGCCGCAGACGGCGCCCACAGGCTCCACAGGCACTTTCGTCGTACGCTCGATCAGGACAAGATAGGATCTCGAAGACCCGTTACGTAACGCTACTGCAGCGAGGGAACTGACAGCGCATCGTCGCTACGCTCCGACGAGCGTTCACGTTCGCCGGAATCAGCGTTCACGTTCGCCGAGATCGGTGTTCACGTTCACCGAAATACCCAGCTCGGCAGCAGCGCCCCGGCTGGCTGTTCACGCGCGGCCCAGCCCGCGGCTGTGGGCCAGCGACAGCTTCGAGGTCGATGCGGTACTCGACGCCCTTCGGAAGCAGGATGATGAGGAGTTGACGGCGGCGTTCACCGAATGGGCGGCGCAGGTGCTGCTGCCCCGCCGGTTCCGCGGGTCGGCGTCCGGGCCGCTGCGGCGGCTCGAGGAGGTGCGGACGATGTTGGCCGAGACCGTTCAGGAGTGGACCGCCGAGTGGGTCCAGCAGGGTCGTGAGGAAGGGATCCAGGGGCAACAGGCGTTGCTGTGCCGTCAGGCGGCGCGGAAAGTTCGACGCAACTGCGGGCGAGCGGTTGGCCGCCGCGCTTGACGGTGTTGCGGACCCGGACCGCTTGGCGGATGTCGGCGACTGGATCATCGAGTGCGAGACCGCGGCCGAGCTGTTTGCTCGCCTCACGGAGGGCTCGCTGTAGGCAAGTCAAAGGAACTGCCTCCGTATAGTTCGTGCAGACTGGGACTTGTCGCCGGGTTCGGAAATCCCTCGGAACAGCATGCAGGACTCCTCAGAGAAAACTGTCCCACCCGAGAAGACCGCGACAGCGGACGTCGCGGAAACACCGGCGGACGAGTTCTACGGACAGCCGATCCTGAACGCGCCGTACGAGTACCCGGGCCGGCACTGCTGCGGCACTGGCGCAACCACGCGTTCGCGGACATGCGGCCGTTCTTCTGCCAGGTCGAGGCGGTCGAGACCGTGATCTGGTTGACGGAAGTCGCACCGAAGCTGGGCAAGGAAGGACGCGAGTACCTCGAACACTTGGCCGACGCCAACAGCCGTGCGACGGCCGAACAGGCGGCCGATCTCAACCGCCTCGCGTTGAAGCTGGCCACCGGGGCCGGCAAGGAGATCGGTCGGCACAGGAACCTCGACCGCCTCGTCGGTGAAGGACCTGAATTGGGACCGAGCCCCGGAGGCCGATCTAAGGCCGTGCTGCAAGGGTGGCCCTTCTCTTGTAGGATCCCGCTCCTTGGCGGCCCGCATGACTTGAATCGAGCCGGCAACCGGCGGCCGCGGGCGAGTGATCTGTGACGGAGATATGCAATGAGACGTAGATGCAGGTTCTCGCTGTTCGCGGTCACCGCGCTGGCTGGAGTGCTCAGCGCCGCCGTCTCGGCCCAGGAGCTACCGAGGACTTCCTGGGGCGACCCGGACCTGCAGGGTGTCTGGGTCGGCTCGACGCTGACCCCGCTTGAACGGCCGGCAGATTACCAGGGGCGGGAGTTCCTGACCGACGAGGAAATCGCGGCGCTCGAGACCGCCGCGCGCGTCGAGGAGCACCGCCGACTGACCCGGCCTGCGGAGCGCGCGCCGGCAGGGGGGAACGTCGACTACCGGCCGGACGGCAGTCTCGGCTACGATGGCTTCTGGCTCGACGAAGGCACCACTTGGCAGCCGAGCGGGCGCACGTCGCTGATCGTCGATCCGCCGAGCGGCCGAATCCCCTACATGCCGACGGCGCGCGACCACGAGCGGCCGTACGGGACCGGCCCCTGGGGCTCGCACCTCGACCTCGACACGGGCGAACGGTGCTTCGGTGACGGCTTTCCGCAAATCTGGTTCGGCGACAACCCGAACCACCAGATCTTCCAGACGCCGACCGACGTGGTGATCTTGCACGAGATGTACCATCAACGCCGGATCATCCCGATCGACGGCCGCCCGCGGACCGGGCTCCCGCAATGGAACGGTGAGCCGCGCGGTTGGTGGGAAGGGAGCACGCTGGTGGTCGAGAGCCGCCACTTCCCCGATCGCTTGGAGGACCGATTCCGTCACATCTGGCGCGCCCCCTCCGCGACCCTGCACGTGGTGGAGCAATTCACGCGCGTCAATGCGGAAACGATCGACTACGAAGCAACGATCACCGACCCGGTCCGCTTTGCCCAGCCATGGACCATCCGCTTCGCGCTGTCGACGGACCAGTCGGGGCAGGGGGTGATTCCGGGCCCGCTCTTCGAGTACGCGTGCCACGAAGGGAACTACGCGCTCGTGAACGTGCTGCGCGGCGCTCGCGTCGAGGATGCAAATGTCGCCGCCCGCTGAGGCCAGCGGCCGCGGGCGTCTGTTGCAAACGACGCAGATCCGGCCGTGGGTCGGCGAGCGTCGGGTCGAGACACATCCAGTACGGCGACACGTAGCCCCACAACCGCTGGAAGTCCTCCTTGAGCAGATAGGCCCGAACCGTCCGCAGGTTGCGACGCACCAGGTCCGCCAGCCGGTCCTCCTGCGCATCGGTGAGATGCTCCGGACGCTTGAGCAGGAGCCAGCGGCTGTGCTTGAGCACCGGCGCCTTGCCCGCGGCGGCGAGCTTCCGGACCTCGGCCGCGCGGACTTCGTCGATCGCCTTGGGAGAAGTGGCTCATGATGTGCCCCCGTTGTTGTTGGCCTCGTTCGAGCCTTCGCCTGGTCTCATCGCTGAGGCCCCGGTTCGCCGGATGGCTCCCATTCGGTACGCGGTGGCTTCCGCCCTCGCGGCCACGTTCGGGTCGCGGTTGTCGAAGACCACGCCCTTCCAATCTCTCGCCCCCAGTCCCTCGATGGTGCGCACGAGGCGCCGTGCCAGCGTCCGGCTGTTGGCTCTGAGATACGCTCGCCGGTCCGTCGCCCTCGCTACTGCGAAGTCGAAAGCGTCTCGCTTTACTCCCTGCTCCGTTCGGTCCAGCTTCCCCCGTAGGATCTGCGCGTTCGCCAGCACGAGCTCTGTCCGGCCGTCGATCTCGGCCTTTCGTTCCAGTCCCGGCAGATCGGGCGGGATTGCGGCGACGTCGATTTCTCCCTCGTCGACTTCCACGCTGATCTGGTTCGGCAGATCCTTCACGAGCTTCCCGCCGGTTGCCGCCGCGAGGTCGACCGGTCCTCCCTGCCCAGCGTCCTGCATGCCTTCTCGCTCTGGCAACAGCACGTCGATGTCCATGCTCTTGCGGTGGCCCCATTCCGCCGCCAGCACGGATCCGCCGCCTATCAGCAGGCGGCTCTCGCCTCCCGGCGCATTGCTGATCCGGCGGACTGCTTCGTGGTGCTTCTTCCAGAGGTTGGCCGCCGGCTCGTGGAGCTTCATCCCGGTCATCCCCTGGCGGCGTGCAGGTTCACGTACCGCGCCTGCCGGCTGCTGTATGCGCCGCGCCTCCGCAGCACGGCTGCGACCTGGCGCCAGGTGAAGGCGCCTTGCAGGTACGCCAGCGCCAGCGTGTCGTTCGATGCCTCCCCCACTAGCGTTCCTGCGACGACGTCTTGTCGTTCCGTTGGGGCTGTCGCCCGCATCGCTTCGTAGAACTCCGCGCTCGTGGGTGGCTCCTCCCACCCGCAGCATGAGCCTGCGATCAGGCCTCGGATCGCGTCGGACTCCGGACCCCTTCCCTCGTTCGCGAACTCCGGGTCCGGGGACACGTATTCATCGCTAAAGCGTTCCGGCGGCAGTACTTGGGTGCCGATTCTCTCGAACTCGTGTCGGTGCTGGATTTCCATCTTCAGGCGGATTGTCGCCGTTGTAGTCGACTTGGTCCAGTTGTCTCCCTCTGCCCGCCCGGACACCCGCAGGGGTCTGCGTCCGTACCCGGGGCCGTTCGTTCGCCCCAGCGACATCGCGCCTCTGGGTTGCCCTTTCCCTATCTATGGCATAGGGGTGGTCGAGGCGCCGGGGTGCCGCCTGGGGGTGCTGCCCTGGGGTGCTGCCCCTGGTGCTGCCCCCCGCGTCCACGCGCTTCTTTCCCGATCCCCCGACGACGGTCGTGTGGCACACCGCTCCTGACGGTCGCACGCTCCTCGTGCGCAATCCCGTGCGGTTTCTGCGGCGGCTCGTGCAGGCGGAGGCTCTTCGCGTCAAGGACCCAGGCGCACGCCTCCGCGACGCGATCCTTGAGCCTCACCAGCCCGGTGAGCGCTTCACTCATCGGAATATGGCTCCTCGCCGCCAGTTGTCCGCGTGAGGACTCGCCTTTCTTGCTGGGATGCCCGTCTAAGGTGTAGGGGGCGTTCGTGTTGGGGGCTCTCTGCGTTCGGAGGACCCGGTGCGGCTCCTGCCGTTCTGTCGGAACGGCAGGCCTGTCGTCGCCGTTCCGCGACGGTCTACCAGCCCACTGTCCCTCTGTGGGACCCCTCTCGAATCGGCGTCGGTCGCAGGATCAATCGTCTGCTGGCGACGCGTTGTGCATGGAGCCTCCTCGCTCAGCCAAGTCCGCCACTGGGCGACGGTATCGCGGCTGCGGCCGGACAGCTTGCATGTGGCCTCGTCGATCGCGGCGCGGACGGGATCCCCGACCCGCACCGGGTGGTGACGCGGCACGGTCACGTTGTGATGTCTGGTCGTTGTGGGTCACGGCAGGTCACGGCAGGTCACGGCAGGTCGAGCCATCGTGACCGTGCTGCTAGCTCGGTCGCATGCGCCTTCTGCTGGTCCCGCGCCTCATCTCCGACGATGTTCAAAAAGATGTCAGCGTGATAGATATTGTCCGGCTGCGGCGTGGCCTCGACCGTTCTCCTGTTGGACGCTGCTTTTCCTACGGTTATCACCGCCCAGCCGTGAAGCTGCCGTTGCGGTTTCCTGTTCTGCGCCCGCTTGCGGCCCAGAACGGCCATCTCGTTCAGCGTTGCGTGATCCATGCGGTCGACAGACAGGGACGGAGCCCCCTCTGCCTCCAGAAAAACGTTCCGGATGATCACGCCGCTCGTCCGCCACGTCTTTGCGGCTCGGCTTGCCACAATGCTTCTGCCCAGCCGCTCGTCCTGCTCGAGCTCGGGCAGAGCCTCCCGTCGTGGGAGCGGCATTATGCCTCGGCCTCTGCCGCCAACGCCTGCAGCTGCGCTATCACGATCGCGTCCGGCAGGTCGGATGAGTCATCAGAGCGGAGCCGCCGGTTCCTTCCGCCGATGCTCGAAAACCACGCCCCCTGTCCGTCGTTGCTCAGTTCGATCAACACGGCCGCCGGCACGCCCGGCGACTGGAAGTGAATGACGAGTTCTCCGTCGTCCGTGGGGTAAATCGTCGGCGGAATCGTTCGTCCGGCCAGTTCCCGCAGGATCCGCGCTGCTTCGCCCTTCGTTCTCGTGCTCATCGCGGGCAGGCCGTCCTCGAGGACTTCCCGGTCGATCTCTTCCAGTTCCTCGAGGGCGCTTTGGAGCCAGGTCGTAGCAGGCTGTGTGGGCTCACGCCCCATTGCCGGCATGCTGTTCTCCAGATGCCGGATCCAAATAGCGCGAAGAACGGAAGCTGCTGATTCCGCAGCGGCGGGATCGACGCCAGTGCGGAAAGGATTCTCCTCTTTCGGTCCGAACGCTGACGCTGCTGTCGGCCGTATCGTCCTTCGCAGGCGCCCGCCAACCGGAAAAGGATTGCGCCACGGGCGCTCCCGTGCCGGCGGCGGCGCGTACGGGTCCTGCGCCACGTTCCCGGGCATTGAGGGAGCTTCCATCATCAGCCTGCCCTCTGCAATCCGACCGCCCGATCCGCCATCGCGTGCAACCGGGCGACAGCCTGCTCGAGACCGCCGAATGCTTCGAGTTCCGACTCGGGCATGTAAATGCTCGTTGTCACGAACAGCCTCTTGCCAAGGGTCGTCGACTCCTCCACTGAGCGCTGCAGTTGCCAATTCTGGTCGTGTTCCTTGAACGTCACCCGTATCGACGGCCGGTACCTCATTCCTGGCTCGTGTTTCGTGATTGCAACTGCGCCTTCGTGTGCAAATTGCCCAAGGTAGGTGTCGACTGCGGCGTCGTCTGAAGCCGTCACATCCTGACTTGAGTGCAGCGAGAACCAACTAACTCCGTTCTCGGGCAACTCTGACGTCAGAAAATCCCAGCCTCGTCGAACGGCTTCGAATACGACCTCGTACGCAGGCCGCGTCACGTTTGCGAAACTCAGGTTGAGCGTGTCCGCGTTGAGGACGATGCTTCCTGCGCCCCCGAACAGTCGACATGTGCATGACGCGTCGCGCAGCGAGTTCGCGTAGCTCATGCTGACATCCTGCGGCTGGATCGCCGTCAGCTCGTGGAGCCGCTGCGGAACCCCGGCGAGGAATTTGCGCTGAGCAGCCGGCCAGTCCGTGATGAAGTATCGCAGCTTGATGCTGAGCTCGATCTGTTCAGGCTCCGGCGTGACCCGCAGCGTCTTCATGGGAGTCGCGTCCTCCGGGTCCAACCTGCGTAGCAGGCCCTACCCGGCGCTGACACGGCCCGGCCCTGGTTGCGGGGAGATTTCGGACAACGCTGGGGATGCGATCCCATGTTTCCTCATTGCGCCGACGGCCGGTCTGCATCATGACCAGTCCAGCACCTGACCTTCCGGGGCGGGCACCCTCGATTCATCCGCTCAGGCGGGCTCCTTCCTGCCCGATTTGCGGGCATTCTCGCTTGCGACGCCCCACCTGTCAACGGGGCGCCAGCGCTCGGCGCGTCGTCGCGGGACTGCTCGGGCGTCCGTCGTCGCGGCCTCTCTGCTCCATCGTAGCACCGCCGCACCTCTGTTGTGGGCGGAGATTGGGCGCTGTAGCGCGAGCAGGAGCGGTTCGTGCGGGGCGAACGCGGTTGGCGGCGCCAGCCGCGGCGCGGACCAGGCCCCGTGGCTCCGATGTGCCACCAGCCCAGCGTAGAACGGCTCGCAGCCGGACCGCTGGCACAGGGCCGGGAATCCTCCCGTCAAGGCGACCCGGGGACCCTCTCGCCCGCGCGGGGCCCCCCTCCTACGCCGAACGGCTGCCGAGCTCGACGTGCACACTCCACGAGGTGCGGGGATCAACGCGGGGGTGTCGCTCGCCCTGCGCGGCCGAGCGCCGACGTTCCCCGTTTCCGCATGCTGTTACCCATCGACACGCCCGCCCATCGACTCGCGCAACGTCTCCAGGTAGCCCGATTGCTTCGCCTCGTTCGTTCTCCGCATCGTCCCTTGTCCTCGTTCTCCAGAATCCGCCGTCGTGGAACGCGCAACCGTCCTTCCGCGGCGGCGCCCAAGCCGTGTTTATAGAACACTGCATGGTTCTTGATACTCCCAATATTGGCTCAGAGATCCCCTCATTTTACTATGTGAACCGAATAGGACGCCAGCCCTATTGAGATAGAACATCTGGCATTCTGAAGGTTTGCAGAATAGCGCGCCTGGATTTAGAATGTGGTTCCTATGCATCCAAAGGGAAACCGGCAAACGTCATCCGGGCGATGGCTTCGGAGACACGACCTCCTGAACTTCATCAACGCCTTGTACGAAGGCGACCTGCATGCCAAGCGGGTGCTGTCACTGGCCAACGCCACCCTGGGCGTGCTGACGAGTGCGTCGCTGGCAATCCATGCGGTGGGGCGCGGCCTGGCGCAAGCCATGGGCACGTTGACCAAGCATGGCGTCAAGCAGGTGGACCGGCTCCTGAGCAATCGAGGCATCAACGTCTGGACCTTCTTCGCCCACTGGACGCCGTACCTCATCGGCGCCCGCACCGAAGTGGTCGTCGCGCTGGATTGGACGAGTTTTGCGGCCGACAAGCAGGAGACGATCGTGCTGTCGATGTTGACCGGGCACGGGCGCGCAACGCCCCTGCTGTGGAAGACGGTGGCGTCGTCGACGCTGAAGGACAATCAGCGGCGCTATGAGTACGAGGTGCTGTGCCGGTTGCGCGAAGTGCTGCCGGAAGGGGTGAAAGTCACCATTGTGGCGGATCGGGGCTTTGCCGACTGCAAGCTGTTCTATGCGTTGACGACGGAGTTGGGCTTCGAATACGTGATTCGATTGCGTGGGGACGTCTATGTGACGAATGCGAGCGGCGAACGGCGAGTGGCCGCCGCGTGGGTTGGCGCCGGTGGGCGTGCGCGGCGGCTGGTGGGGGCTCGGGTGACCGACGTGCACGAGTGGCCGGTGGGCGCGGTCGTGTGCGTACACGATAAGAAGATGGACGAACCGTGGTGCCTGGTGGCCAGCGAAGCGTCGGTCCCGACGCGGGTGTTGATTCGCCACTACGGCAAGCGCTGGGGGATCGAGGCGGGCTTCCGAGACATCAAGGACATGCGCTTCGGGATGGGTCTGTCATCGATGCATGTGTCGCGCCCGGACCGGCGGGACCGCTTGCTGCTGCTCAGCGCGTTGGCGATTGCTGTGCTGTCGTTGCTGGGTGCGGCGGGCGAGCGGATTGGCTATGACCGGTGGTTGAAGGCGAACACCGTGAAACGGCGGACGCATTCGTTGTTTCGGCAGGGGTTGATGCTGTACCACCATCTTCCCAATTGGCCCGAGGATCGGATTCGTCCGTTGATGGAGACGTTCGGAAGCATGCTGGTGGAACAGCGGGTGTATCGAGAGGTCTTCGGCGTGATCTGACGCCCTGCAGAATGAGGGGATGCATGAGGCTCGAGAGTGGGGTGGACTTCAACGCCGTCGTGGAGACGGCGGAAGGAAGTGAGTCGTGTCCCCGTCCCCGAAAGGACGACGTGCTTGCACAAGCTGCCGGAAGAACAAAATCCGGCAGTGCTCTTATGCGTCTCCAGTTTGTGCGGGTAGTGGCACATTTCGACCCCTTCGGGACCAAACTACCCACGTTTCGCGATACAACTACCACCCTACCGACGCCCGGGCGAGCAGGCCGTTGGAGGTACCGCCCGCCAGGGCTCCGGGGCCGGCGCCCAGACCGGCGCCCCGGGTCTGGCCGGGACGGCGGCCCGCCGGGCGAGATTGCGGGCCGGGTCTGCGTGCTCCGCGAGGTCGACCGGTCCTCCCTGCCCGGCGTCCTGCATGCCTTCTCGCTCTGGCAACAGCACGTCGATGTCCATGCTCTTGCGGTGGCCCCATTCCGCCGCCAGCACGGATCCGCCGCCTATCAGCAGGCGGCTCTCGCCTCCCGGCGCATTGCTGATCCGGCGGACTGCTTCGTGGTGCTTCTTCCAGAGGTTGGCCGCCGGCTCGCGGAGTCTCATCCCGGTCATCCCCTGGCGGCGTGCAGGTTCACGTACCGCGCCTGCCGGCTGCTGTATGCGCCGCGCCTCCGCAGCACGGCTGCGACCTGGCGCCAGGTGAAGGCGCCTTGCAGGTACGCCAGCGCCAGCGTGTCGTTCGATGCCTCCCCCACTAGCGTTCCTGCGACGACATCTTGTCGTTCCGTTGGGGCTGTCGCCCGCATCGCTTCGTAGAACTCCGCGCTCGTGGGTGGCTCCTCCCACCCGCAGCATGAGCCTGCGATCAGCCCTCGGATCCCGTCGGACTCCGGACCCCTTCCCTCGTTCGCGAACTCCGGGTCCGGGGACACGTATTCATCGCTAAAGCGTTCCGGCGGCAGTACTTGGGTGCCGATTCTCTCGAACTCGTGTCGGTGCTGGATTTCCATCTTCAGGCGGATTGTCGCCGTTGTCGTCGACTTGGTCCAGTTGTCTCCCTCTGCCCGCCCGGACACCCGCAGGGCCTGCGTCCGTACCCAGGGGCCGTTCGTTCGTCCCAGCGACATCGCGCCTCTGGGTTGCCCTTTCCCTATCTATGGCAATGCTTCGACGGGATCGAGCCGATTGTCGGTGCACCGGCAGCTGTTGGTGCAGATGACCGTGCTTGGTTGCGCGGGGCGCAAGCGGCGCGGTAGGCATCGGCGACGGCCTCGCGATCGCCGGCTGCGGCGCCGAAAGCCGTTCAGCACCCCGCGGGCGGCGGGCTGACACGTGGGCGGCGTCCTGGATCAGCGTAGCTTGGCCGTCACGCTCGACCGTCACGCCGGCAGCCGTTCGACAGGCTGCTGATCCAGAGGTCGAAGCAACGACGTTGCGGTTCAGCGCGGTCGGCTTGCACCCGGGGCGCTGGACCGCCTCGGCGCTTGGTTCGTCGGAGGCCGTTCAAGGATTCGACGCTGCGCACCTAGCCGCCCTGGCCATCGAGCACGGCCTCGTCCTGTGCTCGACGGACGGCGATTTCGCCCGCTTCGGCGGCCTGCAATGGCAGAACCCATTGCGGTAGCGGCCCAGCGTGTCGTTGCGACGCACCGACGGCGTGCCCCTCCAGCACGATGTCGAGTCGGTGCATGACGTACACGCACAATATGTGCGGACTTCTTGGCAGGCTATTTGGCACCCTGTGAGCGACCCCCTTGCGGCGGTCGCTCACTTACGACTTCGTGGTGCCGGACGCCGGCATCTACTGGTACCACCCGCACGTGATGTCGGCCGCGCAGGTCGGCTTCGGCCTCTACGGCGCCTTCCTGGTGGAGGACTCGACCGAGACCGAGACGATCGGCATCGCCGACGATCTCGTCCTCGTGCTCAGCGACGTCGACGTCGACGTCGCGCTGCTGCCCGCGGACACCGGCGGAACGGTCGGTATGCTGTTCGGCCGCGAGGGCAACCGCGTGCTGGTCAACGGCCGCCGGCTGCCGGAGCTGGTCGCGCGGTCGGGGAGCGCCGCAGCGCTGGCGGGTGGTAAACGCGGCCAAGAGCCGCTACTTCAAGCTCGACCTCGGCGAGGGGCACGTCTTCCGCAAGATCGGCGGCGACGTCGTCTGACAGAGTACTCCGAGGACCACGACTTCATCGTGCTCGGCGCCGGGGAGCGGGCCGACGTGCTGGTGACCCCGACCGGCGAGCCGGGCGGCAAGGGACCGTCGCGAATTGGCTTCAGGCATCCAAAGTCGCGAGGTGGAAGTACGTCCAAACCCACGGTCAACGCTCCGGACTCCCAGCGCACACGCGCACCGATCTTCCGGTCGCGCAAGCCACGAGCACACCGCGGGCCGAGTTGGTGCGCAGCGTCTCGGCGACGGTCCGGAAGAGCAGGCCATAGACGACGGCCTTGTTCTGGGCGGCGACCTCGGCGACGGCCGGGGGCACGGTGAAGACGACGTGGAAGTACTCGGTGGGCAGCAGGTCCGCGCGGCGTCGTTCGAGCCACTCGGCGCGGGCCAGCGACTGGCAGGTCGGACACTGGCGGTTGCGGCACGAGTTGTACCAGACGCGCCGATGGCCGCAGTGGTCACACTGCTCGACGTGACCGCCGAGCGCGGCGGTGCGGCATTGCTCGATGGCCGTCATCACGCGGTGCTGCGCCGTGGACAGAACGGTTCCGACCTGGGCTCGGAAGGCGTCGCCGTAGCGGCGGAAGACCTCCCCCACGGTGCGGGTGGGGCGCGGCACCGAGTGTCGCTCACTTCGACGGGGCGCGTCGGGAACTAGGCCGTGGGAGCAGGTCCAGCGGGCTCGCGCTCGAGCAGACCGTGGTGGTCGCGACCCGCAGGTAGCGCGAGGTGGTCTGCAGACTCCGACATCGATCATCTCGAGGAAACGGGCGGCGTGGCGCCGGCGTGGCTCGAGGCGACCGCCCCGGTGACGATGGGTTACTATTCCGCTGTGTCCAATCCAGGGTTCCGCCTCGAAAGGGACTTGGTGACGGTGTTGCGGAGCCGCTCCGTAGGGGTCTTGGAGTCGAGATCCCGTCGGGCCACTTACCAGATTTTCAGCGAGCGGCAAGTTGGGATGTGTATTCCGGATCTGCTCGTCGTCAGGTCAAAGCCCGGCGAGGACTATATTCCACTTCGTCTGAGTTATTTTGATTGCGCCCTTATTGCCACGGCGCTAAAGGCAGGCAGTATCACGGTCGCGGACCTCGCTGCCTCCACCTACTCCCGGCCTGAACAAGTCGGTAAGCGTATAATACGCTTGGTGAAGCTGGGATTGATGTGTGAGCGCAGCGGTGGGGTAAGGGTCCGGGCAAATACCTTGCCGACTGGCGCATACGTTGTGGCCGTGGAGGTCAAGCTGACTCGATGGAGGAAGGCGTTACGACAAGCTAGCGACTATCTGCGGTTCGCGAACGAGGCTTATGTTGCCCTGCCGGCCAGTGTCATCGGGCCAAACGCCACTGCGTTGGCCACATGCGCGGACGCCGGCGTAGGGGTTATCACCGTTGACGAAGTTGACGCGCGAGTAGTTTTATCTGCCAAGGCGCATAACCCCCGTTCAGCCGAGTGGGTGCGCATCGTATCGAACTTTGTCGGACTTCGTCAGCCGAGCGCAGCTTCGAAGGCGTCGCACCAACCCCGCTGATGATCAAGTTCGGTGCGCTGATTAAATCCGCCGATTTGGTAAAGAGCCGTAGCAGCGTCCCTTGCGCCGCGCATCCAGTCACGGCCATAGGCAGTCTGCCCGGCGGCGTCTAATTCCGCAATCTGCGCTGTCTCGCGAATCATTGCTGTCGCGTAGTGTGATCTGGCCGCGGTAACATTGCTCTGACGCGGCTGCCAGGGAACAACGTCTTGCGGTCCGACCCCTGCGTCAAGAGCGGCGAGCAGTGGGCCGCTATCCGGAGTCTCGTCACGAATCAGATTCAGCATCCCCGCGTCACGAACCCGGGTGAGGTCACTCGCCAAGTGGAACTCGGTTGCCGCTTGATGCGAGTAGTAGGCGGGCATCGCGCGTCCCTCAGTCTGCTCGATATCAGTTAGGCGTAAGCGGCGTTCGCTCCGATACCAGCCAGTCGACCAAGCGTCGGCGCCAACAAGAAGCGCAAGCAGCCCTGCTGTACCGGCGTATGAAACGATCACGCGCCTGAGGCCTCCATCTTTCAAGCCCCGGACAAGGCGGAGTAAAGCGCCCACGGTGTTTGCGGACGTGCAGTTGTAGGTGATCTCGTTCGCTTGCTCGAGAACGACGTACGCTCCGGCTGGGGCACGCGCGGTTACCTGATCAAGAATGATGTCTATCAAGATGTTGTTTGCCGGAGCGAATCCTCGCAGGCATGTGTCTGAGATGGCAATCGTTACGAGCGCAGGCAGGTCTGGGGCGAGGTCACCGCTTCGTTGCGCGCCAATTTCTAGCCATTCGGTTTCACGTGCATAGTCGGACGCATGGTCGTTGGTAAGCGGCGATGGCAGGATAATGGCTTCGACGCCGCGATCTCGTTGGTACCTAATGCAGGAATCGACCGATTGTCGAATGTCGGAAGTCATCAATGGTGTGCCGCGCCAGTGCTGCGTGATGGTCGCTTCAGTCGCAGCTCGCCACTGTGCTTGAGTGTGTTGGCCGCTGTCATACGCAGCGAGGTCGCCAGCGAGAAACCAAGGATACGATGCCAACTTCGTGCATGTTCCGCGACAACGGTCGGCTTGCAGGTGTGACAGGTAGATCTGAGGATCCAGAAGCCGTCGCAGAAGATTTGGCTGCCGAAAAGTTCGCCGAGTCAGCGTGTGGCTCGGGATGCCGGATGGGATGATGATCCCGCCAGCTGCGCTGTCGGTTCCCGGCACAGCCATCTGGAACTTTGCGAGAAAGTAAAAGTCTTTCACCAAGGCCTCCCTAAGGGTCGAGCTATGGCCGAGAGCAAAGCTCTAATCGCCGCAGGCAAGGGACGTCGGTTCGCGTCGCGCTGCACCATGGCGTCGATTAGATCCACCACCGCAACCGGGAGGTCCTGAGCCAGGGTGGCAGTTCCGGGAAGCGGTCCGGTGATCAAGGCACGCTGGTTGCTGTTCGCAGGGTGCCTACCTGCGAGGCATTGTTGCATCATGATGCCCAACGTGAAAACGTCGGACTTGCATGTCAACGCTTTGCGAGCCGTCGCCTGTTCGGGCGACATGTACCCGCGCGTTCCCCAAGCGCCGCCGGTGAGGGTCAGGGACTCCAGGGTGGTGTGCCGCGCGATGCCCAAGTCGATTAATATTGCGTACGCGGACGTGGCCAGCATAACGTTCTGAGGCTTGATATCGCGATGGACGATTCGGTACGGAGGAGCCCACAGGGCTTCTATTGCGTCGGCTACATCGTGGCCGATTCGCGCGACTTCGTCCAGAGACAGGCTAACGCCGGGGTTGGTTAGCCGACTAGCGAGCGTTACACCTTCGATGAACGTGGTACAGACGAACCGGCGCTCGTCTCCTCGGATTCGCACGGTTCCATGGCCATCCAGCCGAACGATCGTCGGCCGAACGATCTGTCGCAGCGCATCTACTTCACGCGCGGTCCGCTCTTCGATTTCAGCGTCCGGATCGGGCGCATACATCTTCAATGCACCCACGCTTCCATCTGGCCGCTCCGCTCGGAAGACGGTTCCTTGACCGCCTGCAAAGACCGGAACTGCACGCACGTACGCGCCGGGAAACGCCGCGAGGATCTCGCCCTCCGTCAACGGGGGGCTGAACTGGGGCACGGCCACCAGTTTAGTCTATTGTTGGGGTGCCGACATCATTGTGAGATGAGCGTCAGGCGGCATTTGCGGCACGTCGCTCCCAGAAGTCCTCGAAGCGTCCGCTGAGGATGCAGCAGCGCAGGGCGATGATGGCGTTGGCCCCGGCGACGGTGCAGCGCATGCCGGCGCGCTTGAGCCGGTCGCCGATCTCCTTGCATCCGGCCTCGACGACGCCCGACGAGACGCACAGGCCCTTGGCGCGGAACTGCGGATAGCGCATCCGGTGGCGGTTCCCGAACAGGTAGTGAATGCACTTTCGCGCTTCGGGCGTGGTCTCGACATGGATGCGCAGCGCGGCGACGACGGCGCACAGCCGGCCGGCGTCCAGTTCGGCGCGCCGGTCGCTGGCCCACCGGTCGGCCAGGTCGGTCCCGGGGCCGTAGATGGCCTTGGCGACATCGCACAGGTGCTGCTTGGCGTGGTAGATATCAACGTTCTCGATGGCGCCGGGAAAGTGCTCGGCGGCCAGGTTCCAGATCCACGCGGCGCCGTCGCCGATGACGACGCGCTGGGCCGGCGTGTCGAAACCGCGCGGTATTGCCTCGCGATAGGCCCGTTGTGCGAAGGCGGCCGGCTGCGCGTCGGTGTCGCGGCTGGCCGCGCTCTCGACCGCGGCGTTGTAGCTGACCGACCCGAGGTCGCGCACGGGCCGACCTTTCTTGTCACGCCCTTCAGCCTCCACAAAGTGGCCAGCGCACCCCGCGCGAGCAGACGCCACGGAAGCAGAACCCGGAGACGCTCGTAAGTATATGGAAAATAAGGAGAAAATATGGAGCCGGCGAGCGGACTCGAACCGCTGACCTGCTGATTACGAAGCAGCTTACCGAGCTGGATCGCGAGGAACACCGACTGCTCGACGCCTATCGTCAGGCCGGACTCGTCGACCTCGATCAACTCCGGCAACGTCCGCAATCCCGTGTTCGTGCTCGACGAAGTCGACTGCCTGCAGGATGCCGGCGCGGCGGCGGCCTGCTCGACGCGCTCGACCGGGCGCCTGGGGCGAGCTTCCGCGACCACTGCCTCGACCTGCCGCTCGACCTGTCCGAGGCGCTCTTCGTGGCCACGGCGACGAGCCTCATCGGCAACGGTGGGCACGTGCCCGCGCGGGTGGCGACCCCGCGACCCGGCGACCCGGCGACCCGGCGACCCGGCGACCCGGCGACCCGGAACTGACGTGGACCTCAGCTCGGCGATCCTGACATCGTGGTAACGAACGTGGTAAACGCCGTTTCCGTACTTCAGTAACCTACTTAGATGTCAATGAGTTGCATCAATATCAGTTCTGTAGCGCGAACACGAACAGCGTGTTGCCCGAGCTCGGCCGCAGCTCCGGGGTCAGCCGGTTGAAGTGCGACGACGTCCCCGCGGTGCCCGTGCCGACCGCGATGTACTGCCGGCCGTCGACGGCGTAGCTGATCGGAAAGCCGCTGACCGGCGAGCCGAGATTGATCTCCCACAGCACGGCGCCGGTCTCCTGGTCGAAGGCCCGGAACCGACCGTTGACGTCGCCGCCGAAGACCAGGCCGCCGCCCGTGGCGACGAGCGACAGGGTGCCCGCGCGCTGCTCGTGCAGCCAGACCGTCTCGCCGGTCTCGGCCGAGATGGCCCGCACCGTCCCCGCGAACTCGGTGCCCGGGGCCAACTGGTGGCGGTAGGCGATGGCGTAGGTCGTCGAACGGTTCTCGGTCGGCAAGGCCGGCGTATCGTCGTTGAACGTCCGCGTCGCCAGCATGCGGGCGCAGGTGTTGCGCAGCGGCATGTACATCGTGTTGGTCAGCGGACTGTAGGCGCCCGCCTCCCAGTCCTTGCCGCCGTTCCAGGTCGGACAGGCGAAGACCTCCTGCCCCACCGCGTTGAAGACCACCTCGGCGTTCTCCGTCACCTCCCCGGTGGCGCCGTCGATGCTGCTGATGACGTTCTGCGTGACGGTCGGGGTCGCCCACAGGAACTCGCCGGTCTCGCGGTCGAGCGTATAGACGACGCCGGTCTTGCCGGGAATGCCCGTCATTACCCTGCGGACCTCGCCCGGCTGGATGCGCGGGTTGATCCAGCTCACCTCGGACGGGTCGGGCGCGACCGCGGTGTCGACGAGAATGCGCTCGAAGGGATGGTCGAGGTCCCAGTGGTCGTTCAGATGCTGGTAGTACCAGCGAATCTCGCCGGTGTCGACGTCGAGGGCCAGCGTCGAGTTGTGGTAGAGGTGCGTGTTCTCGACGCCGCCGAGCATGAACTTGGGAGCCGGCGAGGTGACCGACGTGCCCTGGTAGAACAGCCGCAGCTCCGGGTCGTAGCTGCCCGCCACCCAGGTGCCGACGTGGATCCGCTCCTCGAACGGCACGCCGCCCCACGTCTCGTCGCCCGGCTCGCCCGGCGCAGGAACCGTCCGCCGCCGCCACAGCTCCTCGCCGGTGCGGGCGTCGTGGGCCACGATGACGCACGACTCGGGACCGCCCCGCGGGCGGCAGCTCCGGCCGGAGATCGCCTTGCCGTCGGCGATGATCGGTCCCGAGCTGTGTCCGGCCGGGATGACCTGGTAGTCGAAGATCTCCGTCTCCCAGGCGATCTCGCCGGTCGTGGCGTCGAGCCCGAAGATGTAGTCGTCGTCGCTCGTGTTGACGATGAAGCGATCGTAGATGGAGATGTTCCGGTTGCTGCGCGCGTTGCCGCCGACGTACTCGTAGACGTCCGCGGGCAGGTCGCGCCGGTGCTGCCAGATCAGATCGCCGGTCGCCGCGTCGATCGCCTCGATCACGTCGTTCGACTGCGGCATGTAGAGGATGCCGTCGTAGGCGAGCGGGGTGCCCTCCTGCCGCCCCTCCGCGAGTCCCCGCGTCCAGACCATCCGGATCCGCCCCACGTTGTCCCGGTCGATCTGGTCGAGCGGGCTGTAGCCCCAGCCGTCCAGGGTCCGGCGCCACGTCAGCCAGTCGCCGTCCGCCGGGTTCTGGAGCATCTCGTCCGTCACCGGGACGAACTCGTCCGCGGACTGAGCGGAAGTGACGGCGGGCGTCCACAGAAACACCGTCACGGCCAACGTGATTCCGAGAGCGGATCGCGATTCGCGGGACTGCATCTGCATCGTAAGGCTCCTCGTCGCGAGGCTCGTCGCGGGTTGGCGGCGTTCTTTCGACGGCGGGCGCGACTCCTGCGACGCGCCGCAACCGGAAACCCATCATCGACGCCGGGCAGGAGTGTGTCAAGGCGGCCCGGAACCGGCGGAACCGCCGGCATCAGTCCCGTCAGGGAACCACGAGCCGCACGGTCGGGAAATAGGTCTTGATCCTGCCCGCATCGGCCGTCGCCAGCGGCCACGCCATGACCTGCGCGTGTGCGCCGATGAAGAAGTCCGGTAGCGGCACCGGCGGTGAATCCTTCCCGGACTGGCGGCGCCTGCGCTCGCGATACCTTCGGTGCGCAGCCGCGCAGACCTCGGCAGCAGCGACCGGCACGTCGAGTGTCGCGACACCCCAGGCGCGAACGCGGCCCCTCAAGGTCGGAGGATCTTCGTCCCCGACGCAGAGCTCAGCCAAACAAACCGCGTTGACTGCCGCCCCATCAGAAGCCACGGCACGGCTGATGATCCATCGCGCCCAGGCATGATGCACCGAGCCTTGCTGTGACGCGTAGATCACGACGTTGGAGTCGAGCAGGGTCACGGCTCGCGGGTGATTTCCCTGAGTTCCTCCCACGACAACGCCATCCGAAGAGGATTCTGGTCCATGGCCTTCAGGCACTCTTCGACGCTCTTCCTCGGCGCGGGTTCGGACCGGTGCAACCGGACGAGCACATGGCGCTCATCGCCCTCGGATTGGACGTCGAAGACATCCCCCGGCGCAGCCTCCGGAATGACGACACGCTTCTTGGAGTCCGCTCGCACGGTAGCCATGGGTGGGATTATCCCAACTGCCGCGCTCTCGGTCCATTCGACGTCGAGTTCGGCCGGTAGCCGGGACCGCCTCGAAGCCGTCGAGCACGTCGCTGCGCCCGACGCGACGCGCTACTGCTCCACGAGGGGCAGGAAGATCGAAATGCGATCCTCGTCGCCGACGGCCCGCGAGATGTGCCCCTGGCCGGTGGTGTCCTCGGCGAGCAGGATGTGGCCGGGGTACAGCCGGACCTTCGTCCCGTCGCCGAACTCGACCTCGCTCTCCCCCGCCAGCGTGATGACGTACTGCCGGCGCGGCGCGGTGTGCCAGTCGATGAAGTACTCGGGCGAGGTCCGCCGGAACTGGACGCTGGTCACCGGGACCGGATCGGAGAGCTCGGTGGCGCCGCGCGACGAGGTGAGCGGCACGTCGAGCTCCTCGACATGCGTCTGGCCGTCCTCGCCCGTGTAGATGCGCGAGACCTTGATCGGGGTCCGCTCCTGCGCCGAGGCGGCCGGCTCGTCGAGCCAGCGGATGCCGCCGGCGACGAAGAGCGTCGGAATCCAGCCGAGGACGAGTGCGCGGGTGAGCCATGTCTTCAGCATCGGTCGGTCCCTCCTGGTCGTTCGTGGCATTATAGGGGCCACCCTGAACGAAAGGTGTGCTGATGACCATGCTCCGATTCACCACGATTCGCAGCGCCGCGCCGCTGATGCTGGTGGCCGCCTTCGCTCTCGCCGCCGGCGTGCCCGCGACGACCGAGACCGCGTCCGCCGCCCCGGCGCCGGGCCAGGAGGAGAGCGCGGCGGAGGATCCCGAGGCGATCCGTCCGTTCACGATCGACGTATCCGACGCGGTGCTGGCCGACCTGAAGGACCGCCTGTCGCGGACGCGGCTGCCCGACGAGCTGCCCGGCACCGAGTGGGACTACGGCACCAACCGCGCGTACCTGGAAGAGCTGATCGCCTACTGGCGGGACGAGTTCGAGTGGCGCGACCAGGAGTGGCTGCTCAACGGCTTCGACCACTTCAAGACGGACATCGACGGGCTGGACGTGCACTTCATCCACCAGCGGTCGCCCCACGAGGACGCGCTGCCGCTGGTGATCACGCACGGCTGGCCCGGCTCGATCATGGAGTTCTACAAGATCATCCCGCTGCTGGTCGATCCCACCAACTACGGCGGCGACGCGGCCGACGCGTTCCACGTGGTGGCCCCGTCGATTCCCGGCTACGGCTTCTCGGACAAGCCGGCCGGCCGCGGCTACGGCCCGGAGAAGATGGCCGCGATCATCGGCGGGCTGATGGAGCGGCTGGGCTACGACCGCTACGGCACGCAGGGCGGCGACTGGGGCAGCATCATCAGCCGCTGGCAGGCCGTGCAGCATCCGGACCGCGTCGTCGGCGTGCACCTGAACATGGTGACCGCCGGACCGCCGGCCGGTGTGGACGACCCGACCGCCGGGGTGCCGCCCGAGGAGCTGGCGCGCACCCGCGAGCGGCAGGAGTTCTTCGCCGACGAGCGCGGCTACAGCAACATCCAGGGCACCAAGCCGCAGACCCTCGGCTACGGCCTGAACGACTCGCCGGCCGGGCTGGCCGCCTGGATCGTCGAGAAGTTCCGGACGTGGTGCGACTGCGGCGGCGACGTCGAGAGCGGGTTCACCAAGGACGAGCTGCTGACGAACATCACCATCTACTGGGCGACCCAGACGATCACGTCGTCGACCCGCATCTACTACGAGTCGCGGCGCGCGACCAATCAGCCGGGCTACATCGAGACGCCGGTCGGTGCGGCGATCTTTCCGCAGGAGCTGTTCATCCCGCCGCGGGCGTGGGCCGAGGCCGCCTTCAACGTCACGCACTGGACGGAGATGCCGCGCGGCGGGCACTTCGCGGCGCTCGAGGAGCCGGAGCTGCTGGCCGACGACATCCGCACGTTCTTCCGGGACCTGCGCTAGGGAGTCTGCGCGCGTTTCGCGCTCCCGCCGCAAACGGGCTACGATGACTGCCGTCCGCGCGCTGGGCGGCAGTCGTCGTCCGCGGCCCATCATCCGAACCCTGTTCCCTTCATGAAGCCTATGCACTCCGCACGCATCGCCTGCTATCCCTGCCGTATCGAGCCCGGAACGCCCGACTGGACGATCTCGTTCCGCGACGTCCCGCTGGCCCTGGCGGGAGGCCGGGGCGTTCCGGACGTCTTCGAGGCGGCCGAGAGCGCGCTGGTCGCCGCGCTCGACACGCTCGGCGCCGACGCCGCCGACGGCCTCCCGGCCGCGAGCGCGCCCGCTCCCGGCGAGGTGATGGTCACGGTGCGGCTGGGCGGACCGCCGCTCGTCCGGACTTCGCCCCCGCAAGGGCTCCCGTCCTCCGAGCCGGACGCGTCCGGCGAGGACATCCCGACCGTCTCCGGCGAGGTCGTCGACGTCTCGTCGGAGACCGGCCTCGTCGCCCCCGGCAGGCAGGGCGGGTTCTGGTCCCGGGTCCTCGGCTGGCTGACCGGGGCCCGCTGACCCCGCAACATCTCTCTTCGAGTGGTGCCATGTCCGACAACCGCGCCTTGCTCCGCGACCTGGTCGCGAGCCGACCACGCGAGGGTCGCTCCCTGATCCGCGGAGAGTCGTGCGAGGAGATTCCCCACGGCCATCACGTCGCCCTGTCCCTCCACCAGGACGTATGCCTTTCCGAACTGGCACATCACCCGGGGAACCCGAAACCGGCTTGACGCAACCCTTCGGTGGTCATCAGCTCGCCAAGCCTGAGAAGACCGTTCGTTACGGCGTCACGTTGATCTTCAGCCATCCCGGCGATGCATGTCCCGCTGTTCGAGCGCACCACCACCCGCACATCATCCGCCGCCACCAGATTCAACAGTTCTGGACTGTGGGTCGTCAGCAGGACCTGGCTGGGGTCGCTGGCCTGCCGCAGGTAGTCCATCAGCAGTGGAAGGGCTCCGGGATGAACCGTCAACTCCGGTTCTTCGATGCCGACCAGCGGCAACGGCGGCTCCTGAAGCAGCGCGGTCAGGATCCCGGCAACCCTCAGCGTTCCGTCGGATTCCTGCGCCGCATCGAACCATTTGCCCTGCCCGTTCGCCCCGTGCCTGAACTGCGCCACGAGATAACTGGCGGCCTTGCTCACCTTGATGTCATTGACGTCGCCGGTGAGCCGGCCGAGCCCCGCCACGACTTCCGGCTTCCAGGTGGACGGTGCCTGATCACGCAGGATGGAGACCCAGTTGTCCCCGTGCCTGTGCATCGGTTTGTCAGGGTTGTACGTCTGCGGCCGTCGAAGGGTATCGGGGTAGATCGAATAGATGGCCAACCGGGAGATCAGATCGAACAAGGGCCCGAAGCGTTCATCCCCGGCCACCGCCGGAAGCGCGAGGCCCGTATCGCTGATCTTGGGCTCGAGCCCTTCCGGCCCCTCCCAGGTACCGCGCTCGACCATGAAGCCGGATGGCCCTTTGGCGGTGGCAACCCGCGCCGCCTCGGACTTGACTCGGAACTCTTCCCTCCGATCACCCGTGATCTCGAACGCATAGGAGCCCGGACCCGCCTCCAGCACGACATCGAGCTCGATGGAGACGTTGTACGGCCGTCCTGCGCTCCAACGCCGCACCGCGTCTATGCCGCCCCGATCCGTGATCGCACCCGAGAGTCCCATGTGCATCGCATCGCGTACGAAGCTGAGCACATCGACCACGTTGCTCTTGCCCGAACCATTGGGGCCGACAAGAACAGTCATGGCCCCGAGCCGGACGACCTGGTTCCGCCCCACGCTCCGATAGTTCGAGACCCCGATCCGCGTGATTCGGCTGCGAGGTGCGTTCGTGCTCAACGGCCGCCTCCGTGATGGCTATCGTATCGCCGCCGCGTTCGTATTCGTCAACCTCATGGCCCGCCCGTGCGGTGCGCCGCCCTGGTCTCACATGCCCCAGACGGTGATCGGCGTCTGTTCGGACAGTGGCTCGCGGCGGAAGATCTTCTCCTCCCACGTCCGCTCCCTCGAGCGGTCGAAGACGATCAGGTGGCCGGACTCCGCACGGCAGCGGTCCATGTAGACGCGCGTCTGCTCCAGGCCCTTCCCGACCGTGGATTCGAGATCCCGGTGCAACAGCTTGCACTCCACCACGAACCGGCGTTCCCGGCCGTCCTGCGTCCAGCGGATCAGGAGATCCGTGCGACCCCGGCCCAGCGCGTACTCCCGCTCGATCAGGCCGCCGCCGTTCACGACCCGCTGCAGGTGCGCCTGCAGCAGGAGTTGCGGGCCCGCCTCGTGATAGCGGTCGAAGCGCTGCACCCAGTGCTCGGAGTGCTCCCGGAAGAACGTCTGGAACGATGCGATCAGCCCGTCGACGTCGAGGCCGCCGCGCTCGTCCACGTACCACGCCCGCTTCTGCGGCAGCCCGATCTGCACCGCGTAGGTCAGGTGGCGCGGCACCACCTCGGCGTAGATCGGATTGGCGATGCGCGGGGCGCCCTCGTCCCGCAGCGCGATCAGTCCCAGGTCGCGGAGGTAACCGACGTCTTCTTCGGACCACGCCTGCTCGTCGGCGCCGGTCAGGATCGGCTCGATGACCCGCCGCACCCGCTCCTCGCGCAGCTTGCACGCCAACTGATCGACATGCGTGTCCCGCCGCAGGATCAATCGCTCCTGGGCCTCCAGGATGTCGTCCTCCGCGATCGCCCGGGAGCGGTCCCGGCCGGCCTTGTGGTCAAAGCAGGCGTCGTAGCACAACGCGTTCACCAGCCACGGCTGGCCGGCGGTGCGTGTCCAGACCGTCTGCAGCGCGTCCTCGGTGAACGGCTGGCCGGTCTCCTCGGTGTGTTGGGAGATCAGCGCCCGTACCTCCGCCTCCGTGAAATCGCCGAGTCGCAACGACTTCGATTTGACGTTGAAGGCGCTGCCGCCGAGGACCAGCGCCTTCTCGGCCGTGGAGCGGATGCGGTAGTCGCGCACGTCCACCACCCCGCACAGAATCACGCTGTGCGGGAAGCGCCGCGGGCGATCCGCGTACCCGGTGCGCAACTGCCGCAGCACCGACAGCAGCGTGTCTCCGATCAGCGTATCGATTTCGTCGAGCAGCAGCACCAGCGGCTTCGGATCGACCTGTGACCACCGCGCCAGCGCCTGCCGGAGCGCGCCGCGCGGGCCGATGCGCTCCAGCGCGTCCGGCCAGATGTCTTCGAGCGATTCGTCGCCCAGCGTCATGCCGGCCTGGAACGCAACCTCCGCCAGCACGGTCCGCACGCCTTCGACCACGTTCTCGCGCGCCGCCTGAGCGCTCTCGACGTTCGCATAGACGCAGCGGTAGTCACCCCGGTCGTTTAGCAGATCGCGCAACGCCAGCAGCGCGGACGTCTTGCCCGTCTGCCGCGGCGCGTGCAGGACGAAGTACTTCTTGTCCCGGACGAGGCCGAGCAGCTCGTTCAGGTCCATCCGCGACAGCGGCGGGATCAGGTAGTGGTCTCCGGCCACCACGGGCCCGGCGATGTTGAACTCCCGCATGGCTGTCATTGTCGCAGCACGCGGCGCCTGCGCGTCGTTCGCCGCCGAACCGGCGCCGCCTCCGTGCCGCTCATTCGCCCCGGAAACAAGGAAGGCCGGCGGCACGGCGCCGCCGGCCCGTTCATTCCCGGCCGACAACCGAAACGCCGTCCTTACGGCTGCACCGTCATCGCGTTGATCACGACCGGCGTGACCGGCACGTTCCCGTGCGCGCCCTGCGCGGTGGTCTGGACCCCGGCGATGGCGTCGACGACGTCCATGCCGTCCGTCACCTGCCCGAATACCGCGTAGCCGTACTGGTCCGGCGCGGTGCCGCGGTGGTCGAGGCCCCGGCCCCCGTTGTTCGCGTGGTTGATGAAGAACTGCGACGTCGCGCTGTTGACGGCATTGGTGCGCGCCATCGCCACGGTGCCGCGCCGGTTGCCGAGGCCGTTGGTCGCCTCGTTGACGATCGGCTCGCGGGTGATCTTCGGCACCAGGTTGGTCCCCATGCCGCCGCCCTGGATCATGAAGTTCTCGATCACGCGGTGGAAGACCGTGTCCTCGTAGAAGCCGGCGTAGGCGTACTGCAGGAAGTTGCTGACGGAGACCGGCGCCTGATCGGCGAACAGCTCCATCGTGACGTCGCCCATCGTGGTCTCCATGACCACCACCGGGTTGCCGGGCACCACGCCTGCGGTACCGAGGTCGATCCGGTAGACGCCGGTGCTCGCCGTCATGTAGAGCGTCCGCCCGTCGCCGCCCCAGGCGACGTTGGCCGTCACCTCCGGCATCAGGATCGTCCCGAGGTGGACGCCGTCCGGGCCGATCACCCAGACGCCGCCCGGCCCAGTGGCGAAGACGTTGCCGCGCAGGTCCACCTTCATGCCGTCGGCGGCCCCGGCCGCGGTCTGGTCGTTGACGTCGTAGAAGACGCGACCGTTCGAGGCGCCCTCCTCGTCGAGGTCGTACGCCATCCACACCTTGTTGTTCTCGTCGGAGTTGGCGACGTAGAGGGTCGACTCGTCCGGCGAGAGCGCGATGCCGTTCGGGCGGGTCTGGTCGCGCACCAGCGCTTGCAGCTCGCCGTCCGGACGCAGGCGGTAGATGCCGTTGAAGTCGAGCTCGCGCATCGGCGACTCCTCGAGCCCCTCGAGGCCGTAGGGCGGATCCGTGAAGTAGAGCGAGCCGTCGGAGCCGAAGACGGCGTCGTTGGGGCTGTTCAGGCGGCTGTCCTCGAAGCTGTCGACCAGCACCGTGCGGCTGCCGTCCTCCTCCACCCGCGAGATGCGGCGGTTGCCGTGCTCGCAGACGATCAGCCGGCCCTCGCCGTCGAAGGTCAGCCCGTTCGACGAGATGGAGCGGAGCCCCTCGCGTTCGCCCTCGAAGACCGGGTCGATGAACGGGCTGGCGCCGTCCGCCGCGGTCCACTGGTGGATGGCGTTGGCCCGCACGTCCGAGAAGAGCAGGCGCTGCTCGCCGCGGATCCAGACCGGTCCCTCCGTGAACGTATAGCCCTCGGCCACCTTCTCGATGGTGGCGCCGGGTGGAATCAGCGAGTCGAGCCGCCGGTCGAGCCGGAGAATGGACCCCTCGCCGGCCGGCTCCCCGGCCGGGCCGGTATCCTCCTCCGGCGGCGGTTCCGGGGCCCCGCCGCATGCCATCGTCAGGATCACGAGCACGGCCGCGAGCAGGCTGATCGTCTTCGTCATGTCGTTCCTCACTTCGGTTCTCGATTGTGGTTCGCGCGTCAGAAGATCGCGATCGGGTTGACCGGCGAGGCGGTCCCGTTCGGGATCGGCAGCGGCGCGATGTTCAGCATGAACTCCCAGCGGTTGCGTTCCGCCGCCGCCTCGGCCAGATCGTCGAAGTCGGCGCGGTCGAGCAGGTGCACGCCGAGCATCGTCAGGGCGAAGTCGTGCAGCGCGAGCCGCGGCAGATCCCCCGGCGGCTGCGGCATGTAGGCCGGCGTCTCCCAGCCGATGATCGCCACGTCGCGCTCCCGGAGCCACGGTATCACGGTGTTGTCGAGACCGGCCGCCTCTGCCCCGGTGTCGAACGACCCGATGTCGTCCTGGCGCACCCAGCGGCCCCAGCGCAGCAGAAACGCGTCGCCCGGCCCCACCTTCGCGCCCGATTGCGCCTCCCAGGCTTCGAGATCCGCCACCGTGATCCGCTGGCCCGGCTCGAGATACCGGACGCCCTTCAGGCGCGCGATGTCGTACAGGACGCCGCGCGTGACGACGCCGTGCCGCATCGTCAGGATGGCGTTCTTCGTTGCGCCCTCCTCCATCGTCACCGTCTCGGCGATCGGGTAGCCGTTCCACATCTTTCCGTCGAAGAAGCGATGCGCGAAACCGTCGATGTGAGTAGTGCCCGCCCCGTGGATGCACGGATAGTTGAGCGTGTCGCTGGCGCCCCCCGGCGAGGCCGTCACCATCCTCCACTCGATGGGGCACGGGTTGTCGAGGGTCCGCTCCCGGTTGGCGATCGACGCGAGCGACACCGTGAACCCTTCCGTCACCAGATCCGCGGCGGCTCGCCGCTTCTCCGGCGTGATCAGGTTCAGCGCCCCCATCTCGTCGTCCGGCCCCCAGCGCCCCCAGTTGGAGAGCTCGTCGAACCAGGCGTCGTACTGCTCCTGGCTCACGACCGGCAGCTCGCCGCCCTGCTGTCCGCGCGCGGCCGGTCCGCCGAAGCCGACCACGAGGAGCGTGGCCAGGACGCCCCCGACCACCATGCGTGCGTTCCGCGTCGTCATGTGCTGCCTCCTCCCCCGGCCCGCTGCAAGCGGTCGGCTTGCCGCCGGGCCCTGCAACCGTGGGTCGTTCGTCACGCCGCCTCGGCGACCGCCCGCCGGATGGCCGGCACCAGCTCGCAGTCGATCAGCTCGTCCAGCTCGCTCCGGTGGCTCCGCCGCCCCGCGCCCGGATTCGGCGACGACGTCGCGACGATCACGGCGTCGAGGTCGGGAATCACGAAGATGAACTGCCCCCCGTAGCCCCAGGCGTAGTACGTCGGCTGCCCGGCCAGGGTGCGCATCCACCAGCCGTAGCCGTATTGCCGGCGGCTGAACCGCGACCTCGTGCGCGGGATCGTCGACTCGCGGATCCACTCGCGCGAGACCACCTGCCGCCCGTCGCTCGTCCCGCCGCGCCGGAACAGGTTCCCGATGGCCAGCATCGCCCGCGGCGTCAGCGCCATCTCGTTGCCGCCCAGGTAGACGCCCTGCGGATCGCGGGTCCAGGCGGGCAGCGTGATGTCGAGCGGCTGCGCCAGGTAGCGCCGCCCGAACGCCAGCGTGCTCATCCCGGTCGCCCGCGTCAGGATCGCCGACAGCAGGTGCGTGCTGCCGGTGCTGTAGATCATCCGCCCGCCCGGACGGTCGACCAGCGGCCGGCTCAGCGCGTGCCGCACCCAGTGCCGGCTCTGCACCCAGCGCCCGTAGTTGCGGTTCGACGTCGACTCGAGGCCCGACCGCATGCTCAGCAGATCCCCGACGGTGATGGACCGCTTGACGGGATCGGCGTCGGCCAGCTCTTCCGGGAAGAAGTCGACGATCGGCTGATCGACACCCTCCAGGTAGCCGCGGTCGATCGCGATCCCGACGAGGATGCCGACGATCGTCTTCGAGGCCGACTTCAGGTTGGCGGAGCGGCGCGCCGAGGCCCCGTTGAAGTAGTGCTCCTCGATCAGCTCCCCGCCGACCGACACGAGCAGGCTGCGCAGGCGGGGCAAGCCGGCCGCGCGCTCGAGGATCCCCGCCCGGTGGAACTCGTTCAGGGCCGGTGCACCGTTGGCGCCCGTGGTACGCGGCGCCGCCGAGACGACCAGGCACAACAGAACGAGAAGCGCCAGACAGGCGCTCACCCACCGCCACCGCGCCCGCCCTGTGTGCCGCATCGGCCCATTCTATCGGTCAATGGGTCCCGGTAGAGGATGATCGCGAAGACGAGGATGAGGGTCAGCCGTGATGTAACCTGCGCCATGGTCTCGACCGCGACAACGGCGCCGCTGGTCGCCCTGACCATCTGGACGGCTCTCCTGCTCTACACGGCGGGAGAGTACGGCCGCGCCCGCCAGCCGCCGGCGGCGTGGGGCCGACCCGTCTGGCTGCTCGGGGCGCTGGTCTACCTCGCGCACGTAGCCGCGGCCTTCGGGATCCACCACGACTGGAGCCACCGAGCGGCGTACGCCTACACCGCGGCGCGCACGAACGCGCTCCTGGGTCTGGACTGGGGCGGCGGGCTCTGGGTGAACTACGCGTTCACGGCGGTCTGGGTCGGCGAGGCGATCTGGTGGCAGCTCCTGCCCTCCAGGCATGCGCGGCGCCACGCCGCCTGGACCACGGTGATCCGCGGCGTCTTCCTCTTCATGATCGCCAACGGCGCGGTCATCTTCGTGAGCGGACCCCGACGCCTGCTCGGAGTCGCCGTCCTGGCTGCGCTGATCTGGATCTGGCGGCGGGAAACGGCGCACGTGCAGCGCGGGTGACCGGGATCGTCCCTCCCGCTACGCGTCGCCGACCGCGGCCGCGGCAACGGTCTCCCCCGACTGCGGACAGACCCGCCGGTACACGTCGGCAGCGCGGCGCGCCATGGCGTCGGCGGAGTACCGCTCCCGGACCCCGGACGCGGCCCGAGTGCCCAGTTCGCCGCGCAGCCCGTCGTCGGTGCGCAGCCGGTGCAGTTCGGCCGTCAACGCCTCGACATCCTCCGGCGGAACGAGCACTCCCCCGCCGGTGCGCTCGATGAGCTCGACGTAGGTGCCGCGTCTCGCCGCGACCACCGGCACACCGCACGCCATCGCCTCGACCAGGGACAGGCCCTTGGGATCGTCGTAGGTCGCCGGCACGGCGAACACGTCGAGGCGCTGCAGGAACGCCACCTTGTCGTCGAGCTCCAGCACGCCCCGGTAGTGGATCTCGTCCTCGAGCCCCCACTCCCGGACCTGCCGCACCATGCCGTCCAGGTACGCCCGGTGCTCCGGTCCGAGGTAGCCGGCCAATTCCAGACGGCAGCCCTCCAGGTCGCCCCGCTCCCGCAGGCGATGGTAGGCGTCGCAGAGGAGATGAATCCCCTTCTCCGGCGCGATGCGGCCGAGGTAGCCGATCGTGAACGGCAGGGAGTCGTCCCGCCCCGCCGGCGGATAGCCGTCGGCGTTGATGCCGAGCGGCACGACGTCCAGCTTCGCACCGGGAATGTGCAGGTACCGCGCCATGTGGCCGGCGTAGTAGTCGCTCACCGCTACGAACCGGTCGACCGAACGGGCGTGCTCGCGTATGAGCGACAGCGCTCGCGAGTGGTACGGCTCTTCCAGGTGATCCAGGAAGATGTCCTCCCCCTGCAGCGTGCAGCAGATGCCGCAGCCGATCGCCTCCTTGAGCGCGGGCGCCAGCGAGATCAGCATCGAGTTGGAGATGTCGATGACGTCCGGCTGCGGCTCGGAGCGCAGCCAGTGGACGAGCTTCTCGATTTCCTTCCGCTGGTGGCCGTGCCGGCCCTCGAGCACCGACACGGTCAGCTCACCCAGTTGCTCGGGCTGGGTCTGCACGCCGCGCTGCGAAACCGCGCGCAGCAGCCACGGCGCCTCCCAGAGGCGGTCGACCAGCCAGGGGGTGCCGCGGAAGAGCCTCGAATACTGCTCCAGGTAGACGCTGATGCCGCCGAAGAAGACCCGGTGCTCGCTGACGCTCGGCTCGTCGGTGCGCGGCGGCGTGTAGAGCGGGACCAGGAGCACCTCGTGCCCGAGCTGCCGCAGCGACCTGGCGAGGGTGTTGTCGCGGATGCAGCTTCCGCAGTACATGCCGCCGGCGCCGGCGGTGATCGAGATGATGCGCATCGGACTCGGACGGCTCACGGGGGCGCCCGACCCGCAGGCGCCCCGCGTGGCGCGATTATAGCGTCGCCGCGGAGCGGCCCGACGATCAGCCGTCGGCGCGTATCGCCAACCCCGCGGGCGCGAGCAGCAGGAGGGCGAGCGCGGCCCCGGACACCGCTCAATCGGCGGCGGCGCCGCGGCGAGCAGTCAGTCGGCGGCGATGCAGTAGAGGTACTGCCGTCCCCGCAGGTAGATCTCGTCGCCGGCGACGGCCGGAGAGGCATCGAAGTCGTCGTCGAGGCGGTTCATCGACAGCATCTCGTACTCCGGACCGGCCTTCGCGACCAGCGTGGCGCCGTCGCGGCTCGTGACATGGAGCCGGCCGCCGGCGACGACCGGCGAGGCGTACACGTCGCGAATCCCGGACAGGCGCAGCGGACCGTACAGGTTCTCCCCGCTCGCGGCGTCGTAGGCCGAGAGGATGCCGGAGTTGCTCTTCGTGAAGTACAGGATGCCGTCGTGCAGGACCGGGGACGGTACGTAGGGCGTGTCGCGATCCAGCGACCAGGCGATGGCCCCGCCGCGCGAGATGTTGCCGCGCGCCGACGAGAGGTCGACAGCATAGAGCCGGTTGCCGCGATACCCGCTCATCAGGTAGGCGATGCCCCCGGCGGCGACCGGTGACGGAATGGCGTTGGTCGTCACCCCCTCGCCTTCCCACAGCAGCTCGCCGGTCTCGAAATCGTAGCCGCGCACCCCGTCCGTCGCGCTCGTGACTATCTGCGTGCCGCCGGCATGCTCGACGACGAGCGGCGTCGTCCAGGAGGTGCTCTCGTCCCGGTCCGTACGCCACCGTTCCGCCCCGGTCATCTTGTCCAGCGCGGTGATGAACGACTGCCCCTCGTGGTCCCATACGACGACGATGGCGTCGCCGTGGAGCGCCGGCGAGGCCCCCTCGCCGAACCCCATGCGGATCCGCATGTCGCCGAAGTCGCGATCCCACAGCCGGTTGCCTTCCATGTCGTAGCAGTAGAGGCCGCGCGAGCCGAAGAAGGCGCAGACCACCTCGCCGTCGGTAACCGCCGATCCGGACGCCCAGCTCCCCGTGTTGTGGCGGCCCTCGTGCGGCTGCTCGGTCACCGCGGTCCGTTCCCAGACCACGGACCCGTCGCGGCGGTCGAGGGCGACGATCACGAAGTTCAGCCGGTCGCCCGACCGCACCGTGCCCATGAAGCGGCGCCTGAGACGCGAGAAGAACCCGCCGCCGGAGTCATCCCCGGGGCCGGCGGGGATCGCCGTCAGCACGAATACATGGTCGCCCCAGACGATCGGCGAGGCCTGGCCGTGGCCCGGAATCTCGATCTTCCAGCGGACGTTCTCGCTCTCGCTCCAGGTCAACGGCGGATCGCCGGACGGCGCGGCGCCGCTGGCGAGCGGTCCACGCCATTGCGGCCAGTCGAGCCCGATGGCCGGCGGATCGGACTGCGCGGCCGCGGGAACCGCAAGGAGCGCCACGAGCAGCGCAGGTACGAGCAGCAGGAACGCAGAGCCCTTGTTCACCATCGGTCACAGCCTCATCCGACGCTTCACCATCGGAACACGCGCGGGATCGGAACCCGCGCAGAATCGAAACCCGCCATGCCCGCCGAGCCGGGCCGCACCCGCTCGCTCCGCACGACCGGGAGCCAATACATGATAGTGGGATAAGATCCGCCCCCATGATGATCAACACCTCGTCGCCGTCCATCCTCATCCTGGTGGCCCTGCTCGTCGTCGGCTTCGCCGCCGCGGCCAGCGCGCAGCGCGCCATCCCCGCACCGTCCGACGTCGCCGCGCCGCCGGACGACGCCGAGAGCACCTCGTCCGGCCTTGCGTCGAAGGTCATCGAGGCGGGCTCCGGGACGTCGAACCCCGGACCGACGTCGAACGTTACCGTCCACTACACCGGTTGGCTCACCAACGGCCAGATGTTCGACAGCTCGGTGGTGCGCGGGGCGCCTGCGACGTTCCCGCTCAACCGCGTGATCGCGGGTTGGACCGAGGGCGTGCAGTTGATGGTGACCGGCGAGAAGCGGCGCTTCTGGATCCCCCAGAACCTGGCGTACGGCGGCCGCCCCGGCTATCCGGCGGGCATGCTCGTGTTCGACGTCGAGCTCATCTCCATCCAGTGACGAACCAAGGAGGACTGTCGTGCCCCTGACGAAGAAAGCCGCGGCTCTCGGCTCCGCCCTGGCCATCGGCTTCGGCGCCACCCTGGCGACCGCGCAGGACGCGGTCACCGCGGACGACTACGAGGCGGCGATGCAGGAGCTGCGCTACCTCGCGACCGACACCTCGCTGCACATCGACGCGAGCTACTGGGGCGACGTCGGCGAGGACTCCGACAAGATCCGGGCCGAGCTCGCCAAGGTCGAGTCGTTCTGGACGGCGCAGGAACAGCCGCAGGCGGTCGAGTTCGCGACGCAGGCGATCGCGGCGGCGCGCTCGATCGGGCGGGCGTCCGGCTCGCAGGATCGCAACGCCGCCACCACCGCGCTGTCCGAGCTGCGCAGCGTCTGCCAGTCGTGCCACGCGGAGTTCCGCGAGGAGACGGACGACGGCTTCCGCATCAAGCCGAGCGCCCTCCGGTAGACACCGCGGAGTGCAACCGCCGGCTGTGTGGCCGGCTCCCCGTACACGGAAGAATGGCCGGTCCGGGCAGCAGGCCCGAACCGGCCATTCGTTTCTCCGCCGGAACGTGCGCGGCTAGTTGGTCGGCCAGAGCACGCCCTGGCTGTTCTCGCCCTCGGCGCCGTCCGGCACCGGGCCCATCCCCTTGTAGACGAACTTCTGCACGCGCGATCCCTCGTAGGTCTCGGTCGTGTAGATGTTGCCCGAGGAATCGACCGCGAGGCTGTGCACCGCGAAGAACATGCCCGGCTGCCGTCCGCCGTCGCCGAACGCGGTCAGCACCTTCAGCGACTTGCGCTCGATGATGTAGACCTTCATGTTCTGGCCGTCGGCGAGGTACATGTACGTCTGCTCCTCGTCCGGCGAGAAGTCGAGGTCCCAGGTCGAGCCCTGTGCGCGGGTGTGGGTGGCGACGAGCAGCTCGTCGACGAAGGTCCCGTCCTTCTGGAACACCTGGATGCGGTCCTCGGCGCGGTCGCAGACGTACACGAGCCCGTCGTTCGCGATCACGCTGCAGTGCACCGGCCCGCGGAACTGCTGCGCCGGATCGTTCCCCGGCACGTAGGGGCCGCCGAAGTCGTAGTCGTCGTTCGGCACGTTGCCGTAGGCGCCCCAGCCCCGCTTGAACGCGCCGGTCTCCGCGTCGACCACCGCGACCCGCTTGTTGTAGTAGCCGTCGGCGAAGTACGCCTCGTTCGCCTCGGGGTCGATCCCGATCTCGGCGACGCGGCCGTAGCTGTCCTCCGAGAGGCTGTTGCGCGCGAATATCCGCCGGCCGTCTTCCTCGCGGACCATGCGGGCGTTGTGCCGGCCGGCCTGCAGCAGGAACTCGCCGCTGCGCGTGAACTTCAGCACGTGCGCGTCGCCCTGCCCGTTGCCGCCGATCCAGACGTTGTCCATGTGGTCCACGGCGATCCCGTGGTTGGACTCGGGCCAGACGTAGTCGCCGGTCTCGGTGCCGGGACCGCCCCAACTGTCGACCAGGTTGCCCTCCTGGTCGAAGACGAGGACGGGCGGACCGGGCTGGCAGCACTCGCTGACCGGCGGGTCCGTGACCATGCCGATCTCGGTGGCGCCCTGGAAGTTGTCGGGCGTGTTGCGGTGCAGGACCCAGATGTTGTCCTGCGCGTCGACGTCCACGCCGATCGTCGGCCCCATCAGCCAGTGGTTGGGGAGGTTCTTCGGCCACAGCGGATCGACCTCGAACATCGGCGCCATGACCGCATCGTCGTCATCTCCGCTCTGCCCGGCGGTCAGGACGACGCCGGCCAGGACGACGCCCAGCGCCAGCGGCACCAGAAACGCGTACTTCTTCATCTGTGTTCCTCCTTCTGGAACCGTGCGCCGCGTCCCGCCAGGTCAGTGGCCGTCCGGCGCGTATCCGTCGCAGCGACAGTCGAACAGTATACTTTGGAAGCAATCGCGGAAAAGGGAGGCGGATCGAGTGCGAGATCGACGCAAGATGCTGCTGGCCGTCGGCGCGCTGGCGCTGCTGCTGGCCGGGGCGACCGCCGGCGTGCGAGCCCACGACATCCCGAGCGACGTCACCGTGCGCGCCTTCGTCAAGCCCGAGGGCGACCGGCTGCGCATGCTCGTGCGGGTCCCGCTCGAGGCGATGCTCGACGTGAACTTCCCGCTCCGCGGACCCGGCTATCTGGACATCGAGGGCGCCGAGCAGCTTCTGCCCGACGCCGCCATGCTCTGGCTGGGCCAGGAGATCGAGCTGTACGAGGACGGCGTGCGGCTTCCCGAGCCGACGCTGTCCGTGGTGCGGCTCTCCCTGCCCTCGAACCGCGCGTTCAACACCTACGAGGACGCGCTCGCCCACGTCACCACCGGCGAGCGGCTGCCCCCGACCACGCAGATCATCTGGCGGCAGGCGCTGCTGGACGTGCTGCTCGACTACGACACGACGTCCTCCGAGTCGGAGTTCTCGATCCGGCCGGGCGTCGAGCGCCTGGGGCTGCGGGTGATCTCGGTCATCCGCTTCCTCACGCCGGAGGGCGCCGAGCGGGCGTTCGAGCTGCGCGGCGACCCGGGCGTCGTCACCCTCGACCCGCGCTGGCACCAGGCGGCCTGGAACTTCGTGGTCTCCGGCTTCGAGCACATCCTCGACGGCATCGACCACCTGCTGTTCCTGCTGTGCCTGGTGATTCCGTTCCGGCGGTTCTGGGCGCTCGTGCCGATCGTGACCGGGTTCACCGTGGCCCACTCGGTGACCCTCATCGCGTCGGCGTACGACATGGCGCCGAACACGCTGTGGTTCCCGCCGCTGGTCGAGACGCTCATCGCGGTCTCGATCGTCTACATGGCGTTCGAGAACATCGTGGCGGCCGGGTCCGGGGACGCCACCCGCATCCGCCGCCGCTGGGTGGTCGCCTTCGGCTTCGGCCTCGTCCACGGCTTCGGCTTCTCGTTCGCGCTGCGCGAGACGCTGCAGTTCGCCGGTTCTCATCTGCTGACGTCGCTGCTGTCGTTCAACATCGGCGTCGAGCTGGGCCAGTTGCTGGTCATCGCGCTCTGCGTGCCGGCGCTGGAGCTGCTGTTCCGCTACGGCGTCAACGAGCGCATGGGCACGATCCTGATCTCGGCCCTCGTCGCACACACGAGCCTGCACTGGATGGCCGAGCGCTACGAGACCCTGAGCCAGTACCCGCTCACCTGGGCCGCGCTGGCCAGTGCGCTGCTGGTCGGGATCATTCCGTGGCTCATCCTGTTCATGCTGGCCGCGGCCACCGCGTGGTACGGGCTCAAGTACTGGCGGCAGCGGCCCGCCGAGGAGGTCGCGGCCGAGTGAAGGCACGTCGGGATTACAGCCGGGGCCTGACGGGAGAGCCTCGCCGAGCGCCCGGGATGCGATGCGCACAACGATCGCCGGCGCGACCCGGTTTCGCCGGTAGGCCACGACCATGCTCATGACGACTACGCTCCGCCGTTCGGTTTCCCTTTTCGCCGGCGTGCTGCTGGCCGCCACCACCACCCAGCCGGCCGCGGCGCAGTCCGCTTCCGACGCCCCCGCCGGCGCATCCCCCGCTCCCGGCGTGAGCGCGCAGTCGGCCGAGCCGCCCCTCATCCTGGATGGAGGAAGCGGCGGGAGCGGCGGATTCGCCGTCATGCCGCCGAGCGAGTACTACCGGGTGGCGCCGGTCCGCGTCGAGAACGGGCCGCAGATTGACGGGCGCCTCGACGAGGAGGTCTGGCTGCAGGCCGCCGTCATCGACGAGTTCGTGCAGCAGGAGCCGGCCGAGGGCGAGCCGGCCACCGAGCGGACGGTGGTGCGGCTGCTCTACGACTCCCAGGCCCTGTACCTCGGCGTGGAAGCCTACGACACCGAGCCGGACGGCGTCATCGCCACCGAGATGCGGCGCGACTCGCTGCGGCTGCTCGACGAGGACAACTTCCAGGTGATCCTCGATACCTTCCAGGACCGGCGCTCCGGCTACATGTTCGTCACCAGCCCGCTCGGCGCGAAGCTCGAGCAGCAGGTGGCCGAGGAGGGCGAGGGCGGCTGGCGCGGGCGCAACAGCAACAACATCAACATCAACTGGGACGGGGTCTGGGACGTCGTCTCCCGCCGCACCGCCGACGGCTGGGTGGCCGAGATCGCCATCCCGATGGTGACGCTCCGTTTCCCCAGGACCGAGGAGCAGGTCTGGGGCGTCAACTTCATGCGCAACATCCGCCGCAAGAACGAGCAGGTGTTCTGGGCGCCGATCTCGAAGGAGTACACGCTGACCCGCGTCAGCCTCGCGGGCACCATGACCGGCATCGGCGCGGTCAACCGCGGCCTGGACCTGCGCATGACGCCCTACCTGCTCGCCGGCGGCCGGCAGGACCGCGCGGCGGGTACCGTCGCCGGCGGCGGCCTCGACGGCTCGGGGTTCAACGACTACGGCCTCGACGTCAAGTACGGCGTGGCGTCCGGCCTCAACCTGGATCTGACGCTGAACACCGACTTCGCGCAGGTCGAGGTGGATGAGCAGCAGGTGAACCTGACGCGCTTTCCCCTCTTCTTTCCCGAGAAGCGCGACTTCTTCCTCGAGAACGCCGGGATGTTCAACGTCGGCGCGCCCGGAAGCGGCTTCGGGCGGGTCGCCGACCTGTTCTTCACGCGGCGGATCGGCCTGTCGGCCGGCGGCCAGCCGACCCCGATCATCGGCGGCGCGCGGCTCACCGGCAAGGTGAACCGCCACAACGTCGCCGCCATGAACATCACGACCGGTTCCTTCGGCAACGCGGGCGACAACTTCTTCGTGGGGCGCTACAGCCGCGACATCCTCGCGCGCTCGAAGGTCGGCGGGATCGTGATCGACAAGCAGGCCGTCGGCAGCGTGTTCGCGCCCGACACCGGCGGGGTCTCCCACTACAACCGCACGTTCGCGGCCGACACGACGCTCGCCGTGCACCGCAACCTGACGATGACCGGCTTCGTCGCCAAGACCCAGACCCCCGGCCTGACGAGCGGCGACATGGCCTCGTACGGGCGGGCCACGTGGCTGAGCCCCGCGTTTCACGTCTACACCGAGTTCGCCGATCTGCAGGAGAACTTCAACCCGGAGGTCGGCTTCGTCCCCCGCCTCGGCATCCGCACGTCGAAGTTCCACGGCGAGTGGAACCCGCGGCCGGATCGCTTCAACATCCGGATGTTCGACCCGATGTGGAACATCACCTACACCACCGACCAGCACAACCGGCTGCTGACGCGGCGGATCCACAACATGATCGGGACGTACTTCGAGGACGGCTCGTCGGTCACCTTCTACTACAACGACCACTTCGAGCAGCTCGACATCCCGTTCCCGATCCGCAACACCGGCGTCACGGTCCCGGCCGGCACCTACCGCTTCGGCGAATGGGTCTTCTCGTACCGTTCCGACCCGTCGCGGCGCCTGTACACGCAGACGCGGTACTCGCCGCAGACCTTCTTCGAAGGCACCCGCACCGACATCCAGGCAACGGTCGGATTCCGGGCCACCAGCCGCATCTCGGCCGAGACCATCTTCAACCGCAGCGACGTCGACCTGCCGTGGGGGGAGTTCGTCGCCGACCTGGCCTCGCTGCGCCTGGACCTGACGCTGTCGCCGACGGTGACGCTGCGCTCGCTGTCGCAGTACAACTCGCTGACCGGCGAGCTCAGCAACAGCATCCGCTTCAACTGGATCTACAGCCCCGGCAGCGACATCTACATCGCCTACGACGAGATGCGCCTCGACGACCTGTTCTACCTGAATCCCCACGTCCGCCGCTCGCCGTGGGGCGACGTGCGCAACCGGCAGATCGCGATCAAGATGACCTACCTGCTCTCGCGCTGACGATGCCGGACGGCAGCGACGCGCTCCTCGACCGGGTGATCCGGACCATCGTCGATGAACAAGGATCAACGCGGTGCGATCTTCGCCCGGCTGCGGGCGGCGAATCCCGAGCCGACCACCGAGCTCGACTTCGGCACCCCGTTCGAGTTGCTGGTCGCCGTGATGCTCTCCGCCCAGGCGACCGATGTGGGAGTGAACCGGGCGACGGCGAAGCTCTTCCCCGCCGCCCGCACACCCGCCGCCATGCTGGGGCTGGGCCTCGACCGGCTCAAGGACTTCATCCGGACCATCGGCCTGTTCAACACCAAGGCCGAGAACATCCTGAAGACCTGTCGCCTCCTCCTCGACGAGCACGGCGGCGAGGTGCCCCGCCGGCGCGAGGCGCTCGAAGCGCTGCCCGGCGTCGGCCGCAAGACCGCCAACGTGGTGCTGAACACCGCCTTCGGCGAGCCGACCATCGCCGTGGACACGCACATCTTCCGGGTGTCCAATCGCACGGGCATCGCCCCCGGGAAGACACCCCGCAAGGTGGAGGACGCCTTGTTGCGCTCGGTGCCGGACGACTTCAAGCGCGGCGCCCACCACTGGCTGATCCTGCACGGCCGCTACGTCTGCACGGCGCGCCGGCCGCGCTGCGGGGAGTGCGTCATCGAGGACCTGTGCCATTTCGAGGACAAGACCGGGGCACGGCCAGGGAAGTGAGTGCCAGGCACTGCCGCCGTCGACAATCACCGGGCAGGTAACCACCGCCGCGCGTTGACGGTCATGCGCGGGGACAAGCTGGAACGAACGTTCGCTACCGGCGGTCGATTACCGTCCTGGCTACCGACACGACCCATTCCGCGTCGTCGAGCGCACGTTGGGCATGCTCCCTCGTGTAGTGCTCCGTCGGGATGAAGTCGATCTCGCCGTAGAACGACAATTCCCGGTCCTTGCGCAGCGCAGCGGAGATGCCGGCGAGCCGCTCGATCCGGCGCGCTACGTCCTCCGGGAAGCGTTCGCGATGCTCGCTCAGAATGCCCCCGACATCGTGCCAGCGCGGCGGCTCTACCCCGACTTGGCGCAGCATGCCCTTGAGCGCCAGCTCCACGATCTCCTGCGCTTCCCGCACGACATCCGAGTACGCCTCGTCGTCGAGAAGCACCGAGAGGATCTTCAGCCGTTTGCCGGCCTTCAGCAGATAGCTCTCGGCGAGCGACCCGTTGGTCATGGCCGAAGACCCGCTCGTCCGGTCGGTGGCGCGGCCATCAGAACAACTCGATGACGTCGCCCCACGTGTAGTCCGGCTTCAGATCCCAGTACCAGGCGTTGCCTCTCCAGATCCGCCGGGATCCCAGCTCGTGGAGCCGTTTCGTCAGTCGGTCGAGCACTCCCGCCAGACATGCGTCCGGGTCGTAGAGGATTCTGGCGTCCTCGGTCATGTCCAGCAGCAGCGGCGTACCGCGCACGAGCTCCGCGCGGGTCTTGAAGATCGGCGACAACTCGGGGTGCAATCCCGCCTCTCTGGCCGCCGCCAGTCGCGGGGCCAGCGCGTCCTCGACGGCACGAAAGTCGTCGACGCGGGGGAACCGTCCTGCCGGCAGTCCATCGGCGACGATCAACAGATCGACGTCCGAGTCGAACCGCGGCGTGCCTCGGCCGACCGACCCGTAGACGGCAACGGAGATCAGGCGCTCGCCGTAGTGAGAACGGCACGCCTCGACGAGATCCGCGAGCAACGCGTCGTACCGGGCGTGCATGACGGCATTATAGGGGTCCCGTGATCGGTCCTTATAGGGGTCCCGCGATCGGTCCTTGCCGTGGCCGATTGCGAACTTCCCGTTCCGGGTGCGGGCGGATTCCAGGGACCCAGGCCTCCGGCGACGATTTCGGGAACCCGCGGGACCGCCTTTTGCGTCACACTGTAGATGGATGCCCGAATCGCGCCGCCGGCGCGTCCGGGCGCCTGTCTCGCGCCGTCCTTCTTGCGGCGTCGCCGCCCTTCGCCCGTCGCAGCGATGGTGCGCCGCGCCGCGTGTCACAAGGAGATCGCATATGGACCAGATGCCCAACATCCCCATCGACGTCTCGCGGGTGCGCATGCCGCGCTTCCCGCGCGGCGCCTCCACGGCGGCCGTCGCGCTGATCGCGGCGGCCGTCGTCGTCTTCGGCGCCCTGTACCAGGTGCAGCCCGAGGAGGTCGGCGTCGTGCTCCGGTTCGGCCGCTACGTGCGCGCCACCGACCCGGGCCTGCGCGCCAAGATCCCGTTCGCGGAGACCGTGCTCAAGGTGCCGGTGCAGCGGCAGCTCAAGCAGGAGTTCGGCTTCCGGACCATGGAGCCGGGCATCCGCACGCAGTACGCCGCCTTCGACCGCGACGCCACCGAGGAGTCCATGATGCTGACGGGCGACCTCAACGTCGCCGTCGTCGAGTGGATCGTGCAGTACCGCGTCGCCGACCCCTATCTCTACCTCTTCAAGGTGCGCAACCTCGAGGACACCTTCCGCGCCATGAACGAGGCGATCATGCGCGAGGTGGTCGGGGACCGGACGGTCACCGAGGTGCTCACGGTCGGCCGCCAGGAGATCGAATCACGGGTCGAGGGGCGGTTGCAGGACCTCGCCAACCAGTACGAGATGGGCATCACCATCGACCAGGTGGTGCTGCAGGACGTCAACCCGCCGGATCCGGTCAAGCCGTCGTGGGACGAGGTCAACCAGGCCCAGCAGCAGCGCGACCGGATGATCAACGAGGCGCGGGCCGAGTACAACCGCGTCATTCCGCGGGCGCGCGGCGAAGCACTGCAGACCGTGCTGCAGGCCGAGGGGTACTCCCTCGATCGCGTCAACCGGGCCGAGGGCGAGGCCACCCGCTTCGCGGCGGTTCAGGCCGCCTACCGCCTGGCCCCCGACGTGACGCGGCGCCGGCTCTACCTGGAAACGATGCAGCGCATCCTGCCGCGGGTCGGCCGGAAGCTCTACGTCGATGAGGACGCGACCGGGGTACTGCCGCTGCTGTCGCTCGACGGCGCGCCGCCGCGCCGCGCTCCGGACAACACGACACCCGTCGGGGCCGGAGGTGGACAATGAGCAGGAACGCACTCTCTCTCGTGATCGTCTTCGCGGCTCTCGTGATCTTCGGCCAGGCCGCCTACACGGTGAGCGAGACCCGGCAGGTCATCATCACGCAGTTCGGGGAGCCGGTCGGCGACCCGGTGGTCTCGCCCGGCCTGCACTTCAAGATCCCGTTCATTCAGCGCAGCAACTTCTTCGAGAAGCGCTTCCTGGAGTGGGACGGCAATCCCAACCAGGTGCCGACCCGCGACAAGCGGTTCATCTGGGTCGACACCTACGCCCGCTGGCGCATCGTCGACCCGCTGCTCTTCTTCCAGCGGTTGCGCGACGAGCGCGGGGCGCAGTCGCGGCTCGACGACATCCTCGACGGGGAGACGCGCAACGCCGTCGCGCGCCACGACCTGATCGAGCTGGTCCGCAGCAGCAACCGCGACCCCGAGGACGTCCTGATCGAGTCCGAGGAGGAAGAGGCCATTCTCGAGCGGATCGAGCGCGGCCGGCTGGAGGTGACGCGCGCCATTCTGGAGACCGCCGCCGGCCGCACCGCCGACCTCGGCATCGAGCTGCTCGACTTTCGCTTCAAGCGCATCAACTACGTCGAGGAGGTGCAGCAGGACGTCTTCGCGCGGATGATCGCCGAGCGGCAGCGGATCGCCGAGGAGTTCCGGTCGGAGGGCCAGGGCGAGTCGGCGCGCATCCATGGCGAGCGGGAGCGGGAGCTGGCCCAGATCCAGTCCGAGGCCTATCGCCAGGCCGAGGAGCTGCGGGGCGAGGCCGACGCCAACGCCACCCGCATCTACGCGGAGGTCTACAACCGCGACGAAGACTTCTACGCCTTCACCAAGTCGCTGGAGACCTACGAGGTGACGATGGATCAGGATACGCTGTTCATTCTCGGGACCGACAGCGAGCTGCTGCGCTTCCTGGAGCGGACGCGCTGAGCCGGACGGGTCCCGAGATACGGCACCGTGGCCGTGAGCCGTCGCCGTGGCGTGGCGTGGCGGCTCGCGGCGCTCCTGCGAATGTGTCAGCCGGCGCCCAGACGCAGGAGGAGGGCGAGGATCGCCATGGACAACGCAACGTTGAACCCGGCGATCCACTTGAGGAGCTTCACGTCGGGCTCGATGTTGGAGAGCCGGTCTTCGAAGCCGGCAATCTCCTCGGCAGCTTCGCGGGCCTTGTCGTCCGGCGCTCCTGCGGCCTTGAATGCGTCGTAGATCTTCGACAGCATGAGCGCCATACCGGCATCGTACGGTAACGGCCGCGCGGAAGCAAAGCGCCCGCGGAAGAACCGATGCAGGTCAATCCGCCCGCAGTACGACCGCCGGATCCCGGCGCGCCGCGCGGCGCGCCGGACCCGACGCGGCGAACATCGCGGCCAATCCCAGAACGACGGCGGCGCCGGCCAGCGTCAGCGGATCCCGGGGCTCCGTCTCGTACAGCAGGTCGGCCAGCCCGCTCGTGGCCGCGACGCTCGCCGCGAGGCCGAGCAGCAGGCCGATCCCGGTCAGCCGCTCGGCGTGGCCCAGCATGAGCCGGACAATCGACGCGGGAGTGGCGCCGAGGGCTCCGCGAATGCCGATCTCCCGTTCGCGACGGCCGACGACGTAGCCCATCAGGCCGTAGAGGCCGACGAGCGCAAGCGTCACGGCGACCGCCGCGAGCCCCGACGCCAAGCCGGCCTGGAGGCGCGCGTCCGCCGTCGCGTCGGCTCGCAGCTCGGCGAAGGTGCGGGGAGCGGACACGGCCCCGCCGGCATCGAGCGCGCGCACATGCTCCCGGAGCACGGCCAGCCCTCGACGCGGATCCGCCCGCGTTCTCAGATTCACCCACGTCCAGCTCGGCGGGTCCTGCGCGTGCGGAACGTAGACCATCGCGTACGCCGGTGAGCGAACGCTGCGCCGGGCGGCGTCGCCGACGACCCCGACGATGCGCCGGGGCTCGTCCTCCGCGGCCCGTTGCAAACTGCGCCCGATCGGGTTCGTGCCCGGCCAGTAGCGCTCGGCCAGGGTCCGGTTCACGATGGCGACCACCGCTCCCGACTCCTCGACCGCCTCGAAGTCCCGCCCGGCGAGGAGCGGAATGCCCAGCGACTCGAAGTAGCCGCGGCTGACCGGCCGGTAGCGGGCGGCGACCGCCGACGACGGCCCGGCGACCGGCGAGTCGTGCACGTGGACCTCTCCGGCAGGAAGGAACGACACCACGGTGCCGCCGCCGGATGCGCTGGCCGCTTCGACGAACGCCTCGTCCCGGAGGCGGTCGACGAGCGCGCCGAACAACGCCGCCCGCTCCTCCACCGACAGGCCCGGCACGGTCACTCTGGCGGTCAGCCCCTGGCCGGCATGAAAGCCGAGATCGACGGCCGCGGTCCGGAGGGCGCTCCGGACCAGCAGGCCGCACGAAGCCAACAGCACGAGCGACAGCGCCACCTGAACCACCACCAGCCCGTTCATCGCCCGCACCCCACCGCTGCCGGTCGTCCCCATCCGCTGGCCCACTGCGAGCGAGGTGCTGTCGCGGAGCACCTGCGCGAGGGGCAGCGCCGCGAACAGGACAGCGGCCAGCGCCGCGGCGGCGACGCCGATGCCGAGCACCCGCCCATCGGGAATGAGGTCCAGCTCGTAGGGCACCCCGAGCGGCAGCAGCGGCACCAGCGGACTCAGCGTGTACACCAGCCCCGCCGCCACCGTCCCTCCGGCCGCCACCAGCAGCACCACCTCGGCGCCGACGCGGCGCGCGAGATCGAGCGCACCGGCCCCGAGCGCGCGGCGCACGGCCAGCTCGCGCCGCCGCTCGATGCCGCGCGCGATGAGCAGCGTGGCCAGGTTCGCGCACCCCACCAGCAGGCCGGCCATGGCCATCAGTCCCAGTACCAGCAGCACGCGGGCGACCGGCTCCCGGTACGCCGGCCACAGCCGCAGGTAGTTGCCGGGCAGAACCGCGACACGCCAGTCCTGTCCCGTGTCGGGAAAGTACGGATTGTCGACCCGCTCGCGCGCGAGCACGGCGTCGAGCGGATCGATGCGCGCCTGCAGCGCCTCGATCCGCTGTCCACCACGCACCCGCCCGACGGTCTGGAACACCGGAAGGGCGGCGCTCCCGAACACCCGAGAGTCGTCGGCGCCGAACTCGTCGCCGGCCATCATCGCGGGAATCCAGAAGGCGCTCTCGAAGCTCGGCCAGACCGGGCCGCGGAACCCGGGCTGCGCCACCCCGATCACCTCGTAGCTGCGGCCGTCCAGCCGCACCTCCCGCCCCGGCACGTCCGGGTCCGACGCGAACTGCGTGCGCCACAGCATGTGCGACAGGACGATCACGGGATGGGCTCCGGGGGCGACGTTGTCTGACGCCGTTATGGTCCGTCCCAGAAACGGCTGCACTCGGAGCACCGAAAAGAAGTTGCCGGAGACGAGCTCCCCTTCGTGCAGCGCCGGCAACTCTCCGCCGCCCACGGTGCTGAAGGTGCGCACGAAAGCCGCGAGATCCGCGGGGCCCTCGCCGTCGTCGTACAGTGCGTCACGCAGAGCGACGTAATCCCGCCACGGAATCGTGGAGTAATCGCCTCCGCTCCGCGAGTAGAGCGTGACGAGCTCGCCGCCGGCGGCGAAGCCGAGGGGCCGCCACAGCGCCCGGTCCACGAGGCTGAACGCCAGCGTCGACCCGGCGATGCCGATGGCGACGGTCAGCACCGCCGCCACGGTCCAACCCGGCTTCTTCAAGAGGAAGCGCAGCGCCAGCCTTGCGTCGCTCACCTTGAACCCGGAGCGTCGCCGAACAGGTCGTCGACGTTCAGCGCGAAGCCTGGTAACGTGGGCGATACCAAGGTGTCGCCCTCGCCGTACTCGCCCACCACCTCGAATTCGCCTTCGCGGAGCAGCAGCACCGTCACGGTGCCTGCTTCCGTATCCGCTATCCAGTACTCGAGCACGCCGTACCTGGCGTACAGCCTGCGCTTGAACGTCAGGTCGCGCTCGGCCGTGGACGGCGACAGAATCTCGACGACCAGATCCGGTGCGCCCTGCACGTTGGCGGCGGTGACGATGTCCGCGCGTTCATTGGAAACGAACAGCAGATCCGGCTGCACCACGTCCGTATTCGACAGCACCACGTCGAAGGGAGCCGCGTAGACGCGACCCAGGCGGTTCTCGGAAACGTAGAGAAACAGCCTGGATGCCAGCAGCATCGAAGCCCTCTGGTGGCGCTCTCCGGGTGCTGGGGTCATGACGAGGTCTCCGTCCAGCAGCTCGTAGCGCTTGTCTTCCGGTGCGTTCAGATAGTCCACGTACGTGAACTTGATATGGGGATTGGGAACCGCCATGGCTCTATACCTCCGGCATGGACGTCCATTTCTCCGTCGACCGCGCGCTCGCCACCACCGTCTCGATGAACAGCATGCCGCGCAGGCCGTCGTCGACGGTCGGAAAGTCGAGGGCAAGTGGGTCGGGATCCTCGCCCTGGATGCGGGCGCGGATGGTGTCGCAGGCGTTGGCGTAGATGCTCGCGAACGCCTCGTGGAACGCCTCGGGGTGGCCCGCCGGCAGCCGGGTCGCGCGGGCCGCGGCCGGACTCGTCCCGCCGACGTAGCCGTTGCCGCGGCTCCAGGTCTGCTCCGGCCCGTCGAGCGACGTGAGCTGCAGCGTGTTCGGTGTCTCCTGCCGCCAGCGGAGGCCGCGCCGCTCCCCGTAGACCCGGAGGGCGAGCCCGTTCTCCTCGCCGACCGACACCTGGCTGGCGAACAGGACCCCGCGCGCGCCGCCCTCGAAGCGCACCAGGACGTTGCCGTCGTCGTCGAGCCGCCGGCCGTCGACGAACGTCGTCAGGTCCGCGGCGAGCTCGGTGATGCGCAGGCCGGTGACGTACTCCGCCAGATTCTCGGCGTGCGTGCCGATGTCGCCGATGCAGCCCGCGGCGCCGCTTCGCGCCGGGTCGGTCCGCCAGTCGGCCTGCTTCATGCCGGTCCGCTCGAGCGGCGTGGCGAGCCAACCCTGCGGGTATTCCGCCACTATCTTTCGCACGCGTCCCAGCTCGCCCTTGCGCACCAGGTCGCGGGCCAGCTTCACCATCGGGTAGCCGGTGTAGTTGTGGGTCAGCGCGAACACGCAGCCGGACCGCTCGACGATCTCCTTGAGACGCCGGGCCTCGGCGGCGTCGAACGTCATCGGCTTGTCGCAGACGACGTGGATGCCCGCCTCCAGCAACGCGCTCGCCATCGGGAAGTGCAGATGGTTGGGGGTGACGATCGAGACGAAGTCGACCCGCTCCCCCGCCGGCAGCGCCAGCTCGCGCTCGATCATCTCGTCCAGCGCGCCGTACACGCGCTCCGGATCGAGGAACAGCTCGCGCCCCTTCTCCTGCGACCGCTCGCGGTCGGACGCGAACACCCCCGCCACCAGCTCGACGCCGCCGTCGAGCAGCGCCGCCCGCCGGTGCACGCCGCCGATGAAGGCGCCCGGGCCGCCTCCGACCATCCCCATCTTGAGCTTCCGGTCCAGGGTCGCCATGCTCAACTCTCGAACGCCGCGTCGAAGGCCAGGCTCGACGGCGCGAAGTCGATGCTCTTGACGAATTCGCACGACTCGCGGGCGCCGTGCTCGCGGTCCATGCCGGAGTCCTCCCACTCGACCGACAGCGGTCCGGTATAGCCGACGCGGTTCAGGGCGCGGATAATCGCCTCGAAGTCGACGTCGCCCCGGCCCACCGAGCGGAAGTCCCAGCCGCGGCCCGGCTCCCCGAACCCGAGGTGCGACGAGAGGATGCCGCTGCGGCCGTCGAGCGTCACCGCCGCGTCCTTCATGTGCACGTGGTAGATGCGGTCCGGGAACTCCTCGATGAAGCGCACCGGATCGACCCCCTGCCATTTCAGGTGGCTCGGATCGAAGTTGAAGCCGAAGACCTCGCGCCGCCCGATCGCTTCGAGCGCGCGCGCGGCGGTGACGATGTCGAAGGCGATCTCGGTCGGATGGACCTCGAGCGCGAAACGCACCCCGTTGTCCTCGAACACGTCCAGGATCGGATGCCACAGCTCCGCGAAGCGCTCGAATCCCGCCTCGACGGTCCGCGCACCGACCGGCGGGAACGAATACAGCAGGTGCCAGATGGGCGACCCCGTGAAGCCGGATACCACCGGGACGCCGAGACAGCGGGCGGCGCGGGCGGCGTTCTTCATGGTCTCGACGGCCCATGCCCGCTTCGCTTCCGGATCGCCGGCGAGATCGTCCGGCGCGAAGGCGTCCGAGCGTTCGTCGTTCGGATCGCAGACGAGCTGCCCCGCCAGATGATGCGATATCGCCCAGCAGCCGAGGTTCTCGGCCGCCAGCAGCTCCTTCCGCTCGGCGCAATAGTCGGTATCCGTCGCCGCGCGGTCGACGTCGAGATGGTCGCCCCAGCAGGCGAGCTCCAACCCGTCGTACCCGAAATCCGCGGCCTTCGCCGCGAGATCGGAAAGTGGCAGGTCGGCCCACTGGCCGGTGAAGAGCGTGACCTGGCGCGCCATGAGTCCGTCCTTTCGTGCGAGAGTCCACGCTGCAATCGCGTATTATCACCGGAAAATCACGGTTCCCGGCAGATCGCCGCGCAACCGAATCACGAGGACGGGGCCCATGGCGGAACGGACCGCACGCGAGACGACGGGGCTGGAGCCCCCGCTGCGCGCAACGTTCGTCCTCTCCGCCGTGCAACGGAAGGCGCAAGGGTGTCGACGGAAGTGAATCGCCAGTGGCTGCTCGCTTCCCGGCCGCGGGGCGCGGTCGCCGAGGCGGACTTCTCCTATCGCGAAGAGCCGTGCCCCTCGATCGGCGACGGCCAGTTCCTGGTGCGAACGCTCTACGTGTCCGTCGATCCGGGACTGCGCGGCTGGCTCACGAGCTCGCCGGAGTATCTCTCTCAGGCACTCGACCTGTACCTGGACGCTCTGTTCGTCACGCGCGGCCAGATGACGGTCCCTCCCGAGTACAGCGCACCCCTGCCGATCGGATCGGTGATGTGTGGTCCCGCTCTCGGGCAGGTGGTCGAGTCGCGCCACCCGGAGTTCGCCGTCGGCGACTTCGTGACGGGGCTGCTGGGCTGGCAGGACTACTGCGCCAGCAACGGGACCCGGGTGCCGATCTTCAGATTCAAGCGGGTGCACCCGCTCCCGCGGTATCTCGGCGTGCTCGGCAACAACGGGATGACCGCCTACTTCGGAATGCTCGACGTCGCCAGGCCGCGAGAGGGAGAAACCGTGCTCGTGTCCGGCGCGGCCGGGGCGACCGGCTCGATCGCGGCGCAGATCGCCAAGCTCCAACGCTGCCGCGTCATCGGGATCGCGGGCGGGAAGGAAAAACGCCGCTGGCTCACCGAGGAGCTCGGGCTCGACGGCGCCATCGACTACAAGTCCGAGGATCTCGACGTACGCCTGAAGGAGCTGTGTCCCGGCGGAATCAACGTCTATTTCGACAACGTGGGAGGGCGGACGCTCGAAATCGTGCTGGACCACATGGCGACCTGGGGACGTATCGCCCTCTGCGGCGCGATCTCCGACTACAACCACGGCGCGTCGCGGACCGGCCCCGCCAATCTCGCCCATCTGGCCACGCGCCGCATTCGCATGGAGGGCTTCCTGGCGCCGGACTACTCGCCGCGCTACAGGGAAGCGCGGCGCCAGCTCTCCGCCTGGCTCGCCACCGGCGCCCTCAAGTCGTACGAGCAGATCCACGAAGGGTTCGAGAACATCCCGCGGGCCTTCCTCGGGCTCTTCCGCGGCGCCAACACCGGCAAGGCGATGGTGAAGCTCGCGGACCCTGCATCGCCCGGCGGCGACAGCCCGCTGTAGCGTGGCGCGCGCGATCGGTCCCGCGACAGGAGAAGAACGCTGCGCGCGAAGCTGATTTCTCTGGTCGTCGCCGCCGCGCTGCTGAGCGTGGCCTTCCCCGGGACCGCGCAGTACGGACATCCCCTCAAGGGCTCGTGGAGCGGCGTCGTGCGCTCTCCACCTGGACCACCACGCGGAGTCCGCATGAAATGCCCCCAATTCTTGACAATTTACGTCATGAACAGACACCATTCCATGTGCTACTCAGGCGAATAATCGATGATCTCCGAGCCTGGCGGCAAAGAGACGACCGCAAGCCCCTGGTGCTTCGAGGCGCCCGCCAGGTCGGCAAGACGACGGCCGTCGACCTGTTCGGCGCGGAGTTTCGCCAATACGTCTCGCTGAATCTCGACCATCCCGGCGACCGAGAGATATTCGACCGGGAGCTGCCCCTCGCGCGAACGCTGGAGGCGATCTTCTTCCTGAAGAACGCCGATCCGGCCGAGGCATCGACGCTCCTGTTCCTCGACGAGATCCAGAATTCCCCGCACGCCGTGCAGTTGCTGCGCTATTTCGCAGAGGAACGCGCGGACCTGACGGTGGTTGCCGCGGGGTCGTTGCTCGAGTCGGCCCTGGAGCGGTACCGGGCCAGCTTCCCGGTAGGCCGCGTCGAGTTCCTCTATGTCTATCCGCTGACTTTCGCGGAGTATGCCGCCGCCGCGCCCGACGGTTTGCATGACGCGATGGCGGCCGTCCCTTGCCCGGACTACGCCGTCGCGCCCTTGCGGCGCCTGTTTCGGGACTACGTCCTGATCGGCGGCATGCCCGAGATCGCGGCCTCGTATCTGCGTCATCGCGACCTCGGCCGCCTGGCGAGGCTGTACGAGGGGCTGCTCGTGTCCTATGCGGACGACGCCGCCAAGTACGCCCGCGGTGCGACGCAACTCGGACATCTCCGGCACGTCATAGAGACTGCGCCGTTGCAGGCGGGCGAACGGATTGTGTTTCAGGGCTTCGGCGGCTCCAACTTCCGTTCTCGCGAAATGGCCGACGCGCTCAGGACCCTCGAGCGCGCCATGCTTCTGTTTCTGCTCCATCCCACGACCGCCGTCCAGCCACCCGCACTGCCCGATTTCCGCAAGTCACCACGCCTGCTGTATCTCGACACCGGCCTCGTGAACTACCGCGCCGGGCTGCAGACCGGTTTCCTCTCGGCGAACGATCTCGGCGCGCTCTATCGTGGCCGCCTGGCGGAGCACGTCGTCGGCCAGGAACTGATCGCCGCCGACCTCCGGACCAACGCCAAGCCGCGCTTCTGGGTGCGGCAGAAGACCGGCGCCACGGCAGAAGTGGACTACCTGCACCAGTACCGTGACCGACTGGTGCCCGTCGAGGTGAAATCCGGCAAGAGCGGCGCCCTGCGGTCGCTGCATCAGTTCATGCAGCGCGCGGACCACGACCTCGCGGTACGGCTCTGGGACGGGGACATCGACCTGCACGTGGCCAAGACGCCCGAGGGGCGCCGATTCCGCCTGCTCAACCTGCCCTATTTTCTGGTTCACCGGCTTGACGCGTATCTCGATTGGGCGGAGCGGCAGGAATGCTGAGACCGCTTGCAGCTTCCGGAAGGACCTCGGCCCGGGCGACCCAGCGAGGGGCCCCGCTGCGGGGACGAAGATCGGCCCATCCTGCTCGACTGCCGTAGAATGGACAGGTCCAGTCAGCGGAGGTTTCCATGGCAAGGCTCACGCGACGTGAATGGCACAGGCTGACCCTCGGCGGCGTCGCCGCGGCGGCCGGAATGCTGCCGGGGACGGCTCGTCGCGCCGCGTCCGCGCAGGCGGAGTCCCGTTTCGCCGGTGTCCTCATCGGCCTGCAGAGCTACAGCTTCCGCGACCTGAGCCTCGACGACGGCATCGCCGCGATGCAGCAGCTCGGGATCACGAGCTGCGAGCTGTGGGAGGGGCACGTCGAGCCGGCCGAGCTGCGCCGGCCCGAGAGCCGGGAGCGGCTGCGGCGCTGGCGCACGACCATCCCGCTGGACTACTTCGAGGAGATCCGCTGGCAGTTCGAGGACGCCGGCATCGAGATCAACTCCTACAACCTCAGCTTCAAGGACCACTTCTCGGACGCCGAGATCGACCGCGGCTTCCAGATGGCGCAGACCCTGGGAGCGCCGGCGATCACCGCCTCCGCGCACATGAACAGCGTATTGCGCATCGCCCGCTACGCCGACCGCTACGGCATGCCGGTGGCGATGCACAACCACTCGCGCGTCGACCCGAACGAGTTCTCCAGCCCGGACGACTTCGCGCGGGCCATCGAGATGGGCGGCCCGGCGCCGATCGCGGTCAACCTGGACATCGGTCACATGGTGGCCGCCAACCACGACCCGATCGCCTACCTGAAAGCCAACTATCAACGCATCGTCACCCTGCACCTGAAGGACCGCATGCGGAACGAGGGCCCGAACACGCCGTGGGGCGAGGGCGACACCCCGATCCGCGAGACGCTGCTGCTGCTGCGCGACGAGAGCTGGGACATTCCGGCGAACATCGAGTACGAATATCCGGGCGACGACACGGTCACCGAGATCGGCCGCTGCCTGGAATACTGCAAGGACGTGCTCGGCGCGTGAGCCGCAGCACGCTGGTGAGACCGATGACAGAACCGACTCGCACGACTTCCGGGACGCTGGCCGGGCTTGTCCTGCTGGCGGGCCTCGTGGCCCCGGCGGCCGCCCAGACGCTCCCGCGGGTGCTGTACGTGACCCAGTCCGCCGGCTTCGCGCACCCGGTGGTGCCGCTCTCCGAGCAGGTGCTGCCCGTCATCGGCCGCGCGCACGGCGCATTCGAGACGGACGTCACGCGCGACGCGTCGATCCTGACCGCGGACGTGCTGGCCCGCTACGACGCGGTGGTCTTCTACACCACCGGCGAACTGCCGCTCGACACCGGGCAACGGAGCGCGTTCCTCGACTTCATCCGCGGCGGCGGCGGCTTTGTCGGCGTCCACAGCGCCACCGACACCTTCCACCAGTGGCCGGCGTACGGGGAGCTCGTCGGCGGCTACTTCGACAACCACCCGTGGCGGCAGGAGGTCGAGGTCAAGGTCGAGGACCGCGACCACGCCGCGACGCGCCACCTGGGAGCCAGCTTCCGCATCAGCGACGAGATCTACCAGTTCAAGAACTGGGAGCGCGCGCGGGTCGACGTGCTGCTGAGCCTCGACACCGACTCGGTCGACGCGCAGAAGCAGGGCGTCAAGCGCACCGACGGCGACTTTGCGCTGGCCTGGACCCGCGACTACGGCGCCGGCCGGATGTTCTACACCGCGCTCGGCCACGAGGACGCGGTCTGGCAGGACGAGCGGTTCCAGCGCCTCGTCGTCAACGGCATCGTCTGGGCGATGGGCGCCCCCGGCAACCGCACCGCGGACGACTGGCGCCCGCTGTTCGACGGGACTACGACCGCCGCCTGGCGCGGCTACAAGCGCGATGCGCTTCCGGATGGCTGGCAGGTGGTCGACGGCGCCCTGGCGCGGGTCGACCGCGGCGGCGACATCGTCACCGTCGAGCAGTTCGAGAACTTCGAGCTCCGCTTCGAGTGGCAGGTCGAGGAGGGCGGCAACAGCGGCGTCTTCTTCGGGGTCACCGAGGAGGTGGACGGGCCCGTCTGGCACAGCGGGCCGGAGTTCCAGATCCTGCACAACGCCGGACACCGAGACGGCCAGGCTCCGATCACCTCGGCCGGCAGCAACTACGCGGTCCACCCCCCGTCGGCGGACGTCACCCGCCCGGTCGGCGAGTGGAACACGTCGCGGCTGCTCGTCGACGACGGACGGGTCGAGCACTGGATGAACGGCATCCACCTGCTGACCTACCGGCTCGGCGACGCCGATTGGCAGGAGCGGGTGGAGGCGAGCAAGTTCGCGCCGCTGCCGCGCTACGGGCGCGTTGCGCGCGGTCACATCGCGATCCAGGACCACGGGGATCCCGTCCGGTTCCGCAACATCCTGATCCGGGAGATCGATTGAACCTCCGGGGAGCGGCAGTCGAGAGATCATCGGGACGAATCTCATCGAAGACGGACAGGCAAAGCCGTGAATCGTGCATGCATCCACCCGCGTTCGCATGCCGTTCCCGGCCGTGAGCGAGAGTTCGCGTCACCCAAACGGTAACCGATGACACCAGCCGTCCGCCTCAAGCTGTCGGCGATGATGTTCCTCCAGTACTTCGTCTGGGGGGCGTGGTCCGTGCCGCTCGGCACCTATCTCGGCGGCCCGCTCGGGTTCCAGGGCGAGCAGATCGGCCTCGTCTTCGGCACGACGGCGATCGCGGCGATGGTCTCGCCGTTCTTCATCGGCATGGTGGCGGACCGCTTCTTCGCCACCGAGCGGCTGCTGGCCGCCCTGCACATCGCCGGCGGGATCATTCTCTTCGCGGTGTCGCTGCAGGCGTCGTTCGGCGCGTTCTACGCGGTCCTGCTCGTCTACGCGCTCTGCTACATGCCGACGCTGGCGCTGACCAACTCCATCTCGTTCCGGCAGATGTCGAACCCCGGGCAGCAGTTCCCCGCCGTCCGCGTGCTCGGCACCATCGGCTGGATCGTGGCCGGACTCGCCGTCGGCTTCCTGCAACTCGAGGACACGGAACGCCCGCTGCAGATCGCCGCCGCCGCCTCGGTCGTGCTGGGCGCCTTCTGCCTCATGCTGCCTCACACGCCGCCGGCGAGGACCGCCACGCGGGTCGCCGCGCGCGACGTGCTCGGCCTCGACGCCCTGCGGCTGCTGCGCGAGCGCTCGTTCGCCGTCTTCGTCCTCGGATCGTTCCTGGTCTGTATCCCGCTGCAGTTCTACTACGCGTTCGCCAACCCGTTTCTCAACGAGATCGGGGTCGACAACGCGGCCGGCAAGATGACCCTCGGCCAGATGTCCGAGATCGGCTTCATGGTGCTGATGCCCTGGTTCCTCGTCCGCCTGGGCGTCAAGCGGCTGCTGCTGCTGGGGATGCTCGCCTGGGCGGCGCGCTACGTCCTCTTCGCCTACGGCGACCCGGGGCCGGCGGTCTGGATGCTCTACGCCGGCATCCTGCTGCACGGCATCTGCTACGACTTCTTCTTCGTCACCGGCCAGATCTACGTCGACACCCGGGCGCCCAAGGACCTGCGCGCCGCGGCGCAGGGGTTCATCGCCTTCGTCACCCTCGGCGTCGGCGGCTTCATCGGGAGCTGGCTGTCCGGGCGTGTCGTCGACGCGTACGTGGTTCCCGGCGACGCGGCCGCCCACCAGTGGGAATCGATCTGGCTGATCCCCGCGGCCTGGGCCGCGCTCGTCCTGGTGCTCTTTGCCGTGTTCTTCACGCACCGGGAGACGCCGGACCCGGCGGCGGAAGCGAGGGCGGCGGCCTGACGTTGGCCTGATGTTTGCTTATCGGCGCAAATGTGTTCCAGCATCGCGTCTCCTGGGATCCGGTCAAGGCACGGAGCAACCGGACCAAGCACCGCGTCACGTTCGAGCAGGCCGCCACCGTTCTCGAGGATCCGCTTGCCTCGTCCGTTCGGGACGCTGACCACAGCGAGTACGAGGAACGCTGGGTGACGCTGGGCCGGACCGCCAGCGGGATGCTGATCGTGGTCGTCCACACGTATCATGAAGTCAGCGTCGATGCCGCCAACGTTCGCATCATCTCCGCGCGACCGGCAGGGAAACGCGAACGCCGGCAATACGAGACGAACAGATGAGACCCGAGTACGACTTTTCGAAGGGGGAGCGCGGCAAGTTCTTCCACGCGGACGCCAGGCTGATTCTGCCGGCGACCGTCGGGGCGCACGATTGGGCCGGACCGGAGGGCGATCTGGGCGCCTACCTGAGGGAGGAGTCCCGCAGAACGATCGAAGCGTACGCCGCCCAGCGTAACTTCGTCCTCGAACATGCCCACATCGAGCAGGATACGGCGCACGGCGGTTATGCCCACCGCCAGCTCTTCGAGTTGATACAGAACGGGGCGGACGCGCTGAGCGGCGCGTCCGAGGGCGGGCGCATCGCAATCCGGCTGACCGATGCCTGCCTGTACTGCGCTGACGACGGCGAACCCATCGACCGGGACGGAGTGAAGGCGCTCATGTTTTCTCACCTGTCCCCCAAGCGTGGGACCAGCGAGATCGGGAGGTTCGGACTCGGCTTCAAGTCCGTCCTGGGCGTGACGGACACCCCTGAGTTCTTCAGCCGCGCCGGTTCGTTCCGCTTCGATCGCCAGCGGGCGCGCGAACGCATTCGGAGAGTCGCACCGGACGCCGACCGTTGTCCGGTGTTGCGCGTCGCCGATCCTGTCGACCCGCATGAGGCCTGCGATCATGACCCGGTTCTCCGGGATCTCATGGACTGGGCAACCAACATCGTGCGGCTGCCCCTGAAGCCTGGCGCAACGGACGACCTGCGCCGGCAGTTGCGGGACTTCCCGTCCGAGTTCCTCCTGTTCGTCGAGCATGTCAGACAACTGCACATCGACGACGGATCGGCACTGGAGCGAGTGCTGGAACTGGAGGGCGCCGGCGAAGACTATCGGCTTGTCGAAGGCGGCAAGCCCGTTACCTGGAAGCGCTTCAAGGTCATCCATCGCCTGTCGGCTGACGCCAGGGCCGATAGAAGATCGCTCGACGACGGCGACGAAGTAGCGATCTGGTGGGCCGCACCAGGCAATCGGCTGTCCGATCCAGGCCGTTTCTGGGCCTACTTCCCGACGCAGACCACCAGTCTCGTAGCCGGCATCCTGAACGCGCCGTGGAAGACGAACGAAGACCGCCAGAACCTGCTGCCGGGACCATACAACGAGGAACTGATCGAGGGGGCGGCGGCGCTGGTCGCCGACAAGTTGCCCGAGTTGGCAACAGGCGCCGACCCAGCCAGACATCTCGATGCCCTCCCACGCCGCCGCGAAGCGGGCGACTCCGAACAAAGTGAACGGCTCCGCCGGCATCTGCTCAACAGGCTGTGCGACGGTGCCGTCGTCCCGGATCAGGATGGAGTCCTGCGCCGCGTTCAAGAGCTCAAGTACCCCCCACCGAAGGCAACCAGGGAAACTCCAGCCCGAGTAACTGAACCCGAGAGAGACGCCGGAGCAGTCGGAAGATCGAAGCACGAATCGCTCCAGCGCTGGGCACAGTACGCCGGACGACCTTCGAACTGGCTCCACCACGACGCGATAACTCGAAATCATCCCAATCGACTCGCACGCGTCCGCGAACTGATCGACGCATGGAACGCTCGTCCGTCCAGCGACTCTCGCTACGTGCCAGCCGTGCAAAGCGCCAGTCTCGCGGAGTGGCTGGAAGCGTTGGTGAGCGGGAAGCCCGACAACGACGCCGTCGCGGCATCCAGAGCCGCTATCGCGACCGCGGCCGCTCTGCCGTCCGAGTACAGGCGGTGTCCGTCCGTGCTCGGCTCCATCGTCCTGATGCAGAACGGAGGATGGCAAGCGCCGGACCCGGAGCGTGTCTTCCTGCCGAGTACCTCCGAGGATGCGGAAACGACGTCGGACGCGCACCAACTCGTGTGTGCGAATCTGGCTCTCGACGAGGACACGCGTCGTGACCTGTGCGACCTCGGCCTCAAGCCGAGGGGGTTCGAGCGAATGCCCAGACGTTGCTGATATGGATAGCGGATCGAATTCTGGACTACACACCTCCACCGAGGACGGAGGAATACCGCGCCGCCATTCGTGCCCTTCCGACCGACGCCGAGCGTCTGCTCAGGGCGATAGGAGAAGCACCACTGCGCCGACAACTGCCCCCCTCGTTGCTCGCGATACTCTTGCAGGACGCCTCGCAGCTCGGTGGGGTCGAGCTCGCCGAAGCCGCCATCGCAACGTACCACACCGGAGCTCTCAAGCAGTACCGCCGCGCCATCGAGCATCTGGACCCGCCGCGGCAATGGGCCGGATCGGCCCGTGCGGTCGACTTCGTTCTATCACTCGGCTTCTCAGCCGAGTGGGCGGGCGAGCGGAACGAACGCCGGCCACCCTTCGTCGAGGTCGAGGGACCGTACGCGCTGCCGGAACTTCACGACTATCAGAAGGTGATTGTCGCGAAGGTGCGCAACATGCTTCGCCCGGTCTGCGACCGATCACCGGGGACGGCCGCTCTCTCGAACACGGATGCCGTCGGATCCAACGTGGACGCGGAAAGCCACGACCGGCGCGGAATGATCAGTCTTCCCACGGGATCGGGAAAGACCCGCGTGGCGGTACAGTCGATCGTCGAAGCGATGTGCCGCGACCGTTTCGATGGCGCCGTGCTGTGGGTCGCGGACCGCGACGAGCTGTGCGAGCAGGCTGTCGAGGCTTGGACCCAGGTGTGGTCCAGCGTCGGTGCATCCGGGCGGCGCCTGCATGTTTCCCGGATGTGGGCCGGGCAGCCCGCTCCCTTGCCGACGACCGACCTGCACGTCGTCGTTGCGACTATCCAGACACTACACGCCAGATTCCAGAACCCTCGCGGTGAGCACGACTTCCTGGCCGACTGCACCCTAGTGGTATTCGACGAGGCGCACCGATCCATCGCACCGACATTTACCTCCGTGATGGAGGAAATCGGGTTGACCCGCTGGCAACGGAAGGACGAGCCGTTCCTGCTCGGACTCACGGCAACACCCTATCGGGGACACGACGCGGAGGAAACAGCCAGACTGGTCAAGCGCTACGGAAGCAACCGGCTCGATGCCGGGGCGTTCGCCAGCGACGACCCCGAGGAGGTCGTTTCGGAACTGCAGCGCATGCGCGTGCTGGCCCTGGCGGATCACGAGACCGTCGACGGCGGCCGGTTCTCGCTGAGCGCCGACGAGTGCACGCAGATGAACACGAAACCGCGGCCACCGTGGCTGCCGCGTAGCGTGGAAGATCGAATCGCAGCAGACACCGGGCGCACGAATCGGATCATCGAGGCGTATGAGAAGCAGGTCCGGAACGTCGATCCGGAGTGGCCCGTCCTCATATTCGCCACCTCGGTCGAGCACGCACAGACGATCGCAGCCCTGCTGAGCAGGACCGGCGTGCCGTCCAGGGCCGTGAGCGGAGAAACCGAACCCGTGACGCGCAGAAGAATCGTCGAGGAGTTTCGTCGCGGCGACCTCAAGGTGCTCGTCAACTACGGCGTCTTCCGCGAGGGCTTCGATGCACCGAGGACGCGAGCCATCATCGTGGCGCGCCCGGTCTACAGTCCGAATCTGTACTTCCAGATGATCGGACGCGGACTACGCGGTACCAGGAATGGAGGCACCGACCGATGCCTCATCATCAACGTCCAGGACAACATCGACAACTTCGAAGGGAGGCTGGCGTTCTCCGATCTGGATTGGCTGTGGGCCTGATGCGCGGCGCGGTTCGTCAATCCGCTCCACCTCGACGTCCACCTTCTCCAGCAGGCTGAGGCCCAGGTTCATGAACGGCGTATGCAGCGGGTACTTCAGGTGCCGGTTGCCGGCCAGCCGCCCGGCGCCGCCGCCGACGAGCGCCACCGGCAGGTCGAACGGCGTGTGGTGGTCGCCGTCGCCCATGCCGCAGCCGTAGACCAGGATGCAGTGGTCGAGCAGGGTGCCGTCGCCGTCGGGGGTCGCGCGCAGCTTCTCGACGAGCTTCGCGAAGAGTAGGCGATTCGCACTCAGCTCTCGGTGCGACACGTATCGTCGTCCGGTGCCTTGGCGGGATTCGGGCGGCGCCTGCGTGACGCTGGCCGAGGTTCTCGACGCACCGCTCCTGACGGCCGATCAACGGCTCGCCAACGCACCGCTCCTTCCCATCCAGGTAGAGGTGTTCACCCCGGCGCCGCGTCAGAACGGCAGGCCCAGCCGAACGTAGTAGCGCGGCCCGTCCCGCTCGACCGGCCCGTCTCGCTCGACCATCGGGAATGCAGCGCCGACACGCAGCCGCAGCGGCAACCAGTACAGGACGAGCAGGTCGGTGCTGACCTCCAACCCGGCCGACAGAAGGGCGCGGAGCCCGAGGCTCTCCTCCCCCGAAGACGACCTGCCGCCCCACGCATTGCCGCCGTCGAGAAAGACCGACCCGAAGATGCGGTCGAGGTGCAGCGGAAACGTCCCGCGTCCGCGATTGACGAGCGCGAGCGGCGCGCGCAGCTCCAGGGTGGCGGACCATGCGTAGCGGCCCGACCGCGTGGATGTCTCGTAGCCCCGGACCGGGAAGAAAACCGAGCCGTCCACCAGCGTGGGAGCTCCCGGCAGGGCGAGGCCGTCGCCCGACGCACCCCCTGCCCCGAAGTAGCCGGTCTGCGCGCCCGGCCCGCGAGCCACCCCGCCGCTCGCGCGCAGCGCCAGCACCGGCGCCGCGAAGCCCGGTCCCGGCAACGGAACGTAGGCCCGCAGCCGGCCGATGAGATCGTCGACGGAGAGGTCGGCGCGGTCGCGCCCGGCGAGCGCGTCCGGAACGTCCAGGTCGTCGCGTGTCCGCGCCCGCAGATACAACGCCGCACCACGCGCGTTGCCGATCTGGAACGCATGTGATCGCGCCGAGGAGACGCTGAACGAAACGGCGTACTCGCTCAGGAGGCTGCCGGGCCGCGCCAGCCGGAAGCCGTCCGTCGACCGCAGGGCGCCGTCGAGCACTTCCCGGTCGCTCCGGACCAGCCCGGCCGAGAGCCTGAGCGCCGTCGACAGGCGCACTCCGGGTCGGCGCACCCGGACCGACGTGGCCAGCCGACGCTCGCGCTCCAGGACGAAGAAGGTCTCCGGCGCCCGCGGCGCCCCGGCCGCCCCCGTCGCCGGGCCGCGCACCCGAACGCCGTCGTCGTCCCACGTCTGCGAGGCATCCACGCCGATGGTCGGATTCCCGAGCCCCCGATACTCGTACGACACGTCGCCTTCTCCCCGGCCGCCCGACGTGAAGACCCGCGCCCCGACCTCGTAGGCATGCCGGCCGACGAGATCGAATCCCGAGGTGCGGCCTCCCACCGCGTAGCCGAGAATCTCGGTGCGCGGCACCTCGACGCCCCCGACGGTCGTCTTCGCGGTCGCCAGCGGCTCCCGGATTGCCGGCAGCCAGTACCTCGGATACAGGGTCGGGAACGGCGAGTAATCGCGGACCGGACTCTCCCGGTCGCGGGACGGCGTTCGGGCCGTGTCGCCGGCGTCCGGCGCTGCGCCCCCGGCGGGCGAACCGGTGGAGGCGACGGAACCGGGATCCGCGGCAGCGGTGGAACCGCGCGGTCCGGCGCGCGTGGCGGAGGCCTCCCCCGCTGCGGCATCGTCCGCTGCGCGGTCGAAAACCGCGCCGGCGGCGGGCGGCGCGGCATGGGAAACGCCGCCTTCGTCGACGCGGGCCGCCGGAGCAGGAGCGGGCGGAGCGGCATCCGGGGCGAACCGGACCCGCTCCACCTCCCAGCCGTCGACGTGATAGGCGGAGAAGTACAGCCACTCGGCGGCGGGGTCGACGCTCGGAAACGCCGCTCCCGTCCGCACGTTCGTCAGCATGACGGGCGGGCCGGCGGCGCCGGTGCGCGTATCGATCTCCGCTCCGAGGATGTTCGGGATTCCGCTACGGTCCGACGACCAGACCAGGTAGCGGCCGTCCGCGCTCCATCTCGGCGCCAGGTCGAGGGCGCGGTCGCGGGTCACCTCCTGCGCCACGCGCCCGTCCATGTCGAGGAGGACGACGTCGTGCCTGCGCTCCTTCCAGCGGCTGGCGGCGATCCGGCGCCCGTCGGGCGAGACCGCGGGGTAGGCCCAGTACGTACCGGCTTCCGGGGCCACCAGCGTCCGGACCGATCCGTCCCGGAGATCGACCCGGGCCAGACCGTTCGTTCCCCCACCCTCCGCCACGGCGACGGCCCACGCGCCCTCGGGACCGGCCGCCGGCGCGGTCAGCCTGGCGCCCCGCGTCACGCGCCGCGCCGCCCCGTCGATGGTCGCGACATGCAGGTCGCTGAACACCCGGTAGCGGTCCGAGTAGTCGCGTTGCGAGAAGAGAATCTCGCCCTCCGGCAGTATGTCGAACGGACCGCGGTTGTTGATCCTCGTCACCGTGGACGGATCGCCGCCGCCGGGGGCCATGACCACGAGCCGCGGATACGACCGTCCATCCGACCGGACGTAGATCAGCCGGCTGCCGTCCGGCGACGCCGTCGGGTGCAGCCCATAGCGGGCGTTGCGGGTCAACGCCTCCGGCTCGCTGATCGGACCGAACGCAGCCAGCTCCCCATCGAGGCGGCTCAGCCGTGCCCGCATCGCGTTCGTCCACGCAGACCATTCGTTCGACAGCGTCGCGCCGAAGGCGCGCCGGGCGGCCGCGTTCAAACGCGGCAGCGGCAGTTGCGCCGCCGGGCGGACCACCGCCTCGACGAACGCGGACATGCCGTCTCGGCCATGCTTGCCGAGGAGGTAGTCGAAGAAGAGCGAACCGTAGGCATAGCGGCGGACGCCGCCGGGCCACTGCGGCGAGTTGCCTCCCGCCTGTCCGATGCTCTCGAACCGCCCTTCGAGCATGGCGGTCCGCAGCACCATCTCATGGAACGTCCCGTGCACTCTGCCCGCGTCGGTCAATGCCGACTCGTACCAGGTCGCCAGCCCCTCGACGACCCAGCCGGGGACGAGGGCACCTGGAAAGTTGAGAGGCGTCTCCGCGCGCCCGAACAGCGTGCGGAAGATCCTGCCCAGCGTTCCGCCGTAATCGAGGTGGAAGACGTGCGCCAGCTCGTGGGTGATCAGCAGCTCGAGCCAGTCGTCGAAGTAGGCCAGGGCGAGATGGTCGGCGGGAGGGCGGGCGTAGAGGACGATCCGGTTCGACGGCCAGATGCGGGCGAAGCCGTTCGAGACGTCGGCATGGTCGGTCAGTACGATGTCTACCCGCCCGGACGGCCCCTCGCGGAACTGCGCGGTCAGTTCCAGCCAGGCCCCCTCGGCCAAGTCTCCCGCCCGTCTCCCCAGTTCCTCCAGATGCGTGGGAAAGGTGATGCGGAAGTGCTCGGTCTCGACCGAGCGCCACGCTTCGTCGGGAGGCACCTGGGCCGCCGCCGGAAGGGCGGCGAGCAGACACAAGAGTACTCCGGTGGAGAAACCGAACGCCGGACGGGGCATGCTTCTTCGACTCCTGGCAGGCTGGCTTCTTCCAGCGCCCGACAAGCGTCGCCTGCGGCTCCGATTGCCGCCCCGACCGGGCCTGACCAGGAGTCTGCCCCGTTCTACGGCGCAGGCTCCGGCAGGAGAGACGAAGCACCGGAGACAGCCGGCGGAGGGTTACCGGCCGGTCCGCGCTGCGGCATTCGGCCGATTGGAGTCCGAAGGCTGCCGAACTGGTCGGCGCACGCGACATTCGGCCGGCCGAGGTCGGACGCGGGGATCTACTCCTCCTGCAGCCACCGCAGAATCGCCGGCGTCACGATCTCCGGCACCTGCGTATGCGGTCCGTGCCCGACGCCGGGCAGGACGCGCAGGGTGAGCGGGCCGTCGACCCGGCTCCAGATCCCGTCGAGAGTCTGCGGCTTGAAGGGTCCGCTGTCCCTCCCGTAGATGAGCAGCGTCGGGGCCTGGACCGGCGGGAACTCGCCGATGCGGAAGCCGAAGCCCTCGGTCTCCGGCGTGAACGGGCGAGGCGGCCAGTTGGCCTTGTAGAAGTTGACGATCGACTCGGGATACAGCCGCTCGTAGGCCAGGCGGCGCAGCGCCGCCAGCTCGAAGGTATCGTCCGGGCTCGGCGGCCGGCTCCGCAGCCGCGCCCCGAACTCCGCCGCCGCGTTCGGGTTCTCCTGCATGCCCCGCTGGAACATGCTCGCCTGCTGCTGCTCGGTATTCGAGATCAGCTCCCGGATCAGGCCCTCCGGATGGATCGTGCCCACCGAGACGAGGCGGGCGGTCTTCTCCGGGTGGGTCATGGCGAAGTGCCAGGCGTAGAAGCCGCCGCTGTCCTGACCGACGATGATCGCGCGCTCCTCGCCGAAATGGTCGACGAGGGCGGCGATGTCGGACGAGATCTTCGCCATCGTGTATTGCTCGACCCCCTCCGGCTTGCCGCTCTGGTCGGTGCCGCGGGTGGACATCGCCACCACGCGGTAGTGCTCGGAGAGGGCGACCAACTGGTGGCGCCAGTCGAACCACGGGCCGGTGATGCTGTGGACGAAGATCGCGAGCGGGCCCTCGCCCGCGGTGTGGTAGACGATCCGGACGCCGTCCGAATCGGCGGCTCCCTGCTCCATCGTCACCGACTCGCCGCGCCAGTCCGTGACGGGAACCTGCGCCGCGGCCGCCGCAGGAACGAGTCCGAGAGCCGCGACGACGACGACCAGCGACAACCACCGTGTTCTCACAGCATCCTCCCGATCTCCAGATCACTGCGCCGCCCGGCCGGGGCCGAGGCGTCACGCAAGTACCGCCTGCACTGCGGGTCGAAGCCTCGCCCCCTCCGAGCGCAGGACGGAGCCTCGCCGCGAACCGCTACGCCAGCACCTCCCGCACCACGCGGGCCGGCTCGACGCCGGTCAGCTTGGCGTCGAGGCCGCGGTGCTTGTGCGTGAACCGCTCGTGATCGATCCCGAACAGGTGCAGGATCGTCGCCTGCAGGTCCCGGATGTGCACCGGGTCCTTGACGATGTTGTAGGAGAAGTCGTCGGTCTCGCCGTGGACGACGCCCCCCTTGACCCCGCCGCCCGCCATCCACAGGCTGAAGCAGCGCGGATGGTGGTCGCGCCCGTAGTCGGTAGGGGTCAGCCGACCCTGCGAGTAGATCGTCCGGCCGAACTCGCCGCCCCAGATGACCAGCGTCTCGTCGAAGAGTCCGCGCTCCTTCAGGTCCTGGATGAGCGCCCACGCCGCCCGGTCGACGTCCCGCGCCTGCGCCGGCAGCACCTCGGGTGCGAACGCGTGCACGTCCCAGCCGCGGTGGTAGATCTGGACGAAGCGCACCCCGCGCTCGATCAGCCGGCGCGCCATCAGGGCCGCGTTCTGGAACTTGCCGGGCTGCTTCGCCTCTTCGCCCCAGCGTTCGAACGTACGCTCCGGCTCGCTCGACAGGTCGGCCATCTCCGGGACCGACGACTGCATCCGGAACGCCATCTCGTACTGCTGGATGCGGGCCAGGGTCTCGGGGCTGCCGAGCTGCTCGTGCTGGATCCGGTTCAGATCGGCGAGGCCGTCCAGCATCTGCCGGCGGACGTCGCGCGACACCCCGTCCGGATCGCTGAGGTAGAGCACGGGGTCGGCGCCGGCCCGCAGCCTGACCCCGGCGTACTCCGGCGACAGGAAACCGGCGCTCCACAGCTTCGCGGAGATCGCCTGCACCCCGGACTTCGGATGGCTCTTCTCGGCGTTCATCACCACGAACGTCGGCAGGTCGCGGTTCATGCTGCCGAGGCCGTAGGCGAACCACGCCCCGATGCACGGGCGCCCCGGAATCTGCTGGCCGGTCTGGATGAACGTGATGCCCGGCTCGTGGTTGATGGCGTCGGTGTGCATCGAGCGAACGATGGCGATGTCGTCGGCCATTCGCGCCGTGTAGGGCAGGATCTCCGAGATCCAGGCGCCGCTCTGCCCGTGCCGGTCGAACTCGAACACCGAGGGCGCGATCGGGAAGCGCGCCTGCCCGGAGGTCATCGTCGTCAGGCGCTGACCCTGCCGGATCGACTCCGGCAGGTCCTTGTCGTACCAGTCGCGCATCTTCGGCTTGTAGTCGAGCAGGTCCATCTGCGGCGGGGCGCCCATCATGTGCAGATAGATGCAACGCTTCGCCTTCGGGGCGAAGTGCGGCAGGGACGGCAGGCCGCCGAACGACGAAGCGTCCTGCGGCGCGGCGAACGCGTCGTCGGCCATCAGGCTGGACAGGGCGAGCCCGCCGACCCCCATGGCGACCTTGCCGAAGAATTGCCGCCGGGTCTCCGCCTGGATCGCCTCTTCGACTGGATGCATCGTGAAACCCCTCGTTGTCGGATCGTCTGTCCCGACGCGCATTGTCCCGCTGCCCGCGCGGCTACTTGTTGAGCACTTCGTCCAGGTTCAGCACCTGGGTCACCAGCATGGTCCAGGCCGCCGACTCCGCCGCCGGCAGCGTGTGGTCCGGCGCCGAGTCGCCCACGTCGAGAAGCCGCTCCGCTTCGTCCGGGTCCGCACGATAGGCATCGACCAGACCGTCGAACGACCGCCGGGCTATCTCGCGCTCCATGTCGTTGAAGCGCCGGGCCATGAGCCGCAGGGTCACGAAGTCGAGACCCGCGTCGAACCGCCCGGAGGTCTGGCGCAGCGCGCGCTGGGCGAGGCGCCTCGATGCCTCGACGAACTGTGGATCGTTCATCGTCACGAGCGCCTGCAGCGGCGTGTTCGTCCGCTCCCGGCGCACGACGGAATGCTCGCGCGTCGGCGCGTTGAAGATCTCCATCGACGGCGGGGGCGCCGACCGCTTCCAGAAGGTGTAGAGGCTCCGGCGGTACAGGCGCTCGCCGTCGTCCTGCCGGTAGGACCGGGTGTTGCTCTGCGGCATCGCCACCGTCGACCAGACGCCGGCCGGCTGGTACGGCCGCACGCTCGGGCCGCCGATCGTCCGCACCAGCAGGCCGCTGGCGGCCAGGGCGTAGTCGCGCACCATCTCGGCGTCCATCCGGAAGCGCGGGCCGCGCGAGAACAGGCGGTTCTCCGGGTCCGCCTCCAGCTTCCCGGGCCTGGCCAGCGCGGACTGCCGGTAGGTGGACGACGTCACCAGCGTCCGGAAGAACCGCTTGACGTCCCAGCCCGACTCGCGGAACTCCACCGCCAGCCAGTCGAGCAGGGCCGGGTGGGTCGGCGGATCGCCCTGCGCGCCGAAGTCCTCGCTGGTCGTGACCAGGCCCGTCCCGAAGACCTGCTGCCAGAAGCGGTTCGCCGTCACGCGGCTCGTCAGCGGGTTGTCCTCGTCGACCAGCCAGCGGGCGAGCCCGAGACGGTTGCGCGGCCAGGACTCCTCCATCGGCGGGAGCGCCGCGGGCGTGCCCGCGAGCACCCGCTCGAGCGGCTGATCGTACATCCCCCGATTGAGCACGTGCGCGGCGGCCTCGCTGTCGGTGCGCTCGTTCATCACGTGCGTAATGCCGCCCCGGCGCCGCAGCTCCCGCCATTCGCGCTCGATCTCCCGGCTGCGCGCGACGAATCCCCGGTACTGCGCGTCCTCGACGCTGAGGTAGTAGAGCCGCAGGGCATCGCGCTCGGCCCCGTCGAGCGCGGCGGGGTGCTTGTCCCGCGCACGCTCCAGGGTCGACCAGAGCGAGACCACCTTCGCCTCCTGCACCGTCAGCGGTCGGTTGAAGACGCGCAGGTCGGCGACGCCGCCGCCGCTGAAGTAGCGCATCTCCAGCTCGTCGCGACCGCCCCGGCCCGTCGTCCGCCCGCGGCCGAGCTCCAGCGGCAGCCCGGTCCGGATGCTCCCGATTGCCCGGGTGAAGTACTCGCTGCCCGACGCCTCGACGACGTCACCGTCCCGGAAGACGTTCATGCCGGCGCGCTCGCCGCTGCCGTCGTGCGTGACGACGATGTGCGTCCACTCGCCCGGCGGCATTCGTTTCAGGTTGGTGGGGGCGACGCGCGGCGCAGGCCGGCCCTCGCCGTCCGGGTCCGGTCCGCCCGTCATCCGGAAGGAGAGCTGCCGCGAGCCGATGTCCATCGACCAGCCGCGCATCTCGTCGTCCGCGTCGTACTGGCCCGCGACGACGAAGTTGCCTTCCTGCTCCGGCTGGTAGATCCAGAGTGCGATCGAGAAGGGCGTGTCGGTATCGAGCGGCACCGGGGGCAGAGCCGCCCAGGACTCGTCGCCGAAACGCAACGCCTGATGCCCGTGCGGGCCGGCTCCGATCTCCGCCCCGCCCTCGATGGCGACCGGATGCCGTTGCCCGTCCAGCTCGAAGGCCGGGCCGGCGGCGGCGCCGAGATCGAGCCGCATCCACTCCGCCTCGGCCTCGAGCGGCGACCTCAGGGTCCGGTAGTCGCCGGTCGCGAGCCACTCGGCGAAGGCCGTATCGACCGCCGCCGCCCGGTGCGCCATCAGCGCCTCGACGTCGGCCGCCTCCTCGCGCAGGTCGTACCAGAGCGTGCGGTCCTCCTCCCGCGGCACGACCAGGATGGGCGGCGGATCCGACACGTTGCCGTCCATCACGTACTGCGTCGTGTTGCGGAAGAACGCCGTCAGCGCGTAGAACTCGCTCTGCCGGATCGGGTCGAACTTGTGGTCGTGGCAGGTGGCGCAGCCGACGGTGAGTCCCAGGAAGACGTTGCCGATCGTTTCGGCCCGGTCCTTCGCGTAGATGGCCTCGTACTCCTCGGGGACGACCCCGCCCTCGTTGGTCGTGATGTTGTTGCGCTGGAAGCCGGACGCCACGAGCTGGTCCAGGCTCGGCTCCGGCAGCAGATCGCCGGCCACCTGCTCAACCGTGAACTCGTCGAACGCCTTGTTCTCGTTGAACGCGCGGATCACCCAGTCGCGGTAGGGATACATCTCCCGGTAGTTGTCGATGTGGATCCCGTGCGTGTCGCCGTAGCGAGCCGCGTCCAGCCAGTAGCGGGCGCGGTGCTCGCCCCACTGCCCGGTCGCGAGCAACCGGTCGACGAACCTCTCGTAGGCGTCGGCCGACGGATCGTTCAGGAACGCGTCCAGCAGCGCGGGAGCGGGCGGCAGACCCGTCAGATCCAGAGCGGCCCTGCGGGCCAGCGTCCGCCGGTCGGCCTCCGGAGCCGGGGAAAGCCCTTCGGCCTCCAGCCGCGAGAGAACGAAGCGATCGAGGGGGCTGCGCGCCCAGGCGGTGTCAGCCACGGCCGGCAACGGCGGACGGGCGACCGGCTCGAACGCCCAGTGCTGATCCCAGGATGCGCCCTCGTCGATCCAGCGCCGCAGGATGTCGATCTGCTGGTCGTTGAGGATCTTGTTCGTGTCCGGCGGCGGCATCCGCAGCCGCGAATCGGCGTGCGTGATGCGCTGAATGACCAGGCTGGCCCCGGCGTCGCTCCGCACGATGGGGTGCCCGTTGGGCCGCTCCGCGAACGCGCCCTCCTCGGTGTCGAGGCGCAGCCGCACCTGCCGGGTGCTCTCGTCGGGCCCGTGGCACTGGAAGCAGTTGTCCGCGAGGATCGGCCGCACCTGCCGCTGGAAATCGACCGTCGGCGCGGGCGCGTCCTGCGCGGCGGCCGGCGGCGCACCGGCGAGCGACGCGATCGCGAGCAGGAGGCTCGCCAGCGCCGGCGGCGGCACGCGGCGGATGGAAACGTTCGCGGATCGACTTGACATGGCGTTCACCCCGAATGCGCGTCCTTGGCTCGGCTTCCCGTGTCCCTCGCGTGAGTCCACAAGCTTATACGGGGGCGCAGCGCGGGTGTCAATCGGACCGCGGCGACGGTCCCCCGCGCGGCGGCGGCGGCATGCGCGGAAGGCAGCGCCCGACGGCCCGCGCCGCCGTACGCAGGCGGTCCACGCCGTCGGGGCCGGCGAGGTCCTCGACCGTCAGTCGCGTCAGGGCAAGGACCGTCCGCAGGCGGTCGTCCGGCTGCGTCGCGTCGGCGGCGGTCGCGGACCAGGTCTCCAGGTTGCCGACGGCGCGTTGCGCGAGTCCGCAAAGAACGCGGAAGGCGCCGTCCGACAGCGGCGGATCGCCCCGGTAGTGCTCGAGGCGCCCGCCTGCCCGGTATTCCGGGTAGCCCTCGAGGCCCAGAAACCTGAGCGCCCAATCGGCCCGGAACCGGCCGCTCGCATGAACGATTCCCGCATAGTCGGCGATCAACTCGTCGAGCAGCCTGCTCTTCATCGAGCCGAACACACGGCGCGTGAGGTAGTGCATGGACTCGTGCTCGATGCGGATCGCCAGCGACAGGCGCTCCCACGTGTCCGGATGGAGGCCCAGGCCCTCGGCGGACACCGCGCTGTACGGCGTCGTGCACGCGATGACGAACCGATCCCGGTAGAGCGATTTCCGCGGCGGCGCCGTCCGGATCTCCCGCTGCCAGCCGAGCTCCGTCGGAAACGGCTGGCTGTCCCACCAGTGCTTCTTCAACCTCTGCAACCGCTCGACGTTCGTGTAGCCGGCGACCAGGCAGGCCCCGAGCGAGGCGGGAACCGGCGCCGGCTCGTTGCGCTTCACCAGGGCCCGGACCAGGAACTCGAAGTCGTCGCGACGGGATGCGACGACCACCGGCAGCCGTCCGGCGGGGGTAGGGTGGATCGCGAGCCGGACGGCGGCCGGCCGGCGCGGCCGGTCCGAGGCCGTCTCGCCGCACACGGGGGCCAGCCCCCTCGTGGCCGACCGGTAGGCGGGCACGCGGCTCATCCCGCGGCGGATCGGGAAGCGAAGCTGCACCAGCGCGTTCCGCAGGACCGTCCAGGCGCCGGCCGACTCCGCCCGTCGCAGATAACCCTCCCAGGTCGCCACGAAGGCCTCGTCTGCGAGCGGCAGCGAACCGCCGCCGTCGAGTCGTGCCGGATCGAAGTGGTTCTCGTTGTAGCGCAGCAACTCGACGCATTCGGCCGGGGTGGCTCCGAGCGACTGCAGGACCGACATGCGGTCCGACACGGACGGCACGTCACCGCCCCGTGGGGCCTGCCGCCATCCAGGCGAGCCGGCCATCGCGAACGACGACCTTGCCGATGGCCCGCTCGACGAGGCCTCCTTCATCGGTGAAGGAGAAGGCGCCGGTGACACCCTGCCAACCGACGATCGACCGCAGCGCCTCCGCCACGTCGTCGGGGTCGACCGATTCCGCGCGCGTCATCCCGTGGACGAGCAGCCGCACGGCATCGTATCCGAGCGCCGCCGATGCATCGGGCAACCTGCCGTAACGCTGCCGGAACGCCGCACTGAAGCGCCGCACCGCTGCGCGTTCGTCGGCCGGGTGGAACGCGGCGGCGATGACCGTGCCCTCGACCGCACTGCCGCCGAGGCTGACGAAGTCGCCCGTCCCCAACGCATCGCCGCCCAGCACGGGAACGTCGATCCCGAGCGCGCGGGCGGCCCGGATCATCGCCGCCGCCTCGCGAGGCTCGCCCGCGACGAAGATCGCGCGCAGCTCCAGGTCCCGCCAGGATGCCAGAATGTCGTTCAGCGCGCGCTCTCCGCCCACGGTGTTGGGATCGTAGGACTGCCGGTCGGCGATGCCGATGCCGCGCTCGAGCGCCCGCTCCTCGAACGCATTGGCCAGACCGCGGCCGTAGGCATTGCGGATGTAATAGATGGCCACCCGGTCGTAACCTTGCGCGGCGGCGAAGTCCGCCATCTGGGCCCCGGTTTCCCGGTCGGTGAACGTCAGGCGGAACAGCCGGCGGTACCCCTGCCGGGTCAGGCGGGGATCGGTAGCCGTCGGCGCCAGGTGAACGATGCCGAACAGGTCGTAGATGGCCGCGGCCGGAAGCGAGGCATACGACTGCATGTGGCCGATCACCGCCACCACGTCGTCGTTCTGCGCGAGGCGTCGCGCGACCAGGCGGCTCTCGTCGACCGACTCGTGATCGTCCTCGCGCAACACCGTGAGCGGACGGCCCAGGACGCCGCCGGCAGCGTTCGTCTCGTCGACCGCCATCCGCAGCCCCCTGCCGTAGAGCAGGGTCGTGCGCGACTGCCAGGGCCATGCGGCGGCGATGGTGACCGGGCCGCCCGCCTGCGCCTGCGCCTGTCCGCGGGACAGCTCGGCCTGCCGGCAGCCGCCCACGGAAACGAACAGCGCACAGACGGCCGCGAGAAGCGCTACCGGACTGCGATGCGGACTCGTGCCGGACATGTTCTCCCCCGTCGGCTTCAGTTCATCTGGCGCCGGGCCAGCTCGGCAAAAGGCCCCTCGCGAGCGACGAGGTCCTCGTACCGTCCCGATTGCACCACGCGGCCGTGCTCCATGACGTAGAGCCGGGTGGCGTCCACAATCGTGCTCAGCCGGTGCGCGATGACGATGCGGGTCGCGTTGAGCCGCCCCAGGCTGTCGCTCACGATGGCCTGAGTCCGGTTGTCGAGCGCGCTGGTTGCCTCGTCGAAGAAGACCAGGCGCGGCCTGCTGACGATGGCCCGCGCGATCAGGAGTCGCTGGCGCTGCCCGCCGGAAAGCGTGCTTGCGCCTTCGCTGATGACCGTGTGCATGCCCATCGGCAGCGCCTCGATGTCCTCGGCCAGTCCGGCCATGCGCGCCGCGTTCCAGGCGTCCTCGAGCGTGTGCGCGGTGGCGCCGACGATGTTCGTGAAGAAGTCGCCGGCCATGATCCGCCCCGACTGCAGGACAACGCCGATCTGGCTCCGCACCGCCTGGACGTCCAGCCTGCTGAAGTCCTGGCCGTCGAAGTACACCGAGCCGGAGTCCGGTCGCTCGAAGCCGAGAAGCACCCGCAGCAGCGTCGACTTGCCGGACCCGGACGGTCCGACGAAGGCGATGAACTCGCCCGCCCGCACCGCGAACGACACGTCCTGCAGCGCCGGCGGCAGATCGGGCTGATAACGGAACGTGAGGTCGTGCACCGCGACGTTGCCGGTCAGGGATCCCGGATCGCCCCTGGCGTCGTGCACCTCCGGCGCCGCGTCGAGAATCGGCTTGGCGTTCTCGTAGAGCGGAACCGCGGCCAGCGCCTCCATCGCCGCGGCGCTCATCGAGACCATTGCCGCCAGGCACACGCCGAACGCGGCCGAGAACGCCAGGTAGTCGCCGGTGCGGATTTCGGGCAGGGCATTGCCCCCCGCCGTCGCCGCCGCCATGATCACCAGCACGGACAGCGTCGGGAAAACGGCGTTGAAGAGGCGCAGCCAGTTGCCCACCGTTCTGGACCTGAACTGCAGGCGCCGCTGCCGGCTGAACAGGCGGGCCCACTGCGCGAACGCGTGCCCTTCCGCGGCGGCGACCCGCAACTTCGAGATGCCGGCCAGCAACTGCAGCACCAGGCCCGACGTTCTGGCGCGCAGGGGGACGATCTGCCGCTGGAGCCGGAGCTGGCCGTAGCCCGCGAGCACGGTCGCGCCGGCCGCCGCGCACAGCAACAGCGTTGCCCACCAGGCCAACGCCTCGCCGTAGTGAAACAGGAGCGCGAGGTTCGAGAGAGAGAACAGTCCTCCGAGCGCTGCGGTCACGGTGACCCCGGAAAGCAACCTGCGCATGGCGTCGATGCCCATGGCGCGCACCGCGAGATCGCCGGCGCTGTAGGGGCGAAAGAACCGCAGAGGAAGACTGAGCAGTCGATCCCAGACGGCCGCCTGCACCGCGGCGCCCATTCGGCCGTCCACTCTGGTAAGTGCAAGCCGCCGAGCCAGCTCGAGCATGCCGGCGGCGAAGGCTCCCGCAAGCAGAATCAGCGTCACCTGCACGAGCTGGTCGCGCTCGGCGCCGGGAATGATCGAGTTGAAGAGCGCGCCGGTCGCGACGGGCGGGACGAGGCCGAGCAAGCCCCCGGAGAAACCCAAACCCACGACCATGAGCAGATCGCGCCGGCATCCGCGCACGCCGAACCGCAGGACGTCTCCGGGCGACAGACGGTCCGTCGGAAAGGAACGATAGAAGGTATAGGCGACAGGCGCCAGCGTCGAGGCCGTCGCCGCCGTCACCGGCGTGCGCGTGCCGTCGGCGGGATCGCAGACGGCGTAGGTACCGGAGGTAACCGGCAGGAGCGCTACCCAGCGCCTGTCCGCCTGTCGAACGCGACCGAGCAACGGCCCACTGTCACTGCGCCACCAGCCGTCCTCCAACAACACGCGCCGCATGCGCACGGCCGACGCTCTGGCCATCGCCGCGACGGGATCCGCCACCGAGGCGACGACGCGCCCGGACCCCGGCGTCAGCGCCAGTCCGAGCGCAGCGCCCACCTGCCGGCCGGCCCACGCGAGCGTATCCTGTTCGGCCGCCCCTGCCGCCGTGGAATCCGACAGGCCCGGCGCGCCGGCTGCGGTATCGTGGACCGCCACGAGCTCCGTGAACGCGCTGCGCATCAGAGCCTCCCGCTCCACACTCCGACGCCGCTGCCGGAGGCGCTCCCTGGCGGACCGTTCGTCCATCGCCAGCAGCGAACCCCGGATCACCAGCCGCTGCAACACGCCGAGCCCCTTCCAGACGTCGGCACGCTCCAGGAGGGAGAGGGTGGCGGTCACCCTGACTTCGCCCGCGGTGGACGCCAGGAGCCAGGTGCGCGTCGAACAGGGAACCGGGTACGCGCGCAGCGGAAGCTCGGGTCTTCCCAACAGACTCGACCTCCCTTTCACGTGCTCGATCCACGCCACGCCCGAGCGCGAGGTCACCGCCGTCCCAGGCTCGATCCGGACGGTCGACGGCGGTTGCAGCGGTTCACAATCTCGGGGCATCTCACCGGTGGGGAGTCCGGCGCAGACGGCATCGACCCACTCGTCGATCAGCCGCGCACCCTCGGCACGCAACGCAGCCTCGCCGAACCTCGCTCGCGCAGCGCCGGCCTCGAGAAACAGGAGCGTCGTCCCCGCGCTCCCAACCGCCTGCAGGACGCCCCGTGCTCCCTGCGAATCCGCACTCTCCGTTCCTTCCATCCGATCCCGGTCGTCGACAGCCACCCCGGCAGCCCCGAACAGGCAGCGGCCGGCGGGCACCCGCGCGACGTGGGTGCGGGCCACGACCGCCCCCTCGGCGTCCAGCCCCAGGCAGAAGACGTCGACCCCGCCCCGCTCCACGAACCAGGCTCCTCGCCCGTCCAGAAGGAAGGCCGGATTCGCGCCGGCCCGGATCACCTCATCCCGCTGCGTGAACAACCTCGACAAGTCAGACTCCGTTCCATTGTCGTGCCGCTGCCCGGCGCGCCGAATCGTCGCCTGCGGCTCCGATTGCCGCCCCACCGGACCTGACCGGGAGCGGCCACGTTTCTACGGCGCAGACTCCTGGGAGCCCGCTGCAATCAGCCGCCTGTAGGGTCCCGGGACCGCCTTCATCTCGTCGTGCTTTCCTCGTTGAACGACCCGCCCGCGCTCGAGCACGATGATCTCGTCGCAGTCCCGGATGGTGCTCAGCCGATGGGCCACGATGAGACAGGTGCAGCCCCGGCGGCGGAGGTTGTCGTCGATCTGCGCCTCGGTCGTCGGGTCGAGCGCACTGGTCGCTTCATCGAGCACCAGCAGAACCGGATTCGTAACCAGCGCGCGGGCGATCTCCAGCCGCTGGCGCTGGCCGCCGCTGAAGTTGCGACCGCCCTCCTCCACCATGCTGTGGTAGTGACCGGGGCGGACCGAAATCTCGTCGTGCATGCAGGCGTCGGTTGCCGCGCGCACCATGTCGGCCTCGTCAATCGTGGCGTCCCAGAGCGTCAGGTTGTCGCAGACGGAACCCTCGAACAGGAACACCTCCTGGTCGACCACGGAAAAGGACGCGGTCAACAGCCGGCGTGGCCAGTCCCGGCGGGGTCGGCCGTCGAACAGCACCTTCCCGCTCCAAGGCTCGTACAGACCGCAGACCAGCCTGGCGATCGTGGTCTTGCCGCAGCCGGACCCGCCTACCAGTGCGACCCTGCTTCCGGGGCGCAACGACAGGGCGAAGTTCTCAATCAGCGGCGGATCGAGCGGGCTGTAGCCGAAGGTGACGTCGCGCAGCTCGAGGTACCCCGACAGCCTTGTCCGGGACGGCGCCGTGTCGTCCTCCGCGGCGTGCGCCGGCGCCGTGTCCGCCGGGGCGGACAACACGTCGTCGAGCCTGGCGATGTCTCCGGCGGCCTCTTGCAGCGTGCTGCCCAGATCGACCAGCCTGTTCACGGGGGTGATGAACCCCAGCATGAGCGCCTGGAAGGCAACCAGCATTCCCATGCTGACCGCCCCCTCCATCACGCGCAGCCCGCCGATGCCGAGAATCAGCGCCGTGCTGACCGGCATGAGGAAGCGCGGGACGGCGGCCAGCATCTCGGTCTGCACCTTGAGGCGCTGCTCCGTGCCGACCGCCTTGGCCTGATAGCCCGACCAGCGCGCGAAGAAATCGGATTCGGCCCCCATCGCCTTGAGGGTCTCCACCCCCTGCAGGCCGGCCATCGCCGTCCCGAGCATGCGTCCCTGGTCGTGCAGGAGCCGCTGGTTCAGATGCTCCCGTTGCGCAGAGAAGTACTTGAGCGCGATGACGTTGAGAACTGCGGTCGAAACGGCCACCGTGCTGAGCACCCGGTCGTACTGCCACATGAACGCGGCATAGAAGACCGCCAGGCAAGCGCCGATGAACGACGCGGCCAGCTCACCCGACAGCAGATGAGCGATCCGATCGTTGATGGCCACGCGGGAACCGATGTCTCCGGCGAAGCGCTGCGTGAAGAACCGCATGGGCAGATGCAGGACGTGCCACAGGAACCGGCTGGAGGTCGTGACCGCGAACCTCGTCTCCAGCCGAAGCAGATAGCGGTGCTGCAGCCACGTCAACGCGCCGAGCACCGTGATGGCGAGCCCCATCGCCAGGAAGAGCGGCTTCACCAGATCGGACGCCCGCCGCACCAGCACATCGTCCACGAACACGCGGGCGAACGTCGGCACGACGAGCCCCGGCACGACCAGCAGGAGACCGGCGCCGACCACGTACGCGAGCGCGGCGTACGACCCGGCCAGCCTGGGGCGCAGCGCGGTCAGAAGCCGTCGCCTGCCACCTGCGCGCTCGAAGTCGCGGGACGGCTCGAAAGTCAGAACGACGCCGGTGAACGCCTCGTCGAATTCGCGGCTGGACACTATCCTGGGGCCGGCCGCCGGATCATTGAGAAAGACGCGCTCGGCGCCGAACCCCTCCAGCACCACGAAGTGGTTGAAGTTCCAGTGGACCACCATCGGCAAGGGCAGGTCCGTCAGTCCCGACGGCTCCCGCCGGTACCCGCGAGCGACCAGCCCATGGCTTCGCGCACCCTTCAGCAGGTTGCTCGCCTTGCTGCCGTCGCGCGAGACTCCGCACGCCACACGCAACTCCTCGAGGGGCACGAACCGGCCGAAATAGGCCAGTACCATGGCGAGCGCCGCCGCGCCGCACTCGACCGCTTCCATCTGCAGCACCGTCGGCACCCGCGCCCGGCGCCCTCGCCGGCGGTACGGCAGCATGCGCCGCATCCTGTCCAACGCTCCCATCGGCAAACGCCTATGCGCCGAACTGCTCTCGGAGCAGAGGCAGCACCATCTCGACGGGTCGGCGACGTTCGACCGTGATGCGGGCGGCGCACAAGGTCCCGGTGAGGATGTCCATGGGAGGGCCCGCCGAGGAGGACCACCGGTAGCCGCTGTCGGTCGCAGGATCCAATTGGAGGTCCGCGCGTATCTCATAGGGCGCGTCGCCTCGCGACAGCGCGGCGACGAGCTCGGGGTTGCGCAAGATGCGCTGGATGGCTCGCGAAGTGGTCGGAAAGTCCGATACGTACGTCACCGTCCCGATCAGGTAGCCGTACTCTTCCGGCGCTACCGAGGCCGGAGCGATTCTCACCTCCATGCCCGCGCGAATCCGTTTTCCGTGCGCGGACGAAACGTAGATGACCGCCTCCAGCCCCTTGACGGTCCGTCCGGTCCGATCCAGGCGGACCAGCGGCTGCCCGGGGGCGACCACATCGCCCCTCTCGGACATGATCTCGATGATGCGGCCGCTGACGGTCGACACGATCTCGGACATGTCCTTCAACTCGCGTTCGAGCTGTTCCAGCTCCACCATGGCCCTGGCGACCTGATGCCCGCTCGTCTGCAGGGTCCGCGAGTTCCGCGCCTGCATCGCCAGCCGCTCGAGATCGAGCTCCGCCAACTGCTGCCGATTCGCACGCAGCCGTTCCTCCGTCGCGTGCATCTGCTGGCGGCTGTTGACGACGGTCTGTCGGGTCAGGCGGCCCTGGTCGACGAGCTGTTGCTGCGACGCGATCTTCTCGTGTTGCCAGCGCAGGCTGTCGACCGCGGCGGCGACGGACTCTTCGAGTCCCTCGCGCCGCTGCCGGAGCTGGGCGAGCCTCAACGCAGCCTCTTCCTCGGAATGCGTCGTCACGAGGCGATGATCGACGCGGAGGTTCTCCAGAGAGAGACGAACCTGTCGGATCCGGTTGAGCACGTCGGGCTGCGCGACGCGTGCGACGACCTGTCCTTCACGCACGATATCGCCGACATTGACCGCCACGTCGGTGATTCGCCCGCCGGCTCCGGCTGCGATCTCGAGCACGCCGCCGCTCTTGAGAAGAATGCCCTGGCCGGCCACCCTGGAGGGGATGCTTCCTTCGAACCCCCAAAGAACCGCCGACCCCACCAGGAAACCGAGCGCGACCAGGGCAATCCATCCACGCGGCCGCGTCACCTGCAGCAGCTTGTCGAGCTGCTCCGGCGACGCGAGCCGATCGAGTGACGCTTTCCGAAACACACCGTTGTTCTTCATGGCTTGCGCTCCCGGAGAACGAAGGAAGTCACCCGATCCGGGTCGGCCGAGACCTTCCCGCCGTCGACATCTATCAAGGTGCCCGTCTCGAAACGGAGCCTCACGAGCGCCGCCGCGAAACGGAATCGTGCATTCGTCCGGCGCAGGCGGGCGTTCGTCAGGGAGTCCTCCGCCAGAATCGCGTCGAACAGGGCCGCGAGCCCGAGACGGAACTTCGCCTGTTCCGTGCGCACCGATCGCTCGGACAGGCGCACCGCCTCATCCGCCATGCGCACTTCCTGCGCCGCGTTGCCGACGGCCTCCAACGCGACGAGCACGTTCGCCTCGATCCGGCGAGCGAGGTCGTCGGCGGCGACGGCGACGGCGCGGTGCGATGCCGCCCGGCCCAGCGCCCTTCCCCGGGACTCGCGATTGGCAGCCAGCGGCTCATACTGAAGCTGGAGCAGGCCGTTCAGCCCTGCGGCGCGCGGAGCGAACGAGGTCCCGCCGCCGGGCTCCGCCTCCCGTGCAACGCTCGTGTATCCGAGGCGCGCCACGACGTCCCAGCGCGGGCGCACGTCCCGGAGCGCGCCCTCCCACGATCGGCGTGCCCCGTCGCGACGGCTCCGCAGCGCGGCGAGATCCCGCCGCACCGCCAGGGCCATGCGCACCGCCGCCCGCGCCGCCGCGCCGCCCGCGGACCCGGGAACGACAGCCGTCTCGGGAAACCCGGTCGACGGTGGGCCGAGCCGTGGAATGGCCCCGGCCATCAGCCCCATGGCGACCCCGAGGGCGTACTGCGCGTCGAGCAGCGTCTGCCGCGCCGCCGTGACCGCGGTCAGCTTTTGCGCCCGGTTGCTCGCCATCAGGTCCAGGTCGGAAGCGGGCCGTTCGTCGGCCCGGACCAGGACCTCGGTTTCCTCGACCAGACGCCGCGCCCGGTCCGCCGACTCGGCGTACGTCCGCAGTCGCTCGTCCGCCGCGAGGTAGCGCCAGTATGCGAGCACGGCGTCGTGGACGACGCCGGCGGCGATGTGGTCGCGTTCGAGCCGGCTGGCGGTGACGGCCTGCCGCGCGCCCTGCTCGGCACCGGCCGCCGCGCCGCCGCCGCGCCCCTTCGAGAGCGGAACGCGCACGGACGTCGAGGAGACGACCTGTCTGGTCGGCGCTCCGATCGCGCTGCCACGGAGATTCGCAAGCGAGAGCTCCGTGGACACCGCCAGCCCCGACCGGAAGCTCTTGGCCGCGGAGCTTCTCGACTCGACGCTCCGCGTCGCCAGAACGCCGGGCACACTCGCCAGCGGCACGCTTTCCTGCGATCGACGCAGCGACGTGCGAACCTCGAGATCGAAGTGGCTGGCCGCGAGCAGGTGCGCACCGGCCTCGGCCTCGACGGCGAGACGTGCCTGCTCGATATCGGGGCTGCCGGCGAGGACGGTCGACACGACGTCCGCGATCTCGACGCCGCCCGGGGAACGGACCTGGGCCTGCGCAGCCATCGCCAGTGCCAGCACGACGGCCGGTGTCATCGCCGCCGCAGGTGTTCGCGTGTGCATGGGTTCGTGTCGTCGCGCCGGCTGCCGTCCGGCATGCGTCCGAAACGAGTTACAAACCCCGTGCCAAGTGAGAGCCCACGCTGCCGCCCGGAATCGGAGGAGGTCCCGGACCGGGCACGCCCCGGCCACGAACGGTCGAATACGAGCCCAGCTCCGTCCTGCGGGGCGCAATCGGCGCCACCGCGGCTCGGTGACCTGTTGCTTCGCCGGGCGGCCCACATGCCGGGCGCGCAAGGCCGCGGCAACCGCCGGTGACGCCGGCGCCGCACCGCGAGCGGCTCGCCGGCAGGCCCGCCATCAGCCTCCACGCCGGCGATCCGCCCCCAACATCGTGGACTCGGGCCTCCCTCGCGCACTCGCGGCGCGCCACCGCGGTTGCGCGTCGCGGGTGGGCGGTCCGGCCGCGGCATTCCCGCGCCCGATTCGACGCCACGCCGATCGCGACCGGCATCGATCGCCAGCGCGGAACGCAACCAGCCTTGACAGCCGAGCCGGAGATCGGAGCCCCACCGTGCGCGCCGGACGGACGTTCCCGCAAATTGGCCTGCGGAACACCGATCTCCGGGAATGGCACGCAGCTTGCTGCGTTCGACGATGTCCAGGGGCGTGCGTCGAGCGCGTCCCGTCAACTCTCACCCGCATCATCAGGAGGCACGACAATGGCGACCACCAACGATCAGGGACGGGTTCAGGAGGTCCTCGCGCGCAGCGCCGTGGACAGCGACTTCCGCACGGGTCTGCTGAGCGACCCGCGAGCCACGCTGGAGCAGTCGGCCGGCCGGCAGCTCCCCGAGAATCTGCGCGTCAAGTTCATCGAGAATCTACACGACTATTCCCGTAACTAACTGCAAGATAGGCACTTACCGACATGCGGCGGGCGCGGCTCCCACAGCGTATCCCACACTGCCCGTGACCACGCCACCATTGATCGGCCTAACTACAACATGTTAGGTCCCCGATGTCGTAGGCGGGATGGCGGATGGCTCCTTGCTCGACGCTCCGGTCGAGGTCGAGCAACTTGTCGACGTCGACCGTGATGCGCTTGCCGAGGCCCTTGCAGGCAGGACACATGCCATCGGAATGATTACGAGAAGCGGTGCGACCAGCCGACGAATGGCCGGCCACAGCGCGAGACGAGCATCCGCAGGTAAGGTGTAGATCTCGGTGACCGTGCCGACGGTCGAGGACTTCGTCGACACCGACGCGGTGAAACCTCGTAATCCCCGAGGAGAGGTAGCCACCGAGCTGGGGCTCCGCCACCAGGGGACGAGAACCGGCGTCTACGCCGACGGCCGGCGGGAGCCACGGCCCGTCGCCAACGTCAGGATCGAAATCGGCAATGTTGACACCTACACCGACGCCATCGTCGGACCCGCCGGGAGCCAGGTCCTGATCGGACGTCGTGCTGTCGATGATGAGCCTGGTGTCACGGGTTCGCGATCTCGGTCCGCACGCCGGGGATCTTCATCGAGAGCCGCGTGTCGAGACCAGTTATCCCGGCTCGCACCTCGGCGAAGGCTCCTTGAACTGGTCGGAGGTGACGTGGTTGCCGTGTCGGGCAATACGACGCGGTCCCGTTCCTTGCGACAGAGCCACTGGCGCAGCCGCCGGGTGGCGTGCTGGTCGATTGCCGCGTAGGCCGGGCTGACCTGTCCCAAGGTGAAGTAGTTCGCCCAACCGGTCAGCAACCGGTTGATGCGACCCACCACGACCTCGGGTTCCAGTAGCCCGTAACGCGACGCGGTCAGCTCACTCACGCGGCGGCAGATGCTCTGGACGCTCGCCGGGCTCGGGCGGGTGCCGATGTAGGCGCGGCCCGTGTCCCGACGGTAGTTGCGTCCAATCCGGTAGCCGAGGAACGTCATCGACTCCTCCGGCACCCGGCAGCAGCGGGTCTTCTCGGCGTTGATGGGCAACTTCAGACGCTTCAGCAGGCCTTCGACCGCCGACCGCATTGCTGCCGCCGGCGCCTTGCCGAGCACCGCGAGGTGAGTCGCCCGGGGGAATCGCACCCCCGGGCGCTCGCAGAACTGTACGTGAACGTCTCCGCTCATACAGCTCCCATCATCCAGCCGCCGGCGTCAGCCCCAGCAGATGCCAGTGGGCGAACAGCCGGGGCGCGCGACGCGCAAGACCACCGAGCCAGTGAATGGCGCGGCGGCGATGGCGCCGGAGCCTCTTGTATTTCCGCATGGCCCATCGAACCAACAGGTCGTTGAAGTGGCGAAAGACCGAATACAGGGCCGACTTGTAGAAACGGCCGTAGAATTGAATCCAGCCAGGAAGGACAGGATTCCACATGCGGGCCAGGTCGTCGATGGCCTTGTCGCTGCGCCGAGGGAGGTGCCAACGTCGCATCTTCTGCCGCATCCGTGTCGCCGCCGCATTGCTCACCGCCGGTATGAAGCTGATGAAGTACTGACCCCATCGATTCTTTGCCCGACGAGAGCGAAACGTGTATCCCAGGAAGGTGAACTGCTCCGTGGGATACTGCCCCGGCCGGTCGTCATCCTTGCAGTAGACGATACGCGTCTTCTCCGGATGTACTTCCAGCCGGCATTGCGCCAGACGACGTTTGATGTGCGCCAGGACCTGCTGCGCCTGCGTCTCCGTACGACAGTGCGCGACGATATCATCCGCATACCTCTCGAACGGAACGTCCGGGTGCGTTGACCGCATCCAGTCGTCGAACGCGAGGTGCAAGAAGATATTGGCCAGGAGCGGGCTCGCGACGCCCCCTTGGGGCGTTCCCATCGTGCGCGGCACCAGGGTTCCGTCTTCCTGCTGCATGGGAGCGGTCAACCACCGCTGCACATAGAGCAGAATCCACCGGCACCGGGTGTACTTCCGGACCGCACGCATGACGAGCGCGTGATCCAGGTTGTCGAAGAAGCCGCGGATATCCAAATCGATCACCCAGTCATAACGCCAGCATCGCTGCCGGGCCGTCGCGAGTGCGTCGATTGCTGACTTCCGCGGGCGATACCCATACGAATCGGGGTGGAAATGCGGCTCCACGTCCGGTTCCAGGTACATCTTGACCACCGTCTGGGCAATTCTGTCGGCGACAGTGGGGACGCCGGCTTCATAATGCACCTCCTACAGCACGGCTTCGGGATTCTCGTGCGACCGTTCCGATTCGCGAGGAGTTTCGGACCCAGGCGCGCAATGTCTCCTTTGTATCGTCGTCGAAGACGATCCAGTACGGCGAGCCGTGGTTGGGTCGTCGAGCCGTGACTACGCCGCGGTCGATCCAGTAGTAGACCACATTGCGGCTGACGCCGAGTTCGTCGGCGACCTGACGGACGCTCCGCTCGCCGGGGCGCTGGAAGTCGGGCGCCGGAATCCGGTGCTTGTGGCGGATCCAACGGACCATCGAGACGTTGAATGCACCGCCTTTGGCGCTACGGCGACCCTCCCGGTTCAGCGCTGCCGCGATCTGCTCGTCGGAGCGCTCGCGAGCCAGCTCGCGCACGCGGTCGACGACCTCGTCGGGATACCGGAGGCGATCGGCAATGTTGGCAGGCAGTGTGACCTTGAGGTCTTCGCAGGCCCCACCCTGCCACCGGACATGCAAGATGGCGGTCTTGCGTTCGCCGAACCGCTCGACGGTGATGTCCTTGATCACGAGCCGGAGTATGCGCTTCTTGTCCTTCGCCTTGGTCGTCGGCACGTTCCACAGGCGGGGGAAATCGTGGGCAAGCGCCGCCACCCGGGCGCGCTGCTCCGGCGTGACCACCAGCGCCTCCTGGCTCTGGAAGTCGGCAAACTGCGTCCGGGCCTCTTCGAGCCGCACCAGGGCGTCGTTCCAGCGCTGCTCGAGCGTCGCGGCCACGAGGCGATTCGACGGGTCAACCTCCTCGTAGCGGCGCTGGGCCAGCTGCGCTTCGTACTCGGCTCGTTCCAGGCGCATGCGCCATTGGGCGGACATCGCCTCGTCCCGGTGCTCGAGCTGCCGCAGCGCTTCCTCGGCGACCTCGAGCTCGGCAGGCTGGAGCACCGCCAGCACCCTCTCCGAGACCGCGGTGTCCAGCAGGTCGCAACGCAAGCTCATGCAGCTACTGGTCGCGACCCCTTCGCGTCGCCGCGCGTTGCACTCGTAGGTCGGGTAGATGCCGCCGTTGCCTTGGTACCGGATGGTCAGCCGGCGACCGCAGCGACCGCACAGCAGCAGGCCTTGGAGCAGTGCGAGCCCTTCCCGCGCGGCGCCGCTCAAGAGCATGTGCTCGGCATTGGTGCGGTTGTTTTCGAGCAGCTGCTGGTTCCGCTCGTACTCCGGCCAGGAGACGTAGCCGTCGTGGTGATTCTGGATCCGGACGAGCCAGGCGTCCAGCGGGACGCGGCGCGTGCGCATGCGGACGTCGCCTTCGGGAGAAACCTCCTTCGTGCTCTGGTGACGCCCGAAGACATACGCCCCGGCATACGTGGGGTTCTTGAGAATGTCGAGCACGCGGTTGTGGTTCAGCCGGCCCCAGATGAGGCGGCCGTCCCACGCTCCGCCGTAGGCGCGCTTCGGGAAACGCAACTGCTGCCGGCCGAAGTGGTGCACGACCGCGTAGGCGCTGCCCGTCTGGCGGAAGACCTCGAAGACCAGCCTGACAGCGCCCTGGACCTCCTGGTCCGGGTCGAGCACGATACGCCCCTCGTCGGCGTAGCACAAGCCGATCGGCAACGGGAAGCGGAGCTCACCCTTCTGGGCCTTGTGGAGCTTGCCGCCCTGGAGGCGCGCGCGAATGACGTGCAGCTCGGCTTGGGCGATGGTGGCCTTGAGTCCCAACAGCAGCGCGTCGTTGAAGTCCGCCGGGTCGTAGCAGCCGTCTTCGTCGATGACCAGCGTCCGGGTCAGCGCGCAGATCTCGATCAACCGATGCCATTCCAGGTTCGAGCGGGCCAGCCGCGAGGCTTCCAGGGCGAAGATCGCGCCGACGCGGCCCAGCGACACATCGGCAACCAGCGTCTTGAAGTCCTCGCGGTTGGTCGTCTGCGCCCCCGACTGCCCGAGATCCTGGTCGAGGACCCGGATTCGCTCCGGCGCCCACATCATGTCGATGGCCCGGTTCCGCAGGTCGTACTGCCGCTCGGTGCTCTCCTGATGATGGCGCACCTGCCCCATCGTCGACTGCCGGACATAGATGTAGGCCGGCTTCTGCAGGTGGTGGCTCTGTACTTTCGACATCGTCAGCACCACCCTCGATCAGTTCCTGACGCGTCTGGGACGGAAGCGCGTGCGCGCTCGTCGCAGCGGCCGCGCGCTCGGACGCGATCCAGCACTGCAGCATGTTCGCGGCCAACAGGCCGGCGGTCTGGACATCGACGGGGATGGCGGCCGCCATCTGCACTCAGTCGATCGGCTCCCGGCGTCGCAGCAGCTCGAGGTTGATCGCGGCGATCTCGTCGAGGAGCTGTCGCGTCCGGCGGTAGTTGGCGACGAACTGCTCGACCTGGCTGCGATGCTCCTGCGGCACGTAGACCATGACCGGTCGTGCCTTCGGCATGCTGACCGACAGGTACAGCTTCGGGCCGTGGCCGATCCCGCGCGCACACTTGCATCCCGGCCGCCCGCAGCGCTTGAAGCGTTCGATGAGCGAGCCGCGCAGGATGGCCTTCAGGGGCGGGAGCTGCCGCAGCAGCATGGTCCTGCGCCTCCGCAACGAGCTCGCCAGGCGCTCTTTCAGACCAGTCATTCCACTGGTCCGCTACTACACCCCTCGACCTCATTTGTGAAGCCCTCGGTCGTCGGCCTGCTCCAGGGCCGCCAACAGCTCGGTCAGCGCGATGAGCTTCACGAAATCAAGGACATGAGCGCCGACCGCGAGATTCGTCGCCGCGGCCGGGCCCTCTCGATCAGTCCACTCGCGCGGCACGCAGAACGTGCCGCCAGAGGTGCCCTGCAGGATGAACGTGTCGATGCCGGAGACGCGGCGCGTCTTCAGGATCGGAAACCGCCGACCTCGGAGTGGATGGAACGGGTGGGTGATCTCAATCCACCCCGACGGCTCGTTGGGGCGATGTGCAGTTGGCGATGACCGTGGGTATGCCCAAGCGGCGCTCGCTTCCGTCCTTCTTCGGTATCCCAACCGACCGGACCGGAGGCGGAAAGTACGTGCCCGACGACATCCGATTCCAAATCTTATAGAGATTGTTCTTCAGGTCCTGCTCGAACATCTCGACAGACTCAGCATCGACGCCAGCTGCTCCGTGGTTCGCCTTGACCCGAGTGTAGGCCTCCCAAACCACCCACTTGGAAATATTGAACGGCTTCGCGTGGCTCGACGGCTCCTCCCGCGCGCGCGGTTGACCGTCGGGACACGCTGGATGACGCGACCCCTTTGCTCCATCGAGTTTCCCCGACTTCATCGCTCGTACGGGTCGCTCCGCCCCTGTGCCTCGCATCGGGCTTCTCATCCTTGGGGGTCGGCCCCTTGGATTTCTCCCTTCACATCGAGGCGACAGGTTCCCACGTTCCACACAAGGGCCTGGTGCAGGGTCACGCCACCTTTATGCCGGGTGCCGCCCAGCCAAGCTGCAGGCTCCCGCTGAACTTGTCCCGGGTTAACGACTCGCCCCGGTTTCGACACCGTCCCTACGCTTTCGACACGTTGCCGGTGGTTCATTCACTTCGTCTCCCTGCACCCTACCTGACGCGGTCAAGCCGCGCCGTTTCCGTGACGCTTACCACCTCGGCTCTTGACCGAGGCAGCGCACGGCGGTTTGAAGCCTCCCCCTGCCGGGCGGCTCCGAGGGGCCTGCCCTCATCCCTCATGCAGCATGGCTGCAGCTAGGTGGCCATCTCGGCCTCCTTTCCGCGCCTTCGTGGCGCACAGTCGTCCGCGTAGTTGACGATTTCCGCCTCGAAGCGCCGGGCATAGCCCAACACCTTCCAGCCCAGAATGAAGCGACGCATGTAGACGTTGCTGAACAGCGGCGAAATCGGTGACCCTTGCGGGGTCCCTTTCCGCTCACGACGCGCCCGGTTCGTGAGGCGGCGTCCGCCGTGACCGTCGTCCTCTTCTACCGCCATCTCCAGCCATGCCTTGACCCACCCCAACAGCCGCCCGTCGCTCACGCGCCGGGCGATGGACCGCAGCAGGTCGGCGTGCGGAATTTGGCCGAAGTAGTCTGACAAGTCGGCGTCAACCACCTCCTCGTGGCCCGTATTCAGCAGCCGGTGCACGCGCTTGACCGCGTCGCGCGCGTGTCGGCCCGGCCGATAGGCGTATTGCTCCGGTTGCAGGTCGGGGGTCTTCCGCAGAATCTGTGGGCAGAATTGAGGTTCTCCTGAGAGAGGTATGGGTGGGTTGAGGCCGGTCCGCGGGGCGACGGGATAAGGCCCTCGCTTGCGCTCGGAACGCGTTTACCACGCACGGTCGGTCCCGGCCGTTCAACCCGCTACGCGGGTCCTGCGCTGCGCTGCGGTCCTTCGGATGACTGCCGCGACCGACCGTGCGGGAGACCCTTGCGGGCCAGCCGGAAGGCTGGCCCTTGATCGACTGGCTGCAAGTGCGACGGCGGAGCGCCGCTCCGGTGTCGCGGAGGACCGTCGGGAACGGCCCCGGACTTGGCGGGCGCGGTTTCGACGCCCGCATCGGGGGCGACGACCCGTTCCGAATCACACAACGCGGCCTCGACATCGGAAGCGCATCCCGTTCCGGAATCCACGACAATGGGTGCTGCACAACATCCAAGCGACGCGGAAGGGGAACGGAATGCAACTCAAGAGTATCTTGAATCGGGTCCAGAAGCACCCGTCGTTCGTCTATGAGACGGTGCGGCTGGTGGAGCACCCGCAGCTGCGCATCGAGGTCCGGGTGCGTCCCCGCGCCGGGACCCGCGCGACGTGCTCGCAGTGCCGGCGCCGGGCCCCGGGCTACGACACGCAGGCGGTCCGGCGCTTCGACTTCGTGCCCTTGTGGCACATCCCCGTGGTCTTTCTCTACGCCATGCGCCGCGTGTCCTGCCCGCGCTGCGGCGTGCGGGTCGAGGCCCTCCCGTGGGCACCGGCAAGCACCGACTGACCGACGCCTACGCCTGGTTCCTTGCCGGGTGGGCCAAGCGCCTGTCGTGGCAGGAAGTCGCTGCGGCGTTCCCCACGTCCTGGGACACCGTCCATCGGGCCGTGCGCATGGCCGTCGACTGGGGCCGCGCGCACCGCGACCTGACCCACATCGAGGCCATCGGCGTCGACGAGCTCTCGCGCCGCCGCGGGCAACGCTACCTGACGCTGGTCTATCAGATCGACGGCCACTGCAAGCGGCTGCTGTGGGTCGGACGCGAACGCAAGGCCGCGACATTGGAGGCTTTCTTCGACTGGTTCGGCGCCGCACGCAGCGCGGCGCTGTACTTCGTCTGCTCCGACATGTGGAAGCCCTACCTGAAGGTGGTCGCCGAGCGCCCCGGGCAGGCCGTGCAGGTGCTCGACCGCTTCCACATCATGAGCCACTTCTCGCAGGCGATCGACGAAGTGCGCGCGGCCGAGGCCCGCAAGCTCGCCGCCGAGGGCCGGGCGCCGGTGCTCAAGCACAGCCGCTGGCTCCTGCTCAAGCGTCCGGAAAATCTCACCGACGGGCAGGCCGAACGGCTTGCCGAGCTGGTGCGTCGCAACCTGCGCACGGTTCGCGCCTACCTGCTCAAGGAGGACTTTCAATCGCTGTGGGGCTACGTGTCGCCGTACTGGGCCGGACGGTTCCTCGACCGCTGGTGCACCCGGACGATGCGCTCGCGGCTCGAACCGATGAAGGATGTTGCCCGCATGGTCCGCTCGCACCGTGACCTGATCCTGAACTGGTTCCGAGCCCGGGGGCAGTTCTCCAGTGGCGTTGTCGAAGGCTTCAACGGGAAGGCCAGAGTGATCACCAAACGGGCGTATGGGTTCCGCACCTCCGGGGCACTGGAAGTCGCTTTGTATCACGCACTTGGCGACCTGCCCGAACCGGAACTCACCCACAGATTCTGCTGACGAGGCTGGTATCGGATGCAGTGGATCAAGCCGGAGACCATCGGGGACAGCGAAGACATCCTCGGATGGACCAAGGCCGTGGGACTACGCGGGCATGGGGCCTATGAATTGCGCTGAAAACGCGGGCGGTCGTTGATGATAGACTGAGCTCCGTACACAACAGCGGCCCGGCATGATGCCAGGCCGCCTTTTTCAGTGGGAGCAAAGGCTTTGACAGACAGCGAGATCATGACCCAGATTGGCGAAGCGAGCACGGAGCGGAAGCGCTGCCTGGACAAGATGTCGTGCTACGAGGCGCGGCTGAAGACGGCGCGTCAAGCGCTTGACGTGTTCTTGGATCCAGACAAGAACCAGCTTCACGCCGACAACCAGCGCATTCTAGGCCTCTCATCTGACCCCCGTGCGGATGCCAAGGGATATATCGACGCGATGACACGAGCGGATGAACTGGCAGATTTCCTGCGGAAGCACAACGCGCTGTAGCGCCCGTCTACGCCGTCAGTCCCCTTCCGCTCGCGTGCGGTCCGCCAATCGTCGGAATCAGAGTGATACACTACCGTCGGCCCGGTGAACAATTCCGGCCGCCGGGCATCCCCTAATGAAGGGGGGCACATGCTCGCCATCGCTGTCGCTGCCGCCGTCGTGGTGGTTCTCATCGCTCTCGTCTCGGCGTTCGCAACAGCCCTCAGCGTCGTCGTGGTGTTCGGCTCCATCATCGTCTTCGGGTGGGGGACCGTCGGGATCGTGGCCCCGCACACGGTCGGTCTGCCCGACCGTGGGAGTGCCGTCGCAGCCTGGTTCGTGGCCGTCGTCATGTTCGTCGTCGGAGCAATCATCCTGCCGGACCAGTCGGACGAGCCGCCACCGACAGTTGCAGGGCTGAAGGTTGTGGCGGAGGAGCCCGAGCTCGCCGCCGCCGAAGAGTATGAGCCCGCCGTAGCGTTGGCCGAAACCGCAGCTACCCAACCCGATCCAGCGCCGGTTCCCGAGCGGGCCGAACTACCCTCGCCGCAGCCCCCGGAACCGACGACCGAGCAAGAGCTGGTGGCCCTGGATCGGCTGAACGCGGCCTCAGATCGCGTAGATGCCGTAATGTCGGAGATCAACAGGAAGTGCACGCCGCCGGCGAGCCGCACCGCTGCGACGGCTTACGCAAAGTGCATTGCGCGCTTCCTCGTCACAGTGTGCCCCGACATAGGCGAAGGTGCGCTGAATGACATGTCCAAGGCTGCGCGGGACATGGATGCGCCAGAGGCCGCCGGGCTGCTCGAACAGGCGGCGTTGGACTGCTGGACCTGCTGGACCGCAGTTTTCTACGCCGACATGCCGAGCGGGGGAACGATTCCTGGACGACAGCCCGCCACGCCGCGAGCACGTTGATATCACGGAGCGTATCTTGTGTGATGCTGTCCCGGCGCGTGCTGGCCGTCCGCCCCTCGACCAGCTCGTCGTGAGGGTACCCGCCGTAGCGCGCCGACAGGCGGCTGCTCTGCAAGTAGTCGATCTGCAGCCGGAAGCGCTACCCGGACCGGAGCGTGATCCAGACGGATGCCGGGCAGCAGACGGGCGGCACGTCGAGGTACTGAAGCAACGCCGGGACGAAAGTCACACCAACGTCCCGAGTCTGAGCGGAGGCGGTGAGAGGGACGACAACTACGATGACGGCAACGAGGGTATCGCGCATGTTCTCCTCCTACCCCAGCAGTGTGCAGGTGCGGAGGAAACCGGCTCACCCGGGCCGGGCTCGCCGCGACGATATAGGGGCGCCGCGAACCGACGGGTGTTCCAGACGGAGACGGAGAGCCGATGGATCTTCGAAGCGTGGAGCGGCCAAGCGTGGGTGATCGACGCCGGCGCCGTGCGGGTGTCATTGGTCTGCTTGTTCCGCGCCCGCGACGAGCCCGTGTCCGGCACACCTCGACGGACCCAGTGAACTCTTCACCTCGAAGGTCCGGCCCGGAATTGGATTGAGCGCCAAGTGGCCGGCCCAACACCGCGGCGGGTTGGTCGGCCCGAAGTTAACCGAACCGGGCTTATCGGACGCCGTCCGGTTGCCCAGCCCAGGTCATCGTGGCCTACACGTCCACGCGACCCTGGAGCGGTCGAGCCGGTTTCGCGAGCGGCGCGCGTCGGGCAGAGAGCACCAGCCGCGCACGCTGCAGTTGGCGTTCCGTGTCGCCTTCTGAACAGGAGGCCGGATCAGCGTGAGCGGGGACGACCGCGGCTCGCCGCGGTCGCCCGCTTCGTTCTCAGCGTTGCGCGTCCTCGACCGCCGCCAGCAGGGCCCGGTAACGCGCATCCGCCTCCTCGATGCGAGGCGCGAGCAACCGGCGTTGGCCGGGCCACATCTCCGAGAGCAGGCTGCGCGTCTCCCAGGGTTCGAGGTCGCGATTCGGATCGACCGCCTCGGTCAGCAGCTCCTGGAGCCGCGTCCGTTGCAGTTCTACCAGCTCCGGGACGCGCTCGTCCATGTAGAACGGCCGGCCCTCGACGATCACGTAGATGGGCGCACTGTGGGCCACCGTCATGTTGCGCTCTTCCTGCCGCTCGCCGAACGCTCGAACCGCCAGCCACAGGCTGCGGTCGGCGGTCACCGTCGTCCGCAGGCTGACGCGGTCCCGGCCGCCCGCCGACGCGGTAGCGACCACCTCGCCATGCACGACCAGCTCCAGGCGATGCAGCCGGTCGAGGTCCGGATTGAGCGACGCCTCCGCCACGATTTCCACCCGCGCGCCCGGTTCGACGTGCAGCTCGTCGCCCAGCGTTCCGCCGTTGGCGGTCACCTCCAGCAGCGGACCGTTGGTGACGTAGAGCCGGCCCGCCCGGAAGGCGTCGAACCAGGCGTCCATGCCGAAGGCGCCGTCGATCTGTACGTAGCTGCGCACCACGCCCGGCAGATCCATGTAGGGGAAGTCCGAGCCGGCCGCCGGCAGCAGCTTGTAGCCGAGGTTGAGGAAGCCGTACCAGAGATCCGTCGGCAGCCTACCCTGCTGCAGGATCTCGACGAAGTCGACGATCCCGAAGGGAACGTCGAGCGCGATGCCGCGGCGCCCGTTGAACAGCTCCGCCTGGTGCGCGTAACCCGACACGCCTCCCTGGCTGCGCGACTGCTCGAAGACCTGATGGTAGAGGAAGTAGCTCTCGTAGCCGAGATGGAGCGGCTGCTGCAGGTTGTGGTGAATCGTGTGGCCGCGGTGGACGGTCCGGGGATCCTCCTGGCCCGAGACGAGGACGTGGCCGTCCCGCTCGAAACGGCCGGCCGCGCCCCATGCCGGCTGCCCGAAGTGCGTGCCGGCCATGTTGCCCATCTGCAGCAGGTTGCCGACGTGCACGTTCTCGGCCGCCACCTGCGCCCACGTGTTCTCGTCGCGGACCGTGTCCCGCTGGATATGGATGTGGGCGTCGCCCGAGTACCAGCCGCGTGCCGGCTGATCGATGTAACGATCGAGGGCGATCGGAACGGTACTGGTCTCGCCGGGCCGGATCTCGACCTCCCCGTGATGGATGCGGTACTCGATGCCGCGGGTGACGACCAGCTCGTAGGTCCCGGCCGGCACGCGGGCCTCGTAGCTGCCGTTCACGTAGAACGCCTGCCGGTGCGGCGATGGCCAGAACGTGCGGGGGGTAATCCAGAGTCTGCGGACCTCGTCGGTGTAGCGGTGCACGAGGATCGCGTCGTCCGACGGCAGGGGCATCCGGCCGGTCGAGTCGAAAAGACCGACGCGGGCGGGCATCGGACGCCCCGTTGCGGCGTCGGTCACCTCGAGGCGGAACTGGCCGAACGCCGCCGGCGCCTTGGTCGTGCCGCTCCGGAACACCTCGATGTCGCATACGGCCAACCCTTCGCGGCTGCCGGCGGCGATGTCGATCCCCCGGGTGCCGTGGCCTGCCATTCGGGCGCGGTCGAGGGTCAGCGTGACGCTCCGCAGGGTTTCGCCCGCTTCCGGCTGGACCTCGATCTGGCCCCGGCTGTTGCCGCCGTTCTGGTCCCAGACGACGGTGAACGGTGTCGTGAGGGCTGGCGCGTAGGTCAGGGTGAGGGTAACCGGTTCGTCGATGTCGAAGGCGTAGTCGTCATCGACGTCGAAACCGATCAGCCCGCCGACCACGCACTGCCGGCCGCCAACCGTGCGGGTCTCGACCTCGTTGCGGTAGGCGCCCGGACCCAGCTCCGAATAGCTCAGGCCGTAAGTGTGCGCGATGCCCGGCCGGGTCCAGTCGACCTCGACTACGTAGCGGGCCTCGGTCCCATGGGCTCGCACGCCGGGTGTCGCGTTCGTCATCAGCGCGCCACCGGCGACGCCGAGCACGCACGCGGTCAGGAACCAACGCATCCAGCGTTTCATCTCCAGCTCCCTTCCAGGTTCGCCTCCGGCAGGCCGTGGCAGCGTACCAGTGGGCGAACTTGAGTCGTCGCGAACCGCGTTCGCTGCATTCTGGCAGAATCACGCGTGCGCCGACGCGGCGGTCACCAATCCAGCGGTATGCATCCTGCCGCCGGGTGGCTATCATGCGTTGACGAACGGCGTCTCGATGGCCTGCGGCGCGCCGGTCGACACCACGACCACCACGGGAAGGATGAGAGGATGCACCCCATGGCCGCCACTCGGATGCGTGCGTGCGTTATGGCCGGCACGGCGCTGGCCGTTGCCATCCTGGCCGTCGCACCGACGGCCCAGACCAACCGGCTGGGCTCCACCGACGTGCCGGCCTTGCTGCAGGAGCGCGGCATCGTCGGCTACGCGGATCGCCTGAGCGTCCAGTCGGGCGAGACCATCCGGTTCATGGTCAGCAGCGAGTTGCCGCGCTACCGGGCCGACATCGTGCGGCTGATTCACGGCGACACCAACCCGAACGGGCCCGGTTTGAAGGAAACGGAGATCGACACCCCGGTGAGCGGCGAGTACGACGGCCAGCGGCAGGAGCTGCCGTTCGGCTCCTACGTCCTGGTGCCGGACGACCCGGCGCTCCGCCTCCGCGGGAGCTTCACCGTCACCGCGTGGATCGCGCCGACGACGCCCGGCGTGTCGTTCGGGGAACGATCCGCACAGGGGATCGTCACCAAATGGTCCGACGACGGGGAGGGCGGCTACGGCGTGTTTATCGACGAGGACGGGCGGCTCGCGCTCCGGCTCGGCGGCGAGGACGGCGCCACCGAGACGCTGCACGTGGATACGCCGCTACGCGCGTGGCGTTCGGCGATTCCCGGCGCCGCCAGGCCCCGGCCGCACGGCGTGCCCACCGTCTGGTACTTCGTGGCGGTGAGCTACGACGCCGACGGCGGCCGGGTGGTGTTCGTGCAGCGCCCGCAGACCCCGTTCCCGGGTGACCCGACACGGACCACGGTGGAGCGGACCACCGCGGTGCGCGCGCTCGCACCGAACCAGCTCCCGCTGCTGATGGCGGCGCACTGGAGCGGAAGCGGCGAGGCGCGCGAGGCGGCGGGACACTACAACGGCAAGATCGACAACCCCCGCGTTTACGCTCGCGCCCTCGGCGCGGCCGAGATCGACGCCATCGAGCGGGGCGGCGGGCCGGACGACGCGCTGGCCGACTGGGACTTGGCGTCCGACATCGAGTCGGAGACGGTGAGCGACCGCTCGCCGCAGGGACCGCACGGGCGGACGGTCAACGCCCCCACCCGCGCGGTCACGGGACATACCTGGAACGCCACGGTGATGGACTTCAAGCAGGCACGCGATCAGTACAGCGCCACAGTAGTGTCCCAGGAATTACTCCAATAGATTCAACAAGTTACGGGTGCCGCCACTATGAGAAGTGTAATCGGTCTCAGAGAATAGCCGCAAAAGCGGGGTTTTCTCGAACACCGTCAAGCTCAGTGTCTGTAGAATTGTGTAGAGACTTACTGGGAGATCCAGCCGTTTCTTGATGATGGCCACGAGCACGTACACCGACACCGCGATCCAGATTTGGCTTTTGACGGCGTTCTCCGAGGTCCCAAAGAACGACCTGATCCGCAGATGCTGCTTGATCCACTTGAAGAACAGCTCGACTTGCCAGCGGTACCGGTACAGCTCGGCGACTGTGAGCGCAGGGATCGCAAAGTTGTTGGTCAGGAAGTTGAACGTCTTGTCCGTGGATTCATCCCAGTACTTCACGCGGCGGAGCGGCTGCGTATACCGGGACGCGGAATCCGCGGCCGTGAGCACGATGGTCTGATCACAACGAAGACCGGTCGTCTTGTCGACCGGCCGAGAGTACCGACGTTGGTACCGCGTGTTGGACTTTGCGCGGATGACGAAGAACGCGCCGAACGCCGCCAGGGCGTACAGGCGCTCGAAGTCGAGGTAGGCACGATCCATCACGTAGAAGGCGCCAGGTTCGGGGGCGAAGCGGTCGAGCGCGTGAACGTCGGCCATTTTGCCGTCGGAGACATGCAGGAACGTCGGAATCGGGCCGCGCAGGTCGAGCAGCGTGTGCAGCTTGACCGCTGCTTTCGTGGACTGGAACGGCGCCCACGGAAACATAGACAGGCACAGGTCGATGGTCGATGCGTCGAGGGCGAACACGGTGTTATCGAGGTCCAGACCCAGGTCTTCACTGGCGTACATCGGTCTGGCGATGCCGATCAACGCTTGCGCCACCTCGGCGTAGATTCGCCAGTCGCGTTGCTTGTTCGCATTGGCCAAGGTGTTGCGCGAAACCGGGCTGCGAATGCCCAGGTGATAGAGCTTCTGCCGCTGCGCACGCAGGCAGACCTCGATATCACGCAAACTCTCCCGATACGTAAGTTGGGCGAACGCCATGCACAGAAACTGGCTGTGGCACGGGAAGGATTTAACGTAACGGTTGCCGCCATATCGGCTCACGGCGCGACGGAAGGTGTGCATCGGCAGGTGATCCATCACCTGCGCGAAGACCAGCTTGCCTGAGTACATGCTCCCATCTCCTCGGAAACGGGCACGAGCATCGTCTCAAAGCGGGGGCGAGTTCAAGTCGATGACAGCTCCAAATCGCTGTATCTCTTTTATGCTCTGGGACTTACGGGTGGCTGTCCCGAGTTTCTTGGGACACTAGTGACAGCGCCATCTATTTCCACGACGATGACCTCGTGGACGCGGGCTGGGACGCCGGGTTCCAGCTCCAGGTCCCGGACGATCTGGCGAGCGGCATCTACGCCGCCCGCCTGCGAACCTCGACCAGCGAGGACTACGTGCCGTTCTTCGTCCGGCCCCGACCGAGCGCCGCCACCGCCCGCATCGCGTTCCTCGTACCCACGTTCAGCTACCTGGCCTACGGCAGCATGGCGGAGGGGCTGAGCCCAATGAGCCTCTACTCGACACACAACGACGGCAGCGGCATCACCTACTCGTCGGCGCTACGGCCGATCACCAACATGCGGCCGAAGATCACCACACGCAACCCCTGGCAGTTCATGGCGGACACGCACCTGGTCGACTGGCTCGACGCGAAAGGCTTCGACGTCGACATCATCACCGACCACGACCTGCACCTCGAGGGACTGGACCTGATCGAGCCGTACAACGTCATCCTGACCGGGACGCATCCCGAGTACACGTCGGTGCAGATGCTCGACGCCCTGGAGGCCTACCTGACCGGGGGCGGACGCCTGATGTACATGGGCGGCAACGGGTTCTACTGGATCACCAGCCTGGATCCGACAGGACGGTTCATCGAGGTTCGCCGGGAGCACGGCACCGAGCACTGGCAGGGCGCACCGGGCGAGACCTACCACGCCACGACCGGCGAGTTCGGGGGACTCTGGCGATTCCGAGGCCGGGCGCCCCAGAAGCTCGTCGGCGTCGGGTTCACCGCGCAGGGGTTCGACCGCAACTCCCCGTTCCGGCGGATGCCGGGCAGCTTCGATCCGCGCGCGGCGTTCATCTTCGAAGGTCTCGACGAGAACGCCCTGATCGGCGAGCACCCGTCGCTGGTCCTCGAGGTCGGCGCAGCCGGCTCGGAGCTCGACCGGGTCGACTACGCGCTGGGGTCGCCGGCCCACACGCTGATTCTGGCGATGTCGTTCGGGCACTCGGACGCGTACCAGCACGTAGTCGAGGAGGTCAACACGTCGGATTCCCGCCAGGGGGGCACCGAGAACGTCCTCGTCAAGGCCGACATGGCGTATCTGGAATACCCGAACGGCGGCGCGGTGTTCTCGACCAGCTCCATCGCGTGGAGCGGCAGCCTCTCGTACAACGACTACGACAACGACGTGTCGCGGATCACGGAGAACGTACTGCGGCGGTTCGCCGCCGATGAACCGATCCCCTGGCCCGACGGCGCGGACTCGGACGCGGTCCCCTGACGGCCCGTGTGAGAGCCGCCGGACCTGCAGTCGGGCGCCGTCGAGCTCGGTCGGAGTAGGGATCTGGCCCACGTTGCGAACTTTGAGCGCCGTGTGCCGCGGTAGCAGCAGCCTGTCCCGGCCGGGGCCGGCTGCGCTACGGCGGGTGGCCGCACCCGGAAGTGCGAAGCGTGCTGGCAAGAAACTGGGAATAGAGGACACTGCAGGTGACGCCGCAGGCGATGGTCATCGACATTCATCCGATGTAGGCTGGGTTCTATCGGTTGGTCGGCTTGGCGGTCGTGGAGCAAGACGCCGCTCCGCCATGCTTCTGCCGCCGCCAATGTGTGGAGTTCGGTGCGGACTCCGCCAACTTGGGATTAACCGCCTTGTTGCCAATGGAATCCATGAACACCCACGCGTGGTCATGACCAATTCCGTGTGCAATTCTGGTCGGGATTCTACGAGACCACCTGGGCCGGCTACGGACAGGCGCAGGATCCTCACACGTGACGCCTCGACGAGCCGTCTCATCAAACCCTCCGCCGGATGCGTGTGCGCCCAGGCGATCGCGACGCACACGAGGCCGCGCGACACGAACCTCCCGGATCCGGCGGCAGAGGATAGTCTCCGTCGCGCTACCGAGAAGATCCGGTTTGAAGGAGGGGCCGTCTGACATGCCCTTCCTTCGCGCCGCGTTGTCGGGAGCGTCTCGCTCGCTCTCGGTGCAGAGCGGGGCTTCACGACGGGCTGCCGACCTGATCGGACACGCCGGCGGCCGGCACGGATTGACACAAGACAGCCCCTCTAGCTAGGACTCGCAGGTCCCGCTGCTTCGTACATGTCCTCTGGACTGACCTCGACGTGTCCGGCCAGGTCGGCGATCGTCCGCCCACCTCCTCTTCCCGTACCATCCCATCCGACATGCCCACGACCGTTCCAGACGGATCCACCGCCCGGTACGACCATGAACAGCTCCTGGCCACGCTCAACGAACGCCAGCGCGAAGCGGTCACCGCCCCCGACGGACCGATCCTCGTCATCGCCGGCCCCGGGTCCGGAAAGACCCGCGTGATCTGCGCCCGCATCGCCCACCTCGTGCGCACCGTCCGTAGCGAGCCCGCCCGCATCGCGGCGCTCACCTTCACCCGCAAGGCGGCCAACGACATGGCGCAACGCCTGCGCACGATGCTCCCCGCCGGCGACGCGCGAGCCGTGTGGATCTCCAACTTGTGGACCTCCACCTTCCAACGCCTGTGCGGCAACCTGCTCCGCGAGCACGGCACCGCCATCCTCAGAGATCCCCTCATTTTACTATGTGAACCGAATAGGACGCCAGCCCTATTGAGATAGAACATCTGGCATTCTGAAAGTTTGCAGAATAGCGCGCCTGGATTTAGAATGTGGTTCCTATGCATCCAAAGGGAAACCGGCAAACGTCATCCGGGCGATGGCTTCGGAGACACGACCTCCTGAACTTCATCAACGCCTTGTACGAAGGCGACCTGCATGCCAAGCGGGTGCTGTCACTGGCCAACGCCACCCTGGGCGTGCTGACGAGTGCGTCGCTGGCAATCCATGCGGTGGGGCGCGGCCTGGCGCAAGCCATGGGCACGTTGACCAAGCATGGCGTCAAGCAGGTGGACCGGCTCCTGAGCAATCGAGGCATCAACGTCTGGACCTTCTTCGCCCACTGGACGCCGTACCTCATCGGCGCCCGCACCGAAGTGGTCGTCGCGCTGGATTGGACGAGTTTTGCGGCCGACAAGCAGGAGACGATCGTGCTGTCGATGTTGACCGGGCACGGGCGCGCAACGCCCCTGCTGTGGAAGACGGTGGCGTCGTCGACGCTGAAGGACAATCAGCGGCGCTATGAGTACGAGGTGCTGTGCCGGTTGCGCGAAGTGCTGCCGGAAGGGGTGAAAGTCACCATTGTGGCGGATCGGGGCTTTGCCGACTGCAAGCTGTTCTATGCGTTGACGACGGAGTTGGGCTTCGAATACGTGATTCGATTGCGTGGGGACGTCTATGTGACGAATGCGAGCGGCGAACGGCGAGTGGCCGCCGCGTGGGTTGGCGCCGGTGGGCGTGCGCGGCGGCTGGTGGGGGCTCGGGTGACCGACGTGCACGAGTGGCCGGTGGGCGCGGTCGTGTGCGTACACGATAAGAAGATGGACGAACCGTGGTGTCTGGTGGCCAGCGAAGCGTCGGTCCCGACGCGGGTGTTGATTCGCTACTACGGCAAGCGCTGGGGGATCGAGGCGGGCTTCCGAGACATCAAGGACATGCGCTTCGGGATGGGTCTGTCATCGATGCATGTGTCGCGCCCGGACCGGCGGGACCGCTTGCTGCTGCTCAGCGCGTTGGCGATTGCTGTGCTGTCGTTGCTGGGTGCGGCGGGCGAGCGGATTGGCTATGACCGGTGGTTGAAGGCGAACACGGTGAAACGGCGGACGCATTCGTTGTTTCGGCAGGGGTTGATGCTGTACCACCATCTTCCCAATTGGCCCGAGGATCGGATTCGTCCGTTGATGGAGACGTTCGGGAGCATGCTGGTGGAACAGCGGGTGTATCGAGAGGTCTTCGGCGTGATCTGACGTCCTGCAGAATGAGGGGATGCATGAGACCGCCATCGGGGTACCCGCCGATTTCCGAATCGTCGACGAGACAGAACGGATGAACGTCATGCGCCAGTGCATGTCTCGACGCCAACGTCGACACCCGGGTTCACAAGCCGCGGGCCCTGCTGCACCGGATGAGCGTCATCAAGAACCGCATGCAGATGGCCGCGACCTCCGACAACTGGGACGGGGACGAGTACGCCGTGCGCAACGCGCGCCCCGAACGACCCGGCCTGGATCGCGGATCTGTTGGCGCACGGCCTGATTTGGGGCAGCCTCCTGCCACCGGCCCCGATCCGGGACCGTACCGTAACGACGGACAGCAGCGGCTCGTGCTTCACCGTAGACTCATCAACATCCACCAGCGGAACACGCCCGCGAAGCATGCTCCCGAACGTCTCCATCAACGGACGAATCCGATCCTCGGGCCAATTGGGAAGATGGTGGTACAGCATCAACCCCTGCCGAAACAACGAATGCGTCCGCCGTTTCACGGTGTTCGCCTTCAACCACCGGTCATAGCCAATCCGCTCGCCCGCCGCACCCAGCAACGACAGCACAGCAATCGCCAACGCGCTGAGCAGCAGCAAGCGGTCCCGCCGGTCCGGGCGCGACACATGCATCGATGACAGACCCATCCCGAAGCGCATGTCCTTGATGTCTCGGAAGCCCGCCTCGATCCCCCAGCGCTTGCCGTAGTAGCGAATCAACACCCGCGTCGGGACCGACGCTTCGCTGGCCACCAGACACCACGGTTCGTCCATCTTCTTATCGTGTACGCACACGACCGCGCCCACCGGCCACTCGTGCACGTCGGTCACCCGAGCCCCCACCAGCCGCCGCGCACGCCCACCGGCGCCAACCCACGCGGCGGCCACTCGCCGTTCGCCGCTCGCATTCGTCACATAGACGTCCCCACGCAATCGAATCACGTATTCGAAGCCCAACTCCGTCGTCAACGCATAGAACAGCTTGCAGTCGGCAAAGCCCCGATCCGCCACAATGGTGACTTTCACCCCTTCCGGCAGCACTTCGCGCAACCGGCACAGCACCTCGTACTCATAGCGCCGCTGATTGTCCTTCAGCGTCGACGACGCCACCGTCTTCCACAGCAGGGGCGTTGCGCGCCCGTGCCCGGTCAACATCGACAGCACGATCGTCTCCTGCTTGTCGGCCGCAAAACTCGTCCAATCCAGCGCGACGACCACTTCGGTGCGGGCGCCGATGAGGTACGGCGTCCAGTGGGCGAAGAAGGTCCAGACGTTGATGCCTCGATTGCTCAGGAGCCGGTCCACCTGCTTGACGCCATGCTTGGTCAACGTGCCCATGGCTTGCGCCAGGCCGCGCCCCACCGCATGGATTGCCAGCGACGCACTCGTCAGCACGCCCAGGGTGGCGTTGGCCAGTGACAGCACCCGCTTGGCATGCAGGTCGCCTTCGTACAAGGCGTTGATGAAGTTCAGGAGGTCGTGTCTCCGAAGCCATCGCCCGGATGACGTTTGCCGGTTTCCCTTTGGATGCATAGGAACCACATTCTAAATCCAGGCGCGCTATTCTGCAAACCTTCAGAATGCCAGATGTTCTATCTCAATAGGGCTGGCGTCCTATTCGGTTCACATAGTAAAATGAGGGGATCTCTGAGGGTTGTCTGAGGTTTTCGGGGATCGCCGTAACCGATTACGAAGCAAGTCCGTGGAGAGGCTGGCAGGGCGTACCCGGGCACCGTCGTACGCGGCAAACGCCGAAGGTGGGTGGCTCTGATCTTCGGTGCGCGGATCCTCGCCGCAGCACCGGGGCGACGGGTCGACCGCGGGGATGTGGCGCCGTCATCCGAAGACCAGCTCAGAAACGAGGGTAAGAAATCCGCCGTCAGTGCTGACTCAGTGCTGAGTCAGTGATTCTGGCGATCCTTCCCGATGCCCCGATGATCCACTCTAACCCGGAAAATTCGTGGCGTGTTCCGATTCCGGTACAGACACAAGAGCCCCCGTGTGGTACAAGTGCAGTGTTGACAACCACTTGCGCCACCACGGAGGCCCTTGCGTGACGACCGACACTGTACCACAGACTGTTCTGTTCCCGGATCTGTTTGACAAGCCGCTGTTGGCCCAGTTCAACCAGGAGCAGGCCAGTTCCGACGGCGGGGCGATCCTGCTGAAGGCCGCCGAGCGCATCTACGGCCTGGTCAAGGCGTTCGCCGGGTGTCTGTTCGACAAGCGGGCGCCGGACAAGACCCGGCACTCGCTTGCGGACCTGATCGGCCAGCGCATCTTTGGCATCGCCTGCGGCCATCCCGACTGCAATGATGGCGACCGTCTTGCCGACGACCCCATCCACAAGCTGCTGCTTGACAGAGACCCGGTTTCGGGCGAGCGCTTGGCGTCACAGCCGACGCTGTCGCGGTTCGAGAACGCGGTCAACGGCTGCGCGCTCTACCGCATGGCGGACGAGTTGGCCACGCGGGTCATCGAGCGCCATCGCTGCCGCCTGGACGGGCGGGCGCGGTGCATCACGATCGATCTGGACCCGACGGACGACCCGACGCACGGGGCGCAGCAGTACACGCTCTTCAACGGGTACTACGACAACTGGTGCTACCTGCCGCTGCTTGGCTTCCTGACCTTCGACCGCGAATCCGAGCAGTATCTGTGCGCGGCGCTGTTGCGGCACGGCAAGGCGGTCGCCTCCGAGGGGACGGTCGGGCTGTTGTCGCGGTTGCTGCCGCGGCTGCGCCGGGCGTTTCCGCGGGCGCGCATTCTCGTTCGGCTCGACGGGGGCTTTGCCAGCCCGGCGGTCTTCGCCTTCCTGGAGGCGCAGCCGCGGCTCGATTACGTGGTCGCGATGGCGAAGAACGCGGTGTTGGAGCGGTACGCCGAGCCGGCCATGCTGGTGGCGCGGGCGCGGACTTGGCGCAGCGAACAGACCGAGCACGTCTACACCGAGACCAACGAGTACCAGGCCGGGACGTGGAACCACGCGCGCCGCGTGGTGATCAAGGCCGAAGTCGTCCGCCACCGAGACCGCGAGCCGCGGGACAATCCGCGCTTCGTGGTGACCAACATGCGGCAGACGCCGCGTTTCCTCTACGAGAAGGTCTACTGCGCCCGCGGGGACGCCGAGAACCGGATCAAGGAACTGAAGGCCCTGCAGCTCGACCGCACGAGTTGCCGGGCGTTTTCGGCAAATCAGTTGCGTGTACTGCTGACGGCCGCCGCCTACGTGCTGATGCAGGAGTTGCGGCTGCGCGCCGCCGACACCGCGTGCGCCCGCGCGCAGGTGCCCTGGCTGCGCGACCGTCTGCTGAAGCTCGGCGTCCAGGTGGTGTGCTCGGTGCGTCGCATCGTCCTGCGCCTGCCGCGCGCGACACCGGACTTGGCGGCATGGCGGCACATCGCGTTCGCCCTCGGGGCGCGCGCCGGATAGGCGCTTACCGCGCGTCAGATCGCTGACTGACGGAGGCTGCCAACCGCCCGCAACGGGGGAAGTGTGCGCTGCCTTCCCCTGCGGCACCCGTCATCACGCCCATTCGACGCTCAACGCGCGGTCGAAAACGTTCCAATAGCCGCCCACTGCTCATTCCCCGTTGTCCGTGACCGAATCCGGTTCCGGCACCGCCTGCCAGGGGCCGAGTCGCGGTCGCCACGAATAGTCCGGGCTAAACAATTCATTTTGTTAAGTTTAAAGTGGTGAGCCGCCAGGGACTCGAACCCCGAACCCGCAGATTAAGAGAACAAAATCACGCTGTCCAGTGATGTGCGCTGGCGTCCAGAACGGCCTGTTTCTTGAGGGAATCGGCACCTTTCGCTTCCAGGGGTGTCCAGAGATCGCACGGGCGTCCGCTCCGTAGGGTGTCACTTGGGGTGTCAAATCTCGGAGGGGGTGCCCGCTGGCATGTGCATTCGATGTACATGTAGCAGTCCGTTACCGGTCGAAAGCGAACTGAGCACGGGCTCGCCATCGTCCGCACGGACCCCTGCGAAGGCGCTCCCCGACTCCGAGTGGTGGATTCCCTCGGTGGACGGGTCAAATCCGGCCATTCGTGGACACCGCAAATCCGGCCATTTCTGGCGTCCCGAGACGGGAGTGAGTTCTACTTCATGGGCTCGTGTGCGCGCAAGGGTAACCGAGTCTCCTGACACTCGCGTCGGTGAGGATCGCGCCGGTCGATCTGCCCCCAGCCGGAGGGTTCTGCTTTCGTGGCCTGGCTGTGTTTCCGCGACTGCGCGGCGAGCCCACGTGCTGACTGGTGGTCGCGCCTCGAGTGCGAGGCCGGGCCGCAAGGCCCATAACTGCTCTCTGAGCGGAGCGACGGGCGGCGTGTCACCCGGCCGGGCCGCAGCGCACGCGGAGGACGCGCGCAGCTCGTTGACACGCCGCCCGTCGCGTAGCTACCCGTGGCGCAGCTCCTCGGTCGCTCCCCCCGCGGACGTCTGGACCCTGGTGCGCCAGCTGCGCGGCCCGCACTTGAGCACGTGTGCGTGATGCAGGAGCCGGTCGAGCAGCGCGGTGACGGCGGCGGTGTCGCCGAGGAGCTTTCCCCACTCGTCGACCGGGCGGTTGGAGGTGAGCATCGTGGAGGCCCGCTCGTAACGGCGCATGACCAGCTCGAGCAGGTCCTCGGCGGCGGTGTGGGGCAGCTTGCGCATGCCGAGGTCGTCGATGATGAGCAGGTGCGCGCGGGCGAGCTCGGCGAGGTAGTCCTTGCGGGTCTCGGCGAGCGTGGCCTCGGCGAGTTCTTCGAGGAAGGCGTGCGTTTCGCGGTAGAGGACACGATAGCCCTGCTGGATGGCGGCGCGTCCGATGGCCTGGGCAAGATGACTCTTCCCGGTACCGGGTTGGCCGATCAGGAGAACGTCCTCGCGCTGGGCGACGAAGCGTGCGGTGGCGAGCTCGAAGACGAGTGCGCGGTTGATCTTCTTGTTGAACGCGAAGTCGAAGCCGTCGAGCGAGCGGTCGGGGTCTCGGAATCGGGCCTGCTTGTGTCGGCGGACGAGCAGGCGGTCCTCGCGGCGCTGGAGCTCGTCGGAGACGAGCGCGGCGAGCAGGTCGATGGGTGCCATCTGCTCGGTCTGGGCCTGGAGCAGGCGCGTTTCGAGGACATCGGCCATGCCGGAGAGGCGCAGCTTGCGCAGCGCCTGGTCGAGTTCGACGAGATTCATGAGGGGTCTCCTGTTCTGCGGTCGATCAGATCGCGGTAGACGGTCAGTTCACGGATGAGCGGGTCGACCTGGCGCAACGACAGCGGCGCCGCGACGGGATGGCGGTCGAGGTAGCGCTTCAGGAAGCGGTAGGTGGGCACGCCGAGTTCGAGCGCGGCGGTGGCGGCGTGTTCGACGACGGCGGGACCGTGCTTCCTGGCGAGGGAGAGGACGCCGAGGATGCGGCGGACGCCGGCGGCGCCCTCATGGCGGTGGATGTGGTCGCAGACGGCGGGGATGGCGGGACCGGCCCGCTTGGCGGCGGCGAGCAGGGCAACGGTCTTCGGCGGGGTGCGGGCGGGGTGCGGGCGGGCCGGTCGTCGGCGGCGATGCGATGCCAGCCGCGCTGCGTGCGCAGGTGCTCGCGCAGCAGTTGGCCGGTGCCCGGGTCGAGGAGGCGGACGTGGCTGTCGTCCCACTGCACGTCGACGCGGCGGCCGACCCAGCCGGGCGGCGCCGAGTAGTAGGCCGAGGCGACCTCGACGCAACCGTCCAGATGCACGGTGCGTCGGCCGTACTAGTAGTAGCGGAACGGCTCGATGGGCAGCGGTCCGAGCGCCGGACGCTCCTCGGCAAACATGGCGGCGACCTGGCGTTTGGTCGTGCCGTGGATGCGGGTGTCGGCCCAGCGCTGCTCCCAGCGGTCCAGGTACGTCTGGCCGTCGTCGAGGCGCTCGAATCGGAGGCCGCGCAGGGGCGTTCTCTTCGCGTGGCCGACGCTGGCTTCGACTTTGCCCTTCCGATCGGGATCGCGGACGCGGCACGGCAGAGCGACGACACCGTAGTGGGCGAGCACGTCGCGGTAGAGCGGATTCAGCGTCGGGTCGTAGATGTCGGGGCTGAGGACACCCTCCTTGAGGTTGTCGAGGACGACGACGCGTACAGTGCCGCCGAGCCGGCGGAACGCCCGTTCGTGCAACTGGGCCCAGACCTGTGCGCTGGACCGATGAACCAGCAGCCGGACGGCCTTGCGCGAGTAGCCCAGCGTGAGGACGAAGAGCCGTGTCCGCCGGTACTTGCCGGTGTCGGCGTCACGGACCATCGGTCCCTCGCCGTAATCGACTTGTGCCTCTTCCCCCGGAGCCGTGGTGATGACCGCCCGGGCCTCGACGGCGGGTTGCTGCCGGAGCGTTGCGACGAAGCGCCGCACACTCGCATACCGCGCGGGAAAGCCATGGTCGTCGACCAGGTCGTGCCAGATGGCCATGGCGTTGCGGCCGCGGCCGAGCGCGTCGACGATCAGCTCGCGGTAGGGCTCGCACGCGCTGGCCTGCGGCGCTCGACCGGGACGCTCCTCCGATACGGGTGCGGCGTCACCGGTGCCCTTGCCGGCCGCCGAGGCCGGCGACGAGTCGGTGGACACCTCCGGCGAAATGGCCGGTTTTGCTGGGCGAGCGGGAGGCCGGCCACGGCCCCGCACGGTCAGGCCGGCCGCCTTCAGGTAGTGGCTGGCGGTCTCGCGCCGGACCCCGGTGGCCTGTTGGATCCGCCTCAGCGACCAGCCGAGGCGTCCCAGCGCGAGGATCTGTTGTCGTTTCTCTTCGCTCAAGACGTTGCTCATGCCGGGGCAGGAACGTCGAGTTCCCGACCCGCGTCAACGTCTCGGGCCGCATCGGAAATGGCCGGTTTTCAGCCGTCCACGAATGGCCGGTTTTGGGTGTTCACCGAGGGTGGATTCCGCACCGAACTCCGCCGGTCATGGTCACAGCGAGAGCCCCTGAAGCCAGCGGGCGCCCAACCTGGCGGGCGGACCAGACACACGGGACACCGCGCCATCGCCGCTTCCGCCCATACGTGTGAACGTGGAGACTTCCGCCTCAGGTTGCTGGGCCTGAGGGCAGGCTAAACAAGCGTGGCGACCAGAGCGTCCAGTTCGGCGATTTCCTGGCGCAGCCGTGGAATCCGGTGCAACCGGCCGTAGGCCGAGAAGGACACCAGGCCGAGCGCGAGAGCGACGGGCAACCACACTGACACGGTGCCGATCCACCACCAAGCGGTCGCGAACAGAATCCCGACCGGCCCGATCAGCAGTTCGGCGAACCGGGCGGACCGGCCGGTCCAGGCGTAGAACTCGACCTCGAGCAGCGCCTGACGGCCCTGGACCAGTTCGACCGGCGTGCCGGTCAGCAGCGCGTCAGCGGCGCGGACCGCAAGCCACTGACGACGGAAGAACCTCAGGAACAGTACCAGGCTCACACCGACAACGATCACACCCGACAGCAGCGTAGTCCAGGGCGTCGAAGCCGCGAAGACGAGCCGGAACAGGCTGCCTCCGGCCAACAGTGCGATCGCGGTCATCAGGACAAAGGTCCAGGTGACCTCGCGGCGCAGCTTTCCGGTCTCCAGAGCCATTTCGATAGTCTTCATGTCGGTTTCCTTCCACTCGCGGCACAGCGCCCCCATATCCAGTTCTTCGCTCATCGCTCCTCCAACAGGGTCTTGAGCAACCGACGCGCCCGGTACATGCGGATAGCGACCGCGTTCTCCGTGATGCCGAGCACGTCGGCGATCTCGCGGTGCGGAAGCTCTTCGAGTGACAGCGTCAGGACCTGGCGGAGCCCTACCGGGAGTTTCCGGGTCGCCGCCACCAACCGCGCTTCGTTCTCGCGCTGCATCGCGCTTCGCTCCGGTGATGCTGTCGGGTCGGCGACCTCCTCGATCGGATCGAGCTTCCACCGCCGATGACGCATGACTTGGCGCAGGCAGACGTTGTGCACGACTCGCAGCACGTAGGTCCGTAGCGAGGCCTCGCCGCGGAACGCCGGCAGCGCCCGTACCAGCGCCAAGGCCACCTCCTGTGCGAGGTCCTCGCGGTCAGGGCCGGGCGGGGCGTAGCTCGCGATGATGCGGGCCAGCGCCGGTCCGTGAGCGGCTCGAACGTCGTTCCAGCTGGGCTTCACGGAAGCATTAGTGCAGCCGGTCGCCGGTACCTTTCCATGTCTTGTGACAGGTGCCGCCGGCTCGACGAAGTTGCTGAGCGTCCTCCAGTGCGGCGACTGCGGGCTTCCGGCACAGGCGCAGCGGTGCGCCGGGCGAGATGCTGCGCTACGCCGCCAGCCGCGGCGCAGGACGCCGACCCGGACACGGTGAGCGCGGTCAGGCTCCAGGAGGAGACCACGGAGCTGTGGACCGGCGAGCAGGAGTGGGCGTCGACCGAGGCCGCCGCCCGCATGTGGAGCGCGGCCAAGGGCCGCGAGATGCCCCCCCCGCTCAGGCCCGGGCACAATCATCGCAGGCCCGCAGGGCGTCGTCTACACGCCGCCCGACGACCCGGTGGTGATCGGCGCCAGCCTCGGCGACCTGTGGCGGCGCCTGCTCGAGACCGGCGAGCCGGCCGTGCGCATGGCGCGGGCAGCCGCCGGGCACTACCAGTTCGGGTCCATTCACCCGTTCGAGGACGGCAACGGCCACACCGGCCGCGCACTGATCGCCGCCGGCATCGCCGACGCAGCTTGTCCGACATCCCGGCCTGCGCCGTCAGCGTCCCGATCCTGCGCCACCGCCAGGTGTACTACCACCGGCTCGACGCCGTCCGGCGCGCCGACGGCCTCGATGCGTGGACCGTCTTCATGCTGCAGATGATGGCCGAGGGCACGAACCTGCGCGGCGCTCACCACGCACTCGAACAGCGCCGGAGTCCGCGTCGACGACGTAGAGGGTGCTTCCAGCCACCGCGATTCTATGGCTCGCTGACGGAGGACTCCCGCGGGCAGGCTCAAGAAGGCGGGCGAAGTGTCGAGCACCAGGTCGGTGCGAAGCGTCTGTGTGACCCGCCATCCGACGATGCGCCTCGCGAAGGCGTCGACGACGAAGGCCACGTACACGAAACCGCGCCACGTCGCCACGTGGGTCAGGTCGGCCACCCAGAGCTGGTTGGGGCGGGTGGCCGTGAAGTTGCGTTCGACCAGGCCCTGCGGTCGGTCGGCTGCGTCATCCGGGACCGTCGTCGTCAGTCGGCGGCCGCGGACTGCACCCTGCAGGTTCGACCGGATGGCCGCCCACTCGAGTCATGCTCGCGCGCGTGCTCCAACACCAGCCGAACCGCTCGCTCCCGTACCTCCGGTGAATACCGACTCGGTCTTCCCATTGACTCCATCCTCGCAAAGAATGAAGCCTCCAGGAAACCCGGTACAGTTCATCTCGATTGGTGGCGATTCCTTGCCGCGGAGGCTGCGCGTTGCACTGCGCGGTCTACCGGTCCAAGGTCATAGCCAACCATGAACAAACCCGCCGCGAGTTCCTGAAGTCCATCCCTCCCCTTGCTGAAAGTCCCCGGGTTCTCCTCCAGGGTGTGACGCAGGAGCCAGTTGGCTCGCATGACCTGTTCCGTGTGGAAACGCGAATCCGGTCGGAGCCTCGGAAACCGTAGCGAACCGCGGGTGGGGTTCCGTACCTTCGGGTTCTCCGGGTTCCGGCTCTCCTTGGGGCTTCCGAATGCAAACGCAAGAGAACGCGGAACCGTCGACCGTTTCGTCTCTTCGCAGAACTGCCGCACCAGAAACCCGAGGGCTGCACCCACCCTGCCGTCGTACATCACGCAGTCATCACAGAGCAGGCTGTAGATTTTGACGAACCCCGCGTTCATGCGGCATTCCTTGCTCCCGTCACGATCCATGAGCATGTCGCTCCTCAATGGAATGCAGTCCCGGTCCAGCACAGCGCGTAGGTGTCGAAGCTCCGAGACAATGACGGGTTTCCGCGACATCAGATAAGGCAAGTTATGTGCCGCGACACCGCCCCAGCGCAGGATTTGCTCGCAAACCTCAACGACACGCTCCGTGCATGATTGTTCCACGGCGCCTCGAAGATCACGCTGAAAGCAGTCGAGCTCCTTCTTGGTCTCCGGCCATGGCTTGTCCCGCCACCGATACTGCTCGAACGCGTCTGCCAAACCGCGACAGGACCACGGAGCACCTGTCCTGCGATCGACATAGCTGTGCTCCCACCCTGACGAAGGGCAAAAACGGTCCGCGATCCACTTCGACACTTTCGCGACCGTGGGGTCGGTGAGAAACGAGTCCTTCGTCGTCATGCGTGTAGCCTGTCCCTTAATCGTCCTGCCTGTAATTACCATGGGCTCTTTCTCCGGGATTCTCGGTGAAGAACGCGGCGTGCACGATGGCCCCGTTCAGCGTCAGCGCGTGGCCGGCGACTCGATCGCCGGTCACCCGGTGCTCGACGCCGAGCCCTACGCTCGGCGTCTCCTGTGCCCGCGCGGAGGCGAAGCGGCGGACAACCTCCAGCACCGCGGTGGCGGAAGGCCTCCCCGTCGCGACGGGTGACTCGAAGAGGTGCGACCGGATGAGCGCACCATAGTGGGCGGCCAGCAGGTGCGGTGCGCCGAACAGGTCCATCGCCGTCACCCAGCGTCCGTGGACCACCACGATGCCACACTGGCCGGGAAGCGGGCCGCGGGCGGCCAGCTTCTCGATGGTCGCGGCGCGCGACGGCTGGCGGCGGTGGGCCGCACGCTTCATGTCCGCCGCCGCGGCGGTGGCCGACCGCACGGACGCGCGGTTCAGCATCTCGTCCACTTCGTGCCAGACGGCTCCCTGCTCGCCGTCGCGCGAGCCGCTCCCGCGCATGGACGCGGCGACGCCGGCGTTCTTCACCGCGCGAACGCGGGACGCAGTGAACGCCTCGTCGCGCCGCGCGGCGCGGCGGCGGCCCCAACGGCCCTGCTCGAGGCAGGAGACCGGGATGTCCAGGTCGCGCAGGGCCGGCACCAGCACGGTCACGTTGACGGCGCGATTCTGCTTGCCGCCGAGGAAATGCTCGCCCTCGACGACCAGCACCGGCTTGTCGCCCGGGTTGCGCACCCGTAGCGCGTTCACGGCCGGCTCGTCGAGCTCGTCCACGACGAGGCCGGAGGCTTCGCCGGTCTCGATTGCCGGAAGACCGTTGGTCGCCAGGTACACCGGAAAGAAAGACACCCCCAGCCGGGTGATGGGCCAGCCGATCGCCACGGTCTCGAGACTCGGTACGGTCAAGGTCACCTCGATTCGTTATTGTCGCAGTGACAATTTAAGGCGCGAGCCTTGCTTTTGTCAAGGAGACAATATATTTTCTGCCCGTGGCCCCTCGTGTCCCGTACGACTACAACGCGCGCGACTATCCGCCCTTCGCGGTCACCGTGGACATCGCGGTCTTCACCATCCGGGACGATACGCTGCAGGTGCTGCTGATAGAACGAGGTCAAGAGCCGTTCCTCGGCGCCTGGGCGCTGCCGGGCGGCTTCGTGAAGATCGATGAGGATCTGGACCAGGCCGCGACGCGGGAGCTCGCCGAGGAGACCGGACTGTACGCGGGCGCCTCGCACCTGGAGCAGCTCGGCAGCTACGGGGCTCCGGAGCGGGACCCCCGCATGCGGGTGGTCAGCGTCGCCTACTGGGCGATCGCCGCTGGTCTGCCGGTGTTGCGCGAGGGCGGGGACGCTGCAGCCGCGGCCCTGACCCCGGTGCAGGAGATTGAGAACGGCCGCATTCGCCTTGCGTTCGACCACGAACGGATCGTGCGGGACGCCGTCGAGCGGACCCGGTCGAAGCTGGAGTACACGGCCCTCGCCGCGAAGTTCTGCCCGCCGGAGTTCACGATCGGCCAGCTTCGCCGCGTCTACGAAACGGTCTGGAACACGCGTCTCGACCCAGGGAACTTCCAGCGTAACGTCCAGGAAAGCGGCGCGTTCGAGAAACGCCTTGAGGTCGCGTCTGCGCCTCGGGCCCGTCGGGGGCGCCCGGCGTCGCTCTGGTCGGTCACCAAATCGAGCTATATCGACGAGCAGCCCTCAGCCCCATTGGAGCGGCCGCCCGCCAAGCGGCGACGGGCGGAGAGGAACGAGCCGCCGAAGTAGGGGCAAAGGAGCCTGGCCGCCCACGGGGCAACTTTATGCAACCGAACGACTTGACCGCACGTGCCCGCGGCCTGATGGTCGGCATCGCGGCAGGCAATCTCCTCGGGATTGTGCAGGAGGGTTGGTCGAGGCGGAGGATTGCCGGGTCGTTCCCGGATGGCGTCCGCGAGATCGCGGCCGACTCCGGCTATCCGGACGACGACGACTTGGCCCAGGCGATCATCATCGCCGAGGCGGCCGAGCGGAGCCCGCTCGATCCGGCGGATCTGGGGCGGCGGTTCTGGGAGTGGGCGGAGACGAACGGTCTCGGCATGGGCGGCCTGACCGGCCACGTCCTGGAGCTGTACGGTGGAGATACCCCGCAATTCCTGGCCGCGAGAGGACGGTCCGGCAGCCCCCGCGAACCGGCGGGCATGCCGATCACGGAAGCGTCAGAGATGGCGTGGAGCGGATCGCGGGCCGGTAACGGCGCGGCGATGCGGTGCGCGCCTATCGCGATTCGCTGGCGCGACGATCCGGTGGCGCTGGTGCGCAACAGCATCGTCAGCGCGGTACCGACGCATTGGGACAAACGCTGCGGCTGGTCGTGCGCGCTGTTGAACCTCGCGGCGGCCGCGGCACTGCGCGGCGTGTCGATTACGGCCGACGAGCTGCTCGACGCCGCCCTTGACGGCGTCCAGGCGTCACTGCCCAACCTGGGGCGGTACGGCTACAAAGCGAGCGTGCCGGAAGCCGTCCGCGAGGCCGTTCTGGGGGCCACCGAAGCTCGGATCGCCGATGTGCGCCTCGACGACGACTCGATGGGATACACGCTGCTGGCACTCGTCGTCGGACTCGTCGCGTTCTGGCACGCGGCCGACTTCGAGCAGACCCTTGGCAGCGTCATCGAAGGCGGGGGTGACACGGACACGAACGGCGCGGTTGCCGGCGCCATACTCGGCGCACGGTTCGGGCTCGAAGCGATTCCGGCGCGGTGGCGCGAGCGGGTTGCAGAGATCCGCGCGGGACGGATGCCGATGGAGTCGCTCGCGAACCGGTTGCTGCTAGCCGGCGAACCCCTGGACTAGTCAACCGGAATCGGGCATATCTGCAGTACTTGCGATGTGATCTGACACTCCTTCGGCGGCAGAAGAAGCGGGGTACCCTGGTTGTGGACCAACACAACCGGAGCGGGATGCTCCAGAAGGGAACCCCGAGGATGAGTACACATCGAACCGTGATCAAACACAACGCTGGCCTGCTGCGGCTGGCCCAGGAGCTCGGCAACGTGTCGCAGGCCTGCAAGGTCATGGGCTACTCCCGCGACACGTTCTACCGGTACCAGCAGGCGGTCGAGGAGGGCGGCGTCGAAGCCCTCAAACATCGTCTGGCGGCGCTCGAGCGGTAGGTGGCCGGGTTCTCCCGTGCCCAGGGTCGCCGAGGCGTTGTGGAGGTATACGCGCCGGAACGGCAAGCGGTTCGACTGCGTGTTATCCGGCCGGCCGACCTGGCCTGAAACACACCTACTCGAAGCGCAGTGATTCGATTGGGTCCAGCTGCGCCGCCTTGCGCGCGGGATAGAAGCCGAAGAAGATGCCGGTCGCCGCGGCGAAGCCGACCGCGACCACCACCGCATCCGCCGGCACCGAGGTCGGCCAGGCGAGGAACTGCGTCAGTCCCTCCGAAAGGCTGAAGCCGAGCCCGACCCCCACCAGGCCCCCGACCAGGCTCAGCACGATTGCCTCGACCAGGAACTGCAGCAGGACGTCGCGCCCTTTGGCGCCCACCGCCATGCGCAGCCCGATCTCCCGCGTCCGCTCGGTCACCGACACCAGCATGATGTTCATGATGCCGATGCCACCGACGAGCAGAGAGACGCCTGCGATGCTGGCTAGCAGGCCGGTCATCGTCTGGGTCGTCTGCGTTCGCATGCTGGTCATGTCTTCCTGCGTGCGGACCGAGAAATCGTCGTCCTCGCCCGGGTCCAGGTCGTGCTCCTGGCGCAGCACCGCCGTGATCTCGTCGGCCACGGCGTTGATGCGGTCGGCCGAGGCGGCCGAGATGGTGATCTCCGAGATATTGGTGCCGTCGCGCCCGCGCAGCTTCTTGTTGACGGTGGTGTAGGGCACGAAGATGGCATCGTCCTGGTCCTCGCCGAACTGCCCCGAGCCCTTCGCGGCCATGACTCCGAGCACCTGGAACGACTGGTTGCGGATGCGGATGCGCGCCCCCACCGGGTCCACTCCTTCGCCGAACAGATTGTCGCGGACGACGGAGCCCAGCACCGCCACCTTGGCCGCACTCCGGACGTGCGTGGTGGTGAAGAAGCTCCCGAGCTGGATGTCCCAGAAGCGGATCTGGGGAAACTCGACGTCGGTGCCCTGGATGGTCGTGTTCCAGTTCTGCCCGGCCGCGACGACCTGGTCGCGCGTGCTGACGGCGGCCGCCAGATATTGGGCGTCGGGCACCCGCTCGCGGATGGCATCGACGTCCTCGGCCTTGAGCCGCGGCGACTGGCCCATTCCCATGCTGATGCCGCCCCGGCTAGAGCTGCCGGCGCGGACGGTGATCATGTTCGTGCCGGCGGACTGGATCCGGGTCTCGATCTCCTGCTGCGCACCCTGACCGAGGCCCACCATCGTGATGACGGCGGCCACGCCGATGATCATCCCCAGCATCGTGAGGCTGGTGCGCATCTTGTTGCGGCCTAGGAGTCTGCGCCGCAGGACGTTTGCGGCAGGAAATGGGTCGCCAGCCCACGCCCTGAGTTCCGTGTCGGGGCGGCTTCGCCGGTCGGCAGGGCGGGATGGGTTTTCGGTGATTGGCGAACAGAGAGCAAAATTCGGTCCTCGCGGGCCGCACGGGCCGCCAGAGACCGCGATGCGCGTCGCTTTCCCGCCGTTGCGAACCGCATTCCCCGCCTCCTACGCCGCCATCAACACGTGCAGGCGCTTGACGTTCAACGCCAGGCACACCAAGTCCCACTCGCAGCGCACCTTCGCCAGTCCACGCAGACTGAAGCGCCGGAAGCCCAGCGCGTGCTTGATCCAACCGTAGGGAGCCTCCGACAACCACTTGCGCTCCGCATACGCCGTCCGGCCCGCCGGCGTCGCCAGCTTCTCCCTCATGCGACCCGTCGCCGGATGGGCCTCCAGATCGCGGGTAGCCGCCTGCTTGCCCTCCCGGCCCGGCGCCACATACCCGTCAATGCGCCGCCGCTCCAGGTCCTTCAGGTCCCGCTCGTTGCAGTACCCCGCATCGGCCAGCACCGTCTCCGGCTGCGCGTCGAACGTCTCCTTCACCGCGTCGAGCAACACCGGCAACTCACCCTGGTCGCTCGCGTTCGCCGTCAGATCCGTCGCCACCACCAACTGGTGCTCCGCGTCCACCGCCGCCTGCGCGTTGTAGCACTGCTGGAACCCCTCACTGCTCGTCTTCATGATCGAGCTCTCCGGGTCCGTGAAGTTGCTCTGCGCCTTGTCGTCCGGCTCGCCATACGCCCGCTTGTACGGCGGACCGCCCTTCGGGTTCCGGTCCTGACCCGGCTGCCGACCCCGCGCGTCGTCCGCCGCCCGTTGCTTCGCTTCCAGGCGCGCCTTCGCCGCGCGAATCGCTGCCAGACGTGCTTCCCGCCGGCGCAACTCCGCCGGCAGATCATCGCCCCGAACCTCCGACCCCAGGCGTGCGTCCTCGGCCTCGTCAACCGCATCCACCTGACGCAACAGCGCCTCGATCTCGCTTGCCAGCCGCTGTTCCTCTTCCTGCATCCGGTCGTAGCTCATCGCCTTGTGCTTGCTCGCGTTCGCACGCACCTTCGTCCCGTCGATAGACAGCTTCCCCAAGCGAGCCAGACCCAACTCCTGCGCCAGACGGACCACCTCCACGAACAGCGCCTGGAAATCCTCCAGGTGCCGACGCCGAAACTCGCACAGCGTCCGATGTTGCGGAAAGTTCCCCGCCGCCAGCACCCGGAACGCCACGTCCTCTTCCAGCTTCCGCGCCACCCGGCGCGACGAGAACACCCCGGTCGCGTACGCGTAGAGCAGAACCTTCACCATCATCCGGGGCTCATACGGCGCGTTGCGGCGGCCGTCTCCCTCGTACGGCGCGTAAAACGCCGTCAGATCCAGATCGTCCACCAGATCGCTGAGGTGGTGCGCCAAGTGGCCCTCGGGCAGCCACTCCCGCACGTCGGGCGGCAACAGCAGTGACTGGTCCGGCACGTAGGGGCGGAATGTCGTCGACATCGAATCCTTCCGTCGTCGGCTCGCTCGCCTACAATTGTCGCATCTGTTTTTCTGCGGCGCAGACTCCTAGTGCTGTGCCACGTGTAAAACTTAGGACTGTCGGGGAACTCGTCTCGAGCCGAGAGAGTTCTCATGCCGGAGAAGAAGTACATCGTTCGACTCACCGCTCAGGAACGCGAGGTCTGTCAACAGACGGTCGGCAAGCTCAAGGGGAGCGGCGAGAAGGTGCGCCGCGCGCAGATTCTCCTGAAGGCCGATGCGGACGGACCGGCGTGGACCGACGAGCGGATCGCCGACGCCTTTTCGTGCCGCACCAAGACGGTCGAGAACATTCGCCAACGCTGCGTGCTGGAAGGCTTCGAGCGGGCGCTGGAACGCAAACAAAGGGCGTCGCCGCCGGTCCCCAAACTGCTCGACGGCGAACAGGAGGCGCAGGTCATCGCGCTGCGTCTGGGGCCGCCCCCGGAGGGGTACGCCAACTGGTCGTTGCGGCTGTTGGCGCGGCGGGTCGTCGAGTTGGGGCTCGTCGAGTCGGTCAGCCACGAAACCATCCGGCGGACGCTAAAAAAAACGAGATGACGCAGCGGAGAATCCAGTACTGGGTGATCCCGCCGCAAGCCGATGCCGAGTACGTGGCGAACATGGAACAGGTCATCGACGTGTATCAGAAACCCTACGCTGCGGATCGTCCCGTCGTGTGCATGGATGAGCAGCCGGTGCAGTTGGTCAAGGAAACCCGTCCGCCGATGGCGGCCACGAAGAAGCATCCCCAGCGTGTCGACTACGAGTACGAACGGGCCGGCACGGCCTCGGTCTTCCTGTTCTGCGAGCCGCTGGCCGGTTGGCGGCAGGCGACGGCCCGGGCCCGGCGTACGAAGGCGGACTGGGCGATAGAGGTCGCCGGCCTGTTGGAAGGACGCTACGCCGACTGCGAGAAGGTCACCTTGGTGTGCGACAACCTCAACACGCACACCAAGGGTGCCTTCTACGAGGTGTTCGAGCCGACCCGGGCACGGGAACTGGTCCGTCGCATCGAGTTCTGCTACACGCCGAAACACGGGAGCTGGCTGAACATCGCGGAGAACGAACTCAGTTCGATGACGCGCCAATGCCTGCACGGGCGCCGCATCGGCGACCTGGAGACGCTGCAAGCCGAAGTATCGGCGTGGTCGGCCGACGTCAACGGCATGCAGCGCGGTGTCGACTGGCAGATGAAGGTCGACGATGCGCGCTGTAAACTCAAGTCCGTCTATCCGAAGATTATGACGTGACGGACCACTAGCGCCTTGAGCGCGATACGGAAGACCATGAGCACGGACATCTGCTGACCTCGTTCCTGGCTGTGCCGACTAGGAGCTTGCGCCGCAGAACTCAGCGCAGCGGAGTGCTGAGGCGTAAGCTCCTAGAGCGGGGGGGATGGGCCGAAACGCCGAGCCAGCGAGGCGTTTCGGGGCGCTAGACGGCGGTTCAGGCCGCAGTCGTCTCCGTATCCGCCGGCGGCAGTGCCGCCAACTCCTCGCTGGCCGCCCGGCGCGTCGCGATCACGCGGTCCGAGGCGACAGTGCCGTCATGGAAGCGGATGAGGCGCTTGCCGTACTCGGCCATGTCGGCTTCGTGGGTGATCAGGAGCACGGTGATGCCACTCTCCTCGTTCAGGCGCTGGACAATGTCCATCACCTCGATGCTGGTGCGCGAGTCGAGGTTGCCGGTCGGCTCGTCGGCCAGCAGAATGGCCGGTTCGTTGACTAGGGCGCGGGCAATCGCGACCCGCTGTTGTTGCCCGCCGGAGAGCTGGTTCGGGAAGTGGTCCATCCGGTCCCCGAGCCCGACCGCGTGCAGCATCTCCCGAGACCGTGCATGGCGCGCAGGTCCGTTCAGACCGGAGCCGTAGAGCAACGGCAACTCGACGTTGTCGAGAGCGGTGGTCCGCGCCAGCAGGTTGAAGCCCTGAAACACGAAGCCGACCTTCCGGTTGCGCACCTCGGCCAGCTCCTCGCGTGACAGGCGAGAGACGTCCCTTCCATCAACCAGGTAGCGCCCGCGGGTGGGCCGGTCGAGGCAGCCCAGGATGTGCATGAATGTCGACTTGCCGGAACCCGACGGCCCGGTGACCGAGACGAACTCGCCTTCCTCGATGGAGAGACTGACGCCCCGCAGGGCCCGCACCTCGACGTCGCCCATGGCGTACGTCTTCGTAAGATCCTGGACGGTGATGATCGGCATCGTCGTTTCCTCAGCGCCCGCGGCGCCCCAAGGGTGACTGCGGCATCAGCGGCGACCCGCTGTTGCCGGTCGCCGGACTGGTGTCGGCCCCCGTCGTGGCGACGTTGGTGACAAGCTGCAATCCGTTCGGAAGAGACGGCGCCGGCACAGAAGAACCCGTTGCGAAGCGGGGGCGTCCGACTACCCCGAGCAGTTCACTCGCGCTACCGTCGGTAATACCGAGACGGACGTCTAAGCCGGAGAGTCGGGCGCCGTCCATGAACCAGACGCGCCCGGTGGCATCCTCCCATTCGATGGGTGCGAAGAGCGCATCGATGGTGTCGGCGCCTCGCTGTAACGCCAGCGCGTTCGGTGTGTCCCGTCCCTCGGTCCCGTTCAAACCATCCGGGCGGCCGGCGGCAGTACCGTCGGCCTGCGCGAGGCGTGACAACCTGGGCGGCGCTGCTTGGCCGAGTGCCTCGAACATGGCCGGCGTTGGCCGGAACCGCAATGCCGCGTTGGGAATCCGGACAACGTTCTCCCGCCGCGCCACCTCCACGGTGACCGTAGCGGTCATGCCCAGCTTGAGCTTGAGCTCGGGGTTGGGCGCGTCGATGACCGTCGCGTAGGTCACGACGTTCTGCGTCACGATCGGCTCGAGCCGGATCTGGGAAACGGTGCCCTCGAACTCTTCGGCGGGGTAGGCGTCGACCGTGAATGTCACCCGCTGATTCGGTCGGATGCGGCCGACATCCGATTCGTCGATGTTCGCGACAACCCGCATCTTGGTCAGGTCCGCCGCGATGACGAACAGCTCCGGGGCCTGAAAGCTGGCCGCGACGGTCTGCCCGACGTCGACGAGCCGCGCCGTGACGATGCCGTCGATCGGGGCACGGATAACGGTGTGCTCCAGGTTGACCTCGTTCATGCGCAGCGCCGCCTTCGACTGCCGCACCTGGGCCTCGGCCGACTTCAACTGCGCCTCGGCGGACCGCAGGGCCACTGTTGCTGCTTCGAGTTCGGTCTCGGAGATGAGATCGCCGGCAGCCAGTTCGCGCGCCCGCCGGAGCTGCGCTACGGCGTCGTCGACGCCTACCGCCGAGCGTTCCACCTCGGCCTCGGAGCGCAGCAGGTTGGCGCGCGCCTGCTCGAGCTGCGTCTCGAACAGCGACGGATCGAGGCGCATGATGACGTCGCCCTCGCGGACGATGGAGTTAAAGTCGACGTAGAGCTCCTGGATGATGCCGGAGACTTGGCTTCCGACCTGTACGGTCGTCACCGCCTCGAGGGCGCCGGTCGCTCCAATGGTGTCGACGATGTCGCCCTCGGTCACGGCGACGGTTCTGACGTTCGGCATGATCTCGATGGCCTTCCGCACTCCGACGGAGCGGTCCAGCAGAGTCCCCGAGATGACGGCGGAATGCCGGAAAGTGCCGTGGCACCAGAACCGTCGCGGCCTCCCTATGGAACGCACTACCGACCGCGAACGGTGGGCAGAGTGCCCCCCTCGTCTTGGACGCGCCGTTGCGTCTGCTAAGAGATCGGCCAATAGCCGGCATATCCCGGCCGGGCCGGGCGTCAGGCTTGCCACCGATCCGTGGACTTCGGTGCGGACTCCGCCAACTTGGGATTAACCGACTTGTTGCCAATGAAATCCATGAACACCCACGCGTGGTCATGACCAATTCCATGTGCAATTCTGGTCGGGATTCTACGAGACCACCTGGGCCGGCTACGGACAGGCGCAGGATCCTCACACGTGACGCCTCAACGAGCCGTCTCATCAAACCCTCCGCCGTCCGTGTGCGCTCAGGCGATCGCGGCGCACACGAGGCGGCGCGACACAAACCTCCCGGATCGGACGGCAGCGAATAGTCACCGTCGCGCTACCGAGAAGATCCGGTTTGAAGGAGGGGCCGTCTGACATGCCCTTCCTTCGCGCCGCGTTGTCGGGAGCGTCTCGCTCGCTCTCGGTGCAGAGCGGGGCTTCACGACGGATTGCCGACCTGATCGGACACGCCAGCGGCCGGCACGGATTGACACAAGACAGCCCCAGGGCCTACGATTCGACGTTTCTGTCGGGCTTTCTGACTGAATCACTGCACGCGGGGTCGTCTCGGTAGCCGTCCTCAGCGTGCTCACAACAAGGGGAAACATCGATGGCCGAAGCTCGCAAAATGAGCAAGACCGAGTTGTTCGCGCATTTCGTCGAGCATTTCGCTGCCTTCAACATCAGCCTAAAGCGCGCCGACGCGCGGGAGTTCTTCGAAGAGTTGCAGCGGCTGTGCGAGCAACAGCTTCAGGATTGCGGCGAGTTCACGCTGCCGGGCATCGCGAAGCTCGTCTTGCAGAAGCGCGAAGCGCGGACCGGTCGCAACCCAGCAACCGGGGAAGCCATCGAAATCCCGCCCAAGCAGGTGGTCAAGGCTCGCATCGCGAAGCAGCTCAAGGACGCCGTGCTCCCCGAAGCGTAACGTTCCGCCCGAACAGCGGGCGTGGGTGGTCGACTGGCCCTGCACGGCTCCCGTGCTGCTCCGCGCCCGGGGGTTCGTCGCCCGTAAACGCGGACAGACAAGTTCGTCGTGCACACGGGATGGTGAATGGAATCGCCGAGCTCTTGCTCCAGCACGCTGGCCTGCCGCTCGCCAGCCCGTGCAGGTCGGGCGAGCCGGCCGCTGTTTCGGTCACGACGAACGCGAAGTCGACAGGCGTCGACAGTGGAGGGCGGACTTGGTCCCTCACAGGGATGATGGGAACTGACATGCCACCGTTCCGAATCGCCAGAGCGCTCTTCTCCGGGTGCGCACCCGCCTGCGCGGGGCTGATCACCGGCACAGCCTCTGCCCAACTGGCGCGCGGCTTCTACCTGAGCCAGGAAATCCGGTCCAACTTGGCGCCGTCAGCTCGCCCGAAGCGGCGGTGTCCGCGGTTGCCCAGGGCCGGTGTGCCGGGGTTGCCCGACCGGCGCGAGTGGCCGGTGTGGACCGCCGCCCAGATGCGTGCGGCGGTCGAGTACCTCCTGGAGGCGGGCCCGGCTGTGACGGAGTCCGGATCTGCGCGTAGGCAGCAACGCGTTTCCGCCGGACTCTCAGCGCGGCCGCGGGCGGGGGCCGTCGATGTGCGTACGGATCAGGGACCGGCGCAATGCTGTCGCGGGTCGCATCCAAGGAAGCAGGATCACGATGTCGAAAGACGGAATTCTGGACGCCCTGAAGGACGAGGAGAAATCGCTCAGGACTCAGCTCGTCGCGATACAGCGTGCGATCGAGGCGATAGAAGGAGCGGATGCCCCTGCGCCCGCCGGGCGCGGCAAGAAGAAGGCGCTCAAGGTGGTCGCCAAGCGGAAGCGCACGATGACGGAGGAACAGCGCCAAGCGGTTGCTGACCGGATGCGGAAGTACTGGGCATCGCGGCGAGAGTCCAAGGCGCAGGCGTGACGCGACGCGCATCGTTGTTCCCGCCGCCGGGTCGTTTCTGCAGGCTCGACGGGATGCGCTGGACTCTAGTCGCCGGATTCGCATCCGGCGTTTCGTCGACCTTAACCGCGGCGATGTCGCCCGGAGCCACCGTGGCCTCCCGTTGAGACCCAGGGCATCGTCCGAAACGTATAGCTCCATTTCGAGGTGACCGAGCAGCAGCTCGCGATTCTGGCTCCGCGCGAAGCACCAACCGCGTGGCGAAGGCGACCTCGTCGGCGGGAGTCACGCAGGTGACCGTCGCGGACGCCGCCGGCCTGCCGCAGCCCTACGTCAGCGACGTCGTCCGCCAGCGGTAACGAACCATCACCGCCGAGAACGCGAGGAAGTTCGCCGACTACTTCGGTTGCTCCATCGCGGATCTCCCGCTACCGCCAACGTCCCTCGTTGCGCCGTTGGGGCGAGTTCGGCCGCAGTCGGTTCAGCTCGTCCTGTGAATCCAGTCCCGGAGTGGGGTGGGACGTATATAGGGGGGCTCACACGAGGCCGCACTTTGCAGGCCGGACTTCCCCGAAAACGGGCGGCCGGCGATCTTCGCCCGCGCGGGCCCGGACGATGGCCGGCCGTGACGCCGCCGCGTTCATCCGGCGGCGCCGGCTCATCATGAACCTGCCGTCTCCACGTACCGGCACAGAGCGCACCTACCATCCAGCACCGCCAGACTCTCGAACCCGCAGACGGAACACTCCCCCGACATTCCCCGCGTCCGGTCCACGTCGTACCGCCGCGCCGCCTCCGAACCACTGTCCACGCCGAATGCGCCACCTGTCGGCTCCATGGGTGCACGCTCGCCACTTGGCAGTTCCGGCACATCTTCCGTCATCGGCTCCCTCTTCCCGTCAGCCACTCACGTTCGCACAGACGCCGCGAACGATCCGGAGCATTCTTGACTTCCCATCGTCACTCCGTCGGTTCAAGACCGTCACTTCTTTTCGACCCGTCACGGTCGCGCGCGCCGACACGGTCGGAGCGCCTTCGACCGTGACACCGGGAACCGTGGGGTCGAGCCGCCGTGGAGACTACACACCCCGCTCGCGAGCCGGTAGCAGCTCGGCGGGCCGTCGAACGTCGGTCCAGAGCAGGGGCGGCTCGCTCCGAGGGACGCTGGCCAGTCGCTACCTCGAGTGTGACCTCTGAAGGACACGATCACGTCGCCGGCGGCCGCGCCATGCCCCAGCCGCTTCGCTCCGGCTGGTGAGCGGCGCCTTGAGGCGCGTCGGCCTCAGCTTCGCGTCTCGCTCAGCGACTCGCAGTGTCCCGCTGCTTCGTACATGTCCTCTGGACTGACCTCGGCGTGTCCGGCGAGGTCGGCGATCGTCCGCCCACCTCCTCTTCCCGTACCATCCCATCCGACATGCCCACGACCGTTCCAGACAGATCCACCGCCCGGTACGACCCTGAAGAGCTCCTGGCCACGCTCAACGAACGCCAGCGCGAAGCGGTCACCGCCCCGGACGGGCCGATCCTCGTCATCGCCGGCCCCCGGGTCCGGAAAGACCCGCGTGATCTGCGCCCGCATCGCCCACCTCGTGCGCACCGGCCGTAGCGAGCCCGCCCGCATCGCGGCGCTCACCTTCAACCCGCAAGGCGGCCAACGACATGGCGCAACGGCTGCGCACGATGCTCCCCGCCGGCAACGCGCGAGCCGTGTGGATCTCCACCTTCCACCGCCTGTGCGGCAACCTGCTCCGCGAGCACGGCACCGCCATCGGGGTGCCCGCCGATTTCCGGATCGTCGACGAGACAGAACGGATGAACGTCATGCGGCAGTGCATGTTCGACGCCAACGTCGACACCCGGGTTCACAAGCCGCAGGCCCTGCTGCACCGGATGAGCGTCATCAAGAACCGCATGCAGGTGGCCGAGACCCCCGACACTGGGACGGGGACGAGTACGCCGTGCGCAACGCACGCCTCTGCGCCGCCTACCAGACCGTGCTCGCCGAGGCCAACCGGCTCGACTTCGACGACCTGCTGCTCGCCACGGTCCGCACGCTGCATGAGCACCCCGACGCGCGCCGCGCCGCCGGCGACCGCTTCCCGCGCGTGCTGGTCGACGAGTTCCAGGACACGAACCTCCCGCAGTACGTCCTCGTGCACCAGCTCGCCGAGGAACACAACGACGTGTTCGTGGTCGGGGATCCGGACCAGGCGATCTACGGCTGGCGGGGCGCCGAGCTGACGAACACAATGAGCTTCCAGCGCGACTTCCCCGCCGCACGGCGGATCGACATGCAGCTCGCCTACCGCTCAAGCGCGCGCCTGCTCGAGGCCGCCACCGCGATGATCCGCCACAACGCCAACCGCCTCGACCACCGCCTGCGCTCGGTCAACCTGCCGGGAATGCCCCCGGCCGTCCACGACGCAGCCGACCCGACGGCCGAGGCGAGCTTCGCCGTCAGCCGCGCCGCCGCGCGGATCGTACGCGACAACGGGTCGGTCGCGATCCTCTACCGCACCAACCCGCAGTCGAGAACCTTCGAAACCGCCTTCAAGCGGGCCGGCATCCCGTACCGGATCACCGGCGACAAGAGCTTCTACGACCGGCCGGAGATCCGCGACGCGCTCGCCTGCCTCCAGGCCGCCTCCGACCCCGACCCCGACGACGAGGCGATGCGCCGGTTCGTCGACCTGCCGCCGCACCCGCGCACCGGCCAGAAGGCCGCCGCGCAGATCGACCGCATGCGCGCGCCCACGTTCTGGAGCCGCGCGGCACTCGCCGTACGGAACGGAACCCTGCCCGACCACCGCACCGCCAACCTGCGGCTGCGTTTCGAGATCGCCGCAGTGCTCGCCGCCGCCGCCCGGCGGCTGCCGCTCGACGACCTCGTCGACACGGTGTTGCGCGATACTGGAGACCACCAGGCCGTCGGCGCCACCGGCGACCCCGACGCGGCCGACCGGCTCGACAACCTGGCCGAACTCGGTTTCGACGCCGCGGTCTTCCGCCGCGACGCCGGACAGACCGACACGGTAGGACCCGACGGGCGCCTGCAAGTCCTCGCGGAGTTCCTCGATCACTGCCGGTCGATGCGCGCGCCCAAACGCGCCCGCGCGGCCGACATTCGCGTGACGCTGTCCACCCTCCACGGAGCCAAGGGGCTCGAGTTCGACACGGTCGTCATCGGCGGCTTCGACACCGAGCACCTGCCGCACCGCGGCACACTCGCCTCCGCCGACGACAACGAGACCGCCGTGGAAGAAGAACGCCGGCTGGCGTATGTAGGCATGACACGCGCCCGATCCGAGTTGTACCTGAGCGTGCCAGCCGTCACCGGCCACGGCGCACGGCAGCGCCCCACCGAGCCGTCGCCCTTCCTGACCGAAATCCCCGAGAACCTGAGAACCACGACGGACAACGCGGACATGTCCGCTGGGCCGCTGGGACCCGAAAGGCCGGTGTTCGCAGTCTGAGTACCCACCGAAAGCGCCCGGGAACACTCCGCCACCGGCCTCACGCCCCCCCCGCTCGCTCTACAGATGAAGCCTTGCTGACGCTGCCCGGCTTCGAGCGGGGGGGAGCGGCACGTGGAGCTGGCCGCCGGTCGCACGGCCAACGTCGACGTCGAGCTGCACGTCGGCGGGCTCTTCGAGGAGGTCACGGTGTCGGTGACCGGCACCGCCATCGACGCGCCTGCCATCAACATGCCCCACGCGGTAACCGTGGTCAGCCGCGAGACGCTGGAGCAGCAAGGGGCGACGCAGCTCGTCGACCTGTTCCGGAACCTGAACGTCAGTCACGGCGTGGTCGGCGAGCGCAACAGTTGGTACAACTCGAACCAGCCTGCGACCTTGACCGAGACCGTGGCCAACGTCAACCTGCGGGGGCTGGGCGCCTCGCGGACCCTGGTGCTCGTCAACGGCCGGCGCCATGTGCCGGTGCCGGCGCGTCTGATCGGGAGTCGCTTCGTCGACGTGAACACCATCCCGTCCATCGCCGTCGGACGACTGGAGGTGCTGAAGGAGGGCGCGTCGGCCACGTACGGATCGGACGCCGTCGGCGGCATCGCGAACTTCGTCACGCGCGGCGACTTCCGGGGCCTCGAGCTCAACGTCGCGCACGACTACTTCGACGGCGCGGGCGACACGACCGTCGCCGGCATCTGGGGCGGCCGGATCGGGGGCTCCAGCGCGGTCTTCTCCGCCGAGCGGGTCGGCCGGCAGGAGCTGCGGATGGAGGAGCGCCCCTGGACGCTGGACCGGCTGAGCAGCTTTTCCGCCGGGAGCCACGCCGGCTGGTCGGTCCTGGGGAACCCCGGCACGTTCCCGCCCGGCGCACCCTGCCGTGGAACGGCGACGTCTCCGATCCCCGCTGCGCCGACTTCGGGAGCCAGGACGAGGCCTGGACCTGCCGGTTCCGCTATGCGCCCTCCGACAACCTGATCGAGCCCCAGCAGCATACCCGCGCCTTCGCCGAGCTGAACGGGCCGCTGAACGACGGCACCAACTACCACGTCGAGGGACTCTGGGCGGACGCCGCGATCCCGCACTGGTACACGACCCCGTCGTACGGCCCGGTCTCCACCTCCAGCAGCACCCTCATGGAGGTGGCGACCGACCATCCGGGCCGGCAGGCGTTCTGCGACGCGTACGCCGGGCAGCCGAACGCCGATCCGACGGGCGCGTGCGCGGCGGAAACGCCCTGGTACTTTCCACGGCCGGCCGTTCGGAAGCTCGGGGCCCGGGCGCCGTGTCCGCCGTGAGTCCCGCACCCAGCGGGTCGCCGCGTCGGTCGACGGCAACTTCATGGCCGGCGGGCGGGACGCCCATTGGGACGTCGGCATCAGCTACTCGCGGGCACGGGGCAACTTCAACGTGCCGGGGGTCTACAGGGTCCGGATCTTCCGCGCCTTCCGCAGGTTCGGCGGTCCCGACTGCGGGGTCGCGGCCGTCGCGGACCGCACGTCGCCCGCCGGCATGCGGCTCGGGCCTCTCGACGGTGCGCTGGCGGGCCAGGGACCCTGCATGTACTACAACCCGTTCAGCAACGCGATCGAGTACTCCGACCAACCCGGATCGCGATTCCGGAGCACGCCCAATCCGGACTACGTTCCCGCCCTTCAGGACCCGGGCCAGGTCTCGTCGGCCGACGGCCCGTAGAGCGAGGGGACGGCGACGTCGTTGATCCGCAGGTAGACGCCGAGCTGCGCCCGGTGGTGGATCAGGTGGTTCAGGACGAAGCTGCGGAGCACGGCCACCTTCGGCAGCGAGAACAACTTCGTGCCGTTGCTCAACAGCGTCCACGGCTTCATCAGCTCGGCGTCGCTCGCACCGGCGATCGCCGCGCGCGCCTCGGCGCACGTCCGGTCGAACGTCGCCACGAGCTCCGCGGTGCCCGCGGGCGGCGGCGGCCCCGGCATCGGCTTGCCGCCGGGCGTCGTGTCGAACTCGCCCTGGTTGACGGTCAGCGTGCCCCACGACGGAAGGTTGGCTATGTGCCCGGCCAGCACGCTCATCGAGAGGGACTTCGGGTGCGGCTTCCAGTCGAACTTGTCCTCCGGCACGCGCTCCAGTGTCTTGCGGACGCCGGCCATCTCCTGATCGAACTCCGGCAGCAGGCTCTCGCTGATCGCCATCTCGTCACTCCCCCATCGGATGCTCGCGGCCCGACCCGTCCGTTACCCGCTCCCCAGGCTGCCGCGCCCGGGCGGCTCAAGAGTCTACTAGCCGAGCGTGTACGTCACACTACGCGATAGCCATGACGTACGGCTCGCGAAGCACCTGGGCGCCGCGGCCGCCGAGCGCCTCTTCAACGCGAGCTCGAGGAAGGCCGCGATCGCCGAGCTGCGCAGCATCCTCGAAGAGCACATTGGCCGTTGCCAGAAAAAAAGCGGGATCACCTCAGCCGCGCCCGGCTGCGGAGTTTCCGTCAGTATAGGAATGATCCCATGGCGCACGCCGTCGACCGGATCGTCGTCGCCCTCCGCCTCGCGGCTGGTCTCGGCATCGCCGCGGCCGGCCTCGTCGCCGTGCTGCCGCATCCGACTGCCGGCCTGTGGATGGTGAGCATCGTGCTGAGCGAGGGCGGTTACTGGCTGGCGTTGCTCGCGTCGCCGCTCGTCGTCGACTTGCGGGCCTGGCGAGGGAGCGAGGACGGACGGCCCGCCCCTCGCATCCTGGCCGCGACCGCGGCGCTCGCGGGCATCGTGCTGCTCCTCAGCCCGGTCGCAGGGGCCTACGCCGTCGCCCGCACGCTACCGGACCTGCTCGAAGCGCGCTTCGGGACGCCCGTGCGGGCGCCGCTCGCGGAACCGCCGCGGCCGGCGCCGGTCTCGCTGCCGGCGCTGCTCGCCGGAGTCAGCTCTGGCGAAGTCGTCGCCGAGGAGCACGTGTACGCGGTGCGGGAAGAAGACGACCTGCGCCTCGATCTCTACCGGCCGGTCCGTGCGGTGGGAGCCCTGCCGGTGGTCGTGATGATCCACGGCGGGGGCTGGTCGACCGGCGACAAACGGGACTTCCCGGCCCTCAACGGCTACCTGGCGGCGCGCGGCTACGTCGTGGCTGCCATCGGCTACCGTCTCCTTCCCGACGCACGGTTCCCGGCCGCCCAGGACGACGTTGCGGAAGCCATCCGCTATCTCGGCTCGCTGGCCGATCCGTACAACCTCGACCCGGACCGCATCGCCCTCGTCGGGCGTTCCGCCGGCGGCCAGATCGCGCTCCTCGCTGGGTACGCCGCCGGGAACCCGGCGATTCGCGGCGTCGTCTCCTTCTACGCGCCGACCGCGCTCCGTTGGGGCTACGCGAACCCCGCCAAACCGGGCGTCATCGACTCGAGCGCGGTTCTCGACGCCTACCTCGGCGGCCCGCCCGCGACGCACGGCGCGCAGTACGACGCCGCGGAGCCGGCGCGCTTCGTGTCCGCGTCGACACCCCCCACGCTCTTCATCCAGGGGTTGCGCGACGAGCACGTCTCGCCGTTCCACGCCGAGTTCGTCAGCGCGCGCCTCCTCGAGGCCGGTGTCCCGCACGCGCTCGTCCGCCTGCCGTGGGCGACGCACGGCTGCGACTACCTGTTCCGGGGCCCCTGCGGGCAGGTAAGCACGTTCGCCGTCGAGTGGTTCCTCGACGCCGTCCTGCGGCGAGAACAGTAGGGTGTCGAGTCGGTCTTGCCGCGGGTGTCAACTCGCGAACCGGTGAAAGTGGCTGGAGGTGACGATGCGGAGTACGGCCAAGCCGCCCTCTAGCACCACCACCGGGCCCATGCCGAACGCGCAGACGTCGACCAGGCTGTCGATCTCGCAGCCGACTCGGCGCTGCCGAGACGTCTTCTCGAAGCAGCGGGCGAAGCGGCCGTCGAAGGTGTCTAGCAACGCAGCCAGCGCCAGCCAGCCGGCGGCGGCGGGCGCGCCCGTCCCGCCCGACACCGCCACCGCCGCCGGCGCGGTCGCCAGCGAACCGTAGGTGAGGAGGTTCCCCGGGTGCAGGTCGTGAATCGGCGCCTTCATGATCAGTTGCCCCCCGCGGCGCCGAACAGGTCGTGGAGCCGCTGCCAGGTCCTTACGATGCGTGGCAGGAATCGCAACGGCCGGACGCGGTGCATCATCACGTAGAACATCAGCCGGTTGATGAGCAGATCCGCCAGGGCGGCGCCGAAGCCGATTTTCCAGGCGCGGCGGTCTATCGGAGTACCGGCGGCTCCGGCCAGCGCCGCGCGATGCCGCTCGACATGGAGCGCGATCTCGTCTCCGGACGCGGCGGGGTCGAGCAAGAAACAGAGGAAGTGCGCGAGGTCGCACTGCGGCGCCCCGAGGGTCGCCAGCTCCCAGTCGTAGGCGCACAACCGCAGCAACCCGCCGACACCGCGAATCGCGACGTTGCGCGGGCTGAAGTCGTTGTGGATGAGCGTGCGGGGCGAGGCTTCGAGTGACGGCCACCAGTCCCCGACCGACTCGACGAGCGCGCGCTGGCTCCGGACCATCGAAGCGTCGGCCCACTCGGTAAGATACGGCGTCGCGTGGCTGGCCAGCGCCCGCCACAGCGGCGTCATGGCGACCATGCTCTCGGAGGTGGCGACATGACCGATCCACGGTCGACTCCGCGAGTTGGGACTCACGTCCGGAACAGACCGCCTGGATCTGCGCCAGACCGTCGAGCGCCGCGTGCACGCGTGCGCGCGTCCCTCGCCCACGGCTGCAACCTCGGCCTCTACACCATGGAGAAGGTCGCCCCCGACATCGCCTACCGAAGGCTCAAGTACGTCAGCGACAGGATGCGGCCCACGACGAATCGCAACGTCATCGTTTCGCCCTCCGGATCCGTAGCGCGTTGAACGGCGGTCAGCCCGGCGGGGACGGACCTTCGATGACCGCGCGGAAGAGTACGTCGGCGCCGCAGTCCGGACGGCGTCGGCCCCGGTCGAGGTGGTCCTCAGCCGCCAGCTGGCCGAAGGGACTCGAGCGCATCGTTCGTCCAGTAGGTTGTCCTGCCCAGCGCGTTGGCGCGCCAGAGAGGGGTGAACTCCACTCCGCGGCGACTCAGGGCGGGCCTTCCGGCGCGGAAGTGCCGCTATAGCCCCAGTCGAAGAACGCGAGGCATCTGCGCGCGAGCGGCTTGCGGCGACCCTTCGGGGTGAGCACGCCAAAGCACAGGTTGTCGGTTTCGAGAAACCCGTCGCCGAGTGCGACCAATGCACCGGTTTCCAACGGCCGCTCGATGAGGTGACGCCAAGCCAGCGCGATGCCATGCCCGGCGGTGGCGGCTTCCAGCACGAAGGTATAGAAGTCGAACCCGATGCGGCGCGGCACCTTGTCCGGGGGCCCGGCGGCCGCGAACCAGTCGTCCCACGACGCCCAGCCGTTGTTGGGCAGCAGGTCGAGAATCGTCAGCCCCCTCCAGCCGGCGACGGGCCCGGAAAGGGTTTGCGCATGGGCGGCGGCGTAGGTGGGCGAGCAGACGGGTCTGACCGCCTCCTTGAAGACCACCGCCCGGTCCTCCGGGGCAACGCCGGCCGCATTCCAGGTCAGCCGGATGTCGGCGGACGGTTCGGGCGGCAGGTTCTGGATGGAGTGGTGGTAGGTAAGGATGCGAATCTGCACGTCCTCACCGAGCACCCGCCGAAGGGCATCGTAGCGCGGCAGGATGAGGAAGTGGGACGAATCGTGCGAGCAGGCGATGACGACCTGTTCGGCTTGGGACAGCTCGGCCGCCTCGGATGCGCCGCGGTGAATGGCCGCGAGACCGGTCGCGACGCCGTCGCGAAAGCGTTTGCCGGCGGCGGTCAGGGTCGCCCCGGCGTGGGAGCGGTCGAACAGGCGCGCCGACAGCCATGTCTCGAGCTTGGCGATCTGGCGGCTGACGGCGGCCTGCGAGGTGCGTAATTCCTGCGCCGCCAGGGTGAAGTTGGCATGCCGCGCGGCGCTCTCGAAGGCGATCAGCGCGCTGGTAGGAGGAATCCGGTAGGGGTCGCGGGCGCTCATGACTCTAGAACATCACCGTCACTTGTCGAACCTGACACCGCCGCTCGCGCCACCAACACTTCCGACGACGACGCTCCATACGTCAGAGCGTCCCCGTCCGGGTCACGGAACGCGCCCGAGACGCTTACCGTCTTGTCTCCGTCCGGAAACTGCTTCGGGCGGACGGTTCGCCACGGTCACCGTAAACCTCTGCATCGCGCTCATGTTCGAGCCGCTGCGGTCGGTCGCCGCTCGTTCAAGGCTACGCTCGTCGTGACCGCCCCGAGGGCATGAAAGAGCAGTAGAATTCCTCCGCTCGCGGCGTCGTTCGCCGTCGAGGCCACAAATGGGGCAGCCTCAGAGGCCGAGCGTCGCCTGCAGCGCATGAGCCGCCGCCCCTTTTTTGCGACCCGCGATCGTGCGTGGTAGAGTGTGCCTCCACCACCGCGTTATTTGACGGCAACGTAAGCGGCCCTATTAGACCCGGCCCCGCGATCAGGCCGTCCAAGCTGGAGCGCTTCAGCCCCCGCGGTGTCTCGCGTCTCGCACCCATATTTCACCGAAGACGATCGAGTTGCTCCTGTGCCCACGAATACCCCTGCGCTGCCGCGCGACGATACCAAAGGACGCCCCGCCTGGTTCTCACTGAATCCACACTTCGCCGTGCACGCCGTGATGGTTCCAATGCCGCCCCCACCTCCGAGTAGGTCAGCGCCGGGTGGTGCTTCTTCGCCTTGCGAGCCGAGGGCAGCGCCGCACCGATGCCGTCAGCGACGTCGAACTCGATGTGCTCGCGCGCCACCCCCCACGCCAGCGCCCCGCGGATCCACCCGTGCAGCTTCGAGCCCGTGGCCCGCTTCTCCGCCATCACCGGCGACAGGATGGCGATCACGTCGGCACGACGGATCTGGTCGATGCCCCGGCCCATGATCGTGCCGCAGTACCGCTCCAGAGCACGCCGCCGATTCTCCGCCCCCATGCCCTTCCACGTTGCGCCGGCCTTCACCCGTTCGCACGCCGTGCGGAACGTCGGGGCCCTCGACTGCCGCAGAACCGCCGTCGGGTCCCCGCCGCGGCGCGCCAGCTGACGATTGGCGAACGCGGCGGCGCGCGCTTCGGCGAGCCCGACGTACGGTTGGTACACTTGAACCTCGACCTGTCGAATCTGGCTGCTGTCATCGACGAGCCTCAGCCGGGCATGCCGCCTTCTTCGAGAGGGCACCATCACGACCTCTGCCATTTCAGCGCAGCGGCATCATCGGTTCGTCCGCCCGGCCAACGATGAACCGGTGCTGGTGCTCACCGGTCCAGCGGTCGATCTTCAGCACGTCGGCATTCTCCGGACCGAATGTGAGGTACTCGTAGCGCGGGAAACAGGCCGGGATCGCCGCGTGCAACAGCAACCCGGCCACGGCGAACGAGAGCCACAGCCACCAGTCTTTCCGCGTCATGGTCGTACCACCAGGGCGAGCTTCCCGCACGCCTCGCAGGTCCGGTAGGCGCCCGGCGCCGGGGCGGCCGGCGCCGTCAGGGCACCGCAGGCGTGGCAACGGCCGGTCACCGCGCTCACGAGCCGCCGTCCTTCAAGGCGGCGAGCAGCATGTCAGACGTTGCTCAATTCGCTCCGATCCGTTCCTGCCTGTCTTCAGCTCCTTCGACACGCCGCATTGAGCAGGCCGAATTCCGCGCTCCGTCACAGTGCTACTCCAGGTCGGCCACTAGGGCGATCCGTCGCAACGCCCGTTCGATCAGCGCGCGGACTCTGTCATCGTCTCGAACGCGGAGCGCCTTCGCGGCGTTCTCCAGCGCCATAGCAGCCAACTCCCGCGTGTACTCGCGGGCCGCAGACCGGTCCCACCGAGCGCAACGCAGGACGGTGAGCATCGTCCGCCTACGCCGCGGGTCGGGTCCAGGATGCATCATCGGTCTGTATCTGGGGCGTGGTTCACCTGGGAACTCTCATCAACTTGCGAAGCTGTCCAGCCGGACGGACTCTGACCACTAAGCTCGCCGGTATCTCTATCGCCTCGCCGGTGGACGGGTTCCGTGCCGTGTAGGCGACCCGCTCCTTCATCGTGAATTGGACCAGGCGGGGCAGACTGAACTCGCCCGTATCGACGAGCTGTTGCACGCACAGGCGGAACAACTCGTCGAAGAACTCGACCGCGTCCGCCCGGGTCAGTTCAACGCCGCGCGCCGCGAAGTGCTCGCGCAGATGCGCCACCAAGTCGGTGCGGCGTAGCGGCCGTGCGCGAGGATTCGTCGACTGGCTCTGGCCGTCCGCCCGGTGCTCCACGCCACTCATGCCGGTTTGCCGTAGCGCCCCGTTCCGCGATCGACATGCATCATCAGCGAGACTGAACCCGCGGTCTATATGCGTCGTGCACAAGCACCAACGCCACAAGCCACCCGATCCTGGCATCAGCGACCCACGTACACGCGTAGCGAAGCATAGTAGCATTTTATTTGTCAACTTAACGTATTTGTTTGGCCTGTTTTGATATTCTTTTCATAATTTTCTATTCCACCACGCCTGCACGGGTCATCGACCGGCCGAGGCGGCACTCCGTACCGGAACCGAGAGGAGGACCCATTTGAGCAGCAACGGCGAGCCGGGACGATAGGTCGAGGCGTCGCGCGAACGGATCGCCGCGCTATCTGCGGCCATCCTGCGTATCCGCGCGAGCCTCGACGTCGACACTGTCCCGCACGAGATCGCCGAGTCCGCTCGCGCGCTGACCGGCGCCCGCTACGCCGTGATCCCCACCATCGACGGCGCCCGCCAGCTCGAGCACACCGTCCTCTCCGGCTTGACGCCGGACGAGACGCGGCAGGTCGAGCAGTGGTCCGACGGCTTGCGGGTCTTCGAGGAGATGCGCGATGTGCCGTCGCCGCTACGGGTGGCGGACATGCCCGCCTATATCGCCTCGCTCGGCTTCTCCACCGACGGGGTGATCATCAAGACCTTCCAGGGAGCGCCGATGCGCCATCGGGGGGTGCAGGTCGGCAACTTCTTCCTCGGCGAGAAGCAGACCGGCCCCGAGTTCACCGCCGAGGACGAGGAGATGCTCGTGCTGTTCGCATCGCAGGCGGCCACGGCCGTCGCCAACGCCCGCACCCACCGCGCCGAGCAGGGCGCGCGGGCGGACCTCGAGGCCCTGATCGAGACCTCGCCGGTCGGCGTGGTGGTGTTCGATGCCCGCAGCGGGCGCCCGTTGTCGATCAACCGCGAGGCGCGGCGCCTCGCCGAAGGCCTGCGCGCGGCAGGCCGCCCGAGCGAGGAGTTGTTGCAGGTCGCCACCTGCCGCTTCTCCGACGGGAGCGAGATCGCGCTCGGCGAGTTGCCGCTGCCGCAGGTGCTCGGCAGCTGCCGGACGCTGCGCGCCGAGGAGGTCGTCGTCTCGGCCCTGACGGGCGCAGCGTCACCCTGCTCGCCAACGCGACCCCCATTCGCTCCGACGGCGGCGAGGTCGTATCGGTGATCGTCACCTTGCAGGACCTGGCGCCGGACCTGGCGCCGCTTTCAGGAGCTGGAGCGGTTGCGGGCGGATTTCCTTGGCATCGTGAGCCACGAGCTGCGTGCGCCGCTCTCCGCGATCAAGGGCTCGGCCGTCACCCTGCCGCAGGACTCCGCCGAGCTGGACCCGGCCGAGCGGCACGAGTTCTACCGCATCATCGCCGAGCAAGCCAACCACATGCGCGGGCTCATCGCGACCTGCTCGATGCGGGCCGCATCGAGGCGGGCACGCTCTCGGTCGCCCCCGAGCCCTCGGAGGTGGCGGCGCTGGTCGACCGGGCGCGCAGCACGTTCCTGTCCGCCGGCGGCCGGCACACCGTGCTCATCGACCTGCCGCCGGACCTGCCCCGGGTGATGGCCGATCGGCCGCGCATCGTGCAGGTGCTCAACAACCTGCTCTCGAACGCCGCCCGGCACTCGCCCCACTCGGCTCCGATCCGCGTCGCGGCCGAGCGTGACGGCGCGCACGTCGCCGTCTCGGTCCGCGACGAGGGCCGGGGCGTGGCGCCCGCCCGAGCGGCTGCCGCACCTGTTCCGCAAGTACGCGCACGGCGACGGCGGCGGCCGGGCGGCCGCCTGCATGAGCCTCGGGCTCATCATCTGCAAGGGGCTGGTCGAGGCGCACGGCGGCCGCATCCGGGCCGAGAACGGCGGGATCGGCCACGGGCGCCCGGTTCATCTTCGCCGTCCCGGTGGCCGAGGATGCCCGGCCGGGCGAGTCCGCAGGCCCCGGCCCGCGCCCGGCCGCCGCGCCCCAGGAACCGCACGAGCCCCCCGCGTCCTGGTGGTCGACGACGACCTGCAGCTACGTGCGCGACACGCTCACCGCGGCGGGCTAACGTCGTGGTGGTGACCGACGACCACGCGCCACCATCCCGCGCCATCCGCATCGAGCGGCCGCTGCCCGCAATGCCAAGACCGCCCCGGGCCGCCAGCCCCGCGGTTGCGGGACGCCCACGGCGCCCTCCGAGCCGCATCGGTTCCGGCGACGTGCCGTGGCGCAAGGCGGAAGCGGTATGCGGCTCCCCACCGCGGCCAGTGCCGGGCTCGATGCCGGGCACTCGCTCCTGGCCCGATCGATACCGACGACACCGAATCCGGCTTCACGATGGCCCTGGAAGCCGCCGCGGGCAACTGGCGACTGGCCTCGGATGCCCGCTGCAACGGCCGGCGACGGCGCCGCGCCGCGAGTGCGGGTACGGTGTCGATCGGGTCGGCCGTTACTACGGCATGACGCGTTCGACGAGGTTCAACCGCGCCCGGGTGCTGTGGCCGGGGACGATCCTTCCTTCCACCAGCCGGCGCGCCAGCCGCCGGTTGTCGGACAGCTTCGCGGGCCGGTAGTTCAACTGCTCGACGCTCACGTTGATGTGCCGGTTCCTGCTCGGCGACTCCTTCTGGTGCACGTGCCCGTGTACGTTCACTCAGCCGTGCGGCACCTGCATCAGCGGTACGTGGGTCAGCAGCAGCGGCGGCTTCGGCGGAGCCGGTATGGACACGCGGCTGGCCCAGCCAGACGCGCCGTCGGCCTCTGGAGAAATCCGTGCAGACTGACCAACTCGGCCTGCGTCTCGGGGCCCTGGTGGCGGTCGTGGCATACGCGACCGGCGTCGGGATCGCCCTCTTCCTCCAGAGTGGAGCCGGATGAAGATGGGAATGTCGTGTGGCCCGCTGCCCCCGATCAGCTCTCCGCCCGGCGCGCCAGAGCGAACCTCGCTCCTCATCTGGACGCTCGCAGCAGCTTCTCCTGCGCGTTGATCCGCCGGGCGCGGGCCTTGCGATGAACCGGCCTGTAGGATCCGTCGGTCTGCAGCTCCATGGCGCGGTCGGTGTCGGCGAGCAGGGTCTGCAAGACAACGTCGTGCAGGTGATTGCGCAGCGCGGGGTCCCGGACGTGGCACAGCGCCTCGACGCGGCGGTCGAGGTTGCGCTCCATCAGGTCGGCGCTGCCGATGAGCACCTCCGGCCGGCCGCCGTTGCCGAAGTAGTACAGCCGCGAGTGCTCCAGGAAGCGGCCGACGACCGAGCGGACGCGGATGGTGTCGCTGATGCCGGGAATGCCGGGCCGCAGGCAGCATACGCCGCGCACGATCATCTCGACCGGCACGCCGGCCTGCGACGCCCGGTAGAGAACGCGGGTCATCTCCGGGTCGGCCACCGAGTTGTTCTTGACGATGATGCCGGCCCGGCGTCCTGCGCGCGCGTGCTCGGCCTCGCGCTCGACCAGCCGCGTGAAGGCGGGCCGCAGGTGGTGCGGCGCGACGAGCAGCTCCTTGTAGTCTTCCTTACCGGAGTATCCGGTCAGGTAGTTGAAGACCTCGGTCACCTCGTCGAGCACGGCCGGCCGCGCCGTGAACAGGCCGAAGTCGGTGTAGACCTGCGACGTGACCCGGTTGTAGTTGCCTGTCCCGACGTGCGCGTAGCGGACGATGCCGGCGTGCTCCTGGCGCACGACCAGGCAGAGCTTGCAGTGCGTCTTCAGGTTGAGCAGCCCGTAGACGACGTGGATGCCGGCCGCCTCCAGCCGGTGCGCCCACTCGATGTTGTTGCGCTCGTCGAAGCGCGCCTTCAGCTCCACGAGCACCGCCACCTGCTTGCCGCCGTCGGCGGCCTGGATCAGCAGGTCGAGCAGCGGCGAGTTGGGGCCGATGCGGTAGAGCGTGATCTTGATGGCGATGACGTGGGCGTCGTCGACCGCCGCGCGCAGGAAGGACTCGACGGCCGAGAACGATTCGAACGGATGGTGGACGAGCTTGTCCCCTTCCTGAATGGCGTTGAAGATGGCCTCGCCTTCTTCGTCCGGCCACAGGTCGCGCGGCGAGAACGGCTTGTCCTTGAGTTGCGGGTGGTGCAGCTTCGCCAGCGCGCTCCAGTCGCCGTAGCCCATGCGTCCGGCGGTGCGGGACGACAACATCCTCTTCTATCTCGAAGTTCTCTACCAGGATGTTGAGGACGCGCGACGGCATCGACGCTTCCACCAATAGCTGCGACAGGTCGCCGTAGCGGAGTTCTTTCAGCGTGCGATCCACCGACTCGAGCAGGTCGTCCGCCTCGTCCTCCTGAATCACCATGTCGGTGTCGCGGATGATGCGGAACAGATAGGTCTCGCGCACCGCGAAGCCCGGAAACAGGCTCCCGATGTTCAGCTTCACCACGTCCTCGAGCAGCGCGAACGAATCGCCCGCCTCGCCGACGACCGACGCCGGGGTCGGGATGAAGCGCGCCAGCACGTCGGTAGTGTCTCAGTTTGATTGGTCATACCCCACGTGCCGCGGGAGCGTGCCTCGCATGCAGGTTTGGCAGTGACACCAGCCTTCGGACCGGTCCCTCGCCAGTTTCCGCGCGTACGACCGTGCCGAAGCGAGATCCGGGTGCTCGGCTAGGACGGCGAACCGGACGCGGTCAAGCTGCGAGCACATGCTCTTGTGGATCATCACGTAGCGTGGACACTCGCAGGTCGTGAACATCATCAGACCGTGTATCCTTTGAGCGGGAAGCGCGAGCCAGGAGAAGGGTTCATCAGGACGTGAAGTCCCATCCCCCACCACGACCCTCACACCGGGGAGGAGGGGGTGAGTTCACCCGCATCCTAGTGATGGGAACTCAATCCTCCTGGCCCGCGCGTCTCCATCCTACCGACCGGTCATCCCGCTGTCCAGGGCAGGCCGCACGGCAGTCAGTCCGCCCGTGTGACGGTCCATCGAATAGTCGCGCCGCGGACCGTGATGGCGAGCTCGACAGCTTCGCCGATCGGGTAACGCCCCTCGAAGTGGCAGATGTTCCCGAGCGAGCATTCCACGGTCGACACACGTCCCGCAGCGAGCGGGGTTCCCCAGTCGACTCCAACTTGGTCGCGCTTCCAGAACCAGAAGTCTGAAAGCGTGCCGCCCGGGTCGACGCGTAGATGAACGCGGTTGACGCACTGTGGGACGGCGAAGATGTCCTCGCCGGTACCCGAGCGCTGCCAGTCCTCTTCGCAGGTAGGTCCGCCTCCGCCGCCTCCGCCGCCTCCGCCGCCGTTGACCCGCTCCAGAATTGCGCTCAGGCAGGCGCGGATCTCCATGATGTGGGCCGCCCGTAGCGGGGTGGCTCCAGGGACGATCGGGTGATCCGTCCAGTCGCATGTGAGGTCGGCCGCCACGCGGGACTGTGGTGGCGGCTCTTGCGCTTGCGCGATGGCCGGGAAGAGGAGTAGAAATCCGACGAGGCCGACTCGGTGCATGGCAACCCCCGCGACCCGCGACCCGAATTGGTCACCGGGCCGGTTGCCAGACAAGATCTCGCGCGGTTTGAGCGCGGGCTTCCGCCTGATTTCCCGCTGGCGCGGGTGTCGTATTCGGCGGCGACCCGGTGTCGGGTCCCCGCGCGAAATCCTGTCTGGCGAGGGCAGGCTAGCATAGAATCTATGCGTATCGCGGAGGTGACCGATGCCAAGGGGACCCAAGGGCGAGTGGAGGCCGGCCGACCCGGTCGCGCGGGCCGTGCACATCGGCAAGCTGGCGACCGGCCAAATCGAGGAGCGGTTCAAGCCGCCCCGTCGCCCGGACCCGGCGGCGGACAGCCGGCGAGCGAGCGAGGGGGGGAAGGCGCGATCCGCGAAGCTCAGCCCGGAGCGCCGTAGGGAGTCAGCGACCAAGGCCGCGCACGCGCGCTGGGGGAAGTAGATGCGATCTGCAGCAATGCGCGACGACGATCGGGAAACCCTGATCGACCATCGTCACCGTCTGGAGCGTATCGAGCACGACGTTGGTGAGATCCTCAATCGTCTTGGCGGGCTGGAGACGAAGGTCGACGAGCTGAAGACGATGCTCGTCGCGCAAGGTGAGCGTCTCGACAAAGTCGTAGACTTCATCCTGATTGAGGGAACGCCTTCGGGTGCGGGCAGCTCATGAAGGGTTGACGGAGCATAATCTAGTGTCCCGCCCGACAATTCGGTTTACATAACGTGACAGGCCTTCTCAAGAGCCTCCCGAGCCTTCTGGATCTTGGCCAGCGTCTTCGCACCGTCCGCCTTCCACTGGTAGGGTTTCGGATTCTCGTTCCGACTGGCAAGATAGGTCACGATGGCTTCGACCAGCTCCGCCACGCTCGCGAAGCTCCCCGCGCGCACGCAGTCCTGCGTCAGGTCCGCGAAGAATCGTTCCACCATGTTCATCCAAGAGCTCGATGTCGGGATGAAATGCATGTGGAATCGCGGGTGTTTCTGCAACCAACTCACCACCTTCTCGTGCTTGTGCGTGCAGTAGTTGTCGGCGATCAGGTGCAGGTCCACGTCGTCGGGGGTCTCGCGGTCGATCTGCTTGAGAAAACGCAGCCACTCCACGTGCGTGTGCTGCTGTTCGGTGCGATAGATCAGCTTGCCCTCCAGGTAGCTCAAGGCCGCGAACAACGTGACCGTGCCGTGCCGGATGTAGTCGTGTGTCCGGGTCCGGATATGACCGCGGCCCAACGGCAGGCCCGGTTGCGTGCGCTCCAGGGCTTGGCATTGCGTCTTCTCGTCGCAGCACAGCACCAGCGACCTCTCGGGTGGATCCATATACAGACCCACCACATCCCAGAACTTCTCTTCGAACTTCTTGTCGCGGGACACCTTGAAGGTGCGCAGGCGATGCGGCTTCAGCCCTTGGCTCTGCCAGATGCGCGCCACGCTGTCCGCCGAGATGCCGACCTCTTGGGCCAGCGAACGGGTGCTCCAGCGTTGCCGACCTGGCGGCGCCTTGCCCGCTTCCTCAACCACCCGCCGGACCGTGGCCAGTGGAATCGACGGTTTGGGTCCGCGGCCCGGCTGGTCCTTGAGGCCGTCAAGCCCTTCTCGATCGAAGCGTTGCGACCACTTGCTCACGCTCGGGGCGCTCACGCCCAAGCGCGACGCCACCTCCTGCTGTCCGACGCCCTCGCTCCGCAGCAGCACGATGTGCGCTCGGAGGCAGTCACGCGCCGACGTCGTCGAGGCTGCAACCCGACGCGCCAGCTCTCGTTTCTCCTCGGGAGTCACCTCCAGTACCGAGATCGGACGTGCCATCGCATCCCTCCCACCAGAAGAGGGTGGCACAGGGCGGCCTATTATATAAAGGCATTTGTCGGGCAGTACACTAGGAGTAGGCAGAAAACGTTGATTCTAGTCCGTGCAGCCTGTATGAACAGGCTGAGCACGCGTCAACGCGCAACCATCCTCAAGATGCTGGTTGAGGGCTCGTCTCTCCGTTCCATCAGCCGGGTCACCGGCGCCTCCATCAACACGGTCACCAAGCTCCTCGTGGAGGCCGGCCGCGCGTGCATCGACTACCACGACGAGCACGTACGCGGCGTGCAGGCCGCTCGTGTCCAGGTCGACGAGATTTGGGAGTACGTCTACGCGAAGCAGAAGAACGTCGAGGCGGCGAAGAAGGCTCCCGAGGACGCGGGCGACTCGTGGACCTGGACTGCGATCGACCCGGACTCGAAGCTGGTCGTCTCGTGGCTCGTTGGCGACCGAGACGGGCACGCGGCCTACGCCTTCATGATGGACCTGGCCGAGCGGTTGACGACCCGCGTGCAGCTCACGTCGGACGGCCTGCGCGTCTACGAGGGTGCGGTTGAGGACGCGTTCGCGGGTGCGACGTGGACTACGGGCAGCTCGTGAAGGTGTTCGGCAACGCGCCCCGCGAGACGGCTGCGCGCTACAGCCCCGGCGAGTGCAAGGGGGCGTTCAAGCGGACGGTGCAGGGCGACCCGGACATCGCCTACATCAGCACGTCGTACGTCGAGCGGCACAACCTGACGATGCGGATGTCGATGCGGCGCTTCACGCGGCTGACCAACGCGTTCTCGAAGAAGCGCCAGAACCACGTGTACGCGCTGGCGCTCTACTTCGTCTGGTACAACTGGTGTCGGCGGCACACGACGACGCGGTTGACGCCGGCGCAGGCGGCCGGCCTCACGGACACGTGGCACGACGCGGAGTGGATCATCGGGCTGGTGGACGCCGCGGCCCCGACCCCGGCGAAGCCAGGGCCGAAGCCTAGGGATCGTACGTGATGACAGGGGCGCCGGGGTACGCAGTGACCGTAGCTGCGAGGATCTCTAGGAACTCCGCTACCGTGTGGTGGGCGTTGGGCTTGTTTTTCCACGCCTGTAGGGTGGTTGCCATGATCTCGGCAACCGGAAGATTGTCGTGATCCGCCAATCGGCGCATCGTGTCACGGAGTCGCGTGGCGAGCTCGTGCTGCTCGGCCGCTTGGATCTGCTCGTCGAGTACTTTCCGCTGGTGCTTGAGCTTTTCAACGTCGGTCATGCGCCGATTCTACCCTGGGGCTGGTGGACGCCGCGGCCCCGACCCCGGCGAAGCCGCAATCAAACTGAGACACTACCAGCACGCGGAAAGAGGCCGCCGACTCCTTGAACGGCGGGTCGGTGGGATGACGTCGAGGGTTCCTCGATTCTCGTCCGCTTGGGCTGCCCTATCCAGGCCAAGTCTCGAGGCCTTCGGTCTCAGCCGCCTGCGTCAACTGATTGTCGAAGCAGGCGAACACGATCTCGTCATCTGCGTCTTCGCGTTCTTCCCGCCATGTGAGCGCCGCCGCCAGTTGCGCGGCGTCGTAGGCTCGCAGGTCGTGTTGCCACGCCAAGGCGCCCGCTCGTGTGGCCAGCGCGTCCGTCACCCTGATCCTCGTGAGGTCGGGCCAGTCCTCCAGGAACTCCCGGTGGGCCTCCTCGGCTTCGTCTCGATCCATGTCGCCGGTCCGGACCGCCTTTTTCAAGGCGGCTGGTACTTCGACCCGTGTGATCAGCGCAGTTCCGATGATCGGTGCGCTCTCTATTCTCGCGACTACAGCTGGCGACTCCTGTTCTTCCACGTAGCGTTTCACGAGGGCGCTCGAGTCCATGTAGAGCATTCTCACCTGCGGTTTTCCCTGATGATGTCGGTCATGCTGGCTCCCCGGCGCAACCGTGCCTTGGGCGTCCTCTTCTTCAGCGGCCGACGGCTCCAGGCGATTGCCGGACCTTCCTTTGCCTCACTTGCGCTCGGTTCCGGGATGAGGCGTGCAACCCGTCGGCCCTCGTCGGTAAGGAGGAGCGTCGTACCGTTCTGCACCTCGTCCAGGCACCCGTTCAGGTTCGCCTCGAGTTCTTGGATCCCCACGCGTCGCTCTGGCATTCTGCGCTCCCTCTGTACGCTCTACTGTAGCTGAACCGGCTGTGCGCCTGCCTCTGGTGCTGCTCGCGACCGTGTGTCCGCGTCGGCCCCGCGGATCTACGCTCGGCAGTCGCTCGCTTCAGACGCGGTCGCGCCTACTGGTGCGTCCGTCTCTCCTCTTCGTTCCCGGCGCTGTCTGATCATCCCTCTGAATACTGGCCGGATGGCCAGGGTTCGCGTCTTTTCCGATCCGGCCAGGATTCATGCTCGATGGCCGCTTCGATCGACACCCCCCCCCCGGTCAAGCCGTTCAGGCTGGGTCGCCGAGCAGCGTATCATCGCCCCGGCCGCCCCAGAGCGTGTCATCGCCGCCGCCTGCGATCTCGTCGTCGCCCCGCATGCCGGCGAGCAGGTTGGCCGCGCTGTCGCCGCCGATCGTTGGGCCAGCGTAAGGCGGAGCCGTTCGAGGTAATGGGCGGCACGGCCGTAGTCACTCGCGGTCATTGTCGACATCTCCGCGGAGCAAGGCGAGATAGCGGGCGCGGCGGCGCTCGGCCATCGAGCCGGAGTAACCGAGCACGGCGATCCCGTACCCGAGGACCGCGCCCAACGCGACTCCGAACAGGAAGACGAGAACGACGGTCATCGCCGGTCGATCCGTTTCCGCCTGAACCGGACGATGCCGAAGGGGCCGTCGACGCCGACGACTGCCGACAAGACGATGACGGCGCCCATCAGATCGCGCGCACGCAGGGCTGTCACTGCGACTCCTTCCCTCGCTACTAGGCAAACAACCGGGTGCGGCTCCCGACCCGGCCGCAGCGCTGACACGGCTACGGGGCGTCAACAGCCCGCCTTCGCGCACAACCAGTCGACCACGTCGTGAACCGAGTCGGCGTAGTCCCACGGGTCGGCTGTGGCGCCTCGCCACGTCTGGCGAAACCGCCAGCGCCCTGTACCGTTCCGGAGACGGCCCGCCGGAGTCAGCGGGGCCTGAACCCACACCCGGCGCCGATGACTGAACAGCAAGAACGAGTACGCCCCCACCCGCGCGCCCTGCGGCGTGAAACCCGCGAACCGCACCCGCTCGCAACGGTCGTCGACCAGCCGCCGCAGTGTCTCCAGGTGGACAGCCGATGCGCCGTAGTCGTCCGCAGCTGTCATCGCAGCGGGAGCGGCGCCGTGAGGGAGTCCGGGCCGCGGTCGATGATCCACATGTGATCGTTGCCGCCGGTCCAGCGGTCGTGCCGGATCACGTCCGTGCTCTGAGGCCCGAGCACGATGTACTCGTACCTTGGGACACAAGCAGGGATCGTTGCGTGAAGCAGTGAAAGCGACCGTCAGAACGCGATCCCCAGCCACCAGTCCCGACGTGTCATCGTTCCTCCAGGTCGGCAACCAGGCCCAGCCGCCGCACCGCTCGATCCACGAGCGCCCGGGCGCGGCCGTCCCGGCCGGCCAGTACCTCGTCGGCTGCGGCCCGTAGCGACTCGGCCGCAAGCGCCCGCGTCCGCGCCTGGGCGCTCTCGCGCTTCCAGTCCGCACACTTCATCACCGCGACGAACAGCCGTCGCCGCCGGCGATGATCCGCGAACCCCGGATGCTCCATCCCGTCACACCCCAGAACGCAGGCGGCAAAGCGCTGCCCCCTGCGACAGTTGACTGACGCGGCACGCCGGCCGACAGCCCGGGCACTGGATACTGCGCCTCCGGCGTCACCGCCCGAGCTTGTGCTGCAGATGCTCGAGTGCTGCGCACATCCCGTCGGCGTTCACGTCGTCCAGTCGTTGCGCTACGGCAACGCCGGCACCCCGGTGCTGCCTCCCGCGGCAACGATGCTGACTGCGAGCTGCCCGGAGCCGGATCGCTGGCACAGGGCCGGGCATCTTGTCGACCGGGCGACGCGGGGAACTCTCCCGACCCCGCGGGGCGCACCTGCTACGCCGAACCGCTGCCCAGCTCGACGTGCACACTCCAGGTGGTGAACGTCTGGCCGCTGGCGTCCAATTCGACGGGCATCGCCTGTCCGGCCGCCAGGTCCACGCGCGGAGTCGGTCCCAATTCCACGCCGTTCGACAAGTGGATCTCGACGCGAACCTGCGTGACCGTGGCCGACGTCGTATTGACCGCCTCGCCGCGGAACGTCTCGGCGGCCGCGTCGTAGCTCATGGTCAACTGGACGCCGCTGCGAGTCTCGACCGCGGTATCCGTCAGGCTGTACTGCGTGCCGGACTCGCCGGCTTCGCCGCCCCCGCCCTCCGGCCCGTGCTGTTCGCCGCTTGGCTCGGTCGGAGTACCGCCGCACGCCAGCGCCGCCAGTAGAACGAACGTCACCATCAGTCGTCGCATTCTTGAAACCCTCCCGTTTCCGGCATCCCAAGCATCCACGGATCTGGACGGTCATCGAAGCAGGGCAGCGCGGGGTATTGCGTCCTCCGGCGTCACCGCCCCAGCTTGTGCTGCAGGTGCTCGACTGCTGCCCGCATTTCGTGGGCGTTCCACGTCCTCCAGTCGTTGTTCGGCGGCAACCCCGCAATCCCGGTACTGCGTCCTGCGGCCACGATCCGGACCGCGAGCTGTTCGGAGCCGTATCGCTCGCACAGGCTCAGGAACCTGGTCGTCAAACCGACCGACGGCAGCTCGCGGGCGTCCGCTGACGGCTGCGCCTTCGGAGCGGTCTCGGTGCGCTCGTCGCCCGCTCGATCTCGAGTCCGTTCCGCCTCGCTCTGCGGTTCGTTCTCTGCCGGGGAGGCTGACGCGCCTGCTTGCGCGCCTTTGCTGCGTCTGGCGGTTCCGCCGCGGCGTCTGTCACGCTTGCGCCTGGTGTGTTTCGTCACGGCCTTGAATCTCCGTTTCCAGTCGGCGAGCGGGTCACCAGCCCAGCGACTCAACGGCCGCCGCCGCCAGCGACTTCGCCGCCAACTCGCGCGCGCGACTCCGCCGCCGGCCGAACCCACCGGAAACGCCCGGAAAAACGCCAGCATCCCCCGACGACGGCGCGGCACCGCGCTACCCGGAAGTCTCACGATCGCCGCCCCCGCGTCACATACGGTGCTGCCTCGATCAACTCCGTCGACCGGCCGGCCGCGCCCCCCGGCGCAATCTCCAGACTCGCGACCTCGTGACGCCGGAAGTAGGCGATCCCCTCGTCGTGCAGCAGCAGCACCCCGCCGCGGCTCTCGTGAACCGACGACACCCGCAGCACCGTTTCAGTCCGCCCAGAGCGGTAGCGCACCGTCACGCGCATTACTGCCGCCCCCGCTCGAAACGGACGCCGGCCGGGAACTCGACTCCGCCGTCCGGCCCCTCACGTTCCAGAGGCAGCGCCCGATCCGCCTGCCGCGCGGCGGCCCAGTTCTGCCGCCGCGTCGAACCGCGGCCGACCTCCAGCCCCACCAACGTGCACATCCAAACCGCCGACCCGCGCCGACTCACGAGGTCACCTGCCGAACATGACGCCGGGCCCACGCACCGGACTCGTGGGCCCGCACCCGGATCAACAACCCGACGGCACCCGGGTAATCGGCAACGCGCCGATTCCCGGTATCAGCCCATTCGGTGAAGGCCCCCCGAACGACCGGGCCGGAAACGTGCTGCAGCACCTGGCCCGGCCGCGCCGACGTGATCCGGACCGTTGGCACAGATGGGACTACGCTGGTGGTATTCAACGCGTTTTCCTTCCGTTGAAGGCTTGGTCGTCGGGACGTATCGAATCGGGATCTACTGGTGGTGCTTCCGCTGCAGCGCGGCCTGGTCGATGATTCCGCGCGGTCGCTCGATGGGTCGGCGTCGAGGTTGCGGCGCCGAATGCGCTCACCGCGGCGCCAGCGATGACCACGCCCTCCGCGGGCTGTCTCGCTGCAACGGCGGCCGCTGCGCCGCGGCTGGACCCGGGTGGCCTCCGCTTGCTCATCATTCGTTCCGGGCGGCAGTTCGTTCGAGGAACGCCCTGTCACGTGCCCAGCTTGCGTTCCAGGTGCTCGACCGCTGTGCGCATCTCGCTGGCGTTCCACGCCGTCCAGTCGTTGCTCTGCGGCAACCCCGGCACCCCGGTGCTCCGCCCGGCGGCGACGATGCGGACCGCAAGCTGTTCGGAGCCGTACTTCCGGCACAAGACCAGGAAGCTGGTCGTCAAGGCGACCGACGGCAGCTCGTTCGGGTCGGACGGGAACTGTTCCGTCCCCGGTAGTTCGTCCTCAGGGCTCATGACGGGGTCGGATGCTGTCGTCGGCTGTCTCGTAGCGCACAACCGTTCCGTTCCGATACGACTCAGCCGCACCAAGACCGCACGCCTGGCATACGCCCGCTTCGCACTCTCTCGTCGAGCGCTCCCCGTGTGCGCCGCCTCTATGGCAACCGTAGTCGAGCTCCTGGCCGCGAGCGTCGAGTTCGACCGGACGGTTTTCGCCGCCGCGCAGATCGATTCGCCGGGTCGGTCCGAACTCGACCCCGTTGGACAGGTGAATCTCGACCCGCACGTCCCGGACGGTCTGGTTCGTCGCGTTCCTGACCGTGCCGGAGAACCTCTCGGCCCCCTGCTCGAACGCATCAACAGCTCGACCCCGCTCCGAAGCTCGTGCGCTTCGTTCCCGGGACCGTACCCAGTGCCGCTCTCGGCCGACTCGCCGCCCGTCCCGTCCGGGCCATGCGTCTCGGTCGGTTCGGTCGGACTTCCGGAACACGCCGGCGCGAGGAACGCCCCGAGCAGGACGAGACTGACTCTGGACATTCGTCGCACCTGCCAGGGACTCCACAATCCGCGTTACAGTGGGGCGAGGGCGGCGGCGGCCAGCCGCGCGGTTCGCCCGGCACTGTAAAACGCTGATCCGATACTAGCGGATTGCGTATCATATATACGTGTTCTATATTGGATAGACCATGTTCTTTTCATCAATTTCAGCTATGCTGGCACCGTAGCGGGCGACCTGGGACTGGAGACGCCCCGTGCCTCCCCCCGGCGGACCGGGATTCGCGCCGATTCGGCGAAGGAGGAACCTTGACCCAATCCGACGATGCGCGGCGGGAGATTGAGGCGCTGCGCGAGCGCACCTCCACCTTGAGCGCGGCCATCCTGCGCATCAGCGCCACGCTCGACCTCGACACCGTGCGGGTGCAGGGCAATCGGCCGCCGGCCTGGCCGGCAGTCGGCCGCAACCGGACGCGACACCCCCAGCTCTCAAGGAACTGCCTCACCGAGACTGCGCCCGCCGCGCTCTCGACGAGCCGGCCGCTCGCGGGGCCGATCGACCTCGTCAGCAGGTTCCAGGTCGGTAGTAGCGAGGACGCCCCCTCGCGCGACGTTCGTCAGGCGACAGGGAAACCACTGGGACGGCTCCCGGCAGAAAAGGCGGGACCGTGTCCGGCAACACGTTGCGGCTCCATGTCCGCCCTGTCGCGCAGGGCATGGCCCGCCGACGCCGACGGAATCAGCCGATCGGGACCTCGACCCGCGCGCGTTGCTCGCGCGGCGCCTCGACCGCCGTGGCCGGCAGCGGTTCCACGTTTCGCACAGCGCCCCGGTTCTCCCTGTAGCCACGTCTACCAGCCGAGCGTGGCCTGGCCCATGAACCCGTTGCTGGCCTCGCCCTGCTTCGGGCTCTCCCGCCGCTGCGCCTCGGCGGTCAGCTCGAAGCTCACCCTCGCCTGCTCCAGCACGCCGAGGCCGTAGCCGAACCGGTAGTCCCGGCCGTTCGTCGAGGTCGCCAGTCCGACCTTGGGCGTCCCGACGAAACGGGCGCCCACCGGCAGCCCATAGCCGACCTCCGCGTTGACCTGCCCGCCGGAGCCGTACATCTGGTGCGAGCCCATGCCGTAGGCCATCTGGTTGCCCCACAGCGCCTCGGCCCCGCCCGTCGCCTGCCCGCCCCACGACGGGGCCACCCGCGCGGTCAGCCCCAGCGGGCTCGACGGCGTCGGGTCCCATCCGAACGACAGCGACATCCCGCGGTCGGAGAACCCCTCGGCCTGGTGCACCACCAGCGTCCGCACCCGCACGTCGAGCGACAGCCCCGTGACCGCGTCGGTGAAGGCGAGCCCGCCGCCGACGTCCATGCCCGCGCCCGTCTCGGCGTCGCCGCCATCGCGGCGCAGCCCCACCTCGACGCTCGGCGTCAGCGACAGACGGTCGCCGCCGAGCGTGAAGCCCCGTGAGCCCTCCAGCGCCGTGCGCACCCGCGTCACCCCCGCTTCGGAGGCGTTCAGCCGGCCGGTCGGGCCGTCGAGCAGGTCGCTGGCCGCGCCGACCCACAGCGTGTCGGCCTTGAACGCCAATGCGAAGCCGCCGGTGGCCCGCGAACCGATCAGCTCGCCCCGCGTCCCCACCGCCGACATCATCATCGACACGCCCGTCTCGAGCGCAGACTGGCCGTCCGGCGTCAGGCTCAGTGCTCCGGTGCCGTACCGTAGCCGGTCGTTCCCCACACCGACACCCGGTCATTGACCTGGTAGCCCACCCACGGGTAGAACCCGGTCATCGACGTGCTCATCCGCCCGCCGCTCGGGCCGCTGTAGCCGCCCAGGCCGAGTGTGCGGCCCACCGACAGGCCGACCGTCAGCGGGCCGCGGGCGTAGTCGGCCCCGAGCATCGTCGTCCGCACGTCGCCGTCGAGCGACAGCGCGTCCTCCATCCCGCTGAAGTACGACCGGGAGCTGCTGCTCCACACCGAGAGGATGCCGCCGCGGCTCTCGCGGTTCAGCTCGAACTCGGAGTTGGAGAACAGGTTGTCGCCGGGCGCCATCGAGCCGAACATGCCGCCGCCGTGCACGCCGTCCGCCGGCCCGTAGCCGACCGGTCCCGCCGCGCCGCCCATCGGCGAATGCTGGCCCGCCGCGCCCATCGCGCCCGTCCTGCCGCCCATGCCCATCGCGCCGCTCATGCCGGGCATGCCTGCGCCGGGGAGACCGGCCGCGTGCGTGCCCATCGCCATCGGGGCTGCGCCACCCATCGCGGCGCCGCCCATCGGGGCCGCGCCCGGCGCACCCACGCCCCTCGGCTGCGCGAACGATGACAGGAAGCCGAGCGCGAAGTCCCGCTCGCTGCCCGGCTGGAACTCGCGTCCGGCGAACCGCGCCCGGAAGCCCCGCCGCCGCGGCGCCGCCATCCGCTCCTCGATGTGGGTGACCACCTGCTCGGCCGTCGCACGCCCGAAGCGCGCCAGCAGCGCCGCCGGCATCAGGTCCGCGTTCTCGATCGTCCCGGTCGCCTCGCCGTCGGTCACCACGGCCCCCGACGCGTTCGACAACCTCAGCGTCAGCGTCTCCTCCCCCTCGTCGTGCGCGTCGTCGAGCACGGAGACCTCGATCGTCTTCGACGAGTCGCCCGCCTGGAACGAGAGCGTCCCGCTCGCCGCCGTGTAGTCCTCGCCCGCCCGCGCACTGCCGTCCGACGTGGCGTAGTCCACCGTCAGCGCGTTCGTCGCCGCCCGGCTCAGCGTGACCGCGAAGGCCAGCGCCGCGCCGGCGCCTTCCTTCACCCGCGCGTCCCCAACCGAGATGCCCACCGGGCCGGCCACCCGTGCCGACGGGCTGTTCGACAGCGGCCGCCCCGACTCGGTAGACACCGACCTGGCCGGCAGCGTGATCGTCACGTCGTCGTTCGAGGACGGGCGCACGCCGATCCTCCAGCGCCGGTTCTCGCCCTCGACCACGCGCTCGGCCGTGCGCACGCGGCCGTTGGTCACCGTGAACGCGCTGTCCCTGAGCGTCTTGTACGGGAACCGTCCCGGGAAGTTCTCGCTGAACACCAGCTCGAACCAGAACAGGCGACGGCCGTCGTGCTCCGCTGGCATCCCCTCGAACGCCGCCGTCAGCGGCCGCGGCTCCACCCGCGCCGTCGCGGCGCTGGTCAGCGCCTCGCCGTTGCCGGCGTCGTCGGTGAAGCTCGCCCGAACCTTGATCGTTGCACCCACGTCCGAGTCGGCCAGCGTGTAGCTCCGACCGGTCGCACCCGAGATGTCTGTGTCCGACCCGTCCGCGCTCGATACCCACTGGAACGCGAACGTCGCGCCGCTCAGCCCGTCCGCGTCCTCGATGTCCGCCGTCGACGCCGTCAGCGTCTCCCCGGCCTGCGCCGCGCCGCTGATGGCCGGGGCGCCCGTCGCCGGCGAGTTCTGCCGCCGCTCGACGTCGTCGTCCTCGATGGTGCCCGTCGCCTCCGCGTCGTTCAGCGTGGCGCCCGCCGGGTTCGACAGCGTCAGCGTGAAGGTCTCGTCCTCCTCGTCCGCCGAGTCGTCCGCCGTCTCCACCCGCACCGTCTCCGAGGTGTCGTTCGCCGAGAAGGTCAGCGTCCCCGACCCGGCCGTGAAGTCCGTCCCGCTCTCGGCCGTGCCATCCGAGGTGGCGTAGTCGACCGTCACCTGCTCGTCGCTCGCCTCCGACAGCGACACCGTGAACTCGACGGCCTCGCCCTCGGCCGCCCGCGCGTCGGACACGCTCACCGACGGGAGTTCCGCCGCCGGAGCAGACTTCCGCCAATCCACCTTGTGCGCCGGGTCGTGGCCCAGCCCCACGTGCGCCAGCTCCGCGTCGGCCTGCGTCTCGGCCGACCGGATCGCCCCGCCGTTGGCCTGCAGCGTGTTCGCCAGCACCGCGATGCCCTTGGTCGAGATGTTCGGCTCGACCACGGTGTGGGCGAAGGTCAGGCTGTCCGTGCCGTCGCCGCTCTCGTACGCGACCCACTTCTCGCCCCAGTGCGCCGGGTCCATGTCGATCTTCAGCCGCGGCGCCCGGGTGACGTCCACCGCCTCGCTGAACGTCAGCCGGACGCGGATCGTCTCGCCGAGCGCGTAGGTGTCGTCCTCGCCCGCGTCCGAGACCACCTCGACGGCGGTCACCGCCGCCGTTTCGGGCGCCGTGAATACCACCCCGGAGAAGTCCGCAATTTGGTTGCCCGCGGTATCCCACAGCCCGGGGTCGCGCTCGGCCCGCTCGTAGCTCACCGTGACCGTCTCGCCGCCCTCCAGCGCGCGGCCGAGGGTCAGCAGGACCCTGCTCGCGTCGTCCGCATACGCCGCGTCCGCGACCGCCGGGGCCGATCCCCCTGACGCACCCGCAAGGCGGAACGCCGACGCCTTCAGCGCCCGGGCCGTGTCCAGCGTCCGGTCGAAGCTGAGGGTCACGCTCTTGCCTTGCGCGGACCTGCCGCTGTTGCTCCCCGTCACCTGCGTCTCCGTGCACTTTGACGACCGCTGGTTCGTTACCGCTTGGTTCGTGAACCCGTCCATCTCCTCGCCGTTGACGCTCTGGATGGGTGAGGTGTCGGGCTTTGTGTAGGTAACCGTGAATGGGGTCGTACCGCTGCAGGGGCGCACCGGATGGGCCAGGCGCAGAGACACAGTGGTCCGGTCGACCGCGACGCTGGTGATGTCGTTGCTGTACTCCAGCCGGTCGGCATCCGTCTCGCCGGTCGCCAGCGGATAGTGGAGCGTGAACGCCTCGGCAGCCGGCGTGCTGTGCGGATCGAGCCGATCTGCTGCTGCTATCAGCTCCAGGAGGGATCCGTCCACCCTGTAAAAGCGAAAAGAGGGCTTGGTGCTTGGACCCCAACCTGCCTGCGTCCGCGTGAACGATGCCGTCATGTTGCCCGTCGCGTCTCGGATCGGGTTGGTCCCGGGCGTGTAGGACAAGCTGATCTGAGTAGTGTTCGTGGCTGGAAATCGGTCTATCGTCATTGAGACGGCAAAGCCTCCGACGGTCACCGCCGAGATGTTCGCCGCGGTGCCGCCCACGGTCACCGAGAAGTCCGTCGCCGCCGGCACGGAGGACGCGTCCGGTGCTTCGTCGAAATAGACGTACAAGTTGGCTCTGACCGGAGTAGTCTGCGTTTGCCATATTCCCAGCCCGTTTTTCGCCGTCGGCGCTTTGGAGTCGAGCACCGTCTCGACCCGGAAGCGCTCGAACGCCAGCACGTCGTCGCCCCCGGCGTTCTGGAGCGGCTTGGACGTCGGAGGCGTGTAGGACACGCTCACCAAGTCCTTCGCGCCCACCGGCTCCTCGTTCTCGTCGAGTGCGACGGTGACTGTCGCCCCCGAGACGGTCGCCGTTCCCGTTCCCGCGATCGATCGCTTGTCGTCGTCCCGATCGTTCGTCTCGACCACGAAGGCGCTTCCTGCCGGCGTGCTGGCGTTGTCCAGGTCCCCGTCGAAGACCAGCTGCAGCGTCCTCCCCCTCACGGCCGCGCGCAACGGCGCGGGCCCCGCGGTGCCTGCCGTGTTGTTGGTCACCGCCAGTTTGACGAACGCCGGCGCCGTCTTGTCGTCGGTGTCCTTCAGCTGCCCCGTGTTGTCGAAGGGTTCGTAGGTTAGCGTGACCGTGTCGCCGGCGCGGGCCGCTTCGCCGAGCGTCAGCACGAGCTTCGTGTTGTCGCTCGTGACGAACGACACCGTGGAGGGGTGCTGGTAGGCGTTGCGGTTCCCGCCGCTGAGGGACGTGCCCTGCACGCTGAAGTAGAGCGGCAGCTTGCTGGTGTCCACCGATGTGTCCAGCGAGCTGTCGTAGGTCACCTCCAGCCTGGTGCCGTTCACGGTTGCGCCTGTGGGCAGCGGCCCCGTGTCGGTCGCCGTCTTGCTGCCGTCCACCTTTGCCTTTGCGTCGCCCGTGGTCGGCAGGCCGGTCCTCGTCAATTCCGCCGCTTCGCCGGTGGTCGCGCTCTTGATTGTCGCGCCGGACGGCAGGAACACCGCCGTCTTGTTGGTCCCGGCTGTCTCCATCCACACTCCGTCCGCGTCGCTGTCGCCGGACGCGACCGTGTATGCGAAGCGCAGCGTCCGGCCGCCGTGGAGCTTGCTCTCGAAATTCACCTGCTTCCTGTTGGCGACCACCGGGGCGCCGCTGCTGCCGTCGGCCCCCAGCTGCAGGCGCAGCCGCGGCGTGCCGGTGACGGAGACCGGCACGCTGTACTCGACGTCGACCAGGATCTTGTCGCCCAGCACGTACGTGTCGCGCACGCCGTCGCTGTCCGCGTCGTAGGTCGGGGCCGAGACGATTCGCACCAGGTCGATCGTGGCGGTCGGGCCCACCTTGTTGGTTACCGCCCGAGTGAAGTTCCGGAGCAACCTGGGGCTACTGACGGCGTCCAGCAACGGGTTGGTCTCGCCCGCGGGCCGGTTGTAGCTCACCGTGACGCTCTGCACCTCCTGGATTGGCGAAGCCAGCTCAAGGAACACTTGTCCCTTGCCGGCTAACGATCCCGGGTTTGTCACGATATGTTGCGTGAGGTCCGCCGCGACACCGTCCACCGTGGCGGAAAACAGGTCCAGGTCAGCTTGGGGCGTTGTTTGCAGATTACCGCTAAAGTTGACTGAAATTGACTCTCCGTCTGCTGACGTGTAGGCGTCCGCGACGGCCCTGTTCGACCAGCCTGTGTTGTTTGTAACGGTTCTGGTAAAGCCGGCCAAGTCGTTACCGGCTGCGTCCTGCGGCGGGTTGCTGGTCGGCTTGGTATAGGTCACCGAAACGGCTTCCCCTGGGCCTACGTGGGTCGACAACGTAATGGTCCATCTGTCATTCCAACCAACGCCGCCACCTGAACTTACATCTATCGCAGAAATGCCTATAGACGCGCCGCCGCTGCTGACGGCAAAAGCCGACGTTGCCGGAATGTTGCTGTTCATCTGCTCGCTAAGCCTGATGCTCAGTGCTGTTCGAAGTACGCTGCCAGAGGAGAACGTCGGCGCCGTGGTATCTGTCTGCGCCCACGCGGTCTGGGTTCCCATCAGCAACAGGCCCGCCGCGAACAGCATTCCGAAAACTGCCGATCGCATCGTCATCCGGGCCCGCTGGGGCCCCCGGACGGGCGTTCGGCCGCCTTGCCGTCTCCCTCGCCACGCCGGCGGCGCGGGCAACGCCGCCGCGCACGCAGGCAGCCGAGGGCGCGCACCGGCACCCGGCGAGGACCGGCTCATATCCCGGCCCTTCCCGCATCCGGACTGCCGGGCGGCCGTGTCCGGGCGCCCGCTGGCATCGGCCGCCGGCGCCGCGCTCGGTCCGGTGCCCACAGGCCCGACCCTCAGAGAATCAACCAAGCGCCCCGCAAGAATCATGCCCCTCATGCCTCACTCCGTTCCACGTTCGTATTCGCCGAGTCGGCGCCGCCGACCGCCTGTTGCACGGTCTCGACGTCGCGTTTCGTCAAGGTGAACGGCGGCCGTTGCCGCCTCTCTGGTGCTCCGTCGCGACTAGCTCCCAACTGATCCCAGCTCGAGGTGGACGGTCCACGAGTCCAGCTCCTGGCCGCGAGCGTGGAGCTCGACCGGACGGGTTTCGGTCGTGTTCCTCCCCGTGCCGGAGAACCTCCCGGCGGCTCCCTGCTCGAGCCGCACCACCGGCTTGAACCCCCTGCGAGGCTCCCGCGCCTCGTCTCCACGGCCGTACCACGTGCCGCTCTCGCTTGGTTCGGTCGGAGTTCCAGCGCACGCCGGCGTGAAAAACGCCGCACGGAGGACGGGAGTGGCTCTGACCATTCGTCGCACCGGCCAAGGTCATCCGTGCCTGCAGGGCGGGGGTAGTGGTGGGCTGCCGCCCGTGCACGACGGCAGCGCAGAAAATCCCTGCTGAATTGTACAAAACGGCGCATCATATGCGCGTGTCCGTCGCTGGCCGCAGCGTGTTTGTAACATCAAGACGGGCTATACTGGTTACGCGGCCGCGGCGGCCAGGGACCCGGACCGCTTCGTACCACCCCCGGCGGACCGGGGATTCGCGCTGATCCGACGAAGGAGGAGCCTTGACGCAATCCGACGATGCGCAGCGGGAGATCGAGGCGCTGCGCGAGCGCACCTCCACCCTGAACGCGGCCATCCTGCGCATCAGCGCCACCCTCGACCTCGACACCGTGCTCGCCGAGGTGCTCGAGAGCGCCCGCGGGCTCACGGTCGCCCGCTGCGGCGTCATCGCCACGGTCGACGAGGCGGGCGCGCCCCAGGACTTCGTCTTCTCCGGGTTCACGCCCGAGGAACAGCAGGAGCTCGCCGCCTGGCCCGATGGCGGCCGTCTGTTCGAGCACCTGCGCGAGCTGCCGGGGCCGCTGCGGCTCGCGGACCTGGCGGACTACGTGCGCTCGCTCGGCATGGCGCCCACGCCGACCTTCTCGCGGACGTGCCAGGGCGCGCCGATGCGCCACCGCGGTGCGGACGTCGGCCACTTCTTCCTCGCCGGGAAGGAGGGCGGCCAGGAGTTCACCGACGACGACGAAGAGGTCCTGATGCTGTTCGCGTCGCAGGCCGCGGCCGCGATCGCCAACGCCCGCACGCACCGCAACGAGCAGCGCGCCCGGGCCGACCTCGAAGCCCTGGTCGAGACCTCGCCCGTCGGGGTCGTGGTCTTCGACGCGAAGACCGGACAGCCGACGAGGTTCAACCGCGAGTCGAGGCGCATCGTAGAGCGCCTGCGGATGCCGGATCGCCCGACCGAGCAGCTCCTGGAGGTGATGGCCTGCCGGCGCGCCGACGGCCGCGAGGTGTCGTTGAGCGAGTTCCCGCTGGCGGAGCAGTTCGGCAATGGCGAGACGGTGCGCGCCGAGGAGGTCGTGCTGTCGGTCCCCGACGGGCGCAGCGTCAGGACGCTGGTCAACTCGACCCCGATCCGTTCAGCCGGCGGCACGGTCGAATCGGTGGTGGTGACGATGCAGGACCTGGCGCCGCTCGACGAGATCGAGCGGATGCGGACCGAGTTCCTGGGCCTGGTGAGCCACGAGCTGCGCGCCCCGCTGATCTCGATCAAAGGCTCGGCGGACGCGCTGCTCGAGGAGGAGGCCGAGCTCGACAGGGCCGAGATGCGCGAGTTCCACCGCATCATCGCCGAGCAGGCCGGCCACATGCGCGGCCTCATCCGCGACCTGCTCGATGCGGGGCGCATCGACGCGGGCACGCTCTCGGTCACCCCCGAGCCCTCGGAGGTGTCCGCCCTGGTCGAGCGGGCGCGCAGCACGTTCCTGAGCGGCGGCGGCCGGCACGCTGTCCTCGTCGATCTGCCGGCGGGGCTGCCTCCCGTGATGGCCGACCGCCGGCGCATCCTCCAGGTCCTCAACAACCTGTTGTCGAACGCCGCGCGGCACGCGCCCGAGCCGACCCCGATCCGGGTGGCGGCCGTGCGCGAGGACGCGCACGTCGCCGTGTCGGTCTCCGACGAGGGGAGCGGCGTGGCGCTCGAGCGGTTGCCGCACCTGTTCAGCAAGCACGCCGGCGCGGGGCAGGGCGCGACGGCGGGCCACGGCCTCGGGCTCGCCATCTCGAAGGGGCTCGTCGAGGCGCACGGCGGCCGCATCCGGGCCGAGAGCCCCGGCGCCGGCCGTGGCATGACGGTCACGTTCACCATTCCGGTGGCGGGGGAGGCCGCTGCCGCGGCGGTCGGCCGCCCTGCCGTCGCGCCGGCGGCCCCCGAACCCGGCGAGCCGCCGCGCATCCTCGTGGTCGACGATGACCCGCGGATGCTGCGCTTCGTCCGCGACGCCCTCTCCGGGGCCGGCTATGTTCCCCTGGTCACGGGCACGCCGCAGGACCTGCCGCGGATCATCCGGACCGAGCGGCCGCGCCTCGTCCTCCTCGATCTGATCCTGCCCGACGTCGACGGCATCGAGCTGATGCGGCAGGTCCCCGAGCTTGCCGACCTACCGGTCATCTTCATCTCCGCCTACCGCCGCGACGAGACCGTTGCCAAGGCGCTCGAGTCCGGCGCGGCCGACTACATCGTCAAGCCCTTCTCGCCGACCGAGCTGGTCGCCCGGGTCCGCGCGGCGCTCCGGCGCCTCGAGGCGCCCGAGACGTTCACCGTCGGCGACCTCGCCATCGACTACGAGCGGCGCCGGGTGACGGCGCGCGGCGTCGCGGTCGAGCTCACTGCCACCGAGTACGAGTTGCTGCGCGTGCTCTCGCTCGACGCGGGACGCGTCGTGACCTTCGAGACGCTGCTGCGCCGGGTCTGGGGCAAGGACGAGAAGGCCAACGCGAATCTGGTGCGCAACTTCGTCAGGAACCTCCGCCGCAAGCTCGGCGACGGGGCGGACAACCCCGCCTACCTGTTCAACGAACGCGGCGTCGGCTACCGCATGGCGGCAACCGGCGAGTAGCAGAACCGTCCCGTCGCGTCCTCCGGACAGCGGCCCGCACCGGACAAGCCGGCAAATGTAGTTGACGCCGAACACCTGAACAGCAGCGCTCAGCGAACAGACTTCTTCCACGGGCTGGTAGGGTGCATATAGGGTGCAGATCCCGATCCCATGGCGTTCCAGCGCCGGCCGGCTCCCAGGCGCACGGACGACGGCATCGCGCGGCCGATCAACAGGTCGAGGCGGCCGAGCAGGGCCCGGACGAGCTGGACGGCAATCCTAGACCGAGACGAAACGGCTTCGGCACGGACGGCCTGATCGGCAGCGTTCTGGAAGGTGAACAAGGTAACGCCCCGAGCTGGCGCGCCCCGAACTGGCGTTCTTGACGCGCGGCACGCACCGCTGCCCGACCCGTCCGTTGCGTCGCCGACACTGCCGACAGCGTGAGGGAGCCCAGAAGGTGTATCGCAGCCGGGACGGAACCGGGAACGGGTTGGCCCTGCCCGACGACATGTGCTGAGCTCATTCTCGTTTCCGTCCCATCTGTGGGGCCGAGCGAGCGACTGGACCGCAACGCAGTCAGACGGCATAGGCCTTCAACGCTTCGAGCATGGACCGCTCCGATTCAGTCCACGCCGTCCGAATAGCCTGCAAGGCCGCGACGGCGCTCGTCGCCTGCTTTGCGAGCGCCCGGTTCTCAGGCAGCAGCAGCCCCTGGGCTTCTGCTTGATCGAGGAACTCGAACAGGTGGTCGTAGTAGCCGTCGATGTTGGCAAAGACGCACGGCTTGTCGTGCAACTCCAGCGGTCGTTGCGACCAGCACAGGGCTTCGATGATCTCCTCCAGCGTGCCGAAACCGCCGGGCAGCGCGATGCAGCCCTGAGACAGCTGCTGCATCAGATGTTTGCGTTCATGCATCGTGTCGACTTCGTAGAGACGGCTGAGTCCCTCGTGGGCGAGCTCCTGGTACGACAGTTGCCTGGGAACGACACCGGTGACGAAGCCGCCGTTCGTCACGACGGCGTCGGCCAGAACCCCCATCAGTCCGACCCGGGCGCCGCCGTACACCAAGCCGATGCCTTCGGCCGCCATCAGGTGCCCGAGGGCAGCCGCCTCGTCTACGTAGCGCTGCTCGCGCCCGATGTTGCCGCCCAAGTAGACGCAGACGTGATGTCCATCGGACGGCAACGTGGACGATGCCCGGGTACCGCCTCCCGCCGCGTGAACTTGCATTGCTGGCACCTCTCTCCTCAATCCACCCGAGCGTTCCACCGGCACCGATGGGGCGAGAGTGCGCCGATCGGGTCCGGCTGTAGGGGGCGCTGTTGCAGGACACCTGCGGTTAGGACAGTAACGGAAACTACGTTGCCATGTTCGCGGGCGCGAGCCCAGGAATCACGGGTCTGGGGCGTCACGCCAGTTGGCAAAGTTGTATCGATCACTGCCCTTACCGGTTCAGGCTCTACCGCTCCCTTGGCGACTCCCGAGGCGCCGCGGGAGCCGGACCCGCGGTCGGCGAAGACGGCGGCCGGAGAATCGAGCGGCTGGAGCCGGTGAGCGAACTTCCGACGGCGAATTCGGCGCTCCGGTGCGGTGCCGTTTGCGGACGGACCACAGTTTGGGCCTGGATCCCGGCGGTGGTGCCCGAGCAGCTCACAGCGGTCGCGCGAGGGTTCCCGTCGGCCCAACGTGAGACGGACCAGCCGTGGGGCAAACAAGTTGTCCGCGCGTAGGCCCGCGAAGCTCTTGGAGCGGTGCTTGTGGGCAGCCGCCGACCGCAGCATCACGGAGACGATGCCCGGTAAGCGACGGACACTGCGCCTGGAACGGTACAGGCTCGGCACGCGGCGTTTGACCGCGGCGTTCGCACGCAGCCCGCGGCTTCCGATCGCGAAGGATTGGATTGTGCCGTCGGCGCTTCGGCTCCGTCGGCGGATTCGTCCTTCGTTTCCGCCAACCAGGGGTTCCGACCGGTGCTCAGCCTCGCTACGAGCCCCGGATATGACGCGCAACTTCTCGCCGCAGTTGACAACCCCGACCGCAATCACTGGATCGGGGCCGAGAGCCCGACAGGTCGAGACCGGCACGGGGCTTCCCAGCCGGCCGTGGACTGCCCAGCGGTTTTCCATCATCAAGAGCCGAAGGGCCGACGCCGCGACAACGCGCGCGAGCCGACCCCTCTGCGCCGTGATCTCGCAGTTGGTCTCCGGGTCGGTCGCCACGGCGGCTAGCTCCTTGATGACCAACCGCCGGAAATGCTCAATCTTCTCCCACAGCAGCTTCTCGACCGAGAGGCTGCGCCCCTGCCCTACCAGCATGTGCCACGCGGCCTGGTTACATGTGGCGACGGACCCGCTGGCGCCGGGCGTAGCCGCTGTTTCGTGTACAAGCACATCGTTCTGGACTGAGCGTGTTCGTGCTCTCAAGGCCTTGAATCCTCCAGCCGTGTCGTTCACCACGATTCCCGACAGCAAAACTGATGCAAGAGTCATGCCCGTTGGTAATCGACTTGACGATCCCTTTGTCGCAGCGGGGTTCCAGACGGATCCGATGGCTTCACCGCTGTCTGCATCGACACGTTGCGACGGTCGCCCTGGCCGGGGCCGGTCGATCAGGATGGCATGTGTCTCGAACGAGGGCTTTGCCGGCGAGTGTTGCATCGCACCACGGTGTTGCAGGATGCGACATCCCGGACAACGCCGTTGGCGTCGACAGGGTTGCAACGGTTGCGCGATTTCGGTAGTGTAGTTGCATACAAATGCATGTAATGCGTATGCGTCTCGCTGACTGGGCCCGTTCCCAGGGTCTCCAGCCCCCGGGAAGCCTGGCAGCGTATCCGGCGGGGCACGTTTCCCGCTCGTCTGCATCCCGTGCAGCTGGGGCGCTTCTGGTTCGTCGAGGTCGAGGAATGTTCTCCGACACTGAAACGGGTGGCGTATGCCCGGGTGTCCTCCGCCGATCAGAAAACGGATCTCGATCGCCAGAAGCTGCGGCTACTGGAATACGCACAGGCGAACGGCTGGCTTCTCGATGCCGTGATCGGCGAGGTCGGCTCCGGGCTGAATGGAGTGCGTCGCAAGCTCCTCAAGGCACTGGCCGATCCTGATCTCGGCTGGCTGGTGGTCGAGCACCGCGATCGGCTGGCGCGTTTCGGTTTCGACATGGTCGATACGCTCCTGCGTGCTCGCGGGGGCGGCGTGCTCGTGCTCGACGACCGGGAGCTCGAGGACGATCTCGTCCGCGACATGACCGAAGTCCTGACCAGCATGTGCGCCCGACTGTACGGCCGCCGGTCGGCGCGCCGTCGGGCGCAGAAGGCGGTGGAGGCTGCCGTTTCATGACGACGACGTTCGTCGCGGTAGTACGTCCTCCCAACGCAGACTACAAGGTTCTTGCCGAGGCGGTGCGTGTTCTCGCCTGCGCGGCCCGCACGACCTTCTCGTGGCTCTATCAGAAACGGCGTCGGGCAGCCGACGTGAAGCGCGAAGTGTGCGCCCGATTCGGTATCCTCGCCCGCCACTGGTCCGGCTGCCGGGCGGCATCGCAGGCTGCCGCCAACTCCTGGCGCGAGGGCGGGAAGGAACGCCTGCATATGCTCGCGACCCGGCTCAAGGCGCTCGAAGCGCGTTGGCCGGCTGATTCTCTGAACCCGGCGAAGAAGCGCCGGAACGCCGTGGCGCGACGCAAGGCGGAGACCGCCATTGCGCGACTGGACAGCGAGCTGAAGGGAAAACCCCGCTGGTGCTTCGGGGGGCGCCGACTCCTGCGCCGGGGCCGGTTGCGCGAGTGGCGCCGACGGCGCGACTCCGAAGCGCTCTTCTCCGGAGAAGCCGGGAAGAATCACGGCAACGAGGTCGCGCAGTGGTCCGCGGACGGCACGCTGGAGCTGCGCCTGCCGGATGCATCCTCCCGCAAGCACCTGGTGCTGCACGGGGTGAGCTTCTCTGCAGGCCAGCAGCGTCTGATCGAATCAGCCGTTGAGGCCCGTCGGCCTGTCACATGGCGCGTGAAGGTTCTGCAGCGCGGAAAGATCCAGCTGTGCGTAACGGTGGAAGAAGCCGAGCCCGGGGTGATCTCGGATGCGCATCGCGGCGCCGTCGCGGTCGACCTGAACCGTGGCCATTTGGCGGTGGCCGAGGTGTCGCCGGAAGGGCGCCTTGCCGGTGCGGCGCGCTTGCCGCTGCGTGCCGGGTCCGATGCCGTCTGGCAGGCCGCCAGGGACGTTGTTGCACGGGCATCAAGAGTGCTCTGCCCGATCGTTCTCGAGAACCTGGATTTCCGCGCCAAGAAGGCGTGGCTGCGTTCGTACGGGAAGCGCTTCGCCGAGGTGCTGTCCCTCTTCCGCGCAAGACAGGTGCGCGACGCGGTCGAGCGCGAAGCCCGACGTGCCGGGATCGAAGTTCGTTACGTAGACCCGGCGTGGACGAGCCGCCTCGGGAATCTGAAGTACCGGCGGCGCTGCCGTCTGGGAATACATCACGCGGCGGCGCTCGTGATCGGGCGCCGCGGCCTCGGTTTCGGCGAACGTCTGCCTGACGGCCGTCCGTCCCTGACGCGCACAGTGGAGTGCGTTAGTACGACGGGCGCGTCGAGGACGTTCGTGCAGAGGCTCCCTGCGGCCTGGCTGCAGGGTGGTCGCCGTCGCTCCGGACGTAGGGCCCGTGCACCCGGTGCGCCCGGTGCAGGACATCCAATCCTGTGCCCCGATGAGTCCTCGCCACGCGACGGAAGTCCGGCTGCCGTTGGCCGGGCGGAGTGCTCGTGAACTCACATGCACTCCCGTGGCAACGGTTCTTGTCTCCGTCCGCATTGACACTGCTCCGAAACGCCCCGGCGCGCGCTCGTTGCGTGGCCGCGACGTCCCGTGTCGCCCAGGTGAGCAGCGGGCGTCGCAACCTGCCCGACGCTCGCCTCCCCAGCTTCCACCTTGACCCCGGCTCCACGTGGCCGCTCGACCAGTCGAGTGTCTGGCCGCGAGCGTCGAGTTCGACCGGTAGGGTATCGCCGGCGCCCCCCTCGACTGGGGTCGGCCCGAGCTCGACCCCGTTGGACAGGTGAATCTCGATCCGCGCGTCCCGAACGGTCTGGCTCGTCATGTTCCTCACCGTGCCGGAGAACCTCTCAGACTCCTGCTCGAACCGCATCAGCAGCTCGACACCGCCGCGAAGCTCGCGCGCCTCGTCTCCGGGGCCGTACCGCGTACCGCTCTCGCCTTCCTCGCGACCCGTCCCCTCCGGGCCATGCCCATGCGTCTTGGTCGGTTCGGTCGGACCTCCAGATCGCGCCGGGCGCCAGCAACGCCGCGAGGAGGACGAGACTGACTCTGGACACGGGGCGAGGGCAGCGTGGTAGCCGCCCGCCAGGCACTCGCAACTTCGCCTCTGGCTTCTTGTCTGGCGCTTCGATCGTCGTGCGGCGCGTCACGGAAACGCCGGCCGGCGCAGCGAGAGCCACCCGATCCTGCGTATCAGCGATGCTCGGGCACTTCGACTGGCCATCGCAGCACCTTTCCATCACCTTGGCGTAGCTAAAACGCCTACCATGGCATCCTTTTGGTAACCTGTGGTCCGGCACGCTTGGCGCGGGCCATGGACCGACCGACCGAGCCGGTCAGGATTCCGTAACGGATCCGGGAGGAGGACCCATTGAGCAGCAACAGCGAGCCGGGGCGGGAGGTCGAGGCGCTGCGCGAACGGATCGCCGCGCTCTCGGCGGCCATCCTGCGCATCAGCGCGAGCCTCGACGTCGACACCGTGCTGCACGAGATCGCCGAGTCCGCCCGCGCGCTGACCGGCGCCCGCTACGCCGTGATCACCACCATCGACGGCGCTCGCCAGCTCGAGCAGACCGTCCTCTCCGGCTTCACGTCGGAAGAGACGCGGCAGGTCGAACAGTGGTCCGACGGCTTGCGGGTCTTCGAGGCGCTGCGCGATGTGCCGTCGCCCTTGCGGGTGGCGGACATGCCCGCCTATATCGCCTCGCTCGGCTTCTCCACCGACGGGGTGATCATCAAGACCTTTCAGGGGGCGCCGATGCGCCATCGGGGGGTGCAGGTCGGCAACTTCTTCCTCGGCGAGAAGCAGACCGGCCCCGAGTTCACCGCCGAGGACGAGGAGACGCTCGTGCTGTTCGCCTCGCAGGCGGCCACCGCCGTCGCCAACGCCCGCACCTATCGCGCCGAGCAGCGCGCGCGGGCGGACCTCGAGGCCCTGGTCGAGACGTCGCCCGTCGCCGTCATGGTGTTCGATGCACGCAGTGGCCGTCCGGTGTTGACCAACCGCGAGGCGAGACGCCTCGCCGAGGGCCTGCGCACGGCAGGCCGCCCGGTCGAGGAGCTCCTGCAGGTCGCAACCTGCCGCTTCTCGGACGGGAGCGAGATCGCGCTCACCGAGTTGCCGCTGCCGCAAGTGCTCGGCAGCGCCCGGACGCTGCGCGCCGAGGAGGTCGTCATCTCCGTCCCTGACGGGCGCAACGTCACTCTGCTCGCCAACACGACCCCCATTCGCTCCGACGGCGGCGAGGTCGTATCGGTGATCGTCACCCTCCAGGACTTGGCGCCGCTTCAGGAGCTGGAGCGGTTGCGGGCGGACTTCCTCGGCATGGTGAGCCACGAGCTGCGCGCGCCGCTGGCCGCGATCAAGGGCTCGGCCGCCACCCTGCTGGAGGACTCCGCCGCGTTCGACCCGGCCGAGCGGCACGAGTTCTACCGCATCATCGGCGAGCAGGCCAACCACATGCGCGGGCTCATCGGCGACCTGCTAGATGCGGGGCGCATCGAGGCGGGCACCCTCTCGGTCGCCCCCGAGCTCTCCGAGGTCGCGGCGCTGGTCGACCGGGCGCGCAGCACCTTCCTGTCCGCTGGCGGCCGGCACACCGTGCTCATCGACCTGCCGCCGGACCTGCCCCGGGTGATGGCCGATCGGCCGCGCATCGTGCAGGTGCTCAACAACCTGCTCTCGAACGCCGCCCGGCACTCGCCCCACTCGGCCCCGATCCGGGTCGCGGCCGAGCGTGACGGCGCGCACGTCGCCGTCTCGGTCCGCGACGAGGGCCGGGGCGTGGCGCCCGAGCGGCTGCCGCACCTGTTCCGCAGGTACGCCCACGCCGACGGCGGCGGCCGGGCGGCCGCCGGCATCAGCCTCGGTCTCACCATCTGCAAGGGGCTGGTCGAGGCCCACGGCGGCCGCATCCGGGCCGAGAGCGGCGGGATCGGCCAGGGCGCCCGGTTCATCTTCACCGTTCCGGTGGCCGAGGACGCCCGGCCGGGCGAGTCCGCAGGCCCCGGCCCGCGCCCGGCCGCCACGCCCCAGGAGCCGCACGAGCCGCCCCGCGTCCTGGTGGTCGACGACGACCCGCAGACGCTGCGCTACGTGCGCGACACGCTCACCGCGGCGGGCTATGCCGTGGTGGTGACGGGCGACCACGCGCAGCTGTCGCGCACCATCCGCATCGAGCGGCCGCACCTGGTCCTGCTCGATCTGGTGCTCCCTGGCGCCGACGGCATCGCACTGATGGGAAGCGTCCCTGAGCTGGCCGACCTGCCGGTGGTCTTTATCTCCGGCTACGGTCGCGACGAGACGATCGCCGGGGCCCTGAAGGCGGGCGCCGCCGACTACCTGGTCAAGCCCTTCTCGCCGACCGAGCTGACCGCCCGCGTCGGGGCGGCGCTTCGCCGCGTCGCCCGGCCCGAGCCGTTCGCCCTCGGCGAGCTGGCCATCCACTACGAGGAGCGCCGGGTGACGGTGGCCGGGCGTGAGGTCGAGCTGACCGCGACCGAGTACGAGCTTCTGCGCCTGCTCTCGCTCAACGCGGGACGCGTCGTCGCCAACGATGCCCTGGTGCGCCAGGTCTGGAGCGGTCGCAAGACGGGCGACGTCAATCTGGTGCGCAACTTCGTCAAGAAGCTCCGCGCCAAGCTCGGCGACGACGCGCAGAGCCCGGCCTGGATATTCAGCGTGCGCGGCGTCGGCTACCGCATGCCGAACCCCCGCGACGCCTGATGCGCCGCCCGTCGTGGGCGGCACGCACGCGAAGCCTCGCCGAAGCCGCAAGAGGCGCTGCCGCGAGGCCTCCTGCGATGACTGCGCCGCGTGCCGAAGCGGTACTTTGTTTCCGTGCACGGACGCTTCGGGAGTTCGTGCTCTTCGTCCGGGATCGCGCTTGCCACAGGACCGAGGATAGCCCAAGCGGGGATCGAAATCCGCGCCACGCGGGTGGCCGACGTCGACTGCGCTGCACGCGCCGGTCCCGCCGACCAGCTCGCCACCACTTCGCGGTTGGGTCCGCCCGTCGATCGGGCCACAGCGCCGTCGAAGTGTCGAACAACAACGTGACGGAGGCAGCAAAGCCTTGGGAATCGACCGCACGACCCTGTATCGAGAGCTGAAGAAATCAGGTCGGCGCAGGATGAGTCCGTGCTGCCGGATCAGGTCGTTCACGACCGCTTCCTGATCGCGGCGGCGGGCGTTTCCAACCGTACTCGTCGCGGCCGAACCTGACCGCCTCGACAAGAAGATCGCGTCCTGCGCATCTCGGCGCTATTGCAGATTGCAGCATTGTTGCATGGTGCAACACTGACCCGCAGGACTCGTTTCTGCACCCATCGATCGACATCAACCCACCGGCACTTGTCTGGGAGAGCCGGAAAAGCGTGGCTTCACGCGGATCCAGAACGGGCACGACTTTTGCGGTGGCATGCGGCGCACGAAACACTGGGCCACGCTCAATCCCATAGATGAGGGGGCGGCCAGATTCACGAAAGGAATGCAGCAAGGACATGCAGTCTGGTGCGAGGTCGAAAACGCCAAGTCCTGGCTGCTGCGATTGGAGTGGTTCACGCGCGGCCGGACCTACACGGCACTGACGGGGCACTGCGTGCGATCGCGACGGGTAGCTCGGCAACCCAGAAGGTTCTGGAGCGGCGCTTGTCCGTGCTGCAAACGGAACAGGGGCGGAGTGCTGAGGTCGGCGTCGGAAGCGTCGGGCACGCCTACGGTGTCCCACCGGCTGATTCTCCACCCTTCGTCGTCATCCCCGGCGCCGGCAGGAGCCCAGGGCGCACTCAGCCGGCGACGACAGGAGCCGTTTTCCGTGACGCGGTACCGACGGTGGGCATGGGCTGCCGAGAGGATGTAGCGCGAAGAACAACAAACCGGGCGCTCGCTTGGCAGGCGGCGACGTGCAAACAGGCGGGAGGAGAGTGTCTCTGTCGCCGCCGACTCTCGACTGCTTGCGGTTTCACACTCCCGGCAAGAGCTCGCCGGGACACGGAATTGGAGGAATTGGTGTGATTTCGAAAACGAAGACCATCGCGCGGACCTGTTCGACTGCGTGCCGGGCCGTGATCGCTGCGCTGCTGCTTGCGGCGCCCGCCGTGTCGTCGGCGCAGACGGAGTTCCACTACCAGTACGGCAAGCTCGCGAACCCCTTCGACCGAACGCGTCATTACACGCATATTCTGACGGTTCAGCAGGCGTCGAGCTGGAAGCTCGGCGACAGCTTCGTCTTCATCGACATTCTCGACGACGGCGTGGCGGACACCTTCAACGACAAGGAGTTCTACGGCGAGTGGTATCCGACGCTGAGCTTCGGCAAGCTGGCGAACCGGACCGTGGGCGGCGGACCGCTGCGCGATGTCGCGCTGATCGGCGGCATGAACTTCGACGGCGATGCCGACGTCTTCAAATGGCTGCCCGGTGCGCGCCTGTCGTGGGACGTGCCGGGCTTCATCTTCCTCAACACGGACCTGACCGCCTTCATCGATGCCAGCAACGGTCTTGAGCGGGGTGGTGCGCCCCGGACGACCGACAGCTTCATGTTCGATGTCAGTTGGGGAGCGGCCTTCGATCTCGGCAACCAGTCGTTCTGGTTCACCGGCCACGCCGAGTACATAGGAGCAACCACCAACGAGCTCGGCCAAGCGGCGAAGGGCTGGATCCTGGCGCAGCCGCAGCTCGGCTGGGATATCGGGAAGGCGATGACCGGCAGCCCGAACCAGCTCTTCCTTGGCGTGGAGTACCAGTACTGGTGGAACAAGCTGGGTGTGGACGACGACGACAACGTCGCCCAGTTGTGGGTGATGTGGCGTCTGTGACGTCTCGCCGCCGCGGGAGCCTGAGATGAACCGAATCCTGACGCAGATTCCGGATGCGCCCAGCGCGGAGATCCGGGTGATGAAGAAGGGGCTGCGTCTGGCGGTCCGTGGCTTCCTGGCGCTGGCGGCGCTGCTCACCGTCACGATTATCGCAACCTCCGCCACGATGCTCTACAACTCCGCCATCGCGCTGCGCGACGAGGCGGAAGCGGCCGCCGTGCACCTGGCCGAGCTCCTGTCCGCCAGCTTCGCCGACATGGGCGAGATCTCGCTGGCCAATGTCGCCCGCACGCTGGATGCGACGCTCGACGACCAGATGACGGCCCAGGCGCGCATCGCTGCGCACATGGTCGCCGCGGCCGAGGCGGCGGGGCAGGATCCGCCGCGCATCATCGAAACCCTTGATGCCATCGTGGCGCGCACGGTGCTCGACGAGTTCTGGATCACCGACAGCGTTGGCTTCTCGTACCTCACCAACGTTCGGGACGAGCGTGGGGAGCCGGTGCCCTTCCGGTTCGATCCCGACCCGACGGTGCAGCCGCAGGCATCCAAGTTCTACGTCTTGCTGGGGTCGGACGTGGACGACGTGATCACCCAGCCCGCGCAGGTCCGGGAGATCGACCAGGAGGTCTACAAGTACGTCGGCGTCGGCGGAGTCGACCAGGATCGGATCGTTCAGATCGGGAACGCGCTCGTCTTCGGCGAGCAGGAGATCCTGACCAACGTCTACGCCACGCAACGCGCCGACGTCTCGGCCGTGGTCGAGGGGATCATCGGCCAGCAGATGCAGGTGCAGGCGACCATCGTCGGCTACTTCGTGGAGGCGGCCGAGGCGGCAGGGTGGTCGACCGAAGAGATCGAGGGCCGACTGCGGCGCATCGTCGACTCGACGGTCATCGGTGAGATCCGCGTCGTGGAGCCGGTCGGTTCGGTGGCCTACTCCAGCCTGCCGCCGCTCCTGGCGGGTGGTTCGGCCATCCGCGTGCCGCATGTCCACGAGCTCGCTCCGTTGCTGGCGGGTTCGGAGCGCAGCCTGGAGCAGGCGACCGCCCCTCGCGAGGCGGACGGCGAGGTCTACAAGTACGTCGCGGTCGCCGGGGCCGGCTCCCCGCGCGTCGTGCAGGTAGGCATTCCGATCGAGGGCAGCGCCGGCAACCTGCTGTATTCCGTCTACCAGCGCGAAGCGGACCTGCTGGTCCGATCGCGCAATCTCGAGGCGCTCTGGGTCGTCAACCTCGATCGCGAGCTGGCGGCCGCCGCCCCGCGGGCCGGGCAGGCCGGAACCGAGACGGTGGACGCCGCCGGCATCTTCGCGCGGCGGGCGGAAGCGGTCGTGGCCCAGGCCATGCAGCGGGGACAGGTGGTCAGCGAGAACAGCCTCAGCCTGTTGTCGCCGGCCGACCGTGGCATCTGGGTCGCGTCGCCCATCATCAACGCCGGCGGTATCCCCATCGGCGGTCTTGCGCTCGCCGTCAGCCTCGACGACATCGCCAGCACGGTGCAGGCGGAGGCCTTCAACACGACGTTGATCGCCTTCGTCCTGCTCGGCTTCACCGCCGCCGCGGCGCTCTGGGGCACGCGCTGGCTGACGCACCCGATCGAAGTGATTGCCTCGGCGGCGCGGCAGGTCGAGGCAGGCAAGCAGCCGGACGAGGGCCCGCTCGAGGACGTAATTGGGCGTACCGACGAGCTGGGCAGCCTGGCGCGTGTATTCGAGGCGATGACGGTGCAGATCTTCAACCGCGAAGAGCAGTTGGAGATGATGGTCTCGGCGCGGACCGAGGAGCTTCAGAAGAGCAACCGCAGCCTGCGCGTCGCCCAGCGGGCGCCGGAGCAGGACCTCGAGATGGCCAGGGCGGTGCAGGCGGCCCTGGTGCGGGAAGGCAACGCGAACTTCGGTGGGTTCGCGGCCTATGCGCGGATGACGCCGGCGCAACATGTCGGCGGCGACTTCGTCGACGTGCTCGAGCCGTCCGGCGGCAAGCTTTTCTTCACCGTGTGCGACGTTTCCGGCAAGGGGGTGGCGGCAGCGCTGTTCATGGCGGCTTCTCAGGGCGCGATCAACGCGGCGGCGACCCAGAGCCAGAACGGCGATGTCGGCGCCATCGCTACGGAGGCCAACCGCAGGCTTTGCGGAGAGAACCCGATGGGGCTGTTCGTCACCGGCGTTCTCGGCATCGTCGATCTCGATCGCGGCATCATGGAGTACGTCTGCGCCGGTCATGAGCCCGCGTTCCTGGTGGCAGCCAACGATTCGCGGCGGCCTCTCCCGATGACCGACGGGGTGGCGATGGGCGTTCTCGACGACTTCGAGTACAAGAGCCGGAAGGAGGAACTACGTCCCGGCGATGCGCTGTTCCTCTACACAGACGGTCTGACCGACGCGGTAAACCTGAGCGGGGAGCTGTTCGGCAAGGAACGGCTCGAGACGACGCTCGATGGCGCGTCATCGCGCTCGCCGGAGGAGATCGTGGATCACATCTGGAGTGAGATCCTCGGTTATTCCGCGGGGGCCCCTGCCGCGGACGATATGACCTGTCTGGTACTGCGCCGTCGTCGCTGAGCAGATGTCACCTGGACGGCGCTCGAGCCCGCTGGGCCTGACCGCGAAGGCGGCCTCGTCGGTGGGGCGGGCAGGGCGCGGGGCGGGTAGTGATCTCGGTTGCGGACGGGCACAGCGTCACCCTGCTCGCCAACTCGACCCCATTCGCTCCGACGGCGGCGAGGTCGTATCGGTGATCGTCACCCTGCAGGGCCTGGAGCCGCTGCAGGAGCTGGAGCGGTTGCGGGCGGACTTCCTCGGCATGGCGAGCCACGAGCTGCGCGCGCCGCTCACCGCGATCAAGGGCTCGGCCGTCACCCTGCTGGAGGACTCCGCCGCGTTCGACCCGGCCGAGCGGCACGAGTTCTACCGCATCATCGCCGAGCAGGCCAACCACATGCGCGGTCTCATCGGCGACCTGCTCGATGCCGGGCGCATCGACGCGGGCACGTTCTCGGTCGCCCCCGAGCCCTCCGAGGTGTCCGCGCTGGTCGACCGGGCGCGCAGCACCTCCTGTCCGCCGGCGGCCAGCATACCGTGCTCATCGACCTGTTGCCGGACCTGCCCCGGGCTTGTGCATCCGGACGAGGCCGGGCCACTCCTCCGGCTCGCCCGTCACCACCGCGGCATAGCCCGCCTCGGTGAACGCGTCCCGAACGTAGCGCATCATCTGTGGTCGTCGTCGAGCACGAGGATGCAGCGGCCGCTCCCTCTCTTCCCGAGACGGGCGCCGTTGGCCCCGCTCCGAACCTGCTGCCGTGCCGCCCGCCTCCGGCACTATAAAGGTGAACCGGGTGCCGCGGCCCGTCCCGCCACTCTCGGCCCAGATGCGGCCCCCGTGCGCCTCGACCAACCCCTTGCAGATGACCAGGCACTTCCCCGCCGCCGCCCGCCGCGACGTGCTTGCGGAGCAGGTGCGGTAGCCGGTCCGGCGCCACGCCCCGGCCCTTGTCGGTCACCGAGATGGCTACGTGCACGCCGTCGCGCGCCGCCGAGACCCGGGATGGAAGAGAACTCGGGGGAATGCCTCTCAGCGTTCGACAACAGGTTGTTGAGAACCAGGGCGATGCGCGCCCGGTCGGCCATCACTCGTGGCAGGTCCTCCGGCAGATCGATGCTCGGCGCGACTGCCGGCGCCACTCAGAAGGGTCTTGCGCGCCTGGTCCACCAACGCGGCGACCTCCGCCGGCTCCGGGGACACCAACAGTGTGCCCGTCACGATGCGCCGATGGTCGAGCAGGTCGCCCATCAGGCCGTGCATCCGATCGGTCTGCTCGTTGATGATCCGGACACTCGGCGCACAGCCGCTCGATCTCCTTCCAGCGGCGCCAGGTCCTGCAGGGTGATCACGAACGATTCGACCGCGCCGGCGGCCGCCTGGATCGGTGTGGCCAGCTCGCCGGTGCCGCCGTCACCGGTGAGGTCTCGACCAGGGCCTCGAGGTCGGCTCGGGCCCGCCGCTCCGCGCGGGCGTGCGGGCGTTGGCGATCGCGGTCGCAGTCACGGTGTCGAAATGACCACTATTGCATCTCGGACGATTGGTATTCGGACGGCTTCCGCAGGACGGCTGTCGGTCAGGATTTGCCTTCAGCGGCGGGCGTGGCGCAGTCATCGGATGATCCAGTTGCGCTCTGGGTGTGCGGTCTCCGGCTCGGGAGCGCTGCGCTTGCTGCCGGGCACTCGTACGCGTTCATGATTGGGTGATCCTCGAACCTCGTTCGACGCAGGATTCATGTCCCGGACGGCCCTGACGCGGCGGTCCGATCATCGCACCGACGACCACGCCGACACTCTCCCGGCCCTCGGTCCGCTCGTCGATCGCGATCGACCGGTGCTCCGGGTTCCTGCTCACGGCTTCAGCTCGACTCTGTCCTGCGAGGCCGCACTCCCCCATGCCTCGCGCCGTCGCATTCTGCGACGAGTGTCGCGCAACGCAACACCGAAGGTCGGTCGGTTTGCCGCAAATCGTGGCCGCCGCACGTGGCACAGATCGTGCACTTCAAGCGCGTCGAGATGAATCAGCGTGTTGCCGAAGTCACTCCGGATGTATCGGATCCACGGTCCGCTTCCGACAGGGGGACGCCTCGCGGCGCGAGAAACGATGGCTGGATTGACACGCGTCGGCGCGTCGTGGGGCTGCTCGCGGCCGGCGCGCTGGCTGCGGGCGCCAGCCCGGCGCGCGCGCAGATGACCTGCGACCCTGCGTGATCGGCGTGGCGCTCGATGGTTCATGGGAACGCAACGACGAAGTGCGGCTCGGATTCGAACAGGAGATCGCCGCTCTGGTCGGCCCGCGGTTCACGGTGGTCTTTCCCGCCGAGAAGCGGCGGGTCGCCGACTGGACGGCCGCCGGGGCATGGAGCGCAGTGGATGCGTTGCTGGTGGATCCGGAGGTCGATCTCGTGCTGACGGCCGGCCCGGTGGTATCGACTCGGGTGCTCGATCGGGGGGTGCCTCGGAAGCCGATCGTGGCGGCGTTCGTGCTCAATCCCGAGGCGCAGGGATTCCCGGTCGCGGTCGACGACCTGGGCCAGCGGGTGAGCGGCGTGCCGAACCTGAGTTACGTCACCTTCTCCGGCGACCCGCCCAACGAACTGCGCCGCTTCCGGCAAGTGGCGCCGTTCACCCGCCTGACGTACCTGGTGCACGACGGGCTTGCGGCGGTACCGCTCGAAGCGGATCTGCGGCGCGGCGCCGCGAGCCTCGGCGTCGAACTGGTGACGGTTCGCGTGGGAGCCTCCGCCGACGCTGCGATCGCGGCGATTCCGCCCGACGCCGAAGCGGTCTACCTGCCTCCCCTGAGACAGCTTCCACCCGACGACTTCGACCGGCTGGTCCACGGGCTGCGCGAGCGGCGGCTCCCAACCTTCTCCTGGTGGGGACAGAGCGACGTGGATCGGGGGCTGCTGACGAGCACCTATCTGGACGTGGACTTCCGGAGGCTCGGGCGGCGCATCGCCCTCCACGTGCTGCGCATCCTGCGCGGCGAGGACGCCGGCGCCCTCCCAGTCGACTTTCGGCGGAGCCAGCGGTTGACGATCAACTTGGCGACGGCCCGGGCCATCGGCGTGTCACCGCCTTGGAGCGTCCTGATCGAGGCCGAGGTGCTGCACGATCGCCGGGAGGGAGCGCGAAGCTTGAGCCTCGCGTCGGCGACGCGCGAGGCGGTGTCGGCCAACCTCGATCTCGCGGCGTTCGATCAGGTCGTGGCGGCCGGACGCCAGACCGTCCGGGCCGCCCGCGCCGCGTGGCGCCCGCAGGTCACGGCATCCCTCTTCACCGAGACCCCGGGTCGGGATCCGGTGGCGCGCGCCTTCGGCGACGAACCGTCCTGGCTCGCGGCCGGATCGATGGCGGTTTCGCAACTGCTCTATTCGGAGGCGGCACGGGCCGAGGCGCAGATTCAGGATCATCTGCAGCGCTCGCGCGAGCAGTCGCGCGAAGAGTTGCGGCTGGAGGTAGCGCACGGCGCCGCGATCGGCTACCTCGATATCCTGCGGGCGAAGACGTTCGGGCACCTCCAGCGGGAGAACCTGAGGATTACTCGATCGCACCTCGATCTGGCGGAATCGCGCCGCGCGATCGGCGTCGCCCGCCCGTCCGAGGTCGTCCGGTGGGAAAGTCAGGTCGCCGTCAATCGCCGTGACCTGGTCGCTGCGGGCGCCCAACGCCGCGCCGCCCAGATCGAGCTGAACCGGCTGCTCGACCGGCCGCTCGAGGAAGCGTTCGAGACAGCCGACATCGATCCGCACGATCCCGCACTGCTCACGCCGCCGTCGACGTTCGACAGGTATGCCGGGAATCCGGCGGCGTTCGAACGTTTCCTCGAGTTCATGGCAGCCGAGGGCCTGGCGCACGCGCCGGAGCTCCGGCAGATCGACGCCGCCATCGATGCGCAGGAGCGGGCGGTCCTCGCCGCCCGGCGCGCGTGGACGCCTACAGTGGTAGCGCAGGGCGACGTCGGCGGCGTTCGACGCCGTGACATCGAGACGACCGCCCTGCCGTTCGCCCTCCCGCCGATGCCGGCGTTCACCTGGACGGTCGGTGTCTCGGCGGCGCTGCCGCTGTTCGACGGCGGCGCCCGTCGCGCGAACCGGTCGCGCGCGGAGCGCGAGCTGGACGAATTGCGCCTCACCAGGCGCGCCGCCGCCGATCGGGTCGAGCAGCGGATCCGGTCCACGCTGCACGTCGCCGGCGCGTCCTACGTGGGCATCGACCTCGCCGCCGAAGCCGCCCGCGCAGCGCGCGGGAACCTGGAACTGGTCACCGACGCCTACGGGGAGGGAAGCGCGTCGATTCTCGATCTGATCGACGCGCAGCAGACGGCGTTGCTGGCCCAGCATCTCGAGGCGAATGCCGTCTACGAACACCTGATCGACCTCATGGACCTGCACCGCGCAATGGGCCGCTTCGGCTTCTTCATGGAGCCGCCGGAGATCGAAGGTTTCACCGAGCGTCTGCGCGACTTCTACCGCGCGACGGAACGCAGCCAACCCGACGGAACGCCGTCGAAATCCACGGGAGGATCTTGTCGATGACAATCACCGCGCCCTCGCCAGCGAATCGTCCGGGACACCATTTTTTCCGCCGCTCGGCAGCCGTTGCCGCCATGGGCGGCCTGCTGGCCACGGCCTGTGCGGCTCCTCCGCCGCCAGCGCCGCCGGTCGTCCGCCCCGTGCATACCGCGACGGTGCAGGCAACCGCCGCACAGCGAACGCGAACGTTGTCCGGCACCGCGCGCACGGAGATGACGTCGTCGCTGAGCTTCAAGGTCACCGGCACCATCACCCGGCTGGCGGTCGACGTCGGTGACCGCGTGCAGGCCGGCGATCCGATAGCGGAACTCGATCCGGTCGACTACGAGCTCCGGATGCAGGAGGCGGAGGCCGCGTTCCGGCAAGCCGAGGCCAGGGCCGTGAGCACCCGGGCCGAGCTGCGCCGTGCGCGCAGCCTGTATGAGAACGCGGACGGCTCACGGACCGCTCTCGATGCGGCGACCGCCGCGGCCGACATGGCTGCCGCCGAGGTCGCGTCGCTGGCCAAGCGGGTCGAGCTCGCCGAGCGGCAGTTGGCCTATACGCGGCTGAGCGCCCCCGAGGCGGGGGTGATCGCGTCCGTCGGTGCGGGCGTGAACGAGTACGCCGTTCCCGGACTGCCGATCGTGGTGTTGGCGTCCGGATCTGCCCTGGAGGTCGAGTTCGCCGTCCCTGAGACGTTGATAGGCCGCATTCAGGAAGGGTCGCGCGCGTCCGCCGCCTTCGACGCCATTCCGGACCGGCGCTTCGAAGGTACCGTGACCGAGGTGGGCGTGATGACCACTGCCACCCGGACCACGTTTCCCGCGACGGTGAGACTCGACGACGTGGCGGCCCACGTGCGGTCCGGAATGACGGCGGACATCACCATCGCTTTCGCCGACGAGCCGGAGGTCGACCGGTTCGTCGTCCCGACCCGCGCCGTCATCAGCGATCGCGCGAGCCAGTTCGTGTTCGTGGCCGACACGACAACCGGTCACCAGACCGTGGCGCGACGGCGATCGGTCACGGTAGGCGGTCTCTCCGGTGGCGGCGTGGAGGTCGTCAACGGCCTGTCGGAGGGCGAGATCATCGTCACCGCGGGCGCCAGCCGACTCCAGGACGGAGACCAGGTCCGGTTCGATCCCATCCTCCTGGCGAACTAGCTCAGCAGCCCAGCTCAACTCGACCCATTCGCGCTGGACTGGGGGTGGAGTGGTGTTCACCTTGGATCCGACCCGCGGCGCCATCGAGAAGGACCGGGTTACGGCCGTCGCCCTGGTGGTCGCGCTCGCTGCCGGGGTGACAGCGTATCGGGGAATGGAGCGCGCCGAGGACCCCGACTTCCCCATCCGTGTCGCGCAGGTGGCGACGCTCCGTCCCGGCATGAGCCCGGACCGCGTAGAGCAACTGATCACCGATCGGATCGAGGCGGCGATTCAGGAGATCCCGGAGATCGACTACGTCACCTCGACGTCGCAGACCGGCGTCTCGTTCGTCCAGGCCCGCGTTCGAGGGGAAATCGACGATCTTCCGCCGATCTGGGACGCCCTGCGGCGGAGAGTGGAGGACGCGGCAGCGAGCCTGCCGGCGGGCGTCATCGGACCGACGGTGAGCCACTCGGACGACGTTTTCGGCGTCCTGGTGGCGGTGACCGGCGAAGACTATACGCAACGGGAGCTGAAGACGGTGGCCGAGCAGGCACGCGTCGAGCTGCTCCTGATCGCCGATGTGTCCCGAGTGGACATCTACGGGGCGAGAGCCGAGCGGATCTTCGTCGACTACGACAACGCGGGACTCGCCGACCTGGGCCTTTCACCGCTCCAGCTCCGTTCGATCCTGGAGAGCGTCAACACCGTCAGCCCCGGTGGCGAAATCCTGGCCGGCACCGAGCGGATCGTGGTCGAGCCGTCCGGCAACTTCCGGTCGGTCGACGAGCTTCGGCGCGCCGTGGTCACGCTACCCGGACGGTCAGAGATCCTCTACCTCGAAGACTTGGCCGGGATCTCCCGCGGCTACGTCGATCCGCCTGCCAGCGTGGTTCGCGCCTCGGGTGGCCCCGCCCTCGCGCTCGGAATGGCGATGAGCGAGGGCAGCGACGTGACGGCCCTCGGCGAAGAGATCGCCGGCGCGCTCGACCGGCTCCGGGCGGCGTCTCCGGTCGGAGTCGAGTTCGACGTCCTCGCGTTCCAGCCGCAGGTCGTCGACACCCTGGTCCGGTCGTTCGCCGCCAGCTTGCTCCAAGCCGTGGGGGCGGTGCTGGCCGTGACGTTGGCGTTCCTCGGACTGCGAACCGGCTTCATCGTGGCGAGCCTCGTGCCGATGGCGATCGTCGTGGCGTTTCCGGTGATGTCGTTCGTCGGCGTCGGAATCAACCAGGTCTCCCTGGCGGCGCTGATCATCTCGCTCGGCATGCTCGTCGACAACGCCATCGTGATGGCCGAGTCGATCACGATCCGGATGGCCCTGGGCCGGGACCCCGTCGCGGCGGCACTCCGGTCGGCACGCGAGCTGCGCGCACCCCTGCTGATCTCGTCGCTGACCACCGCCGCAGCGTTCCTTCCGATCTTCCTCGCGCAATCGACCAGCGGAGAGTACGCCGCCCCGCTGTTCACGGTGGTCACAATCACGCTTCTCTCGTCGTGGGTCCTGGCGTTGACGGTGACGCCCCTACTCTGCGCGCGTTTTCTCAAGGTCACCCCCGTCTCTATGCCGGAACGGTTCTACGGGCGCTTCTACCGCTGGTATCGGCGCCTGCTGCTCGCCGGCCTGCAGCACCGGATGCTGGCGCTCGCCACGGTCGTCGGCCTCTTCGCGTTGGCACTCCTGGGGGCGCGAGCCGTCCCGAGCATCTTCTTTCCGCCGTCCAACAAGGCGACCTTCACTATGGAGTACGGATTGCCGGCGGGGACGTCGATAGCGCGGACGCAGGAAGTCGTCGCAGCGGTCGACCGCTTCGTCGCCCGCGAGTTGCGGGCCAGTGGCAATTGGTCGACGGGCTCCGGGCCGGCGCCCGATCCGGGCCGGCGCGAGGGGGTAACCAACTGGGTGACGTTCGTGGGCAATCGCGGACCGCGCTTCAACATGAACCACATACCGGGGCCGCCCGACCCGCGGCAGGCTTTCTCCCTCTTCAACGCCACGAGCCGCGACATCATCACGGCCGAGCTGATTCCGCGGCTCGCAGCGTTCTGCCGCGAGCAGTTCCCAGACCTCGAGGCCACGCTCAGCCCGCTGTCGATGGGGCCGCCGATCACTGCCCCCGTCCAGGTGCGCCTGTCGGGACGTGACCAAGACGTCTTGTTCGACATCGTCGACACGGTGAAGGCGCAGATGCGTTCGACCGGCGGCATCGGGCAGGTGACCGACGACTGGGGCGTGCACGGCAAGAAGCTGGTGGTCGAGGTGGATCAGCCGCGCGCGCGTCGAGCGGGCGTCAGCAGCCAGGACATCGCCATCTCGCTGCAGACCGCCCTCGGCGGGTTCGAAACCACGCAGTACCGCGCGGACGACGAAATCCTCCCGGTGGTTCTCCGGTCCACCCTCGCGAGCCGCACCGACGTAACCAAGCTCGACAGCCTGAACGTCCACTCCCAGGCGACAGGACAGGCGGTGCCACTGCTCCAGGTCGCGAACGCCACTCTCGCCTGGGAGCCGTCGACCATCCACCGGCGGGATCGGATCCGGACGGCAACCGTGTCGGCCGGCCTCGAGCCGGGCGTGACGGCGTCAGAGGCAATGGCGCAGCTTCGGCCGTGGCTCGAGGCCGAGCGGGGCGCTTGGCCCGTCGGGAACAGCTACGCGTTCGGCGGCGAGGACGAAATATCGCGCAAAGCCAGCCAGTCGATCATCGAGCAGCTTCCGGTAGCCGCGCTGGTCATCGTGCTGCTCCTCGTGGCCCAGTTCAACTCGGTCCGGCGGACCGTCATCATCCTGCTGACGATCCCGCTGGGGCTCATCGGCGTCGTGTTCGGGCTGTTCGTCACGCAGTCCTACTTCGGCTTCATGACCCTGCTCGGCGTCGTCGCCCTGACCGGCATCGTCGTCAACAACTCCATCATCTTGATCGATCGGATCGGGATCGAGCTCGACCAGCGCGGACTCGATCCGCCGCAGGCGATCCTCCAGGCCACGCAACGGCGCCTCCGGCCGATCCTGCTCACGACGGCAACGACCGTCGCCAGCCTGCTGCCGCTCTGGTTCGGCGGCGGGCCATTGTGGGAACCGCTGGCGGTCACAGTGATCTTCGGACTCCTGTTCGCGACCGCGCTGACCCTCGGCGTGGTACCGATCCTGTACTCGTTGTTCTTCGGCGTCCGGTTCGACGAGTTCAAGTACCTGCGGACCGGGCTGTCCATGGACTCCTACCCGAAGGTCGACGCGTTTCTGACCAGGTTCGCGACCGGCCTGGGCTGGCGCGGCGTGCTCGTCGACCGCCTCCGCGCCGTCGCGGAGGAAACGCTGCTCATCCTCATCCGAAAGCAAGACGAGAAGGCGCGCGCCAGCGGCGCTCCGCACACAGTCGGCTCCCGCCCATCTTACAGCCCGGGCAGCAGGGTGGAGCGGAGTCTGAAACGGGAACGCCTGCTGCTGGTCGCGCGGGCCGACGGCGGCGCGGCCGAGCTGCAGTTCATCGCCGCGACGCGTGAAGCGAACGCCGAGGATCGGACCACGCTATTCGGGAAACGGCCCACCGCGGCGTCGATCGAGGCGCTCGAGCAGGACGTCTCGCTCCAGATGCTGCGGCACCACGCCTCGTCGGTGCAGCACGAGCAGTATCACGACACGGACGTGGTGACGGTGCGCGTGGAGCCTGACGTTGGCGGCCGGAATCCGGTTTCGACCGGGAATGCGAGGACAGGACGGGCAGCAGAATCAGAAGGAGACGCATGATGCACACAAGGGACCTCGAACTTCGTCTCGACGGCTTTCGCTACTTCTACCGCTTCTACCCCAATCCCGCCAGCGATGTCGACCCCATCATGTTCGTCAGCGCGGCGTTTCAGTCGATGGATGCCTGGACGAAGGCCGTCACGCACTTCAATCGGATCGCGCCGGTGATTCTGGTGGACCCGCCGGGGGTCGGGGCCTCCGACCCGCTGCCCGCGCATTACGACGCCGATTTTCTCGCATCCGCCCTTCGGCGTGTCGTCGAGGCGGTGGGTGCGAGCGTGGTGAACATGGTCGCTCCTTCCTACAGCTCGCTCCTCGCTTACCGCTTCGGTCAACTGCATCCGGGCATGTTGAATCGCATGGTGTTGATCGGGACCATGAACGAGCTCTCGTCTCGGTACGGAGGGGTGTTTGAAGAATCGCTCGAGTTGCTCCGCCGGGGAAGAATTGACACCTTCGAGCGTCTCGTCCTTCGTTTCCTCACCTGCCGGGAACACCTCGCGGAGAAGGGCGCGCTCGTCCAGCGGCTCATGCGGTCGAAGTTGCGCAACCTCTCTCCGCACGACCGCACGCAGTATGAAGAGAACACAAAGCGACTGATGCTCCTCGGCCCGTTGGACTTCGGGACGGCTCCACGAATACCGACCTTCGTCTTCACCGGCGAACATGACAATTTCACCACACCGCGATACTGCCGCGAAGTTGCGGCGGCACTTCCCGACGCCATCTACACCACGGTTCGGCGCGCCGACCACCTTGTCCACCTTCACCAGCCCCGAACCGCTGCCAGCCTGATCGAGAATTTTCTCATGGGACGGCCGCTAGAGAACGTGCCCGGCTGTACGCCGATGGAGTACTTTCGCCGTTCGCGACACGCCCGCAACAATCCGAGCTCCGAGAACGATAGCCTTGTCGGCGCGCCCAAATACAGCGACCCGGCAATCGGATCGGCCGTCGCCCTGGCTGGCGGACGGGTGTGACCCGAGTCCCGATATCCGACCTTTGAGAAAGCGGAAGAACGAAGCATGGCATCCTGGAGATCGTTCGTCGCGAAGAAGTACGCGCACAGGGTCACCCGGCGGTTGCAGCAGGAAGCCCGGCAGGCAGTTTCGGATCAGGACAGGATCCTGAAGAACCTGGTGGCCGGGGCCGCTCACACGGCGTTTGGGAAACACCATGACTTCGGTGCGATTCGGTCGTATGCGGATTTCCGGGACCGGGTTCCGGTACGCGGCTATGAAGCGCTGAAGCCCTGGATCGAGCAGGTGATGGACGGCAGACGAGATGTGCTCTGGATGGGAAGGCCGCTCTATCTCTGCAAGTCTTCCGGGACGACCTCCGGCGTGAAATACATACCAGTCAGCCGGGCATCTATCGGCTGTCACTCGGGCTCGGCCACGCATGCTCTGCTCAGCTACATTGCGGAGACGGGAGAGGCCGATTTCCTGGATGGCAGTTGGATGTTTCTCCAGGATAGCCCGATCCTGAATCGGGCCGGGAGCATCGCCGCGGGACGGTTATCGGGAATCATGGCGCGGCATGTCCCCTGGTGGCTGCGAAGGAGCAGCATGCCGTCCTGGGAAACCAATTGCATCGCCGACGGCGAGGCCAAGGTGGACCAGATCGTAGAGGAAACCCGGGGGGCGGACATGCGGCTCATCGGCGGCACTCCTTCCTGGGTGCAGACCTACTTCGAGAGGTTGCTGCAAAGGACGGGCGCAGGATCCGTGGTGGACGTTTTTCCGAACTTCTCCCTTTTCGTTCATGGAGGAGTCAACTTCGGGCCGTACCGCTCAGGTTTCAGGCGATTGATAGGCAAGCAGGTGCCCTGCATTGAAGTCTATCCGGCGTCAGAGGGATTCATCGCCTGGCAGGACAGCCAGAGGTACGAAGGACTACGCCTGGTAAGCAACCACGGGATGTTCTTCGAATTCATTCCGGCCGAAACCGTCTTCGACGAGAATCCGAAACGGATTTCGTTGAACGACGTGGAGCTCGGCGTGAACTACGCCCTGATATTGAGCACCAATGCGGGCCTGTGGGGCTACCGCATCGGAGACACGGTGAAGTTCGTGTCGAAATCGCCTTGGCGGCTGGTGGTGACCGGACGGATCGAACATTTCACTTCGGCGTTCGGAGAACACGTGATCAGTGAAGACGTGGAGTCTTCGATAAAGGGGGCGTCGTCCGCCTGCGGCGCGGAGGTGAGGGAATTCCATGTGGCGCCCCGGATGTCACTCGGAGGAGACCTCGGAGAGGGTCCCTGTCACGAGTGGCTCATCGAGTTCGCCAGGGCGCCGGCGGACATGGACGCGTTCCGTTCGAGGCTGGATGAGCTCATGCAGGTCAGAAACGCTCGGTACCGATTCCTGGTGCAAGGGAGAGTCCTGCAACGTCTGCTGATTACGCGTATTGCAAACGGAGGTTTTACCGAGTGGATGAGATCACGGGGAAAACTGGGCCCTCAGAACAAGGTTCCTCGCTTGTCGAATGATCGGAGTGTCGCCTCCGAGTTGCGTCAATTCGTTGCAGCAGACCAACCATGAATGTCTGGATTTCCCCAATCTCGCGATGGTCGGGATGAGACTGATCGGCGCGTTCGACGATAGGTGGGGTTGCTACGGGAAGCCGGGCGTGTCCAGCTCGCTGCGGCTTCTATTCCTCCACGAGGCGCAGCGTCACGCGCAGCGTGGCGCCGTGGCCGACACCGTCGCTCAAGGGCTGAATGCTGCCGCCCGACCCGATCACGAAGTTCGCGGCGGAATGCAGACCCAGTCCGGTGCCGTCCTTCTTGGACGTGTAGCCGGCGTTGAACACTGAGCCGAAATGGGATGGATCGATACCGATTCCGTTGTCGTTGACATCGATCACGAGGGTGTTCTTCTGTTTCCCGCGATAGGCCAGCACCCGAATCCTCGGCTGCCAATCCGGGTCGTCCTCCAGTCGGGCCGCGCGTTCGTCGGTAGCCTCCATCGCGTTCTTGAGCAGGTTCACGAGCATCTGCTGAAACCGGCTCTCCTGCACGAGGATCTGGTCGGGCCCACGGGTGCAGTCGACCTCGATCGCGACACCACGTTGTCCGAGTGATTCCTGCACCACCTTCACGGCGTCCCGGATGGTCGCCGGCAGATCGACGAGCTTGCGTTCCACCGTGCCAGCCGTGAAGGAGGCCTGGGTGCGAATGATGTCGACGATGTGGCGCACGCGCTCCCGCACCCGCCGGGCGGTACCCAGCAGCCTCGCGTGCTCGCCGGTCAGGTCCTGCACGAGGGCGAGTAGAAAGGGCCGCATCTGGCGGCCCTGCGCGTCGTGCTCCAGCCACGCGGTCCAGTCGCGTTCGTGCGCGGCGACGAGATCCGCCAGCTTGGCGAACCGCCTCATCAGCTCGTTGTCCTGGAACCACCCGTTGAGCGTGTCCACGCCCGTCGCGACGCTGTTGATCGCGTTCCCGATGTTGTGCAGAACCGTGTCGATGACCTCGAGGCGTCCGTGCGCGAAGGCCTGCGCCAGCGCCTCCTCTTCCATTCGCCGCTGAGTCACGTCACGGAAGACGGCCAGGCCGCCGACCACCTCCCCCGACTCGCTGCGCACCGGGCTGGCGTTCACACTGATGTACACGCCCTCCGGAACGCGCGCATTGCGGATAAAGAGCCGCTGGGCCTCAATGGTCTCGCCCCGCACGGCGCGCACGACGGGCAACTGGTCCGTCGGCACCGGGGTCACCCCGTCGGCGTAGAACACGCCGTAGAGGTCGGTCCACTCGTCCGGCGGCCGGTCCGTCACGCCGTGGCCGATTATGCGCTCGGCGCTCGGGTTGAACAGGGTGAGTCGCGCCTGCGCGTCCGCGACCACCACCCCGTCCCCCATGCTGCGGATAATCGCATCCAGCACCTGTACCCGCTCGTGCAGCTCGGCCTCGATCCTCTTCGCTCTCGCCGGCTCCTCCGAAGCAGCCGTGACACCCCGAAGCACGACGGCACCGCCCATGCACCGACCGCCCGCGTCTCGCAACGGGTAACCGCTCGCCCTCAACCAGAGGTCCTCCGTTCCCGCCCCTGCGTGCCGAGGCCGCAACCGCAACAGCGCGTTGTCGCTGGGCTCGCCGCGGATCGCGGCACTGAGCGGCAGATCTTCCGCCGCGAACGCCGTCCGCCCGTCCGCGTCGTAGACATCGAAGTGCTGGGACCACTGCTCGGGATTCGACGGGTCGTACGTCTCGCTGAGCCGTCGCGCGGCCGCGTTCACGGCCACGAACCGGCCCCGGGCGTCGGCGACGATGACCGCGTCGTTCAATTTGTCGAACAGGCTCCTGAGGATTGCCGAGTTCCATTCCGGACGGGGCGCCACCTCGTCGGGGTCCGTTTCCTGCCGGTCGGCCCGCTTCCGGACGGCCGCGCCCAGTGCCGCACGGATGGCCAGACCCAGTTGCCGAGGATCGCCTGACTTCAGCACGTAGCCGTGCGGGCCCGTGCGCTGCGCCTGGTCCAGCGGCTCGGCATCCGTCGTTTCCGTCGCATAGACGAGCGGCACCGCAAACCGCTCCGCGATTCGCTCGCCGGTCTCCACGGCCGGTCCTGCCTTCTCGCCGGCCGTGAGGCCGATCAATGCGACATCGGGACCCGCTTCAGTGGGCAGGTCGATCGCCGAAGGGCCAGGTTCGGCGGCGTGGCAGACCGTGTGGCCCAGGTCCGTCACCGATGCCGACAGCGTATCGCGGGCGCCAGGGTCGGCGTCGACGATCAGAATCCGCCCGTGCGGGGCCGGGAATTCGCGGCCCGTCGATGTCTCGTGCATAAGGAAGTCTTCCTCCGAGTCAACCAAGACCGACGGTTCGGTCGACGACAGTGGGAGTCGGTCGAGCAGGTCGTCGGTTCGCTGAATGCGGTCGATGCCGGGCCACGATTCCTGCCAACCGTATCTGACATCGGGATGATAACCGGAGCGTTATGGCTATCTCGTCGGCAACCGCTGCTGCCCCTGCTCCTCCGCGAGACGCAGCGTCACGCGCAGCGTGGCGCCGTGGCCGATACCGTCGCTCAAGGGCTGAATTCTGCCTCCCGACCCGATCACGAAGTTCGCGGCGGAATGCAGACCCAGGCCGGTCCCGTCCTTCTTGGTCGTGTAGCCGGCGTTGAACAGAGAGCGGAAATGGGACGGATCGATACCGATTCCGTTGTCGATGACATCGATCACGAGGGTGTTCTTCTGTTCCCGGCGATAGGCCAGCACGCGAATTCTGGGCCGCCAATCCGGACCGTCCTCCAGGCGGGCGGCCCGTTCGTCGATAGCCTCCATCGCGTTCTTGAGCAGGTTCACGAGCATCTGCTGAAGCCGGCTCTCCTGCACGAGCACCTGGTCGGGCGCTCGGGTGCAGTCGACCTCGATCGCGACCCCGCGTTGCCCGAGTGATTCCTCGACCACCTTCACGGCGTCCTTGATGGTCGACTGCAGATCGACGAGCTTGCGTTCCACCGTGCCATTCGTGAAGGCGGCCTGCGTCCGGATGATGTCGACGATGTGGCGCACGCGCTCTCGAACGCGCGCGATGGTCCCGAGGAGCCTGTCGTGCTCTCCGGTCAGATCCCGTACAAGCGCGAGCAGGAAAGGCCGCATCTGCCGGCCCTGCGCGTCGTGCTTCAGCCAGGAGGTCCAGTCGCGGTCGTGCGCGGCGACAAGGTCAGCCAGCTTGCCGAACCGTCTCATCAACTCGTTGTCGTCGAACCACCCGTGCAGCGTGTCCACGCCCGTCGCGACGCTGTTGATCGCGTTTCCGATATTGTGCAGGACCGTGTCGATGACCTCCAGGCGTCCGAGGGCGAAGGCCTGCGTCAACGCCTCTTCCTGCAGCCGGCGCTCCGACACGTCGCGAAAAACGGTCACCCCGCCGACCACCTTTCCCGCTTCGTCGCGCAGCGGGCTGGCGTTCACGTTGATGAATACCCCGTCCGGAACGTCCGGATTGCGGATGAACAGCTCCAGGCCTTCGACGGTCTCGCCCCGAATCGCGCGAATGACGGGCAACTGATCCGCCGGCACCGGAGTGGACCCGTCGGCGTAGTACACGCCGTAGATGTCGGGCCATTCGTCCGGCGGCCGGTCCGTCAAGCCGATGCCGACGATGCGCTCGGCGCTCGGGTTGAACAGCTTGAATCGCGCCTGCGCGTCCGCGACGACCACCCCGTCGGCCATGCTGCGGATGATCGCATCCAGCACCTGCACCCGCTCGTGCAGATCGGCCTGGGCTCTGGTCGCCTTCGCTGACTGCTCGCGGAGCGCCGTGACGTCGCGAAGCAGCACGGCGCCGCCCAGGGACCGGCCTTGCGCGTCGAGCAACGGGTACCCGCTGGCGCTCAACCAAACGTCCGCCGTTCCTGCATCCGGGCGCCGAGGCCGAAGCAGCACGGGAACGCCCTGGGTGGTTTGCCCGCGGCGGGCGCGTGCCAGCGGCAGATCCTCCAGCGCGAACGGCGTGCGCCCGTCCGCCTGGTAGATAGAGAAGTACTCTGTCCACCGGTTGGGGTCTTCCAGCGACGCCTTGCCGATCCGTGTCGCGGCCGGGTTGAGGGCCGTCAATCTGCCCTGGGCATCGCCCACGATGACCGCGTCGCTGATGCGTTCGAACAGGCATCTGAGCATCGCGTTGTCCCGTTCCGCAAGCTCGGCGGATGCCTTGAGCCCGGCCATCGACCCCGCTTGCCGCTCCCGGTTGGCCCGCTCCCGCGCCGTCGCGTTCAATGCTGCACGGATGGTGAGGCCCAGTTGCAGGGGGTCGGCCGATTTCAGCACGTAGCCGTGCGGGTTCGTGCGCTGCGCCTGGTCCAGCAGCGCGGTGTCCGCTGTCTCCATCGCATAGACGAGCGGCACCCCGAACCGCTCCGCGATCCGCTCGGCGGTTTCGACGGCGGGCGCCGCCGTCTCACCCGCCGCGAGGCCAATCACCGCGAGGTCGGGACGCGCGTCGACGGGCAACTCGAGCGCAGCCGGCCCGGGTTCGGCGGCGTGGCAGACCGCGTACCCCAGACCGGTCACGGAATCGGACAAGGTCTGCAGCGTGTCGGGGTCGGCGTCGACAATCAGAATCCGCGCGGGCAGCGCCCGGAGTTCGCTCCCCGTCGATGTCTCTTGCATATGGAATTATCCTGGCAACCGTACCCGACGGTCACCGTGGAGCACCCGCCGGTCACCAATCGAGGGTCGCGGACAACTCGACACGGAGGTTCGGTTCGGCCCGCGGGCCGTAGGTTTCGCGCGTCGCTTCCGAGATGCAGGTCGGCGCCGGCTGCGGGCAGCGCATAGCCTGCCGCCAGTCGCAACCGGCCCAGCTCGGCACCGGAGATGCTGCCGGGTGCGCCGTGGAGCCCCGGGTCCACCTGCGGTCCCCAGAGGGCGTGCATCCGGCTCGCCGCCGCGCCCCACTCCGGCTCGAGCGACACCCACGGACCCCCGATCGGTCACGCCCGCACCCGCCCGCAGCGTCAGGCTCGCTCTCCATTCTTCGAAGCCCTCGGCCTAGTGCGCCAGCAGATACCGTCCCGCGCCGGCCAGCTCCAGCCCCAGCCCCACATGCACCAGCGAGACGCCGCCGCCGAGTTCCGAGCTCACCCCGCTCGCGTCGCTGCCGCCGTCCCACCGTCCGCCCAGTTCCAGCCGCGGACGTATCCGCGATGTCGCCGACGCCGTCCACGAACTGGCGGGGTGCGTGCTCAGGTCGCAAACAGTCAGCGCCAAGATCGTCGGCTCCTCAGGCTCAGGCCTCTCAGCGGGCCAGATCCGGTCGACCCGCCGCGGAGGTAACAGGCCTCGTTCCCAGCAAGAACCGATCCACCCCCGGCCGATGCGCTGCAACTGACTCTTTTTCAGGTGGTTACGTCGCTTTAGGACGCATGCTGCGTAACTGCTGCAACTGCCGCAATCTGCGATGGTCCGAGTGCGCGACAGCGCGCGAGAGCCGTCTCAAGTCGTTCCAGAAAAGGAAGTTACGTCCCGAGGGCCGCCGACTGCTGCAATCTGCGTCGGGCGCCGCGATTTGCAACGCCCCCTGCGCCCCATAGCGAGGTCTGCGGCTCCCTGCGCGGCCCAGAAGCGCGCCCGGTGGTTGGACAAGGTCACGCCGCCGTGCTGACACGGCGCGGGGCTGTCAGGCCCGGCTAGCGCCGAGGCCGTGCTTCTTGAGCTTGCGGTGCAGGGTCGTTCGGTCGATGCCCAGAGCGCTGGCGGCGCGGGTCAGGTTGTGTCCCGACTTGTCGACAGCGTCGGCTATGGCCCTCCGCTCCAGGTCCGCCAGCGTCCCCGAGGTCGCAGGCTCTCCCGGCGGGCCGGGAGAGGAAAGAGGGGGGAGCACCTCGGGGGGAAGCGTGGCCGCCTGGAGCACGTCGGACGTCTCCAGCACGAGGCTGCGGCAGATGACGTTCTCCAGCTCGCGCACGTTGCCGGGCCACTCGTACCGCGCCAGCAGGGCGGTCGCAGTGGTCGAGATGGCGCGCACGGCTCCGCCGAGCCGAGCCGCGTGCTTCTTGCGGAAGTGTTCGGCCAGCAGTGGGATGTCCTCGTGGCGCGTCCGCAGCGGCGGAACCTCGATGGGGAACACCGCGAGCCGATAGTACAGGTCCTCTCGGAAAGCGCCTTCGCGCATGGCGGCTTCCAGATCGCGGTGCGTCGACGCGACCACGCGGACGTCAATCGGTACGGTGGTGCTTCCGCCGACCCGGCGGATCTCGCGCTCCTGCAGCACCCGCAGCAGCTTGGTCTGCAGGACGATCGGCATGTCGCCAATCTCGTCGAGCAGCAGCGTGCCGCCGTCGGCCTGCTCGAAGCACCCGGCGCGGCGCGCCGTCGCTCCGGAGAACGCGCCCCGCTCGTGTCCGAACATCTCGCTCTCAATCAGCGTCTCGGGCACCGAAGCGCAATTGATCGCGACGAACGGGCCCTTCCTGCGCGGCCCGTTGAAGTGCAGGGCCCTGGCGACGAGTTCCTTGCCCGTGCCGCTCTCGCCCGTCACCAGCACGCTGACGTCGCTGTCGACAACGCGCCGCATCAGCTCGCTCACCCTGCGCATCCCCGGACTCGATCCGATGATCCCGCTGAAGGCGTAGGTCGTCTCCAACTCGGAGCGCAGCCGGCCGACCTCGGCCTTCATCCGTTCGGTCTCGAGCTCTCCCGACACGTCCCGGTAGACGACCAGGTCGCCCATCCGTTCGCCGCCGCTGTCGGACACCGGCTGTGTGAACTGGTAGAACAGGGCCTTCTCCGGGGCCCCGGTACGGCGCGGATGCGGCTCCACCACGCGCGAGCGTGCGGTCGAGCCGACCGTCGCGATCCGATTCGGCACGCGGAACTCCGGCGAGCACTCCCGGAACCGTCCGGTCGCAACCGTCAGCGACAGCTCCCGCAACTGGTCGGGGGTCAGGTTGAACAGCGCCTCGTACCACCGATTGGCAAAGACCAGCCGTTCCGTTCGGTCATACATCGCGATGGCGTCGCCAGTCGCGTCGAGCACGGCCTCGAGGCGCCGGTGGGAGTTCGTCAGTTGCCGGCGCCCCTCGGCGAGGTCCTGCTCCAGGTTCCACTTCTTCACCAGCGACAGGCTGATCTGCTGGACCTCCTCGCGCGCGAAGGGCTTACGGATGTACAGGAGCTTGTGCAGCAGGTCGATGTCGCCGATGATCGCCGAGAGCGGCTTGTCCGAGTATGCGGTCATGATGACGACCTCGAGGTTGGGGTCGACAGCCCGCATGCGGCGCACCGCCTCGACGCCGTCGATGCCCGGCGGCATGCGTACGTCGACGAAGGCGACGGCGATGGGCTCGTTCCGGTCGTGCGCCTGCTTGATGGCGGCGTAGCCTTCCTCGCCGTTCCGCGCGTGTCGCAGATCGAACGGCGGAAACTGCACCCCGGACGAGGAGTTCGGCGGATCCATGAAGGCCGCCACCAAGTCGTCGGACGCCGCCGTTATGCTTCGCGCCAGCAGCATTTCCCGGAAGTCGTCGTGGATCTGCTCCTGATCGTCCACGACCAGCACGCGCAAGTTCACGGGGAACCTCCGGGGTGCAGCGGCAGAGCCGCGGTTGCGCCCTCCGATCGGGAACGTAGCCGGCCAACCTCGAGCGAAGAACAATTCCGTATGGTCACGATGTTGCGCTTCCGCTTCCACATCCCTCACCGCCGACAGAACGAAACCGACCTACGAAACTCCGTGGCAACTGACCACGGACCTTCGTCGCACTTGCCAGGGAGCGACGCAGCGAGTGCCACGCGGTCTGCGCATCGGCGCGACGCGCGAGCACTCACCCGCGGTAGTGTAGCGCCTCATGCATCAACATACCGTATCGAAATCCTCAATTATTGTAGCTTTTTCGATAACCTGCATTGCGGGCCCAGCCAAGGCGGGAATCTCGCCCAGGCGCGCCCTCCGGCACGCCGACGCGGGCATCGAAGGGCCGAGCCGGCCGGGATTCCGTACCGGAACCGGGAGGAGGACCCATTGAGCAGCAACAGCGAGCCGGGGCGGGAGGTCGAGGCGCTGCGCGAACGGATCGCCGCGCTCTCCGCAGCCATCCTGCGCATCAGCGCGAGGCTCAACGTCGACACCGTGCTGCGTGAGATCACCGAGTCCGCCCGGTGCTGACCGGCGCCCGCTACGCCGTGATCACCACCATCGACGGCGCTCCCTAGCTCGAGCACACCGTCCTCTCCGGTTTCACGCCGGACGAGACGCGGCAGGTCGCGGAGTGGTCCGACGGCTTGCGGGCCTTCGAGGCGATGCGCGATCGGTCGTCGCCCTTGCGGGTGGCGGACATGCCCGCCCATATCGCCTCGCTCGGCTCCTCCACCGACGGGTGACCATCAAGACCTTCCAGGGGGCGCCGATGGGCCATCGCGGGGTGCGGGTCGGCAACATTCTTCCTCAGCGAGAGGCAGACCGGCCCCGAGTTCACCGCCGAAGACGAGGAAGTGCTGGTGCTGACCGCCTCGCAGGCCGCCACGGCCGTCGCCAACGCCCGCATTCACCACGACGAGCCGCGCGGGCGGACCTGGAGGCCCCTGATGGAGACCTCGCCGGTTGGCGTCTTGGTGTTCGATGCCCGTAGCGGGCGCACGGTGCCGATCGATCAACCGCGAGGCGCGGCGCCTCGGCCGAGGGCCTGCGCACGGCGGGCCGCCCGGTGGAGGAGCTGGTGCAGGTCGCCACCTGCCCGGCTTCGCTGGATCTGCGTCCCGGCCTGCCTAATTCGGCTAGAAATCGCCTAAACATCGCCTAAATAACACAACACGTCATTATTTTATCGCGCAGAGTTGATCTATCGTCTCTACGTGTTCGCGGCTGCGGTGATCTTGATCGGCCGGCGTGCCGCGTCAGGCGGCTGTCGCAGGATGTCGGGCGCAACGCTTTGCCGCCTGCGCTCTGGGGTGTGACGGGATGGAGCATCCAGGGTTCGCGGATCATCGCCGGCGGCGACGGCTGTTCGTCGCAATGATGAAGTGTACGGACTGGAAGCGCGAGATCGCCGAGGCGCGGACGCGGGCGCTTGCGGCCGAGTCGCTACGCGCCGCAGCCGACGAGGTACTGGCCGGCCGGGACGGCCGCGCCCGGGCGCTCGTGGATCGAGCGGTGCGGCGGCTGGGCCTGGTTGCCGACCTGGAGGAACGATGACACGTCGGGACTGGTGGCTGGGGATCGCGTTGCTGACGGTCGCTTTGCTGCTTCACGCAACGATCCCTGCTTGTGTCCCAAGGTACGAGTACATCGTGCTCGGGCCTCAGAGCACGGACGTGATCCGGCATGACCGCTGGACCGGCCGCAACGATCACATGTGCATCATCGACCGCGGCCCGGACTCCCTCACGGCGCCGCTCCCCCTGCGATGACAGCTGCGGAGGACTACGGCGCATCGGCTGTCGATCTGGGAGACACTGCGGCGGCTGGTCGACGGCCGTTGCGAGCGGGTGCGGTTCGCGGGTTTCACGCCGCAGGGCGCCCGGTTGGGGGCGTACTCGTTCTTGCTGTTCAGTCATCGGCGCCGGGTGTGGGTTCAGGCCTCAGAGATCCCCTCATTTTACTATGTGAACCGAATAGGACGCCAGCCCTATTGAGATAGAACATCTGGCATTCTGAAAGTTTGCAGAATAGCGCGCCTGGATTTAGAATGTGGTTCCTATGCATCCAAAGGGAAACCGGCAAACGTCATCCGGGCGATGGCTTCGGAGACACGACCTCCTGAACTTCATCAACGCCTTGTACGAAGGCGACCTGCATGCCAAGCGGGTGCTGTCACTGGCCAACGCCACCCTGGGCGTGCTGACGAGTGCGTCGCTGGCAATCCATGCGGTGGGGCGCGGCCTGGCGCAAGCCATGGGCACGTTGACCAAGCATGGCGTCAAGCAGGTGGACCGGCTCCTGAGCAATCGAGGCATCAACGTCTGGACCTTCTTCGCCCACTGGACGCCGTACCTCATCGGCGCCCGCACCGAAGTGGTCGTCGCGCTGGATTGGACGAGTTTTGCGGCCGACAAGCAGGAGACGATCGTGCTGTCGATGTTGACCGGGCACGGGCGCGCAACGCCCCTGCTGTGGAAGACGGTGGCGTCGTCGACGCTGAAGGACAATCAGCGGCGCTATGAGTACGAGGTGCTGTGCCGGTTGCGCGAAGTGCTGCCGGAAGGGGTGAAAGTCACCATTGTGGCGGATCGGGGCTTTGCCGACTGCAAGCTGTTCTATGCGTTGACGACGGAGTTGGGCTTCGAATACGTGATTCGATTGCGTGGGGACGTCTATGTGACGAATGCGAGCGGCGAACGGCGAGTGGCCGCCGCGTGGGTTGGCGCCGGTGGGCGTGCGCGGCGGCTGGTGGGGGCTCGGGTGACCGACGTGCACGAGTGGCCGGTGGGCGCGGTCGTGTGCGTACACGATAAGAAGATGGACGAACCGTGGTGTCTGGTGGCCAGCGAAGCGTCGGTCCCGACGCGGGTGTTGATTCGCTACTACGGCAAGCGCTGGGGGATCGAGGCGGGCTTCCGAGACATCAAGGACATGCGCTTCGGGATGGGTCTGTCATCGATGCATGTGTCGCGCCCGGACCGGCGGGACCGCTTGCTGCTGCTCAGCGCGTTGGCGATTGCTGTGCTGTCGTTGCTGGGTGCGGCGGGCGAGCGGATTGGCTATGACCGGTGGTTGAAGGCGAACACGGTGAAACGGCGGACGCATTCGTTGTTTCGGCAGGGGTTGATGCTGTACCACCATCTTCCCAATTGGCCCGAGGATCGGATTCGTCCGTTGATGGAGACGTTCGGGAGCATGCTGGTGGAACAGCGGGTGTATCGAGAGGTCTTCGGCGTGATCTGACGTCCTGCAGAATGAGGGGATGCATGAGGGTTCAGGCCCCGCTGACTCCGGCGGGCCGTCTCCGGAACGGTACAGGGCGCTGGCGGTTTCGCCAGACGGGGCGAGGCGTCACAGCCGACCCGTGGGACTACGCCGACTCGGTTCACGACGTGGTCGACTGGTTGTGTACGAGGGCGGGCTGTTGACGCCCCGCAGAGCACAAGGTGTACCTGGTCGGCTGGGACGCAAGCGAGCACGTGTCAGCGCTGCGGCCGGGTTTGGGAGCCGCACCCGGTTGTTCGCCCAGCGAGGGAAGGAGTCGCATTGACAGCCCTGCCTGCGCGCGATCTGATGGGCGCCGTCACCGTCTTGTCGGGGATCGTCGGCGGCGACGGCCCCTTCGGCATCGTCCGGTTCATGCGGAAACGGATCGACCGGCGATGACCATCGTTCTCGTCTTCCTGTTCGGAGTCGCGTTGGGCGCAGCCCTCGGGTACGGGATCGCCGTGCTCGATTACTCCGGCTCGATGGCCGAGCGCCGCCGCGCCCGCTATTTCGCCATGCTCCGCGGAGATGACGACAATCACCGCGAGTGACTACGGCTGCGCCGCCCATTACCTCGAACGGCTCCGCCTTACGACGGGTTACCCTCAACCTCCACGTCGACCTCCTGACCGGTCGCTAGCTTCACGGTGGAGCGGTAGATGTCGGTGTACGCGTCGATGCACGACGGCTTACGGGCGGGCGGTCCCGCATGACGACCACGGTACCGGGGGCCGGCAGCATCAGCAACCGCGCTCCGACGCCGGTCGGTACGCTGGTCGATCAGGTCGTGCCCGTCGACGACACAGCCGTAGTGGAGGTGCGGGGAGCGTTCCGCGACCCGGACGGGGACCCGTTGACCTACGAGGCCACCTCATCGGCGCCGGCTGTTGCGTCCGTCGCGGTGTCCGGCAGCACGGTGACGGTGACAGCCGCGGCGACCGGGACCGCGACGATTACCGTGACGGCGACCGACTCGGCAGCTCGAACACGGCGGGTTCCGCGTAACGGTGCGGGCGCGGGCGACCCTCACCGACGATCCGGTCGTGCCCGGCGTGACCCCGGTCAAGGCCGTTCACTTCACGGAGTTGCGGGAACGGATCGATCTCCTCCGTATCGCTGCGGGGCTGGAGCCGTTCTCCTGGACGGACCCGGTCCTGATGGTGGGGGTGACACCGGTCCGGCTCGTACACCTGCTGGAGCTGCGGGCGGCCCTCGCAGGGGCGTATGCGTTGGTGGGCCGCCCGGCGCCCCCCCGGACCGACGCGGCACCGGCGGCGCGCGCGATGCCGATCCGGGCTATCCACCTGATGGAGTTGCGGGCCTCGGTCATGACTCTGGAGCAGAGCCCCGAGAGATGATCGAGGACGCGAAGGCGCCGTTGTTTCAGAGCGTCGACCGGTCGGTCGCTGACGCGTCGCGTGGTGCTAGCGATGATCAAGCGCCGTGCGGCGGCCGCGGGTCTTCCGGCGTCGACGTGCTGCCACACGCTCAGGGCGACGCTACCCGGTGGCCATCACCATTCAGAACTACCCGCGTCCGGCGTCGACGTGCTGCCACACGCTCAGGGCGACGGGCATCACGGCGTACCTGTCGAACGGTGGGACATCTGACGGGACGCGAAACGCGCCTGGCCGGGGAATGCGCGTACGTGTTGGCGGTGTCGTCGACGCTCTCAGGGACAAAACGGTCTACCGCGAGGCCGGATCCTGGCGCGTAGAATCTCGCATACGCCACAATGACACTAAAAAGGTGCATCTAAGCGCCAAAAGTTCACGAAAAGTTTATGAAAAGTAGTTTAAGCTTAACGGCAGTTCTGTTCATAGGTGACTGATGATTCGGTTGGTTGACTCTTGCCACGAGCTGTCCAAACAGCCGGGACCACTTCAGCCGGCTCCGGATATGGGCGGCGCAGGCAGCCAGTGTGGCGCGGGTGATGGCGACGGGCGGGGTGTAGGTGGCTTGGCGCGTCCAGTGGTGATCTCGGTGCGGCCGTTTGGTTTCAGTGATTGGGGGAGGTTTCGAGGATGCGGATTTTGTTGATCGTCGTCGCTGTCGTGCTGGCGGTTCTGCCGGTCGAGGGACAGCAGGCGCGACAGCAGGCGCCACCGGCTTCGGCCTATCTGGAGAATCCGACGTTTGTATCCAGAGCGGGCGAGTGGCAGGGTGAACCGGTGCGGATGGGGAGCTTTCCCGGCTGGTACGTGGTCGCGTTCCGGGCGTTCAGTAGCCAGGGTCACGCCGTGGTAAAGCATGGCGCGCGGGAAATCAGATTCCCGAGACCGGGACTCCCACCGGGATTCGCACACTGGGATGTAATCGGCCCTGTAATCGACCCTCCAGAAGATTTCCCTACGGTGGAAGTGAACTGGGGCGAGGTGGCGGTCTACAGGATCAGGGTCCGTGTCGATTGGTGAGGTCAATCAAGAACCCCTCCCTAAGAGGGGCTTGAAGGGGGCTTGAAGGGCCCGCAAGACAAGCGGGCCTGGAGAGACCAAACCATTGACTAGACACCGCGGCCGCGGGCCGCAAACTGAGCCGGCGCTATTGGCACGCACACTGCGCGCGGGTGTCCCGCTAGCCCGCGACCACCGCAGCCCGGCCAGTGTCGAAGCGGTTGTACACACGGGGGAGTAATCCCGAACATGCGCGTACCCGTCGTCGACAGCGACCAGCAGCCACTGATGCCCTGCAGCCCGAAACGGGCACGCAAGCTCATCGCCCGAAGGGACGCCACCCCGTTCTGGCGGCACGGCATCTTCTGCATCCGACTCAACCGGGAGCCGTCGGCCCGCAACCTGCAGCCCATCGCGGTCGGAGTCGACCCGGGGTCGAAGCGCGAAGGCTACGCCGTCGTCTCCGAGGCACACGACCTGCTCTTCATCGACGCCGACGCCAGGAGCTGGGTAGGCAAAAAGCTCGAGAAGCGCCGCATCCTGCGACGCGCACGACGCCAGCGCAAGACACCATGCCGGGCGTCGGCCCACGGCAACAACACCACAGCAGGCCGAGTGCCCGCCGGAACGCGGGCACGATGGGAAGAGAAGCTGCGAATCGTGCGGTTCGTCGCCGGGCTGTACCCGATATCCACAGTAGTCGTCGAGAACGTCAAGGCGAAAACGCGAGCGCGAGCACGACGGTGGAACAAGTCCTTCTCGCCACTCGAGATGGGGAAGCAGTGGCTCTACGGCCAACTGCAAATGGACTTCGAGCTCGAACTCGTCGAAGGCTACGAGACCGCAGCACGTCGAGCACGACTCGGAATCCACAAGAGCGGAAACAAGACCGCCGAGCGCTGGAACGCCCACTGCGTCGACGCCTGGGTGCTCGCGCGCGAGACCGCGGGGGCCGAGCGGCAGCACCCGCAACACGAGGACCTGTACCGCTTCACACCGATCGAACGGCAACGCCGATGCCTGCACCGGTCTAACCCGAGACCCGGCGGAGACCGACCGCCGTACGGCGGAACCAACAAAGGGGACTTCAAGACCGGAACGCTGGTGACGCATCCACGCTACGGGCTGTGCTACACAGGCGGTGCCGCAGGCGGCCGGATCAGCCTGCACAACCTGGAGACGGGCAAGAGGCGGTGCCAGCACGCCCGAATCGCGGACTGCCGTCCGCGCTCGCCACTCGCGTGGCGGTTCCGTTTCCTCCCCGTCCTGAAGGACGGGGTCTCCACGGAACAAACAGGATGAGGATGCGGCCGTGCCAACCTCCGCGCGAAGCGCCTCGGGCGTGACGTTGGTCGGTGTGCAATGGGTGGCGATACCGGCCATGGCGGTGGCGTAGCTGACGACGTGGCGTTCCTGAGCGGCCAGCGCCGCGATGATGTCTGGCGGAGATATGGGGCGAGCAGATGGACGCGAACCGTCACCAGCCGCTGGTGACGGCCGGGCTGCTGGCCGTGATTCGATTCAAGGATGTGTGGATGCTGAAGGCCGTTAGGGAGCGAGGCTTGAGTGAGCGCGGGTTCTTGTCCAGCCAGCTCGATTTCGCTGCGCCCGCCGCCGCCAGCGATTGCCGAGGGACTTGGCGCTGGAACAGCCGCAGCAAGCAGCGGGCGGCACGTGAGCTGGTCGACCGCACCATAGATCGCCGCACCTCGACAAGCGCGAGGACTTCGAATTCATCAGCCTTTCTGGTGCGTTCGGCAGGCGGAAGGAGACTCGACAATGGCAACTCGCAAGCGTGGCTGGTGGGTGGTGATTGGTCTGCTGGCCGTGGCGAGCCTGAGCGCGCCAACCGGTGCCGCCCTCGCGCAGGGGAGCGTGGAGTCGGACCGCGCGGCGCTGGTGGCGTTCTACCACGCGACTGGCGGCCCGCGCTGGATCGACAACACCAACTGGCTGAGCGACGAGCCGCTGTCGGAGTGGTTCGGGGTGAGGACGGAGAGCGGCCGCGTCATCCGGCTGGACCTGACCGGGAACGGGTTGAGCGGGCCGATCCCGCTCGCGCTGGGCAACCTCTCCAATCTGGAACGTCTGTCTCTCCGGGACAACCAGTTGAGCGGGCCGATCCCGATTGAACTGGGCAACCTCGCCAACCTACGGTGGCTGCGGCTCGGCGGCAACGCGCTGAGCGGACAGATTCCGCGCGAGCTGGGCAACCTCGTCAACCTTGAGGGCCTGGAGCTCTGGGACAACCAGTTGAGTGGGCCGATTCCGACCGAACTGGGCAACCTCGCCAACCTGCAATCGCTGGATCTCGGGGCCAACGAACTGAGCGGTCCGATCCCGAGCTCCTTGGGGAACTTGAGCAGCCTCAGAGAGCTGGCTCTCAACGACCAGGACTTTGCCGACAACGAAGGTCTGAGCGGTTCCATCCCGGTCGAGCTCGGCAGACTGACCAACCTGGACTACCTGGCTCTATGGAACAACGCACTGAGCGGGCCGATTCCGAGCGTCCTGGGGGATATTGGCACCCTCAGCACCTTGGGGCTCGGCGGCAACGCGTTGACCGGACCCATCCCGACCGAACTGGCGCAGTTGGCGAACCTCCGGAACCTGGAGCTGGACACCAACGCGCTGACGGGACCGATCCCGACCGAACTGGGCAATCTTGCCAACCTGCGATCGCTGTGGCTCGGGGGCAACGCGCTGAGCGGGCCGATCCCGACCGAACTGGGCAATCTTGCCAACCTGCAACACCTGAACCTCTGGAGCAATGAACTGAGCGGACCAATCCCGACCGAGTTGGGCAACCTCGCCAACCTGCTATTCCTGGATCTCCCTGGCAACGAACTGAGCGGGCCGATCCCGACCGAACTGAGCAAACTCGCCAACCTGCAATCCCTGTTGCTCTCCGACAACGAACTGAGCGGGCCGATCCCGACCGAACTGGGCAATCTTGCCAACCTGCGATCGCTGTGGCTCGGGGGCAACGCGCTGAGCGGGCCGATCCCGACCGAACTGGGCAACCTTGCCAACCTGGAATCGCTGACTCTCCGCAACAACGCGCTGAGCGGACCGGTCCCGTCATCCCTGGGCAACCTCGCCAACCTGGAATCGCTGACTCTCCGCAACAACGCGCTGAGCGGGCCGATCCCGACCGAACTGGGTAACCTTGCCAACTTGCGCTCGCTGTGGCTCAGCGGCAATGCGCTGCGCGGGCCGATCCCGACCGAACTGGGCAACCTTGCCAACCTCGAACAGCTGTTGCTCAGCGACAACGCGCTGAGCGGGCCGATCCCGACCGAACTGGGCAACCTTGCCAACCTGAATTGGCTGGCGCTCAGCCGCAACGAGCTGGGCGGACCCCCGGTCCCGTCATCCCTGGGCAACCTGAGCAACCTCAGAGCCCTGTTTCTGTACGCCAACCCATTGGCTGGGCCGCTTCCACAGAGCCTGACGCAACTGCCGCTCCAGACGTTATGGGTCCACTTCACGCGGACCTGCACGCCGGCGGATCCCGCGTTTCAGGCATGGGTCGAGACGATCGAGGACTTCCGTGGGGCCACCTGCGGGCAGGCCCGAACGGGGAGCTTCACCGACGTCACGTTGATGCCGGGCGAGACCGGCGTTCGGAGGATCCACGTCCTGGAGCTCCGCCAGTTGGTCAACACGGTCCGCGCGGGTTGCGGACTGCCGCGCGCCGCATGGACGGATCGGGTCATCACTTCCGAGACGCCGATCAAAGCGGTCCATCTGACGGAGCTGCGCACGGCGCTCACGCAGGCCTACGACGCGTGCTCGCTGCAGCCGCCGACGTATACCGACCCGGCGATCGTGCGCGGGGTGACGCCGATCAAGGCGGTGCATTGGGCGGAGTTGCGCGACGCGGGTATCCGGGCACTCGACGCGACGACTCGCTGAGCACCGGGGAAATGCTGACTGACGGAGCAGCGCTCCGTCCCGCGAACGAGAAGCATCCGCGGGGGAGGAATATTCAGTGTCGCGATCCCGGCTCTTTGCCGGCCGGACTGGGCTTGGGGCGGCCGGTCAACCGCATCCGAAACGCGGAATCGGGGCCGGGATCGCGACTGTCCGCCGCTGTGTCCTCAATGGCTGGACAACGGCGGCGATAACCTTCGAGACCGCCGATGTGCTCGACGATATCGAGTTCCGCGTCGCCAGACGCTCCGACGGACGGTTCCTGGTCGACGACATCGACTTCGTGCCCATCCTGCCGCGTCCCGCGGAGCCCGGCACCATGGTGATCACTGAGATCGCGAACCTCGACACCCGTCTGTCGACCGACATCGTCGGCGTGCGTGCGGAGCTCGAGAGCTTTGAGACCCGGCTGATCCGCGGGATGGTGGGCACCGTCATCGCGATGGCCACCTTGACCGTCGGCATCCTGCGCCTGCTTGGATGACCACCTCGAAGTGGCGGGGCTCGGGCGGTTCAGTCGTGAACGAGCTACCTCGGTTTCCTTGACGCGGCGGTTCCTGGCCGAGTGCGAGCATCACGGCTCGCCACGTCTTGCGGTCCGGTTGATCGCCGTGGGCCGCAACGCTGGGATCCCCGGGTTGCCTGCAAGCGACGACGGGACGGCGTGGGACGCCGAGCAGCTGCGGGCGGCGGTCGACTACCTGGAGCAGATGCGCGTCCGATAGCCGACGATGGCGACACCGACCGGGGTAGGATGCGCGTGAAGGAGATGCACGGGATGCGCGCTATGCGGTCGCTCGTCGTAGTGGCCCTGGCGGTCGTCGTGGGTCGCGGCACCGTCGGTCGTGCTGGCCGCCGGCCGCGTCGCGCTGGTCGTCGGCAACAGTACCTACGCCCACATCGACCGGCTGCCGAACCTGGACAACGGCGCCCGAGATATCTCGGCGGCGCTGCGGTGCTTCCCCGACATGAATTCGACACCGAGGCCCGACAGCACCCCTGGAGCTGCACACCGACGACGATGCAGTCGTGGAGTGGAGAGCGTGGTGACGGCTGTCATCACGGACGGTCCCGGCTACGTGTTGGAGCCGGACACGAGCGCAGCCGCGGTCAGGGTGCAGGACAACGACGCCGCCGCGCTGACGTTGAGCGTGGATGCAGACACTGTTGGCGAGGCCGACGAACGCGCGGCGGAGGCCACGATCGCCATTACAAAACGGGTGTCACGGGGGGGGGTAACGGCGAGGGTAACGGCGTGGGTAACGGCGGTCGACGTGGCGGGCGCGGACCGGGTCCGCCGGCGTGGTGACAGGCAGCTACGCGACGGGCGTGGTGTCGGGGACCGGGGCGGTGGGTGGCCTGGCCGGTTCCAACCCTACTTGGTTCGGCCCTCGGGATAGCCAACGCGCGGAGGCTCGTATGAAGTGCAGGTATAGATGGTATAGATGGCGCTACTTGACTGGATGTGCTCTCGGACTGCCGCTGCTCTGCCCCGGTGCTTCCGCTCAGTCGACCCGCGCGGACGCTACCACCCCCGATATCGTTGTCAGGACAACGGCTTCTCGGCCAGCTCAGCGGACGACTCTGGCAGACGCAACGAGGGCGGACCAATCAGGCATCTCAACCACTCTGGACAACCAGATCCTACTCGAACTGCGGCCGGGCGACACCGCGGGCCCGAACCTAGTCGACCTGGAAGGACAGACCCTTGTCTTCGCACCGGACGGTCAAGGCGGCTACTCCCGCTCTGTCCAGCCCCTCGCATGGGAAGATCACCTTGGCGAAGCCGTTGCCGACGAAGCCATGGTTGAACTCCAGAGCTTCATGTTCGACTTTGCCGGTCAACGATGGGCGGCCTTCTACGTCAGCCGGCATGGTTTGCTGACCTTCGGAGCCCAGTTTGCGTGGTCATACTTCCGTGACGGTAGGTTCTTCACGATGCGCGAGATCGCCGCCGAGTTTGTGCGCAGCCCGACAATCAGTCCGTTGTACGCACCGGCATTTGGAGACTGGTTCCAGGATGATCCTGGATCAAATCGCTTCGTCGCACATTGGCCAGACCGAGTCGTCGTTACGTGGATCGTCAGGGACACTCAATCCTACGTGCGTGGCGTACGCAAGGATCCCAATCGGTTTCAGGCCGTGTTGCACGCCGACGGCAGCGTGCAGTTCAACTATGCTGATATCATGTCCGGCGACGGCATCGCTGGCTTGTTTCCCAACATCGTCCGGAAGGGCGACCTGATCGCAAGCATCGTCGACGGAACGAATCCTGAACTACCCGGCTATCTTGATCTCCTGGACGTGGCGGTTTACGAATCGACCACCGAGTCGGTCATCGCCGAGTTCACGATGAGAGAGCCGATTCCTGACCCAGGAGACGGTACAGTCTACACGTACAGACTGTATTTTGACACGGACGAGCCGTACTGGACTGAATACGATTTCGAGGATGAGGATTTCGCGCTGGCGATAAATGTCAATCCGGGTGGGGAGCTTACGGCGTGGCACGGCACGGTGCTGGAAAGTGAAGCCGCTAACCGACTTGCCTTGTCGGCTGACATCAATCCAGTCCGGGGTGGTCCCGTTGCCCTCATCGCGTTGGCCGAAGAATACTCAGACGACTCGTCGCGCGGGGAATGGTCCGCGCCCGTTCGGGTGGTGCTGCCGCCTGCGCGGAGAGTCGATTTGTCTACGGCGGCACGGACATTCTCGCCGCACCAGCAGGAAGTGTTCCACAACCGGGGTTTTCCCGACCTGGAGCAGCTTGCTTGCCGCGTCATCGACAACCTGGGTGACGAGTTCGACTTCATGGTCTTCCACAACGAGTTCGAAGTCGATTCGCAAGAAGCCGGGTCCGGTGTATGGACGTATGCGCACATTCCGGGAACCGGTACCCGCTTTGATGGACATGAGTTTCCGTGTGGTCAGGGGCGGATGAAGGCACTGCTGGCAAGGCCGATTTCGATGCACACGTTTGGCGATGGGGATCTTGACCACGTACTGGGGCAGGTGGCGCACGAGTTCGGCCACGTATGGTCTGCCAGGCTGTCTTACTCCAAGGAGGGGCGCCGAGAACCGCTGGTGGTCGACGGCAGCCACTGGCGTTTCGAGCTGCACACGCCGGCCCCGTTTCCTCCGCGTGGCCGGCAAGACGCCGGTTCACACATGTCGAATTCGCCTCCCGGAAGTGCGGATGGGGGAGGGTTCTGGTACGAGAACGCAGACGGTACGTTCACGCCGGGACGAGTCCATCCGGAGCGTTCGGGGCCATCGTGGCTCGACCTCTACGTCATGGGATTGGCGGATGCCGATGAGGTGCCGGACGTGTTCATCCTGCGCAACCTGCAGCCGCTGAACGATGGTTCGGGAGCGTACCGCGCCGACAAGGAGACGATTACGATAGAGCAGATCGTGGCGGCTGAGGGCCCGCGGGTGCCGAGCGCAGCCGATTCGCAAAAGATCTTCAATGCCGGTTTCGTGTATCTTGTGGAACCAGGGCAGGAACCTGCGGCTGATTTGCTCCAATTGCATGCGAGGTATATCGGCGAATTTGCGGACCGCTGGTTTGGCTTTACAGGAGAACGATCGCGGATTACCACGGTTCTTTCCTCGGGAAGCAATCGGCCCCCGATGGTGATCGGGACGTTGCCCAATCTGACGCTGCACGCGGGCGGTGCTGCGGATGTGGATATGTCGGCGATTTTCCGTGATCCCGACGGCGATCCGTTGACCTACGCCGCGACCTCCTCGGTGCCGACGGTGGCGTCCGTGGTCGCCAACGGGAGTACGGTGAGGGTTGGGGCCGTGTCGGCCGGGACTGCGAGCGTCACAGCGGCGGCGACTGACACTAGCGGCTCGAACACGACGGCCACGCTCGCGTTCGGCGTGACGGTGCGAGTGCCGAGCGACCTGACCTTCACGGACGACCCAATCGTGCCCGGCGTGACGCCGGTCAAGGCCGTCCATTTCACGGAACTGCGAGAGCGAATCGATCTCCTGCGTAACGCGGCGGGACTGGAGCCGTTCTCGTGGACGGATCCAGTCCTGGCGGCGCAGGTGACGCCGGTCAGGCTCGCACATCTGCTCGAATTGCGCGAGGCGCTGGCCGCGGCGTATGGTGCGTCAGGACAGCCGGCACCGATGTACACAGACGAGGCACCGGTCTCGAGCACGATTCCGATAAGGGCTGCGCACTTGATGGAGCTGCGCAGCGCCGTGGTGGCGTTGAACTGAAGAGTGCGACGCTCTTCGTGGGCTCTTTGTGAGCCGGAGCCGGAACGAGGCGACGACCGTCGAGTATGCGACCTCCGACGGCACCGTGCGCGCGGACGAAGACTACACCGGCGTCTCCGGCACGCTGACGTTCGGTGCCAACGACACCTCGATGACCGTTTCGGTGACGGTGCTCGATGACGCGCACGACGAGGCAGCCCGACCTGGCGAACTGGACGCGGGGCGACCGCAAGGCCCGCTTCGAGCAGACGGCCGAGCGGCACGCCGGGCTGAGCCAGTTCGCCGGGGCCATTTCTGAGCGGGATGAAGTTCGTCGACGAGCAGGCCGAGGGGACGTCGCCGACGCTGTCGGCGCTGCGGGCCTACCGCGAACACCGCGCGGCGGGACGCCGCGGCGTCCCGCCCCATGCGCCGCTCGACTTCGCCCCGGCGGCGCTGCAGCCGCTCATCCGCCATGACGGCGTGACGGAACGCCGCCGCTGGCTAGAGCGCGTTGTTCCTCAAGGTGCGCGACGAGATCCAGACCGGCAACCTCGCCATCGACGGCACGAAGAACTTCGGCCGGTTCGAGGCGTTCTTCCTGCCGGCGCGCGGTGGGAGCAGGTCCGTGAAGCGTTCTGGGCGCGAACCGGGTTTCCCGTCGATCCCAGCTCGCCGTGCACGCTTCCGCGTAGCGAATCTCTGGTCCCTGGCGTCCAGTTCCAGCGTGCGCACTCGGCGCCCCTCGGCAAACCCTCCTATCCCGCTACGCTCCTCACGCTCGTCCGCCTCTTCCTCTTGCAGATAGTCCCCCTCTTCTTTCTTGTGCTTGGTCCTCAGAGGTCGCCCGGTTCGGGCATCCGGTAGCCGACCCCGCGCTCGTTGCGGATGTAGGTCGGGTTGGCCGTGTCGTCACCCAGCTTGCGGCGCAGCCGCTTCACGACGGCGCGTACGCGCTTCGGGAGCTTCGGGTCGCCGGAAGAAACCCGGTCCGGCTTGCCCCATGCCTGGCGCAGCAGTGCGTTGAACGTCAGCACCCGTCCCGCGTTGACCGAAAGTACGCGGAGCAGTTCGAATTCGGTGGCCGTCAGCTCCAGCGGCCGGCCCGCCACGGCGACCCGGCGTTGGTCGTAGTCGACGGTCAATTGCCCGAGCACGAACGGCTCAGGCTCGGCCTGCCGCCGCAGTGCAGCCCGCACGCGCGCGGTCAGCTCCGACGGTGAGAATGGCTTGACGATGTAGTCGGAGGCGCCCGCATTCAGCGCCTTGACGATTGTCTCGTCCCTGCCGTACGCCGAGATGAAGATGACCGGCAGGTCTTCCAGCGCGGGCTCGCGTTCCAGCAGCTCGATGCCGTCGGTCTCGGGCAACAGCAAGTCCAGTAGGACCAGCGCGGGACGGTGCCTCCTGACGAGGCCGGCCAGCTCGTTCGGGTCGCCGGTTACCACCGGGGCATAGCCTGCAACGGAGAGCGCTTCCCGAACGTACCGCAGCGTCTGCGGGTCGTCGTCGACCACGAGGATGCGCGTCCGCTCCTTCCCTTCCCGAGACGGCTGCGGCCGGTGCTGCTCCGGGTCGGCAGCCTTGCCGCCGGCCTCCTCGGCCACCGGCACGGTGAAGGTAAACCGCGTGCCTCGGCCTGCCCCGCCACTCCCGGCCCAGATGCGGCCCCCGTGCGCCTCTACCAACCCCCTGCAGATGAGCAGGCCGAGTCCGCTCCCCCCCGGCCCACGTTCCCCGCCGCTGCCGGCCGCCCCGGCGTGCTTGCGGAACAGGTGCGGCAACCGCTCGGGCGGCACCCCCCGGCCCTTGTCGGTCACCGAGATCGCTACATGCACACCGTCCCGCGCCGCCGAGACCCGGATGGAGGAGGATTCGGGGGAATGCCGCGCCGCGTTTGACAACAGGTTGTTGAGGACCTGCGCGATGCGCGCCCGGTCGGCCATCACCCGCGGCAGGTCCTCCGGCAGGTCGATGCGCAGGGCGCGGCTGCCGGCGCCGCTCTGGAAGGTGCTCCGGGCCTGGCCCACCAGGGCGGCGACGTCCGCCGGCTCCGGCGACACCGACAGCGTGCCCGTCACGATGCGCCCATGGTCGAGCAGGTCGCCGATCAGCCCCCGCATGTGGTCGGCCTGCTCGTTGATGACCCGGAAGAACTGCAGCATCTCGGCAGGGTCGGGCGGCGGCGAGGCGTCCAGCACCGTGGTCGCCGAGCCCTTGATCGAGATCAGCGGCGTACGCAGCTCGTGGCTCACGATACCCAGGAACTCGGCCCGCAGCCGCTCGAGCTCCTCCAGCGGGGCCAGGTCCTGCAGCGTGACCACGACCGATTCGTTCGCCCCGTCCGACCCCTGGATCGGTGTTGCGTTGACCAGCGTGGTGACGCTGCGCCCGTCGGGCACCGAGAGTGTGATCTCCTCGGCGCGCACCGTCTGGGCGTTGCTCAGTTGCTGGGCCAGCGGGAACTCCGCCAGCGAGACCTCGCGCCCGTCGGCCCAACGGCAGGTGACCTCGTCCAGCAGTTCCTGGTGCGACTGCCCCGGCTTGTTCAGGGCCTCGACGATCCTCCTCGCCTCCCGGTTCAACGACACCGGTTCGCCGGTTCTGCTGTCGAAGACCCCTACTCCCACCGGAGAGGTCTCGACCAGGGCCTCGAGGTCGGCCCGCGCCCGCCGCTCCGCGCGGTGCGTGCGCGCGTTGGCGATCGCCGTCGCGGCCTGGGAGGCGAACAGCATCAGGACCTCTTCGTCGGCGCTGGTGAACTCCTGGCCGCCCTCCTTCTCGGCGAGAAAGAAGTTGCCGACGTGCACGTCGCGGTGCCGCATCGGCGTGCCCTGCATCGTCTTCGACCACATCAGGTCCGACGAGAAGCCGAGTGCCCGGACGTAGGCGGGCAAGTCCGCCAGCCGAAGCGGCTCGGCGAGGTCGCGGAAGTGCGCGAAGAGTCGCGGTCCGTCGGACCACGCGGCCATCTGGGCTTTCTCGTCGGCCGTGAAGCCGGAGGTGACGAACTCCTCGATATGCCCTGTTCCATCAACGGTCACGATCACGCCGTAGAGGGCACCGGTCAGAGCGCGGGCGCTGTCGACGACCTCCTGCAGCACGGTGTCGAGGTCGAGGGTCGAGCTGATGCGCACGACGGCGACGCTCAGTCTGGCGACGCGCTCCTCGAGCGCCTCGACCTGCCGCCGCAGTTCCTTGGGGTTCTCCTTCACGCGTTCACCTCACCAAGACCCCGGCGCGTCGAGCGGTCGAGAACGCGCTCCGATGCCGGCTGACGGCCCCGCGTGGCGCACCGCAGCCTGCACCGTTTCGCGCTCTCCATCGCGTCGACGCCGTCATGGTGTCGAATGACCACTATTCCATCTCGAACGACTGGTTTTCGGACGGCTTCCGGAGAACCGCTGTCGGTCAGGACCTGCCTTCAGCGGCGGGCGTGGCGCGGTCATCGGATGATGGAGTTGCACTCTGGGTGTGCGGTCTCCGGCCCGTGAGCGCTGCCCTTGCTGCCGGGCACTCGTACGGCGCGTTCATGATCGGGTGATCCTCGAACCCGTTCGATGCAGGATTCATGGTCCTGAAAGGCCCTGTCGTGGGGGTCCGACCATCGCGCCGACGACCACGCCGACGATCTCCCAGTCCTCGGTCCGCTCGTCGATCAAGATCGGCCGGTGCTCGGGGTTGCTGCTGCACGGCTTCAATTCGACCCGATCCTCGCTCGGTCGGTGAAAGCACTTCAGCGTGATCTCGGTCTCGATCCTGGCCAGCACGACATCGCCCTCGGCCGCGTCCGGGGTGCGCTTGATCGCGATGATGTCGCCGGTCCGGTAACCGACGGACGACATGCTGTCACCCCGCACGACCACGTAGAAGTCCGCCCGCGGATGGATTTGGCGGGACAGCTCGTCGGGCACGCGGAGGATCGCCTTGCTCTCGTCGGCGAGGGTCGGTGTGCCGGCGGCCACCTCGGGCAGGTGGTCGGGGTCGAACACGGGGGTCCCTTCGCGCAGCAGCTGGATGCCCCGGTCCATCCCGGGGTTTAGCTGTATCCAGCCCTTCCTCTCGAGCGCCTGCAGGTGGTAGGCCACCGCCGATCCAGAGACGAGCTCGAGGGTGCGCGCCAGCTCGGTGCGCGACGGCGGCACCCCCCACTTCCGGATGTGCTCCCGGATGTGGTCCAGGACCTCCTGTTGCCGCCCTGTGAGTTCTCTTCCTTGCATTCCTGCTTGGCAGGGGTTGACAGCAGCGCGAAGTACTGGTCCAATCTAACCGGTCCAACCGAACCAGTGGTCCAGAAGACCCGTGTTTGAGTCTACCACGTTCGGGGGGCGCCTCCCGAGAGGACGCACGCATGCGCACGAAGCTGTTGCGGGGGAGAGACGCGGTGACGGTCCAGCTCGTCTACCCGTCCACGCTCGACGAGTACCGCCAGGCGCTCGATGTCCTCGGCGGTTTCGTTCCAGCGGTCGGGAACGGCGATGCGCCTCCTGCAGGATGCAAGGCGGGACACGCCGCCTACGTGGTCACGACGGCGCACCAGCGCCATCTGTGGGCTCTCCCCGATCTGGCGGTCTCCGGCCGCGCGGTTCCCGTGGACGAGCCACGGGCGCTCGACCTGCTCCACGACGCGGCCGCCGAGCCCGGCACGGCGGCCGAACTCTTCCCAGGCCGTCCCCCCGAGGCCGTTTCGGGCTTGGACGCCGGGGCACCCGGCGCTTCCTGGTTCGACGCCGCGCGTGGTTTCCTCTCGCCCGGCGCGCGCGTCGCTCAGGCCGTCCAGGCGCTCGATGGCGCCGGTCTGCCGAGCGCCGTGCAAGGGGTGCTGTCGGACAGGCTGACTCGCGTGTTCGGCTCCGGCGCCAAGGCGGCCGAGGCGGCGCTGGACCGGGTTCGGGCGGTGCTCGACCTGCCGTGGGTGAAGTCCGGGCCCCAGCGGTTCGACCGGAGGCACGTGGAGCAGGTGCTCGGCCGCACCCATGCCGCCCTCGACGGTGCCAAGGCCGGGGTCCTTCGGTTCCTGGGGTCGTGCCCCCAGGCGCGCGACCTGCTGACCCTCGAGGGTCCCTGTTCCTGCCGACGCGCGGACACGGACCGGTTGCCCGCGCTGGTCGTTCGCCCGGGACCGGTTCAGAGGCAGGCGTCCGTCCTCTGTCTGGCCGGCGGCCGCGGGACCGGCAAGACGTCGCTCGCGCATGCCGTCGCGGAGGCCCTCGGCCGCACGCCGGTGAGCGTGGCCCTGGACGGGAAGGCGACCAAGCGGCAGATCCGCGGGTCCTACCGCGGCGCTCCCGGCTGTGTGGTCAAGGGCCTGCGCGAGGCCAGGGTGAACAACCCGGTCTTCCTCCTCGAGGGTATCGACGAGCCGAGCGGCGAGGAAGAGGACACCGAAGCGTTGCTCGGCGTCCTGGACCCGTCGAAGCGGACAGCGTTCACGGACGCCTACGTCGATGTCCCGCTCGATCTGTCCGGGGTGCTGTGGATAGCGACGGCGACCGACGCCGGGGCGATTCCCGCAGGGGTGCAGGGCTACCTGTACGTCGTCGACCTGCCCGCGTACACCGAGCAGGAGAAGCTGGCGATTGCTCAGGAGCACCTGTTGACGCGTCCGTTCGATGGCCCGCTGCCGACATCGGCAGGCGTCCTGGCGCTCGAACCCGCGGCCACGTCGGTGGGCGCCGCTCCATCGCCGTCTGGTCCGGCCGCTCCGGTCGTGGTCGCGGATCGGGTCGTTTCCTCGGTTGAGGAGTTGCGGGCGTTGCCGGCGTACGCGCCGGCGGCGGGAGACCGCGCGGGCGAGCCGTGGCGCACGGCGGCGTCCCGTGGCGACGTCCGCTTCGAGGCCGAGGCGGTCCGGCGGGTGATTCGCGACTACACCAGCGAACCGGGCGTGAAGGACCTGAAGGCGCGGCTCGCCGATATCTGCCGTCAGGTCGTGTCGCGCCGGTCGCCGTCGGCCCGGCAGCCGGACATCGTCCCGTCGTCCCTCGTCCCGACGCTCCTGGGGGACAGCTCCGCCGACCCGCTGCCCGTGGCCGTGCGGGCGGCCATCGAGACCGAACGGGCGCGGCTGTCGGACGATTCGAGCAGCAGCTCTTCGCGGACGAGTCCGTGGATCGAGTGGCTGGAGAACCTCCCGTGGACCAGGCGCAACGACGCCGCGGTCGACCTGCAGCGTATCCGGCAGGTACTGGATGCCGGACAGGCGGGGCTCGAGGACGCGAAGGCGCGGGTCATCGAGTACCTGGCCGCGCGCAAGCGGAACCCGCGCGGCACGGGCGCCGTCCTCTGCTTCCTCGGCCCGCCGAGTCCGGTTTCATAATGCACACCTCGCTATTTCACTGAAAATCCAGCACTTTCTGGGCCGAGCTCGATGTTAGCGGGCGACGCCTGGGCGGGATCGCGCCATCGAGCGCGACGATCTCCTCCTCTCGAATGGCCCAGGGCGCGCTCTTGCAGACCTGCCGGGCGGAGATCGTGCCGTCGCCGATGAGCCGCAGCACGGTCATGGCGCTCACGCCGAGCCGAGCGGACGCCTCCTTCAGCGTCAGTTCCCCACGTTCCGCCATCTCGCCGGGTCGATAGATCGGCACGCCGTGCCGGCGGCGGAAAGAACACACCCGCGCCTCGGTCCAGGCATTGCCCCGTCCGGTCTTCTTGCCGAGCCGATTCAGCGTCTTGGCGATGGCGCTGTCCGGCAGCTGGCGGGCCAGTCCCCGGATCAAGTCGCCGACCGTTGCGTCCGTGCACCAGCGATGCCGTCCCGGTCCGTTGCGCGGGACCGACAGGCGAGTGTGGTCGCCGCCCCGCCAGTGCAGCAGCAGGTCGATCCGATCATCGGCGAGCTTGACGACGACCTCTTCGAGCACGGCCCGCACGATACGCTTGCGCGTCTGCGCGGTCGCGTTCGGATGGGTCCAGGCCGTCTCCAGATCGGCTCCCAACGCCAGCAGGCGCTCATGCTCCGCCTCGGACAGCGTCTCGGGGCGGGCAGCCGTCAGGCCTTCGAGCTTCTTTTCCTGTTGTTGCACGTCGGCGAGCCGCGCGTTCCATCGGCATTCGAGCTCGCCGGCCACCAGCCGGTTCGCCGGGTCGACGGCGTCGTACTGGCGGCGCGCCAGGTCCGCTTCGTACCGCGCCTGGGTCAGCGCCAGCTCCGCCTGGCGGCGCGTTTCGGCGTGCTCTTGTTCGCGCATCGCGACCGCCTCGAGGGCCGCTTCGATGCCCAGCGGCTGCAACAACCGCAATACCTCGGTGGCCACCGCCGCGTCGACGCGCACGCCGCCGAACGCGATGCACGCGCGCGTCCCGTGGTTCAGATGCGCACCGCGGCAGCTGTAGCGAACGCACACGCCCTGGTTGCCGTTGTAGCTGACGTGGAGCCGCCGTCCGCAATGCCCGCAGCGCAGCAGGCCGGCCAGCAGCCCGTCCCCGCGGCGAACCGCGCCGCGGGCCACCGCGCCCACCCGCGTGGCGTTGTCGGCGATCACGCGCTGGTTCCTTTCATACTCCGCCCAGGAAACATAGCCCTCGTGGTGATCGACGATCAATACATCCCACTGCTCACGGTCCCGGAGCAACCCACGCCTGACGCGCTTGCGCCCATTCTCGACGGTGATGCGGCTCCCCGTGCGACCGAAGGCGTAGGCGCCGCCGTAGACCGGATTGGTCAGCAGCTTGTGGATCGTGCTGTACACGGGCAGCTTCCACACCACGCGCCGGCCTTCGCCGATGTCCTCGACCGCCGGCAGTCGCACCTCCTCCTGGCGCAGCCACAGATGCACCTGCCGGATGCTCTGCAACGCGGCGAACTTCCGGAACACCAGCCCGATCGCCTCCTGCACCCGCCGGTCCGGGTCCTTGGCGATGCGGTCGTGCCGGACCTTCACGTAGCCGACCGCGACGTTGAGGAACAACTCACCGCGCTGCGCCTTCTGACGCAGCGCTTCGAACGAGCGCTGGCGCAGCAGCGACAGCTCCAGTTCCGACATTGACCCTTGCATGCCGAGCAACAACCGGTCGTTCGGCAGGCGCGGGTCGTAGATCGCCTGCTCGTCGGCGAGCAGACAGTTCACTAGGCCGCAGAACTCGAGCAGCGTGTGCCAGTCGCGGCCGTTGCGCGCGAGTCGCGACGCCTCGGCCGCCAACACGATGCCGACGCGTCCCTCGCAGATCGCTACCAGCAGGCGTTCGAATCCAGGACGGGCAATGCCGCCGCCCGACCGACCGAGGTCGTCGTCCACCATCACCGGTTCGCTCCAACCGAGCTTGCGGGCACGGTCCGCCAGACCATACTGCCGCCGCCGGCTCTCGTGATGCTGGCGCAGTTGGTCCCGCGTCGATTGCCGGACATAGACGAAGGCCTGACGATTGAGATGGTCAGGTGTGATCTTGCTCATCGTTTCCCTCCATCTCCTGGGCGTCCCCCGGCCTGGTCACGGTCGCTGGTGCTGTCGCTGTCGCTTCGAGCAGCAGAGTTGCCACCAACGGGAGCACCGTCGCCCGTGTCCGTGCCCTCAGCGCCGGTCCCGGCTGCGTCTCCACCAACAGATTGCCTTGCTGGACTACCTGGATCCGTCTCAAGCCGCTCTCCTTCCTCCATGCCGGAGAACGACGATAGCGCCGCGTCAACAGTGAGACGGAGGTCGAGCAGACCGGTCAACGCGATGCGCGGAGGGTCCTTCACCGACAGCGCGGCGGCCGCGGGGTCGCACATCCAGGTCGGGACCTGCGCCAACGTGCCGTCCGGTTGTCGAATGACGAGCACGCTCCTGCCAGCACGCTGATGGCGGCGCACGATCTCCACGCGCTCCCCGCTCCGCGGATGGAATCGGTAGTGGATCGTCGCGTCGGAACGTTGGTAGCGGGCAGTATGGGACTGTTTCCCCCGGGGTCGGCAAGACGTCGTTGGCGCAGTCCATCGCCCAGGCCCTCGGGCGTCGCTACGTCCGGCTGCCATGCGGCGGACTCCATGACGAGACGGACCTGCGGGGCCACAACCGCACCTGGTTCAGGTCTCAACCCGGCTCGATCCTCCGCGAGCTCCGGCGGGTCGGGTACAAAGACCCGGTCGTCGTGCTCGACGAGGTGGACAAGGTCGGGCCCGCGCCTGCCGCGGTGCTCCTCGAGGTGCTCGATCCCGAACAGCAGGGCCGTTTCCGCGACTCGTTCGTCGAGCTCGCGTTCGACTTGTCGGAGATCCTCTTCATCGCAACCGCCAATGAGTGGACCCGGATCCCGCCGCCCCTGCGCGACCGCCTCGAGGTCGTCGAGCTGCGCGGCTACACCGAGGCCGAGAAGGTCGCCATCGCCAGGACGCATCTGGTTCCCGCCGAGAACCGGGCCGCGGGTCTGGAACCCGCGCCGGTCCGGATCACCGACGGCGCGTTGCGGAAGATCATCCGCGACTACACCTGTGAGCCGGGCATCCGGCAGGTCGCCCGGTGCATCAAGACCATCTGCCGGAAGGTGGCGCTCGGCCGGGAGACCGGCGACCGCATGCTGGACCGCCAGCGCGTCACGGCCCGGGACGTCCGCCGGTGGCTCGGCGCCGACGTCGGCGACGCCGAGGGACTCGACCGTCTCCGCCGGCGGCTCGACGCCCTGGCCATCCCGGCCGAGGTGCGGGCGAAGGGCCGTCAGGTCTTCGAGCGCCTGTCCGCCTCCGGCTGGGCGTCGACCGACCCGGACTACATCCGTTCGCGGGAGTACCTGGAGTGCCTTGCGCACCTGCCGTGGGACCTGCGCACCGTGGCGAAGATCGACCTGGCCCGGATGCGGGCGAAGCTGGACGAGAGCCATGCCGGCCTCGAAGGGGTGAAGGAACATCTCCTCGATCACGTCGCGGTGCATGTTCTCCATCCGGATCGGCCGGCTTCGGTTCTCTGCCTGCTGGGCCCGGAGGGAGTCGGCAAGACGTCGCTCGCCCACTCTCTTGCCGGGGCCCTCGGCCGCGCGTGCGCCCAGGTGAACTGCAAGGAGCTGGTGGACGCCGCGGCGCTGCTGGGCGACCCGCGCCGGGGGCCAGGCCGGGTCCTCAAGGAACTGCGGCGTACCGGCGTCAGGAATCCGGTGTTCCTCGTCGACGAGCTCGACCGGCTCAGCGACGGCGGCGACCTGCCGGCCGCCTTGCTGGAGCTGTTCGACTCCGGCCAGCGCGCCGGCTTCCGCGACCGCTATCTCGATCTTCCCTTCGACCTGTCCGACGTGTTCTTCGTGACAGCGGCGACCCGTCTGCGGCCTGTGCCGTCGATGTTATGCGAGCGGCTCAAGGTGATCGACGTCCCCGGGTACACCGCGGAGGAGAAGCAGGTCATCGCGGTCGAGCACCTGTTGCCGGCGGCGACCCGGTTGAACGGACTGTCCGCCGATGATGTCGAGATTAGCGACCAAGCGCTTCGGTCCGTGATCCGCAGCTATGCCTGGGAGACCGGGTTGTGGTCTCTGCTGGCCGCGCTCGACACGTTGTGTCGGAAGGCGGCGCGGCGCCGCACCGAGGGAGACGAGTCGATGGCCGTAGTCACGCCGGAGACGGTCGCCGAGGCGCTCGGCGCACCGACGTTCGTCGAAGCCGACGTTGCGGATCGCGTGCGGGCGCCGGGCGTCGCCGTCGCGTTGGGGTGGACGCCGTACGGCGGCGACGTGCTGTTCGTCGAGGTCGGCCGCATGCCGGGCGCCGGCGACCTCACCCTTACGGGGTCGCTGGGCGACCTGATGAAGGAGTCGGTCAGGGCGGCCGTCTCCTGGGTCCGGGCCAACGCCGGGCGGTACGGCCTGGACGCGGCGGTCTTCCGGGAAACCGATCTGCACGTACACGCGCAATCGGCCGCGGAGCCGAAGGACGGGCCCTCGGCCGGGGTGGCGCTGGTCGCCGCGCTGGTGTCGTCATTCACCGGGCGTCCGGTTCGGGCCGACCTGGCCATGACCGGCGAGATCACACTGTCCGGCCACGTTCTACCGGTCGCCGGCGTCAGGGAGAAGGTACATGGCGCGTGTCGCCGCGGGCTGACCCGCGTGGTCCTGCCTCGGCAGAACGAGAAGCACTTCGAACGGGACGTCGGTGACGACGTCCGGCGCCGGATCACGGTGCACTACGTGCGGCGGGTCGACGACGTGCTGGATCTGGTCCTGCTCCCCGCCGAGGCGGCGGGCGAGCGCTCTCTCGGATCGCCGCCGGTGCGGGTCTAGCCGTACGGAGACGACGGGGCGTGGTCAGGAGGTCCGTCTTCGTTCTCGGCTGGCGCCCGATCGGTTCGAGCCGGCGCCGCTGGCAGCTCCACTATTGCGTCGACGTCGCCGAGGCGGCCCGCCTCGCGGCGGGATTGGCGCGTTCCGACGGGGGCGGCCGGTGGCGGGTCTACGACATGGCGACCGTGCCCGCGGGAGGCGGCGCGGTGGAGCTCGCGCGCCGGAATCTGGTCGCGGAGGGTGTGGCCCGCCTGCCGGTTCGGTGAGCCGTCCGTCTCGGCCCTGTCACGGCTGTCGGCCGGTGAAGCCACCGACTTCATCACGGAAGTGTTGCTCGTGCGTTACGAATCCGTCCATGGGGTTGGCACCGTCGGCGCCGATCCCTCGCACTTGTCCTGCGGCGCCTCATCAATAGAGCTGCAGGATGCAGGCCGCATCGACTCGGGCGCGCTCTCGGGTCGCCCCCGAGCCCTCCGAGGTGACCGATCTGGCGGAGCGGGCGAGAAGCACGTTCCTGACGAGTGCGTGTGCCGGCCTCTTGGTGGATATTCCGCACGTCCAAGGGTACGACCCTGGCGGTGCTGCCGGCGGAGGAGGTCGAGCGGGTCGAGACATTGGCGGCTCCGCCTCCCGCCGGGGAGCGATAGCCGATGCAGCGATCGCCGACGTCGCAATCGAGCGCGAGCTCGAGGGATCGGACCGCTGACAGCTCGGGGACCGGTCATCGTGCCTCAATGAGCGGGTCAAAACCGGCCATTTATGGGCGCCTCAAAACCGGCCATTTCCGACGGCCCGAGACTGGAGTCGAGATCTACTTCACGGCGTCCTCTGTTGGCAAGGTGTTTGCCGGCGCGCTAGCCGTCACGCCCGAAGCCTCTGGGCAGCTCGACAGCCCCTCCAGTACCGACAGATCCAGATCGCAGACCTGCTCGGGCAACTCCGCAGTCGCGGAGCCGGCCAGCGATTCCGGCAACGCGTCCCGCCACTCCCGGTACTGTTCCTGCAACTCCAGGAGCGTCTGCACGGCGTCGTTCCACTGCTGTGGCCGCGACTCCGGTCCGCTGGCCGACGGTACCGGATCCGGGATTCGCCGGCCTTGCGCCGCTCCCGATAACGTGCCTGCCGTTCCGCGTTCGTCAACGCCACACGACCATCCTGCACCGTTACGTAACGGAGCGAGGAGGAGGCGGTCGGCCGAGCGTTCGAGGCGCAAGCGTGGCGACAGACCCACCGCTCGGTTGTCATCGGCATCGGTGTATGCGTGCGCGTTGGTCCGCGACAGCGTGCGCGAGGTAATGCTCCGAGCGGAGGGAGGGCCTTGTCTGGTCTGGTCTCCCGGGTAGAGGTTCCGAGCCGGACGTCGGTGTTGGTCATGCCCGGCCGGGTTACCCTCGCGAGACGGAACGGCCGGGCTGGGCCGGAGGGTGTGGTCGACGACGACGAGCGGGAAAAGGGCGTTCCGTCGAGCGACCACTCGAGTGTCGCGGAAGGCTCGTCTGGCGCACGCGGTGCCCGTGGAAACGATCGCTGGCGGTTGTTGCGCCAGGCGAGCCTGGAGGCGGCGCTCTCGCGCGCGCGGACCACGTCCGGATGGGCGTTGACGCTCGGCCGCGCGCGAATCCTCCGCTCCGCTGTGTTCGGACTGCGGCCCGGTGCGAAAGCGCCGGATGCGCCACCGACTCCCCACCGGTTACGCACCTCCCGTCGACTCTACCAAGGTGGTCCGCACGCGGGTGCGCCAGCTGCGCGGCCCGCACTTGAGCACGTGCGCGTGATGCAGGAGCCGGTCGAGCAGCGCGGTGACCGCGGCGGTGTCGCCGAGCAGCTTCCCCCACTCGTCGACCGGGCGGTTGGAGGTGAGCATCGTCGAGGCCCGCTCGTAGCGGCGCATGATGAGCTCGAGCAGGTCCTCGGCGGCGGTGTGGGGCAGCTTGCGCATGCCGAGGTCGTCGATGATGAGCAGGTGCGCACGGGCCAGCTCGGCGAGGTATTCCTTGCGGGTCTCGGCCAGCGTCGCCTCGGCGAGTTCTTCGAGGAAGGCGTGCGTTTCCCGGTAGAGGACGCGATAGCCCTGCTGGATCGCGGCGCGTCCGATGGCCTGGGCAAGGTGACTCTTCCCGGTACCGGGTTGGCCGATCAGGAGGACGTCCTCGCGCTTTGCGATGAAGCGTGCGGTGGCGAGCTCGAAGACGAGCGCGCGGTTGATCTTCTTGTTGAAGTCGAAGTCGAAGCTGTCGAGCGAGCGGTCCGGGTCCCGGAATCGGGCCTGCTTGTGCCGGCGGGCGAGCAGGCGGTCCTCGCGGCGCTGGAGCTCGTCGGAGACGAGCGCGGCGAGCAGGTCGATGGGGGCGAGCTGCTCGGTCTGGGCCTGGAGCAGGCGCGTCTCGAGGACGTTTGCCATGCCGGAGAGGCGCAGCTTGCGCAGCGCCTTGTCGAGTTCGACGAGATTCATGAAGGGTCTCCTGTTCTGCGGTCGATCAGATCGCGGTAGACGGTCAGTTCGCGGATGAGCGGGTCGACTTGGCGCAACGACAGCGGCGGCGCGCCGGGGTAGCGGTCGAGGTAGCGCTTCAGGAAGCGGTAGGTGGGCACGCCGAGTTCGAGCGCGGCGGTGGCGGCGTGTTCGACGACGGCGGGACTGTGCTTCCTGGCGAGCGAGAGGACGCCGAGGATGCGGCGGACGCCGGCGGCGCCCTCATGGCGGTGGATGTGGTCGCAGACGGCGGAGATGGCGGGACCGGCCCGCTTGGCGGCGGCGAGCAGGGCCAGGGTCTTCGGCGGGGTGCGGGTGGGCCGGTCGTCGTCGGCGATGCGATGCCAGCCGCGCTGCGTGCGCAGGTGCTCGCGCAGCAGTTGGCCGTTGCTCGGGTCGAGGAGGCGGACGTGGATGTCGTCCCACTGCACGTCGACACGTCGACCGATCCAGCCGGGCGGCGCCGAGTAGTAGGCCGAAGCTACCTCGACGCAACCGTCCAGATGCACACTGCGGCGGCCGTACTGGTAGTAGCGGAACGGCTCGAGGGGCAACGGGCCGAGCGCGGGGCGTTCTTCCTCGAACATGGCGGCGACCTGGCGCTTGGTCGTACCGTGGATGCGGGTGTCGGCCCAGCGCTGCTCCCAGCGGTCCAGGTACGCCTGGCCGTCGTCGAGATGCTCGAAGCGGAGACCGCGCAGCGGCGTTTTCTGGGCGTGACCGACGCTGGCTTCGACTTTGCCCTTCCGATCGGGATCGCGGACGCGGCACGGCAGGGCGACGACGCCGTAGTGGGCGAGCACGTCGCGATAGAGCGGATTCAGCGTCGGGTCGTAGATGTCCGGGGTGAGGACGCCCTCCTTGAGGTTGTCGAGGACGACGACGCGTACGGTGCCCCCCAGGCGACGGAACGCGCGCTCGTGCAGCTCGGCCCAGACCTGTGCGCTGGAACGGTGAACCAGCAGCCGGACGGCCTTGCGCGAGTAGCCCAGGGCGAGGACGAAGAGCCGTGTCCGGCGGTACTTGCCGGTGTCCGGGTCACGGACCATCGGCCCCTCCCCGTAGTCAACCTGTGCTTCTTCTCCGCGGTCCGTGGTGATGACCGCCCGGGCCTCGACGGCGGGCTGCTGCCGGACGGTCGAGACGAAGCGCCGCACGCTCGTATAGCTCGCCGGGAAACCGTGGTCGTCGACCAGGTCCTGCCAGACGGCCATGGCGTTGCGGCCGCGGCTGAGCGCGTCGACGATCAGCTCGCGGTACGGCTCGCACGCGCTCGCCTGTGGCGCTCGACTGGGCCGCTGCGCGGGGACGGGCGCGTCGGCGTCGGCGCCCTTGCCGGCGGCCGTGACCGGCAAAGAGTCGGTGGGCGCCTCCGGCGAAATGGCCGGTTTTGCCGGGCGAGCGGGAGGCCGGCCACGACCCCGCACGGTCAGGCCGGCTGCCTTCAGGTAGCTGCTGGCGGTCTCGCGCCGGACCCCGGTGGCCTCTTCGATCCGCCGCAGCGACCAGCCGAGGCGCCCCAGCGCGAGAACCTGTTGTCGTTTCTCTTCCTTCAAGACGTTGCTCATGCCAGCAGGAACGTCGTGTTCCAGGCCGGCGTCAACGTCTCGGGCCGCTATCGGAAATGGCCGGTTTTCAGCCGCCCACTAATGGCCGGATTTGGGCGCCCACCGAGGTCATCGTGTCCGGACTTCATCATGCGGCAGATCTTCTCTCCCTCGCGTTGTGGAGGCATCGCGTGCAGCGCCCGCAAGGCGGCCGTCCGCGTTACGTCGGGCGCGATTGCGGCGTTCGGGGACGTGTCGAGGACGCGCGCGAACGCAGTCCTTTCCAGGGCTACACCCTTGGGAACTTCCGCTCGACTCCGTCCCTGTCGGTGATCACGAGGGCGTCTCCGGTTGCGGTGATCGTGAGCACCGGCGTTGTGGTCCGGCTCATCGCCCGCACCGCGTCGCCGTGCAGCGGCTCGTCGAACACCTCGTCGGCCCGGCTTCTCTCGCCGGCGACCAGCATGCGCATCGTCCGGTTGCCGTCGGTCGCGAGCACTTCGACTTCGTGCCTTTCGGGGAGTCCGACCAGGCGGCAGGACGGGGACCACCGATCGGCGCCTTCTGGCTTGCCGATTATTGTTCGGGCCGCCGCCATTGCGCGGCGGATCTCGTGCGTGCCACCGAAGGTCACGTGGTCACACTCGGCGAAGGCGTTGGCCGTGGCGTGCTGCCCTGTCGCGTCTTGCGTCCGCATCGTGGTCTGCGCTCCCTTGGCGGTTTTGTGCGGCGGCACCGTCTACGGTGTCCGGCGTGTCGGCGCGCGTCGCGAAGACGCGTTTGCCCGACGTCAGTCTCGGACACGGCCGCTCCCGCCAGTAACTCCTCCGTGTCCTTCCTGTTCGCCCCCGTCGCGTTGTATTGCTCTTCTTCTTTCGTAAGCCCACTCGTCCTGTAGCTCTCCCCGGGCGCACCGACCGGGCACTGTCACCGAGTCGATCCAACGGCGCGGCGACACATCCCGTTTGGAGTCGGTCGCGCTACAGCAGGTCGGCCGCCGTGTGCCGGATCTTGCCCAGTTTGCGCCGGTGGATCAGGCAATCTCAAGCTGAGACTTCTTCCTGCCGGAAACGGGCTTTCGAGACATCAAGGACATGCGCTTCGGGATGGGTCTGACGCCCCTATATGTCAAGAAATGCTTACTAGGATCGGCAGCGATAGCGTTGGCCTACCCTCGTGCCGCTCCCGCGATCCGCAACGCGCCAGACGAGCGTCCGACGGATGGGGCGGGCGGGTCGCGAGGCGGTCATCGACGATTCGACGCGGCGAGGTCACGACCATGCTGGTCCTCCTTCAGGACATCCGCCACGCCGCCCGGCGGCTGGTGCGCCAGCGCGGCACCTCGGTCGTGGAGGCTCTGACGCTCGCGCTGGGCATCGGCGCGTCGACGGCCATCTTCTCGGTCGTCGACGCCGCCATGCTGCGGCCGCTCCCGTACCCGGACCCGGAGCAGCTGGTCGCCGTCTACGCCGAGGTGACTCGGCCGGACGGACGTTCTTCCCTGCCGTCGCCGTCGATGGCGGACATGCGCCTGTGGCAGCAGGCCGACGCCGTGTTCTCGGCCGTCGCGGGCTGGGGCCGCGCCTTCCGCGGCCGGATCGTGGAGGGCCCCGAACCCGCGCGAATCGAGGTCATGCAGTTCACCGAGGCCTACCTGTCGATGCACGGCGTCACGCCGCTCCTCGGCCGGGACTTCACCCGCGACGACACCGAGTTCGGCGCGACGCCCGTCGCGCTCCTCGGCTACGGCTTCTGGCAGAGCCGCTTCGCCGGCCGGCGGGACGTGCTCGGGGAGACGATCCGGCTGGACGACGAGGCGCCGACGATCGTCGGCGTGCTGCCGGCCTCGTTCCACGCGGACGTGCCGTTGTCGCGCCCGCTACGGATTCCCCCCGACGAGGTCACGCGGCGCGGAACCGGCCGCGTGTCGGTGCATGGCCGCTTGCGGCCCGGCCTGACCCCGACGAGGCGGCCGCGACCCTCTCGGCGCGCATGGCCGGCGAGCCGCTTCCCGAGGGCTCCTCCGTGCCGGCGCGCGCCCGCGTCGACTCGCGTCTGGAGTCGGCGGTCGGCCGCTACCGAACCACGGTGATCGTGATCGCCGGCGCGGGCGGCCTGATCCTCCTGCTCGCCTGCGTCAACGTCGCGGGGCTGCTCCTGGCCCACGGCGCGGCGCGGCAGTCCGAGCTCGCGGTGCGCGCGTCCCTCGGCGCGGGGCGTCCCCGGCTGGTCCGCCAGCTCCTGACCGAGAACGTCGTGCTGGCGTTAGCCGGCGGCGGCGGCGGCGTCTTCCTGGCGTGGCTGTCCCTCGACGCCATCGTCGCAAACATCCCGATGTCGCTGCCGGCCGACACGCCGGTCACGCTCAACCTCAGGGTGCTCGGAGCCACCGTGGCGCTGCTCGTGCCGACGGTGCTGCTCTTCGGGCTCGCGCCGGCGGTGAGTCTGTCGCGGGTGCGGATCGGGCCCGCCCTCGCGCGCGGCGGGCACCAGCCGGGCTCGTCGCTGACGCGGCGCGGCGGCCAAGCCCTCGTCGCCGCCGAGGTGGCCCTCGCCGTGGTGCTGGTCGCCGCCGCCGGCCTGATGCTGCGCAGCTTCGCCCGTCTCTCCGCCGTCGACCTCGGGTTCAATCCGGACGGGTTGATCACGATGGAGGTGCTGCCCCTCGATCGGGACCCCGCCGCGCACGAGGCCTACTACACGGCCCTCGTCGAGCGCCTGCGGACCACGCCGGGGGTGGCCTCGGTGGGGCTCGTAGACTACTTCCCGCTCGGTGACGGAACCGCTTTCACGGGCTTTCGCGGCAGCGGCGAGCGGGTCTTCGCCAGCGTGTTCGGCGCGCTGCCGGGCTATTTCGAGACGATCGAGGTCGCGTTGAGAGCAGGGCGCCTGCCGACGGACGCGGACCACGTGTCCGGACTTCGAGGCGCGGTGATCAACGAGGCGGCGGCGCGCGCGCTGTTCCCGGATGGGCCCGCGGTCGGACGGCGGGTCTCGCCCGCCGCCGCCGACAGCGAGGAGTCCTGGGCCGTCCTGGGCGTCATCGCCGACCTGCGGCATGGGGGCCCGCTCGACGATCGGAGCGAGAACTTCCCGCAGGTCTTCCTACCGCTCGAGCCGACCGAGTTCGACCTGAACCAAGCCAATATGATCGTGCTGCGGCCTTCGGGCAACGTGCCCGATCTGGGCAATCGGCTGCGCGAGGCGGCGCACGCCGTCGGTCCCCGCGTGCTCGTCGAACGCATTCGCAGCGCGAACGACTGGTTCGGCGACCGCGTGATCACCCCCCGTCGCCGCACGGTGCTGCTCTCCCTGCTCGGCGGCCTGGGCCTGGCGCTCGCGCTCGTGGGCGTCCTCGGGATGACGGCGTACGCGGTGGAGCGCCGCACCGCCGAGATCGGGGTGCGGATGGCCTTCGGAGCGCGCCCGGGTCAGGTCGTGACCACTATGGTGCGCGACTCGGCGATCCCCATCGCCGCCGGCACCCTGCTCGGCCTCGGCGGCGCGGCGCTCGCCACCCGCGTCATCGAGAGCTTCCTGTTCCAGACCGCGCCGACCGACGCGGCCACGTTCGCGGCGGTGGCCCTGGCGCTGGTCGCCGTCGGCTGCCTCGCGGCGCTCATCCCCGCCATGCGCGCCGCGCGGGTGGACCCGGTCGCGACGCTGCGCGCCGAGTAGGCGACGGCGAGCCGACGCCGGTGAGCCAAGGTACCGACACCATTCGTGCAAAAATACACGGTAAGGAACTCGGCCTGAGCCCCCCGTTTTCTGAGCCATTTCGTCGGCCTCGACCGGGCTTGCCACCATCAACCCGGCACCGGAGGCCGTCACGACCCGGCCGTCCCCCGAGCTTCAACTCGGTGAGCTGCCACCATCAACCCGGCACCGGAGGCCGTCGCGACCCGAAAAAACCGCGCATAAGTTGCGTGCCCCCCCCCCGGAAACACTGGGTGGATGCGGTTTACCGAAGAGCCGTTATCCGACCCCGCCGGGGGTTGCAACGGTTGCGCGATTTCGGTAGTGTAGTTGCATACAAATGCATGTAAAGCGTATGCGTCTCGCTGACTGGGCCCGTTCCCAGGGTCTCCAGCCCCGGGAAGCCTGGCAGCGTATCCGGCGGGGCACGTTTCCCGCTCGTCTGCGTCCCGTGCAGATGGGGCGCTTCTGGTTCGTCGAGGTCGAGGAATGTTCTCCGACACTGAAACGGGTGGCGTATGCCCGGGTGTCCTCCGCCGATCAGAAAACGGATCTCGATCGCCAGAAGCTGCGGCTACTGGAATACGCACAGGCGAACGGCTGGCTTCTCGATGCCGTGATCGGCGAGGTCGGCTCCGGGCTGAATGGAGTGCGTCGCAAGCTCCTCAAGGCACTGGCCGATCCTGATCTCGGCTGGCTGGTGGTCGAGCACCGCGATCGGCTGGCGCGTTTCGGTTTCGACATGGTCGATACGCTCCTGCGTGCTCGCGGGGGCGGCGTGCTCGTGCTGGACGACCGGGAGCTCGAGGACGATCTCGTCCGCGACATGACCGAAGTCCTGACCAGCATGTGCGCCCGACTGTACGGCCGCCGGTCGGCGCGCCGTCGGGCGCAGAAGGCGGTGGAGGCTGCCGCTTCATGACGACGACGTTCGTCGCGGTAGTACGTCCTCCCAAAGCGGACTACAAGGTTCTTGCCGAGGCGGTGCGTGTTCTCGCCTGCGCGGCCCGCACGACCTTCTCGTGGCTCTATCAGAAACGGCGTCGGGCAGCCGACGTGAAGCGCGAAGTGTGCGCCCGATTCGGTATCCTCGCCCGCCACTGGTCCGGCTGCCGGGCGGCATCGCAGGCTGCCGCCAACTCCTGGCGCGAGGGCGGGAAAGAACGCCTGCATATGCTCGCGACCCGGCTCAAGGCGCTCGAAGCGCGTTGGCCGGCTGATTCTCTGAACCCGGCGAAGAAGCGCCGGAACGCCGTGGCGCGACGCAAGGCGGAGACCGCCATTGCGCGACTGGACAGCGAGCTGAAGGGAAAACCCCGCTGGTGCTTCGGGGGGCGCCGACTCCTGCGCCGGGGCCGGTTGCGCCAGTGGCGCCGACGGCGCGACTTTGAAGCGCTCTTCTCCGGAGAAGCCGGGAAGAATCACGGCAACGAGGTCGCGCAGTGGTCCGCGGACGGCACGCTGAAGCTACGCCTGCCGGATGCATCCTCCCGCAAGCACCTGGTGCTGCACGGGGTGAGCTTCTCTGCAGGCCAGCAGCGTCTGATCGAATCAGCCGTTGAGGCCCGTCGGCCTGTCACATGGCGCGTGAAGGTTCTGCAGCGCGGAAAGATCCAGCTGTGCGTAACGGTGGAAGAAGCCGAGCCCGGGGTGATCTCGGATGCGCATCGCGGCGCCGTCGCGGTCGACCTGAACCGTGGCCATTTGGCGGTGGCCGACGTGTCGCCGGAAGGGCGCCTTGCCGGTGCGGCGCGCTTGCCGCTGCGTGCCGGGTCCGATGCCGTCTGGCAGGCCGCCAGAGACGTTGTTGCACGGGCATCAAGAGTGCTCTGCCCGATCGTTCTCGAGAACCTGGATTTCCGCGCCAAGAAGGCGTGGCTGCGTTCGTACGGGAAGCGCTTCGCCGAGGTGCTGTCCCTCTTCCGCGCAAGACAGGTGCGCGACGCGGTCGAGCGCGAAGCCCGACGTGCCGGGATCGAAGTTCGTTACGTAGACCCGGCGTGGACGAGCCGCCTCGGGAATCTGAAGTACCGGCGGCGCTGCCGTCTGGGAATACATCACGCGGCGGCGCTCGTGATCGGGCGCCGCGGCCTCGGTTTCGGGCGAACGTCTGCCTGACGGCCGTCCGTCCCTGACGCGCACAGTGGAGTGCGTTAGTACGACGGGCGCGTCGAGGACGTTCGTGCAGAGGCTCCCTGCGGCCTGGCTGCAGGGTGGTCGCCGTCGCTCCGGACGTAGGGCCCGTGCACCCGGTGCGCCCGGTGCAGGACAGCCAATCCTGTGCCCCGATGAGTCCTCGCCACGCGACGGAAGTCCGGCTGCCGTTGGCCGGGCGGAGTGCTCGTGAACTCACATGCACTCCCGTGGCAACGGTTCCACTGCCCGGACGCTCCTCTGCGAAGGGCCTGGGGGATTCCAGGCGCTCGCCGAGCAGCGTAGGCGGGTGTCGCCATTCCCTTCCCCCGCCCGACGGTCAGGGAGCAGTCGCTCCGAGTGCGCGGATCCCCGCTGCGCGCAGCTCCGTCCAGTGCACTGCCTTGACCGGTGTCACCCCCCGCATGATCACCGGGTCGGTATAGGTCGGCGACGGCAGCAAGCACGCCGTGAAGGCCTCGCTGAGCGCCGTGCGCAGCTCCGTCAGGTGGCCCGCCCTGACCGGCGTCTCGCCAACCCTGATTGGCGAGTCCGTCCAGGTGGCGTGCGGCAGCTCGCAGACCGCGCGCACCGTGTTCACCAACTGTCGGAGTTCGGTGACATGGCCCACCCGCACGCCGGTCGCGCCCGGCGCCAGCGTGGGGTCGATGAAGCTGCCAGTCCGCTCCTGCCCGCAGGTGGTGCCGCGGAAGTTCCCGGGGCCGCGCGACCGGATCGTCCCGACCCACGCCTGGAACGCGGCGTCCGACGGCGCGCAGGTCTGCGTGAAGTGGCTCCAGAACCATTGCAGCGGCAGTTGCGTCAGGCTCTGCGGGAGCGGTCCGGTCAGCGGGTTGGCGTAGAGATACAGTCCTCGGAGGTTGGTCAGGTTGCCCAGCGATGACGGGACCGGTCCGCTCAGCCTGTTCCGGCTGAGGTTCAGATAGGAGATGTCGGCGAGATTGCCTATCCATGCAGGGATCGGCCCGCTCAATTGGTTGTCCCAGAGCGACAGCCATTCGAGGTTGGCGAGGTTGCCCAGCTCGGTCGGGACCGGCCCGCTCAGCGCGTTGTCGACCAGACGCAGGTGCTCGACACGGCCGTCACCATCCGTAGTCACTCCGTGCCAGTCCCCTAGCGGTTCGTCGCTCAGCCAGTTCGTGTTGTTCGTCCAGTTCGGGCCGCCGGTCGCGTTGTAGAGCGCCACCAGCGCCGCGCGGTCCGACTCCACGTTCCTCGGCGCAACGCGGAAGTTGGCGACGAAGCGGTGCGTCTCGTTCAGCGAGCGCCGGGCATCGGCGGGGCCGGTGATCTCGACCGACGGCTCGTCGCCCGGCACGCCCATCGGGTCGCCAGGCAGGTCAGAGGACAAGGAAAGCGTCAAGTCCGGGTTGGAGAACCTCAGCACGGGTACACACATGTTGTACAGGCGGGCGTCGACGTCGCACTGGCTGGGGTAGGACATGATCGTACGCCAGTAACTCTCCCTCGGTGCGTCGGGCTCGAACGCCTGCTGGTTCACATAGCCGTGGCTATAAGGATAGACCTTGTTCAAACCGGAGCAGCAAACATGAATCTCGGCGTATCGGTCGTGAGCGAGCCCCATGCTGTGACCCAACTCGTGGGCGAAAATGACGCTGCCAGAACCCGGATGGGCCTTGGTGATGGTGAAAGCATTCCGCGCGGCAGCGTCCTCCAAAGAAGAGAGATCGCGAAGACGCTTGGCTTCACCGCCGGTATTGTATCTGTTGTCCACGATCAGATGCACGAGATCCGCCGCGTATCGGTCGCGCAGGACGTGAACCTCATCCATGTAGCCATCTGACGGATCTATCAGATGCTCGATTGTATTCCGCCCGGCTGGGTCCAAGGCCCGCGGCACCTCCGTATAATCCACTTCCGCCGTGTGGGCCAAGTGGATCCGCGCAATCACGCCGCTGTTGGCGAAGGCCTGGTTGGTCTCGGCGACTCGAAGGTCAATCAGTGCCTGGACGTCCTCGACTCCGCCCGCCTGTTCCCTCGCTATCGGCGTGTAGACGACGAGAACATCGACCCGCGATCCGTCCTCGGAGCCACCGCGCATCTCGGCCGCGGCTGTCGCACCCGCGGCGGCGACTCCTCCCGGCGGACGTTGCGTGTCACTGGTAGGCTCCCGGATCGGCCAGGGCGATTGAGGCTTGCGCGATGTCGAAGGGCCGGGGTCGTCCACCACTTCATGAAAGCGTTGAGACGCTGGGTCGATTTCTCGGATGGCGACGACGTCGTCGCGCCCGACCGTCGTGACCGTGACCGTCCTGGCCAGCGTCCGTACAGTGCCAGCGATGACCTCACCGTTGACGACGAGCGTCACCGAACTCAGCGGCTCACCTTCGATCTGTCCCGATAGGGAGTACCCGGCCGAGGTCGGCCCCGTGGCGTCAATGGCGGCGCGAAGAACGACATCATCGAACAGGTTGAGCAGGAGCACCGTTGGCTGCGTAGCCGGGCGCGCTGCGTGCAGCCGCGCGGTCGCGAGAATCTCGTGATCGACTCGCACAAGGCGCTGCCGCAGAACCGTCACGGCGTTCGGCCCGATCCCAGGACCATCCAGCGCGACCCCGGTCAGCTCGGGCAGGAACAGATCACGACCCGACTGGGCAGCGGCGTTGGAGACGAAACCCACGAGAACGAGGAGCACACACAGACGGCACATGGCTGACACTTCCTCGACCGCTGGTGCACCCGGACGATGCGCTGTCCGCTCGCACCGTAACCTGATCCTGAACTGGTTCCGAGCCCGCAGGCCAGCGATCACCACCAGAGCAAGCAGCGCGGTAGGGAAACGCGTCATCTGGGTCTCTCCATGCAGGGTTAGTCTAGTACCGAGCGATGTTCATCGACGCGAACGGTGACGGGGCGATCGACTTCTTGGCGTCGGAACCCGGTCCTGGGGCGGACGGCATCTGGGAGACCGACGATGACTCTGCGCAGTTCGTGACGCTGCTGAACACGATGCCCGCCGGTCCTCTGCGTTGCACGCCCCGCCACCGGGCGACGTCAGCGGCGTCGTCCGAATAGACGCGAAACTGCTCGGCCGCACCGACCACTTGGTAGTCGACCGCGCGGACGGTCGCCTCGGTCTCGGGATTCACGGTCGTGAAGGCGTTGACGATGGCACCCGGGTGCCGTTGCCGTCGTGCAGCGTGTCGCCGATGCGGGCCTGCGTTAGGCGAAAGCGGCCGCGGTCTCGCGACGGTACCCGTGTTCACGCCGCGGACAGTAGCACGTCGGCGGTAGAACTTGCCGTTGACGAATGAGCACTCCGGCCGCGGGGATCCCGACCTAGCCCAAGGGCAGCGCGAGCCCGACCCCTGAGCCGATCCAGCCTCCGAGCTCGCACTCTCAGATCGGAGGCTGAGCCACCATGACACGCACCGCCATCGTCGCCGCCGTTCTCCTCGTCGGGTCCCTACCGCAGACCGCTGCCGGCCAGCATCCTGACCGGTTCGGAGTTTACGCCGTGGTTCCGAGGAGTCCGACCTGCACCGCGGCGGCGGCGTATCGTGGCGGAAGCAGATCGGCCGCGGCTTGGGGCCTCCACGCCGTGTACGACGTCTCGACACCGGGCGATCACTGGGACCACGCGGCCTCGGTGTGGGTCGCCAAGAGCTTCGGGCCGCCGGACGACTCGGTGCCGTACCTGCTCGTTGGCGGCGCAGCCATCGGCTACCACACATACGGCGAGGGCGAGGGCGGAGCGTGGGCAGCGCCAGGGGATCGACAGGATGTCACGCCGAATCGTCACTCTCGCCGCCGACGCGATCCTGCTACCTGTGGTCGCGAGCGCCAGGAGCCGATCACGTTCAACGGTCGGCCGCTATCGGCCAAGGTCGAGGTCTGGACGTTGCAGGAGCCAACGGCACCAGCACCGGACGAACCGAAACCCGCACGGCAGGGAGGCAGGCCTATACTCATTGGCGCGGTCGCGGGGGCATTCGCCGGTTGCATAGTCGGCATTGTCGTCGCGGCGGATGATTCGGGCGGCTCGGAGCGGCGCCATTGTGCGCTGTGGGCGGATTGATCTGGGGAGGCATCGGGGCTGGTATCGGCTTGGTCGTGAAGACGATCAGAGGCCGTCTCTCACCACCAGCGCCGTGACCACCGATCGACACGCTGGCTGAGCCGGCGGGTGACTAGCAGCGGCCCGACCATCAGCAGCACCCAGGGCAAGTTGCGCGACCGGGCGACGATGCCACCGTGCTGCGCTGTGCTGCGGTGCTGGAGCAGGCGGCCCCCTGGCGCCATCGACGCCCGGCCGTTACCTGATCATCGACTGATCACCCGGCGTGTGCGCACTGGCAGGTGAGGAAAGAGCCGAGCATGAGCAATCCGGAGAGCCTTCAGGTTGCGTGGCGCATCGACAGCTGGATGGTGGTCGCGCCGGAGGCCAAGAAACATCGGGAGTTGCAGTACGAGTTGGAAGACGGCCTTGACAACGGAACGTTGAGTCACCAGGACGCCATCACGCGACTGACCGAGGCCCTGACGGCCAGTCCGGACTGGCTCGAAGGGTTGCTGCTGCGCGCCGCGCTGCATTCCGAGCTCGACGAACATGCCGACAGCGCGCGCGACTACAAGCGCGCTTACGTCCGGTGCATGGCGGTGCTGCCGAAGAACTTCAAGGGACCGCTCCCCTGGAGCATCCTGGACAATCGCACGTTCCTGCGGACCGTGGCGGCCTGGGGACTCGCACTCGTCGGTCAGCAACGCTACGACGACGCGATCCCGGTGCTCCGGAAGCTCCTCGAGTGGAACCCGAACGACAACCAGGGGATCCGCTACGTCCTTGGACCGACGCTGCTGCGGGCCGGCCGCCGCCGGCAGAGCATGAAGGCGCTGGCGGAAACCGCCGGCGAGAACCCGGCCATGCGCTACGAACTCGGGTTGGCGCAGTTCGAGGACGAGAAGTACGTCGCCGCGGCGACCACGCTGCGCCATGCCGGGATCGAGAATCCGTACATCGCCGAGCATCTGACGGGCACCCTGTTCCCCGAACCGATGCCTCTATGGCTTGGAAGCAACCTCCACGACCACGAAGGCGCGTACGACTATGAGGAGCACTGGTCGAAGCGCTGGGAGGAGAACGGCCAGGCCACCGACTTTCTCCGCTGGCTGCACACCCACCCTCGGGTGATGGCGGAACGGGCCGCGGCACTCGCACCGGTCGAGGAACTGCTCTGGGAGCAGGATGTGCTCCGCCGGCACGCGCTCATCGAGAAGCAGAACGCGGTACGCGCCGGAATCGACGATGCGCTGTCCAAGGAGATTGTCGTCCGCCGGGAACTGCACGGACACGGGACCGACTATCCCTGGCGGCTCTTGCGGGCGAGGCGTGAGGAAGCACGCGGGCAGGAGTGGCCGGTGCATTGACGGATTGGACGCGGCGCGGCTTACCCACGACGATGACCACCCCGGCACTACTGCCGTCCGTGCAGCGTGTCGCCGATACGGGCCCGAGTCAGGCGGAGCGGCCGCGGTCTCGCGGCGGTTTCCGTGCTCACGCCGCGGAGTCGATTTCCGGTGCGGATCCGCGTGAACACGGGCCCGACCTCGTTAACTAACGGCGACGGGACGCTGGCAGCGCCGCCTGACGGCGAGGGCTTGTCAGCTCCAGGCCGGCGGTCGAGCACCCTGTGCGTCTTCTCGCCGAGCCGCCAGCCTTCGCCCTGGATGCCGAGCGGCGTCACCTGGACCATCCGCCGGTCGAGCGCGTCCAAAGCGCTGCACGCCGCGGGGTCGGTCAGGGGTCCGATCACCTTGAAGAACTCGGCGAACGTGCCCGGCCAGCCATGGGGCAGGATCAGGGGGAACGCGTCCGGCTCCGGCGACCGGCGATGCACGAAGTGGACGTCGAGGCCGTCGATGCGGGTCTTGAACTGCTCGAACTCGTTGAGCCGGCGCTCCTGCGCCCGCCAGTCGAACTCGTCCTGCCAGTACTCGATGAGCTGCGTCAGGTAGGCCTGGCTCATCCCGAGCTGCCACCCGACCCCTTCAGGCTCGTCCGGCAAACGGGCCCGCGCCAGGCGCTCGCGAAGATCCACCAGCACATCCTCCGGAATGTCGATGGTGAACGCCTCGATGCGGTCGTCCTCCTGCACCGTTGCCACGGGAGTGCATGTGAGTTCACGAGCACTCCGCCCGGCCAACGGCAGCCGGACTTCCGTCGCGTGGCGAGGACTCATCGGGGCACAGGATTGGATGTCCTGCACCGGGCGCACCGGGTGCACGGGCCCTACGTCCGGAGCGACGGCGACCACCCTGCAGCCAGGCCGCAGGGAGCCTCTGCACGAACGTCCTCAACGCGCCCGTCGTACTAACGCACTCCACTGTGCGCGTCAGGGACGGACGGCCGTCAGGCAGACGTTCGCCGAAACCGAGGCCGCGGCGCCCGATCACGAGCGCCGCCGCGTGATGTATTCCCAGACGGCAGCGCCGCCGGTACTTCAGATTCCCGAGGCGGCTCGTCCACGCCGGGTCTACGTAACGAACTTCGATCCCGGCACGTCGGGCTTCGCGCTCGACCGCGTCGGGCACCTGTCTTGCGCGGAAGAGGGACAGCACCTCGGCGAAGCGCTTCCCGTACGAACGCAGCCACGCCTTCTTGGCGCGGAAATCCAGGTTCTCGAGAACGATCGGGCAGAGCACTCTTGATGCCCGTGCAACAACGTCTCTGGCGGCCTGCCAGAGGGCATCGGACCCGGCACGCAGCGGCAAGCGCGCCGCACCGGCAAGGCGCCCTTCCGGCGACACCTCGGCCACCGCCAAATGGCCACGGTTCAGGTCGACCGCGACGGCGCCGCGATGCGCATCCGAGATCACCCCGGGCTCGGCTTCTTCCACCGTTACGCACAGCTGGATCTTTCCGCGCTGCAGAACCTTCACGCGCCATGTGACAGGCCGACGGGCCTCAACGGCTGATTCGATCAGACGCTGCTGGCCTGCAGAGAAGCTCACCCCGTGCAGCACCAGGTGCTTGCGGGAGGATGCATCCGGCAGGCGCAGCTTCAGCGTGCCGTCCGCGGACCACTGCGCGACCTCGTTGCCGTGATTCTTCCCGGCTTCTCCGGAGAAGAGCGCTTCAAAGTCGCGCCGTCGGCGCCACTCGCGCAACCGGCCCCGGCGCAGGAGTCGGCGCCCCCCGAAGCACCAGCGGGGTTTTCCCTTCAGCTCGCTGTCCAGTCGCGCAATGGCGGTCTCCGCCTTGCGTCGCGCCACGGCGTTCCGGCGCTTCTTCGCCGGGTTCAGAGAATCAGCCGGCCAACGCGCTTCGAGCGCCTTGAGCCGGGTCGCGAGCATATGCAGGCGTTCCTTCCCGCCCTCGCGCCAGGAGTTGGCGGCAGCCTGCGATGCCGCCCGGCAGCCGGACCAGTGGCGGGCGAGGATACCGAATCGGGCGCACACTTCGCGCTTCACGTCGGCTGCCCGACGCCGTTTCTGATAGAGCCACGAGAAGGTCGTGCGGGCCGCGCAGGCGAGAACACGCACCGCCTCGGCAAGAACCTTGTAGTCCGCTTTGGGAGGACGTACTACCGCGACGAACGTCGTCGTCATGAAACGGCAGCCTCCACCGCCTTCTGCGCCCGACGGCGCGCCGACCGGCGGCCGTACAGTCGGGCGCACATGCTGGTCAGGACTTCGGTCATGTCGCGGACGAGATCGTCCTCGATCTCCCGGTCGTCGAGCACGAGCACGCCGCCCCCGCGAGCACGCAGGAGCGTATCGACCATGTCGAAACCGAAACGCGCCAGCCGATCGCGGTGCTCGACCACCAGCCAGCCGAGATCAGGATCGGCCAGTGCCTTGAGGAGCTTGCGACGCACTCCCATTCAGTCCGGAGCCGACCTCGCCGATCACGGCATCGAGAAGCCAGCCGTTCGCCTGTGCGTATTCCAGTAACCGCAGCTTCTGGCGATCGAGATCCGTTTTCTGATCGGCGGAGGACACCCGGACATACGCCACCCGTTTCAGTGTCGGAGAACATTCCTCGACCTCGACGAACCAGAAGCGCCCCATCTGCACGGGACGCAGACGAGCGGGAAACGTGCCCCGCCGGTTACGCTGCCAGGCTTCCCGGGGCTGGAGACCCTGGGAACGGGCCCAGTCAGCGAGACGCATACGCTTTACATGCATTTGTATGTAACTACACTACCGAAATCCCGCAACCGTTGCAACCCTCCGCCATCGTGCACCTCGAGATGCCGCTGACGCCCGGCGCGCTGCGCGAGGAAGAGCCGGTCAGGGTCGTGTCCCGATGGCCGCGTAGTCCTGGTGGCCGAAGAGCAGGCCGTTGAGGCGGTCGACGTTTCCGTTGAAGGTTTCTATCAGCATGCGTGCGGCCGCGCCGTTCGGTGTCTCTTCCGGGGCCGCGTCTACCCGTTGGAGGCGGTCGGCGTCCGGGATCGGCGCGCTGTAGACGATCTCGACGTCCACGAAGCCACAAGCACGCAGCAGGTAGGCGAGCGTATCGGGGTGCAGGGGCTGGCGGTGGGTGATATCGCGCAGGTAGGAACTGAAGAAGGCGCTCCACGAAGCCGGGTTGATGGTCTCCAGCACGATGCGCCCCCCGGGACGGAGCGTCCGGTGCAGGGACTCGAGCAGTCGCAGCAGGTAGTCCGCTTCGAGGTGCTCCACGACCTGCGCCGAGAACAGTCCGCCGAGCGATTCGTCAGCTAATCGGCCGACATAGGCCAGGGCGTCGGCGTGGGTCGCTTGGAGCCCCCGTTCGCGACAGCGTTCGATCATCTCCGGGTTGGAGTCGATGCCGCGGGCGTCGATGTTGTTGCTCCGCAGCAGTTCCAGGAATTCTCCCCGTCCGCAACCCATGTCCAGGACATCGGTGGCACCCTCGAAGCAGGGTAGGTAGCGCCGCTGGCGGCCCGTGATCTCGGCCTCCGAACCACGGAAGGCGTCCTCGAAAACCGCGTACGCCACGGCATCCGAGAGTGGGGGCATAGCGGAGGCCGGTGGCGGCGTCGGTCCGGTGGTCGCGGCGCCGGCCTCGGTCGCCGCCGCGCCGCCGCCGCGGGCAGGTGCTGCCAGGGCCGGCTCCCCCATCGCAGATCGTCCTTCCCCGAACCGCTCGCGAAGCCGGTGGAGCTCCCGGCCGATCACTCGTTGCGCGCCCTGCAGGCCCTGGATCGACTCGTGCAACCCGCGCTGCCGGGCCGCCAGTTCCTCAAGGCCCGCAACCAGACCAGCGATCTCGGCGCCGTTGTCCTCGTTGATGCGCCGCATCAGGCCGGCCACCTCCCGGTCCCTGGTGTCGACGAACGGTGTGATCTGCTGGAGGTACTGCACCAGGAGCGATTGCAGTGTCAGCGTTTCGGCCAAGTGCGTCCCGATGCGCGCCACCGTTCCCCGGCGTGGCGCCGCGCGGCGCCGGCGGTGACGGAGTGTTGCTCCGCGTGGGGCAACCAGCGTGTGGTTGATCCGTTCCTGCCGTTCGAAGGCGGCGCCGACGACCGGTCCCAACAGCCGCTGCAGCCAGCGGAACAGGCTTGCTGCCGCCGCGCCGAGTCGGGTCACTCCGCCCTCGTCGGCACCGGCAGCCGGCGCCGCCGCCTCGGACAGATGGGGCAGCGCCTGGTCGAGGCGCGTCAGGGCGTCGTTGTACGCGCGCTCGGCATCCTCGCGTTCCCGCGCCAGCTTGTCCAGGTCTTCGGGGGAGACGGTGCGCTCGAACATGGTGCACTCCGTGGGGCGACATCAGGGGACCGCGCCCCGGTCAAGGAAGTCGATGATGGTTGTCCGCATGCTCGCGGCAATCGCACGGGCACCGCGCGGATGAGGCGCCGGTAGTCCCCGACCATTGCTGACTCGGGGTGGACACGTCTGCGCAAAAAACGCCGAGCGCGGCGCGGCGGTCGGCGTTGCCGGCCAGGCTCCTGCATGGCCCAGGTCAGGGTCTCCCTTCCTCCAGCACATCCACCCGACCGCTGCGCCCTCTCTGGCGGCGCTTGGCAGAGTGCGTCACGTACGGGGGGCGACCAGCGGCACGCCGGCTCGTGCGGGGGCTGCCCGCACGATGGTCGAGGTTGCCAGCGGCCAGGCAACGCAGCCAGAGCGGCGTGGTCTCACCGGCCGGCCCCCAGCCGAGGCAGAGGCAGATGTCCGTGGCGGCGAGGGCTGCGTCCGGGTCGCTGACCGGCGCCTCCAGCGCCACCCGGTCTGCGAGTTGCAGCGCGTCGATACGCGCGCGCGCACTGCTGCGGTCGGCGACCGGATCCAGGAAAATGGAGCCGGGCGGTCGGAAGCGATACTCGGGCGACGGCGTCGAGAATCAGGTCGATCCGGCGCCCCGAGGTGGTCGGCGCGCAGATCTCGAACGTGACCGGATCTTCCACGGACGTGCGCCTTGGCGACGCCCTGGATGAACGGTACCTGCGTGTTGCAGACGACGATTCGTTTCGCGGAAGCCATGGTAACCGAGCGTCGGGTGAAGACTAGCGTACGACCGACACCGCCCGGAGTTGCACGCCAAGTGTCCGCGGGTCGCCGCTCCGGCGGTCGCCCGGCGGCCAGGGCGGGTCGATCCGCAGATCGACACGGTGGAAAAGGCTGGTCGACGAAGACCCGCCCAGCGGGACCGAGACGTCGATCCAGACCGGTCCGGGCAGCGGGACCCGCATGACTTGTCGCCCATCGATCGCCACGGCGACCGCTACAGGTCGGTCGCGTCCCGCGTGCTGTGCTCGCAACGGGAATTGGACCAAGGCCGCGCCGCGTGGGACGAAGAACGTGCCGCGCGGGCCGGTCCAGCGAAAGCGCGTACCCTCCGCACGCTCCATCTCCACGGCGAAGGTCCCCCGGAGACCGTCGAGGCCGTCACGGGCATTGGTTCGCAGCAGCGTTTCCGCGAAGTGCTCGACCCGGACGGGAAGCGTCGCCAGCAGGAAGAGCACGGGGGCGAGCATCCAGCCGATGGTGCGGTGACGTCCGGCGCCGTCCAACGCCGACGGGTGCTGAAGCTCCGCGATCGCCATGGCGACGCCGGCGACAATCCAGAACGGGTAGGCGGTCTCACCGAGCAGCAGGGGATGGCCGGTGAGGCTGGCCGCCAGAAAAGACGCCGTTCCGGCGGCCGACCCCACCAGCAACGGATCGAGCTGCGGACGAGCCCGCGCCGCGTGCCATATGTTCCACCCGAGGGCAGCCAATAGGCAGAGGAACGCGGCCAGTCCGACGATGCCGAGCTCCGCCGCGATCTGCAGGTAGTTGTTGTGGGCGTTCTCGCCGTGCGGGTAGAACCCGCGAAGCCACGGCGACATGAAGCGGACGGACAGGCCGTGGTAGCGGCCCGCGCCGACGCCGAAAACGGGCTCCGTGGCCCACATGCGCAGGCCAGCCGCCGCGAACTCGACCCGGAGGCGAACGTGCTGCGTCGTTTCCGTGTAGAGGAGGCGGGTGAGCGCGGCAAGGTCATCGTCACTGTTCACGGCCGTGTCGAAAACGCCGGCCCGCTGCGAGTACACCGTCACGATCGCCATCGGCAACAGCACGACCGCGACCAGTACACCTGCAATCAGCACCCTCCGGTGGCGGGCGGCCGGTCGGCGCCGCAGCATCCACACCGTGGCCGCCCCGAGCGTCGTCAGCGCTGCCACTCCCAACAGAGTGCGCGAGCCGATAATCCAGACCGTCACGCCGGTCGCCAAGGTGGCAACACCGTACAGCCACAACCGCCGCGGGCCGGCGACCAGGCCGATGCCCACCCACGTAGCCATCAGGAAGTACTCGCCTGTCACGCCCAGATTCGCCATGCTGGTGTGCAGGGTGATCCGGCCACCCGCCAACTCGCGGAGCAGCATCGTGGCCGGCTGATCGGTTGCCAGGATCGCGTCAGCCCCGACACTCAGGTTGACCAGTGCCGCACCCGCCCCGCCGGCCAGCGAGGCGACGGCGAGGCGTCTCGGGAGGTTCGCCTGACGCCGGCTCCAGACGACGACGATCAGCAGCAGCGCGACGCCTTCCCCCAGCCGCGCGGCGTCCGCGAGCCCGGGTGCCACCGTGATCGTGCCGTACAGGTAGTCGCTGGCGATCTGGCTGACGGTATCCGTGACGAGCAGCCAGGTGCCGTACAGACCGGCCTGCGCAGGGGCCAGATCGACGATGGCCGACGCCGCGGCGACGGCCAGGACCGTGACCGCGGCCGGTCCCACCCCGGCCGGCAGCGCTGGCGGCTCGGCGGCTTCGCGAAGCCGACTCCACGCCAGCCGCAGGCAGGAGCCGCTCAGTACCGCCAGTACGATCGCTTCGGCGAGCCGCAGGGGCAGCAGGTCCGCCGTGCGCGTGATCCACCACGAGAGAGGCAGCAATACCGCGGCGATCACGAGCGCGGCGGGCGGCCGCCAGACCGAAAGCGCGAGCAGCAGGCCGAGGCCGAGTGGCACGGTCGCCGGCACGTGGTCGAGGTTGGCGGCCGACACCAGCAGGAAGCCGGAGAGCGCGGCGCCGGCGGCGACGAGGAATCTCATACGCTCGCTGGCCAGCGCGAATGCAATCATCTGACGAGAGAGAGTTCGAGCCCGCGAGTCGGATCGTAGCGCAGGCGGGCTTGGCCGTCATTTCGGGCAGACGCCGCCGATCCTGACCAGTGCTCGCGGTCAGCGCCGGCGACCACCTCTTTGTCTTCGAGAACAATAACGAGGATGCCTCGGGCCAAGGTGGACTGGAATCCGGGAGACGCTCTGAGACGCTCTGGACCTGAGCGCCGCAGTTGGAACCGACCGGGCAGGTCCCCCCGGCCGATACCGACCAGCTCGCGCCACGCCCGCCGCGGGCATGCGGTGCGGCACACACGGTTCGACGACGAACCTTTAGCCGGCAGCGGTGTCGGTGAGTACCCGGAGAATCTGGAACTCTCCCACCTCTGCGCGCGCCGCCGCGACCGAGCAGCATCGCCCTTGCCTCGGCACGCAGCGCCGCGTTGCGGTCGCGGGCGATGTCCGCGCCGCACACCTCTCCTGCTTGTGCGCGTCCGGGAGCACGTCGATTCGGAGCGACGCGTCGAACGATCAGCACCGTGGTCGTCACCGCGCATTCCGCGCTATGTTCAGGGGCTCGGCACTCCCGGCACAGCTCCCCGACCAGCGACGCGTTCAGCCCGCCGGATTATCGCGAGGGGGGTGTGCTCTCGTCGACGTCCTCGATGCGCAACGCGCCCCACCGCATGGGGACCACCGTCGTCGCGCCGCCCGGGACGTCGACGGGTACGGACACCGTTGGAACCGCTCGTAACCTGCTCGTCACCGCGGAACCACAGCGCCTGCGGCTCCCTGTCCGGCCCGGACATCGAGGGCATCAGGATGGCGCCCGCTCCCGGCAGGATCCGGGTCGTGGCAGTGACGGCAACCGGCGCCGGCCACCGATAGATGTCGGACGGCGCCGTGGTCTGGGCAGCCGTCGCCGGCTGCCTGCTCGGGCTCGTTCTCTCCAGCGTGATTCAGAGCCAGAAGTCGGAAGGAGGCACCCGGCCAGACAGTACGCCGTCGTTCGCCACGATCGTCATCGCCATCGCCGCGACGACGGCGCCGCGCCCAGGTCAATCTCGACGCGCCGCGCCGCTCTTCCCGGACGTGACAGTGAAGCTGCCGGGCGGGGACGGATCACCAGAATCGCGAAGCCCCGCCGGTCGCTCACTGCGCGCCGAGCCACTCCGCTGCCGGGCAGTCGGGGGGGGCCTCACCCGCTACCTGCCCGCTCGGCCATGCATCGCAACTCGGCGAGCGAGTTGTCGCCGTTGGACAAGACCCTGCCGTTTTCGTCGGCCAGCAGATAGGTCGGGAAGCCGCGAACATCGAGGATCCGCTCAAGGTCGCCGGAACGGCCGAGGTGCCAGTTGTACCACGGCATCGCCTCCCGCTCCATGAACTCGGTCACCGTCTCAAGCTCCTCGTCGACGCTGACAGCCAGCAGCGCGAACCGATCCGCCGGCAGGTCAGCGACCATCTCGCGCAGCTCCGGGAACGCGTCGATGCAGGGCACACACCACGTCGCCCAGAAGTCGATCAGCAGCACACGGCCCCTGTAGGCCGACAGCGGCTCCTCGGTCCCATCGAGTCGCCGCCCCGTCCACTCCGGCAGCGTGCTGCCTACTGTCGCGTGCTCGATGCTGTCAATCAGGTCGGCTTCGGCCTGCGCGAACGTCCGGGGCATCTCGTCGCCCCCTCTGCGCATCGAGTGGTCGAACGTCTCGTCCTCGACGCCGGCGCTGAGTCCCTTCGCTTGCTCGAGGGCGCGCTCGCGGCGTGCAGCGTGGTCCTGCTCCGACGACGGCATCATGGATCGCTTCGCTTCGCGCATCAGGCCGGCCGCCAAGTGGTACTGCGCCGCGGCCCGCAGCACCGGGTTGTCGGCGTGCAAAGCCATCTCCGCGAAGAACTCGTCTATCGGCGAAACAGGCACCCAAGTCCCGCTCGGGCGAGGCACCATGTCCAGGGCACCCAACACTTGCGGCCACCGCTCGTAGTCGGGCGGCGCGTGTGTCGCTAACGCCCTGGCGCCGACGGCGCCGTGCCAGTCCCCGCGCGGCACATCCCATGCGTGGTCGACGAGGAACTCCGCCGCATCGACCGCCTTCTCGTGCACGCCTTCCGCGTTGAGGATCGCCCGGGCCGTAGCGACGGCTCGAACCACGCTCGGTCGCTTTCGCATGCTCCGCGGCCCACCGCCCTCCGCGGCCGGTGCGCGCATGCGCTCGAACCAGGCATCCTGCTCGTCGAGGTAGTCCTGGACGACCGACCAGTCGGCACCGATCTTGGCGATCAGCGCCTCCCACATGACGTCTTCGGCTGCGCGGAGTGCTGCGAAGGCCTCCGCTGGTCCGACTTCAGCGACCAGCTCCTCCAGCCTCTCATGCCGTAGCGGATCCATCATCGCAATGGGGCCAGCGGACCGCTCGATGAGGAACTCGGCTGCCTCGATCGTGTACGGTCCGTCCCCAGCGACGAGCTGTCGAGCGGCGGCGAGGGCGGCAGTCGCGTCCGGCAACTGCCCGTGCTCCTCCTCCGCGCGCTGCAGGTTCCCCTCGACCGTGCCGTCGCCAGCCATGAAGATGTCCTGCATGCCGCCGGCCTGTTCCTCCCAGGCCGCCTGCAGGTCGAGGTACTCCTGGACAACCGCCCACTGCGCGTTGTCGGCGTTGGTCCCCTTGGGGTGCGGCGAGTTGGTTCGCCCGCAGGCCGAAACGGTCAGGAGCGGCAAGATGATGGTCACCCAAACGCCTTCGACGGTACGCCGATTCCGTGGGACCGCTGTACTCATGTGCCCTCCTCCTCCTCAAGCGGCGCCCCCGCCAGCCCGCGGACCATTTCAGCTCCGGGAAACCCAAACGACATCATGGAACGACGGTAGCGCCGCACACCTGGTCGAGGACCCGGATTCGCTCCGGCGCCCACATCATGTCCTCGTCGATGACGCGCCCCGCAGGCGCGCGCGAATTCGACACCGGTTTCCCGCAGTGCGCTACCGCTTCTCCCGCCGCAGCCGCATCGGGTTGAACGGCGGCCGGGTGGGCAGGGACCGACTCTCGACATCCTCTCCGGCGCGCACGTCGCCGCCGCAGTCCGGGCACCGCGCCGGCAGCGGCAGCCGCGCGTCGATGGCGAACGGCGTCCTGCAGCCCAGGCACATGCCCGCTACCGTCTCACGCCGCTCCGGACAGACCGCCGGCAGATGCGCCCCCAGCAGCCGGCGGCCGCTCACGCCGCCACCGCCCGGCGTACGACGTCTTCCGTCCTGGCCGACGGCTCCAGCCCTACCGGGCCGCGCCGCTCGCCGTTCAGGCGCCGGCGGCGGCCGAACCCGCATAGCGCACCACCTGTCCCGTGCGATACGACGTCAGCCGCACCAGACCGCACGACCGGCACACCTCCGCTTCGCAGTCCCGCGTCGAACATTCCCGGTCGACTCGCCACCAGGGGCCGTTCCCGCGAAGAGGACACAACGGGACCGCCAGCTTCTGTTCGGTCATCAGCCCGGCCGGCGCGCCGAGCCCGCTTGCGCACGGCGTTACTCCCCCACCACACCCGCCGGCCGGCGGGCGGGTCGGCGACGCCGAGCGCTTCGTGCAGCGCGTCGACCAGCTCGGCGTCACGTTCCCGATCACCACCAGCGCCCAAGCGCAGCGGGCGGCGAACACGCGACCTGCCTTTCCTCCGATACTGCGCCGTCGCGGACTGGTTGCCGACGCGCTGCGCGTCTGACCGCTCGACTCCCCGCGCAGAGTCAACCGACGCGGCCGCGTCCCGGTCGACCGGCCGACCCTCGACCACCGCCGGAGTCGACCGCGGACACGAGTCCGTCAACGATCCCCTTCATTACGGCCTTCCCGAACCCGCACGCACGTACGGCGCTTCCTCGACCAGATCCGGCGCCTTGCGCACCTCCGTGTCCATTCGGATATCGACCCGAGCGACGATGCCCCGCCGTACGTGGACGACGCCGCGGCCGTGCGTGATCGTCAGTCCGCCGCGCCCGTCATGCACCATGTCAACGTCGCTCAATTCCTCGACCGCGCCCGTCCGGTAGCGCACCGTCACCCGCACCCGGTCGCCTCCGGCCGCCCGCACCCCGCCGCAGCCTGCAGCCGGCGCGCGCCGGCCATCAGATGCAGAACCCCCTCGACTCCCGCGCGCAACGCCTCGACCGCCGCGCAGTCCCGCGCCGAGCGCTCGCGGTCGAATCGCCACCAGGGGCCGTTCCCGCGAAGGGGACACAACGGAACCGCCAGTTTCTGCTCGGCCATCAGTCCTGCGGGCGCGCTACGCGCGCCCCGCTTCCGCCCGCCGAGCCGCGATGCCGGGCCCGCACGGTGTTTTCTCCCCCGACGCCGGGTCGGCGACGTCGAGCGCTTCGTGCCGCGCGTCGACCAGCTCGGCGTCACGCTCCCAGCTCGGCGCACGCGATTCGCTCGCGGCAGCCGGGCTTCCACGTCGCGTAATGCTACTTTCACCCATTCTCCCCGGTTCTGCAACGCCGCGCCTTGACGGCAGGAGAGACCATCCATCCCTTTGCCGGGCAGCGTAGCACGAGCCCGACGCTACGCCCCGGTTCGTCTGGTCCACCGCCCAAGTCGCCTCAGGGCGGCGAGGACCACGGCGTGTTGCGTGTTGGTTCGAGGACTGGAGCGGTCGGGAGGTGGTCCACCGTTGCCACGGGAGTGCATGTGAGTTCACGAGCACTCCGCCCGGCCAACGGCAGCCGGACTTCCGTCGCGTGGCGAGGACTCATCGGGGCACAGGATTGGATGTCCTGCACCGGGCGCGCCGGGTGCACGGGCCCTACGTCCGGAGCGACGGCGACCACCCTGCAGCCAGGCCGCAGGGAGCCTCTGCACGAACGTCCTCGACGCGCCCGTCGTACTAACGCACTCCACTGTGCGCGTCAGGGACGGACGGCCGTCAGGCAGACGTTCGCCGAAACCGAGGCCGCGGCGCCCGATCACGAGCGCCGCCGCGTGATGTATTCCCAGACGGCAGCGCCGCCGGTACTTCAGATTCCCGAGGCGGCTCGTCCACGCCGGGTCTACGTAACGAACTTCGATCCCGGCACGTCGGGCTTCGCGCTCGACCGCGTCGCGCACCTGTCTTGCGCGGAAGAGGGACAGCACCTCGGCGAAGCGCTTCCCGTACGAACGCAGCCACGCCTTCTTGGCGCGGAAATCCAGGTTCTCGAGAACGATCGGGCAGAGCACTCTTGATGCCCGTGCAACAACGTCTCTGGCGGCCTGCCAGACGGCATCGGACCCGGCACGCAGCGGCAAGCGCGCCGCACCGGCAAGGCACCCTTCCGGCGACACCTCGGCCACCGCCAAATGGCCACGGTTCAGGTCGACCGCGACGGCGCCGCGATGCGCATCCGAGATCACCCCGGGCTCGGCTTCTTCCACCGTTACGCACAGCTGGATCTTTCCGCGCTGCAGAACCTTCACGCGCCATGTGACAGGCCGACGGGCCTCAACGGCTGATTCGATCAGACGCTGCTGGCCTGCAGAGAAGTTCACCCCGTGCAGCACCAGGTGCTTGCGGGAGGATGCATCCGGCAGGCGCAGCTTCAGCGTGCCGTCCGCGGACCACTGCGCGACCTCGTTGCCGTGATTCTTCCCGGCTTCTCCGGAGAAGAGCGCTTCGGAGTCGCGCCGTCGGCGCCACTCGCGCAACCGGCCCCGGCGCAGGAGTCGGCGCCCCCCGAAGCAGCAGCGGGGTTTTCCCTTCAACTCGCTGTCCAGTCGCGCAATGGCGGTCTCCGCCTTGCGTCGCGCCACGGCGTTCCGGCGCTTCTTCGCCGGGTTCAGAGAATCAGCCGGCCAACGCGCTTCGAGCGCCTTGAGCCGGGTCGCGAGCATATGCAGGCGTTCCTTCCCGCCCTCGCGCCAGGAGTTGGCGGCAGCCTGCGACGCCGCCCGGCAGCCGGACCAGTGGCGGGCGAGGATACCGAATCGGGCGCACACTTCGCGCTTCACGTCGGCTGCCCGACGCCGTTTCTGATAGAGCCACGAGAAGGTCGTGCGGGCCGCGCAGGCGAGAACACGCACCGCCTCGGCAAGAACCTTGTAGTCCGCTTTGGGAGGACGTACTACCGCGACGAACGTCGTCGTCATGAAGCGGCAGCCTCCACCGCCTTCTGCGCCCGACGGCGCGCCGACCGGCGGCCGTACAGTCGGGCGCACATGCTGGTCAGGACTTCGGTCATGTCGCGGACGAGATCGTCCTCGAGCTCCCGGTCGTCGAGCACGAGCACGCCGCCCCCGCGAGCACGCAGGAGCGTATCGACCATGTCGAAACCGAAACGCGCCAGCCGATCGCGGTGCTCGGCCACCAGCCAGCCGAGATCAGGATCGGCCAGTGCCTTGAGGAGCTTGCGACGCACTCCATTCAGTCCGGAGCCGACCTCGCCGATCACGGCATCGAGAAGCCAGCCGTTCGCCTGTGCGTACTCCAGTAACCGCAGCTTCTGGCGATCGAGATCCGTTTTCTGATCGGCGGAGGACACCCGGGCATACGCCACCCGTTTCAGTGTCGGAGAACATTCCTCGACCTCGACGAACCAGAAGCGCCCCATCTGCACGGGACGCAGACGAGCGGGAAACGTGCCCCGCCGGATACGCTGCCAAGCTTCCCGGGGCTGGAGACCCTGGGAACGAGCCCAGTCAGCGAGACGCATACGCTTTACATGCATTTGTATGCAACTACACTACCGAAATCGCGCAACCGTTGCAACCCCCTGAACGCAAAAGGAACCTGGGGGGGCGGCGAGGTCGCCGACTCGGCCGTTGGGTCCGGAACCCGTTGGCGGCGGTCCCGAAGGAACGGGAATCAGTGGCGAATCACGAGCGTGTCGTCGCTGACGAGGACCTCCTTGACGACGCAACGGCGGCGCGGCCCGGGTGGCCGGCGAGACGGTCGCCGACATCGAGTCGTTCGCGGTCGACCGGTGGCTGGGAGCACTGGCGCGGGACCTGAAGGCGGGAACCTACCGGCCGCGTGCGGTGCGGCAGGTCTTCATCCCGAAGAAAGCGACGCGGGAAGATCGGCCGTTCTAGAACTGCAGGGCGCCGCGCACGAATACGGCATAGACGGTCGCCGCCGCGGCGCGCTCCCTGCGTTCGACCTCCAGGCTCAGATTCGCGGACCGGCCGCCTGCGATGCGGCTGCCGATTCGATAGCCGTTCCCGTACTCCGGGTCCAGGCTCACCGCGCCGAACGGGGTGAGCACCCCTCGCCCGCGGAACGCCGCGAAGCCGTAGCCGAACTGCGCGTCCAGGCGCGAGCCGGGCGGGCGGGACACGGTCGGGTCGGTCGCGCCATGCTCCCAGAGGCGCCGCACGCCGCTTGCGGTATCGCCCCAGCCGGGCATCAGGCTTACCGACGGCCCGCGGCCGGACGCCCCGGGGTCGTAACGGATCACGCCGCCGAAGCCCCATTCGCGCAGCGCGCCCTCGTGCGCCGCCAGCCAGCGCCCGTAGCCCTCGGAGGTCCACCCCGTTACGGGACTCTGGTAGCGGAGACCGGCACTAACTTCCAGGCCGACGCCGGTCTCGCCGTCGCCGCCGTCATGACGAACGCCCAGTTCCCCCCACGGGGTGAGCGACCCGCCGGAGGCGAAGAGGAGCTCGCGGCTGGCCTCGGTGCTCAGCCGGAGCCGTCGCATGTTCACCGCCAGCGCCTCGACCATCGCGCCGTCGCCGGCGATGTCGAGCCGCGCCAGCGCCGCTTCGCCCTTCAGGTTCAGGCTCGTCGTGCCGCGCGCCAGCAGCCGGCCGTTGACGCCCATCGCTCCCGAGTCCAGCGTCGCGGCGCTCGTCAGGGTCCGGGCGACCAGGTCGTCTGCGATCCGGAGCTCTCCCCAGGCGTGCCCGACCGTTCCCCAGACGTCCAGGTCGGGCGACGCCGACCAGCCCACGTAGGGATGCAGGCCAGTGAGTCGCAGATCGTAGGCGCCGCCGGCCCTTCCGTTCGGGCCGCCCGCGTGGTAGTCGAAAGAGCCTCTCGAGCGCGATATGGACAGCCCCGCCAGCGTGTTGGATCCGAGCCGCACGTCGGCGCCGAAATTCATGCTGAACGCCTCACCGTTCCACGCCACGCCGCCGTCGCCGCCCCCGCCCCCCAGGTGGCGGTAGTCGCCGCAGCCCCACGCCGCGAAGCGCCCCGCCTCGCCGTCCTCGTCCTGCATCGGCATCAGGAACGCCGAGTCGCCGAGCGCGCGCTCCAGGGTCAACGACTGGTGCATGGGCGAGGTCTGCCGGTCCGATGTCAACGCATAAGGCAGCGACAAGTAGCCGGCCGGGCCCGATCCGTCGCGGGCCATCAGGCCCGAAAGCGTCCGGTCGAATCGGCACGGCACCGTGCTGAAGGCCAGCGTCCGCCCCAGCTCCGGCAGCACGGTCCGGTTGACCATCGCGATCCGCTCGGCGGCTTCGCTGATCGTCCCCGTCCCTGTCCCGTCCGCTATCGTTGCCGCGATCGAGTTGCTTAGCTCCACCGCGAACCGTTCGGGGCCCTCCACCAGCTCGTCGCCGACGGTGATCACCGTGATGGATCGGGTGGTCTCTCCCGGTTGGAAGCGCAGCGTCCCTGCGGTCGCCGTGTAGTCGAGCCCGGCCGTCGCCGTTCCGTCCAGCGTGCGGTACGAGACCCTGACGGCCCGCTCGCTGGCCGGGCTCAGGGTCACGACGAACGAGGCGGTGCCGCCCTCGGGCACCGGCGCCGCGTCTGCGATGGACAGCGCCGGCAGCATGTCCTCGTCGTCGTCGGTGATCGAGGCCGTGCCGCTGGCCCCGACTAGCGCCGCTCCCTCCGGGTCGCTCAATTCCACCGTGAAGCTCTCGGTGTCCTCCCATATCTCGTCGTCCAGCACCGTCACCCGGATCGTCCCGGTCGTATCGCCCGGCTCGAACCGCAGCGTTCCCGTGGTCGACGTGTAGTCGGATCCTGCGCTCGCCGTCCCATCCGCCGTTCCGTAGGAGGCGGTAACCACCTGCTCGCTCTGGGAGCTCAAGGTGACCGAGAACTGCGCCGTCTCGCCCTCGCCGACCGGCGCGGCATCCTCGATGGTGAGGATGGGCAGGCGGCCGCCGCCGCCGTCGTTGTCGTTGATCGTTCCGCGTGCGCTGTCGTCTTCGATCGTCGCCCCGTCCGCGTCGCTCAATCTCACCGTGAAGGTCTCGTCCGCCTCGGCGATATCGTCCTCGTGCGTCGGCACGCTGATCGTCTGCGTCTCGGTTCCGACGGCGAAGGTGAGCGTTCCTGACGTCTCTTCGTAGTCGGAACCTGCCAGCGCGGTGCCGTCGTCGGTTTCGAAGTCGACGGTGACGGCCCGGTCGCTGTCGCCGGTCAGGACGACCCTGAACCGAACGGCGTCTCCCTCGTCTGCCGACGCGTCGACGATGTACAGCCTTGGAGTCATGTCGTCGTCGTCGTCGTGGTCGTCGTCGGTGACGGTGCCTTGCCCGGAGCTATCGTCGAGGGTGGCGCCCTCGGGTCTGCTGAGGGTGACGGTGAAGTGCTCTTCCGACTCCTGTTCGTCGTCGTCGATGGTGGGCACCGGGATGGTCTTGGTGGTTTCTCCCGCGGCGAAGGTGAGCGTTCCCGATGTCTGTGTGTAGTCGGAGTCCTCGACGGCGGTGCCGTCGGCTGTGGCGTAAGCGACTGTGACAACCTGCTGGCTCTCGGCGTTCAGCGTCACCTCGAACTGCGCCGTGGCGCCTTCGGTCACGGGCTCGGCGTCGGCGATCGAGAGGGCCGGCAGCGCCGTGTCGTCGTCGTCGGTGATGGTTCCGGTCGCGGTGTCGTCGGCCAGGGTGGCCCCCTCCGGGTTGGTCAGGGTCACCGAGAAGGTCTCGTCCTCCTCACGAATGGTGTCTTCGAGGGTCGCGACCGAAATGGACTTGGCGGTCTCTCCCGCGGTGAAGGTGACGGTTCCTGACGCCGCCGTGAAGTCGGAGCCTGCCTTGGCCGTGCCGTCGCCGGTCTGGAAGTCGACGGTGACCGTCTGATTGCTGGTCCCCGTCAGGGTGACGGTGAACTGGACGGTGTCCCCCTCCGCTGCCGACGCGTCTGCGATGGACAGTTGTGGGAGCGCAGGGCCGTCGCCGTCGTCGTCGGTGATGGTGCCTTGCCCGGAGCTGTCGTCGAGGGTGGCGCCCTCGGGTCTGCTGAGGGTGACGGTGAAGTGCTCTTCCGACTCCTGTTCGTCGTCGTCGATGGTGGGCACCGGGATGGTCTTGGTGGTTTCTCCCGCGGCGAAGGTGAGCGTTCCCGATGTCTGTATGTAGTCGAAGTCCTCGACGGCGGTGCCGTCGGCTGTGGCGTAAGCGACTGTGACAACCTGCTGGCTCTCGGCGTTCAGCGTCACCTCGAACTGCGCCGTGGCGCCTTCGGTCACGGGCTCGGCGTCGGCGATCGAGAGGGCCGGCAGCGCCGTGTCGTCGTCGTCGGTGATGGTTCCGGTCGCGGTGTCGTCGGCCAGGGTGGCCCCCTCCGGGTTGGTCAGGGTCACCGAGAAGGTCTCGTCCTCCTCACGAATGGTGTCTTCGAGGGTCGCGACCGAAATGGACTTGGCGGTCTCTCCCGCGGTGAAGGTGACGGTTCCTGACGCCGCCGTGAAGTCGGAGCCTGCCTTGGCCGTGCCGTCGCCGGTCTGGAAGTCGACGGTGACCGTCTGATTGCTGGTCCCCGTCAGGGTGACGGTGAACTGGACGGTGTCCCCCTCCGCTGCCGACGCGTCTGCGATGGACAGTTGTGGGAGCGCAGGGCCGTCGCCGTCGTCGTCGGTGATGGTGCCTTGCCCGGAGCTGTCGTCGAGGGTGGCGCCCTCGGGTCTGCTGAGGGTGACGGTGAAGTGCTCTTCCGACTCCTGTTCGTCGTCGTCGATGGTGGGCACCGGGATGGTCTTGGTGGTTTCTCCCGCGGCGAAGGTGAGCGTTCCCGATGTCTGTGTGTAGTCGGAGTCCTCGACCGCGGTGCCGTCGGCGGTGGCGTAAGCGACTGTGACAACCTGCTGGCTCTCGGCGCTCAGCGTCACCTCGAACTGCGCCGTGGCTCCTTCGGTCACCGGCTCGGCGTCCGCGATCGAGAGGGCCGGCAGCGCCGTGTCGTCGTCGTCGTCGGTGATGGTTCCCGTCGCGGAATCGTCCTCCAGCGTGGCGCCGGTCGCATCCCTCAGCTGGACCGTGAAGGTCTCGGTCTGTTCTGCCGTGCCGTCCTCCACGGTCCGTACCACAATCGTCTGCTCGATCGCGCCCGCCCTGAACTCCAGGCTCCCGAGCGCCGGCGTATAGTCGGTCCCCTCGATGGCCGTATCGTCGACGGTCTCGTAGTTCACCGTGACGGTCTGGGTGCCGGCCACGCTCAACCGCACGCGGAACAGTGCCGTTTCCCCCTCGCTCACCGTCGCGTCGAAGATGGACAGCCCCGGCAGCCCCGAGCTGTCGTTGTCGGTGATGGTTCCCGTCGCGGTGTCGTCCGCCAGCATCGTGGCTCCCGACGGGTTGCTCAGGATCACCGAGAACGACTCGTCCGGCTCTCTGATGCTGTCGTTGATGGTCGTGACCGGGATGGTTCTGGTCGTCTGTCCCGCCGTGAAGGTCAGCGTGCCCGATGTCCCGGTGTAGTCCGAACCCTCCTCCGCCGTGCCGCCCATCGTCCGGTAGGCGACCGTCACATCCGTGGAGGCAGCCACGCTCATCGTCACCGTGAACTGCGCCGGATCCCCTTCCGTTACGGCCGAAGCGTCGAGGACCCTCAACGAGGGCACCCCGCCCGCGTCGTCGTCGATGATCGTCACCGCCCCGCTGCTGCCCGCAATCGTGGCATTCGATGGGGAGCTCAGCGCCACCGTGAACTGCTCGAGGTCCTCGGGCAGGTTGTCGTCGAGCACCGTCACGCTGACGGTCTTTTCCATATCTCCCGGCTGGAACTCCAGCGTGCCCGATGCGGTCGTGTAGTCGGAGCCCGCGGTCGCCGTTCCGTTTCTCGTCGCGTACGCCACGGAGACGATCTGGCTGCTCATCCCGCTCAGCGTCACCGTGAACGTGGCAGGACCGTCGGCTTCGGTAACCGCCTCGGCGTCTGCTATCGACAGCGCGGGCTGGCCGTCGTCGTCTCTGATCGTCCCCTCGCCGGTTTCTTCCCTCAAGGTCGCTTCGGTCGGGTCGGACAGCTCGACCGTGAAGTTCTCCTCCGGCTCCGACGTGTCGTCGTCCGACGTCGGCACCGCGATCGTCAGTCGGTCGGTTCCCGGGCTGAACTCCAGAGTCCCGGTGGTGGTCATGTAGTCGGAGCCCTCCTCCGCGGTGCCGTCCATGGTGCGGTACGTGACCGTCACCATCTTTCCGCTCTCGGGGCTCAGCGTCACCGGAAACAGCGCCGTGCCTCCCTCCGTCACGGCCGGTGCGTTCCCGATCGACACTTCCGGCTTCTCGTCGTCGTCGGTGATCGTTCCCGTGGCGGTGCGCATGTTTCCGAGCGCGGCGTTCTCCGGATCGCTCAGCGTGAGCGTGAACGTCTCGGTTTCCTCGTAGGCGCTGTCATCGCGCGTGCTCACGTCGACGGTGAGGCTGTCGGTTCCCGGCTGGAAGGTCAGCGTCCGGTCGATCGCGGTGTAGTCTGAGCCCGCGACCGCCGTGCCGTCCATCGTCGCGACACGAACCCTGACCGGGAGAATGCTCTGCGCGCTGAGCGTCACCTCGAACCGCGCCGGGTCTCCTTCCGGCACGGTCACATCCGTGAAGTTGTCGTCGATGACCACCGCGGGCGGGTCGTCGTCGTCGGTGATGGTGCCGGTGCCGGTACTGTCTCGCAGCGTGGCTCCTGCCGGTCCGCTCAGCCGCACCGTGAACGTCTCGTCCCCCTCATAGGCGTCGTCCTGGTTCGTGTGCACGAAGATGTGCTGTTCCCTCGTGCCCGCGGGGAATGTCAACAGCGTGTCTTCCGGGACCTCGTAGTCCGAGCCCGCCTCCGCCGTTACGTTGCTCGTCTGGTAGCTGACCGTCACGTCCTGCCGGCTGTCGGCGCTCAGCGTCACGTCGAACCGCGCCGTGCCTCCCTCCCTGACCTCCGCGTCTCCAATGGATAGCGTCGGCAGCTCGCCGGGGGCCAACTCGTCATCGACGACCCGTACCTCCACCCGACCGCGGTCGTGCACGGGGCAGTTGGTGGTGTGATCCCACACGTCGTGGGTGAAGATGACCCGGGTATCCTCGTCATCGTCGTCCTGAAGAGCGATTACAGTGATCGTGCGCCACTGGTCCCAGTTGTTCTGGTTGAACTCCCAGCCGACCGAGGGTAGCCACTGGATGTCGTCCTCTCCGTCACCGTCCGTGTCGTAGAACCCGTCGTATCGCACCGCGCCGTCGACATGCACGCGGACGAACCATCCATCCGCGGTCGGTTGCTTGGTCAGTCTCACGCGGTAGCTCAGGGAGTGTCCCTCGTTGATCTCGAGCCGGCTGACATCGACTTCGATATCCCCGTCCTCCCAACCTGGGGTCGGGTTCTGAGCGAAGGCCCGCGGCGCCGAGATGGCGCACAGCAGCGCTGTCAGGGTGAACGAGAGGGCGACGATGCGTCGGCAGGCGGATGCAAGGGGCGGCATCGGGTTCCGGGCGTCCGCCGAGACCATGCTCCGCGACCGACCTCGAGAATTGTCGACTACGGAACCGGACAGGTCGCGCGGGGCAGGGACTGTCTTCGGACCCCGACAGACCAACAGCCGGTCAAACAACGGCCGCCACCGCAACGCGGGCCGCCGCGTCGATGATCGCGTCCACGTCGAGGCGGTACTCGCGGTACAGCGTCTCCGTCCCGTCGCATTGGATGTCGTCGAGCCATATCCGCAGCGACGCCGGGCCTCCGAAGCCCCGAAGCGAACTGCTGGCGCCGGTATAGCCCATCTGCTCGCAGGCAATGGTGGCCTCCTGCAGTTCGAAGTAGTCGTCGCGGACGGCGCCCCACTCGCCTGCGTGATAGATCTCCAGCCGGCCCTCGTTGTGCGGACGGAAGGGGCCTCCCCTGAGGCGCAGTTCGCCCTCCGCCTGCCCGGCCGCGGGACGGGGTGCGCTGGCGAGGACGCCCAGACCGGCCGCGAGCGCCGTTACCGTGAACCGCCGCCAGAGGCGCGAGGCGGGAATCCGCGCCGGAGCCGCTGGCGGCCCGCGGCGTTCCCGGTGGCGCCGAGTCCCGGAGGGCAGTTTCTGGCCCGATACAGTGGACGCCACATCGGGTTCGCGACTCCGCGCCTCCCAATGGAATTGGCCGTGGAAACGGTCGATGATTCGCCTCAGATACGCCATTTCGAAAGTTCCACTCAGGCGGTGGTTCCTGTCCAAAACGTCCGCCAGCATCGCCTCCGATGCCGCGGCCGGGCCGGATGCACCATCATGAAGGTCGAGCAGATCACCACGGTGACATGGCAGGGCGACCACCTCGCCGGCCTGTTCGGCAACATCGCAAGTCCCGGAGATGCGATGCCGTGTAGTTCTCTACGGCATCGCCCGCGAGCCGCTGCGCGACGCTCTCGGTGGGGAGAAACGTCGCGTAGTTCGAGTGGATCACGCTGCGGCAGAGCGCCACGAGCGCCTCTTTATCACCGTCACGCGCCTGCCGTATCGTCATCGTTGACTCGTTCCCGGAACTGTCGTCAGCGCGACCGACGGAAGCTCGTTCTTCTTGCCTCGATCCGAATGTGCTTCCCCGGATTGCGCCCCGTTCCGTGCTGGTCGTTGCCGCAGTTCGATGTTCAACTCGCAGCCCGGCCACGGTCCGGCCGCAACTCGTCGCGTCGGACGGCAATGGGCGGCATGTTCGCCCACCGCAGGTCGGTGAGCCTGACGAAGTACACGCCGTCCTCGCAGGCGACCACCTCGCCGACGTACCCGTCCCGCGCCGCAGGCCATGTGAGCCGCACCTTGTCGCCTACCGCGACCCGCTCAGGCACGGGACACCTTCAGGAAGCGGCAGCACGCCGCGCAGACGGCGCCCTCGATCTGGCCGTTGTCGTATCGGATGTCCTCCACCCGGCGGACATGTTGTTGATCAGTTCCAATCAGCACGAGCCCCTCTCGCCGGCGACGCAGGACCCATCGGTTCCAATCGCGTATCGCCGAGCCCTTTCGTCTTTTGCCCTTTGCCGCTGGTCTTTGTCAAGGTTGCCTGCTCGGCATTGAGGGTTTCCAACACTACCAATTACTTGATGTACTGCCTTGTATTTATGTACTGACAAGCGGTACTTCACAGGCGTTGCTACCGGAATTGGTATTCAAGACAAAAGGTTCAATATTTTGTGTCCGCGGACGGTCCCCGCGAACTCGGACCCCGACGAAGTGGGCACGGACCGCTTCGGGCCTTCGCCGACCCATGACGTCGTCGCCCTTGATGTTCGTCGACCAGGGCGGAGGTGGTCGGCCCAGTGGGTAATCGTCGAGCATGGCGTCGTACATCGCCGCATCGAGCGAGTCCTCGAAGCGCTTTCGTCGGGTCAAGGTCGGCACGAACGAGCGCAGACGCGGGAACATTGTCACACCTCTCGGGGGTGTCGCGGCCAGCGCGTTACGGTGAACGAGCGCCGGGGGACTCGGAGCTTCGCATCCAGGCGCACGGACGGCGACCCCGGTTCGTTCCGGCCCCGCTTGGCTACCAGCCCAAGGTGACGTGGCCGCGGATCCCCGCGTCCGCGCCGCCCTCCAACGGGCTCTCCCGGCGGTGCGCGTCGGCGCCCAGCTCGAAGCGCAGGCTCTCGGTGTCGAGCACGCCGAGGCCGTAGCCGACCCGGTAGTCCCGGCCGTACTCCGAGCTGACGAGCCCCACCCGCGGCGTCCCCACGAAGCGGCTCCCCGCCGGCAGCCCATAACCCACCTCCGCGTCGAGCCGGCCGCCGGAGCCGGCCACCGGGTGCGAGCCGGGCCCGTAGGCCATCTGTCCGTGCCACAGCGCCTCGGCGCCCCCCATCGTCGACCCGCCCCACGACGGCGACAACCGCGCCGTCAGCCCCAGCGGGCTCGACGGCGTCGGGTCCCAGCCGAACGAGAACGACATCCCCCGCTCGGTGAACCCCGCCGACTGGTGCACCACCAGCGTCCGCACCCGCACGTCCAGCGACAGGCCGGTCAGCGCGTCCGTCAACACGAGCCCGCTGCCCACGTCCATCCCGGCGCCGGTCTCGGCGTCCCCGCCGTCCTGCCGCAGTCCGATCTCGACGCTCGGCGTCAGCGACACCCGGCCCCCCACGGTGAAGCCGCGCGAGCCCTCGAGCGCCGTCCGCACCCGCGTCACCCCGGCCTCGGACGCGCTCAATCGGCCCGCCGCTCGATCGGGCTGACATGCCGCAGCAGGTCGGGGTCGAACGGGAAGTCCGGCGCGGCGGCCAGCCGTGAGATCTCCCGGGCCTGCCGGTAGACGATGCAGGTGAGGATCAGGGTCAGGCACGAGCACGCGTTCATCTGGTCGTAGACCTCGCGGGCGCTGATGCGCCCCCGCTGCCCGTAGTAGACGGCCCGCGTCAGGGCGTGGAGCTGCTCGACCTTGAGCAAGCCCCGCCGCACCTTCGCCCGCAGCTTCGGCTCGGACAGGTACTGCAGCACGAACTCGGTCTTCAGCGCGCGTCCGAGCTCCCGGTTGGCGGCGTAGAAGCGGTTCGAGGCCTGGAAGCGGTTGAGCCGCTGCAGGGCGGCGGACGCGGTGGCGTGCCCGGCGGGGAACGCCGCGTAGAACTGGCCGATGCGGTCCCACTGCTCGGCGATGAGGCGGAAGTTCACCGCCCGCCGGCCGCGCTTGAGGACCGGCTCGAGGACGCCGTGGTCGCGGGCCGGGTCGGCGCAGTAGATCCGCTGGCGATGCAGGCTGCGGATTCGGAAGCAGAACCGCATGCCGATCATGCCGAAGGCGGCGAAGTTGCTCTCGGTGTAGCCGTGGGTGTCGGTGTAGTGCTCTTCGAGGTTGAGGTCGCTCTCGTGGTAGAGCACGCCGTCGAGCACGAAGGGCAGGAAGCGGTCGAACGCGTCCGAGACCCGCTCCTTCAAGCGCTCGACCGCCACGCCGGGGTCGACGGGGAATCCGGTCCGTGCCCAGAACGCATCGCGGACCTGCTCCCACCGCGCGGCGGGCAGGAAGAAGGCCTCGAACCGGCCGAAGTTCTTCGCGCCGTCGATGGCGAGGTTGCCGGTCTGGATCTCGTCGCGCACCTGGAGGAACAACGCGCTCTCCCAGCGCCGACGGTCGGTCACGCCGTCGCGGCGGATGAGCGGTTGCAGCGCCGACGGCGCGGAGTCGAGCGATGCGTCGGGCGGGACGCCGCGGCGTCCCGCCGCGCGGTGTTCGCGGTAGACCCGCAACGCCGCTAGGGTCGGCGAGGTGCCCTCGCCCTGCTCGTCGACGAACCTCATCCGGCTCAGAAACGGCGCGGCGAACTGGTTCAGCCCGGCGTGGCGCTCGGCCGTCTGCTCGAAGCGGGCCTTCCGGTCGCCCCGCGTCCAGTTCGCCAAGTCGGACTGGTCCTCGTGCAACTGCGCCTCCGGCACCGTCGACAGCAGTCGGGCCCGCAACTCGTCGTCGGCGACGTCGGGATCGAGCAGCACGGCGCCGAGCCGGCGGTAGCGTTGAACGATCCGGTCGACGGCGTGGCGTTGCGCCTTGAGCATGCCGTCGAGGCGTTCGTCGACCAGCTTCCGATTGCGGTCGAGGAGCTTGCCGTACATGTCGACGGCCTGGTCGAGCGTGTCGCGCCACGCCTGGTGCAGGAAGCACACCGGCGCGAGGTGACGGCGTGGGGCCGCCATCCTGCGTACCCGGTCGGCTGACGCGGTGCGCACGCTGTGGAACAGGATCCGCTGGTAGTTGCCGTTGACCCAGCCCACGTCGACTCCCAGCACGCCGGTCGCCTCGATCAAGTTCCAGCCTCGCCAGCAGCCGCTTCATGCCCCCGACGACGGACTCGACGAGCTGGCCTTGATGCGGTTCAGAGGCGAGTGCGGCTGGTCATCGTCGACGGCGATCAGCGCATCAAGACGCTCGCGCATCGGTGCCGAACAGGCGCTCGGCCATGCGTTGCGTCAGCAGCGTCCGGGCCTTGTGTCGGGATGCCCCTATCGCGCGGCGCAACACCGAAACGGCCGGCGCGAGAACGTGCTCGTTGCGGAGCCAGACACGCGCCCGCGCCAGCAGCGAGGCGGTGCGCTCGAGCCGTAGCGCTTCGTCTTCGAGGAACCGCGCCAGCCGTTCTCCGGCGGCGGTATCGAACGTGCGCAGACGCAGGTACTCACCGATGCGCTGCTGATGCTCGGAGACCGTCTGCTGCCGGCGGGCGTAGACGTGGATCGTCTCGGCGTCGGCCCCCAGTCGCTGGGTCAGGTCGTCGCCGTGCTAGCGCTTTTGCCCGACGCGCTCTTCATCTTCGTGCCAATTCCCCGCCGGGTATGGTTCCGTTACGATTATGGAAATCTATGACGATCGCATTCGTGCCGTTGAGCACTCTACCTCCCCAGGAGGACAGAAGCGGCGTGCCGCTGACTTCGTCTATCGTAATGGGACACGGGCACACGAAGTCGTTGTTCTGACTCCTGATGGATCCGGTGACTTGCCGTGTTCTTCTCGGATCGTCGGTAGGGTCCGGAGTAGAAACCAGGCTGAGCGTACCCTGTACCGTCATTGAGCCCGGCATTTGATTCAACGTCACGTCGACCTGATACGACAGTGTTCCCGGATTGAAGTGCACAACGCCGGAGAACGTGCCGTTGAGATCCCGTGTGACCGTAACCGAACCGGTGGTCGCCGACTGGCTCTGGTCGTCACTCACGGTCAGCGTGACGCTATAGGTGCCTGGCGCCGAGTAGACGTGCGTGGCGGTGACGCCGGTGCCGGTGACGCCGTCCCCGAAGTTCCAGGTATACGTCAGCGGATCGCCATCCGGGTCTGACGAACCGCTGGCGTCGAAGCGGTACGGGGTCAACCCTGCCATTCCGGCACCCCTCGGAGTAATGCTCAGTACGGCCGCCGGGGCACCGCCGCCGCCGCCGTCCAGCATCTCCACCGCCCGGCGCAGCTCGTTCATGTGCTGGGCGCGAATTCCCGATCCTGCTTCCACCGCCGCGGTGGTGAAGGCGGGGGACCGCCGCGCCGCGTCGTACACCTGCCGGAGCCCGGTCCGAAGCTCCGACAGGTGGATGGCACTGACCGCGACCCCGGCCGCCAGCCTCGGATCTGTCCATGGGAACCGGCTCAAACCATGCCTAAAGCGCAGCGCATCGATGCGCGCTCGCAGCTCGGTGAAGTGGACTGCCCGGACCGGCGTCCGGCCCGCCACGAGCGGGTCGTCGGTGAATGTGCCGCCCCCCGTCCCCGAACCGAGCGTCAGGACGAGCGTGAACGGACCGGTCGCCGCCACGCCCGCTGCCCCGGACGTGGCCTCGATGGTGTACGTCCCGGCGTCGAGCGAGGCGGTGATGCGCGCGTCAGTCCCGCCGCCGCCGTTGTTGTCGAAGGCCACCTGAGGACCCGAAATGCCCAGTCCTTCTCGCAGGGTCAGCCACGCGTCCAACGCGGATGAACTCATCTCGATCGTGACTTCCGCCGGTGCGGTCAGCGTGAAGCTGTAGTAGCGCGCCAACTCCCCCGTGTAGTTCGGCGACACGCAATCATGGCCCAGGATCCCGGTGCGCATCACTCGGCCGGTCAGCGTGCCCAGAATCTCCAACCCGCAGCCGGCATCCGCTATTTCGATCGCGAACAGCCCGCGTCCGTGGGTCGCCGCCACCAGCGTCTTTCCCATGATGAACAGTTCGTCGACCGAGACGTTGGCCGGGCCCTCATGGGGCATGCTCCAGCTGTTGCCGCCGTTCTCGCTGACGAACACACCCACTTCGGTCGCCACGTAGTAGACCGAAGGCGAGGAGACATTGACGTCGATATCGCGCACCGGAACGTCCGGAAGACCGCTGGATCCGCTACCGGTGATGTCCTGCCAAGTAGAGCCGCCGTCGGTGCTTCGCCAGAGGTTGTCCGGGCTGAACCCGCCGAAAGTGGCGAAGACGTCGCTGGCGTTGTGGGGGCTGACCGTCAAACGCAGCACCATGCGATTCGGCAACCCGCCGTCTATTCTGGTCCATGTCGGCCGGCTCGCGGTGGCGTTCCTGGTCCTATAGACGTTGCCGTTGTTGTGACCGACGTAGACGACGTCGGTATCGTGTGGCGAGACCGCGATTGCGCTGATCCGGACGGGATTCCCGTCATCGTCCAGCAGTTGCGGCTTGACGACGGTCCAGGTAGGCACCGCCGCCCTGACATCGCCCGCCCGCCACAACGAGCATCCCCCGGCGTAGAGAACGCGCGTGGCGTTCGGGTCCAGGGCCAGGGGCGCGATGAAGTTGGTGCACTCCCCAGTGTCGTCCAGTCCCTCGGTGATGAAATCCGCAGTGCGTCCGCCATCCGTGCTCCTGAAGACTCCGAGGTTCTGAATCTCTCCCCATAGAAATAGTTCGCATCGCTTGGATCCGAAACCGTAACGCCGCCGTCGCCTCCAATCGTCATGTGCACGTTCTCGCTCCCGGCGGCCGGCGTGTACTGGAGCGTCCCGTTGTCCTGGGTGCCTCCGACGATGGTGCCGGTTGCCGGATGCCCGGCTGCACTGTAATACTGAGTGATTCCAAGGGTATTGTTCAATTCAATCCAGCCCGCCGTATGGTCAGAATCTTCGCCGACGGCCCTCACGTCGTGAGTGACATAGATCCCACCGTCGTTGCCGAAGTAGACGGTTCGATTCGTGACCCCGTCATAGTTCGGGTGTTCCACGATGACATGATGGTCGGCGTGTGCCGACCTCGGCGCCCGCGACCAGTCGCTGATCTTCGTCAGGGAAACACCGCCGTCCGAGCTCTTCCACAGATCGATCCCCCCCACGATCAGGAAATCCGGATCGGTGGGATCGACCCAGACGACGTTGTCGTACCATCCCTGCTTCTCAAGGTAGTCCGGGTTCCCGTTGAATCGCAAGCTGAACCGGCGGCCCCCGTCGGTGCTGCGGTAAATCGCTCCGCCGAGGGTGTCGATGGAAGCGTACACGATATCCGGATTGGAGGGTGCGTAGGCCAATTCCACTCTTTGTGCAAAGCCCTCGGAGTTGGAGTTGGGGAAAGGCAGACCGAGGCTGTTTCTCCAGGACAAACCGCCCGACGTGGTATATTTGGCGGTGCCGTAGAACGTAGAGACGACCGCCCTGGAACTGTCGGTGGGATGGAACTTCACGTCCACGAACCCCCCAAAAAAATCGTCGCTGGGCGTCAGCACAAGTTGAAAGCTGCTGCCGCCGTTCGTACTGCGGTACACCCCGGTGCGCGTGGCTGCGAGCAACGTGTTCCCCTCCGGAGCCATCGCCAGCCGATTGACATAGTAGAAGTCGGAAGTGTCGGTGCTGCGCAGTTGCGACCAGCGCCCGCCGCCGTCGGTGCTCTTGAAGATACCGGCGCCGCGAATGCCGTCCGCGTTGTAGAAGCCCTCTCCCGTACCCGCGTACATCACTCCCCCCCGGCCGGGATCCTGCACCATGGTCGACACCGCCAGATTCGCCATGAAGTCATTGATCGGCTCCCACGTCTCGCCTGTGTTCCTCGTCCACCAGATCCCACCCGCGACGGCCCCGAGGAACATGACCCGCCCGCCGGTTCCCGGCTGAATGAGGATCGACCGCACCCGGCCGCCGATGTTGCCGGGCCCCAGACTCGTCCAGTGGCCGCGGGAGATGCCGCCGGCGTCGCGGGTTGCCGCTTCCGCCGCACCAGCCGCCGCGGCCCGCATGGCGGCCATTTGTCGTAGCGCGCGCACCAATCCGTCCTCGCGGATCACGCCGTTCTCGTCGCTGAGCTGCAGGTTGCGAAACGCGAGGGCCGCATCCGGATCCTGCGGTCGGGGTGTCTTCTCCTCCCGTACGCTCTCCCCCCCATCACCCGTGCGGGGGTCGGTCATCAACATGGCGAGGCTGACGATACTCATGTATGCGACAGCGACCGTCAGCGCAGCTCGCGTCGTCTTCAATGGCGCAACCCCAGGGAGTGCCCTCTCTTAACGGACGACTACTGTGAAGACGAACCGCGACGGAGCCGGACCGGCCCCTGCCGCCGACCGGCGCTCGAGGGCGACTGCCGTTTCGCCACGCGCCACGGCTCGAAAGCGCCAACCCGGGCGCACCGGTTCCCTGTCTGCGTCCCCGGACGGGCGTAGCACATTCAGCACGTCACTGGCATACTCGACGTACCATCCTGACCGGCCCGGTTGGGGCACGAAGATGACATCGCCGACCGACATGACAATCGGCTCCTCAAGCTGGCCCAGGGCGACGACTCGGTCTCCCGTGGCAGCGCCATCGAACGTGGTGGGACTCGTAGGCGGGACGCATGCCGCCAGCAACAAGGCAGACGTTACCAGGAGCATCATCTCAGGCGGTCCACCTACTCCAGGGCCATGATCGCCGCGCCAGCGGGATGGTCACCGCGCGATCCAGAGCCTCGCTCAGCAGCCCGTGGCAAAAGTCAACCAACCGAATCATCAGTCACCTATGAACAGAGTTGCCGTTGAGTTTACACTACTTTCCATAAACTTGTCGTGAACTTTTGGCGCTTTAATGCACCTTTGTCGTGTCATGGTGGCGCATGCGAGATTCAACGCGCCAGGATCAAGCCGATTTCGACTTTCGCCACGGGCTGTCAGGCCTGCCTCTATCCGTGCAACCGACCCGCCCTCCGTCACGGTGTAGGTCGGCTGGGCGAAGGACACCGTCGCGGCCGGTTCGTCGCTGCAGGCGGGGACGCCTTGCGCTTGCGCCAAGTATGCAAAGCTCCCGACTGCGGGAAAATCCGGAGGCAGACAGAGACCCGTGTCGCTGTCGATGCTCAAACGCAGCAGGCCCCTCAAGTTTGCGAGCTCGATCGGAATCCGGCCGGTCAACTGGTTCCCCGCGAGGAACAGAGACCTCAGGCGGGTCAGGTTGCCGAGGGCGACGGGGATCTCACCGCTCAACGCATTGTCGTTGAGATGCAGTGTAACCAGGTTGGTCAGGTTGCCGAGCGCGGCGGGGATCTCGCCGTTGAACTGGTTGCCGGAGAGGAGCAGTCCGCCCACGCCCGCGTGGCCCCGTAGGCCCAGATTGGTCAGGTTGCCGAGCGCGGCGGGGATCTCACCGCGCAACGCGTTGCCGCCGAGCCTCAGAAAGGTCAGGCTGGCCATGTTGCCGAGTGCGGTGGGGATCTCACCGCTCAACGCGTTGTCTGCCAGACCGAGATTCCATACCCGGGTCAGGCTGCCGAGGTTCGGGGGGATCTCACCGCTCAATCGGTTGGAGGCGAGAAAGAGCTCGACCAGATTGGTCAGGTTGCCGAGAGCGTCGGGGATCTCACCGCGCAACGCGGTCTCCCAGAGAACCAGAGACCTCAGGTTGGTCAGGTTGCCGAGAGCGGCGGGGATCTCACCGCTCAACCGTGGTTCCTGCGAGAACTGCAGACCGCGCAGGTTGGTCAGGTTGCCGAGAGCGGCGGGGATCTCACCGCGCAACTGGTTGCCATAAGAATTGAGAGAGGTCACTCGGCCGCCGACCCCATCCGTGCGCACGAACTCCCACTCCCCAAGCGGCTCGTTGCTCAGCCAGTTCGTGTTGTCCGTCCAGTTCGGGCCGTCGGTCGCGTTGTAGACCGCGACGAGCGCCGCGCGGTCGGATACCACGCTTTCCTGCGCCGCCGCGTGGGTCGCGATACCCCAGAGACAGGCCGCAAGACAGAAACGACACCACGTGCGGTAGGGCGGCGGGCTCGGGAATGACGGGCTGCTGCTGAACATTGCGGATGGCCGCCTTTCCGCCATCCGAGGTGCTTGAGATCCCCGCGCTTTCGGGGCCAAAAAACGAAAGATATCAAAGAGCTGCTTCGTCTGGCCATACCAATATTGGTAGGCGCGAAAAGAAAAGCCGTATTCGTTTACGGGCGCCGTGGAAGGCGTCGTCATCCAGCAGGTGGAAGGCCTGCCCGAGGAATTGACGGTTCACCTCGGTAGCTACGGAGCAGGAGCGGAGGGTAACCGCCCATAGGCGCTAACGTGTTCACGCCACCTGCTCCGGCGGCTGCTCGGTCCAACCGAAGTACGCGGAGAGCTGCGACTGCCGTCGCCGTGGCGGCTCTGCAAGCGCGGCGGAGATCGTTCGCCAGTCGCTGATCATGCAAGCCAGCGAGAACGGCGGTTCGATGGCGCGCGTGACCTGGTTCAACACGAACTTGAAGTCACGCCACGCGCTGCGGGGGCGCCGGGGCCGGCACGTCGTAGCCCCAGGGGGAAATCGCGCGGGCGTGGTGGAGCAGCTTCTCTACCAGCAGCGCCACGAACAGTTTCCCGTAGAGCCACGCCTTGGCGCTGTCGTCGTCGTACTTCGGCAGGTGCCCCAACTGCGCCAGAGACTTGAAGCGCTTGAACACCAATTCGACCTGCCAGCGCAGGCGATACCACTCCAGCACGTCGGTGGCCGAGAAGGGCGGCTCGGGGAAGGTCGTGAAGACGATCACGTACTCGGCAAACCGCAGAGTGGCCGGTTGTACCTGGTTCCCCTTGCGGGCGGCGTCCCTGCGGATTTTCTGATGCGTCAGGCGGATCGCCTCGGCGGACTTGCGGAGCACGCAGACCCGGCCCGCAATCTCGCCCGGCGGGCCGCCGTCGTCACTCGCGGCCGCGACCGTCGTCGCCCAAGAGCGCGCTGCCCCCGGACGCGTGACCGACGACACCGCGGCCAGCAGGTCGAACGGCTGCCCGGCTGCCGTGTGCAGCGGCAGCGACCCCGTATTGACACGCACAATCAGCCGCCCGCCCGCCTCGACCACGTGGCGAATCCCCCGCGCGGTCGAATACCCGCGGTCGGCCAGCACATGGTCGCCGGCGCGGACCGGGAACTGCGCCAACGATTCTCCCGTGCCCGGCCCCTCGACCCCCGTCAACTTGAAGAAGTCACACGTCAGCGACGGCAGGCCCACGCTGTAGTGCAGCCGCCACAACGACCCGCTCGGTCCCGGTTCCTTCACCGTCGTCGCATCCACCGCCCGGACCTGGAACGCGCCGCCGGGGACGACCGCCAGACCCTGCTCCTCGAACAGACGCACACACAGCGCGTGCAGCCAACCCTTGGATTTCTTCAACCGCTTCAACAGCGCCACGTCGGACAGGTCCGCCAGACGCGCTTGGCGGGCGCGAACCACCGTTTCCCGCAACGAGTGTCCGCAGCCGAGGTGCAGCAGGAGGGTCCGCAGCAGGTTGTCGACCGTCTTGTCCTTCCGCAGCCCCTTCAACGCCCCGGTGTCCCGCGCCAACTCCCGCCAGTCCCGGGGCAGGAACGACAGCAGCACATCCCAGTCCTCGTCCACCGTGCCGGCCTCCGTGTCATGCATGCGCAATGTCAGGATACGCCGGCCTCGCCCGAAAAACAAGTTAGCGCCTATGGGTCTCCGTCCCGACGTTCCCGATGCGGTCGACGATGGTCTCATACGTCGTCAGCGGGGTGCCCCGCCAGTTCGCCGTGATGTGACAGAAGAGCCGGTGCTCGATCTTGTTCCACTTGCTGGTGCCCGGCGGGAAATGACTCACCTCGATGGTCAGTCCGGTCTCGTCGGCCAACTGTTGAAGCTCATGCTTCCAGGCATGCAACCGGTACCCGTTGCTCCCGCCCGCATCGGCCGTGATGAACAGAGTCGTGGCGTCGGGGTAGGCGCCGCAGCCCATCTGGCGCCACCATTGGCGAATCGACGCCACCGCGAACGCTGGTGTGTCGTGGTCCCAGCCCACGCTCACCCAGGCTTCGTTGCGCGCCATGTCGTAGACGCCGTACGGAATCGCCTTGCCCTCGGCATCGGTCGGGAAATCATGCACCAGCACCGCTGGCGGCGTGCCCTTCGGCTGCCATTCCCGCCCGCCGTTCTTGAAGTTCCCGACCAGCTCTTTCTTCTTCGTGTCGACCGAAATCACCGGCTGGCCGGCGCTCAGATGCTCGTCGGCAGTCCGGTTGATGTGCTCGAACTGCGCGTTGCGGTCCGGATGCGTGGCGCCTTCCTGTCGTTTGCGCGGCGATTGCAGCCGGTAGCCCAGGCGGTGCAGTAGCCGGCCCACAGTGGTCGAACTCACCCGCCAGCCCTGCTCGGTCAGCGCCGCCGCCAGCTTCGCGCGACTCTTGCACGTCCAGCGCAGCGGCGAGGTCGGGTCGCCGCGCGTGAGCGGGTCCACCAGCGCTTCGAGCGCGGCCTGGATGCCGGGTTGATCCTGCTGGATGCGGGGCCGCCCGCCGCCAGGGCGCCGGATGCGGTCCGTCGGAGCCTCGTCGCGGGCAATCTCCCGGCGTCCCTTGCGAATCGTCTCCCGAGCCAGACCGGTGGCCGACGAAACCACCGCGTCGCCGCGGTAGCCGATGGCAAGCGACTCGGCCGCTGCCCACCGCCGGCGACTGCGCTCGTCCAACACTGGCGCGACCACGGCATACTTCGCGACAAGGGTCGCTTCGAGCTCGATGTCTCGCTGCATGCCTCCAGTATGGCCAGGCCAGCAGGTGGCAAACTAGTTTCGGGCAGTGTCCGGTCGCCTCGAAGTCGATAAAACGGAGCACGGCTCGCTCGCCCCTTCGACGTCGTCCCGAGTGCAGTCCGGCGGCCTCAGTCGCGGGCGGCCAATGCCCGCAACAGGGCCGCCATGGCGCGCGCCAGCTCGTCCGGCGTGGCCCGCAGATCGTCCGCGGTCGTCACGGCGCGGCCGCGGTAGGGCTCGATGGACCACCAGCGGGCGTCGCGCCGCATCTCGTCGGCGTCCTCCTGCGACAGCAGCTTCAGGAGCCGCTTGTTGTCCCGGCGGCAGCCATCCACTATCGCCTGCATGACCTCCGGCCCGAGCGCCCAGGGAGACGGCTCGGCCGAGGGCAGGTGCTTCTGAAGCAACCAGTCGACCTGTGGCGTGTGAGGCCCCCGCAGTCCGGGCACCGACTTCAGAATCCGGATGTGCAGGGGCGCGAGCGACGCGTTGACCGGCCCGTCGCCGGCGGGCGCGTCGCCGGCCGCACCCAGCAGCCGCAGGAAGTCGGGGATCGTGTCGCCCCTGTACAGCCGAACCGTCAACCGGCTGACGTTCGGGTTCCGGACCCACCGGTCGAGCTGCCGTTCCCAGCACAGGAACGCGGAGCGCCACGTCGCGATGACGTCGGCCGGGACGTCGAACTGGTCCTGCCACGTCCACCACTGCCACCACCCGGAGTTGAACCACTCGATCTGCGGGCGGACGTAGGCCACGACGTGCGCCCGGACGCCCAGCCGCTGCAAGGCCCAGGCATCCCGGCACTTTCCGCCGGTGCGGCTCCAATCCTCCTGCGACAGCACCGGCACGCCGCGCTGGCGCACGGTCGCGAGCCCCGCGCCGATTGCGTCGAGGTCGCCGCGTTCCCACAGGCCGGGCGTGGAAGCGAGATAGGGGTAGGGGCTGCCCGCCGCCCGCGCCCGCAGCCGGTCGCCGTCGAGGACCCCGCCCTCGCCGTTGACTACCACGTAGCGATGTCCCCGCGGCGTGCCAAGCTCCGGGTGGCGGCACAGGTGCGCCTGCAGGGCGGACGTCCCCGTCTTTCCGAACCCGATGTGCAGAACGCAGTCGGCGGCCATGGCTGATGCGGGGCGCCATTTTATCCCGCCCCAGAGGCGGAGCTCATTCCTGCGGGGCTGATCGCCCGGTCGCGCTCCATCTGGCGGCCGGCGAGGAACGAAACGTCCCTCGCGATCGCGCCGACGGCCTGCGCAACGGTGTCGATCTTCGGACAGTGACGGAAACTACGTTGCCACGTTCGCGGGCGCGAGCCCAGGAATCACGGGTCTGGGGCGGCACGCCAGTTGGCAAAGTTGTATCGGATCACTGCCCTTAGCGTAGCGCGCGGCGCGCGCGCGCCGTCATCACCAGCCACGGCGTCGCCTCGCCGCGCCACTCCCACGTGGCGAGCAACTGGTCGAGGTGGGCGAGCTGCCGGAACCACGCCGGGGCGTCCTCCAGGCGGCGCAGGCCGTCGTCGACCACCGCGGTGACGTCGTGCGAGGGCGCGAAGCGGTCCATCAATACCTTCGCGGCGCCGTCGTGGCACTCGACGATCATGTCCATGCCGCGTAGCGCCGGTGCCCCCACAGGGTCCAGCAGCTCCTTCTCCGCGCCTTCGATGTCGCAGAGCAGCAGGACTCGCCGCCCGGCGTGGTCCGCGAAATCGACCGGTCGGAGTTCCCTGCCGACGACCACGCGGTCGGCCACCCTGGCCTTCTCGGCGAGTCCGGCGCACGCCTCCCGCGCCCGCGCGTCGAGGTCGAACGCGCGGACACGAACCGCGGGCATCCGGCGCGCCATCCCGACAGCGTAGTACCCCTCGGCGCAGCCGACGTTGAGGACGACCTCGTAGCCGGACCGGACCGCCCGCTCGATGAAGGGATGCAGCGGCTGCTCGTAGCAGCCGAGCAGCTTCGCCACGTGGCAGCCCTCGGCCGAGCGCGGCAGGAAGTCCATGCCCGCGAACGGGCCCGACAGCACACGCGTGCCCTGGCGGCGCAGCAGCTCGTTCCGGATGAGTTCGCTGCGCCACTTGGCGAGCAGGCGCAGGGCGGCGTTGAGCTGGGCGGTCTCATTGGACCCCGGCCGCGCAAGGCCCTCGTGCAGCCGCCGGCGGATGGAATCGTGGAAGCTCGGCAAAGGGCCTCCGAGGCAGCAAGTCTCGTGCCGCCGGCCGCACGCGTGAGATGGAACAGATTACTATACCGGACTTCTTGGATACTTTCGTTTGGGCAGTGATCGATCGAAGCGGTGCCGATAGTCGGCTGGCCGATGCACAGGCGCCCGCGGAACAGGACCCCTCCAGAGACCGAGCGCTCGCCGCGGCCGAGACGGACGTTGCTGAAGGCAACCCAGGTGATCGGCGGCTGCAGGACGTCCATCTGGCGGCAGACGACGCGGCCAGACTCGAGCCGCAGGCGCTGGACCTCGATGACCGAGCCCGGGCAGCCACGCGGCCGGACGCCGTCGGCAATCCGCGGGGCGTACAGACAGGGACGCTGCGCCAAGATGTCGCCGATGAACGGCCGGCACGGGTCGGCGCTGGATCGGCACACGCTGCGGCCGACACTGCCCTGCTCTTAACTCCACCGCGGCGCGGAACGGATGCGGCGCCAGGCGTGGTGGCGCTCGTCACCCGTATGGATTCCCACGCCGGTGCGCCGGCCCGCAGCGCCGCCTCCAGCCGGCGGCGGATGTCCTCGGGCGTAAGGCTCGACGCACCGCCCTCCCGGTACACGCGCGGGGTGATGTGCTCGACCCCCTCGAAGCGCCATCGGCCGTCGGCCCCGTCCTCGCGGGTCAGTTCGCCGGCCAGCGCAGTCAGGTCGACGCGCAGCGCCGGCCGACGCGAGGCCATCTGGACCCAGCTCTCGTAGCGGTAGCGGAACTCCACGCGCGGGCCGTGGACCAGCAGCAGCCGGGTGGCCGCCATGCGGGTGTGCACCGCCAGCGGATGCCACTCGCCGGCCGACGGCCCCGCACGACGGCCGGGTCCAGCTCCGGCTGCTCTTCGATCGTGACCCGGCCGGCGTCGAAGAGGTGCTCCGTGTTCGTGAGCGCCGCGTCCTCCGGGCCCCACAGCCTTCTCAAGAAGGCCGGTTTCCGAGGTGATTCGTGCCTGGTTGGAATCTGCCCCCCGGCCGCTGTAGGCGACGAACAACTTGCGCGACAGCACGGCGATAACGGTCGCCTCGAAGTGGATAAAACGGAGCACGGCTCGCTCGCCCCTTCGACGTCGTCCCGGGTGCAGTCCGGCGGCCTCAGTCGCGGGCGGCCAATGCCCGCAACAGGGCCGCCATGGCGCGCGCCAGCTCGTCCGGCGTGGCCCGCAGATCGTCCGCGGTCGTCACGGCGCGGCCGCGGTAGGGCTCGATGGACCACCAGCGGGCGTCGCGCCGCATCTCGTCGGCGTCCTCCTGCGACAGCAGCTTCAGGAGCCGCTTGTTGTCCCGGCGGCAGCCATCCACTATCGCCTGCATGACCTCCGGCCCGAGCGCCCAGGGAGACGGCTCGGCCGAGGGCAGGTGCTTCTGAAGCAGCCAGTCGACCTGTGGCGTGTGAGGCCCCCGCAGCCCGGGCACCGACTTCAGAATCCGGATGTGCAGGGGCGCGAGCGACGCGTTGACCGGCCCGTCGCCGGCGGGCGCGTCGCCGGCCGCACCCAGCAGCCGCAGGAAGTCGGGGATCGTGTCGCCCCTGTACAGCCGAACCGTCAACCGGCTGACGTTCGGGTTCCGGACCCACCGGTCGAGCTGCCGTTCCCAGCACAGGAACGCGGAGCGCCACGTCGCGATGACGTCGGCCGGGACGTCGAACTGGTCCTGCCACGTCCACCACTGCCACCACCCGGAGTTGAACCACTCGATCTGCGGGCGGACGTAGGCCACGACGTGCGCCCGGACGCCCAGCCGCTGCAAGGCCCAGGCATCCCGGCACTTTCCGCCGGTGCGGCTCCAATCCTCCTGCGACAGCACCGGCACGCCGCGCTGGCGCACGGTCGCGAGCCCCGCGCCGATTGCGTCGAGGTCGCCGCGTTCCCACAGGCCGGGCGTGGAAGCGAGATAGGGGTAGGGGCTGCCCGCCGCCCGCGCCCGCAGCCGGTCGCCGTCGAGGACCCCGCCCTCGCCGTTGACTACCACGTAGCGATGTCCCCGCGGCGTGCCAAGCTCCGGGTGGCGGCACAGGTGCGCCTGCAGGGCGGACGTCCCCGTCTTTCCGAACCCGATGTGCAGAACGCAGTCGGCGGCCATGGCTGATGCGGGGCGCCATTTTATCCCGCCCCAGAGGCGGAGCTCATTCCTGCGGGGCTGATCGCCCGGTCGCGCTCCATCTGGCGGCCGGCGAGGAACGAAACGTCCCTCGCGATCGCGCCGACGGCCTGCGCAACGGTGTCGATCTTCTTGTCCAGGGTCACGTGCGCCGCGTCGTCGTCCTTGATGATCTCGCGGCGCAGGAAGCACGCGATGAGCCTGAGCAGTGGGAGCAGGGCGACCACCATCCACGCCGCGATGGACATCGCAACGGGCAAGTCGAAACGTGATGGCGGCGCCCCGGTCGCCGTACTCAACGTCGCTCTTCACATCCTACCAGTACCACAGGGTTGCCGCGGCTCCTTCACTACCGCACCACTCCTCGTTCAGGCGACCTCGGCAGAGGCCCTCGATCCTGAACGCTCTGTTGTTCGCCGTCACCGGAAATCCGGCCGGCCCCGATGACCAGGTCGGCAATGGTGCTCGACCCTGTGGTGGGCCTGTCCGTTGTGAACTCGACGACGAATCGCGTCCGTGGGCTCCTGCGTGCCATGCGGGCCTCTCTGTCAGCGGCCGGTCACCCTCAGGCCTGGACCATCGAGAGAACCCGGCAAGAGTGGGAGGACTTCGATTGGACGCAGGTGGGCAACGGTGAACTCTGGTCGGGTGCCTGGGCGGGTCGGATGCCTTGTGGACGAGAACGGTGTTTCCGCGCATCCAGCGCTACCTGCAGGTCGAGCGCGGTCTGGAGATCGCGGCGGGGTTCGGGCGGCTCGCGCACCACCTGCGGGATGGGACCCGCACGCGGCCGAGGCTGCCGCCCGCTGGAGGCGCATCGCAGCCGGCTCCGGCCTGAACGAGCCGTACGTGGAGCGCGTGCACGGCAGGAGGGGCGAGCTAGGGGGTAAGCACGCGGCACCGGGCGCGCGCCTGAGTCGTTCACAGTCGCACACGGGTGACCGGCTCGACGAAGTCGTCGCGTCGGGGAGGGGTGAAGTACGTCCCGAGCGGTCACGAGCTATCGGAGGAACGAAGCCCTCCAGTGATCCAGACGACCGGGACCACCTCAGCCCAAGCGGGCCGGGAAGTGACCGAAGTGCCGAGCGAACCGCGCGGCGCCACCGCAGCACGGGCGCGCCCGCGAGGGTTCCAAGGGCTGTGGACGCCCGCTTCGCCGACCTTCGGAACCTGCACAACGCCGGCCGGGCGTCCACAGGGCCGGTCGGTCAACAGCGGCACGGCGCGCGGCCCGCTCTGTCCCGTGGACGCCCCCTCACAGGAGCTTCGCCTCAGCGGTTCAGGGAATGGTGCACCACCAGTAGCAGAGGAGACACGAAATCCGCCAGACGCCCGCTCCGTGAGCCGAGCGACAGGATCTCAGGGTTCATTGAACCGGTTCTCCTCTCTGACGCAAAAGTGCCGGCAGGGCCGGTCCCCGATTGCCGGTTGTGATGCCACCCGTCGCAATGGAGATGGATTGGTGAGGGCGGCCGGACACCGAAAGGGACCGGCCCGTCCGGCTAGAACGTCGAGATGGGGAATGCCAGAAACCCCACCCCGACGCCCTAAAGACCGAAACCTAGGTCCAAACGAGGTCGCCGGTATCGCTCATGTCGAGCCCTTCGAAGTACATCGTCTCGGTGCCGACCGTGACCGCGAGCGCATTGGCCGTGCCAGCGTCGTTGTCGTGGTCCACCATGGCGAAGGTGGGCGCTACTACGTTGACAGGATCCTGGTCCACTAGTACGTGGTCGATCTTGTCGCCCTGAGAGGCAGAGTAGTCGGTGACGATATCTCCGTCGCCCCACGTGAAGGTATCCGAGCCGGCCCCGCCGGTCAGAACGTCGCCCACACCACCGGTTTCGGTGTCGACGGTGTCCGCCGAGCCAGCAACAATCTCCACGGCGGCTCCGCCGGAAATCGTGTCGTCCCCGGCGCCGCCCTTGACGGTGTCGATGCCGTTGTCACCGGCCAACCTATCATTCCCGGCGCCGCCATCGAGCATGTCGTTGCCGTCGCCACCATTGAGGGTGTCGTTGCCGCCGCCGCCCTCGAGCTCGTTGGCGTCGCCGCCACCATCAACGTGGTCGCCCTTCTCGGAGCCGATGAAGTGCTCCACGTTGATGACGTTTTCGTGATCGGCGGGCTGGCTGGTGGCCTGCAGATTCACCGTCACACCCGCATCCGTGCCAGCGTAGGAGACGATGTCGTCGTCGCCGTCCACAGCGGTAGGAGTCGTGCTACCGCTCATCTCAACGCCATCCCCGTCAACGGTGTCGCCCTTCGTGGCCCTGATCTCGTCGTTTCCGCCGCCGCCGAAGAGCATGTCGTTGCCAGCTCCACCATCGAGCAAGTCTCGTCCGAGGCCGCCGTAGAGACCGTCCACCCCGTCGTCACCGTAGAGCGCGTCACGGCCTTCGTTGCCGTTCATCGTGTCGTTGCCGGCACCGCCGTGGAGCTCGTCGTGGCCCTCGTTGCCGCTCATCATGTCGTTGCCGGCGCCGCCGTACATCTCGTCGTTGCCGGGGTCATTTGCGGTTTCCGGCACCTCACCATCCAAAGCGTCACCGCTGAGGTTGTCATTCCCAGTGCCGCCGTGGACGGTGTCATCGCCGCTGCCGCCGTAGATCGTGTCGTTGCCCGCACCAGCGTCGACGAGATCGTCGCCCATGCCAGCGTAGATCTCGTCGTTGCCTCCCTTGGCCCGAATGTGATCCGCCTCCGAGTTGACATCTCCGCCTTTCGGCCAGACGTCACCGTCGTCCGTCAGGATGACCGAGTTCATGGAGCCGCCACCAACGGGTGCGCCTTCGGCGTAGAAGCTGGACTCCGTGAGCGCGATCGGCGTGATGAACGTGACGCCCTTGTGCACGTACTCGTAGCCGGCGCTGGTGTGCTTTCCGTTGTCGAGAATCGAATCGACGTCTTCGGAAGACAGCTTCTTCGGCACTCCGTCGGCCGCCGCGCCGAACTGGATCACGTCGCCGGCCGCGAAGTCCAGCTTGTTCGTGACGTCGCCGACGCCGGTCCAGAGGATGTAGGTGTCGTCGCCCATGCCGCCGGTGAGGGTGTTGTTCCCGGCACCGGCATCGAGCCTGTCGTCACCCTGCCCGCCGCCGAGCGTGGCGTCGCCCTTGCCGCCGAAGAGCATGTCGTCGCCCTGGTAACCGTAGGCCATGCCGCCGTAGTCACCGACCACGAGCCTGTCGGCCATTTGCGAGCCGATGACACCCTCGATGTTCGTGAACGTGTCGCCCTCGGCCTTTCCACCGCTGCCAGTGCTCCCGAGGTCGACCGTGACTCCGTCCGTCGAGTCCACGTACCTGACCCAATCCGTGCCCTCGCCGCCATCGATCACGTCGGCGCCCATGCCGCCCGTGATGGTGTCGTCGCCCGTGCCGCCCATGAGCATGTCGTCGCCCTGGCCGCCCATGAGCATGTCGTTGCCCGTGCCGCCGTACAGCGCGTCGTTGCCCTCGTTGCCGTGCAGCGTGTCGTGCCCGCCGCCGCCCATGATCTCGTCACTGCCGCCGTTGCCCATCAGCATGTTGTTGCCGATGTCCCCGGTGATCTCATCGTTGAACATCGAGCCGAAAACGTTCTCGATGTCGATAAGGATGTCGCCCTCGGCGTGGCCGCCGCGGTTCATCCCGCCGGGGCTGAGATCGACGCTCACGCCGGCGTCGGAGCCCAGGTAGGCAACCCAGTCCATGCCCGCACCGCCATCGATCGTGTCGGCGCCGCCGCCGCCGGCAAGCCAGTTGTCTCCGGAATCGCCCATGATCATGTCGGGTCCGGGGGTTACGTGTTCTGACATTTCCGATCTCCCTGTGGTTGATGATCAGGCCCGCCGAACCCCTGCGGCCCGCGGTGCCGACTGCCGCCATATCCTGAGCCGGGACATGCCGCGCACATCCCGAATCCCGAGAGCCTAACCATTCTGTGCCGCACTTGTCAATACCGAAAACACCCCAATGCGCACGTGGCCTGCCCCAGCCCCTCATCAGTTGGGTGCTACCGGTCGCAGGCGCCGCCTGAAGCGCTGGGGATCGAACGACACGACGCGCCCGCTCCAACTCGCCCGTTCGCTCGTGTCGAGCAACACGACCTCACACCGCGTCAACAACACCCCGAGGCGCGAATCCGACGAGCACAGTATAGGCTAGCACGCTTCTCCGTACGCGCTCCACAGCGCGGCCAGCATCCCGTGGGGCCTGGAGGGACAGCTCCACTGACCGATCCGGCCTGTGACCAGGGATGCCTGCACCGACATCGCCAAGTGCAGAGTGCAGAGCAGCTCTCGGTGGCGGCGCAGCGGCGACTGGGCGACGGTGGCCGTGCGTTCACCGAGCCGGTGACCGAAGGCTGGATTGGACGAAACCGCGCCGTTGGACTTCTATGGGGTTGCAACGGTTGCGCGATTTCGGTAGTGTAGTTGCATACAAATGCATGTAAAGCGTATGCGTCTCGCTGACTGGGCTCGTTCCCAGGGTCTCCAGCCCCGGGAAGCCTGGCAGCGTATCCGGCGGGGCACGTTTCCCGCTCGTCTGCGTCCCGTGCAGATGGGGCGCTTCTGGTTCGTCGAGGTCGAGGAATGTTCTCCGACACTGAAACGGGTGGCGTATGCCCGGGTGTCCTCCGCCGATCAGAAAACGGATCTCGATCGCCAGAAGCTGCGGCTACTGGAATACGCACAGGCGAACGGCTGGCTTCTCGATGCCGTGATCGGCGAGGTCGGCTCCGGGCTGAATGGAGTGCGTCGCAAGCTCCTCAAGGCACTGGCCGATCCTGATCTCGGCTGGCTGGTGGTCGAGCATCGCGATCGGCTGGCGCGTTTCGGTTTCGACATGGTCGATACGCTCCTGCGTGCTCGCGGGGGCGGCGTGCTCGTGCTCGACGACCGGGAGCTCGAGGACGATCTCGTCCGCGACATGACCGAAGTCCTGACCAGCATGTGCGCCCGACTGTACGGCCGCCGGTCGGCGCGCCGTCGGGCGCAGAAGGCGGTGGAGGCTGCCGCTTCATGACGACGACGTTCGTCGCGGTAGTACGTCCTCCCAAAGCGGACTACAAGGTTCTTGCCGAGGCGGTGCGTGTTCTCGCCTGCGCGGCCCGCACGACCTTCTCGTGGCTCTATCAGAAACGGCGTCGGGCAGCCGACGTGAAGCGCGAAGTGTGCGCCCGATTCGGTATCCTCGCCCGCCACTGGTCCGGCTGCCGGGCGGCGTCGCAGGCTGCCGCCAACTCCTGGCGCGAGGGCGGGAAGGAACGCCTGCATATGCTCGCGACCCGGCTCAAGGCGCTCGAAGCGCGTTGGCCGGCTGATTCTCTGAACCCGGCGAAGAAGCGCCGGAACGCCGTGGCGCGACGCAAGGCGGAGACCGCCATTGCGCGACTGGACAGCGAGCTGAAGGGAAAACCCCGCTGGTGCTTCGGGGGGCGCCGACTCCTGCGCCGGGGCCGGTTGCGCGAGTGGCGCCGACGGCGCGACTCCGAAGCGCTCTTCTCCGGAGAAGCCGGGAAGAATCACGGCAACGAGGTCGCGCAGTGGTCCGCGGACGGCACGCTGAAGCTGCGCCTGCCGGATGCATCCTCCCGCAAGCACCTGGTGCTGCACGGGGTGAGCTTCTCTGCAGGCCAGCAGCGTCTGATCGAATCAGCCGTTGAGGCCCGTCGGCCTGTCACATGGCGCGTGAAGGTTCTGCAGCGCGGAAAGATCCAGCTGTGCGTAACGGTGGAAGAAGCCGAGCCCGGGGTGATCTCGGATGCGCATCGCGGCGCCGTCGCGGTCGACCTGAACCGTGGCCATTTGGCGGTGGCCGACGTGTCGCCGGAAGGGCGCCTTGCCGGTGCGGCGCGCTTGCCGCTGCGTGCCGGGTCCGATGCCGTCTGGCAGGCCGCCAGGGACGTTGTTGCACGGGCATCAAGAGTGCTCTGCCCGATCGTTCTCGAGAACCTGGATTTCCGCGCCAAGAAGGCGTGGCTGCGTTCGTACGGGAAGCGCTTCGCCGAGGTGCTGTCCCTCTTCCGCGCAAGACAGGTGCGCGACGCGGTCGAGCGCGAAGCCCGACGTGCCGGGATCGAAGTTCGTTACGTAGACCCGGCGTGGACGAGCCGCCTCGGGAATCTGAAGTACCGGCGGCGCTGCCGTCTGGGAATACATCACGCGGCGGCGCTCGTGATCGGGCGCCGCGGTCTCGGTTTCGGCGAACGTCTGCCTGACGGCCGTCCGTCCCTGACGCGCACAGTGGAGTGCGTTAGTACGACGGGCGCGTCGAGGACGTTCGTGCAGAGGCTCCCTGCGGCCTGGCTGCAGGGTGGTCGCCGTCGCTCCGGACGTAGGGCCCGTGCACCCGGTGCGCCCGGTGCAGGACAGCCAATCCTGTGCCCCGATGAGTCCTCGCCACGCGACGGAAGTCCGGCTGCCGTTGGCCGGGCGGAGTGCTCGTGAACTCACATGCACTCCCGTGGCAACGGTTGCAATGCGGGCAGACGGCACTGGCGGAGATCCGCCGCGGCGATGCGGGCAGGCTGCCGGCCGGCGGCGGTCGGCAGCGCTGGCCGCGAAGGTGGTCGTGCCGCGCGCCGGGAGGATCGCAGAAGCACGTCGACCGTCCCGGCGACTCCGGGAGCAGCGGGAAGCGCACCTGGCGGACGTCGATGCGCTGGTCACGACGAATCCAGAATGGCCGGACACGCCCAGGCGCCGACGGGGTGGTCGATCAGTTGCAGTTCCCCCTGCGTGGCAGCGGGGACACTGGCGCGACGAGCGGCCGGTCAACTCCTCATAGCGATCCGGATAGTCAGTAACCGGGGCGTCCTGCTGCGCCGCTGGTGGTGGCGGCGTGCAGAGCGCCCGCCGGCACTCGGGCAGCTTCCCCTGGCGGGCGCGAGTGGCGAGGGAGCCATAGTAGCGGATGCGGTGGAAGCCGGGCGGGAGCACGTGAACAGCATGCGGCGGCTGAACTCGGCCGCCGCCAATGTCATGGTCTTGTGGCGGGAGGCGCCACTGCTGCGATAGTCGGCGTGGCGGAAGCGCACGGCACCATCGTCAAGGCTGCATAGGCGCTGGTTGCTGATGGCGAGCCGGCGGGTGTCGGTCTGGCGGTCGGGGCGCAGGTGCTCGGCGAAGCGCCGGAAATCGGCGAGGGGCTGCAGCCGGCCGGCGAAGTGCGATTGTCCAGACTCGAAGGCGTCTTGCAGCGCTGCGAGGAGGACGCGGCGGAAGTAGCGTGAGAGCACCCGGACCGGCAGGACGAATCCGGGTCGGCAGGCGACCCAGCCGCTGCCGTCTTTGGTGATGCCCCCACCCGGGATGGCGCAATGCAGGTGCGGATGATGAACGAGCGTCCGGCCCCAAGCGTACAGCGCGGCGAGGAAGACGCTGCGCTCCATCGCCGCCGACCCGCGCCACCTCGGCGCCCAGATCGGGCGACGGTCCGGAAGAGCAAGCCGTAGACGACGGCCTTGTACTGGGCGGCTGGGCGGCGACCTCGCCGATGGCCGGGGGCACGGTGAAGTCGACGTGGAAGTACTCGGTGGGCAACAGGTCCGCGCGGCCTCGTTCGAGCCACTCGGCGCGGGCCAGCGACTGGCAGTTCGGGCATTGGCGGTTGCGGCACGAGTTGTACCAGACGCGGCGATGGCCACAGTGCTCACACTGCTCGACGTTGCCGCCGAGCGCGGTGCGGCACTGCTCGGCGGCAGTCATCACACAGTGCTGCGCGGTCGACAGAACGGTTCCGACCTGGGCTCGGAAGGCGTCTCCATAGCGGCGGAAGACCTCCGCCACGGTGAGCGCGGGGCGCGGCACCGGCCGTCGCCCACTTCGACGGTCGCGTCGGGGAGCGGCCGTGGGAGCAGGTCTGGCGGGCTCGCAGTCGAGCAGACCGTGGTGGTCGCGACCCACAGCTAACGCGCGGTGGTCTGCAGACTCCGATGCCCGAGCAGGAGCTGAATGGTGCGCAAGTCGGTGCCGGCCTCAAGCAGGTGGACCGCGAAAAGCATGACGGAGCAGGTGTGGCGTGACGGCCCTGTCGGGGCGCGCGCGCCGGGAGGCGATGCGGCAGGCAAGCTGGATTGCGCTGCGCGTGATCGGCGCCTCGGGGCGCTCGCCGGGAATAGAGCCAGTGCCGCGGCCGTTGGACCCTACCACCAGGCGCGCAGAACCGCCAGCAGCTTCGGCGAGAGCATCACGTAGCGGTCCTTCTGTCCCTCGCCCTTCGCGATGCGCAGCACCATCCGTTCGCTGTCGATGGCGGACACGGTGAGGCCGATGGCCTCGGAGATGCGCAGGCCGGCGGCGTAGCAGACGGTCAGGATGGCGCGCTGCTTCGCGGCCTTGACCGCATCGAGAAACTGGACGACTTCCTGCGGGCTGAGCACGACCGGCAGCGACTGCAGCTTCTTCGGCGCCGGGATCACATCGTCGAAGGACCACCGCTTCCAGCTAGAGCGTGCCCCTATCAGCCTGTGGCGAAAGTCGCTGATCCGGCCTGGCTCCGGCGCGATCGAACCCGTACACTGAACGACCATGGCAATGGGCAAGAGACCGGCGGCGCGCCAGGCGTCGCCGATGTGGGTGGACACGTCGGACCTCCCGACGAGCGACGGGCATCCTTACTTCGAGCGGCTGAACCGGGTCCTGGCGGATTCCGGCTTCGATGCGTTCGTCGAGGAGTTGTGCGCGGCCTTCTACGCGGACCGGCTGGGCCGTCCGAGTCTGCGTCCGGGTCGGTATTTCCGGATGCTGTTCATCGGCTATTTCGAGGGGCTGTCGTCGGAGCGGGGGATTGCATGGCGGGTGGCTGATTCGCTGAGTCTGCGGTCGTTCCTGGATCTGGAGTTGACCGAGGCGGCGCCTGACCACTCGACGCTGTCGCGCACGCGGCGGCGGATCGACGTGGAGACCCACGAGGCGGTGTTCACGTGGGTTCTGGAGCGGCTGTCCGCAGCGGGGCTGGTTCGGGGGAAGACGGTCGGCATCGATGCGACGACGCTGGAAGCGAACGCGGCGATGCGGAGCATCGAGCGGCGGGACACGGGAGAATCCCACGAAGAGTTCATTCGGCGGTTGGCGGAAGCGTCCGGTGTGGAGACCCCGACGCGGGCGGATCTGGCTCGGTTCGACCGGTCCCGGAAGAACAAGAAGACGTCGAACAAGGACTGGAAGTCGCCGCAGGATCCGGACGCGAAGATCGCGAAGATGAAGGACGGCCGGACGCACTTGGCCCACAAGGCCGAGCACGGGGTCGACATGGACACGGGCGCCATCGTGTCGGTGACGGTGCAGGATGCATCGGACGGCGATACGGCGACGCTGCCGGCGACGCTGATCATGGCGGCCGAGCAGGTGGAGTTGGTGCAGCCGGACGGTCGAGGGGTCGAAGAGATGGTCGCCGACAAGGGGTACCACAGCGACGAGACGCTGGTGGCTCTCGGCGAGGTAGGGGTGCGGAGTCACGTATCGGAGCCGGAGCGCGGCCGGCGCCGCTGGCAGGACAAGAAGACGGGCGAGACGCCTCCGGAGAAGCGTGCTGCGCAGAAGGCGTTGTATGCAAACCGGCGGCGTGTCCGCGGGCGGCGTGGTCGTCGCCTGCAACGCTGCCGGGGCGAGGTGGTGGAGCGTTCTTTCGCGCACATGTATGAGACTGGCGGCATGCGTCGGGTGTGGGTGCGCGGTCACGCGAATGTCCGCAAGCGCGTGCTGCTCCAGGCGGCCGCCTGCAACATCGGGCTGCTGTTGCGCCACTAGACCGGCATCGGTACGCCCCGGAGCCTGCAGGGGCGGGCTGTTTTGGCGATTTGCCGCCTGATCGGGCGTCTGATCGACTGCTGGGGGCCTCTGAGGCGACTCTGGAGGTTCAAATGGACACCGACGGCGCTCGGCGGCTCAATCGCTCATCGCCAAGCAGCCTGAACAGCGGCACTCAGCGAACAGACTTCTTCCACGGGCTGCTATTGTAGAGGAAGCGGAGCGCCCCGCCACGGCGGCGAGCAGCGAGCTGCCAGGCGGCGTTCGGTGGCCAGAAGACTTGGCAGGCGCGGATCTGCCGGGATGATCGGCGTCAAGTAGTTCTGCCGCTCGTGTTGCCTCAACTGCGGATGTTGCCCGCTGTCCTCAAAGAGATCGTACCCGCGTGTCCGGCCGAATCGCGCGGGATCGCAGCGCCGACGCGCCCGCTTGGCGCTTCCGTGGGCGACGCGTCAAGGCGAGCTCGTCCCGCGCGGGAGCGACCTGCACGACGTAGCGGCCGCCAAACCCAGCTCGCACGCCAGACGGACCACCGCCACGAACAGCGTCTTGAAATCCTCGCGGTGCAGCCGCCGAAACTCGCAAACCGTTCGGTGTTGCGGGAAGTTGCCCGCCGCCAGCATCCGGAACGCCACGTCCTCTTCCCGCTTCCTCGCGCCCCCCCCGACGAAAACACGGCCGTCGCCGCATACGCGTGGATCAGCACGTTCAGCCAGCATCCGCGGCTCATACGGCGCGTTGCGCCGCCCGGTCCCCCTCGTACGGCACACGACATGCCGTCAGATCCAAGCCGTCTACCAGATCGCGGACGTGGTGCGCCAAGTGGCCTCCGGCAACCACGCCCGCACGTCGGGCGGCAACGCCCGCACGTCGGGCGGCAACCGCAGCGATTGTTCCGGTGGTAGCGGCAAGAAACTCGTCGACATCAAGTCCTCCGGCGTCGGTCTGGCTTACGCTTGTCGCATCGTTTCTTCTACGGCACAGACGCTTGGCGGGTCTGCGCGACCGACGCGGATCGCTCGCCGCCAACCGGTCGTCCTCGAACCACCCGATTTGCCCCGGCCCGCCCCGTTCGCCGCCCTCGAACACCGTTCGCCGAGGTTCCGCCGCCCGCCGATTCAGCCGCAACCGCTCGCCCCGTCTCCCGCCTTCACCGCCTGCGACGTGAGGCTGCCGGCCGCGCCCGCAGGCTGGTGGGGGACCGGCGGCCTGGCTGGATCGACGTTTTGCCTTCGAGTACGCTCGGAGGCGGCGCACCGGGCGTTCGTGCGGGCGTTCACTCCCGCTCTGGACGCGGAGGCGAGCGCCCCCGGAGGGGAGCGGCGACGACGGAACAGACACCCTCGGGGGGAGAGCGGCGGAAATGGCTCACACGATCGACCTTGACGCGCTTCTTGCGGGCTGCGCGGACGACTCATTCGACGACGGGATCCGCATCGACACGAAGCTCGTACCCTTGGCGGGTCCCGGCGGCCCGGTCAAGCCGGCGGTCTACGCGGGCGGCGTCTACCAACAGGACCGTCGGTGGGCCTCGGTCGACGATGCCGAGCCCACGCCGGTCATCGTGATCGACAACGTGCCGTCGCAGGCCAACCGCCTGGAAGACGCGCTACGCCGAAATCGCGAATCGACGTTGGTCCCAGAACTCGTGCTCGATCTGTCCGGTCTGGTTCATCTGCCGGCGCATCTGCCCAGACGCCTGTCAAGCCTGGAGTTCCCGCATCGCAACGGCGATGCGTATCTTCGAGACGCCAAGCTGGGTGACCAGGACTTCATCAGGACGGAGCTCGGTCGATGCATCTTCGGCGCGACCGCACGGGCCTGCGGCCCCCTGATGGCGTGGTTTCCGCAGGCACTGCTGTACGGGTTCTGGCAGTCCCACCTGGGCAAGAAGCGGCACAACAGCAAGCACGCCAGGGCCTGGGTGTCAGAGATCATCGGCTGGCAGCCGGCGTCGACGGACACCAGAGTCCTGGGGATGAAGGGCGACGCCCTGAATCTGAACACGGACGAGGCCGTGACTTCGAGTCCGGACGACCGAACGAAGTGGGACCTCGGCAAGGGAGAGAAGGTCGACGGCCGCAAGAACGACAAGCTCTCCGAGATCGGCCACGGCCAGGTACCGTTCACGGGTAGCGATGCCACTGCGGCGGCCGTCTCGTTCGCGCGCGTGACGCAACGAGCGACCGTGTCCTTCGCTCAACTCCGGCGAATCAGCCTCGGTCGTGAGCACTCGGGCGACGCGGATGCGGCCGCGCGCGCCCTCTTGGTGGCGCTCGGGCTGCATGCCCACCAGCTCGCCTTCGGACGAGGGTTTGCGCTGCGGTCGGGCGCCCAACTGCGGCCGAGAGCGTCGACGGTGACGTGGCTCGGACGCGCCGGCGACGAGCCGTGCGCCCTCGGCGCCGCCGCCGCGACGCACGCCCTGCTGCAATCCGCCCGGACGCATGCCGAGTCGGTCGGCGTACCGCTCGATGGCTGGGGGCAGCCGCCCACGATCCTCACACCCAAGGAGAACCTCGACGCAGTGATTCGCTCGACGTGGCCGGAGATCGTCGACTGATGCTGGCGATCTCGGTGCAGCTACTGCACGGGACGTTTCGCGGCGACCCGGACGGTACCGCGAACACCGGTCGTTTGAGCCGCGGCGAGTGGCCTCCTTCGCCCGCGCGCCTGTTCGCGGCGCTGGTCGCGGCGGACGGGACGCGGCAGAACTGCCGAGTAACCGACGGCACGGAGTTGGCGTGGATCGAGCGGCTGCCGCCGCCGGTCATTCACTCCCACGCAAGCCCCTGGCATCAACCTCTCCAGCCGCGGTACGTCGTCAAGCACGAAGGCAGCGCATCCAGAACGACCCATCAAGAGTACGTTGGCCGCTCGGAAGCACTCCATCGATCGGGGGTGCGGGTCTCGCCGCGCGATCCGGACGTTGTCTACTCGTGGAACGTGGACCCGCCACCCGCACCGATCCTCGAAGCGCTCCGGCGGCGCGCTGCACGTGTCGGTTATCTTGGTGCTTCCGACTCGCCAGTCCGCGTGCGCGTCACGACCCGGATGTCGGCCACCAGAAACGACGCCTTTGTCCCCGATCCGTTGGGCGACGAGGTCATTGATGTCACCGAGCCAGGCGACCTGCAGGAACTCGATCGGATGTACGACGAGTGGTGCGTGCGCGGCGCCTCGATGAGCCGGCTGCAGTTCCCGGCGCTTCGGCACGGAATGCGGTACCGCTCACCCCGGTCGGCGAAACCGGTCGACCGAGGCGAGGTGGTGGCGTGGCTGCGCCTCGGAACGCCTGTCTCAGGCCGCCGCGTCTCCGCGGTTACGGCCTTGTTCAAGGAAGCTGTTCTCAGCCAGCACCAGAGGATTCATGGCGAACCTCCGGCGGTTCTGCATGGCCACGGGTTTGGCGAGAACGGGTACGAGATTGCTCGGTATCTGGCCCTTCCGGACGTGGGCTACCGGCGGTCGCGTGGACGGATTCACGGTCTGGCCCTATGGCTGCCGCCGGGCTGCGACTTCACCGCACGCCGGATGGCTCTCGATGCTGCGGTCGCCATACGACGGCTCACCGGTCGTGGCGTCGACGTGTCGGTTGCTCCCCGCGAGGACGAAGCACGCCCTCTCGCGGCCCATCCGCACCGTTGGCTCCGTCGATCGCGAGGCTGGGTAACGGCGTTTCCGGCAATCCATGAGCGACGTCGCGCGCTCAACCTCGTGGAAGTCGCGCAGTGGTGCCGTCACGCGGGTCTGCCCGACCCGGTGACCTTTCGGTCAGCGCGGACGCCGTTGGTCGCGGGAGCGGTCGATCTGGCACCCGTGGAGGTGAACCGGCCTGACCGGCCTGCACTGCCGTACTCTCACGTCGAGCTCCGGTTCGCTCAACCGGTTCTGGGACCCGTCGTGATCGGCTCCGGGCGACAGCGCGGATTCGGGCTCTGTATTCCGGTCGATGACTGAGCGGGGGGCCGAGCGATGAAACCGGAACTCCCGGCTGGCGGGGCTGCGCTGCCAGCCATGCCCGCGTTCGCCGAGTTCTACTCGGCGATCAATGGGCGTGGACGCGATCCTTTTCCCTGGCAGAGACGTCTGGCGGTACACGTCACAATGACCGAACAGTGGCCTGCCGAGGTGGGCGTTCCTGCCGGTCTGGGGAAGACCTCCTGTCTGGATATCGCGGTGTGGTGGCTGGCTTCGCAAGCGGACCGCGCACCTGAGAGACGCACGGCGCCGACCCGCATCTGGTGGGTGGTCAACCGGCGCCTGCTGGTGGATTCGACTGCCGAGCATGCCGAGGAGATCGCCAATGCGCTCCGTGATCCCGATTCGTTGGAGCCTGATGAACGGGCAGCGGCAGTGCTCACAAGCGTCGCCCGCCGCCTCGGTTCGCTGTCCGCTGACCCAGAGGCGCCACCGCTCGAGGTGATCCGGCTGCGCGGCGGAATCGCGTCGCGCACGCCAACCGACCCGTCACGCCCAGTGATCCTGTTGTGCACCCTGCCGCTGTACGGCTCACGGCTGCTGTTTCGCGGCTACGGATCGACACTGCATGCGGTCGATGCCGCCATGGCCGGAACCGACAGCTTGGTACTGCTGGACGAGGTGCATCTGGCGCCGCATCTGAGGGCGTTGCTCTCCGCGCTTGCCGATTGCACGCCGGGCGCACAGACCATCCTCGGTGAAGCCCGATCGAGAACCCGGTTGGCGGCGCTGACGGCGACCGGTGATGGCGTCGATCGTCGACGGTTCGACCTCGACGCCGAGGATGAAGCGCATTCGGTTGTTCGACAGCGGCTCGACGCTGTGAAGCCGATGGAGCTGCGGATGGAAACCGGTGACAGCGCTCGGCGCCTGGCCGATGCGACACTCGGTCTCATCCGGGACGCATCGGCTCCGGCGACGTGCATGGTGTTTGCGAACACCCCGAAGACAGCGCGGGATACCTTCGGCCGCCTACGCAAGATGATGGCGCAGACCACGGCCGACGTGCTGCTCGTGACCGGGCTCACGCGCGAACGGGAGGCCGCACGGATACGCGCCCGGATCCTCGACCGAGAGCACGGCATTGCCGCGACTCGCGACGCAGAGGTCGGCCGACAACGCCATCTGATCGTGGTCGCGACGCAGACCCTGGAGGTCGGCGCGGATATCGACGCGGAATACCTCGTTACGGAAGCGTGCGGCGTACGGGCTCTCACGCAGCGGCTGGGCAGGCTGAATCGAGTTGGAAGGCACCCGCATGCCCAAGCCGTTTACGTTCACCTGCCGGCCCCCAAGGTGCGCCGCGGCACGACCGGGGCAAGTCCCGATACTTGGCCGGTCTATGGCGCAGAGCCGGCCAGCGTGCTCCGACGATTGCAGGACGCTCGCGGCGGCGATGGGAGTGGAACCGTGAACCTGTCCCCCAGGCGTGTGGCGGAGGTCCTGGGGTCGCCGCGAGATCCTCCCGGCCGGGCGCCAGAAGTCCTGCCCGGCATCCTCTGGGAGTGGACGAAGACGACCACGCCACCTGAAGGCGAAGCTCCCGTGGAGCCGTACTTCAGCGGCATCACTGCTCCGCAGTACACGGTCTCGCTGATCTGGCGCGTCCACGTCCCGGAAGAGGGCCAGCGGTTGTGGCCCCGCGCCTCGGATCGAGAAGCGGTAGAGGTTTCTGTCGGCGAAGTGAGAGAGGTCCTCGGCGACGACGACCTGCGCCGCTTGGCCGCGGACGGCGTAACGGTGGAAACGACCTCGGCCGCGGACCTGCGGCCGGGAGATCAGATCGTCTTGCCGACCGATCGTGGGTTGCTCGACGGGTTCGGCTGGAATCCAACCGCCTCAGAGTCCGTCGTGGACACGTCCCTCGTCGGTCGGGGATTGCCGCTCGATGCAAGGGCGATTGAGCGCCTCTGCGGCGTTGCGCTCGGCGGGCTCATCGGCACTGCACTGGGTATCGACGACGACGGCGACGAGGATGTCGACCCGGCTGAGCGGGACGAAGCGGTGAAGGAGATTCTGACCGCGGTCAAGGCCGCTCCCACGCCGGCCGGGTGGGATCAGGCGGAATGGACCGGCTTTACCGGGACGCTGACCTCGCTGGCCGTGGAAGCCCGCAAGGAAGTGCCCCGGTTGCGGGCCAAGAGGCCCACGCCCGAGTCCCGGAGCGGTGAGTTCGACGAAACGTCGCTCAGCGCTGCGGCGGTTGAGCTGGAGCAGCACGGAATGGCGGTGGCGGGACGAGCGCGGCAGATCGCGCGCTGCATCGGCCTGTCGTTCGATCTGACCGACATCGTTGAGCGCGCCGGCCTGCTCCACGATGTCGGCAAAGCCGATCGGCGCTTTCAGCGATGGCTCGATCCGGAGGGACAACGGGGCGCGCTGGTCGCCAAGTCGAACGCACCGCAGCACCTATGGGAGGCGATGCGCATCGCAGCCGGATGGCCTCGCGGCGGCCGGCACGAAGATCTATCGGCTCGGCTGGTGCGCGCGTGGCTCGCACAGAATTCCGCCTGGGGCGATCCGGTGCAGCGGGATCTGCTGCTCCATCTGGTGATCAGCCACCACGGCAAGGGCCGGCCACTGGTACCGCCGGTTCCCGACGGCACGCCCGCGGTTGTGTCGGGGCTGGTGGTGGGCGCGTCCGTCGAAGCGCCGGCGGACCTTGCCCTCGTCGACTGGGACCAGCCTGCCCGCTTCAGGAGACTCAACGAGCGCTTCGGGCCGTGGGGACTGGCATTGCTCGAAGCAACCGTGATTCGCGCGGACCACGCGGTGTCTGCGGGAGCCAACGTGGACCTGGAGCCAGGACGATGATTCAGCTCACATGTCACGGACTGCCCGCCGCATGGATCAACGGTTGGCTCGCAGCGGTGGGCGCCACGGTGCTGGATACCCGGCTCCGGCTGCACTGGACGACGGACGGCGCGCCCCTGGCGGTGCTCTCGGCCGCGGTAATCGATCCGGTCGACGCCCTCTGCGGATCCTGGCCGGATGGGGCGCTACTGTCCGACTTGCCGATTGCCGAAGAGTGGAAGGGAGCCGGCTTGGTGCGACGAAGGGTTCCGGTGGAGGCGTTCGTCACGCGAGCACGTGCGGCGCGGGGGCACCCGTGTTCCTGGACGCTGTCGTCGACGGTGACCGATCTGAGCGTCGATGAGAACGGCGAGGTCGCGCACGCTCCTTTCGATCCCGCCGGCCCGGGGACGATCAAGTGGCTGCACCATCGGCTGATGAAGCTCCACGAAAAAGTGGAACCCTCGGCAGCACGGGTTCGGGCTTCGCTGGCCGGTCAGGCCATCCGAGTGAAAGGCAACGGACTGGGATTCGATCAGACCAGACTGGGTTCCCTCTCGGATGCGACATCGAAATGGATCGATCCTGTCCTTGAAGAACTCGCGTTCTTCGGTCTGGCCATCTTGCCTGTACGTGGCTGCGGAGCCGATCGGCGGTTGGACTGCTACACCGATGTGGGGGAAAGGCAGAGGGGCTGGCGGAAGACTCCGGGGAGTCCACAGCGCCGCTTCCACTGGCCTGCTTGGCGCCAGCCCCTCGACAGCGCCGGCATCGACGCGCTGATGGACGCTTGGAACCCCGAGAGCAGGGCCACGTGGCCGCGAGTGGGCGTTCACGCCGGATGGCGGAGTGTTCGGTTCGAACCCAGAGGCTCGGCGGACACGACGCGGGCGTTTGGAGCCGAACGGTTTCGCCTCAGCCGACGCCAGGGTCACGAACTCGGCCTCATTCGGTCGTCTTCGTCTCTCGTGTCGCCTCTCTGCGGGAATTGGCAGGAGCGCCGGGATTCGCGTCCCGGCCTTCCTTGAGCGTTCTTCGACACCGACCATCCGGGCCCGGGCGGCGCGGGTCGCCGGGATTCGCGTCCCGGCCTTCGTTGAGCGGCTGCGGCCTTCACGTTGGCCCGGTTACGCGTGTCGAAGGGTCGCCGGGATTTGCGTCCCGGCCTTCGTTGGAGCGCGGGGTAGGCGGCGCCGGCAGCACCCGCCAAGTTGTACAGCGCCAGGTGCGCCCGCGAACCCAGCATCTCGGGCATCCAGATGACCGGGGTGACGAAGAAGGCGATGCGCATGACGCTGGCGACGATCTGCGCGATGTCGCGGAATCGGGCGCACACGGTACCCAGCAGCAGGCCCACCCACACCGCGTTGAGCAGCACCAGGGCCAGCCCCGGCACGATCTGCAGGCCCGCGGCGCCGGCGAAGATGCCGTAGAGCAGCGCCGCGCCGACGTACACGGGCGCGTTGTGCGCCATCTCGAGCAGGCTCTCCCAGACGTCCATGAGGACGAACAGCGACAGCGGCCGGCGGTCGTTCAGGATCCACGCCTTCTGGCGGACGAAGACGTTGCAGCTCCGGGCGACCACCCCGGCGATGAACTGCCAGGCGATGAACCCCAGCGCCAGGTGGGGGACGTAGCGCTCCAGCGGCACCCCGAGCAACTGCCCGTACAGGACGCTGAGCACGGCGACGGTGACGGCCAGCGAGAGGGTCAGCCACAGGGGGCCGAGCACCGAGCGGCGGTAGCCCCGCCGCACGCCCTGCAGCCCCAGCGTGGTCCACAGCTCCCACAGCCGCAGCCCCTCGGCCAGGTCGCCGGCGGCGAGCGCCGCCCGCGAGGGGCGCTCGGGCGCCGGGCGTCCAGCGCGCGCAGGCCGCGCCGGCCCGCGCCGGAGGCGTCCGCGGCGACCGCGTCCGCGACCGTGTCCACGGCAGGGGTATCGGCGGTTGCCTGCGGCTGCATCAGGCCCCCGGCCTCACCGCGGCGAGGTTGGCGCGCCGCAGCTTGGGCAGTATCTCGTCGCGCGCCCCGTAGGCGTCGACGGCGCCGTCCTTGATCAGCGCCACCGTGTCGGCCAGCGCGGCCACCCCGTAGCGCTGCGCGATCAGCACCACGGTGACGCCCCGCTCGCGCAGCCGCCGCACGGTGCCGGCCAGGGCCAGCTCGCCGTCACCGTCCAGGTGCGCGTTGGGCTCGTCGAGCACCACCAGCGACGGGTCGCCGAACAGGGCGCGGGCCAGGGCCACCCGCTGCCGCTGGCCGCCGGAGATGGGAACGCCGCCGTCGCCGATCGGCGTGTCGTAGCCGCGCGGCAGGCCCAGGATGATGTCGTGCGCCCCGGCGAGCTGCGCCGCCGCCACGATGTCCTCGTCGTCCGCCTCGCCGAGCCGCGCGATGTTGTCGCGCACCGTGCCCGCGAACAGCTCGACGTTCTGCGGCAGGTAGCCGACGTGGCGCCCGCGGTCGGCGTCCGGCCAGATGGCCACGTCCGCCCCGTCGAGGCGCACGTTGCCGCTGGTCGGCTGCAGCGAGCCGACCAGCAGGCGCACCAGGGTGGTCTTGCCCGCCCCCGACGGCCCCACCACGCCCAGCACGTGCCCCGCCGGGAGGTTGAACCCCACCTGCCGGACGATGGGCACCTGCGTGCCGGGCGGCACGTAGGTCACCCGCTCGAAGGTGACGCGTCCGGCCGGCCGCGGCAGCACCGTGGCCCCCGCGGCGGGCGGCGCGCGATCGAGCAGCTCCTTCAGCCGGCCGTAGGCGGCGCGGGCGCCGATGAGGCTGCGCCACGCGGTGATCAACTGCTCGAGCGGGGCGAGGCCGCGGGCCAGGATGATGGCCGAGGCGACGATGCTGCCCGGCGACATCTGGTTGCCGATGACCAGGTAGCCGCCCACGCCGAGCATCGACGCCTGCAGGCACAGCCGGAAGAACTTGGCGGCGCCCCCGATGCCGCTCGACGCGTCGGCGGTGGCCGTCTGCAGGTCGAGCCCGCGGTCGGTGGTCTCGCGCCAGCGCCGGGCCAGCGCCGGCAGCATGCCCATGGCGGTGATGGCGTCGGCGTTGCGGATGGCCGCGTCGGCCGCGTTCAGCGCCTTCACCGCCGCCTGGTTCGCCTCGGTCACCCCCTTCCGCGTGGCGCGGTCGTTGGCCACCGCGAGGCCGAACAGCAGCACCGCCCCGCAGATGCCGATGACGCCCAGCACGGGGTGGATGAGAAAGACGATGCCCAGGAACACCGGCGTCCAGGGCGCGTCGAACAGCGGCATGATGCCCGCCCCGCCCAGGTAGCCGCGCAGCGTCGCCAGGTCGCGCAGCCCCTGCGCCGACACCGCGCCCCCCGCGCGGCGCGCCTCGGCGACCGCGCCGGCCAGCACCGGGCTGCCCAGCTCGCGGTCGAGCCACACGCCGGCCCGCGCCAGGATGCGCAGGCGCACCGCGTCGAGCAGGCCGAAGGTGGCCAGCCCCACCAGCGCCATCGCGCTCAGGGCCAGCAGCGTGTCGATGTTGCCGGTGGTCAGCACGCGGTCGTAGACCTGCAGCATGTACATCGGCACGACCAGCAGCAGCAGGTTGACGCAGGCGCTGAACAGGGCGACGGCGACGAGCACGCGGCGGCAGGCCGCGAAGGCCTCGGTGAGGGGGTGTCGGGGAGTGGCCTGCAAGTGAGTACCGAGCTTTGAACAGGGGATCATACCACGCGCCGGGACGGACTATCTTCTGGGTGCACGTCAGGAAATTGAGGGGATTCGTTCCGGGGTAAGGACAAGGCTTGATCGGCCGATATCTGGCAGTGGATGGACTGCGGCAAGCCCAGGTGTCATTGCGCCAAGCCAGGCGACCCCGGGCACGGGCCGGTCGTGTCGCTGACGCGCAAGCAGGCCGGCAAGACGGTCACACGCATCATCCCGGCCCACGCCGGGTCGGAGACGCAGGCGCGGCTCGCCGAGTATCGCCGCTTCCGGCAATTGTCGAAGAGGTTCATTGAGGTCAACGATGCCCTGAGCGAGGCGCGGCTGGCGACCAGCCGCGCAGCAAGAAAAAACCGCCGACCGCGGTGATCGCCAAGTCGCTGGCGGCCGAAGCGACACCGGAGATCGAGCGGCTGCTGGGGGACGACGCGACGATGACGCTGCGCGACTTCGAGGCGGCCGAGACGGCGGTGCGCACCGCCGTCCTCGCAGTGGCGGCTCGTTTCGTCGCCGAGCGGCTCAACGCCGACCACAGTGACCAGCACGCCGCCGGCCTGCCCTGCCGGTGCGGACACACGGCCCGCTACGCCGGCCGGCGTGCAAAGACGATCCGCACCGCCCTGGGCGCCATGACCCTGGAGCGGGCTACTTCCATTGCGCGACCTGCCGAACCGGATTCTGTCCGCGTGACCGGACCCTGGGCATCGGCGAGACGACGTTGTCGCCCGCGGCGACCCGCATGACGGCGGCGGCCGCCGCCCGAGGCCAGCACCCTGCTGCGCCCCTTGCCCGTTGACCGAGGAGTGTGCGAAGCGAGTGTGATGTCGCCGGGTTCCGGCTCATGCGCCGTTCACGGTACGGGTGGGATCACTCCAGGGCAATCACCGCTGCGCGGAGCTGCATCAGGTGCAGCCTTGATCGGGGTCCCCGCCGTCCCCGCCACCGGCGCTGGGTCGGTCCATCCTGGTGCGGCCTGCCCCGCTGCCGAGTACGCCGCGGCCAGCGCCTCCCGCAACTCAAGCAAATGCGTGCGCCTGACAGACGAGCCGGTCGTCAACGCCGCGTCTGTCCAAGGGAACGGCGCCAATCCCGCCTTCGTTCGCAGGGCGTCAATTCGCAGACGCAGTTCCCTGAAATGGACGGCCTTGATCGGCGTTACCCCGGGCCGGATCGGGTCGTCAGTGAACAGCACCTGAACCAGGTCCGCAGTGATGGAGAACTGCGTGGCCGCGACGCTCGGGTTGGCCGCCGCGTCTTGTGCGGCTCCGGCGGGGATGTCAACAGTCACCGGACCGGAGGCGGCAGGAGTGATCGTCGCGGCGTAGTTCTCATCGCTGCCTTGCAGCTCGGTGGGGCGGCCGTTGCCGACGACCAGGTCCTCGAGATCGAAGCCGGTCACGGGTTCGGAGAAGGTGACCGTGATCGAGAAGGGCGCGTTGACGGGAGCGCTGGCGGTCGTGCCGATGGTGACCGTCGGGGCCGTGGTATCGGCGTCCACGCAGTTGAGCTCGGCACCTCCGCTCGCGAGCAGAGCGGCGAGCGCGTCCCTTTCGGCCGGATCGACGCTCAACCCGTATTCGAGCTTGACGGCGATGACACGTTGCGCGAACCAGGCGCCGTGTCGAGCCGGCATCCACCCAGCAGCGTCCCGATCACTCTTCTCTACTCGGTTCACCGTCGGATCCGCGATCGTGAGGTTGTCGAGGTCGCTTGCGACGTCCCGTCCCCGACCGTCGCCGATGCCGCTGTCGTGCGCCTCCGCAAGAGCGACGATGTGCTCGATGTGCGTCGCGGCGGTTCCTGTCGCGGTGATCTCGAACGCGATGCACGAGTACGGCGTATAGACCTGTCCGCCGGCCTTCATCGTTGGCGGGAGTGCCGCGATGATGTCGTCTTCCAGGGTGCTGTAGCCTTGGCCGAAGGCATCGCGGTCGTAGCCATCGCGCGGCTGTTCCTGACAGACCCGCAACCCGCGCCAAGTCTCTGCGTCCGCCGGGCAGCCCTGCGGGCCCACCGGCTCTACAGTCGGAACGTAGCCGTTCGGGTTCGAGGCGGAGTCACAGGCAATGCCGTCGTTGTCGGTATCGCTCGATCGGCCCCGCTGCAACCACTCGTAGATGATGCCGGTTCTACCTGCCGGACGACCCGCAAGCGCCGGTGACGGCGGAAGGCGGCGTCTGGCTTGAGCACTACGCGCACGGCCGGAGCGGCCGGGCGCCGGCGGAGTTCGCTGGCTTACGAGGAGGTGGGCGCCTGGAAGCGGCGTCTGCACGAGAGCCTTTCGACGCGCTATGTCGAGACCACCTTCGGGGACCTGCAGCGCGCCTGGGACGGCGACGGCCCGGGCATGGCCGAGCTACTCGTCGAACGACTGCGGGCGGTGGGCGTCGAGATCGACGAGCCGCAGTGATGGACGGTCGAAGCGACCGACGACGTCGGCGACGGACCGGACGCCGAGCCCGGCCCGCTGACGCTGGAGGTCGACGCCTGGATAGGCGCGGTGCGCCGCCGGCCAGCCGGGCGCCCGCCGCCCACGGCGCGCCCCGACGTCGGGGCGCTGCGGCGCATCGGCGGCGCCGTGCGGCGGCGCTATGAGCAGGAACTCGCCGACACGGGCACGACCGACCACGACAGCACGATACCTCGAGGCCACCGACGCCGCGCGCCGGCGGCCGGACCTGCTGCCCTGGCGCCACGTGATCGTCGTGGACGAAAGCCGGTCGCGTTTCATGACGTCGGGGTGACCGGCGCGCGCCGGTCATGAGAGTTTGAAATCGTCGACGGCCCCGATGCCGCTCCGTGTTCTGCGCGCTTGTCCGACGGTGTCGGCCCGTGCCGACCCGATACGTGAGAAACCGGCCTGCCGTCTGCAGCTCGAAGCCAACGCATCTTGCCGCTGCGCTCCGCGGTCTGAAAGGAAGGGCGTGGCCGAGAGGTCGCACCAGAAAAGGTGCAACGCGGCAGCGGCGGCGTGTCGGCGGCCAGGTCGCGCACCTGCACGGCCGCGATGTCTCGGTTCCCGGTAATTCCGCGCAGGACGGCGCACAGGAACGGGCGTCTCCGACGCAACAGTCTCCCTCCTGGATGCCGCATCGGGATTCACCGACTCTACCGGCGAGGGGCGGCGGTCGTCTAGAGCAGCGACCGGAGGCCTCTATCGGCGGAGAGCAGTCAAGCCGAAGATCCAGTCGTGTATACGGTGGAAGAAGAACGCACGGTACGAGGCACAGCCCTTCGGGTCATCCGCGACGCGACGATCGTTGAAGCGCCTGCGCACCCAGATCCGCCTGCAATGCGATTCCCGCACGTGACGCTGCCATCGAGCATCGTGCGGGAGCTTGGCCCGTGCATGTTGCAGCGCGACAACCTCAGGTTCCTGCGTGAGGTCGTCTTGCCGAAGCTGCGTCGCGGCAGCATTGTCCTGCCTGCGCAGCCGCGCTACCGGCTCGGCGGCAGCATGGCCGCGACCGGCGGGTGGATGTTCGTGGTGCGAGCTCGGCACCGCATCGACGCTGTCGTGGCGCGGATCGGCATCGGATGGCGGGACCACGGGGCGAGTCTGGTGTGGCGAGAATGCGTGGGCGACCGCAATGAAGAACCGTCGCGGCCGTGGGTCGTCGACATTCTGGACCCGACCGAGTTCTTCTCGCTGAACCACCACGAGGTCTCCCGGCTGGCGCGGTGGGTGCCCGTGCTGGCTCGCGACCTCGCGTGGGCGGTAGTGCCCCCTGGCACAGCCGGAGACAGCATCGCTCCGCCGACAAGACGGTACCGTGCCGTTGAGCCGCGCTGGGCTACGCGGGGATGATTTCGCCGCCAGACCGCACCCGACGCGGAGCTACCGCCGGGCACCTGTTGCGCGTAAATCTGCCGACTGAGTGTGTCTGTTCAGTAGCCGCCGTTGCGTTCGAGCAACTCGCGCAAGGCATCGTCATCGGAGATATCGGCAGGCCAGCCGTAAGCCTGCGCAACCGAAGCGACCAGCACCGCATGAGCATCTGCGAGCCCTGCGGGTGGGTGTTTCAGGGTTCGTCAGCGTCCGGCTCCTGAGCGCCTTCGCCGCGTCTTCGTAACGGGGCACCGGTCGCTTCGGATAGCCCTGGGTACCGGTCCTTGAACCCACTCCGCCCACTCGGGCGGGTTGAGCCAGCGGTCCCGCAACTCGTACGAGTCGTCGGGCTCCAGGGCTACTGCCATGGCATGCGGATCGGCCGCGTACATCTCGCGAGCCTCTTGCCCGCCGGCGTGCCGACAGGCATGATCGGCGGTCAGCGGTCTCGGTCACACGCCAGACGCGCCCGTACAGTTCTCGACCGGAAGAGCCGATAACCGTGCTGTCGATGCAACATCCGGGGTCAAGGGTGCTCGATGGCCGCCGCCCAACGGCTCTGTCTCGCGCTGCTGCGCGGCGTGCAATGGAACCGTCCGCTGGCCGAGACCCACGCCCGCGCGCTCGCAGCCGAGGCGCCGCAGGCCGCGGCTGTTGACGTGCTGGCTGCCCGGGACAACCGTGTCCGGGCGCTCGTGGACCGGGCGGTGCGGCGGCTCAGCATTGTCGCCGACTTGGAAGCGTGATGCTGTTCGTGGTTAGGCTGCGAGACCAACCGCACGCCCTCGTCAGAGCGGCCCGCGCCGCGACCCAGGACGAGCTGCTGGCGTTCTAGGACCAGGACGAGTTGCCGTTTCTGACGTTCTCAACGGGGAACGTCAGAAAGATCGTCACCGTGACCAAGGAGACCGCATGACCGAACGGGCAGTCTTGCTCTCGTTGTTGCTCCTCGCGCCCTGCTCGGCCACCGGGCAGGACTACTTTCCTGGGTTCGAGGCGGCGGCCCAGACCGATGTTGTCCATGTGACGAGCAACCTCCTCGCCCGACTCGACGATGACACGTGCGTTTTCGATGCGGAGCTCCTGGCTGCGGAGGCCGAACTTGCCCTGAACCGGAACAGGTTCGAGGTGACTGTCGTCCGGCAGTCGGCGCGGGTCGAGGGGGTGAGCCTCGACGTGTCGGCGCTGGTCGTTCCTGTCCTCGACAGCGACTCCTGCGCCGTCGCCACGCGCGTTCAACTGGTCATCGGCGGTGACGCCGTTGTTCTCGCCGCCGAGCACTTCAACCTGCTGACGTGGACCACGACCGGGTTGGTCCGAAGGGTACTGACTTCGTTGAACCGAGACGTCTCGACGATTGCCGCCGAGATGCGAAGGCTTGCGGATGCCGGACAATGACGGCGGGTCTCCTGACGTTGTCCACGCCGGACTTCCGGCCGCCCATCCAGCAACACCGTGCGTCAACGACGGCCGTTCCGACAGCGGGATCCGCACTCGCCGTGATACGACCCGGCTCGACGGTCTGTTGGGTCTGACGCTTGAAAAACCTCACCGCGCAGCCGACGCATCGATTGTTCACGCTCTTCGGTCCGCAAGCTGTTGCTGCGCTCGCCAGCCATCGCGAGCGGCCTGTGCCAGGGCCGGGAGCCGACGCGTCAGTGGAACTTGCTGCGTCCGCGTAAACCATTCCGAGTCAGTCGCTTACGTGGATGCAACCCTTCCGTTCCCACCGTTCGTTCCCACAGTTCCTGTTGCTTGATCTATTGCACTGCATCTTGATCGTTTGCACCGATATTACCGTCGTTGCAGTGTCTGGCTTCGTTCCGCCGCTCGCTGCGGCCGTCGTTGGCCATCTGGTCGTTCTTGTGGGTTGACGTTCTTTCCCGCGTGTCTCGTCAGCTCTGCTCCTTTGTACATTTCCATTCGAGCCCGCGTTGCGTTTGCCGTTCGAATGTGAAACACGGTCTCGTCGCTACTTGCGTTCCTGCTCTTGTCGCGCGTTCGTTCTATCGCGTCCCTTGCTCCTATGTTGTGCTGTGCCAAGTGTCTCGTGATGCCCCGTGCCACGAAGTCCCGCTCGATGTTTTCCCGGGCTGATTCATAAACATCCGCTCGGCCGCCTGCTGTGAGTGTCTGTACGACTGCTCGGTCCTTTGCTGCCGTGATTCTGATTTCCGCGTACCGGTGCTTTTCTAGTTGCCGTATGGTCTTCTCTACGAGTTGGCTTGGGCGGATCCGCTCTTGCTCATTGACTCCCGTCAGCTTTGTCTGGGCTTCTTCTCGTATCTTCGGTTCGGCGCTTCTCCAGAACGTGGTGATCCGATTGAGGTCGGTTTCCGGAATCGTGTTAAGTGCTTGCGTCAGTCCCGTGCGCCACGTTTCGGCTGCGTAGCACATGTCGAACAGGTCGCGCGCTGCCACATGCCTCTCGACGGCGCGTCGGAACTTCCCTGCGAAGATTTGCGCGTCGCTCAATCGTCTTCCAGGTCGTCCGTCTATATCAATGGCCTCTTCAAGCCCCGGTAGTTGGCGGCCGCTGCTGAAGATGTCGACCTTCCCACGATTCGGGAACCTGACACTCAACTTCTGGTCCGGTGACCGGATTGTTTCGCCATGCGTCTGATCTATTAGTTTCTCGATTCGTCTTGCTGCCGCATCCGGTAGCGCGTTCATGCTCAGTCCAGGCGCGATCAGGATGTCGATGTCGGTGCTCGTACGATGCTGCCAGTCTGCAGCGAGCATCGTTCCACCCCCGAGGTACCAGTCGTCGCCTTCTAGCGTTCTGCACACACCGATGAGTTCGGCGGTGATAGCAATTGCTGCCGGCCATATTCCGTTCGCCGGTGGTGGCAGAACCACTTTTCGCGCTTTCATCTCGTTGCCTTCTCCGGTGGCCGTGCGAAGTTGTTGAGGAACTGGCTTGTCGGTCCTGTCTCCCACCCGTGCCGGTACATTGCTGTAACGAGTTGCCGCAGTGTGTACACGCCGTCTGCCCAGGCGTCCAGGAGCTCCCACTCCTCGCATTCGCACAGCCATGTCGTGAACACGGCTCTCTGTCGTTTCGATGGGTTCGTTGCCCGGATTGCGTCGTACAGCTCGGCCGCTGTCGGTGAATGCTGCCATCCGCAGCAGACTTGCCCGAATCGACCGGTTACGGTTACCGAGTTCCGTGGCCCGGTTTCCCGCGACCTTGAGTACCACCGCCCGAGGAGCCGTCTTGCACGGTCTTCCGGCATCGGGTCGTCGGGAAATCGGTCCGGTGGCAGCACGGTGATATCGCATCGTCTGATGCCGCTCCGCGCGAAGTCTTCGTCGTACGCTGGATCCCACGGGTCCACGCATGGTGGTCGATCGTCGCTTCGTCGGTCCCGTGCTCTGATCCTCACTTCGCTCATTTCGTCCTCCCGGGCTGCAACCTCCTGATTCTTCCTCGTTCGTCGGTGTTCATCAACTCCGTCGTGCCCGGTCGCGCGCTCGGCCCAACTTCTTCGCCCCCCAGTCTGCGCCGCCGGTCGGCCCTCCCCCACGGCACTGTTGGCGAGCGCCCGCCGGGTGCGCGCGCAGGTGCTGGTGTCGACCAACGGTGCGCAGCGACCGCACGACCCCGTGCGGACCCGCCGGAGCCGGACATCACGGAACTGCACATCGTGATGCTGCGGGCACACCGGAAGCCGCAACTGCGACCTCCCGGTGGCGGGTCGAACACGGCTGCTCCAGAGGTCGCTGGTACCGACGCCTGCGTAGGCGAACGGCGGCGCGGGAGTGCTCCCACCACGCCATTCGGACCGGATTCTGCCTTTCCGCGGCAGTTCCGTCAAGGCTACCGTGAGCGGACCGTCTCCCGTTGTCGCAGAGGAGGGCTCGTCCGCTCGGGGTTGTGAACCGGCCCTCTCGAACGGATGAGGGCCCGGTGCGTTCTGGTGCGTTCATCGGGTTCCGCTATCCCGCCAAACGCTCGCCATCCTCGACCGCGCGCGTGCTCTCCGCTCGGTCGGACTCGACCGTGTTCGTTCGGCGCGGTCCGGGTGTCCGATTCGTCTCCAACAATGTCGCCAACCGGTGGCTGCGTGACCTTGAACTGCGTGACGAGAACGGCCGTTTCGTCACTCTGCACGGGTTCCGTTCGACCTACCGGGTAATGGCGATGAAGGTGGACAGCGTGTCCCGGGAGATTTCGGAGGCTTCGCTGGCGCACCAGAATCCGGACGAGACGGTTCGCTCGTACGCACGCTCGGACGTTCTTGAGCCGCGTTGTGAGCACCTGCAGCGCTGCGCTGACTACGTTGTTCCGTCGGAGGCCGCCGGTGAGGACGGCGCACCGGTCGCCGTGATGAACATGGCACATCCTATCAGACAGCTTCGGGTCGTCACGTCGCTCTTCCCACTCCCGCGCCACTTCCCCGAATGGGAAGCAAGTCCCGTGCCGTCAGCGACGCCCGTGGCCGGCAGGGGTCTCGCGGACCTGCATCACGAGCAGCGCGCGGCGAGCAGGCGCAGGGCGGCGTTGAGCCAGGCCTGAGCGCGGTCGGCGCTGCGTCGGACTAGGGCGGAAGCGCCCGCGGATGCGCGCCGGACCGCCTCGTCCGGTACAGGGAGTCCAGTCTCGCTGACTGGGCCCGTTCCCAGGGTCTCCAGCCCCGGGAAGCCTGGCAGCGTATCCGGCGGGGCACGTTTCCCGCTCGTCTGCATCCCGTGCAGCTGGGGCGCTTCTGGTTCGTCGAGGTCGAGGACTGCTCTCCGACACTGAAACGGGTGGCGTATACCCGGGTGTCCTCCGCCGATCAGAAAACGGATCTCGATCGCCAGAAGCTGCGGTTACTGGAACACGCACAGGCGAACGGCTGGCTTCTCGATGCCTTGATCGGCGAGGTCGGTTCCGGACTGAATGGAGTGTGTCGCAAGCTCCTCAAGGCATTGGCCGATCCTGATCTCGGCTGGCTGGTGGTCGAGCACCGCGATCGGCTGGCGCGTTTCGGTTTCGACATGGTCGATACGCTCCTGCGTGCTCGCGGGGGCGGCGTGCTCGTGCTCGACGACCGGGAGCTCGAGGACGATCTTGTCCGCGACATGACCGAAGTCCTGACCAGCATCTGCGTCCGACTGTACGGCCGCTGGTCGGCGCGCCGCCGGGCGCAGAAGGCGGTGGAGGCTGACGCTTCATGACGACGACGTTCGTCGCGGTAGTACGTCCTCCCAACGCGGACTACAAGGTTCTTGCCGAGGCGGTGCGTGTTCTCGCCTGCGCGGCCCGCACGACCTTCTCGTGGCTCTATCAGAAACGGCGTCGGGCAGCCGACGTGAAGCGCGAAGTGTGCGCCCGATTCGGCATCCTCGCCCGCCACTGGTCCGGCTGCCGGGCGGCGTCGCAGGCTGCCGCCAACTCCTGGCGCGAGGGCGGGAAGGAACGCCTGCATATGCTCGCGACCCGGCTCAAGGCGCTGGAAGCGCGTTGGCCGGCTGATTCTCTGAACCCGGCGAAGAAGCGCCGGAACGCCGTGGCGCGACGCAAGGCGGAGACCGCCATTGCGCGACTGGACAGCGAGCTGAAGGGAAAACCCCGCTGGTGCTTCGGGGGGCGCCGACTCCTGCGCCGGGGCCGGTTGCGCGAGTGGCGCCGACGGCGCGACTCCGAAGCGCTCTTCTCCGGAGAAGCCGGGAAGAATCACGGCAACGAGGTCGCGCAGTGGTCCGCGGACGGCACGCTGAAGCTGCGCCTGCCGGATGCATCCTCCCGCAAGCACCTGGTGCTGCACGGGGTGAGTTTCTCTGCAGGCCAGCAGCCTCTGATCGAATCAGCCGTTGAGGCCCGTCGGCCTGTCACATGGCGCGTGAAGGTTCTACAGCGCGGAAAGATCCAGCTGTGTGTAACGCTGGAAGAAGCCGAGCCCGGGGTGATCTCGGATGCGCAGCACGGCGCCGTCGCGGTCGACCTGAACCGTGGCCATTTGGCGGTGGCCGAGGTGTCGCCGGAAGGGCGCCTTGCCGGTGCGGCGCGCTTGCCGCTGCGTGCCGGGTCGGATGCCGTCTGGCAGGCCGCCAGGGACGTTGTTGCACGGGCATCAAGAGCGCTCTGCCCGATCGTTCTCGAGAACCTGGATCTCCGCGCCAAGAAGGCGTGGCTGCGTTCGTACGGGAAGCGCTTCGCCGAGGTGCTGTCCCTCTTTCGCGCAAGACAGGTGCGCGACGCGGTCGAGCGTGAAGCCCGACGTGCCGGGATCGAAGTTCGTTACGTAGACCCGGCGTGGACGAGCCGCCTCGGGAATCTGAAGTACCGGCGGCGCTGCCGTCTGGGAATACATCACGCGGCGGCGCTCGTGATCGGGCGCCGCGGCCTCGGTTTCGGCGAACGTCTGCCTGACGGCCGTCCGTCCCTGACGCGCACAGTGGAGTGCGTTAGTACGACGGGCGCGTCGAGGACGTTCGTGCAGAGGCTCCCTGCGGCCTGGCTGCAGGGTGGTCGCCGTCGCTCCGGACGTAGGGCCCGTGCACCCGGTGCGCCCGGTGCAGGACATCCAATCCTGTGCCCCGATGAGTCCTCGCCACGCGACGGAAGTCCGGCTGCCGTTGGCCGGGCGGAGTGCTCGTGAACTCACATGCACTCCCGTGGCAACGGTTTCGTCGGCGGGCTACTCGCCTTGGCGGGCGCCGGGGGCAGCACGACGCGCTCGATGGTCAGGAGCCGCTGGTCGACCCTGCCGAAGGCGACCTCGACGGCCCGCAGGCGCTCGTCGAAGCGGACGTGGTCGGCGCGCAGCCCGCGGACGTCGGCACCCAAGGCATTCAAACGGCGGTTCACATCGGCGACGTGATCGTCGAAACGCTGGTCGACGCCGTCGAAACGCTCGTCCAAACGGCGGTTCGTGTCGTCGAAGCGGCCGTTCAGATCGTCGAAGCGTGGGTTCGTCGAGCACATGCCGACGCCGAGGGTGACCACGATGGCTCCCACGCCGAGGAAGAACGAGACTCGGTCCGTGCTCAACATCGCACCTCGGATGCTGGCGCCCGAGGGCGCGGCGATGGCGCAGTTGAAGGCGCGCGGCTACGCGGACAAGTACCGCGATCGGGGCGAACCGATCCATCTGATTGGGGTAAAGTTCAGCAAGGAGGCCCTCAACCTGGCGCCGTTTCGACGTCGAGCAGGCTTGACCAGGCGCTCCGAACACCACGACGCTCCAACGTGCTCTTCTTCATCGTCGTGAAGCCGGACGACTTCCTCTTCTCGACGATTCGCGGGTGGAAGCCGTCCGGTGGTATCGTCGCGCAGCGGAGCAGGGCCATTCGTGGGCGCGGGAAGGGCGCGGGAGCGACTCGATCGTCTTTGGTGAACGCTATGGTGCACAGTACAATGGATGCGAGGCGTGAAGCATGCCGGAGCCTGGAACGCCCCGGCACGGATCTCAACCGCGGGGTGGGTCAGATAACCGCTGCTATCGTGCTGGTGATTATCGCCGCATCGCCGGCCCTGGCGGAGCCGCCGTTCCAGGGAACGGCCTTCCTGTCGCCGGATATCATCACAACCGCGGACCCGTCGGAACTCACGGGCGTCACCTACACCGGCCGGGGTGACCGGTCGATCTGGGACTATCGCCTCCTGGATTGGATCACGGTCAACGCCTACCTGTTCGAGGCCCGCATTCGCGGTCGAAGCATCGAGTTCCAGGTTAACCCCGAATTCGGCAGCGTAAACGCAGCGCGGGCCGAAGTGGACACCTACGCGCCGGCTCTCGGACGCCTGCCCGCCGTCCTGCTCTCGCGGGCTGAGAAGGTCCACGTGAACGCCGGCGACCCTGAACATCCCGATGCTGCGCAGCGCGGGCGCCTTGGCGGGCGCGTTACCAAAGTATTCGGCGGCAATTACTTCGACAGGAGTTTCACGATTCATACTGGCTATGGGGCGCGCATTCTGCGCGACGGGTTCCTTGAGGAGGTCTTGTTCCACGAAGGGGCGCACGTGTCGCTCCAGAATCATCAGGACGCGGCGGGCTGGCGGAGGGCGCAAGCGGCGGATGGCGAGTACATCTCCGACTACGCCCGCGACTTCCCGGACCGTGAGGACGTAGCGGAGAGTGTGCTGCCGTACTTCGCGATGCGGTATCGGCCTGATCGGCTCTCAAGTGGTCACCGGGCCGCTATCGCTGACACGATCCCGAACCGCCTGGAGTACTTTGACGGGCTGGCCCTCGACTGGTCGCCGTACACGCCACCGGCTGGCGTGACGGACCGGGAGGTACTCGAAGCGTTCTATCACGCGACCGGCGGCCCGCGCTGGACGAACAACACGAACTGGTTGAGCAACGAACCGGTCTCGACGTGGTATGGCGTGGCCACGGATACGGCCGGCCGGGTTACGCACTTGAGGCTTTGGAGCAACGGGTTGACCGGCCGGATTCCCACCGGATTGACGTCGCTGGCGTCTCTCACACACCTGTGGCTCAATGACAACGACCTGACCGGTCGAATACCGAGCGACCTGGGTGGGCTGGTCAACCTCGGGCACCTCTCGCTGGACGCTAATCGGCGCTTGGAGGGACCGGTTCCGCCTTCGTTCGCGAACTTGAACAGTCTGTGGACGCTACGTCTCGCGCAGACCGCGTTGTCGGGTCCGCTCCCGCAGGGCCTGACGAGGTTGCGGAACCTCAGCTACCTGGACATTCGAGAGTCCTCCCTGTGTGCGCCCGCCAATGACGCCTTCCGGACGTGGGTGCAGTCGGTGAGTTATTTCTTCGGTGGATTCTGCGGCATGTTCACCGACGATCCCATCGTTCCGGGCGAGACGCCGGTCCGAGTGGTACACATCACCGAGCTGCGCACGCGTATCGACGAGCTCCGCGTCACCCGCCGTCTGAACCAGTTCCCGTGGACCGATCCGGCCATTGAAACCGGAGCCACACCCATCTGGGCCGTGCATATGATGGAGTTGCGGACCGCGCTCGAGCAAGCGTACAACGCTGCCGGTCAATCCCTCGCGTTCAGTAGCGAGCCACCGCGGGTCGGCGGCTACATTCGCGCGGCACACATCAACGAACTGCGGCGCGCTGTCGACGCGCTGGAGTTGAACTGAATTCGGCTCGCCGACCAGCAGGTCGCTGCTCGTGGCTGTGAAGTTGCCCCAGTTCCGCGGACACCTATCCTCTTGGCGAGGAGGAGTCCACGATGCCAAAGTCGAGACCGCCGTACCCGGCGGCATTCCGACAGCAGATGGTCGAGCTGGTTCGGTCCGGACGTACACCGGGAGACCTGGCTCGGGAGTTCGAGCCGTCGGCCGACGCGATACGAAACTGGGTCGCGCAGGCTGATCGCCGGCGCCTTCATGCACCTGGGGTTCGAACGAATCGCGCTGGTCGCCATGATCGTGGTCGGCCTGCTGCTGAATGCCGTCATCCTGTTCGGGCTGATCCTGCCCGACGCGATCCGCATCGCGGGGATGGGTGGGTAGCCGATGCGCGCCGCCGCGAGCGAGCCCGGCCACGCACGCCGGCTTGCTGCGATCACGCTGGTCTGCTTCGCCGCAGCCGCTCTGGAGTGGCCGGCGCCCGTCGAGGCACAGTGCGCCATGTGCCGTACCGCGCTGGCGTTCGAAGAGGGGCGCACGCTCGCGGCGGCGTTCCGCTCCGGCATCCTCGTCTTGCTCGCCGCCCCCTTCGCCGCCTTCGGAGTCGTGGCCGCGCTCGCAGCGCGTGCCGCGCGGCGCCGGGCCGCCCGCCGGCAGGCTCCCGGGTCGCGTACCATGCACGTTCGATAGGAGGAACGGGGAGCCGAAGATCCTGCCAGACATGCGTGCAGGTCCAGGCCGAGCAGCCGTGGGAGAAGGCAATCAGACCTGGACTCCGAAGGCTCCGGCAGTCTGGCGATCATGCCCTGGGCCGTTGCGCACAGGGCCTCGGGCGCCGCTGGCGGAGCGCTGACCAAGCTCTCGCTCCATGAGCCCGCTGGATGAGCGTCCCGCGTTCCGCAACGGCGAGATGCTGCGCGGCCTCGATTCCCCGCCGGCAGCCGTCGGGCGGGCGTCATACCGGTCGCGGGAGCCGCGCGGTCGAAGCGGTCCCGCGGTAGGCTTGGCCAACCCTCGCGAGGGTTGCCCAAGCGGTCGATCTGCTCGCCTGCGTCGTACGTCAGTTCGCTGTACCGGGTGACGATCACCACGGCCGGCTGGTGCTGGAGGCCGGCGGCCGGTGAAGCGGCACCGCATGCGCTTGGACTTCTGCTTCTGTGGTCCACTCTGCCAAGGGTTGTGCCGTCAGGCGGTCGTGTCGTCGCGACTGCCTGCGGCAATCCGCACAAAGTCACCCTCGGTGAGAATGCCGACGAGTGCTCCCTGCTCGACGACCGCGAGGCAGCCGACCTTGCGATCGGTCGGCCAGCGTGGTGTCGGGTGTGGTGATGATGACCGGCTCGGTCATGACCTCCTTGACGACGACCGAAGACAACACCTGGTCGCGAGCCCGGGAGCCGTATCCGAGTGCCCGCAGCAGAGCGCTCTGAAAGAGGTCGCGCTGGCTCACGATGCCGGTCAGACGTCCACTCTCGTCGAGCACCGGGAGGTGGCGGCAGCGTACGGTGCGCATCAGATCGTCGGCTACCTGCAGACGGTCGTTGCGGCCGAGGGTCCTCGGCTCGCGGCTCATCACGTCTCCGACCCGGAGAGGCGCAGTCAGTGGCGTGTGCGGCCGCATCTCACTGCTCCTTCCCCAAGTGGCCGACGAGGCCCCACACGAACGCCCCGACTCCGGCCAGGCCCACGACAAGCCCGCACGGCCGCGACGTGGCTGAGAATCTGTTCGCCCTTCGCGAGCCACCCTCGCCCTCGACCTGCCGGTTGTGTCGTCATCGTTACCTGCACCTGAATTGGGGCAATATTGCCGTCCCGCGACGGTGATCCATGGCAAATCGCATGCCACGGGGGTGATGTCGCCGAGATGCCGCCGTGATGGGCGGAGAGTGGGGGATTGTCGAGAACCGAGTGGGGAAAAACCCGCGCTCGCGCGGTGCCGATCACCCGGCCGTCGAGACCGCTCGCGTGGCCGACGAACGGAACGTGGGTCTCATCGTCATCTGCAACGCGGAAACGATCGTCGCCGAGTGGCTGCTCGTCGGCAGCGTAACCCGAGCGTATGTGCCGCCCGGCCAACGTGCCGGTTCTCACGATGCGGAAGGAAGGCGCCGCGGCGGAAACTACCGCCTGAGCTCGAACTTCTCGATCCGATAACGGATCTGGTCCCGATTGAGCCCGAGCAGCGTGGCGGCCCGGGTCTGGTTCCAGCCGGTTCTCTCCAGGGCCTGCACGACCAGGTCACGCTCGACGGCCTCCAGGTTCGTTCCCACCGCCGGCAGCGTGAAGCCGGTGGACAATCCGTCCTTCGGACGGAGCATCGGAAAGTCGCTCTCGGTCAGCCGACTCCCCTCGCTGAGCAGCACCGCGCGTTCGACCGCGTTCCGCAACTCACGCACGTTGCCGGGCCACGGATGACGCTGCAGCGCCTCGATGGCCTCGGGGGCGATATCCTCCACGCGCTTGCGGAACTCGCGGTTGAATCCGTCGACGAAGAACCGGACGAGCACCGGGACGTCGTCGGCCCGGTCGCGTAGCGGCGGCAGCCTCACGGGAAGCACGTCGAGGCGATAGTAGAGATCCTCCCGGAACGTGCCGTCGCGCGCCTTCTGCTCCAGGTCCTGGTTGGTCGCCGCGATGACGCGCACGTCGACGCCGATGTCGGCGGCGCCGCCGACGCGCTTGAAGGTCTTCTCCTCGAGGAACCGCAGGAGCTTGGATTGCAGAGGCAGCGCCATCTCCCCGATCTCGTCGAGAAACACCGTCCCGCCGTCGGCCGACTCCAGCAGACCGCGCTTCTGCTGTTTCGCGTCGGTGAAGGCCCCCCGCTCGTGGCCGAAGAGCTGGCTCTCGAGCAAGGTTTCGGTCAGCGCCGAGCAGGTGATGTTCATGAACGGACGCGCGGCCCGCGCGCTGGTGTAGTGAATCACCTTCGCGGCCAGATCCTTCCCGGTGCCGCTCTCCCCGGTGAGGAGCACGGTCGACGCAGGGCTCGATGCAATCTTGCCGAGCAGCTTCTTGACCGCGGCGACGGCGGGAGAGTCGCCGATGATGCGGTCGAGACTGTACGGCTCCCGCTGGCTCGCGCGGATGGCCCGCAGCTCCCGCCGCAGCCGGGTGGTCTCGAGCGCCTTGCCCACCAGCAGCGTGATCTCGTCCAGATTGAACGGCTTGGTGACGTAGTGGTAGGCACCCTGCTTCATGACGGCGACGGCCGTCTCGACGTCGGAATACGCGGTGAGAACGATGACGAGGACGTCGGGGTCCCGCCGGCGGAGCGCCCCCAGAACGTGGAGGCCGTCCGTGTCACCGAGACGGTAGTCGAGGAGCACGAGGTCGACGGCGTCGTCGAAGCGCGCGAGCGTCTGCCGCCCCGATTCCGCTTCGACCGTGGCGTATCCCTCGGCCGACAGGCGCTCGGCGAGCGACCAGCGGATCAATCGCTCGTCGTCAGCGATCAGGATCGTCGCCTTGCTCATCACTGCCAGCGTGTGGGCGCCGTGTACCTCGCTGTCGGCGGAAGCACCTCGGTCACGCGTTCGATCATTGTCCTGAAGTACGCGGCCGACGAGGGCTGCGGCCGCCGGGCGCCAGGCGGCCGGGAGCGCGGTCGTGCTCGGCCTGCCGGGATTCTCGCAGCATCCGGTGGCATTTCACGCAGGTGGAGGTCAGCGTCATGTACGCGGTCGACACCTCGTCGATGTCGCGCGCGCCGGCCGCCCGGCCGAGGCTCCGCGCGGCTTACTGGAACTCCCCCGCGTAGCGAAGGTACCGACGGCGTCGCCAGCGGCGTCCAGGTGGACTGTTCGCTGATGCGCAGCAGATCGCCCGCGTAGCGCCCGGCGGCCGGGAAACGGGCCAGGACGACCGCCTCGAAGAGCCCCTGTGCGCGATCCAGCTTCTGGCGCATGAGGTTGCTCAGATCCTGTTGGGCGGTCGCCGGAGCGGCCGCCAGCGCGAGGAGCGCCAGCGCGAGGAGCGCATTCCTGATTTCCGATACGGGGCCGTGCATCCGTGTCCTGCATGGTACGTCCATCCTTTTCCTCGAGCGTCGGGTTGATTCTCGTGTTCCGTACACGAGGTCTCCCTGCGATCCTCAATGCACGATCCGATCCAGCTCCGACCGGCGCGGCCGCCCGGAGGGTGCCCGACACTGCCCTGCACACGGTGACACCGCGCCACCCATACGGCCGGCAGGCCGCGGGAAGCTTGCCGGGGCCTGCTAGCTGCTAGCATGAGGCCACGTCGATGTCGATCCGCTTCCGTGCCTGCTCCGCCGGGATAGTTGTCCGGTGAGTCACGTCGCTGGACGCGTGCCGCCGATCTTCGTGGCCGTCGAGCTCGACGACTACCTCGACGTGTCGCAGACGATGCTGCTGACCCTGAGCAATCGCGGGCGGGTGTCGCACATCAACCGGGCCGGCTGCGAGCTGCTCGGCAGGGGCGAGGCCGACATCCTCGGTACGAGCTGGTTCGACACGTTCGTGCCGGATTCCGTCAGGACGCCCATGCGAACGCTCTTCAGGCGGACCATGGCCGGCGACGAGGAGGCGGGCCACTTCGAAAGTCCCGTGGTCAGTCGGACGCGCGGCGAGCGCCTTGTCGCTTGGCACGCGGCGCCGATCCGACTGGCCGACGGCATGGTGGCCGGCATGATCCTCTCCGGTCTGGACATCACCGACCGGGAACACAGCCGGAAGAGCCGCGAGCGACTCCTGAAGGAGCTCGGCGACGTGAAGTTCGCGCTCGATCAGTCGGCGATCGTCGCCACGACCGACCTCGGCGGCGCCCTCACCGCGGTCAACGACAAGTTCTGCGAGATCTCGAAGTACTCCCGCCAGGAACTGCTCGGCAAGGACCATCGCATCGTCAACTCCCGGTACCACGGCGCGGATTTCTTTCGGGACCTGTGGAGCACGATCGCGGCGGGCCGGATCTGGCACGGCGAGATTCGGAACCGCGCCAAGGACGGGGACATCTACTGGGTAGACACCACGATCGTGCCCTTCCTCGACGCGCAGGGCCAGCCGTACCAGTACATGGCGATTCACTACGAGGTCACGGAACGCAAGGCGGCCGAGGCGCGCCTGCGCCAGCGAGAGACGCTGGCCCAGCTCGGGCAGATGTCGGCGATGGTGGCGCACGAGGTCAAGAACCCGCTCGCCGGCATCAGCGGCGCGCTCCAGGTCGTCGGCTCACGGCTGCCGGCCGAAAGCCGCGATCGGAAGATCCTCGACGACATCGAGGATCGCATCACGGCACTGAACCGGATGCTGCAGGACCTGCTGACGTTCGCCAGTCCGAGAGAGCCTGTTCCGGCGCCGACTGCGTTAGGCGCCGTTATCGGCGAGGCGGCCGCGGCCATTCGCAGCGATCCCGCGATGGCCGGCATCCGGGTCGAAATCCACGGAGAGGACGTTACGGCGCCTCTCGACCGGGAGCAGATGCAGATCGTCTTCCTGAACGTGCTGCTGAACGCGGCCCAGGCGATGGGACTGCGCGGGGACATCGAGGTGCGCATCGGCACGGGACCCGGCGAGTGCGAGGTCACCGTCGCGGATCGCGGACCGGGCATCGCGCCTGCTCTGCGCGAGAAGGTGTTCCAGCCGTTCTTTTCCAGCAAGAGTCGGGGGGCGGGCCTTGGCCTCCCCACGGCCCGGCATATCGTCGAGTCGCACGGCGGCTCGCTGACGGCTCGGTCACGCGATGGCGGTGGGACAGTGCTGACGGTAACGCTACCGCTTCGCGGCGCTTGACCCCGAAGCCTGAAGTCGAGCATCTCCAGCCGCCCCGTTGGCGTGGCCGCCGAAGTTGGTTGGGTCCGTTTCTTTCTCCAAGAAGTGCGGACTAGTTCCCACCCGGACGCGAGAAAGTCAGTACGCGCGCCTCGGCGGGCTCCGCCTGCACGCGCAACCACGCAGTGTGCCCGCACCTGAATTGTCCGCGCCGGGTCGTGGCATGCACCTTGCTTTTTAGATCGCCGCGATGCAGCGTGTCGTCCTCCTCGGGCTGGTGTTCATGGCGGTGACGCCGGACGCGGCGGCGGAGCCGGAACCGGAACAGTCATCGCTGTTCGACGTGCTCCGCGAGAGCACGGCATCCGTCGATCTGCGCTACCGCTACGAGTGGGTGCGCGACGACGCCGTCGGCCTGGATGGACACGCGTCGACGCTGCGGACGGCTCTCAGCTACGAGACGGACGCCTACGAAGGCTTCGCCGTGTTCCTGGAGGCAGAGAACGTCAGCGGCGTCGGCGCCGGACTGTACGACAACGCGGGCGTGGCGCATCTGGGCAACCGGCGCTTCGACCGGCCCGTCGTGGCCGATCCCGAGCTGACGCATATGAACCAGGCGGCCCTGCGGTACACGAGACAGGGCACTACGGTGCAGGTCGGCCGGCAGGAGATCCTGCTCGACGACCAGCGCTTCGTCGGCAACGTCGGCTGGCGACAGAACCACCAGTCGTTCGACGCCGTGCGGGTCGAGTCGTCGGACGTTCCGGGCACGACCGTGAACTATGCGTTCATCCGCGGCATCCACGGTATCCGCGGCGGCGCAATCCCGGTCTCCAGCCAGGTGCTGAATGCCGCCTTCGCCGTGCATGCTGCCGCGCGGGTGGTCGGCTACGCCTACGGGATCGGCAACGAAGACGACCCGCGGCGCTCGACCAACACGTGGGGCGTCGAGGTTTCGAGCCGTCCGGCCGGAGACGACGGCGGCGTTCTCTACGAAGTGGAGTACGCCCGCCAGCGCGCCGCGGCGCGCAATCCGCTGCGGATCGAGACCTCCTACGTGCACCTGATGGCCGGGGCCGAGGCCCGCGGTCTCGTCGTGACAGCGGGATGGGAACGGCTGGGCGGCAACCCGGCCGACGGCCAGTTCAATACGCCGCTGGCGACCCTGCACCCCTTCAACGGCTGGGCCGACCGGTTTCTGGTGACGCCCGCGGCGGGGCTCGAGGATGCCTACATCAGCGTGGGCGGTGCTCTTTCCGACGTGCAGTGGAGCGCGACCTACCACGACTTCCGTTCCGACACGGGCCCCTTGCGCCATGGCGACGAAATCGATTTCGAGCTGCGGTTCGTCGCGCCCTGGCGGCAGACGATTGCGATCAAGGCAGCCCTCTACGACGCCGACGCGCACGCGACCGACGTAGCGAAGCTGATGCTCTGGAGTGCGGTGCGGTTCTGACGGAAGGGATGGGCGTGAGGGAGGAACGTCGCCGGCGGTTCGTGACGCGGATGTCGAAGGTCGCCATGGCCGCGGGGCTGGCCGGAGGCTACGGCGGGTTCGCCCTGGTTGCCGGCCGGTACCTCTATCCGGCGCGCCCGCTACATACCGCGCGACAGTTCGTCTCCCGCGCGGACAGCCTGCAGATCGGCGATTCGCTGCTCTACCGCGCCCCGAGCGGCGAGTCGATCCACGTCACCCGGCAGGGCGCGCAGGCCACCGCGCGCGACTTCGTGGCGTTGTCGAGCACCTGCCCGCATCTGGGCTGCCGCGTGCACTGGGAGCCTCCGAACAACCGCTATTTCTGCCCGTGTCACAACGGCGTCTTCGACCCGTCCGGAGTCGCCACCGGCGGTCCCCCGGCCGAGGCAGGTCAATCCCTGCCGCGGTATCCGCTCGCGGTGCGCGACGGCCTGATCTTCATCGAGGTCCCGGCGGCGCCCCTCGTGCTCGCACGGCGGAACCGATGACGCTCACGCAGTGGTTCGGGGAGCGGCTGCCGGTGTCCGCCGACACGCTGCGGGAACTGACCAACGAGCCGGTGCCGTGGCACCTGAAGCGGTGGTGGTTCGCGCTGGGGGGCACGCCCGCCTACCTCTTCGTGGTGCAGATCGCGACCGGAATCCTGCTGGCGTTCTACTACGAAGCGTCGGCCGGCCGAGCCTACGAATCGGTCCGCTTCATCACCGAGGAGGCGGCCTACGGCTGGTACCTGCGGAGCGTGCACAAGTGGGCGGCGACGCTGATGATCGCCGCGGTCGTCCTGCACCAGATGCGCGTCTTCTTCACCGGCGCGTACAGGAAGCCGCGCGAGCTCAACTGGATCGTCGGGATGTTCATGCTGTTGTGCACGCTGCTGCTCGGGTTCACCGGCTACAGCCTCGTGTTCGAGCAGCTGAGCTACTGGGGTGCGACCGTCGGCGCCAACATCACCGACACCGTTCCGGTGGTCGGCGGTCTGCTGAAGAACCTGCTGCTGGCCGGCGAGACCTACAACGACCGCACGCTCGCCCGGTTCTTCATCCTGCATGCCGCGGTGCTGCCGGTCGCGCTCATTGCCCTGATCGCGGTCCACATCGTCATCGTCCGCCTGCAGGGAGTGACCGAGCTGCGATTCGAGCGCGAGCGCGCCGGCGCCCCGGGGACCTTCCGGTTCTTTCCCGACCACCTCTACACGGAGTTGAGCATCGGGCTGGTGTTGATGATCCTGCTCAGCACGCTGGCGACCATTCTTCCCGCCACCCTGGGCCCGCCGGCCGATCCGCTCAGCACGCCGGAGGTCATCAAGCCGGAGTGGTTCTTCTATGTCGCCTTTCGCTGGCTGAAGCTGTTCGCGGGCACGACGGCGGTGCTCAGCCTCGGATTCATCGTGTTCCTGATGTTCGCGTGGCCGTTCGTCGACGCCTGGCTCCGGCGCCGCACGCCAGCGGCGGAGGCGAGTGTCTGGATTGGCATCGCGGCGGTCGTCGTCCTGGTCGGGTTGACCGTGTGGGAGGCGCTGGCCGAGCACTGAGGACGTACCGCGGGAAGGCAGCAAGCTCATGACACTCGACACCAAGCGCTTCATCATCGGCGGCCTCGGCCTCCTGTTCCTGTTCTCGCTGGTGCTCGTCCAGTGGACCGAGACCGTCCGCAGAGCCGAGGAAGCCGGGTTGCGCGGCGGGACCGTGGAGCCGCCGGCGAGCTCACGCGCCTGCGTGGACTGCCATTCGCAGATGAACCCCGGCATCGTCGACCACTGGCGGGGCAGCACCCATGCGGCGACCGGCGTCGGCTGCGTGGAGTGCCATCAGTCGGCGGTCGGCGAGCCCGACAGCTTCACGCACCACGGCGCGCTCATCGCCACCGTGGTGACGCCGCGCGACTGCGGGCACTGCCACCCGAGCGAGGCCGAGGAGTTCGCCGAGAGCCATCACGCGGCCGGCGGCAACATCCTCGCGTCGCTCGACAATTTCCTGGCCGAGACGGTCGAGGGCTCGCGCGTGCCGTTCGATCCCCATACGCCGACGCCGGGCCGGGCCGCCGCGCCGGTCAACGGCCTCGCCAGCGCGTTCTCCGGCTGCCAGCAGTGCCACGGCTCGAAGGTCGGCCTGCAATCGACCGACGGGGGCGTGATCACGGTGGATGATCTGCGGCCCGACGACCAGGGCATGCCGACCGATGCCGCCGCGGTCGCCGGCATCGCCCGCGGACCCGGGGGCCGGCCGGTACTGCATCCCGGCACGTGGCCGAACACGGGGATCGGCCGGCTGAACCTGGACGGCTCGCGCGGGTCGTGCAGCGCGTGCCACAGCCGTCACGACTTCTCGCCCCGCCGGGCCCGCCAGCCGGAGAACTGCGGCAAGTGCCACCTGGGTCCGGACCATCCGCAGAAGGAGATCTACGAGGAGTCGAAACACGGCGTGGCGTACCGCGACCTGCGGGACTCGATGAACCTCGACGCCGAGACCTGGGTGCTCGGCGTGGACTATTCCGCGGCTCCGACCTGCGCCACCTGTCACATGTCGGGCCATTCACGCAACGGGGGGCGGGTGACCCACGATCCGGGCCGCCGCATCTCCTGGACGAACCGGCCGCCGGTCAGCATTCCCATGGACACCGACGCCGACCACAACATCGTGCGATCGACGGATCCGGAAGAGCGACAGGCCCGCATCCACGACAGCGCCGGGGCCAAGCGCGATCGGATGAAGGCGGTCTGCGGCCACTGCCACACGCCGGCCTACACCGACGCGTTCTATCGGCAGTACGACGACCTGGTGATTCTCTACAACGAGAAGTTCGCCAAGGCCGGGCAGTCGATCATGGCCGCGCTGCTCGACGCGGGGCTTCTTACCCCGACGCAGTTCGACGAGGAGATCGAGTGGACGTGGTTCTACCTGTGGCACCATGAAGGCCGGCGCGCGCGCCACGGCGCCGCCATGATGGCGCCGGACTACACCCACTGGCACGGCATGTACGAAGTGGCCGAGCGCTTCTACATGAAGCTGATTCCGCAGGCGCAGGAGATCGTCGAACATGCCGTCCAGGCGGGGCGCCGCCAAGCGGCGGCCGCCGCCGGAGGAGTGCTCGACGGCATCTTGTCGCGACCCGAGCACGCCTGGTTCACCCAGGGCGCCGAGAGCGAATCCGCGCGAATTCGCGCCGAGATGACGCGGCGCTACGGAGAGGCCGGCCGTTGATGAACGACCCGTGCCGAGGATGCTCGAGTTCGTTTCGGAAACCCGGCAACCGGTCGAGGGCACCATGGTCTCAACCGCTGTCACGCGTCTCTCGTCGATCATGACCGTGCTGGCAACCCTCGGACTCACGGGGACGCCGGCGGCGCTCGCGCAGCTCGACCGGAGCCGATGCGCCGATTGCCACTTCGCCAATCCGTATACCGAGCCGGCGCAGCAGCATCTGCACCGCTGGAGCCTGTCGCCGCATCAGCGGGCCGACGTGGGTTGCGACAGTTGCCACCGAGGCAACCCCGACACCTTCGAGTCGTTGCAGGCCCATCTGGGCGTGCTGAGCAGCTTCAATCCCTCCAGCCCGGTGCATCGCACGCAGTTGCCCGCCACATGCGGCTCCTGCCATGTGGGTCCTTACGTCAACTTCCAGGCCAGCCGGCACCACGAGCTGCTGGGCCAGGGCGACCGCCGCGTCCCGACCTGCTCGACGTGCCACGGCAGCGTCGATGGGCGGTTGCTGTCGCCGCAGGGTCTCGAGCGCCAGTGCGCGGAGTGCCACGGGCCCGATGGGATAGCGCCCCGCCCGGGGCGTGCGGCCGACGCGCGTCTTCTGCTGGAAGGCATCGCCAACGTGCGAGAGTCGCTGGAGGCGGCCCGGCGGCTGATAGAGCGAGTCCGCGACGGCGATCGCAGACGGTCGCTCGATGCGGCGTATCTGCAGGCGGAGATCCCGGTGATCGAGGCGCGGCGCGCCGGTCACCGCTTCGTCTTCGACCAGCTCGAAGAGCGTCTGGAGACCGCGCAGCAGCGCACCGCCGCGCTGTTGAGCGAGCTGGTGAACCCCGCGCCGTGACGCCGCCGCCGGCCTGACCCCCGGAGCGTGCCTCGCTCCGGAGGCTCGTCCACGTCGTGGCATCGCTCAGAAGCAGAAGCTCGCGCGCGTGGCGTTCGACGGTGATGTGTTGCCGAAGGACAACCGCTTCGAGCAGACGCTACGTGTGATTGAGCTTCTGTTGCATCAGCTCGTCGAGCCGCGGTAGCTGACCGGAACCCGGCGTCACGGCCGTCAGCAGGATCACGATAACGGTCAGAGCGCCGACACGATGCGACAGCGTGATCATCTTGTCTCCTGGAGCGCGGTATGAACCATCACGCTCATTTGCCGCGAAGTCGGCGTCGATGTCTACCTCGACGCCATTCGCGGCGTTGCCTCGTTCGTCAAGTGCGGGTCTTGCGGTGCGCTCGACCGTGGTCGCGAACCGGCTGCGTCAGCAACATCGGCGGGGCCCTGTGTAGAAGCGCGCCTGGCGATCTCCTCCGCAGGTTTCGTGCCGCACTTGTCGACCACGTAGAGGATTCCGGCCAGCGTCAAGATGACACCCGCCAGTCCGAGCACGAGCTGCCAGAGCGCCGATTGCGTCAAGGGCTCCATCGGGGTGACCTTTCGAGCATGCCCGCCCTTCTCCAAGCAATACACATGCCGCGCGTGGTTGTGGAGTGCGAGCGGAACCTGATGAGAAACCCGTGGTTCTTTTCGCATCCGATCGGGGACAAGTTCGCACTCCTTCTGTCGGAGCGAGATGGATTACGCCGCATCAATGCCGCCGACTCGGCCGCTGGCAACGGTTCCTCACGCCGCGGAACGGCGAGTCCGGTCGCCAGGGCTTGAATGCGAACAGCGTTGCGTAGCGCGAGCGCTGGCTCGGATCATGCAGCCCCAAGCTCAACCAGTGGCCACCGATCCGACTGACGTCGCGGCGGCGAGTGCGGCACGCACGGACGAGGGACCGGATCCGGCGGACCTCGAGAACCCGGCGCTGTACATCAACCGCGAGCTGAGCTGGCTGGAGTTCAACCAGCGGGTCTTGCTGCAGGCGCAGGACGAACGCCACCCGTTGCTGGAACGGGTGAAGTTCCTGTCGATCGTAACGACCAACCTGGACGAGTTCTTCATGGTCCGGGTAGCGACGCTGCTGCGCAAGTTCCGCACCGACAGCGAGGCGTTGTCGCCCGACGGGCTGAGCACCGAGCAGCAACTCGACGCCATCCGGATGCGGACCAAGCGGATGATGGACGACGTCGAGCGCTGCTGGTCCGACGTGCTGCGGCCGCTGCTCGCCGCGCACCGCATCCGCATCCTCGACCCGGCCGACTACACGCCGACGGTCGAGGACTTCCTGCACGACCACTACCGCCGCAACATCCACCCGGTGCTGACCCCGCTCGGGTTCGACCCCGGGCACCCGTTCCCGTTCATCTCGAACCTGAGCATGAACCTGGCGGTGGTCGTCGAGCACGACGGCCGCACGCGGTTCGCCCGCGTCAAGCTCCCGGACGTGCTGGCGCGCTTCATTCCGATCCCGGCGTCGGTCGTCGGCGAGGCGGGCGACTCGTTCGCGCTGCTCGAGGACGTGGTGAAGCTGAACATCGGGAGCCTGTTTCCGGGCTTCGCGGTGCGCGAGACCTATCTGTTCCGCATCATCCGCGACACCGACATGGTGATTCAGGAAGACGAGGCGGACGACCTGCTCGAGTCGGTGGATCGCACGCTGAAAGAACTCCGCTACGGCGACCTGTCGCAGCTATTGGTGGAAGCGTCGATGCCCGCGCGCGTCCTCAACATCCTGGTCGAGAACTTCGAGATAGAAGAGGATGTTGTCGTCCGCACCGCCGGACGCATGGGCTACGGCGACTGGAGCGCGCTGGCGAAGCTGCACCACCCGCAACTCAAGGACAAGCCGTTCTCGCCGCGCGACCTGTGGCCGGACGAAGAAGGCGAGGCCATCTTGAACGCCATTCAGGAAGGGGACAAGCTCGTCCACCATCCGTTCGAATCGTTCTCGGCCGTCGAGTCCTTCCTGCGCGCGGCGGTCGACGACGCCCACGTCATCGCCATCAAGATCACGCTCTACCGCATCGGCCCCAACTCGCCGCTGCTCGACCTGCTGATCCAGGCCGCCGACGCCGGCAAGCAGGTGGCGGTGCTCGTGGAGCTGAAGGCGCGCTTCGACGAGCGCAACAACATCGAGTGGGCGCACCGGCTGGAGGCGGCCGGCATCCACGTCGTCTACGGGCTGCTCAACCTGAAGACGCACTGCAAGCTCTGCCTGGTCGTGCGCCAGGAGCACGACGGCATCGTCCGCTACGCGCACGTCGGGACAGGCAACTACAACCGGGTCACGTCGCAGGTCTACACCGACTTCGGCCTGTTCACGGCGCGGCCGGCCGTGCTCGACGAGGTGACCGAGGTCTTCAACTACCTGACCGGATACTCCGGTAAAGAAGACTACGAGGAGCTGCTCGTCGCGCCGCACCACCTGCGGCCCGCCTTCACGCGGCTGGTCGAGCGCGAGGCCGAGCACGCGCGCGCAGGACGCCGGGCCGGCATCATCGTCAAGAACAACTCGGTGGCCGACCCGGAGATGATCCGCGTTCTCTACCGGGCGTCGCAGGCCGGCGTGCCGGTCGAGATGATCGTGCGCGGCGTCTGCTGCCTGCGGCCCGGCATTCCCGGCATCAGCGACACCATCCGCGTCCGCTCGGTCGTCGGCCGCTTCCTGGAGCACTCGCGGCTGTACTACTTCGGCAACGGCGGCCGGCCGGAGGTGCTCATCGGCAGCGCCGACCTGATGGAGCGCAACCTCGACCGCCGCGTCGAGGCGCTGTGCCACGTCCGGGACCCCGCGCTGCGCAATCACCTGCACGACGTTGTCTTGCAGACCCTGCTCGCCGACACCGACCGCGCCATGGAGCTGCAGTCCGACGGATCCTACAGGCCGGTTCATCGCAAGGCCCGCGCCCGGCGGATCAACGCGCAGGAGAAGCTGCTGCGAGCGTCCAGATGAGGAGCGAGGTTCGCTCTGGCGCGCCGGGCGGAGAACTGATCGGGGGCAGCAGGCCACACGACATTCCCATCTTTCATCCAGCTCCACTCTGGAGGAAGAGGGCGATCCCGGCGCCGGTCGCGTATGCCACGACCGCCACCAGGGCCCCGAGACCGAGCATTTCCAGACCGCTGGTCCACCACCGGCTGGCGGTTACCAGCGAGCGGGCGGCGCCCACGCCGAACAGCGCGCTGAACGCAAAGCAGGCGGCCGAGAAGAACTCGTCGCCGGCGCCGGGAACCAGGTACGGGACGAGCGGCACGGATCCGGCGACGACGAAGGCCAGAAACGTCGCCAATCCGTGTCGGGCCGGCTGCGCTTCTTCCTGGGACCGTCCCTGGCGCTCGAGCGCGCTCTCTCGTGCGCGAATCCCGAGGTAGTTCCCCACGCCCATCGACAGCACGTCGGCAACCAGATTCGCCACGCCGACGACGATGACCGTGGTCGCGGACAGTGCGCCTCCGGTCACGCCGGCGACGACGGCGAAAGTCGTCAGGATGCCATCGTTCGCACCGTAGACGAGGTCGCCCACGTAGTGTTGCGCCGTCTCGTAGAGGCCGTCGGGAGCGACGTGCGTCGACCGACGCGCGGGACGCAGTGTTCCCGGGGCGGGTTCAGGCATCCTCCAAGTTCCGCAGTTGCCGGGTCGGCCCGGTCGACGCTCCGTTCACGCCGATCGGCGGAGCGCTCGCAGAACGCTCAGGGGCGCCGAGCTCCAGACCGGGTTCGTTTCGATGAACGTTCGGCCAAGGCCTCGACCGCTTCCATGACCTGCTCGAACGACACGCGGTCGGCGCCCGCTCGGACGTTCTGCGCGACGAGCACGAGATCGTCGATTGAGATGGCCCCGGCCAGATGACCCGCATCGTTCACCACCGGCAGACGTCGTACTCGAGCGTCGCGCATCCGGCCGAGGGCTTGGTGAGCCGATTCGTCGACGCGGCACGCGTGAGGATCCCTTGTCATCACATCGGATACCACGAGTTCCGACGGCCGGACATCCGTGCCGAGGGCCAATGCGACATCACGGTCGGTGAGCACGCCCACGACGCGGCCGCCGCCCTCGACCACGGGCAGGAACCCGCAGTCATGCGAACGCATTTCGCCGATTGCGACCCGCAGGTCCGTGTCCGGACGTACGGTGGCAAGGTCCGTTGACATCAGTGCGTCGACTCTCATGGATTCCTCCGACCGAAGGAACATGCAAACTCAAGTCCATAGAGCGCCACGTTCATCTCGGATTTACGGCTGCCGAGAACTCGCCGCGGTGCGGCAAGCGCCGCCGGCGAACCCCGGGGAAGAGTCGACGTGCACACGCGTGATATTCCGCACGAGTGCACCGGGGGCGGCGCGTGACCGGCCACGAGAACGTGTACGCCATGGAGGTCGGATCCGTCTCTCCGTGTTTGCTCCTGATATCATCCAGTCCGTGATCCACCACGTCTCCGGAGACATCCTCCTCAGCCGCGCGCAGGCCGTGGCCCATGGCGTGGCGCCAAAGGACCCCATGAACCAGGGGCTGGCGAGATCGCTGCATGAGATGTACCCGGCGATGCACAAGGATTACCACCACTGGTGCAATCTGACGCACACAAGGCCCGGCGAGGCCTGGATGTGGGGCGGGCCGGGCGGCGTGCGGGTGCTCAATCTCATCACTCAGGAAGGCGGGTACGGCCACGGTGGCCACCCGGGGCGCGCCACGATCAAGCACGTCCGCGACGCGTTGCGCTCCCTCGCACGCATCGTCGAGCGCGAGGGCCTGAGCTCTCTCGCCCTGCCCAGGCTCGCGACCGGCGTAGGCGGGCTGCGGTGGGCTGACGTCCGGCCCGTGATCGAGGAGCGCCTCGGCGCCCTCGAGATCCCGGTGTACATCTACGCCGAGTTCCACGCCGGGCAGCGGGCCGAAGAGCCGAGCGTCTGAATCCTCCGTCACCGAGCAGTGACCCGGAGCGCGGCAGGATCGACTTCCGTCGGGGGGCGGCGACCACGCCGATGCGCCATCCGCAACCGGGATCGGAGAACGAGCGCGCTCGGTTTGCCGAGTTGCAGCAGCGCCTCGGACCGCTCTACCGGCGCGTCTTCGCCGATCGCCTCGCCCCGAGGACGGTCGTCGTCGTGCCGAGCCTCAGTCTCGACGCTGACATCATCGCCAAGGTGCAGGGCGTCGCGCACTACGAGGAACGCCTGCTGTGCTTGTTGCTGCTGCTGCGCATGCCGTACACGCGCGTCGTCTACGCGACCAGCGTTCCAATACACGCCACGATCGTCGACTACTACCTGCATCTGCTGGCCGGCGTCCCGCACCGTCACGCATGGCAGCGCCTGACGCTCGTCGCCTGCGGCGAGTCGTCCCCGACGCCCTTGACGGCCAGGATGCTGGCCAATCGATCCCTGCTGCGACGGCTGCGGGCCTCGATCGGCGACCCGGCGCTCGCGCACCTGGTCTGTTTCAACGTCACGTCGCTGGAGCGAACGCTCTCGGTCAGACTCGGCATCCCCATCTACGGGTGCGACCCAAGTGCGACCCGGCGCTTGCCGACCTCGGCTCCAAGAGCTCGTCGCGGCAGATCTTCAGAGCGGCGGGGGTGACGACACCGGACGGGTTCGAGGCGCTCAGAGACCGGCGGGACGTGGCTGCGGCGCTGGCCGCGCTGAAGCGGCGTCAACGTCCCTCGGGTCCGCCGTCGTCAAGCTGAACGACGGGTTCTCGGGTGAAGGGAACGCGCGCTTCCGCTTTCGGCCGCGCGACGCCGACGCGGATGCGGAGGCGCGCATCGCCCGCCGGCTGCCGCACAGCCTGCTGTTCGAGGCAGCGGACCTGACCTGGGAGCTCTACGCGGACAAGCTCGCGCAGATGGGCGGCATCGTCGAGGCGTTGGTCACCGGCGATGAGGTCCGGTCACCGTCGGTGCAGTGCCGGATCGATCCACGGAACGTGGTCGAGGTCGTCTCGACGAACGAGCAGGTACTCGGCGGGCGGTCGGGCCAGGTGTTCGTCGGTTGCGAGTTCCCGGCCGACGACCGCTATCGCGCCGAACTGCAGCAGGCCGGGGAGCGCGTGGCCGAGGTGCTCCGCGCGCGGGGGGTTGCAACGGTTGCGGGATTTCGGTAGTGTAATTACATACAAATGCATGTAAAGCGTATGCGTCTCGCTGACTGGGCCCGTTCCCAGGGTCTCCAGCCCCGGGAAGCCTGGCAGCGTATCCGGCGGGGCACGTTTCCCGCTCGTCTGCGTCCCGTGCAGATGGGGCGCTTCTGGTTCGTCGAGGTCGAGGAATGTTCTCCGACACTGAAACGGGTGGCGTATGCCCGGGTGTCCTCCGCCGATCAGAAAACGGATCTCGATCGCCAGAAGCTGCGGTTACTGGAATACGCACAGGCGAACGGCTGGCTTCTCGATGCCGTGATCGGCGAGGTCGGCTCCGGGCTGAATGGAGTGCGTCGCAAGCTCCTCAAGGCACTGGCCGATCCTGATCTCGGCTGGCTGGTGGTCGAGCACCGCGATCGGCTGGCGCGTTTCGGTTTCGACATGGTCGATACGCTCCTGCGTGTTCGCGGGGGCGGCATGCTCGTGCTCGACGACCGGGAGCTCGAGGACGATCTCGTCCGCGACATGACCGAAGTCCTGACCAGCATGTGCGCCCGACTGTACGGCCGCCGGTCGGCGCGCCGTCGGGCGCAGAAGGCGGTGGAGGCTGCCGCTTCATGACGACGACGTTCGTCGCGGTAGTACGTCCTCCCTACGCGGACTACAAGGTTCTTGCCGAGGCGGTGCGTGTTCTCGCCTGCGCGGCCCGCACGACCTTCTCGTGGCTCTATCAGAAACGGCGTCGGGCAGCCGACGTGAAGCGCGAAGTGTGCGCCCGATTCGGTATCCTCGCCCGCCACTGGTCCGGCTGCCGGGCGGCATCGCAGGCTGCCGCCAACTCCTGGCGCGAGGGCGGGAAAGAACGCCTGCATATGCTCGCGACCCGGCTCAAGGCGCTCGAAGCGCGTTGGCCGGCTGATTCTCTGAACCCGGCGAAGAAGCGCCGGAACGCCGTGGCGCGACGCAAGGCGGAGACCGCCATTGCGCGACTGGACAGCGAGCTGAAGGGAAAACCCCGCTGGTGCTTCGGGGGGCGCCGACTCCTGCGCCGGGGCCGGTTGCGCGAGTGGCGCCGACGGCGCGACTCCGAAGCGCTCTTCTCCGGAGAAGCCGGGAAGAATCACGGCAACGAGGTCGCGCAGTGGTCCGCGGACGGCACGCTGAAGCTACGCCTGCCGGATGCATCCTCCCGCAAGCACCTGGTGCTGCACGGGGTGAGCTTCTCTGCAGGCCAGCAGCCTCTGATCGAATCAGCCGTTGAGGCCCGTCGGCCTGTCACATGGCGCGTGAAGGTTCTGCAGCGCGGAAAGATCCAGCTGTGCGTAACGGTGGAAGAAGCCGAGCCCGGGGTGATCTCGGATGCGCATCGCGGCGCCGTCGCGGTCGACCTGAACCGTGGCCATTTGGCGGTGGCCGAGGTGTCGCCGGAAGGGCGCCTTGCCGGTGCGGCGCGCTTGCCGCTGCGTGCCGGGTCCGATGCCCTCTGGCAGGCCGCCAGGGACGTTGTTGCACGGGCATCAAGAGTGCTCTGCCCGATCGTTCTCGAGAACCTGGATTTCCGCGCCAAGAAGGCGTGGCTGCGTTCGTACGGGAAGCGCTTCGCCGAGGTGCTGTCCCTCTTCCGCGCAAGACAGGTGCGCGACGCGGTCGAGCGCGAAGCCCGACGTGCCGGGATCGAAGTTCGTTACGTAGACCCGGCGTGGACGAGCCGCCTCGGGAATCTGAAGTACCGGCGGCGCTGCCGTCTGGGAATACATCACGCGGCGGCGCTCGTGATCGGGCGCCGCGGCCTCGGTTTCGGCGAACGTCTGCCTGACGGCCGTCCGTCCCTGACGCGCACAGTGGAGTGCGTTAGTACGACGGGCGCGTCGAGGACGTTCGTGCAGAGGCTCCCTGCGGCCTGGCTGCAGGGTGGTCGCCGTCGCTCCAGACGTAGGGCCCGTGCACCCGGTGCGCCCGGCGCAGGACAGCCAATCCTGTGCCCCGATGAGTCCTCGCCACGCGACGGAAGTCCGGCTGCCGTTGGCCGGGCGGAGTGCTCGTGAACTCACATGCACTCCCGTGGCAACGGTAACCAGCGAGATCCGTCACGTTGCTCGGTGTTGCCGATGTCGCCCGCCCCGACGGTACCGGAATGCCGTCTGTAAAGTTGTGTCCATGTCGGATACGCCGTATGCCGTATAGGGTCGACGGGCGTGCCCGCGGGCTGATGGTCGGCATCGCGGCCGGCAATCTCCTTGGGATCGTGCAGGAAGGTTGGTCGCAACGACGGATCACCGACGCGTACCCCGAGGGCGTTCGCGAGATCGCGGCAGCGATTGGCTATCCGGACGACGATGACATCGCGCAGGCGATTGTCGTTGCGGAGGCGGCGGTGTAAGGAGCCCGCAGGTGCGCTTCGGCGGCTGGTTGCCGAGCGGCGCTGCGAACGGGGAGTACTCGTTCCGGCTGCCGGAGAGTCGGTGGGCGTGGGTGCGCTCGCCGGTGGCTCCGCGCGGCGGGGAGCGGCACGTGTGCCCTGGGCGCTGGCTGTTCCGCCTCACGTGCCAACCACGCGATGAGTGGCAGCACGCTCGGACGGTTGAAGAGGTTGTCGACTGGATCGAGCGTGAAGCTCAGCGGTTCGGGTAGAGCCACCGTTCCCGGCGAACGAGGCACCCGGCCCGCCAGCGAACGAAGACCAACCCGCGCCCTGCGCAGGCTCGCCAGAATCTGGAGTAGCGGCCGGGCGCTGCCCAGGCACCCGGCCGCGATTGGGGGCGAGAGACGCCCCCGGAGTGCAGCCCCGATCCTACCAGCAACAGCTCGTGGCCGGCATCGGCCCGCGGCGCTCAAGGCCGGTTTGATCAACGACAATTATTCTTGCCGGTTGCCGAGGACGCGATCGGCCGGTTGGTGGACGCGCCCGGAATCGTGTGAGACTGCCCGTTTTCCTCGCGGAGGACGGGTTGGTCACGGATGCGCAGGTTCGGCGATTGCGAGAGAAACGGATGTCGGGGAAGACGGTGGCGGTGGCCGCGGCGGCGGCGGGCATGAGCGAGCGGACGGCGCGCCAGTGGCAGAGCGGCGCGTTGCCGTCGACGGCGAAGGCGCCGCGGACGTGGCGGACGCGGGAGGACCCGTTCGCCGAGGTGTGGGAGTCGGAGGTGGTGCCGCAGTTGGTGGCCGACACCGACAGTCGGCTGCAGGTGTTGGCGCTGTTCAAAGCACTGTGCCGGCGGCATCCGGGCCGTTTCCAGTCGGGGCAGCTGCGGACGTTGCAGCGTCGGGTCCGCGAGTGGCGGGTTCAGGACGGTCCGGATCGGGAGGTCTACTTCGAGCAGGTGGCGGTACCGGGTCGGGAAGCAGCGTTCGACTTCACCGACGGGAGCGACCTGGGTGTGACGCTCCGGGGCGTGCCGTTCCCGCACCTGCTGTTCGAGTGGGTGCTGAGCTACAGCAAGTGGACGTATGTGGCGCTGGCGGTGAGCGAGACGTTCGAGGCGCTGGTGGCCGGCCTGCAGGGCGCGCTGTGGACGCTGGGGGCGGTGCCGGCAGTGCTGCGTCACGACAACCTGTCGGCGGCGACGCACGAGCTGAAGCGGAGCGGCGGGCGGCAGTTGACGGCGCGGTTCCAGCAGGTGATGGACCACTACGGGCTGGACTCGTCGCGGATCCAGCCGGGGAAACCGCACGAGAACGGGGTGGCCGAGCAGGCGCACTTCCGGACGAAGACGGCCATCGAGCAGGCGTTGCTGTTGCGGGGCGGCAGAAAGTTCGATGACGAGTCGTCCTACCTGCGCTACGTGCAGCAAAGTCCCGACGAAGCCGAGGTGCTGTTCACGCTATTGACCCGGGCAAGACACTCTGCTGCCCCCGGAACTCCTCGTCGCCGTAGAGTCGCACGGTCTGGCCGGCAGTTCCCCACGGCGGGCGCGCGCTCGCCGAAACCCCGGTGGACATCGCCAGCTTCGGCGTCACACGGACTCTTCCTCCTTTCCCTCCGCGGGTGTCGCGAGTGCGTTTCCGTTTCCGGTTTCCCCTGGGGACGGAAGCTCGGAAACGGTCGCGTCGTTCGGACCCGCCTCTCCCTCCTCCCTGTTCGTGGAGACTTCGGAACCCGAGTCTTCGCGCAGGGACTCGGCCCGTAGAGTTCCTGTTGGCGTGAGCACGTAGCCGCGGTCGTGCCTGCTCGTGGTGCCCGCCCGCTGGGCGTGGTCGACGGCCCCGTCGGCGACGAGTCGTTCGAGGGCCGCGCTCAGCCCTTTGTACCGCCGGCCCTGGCACTGGAGCGCACCGGCCAGCACGCGGGCGGACGGTCTGACGTCGGGACCGAGATCGAGCAGATGCAGCAGCACGCGCTCGTCGATCGGTACCGCAGGGCTGCGCGGACTCGACCCCTCCGCGTCTGGATCCTCGATCACCTCGTAGCCGACGCCACGCGTCCAGCGGATATCGACAGGATCCAGGTGCCAGCGTCCAGTTGGATCGAGGCGGCGGACTGTCGACGCTTCGCCGTGGCCGCGACCGAGAGACACGATCATGTCCGCGCCCGCCCCGAGGGCGGTCGAATCGCGATATTCGTTGCGGTTCTTGGCGTTGTGGTGCGAGACAGTGATGGCCGCCTCGGACCGCTGCGCGAGGTCGACGATATCGCCGAGCAGGAGGCTCTGTACGCCGGGTCCCGCGGTGTCGGTGACCCGATGCGTCCGCAGATAATGTTGCCACGTGTCGATGATCACCCACACCGGACTCAGCAGCGCGACGAGCCTCGGCAGCGACGACGCATCTCGGGGATGCGGATTCGGTCCACGGATGAAGAACACGCGATCGAGATCCGCCTCCGCTTCAAGCAGCTGCCCCTTGACGTCGCCGACAGCCTCCTCCCCCACCCACAGCACGCGACCCGAGATCGTGGGCTGCTCGAGAAAGGGCAGCCCACGCGTGACGGCAGCGACCGCCTCGCGCAGGAGCGTCGATTTTCCGACCTTCTCCCTTGCGTGGAGCAGCGTGAGCCGGCCCTGGTGAGCGATGACTCGCGCGACGGTCGGTGGTCCGTCGGGGCCGGTCGCCCGTGCGCTCGGGTCGCCCAGTTGGATCAGTCCGGCCGGCAGCGTCTGGATGTCGTCGGCACCACGGCAGAGATCGCCGGGCATGGTCGACTCCGCGCGGTCGGTCCGGTCGCCCTTGCTCATGGTGCTCACCGCTCCGGCCGCTCGGAGCCGCCGCGCGGACGGCTCTTGATCCATGCTTCGATCTCGTCCTCAAGCCAGCCGACGGATCGAGCACCGATCCGCAGGGGCCGTGGAAAGCGGTTGGCCTTCCTCAAGGCGTACAGCAATGACCGGCAGAGCCCCGTCCGCTCCAGCACCGCGGGCAAACGCAACAAAGTCCTCTTCGCCATAGCGTCTCCTTCCAAGCCAAGAAACTGCGGCTCACAAGGAACCGTAGCGACTCGCTGCCGGCGCGCCCCTCGCGCGAAGGGCGCGAGGTCGCTCTCAATTGCTCGGTGAGGCACCTGTGGCGAGAGGTTCCCCGCGTGCGAAAAAGATCCTCGTGGGCCCGGCGGCGGCCGCCGAGCGCCGCGAGTTGCCGGCGCGACGTGTACGGAGCGCGCCCGCTGCGGCCACGGGCCGCAACCGCGCCTGCGTCGTCCGTTAGAACGGGCACGCTTGACTCTATGAGCCAGTCCGGTTCCTCGCCGCCCTTGTCGAGCTTGTCGTCGAAGCAACACCACGAACCGCGCCCCGTCGATCTCCCGGAGGGTGTCCCGCCGATAGTTGAAAGTCGGCAGCGACAAACACACATTACCCCGCCTTCTGCAATTCGGCAAGGACGCCGTCCTTTTCGTCCAGGTGTGCCTTCAGCATCCATAGATGCTCATAGCCCGTGATGCGGCGATAGTGCTTCTCCGTCTCCCGGAACGTCACGGTCGCTAACCGCACCGCCATCTCCTCGCTCTGCCAGCGGCTCACCCGATTCGTGTGTTGGCGAACGCCCGCGTGCGACGAATCGATGATGTTCGTCGTAGTCAGGCAGCGGCGCAGCGGCTTCGGCAGCCCAAGGCGATTGACCGTGAACAACTCCGACAGCCCTTCGCGCAGGCTCGCCGCCGCCGACGGCCACTCTCGCTCCAGCCACGAGGTGTACTGCTCCAGCTTCCGGATGCCCTCGTCGGCGTCCAGCTTCCATGCCGCCCGCAGCGTCGAACGCGCCTGTTCATGCTGCTCCTTCGGAAGATGACCCAAGACGTTCCGTACCTTGTGATTTCTACAACGTTGCACCAGGTTCGACGACCCGAACACCCGCCCGAGGGCCTGCCGTAGCGCCTTGGCGCCGTCGATGACGAACAGACGCTGCCGGTCCGCCCACAGGCCTCGAGCCACCAAGTCTTCGAGCAGGCCGGCGGTGACCTCCGTGTTCTCCGATGCCCCGCCGCAAAGCCCCAGCACGTGCTTACGACCATCCCCATCCACGCCCACCGCCGCCAGCACGTGGTAGTTCCCGAACACGATCCCGTCGAGGTAGACGACCAGCACATCCAACTCGCCAGGTCCCGTTCAGCCAACTCCTTCAGAACGCGCGTCCCCGCCTCGATGGTCTCCCGCGAGACCTTCGACTTGCTCACACCCACCTGGTCGGCCATCGCCGGCAGCACCGTCTCGTACTTGCGCGTCGACACGCCCTGCAGCACCAGCTCCAGCATCCGGTCCGCCAGCGGCTGGTCCGCCTGCAACGCCGTATACGCCGGAATCTCAACCTCGCCCGGCTCGTCTGCCCGCGGCCGCTTCTTGCGCAGCCGCGGCTTGTCGACCTGCAACTGCCGCTCCTTCAACGCCACACGCGTGGCGCGTGCACAGCGTGCAGACGATTCGGACTATTTCTGCCGCGCGCTGTTCGGCTTCCAGCCGGGTGTACCCCCAGGTGTACCCCCCCCCGCGCGCGGGGGGGGGCGTGTGGCAACCGAGATGGATAACTGGACCCACGGCCTATCCCCGCATGTGCGGGGCGCGTCGACCAGACATCGCGACTATTATCAGACTCGGCGAAATGGTCGACGTCGAGACACTCCGCGATCTGTGGCAAAGCGATCTGGCGCGCGCCGGCTGGGACGGCCGCGACGCCGACGAGTGGGACCAAGCCCCGATTCCCATCATCAGGTCAGCCCCCGAGACGACGTGGCTCTGGAGCGACCTCCACCTGGGCGACCCGTCAGTCATCAGCGTCTTCGGCCGGCCGTTCAACGAGGTCGGCGCCATGAACGCCTTCCTCCTCGGGGAGTGGCGCGACCGCGTGCAGGCCGGCCACACGATCATCTGCCTCGGAGACGTGCTCCACGAGGACGTGTGGCGCAACCAGAGCCTCATGAACGAGATCCGCTCATGCCCGGGCGACCGCGTTCTGGTGCTCGGAAACCACGACGGCAACGCACGTGGCCTGCGGTTGCTGGGCTTCACGGTCCAGCACACGCTGGCGCTTTGTGCGACCGACCCCCCGCTGGCCCTGAGCCACGAGCCGCTACGTCAGATCCCGCCTGGCGCGATTTGCGTGCACGGCCACCTGCACGAGGGAACCGAGCCGACCGTGCGGCACATCAACCTGACCGTAGAGCAAACCCTGTACCGGCCGGTACGGCTCGCCCGGGTCGTCGAGCAGGCCCGAGAGCGCGAGTGGACCATCAGTAACAACCGACGATGAAGAGGAGCAGGGTCGTAGCGGCCGGCGCCGAGCGCGCGGCCGAGATGAGAGTCGGTTGAAAGGAGACTATCGCGCTCTCGCCCGGCTCCGCTCGGAGTCGGCTGCCTTGGTCTCGACCGGTTCAGGGCCTGGGGCCGGCCGCGCGACTCTATCTATCGTCGCTGGCGGGCTTGACGTCTCTCTGGCGGAATGCCTCTTCGAGCCGATTGCGGCTCGGCGTCAGCAGTGCCGAGTGCGGCTACAGTTTCCCGGTGCACCTCGCTTGCTTCTTCGAGGTTCTCGGTCTGCAGCTGTCGATCCGTCATTGGATGTCCTCGACGTTCTCCAGTCCGGCACGGGGCCCCGCCGGACCCAAGGAGCCTGGACGTGAGGGGAGGGGAACGGCTCGCCGTGGCGAGGGGCAGGATTTCGATTGTGGCGGCCGTCGTCACGGCATGGCAATCTCGACGATGTTCAGACGCGTCCGCGTGCTGGGCCCCGGGACGGTTCTTCCTTCCATCAGGCGGCGGGCCAGCCGCCTGATGTCGCTCAGCCTCACGGGCTGATAGTTCAACTGCTCGACGCTCACGTCGATGTGCCGGTTGCTGCTCGGCAATCCTGCTGGTGCACATGCCCGTGGATGTCCACCCAGCCGGGAGGGTCTCCCTCGCGACTTCCCACCCCTTTTCCCGCCGATGCCGGCGTCATGCGCGGCGTTCAACTGCCGCGGCTGCGCGCCGACCATGTCGGTCGCAGCGGGGTGCGCCTCGGTGACCGGCCGCCCGCCGCCTCGGCGGCCTGAGTGCTCCTGATGCTCTCACGCACGTTCAGAGCGCGGCCCGCCCGGGAGGCATCAGGTCGGCCGGATGCCTGCAACCCATCCTCGGCGTGGAGGTTTCTGAGTTCCGAAGGCTCGTCCGCTCACGGCACCACCTCCGTTTCGGCGGCGTTCCCGCTCGTTCCCGCTTCGTCGGGAGGGTCGACCTCGATGCCTGCGGCTGCGATCGCGTCGCGGGCGAGCGCGCAGAACTCCCGGGCTGCCTCGGTCCACTCGGCGGCGTCGTCGACCGTCGGCTCGGCGTCCCGGCCCCGCTGCCAGTCAACTTCCGCCTTCCAGGCGGACCAGACCATTCGGATGCGATTCCGCCAGCCGGGGTCCAGCGCCCCGGGCCCGATCAGGTGGCGTTCGACACTCGTCGGGAGATCCTTGCGCCGCACTACGCTCACTCCCCTGGTGAGGCACCACGCCATCGCCGAGAAGAAGACCGCGTCGAAGGCAGGCCGTGCCGCCATGCCGGGGTACTTGAATCGCCCGTCCTTCAGCTCCTTGATTTCGTACGCGAGCGTCTTCAGGTCGCTCCCGGCCTCCTCCAACCATACGGGCACGGCGTGCCGGATGCCCTTCCGGGTCACCGGCGGCCGGTCGCCCGGCGGCCTCCTCGCCGGTCGGTGGACCGGATGGATCTGGACGCCCTCGGCCTCGACGTTCCTGGGGAACGGCAGCTCCTTCTCCAGGTCCCGGAGCCAGTCGGCCTCCGTCCGGACCACGACGTTGTGGTCGACGCTGTCGGGGTCGTCGTCGCCGTAGATCAAGTTCAGCGCGCTCCCTACGGCGTCCGGGACGTCTCCGACGAGCACCAGGACATCGACGTCGCTCGCCGGTCCGGCGTCGCCACGGGCCTTCGAGCCGTGCACCACGAGTCGCTTGAGCAACCCGCCGGGCGCCTTCTTCAGCCGTTCGAGGTAGCTCTCGAGCCACAGCCTCTCGTCTGGTTCGAGCGTCGGGTGGCCCGGCGCCGCGGCCGTCGGGCCGTCCCGGTCCTCGGTGTCGGGTGTGCCGCTCACGGCGCGTCTCCCTGTCCTCTTCCGGCGTCCGGCCAGCCCTTCGCCCAGGCGATGAAGAGGTCGGTCGTGGCGCTCCCGCCCAGGGGGGCTTGACGCAGGCGCCGGGCCAGTCTTCTCACGTCGGCCATCGGGCTCGGCCGGTACCCGATCTGTTCGACGCACACGTTGATCCGGCGCTCGTCTACCGACGTCTTCAGGTGGGTGTGGCCGTGGACGTTCACGCAGCCGGACGGGACGTCGTCGAGGGGCACGTGGGTGAAGAGCAGGTCGGGCTCGCCCGGCAGGTGGGCGCACGCCGCCACCGCGTCGAACGCCCGCCGGAGGCGGCGGATGTGCGCGTTGTCGTGGTTCCCGGCTACGAGGATCTTACGGCCCGGTCTGCGCCGGAGGCGGTCGATCAGGCCGTCCGTCGGGCGGTCCATGGTGACGTCGCCCAGACAGACCACCGTGTCGCGGTCCCGTACGCCATGCGTCCACTGCTCCAGCAAGTAGCCGTCGCCGTGGTGGCAGTTCCGGAACGGACGTCCGAAGATGGCGACGCTCGCCTCGTGTCCGAAGTGCGGGTCGGAGAACACCCACGTCCGGTATTCCTCGCTTGGGTTCAGTCTTGTGCCCATCAGCCGCTCGGACACGTTCAGCATGGCCGCGGCGGCGTTCCGGTCCTGAGCAGGGATACGCTCGTTCCGCGTCTGGGCGGTCAGCTGCGCCTCATAGAGCCGTTGAAGATCAATCTCGTTCATGTCCATTCCGGCCCCGAGTCACCTCTCTTGTCTAGGCTTCCCGGGCCTGTGCGGCCTGCCGGCCATGCCGGCCGTGCCGAGCCCGTCCGCGTCGGATTTCCGCCGGTGTTCAAGCCGTCCCGATCAGACTACCGCGAGGCGCGCGTGCCGCACCCGTTCGGCCGTCGTGAGCCCCGGCGGTATCCGGCGGGCGACGCGAGCCTTCGCCAAGGGGATGATCTGCGTCCGCACGTCGAGCGGGCGGTAGACCGTCTGCTCGACGCTGACGTTGATCCACCGACCCCGCCTCAGCGGCTTGAAGGCGTGCTCGTGGCCGTGGACGTTGACGCACCCGTCCGGCACTTCGATCAGCGGCACGTGCGTGACGAGCAGCAGGGGATCCGAACGGATGACGAGCGTCATCGACACGATCCCGGCCCCCAGTCTTCGCGTCCACTGTCGCGGCCGACGTGGCATTCGCCTGAGACCACGGGGCCGATTCGACCGGTCCCTCGCGCCTCCCGCTTGACCGCGAGGGGATCGCACTACGCCCAATACGGCGGAGCACTGGCTGGATCGGCCGCGAGCTGGGCAGCCGCCTTCGTTCGATTCCGGGTGGATTCGGTCAACTCCAGTCTGCGCGCCGCAGGTCGCGCTTTCGCGTCGCACACTGCGCACGCTACGCATCGTATGCGTCGCACGGCTGGATCCGCGACCGAGTGCAGTAATCCTGTGCCGTGCAACGCGCCCGGAGATCGCCGGGCGACTCGCGGTCAGTTGTCCGGTTTGCCGCCGACGGGTCGCCGCATGAACCGGCTCACGGCGCCGTCGCCGCTGCTGACGCCGGCCGTGTAGCGCGCGACCGTGCCGGCATCCTTCCATCCGCCGGCGAGCTGCAAGTCGCGCGTACTGGCCCCGCGGGCAGCGAGCTCGACGGCGAGTCCGACGCGGCCGCTGTGCAACGTCCTGCGCCCTTCGAGGCCGGCCGCAGCGCAGGCGACCGCGAAACGGCGGTTGATCTGGTGCACGCCGAGGCCGATCACCGAATCGGCCGGCGCCGGCTTGGTCGCCGCATGCAGCCGGCGGAGCGCGGCGGCACAGCCGCCGACCAGTTGCCGGACATCGCCCCCGTCCTCCACCGGCCTCGTCTTGGGGAGGGGCACACAGACGACGACGATGTCGTCACCGACGGACAGGTCGACATCGGCCCAACGAAGCGCGGCCAGCTCGCTGCGGCGCAGGGCCCCGTGGAAGACCAGCGCGACGATCGCCGCGTCGACCAGGCCGCGGCGCACGGCCACCTCATCGCGTTCCACGCCCTTGCCGGTGTGTCGCGGCCGGCAACAGGCGGCGATGACGAGATCGCACTCTTCGGCGGTCAGGCCCCGCGTCGCGCTGCGGCGACCTGCAGCCCCTGCGGTGGCGGCGGATCGACGGAAACTCTCCATCGCCTGCCGGGTCAGCGGGCCGTCCGGCTGGTGTCTGCCGGCGTGGCGAGCGGCGCGCCGCACGGCGGCGACCACGATGGCGACGGTCGCCTGCGCGCGGCCGGCCGCGCGCAGGCTGTCCAGGTACGCGGCCAGGTTCGTGTCGTCGAGCGGCCGGCCGTCGAGCCAGGCCGTGAGCCTTCGGAGCGCGCCGCCGTACGCGGCGCGGGTGTTCGGGGAAGAGGCCAGCTCCGTGCGGCTGACCGCAGCCCCAGGGCGGGCGCCGTCCGCGCCGACTCGTTCATCGGAAGCGGGGGCGGCGCGCGGTCTCGGATTCACAAACTGCATTATCGTGCATTGCACGGCCCGATGTGTTAAGGTACCAACATGCCAAGTTACGTGTGACCACCTAACTGAGTGTCGGGCCGCCGCTGCAACGGCGACCCGACGCATCCAGCTTTCGTGAAAGGACCACGAATGCCAGACGCCAAGCAATCCTACCGTCGGCGGTACAACCACCGCCACCCCACTCCACGACTCGCGCGAACCGAGTGCCTGCAGCGCTCGGACCACATCTGCCAGGGCTGCGGGCTGAAGCCCGCAACCGAGGCGCACCACTGGACCTACCCGAGCGAGGAGGAGACGACGGCGAACCACCTGACCGGGTTCTGCCAGGACTGCCACGACATCATCACCTGGTTCACCTGGTTCGTCTGTATCGGCGGCTCACGCGAACTCTTCCGCGAGCTCTTCCCCGCACTCCTGGCTCAGGTGCTCGAGCGCTCCGCCCGGCCGGAGCACCGGCGCATCGGCCGGCCGCGGCGGGTCGGCAACGCGTGGGGCGCAATTGTCGGCGGCGGCTCAAGGCCGCTCGCTGGCGAGGTCGTGACGCTGCTGCTGCGATGCTCGGGCGAGTGGCGCGACTACGTGGTGACCGTCGTGATCGACGGCCGGCCCGGGTCCTGGCAGGTGCGCACGCGTCCCCTCTCGCGGCGCGACGAGGTACGGCCGTTCTGCATCGGCGACCTCGGTCAGCGCTCGACGAGAGGATGAGATTCCGGCGGATGCAGTAGAGGCAGTCTGATGCAACGAATCGTGTTCAGGTCTGATGCCGAGCAGATTGACCCCGGTGGCGACAGTGATTCCGCAGCGGCCGTCACGACCACCCGGCACGTGACGCTGGTCTTCCCGACGACCCGCGCCGAGTACGAGCGGGCGCTGGCAGGGATCGAAGCGATCGTCCACCATAGCGACGAAGCGCTGCCCGGCTGCGTTCCCGCAGCCCCGACCGAAAGCGCCGCCTATGTCGCCACCACCGATACGCAGCGGCGCGCGTGGAGCCTGCCGGACCTCGCGGCCGCGGGCCGCGACGGCGAGCACCCCGCCGTCGCGATGATGGCTCCGCGCGACGCCATCCGGACTCTGCTCGGCGGCGCCGCGCGCGGGCCGGACTCCGGGTGCGAAGACGAGGTCCCGCATGCCGGCGGCGAGGAGGAGAAGGACGGCGGCGCCCAGCCAGTCACGGATATCGTGAACCTGAAGGAAGGCCGCGGGCGCATCCCCCCAGGGAGCCGGCAGGCGTTCGACGAGTTGAGCCGCCGCACGCAGCTTGAGACCGCGCGCCTGCAGCTCGACGCGGTGATCGAACGGCTCGTGCGTACGACGCTGCCGGCGCTCGAACGATCGCATCGCACGATCGAGACGTTGTCCCGGAGCCCGATCAGCGGGAAACAGCTGTGCGAAGCGTGCGATGCTGATCCGCCGCTCGACCCGGAAGAGCGCCTCGCCGGCCTCTGCTGGGTGGTCCGCCGACGGCTCGACAAGGCCGAGCGGGCGCTCGCGCCGTTCGCCCTGGCGGGAGTCGAGTCGAAGCCGGCCGACGTCCGGCGGTCGCTGCGGGCGTGCGACAGAGACGAGATCGACGCAAAGCTGCTCGACCAGCTGGTCGAGCAGTTCGGCGCCGCCCTCCCGGCGTGGGCTCTCGCGGTGTCGCGGGTCATCGACCAGCTCTGCCGGCTCGCCGTCTCCCGCGGGGATCCGCACAAGGGCGGGTGGGACGACGCGTCGCTGCGGATGTTGCAGTCGCGGGTCAGGGACATCGACGCGGTGCGCGAATCGCTCAAGGATACCGAGGCGCTCGACGATGACCTTTCCGCCGCGCGCAGCGAGCTCGAAGCGGTCGCGAAGCACTGGGAATCGGCAGGCAGCCTCGCGGCCGAGACCCGCGAGCTGCTCGGCCGGATCGAGGCTGCCGACCTGCCGGTCCGCGTGCTCGACGAGGTGCTGCACGAGGTCCGGCGGTCGATAACCGCGACCTACGAGACGGCCGCCACGATGCTGGACCGGGTGCGGTGGCTAACCAAACTGCCGTGGGCGCGGCGGGCCCCGGAGCGGGTCGAGCTCGCCCGCGCGATGTCCGGTCTCGAGGCGTCTCACGCCGGCTGCCGGCGGGTCAAGGACCGCATCCGCCGCTTTCTCGCCGTGCGCGCGTTGCACGGCACGGCGTGGACCGTCGAGGCCTGCGGCGGCGCCGGCGGTCTCGGGGGCGACTCCCGCGGGCCGGCGGCTATCGTCGTGCGGCAGCCCCGACCGGCGGCCCCGTCTCCCATCCTCTGCTTCGGCGGGCCGCCCGGTTCCGGCAAGACATCGCTGGCGAAGGTGATCGGAGAGGCGCTGGGCCGGCCGTGCGTGAGCGTGCCGCTGGGGGGTGTGTGGGACGAGTCGCACGTGCGCGGGCTGCCGCTGAGCTTCCGCGCGCCCGAACCGGGACTTATCGTCAAGGGGCTGACCGCAGCCGGGGTCAGGAACCCGGTTGTCATCCTCGACGAGATCGACAAGGTGGGCCGCCGGACGTCGAACGCGGGCAACCCGTCGGCGGCACTGCTCGAGCTGCTCGACCCGGCGCAGAACACGGCCTTCGTGGACCGCTACGCCGGGCTGCCGGTCGATTTGTCCGAGGTCTTGTGGATCGGGACGGCGAACGACCTCGAGGCGATGCCGGCGCCCCTGCGCGACCGGATGGACGTGATCGAGGTCCCGGGCTATACCGACGAGGAGAAGGTCGCCATCGTCCGGCGGCATCTGGAGAGAATCATCGAAGGCAGCGGATTGGCGGTCGAACGTCTCTGGACCGGCGGGTCGGGGGTGACGCCTCGGGAGCGGACGGATGCCGGTCGCGACGGCGCAACGGCCCGGCCGCCGCTACGGGTGGAAGCGGCAGATCGCGGGGCGCAAGCGCTGGCGCCATCCCTGCCGGTCGAGCTCACCGACGCGGCGATCCGCGCCGTGATTCGAGGGCACACGTGCGAGTCGGGCGTGCGGCAGCTGCTGAGGCTCGTCGGCACCGTCTGCGAGGAGGTGGCGTGCCGCCGGGTGACAACAGGAGACGCTTCGCCGGTACTGATCGTGGCGCACGAGAAGGAGCGCCCCGACGTGCCGACGACCCGGCGGCTGACCGTGGACCAGGTCCTGGGTCCGTCGCAGCACGAGGCGCTGCCGGAGCAAGTGCGGGACGTGGTCGCGCGCGAGCAGGAGCGCGTCATGGGCTTGCCGCGCGCCGACCCCGAGGCGGCCAGCGCGAGCGACTGGATCGCGGTGGTGACCGACCTGCCGTGGACCCGGCGCGCGGCGCCGGTCGACGGGCCGGCCGTGAAGCCCGCGCTCGACCGGGCGCACATTGGTTGCGAGGACCCGAAGCAACGGCTGCTCGACCATCTGGCGGCCGGCGATGCGGACGGCGCCCCAGTGGCAGCCGGCGAGCTGCCGTGCCTGGTGGGACCGTCCGGCGTCGGCAAGACCGCGTTGGCGCGATCGCTGGCGGCGGCACTCGGCCGCGGGTTCGTCGAGGTCTCACTGGGCGGGGTCCGCGACGCCGCGGCGATCCGCGGCATCGCCCGCCCCCGGCCCGATGCGGCGCCCGGATGCCTCGTGACCGCGTTGCGTCAGCTCGGCGTTCCGGCCGAGCGCCGGGCTGTGGACCCGGTGATCGTGCTCGACCAGCTCGACCAACTGGCCGAAGGGCCGGCCGCCGCTGCCCTGCTCGACGCGCTCGACCCCGTCCGTAACCACGCGTTCCGCGACCACTACGTCGGCCTGCCCATCGACCTGTCGGCCGTGACGTGGCTGGCGACCGCGGCCGACCCGGCACGGGTTTCCGCTACGCTGCGGGATCGCCTGGACGTGGTGCCGCTGCCCGGTTACTGCGAAACCGAGAAACTGCGGATCGCGGTCGGGCACCTCATCCCGCGGCAGTTGGCGCGGCACGGTTTGACGCCCGAGCGCCTGTCGTTCTCGCCGGCGGCCATCCGGCGCATGATCCGCGGGTATACCCGCGAGGCAGGGGTGCAGCACCTCGACCGGCTCGTCGGCGCCTTCGTGCGGCGCGTGGCGCGCCTCGGCCGCGAGCACGGCCGCTGGCCTGGCGAGGTCGGACCCGAGGCGCTGGGCGCGGGGATCGCCGAGCCGCCGTTCCGCGAGAGTGAGTTCGCCGACCGGACCCGGCGGCCGGGCGTCGCCGTCAGCCTCGGTGTGAGCCCCGAGGGTGGCCGTCTCGGGGTCGTCGAGGCGCGCTGTCTCGCCGGCCGCGGCGCGGTGCGCGTCACTGGGACGCTCGGCACGACGATGCGCGAGTCGGCCTCGGTCGCGCTGACGTGGGTGCGCGAGCACGTGCACCGGCTCGACGCGCCCTTCACGGCGTTCGACTGGACCGACATCCACGTGCACCTGCCAGCGGGAGGGCGACGGCAGGACGGGCCGTCGGCCGGGGTGACCATCGTGACGGCGCTCGTCTCGGTACTGACCGGCAAGGCGGTGCGGGCCGGTCTGGCCATGACCGGTGAGATGACGCTGGGCGGGGACGTGTTGCCGGTCGGCGGCATCGAGGAGAAGCTGCTGGCGGCGGAACGTTGCCGGATCGCCACCGTGATCGTGCCGGCAGCCAACCGGGCGGACGTGATGAGTGTCGGCGACGAGTTGCGGCGTGAGACCACCGTCCGTTACGCGGAGAAGATCGACGACGTGCTGATGTTGGCGCTGCCCGGTGTCCTCCGCGAGTAGCAGGTGGCGGTGTTCCCCGCGCGTGCAGATGGTGCCGAACACAAGAATGGCGCCGGTCGTGACTCGGTTCGTCCACACTGGCGCGGATCGGTAACAAGATTCCCGATCGACGCCTTCTTACGGCGCACTGGGAAGCACGGGCTGTCAGGGGTGTGACGCCACCTGGAACAACCTCCCCGTCGGGTCGCTCATTCTCCGCCGCAAGCGCCGAGGAAACGAACGGCGGCATGGACTCCCTCATGCACGGTCTTCCACCAGTCAACGATTCAGGTCCTCGAGCGCGGCTGAAGGGAGGCTCTGGCACACGCCCCACAGCCAATCCGCCGCTTCCTGAGCGATGCTTCGCAGCGCGATATCGTCGTCCGCCCCTCCGCATGCCAAGCTATTCATACGCACGGCGAAGCGCTCGGAAAGCTTGAGGCGCGCGGCGAAAATTTGGGCTGCCAGGACGAGGACATCCCGTCGTCTATCGGCAGAGACTGCCGCCATCGATGGTCCGGGGAAGACCATTCCGCACAGGATCGCGACGAACTGGTCGACATCCATCCTGTACCTAGAGAGTCGCAGCCGACGCTTTCTCCTGTGGTAGCTCAGCGCGTCGTCGGTCCACTCGATCTGGATGCCGAGCGCGACAGCCCACAGACTGAGGGCCCGCATCCCTGGCCCGGGCGCTACCTGTGGAGCCGTCGGCGTCGAACCCCCAGCTGGTGCCGACGTCGCACCTTCTCCGGCAGCCGTGGAGGATTGCGACGGAAGGTCGGCGTCAAGGAGCCTCGCAGTCCGTAGCGCCTCGAACTGCGGCTTGTACGACTCGCGGGCCCCGGGGGGAAGCTCGTCGAGCGCATCGTCGCGAAACACGAGCCACCCACCGGCGAACGTTAACAAGGTGGCCATCGACGCCAGTGTGTACGGATCACCCCTGTACCCGTACCGAGCGCCGGCGGCCACCACGATCATGCGCCGAACGAGCATGGCTGTTTCCCTCTGCAGCCTCACGGGCGGGCACAAGTAGTTGCGTCGGCCATCGCCCGTCAGATGCTCGGGAGCTCCGCCGCGTAGATTCGCGGTAAGGGTCGCAGCCGCGGCGTGTCGCCGCGACACTGCTTGGAGATGGAGCGTATAGCTGTAGGGATAGCTATAGGACTCCTCGTGCTTCGATAGGAATTCTCCAGTCAGGGCTGCGACCAGCCGGCCGACCTCAGTCGCACGTTTTGTTCCGTGTGACCACCGTACGCGGGTCGTGCTGGCTTCTCGTTCGGCATCCCACTCAGCCCGCACCAGACACACAAGGGGCCGATAACTCTCGCGAGTGCGGTCGGAGCACCCCACGAATGCGTCGTCGCCCCGCACGAGCCACCCGCCAAGGACGACCAGGCGGTTGGTAATCGATGCGATCGTGGGCGGCGCACTCGCGCCGCCGTCAGCAGCGAGATCGGCCACCCGGATCGTGCGCCGCACGACTCGGGCTGCCCCCCGGACCAGCCGGATGACCGGGGACAGGAAGTTGCGCCGATCGTCTCCCCTCAGATCATTGGGGGCTCCATCGCGTATGTTCCCCGCGAGTTCCGCCTCCGCCGCGCGCTGCCGGGACTCGCGCTCAAGGCGATGCTGAAAGCTGTCTGACCGTCGACGCTTGGGCACGACCCCCTCCATGGAGTGCGGGACCCGGATAGCACGACCCAGTAACCCTGATTCTGACGTTTGTCGGACGTCCTTATTTCGCGCCATGTAACCCAATTTCGACATTCGTGTAGATTCGACGCGTGTTACCTGGGTCCAAACTGCGCGGAGCGACCCCCAGGTAACCCATGTAACCGCAAGGGTGTGTTACCTGGGGGTCGCTCCGTCATGATTTTTCCCGCCGGGAAGGTAGCGCGGTTCACGCGACGCATGTAGCTATCGGCATTCGAAAAGCACATCCGCGCCTCCTCCTGCGTCAGATGCCGGTGGCCTACGGCTACTGTTTCATCCGGCGGCTCCAAAGCCGCCACGAGCGCGACGTCGACGGCGACTGTCCAGGGGTCTCGCCGTTGGCGCTGATGCTGAGCGATTGGCGCACGCGTTCCAGCTCCGGCTCATCCGCAGTCGCGCCGATGCAGCGGAACCCCCGCTCCAGCGCTGCGGCCAGGACCGGGCCATCACCACAGCACGGATCGCAGACGACCCCATGGGACGTGACCCAGGCGGCGAGCAGCTCTGCCAGTGGACGCGGCGACTCGGCCTCGGTCACCGGCTGCGGGTCGGCCCCGACGCGCGTGCAGACAACGGCGATGACGCACCGGCCGCCGCGGACGTGCGCCGCGGGCACGTCGCGAGGCTCCGTGGTCAGCACCGCAGAGGTCCACCGATAGCCAAGTTCGCCGCCAGCGATGCTCGGCATCACGTCGCACAGCCGCTCAGGGACGACGAGACCCACCAGCAGACCACCTGGGCGAAGCGCATGCGCGGCGAGATCGCGGACCGCCACTGCGGCCGCACGGTCACTCAGCGTCGTCACGACCGCATCGACCGAGCCGGCAGCGATGGACGTGGACAGGTCCCGAACAGGGGCGCAGTGAAGGTCCGGCGCGATTCGCCGTGCGGACGCATCGGCAGGTGCCTCGGTGTCTTGGCGCGCCTCATCGCCGGGCACGGCATTGCCCACGGCGATGCCCCCCCGCGCCTCATCGTCGGGACGGGCGTCGCGCCCCTTCGCACGGGACCCCTTGTTCGCCTTCGGCGATGGCAATGGAACACCGACGACGCGGGATGGATCGCCTCCGGCCTGCTCCAGCTCTCCGGCCTTGCGCACCAGCCGGCGGGTCATCGGCTCGGCGTCGGGTGTGTCCCGCACGGCCTGGGCGAGCCGCTCGAAACCCTCGTCGCTGAGGGCCTCAGCATCCTTGCGGTACTCGGCCCTGGTCGACCGCGAGAGCTCCCGACCTGCCGGAAGCGCTTTATCGCCGGACGTCTCGTCCCCGCTGGAGGACGGCGCGGAAATCGTCCGGCCGGTCGGACGATTCTCGGCGGTCGCTTCGTTTGCACGGCCGTCAGCCGGGGCGCCTCGGGATTTACCGGGCAGGTTGCTCGAACCACGGTCAAGAACGGGGTCGGAATTGTCGTCGCCGCGCTTCGGCCGACCGGCCCTCCTTCGCGGGTTCGCGAGGCCCATCGCGCGATTGACGCGCATGATGATCTCCTGGGCGAGCTTTTCCGCGTTCTCGGTGCCGAGGGCCTGAGCGAACGCCGCCACCCGTATCGCTTCTTGCCGGATCGCTTCGCGTTCGGCATCGTTCACCGAGGCTCCGAGCCGGACAATCGCTGAATCCGCCCAGTTGCGGGCAGCGATCTTGACGTTCCCATCCGCAAGCCGAAACGCCGAAACACCGGGGGATGAGAGGGTAAGCTCGGTCGGCTTCCCGGGTGTTGCGGCTCCTGCCGAATCCGGTACGACCACAGGCGCCGGCATCGTGGGCGAAGCGACCGCCTGCGGTGCGGGGAACGTCTCTCGCGCCGTAGCCTCAGCCGCATTCGGCTGGTCGGGAGGCGGCGGGTGCGGGGTCGAAGTGGTTGTATCGCTCAGGCTGCTCATGATCAATCCTCGTCGTTGCTGCGCTCGGCGATCCATTCGAATACCAGGTGCGCGCGCCAGCCTATGCGGCCGGGAGAGATCCGCATGGGCGCCGGGAATTTTCCCCGTTTCCGTACGCGCCACAGAGTCACGGGGCTGATATCGAGGAGGTCAGCGACCTGGCGGCGAGAGAGAATCTGATAGCGTCTCAGGTCCTCGACCACCTCCTGTTGTCTTCTCGCGCTGACTGGACGCCGTGCGCCGTGTGCGGACCGCTGTCCGGCCTGGGCCATAGATGAGTTCTACCACGGCCATGGCGGCCGGAGTCCACAGGGACCATCGATGCCGCCATGCGCCTCGAACAAAGTTAGCGGCCAGACTCACTAACTTATATGCTGGTGTGAGGCGAAGACTATTGCAGTATCGTAGCGTAGTTCGGGTCCCCATAGGGTCCCGAACGTTTACACGACGTGGTTGCGACCACCACTCTTGACACGGTTCGGACAGATCGTCATGTCGAACCACCAGCGGATCCGCGCGGCGATCGACACGGCGCGGGTCGGCGCCATGGTCGTGCCGCACCCGTGCCCGGAGACGGACCGACGACGTCGATCATCAGACGTGTGACGCCGTGCGCCGTAGGCTACCGGCGTTCGCGGGCGAGAACGTCGCACCTGCTGGAATCAGCGAGGAGATAATTCAATTCCGGGCTCGGCGTATGCGCCGACGACGAACGCGGGAGCGGTCGATCGACTCGAAGACCGTCCGAGAGGCTCGGCGTGTGGAACCTCAGAGATCCCCTCATTTTACTATGTGAACCGAATAGGACGCCAGCCCTATTGAGATAGAACATCTGGCATTCTGAAAGTTTGCAGAATAGCGCGCCTGGATTTAGAATGTGGTTCCTATGCATCCAAAGGGAAACCGGCAAACGTCATCCGGGCGATGGCTTCGGAGACACGACCTCCTGAACTTCATCAACGCCTTGTACGAAGGCGACCTGCATGCCAAGCGGGTGCTGTCACTGGCCAACGCCACCCTGGGCGTGCTGACGAGTGCGTCGCTGGCAATCCATGCGGTGGGGCGCGGCCTGGCGCAAGCCATGGGCACGTTGACCAAGCATGGCGTCAAGCAGGTGGACCGGCTCCTGAGCAATCGAGGCATCAACGTCTGGACCTTCTTCGCCCACTGGACGCCGTACCTCATCGGCGCCCGCACCGAAGTGGTCGTCGCGCTGGATTGGACGAGTTTTGCGGCCGACAAGCAGGAGACGATCGTGCTGTCGATGTTGACCGGGCACGGGCGCGCAACGCCCCTGCTGTGGAAGACGGTGGCGTCGTCGACGCTGAAGGACAATCAGCGGCGCTATGAGTACGAGGTGCTGTGCCGGTTGCGCGAAGTGCTGCCGGAAGGGGTGAAAGTCACCATTGTGGCGGATCGGGGCTTTGCCGACTGCAAGCTGTTCTATGCGTTGACGACGGAGTTGGGCTTCGAATACGTGATTCGATTGCGTGGGGACGTCTATGTGACGAATGCGAGCGGCGAACGGCGAGTGGCCGCCGCGTGGGTTGGCGCCGGTGGGCGTGCGCGGCGGCTGGTGGGGGCTCGGGTGACCGACGTGCACGAGTGGCCGGTGGGCGCGGTCGTGTGCGTACACGATAAGAAGATGGACGAACCGTGGTGTCTGGTGGCCAGCGAAGCGTCGGTCCCGACGCGGGTGTTGATTCGCTACTACGGCAAGCGCTGGGGGATCGAGGCGGGCTTCCGAGACATCAAGGACATGCGCTTCGGGATGGGTCTGTCATCGATGCATGTGTCGCGCCCGGACCGGCGGGACCGCTTGCTGCTGCTCAGCGCGTTGGCGATTGCTGTGCTGTCGTTGCTGGGTGCGGCGGGCGAGCGGATTGGCTATGACCGGTGGTTGAAGGCGAACACGGTGAAACGGCGGACGCATTCGTTGTTTCGGCAGGGGTTGATGCTGTACCACCATCTTCCCAATTGGCCCGAGGATCGGATTCGTCCGTTGATGGAGACGTTCGGGAGCATGCTGGTGGAACAGCGGGTGTATCGAGAGGTCTTCGGCGTGATCTGACGTCCTGCAGAATGAGGGGATGCATGAGGTGTGGAACCGCAGACGGACGGTGACGTAAACGCCCGAAGACAGCCACGGCCCGCATTCCAGGTGTCGAGAAACGAGGCGATCCTGGCGGGGCGTGTGAAGAAGCGGCGGGCACGGTGCATGCCGCACTAGACCGACGGTGACACAGGAATCACCGCGGGAGAGCAATCAGGCGTCCTCGAGACAATGCGACGGCTGAGCGGGATGGTGAACGACGAGAGCGACAAGGTCGCCAACGCCGACCACATCAACCCTGACTATCGTGCGCTGACCGAACTGCTGCGGGGCCGCCGCGCCGGAGCCGGCAAGCGAGGTGGAACGGCTCCCGGCCACTGCCGAGGCAGCAGCGCCGATCGTCGCCAGCAAGATGATTTCGACGCAAGCGCCCGGAACGCGGAAGGCGTGTCAGAGAGGCGCGGAGCCGGCCGGCGCGGGGTGCGGCGAACCGCATCCGGCGGATCGTTGCAGTGCTGCCGGGTCCGACGAGCTCGCCGACGAGGTGACGCGGCACCAAACAAGGGCCGGCGCCGAAGAACTGCCACGGAGATACCGCATGAACACGCCACGCGATCTCACAGGCAACGGGCTGCTGCCGCAGGCAGAGCAGGCAACGCGGGCGCCTGGCCGCCGGCAACCTGGCCGGCGGAAATCCACAGGGGGAAGTGCTCCATGCCGAGCATATGGAGAGGGACGGGGAGCAGCAGACGACGCCTTTTCCCCCTTCGTCAGCTACTTGGAGCGCCTTGCCTCAAGGCGCACCGCTCTATGAGGGTTTCCAATCGTTCTAGCTCCTCCCGGTACTCTTTCCGGTCGGGGGGCTCCCGTATGCCGTCCGGGAGGGGTCTAGACGCAGCGGATCGTGAACGTGCGCGTACTCGGCGCCGCAACGCCTCGAGCGTGAGAGGTCCCGATCCGCGCATTTGCATGAACGGCGGGAAGATGGCGTTCGCGATCAACTCGTACACGAACCTACGCTGCTGGATTCGGCAGGGCGACACGTTGTCCGACGGGGAAACCGCGCGCGTCAGCTTCTCCACCAGCAGCGCCAGGAGCAACTTGGTGTAGAACCACGCCTTGACACTGTCGTCGGACTTCGGCACAGCTCCCAACTGAGCCAGCACCCAAAAGTGCTCGAACACCGATTCGACCTGCTGGCGCAGGCGATACCGGTCCAGCACCTCCGCAGCGGAAAAGAGCGGATCGGTCGTGAAGACGACCTCATAGTCGGCGAACCACAGCGTGGACGGCTGTGCCTGGTTGCCCTCGTGGGCGGGGTTTCCACAGATTTGCTCCTGCGCCAAGATGGCTTCTGGCGACTTGCGGCGTGCGCAGACCCGGCCCGCAACGTCGGCCGCAGGGCCGCCGTCGTCGCCCGGGACCACGACCGTGGTCGCCCAAGACCGGACGGCGCCCGCACCTGTGACAGACGTCACCTCCGCCATCAGGTCGAACGGGTCCCCGGCCCCCGTGCACAGCCGCAGCGACCGCGTATCGACAGGCACAATGAGCCGACCTCCCGCGGCCGCCACGTGACGAATGCCCCAAGCCGTCGAGTATCCGCGTCCGGCAAGCACAAGGTCGTCCGCGCGGAGCGGGATACGCGCGGACGATTGGCCCATGTCCGGCCCCTCGGTCTTCGGCAACTTGAACAATTCGCACGCCAGCGACGGCAGGCTCACGCTGTAGTGCACGCACCACTGCGACCCTCTCAGTCTCCGTTCCTTCACCGTCGCGGCATCCACCGTCCACACCTGGGACACACCGTCGGGAAGGACCGCCAAGCGCAGTTCCTCGAACAGACGCACACACAGCGCGTGCATCCACTCTTGGGATTTCCTCGCGCGCTTGAGCACCGTCACGTCGGACACGCCCGACGGATCCGCCGATATGCTGTCGTAACGGGCCGTTCGCTGCAACGACTGTCCGCAGCCTAGCCACAGCAAGATGGACCGCAGGAGGTTGTTGGGCGACCTGTCCTTGCGAAGCCCCTCCAACGCCCTGGTGTCCTGCGCCAACCTGCGCCAATCCTGGGGAAGGGCCAGCAACAGCACATCCCAGGCATCATCCAACTTGCCGAACCGGTAGCCTCCCATACGCCAGGATACAGTGGTCAGGCCGCGCAACCACGTTCGGCTGGCTCAGCTAGCCAGCCCGACGCGCGCTTCTTCCAGAGGCTACACTCCCCGAGTGAATGGTACGACCCTCGTTGCATCCTGAGTCGGCGTCAGGATCGTCACCAAATCCCGCGCCCACGCGTCGAGCGCCGCCCGTTTCTCTCCATCATAGGAGTGCCGGTCGTAGACGGCGGTCACACCCTGCTCGACATGGTTGAGCACCTTGCCAACCACGAGGCGGGGCACGCCGGCGCTGGCCATGCGTGACGCCGCCGTCCGACGAAGGTCGTGTCCGCGGAAATCGTCCAACCCCAAACGGTTGCTCACCGCGGCGAGCTGCTTCGGGCCACGAGCGCCGGTCAGTACGTAGATCGACGCCGACGCGTCACTGGCCGTGCGCTCACGCAGTCCGGTCAGGATGTCAACCGCGAGATTGTTGAGCGGAACTCGGTGCGGCAGACCGTTCTTGGCGTCCGATGCCGGCACTGTCCAGCATCGAGTGCCGAGGTCGACGTTCGCCCAGCGCATGTTGTGCACCTCCACGCCCCGTTGCGCCGTGACCAAGCGGAGGCGGAAGGCCGCCGCGATCTCGAGCGGCTCGTGATCCAGCTCGGTCCAGAACGTCCAGAGCAACGCCACCACCCGGTACGTGTAGGTGCCGCCCGGCTCGTCGCCGCGGTCGGCGTACCGCACGCCGCGGACCCCCGTCGCCACCGTCTCCATCGCGCCGCCCGTCGCGCGGGTCACCGTGTAGCTGACCGCCGGCGACGGCGTCCACCAGCCTGCATCGGCCGCCGTCCAGGGAGAACCAACTACACCGGGCCGTCCGCCGGTTCGGCAATCACCTCCGGACCGGCCCGGAGCTGGCGTCCCACCTCCTCCCACGTCGCCTCCCCGTCCCCGCCCGCGTCCAGCGACAGGGCCGGATACTGCGACGCGGCGCTGAAGTCCCACGGGGCATCGGCTGCTGCTCGAGCTGAATGGCACGCTCATGAGCTGAACGCAAACAAGACCCGGAGCTGCTTCGACTCCGCCGCGGCGGCAACCGTTACGACAAGATGGGTGGCGCCCGAGTTGCCGTTGGCGTCCGTCGCCCGCGCAGTCACTTCGGACCCGTTGTCGGCGTTCGCATCCACTGGGCTGTCGAAGTCTCGGGGCGGAAGGCCGAGGACTCCCACCGGGCTTCCCGTCACCGTCGGGGTAGTGGATGTCCACGACCGGTTCTCGGCTCGATCCGTTCGAGAGTCCGCCGACCGTGAGCGACGAGCTCGTCGAGAATTCGTAGGCAACGTCCCGGGGCTCGGCGGCGCTGGGGTTGCCCGCAGTATCCTGCGCCGCGCCCGCCGCAACGGTCAGCGCGACCGTCGCCGCTTCGGTCGCGGTCGGCGTAACCTGGACGATGTAGGTGCGCGCGTCGCAGCGCGACGGCGCCGTGACAGCCGCGTTGGTCGCCGTCACGTCGCCGCCATAGCCGAAACCCCTGACGTCCTCCTTGAAGACTATGGTCGCCACGAAGGGCGAGCTGTTCGCATTGCCCGGTTCGATCGCAGCCGAGGGGGCGGCCTGGTCGATCGTGTAGGTCCGCACGGCGTGCTCCGACCAGGGCCGCGCCGGACGGATCCTCGATGTCCTGTCCGGCGGCGAAGTCGAGCGTCACCGTGCCGTTGAAGTCGTCCAGACCCGCCGTTATCCCGATGTCGTAGACGCGGCCGCCCGCCTGGAGTGACGGTCAGGGTCGCCGAATCCGGGCCGGTGAGTCGGAAGTCGCCGGCCGTCACGTTCTGCACGGCCCCGGCTGATAGCCAGCCGCCACGACAGAGTACCAGCCGCCACGACAGAGTGCTGCGGTTGGTCCTCGCGTCCATCGGCTGTCGGCGCCTGAGAGAGACGACGATGGGATTGGCGCCGGTAAAACCGAAGCTTGCAACCGTCCGGCGCGTGCTGTTCAGCGTCTCGCGGCGTCGGCCGGACCCCTTCCTCCTCGAGCGCTCGAATTCCTCCAGACGCCGACCGGGTCGCCGGCAAAGGTCTGAGCCGGATTCGACAACCGGCCCAGGTGGGCGCATCCGACCCCTGCGTGACGGCACTGCATCGAGTGGGGCATGGTTTGTCCGCCAGCGCTGCGATTGCACCGCCCCCAGGTCGAACACTGCCTGGTTGATGACGCGCTCTGTCGGACGCACGGCGAGCGGGCCGATGTCGAGCCGCTGCTCCCTCTGCGGCGCGAGCCGCGTTCATTAGTCGCACAATAACTGTACGTCCTTGGAATCCTGTCGCCACAGCCCACGGCCTCTGGCCCTGCGACCCGAAGGGCCTTTTCCTCTCGCTCAGCTCCACGCCCCGCTGCTCACACTCTCAAACGTGCGAAGGCAGTGCTCGCGCCTTGTTTGCGCGGTCGACGACGACTTCGGGCCGTTCTTCCCGACGTTCGGTTCGTACTTCCCGTACGACGCGAGGCTGTGCATCAACGGGCACGAGTACCTGAAGCGGCGAACGACGGGGCGCGCCGGGCGTCGTGGCGCACCTGTGCGGGATCGTCGGCTTGGGAACGTTCCTCGACGCGAGGCAAAAGAGTGGATGGATTCACGCCCGCGAGTCACGCGTGAAAGCGCAACACCTTCGCGCCGTCGTCGCCAGTGACAAACGCGGCCCACGCCGCCATCAACTGCCGGCGCTTCTCGAACAGGTCCGATCGGGCATAGCTCCGCTCTACGTCCGAACCCACCCGATGCGCCAGGGCCGTTTCCGCGATGTCACGGGTTACGCTCGTTTTCTCGGCCGCCCACGTCCTGAAGCTGGATCGGAATCCATGCATCGTGCGGTCTGGATAGACCCGCTGTAGCGCCTTTAGGACGGCCGCAGGGTCGAGTGCTTTACCGGGACGCTTGGGCGAGGCGAACACCAAGCCGGATGAACGGTGCGCCCTCATGGCCTCCAGCACGCCGACGGCGGCACCTGAGAGCGGCACCCGGTGCTCGGTGTCCGTCTTCATCCGGGCGGCCGGGATGCGCCACTCGCGAGCCTCCAGGTCGATTTCGTCCCAGGTCGCTTCCCGCGCCTCGCTAGACCGCGCAGCCGTCAGGATCGTGAACCGCAGGCACGCCCTGACAACATCGCCGGACGTGGACCCGTCGATGGCTTCCAGCGCCGCCGGCACGTCCTGATACGGGATCGCGGCGTGATGCTCACGCGTGCTCTTCACCTTCGGCAGCGCGCCGCTGATAGCGTCGGCGGCACAATTGGTGTCAACGTGGCCGTGCCCCTGCGCCCAGGAAAGGACACCACGGATCCAAACGCGCAGCTTCCGCGCGAGCGCCGGCTTACTGGTCCAGAGGGGGACCAACACCCGGAGCACGTCCTCACGACCGACTTGATCGACACGCCGATCCATCAAGGCCGCCGCGTGCATCTCCAGCGCGGAGCGTCGCATCTGCCCAGTACGGCCCTTCCACTCTCGCGTGGCCGCCACGTTCTCGCTGGCCGTGCGAAACGTGGGGATACGATGCTCGCGCTTGCCGGCGAACGGGTCGCCGCCTCGCCTTGCCGTCTTCCGGTTCTCGAATGCCTGGTCACGGGCCTCGGCTAACGTCACAAACCGCGCCGATCCCAGGCCGATGTCGCGGCGCCGGCCGTTCACGACCAACCGCTGCACCCAGGACCGCGCGCCGGTGCGCTGCACGAACAGGTACAGCCCGTTCCCGTCCCCGTAGCGGCCCGGCGCAGTCAGCTTCGCGAGCCCCTTCACCGTCAATCGCCCCATCGGCACGAGTCGTGTTCTCCGCCAATCCGTTCCCCCAATATTACCACACTCGGCGGCGATTCAGGCGATTCCACTCGTGTTCATCCGATTTCAGTCCTTGCGTAACAACGCGTATTTACGACTGTTTTCGGGCTACAGCGGTCCACAGCGTTCACAAGTCGTGTTCATCGAGAAGGACCCGGACTGCGACGTGATGTTCGTCCTGCCGGATCCGGTCCCCTCCGACGAGCTGACCCCCGAGCAGCTCGAAGCGGTCGCCGGCGGCTGCTTCGACATCGAGATCGGCGACATCCACATCTGCTGGGAAACGGCGTAGCGGTTCCCGGAACGGAGAAGGCTGGCCGTGGCGTTCCAACCCCGTGATCTGCGCTGGATGGTCGAGGAATCGACGACTCTGTCCGAGCGCATCGGGGGCACGGTCGTTCCCGGCGGCTCGGGCCGGTCTGCCCGAGCCGCCGGGGCGCGCCTGCGCAAGTGGCGCGACCGCGTCGCGAACGGCGACGCCGAACGGTTCGAGAAGCGCCTGCGCTGGGACGGGCTCGACAACGAGTCCGCGCTCAGGCTGCTCGGCGCGGTGAGCCTGAAGGATGCGCATCGGTTGCCGGACTGGGCTCGCCTTCTCGACGCGGCCGCTGCGCCGTCGATCCGCGAGACGGCGTTCGACCGCGCCGTCGCTTCCCGGAACGTCTTCGACCCACAGGACCCGCAGCCGTTCGAGGACCTGCTCTGGCGGCTGATAGCGGAGGCGGGAGGACGCTTGCTGGCAAGCCTCGGAACCCGCCGCGAACGGCTCTCCTCGGCGGCGCTCGTCGATCTCGCCCGTGGACTCCTCGGGCGATTGTGCCGGACGGCGGCCCGGACCCTGTGCGTCGAGTTCGATGCCTTTCGCGCTCTGGGTTCCGGGCGCCTTTCGTTCGATCAGCTCGGGCCTGCGAGCGACGGACGCCGGCTCTACCGCGATTTCGTCCGCGCCATGTCCGGGAAGGGCATGGCGGGCTGGCTGCTGCGATACCCCATGCTCGGGCGGTTGCTGGCCACTTGCTGCCGGCAGTGGGTCGCGGCCACAAGCGCCCTCGTGACGCGCCTGGACCACGACGAGGGCGCCCTCCGGTCGACCTTCGGCTTTCGCGACCGCCGGCTGGAGATCGTTGGAGTAGCGCCCGACCTGTCCGACCCGCACCGTGAGGGCCGGACGGTGTGTGCAATCAGGCTCGCCTCCGGGGCGCGCCTCGTGTACAAGCCGCGCCGGCTCGCTCTCGATCGCCGTTTCTCGAGCTTCCTCCAGCGGATCGACGACCTGCACCCCGACCTCGCACTGAAGCGGCTGAGGGTGCTCGACCGCGCGGAGTACGGGTGGTTGGAGTGGGCGGAAGCGGCTCCGTGCCCCGACCTCGCCGCGGTCGAGCGCTTCTATCGCCGGGCGGGCATGCTGACCTGCCTTGCCTACGTGCTGGGCGCTTCCGATCTCCACGCGGGCAACCTGATCGCTTCCGGCGACCAGCCCGTGCCGATCGATCTCGAGTGCCTGGTGGGTGCGCCGGTCGCCTCGTCCGGCCGCGCCGTCGATCCGGCGCACAGGCCGTCACCACCCGGCAGCGTGTTGCGCACGGGTCTGCCGCCCGCCGCCCGAAGCAGTGTCCAAGGCGTATTTCGCATCGCCGGGGGCCTGGCCGACCCCGACTCCCGGCAGGCGCCGGGGCATCCGGTCGCCAACGCGAATACCGACGGCATGGCGTGGCGGGGACGCCCCGTGCGGGGCGGGGCGGAACCGAATGCGCCGGTGCTGAACGGCCGACGGCAGAGCGCGTCGGCCCACGTGGAGCCGCTGATCGAGGGGTTCCGGCTGATGTACCGGACGCTCAGCAGGAACAAGGGCCGGCTGAAGGATGCCGACGAGGTCCGCCGGCTGGAGCGCGAGGAGTTCCGCGTCCTGGTGCGCGACACGCGCAGCTACGCCGCGCTCCGGGAGAGCGCGCTGAGCCCGCTGAACCTGACGTCGGGCCCCGACTGGAGCATCGCTCTGGACGTCCTGGTGGCTCCGGAACTGGCGGCGAGCGAGCGCCCCCGCTGTTGGGCCACGCGGATTGCGGAACGCGTCGAGCTCGAACGGCTGGACGTACCTCTGTTCGTCGGCCGCATGGACCGGCGCGGCCTCCGATCGGCTCTCGGAACCCGACTGGACGAGCGGCTCGACCGGACGGGATATGCCGTCTCGTCCCGGCTCGACCTGTTGAACCCCGCCGACCTGGAGCAGCAGATCCACCTGCTGCGGATGTCCTTCGCAATCGCCGAGGTAAAGCGTCGCTTCCGGGAACGGCGGGTGCGCGCTATCCGAGCGCCTGGCCGGTCTTCGCGCCGCCCGGACTCTCACGCCGGAATCCTGGTGGAAGTCCACTCCATCGTCGCCCTGTTGAAGCGTCTTGCGGTCGACCAGGAGCCCCTCCCCACCTGGCGAGGTCTCGTCGGCCCCGCCGCCCGCACGGCGACGATTGCTCCCGTCGGGCCCGGCCTGTTCAGCGGAACGGCCGGCATCGCGCTGTTCCTCGCCACGGCCGCCGCGGTCACCGGCCGCCGCGACGCGCGCGCGCTCGCCGCGCGCGTGTTCGATGCGCTCTGCGAGCGGCTCGGCGCCGGGCGGGCATTCCCTGCCGATCCGGCTTCCGACCTGGGAATCGGCGGCGCAACTGGTGTCGGAGGGTTGATCTACGCCCTGGTCAACGCCGGCAGATCCCTCGCCAGACCCGACTACCTCGCCGCCGCGAGCACGACCGCCGGCAGCATCACTGCGGAAGTGATCCGAGCCGACAACGCGCTGGACGTCCTGTCCGGAACCGCCGGTGCGCTGTTGGGGCTGCTCGCACTGCATCGGACAACCGGCGACGCATCCGCGCTGCAGACCGCCATCCGCTGCGGGGAGCACCTTCTCGACAGTCGCACCACCGACCCCCGCAGCGGCCTGCGGAGCTGGCGCAGGCGGCGCGGTCGCGTCGCGCACGGCTTCGCGCACGGCACGAGCGGCATCGGCTGCGCCCTGCGCCGACTGGGGAACGTCACCGGCACCTACGCGTTCCGCTCGGCTGCCGCCGAGGGGTGGTCAGCCGAGCGCCGCCGGACCCCGGAACATCGCGTTGCACGCTCGGCGCGTCGTCCGACGACGCATCACGCAGCGGCCGCCTGGTCCTGGTCCTGGTGCCGCGGTGCGGCCGGCATGGGTCTGGCCCGACTCGAGGCGCTCGATGACGATCAGGCGCGATCCGACCTCGAGGCGGCACTCGATACCGCCCCGGGCGAAGACCTCGCTCGAACGGACGGCCTCTGCTGCGGCCGGCTCGGAAGGGCGGACTTCCTCCTTACGGCCGGTCTTCGCTTCGGACGGCGCGACCTGCGCGAGGCCGCCGAGACCATCTGCCGCGAGACGGTGGCGAGAGCCCTGGCGGAGGGCCGCTACGCCACCGGGGCGGACGAAGGCCTGCGCCCCGGCCTCTTTCAGGGCATCGCCGGAATCGGCTACGAGCTGCTGCGCATGCAGGCGCCGGCCGTGGCTCGATCCGTGCTCCTGTGGGAATAGAAACATGCTGTCGCTCGCCGGAACGCTCGACGTGCTGCGCCCTCACCTGCCGCTCCCGCTGGTCTCCGGCGACGCCTTCGCGCGGGCTCGCGCGGTGGTCGGCAATCTCGAGGCCGAGGTGACGAACGGCATCTACTTCGAATGCCGGCTGCAGGACGGGTCGCCGCGGGTGGACCTGGTCGTCGCCGTGCACGCGGGCGGCGGCGCACTCCTGGCCGCCGCGGGCCGCCGCGGATCGCCCCGCTCCCGACATGCGCAATCCGCGTGGCGCCCACTGCTCGCATTCTGCCGACGGTGGACGGAGCCGGCCTCCGCGCTGCGCAATCTGGTCGATCACCTCTGGCTCGAGTACGACGTCGAGCAGGACCGGATCCGGGACGCAGCCGACAGCTCGGCTCCGGCGGTGTTCTGCAGTCTCCGCGAGTCGCACAGGACGGCGCACCCGGCCCCGATGCTGTGCCGCAGAGCACTGCAGGCGCTGGCGGCCCTGACCGGACATCCGGCATCCCATACCGTCCGGGAATGCCTCTCAGCCTGCTTCGCTCGACTCCCACCGGAATCCGGCGTTCCGCACGTCGGGCTCATGGTTGGTCGCGAGGTGCCTGCCGTCCGCATCTGCATCGCGAAGCTGCCGGCGGCAGGCGCCGCGCGCTTCGTCGCGTCCACGGCAGGAGTCGGCGGTGCCGACGTCGCCGACATCATCCGCCTGGCGTCGCTCGCCGACGGCCCCGGCGGGCGGCGGTACATCCCGATGCTGCACCTCGACATCGACGAACGGCGCGGCTTTCTGCCCCGCCTGGGCATGGAGCGGCAGTTCAAGCAGGCCGGTCAGCTCACGGGCCGCATCGGCGCACGGGAGCAGGACCTGCTCCGGACGCTCATCGCGCGCGGCCTTTGCACGGGGGACAAACGCGACGCGCTTCTGACATGGCCCGGGCGCTCGGTCGCAATGCTGCCGCACGAACTGTGGTGGAGCGTCGTCGAGCGGCGGGTGAATCACGTCAAGTTCGTCTACGAACCCGATGCCGGCGTGGAAACGAAGGGCTATCTCTTCGCGAGGCTCCGCGCCTGCCACGAACACCGCCGGGAGGCCTGATCCTGCGGGGCAGGCCGGACTCTCGGCACGCGACGGAGAGACGGAAAGCAGGAGAACATCATGACGCGGACGGAAGACAACGCGAACGCAGATCGCGCGCTCTCAACCGGCGACCAACTGGCGGACGAGGATCTCGAAGCGGTCGCCGGCGGCCTGGCGCGGCCGCTCGAGCCGAGCGAATACGAAGACCCGCGACCCGCAGGCCGATCGGATGCCAGCCATGACGACACCGCCGACACCTAGTAGCGAATCCAGCGCGGAGGGCGGTAGCGGACGGACGGCCGAGCGGGCGGCCTCACGCCGGGCGGTGGCCCTCCGGTGGGGCCTGGGAGGACTGATCGCGGCCCCGGTCGCGATCCTCCCGCACGAGATCGGCCACTACGTAGCGCTGCTGGCGATCGGCGTCCCCGACGTCACCCTGCACCATGTGGCGGTCACGTGGGATCTGCAGGCATTCTGGGAGGCGATCCAGCGCGAGGACTTCGACCGCGCGGCCACGGTCGCGCCCGTCTGGGCGGTCGCGCTCGCGGACGCGATGGGACCCCTGGTCACCTACTGCATGGTGGCCGGGTGCTGTTACGGATGCGCCAGATGGCGTCCGCACCCGGCGCTGGTCGCCGTGGCCTTGCTCGCGCAGCTTCGCATCCGGGCCGGCGCGAGGCATGTCTTCCACGCAGCGCTCGGCATCGACCGGCCGGCCAACTACGACGAGCTGCGAGTCGCGATACTGACCGGCATCCCGGTGGAGGTGCTCGTCCTGTTCGCCCTGACGACGCTGCTGGTCTCGGGAATCTGGCTGACCCGCTTCTTCCCTCGCGGCCGGCGCATCGTGGCCGTGACGTCGATGACCGCGGGCATGGCCGTCAGCCTGTTCCTGTACATCGGAGTCGTCGGTCCGTGGCTGCTGCCCTGATGTAGAGCGGCGGCTACCGCGCCGCGTCCAGGTCGAGCACCAGGTCGGTCACGATTCCGGTTGCCCGTGCGACCGTTTCCGGCTCCAGCTTGTCCGCGGTGTCGCGCGCGGTGTGGATGGTTCTCAGAATGGCCGGCGTGAGCGCGTCGCGCAACGTGTCGGACACATCGCCGTTGAGGAACAGCCAGGTGCGATGCGCCTCCTCGGCCGGAAGCATCGCGAGCGAGACAGCCGGGATGCCGGCCCGCTGGAAGCTCCGGTCGTCGCTCGGGGGCATGCGCGGCGTGCCGACGCAGGCGACGGCGTGGCGGGCGCAGACCCGGTGGACGCGGCCCGTCAACGAATGCTCCGAGGTCAGGTCGCCGGGCCCGTACAGCAGGGTGTCCCCGTAGCCCACGATGTCGACGTTCACCATGGCGGCGCCGGCAGCCGGTTCGAGCGATTCCACGTAGGCTTGCGATCCGAGCAGCCCGAGCTCCTCCATGTCGAAGAACACGACGTGGACCGTCCCCTGCAACGCCGCGTCCCGGAGGTTCTCCGCCACCTGCAGGAGCACGATCACGCCGGCCGCGTTGTCGACCAGCCCCTGGCTGAGCGCGCCGTCGTCCAGCCTGTCGGCGTCGAAGTGCCCCCCCACGATGACGCCCGGCGGACCGGCGCCGAGGCTGACCACCACGTTGTGACCGCCCGGCCGGGCGCCGGCCGCGCCTTCGCGGGCAAACGACTGCAGCACGTAGGGCAGCTCGCGCCGTTGCAGTTCCTCCTCGAGGACGCCCAGCCGCAGGTCGTTCGACGGCTGCACGAACCGCCGGGCAAGGCCGATCACGTCGCCGGCCGACGCCGGCGGTGACGGCGCCGATCCGGTCGAACCCGGCGGTAACGCCGCAGGCGCGGTCGACCCCGCGGGCCCGGTCGACACCGCCGGCCCGGGTTCCGCGCCGGTCCCGCAGCCGGAAGCGAGCAGGAACGCCAGCAGGGCGAAGGGAGCGAATGCGGCGCTTCGGATGTCCATCTTCTCCTGCCTTCCGGACCGGCACCACGCACACCACCGATCCCCGTCCGCGCACTCTTGAAGCAACGGCCGTGCCGACCGCGACCGGCATCGTCCCCATGGTCGCAACGCGGGGTGGGCGCGCATCCGACGCAACCGATGCGTCCGCGGACGCTGCTGGCGGCTCCGACCGGGTCGCAACGCGGGTGACCGCGGACCCGGTACGACCGCGGCATCGCCGCGCCGTCCGCCGGCTTCCGCCACGGCCCGGCGCAGGGGTGGCGCGCATCCCGCCCGACCCGGAACCGGCAACCGTGGTTGTCCCCCTGGAAGCCGGACGGGAAGCTGGAGGCGCCGCCCGGATTTGAACCGGGGATGGAGGTTTTGCAGACCTCTGCCTTACCACTTGGCGACGGCGCCGTCAGGACGGCAGCGCGGGCGGCTCGGGCAGATGGAAGATGGAGCGGGAAACGGGATTCGAACCCGCGACTTCGACCATGGCAAGGTCGCACTCTACCACTGAGTTATTCCCGCTCGCCCCGAAGCGCTGTCGTTAAAGGTACCACAGGCCGCGCCGCGGCTTCAAGATCGGCCGGGGATTCAGCGGCCCGGCCAGCCGGCGCCGAACGCGTTGCGGACCAGCGTGATCTCCGGTGTGTCGCCGGCGCCCGCCTGCACGGCCACGACGTCGAAGCGGCACGGCCGCGAAGCCCACCCCGCCCGCGCCAGGTAGCGCTGCGCCATGGCGATGAGCTGCCGCTGCTTGCGCGGCGTAACCGCGCCGAGCGCGCCGCCGAAAGCGCGCGACGAGCGCGCCTTCACCTCGACGAACACCAGCACGTCCCCGTCGCGGGCGACGATGTCGATCTCGCCGCGGCGGGTGCGGAAGCGGCGCGCGAGAATCGCGTACCCGCGCCGGCGCAGCTCCCGGCAGGCCAGCTCCTCGCCCTCTCTCCCCAGACGCTCCTGGTGCGGAGTCGGCATGCCGCCCCGAGAGATGCAAAACACCGGCCATCGCCGCTCCGGCAACCTGACCCGACAACGGTTTTTTCGGCGGGGCGTCGGCTCCCGCGCCCAGCTCGGCGAGCAGGCGCATCAGGTCGGGTTCGCGACGAATCCGCTATTGCATCGCCGGCAGTCTGCGCCGCACGCACGAGACAGACTTCCGGTCAGGCGCGAGACAGACTCCTCGTCAGGCACGAGGCAGACTCCCGGCCGGGCCTGGTTGGGCGGCAATCGGGGCCGCAGGCGAAAGCCGAGAAGCTACTTGCGCTTCCAGCGCGTCCCGGCCGGCGTATCCTCGAGCACGATTCCCCGTCCGTCCAGATCGTCGCGGATACGGTCGGCGGCCGCGAAGTCGCGCTGCCGGCGTGCGGCGCGGCGCTGCTCGATGAGCCGCTCGATCTCGGCCACGTCGACCGGGGGAGCCGCCTCCTCGCGGCGCCGGAGGGCGACCACCCCCAGGACGTCGTCGAAGCACTCGAACGCATCGCGGACGAGGGCTGCGTCGTCGATCCCCAGCTCTCCGGCGTCGATCGCCGTGTTGACGTCGCGCACCAGCTCGAACAGCGCGCCGATGGCGCCCGGCGTATTGAGATCGTCGGCGATCCGTTCCCGGAACGTCTCGCGCGCCGCGTGCACCCGCTCGGCCACGGCCGCGTGCGCGCCCGGAGCGGTCACCCCGTCCAGGCGCCCCAGGCAGTCCATCAGCCTCCGCAGCGCCTCCTCAGCCTGCGCCAGGCTGTCCCAGCCGAAGCGGAGCTGCTTGCGGTAGTGGGTCGACAGCAGGACGTAGCGCAGCGTCGACGCCCGGTAGCCGCGGTCGAGGATGTCGCGCACGTTCAGGACGTTGCCGAGCGACTTCGACATCTTCACGTCGCTGCCGAGCAGCAGGTGCTCGACGTGCACCCAGAAGCGGGCGAACGGCTCTCCGGTCGAGCCCTCCGACTGCGCGATCTCGTTCTCGTGGTGCGGAAATATCAGGTCGACGCCGCCGGCGTGGATGTCGATGGGCGACCCGTCGAGCAGCCGCAGCGCCATCGCCGAGCACTCGATGTGCCAGCCCGGGCGTCCGGGGCCGACGCCGTAGTCCCAGGTCGGCTCGTCCGGACCGGTCGCCTTCCAGAGGACGAAGTCGCGCGCGGCGTCCTTGGCGTACTCGTCGCTGTCGATCCGCGCGCCGTCCTGCATGCCGGCGTGATCGAGCCGCGCCAGCTTGCCGTAGCCGGGCAGGCTGGCGATGCGGAAGTAGACCGACCCGTCGCTGCGGTAGGCGTGACCGCGCGCCTCGAGCGCCTCGATGGTCTCGACCATGGCCCGCAGGTTCTCCTCGTCGGTCGCGCGCGGCGACTCCTCCGCCGGCTCGATGCCGAGCACCTCGGCGTCCTCGCGAAACGCCGCGATGTAGCGGTCGGTGTACTCGCGCAGCGAGACCCCGGCCTTGCGGGCGCCGGAGATCGTCTTGTCGTCCACGTCGGTGAAGTTGACGACCTGCCGCATGCGGTGGCCGCCGACGTGCCGCAGCGCGCGGCGCAGCACGTCGAGACAGACGAAGGTGCGGAAGTTGCCGATGTGCCCGCGCGCGTAGACGGTCAGTCCGCAGGCGTACATGCGCACGGTGTCGTCGCGGAGCGGGGCGAAGTCCTCTATCCGGCGGGTCAGGGTGTTGTAGAGACGCATGGGGATGGCGCGCGAATCGACGGCAGTGAATCGTTCCGGGTCAGGTCGCGGCGGGCAGCGGCGTGACCAGCGTGCAGCACTCGACGCCGTCCACGCGGTCGAACTCGACCCGGCTCGCGAGGCGGCGCATGACGGCGAGGGGCGCATCGCCGCCCCCTTCGCTCAGTATCGACTCGACCCCCGGTCCGGGGGCCGTCTCCGCGGCGCCCGGCTCGACCAGGTACCGGACGCGAATCGTGAGAACTCCGCCGGCGGCGGTGAAGGTCATCGTCACGCACGAGTAGGCCGATCCGGCCGGGTGATCGACCAGGCCGCTCGTCGCCAGCGCCGCGGCGCGGGCGGCCGCCTCGGCCTCGGCGCAGCCCAGGCTGGCGGCCAGGCGCTCCACCACGCACTCCCGCAACGCCCGGAATCGCGCGTCGCACGGCAACGTCAGCTCGCACCGGACGGCACCCGGATCCTCCCTCGCGTCGTCGGACACCGTCATAAACACTACAGGGAAATCTGACGAAACAACGCGCGCGCCCGTTCGCAGTCTTCGTCGATCTGCCGCCGCAGCGCCGCCGCGTCCTCGAACGCCTGCTCGCCGCGCAGCCGCTGAATGAACGCCAGCCGCAGCGACCGGCCGTAGAGATCGAGGTCCGCCTCGAACAGGTGCGTCTCGATGGTCCGCGGGCCGTCCGGCCCGAAAGTCGGCCGCACACCGATGTTGGTCACCGACGCGTGCAGCACGCCGCCCACCGTCGCGGTCGTCGCGTAGACCCCGTCGGGCGGCAGCAGCTCGTTGTCCGTCCGCAGGTTGGCGGTGGGCACCCCGTGGTTCCGGCCGCGGCCCGCTCCCCGCTCGACCTCTCCGTCGATCATGTAGTGGTGGCCGAGCAGCGCGCCCGCCTCGTCCACGCGCCCGTCGGCGATCAGGCGCCGCAGCCGGGTGCTGCTGACCATGAACTCCTTGTACCGCACCGGATCGATCTTCTCCGCCTCGAACCCGTAGCGGCCGCCGAGCGACCGCAGCAGCGAAAAGTTGCCGCTCCGCTGCCGCCCGAACAGGAAGTTCGCGCCGACGCAGACCTCGGCCACCTGCAGCCACTCGACGAGCACCGTCCGGACGAACCGATCCGGGTCCCATTGCGACAGCTCCGGCGTGAAGCGCACGATGGCGGCGGCGTCCATGCCCGCCGCGGCGAAGGCCTGGAGCTTCTGAGCCTGCGTCATCAGCAGCCGCGGGGCCTTGTCGGGCCGCACGACGCGCGGCGGGTGCGGATCGAAGGTCAGGGCCGCGGCGGTGGCGTGCCGCTCGTCCGCGCGGCGCCGCACCTGCTCGATGATCCGGGCGTGGCCGCGATGCAGGCCGTCGAAGTTGCCGAGCGCCAGGACGGTCTGCTGCCAGCGCGCGGGCCGCGGGTCGTCCGGATAGTGAATGACTTCCATGCGCGATCCCGCCATGATAATCCACAGGCGGATCGGCGGTTCTCAGGGAGGCGACATGCGACGGCGCACCGCGCACTCCACGCGTGCTGGTCATGGCAACGGGTCCGGTCAGTAGAGACCGGCCGCAGCACATCCCGGAGTCAACAGGTGCTCCGTCGCGGCCGGCTCGATATCCAGCTCCAGCCCGTCGTAGGCCAGCGAGACGCCGGCCGGCAGCGCGGCGCAGGTGGCCGCGTGCGGCAGGTCGTGCGTCATGTGGGTGAACAGCGTGCGGCGGGCGCCGATCCGCCGGGCGGCGCCGACCGCCTGCTCGACCGTGAAGTGCGTCCGGTGGGCCTTGTGGCGCAGGGCGTCGAGGACGAGGACGTCGAGGTCCTCGAGGAGCGGCCACGAGGTGTCCGGAATCGCGTTGCAGTCGGTCAGGTAGGCGAAGGCGCCGATGCGGAACCCGAGCACGGGCAGGGTGCCGTGCAGGACGGGCACCGGAATGATTGTCGCGCCGCCGAGTGAGAACGGGCCGGCCAGCTCCCGCAGGGCGAGCTGCGGCAGCCCCCCGCCTTTCGGCGTGGCCGGGTCGAAGACGTAGTCGAACATCCGCCGCACCCGGGCCAGCGCCCGCGCGGCCCCGTAGCAGGGGATCGCGCCCCCCTGGCGGAAGTTGTAGATGCGCACGTCGTCGAGCCCGAGCACGTGGTCGGCGTGGGCGTGCGTGAGCAGAATCGCGTCGACCCGCGTGAGCCGGAACCGCAGCGCTTGCGCGCGCAGGTCCGGCGAGGCGTCGACGAGCACGGAGGTGCCGTCGTCGAAGGCGAGCGCCAGCGACGGACGCCAGCGCTTGTCGCGCGGATCGTCCGAGCGGCAGGTCGCGCAGTCGCAGGCGATGACGGGCACGCCGGCCGAGGTTCCGGTTCCTAGAAAGGTGATGTGCACGGTCGTCGCAGGGAAGCGGCCGTCCCGACCCCGACAGCGCCGACGGTGCTGCGCCTGCTGCCGCGTGCCGAGCCCATAGGCGCCTTCCAGGTCCGCGCGGTCCTGCCGGACCGACTAGGTTGCCGCGGCTGGCGGCCGGCGGTCGCCGCCCGCATCGCCCGGCCCCGTCCGCTGCCTGTGCGCCTCGACCAGCCGCCTGCGCAGCTCGGCGAGCACCTGGCCGAGAAACGCCGCCTCGCCCTCCGTGAGGTTCCCGGCCGTCTTCCGCTCCAGCAGCGCGAGCATCTCGATGGCCTGCCCCGCCCCCTCCAGGTTGGGCGGCGCCGGCCGCCCCGTCGCCGGGTCGGCCAGGTCGCCGAAGTGCACGGCGGCGGTCGTCGCCAGCGAGACGACGAACGCGTTGAAGGTAACCTCGGACATGGCCTAGGAGTCTGCGCCGCAGGACGTTTGCGGCAGGAAATGGGTCGCCAGCCCACGCCCTGAGCTCCGTGTCGGGGCGGCTTCGCCAGTCGGCCGGGCGGGGTGGATTTTCGGTGGTTGGCGAACAGAGAGCAAAATTCGGTCCTCGCGGGCCGCACGGGCCGCCAGAAACCGCGGTGCGCGTCGATTTGCCGCCGTGGCGAGCCGCATTCCCCGCATCCTACGCCGCCATCAGCACGTGCAGGCGCTTGACGTTCAACGCCAGGCACACCAAGTCCCACTCGCAGCGCACCTTCGCCAGTCCACGCAGACTGAAGCGCCGGAAGCCCAGCGCGTGCTTGATCCAACCGTAGGGAGCCTCCGACAACCACTTGCGCTCCGCATACGCTGTCCGGCCCGCCGGCGTCGCCAGCTTCTCCCTCATGCGACCCGTCGCCGGATGGGCCTCCAGATCGCGGGTAGCCGCCTGCTTGCCCTCCCGGCCCGGCGCCACATACCCGTCAATGCGCCGCCGCTCCAGGTCCTTCAGGTCCCGCTCGTTGCAGTACCCCGCATCGGCCAGCACCGTCTCCGGCTGCGCGTCGAACGTCTCCTTCACCGCGTCGAGCAACACCGGCAACTCACCCTGGTCGCTCGCGTTCGCCGTCAGATCCGTCGCCACCACCAACTGGTGCTCCGCGTCCACCGCCGCCTGCGCGTTGTAGCACTGCTGGAACCCCTCACTGCTCGTCTTCATGATCGAGCTCTCCGGGTCCGTGAAGTTGCTCTGCGCCTTGTCGTCCGGCTCGCCATACGCCCGCTTGTACGGCGGACCGCCCCTCGGGTTCCGGTCCTGACCCGGCTGCCGACCCCGCGCGTCGTCCGCCGCCCGTTGCTTCGCTTCCAGGCGCGCCTTCGCCGCGCGAATCGCTGCCAGACGTGCTTCCCGCCGGCGCAACTCCGCCGGCAGATCATCGCCCCGAACCTCCGACCCCAGGCGTGCGTCCTCGGCCTCGTCAACCGCATCCACCTGACGCAACAGCGCCTCGATCTCGCTTGCCAGCCGCTGTTCCTCTTCCTGCATCCGGTCGTAGCTCATCGCCTTGTGCTTGCTCGCGTTCGCACGCACCTTCGTCCCGTCGATAGACAGCTTCCCCAAGCGCGCCAGACCCAACTCCTGCGCCAGACGGACCACCTCCACGAACAGCGCCTGGAAATCCTCCAGGTGCCGACGCCGAAACTCGCACAGCGTCCGATGTTGCGGAAAGTTCCCCGCCGCCAGCACCCGGAACGCCACGTCCTCTTCCAGCTTCCGCGCCACCCGGCGCGACGAGAACACCCCGGTCGCGTACGCGTAGAGCAGAACCTTCACCATCATCCGGGGCTCATACGGCGCGTTGCGGCGGCCGTCTCCCTCGTACGGCGCGTAAAACGCCGTCAGATCCAGATCGTCCACCAGATCGCTGATGTGGTGCGCCAAGTGGCCCTCGGGCAGCCACTCCCGCACGTCGGGCGGCAACAGCAGTGACTGGTCCGGCACGTAGGGGCGGAATGTCGTCGACATCGAATCCTTCCGTCGTCGGCTCGCCTACAATTGTCGCATCTGTTTTTCTGCGGCGCAGACTCCTAGCGCCGCCAAACCCGTCGCAGGCTCCGTGTCTGGCCCCAGCCCCCACCTCTCCAGGAGCTTGTGCCGCAGAACTCACTCCGTTGCGTTCTGCGACGCAGGCTCCTAGCATACGCCACCATGTCAATCGAACCGGAGGATCCTCGCGACACGGCCGGCGCCGGCTTCCAGCGGCTCGTGGACCTGATGCGGCGGCTGCGCGCCGAGGACGGCTGCGCGTGGGATCGGGAGCAGACGCTGGAGTCGCTGCGCCCGTTCGTGATCGAGGAGACCTACGAGGTGGTCGATGCCATCGACCGCGGCGACTCCGACGCCCTGCGCGACGAGCTGGGCGACTTCCTCCTCGAGGCGGTGTTCCTGGCGCAGATCAGCGCCGAGCGCGGCGACTTCGACGTCGCCGACTCGCTGCGCGCCATCTGCGACAAGCTGGTGCGGCGCCACCCGCACGTCTTCGGCGATGCGGCCGGCGGCGGGGACGCCCTGGACGCCGACCAGGTCAAGCGCCGGTGGGAAGAGATCAAGGCCGATGAGCAGAGGACCGCCGGGCGGCCGGCGAGTGCGCTCGGCTCGATCCCCGAGAGCCTTCCGGCGCTGCTGCGCGCCTACCGCCTCGGCAAGCGGGCCGCGACGGTCGGTTTCGACTGGCCCGCCGCCTCGGGGGTCGAGGCGAAGGTGTCCGAGGAGCTGGCCGAGCTCGCCGAGGCGCGGGCCGGCGGGTCGGCGGCCGAGGTCGAGGAAGAGATCGGCGATCTCCTGTTCGCGATCGCCAACCTCGCGCGGCATCTGGACGTCGACCCGGAAACGGCGCTGCGGGCCGCCAACCGGAAGTTCTCCGCGCGCTTCGCGGCGCTGGAATCGCGCCTGCGGGAACGCGGCGTCGCGCTGCGCGACGCGACGCTCGAGGAGATGGAAGCCGAGTGGAAGCGGGTCAAGTCGGGCGCGTGACGGCGGCGCGTCCGGTTCCGGTGGTTGCCGAGCCGTCGGGCTTCAGGCCGCGTCGCGGTCGCGCCGGCCGGCCAGGAGGATGCGCAGCAGCAGGCCGAGCACGCCAACGATGCCGACCGCGGCGCCGGCGACGGACACGACGCTCGCAGTAGGCTCGCGCATCGAATTCCTGACGATGTCACGGCCCCGCGGACCACTGCGTTCCATCCGCAGCGGAGTCTCGCGCACCCGCCGGAGACGGTGGCGGACCCCACGTGAGCCGGCGGCCATCGAGAGTCGACGCGGCGAGGCCGCGGCCGTCGGTGCAGACCGCGACGGCGCCCTCCTCGCCGGTGGCCAGCACCACCGCGCCGGCCGCTTCGTAGCGGGCGACCACCTCGGCATGCGGGTGCCGGAAGGTGTGATCGCGGCCCGCGCTCACCACCGCGAGGACCGGATTCAGCGCCTCCACGAAGGTCGCGGAGCTCGACGAACGGCTGCCGTGGTGCGGTGTCTTCACCACGCGCATCACGCGCTGCGGCGCCGGCGCCAGAGCCGCGCTGACCGCCCCCTCGGCAGTCGCCTCGACATCGCCGGGCAGGACGATCGACACGTCGCCGTACCGCAGCTCCAGCACCAGGGAGTCGTCGTTGCGCACGCGCGGGCGCTCCCAGTCGGGCGCGGGTGGATGGACGACCCGGACCCGGACGCCGCCGACATGCTCGACATCCCCCTTGCTCAGCGTGCGCCACACCGCGCCCATGGTGCGTGCTCTCGCGCGCAGCGCCGCCAGCGGCTCGGACGACGGGACCGGGACGCCCTCCCACACCTCCCGCGGGCGGAGGTCCCGCAACACGGCGCCGGCGCCGCCGATGTGGTCCGGGTGGCCGTGGGTGAGGGCGAGGTAGTCGAGGCGCCGCACCCCGCGAGCCCACGCCGCGGGCACCACCACCCGCCCGCCGACGTCGCGCCGGCCGCGCACCTGCCCGGCCGCGTCCACCAGCAGAGACCGGCCGTCCGGAAAGCGCACCAGGGTGGCGTCGGCCTGGTCCACGTCGAGGAAGTCGACCCGCAGGGGCTCCGCCCCGCCGGTCGCCGGAGGCAGCAGCGAGCAGGCATCCGTCCCGTGCCGGCCGGCCCAACCCGGAACGGGGGCGGCCAGCATCCCCGCCGCGCTCACCGCGACCAGCGCCGCGCCGAGCCACCGCGCCGCGCCGCTCGTGCTGCCGCCCCCGCCGCCGTTCAAGACCGTGCCTGACGGCGACGCGCCGCTCCGCCGCGTCCGCCGGCCGGGGCCGGCGCTAAGCCACAGCACCCAACCGCCGTAGTAGGCCGCCACCGCCGACAGGCCGGGCGCCGGCAGCCGCCACGACAGCCAGGGCGCCCAGGCCAGGACGCGGGTCGAGTCGACGATGCCGGCCGCCGCGACGTGCGCCACCCAGCCGGCCGCCTCCGCCGCGGGGAGGCTGAACGGCGCCAGGCCGACCGCCGCCATGCCCGCCAACTGGGTAATCGACATCAGGGGGATGGCCGCGAAGTTGAGGCCGAGGCCCGCCACGGTGACGCGCGAGAAGTGCAGCGCACCGATCGGGAAGAGCGCCAGCTCCGCGCAGATCGTCGCTACGAGCAGGCCGGCGGCGGGAACCAGCAGGAAGCCGGCCACGCGCGCTCGACCCGTGCGCTCCGGCCGGCGCACCGGCTGCGCCGCACCCTCGTCGCCGGCCCACGCCATGAGCCGGGGCACGCCGATCAGCAGACCGGCCGTGGCGCCGAAGGTGAGCTGGAAACCGGGGTCGACGAGCGAGCGCGGGTCCGCCGCCACCAGGCAGCCCGCGGCCAGGGCCAGCGTGTTCAGGGGATCGGTCCGGTGATCCGCAGCGCGCGCCGCGAGGAACACGACGGCGACGAACACCGCCCGCGTCACCGAGGCCTCGGGCGCCACCACCTGCGCGTAGGCGACGAGAGAGCCAATCGACACCAGCGACGCCAGCCGACCGCCCGCGCCGGCGAGACGCAGGACCAGCAGCAGCGCCGCGGTCAGCACCGCGATGTTCCCTCCGGAGATGGCGATGACATGATAGATGCCGCCCTGCTGCAGGCGCTCGGTGGTCTGGCTATCCAGCCCGGCGCGGTCGCCGATGAGCACCGCGGTGACGACGGCGGCCGAACGCGCAGCGTGTATCCCTACCGTCGCGTCGACGGTCCGCCGGACGGTGGCCCGGGTGCGGCCGCTCCATTCCTGGCGCGGCGATCCCGCCTCGAGCACCTCGACCTGCAGCGCACTCGTGACCGACCCGAGCAGGTCGACGCCGCGCACCTGCAGCCGATGCGCCTGGTCCGGCGTGCCGTGGTTCGCGTAACGGGCCGGACGGCGCAACCGGACCGGGAGCCGCACGATGCGGCCCTGCCGCCACTCGGCGATGTGGTCGCCGACGAGCGAGCCGCCGACGCTCGCCCGCACGGTGCCTCGCATCGGCCGCACATCGCTTCCCTGCCGGATCCGGATGACCTCGACGATGAGGCTCGCGCCGTAGTCGGTGGGTGCGGCATCCCGCTGCAACCGTCCGGCGATCCACGCCGTGGCGTCGGGCGCGTCCGCCGCGATCTCCGCCTCGAACCACCCCAGGATGGGAGCCGGCAGCTCCGCACGGGACCGCTGGCCGGCCGCGAACCCGGTCAGTGTGTAGCCGAGCAGGCACAGGACGGCCGCGCGGCGGCGAGCTCCCCGGGCGACGCCCAGTACCGCGGCGGCCGCCGCCAGAACGGCGACCCCCATGGTCAGCGGAAGACTCAGGGACGGAAACGACCACCCGGCGCCGGCGCCGGCGATGAGGGAGAGTGCGGGCGGCAGCGCGGGTCGGGCCACACGCCCCAGTCATGCAAACTCGCTGCCGGTCCATCGGCCGCGCGTCCCGGCGCCGGCGCCGGGGCTCTCCAGATCGAGTCGGCCGGACGGCCGGTCAGCCGCGCGCGGCGATCCCGGCGTGGTACTCCTGCAGCGGCCGGACGGAGGGCTTCTCGGACCGCAGGGCGCGGATGGCGCTGACCGCGGCGGCGGCGCCGGTGAGCGTGGTGACGCAGGGCACGCCGTACAGCATCGCCACGCGCCGCATCGTGAGGTCGTCGAAGTAGGACTCGCGGCCGAGCGGCGTGTTGATGATCAGGTGCACCTGCCGGTCGACCAGCCGGTCGCCGACGTGCGGGCGCCCCTCGTTGATCTTGTAGACGACATCGACGTCGAGCCCGTGGGCGCGGAGGTACGCGGCGGTGCCCCGCGAGCCGACCAGCTCGAAGCCGAGCCCCGCCAGATCGCGCGCGATCGGCAGGACGTTCCGCTTGTCGTCGTCGTTGACGCTGATGAAGGCCCGCCCCCGGTCGGGCAGCCGCTGGCCGGCCGAGAGCTGGGCCTTCGCGAACGCTATCCCGAAGTTCTCGCCGCCCCCCATCACCTCGCCGGTCGACTTCATCTCCGGCCCCAGAATGGTGTCGACGCCCGGGAAGCGGACGAACGGAAAGACCGGTCCCTTGACGAACACCCCCGACACGTCGAGGTCGGCCGTCAACCCCAGTTCCGCCAGCGTCCTGCCGGCCATCAGGCGGGCCGCGACCTTGGCCAGCGGCACGCCGGTCGCCTTGGAGAGATAGGGCACGGTGCGCGAGGCGCGCGGATTGACCTCGATGAGGTAGACCGTCTCGCCCTTGATGGCGAACTGGATGTTGAGGAGCCCCACCACCTTCAGCGCCCGGGCGATCCGCCGCGTGTAGTCGCGGATGACGGTCAGTTTCTTCTCCGGCACCAGGTACGGCGGCACGACGCAGAAGCTGTCGCCGGAATGGATGCCCGCCTCCTCGATGTGCTCCATGATGCCGCCGATGACCACCGCACCGGTGGGATCGGCGACCGCGTCCACGTCGATCTCGAACGCGTCCTCGAGGAACTTGTCGACCAGGATGGGATGCTGCGGCGAGGCGTCGACCGCCTCGAGCATGTACCGGTCGAGCGCCCCCGGGTCGTAGACGATGGCCATCGCCCGGCCGCCGAGAACGTAGGACGGCCGCACGAGCACGGGGTAGCCGATGTCCTCCGCGATGGCGCGGGCCTCCTCGCGCGAGGCCGCGAGACCGTGGGGCGCCTGCGGGATTCCCAGCTCGCCGAGGAGCTGCGCGAACCGCTCGCGGTCCTCCGCGAGGTCGATGGAGTCCGGCGACGTGCCGATGATCGCAACCCCCGCCGATTGCAGCCCGAGCGCGAGCTTCAGCGGCGTCTGGCCGCCGAACTGCACGATGCACGAGACCTCGCCGCCGGCCGACTGCTCGCGCCGGATGACCGCGTGGACGTCCTCCTGGGTCAGCGGCTCGAAGTACAGCCGGTCCACGGTGTCGTAGTCGGTCGACACGGTCTCCGGGTTGCAGTTGACCATGACGGTCTCGTAGCCCTCCTCGCGGAGCGCGAACGCGGCATGACAACAGCAGTAGTCGAACTCGATGCCCTGCCCGATGCGATTCGGGCCGCTGCCGAGGATGACCACCTTCGGGCGGTCGTTCGGCTCGGCCTCGCACTCGAGCTCGTAGGTCCCGTAGAGATAGGGCGTGAACGACTCGAACTCGGCGGCGCAGGTGTCGATGCGCTTGTAGACCGGACGCAGGCCCTCGCCGGCCCGCCGGGCGGTAACCGCCGCTGCGTCGACGCCGAGGACGGCGCCGAGCTGCTCGTCCCCGAAGCCGGCCCGCTTGAGCTCCAGCAGCAGGTCCTTCGACAGCTCCTCCGGCCCGGCCGCGGCCGCGCGGCGGTACAGCTCCACGATCTCGGCGAACTGCGTGAGGAACCAGCGGTCGACGCGGCTCGCCTCGTACAGCTCCTCGACGGACCAGCCGGCGGCCAGCGCCTCGAAGACGGCCCACATGCGCCGGTCGGTCGGCGTCACGAGCCGCCGCCGCAGCTCGCCCGGCTCCGACTCGGCGGCGCCCGGGGCGCCATCGAACAGCAGGCCGCTGCGGCCGATCTCCAGCGAGCGCATGCCCTTGAGAAAGGCCTCCTTGAACGTCCGGCCGATGGCCATCGCCTCGCCGACCGACTTCATCTGCGTGGTCAGCGTCCGCTCGGCCCGCGGGAACTTCTCGAACGTCCAGCGCGGCACCTTCACGACCACGTAGTCGATGGTCGGCTCGAACGAGGCGGGCGTCAGCCGCGTGATGTCGTTCGGGATCTCGTCCAGGCGGTACCCCAGGGCCAGCTTGGCGGCGATCTTGGCGATCGGGAACCCGGTGGCCTTCGACGCCAGGGCGGACGAGCGCGAGACCCGCGGGTTCATCTCGATGGCGACCATCCGGCCGGTGTCCGGGTCGACCGCGAACTGGATGTTCGAGCCGCCGGTCTCGACTCCCACGCGGTTGATGATGCGCCGCGCCGCGTCGCGCATCCGCTGGTATTCCTTGTCGGTCAGGGTCAGGGCGGGAGCGACGGTGATGCTGTCGCCGGTGTGCACCCCCATCGGATCGATGTTCTCGATCGAGCAGATGACGACGAAGTTGTCCGCCCCGTCCCGCATCACCTCGAGCTCGAACTCCTTCCAGCCGATCACCGACTCCTCGATCAGCACCTCGTGGACCGGGCTCAGCTCGATGCCGCGGCGCGACAGCTCGCGGAACTCCTCCATGTTGTAGGCGATGCCGCCGCCGACGCCGCCCAGCGTGAACGACGGCCGGATCACCACCGGGAACCCGAACCGGTCGACCAGCTTCAAGGCATCCTCGAACGAGCGCGCGTAGGCGCTGTCCGGCACCTCGATGCCGATCGACTCCATCGCGCCGCGGAACGCGAGCCGATCCTCCGCGACACGGATCGCGTCGAGGGAAGCCCCGATGAGCTGGACGCCGAACTCGGCCAGCACGCCGTGCTCGCCGAGCTCCATCGCCAGGTTGAGCGCCGTCTGCCCGCCGACGGTGGGCAACAGCGCGTCCGGCTTCTCCTTCTCGATGACCGAGCGGGCGTACTCCCAGGTGAGCGGCTCGACGTAGGTCCGGTCGGCGACGTCCGGGTCGGTCATGATCGTCGCCGGGTTGCTGTTCATCAGGACGACGTCGAGGCCCTCGCTGCGCAGCGCCTTGCACGCCTGGGTGCCGGAATAGTCGAACTCGCACGCCTGGCCGATCACGATCGGACCCGAGCCTATGACGAGCACGCGCTGGATGTCGGTACGGCGGGGCATTATTGCAGACGTCGGGAGACGTTGGTCGTTCGGCTTCCTAACCGCGCGCGGGCCTGCCTGATCTCTGCTCCATCGCGTCGATGAAGCCGCTGAAGAGGTAGTCGGCGTCGTGCGGTCCCGGCGACGCCTCGGGATGATACTGCACGCACGACACCGGCAACCCGGTGTGCCGCAGCCCTTCGATGGTGCCGTCGTACAGGTTCAGGTGCGTGACCTCCACGCCGTCCGGCACGGACTCCGGATCCACCGCGAAACCGTGGTTCTGCGAGGTGATCTCGATCCGCTCGGTGGCCAGGTTCCGCACCGGGTGGTTCGCGCCGCGGTGGCCGAACTTCAGCTTGTAGGTCCGCGCCCCCAGCGCCAGCCCGAGCACCTGGTGACCGAGGCAGATGCCGAACACGGGCACGTCGCTCCCGATCACCTCGCGGGCGTTGCGGACGGCGTAGTCGAGCGGCGCGGGGTCGCCCGGACCGTTGCTGAAGAAAACGCCGTCCGGCTGCATCGCAAGCAGATCGCGCGCCGGCGCGGTCGCCGGAAACACCCGCACCTCGCAGCCGTGGGCGGCCAGCCGCCGCAGAATGTTGCGCTTCATCCCCAGGTCGTAGGCGGCCACGCGCAACGGCCGCACCGCGCGCCGCTCCGGCTCCATCGCGAACCCGGCCGCGGGCGTGTCGTCCTCGGCGCGCCAGTCGAAGGGCGCCGCGCAGGTGACCGACCGGACGAGATCGCTGCCCTCCATCCGGGGCGCCGACTGCGCCTGCGCGACGAGCGCCTCGGGCGCGACCGTTCCGGTGCCGATGGCGCCCCGCATCACACCGGCCGTGCGCAACAGCCGCGTCAGGGCGCGCGTGTCGATGCCGGAGATGCCGACGATGCCGTGCGCGGCGAGATAGTCGTGCAGCGTTCCGGTGGCGCGCCAGTTGCTGGCGATCGGCGAGTCGTCGCGCATGACGAAGCCGGCCACCTGCGGCGCCCGCGACTCCCGGTCCTCCGCTTCGACGACGCCGTAGTTGCCGATCTGCGGGCAGGTCATCGTCACGATCTGCCCGGCGTACGACGGGTCGGTCAGGATTTCCTGGTAGCCGGTCATGCTGGTGTTGAAGACGACCTCCCCGGCGGTGACGCCCGTCGCGCCGACCGCGCGCCCGTCGTACCAGGTCCCGTTCTCGAGCGCAAGCACCGCCTTCATCGTCCGTCCTCCGGTAGAAGCGAAGCGCCGACGCGAACCTGCTCCGTCCCGGAGACGTCGACCTCGGTCGCCCACAGCCGATATCCCGGCAGCTCGATCCGCACCCGGCGCGCGCCCGACGCCACGCCGGGAACCTCCACCGGCGTCACGCCCACCACCACGTCATCGACGCGGACCGTCGCTCCCGGCGGCCGGGACCGGACGAGCAGCGACCCGGCGGCGTCCGCCGGCGCGTCCGGCTCCGGAACACCCGCGGCCGCGAGAGAAGCCGCCGGCGCCGCCTCGGGGGCGGGGGGCGCAACCGCCGTTGACGGCCGCGGAGCCGCGACCGGCGCATCGACGTCCGCCGAGGGCGGCTCGAACGCCGGCGGAGCGGCGTCGGCCGCGGGCGTGTCGACCACCCGCTCGCCGGCGCCGGCGAGCGGGTCCGCGCCGCCGCGCAGCGGCGGATCGCCGACCGGCACGACCGGCTCCTCGACCAGCACTCTGGGTCCGCCGGCGGCCGGCGTCGTGTCCCGCGGTCCGGCGCCGGCCCGCGCCTCTGCGCGCGGCTCCACCGCCGTCACGGGGACCTCCGCCGCATCCGGAGCCGGGCCGGGCGCCTCGTCGCCCGCGGTCCAAAGGCCGGTGAACACCAGGTACGCGACCAGGACACCCACCGCCATGGCGACCATCACGGGCGCCATCGCGCGCATCGAAGTGGGAGACGGCGGGGGCGGCACGTCATCGTCGGACCCGATCCGGTCGTCCCGCGACGCGACGGCGGCGCCGGCGTCGAGCGGATCGAAGTGCACGTCGTCGCGCACCGCGACCACCGGTCCGGTGCGCCTGCGCGCGCCTGCCCGCCGCGGCGGGCGGCGCTTCGGCCCGGACGCGCGCTGCGGCCGGCGCATACGCTCCCCGCGCACCTCCTGACCGCCGTAATCCGCTTCCGCGTCTTTCGGGACCGGATTCTCCGGGCTCAAGGCCTCGTCGGGAAGGGCAGCCTGCTCCGGCGGGTCCGATCCCGGTGCGCCGAAGGGCGCGTCGCCGCCCTCCGCAACGCCGGCGCCGGATCTCGCACCGGGTTGCGCGCCCCCCGTCTCGTCGAGACCGGCCCCGGGCGGCCCGCCGGCGACCGCCGCCGGGCTCGCCGGCGTCTCGTCACCCATGGCGCGCGCCACCGCGGTCACGAACGCCGTCGCCGACGCCGAGCGGATGGCCGGCTCGTCGGCCAGCACATTGCGGAACGCCTGCTGCAAGCCCGCCGGGTCCGCCGCCGACGGACACAGCTCCCGCAGGTCCCCGAGGACCTGGTCGCCGTTCCCCGCAGGTCGCGTTCCGGTCAGCAGCTCGTAGGCCAGCACCGCCACCGCAAAGCGATCCGCCGGGGGGCCCCAACGGCGCCCCGCCGCAACCTCCGGGGCCGCGTACGGCCTGCGCACGGGAATGCCCAGCCGCACCAGCTCCAGGGCGCTGCCGATGCCGAACCCGGTGGCGCAGACGCCGTCGGCCGAGACGAGCACGTCGCGCAGGTGCAGGGCTCCGTGCACGAGCCCCCGCGCGTGCGCCGCGTCCACCGCACCGGCCAGCGCGGCGATCCACTCCAACGCCGCGGCGGGCCGCGCCTCGCGCCGCAGCGCCACGTCGAGCGACTCGGCCTCGATGTACTCGTACGCCATGAACGGCGTGCCCGCCTCGAGGCCGGCCGCGAGCGGCGCCACGATGGCCGGGTGCGACACCTCCACGTTGACGATGTCGGCCAGTGCGTTGCCGAAGACCTCGACCTGCTCAGGCGTCAGATCGAGCTCGAAGGACTTGATGGCTACCGTCCGGTCGCCGTCGGACTCGGAGGCGCGATAGACGGGACCGAGAACGCCGGTACCCACCTGATGCAGGACCCGATAAGGGCCGAATGCACCAGGAGCTGGAAACGTCCCGGCATCCTCGCGTGTCAGTGGTCGAAATCTCCCGGATGGCTTCCGGATGGTACCATGGGGGCGGTTTCCCGTTCAATGGATGGCGAGCAACAGAGCCCGGGCATTCGGGTAGACGACCGGCAGCTCCCGTGGACCGGTCGCTTCATTCGCGACTACTGCCACGCGTTCGCGCCCCTGGCTCCCTACTTCGCCGGTTCCCCGTCGCACCCGGCGAGCTGGGACGCGGCGTTCGACGCGCGGAGGCGCCGCCGGCCGGAGGCTGCGACGGTCGGCGTCATCGAGCGGCAACTGGCGGCCCGCGGGGCGCCGGCCGAGTCCCTGGCCGCCGCCGCGCGCCTGCGCGACGACGGCACGGCGGCGGTGGTCACCGGGCAGCAGGCCGGCCTGTTCGGCGGGCCGCTCTACACGCTGCTGAAGGCGCTCACCGCCGTACGGATGGCGGCGCGGCTCGCCGACGAGCACGGCACCGCGGTGGTGCCCGTCTTCTGGGTGGATGCCGAGGACCACGACCTCGACGAGATTCGCACCTGTCACGTCCTGAACGGCGAGCTGGCGCCGGCGCCGGTTGCGCTGGGCGTCGGTGCGCCGCCCGGCACGAGCGCGGCCTCGGTCACGCTGGACGAATCGATCCGGAAGACGCTCGACGCGCTGCGCGCCGCCCTCCCCCCGACGGAGTTCACGGCCGAGGTGCTGGATGCGCTGGCCTCGTCGTACGCGCCGGGAGCGCGACTGGTCGAAGCCTTCGCCGGCTGGCTCGACCGACTGCTCGGCCACCACGGGCTGGTCGTGTTCGACGCCTCGGACCCGGCCGCCAAGCCTTTCGTCCGGTCCCTGTTCCAGCGCGAGATCGCGAGTCCGGGACGCACCGCGAGGCTCGCGGCCGAGACCGGCGCGGAGCTGGCCGCACTGGGCTACCACGCCCAGGCATCCCCCGCGGCGGACTCGGTCGCCCTGTTTCGACTCGACGGGATCCGCCACGGCATCCGGGCGGTCGACGGCGCGTTCTCGACCGCCGGGCGCACGCTCGACGCGGAGACGCTGCTGGCCGACATCGAGAGCGACCCGGCACGTTTCAGCCCGAACGTGCTGCTGCGGCCCCTCGTCCAGGACACGCTGCTGCCGACCGTGGCCTACGTGGCCGGGCCCAACGAGCTGGCCTATCTCGGGCAACTGCGCCGGATCTACGCGGCGTTCGACGTCCCGATGCCGGTCGTCTATCCGCGCGCGAGCGCCACCATCGTCGACGCCGCGACACTCAAGTTCCTGAACCGTTACGGAATCGACTTCGCCCAGCTCCAGCCACGGGACGACGCGGCCCTGAACCGGCTGCTCGCACTGCGGATTCCGGAACGCATCGAGCAGGCGATCGCCGATGCCGAACAGTCCGCGGCCGGGCATCTCGAGGCCATCGGCAACGCCGTCCCGACCCTCGACCCGACGCTCTCCGGCGCGGTCGACTCTACCCGGGGCCGCATGGAGCGGGAGCTCAGGAACCTGCGCGGGAAGGTCGTGGCGGCGGCCAAGCGGCGGGACTCGACGCTGCGCCGGCAGTTCGAGCGGGCGCGGGCGCAGACCTTTCCGGGCGGCGCGCCGCAGGAACGCATCGTCGCGGGCGTCTACTTTCTGAACCGGTACGGCTTCGCCCTCGTCGACCGTCTGCTCGGGGACCTGCCGCTCGACCCCGGCCACCACTGGCTGGTGACCGTGTAGCGTCCGGTACGCGAGCCGGCAACGGCCGGACGGCGGCGCGCAGTATACTGGGGCCGGATCGAGATGAACGAAGAAGTCTTCAAGGCCGTGAACGACGTGTTCGCCCGCGGCGAATCGGCCGCGCTGGCGACGATCATCCGCACGCAGGGCTCCACGCCGCAGCGGGTGGGGGCGAAGATGCTGGTCTTCGCCGACGGACGCACGATCGGCACGATCGGCGGCGGGTGCTACGAGAACGACGCGTTCTGGAAGGCCCGGCGGGCCCTCGAGTCGCGCAAGCCGCTCGTGGCCCGCTACGAGCTCGCCGACGACATCGCCGAGGAGTCGGGACTTATCTGCGGGGGCCAGATGGAGGTCTACATCGAGCCGCTCGAGGCCTCGCCGCACCTCTACCTGGTCGGCGCCGGCCACGTGGCGCTGCACCTCGGGCGCCTTGCCGCGCCGGCCGGATTCCAGGTCCACGTCATCGACGACCGCGAGAAGTTCTCCAACGCCGAGCGGTTCCCGGACGCGGTCGAGGTCGCCGTGGACGACATCCCGACCTGGCTGGAGAGCACCGACTTTCCTCCCACCGCCTATGTCGTCATCCTGACCCGCGGCCATCGCCACGATCTGGATGCCCTGCGCGCCCTCGCACCGCGGTCGCTCCGCTACCTCGGCCTCATCGGCAGCAAGGCGAAGGTCGCCCGACTGCATGACGCATTGCGGGAAGCCGGCGTCGCCATCGCGAACCCGGAGCGGCTGCACGCGCCGGTCGGCCTCGACATCGGCGCGGTCAGCCCGCAGGAGATCGCGGTCAGCATCCTGGCCGAGTTGATCGCGGTCAAGTACGGCAAGCTGGACGCCGCCGGCGTCGATGCCGCGGCCGAGGCCGCCGTCAAGCCGTTGCGGTGGGTCCCTCCCGCGCCGCAATCGACGGCGTCGACCGGCGCCGCCGAGCCCGCCTTCGCCGGCTCGGCAACACCGGCTGCTATAATCGAGGATCGCTGAAACACGGCGCGGCTGGCGGGATTGGCCGCGCTGCCCGGCGCCGGCACGCACATGGCACCTCGCGCCACGATCCACGATCCCGACATCGGCCGCCTGACGGATCGGGCCAGCCGCATCCTGGCGGCGCTGGTCACCCAGTACATCGACCAGGGAGAGCCGGTCTCCTCGCTGTGGCTCGCCCAACGCGGCGAAGTGGGCCTGTCGTCCGCCTCGGTGCGCAACGTCATGGCCGAGCTCGAGCAGGCAGGCTACATCTCCCAGCCGCACACGTCGGCCGGACGCATCCCGACCGACCTCGGCTACCGGTACTGCGTCGACCGGCTGCTGAGCCGCCGGCGCGCGGCGGGCCCCTCCCCGGACGTCGAGGCGCGGCTGCGGCAGGCCGGCACGGTGAGCGACGTCCTGTCGAACGTCTCGCACGAGCTGTCCGTCGCCTCCCACCACCTGGCGTTCGCCTGCCTGCCCCGCGTGGCGGCGGGCACCTTCAAGCGCATCGAGTTCGTCCCGCTCGGCAGCACGAAGATCCTGGTCGTGGTGACGACGGACGACGACGAGATCGCCCACAAGGCGGTGGACCTGGGCGACGAGGCCGACCGCCGGGCGCTGGACGAGGGCGCCCGCTACCTGTCGGAGACGTTCGCGGGGCTGCCGCTGTGGGACGTCCGGACGGCGGTCATCGAACAGTTGCGGCAGGAGCGGATGCTCTACGACCAGCTCCGCTCGCGCGCCCTGCGGCTGGCCAGCCTGACGCTGGAGGAGATGGTTCCGCCGAACCACCTCTTCGTCGAGGGCGCGTGGTTCCTCGCCGAGGAGGTGTCGGACGGCGAAGATCGGGTGCCGCTCCAGCTTCTCCGCACGCTGCTGGCGATGATCGAGCGCAAGGATCTGCTGGTGCGGGTCCTGGACGAATATCTCGACGGCCCGGGGCTGACGGTCGTCATCGGCACGGAGAACTCGTCGCCGGAGATGCAGGCCTTCAGCCTGGTGGCCTCCACCTACTTCGACGGCTCCCGCACGGGGCGCATCGGCATCATCGGTCCGCGGCGCATGCGCTATTCGCGGGCGATTTCGGCGGTGGATCAGGTCTCGCGCGCCGTGAGCCGGGTGCTCGTCGAGCAGACTGCATCATCCGAAAATGACAGACGACGTGAACCTGGCACAGCCTGAAGAGGGCGCGAACCCCGCGCAGCCTGAACGAGACACGACGCCGGCGCAGCCCGCACGAGACACGGACTCCGTGCCGCCCCGGGAGGACGCGGGGGCCGCGCAGGCCGACGGCGCAGCCGCCGAGCCCGAACCGGAGCAGCCCGAATCGGAGCCGGTCCCTGATCCGGCGGCGGAGCGCGACGAGTACCGCGACCTGCTGCTCCGCAAGCAGGCCGAGTTCGACAACTACAAGAAGCGTGTCGAGCGTGACCGCGCGAAGGCCAACCGACAGGCCGAGAGGACGTTGATCATGGCGCTGCTGCCCCTGCTGGACGACTTCGAGCGGGCGCTGGGAGCCCCGGCCGAGGCGAGCGGGGCCGACGCCTACCGCGCCGGGGTCGAGCTCATCCACCGCCAGTTGCTGGAGATTCTGCGCAAGCGCGGCGTCACCCCGATCGACACGGCCGGCGCGCGCTTCGATCCGAACCTGCACGAGGCGGTCGCGTATCAGGCCGCCGACGGCCACGAGGACGGAGACGTCATCGACGAGCTTCGCCGCGGGTACCGGTTCGACGAGGAGCTGCTGCGGGCAGCCATGGTGAGGGTGGCCAAGGCGTGAGCAAGCGCGACTACTACGAGTTGCTCGGCGTGCCGCGCGACGTCGGCGAGCAGGAGCTGAAGAGCGCGTACCGCAAGCTGGCTCTGAAGTACCACCCGGACCGGAATCCGGGCGACCAGGCCGCGGAGGAGCGGTTCAAGGAGGCCGCCGAGGCGTACGCCGTCCTGGCCGATCCGGAGAAGCGGGCCCGTTACGACAAGTTCGGCCACGCGGGAGTCGGCGGCGGCGCCGCGGGCGGCTTCGATCCCTCCACGTTCGCCGACTTCAACGACATCTTCGGCAACCTCGGCGACATTCTCGGATTCGGCGACATCTTCGGCGCGGGTCGTCGGCGGCGGGGTCCGCGACGTGGCGCCGACCTGCGCTACGACCTCCCGATCTCCCTCGAGGACGCGGCAACCGGCACCGAGGCGACCCTGCAGGTTCCGCGCGAGGAGCCTTGCGACCGGTGCGCCGGGTCGGGCGCCGCGGCCGGGTCCGGACCGGAGACGTGCCCGCAATGCCAGGGCCGGGGGCAGGTGCGCTACCAGCAGGGCTTCCTGACCGTCGCCCGACCCTGCGGCGCCTGCCGCGGAAGCGGCACCTTCATCCGCAATCCGTGCAGCGCGTGCCGCGGCAACGGACGCGTGTCGCGGGAACGCAAGCTCAAGGTGCGGGTGCCGGCCGGCATCGACACCGGACAGCAGCTTCGGCTGCAGGGCGAGGGAGAGCACGGGCCCCACGGCGGAGAGCCCGGTGATCTCTACGTCGTCATTCACGTGGAGGATCACCCGGTGTTTCGCCGCGAGGGCAGCGACCTGCTGTGCGCGATTCCGGTGAGCTACCCGACGCTGGTGCTCGGCGGCACGATCACGGTGCCGACGCTGAACGGCGACGAGACGCTGCACGTTCCCAGGGGCACGCAGAGCGACGCCCGGCTGCGGCTGCGCGGCAAGGGACTGCCGCACGTTTCCGGGCGGGGGCACGGCGACCTCTACATCGACGTCAAGGTGGCCGTGCCCACGTCCGTCTCCCGGGAGCAGCAGGCGCTGATCGAGGACCTCGACCGGATCATGCCGCAGCGTTCGTTCGAACCGAACGAGCACGGCGACGGCAATGACGGCCGCCCCTTCTTCAGCCGGGTCAAGGACATCTTTGGATAGGCGCGCGGACGCCCGCGCGCCGCGTCCGGCGCTCGACGTCCGCCTGCCGGCCGCCCCGGCGTCGCTCCTGCCCCGCCTCGACGCGCTCCTCGACGACTACGACCCGTTCGCCTTCCACGACGCCGGCGGCGACACGGTCGAGACCGGGGTCGAAGGCACGTCCCCGTCCTTCGAGCGGCGCGTGTACTTCTTCTCGGCAGGATCGCGCGAAGCCGCCTGCCGGGCGATAGACCGCGCCCTCGGTCCGGACGGCGTCCGGGCCACCCCGATCGACGTCGCCGACGAAGGCTGGGCGGCGCGCTGCCACGCCGGCCTGCGCGCCGTGCAGGTCGGCGGCCTGGTCGTGGCTCCGCCGTGGGACGTTCCGGCGCCGGCCGACACCCGCACCATCGTGGTGATCGAGCCTTCCATGGGATTCGGCACCGGCCATCACGCCTCGACCCGCCTCTGCCTGGAGGCGTTGCAGCGCTGCCGCGGGCGCCTCCGGACCGGCTGGAGCATGCTGGACCTGGGCACCGGCTCGGGCGTGCTGGCGATAGCCGCGGCACTGCTCGGCGCCGGCTCGGTGACGGCCGTCGAACGCGATCCCGATGCGTTGCGAAACGCACGGGACAACGTCCGGCGCAACGGCGTCGAGGGCGGCGTCACGCTGGTCGAGGGCGATCTGGAGGACCTGCGCCCGCAGGCCGCCGACCTCGTCACCGCCAACCTCAGCGGAGCGTTCCTCGCCGGGCGCGCGGCCGCGGTGCAACGGTGCGTCGGGGCGGGCGGGCGTCTGCTGGCGAGCGGCATCACCGCCGGCGAGGAGCAGGCGGTACGGGCCGCCCTGGAGCCGCTGCTCGTACTGGACGCACGGACGGCGGAAGACGAATGGGTCGGTCTCGTCTTCGAACGGCCGGCGGCCGGCGCTCCTGCGCGGACGAGGGGCCGATGACGCTCCACCGCTTCTACGCGCCGCGACTTCCGGCGCCGGGGGGCGATCTCGGACTGTCGCCCGCGGAAGGGCGCCACCTCAGCCGCGTTCTGCGCCTGCGGAGCGGCGCCAGGGTTCTCGTCTTCGACGGGCGGGGACGCCAGCACGAGGCGACGGTCGCGGACGACGATCCGCGGCGGCCCGTGCTGCTGCTGGGCCCGCCGGTCGGCGCGGTCCCCGAACCCCTCGTGCCTGTCACCCTGGGCATGACGGTCCTCAAGGGCCGCAAGCTCGACGTCGTGGTTCGCGACGCCACCGCCCTCGGAGTGACCGACATCGTGCCGCTCCTGACCCACCGGACGCAGCCGGGAGAAGAGCGCGCCGGGGGGCGGCTCGGCGACCGCTGGCACGGCATCGCCGTCGCCTCGGCGAAGCAGTGCGGGCGGGCGGTGGTCCCGGCGATCCGGCCGCCGGTGACGTTCCGGCGGTTCCTCCAAGACGCCCGGCCGCACGAAGTCCGCCTGCTGCTGGTGGAACCGGCGGCGGCCCGCACCGACGGTGCGCCACCCCGTCGGGACACGCTGCGGGCCGAACCGCGACCGGCCAGCGCGGCGCTCGCGATCGGTCCCGAAGGCGGCTGGACGGACGACGAGATCGGCGGCGCCGAGGCAGCCGGCTTCGGGCCGCTGACCCTCGGCCGCCGCACCCTGCGCGCCGAAACCGCGCCGGCCGCCGCCCTCGCGGTGCTGCGGTTCGCCTGGAACGATCTCTGAAGACCCACGCGGGGCGCAGCCGGAGAGCGCGGCCGGACGCCAAGCTATACTTGCGGCACCCGCATGCTGTTCCGAGGGCAGACGCTAGGCAAGTACAAAATCTTATCCCCCCTCGGCAGCGGAGGCTTCGGTGCCGTCTACCTCGCCCGGGACACCTGGATCGACAAGGACGTGGCGATCAAGGTGCCCCACCGTCAGAACATGAACTTCGGGGAGCTGCTGCGGGAGCCGCGCCTCCTGGCGGCGCTCGACCATCCCAACATAGTCTCGATTACGACGGCCGAGAAGCAGGACAACATCTTCTTCATCGTGATGGAGTACGTCCCCGGCCACACATTGGAGGAGATCATCGACGGCGCAGGCGGACTCGAGATTGCGCGTGCGGTCGACTACACCCTCCAGATCGGCCGGGCCATAGAGCATGCCCATGCGCAGGGAGTGATACACCGCGACCTGCGGCCGGCCAACATGCTCGTCTCCGACGCGGGGGTGCTCAAGGTCGCCGATTTCGGCACGTCGCGCTTCCTGGAGATCGCCGCGCACGGCACGACGGTCATCGGCAGTCCGCCCTACATGGCCCCGGAGCAGTTCGAGGGCAAGGCGGTATTCGCGTCGGACATCTACTCGCTCGGCATCACCATGTACCAGATGTTCACCGCGGTCCTGCCGTACGAGTCGCCGGCCCCCACCGATCTCGACAGGCTCAGGAGCGGCGAGCTGGTGCGGCCGCCGCGCCTCTCGGTTCCCGAGCTGCCGAAGTCGCTCAACGACATCGTGATGAAGGCGGTCGCGCCGGAGCTGTCGACGCGGTACCAGCGGGCCGCCGAGCTGCTCGGCGACCTCCTGCAGGCGTCCTCGCCGGCGCCCCGGCCGAACTCGACGCCCGACCGTCGCGCCGATCTCCCGCGCGAGGCCGCCCGCGCGCGGGTGGTCCGCGCGACCCCGCGGCGTCTCCGGACGGACACGCCATCGTCCGGGCGCTTCTGCCTCCGCTGCCACAAGCCGTTGCACGCACGTGCCGACCGCTGTCCGTTCTGCGGAGAGATCTGGTAGCCCCCGACGCTTGCAAACAACGCGCCGGACTCGTAGACTGGAAGCCTAACTTGTTCACTTCAGAGGATTTCACAGGTTTGCCATGAGCTTCGGGACCGGCCGCATCTGGATGAACGGCAAGCTGGTCGATTGGGCCGACGCGAAGGTTCACATCGGCTCCCACGTCATCCACTACGGCAGCGGCGTCTTCGAGGGCGCCCGCTGCTACGACACGCCAGACGGAGCCGCCGTCTTTCGCCTCGACGCACATGTTCGCCGACTGTACGACTCGGCGAAGATCTACCGCATGGACTACGAGGGTCTCGGGCAGGACGAGTTCAAGGAAGCGGTTCTCGACACCATCCGCGCCAACGAGTACAACGCCTGCTACATCCGGCCGCTGATTTACCGGGGCTACGACACCCTGGGGGTCAACCCGTTCAGTTGTCCGGTCGAAGCGGCGATCCTGGTCTGGGCATGGGGCGCCTACCTCGGCGACGACGCACTCGAGCACGGCGTCGACGTGCAGGTCAGCTCCTGGGGGCGGGGGGCGCCCAACCGGTTCCCGTCCGTGGCCAAGTCGACCGCCAATTACGCGAACTCGCAACTCATCAAGATGGAGGCGACCCTCAACGGGTACGCCGAGGGCATCGCCCTCGACCCGCGGGGCTTCGTCAGCGAAGGCAGCGGCCAGAACATCTTCGTGGTGCGGGACCGCGTGATAAGGACGCCTCCTGCGGCCGATTCCGTTCTGCCCGGCATCACGCGCGACGTCGTGGTCACGCTCGCGGGTGACCTCGGGTTCGAGGTCCGCGAAGAGACGCTGCCGCGCGAATCGCTGTACATCGCGGACGAGGTGTTCTTCACCGGCACCGCGGCCGAGATCTCGCCCATCCGGTCGATCGACAAGATCACGATCGGCAGCGGCAAGCGCGGCCCGATCACCGGGGCGATTCAGCAACGGTTCTTCGACGTCATCAACGGCCGCGTGGCCGATGCCCACGGCTGGCTCACGTTCGTCCACGGCAATCCGCTAACGGCGGCGCACGCGGCGGAGGCCGCAGCGGGAGCCGGCTGACGGGGCCGGCCGGGGACTCCGGCCGAGACCGCCCGTGCCTACTGAGCCCTATGCGGCTGGGCTGGCAATGCTTGCCCGGCGCGAGCTCTCCGCCGCGCAAGTCGCCGCGCGCCTGCGGCAGCGCGGCTTCGCACCCACGGACATAGAGACCGCCGTGGACCGCCTGCGGCGTGCGGGAGCGCTGGACGATCGACGGACGGCGACCGTCCACGCCCGCCGCGCGGCCCGCATCGCCCATCGCGGCCCTCTGCGGGCCGAACGGGAGGTCACCGCCCTCGGCATCGCCCCCGAGGTGGCCCGCGCCGCGGTCGCCGAGGCCTACGGCGAGCAGGGCGAGGAGACGGTGCTCGAACACGCGCTCGCGCGGCGCCTCCCGGGGGAAGCGGCGATTGCCGACCGCGCCCACTTCGGCAGGCTGTACCGCTACCTCGTGCGCCAGGGCTTCGACCCGCGCATCGTGAACACGATCCTGCGCAGCCGCGCCGGGACCGCCGCCCCGGCGGAGGACGAGCCGGCGCCCTAAGCCGAACACGGAGCCCCGCGACGGGTCTGGCGGCGCTATGTCAGAATTACGCCGATGACTTCGGCCGAGATTCGACAGAGCTTCCTGGAGTATTTCCGCGACCGCGGGCACCGCATCGCGGCCAGCTCGCCGCTCGTGCCCGGGAACGATCCGACGCTGCTGTTCACCAACGCCGGGATGAACCAGTTCAAGGACCTGTTTCTCGGCGCCGAGCGCCGCGAGTACCGGCGCGCCGCGACCTCGCAGAAGTGCATGCGCGTCAGCGGCAAGCACAACGACCTCGAGAACGTCGGGCCGTCCCTCCGGCACCACACGTTCTTCGAGATGCTCGGAAACTTCTCCTTCGGCGACTACTTCAAGACCGACGCCATCCCCTTCGCGTGGGAACTGCTCACCGACGTCTGGGGCCTGCCCGCCGAGCGCCTCCACGCGACAGTGTTCAAGGGCGAGGACGGCATCCCCCGCGACGACGAGGCGTACGCCATCTGGGAGCGGCTGGTTCCCGCCTCGCGCATCGCCGAGCTGGGCGCAGCCGAGAACTTCTGGGCGATGGGCGAGACCGGCCCCTGCGGCCGCTGCTCGGAGATCCACTACCACCGGGGCGACCATCTGCCCTGCGCGGCGGAGACCTGCCTCGGCATCGACTGCGCCTGCGACCGCTACGTCGAGATCTGGAACAACGTCTTCATGGAGTTCGAGCGGCGGGCGGACGGCTCGCTCACCCCCCTGCCGGCCCCGTCCATCGACACCGGGATGGGCCTCGAGCGGATAGTCGCCGTCCTGCAGGACAAGCTGTCGAACTACGACACCGATCTGTTCACGCCGCTGCTGACCGCCATCGGCGAGCGGGCGGGCACGGAGTACGGACCGCTCGCGGGCCGCCCGGCCAATGACACCAGCGACGTTTCACTGCGGGTCATCGCCGACCACCTGCGCGCGATGACCTTCCTCATCGCCGACGGCGTCGTCCCGTCGAACGAATGGCGCGGCTACGTGCTCCGCAAGATCATGCGGCGCGCGATGCGGCACGGAAAGAGGCTCGGCCTGACCGAGCCTTTCCTGCACGAGCTTACCGGCGTGGTGATCGCCGAGATGGGCGGCGCCTACCCGGAGCTGGAAACGAGCCGCGAGGTGATCGCGTCGGTGGTGCGCCGCGAGGAGACGCAGTTCGACCGGGTGCTGCGCGACGGGTTGCCGCACCTTGAGGCGGCGCTCGCCGGCGCGGACGGCACGCGGATCCTGGGCGGGAGAGTGGCGTTCCGGCTCTACGACACCTTCGGCATGCCCCTCGACTTCATCGAGGACATGGCGCAGTCCCGGTCGCTGAACGTCGATCGGGAAGGCTTCGAGCGCGAGATGGAGGCCCAGCGCGCCCGCGCTCGCGCCGGGGCCACGTTCGGCGGCGGGCAGGACGCCGAGGTTGCGGTCACGGCCGGGCCGTACATGCTCACAGCGACGGGAGAACCGCACTTCGGTCCCCAGCGGTTCGACGGTTACGAGACGACTTCCATCCGCAGCGGTGTCACGCATCTGTTCCGTCGCGAGGGCAACGGAGCAAACCTCACCGGCGTCGAGACGCTGACTCCCGGCGACGAGGGATACGTAGTCCTCGACCGGACCCCGTTCTATCTGGAGGCGGGCGGACAGGTATCGGACAAGGGTCGCCTGTCGGAGAAGAACGTCGACGCGCTCGTGCAGGACGTGGTGCGCCTCAAGCCGGCGTGGCCGCGGATGCACCTGACCGCGGTGCGCAAGGGAGAGCTCCACGTGGGCGACGAGGTCACGGCCGAGGTCGACGCCGAGCGGCGCGACGACGTCCGGCGCAACCACACCGCGACGCACCTGCTGCACGCGGCCCTGCGCGCCATCGTGGGAACGCACGTCCGGCAAGCGGGATCGCTCGTCGCCCCGGAGCGGCTGCGGTTCGACATCACCCACCACGAACCTGTCACCGCGGACCAGCTCGACGACATCGAACGCCTGGTGAACAGCCGCGTCTTCCGGAACCAGGTGATAGAGACCGAGGAGCGGTCGACGGAGGAAGCCATCGCGGCAGGCGCCATGGCTCTGTTCGGCGAGAAGTACGGTGAACGGGTCCGCGTCGTCACCGTCCCCGGCTTCTCCGTCGAGTTGTGCGGCGGGACCCATTGCCGAGCGACCGGAGACATCGGGCCCTTCGTCATCACGCACGAGGGCGGCGTCGCCGCCGGCGTTCGGCGCATCGAGGCGGTGACCGGCGAGAAGGCGGTGCTGACGTTCCAGGCTCGAGGAGACGAGCTCTCCCTCCTGGCCCACGCCCTCGACACGCCGGCGGATCAAGCCGTGGCCGCCGTTGACAAGCTGCACAACCTCCGCTTTCGTCGTCCCGTGAACAGGGCCCACGCCGACCAGGCCGCAAGCGCCGTCAGAAAGCTGGCGACCGATTGCAAGCGGCTCCTGCGCGAGAACGAGCGCCTCCGGGTGCAGGCGGCGATGGGTACGGGCTCCACCGGGCCGGGACAGGACGACGGCGCGGCGGAGGTCGACGGCATCCGGATGGTGACGCGCCTCGTCTCCGATCTCGATCCGGGTGCGCTGCGCACGCTCGCCGACTCTCTGCGCGACCGACTCGGCAGCGGGGTCGTCGTGCTGGCATCCGAGAACAACGGGAAGGCGGCGCTGGTGGTGTCGGTGACGCGCGACCTGACCGATCGCGTGCACGCCGGCGACCTGATCAAGGCGCTCGCGCCCATCGTGGACGGCCGGGGCGGCGGGCGGCCCGATTTCGCGCAGGCCGGCGGAAAGCGGACCGACCGCCTGGCCGCCATCGTTCCCGAGAGCCGCACGGCGGTCAGCCGCATGCTGGCCGGATCGTAGCTTCGCGACGATGCGTTCCGCCGCGTGCCGCATCGGCACGCACCGTGCATGAGCGCTTTGAATGCAAAGTGCCGATCATGGACAATCGGATAGAACGACGATGGGAAACGGGAATGGGAATCGACCTGCCTGGGCCGCCATGTCCGGCGCGTGGTCGTTTCGGGAATCGGGTGGCGAGTACATCCGGGCGGAGGGCTCTCCTCAACCGGTCGGCGTGGCGTTGTCTTCTGCTCGCATTCGAAACGGCCGCATGTCGGCGAAGATAGGGCTGGGCAGCCCCGACGAGAACGCCGGGCGCCTGCTGCTGGGGTACAACACGGCCACGGGCGGCTACTTCTCCGCGGGATTGGGAGGCTACGGCCGCGCCTACGTGATCGACGAACACGTGCCCGGACTCGGCTGGCAGGCCGTGAAGCACGAGGGACGGGTGTCGCAGCTCCAGGCCGCGACGGCGTACGAAGTCGAGGTGGACGTCAAAGGCCAGAGACTGTGCCTCGCCGTGGATGGCATCGAGCTCATCGATCAGCACCTGCCCCACCCACTCGAGGGCGACCAGGCCGGACTGTTCGCGGGGGGGCCGGGACCGATCACGTTCGAGAACGTCGCGTGGTCCGGCGTGCGCCCGAGAGCCTTCGTCGTCATGCAGTTCACGGAACCCTTCGACAGCCTCTACGCCGAGGTCATCCGTCCCGTGTGCGAGGAGCTGCAATTCGACGCATACCGCGCCGACGATGTGTTTCGTCCGGGCCTGATCCTGCAAGACATCATTGCCGGCCTGGTGGAGTCCGACGTGATTATCGCGGAGATCACGCCGACGAACGCCAACGTCTTCTACGAACTCGGGTACGCGCATGCCCGAAACACGCCAACGGTGTTGCTCGCGGGTCGCAACGGCACGCTGCCCTTCGACATCAGCGGGCACCGCGTCATCTTCTACGACGATTCGATCCGGGGCAAACCGGAGGTCGAAGCAGCGCTCAGAAGACATCTCTCCAGCATCCTCGGGGGACCGGGCGCATAGAGTCACGCTTGGGAACCCGGAGGTTCAGGGCCTGCATGACCGCAACATCCCGGCCGGAGGTGGACGAGAACCTGTTGCACTCGGTACGAATCGACGTCTGGCTCGACGTGGCCTGCCTCTTTCGGACGCGGTCCGAGGCGCAGCGCGCCGCGAAAGGGGGCAAGGTCGAGATAAACGGACGGCGAGCCAAGTCGCACCGGGAGATCCGGCCCGGCGACGAGATCCGCATCACGCGTCCCGGCGGCGTGACGCAGATAGTGTCGGTGGCCGCGCTCGCCGAACGCCACCTGCCGAAAGCGGACGCCCGCGCACTGTACGAAGATCGGACGCCGCCACCGACGGAAGAGGAGCTGGCATTCAGAATGCTCCTGCGGCGCGCCGGCCGCGCGGCCACGCCCGACAAGCAGCAACGCCGCCAGCTCCGCCGGCTGAAGGGCCGCGCGTAGCCCGGGAATCGTCGCCTGCGGCTTCGATTCCCGCCCAACCGGGCCTGTCCGGAAGCCTGCGCCGGCCCTGCGGCACAGACTCCCGGCCCGGGGATCGTCGCCTGCGCCGCCGATTCCCGCCCAACCGGGCCTGTCCGGAAGCCTGCGCCGGCCCTGCGGCACAGACTCCCGGCCCGGGAATCGCCGCCTGCGCCGCCGATTTCCGCCCAACCGGGCCTGTCCGGGAGCCTGTGCCGCCCCTGCGGCACGCAGGCGAGACCGCGGCACGCTCAGGCCCCGCTCAGCGGTTCCACCGACAGCTCCTCCCTCCGGTCGCGCAGCGCGGCCACCGGTACTTCCGGCTCGTCGACCATGGGCGCGACAGCCGGTCGCGGAAATTCGGCCGGCCACTCCATGGGCTCCGGCCAGTTCTCCGAGAGGAACCGCAAGGCGCGTTCCGCGCGCCGCGTCGTGATCGCATGGCCGCGTCGCAGCCGCGCGATGGTCTCACCGCTCCCCGTCGCGTAGCGGGAAACGGTGGAGATGCTCCGTCCTGTGCCCTCGGCGAAGATGCCGCAGAGAGCCACGAGTCGCCGAACCGTGTCGTCCATGGCACGCAAGAATGCCACACGCGGCACATCCTTTCAAGCATTTCCGTGTATCGTGTCGGTCGTGACACGATCCGGCATCGAGTACCTGCGGCAGGCGGTCCGGCAGCGGGTCGACGCGGAGGGACTGCGGCCGTTCGCGATGCGCACCGGCATTCCGCTGGGACAGTTGCGGAGCGTGCTCGAGGGACGCGCGGCCAGGAGCACGACCCTCGAGCTGATCGCCGCGGTCCTCGAGCTGGAGTTCTACATCGGCCCGCCGCGACCGGAGTCGTCGACGCGGCGGCAACTGCCGCCGGAGATCACCCGGGCCCTCGACCTGCCTCGCGACGCCGGCATCGACGATGCCGTCGGAGCGATTCGGAAGGACGCGATGGCGTCGAGACTGCGCGAGGGCATCGGTCTGGTGCAGGAGCTGATGGAGCGGGCCGCCGAGGCGGCCGCGTGGATTCCGCGCTTGATCTCCGGCAGGCGACCCTCTGAAGGCGAGCGGCCGGACAGCGCCGTCGTGATGATCCCGTTCGCTCCCGAGGTCCGCCTCGCCGCGGGCACGGGCGAGGTCGTGTTCGAGGAGTCTCCGGAAGTATCGATCGCGGTTTCGGCCGAGGCGTTGCCGCCCTGGACGCGGCCCGAGCGCCTGAGATGCGTCCGGGCGGTGGGCGAGTCGATGGAGCCCGACATCCACGACGGAGACCTCGTCGTGGTCGACCCGGGCCGGCGCGAGCCGCTGGACGGACAATCGTTCGCGGTGCGCACCGATGCGGGACTGGTCATCAAGCGCTTGCGGCGGCGGCGCGGCGGCTGGCTGCTGACCAGCGACAACCGCACCCACCCGCCGCAGCCGGTGGCCGAGGACGACCGGATCCTCGGGCAGGTCGCCTGGTGCGGACCGCGGACCCGTCGCTGAAGCGCTTCCGCTCCCACCGCGCGGGCGCTACACTATACGCGACACGGACGACATGTCACGAGAAACACACCCGTGGGGCCGGTTCCTGATATCGTGTCAGTAGTGACACATTCGACCGACGGCATCGACTACCTGCGGCACGCGCTGCAGCGGACAATCGACCGGGAGGGCCTGAGGCCGTTCGCCCTGCGCACCGGGATTCCCCTGGGACAGTTGCGGAGCCTGCTGCAGGGACGGGCGTCACGGAGCAGCACTCTCGAGGCGATCTCGGCCGTTCTGGGCCTGGAGTTCTACATCGGCCCGGCTCGGCCCGGATCGCCCGCGGCACGGGCGCTGCCCTCCGAGATCACCGAGGCCCTCGACCTGCCGCGAGACGCCAGCGTCGCCGACGCGCTCGGAGCGATAGACAGGGACGCAATGGCGTCGAGGCTGCGCGAGGGAATCGGCCACGTGCAGGAACTGATGGCGCGGGCCGCAACCGCGGCCGCGCGCATTCCCGGCCCGGGGCCGGGTGAGAGCTCGCCGGAGCGCACTCGAGACGACGGCGCGCTCGCGATGATCCCGTATGCGGCCGACGTGCGGCTCGCCGCAGGCACCGGAGAGATCGTCTTCGAGGAATCCTCGGAGGTGTCGATTGCCGTCGCGGTTCAGGCACTGGCGTCCTGGGCGCGCTCGGAGCGTCTGACGTGCGTCCGGGCGGCGGGCGACTCGATGCAGCCGACGATTCGCGACGGCGATCTCGTCGCCGTCGACTCCGGCCGCACCGATCCGCTGGACGGGAGCCTGTTCGCGGTACGCACCGACGGGGGACTCGTCGTCAAGCGCCTGCGGCGGACGGGCGGACGCTGGCTGCTGGCCAGCGACAACCCGGCCCACGCGCCCCGTGAAGTGGTTGAGAGCGACCGGATCCTGGGACAGGTCGCGTGGTGCGGACCCCGGAGCCACCGCGCCGTCTGACGGCCGCCGTCCCCTTGTCCTATAATGACAGCCGCACGCGGACGTCTCCCGCGTGCGGCACAAGGAGCATGCGCATGCGGAACATCGTACTGGCGCTCGGTCTGCTGCTGGCCGTCGTCGGCGTGACGGTCACGTCGGGAGCCGCGTCCGGACAGCAGGACAGGCAGAAGATCAGCGTCTACAAGTCTCCCACCTGAGGCTGCTGCATTCAGTGGGTGGTTCACCTGCAGGAGCACGGCTTCGACGTGGAGATGACGGACGTCCCCAACGTGGCGCCGCTCAAACGGCGGGCCGGCATTCCGCCGTCGCTGTCCTCGTGCCACACGGCCATCGTCGGCGACTACGTGATCGAGGGTCACGTGCCGGCGGCCGACATCGCGCGGCTGCTCGCCGAGCGACCGCGCGTGGCGGGTCTCGCGGTGCCCGGAATGCCCATCGGGTCGCCGGGAATGGAAGTGCCGGGCCGGGGCGTACAGCGCTACGACGTCATCGCGTTCGATCGGCAAGGCAAGGCGGAGGTCTACTCGTCACACGGCGGCCGGTAGCGAGCGGCGCCAGATGGGCCGCCCCAAGGGAGGGCGGCCGCGACAGGATTGGAGCTTCATGGCGAACCACAAGTCTGCGATCAAGGCCCACGAACGGAGTCTCCGCCGCCGCGACCGGAACAACCGGATGAAGAGCCGGGTGCGCCGCGCGATACGGGCGACGCGCAATGCCATCGGCGCCGTCGGCGGCGAGGACGAGGAAGCGGCGGCGGCCGCGAGCGAGTCGATACGGACGACGGCAACCTTGATCGACAAGCTCGCGGGCAAGGGCGTCATTCATCGCAACGCCGCGGCCCGCCACAAGTCGCGCCTTGTGAAGCGGCTGCGGAGAGCGTCGGCGCCCGCCCAGGATTCCTGACGGCCGGCTGCCTGCACCGTTTCTACGGCATCGGCTACCGGCCGCGCCGCTTCGCCGTGGCCGCGACCCCGCACAGGTCAACCACCAGCCGTTCCAGCAGCACGCGCGGCTCCCCGCCCGACTGCTTCAGGGCGAGGTCCGTCCGGAAGACAGCCTCAATCGCCGCCGTAACCCGGGCCCCGGCCAGCCGGGTTCTGGCGACCCAGGCGAGCTGGCCCAGCACCATGTACGGCACCGCCCCGGCGTCGAGCGCCAGGCCCAGCTCACGAAGCGCCCGGTCGGGCGCGCCCTGCTCGATGGCGCGCGCCACCGCCCAATCGTCCGTGGCGTGAGGCGCGGACGGCCCCACCACCTCGCGCACGTGCGCCGGGGAAATCGTGTCGTCCGCGTCCACGAACAGCAGCAGCCGGTCCACCGCGTTCCGCAGGCGCGCGGCGTCGCGGCCGGCGAGGTCGCCAAGCAGCCGAACGGCCGCGGCATCCGCCCGCCGGCCTGCCTCCTGCAGGCGCTCCCCGATCCAGCGCCGAACTCCAGCCGCGTCCTCCGGAGCCCCGCAGCTCACGACGGCGGCCCGCGCCCGCAGGCGCTTCGCGATGCGCCGCCGCTCGTCCAGGCCGCCCGCAAGGAACACCAGCGACGCATCCGGAGACGGCGTCTCCAGATACTCCTCGAGCGCATCGAGCGCACGCCGCGCAGCCTCGCTCTCCTTGGCCGGCTGCAGCATCCGCTCGGCCCGCACCACGATGACGATCCGCCGCGGAACGATCACCGGCACGGTCCGCGCCGCCGCAAGAACCTCGCCCAGACCCGCGTCTCCCCCGTGGAAACGGTCGACATTGAAGGCGCGGAGCCCTTCGTCGATGGCATCGACGAGCGCGGCGGCCAGCGCCGCCTTCTCGTGCTCGTCCTCGCCGACCAGGAGATAGACGGGATCCAGATCGCCGGACGCGATCCGGTTGCGCAGCGCCCCCGGCGTCAGTGCCCCCACGCCGGTCTGCTAGAAGGCCTCGAGGATGGAGCTCACGACCGTGGTCGCGAAGTCCACGGCGAGGCGCTCGACGGTGTTGGCCTGCTGGCCGAAGAACGTCGACACGCTGGCGATGTCGCCGGTGCCCGACGCCACCTCGTACTCGTCGCTGAAGATCATTTGCGTATCGTCCCAGACGATCTCGTCGGTCGTCAGATCGCGGAACTCGATGGCGGCCTGCAGCGTGAACACGTAGCGGGACGCCTGCTGGTCCGCGCTGAAGCTGGCCGGTGCGATGCGGATGTCGGTGATGGTACCGATCAACGTCGCGTCGGCCCCCGCCTGCTCGGTCTGCACGCGATAGGAGCCCCGGCTGATGAACGCGGTGCGGACCTCCTGCGTCAGGATCTGCTCGACGTCGAAGACGGACGTCCTGTTGCCGAACATCGGAATGGCGACGGTCTCTATGTAGTCCGGCAGGAACGAGCCCTGACCGGCCAGCGTGTAGCCGCAGCCGGAGAAGGCGGTGCAGGCGGCCGCGACGAGCAGGGTGTGGACAAGCAGCCTGCGGCGGGCGCCCGTCCGGGGGGAGGTGCTCCCTGCCGGTCCGGCGTCCCTCCCCGTTCGGATTCGAGGCATCGGATGCGCTCCTCTCAGGATTTCGCGACGACGCTGACGAGCCGGCCCGGCACGACCACGACGCGCGCCACGGTCTTGCCCGCAGTATGCGCCTGTACCTGCGGCTGCGCCAGCGCCAGGCGGCGCAGATCGTCCTCGGCCGTGTCGGGGGCGACGGTCAGCCGCGCGCGTACCCTGCCGTTCACCTGTACCGGCAGGACGACCGCCTCGGCCCGCGCCACCTCGGCGTCGAACGCCGGCCAGCCGGCCGCTTCGACGCCGCCGCCGTGTCCGAGCGCCTCCCAGAGCTCCTCGGCCAGGTGCGGGGTGAACGGCGAGAGCATCAGCACGAGCGCTTCGATCGCCTCGCGCACGACGGCCAGCGCCGCGGGTCCGGCTCCCGCCGCCGGGACCGCCGGGTCGCTCGCGAACGGCCCGATGCGGCCCTTCTCGCAGAAGGCGTAGAGGTCGTTCACCAGCTCCATCAGCGCCGACACCGCGGTGTTCAGGTGCACGCGCGGGTCGAGATCCTCCGACACCCGCCGGATGGTGCCGTGGGTCTTGCGGCGCAACCCCCGCTCGGCGTCGCCGAGCGGCAGCCCTTCCAACGGCGGCACGCCGCCCGCCGCGCAAACCGGCGCGAAAGGCGCCACGAGGCGCCAGACGCGGCCCAGGAAGCGGGCGCTGCCGTCGAGCCCCGCAGCGGTCCACTCGATCTCCTTCTCCGGCGGCGCCACGAACATCTCGTAGAGCCGCAACGCGTCGGCGCCGCAGGCCGCGGTCATCTCGTCCGGGTCGACCACGTTGCCCTTCGACTTCGACATCACCGCGCCGTCGCGCAGGACCATCCCCTGCGTCAGCAGCCGCGTGAAGGGCTCGTCGTGGTCCACCAGGCCGAGGTCGCGCAGCACCTTGCAGAAGAAGCGGGAGTAGATGAGATGCAGGATGGCGTGCTCGACCCCGCCGCTGTAGAAGTCGATCGGCGCCCAGTACCGGACCGTCCCGGCGTCGAACGGCGAGGTGTCGCCGCGCGGGTCGCAGTAACGGTAGAAGTACCACGACGAGTCGACGAACGTGTCCATCGTGTCGGTCTCGCGGCGGGCGGCGCCGCCGCAGTCCGGGCAGGCCACATCGACGAACTCGGGCACCTGCGCGAGCGGCGAGTCGCCGCGGCCGGAGAACTCCTCCACCCGCGGCAGCTCCACCGGAAGCTGATCCTCGGGCACGGGCCGGGTCCCGCAGCGGTCGCAGTAGATGACGGGTATGGGCGTGCCCCAGTAGCGCTGGCGCGAGATGCCCCAGTCCTTCAGCCGGTACTGCACCTGGCCGCGGCCGAAGCCCTGTTTCTCGGCGGCCTCGGTCATGACCGCCCGCGCGCGGTCGCTCTCCAGCCCGGAGAACTCGCCGGAGTCGACGACGCGGCCGGGAGCGGAGAACGCGGCCTCCAGGCCGTCGTCCAGCGGCGCTCCGTCCCGCGGCTGGATGACGACCCGGACCGGGAGCCGGTACTTCCGTGCGAACTCCAGGTCGCGCTGATCGTGCGCGGGAACCGCCATGATGGCCCCGGTGCCGTACTCGGCCAGGACGAAGTTGGCCACCCAGATCGGGACCGTCTCGCCGGTGAAGGGGTTGACCGCCCGGCAGCCGGTGTCGACGCCCTCCTTGTCGATCTGTCCGGTCATCCGCGCCGTCCGGTCGAGCGCGCGAAAGCGCCCCACGCGGGCCCGGAACGCCTCCGCGTCGGGCCGCCCGGCGGCGATGCGCTCCACCAGCGGGTGCTCCGGGGCCAGCAGGACGAAGGTGGCGCCGTAGATGGTGTCGATGCGGGTCGTGAAGACCTCGATGCCGTCTTCCGCCGCTTCGCCTGCGCCGTCGGGGCCGGGGCCGGCGGGGCCGGCGGGGCCGGGGCCGCCGGGACCGGCGAGCGCGAAGCGGACCAGCGCGCCGTGCGAGCGGCCGATCCAGTTGCGCTGCATCGTCAGCACCTTGTCCGGCCACTGGTCGAGCGCGTCGGTCCCGTCGAGCAACTCGTCGGCGTACTGCGTGATGCGCAGGAACCACTGCTTCAGTTCGCGCGTGTCCACCACGGTGCCGCAGCGCCAGCAGCCGCCCTCGACCACCTGCTCGTTGGCCAGCACGGTCCGGCAGTCGGAGCACCAGTTCACCGCCGACTGCTTGCGGTAGGCGAGCCCGCGCTCGTACATCTTCAGGAACAGCCACTGGTTCCAGCGGTAGTACTCCGGATCGCAGGTGGCGATCTCGCGCTCCCAGGCGTAGCTGATGCCAAGCCGCTGCAACTGGTCCTTCATGTGCGCGATGTTCGCGCGCGTCCAGGTCTCGGGGTGCGTCCGGTTCTTGATCGCCGCGTTCTCGGCCGGCATCCCGAAGGCGTCCCACCCGAACGGGTGCAGCACGTTGTAGCCGCGCATTCTCTTCATGCGCGCCACGACGTCGCCGATCATGTAGTTGCGCACGTGGCCGACGTGGGCGTGGCCGGACGGGTAGGCGAACATCACGAGGCAGTAGAACTTCGGACGCTCAGGATCCGCGGTCACCTCGAAGGCGCGGCGCTCCCGCCACCGCCCCTGCCACTTCTTCTCTATCGCCTGGGGGTCGTAGTCGCGCACGGAGGCGATTGTACCAGCAGCCCCCGTCCGCGGCGCCGCAGACCCGGATCGTGCGCGAGAATCGAGGTCCCGAATCATTCGCCATGGCGCCAGTCGGCGGCCGCGCCATGTTCGTCCAGGTCGTCGGCGCCGGCCTCACGGCACCACCACCCGTCACCCGACGCCCGGCCAGTAGGGCGACTGGGCGCGGGTCACCGACTCGAGGGCGGCGGCCGCGATCGCGGTCGAGCCACTCACCGGCGGGGTGGACGCGGGCGGGTCCGCCGCGCAGACGTCCAGCGTGCTGCCCAGGCAATCCTCCAGCGCCTGCAGGTCGTAGCCTCCCTCGGTGGTTACGGCCAGCCGGCCGGCGCAGCGGTCGGCCGCGAACGCCCACAGGCGGCGCGTCAGGACCGCGTAGCCGTCCGTCGACAGCCGCATGCCGCCCAGCGGATCGTCCGCGTGCGCGTCGAAGCCTGCCGACAGCAACACCGCGTCCGGCGCGTACGCGCCCAGGATCGGCATCACCACCTCGCGGAACACGCGGTCGAGATCCGCGTCCCCGGCGCCGGCCGCAAGCGGCACGTTGACGGTCGTCCCCGCCCCGTCGCCCCGGCCGACGTCGTCGGCCGCCCCCGTGCCGGGATAGAAGGGATACTGGTGCGTCGAGACGTAGAGGACCCGCGGATCGTCGTAGAAGATCCACTGGATGCCGTTGCCGTGATGGACGTCGTAATCGACGACCGCGACGCGCTCCAGACCGCGCTCCAGGGCGTGCGCGGCCGCCACGGCGGCGTTGTTGTACAGGCAGAAGCCCATCGCCCGCGCCCGCTCGGCGTGATGCCCGGGCGGCCGCACGAAGGCGAGCCCCGGCGCGCCGCGGTCGATGGCGTGGTCGACGGCGGCCACCGTCGCGCCCGCCGCCAGGCGGGCCACCGCCACGGAGTCGGGCGACGTGTATGTGTCGGGATCGAGCTGCGCACGGCGACCCGCGGTGGCGGCGATGTCTTCCAGATAGCGCGCGTCGTGGACCCGCGCCAGCGCCTCGTCGGCAACCGGCTCGGGGACCGCCGTCCGGCCGCCGCCCGCGGTCCAGCGCTCGGCCACGCGCGCCATGACCTCGGCGCGTGCCGGCCGCTCCGGATGACCGCCCGGCGTGCGGTGATCGACGAAGCGGGCCGACGAGATCAGCAGAACGTCCGTCTTCGCCATCACCTGCTCTCCTTTTCGGCTGGCCCGCCAACCGTCGCCTGCGGCTCCGGTCGCCGCCCAACCGGGCCTGACCGGGAGTCTGCCCCGTTCTACGGCGCAGATTCCCGGCGTCCGGGCGCTCGGGCCACCATCCCCGAAGCGCGCGCCGCCAGATCGTGCAGCGACCGCTCCAGCTCCGCCCGCTTGCGCTCGACCAGGTCGGCGTCAGCCCCTCGCGGCACCTCGATCGGCTCTCCCACCACCATGGCCGCGCGCGCGAACGGCTTCGGGACCTGCGTGGCGTCCCAACTCCGCGCCGTCCAGAAGCGGTCCGCCTCGCTGTGAAACGGCAACACGGGGTTGCCGGTGAGGCCGGCCAGCCAGACCGCGCCCGGCTGCACCGACCGGGCCGGCCCGCGCGGTCCGTCCACCGCGAAGCCGGTCGGTGCGCCGTCCGCCGCCAGGCGCCGCATCCGTGCCAGCGCACGGGCGCCCCCGCGCGAGGTCGATCCGCGCGCCGTGCGGTAGCCGAACTTCTCGATGAGGCGCCCGATCCACTCGCCGTCGAAGTTCTCGCTGATCATGACGACGATGCCGCGCCGACGGAAGAACCAGGTGGCATGCACGATACGGCCGTGCCAGAACGCCATGACCGGCTGCCGGCCCGACGCCTGGATCGCATCGTAGTGCCGCAGTCCCTCGGCCGTCCAACGGATCGTGCTGCAGAGGGAGGCAATCACCGGCTTGCCGACCGCCGCGACCGCCGCGGCCGAGACCCTCTGGCGGGAGGAAAGACGCCGACGCGGGGCGTCGCGGCTCACATGCCTTCGTAGGACGGGCCGCCGCCGCCCTCGGGCGGCACCCAGTCGATGATCTGGTAGGGGTCCATGATGTCGCAGGTCTTGCAATGGACGCAGTTCGAGGCGTTGATCTGCAGCCGCTTGCCCTTTCCCGCGTCCGCGTCGACGATCTCGTACACGTTGGCGGGACAGAAACGGGTGCAGGGGTTGCGATACTCCTCGATGCAGCGCGTGCGGCAGATGTCGGTGTCGGCGACGAGCAGATGCGACGGCTGGTCCTCGTCGTGGCGCGTCCCGGAGTAGTGGACGTTCGTGAGCCGGTCGAACGTCAGGGCGCGATCGATCGGCACGGCGGGAGGCTCGGGGGGCGCGCCGCCGCCGAAGTACTGCTTCACCGTGCGAGTCCGTTCGTGGCCCGCGTGCGACGGCATGGGGTCCTTGAACCACCACCCGCCGGTCAGCAGCGACAGTCCCGAATAGAGCAGGCCGGCCAGCAGTCCCCCGGCGAAGCTCTGGTGCACGTTGCGCACCGGATACAGCTCGCGGCGGATCGGCCCCTCCTCGACCAGACGGGCGTACTCGGACAAGCGCGCGCCCGACACATCGCCCTCGCGCACCGCGCGGAACGCCACGTCGGCCGCGTGCATTCCGCTCCGCATCGCGAGATGGATGCCCTTGAGCCGCATCGAGTTCAGGAAGCCCGCCGCGTCGCCGACGATCAGCGCACCGTCGACGTGGCAGCGCGGCAGGGCGTGCCAGCCTCCCTCCGGGAGCGCCTTGGCGCCGTAGCGCACCATCTGACCGCCGGCCAGCAGGCGCGAGACCAGCGGGTGGCGCTTGAAGCGCTGGAACGCGACGTGCGGATCGAACAGCGGGTCCCGGTAGTCGAGCCCGGCCACGAACCCGACCGAGAGGCGCCCCGCCGGGAGCGCGTAGATGAAGCCGCCCCCGAACTCCTCGCAGCGGAGCGGATGGCCCATCGTGTGGATCACCGATCCGGCCGGCAACCGGTCCGGGTCCACGTCCCACAGCTCCTTGATGCCGATCGCGCAGCTCTGTGGCGCGCGTCCGGCGTCGAGGTCGAAGCGGCGGATCAACGTCTTGGTGAGGTTGCCGCGCACGCCGTCGGCCAGCACCGTCACCCTGGCGCGGATGTCGACTCCCGGCTCGAACGTCGCCTTGCGCTCCCCGTGCCGATCGATGCCGCGGTCACCGGTGCGCACGCCGACGACGCGATCCCCCTCGTAGAGCAGCTCCGTCCCGGGGAAGCCGGTGAACACGTCGACGCCGGCCGCCTCGACCTGCTCGCCGAGCCACTTCGCAAAGCGATTGAGCGAGATGACGTAGTGGCCGTGGTTGCGCAGCGGCGGCGGCGTGACGGGAAACGGGAGCGCGCGGCGCGCGGTCAGGAAGTAGATCCGGTCGTCCCGGACCGGCACGTCGAGCGGCGCCCCGCGGCTCTTCCAGTCCGGCATCAGCTCGAACAGCGCCGACGGGTCGAGCACGGCCCCCGAGAGCATGTGGGCCCCGGCCGCGCGCGCCTTCTCGAGAACGGCCACCATCAGCGGCTCGCCCCCCTGCTCCTCGTTCAGCCGCGCGAGACGGTACGCGGCGGCGAGACCGGCCGGCCCGCCCCCGACGACGAGCACGTCGACGTCGAGCGTCTCGCGCTCCACCCTATTCTCCGTCGAGGGCCGCCACGATCGCCGGCGCGATCTCGAACAGGTCGCCGACGATCCCGTAGTCGGCCACCTCGAAGATCGGCGCGTCGGCGTCCTTGTTGACGGCGACGATGGTGCGGGAGCCCTTCATGCCGACCAGGTGCTGGATCGCACCGGAGATGCCGACGGCCAGGTACAGCTTCGGGGCCACGGTCTGGCCCGAGCTGCCGATCTGCCGGTCCATCGGGAGCCAGCCGGAGTCGCAGATCGGCCGCGAGGCGGCCAGCTCGGCGTCGAGCGCCCTGGCCAGATCCTGCGCGAGCGACAGGTGCTCCTGGCCCTTGATGCCGCGGCCGACCGCGACGATGCGCTCGGCCTGAGTGAGGTCGACCGCCTGCTTCGCCTCCTTGAACAGGGCCTCCGGCCGCTGGCGGATCGCCGCCGCGCCGACCTCCACCGCGACCGCCCGCACCGCCGCCGGCGCCGCCCCGCGGGAGCAGGCGTCCGCGCGGTACGCACCGATCTGGAAGCTGGCGAAGTGCGGCGCCGGTCCCTCCGGCAGCACGTCCGCCACGAACTTGCCCTGGAACATCGGCCGCACGAACACCCGGTCGCCGTCGCGGACCTTCGAGCCGATGCAATCGGGGATCAGCGCCCGGCCGACGCGCGCCGCGAGCGCCGGCGCGTAGTCCCGGGTCTGGTACGTATGGGGAAACAGCACCAGCGACGGGCCGGTCCGCGCCACGACCTGCGCCAGGGCCCCGACGAACCCGTCGGGCGTGTAGGGATCGAGCGCGTCGTGGTCGACTGCGAGCACCTCGGCGACGTCCGCGGCCGCGATCTCCGCGGCCACGCCCTGCACGCCGGCGCCCGCCACGACCACCGTGACCGGCGCGTCCATCTGCTGGGCCGCCGCCACCGTCTCCCAGGAAGCGGGATTCAACGCCCCGCCGCGCTGCTCCGCGATGACCAGAATCACAGCACCCTCGCTTCTTCTCGCAGAAGCCGCACGAGCTCGCGCGCGGCCTCCGGTGCCGAACCGTCGATGAACCGGGTCGCGCTCGTCTTGTCGGGAACGTACAGCTCGAGGATCCGCTGCCCCTGGGACTCCAACGCGTCGAGGGGCACGATGCGGACCTCCTTCCGCTTGGCCGCCATGATGCCCCTGAGCGTGGCGTAGCGGAGCTGGTTGATGCCGCTCTGAATGGTGAGCAGGGCCGGCAGCGGCATGGACACCCACTGGAACCAGCCGCTCTCGAGCTCGCGCTTCACCCGCAGGGACCCGCCGTCGGCCCCGACGTCGACCTCCATGATGATCGTGGCGTGCGGCAGCCCCAGGCGCTCCGCCAGCACGACCCCGGTCTGCCCGAAGCCCTGGTCGTCGGACTGCAGCCCGGTCAGCACCAGGTCGAACGCATCGCCCTCCATCGCGCCGGCCAGCGCCGCCGCCACCGCGTCCGCCCCGGCCGTGGACAGCGCATCGCTCTGCACGTGGATGGCGCGGTCGGCGCCGCGGGCAAGCGCCTCCCGAATGACCTGGCTGACCCGCGCCGGACCGGCCGAGCAGACGACCACCTCCCCGCCGTGACGCTCCTTCAGGCGCAATGCCTCCTCGAGAGCGTAGGCGTCGGGCTCGTTCATCTCGAAGCTGGCGTCGTCGTCGCGGACCCAGGTGGACGATTCCGCCGCGCGCAGCGGCCAGTCGCGGGTCACGACCTGCTTGATGCAAACGGCAATCTTCATCGTGTCTTCCTGGCTCCCTCCCGCGGCCCCGCCTGCGCGGCCGGGGCGGATCAGCAGCGCTTGAACAGGAGGCTGGCGTTCGTGCCGCCGAACCCGAACGAGTTCGACAGCGCATACTCGATGGGCATCGCGCGCTGCGTGTTCGGCACGTAGTCGAGATCGCAGTCGGGATCGGGGTTGTCCAGGTTGATCGTCGGCGGCGCGACCTGGTGCCGGACCGCGAGGGCGGCAACGCCCGCCTCGAGGCCGCCGGCTGCCCCCAGCAGGTGCCCGGTCATCGACTTGGTCGAGGAGATCGCCAGCGACGTTGCGTGATCTCCGAAGCACGTCTTGATGGCGAGGGTCTCGATCCGGTCGTTGTGCGGCGTCGACGTGCCGTGCGCGTTGACGTAGTCCACCGCGGACGGCTCGATCCCCGCCGAACGGATGGCGTTCCGCATCACCCGCACGGCGCCCGCCCCGTCCTCGCACGGAGCGGTCATGTGATGCGCGTCGGCCGACATCCCGTAGCCGACCATCTCGCAGTAGATGCGGGAGCCGCGCGCACGGGCTCGCTCCAGGTTCTCGAGAATGACGACCCCGGACCCTTCGCCCATGATGAAGCCGTCCCGGTCCCGGTCGAACGGCCGGCAGGCGCGCTCCGGCTCGTCGTTGCGCGTCGACAGCGCGCGCATCGCCGCGAAGCCGCCGACCCCCATCGGCGTGATGGCCGCCTCCGATCCTCCCGCCACCATGACCTCGGCGTCGCCGCGCCGGATGATCTCGAAGGCGTCGCCGATCGCGTGCGCGGAGGCCGAGCACGCCGTGCAGGTGGCCGAGTTGGGCCCCTGCGCCCCGAATCGGATGGAGACCTGACCGGCCGCGAGGTTGATGATCGCCGAGGGTATGAAGAACGGCGAGATCTTGCGCGGCCCGCCCTTGAGCAGAGCCTTGTGCTCACGCTCGATGGTGCTGAAGCCGCCAATCCCGGAGGCGATGAAGACGCCCACCTCCGTGCCGAGTCCGCCGTTCGTAGGCAGACCGGCATCCTGCAACGCGAACTCCGCCGCCGCGATCGCGTACTGGATGAAGACGTCCATCTTGCGGACGTCCTTCTTCGGGAGAAACCGGAGCGGATCGAAATCCGGCACCTCGCCGGCGATGCGGGAGGCGTACAGGGACGCGTCGAAGTTGGTGATCGTCCGGATGCCGCTCCGGCCGGCCAGCAACGCTTCCCAGTTGGCGGCGGTCCCGATCCCGAGCGAGGAAATCAGGCCGACTCCGGTAACTGCAACGCGTCTTGACACCGAAGGCTCCTGGTGGGATCACGCGGCAGCGGAGGCTAGCTCGCGTCGCCGGCGTGAGACTCGATGTAGTCGACGGCTTCCTTCACGCGGGTGATCTTCTCCGCATCGCCGTCGGGGATCTCCAGGCCGAACTCCTCCTCGAACGCCATGACGAGCTCGACCGTGTCGAGCGAGTCGGCCCCCAGATCGTCGACGAACGACGCATCCGAGGTGACCTCTTCCTCGTCGACACCCAACTGCTCGACGATGATGCTCCTCACCTTGTCAACAACCGCCATTCACCAGCCTCCTACAAGTACATCCCACCATTGACGTTCAGAACCTGCCCAGTAATATACGATGCATCGTCCGACGCGAGAAAGCACACCGCCCCTGCGACTTCGTCCGACGCGCCGAGCCGGCCCATCGGGATGCGGCCGCACAGCGCCTCGCGGGCGCGCGCGTCGAGCGCCGCCGTCATGTCCGTCTCGATCATCCCCGGCGCGACGACGTTGGCCGTGATTCCCCGCGAGGCCACCTCCAGCGCCAGCGACCGTGTGAACCCTTCCAGGCCGGCCTTCGACGCCGCGTAGTTGGCCTGGCCCGGATTGCCGGTCCGCCCCACGACGGAGCCGATGTTGACGATCCGGCCCGAGCGCTGCCTCAGCATCGGACGCAGTACCGCCCGGCAGCACGCGTACGCCGCCGTGAGGTTCGTGGCGATCACCGCGTCCCACTCTTCCGGCTTCATCCGCAGCAGCAACTGGTCGCGCACGATCCCGGCATTGTTGACCAGCATGTCGACGCGTCCGAAACGGTCGATCCCGGTCTGCACCATGCCGGTTACCGACGACGCCTCGGTCACCTCGAGCGGCACGGCGACCGCGACGCCGCCCGCCGCCTCTATCTCCCTGGCGACGGGCACGGCGTGATCCGCGCGCGCGCCCGCCACCACGAGAGCGCCGGCAGAGGCCAGGCGGAGCGCGATCGTCCTCCCGATGCCTCGCGAGGCCCCCGTCACGATGGCTACCCGCCCGCTCAGATCGCTCATGCGTCAGCCGGCGCCCGCAACGTCGTCTCCGCCGCCTCCAGGCTGGAAGGATCGTGCACGGAGGCGGCGCTGACCGACCGGTCGATCTTCCTTGTCAGCCCACTCAGGACGCCACCCGGCCCGACCTCGACGAACGCGGTCACGCCGGCGGCCAGGAGCCGGCGGATCACCGCCTCCCAACGTACGGGCGCGCTCACCTGCCGTATGAGCGCCTCGATCGCCTCGCGGCCCGTCCGCTTGGGCTCCGCATCGACGTTGGCCACCACCGGCACCGCGGGATCCGCGACCACGAGACCGCGCAGCTCGGGCGCCAGACGCTCCTCGGCCGGCTTCATCAACGCGCAGTGAAACGGCGCGCTCACCGGCAGCGGCATGACGCGCCGCGCCCCGAGCTCCTTCGCCCGCCGACCGGCCCTTTCCACGGCCTCCCGGTGGCCGGCGATCGCCACCTGCCCGGGCGCGTTCAGATTCGCCGCGCTGACGACCTCCGCGCCGGCGGCCTCGACGCACGCCTGCGACACCTGCTCGGCCGGCAGGCCGAGAATCGCCGCCATGGCGCCTTCGCCGACCGGTACCGCCTCCTGCATGTACGTGCCGCGCCGGCGTACGGTGCGCAGCGCATCGGCCAGCCCCAGGGTGCCCGCGGCCACATGCGCGGAGTACTCGCCGAGACTGTGTCCGGCCAGGAACGCCGGGACATGTCCGCGCGAGCGGAGCAGCCTGTCCACGGCTACGCTGGTGGCCAGCACGGCGGGCTGGGTGTTGCGCGTCAGGGCGAGCTGATCCTCCGGTCCCTCGAAGCAGAGTCGGCTGATCGGCTCCCCGAGCGCCTCGTCGGCCTCCTCGAAGGTCCGCCGGCAGACGGGAAACGTCTCGCACAGCGCCTTCCCCATGCCGACCCGCTGCGACCCCTGGCCCGGAAACACGAACGCGATCATCGCGCCGCCTCCAGCAGGGGCGCCTTCGGCGCCAGGCGCGAGGCGATCGTGTCGACGAACTCAGCCCGGACGAAACGGCAGGTCAGCGCCAGCGCATTGCGCACCGCCTTGACGGACGACCGCCCGTGCCCCACCATCGCGAGCCCGGCGACGCCGAGCAGCGGCGCGCCTCCATATTCCGAGTAGTCGACGCGCCGGCGGAACCTCCGAAACGCGCGCTGCGACAGCAGGTACCCCAACTGGGTGGTGAACGTCCGCCCCAGCTCGTCCCGCAGCAGCTCCTCAATCACCTCGACCAGCCCCTCGCTCACCTTCAACGCCACGTTGCCGGTGAATCCGTCGCACACGATCACGTCCGCCGCCCCGGAGTACACGTCACGCGCCTCGATGTTCCCGATGAAGCGGAGCGGGCCGCGACTCAGCAGCCGATGTGCGTCCCGCGTCAGGTCGTTGCCCTTCCGCGACTCCTTCCCGATGGACAGGAGCCCCACGCGCGGCATCTCTATCGCCAGCATCGTCCCGGCGTACACCGTGCCCATCGCCGCGAACTGCACGATGTGGCTCGGACGGCAGTCCACCGTCGCCCCGACGTCCAGCAGCACGGCGTCGCGCTGCAGCGTCGGAATCCTGGTCGCCAGCGCAGGCCGATCCACGCCGGGCAACATGCCGAACGCGCCGTGCGCCGCGACCAGCGTCGCACCGGTGTTGCCGGCGCTGAAGAACGCCGCGGCGTCTCCGCGGGCCACCGTCTCCGCCGCGACGCGCACCGATGCCCGGGGCTTGCGTCGCAGCGCCGCCGGATCCTCGTCCATCCCGACCACGTCCGGCGCCGGAACGATACGCAGATCCACCGCGTCGGCCTCGGGATGCCTGAGCAGTTCCTCGTCGATCGACCGCCTCGGACCGACCAGCGTCAATCCGAATCCGAGATGCCGAGCGGCCACGAGCGCCCCGGCAACCACGTTGCGCGGCGCGTGATCGCCGCCGGCCGCGTCAACGGCAATGCGCATGCTGCTCCGTCACGTGGATACCCGGCCAGGCCGCTCGGCCGGCAGGGGAAGCGGAAACCCCGGCGAGGCGAGGCCCCGCGAGCCCTATGCCTCCTTGATCGCCTTGATCTGGCGTCCCTTGTAGTAGCCGCAGTGTGGGCAGACGCGATGCGGAACCTGCAGCTCGTGACACTGCGGGCACGTACTCAGGACGATGGGCTCAAGGGCATCGTGCGCCCGGCGCTTGGCCGTGCGGGCCTTCGAATGACGTCGCTTCGGATTCGCCATTGGGTATCAAACCTTTCGTGCCGGCCCCGTACCGGAGCTCTCGCGCGCGAATGTCCGCAGGGCATCGAAACGCGGATCGTGCCAGGCGGTGTCGCACCCGCACGCCTCGCGGTTCCGGTTGACGCCGCACATCGGGCACAGGCCGCGGCAGCCGTCGTCACAGAGCGGCTTCATGGGAGCCGCCAGGTGCAACTGCTCCCGCACGAGGGCTCCGAGATCGATCTCGTCGTCGCGGTAGAACGCGATCGACAGGTCTTCGTCGGAGATCTCGTGCTCTCCCTCACCCGCATTGACGGCGTGCGGCAGGTAGCGCACGTCGATGCCCACCGTCGTCGGCACGTCGAACGGCTCCAGGCACCGGCAGCATTCCCGGCGCACCGTCGTGACGAGCCGTCCCAGCAGGCAGTACTTGTCGCCGTCCTTCCGCACGCTCAACGCCAGCTCGACCGGAGCGGCAACCGTGAGCGCATCGTCCGAACCGAACGCCGAGGCGGGAAACGCACGGTCGACGGCTTGCGCGGGACTGCGCACGTTGCGCAGGTCCAGGCGCATCAATGCCCCCCCGGCTGTACTTTCCGTCATGTGACCGAACCACCCATTGTACCACACGCGGTCTACCGCCCGAGTCCGCCGGAAGCTCCCCAGCCCCATGGCCGCGGCACGAATATCTCCTCGAACAGGCCGATGGCGTAGCGATCCGTCATCCCGGCGAGGAAGTCCTTCGCCGCAACATCGAGTCCGTCGCGCTCGACGGTCCCGGGATCGAGAAAGCGCGCCGGCGTCTCTCGCACCTTCTCCCAGAGCCCCTCCAGGATTCCGCACGCCTTGCCGAACTCCGCGACCGCCGCGCGGTTCTCGTATACCTCCGCGTGCAGAAAGGCCCGCAGGTCCAGCGTCGCCTGCAGCACGCCCGGACTCATGGCCACCTCCGGTTCGCCGGCGCGTGCGAGCGTTTCCCGCACCACGTCCGCGACCATGCAGCCGATCCGCTCGGACGACGTCGTGCCCAGGATGGCAATCGGCTTCTCCGGCAGCGCCTCCACGCGCAGTATGCCGGCCCGGACCGCGTCGTCGATGTCGTGGTTGACATAGGCGATCAGATCCGCGGCGCGGGCCACCTGCCCCTCCAGCGTCGCAGCGCGGAGGGCGGGCTCCACCCCGACCGGCGCGCCGTGCTTGCCCTTCGAATGCTTGCTGATCCCGTCGCGCACCTCCCAGGTGAGGTTGAGCCCCTCCCCGTCCTGCTCGAGCACGTCGACGACCCGCAGGCTCTGCTCGTAGTGGTTGAAGCCGCCGGGAAAGAGCCGGGTCAGCACACGCTCCCCGGCGTGGCCGAAGGGTGCGTGGCCGAGGTCGTGCCCGAGGGCTACGGCTTCGGTCAACTCCTCGTTGAGCAGCAGCACCTTGGCGATCGTGCGGGCGATCTGGGACACCTCGAGCGTGTGTGTCAGCCGGGTCCGGTAGTGGTCGCCGGTGGGGGCCAGGAACACCTGCGTCTTGTGCTTGAGACGCCGAAACGCCTTGGAGTGGACGATCCGATCGCGGTCGCGCTGGAACGCCGGACGGATGGGATCTTCCAACTCGCTCCGCAACCGCCCCCGGCTGGCGCTGCTCAACGCCGCGGAAGGACTCAGCGCGGCGCGTTCGCGCGCCTCGAGCTGCCGGCGAAGCGAATCGTCGCGCGCGGACCGCGGCATCAGTCTCCGCCGCTGGCGCGCGGCCGGATGGTGGCCACGGCGTGCTTGAACAGAAGCACGTCCGATTCGTCGTTCTCGACGAGCAGGGCGTAGCGATCGAAGCTCTTGATCCGTCCGCGAATCTCGGTGCCGTCCATCAGGCGCACCGTCACGGGCAGCCGCTCCCGCCGCGCGCCGTTCAGAAAGACTTCCTGCAGATTCGGTACGGCCTGACGATCACCCGGTGTCGACATGATGTGGATTGAAGGGCACCCGCCGCGCGGAATGCGCGTCGAGCGTCGCCAGGACCTCGACCAGCGCCTCCGGGTGCTCACCCGGCCGCGAAATCCACCGTAGATTAGGTTCTTTTCGGAACCAGATCAACTGACGCCGCGCATAGCGGCGGTTCTCCTGGACGATGAGGGCGCGCGTGGCCCGCTCGTCGCGCACGCCCTTGAGATGCTCGAGCGCCTGCCGGTAGACCAGGCCGCCGAACGGATGGGCGTCCTCGGGTACGCCGGCGGCCAGCGCCCGGCGGATCTCGTCGAGAACGCCGCGCTCGAACTGCCGGTCGACCCGGCGGGCGACCCGCCGCGCCGTCTCCTCGGGCGGCAACCGGAGGGCGAACGGCAGCACCTCGTAGTCCGCGAGCAGCGACCGCGTGTCCGCGAAGTGGGCGGTCAGGGTGCGCCCCGTGAGCAGGTAGACTTCCAGCGCCCGCACGAGCCGCTTCTCGTCGCGCGGTTGAATCCGCGCCGCCGACTCGGGATCGACCCGCGTCACCCAGCGATGCAGCCGACCGAGACCCCGGCGCGCCCCGATGGCATGCAGCCGCGCGCGCAGCCGGTCGTCGCGCCCGGGCGCCGGGCACAGTCCGCGGATCAGGGCGCGGTAGTACAGGCCGGTCCCCCCGACGAGCAGCGGGATCCGGCCCGCCGCGGTCACGCGCCGGACGGCAGCGGCCGCTTCACGCCCGTAGCGCGCCGCGGAGTACCGTTCCGTCGGCTCGGCGACGTCGATCAGGTGGTGCGGCACGCCGCGGCGCGCCGCCGGTGACGGCTTGTCGGTCCCGATGTCGAAGCCGCGGTACACGGCGGTCGAGTCGCAACTGACCACCTCGCCCCCGATCCGCAGCGCCAACTCGACGGCGAGGGTGCTCTTGCCGGTCGCCGTCGGCCCGACGACGGCCACCAGGCGGGGCCGCGGCGGCGGGCTCACGACCACGACAGCAGAACGTAGACCACCAGGGCGACCAGGAACAGCACCCAGCCGGTCAACTGCAGGCGCGAAGGCATGTGCGGCGCTCCGTGCGTGACACCTCAGGCGGGGGGCGTCTCGTTGAAGTAGAAGGTCACCGTGAAGAAGCAGGTGTCGTCGGGGTAGTCGTCCGGCAGCGGATAGGTCGGGTTGGACGTGGAGATCGCGTTGAACGCCGAGTTGGTGAAGGCCCTGACCCGGGACGGCCTCATGACGTCCAGGTCCGTGATCGACCCGTCGCGATGCACGTTGAACGTCAGCACGACGTTGCCGTGCATCGACATGATGGCGTACGGCATGAACCAGTTCCGGTACACCTGCGCCACGAACCGGCGGAGCCACGGTCCGAAGTCCGCGCCCTTGGAGTCGAACTGGATGAACGGCGCCTGCCGGTTCACCCGGCCCCGTTGATTGTTGAAGGTCTGCTGCCGCGCGTAACGGTCGAGGTTGCGCATGGCGCGGCCGAGCAGGCCGTCGGCCGGCCTGTCCGTCCGTGGATCGAAATCGTCCGGATCCGGCTCGCCGCCGCCGGGGAGGGTCAGCGCCCCGTCGGCGAGCAACTGCTCGATCACGGCCTCCGACAGCCGGCCGTCGTCCTCGCCGGGCGCCTCCGCGCTGCGCGTCGCATCCGCCGCGTCGGCGTCGCGAACGTCGCCGGTCGCGTCGTCGAAGCGGGATTCCGAGGCCGCCTCCTGACGGTCCGCCGCCGCAGCGGCGTCGACCGGCCGCTCGGGCTCCGGGACATCGGCGAATTCTTCGCTCTCCACGAACCGGGTCGAGTTGCCGTCGGCGTTCGGAAGGTTGTTGAGCGGGTCCTCCGCCGCCGTCGGCGACTGCGCGATGCGGTCGCGGTCCGAGAGCGGTGCGTCGGGATTCGGGGCCTCGTCCGCCTCGAAGTCGACCAGGGGCTCGATGTAGACGAAAGTGCGGTTCCGGTCCTCGGCCAGCGCGAGCTGCATCTGCTCCTGCATCTGCGCGAGCTCGGCGAGGTGCGCCAGCCGGCGCGCCTCCGCTTCCCGGGCGAAGGGAAGCTGCGGCACGAACAGCACCAGCAGCACGACGGCCGCGTGGGCGAACACCGACAGCAGAACCTGCTCGCGCCACGACATGGCCGCTTCGATGGTCGGCGTGTCGAAGTACCGCTCCTCGAAGTCGAAGATCATGGAGTGCCCGTCTGATTATAGTCCGCGCGGTCGTCCACCGACGCCGCACGCGTCGCCGCGTACAGATAGACGACGCCCAGCAGCATGCGGACCGTCGCCGGTTCGACGAAGCCGGCGTCCTCCAGCAGCTCCCGGAACCCTGCGCCGCTGGGAAACGCGCCGACCGAGGCCGGCAGGTACGCGTAGGCGCTGTCGTGCCGGGAGACCAGACGCCCGACCCCCGGCAGCACGCGGCTGAAGTACCACCGGTAGAGCGCGCCGAGTCCGGGCAGGGTCGGCATCCCGAACTCCAGGATGGCGATGCGGCCCCCGGGCCGGACGACGCGGTGCAGCTCCGCCAGCGCGCGGCGCGGGTCCTCGACGTTGCGAATGCCGAACGCAATCGTGGCCGCATCGACCGACGCCTCCGGCAGGGGCACGCACATCGCGTCGCCGCGCACGAGACCGATCCGGCGGCCCAGACCCAGCGCGCCGAGCTTGCGGGCCCCGTGCTCCAGCATGCGGCCGGCGAAGTCGATCCCCACGACGCGCGCCGCGCCGCGGCGGCGACTCAGCGCGATGGCGAGATCCGCCGTGCCCGTGCAGAGATCGAGGACGGTCTCGCTGCCCGTCAGGCGCAGCGCGCGAACCGCCCGCGCCCGCCACCGCCGGTCGAGGCCGCAACTGAGAAGGTGGTTCAGCAGGTCGTAGCGCCCCGCGATGGCGTCGAACATCGCGGCGATGCGATCCGGCGTCTTGTCGATCACCCGGTCCACGCGGGGAAGAGGTCGTGATCGAGGCCGAGGCACGACACGATCTTCCCCGCCATGAAGTCGGCGAGGTCGTCGAGCGTGGCCGGCCGCTGATAGAAGGCGGGCATCGCCGGCAGCAGGTGCGCCCCCGCTTCCGCGCAGAGCACCATGTTGCGGAGCTGCGGCAGGCTCATCGGGGTCTCCCGCGGCACGACGACGAGCGGTCTCCGCTCCTTCAGCGCGACGTCCGCCGCGCGCTCGATGAGGTTGCGTGACAGCCCGTGCGCCACGCCCGCCAGCGTCTTCATCGAGCAGGGCACGATGACCATCGCGTCGCAGGGCGAGGTGCCGCTCGCAATCGCCGCGCCGACGTCCCGGTTGCGATGGACGAGAAGCGCATCCGACGCGATCGTCACGCCGTAGCGCGCGGCCAGGTACGCGCCGAGGCGATCGGCTCCGGCCTCCGGCCCCAGCTCGTCCGTCAGCAGGCGCCGCCCGAAGTCCGACACCACGAGGTCCACCCGCACGCCGGCGGTCAGCAAAGCCGCCAGGGTGCGTACGGCGTACAGGGCGCCGCTCGCCCCGGTGACGCCGACCACGACGTGCAACGGCTTATCCGACATGGATCGCGGCCGCGGTCGCGCCGAGGTACAGGATGCCGACGTAGCCGTTCAGGTCGAATGCCTTCTTCGCCCGCGTCAGGTCGGTGGCGCTGACGAGGGACTGCTCGTACGCCAGCAGGAGCGCTACCCCCCCGACTCCAGCCAGGTAGACGGGCCCCAGCGGCACCAACCAGCCCAACGCCGCCAACCCGGCAATGGTCACGGCGTGAGACAGGCGCGACAGGCGCAGCGCCCGCTCGATCCCGAACCGGGCCGGAATCGACTGCAGGCCGTGGCGACGGTCGAAGTCGACGTCCTCGCAGGCGTAGATCACGTCGAAGCCCGCGACCCAGGCGCCGGTGGCGAGCGCGAGCAGCCAGGGCGTCCAGCCCCAGCCGCCGCCCGCCGCCAGCCACCCGCCGACCGGCGCGACGGCGAGCGCCAGTCCGAGGAAGAGCTGCGTGTAGGCCGTGTGCCGCTTGGCCAGCGAGTACCAGAAAACGATCGCCAGCGCCACCGGCGACAGCGCGAAGCAGACCGGACCCAGCGGATACGTGACCGCCACGAACGCCGTCGCGGACGCGAGCACGATGGCGCCGGCCTCGCGCCGGGAGACCCGTCCGCGCGGTATCTCGCGCCCCTGCGTGCGCGGATTCAGCGCGTCGTAACGCGCATCGACCAGGCGGTTGAAAGCCATCGCGGCGGTGCGGGCGGCGAACATGGCCGACACGATCCAGCCGACGCGGCCCCAGGTCAGCTCGGCCTCCAGGCCGGCGAGCAGCGCGCCGGTCAACGCGAACGGCAGCGCAAAGACCGTGTGGCCGAAGCGAATGAACGACCCGTACGTGCGAATCCGGGAATACATGCGTGCTGTGCCAGCCCCCGCCGGACGCGCTCGGAGGGGCCCGGCGCTCCTCAGCCGTCCGGCGCCGCGCCCCCGTCGCGCACCGGGTCGAGCCAGGCGATCTGCTCCGGCTCGATCCCGGTCAACAGGTATTCTTCCACATCCGGCACCGCCTCCGGCGTCTCGACGGCTATGAGCGCCGCGCGGCGGGAGGGCTCGACGGCTCCGTGCGTCCCGCCGCGGCCCAGCGCGACCGCACCGCCGAGGGTGGCGCTGCGGAGAAGGAGCCGGGCCGGCACGTCCGGCGCGAGCCGGCGCAGGTGGATCAGCTCCGCGAAGGGATTCAGATCCGGAACGCTGGCGAGACTGTCGGTACCGACGGCCACGGCGGCCCCGGCCGCGAAGAACGCGGCCACGGGCGGCACGCCGGCGCCGGTCCAGGCATTGCTCCGCGGACACGTCACGATGGTGGCGCCCGATGCCGCCACCCGGCGGACCTCCTCGTCCGTCAGTTGCACGCAGTGAACGAGCAACGAGCCGTCCCGCAGCCATCCCAGCGAGTCCAGATAGGCCGCCGCACCGCATCCCGGGGGCCGCCACGTCGAGTCCCAGCGGCGGCGCGCCTCGAGGATCTCGCGCCAGGCCCCCTCGCCCGAACGCAGGAACTCGCCCTCCTCCGCGGACTCGGCCAGGTGCACCGACCGCGGTCCGGGCACCCGGGCCGCGAGCGCACGGAACAACGCCGGCGAGACCGAATAGGGCGCGTGGGCGGCGGCCCGCACGCGCACCCGTGCGTCACGGCTCTCCGTCGCCAGCCCCGCGAGTCGGTCCGCCATCGCGGCGGCGCCGGCCGCGGCTGCATCGAACCCGAGCAGCTCGTGAAACACCACCGCCTCGACGGGACCTGCCGCCAGTGCGCCCAGCGAGTCCAGGGTGTTCGTGACGTCGCCCACCAGTGCGGTTCCGGCCCGGTGCATCTCGTCGATCGCCGCGGTCATCGCGGCGGACCGCGCCCCCGGCCCCTCGCCCCCCACCTGCCGCATCAGCGCCGCCGCCCAGGCCGGCATCGAGCGAGCGGGGGGGACCGCGCCGCGATACGCGGCCAGCTCGAGATGGGTATGGGCGTTGACCAGGCCGGGCAGGACGCAGGCTCGCCCGAGGTCGACGTCTCGGACGGCAGGGTTCCCGGGGGTGACGGCCCCGGCGCCGACCGCCCGAATCGTGCCGTCCTCCACCTCCACCCACCCATGTTCCAGGGGCGGGGCGGTAATCGGCACCACCCAGCGGGCGTGATACCGGATGCGGGCCGGCCGGCTCATGCGCGAGCCGTCTGCCGCCGCTTCCCCGCCCGGCTCCGCGCCGGATAGCGCTCGAGCTCGGCCGGCACGGACGTGTCTCCCGCCTCGCGGGCGGTGGCGAGCGCGGTCATGCGCGGCACCTGCCGCTCGCGGAAGACGGGATCGCCGAGCACGTTGTAGCGCATGTCGCGGCGCTTGGGCACGAAACCGGCGTCCTCGATGTTGCGGACGATCTCCACCTCGTCCATGCAGTAGGCGGCGCCGGCGGCGCGCACCACGTTCTCCTCGATCATCACGCTGCCCATGTCGTTGGCGCCGTAGGCGAGGCTCAACTGGCCGACCTTTCCGCCCTGCGTGACCCAGGACGCCTGCAGGTTCTCGAAGTTGTCGAGCACGAGCCGGGCGAGCGCGAGCGTTCTCAGATACTCGACGCCGGTGGCGCCGACACCGCCCAGCTCGGTGTTCGACGGCTGGAAGCTCCACGTGATGAACGCGGTGAACCCACCGGTCTCGTCCTGCAGCTCCCGCAGCCGCAGCAGATGCTCGATGCGTTCGTCCGGCCGCTCGACCGTGCCGTACATCATCGTCGCGGTGGTGCGGAGTCCGGCTCCGTGCGCGTGCCGCATCACGTCGACCCACTCGGTCGCGGTCGCCTTGCCGTAGCAGTTCAGCTCTTTCCGGACCCGATCGACCAGAATCTCGGCCCCGCCGCCGGGAATGCTGTCGAGTCCCGCCGCGACCAGGCGATCGATGACGGCGCGCGCCGGAAGCTGCGACAGGCGCGACAGATGAATCACCTCCGGCGGCGAGAGCGCGTGCAGCTTGAAGCCGGGATAGCGCGCCTTCACGCCCCGGAAGAGGTCCTCGTACCACGCCAGCGGCAGATCGGGGTTGTGCCCCCCCTGCAACAGCAGTTGCACCCCGCCGACCTCGATGGTCTCGTCGATCTTGGCGAAGATCTCGTCGAACCCGAGCACGTAGCCGTCTCCTGCGCCCACCTCGCGGTAGAACGCGCAGAAGTTGCACCGCGCCACGCATACGTTCGTGTAGTTGACGTTGCGGTCGATGATGTAGGTGACGATCCGCTCCGGGTGGCGCGCGGCCCGCCGGCTGTCGGCCAACTGCCCGAGCTGGTGCGTCGGCAGGTCGGTGTAGAGGGCGAGCGCTCCGGCGGCATCGAGACGCCCACCGTCCAGCACGCGTCGCACCGCGTCGTCGACCAGACGTCCGGTCATGCGTCGAAGAACCGCAGCGCGTCCGCCTGCGGGACGATGCCGATATCGGCGGCGGCGGCGAAGAAACGCTTCACCCCGGCGAGTCCGTCCTCGGTGAGGGCGAACTGCACGTGCTTCCGCAGATACTCCTCCGCGATCTCGGCCTGCTCCTCGTCGGCGGGGGAATGGGCGGCCACCACCTCGCGGACGGCGGCGGCCCCGGCGTCGCGCGCGGCGCGCAACGCCTGCACGTGCTCCGGCCGGACAGCGCCGCTGCGACCGGTCCAGAAGGCCCAGACGAACGGCAGGCCGGTCATGGCGGTCCACTCCTCGCCCAGATCGATCTTGTCCAGGTCGACCACCGTCTCGTGCTCGGTGAACAGGGCGACGTCACCGATCAGAAGCGCCGCGTCGCAGCGCTTGAGCATCGCGTCCAGGTCCGGATGCATGGTCACGAACTTGGGCTCGATGTCGAACCACTGCGCACAGAGCACCCGGAGCAGCGCCACCGCGGTTCGCGAGCTCGAGTCTATGGCGATCGAGCGGATGGCCGCCGTCGGCCGCGTCGTGAACAGCGCGACCGACGCTACCGGCCCGGTCGACGCCACCGCGACGTCCGGCACGACATGATAGCCCGGCCGGCGCAGGTACTCGATGGCCGGGAGCAGGGCGAGGTCCACCGCGCCTTCGTGCAGCAGCGCGGCGCAGCGCGCCGGCACGTCGAACTGCAACGAGAACAGGTCCGAGTGCGAATCCAGCCCGTGGACGAGCGGTCTCGCGTTCAGGTACTCGACGACTCCAACACGGATGGCACTCATGGGTGATGCGTGCACAGCGTCCGGAAACGGCCGTCCCGCTCGACCGGCACCAGCCCCGCCGCGCGGATGTTCCGCGTGATTTCCTCCAGCGGCGCACGACGAGCCCCGTGCGCCGCTGCGTCGCTCGGAGAAACGCCGTCGATGTCGTCCGCTCCGAACGTCAACGCCACCTGCGCCAACTGCGGCCCGTAGCGCCGCCAGTCCACCTGAATCGACTCGATATTGTCGACCAGCAGCCGCGCCAGCGCAACCTGCCTGACGTCCTCGTACCCCGTCGACGGCCGGTCGGAGACGACCTGGGGCAGCGGGGCAAGGACGGGCACGGCAACGTCGCGGCTCCAGCCGGCGACCCGCTGCAGCACACCGATGCCCGCATCCGCCTGATCGCCCACCGTCCAGCGCGCCACCGGCACGCCCCCCGACGACGCGCGCGCGACCCAGTCGGGCTCCGCGGTGCGATCCACGCGCGCCTCGGCGATGCGCGCCAGGCCCGCACCCCGCAACGCGGCGATCAAGTCGTCGAAGCGCGAGACATCCGCGCCGCAGACCTCCACGAGCTCGTCGAGCGCGAATCCGCTCACCGGGACCTCGCCCGCGCTGCGCACGGCGGCACGGACCGCCTCCACCACGAGACTCCCGGTGCGGGGGCAGCCTGCCAGGCGCAACTCGCCCGCCTGCCGCGGAACCGCCTCGCCACCGGCGCCGTCCGCCGCGACCCGGGCCACGCGCACGAAAGTCGCCCGGTCGCCCCGCCGCGCACGGCGCCGTTCATCGGCCAGCGCTCCGAGGGCCACGAGATCGTGCGTCCGCGACAGCGCCCCGACCTCGGCCTCCGACAGCGAGGCGCCGGCCTGCAGCTTGCCGCCGAGCTCCTCGAACCAGGATGCGCCGGTCATGCGACTCCAGGCAGAGGCGCCGGATCGCCGCTGTCCTGCATGGCGTCCGCGATGCGCTCGGCGACGGCGAGAGCGCGCCGGCCGTCGGCCCCCGTCACGCGCGGCGGCGTTCCCCCGCGCGCGGCGCGCACGAAATCGTCCAGCTCCCGCTCGAGCGGCTCGGCGCTCGCTACGTCCACGCGGCCCCCATCGATGCCGACCTGCTCGTCCTCTCCCTTCTTGACCTTCCAGATTTCGACCTGCTGCTCGGCATAGTCTACCGAGACGAGCGCGTGCGGCTGAAACACCCGCAGCTTGCGGACACGATCCCGGCTGATCCGGCTCGCGGTCAGGTTCGCGATGCAGCCGTTCGCGAATCGCAGGCGCGCGTTGGCAATGTCGATCCGGGAGCTGAGCACGGGCACGCCGACCGCCTCGATGGAGATCGGCTCCGACCCGACACAGGACAGCACGACGTCGAGGTCGTGGATCATGACGTCGAACACCACGTCGATGTCCAGGCTGCGAGGTTGAAAGCTCGCGAGGCGGTGCACCTCGATGAAGCGCGGCGCCGAAATCAGAGGCAGCGCCGCCGCGACCGCGGGGTTGTGCCGCTCCGTATGCCCCACCGCCAGCGTCGCGCCGGACGCCGCGGCGGCCTCTATCAGCCGGTCGGCCTCCGGCAGCGACGACGCGATCGGCTTCTCGACCAGCACCGCGACACCGGCCTCCAGCAGCGGCACGCCGACGCGTACGTGGTCCCGCGTCGGCACCGACACCACCACCCCGTCGACGGGCGGGTCGATTGCGTTCACGTCCGCGGCCGCAACGGTTCCGACGTCGGCCGCGACCGCCCGCGCCCGTTCGAGGTCGATGTCGACCACGGCTGCGAGGTCGACATCGGCGGCAGCCCCGAGAATGCGGGCGTGGTGCCGCCCGAGGTGCCCGACACCGACGACCGCTGCGCGGAACGGAGGATCGGTCATGACGGCGCCCCGGCCTCCGCCTCGAGAGATCGTCCCACGACGGCCAGTCCGGCGGCGTTCGCCGCCTCGAAGACGCGGTCGCCGTCGAGCACGACCGTCCTGCCCGCGTCTACCGACAGCACGGCGGCCCCGGCGGCGCCCAGCGCATCGATGGTCGCAACGCCGATCACCGGCACGTCGAAACGCATGTCCTGATTCGGCTTGGCGACCTTGATCACGCAGACGCCCGGCCCGGCCAACCGACCGGCGCGGGCAATCACCTCGTCGGTGCCTTCCATCGCTTCGACAGCCACGACCGCGCGTTGCCGCACGGCGATCGTCTGACCGATGTCGAGCCCGGCGACCGCATCCGCCATCCGGTATCCGAAGGCGAGGTCACCGCGTTCCTCCTCGCTCGGGGCGCGCTCGGAAAGCGTCCCCGGCCGCGCCAGGAGCGGCCCGAGAAACGCGGTCGAGTCGACGAGCCGTATGCCGTGCGAATCGAGCACGTCCGCCACCGCCGAGATCAGAGCGTCGGTGTTGCGCGTCGCCAGCCGGCGGAGCACCGACAGCAGGGTGAGGTCCGGAACGATGCCCGAGAAGATGCGGGTGTGCCTGACCTGGCCCGCCATCAGGGCCCGGGTGACGCCGGCGCGCTTGAGGATGTCTATGCAACGGCCGAGCTGGCCCAGCGAAACCCAGTGGAAATCAGCCGGACGCCCCGCCGCGGCGGCGGTCTCCAGCGAGGGGCTCGCCTCCTCGCGAATCGCGACCACCGTGACGTCGTGCCCGAGGCTGCGGGCGGCATCGAGGGCCAGGAACGGAAACCGGCCGTTGCCTGCTATCAGGCCGATGCGCATGGACGGCTCGATGTCCCGCCTAGTCCTCGACCACGACCGGCTCCACCCGTCTCGCCGGCCGGCGCAGGTTCACACCCCGCCGGGAGGTCCGAATGAACTCGACCAGGTAGCGCACTTCGTGACCGTCCAGGCTCGGGTCGGTGTCGATGCGCGCGAGCGCCCGCGTCGTGTTGAGCTTCGACTGCAGCAGATAGCGGTAGGCCCGCTTCAACTGCGCGATGGTCTGCGGCGACGCCCCGCGGCGCTGCAGCCCGATCGTGTTCACGCCGTACAGCCGAGCCCGGTTGCCGACGGTCTTGCCGTACGGCAGCGCGTCCATGGTCACGACGCTGTAGCCGCCGATGAACGCCTGCCGGCCGACGCGGCAGAACTGGTGCACGCCGGAGAACGCACTGATGGTCGCCTCGTCCTCGACCATGACGTGTCCGCCCAGCGTGGCTCCGTTGCCGAAGATCGTCTTGTTCCCGACGATGCAGTCGTGCGCCACGTGCGCATAGGCCATGAACACGTTGTCGTTGCCGACGAGGGTCAGACCGCCGCCGCCGCGCGTCCCGCGATGGATGGTGACGAACTCCCGGATCACGTTCCGGTGGCCGATGACGAGACGCGTCTCCTCGCCCTCGTACTTGAGATCCTGGGGAATGAGTCCGACGGATGCGAAAGGAAAGATCTCGCACTCGTCGCCCAGCTCGGTGTCGCCGTCCACGACGGCCGACGCACCGACCCGGCAGCCGCGCCCCATTCTGACGCCCGCCCCGACGATGGCGTGGGGACCGACGACCGTGTCGGGACCGAGCACGGCATCCTGGTGGACCTTGGCGGTCTTGTCGACATGGGCGGCTCGCTCGATGCCGACCAGCAGCTCCGCTTCGGCCACCGTCTGGCCCGCGACCGTTGCGACGCCCTGAACGACAGCCACCTCCTCGTCGCGGCTGCGGAGGGTCGCTTCGAGACACAGCCGGTCCCCGGGAAACACCTGCTTGCGGAACTTCGCGTTGTTCACGCCGCGCAGGGCCGCCCAGCCGGTCGGGACGTCGCTCGCCGGCCCCAGAAGCAGCAGCGTGGCCACCTGCATGAGCGTCTCGATCATCATGACGCCGGGCATCAACGGGTTCCCGGGGAAATGCCCCTGGAAGTACTCCTCGTTGACGGTGACGTTCTTCACCGCGCGTACACGGCGGCCCGGCTCGTGCTCGACGACGCTGTCGACGAGCAGCGACGGATAGCGGTGACGGAGACGGTCGAGAACAAGCGGTATGTCGAGAGGCACGTGCGTACGGGCTCAAGCGATGGCGAGCGCCAGTCTACAAGGCCGCACCCACGGCGTCCACCCGGCGGCCGGGACGGCCGGCGACGCCGCCCGGCGGGGAAGCGACCAGCGGCATGCCATCAGCGTCGGTTCAGGTCGTCGATGACCAGCTGCGTCAGGTCGAGTGCCGGGTTCGCCCAGACCAACCCCGTCGAGTTGAGGATGAAATCCACGCTACGGGTGCTCGCCACGGCATCGAGCGCAGGTCCCAGCCTGGAGTCCAGCTCCACCTGGAGGCGCTGCTGCAGCTCCGTCACCTCCGCATCGGCGTCCTGGGTGACACGCTGCATCTCGGCCTGGGCGTCTTCCGTGTCGCGCTGAATGTCGACCTGCAACCGGGCGATGTCGCGGGTCAGGCCCTGACGGGCCTCGAGACTCATGACCGTCTCGCCCTGCGCCAGCCGTTGCTGCATCTGCAGCAGGTTCTGGTTCTTGGAATCGATCTGGGTCTGCAGGGTGGCCTGCCGCGCCTCGATCTCCGCCCGCTTCTGCTCGAGCAACTGCTGCACCTGCGCGTTGGCGCTCTGGCCGTGGACCGACTCGGCAACGATGCGCTGGAGGTCCACGAAGGCGTACCGCGTGCCGGCCGGGAACGGCAGCGAGGACCGAGCCTGCGCGGCCGCGGGCGTGGCGGTTACTCCGGACAGCAGGCCGGCGATCAACGTCGTCAGGACAACAAGTCTCATCGGTAATCCTCGTGGGGCGCGCGGCTCTCCTGCCGCACATGGCCAATAGGGTTGACAGCGAACGCGCGGACCCGGACGCGCCGTCAGAACGTCGTGCCCATCGCGAAACGGAATCCGTGCCGTTCCTGCGGCTGATAGCGATCGTTGAAGATGCCTTCCACCTGCGGGTTGTAGTAGTAGATCAACCGGAACGGCACGTTCAGCATCGGCATGAAGAAGCGCAGCTCGACGCCGGTCGACGTCCGGAAGTCGTTCATGCTGAACTCGCGGCCGAAGTCCTGGACCTGCCCCGCGTCGTAGAACGTGACGAGCCGCACCGGTCCGCCGAGCACGAACTGGTACTCGAGATTGAACAGCAGGCTCTTGTTGCCGCCCATGACGATGAGCCCCTGGTACGAATCGTTCGGGACGTCGGGGTTCACGTCGGACAGCGTCGGGCCGACCCGCCGGATGTCGAACCCGCGAATCGAATACTCGCCCCCGAGCCAGAGACGCTCGAAGACCGGGATCATGTCGGAGTTGCCGGCCTGCAGATGACGGTACTGCACGCGCGCACCGAAGATCGTGCGGGCCGTATGCGGCCGGTAGATGGTGGCCTCCAGGATCGGCTTCACGAACTTCGTGTTGCCTCCGGCCCCGGCCAGTTCCAGCGCCAGCGACAGGCTCTTGCCCTGACTCGGAAAGATGGGGTGATCGACCGTGTTGTGCTGAAGCTGCGGCGTCACCTTGCTGACCGTGCGCCTGCCGTCGCTCCCGAGCAGCAGGGCGTCGGCGAAGAACGGGTTGTACGCCGCCAGATAGGACGCGTCGACGTTGCGCCCCAGGTACTCGCTGATGCTCGCCTGTGAGTTCTCCAGGCTGTAGGTCACGAACATGCGGGTGAACAGCCTCAGCGGAATGCCGAACGTCGAAGAGCCGCCGACCGTCTTCTCGCGGAAGCTGAACCAGTCGATTTCCCGCGAGAAAATCTGCGTCCCCAGAGAGATCGGACGCCCGAAGTTGTACGGCCGGGTGAACGACAACTGCGAGTTGTTGGCCCACTGGCCCCGCTGCACCGAGACGCCGAGCGTCTCGCCACGCCCCATGAAGTTCGAAGTCTGGAACGAGACCTGCCCGAACACGCCGTCGAACTGCGAGTACCCGGCTCCGAACGTCAATTGATTGAGGTTGGTCTCGGTCAGATCGAACGTCAGGTTCACCTCGTTCTCGGCCGACTCCACCTTCTCGATGTTCACGCCCTGCTCTTCGAGCGGCTCGAAGAAGCCGAGCTGATTGAGCCGCCGCACGCTGTGCTTGAGCGCCTCCGTGTTGAGCACCGCGTTCTCGGCGACCTGCAGCTCGCGGCGGATCACCTCGTCGTGCGTGGTCTGGTTGCCGGCGAACTCGATCCGGTTGATGAAGTACTGCTCGCCTTCCTGCACGCGGATCGTGACGTCGACGACGGGGTCGCCGTCGATGCGGAGCGGACGAGGCGCCACAACGACGCCGCCGCCGTTCCCCGCCCCGTTCCCGGCGTTGGCGTAGCCGTCGCCGTTGGCGTTTCCGCCGCCGTTGGCGTAGCCGTCACCGTTGCCGTTCGCCTCGCCGTTGCCGTTCGCCTCGCCGTTGCCGTTCGCCTCGCGCTCGGCCTCGGCGATCCGCGCCGCTTCCCCCTCCTCGGTGCGGGGACTCAGATCGGGGGCCAGCGTCATCTCGTAGTAGCCGAGCGAGCCGTACAGCTCCCGGGCGTCGTCGAATCCCTTGCGCACGTCGCCTTCGCTGTAGTGTTCGCCGGGCTCGATATCGTTGAAGATCTGCCGGAGCCCCCTCTCGAGCAGGATCTCGTTGCCGGCGAAGTCCACCTCGCCGATGCGGTACCGCTCTCCCTCGTCGACCGGAATCCGCAGCCGCAGCCCGCGGGTCTCGCCGTCTTCGGAAAGCTCCAGGTAATCGAGCTCGGGCTGCCCGACCTGCGCGGTGATGTAGCCCTGGTCGCGGTAGAACCCCTCGATGGCCACCGCGTCCTCTTCGTACTCCTCCGGCTTGTAGGTGCCGCGCCCGGTCATCCACGACAGCCACCAGCGCTGCTTGATCTTCTTCATCCGGCCGCGCAGGCGCCGGTCGCTCATCGCCTCGTTGCCGATGAAATCGATCTCGTGAACCTGGACCTTCGGTCCCTCCGTCATGTTGAAGGTCAGGCGCACCAGCTTCGGCCCGCCGGGAAGCTCCTCGACGACGTGGTCGACGTCCGCGAACATGTACCCCTGGGCCTGGAAGCCCTGCCGGATCACCGCCTTGACGCGCCGGATCGTCTCCGGATCGATGAACGAATCCATCCGCAGGGTGATGCCCTGCTGCTCGAGGTTCTCCAGGATGTCCTCGGTCTTCAGCACCTCCGAGCCCTCGTAGGTGACGATCTTCACCCGCTCGCGCTCTTCCATGTTGAAGATGACGGTCTTGGCGGGCACGCCGTTGGGGTAGGGCGTGTCGATCACCTCGACCCAGAGGTCGTTCAGGAATCCGGTGTCCCAGAGACGCTGGTAGTCGCCGAGGATCATCTCCACCGTCTCGTCCGTGTAGGGCACCCACTTCTGCTGCGACGGCAGACTGACCTGATCCTTGATCTCCATGTAGTAGAGGTACGTGCTGTAGTCCACGCCGGCCACGTTCCCCTGCGTCGGAAACTGAATCGCGATGTTCTGGAGCAGAACGGGCGAATCCGGAGGCGGCAGCGAAGGACGGGGCGGCTCCGGCGCCCCGCCGAAGATGGACGGCGCCTGCTGCTGCGGCGCCCCGAAGATGGACGGCTGCGCCGCCGCGGGCGCGACGCCCGCCGCCAGCGCCGCCGACAAGGCCAGAGCCGCGGCGCCGCCGCGCGCTCCCGACCGCTTCGCCCGTCCCGTCAGCTTGTTCACCTGCATCGATATTCACCCGCGGAAAAATCGCCGGCCCCGGCCGCGATACCCGCCGATCCGGTCATCGCTGGCATACGCCAGGTGACAAACGAACCCTACCGCTATTTTACGGGATCTTTGGACGTTCCGAACCCCGATCCGGCCGGTACGGCAACCCGGCGACCGCGAAGCTCCATGACGGGCCGTCAGACGAGGCACCGCCCCTCTACCTGCTGGCCCGCGGCCCGGTACGCGAGCACGCCCGCATCGAGGTAGACCTCGACCTCGCCGGACTCCAGGCGTCCGCTGATCAACTCTTCGGACAGCGGGTCCTCCACGTGGCGCTGAATCGCCCGCCGCAACGGGCGCGCGCCGTACGACCGATCCTTGCAGGTCAGGTCGATGATCCAGTCGATGACGTCCGGTGTCAGCGCGATGCGCAGGTTGCGGCCGGCGAGGTTGTCGTTGAGCTGCCGCACGAGCATCCGCAGGATCTCGCGGAGGTCGTCGTCGGTCAGGGCCTCGAACACGATGATCTCGTCGACGCGGTTCACGAACTCGGGGTTGAACGTCCGCTTGACCTCGCCGAGCACCAGGTCGGTCACGCTGCGCTGGATATCGGACGCGCTCGACGACTGAAAGCCGACGGACGCCTTCTTCTGGATGTGACGCGCCCCGATGTTCGAGGTCATGATGACGATCGTGTTCTTGAAGTCGACGCGGTTGCCCAGCCCGTCGGTGAGATGGCCGTCCTCGAACACCTGCAGCAGTATGTTGAAGAGATCGGGGTGCGCCTTCTCGATCTCGTCGAGCAGCACGACCGAGTAGGGGTGCCGCTTCACCTTCTCGGTGAGCTGCCCGCCCTCGTCGTGACCGACGTACCCGGGCGGCGAACCGATGAGCTTGGAGACGGAGTGCTTCTCCATGTACTCCGACATGTCGAACCGCACGAGCGCCGTGTCGCTCCCGAACAGGAACCCGGCCAGCGCCCGCGCGAGCTCCGTCTTGCCGACGCCCGTGGGTCCCAGGAACACGAAGCTGCCGACCGGCCGGTGCGGAGACTTGAGGCCGGCGCGGGAACGCCGTATCGCCCGCGCGAGCGCCGAAATCGCCCGTTCCTGGCTGATTACCCTGCGGTGCAGCTCGTCTTCCATCCGCAGCAGCTTCGCGCTCTCGTCCTGGTTGATGGTGGTCAGCGGCACGCCGGTCCACTTCGACACGACCTCGTCGATGTCCTGCCGGCCGACCTCCACCGGCTGCCCCCCCGCCTGGACGTCGAACTTCTCGCGCACCACCTGCAGGTTCTCCCGCGCGAGCACCTCCTGCTCGCGGAAGAACTGCGCGCGCTCGTAGTCCTTCTGCGCCGTCGCACTCTCCATCTGCTCGACCGCCACGCGGATGTTCCTGTTGATCTCGCTGAATTCCTCGCTGTACCCCGCGGCCCGGAGCTTGGCGCGCGCTCCCGCCTCGTCGACCAGGTCGATGGCCTTGTCCGGCAGGAAACGGTCGGTGATGTAGCGGTTCGACTGGAAGACCGCCGCCTCCAAGGCCTCCTGCGTGTACGCCACGCGGTGGTAGCTCTCGTAGCGCTCCCGGATCCGGTCCAGAATCTCCAGCGATTCGGACTCGGTCGGCGGATCGACCTTGACCGCCTGGAACCGGCGCTCCAGGGACCGGTCCTTCTCGATGTACTTCCGGTACTCGGCCGGCGTCGTGGCCCCGATGCAACGGATCTCGCCGCGCGACAGGGCCGGCTTCAGGATGTTCGCCGCGTCGAGCGAGCCCTCCGCCGAACCGGCCCCCACCAGCATGTGCAGCTCGTCGATGAACACGATGATGTTCGGGTTCTCGGTCAGCTCCTTCATGATCGCCTTGAGGCGTTCCTCGAACTGCCCGCGGTACTTCGTGCCCGCCACGATCAGCGGGATGTCGAGCGCGAGGAGCCGCTTGTCGGCCAGGAAGTGCGGTACGTCGCCGAACGCGATGCGCTGCGCCAGCCCCTCGACGATGGCGGTCTTGCCGACCCCGGGCTCGCCGATGAGCACGGCGTTGTTCTTCGTCCGGCGGCACAGCACCTGCTGCAAGCGCTCCAGCTCGACGGTGCGGCCGACGAGCGGGTCGAGGCGGTTCTTCAGCGCGGCGTCCGACAGGTCGCGGCTGAACTCGGCGAGCAGCGGCGTCTCCTTGACGCGCGTCACCGTGGTCTTCTCGTTCAGGAGCTGCACGATGTCCTCGCGCACCGCGTTGAGCCGCATCCCCTTCTCCGACAGGATGGTCGACGCCACGGACCGCTCCTCGCGCAGGATGCCGAGCAGGAGGTGCTCGGTCCCGATGTAGTTGTGCAGCAGCCGATCCGCCTCCTCGGCGGCGAACTGGAGCACGCGCTTGGTCTCCGCGCTGAACGGGATCTCGACCGACGTGGATACCTTCTCGCGAAAGACGGTGCGGCCCTCGATCTCCTTGCGGATGTTCTCCAGGGAGAGGCGCGAGCGGGCGAAGATCCGGCTCGTCAGCCCCTTGCCTTCGCGTATCAGTCCGAGCAGCAGGTGCTCGGTCTCGATGGAGATGCTCCCGAGCTGGCTCGCCTCGTAGCGGGCGAAAAACAAGACACGGCGCGCCCGTTCGGTGTATCGCTCGAACATGTCGACTGCTCCGACCCCTGGTGGCCAGCGTCCTGGTGTGAATCGATTATATGGTAATCGGCCGGCTTGCCCGCCGGCCGGGCGCCGCGTCACGCGGCGGCGAGGCGTCCGCCGGCCAGCCGCAGCACCCGGTCGCAGGCGGCGGCGAGGCGTTCGTTGTGGGTCGCCACCAGCGAGGTCAATCCGTACGCCCGGTGCATGTCGCGCAGCAGATCGTGAACGGCGGAGCCGGTGGTCTCGTCGAGATCGCCCGTCGGCTCGTCCGCGAGGAGCAGCGCCGGCCGCATCACCAGGGCGCGCGCCACCGCCACCCGCTGCTGCTCTCCTCCCGACAGCATGCCGGGCCGGTGATCGAGCCGGTCTCCGAGGCCGACCTCGCGCAGGAGCGCCGCCGCCCTCTCGCGGGCTTCCGCCACCGTCCGCCGGGCGATGCGCAGCGGCATCTCGACGTTCTCGAGGGCCGAGAACTCCGGCAGCAGGTGATGGAGCTGAAAGACGAACCCGACGCTCCGGTTCCGGAACGCGACGAGCGCGTCGTCGGCGAGCTCCGTCAACTCCACGCCGCCGACGTCGATCCGTCCCTCCTGCGCGCGATCGAGACCCCCGAGAAGCTGCAGCAGGGTGCTCTTGCCGACGCCCGACGCGCCGACGATGGCGACCATCTCCCCGGAGTCGACGGCCAGATCGAGGTCGCGGAGAACGGGCAGCGTGCGTCCGCCCGCGGAGTACGACTTCGACAGCGCCCGCACGTCGAGGAAAGCCATGGTCGATCCTGGCGCACCGCTCATTGATACCGCAGCGCTTCGGCCGGATCGATGCGGGCCGCGTGGTTGGACGGTTTCAGGGTGACCAGCAGGCAGACGGCGTTCGCGGCGAGGAGCACGAGCCAGAGGTCGAGCGGCTGGATGATGAACGGCACGTAGGTCACCTGGTACACGTCCATGGGCAGCCGCAGGAGCTTGTAGCGATCCATGATCGTGCAGATGACGTAGCCGGCGGCGGCGCCGGCCATGGTTCCGGCGAGGCCGATGATCGCCCCCTGCAGCACGAAGACGCGGCGTACCATCCGGGCGCTCGCGCCCATGGTCTTGAGAATGGCTATGTCCCGGCTCTTCTCCATGACGAGCATGATGAGCGACGAGACGATGTTCAGGGTCGCCACCAGCACGATCAGGCCGATGGCGACGGTGATGGCCATCTTCTCCAGGAACAGCGCCTCGAAGAGGCTCGAATTGAGGCGTGACCAGTCGTCCGCCACGTAGGACTCGCCGAGCTGGCCGGGGATCGCGTCGGCCACGGCCCGCGCCGCGTAGGGGTCGTCGACGCGAAGCTGCATCATCTCGACCGCGTCCCTGCGGAACAGGCGCCTGGCCGCGTCCAGCGTCACGAAGCCGTACGCCGTGTCGTACTCGAGCAGCCCGAGCCGGAAAATGCCGACCACCTCGAGGCGGCGGGGACGCGGCAGCACGCCCATGGGCGACAGGGTGCCGCCGGTCGTCGTGATCAGGCTGATCTCGTCGCCGACGAACGCCCCGAGCTCGCGGGCCAGCTCCCCGCCGATCACCACGCCCCCCGGCGCCGGGCCGTCGTAGGCGGCCAGATCCGACAGGTTTCCCCGCTCGACCGCCGCCGCCAGCCCCGTGACCGTACCCTCCAGCGCCGGATCGATGCCCTTGACGTTGATGAAGACGTCGCCCGCGCGGGTGCGGGCCAGCGCCTTGCCCATGATCGCCGGCGCGGCCGCCTCCACCCGCGGCAGGGCGGCCAGCTTGCGCGCCTCGGCCTCGTAGTCGTCGAAGCCGCCGCCCAGCACGTTCCAGACGAACACGTGGGCCTGGGCGCCGACGATCCGGTCCCGCAGCTCCTGCTGCATGCCCGTCATCAGGGCCAGGGCGACGATCAGCGCGGTGACCCCGACCGTCACGCCCAGCACCGAGATGAGAGACGTGCTCGCCATCGACGCCTGCTTGCGGCGCGCCAGGAGATACCGGACGGAGACGTACAGCTCGAAGGGCAGATTCATCGATCCGGCGCGCCGCCCGGCTGCGACCCCGGCAGCGGCCGCAGCAGGGGAAAGAGGATCACGTCGCGAATGGACTGCCGGTCGGTCAGCAGCATGACCAGCCGATCGATGCCGATGCCTTCGCCGCCGGTGGGCGGCAGGCCGTGCTCGAGAGCGCGGATGTAGTCCTCGTCCAGCGCGTGCGCCTCCTCGTCGCCGGCGCCCCGCGCCCGCAACTGGGCCTCGAACCGGCGCCGCTGCTCCGCCGGATCGTTCAGCTCGCTGAACGCGTTCGCGATCTCCATCCCGCCGATGTACAGCTCGAAACGCTCGACGGTGTCCGGATCGTCCGGCCGCTGCTTCGACAGGGGCGAGACCTCGGTCGGGAAATCGTGGACGAAGGTCGGCTGCACGAGCGCATCCTCGCACAGCGTCTCGAACAGCGTGAACGCGACCTTTCCCGGGCCGGCCTCCGGCGGGACGTCGACGCCGAGCTCGCGGGCCAATTCCGTTACCGTCGTCAGGTCTCTGAGATCGTCCCCGGAGATGTCGCGACCCAGCCGTTTCGAGACGGCGTCGCACACTGCTCCGCGCAACGACAGCCTCGCGAACGGCGTGCGCCACGAGATGGTCGCGCCCCCGTACGTGCACTCCCGCCCTTCGAGCACCTCGTCCGCCACGGCTCCGAGCAGCTCCTCGGTCAGCCCCATGAGCTTCTCGTAGTCGCTGTAGGCCTCGTAGAACTCGAGCATCGTGAACTCGGGGTTGTGGCGGGTCGAGATCCCTTCGTTGCGGAAGTTGCGGTTGATCTCGTAGACCCGCTCCATCCCGCCTACCGTCAGCCGCTTCAGGTAGAGCTCCGGCGCCACCCGCAGGTAGAGCGGCAGGTCGAGGGCGTTGTGGTGCGTGGCGAACGGCCGGGCGAGCGCGCCGCCGGGCAGCGGCTGCATCATCGGCGTCTCGACCTCCAGGTAGCCGCGGCGGTCGAGGAAGCGGCGGATGGTGCGGATGACGCGGCCGCGGGTCTCGAACACCTGCCGGGACGCGGGGTTGACGATCAGGTCGAGATACCGCCGCCGGTAGCGGATCTCCACGTCGCCGAGCTCGTGCCACTTCTCCGGCAGCGGCTCGAAGGACTTGGCGAGGAACTTCAGCCGCCTGGCCCAGACGGTCAGCTCGTCCGTCCGCGTGCGAAATACGCGACCGGCGACGCCTACGAGATCGCCGACGTCGAGCAGCCTGAACAGGGCGAAGTCGCGCTCTTCGACCGAGTCCTTCCGGACGTACGCCTGCAGCCTGGATTTCCCGTCCGACAGGACCAGGAAGTTCGCCTTCCCGAAGCTCCGGATCGCGACGATGCGGCCGGCCGCGACCGTCTCCGGGGGTTCGGCCTCCAGCTCATCCGCCGATCGGGCTCCGTAGGCGTCGACAATCTCCGACACGCTGTCCGGCCGGTCGACATGCGCCGGGTACGGCTCGATCCCCAGCGCTCGAAGGGCTTCGAAGTTCGCGCGCCTCTGGCCGCGCTCGTCCGGGCGCGCCTCGTCGTCACGCTCCTTCAGCGCGTAGAGAATCTCTCCGTCCTTCCGCTCGACTCTGTCGATGTCCGGCTGCCCGGCAAGAAGAGCTTCCAGGTAGTCCCGGCGTTGCTCGGCATCCAGATCCCGGCGCAGTCTGGTCGCCTTCAGAATGGCATCGGCGGACCGTCTGCCCCGCGGAAACTCCGGGTTCATCCGGGCCTTCTTGAGCACCCTTCGCACCCTGGTCCGCGCGTCCTCGTCGCTGATCGGTCCCCGTCCCGTGTCCTCCGTGCCCGCACGCCGGCTGGCGCGCCTCTGCCGCTCCTCGTCCACGCGCTCCTTCAACGCATAGTGACTGCGTCCACCCTTCCCTTCTCTGCGAACGACGTCGGATTGATGTCGGACCAGGAGGTTCTCCACCTGCTCGTGGTCCAGTCCGGTCTCCTTCGCGAGGCCCTTGACCGTCCTCCCGAACTTGTACTTGGGGTTCTCCAGAGCCGCACGCACGCTGGCCCACGCCTGGGCGTCGCTCGTCTGCGGCCCCGGCACACCGTGCGTTCCCGCCTGCTCACCCACGCTCATGACGGGTCGCCCGCCGGCTTCGACTCCCATCCGGCACCGAGGGCGCCGGTCCCGTCGCGCTCCTCGGTGACCGTGCGCCGCACGGCATCGAGCACGCCGTTGATGAAAGCCACGGACCGTTCGCCGCTGAAGGTCTTCGCCAGCTCCAGCGCCTCGTTGATGACCACGGCGGGGGGCGTCTCCCCGGACAGCAGCTCGTACACGGCGAGGCGCATGATCAGCCGGTCCACCACGGCCAGGCGTTCCGGCCGCCAGTTGTCGGTATGTTGCGCGATCAACGGATCGATCGTCTCGAGCGCGCCGGCCGCGCCCTGGGCAAGGCTCAGCGCCCGGACCCGCCGTGGCGCAGGGGCGGGATGCACGGCCCAGTAGAGGTCGAGCGCAGCGTCGCGATCGCCGGGGCCGAGACGGCCGACATCCCACTGATACAGCAACTGCAGCGCGGTCTCGCGGGCGCGATGACGCTCGCGCCGGCTGCCGGGATCGGCGGTCACGTTCCGGCCCGGGGCGCCCCCGGCAGCGAGCCGATGACGTTGGCCAACTGCACGGCGGCCAGCGCGGCTTCACGCCCCTTGTTCGACGGCCCGTCGCCGGCGCGGGCGACAGCCTCTTCCAGCGAATTGGTGGTGAGGACTCCGAACGTCATCGGGATGCCCGTGGCCTGCGACGCGGTGGCGATGGCGTGCGCGACGGCCGAGGCCAGGTAGTCGAAGTGCGGCGTCTCGCCCCGCACGATGCAGCCGAGGCAGACGACGGCGTCCAACGTGCCCGATTCGGCGGCGCGGCGGGCGGCGAGCGGGATCTCGAACGCGCCCGGCACCTCGATGATCGTCACCGAGCCGGCACCGTTCGTCCCGGTACCGCGCGACCCGGCATCCCGCAGCGCGGCGAGGGCGCCGTCGCACAGCGCGCCGGTTATCGCCCGGTGGTACGCCGATACGACGAGGCCGACCCGCAGGCCCGACGCGTCGGTCGCCCCCTCGATGACAGGGGTGTCTCTCATGAGCCGCTGAAGCGCGGGGGACGTTTCTCCAGGAACGCGTTCGTGCCTTCTCGCCAGTCGCTCGTGGCGGCCGCCAGCCCGAAGAGGCTCGCCTCGTGGGCGCAGCCGTCCGCGAGCGTCATTCCCGATCCCTCCCGAACCGCGGACAGAATGCAGCGGACCGCGATCGGCGCCTGGGCGGCAATCCGCTGCGCGAGCTCGAGCGTCCGCGGCATCAGCTCCGCCCGCGGGACCACCTGGTTCACGAGCCCGATCCGCCACGCCTCCTGCGCGTCGACGGGCGCTCCGGTCAGCATCATCTCCAGGGCGCGTCCGCCGCCGACCAGACGCGGCAGCCGCTGCGTGCCGCCGTAGCCGGGCAGCAGTCCGAGCCCGATCTCCGGCTGGCCGAGCTTCGCGGTGTCGGCCGCAATCCGCAGCGTGCACGCCATGGCGAGCTCGCAGCCGCCGCCGAGCGCGTAGCCGTTGACGGCCGCGATGACCGGCTTGCCCATCCGCTCCATGGCGCGGCACAACGCGTGCCCGCGGGCCGCCAGCGCCTCGGCGGTAACGGGGTTCAGCTTCGCCAGCTCGCCGATGTCGGCTCCGGCGATGAAGGCCCTGTCGCCGGAACCGGTCAGAATCACCACGCGCACCGCGCCGTCCGCCGTCAGGCGGCTCACCGCACCCTCGAGCTCGGCGATCGTCCGTTCGTTCAGGGCGTTGAGCACGTGCGGCCGCGTCACGGTCAGCACGGCCACCGCCCCGTCGCGTTCGACGGTCAGGTTCTCATCCGGCATGGCGTCTGGCTCGAACGGCAAGAACTATACTCCACGCCCAGACCAGCCCGGCGCCGGCCGCCGCACCCGCCGCATCGGCCGCCAGATCCCGCAGCTCGGGGGTCCGGCCCGGCACGAGCGACTGGTGGACTTCGTCGGTCAACCCGTACGACACGGTCAGCGCCACGGCCAGGAGCACGCCGCCGGCAGAGATCCGGGACCAGTCCGCACCCGCCACCGCGCGCAGCATCGCCGCCCCGAGCACGGCGTAGCCGACGGCGTGCGCGACGACGTCGGAGACCGACCCGGGCAGCCTGGGCGGCGAAGACGAGCTGGAGACGATGAAGATCGCAGCCATCAGGGCGAGGACCGGCCCCCACACGTAGAGCAGCCGGAGCAATCCGGCCGAACGACGGCGGGGACGGTCGCTCATGACGGGAACGGGTACAGGAGCCAGGCCAGCACCGTCGCCGCGAGCACGAGCCCGCCGAAGAGCGCGCCGCCGAAGCGCGCCTGCTCGACCGGCTCATCGCGCATCAGCACCGCGAAGACCAGCGACACGAACGCGGCGAAGAGCGCCATCAGGATGAAATGGCTGGCCATCACCCCTACTTGCGCCCCTGGGCGATGTCGAACGCGTCCAGCACGACCAGCGCGTTCAACAGACCCGAGACGATGAGAAACGTATTGCCGTACTCGTAGGTGCCGGCCGCCACGTCGCCGCCCCCTGCACCCAGCGCGCGCGCCAGGAGATACGGCGCCCCGATGGCCAGATCGGCGAGGCCGGCCAGGGCGACGAGGGGCTGCGACAGATCGATGGCGAACAGCTCGCCGTCGAGGCCGAGCCCGACCGCGAACATCAGGGGCAGCGTCACCAGGAACACCACTCCCTTGGACGAACGCCCGAGCCAGAGGTGGCCGGCGCCGGGCAACGCCCAGGCGGCGGCACAGATGACGGCGAGACGGCCCGGCTCGGTCGCGGGCGGACGGTTGGGCATGGGCCTCTAGTGTACCTTTCCGCGGATCACGCCGGCCACGAACCAGCAGACCGCCGCGCCGAACGGCACCGCCGCCGCCGCGCGGCCGAGATTGCCGGGGTCGACGACGCCGCCCAGCTCGAGCAGCAGGGTCGCGCCCGTCGGGGCCGCCGCCGCGGCGAGGAGCGCGCGCGTCGTGCGCGCGCGGCCCCGGCCGACGGCGCCGAGCAGGCCGAGCAGCGCCCCGCCGTACAATCCGGCGCACCGCCCGCAGACCGGAAGCTTCGCTCCCCAGGGATGGAAGGACCGGTCCGCGCGCTGGTGGCAGATGAAACTGCCGGCGACGTGGACCGCGGCGGCGGCCGCCGCCGGCGCCGCCCCGGGGGTCCGGCGGCTCAACGCATAGGGCGCCGCCAGCAGCGCCGCGTTCCACAGCAGCACGCCGCCGACCAGCAGCGCCAGCAGCAGGCTAGTAGTCGAGCGCATCGAAGTGCGTAAGGCGCCGGAAGGCCTCGAACCGCCGGCGGATGTCCGCGTCGGTCAGGCTGAGCAGGCGGCCGAGGCCGAAGTCCTCCACGGACAGCGATGCCATGGCGCTGCCGCAGATGGCGGCGCGCGCGACCGCGGCGTCGGACAGATCGCCGGCCGCCGCCAGGTAGCCGATGAACCCGCCGGCGAACGTGTCGCCCGCCCCGGTGGGATCGCAGACCTCCTCGAGAGGCAGCCCCGGCGCGGCGAAGAAACCTTCTCCGCGCGTCATCAGGACGCCGTGCTCGCCGCGCTTGATGACCACGCGGTCGGGGCCCATCGCGCGGATCTCGCGCGCCGCCTTCACCAGGTTCGCCTTGCCGCTCAGTTGCCGCGCCTCCTCGTCGTTTATCACCACCGCGTCCACGCGTTGCAGGACCCGGGCGAGCTCGGCCGGCGTCCCGTCGATCCAGTAGTTCATCGTATCGAGAGCGACGAACCGCGGGGTCTCGACCTGGTCGAGCACCTCCAGTTGCAGGGCCGGGTGTATGTTGGCGAGGAACACGACCGGGGTGGACCGAAAGCGGGCCGGCACGCGCGGCGAGAAGTCCTCGAAGACGTTCAGATGCGTGTAGATCGTCTCGCGCGTGTTCAGGTCGAGCTTGTACTCTCCCTTCCAGCGGAACGTGTCGCCGGGCACCCGCTGCAGGCCCTCCAGGTCGATCCGCCGTCCGCCGAAGACCTGCAGGTGGCGTTCGCCGAAGTCCTCGCCGACCACCGCCACCAGCCGCACGTCGCCGAAGAACGAAGCGGCGATGCTGAAGAACGTCGCGGCGCCGCCCACGACGCGGGAAACCTCTCCGAACGGCGTCCGGATCGAATCGAAGGCGACCGAGCCCACCGTCAGCACCGGCTGCGTCATGTCACGTACCTGCCGATGATGGGTGCGAGCTCGGTCCGGGTCTCGGCCGGAATCGCCTCGGGGCGCGTGATGATCGCGGCGGCCAGCGCGGTGCCGCACTCGCAGCCGCGCTCGATCGGCAGGCGCGACACCAGCTCGGCGATCGTCTTCCGAGCGGTCAGGGCGTTCTCCTGCAGGATCTCGACGACCATCTCGACGGTGACCTCGTCGTGCTCGGGATGCCAGCAGTCGTAGTCGGTGACGAGGGCGAGGGTCGCGAAGCAGATCTCCGCTTCCCGCGCCAGCTTGGCCTCCTGCAGGTTGGTCATGCCGATGACGTCCATGTTCCACGAGCGGTACAGGCGCGACTCGGCGAGCGTGGAGAACTGCGGCCCCTCCATGCAGAGATAGGTGCCTCCGCGGTGCACGGTCGCCCCGACGCGGCTCGCCGCGTCGCCGGCGAGCCGGCAGAGGGTCGAGCAGACCGGGTGCGCGAGCGAGACGTGGGCCGCGATGCCGCGCCCGAAGAACGTGCCGGCACGCCCGCGCGTGCGGTCGAAGAACTGGTCCGGCACGACGATGTCCCGCGGCCGGTAGCGCTCCTGCAGGCTCCCGACGGCGCTCGCCGACACGAGCCACTCGACGCCGAGCGCCTTCATGCCGTAGATGTTCGCCCGGAAGTTGAGCTCGGACGGCAGGATGCGGTGGCCTGCGCCATGGCGGGCCAGGAACGCGACGCGCCGGCCGGCGAGGGTGCCGACCACGTAGGGCGCGGAAGGCGCCCCGAACGGCGTCGCGACCTCCCGCTCCTCGCGATCCGTGAGCTCGGCCATGTCGTACAGACCGCTCCCGCCGACGATGCCGATGCGTATCCGTTCGTCAGCTTCCATGATGCCCAGCCGGTGCGCTCCTCTCCTGTTTGAGCTCGACGAGGACGCCGTGCGCGCTGGAGGGATGCACGAACGCCACCAGCGCCCCTTCCGCCCCTTCGCGCGGCGTCTCGTCGACCAGCCTGATCCCGCGCGCCTTCAAACGGGCGAGGGCCTCGGCGATGTCGTCGACCCGCAGGGTGATGTGGTGCATGCCGGCCCCCCGGCGCGCCACGAAGCGCCGGATCGGCGACTCTTCCGACGTCGCTTCGAGCAGCTCGAGCGCGGCGGACCCCACGCGCACGAAGTGCGCCCGCACCCCCTGCGACGGAACGTCCTCCGTCGCGTCGACCTCGAGCCCGAGCGCGTCCGTGTAGAACGCGAGCGCCGCGTCGAGGTCGTCCACCGCGATCCCGATGTGGTCCAGAACCGCTCTCATGAGCCTGCAGCCTCCTGTACGAACCGTCGCAAGAGCTCGCCGGCCGCCGTGTACGGATCGACCTGGCGGGCGACGATGGCCTCCGTCGCCTCCTCGATGCCGCGCTGCGCCCCGATGCGGTCCACGATGCGGCCGACCAGGATCGACTCCAGCCGCGAACGCGCCCGGCGCCGCGCACGGTCCTTCGCGACGAGGCCCCGCTCGGCGAACCGCCGCACCGCCGCGACGGCGTCGTCGATGCCGTCTCCGGTCGCCGCACACGTCTTGACGACCGGCGGCCGCCACTCGCCCGTCCCGCGCTCGCGCAAGGAGAGCATCCCTTCGATCTCCGCCACCGCACGGTCGGCGCCTTCCCGATCCGCCTTGTTGACGACGAAGACATCGGCGATCTCCATGATGCCGGCCTTGATCGCCTGCACGTCGTCCCCGCTGCCGGGAGCCATGACCACCACCGACACGTCCGCGGTGCGGCTGACGTCGATTTCTCCCTGGCCGACTCCCACCGTCTCGATCAGCACGACGTCCACCCCGGCCGCGTCCAGGACGATCCGCGCGTCGTCGGTCGCCCGCGCCAGACCGCCGAGCTGCCCGCGGGTGGCCATGCTGCGCACGAAGACGCCGTCGTCCGCCGCGTGGCCCTGCATGCGGATGCGATCTCCGAGAATGGCGCCGCCGCTGAACGGGCTGGTCGGATCGACGGCCAGCACCCCGACCCGCAGCCGCTCCCGGCGAAGAACGGTCGTCAGGCGGTCGACGAGGGTGCTCTTGCCGACCCCGGGAGCACCGGTCAGGCCGACGACCAGCGCGCGCCCCGTCCGCGCGAACAGCCGGGCTATCAACGCGGCCGCCGCGCCGCCCTCCCGCTCCACGACGGAGATCGCACGCGCGACCGCACGGTAGTCGCCGGCCAGCACGCGTTCCGCGAGATCCATCGGGTCGGGGCCCTTCGAGCCGCCATCAGGCCAGGTACTGCCGTGCGATCACCATGCGCTGGATCTCGCTCGTACCCTCCCCGATGGTGAGCAGCTTGACGTCGCGGTACAGCTTCTCGGCCGGGTAGTCCTTGACGAAGCCGTATCCGCCGTGAATCTGCACGCATTCCCCCGCCGCCCGGACCGCGACCTCGCTGGCGTACAGCTTGGCCATCGAGGACTCGCGCGTCGTCGGCCGTCCCTGGTCCTTCAGGTACGCCGCGCGGTACGTCAGGAGCCTCGCCGCGTCGATCCCGGTCGCCATGTCCGCCAGCTTCCACTGCGTCGCCTGGAAGCTCGCGAGCGGGCGTCCGAACTGCGACCGCTCGGCGGCGTGACGGCGCGCCGCGTCGAAGGCGCCCTGCGCCAGCCCGACCGCGAGCGCGGCGATGCCGATGCGGCCCGCGTCGAGCACCGCCATGGCGTCGATGAAGCCGTGCCCCTCGCTTCCCAGCAGATTCTCCCGCGTCACCCGGCAGCCGTCCAGGCGCGTGTCGGCGGTCGGGCTCGCGCGCATGCCGAGCTTCTTCTCCTTGCGGCCGGCCGACATGCCCGCGGCGCCCCGCTCGACGACGAAGGCGGAGATCCCGCGCCGGCGCGCGGCCGGATCGGTGACGGCCATCACGACGGTCAGGCCGGCGAGGCCGGCGTGCGTGGTGAACGTCTTGGTGCCGTCCAGGACCCAGCCGTCGCCGGCGGGCCGGGCGCGCGTCCGCAGGCTTCCGGCATCGCTCCCGGCGTCGGGCTCGGTGAGCGCCCAGGCGCCCAGGAACTCACCCCGGGCGAGGGGTCCCAGCCAGCGCTCCTTCTGCGCCTCGGACCCGAACATCGCCACGTGGGACGCAGCCAGCCCGTTGTGGGCGGCGACCGTCAGGGCGACCGAAGGATCGACGCGCGCGAGCTCTTCGATGCAGATGCAGTACTCGACGGCGGAGAGCCCGGCCCCGCCGTAGCGGGTGGGGAACTGGATCCCGAGCAGCCCCAGCCGCGCGAGCTGCTCGAGCAGCTCGGGCGAAAACGCCTCGGCCTCGTCCCACTCCATGACGTGCGGCGCGACCTCCCGCTCGGCGAACTCGCGCACCGCCTGCCGGGTCACCTCTTCCCCTTCGGTGGGACGGAAGTCCATGGCGTCGAGACTCTATCACGCGCCGCGCGACCGGCTGCGTCCGGGCGCCTCCGGACCGAGCCGCGCGGCGGCCCTCCCTGCGTCGATAATGGAGAGCGATGGACGACCGCTCCCGCACCCGACGCGCGCTGCCCGCGGCGCTGCTGGCCGTTCTTCTGGGCTTCGGCGCCGAGCCGGCGCAAGCCGACCTGACCGTATTCGCGGGAAGCACCACGCCAGCGGCTCGCACGGCGGGCGGCGCGGCGCTCGGCCTGTCGCTGGAGCCGGTCGGCCTGGAGTTCGAGTACGCCCGCACGGCGGCGGACAGGGCCGCGGCAGGACCCGCGCTGCAGACCGGCCTCTTCAACCTGCTGGCCGGCGCGTCGTTCGGCCCCGGCCGCCGGATTCGGGTCTACGGCTCGGTCGGCGGCGGAGCCTACCGTGCGCGACTTGCGGAGCACGTGCGCACGAACCTCGCGGCGAGCGCCGGCGGCGGCGCCTCTTTCCGCCTGACGGGACCGTTCCGGATCCGGGTCGACTACCGCCTGCTCGCGCTGCGAGGCGCCGCCCTCCACCGCCGTCCGCGCCGGGCCTACGCGGGACTCGCGGTTGCGTTCTGACGGCCGGGGATCGAGGGCGGGAGGCGGTCAGCGGGGCTCTTCGACCAGGACGACCGGATCGAGGCTGAGCAGCATCTGCCCGACCCCGAAGGACTGGTTGTACTGCTCGTAGAGCTGCTGCACCTCCGCCGGGAACACCTCGTTCAGGAGCTGCGGGACGGCGTAGTTCGCATTCGCCACCGCCGGGTCGAGCAACCAGAGGAACAGCGTGTTGTTGTTGGTTGCCGTCTCGCGCACCCGATACATCTTCCAGCCCGCCGCCTGCGCCCGGCGCTCGGGGTCCTCGCTCGCGGCGAGTCCCTGCACCAGCCGCCTGCTCAGCGCCTCGAAGCCGGTGGCGCTCGCGGCCTCGATGAAGTTGCCCACCAGGACCGCGGGGGCGTCGAACGTCTGCGTGGCGACCGGCGGAGCCGGCGCGGTCTCCGCCCGGTCGTCCGGCACCGCCGCGCCGGCCGGCGGCTGCGCTCCCGGAAACGGCAGCGGAGCGGGCGCCGCCTGCTGTCCGGTCGCGGGCGGCTGCGCCGCGCGAGCGGACTCGAATGGCCGCGGCAACGCCATGCCGGCCGCCACTCCCACCAGCATCGCAACCGCAATCGGCCACACCGAGCCCGACCCGCGCCGGCTGGACCGGCCGGTGTTCATCGGACGCATCGCTTCCACCCCCGGATACTCCGCTGCACACAAGAAGACGGCCGGGCCAGACGGCCCGGCCGCACCGAGCGCCGCGGCGCTCTTCGGACTCGCGGGGAAGCGGCGCCGCCGCCCGCTGGAGATGGAATCCGAGCCTAGAAATCCGCCACCAGCGAGAGATTGATCGGCAACTGCTTGAGTGCGGCGTCCGTGAAGGAGCCGTTGTAGGTCTCGTAGAGCTGCTGAATCTCGCCCGGGAACACCTCGTTCATGATCGTCGACGCCGCGTAGTTGGCGCCGCCCATCACCGGGTCGATGACCCAGGCGTACATGACGTTGCCCTGACCGGTGATGTCGAGACCGGCCCGATACACCTTCCACCCGGTCGCTTGCGCCTGCCGGTTGGTCTCGGTGTTCTCGCTCTTCTGCAGCGCCTCGCCGAGCCGCCGCATCACGCCCTCGTACTGCGCGGTCGAACCCGGCTTGACGAAGTGCAGCATGACCGCGGCGTCGCCGCTGAAGCTGACCTGCGGCTGGGCCTCGACCTGATGCGAGGGAACCAGCGTGCCCAGCATCACCCCTGCCGCCAGAGTCGCCGCGAATGCGCCCCCCAGAAACATCCGTCGCACCGACCGCTCGTTGCGAAACCAACGCATGTTCGTGTCCTCCTTGGATCCCCCGTCCCCGGTAAGAAAAGAGCGGGTACTTTACCGTACCGCCCACGCTAGACGAAAGTACTCAGAATGTCGTTCGACACCAGCATGCCGGCGCGGGTCAGGCGCCACGTGCCGCCGGCGTCGCTCATCCATCCGGCATCGACGAAGCGGCGCACGTCCGCCCCGTACCGCGCACGCACGTCGACGCCGCAGCGCCGCTCGACGCCGGCGGGGTCGACTCCCTCGGAGAGTCGCAGCCCCGTGAACAGGATATCGCCGAGTCGCTCCTCCGCCGAGAGGCGCCGGCTCGCGGCCACGACCGGCACGCCCTGCTCGACCGCGTCCACGTAGCGCGCCGTCTCCGAGACGTTCTTCCAGCGAACGCCGGCGCGCATCGAGTGGGCGCCGCATCCGAATCCGAGCCACTCCCCGTCCCGCCAGTACTTCAGGTTGTGGCGCGACCGCCGGTCCGCGCGGGCGACGTTGGAGATCTCGTACTGCTCGTAACCGGCCGCGTCGGTCCTCGCGAGCGCATCGAGGTACATCGCCGCCGCGTCCTCGTCGGGCGCCTGCGACCAGCCGTGCCGCGCCGCCTCTTCCTGCAACGGCGCGTTCGGATACAGCTCCAGCAGGTAGAGCGAGGCGTGATCGGGAGCGAGCGCCACCAGGGCGTCGACCGACGCCGCGCACGCGGCGCGGCTCTGCGCGGGCAGCCACAGCATCAGGTCGAGGCTCACGTTCCGGCAGCCGGCCGCGCGAACCGCGGCGAGCGCCTCACGGGCCTGCTCCGCCGAATGCGCCCTGCCCAGGCGGGCGAGCTCCCCGTCGTCGAACGACTGCACGCCGAGGCTGATGCGGTTGACGCCGGCCTGCAGGAGCATCGACACGGACTCCGCGCGGCAGGACTCCGGGTTCATCTCGAGCGTAGTCTCCGCATCCGGGTCGACGTCGAAGGCCCCGCGGCAGGCGTCCAGCACGCGAGCCACCTCGGCGCTCGAAAGGAGCGACGGCGTTCCGCCGCCGAAGAAGATCGAATCGACCCGGCTGCCGTCTCCGCTCCGCTCGATCTCGCGCGCCACCGCCGCGACGTAGCGCCGCTTCAGATCCTCGTCGAGCAGCCCGCGGTTGAAGTTGCAGTAGCTGCAGATCGCGGCGCAGAACGGTACGTGGACGTACAGGCCGAGCGCGCCGGCGGCGGGCATCAGGTGCCGGCCTTGCCGCCCGCCCAGCCCAGATCGAGTTGTCCCTCCGGGATCCGGGCGCGGGCGCGGGCGCGGGGCGATGTCCGCTGCGGCAGGCGCCGGCGTGGATTCAGCCCGACCGCCTGGGAGAGATCTTCCGCCGTCGGGGGGCGTTCGAACTCGCGGTAGTCGGGTCCGTCGTACTCGAGAAACTCGCACATCTCGCGGAGTCGGGAATGGAGCCGACGCCCCACCCGGACGAGCAGCGAGTCGAGGTCCTCCACGTCGGAAACGTCCTCGTAGTTCGTGGTGAAGACCGTGGGACGCTTCTCGTTGTAGCGCGTGTTGACGACCAGGTGCATGGTCTCCTCGACCCAGTCCGTCAGCCGTTCCGCCCCCAGGTCGTCGAGTACGAGCAGCTCGGCGCGCATGACCTCTTCCAGAACGTCCGCCTCCGACGCGCGGGTGACCGGGTTGTAGGTGCTCCGGATGGTGCTCAGCAGCGAACGGGTGTCGTAGTAGACGCCGCGCATGCCCTTCAGCACGACCTCGCGCAGCACCGACGCCGCCAGGTGCGTCTTGCCGATGCCGGGAGGGCCGATGAACAGCAACCCCTTGTCGACGACGGGAAACGCGGCAGCGAACTCGCGCGCCTTCCTGAACGCGCGCTGCAGCTTCTCGTTGTCGTAGGCGATGAACGTCGAGAAGTCGCACTTCGCGTACCGGGCGGGAATGCGGGCTCTCCCCAGCATCTGCTGCGCCACGCCGACGCGCCAGCACTCGCAGCGCTCGGCGCGGCGCATGCCGTCGACCGCGCGCATGCGCCAGCCGGTACCGCGGCAGTCCGGACACTCCGCCGCCGCCCGCGATTCCCGGTCCGCCACGCGCCAAGCTTAACAGGACCGGCCGGCAGGCACGGTCAGGCGTCCGGCGGGCGGGGCGCGGCTCGCCCGGGCGCTTCGGCCTCCGGCGGCTCCACCGGCTCGGCCGCCGCCGGGCGCACGAGGTCGCTCGGATGCGACTTGACGAGCGCGGTCCCCAGCCGCTGCTCCCAGTCGCCCACGCCGCGGGAGAGCTCCTGCTTGACGTAGTGCATGAACTCGTTGACCTCGTGCTGCATCCGCGCCATCTTCTCGCGCATGTTGAGGATGATCTCCACGCCGGCGAGGTTCACGCCGAGATCGCGGGTCAACGAGAGGATGGTCTCCAGGCGTTCGATGTCCTCTTCCCCGTAGAGGCGCGTATTGCCGTCCGTGCGCGAGGGCTTCAGCAGCCCCTCGCGCTCGTAGAGCCGCAGCGTCTGCGGATGAATGCTGTAGCGCTGCGCGACGACGCTGATCATGTAAGGTCCCGCGCCCGTCTGCTTGGCCATAGGAGTCAGTCTTCGAAGAGGCCCTTGCGCACGTCCGCCGCGTTGATGCGGCCGAACTCCCTCAACAGCGCCTTCGACCGCTCGTCGGCGACCGGAGGCAGAACGACGTTGACGGCGACGACGAGGTCACCGCGACCGCCGTCGCGGCGCGGCGAGGGAACGCCGTACTCGCGCAAGCGGAACCGCTGCCCGGAGCGCGTCCCCGGCGGCACCCGCAGGCGCGCGGTGCCATCGAGGGTCGGCACGTCCACCGTCGCTCCGAGCGCCGCTTCATGGATGGCGATCGGCAGATCCAGATGCAGGTCCTGCCCTTCGCGCCGCAGGACGCGATGCCGGCCGACCCTCGCCACGATGTAGAGATCGCCCGGCTCGCCGCCCCGCCGGCCGGCGTTCCCCTTGGCCTCGATCCGCAGACGCGACCCGTCGTCCACCCCGGCCGGCACGTGTATGGCGATCTCTTCGTCCCGGGTCACGACGCCCCGTTCGCGGCAGGCCGCACAGGGGCGGAAGCGGAGGCTTCCCTTCCCGTCGCATTCGGAGCAGGGCATCGCGAAGACCATGTGACCGCGCCGGCGGCGCGTGGTGCCGGAGCCCCGGCAGCCGGCGCAGCGCGTCTCGACGGCCCGCCGCCGCCCGGCGCCGCCGCACTCGAGGCAGGCATCGAGCCGCGTGACGGTCAGCCGGCGTTCGGTCCCCCGCACCGCCTCCTCGAACGACAGCGCGACCTCGCCGAACAGATCGCCACCGCGCTCCGGCCGGCCGGAAACGGTGCGCGCAGCCGGTACGGTGAACACGTCGGAGAACAGCTCCCGGAACGTCGCCGAGGTCCCGGCGCCGCTGCCGCCCGGCGAAAAGTCGAATCCCTGGAACTCGATGGCCACCGGCGGCGAGGCGTGCTCGCGGGCGCCGTGCGCGTCGTACTCCCGGCGGCGCGCCGGATCCCGCAGCGTCTCGTAGGCCTCGGTCACGGTCCTGAAGAATGCCTCGGCCTCGGCGTCGCCCGGGTTGATGCGCGGGTGATAGCGCCGGGCGAGACGCCGGTAGGCCTTGCCCACCTCGTCCCGCGTCGCCGAGCGCTCGACGCCGAGAATGACGTAGAAGTCCACCTTGGCCACGGGGACCTCCCGGGTCTACGCCTTGCCGTCCTCCACGACCTCGGCGTCGATGACCTCTCCGCTGTTGCCCGCCGCCGGTCCGCCGGAGCCCGCGCCGGGGGCCGGACCGGCGCCCGGATCCGGGCCGCCGTCGGCACCGGGGGGGGCCTGCGCGGTCTTCGCGTACAACGCCTGGGCCGCGGCCTGCTGGGCCGCGTTCAACGCCTCGAGCGCCTGGCCGATCGCGCCGACGTCGCCCCCCTCGTTCGCCTTCTTCAAGGCGGCGACGGCCTCTTCCACCGGCTTGCGCTCCTGCTCGGACAGCTTGTCGCCGGCGTCCTTCAGCATCCGCTCGGCCGCGTAGGCCGCCTGGTCCGCCCGGTTCCGCGTCTCCACCTCCTCCTTGCGGGCCTTGTCGTCGTCGGCGTGCGCCTCCGCCTCCCGCATCATCGTGTCGACCTCGTCCTTGCTCAGGCCGCTCGAGGCGGTGATCGTGATCTGCTGCTGCTTGCCCGTGCCCAGATCCTTGGCGGACACGTTGACGATACCGTTGGCGTCGATATCGAAGGTCACCTCGATCTGCGGCACGCCGCGCGGCGCCGGCGGAATGCCGTCGAGGTGGAACTTGCCGAGCGTCCGGTTGTCCCTGGCCATCGAACGCTCGCCCTGCAGGACGTGCACCTCCACGCTGGGCTGGTTGTCCGCGGCGGTCGAGAAGGACTCGCTCTTCTTGGTCGGAATGGTGGTGTTGCGCTGAATCAGCGACGTCAACACGCCCCCGAGGGTCTCGATGCCGAGCGACAGCGGCGTCACGTCGAGCAACAGCAGGTCCTTGACCTCGCCGCCCAGCACGCCCGCCTGCACCGACGCGCCGATGGCCACCACCTCGTCCGGGTTCACCCCGCGGTGCGGCTCCTTGCCGAACAGCTCCTTCACGATCTCCTGCACGCGGGGCACCCGGGTCGATCCGCCGACCATCACCACCTCGTCGATCTGCGGCGGCTGGAGGCCGGCGTCCCGCAGGGCACGCTTGACCGGCTCGACGGTGCGCTGCAGCAAGGGCTCGACGAGCTGCTCGAACCGCGCCCGCGTCAGCTTCTTCTGCAGATGCTTCGGACCGGAGGCGTCGGCGGTGATGAACGGCAGGTTCATCTCCGTCTCCACGACCGTCGACAGCTCCATCTTGGCCTTCTCGGCCGCCTCCTTGAGACGCTGGAGCGCCATCGGGTCGCGGCTGAGGTCGATCCCCTCGTCGCGCCTGAACTCTCCGACGATCCAGTCGATGACCACCTGGTCCAGATTGTCGCCGCCGAGGTGCGTATCGCCGTTGGTCGCCTTGACCTCGACGACTCCCTCGCCCACCTCGAGAATCGAGATGTCGAAGGTGCCGCCGCCGAAGTCGTACACGGCAATCGTCTCGTCGGTCTTCTTGTCGAGCCCGTAGGCCAGAGCCGCCGCGGTCGGCTCGTTGACGATCCGCAGCACCTCGAGCCCGGCGATCTGGCCGGCGTCCTTCGTGGCCTGCCGCTGCGCGTCGTTGAAGTAGGCCGGCACGGTGATGACCGCCTGGGCGACGGACTGCCCCAGGTACTCCTCGGCCGCCTGCTTCAGCTTCTGCAGCACCATGGCCGACAGCTCCGGCGGAGACAGCTCCTTCCCCCCGGCCTTGACCCGCGCGTCGCCGTTCTTCGCCCGCACCACTTCATACGGCACCATCGCCATTTCTTCGTTCACTTCGTCGAAACGGCGCCCCATGAACCGCTTGATCGAGAAGACCGTGTTCTCGGGGTTGGTCACCGCCTGCCGCTTGGCGACCTGGCCCACCAGCCGTTCGTCGGACTTCGCGAACGCCACAACCGACGGCGTCAGCCGATTCCCTTCCGGATTGGCGATGACGGTCGGCTCGCCGCCCTCGATGACGGCCACGACCGAGTTCGTGGTCCCCAGATCGATCCCGATGATCTTGCCCATCTTTTGCTTTTCCTTCGTATTCTGCAACGACTGCTGCGGCCCTCGACCGTGCGGAACCACCGCCCGCGGCGGCGCCCGACCCTGACCATATAACATGACAACCATATAATCTTAGCCGCCTCATGTCAACTTCCGCCGTCCTGCCGGTGCGCGCTCCGGGCGGGCGAGGCCCGTGCTATAGTGATTTCATCCTCTTGTTCCAATCTCATCGAGGAGATCCGCGTGGCTCCTGCACCAAACCGCTACGTGCGCCAGGCCGTCGTCCTGAGCCTCTTCGCCGGCTCCGCCCTCTTCGGGATCGTGGCAGGCGTGCTGCTCGCCTACTCGCCGGACCTGCCTGAGATCGAGGCGCTCGACGACTACGCGCCCGACACCATCACGCGCGTGTACGCGCGCGGCGGCGAGTTGATCGGTGAGTTCGCCACCGAGCGCAGGGACATCATCGGGTACGAAGACATCCCCGAGGTGCTCCGCAACGCCATCATCGCGGCCGAGGACGCCTCGTTCTTCGACCATCAGGGCATCAGCATCCCGGCCGGCATCCGGACCGTGATTCGGAACGTGGCGGCCGGCGATCTCACGGCCGCCGGCGCGAGCACGCTGACGATGCAGCTCGCGCGCAACATCGAGGTCGCCGGCGAGAGCCTCGGACTCCAGAAGGCGTGGCAGCGCAAGGCCTGGGAGGTCTACTACACCTTCCTCATCGAGAAGCGCTACACGAAGCGGGAGATACTGGCCCTCTACGCCAACCAGATATGGCTCGGCACGGCGCGCCACGCCGCCCACGGCGTCGAGGCGGCGTCGCAGCTCTACTTCGGCAAGTCCGCCAGCGAGCTCGAGATCGGCGAGGCCGCCCTGATAGCGGGCATCCTGCAGTCGCCGGCGCGCTGGAGCCCGCTCGTCAACATGGAGCGCGCCCGCGAGCGGCGCAACTACGCGCTCGGGCGCATGGCCGACGAAGGCTACATCACCGATGCGGTCGCCGCAGCCGAAATGGCCAAGCCGATCGTGCTCGCCCCGCGCAGCCGGAGGGCCAACACCATCGCGCCGTACTTCCTCGAGGAGATTCGACAGCACCTCGAAGCCGGCTACGGAGCGCAGCGGCTCTACGAGGACGGCCTGGTCGTCCATTCGACGCTCGACATCGACCTGCAGCGTGCCGCGAACAGGGCGATCTCGGAAGGCCTCCGGGTCGTGGACAAGCGCCACGGCTTCCGCGGCGCCCGGCGCAACGTCCTGCGCGGCGACGACGCGGACGAGTCGGTCGACGCCTTCGAGCACTTCCGCTGGCGGCTCCCCATCGCGGAGGGCGACATGGTGCCGGCGGTGGTCACGGGAACGACCTCGAACACGATTGGGGTGCGGATCGGGCCGCATGCCGCGGACATCGACGCCGACGGCTTCGCCTGGACGCGGAAGTCCTCGCCGGACGAGCTCGTGGAGGTGGGCGACCTGATCGACGTGACCGTGACGACGCTCCCGGACGGGGGCGGCCGCGGGACGGCCACCCTCGACCAGGAACCCGAGGTCGAAGGGGCGCTCGTCGCGATCGACAACCGCACCGGGCACGTCCTCGCCATGGTGGGCGGCTACGACTTCGAACGCAGCCGGTTCAACCGCGCCACGCAGGCGTTCCGACAGCTCGGCTCCCTGTTCAAGGGCGTCCTGTACGCCGCCGCCGTCGACCAGGGCCACACGACCACCAGCATCCTGCAGGACGAGCCGGTCAGCTTCGAGGCCGGCCCGAACCAGCCGCGGTACCGGCCCCGAAACTACGACAACACGTACGAGGGCCCCATCACGCTGCGGCATGCCCTCGAGGACTCGCGGAACGTGCCGGCGGTGTGGCTCATGAACGAGGTCGGCCCCGAGGTGGTCGTCGACTTCGCGCGGCGGGTCGGCTTCAGCTCGCCGATCCCGGCGTACCTGTCCGTCGCCCTCGGCTCGGCCGAGGCGACGCTGATGGAGGTGACCAGCGCCTACTCGGTGTTCCCCAGCCAGGGCCGGCGGATGCTGCCGTACCTGATCGACAGGGTCATCGACCGCAACGGGCGCCTGCTGGAGGAGAACCGCCCGCAGTCGCGCGACGCGTTGCGCCCCGACACCGCCTACGTCATGGTGAGCCTCATGCGCGGCGTCGTGCAGCGGGGCACGGCGCAGCGGGCGCGGCGGACGCTGGATTGGCCGATCGGCGGCAAGACCGGCACGATGGACGATTACACGGACGCCTGGTTCGTCGGCTTCGATCCCGACGTCACCGTGGGCGTGTGGGTCGGCCACGACGAAAAGAAGACGATGGGCTACAACGAGCAGGGCGCACGGGTGGCGCTGCCCATCTGGATCGATTTCATGGAGGCCTACGTCGCCGGTCGCGGGGAAACGCAACCCGAGTTCGATCCGCCGACGAACATCGTCTTCGCCTCCGTGAACCGGGAGACCGGCGAGTCGGCCGCCCCCGGAACGCCCGGCTCCATCCAGGAGGCGTTCATCGCCGGCACGGAGCCGGGCAGCGCCTTTCCGCGCTGATCAGGCGTCGCCGGCCGCCTCGGGCCTGCCGGGAGCGCCGGACGCCTTCTGCATCAGGTACGCCTTGATGAAGCCGTCGAGGTCGCCGTCGAGGGTCCGATCGACGTTGCCCTCCTCGACCTTCGTGCGGTGGTCCTTGACCATCCGATAGGGATGGAGGACGTAGCTGCGTATCTGGCTGCCGAAGGCGATGTCCTTCTTCTCGCCCCCGATCTCCTCGAGCCGATTCTGCTGCTCCTTGATCCGCCGATCGTACAGCCGCGCCCGGAGCACGGCCATCGCCGCGTCCCGGTTACGGTGCTGCGAGCGCTCGTTCTGGCAGGAAACGACGATACCGGTCGGCAGGTGGGTGATGCGGACCGCGGAATCCGTGACGTTGACGTGCTGCCCCCCCGCACCACTCGACCGATAGGTGTCTATCCGGAGGTCCTTCTCCTCGATCTCGACTTCGACGTCGTCCGGCAGCTCCGGCCACACGAACACCGACGCGAACGAGGTGTGCCGCCGGGATGCCTGATCGAACGGGGAGATGCGCACGAGCCGATGGATGCCCGCCTCGGCGAGGAGCAGCCCGTAGGCATAGTCTCCGCTGACGGTGACCGTGGCGCTCTTGACCCCGGCTTCGTCGCCGGGCTGGCTGTCGATCACCTCGCGGGAGAAGCCGCGGCGCTCCGCCCACCGGAGGTACATCCGCAGCAGCATCTCCGCCCAGTCCTGCGACTCCGTCCCGCCGGCTCCCGGGTGAATCGAGACGATGGCGTTGCACTGATCGTGCTCGCCGCCGAGCATCTTGCGGATCTCGGCCCCCTCGACCTCTCCGAGCAGATCGGCGAGCCCCGTCTCCAGGTCGCCGGCTACGTCCTCGCCCTGCTCGGCCCACTCGAACAGCACGGCGAGGTCGTCGGTCTTGCGGCGGAGCGAGTCCGCGAGGTCGAAGTCCTCCTGCAGCCGGCGCCGGCGCTGGAGAACGCGCTGCGCCGCGGCCTGGTCGCTCCAGAAGTCGGGCGCGGCGGCCTGCCGCTCCAGCTTCGACATCTCCGCTTCGACGGCGGCAGGGTCAAAGATAGCTCCGCAGATCGGCCGCGCGCTTCACCAGGTCCTGGTATCTCCGAACGTGTTCGTCCAGGGCTATCGCCACGAGTCTGCCTCCGTCCCGTCAATCACGAAGTTCGGCGCCGCCGCCCGAATCCGAGCGCGACGAGGGCGATGGCCGCGCCGGCGTAGGCCGGCACGTCGCCGAACCGCCCATAGATGGTCAGTTGGTCGAGAAGCCGCACGTCCTCGACGACGACCGCCGGCTCGAACAGCTCCGACCGCTCCAGCACTCGTCCGTACGGATCGATCACCCCGCTGATCCCGGTGTTGGCCGCGCGGACGAGAAAGCGCCCCTGCTCTATCGCCCGCATCGTCGCCTGCTGAAAATGCTGGTGCGGCGCGGCCGTGCGCCCGTACCACGCGTCGTTGGTGACCGTGGCCAGCAACCGGCTGCCCTGGAGCACGAGCTCCCGTACCAGGCCAGGATAGATGATCTCGTAGCAGATGGCCGTGCCCACCGGGCTGCCGTCGACCGGCAGCGTCCGGGGCTCGGTGCCGGCGGAGAAGCCCGCCACGCCCTCCACCAGCGGCGACACGAAGAACAGCGCCGACCGCAACGGCACATACTCGCCGAACGGCACGAGGTGCTGCTTGCGGTACACGCCCGCCGTCGAGCCCGCGCGGGGCTCGAGCAGATAGGCCGCGTTGTAGTACCGCGTCCCGGCATCCCGCACGACTTCCGTCGTCCCGACGAGTAGATGCGCGCCGGTCTCCCGCGCCACGTCCCGCACCGCCTCGCCGCGCGCGTCCCGATCGAGGGGGAACGGGGTCGCGGACTCCGGCCAGACGACCAGCCGCGCCCCCGCGGCGACCGCGCGCCGCGTCTGCCCGAGATAGGTCTCCAGGATGGAGTCGCTCCGCAGCGGGTTCCATTTCTCGTCCTGGCGCACGTTGCCCTGCAGCGCGGCCACCCGCAGCGATGTGCCCGCCCGCAGCAGCGTTCCGTCCTGCAGGCGCCACGCCCCGAACGCGACGGTGACGGCGACCACCGCGGCGCCGGCGGCGAGCGGCGTGCGCCGGGCTCGGGAGCCGGCCACCACCGCGTAGGCGATGGCGCCGTTGACGAGAACGACCAGCGCCGAAACTCCGAGCACCCCGACGACGCTCGCGGCCTGGGCGACGGCCGGAAACGGCACCTGGCTGTAGCCGACCAGCGCCCAGGGGAATCCGGTGAAGAGATGCATCCGCCCCAGCTCCGTGGCGACCCACAGAGCAGGGGCGAACAGCAGTCCCGGAGCCCCCAGGCGGGAGACCAGGTCTGCGACGCCGGCCGCGAACACGGCGGGGAACAGCGCCAGGAACGCCACGAACAGCACGTGCACGAGCCAGGCGACCGGCGCCGGCAGTCCGCCGTAGTCGACCATCACCGCCGGGAGCCAGTAGAGCGTGCCGGCGAAATGGACGAGGCCGGTGGCCAGGCCGAGACGCAGCCCCTGCCACGGAGTCGCTCGCGCCGCCGCGACCAGCAACGGCACGAGAGCCAGCCACGCGACGGCGGGATGTCCCCGGGTCGGAAAGCTCAGGAACAGCAGTACGCCGGAAAGGGCGGCGAGCGGCAGGGGCGGCACGTACCAGACTCTCGGCGGAGGCACGCTACCGCGTGATCCAGGGCTTGAACGACTCTTCGCCTTCGAGCCTCCGGAGCACCTGCTCGGCTTCCTCGTGATCCGTGTAGGTCCCGACTCGAACCCGGAACACCGGAACCGGCACATCGGGGGTCGGTGGGACGACGAACGCCGGATACCCCTTCTCGATGAGTCCCTGCGCCATGCTCTCGGCCGCGGCGCTCTCCCGCAGCGTCGTTACCTGGACGGCGTAGCCGTCGGACCGCGATCGGCGGCCATCCGGCCCGGCCGCCGCAGCGTCCACCGCGGAGCCGCTCGCCGCCGTGGTCTCGGGGCGCGGCGCGGGCGCGGGCGGCTCCAGCAACCCGGCGTCGAGCGCCGGTCCCGCGTTGTCGTCCAGACGCTGGAAGTAGGACAGATCGGAGCCGTCGGTAGCCGCCATCGAGGGCTCGCGCCGCGCGGTGCTGGCGGCGAACGGCTGCGCGTCGATCACCAACGGCTCGTCTTCGCCGACGCTCGCGGCCTGCCCGGTGACCATTTCGACGATCGACTCGCCGCGCCCCACCATCACACCGACCAGAAAGACGACGACGCCGAGACCGGCGCTCATCATCGCCAGAAAGACGAGGTGCTTCGAGCCGAGGCCGCTCCCGTCCGAGGATCTTGACGCCACGCTCAGTCGTCGCGTTTGCCGGACAATGCGCCCAAAAGGTCGATAGGCAACGGAAACACGATGGTCGAGTTCTTCTCGCCGGCGATTTCGGTCAACGTCTGCAGATAGCGAAGTACCGCCGCCAGCGGCTGCCGGCCGATGACCTCGGCTGCCTGCGACAACTTCTCGGAGGCCATGAACTCACCATCGGCGTGGATGATTTTAGCACGCTTCTCGCGCTCGGCCTCCGCCTGCGCGGCCATCGCCCGCTGCATGTCGACCGGCAGGTCGACGTGCTTGACCTCGACCGACGATACCTTCACGCCCCACGGGTCGGTATGCAGATCGAGGATCTGCTGGAGCTGCTGGTTGAGCTGCTCGCGCTCCGACAGCAGGCCGTCCAGCTCCACCTGGCCGAGCACGCTCCGCAACGTGGTCTGCGCCAGTTGCGAGGTCGCATAGTGGAAGTTCTCGACCTCGACCACGGACCGCTGCGGATCCATGACCCGGAAATAGACCACCGCGTTCACCTTGACCGATACGTTGTCCTTCGTGATGACGTCCTGCGGCGGCACGTCCATCACGATGGTGCGCAGGCTGACGCGGACCATGCGATCGATCGGCGCGAACACGAGGATGACGCCCGGCCCCTTGGGACGCGGATACAGCTTTCCGAGACGGAAGATCACCGCACGCTCGTACTCGTTGAGGATCTTGATGGAGTTCGCCAAGTACAGCACGACCATGATCAGTACGACGAGCTCCGGGCCGATGTTCATCACAGCGATCCTTCCTCTTCCCCTGAAGGCGGCGCCGCGCGCCGCACGGTGAGCACCATGCCCTGGACGGCAATCACCCGCACGCGTTCGCCGCCGGCGATGTCCGCCCCCGGCGCGGCGGCGGCGGTCCAGATCTCGCCCCGCGTGGAGACGCGGCCACCTCCGCCGGCCGGAATCGGGCCGAGCGCCTGCCCTTCCTGGTCCACCATGCCGTCGACCCCGGTAACCGGACGGACCTGATGCGCCTTGATTCCCAGCCGCGTCAGGGCCGCCGTGCCGAGCCCCAGCACCAGCACCGTGAGTGCGATGAAGGCCCAGCCGAGCTGCAGCTCGGGCGCCGGAGAGTCGAACAGCATCACCGCGCCGAACACCATGCTCGCGATGCCGCTGGCGGCCAGCAGGCCGTAGGTGGGCGTGAACATCTCGATGACGAGCAGGACCATCCCGAACAGGAGCAGGAGCAGGCCGACGTAGTTGATCGGCAGGATCTGGAACGCGAAGAACGCCAGGAGCAGGCAGACCGCGCCGACGATGCCGGGCACCGCGGCGCCGGGGTTCCAGAGCTCGATGGTCAACCCGAGGCTCCCGAGACTGAAGAGCAGGACGGCGATCTGCGGGTGCGCGATCGCACTCAGCAGCCGCTGCCGCCAGGTCATCTCGACGGCTTCGATCTCGGCATCCGCCGTGCGCAGGGTTTGCAGCGTGCCGTCCCAGCGCCGCACCTCGCGGCCATCGAGCTGCTCGAGCAGGTCGTCGAGGTCCGCGGCGATCAGGTCGATCAGCGGCGGGTCGGCGTCGCGGGCCTCGCGCTCGGTGAACGACAGGCTCTCGGTAACCGCCTTCTCCGCCAGCTCCACGTTGCGCTGCCGCTGGCTCGCGATCGATCGGGCGTAGGCCGCCACGTCGGAGGCCGCCTTCTGCGACGCGGCCTCGTCCATCTCGGACCCGGTTCCGGAGACCGGGTGCGCGGCCCCGATGTGCGTGCCCGGGGCCATCGCCGCCACGTCCGCGGCGATGGTGATCAGGAAGCCGGCCGACGCGGCCCGCGTCCCGCTCGGACCGACGTAGACCACGACCGGGGTCTGCGCCTCGATGATCCGGGTATTGATCTCGCGCGTGGAATCGACCAGCCCGCCGGGCGTGCGCAGCACCACGACGACCAGATCGGCGCCCGCGCGATCCGCCGCGTCCAGGGTCTGGGCGATGTACTCGGCGGACACGGGATGGATCAGCGCCTCGACCTCCGTCGTATAGACGACCGGGCGTCCGCGCGGCTCCTCCTGCGCGGCCGGCCATGCCGCGGCCAGCAGCATCAGCATCCAGGCGGCGGCGCCCCACCGGAGCACGAGTCGTATCCGGCGACGGGCCTTTCTGATCGACATGTCGTTCTCTCGATGAGACTCTACCTCACGGTAGCCGAGCACCTGGGCAGTGTCAACGCACTCCGCATCCGCGCCGCCGATCGGCGGGCCCCGGCGAGGATCTGGTAAGGTTTCGGTCGGCGATGTCGACGGCAGCCATCCTCGCCGGCGGCCGGGCGCGCCGTTTCGGCGGTAGGCCCAAGCTGCTGCTTCCCCTTGGCGACCGGCGCATCGTCGACCGCCTGCTGGCGGCGCTCCGGGCGGTGGCCGATCAGGTGTTCATCGTGGGAAACGACCGCGAGACGTACGCGGGGCTCGGGGTGCCCGTGCATCCGGACTTGCTGGCCGGCGCCGGACCGCTCGGCGGCGTGCACGCGGCCCTGCAGGCGTCGCGATCCTCCCGGACGCTGGTGGCCGCCGGCGACATGCCCTTTCTCAGCCCGCGGTTCCTGGACCACCTTCTGCGGCACGCGGCCCCCGCGGTGGACGTGGCCGTCCCGCGCACCCGCACCGGCTATCAACCCCTGTGCGCCTGTTACCGGGCGTCCTGCATCCCGGTCCTCGAGCGGCGCATCGCCGCTGGCGCCCTGCGGGCGGGCGAGGCCGTGCTGGAGATGCGCCGGCACGAGACGAACGCGGACGAGATCGGGACATTCGATCCCGACGGTACGCTCTTCTTCAACGTCAACACGCCGGCCGACCACGCGCGGGCGCTGGCCCTTGCTGCCTACCATGACCGGTAACGCGCCTCCGCCCGTCGCTCGCCCGCGGCGAGCCGTCGTCCGCAAACGGGAGCACACGCGATGATCCTCGGGATGCACGCGGCCGTGCGGTCGCGTGTCCGCGACGTACTGGTCGAGCTGTACGGCCTCGATGCCGACCGACTGCCGGACGTGGTCATCCAGTACCCGCCGGACCGTTCGATGGGCGACCTCGGCGTCACCGTGGCGTTCGAGCTGGCGCGGGAGCTGCGCAAGGCGCCGCGCGCCATCGCGGCCGAGATCGTCGCCGCGCTCGGTCCCGTCGACGGCGTCGAACGCGTCGAGCCGGCGCCCAACGGCTACGTCAACATCTTCCTCGACCGCGCCCGCTTCGCCCGGCGGTCGCTGGCGCCGCCGCCGTCCCCGCCGCGCGCCGGCCGGGGCATCCGCAAGGCGATCGTGGAGCACACCGCGATCAACCCCAACAAGGCGGCCCACGTCGGACACCTGCGCAACGCCGCGCTCGGCGACACCCTGGTCCGACTGCTGCGGTTCCTCGGCGTACCGGTGGAGGTCCAGAACTACATCGACGACACCGGGGTTCAGGTGGCGGACGTGGTGGTCGGCTTCCAGCACCTCGAGCGCCTGCCATTCGAGGAGGTCGCCGCCCTCGCCGGGCAACCGCGCTTCGACTACCACTGCTGGGACCTCTACGCGCGGGTGACCGCCTGGTACGAGGAGGATCCGGAACGGCTCGCGCTGCGGGCCCGCGCCCTGCACGACCTCGAGACCGACGCCGGGCCTGCGTCCCGTCTCGGCCGCCTCGTCGCCGATCGCATCGTCCGCTGTCATCTGGCCACGATGGACCGGATCAACATCGAGTACGACCTGCTGGCCTGGGAGGGCGACATCCTGCGCCTCCAGTTCTGGTCCCGGGCGTTCGACGTGCTCAAGGAGGCGGGCGCGGTGCGACTCGAGACGGCCGGCCCGCAGGCCGGTTGCTGGGTGATGCCGCTCGACGCCGACGCGCCGCAGGGAGACGCGGACACCGGCGCGGGCGGACCCAAGTCGCGATCCAAGGTGATCGTCCGCTCGAACGGCACCGTTACCTACGTCGGCAAGGACATCGCCTACCAGTTCTGGAAGCTCGGCGTGCTCGAGCGTGACTTCCGCTACCGGCGGCACGGCTCGCAGCGCTCCGGACGCCCCCTCTGGTCGACGACCTCCTCGGTCGCCGCCGACGCCGCTCGGGACGCCGCGTTCGGGCAGGCCGACGCCGCCTACAACGTCATCGACACGCGGCAAGCCTACCTGCAGCAGCTCCTCAAGCAGGCCCTCACCGCGGTCGGGCGCGGCGCCGAAGCGGAGCGCTCGGTGCACGTGTCCTACGAAATGGTGGCGCTGTCGCCGGCGACCGCACGCGCCCTCGGACACGACGCCGCTCCCGACGCGGACCGTTCGTTCGTCGAGGTATCCGGCCGCAAGGGGCTCGGCGTGAAGGCGGACGACCTCCTGGACCGGCTGACCGAGGCAGCCCGCCGCGAGGTGCTCGCCCGCCACGCCGACCTGCCGGCGGCGGGGGCCGAAGCCAACGCCATCGCGACGGCCATCGCCACGGCGGCGATCCGCTACTTCATGATCAAGTACTCGCGCGCGAAGCTCATCGCGTTCGATATCGACGAGGCGCTCAGCTTCGAGGGAGAGAGCGGTCCCTACGTGCAGTACGCCGCGGTGCGGGCCGCGAACATCCTGCGCAAGCTGTACGACCGCGACGGCCTGAGCGACGAGACGCTCGTCGCGGCCCTGGCGGGGCTGCCGTCCGAGCCGCTGGCCGCCCCGGGCGACGGCACCGCCGCCTGGGCCCTGCTGCTCGAGGCGGCCCGGCTCGACGAGATCGCCGATCAGTCGATCCGCGGGCTGGAGCTGTCGGTGCTCGCCAAGTACGCGTTCGGCCTCGCGCAGATGTTCAATACGTTCTACCACCGCTGCCCGGTCGTGGCCGAGGAGGACGAGCCGACCCGGTTGTGGCGCGCCGCGACGGTCCTCTGCTGCCGCCTGCAGTTGACGCGGACGCTCGCGCTGATGGGCTGCGAGGTGCCGCCGCGGATGTAACCGGCCGCCGGCCGCCCTTGCGGCCGCTCGACGCCCGCGTCGCGGCGATCAGTCGAACGTCAGGCGCGGCAGCTCGAAGTGCCGGACCAGCAGCCGGTCGGTGGCCGCATCGAGCGCCCGGGCGAACGCGCCGGCCTGCATGCGAGTCCGGAACGGCTCCAACGATGCCTGCGCCTCCGCCCGGAGGTCGCGCAGAACGGGGTCACCCGCAGCGGCCCGCGCAGCCGCCGGGATCCGCCCGTCCAGCTCGGCCAGTTGCTCAATCGTCCGCCGGCGGGCCTCGCCCCGGATCGTCCGCCCCCCCGCACGCGCGGCGTCGACGGCGCGGCGGGCCTCGGCCAGCAGGTCCTCGAGGGCCGGCGCGCCGGAGGGCGGCTTCCACGCGGAAAGACGTGCCGCCAGATCGTCGAGATGCCCGGCGAGGGAGCGGCGCCCTCGCGACGGGCCCGGTTGCCGCACCGTGTCGGGATCGTCCGCCTCCACCCCACCTGCCGGCTCCTCCGCCGGCCCGGCTGCCGCACCGAGACCGACCGCGCGCTTCCACTCGTCGAACAGATCGAGCACGTCCGCCTCGCAGTACTCGATGCGCAGGGGATGCCGCTTCGGCCCCCGCGCGTAGTAGCGCACGTAACGCCGATCGATCGCGCGCTGAACGACGCTGATCGGAATCCCGGCGGACGCCCAGCCGCACACCATCTCGAAAGCGGGGCCGACGATGCGAATCAGGTGTCCGTCGTTCTTGCGGCAGAGATACGACTCGACCGCCCGGCACAACTCCGCTGGGTCCATCGGCTTCGTCCGGATCAGGAAAGGAGCCCGCGGCGGGACGAGGGGCGTCGTTCAGGCACCGGCGCCACCCCTCCGGATGCGCTCCCAGACACAGCGGAGGCCGGTCAGGGTCAGATCCGCCTGCACGCAGTCGATGAGCGTCGTCTCGGCCGCCATGTCGCCGGCCAGTCCGCCGGTCCCGACGCACAGCAGTCGGTCGCCGTCCTCGATCTCGCCGCGGAGCCGTCGGACGATGCCTTCGACCATCGCCACGTAGCCGTAGAAGAGCCCGGACTGCATCGACGCGACGGTACTCCGGCCGACCAGCGCGGCGGGCTTGCGGACCTCGACCCGCGGCAACTGCGCGGCCCGGCGATACAGCGCGTCGGCCGAGATCTCGACTCCCGGACAGATTACGCCCCCGCGGTATTCGCCGCCGGCCGACAGCACGTCGAACGTGGTCGCCGTGCCGAAGTCGACGACCACGATCGGACGCCCCGAGTTTCCGAACATCTGCAGGGCCGCCACCGCGTTCACCAGGCGGTCGGCGCCCACCTCGGCCGGGTTCTCGTAGCCCACCGGCAGGCCGGCGTTTTCGGCGTCGACCCGCAGCACGTCCTGTCCGAGCCCGCGCGCGATCATGTCGGAGACGGACCTGGTGAGGGACGGAACGACCGACGACATGACGACACCGTGGATCTGCGCCGGGTCGACGTCGTGCTCGGCGAACAGCCGGCTGACCAGCACCCACCACTCGTCGGCGGTGCGGTCGGGCAACGTCGCGAGCCGCCAGCGGCGCTCGATCGACGCGCCGGCGAACAGCCCGAGGACGACGTTGGTATTGCCGATGTCAATCGCGAGCAGCATGATCAGACGACTCCCACGATACCTGTCCGCCGACGATCCGCTCGGTCCGCCCGGCGCGGGACACCAGCAGGGCGCCGCTGTCGTCGACTCCGGCCGTCACGCCGCGGCGGCGATCGCCGCCCGCTTCCCACGCTACCGGTGCGCCGCGGCAACTCGGCGCCAACGCCCGCCAGCGCGCGACCACCAGCCCTTCTCCGTCGTCGGCCATCCGACCCCGCCAGCGACGCAGCCGCACCAGGAGATCGGCGCAGAGCGTGAAGCGATCCACCGGCCGGCCGGCCAGCAACTCCAGCGCCGCGGCGCGTCCGTCCAGCTCGGCCGGGAACGCGCGGGCGCTCACGTTCACGCCGATGCCGACCACCACGGCAGCGTCCCCATCGCTGCCGCCGGGCACCACCTCCACCAGAATCCCGGCGATCTTGCGCCCCGCCGGGGCGCCTCCGCCGGGGCGCGCCGGCGGGGCGACGACGTCGTTCGGCCACTTCAACTCGGCCGCCACGCCGGCCGTCCCCCGGACAGCCTCGGCCGCCGCGACGCCCGCGAGCAGCGTGACGACCGGCGACTGGCGCCCCCGCAGGATGACCGACAGGTAGAGCCCGACCGCCGGCGGCGAGTCCCACACCCGCCCTCGCCGGCCCCGGCCGGCGGTCTGCCGGTCCGCCAGCACCGCGGTCCCGTCGCCGGCGCCGGCCGCGGCCAGCGACGCGGCGGCATCGTTGGTCGACGCCAGCGCGGGGAAGTGCCGCACCACGGTCCCGCCGAGCTCCGGCCGCGCGGCGAGCGCCGATGCCAGGGCCGGCGGCAGCGCGGCGTGCGTCGCGGTCATCACGCCGGCGCCATCTCGAAGCTGATGTCGACGGCGACGGCCGAATGCGTCAGCGCGCCGACGGACACGTACGTCGGACCGCAAGCCGCCAGCGCAGGCAGGCGCGCGAGCGTGACCCCGCCGGAGACCTCCGTGCGCGCCCGCCCGCGGCAGCGCGCCACGGCCTGCGCGGTCTCCTCGTCCGACAGGTTGTCGATGAGCACGATGTCGGCCCGGGCCTCGAGCGCCTCGTCGACCTCCGCCAGGCTCTGCGCCTCGACCTCGACCGGAAAGCCGCTGCCGGCAGCCCGCGCACGGGTCACCGCCGCCGTGATCGAGCCGGCCAGGCGCACGTGGTTGTCCTTGATCAGCAGGCCGTCGCCGAGCCCGAACCGGTGATTGGTCACGCCGCCGACGCGCACGGCGTACTTCTCGAGGGCGCGCAGCGTCGGGGTCGTCTTGCGGGTATCGAGGATCGTGGTCCGGCCGTCGGCGGCGGCGACGTAGCGGCGCGCCCCGGTGGCGATGCCGGACAGCCGCTGGAGAAAGTTCAACGCCGTCCGCTCGGCGCTCAGCAGCGCCGCGGCGAGTCCCTCCACGGTCGCAATCACCTCGCCGTCGGCGCACGGGTCCCCGTCCTGCCGGGCGCGGCTGACGACGGACTGCGGGTCGCGCTGCCGGAACACCTCGGCCGCGACGTCGATTCCCGCCGGCACGCACGCCTGCCTGGCGCAGAGCTCGCCGCGCCCGCGCCGGCCGGCGGTCACCGTCGCCTCCGACGTGACGTCGCCGCCCTCGAGGTCCTCGGCAAGCGCCCGGCGCACGATGTCCCGGTAGACCGCCGGATCGAGCGGCGCGAGGGCCGCGGAGTTCATGACGCGAGCTCCGCCAGGATCCGCTCCAGCTTCTCCTGCCGCCGGCCCACGTCCACCTCCTGCTCGCGGGTGTCGCGCACGACGTCCGGGTCCGCGCGTTCGAGGAACGCGGGGTTGGCCAGCCGTGCCTGCAGGCCGCCGCGCTGCTTCGTCAGTCTGGCCAGCTCCCGGGACACCCGGTCGGCCTCCCTGGCCCGATCCACGATCCCGGCCAGTGGCACGTGGAGCTCGAACCCGCGCACCACCCGCCGGACCGTGTCCGGCTCGGCTCGCGGGGCCATGGCCGCGACGTCGAACCGGGCCACGCCGGCGAGCCGCATCACGTGGCCGAGGTGGCTGCGCAGCGTGTCTGCCGTCCCGGCGTCCAGACCGTGCACCAGCACGTCGACCTTCTGCGCCGGCGGCACCCCCCACTCGGAACGCACCGTGCGCACCGCCGTCACCACGTCCTGCAGCAGCCCCATCGCCGCCACCGCGGCGTCGTCCGTCCAGGCGTCGACCGGGGCCGGAAACGCCGACAGCGTGATCGTCCGCCGCCCGCCGCCCGCGGCGCCGTCGCCCGCCGCCCGCGGCGGCAGCGCCTGCCAGACCTCCTCGGTCACGAACGGAATGAACGGATGCAGCATGCGCAACAACCGGTCGTGCACCTCCAGAAGAACCGCTACGGCGCGGTCGCGCTCGGCCCCGCCCGCCTGCAGCTCCGGCTTGACCAGCTCGATGTACCAGTCGGCGTACTCGTGCCAGAAGACGTGGTAGAGCCGGTCCGCCGCCACGTCGAACCGGTACCGGGTCAGCGCGTCGTCGAGCTCCGCGGCCAGTGCGCCGACGCGGTGCAGCATCCAGCGGTGAATCACGTCCAGCGTATCCGGCGGCGGCGGCGCCGGGCGCTCCGCCAGCGTCTCCGGCACGTGCATCAGCACGAAGCGCGAAGCGTTCCAGATCTTGTTGATGAACTGCCGGTAGGCGCGCAGCCGCCCCTCGGAGAGGGAGATGTCCATGCCGGGCGACGCCAGCGCGGCCAGCGTGAACCGGAACGCGTCGGCCCCGATCTCGCCCATCACCTCGAGCGGATCGACGACGTTGCCCTTCGACTTGCTCATCTTCCGGCCGTGGGCGTCGCGCACCAGCGACGTCACGTACACCGACCGGAACGGCACGTCGTGCTTGAACCGGAGGCCGAGCATCATCATGCGCGCGACCCAGAAGAAGATGATGTCGTGGGCGGTGATGAGCAGGCTCGTCGGGTAGTAACGGGCGAGGTCGGCGGTCTCGTCCGGCCAGCCCAGCGTGCTGAACGGCCAGAGCCCGGAGCTGAACCAGGTGTCCAGGACGTCGGTCTCCTGCCGCAGCGCGCCGCCGCAGCCGCAGGCGTCGGGCGCCGTCTCGGCCACGTGCAGCTCGCCGCAGGCGTCGCAGTACCAGGCCGGAATGCGATGTCCCCACCAGAGCTGGCGCGAGATGCACCAGTCGTGGATGTTCGTCATCCACTCGTTGTAGGTGCGCGTCCAGTTGTCGGGCGCGAAGCGGGTATCCCCGTCGGCGACGGCCTGCAAGGCCCGTTCCGCCAGCGGCTCGATGCGGACGAACCACTGGGTGGACAGCAGCGGCTCCACGACCGTCGAGCACCGCTCGCACTGCCCGACGGCGTGCTCGTGATCCTCGACCCCGACGAGCAGGCCCTCGGCCTCCAATCGCGCGACGAGGGCCTTGCGGGCGGCGAAGCGGTCCTGCCCGGCGTACGGCCCGGCGTCCTGCGTCATGCGCCCGTCCTCGTCGATCACGGACACCTGCTCCAACCCGTGGCGCTCCCCCATCGCGAAGTCGTTGGGATCGTGGGCCGGCGTGACCTTGACCGCGCCGGTGCCGAACGCGGGGTCGACGAACTCGTCGGCGACCACCGGCAGGGCACGGCCGATGACCGGCAGCGTCAACGTCCGGCCGACGACGGCCGCGTAGCGCTCGTCGCCCGGGTGCACGGCGACGGCCGTATCGCCGAGCATCGTCTCGGGCCGCGTCGTGGCCACGGTGATCGCACCGTCGCCGTCGGTGCGGGGATAGCGGACGTGGTAGAGCTTGCCGCGGGCCGGCGCGTGCACGACCTCCAGATCCGACAGCGCGGTCCGGCAGCGCGGGCACCAGCTCACCAGGTACTTCGCCCGGTAGATGAGGTCGTCCTCGTAGAGCGTCACGAAGACGCGGCGCACGGCCCGCGAGAGGTTGTCGTCGAGGGTGAACCGTTCGCGCGACCAGTCGACCGACGATCCCAGCTTGCGCATCTGGCTCGTGATCGTCCCGCGGCTCTGCGCGACCCATTCCCACACCCGCGCCTCGAACGCCTCGCGTCCGAGGTCGTGGCGCGACTTCCCTTCGGCCGCCAACTGCTTCTCCACGACGTTCTGCGTGGCGATGCCCGCGTGGTCGGTGCCGGGCAGCCAGAGCACGTCGTGCCCGTTCATCCGCTTCCAGCGGGCGACCACGTCGGGCAGCGTCTGGTTGAGGGCGTGGCCGATATGCAGCCAGCCGGTCACGTTCGGCGGCGGCAGCACCATGCTGAACGGGGGCCGGCCGGAATCGGGATCGGCCCGAAACGCCCCGATCTCCTCCCAGTAGGCGTACCACCTGGGATCGACCGCGGCGTGCTCGAATACCTTCGTCAACTCTCGCATTGGACCGGGATCGTATCAGGAGCAGTGGTCGTGCCGGGCAGGCGGGGCAGGGGCGCGGAACGGGTGCGGATCACTCGTCGTCGGGGGCGGCGGGCGCAACGTCGGCGTGGGCGAGCCGCTCCCCGAGGCGCGAGACGACCTCGGCGACCGTATCCCGGAGCACAGTCTCGCGGAGCCGCCGAACGACCCGGTCCACGAGCTCGTCCAGCATCTCGTCGGTAACCTGCAGCGCCGGCGCCGCGTCCTCGCCGCCGGGGGCAGGCGCAAGCGCGGGCGGGTCGGCGCCCTGCTCCACGGCAAGGAAGGTGACGAAGGACTGGGCCAGCACGGAGCCGCCGGCTACCGCCGGCCGACCCGGGGCGGTCCCGACGGACAGCGCTTCGCCGGCGGGTCGTCCCGCGGGCTCCGCCGCCTCGGCGGCCGTCCGGTCGGGGGGCCCGGCGGCCGCAACGGACGCAGCGCCGGCGGTCTCCTCTGCCGGCGCGGCAGGGGCCGGCGCCGCCTCGCCGGCCGGCGCGCCCTCGACCGGGACTGCGACCGGGGCGCTCTCCGCCGACCGTCCCGCATCCGGCGCCGCGAAGGGCGCCTCGTCTTCCCCGTCCTTCGATGCCTCCGCCTCGACCGCGACGGGGGCGCCCGGGGCGGCGGCTCCGACCGCCTCACCCGACGCCTCGGACGCCTCGACGGCATCCGCCGCGTCCGCACCGGATGCATCCGCGCCGGACGCTTCCACTGCGAGCGCCTCCGCCGCCGCGGGCGCCGCGACCGATCCGCCGCTCGCCGGCAGATCCAGAAGCTCGCGGACCCTGCCTACCACCTCACGCGGCTCGAACGGCTTGACGAGCACCTCGCAGCACTCCAGCGCCTCGCACCGCGCCTCGTCGAGCGGCTCGAAGGCGCCCGTCAGCAGGACGACCGGAACCCGCGCCCGCGCCGGGTCGCTACGGACGAAGGAAGCCACTTCGTAGCCGTTCTTGCGCGGCATGCTGACGTCGGCCAGCACGATGTCGGGCGCGTCGCGCTCGATGGCCTCGATGGCCCGCGCTCCGTCGCTGACCGAGATGACGTCGATGTCCTCGTTGGCGAACGTCAACTCGACCACGCGTTGAATCGTGGCGCTGTCATCGGCCAGCAACAGCGTATGGGGCATGTTGGTGGCAGCCTAGCGGCGCGGCAGGCGACCGTCAAGAAGCGGTCGAGGGCGGGCGCGCCTCGGCCCGCACGTGCGTGTTGATGAAGTCGACGATGGACTGCATCGACGTCCCCGGCTGGAAGACCCCTTCGATGCCGATTTCGCGCAGGCGCGGGATGTCGGCGTCGGGAATGATGCCGCCGACGACCACCAGCACGTCGTCCGCACCCTTCTCCCGCAGCAGCGTCATCACGCGGGGGCACACGTGATTGTGGGCGCCGGACAGGATGGACACGCCGATGGCGTCGGCGTCCTCCTGCAGCGCGGCTTCCACGATCTGCTCCGGCGTCTGCCGCAGCCCGGTGTAGATCACCTCCATCCCCGCGTCCCGCAGGGAGCGGGCGATCACCTTGGCCCCTCGATCGTGCCCGTCGAGTCCCGGTTTCGCGATGACGACGCGGATCCTGCGCATCAGATCGACGGAGCCTCCTCGTACTCGCCCCACACGTCGCGCAGCGCCGCGCACATCTCGCCCAGCGTCGCATGCGCCCGCACCGCCTCGATCAACGGCGGCATCAGATTGCCGGCTCCCGCCGCGGTGCGCCGCAGCGTGTCGAGGGTCCGGCCGGCCCGCGCCCCGTCGCGCGCCTCCCGCGTGCGGGCCAGGCGCTCCGCCTGCCGGTGCGCGGCGCTCTCGTCGATGTACAGGGTCTCGACGGCGGGCGGCTCCGCGTCCACGTGCCGGTTCACGCCGACCACGGTCTGCTCGCCCGTCTCGACAGCCTGCTGCGTGCGGTACGCGCTGTTGGCGATCTCCCGCTGCGGGTAGCCGGCCTCGATTGCCGGCACCATGCCGCCGAGCGCATCGATCCGGTCGATGTAGTCGCGGGCGCCGTCCTCGAGCTCCCGGGTCAGCGATTCGACGCGGTACGAGCCGCCGAGCGGATCCACCGCCGCGGGCACCCCGCTCTCGTGCGCGATGACCTGCTGCGTACGGAGGGCGAGCAGGGCCGCCTCCCGCGTGGGCAGCCCGAGCGCCTCGTCCAGCGCATTGGTGTGCAGGGAGTTCGCCCCCCCGAGCACCGCGGCCAGCGCCTGCAGCGCGGTCCGCACGACGTTGTTGTACGGCTGCTGCGCGGTCAGCGACACGCCGGCGGTCTGGGCATGGAAACGCAGCTTCCGGGAACGCTCGCTCGCCGCCCCGAAGCGGTCGCGCATGACGTGCGCCCACAGCCTGCGCGCGGCCCGGTACTTGGCTATTTCCTCGAAGAACCCGTTGTGGGCGTTGAAGAAGAACGAGATCCGCGGCGCGAACCGGTCGACGTCGAGACCGGCGTCGATGCCGTACTGGACGTACTCGATGCCGTCGCGCAGCGTGAACGCCAGCTCCTGCAGCGCCGTCGCCCCCGCCTCCCGGATGTGATAGCCGCTGACCGAGATGGTGTTCCAGCGCGGGACCTGCTCGGCGCAGAACGCGAACACGTCCGTGATCAGCCGCATCGACGGCCGGGGCGGGTAGATGTACTCCTTCTGCGCGATGTACTCCTTGAGGATGTCGTTCTGCAGCGTGCCCGACAGGCGCGACCAGTCGGCGCCCTGCCGTTCGGCGGCGACGAGGTACATGGCGAAGATCATCGCCGCGGGGGCATTGATCGTCATCGAGGTGGTCACCCGGTCGAGCGCGATACCGTCGAGCAGCCGCTCCATGTCGGGGAGCGACGCCACGTTGACGCCGCACTTGCCCACCTCGCCCTGCGCCAGCGGATCGTCCGGGTCGCGCCCCATCAGCGTGGGCAGGTCGAAGGCGACGCTCAGGCCCGCCCCGCCCGCGGCCAGGAGCTGCCGGTAGCGCCGATTGGTCTCCTCCGGCGTGCCGAAGCCGGAGAACTGGCGCATGGTCCAGAGCTTGCCGCCGTAGCCGGACTCGTGGATGCCGCGCGTATAGGGAAAGCGGCCGGGCTCGTTCAGATCGCGGGCGTAGTCGAGCTCCGCGAGGTCGGCCGCCCCATACACCGGGCGGGTCTCCCTCGACGCATCGGGGCTCGCCGCGGGCGCGCCGGGGCCGGCCGGTGCCGATCGGTTCGCCACGGACATGGAACGGGTCACCCGCCGAGGCGAAACGCCACCATCTCGCCCGCTTCGCCCTCACCGAGCATCGCCCGGATCTCGATGATGTACTCGGCGGGGGCGAGGAAGGCCGGCGCCAGCTCCACTTGGCGGGAGGGGCCGCCGTCCTCGGCCGCCTGCACGTCGAGCGGAAACATCGTGTCGCCGCCCCGGTTCAGCAGGTTGGCCTCCATGTCCGGCTCCGCGCCGCCCGGCGCGTAGACGTCGAACCGCAGGAGCAGCCGATCGGTGCGGCGGAAGTCCCGCGACACGGTGGGCGGCGCGGTCCAGTCGGCGACGAGCGTGTTGAACTCCAACGCATTGCGCGCGCGCACGAAGTACGGCGTGCTCAGGACGATGTCGGGCCCGGTGAAGTCCGGAATGACGATCTCGTCCCGGTCGCGGTCGAGCACCTCCCCGGCCTCGCCCTCGATGGCCAGGTTCATCCGCATGGTGCCCGGATCGGCCTCGAACTCCACCCGCGTGACCGGGGCCGCAACGACGGCGGCGCGACGGCTCCGCCGCCGCGTCGTGCCGCGTCCGGCCGACCGCGCCTGCTCCGGCACGCGGCCCCGGAAGTAGGCCCCGCCGGTATCGCCCATCGCGGTGACGAGGACGCGCGACGCCGTATCGCGGCGCCCCCGCTCCTCGGTCGGCTCCCAGGCGAAGGTCACCCTCGTCCTGCCGTTCTCCGCGCGGGACGTGCCCACCCAGGTGCGGACGAGCCGGCCGCGGCGCGGCTCGGCCAGCGCGGCCAGCGCGATGTCCACCGCCTTGGGAGGCTCGTGGGCCCGCGTGGTGAGCGACCGCTCGACGTCGCGCACGGTGACCGCCCAGTAACCTTCACGGGCGCGCACGCGCAGGCCCTCGCGCTTTACGAGCACCTCGATCTCGTGGAACTCCCCGTCGGTCGGCGCGGCGCTCGAGTTGTATCCGAGCAGGTAGTAGCCGCTCGCGTCGTCCAGCATCTGCTGCAGGCCGGGACGCAGATCGTTCTGGTTCACGATGGCCCGCCCGCCGGTCTCCTCGGCCAGCACCCGCAACGTGTCCTGGGTGAAGCGCAGCGCGCGCTGGTCGGTGCGGTAGCTGATCTGCGGCTGATCCATGTCGAACTCGAAGACGGCGAGCCCACGCGGATCCACCGAGTAGACCGACGCGTTGAAGCGGCTGGCGGTCCGGATCACGCGCCGCAGATCGCTCATCATCGCGCTCCCCTCGAAGAACGACATCGTCTCCTCGTAGGGGTTGTCGCCCGCGAACGGGTTGAGCACCTGCGGGTTCACGTTGGGGTCCGCCCGCAGGTCCGCGACCTGGCTCCGCATCTGCGGCGGCACGTAGTTCGTGTAGCCCTCGCTCACGAGCAGCACCGACTTGCGCCCCTCGCGCAGCCCGCCCAGCATCGTCATCAGCCCCCGCAGGGCCGACAGCGACACCTCGTTCCGCACCCGCTCGACGATCGTCGTCGGGTACATGTTGTAGCGCGCCTCGTAGAGGTTGCGCACTTCATAGTCGTACTTGACCCCCCGGAACTGCCGGACGGCGTTGATCACCGCCTCGTGATTGCGGGTCAGACGCACCTCCGACACCGGCATCAGGGGGTACATCACGCCGACGAGGTCGGTCGAGATCAGATCGTTCTCGATGAAGTCGACGAGCATGCGCCGAGCCCGGATGCTGTTGCCTTCCCGCACGTGGTAGTCGTCGAGAAAGATCACGAACACCCGGACGTCGGGCCGCGACGCGGCCAGTTGCTGATCCGAGCGCGTGACGCCGATGCTGGTCAGCGGCTCGCCGGAGAGCTCGGGCGTCGGATCGACCTGGACCACCTGGAACGAGTCCACCGTCTGCAGGACGCCGTCCTCGTAGACTTCGAAGTCGTCCTGCGCGAGGTCGAACACCGGGTTGCCGTCGTCGTCGGTCACGAAGGCGTCGACGCGGACGTAGTTGATGCCGCTGCGGAAGACGGTGACCCCGCCCTGCAGCTCCACAGACTCCCCGGCGGCGGTCTCCTGCGTTTCTCCCGGCTCGGTCTGCGCAGGAGGCTCGGCGGGAGCCTGACGCTGCGGCGCGGCGTAGCCGGACACCATCAGCAGCAGTCCGGCGCTCAGACAGGCGGCGATCCAGCGTGTATTCATAGGTGTCCTCGCAGGCTGTCGCGTTGCTCCAATGATACCATCGCGCCCCATGAGCACCGCCGCCGCCCCCGCGCGCGCGACCGACGCCGCCGCCCCGCTCACCCGGCTCTCGGAGGACGAGCGCCTGCTGCGCGCCAGCGTGCGTGCGTTCGCCGAGGCCGAGATCGCCCCGCTCGCGCGCCGGATGGACGCCGAGGCCCGCATGCCGCGCGAGCTGATCGACCAGCTCTTCGCGCTCGGCGTCATGGGCATCGAGATCCCGGAACGCCGGGGCGGCGCCGGCGGGCACTTCTTCCTGTCGATCCTCGCCGTGGAGGAGCTGGCCCGGGTCGACCCCGCCGTCGCGGTGGTCGCCGACGTGCAGAACACGCTCGTCATCAACGCGTTGCTGCGCTGGGGATCGGAGGAACAGCACGGCCGGCTGTTGCCCGCGCTGGCCGCCCGCTCGGTGGGCGCCTACGCGCTGTCCGAGGCGGCTTCCGGCAGCGACGCGTTCTCCCTGGCGACGCGCGCCGTCCGGGACGGGGACGACTGGGTGCTGACCGGCCGCAAGCTCTGGATCACGAACGCGGCCGAGGCCGACGTCTTCCTCGTGTTCGCGACCGTCGACCCGGCGGCGGGATACCGCGGCGTCACCGCCTTCGTCGTCGAGCGCGGTCTCGAAGGCTTCGCCGTCGGCAAGAAGGAGGACAAGCTCGGCATCCGCGCCAGCAGCACCTGCGAGCTGCTGCTCGACGCGTGCCGCGTCCCGGCCGCCAACGTCCTCGGCGAGGTCGGCCGCGGCTACCGGGTGGCCATCGAGACTCTCAACGAGGGGCGGATCGGCATCGCCGCCCAGATGGTCGGCCTGGCCCAGGGCGCGCTCGACCATGCCCTTGCCTACGTGCAGGAGCGCAGTCAGTTCGGCCGTTCGATCGGCGACTTCCAGGCGGTGCAGTTCCAGCTCGCCCAGGCCGCGACCGAGCTGGAGGCGGCGCGCCTGCAGACGTACAACGCCGCCCGGCTGCGCGACGCGGGCGAGCCGTTCCTGACCGCGGGCGCGATGGCCAAGCTCTTCAGCTCGCAGGTGGCCGAGCGGGTGACCTCGCTGGCCGTGCAACTGTTCGGCGGCGTCGGCTACACGAAGGACTACCCGGTCGAGAAGCTGTACCGCGACGCCAAGATCGGGCAGATCTACGAGGGCACGTCGAACCTGCAGTTGCAGACCATCGCGAAGCAGATGCTGAACCGGCGCTCCGGTTGACGGCCGCGAGCATGGGTCAGCGGGGCTGCGGCGCCACCTGCGCGGCGATGATCATGCGCTGCGCCTCGGACGTGCCGGCCACGATCTCCAGCGCCCCCGCATCGCGCAGCAGCCGCTCCACGGTCGTGCCCCGCCGGTAGCCGGCCGAGGCGAGAATCCGCATCGCCCGATCCGCGGCGCGCCGGGCGGCTTCCGAAGCCGCGAGCTTCGCCATGGAGGCTTCCAGGGTGATCCGCTCCCGCACGTTCTTCGCCGCCGCCGCGCGCAGCACCAGCATCCGCGCCGCGTCCAGCTCGGTGGCGATGTCGGCGATCTGCCACTGGATCGCCTGATACCGGCCGATGGGACGGCCGAAGGTCTCCCGGTTCCGGGCGTGGCGCAGCGCCTCGTCGAACGCCGCCTGCCCCAGCCCGAGCGCCGCGGCTCCAATGGCGACGCGGGCTCCGTCGAGCGCCCACCTGGCGACGTCGAAACCCTGGCCGGGACCGGCCAGCAACGCGCTCGATTCCACCTCGACGCCCTCGAGGCGCAGGTCGACGCACCCGAGCCCGCGCATGCCGAGCGGGTCGCGCGTTGCCTCGCGCACCAGTCCCCGCCGGTCCAGCGGCACGAGAAACGCGCTCACGTCGCGCCCGCCGCCCGGCTCCGTCCTGGCGAATATCAGCGCGACGGCGGCCGCCGCGCCGTTGGCCACCCAGACCTTGCGCCCCCGCAGCACGTACCGTCCGCCGTCGGCCGTCGCGGTCGTCTCCTGCCGGGCGGCGTCGGTCCCCGCCTGCGCCTCCGACAGGGCGAAGGCGCCGAGGGCGCGCCCCGACGCGAGACGCGCGAGCCACTCGTCCTTCTGGCCGGGGGATCCGAAACGGTGGATCACCTCGGCGACGAGGGAGTTGTTGACCACCAGGATGGCGCCCAGCGCGGCGCTGGCAGCCGCGACCGCCTCGATGCCCAACGCGTAGCAGAGGTGATCGCGGCCGGCGCCCCCGCAGGCTTCCGGCACGGTCACTCCCAGCAGCCCGCGAGCCGCCGCCGCCGAGACCAGGTCGTGGGGAAACCGGTCGGAGGCGTCGATCTCCGCGGCACGAGGCGCCACCTCGGTTGCCGCGAAGTCCCGGACCGCCTGCCGAAACCGGATCTGCTCCGCCGTAAGATCGAGCTGCATTCGCTTGCGGTCTACGACGCGAGCCGCTCGAAGAACGGCTTCAGGCGGGCCACGCTCACCGCCGGCTCCTCCGGCACCACCCGCGTGTCGCCGACGACGGTCATGAAGTTGGTGTCGCCGTCCCAGCGCGGGACGAGGTGCACGTGCAGGTGACCGACCACGCCGGCGCCGGCCGGCCGACCGAGGTTCATCCCGACGTTGATGCCGTGGGCTCCGTAGGCCTCGGTCAGGGCCGTCTCGGCCACCCGGGTGAGGTCGATCAGCTCGGTCAGCTCCGGCGCGGTGGCCCGCGCCAGCCGATCGACGTGCCGTACCGGGACGACCATCAGGTGGCCGTTGTTGTACGGATACTTGTTGAGAATGACGAAGACCTGCGCGCCGCGGAAGACGACATGGGGCGACGGGCTCTCCGGATCGAGCGCCGCGCAGAAGACGCAGGCGGAAGGCTCACCGCGCGCCGCGCCGGTCACGTACTCCAGTCTCCACGGTGCCCAGAGTCGTTCCACGTTGCAGGCATTCCCACCCGGCGCCGCGCGAACCGTCAGCCCCGGGCCGGCAGCGCGGGCCGCTGCGGAGGAGTTCCCGCGAGCACCACGTGCCGGCGGCCGGACGGCGCGGGACCGGGCACCGCCGCCGTCTGCGGTGCCGGCGCCGCGGCGGCCAGGGGCCGCGCGGACTTCTCCGGGCCGCGGTTGATGAGCTCCTTGAGCTCCTTGCCGGGCTTGAAGTACGGCACCTTCTTGGGCGGCACGTCCACCCGGTCGCCGGTCTTGGGGTTGCGCCCCTTGCGGGGCTCGCGCTCCCGCAACCGGAAGCTGCCGAACCCGCGCAACTCGATCTTCTCGCCGCGGTGCAACGCGTCGACGATGCAACCGAACACCGTGTCGACGATGACCTCGGCGTCCTTCTTGGTGAGGTCGGCGACCCGGGCCACCTCCTCGACCAGCACCGCCTTGGTCATGCTGCCCCGGACCACGACCTCCTCGATTCCCGGCACGTCGCCGCCGGACGCCCGCCGGAAAGCGCCTGGCCCGGACATCGCCGCCTGCGGCTCCGCTCTGCCGCCCAACCAGCCCCTCGCCGGAGCCGGCCCCGATCTGCGGCGCAGACTCCTAATCGGACGACGTCTGCTGCTTGAAGTGATCCCCCAGCGTCACCTCGGGCGACTCGCTGCTTGTATAGCTGCGCCAGTCGGCCTCGAAGTTCTCGTTCGTCAGCGCCCGCACGCTGAGGCCGATCTTCCGTTCGGCCGGACTCAGCTTGATGACGCGCATCTGGATCGTCTCGTCGACGGCCAGCTCGGCCTTGTCGCCCCGGCCCTGATCCTCGAACTCGGAGACGTGAATCAACCCCTCGATCCCCTCGGCCAGCTCGACGAACGCGCCGAAGCTGGTGATCCGCACCACCTTGCCCTCGACGACGTCGCCGACCTTGGTGGTGGAGAAGAAGTCGTCCCAGATGTCGGTCGCAAGCTGCTTCAGGCCGAGCGAGAGGCGCTGGTTCTCGGGATCGATGTTGAGGACCATGGCCTCGACCTCGTCACCCTTCTTGATGACGTCGGAGGGGTGCTTCAGCCGCTTGCTCCAGGACATGTCGGAGATGTGAATCAGGCCGTCGATGCCTTCCTCGACCTCGACGAACGCGCCGAACTCGGTCAGGTTGCGGACGGTGCCGACGATCTTCGAGCCGACCGGGTACTTGTCGCCGAGCTGCTGCCACGGGTTGCTCTCGATCTGCTTCAGGCCGAGCGCGATGCGGCGCGCGTTCGGATCGACGCCGAGCACCATCGACTCCACCATGTCGCCGACGTTGAGCAACTTCGACGGGTGCTTGACGCGCTTGCTCCACGACATCTCGGATACGTGGATCAACCCCTCGACGCCCGGCTCGAGCTCGACGAAGGCGCCGTAGTCGGTGAGGCTGACCACCTTTCCCTGCAGGCGCTGCCCGACGGGGTAGCGTTCCGCCACCGAGGTCCACGGGTCGGCGTGGAGCTGCTTGTAGCCGAGCGAGACGCGCTCGGTCGCCGGGTCGTACTTCAGGACGATGACCTCGACCTCGTCGTTGACGTTGAAGATCTCGGAAGGATGCTGCGCCCGGCCCCACGACATGTCGGTGACGTGCAGCAGCCCGTCGATGCCGCCGAGGTCGATGAAGGCGCCGTAGTCGGTGATGTTCTTCACCACGCCCTGCATGACCTTGCCCTCGGCCAGGGTCGCGAGCGTGTCCTTCTTCTTCTCCGCGTTCTCCTCTTCGATGAGCACCTTGCGCGACAGGACGATGTTGCCGCGCTTCTTGTTCACCTTGATGACGCGCATGCGCAGCTCCTGGCCGCGCAGCGAGTCGAGGTTGCGGACCGGACGAACGTCGATCTGCGAGCCGGGCAGGAACGCGCGCACGCCGATGTCGACCGCGAGGCCGCCCTTGATCCGCTCGATGACGCGCCCGATGACGACCTTGCGATCCGCGTAGGCCTTCTCGACCTCGTCCCAGATCTTCATCTTCTCGGCCTTCTCGCGCGAGAGCACGATGTGGCCGTCGCGATCCTCCGTCCGCTCGAGCAGCACGTCGACCGTGTCGCCCGCCCGGACCATCGGCTCGCCATTCTCGTCGTAGAACTCGGACAGCGCGATCATTCCCTCCGACTTGTAGCCGACGTCGACGATCACCTCGGACTCGGACACCTTGAGCACGGTGCCCTTGATGACCTCGCCCTCGGCGATGTTCTTCAGGCTGCCCTCGTAGAGAGCGACGAGGCGAGCGTGCTCTTCCGGATCGATCGTCTCTTCGTCCGGGTCCACGAACCGGGCCGGCTCGGGAGGTCTCGGCGCGGCCGGAGAGGTCTCCGCGGCGCCGGCGGCCTCGGCCTGGGCCGCATCGTCTGGTGCATCTATCATCCTGTCCTGTCCTTCCTCCCGACCTGTCTCCAGCGGTCGACACGACTGCCGTCACGGTCGCCGTCCGCCCGCTTCGAGGCTCGCCTGATGCGCTGTAAGCCCATGACTGTACGATAGTTACCGAAAGCGCGTCAACTCCGCGAAGCGCTCCTCCGGCGGTCGCGAATCACCGCCATCACCCGCTCCACCACCACGTCTATCGGCAGTCCGGTGGTGTCGATCCGCACGGCGTCCGCCGCCTGCTCGAGCGGCGAGGCCCGCCGGGTCCGGTCCAGCCGATCGCGCTCGTCGAGCGCACGGGCCACCTCGGCCAACCCCGCTCCCCGCGGCAGGCGGTGGGCCGGATCCCCGGCGCGCCGGGCCGCCCGCTCCTCCGGCGACGCATCGAGATAGATCTTGACCGGCGCGTCGGGAAACACGGCGGTCCCGATGTCGCGCCCCTCCATCACGACGGTGCCGGTTCCGGCGAGTTTGCGCTGGTGGGCGACGAGCGCCGCGCGCACCCGCGGCAACCGGGCCACCGCGGCCGCCGCCACGTCCATCTCGGGCGTGCGTATCGCCCGACTGACGTCGTGTCCGTCGATCACGACGCGCACCCCGTCGAGCGCGAAGACCGCGCGGGAAGCGACCGCGGCCACCTCCGGCTCGTCGTCGAGCGGCCGGCCCTGCCGCAGGGCCTGCCAGGCGACGGCGCGGTACATCGCTCCGGTGTCGACATGGAGGCAATCGAGCGCCTTCGCCACGGCACGCGCCACCGTGCCCTTTCCGGCGCCGGAAGGCCCGTCGATGGCGATGACGTCGGGCACGCTCATGCGCGTTCCCGGGCCGGCGCCGGCGCCGGCGAACGCACCGGCGAGCGCGCCGGGACCGGCGCCGGCAGGACGGACCGGGTCGCGCGCCGCAGCGCACCCACCTCGGCCGGGGTCAGCTCGCGCGCCGCGCCGGGCGGCAGCCCGCGCAGGCTGACGGGCCCCAGCCGGGTCCGCCGCAGCCGCCGCACCGGATGGCCGATGGCGTCGAACATGCGCCGCACCTGCCGGTTGCGTCCCTCGCGAACGACGATGCGCACCAGCGCCTCGTCGCTCCGCCCCGGCGCGCCGCCGTGCAGCAACCGCACCTGGGCGGGAGCCGTCGGCCGGCCGTCGATCTCGACGCCGGCGGCAAGCCGCCGCAGCCGCGCGCCGCTGGGCACGCCGCGCACGAGCGCCTCGTAGACGCGGGTGACCGCGTGGCGCGGATGCGTGAGAACGGCGGCCAGCGCCCCGTCGTTGGTCAGCAGGAGCAACCCTTCGGAGTCGTAGTCGAGCCGGCCCACCGGATAGACGTACTCCCGCACGTCGGGAATCAGATCCAGGACGGTCTTCCGCCGGTGCGGGTCGCTGCGCGTCGTGACGTAGCCGCGCGGCTTGTGGAGCGCGAGGTACCGCCGCCGCACCTTCCGCGCGATCCGGCGCCCGTCGACGCGCACGTCGTCGCTCAGCGGGTCGGCGCGGGTACCCGGCTCCCGCACCGTCCGCCCGTTCACCGTCACCCGCCCCTCCGAGATGAGCTGCTCGGCCGCCCGCCGGGAGGCGACGCCGGCCGCCGACAGCAGCTTCTGCAGCCTTGCCGGCCCCTGCTCGGAGAACGGCGACACGACCCGCGGTTCGACGCCACGCATGCCGGGGTGCAGGAGACTCAGTGGACTTTCTCGGACCCGTCCGTCGCGGCTTCCGCGAGCCCGTACGGCGTCTCGAAGGGCAGCGCGGCGTCGCGCGGATCGTCGGCCGCGAGGGCCGGCGGCACCTCCATGCCGAGCGCCTCGGCCATGTCCTCCATCTTCGGCAGGTCCCTCAGATCCTTCAGTCCGAACCGGTCGAGGAACTCGCGCGTGGTGGCATAGAGGAACGGCCGGCCGATCACCGCCTTGCGGCCGACGACCTTGACGAGGCGGCGATCGACGAGCGTGCCGATCACCCCGGACGTGTTCACGCCCCGGATCTCGGCGATCTCGGGACCGGTGACCGGCTGCCGGTAGGCTACGACGGCCAGCGTCTCGAGCGCCTGCACGGAGAGCCGCTGGCTGGTGTGCTCGTGGAAGAGGCGCCGGACGCGGTCGTGCAGCTCCGGCCGGGTGACGATCTGGTATCCGCCGGCCACCTCGATCAGTTGCAGGCCTCCCGGCCGATCGCTCCACTCCCGGCGGAGCGCGGCGAGCGCCTCCTCGACGTGCTCGCGCGGCTCGTCGTCGAGCGTCTTCAGGAGGATCTTCAGCGTCAGGGGGTCGGGCGACGCGAAGATCAGCGCCTCGATGGCGGCCCGCAGCTCTTTCAGGTCGTCAGGCACGGTGCGCACCCTCCCGGGCCGCGTCCGCCGAGCGGTCGCGGAGAGAGACGCGGATCGGACCGCACACGCCCGCCTGGTAGACCGAGATGCGCTTCAGGCGGATCAGCTCCAGCGTGGCCAGGAACGTCGTAATGAGCCCCTGGCGCGAAAACGCCCCGTCGAAGAGCTCCTCGAACCCGCACGGCGCGTTCTCGGCCAGGCGCTTCAGCATCTCGCCCATGCGGGTCTCGATGGACACCACCTCGGCCGGCAGGAAAATGCCGGCCTGCCGGCTGCGCGCCCGGACCAGTACCGCCTGAAACGCCTGCAGCAGGCTGAAGAGGTCCACCTCGAGCTCGCGCTCCAACGGGGCGCCGGCAATCCCTTCGACCCGCTGGTCGGGGCGCGTCCACTGGGCGCTGCGCACGGTCTCGCACTCGTGCAGCATCTCCGCGGCGGCCTTGAACCGCTGGTGGTCGAGCAGCCGCTGCACCAGCGCCTCGCGAGGATCCTCCTCCGCCTCGTCCGACTCGATCCCCGCCTCGACGCGCGGCACGAGCAAGCGCGACTTGATGTGGATGAGCGTCGCCGCCATGACGAGAAACTCGCCGGCCACGTCCAGGTTGATCTCCCGCATCAGGTCCAGGTACGCCAGGTACTGCTGCGAGATGGTCGCGATCGGGATGTCGTAGACGTCGACCTCGTTCTTCCTGATGAGATGGAGCAGCAGGTCGAGCGGTCCCTCGAAGTTGGTGAGCCGGACGGGGTAGTCCGGCAGAATCGACTCGAAGTTCGGTGGAATGTCCGGCTCGGCGCCGCTCCCGGCAGCCGCCGCGTGGGTCACGCCCGCGTCCTGGTCCGCCATCTTGTCGGTCGCCCTCCGCTGCTCACCCGCGCGCCGCCCGGTAGGTCAACCCGACCGCCTCGCGCACGCGCTCCATCGTGGCCCGCGCCGTGCCGCGGGCGCGCGCCGATCCTTCGTGCAGGATCTCACGAATCCGGCCCGGACGCGCCAGAATCTCGGCGCGCCGCTCCCGCAACGGGTCCAGGCGCGCGTTGATGGCGTCGGCGAGCGCCGTCTTCACCTCGACGTCGCCGACCTTCCCCGCCCGGTAGCGGGCCTTGAAGTCGTCCACCTGCGCGGTGTCGGGGTTGAAGGCGTCGTGATACACGAACACCGGATTGCCCTCCACCGTGCCGGGGATGTCGGCCCGGATGCGCTTCGGATCGGTGAACATCCGCATCACCTTCTTGCGCACCGCCTTCGCGTCGTCCGCCATGTCGATGGTGTTGGCGTAGCTCTTCGACATCTTGCGGTTGTCGAGGCCGGGCAGGCGCGGGAAGTGCGTCAGCAGGGGCTGCGGCTCGACGAAGACCTCGCCGAAGAACTGGTGAAAGCGGCGCACCACCTCGCGCGCCAGCTCGAGATGCGGGACCTGATCGTCGCCCACCGGCACGTAGCGCGCGTCGTGGATGATGACGTCGGCCCCCTGCAGCAGCGGATAGCCGAGGAAGCCGATCGACGAGAGGTCGCGCTCCGACAGTTGCTCGATCTGCTCCTTGTAGGTCGGCACCCGCTCCAGCCAGGGAACCGGCACCACCATCTGCAGGAGCAGGTACAGCTCGGCGTGCTCGGGCACGAGCGACTGCACGAACAGCGTGCTGCGCTCCGGATCGACCCCGGCCGCGATCCAGTCGGCGACGTTGTCGTACGCGTAGCCGGTCAGCCCGGACGTATCGGCGAACTCGCTGGTCAGGGCGTGCCAGTCGGCTATGAAGTACAGGCAGTCGTAGTCGGCCTGCAGGTCCGCCCACTTGCCGAGGGCGCCGGCCAGGTGCCCCAGGTGCAGCCGGCCCGTGGGGCGCATGCCGGAGACGACGCGCGGCTTCACGCTGTCGGCAGCCATGGGAACGGATCAGCGGGCCGGGCCGCCGCGCGGGCGGCGGCCGATCTTCGCACGCTCAGGAATGGGAACGGAAAACGAAAAGAACAAGGACGACCGGGCGCCGCTGTCGAACACGGGATACCAGCATAGCGGCAGGGCCGCCGGCCGGGCAAGCCCGCCCACCCGCTCCGCGGCGGAAGGGCGGGCAGCCGCCCGCGGGCGGGCCGCCCCACCGTCACGAGCCGACCGCCCGCCGCGTGAAGTGCGCGATGACGGCGTCGGCCAGCCGGGCGCCGACCACCGGCAGCAGATCCTCCCGCGAGGCGCGCCGCACGTTGGCGAGGCTCCCGAACCGCTCGAGCAGCGCGCGGCGCCGGCGCGGGCCGATGCCCGGAATGAGGTCGAGCTCCGACTCGAAGTCGCGCATCCGGCGCGCACGGCGGTGATAGGTCACCGCGAACCGGTGCGCCTCGTCGCGGGCGCGCTGCACGAGGTGCAGCGCCGCGCTCGTCTTCGGCAGGCGGATCGGCTCCGACCCGCCGCGGGTGAACAGCTCCTCGTCGCGCTTGGCGATGCCGACCGCGATCAGGTTGCCCAGGCCCAGCGTCTCGAAGGCGCGGTACGCGGACGTCAACTGGCCCTTGCCGCCGTCGACGACCACCAGGTCCGGAAACGGGCCGCCCTCCTCCAGCAACCGGCGGTAGCGGCGCAGCACCACCTCCTCCATGGCCGCGAAGTCGTCCGGCTTGACGCGGGCCTCCCGCGGCCGGGCCGGAGCCTCCCGCGACCGGGAGCCGGCCCCGGTCTTCCTGCGGGCGGACCGGCGGGCGGCTCCGAGACCCTGCACCCGGAACTTGCGGTACTCGCTGCGCTGCATCCGCCCGTCCTCGCAGACCACCAGCGACCCGACGGTCTCGCGCCCCTGCACCGTCGAGATGTCGAAGCACTCGACCCGGTGCGGCGCCGCCGGCAGGTCGAGCACCCGCTGCAGCTCCTCGAGGGCGCCGGCGTGGATCCGGGCGTCCTCGCTGTAGCGCGAGTCGTAGGCCAGGCCGGCGTTGCGCGACGCCAGCTCCAGCAGCCCGCGCGAGTCGCCGCGCTTGGGAACGTGCAGCTTGACGCGGCGCCCCGCCCGCAGGGCCAGCCAACGCTCCACCGCGTCCCGCTCCTCGATCTCGACCGGCACGTGCACCTCGGGGGGCGCGTCGTGGGTCGTGTAGAACTGCTGCACCGCCGCCTGCACCAGGTCGCGCTCGCTCTCGGTGGCCGCCTGCACGTCGTCGGCCACCAGCTCGACCCGTTCGACGACCCGCCCGCGGCGCATCTGGAAGACCTGGATCACCCCGCCGTCGGGCCCCAGCTTCACGCCGAACGCGTCCCGATCGCCGAGCCGGCTCGTCGCCATCTTCTGCTGCCGGTCGCGCAGCGTCTCGACCGTGCGCATCGCGTCGCGGCACTGCGCGGCGCGCTCGTAGCGCTCGTCGCCCGACGCCTCCTCCATCTGCGCGCGCAGGCTGGCGAGCACCTCGTCGGTGCGCCCCTCCAGGAAGAGACGGGTCTGCTCCACCGACTCGGCGTACTGCCCGGGGCTGCAGATCTCCGAGACGCAGGGCGCGACGCAGCGCTTGATGTCGTACTCCAGGCACGGACGATCCCGCCGTCCGGTGATCACCTCGTTGCACGAGCGGATCCCGAACAGCCGGTGGGTCAGCGACATCGTCTTGCGGGCGAACGCCGCCGGCATGAACGGCCCGGCGTAGACGTTGCCGTCCCGCGCCACCTGGCGGGCCACGAGCACGCGCGGGAACTCCTCGGCGGTCGTCAACTGCAGATAGGGGTAGTTCTTGTCGTCCCGCAGGAGGATGTTGTAGCGCGGCGAGCGCGCCTTGATCAGGTTGTTCTCGAGGGCCAGGGCCTCGACGACCGAGTCGGTGACGATCACCTCGAGCCGCGCCGCCTCGTCGAGCAGCGCGTCGGTCTTCGGGCTGCTGCCGTACGCGCCGAGATAGCTGCGCACGCGGTCGCGCAACGCCCGCGCCCGGCCGACGTAGATCGTCTCGCCCCGGCGGTTGAAGTACAGGTAGACTCCAGGCTGCTCCGGCAGCCGGGCGATCGCGTCCCGCAAATCCCGAATCGCCATCGGACCCAGCTAGAATAATGAAGTTGCGCGGATCATCCCACGAGCATCGATGACGTTCACCGGCGCCATTGGGCGCGCCTGCCTGTTCCCGCTGCGCGCCATCATCGCACTCTGCGTCGCGCTCCGGATTCACCCGAACGTGCTGACGCTGACCGGCGTCATCATCAACGGCGCCGCCGGCTGGGCGCTGGCCACCGGACGCTTCGGCCTCGCCGGCTGGATCATGCTGGTGGCCAACATCTTCGACTTCATCGACGGCAAGGTGGCCGACGAGCTGCGGCTCAGCTCCCGCTTCGGCGGCTTCTGGGACTCGGTGATGGACCGCTTCTCGGACCTGTTCATCCTGACCGGCCTCATCTATCTCTACGCCGACCTCGGCCGGCCGGACTACGTCCTGATCGCGGCCCTGACGCTGACGTTCTCGGTGATGACCAGCTACACGCGGGCCCGCGCCGAATCGATCATTCCGCTCTGCAAGGTCGGCTTCATGGAGCGGCCCGAGCGCATCGTGCTCTTCATGATCGGCGCGTTCACCAACCGCATGGCCGCCGTGCTCTGGGTCATCCTGGTGCTGTCGGTGCTGACCGTACTCGACCGGATCTACTTCACGTGGCGCGAGGTGCGCTCCGACAACCGGGAGCCGGCGACATGAGCCTGTCGCGGGCGATGACCCTGCCGCTGCGCATGATCTGGCACGCGCTCTTCTGGACCTTCGAGCGCGCGACGTGGCAGTACGACCTGATGGTCATCGCCATCCTGGCGTTCATCTGGCTGACCCCGCCGGCGTGGCTCGGCGACCCGGTGGCGAACGGCCCGGGCCTGATCGGCATCCTCGCCGCGCTGCTTCGGCAGTAGGCCGGGACGGGACCCCGCTCCGGCGGCGAGCCCTCCGCGCCCGCGGCGCCCCGGATGCGCGGCCCGCGGCTCACACCAGATCGCGCTGATCCGTCCCCAGGTCCAGCGTCTTGCCGGTGAAGTGGATGTCGTGAGCGGCGATCTTGTCGCGCAGCAGGCGCCGCACCTCGCCGTAGTGGGCCTGCGGCACGGTCAGCCGCCGGGCGAGGCTGCGCCGCCGGTAGATGATCACCAGCGTGATCGCGGATCCCTCGCGCCAGCTCAGGCCGCCGATCCGCGAGTACGGCACATAGCCGCTGTCCGACCAGATGCCGCCGGCGTACAGCCCGCGCCCGATGCGCACCCGCAACGGCACCGCGTAGGCATAGTAGAGGAGCATCATCCCCTCGCCGAACGCGCGCTGCGGCGGCTGCTGCTGCACCACCAGCTTGACGAAGACGAGCACGCCGGCGACGACGCCGAGGGCCAGCAGCCAGCCGTACAGCGGCGGCTTGTCGCTCGGCCAGGTCACCAGGCCCGATGCGCGCAGGCGGCGGTAGCGGACGAACTGTCCGAGGATGCGCAGGTTGGCGGCGAGAAACCCGACGCCGAGCGCGAACAGCGCGACGCCGACCGCTCGGGAAACGTCGATGTCCCCCCTCCGATCAGGCGCGCGAGAGATACTCGCCCGTCTCCGTGTTCACGCGGACCCTGTCGCCGTTGCTGACGAAGGGCGGGACCTGCACCACCAGGCCGGTCTCGAGCCTGGCCGGCTTCAGTTGCGCGCTCGCCGTGGCCCCCTTGATCGCCGGCGCCGTCTCCTCCACCGCCAGGTCGACGGTGAGGGGCAGCTCGATGCCGACCGGCGAGTCCTCGAAGAACTCCACCGCGATGGTGGCGTCGGGGAGCAGGTAGCTGACCGCGTCGCCGAGGGTATCCCCGCCCAGGCGGACCTGCTCGTAGGTCTCGGTATCCATGAAGTGATACCCGTCGCCGTCGGCGTAGAGGTACTGCATCTTGCGCGTGTCCAGAATGGCACGCTCGACCGAGTCGCCCGAAGCGAACTTGTGATCGGTCTGGGTGCCGGCGACGACGTTGCGCATCCGCGTCTGCACGAAGGCGCGGCCCTTGCCGGGCGTGACGTGGTTGAACTCGAGAACGCGGTACAGCGTCGCGTTCATCTTGATCAACATGCCCTTGCGGATTCGAGTGGCCTGAATGGACTCCATATGCGGCCGGAGATATTACTACAGCGGCCCGGAGCGGTCCAATGCCGCGGGGAGGCCGGCGGTCACGGCGGTCACGGTGCGCCCCCGCGCGAGACCGCGGCGCAATCGGCCACGCAGCCGCGCCAGGGCCGCCCGGTCCCGGCCGTGATGCCGATGCGCGGCCCCCAGCGGACCGCCCCCACCGGGAGGCCGCGATCCTCGATGCGCAGGCGCTCGCCGCACAGGTCGAGCCGGTTCTGCCGCAGGTCGACCCCGAGGGCCCGCGTCAGGTTGCCCGGCCCGCGGCAGAGCGCCGCGTCGGCGGGCGGCTCCGCCCCGCGCCGTCCGGCGCGGCGGCGGCGCATCGCGTCGAGCCCCTCCACCGGGCTGAGCGCGCGAATGAGCACCGCGGCCGGGAACCCCACCGGCCCGGTCACCGCGTTCAGCAGATAGTGGATCCCGTAGTTGAGATAGACGTAGGCGTAGCCGGGCGGCCCGTAGAGCGGCGCGTTGCGCGCGGTGAGGCCGGAAGCGGCATGACAGGCCGGATCGTCCTCGCCGCCGTACGCCTCCACCTCGACGATCATGCCCGCCGCGGCGGCGCCCCGGCCGCGATGCACCACCACCTTGCCGAGCAGCGCGCCGGCGACCTGCAGCGGCGGCGCGCGGTAGAAGGAGCGCGGCAGGCGGGCGGCGCCGCTCACCGGCCGCCCCGGCCCGGGAATCCGGTCGCACGCGGCGGCGGAGCTGCCATGCCCCCCGCCTCTACGCCGGGGTGCGCAGGGCGGCCAGCACGTCGCGCAGGTAGCGCCCGGTGTGGGAACCGGCCTGCGCGGCCACCTGCTCCGGGGGGCCCGCCGCGACCACCTCGCCGCCGGCCTCCCCGCCCTCGGGTCCGAGATCGACGATCCAGTCCGCCGTCTTGATGACGTCGAGGTTGTGCTCGATGACCAGCAGCGTGTGCCCCGCGTCCACCAGCTTCATGAACGCGGCCAGCAGCTTGGAGATGTCGTCGAAGTGCAGGCCGGTGGTCGGCTCGTCGAAGATGTAGAGCGATCGCTCGCCGTGGCGCGTCGCCAGATGCGCCGCGATCTTGATGCGTTGCGCCTCGCCCCCGGACAGGGTGGTGGCAGGTTGTCCGAGGCGCAGGTAGCCGAGCCCGATCTCGTCGAGCACCTTCAGCTTGCGGACGACCTTCGGCGACGAGCCGAAGAAGTGCAGCGCCTCGCGCGCGGTCAGATCCAGCACCTCGTCCACCCGCAGCCCGCGCCAGGTCACCTCGAGCACCTGCGGCTTGAACCGCTTGCCGTCGCACTGCTCGCACGGCATGAAGACGTCGGCCAGGAACTGCATCTCCACCCGGACCTCGCCCTCCCCCTCGCAGGCGTCGCAACGCCCGCCCGGCACGTTGAACGAGAAGTGGCTCGCCGAGAAGCCGCGCGCCCGGGCGTCCCGGGTCGCCGCGAACAGCTCCCGGATGGGGTCGAACGCCTTGAGGTAGGTGACCGGGTTCGAGCGCGGCGTCCGGCCGATGGGGGTCTGGTCCACGAGCACGATGTCGTTCAGCAGCTCGACCCCGTCGATGCCGGCGTGCGCGCCGACCCGCTTGTCCCAGGCCCCCTTGGCCCGCTTGACCGCGGCGTAGAGCACGTCGTGCACCAGCGTGGACTTGCCCGACCCGCTCACCCCCGTCACGCAGGTCAGCATGTTCAGCGGAATCTCGACGTCGATCCCCTTCAGGTTGTGCTCGGCCGCGCCGCGCACCCGCAACGCCTGGCTGCTCGGCAGGCGCTTGCGGCGGACCGGCGGGACCGGGATCGCCAGGTCGCCGCGCAGGTACTTCGCGGTCAGCGACGTCGTCTCGCGCGACAGGCCGTCGAGGTCGCCGGCGTAGACCACGCGCCCGCCGCGGGTGCCGGCTCCGAGGCCGAGATCGACCACGTAGTCGCTGGCGCGGATCATGTCGGCGTCGTGCTCGACCACCAGCACCGTGTTCCCCTGGTCGCGGAGCTGCCCGAGAATGCGGATGAGCCGCTCGTTGTCGCGGGGATGCAGCCCGATGGACGGCTCGTCGAGCACGTACAGCGTGCCGACCAGCGACGACCCCAGCGAAGTGGCCAGGTTGATCCGCTGCGCCTCGCCGCCGGACAGGGTCGACGACAGGCGGTCGAGGGTCAGGTAGTCGAGGCCGACCCCGCCGAGGAACCCGACCCGCCGCCGGATCTCGCGGATTACCCGCTCCGCGATGGCGGCCTCCTTCTCCGACAGCGACAGGCCCTCGAAGTACCGGCGGGCCGCTTCCACCGTGAACGCCGAGATCTCGTCTATCGTCCTGCCGCAGACCTGCACGTCGCGCGCCTCGCGCCGCAGGCGGGTCCCGCCGCAGTCGGCGCAGGACCGGTAGCCGCGGTAGCGGCTCAGGAACACCCGCACGTGCACCTTGTACTTCTTGTGCTCCAGCGTGCCGAAGAACCCCCGGATCCCGGCGTAGCCGTCGCCGTCGCCCTCCACGACGAAACGCCGCTCCTCGTCGGACAGCTCCCTCCACGGCACGGTCGTGCGGATGCCCTGCCGGCGGGCGGCGCGCTTCAGGTCAGCCAGGTGGGAGCGGTAGTGCGGCTTGCTCCACGGCTCGATGGCGCCCGCCGAGATGGACTTCGTCTCGTCCGGCACCACCAGGTGCATGTCGAGCTCGATGACGTTGCCGAAGCCGTGGCACGTGGGACAGGCCCCGAACGGGCTGTTGAACGAGAACAGGGTGGGCTGGGGAACCTCGTAGGCGATGCCGCACGGCCGGCACTCGAAGCGCTCGCTGAACGCGTGGCGCACCGGCTCGGCGCCGTCCACCTCGATCGCGAAGGCGTCGCCGCCGCCTTCGAGATAGGCGGTCTCGACCGCCTCGGTCAGCCGGGGCACCGCTTCCGGCGCGGTCCTGATCCGGTCGACCACGACCTGCAGCGCGTCCCGTCCGGCCAGCGCCGGCGGATCCACGTCGTCGAACGACACCGCGCGCCCGTCCAGGACGAGCCTTCCGAACCCCTTGCGCCGAAGACCGTCCACCGCCGCCGCGACCGCGTCCGCGCCGCCGGGGGCGGATGCGCCGCCGCCCTCCGTTCCGGATTCCGCTCCCGCTTCCGCTCCGGATTCCGCTCCGCCCTCCGCTCCGGATTCCGCCGCCGGCGCCACCGGGTGGGCGAAGCCGATCAGCAGCCGCGTCCCCGCCGCGAGGCCGGCCAGCCTGCCGGCCACCGCCTCCGGCGTCTCGCGCGTCACCTCCGCGCCGCACCCGCGGCAGACCGTGCGGCCGACGCGGGCGAACAGCAGCCGCAGATAGTCGTAGATCTCGGTCGTGGTGCCGACCGTCGAGCGGGGGTTCCGGACGCTGTTCTTCTGGCGGATCGCGATGGCGGGACAGATGCCGTCGACGCGATCCACGTCCGGCTTCTCCATCCGCTCGAGGAACTGCCGGGCGTAGGCCGAGAGCGACTCGACGTAGCGCCGCTGCCCCTCCGCGTAGACCGTATCGAAGGCCAGCGACGACTTCCCCGAGCCGCTGACGCCGGTGACGATGATCAGCCGCTCCTGCGGCAACGTCAGGTCGATATTCTTGAGGTTGTGGGTCCGGGCGCCCCGGATGACGATCTGGCCGTCGGGCGGCTGGGGGGTCGGCTCCGGCATGCTGGTCAGGGCGGCGCGAACGCGGCGGCCGCGCCGCGTCCCGGGCTCCAGGGACGGCGCCACCGCTACGGCCGCACCCCGCGCCGCGACGGCAACAGGCTATTCTACGTGCCGGATCGCAGATCCTGCAACGGCCAGGGCGGAGCCCCCTCGCCGCCGGCGTCGTCCATACCGGGCTTGTGCGCCCGCATGCACGAATCGTGTCCGCCGGACGCGCGGGCATCTTCTCGGCCCCGGCGCGTCCGTCCGCGCGGGAAGCGCGGTCGCCTGGCCGCCGCGGCGCTGATGGCCGAGGCGGTCACGACCGCACGGGCGTTCATCGACATCTCTCCGGGCTCTCACGCAGCCCCCGGATCCGACTACAATAGGGTCATCGTGACGGTGAGGATCCGGGTTTCGTCGTGCTCGGCCCGTTCCCCGCGGGCGTTCTCGCGCCAGCCACGCCGCGCGCCGTTCGGCTGGCAGGAACGGCTGGCAGGAGTCTCGACATCCTCGCAGTCCTCGATTCCGAGGGCTTGCCGGCGTAGCTCAGTTGGTAGAGCAGCTGATTCGTAATCAGCAGGTCAGCGGTTCGAGTCCGCTCGCCGGCTCCAATAAAATCAACAACTTACAGGGATTTCCGGGGTTCTGTGCGCGGCGATTCTGGCCCGTGTCAGCACTATGTCAGCGTCCGGGGCAGCCGTTTTGAATCAGTGCAGGATGGTGGGCTGGGTTGTTGGTGACCTCATCAGGATCGGAGCGGGGGGGGAATTTCCTTGGCGGCCGGGTCAAGGGGTGAGGTTCACCTCGCCCGTAGCGGGGCTCCGCTCAGGCGTCGGGGTCCGCAAGCTTTTCAACGGCCCGGTGGTCCCGAACCCAGTCCCAGCCGGCCGCCGTGAGCTCAACATAAGTTCGCGCCGGCCCCCCTAGCCCTAGCTTCAAGATGTCCGTGGAACCCTGGCTCTGGGAGCGAACAACAAGCCTCTCGTCCTGCAACTGCCGCAGGTGCAGTTGATAATCGAGGGCATCAATCGCCTTCACAAACTTCATGTCACGAAAGTCCGACAGGTACAATGATCCGCCGTTTCGCACAAGCGCGTAGAGCGCTTCTCTCTTGAATTCTGCGTACTCAGTCATCATCGTCAGTGTGGCTGATCCGGTTCCGGATCGGATTCCGGCGCTGGCTGTGGAGCACCGCCCCGTTGCTGGGAGCGCGCTGCTTCCGCGGCCCCGGTCTGTCGCCCCGCGGCGTAGGCCGCAGTGACGGCGAGCGTCGTCACGTCCTTCCGGAGCCCATCGATCTGGCCCTCCACGCGGTCCATCCGCCCCTCCACGCGGTTTCCGACCTCGGTGATCCGGTCACCTAAGTTCTCGTCGCGCCGCCTAGATTCGGCCGCATTCCGCGCAGCATTCCGGTGATTCAGCCACGCGAAGAATACGACGACGAGAGGGGACAAGATCACCCCCGCGACCGTCAACCAGAACTCCGTCCGCGACATTCGGCACCCTCTTTTCGCCGCACCTTCGCCGACCCTCTTCCCTCCAGAGTGGCCGGACACGCTCCCGACATCTACAAACCTATTCTGGAGATCTCTAGGGGTCAAGCGGCTTGTTGACGACGCGACCACGCGAGTGTCAGTGCAGGATGGCGGGCGGCTTGCTAGCCAGTTCGCGCTCGAGTACCGCGGTTCGGTCGGTTTCGCGGTCGACTTCGCCCGCCGCCCAATCGGTCAGCAGTTCCACGACGCCATCGACGAGGATCGAGACCTGATCGGGCGCGAGCGTGACCGTTCGACCCTGCACCGCGGGGCCGGCGAGAGCGTTGATCGCCAACACCATGAAGTCGACCGACGAGAGCCGCTCCGGGTCGGTCTCGGCGAGGCGGCGCAGTTCGGACACCAGTGCGTCGGCGCGCATCCAGATCGCCCGCTGGCGTTCGGCGTCGGTCATGTGCGGAGTCCCGCCTCGCAGTAACGCCGTACGATCTCGGCGAGCGTCAGGCCGCGGTCGCCGGCTCGCTGGCGGAGCCGGGCGCGGAGCATCGGCGACACGGGAATGACGATCACGACCCGCTCACCGTCGAACCGTCGCCGCGAGCGCCCCCACAGGCCGCGCTTGTGCATCTGCGCGCGGATCGCCCCCATCGACCGGCCCGGCAGTTTCCCGCTCCGCCAGATCGCGGGCGCTCCCCGCCCTTCGCCCGCGAGTTCGCGGAGTAGGACGATCTCCGGCATCGTCCACGGCCGACGCCCCCCGCATCGCCAGTCATCGAGGAGCACGCCGGGACTCCTGAATCGAGGGCGTGACCCACACGAACCCGCAGTCGGGACACCACCAGCGCGTCACGCCCTCGCCGCAGGGCCACGCCACGGCCGCCGAATGGTCGCAACCGCTCGCCGTCATAGGCCGACCACCCCGCGCGCGTCTTCGAAGCTCATGCCGGCACCGGTCAGCGATTGCACGGCCCGCGCGAGCGTCGCCACGTCGGCCGCGCGCGGCATCGTGAGCGTGACGTCGACGCCGAGCGCCTCGGACAACTGGTCGCCGATGATCGCGGCGATCGGTTCGACCGTCCCGACCGTCATCTGACGCCACGCCTCGCGCATGGACGTCCCCGGTGCCGCGTGGTTCGCCAGCACGGGCGGCACGCCGCAGGCCGCGAGAATCGACCGCTCCACGTCTCGACGCGTCTCGACAGCCGTCTCCGGGGGCGCGAAGCCGAAGCGCTCGGGCTTGTAGTCCTTCCCCGGCGCGGCACCGGGGCCGGCGCCGTATCCCGCCGCCGTGGTGGGCGCGAGCACCGTCCGCCCGCCCGCCGCGGCCAGGTCGCGCCGGAGCGTCGTGAGCGGATCCTCCTCTTCGTCGGCGTCCTCGCCTTCCTGCCCGCGGTCGCCTACGTCCGGGGTCGGCAGGATGTACCCGCTCGCGCTCCCGGCCTCGCCGGCGAGCTGGCGCTCGATGCCGGCCAGCAGAGTCCCGGAGAGCGACGCCGACGCCCACGGCGGGCGGCCGAGCCACGGGCGCACGGGGTCGACCATGTAGGTCAGATGGGCGACGCCGGAGCGACCACGGTAGACCGTCACGGTGGATCCCGGCCCGTCGACGGTCACGGTGTAGATCCAGGTCCGGCGATCGCCGCTCCCCGTCGTCACGTAGGCGGCCGACGCGGGGAGCATCGACAGATGCCCGCCACTGACCCGCAGGTCGAAGACAATCTCTCCGCTCCGGCACAGCGCGCGGCCGATCATCGCCAGCGTCGACGGCGTGAGCGGAGCCGTGCGTCGGTTCCGCGGCTCGACGCTGGCCAGCGACAGCGCCCGCGCCCACGTCGAACTCGCGACTTCCACGGCCGCGGTCGCCGCCGCGACGCCCCCGCCCGTGCCGGCCGCGGCCGACTCGATGGCGTTGACGACGGTCGACGTGTAGGACCGCGTCTCGGGGGCGGGTCTCCACGGCGCGAAGCTGATCACGCCGACGCCCCCTCGATGACCCGCGCTCGCGGTCGACGCCACGGCGCCAGGAGGGATGCTGCGCCGGATCGGCGGATGTGCACCGGCCCGAGATTGTGCGTGCTCACCTGTTGGTCGGCGAATTGCACGTCGTTCTCGTAGGGCGGATCGCGCATGCTGTCGACCAGCATGGCCACGGCCGCGGTTCGCACGTCCGCAGGCGCGCCCGGTGCGTAGTTCGTAACGATCTCGACGGCCGCGGCCCGCGCTTCCGCCTCGCTCACAGCCACACCCGCACCTCGGGACGCTCGCGGATCTCGGCTGCCGTCGAGTCGTATTCGGGCCGGTCGGTCACGGTCGCGCCGGTCACCAGCGCCCGCTGCACTTCGCGGATGCCGGTCGGCGTCGTCCGCTCCTCCAGGGCGAAGAACTCGACGGGCGCGAAGCGCTTGCCGGCGTGCACTGCTGCGAACAGTGCCGGCGTCGCGGGCGCGTCGATGACAATCCGGCCGTCCGGCTCGCGGGTCGGAACCGCGCGCGTCTCCGCCTTCCCCAAGTGTTCCGTGCGCAGTTCGACGCCCTCGGCCGCCCACTGGGTAGCGCCCGGCGTGAACAGCTCGCGCCGCGAGCCGGTCGACGCGCGCCCCTCCTGGATGAGCGTCGCGCGGATCCGCGGCCCGGAGTCGGACGCGCGGATCTCCAATTCGGCGGCGAGGCGGTCGGCCATCCTACGAGACCTTGAATTCGACCAGACCGTACGCGGCCGGCTGCACGATCAGCACCTTCGACCCGCACAGCACGTGCAGCGAGAAGTGGCGCGTGCCGGAGCCGGAGTCCGAGTAGATGTCATCGATCGCGACGTTCGCCCACACCGGGTGCGAGGCGGTTCGCAGACCCGGCCGGCCCATGCGCCGGACGATGCCGCGCGCGATGTTGGAAGCCGTCGCCGGCATCCGCTTGCTCGTCCACCAGCCGCCCGTGTGCTGGGCGAGGTAGTCCGCGGCCGACGTGTCGCCGAGACTCACGCCCCCGCGCTGCGCCGTGTCGATCACGCGGTCCCGGAACTTCTTCGCCGAGAGCTTGTAGGCGTCGACGTTCGCGACGATGGCGATCTCCCGCATGGTCGACGCCCACAGACCGTCGATCTGGTCGGCGAACGCCGTCACGAAGTCATCGAAGCCGGCGACGGTGGCCGGGTTCGCCGGGTCGGTCAACTGGTTGACGAGCCCGTCGACGTTCGGCGCCGTGCCGTCGCCGTTGATGCACTGGGCGTCGTAGGCGTCGCTCAGCACCGCCCGCGCGTTCTCGCGGAGCGCCGCTTCGAAGTTGCCGACGCCGATCTGCGCCACGTCTTCCATCGCGACGGACAGACGGGCCGAGATTCGCCGCGGCGAGGCGGTCACCGGCGTGATCGCCGCGGCCATGCTTTCCTGCGCGTCGCCCTTGTTCTTCGCCGCCGCGGTCAACGCGGTCGTGATCGTCGCCTCCGAGTAGTTGCCGGAGCCGACTTGCGGCATCTGGATCCCGAGCCGCGGGGCGATGGAGTCGGCGAAGACGAACGGCTGGATCGGCGCCAGCGTTGCACCCTGACCGGTCGCCGGGGCCGGCGACACGGCGTCCGCGCGCGTCTCCGGCGCGGGCCGATCCTGTTCGAACAGGTCGACCGGGAATCCGTCCGTGACGCCGCACGCCGCGGCGTACTCGGCTTCCGCGCCGCCCGGCAGCCGGCCCTGCAGGGCCGACAGGAGGAACCCGCCCAGCGTCGCGCGGCTCCGCAGTTCCAGACGCTCGCGCGTCTCCGGGTCGACGCCGGCAGCTTCCGCGGCCTCGCGGGCCTCGCGGTCGGTGTCCTCTTCGGCCACCAGCGCGGCGCGGAGTTCGATCTCGAGCTTCTGCGCTTCCGCCGTCGCCTCGCGCAGCTCGGTGTCGTAGTTCTCGCCACGCTCGCCGCTCGGCGTGTTCAGGAGCTTGTTGATCGTCTCGCGGAGTTCGCTCTGCCGGATCTGAAGTTTGTGAACCTTGGTCATCGCCTTCTCTTATGTGCCGTGGGCGCGTTATTCGAGTAACTACTGCTAACAGCGTAACATACTGGTGTATGCCACGACGCGAATCGCTGTCGAAGTGGATGCGCCGGCACCTTCGGCCGGCCGATGGTCCGGACGCCGGGAAACCGCTCCGGCTGGAACGCTGGCAGTCGCTCCTGCTCGACGCCATCGACCGGGAGGGGAAACCCATCGTCGCCTGCAGGATGGCCTCCCAGGTCGGGAAAAGCATGCTGGCGGTCGGCGTCGGACTCCGCGCGGCGCTCGACGGGCGCGGTTGCCTGATGGCGAGCGCAACCGACGTGTCGATCCGGGACTTGGCGCGTCGCCTGCAGGCCGCAGTTGATTCGTCGCCCGACATCGGCCGCGCCTTCCCCCAGCCGACGAGCGGACCAGGTTCGCGCGGACTGTCGTGGAAGAACCGCACGACCGACACGGGCGGATGGCTCGGCCTGGCCGCGGCCGGTTCGGCGTCGCAACTCGCCAGCCGCACCGCGGCCGTCGCGGTCGCCGACGAGATCGCACGCTGGCCGGCGCGCGTCAAGTTCTCGACTGAGGGGAGCCCGCTGGCGTTGCTGCGCGCCCGGCTGTTCGACTGGGGCGACGAGGGGCGGTTGCTCGCGCTCTCGAGCCCGGTGCTCCGCTTCGACGCCATCGACACGCTGTTCCGGGACGGCGACCGGCGACGACTGGAGTACCCGTGCGAGTGCGGCAACTGGACGCCGTTCCTCTGGGAGCACGTCCACGGCCGCGAGCGGGGCGAGACCGCGGAGATCGCCTGTGCGAAGTGTGGCACGTTCCACGATGAGCGCTCCCGACGACGGATGCTCCGGCGCGCCCGGTGGACTCCGCAGCGCGCGGACCCGACCGACGAGGATGTGATCTCGTTCACGCTCGGCCGGCTCGACTCCGGCCGGTCATCGCTCGATCAGGTCGTGCGGGAATGGCGCAGGGCGCGACGCAACGTCGAACGGGGCGAACGCGACGCCCTCAAGACGTTTCGCAACGTCGTGCTCGGCCTGCCCGGCGAGTCCGGAGCCGCTGATGTCGACAAATTGTTCGAGGGGCGGGGCCGGCGCTTCGCTGGCGCGGTCGAACAGGTCACGGCCGGCGTCGACGTGCAGGCCGATCGGCTCGTCTTCGCCGTGCTCGGCTTCAGCGCGGGGAACGCGCAGGCCGTCGTCACCGACGTGGGCGAAGTGCTCGGCGACCCGCACGACGACGAACCGTGGGCCGTGCTCGATTCCCGGCTCCGCCAGCATCGCGGCCTGCCCGTGTCGACCGTGTCGGTCGACGCCGGATACCTCACGTCCGTCGTCAAGCGCCAGTGCTCGCGGCGCCGCTGGTGGATTCCCACGGTCGGTCGCGCCGGCGAAGGGAAGCCGATCGCGAAACGCATCGGTTCCTCGGGCCTCGCCGTGCTCGGAAAGGATGATGCGTCGGCATGGTGGTCGGCCCGCGTGCGGGCCGGCGATGTCTACCTGCCCGCGAACCTGTCACGGCCGGAGATCGGCGAACTGTGCGCCGCGGAAGCGCTCACCGTCGACGGCGGAAAACTCACCTGGAAGCCCATCGAGGGGCGCGCGAATCACCGATGGGACGCTGCGCTCCTCGCCGTGCACGGTCGCCACTTCGCGCCGCGGACTGCGGCCCGGCGACCGTTCCGGCTCATGAAGGTCTAGTTTGTCGTTGGATGCCGGCGCGTGGGTTCGCCGTGGCGCTCCGGGCCTCAATCCTCTCAGGGGTCCCCCCCGCCCGCCTGCTGCTCATGCATCCCCTCATTCTGCAGGGCGTCAGATCACGCCGAAGACCTCTCGATACACCCGCTGTTCCACCAGCATGCTCCCGAACGTCTCCATCAACGGACGAATCCGATCCTCGGGCCAATTGGGAAGATGGTGGTACAGCATCAACCCCTGCCGAAACAACGAATGCGTCCGCCGTTTCACGGTGTTCGCCTTCAACCACCGGTCATAGCCAATCCGCTCGCCCGCCGCACCCAGCAACGACAGCACAGCAATCGCCAACGCGCTGAGCAGCAGCAAGCGGTCCCGCCGGTCCGGGCGCGACACATGCATCGATGACTGTGAGCATGATCGTGCTGCTGCCTGATCGGTTCTGACCCCTCCGACGACCGACTTCGTGTCCTGGGTCTGATCTGTCGACCCGGTTGGGCAGCACACATCCAGATGTTGTCTGGCCGGGTGGGCAGTGACCCAATAGGGGCCTGTTTGGAGACCCGTCACAGTCCTGTCCGCCCGCCCGACCAGACGGCGTCGCCAGCCCGTGAAGGAGGCCGGCAACATGTCGAACAGCATCGCGCCCGACGGTCCGCCCGTCAAGGTGATCGTCGGCGTCGACACCCACAAGCACGAGCATGTCGCGGTAGCGATCAATGACCTGGGCGCCCGGCTCGCGACGTTCCGGGCGCCAGCGAACGGTGCGGGCTACGCCGATCTGGTGGCCTGGGCGTGCACGCTCGGCGACCTCGAAGCCTTCGGGATCGAAGGCACAGGTTCCTACGGGGTCGGCCTCGCGAGCTTCGTGCGCCGACAGGGGTTCCGCGTCGTCGAGGTCAACCGTTGCGACCGGCGCAAGCGGCGCAACAACGGCAAGAGTGACACGCTCGACGCCGAGGCTGCCGCGCGGTCGGTGCTCGCCGGCGTCGCGACCGGCACTCCAAAGACGGCCGACGGGGCGGCAGAGATGGTCCGCCAAGTCAAGATTGCCCGCGATACGGCCGTCAAGGCCCGCACTGCCGCGATGACCGCCCTCAAGACGCTCCTCGTCAATGCGCCGAGCCGGGTCCGCGAAGCACTTGAGCCGCTCACCGACCGAAAGCTCATCGACCGCTGCGCGGCCCTCAGACCAGGAGACATCATCGACCCGACTGCCGCCGTGAAGCATGCGCTACGGGCGCTCGCGGCCCGCTGGCGTACGCTGTCGGCCGAGATCGACCAGCACGACGAGTTGCTGGACATCCTTACCAGGGCGGCAGTGCCGACCCTGCGTGAGGCCATCGGGATTGGTCCCGAGTCCGCGGCCGAGATGATGATCGTTGCCGGCGACAACCCCGGCCGGATCCGGTCCGAAGCCGCGTTCGCGAAGCTCTGCGGCGCCTGCCCGATTCCCGCCTCGAGCGGGCTCACGAACCGGCATCGGCTCTTCCGCGGCGGCCACCGCCACGCCAACGCGGCGCTCTACCGGATCGTGATCGTCCGCATGCGCTGGCACCAGCCGACCATCGATTACGCTCGACGTCGCACCGCCGAGGGCTTGTCGAAGAGAGACATCATCCGCTGCTTGAAGCGCTTCGTCGCTCGGGAGGTCTACCACGCACTGCTCAACGACCACAGAGTCGGTGCGGCGTGCGCCGAGGCTGCCTGACGTGGTCGTGTTCTCGACATCCGGCTACCGACGAGGCGCTCGCTGCCTTTGGCCGCCGCTCGCGGTAGGGCGCCGAAACGCAGTCGTTCCCGCCTGGTTCCGAGCAGCAGGAGACCAAGTGAAGCGGACGCCTGTCTGCAGGCGTTCGCGTAGCGCGGTAGCCGAGCGCGCGGTCACGGCGGCAATGGCTGAACCGTTGCTACGCGAGGAGCTGTGAGAGGATTGACAGCGGCTGGACGGATCGTCGTCGGCGCCCGTATCTGCGGCCGTCAGGGTCGCCAGGACCCCGCTCGCAGGCGCAAGGATGGGCCGGACGCCCGGCTCGCGGGTGCGGAGTCATCGGAGCCCCGCGCAGGGTCGGTCACGCCCCTGTCGATACGGACGCTCATCGGAGGTGACGTCGGGACTGGGTGCAACGTTCGACGATCGTCCGTATGGCGACAACCACGCCGGTTTCTGTGACGGCGGTTCCGAAGGAAGCCTCGAACTCGACGAGCCCCCTAAGCATTTCTTGACATATAGGGGCGTCAGACCCATCCCGAAGCGCATGTCCTTGATGTCTCGGAAGCCCGCCTCGATCCCCCAGCGCTTGCCGTAGTAGCGAATCAACACCCGCGTCGGGACCGACGCTTCGCTGGCCACCAGACACCACGGTTCGTCCATCTTCTTATCGTGTACGCACACGACCGCGCCCACCGGCCACTCGTGCACGTCGGTCACCCGAGCCCCCACCAGCCGCCGCGCACGCCCACCGGCGCCAACCCACGCGGCGGCCACTCGCCGTTCGCCGCTCGCATTCGTCACATAGACGTCCCCACGCAATCGAATCACGTATTCGAAGCCCAACTCCGTCGTCAACGCATAGAACAGCTTGCAGTCGGCAAAGCCCCGATCCGCCACAATGGTGACTTTCACCCCTTCCGGCAGCACTTCGCGCAACCGGCACAGCACCTCGTACTCATTGCGCCGCTGATTGTCCTTCAGCGTCGACGACGCCACCGTCTTCCACAGCAGGGGCGTTGCGCGCCCGTGCCCGGTCAACATCGACAGCACGATCGTCTCCTGCTTGTCGGCCGCAAAACTCGTCCAATCCAGCGCGACGACCACTTCGGTGCGGGCGCCGATGAGGTACGGCGTCCAGTGGGCGAAGAAGGTCCAGACGTTGATGCCTCGATTGCTCAGGAGCCGGTCCACCTGCTTGACGCCATGCTTGGTCAACGTGCCCATGGCTTGCGCCAGGCCGCGCCCCACCGCATGGATTGCCAGCGACGCACTCGTCAGCACGCCCAGGGTGGCGTTGGCCAGTGACAGCACCCGCTTGGCATGCAGGTCGCCTTCGTACAAGGCGTTGATGAAGTTCAGGAGGTCGTGTCTCCGAAGCCATCGCCCGGATGACGTTTGCCTGTTTCGCTGTGGATGCATAGGAACCACATTCTAAATCCAGGCGCGCTATTCTGCAAACCTTCAGAATGCCAGATGTTCTATCTCAATAGGGCTGGCGTCCTATTCGGTTCACATAGTAAAATGAGGGGATCTCTGAGGACCTCTCCAGCAGTTTGCTGGAGGATGGTGATCGCCTCCTTTTGTTCTTCCGCACTCCTGGGCATCTTGAGGCCTGCCATCCTCGACTTCTGACCAAGGATGTCAAGACAAGCAACCATGTAGTATCGTAGTGCATGCTCCGGGCTAGCAGCCCGTGGTGGAACCGTGGTGGAACCCCGCGTCGCACCGAGAGCGGCGAGGCGCCCGTCCGGCAAGGCGTGAGAAGGGCGCACATTGGGCATATGTAACCGACGAACAACGCAGTCGGGCGGGATGCATCGCCGCTCGAATGCAGCGGGGACTTTCGCCACGGGCTGCTAGGCGCTGCCCCTTGTTTCGGCTCTTTTCCCATATTGCCTCCGTCACCCTTTACATCCTAGTGGTCCGTCACGTCATAATCTTCGGATAGACGGACTTGAGTTTACAGCGCGCATCGTCGACCTTCATCTGCCAGTCGACACCGCGCTGCATGCCGTTGACGTCGGCCGACCACGCCGATACTTCGGCTTGCAGCGTCTCCAGGTCGCCGATGCGGCGCCCGTGCAGGCATTGGCGCGTCATCGAACTGAGTTCGTTCTCCGCGATGTTCAGCCAGCTCCCGTGTTTCGGCGTGTAGCAGAACTCGATGCGACGGACCAGTTCCCGTGCCCGGGTCGGCTCGAACACCTCGTAGAAGGCACCCTTGGTGTGCGTGTTGAGGTTGTCGCACACCAAGGTGACCTTCTCGCAGTCGGCGTAGCGTCCTTCCAACAGGCCGGCGACCTCTATCGCCCAGTCCGCCTTCGTACGCCGGGCCCGGGCCGTCGCCTGCCGCCAACCGGCCAGCGGCTCGCAGAACAGGAAGACCGAGGCCGTGCCGGCCCGTTCGTACTCGTAGTCGACACGCTGGGGATGCTTCTTCGTGGCCGCCATCGGCGGACGGGTTTCCTTGACCAACTGCACCGGCTGCTCATCCATGCACACGACGGGACGATCCGCAGCGTAGGGTTTCTGATACACGTCGATGACCTGTTCCATGTTCGCCACGTACTCGGCATCGGCTTGCGGCGGGATCACCCAGTACTGGATTCTCCGCTGCGTCATCTCGTTTTTTTTAGCGTCCGCCGGATGGTTTCGTGGCTGACCGACTCGACGAGCCCCAACTCGACGACCCGCCGCGCCAACAGCCGCAACGACCAGTTGGCGTACCCCTCCGGGGGCGGCCCCAGACGCAGCGCGATGACCTGCGCCTCCTGTTCGCCGTCGAGCAGTTTGGGGACCGGCGGCGACGCCCTTTGTTTGCGTTCCAGCGCCCGCTCGAAGCCTTCCAGCACGCAGCGTTGGCGAATGTTCTCGACCGTCTTGGTGCGGCACGAAAAGGCGTCGGCGATCCGCTCGTCGGTCCACGCCGGTCCGTCCGCATCGGCCTTCAGGAGAATCTGCGCGCGGCGCACCTTCTCGCCGCTCCCCTTGAGCTTGCCGACCGTCTGTTGACAGACCTCGCGTTCCTGAGCGGTGAGTCGAACGATGTACTTCTTCTCCGGCATGAGAACTCTCTCGGCTCGAGACGAGTTCCCCGACAGTCCTAAGTTTTACACGTGGCACAGCACTAGGAGTCTGCGCCGCAGGACGTTTGCGGCACGAAATGGGTCGTCAGCCCACGACCTGAGTCATGTGTCCGGGCAGTCTCGCCGGTCTGCAAAGCGGGGTAGATTTCGGTCAGGTGGCGAATAAAGGACGCGACTCGGCCCTCGCGGGCCGCATGGCCCGCCAGAGACCGCGGTGTGCGTCGATTTGCCGCCGTTGTGGGCCTCATTCCCCGTGTCCTACGCCGCCTTCAGCACGTGCAGGCGCTTGACGTTCAACGCCAGGCACACCAAGTCCCACTCGCACCGCACCTTCGCCAGTCCGCGCAGGCTGAAGCGCCGGAAGCCCAGCACGTGCTTGATCCAGCCGTGGGGAGCCTCCGACAACCACTTGCGCTCCGCATACGCCGTCCGGCCCGCCGGCGTCGCCAGCTTCTCCCTCATGCGACCCGTCGCCGGATGGGCCTCCAGATCGCGGGTAGCCGCCTGCTTGCCCTCCCGGCCCGGCGCCACATACCCGTCAATGCGCCGCCGCTCCAGGTCCTTCAGGTCCCGCTCGTTGCAGTACCCCGCATCGGCCAGCACCGTCTCCGGCTGCGCGTCGAACGTCTCCTTCACCGCGTCGAGCAACACCGGCAACTCACCCTGGTCGCTCGCGTTCGCCGTCAGATCCGTCGCCACCACCAACTGGTGCTCCGCGTCCACCGCCGCCTGCGCGTTGTAGCACTGCTGGAACCCCTCACTGCTCGTCTTCATGATCGAGCTCTCCGGGTCCGTGAAGTTGCTCTGCGCCTTGTCGTCCGGCTCGCCATACGCCCGCTTGTACGGCGGACCGCCCTTCGGGTTCCGGTCCTGACCCGGCTGCCGACCCCGCGCGTCGTCCGCCGCCCGTTGCTTCGCTTCCAGGCGCGCCTTCGCCGCGCGAATCGCTGCCAGACGTGCTTCCCGCCGGCGCAACTCCGCCGGCAGATCATCGCCCCGAACCTCCGACCCCAGGCGTGCGTCCTCGGCCTCGTCAACCGCATCCACCTGACGCAACAGCGCCTCGATCTCGCTTGCCAGCCGCTGTTCCTCTTCCTGCATCCGGTCGTAGCTCATCGCCTTGTGCTTGCTCGCGTTCGCACGCACCTTCGTCCCGTCGATAGACAGCTTCCCCAAGCGAGCCAGACCCAACTCCTGCGCCAGACGGACCACCTCCACGAACAGCGCCTGGAAATCCTCCAGGTGCCGACGCCGAAACTCGCACAGCGTCCGATGTTGCGGAAAGTTCCCCGCCGCCAGCACCCGGAACGCCACATCCTCTTCCAGCTTCCGCGCCACCCGGCGCGACGAGTCTTCGTTTACCGGGTGATTCGTCAATAGACACGGGCGTGGAATGGGCCTGGCACGTCGAAGTCGAGCGACGCCGAGGTTTCCTTTGGCGGGCGTTGCGTCTTGCGCGGGAGGCCGAGGTGGCTGCACTGTTACCCACGCCGCAGCCGGAAGCCGAGGACGGGGTGCGTCGGCTGCCCGGGCACGAAGAGTAGGTCTGCTGGGCTGCGGAGGCCAGCTACGGCTGGAAGCACCCGACCCGGGCATCGGGTTGCTCGGCCTTGGGTGTCAACGTTCTCGGCATTCACCCGGCGCGGCGGTCAGCCGCCGGTTCGCGGTCGTGCATCGGCTCGGTAGTGTCGCGCTGCCGCTCACGCGGTCGGCGGCGGAAGGTTGAATCCGTCGGGGACGATCGAGTCGGGGGCGCGCAACATCGTGGCGAACAGCGCAGGCAGGTCGAGGTTTCGTTGGCGTGCGGTACGTACGACGCTGGCGAGGACCTGCTGGGTGTCGGCGCCCTTGCGGGTGCGGTTGCCGCCGCACACCTTGCGGATGACGACGGCGGGCCGGATGGCTTGTTCGGCGCGCCAGTTGGTGGCGTCGACCGACGGGTTCCACAGGAACGTGAAGATGGCGCCGAATTCGTTGGCCAGATGGTTGGCGAAGCACTCGGCCTCGTCGTGCGGCGGCGGGTTGTCGATCAGCCGGCTGAGCCGGGCGAGCAGTCGGCCGCGGGCGGTGGCCAAGCCGTGGTCGCTCAGACCGCCGGCATCGCGCCGGTCGCGCAGCGCGAGGCCGGCCTGCAAGGTGGCCTGCACCTGAGCGGCCCACCCGCAGCGGGGATGATCCTCGAGCAGATGCTCACAGCGTCGAAGCAGGTGCTGCAGACAAGTTTGGTGCTCGCCGTTGATGTAGCGGCGGTAGACCACCCATCCGTCGCGCACGAGCACGCCGTCGAAGTCGGCTCCCAGGACCGCTTGCGCGTCTTCGAATCCGCGGCCCGCGCAGATGGCGTAGACGGTCGTCGTCGGGGTGACGGCCGCCCACAACCAGTGACTGCGGGCGCCGACGCGCCAACCGGTTTCATCGGCCGTGACCACCGGAGCGTTGCGAACCTGCTCGCGCAACGCCTCGTAGGCCGGCCGCGCGTCGCGTGCCGCACGATGCAGCAGATTCGCGAGGCCCCCCGGCGTCACCTGCAGGCCGAAGCGGGTCTGCAGCAGGTCGGCGACCTTGGCCAGCGGCAGGCCGCCGTGGGTGTGCAACTCCACGACCAGCGCGACCACACCGGGACCGAGCTGTGCGCGGGCCGCCCCCAACGCGTCGGAGGTCTGCAGGGCGTGCCGGCCCTGGATACGCCGCCGACACTGCGAGCAGTGGCCGACCTCGATGTCGAAGCGGCGCACCAGCGGGCGCACCGGGGGGAGGTCTTCCTGATACTGCGACGCCGCGCCGGTCACTTCGACCGCGCCGCCGCAGTCCGGACAGCTCGTCGGCGCCAGCGCCGCGATGGTCTCGTCGACCCGCGCCGGACACGGGCGGCGCCCCTGCCGGCCATAGCGCACACCGGGCCGCCGGCCGGGACGGCCGCCGCGACCCTGCGGTCGGTCCTTGGCGAAAGGCGCGGCTTGCCGGCGTCCCGCGCGGCGCTCGGCTCCCAACTGCTGTTTCAGGTGCTCGTTCTCGCGCTCCAGCCGCTCGATCTGACGCTGCAAGCCGTGGTTCCGACGCTGCAGGCGGCCATTCTCACGGTGCACGCCCTTGTGGCGCGCCAGATCGTCTCGCAGTCGCCCGATCTCCCCGTCCTGTTGCTCGATGACAACGTCGCGAGGGTCCTGCTCGGATGGGGATTGCTCCAGGATGGCGCGTATGCGGCGCAGCAGGCCCACGCTCCTCTTCTATCGGCACCGCGCAGCAAGACCTTTACCCCCGATACGCGGATTTTTCCTCGGACCCGCTCTAAATGAAGACGGCGCGACGAGAACACCCCGGTCGCGTACGCGTAGAGCAGAACCTTCACCATCATCCGGGGCTCATACGGCGCGTTGCGGCGGCCGTCTCCCTCGTACGGCGCGTAAAACGCCGTCAGATCCAGATCGTCCACCAGATCGCTGATGTGGTGCGCCAAGTGGCCCTCGGGCAGCCACTCCCGCACGTCGGGCGGCAACAGCAGTGACTGGTCCGGCACGTAGGGGCGGAATGTCGTCGACATCGAATCCTTCCGTCGTCGGCTCGCTCGCCTACAATTGTCGCATCTGTTTTTCTGCGGCGCAGACTCCTAGCGAACGAACAGCGATCACAACCTGAACTTGACTCAACTGTAAAGATCCCGGCCGTTCAAGGAACTCTAGACACGCCTCCATGCTTGGCGGTAGAATCCGGGCGTTCTCAACAAGCCGTGTCGGATCATTCCACCGACGATGGCGAGGCACGGATGCTTGGAGGCTGGTACCCGTAGCTAGACGCCCCGCCGCGCGGGCTTGGCGTGGAAATTGCATAACATGACAATCCGAATTGACGATATCGCAAACGCCATCTTCCACCACACGGCTCCCCCTGCCATGCCGCCCGGAGTGAAGGTGGTCGACTTAGCCCCAAACCCGTACATTTCACCGGAGTTTGAAGTCGTTGGAAATCTCGCCTCCGAAGTGATCATCATCAAGGCTCAAGCGGCCGTCGGCAAGACGATAACGGCTGAGTACCTTTCCGCGATAACCCGAGCCAGACTCTTGGATCTGGCCGACATCGAGGTCGGTAACAATTCGCTACGTGGTGCCGTGGACGAAGCGCCATTTCATCGCGGCCAGTGTCCAATAATCGTCGACGCCCTGGACGAAGGCGCAGTAGTGTCTAGCGACGCTGCCTGCGACCGTTTTCTATTCACCTCACGCGATTTCCTGTTGCGCGACCGCGGCACTCTCGACAAAGTGAAGGTGGTATTCCTTGGACGTCCCGCTTCGGCGCAATGGGTGCAGGCGGTCCTGACAGAACACGATAGCCGGGACGAAAATGCACAAGAGCAACCGTCTCACAAACCGATCTCCATCTGTGTCATCAAGGTCCTGTTTTTTCGCGAGACCGCCGCCAAAGATCTAGTGAAGGTGTACCAAAAAAAAGAAGTAGACCGCCTTCTCAACGAACGCCATATCAAGGAGGCGGAGGCGGAGAACCTGCGTAAGCAAATCGAGAGCCCCAACATGGCTAAGCTCTATGAGGCCTATTTCTCGCAGCTCGAGGAGGCGTTGCAGCTGCCCGATGGGCTTTGGAAACATAGCGTAGGCCAAGCCTTTGCGGGTTACGCCCCCACGTTGGCCGCGCTCGGGCAGCTATTGGCGACGGTCACCAACCCGCACAGGGAGGCGGAGCGGTTGGGACGAGGGACCCACAGCGCATGGGGCATTATTGATGACGTAATACGCAGAATACTGACCCGCGAGCAGGAAGAAAAGATCCTTCCCGCGGTCAGGGCGAGTGCGCCTGCCGGCTCGCGGATCCCCGCAGACGCGTACAGCGAGGCAGAACAGTTCGAGTACTTGACCCAATCGATTTCCAAGGATCAATATACTATAAAGCTAACGAAGGGAATTCAAGAGAAGTTCCAGAGTCAGAGCGAGGCCCTGGAGGAGTACAGGAATGCGGTTAAGCTACAACTGCCTGAGCATCCGTTCCTTATGGAGGGCAAAGCCGCGAACGACGTGCTGGGGGCGAGGATACTCGCCGGAGCCATTTGTGCAGGCTCCGATACACTTGATGAAGCTATTCGACGTAGAGAAAGAACTTTGCACGTATTCGTTTAGCGGGTCGCGGCAAGAGAGCCGCGGATCGGACTGCAGGTGCGGTGCTCCTGAGCCGATACCCTCGGTATGCGCGCGCCGCGGCAATCCAACGACCCGGATGCATCCCGGCGGGAGCGGGATCCGCGGGACAGCCGTATCGAACAACTGGAGCGTGAGAACACGCAACTGCGCGAGGATCTGACGCGCACCGAGCACGACCGGGATCGCTGGAAGCGCCGCACGGGACGGCTCCAGCAGCAGCTTGACGCGGCGCGGCGAGCGGGTTTCCGTCAGGCGGCGCCCTTCGCCAAAGAGCGGCGGCAGGGTTGTGGCAAACGTCCTGGACGGCGGGCTGGTGCGCAGTACGGGCGGCAAGCATGCCGTCGGCGGCCGGCGCAGGTCGACGAAATCCATGAAGCACCGCTGCCGACCAAGTGTCCGGATTGTGGCGGCGTGGTCGCAGTAGAGCGCGTCGCGACGCAGTATCAGGAAGACCTCCCGGTGGTGCGACCCGTTGTGCGGCGTTTCGACATCGAGGTCGGCCACTGCGCGCAGTGCCGGCGGCGCATCCAAGGCCGCCATGCACTGCAGACCTCTGATGCGCTGGGGGCGGCCCGCGTGCAACTGGGGCCCGAAGTCGCCTCCCTGGCCGTGCAGATGCACACGCAGATGGGCACGCCGCTGGCGAAGGTGAGCGACCTGCTCGGGACCCGCTTCGGCCTGTCCGTCACGCCGGGGGGCCTCGCGCATCTGTTGCATCGCACCGCCCGTGACGCGGCGCCGACCTACGCCGCATTGTGCCGGCAGGTACGAGAAAGCGACGTGGTCACGCCGGATGAGACCGGGTGGCGCGTGGGTGCTGTCCGCCACTGGCTCTGGGTATTCACCACGCCGGCGACGACCGTCTACGCGATTCTTCCCGGCCGCGGGTTCGACGCCGCCGTCACCGTCCTGGGAGACGATTTCGACGGCGTGCTCGTGCGCGACGGGTGGGTGGTGTATCGCTGCTTCGACACCGCGCGCCACCAGAGCTGTCTGGCGCACCTGCTCCGACGCTGCCGGGAAATTCAGGACGACCATCCGCGCAGCCCGTGGGCTGGCAACGTGCAAGTGGTCCTGCAGGACGCGCTGGAATTGCGCGACAGACGCAACGCCGGGGGCCTGACCGACGACGAGCTGGTTGATGCCCGCAACCGACTGCTCGCCGAACTCGCATGGCTGGTCGACACGCCACCGCGACTGGTCGCCGCACAGCGCTTCGCCAACCATCTGGCCACCGAGTTCACCGCTCTGCTCACCTTTCTCTGGGACCCGGCGGTCGATGCGACCAACTGGCGCGCCGAACAGGCCATCCGCCCCGCGGTCGTAAGCCGCAAGGTGTGCGGTGGCAATCGCACCCGGCACGGCGCCGATACGCAGCAGATCCTCGCCAGCGTCGTCCGCACTGCCAGGCAACGTCAACTCGACCTTCCCCCACTCATCGCCACGATGCTTCGAGCCCCTGACCCCGTTGTCCCCGACGCCTTCCAGCGACCGCCCCCACCCGCGTGACGGCGCGCAACGCCGCGACCCGCACCAACAGCAGTCACCCCGCTAAACGAATACCTTTGCACGACTTCTTGGCAAGGGCGTCGCGGCAGCCGTTCTTGTGGCGGTTTATACAAAGCGAAATTGAGAGGAGCGAGACCACACTTCTCCTGGAGGGTGTCTATCTCGGCTATATTGTCAACTCGCACCTGAACGACCCGAGTCGCAGGGCGGCCGAGAGGTTGGTCCTTTGCGAGCGGCCCGGGCAGGGTGTGCCGGAGGTCAAGGTGTGTCTCGGTGCGTTTGAGTTCTCTGTGGTGTCGCCCGTCAGGCTGTACAACCAGGTAACGGACGCCACGATGCAATGCGAGAACACGGCGCTAGAGATAGTGGGTAGAGGAAGGTCTAGGTTTACTTCTGGGGGCGAGAACGAGCTGGTCGCGCGAACGATACACTTTGAGTGCGACGGGATTGGCGTTAGTCAGGGGGGGAGTTTGTGGCTCGATCCAAGGAGGGATGGCAGCCGCTGGCCGGATACGTTCGGCATAGACGTTCCCTCGTCGGCTGAGGTGGGGTGGGGCGGCAATTTGGCCAAGGCGTACCCCTGGGCTAGCCAGGAATCGACACTGAGTGACCCGGCGGCCACGTCAATGGCGTTGAGGCTGGTCCGGCGCCTGCGGAGAGTAGACTTTGTGGTGTTGGAGGATCGTGAGCCACCTGAAGACGATGCTGCCATGCAGAGTATTGCAGGGAGCTGCCGAGAGCACTGGCAGGACTTCGTGACGGCACTTGTGGGACTTGAGGGGGTGGAGCAAAGGTACTTTGATGCCTCGGGCTCCGTTAGAAAGTATCGCATTGTGGGCGTCCCATGGGACGAACTGGAGGCTGTTTGTGGGAAGGCGGCCGCGGAACAGGTGGTGCCGGAGAAGTGGGTGGGATTTGTGACACAGTTCAAAGCGCTATTTAGGTCTCGGGGAGAGTGAAATCGGTGCGCTGAGCGGGAGCTTCGGTGGACCGCGACGTTTCCGCAATCGCGGGCGTGATGAGACACGTTGCGAGTGAAGGGCGATGACCGGGTGCGCGATTCGTCGTGTTGCGGCCCCGCGCCCCTGTTCCAGCCCCGAGTCGGATAGCGCGTTTCGGGGCGGTGTTGGCGTCGGCCTGACGGAGTTGGACTACGGCGACTTGTGGGCGCGGAACCCGGACCCGGCCTCGGTCGCCACGGCGGCGGGCCTTCCGAACGAGGCGGAAGTCCGCCGTAACCTCGCAGCGACGACCACCAGCAAGCAGGCGGAGCTGCACGACCGACTGGCCGGGTACCAACTGCTGGGCGGCGCGGACTATGCCGTGTCGGACGCGGTGTCGTTCGGCGTCAAGGTCCGCTGGGCGCGCCTCGGCCGTTTCACCGGCGAGGATATCGAATGGGAACGCCTCCGGAGCCATGCGTCGCAACTGCGGCTGGACGGCAGCGAGCCGGTGACGTTCCGGATCCGGACTGACGGTGCTCTCTCGTTCGTCGGGGTCAGCTTGGCCATGCGGTTCACCTTCTGACGGTGCCGCGTCGGCGAGCAGGAGCACCTGGCGCGGCTCTCGCCTTGGCGCCGCTGGACTGTCGCACGAGCCAAGACGCGGCGGCATAATCGGTCAGGACCTCCAACGGGGCGCGGGCGCACGAGCGACCTGCGAGTGCCGCCCCCGGGCGTCGGGCACATCCAGCCGTGCATGCGCGGTTCCTCCTCCGGCGCTGCGGACCTCCGGACGACCCGCCGGCCGGGACGGCGGCGGACGTGCCCCCGATTCGTTCGCCGACCTGGAGCCGAACGAACCGACTACTATGCGCGAGTCATGACGGGTGCACGGGTTCGGGTTGCGGCGTTGATTATGGCTATGGTGTCGGCCCTTGCACCGGGCACGGCCGGAGCGACCGCGGCCATCGAGGGCGCCGTCCGCGACACCACCGGCCTCGCCCTGCCAGGGGTGACGGTTCTGGCGCAGCCGGCAGGAGGCGGCGAGATCTGGACCGCGGTCACCGGAGCGAACGGGCGATTCGCGATGAGCGGGCTGGCGCCGGGCCCCTACGACGTGACGTTCACCCTGCCTGGCTTCCGCACCGTCGTGCGCGAGGGGGTACTGGCCGTGGACGGCGCCGTCGTCACGCTCGCGGTCGAGATGCTGGTCCAGCTCGAGGACCGGGTGGTGGTGGTCGGCAGCCGCGCCCGGCCGCGATCGGTCACCGAGTCGGCCGTGCCCGTCAACGCGATCCCGTACGAGGATTTCGTCGCCCAAGGCGACACCGACGTCGGCGACCAGTTGCGGGCCCTCGTGCCGTCCTACAACGTCAGCCCCAGCAGGTCGGCGATGGGGCGCGGCTCATCCGCCCCGCGACCCTGCGGGGTCTCGCCCCCGACCACACGCTGGTGCTCGTGAATTGGAAGCGCCGCGACCACTGCGCGGTCATCACCTGGATCGGCAATGGCGTCGTCGACGGAGCGCAGGACCCGGACATCTCCAGCATCCCGTCAATCGCGCTACGGCAGGTCGAAGTGCTGCGCGACGGGGCGGCGGCCCAGTGCGGCTCGGACGCCATAGTCGGCGTACTCAACTTCCTGCTGAAGGACGACCGGTCGGGGGGCAGCCTAGAGCTGCACACGGGCGGCCACGGGACCGGGGACGGCAGCACCTGGACGGCGGCCGGCAACGCCGGGCTGCCGCTCGGCGAGAACGGCTTCGCCAACCTCAACCTGGAGTAAGGCAACACGGAAGCCACCAGCCGGCAGCGTGCAGCGCGACGACGACGCCGCCCTGATCGCGGCCGGCAACGACGCGATGGCCGACCCCGCCCAGGTCTGGGACTCGCCCAGCATCGACGACAACCTGAAGCTGTGGGGCAACTTCGGCCGCCTGTTTGCGGCCGGCGTGCAGTCCTACGGCTACGCCAACTACGCGCGCCGCACGGTGGAGGCGGCTTCTTCTTCCGGAACCCCAACACGCGGTCGGCGGTGTTCAGCGCCGACGGGGGGCGCAGCTTGCTGATCGGCGACGTGCTCGACGCGGCGGACAGGGTGGCCGACGGCCTGCATGTCGCGCAGCAGCGCGACCAGTGGCTTGGCCCCGTCGTCGAGCCCGCACCCCAACGCGTCGAGCAGCGCCGGGATCTTCTTGCGCGCGTTGCCCTTGACACCCGCCAGGCGCGTCAAGCGCCGCAGCTCCTCCAACCGCGGCGGCGCCACGAAGCTCGGGCAGACCTTGACGTGTCGGGCATTGGCGACCCAGACCTCCACGCCCGCCGCGGACAGCGCCCGCTGCACCGACTTCTAGAACACGCCCGTACTCTCCATCACCACCCGCGACAGGTCCAGACCGGCCAGCCAGCCGACCAGCAGACGCAGTTCCGCGCCATACGTGCGGTACTGCCGCGTCTCCGACGCCACGCGGCCGCTGTCGTCTTCGACCAGCACCGTGCAGGTCAGACTCATCTTGTGCACGTCGATGCCCACCGCCCGCGGCCCCGTGTCCAGCACCGCCTCGGGATGCCGGGGATCCGGCGCCGGCGGCGCCAAGCCCTGCGGCGCCCCCGCCGCCTTCGCTTCCTGCTTCGTCTTCCGTTGCATCGTTCCTCCCGGGTTGCCCGCATGCTTCCGGGCCGCGTCGCTGCTGCCGGGGCGCGGCCACGCCGGACGGGAGCGGCGGGGAGCCACCGGGAGACTCCTCGGGCCACCGAGGACCCGGGACCGTTTCCTCCTCGGCCTCGGCAGCGGCAGGCTGCCGGACACACTGCGGGGTGCGCACCGAATGGCTCCGACCACGTTGCTGTACGGCATCCATCGAGATCGCCGAAAAAATCAGCCGGCCTACTCCGCCGCGCCCTGCCTCCAGCATGATAGACATCGGCTCTGGCTGGCTTTCATCCCGCGGGGTGGGGTGGCGGCAGCGCCCGCGCGGCCGTTGCTGTGCGACTCCTGCGCGCGCGCGCGTACTGGCGACCGTGTAACATCGAGGTCGGCCACTGCGCGGCAGTGGCGGGCGCCAATGGAATTTCGTCCCGTTCCGCCCCTTGGGGGGCGGTACCCGCTGCGCCGAAAGAGGAGGGTTGAGCGATGAGCACGCTGTATGGTGCAGTTGTACTGTTGGGGCTTGTGGGGTTGGTCCTTTATTTTGTCTCGGAATACTGTACGTACCGGGACTGGAAGCGCGGCGAAGACCTATCGCCACTGGATAGCTTTTTCTACGGGCCGCCGCCCAGGTCACGTGACTGCCGAAGCAGAGAGGAGAGCTAGCTTCCCCTGCGGTCCTTACCGGACGCCCGTCCCGGCGGTTGCGGTGAACGTGACCTCGACCGCGCGACCGGTTTCGTCGGTGAGCGCCGCCACGACCGTCGGTGCGTCGTCTTCGAGAAGAACCTCTTCGGCGTTGGCATCGATGACTAGATTGGCCTCGTTCAGCGTGTACACCGTCAGGTTGAACGCGATGGCGATCCTGCCGTCCTCCAGCCGGAACGGCGTTGCACTCAGCGCGGTATTCGTGCCCACCACTACGCGCTGACCGCTAGTCGTCATGGCCGCGATGCGCCACATCCGGCTTCCTGGGTTCTCCGCGGGTCCCAATTCTCCCGACCGACTGGGTCACGACGACGTCGAGATGGATGCCGATTCTCTCCGGTTCGACCGGCTGGTCTTGCTGCGGCGCCGCGTGTGCGGCCGGGACGCAGGGCCCCCACGCTGCCCTGCCGACGACGATGACGGCGACGATTCCGACGAATGCGATCCGCTTCATGGTTCTCTCCTCGCTCCGTCATACAGGGCAGCCTTACCCATTCGGGCGCTCGATGATTCGTAATCAGCAGATCAGCGGTTCGAGTCCGCTCGCCGGCTCCAGAATTTCTCCTTATTATTCAGATACTTACGAGAACACTCCGGGTTCTGCTTCCGTGGCGTCTGCTCGCGTAGGGTGCACATAGGGTGCAGATCCCGATCCCTTGGCGTTTGAGCATCGGCCACCTCCCTGCTCGCGGGGCACGGCAGTGTCCGTGCGAGCGAATGACGTGAACCGCCGCGCCCAACGTCTCATGGCCGGCATCGCAGCAGTCCAGCTCCTCGAAACGTGCAGGAGGTTGGTCGAGGCGCCGGTCCCCGAAGAGCGCCCGGACGGCGTCCCCGAGCCCGCGGCGGCAACCGACTACCCGGACGACGACGACCTCGCCCAAGCGATCGTCTTGCCGAGGCGACTAGAATGGGGCCGACGTTGCGGGCCTTGATCCCGCGTTGCCGATGAAGGCGTCGATGAACGAAGCGAGCCCAGACGAGACGTCCCATTCCCGCGGAGGTCACGGTGGCGTTGGCGCGCCGCCGGAGGGAACGAGCCCCTACGCGACCGGCGGCGGCGGCGTGACCTTCGAACGGAAGGTGGCAGTCCAGTACCTCGCCCACCTACTCGTTGGCGATGGCGCCAGGGAACTCTCAGACGGTCGCTGTGTCGTGAGCGTCGCGTTCCAGCAGGCCCCGGACTACCTCGTCGACGATCTCGTCGTGCGCGCAGCACACCTCGATGAACCGGAGCCACCGTTGGTGCTGGAGCTCGCGGTTCGGCGTTCACCGCAACTCGTGCAAAGCGACGAGTCGACGCAGGGGCTCATCCGACAACTCGTCCATGCTGTCATCAACCCGTCAGCGGACGGATCGGAACACCGGCTGGGCTTGGTTGTCGCGGGACCACAACCACACGCCGTGCAACTTGCGAAGCTGGCCGACCACGCCGCCACCCAGATGGAGGCTCCAGGCTTCTTCCGTCTCATTGGCACGCCAGGCAAATTCAATAGCGCCCTCAGAAGCAGGCTCAAACAGCTTGAGCAACTCGTAGCATGCGCGCTCCACAACCTGGGTGTGACCGATGCCGATACCGCGCTGGTACAGCAGCGTGTATGGCAGCTGCTCGCGCGGCTAACCGTCTCCATGCCGCGACTCGAGTCCCCCGACGAAACGGATTGGTCGGCGGTGGTGACCAGCCTCATCCCCGTAGCCCGCGGTGCTGACTTGGCCGGAGCGTTGCGACTTCGCGATCGGCTCCTCACCCTTGCCAGTGACTACTCACCGAGATCCGCCCGAGTGGATTTGCCTCTGTTGCGACGTGACGCGCACCCGATGCTCGATCCGAAGACGCGGCGCCACCGCCAAGATTGGAAGGTGCTCGAGCATCTTCACGACCGGGCGCTAGCGGCTGTGCGCGACGAGCTCGTCGCGGCCGACGGTATTCGTCGCGTACACCTTGAACGAAACGCTTCGGTAGAGGAACTGATTACCAACGCAGCGAACGCTACCTCGGCCGTCGTAAGCGGGGAATCAGGTGTAGGCAAGAGCGCACTCGCACTGCTGGGCTTCGCCGCGGCAGCCGAGGCGGATCCGGACGGCGTACAGGCGTTGTGCATCAACCTCCGGCATGTCCCCAAGCTGACGCTTGAGTTTGAGGGCACGTTGAACTGCTCGCTCTCGACAGTTATGAGTGAATTGGGCGCACCACTCCGCTGGCTCATCGTTGACGGGGCGGACGCTGTCGCCGAAGGCAAGCTCGACGCGTTTCGCCATCTAGTAGACGCTGCACGAAGCAGCGACGTCAAAGTAATCGCTGTCACCTCGGTCGACAGCAAGCAGGTCGTGCGGGACACGCTAACCGAGCGCTTCGGCGCTGATGTCGTCGAGTATGCCGTGGCCCCGTTGACCGACACTGAGATAGACAAGATCGTCGACACCTTCCCGGAACTGGCTACCTTGAGTGCCAACCCGCGGTCACGTGAACTCTTGCGTCGGCTTGTAGTGATAGATCTTCTCGTTCGCGGGCGTGTTCGCAGCGTCCCATTGAGCGATGCGGATGCCATGCAGGAAGTGTGGTCCGGGCTCGTTCGTCGGCACGAGGTGTCTGATAGAGGGACTCCAGACGCGCGCGAAGTCGCACTCCTCCGACTCGCGGAGCTAGATCTCGCCGGCGGCGAACGCCTCGACGCCATCGGCAAGCTCGATCCTACTGCACTCGACGGACTGCGCCGCGACGGATTGCTGAGGACGTCGTCGGATGATCCCCTCGCGATCGGTCCTGAGTTCGCGCACGACGAGGTCCGTCGCTACGCCGTCGCGCGCCTTCTGCTGGACGGCGACATCCCAGCTTCGAGAATCTTGCAGGCCGGCGCGCCGCGCTGGTCGCTCTCGGCCGCGCGACTCGCGTGTCAGTCCTGGCTAGGGCGGCCTGATACGGCCACGACGCCAATACGGGGCAGGCTCGGCAAGTTGCAGGCGTCATTTGACGGGCTCGTTGATGCGGGTCACGGGGCTCGCTGGGGCGACGTACCTGGTGAGGCCCTGCTCGCCCTGGCCAATCCGGAGTCATTGACTCGGGACGCGTGGCCAGAGCTGCGCGCCGATGACAGCGCGGGCCTGCGACGGCTCGCGCGATTGGTTCGGCAGCGACTCCACGACGACAACGGCATGGTCAACCGCATTGCCATTGAGCCCATCATCAAGCTGCTACTCCAGGACAACGCGCCCTGGCGTTCCGGCGAGCACGCCCAAGAACTCCTGCGGGACTGGTTACGAGCACATGTGTTTGCCGGTACCTGCGCCGGCCATCCGCTGCGCATTCTCCTTCGCAGGCGTCTCGTTGAGGCGTGCGCGGTGGCGGATCGTCGCCTTGCCAAAGAGCGACAAGCTGCCGCTGCCGAACGGGCCGCGGGAACGCAGGAGGAAGTTGGGGAAGAGCGCCGTTTCATGGAACGCCACGACGAGCTCTTCTCCGAGATCGGGCAGGGCGGACGGCGCCGCCGACAGCGACCCGAGGTCCCCGACGAAATCAGAGAAGAGATCGTCGTTGAACTGCTAGCACTGCTGGGCCCAGATCTCGACGATGACGCTGCGGGAATCCTTCGCCGCGTCGCGCAGGAAGCACCGTCGTGGCTCGCTCCCGCCGTGGAGGAGCCCTTCACGGCCCGCGCGCTTGCCCACTTTGGCCGCGGGCTCTTGGCCCAACTGACCGAGGCGTACTACCTTGACGACGAGGCCGACGGTCTCGGTTTCCTTGACGATGGGATCCGCAGTCACCGTACGCGAGGCCTTGATCTAATGGCCCCGCCCGCTGCGTGGTACCGCGGCCCGTTCCTGTCGCTTTTTCGCACCGAGTTCCGCAACGGCGTCGCCGTGCTCAACCGTTTACTGAACCACGCCGCGCGCATTCGCGCGCGGACGCTCACCCCCGCCAGCCAGGTGGACGGGCCGCTTGAAGACGTTTCTATTCGTACATCCCACGTCGAACTTCAGCTGGAGATCACTGGTGCCCGCCGCCTCTTTCTCGGCGATGAACAGGTCTGGCTCTGGCACCGCGGAACGGGTGTCGGCCCATATCCATGCTTCAGCGCACTACAGGCGCTGGAGCGAATGTGCGACCGATGGATCGCGGTCGGCACTCCCCTCAGGACCCTGGTCTCGATATTGCTCGATGGCTGTGAGAGCCTCGCGATGGTCAGTCTCGTCGTAGGACTTCTCGTGCGGCATCTCGAGAAAGCGGACGATCTGCTGGACCCCTACCTCGCTGAACCGCGCATCTGGCACTACGACTTCATGCGGCTCGTGCACGAAGACGGCGGACTCGCAGCTAGCTCCGACGGACTAGTAGCGCCAGAGCGCCGGAAGTGGTCACTGCGCGAGGTGGCCGCGATGATGGTCGTGCGAGCCGACGACCCGCGCGCAGCAGAGCTACGCGCGCTCGGCGAAGCGCTCGTAGCAAACGCGCGTCGCGACATCAGGGCGACGCGTCAAAACGACCCGGTGGAAGCCGCCGATGATGCGTCGGATTTCATTGAACAGCAGCTAGCGCAGGTGCGTGCTTGGGCAAGTAACCTCGACCGCGACAAATACCAGGCACATCAGGCGGCAGACGGCGTATACATCCAAGCCACGCCACCTGAGGACGTCGTTCAGACCCTGCGACCCGGCAACGAGGAACTGAAACGCGGGTCAGAGGCGACTCGACTTGTTGTTCGCTACTTCATCAACCACAAGAAGGAAAGCGCTGAAGCCATCCGACCTGACGAGCTAACGGCGGACGTGGCCACCGCGCGGAACCTGCTCGCGAATCCACCGTCTTTCAGCGCGAATGATCCTTGGGACGCGTCCGCGTTAGTGGCAGCTGCCGTGCTCGAAGCGCATCTCACGGAGGACACCCCTATCCCATGCGATGAGGTTCTCTTCAGTATCGACACTGTTCTCCGGATCGGAGAGGGCGCGGTGTGGCCGAGGAAGTATGAGTTTGCACTGACGTATTTCCAGCAGGGCGCCGACCGTAGCGCCGCACGCGCCCTTCCGCTGCTGCTTCTACCGGCGACTGCTCCGCTTCGCGCCACGATCGACGAAGGCGACGGGTGGAAAGCCTTCGAGCGTGTCGCTCGTGCCGGACTCAACTTTGCCCGTGCTGTCGCGAACGAAGTAAGGCTTTACCTTGCCCGTGGCTTGGATCGCGTTTGGGAGACGCCATGCGCAAACCACGGGCGGTGCCACCACGAGATTGGGTTCTCCCTCGCCACTGAGACGATACGCGACAGCGTACTCGGTGGCTGGGACCGAGACGCGGGACGACGAAGCGTCCTTGTCCTCAAAGACCCGGTCAGCGAATCGCTTACTAACACCGCAGACGACTCGATCCTCGCGTTTCGCCTGGACGCAGCGATACGATCCCTCGCACCCGCCGCGACAGCGAACATCTGCGTCTCGACGCAGGCGCACGCGTTGCTCTTGTCTATCCTCGCTGCTCAGCGGCGCGCCCTGCTCAGCCACGAGCGCGACGACACAGACCCCCGAGGCACGCACACTCTCGTCAGCGCGCGTGCTCTACTGACTCTGGCCGCTACCGGCGATGATACCGCCATCTACGACCATATCGACGCCTACGCGGATAACGCGGCTTTGCTCCGCACATTGCTCCGCGCCTTGTCGGCGGTCAGCGAGGAGACACCAAGCCGCGCTCAAACGGCGCGACGGATCTGGCCGCACGTCGTTCGCCACGTCCTTGAGCTGAACGACTCCGGCCACGCAGCGTTGCAGGATCATCACTACGGCAGTATGACGCTCGCGGCCCTCATCCCCAACGCAGCCTTTGACCACTCGTACCTCTACCGTGAGGTTCACCAGAAACCGATTCCATGGTGGGAACCGCTCTCCTTGCGATCTGCGGTCGAGACGTGGTTGGTCTCCGCGTCAGGCAGAGCGGATTGCGTCAATCAACTCGTCACATTCCTCGGTGTGCTCTCACCCGAAGACCAGGTTCGCACAGGCCTGCCGTGGGTCTCGTCGCTTGTGCTCGCCGACCCTGCCGGCATCGCCCACCATGCCCATATGCTGCCAGATTGGCTGGTCGAGATGCGCTCCGCCGCTGTCGGTGCCGGCCTCGAGGCCATCTGGCAAGCGCTGGTGGACGCACTTGCGGTCGCGGGGGTAACACGACTGGCACCCTACTCGGAGTAGTTGGCCTCTAAGGGCTTATCCGAGGCGCTATGGCGGGAAGCGGTCAGCGTCGTGACGTAACGTCCGGACGATGGCGTAATGCGGAAGCCGACCCGCCTCGATCACGGAAAAGGCTGCCAGCGGTCAGGAAGCGAGCGACGCGAGCACCGACCGTTTCCGCCGGGGTAATGGCGACGGCACGTGTGGAAGAGGGGAGTGGACGCAACACGGGAAGCCCTGCCGGTGGCGCGGCACACGCCAACCGACAGCCCGCGAGGGTCAGGTCGGGCCGGTAGGGTGGCGGAGAGGTCCGTAGGTACCGAGGAAGCCGGGTAATGCCGGCAGCGGGAAGGGCCCTCAGGTGGAAGCGATGGCGAAAGGCAGCAGGCTCGCGGGAGTGGCCAACGGCCTGGTGCTGTGCCACGCTTAAAGATTAGGACTATCGGGGAACTCGTCTCGAGCCGAGAGAGTTTCCATGCTGCCAGTCGACGCCGCGTTGAGTGCCGTTGACGTCGATGGACCAGGCGGACACTTCGCCGTGCAGCGTCTCGAGGTCACCGATGCGGCGCCCGTGCAGGCATTGGCGCGTCATGCCGCCCGTTCGGGGTCTTCTTCGCGGTTGCGCCGCTCGGTTTCCCGTTGCACCCATGCGAGCAGTTCGCGCTGGTCCGCCTCGCTTCCTGTTCTTCGGACCGTTGACTCTGTTCTCTCCATGGCTCGGTTCCTTCTGATCTACTTGAAGGAGTCCTCTGTTGGCAACGTGTTTGCCGGCGCGCTCGCCGTCACGCTCGAAAGCCTCTGGGCAGCTCGCCAGTCTCCAGCACCGACAGATCCAGATCGCACACCTGCTTCAGCAGCTCCGCGGTCGCGGACCGGCCAGCGATTCCGGCACACCCACCGCTCGGTTGTCCTCGGCATCGGTGTTCTGCATCGCCTTCAGCCGCTGTCTTGCGCCGTCCGGTTTCCCCGTTCGTTTCCGCATGCTGGGCTTTCAGCCCCAGATTTCACCATGAACGCCCATTCCGGGCCGTCCGCTGTGTTCCCCACACGTTCTGCAACCGGGCATCTGCCAGTGCAGAACTTTTCCGTGCGCGAACTCAAGTGCCAAGCGGTCGCGGCAACCGAAATTGATGAGCCCCTCGTCACCGGCTTCATCGGAACGCTGCCACCGTAACGGGCGCCCACCCCTACCCACACGTATTCGAGGAGATTCCGACTGTCTCGTGGATCAACGGCTTCCATGAACACGGTGTCGGATAGTGGCTTCACTTGCCATCTTCCCGGGGAAGATCAGCCGCTACTTCCATGCATACTCCAAGGGAAACATACGAGTATTCTGCACCGGATTCGTCCGAGACAACCGAACGCAACGACAATTCACTATCGGCAAGTTGCGCGGCGAGCTGGGCCGACTTCGTCATTTTCGCCTGCCTCTCTTCATGTTTTCCCATGAGTTGAAGAGCATCCGCCCAACTCCGGTATGCGAGCACCACGCGTCGAGGTCGAGGACGGAGTTCAATGGTTCTCTTGAACTGCGCGATGGCTTCATTGTACCTTCCCTTTCCGTACAGCAGCGCGTAACCCAAGCCTAGATGCGCGCCGGCTAATTGAGGTTGAAGCTCGATTGCTCTCCTGTACTTCGCCATGGCTCCATCGTACTCTCTTATACTGTAGAGCGCGTGGCCCCAGTTCACGTATGCTATTTCGTATTCTGGATCGAGTTCAGTAGCGCGTCCGTATCGTTCTATAGCCTGACGGAAATTGTCGTCGTCGCTGAGCAGAACACCCTGCATATTGATCGCTTGAGCTTCAATCTCCGTGCCGGCGTGATTGAGGGTAATAAGTGTCAATAGGTCCTCAACCTTCGCTCGCTCCTTTCTGTTGTAGTGGTAAGCGGCAAGCACGTACGGATTGAGCGTCTTAACAACTTCGCGAGCGCCGTCCTCGATCACTTGAGCGATTGTTGTTTCTACAGAGACTTCAGCCACGCTTCTTTTGTCAAGCCGCAAGGTCAGCACCGGGATGCCGGATTCGCCGCATATCAACTCGCCACTCACTATCGTGGTTCGTTGAAAGAAGCTCCGCAAGTGTTCCACCATTGCCCTGATCGACAAACCGACCTGCGGCACTACCCAGTCGACATCGAACGCGGGCGACGCAGACCATTCGCCTTCCAGTCTGTTTCTCGTCGGGTCGGTGCCGGCGTTTGCCTGGACTTCCTCAATTTCCGCCACCAAGCGCTGCGCCAATACTTGGGAAGTGTACCCCATATCTGCGAGCGCCTGTGGCACTTCAATAGGTTCGACCATTACTCTATATTCATACACCTCCAAAGCAACGATAAGACCCATCGTGATAACGGATACGGTAACCACTGTATTGTTGACAATCCCACGTAGGTGTTCCAAGTTCTCGCGCACCTGCCTAACGGATGGCACCCACCGAATAACGAGCGCAGGATCGCGAAGTAATGCACCCACGGGTTCAACGAAAGACTTCGCGATTATTCGCCTTATTGTAGCTGAACGTACTTCAGATTCATCCATTAGGAAACCCTTTCGTGTGGCGCAGTTCTTTCAAGGACGCTGCCAATGTGGCACGGGTAGGGCACGGTTGTCAAGATTTGATAGCTCTAGGTAGCCGTGGGCAGCACGGCTACAAGGATCGCGGGCACTCCGGCCACCGACGTCAGGCCATCGTCCCGTACCCACGGACACCAGTGGCGTATAAGGTTGCGCAGCTTTACGCCCCGGGGTGCTCATGGCCAGCGAGACGTCCGCGCCGGCGCTCTGCCGCGTGAACGCGCGCAGCGCCTCGGTCAGCTCCACTCGGTCGGCGTCCAGCTCGGTCGTCACCTCGAAACCGAGCCGCCGTAGCGCCGCCGACATGTCACGGGCGTCGTTGTCCGGGTTCGGCAACCGGCCGATGTGGGCGTAGGTGCTGTTGCCCACCACCAGAGCCACGCGGCCATCCGCAAAGACGACCGCCGGCGCCACGAGGAAGACGATCGCCACGACCACCGCGACCAGCGATCTGGCAGCTTTCATCCCGTGCATCTCCAGTTCACGCGCCACTACTCCCGCGATCGACATGCGCGATCGGCACCATTTCTCGGCGGCGCCGCGTCAGGGTTGCTCGGAGCCGACCTGGAGCCCGCTCTACGGCCGGCTCGAATCGTCATCTACTTATCAAGGCGCCCGTGAAACGGAAAGCGAACATGCGAACTCGAAGAATCGCCTCCGAGATGGGGGCGACCAGAACGGTGGTCGGCCCGAACGGCTCGGGCGGCGGGTCTCTCCTGAGCCCGCCGGCGAGCCTCTAGTGGGAACGCAGTGACTGCACGTCTTCCTCCACTGCCCGATCCGCCACAAGACTCAGCCGCCGCAGGGCCCGGTCCACCAACGCCCGAACCCGATCGTCTCGAGCGCCATGACGCACCTCAGCGGCAGCGCCTTCCAAGGCTCCAACCGCGGCCAGACGGACGCGCATCTCGGCGGCGGCCCGGTTCCAGCCGGCGCCGGGCGCTGTCCGCGCTGGCCGCTTCAATCGGAGCCAGAACATCCTGCCCTCGGATTTCGGACCAAGAGGACGTGCCTGGGCTGCCTGACGTCCACCGCCGGCCCAAGCAGCGCGCGTGGCCAGGACCAATTCCGTGCGAGATTCTGGTCCGGATTCTACGAGACCACCTGGGCCAGCTACGGACAACCGCCGGACCGGCGGTGGCTACCAAGCAGCAATGGCTCAACGGGGCTGAAGGAAGGGCTACCGCCGTCACGACCGTCCCGACGCCGCGGCCGAGAGCATTCGCCCGGTGGCCGAGGCGGTCGAGGCGCCCGGCGGGTATCAGGCGGTGCAGTTGCTCGTCGCCGAACAGTACGTCGACGAGCCGGGCCTGCTGGCCACGGAGACCAACACGATGCTCGTGCCGGCCAACGTCGATGACGTCTCCCCGACCATCGCCACGGCCATGAGCGTGATCATGCAGACCCGCGGCTCGCAAGACGCACAAGTTAGGCAGCCCAGGGCCGCGTGCCGGCGCACTGGGTTGCGGGACGCTCCGGGAGCCTTCGCGGATTCGGGACTGCCTACTTCACCCCGTCGTCTTGCGCCCGCGCCCCGCGCAGGACGTTGGTGATCGCGTAGTTCCCCTCGTGACAGGCAAACTCGAACAGCTCCCCCGCCGCCACACCGCGCGCCGACTGGTCCTGCGACAGCGGGAAGCGCACGGTCCAGGGCCGCGTGAAGCGCGTGGGGTCGGTGATGGTGGCCTCGTAGTCGATGGTCTCGGCGTCGACGCGCGTGAACCGCTCGACCAGGTGCAGCCGGCTGGTCGGGGTGCGCCAGGTGTTGTTCCACCGGTCGTGCGGGCGGTCCGGGAAGTCGCGCGACTCCACCACGAGCGTGTCGCCGTCCCAGCGGCCGCGCGGTTCGCCGTTCCACTGCGTGATGTTCGCGTGCGGGCGCCCGTCCAGCGGGATGATGCGCCGCTGGTGGAACATCTCGTGGAAGATGACGACATGCTCCGGGGTCTGGAAGATCTGATGGTTCGGGTTGTAGCCGAACCAGATCTGCGGCAGCCCGTCGCCGAGGCAGCGCTCGCCCGTGTCGAGGTCCAGAACCGAGTTCCAGGGGCCGGAACCGTGCGGGCGCTCGTTGTCGCGCGCGGTGGCCGTGTACGGAATCCGGCCGTCCGGCGGGTCGACGACCAACGACGTGCGCCGGCTCGGCACCCACGCCGTGCCGCCGTCCAGCCAGAAGGTGTTGTAGAAGCCGGGCGTGCCGTCTTCCCGCCAGTCCACGTTGCCGCCGGCCGTCGTCGCCTCGGCGGGGCGTTCCGCAAGCCGGACGTTGCGCGCCGCGGCGCCGTTTTCCAGCGCGGCGACTTCCTCTTCCGTGAGGAACTCCCGCCCCTCGAATTGCGGCGGCCGTTCGAGAGGCGTAAGGGTGGAACCGACCCAGATGCCCTGCAGGTCCGGAGCTCCCCACGGCGTCCGGGCCGCGGCGCCCGGCGCTTCACCCGCAGGCGACTGCGCGTGGACGGCGGCGGCGCCGCACCCCGCCGCGATTGCAAGCGCTGCGACCCCGTACGACAGACCGGAAATCAGACGTTGCATTTGCGAACCTCCCTGACCCGAGTAACACCGGACCTGTCGCCCCCGCCACGAGCCCCGCGTAGCACCCTGCCAAGCGACGGGGTCACTGCACGGCGAAAGCGATGAGTTCGCCGTCCCGGTCGCGGGCGCTGACCGCGACCACCACGTACTGCGTGCCGTCGTGCATGTAGGTCATCGGCGCGCCGGAGGTGCCGGCGGGAAGCTCCGTCTGCCACAGCACCCGGCCGGTCGCCTTGTCGTAGGCGCGGAACATCCGCCCTCCTCCGTGGGGCGGCACCACCTGCATCGATCGCGAGCCGTCGCCCAGGAAGAGAAGCGTCTTCGTCAGTAGCGGCGCCGCGCGCCCGGGGGCTCCGAGCCACGGTAGCGCGAGATCCTGCAGCGCAATGTGGTCGCGCGGACCCGGCCCGTTGGGCACCATCCAGACGTGTTCGCCGGTGTTGAGATCGATCGCGGTGATCCGCCCCCACGGCGGCTTGACCAGCGGCAACCCCCGCGGCCCGTCGATCCACACGCTGACCGGCCCCTGCAGGTACCGGAACGGCGAGTCGTCGGGGCCCTCGCGCAGCCAGATCTGGATGGGCGCCGTGATCGACGGCACGTAGAGCATCTGCGTCTCGGGGTCGTAGGCGGCCCCGTTCCAGTTGGCGCCGCCGACCCAGCCGGGAAGCTGCAGGGTGCCGAGCGTGCCGCCCGGCGTCTCGTCACGCAGCGACGGGGGCGTGAAGATCGGCCCCGAGCGGTAGCGGTTGAAGATCTCGAGCGCCTCCGCCCGCAGCTCCGGTGTGAAGTCGATCAGGTCGTCCACCGTGATCCCCTGCCGGTCGAACGGCGCGGGCCGGGTCGGGAAGGGCTGGGTCGGCGACGTCCGCTCGCCGGGGACGTCCGATTGCGGCACCCGGCGCTCCTCGATGGGCCAGACCGGCTCGCCGGTCACCCGGTCGAAGACGTAGGCGAACGCCTGCTTGGTCACCTGCACGACCGCCTTGATCGGCCGGCCGTCGACGGTGATGTCGGCCAGGATCGGCGTCGACGCGGTGTCGTAGTCCCAGACGCCGTGGTGGATCAACTGGTAGTGCCACACGCGGCGTCCCGTCTCGCACTCCAGGCAGAGCAGCGTCTCCGCGAACAGGTTGTCGCCCGGCCGGTGTCCCCCGTACCAGTTGTGGGTCGGGGTGGCGGTCGGGAGGTAGGCGTAGCCCAGCTCCTCGTCGGCGCTGGCCACCGTCCAGACATTGCTGGCCCCGGTGTGCTCCCAGGAACCGTCCTCCCACGTCTCGTGCCCGAACTCGCCCGGCTGCGGAATGGTGTTGAAGCGCCACTTCAACCGGCCGGTGACGGCGTCGTAGCCGCGGATGTACCCCGGCGCCTGGTCCCGCCGGTCGAACTGGTCGCTGGTGAAGATGCCGACGATGACCGTGTCGCGGCAGATGAGCGGCGCCGCCGTCCAGCGGTACTCCTCCAGATGCGGCACGCCAGCCGTCAGGTCGACCTTGCCGCCGGTCCCGAACTCGCGGAGCGGGTCGCCGGTCCGTGCGTCGAGCGCCACGAGCTGCTCACCGCTGACGACGAAGACCCGCTCGTCGTCGCGCTCCGGATCGTGCCAGTACCCGACGCCGCGGGTCGCTCCCCCGCGCGGCCGCCCGGCGCCGTCCTCGAGTGCCCGGTAGACCCACGTCGTCTCGCCCGTGGCAGGGTCGATGGCGGCCGCCTGGCCCAGGTTCGTGCTCATCAGGAGCCTTCCGGCGACCATCAGCGGCGTGGTCAGCAGCAGCGGATTGAATTGCAGGTCGGGATCGGCGTCGGCCAGCTCGTGGTCGACCGAGCGCCACCGCCAGGCGATGTGGAGGTCCTGCACATTGCCGGCGTGGACCTGGTCGAGTGGCGAGTACTTCGTGCCGCCGGCCTCGCCGGCGTAGCTGCGCCATTCGCCTCCGGCCGCGCCCTGCTGCGCGAGGACGGGTGTCGCCCCGAGCAGGACGGCGCCAAGGAGGCCCGTGGCGGCCAGGGGTACCCGGACTCGCGGCATGGCCGTACTCCGCATCGTCACCTCCAAGGGACCGGGGCAGCAGGTTGTCCAGCGCCGCCAAGCGGTCACGAATCACGTCCTCCGCCAGCCAACTCAGAATGCGTCCCGCTGCACCTCCGCCCGTGTGCGCATGACCATGCGGCCGATCCGGTTCGCGTTGAAGTACGCGCCGATGACCTCCACGCGCCCGGCGCGTTCCACGACGGCCAGGTTGCGCAAGCCGGTGCCCCGCGAGGGCCAGGCATAGAGGCTCCACTCGCCGCTCTCGCGGTCCAGCTTCGCGACCTCGTCGCCGCCCTGCAGGCTGACCCACACGTCGTGGTCGCCGTCGACGCCGGCCATGTACGGATTCATCCCCGCGCGCGGCAGCGGGTAGTAGGTGGTCTCCAGCGTGTCGATGTCGATCCGCAGCAGGTTGTTGCCCGCGTAGTTGGGCACCCAGACATCGCCCGTCGCCAGGTCGGCGGCCGGGCGGCGCGGCGCCTGCAGCCCCCGGCCCCGGCCGGCGTAGATCGCGAGGTCCTCGGGCGAAAAATCGCCGTCCTGCACGAAGGACGGCAGCAGAACCGGCAGCCGGATCTCGGACGACCTCCCGGTCGCCAGGTCGGCGCGGCCGATCACGTCGATGCCGATCTGCGTCCACCAGCCGTTACCGTCCCGGTCGCCGGCTGCCCCGTACGTGCGGCCGGGCTGCGTCGGTGACGTGAACGCGGTGAACGCGCTCGCCGTCGGGTCGTAGCGGATCGCGCCGCTGGCGGTGTCCCCCCAGATGTTGCCCTGAGCATCCTCGGCCACGTGGATCGACATGCCCCGCATGTCCCCGGGCGGCGTGAACACTTCCAGCGTCCCGGTCCGCGGATCGATGCGGCCCAGCCGTTCGTTGGCCGGCTCCCCGGCCGCGCGCAGGTTCACGTTGAACCAGACCGCGCCGTCGCGGGCCGTGATGATGCCATGGCTGGTGGCCGCCAGGCCGTCGGGGCGGGCATACGTGAAATCGGTCACGCGGCCGGTGGCGGTATCCACCCGGCCCACCGTCCGCGTCGCGCTCTCGGATTCGTTGTAGGTGAACCAGAGGTTCCCGCCACGATCGACCGTGGCGTCATGCAGGCCGAAGCCCCCGCCCGAGGCGCTCGGACCGCCGAGCGACCAGTCGCTCCCGGTGTTCAGCACATGGCTGCCCGCATCCGGCGGCAGGTCGTACTCGTAGACTACCGGCAGCGTGCTCTCGCCGCGCGGGCGCGCCGGCGCCTCGAAGCGCATCGGCGAGGGGCCGGGCCCGCGCATCTCGGCCAGGTAGGCCGCCAGATCGGCGCGGAAGTGCTCGATGACCGGCGAGGGCTGCTCGCGAAACGTGTTCATGGCGCCGATGCGGCCCATTGCCGCGAGGACCGCGTCCCACCCCCGCTCGTCGAAGCGGTTGTGCAGCACGAGGTTCGCCGCATGACACTCGGTGCACACCCCGACGAAGACAGCCTTCATGCGGCGGCGGGCCGGCGTGTCCTCGGGCAGCGCGGCCACCATCTGGTCGCCCGTGAGCTGCGCTGCGAAGTCCGCCGTTTCGTGCAGCACGAAGCCCTGCCGCTGCCGCGCGCCGGCCAGGTCGACCCGGCGCCGCACGCCCTTCCAACCGGCCGCCTGCGCCCACACCTGGTACGGGCCGCTCTCCAACGGGGGAAAGACGTACGCGCCCAGCTTGTCGGTGAACACCGACGTCGTGATCGGCCGCCCCCGCGGCTTCGCCGAGACCGTGACCCCTTCCAGCGGTTCGCCGGACGCCTCCGTCACGGTTCCCGCCAGCAGCGCGTCCTTCTCCCCCGGCGGCGCAACAGGCGACGCCGACCCGCCGTGCGCACGGTCGGCCGCAGGCGGGACGGCGCCGTCGGGTGCGACGAGGTAGGTCAGGAGCGCGTCAATCTGCGCCGGGCGCAACGTGTGCTTCCAACCCGGCATGCCGGCAGCGTTGCCGTCCTCGATCACCCGGCGCGCGTGGTCTCGGTCGCGCGCCGTGCGCGCGTCGTCCAGCCGGCTCGCATACGGCGTGTCGCCGCGGCGGAGGATCGGGAGATGGCAGACCGCGCACTTCTGCTGGAAGATGCGCGCGCCCGGTGCTTGCGCATCCACCAGAGCGGGCGCGGCGGGATTCCCGGCCGGTTGCGCGTGGAGGCCGGGCTGGCCTACGGCAAACAGCGTGAAGAGGAGCAGGAACTTGCGCATGCCCAGAGTTATACGCCCTGCCGTCCCGAATGGGAACCGGAAACCGCGACGTCGGCGGAGCGACAACGCCGCTCCAACGCCCGCCGGTCGCGCGAGCCGATGCCGCGTCATCGGTCTAGCCCGGCGACCGAGTTCGGGTCGTCGACAGCACGTGGCTTCCCCGGGAGACGAGCCCACGGGCGACGCATGTCAGGTGCCCTTGACTATCGAGCGCAATGCGTCTGCGGTTGTTCGTGGTTACCTGGAGGGCCTGCGGGAGCGCTTCAGGCGGATGAAGAACCGATCTCGGATGGGCCAGTCGATCGCGGCCCCGAACTGAGGGTAGATTCCGGCAAGGCTGTACACCAACGTCCCGAGTCTGAGCGGAGGCTGTGAGAGGGACGACAACTACGATGACGGCAACGAGGGTATGGCGCATGCTCTCCTCCTACCCCGGCAGTGTGCAGGAGCGGAGGAAACCGGCTCACCCGGGCCGGGCTCGCCGCGACGATATAGGGGCGCCGCGAACCGACAGGCGTTCCAGGCTGAGACGGAGAGCCGATGGATCTTCGAGGCGTGGAGCGGCCAAGCGTGGGTGATCGACGCCCGGGCCGTGCGGGTGTCATTGGTCTGCTTGTTCCGCGCCCGCGACGAGCCCGTGTCCGGCGCACCTCAACCGACCCAGCGAACTCGTCACCTCGAAGGTCCGGCCCGGAATCGATTGAGCGCCAAGTGGCCGGCGCAACACCGCGACGGGTTGGTCGGCCCGAAGCTAAGGGCAGTGATCGATACAACCAGACCCGTGATTCCTGGGCTCGCGCCCGCCAGGTGCTCGTTGAAGAGCATCTGCGTGCCGCTGTGCGTCTTCGGCTGCAGGCCCTTCACGGCCAGCCCAGCGTTTGCCGCGTGCATCATGGCGTAGTAGGCGCGGGACACGGCGTTCTGGGGATCGTGGTTGAGCGCGTCCCGGTTTGCGGCGTTGAGGGCGTTGGCTGCCCACTTCCAGTGCCGTTTGGCCATTTCGCCGTTCATAGCAGCGTGATCCCCTCGCGCTCGACCGTCTCGTGGAAGCCCGATCTCCATCTCAGACCCCTGGCCCACTCGGACTCGGTCCTCGTCAGCACGCATGGCGCCGCCTTCCAGCAGCCTGCCTCGTACACGAGTTCGTGGCCCATGTCCGCGATGCTCTCCTGCGCGTCTGCGGCCTCGTCCTTGACGATCACCATCACGTCGATGTCGCTCTCGGCTCGCCAGTCCCCGCGTGCCTTGGATCCGAACAGCACGGCCTTCTCGACGACGTCGCCGTAGTCAGCGGCCAGGGCCTCGCGGAACCGCTCGAGCCAGCGTTGCTCGTCGTCGTGCCACCCTTCGGTCGCGGCCCGGTGTGTTGATGTCCGGTTCGGCATTGGTCTCATCGTAACAGCGCTGGCGGGCTTCGTCCTTCGCGCCGCGAATGAGGCCGAGCAGCCGCGGATCGTCGCCCGGCCGGACCTTCATGGCGCGCTCGAGCCGGTCGAGCGCCGCGATCGAGCCGGTTTCGCGAGCGGCGCGCGTCGGGCAGAGAGCACCAGCCGCGCACGCTGCAGTTGGCGTTCCGTGTCGCCTTCTGAACAGGAGGCCGGATCAGCGTGAGCGGGGACGACCGCGGCTCGCCGCGGTCGCCCGCTTCGTTCTCAGCGTTGCGCGTCCTCGACCGCCGCCAGCAGGGCCCGGTAACGCGCATCCGCCTCCTCGATGCGAGGCGCGAGCAACCGGCGTTGGCCGGGCCACATCTCCGAGAGCAGACTGCGCGTCTCCCAGGGTTCGAGGTCGCGATTCGGATCGACCGCCTCGGTCAGCAGCTCCTGGAGCCGCGTCCGTTGCAGTTCTACCAGCTCCGGGACGCGCTCGTCCATGTAGAACGGCCGGCCCTCGACGATCACGTAGATGGGCGCACTGTGGGCCACCGTCATGTTGCGCTCTTCCTGCCGTTCGCCGAACGCTCGAACCGCCAGCCACAGGCTGCGGTCGGCGGTCACCGTCGTCCGCAGCCTGACGCGGTCCCGGCCGCCCGCCGACGCGGTAGCGACCACCTCGCCATGCACGACCAGCTCCAGGCGATGCAGCCGGTCGAGGTCCGGATTGAGCGACGCCTCCGCCACGATTTCCACCCGCGCGCCCGGTTCGACGTGCAGCTCGTCGCCCAGCGTTCCGCCGTTGGCGGTCACCTCCAGCAGCGGACCGTTGGTGACGTAGAGCCGGCCCGCCCGGAAGGCGTCGAACCAGGCGTCCACGCCGAAGGCGCCGTCGATCTGTACGTAGCTGCGCACCACGCCCGGCAGATCCATGTAGGGGAAGTCCGAGCCGGCCGCCGGCAGCAGCTTGTAGCCGAGGTTGAGGAAGCCGTACCAGAGATCCGTCGGCAGCCTACCCTGCTGCAGGATCTCGACGAAGTCGACGATCCCGAAGGGAACGTCGAGCGCGATGCCGCGGCGCCCGTTGAACAGCTCCGCCTGGTGCGCGTAACCCGACACGCCTCGCTGGCTGCGCGACTGCTCGAAGACCTGATGGTAGAGGAAGTAGCTCTCGTAGCCGAGATGGAGCGGCTGCTGCAGGTTGTGGTGAATCGTGTGGCCGCGGTGGACGGTCCGGGGATCCTCCTGGCCCGAGACGAGGACGTGGCCGTCCCGCTCGAAACGGCCGGCCGCGCCCCATGCCGGCTGCCCGAAGTGCGTGCCGGCCATGTTGCCCATCTGCAGCAGGTTGCCGACGTGCACGTTCTCGGCCGCCACCTGCGCCCACGTGTTCTCGTCGCGGACCGTGTCCCGCTGGATATGGATGTGGGCGTCGCCCGAGTACCAGCCGCGTGCCGGCTGATCGATGTAACGATCGAGGGCGATCGGAACGGTGCTGGTCTCGCCGGGCCGGATCTCGACCTCCCCGTGATGGATGCGGTACTCGATGCCGCGGGTGACGACCAGCTCGTAGGTCCCGGCCGGCACGCGGGCCTCGTAGCTGCCGTTCACGTAGAACGCCTGCCGGTGCGGCGATGGCCAGAAGGTGCGGGGGGTAATCCAGAGTCTGCGGACCTCGTCGGTGTAGCGGTGCACGAGGATCGCGTCGTCCGACGGCAGGGGCATCCGGCCGGTCGAGTCGAAAAGACCGACGCGGGCGGGCATCGGACGCCCCGTTGCGGCGTCGGTCACCTCGAGGCGGAACTGGCCGAACGCCGCCGGCGCCTTGGTCGTGCCGCTCCGGAACACCTCGATGTCGCATACGGCCAACCCTTCGCGGCTGCCGGCGGCGATGTCGATCCCCCGGGTGCCGTGGCCTGCCATTCGGGCGCGGTCGAGGGTCAGCGTGACGCTCCGCAGGGTTTCGCCCGCTTCCGGCTGGACCTCGATCTGGCCCCGGCTGTTGCCGCCGTTCTGGTCCCAGACGACGGTGAACGGTGTCGTGAGGGCTGGCGCGTAGGTCAGGGTGAGGGTAACCGGTTCGTCGATGTCGAAGGCGTAGTCGTCATCGACGTCGAAACCGATCAGCCCGCCGACCACGCACTGCCGGCCGCCAACCGTGCGGGTCTCGACCTCGTTGCGGTAGGCGCCCGGACCCAGCTCCGAATAGCTCAGGCCGTAAGTGTGCGCGATGCCCGGCCGGGTCCAGTCGACCTCGACTACGTAGCGGGCCTCGGTCCCGTGGGCTCGCACGCCGGGTGTCGCGTTCGTCATCAGCGCGCCACCGGCGACGCCGAGCACGCACGCGGTCAGGAACCAACGCATCCAGCGTTTCATCTCCAGCTCCCTTCCAGGTTCGCCTCCGGCAGGCCGTGGCAGCGTACCAGTGGGCGAACTTGAGTCGTCGCGAACCGCGTTCGCTGCATTCTGGCAGAATCACGCGTGCGCCGACGCGGCGGTCACCAATCCAGCGGTATGCATCCTGCCGCCGGGTGCCTATCATGCGTTGACGAACGGCGTCTCGATGGCCTGCGGCGCGCCGGTCGACACCACGACCACCACGGGAAGGATGAGAGGATGCACCCCATGGCCGCCACTCGGATGCGTGCGTGCGTTATGGCCGGCACGGCGCTGGCCGTTGCCATCCTGGCCGTCGCACCGACGGCCCAGACCAACCGGCTGGGCTCCACCGACGTGCCGGCCTTGCTGCAGGAGCGCGGCATCGTCGGCTACGCGGATCGCCTGAGCGTCCAGTCGGGCGGGAATCCGACGTGTTGACCTCCTCGACTACGCAGGCGATGGTCATCGACATTCATCCCATGTAGACATCCGGCTCTCACCCCCGACCCTCATACTCGCCGTCGCCAAGTCCTCGGATCGGCGAACGGTCGACTCCACGGTCTCATACAACTCAGGTCGCTCCGAGATCACGCTGAAGGCTCTATCGATTCTTGTCGGAAAAGATTCGCTTGCGGACCGCTCCCCAGGGCACCGAACGCTCTTCCGGCAGCAGGTCCTCCAGCGCCGCCAGGCGGTCACGAATCAGGTCCCGCTGCCAGTCGGGGACCGAAATCTGCCCCGGCGCCAGACTGTCCCAGAGCTCGACGACGAGCTCGATGCGCTCCTGTGCCGGAAGATCGAGTGCCTCTTTCTGTATCTCGGACTTCGCCAACATCGTTTCAGCATATCCGTTTTCGTTCGCCCCATTCCACAGATTCGACCGCCTCGCTCGAAGGCCGTGTCCTGTACGCGGTCGCGACGATCCGCCACGCTGCCGTACACGAGAGGCGGAGGACGAGCGCCTGAACGCGCCCTGGCGCCGAACGGTCTCCTCCCTGCATGCCGGAATGAGTCCCCGCGAGATGAACGCAGATAACCTCTGGTCGCTCAGGACTTCGGTCACGTCCACCGGCCCGAATTGACACCCAAAGTGACACCCTACGGAGCGAACGCCCGCGCGATTCCTGGACACCCTCGGAAGCGAAAGTCCGTTGGTCGTCGTCCCGAAATCCTCGAAGTCCTCGATGCGGACCGCCACGCCCAGGCCCTCGCGACAGGCACGGGCCTATCGGCAGGCTCGCCGCGATTCGCGCTGTCGCCGGCCTCTCTCCTCGGCAGCGATGTCCGGGGACTCGGCTGGGTTAGCGGCCGGGATCGGTGGGTCGGCGCGGGGTGACGTTCTTCATTCGCGAGCGCCGTGACGGCTCACCTGCGCTGACGAAGGCTCCGCGGACACCGGCACCGCCGCGCCGCATGGTGCCCTCGAACCGCTGGTGCAGGTAGCGCCTCAACAGCCGCCGGCAGGCCGGGACAAGGCAGAGGAATCCGGCAAGGTCGGTCAGCAGGCCGGGCGTGATGAGCACCGCCGCCCCGACGAGGATCAGCACGCCGTCGACGATCTGTTCAGCGGGCCACCGGCCGGCGTCGAGATCCGCCCGCAAGCGTGCCAGCGTGCTGATGCCCTGCTGCCGGGCCAGCGACGCGCCGACGATCCCCGTGCCCATGATGAGCCCGATCGTGCCGACGGTGCCCACGCGTTGGCCGATCTCGATGAGCAGGGCCAACTCGACGACCGGTACGGCGATGAAGAGGACGAGGAGGTATCCCACGGGCGGTTTGATGAGTTCCCGCTCTCGAATCGGCGGCATTCCAGACCGAATCGGCGCGCGGTCCCGCGTCTCAACGCGGGGCGTCGGGCGCCGTCAGGGCGTCGACGAGCGCCACCAACGGCCCCGCCCTCTGCTGCGCGGAGAACCCGTAGGGACTCGCGAGATACAGTGTCTTCAGCATCCGTATCAGTCTACCGAAATCCGCCGCGTTCGATTCGGATTATTCGCTCGTCGCGCTTCGTACACAGCGCGCCGACGGTTCCGTGCAGCCCGCGGCCGGAGGAGACGGCGGCGACGATAGAAGCTATAGAGTGTCAGGCAGCCTATTTCCCGCTCAAAACTCATTCGCATAGGCGGGGAGAGTGGTGAGCCGGGTGTCCTCGATGGGCCCACCCACCGTGAAATGGTAGAGGTCTTGGTAGGTGAGGTCTTGGAGGCCAAGGACACGATGCATGGGGTCGTCGAAGTAACACCCGATACCAGTACTCCGAATCCCGGCAGCTTCGGCTTCCAGATAGAGCACCTGGCCAATCATCCCGGCCTCCCAGAACAGACGTGGATAGAACCACGGACCATTCTGTTCAATGGGTGTCTCGTACTCCGCGATCATCCCAAGACTGAAGCACCCATCGCTTGCGATGTCCTGGTGACACGAGACCTGCCGGGCGCATTGCTGGGCCTCAGCTTCGATGAGGCAGTACAGCTCCAGTTGCGGCGGACATTCGACGGGTCGCTGCCATTGCTCCGCCTTGGTGAATGCTGCCCGAAGAGCGCGTGTCTGTGACGCGTCGCGCACGAAGAGGTACAAGCCAGCGGGAAGATCCTTTACGCGGTGAACAAAAATGGCCAAGTGAATGTGCGGCGTCCACGGAAGCGTGCTTAATGGAATGCTTCCTGGTACCGCCAACGTTCTTTGAAGAATCCGATAGAACGTGTCTCGGGTGATGTGAGTTTTCCTATCCATCGCCACCGCGCTGCGGCGCTGACGAACGACTGTCCGGAGAGAAACGGACCGATGGTCGTAAGAACACGAAGGCTGCGGACTCTCGCGTCGCTCGTACGGCTGCCGACTTCGCGGCTTTCGGGCGGCGGCGGCCGTGGTCTCGACACCCCAGTCGAGGTGAGATGGGCTGAGCTGATTGGCGGTGCCCTGCCAGGTAAGAGACCTCAAGGCTTGTATTTGATCTTCCTGGAGCCCCATAGCCTCTTCGGCATGCGGACCCACAGCCATAAGCACATCTGGCTCCTCCGACTCGGCGTCGTCATTCCCTGTGCCCATGAGCAGCGCCAATTCTTCTGTGCCCAGGTCGTCTAAGACCTGTGTCTGCCATCCGAGGCCAGCCGCAGCGATAACGATCGCGCCAATCGCGTGCCCGACATCGTGCTGGCAGTAGCGATAGGCCCGCTGGCCATATTTCCAGGCTTCTCGCCAATGAATGGACGTCAGTCCGACAAGAAATATGTCCGCCGGCGCTACTAGCCACAATGCGTCCCACATTCCCCGCTCGAACTCCGCCCGTACCTCCAATCCATGTTCCTTCGGAGCGTAGTGACACACCATAGGCCGATCGCCCAGCCCATCGATGGGACCACAGATCAAGTAGCCCTCGGTGGGATGTAGATTGCCGCTCGACGGATTCACGCGGAGTGCCCAACTGTGCTCGCCGGTGCTCTTCCAAGCTGAGATTGCCAAGCTGTCATAGAAGAGTTGCGAGATCGTCTGAAAGGTCACCGGAGCGGCGGGAATCCGGCCTCGAACGAAAGCGTCGTCGTACAGTGGCTCGCCCGTGGCTGGGAACTTCTCGAGAGATACGAGCCGCGCCCCCTGATACCGCCGAAACGGCTTTGGCTGTGTGGCCCAATCCAAAGACCCTGGCCCTTGGGCATAGCTTTGGAAGTGATGTTTTGTGACCTCGTGGTAGTGAAGAACCTGCTGCAGTGCGGGGCGGGCGTCTAGATTGTCTTCGGAATCAGCGGTCATCTCTTTGTTTCTCTGAAAACGAGCGCCTCCTCAGTACCAGGGGCTGATCATGAAGTCATTGAATACGGCTCGTGCGACGTGAGTGAGCCGCTTCGCCACATTTTCTTCGAGCTTCTCGAGACCTCTGAGGCACACCCCAGGAGGGTATGGTACCTGGGCGATCTCAACGACATCCAGCGCCTCGGGAAACTCACGCCGCAGGGCGCTATCGAGAAGCGCTGCAAACTGCTCGGGCCGTTTCGAGGGACTGCTCGCATCGATCTGGAAATCCAGACTGGGCAGCGAGTCCTGATCCTGTACCATTCGTCGGCCATATTCTAGCAGGTTGCTGAAAAAAAGTCCGCGAGAGGGATCGACACAGCGATCCCGGCGTACTACGATGGCTCCACGCGGTTAGCAGCCTGTGGCGAAAGTCAGAGATTCGGACTCGACCGGATCGATCGCGTTCCGTACACTGGACAGCATGGCGATGGGCAAGAAACCGGCGGTTGGAGCGGCTCCTCGACGCGGGGCTGGTGCGGGGGAAGACGCTCGGCATCGATGCGACGGCGCTGGAAGCGAACGCGGCGATGCGGAGCATCGAGCGGCGGGACACGGGCGAAGCCTACGAGGCTTTCGTGCGGAGTTTGGCGGAAGCGTCGAGGGTAGAGACGCCGACGCGGGCGGATCTGGCTCGTTTCGAACAAGGCCGTCCGTACCGTCACGTTCGCGCACCGCAGACGCCGCGCGCGTGGCTATTCCCCTCCTGATCGCCTTCGCCGCGCCGTCGTCGCTCGTCGTGGAACGCGACCGCCCCTCCCGGTTCCCGATCCTGGGCAACGGTCCACCCGGCACATTCGTCCTATTCCCGGGCAGGCTCCGAGTGTCGCTGCCCACCGATCAAGTCGTCTCGGCGGACGACACCGGCGGCTACGCCAAGGTCGGATTCGGAGGAATGCGCTTCACCGGCATGACAAGCGGGCGTCTCGTCTTTGTGCGTGAGCGCGACCTGTACCCGGTGGGCCAGCTTTCGCCAGATCGCAGCCACACAATGCGGCTCGAGCCCCAGTGGGTCGCATCGATCTTCGCATACGGTCAGCTCCTGTGGCCCGCTGTCCCTCGCGAGCCCTAACAGCCCGTGGCGAAAGTCCCCGCTGCATTCGAGCGGCGATGCATCCCGCCTGACTGCGTTGTTCGTCGGTTACATATGCCCAATATGCGCCCTTCTCACGCCTTGTCAGGCGGGCGCCTCGTCGCTCTCGGTGCGACGCGGGGTTCCACCACGGGCTGCTAACCCGTCGGGAGTTTCCCACTGAAGAGAGGGTTTCCGGCACGTCTCCGGGCAACCCGATTTACCGGGAGGGGCCCCGCGCCAAGACGGTGATCTTTCGATGGGGACGACACCGTCCTCGCTCGAAGGCCGTGTCCACCGAGTGTCCGGTCAAGTGGTTGGGACGACGCGGTGCTGGCCGCGATCGAGGCGGCGGATGTCGCCCTCGTCCCGACGCTGAAAGTCTGGCAACACCACCTTCGGCCGCCGCCAGACGCACCGGGTCGCGGCCCACGACGACCACCTCGACGGCGCGGCCGGCCGGGGCGAGCGCCGCCCACATCGCCGCGTGCTGTCCGCCCCACGTGCGGATCGCGCTCTCCGTCTCGTCCTCGTCGGTCTGCACGAACAGGAACGTCGCCCGCACTCCGTCGAGCGCCACTGGCAGCTTGTGGGGGAAGTAGCGGTACTGCGCCCCGACCGCGCCCTGGTAGAGACGGCGCGGCAGCACGTCCTTGGCGATCCCGGCCGCCGTCAGTGCGTTCCTTCTCTCGTCCTCGGTCGGGAGCCACGCGGCGTGCGGATGTTCGAGCACGTAGTCGAGCGACAGCAGCCGCCGCAGCACGACCTCGGGCGCGGCGGGCCGGCGATGCCGGACGTGCTCCGCGCCGATGGCCCGGTAGACGCGCCGGGCCGCGATCCGGCAGATGCGGAGCCGGGAGCCGTTCCACGGCTGCTCGACGGCGTGCTTGCGGCACCAGCGGGGTCGGTCGACGATCTCGATGTGCCTGCCGCCAGCAGCGCCTCGACCAGCGATTCACCGTCCATCCCCGCCTGCTCGGGGTGCCGTCGGCGTCCGAGATTGGACAAGCGTTCCGGTCCAACGTCGTCCTTCGGGATGGTGTTCGCGGTTTCCGCTTCATCGGCGAAACGCGTTTCGCACTTCGTTGGTGCTCGTGTTCCTGGATCTGCTCAGTCGAACAGGTGGACTTCCGGGCCGTACGGTCCCATCGTCATTCCGCGTTTCGGCGGGTCCCGCCGCTTCGTCCTCTTCGCTGCGCGATCGATCCGTTTGGGTTCGGGGGCCGCTGTCCAGAGCTCCGCCGGGATCTCGTCAAGGAACGGCGACGGGTGCGTCGGCCGCTCGTGGCCTCGCCTTCCGGTCATCTGCGGCACGCTCAGGTACAGCTCGGTCCGTGCCCGCGTCATCCCGACGTAGGCCAGGCGCCGCTCCTCCTCTACCACGGCCTCCTCGTTGCCGTCGGCGGTGCTCAGCGTCCCGCGGCTGGGCAGGTGCTCGGCGTCGAAGCCGGCGATGATCACCGTGTCGAACTCCAGCCCCTTCGCGCGGTGGAGCGTCGAGAGTGTGACGCGCGCGTCGGCGTTCGCGGTCTCGTCCGGCGCCCGCATGCTGCGGCAGTGCTCGAGGAACCCGGCGAGCATCTCGAGCCGGGTCTCGGCGGTTTCGGCCTCGTCATCTCCCCAGTCTTTCCGGAACACGCCTGCGTCGTGGATCAGCTCCCACACGTTGTCGGCGCGGTCGCCCGCGTCCGGGTCGGCGGACTTCTCGAGCGCGCCGAGGTAGCCGGTGATGCCGAGCAGGATGTTGCGGAGTTCGGCTCCCCGCCAGCCGTAGATGGCCTGGTCGGGGTCGCCGACGATGAACACGTTGTGGTGTTCCTGGGCGATTAGCCGCGCGAGCATGTACTGCGGCGCGTTGGTGTCCTGGCCCTCGTCGATGAGGACGTAGCGGTACCGCCGGGAGACCGCGGTCCGGGCCTCCGGCTGGTCATGGAGCGTCCAGACGGCTCCGAGGAGCATGTCGTCGAAATCGAGGCGGTTGGTCTTGCGGAGGACGGCCTGGTAGGCGTTGGCGAGGCTCGCGTTGCGGTCCCGGTGCTCGTCCTTTCCCCAGGCTTCCGGGCTGCCCGGGTCCTTCATCATGTTCTTGAGCACGCTCATCCGCTGGACGAGGGTCTGCGGCTTCCAGATGCGGATGTCGACGCTGGCGTCGAACATGCACTGGCGCATGATGTCGAGTTGCTCGGCCTCGTCGGCGATCCCGAAGTCGGGCCGGATGCCGCTGCGGGCCCCGTGCTCGCGCAGGATGCTTCCGCACAGCCGGTGGAAGGTGGAGATCCACACCCGGCGCGTGACGTGGGCCGGGAGGAGTTCCTCGAGCCGGCTGCTCATCTCGCCGGCCGCCTTCCGCGTGAACGTGATGGCGGCGATCTCGCCCGGCGCGGCGCGGCCCTGCTCGATGAGGTAGGCGATCCGCGTGATGATGACGCGCGTCTTGCCGGAGCCGGGGCCGGCGATGACGAGGACGGGTCCGTCGGGGGCGGTGGCGGCTTCCCGCTGCCTGTCGTTCAGGTCGGCGAGGAGCGGTTGCCCTGCTTGCGCGGCCGGCCGCCTGTGCCGGCGTGCCCGGTCGTTGTCCTGCATGGTCGGCCCGCGGGTTGGCGTTGACGGCGGACTGCCGGTCAGCGGTCGCCTCTTCTGGGGTTCAGCCCCGTGTGCCTTGGGTTCGGCATCGGAAGGAACGCTCACGTTCTGCGAGAAACGCTGAACCCTTGAGACGGCTCGACCATCGTATCGCGGTTCTGCGGCCCTTGGGTTTGCGTGCCCGTACGCAGCGGAGCTAATCCTTCAGGCGGCGTGTCCGGAGGCTGTGCTCGGTGGCCTTCGAGATCAAGTGCCGTGGGTCGTGTAGAAGTTCCCGGGGCCGCTCCGGCCATCATCTGGTGTGCCGATCGGGGGGCGAGCCACCGGGACCGTGGCGCGAACGTGCTTGCGGCGATCCGCGAAGGGTTCATCCCCGCCCGCGCGGGGTGGCAGCGCAGCGGCGGTTGCGGGTCAGAGGAACTTCCGCGCTTCATCCCCGCGCGCGCGGAGTGGACTCACGTCCTGAGGCTCGCGTTCCGCGAGAGCGAGGTTCATCCCCGCTGGAGCGGGAACGCCTGTAAAATACTGAAATGCAACGGCTTGCCGTCGCTGGAGCCACGGGATCCCACTCTGGATCCCACAATTGGCTGCTGTAGAGAATGCGTTTCTGCTTGCCGTTTGGTCTTTGCGGCAGCGGGATTGAGTCTTTTCAGCCGATCCGATCCAGCTTGTCTCCTGTCGTGAGCCCGCGCACGGTCACGCCCTTTACGAGGCGTGTTCGCGCAAGAGCTTGGGCCCGGAGCCGGCGTGGTGCCACATGGCGGCGGAGACGCGCTGGCGACCGCTTGGACGTGGGCGTGGACCGACCTACCGGTGTGTGGTCCGACTTGATCAGGAGGCTTCTATGTTCAACGGCGGCTGGAATCGTTCGACCAATTCGTTATGCAAGTTTCTTAGATCGGTGCCTGGCGACATCCGACGGACGTGAAGATGAGTAGCACCCCTTCGTTGAGCCTCCTCGTACCTTGGAAAACCGGGAAGGTCTTGATTAAAATCACCTGACCGTCCTACCAGAACGGGGGTCCACGCTTGGTCGGACGTTGGATCACGAAACGCAAGGAGGAACAAACCAGATACCTTCTCCCAACGGTGAGTATCCGGTAAGGGCAAAGCGTAAACGACAAACTTAGATTCAAGCCAAAGCTGGGTTTCATAAGCTCGAAGTTGCCTTGGTGCATTGGAGGTAGATGGTGGCTGTTTTGCTGGTGGCTGTCCAGGTGGTGGCTGCAATTCGGGCGTGCTGGCTGGCTTAAGAGGGCGTCCCCAAAGTGCCGCGATAGCCCTTGCAGCCAGTCCGGAGGAAAAAGAGGACAGCCAAGTGATGGGATCGAACATCGGCTTGTCGTATGCAACTTGTTCAATGTCTTTATCGGTACTGCAAATTCAACACGGGCTGGTAGTGCTCGATCAACCGACGCTCCAGATCAGTCCGTTCCGTTGAAGAAGTAACGGCGTGTGCGTGTATAGCAGTTGCTCCCTTTAGGACTGCCTCGTCTCCTCGGCCATGGCCCGGCATTCGGTTCCGGAAAGAATCAGTCTGGCCAATGTAGATGGGGTACCATGCACCATCGTAGTTCTGCGCAGCGAAGATGTAGATTCCACCAATGTTGGACCAGTTCGTGCCCGTGAGGGGGTAGATATAAAAGTCTCGGTCCAGCCACTGAACTGTCCTCACCATTGTGGAATGCTGATTCATAAGTCAATCGCTCCTCTTTCCACCCCTTTTCGAAGGTACTATACCAGAATCCCTTACGCTCTGTCTATCATCGGACTAGCTAACGCTCCCCCGGGCGCCTCGTCCAGTACCCAGGTTCAGCCCGACCGGGCTGTTGTCGGTCTGCTCGACCGCTACGTTGATGTGCCGTCTTGTCGGCTCGGTGCGCTCGTGGAGGTGTCCGTCGACATTGACCGCGGTCGGTGGAATCCGCCGCAGCGGGATGTGGCTCCGGGCAAGCGGCGCGTGGGTCGCGCAAAGCGCCAGGGTGTGCTGCCTCGCGAACCGTACCTTGTGCAGCGCCTCTAAGATCTCGATCGTGGTTTCCCAACACGAGGATCCGTTCACCGGGGCCGTTCTGGATGTCGAGCATCAGGCGATGGTCACGCCAGGCGTCTGGATGACCCAATGTCGCCGAGACAGTGGTCCTTGAACGATCTATAGCGCTGCTCGAACCGGGCGGGGCGACTGAGTCTGCGGGACGGTCAGTATCGCCCACGTTGAAGGGACGTCACTTGGGTCGATTGAGCAGACTCATGTGCTCTGGACGTAGTTGGGCGCTTACGTAACGGGCGATCAGGAAGCCTGTGTTCACATCTGGGCCACAAGTGAGCCCCGCGCGCCGGGCGACCCCGTTAGGCGCGCGGTCCCTACTACCTGCCTCCAGGTGCTCAGCATAAAGGAGCCCAAACACACCGCCAGCCGCTTGGCCATTTCCGTCCAACGCGTCATAGAGCGCCCGCAATTCGAGTGACAATTGGTCGGGGCTTAGTCTCGACAGCCTGGGCATACAATCTCCTGTCTCGGGAAGTGGGATGGAAAACAGCCAATCGACCGCTGGTTAGGGTCCCACCATCTTGAGGATCATTGGGATGCCTACGGCGAGCACCACTGCTCGGTAGAACTCGTAGAAATCGAGAGCACCGGTCGGGACCCACGGGTTTGCCACTGCGGCACAGAAATTGACGATCCCGAAGATCAACAGCGTTGACAATTGCATCGAGTTCCTCCTCTTGATCCTGGGCCCAAGGCCCATTCGCGGCCCAGCCAGACTCAATCATAGACGAAATCGGGACTTCGTGCGTCTTGGCACGCGTCTAGCCTAGGGGCGGGAATGGTCGGCGCCGACGGCAGACGAAGGGCCGACACCGGTCGAGGATTCAGATCGGCGGGTGTTGACCAGAGGGCTAGTGTGAACGCGGGCACGAAGGAGAACGGTCAGTACGCTGTCTGAACCGCGGACGGGGGCGCGTAAACCGCTTGCGGGAACTCAGCCAGGATGTCGGTGAGTCACGCTTCTTGATCTGGAGTCACCTCATGCCGAGAGAACGACCGGCGACGGACGACGGCGGAATCATCACGACCAGGGAAATCGGGCCACAGGCGGGGTCCGGTTCGATACGAGGTACGCAGCGGGATCAAGGGCCACTCGTGAACCTCGGATTCAAGGTGCCTCGAGAATTTCGCCGGCGATTCAAGCGACTCGCCGTCGACGCCGACCTCACGAACGTCGACCTGCTCAGGCGGGCGATTGAGGGCTACGAACGCGAGCGAGACAACGCGACTGACACCACGCGTCAACGCCGATTCGAGTGATCGTCGGGGGTACTTGGGGCGAGCGGTCCAGCGGTCGTCCCGGATCACGTCCGTGCTCTGAGGCCCGAGCACGATGTACTCGTACCTTGGGACACAAGCAGGGATCGTTGCGTGAAGCAGCAAAGCGACCGTCAGAAACGCGATCCCCAGCCACCAGTCCCGACGTGTCATCGTTCCTCCAGGTCGGCAACCAGGCCCAGCCGCCGCACCGCTCGATTCACGAGCGCCCGGGCGCGGCCGTCCCGGCCGGCCAGTACCTCGTCGGCTGCGGCCCGTAGCGACTCGGCCGCAAGCGCCCGCGTCCGCGCCTGGGCGCTCTCGCGCTTCCAGTCCGCACACTTCATCATCGCGACGAACAGCCGTCGCCGCCGGCGATGATCCGCGAACCCCGGATGCTCCATCCCGTCACACCCGAGAACGCAGGCGGCAAAAGCGCTGCCCCCTGCGACAGTTGACTGACGCGGCACGCCGGCCGACAGCCCGGGCACTGGATACTGCGCCTCCGGCGTTACCGCCCGAGCTTGTGCTGCAGATGCTCGAGTGCTGCGCACATCCCGTCGGGGTTCACGTCGTCCAGTCGTTGCGCTACGGCAACGCCGGCACACCGGTGCTGCCTCCCGCGGCAACGACGCTGATTGCGAGCTGCCCGGAGCCGGATCGCTGGCCCGGGGCCAGGCATCTTGTCGCCCAGGCGACGTGGGGAACTCTCCCGACCCCGCGGGGCGCACCTGCTACGCCGAACCGCTGCCCAGCTCGACGTGCACACTCCAGGTGGTGAACGTCTGGCCGCTGGCGTCCAATTCGACGGGTATCGCCTCTCCGGGCGCCAGGTCCACGCGCGGAGTCGGTCCCAGTTCCACGCCGTTCGACAAGTGGATCTCGACGCGAACCTGCGTGACCGTGGCCGACGTCGTATTTACCACCTCGCCGCGGAACGTCTCGGCAGCCGCGTCGTAGCTCATGGTCAACTGGACGCCGCTTCGAGTCTCGACCGCCGTATCCGTCAGGCCGTACTGCGTCCCGGACCCGGAACGATAGCATTCGCACCCTCGTCCGCACGCCGATCGAGGCTGATTTTATTGAGGTTTTCGAGCCGCCGCGGTACCAGGCTATCGCTCCCCAAGCCGCAAAGCTGCGTCGGCTCGGGTACCCGGACAACCTGATCGCTGCGTGCACGGGCGTCACGGACAAGACGGTGGCCAAGGCGATTCGCTGGTTCGAGAACCGGTCGTCAGCTCTCGACTGACGTTCCGGCGGCGGGGCAGTGGTCGGGTCGGGCACGCCCGTTTCCGACTCCGCTCCCATGCTCTGCCGCCGCCTACACTCGTCTTGAGGGTAGTCTCGTGGACCTCTACCTCGTTGAGCCGACCGGACGCTGGCGCCTGATCGATCCGGATTCCGGTCAGCCGGTCTGCATCTGTCTGGTCTGCTGGCCGGCAGTGGAGCTTGCTCTCCAGGACGGCGGCTGTTTCACCGTCCGCCAGCTGGTCCCGCGGCCCTCCTGGGCGCGGTGCGGCGTGTGCGATCCGGACGATCCCTGTTGAATCGTCCGGACTTGCTCTTTCGCTCCTTGGCTGGCGCCCTCGGCGATCTGACCCCTGATGGCTGAGTGCACGGCCGTCGTTATCCAGAACGGTCGCCAAGGCGATCGCTCGTTCGACACCCGGTCGTTTGTGCTTGATGGACAGGCGGTCAACGCGGCGACCTCCGACCGAGTCGGGCGGCGCCTGCTCGGCGGTCGTCCGCTGACGGTCGGCGCGTTATGATCGGCTCGTCTGATGGATGATCCCGCGTACAAGCGCCTGTTCTTGCGTCCTCGGATGGTTCGGGACCTGCTGAACGGCTTCTTCGCCGCCTGCCTACGCCGGTTGATCTCGCCTGCGGGTGCTGAATAGGAGGTCCCGACCATGACAGGAATGATCTTCCACTCGAATCGGCTACGCATGCAGCACGGAGACATTGTGTCTCCAGGGCATTACGGGGAACTGGTCAGGAGCGCCGGCGAACACGGCCCGCACTGGAACCGAGAAGAAGTACTGGAACGTGTTCGGAAAGACCGTTACGGTGAGAAGCCGTCCCGCTTGAATGCCTGCTTCGGAACGCTGAGTCTGGACGCTGCGGTGTTCTACCACCACCACCAATATCCGGAGGGGTTCATGTACTACGTGCAGGTGATCGATCCCTCGGCGCCCAGACACATTGGAGACTTCAATGCTGTTCAGCCCCCTCCACGAAGCAGGATGACGATGGAAGAGGTCGCTGACGGGTACTGGTCTGGATCCTTGAGATTCAATATCGAAGGACATCCGGGACTCGTCTGTGCCGAGCTGGTCACTGGTTCCGCGCTGAAGATCCTTGGTAGGATCTACTTCCCTGCGCCCGACGTTTCTGGCTCCGACGGCTCAACCGGAATCCTCTGTCTGAGACGCTGAATGCGTTGCTCGCACGCTAACGAGCCTTTACAGCGCTGAGCCACAGTAGCTCATGGATCCTTACACAGCCCTCGACGCCGCCGTTTGCTGTAGCGTACCACTGCCAATCTAGTGTCCTGCCCGACAATTGAGTTTACATAACGTGACGGGCCTTCTCAAGAGCCTCCTGAGCCTTCTGGATCTTGGCCAGCGTCTTCGCGCCGTCCGCCTTCCACTTGTAGGGTTTCGGATTCTCGTTCCGACTGGCAAGATAGGTCACGATGGCTTCGACCACCTCCGCCACGCTCGCGAAGCTCCCCGCGCGCACGCAGTCCTGCGTCAGGTCCGCGAAGAATCGTTCCACCATGTTCATCCAAGAGCTCGATGTCGGGATGAAATGCATGTGGAATCGCGGGTGTTTCTGCAACCAACTCACCACCTTTTCGTGGTTGTGCGTGCAGTAGTTGTCGGCGATCAGGTGCAGGTCCACGTCGTCGGGGGTCTCGCGATCGATCTGCTTGAGAAAACGCGGCCACTCCACGTGCGTGTGCTGCTGTTCGGTGCGATAGATCAGCTTGCCCTCCAGGTAGCTCAAGGCCGCGAACAGCGTGACCGTGCCGTGCCGGATGTAGTCGTGTGTCCGCGTCCGGATATGACCGCGGCCCAACGGCAGGCCCGGCTGCGTGCGCTCTAGGGCTTGGCACTGCGTCTTCTCGTCGCAGCACAGCACCAGCGACCTCTCGGGTGGATCCAGATACAGACCCACCACATTCCAGAACTTCTCTTCGAACTTCTTGTCGCGGGACACCTTGAAGGTGCGCAGGCGATGCGGCTTCAGCCCCTGGCTCTGCCAGATGCGGGCCACGCTGTCCGCCGAGATGCCGACCTCTCGGGCGAGCGAGTGGGTGCTCCAGCGTTGCCGACCCGGCGGCGCCTTGCCCGCTTCCTCAACTACCCGCCGGACCGTGGCCAGTGGAATCGACGGTTTGGGTCGGCGGCCCGGCTGGTCCTTGAGGCCGTCAAGCCCTTCTCGATCGAAGCGTTGCGACCACTTGCTAACGCTCGGGGCGCTCACGCCCAAGCGCGACGCCACCTCCTGCTGCCCCACGCCCTCGCTCCGCAGCAGCACGATGTGCGCCCGGAGGCAGTCACGCGCCGACGTCGTCGAGGCTACAACCCGGACGTTCCAGCTCCCGCTTCTCCTCGGGAGTCACCTCCAGTACCGAGATCGGTCGTGCCATCGCATCCCTCCCACCAGAAGAGGGTGGCACAGGGTGGCCTTTATGTAAAGGCGTTTATCGGGCAGGACACTAGGCTAGCTAGAGGCTGCTCACTTCCGCCGACGCAGCACACGAAGCGGGCAACGACCCCTGCAGAAGAAACGGAATCCAGGTCTTCAAGCAGTGCACCTGCGTTGCGAGCCGCGAGTGCGAAGTCCACTCGTACGGACAATTGTAGACGGAGCCCCCTCCCTCCAGGAAACCGTAGCAACCCGAGCGTCCTGCTCCCCACCCTGGCACCAGAGGAGCCAAATGTACCCAGCAGTCGCGGCGACACGTTTCGTTTAGTACCAACTCGAATTGCCCTTGTTTCTGCAGGCTTCGCCAAGGAAACCGTCGGCACATGATCGACCCGAACAAGCAGATACGCTCGATCTTTAGATCCGGGTTTCTTTGCAGGGCATCCCCAAGGCACAGTGTTGCAAAGCTGTGCGCGATGATCCCCGAGGTTCGACACCTAGGCTTGTTGCGTAGCACGGCGTCCACAATCTTCTGCGCCACGTCCTCTCGCTTTCCCGGCAAGATGGAACCAAATCGGACTGTGCCAAAATCCACGGGTACATGCCCTATCCCGTTGTCTTCTAGATCAGGAACGATCTTCTTCTGCCACGCACCCCGGGTGTTCATTCCATGCACCGTAACCACCGCAACAAGGTACTGCGGCTCGACACCTTTCCTTTCAGCGGTTCGATTGTAATCACTGAGCCTCATAACAACACCCGCGGCGGTAGCTGACTACTGCGCCTGTTGTGTCTGCACTTCCCGAAGCAGGCTATCGGTTGGCCGGAACAACACCTCTATGTCCGCGCCTCGAAGCCAGTGGTTACTTCCGCAACGGTCGCACTCGACCGAGGCGGAAAATTCGCGGATGTCGCCTGCTTCCTCCGACGTACCTCTACCGTTAGGGCACTGCCAAAGCAACAACCGCTGCAAGCCTTTCAGCCCAACTAGCTCAACGAGCAGCTCTCGAATGACGCTTCTATCGGCCGTCGGGATGACATCTTCGTCAATCACGGCACGCGGGTCGTTAGAGAGAATTCTGATAACTCTCCTCTCCAGCGCCGCGACAACCACCTGTTGCTCAGGATGGCTTGCCCGCAAATCGTCGAATGCGCTCAGTGACACTGGACAGTACCTCTGGTGAAACTGTGCCCGCGATGTAGAGCTTGCCGTAGTCACGACCGCCCACCTGGACCCGGGACAATACGGTGTGAATCTCCGAACGATCATTCTGTTCCGGATCGGCCAGCGTCGGAACAATTGCCTCCGTCGTCCAGTATACACTAAGGCGCTCTCTGCTGTAGTCCTCCCTTCTAGTTGCCGCATAGGACTCGTGGTCGCGTACGTCTCTGCCGGCGTGTCCTGCCCGGCGATTGGATATAACCAAGTTGGCGGAAGCGTCTTTCGTTTCGTCGACGTTCATGTAGGTGCAGCTGCGGTCCCTTACAATCGCCCCAAAGGCATTCCAGATCGGCGTTGGCAGAAGGTGATCTTGGACATTGACGATCGGGGCAATTGTATCCAGGAATTCCCGAAAGCGTTGCACGACAGCTTGCTTGTTTCTGTCGTGCTCCATGACTCTGTCGATTCGAATCTCGGCCGCTCTCTGTTGAGGAACGAGTCTGAATAGGTTGACCGCGCGACGGTAGCGTTGAACTTGATAGGTCGCTCGTTCGGTTTCTCGGGAGAATGAGCGGCTTTCGTCCTGCTCCAGTAGGTGGCAGTGTACACTTGCTTTACCACGATGGCGTCGGGTCGTTCGGAAAGCTGCACACTATCCTTCGGCCGATTGGCGTACAACTCCCGCGGCGGTTCGTGTGGCAAGAGTGGGAATGTTGATTTCAACGCTTCGGCGGTGAGTGCATGCAGCCCTTTTTCTGTAAGGTCGAACAGGAAAACGTGCTGACTGCCGTTTTCCTCTAGGCGGTCGACAAGTTGTACTAAGCGGATGATTGGGACTAAACCTCTTTGGCATCCCGAACGGGCGTTTTCAAGTAGCTCGTCTTTTGTCCCTGTAACACGCAACTCACCGGGGCGCAATTTCTGTTCTTGGTTAATCGCCCGCAGCAGCCCCTGAAGCGCCCGCGCGCTGCTGGCTGCACGCAGCCGCTCCACCAACAGATCCAAGAGCTCTTCGTCCATCAGGTCGTCTCCAACGCTCGGTCGGGGGCGGCATTGCGTCGCTGACGCACGTTCGGTCGGAAACCAGACGAGCCAGACGTTGTGTCCGCGAGCAACCTCGGGCAGCGCGCATTGGGATCGGGCCGCGCAAGCGGCGCGATTCGCTGGAGTCTGGCGGTCTCCTGCTGTTCGGGTTCGAGAGTCAGCCAGGCATCTGGGGTGTGGTGTCGGGTCGATGCGGGTGGGCAGGGTTCGTCGATGCCGCAGCGACGGTCAACAGCACGATGCCCTGTGCCGTTGCCGAAGTCGGGGCCGCAAAGCCCGGCGGGGCACATGGAGCGGACGCGATGCGCTATCAAGGGTCCGGTCGGTCTTGGAATCGAGCCCGGCGCGCGGCGGGCGTGGGGTGTGCGAACCAGCATTCTCGGGCCTCCGGTTGATCCGGTCGAGGGCAGTATAGGCGCATGGATTGGCTCGGTCCAATGCGGCAGCTCGCCGCTCCGAGCCGTACTTGGTCGCATGGGGCTTCGAACGTCCTCGTCAGGCCGACGGGCGGCAGCTCGTTCGCTCCCGAAGTGTGCTGCTCGTCGGCGGCCGTTTCGTCGTCCTAGCGTGCCGCACGGTGGTGCGGTTCCGCGCCCGGTCCGGTACGTTGTCATCGTCGCCCGGCTGGTACCCGTGGCGTAAATCTGCGTCGCAGTCCTTGTCGGGCGCTCCCGTGCGAGCTGGGACGCTTGCGCGTTGGCCCGTCGCGGGGACGCGGGAACCGGCAGATTCTGTCGGTTCAACTGTGGCCCAGGTGAAGCTCCGACTAGATCCAGGTCCCCGCGTCGGGTTTGGTGCAGGCCGCCGGGCGGATCGTGTCGCCCGCCGGATCAGCGCCTCGGTCTGCCGCCGGTTCACCATCGGCGCTACCGGCGGCAGCAGCGACCGCTGCAGCTCGTCGACGTAGAGCGCCTGCAGCCGCTCGGCCGCCGCTTCTTCTTCCATTGCGTTCCGGCGTGACCGTCGCGCGCCGCGGGCTGACTACCTGTTGGCGCGACTGCTCAGGTTCGTGTCGTCCTTGTGGTTGCGCGTCTGCGTCTCGGCCCAACGTGTTGGCCGCGCGCTCGACGGTCAGGTGCTGGATGCTCCCCGAGCACACGCACGGCGCGTTCACGGTCGAGTGGTCGCACCGGCGTTCGGCGCAGGATTCATGCTCCTCGAGACCCCTGTGGTGGCGGGCCGATCATCGCGCCGACGACCACGCCGACGATCTCCCAGTCCTCGGTCTGGCCGGAATGAACAGGCCCAGGTTCACGAACATGTCGTTGGGGACGTCGACCGTCTCGTCCGTTGCCATGGCTCCGCCCACGGCCCGGGTGTTGACGTCCGTGCTGCCGCGGACCCGGAAACCGAGCTCGGCCGAGAACCCGGCCGCGTTGCCGAACTTGCCGACGATGAGCGACGTCTCGACCCCGTGGCCGCCGTCGCCCAGCGAGTTGATGTAGCCGGTGTCGTACGCGCCGGCCAGGATCCCGCCGACCCGCACCGCCACGCTCGGCGCGTCGCTGATCAGCTCGTCGACCAGCCGGAAGGTCAGGGCGACGTTGGAGTCGAACAGACCGCTGTAGCTCTCCTGGCCGCCGGAAGGACCGACTCCTCCCGTGACCATGCTCGACGCGAACGCGGACTGGATGTCGAGGGCCACGAAGTCGTTCACCGCGTAGTTCGCGCCGAACCACATCGTGTTCTGCGCCAGGCTGGCCCCGGTCGGCCCCAGCGGTCCCGTCACCTTCGTGACGGTGCCGTCGACCGGGCGCCAGAACTCCTTGGCGCTCTGGTTGGCGTAGGTGAAGCTGATGGTGCCCGTTCCGGGCTCCGCGATCCAGGGCGTGCCCTGGGCGAACGCGGGTCGACCGGCCAGGCTCGCGATCGCCGCGGCGGCGACGACCGCGGTCGCGAACGTGCGAAAGTCATGAGACATCGGTTTCGGTTCTCTCGACAAGGGGTCGATTCACGTTGCCGCTGCAGGCTCTGCTAGCCGAGCTTGTAGCGGCGCGTCAGGAAGTAGTAGACGAGCTCGAGCTTGAGCGTGCACTCGTCGCCCTGCACGGCCGCGCCGCCGCACAGCGCCGTGACCTCCGCCGTGGCGTCGCCGGCCGAATGCGCCGCTTCGAGGTCGCCCCGCAGGGTCTCGGCCCGGTTGCGGTCGAGCCGCTGGACGGGACAGCCGTTGCAGACGAGCGTGTCGAACGTGAGGGCCTTGCCCTGCGAGTACGCGGCGCGCGGGCTCACCTTGCCAGCGCCGGCGCCGATGGAGCCGGACGCCTCGGCCCACCCGTGGACCAGCACGATCCCGACAACGAACAATACGCTGGCGAATACGGCTCGCTTCATTGCAGTCCTCCCTCGGTCGTTGGTGTCGGTCGGCTTCATGTGACCGACAAGATCGGGACGCACGGCGCGTGCGCCGGACGCTCGGCGCTACCAATCGGGCGAAGCCATGCCGACCCGGCCACCGACGGCGAAACGCTTGCCGTAGGCCGACTGGCTCAGCGAACCGAACCACGTCAGCAGACCGCCGCTCCGGAGCCGCACGCCGTACTCGCCCCGCGCGTCCACGGCCCACGCATCGCCCATTGCTTCCGGCACGTAGTGCCGGTAGACCTGCTCCTGCCACAGCGCCCCGCCGCCCGTCGCCGAGTCCCCCCAGCGCGGCGACACCGACAGCGACAGCCCCGTCTGGTCCTGGCTCCCGATGCCGAGCGTCACCCCCACGCCGCGCTCCCGATAGCCCGACGCCGAGTGCAGCACCAGCAGCCGGCCCTGCGCGTCCACCCGCACACGCCCCGAGGCGAGCCGCGTCCCGGGCACTACCTCCAGACCGTCCCGTCTGGACGGCGCCGCCGTTGCGCCGCACGGCCGAGCGCGACAGCGACAGCCCGTTGTCCCAGCGCACAGGGCGCGACACTTCCGCCCCCCGCCTGCACCTGGTTGACCGCCGCCGACGCCCGGTTCGAACGCGTCGAGGCCGACATGCGGTCGTCGAGACATTGCAGTCGCGGGGACTTCGAGCGCGTAGCCGAGAAGTGGGGCAGCCCGGGCGCCGAGCACTGCGCTTCCTGCGTCACGCGCCCAGCTCGCGCCGCAGGTACTCGACTGCTGCTCGCATCTCGTCGGCGTTCCACGCCATCCAGTCGTTGCTCTGCGGCATCCCCGGCAGTCCCGTGCTGCGTCCCGCGGCAACGATGCTGACTGCAAGCTGCTCGGATCCGTGCTGCTGGCACAGCGCCAGGAACGTCGTGGTGAGGGCAACCGACGGCAATTCGTTGACGCCCGATCGAGAGCCGTTCAGTGCCCAGTCTGTTCGCCCTCGCGTCTCTGCCGCGCCCTGCTGTCGGAAGCTGCTGTCGGCTCGCTCGTAGCGCACGACCTGTCGGGTCCGATACGACATCATCCGCACGAGGCCGCACGCTTGGCATGCGTCCGCTTCGTACTCTCTCGTCGAGCGCTCCGGCGCGGGCGACCATCCGTGTCCGCTGGCTCGTCGTGGGCACGGCGGGACCTGCAGCTTCTGGTGTGTCATCTCATCGTGTGAAGGCTGACTGTCTGCCCGTCACCGAGGCGGTGTCACCAGCCGAGCGTGGCCCGGCCCAAGAGCCCGTTGCTGGCGCCGCCCGCGGTCGCGCTCTCGCGGCGCTGCGCGTCGACGCCGAGCTCGAAGTTCAACTTCCCGTGCTCCAGCGCCCCGAGGCCGTAGCCCACCCGGTAGTCCCGACCGTACTGCGACGTCGTCAGGCCGACGCGCGGCGTTCCCACGAAGCGGGCGCCCAGCGGCAGCCCGTAGCCCACCTCGGCGTCGACACGGTCGCCGGCCCCATACATCTGGTGCGAGCCGGTGCCGTAGGCCATCTGGTTGCCCCACAGCGCCTCGGCGCCTCCTGTCGCCTGCCCGCCCCACGACGGAGCCACCTTCGCGGTCAGCCCCAGCGGGCTCGACGGCGTCGGGTCCCACCCGAACGACAGCGACATCCCGCGCTCGGAGAACCCCTCGGCCTGGTGCACGACCAGCGTCCGCACCCGCACGTCGAGCGACAGCCCCGTGACCGCATCAGTGAAGGCGAGCCCGCCGCCCACGTCCATGCCCGCGCCCGTCTCGGCGTCGCCGCCGTCGCGGCGCAGCCCGACCTCGACGCTCGGCGTCAGCGACAGCCGGCCGCCGCCGGGCGTGAAGCCCCGCGAGCCCTCCAGCGCCGTGCGCACCCGCGTCACTCCCGCCTCGGAGGCGTTCAGCCGGCCGGCCGGGCCGTCGAGCAGCTCGCTGGCCGCGCCGACCCACAACGCGTCGGCCTTGTACGCCAGCGCGAATCCGCCGGTGGCCCGCGAGCCGACCAGCTCGCCCCGCGTCCCCACCGCCGTCATCGCCATCGACATGCCCGTCTCCAGCGCCGAGGCGCCGTCCGGCGTCAGGCTCAGCGCGCCTGTGCCGTAGCCGGTCACTCCCCACACCGACACCCGGTCGCTGACCTGGTAGCCCACCCACGGGTAGAACCCGGTCATCGACGTGCTCATTCGCCCGCCGCTCGGGCCGCTGTAGCCGCCCAGGCCGAGCGTGCGGCCCACCGACAGGCCCACCGTCAGCGGGCCACGCGCGTAGTCGGCCCCGAGCATCGTCGTGCGCACGTCGCCGTCGAGCGACAGCGCGTCCTCGATGCCGCTGAAGTGCGACCGGGAGCTGCTGGTCCAGAACGAGAGGATGCCGCCGCGGCTCTCGCGGTTCAGCTCGAACTCGGAGTTGGAGAACAGGTTGCCGCCCGGCGCCATCGAGCCGAACAGGCCGCCGCCGTGCACGCCGTCCGCCGGCCCGTAGCCGACCGGCCCCGCCGCGCCGCCCATCGGCGAATGCTGGCCCGCCGTGCCCATCGCGCCCGTCCTGCCGCCCATGCCCATCGCGCCGCTCATGCCGGGCATGCCCGCACCGGGGAGGCCGGCCGCGTGCGAGCCCATCGCCATCGGGGCCACGCCACCCATCGGGGCGCCGCCCATCGGGGCCGCGCCCGCCGGACCCGCGCCCATCGGCCGCGCGAACTGCGTCAGGAAGCCGAGTGCGAAGTCCCGCTCGCTGCCCGGCTGGAGCTCGCGCCCCGCGAACCGCGCCCGGAAGCCCCGCCGCCTGGGCGCCGCCATCCGCTCCTCGATATGGGTGACCACCTGCTCGGCGGTCGCCCGCCCGAAGCGCGCCAGCAGCGCCGCCGGCATCAGGTCGGCATTCTCGATCGTGCCGGTCGCCTCGGTCCTGTTCAGCCGGATGCCCGAGGGGTTCGAGAACCGGAGCGTCATCGTCTCCTCGCCCTCGTCATGTGCGTCAGTCGAACAAGGGTGATGCCGGCCCGTCTGGATGCGCTTTGGTCACGTGAACGATCGTCCTGCCCACTTGACCTCGCCTACGACGTTGGCCTCGCGCGGCCACGGCCGCGTCGGCCATGCCGTCTTGTTCGGGTTGTCGCTGACCAGACTGCCAGCCTGCGGCGGGGTCTTTGGCCGCTCGCTTGACGATCAGTTCGTTGTCGATCCGGATGACGAATATCCGGTTGTCGCGGCGTCGGCGGCTTGCCCGGTTGACGAGGATCGCGCAACCGTCGGCCAACGTCGGTTCCATCGACTCCCCGGCCACTCGGATGATCCGGCACTCGGGTGCGCTCAGGCAAGTGCCGGTTCAGCCAGGTGCGGGGGAACTTCATTCGCCCGCTGGCGGGTTCGGTGTCGATAGTCGCGGCCGGTGCCGGCGGTAGTGTCTCCGTTTGATTATGCTTCGCGGTTTCATCGCTTGCCAACCGCGGCGCGATTTGCGGAAAATGGCTCCGATGCCGAGAGGACCCCAAGGACAGTGGCGACCGTTCGGTGACAACGAATGCGCTGCCCTGGTCGCCCGGATCGCAACGGGTGACAGCCCGGAGGTGTACGCGCCGCCGAAGCGGTCGAAGGCGGCGCAGGACGCCAGACGCGCAGGGAAGGCTCGCGCGGCGGCGTTGACCCCGGATCGCCGCGCCGAGATCGCGCGTGCTGGTGGCCGCGCGAAGGCCGCGGCAGACTGACCAGTGATTCGGAGGCAAAGGGCGATGCTCAAGCGCGGCTACGTCGGTGTGTTCCACCGGATGCGTTCCGAGCGCCTGCACCGCTACGTGAGCGAATTCGAGGGGCGGCACAACAACCGCGACATCGATACCGACGCGCAGATGGCCGCCTGATGGCCCGCGTCGTTCGCAACGGCCATCCTCGCAACGACCTGATCCAGTCCGCGCATGTTGACGGCAACGGCGGCGTTTTCTCGCAGGTCCTGGACTTGTATGTCCCTGCCGGGAGCCGCGTGGCCGATGTAACGTTCGGCCGGGGGGCGTTCTGGAAAGAGATCCCTCCCGCGAAGTACGTGTTGTTGGCTTCCGATATCGAAACCGGTGTGGATTGTCGCGACCTACCGCACGCTGACGGCAGTGTTGATTGCGTCGTGCTGGATCCCCCGTACATGCACTCGCCTGGAGGCACGGCGCACGCATCGGGACACCGACCGATGGAGGCGTACTACCGCAACAATCGACCGAACCGAACTGGCAAGAAGTATCACGAAGCCGTCCTCGAACTCTACGCCGATGCCGGAAAGGAAGCCTATCGTGTCCTTCGACCACGCGGCGTGTTCGTCGTTAAATGTCAAGATGAAGTGTGCTCGAACCGCCAAAGGTTAACGCACATGGAAATCACACAGCAGTATCAGGATCAAGGGTTCGTCGTTGAAGATCTGTTCGTCGTCGTTCGTGCCAACTCACCGGGCGTGAGCCGTGCCGTGCGGCAGGTGCACGCGCGGAAGAACCATTCGTATTTCCTCGTATTCTGGAAGCGCTGCAACGGCGGCGTTTGGGAGTCGCCTATGAGTGCCGTAGACCTGTTCGCAGAACTCGTCAAGACTCGGACGAAAGCCGACAAGTGGACGGGATCAGTCCTGGAAAAATACCAGCACCTTGGGAGTTCGACGCGGGCTGCGATCGGAGAAGAATTTGTGCGGCGCTACCTGCAACAGTTCGGCATTTCCGCGAAACCTGTCGTATCGCGCGGAGCGGAGATGGATTTCTTGGTCGGGTCGATTCGGATCAAAGTCAAGACCGCATCAGAAGACACGACCGGTAATTTCCAGTTCAACCACGTGCGCTCCGACCGGAACTACGGCTACTTGCTCTGTCTTGGAGTTCAACCCAGCGGACTAATGTTCAATCTGTGGAGCAAGGGCGACGTAGATAGCTCGAAGGGGATGGTTGGGATGGCTGCGGGGCAGCACGTTACGCTAAAGCTCACGAAGGGCCAGGATGAGTTGCACTCGATTGAAGAACTGCCAGAGGCTATCCGCGCCATTCTGGACGATGCGAAGTGACCATGAGACGACCAAAGGCGAAAGCGCGGCCCGGCGTGCGCGGACAAATCTTCGGGCGTTCCGCGGCGTGCGTTCCAAGCGCGTTCAGGCTGACGAAATCTGGAGCTTCACGTACGCGAAGCAGAAGAGCAGTTGACCACCGATGGCCTGCGGGTAAAACAGACACACTACCGTGCCGGCGGCTGTGGTGACTTCGCAGACGCCCATGTAGTCGGCGTCGTCCCGTGGTTTTTCCTGGTCCTGCATCTGTTCCAGGTCGCGCATGCGTGCCGCCGACGTCTTGAGCTCAAGGGTCAGCTCCTGGGCAGGCGTCGGGGCCTCGGTGAGGCCGAACAGGTAGTCCATCGAGACGTTCAGGTGCTCGGAGGCCGTGAAGAGCTTGGCGGGCGAGAGGCCGGATCGGCCGTTCTCGACCAGCGAGATCAGCTCGCGGCTGTTCATCGTCACGCTGGCGATCTCCTCTTGGGACAGCCCTCGAGCCAGTCGCGCCGCGCGCAAGCGTCTTCCGACGGTCTTCATGACCTCTGAGACCTTCAGGTGCTCGGCGGCCGTGAGAAGGACAGTAGCTCTACTCAATCAGAGTTCGCTTTTCGTGGTTAACCGGACGGGTACGTGACTCGGCTGGTCCCGTAGTCCCTTTATCAGGGCGCCGACGACGACGCCGTCGATGTCCAGGACGTGCTTCGCCAGGTCCAGCTTCAGCACCTCGTGCGCCGGGTTCGTGCTCTCAGGCCGCAGCTCCACGTGCCGCTCGTTGATCTGCACGAATCGCTTGACCGTCACCTCGTCGCCGAACCTGGCGACGACGACGTCGCCACTCTTGGCCTCCGTCGTCCTGGCGACCGCGATCACGTCCTTGTCTCGTACGCCCGTTCGGTCCATGCTGTCTCCGCGGACGATGAGCAGGTAGTCCGGACGTGGCCAGAATTGCTCGGCGATGATCGCCGGAGCCCGCTGCAGGATGTGGGCGTCGCACACGATCGGTGTGCCGGCAGTCACTTCGGCCAGGCTCTTGATGAGCGGCAGCTCCCCGTCGAGGACCCGGATGCTTCGCGCCTTGTTCGGTTGGAACCTGATCCAACCTCCGTGTTCGAGCCGTTTCAGGTGCGCTGCCACCGACGAGGCGTCCGCGAGCCCGACGCCGTGCGGCGATCTCGGCCCTGGTGGGCGACACGCCGTGCTCGATCGCATATCTCTTGATCCAGTTCAAGATTTCTTTCTGGCGCTTCGTCAACTGGGCCATGGCTGGAGGCGTTCGGCGGCCGGAGCCCCGCGATACAGCGGGCGAGCGTTGTCGCTGCCGCGTGCGCCGGAAGCCGGAAGTCACGGGCGGCGATCACGAGCGGCCGGACGTGGCGCTCGACGCGGGTGCCGGAATGGACCTCCGGCCACAGCGCCGACGAGGCTGCCTGACGAGACGAACCACGCCGGCAGCCGACGCGTCAAGCCTTGCGGCTCCTCCACTGCGTTCCGGCTCTTCGAGTGACACGCCGGCCACCGGCGCGGTGTTGGTCACTTTTATGGGCCGAACGCGCGGCTCCGGCCCGCGAACGGACCGGAGCCCCACCACGTCCTCGCCCCCCCGCCGTCGGGGATTATGCCGGATCGTGCCCACGGGTGACCCGCCATCGTGCCGCGCGAACTCTAGGGTCCAGGGGTTGTCGCGCAAGACAGGGGCCATGCGATAATGGTGACGTGACCGGCGGCAGGGCGTCGCCCGGGCGTCGCCCCCGCCCCCGGTTCACGTCGGTGCCCGCTGGGGACTCCCCCGCGGGCTGACTTGCGGGGCGTTTCGGGGGGAATTTGGCGAGGTACAACGTCGAGTTCGTCGTGGCAGTCTGCACGCTGATCGCAACGCTGATCCTCAACGGCGGGCTACTGTGGGCGACCTTGCAGGCGTCCCGCGCCGCCAAGCTGAGCGCCGATATCGCTGCCAAAGAGTTGCGGGCCACTCGGATACCGCTGGTAGATGTGACGTGGCAGGCGGACTACGAAGGGGCCGCGCTTCGCCTCCGCGGCAGCGTCCGCACTGCTACGGGCGCCCCCATGTTGGTGCGGCAAATGACCGGCAACGCCCAGCGGCTCTTGCCAGAAACGACGACCCGCGCGGAACAGCTATTCAGTATCGAGGGGGCGGAACTCATCAGCGGCGATCACCACTACGTGATCGACCGGCTGGTCCCCAACCTTGGCGTGCGTACCAACCTGGATGCCGCGGACCTGCCAAGCGTCATCATTCACACGCGCGTCGTGTTCTCGGCGGCAGCGATTGACGTTGAAGACACCCACGCTTGGGACTTCCTCAGCGGCGTCTACTTTTCGGATTCTGGCCCTTCCGTTCGGCCGCTGTCGCGCTTCCCGCTCGACGCCCCAGACCCGGCTCAGTCCCGGCTCAGCCGCGCCGTCGCCGCGTTCCGGGACTGGAAAAAGGAAATGGCCTAGCCGCCCGCGGTCAGCCGCCCGGCTTCCCCGTCGCGGCGGACTTCATGCGCTTGCGGCTGGCGACCAGTTCATCGCGGGCGCGTTCCAGTTCAGGGCTTCCGGTCCGACCCATCGGGGATCCAGGTGGGCGCCAGGGCAACGGCGCCAAATGGCGGCTTCGACGGCGCTCACCGGGTCTTCCTGGCAGGCGCGGCCGTGCGTCTTGCGAACCACGTTCGGCGAAGGACTCATGGTCCTGGGAGGCTCTGTTGCGGCGGTCCGATCATCGCGCCGACGACCACGCCGACGATTTACCATTCCTCGGTCCGCTCGTCTACCACGATCGGCCGGTGCTCGGGGTTGCTGCTGTACGGCTTCAGGTCGATTCGATCCCTGCTTCTGCGGGGTGCCGTGTAACATACTGAAAAATAAGTGAGTTATCCGGCCGCGGCTCGCTAGCCCCACGGTGCATCCCACATTCGCGTCTCGTTGACGCCGCAGGGGTTGCGTGCGCCGGGTCGCCTGGAGGGATTTCACACGCCCGCGAAGGCAGGTGGAACTGTTGGTTCTCGCCATCGCCCAGCCAGGGCGGCGTCATGCACCGCCGCGCCTCCCGCGGTGCACCCGACCATCTCAGAGTGCTGGGCGAACCAGCTCGCTCCGCTCGCCGGCAACCGCCCCGCTAACCCTTCGGGGCTCCCCCTCTCGTTGTGGTCGACGGGCAGCGTCACGATCGCTTGCCGGCGCGGGGCCGGCGTTCCTCCCGGCGCCCCGCGCCGAAGATCACGACCCGCGTCTCATGCGAGATAGGCCACACGCGCTAGACGATTGCCGTTCCGATACCGAATTCGATCATCGAATCGCCTCCCGCTTTTCTACGCGGCCAGTAGCCGCCGCTCTTTCGGCTTCGCGATGAGTGCAGCCTGACTGCCCGTGCCCTTGAGCCGGTTGCAGGCGGGGTAGAGGAGCTGCAGGTTCTCCCCGGTGATCTGACCCGCCCTTCGACTGCGCGATTACGTGGTCGACATCGAATTTCCGGAACGGGAAGACCATCCGGCAGCCGGCGCAGCGCCCTTCCTGAACGCCGAAGAGGTGGTGCTTGTGCGTCCGGTAGTTCGGCGGGTCGCCCAGGTCTGTGCGACGGGGAACGTCGGTCCGGTGGTGGATCCCGCCGAAGATGCCGAACTGGTCGCGCAGGCGGGACTCAACCAGGGTCGCCGCGACCGGCGACAGGTCGATGCCGATCCGTTGGCGTCCCAGGGACTCGGCGCTCACGCATGCGGTCGCGCAGCCGCAGAACGGTAGTGTCTCAGTTTGATTAGCCCTGGGGCAGCGGGGCCGCTGTAGAATCTCGCCATGACCGCAGAAGACGCCGCGAACCACGAAGGGTCCATTGGGCGTGCCGTTGCAGCCCTAGACCGAGCAGCGAAGGACTTGGCCGCCGCTGATGAGGTCGTGAAGAAGTGCAAGGACGCTATCGACCTCGCCGCCAGCAGTAGTCCGTGGGAGGTCCGAGACGGGTCGCTGCACTGTGGTGGTGCCGGACCCATAACTTGGCCGCCGGTCGAAGATGTCGTGAAAGCTCTGGAGAGGTCCTCCACCGCCAGCAGTGCCATCGACGCCGCCCGCAAGGACCTCTACAGGCTCGGTGTGAGCCCAGATCACTGGCCACGACGATAAGCCTTATCCTCGTGAGGTCGGGCCAGTCCTCCCGGAACTCCCGGTGGGCCTCCTCGGCTTCGTCTCGATCCATGCCGCCGGTCGGGACCGCCTTCTTCAAGGCGGCTGGTACTTCGACCCGTGTGATCAGCGCAGTTCCGATGATCGGTGCGTTCTCTATTCTCGCGACTACAGCAGGCGACTCCTCTTCTTCCACGTAGCGCTTCACGAGGGCGCTCGAGTCCATGTAGAGCATTCTCACCTGCGGTTTTCCCTGATGATGTCGGTCATGCTGGCTCCGCGGCGCAACCGTGCCTTGGGCGTCCTCTTCTTCAGCGGCCGACGGCTCCAGGCGATTGCCGGACCTTCCTTTGCCTCACTTGCGCTCGGTTCCGGGATGAGGCGTGCAACCCGTCGGCCCTCGTCCGTAAGGAGGAGCGTCGTACCGTTCTGCACCTCGTCCAGGCACCCGTTCAGGTTCGCCTCGAGTTCTTGGATCCCCACGCCTCGCTCTGGCATTCTTCGCTCCGTCTCTACGCTCTACTGTAGCTGAACCGGCTGTGCGCCTGCCTCTGGTGCTGCTCGCGCCCGTGTGTCTGCGTCGGCCCCGCGGATCTACGCTCGGCAGTCGCTCGCTTCAGACGCGGCGCCTACTGGTGCGTCCGTCTCTCCTCTTCGTTCCCGGCGCTGTCGACGAGCTCGTCACGTGTCGGGTGTCTTCCCGAGTGGTTCCGCTTCTGATGGCGGTTCACGCTTGGCGCCGCGAGCGTCAGGTTCCGCAGGTAGTCATCGGCCCGGCGGCGTCCAGTACTGCCGCGCCACTTCCTCAATGCCGGCCACCGTGGCGTTGAGAGTACGGCCGGTCTGCCATTCGGCAGCCTGATCTTGGCTGAGGCCGTACCGCCATCCGCCGCGTGGCGTGCAGCGCGGCGTCTCAGGCGCTCGGACGCAGACGGAGCATTTCGGGCCGATCAGGAAGCGGTACTCTCCGAGCCGCGAACCGGAGAGGGTGTGTCCGGCGAACAGGATCGGCGGGCGAACGTGGGCCAGCGAAAGGCGGAGCCGTTCGAGGTAATGGGCGGCGCAGCCGTAGTCACTCGCGGTCATTGTCGACATCTCGGCGGAGCATGGCGAGATAGCGGGCGCGGCGGCGCTCGGCGATCGAGCCGGAGTAATCGAGCACGGCGATCCCGTACCCGAGGACCGCGCCCAACGCGACTCCGAACAGGAAGACGAGAACGACGGTCATCGCCGGTCGATCCGTTTCCGCATGAACCGGACGCTGCCGAAGGGGCCGACGACGCCGACGACCGCCGACAAGACGATGACGGCGCCCATCAGATCGCGCGCGCGCAGGGCTGTCACTGCGACTCCTTCCCTCTGACTGAACAGCAAGAACGAGTACGCCCCCACCCGCGCGCCCTGCGGTGTGAAACCCGCGAACCGCACCCGCTCGCAACGGCCGTCGACCAGCCGCCGCAGTGTCTCCAGGTGGACAGCCGATGCGCCGTAGTCGTCCGCAGCTGTCATCGCAGCGGGAGCGGCGCCGTGAGGGAGTCCGGGCCGCGGTCGATGATCCACATGTGATCGTTGCCGCCGGTCCAGCGGTCGTGCCGGATCACGTCCGTGCTCTGAGGCCCGAGCACGATGTACTCGTACCTTGGGACACAAGCAGGGATCGTTGCGTGAAGCAGCAAAGCGACCGGCAGAAACGCGATCCCCAGCCACCAATCCCGACGTGTCATCGTTCCTCCAGGTCGGCAACCAGGCCCAGCCGCCGCACCGCTCGATTCACGAGCGCCCGGACGCGGCCGTCCCGACCGGCCAGTACCTCGTCGGCTGCGGCCCGTAGCGACTCGGCCGCAAGCGCCCGCGTCCGCGCCTGGGCGCTCTCGCGCTTCCAGTCCGCACACTTCATCACCGCGACGAACAGCCGTCGCCGCCCTCAGAGATCCCCTCATTTTACTATGTGAACCGAATAGGACGCCAGCCCTATTGAGATAGAACATCTGGCATTCTGAAAGTTTGCAGAATAGCGCGCCTGGATTTAGAATGTGGTTCCTATGCATCCAAAGGGAAACCGGCAAACGTCATCCGGGCGATGGCTTCGGAGACACGACCTCCTGAACTTCATCAACGCCTTGTACGAAGGCGACCTGCATGCCAAGCGGGTGCTGTCACTGGCCAACGCCACCCTGGGCGTGCTGACGAGTGCGTCGCTGGCAATCCATGCGGTGGGGCGCGGCCTGGCGCAAGCCATGGGCACGTTGACCAAGCATGGCGTCAAGCAGGTGGACCGGCTCCTGAGCAATCGAGGCATCAACGTCTGGACCTTCTTCGCCCACTGGACGCCGTACCTCATCGGCGCCCGCACCGAAGTGGTCGTCGCGCTGGATTGGACGAGTTTTGCGGCCGACAAGCAGGAGACGATCGTGCTGTCGATGTTGACCGGGCACGGGCGCGCAACGCCCCTGCTGTGGAAGACGGTGGCGTCGTCGACGCTGAAGGACAATCAGCGGCGCTATGAGTACGAGGTGCTGTGCCGGTTGCGCGAAGTGCTGCCGGAAGGGGTGAAAGTCACCATTGTGGCGGATCGGGGCTTTGCCGACTGCAAGCTGTTCTATGCGTTGACGACGGAGTTGGGCTTCGAATACGTGATTCGATTGCGTGGGGACGTCTATGTGACGAATGCGAGCGGCGAACGGCGAGTGGCCGCCGCGTGGGTTGGCGCCGGTGGGCGTGCGCGGCGGCTGGTGGGGGCTCGGGTGACCGACGTGCACGAGTGGCCGGTGGGCGCGGTCGTGTGCGTACACGATAAGAAGATGGACGAACCGTGGTGTCTGGTGGCCAGCGAAGCGTCGGTCCCGACGCGGGTGTTGATTCGCTACTACGGCAAGCGCTGGGGGATCGAGGCGGGCTTCCGAGACATCAAGGACATGCGCTTCGGGATGGGTCTGTCATCGATGCATGTGTCGCGCCCGGACCGGCGGGACCGCTTGCTGCTGCTCAGCGCGTTGGCGATTGCTGTGCTGTCGTTGCTGGGTGCGGCGGGCGAGCGGATTGGCTATGACCGGTGGTTGAAGGCGAACACGGTGAAACGGCGGACGCATTCGTTGTTTCGGCAGGGGTTGATGCTGTACCACCATCTTCCCAATTGGCCCGAGGATCGGATTCGTCCGTTGATGGAGACGTTCGGGAGCATGCTGGTGGAACAGCGGGTGTATCGAGAGGTCTTCGGCGTGATCTGACGTCCTGCAGAATGAGGGGATGCATGAGGTCGCCGCCGGCGATGATCCGCGAACCCCGGATGCTCCATCCCGTCACACCCCAGAACGCAGGCGGCAAAGCGCTGCCCCCTGCGACAGTTGACTGACGCGGCACGCCGGCCGACAGCCGGGCACTGGATACTGCGCCTCCGGCGTCACCGCCCGAGCTTGTGCTGCAGATGCTCGAGTGCTGCGCACATCCCGTCGGCGTTCACGTCGTCCAGTCGTTGCGCTGCGGCAACGCCGGCAACCCCGGTGCTGCCTCCCGCGGCAACGACGCTGATTGCGAGCTGCCCGGAGCCGGATCGCTGGCCCAGGGCCAGGCATCTTGTCGACCAGGCAACGCGGGGGAACTCTCCCGACCCCGCGGGGCGCACCTGCTACGCCGAACCGCTGCCCAGCTCGACGTGCACACTCCAGGTGGTGAACGTCTGGCCGCTGGCGTCCAATTCGACCGGCATCGCCTGTCCGGCCGCCAGGTCCACCCGCGGAGTCGGTCCCAATTCCACGCCGTTCGACAGATGGATCTCGACGCGAACCTGCGTGACCGTGGCCGACGTCGTATTGACCGCCTCGCCGCGGAACGTCTCGGCGGCTGCGTCGTAGCTCATGGTCAACTGGACGCCGCTTCGAGTCTCGACCGCCGTATCCGTCAGGCCGTACTGCGTCCCGGACTCGCCGGGTTCGCCGCCGCCGCCCTCCGGCCCGTGCTGTTCGCCGCTTGGCTCGGTCGGAGAACCGCCGCACGCCAGCGCCGTGAGTAGAACGAACGTCACCATCAGTCGTCGCATTGTGAAATCCTCCTGTTTCCGGAAACCCAAGCATCCATGGATCTCGGTGGTCATCGAACCAGGGCAGCCCTGGGTACCGCGTCTCCGGCGTCACCGTCCCAGCTTGTGCTTCAGGTGCTCGATTGCTGCTCGCATCTCGTAGGTGTTCCACGTCGTCCAGTCGTTGCTCTGCGGCAACCCCGGAATCCCGGTACTGCGTCCTGCGGCCACGATCCGGACCGCGAGCTGTTCGGAGCCGTATTGCTCGCACAGGCTCAGGAACCTGGTCGTCAAAGCGACCGACGGCAGCTCGTGGGTGTCCGCTGGCGGCGGCGTCTCCGTCGCGTTCTCGGTCCGCTCGTCGCCCGCTGGATGTCCAGTCGGTTCCGCCTCGCTCTGCGGTTCGTTCTCTGCCGGCGAGGCTGACGCGCCCGGTTGCGCGCCGTTGCTCCGTTTGGCGGTTCGGGCGCGGCGTCTGTCACGCTTGCCTCTGGTGTGTTTCGTCACCGCCTTGAGTCTCCGTTTCCAGTCGGCGAACGGGTCACCAGCCCAGCGACGCGTGGCCGAGGGCCCCGTTGCCGGCCTGCCCACCATCGCGCACTCGCGCCGCTGCGCGTCCACGCCCGGACCGAAGTCCAGGCTGCTCCTGTTCGGCATCCCCAGGCGGTAGCCGACCCGGTGGTCCCGACCCGTACGCCGCCGGCCGAGACGGGCGCGGTGGCCCGGCCCTTGGGTCGCCTCGCGCACCACAACAGCCTGGGACCATCGCCCGGTTCGAACGCGTCGAGGCCGACATTCGGTCGTCGAGACATTGGAGTCGCGGGGACTTCGAGCGCGTAGCCGAGAAGTGGGGCAGCCCGGGCGCCGAGCACTGCGCTTCCGGCGTCACGCGCCCAGCTTGCGCCGCAGGTGCTCGACTGCTGCTCGCATCTCGTCGGCGTTCCACGTCGTCGAGTCGTTGCTCTGCGGCAACCCTGGCACTCCCGTGCTCCGTCCCGCGGCAACGATGCTGACTGCAAGCTGCTCGGAACCGTGCTGCTGGCACAGCGCCAGGAACGTCGTGGTGAGGGCAACCGACGGCAATTCGTTGACGCCCGATCGAGCCGCGTTCACTGCCCAATCTGCTTGCCCTCGCGTCTCTGCAGCGCCGTGCTGTTGGAAGCTGCTGTCGGCTCGCTCGTAGCGCACGACCTGTCCTGTCCGATACGACCTCATCCGCACGAGGCCGCACGTCTGGCATGCGTCCGCTTCGTACTCTCTCGTCGAGCGCTCCGGCGCGAGCGACCATCCGTGTCCGCTGGCTCGTCGTGGGCACGGCGGGGCCTGCAGGTTCTGGCGTGTCATCTCTCATCGTGTGAAGGCGTGACTGTCTGCCCGTCACCGAGGCGGTGTCACCAGCCGAGCGTGGCCCGCCCCAGGAGCCCGTTGCTGGCGCCGCCCGCCGTCGCGCTCTCGCGGCGCTGCGCGTCGACGCCCAGCTCGAAGTTCACCTTCCCCTGCTCGAGCACCCCGAGGCCGTAGCCGGCCCGGTAGTCCCGACCGTACGGCGAGGTCGTCAACCCGACGCGCGGGGTCCCCACGAAGCGGGCGCCCAGCGGCAGCCCGTAGCCCACCTCGGCGTCGACACGGTCGCCGGCGCCGTACATCTGGTGCGAGCCCGTCCCGTAGGCCATCTGGTTGCCCCACAGCGCCTCGGCCCCGCCTCGCGCCGAACTGCCCCACGACGGGGCCACCTTCGCGGTCAGCCCCAGCGGGCTAGACGGCGTCGGGTCCCACCCGAACGACAGCGACATCCCGCGCTCGGAGAACCCTTCGGCCTGGTGCACGACCAGCGTCCGCACCCGCACGTCGAGCGACAGCCCCGTGACCGCATCGGTGAAGGCGAGGCCGCCGCCGACGTCCATGCCCGCGCCGGTCTCGGCGTCGCCGCCGTCGCGGCGCAGCCCCACCTCGACGCTCGGCGTCAGCGACAGCCGGCCGCCGACGAGCGTGAAGCCCCGCGAGCCCTCCAGGGCCGTGCGCACCCGGGTCACCCCGGCCTCGGAGGCGTTCAGCCGGCCGGCCGGGCCGTCGAGCAGGTCGCTGGCCGCGCCGACCCACAGCGCGTCGGCTTTGAACGCCAGCGCGAACCCGCCGGTGGCCCGCGAGCCGATCAGCTCGCCCCGCGTCCCCACTGCCGTCATCGCCATCGACACGCCCGTCTCAAGCGCCGACGCGCCGTCCGGCGTCAGGCTCAAGGCGCCTGTGCCGTAGCCGGTCACCCCCCACACCGACACCCGGTCGTTGACCTGGTAGCCCACCCACGGGTAGAACCCGGTCATCGACGTGCTCATCCGCCCGCCGCTCGGGCCGCTGTAGCCGCCCAGTCCCATGGTACGGCCCACCGACAGGCCGACCGTCAGCGGGCCGCGAGCATAGTCGGCCCCGAGCATCGTCGTCCGCACGTCGCCGTCGAGCGACAGCGCGTCCTCCATCCCGCTGAAATACGACCGGGAGCTGCTGCTCCACACCGAGAGGATGCCGCCGCGGCTCTCGCGGTTCAGCTCGAACTCGGAGTTGGAGAACAGGTTGCCGTCGGGCGCCATCGAGCCGAACAGGCCGCTGCCGTGCACGCCGTCCGCCGGCCCGTAGCCGACCGGTCCTGCCGCGCCGCCCATCGGCGAATGCTGGCCCGCCGTGCCCATCGCGCCCGTCCTGCCGTCCATGCCCATCGCGCCGCTCATGCCGGGCATGCCTGCGCCGGGCAGATCGGCCGCGTGCGTGCCCATCGCCATCGGGGCTGAGCCACCCATCGCGGCGCCGCCCATCGGGGCCGCGCCCGGCGCACCCGCGCCCCTCGGCTGCGCGAACGATGACAGGAAGCCGAGCGCGAAGTCCCGCTCGCTGCCCGGCTGAAGCTCGCGCCCCGCGAACCGCGCCCGGAAGCCCCGCCGCCGCGGCGCCGCCATCCGCTCCTCGATATGGGTGACCACCTGCTCGGCCGTCGCACGCCCGAAGCGCGCCAGCAGCGCCGCCGGCATCAGGTCCGCGTTCTCGATCGTCCCGCTCGCCTCGCCGTCGGTCACCACGGCCCCCGACGCGTTCGACAACGTCAGCGTCAGCGTCTCCTCGCCCTCGTCGTGCGCGTCGTCGAGCACCGCCACCTCGATGGTCCCCGACGACTCGCCCGCCTGGAACGAGAGCGTCCCGCTCGCCGCCGTGTAGTCCTCGCCCGCCAGCGCACTGCCGTCCGCCGTGGCGTAGTCCACCGTGAGCGCTTTCGTCGCCGCCCGGCTCAGCGTGACCGCGAAGGCCAGCGCCGCGCCGGCGCCCTCCTCCACCCGTGCATCGGCAACCGAGATGCCCACCGGACCGATCACCGACGCCGAGTTCGAGTTCGACAGGGGCCGGCCGTCGCTCGTGCAGATCGCTCCGGCAGAGTCGCAGCTCGTCGTGGCCGGCAGCGTGATCGACACTGCCTCGGAGCCCGACGGCTGGACGTGGATCTCCCGCCGGTCATTGCGGTCGTTCACCCGCGTCGCCCGGCGCACCGTTCCGCCCGTCACCGTAAACGCCTCGTCCCGCAGCACCCGGAAACTCACCGCCGGGTCCTCGCTGAACCGCACCCGGAACGTGAACGTGTCGCCGTCGTGCTCGGCCGGCACCTGGCGGAAGCTCGCCGTCAGCGGCGGCAGCCGGGGTGCGACCGCCTCGGTGGCCCCGCTCGTCAGCGTCTCCTCGTTTCCCGCGTCGTCGGTGAACGTCACCCGCACCTTCACCGCCTTGCCCTCGTCCGCGTCGGCGAGCGTGTAGCTCGTGCCGGTCGCGCCGGCGATCTCCGCGTCGTTCGACAGCCATTGGTAGGAGAACGCCGCGTCCGAGAGACCGTCGGTATCCTCGATGTCCGCCGCCGACGCCTCGAGCCTTTCGCCCACGCGCACCGTCCCAGCGATCGTCGGTGCGCCGGTAGCCGGCGAGTTCGTCGCCGGCTCGACTTCGCCCGGTCCCGACACCGTCGCCGAGGGCGAGTTCGACAGCATGCGCCCGTCCCGGGCGCAGATCGCGGTACTGGCCGAGCAGTCCGTCGTTGCCGCGAGCGACACGGTCACGTCTGCCGACGAGGTCGGACGCACCCTGGCCGTCACGCTGCGGTTCTCGCCCCGCGTCGTGCGCTTCACGTCCACCAGGCGCCCGCCCGTCACCGCCAGCGCCCCGGCCTCGAACGCCGTCAGGCGCAGCCCCTCGAACTCCTCGCTGAACCGGATCTCGAAGCTGAACAGCCGCCCGCCGTTGTGCTCGGCCGGCATGCCGTGGAACGCCGCGGTCAGCGCTGCGAGCGCCCCGTCGTCGTCCTCGATGGTGCCGGTTGCCTCGGCGTCGTCCAGCGTGGCGCCCGCCGGGTTCGACAGCGTCAGCGTGAAGGTCTCGTCCTCCTCGTCCGCCGAGTCGTCCGCCGTCTCCACCCGCACCGTCTCCGAGGTGTCGTTCGCCGAGAAGGTCAGCGTCCTCGACCCGGCCGTGAAGTCCGTCCCGCTCTCGGCCGTGCCATCCGAGGTGGCGTAGTCGACCGTCACCTGCTCGTCGCTCGCCTCCGACAGCGACACCGTGAACTCGACCGCCTCGCCCTCGGCCGCCCGCGCGTCGGACACGCTCACCGCCGGCGCCGCCGGCTCTTCGTTCGTCACCGTCACCCCGGAGAAGTCCGCGATCTGTTTGCCCTCGGCGTCCCACAGGCCGGGTTCGTCCACCGGCCGTTCGTAGCGGGCCTCCACCGTCTCGCCGGCGGCCAGCGCGCGGTCCAGCGTGAGGGCCACGCCGGCGGCGTCGGCGGTGTACGCAGCGCCAGCGACCGACGGAGCGGACGCGCCCGCCAGCCGGAACGCGGACGCCTGCAGCGCCCTGCCCGTGTCCAGCGTGCGCTGGAACTTCAGCCTGACGCTCTTGCCCTGTCCGCCGCTGTTGCCCGACACCCCCCTCGCCCTCGTGCACCCGGTCTTCCGCTTGTTGGTCACCACTTGGTGCGAGATCGCGGCCGCCGCCGTGCCGTCGATGCCCTCGACGTTGGTCCCGCCGCTCTCCTGGGCGTAGCTCACCGTCGGCTCCGGGCTGCAGGGGAACACCGGGGTGGACAGCTGCAGCACGATCTTCTTGTGCCTCACCGCGACCGCGGCGACGTCCACGGCGTATTCATCCCGGTCGGTCTCGCCGGAGGCCAGCTGATAGTGGAGCGTGTACCTGTCCGCACCCGGCACCTTGGCCGGATTGAGGGGCAGGTTGTAGGTCAGTGTCAGGCTCGCGCCGTCCACGGCCGGCGCGTCCGTCCCCGACGTCTGCAGCACCGGCGTCGCGGCCGTCGTGGGCGTTATCCCATGATTAAAACCCGCCGCGGCGTTGCCCGCCAGGTCGCGGATCGAGCTGTTCGCGCCCGCGTAGCCCACGCTGACGGTCGTGATTGTGCTGGCGATACCCTGGTTCAGCGTCAGCGTGACCGCGTCGCCCTCGACGGCGACCGACGAGGGGGTCACTGAGGACGATGGGGGGCCCATCAACAGGGTAAAGTGCCCGGCCGCGGGCACGGAGTTCGTGTTCAGCGGCTCGTCGAAGTAGATGACCACCTTGGACGCGGCCGGGCTGCTCGATGTCTGCATGGCCTCGCCGCCGGCGAACGCCGGGGGGATCCTGTCAAACACCGTCTCGACCCGGAAGCGCTCGAACGCAAGCACGTCGTCGCCCCCGCGGTTCTGGAGCGGGTTGGAGCTCGGAGGCGTGTAGGACACCAACACCAAGTCGTCCAGGCCCACCGGCTCCTCGTCCTCGTCGAGTGCGACCGTAACCGTCGCCCCTACGACGCGCGCCGTTCCCGTTCCCGCGATCGAGCGCTTGTCGTCGTCCCGATCGTTCGTCTCGACCAGGAAGGCGCTCCCCGCCGGCCTGCTGGCCTCGTCCAGGTCCCCGTCGAAGACCAGCTGCAGCGTCCTTCCCTTTACGGATGCCCGCGCCGGCGCGGGCCCGACCGTCCCTGCGGTGTTGTTTGTCACCGCCAGGTCGTAGAACGCCGGCGCCTGCTTGTCGTCGCTGTCCTTCAGCAGCCCCGTGTGGTCGATGAGCGTGTAGTTCAGCGTGACCGTGTCGCCGGCGCGGGCGGCTTCCGCGAGCGTCAGCACGAGCTTTGTGTTGTCGCCGCTGGCGAACGCTACCGTGGAGGGGTGCTGGTAGGCGTTCCGGTGCCCGCCGCTGAGTTCCGTGCCGTACACGGAGAAGTAGAGCGGCAGCTTGCTCGTGTCCACCGAAGTGTCGAGCGCACTGTTGTATGTCACCTCCAGTGTGGCGCCGTTCACCGTCGCGCCGGTGGGCAGCGGCCCCGTGTCGCTCGCCGTCTTGCTGCCATCGACCTTGGTGAGCGAAGTCGCGCCCTCCCCGGCCGTGGGTAGGCCGGTCTTCGTCAGCTCCGCGGTCAAGCCCCCTTCTGCGCTGACGATGGTCACGCCGGTCGGCAGGAACACCACGGTCTTGTTCGTCCCGGCTGTCTCCACCCACACCCCCGTGGTATCTTCATCAGAGGCCACGACTGTGTACGCGAAGCGCAGCGTACTCCCACCGTGGAGTACGCTTTCCATATTCATCAGCTTCCGGTTGCTCGTCAGCGTTGTGCTGTCCCCGAGTTGTAGGCGCAGCCGCGGCGTACCCGTGACGGAGACCGGCACGCTGTACTCGACGTCGACGAGGATCTTGTCCCCCCTCACGTAGGTGTCGCGCACCCCGTCGCTGTCCGCGTCGTAGGTCGGCGCTGAGACGATTCGCACCAGGTCGATCGTTGGGGTCGGCGTCGTGTTGTTGGTTACTGCCCGAGTGAAACTCCGAATCAACAGGGTGGGTATGCCGCCGCCCAGCAACGCGCTGGTATCGCCCGTGAGCCGGTTGTAGCTCACCGTGACGATCTGCGACGCCTGGACCGCCACAGCCGGCTGAAGCCACAGTCGTCCCCTGCCAACTATGTCTCCCGGGTTCAATAAGACACTGAGCGTCGGGGCCGCCGCGGCGCCGTCCACCGTGATGGAAAACCGGTCCAGGTCAGGTTTGGACTGTGGTACCAAATTACCGGAAAAATCGACAACAATCGCCTTTCCGTCTGTTGACGTGTAGGCGTCCGCGACGGTCCTGGTCGACCAGGTTGAGGCGGTCCTTGTAGAATCGGAAAAGCTCTCCAGCTCGTTGCCGGAACTGTCTTGCGGCGGATTGGTAGCCGGCTTGGTATAGGCGACTGTAACTGTCTCGAGGGGGGCCGGGTGGGCCGACAAGGTAAGGAACCACCGAGTTACGCTGGTGCCGCTCCCGTCTGGATTTGCCCTGGTCCCGACCGTTACCGTAGCGACGTTCACAGACGTGCTTCCGAACGTGACTGCGAAATCGCTCGTGCCCGGCGAGTTTGTCAAAAGCTCGTTAAAGGTCAGGGTGTAAATGGTTCCGATCAACCCGTTACTCAAGAGTGTAGGCGCCGTGGTATCTGTCTGCGCCCAAGCGGTCTGCGTCGCCATCAGCAACAGGCCGCCCGCCAACAGCATCCCGCGGCATGCCGACCGCATCGTCATCCGGGCCCGCTGAGGCCTGCGGACGGGCGTTCGGCCGCCTTGCCGTCTACCTCGCCACGCCGGCGGCGCGGGCAACGCCGCAGCGCGCGCAGGCAGCCGAGGGCGCGCACCGGCAACCGGGAAGGGCCGGCTCATGTCCCGGCCCTTCCCGCAACCGGACTGCCGGGCGGGCGTGTCCGGGCGCCCGCTGGCATCGGCCGCCGGCGCGGCGTTCGGTCCGGTGCCCACCGGCCGGACCGTCAGAGAATCAACTACGGCTGGCTGCGCAAAAGTCATGCTACTCATACCCCGATCCGTCACGGTTGTCCCGCTTCCCACTTCCACATCCCACCGAATCGGCGCGGCCGGGCACGCGTTGCATGGGCTCGGCATCTCGCTTCGCCAAGCCGCCCAGTGGCCGTCGCCGCCGACCCGACGCTTTCGCCGGCGCCCGGATCGACTCGCCGCGCGGGCCCGAGCTCTATCCCCCCGTTTTGGAGCTGGCTGGCTGGCTGGCTGGCTGGCTGGCTGGCTGGCTGGCTGGCTGGCTGGCTGGCTGGCTGGCTGGCTGGCTGGCTGGCTGGCTGGCTGGCTGGCTGGGCAAGAATCATGCCACCAGACCTCGCTCCGTCAAGTTGTCTTTTCCGCATTCACATCCCTCGAATCGGCCTGGCCGGGGCGCCCGTTGTCTGGTCTCGTCCTCCTGCCTCGCCAACCTGTCGCAGTGGCTGCAGCGGCCTGCCCGACGCTCCGCTCCCTAACTCCCGGCCCCGTCGGCGAAGTGAATCTCGACCCTCGCGCCCCGGACGGTCTGGTTCGTCGTGTTCGTCACCGTGCCGGAGAACCTCTTGGCCCCCTGCTCGAACCGCATCAGCAGTTCGAACCCGCCCCGAAGCTCGTGCGCTTCGTCCCCGGGACCGTACCCAGTGCCGCTCTCGGCCGACTCGCCGCCCGTCCCGTCCGGGCCGGGCGTCTCGGTCGGTTCGGTCGGACTTCCGGAACACGCCGGCGCGAGGAACGCCGCGAGCAGGACGAGACTGACTCTGGACATTCGTCGCACCTGCCAGGGACCCACAATCCGCGTACTGCGGGGTGAGGGCGGCGGCGGGCAACCGCGCGGTTCGCGCGACACTGCCAAGAAGCTGGTTCAGTCAATTCTAGCGGATTGCGTGTCATATATACGTGTTCTGTATTGGATATACCGTGTTTGTTGCATCATTTTCAGCTATACTGGCACCGTAGCGGACGACCTGGACTGGAAACGCCCCGTTCCGCCCACCGTTCCGCGCCCCGGCGGGCCGGGATTCGCGCCGATCCGGCGAAGGAGGAACCTTGACCGAATCCGACGATGCGCGGCGGGAGATTGAGGCGCTGCGCGCGCGCACCTCCACCCTGAACGCGGCCATCCTGCGCATCAGTGCCACGCTCGACCTCGACACCGTGCTCGCCGAGGTGCTCGAGAGCGCCCGCGGGCTCACCGCCGCCCGCTGCGGCGTCATCGCCACCGTCGACGCGGCGGGCGCGCCCCAGGACTTCGTCTTCTCGGGCTTCACGCCCGAAGAACAGCAGGAGCTCGCCGCCTGGCCCGACGGCGGCCGCCTGTTCGAGCACCTGCGCGAGTTGCCGGGGCCGCTGCGGCTCGCGGACCTGGCGGGCTACGTGCGCTCGCTCGGCATGGCGCCCACGCCGACCTTCTCGCGGACGTGCCAGGGGGCGCCGATGCGCCACCGAGGCGCGGACGTCGGTAATTTCTTCCTCGCCGAGAAGGAAGGCGGCGAGCAGTTCACCGACGACGACGAAGAGGTCCTGATGCTCTTCGCGTCCCAGGCCGCGGCCGCGATCGCCAACGCCCGCACGCACCGCAACGAGCAGCGCGCCCGGGCCGATCTCGAAGCCCTGGTTGAGACTTCCCCCGTCGGGGTCGTGGTCTTCGACGCGCAGACCGGGCAGCCGACGCGGTTCAACCGCGAGGCGAGGCGCATCGTAGAGAGCCTGCGGATGCCGGACCGCCCGACCGAGCAGCTCCTGGAGGTGATGGCCTGCCGGCGCGCCGACGGCCGCGAGGTGTCGTTGAGCGAGTTCCCGCTGGCGGAGCAGTTCGGCAATGGCGAGACGGTGCGCGCCGAGGAGGTCGTGCTGTCGGTCCCCGACGGGCGCAGCGTCAGGACCCTGGTCAACTCGACCCCGATCCGTTCAGCCGCCGGCACGGTCGAATCGGTGGTGGTGACGATGCAGGACCTCGCGCCGCTCGACGAGATCGAGCGGATGCGGACCGAGTTCCTGGGCCTGGTGAGCCACGAGCTGCGCGCCCCGCTGATCGCCATCAAGGGCTCGGCGGACGCGCTGCTCGACGAGGAGGCCGAGCTCGATCGGGCCGAGATGCGCGAGTTCCACCGCATCATCGCCGAGCAGGCCGGCCACATGCGCGGCCTCATCCGCGACCTGCTCGATGCGGGGCGCATCGACGCGGGCACGCTCTCGGTCACCCCCGAGCCCTCGGACGTGTCCGCCCTGGTCGAGCGGGCGCGCAGCACCTTCCTGAGCGGCGGCGGCCGGCACGCCGTCCTCGTCGACCTGCCGGCGGGGCTGCCTCCCGTGATGGCCGATCGCCGGCGCATCGTGCAGGTGCTCAACAACCTGTTGTCGAACGCCGCGCGGCACGCGCCCGAGCCGACCCCGATCCGGGTGGCCGCCGTGCGCGAGGACGCGCACGTCGCCGTGTCGGTCTCCGACGAGGGGAGCGGGGTGGCGCCCGAGCGGTTGCCGCACCTGTTCAGCAAGCACGCCGGCGCGGGGCAGGGCGCGACGGCGGGCCACGGCCTCGGGCTCGCCATCTCGAAGGGGCTCGTCGAGGCGCACGGCGGCCGCATCCGGGCCGAGAGCCCCGGCGCCGGCCGCGGCATGACGGTCACGTTCACGATTCCGGTGGCCGGGGAAACCGGCGCTACGGCGGCCGGCCACGCCGCCGTCCCGCCGGCGGCCCCCGAACCCGGCGAGCCGCCGCGCATCCTCGTGGTCGACGACGACCCGCGGATGCTGCGCTTCGTCCGCGACGCGCTCTCCGGGGCCGGCTATGCTCCGCTGGTCACGGGCACGCCGCAGGACCTGCCGCAGATCATTCGGACGGAGAGGCCGCGGCTGGTGCTGCTCGATCTGATCCTGCCCGACGTCGACGGCATCGAGCTGATGCGGCAGGTCCCCGAGCTTGCCGACCTGCCGGTCATCTTCATCTCCGCCTACCGCCGCGACGAGACCGTTGCCAAGGCGCTCGAGTCGGGCGCGGCCGACTACATCGTCAAGCCCTTCTCGCCGACCGAGTTGGTCGCCCGGGTGCGGGCGGCGCTCCGGCGCCGCGAGGCGCCCGAGTCGTTCACCGTCGGCGACCTCGCCATCGACTACGAGCGGCGCCGGGTGACGGCGCGCGGCGTCCCGGTCGAGCTCACCGCCACCGAGTACGAGTTGCTGCGCGTGCTCTCGCTCGACGCGGGACGCATCGTGACCTTCGAGACGCTGCTGCGCCGGGTCTGGGGCAAGGACGAGAAGGCCAACGCGAATCTGGTGCGCAATTTCGTCAGGAACCTCCGCCGCAAGCTCGGCGACAACGCGGCCAGCCCCGCCTACCTGTTCAACGAGCGCCGCGTCGGCTACCGCATGGCGGCAACCGGCGAGTAGCAGAACCGTCCCGTCGCGTCCTCCGGACAGCGGCCCGCACCGGACAAGTGCACGTAGCCCGCCGGAGCCCCCGCCATGCAGCTGTATCGAGGATGGAATTCGCGCTACGCCCCCGAGCACACCGGGCGCATTCGTCTCTGCAAGGCGACCTCTACCGTGACGTCGACCCTTCGCTGCCGGCCATCCGCGACGAGCAGGAAGGAGAGACTCGCATCCAGGCCCAGGCGTCGGTCGAACGAGAAGGGTCCGAGCTGTCGGACACGACCTTGACGGTCATGGGCGACGACGGAAAGCTCTCCGGCCTCGCCCGGCTGGAGCGCCGACAGACCAGCGTGACCTTCGCACAGAACCTGCACGCAGAAGTCCGCCCCGTCCCCTACATCTCTTGTGCATCGCGCGGGCCATCCTCCCCCGACGAGGCCGCTGCCATGAAGCGGGCACTATCCGGTTCTTGCGGGCGCTGGCCATGCGGCCCGGCGGAACGGCGCTGGCAGGCGCCGGCCGTGCGTCTTGCGAACCACGTTCGGCGCAGGACTCATGGTCCTGGAGCGCTCTGTCGCGGCGGTCCGATCATTGCGCCGACGACCACGCCGACGATCTCCCAGTCCTCGGTCTGTTCATCGATCATGATGGCGCAGTGCTCGGGGTTCTCGCTGCACGGCCGCAACTCGACTCGATCGTGGCTCGGTCGGTGGAAGCACTTCAGCGTGATGTCGGTGCCGATCCGGGCCACCACGATGTCGTCCTGTGCGGGGTCCGGCGTGCGCTTCACCGCGACGATGTCCCCGGACTGGTATCCGACTGAGGACATGCTGTCGCCCCGCACTACCAAGTAGAAATCTGCCTGTGGGTGCAGTCGCTGGGCGAGGTCGTCGGGGATCCGCCAAGCGGCCTTGCTCTCGTCGGCCAGGATCGGCGTCCCGGCCGCGACCTCCGGCAACTCGTCGGGGTCGAACACGGGCGTTCCCTCCCGCAGGAGCTGGATGCCGCGGTCGAGGCCGGGGGTCAGCTGGATCCAGCCCTTCCTCTCAAGAGCCTGCAGGTGATAAGCGATCGCCGACTTCGAGACGAGCTTGAGGGTCCGCCCGAGTTCCGACCGTGACGGGGGCATCCCGTGCGTCCGGATGTGGTTCCGGATGTGGTCGAGGACCTCCTGCTGCCGCTCGGTGAGCTCCGTCCCTCGCATTTTCTCTCGACAGGGGTTGACAAGCTCGTCCGGTACTGGTCCAATCACCCCCACGGGCCGATTGCCCCAGGGCGGTCCAATCGACCCGGTCTCAAGTTTACCACGGAGGTACCTCCCGTCAGGGGCCGGTCATGCGCACGAAGCTGTTGCGGTGCAGAGACGACGAGACGGTTCAGCTCGTCTACCCGTCGACGCTCGAAGAGTACCGGCAAGTTCTCGACGCCCTCGGCGGTGGCTCTGCGGCGGTCGCGAACAGCGAGTCGGACTCCGTTGCCCCCGGATCCCGTCCGCGGAACGCCACCTACGTGGTCACGACGGCGCAGCAGCGCCATCTGTGGGGTCTTCCCGACTTAACGGTGTCCGGCCGCGCCGTTCCCGTGGACGAGGCTCGGGCGCTCGACCTGCTCCACGACGCGGCCGCCGAGCCCGGCACGGCGGCCGAACTCTTCCCGGGCCGTTCCCCCGAGGCCGTTTCGGGCTTGGACGCCGGGGCACCCGGCGCTTCCTGGTTCGACGCCGTGCGTGGTTTCCTCTCGCCCGGCGCGCGCATCGATCAGGCCGTCCAGGCGCTCGATGGCGCCGGTCTGCCGAGCGCCGTGCAAGAGGTGCTGTCGGACAGGCTGACTCGCGTGTTCGGCTCCGGCGCCAAGGCGGCCGAGGCGGCGCTGGACCGGGTTCGGGCGGTGCTCGACCTGCCGTGGGTGAAGTCCGGGCCCCAGCGGTTCGACCGGAGGCACGTGGAGCAGGTGCTCGGTCGCACGCATGCCGCCCTCGAAGGCGTCAAGGCCGGCATCCTCCGGTTCCTGGGGTCGTGCCCCCAGGCGCGCGACCTGCTGACCTTCGAGGGTCCCTGTTCCTGCCGACGTGCGGACACGGACCGGTTGCCCGCGCTGGTCGTTCGCCCGGGACCGGTTCGGAGGCAGGCGTCCGTCCTCTGTCTGGTTGGCGGCCGCGGGACCGGCAAGACGTCGCTCGCGCATGCCGTCGCGGAGGCCCTCGGCCGCACGCCGGTGAGCGTGTCCCTGGACGGGAAGGCGACCAAGCGGCAGATCCGCGGGTCCTACCGCGGCGCTCCCGGCTGTGTGGTCAAGGGCCTGCGCGAGGCCAGGGTGAACAACCCGATCTTCCTCCTCGAGGGTATGGACGAGGCGGGCGACGAGGAAGAGGACACCGAAACGTTGCTTGCCGTCCTGGACTCGTCGAAGCGGACAGCGTTCACGGACGCCTACGTCGATGTCCCGCTCGATCTGTCGGGTGTGCTGTGGATCGCGACGGCGACCGACATCGGGGCGATTCCCGCGGCCGTGCAGGACTGCCTGTACGTCGTCGACCTGCCGGCGTACACCGAGCAGGAAAAGCTGGCGATTGCTCAGGAGCACCTGTTGACGCGTCCGTTCGATGGCCCGCTGCCGACGCCGGCGGGCGTCCTGGTACTCGAACCGGCTGCCTTGGGCGCGTCGGTGGCCGCCGCGCAGCTGTCCGATCCGGCCGCCCCGGTCGTGGTCGCTGATCAGGTCGTCTCCGTCGAGGAGTTGCGGGCCTTGTCGGCGGGCGCGCCGATGGCCGGGGACCGAGCGGGGGAGCCGTGGCGCACGGCGGCGTCGTGTGGCGACGTCCGCTTCGAGCCGGAGGCGGTCCGGCGGGTGATTCGGGACTACACCAGCGAACCGGGCGTGAAGGACTTGAAGGCGCGGCTCGCCGATATCTGCCGTCAGGTCGTGTTGCGCCGATCGTCGGCGGCCCCGCGGCCGGAAATCGTCACATCGTCCCTGGTACCGGAGTTCCTGGGGGATGGCTCGATCGACCCGCTGCCTCTGGCCGTGCGCGCGGCCATCGAGACCGAACGGGTGCGGTTGTCGGATGATTCGAGCAGCAGCTCTTCGCGGACGAGTCCGTGGATCGAGTGGCTGGAGAATCTTCCGTGGACGAGGCGCAACGACGCGGCGGTCGATCTGAAGCGCATCCGGCAGGTGCTCGATGCCGGACAAGCGGGGCTCGAGGACGCGAAGTCGCGGGTCATCGAGTACCTGGCCGCGCGCAAGCGGAACCCGCGTGGCACGGGCGCCGTGCTCTGTTTCCTCGGCCCCCCCGGCACCGGCAAGACGTCGTTGGCGCAGTCCATCGCCCAGGCCCTGGGACGTCGCTACGTCCGGCTGCCATGCGGCGGACTTCATGACGAAACGGACTTGCGGGGGCACAACCGCACTTGGTTCAGGTCTCAACCCGGCTCGATCCTCCGTGAGCTCCGGCGGGTCGGCTATAGAGACCCGGTCGTGGTGCTCGACGAGGTGGACAAGGTCGGGCCCGCGCCCGCCGCAGTGCTCCTCGAGGTGCTCGATCCGGAACAGCAGAGCCGCTTCCGCGACTCGTTCGTCGAGCTCCCGTTCGACCTGTCGGAGATCCTCTTCATCGCGACCGCCAACGAGTGGACCCGGATCCCGCCGCCGTTGCGGGACCGCCTCGAGGTCGTCGAACTGCGTGGCTACACCGAGGCTGAGAAGGTCGCCATCGCCAGGAAGCATCTGGTTCCGGCGGAGAACCGGGCAGCGGGTCTGGCGCCCACGCCGGTGCGGATCACCGACGGCGCGTTGCGGAAGCTCATCCGGGACTACACGTGTGAGCCGGGCATCCGGCAGTTGGCCCGTTGTCTCAAGACCATCTGCAGGAAGGTCGCGCTCGGTCGGGAGACCGGCGACCGGACGCTGGACCGCCGACGTGTCACGGCCCAGGACGTCGGCCGGTGGCTCGGCGTCGATACCGGCGACGTCGAAGGGCTCGACCGTCTCCGTCGGCGTATTGACGACCCGGCCATCCCGGCCGAGGTGCGGGCGAAGGGCCGTCAGGTCTTCGAGCGCCTGTCCGCGTCCGGCTGGGCGTCGACCGACCCGGACTACATCCGTTCACGGGAGTACCTGGAGTGCCTCGCGCATATGCCGTGGAACTTGCGCACGGTCGCGAAGGTCGACTTGGCCCGGGTGCGGGCGAAGCTGGACGAGAGCCATGCCGGCCTCGAAGGGGTGAAGGAACACCTCCTCGATCACGTCGCCGTGCATGTCCTGCATCCCGAGCTGCCGGCTTCGGTGCTCTGCCTTACGGGCCCGGAGGGGGTTGGCAAGACGTCGCTGGCCCACTCTCTGGCCGGGGCCCTCGGGCGCGTCTGCGCGCAGGTGAATTGCAAGGAGCTGGTCGACGCCGCGGCGCTGCTGGGCGACCCGCGGCGAGGGCCCGGCCGGGTTCTCAAGGAACTGCGGCGTGCCGGCGTCAGGAATCCGGTGTTCGTCGTCGACGAGCTCGACCGGCTCAGCGACGGTGGCGACCTGCCGGCCGCGGTGCTGGAGCTGTTCGACGCCGACCAGCGCGCCAGCTTCCGCGACCGGTACGTCGAGCTCCCCTGCGATCTCTCCGATGTCCTCCTCGTGGCGACGGCGGCTCGTCTGCGGCCGGTGCCGTCGATGTTGCGCGAGCGGCTCAAGGTCGTCGACGTTCCGGGGTACACGGCGGAGGAGAAGCAGGCCGTAGCGGTCGAGCACCTGCTGCCGGCGGCGGTCCGGCTGAACGGACTGCCCCCTGACCATGTCGAGGTCACCGACGAGGCGCTTCGGTCCGTGATCCGCGGCCACTCCTGGGACGCCGGGTTGTGGTCTCTACTGTCTGCGCTCGACACGTTGTGCCGGAAGGCGGCGCGCCGCCGGGCCGGGGGAGACCAGTCGAAGGCCGTCGTCACGCCCGAGACGGTCGCCGAGGCGCTCGGCGCACCGACGTTCATCGAGACCGACGTTGCCGACCGGGTGCGGCGGCCGGGTGTCGCAGTCGCTCTGGGGTGGACGCCGTACGGCGGCGACGTGCTGTTCATCGAGGTCGGCCGCATGCCCGGCGCCGGCGAGCTCACGTTGACGGGATCGCTCGGCGACGTGATGAAGGAGTCGGTCACAGCGGCCGTCTCCTGGGTCCGGGCCAACGCCGGCCGGTACGGCCTCGACGCGGCCGTCTTCCGGGACACCGATCTGCACGTCCACGCACAGGCGGCCGCGGAGGCGAAGGACGGGGCCTCGGCCGGGGTCGCCGTGGTGGCCGCGCTGGTGTCGTCGTTCACCCGGCGTCCGGTACGGGCCGACCTGGCCATGACCGGCGAGATCACGCTGTCGGGCCACGTCCTCCCGGTCGCCGGCGTCAAGGAGAAGGTGGCGGGTGCGTGCCGGCGCGGGCTGACCCGCGTGGTCCTGCCTCGGCAGAACCAGCAGCACTTCGAACGCGACGTCGGTGACGACGTCCGGCACCGGGTCACGGTGGACTACGTACGACGCGTCGACGACGTGCTGGATCTGGTCCTCCTCCCTGCCGAGACGGCCGCGGACCGCCCGCTCGAACCGGCGCGGGTGCGGCTCTAGTCGTCCGGAGATAACGGGAAATGGTCAGTAGGTCCGTCTTCGTTCTCGGCTGGCGCCCGATCGGTTCGAGCAGGCGCCGCTGGCAGCTCCACTACTGCGTCGACGTCGCCGAGGCGGCCCGCCTCGCAGCGGGACTGGCGCGTTCCGATGGGGGCGGCCGGTGGCGGGTCTACGACATGGCGACCGTGCCCGCGGGAGGCGGCTCGGTGGCGCTCGCGCGCCGGCATCTGGTCGCCGAGGGCGTGGTCCGCCCGGGCGTTCGGCGTTCCGGTTCTGTCGACGCTATGGACCGGTGAGTTCATCGTCCTCATTTTGGAGGCTGCTCGTGGGTCCTGTGTCTGTCTGTCGCATTGGCGCCGAGAGCGCCGATCCGTGTTCTCGCTCCGAGCGCGCGCCATTCCATACGAGCTGCGCACACACGAAAGGTGACCGACATGTCTCCATCCATGGCTGCAACAGGGCTTCTCATGATCCTCGGCGTCGCCCCCGTGGCCGCCGACTGCCTCAGCGCACGCCAGGCGCTGCTCATGGCGCGACACGGGGTCGACGCAGCCGCCCGCGGGGAGATGGCGGCGAGCGCCCGCTTTATCGCGGCCCGCTCCGCGTTCGAAGCTGCCCGACTACGCCGCGAGCGCGAGGACCGGCGGGCGCAATACGCCGCGCGCGATCGCGCCGAGGCGCGTGGCGTGTGCCCACACCTGGACGACGACCGTGATGCTGTTCGCGCCTGCGACCGCCGGGCTGCCGCTGTCTACGACCGGGCGCTGGCGGCCCGGCGTCACGCGGAGCAGGCGGCTCGCGATGCTTCGTCCACCCGTACCCGCGCCCGGACGGCGCTGACCGACTGGGAGCTGGCGGTGTCGAGCGCGAGGGACTCGTTGCGGGATGCCCGTCGCCGTGTCCGCCGCGAGTGCCGGCCATGACTGGTACAGCAGCACACCCAAGGACGCGGCTGATCTGGACGCCCGTCCCAGCCGTTCCCGGTAACTCGCCGCTGCGACGGCATTGCGGTCGGGCCTTGCGTGACCTGCACGACGACAGGAGGGGCAGCTTCGACTTCACCCGCTGCTCGAGGCGCCGGTCCGGATCGGGGTCTTCGACCCTGCGGTCGCGGCCTCTCACAAGCCTCGGCGCGTCGGTCGCCTCGCGTGAGGACGTTCGATGGTGATGAAGATGAACGCTCCGACAGACACCCATCAGGCGAAGGTGTTCTACGAGGGCCAGTTGGTTGAGGAACCCCGGATGCGTCGTGGTGGCGTCCTGTCTCACCGCTTGTGCGAGCTTCGCGTGTCCCCGGTGTCGGCCGTTCCTCCTTCCGTTCCGGGTTCTGGCCCGTTGGTGCGGGTTTCGACCCCAATCGTCAACTCGATACCGACAGCCTTGCAGAGCTCGTGTGCTCGATCGATGTTGGGCCTGTGTCCTCTGAAGAGCGCTCGGAACGCGTCTTCTGGAAGACCCGCCTCCGTCGCCGCTCGGCTTGGGCCCCAACCGAGTCGCTTCAGCTGTGCCTTTATCAGGTCGGCGAGTCGGCGGCTCGCGGGTCCTGTCGGTTCCCTCTTCATTCGGGCTTCTCCCTCCGTTCTCGATGTAGATGTCGCCGGTTGGGCTGTTGCTCGTCGCTCGCATGGGCCCAGTACCATCCCGTGCCCCCGTCGAGCCCGTGCATTGGGTCGACGCCGGCGGTCTGGAACTGCCGCCGGCCGAGCTCCGCTCGGCCGCCGTTTTCCGGTCTCGCTCCACGCCGGTTTTTCGCGCTCGCGGTCTCGGGATTCCTGGCGCACGTGTGTGCTCGTGCGTTTTTCTTTCCCGTTGGCGATTTTGCTTCCGGCGATCTGCGGGTTTCTGGTATGCTCCTCGGCACCGACCGCGAAATTTTCCGGTCCTGGCGTTTTCTTCGTGCGAAACCGACGCCCGAGCCCGCTGGACACGAGGTGCAGCCGAATGACCGAGGTGGATGAGTCGCTCGTCTTTCTTCGCGAGCGGATCGCTGGTCTGGACCGGCAGCGCGCTCGTCTCGTCCGGGCGATTGAGGCTCTTCAGGACAAGTCCCCGCCTTCTGTTCCCGCTTCCCCTTTGCCGCTTGACGGCGCGTCGGCGCCTGAGGATCCGCCCAAGCTGGCGGCCCGGATTCTCGGTGTTCTGCGGAAGTCCGGGCCTTTGAAACGGCGCCAGCTCCTGCGGGCTTTCGAGGACACCGATGTCAAGGCTGGGACTCTGGACAGTGCGGTCTACCGGCTCAAGGACCGCGGATTGGTTGACAAGCGCGGTGACCGGTTTGCCATTGCGGAATCCGAGGCGGCGGCTGCCGGGGCCGGTGCCGAGGCCGGGGCGTCGTCGCCGTCAGATCGGTTTTCGGGGCCGGTCGGCGTCGCTGTTGAGCATGGTGCGCCGCAGGTTCTGCGCGATCGCCGGGTCGTGCCCGTTATTGTGGATCGTGCTCCGGTTGGAGCAGTTCCGCCCGATCGGGTTCCCGATGACGACAACCCGGTTCCCCTCACCGTGCGCGTGCACGAAGCCGTGGTTACCGGTGTTGCCAGTACGCGAAATGCTCTTGTGCGTCACTTTGGCGAGCAAGGTATCCCGGAATCTTCGGTGGACACCGCGCTGTCCGGTTTGAGAAAACGGCGAAGGCTGAAGTCGGTCGGTCGCGGCAAGATCGTCGTTGTCGGGTCCGGCGCGTCGCCGGGACCCGCGGATGCAGAGTCGCAGGGTTCCTGAGGTTGCTCATGCTGGCCAACCATCCTGCGTGCTGTCGATTCGGCGTCGTAGCTACGGCGCCGATGACCGCGCGCTCGAGACTGGGGAGTGTGCTTTGTGAAGTCGAGACCCGTCCCGCTTTGTCACGACTCGATCGTCGGTGTTGCGGAAGGGTGCGCCGGGGCCCTTGCGGCCCCCGGCGCTAGGTGAAGCACGTGCTCCAGGGGTTGTTGGCACCAACCGCTGGAGCGAGAAGGCGGCGCGGGAGGTTCCCGCCCCACGATCCTGACGGGCATTCTGCCCATTTCGGCCTGTCCCGTCAAGGCCATCGTGAGTGCGGTTCCCTCCTGTCGCCGCTGGGGGAGCGCGCCACATGTCTCGCGGCAGGCAACCCAAGACCAGATTGACGCATGTGAAGGTGAGGCAGGCCCTTCCCGGCCGCTATTCAGATGGTCGGGGTCTCCGGCTTGTTGTGCTCGATCGCGGGGGGCGTCTCTGGCGCTACTGGTCTCAGCGCCTCGTGATCGGGGGTAAACGTCGCGACCTGGGCATTGGACCCGTGGCTGACGTTACTTTAGCGGAGGCAAGGGAAATGGCGGAGATGAACCAGAAGATTGCGCGCCAGGGTGGTGATCCGCGTGTGAAGGCGGCGCCCGAGAAAAGTCCCACGTTCGCCGAGATGTACGAGGTCGTCACGCAGAACCGGAGCAAGAACTGGAAGACAGCGGGGACCCACGCTGCTTGGGTTCGGATGTTCGAGAACGACATCCTTCCAGCTATCGGCCTAAAGCCGGTGGCTGATATCACCATCACGGATATCAAGAATATCGTTGAGCCGGACTGGAACGGCCGCGGCACGAAGGGGCACTTGGCGAGGCAGAATATCGAGTCTGTCTTCGCTTGGGCGGTCGGGAATGGGTATCGTCCTGACAATCCTGCGGCAAGCCTCAAGGCCATCCTGTCGCCCGTGAGAAGGGTCGTCAAGCATCATCCCAGCTTGCCGTACCGCCAAGCCCCGGAGGCGCTGGCTGAATGGCAAGAGCTTCGGATAAAGAAGCCTGTCAAGTTGGCGGTGCTCTTCATGATTCTCACAGCGGCCCGCCTTTCCGAGGCAACTGGTGTGACGTGGCGGGAGATCGACCTCTCTGAGCGCACTTGGCGGGTTCCCGCGGAACGTATGAAGGCGGGGAGGGTTCACACGGTTCCTCTTTCCGAGCAGGCTCTTGAGATCCTCAACCACATGAAGTTCCCCGCGAGTCGCGAGGACTCGTTGGTTTTCGCCGTAGTCGACCGTAATGGCCGCATCCGGGAACCTAGTCAAGACATGGTCTCAGACGCGCTCCGAAAGCTGGGCAGGAAAGACGCCGACGGTCGGCGTATTGTCGCGCACGGCTTCCGTCGGAGTTTCCGGGTGTGGGGAATTGAGCAGGCCCGAGCAGCTCGTGAAGTGTGTGAGGCGGCCTTGGCGCACCAGGAGTCCGATCGGACCGTCGCGGCGTATACCGCCGAGGCGGATCCGTTTGATGATCGGAAAGAGCTCATGCAGACTTGGGCGGATTTCCTATTGTCCCGGCCTTGGTCTGTCAAGGAATAGTCACGTCTGTTGCCAGGACTATTTCGCGTCCGCTCTGCCGTTGCGGTTGTTGACTGTGTTGATGGAACGCCGTCGACTGTCAGAGCGTTCGCGAAGGGGAAGCTGCGCGCCGACGCAGCCACTGGTCGGGTAATCTCGTTGCACTGCGACTCGTTGGCTTACGGTGGTAGCCTCTCCCTGTCGATTCCACGGAGCTTCGAACTGGGTACCTAAGTAGCGTCCAGTGGTCCATTAGGAGCCAGAATCGTGATCCCACTCTTGATCCCACATATGATCCCGGTAGGGAGGGTCGGCGAGATCGAACCTGTTTCGTAACCCACGTGATATCAACGACTTGCGGCGAGCGACTCCGTCGTGACCGGCGGAAGCCTGTCCGATCAGTGTTACCTGTTCCATCCCCGCGCGAGCGAGGCTCCCTCTATCCGTCTTTCCGCGTCGTCGAGACCGACGACGGTCCCGCACGCGGGGATGTGCCGAACAGGAGGCTGGGGCGCACTGCTTGGAGCGCTCGGTGCGTTCCTGTTATAACGTGGCTTTACCTGCCGGATAGGATTTGCCTGCGCACGTTGCTGACGACGTACTTTGGCAGGTCTTTCCTGTCTGCGGGGATGACAATCGGGCGTGCGGCTCCGTTCTTCACGTACACGTTGTGCGACCCTTTGGTCCGGTCGAGACGCCAGCCCTGCTTCTCGACCTCCTTCGCAAGGTCGCGGGACGACGTCATGCGTACATCTCTGTCTGGTGCTCGTGCGGTTGATACTGGAGGTCGGGCAGTGCTCCAGGTGTGCTCTCAGGCGCGGCCTCGACTAGTCTCTGCCGCTCCGCAGCGGGCAGATAATCGGGGAATCGCCAATAGCATTCGTCGTCGATTCTGAAGACGTCGTTCGTGAACGGCAGCCTCTGTACAGCTACGAACCCGAGCTCGCCGAGGGCTTCGCGCAGCGTCCCGCGTCGCACACACGATTCGATCCAGAGGTTCACGGCCTCGTCCAGGGCCTCAACGGCCTTCTCCCGACTGTCGCCCACCGTGGCGACCTCCAGGCTCGGACACGACCCGATCCATTGGTCTCCGTCGGGGCCTGTTCCGAACACCAGGGAGCGTCGAATCTTCAAGCTGCTTCTCCTTTCGGCCAGCGAACGCGGGAGCCGCTGCCGATTCGCCAGCCCGCCTCCACCGGCGATTATGTCTCCGTGCTCGACATCGCTGTCAAGGCTCCGCCCTCTCGCCGCCCGGCCCGATCGCTTCTTCCGGGTCGCTGCGTCCCGTCTCTGCCGGCTCTTCCGGCTCTGCGACCGTCCGTGCAGTCGCTGCTGGCGTTGTGCCGCTGCCCCCCCGCTGGTCCGAGGCGGGCTTCCTCAAAGCCCTGCCGCGCGACCGGAGCGCCGGTTTATCCCCGCCGGTACGGGGTGCTCTTCCGTGTTATCAGCTCGTCCCGGTCGCCGCCTGCGGCCATCGCCATCGATAGGCCCGTCTCGATCGTCGCGCCGCCGCCTGGGTCGAGCGGCAGTCCGCCCGCGCCGTAGCCAGCGACCGGCCAGACGGTCACACGTTCGGAGGTCTTGAAGCCGATCCACGGGTAGAGCCCGGTGACGGCGGACGTCATCCGCCCGATGTCGGCGCAGCCGGCGTCGCCGCTGCAGTCGGAGTAGTGCTCATGGCCCGGAGCCGAGCCCCGAACCTGACCTCTGGCAGAACTGGGTAGAGCCTCAGTGATTCGCTCTTCGTCCCTGCTTGTCGTGTCGGGCTTTTCGGTCGCGCTCAACGCCGGGCGGTTGTTAGTCGGGGTAGTTCGTTCGGTCCGGGTCGCGCTTGCTCTTGTCTGGTAACTTGGCCCGTTGTGGACGCGTTGCTCCGTCTGGTGCATTCGCTCCGCCCCTAGTTTCTAGCGGTTCGGGGTGGTCCTCCATTGCTTTGAGCGTTGCCTTTCGTGGATTCTCTCGCTCGTTACCGCCAGCCTCTTGCTCGTAGCGGTTGATGACCTCGTTTGCTTGCTCGATCGTGCGCACGACGCGGTCGCCGGTCGCTCGCTGCAGCACTCGCTCGTGCGCGCCTTGCTCCTGGTCGGTGGTAGACGGGTCGGTCACGCTCACGTCGAGCCGGCCCGTGGCCCCCCCGCTCCGGATCCACTCCGCCCGGTAGCGGCGGCCGCGCTCGCCTTCGGCTCTCAGTACCTCTACTGGCTTGAGCTCGACCGGAGTTTCCCTTGGCGGCATGCCGTCGCGCGTTCGTGCTTGGTGCTCGTACTCGTTGACTGCTGTGTTCGCGGCTTCGAGCGTGCGGATCGGTCTGGGTGCACCGTAAACCGTTCGCACCGGCCGCTCATCGTCGTAATCCGGTGCTTGCGGGTCGTGCACCGTCACGTGCAGTGTTTCGCTGTCGTCCGCCTGCTTTTGTGCCGTTATCTCGTACCTGCGGCCGTTGGCGCCGTCGGCGCGCAGCGTCGTGTTTCTCTCGAGTGTCAACTCCGGCACCGGCTCGCCGCGTTCTTCGCGCGCGTCGGCGATTGCGTGCTCAACCTGTCGGCGCGTCTTCTCCAACACATGCCAGCCCGGGTACGCCTGCTCGCAGGTCCGGATCGCGTCGCTTGCTTTGGTGATGCCAAGTACGCCGGCCAGGTGCTTGACGTCTTGCAGGTCGATGTCACGCGCTGCGAATACCTTCATCGCCAGCAGGTGCTTGGCCGACGCGCCGGTGACGACGAGTCCAGGGCTGTTGTAGACCGTTTTCGCGCGGATGTCCTCGCCTCCCGGTACGAACTGTGCAGCAGTCACATCGAACCAGCGTTCATCGAGTCCGTGCCGCTCGCCGATTGTCTTCGCCGCGGCGATGACCTCGTCGGTCGCTGCGTCGATGCGCACGTCCAGGTCTTTTGTTGACCGCTCTTTTCCGTGCCCAGCGATCAGGGCACCGCCGCCCAGGAGGTAGATGTGGCCTCGTACGCCGCGCGCCTCGAGCGCGTCCGACAGTTCATCGAAAAGCTGTTGGATCAGGGCGTGATCCAGGGATCCAGACATGTGTTTCTCCGCCCCTTGCATCTAGGTCGCGCGCGTTTGCCAGTGCTCCGTGCCGCAGGAACGCCGCCGGCGCGTACACCATCGTCTCGGCGTACCGGTACTGGTTCGTGAAGAAGTGAGGAATATCCAGGAACCGTTCTGGTTCCTGGCTCCATGCGGGGGGGTCCAGGTCGTGCAGCTCGCAGACGTGCTCGACGATTGCCGCGAGGAGGACGTCCCACGGCGTGCCCGTGATCGGCGGGCGTTCGGCAAGCAACTCGATGCGCTGTTTCCGGTCGAGCCCCATCAGCGACCGCGGTAGCCCGTGCAGATGCAACCTCAGCAGGTCGCCTTCGCTCCAGCCGTCGATCACGGCCTGCGCGTATTCTGGCATTCTGGCCGGGCTCAAATCCATACGTTCTCTCAGCGCGAATGGAACTGTACACCTGCTTGCGTCGCCGCAGTTTTCTGGCGCTGCTGTCCGATCCCGCTGCCCGCCGCCAGGTCGTAGCTCCCGTCGTTGACAAGGTCGGGACTGCCCCTCCTTTCGGACCGTCCGACGCCCCGCCGACGGCGCCTCCGGCCTGGATCGACGGCATGTCGGAGCGTTTCGGGTTCGCGGTCCCACAGGCCGCTTCACCTCTCACGTCGCGTCGCTGGGTGGCCTTTTCACCACCCGTCAGCCCGACCTGTGGTTTGCGGGCAACTGGACCGAATGGTCCATGTTCTGGGAGTCCGGCCTCGCGCGCCGCGCCCGCGTACGGTTCCTGCAGCCGCTCTTCTGCGCGGCCCGCCAGCGTTCGGCGGGTCGATTGCGCGTTCAGTCTCTCCGACGGCGGTGGCACGCCCTCACCCGCGCGGAGCCGGGATCATCCCCGTGCGCGGGGCGTACTCCAACTCCCGCTCGCCGCGATGCCGCACCATGGGCTCATCCCCGCGTGTGCGGGGTGGAGTTTCTCGTCCTGCGCGGACTCTCGAGCGTCACTGGATCATCCTCGCCCCGGCAGGGTGGATCGGTTGCCGGCGGCAGAGCCGATTGTCGTACTCGCGTCTGCTGCTCAGCCCGCGGCCGGCTGCGGCCGTGTGTTCATCGGACCCGCGCTGCTGCGGCGTGTCCGCGCCAGCGGCCGTCCGGGGTCGTAGCAACTGCTTGCGCGCGATCGCGTCGGCCACCCTGGCGCCGGCGGCCGCGCAGGCGTCGCCCCACTTCGGGCCGTGCTCCATTCGGCGTGTCCGACAGGGCGTGAGCCAGCTCGTGGATGATGAGCTCGACTTGCTCGGAGCCGCCTTGCGCCAGCCACCTGTCGGGGCAGAAGCTGGTGTTGATGGTCACCCGGGGCCTCTTCGCGCCCGCCGTGCACTGTGCCATGAACTTGGCGTCCGGTGCCGCGACCTAGTCGACCGTCGGCCGCAGGCCGAGAATCCGGCCGATCGAGCGGACCCACTGGGCGAATCCGCGCCGCACGTCGTAGGTCCGGTCGGGCCGATGCTTCTCTGGCGGCCGCCCGAACTCCTTGGGAGGCTGTGGAGTGGTTCCGGGCATGCCGTACCCTCTTCGCAGAAGCAGGTTGCGACCGCACCCGCGGCACGGTACGGGAGCACGCCAAGATGAGCTACGAGCTGTTCGTGCTGATCGTCGGTTTCATGAGCTTGGCGTTCCTCATGAACCGGAACACCGTGACGCTGATCGGCCACATCGAACGGATGCGAAACGAAACGAACCAGCGCTTCGAGGAGCTCCGGAAGGAGAACGGTGAGCGCATCGAGAGCATGCGCCAGGAGATGAATCAGTTTTGCACGGAAATGAACCGGCGCTTCGACGAGTCCAACACGGAGATGAACCGCCGGTTCGACACGCTCAGCCACGACATCGCAGACCTTCGGGAGCGCGTGACGCGCGTGGAGGAGAGCCTGAAGGCTCGCGACACGCGGAGCCAGAGCGCTCCCTGAACGCCGTGGCCAACAGGGACGTCGGCGGCGGCGTGGCCGTGTCGGCCATCAACCCGCTACCTCGTTGTCGGCCGCTTCCGGTTCCTTCGATTCCGCGCCTTCCTGCGCTTCGGCCATCAGCGCCAGCGCCTTGCGGATCCCCTGGGCCGAGGACAGCGCCGCGTCCATGCGTTCGAGAAGCTCCGACATCTCGGCTTCGAACCGTCTCCCGTGGGTCGTGAGCCATGCGCGCCCGTCCTCGGTCACCCATCCGTAGCCGTCGCACTCCCATTCGTGCCACAGAACCTCGAACTCGTGCACGACCTTGACGCCCTCGATGTCGGTGACTTTCACGGCCCTGCTCCTTGGTCCAGGCGCTGCCGCGCCATGGCGATGATGTCGGTCATCGCGACCGGCTCGCAGCTCCACTTGTCGACGGTCATGTTGATGTGTCGGAGGGTCGGTTCCCACCCGTTGTGGTGGTGGCCGTGGACGTTGATCGCCCCGGCCGGCACGGCGGCCAGCGGCCGGTGGGGCAGCGCGAGCGGCGGGACCGCGTCGTAGAGCGCCACGATGTACTGGGCCCTGAAGCCCACGTCCTTGAGCGCCTCGCGCGTGATGTCGTGGTTGCCGACGATCAGCACCCGCTCGCCGGGGCACTGCTGCAGGTCGAGAAACAGCCGCCGGTCCCGCCAGACGTCGGTGTGCGCGACGTCGCCCAGGCAGATGATCGTGTCGTCGGGACGCACCTTCCGCCGCCACGCCGCGAGCAGCTCGCGGTTCATCGCGGCGACATCGGCGAACCCGCGGTCGAACGCCTCGAGCGCGTTGTGGTCGCTCAGGTGCGGGTCGGACCAGATCCAGGTCTTCTCCGCCGGGCTCGCCACCGTCGGCACGCTCGGCCGCCGGCGCCCTTCCGCCTCGCGCCTGGCCTCCCACTCGCGGCGGATCGTCTCGATGTCGCGCATCGTCTTCTTCGGTCGGGTGTCAGCCGGGGCGCCGCTCGCCGATCCGGGCGAAGTACTGCGCGCACAGCGCGTCGTCCCATTGCTTGCAGAGGTTGGAGTCCTTCTGCGCCGGCCGCCTGCACTCCTGCAGGCACATTCTGGCCTCGAACAGCTCGCGCTGCCGCGCGCGCCGCGCGCGCTCCTGCTCGCTCTGTCGTTTCATTCTCCTGCACCACGCGGTGCTCTTGAGGTTCATCCCCGCGCGCGGTGCGGACGTCACTATCGACACGCCTTCACACCGGCGGGCTCATCCCCGCATGTGGGCGGCGCGTCAACCCGGCATGGCGACTATTATCAGACCCGGCGAAATGGTCGACGTCGAGACACTCCGCGATCTGTGGGAAAGCGATCTGGCGCGCGCCGGCTGGGACGGCCGCGACGCCGACGTGTGGGACCAGGTCCCCATTCCCATCATCAGGTCAGACCCCGAGACCACGTGGATTTGGAGCGACCTCCACCTGGGCGACCCGTCGGTCATCAGCGTCTTCGGCCGGCCCTTCATCGAGGTCGGAGCCATGAACGCCTTCCTCCTCGGGGAGTGGTGCGACCGCGTGCAGGCCGGCCACACGATCATCTGCCTCGGAGACCTGCTCCACGAGGACGTGTGGCGCAACGAGAGCCTCATGAACGAGATCCGCTCATGTCCGGGCGACCGCATTCTGGTGCTCGGAAACCACGACGGCAACGCACATGGCCTGCGGCTGCTGGGCTTCACGGTCCAGCACACGCTGGCGCTTTGTGCGACCGCCCCCCCGCTGGTTCTGAGCCACGAGCCGCAACGTCAGGTCCCGCCAGGCGCGATTTGCGTGCACGGCAACCTGCACGAGGGAACAGAACCGACCGTGCGGCACATCAATTTGACCGTAGAGCAGACCCTGTACCGGCCGGTACGCCTCGCCCGGGTCGTCGAGCAGATCCGAGAGCGCGAGTGGACCATCAGCAACATAGCGCACCTGAGTTAGAATTTGTTTCCTATGCATCCACGGTTGGCCGGGGAGCCCGGCGCGCCACGATCCAGCGGCGGCGCGACTGTCGACGGCCGGCTGCTAGTCCGCGGCGGAGCTTCGCAGCAGCAAACATTTGGGGCCCAGGCCACACTCTTCTGAGTCCTGACGTCCCATTCCCGTCGCTGCAGGCCCTCGGTTGCCTCTCCCGTCCGTTCTCCGAGGGTGCTTCTGGTCCGGTGGCATCCGATCCGAAACGAGGGGATGCAGCGAGGGGAACAAGTGCCGAAGTGTAGTGTAAGCCTCGCGTTGACAATGGTTTACCGGGTTCTCGTTGCGGAAGCCCTGGAAGCACGGCGGCTACGCGACCGCTGGCTCGACCCCGCCCGAATCTGGTAGGTTGAGACATGTCGATGGGGGTTCGGAGCACGATCCTTGTTGCTGTCGGCGTGATCGGTGCGACGCTGTTCCGAATTCGCGTCAAGGCGTCGCGTTTGCCGTGAAGGCCTCGATCGTCGTTCCCGCCTTCAACGAAGAGGCCTACTTGGCTGCCACGCTGGGCTCGGTCCGGGCCGCCGCGGACCATCTGCGTGAACACTCCGACACGGACGTTGATGTCGAGGTGATCGTCGTCGACAACAACAGCACGGACAAAACCGCCGCCGTCGCCCGGAACGAGGGCGCGACGGTCGTTCGCGAGCCGGTGCAGAGCATTGCGCGGGCCCGCAACACCGGCGCGCGCCAAGCCGCGAGAGATGTGCTCGTCTTCGTCGACGCGGACGTGGCGGTGTCGCCCACGCTGCTCCAGGTGATCCACGAGGCGATGGGCGATCCGTCGTGCATCGGCGGCGGCGTGGACGTCGAGTACCGGCCGCTACGGCTCACGGTCCGGCTCTATCTGCGTGCCTGGCGGATCCTCGGCCGCCTCACGGGGATGGTCCAGGGGGCGACGCAGTTCTGCCGCAAAGACGCTTTCGAGCGGGTCGGAGGCTACGACGAGAAGGCCTGGATCGGTGAGGACGTCGACTTCCACCGCGCGCTCCGGAAGCTGGCGCGGGCGGAGCACGGCAAGGTCCGGTTCATACGTGAGCCGCGCGTGCGACCCTCCTGCCGGCGCTTCGACAAGTGGCCGCTGTGGCGCGTCCTGATCTGGACCAACCCGCTCTTCATCGCGCTGTTCCGGCGCTGGAAAGCCGTCTGGCCGGGCTGGTACTCGCGTCCGGTGCGGTAGCGCGCCCTTGCGGGCGGGGCGCGACCTTTGTGTCGCTGCGCGCCCTGACAGGCGCGTGGGAGTTCCGCTGACACGACGTCTGCGGCGGCGCGCCTTTAGCTGCCTCGCGCTCGCCGCCAGTCATTGCTCGACGGCCAGAACGGCGTCCCGCAATTCCATCATGTGCGCCGCCCCGATGACCGTCGTCCCCGCCGTCACCGCTGCGCTGATCCAGGCCGGAACCGCACGCCCGGCGGCGGCATACGCCTCGGCGAGCGCGGTTCGCAGCTCCGTGATGTGCACGCGCTTGACTGGCGTGACGTGCGGCACCAGGATCGGATCCGTCCAGGCGAACTCTGGCAGGCCCGCGCCAACGCGCAGTGCGTCGGTCCGCGCCCGCAGCTCCAGGAAGTGGATCGCCTTGACCGGCGTCACCCCGCGCTCGAGCGGGTGGTCCGTGAACACCGTCGGTGACGCCTGGAAGATCGTCACCCGCTCGCCCGCCACCTGCAGTGAGCCCGTCCGCGGACCGCCCGTGTTCGCCGACACCGCGTAGGTCACCGTGCCCGACCCCGTGCCCGACGCCCCCGCCGTCACCGCCAGGAACGCCGACTCGGTCGCCGCCGTCCACCCGCAGGTCGACCCCGTCGTCACACGGACCGCGCCGCTGCCCGCCGGCCATAGCATGTCCCGGTGCAACGGCGTCACAGTGTACGCGCACGGCACTGTTGCCGCGACCAGACCGCTACGCACCACTTCACCGCCGTCGACAACCGCCGCCACCTGGTACGTGTAGGCGCCACCCGGCTCCACCCCGCGGTCCGTGTACCCCGCACCCCGAACCCCCGCCGCGACCAACTCCAGTGCACCGCCTGCCGCGCGGTAGACCCTGTAGGTCATCGCCGTCGCGGGCGTCCATGTCCCGGTGACGGCCGCCGTCCACGTCAGCACCACATCGACAGGGTCCACCCGCGGCGCCGCCGTGACCACCGGCCCGGACCGGAGCTGGCGGCCCATCTCCTCCCACGACGCCCGGCCGTCGCCGTCCACGTCCAGCACCAGCGCCGGATACTCCGCCTCGGTCCCGAAGTGCCACGGCGCGTCCGCCGCCCCGTCGCCGTCCACGTCGACGTCCCATTCCGCATACAGGCCCGCGTAGTCCGCCGGCGCCTGCAGCGCCGATGTCGGCTTTCCCTGTCCCGTCGTCTCCACCCGGCCCGCCGTCGGCGGAAGTCCCGACGTGTCCGTGTCCCAGTAGCCGCCCGTCACCCGGCCCGGTAGCTCCGTGACGCCGACCAGACCGCCCGCCTCCGACTCGCCGGACAAGGGACCCGTGGCGTACACGGCCGTCAGCGCGCCCCAGTTGCGGCCGACCAGGCCGCCCGCCGGGCTGGCGCCGGATACCCGACCCGTCGCGTAGCCTGCGCTGATGCTGCCGACGTTCACCCCTGTCAGGCCGCCCGCCGAGGCACCGCCCGACACCTCCACCGCCGCGTAGCTGCCGCCGATGGAGCCGGCGTTGGTCCCGACCAGGCCGCCCGTCGCCTCCGTCCCCGACACCCGACCCGTCGCGTAGCTGCCCGTGACACGACCCGCGTTGACGCCCGCCAAGGCCCCCACCCCGGCAGCGCCCGCTACATCGACCGTAACCACTCCAACGTGACGGACCACGCCCGACACCCCCGTCGCCCCGAACAGGCCCGCCCCGTCGCCCCGCCGCACGAACAGGCCCCGGATGCGACGGCCATTGCCCTCGAACGTCGTCGCGAACGGCGCGGCCGGCGTGCCGACGGGCAGCCACCCGGCCCCGTCGAACCAGTATGCGTCGCCCGCATCCGGACCGCCGCTGCCGTTGGTGTCGAAGTCCAGATCCGAGCCCAGCTCGTAGCCCCGGCAGCCGCCCGGCCCCGCGCAGGGGAACGGGCCGCCGCCCGCCAACCCGTACGCCGCCCCGTAGCCCGCCGACCCTGCCGCCGTCGGCACCCCGTCGCCGTCCAGGTCGTGACGCACCGCGTCGAGCTGCGCCAGCGTGTGCACACCGATCAAACCGTCTCCGTCGGGGTCGTAGGCCACCGTCACCGCGAACGCCTGCTCTGCCGTCCGGGTCGAGCCTTCCGCGTCGGTCGCCGTCAGCGTCACCACCGACTCGCCGGTCGACAGCGCCGTCACCGTCGCCACGCCGCCCGACACCGCCACCGTCACCACGGCCGCCGACGAGGACTCGGCCGCATACGTCAACACGTCTCCGTCCCCGTCCCGGAACGCCGCCGACAGGTCCAGCGGCAGCGCCTCGCCCACCTCCAACGTCCGGTCCGCCAGCTCCCCCACCGCCTGCGGAGCCCGGTTGCCGCCGCCGCCGCCACCACCACCACCACCGCCGCCGCCGCCGCCGCCGCCGCCGTCCACGCTCACCCCGAACGCCTGCGTCGCCGACGTGTTCGACGCGCCCACGTCGGTCGCCGTCACCGTCACCGTCGCCGAACCCTTGGACAACGCCGTCACGGTCACCACGCTGCCCGATACCACGACGGCCGCCACCGTCGCCGCCGACGACGACGCCCCGTACGTCAGCGGGTCGTCGTCCGGATCGACGAACGCAGTCGACAGCTCTACCGTTGCCGGGCTGCCCCCCGTCGCCAGCGACAGACCCGGCAGCGTTCCCACCGCCAGCGGCGAGCGGTTGGCCACCGACACTTCGAACGCCTGCTCCGCCACGAGCCCGCCCGCGTCCTCGGCCGTCACCGTCACCTCCGCCGCCCCGAACGACAGCGGCGTCACCCGTACCGTCGAGCCCGTCGCCTCGGCCGTTGCCACCGCCTCGTCCGACGACGACGCCCCGAACGCCAGCGTGTCGCCGTCCGGGTCCTCGAACGCTCCCGACACGTTCACCGCCCGCGCGCCGACCGACACCCGCAACGCCAGCGCCTCGAGCCGACCTACCGGCAACGGCGCCCTGTTCGCCACCCTCGCCTCGAAGGTTTGCGTCGCGCGCAGCCCACCCGTGTCGGTCGCCGTCACCGTCACCGTCACCGTCCCGCCCGACAACGGCGTCACCTCCACCGCCGACCCCGACGCCGACACCGTCGCCACCGACCGGTTCGACGACGACGCACCGAACGTCAGATCGTCGCCGTCCGGGTCCCGGAACAAGCCCGCCACCTGCACCGACTGCGCACCGTCCGCGACCCGCAGCGACACCGGCGGCGGCGTCCTCTCCACCGGCAACGGCGCCCTGTTCGCCACCGTCACCTCGAACGTCTGCGTCGCCGTCGTATTCGACCCCGCAACGTCGGTGGCCGTCACCGTCACCGTCACCGTCCCCCGCGAGACTGGCGTCACCTCCACCGTCGACCCCGACACATCCACCGTCGTCACCGACGCATTCGACGACGAGGCCCCGAACGTCAGATCGTCGTTGTCCCGATCCCGGAACGCGGCAGACACCTCCACCTCTCTCGCGCCGTCCTCCACCCGTAGCGACAACGCCGGCAGACTCCCCACCGCCTCCGGGGAGCGGTTCGCCGCAACGGTCACCTCGAAGGTCTGCGTCGCCGACAGGTTCGAACCGCCCCGGTCCGTCGCCGTCACCGTGATCGTCGCCGTGCCATCGGACACCGGCGTCACCCGCACCTGCGAGCCCGATACCGACACCGTCGCCACCGACTCGTTGGAGGACGACGCCGCATGGGTCAGCGTGTCCCGGTCCGGGTCCCGGAACGCGCCCGATACGTCCACCGTCAACGGCGTGTCCGTCACCCGCAGCGCCTTGTCTTCCAGCGTCCCCACCGTTTCCGGTTTCGCGTTCGGCGGCACCGTCACCTCGAAGGTCTGCGTCGCCGACAGATTCGAGCCGCTGCGGTCCGTCGCCGTCACCGTGATCGTCGCCGTACCATCGGACACCGGCGTCACCCGCACCTGCGAGCCCGATACCGACACCGTCGCCACGGCTGTCGCCGAAGTCGACACCCCATACGTCAGGTCGTCCCCGTCCGGATCCCGGAACGCGCCGGACACCTCCACCGTCGCCGTGCCGTCCGCCACCCGCCTCGTCAGCGCGGACAGACTGCCGACCGTCTCCGGCGCGCGGTTCCGTACCGTCACCTCGAACGCCTGCGTCGCCCGCGTGTTCGAGCCGTCCACGTCGGTCGCCGTCACCGTCACCTTCGCCTTGCCGCCCGACACCGGCGTCACCGACGCCGTCGACCCGGACACCGACACCGTCGCCACTCCCGTCGCCGAAGACGACGCCCCATACGTCAGATCGTCCCCGTCCGGATCCCGGAACGCGTCCTCCACCTCGACCGTCTCGACTCCGTCCGGCACCCGCAGCGACAGTGCGTCGAGCGTCCCCACCGCCTCGGGCGAACGGTTCGCCACCGTGGCCTCGAACGTCTGCGTCACCGACAGCCCGCCCTCGTCGGTCGCCGTCACCGTGATCGTTGCCGTTCCGCCCGAGACCGGCGTCACCGACACCGTCGACACGGTCGCTTCCGCGGTCGCCACCGACGCATTCGACGACGACGCCTCGTACATCAGGTCATCCCCGTCCGGGTCCCGGAACGCGCCCGCCACCTGCACGCTCTTCGCGCCGTCCGGCACTCGCAGCGACAGCGCCGCCAGCGTCCCCACGGCCACCGGCGCCCGGTTCGCCACCGTCACCGTGAACTCCTGCGTTGCGCTCAGGTTCGAGCCGCCCCGGTCGGTCGCCGTCACCGTGATCGTCGCCGTCCCGCCCGACAACGGCGTCACCGAAACGATCCAGCGGGACACCGTCAAGCTCGCCACCGACACGGCCGACGACGACGCGGCGAACGTCAGCCGGTTCCCGTCCGGGTCGGAGAACGCACCGGACACGTCCACCGTGAACAAGCCGTCCGACACCTCCACGGTGTGGTTCGCCAGCGTGCCCACCGCCACCGGCGGCCGGTTGGGCACTGTCACGACGAACGTCTGCACCGCGGTCATATTCGAGCCGGCCGCGTCGGTCGCCGTCACCGTGATCGTCGCCATGCCGCCCGACAGCGGCGTCACTGTCACGGTCGACCCCGACACCGACACCGACACCGCCGACGGCGCCGACGACGTCGCCCCGAACGTCAGCGTGTCGTTGTCCGCATCGGAGAACACCGCCGGCATCGCCACGTCGATATCCACCGCGCCGCCGGAGACCGGCAGCGTGCGATCCATGAGCGTGCCCACCGCCACCGGCGGCCGGTTGCCGACCACGGTCAACGCCTGCGGCGCGCTGTGCGTCACGGCGCCGCCGGCCGCCGCCGTCACCTGGTACGTGTAGGTCCCGCCGGAGACCACCGCGGTGTCGGTCGCGCTCGTCCCGCTGATGCCGCCGGCGACCACCGTGACGCTGGTGCCGTCGTCCTGCGTGACGGTGTAGGTGACATCCGGTGCCGCGGTCCAGTGGCCGGCGGTCGCCGCGGTCCAGCTCAGCGCGACCTCGTTGCGCCCTTCCGTCCCCGTCGCCGTCAGGGTCGGGGCGTCGCGAAGCTGGTAGCCGAGCTCCTGCCAGGTGGCCCCGTCGGCCCCGTTCGCGTCCACGGCCAACGCCGGGTACTGCGCGTCGGTCCCGAAGTGCCAGGGGGAGTCGCCCGTCGTGTCGCCGTCGAGGTCCACGTCCCACTGCGCATAGATGCCGGTGTAGCCGGTCGGCGACTGCAACTGCGCCGTCGTCCGGCCCTGGCCGCCGGTCCCCGTCGTCTGCCGCGACGTCGTCGTGTCCCAATAGCTCGCGGTGACGGTCGAGTCGTTTCTGCCGACCAGGCCGCCGACGCCCCTGTCACCCGACACCGGGCCCGTCGCGTAGCTCGCCGTGATGACGCCCAGGCTGAATCCGACCAGGCCGCCGACGTACAACTCGCCGGTCACCCGGCCCGTGGCATAGCTGGCGGTGACCGCCGCTATAGTCTCTCCGACCAGGCCACCCAGCTTGCTGCCGCCCGTCACCGTCGCCGCGGCGTAGCTGGCCGCGATGCTGCCTTCGGCTGCGCCCACCAGGCCGCCGGCGGCCACGCCCGCGCCGGCCACGGCGCCCGTCGCGTAGCAGCCGACGATGGAGCCTTCGCTCCTGCCGACCAGGCTGCCGACGAGGGATCGGCCCGCCACCGAGACGTCGATCAGCCCGACGTGGCGGATGACGCTCGTGGGCGAGGTGTTCCCGAACAGCCCGACGAAGCTGCGGCGATCGATGAACAGGTTGACGATGGTGTGTCCGTTGCCTTCGAAAATCGCCTGGAAACCGGACCTGGACACGGGTGCGATCGGCTCCCATCCGGCGCCGCCGTTCCAGTACGTGTCGCCCGCGTCGGCGCTCCCGCTGCCGTTGGTGTCGAAGTCGAGGTCCGCGCCGAGTTCGTAACCCATGCACACGGTCATCCCGCCGCAGGCCTGCCGGTCGCCGAAGCCCGAGAACGCCGCCGCATACGCCGCCGCTCCGTCCGCCGTCGGCTCGCCGTCACCGTCCAGGTCGTAGCGCACCGCATCGAGCCGCGCCAGGGTCCCGATCTCGATCAGGCCGTCGTCGTCCGCGTCGTAGTCGGTCGCGCTCGCCGGCATCACGGTCACCGTGAACGTCTGCGCCGCGCTCGCTCCCGACCCGCGCGCGTCGGTCGCCGACACCGTGACCGTCGTCGCGCCGGCCGCCGCCGGCGCGATGCTCGCCCGCGTGCCCGCCACGCTCACCGTGGCCACGCCGGTCGCCGACGAGGCGGCCGCGTAGGTCAGGGCATCGCCCTCCGGGTCCCGAAACGCCGCGCCGAGCTCGACGCCGGCCGTATCGCCCACGTGCAGCCAGCGGTCCGGCAGCGTCCCCACCGGCAGCGGCGGCGAGTTGCCCGGTGTCGCCACCTCGACCACGGCGCTGCGGACCGGCTCGCCGCCGTCGACAACAGCAGCCACCTGGTAGGTGAAGACCGCCCCGGTTCGCGCCGCCGTGTCGGTGCGCGTGAGCACGGTGAGGTCCTCGGCGAGCGTTTCGACGCTGTCGCCTTCCCCCCGGGTGACCGCATAGGTCACGCCAGGCGCCGGGCTCCAGTGGCCGACGTCGACAGCGGTCCAGGTCAGCGTGACCTGCGCCAGCCCTGGCGTCGGGGTGGACGACGCCACCGCGGTCAGGGTCGGCCCGGCGCGCAACTGGCGGCCGAACTCCTGCCACGTCGCCCCCGCGGTGTCGTCCACGTCGGCCTTCAGCACCGGATACTGCCTGCTCGTTCCGAAGTGCCACGGATCGTCGTTCGTGCCGTCGCCGTCCACGTCGACGTTCCAGCTCCCGTAGATTCCGCTGTAGCCGGTGGGCGCCTGCAATTGCGCCGTTGTCCGGGCGCCGGTCCCGGTCGTGTCGCCCGAGGTGCTGCTGTCCCAGTAGCTCGAGGTGACCGTGCCGTCGTCGGTACCGACCAGCCCGTTGCCCCCGCCGGACACGCGGCCAGTGGCGTAGCTGTACCGGATGGCCCCGGAGACGTACCACGTGTGGCCGTTTTGTCCGACCAGACCGCCGACGCTGCCCGCTCCCGCCACGCTCCCCGTCGCATAGCTGCCGAGAATCGTCGCGGGGGATCCCGAACCGTCCCATATGGCGGGATCGCCGTTGAAGTTGATTCCGACCAGACCGCCGACGCTGCGCCCCCCCGCGACACGCCCGCTTGCCTGGCTGGCGCGGACGGCCCCGCCGTTGTAGCCCACCAGCCCGCCCGTTCCCGGCTCTCGAAGCGTGTCGCCGATCCAGAACAGCCCCCCGGGCGGCGCGTCCCGCCCCATGACCGCCGCGGCGCTGCGGGCGCGGACGATGGTTCCCAGATTGGCCCCCACCAGGCCGCCGACGTCGACCTCGCCGGACACCTTGCCCGTCGACCCGGCACCGCTGACAAGGCCGTAGCTCGCTCCCGCCAGCGCCCCGGCGCCCTCCTTGCCCGTCACGTCCACGCCCAGCAGGCCGAGGTTGCGGACGACGCCCGACGAACCGATGTCGGCGAACAGCCCCGCTTTGCCCTCCCGCGCCACGAACAGGTTGGACAGGGTGTGTCCGTTGCCGTCGAACGTCGTTTCGAAGCTGAGCCTGATAAGCAATCCCGGCGACCGGTACGACGTCGCGACCGGTTCCCAGCCCGTGCCGTCGTTCCAGTAGGTATCGCCCGCGTCGGCCATGCCGTTGCCGTTGGTGTCGAAGTCGAGGTCGGCCAGCAACTCGTATCCCGAGCAACCGTCGAAGCCGCAGCCCAGCCGATCGAAGGGCGAGGGGAACGCCGCCGCGAACGCCGCCGCATCCGAGATCGTGAACGTGCCCAGTCGAAGCGTAGCGACCACGCCTCTCCCATGCAGGTCGTGTCGCATGGCGTCGAGCTGGGCCAGCCTCTCGATCTCGATGAGCCCGTCCTCGTCCGCGTCGTAGTCGTAGCCCACCCGCACCGTGAAACGCAGCGTCGCGCTCGTGTTCGAGCCGCCCGCGTCGGTCGCCGTCACCGTGACCACCGTCCGGCCCGCTGCCGCCGGCGTGATCGTGATCGTCGAACCGGAAAGGCTCACGGTGGCGACCGACGTCGCCGACGACGTTGCGGCGTAGGTCAGCGTGTTCCCTTCCGGATCGACGAACGCCGCCGCGACCTCCACCGTCACCGCGTCGCCCCCCACCGGCAGCGACCGGTCCGCCAGCGTCCCCACCGGGACAGGCGGCTGGTTGGCCGCCCCCGCGGTGATCGCCACCGGCGCGCTGCGCGCCGCCTCGGCGCTGTCCACCACCACCGCCACCCGATACGTGTAGCGGGTCCCGACCGTCACGCCGGTGTCGTTGTGGGAACGCGTCGCAACGCCTTCCACCACGACCTCCGTCGTGCTGCCGTCGTCGCGGTAGACGGTGTAGGTGACCGTCGGCACCGGGGTCCATGGGGTCACGTCGACCGCGGTCCAGGTGAGCGACACGCGGGCCGTGCCCGACGGGGTCGTCGCCGACAGGGTGGGGCCATCCCGAAGCTGGTAGCCGAACTCCTGCCACGTCGCCCCTGCCGTGTCGTCGATGTCCACCGACAGCACCGGATACTGCGTCGCCGTCCCGAAGTCCCACGGATCGTCGGCGTCGATGTCGGCCCCGACCGGCGACCCGTCGAGGTCGACGTTCCACGACCGGTAGATGCCGGTGTAGCCCGTCGGCCCCTGCAACTCCGCGGTCGTCAGACCCGCCACGCCGACCCGGTGCGATTCGGCGCCGTCGATCACCCCGTTGTCGTTCAGATCGTCCTGGCCCACGCCCACCCGCACGCCGGAAGCATCCCGATCCCAGTAGCTGGAGACGAACCAGACCGAGCTCTCGGTGCCCACGAGCCCGCCCACGACAGTCGTACCGGAGACCCTGCCGATGGCATAGCTCGCCTCTATGAAGCCGCAGGAGCTGCCGACCAGCCCGCCGACGCCGCCGCCGGTGTGCGTCGTCCCGCACAGGATCGAACCCGAGTCAGAAACCGTCAGGCGCGCGCCCCCACCCGACACGTCGCCGGTGGCGTAGCTCGCCAGAATCGTCTGAGACCAGGCGCTCGCGGCTCCGACCAGCCCACCGACCGCGTCGTCGCCCGCCACGTTCCCCGTGGCGTAGGTCGCCACGACGTCGTTGAGGATCTGGTGCCCCACCAGCCCACCAACCAGCTCGTCGCCGGACACGTCGACCGCGGCGTAGTCGTTCCTAAGCAAGTCCCAGCTCCAACCGATGAGACCGCCCACGCCATCCTGGCCGGCCACGCTGCCGGTGGCGTGGCTGTCGCTCACCGACCCGAAGGCGCTGTCTCCGACCAGGCTGCCGACCCGATCGCCTCCGGACACGTCGACGTCGACCAGGCCGACTCCGCGTATCGCGCTCCCCTCGGCAGCCCCGAACAGGCCCGTCCCGATCTCGCCTGGCCGATCGATGAACAGGTTGGCCAGGGTATGGCCATTGCCGGTGAAGTCCGCGGTGAAGGCCAGATCGCCGTCCCCGATGGGCTCCCAGCCGGCTCCGGCGTTCCAGTAGGTGTCGCCCGCGTCGGCGCTCCCGTTACCGTTGGTGTCGAAGTCCAGACTCGCCGTCAGCTCGTAGCCCGTGCAGCCGTCGTCGCCGGGACACCCCATCTCCAGCGCAGCCAGAGGAAAGGCGGCGTAGTAGGACTGCCACGTCACGCCGTCCACCAGCCCGTCGCCGTCCAGGTCGTAGCGCACGGCGTCGAGCTGCGCCAGGGTGCCGACATCGATGAGGCCGTCGTTGTCTGTGTCGTAATCGCGGGTGCCAGCCCTGACCGTGACCCTGAACGTCGTCAGCGCGCTCAGGCCGTCCGGGTCGGTCGCGCGCAGCCTCACCACGTAGCGGCCCGGCGTCCCCGGCGTCACCGTCGCCTGCGTGCCGGCGATCGCGACCGCCAGGCGGTCGCGATCGCTCGATGCCGCCGTGTAGGTCAAAGTGCTGTCGTCCGGATCGGTGAACGTGGCCCCCAGGTCCACCGTCACCGCGTCGGACCCCGGCGCCACCGTCCGGTCGGCGACCGCGCGCGCGACCGTCGGCGGCTGGTTGCGGTCGGCCGCGGCAACGTCGACGGCATCGACCGCGCCGACCGCCATCACGATGCCGGCGCCGGAATCGCGGTCCGTTCCCTCCGCCTCGATGTCCAGGGCCGCTCCCGTCATCCCGGTGCGGAGCTCCGCCAGGGTGACCTGCTCCGGCCCGCCGGCCGCCTCCAGCATCAGCGCCGCGATGGCCGCCGCGTGCGGGGCCGCAGACGACGTGCCGCAGAACGTGGAGAAGCCGGGGGTCGCCGTCGACACGCACGTCGCCGCGGCCAGATCCGGCTTCTGCAGCAGCTTCCCGCCCGTCGACGAGAAGTCGCTCGCCGTGATCGCGGTACCGTCCGCCGCGAAGAACACCCGGCGGGGCCCGTCCGAGCTGTACGTCTCGACCGACTCGGTGCCATCGAAGACTCCGCCGGCGCCGCCGGCGTCCCCGGCGTCGACTGCCGCCACCCCGATCACGTTCTCCGCCGCCGCGTGACCGAACGTGTTCCCTGCGGTCGCGATCTCCAGCTCTCGGTCGAACGCCTGCAGGCGCAGATAGCGGTCCGCCGCGCCGGAGGCCTTGACGACGACCAGGCGGGCGTCGGCATACGAGAACAATCCGGTGGAGATCGACTCGATCGGGTCCTGCGTGCCGTCCTGCGTATCCGTCGAGCTCGCAACCACGTCTCCGTCGGCGTTCACCAGGAACAGGTCGTAGTCGTTCGACGATGCTCCCAGCGGGTCGGCCCATTGCAGGACGACCGTACCGAAGTAGCTCCCGACCGGGTTCTGCTCGGCGCCGCCGCCGAAGTCGTGCCGCGTGCCGAGCGTCTCGCCGTCCACGACCAACGCGCTTCCGGCCGCGTAGTCGCCCTCCCATACGCCCGACGTGCCGTCGTTCAGGTTGCCACCGTTGCCGGCCGCGGAGAAGTAGGCGCAGCCGTCGGCGACCGCCGCGTCGAGGCCTGCGGTTATGACGCTTTCCTGCAGGCTGGGCTCGACCCTGTAGTAGACGTCGTCGACGATGACGTCGGCCCCCGCCTCGCACAGCGCCTCGATGTTCGCGGCGAAACTCGCCTGCCCGCCGAACGCCGTCGCGAAGTAGAGATCGGCGCCGGGAGCGAGATCGTGCACGATCTCCAGCATGGCCGTTCCCTCGTCCCCGGTTCCCTCCTGCCCCGGCAGCACCGTCACCCGTGCCGGCAGGTCACCCGACGCCTGCCGGTCGGCCAGCGTCTCGACGCCGTTGGAGAGCACCCCGATGCCGATGCCCGTGCCGTCGACGCCGTGCGTCTGCCGCGCCAGGTTCACCTGGTGGGCGATGTCGCCGGCGGTGGTGTCGACCCGGCGGGTCACCGCCGGATCCGCTGCGACCGGCAGCGCGGCGACCTGGCCCTGCGTCCGCGCCTTGTCGGCGGTGCGGATGCTGCGTATGTCGTCGAGCGCGGCGAGCCGCTCGATGGACGGCAGGGGGAGCAGCGCCCGAATGGCGGCGTAGCGGGGCACGCTGTTGACGACGCTGCCGCCCAGCTCCCGGATGCGGGCCAGGACGGCGGGGGTCGCCTCGGCGCGGATGTCCACCAGCACCCGGCCGTCCTCGACATGCTCCGCGTCCGGCGACGCGTCGGCAAGCGGTTGCCGGTTCTCCGGCAGAGGCTGGCCCGCCCCGCGCAACCTCTCGGACGCCGCGCGTTCCAGCAGATCGGAGCCGACCTTCCGTTGCGCGGGCGTGCGCCGGGCCTTGGCTGCCAGCAGGTCGGCAATCTGCGCCTGCGCTCGTTGCGTTGCTGCCGCGGCTTGCATCCCGCCGCTCTGCGCGCCGGAAACGGTGCCGGGCTCGGGCGCAACGGCGGCGGGCGCGACGGCGCCGGGCGAACTCTCGGCCGGCTGCGTTCGGGCGGACTCGCCGCTGACCGGCGGCGGCAAAGCCGGCAAGGGCAGGGTGCACGCCGCATTGGCGCCGCCGTTGAGGCCGAGACACTGCCAGCCGTGGGCCGCAGCGCCTTCGCCCGGCGGGGCCGGCGTTCCCAACAGACAGATGCCCGGCTCGCCGCCGCAACGGCCGTCGAGCGGCGGCGCGGGCTCCGGCCGCACCAGGTGGGTGGCGCAACCTACCGCCACGGCCGCTGTCACCGCCAGCAACGCGGGTGATGCAGCCGCCCTGACGACGCCCTTCGAGCCGGTACCGCCGGAGGAGGCGTCACCCGATCGGCCGCCGCCAGCGACCCGAAAGATCACCGCTCCAGGGAGAACACACGAACGGGCGTCGCTGCGAAGAAGGGTCATCGATAGGGAAGCGGAAATTCCGTAACGGGACGTACGGCGCGTCACCTGTAGCGGCACCTCTTTGGGCGTGCAACAGCGTCCCCCCGGGTCGACCCGGATCGACGACGTCCCGATTGCTCTCCTTACACGGGCATGCGAAGCCGGCCACCGGCACAGCCGCGCTCTACTCAGCCGGCTGGGAGAGGTGCATTGACCTGGCGTAAGGCCAAGTCGGTCTGAAGGTCACCCGCGCCCATTCCGGTCGCTCACCTCCTCGACCGCGGCCAGTGCCGAGCGCGCCGCTTGGCGCTCATGTCGGCCGGCGGCCCTCCAGCGCCGCGATGGCGGCCCGCAGCTTTATCAGGTGCACGGCCCGAATCCCGGTCGCACCCGTCGACAAGGCGCCGTCCGTCCACACGGGCGCCGGACGCCCGGCGGCACCGTAGGCCTCAGTGAGCGCCGCCCGCAGCTCCGTCACGTGCACGCCCTTCACCGGAATGCAGCGGGGACTTTCGCCACGGGCTGCCAGGTGAGACCGGCGGGCCTGCCTCAATGCGAAAGCCCCACGGACCGAAGTGTCGGAGGATCACGCGGGGCGGTCGGGTGCTTCGTGTGCAGGAGGAGGGCTGCGTGATGAGTCCCACTTGTCGCTGTCGCCGCCTGCGGCGAATCCTAGCAGACCGATAGAAATATATAGGCAATAACTATAGGACGTATAGACATGTATCGGCAATAATGCAATTGTCGCACTGATGTGCGCTCCGTTGAGACGCGGGCCACCGTGACCGAGCGGTCCCCGCGAGGCGCTGCGGCGACAGCCCCCCGGAGGCCGTCGGGGGGGCTGCTTTACCGGCGGCCTCCGCAGCTTCGAGCTGGTCGAAGGCGACCCGGGACCACCACCCGATCGATGGAAACCGTCTCGTTTGGCCCGCTCGAGCAGCTCGCTGCGGCGGCGCCGCGGGTGGTGGTCATCAACGCTCGACCGCACCGTCGGATTCGACCAGTGACAGACTGGGAGGTAGGGGGCTACACCTCGCGGTCGGGCATGCGGTAGCCAACCCCGCGCTCGTTGACGAGGTAGGCAGGACTGGCCGCGTCCTCGCCGAGCTTTCCACGGAGCCGTTGTACGACGGCACGCACCAGCTTCTGGTCGCTGGTGGAGCCCCGGCGGTCTCGCTCGCCCCACGCCTGGCGACGCAAGTCGTTGTAGGTCAACACTCTGCCCGAGTTGAGCGAGAGCACGCGCAGCAGCTCGTACTCGATGGGCGTCAACTCCACGGACCGGCCCTTCAACGTGACCTGGCGTTGCTCGTAGCGGATGACCAGCTCCCCCGACCGGAAGGGCTCGGGCTCGGCGTGCCGGCGCAGCGCCGCCCGCACCCGCGCCGTCAGCTCCGTCGGCGAGAACGGCTTGACGATGTAGTCGGCGGCCCCCGCATCCAGCGCCCTGGCGACGATCTCGTCCCGGCCGTAGGCCGAAATGAAGATGACCGGCAGGTCGGCCAGCCCGGCGACCTGCTCCATCAGCGCTATGCCGTCGACCCCGGGGAGCACCAGATCCAGCAGCACCAGCCGGGGTCGGTGCTTCCTCAGGAGACCGGGAAGAGCATCGGGGTCGCCCGTCACCACCGGCGTGTAGTCTTCCGTCACGAGCGCGTCCCGGACGTAGCGCAGCGTCTGCGGGTCGTCGTCGACCACGAGGATGGGCGTCCGCCCGGGCGTGTCGCGCGGCGCGGCGGACCGCTTCCGGGCGGTGAAGACTGCCTCGGCCACCGGGACCGTGAAGGTGACGCGGGTGCCGCGGCCCACCCCCGCGCTCTCGGCCCAGATGCGGCCGCCGTGCGCCTCCACCAGCCCCTTGCAGATGACCAAGCCGAGACCGACCCCGCCGCCGCCGGCCGGGTCGCCGCCGACGCCGGCTGCGTACTTCTTGAACAGGTGCGGGAGCCGCTCCGGCGGCACGCCCCGGCCGTCGTCGGCCACCGAGACCGCCACGTGCACGCCGTCCAGCGATGCCGCCACCCGGATTGGCGACGACTCGGGCGCGTGCCTCGCCGCGTTCGAGAGGAGGTTCGTCAGGACCTGGACGACGCGCTGCCCGTCGGCCATGACCGGCGGCAGGTCCCCCGGCAGGTCGATACGCACGACGTGCCGGCTGCCGGCGCTCAGGAACGTGTTGCGGGCCTCCTCCACCAAGTCGGCCACCGCCGCTGGCTCGGGCGAAACCGACAGCATGCCGGCCTCGATGCGCCCCTGGTCCAGCAGGTCGCCGATGAGACCACGCATGTGGTGGGCCTGTTGGTCGATGATCCGGAAGAACTCGTGCATCTCGGCTCGATCCAGCCGCGGAGAGTCACGCAGCAGGGTGGTGGTCGACCCGATGATGGAGGCCAGCGGGGCCCGCAGCTCGTGGCTCACCATGCCCAGAAACTGTGCCCGCATGCGCTCCAGCTCCTCGAGCGGGGAGAGGTCCTGCATGGTGACCACGACCGACTCGACCTCGCCGGTGGTCGCCGGGATCGGCGTAGCGTTGACCAACGTCTTCACGCTCGGGCCGTCGGGAACCGACAGCTCGATCTCCTCGGCCCGCACGGTCTCGCCGCTGCTCAGTTGCTGCGCCAGCGGCAGCTCCGTCAAGGCCACCTCCCGCCCGTCGCCGCGCCGCACGGTCATCGTCTCCAGCAGCTCGTCCACCGGGCGGCCCAGGCCCCCGACGATGCGCCTGGCCTCCCGGTTGAGCGACACCAGCCGGCCGGTCCGGGCGGCGAAGACCACCACGCCGACCGGGGAGGTATCGACCAGGGCCTCAAGGTCAGCCCGGGCCTGCTGCTCGTCCCGGTAGGCGCGGGCGTTGGCGATGGCCGTCGCCGCCTGGGCGGCGAAGAGTACGAGCACCTCTTCGTCCTCGCTCGTGAACTCCCGCCCGCCTTCCTTCTCGGTGAGGAAGAAGCTGCCCACGTGGACGCCCCGATGGCGCATCGGCGTTGCCTGCATGGTGCGGTAGGGCAGCAACACGTCGTCGAGGGCCAGACCGAGGGACTTGAGGTAGCCGTGCATGTCGCTGACTCTCACCGGTCCCGGCAGGTCCCGGAGGTGTTCGAAGAACCGAAACCCGTCGGCCCAGGCCTGCACGGCCGCGTCTTCCTCCGGCGTAATTCCGGAGTTCACGAACTGCAGGAGGCGGCCCGCCTCGTCGACCGTCGTGATCGCGCCGGCGCGCGCCCCGGTCAGGGCGCGGGCGCTGTCGACGACCTCTCGCAGGACGGTCTCGAGGTCGAGGCTCGCGCTCACACGCAGGACGGCCGCCGACAGTCTGGAGACGCGTTCCTGCAACGCCGCGATCTGTCGCCCTGACGCGTCGGGATGCTCGGTCATGGTTCCTTGTCTCGCCGGAGTGGCGCATGGGTCGGTCCGAAGACCGTCTGTTATTGCTGATATGCGACTAAATATACACCAATTGTAGCCGTGCTATGGCTATTTGCCTGCTAGGATCTGCTTGTCCAGGCGCGCAACGTGAAGAGGGCGGGGAATTCGACGGCCAGCTCGGCGTCTTCCAGCGGCGGCGGGTTGTCGATCAGCCGCCTGATCTGGGCGAGCAGGCGGCCGCGGGCTGTGGCCAGGCCGTGGTCCGCCGTGGGTGTGTAACCTGATGACCAGCGCGACCACACCGGGGCCAGGCTCATCCGGACCAAGCCGCCCACCGCCCCCGATCCCGACACCGCCGTCACCGTCGCTACCCGGCTATGCCGTAGTTTGGTCGTGCCACCGGGATGGGAGGTTCAGGATGAGTTGCAGACATCTCTGTGCAGTGCGCTTCGTGGTTGCGGGCGTCGTCTTGTTGCTGGGCGTACACGGCGCAACGGGTCAAGTGACGGATGCCGCGGGGGCGGCGGTGAAGGATGAGACATGGGAACAGCCACGGACGCCGTGGGGAGACCCTGACCTCCAAGGCATATGGAACAACACCCCGTGGAATGCGACGCCCCTCGAACTCCAGACCGAGGAGGACATCGCGGAGACGGAAAGAAGGAGGCGCAATCTCCCCAGGCTCCCCGGCGCCGCAAGCCTTACCTATGACTGGGATGTCTGGGGTGAGGGCGCCCGGGCAGGAGCGACGCCGCCGATCGACGTCACGCACTTCATCGTAGAGCCCGTCAACGGCAAGTTGCCGCCCCTGACGCCCGACGCGCAGCAGCGCTGGGACGCCCGGCAGGAAGCCCGCCGGGGCCTGTCCCTGGACGAGCCGCGGCCGGGTGCCTGGGTCGAGGATGTCACCGTCTGGATGCGCTGCATCTCGCGCGGCCTGCCGGATGCGATGTTCCCCCGGATAGCCAACAACGTCTATCACTTCCTCCAGGTTCCGGGGTACGTGGTCATCGTCTACGAGATGATCCATGACGCCCGCATCATTCCCGTGGACGGCAGGTCACACCTTCCTCCGCACATGCGTCAGTGGCTCGGGGACTCGGTGGGACGCTGGGAGGGCGACACGCTCGTGGTCGAGACGGCCAATTTCGTCGGCAACGAGTTCAGCCTCATTCCCCACGGCGGGGGCGGCAGCGGTACCTACCGCGGAACGAGCAGTGCCCTGCTCCTCACCGAACGGTTCACGCGAGTATCCGACGAGTTCATCGAATACCGGTTCACGGTCGACGATCCGGGCCTGTACACGGAACCGTGGACCGGCGCGATTCCGCTGACGACCATTGGGAGTCCGGGGGGGATACTGGAATACGCGTGCCACGAGGGGAACTACGCCATGGTAAACGCCCTCGGCGTGGCGCTGGCGCGGGATGCCGACCTCGACGGCGACGGGCCACGGTGAGGATCGATTGTTGCGGACGAAGTGCCTGGTGATCGCGTCGGTTCTTCTGCTGTCGGGCTTCGTGCGCCAGGCGCCGGCCGGCCAGGTGGACTTCACGGGCATGGTCGATCCAGCTCTCATCGATGGCCCGGCGGCTCCCGTTCCGCCGGCGGTGATGACGCGCGACGAGGAGGGTCGGGCGACGGTTCGTGCGATCAGGCTGGACGGGAGCATCGACCTCGACGGCGTGCTGGACGAAGCCGTCTACGGGACCGTTCCCGCCATCAGCGGCTTCATTCAATTGACGCCCGACGTGGGGGCGGCGGCGACGGAGCGGACCGAGGCGTGGATCCTGTTCGACGAGACGAACATCTACGTGTCGGCGCGGGTCTGGGACTCGGCCCCGGAGAGCCAGTGGGTGGCGAACGAGATGCGCCGCGACACCAACCAGTTGCGGCAGAACGATACCTTCGCCGTTCTGTTCGATACGTTCTACGACCGCCGCAACGGATTGCTGTTCTACACGAATCCGCTCGGCGCCCGCGCCGACGCGCAGTTCATGAACGAGGGCAATCCGAACACGGACTGGAACCCGGTGTGGGATGTGCGAAGCGGGCGTTTCGACGGCGGCTGGACGTTGGAGATGGAGATTCCGTTCAGGACCCTGCGCTACCGCTCGGAGCCGCCTCATATCTGGGGCGTCCAGCTCCGCCGGGCCATTCGGCGCAAGAACGAGTGGGCGTACCTGACGCGGTTGCCGGTCGCGTCCGGAGCCGGCAGCGGCGCCCGGGGGATGTTCCGCATTTCGCAGGCCGGCTCGCTGGTTGGCATCGAGCCTCCGCCTGCGGGCCGCAACATCGAGATCAAGCCGTATGCCATCGGCGGCTTGACCACGGACATGGCGGCGACTCCCGTGAAGATCGACGAGGGCAGCGGCGACGGCGGCATCGACGTCAAGTACGGCATCACCCAGAACCTGACCGCCGACTTCACCTGGAACACGGACTTCGCCCAGGTAGAGGTGGACGAGCGGCAGGTGAATCTGACCCGCTTTCCGTTGTTCTTTCCCGAGAAGCGGGAGTTCTTCCTCGAAGGACGGGGCATCTTCGGCTTCGCTCGCGGCGGCATCACGCGCGTCGCCGGCCCGGCCGGCGAGCCGGTCGGCGGGTTCTTCGGCGACGTCAACGTGCCGCAACTCTTCTACAGCCGGAAGATCGGTCTGGAGCGAGGTCCCGACGGCGCGTCCCGGGTGGTGCCGATCGTCGGGGGCGCGCGGGTGACCGGGAAGGTCGGGCAGTTCGACGTCGGGGCGCTGAACATCCACGCCGGCGACGAGGTGCTTTCGGCCACCGAGCCGACCAACTTCACCGTGGTGCGGCTGCGGCGCGACATCCTGCGCCGCAGCTCGATCGGCGGGATGTTCACCAACCGGTCGGTCTCGCGGGTGGCGCCGGGCGCCAGCCAGGCCTACGGCATCGACGGAACCTTCGCCTTCTTCGAGAACGTCAGTCTGATTACGTATCTTGCCCGGACGCGGCTGCCCGATCCCGAGTACCGAGGCAAGGATCTGAGCTACCAGGGCAAGTTCGAGTACGCGGCGGACCGCTACGGCTTCCAGGTGGATCACCTCGTGGTGGAGGACAACTTCCTGCCGGAGGTGGGCTTCTTGCGGCGCGACAACTTCCGGCGCACCTTCACGTCGGCACGCTTCAGCCCGCGGCCGCAGTCGATCGAGAGCGTTCGGCAGTTCAGCCTGGAAGGGAGCATCGACTACATCGTCACCGCCGACGAGAACCACCTGGAGACGCGCCAGAACATCGTGGCGTTCCAGACCGAGTTCGAGTCCAGCGACCGGCTGACCTTTACGGCGACCGACAGCTACGAGCTGTTGGTCCGGCCGTTCGTTGCCCCCGGTTCCGGTTTCTCGATCCCGGCGGGAGGTTACGGCTTCTCCGATGTTCAGGTGGCGTACTCCATCGGCCAGCAGCGGCGCATCAACGGGACGGCGGCGTTGAGGCGGGGCGCCTACTTCGGCGGGGACCTGACGACGCTGGAGTTGACGCAGGGCCGAATCGGCATGCTGCCGCAGATGTCGGTGGAGCCGACGGTGTCGTTCAACTGGATCGACACCCCGTTCGGCGCCTTCCAGACGAACCTGGCGGTGGCGCGGATCAACTACGCGTTCAACCCGCGCATGTTCTTCAGCGGGCTCGTTCAGTACAACTCGGCCGGCAAGTCCTTCGGCAGCAACCTGCGCCTGCGCTGGGAGTACAGCCCGGGCAGCGAGCTGTTCGTGGTCTACACGACGACCACGACGTCACCGGCGCGTTGCGGCCCGACCGGGGCTGGAGTCTGCGGAACCGCGGTCTCGTCGTCAAGTTCAACAAGCTGTTCCGTTTCTGACGGCCGCCGCTGCCGGGCCTGGACACGGGGCCGACACGCCCGGTGAGATTCACATGAGTCGCAAGGACCGGGATCGCGACCTTCGCTACCAGCCCGACGAGCGCCCTCCGGGCGGCTTCGTTCTCGGATGCGGCGCGCAGCTCGTCGTGCTCGGCATCACCGGACTGGTCGCGTTCCCCACGATCGTGGTCAGGGCCGCGGGCGAGACCGAGGCGTACCTGTCGTGGGCCGTGTTCTGCACGGTGGCTGTCAGCGGCGTCGCCACGGTCCTGCAAGCGTTGCGTATCGGCCGGGTCGGCGCCGGTTACATCCTGACGACGGGCCCGGCCGCGGCCTTCATCGGCATCTGCGTGACCGCCCTCGCCGAGGGCGGCCCGGGCGTGCTCGCCGTCCTCGTCATCGTCTCGTCCCTGCTTCCGCTCGCGATATCCGCGCGCCTGTCGCTGTTCCGCCGGTTCCTCACCCCGACCATCGTCGGCACCGTGAACATGCTGATACCGGCCACCGTGCTGCCCGTCGTCTTCGGCCGCCTGACCGACGTGCCGGAAGGCGTGCCGGGGCCGGCGGCGCCGCTGACCGCGGCGGCGACGGTGCTCGTCATCAGCGTGATCCACCTCAAGGCGGCGCCGCGGCTGCGTCTGTGGGCGCCGCTGCTGGGGGTCGTCACCGGCTCGGTCATCGCGGCGGCCTTCGGGCTGTACGACGTCGAACGCGTGCTCCGGGCGTCCTGGGTAGGGCTGCCGCAGGGGGCGTGGCCGGGCCTCGATCTCGACTTCGGGCCGGCGTTCGCAGGGCTCCTGCCCGCCTTCGCGTTCGTGGCCGTCATCGGGACCATCCAGACCATCACCGCCGCCGTCGCGGTCCAGCGCGTGTCGTGGCGGCGGGTGCGGGCGGTGGACTACCGGGTCGTGGAAGGCGCGGTGGCCGCCGACGGGGTCAGCAAGCTGCTTTGCGGGGTCGGCGGCATCATGCCGACCCAGACGACCACCGTCGCGGTCCCGACGATCGAGATCACCGGGGTCGCCGCCCGCAGCGTCGGCGTCGCGGCGGGAGCGCTGATGATCGTGCTCGCGTTCCTCCCCAAGGCGCTGGCCGCGGTCCTGGCCGTCCCGGGACCGGTGTATGCCGCCTACCTGATCGTCCTCCTGGCCCTGATCTTCGTACGGGGCATGGCCGAGGTCATCCAGGGCGGGATCGACCACCGCAAGGGACTCATCGCGGGGTTGGGCTTCTGGGTCGGCGTCGGCTGTCAGAACGGCGTGCTGTTTCCCGAGTACCTTGCAGAGGTGGCGGGCGGCCTGCTCGCGAACGGCATCACCGTCGGCGGTCTGGTGGCCATCGGGATGACCCTGTTTCTGGAGGTGACGGCGCCGCGGGTGAGCCGGCTCGAGGTGGAGGCCGACGTGTCGGTCCTGCCGAGGATCCGGAAGTTCATCGGCAAGTTCGCGGTGCGCAGCGGCTGGGACTCGAAGATGGTGGACCGCCTGGACGCGGCCAGCGAGGAGACGCTGCTGACGCTGGTGGGCGAGGACGAGGCCGACGAGGAACGCGCGCGACGGCGCCTGTTCCTGACGGCGCGCAAGGAAACGGAGGGTGCGGTCCTCGAGTTCGTCGCCGCGGTCGGCGAGGAGAACATCCAGGACCGCATCGGGCTGCTCGCGGAGCGGCCCGACGACCTGCTGGTGGAGCGGGAGGTGTCGCTACGCCTGTTGCGCCACATCGCCTCGTCGGTTCGTCACCAGCAGTTCCACGACACGGACATCGTGACGGTTCGCGTGGACGCACCGACGCCGCCCCGTGACGGCTGGTAGGGCCGGGAGTCTGAGGACCGAATGGACATCGACGGCCGCGGGTCCGGAGTGGCTGGTGACGCAGGCATCGCCGTGAGTGAATCCGCTCTCGACATCAGCCTCGGCGTCGAGGAGGAGTTCTTCCTCGTCGACCCCGATACCCGCGACCTGGTGTCCGATCCGGACCCGGCCATCTTCGAGGCGTGCGAGCGGAACCGCGGGCCCCACACGGTGGCGCACGAGGTGTTGCGGACGCAGATCGAGACCAGCACCCGGGTGTGCGGGTCGGTGGCCGAGGCGGGCGAGGCGGTGCGCGAGACCCGTCGTGTGGTGCTCGAGGCCGCCGCGGAGCACGGCGTGGCGGTGCTGGGGGCGTCGACCCACCCGTTCGCCGAATGGAAGTCCCAACTGATCACGCCGCGCGAGCGCTACCAGCGATTCGTCGTCACCTTTCAGGAGAGCGTGCGGCAGCAGCTCATCGGCGGCATGCACATCCACGCCGGCTTCGGCGACCCCGACTCGCGCATCCGGGTCATGACCGCGATGCGGCCGTACCTGCCGCTGTTCAATGCGCTGTCCACGTCGTCGCCGTTCCATGGCGGGCGCGAGACGGGCTTCAAGTCCTACCGCCTGAACATCATGGGCGTGCTGCCCCGCACGAGCCTGCCGAGCCCGCTGTCGTCGTGGGCCGAGTACGAGCGCCTCCTGGCGACCTACCGGCGCATGAACTTCATCCGGAGCGGCAGCGAGCTGTGGTGGGACATCCGCCCATCCGATCGCTTTCCGACGGTGGAGCTGCGGATCTGCGACGTCTGTCCGCGTCTCGCCGACGTGGCGGGCGTCGTGGCGCTCTATGCGTCGCTGGTCCGGCGCCTGCTGCGCCTCGACGCGGCGGGGCGGCTGCCCCCCGATTTGCCGACCGAGATCATCGCGGAGAACCGCTGGCTCGCCCAGCGCTACGGCGTGCTGGCGTTCTTCGGCGACACGTCCGGCGGCGCGGGCCGCGTGGACATCGAGGACTACGCCGCGCGGCTGGTGGAGGACCTGGCGGAGGATGCCCACGCGCTCGGCTGCGAGCGGGAGCTCGGCCACGTGCTCACCGTCATTCGGGAAGGCAGCGGCGCAGATCGCCAGCTCGACCATTTTCGGCTCCGCCGGCTGGAGGGCGACACCCAGGAAGAGACGTTGCGGGCCGTGGTCGACCTGGTGCTCGCCGAGACCCGCCAGGGTGTCGGCGCGGACACATAGCTGGAGCAGCCGCCGTCACGCCTCGCGCCATCCGGACCAGTCCCCGATTCGGAAGCGGCCCACTCGCCGCGGAGGCGGCAGGCCCTTCGGTCTTGCGAGGCGGCGCTGGCGATGATGGGCCTGGGCAAGTTGGAGGGGTCGGCCTGGGTGTCGATGATGCGGAAGGACTCTTGCGTCTCGACGGGGTCCAGCCCCGGGAAGGCGCGCAGCAGGGTGGTCACCGAGCCGATGACGCAGGTCAGCGGCGCCCGCAGCTCGTGACTCAACAGGGCCGACAGACCCCTCGTTCGGTATGACGGCAATGTGGTTACAGGGTATCTCGACGGTACGCGACTCGAGGCGTTGCGCGGTGGCGCTGCGTCGCAGCCTCCGGCCTCGGCGGGCGCGGAGACGATTGTGGAGAATTCACTGCCGACTGGACTACAATGAGATCAATGCATCTGAGGATCGGTTACTTCCTTCGCCTGATTGCAGGCCTGAACAGAATCGGACTGGCGTTGAAGCCACGACTTTGGCTCCTGAAGGCACTGAAGGCACTGTTCCCGGCTGCTATGACTGGCGGCAGCGGTTGGCTCTTCAAGTTGCTCCTGAGGGCAACTGAGTACCTGATAGTCAATAGCCGATCTGATGCAGATGCACAGTCTGCCTTGGCCATCATGAAGCAGGTGCACGGCAAGGGAGCGATGTACAGAGACCGCATTGCCGATCAGATGTGCCGTGACCCTGACGAAGAGCGCATCTACTACGGTACCGCTGCACGATGCAACATGAGCATCCTCATCTACAACCTGCCGAGTGGCTGCCGACTCTGGTTCAACATGCTGACGGGCGGGGACATTGCTGTCGGCTGGGGATTCCTCCAGCCGGGAGCGGAGGAACCCGAGTTCTGGAGTAGACCGGCAGAACCGGAGGCTACGCTCGAAACCGTCGGCGCTCTCCAGCATCGACCCTGACGGTGAGAGCCCGTACACCCGCACCCCTTGCCAGCCCGTCGAACAGCCTTGCGCACCATCATCGCGCATCACACGGCCGCGTCGACGCGCGGCGGCGGGAGTTCGTGTCGAAGATCGTCGACGAGAGGGTGAGGAATTTGCGGTGAGCGAATCGGCCGCCGCAGTCGGGCAGTCCGATCCTCCGTTCCGGCACTGCGATTCGATCCCGATTCACGGTGGATTCTACGCTCGGCGGCGTCCGACATTTGACGCCCTATCTGACACCCTACGGAGCGGACACGGGTGCGATTTCTGGACGCGGCTAGATCCGGAATTCGCGAATTCCCTAGGTCGCCGAATGGGAAACGACGACTACGGCCGGAAGCCGCAGCCCTGGACCGGAATGGACGGGGAGTATCGACCACGGACCCAGGGGAACCGGAGCGTCAAGGTCGGCGAGAGAACACGCGAGCCATCCGGCAGGCGACCTGCTCCAGGCCGCCGAACTCGAGGCGGGCGCGCCGGCGGGCCTCCCGCGGAGACAGTCCGGCCCGGACGTGGTCGGCTGCCTGCCGCTCGACGTGGTCGTGCAGCTCGGCGTCCAGCTCTTTCTCGGCCCGGTCCGGGTTCCGCAGCCGCTGCCACCAGCTCACCGCACGTCTCCATCGGCGGCATCTCGATTCCCGGCAACGGGTGAGCCCTGCGTCGCCTGCGTCTCCATCCATTCGTAAGCAAGCCACTTCCGAATCGATGCCTGCCGCGAGCGGCTGAAGAAGAAGCGGAAATCGCCGTAGTTCTCGTCCTGCAGGTTCGCCCAGATGCCGTCCAGCACCGGCCCGCGATCCATGGAGCCACGGAAGTGGTGGATCGTGCCGACCAATCCCCACCACAGGCGCACCCGTTCGATCAGCTCGAACTCGACGCGGGCCACCTCGCGCGCTTCCCGATCGACCCAGATCCGGCCGCGCGCCTTGTTGAGCGCGCGGTCTATCGGCTTGCGTACGGGAAGGTCACCGTCGCGCGGCGCGAACGCGACGCGGTAGCTCCCTCGGCCGCGCAGCACCTCCTCGCCGGCCAGCGTCAGGTCGTAGCGCGAGACGAGCTCTTCGTTGAACTCGATTGCGTTCTCGTTGCGTCGCGGCTCTATCTCCCCGGTCCGCACTCGACGGAGCCGCTCTCGAAACGCGGCCTCGCGCTCGGCCTCGCGGGCCTGCTCCTCCCGGGTCAAGGGCCGGCCGTCGATCGCGAGTCGTCGCGAGAACCTGGCGCCGTCGAGCGGAATCGACTCCCACTCCACACGAGTCTCCTCCGCGACTTCGCCGCTGCCGTCGAACTCCCGCTCCTCGCTCGTCATCCGTGCCCGATAGCGCCCTGCCACCGTCTGCAGCTCGTCGTTCATGCGTTCGACCGCCTCGACGACCAGCGCGCGAACCTCGGCATCCTCCTCGGGCGCGTTGATCGCCCCGACGCTTACGGCCGCGACGCCACAGCACGCGGCCAGCAACGCCTGCTGCATTCCCCAACCGGGCCTCACCTGATGGCGCGAAGAACCGTCACGAGGCCGGACAGGCATATGCAACTCCCCGCCCGCCGGCTGGCGGGCCGAACGTCGTGCGCCGCGCGACGGCGCACGCTGTGTGTTACTCGAAACGGAGCACATCGGACGGATCGAGCGAGACGGCCCGGCGCACGGGACCCGCGCACGCCACGGCGACCAGTGCAGCGAACAGCAGCGGCACCAGCACCAGGGTCGGCGGATCGACGGGCGGGACCTGAATCAGCAGGCTCTCGATCACTCGGCCGACGGCCACGGCGCCGGCCAGTCCCAGGAGCAGCCCGACGCCGACGTACGCGAGCACCCGGCCGAGCGCGGCCCGCACTATCCGATGCGCCTGTGCGCCGAGCGCGATGCGAATCCCGATCTCCCGCGTTCGCTGCGCCACGGCACAGGCCGCGACGGCGTAGATCCCCACGGCGGCCAGGACCACGGCGAACAGGGCGAACACGCCGAGCGTGCTGCTCAGCACGACGAACCACCATCGCCCCTCGTCGAAGATTGCCCCCATCGACCGCGCGCGGTGCACCGGCAGGTCCCGATCAACCGCGCGCACCACGGCCCGTAGCTGCGGCACGAACGGATGCGGGGGGCCCTCGGTCAGGATCTGGAGACCGAGCCGGGGCCCGGCCTCCATGCGGTGCGGCAGGTGCACGACCGGAGCCCAATCGCGTCTCCGGAGGTCTCCCACCCGAATGTTCGGCCCGATGCCGACGATGGTCAGCCAGGTGCCCATGGATTCGTCCGGTCCCTCGACCCGGATGCGACGTCCGAGCGCTTCTTCGCCACCGAAGAAGAGTGCGGCGAATCTCTCGTTCACGACGGCTGCCTCCGACCCGGCATGCCCATCGTCTTCCGCCAGCGCGCGGCCTCGCAGAACCCGTGTGCCGAGCGCCTCGAAGTAGTGGGCGCCGACGCCCATCACGAACACGTCGGAGGGCAGCTCCTCGGGCGTTGCCCGACCGTCCACTTCGACCCTCGCGGTCGCCCGGGTCCTCACGACGCTGGCCGCGCGGACGCCGGGCGACGCGTTCAGGTTCCGCTCAAGCTCCGTGACGAATCGGATCCGCGCACCCGGCTTCGGGTACTGCCGGGCGGGCAGCGCGATTTCTCCGAACAGAACGCGTTCCGGATCGAAGCCCAGGTCCATCCGGTACAACTGGTCGAGGCTCCGCAGCATCAACCCGGTTCCTCCCAGCAGCACGAGTGCGAGCGCCGCCTCGATGACGATCATCGCGGCGCTCCGCCCTCGGGCATCACGCCGATGACCGTTGCCGGCTCGCCGTCGACGCGTACTATGCGGCCGACGACGTCCGGGTCCGCTGCATACCGATCCCGCCACACGCGGTGGCCGAGGATGACCGTTCTCTCGGCTCCGCGCCGGCCGTCCGCGGGCAGGAAATCGCGGCCCAGCAGGATCGGCTGGCCCAGCAGTTGGAACGTGTTCGGGGTGACGAGCGAGCCGTTCAGCGGCTCCGGTGCGAGCTCGGCGTCACTCAGGCTCATGCGGCCGTCGACCGTGAACGCGGCCAGGCTGCTGAGGGAGGTTGCAGCGCGACGGTAGTCCTCGAAGTCCGGGAGCGACACGCGCTGGGACTGGCTGCCAAGGTCGCTGTTCGACCAGACGTTGATGATGCGTTCGGCATGGGCGTAGGGCAGACCGCGGACGAGGATCGCGTGGACCATCGCGAAGACCGTCACGTTGAGCCCTATGCCGAGCCCCAGCGTCGTGACGGCCAGGGCTACGAGGGACCGGTCGCGGGCGAGACGGCGGAATGCGTACAGCAGGTCGCGGGAGACGTCCTCGATCCACCGCATGCCGCGCGCGTCGCGGCACAGCTCCTTGACCTGGTCGAGCCCGCCGAACTCGAGGCGCGCCCGCCGGCGCGCCTCCGGCGCGGACATCCCGCCCCGGACGTAGTCGGCCACTTGCCGCTCGACGTGGTCGCGCAGCTCGGCGTCCAGCTCGTCCTCCGCCCGGCCGCGAAGCCGGGGCCGCCGCCACCAGCTCACCGCGCGCCTCCGCCCGCGGTGCCGAGAATCAGCCCGACGGCCTCTGCCAGCCGGGCCCAGCTCTCGGTCTCGGCCTGCAACTGCGCGCGGCCCTTCGGCGTCAGGCGATAGAACTTCGCGTCGCGCCCGGTGTCCGACGGTTTCCACTCGGCGGCCAGCAATCCGCGCCGCTCCAGCCGGTGAAGCGCGGGGTAGAGCGAGCCTTGCCGCACCTGGAGCACGTCGCGCGAGACCTGCTTGATCCGCTGGGCGATGCCGTAGCCGTGAATCGGTCCGGTGGCCGCGACCTGCAGCACCAGCAGGTCCAGAGTGCCCTGCGGCAGGTCGGTCCTGAGCGTGGTCATCTCTCCATGCCTCTGGCTTCTACATGTACAGGATTACGTGTAGAAGATCAAGGTATTCAGCGTCGAGGATTCGTGTTCCCGCGACGGCGTGCACGTGCCGCCCCAGGGGAAGCTGTGGTCGCTGGCGTGGATCACATCGCGTCGACTCAACCCGAGGTCTTCCGTGGCCGAACCCATGGAACGGGGCAAGGTGGGCGAGCTCGTTTGCTGCATCTCGAAGCAGCGCAACCGAGAGCCGCGTTGCACGACCAGGTCGATCTCGCGCCCGGTATGCCTGGCCCAGTAATGGCACTGACGTGCTTCCAGGCCGAGCGCCTGAAATCACGTTCTCGGGAAGAGGTCGGGACGCCGCTCGACCTCGTCGATGACAACGAGTCAGCGGAGCGGCGACAGGGTGAGCAGCGGATCGGACGGTTCCGGTGGCCGCAGTGTCAGCGAGCACTGAGAACCGTGTCGTATGACCAGCTGGTCATACCGATCACTTCCTCGGCGCGCACGGTTTCGGGGTCCTCCAGTTGCCGGGCCAGCGGCAACTCGTCGAGAGCCATCACCCTTCCATCCGCCCGCCGGCACGTCATCACCTTCAGCAGCTCCTCGGTCGGGCGGCCCGGCGAACGCAGGCCCTCCGCAATCCGCCGCGCCTCCTGATTGAACGACACCGCCTCGCCGGTTCTGGCGTTCACGACCAGGACGCCCACCGGCGAGGTCTCGATCAGTTGCGAGATGCGGTTCCGCGGACTCTTCATGGCTATCCCTCGTCGGACCCGGGAGCGCCCTCGACCCAGGCTTCCACATTCGTCGGGCTTCCCCGGTTAGCCCATCGCCGCCCAGGCTGATCATCACACAATAGTCACCTTTTTACCTCCACGCAGGGCATATATTTCACCTTTATTCCACTATTCTAGGGTTCTGGCCGAAGACTTCTCTGGCGATCACGACGGATTCGTTCCGCGGTGTCGTGTGCCAGCCCTCGGCCCGGGTGACCGCGCTCGATCTCGACGTCGGGCGGCGGACACGGATACACCGGATGGCTCGGATGCGCTTCGCGCACCACGACAAGCGTAAGGATGTCGGCACAACGCGACCATGAACACCAGAACACTGACGGGCACGGCACTTGTCGCGGCGACGATGATCCTCGCCACCAGCTGCAACGGCGACGAGACCAGCTCACCGACCGCGCCGTCGGCACTCGGCGCGGCAGCGAGCTACGGCGACAACAACCTGCCGAGACCGGACCACGCACCGCCCCACGACGCACCGCAGACCGTCGACGCGACGTCGACCGAAGCCATGAGCGACATCGGGCGAATCGGGGTGTCGGCATACACGTACGTCGAGGGCGTCCCGGGGCCGCCCCGGAACGTGCGAGTCAAGCCGACGGGAAATCGGCCCGTAGTGAACAAGCACCAGCTCGAGGTCGACTGGGATCCGCCGACCTGGGGATCCGCGACGATCGACTACTCGCTTATCTCGATACGGGACAACTCAGGTGAGTCGTTGGTGTCCGGGATCGCAGGACATGCACCGCCAACGAGGGTGAACCTGCTCCCGGCGGAGGGCCGGGTCCACTTGGCGCTGTGCAACGTCGAATTCGGATGCAGCCCGCCGTACGACGCCGGACGCATCTTCGTCGGCGGGTCGAACGACACGCCGGCCCCGCCGAGCATCGGGACCCTGGCGAGGAACGCCAACGACGTCGACATACCCTTCCGAGGGCGGACGTTCAGAGGTGGCCTCTACGTCGCGCCCGTGACGGTCAAAAGCACCGACTTCGTAGACAGGATCCGAGTCGAGTACTGGGTACGCGGCGCCCGACGGCAGACGACCATATCGGCAGAGTCCGAGGCAGCGAGGAACAGCAACGGAGTGGCGCTCACCGACCAATCACTGTCGTTCCTGATGCCCGAGGGCGACTGGACGTTCACGATCCGCACGCGGAACAACCGCGGGTGGGGACGGCGAGCCGTGCGCCGCTTCAGCGTCCAGGTGGACGGCGGCATCGAACCAGGACCCCCAATCAACCTGTCGTGGAACGACGGCCTGATCAGCTGGAATCGTCCAAACGACCACGGCGGGCTCCCGCTCCTCAAGTACGAGTACTACCCGCAACCGAACTGCCCGACCGGGCACGGAACACCGTTCCCTCTGCAGGTCGCGGACCGCTACGTACTGCGAAGCCACGAGGCCCGCGTGATCTGGGCGCCGAACCTCACCGGGATCTCGGTCCGGGCGTTCAACAGCAAAGGGGCCGGCGACTGCGCCAGCCTGCATTTCTAGGCAGCACATCCACCCCGCGGCGCCCTCCCACCCCCGTCCCCGGAACTCAGTACTGCCTGCGCGGTCTGCTGGCCGAACGGCGCAAGGCAGGGAGTGAACACCCCCGTCGGTCTGCAGCATTTCGTTGGTGCGGCCCGGCACCGGCCCGTCGGCGCCGACCCCGGATGCGTGCGAATATACGCAGCCACGTGCAGCGGCGCGAACGCATCGTGATCTAACGGGACGTTTCGCTCCCACGCCGGGTCGGCGGCGAGCCGTCCGCACCGAGGGGCCTCGCCGGCACCCCCGCATAGGTGCCGGGCTCGTCCAGGGTCGTGTGCTTGGGCACCAGGCTCAATGCGCCGATCTGCACTCCGGGACCGATGGTCACGCCGATGCTGATCAGCGACCCGAGCCCGATCGTGGCGTGGTTTCCCAGCCGCACGGTGGCCGTCTTGACGAAGCCACGCTCGACCGTGTGGCCTGACAGGTGGACGTCGCCGCCGATAACCACGTCGTCACCGAAATCGAGAAGGTTGTGGTCGCTCACCGCCAGGCTGTTCACGTACACGCGGCGTCCGACGCGGGCGCCGTTCAGACGCAGGTAGGCGCTCCAGATGGGCGTCCCGCGGAAGAGGCTGCCGGCGAACAGCCGCACGACGTGGATGGCGACCATGTAGCGCACCCAGTCCAGTAGCGGCCAGTCGAGGTCGGCCAGGCGCATCTCGGCGTCGGGCTGTGTTCGCCAACCGGTGACGCGTGAGGCGAGCGCCGATCCGAACATCAAGACGATCGCGAACAGCGCGTACGACGGGACGATGGCAAAACTTGTAGCAACCACCCGGGCGACGGGCTCGTCCGCCGTCCAGGCGAGCAGCGGTCCCCACACCGCCATGACGGGCAGGACGGCCAGACCGCAGACGATGGCCTGGACCACGATGAGCGTCGCCACGGCCCACGCACACCGTGCACGCGCGGCAAGCTTCCCGCCCCCTCGCGGCCGGGCCGCCGCGCCGGCGGATTGCGGAGCCGACACCGGCTCGCTGTCTAAACAGGGTGGCTTCATGAGGCGCCGGCTCGCTCGAACAGAGACCGGGGCAGACCTGATTGCCGAACGATGATGGACAGCAACGTTCCGATACGTAGCTCCCGGTGGTCCGGCACGGGTATCGTGATGGTGTCGCCAGCTTCGGCCTTCTGCATGATCACGTCGAGGACCGCCTCTCGGGCCGGGTCGTGCTCCAGGATCGGCGCGGTCTCGTGCGTGACGGCACCGCGCCCGGCTGCCGCAAACGGTTTGGTTCCTTCGATGATTCTCAATCGATTGCCCTCGGACCGGTCTCCCACTGCACGCCAAGCCGAGTCGCGGGACGTTCCTCCACTGCACAGGCGATAGATTGCGGTCCAGGGGGGATTCCGACCCACGTCGGCAGACGCGGGGTTCCACCACGGGCTGCTAGCAGGCCAGTTTGTTTCTGGCGTCCTTCAGCATCGAGATCAACGCGGCTCGCGCTTCTTCGGGTGTGCTGACCGGTTTGGTAAACGCCAGGCGGACGGGCCGCGGGCCCTCCGTGGTCTTCGCCGACATCTCGAACCCGTACCGATCGACGCCTGTCATGCTGGCGGCGGTGATCTCCGTCGCCTTCGAAAAGGCCTTGCAGTAGAGCACCATCGCCTCTGCGTGGTCGGCGTTCATGTGCGCAATCGTGCCGGCCGCCGACGGACCGAGGGGATCCGGCTCGGCGGCGTGCCACTCGGCCTCGCTCACCCACGACATCCGCCCGTAGCCCCCGATGTACCGGACCGAAGCCACTTCGAGCCTCCAGAACGCGAAGTCGCGGAAGTCGGCATAGTACAGAGCATTCGGATGGGAAGTCAGGAAGGCGGCACGAGCGCTGTCCCTGTCCCTCTCGACGCGGGTGCACGGACCGAGCATCGTGACACGGCCGTTGGCGAGGGGGTCTGTCGAGCCGCCCTCGGCCACCAGCAGGGATGCGCGAGAATCCCGCTCCAGGTTCTTGGTGTGCTCGGCGAGTCTACTGATGAGGAAGACCGGGTTTCCATCCTCGAAGGCAACGGTCACGAACGAGCCGTAGGGGTAGCCGGCCGGCTCCAGCGCAAGGGTACACAGAGTCCCGGTCGAGATCCGCGCGACCAGCGTTCGCGCGCGCTCAGCGTGCGTGGGAGTCGGAATATCAACGTCGTACAGCGGCTCCGGCGCGTCACCTGACGGCCGGGCGTGTGCGTCTTCGCTCATGGTTCTCCCTGACGTGCGGTGCGAGCCGCCGGCAGCGGCACACCGCCGACATCCACTACTTCACTTCCAGCCGGTCGACTTGCGCGTGAACCGCGCGGGCAGCGCCGGCTTGACGTCAGGCGCGGGTTCCGGTTCCGGCTCTCCAGACGCGGCGCTGATCTCTCGTTCGAGTTCCGCTTCGTTGGGCAAACCTGCGAACTGGTCCGCGATCATCAGGGAGTGTTGCGACGGGATCTCGAATCTCTTCCCGCAGGCCCTGCACGTGACATGGTCATCGAGACGGAGCAGATAGTTGCGTGCTTTTGCGAACTTGGCCCGGTCCTCCTCGCTCGCTCCAGCCGGCAGCCTGTCTTTCTTCGATCGCCGGATCCACCGAATGCCGTATTCGGCAGTCCGGCGACACCTGATGCACTGATACCGTCCGGGTCGGGTTTCCGGTTTTTCCGTGAACAGGTCGCGTTCGTCAAGTGCCATTCGGCTATGGTAGCAACGAACGAGGACCGGGGCGGGACCGGGGGCGTGGTCGAGCGAGCCGTTCTCGCCCGCGTGCTCTTCGAGCATGGCCGCGATGGCAGCGTCCGGCAGCGAGAGGCTGCGAGCAAACGATCGGTCGATCTCGGAGGCCCGCCCTCGGAAGTCGAACGACTCGGGGCGCTTGTCGGCACCGATGAAGACCACTTCGCGGGTGCCGGTCTGCACCCCGGCCCGCTCGAGCACCGCCCGCAACGGTACCCCGGTCCAGCGGCCGTTGCTGGACAGCCCCTGAATGACACGCGGCGAATTTCCGAAGCATTCGTACCCGGCGTCGACCTCGGTGGCGCCCATGGCGCGGAACTCGTTCCGCTCGCTCGCCGCTCTAGTGGTCCCTCAGGAACTGCCGCGCCTCCTCGACGGTCGGCGCGTCCTCCGCCCCGCGCCACTGAGCCACGAGTTGCGCGTACTGCGTGCGCGCAGTGTCCGCATCGTCGGCGGCCACGGCGGCGCGGGCGAGCCCGCGGAGCGAGAGCGACCGGTTCGGCGTGCGCTGCAGCGAGCGCTTGAACTGTTCGACGGCTTCAGCAGGCCGACCCAACTCGAGCAGGATCTCGCCATACAGCTCGTGCGCCGGCTTGAGTGGGGCCGGCGCCCCGCGCGGCGCGCCCCGCGACTCGGCCAGCTCGATCGCCTTGTCCATCGAGGCCGCTGCGGCGTCCGCGTCGCCCCGCGCGGTGTGCAGGAGCGCCGTGACCTCGTGATGCGCGATCGCCGCGACGGCACCGTCCAACGCGGCCAGCGCGGCGGCCGCCACGGCGGCCGCCGCCAGGTCGCCGGTCCGCACGGCGCTGATGCCGTTCGCCAAGTGTCCCCCCGCCGCGGCATGTGGCGACACCTCGATGACCTGCCACTGCTCGGTCTCGATCACGTACCGCGGCCGGGTGATGGCTGCCCGCTGCAAGGCAATCGGCGCCTCGGTATTGGCGATGACCATCTCGCCGTTCTCGACCGCCTGCCACGCCTTGGCGTAGTCACCACGCTGCAGGTCGCCGTACTGGCCCCAGTCAAGCGCATGCGTCAGATTCCTGGCATTGAAGTACCGCTGCGTGTCCGATTCGTAGGTGTCCTGCCGCTCGAACATCTCGAGCGCCGCCGCATACGAGGCGGCGTTCGACGACGAGACGTCGTCCCACATCCCGAGCTGGATGAAGATGTGCGACGGCATGTGCAGCGCGTGCACGACACCGGACGCGATTGCGGCGAAGCGCGTGGCCGCCGGCAGCGCGATCGCCGCGTGAATCGGATCGTCGAAGGCGTGAATGATGTAGTGCGCGGCGCCCGGATGATCCGGATTGTCGTCGAACACCCGCAGCGCGATGGCGCCCGCCTTCACGTTCGTGCGATACGGCTCGTAGCCATAGTCGCTCGAGGTGGCCAACAGCGCCAGCGCGTAGAACGCTTGCACCTCCTGATCGTCGGGGTAGGCGGCGGCAAGCCGCTCCATCTCGTCCGCGTACGCGACGCGGCGGTCGGTTTCCTCGCCTGTGCCGAAGAACAGGGCATCCACGGCGCGGACGAATCCCTTCTCGCGCTCGGTCGGGGCCTTGGCCAACCGGGCCTCCCGGGTCGGCCCCAGCCGCTCGAGCGCCCGCCGCGGCAGGTCCCACTCCTGGAAGCGCTGGAGGGGGTGGTTGTAACTCATCGCCTCGCCCCAGTAGGCCATGGCGAAGTCCGGAGCCAGAGCCTGGGCCTGACGGAACTCCAGGGCCGCATCCTCGAGGCCGAAGCTATGGAGCATCGCCGCGCCGCGGACAAAATGGACCTGGGCATCGGCGGGGCCGGAGGTCGGAAAGTCGATGACCCCGAGATCTGACGGCAGGGCGGCACTGGATGTCGCTTGCGCGGCGACGTCCGGGACAGCCACGGCTACGGTCAAGGCGACGCACACGACGACGAAGGTGACGGTTCGCATTGGTCTCTCTCCCGCTTGTCGCCCCGACGCGCTGAGGCCGGTCGACCCTGATCTACCGCGGTGGCGACGCGCGATTCCACACAGAACGCGGCCATCGTATCACGCCAGGCGGGCACGATGGCTCCATGCCTATTGATGCCTCTTCGACGGGTCGAACCGTGAGAGTTCTCGACTGCAGCTGAGGTTGATCCGGCAATTTGGACTCTTCAGGAAGTCATGGAGGCGTCCCGGTCGGGTAGCCCCTGGCTTGCCAGGTTGTTCCTGAACACAGGCAGTGGATAGAGAGCTATGAGAGCGATGTAATGCTGCGTGAAATCCGCGTTCGGAACCTAACGAACTCTCTTCTTGGACACATGGTCTCGTCGACCAGGCCCTCACCGGAATCGATGTCGTCGCCGACGACCTTCAGCCGGGTGCGCGCGCGCCGCTGTCGCGGCTCACTGCGGCGCCAGCGCCCGCACCGCGTCCCGCAGCTCGTTGACGTGCCAGGCCTGGATGTTCCAGCCCGGCGCCACCGGCTCGGTGCGGAAGCCGGGCGTTCGGCCCGCCGCGGCGTAGGCCTCCCGCAGCGCGGTCCGCAGCTCCGTCACCTGCACGGCCCGGATCGCCGCACCGGCCGTGGGCGCCGGGGCGGTCCCTGCAAACGGTGCGAGGCCGTGGGCCGCCCGCACCTGGTCGATCGCCGCGCGCAGTTGGGTGAAGTGCATCGCCCGGACCGGGGTGACACCCGGCTCGATCGGGTCGTCGGTGAACGAGATTGGCGTCCCGCCCTCGACGCGCAGCGTCAGGGTGAAGGGGCCCGTCACGCCGCCGAAGAACGTCGTCGCCTCGATGGTGTGCGCGCCGGCGTCCAGCGTTCGGCTGATGCGGGAGTTGGTTCCCTCGCCGCCGTCGTCGTCGACGATCACGAGCCCGGCGGCGTTGCGCAGCGCCAGCCAGGTGTCCACGCTGGGCGACGTCAGGTCGATGGTCACCGGCGCCGGTGCGAGGAGCGAGACGCGGTAGTAGCGCGCGTACTCGCCGTTCAGGTAGTACTTCGAGAGGCAACTGCCGTCCCAGTTCCCGTTGCGCGTCACGAGCCCCGAGACGGTTCCCAGGTCGGTCTCGCACCCCGGCGCGGTGGTCTCGATGAACCACCGCGGAGAGAAGTTGTTGATGTCGACGATCTCGTCCGCGACGGGTCGCACCCATGCATCGTAGATGTCCAGGCCCGGGCTCGCCGGCGCGGTCACCTGTCTCTGCAGGACGACCGAGCCGCCGGATGCCAGACCGTCCACCGTGGCCCTGCCTGCTACGTCGGTCACCGAGTAGCCGCCGCCCGGAAGCATCGTCAAGCGCCGGAACTCCAGCGTCGTGGCCGGCGAGCCGCCGCCGCCCTGGTTGGCGACCCGGGCCTCGAGCGTCACCGTGCGTCCCGGCGTCGTGGCGGTGTCGCCGACCGCGGACAGCCCCACGACCAGATCGGGGGCATTCGCGTCCGCGGTGCTCCGGAAGCTCTCCACGGTCGACCGCACGGCGTTGAGGGCCCGCGCCGCGTCGGACGGGCCCTCGACGCTCGGCGGGCCGGTGTCGCCGGCAATGCCCAGCGGGTCGCCGTGGTAGGTCTGCCGCGGATTCGAGAAGCGAAGCGGGGTCTGGCAGAAAAAGCCGCCCTCGTCACGGCACTGGTGGACGTAGGCCATGATGGTGAACCAGCGCGCCGACTCCGGGGCGCCCGCCTCGAACGCCCGCTGGTTCACGTAGCCGTAGCCGTAGGGGTAGGCCGCCCCTCCGCATGTACTGCCGTCGCACTCCACGTAGCGGTCGTGGGCGAGGCCCATGTTGTGGCCGAGCTCGTGCGCGAACGTCCGGGAGCCGCACTCGTGCTCGGTCAGGCCGAAGGCCGACCCGGCGAAGGTCCGCGAAACTTCGTGGGCCATGAGCCAGGCGATGCCGCAGCTATTGGTCGCCCGGACGTCCCAGGCCCCGATCAGGTGGACGAGGTCGGCGCCGCTGCGGTTGCGGATGGCGTGGACGTCGTCCATGTGGCCGTCGGTCGTAGCCGTGAGCCGCTCGAGATCGGTTTTCGGGGCGCCCGACTCGGCGTAGGCGGTTTCTTCCCTGGCCACCAGCCTCAGGCGTTGCTGCACGTCACTGTCCGCGTAGGCCCGGTTGGTCTCGGCGACCATGAGGTCGATCAGCGCCTCCGCGCCGGCCGTTCCGCCCTCGGCCTCCCGCACCGCGGGCGTGTAGAACACGGCGATGTCGATGACCGATTCGGTGTTGCGGGGGACGGCCGCGGGGTCCGCCGTGCGTGGGGCGTCCCCCGGCGCCAGCGCGGCCGGCGCGAGCGTCCCGGCGGCGCCGACCGGCGTCGGCGTCCCGCCCGGCGGGGCGCGCGACACGGGCCCGTCTGGGGGCGACGGGCGCAGCGGCTCGGCCCCCGGCGGCAGGCGCGACTCGTCGACCTGGCTCACGACGTGCACGCCGTCGCCGGTGGACCGGATGCGGTACGTGCCCTCGGATGTCCGGACGGAGCCGGCCACGACGTCCCCGTTGACCACCACCGTCAGGGTGCCGCCCTCGACACCGTCGATCCGGCCCGAGAGCACGTAGCCGGACGAGGTCGGCGACGTGCTCTCGACGAGGCCGCCGAGCACCACGTCGTCGAACAGGTTCAGGAGCAGCGCCGCGGACGGCCCGCCGACGCCGCCCGCGACGGCGACCCGCGCCTCTCCGAGCCGCTCGACGTCAACCGTGATCAGGCGGCGGCGCAGCGTGATGTCGTCAGGGGCGGACGCCGCGGCTGCCCCCGCCCCCGCCCCCGGGCCGGCCGGGGAGAAGATGCCGCCCTCCTGGCCCGCGGCGGCGGCCGGGAGCAGCGCTGCGGCGACCGCGACAGCGGCTGCCGACAGCCTCCGCCGACGGCCGGCTCGCAAGCTCCTGGCAGGCGCCATGTTGAACCTCCGGCAAGCGGATGGAACCGGCCGCGGGCCGCGATTGGGCGGCCGAAGGTCGGCAGTCGATATCGACTCGTGCGACCCGCGGCTGCCCGCCGCGGTCACTCCGGCAGGGTTAGTCGCATGATGCCCGTAAGTCGCTCATTCCATGTGACTTGCCGTCAATAGTCCGACCATGTTTCCCTCGTTGTCACCTCATTGTAGACGAGAATCTATAAGACCATCGAAGCCCTCCGCGGACGGTTCGCCTTGGTCGTCCGGCCGGATCAACTCTCGCGCGCGAGCAGCGCCGGACCGACGAGCAGGCCGAACCTGAGCGGCCGGAGGGCGGTAGCGAAAACGCTCGTGGTCGGCACCGCGTCGCGTTGCGGTTCGCCGGTCGGCTGCCAGACGTGATCCTGTTCCCGATTGAAGTACAGTGGGGAGATTCCATTCGGCTCGTCCCGCGGAATCCGGGCAACACGCTGCTCCTGGAGGCTCCAGCCGTCCACTTGAGGTGGCGCGACGATGACGGTCATTCACCCCGCAGTCGCCTACGCACCTGGTGTTGTACCCGAACCGTTGGCTGAGCCAGCCAAGCTGATCCAGTTCCTCCGATTGCTGCGCGACAACCAACTGTCCGTGTACTCCCGCGACGCCTTCGTCGCCGACTTCGGCGAAGCGCGGTTTTTCTTCCACAACTTCGTTCTCGTCAATGAACCCGATTTCATCGAGCACATCCTCGTCACCAACCGCCAGAACTATGTCAAAGGGCACCTCGCCCGCCAGATCCTCGAGTGGGCTCTGGGCAACAGCCTGCTGATCAGCGAGGGCGACTTCTGGCGCCGCCAGCGCCGCATCATCGCCCCCGCCTTCCATCACCAGCACCTCGCGCAGGCAGCCCATGTGATGGTGCGTCGCGCCCGGCAGCGCGTCGAACGCTGGCGCACACCGTGTGAGCGGGGGGAGCGCCTCGACATCGCCCAGGAAATGATGTCGCTCACGATGGAGATCGTCGCCGAGGCGCTGTTCTCCAGCCAGATTGCCGACTCGATAGAGGAGCTGGGCCGGGCGATGACGACGCTCAGCGCGTCCTTGGGCTCGCCGAATCCGCTCGACATCCTCGGCTTCCCGGAGTGGATCCCACGATGGCGCTCGCATCGCACCCGCTCGGCGCTGGCTCGGCTCGACCGGATGGTCTACGGCATCGTCGCCGCACGACGCGCCACCCGGAAGGGTCCTGACGATCTGTTGGGTTTGCTCCTTGCCGCGCGCGACGAGGAGACTGGCGAGGGGATGACGGACCGGCAGCTCCGCGATGAGGTGATCACGTTCTTCGCCGCCGGACACGAGACTACGGCGCTGGCCCTGACGTGGACGCTGTACCTGCTGTCGCGACATCCCGGCATCGAACGCGCGCTGCACGACGAGGTGGACCGCGCGCTGGGCGAAGGAGAGACGACGTTCGCTGACGTCGAAGCGCTGCCCTATACCCGCATGGTCATCCAGGAGGCGATGCGGCTGTTTCCGCCGGCCCACTCTTTCAGTCGCGTGGCGGTGGCGGACGACAAGGTCGGGGGGCACGCCGTTCGTGCCGGCAGCGTGGTGACGATCAGCCCCTACCTCACCCACCGCAATCCGCGGCTGTGGGAGGATCCGCTGCGCTTCGATCCGGAGCGGTTCACACCCGATCGGGTCAAGGCGCGTCATCGTTTCGCGTACTTGCCCTTCGGCGGCGGTCCGCGCATCTGTATCGGCAGGGGCTTTGCCATGATGGAGGCGTGCGTGGTGCTCGCCACCATCGCCCGCGCCTATCGCCTGCGTATGGCGCCCGGACACCGGGTCGAGGCGCACGGCGGGATTACCCTTCGCCCGCGCTACGGTCTTCGCATGACGCTCGAGCCGCGCTGACCCGGGCTGGGGGTTGCATTCTGACCTTCGCTGTTTCACAACGCCGACGGCTTCGTCGCCAGCGTGGAAATTGGCCATCGAATGTCAAAGTCCACACCGGAGCCTTTGGCCGCTGAAGAAAAAGCTGCCGCAGTTGCTCAAACGATATCCGGTCACGTTGGTGCACCGGGTGTGGTTCTGCGGCTCGAAGAACGCCTCCGCCGCTCAATCCCGGGGTCAGTCCCTCGGGCAGCCTGATCGGCCGGTAGGCGTAGGCGGCGACCTCGGCGAACCGCCTGGCCGACGCTGGCGCGCCCGAGACCCGATGGCGCCGTTCTCGAAGACCAGATCGCTCTCGTGCGCCTCGAGCAGTGCCGCGGCGAACTTCGCCATCTTGGCCTTCACCTTCGCGCCCGCGTCGTGCAGCGCCGCCCCGGACGCGAGGCTCGACGTGCACGGCGGCGAGGCGGCGATGCAACCGTGGAGCGTGCGCTGCCGGATCCAAGATGCCTCGACGCTCGAGGGGTGAGCGACATGAGTGGGTCCCTGGGTCAGCGCGATGATCGGGGTGATCCGCGGCGTTGCGGGCAGACCTGTTCGTGGACTACATTTGGTACTGAGGGGGAGTCGTGACATGCCATTGTCCGACCGGATCAAGCCGATCAGCTACCTGAAGGCTCACGCCGCCGAGATCATTCGCACGCTCGCGGACCAGCCGGAGCCCTTGATCGTTACACAGAATGGCGAGGCCAAGGCCGTCGTGCAGGACATCGACAGCTACGAGCAGATGCAAGAAAGCATGGCTCTTCTCAAGATGCTCGCGCTGGGGAATCGTCAGATCGATGCCGGTCGGGTGCAACCGGCGGCCGAAGTCATTGCGCGCCTTCGGGAGCGCCATCAGGCCGACTGATGCCCGTCACGGTCCGGCTGACCGATGACGCCGCGCGCGACCTGAATGAGGTGGTCCCGCATTTTCGGACAGTCGGCTAAGGTGTATTCCAGAGCCTTCGGGAGGCACTGGGATGGCGACCCCGCGCGGGCGGGGCGAGCGGGCCTCACCCTCGCTTGTCACTCTTCCCGCGCGGGCTCTGTACCACCTCGAGCTGGCCGGGCCGCATTGCGGCGAGCCTCGTCAGGATGTTGTCGACTAGCTGCTGACCTCGTGGCCAGCGAGTTCCGCCGCCAGAGCATGCGGCAGGTTCTCGTCAAGCAGGACGCGCACGGCTAACAATGTAGTCGCGCGCCAGACTGAGCGCGGCGCGCGCCTGTTCCTTCGACACTGACGGGAATTGCTTGACGAACTCGTCCAGGCTCTCGCCGCCTTCCAGGTAGTCGAAGAGCGACTGGACAGGCACCCGCGTGCCCCGAAAGACCGGTGTTCCTCCGGAGATATTCGGGTCGCTGTGGACTACGACTTCCGCTTGCATCGACTGCGTCATCGTCTGTTACCCCGTTGAGGCCCCTGCGTGCTGGTCTCCACGCCCGGACCCTTTGGATTCTCGCACATGCATTTCCGCCCGCGCGCGCGGGCGATCCCGAGCTTCTTCAGCAGCCGGCGGACGACGCTGGGTTCATCCCCGCTTCTGCGGGTGGGCTTGTAAAGTGCTGATTCCTTGGGGTTTGTTGGCCGGTACGTCAATTGCTCCGCACTGACGTTGACGTGCCGATTCGGCGTCGGCGACTCCTGCTCGTGCACGTGTCCGTGGACGTTGACCGCGCCATGCGGCACCAGCAGCAGTGGCACGTGGGTCAGCAGCAGCGGCGGGAACGACAATTGTTTTCGCCGGTCGCCGAGGCGGCGATCGGCCGGCCGCGGGGGCGCCCGCGGAGCGTGTGACACTGCCCGTTTTCCTCAGGGAGAACGGGTTGGTCACGGATGCACAGGTTCGGCGATTGCGCGAGAAGCGGATGGCAGGCAAGACGCTGGCGGCGGCGGCCGCAGCGGCGGCGGGGGTGAGCGAGCGGGCGGCGCGCAAGTGGCAGAGCGGGCCGTTGCCGTCGACGACGAAGGTATAGTTGTCACAACAGAGGCTGAGGAGCCAAACGGGTGAGATCGACGACGGTACTCGATTCAGGAGCCGAACACTCATGGCCATGAAGTCCGTGCTGGTGGTGCTCGGTGTGCTCCTGTTCCCCCCGTCCGGCGTTCCGGCCCAGCCGGCCATGTCAGCAGAACCGCCGGACGTGCCCGCCGACGTCGAAGAGTGGATGCGCACCGCATGGGGCATGGAGCCGCAGGTGCTTGGCGTCACCGACACGCACTTTCTGTCGTCGTTGAGCGCGAGCGAACGGCAGGGCGCGTTTCTGTTCAAGCAGCGCTGCAACACCTGTCACTACTCGACGATGTCGACCACCAGAGGCGCCGGGGCAGGCTTCGTCGACGCGGCATCCTACGGACCGCCGCTCTCCAGGACGAATGTCGAAGGGGAGGACCGCGAACGCGCGGTGCGACGGCTCGTCTCCGAAGGCTCAGCCACGATGCCGGCGTTCAGGTACGCCCTCCGGCCCGAGCAGATCGACTCGATCATCGGCTACCTCAAGAGAGTCGAGACGCTCCGCCCGCCGGTGGTGGACCGGCTGGTCGAGCTCTCGTCGCCGAGTGTGGCCGACCCCGTGTCGTTCGGCGAGACCGCCGGGCACGCGACGAACTTCGTGCTGTCGGAGACACCGGACGCTCCCCCCGCGAATTCGCACGACATCATCCGGGACGACGCCGGGGTCGTGTGGTTCGACATGAGCAACATTGGTGCGCTGGGGCGCATCAACCCGCGGACGGGCGAATCGGCCATCATTCGCCCGCCCGAGGGGGCACGCGTGGGGCCCTGGATTGGCGGCGACGGGCGAGGTGGCATCTGGGCCGCGGGGGCGACGAACGACGCGAAGGCGATGCGCTACGACACCAGGACCCGCGACTGGACGCTCTTCGAGAACCCGGTTCCGAACGCCTCGAACTACGGGATGACCGGCGATGGCGCCGGCAATGGCTGGTGGTCGACCGCCATTCCGCGGGACGGGTTGATGAAGGCGGACCTCGAGACCGGCCAGGCCACGTTCGTGCCTCTACCCGCAGCGGTGAACGACAGGAGCGACCTGTTCACCGCGGAGGAGCTGGCGGTCTTCGCCGATCGCCTGACGTTCTACGGCTACGGGAGGCCGGGCGCCGTGGCGATTCGCAAGCCAGGCGCCGATCCGCGGAGCACCACGTTCTGGGGCTGCTCGTGGTACGGTGGCGGCCTGCTGAAGCTCGACAGCCGCTCTGACCTCGAAGAGATGTATCCCTTTCCGCCCGAGCATGAGGACGGGAACTGCTACGAGACGTCGGTGGACGAAGACGGCATGGTGTGGCTGCCGTTCACGCATGGCGATTCGATCGCGAAGTTCGATCCCGGCACGGAAGAGTGGACCCGCTATTCCCTGCCGACGATCGGGACCAAGACCCACGGGCTGCAGGCGGTGACGGTGAATGGCCGCACCCAGATCGGCATGGGCTACCTTGGGGCCGGGAAAGTGGCGAAGCTGGAGTTCCGGACGCGGGAGGAGCTGCAGCGACTGAAAGCGGAGACGAGACCATGAGCATGGCTCAGTACGTCCTGCGCTGCCTCGGGCTGGCCGGCGCCCTCGCGGCGCTTCCCTGCTCGGCGCTGGCGCAGCCGACCGACGAGGCGGGCCCGCCCCGTACGCCCTGGGGCGTGCCGGATCTCCAGGGGACCTGGTCGCTTCCCACGATGACGCCCCTCGAGCGACCGGCCGAATTGGAGGACAGACTTCGTCTCACGGAAGAAGAAGAGGCGGAGTTTCTTGCCACGCGGCGGAGCCGCATCCGCCAGAGGCTCGATCGGGCCCTGAGCGCCGACTTCGAGCTGGGCGATGGCGGGGTCGACCAGTCCATCTACGACCATCCGCTGCTGGACGGGCGCACGTCGCTCGTCGTCTCACCCGAGAACGGGCGGATTCCACGCACCGAGGAAGGCCGCTACCGGGTGGGCATGCCAGGTCGGCGTATGAGCGGCATCCCGGAGGGCCCCGAGGACCGGGCACTGGACGAACGCTGCCTGGTGGGCGGGATGCTGCCGCTCCGAGGGAGTGCGTTCCCGGCCCGGATCTTCCAGACCCCGGATCATGTGGTCATCCACTACGAGTTCATCAACGCCACGATCACGGTCCCGCTGGACGACCGGCCGCAGGTGTCCAGCGCCATCCAGCAGTGGACCGGGACCTCGCGCGGCTCCTGGGACGGCGACACCCTGGTGATCGAATCGACGAACTTCGACCCGCGCTGGACCTTTGCGGGTTCCGGGGCGGGTATGCGTCTGGTGCAGCGTCTGACGCGGATCGACCAGGCCACGATGCATCAGGAGTACACCGTCTACGACCCGGACTCGTTCACGGAGCCGTGGTCGGCGGAGTACCCTCTGACCAACACCGGGGAGCCGATCTACGAGTTTGCCTGTCACGAAGGCAATCGGAGCATGACGCTGATGTTGAACGGCGCGCGGGCCACCGAGCAGATAGCCAGGTTCGTCGGCGCGTTCGGTCTCGCGTCGTTCGAGCGGGTCGGTGGGGCGGCCGCGGACGGTCCGGCGTTCACCGACGGGATGCTGTCGTATGACGCCAGCGACCGGGTGTCGGTCCAGCTTTCCGGCCGTGAGAGCTATCTGGCCTACTACGGCCGATATGGCGTGAACGTCACTCGGAGAGTCGTCGAGCATGAGGTCGAGGGCGGGTCTCGACCGGATGTGCGGGGCAGGACGCTGAGCTACTCGTACGACCTCGCGGACGACGGCGACACGCTGGTGCTGTCGCTGATGGGTGACGACGGAGTTGAGAGCCGCGCCACCTGGCAGCGTCATCGCTAAGCGTGTATCAGAACTCCACTCCGCGGCGACTCAGGGCGGGCCTTCCGGTGCGGAAGTGCCGCTATAGCCCCAGTCGAAGAACGCGAGGCATCTGCGCGCGAGTGGCTTGCGGCGACCCTTCGGGGTGAGCACGCCAAAGCACAGGTTGTCGGTTTCGAGAAACCCGTCGCCGAGTGCGACCAATGCACCGGTTTCCAATGACCGCTCGATGAGGTGACGCCAAGCCAGCGCGATGCCATGCCCGGCGATGGCGGCTTCCAGCACGAAGGTATAGAAGTCGAACCCGATGCGGCGCGGCGCCTTGTCCAGGAGCCCGGCGGCCGCGAACCAGTCGTCCCACGACGCCCAGCCGTTGTTGGGCAGCAGGTCGAGAATCGTCAGCCCCCTCCAGCCGGCGACGGGCCCGGAAAGGGTTTGCGCATGGGCGGCGGCGTAGGTGGGCGAGCAGACGGGTCTGACCGCCTCCTTGAAGACCACCGCCCGGTCCTCCGGGGCAACGCCCGCCGCATTCCAGGTCAGCCGGATGTCGGCGGACGGTTCGGGCGGCAGGTTCTGGATGGATTGGTGGCAGGTAAGGATGCGGATCTGCACATCCTCACCGAGCACCCGCCGAAGGGCATCGTAGCGCGGCAAGATGAGGAAGTGGGACGAATCGTGCGAGCAGGTGATGACGACCTGCTCGGCTTGGGACAGCTCGGCCGCCTCGGATGCGCCGCGGCGAATGGCCGCGAGACCGGTCGCGACGCCGTCGAGAAAGCGTTTGCCGGCGGCGGTCAGGGTCGCCCCGGCGCGGGAGCGGTCGAACAGGCGCGCCGACAGCCATGTCTCGAGCTTGGCGATCTGGCGGCTGACGGCGGCCTGCGAGGTGCGTAATTCCTGCGCCGCCAGGGTGAAGTTGGCATGCCGCGCGGCGCTCTCGAAGGCGATCAGCGCGCTGATAGGAGGAATCCGGTACGTATTCAACTCCATCGAGCATTGCTATGGTTTCGTTCTTCGGGTTCACCCAGTAGTGTCCCAGGAATTACTCCAATAGATTCAACAAGTTACGGGTGCCGCCACTATGAGAAGTGTAATCGGTCTCAGAGAATAGCCGCAAAAGCGGGGTTTTCTCGAACACCGTCAAGCTCAGTGTCTGTAGAATTGTGTAGAGACTTACTGGGAGATCCAGCCGTTTCTTGATGATGGCCACGAGCACGTACACCGACACCGCGATCCAGATTTGGCTTTTGACGGCGTTCTCCGAGGTCCCAAAGAACGACCTGATCCGCAGATGCTGCTTGATCCACTTGAAGAACAGCTCGACTTGCCAGCGGTACCGGTACAGCTCGGCGACTGTGAGCGCAGGGATCGCAAAGTTGTTGGTCAGGAAGTTGAACGTCTTGTCCGTGGATTCATCCCAGTACTTCACGCGGCGGAGCGGCTGCGTATACCGGGACGCGGAATCCGCGGCCGTGAGCACGATGGTCTGATCACAACGAAGACCGGTCGTCTTGTCGACCGGCCGAGAGTACCGACGTTGGTACCGCGTGTTGGACTTTGCGCGGATGACGAAGAACGCGCCGAACGCCGCCAGGGCGTACAGGCGCTCGAAGTCGAGGTAGGCACGATCCATCACGTAGAAGGCGCCAGGTTCGGGGGCGAAGCGGTCGAGCGCGTGAACGTCGGCCATTTTGCCGTCGGAGACATGCAGGAACGTCGGAATCGGGCCGCGCAGGTCGAGCAGCGTGTGCAGCTTGACCGCTGCTTTCGTGGACTGGAACGGCGCCCACGGAAACATAGACAGGCACAGGTCGATGGTCGATGCGTCGAGGGCGAACACGGTGTTATCGAGGTCCAGACCCAGGTCTTCACTGGCGTACATCGGTCTGGCGATGCCGATCAACGCTTGCGCCACCTCGGCGTAGATTCGCCAGTCGCGTTGCTTGTTCGCATTGGCCAAGGTGTTGCGCGAAACCGGGCTGCGAATGCCCAGGTGATAGAGCTTCTGCCGCTGCGCACGCAGGCAGACCTCGATATCACGCAAACTCTCCCGATACGTAAGTTGGGCGAACGCCATGCACAGAAACTGGCTGTGGCACGGGAAGGATTTAACGTAACGGTTGCCGCCATATCGGCTCACGGCGCGACGGAAGGTGTGCATCGGCAGGTGATCCATCACCTGCGCGAAGACCAGCTTGCCTGAGTACATGCTCCCATCTCCTCGGAAACGGGCACGAGCATCGTCTCAAAGCGGGGGCGAGTTCAAGTCGATGACAGCTCCAAATCGCTGTATCTCTTTTATGCTCTGGGACTTACGGGTGGCTGTCCCGAGTTTCTTGGGACACTAGTGGGGTTCACCCGATCCCACGGGGGGCGCCACCAGCGTCTCGTCGCCCAGCAGGTCCTCGTTCAAGTCCGCGCTGCTGCCGCTGCTGCCGCTGCCGCTGCGGATCGCCCCGGTACGCTGCATCGAGCGCGCGAGCGGATTGTTCCGGCATGCATCCAGGATCAGGAGTCGCAACGAGGCGCCCGAGGTCGACACCAGCAGACCGTCGACCGTCACCGTCTCGAAGCCCTCGGTACGGCCCGATTCGCACCTCATCAGGAAATAGCCCTCATGGGTATAGGCGTCCGGTGCAGCCAAACCGAACGGCTCTCCGCGAAGAATTCTCGTCTGGCCGCCGGCGGCACGGCGGTGGGCTGGCCGAATCGTATGCGCACCTTGCCGTCACAGAATTATGTGAATCCGCCGTGCCTATCGCAACTCCAAATATCTGCAGTCTAAGGCCACGCCTCCCTGGGCCTACTGGGAAACTCACGCAGGTTTCGTCCATGCGCGGGTCCGGCCCTGCCGGGTGGACAACTCAGACCGACCTCGCGCGAGCGAGGCCGGTCCCCGTCGGTCCGACCGCCCCCGCGATTGGAGCACGGCAGTTTGGTCGTTCCGCGCGATGCGCGCGGCGTCTCCTGGTCCCGGCGCCAGGTGCATCAGGCGCGGATGGAGGAGCCCGACCGGTGCTTGTTGGCCCGGGCCGTCTCCGCGTCGGCGAGTTCGTCGCAATCTGCCGCCGACACTGGTAGGAACGTGGCGTGGGGAATCGGTTTGCCATTGGCTGCCGCCGCGAGGTTGTCCAGCGCTTTCTCGGGCGCACCGACGGCGCCGGCCAGTTGGTACGCTTCCGCACAGACCTGCTGGAGGACCGCGATTCGTTGCTCGAGCTGTGTACGCGTGTTTGTGCTTTCCACGATGCTCATGACGCTACTCCTCGGGCTTGCGAACGCCCGCTTGTCGCCAGATGCTCGCGAGCAGTGCCCCGCTGATTTCGTCCCCGGCTGCCCCTTCACCGTGACCTTCCCCGGCTTGGCCGGGTGCTTGAACTGATGATGGTCTCCACGGCTTCTTACCGTCGAGAAGCTGGGCCTGCTGGTGAGCGGCGTGGGGTGTCAGGGTTGCGGCCCGGGCGTGTTCGTCTGCGACCGCTTGTACTCCCGTAGTGGCTGAGGCCGTTGCGGAGCCCAACTCGGATGGCTCGGGTGCAACCGGTCGGTCTCCACCGTCGCGCTCGGTAGCAGATGGCGGGTGCTCTCGACCAGCCCTTCGGGGTTGTGGTGGTAGGTCAGGCCGTTGCAGATCCGCCCAGCCGTGTCCTGGAGTTTCCCCCCCTCGCCGGCAGCCATCGCCGCGATGTGTCCGTGCGTACGCTCTATCACCGCGAGCGCTGGCGCGTTGTCGTCCTCCGGCCACGTGGCCAGCAGCGCCGCCTGCAGCAGGAGCTGGCGTCCCGCTGCGCTGTCGCTCCATCGCACCAGCATCGCGTCGGCGTCGAACACCACCGGCCCCGGCTCGAGGCCGAAGTGGACCGCGTTGTCTACTGCCCAGCGGTTCACCTCTATCCGGTCGATCGTCCTCATGTCCGAGGTCAGCAGCATCTTCGATCCGGTCGCGATTGCCTCGCATACGATGCGCGGGTCGCCGACCTCGAAGTATTCGTCCGGGTCCGTGCCCGGAAAGCAGCGCCGGTCGATCCGTTCGAGGATCCGGTTGCACAGCTCCGTTTGCGTGTCTTCGAGCTCCACCAGGCGAAAGGGCGCATCCGCGCTGCGCCACATCGTCGCCCACCAGGCTTGCCGCAGCAGTTGGCTGCGGCGTTGCTCACTCAGCCGCCCGCCGAGCCGACCGAGCTCGTCCTCGGCCGCGCTCAGTCCGTTCGGGCCGCTCGTCGGCGCTGCGGCCATCGGCGCGAGCTCGCTGGCGGTGGTTCCGGTGATGCACACCTTGTCGCCGACGATTTCCTGCCATGCCGCATGGAGCTTGCGCTGCGTCGGCCGCCGCAGTTCGGTTGTGTCGAAGAGCGTCATCGTCACCTTCGGTAGCGCTCGGCGTCGGTGCGCGTGCCTTCGGCCGCCTGGCGCCTCAGGTACCGCTCGAGTGGCGTCTCTGGTTCGTTGGCGCGGCGTTTCGGCCCTTCGTAGAGTTCCTGCGCCAGCGTTTCGACGTCCTCCGCGCTCGCCTCGGCTCCGAGGCGTCTTGTCGCCTCGGCTCGCATCGCTTGCAGCAGCCCGCGTTCGGCCTCGATCATCTTCATCTGTCGTTTCGCGCCCGTTTCGCAATTGTCCTCGTCACTTGTCTGGCGGTCAACCCGGCGAATTGGTCGACATCGAGACTGAGCCACGAGCCGCTACGTCAGGTCCCGCCAGGCGCGATTTGCGTGCACGGCCACCTGCATGAGGGAACAGAGCCGACCGTGCGGTAGACCGCTCATTCGTCCGGACGTCTGCCGCGCGCCTCCGCGCGTCAGCGGACTTCCGGCGCGGTCCTCGGACGAGCGTTCCGCTCTGCCGCCGCGGAGCCCGGATCGCCGAGATCGAGGGCCAGGATCTGCTGCCGGTCGCGCAGGTACAGCGTGCTCCCTGCGAGGGTGGGCGGGGTCCAGGCGTTCGAGGTCAGCACCGACGCGCGCGCGTGCACCTGCAGTCCGTCCAGGGTGACCGATCCCACGGCCAGGTCGCCGTCCTCGTCGAGGAGGACGAGGAGGCCTCCGGCGTTCACCATCTGCGCCCGCGCGAACGTGCGCTCCCGCCACACCTCCACTCCGGTCTCGGCGTCGACGGCGGCCAGGAAGGCGGGGCCGAAGTCGCCCGTGCTCGCGACCAGGAGCCCGTCGATGCGCAGCGCATTGCCGAAATGCACCCGCATGCGGTTGTTGAACCAGACCTCCTCGGGCGCCGACCGACCTCCGATCTGCGACAACCGGATCAGCCGGCTGCCGCCGTCGTAGCCGGACGAGACGAACAGGGCGTTGTCGCCGCCCCAGACCGGCATGCCGAGGTTGAGACCCAGCTCGTTCGGGTGCGGATGGCTCCACAGGCGGCGTCCGTCGCGGGGGTCGAGGCCCACCAGCTCCTGCTGCCCCACGATCACGAGCTGGTCCTGGCCGTCGACCTCGATGAGCACCGGCGAGCCGGGCCCCAGATCGATGGCCGGGCTGCGCCATGCGGTCGCGCCGGTCTCGCGGTCGAGCGCCACCACCCCGCGGCCGCTGCCGCCCAGGGGTTGCATCACGATCCGCCCGTAGGCGATGGGACTCGACGCGAACGCGTTGTACTCCTCGACGTCGAACGCCGCCGCGAGGTCGTGCGACCAGCGCAGATCGCCCGTCCGCTTGTCGAGCGCGTGGAAGAGGCCGTCGACGCCGACGGCGAAGACGGTGTCGCCGGCGATCAGCGGGGTGGAGTACGGGCCGGGGCCGGCGGAGTTCAGCCAGACGTCGAAGTACCCGTTGTGCACGAGCGGCGCGTGGTAGGCGTACTCCCAGCGCGTGGCGCCGGTAGCGGCGTCGAGCGCGATGACGACCTCCTCGTCGCCTCTGCGGTACATCGTGACGAGCAGGTCGCCGTCGGCAAGAATGGAGGAGTAGCCTTCCCCGAGCGGCCGGCTCCAGAGGCGGGTCGGTCCGCCCGCACCCCACACCGTGGCGACCTCCGCGGAATCCACGCGGAAGTTGCGCTGCGGCCCGCCCAGTTGACGCCAGCCGTCCGGCCCCGGGCGCGCGGCGGTCTGCTCCGCGGTCGAGACGCTCCCGGTCTGGGGATGCGCCGCGGAAGAAAGGCCCAGCGGCAACAGGCAGAAGAGGAACAGTACCGCGCTCCGACTCGACATCGCTCTCGTTCCCTCCGCGGCGCGCGCCCTGGCGAGGAGGGCAACGCGCCGACGAGCACCGGCCACCCCTGCGGCAGCCCCGCGCCCGCGCGCCCCGGCGGGGGCGTCGGGAGCCTGCTTCGGCGACTTGCCCTCGACCGCGTGGCCGTGAGTCGGCACTCTACCAGAAGATGCGTTCCCCGAGGCTTCCTGCCGAGTCCCTGCCGCCCCGGCTCCGGCTGCGGGGCGTTCGACATCTCGCTCCTGCAGGCCAGGATTCGCGCGCACCGAGATCGGGTTGCGGTTCACGATCGCCGCGCAGGCATCATGGCGGCATCCTGCTCCCGGAGAATCCGCAGGATGTCTTCGAGCGGCTTGCGGCGCAGGTCGGGTACCCGCGCGTCGGCGGCAGGATAGCCCACCGGCATCAGCAGGCACGCCGTCTCGTTGTCCGGACGCCTCAGGATCTCGCGGAGGAATCCCATCGGGCTGGGGGTGTGCGTCAGCGCCACCAGTCCTGCCTGGTGCACGCCGGTCAGGAACAGGCCGGCCGCGATGCCGACCGACTCGGACACATAGTAGTGGCGGACGTGCTCGCCGTCCGGCCCCAGGCCGTAGTTCTGGCGGAAGAGGACCACCAGCCAGGGGGCGATCTCGAGGAACGGCTTGTGCTCGTCCGTGCCCAGCGGCTCCAGCGCGCGGAGCCATTCGTCCGGCATCCGTCCCCCGTAGTTCTCGTGCTCCTCGCGCTCGGCGGCGATGCGGATGCGCCGCTTGATATCCGGATCCGAGACCGCCACGAACGTCCACGGCTGCCGGTGCGCGCCCGACGGAGCCGTGGATGCCGCGCGCACCAGATCCTCGATCACCCCGGCCGGCACCCGTGCCGGACTGAAGTCCCGCACCGTTCGGCGCCGGTTCATCACCTCGAAGAAGCTGCGCGCCCGCGCGGCGACCTCCGGGAGCGAGGGCTTCTCATACTGCAGCGGAATCAGCTTCGGCTTCATGGCAGGTTGCCGGGGCGCTGGCCGGCGCCGGTATACTTCAAGGCGTCACGAAGTCTGGAGGTGTGCCATGTTGCGAGTGCTCGGGCTCCTAGCGTCGGTGTTGGCTCTTGTCGGCGGGCACCCTCTTGGCGCCCAGACCGCCCAGACCTGCGATCCCGCCGGAGATGTGCAGTTCGTCTGCGGCACGACCAATCCGGAGGATCTCTACCCGGTTCCGGGCGCCCCTTGGGTGATCGCATCGGGACGATACTCCGCTTCGGAAGGTCCCGTCTACGCGGTGAGCCTTCGTGATCACCGCGTCCAGGAGATCTTTCCCGCGGGAGCGCTGCCGCCAGAGCACGACCGGGATACCTATCGCGCCTGCCCCGGTCCGAACAACGTGTTCCAGCCGCACGGACTGACCCTGCGGGAGGGCCGCGGCGATGTGCATACGCTCTACGTGGTCGGTCATGGCGCGCGCGAGGCCATCGAGGTCTTCGCGCTGGACGTCGGCGGCAACGTGCCCACGATGCAGTGGATCGGATGCATCCCGGCACCGGAGGGCACCGCCCGCATCAACTCCATTACGGCGCTGCCGGACGGCTATCTCGGCGCGACGAACTTCGATCGCGAAGGTGGGGAGCTCTGGGAATGGCATCCCACGACGGACTGGGTCGAAGTGCCCGGCAGCCGGATGCCCGGTCCCAACGGTCTGGTGTCCTCGGATGATGGGCAGTGGTTCTTCATCGGGGGCTGGAGCGATCGGGCGCTGGTGCGGCTGTCACGCGGGCAGAGTCCGGTGCGCGTCGACCGGATTGCGGTTGGCTTCAACGTCGACAACGTGCGCTGGGAACCCACTGGCCAGGTCATCGTCGCCGGTCACGTGACCCAGTGTGAAGGCGTTGATCCTTGTGAGTTGTCGGCCGCTCGCGTGGCCGAGGTCGATCCGGCGACGTTCGAAGTCCGGCAGCTCGTGGACTACAAGGGAAACGAGTTCTTCAGGCTCGGCACCGTGGCCATCGAGGCGAATGATGAGATCTGGATTGGCGGGATCAGGGGCAGCTACGGGATCGCGCGATTCCCACGCCGGGAGTCTGCGCCGTAGAACGATGCAGACTCTTGGAGTCGCCGATGTCTGACCGTCGTACGCCCTGCCGGAGGATCGCGGCGCTCGCCTGCGCCGTCGTCTGCTGCTTGACGGCCCTGCTCGACGCCGAGGACTGGCCGCAGTGGCGCGGCATCGACCGGGCCGCCGTGTGGCGCGAGACCGGCATCGTCGAGCGCTTCGCCGACGACGGGCTCCTCGTCAAGTGGCGCACCCCGGTGCGCGCCGGCTTCGCCGGACCGGCCGTCGCCGGGGGACGCGTCTTCGTCCTCGACTACCAGGAGACGCCGGGCAGCCGCACGATGGACGGCCGCGAGCGGCTCCTGGCGCTCGACGAGGAGACCGGTGCGGTCCTCTGGACGCGGGAATGGCCGGCCACCTACCGCAACATCGTGCCGGTGTTCGCCACCGGTCCCAGGGCCACGCCGACCGTCGACGGCGACCGCGTTCATGTCCTGGGCGCCGCCGGCATGCTGTCGTGCTTCGACACCGCCACCGGCGATCTGCTCTGGCAGATCGACACCGTGGCCGACTACGACGTCACGGTGCCGGTCTACGGCGTAGCGCACTCGCCGCTCGTGGAGGACGACCTCCTGATCACGCTGCTCGGCGGCGAGCCCGACGCCATGGTCGTGGCGTTCGACAAGGCGACCGGCGTCGAGGCGTGGCGCGCGATCGAGACGGTCGTGGAGGCGGGCTACTCCTCGCCGATCGTGACCACCGCCGGGGGCGTGCGGCAATTGATCGTCTGGCACCCGGCCGGGGTCACGTCGCTCGACCCGGCCACCGGCCGCATCTGGTGGCAGCACGACTTCCCGCTCGCGAGCGGCTTGACGATCGGCACGCCGGTCCGCAGCGGGCGCTATCTGCTCATCACGCAGGTGGAGAACGGGGGCCTGATGCTGGCGCTCAACCCCGACCGCCCGGCGGCCCGCCTGGTCTGGACGGGTGCGAACCCCAACCGCACCGACCGCCCGGTGCAGAGATCCATGACGTCGACGCCGATCGTGGTGGGGGACGCAATCTACGGGCTCAACAGCTACGGCGAGCTGCGCGGCGTGGACGCGGCGACAGGCGAGCGGCTGTGGTCGAGCGACCGGCTCGTGCCCGAGGACCGCTGGGCGAGCTCGCACCTGGTGCAGCACCAGGACCGCTCGTTCATCTCCGTCGAGACCGGCGACCTGGTCATCGCGCGCTTCTCGCCGGCCGGCTACGAGGAGGTCGACCGGACGCACCTGCTGACGCCCACCACCCGTACCCGCGGCGGCGGCTCCGGCCGCTGGAGAGACGTCGATCGCCCGGTGCTGTGGGCGCACCCGGCGTACGCGAACCGCCACGTGATCGCGCGCAACGACGCGGAGGTCGTGCGCCTCTCGCTGGCGGCCGCGGACTACGAGTAGAGCCGGAGCCGCATCCCACCTGCCCGACGAGCGCCGCCTCCGGCTCGACCGGACCTGCGTTCCATGTCCGGGACGGCCTGCCGGCCCGGGCGGCGTGCTAGGATTCCGTGCGCCGAACACGGACACCGGCGGCCATTCGAGAAGGGGACAGAAGATGAGAACAGCAATGCTCGCCGTCGTGATCAGCCTCGCGTTCAGCGGCCTGGCTCTCGCCCAGGACGACCCGCCGCCCTGCGGGCCGGCGGGCGACCTCGCGATGGAATTCTCGAAGAACGTCGCGGCCGACTCGCGCTGCTTCGAGATCCGCATGTACACGGCCGAGCCGGAGATGGACGGCAAGGGCGGCATCGACAACCTGCACCGGCGCTTCCGCGAGGGCGAGGTGGCGCTGTTCGAGAAGCACGGGGCCGAGGTCGTCTGGGCATGGCAGAGTCTGGACAATCCCAACACGCTGATCTGGATGCTGGCCTACCGCGACCGCGCCCATCGCGATCAGGTGTTCGCCGACTTCCGGGACGACCCCGCCTGGCACGAGCTGCGCGCGAAGTACGAGGTGCCGCTCAGCGCCGAAGTGTTCATGATGAGCGCCGCCGACTACTCCAAGCTCAAGTAGCCTGCCGGAGCGTCCGGAATCGCCCCGGTCATGCGGAGCTCCGCATGGCCGGGCAACCTCTCACGCCGGCTCCGGCACGTCCCCGCTCCCGCCCGACACCGCAAGCATCTCCCGGGCCACCACGTGACGCCGGTGGCGAAGCGTGGCCATCCCGATCGCTGCCGGCCGTGGCCGACGCGTTCAACCGGTCGTCGCCGGGTGCGCTCCCTCGAAACTGCCCCGCGACGGCGCGACCTCGAAGTACATGGCGGAGAGTGCGGGCACGACCAGCAACAGGACGGGGGTCGCCACGACGATGCCGAAGCCCATCGACGCGGCGAACGGAATCAGCAGCCGGGCCTGGACCGCGCTCTCGAGCAACAGGGGCGTGAAACCGAGAAAAGTGGTCAGCGACGTGAGGAAGATCGGGCGGAAACGACCCTTGGCGCCGTCGACGATCGCGGTCTTCACGGGCGCGCCGTCCCGCAGTCGTTCGTGGATGAAGTCGATCATGACCAGCGAGTCGTTCACGACGACGCCGCAGACCGCGACCGCCCCCAGGATGGATGTGAAACCGAGATCGATCCCCAGGATCAGGTGACCGACGATGGCGCCGACCATCCCGAAGGGAATCGCGGACATGACGATCAGCGGCTTGACGTACGAATCGAGCGGGATCGCCAGCAGCGCATAGATCGCGAACAGGGCCAGCAGGAAGCTGCGGCCAAGGCCGGACAGGAACTCGGTCTGCTGTTGCTGCTCGCCTCCGAGGAGCCAGGTGGAACCGGGATTGGCGTCCGCGAGAGCGGGCAGAATCGCGGCGGCGAGAACGCCGTTGACCTCCGCGGCGGTGATCGCGGTCTCGTCCACCTCGGCGGTGACGGTAACCACGCGCTGGCCGCCCCGGCGCCGGATGGACGAGGGCGAGCTGCCCTGGCTCACCGAGGCCACGCGGCTCAGCGGCACCATGGCCCCGCCGGGGGTGCGAACCAGGTGCCGCTCCACGTCCGCGACCGCGTCGCGTTCCCCCGCAGGAAGGCGCACGTACACCCGGACCTCCTCCCGGCCGCGCTGCAGCCGCAGGGCCTCGTCGCCGAAGAACGCCGAGCGGGCCTGCAGAGCCAGGTCGTCGAGGGTGAGACCCAGCGTGCGCGCCTCGGGACGCAGCTCGAGCCGAATCTCCTGGACGCCGGTCGAATGGTCCGACTGAATCCCGAAGACACCCTGCAGCTCGCCCAGCTCGGCCATGACTTGGTCGGCGATCAGATCCAGCCTCGAGGCCTCGGGGTGCGACAGCGCGATCTCGACGGGCACGCCGAAATCGAGCAACGCGGCGCTGAAGGTGAGGGCGCGGGCCTCCGGCAGCACGCCGGCCTCTTCCCGCCACGCCTCCAGGAAGGCGTCCGCGTCGATGTCCCCGCGTTGCCCGATTGACAGCTTGAACTGCACATCGGCCAGGTTGGCGGGCGGGACAAGCCCAGGCGCCTCGATGGCGCCTTCCGCCATGCGCGGCCGCAGGCCGACCGTCAGGATGACGCCGCTCAGCAAGGGTGGCGCGCCGTCAGGCCGGCCGCGGGAGAGCCGGTCGATGGCCCGGCGCCCCGCCGCCTCCAGCTCCATGGCCGCCTCGTGCGTCCGCCGCGACGTCGTACCCTCGCGCATCCGCAGGTTGGCGGTAACGATGTCGCCCGCGACGTCCTGACCGAATGCCACGTTGACGATGCCCGCGGGCACGAGCGCCACCGCCAGGACGGTCACGCCGAGACCCGCGGCGATCAGCACCGCGGGGTGGCCCGTGGCCACCCGCAGCCCCCGATCCAGGGGTCCGTCCACGAACCACGCAAGGCCGCGGTCGATCGACGACTGCAGGCGGAGGCAGGCGCGCTCGACCGGATGGGAGGGCCGCCACTCGGGACCGGGCAGATGGGACAGGTGGCTCGGCAGGATCAGCAGCGACTCGACCAGCGAGATCAGCAGCATGGCGATCAGGATGACCGGTACCGGGTGCATCACGTCACCGAGCGCGCCCGGAACGAAGAGCAGCGGGGAGAAGGCCGCCACCGACGTGAGGACCGCGAAGATCAAGGGCCTCGCGACCCGCTGCGCGCCTCGCATCGCGGCCAGCGCACCCGGCGCACCGCGCGCGCGCTCCTGGTGGATGTACTCGGCCACCACGATGGCGTCGTCGACGACGATGCCTGTCGCGAGAAGGAACGCGAATATCGACATCGCGTTGAACGACGTGCCGGTGGCCAGCATCACGGCCAGAGCGCCGACCCCGGCCACGACCATGCCGAGGGCGACCCAGAACGCGAGTCGGAGCCCCAGGAACAGCGCCAGCGAGAGAAGAACCAGCAGCAGCCCCAGCAAGCCGTTCTTGCGCAGTACCTGGAGCCGTTCCCGGTAGGCCTGCGAGTCGTCGTTCCAGATGCCGATCCCCGTGCCCGGGGGCAGCGACGCCCGCAGCTCGCGGTCCAGCAACTCCTTCACGGCCCGCGTCACGTCCAGCATGTTCTCGTCCGCGGACCGGAAGACCTCGACGAACGCCGCCGGCTGTCCCTGGTGGCGCACTATCAGGTCCGCAGCCTGGAAGCCGTCGCGCACCTCGGCGACGTCACCCAGGAGCACCACGGTGCCGTCACTCCGGCTCAGGACGACGAGCGTCTCGAAATCCTGCTGGTCGTAACGCTGGCCGGTGGTGCGGACGCGGATCTGCGTGTCGCGAGTCTCGATGCGCCCCGCCGACAGGTCGAGCGAACCGCGCCGCACCGCGTTGGACACGTCCTCGAGGGTGAGGCCCAGCGCCTGCAACCGCCGGCGCGGCACCTCAATCGAGATCTCGTAGTCCCGTACCCCGCTGGTCTCGACGCGGGAAACCTCGGGCAGGGCTGCGATCGCGTCCTCGGTGCGGTACGCCAGCTCCTTCAGCGCGCGCTCGGCGACGTCGCCGTGGAGCACGAGGCGGAGAACGCTCTGGCGACTCGTCACCTCCGTGACCTCCGGACGTTCGGCCCGCGCGGGGAAGGTCCGGATGTGATCGACCGCCGACTCGACGTCGGCGAGCGCCCGGTCGATGTCCGCGCCCGACTCCAGCTCGATCGTGACGGACGCCAGGCCCCCCGTCGCCACCGAGGTGATCTCCCGCACGTCGTCGATACCGTCGACCTGCTCCTCGATCCGGACGACGATCGCCTCTTCGACCTCCTCCGGGGTGGCGCCGGGATAGCTCACCGAGACCTCGATCAGGTCGAGGGAGATCTCGGGGAACGCCTCCTGTATCAGACCGGTCAGCGACAGCAGTCCCGCCGTCACGATCAGCAGCAGGAGAAGGTTGGCGGCGATGCCGCTACGTGCCATGTAGGCGATGGGACCGCGCGATTCGTGCGCGGCGCCGGCGTCGCGATTCACCGCCGTCTCCGTCACCCCTCGCACCGTCGGGATTGCGAGGCCGACGGTCGTCGCCGCTGCACCTTCAGCCTGAAGCGCTTCGACGGCCGCGGGACCGGCACGCTGGTCATCGCCATCTCGTAACCGGGTGGGTCGATGGCCAAATCGCCCGCGTGCAGGATCGCGGCCAGCGTCAGCAGGATCTGCACCTCGGCGAAACCGCCGCCCAGGCAGGTGTGCGTGCCGACGCCGAAGGGGACGAACACGTGGGGCTGCCGGTGCTCGGCGCGTTCCGGCAGGTAGCGGTCGATGTCGAAGCGTTCCGGGTCGGGAAAATACTCCGGCAGGCGGTGCGTCACCGTGGTGGCGACGAACAGCGGCTGGCCGGCGGCGATGCGGTACCCGCCGAACTCGAACGAGTTCGCCACCGCGCGCAGGACGACCGGCGTGGTCGGATACCGGCGCAGCGACTCCAGCACCGTCCGGTGCGTCACGTCGAGCCGGCGCAGCCCCTCCACGGTGGCAGGCCCCGCGGCGAAGAGGGCGTCCGCCTCGGCCCGTACCCGAGCCGTCAGCTCCGGGTACTTCAGCACGCCGTAGAGCGCGAATGCGCAGGCGCTGGCCACGGTCTCGATCCCCGCCAGGTAGGGGCTCAGCACCATCGCCTTCATGTCGGTCTCGGGCATCAACTGCGGATCCGTGCGATGGAGGTCGATGACGTCGTTCACCAGGTCGCCCGCGTCATGGAGGGGGCCGCCCGGCATGTGCGCATCCAGCGTCCTCTGCGCCAGACCGTCGAGAAGCCGCGCGCGCGCCTTCCTGAACCGGCGCCCGGCCAGGAACCCCGGAAGCTGCTTCATCACCTTCGTCGTCAGCAGCGTCTCCAGCACGAAGATCAGGTCCTCCACGTACTCGCGGGCGGACACGCTGGCCATGATCGTGCCGGTCTGGTCGGCGACGAGGCGCTGCAACGCGGGCAGCGACCGTACCGTCCCGTCGCGAGACCACGCCCCGACGTGGCGCCGGGTGATGTCGTCGGCGACATCGAGATGGTCCCGGAAACGCGCCCGCGAGAAGGCGGGGGCGAACGCCTGACGGGTTCGAACGTGATCCCTCCCGTCCATGCTGAGCACCGTCCGGGACGCCTCGAGCGCATGGCCGAACTCGTGCCAGGGCTCGTGGTTCCGAAGGAACAGGCGCCCCTTCCGGTTGAGGAACCGGTTGGCCTCCGGGCCGGCGAGGACCAGGATCCTCTTGTGCAGGAGGCGAATGCCGAACACCGGCCCCAGCGTCCGGCGTTCTCGCTGCTGTCGCGGTCCTGCTACCAGGCGTACCGCTTCCTTCTCGGCATGCGCCGGCGGAAGGGAGATTGATCATCGGTTCCGAGGGCAGCGGTCCGAGCTGCAACGGTATCGAGGACGACGGCGGATTCGCGCCGCCGCCGAAGCGACAGGCGGTGGCAGCGATGGCCTGCGTGGTGCTGGCCATGTTCCTGGGCGCGCTGAGCCAGACCGTGGTCGCCACGACGATGCCCCTCATCATCGCCGACCTGGGCGGTTTCGACCGCTACACCTGGGCTGCAACGTCCTACATGGTCGCAGCCACGCTCGCTTTCCCGATCGTCGGCAGGTTGAGCGACATCCATGGGCGCCGGCTGTTCCTGTTGTCGGGATTGGCGATTTTCTCCCTGGGTTCGATCCTCCTGGGCTTCAGCGAATCGATGACCCAGGTCGTCGTCTACCGCGCCGTGCAGGGCGCCGGCGGCGGCACCGTCATGACCTGCTGCTACGTGTCGGTCGCCGATCTCTTTCGGCCGTTGGAACGAGGCAGGTTTCACGGGCTTCTGAGCGCCGTGTACGGCGTATCGTTCGTGGTCGGGCCGATACTCGGCGGCTTCTTTGCCGATGCCCTGTCGTGGCGATGGGCGTTCCTGGTGATCGGTCTGGCCGCCATTCCGGTACTTCTGCTGACTGCGAAGGTGTTCCCGAAGCCCGCTTCCCTGCCCGGGAATCGCGATCTCGACGTGATCGGCATGATCGCGCTCGTGCTCGCCGTCCCGCCCCTGTTGATCGCACTGTCTTCAGGGGGCGTGCAGTACGAGTGGGGATCGCCGGTCATCCTCGGCACGCTGTTGTTTTCACTGGCGATGATCGGGGTATTCATCGCCGGCGAGGCGCGGGCCGAATCGCCGCTCGTGCCCCTCTCACTCCATGCGGACCCCGTGGTCAGCCTCTCCGTCGTCATCATGTTGCTGGCCAGCTTCGCGATGTATGGAAGCGTACTGTTCCTTCCCCTGTTGTTCCAGATTGCATTCGGATTCTCGGCGGCGCAAAGCGGCGCTCTGCTCACCCCGATGCTGTTGGGCATGGTCGTGGGCGGGGTCGCGGCGGGGCAGGTTCTTTCCAGGGCCTCCGGGTCCTATCGGATCCAGGCGGTGATCTGCGCGGGACTCATGACGGCGGGCCTGTTTCTTCTTTCCACGCTGGACGCGACGACCGGCGTCGAGCAGAGCCTGATCTACATCGTGATCGCAGGGACCGGGATTGGCGGCATCGTGGCCACGCTTTCCATCGGCGTCCAGAACCGCGTTCCGTTCGGTATCGTGGGAGTGGCGACGTCGGCCTTGCAGTTCTACCGGTCGGTCGGCGGCGTGATTGGGCTGGCGGTACTGGGCGTCCTGCTGGCGACACGATATTCTTCGAGCCTGGAGGAGGCCGCTCCCGAAGCGGTGAAGGGCGCGCTTGGCGTCGGCCGGTTCGAAGAATTGCAGAACGACCCGCGTGCTCTCGTGGATTCCGCCACGGCGGACCGGTTGCGGGCGGACCTGGCGGCGTCGAGCCCCGACGGCACGGCGCTGGCGCAGGCGTTGCTCGACTCGCTGGGCGTCGCATTGCGGGAGGCGCTCGACAGCGTATTCGTCGCGGCCTCCATCGCAGCAGCGCTCTCTCTGGGTTTCGCCTTGTTCTACCGCGTTACAATTCGCTCGGAGCCGGCCGCCCGCGACGCGCGCGACCTCGATGGAGAACAGCGGCCATAGCCCCGGCCTCATGTAGACCTCCTGCCGGCCTGGTGTGACCGATGTACGTGAACCGAGCGTTCCCATCCTCGAGACGCGATGCCCCGGCGACGGGGCTGTTTGCCTTCTTTCGAACTCGCATCTCACCGGTTCTGTTCGCCTGTCTTTGCGGCGGGTGCGCGTTGGCGTCCCCGCCGGCGCTGCCGGAACCGACGGGCGAGCCGGTCACGGAGTTGCCTGGAAGCTTCGCGGCCCCCGCCGCGCCGGGCAGCCACGAACCGCTGGAATGGTGGCGGGCGTTCAACGATCCCGTGCTCGACGATGTCGTCGAGTCGGTGCTGGAATCCAGTTTCGACATGGCGGGGGCGGTGGCCCGCGTGCAGCAGGCGAGGGTCCGGGCCCGTCTGGCCGAAGCCGCGTTTCTGCCGGTCGTCCGGGCCGGAGCGGGCGTCGACAGCTTCGACGTGCCCATCAACGCCGGCATCGGTGCGCAACTCGGGGAGCTGGGTCTGGACGAAGCGTTCGGGAGCGCGGGCGGGGGGTTCACGTTGCCCGATCGGATAGGGCTCACCACGTACTCGTTGTACGCGGACTTCGCGTACGAGCTCGATTTCTGGGGGCGCGTGCGCCATACGTCGCTCGCGGCCGGGGCCGATCTGCTGGCCTCGGAGTCGGATGCGCAAGCGGCGCGGCTCGGAGTCCTGGCCGAGACGATCACGGCGTACTTCGACATCGTCGACTTTCGGCGGCAGATCGCAATCGCCGATGAGATGGTGTCCACGCTGGAGGAGCGCGAGTACGTGACGGAGACCCGTTACGACCGTGGGCTGACCGATTCACTGGACCTCTATCGGGTGCGGCAGGACCTGCGCGACACGCAGGCCGGCCTGCCGCGACTGGATGCCGGACTGGCCGCCGCGGAGGCCCGCCTCGCCGTGCTCCTGGGCGGCTATCGGGACGACGTGGCCGGGTTGCTCCCCGATTCGCTCTCGCCCGGGCAGGTCGCCGCCCCGGTGCCGGCAGGCGTACCGGCGGACCTCCTGCTGCAGCGGCCGGACGTGCGGGCCGCGGGACTTCGCCTGGAAGCCGCGGCCCACGATATCGAGGCGCGACGCGCGGAACTGCTGCCGTCGCTCTCGCTGTCCGGGACCGTCGGACTCCAGACCACGGGTATCGGCGGACTCTTCAACGTCCAGCAGTGGTTCGGCAACCTGGTGTCGAATCTGCTGGCGCCGGTCTTCGACGGCGACCGCCTCGCGGGCAACGTCGCCCTTGCGCACGCCCGCTTCAACGAGCTCGCGGCCGCGTACGGGCGGACGGTGGTGACGGCCGTGAACGAGGTCGAGTCGGCGCTGGCCGGGCTGCGCAGCGAGGGCCGGCGCCATGCCTCCCTGGCGGCCCGGCGGGAGGAGGCGCAGGAGACTCTCGGCCTGCGGTCGGAGCGGTACCAATCCGGGGTGGGCGGCTACGCCGACTTCCTGGATGCGTTGCGCACGCTGCTGAACGTGGAGTCGGCCCTCTCGGACTCGGAGCGCAGCCTGGCCCTGACCCGGCTTGCCGTCCACCGCGCGCTGGGTGGGGCCTGGACTCGCCCGGAGCCTGCGGCACCGGTGTCCGCCACCGCCGAGCTGGAGGAGTGATCGGAAGTAGACTACAGGCTTGCGGGGGCCACGATGAACATACCGCCGTCCAGGTCCGTGCCGGCCGTGATCGCAGCCATGGCGGTTGCCGTGGCGACGGCGGGGAGCTGGCTCCCCGGCTTTTCCGGTCGCCTGCTGGCCGCCGCGGCCGCCCAGCCGCCGCCGGCGTCGGCCGCAGCGGTGCGCAGCCTTCTGGATCGATACTGCGTCGCCTGTCACAGCGAGCGCCGGGTCACCGCGGCCGGCGCGGCCCCGTCGGTGCTGGATTCGCAGCTCCGGGCGACGGGTCTCGCGCTCGACGTGGCGGACGCGGAGCGGCCGAGCGCCGACGCGGCGCTGTGGGAGCGGGTGATCGCGAGGCTCGCGGCGGGCTCGATGCCGCCGGCCGGGCGCCCGCGCCCCGGCCCGGAGGAGGCGCGCGCGGTCACGCGCTGGCTGGAGACGCGCATCGACCGGGCGGCCGCGGCGAACCCGAATCCGGGTCGAACCGGCGCGCTGCATCGGCTGAACCGCACCGAGTACGGCAACGCGATTCGCGACCTTCTCGCGCTCGAGATCGACGTGGCGGAGCTGCTGCCCGGGGACGAGACATCCGACACCGGGTTCGACAACAACGCCGCGGTGCTGTCGATATCGACCGCGCAACTGGAGCGCTACCTGTCGGCCGCGCGGAAGATCTCGCGCCTGGCCACCGGCGTCGAGACGGCGCCCGATTTCGCGCGCTTCGAGAACTCGGTGCTGCTGACGCAGGCCGACCGCCGGAACGAGGACCTGCCGCTCGGATCCCGCGGCGGCCTCTCCGCCACGCACCATTTCCCGGCCGACGGCAACTACATCTTCCGCATCGCGCTGACCACCAACTGGCAGGACTACGTCCGCGGCATGGGCAGAAGGAACCTGCTCGACCTCCGCATCGACGGCGCGCTCGTCCGGCGTTTCACGGTAGGGGGCGAGGCGCCGGGCACGCCCGCTCCCACGACCTGGTCGCCGGCCGAAGCGGGCGATCCCGAGTGGGAACGGTACGTCCGCGAGTCGGCCGCCCACCTGGAGGTGCGCGTGCCGGTCGATGCGGGACCGCACGTCGTGGGGGTCTCGTTCGTCCGGAACCGGTGGGAGGCCGAGGGCCCCCTGCAGCCGGTGATGAAGGGCGCGGTCCTGTCGAACAACGAGAAGTACCACGGGAACGCGGAGGTCCAGGCGCTGACCATCGAGGGACCCTACGAGGGTGCGGTGCCCGAAGACACGCCGAGCCGGCGGAGAATCTTCGTGTGCGATCCCGCCACCGTGCCGGAGGAGGAGGCGTGCGCCGAACGGATCCTGTCGCGGCTGGCCCGCCTCGCGTATCGCAGGCCGCCGGCGGATCGGGACGTCGAGACGCTGCTCGAGTTCTTCCGGGAAGGGCGGGCGAAGGCGGGGGGCAGCTTCGACACCGGCATCCAGCTCGCGCTCGAACGGCTGCTGGTCGATCCGGACTTTCTCCTGCGCGTGCTGGAGGACCCGCCCGGCGCGGCGCCGGGACAGGCGTACGCGCTGGGCGGCCTGGAGCTCGCCTCGCGCCTGTCGTTCTTCCTGTGGAGCAGCATCCCCGACGAGGAGCTGCTCGACGTCGCCGGCCGCGGCGGGCTGACGGATCCGGCGACCTTGGGGCGCCAGGTGCGGCGTATGCTGGCCGATCCGCGCAGCGGGGCGCTGGTCGGCAACTTCGCCGCGCAGTGGCTGCACCTGCGGAACCTCGACGAGGTGAAAGCCGAGCCCTCGGTATACCCCGAGTTCGACCAGGACCTGGTGGAGGCGTTCCGGCAGGAGACGGCGTCGTTCATCGGCAGCACCATCGAAGAGGACCGCAGCGTCCTGGACCTGCTCGGCGCCGACTACACCTACGTGAACGAGCGGCTGGCGCGGCACTACGGCATCCCCGGGGTCTACGGCAGCCGATTCCGGCGCGTGACGCTGCCGGACCTGGAGCAGCGGGGCGGGTTGCTGGGCCACGGCTCGCTGCTGTCGCTGACCTCCTACCCGCACCGCACCTCGCCCGTCCTGCGCGGGCGGTGGCTGCTGGAGGCGATCTTCGGCGCGCCGCCGCCGGGTCCTCCGCCCGACGTGCCCCCGTTGCCGGAGCGCGGGGAGAACGACGCGCCGGCGTCGATGCGCGAGCGGCTGGAGCTGCATCGGCGCAATCCCGCGTGCGCGAGCTGCCACCGGGCCATCGATCCGCCGGGCTTCATGCTCGAGCACTACGACGCCATCGGAAGGTGGCGGTCCGTCACCGACGACGGACGGCCGGTCGACGCCGCCGGCACCCTGCCGAACGGGGTGACGGCCGTGGGTCTCCCCGGCTTGCGGGGCCTGTTGCTCGAAGCGCCGGAACGGTTCGTGGGCACGCTCACCGAGCGGCTCCTGGCCTACGCCCTCGGGCGCCAGCCCGGGCACTACGACCAGCCGACGGTGCGCGGCATCGTCCGCAACGCGGCCGCGGACGGATACCGCTGGTCGTCGATCATTCTCGGGATAGTCGAGAGCCCGGCGTTCCTGATGCGGCGGGCGGCGGAGTGACGGGAAACGGATTCACCTTGGGTGGTCGAGCACGAGCCGACGAGAGGACCGACATGAGAGGCATCAACATCTTCACCGCCAAGCCCTTGTCCCGCCGGACGGTCCTGCGGGGTGTGGGCGCGACCGTGGCGCTGCCGTTCCTGGACGCGATGGCGCCCGGCGTGTCGGCGCTGGCGCGGGCCGCGGCCAAGCCGATTCATCGCTTCCAGGCGATCTTCGTGCCCAACGGGATGGCGATGGAGTACTGGTCGCCGGCGGCCGCGGGGCGCGACTTCGAGCTCACGCCGATTCTGCAGCCCCTGGCGCCGTTCCGGGATCGGATGCTCGTCTTCTCGGGGCTCCACTCGTCGTGGACCTACGTCCACGCCGGTGCTTCCGGTTCCTTCCTGACCGGCACGAGCCGCGGAGGGACGTCGGAGACGGACGTGGTGGCCGACACGTCGATCGACCAGATGCTCGCGCGCGAGTTCGGCGCCTCGACGCCGCTCCCCTCGCTCGAGCTGTCGATAGACAAGGAGGCCAACGCGGGACAGTGCACCTCCGGCCTCAGTTGCGCGTACACGCAGACCATCTCGTGGCGCACGCCCACCATGCCGCTGCCGATGGAGAACAACCCGCGGGCGGTGTTCGAGCGGCTGTTCGGCGACAGCGGCTCGACCGACCCCGCGGTGCGGCTCGCGCGCATGCAGGAGAAGCGGAGCATCCTGGACTCGGTGATGGACAAGCTGGCGGACGTCGAGCGGCGGGTCGGGACGGACGACCGGCGCAAGGTCGAAGAGTACGCCGCGGCGATCCGCGACGTCGAGCGGCGCATCGAGGTGGCGGAATCCAGGAGCGACGTGCATCCGGTCTTCGCGGAGGAGCCGCGGGGCGTGCCCTCCACGTTCGAGGAGCACGTCGCGCTGATGTTCGACCTCCAGTTCCTGGCGCTGCGGAGCGACACCACGCGCGTGGCCACGTTCATGCTCGGCCGCGAGCAGAGCACCCGGACCTATCCCGAGGTGGGCATCGACGAACCGCACCATCCGCTGTCGCACCACGGCAACGATCCGGCGCAGATCGCCAAGATGTCCAAGGTCAACGCGTATCACGCGGCGCTGACGTCGAGGTATCTGGAGCGGCTCCGCACGACCCCGGACCAGGACGGCTCGCTGCTCGACAACATGACGATCATGTACGGCACGTGCATGTCCAACAGCACGCGTCACGCGGGCAACAACGTGCCGATCCTGGTGCTCGGCGGCGGTGCGGGGCGGCTGAAGGGAGGGCGGCATCTCCGGTACGGCGCGGGCACCACGCACGCCAATCTGCTGCTCACCCTGCTCGACAAGTTCGACGTCCGCCTGGATCGCGTCGGCGGCAGCACCGGAGCCCTGCCGATCGACGGGATCGATACCCTGACGGAGCTGTAGGAGCCTGGGACCGGACATGAGGAGGATGCCGACGATGTCAGGAGACCGTGGGAGGAGCGCCTCGACGCTGCCGGTGGCGCTGGTCTGCTGCTCCGCGTTGCTGCTGGCCCTGGCGGGAGCCCACGCCGCGGCCGCGGCGCCCCCGGAGGCGCCGCTCGCCGACGCCGCGAAGCGCGCCGACTGGGCCGCGGTCCGGAAGCTGCTGCAGGCGGGCGCCGACGTGGACGCCCGCCAGGGGGACGGCTCCACCGCGCTGCACTGGGCGAGCTACCGGGACAATCGCGAGGTCGCGGCGCTGCTGATTCGTGCGGGGACGGACGTGGATGCCGCCAACGACCTCGGGGTCACGGCGCTCTGGGCCGCCTGCGAGAACGGCAGCCCGGCCATGGTGGAGACCCTGCTCGAAGCCGGCGCCGATCCGAACCGGGCGTTGCCGTTCGGGGAGACGCTGCTGATGACGGCTGCCCGTACGGGCAACGCGGACGTGGTCGGCCGGCTGCTGGCCGCCGGCGCCGACGTCGACGCCGCCACCGGGGAGGGGGCCTACGGCGCGCAGACGGCCCTCATGTGGGCGGTCGCGCAAGGACACTCCGCGGTCGTGGAGGTGCTCCTCGCGCACGGCGCCGACGTGCACGCGCGGTCGAGCACGTTCACCGAGACCGTCAAGACCATCTCGACGTATGCGAACTACGGGCTCCGGTGCGTGCCCCGGGACGAGTGCTACATCACCGAGGTCCGCAGCGGAGGGTTCACGCCGCTGCTGTTCGCCGCCCGGGTGGGCGACCTCGCCTCGGCGCGGCTGCTGGTGGCAGCGGGCGCCGACGTGAACGAGGAGGCGCCGGACGGGGCCAGCGCCCTGGCGGTGGCGGCGCTCAGCGGAAATGGAGGCGTCGGCGCCCTGCTGCTCGAGCACGGCGCGGATCCGAATGCGGCCGCGGGCGGCTACGCGCCGCTGCACGCGGCGATTCTGCAGCGGGACCCGCTGCTGGCCGAGGCGCTCCTGTCGGCCGGGGCGGATCCCGACGCCCGGGTGTCGGCCTCGACGCGCTACACCCGCGACAGCGCGGACTTCTTCTTCCCGCCCTGGTTCGTCGGGGCGCCGGCGTTCTGGCTGGCGGCGCGCCACCGCGAAGCCGGGATCATGCGGCTCCTGGCCCGCTACGGCGCCGATCCCCACGCCACCCACGGCCCGGAATACTGGACCCGCGACCGGGGGACGGCGGCCGGCAGGATGTGGTTCGAGGAAGGGGAAACGACCGCCCTGATGGCGGCGGTCGGACTGGGAGGACGCGACCCGCTCTGGGCCGTGGACCACCGCGCAAGAGTCGCCGAAGCGACGGAGCTCGGACGGGGACCCGATCGCGGCGCGGCCGAGGCGGCGACGCTGGAGGCCGTCCGGGTGGCGGTCGAGCTGGGCGTCGACGTCAACGCCGCGAACGCCCGCGGGCGAACGGCGGTGCGCGCGGCCATGACCGACGGGTTCGAGAAGGTCGTTGCCTTTCTCCTCGAACACGGGGCGTTGCCGCCGCGCAACCGGTGAGACGCCACGCAAGGAGCACGTGGAAGCGCGTGACGGGTATCAGAGGCCTTGGCCGCCGGCAGAGCCGAAGAAACGGCGCCAGCTCATCGCCAGGCCGGTCCAGACCATGACGGCGGCGCCCAGGGATGCGATACCCGCGATCGACTGCCCGATCACGCCATACACCTCTCCGGTGTGTGCGAAGCGCAACCAGCGGCGGACCTTGAAGCCGCGGGTGAAGGTCGGATAGCCGGCGCGCCCGACCAGCTCGCCCGTTCTCCGGTCGAACAGCAGGTCCTCGCTCTTCGACGGCTGGCGGCCGGTCCCGCGGTCGACCGCGACCACGACGGGGTCGTGCATCGACTCGGGAAGGTCGATCGTGAGCGTCCGCCACCCGGGCGTCCCGGCGACCGCCTTCCCGGCCAGCGCCTGCAACTCGACCAGCGGGGCCGCCGGGTCCCCCGTGACCGGCGGGTCGCCCGGGGCGACCGACTCCCACGGTCGCGGCGACGCCTGAAACGGCGGCTTGTCGCCCGCCAGTCGATGCACGAGATCGGCCGCCCACTGATACGAGATCGTGACGCCGCCGGCGACGATTACGGCCAGCGGAACCGCCGACCAGAAGCCGATCACGTTGTGCCAGTTGAAGTCGCGCGCCCGCCCGCCGAGGCCGCGGCGAAACCACAGCGCGTGTCTCCAGGCGGCGCGGCTGCCGGCCGGCGGCCACCAGAGGTAGACGCCACTGGCGAGGAGGAACAGGAACCCGAGGTTGGCGGTTGCCACGAACGTCCGGCCGACGATTCGATACTCCCCCTCGAGGGCGAACCACCGGTGCCAGTACAGGACGCCCCGGAGGAAGCGTCGCGTGCGCGTGTCGCCGTCGCCCAGCCGTTCGCCGGTGAAGCGGTCGACATGGACGGCGGCCCCGTCGTCGAGCCGGACGACCGCCGGCTCTCCCGGATCCCTCTGCAGGGCCACGGAAGTGACGAGACCCGCGGGCCGCTCGCCGGCGACCCGCGCGATCAACTCGTCGAGGCCGAGCGGTGCGGCGCCCGGGCCCGGCGGATCGGCGCGGTACTCGCGAAGCGCCCATCGGTCGAGCTGCGCCTCGTAGGTGAGGATCGCACCGGTCACCGCCAGCATGAGGATCACGACGGCAGCGGTGACGCCGACGGCCAGATGGATCCAGAAGAGCGCTCTGCGCAGTGACATCTCTGGGCCGGTTTCGGAACCGGAGCTCTCGGCGGGGAGGTGTCGACCGGCGCCGCGAGGAACCGGTCGAAGGCCTCGGGACGTCGCGGCCGCCCGACTCGGACCGGGGCGGCACGCCGCGTCGCGAGCGCCCGAAAACGGGCCGGAATCGGCACGCGCCGTCGCGAGCGCCCGCTACTGGGAACCGTCGGAGTCGGTAGCCTGATCCGAATCGGTGGCCTGATCCGAATCGGTGGCCTGATCCGAATCGGTGGCCTGGTCCGAATCGGTGGCCTGGGCCCCTGCGTCGCCCTCTCCGTCCGAGTCGGTCCCGCCGGGGCAGGCCGCGGTCAACGCGGCAGCCGCCGCGATCGAGCCGGCCGCGACCGCACGCGAGAAGAACGAGCGGCGATCGACCCGGATGGCCGTGATGTCGTCGTCGGTCAGCGTCACCGGCAATTCCTGGTGATCGGCGCCGGGCTCCGGGTTCTCCGATTTGCTCATGGTATTCTCCTGGGTCTACAAGATGAGACTGAGTCCCAGTATCGTAGTGACGCGTACCGTGGCTGTCAACCGGCGGCGCGATCCCCGAGGCCGCCGCGCGCGAGCAGGCCGGGCGGCCGCATGGCACGGAGCGCTCAGGCGATGACGGACCTCGCCGGGCCGGAAACGGCGACCGACCGCAACTGGTACGCCTGGCTCCTCGATCCGCTGCCGACGGCGGAGTTCGAACGCGACTACTACGAGCAACGGCTTCTTCACATCCGGCGCAAGGCGTCGCCGTACTACGCCGAGCTCCTCTCGGCGGACGATCTCGACACCGTGCTGGGCACCCACGCGGCGAGTCACCGCGACATCAAGCTGGTCCGGGGCGACGGCGACGTCGCACCCCGCGAGTACGCGAACGACGCCGGCAGGGTCCAGCCGCTCGAGGTCGCGAGGCATTTCGACGACGGCGCGACCGTCGTCTTCAACCAGCTCCATACGCGGGTGCCGGCCCTGGCGCGGTTGTGCGTCGCGCTCGGGCGGCGCTTCTCGTCGCGGGTCCAGACCAACGTGTATCTCACGCCGCCCGGCGCGCAGGGATTCGCCCCGCACTGGGACACCCACGACGTCTTCGTGTTGCAGATCAGCGGCACGAAGCGCTGGTCGATCTACGACACCAGGGTGAGGCTGCCGCTCCGGGGCCAACGCTTCGAGCCCGGCACGCCGCCCGGCGAGGTCAGCGACGAGTTCGAGCTCGGCCCGGGCAGCGCCGTCTACCTTCCGCGCGGGCTGATGCACGCGGCCCGTTCGACGGATCAGCCGTCGCTGCACGTCACGCTCGGACTCACCGCGTTCACATGGACCGAATTCCTTGTCGAAAGCGTCACCGCGGCCGCGCTCGGGGAAGAATCGCTGCGGCGGAATCTCCCCCGCGAGTTCGCTCGCGAGGGATTCCCCGCCGCCGAGCGGGAGCGCCTGTTCGGCGAGAAGCTGGCGCTCGTGCAGTCGCGGTTCGACCCGGAGGTCGTGTGGCGCCGCTTCGCGGACGAGGTCCTGGCCACCGACGTACCGCTGTTCACCGACCTGCTCGGCCAGCGCCTCCGCGGAGACCGCCTGACGCTCCGCTCGCGGGTGAGGCGCCGGGTCGGGCTGCTCACCGAAGCGGCGACCGAGGGGAAGACGTGCCTTCTCCGCTACTGTGGCCGGGAGCTCAGGCTGCCCGCCGGTGCGTGGCCGGCGCTGCAGCTCGCCATGACGAGCGACGAGTTCGCGGTCCAGGACCTGCCCGACTGCCTGGATGCCGAGGGGAAGCTGACCCTGGTGACGCGGCTGGTCAGAGAGGGAGTGCTCCAGCGAGTCGACTGAGCTCCATGACACGTTCCGGGACGGCCTCTACGCGGCGCGGGCGCAGCTCCGACGTAGAATGCGGTGATGACCCGGCGCCGGATCCGCATCGGTACCAGCGGCTGGCACTACCCGGCCGGCGAAGGCGCCTGGGACGGCATCTTCTATCCGCCGCGGGGCCGCCGGCGCCGGCCGCCGGGGTTCGACGAGCTCGAGTACTACGCCCGCCACTTCGACACCGTCGAGGTGAACTCGACCTTCTACGGCGTGCCGCGCCGCAATGTCACGGCGGCCTGGGCCGGCCGGACGCCCGACGACTTCGCGTTCTCGATAAAGCTGTACCAGCAGTTCACGCACCCGAAGATGTTCGCCGCCGCCACCGGCAACACGAACACGAAGGTGGACCGCGGGGACGTGGACCGGTTCCGCGAGGCCATCGCGCCGATCCACGAGTCCGGCAAGCTCGGGGCGCTGCTGGCGCAGTTCCCGGCCAGCTTCCGGAACGGCACGGCCGCTCACGATCACCTCGCCTGGCTGATCGAGGCGCTGTCGGACTGCCCCGTCGCGGTCGAGCTGCGGCACCGGAGCTGGAGCGACGACATTGCAGGCACGCTGCGGCTGCTGAACGGCCTGGGCGCCGCCTGGGCGCAGATCGACGAGCCGAAGTTCCGCCTCTCGATCGCCCAGAACCACCTGCCCAACGTCGAGAGCTTCTACTACATGCGGCTGCACGGCCGCAACGCCCGCAAGTGGTGGCGGCACGACCGCGCCGAGGAGCGCTACGACTACCACTACTCCGCCGCCGAGCTGCGCCCGTTCCGGGACACCGCGGACGCGGCGGCCCGTCTCGTCAAGCGGCTCTACCTGTACATGAACAACCACTTCGCGGCCAAGGCGGTGGCCAACGCCGCCACCCTGAAGCACGAGCTCGGCCTGGAGGTGCCCGGGGCCTACCGCGACGAGATGCTGAAGCGCTACCCGGAGCTGCAGGGGGTGGTCGGGACGCACGCGGAGGAAACGGCGCCGCTGCTGCCCGGCGGCGCGTGAGCCGCGAGAACTCGATCGGGACGTGTCCGGACCCGGTCAGCGGGCCGCGCGGCCGACGTAGCCCTGAAACGTCCGTTCCACGAGGTCGTCGACACCCGGGACGAACAGAACGGCGAGGACGGTTGCCACCAGCGCCGCCGCGATGCACCAGTAGAAGTACTTCATGACCTGCTCCACGCCGTTCGAAGCCCGCATGATGAACTCCTAGCGCGGCGCCGCCTCGAACACCCAGGAATCGCCGGCCTCCACCGCCGCCCGGGTGACCTGCGAAGGGTACTTGCCGCGAATGGCCCTGCTGACGCCGTCGAGGATCTCACCCGACTCGATGCGCACGAGCTGGCGCTCGTAGCGCTTGCCGTCGATGCGGATCACCGCGCGGCCGTCCCGCTCCGCATGCACCGGCCAGCGTTTCCACAACTGACCGACCAGCGTGCCCATGTAGCCGGACCAGACGTAGAGCCTGCCGTCGTGCTCCGCGGTCCAGATGCGGCGCGACCGCGGCGGATCGAGCAACTGCAGCTCGATGGTCTCGATGTCCTCTACGAAGCTCCAGTCCGGTTCCGGGCCCGCGTGCAATTCACCGGCTACGAGACGGCCGCCCGAGAACAGCCGGTTCGGACCGTCGGCGAAGCTCTGCTTCACCGCGGCCGTGAGGACGGCTGTCACCGGGATCGACAGCAGGCACCCGGTGACAATCAGCACGCGTACGGCAACTTGCATCGTGCGCTCAGTCTACCACCCTGGAGGGGTGGTGAGAGCCTGCGCCCGCTCTCACCCGGACCCCCTCGGGACTCTGCGACGCCGCCGGCCGATGACGTTGACGGCCGGGGAACCCGGCCGCCCGGCGGACTGCCTCCGCCGGGCGCGCGCTACCCCAGCGCGCCCTCGAACAGCACCAGGAGTCGGCTCCACGCCCGCTCCGCCTGCGCCTCGTTGTAGACCTGCGTGTCCGGCGGGCACCACCCGTGCAGCGCGCCCTCGTACACCTCGATCTCGGCGGGCAGCCCCGCCTCCGCGAACGCGCCGCGCAGCACGTTCTTCGCCTCGGGCTCGTTCTCGTCGTCGTTGGCGGCGATGGCGAAGAGGTAGTGCGCCGTCATCTGCGGCACGAGCAGGTGCGGGCTGTCCGGCTGGTCGGTCACGAGGCCGCCGCCGTGGAACGAGGCGCCGGCGCCGATGCGGTCGGGCAGGGCCGCCGCGGTGCGCATCGTGATCGGGCCGCCCATGCAGTAGCCCATCGTCCCCATCTTCCGGTTGCTGTCCACCGACGGCTGGCTGTCGAGGAAGCTCACGAACGCCCGCGCGTCCCGCACGTGGGTCTCCGCGTTCAACGTGGACATCAGCGGCCTGACGATGGGAGCCACCTCGGCGAAGTTCGTCGAATCCACGATGGGCGCCCGCTGCGACCGGTAGTACTGGTTGACCACCAGGACCGAGTAGCCGGACTCCGCCAGCCGCCTGGCCATCTGCCGCTTCGCGGGCCGCAGGCCGAAGGCGTCGGGCCAGATCAGGACACCGGGATGGGCCCCGCTCGCGGGATGCACGAAGTAGCTGTCGGCCACGCCGTCGGGCGTCGTGACGTCGATCTCGGACTCGGTGACGGCCTGGGCGTTCGCCGCCCGCGGCAACAGCATCGCCAGTCCCGCACCGGCCGATACGGCTCCGAACTCCCGCCGTGTCAGCCCCTGCGCGCGCAGGTACTTGACGTCGTCGGCAACGGTTCTCTCATCACACATGGCGAACCTCCTCGCTGCAGTCCTTGTTCGGGGGCGGCGGGTGATCCGCCGCCGGGCTGATTCTAGCAGTCCGCACAGGGACCGCCGGGCGACCCGCTCAGCGAACCGGAAAGAATATGTCGGTTCGCCACTTCGACTTGTCCGGCTCGGCGCCGGGGTCGGTTACATAGACCTCCCAGGGGGCTCCGGCGGCCTCGAGGCCTTCCGACTTCATCCACTCCGTCAGCACCGCCCACGTATCCGGCAGGTCGTCGTAAGGTCCGCTGTGGGTGACGGTCGCCATGGTCCCGCAGGGAAGCTCGCCGGCCTGTATCCGGCCCGCTCCGGCCAGCGGCGATGCAACGGGTATGGCGCACTCGAGCTCGACCGTCTTGCCGTCCATGGCATGGTAGATCGTCAGGGGCATTCCCGCGGGGCGCTGTCCCTGCGCCTGGATGTACCCGTGCACCTCACCGAACAGCGGCCCCATGACCTGCGCGATCCTGTCCATTCCGGTAGTCGATCGAATGCCCACGACGGGCTGTGCCTCGAGTTGCGTCGTCCTGCATTCCGGCTTCATCCGCTGTCCCTCCTCCTTCCAATCCCGGCCACGGCCCGGTCGCCGCGAGAGTGCGCGGCGTTCCCCGCCCACGCCCCCGGCAGGCAGCCGGGAACATGCTGGCAGCCCTCCAAGCCCCGTCGCAGGCTCCGTGTTCGGTCCGGGCCAGGGAACGAGAGGGACGCAGCGCATCGACCGCCCGGCGCATCCCGCCGGGATCAACGAATGGCATCGGGGCCGAACGCATCGGGCAGCAGCTCGGCGAGGCGGTGTTGCCCGTTGACCTGCAGGCCTCCCCCGCCGGCCTCGTAGAGCAGTTGGCGGCAACGGCCGCACGGCTTGCCCGGCCGCAGATCGTCGAGGTCTCGTCCAGCCACGACGGCGACGGCCAGGAGCCTGCCTCCGCCGCCGGAGTGCAACGCACACACCAGGGAGCACTCCGCACAGAGCGCAAGACCGTAGGAGGCGTTCTCCACGTTGCAGCCCTCGACGACACGTCCGTCGTCCACCAGCCCGGCGGCCCCGACATGGTAGCGGGAGTAGGGAGCGTAGGCATGGCGGGCAACGGCGCGTGCGCGCCGAAACAGACGCTCCCAGTCCGGTCGCGCGTCGCTCATTCTCTGTCGGCTCCTCGGCCTGTTGCGTTCACGAGGACATTCGGCGCGAGCATCGTCGTGAGAAGATCCGCAATCGGAGGCAGTTCGAGCGGGCCGGCGGGACGGTGGGGGTTTCCTGCCGCGGCGGAAACGGGCGCCCCGAACGGGTCCGGGCGCCCGAACGGGTCCGGGCGCCCGGCGTCCAATCGGAGTTGCCGCCTACTTGTCCGCGGCGGCCGCGGCCTCGTCCGCCCGCGCGCCGGTGAGCATCGTCTCCATCGAGTAGTTGCCCTCGTGGCAGGCGTACTCGAACAGCGGCAGGTCGCTGCGCACCATCGGCAGGTTCACCGTCCACGGCGCGAGCCAGGTGTCGGGGTCGGTCACGGTGTACTCGTACTCCAGGGTGTCGCCGTCGACGCGGGTGAAGCGCTCCTCGAGACGCATCTCTGCGCTCGCGCCCCGCCAGTTGCGGTCGACGTCGAAGTTGGCGGTCTCGACCACCAGGGTGTCACCCTCCCAGCGCCCGCGGGATACGCCGGACCACTGCGCGAGCTCTTCATCGAGCTCCGAACCGGCGTCGAGCGGCACCACGCGCACCGTGTGCACCATCTCGGTGAGCAGCACGATCTCGTTCGAGGTCTGAAAGATCTGCACGTTCTGGTTGTAGCCGCCCGGCGTGATCGGCGGTCCGGCGTTGAAGCCCATCAGGCAGCGGTCGGCGTTGCTGAAGTCGGTGTAGGAGTTCTGGATCCGATCGCTGAACGAGCCGCGGCCGTCGGCGCGGCGCGCCTGGCCCGCCTCGGTCATCGCGGGCAGCCGGCCGTTCGGCGGATCGATGATCAGCGAGGTGCGCCGCGTGCCGACGACGCGCGTGCCCCGGTCCATCCAGAAGTTGTTGTAGCCGCCGACGCTCCCGCCGGCCTCGGTGGGCCGGGCGTCGGCCTCCCAGAGCTCGATGTCGCGCTCGACCGCGTTCCGCTCGCGCTCGGCCGCTTCCTCTTCGGTCAGGAAGGCCTTGTCGCCCAAGTCCTCGGGACGCTCCATCGGGGTGATGGTCCGGAAGTCCCAGATTCCCTGCAGATCCGGGGCGCCCCAGTCGGTCCGCGGCGCGTCGTCCTGCGCCAGGGCCAGGGCCGGCAGCACCAGCAGTCCTGCCAGCGCGATGAGCGCCAGCCGCGTCGTCGATCGTCCACCTGTCATCGCAAAACCTCCACGGTCAAAACGGATTCCCGGTTGATCGCCTACCATAGCATGAGCGGGCGCGGCGGAGCCCGCCGGATTCGGCCGCCGCGGTGTACGCGTGCCGGCAGACGGGAGACTGCAATGACGGAGAAGCAGATCGAGAGCATCACGCTGGTCGCGGTCGCCGCGATAATGGTGCTCGTCTACGTCTTCATGACGCCCTACAACCGGATCGCGGGGATACGCATCGGGGGCGCCGAGACCCCTCCGCCGGCCGACTGGCGCACGGTGGACGACCGCCGCATCATCCAGCTCAAGACTGGCGGTTTCCCCCCGTTCGTGGTCAACGTCGTCTACGCCGGCGCCGAGGACGGCGTAATCACCGCCACCCGGCCCGACGGCGGCTACTGGGCGCGGCAGGCGCGGGCGAATCCGGACGGCTGGCTGCGGTTCGGCGACGCCACCTACCCGATGCGGGCAACCGAGATCCTGGGCGACGACCGGCTGCCGCTGCTCGAGGCCTACGGCGAGAAGAACGGCATGCGCATGGACGCGGGCCCCTCGGGCGGCATGATTCAGGGCCAGGCCGAGCCGCTCGGCACCTGGGAGGTCTTTTTTTGGACGCCGCGGTGAACGAGGACGCCGGTGGCGGCACGGTAGCGGTCACCGGGGCCAACAGCGCCGTCGGCAAGGCGCTGCTCGCGCGGATCGCCGGCCGGGACACCGGGCATGCGGTGGCGCTGGTGCGCCGGGAGGCGGCGCTGGAAGGCCTGCCCCGCTCGCCGCGCATCGCGTCGCGCGTCGTCACCTACGAGGAACCCGAACGGCTCGTCGAGTCGCTCGCCGGCGCCGACTGCGTCGTGCATCTGGCGGGCATTCTCTTCGAGAGCCGGACGACGAGCTACCGGACCGGCAACGTCGAGAGCACGCGGGCGCTGGTCGCCGCGGCGCAATCGGCGGGGGTGCGCCACATCGTGCTCGTCAGCTCCCTGGGCGCGGACCCGCGTTCGCCGAACGGCTACTTCCGCTCCAAGGGAGAGGCGGAGCGCCTGGTCATCGGCTCCGGCCTCAAGGCCACGATCATCCGCACGCCGCTGCTGCTGGGCCCCGAAACGGCCGGCGGACGCTCGTTGCTGCGCACCGCGGCCGGCCGGTCCGCCCGCGTCCTGGGAGGCGGGTCGCACCGGATGCGCCCGCTCGACGTCGACGATCTGTGCCGCGCCATCCTGGGGTACTGCCGGGAAGCGGGCGCCGGCGTACGGATCCGCGCCATGGTCGGACCGACCATCGTCACCCAGCGCGAGCTGCTGCGACAGACCGCGCGCCTGCTCGGTCACGAACTGGCGGTCCGCTCGACGCCGGTGTGGCTGGCCAGGCTGGTGGCCCGGCTCGCCGGCCTGGTCCGCTCCGGCGGCCTGACGCCGGCGGTCATCGAGGTCATCACCTCCGACGAGGCGAATCTGTGCGTCGACCGCGCACCGGAAGCCACCCTCACCCCGTTGTCCGACACGCTGGCCAGACTGTGCGAGACCCGAGCGCCATGAGCGAGACACCTGACGAGACCCGAGCCCCCGGCGACTCTCCTTCCGACGACTCCGCCCCGGCCGCGCCCCCGGGCCGCGGCCTGGCGGGACGCCTGGGGTTCCTGGCCCTGAGCATCGCCTGCTTCGCCTACCTCTACTTCCGGCTCAACGGCGCCGCGGCGCGCGAGGGCCTGTCGCTGGTCGACTACATGACGGGCGTCTTCGCCAACGTCGAGTGGCTGTCCTGGATCGCGTTGATGATGGCCTACTCGGGCCTCTACTTCGCCATCGACACCCTGGTGGTGAGCCGGGCCCTGAACTGGTTCATCTCGCCCATCCGCTACCGGGACCTGCTGCCGATTCGCGCCAGCGCCTACATCATCTCGATCTTCAACGAGCAGATCGGCAAGGGCGCGATGGCCTACTACCTGAACCGGCGCCACCGGGTCCCGGGCTGGGAGGTCGGCTCGGTGATGCTGTTCGTGATGTTCTGCGAGGTGTTCTACCTGCTCTTCTGGGCGACGGTCGGCTTCGCCTTCAGCGGCGGATCGCTCCCACCGGCGTTCGCGCTCGTTCCCTGGCTCGCGGCCGGCGCGGTGCTGGTCCTCGCCGCCTGGGTGCTGTACTTCCGCGGCACGCTGTGGCCGGGCAGCGGCCTGCGCGACAAGCGGATCCTGCATGCCTTCCGGACCGCGCAACTCCGGCACTACGCCCTGTTCCTGGCACTGCGCTCGCCGGCGCTGCTGGCCGCGGTGATCGTCTACACCGTCGCGCTGCGCCTGTTCGGCGTCGAGGCGTCCTTCCTGTCGCTGCTCGGCTACCTGCCGGTGGTCTTCTTCGCCGCGGCCGTGCCCACCCCGATGCGGGCCGCCGCCATCACGTTCTGGGTGATCCTGTTCCCCGAGAACGAGGGGCAGATGGCGGCGTTCGGCTTCGTGCAGCACAACTTCTTCATCCTGTTCAACGCCCTGATCGGCGTGGCGTTCTGGCCGCGCGCGCAGCGGGAGCTGTTCGGATAGATCGCGGCTGCGTCCTGCAGCATGACCGGCTGATTCTCAATGTCCGATTCTGAATCAGCCGCGCCACGAGCTTCCCAAAGGCCAGAATCCGATGGCAATGACTGCTCACCTGCTCACCGGCCTGCGGCTCGCACTGACCCTGCCGACCGCGATCGCCTTCGCGCGGCCGGACTTCCTGAGCAGCGGTCTCGTCGCGCTGCTGCTGGCCGTGGCCATCGGCAGCGACTACTTCGACGGGGTCGCAGCGCGCCGTTACGGCACGGCCTCGGCCGGCGGTCAACTGTTCGATCATGGCACCGACTGCCTGTTCGTGACCGCCTGCTCGACCGGCGCAGCCCTGGCAGGCCTGGTCCCGCCGGTGCTGCCGGTTCTGATCGCGGTGGCGTTCAGCCAGTACGTGGTCGACTCGTACTGGCTGCTCTGCCGGAAGCATCTTCGCATGAGCACCATCGGGCGCTGGAACGGAATCGGCTACTTCGTCCCGCTGGTCGTGCTGGCGGCCGCGCGCCTGGACGTGGTTCCGGCCCTGACCCCTCCGTTGACCGCAGCCGCGCGGGCGGTCGCCTACGTGCTGGTCGCGTCAACCCTCGTTTCCATCGTCGACCGTGCGACCGCGGTCCGACGCGAACGGTAGCGGTCCCGCATCGAGAGAACCCAAGGCTGACGACCAAGCCGGCACGACCCTTGCGTACCGATAGAGGCGTGCTCGGACGGCGGGGTGCGGACTTCTTGAGCGCGTGTCTCAGTTTTGCGACAATCTCTTGTACCGCTCAGCGTCGCGCGCGCCCAAGTGCAATCTCGCCGAGGAGCAGCCGCACCAGGGAGTCCTGCTCTTCCCGAGTCGCGCGTCGCCCGGCTCAGCAAGTCCCGTGCGCATACGGCTTGAGCGCGGCGTAGACCGTGCGGTGAACCGGGGTCGGGACACCGTGCTCGCTCCCGAGACGGACGACGGTGCCAGACAGCCATTCGAGCTCCAGGCGCCGTCCCCGTTCGAGGTCGACGAGCTGCGAGGTCTTCCCGTTCGCGGGGCTGGAATCGAGGAGCCCGAGCACCCGTGCCTCGATGTCGTCGGGAAGCTGTACGCCGAGCGCGCGGCCCACCGACGCCGCTTCATCGATGGCCCGGACAAGCATCCAACGCGTGTCCGGATCACTGCGCACCGGCCCGACGGGGAGACGTGCGAGCGCGGTGGCCGCGCTGGAGCCGGCGATGAGACAGAACTTTTCCCAGAGCATGCGCTCGGTGTCCTCGAAAACCGCGGCCTCTACCCCCGCTGCGTTGCATATGCGCGCGAATTCGCGGGCGCGCGGGCTCGAGCCGCCCCCCGGCTCGCCGAAAGCGATCAACGGCTTGCCCGCCATGCGGCCGAGCCAGGCGATCTCTCCCGGCGCCACGATATTGGCGGGAAAGTAGGCGGCGCCCGCCAGCGTCCGTTCCGGACCGATGACTCCGGCGATCCGGGCCGCACTCTCGACACCGTTCTGGACAGTGACCACGAACGTATCCTGCCCGAGCAGCGGGCGGATCAGCTCGGCCGCCGCCTCGGTATCGTAGAGCTTCACGCAGAACAGCACCGTGTCGACGGCGCCGATCTCCGCGGGACGATCCGTCGCCTGGAGGCCGGACACCTCCAGGGATTCGGCGCCGCTGATGCGCAGCCCCCGACGCCGCAGCGCCTCCAGGTGCGCCCCTCGCGCGATCAATGCGACGTCATGGCCCCCGCGCGCCAGCTTCGCGCCCAGGTAGCCGCCCATGCCGCCGGCTCCCATCACCGCGATGCGCACCACATCATCCTCCTGCGAGCATTTGTCCCGCCCTCGCGGCCTCGAAGCGGAGAGCCAGCAGTGGAATCGATCCGGAGGCAGAGTGCAGCCCGGTCCGTGCCAGGTGACCGATGCCCTGCACCGGCTGCGGTTCCGGTTCGCGAGCTTGCGTTCGGACGGCCGGTCGTTCCTCGCGCGTCTGCGCATGCTCGGCGAACGCGCCCGTGATCTGACCCTGCTTCGCAGCGCCCGGACGGAGCGGCCATCGCATGCAGAGCGGCTTCATCGAGATCCTGAACGCGCTTCACGACCTCTGCTGGTCGGGGAAAGCGACGCTCTCGACGAGCTCAAGCAGCGAGCAGTCGAGGTGATCGTCGATCGGCGCACGTTCTTCGTGGCATCGATCGACGATCTCATCTCCATGAAGCAACGCGCCGGCAGACCACAGGATCTGCTGGACATCGCGGAGCTGCGAAGAATTCGGAACAGGCTCGGCTGAAGGCGCAAACGGGCCGGCAACGCCCCAACGAAGGAATGGGGCCGGCCGAAGCCGGCCCCGGCAATCCCCCGACGCCGTGCTCGATGAAGCGTCAACGCGACGCTCGCGAGCACTCCACGTCAGCGTCGTCCGCGCCAAACGCCCGTCCCTGCGGCGCGGACTCCTACGCGAACATCCCGAGCGTGTCGAACTTGCCGCCGAGCACGTTCTCGGACTTGCGGTAGCCGAGGTACTCGTCGATCAGCGAGGCGTACACCCGCCGGAAATCGGTGGTGTACTGCAGGTTGTCGCCGAGCACGAGGTCCGTCAGGCTGACCGGCTTGCCGTACTGGCCGCCCTTGACCCCGCCGCCGAGCACGAAGGAGACGTTCGCCGTGCCGTGGTCGGTGCCCAGGCTCGTGTTCTCCGGCACGCGCCGGCCGAACTCGCTGTGGATGAACACCGCCACCTCGTCCTGCTTGCCGAGGCGCTTCATCTCCTCGAAGAAGCCCCACACCGCGTCGCAGCAGTACTGCACCTGGCGGTTGTGCGGGCTCTCCTGGTTGACGTGCGTGTCGAACAGGCTGTTGCGGAGCCGCACGTAGTAGAGCCGCGCCGGGAAGTCGTTCTCGATCAGCGCGACGACCTTGTCGAGATCGAGCAGGCGCACATCGCCCCGCGTGCTCGTGTAGTTCTCCCAGGCCTGGCTGACCAGGGCCGAAGCCTCGCGGGCGCTCTGGTTGACGTCGAGCAGGAACTTGTGGATGTCGCTGCGCGCCGCCTGCCCGTTGCCCAGCTTGCCGATGTACGGGCTCTGCGGGTGGAAGAAGTCGCGGCGGAACGCGCCCGGATCGTTGAAGACGACCGGCACGTGCTCGTGCGCCCGCACCGCGAGCGACTGCGCCGAGGCGATGTTGACCAGGAAATTGGGCGACCCGGTCGGATCCAGGGCGTCGGCGGTGCGCCCGTACCAGCCGTAGGCCTCCCCGCTGTTGGGGGCGCCGGTGTGCCAGAACGAGCTGGACGCGAAGTGGGAGAACGAGGGCTGCTCGTAGCCGCAGCCGTGGATGACGGCGCAGTTGCCCTCTTCCCAGAGCCGCTGCATGCCCACCATCGACTTCTGGAAGCCGAAATGCTCGTCCGCCTTGAGGACGTCCTGCTCGCGGACGCCGATGGTCGGCCGGCGCCGGTACAGCTCGTCGTCGCCGTAGGGCACGAACGTGCTCAGGCCGTCGTAGCCGCCGAACCACTCGAACACCACCAGGATCTTGCCCTCGGTGGCGGCCAGCGCCTCCGAGGTCGCGCCGAACAGCGGCGGCAGGGGGCCGAGGCCGCTGCCGAGCAGGCCGAGGCCGAGGCCGCGGGCGCCGATCTTCAGCGCCTGGCGGCGGGACACGCCACTGGAATCGCACAGCTTCTTGCCGCGGTTGGTCAGGGTCATGGTCATGCACCTCTTATTCGTGGACGGACGGTCCTCTAGTCGATCTGATACTCCGGCGTGCTCATGATGATGTGCGTCACCATGCGCAACGGGTCTTCCAGGTAGGTCCGGGCGCGGTCGAGATCCCGGGTTCCCAGCTCGTCTTCCAGCAATTCCACCAGCGCATCGCGCAGCTCGGTCGCCACCGGCATCCGCAGGAACCGGCCGAGCAGGTGGTCGACCGCTTCATCGGTGGTCGTCGCCCCCGAGTCCAGGACCATCCGACTCATGTCGAACTGCGCCGCGCCGCGCGGGGTCGGAATCAGCTTGCGCACCGCTTCGGCCCAGGCACGATAGCCCGAGACGCGGGTGTTGAACAGCTCGTCGCGCTCCAGGGCCGACAGGTCGAACGCGGTCATCTGGTTCGGGTCGCCGTCGATGGAGATGGCGGCGCCGAAGTCGTAGCCGCTGCGCAGGCGCTCGCCCACGACACCGTCCCCGGTGCGGGCGAGGAAGCTCGGATCCCGGAAGTCGACGACGTCCGGAAACAGGTAGTTGAAGGCGACGTTGCCCCGCTCCTGCAGGAGCGCCGGCGTGATCCAGGAGCGGCCCTGCGCCCAGCCCGCGACCGACGGCGGATTCAGCAGGTGCTGGCCCAGCGCGATGGTCGTGCTGTTGAAGTCGGGCACGCCCGGCACGTCCGGGGCGCCGAGCTGCTTCAGCATCGCGATCAGGTGCTCCACCGGACCCTTGATGTGGGCGCCGTAGCTGGCCTCGCTGTAGAAGTCGCGCGACAGGAAGATCGTGCGCAGCAGCGGCTTCAGCTCGTAGTCGTTGTCGCGGAAGACCGCGCCGAGCTCGGCCTGCAGTTCCGGCGACGGATCCTCGCGGACGAAGAAACGGTAGATCTTCGAGGCGATGTACTCGGCCGTGACCGGCTGCTCCAGGATGATGCGGAGCACGTCGACGCCGTCGAAGTTGCCGGTGCGGCCCAGGAAGGTTTTCTCTTCGTCGTCGTGCTGCTCCTCGTTGACCACGAAGTCCAGGTTCACGAAGTTCCAGCCGGTGAAGGCCCGCGCCGCCTCGCGGACGTCCCGCTCCGAGTAGTTGCCCACGCCCATCGTGAACAGCTCCATCACCTCGCGGGCGAAGTTCTCGTTGGCGGCCCCCTTCACGTTCACGCCGGCATCCAGGTAGTAGAGCATGCCGGGATCCTGGGCGACCGCGACGAGCAGCTCGCCGAAGTTCCCGGCCGCGTGCCGCTCGAACGTATCGATCTGCAGCAGCATCTTGCGGTAGTCGCGGACCTTGTTCTGCGCGGTGGCGAAGTGCCCGTGCCAGAACAGCGCCATCTTCTCCTGCAGCGGCCGGTCGGTGTCGAGCATCCGCTCGGCCCACCAGTAGCCGACGCGGCGGGTCTCCAGCGCGGTGGCGCGCAGCCAGTAGAAGAAGCGGTCGGAGACCGGCTGCATGTGGCGGTTGACGAACTCCGGCTTGACGCGGATGCCCATGCTCCCGCCGCGCACCATGGCCCGCTCGGTCGCAGCGGGCCGGCTCGGCGGGAAGTTCATCAGCGTCTCGTCCCAGAAGCCCGAGTGCTCGAACGGCTCGAGATGGTCGTTCGGAATCTCGTCGTAGTCGACCAGAGCGCCGACCGCCTCTTCCGGCGTCATGTCCGCCAGCCGCTGGACCTCCTCGGGGGTACCGCTGAAGCCGGCGCGGCCCAGCAGGTGCTCGGCGCGGTCGTAGCTCCAGTCCGCGGCGGCGATCGGGGTCAGGTCTCCGGTCCACGAGGCGGGTCCCGGCTCCCAGTCGTTCGATTGGGCCGCGACGGTGCTGCCGGCTACGCAGAGCGCAAGCACCGCGCCGGCCACCGCTGCAAACCGGTGGTGTCGAGTCTTCATGGGTCGGTCCCCCTGCTGCTCGGTCCTATGCTTCGGGCAGTATTCCGCCCATCGTCCGGATCGCTCCATTGTGGGCGTCTGGCCGGCAATGTCAAGTGCAGCGCGGCGCGCGGCGCGCCGGTCGAACGGGATAGTCCCTGTGGCCGTCCAATCGGGAGCGTAAACGCCGTCCAATCGGGAGCGTAAACGCCGTCCAATCGGGAGCGTAAACGCCGTCCAATCGGGAGCGTAAACGCCGTCCATCTGGTATCGTAAGCGTCGTGGAGTACCGGCCGCGCATCGTGGACGCCGAGCTCGATGCACTCCTCGCGGGGCTTCCCGCGGTGTCTCTGGAAGGCCCCAAGGCCATCGGGAAGACCGAAACCGCGCTGCGGCGGGCCCGGACGGCTCATCGACTCGACGATCCCGGCCGCCTCGAGATCTTCCGCGCCGCCCCCGCACGCCTCATCTCCGGCGACTCGCCCATCCTCATTGACGAGTGGCAGCACCTGCCGGCCTCGTGGGATCTCGTACGGCGGGCGGTCGACCACGATCCGAGCCCGGCGCGCTTCCTGTTGACCGGCTCGGCCGCCCCGAGCGACGCGCCGACGCACTCCGGCGCCGGCAGGATCGTCACCGTGCGCATGCGTCCGATGGCGCTCGCCGAACGCGCCGTCGCCACGCCCACCGTGAGCCTCGACGCCCTGCTCGCGGGCACGCGGCCCGCGCTTGGCGGCGCCACGAATCTCTCGCTGACCGACTATGCGCACGAGATCACGCGGTCGGGCTTCCCGGCTCTGCGAAACTACGCCGGACGTCTGCTCCGCACCCAGCTCGACGGTTACATCGACCGCATCGTGGAACGGGAATTCATCGAGCTGGGGAACCGCGTCCGGAACACCGGCGCGTTGCGCCGGTGGCTGACCGCGTACGCCGCCGCGTCCTCGACCACGGCGTCCTACGAAACGATCCGCGACGCGGCGTCCGCGGGCGAATCCGACAAGCCGGCGAAGACGACCACGCACCCCTTCCGGGCCGTCCTGAAACAACTGTGGATCATCGAACCGCTTCCGGCCTGGGCGCCGACCCGAAACCGGCTGCGGCGGCTCGCGGCCGCTCCCGTCCATCAGCTTGCCGATCCCGCGCTGGCGGCCCGGCTCCTCGGCGTCGATGCCGGGGCGCTCGTCGACGGCACCGCCGCGGGACCGACCATTCCGCGGGACGGCACCCTCCTCGGCACCCTGTTCCAATCGCTCGTCACGCTGTCGATCAGAACCTACGCACAGGCCTGCGAGGCCCGCGTCGGACACCTCCGGACGCGCGGCGGGGAACACGAGATCGACCTCATCGTCGAACGCCGCGACGGCCGCATCGTCGCCCTTGAGGTCAAGCTCTCCGCGACCGTGGAGGACGCGGACACCCGACACCTGAAGTGGCTCGCCGACCGCCTCGGCCCCGATCTGCTCGACGCCGCCGTCATCACCACCGGCGCGGAGGCCTACCGGCGCGCCGACGGCATCGGTGTCGTTCCGGCGGGGCTGTTGACTGCCTGACCGCAGGCGCGCCGTTCGGGACTCGCGAGCTACAGAATCTCGTCCAACTCCAGGCGGAACCCCGAAAGCACGGGATCGGCGGACACGCTGGCGGGGCTCTCCAGGCGCTCCGGCGACGAGTCGGGACGGTAGACCAGGACCTGTCGGCCCGGCGGATCGATCAGCCAGCCCAACCGGGCGCCGTTGTCGATGTACTCGGCCATCTTGCCCTGGAGCGCCGGCAGGCTGTCGCTCGACGAGCGCAGCTCGACGACGAAATCCGGACAGAGCGGGATGAACTTCGCTCGTTGTTCTTCAGTCAGGACCGCCAGACGTGCGTTGGAAACCCAGGAAGCATCCGGTGAACGGACCGCGCCGCTCGGCAATCGGAAACCGCCGGAGGAATCGAACGTCCTGCCCGTCCCGTCTCGCTTCGCCCAGAGCCTCAACTGGAACGTGATTTCCGCGTTCCGGTCGCTGGAGTCTCCACCCGCCGGCGCCATGATCGACAGCTCCCCCGCAGCGGTCCGTTCGATGCGCAGCTCCCGGTTGAGCCGGCAGAATTCGTAGAAGCGATCATCCGTCAGGCACAGCGCCGGCGGAAGCCTGACGAGCAGGGCCGAACCGCTCGCCGCCGTCGAGCCGTGACCGTACCTGACCTCGGCGTTCATGCCATTCCCATTGTGACGCGTTCAGTCACCTGACCACATTTCGCTGTGGCGCCTCCCTTGCGGGGCCGGCAGTATGCGCCGCAGGGGCTCCTCCATCGCTGACGAGAATCCCAACGCGACCGGCCCAGGTCGCGCGCTAGCTGCTGCGCGACACCACGCGGAACGACCACCAGCGGTCCGGCCGAGGGCTGCCGAGCGGCGCCGGCGGGTTGGCCGGCTCCTCCAGCGAGTGCAGCTTGTCGAGCCTGGCGACCCAGGCCGCGTCGAGCTCGTCCGGGTCCATCGCTCGCGTCAGTTGGACCGGGTAGACGGTGCCGTCGAGGCGCAGCCACGCCGTGCCGTCCTCGACCGCGAAGCCGGACCAGCGCTTGGTGTCGCAGTTCGAGCAGCTCAGGTACAGGTCGCCGCTCTGGTTGGCGAAGCAGTTCAGGTTGATGGCGTGCGGGAGCAGGCCGGCGCGGATCTGGATCTGGCACAGGGTCACCTGGTTCGCGAACGTCCAGTCGCTCACCGGCTCCTCGTGCTCGGCGCCGAACAGCACGGCCCCCGGCATGCGGTCGCACGGGCAGGTGGCCGACCACCCGTAGAAGCCGATCGCCAGTACCACCACCAGGGCCACCGGCGCGCTGATGGCGGGCCGGTCCAACGCCTTGTTGAGCAGATCGCGGATGTCTACGCTCATCGACTTGCCTCCCTTTGTCTGGTCTCGTCTCCCGGTGAACGGATATCGCCGGCGTCGGAATCGAGTCCCGGCCGGACGAGCGCAGGGCGTGCTCCATCCCGCGCCCAGGCGGGATTCGGGGTCTGCACGATCGGACGCAGGTCCACCGCGTGAAACGACCGTGCCGTCTGTGCGGCGGCCGGCTCGCCGTACGCGGTGGAGCGCTGCCTCGGGATACGGCCCGCACCGCAGATCAGGGCCTCCATCCGCTCCGGCGACAGCTCCTGGCCGAACCCCGCGCCGGCGGCGCGCGTGATGCTCTCGTTCATCAACGTGCCGCCCAGGTCGTTCACCCCCGCGTTCAGGCACGCGTGCACGCCGCGCGGCCCCATCTTCACCCACGACGCCTGGATGTTCGTCACCAGCGGGTGCAGCGCCAGCCGCGCGACCGCATGTATCAGCAGCGACTCGCGGAACGTCGGGCCGCGGCGCGCCTTCCCCTTCAGATAGATGGGCGCCTCCATGTGCACGAAGGGCAGCGGCACGAACTCGGTGAACCCGCCGGTGCGCGCCTGCAGCGCCCGGATGCTCGCCAGGTGCCGCGCCCAGTGCCGCGGCCGGTCGATGTGGCCGTACATGATGGTCGCGGTGGTCCGGAATCCGACCCGGTGGGCCGTCTCCATCACCTCGAGCCACTGCCCCGCCGTCAGCTTGTCGGGGCACAGGTCGCGCCGGACCTCGTCGTCGAGCACCTCGGCCGCCGTCCCCGGCAGCGTCCCCAGCCCGGCCGCCTGCAGTTGCCGCAGGAAAGCCTCCAGCGACACGCCGAGCGTGGCCGCGCCCTGCCAGACCTCCAGCGGCGAGAAGGCGTGCACGTGCATCTCCGGCACCGCCGCCTTGACGGTCCGGCAGATGTCCACATAGGTGGCCCCGGTGTACTCCGGATGGATGCCGCCCTGCATGCAGACCTCGGTGGCGCCGCGCTCCCACGCCTCCGCGCTGCGCCGGGCGATCTCGTCGAGGTCGAGGTCGTAGGGGGCGCCCCGCAGGTTCTCGCTCAGCTTACCCTTGGAGAAAGCGCAGAACTGGCACTTGAAGTAGCAGACGTTCGTGTAGTTGATGTTGCGGTTGACGACGTAGGTGACCTCGTTGCCGTTGACCTCGCGCCGCAGCGCGTCGGCCGCCCGCACCACGGCGACCAGATCGTCGCCGCGGGCGGAAAAGAGCGTCGCGATCTCCGCCTCGTCCAGCCCGTCGCCACGCGCCGCCCTCTCGCACAGCGCCCGCACCGTCGAGGTCGGAACCGGCGGTGTTGCCTCATCGAGGCGTTCCAGCAGCAGCGCCGGCAGCACCGCATCGGGGTCGCCGGGCGACCAGGCGCTCTCGCGGGCGAATCCCTCCGCGTCGGATCCCTGCCGCACCGCCGGCCGCAGCGGCTCCGCCACCCAGGTCTCGAGCTGCCGCACGTAGGACGGATAGACCGTCAGCCGCTCGGTCAGCACCTTGCCCTCGCGCTCCGTCTCGCGCGCCAGCGCCTCCAGGTGCGGCCACGGCGCCTCGGGATTGACATGGTCCGGCGTCACCGGCGACACGCCGCCCCAGTCGTTGATGCCGGCCCGGATCAGCGCGCCGAAGCAGTCCGGACTCAGGTTGGGCGGCGCCTGGATCGCCATGTCGGGACCGAAGATCAATCGCGCGCAGGCGATCGTCCACTGCAGATCCTCGAGCGGCGGGTCCGGCGCGTTCGCCATCCGCGTACCCGGCTTGGCCCGGAAATTCTGGACGATGATCTCCTGGATGTGGCCGAACTCGTCGTGCAGATCGCGCAGCGCGAGCAGCGATTCGATGCGCTCTTCCCGGGTCTCGCCGATGCCGATCAGGATGCCGGAGGTATAGGGAATCGCCAGCTCCCCCGCCATCCTCATCGTCGCCAGCCGCGCGTCCGGATCCTTGTCGGGCGAGCCGTGGTGGGCCTGTCCCGGCTCCAGCAGGCGCCGCGACACGCTCTCCAGCATCAACCCCTGCGACGGACACACCTCCCGCAGGGCGAGCAGCTCCTCGCGTGTCACCACGCCGGGGTTGGCGTGCGGCAGCAGGCCCGTGGCCTCGAACACCGCGCGGGCGGCGGCCACCAGGTAGGCGATAGTCGTCGGGAAGCCCAGTGCCTCCAGCTCGGCGCGCGCCTGGGGATAGCGAACCTCCGGCTTGTCTCCCAGCGTGAAGAGCGCTTCCCTGCAGCCCGCCTCGGCGCCCCGGCGCGCCACGTCGACGACCTCGTCGAGGGTCATGTACGCCCGCTCGCCCGGCCGCGGCGGCTGCGCGAAGGTGCAGTAGTGGCACACGTCCCGGCACAGCTTGGTGAGGGGGATGAACACCTTCCGGGAGTAGCTGACGGGCCGGCCGAAGCCGGCGTCGCGCAACTCGGCGGCGCGCCGCATGAGAGCGGGGAGAGCAGTCTTCTGAGCGAGCTCCAGGGCGGCCTCGCGTGACGGCCCTGTTGACGGAGGCCCAGGAGCAACGGGACGTCGCCCCTGAGCGAGCTCCAAGGCGGCCTCGCGTGACGGCCTGACGTAGGTGCTGGTGTCCATCGCGACCCGCGGGAGGCGTCCGCCGCCTGCCCGCAGACGCTTATACCACGTCGGGAGCGGCGCCGTACCACAGTGGACCGTTGCCCGACCCTCGGGTGGGGCGTGACCAGCCGGCAGATGATGTGATACTGCCATCATGCGCAGCACCGTGCGAATCGACGACGACCTGATGATCGAGCTCAAGGCGCGAGCGCACGCCGAGTCCGTTTCGTTGACGCGCATCCTCAACCGCACGCTGCGTGCCGGGTTGGCCAAGCGAAAGCCCGATAGACACCCCCCCAGGCGGTTCAAGCAGAAGACCGTGTCCATGGGGCGCCCCACGGTCGACCTCGACAAGGCCCTGGCGCTGGCGGCCCGGCTGGAGGACGAGGAAATACTCCGCAAGCTGGCGCTCCGGAAATGAAGATCGTCGATCTCGACATCCTGCTGTACGCCCTGAATCCGATGACATCGTGGCTTCGACTCAGAACCGCACGCTGAGCCCCACCTGACCGCGCCGCGTATCCCCCAGACCGCTGCGCAGCGTCCCGTCGAAGTTGAACAGCAGGGAGCCCACCGCGGTGTCGACGTAGTTGTCGGCGTTGGTCAGGTTGAAGATCTCCAGGATCGGCTCGAGGATCGCGCCGTTGCCGAGGGCGAAGCGGCGCGAGACGCGGATGTCCCAGGTGAGGAAGGCATTGTCCCGCCGCAGCGTGTTGCGCGTCAGGATGGTGCCGTCCGCGCAGATGCGGTCCGTCGGCTGGGCGGCCCGCATGCCCCGGTCGGCGCACTGCTCGGAGACGGGCGAGGCCGACAGGTAGCGGACGACGTTGTTCAGTTGCACCTCGCCCGGCAGGGTGGCCAGGAGGTAGCCGCTCACCTGGTGGCGCCGGTCGCGGTCCGACCAGCCGTACTCGGGCGCCAGGTCGCTCGCGTCGGCGTAACGGAGGACGAACGGGTCGCGCTCGTTGTCGTCGTCCGAGCGGTCGAAGGCGAGCGTGTAGTGGGTTTCGAAGGTGAGCGGCCGGTTGCGGACCGCGCCCCGCCCGCGCAGCCCGAGGGTCAGCCCGTGGTAGCGCGACCGCGCGCTGCTCTCGGCCACGGTCAGCGCGTTGATCCCACCCCCGGCCGGGTGCGTCCCGATCCCGAACGGCGAGCCGAACACGGGATCGTTGCGGTTGACGAAGCGGAAGAGGTCGTCGGTCCGCGCGTGGACGAAGGTGGCGCTGGCCGCCACGCCGCGCCCGAGGTCGCGGTCCAGGCCGGTGCTGAACGACCAGGTGCGGGGCAGCTCCAGGTTGCGGTCGGCGACCTGGATGTCCGGCAGGAACGGCGGCGCGGCGGACGCGTCGATCAGCTCGTCGATGGGCGGCACCGGGCCGAGGGCCGGCGCGGCGGCGCTGCTGCGGAACAGAATCTGCTGGAACGCGCCGTTGGTCGTCAGGTGCTGGGCGAAGACGAGCATCGGGATGCGGGCCACGTACGACCCGCCGTTGGCGCGCAGCACGGTGCGCCCGTCGCCGGCGAGGTCCCACGCCAGCCCGGCGCGCGGCTGGAAGTTGTCGAGGTCGTCCGGGATCCGGCCGTCGGACGGGAACCGGGGATCGTCGAGATACGGCGCGAAGAACGCGTCCTGCGGCTCGATGAACACCTCCGGGTGCCAGGTCCCCTCCCAGCGCAGCCCGAGGTCCAGCGTCACCCGGTCGTGCGGATGCCAGGTGTCCTGCAGGAACACGCCCAGCTCGTGGGTCCGGAACTGCTGCCGCCCCAACTGCTCGGCCGGCACGCCGGGCACGGTCGCCGCCTGCAGGTAGAGAAGAACCGGCCCGACGACTCCCGCTCCCGCCGGGCACGCCCCGAGCGTGCTCGAGGACCCGTCCGAACAGGTGACGTAGCTGCTCCCGTGATCGGCGAAGCCGATGAAGCCGTCGACCGAGTCGAAGATGTAGCGTCCGTTCGCCAGCCCGATGAACTGCTGCTCGGCGCGGGTCCGGTTGTACTCCACCCCGGCCTTGAACAGATGGTTGCCGCTGGCGAACGAGACGTTGTCGACCACCTGCAGCCGCGTGTCGAACGACGGATCGATCGGCAGGAAGAACGGCAGGCCGATCCGGAAGCCGTCGGCGAAATCCGTCGAGATGTCGGGAAACGGCCGGCCGCCGAGCGCATCGAACTGCGGCGGGCCGGCGTGGCGCGCGCCGGGCAGCAGCGGTCCGTCGTACCAGCGCGGCCTGTCCTCGCGCGCCCACTGGATGCGCAGCTCGTTGGACAGCGCGTTGGTGAGCAGGGAGCGCAGGCTGCCGTTGAACGCGTTCGACTCGTCCCCCTCGATGCCGTTGGCCGACGCTCCCCAGGCGTCGACGTCGAACGTGCCGTTCACCTGCTCCGCCCACGTGTAGTTGTACTTGAACGACGCCTGGTGCCGGCCGTCCAGGTTCAGGTCCAGCTTGGCCAGCAGCGACCGCGCGTCGTCGGTGCGGCGGATCGGCCCGAACTCGTCGTCGAAGAGGCCCGGCCAGCGCGTCTGCAGGAAGCTGCCGAGCCGTTCCAGGTTGGCCGGGCTCACGACGTGGCGGGTCGCCTGCTTGGTCTCGTCCGACACCTGCTGGTCGTAGGCGAGGAAGAAGAACGCCCGGTCGCGCACCAGCGGGCCGCCCAGCGTGGCGCCGGCCTGGTTCCGCCCGAAGTCGGACTTCCCGCCTCCGCGGGCCGCCGGAAACGGCGCCGCGATCTCGTCCCACTGGCCGAAGTAGTGCGCCGATCCGCTGAAGTCGTTGGTCCCCGACTTCGTGATCACGTTGACGAACCCGCCGGCCGAGCGGCCGAACTCGGCGGTCGCGCCCTGGTTCACCACCACCAGGTCCTCGATGGCGTCCTGGTTGAACGTGAAGGCGGGCCGCTGCCCGCCCCGCTGCTCGCCGAAGAACGGGTTGTTGAAGTCGGCCCCGTCGACGATGAAGTTGTTGAAGATGCCGCGCTGGCCGCCGATGTTCAGCTCGTCGCCGTCCGGTCCTTGCGAAATCGATACCCCCGGGGTGAGCAGGGTCAGGTTCAGGTAGTTGCGGCCGTTGCTCGGCAACCCGTCGACCACGTCCTCCTGGATGCGCTGCGAGCGTGTGACGTCGGTGGTGTCGATCACCGCGGGCGCCTCGCTGACGACGGTCACCGTCTCGGTCACCACGATCCGCAGCTCGACCGACAGGTCGAGCATCCCCCCGACCCGCAGGACCGCGCCCTCGATGCGCTCGGTGCCGAACCCGGCCGTCGCCGGCGCCACCGTCAGGTCGTAGGTGCCCGGCGGCAGCAGGGTACGGACGAAAGTGCCGGACGACTCCGTCTCGACCGTCGTCAGCAGGTCGGTACCGCGGTTCTGGATGACGACCACCGCCCCGGGCACCGGATCGCCGGCCGGGTCGCGGACGGTGCCGCGGATGACGCCGGTAGTGGTCCCGGCCTGCGCCGTGAGCTCCGGCGCGTCGAGACCGACCAGCGCGGCCAGCAGCAGCGCGATGGTCACGCCCCGGGCACGGCGCGGCGACGCGGCGTAGCGGAGCGCCTGAGGTGCGGAGTAGCGGAGCACGTGAAGTACAGTTGGCGTCATGGTTCGCATCAGCAGTGCAAGGGCAAGGGTCGACGCGCCGGCGCGATCACCCCGCCGGCCACGCACAAGTGTAGCCATTCGGGACTGCACGTAGCCCTCCCGCATCGATGAGGAATCCGGACGGCCCCGCCGATACGCCCGGCCACGCCTGCGAGCACTGGTGGATGCTCTCGGAGTGCCTGCGTCTGCTCCACGGCGTCACCGAGACCCTCCGCATCGAGAGCCTCGGGTCCGGGCGCGTGGATCTGGTCGCAACCACCGGGGCTCGACGAGAACTGCATCACGCGCGACGCCGTCACCCGAGCGGGGCGTGGGGCCTCGCCGCGCTCGACGCCCCCGGGGACAGCCTGCTGCAGGCCGCCGGCGACCGGCTGGCGGGAAACGACGACCGCTTCCTCTTCCTGTCCGATTGCCGTGCACCGGAGCTGTCCGACCTGTGCGGGGCCGCGCGGGAGGCGGGTTCGGTGTCCGCCTTCGAGAAAGGACTGCTGGCTGACCGGGAGTCGCGGGCCGGGCTGGCCAGACTGCTGCGGTGCTGGACCTGCGAGGTGCCGGGAGCCTTCGACCGGCTGCAGCGGATCGTTGTGCGCACGCACGGCGAAGGGGAACTCGAGCGACGTGTGCGATGGGGAGTGCAGGCGCTCTTCGTTGCGGACGCCGACCGGGTGGTCACCGAGCTCCGAGGGATCGCGACCGGCTCCGTGCAGCGCACCCTGACCCGCCGGCAGCTCGTCGAACGTCTCGCCCGGCGCGGCTTCCGGCCCCGGCGGCTGTACGACCCGGACCATGCCGGCGATGCCGTGGCGGCCGCGACGCAACGGTTCCTGGACGGCGCGCGTCGCAGGCTGATCCGGAAGGCGATCATCCCGCGGGAGGCGGCGGCGGCGCTGAGAGCACGGCTGGAGGGCCCCGCGAGCGAGAGCGTCCTGACGGGGCGGGCCGGCGCCGGGAAGACGGCCTGCGTCGTCGAGGTGGTCGACACCCTCCGCGCGCAGGGGGTGCCGGTGCTCGCGTTCCGGATCGATCACCTGGTCTCGGCAACGACCACGCCGGACCTCGGACGCCGTCTCGACCTGGAGGAGTCGCCGGTGCTGGTGCTCGCGGAAGCGGCACGGGCGGCCGGCCGGCCCGCCGTCCTGATCGTCGATCAGTTGGACGCGGTCGGCGACCTGCTCGGCCGCGATTCCGACCCGGGCGCGCTCGTCGAGCAGCTCGTGCACGAGACGCGGGGTACCCGTCCGCGGGTCGAGATCCACACCGTGCTCGCCTGCCGGACCTTCGACTGGCGGAACGACCCCCGTCTCCGCCGGCTCCTGCCCGCGGCCGGGGCGCAGGTCGAGGTGACCGCACTCGCCCGCGACGAGGTCGACCGCGTCCTCGAGGGCGCCGGCTTCGATCCGGCCTCGTTCCGGGCGCGGCAGATCGAGATCCTCCGCCTTCCACAGCATCTCTCTCTGTTCATCGAAGGGACGGCCGATACGCCGGGCGCGCCGGCCTTCTCCGGCGCCTCGGTGCTGTTCGACCGGTACTGGAACGCGAAGCGGCGTGCGGTCGCAGAGCGGGCCGCGCCGCTGCAGGAACAGTGGACGGTCGCGATCAGGGCCCTCTGCGACGACATGAACGCCACGCGGCAGCCGACCGCGCCCCGGGAACGGCTGGACGACGTCTCGCCCGCCTACCTGCAGCACCTGGCGGCGGAGGGTGTCGTCACGTCCGACGGGCGCCGCTACGGATTCGGGCACGAGACCCTCTTCGACTACTGCGCCGCCCGGGTGTGGTTCAACCGGCGGGAATCGCTGGTCGCTGCGCTGAAGGACTCGGAGCAGGACCTGTTCCGCCGCCCCCGGATCCGGCGGACGCTGGCCTACCTCCGGGACGCGGAACCCGCCGCGTACGTACAGGAGCTGAGCAGCCTGCTCGCGGACAAGCAGGTGCGGGCCCACATGAAGGACCTGGCGCTGGCGGTCCTGGCCGACGTTCCGGATCCCACCGAGCAGGAATGGAAGATCTGGGAGCGCTGGCTCGCCCCCGCGCTCAGGGCCGTCGAGGAGGACGCCGCGAACCCCGACAGGCTTTCGGCCCTGGCCTGGCGGCGGTTCTTCGAGTCGCCGTCGTGGTTCGGGTTCGCCGATCGGCGCGGCGTCATCGAGGGTTGGCTCGCCGCCGACAACGACCGCCTCGCCGCGGCCGCCGTGAGCTACCTGCGGCGGCACGACGAACATGCGCCGGATCCGGTCGCCGCGCTGCTCGAGCCCTACGCCGACCTCGGCGGCGAATGGACGGCACGGCTGCGCTATTTCATGGAATCGGCCGACCACCATGCCAGCCGCCGTCTCTTCGATCTCTTCCTGCGCCTGATCGACAACGGAACGCTGGACGAGGCCCGCGCCCGCGACACCGCGAACGGCACGTTCTGGAGCATGCTGACGGGCTTGGGCGAGAATCGTGCCGAATGGGTCCCGGAAGTGCTGGCCCGCCGGCTCCGCCGCCGTCTGGCGGTCATCCGCTCCGCCGGCGAGGACGCGGGCAGCCGGGAGCTGCCCGGTTACGACGACGCCGCGGCCCGGCTGTTCCAGCGCTCGGCCGAACGCGCGCCCGGGGCCTTCGTGCAGCACGTGCTGGGTCCGGTGCTCGCGATCTCGGACGCGACGCTGACCGGCAAGAAGGCGCCCCGGCACGACGCGGTGTGGCCGATCGTCGCCAGGACCGAGTATCCGGAGGTCGACCACGCCTGCCTCGCCGGACTGGCCGCGGCGCTCGCCGCGCTCGGGCGCGACGGCGGCGCCGGGCTGCAGGAGGTGATCGCCGATCTGCGGCGCCGCGATACGTACGTCGCGAACCATCTGCTGCTGGCCGTGTACCGCGGCGGCGCCGCACGCCTGGCCGACGAAGCGGTGACGTCGCTGTGCGACGAGCCGTGGCGCCTGCAGTGCGGGTTCTCCGACAGTCCGCAGTGGCACGCGGCCGAAGCGATCCGGGCGGTGATGCCGCGATGCTCGCCCGAGAGCCGCACGCGGATGGAGCGCCTGCTGCTGGAGCACGTCGCTCCCGACGAGCGCGGACTCCGCGGATACCGGCAGGCCGGACGGGCGCGTTTCGCGCTGCTCTCCGCCATCCCCCCCCACCTGCGCGGCGCCGCTGCCGAGAAGGAGATACAGGCACTGGCGGGGAGATTCGGAGAACCGGAGAGCGATCGGCGGGAGATCGCGGTCGACGCGGTGGAGTCGACCATGGACCGGGGCGCCGCCGAGGCCATGACGGACGAGCAGTGGCTGGACGCCATCGCGCAACACCGCTCCCGGGGAGCGATGCCCGCGACGCGCGACGAGCTGCGGGGAGGCGGCTGGGAGCTGGCGCGTCACCTCGAGACCCGCGCCGGAGAAGACCCCGACCGTTTCGCGCGGCTCGCCCTCAAGCTCCCCGCCGGCGCGCACCCGATCTACCTGGAGCGGACCCTGGTCGCGCTGAAGACCGCCACGGTCGACTCCGACCTCGGGCTGCAGGTCTGCCAGAAGGCATTCGCCGAGTCGCGCGGCCCCTGCGGGCAGGCGATCGCCGAGGTGCTCGGAGACATCCCGGAGCCGTTGTCCAACGACGCCGTGCGCATGCTGCACTGGCTCGCGACCGAGCACGACGACCCCGTCACGACGACCTGGCAGACCGAGGATCTCGGCCTCGGCACCGCGCGCGGAAGCGCGGCCGACGCCATCCGCCGCCTCGTGGTCAGGGACGCCGCCTGTCTCCAGCGGTTCCGGGTGACGCTCGACCGGCTGATCCACGACCCGAGCGCTTCCGTGCGGGCCTGCACGGCGGAAACGCTTCGAGCGGTCGCGGACCGCGACCCGCAGCTCGGCATGCGGCTCTTTCTCGGCATGAACCTGTCCGAGGACCGCCTGCTTGCGGCGCCGCAGGTCTATCGCTTCATCCGCGACAACCTGCGCGACCGGTTCGCGGACGTGCAGGCCCTGGTCGAACGCATGCTCCGCTCGTCCGAACCCGAGGTCGGCGAGGCCGGAGCGCGCCTGGCGAGCCTCGCGGCCCTCGAACACGCCGGCGCCGTCGTCTCCGACGGCGCCGCGCAGCCCGCGGTGGCGGCCATGAGCGCGCAGCCCGGCCGGCGCAGCGCCGCCGATCTGGCCGCCGACGCCATCCGCGGCGGCCCCGCCCATCGTCTCGGCGTGGCGCAGGTCGCCGCCGCGAACCTCGCCATGCCGGAGTACCGGGCCTGGTCTACGACGACGCTCACCGCCCTGTTCGACGACGACGACGCGAGCATACGCCGGCAGGCGGCAGGTTGCTTCCGGCACGTGCAGGACGCGCCGCTCGACGCTCACGGCACCCTGATCGAGGCGTTCTGCGCCAGCAAGGCCTTCGGGGACGATCCCACGACGATTCTCGGCACGTTGGAAGCCTCGCGCGAACGCCTGCCGGGCACGACCTGCACGGTCTGCGAGCGGTTCCTCGACCGTTTCGGCGAGGAGGCGCGGGACCCGCGCAGCGATCGTCACGCCGACGCACTCACCGTCGCGGCGATCGCCTTCCGCATCTGCCGGCAGCACGCGCACGACGAGTGGGCGAAGCGCGCGCTGGATCTGATCGACCGCCTCTGCCTGGAGCAGATCGGCGACGCGCGAGGCGCGCTGGAGCGGTTCGAGCGCTAGCCGTCCTAGCTCGGGCACGGCTGGCGCCGCGCCGGGCGGTTTTCGTACGATCACCGCGGAACGGACGCATCGGATGCTGACGAAGCTGACAATCCGCAACTTCAAGCGCTTCGGCGAGGTCGAGATCGAGCTGGGCAATCCGGTGGTCTTCATCGGCCCGAACAACTCCGGCAAGACGTCGGCGATGCAGGCGCTCGCCCTCTGGGACATCGGCCTGAAGCGCTGGAACGAGAAGCGGTCCGGAAAGAGCACGCCGGAGAAGCGGCCCGGCGTGACCGTCAACCGGCGGGACCTCGTGGCGCTCCCGATCCCGGACGCCAACCTGATGTGGCGCGGGATGCACGTGCGGGACGTGCGGCGAGAGGACGGCCGGCAGACGACCAGCAACATCCGCATCGATCTCGTCGTGGAGGGCGTGACCGCCGACCAGCGCTGGACCTGCGGCCTGGAGTTCGATTACGCGAACGAGGAGTCCTTCTACTGCCGGCCGCTGCGCCGGTCCGACGGGAAGGCGCCCGGCCGCATGCCCGTACCCGAGGAAGCCGGCGACGTGCGCATCGCCTTCCTCCCTCCGATGTCCGGGCTCGCCGCCACGGAGACGCGGCTGGATCAGGGCGCCGTCAACGTGCGGATCGGCGAGGGACGCACCGCCGAGGTGTTGCGCAACCTCTGCTTCCGGATTCACGGGGAGGATCCGTCGCACTGGGACGATCTGGTCGAGCAGATCCGCGGCCTGTTCGGATCGGAGATCGATCCGCCGCGCTACGTCGCCGAGCGGGGCGAGATCGCGATGACCTATCGGGAGCGCGGAGCCCGCCTCGACCTGTCGTCATCCGGCCGGGGCCTGCAGCAGACGCTCCTCCTCCTCGCCTACATGTACGCGAATCCCGGCGCCGTCCTGCTGCTCGACGAGCCGGACGCACACCTCGAGATCCTCCGCCAGCGCCAGACCTACCGTCTTCTGACCGACGTGGCGGCCGAGAGCGGGAATCAGATCATCGCCGCCAGCCACTCCGAGGTGCTGCTCAACGAGGCGGCCGGGCGGGACGTGGTCGTGGCGTTCGTCGGCCCGCCGCACCGCATCGACGATCGCGGCAGCCAGGTCCTGAAGGCGCTTCGCGACATCGGGTTCGACCAGTACTACCAGGCGGAACAGACCGGCTGGGTGTTGTACCTGGAAGGATCCACCGACCTGGCGATCCTCCGCGCCTTCGCCCGGCGATGGGGGCACGAACGCGCCCTGCGGGTGCTGGAGCGACCGTTCGTGCACTACGTGGGCAACCGGCCCACGGCCGTGCAGAACCACTACCACGGCCTCCGCGAGGCGCTCCCCGCGCTGCGCGGCGTGGCCCTCTTCGATCGTCTCGAAGCGGCGCCTCGGGACATCGCCCCGGTCGAGTGCCTGACGTGGAGACGCCGCGAGATCGAGAGCTACGTCTGCTCGCGGGCCACGCTCGAAGCGTTCGCGAGCGCGTCGGCCCCGCAGGAGGCAGAGGGCCCGCTCTTCACGGCGGCGGAAGCGGAGCGGCGCCTGCGCGTCATGCGCACGGCCATCGACGAAATCGAGTCCGCGCTGAACACCCTGGGCAAGGGCTCCCCCTGGGATGCGGACACCAAGGCCAGCGACGAGTTCCTGACCCCCCTCTTCGAGACCTACTTCGCCCGGCTCGGGTTGCCGAACCTGATGGCGAAGAAGAACTTCCACGTATTGACCGAGCACGTGCCCGACGACGAGATCGACCCCGAGATCCGCGAGAAGCTCGACACGATCGTGCGCGTCGCCGACAGCGCGACGGCGGACGAATAGGCCCGCGCTACTGCCCCGCGCCGCTCCCGTACACGTCGTCGCCGACCGGCTCCAACCACTCGATGGCCAGGTGCTCGCCGTCCGCGTTCGGGAACGTGATCGAGACGTGCGTCAGCGCCTCATCGGGCGTCGCGCCGTGCCAGTGGCGGACGCCGCGCGGCAGGTGCGCGGTCTCGTGCAGGCCGATGTCCATGACCGATTGGCCCTCGACCTGGTAGCGCAGACCGCCCTCCTTCACGAACAGCAACTGCTCGCTGTGCGTGTGCCAGTGCGTACGGGCGCCGGCCTCGAAGCCGCGCGACGACACGCGGACGTCCCCCGCCTCGATCCGGAAGGACGTGCCGGTGAAGGGGTTCTCCTGACCGGACGGCGTCGGCTGCGCGATCCAGACCACCGCCACCGCCGCAACCACACCTGCCAACAGTCCGACACGCACGCGTTCCCGTTGCAGCTTCCAGCTCATTCCAGTTCTCCTCTCGCGCCCGCCGCAGGGCGGTGACCGGACCGTCCCGCGAGCCCGAGCGCAGCGTTCCGCTATCTGACCGCGAACCGGCGGTCGGAGTCAACGCCGGAAACCGGAGCCGGCTCGGACTCCCGGGGCTGCGATACGCGTCGCGGTCGTGTTAAGACTGAGGAGGGCTACGACCATGCGGATCCTTCACGTTGCGGATCGGCTGAGCGACCGCGGGGGCGCCGACCTGGCCCTGCTCGGGCTGCTCGACGCCTCGGTGGGCGGTCACGAGCTGCACCTCGCCGTGGGTCGCGACGACGGCATGGCCCGGCCGCCCTGTCCGGTCAGCGTCGTGCCGGGGCTCGACTCTCGGACGCGTGCGGGCGCCGAGCTCGATCCCCTGCTGGCGCGGCTGCGCCCCGACGTGGTCCACGTGCACAACGTAGTGAACCCCACGGTGCTGGAATGGGCCGCGCGCGTCGATGCGGTGACGACGGTCCAGGACCACCGCTTCTTCTGTCCCGGACGGGGAAAGTGGACGGCGGACGGCAGGGTCTGCGGCGACGCGATGGGGCGCGATGTCTGCGCCGGCTGCTTCGACGACGCGAGCTACTTCGAAGCCACCCTCGCGCTCACCGTGGAGCGACTGGAGGCGCTGAAGCGGATGCGGCTGACCGTGCTGTCGGCCTACATGCGGCAGGAGCTGATCCGGGTGGGAGTTCCGGCGGCGCGGATCACCGTGGTACCGCCCGTCGTCTACGGGCTCGACCTCGCGGCGCGGGCCGACGGTCCGCCCTGCGTCCTCTTCGCGGGAAGGCTGGTCGAGGCCAAGGGCATTCGCGATGCCATCGCCGCCTGGCGCCGCTCAGGGTCGGACCTGCCGTTCGTCGTGGCAGGAACCGGCCCCCTGCGCCGCGAGATCGAGGCGCAGGGCGTCGAAGTGCTCGGCTGGCTCGACCGCCGGCGCGTCTCCGCGGCCTACCGGCGCGCCGCCGTGGTGGTGATGCCCTCGCGCTGGCAGGAGCCGTTCGGCATCGTCGGGCTGGAGTCGCTGACCCTCGGCACACCGGTCGCCGCCTGGGACGGCGGCGGGACCCGCGAATGGCATCCGGGCGGCGAGCTGCTGGCGCCCTGGGGCGATATCGACGGGCTGGCCAGGGCCATCGGCGTCGGATCCCGACAGCGAGCCGATCCCCCGCGCGGGTTCGAGCGCGAGCTGCTAGCCGGCAGGCTGGAAGCCGTGTACGAGGCGAGCTGACGGCAGGCGGGCGGCCATCTTCCGCTACCGCCCCCTGCGCCCGGCGCAGCGTCGAGGGAGCTCTTTCCCACGCCCGGGCCCGAGTCGGCGCCCGAAAAACGGGCGCCTCCGCGCCCGGAAGGGTGTATAAAGGCGTTCGAGACGGTGCCGCGGCGCGCACGCAACTCGTGCGCAGGCGGTGGCGACAGGAGGTTGCGTTCATGCCCGCACAGGATCGACGTCATCCCGCCGGCACCGGCCGGCTCCCGGCCATCGGGCTCGCCGCAATCGTCCTGCTGGCGTCGGCCCCGGCGGCGGTCGCGGGCCAGCAGCAGCCACGGCGCGTGCCGGCCGGCTACACCGCCGAGCAGGCCGATGCGGGCTTCGAGACGTACCAGCAACGCTGCGCCGTGTGCCACGGCGCGAACCTGGACGACGGCCCGTTCGCCCCGCCGCTGCGGGGCGCGGTCTTCCGCGAGACGTGGCTGCCCCGCTCGGTGGAGGCGCTGTTCCGGCTGACCGCCGAGACCATGCCCCAGGACCTGCCGGGCACGCTCGACGACGAGACGGTGACCGAGCTCGTCGCCCTGATGCTGCAGGAGAACGGCGTGGAGCCCGGCGCCGCGGCCCTGCCGTCCGACCCGGAGCTGATGGCGGACCTGTCGCCGGGCTGGAGCTCGCAGGGCGGAGGCCTCTCGCCGGGTGCCTCCCTGCCGCCGTGGCCGGCCCCCTGGAATCCGCTGGAAGCGATGCAGCCGGTCACCGACGAGATGCTGCACGACCCGCCGGCCGACGACTGGCTGCTGTGGCGGCGGACCTACGGCGCCTACGGCTTCAGCCCGCTCGATCGGATCGACAGGGACAACGTGGCGGACCTGCGCGTCGCCTGGTCGTGGGCGCTTCCGCAGGGTCCGAACGAGTCGACGCCCATCGTGCACGACGGCGTGCTGTTCGTGCACGGCTACGGCGACCGCGTCCAGGCCCTGAACGCCGCGAACGGGGACTTCCTCTGGCAGTACTCCCGCCGGCTCCCCAGCGACGTCTCCCCCAGCCTCAAGCGCGGGATGTCGATCTACGGCGACCGGCTCTTCGTACCGACCTCGGACGCCCACGTCGTCGCGCTGGACGCGAAGACGGGCGACGTCGTCTGGGATACGCAGGTCGGCGACCTCGACGCGGGCCTGCGAATGACCGGCGGCACGCTCGTCGCGCGCGGCAAGGTGATGGTCGGGACCACCGGCCGGCACGAAGGCGGCAACTACGTGGTGGCGCTCGACGCGGAGACCGGCGAGGAGGCGTGGCGCTTCGGGACCATCCCGGCGCCGGACGATCCCGGCGGCCACACCTGGAACGGCATCCCGCACGTCGAGCGCAACGGCGCGTCGGTGTGGATCCCCGGCAGCTACGATCCGGCCAGCAACCTGGCGTTCTTCGGGACCGGCAACACCTACGACACCGCCCCGATCCGCGATCCGATCGGACCGCCGGGGACGAACAACGACGGGCTGTACCTGGACGCCACGCTGGCCCTGAACCCCGACAGCGGCGAGCTCGCCTGGCACTTCCAGCACCAGGCCAACGGGCAGTGGGACCTCGACTGGGCCTTCGAGCGGCAGATCGCGGAGCTGCCCTTCGACGGCGAGACGAAGAGCGTCGTCGTCACCATCGGCAAGCAGGCGATCTTCGACTTCGTGGAGACGGCGACCGGCAAGTACGTCTCTTCGATCGACCTGGGCCTGCAGACCGGCATCACCTACATCGACCCGGTCACCGGCCGCAAGACGCAGGATCCCACCCTGATTCCGGGCGACGGCGAGACCAAGCGGCTCTGCCCGCACGTCGGAGGCGGCCGGAGCTGGCAGCCGACCGCCTACGACCCGCGAACGAACATCGCCTACATTCCGATCATCGAGGCCTGCATGGATCTGGTGCCGGTCGGCGCGGGCGAGCGCGGCAGCCTGACCACCGGCGTGCGCTGGACGGTCCGGCCGCGGCCGGAGAGCGACGGGCGGTACGGACGGTTGGAGGCCATCAATCTGGCCACCGGGGAGACGGCCTGGATCTCGCGCCAGCGCGCGCCGCAGACCACGGCCGCCCTCGCCACCGGCGGCGGGCTGGTCTTCGCCGGCTCGCTCGACCGGCGCATCGGCGCCTACGACGCCGCCGACGGCAACCGGCTCTGGTCGACCCGGCTCACCGAGATCCCCAACGCCCCGCCGATCACCTACGCGGTCGACGGGCGGCAGTACGTCGCCGTGATCGTGGGCAGCGGCGGCTACCTCACGCGCGCCTACTCGGCGCTCGCGCCGGAGATCCGAAATCCGCCGGACCGCGCCGCCGCGTTGTTCGTCTTTGCGCTGCCGGAAGACGGGGCGGCCGAAGCCGGTGTACCCTGATCCACGGGCCATGGCACAGGCCACCATCTCCGCGACGGCGGCAGACTCGACGACGGCCCGGACCTCCCAGGCCGAGCTCGATGCCCTGCTGTGCGACTCCATGCCGCCGCAGGGCTGCTGGGGAGACGAGCACTACCTGTGGCTCACGGACCGGACCCGACGCCTGGTTGAGTTCACCGACGGCACCGTCGAGTTGCTGCCCATGCCCACCGTCGAGCACCAGGCCATCCTGCAGTTCCTCAATCGCCTGTTCGACGCCCACCTCGCCCCGCTGGGTGGGTTCGTTCTGTTCGCGGGACTGCGGGTGCGCATTCGCGACGGCAAGTTCCGCGAACCCGACCTGGCGGCGCTCCGCAGCCGCTCGGATCCCCGGAACGAGCCGCGCTACTGGATCGGCGCGGACGTGGTGGCGGAGGTGGTCAGCGCCGACGATCCCGCGCGGGACCTCGTCGCCAAGCGCGCCGACTACGCGGAAGCGGGCATCCCCGAGTACTGGATCGTCGATCCCCGCGTCGAGACGGTCACCGTGCTGACTCTCGCCGGCGGCGCCTACGTGGAGCACGGCGTGTTCCACCGCGGCGACACGGCGGCGTCGGTGCTTCTGGACGGGTTCGCCGTCGACGTGACGGCCCTGTTCGACTTCGGCAAGGGATAACCAGGAGGAGCATCATGCGCAACCTGAGATTCGCCCTGTTCGTCGCCGTCGTCGTCGCTCTGCCCTTCGCGCTCGGCGGCTGCGCCGCCGAGACACCCACCCCGGCCGCGGAGGAAGCGGCCGTCGACAGCGCAAGCCCGCGCGATCCCTTCGTCGGGACGTACGAGCTCATCGGACGCAACGTGAAGGACGAGAACGGCGAATATGTCCCCGTGGAGGACTTCAACTCGCTCGGCTACATCACCTACAGCGACCGGGGCTACATGGCCGTGAACGTCATGCCTCTGGACCGCGAGCCCTTCGCCGACGACGCCAATCCGACCCCGGAGGAGGTGCAGGCGGCGCTGCAGGGCTACACGGGTTACTACGGCCCCTTCTCCGTTCACGAGGACGAGGACGGCGGGTACCTGATCCACCACCGCACCGGGCAGATCAATCCCGGCGGCGAGGTGGACGCGAAGCGGTACTACGATCTCGTCGACGACAAGCTCATCCTCACCCCGGCGTCCGACACCGGCATGAAGAGCGACGCCAACCGCCAGGTCGTCTGGCAGCGCCTGCCGGACGTGGAGCTGTCGGAGGAGGCGCAGCGCTTCCTCGGCCACCGCGAGCTCCTGTACACGACCCGCTACACGGTGCAGGACGGGGAGCCGGTCGAGAGCGGCGAGCGGAACGAGGACCGCGCCGGCTCGGTCATCCTCTACACGCCGACCGGCCACATGATGGTGCACCTGATGGCGCGCGAGGGACGCACGCCGTACGCCGGCGACACCCCGACGCCGGAAGAGTCCATGGCGGCCTACCGGACCTATGGCGGATACTTCGGGCGCTTCACCGTCCACGAGGACGCGGACCCGATATACGTCGTCCACCACCAGGAAGGCCGATCGCGGCCGACCACCGGGGTGACGGACGCCGAGCGGCTCTACCAGTTGGATGGCGACGTCCTGCGCCTGGGCGGCCGGCCGAGCGAGAACGAGGACGGCGACCTCACCGGCGGGCACCTCTACTGGGAGCTGATGCCCCACCGGGAGGAGTAGCCCGGCAACAGTCGCCTGCGGCTCCGCTCGCCGCCCAACCGAATCTGCCAAAGAGCCTGCGCCGCTACTACGGCGCAGGCTCTTTGACCGGAACCGAGTTACACTGAACCTCGTGACCTGCGCCGAACTGAAGCGACACGCACTGGCCCTCCCTCCACAGCAGCGCATCGAACTGATCGATGCGCTGCTTGAGGTGGGCCTGCCGCCGCTCACCGAGGCTCAGAAGACGCTGATCGAGGAACGCTGGGCGGCGTACGAAGCCAGCCCTGTCGACGTGTTTCCCGCCGAGGAGGTCCACGCCGAGGCCACCGCCAGCCGCAGCGATTCCCGGAAAGCGCCGAAATCGTCCACTTCCCGTTCTTCCGTCGGGCCGCGATCCCCGGATTCCCTTACTCCCTGATCTATCGTGTCGACGGCAAGAAGATCGTCGTGATCGCTGTGATGCATGCGTCCCGGCATCCCGACACCTGGAAGGACCGTGACAAGAGTAGAGTCGAGGGGAGGCGCGTTGCCGGTAGGGGGATCGGTGGCTCATCCGGTGCTTTCGCAACCGGGCCGCAGGCCGATTCCCGTGGGCACGTTTCCTCTCCCCGCTCTCCGAACCCGGCGGGCCGATTTCCGGCACCGGGCTCTCCAGTGGAATCATGCGATTCGCACACGGGCTCCCGGTCGCGACCAGCGGACGGGTCTCGCGAGCGGTGGCACTAGTGCTGTGCCACGTGTAAAACTTAGGACTGTCGGGGAACTCGTCTCGAGCCGAGAGAGTTCTCATGCCGGAGAAGAAGTACATCGTTCGACTCACCGCTCAGGAACGCGAGGTCTGTCAACAGACGGTCGGCAAGCTCAAGGGGAGCGGCGAGAAGGTGCGCCGCGCGCAGATTCTCCTGAAGGCCGATGCGGACGGACCGGCGTGGACCGACGAGCGGATCGCCGACGCCTTTTCGTGCCGCACCAAGACGGTCGAGAACATTCGCCAACGCTGCGTGCTGGAAGGCTTCGAGCGGGCGCTGGAACGCAAACAAAGGGCGTCGCCGCCGGTCCCCAAACTGCTCGACGGCGAACAGGAGGCGCAGGTCATCGCGCTGCGTCTGGGGCCGCCCCCGGAGGGGTACGCCAACTGGTCGTTGCGGCTGTTGGCGCGGCGGGTCGTCGAGTTGGGGCTCGTCGAGTCGGTCAGCCACGAAACCATCCGGCGGACGCTAAAAAAAACGAGATGACGCAGCGGAGAATCCAGTACTGGGTGATCCCGCCGCAAGCCGATGCCGAGTACGTGGCGAACATGGAACAGGTCATCGACGTGTATCAGAAACCCTACGCTGCGGATCGTCCCGTCGTGTGCATGGATGAGCAGCCGGTGCAGTTGGTCAAGGAAACCCGTCCGCCGATGGCGGCCACGAAGAAGCATCCCCAGCGTGTCGACTACGAGTACGAACGGGCCGGCACGGCCTCGGTCTTCCTGTTCTGCGAGCCGCTGGCCGGTTGGCGGCAGGCGACGGCCCGGGCCCGGCGTACGAAGGCGGACTGGGCGATAGAGGTCGCCGGCCTGTTGGAAGGACGCTACGCCGACTGCGAGAAGGTCACCTTGGTGTGCGACAACCTCAACACGCACACCAAGGGTGCCTTCTACGAGGTGTTCGAGCCGACCCGGGCACGGGAACTGGTCCGTCGCATCGAGTTCTGCTACACGCCGAAACACGGGAGCTGGCTGAACATCGCGGAGAACGAACTCAGTTCGATGACGCGCCAATGCCTGCACGGGCGCCGCATCGGCGACCTGGAGACGCTGCAAGCCGAAGTATCGGCGTGGTCGGCCGACGTCAACGGCATGCAGCGCGGTGTCGACTGGCAGATGAAGGTCGACGATGCGCGCTGTAAACTCAAGTCCGTCTATCCGAAGATTATGACGTGACGGACCACTAGGCTCGCACCCTTGCACTGGCCGGCCGGTGCGTCGTCACGCCTGTTGACGCCCTGACGACAGCGACCGTTCGGGTCGTCCCCTTCGCTTGTGCATGTGATGGCGTCCGGCATTCCTGCTCATCTCCGGGGTAATAGGCCGGCGGCCACTCCCGTGAGCCTGCTCCTTTTCGTCATCGCTTCCACCTGAGGTCCCTTCCCTCTGCCGGCATTGCCCGGCTTCCTCGGTACCTACGGACCTCTCCGCCACCCTGACCGGCCCGACCTGACCCTCGCGGGCTGTCCGTTGGCGCGTGCCACGCCACCGGCAGGGTTTCCCGTGTTGCGCCCACTCCCCCCTTCCACACGTGCCATCGCCATTACCCCGGCGGGAACCGGTCGGTGCTCGCGTCGCTCGCTTCCCGACCGGCTGGCAGCCTTCCCCGTGTTGCAGGCGGGTCGGCTCCCGCATCCTCCTTTTCGAGGCCTGCGCAGCGTTCACGTCGTTACGGCCCGTGCGGTCGCTGAGCCACCCAAGGCGGCCCTTTGTCGTCGAAGTGCTTCAGCCGATGTCGTTGCCTCCATCGTCCGCCCCGACTGCTACCGGCTGGAGTGATGGGGTGGACGCCTCCTCTCGAGGCATCGCAATGTGTCAAGGTGGAGCTGCTGTAACGCACCACCTGGAGGAGGAGGCATCCAATGGAACACGCTACCATCATCGGAATCGATCTGGCGAAGCGGAGTTTTCAGCTTCACGGCGCCCGGGCGGACGGGTCGGTTGCCTTCCGCAAGAAGCTGAACCGGGACAAGGTGCTGCACTTTGTGGCGTCGCACCCTCCGTGCGTTGTCGCGATGGAGGCGTGCGCGAGTGCGCACCACTGGGGCCGAGAGATCGGGAAGCTCGGTCATGAGGTGAAGCTGGTCCCGCCGATCTACGTCAAGCCGTTTGTGAAACGGCAGAAGAACGACGCGGCCGACGCGGAGGCGATCTGCGAGGCGGCCTCGCGGCCGACGATGCGTTTCGTGGCTGTGAAGACGCGGGAGCAGCAGTCCCAAGGCATGCTGTTCCGCACGCGCGATCTACTGGTTCGTCAGCGCACGCAGACGATCAACGCACTGCGTGGACATTTTGCGGAGTTCGGCGTCGTCGCGTCGCAGGGGCCGGCGCATGTGGATCGGTTGGCAGACGCGATTGAAGATGCCGATTCCGGGCTGCCGGGCCCGGTTCGGGACTTGGGCGCGCTGCTGTTCGTTCAGCTCTCCGAACTCGACGAGAAGATCGCCGAGCTCGAGCAGGAACTGCGTGAGCGGGCGCGCGAAGACGAACAGACGGTACGGCTGATGAGCATCCCGGGAATCGGGCCGCTGAGCGCGATGGCGATCCAGGCCTTCGCGCCGCCGATGGAGAGCTTCCGGCGCGGCCGGGACTTCGCGGCCTGGCTGGGCTTGGTTCCCCGCCAGAGCTCAACCGGCGGAAAGCCGAAACTCGGCAAGATCTCGACCTCAATGAGCGGGTCAAAACCGGCCATTTATGGGCGCCTCAAAACCGGCCATTTCCGACGGCCCGAGACTGGAGTCGAGATCTACTTCACGGCGTCCTCTGTTGGCAAGGTGTTTGCCGGCGCGCTAGCCGTCACGCCCGAAGCCTCTGGGCAGCTCGACAGCCCCTCCAGTACCGACAGATCCAGATCGCAGACCTGCTCGGGCAACTCCGCAGTCGCGGAGCCGGCCAGCGATTCCGGCAACGCGTCCCGCCACTCCCGGTACTGTTCCTGCAACTCCAGGAGCGTCTGCACGGCGTCGTTCCACTGCTGTGGCCGCGACTCCGGTCCGCTGGCCGACGGTACCGGATCCGGGATTCGCCGGCCTTGCGCCGCTCCCGATAACGTGCCTGCCGTTCCGCGTTCGTCAACGCCACACGACCATCCTGCACCGTTACGTAACGGAGCGAGGAGGAGGCGGTCGGCCGAGCGTTCGAGGCGCAAGCGTGGCGACAGACCCACCGCTCGGTTGTCATCGGCATCGGTGTATGCGTGCGCGTTGGTCCGCGACAGCGTGCGCGAGGTAATGCTCCGAGCGGAGGGAGGGCCTTGTCTGGTCTGGTCTCCCGGGTAGAGGTTCCGAGCCGGACGTCGGTGTTGGTCATGCCCGGCCGGGTTACCCTCGCGAGACGGAACGGCCGGGCTGGGCCGGAGGGTGTGGTCGACGACGACGAGCGGGAAAAGGGCGTTCCGTCGAGCGACCACTCGAGTGTCGCGGAAGGCTCGTCTGGCGCACGCGGTGCCCGTGGAAACGATCGCTGGCGGTTGTTGCGCCAGGCGAGCCTGGAGGCGGCGCTCTCGCGCGCGCGGACCACGTCCGGATGGGCGTTGACGCTCGGCCGCGCGCGAATCCTCCGCTCCGCTGTGTTCGGACTGCGGCCCGGTGCGAAAGCGCCGGATGCGCCACCGACTCCCCACCGGTTACGCACCTCCCGTCGACTCTACCAAGGTGGTCCGCACGCGGGTGCGCCAGCTGCGCGGCCCGCACTTGAGCACGTGCGCGTGATGCAGGAGCCGGTCGAGCAGCGCGGTGACCGCGGCGGTGTCGCCGAGCAGCTTCCCCCACTCGTCGACCGGGCGGTTGGAGGTGAGCATCGTCGAGGCCCGCTCGTAGCGGCGCATGATGAGCTCGAGCAGGTCCTCGGCGGCGGTGTGGGGCAGCTTGCGCATGCCGAGGTCGTCGATGATGAGCAGGTGCGCACGGGCCAGCTCGGCGAGGTATTCCTTGCGGGTCTCGGCCAGCGTCGCCTCGGCGAGTTCTTCGAGGAAGGCGTGCGTTTCCCGGTAGAGGACGCGATAGCCCTGCTGGATCGCGGCGCGTCCGATGGCCTGGGCAAGGTGACTCTTCCCGGTACCGGGTTGGCCGATCAGGAGGACGTCCTCGCGCTTTGCGATGAAGCGTGCGGTGGCGAGCTCGAAGACGAGCGCGCGGTTGATCTTCTTGTTGAAGTCGAAGTCGAAGCTGTCGAGCGAGCGGTCCGGGTCCCGGAATCGGGCCTGCTTGTGCCGGCGGGCGAGCAGGCGGTCCTCGCGGCGCTGGAGCTCGTCGGAGACGAGCGCGGCGAGCAGGTCGATGGGGGCGAGCTGCTCGGTCTGGGCCTGGAGCAGGCGCGTCTCGAGGACGTTTGCCATGCCGGAGAGGCGCAGCTTGCGCAGCGCCTTGTCGAGTTCGACGAGATTCATGAAGGGTCTCCTGTTCTGCGGTCGATCAGATCGCGGTAGACGGTCAGTTCGCGGATGAGCGGGTCGACTTGGCGCAACGACAGCGGCGGCGCGCCGGGGTAGCGGTCGAGGTAGCGCTTCAGGAAGCGGTAGGTGGGCACGCCGAGTTCGAGCGCGGCGGTGGCGGCGTGTTCGACGACGGCGGGACTGTGCTTCCTGGCGAGCGAGAGGACGCCGAGGATGCGGCGGACGCCGGCGGCGCCCTCATGGCGGTGGATGTGGTCGCAGACGGCGGAGATGGCGGGACCGGCCCGCTTGGCGGCGGCGAGCAGGGCCAGGGTCTTCGGCGGGGTGCGGGTGGGCCGGTCGTCGTCGGCGATGCGATGCCAGCCGCGCTGCGTGCGCAGGTGCTCGCGCAGCAGTTGGCCGTTGCTCGGGTCGAGGAGGCGGACGTGGATGTCGTCCCACTGCACGTCGACACGTCGACCGATCCAGCCGGGCGGCGCCGAGTAGTAGGCCGAAGCTACCTCGACGCAACCGTCCAGATGCACACTGCGGCGGCCGTACTGGTAGTAGCGGAACGGCTCGAGGGGCAACGGGCCGAGCGCGGGGCGTTCTTCCTCGAACATGGCGGCGACCTGGCGCTTGGTCGTACCGTGGATGCGGGTGTCGGCCCAGCGCTGCTCCCAGCGGTCCAGGTACGCCTGGCCGTCGTCGAGATGCTCGAAGCGGAGACCGCGCAGCGGCGTTTTCTGGGCGTGACCGACGCTGGCTTCGACTTTGCCCTTCCGATCGGGATCGCGGACGCGGCACGGCAGGGCGACGACGCCGTAGTGGGCGAGCACGTCGCGATAGAGCGGATTCAGCGTCGGGTCGTAGATGTCCGGGGTGAGGACGCCCTCCTTGAGGTTGTCGAGGACGACGACGCGTACGGTGCCCCCCAGGCGACGGAACGCGCGCTCGTGCAGCTCGGCCCAGACCTGTGCGCTGGAACGGTGAACCAGCAGCCGGACGGCCTTGCGCGAGTAGCCCAGGGCGAGGACGAAGAGCCGTGTCCGGCGGTACTTGCCGGTGTCCGGGTCACGGACCATCGGCCCCTCCCCGTAGTCAACCTGTGCTTCTTCTCCGCGGTCCGTGGTGATGACCGCCCGGGCCTCGACGGCGGGCTGCTGCCGGACGGTCGAGACGAAGCGCCGCACGCTCGTATAGCTCGCCGGGAAACCGTGGTCGTCGACCAGGTCCTGCCAGACGGCCATGGCGTTGCGGCCGCGGCTGAGCGCGTCGACGATCAGCTCGCGGTACGGCTCGCACGCGCTCGCCTGTGGCGCTCGACTGGGCCGCTGCGCGGGGACGGGCGCGTCGGCGTCGGCGCCCTTGCCGGCGGCCGTGACCGGCAAAGAGTCGGTGGGCGCCTCCGGCGAAATGGCCGGTTTTGCCGGGCGAGCGGGAGGCCGGCCACGACCCCGCACGGTCAGGCCGGCTGCCTTCAGGTAGCTGCTGGCGGTCTCGCGCCGGACCCCGGTGGCCTCTTCGATCCGCCGCAGCGACCAGCCGAGGCGCCCCAGCGCGAGAACCTGTTGTCGTTTCTCTTCCTTCAAGACGTTGCTCATGCCAGCAGGAACGTCGTGTTCCAGGCCGGCGTCAACGTCTCGGGCCGCTATCGGAAATGGCCGGTTTTCAGCCGCCCACTAATGGCCGGATTTGGGCGCCCACCGAGGCTCGAAGATGGGTCAGCGCGATCTCCGGCGGCTGCTGGTCGTCGGCGCGATGGCAACCGTCGGTTGGGCGGCGCGGCGCGGTACGAAGGACCCCTGGCTGGCCCGGATGCTGGCTCGCAAGCCGCGCATGCTGGTCGCGGTGGCGCTCGCCAATCGCATGGCGCGCATCGCCTGGGCGCTCATGACGAACAACGAGCAGTACCGCGCGCCGGCCGTCACCGCCTGAGTGAACGAAACCGGGTACGACTGTCGCGGGAATGCGAGCAGGTCCGAGGATGGTAAGGGCAAACGGTCAACGAGACGGGGTCGGGAAAACCAGACAACTGTCAGGTGCCTTCGAGCACACTGGAGCGATTTTGGACCCGACCCGCGTATCCCCATACAGGCCCGCGGCGAGTGATATGCCGCAATCAATGAGGCCGGACACACGAGAGCACCTGACCGCATGCACCAAACCATGGGAAGGACAGATGCGCCGTATGGCCCTCGCTGGGCTCGGAGGCGTCTACCTCGCGCACGGTCAACCGCGGCTGTCAAGCCGCTACGCGGCTCCTCCACTTCGTTGCGGCCCTGCGGGTGACTGCCGCGGCCGACCGTGCGGGAAGCCCTTGCGGGCCAGCCGGAAGGCTGGCCCTCGTTCAACGAAAGCAAAGCGCAAGACTCTGGCGCGCCGCTCCGTTGTCGCGGATAACCTCGAGAGCACGGACGTGAGAACGAGGCGACTCAGAAAGGCTTGACAAGCGGGGAGGCGTCCACACACGACAGTTGCCGGGCGGGATTCGCACCCGCTGAGGAATGGCGCCTTGTCACGGCGCACTGCAACCACGCCGGAAGAGTACCGGCTAGCGCAAGGTAGCGCTTCCTCGGCCACCGCGAGTTCCTGTACACCGACCGCTGCAACATGCGCGACGTCGAGCGCGGCGAGCGCAACGATGACCGCGCCGGCTCGGTCATCCTCTGCACGCCGACCGGCCACCTGATGGTGACGGCGCGCGAGGGACGCACGCCGTACGCCGGCGACACGCCGACGCGATGCCGCACCGGGCCGGAATAGCCGGCAGGGGATTGACTCCAGCTACCGTCACACCGGCGCCGAGCGGACGCGCCACGCCCCGCCTTTCTTCCCGGCGGCGCATCGAGCTGATCGATGCGCTGTTGGAGGAGGGCCTGACGCCGCTCACCGAGAGGCTCGGAACGCGCTGATCGACGAACGTTGGGCGGCCTACGAAGCGAACCCGGATGACCCCGGCTGACGAGGTCCACGCCGAGGCCATCGTCAGCCGGAAATGAGGCTGGTCTATACAGGCCTTGCGCGTGCCGAACGAGATGCGGAAAAGCTGATCGTGCGCGAGATCCGCCGTCACTGCAAGGCTGTGACCGCCATTCGAAGCTCGCGTATGTGCACAGTCCGGATGGCGGCCCCCGAGGTTGCCGTCTCGGCATAACTGAACCGGGGCTGCCCGGCGGCGTCGTAGGCCTGGTCCAGGGCTGTACGCATTTCCGACAGATGGACCGCCTTGACTGGTGTGACGCCGGGTCTGACAGGCTGATCGGTCCACGGATACGTCGACAATCTCCGCGCGCCTCTGACAGCGTCGATTCGAGCACGCAACTCGTTGACGTGTATTGCCTTGACAACGGTCGTGCCGGCGATGATGGGATCGTCCGTGAACCCCGGCGGCGGCGGCGGCGGCGGCGGCGGGCCGTCGCCAACGGTCAACGACAACCTGAAGCGCAAATCCGGCTTCTCGCCGCAACAGTAAGCCGCGGACGCATCGATTGTGTACGTTCCCGCCTGCAACTTCGCCTCTATACGGGAGTTCACGCTACCGTGCGACGCGTAGGCGACGTTACTTTCCAATACCCGGCCGGCGATCTCCGCACCTTCCAACAGGTGCAATGCCGAGAGGGAATACCTCGCCCGGGACGTTTGAGGCGTCAGGTCCGTTCGAGGCATCAGGTCCATCTGAACGTCGGCTGCAGAGGCCAGACTAAACGTGTAGTAGCGCGCCTCCTGGTCATAGCGATAGTCGTGGAATGACCTGCAGCCGCTGTTCCATTCGCCCGAGACGGTCCTCGTTCCTGACAGCGTGCCCAGGTCGAACAGGCAGGTAGCCGACGGAATAAGAAAATACACGCTGCGGACAAAACTACCGTCCGACGCGAGAAAGAAATCCACGTGTCCGGCGCCCTCGACACACGCGGCCACCTGGATGTCCTGGCCGCCTGCAACATCCACGGCGCTGTCCCCGGATGCGGGACAACCGCCTCCGGCCGTGCCGGCGGCTGCGACATTGAGGCTTTCCACGGGGTGAAGCATAGTGTTCCTGTTGTAGAGCGATCCATTCTTGACAGTGACCGGCTCGCTGACGTTCACGGTGAAACGATGCCAGGATCCGTCGGGCGGCAACGTCAGGGTGGACGGATCCGGCGACAGCGATGCCTCTCGGATCGGCAGAGTGTAGGTATTCAGCACGGTACCATCCCGCGCCTGCAGTTGCACCGTGCCGGGTCCCGGCGCGCAACCCGTCAGATAGACCGTGTCACCGTCCTGACGTCTCGTTCTGTAGTTCTGTCGACCAGGGCACGTGAGTCCCGGAACAGACCGAAAGGGAACAACGCCTCCGACCCGCACCGGCGTCCCGCGAGGATTGGCGACGATATCGACGGTCTCACCCGCCGGAACGGTGTTCACCGTGAACTCGCGATCCTCGCCATACTCCCAGAAAGTCAGCGTGGATGGATCCGGCGTCAGGGACGCCGCGCTCACCTGAGCCTGGGCGTCGGTGAACGCATACGAAAGCAGTGCGAGCGTCTGTGCCAGCACGAACGCGAAACCGCGCAAACCGCACCGGGTGGCGCCGGCGGCGGCGGCAAGGCGGCCACCGAAGAAACCACCGGTAGCCGATCGATCCTTCATGCGCAGATATCGCACAACCATCCCTTTACTGCAAACTTACGGACTGACGGTGACGGTCACATCCTCGTGCATGGCGAGGCCGCCGTCGTGGGCGAGGCAGCGGAGCACGTAGGTCCCCGGCTCGCTGAACGTCGCCCGGACCACCCAGGTGCCGTCCTCCGGGATCTCGGGCGGCTCCCAGCCGGGCGCCCACGGCGAGTCGGCGCCCTCGCGGTAATCCTCCCAGACCGCGAACTGCGGCGGGTCGAACGCGACGTGGTCCTCGCCGCGGTAGACGATCCAGGCGACACGGAGGCCGCTGGCGCTGTTGGGCGTTCCCGCTCCGCCGCGGCCGAGCCGCCAGCGCGGCGGTGGCATCGCCCGCCGCTTCGGCACGCCGTCGTCGCCGGCCACGGCGGTCAGGACGACCGGCTCGCCCACCTCGACCTCGCGGACCGGGTCGCCCTCGACGTCGAGCACCGGCCGCTCGTTGCCGAAGATGTTGTAGGCGCCGCCGGCCGGCCCGCCGGCGCCGTTGTTGTTCATGATCGCGATGTCGTTGAGGAAGTAGTCGGGGTGCAGCGTCGCGTAGGCGCGCTCGGTCTGCCCGTTGCTGGTGAGCGTCCAGACGACCTCGCCGTCACCGAAGTCCGCCGGCACCCGCACGCGGAAGACGTGCCGGTTGCGCCGCGGCTGGAAGTGCGTCGGCTGGCCGCGATCCGGGCCGCCCGGGTCGAGCCGGTTGCCCGGCCCGACCGGGACGTCGAGCTCCTGATCCCAGTTCCGGTTCATGTAGCCGAAGACGAGGTTGAACGTCCCGTCGTCGTTCTGCTCCCAGCCCTCGTAGGCCGGCGCGATGCTCTGGTCGGTCTGTGGGTACACCTGCGCCGCGGCTGGCGTGACGGTCATCGCCAGCAGAAGAGCCGCGGTCGTGAACGCATGCGCCAGGACGGCGGCCGGCGCCGCAGTTACCACCACGGCCGGCGACGAAACCGACGGCAGCCGTGGCAGGTTCCCAGGAGTCGTGCTCCCAGCCATCGTCACTGCCCCCCGTCGTTGTCTTCGTCCGTGGTCGACGAGAGCGCCGGCAGCTCGTCGTAGCCGCACAGCGGACACCCGATCACCGTCTCCCCCGGCTGCAGGCCGAGCCGCTCCCGCCGGGTGGTCATCTCGTCGGCGAACTCCTCGTCGTTCAGGAAGACCGCCTGCCCGATGTTGATCATCATGTTGTCGATCGAGCGGTGGCCGAGACCGGACCAGTTGCGCGGGTCGGAGACGTTGGGGTTGGTCGGCGTGTTGTCGAAGTAGCCGGTGATGCGCAGGATGGTGCCCTTCGGCAGCAGCGGCGCGTGGTCGTCCTCGAAGGTGTAGACGCGCACCCAGTTGTGGTTGTAGCCGGCGCAGCTCAGCGTCTCGATGGTGTTGTTCCAGATGGCGTCGAGGCACATCCGCACGCCGGCGGCGTGCATGTGCGGCTCGTAGACCGTCATCTTGGTGTGCTCCATCAGCGTGCTGAACGCCTCGAACTTCTGGTCCGCCTGCAGCGGCCTGATGTCGAGGTCGAGCGTCGCCGGCCCGATGATCTGCACCGTGCGCGCCGGCTCGTAGCCCTCCGGATGGAACTTCAGGCCGATCTCCAGGTGCGCCCGCGTGTGGCGGCCGTTCGAGTGCAGATGGGCGGACGGGAACAGGATCTTCGAGCCCGCCTTCAGCAGCTTGCCGGAGTCGGGGTGGAAGACGTCGGCGTTGCGGCCCACCTCGTGCACGGGCCAGAAGCCCGCCTCGGCGACCGGCTTCCCGTCGGGGCCGACCGGCACGAGGACCAGGTGGTGGATGACGTAGAGCCCGCCGATGGTGTCGCGCTCGGGCGGGCCCTCGAAAGTGTTGACCTCGCGCATCTCGATGGCCGAGACGTAGCGGTCCTCGGTCAGGCCCGTCTCCGTCTCGCCCATCGGACCCCACCAGTCGGGGGCGGTGGGCGCCACCTCGATCTCGGGAGACGTCAGCACGAGGTCCGGCTCGCCGATCTCCCACCCGGAGGCGTCGGCGGCCACCGTCTCGGCGGCCTCCTCGACCGACTCGCCGCGGGGCGCGCCGTTGTCGGCCCACTCCGCGATGGCGGCGATCTCCCCGGCGCTCAGCGAGATGTCGCCCTTGTAGTGCTGGATGCCGATGTCCTTCTCGATGTACCAGGGCGGCATCACGTCCGGCTTGCCGACGCGGCCGGTGCGGTACTTCATGGCCCGCGCCCACGGACGCGCCTGCTCGTAGGTGAGCAGCGACATCGGGGCCACCGATTCGGGCCGGTGGCACTGCTGGCAGCTCCGCTCGAGGATGGGCGCGATGTCCTTCGTGTAGGTCACGCCGTTCTCTTCCGCCTCGGAGGCGGCAGCCGGCGAGACGTACGCGAGCGCCGCGACGACGACCAGCGGAATCCAGAGCACGGACGACGCTTTCCGGGAGGGCGATGCGGGCGTCATGGAAGCCTCCTCAATCGAAGTCGACCGGACAACGACGTGTTCCCCATCCTATGCGGGCCACGGGTGGTTTTCAACGAAATCCCGCGGTTCGCCTGAGCCGCCGGCCAAGCGACCCGCCTATGGCACCGGGGGCACGTGCGTCCACTCGCGCCCACCGGCGCCGCGATCGCTACTGTTCGCCGTTCACGATCCGCAGGAAGTCCACGTGCGACCCCACGAGCCCGTGCACGCCGACGTGCCGGGCCACGTCGAGACCCAGCCGCTCGATGGTCGCGGCCAGGGTGCGCATGTTGTCGTTCACCGGGGGCGGCTCCGCGCTCGGCAGCCGCGGCGAGTAGAGGTCGGCGTTGATCAGGATCCGCTCCGCCGGCAGGTGCACGATCAGCATCGTCCCCACGTGGCCGAGGTCCGGCACGGCGTGGACGTTCATCACCCGCTCGCCGTCGGTCAGCGTGTACTCGTCGCTCACCAGCTCCATCGCCGGGATGCGGTTGCCCGCGAACCACGGCATCAGGCCCGACAGGATGTCGGGCTCCAGCGAGCGCGTGCCCGGATGGAGGAACACGTCCAGGTAGAAGTCGCGGTTCGCCTCGTGGGTGACGACCGCGGCGCTCTGCGCGACGTAGGTCCGCAGGCCGCCGGCGTGGTCGACGTGATGGTGCGTGTTGACGACGTAGCGGATCGGCTTGTCCGGAACGCGCCGCCGCAGCTCGGCGATCACGGCCAGCGAGCGCACCTCGCTCTGCGGCGCCTCCACCACGGCCAGGAAGTCGTCGAACTCGACCCCGATGCTGTGGTGGCTGCCGCCCGACACGCGCCAGACGCCCGGCGCCATCTGGGTCGAGCGCACGACGACGGGGGGTACGGTCGCCTCCTGCACGGCGTCCGGCACCACCAGCTCCTCGTCGATGTCGAGGTTGGGCTGCACGCCCGTCACCGTGATCTCCATCCAGTTGTGGCCGGGATTGAGCCGCGGGTCGCCCTGGTGCGAGTGCAGCACGGTCGGGAACATCACCCCGTCGAACTCCTGGTACTCCGTGTAGCGGTGGTCGTAGATCATGTCGCCGAAGTACGGGTTCGGCACCCAGGTCAGGACGCGCTCGACGAGGTTGTCCTCGTTGATCGTGCCGTTGACGCGGTACCTGCCCAGCGCGGTGAACGACACGATGGTCAGCGGGCGCCCCTCGAGCACCAATCCGGTCGCGGAAGCGTCGTCGGCCGCCGCCGCCGCCTTCAGGAACCCGTGCGGCGACATCCAGATGTCGAGCTGGCGGACCTCGGCGCTGGCCGGCTGCGGCACGGGGTTGTCCCCGGCCAGCGTCCAGGCGTGTTCGCCGAGGGTGAAGAAGACGCGCTGCTGCTCTCCCTGCAGCGGCGTGCCGCCGCCGAGCGCGGGATAGTCGCCCTGACGGCGCGTGTAGATCTCGTACGACCCGCCGGCGTCGTAGCTGATGGTGCGATCGTAGGCAGTGACCTCGAACCGGGGCCAGTCGTCGGCCGGCGTGTGGCTCTGGCCAACGTTGGCCACCCAACCCGTCCCGGAGTAGCGGATGGTGCTCACGTCGCCCATCGCCTCGGCGGCGGCCTGCAGCACCTCTTCGACGTCCTGGGCCGCGGCCGGCGCCGCCAGCGCGCACGTCAACACGAACAGAGCTAGCGTTCTACGCATCGATTCCCCCCCCGCAGTCTGCAAATGTCTGTGGAGCCGGATGATAGTCCGCGGTCCGAGACGCCGACAAGGGCGCGCTCGTCGAAGGCAGGGCTGCGCAACCGGCGCGCGCACGCCGGCGCACGGGCGTATAATTCCAGGATCGACCGTCGCGAACGAAGCCAGGAAAACGGCCGCAAGGCCACGTATGGGAGGTGTCAGATGACTCGGCCATATCTCGGTGCCGCGTTGGGCGTGCTCGTGCTCCTCGTGCTGGCCCCGGCCGGCGCCGCCGGGCAGGACGGCCCGCGGACTCCCTGGGGCGATCCGGATCTCCAGGGGACCTACACGAACAAGACCATCACCCCGCTGGAGCGCCCCGAGGCGCTCGGCGACAAGGCGTTCCTGACCGACGAGGAGATCGCCGAGCAGGAGCAGGCGCGGGTCCAGCGCAACCAGGACCTGCTGGTCGCCCCGCCGCGGCGCACCGTCGCGGGCGGAAACGTCGGCGGCTACAACAACTTCTGGCTCGACGGCGGCACGCGCCCGACCAGCCGCACCTCGCTGATCGTCGATCCGCCGAACGGCCGGCTGCCGGCGCGGACCGCGGACGCCGCGGCGCGCAAGGCGGCGCACGACGAGGCGTACCCGGTCGAGGGCCCGTTCGACTCCTGGGAGGACCTGGAGCTGAACGACCGCTGCCTGGTCTGGTCTGCCGGCCCGCCCATGCTGCCGAGCGCCTACAACAACAACTTCATCGTCCTGCAGACGCCGGACCACGTGGTGATCTACGCCGAGATGATCCACGACACGCGCATCATCCCGATCGACGGACGCGGCCATGCGCCGGCGAACATCCGCCAGTGGCACGGCGACGCGCGCGGCCACTGGGAAGGTGACACGCTGGTGGTCGAGACCACCAACGTGCGGAAGACGACGGCCAACGCGGGCGCCGTCGGCGGCGACCCGGTCCTGCTCCGCATGGCGAACGGCCAGTCCGACGACACGCTCACGGTGACCGAGCGGTTCACGCGCAGCGGCCCCGACAGCCTGCACTACGAGTTCACCATCGACGATCCGACCCACTTCACGCAGGCCGTCTCCGGGGAGTTCCCGTTCACCGCCTTCCCGGCCGACGAGCTGCCGTTCCTCTTCGAGTACGCCTGCCACGAGGGGAACTACAGCATGACCAACATCCTCGGCGGCGAGCGCGCCCGGGAGCGGGCGACGGACCAGCCGTAGGCATTCCGGCTCGCGGCGAGAACCGACAGGCGTTCATCGAGCAGGAGGGCCGCGTCCGTGTGGCGCCGGCCCTCCCTGGTTCTCGCCTTCACGAGTACGAGCCGGAAGGGGTCGCGCGCCCGGTACCACACGACGTGAACCACGTGATAACGTGAAGCAGGCATGAAGCGGGCATCACGATGAGCGAGATCACCCCTTGGCTGACCGCAGCCCTGATCATCGCACTGTTCACTTGGCTCCAAAGAGACATGCGTGAACTGCGACGGGAGATGAACGAGCGGTTCAAGGACATCAACAAGCGGGTCACCGACGAGGCCAGGACACTGACCACCGACATGCACCAGCGGTTCGATCAGGTCACCCGCGAGCTCGGGGAGCACCGCGAGCGCATGGCCAAGCTCGAAGGCTCGCTCGAAGGATTCCTGGCTGGGCGACGTGATCGGGATGCGGCCTGAACAGCCCGTGGCGAAAGCCCCCGCTGCATTCGAGCGGCGATGCATCCCGCCTGACTGCGTTGTTCGTCGGTTACATATGCCCAATATGCGCCCTTCTCACGCCTTGCCAGACGGGCGCCTCGCCGCTCTCGGTGCCACGCGGGGTTCCACCACGGGCTGTGAAGCGCTTCGTACGGATGATCAGCCCGCCCGATCCATGATCGCTACGGCCCCGGGATTGGACCCGCGGTAGTCAGCCTGATCCGGTACAACCCGGTGCGCGCCGTCATGTAGAGGGTGCCGCCGTCGTCGCCCCACGCCACGTTGGCCGGCACCTCGTCGGGCATGATCGACCCCAGGTGCGTACCGTCGGGGGCGATCACCCACACCCCGCCGGGACCGGTGGCGAACAGGTTGCCCGCGTTGTCCACCTTCAGGCCGTCTGCCGCCCCCTCCGTTGTCTGGTCGTTGACGTCGAAGAAGACGCGCGGGTTGGAGACCCCTTCCGCGCTCAGGTCGTAGGCCATCCAGACCTTCTGTTCGGCGTCCGAGTTCGCCACGTAGAGAACCGACTCGTCCGGCGACAGCGCGATGCCGTTGGGGCGGGACTGATCGCGGTACAGCAGCTCCAGCTCGCCGTTGGGGCTGAGGCGGTAGATGCCGTTGAAGTCGTGCTCGCGCAGCGGCGACTCGTCGCGGCCCTCGAGGGCCGAGCCCGGATCGGTGAAGTAGAGCCAGCCGTCCGACGAGTAGGCGGCGTCGTTCGGGCTGTTCAGCCGCCGGCCCTCGTAGCTGTCCACAAGCGTCGTCCGGCTGCCGTCCTCCTCCACGCGCGAGATGAGCCGGTTGCCGTGCTCGCACATGACGAGACGCCCCTCGGCGTCCAGCGTCAGCCCGTTGGAGCTGACCGACCGCAGGCCGGTGCGGTCGCCTTCGAACACCGGCTCGATGAACGGGCTCGCCCCGTCGGCCTCGGACCACTGGTAGACGCCGTTGCCGCGCACGTCGGAGAACAGCAGGCGCGAGGCGGCGCGGTCCCAGACCGGGCCCTCGGTGAAGACGTAGCCGTCGGCGAGCCTCTCGATGCGCGCATCGGCCGGCACGAGCGCGTCGAAGCGGGGATCGACGCGCAGGATGGTGCCGGCGCCGGTGTCCGGGGCGGCGGTCTCGGGCGGCGCCTCGGCGGCCGGTTCCGGCGCACCGCAAGCCGCGGCGAAACACGCGAGCACGGCAAGGCAGAAAACTGTCGCCAGTCTGGTCATCGACTTCTCTCCTCTGATCCTGTTCATCCGCTTCGACCGGGGTTCGATGTGTGCGCACGCGACGCCACCGAAACCAACCGTACGGCGGTAGGATACGTGCAGTCCGGCCATCGTGTCCGCGACCCGCCCCGGCTTGAGCGGGCGAGTCGACGCGTCGACGAATGCGTGCCGGGCGTCGAGGACGCGTCGAGGAGTCGAGGAAAGGAAGTGACCCGTGCGTGCACCGATACAGGCAATCCGATGGGTAGCGGCGCTCGTCCTGCTGGCCGCGGGCGCCGGCGCGGCGGCGGCGCAGACCGCATCCGAGCCGCGGCTGCTGGTCCTGCTGCGCGACGCCGGCGCCCTGGCCGTGGTGGACCCCGCGGAGGGGACCGTGCTGGGGCAGGTCCCGACGGTGGGGAACCCGCATGAAGTGACCGCGACGCCGGACGGCCGGCTGGCGTTCGTGGCCAGTCCGAGCGAGGGGATCTCGGTGATCGACCTCGAATCGATGACCGAGGTCCGGCGCCTCGACGTCGGCGCGGGCAGCGTGCCGCACGACGTGCGCTTCGCCGACGGAAAGCTGTACTTCACCATCGAGGGCTTCAAGTCGATCGCCCGCTACGACCCGCAGGCCGACACGGTCGACTGGACGCTCGGCCTGGGGCAGGACGGGGCCCACATGATGGTCCTCAGCCGCGACCGGGACACGATCTTCACGGCCAACCGCGAGTCGGACACCGTGTCGATCGTCGAGGACGCGGCGGGCGGACCGCCCGACTGGCAGGTGACCTCGATTCCCATCGGCGGCGCGTATCCGGAAGGGCTCGATCTGTCGCCGGACGGCGCCGAGCTCTGGGTCGCCACCCGCAACGACGGCGACGTGTCGATCGTCGATGTCGCCGCGAAGGAAGTCGGCGAGCGCCTCGACCTGAACTTCGAGGATCCGAACCGGCTGGCCTTCACCCCGGACGGCGCGCGCGTGCTCGTCTCGGACTCGGCCACCAGCGTCGTCGTCATGGACGCCGCGTCCCGGACCGAGATCGAGCGTTTCGACCTCGCCCCGAACGCTCTGCTCGTGCGGCCGGACGGCGCGGTGGCCTATGCCGCGCTGCGGGGCGACGACCGGGTGGCGGTGATCGACCTCGAGACGCTCGAGGTGGTGGACGAGTTCGAGACCGGGGCCGGTTCCGGACCCGGCTGCATGTTCTGGCTGGCGCCCGCGGAGGAACCGGCTGACTCCACCGCCGCGCTCGCGGACGCCCTGACGTTCCACGCCTCGTTCGACAACGGCCTCGACGCGGATCGGGCCGACGCCGACCCGGCGCTCTACACGGCGCCGTCGTACGACGAGCAGGACCAGGCGGAGCCGGGGCTCGGGAACCCGGCAGTGATGCTCGCCGAGGGCGCGGGACGCTTCGGCCACGCGCTGCGCTTCACCGAGCGCAACCAGCACGCCATCTTCTACCGGGCGGAGGGGAACATCGGCTACTCCCCGGACGGCTGGAGCGGGACGGTCTCGTTCTGGCTCAGCCTCGACCCCGCCACCGACCTCGAGCCGGGCTTCTGCGACCCGATCCAGATCACCGACGCCGCCTACAACGACGCCGCGATCTGGGTCGACTTCACGGCCGAGAACCCGCGGCAGTTCCGGCTGGGGGTGTTCGGCGACCTGGACGTGTGGAACCCGGACGGACTCGGGCCGAACGACAATCCCGCCTTCACCGATCGGCTTGCGGTGGTCGACGAGCCGCCTTTCGCGGGCGACCGCTGGACGCACGTGGCGATCGCGTACGCGGGCCTCGGCCAGCCGGGCGGCGCGGCCACCCTGTATCTGGACGGCGAGCGGGTGCCCGGCGGGGCGGACGACATCGACGAGCCGTTCACCTGGGACGTCGAGCGCGGCGCGATCCGGCTGGGCGTGAACTACGTGGGGCTGTTCGACGAGCTGTCGCTCTTCGACCGCCCGTTGACCGCTGACGAGATCCGCGCCCTGCACGCGCTCGAAGGCGGCGTGGCGGCGCTCTCCAGGAATTGAAGGTAGAACGTGACGAACCAGTCTTCGCGGCCCCGGTCCGGCATCCGGCGCCGGCTCGCCGATGCGATCCACACCGTCGCCGGTAGACGTCGCAAGGAGCGTCCTCGGCGGCGGCGGATTCTGTACGGCGCTGGCCGGCCCGCCGCCGTCGGCATTGCCGCGCTCGGGATCGCCCTCGCCGGAGCCGCGGCCGCCCAGCCCTCCCCCGCGGACACGGCTGCCCTCACGGCGGCGCTCGACGCCGTCGCAACGTCAGGGGGCGAGCCGCGGATCGTGAGCGGGGCGGGCATGACGCGGGACGACGTGCCGCTGCTCACGCTCGAGAACGGAACGCCGTTCGATGCGTCGCGCCCCGAGCGCCGCCTCGTGCTCGTCGGCGGCCTCGACGGCGACGCCGACTCCGCCCGCCTCGTGCTCGATGCGGTGCGCTGGTTCAAGACGGAGGCGCCCGAGGCGGAACGTGCCCGGTGGCTGGTGAGCGCGCTGCCGTTGGGCCTGCCCGGCGCGGGCGCGGCGGGACCGCCTGCCACGTTCCCGCCGGTCGATGGATTCTTCGATCATCCCGAGCGGCCCGAGACCCGTTACGTCTGGCGCTGGGTCGCCTACCAGGCGCCCGACCTCGTCGTCGAGGTCCGCGCCGGGGACGAGCTGCGCGTGCGCGCCGGCAGCGGCCCCGACGCCGAGGATCTGCCTGCCCGCTCACTGTCCGCAGCGCTCGCCGACCCGGCGAACCACACCGGCCTCGGTCCCGTCGACACACTCCTGGCGACCGGCGGGACTGCGGACGGCGCGGCCGTCATGCGCGAGGTGCTGGCCCGCGCGAGGGACCGGCAATCGCCGCTGCGGAACGTCCTGAACCGCCGTCTGGCGCGCGACCCGCTCACCGTGGCGCGGCTGATGGTTCGGCGCTACCCGGGCACGCCGAGCATCAGCTACATCCCGGCCCTCGCCTGGGTGCATACCTTGCGGATCGCCGGGATGGACGGCGATGCATCGCTGCGCGGCAGGGTCCTGGACCAGGTCCGCCCGTGGCTCTCCGGCGGCCGGCCGGCGTTCGGAGACCGCATCTCGTTCGCCGCGATCGCGGGGACGATGATCTTCAGCCGGCTCACCGGGTTGCCCGGCGGCGACGGTGAGGCCGCGGCCCGCCTGGCGGCCGAAGGCGTCGCGCTGGCGGCGGCCGAGACCGCGCCGGGAATGCCCGAGTACGCCTCGGGATGGAGCGACGACTTCTTCCTCGGCACGATCGCGGCGGTCCGCGCCGGCGACCCGGAGGGCCTCGCCGCCGCCGTGCGCCTGGTGACCACCACCGCGGGCCGCCTGCAGCAGCCGAACGGGCTGTTCCACCACGACGCCGGCGCCCCGACCGCCTGGGGCCGCGGCAACGGGTTCGGCGCCCTCGGCCTCGCCGAGCTGCTGACGGTCCTCCCGGCAGAGCATCCGGAGCGGGCGGCGGTGCTCGCCATCCACCGCCGGCACCTGGCGGGCATGCGCGACCAGCAGGCGCCGGACGGCATGTGGCGGCAGATCGTGGACGTGCCCGGCAGCTACCGCGAGACCAGCGTCACCGCGATGACCCTGACCGCGATGGCCAGAGGCATCCGGCTCGGGTGGCTCGACGACTCGTACCGACCGACCGTCGACCGCGCCTGGCGCGCCCTGCTCGCCCACGTCGCCGCGGACGGCACGCTGGTGGACGTCTGCTTCAGCACCGGGGCCGGCCCGACGCGGCGGCACTACCTGGATCGCCCGGCTGTCAACGGCGCAGACGATCGCGGCGGCGCCATGGTGCTCGGCGCGGCGCTGGAGTACTACGACCTGCTGCGGGCGGACTGAGCGAACGATGTTCACGACGGCTCGCGGTTGGCGCCTCCGTCTCCGCCGACGTGGGACGCCCGGGTTCGGGAGTGACGCATGACGGTCGCGGTGGAAGACATCGAAGCCCAACTGCGGTTGGCGGAAGACAGCTATTGGGAGTTCAAGCAGATCGAGTTCAGGGCCGACCGTCCGGTCGCGCCGAAGCGCGACGATCTGGCGGACGAAATCGCGGCCTTCGCCAATGCCGAGGGCGGCGTCCTGGTTTGCGGCGTCACCGACGGCGGCGAACCGCAAGGCCTGTCGCGCGAACAACTCGTCGCTCTGGACGCGCTGATCGCAGGGGTGAGCGCTGATTCCATCAAGCCTCCCGTGAGCGTCCGCACCAGTCACCGGCGGCTCTCCAACGGCAAGGCGGTCCTGGTGATCGAGGTGCCGAAGGGCGAGTCGCAGCACGACAGCCCCGGCGGAAGTTTCGTTCGCGTGGCGGCGTCCAAGCGGCGCATGACGACCGACGCGCGACTCCGTCTGGCGCAACGGCGCAACCAGGCGCGCTTTCTGTGGTTCGACAAGCAACCGGTGCCGAACTCCGGGTTTCAGACGCTGGACGATGCCCTGTGGAAACCGCTGTTGAGCGCGGAGGGCAGGCTGGCGCCCGAGACCGCGCTGGACAAGCTGGCGCTGTTGACCACGGACGACAACGGCGCGTTGCGGGCCACGGTGGCGGGAGTCCTCCTGTGCAGCCTCGCGCCGGAACAGTGGCTTCCCAACGCCTGCATCACCGCAACCCATTACCGGGGCGAGGACCGCGCTTCCGGCCAGTTCGATGGTCGGACGATCACCGGGCCGCTGCAACGGCAGGTGGCGGATGCCGTGAGCTTCGTGGTGCGCAACATGCGCGTCGGCGCCTACAAGGATCCGGCCCGCATGAACCTGCCACAGTACAGCACGGAGGCGATCTTCGAGGCGCTGGTAAATGCGGTGGCGCACCGTGACTACTCCATCCGCGGCAGCCGGATTCGCTTGTCCATGTTTGCGGACCGCGTCGAAATCGACTCGCCGGGCGGGCTGGCGAACAACCTGGCCGTCGACAGCATGACCGCGCGCCAAGCGACGCGCAACGAGGCGATCGCCTCGGTGCTCGGACGCCTGCCCGTCGCCGGCATTCCCGGATCCGACAACCGTCGTTTCTTCATGGAGCGGCGGGGCGACGGCGTTCCCATCATCCTGCGGCAGACCCGGGCGCTGTGCGGCAGGTCCCCGGAGTACCGCGTGCTCGATGACGCCGACCTCGTCCTGACGATTCCGGCGGCGGCCACCGAAGCCACGCCGGCCACGGTCACGCTGGCCGTGCATCACGCCGGCCGCCCGGTGGCGGGAGCCGACCTGCTGGTACTGTATCCCGACACGACGTTCAGGCAGGGTACGACGGACGGTCAGGGCCAAGCCGCGTTCCGACTGTATTCGACCAGCCTGCCCATGACGGTCTTCGTCGCCGCAGCGGGCTTCCGCGCCCACGTCGAACGCGAATGGGTTCCGTCCCGGGGCGCGCTCGCCGTGGACCTCGAACCGCATCCCGGAGGCGGGGCGGTGATCTTCACCGACGCGACGGGCCACATCCCGGGGCTCGGCGGCCGACTGAACCCCGTTCGCGACCCGCACGACAGAACCTGTCTCTATGCATTCGACCTCACCATCAACGAGGGACAGGAGCAACCGGTGCATTTCTCTCCGGGAGAGGAGTTGCGACTCACCGACGCCGCGGGCGCCGGCATGGCGGTCCGCATCCTGGAAGTCGTGGGCCTGTCCGCGCTGGTCGAATACCGCGTAGTCCGGTGACGGACGGCGGCGCCCGCTCACCCCGCCGGTGACGGCCCCGCCCATCCGGCCGTCACCGGCGGGAGCGGCCGAGGCCTACGCTACTGGCGCGAGCGCAATCGTGAGGTCGACTTGGAGGCGTGGGGCTCTCGGCAGCCCGGCCGGCGGCGGGACGACCTGACGGAGCGCTTTCAGGGCATTCTGGACGACCTGTTCGAAGCGCGGCTATTCGACTGGACCGCCGCCGACGCCCGGGCCAGGTTGTCCGACGCGTGGGCGTTGCTGTCGGCCATCCCCGCGCCGTAAACGATCTCGGGTGGTGCGCGTCGGCCACGCCGATCTCGGCGCAGGTGCGGCCGGTCAGCCCTCACAGGTCCGGTTCACGCCGCGTCCGGCGCCCACGATAGAACGAGCGGACGCGAGAATCCGCCGTTTCCAGCCCCAGCGGGCAGCGCCGGCGCCCGGCGGTGCTTTCCAACGTGCTCCGCGCATGACATAGTCCCCCGGAGCCGGCAGGAGCCGGAAGGGGAGGAACCGTGACGCGAAGCAGACGGACGGCGGCGAGCTACCGAATCAACCAGCGCGCCGGGAGCGCGGGACGGTGGATGGCGATCTTGGCCGCCGCCTGGCTGCTCATCCCCGGTGTCGCCGCGGCCCAGGGCTTCCAGCTCCTCGAGGCGACGGTCGCCGACGTGCACGCGGCCTTCGCGTCGGGCGAGCTGACCTGCCGGCGTCTGGTGCAACGCTACATCGACCGGATAGAGGCCTACGACCAGGCCGGCCCGGCGCTGAACGCCATCCAGGTGGTCAATCCCCGGGCCCTCGCACGGGCCGGCGAGCTCGACGCGGCCTACGCCGACTCCGGACCGGTCGGCCCGCTGCACTGCATCCCGGTGCTGCTGAAGGACCAGGTGGAGACGCGCGACCTGCCGACGACCTACGGCTCGGCCCTGTTCGAGGGCTTCATGTCCAGCCGCGATGCCACCATCGTGGTCCGGATGCGGGCGGCGGGGGCCCTCATCCTCGCCAAGACCAACATGGGCGAGTTCGCCTCGCGCTACGTCGGCTCCGCCTTCGGCATCATTCGCAACGCCTACGACCCGACCCGCAATCCGAGCGGCTCGTCGGGCGGCACCGGCGCCGGCATCGCCGCCAACTTCGGGATGGTCGGCATCGGCGAGGACACCGGCGGGTCCATCCGCGGTCCGGCCGCGGTCCATGCGCTGGTCGGCCTGCGCCCCACCCTGCCGCTGGTCAGCCGCTTCGGGATGATGCCGGCGAACCCCTCCAGCGACACCCTCGGACCGATGACCCGCACGGTGCGGGACGCGGCGCTCCTGCTCGACGCGATCGCCGGCTACGACGCCAACGACCCGATCACCGCCTACGCCGTCGGCCACGTGCCCGAGTCCTATGCCGGCGACCTCGACACGGAAGACCTGCGCGGGGCGCGCATCGGCGTCATCCGCCAGTCGATGGACCCGAAGACCGATCCCGACGCCGACGACTACAAGCAGGTGCGGGCGCTCGTCGACCGGGCCCTGGCCGACATGCGCGCGCTCGGCGCCACGGTCGTCGACCCGGTGACGGTGGCCGGCCTCGAGGCGGCGCAGCGGGCGTACACCACCAACAACTTCGAGACCGAGCGCGCGATGAACGGCTACCTGGCCGAGCACGAGAACGCGCCGGTCAAGACGGTCCGGGACATCCTGTTGTCGGGGGTGGTGACTCCCTGGCGGGCCCGCGGGCTGATCAACGTGGTCGGCCAGTCGATCAACGACCGCGGCTATCTGACCATTCTCCATGCTCGCGAGGAGCTGCGGCGCAACGTCCTGGTGGCGATGGCCGAGCACGATCTCGACGCGCTCGTCTACGCCACCTTCGATCACCAGACGACCGTGATCGCGCCCGACGCCCTCACCAACGCGAACACCCGGGACGCCTACGCGCGCGGCAACAACCGCTTCCTGAGCCCCGCCACCGGGTTCCCGGCGCTCACCCTGCCGGCCGGCCTGACCGCCGACGGGCTCCCGATCGGGCTCGAGATGCTCGGGCGGCCGTTCACCGAGGCGAGGCTGTTCGAGCTGGGCCATGCGTACGAGCAGGGCACGAAGCGCCGCGAGCCGCCGACGACGACCCCGGCGCTGGCGCAATGAGCACCGCCGCGGGAACCAGCTTTCCGCCGGCGAGCACGGCCGGGAGGGAGAGTCCCGCCGGGTCGCCCGCAGCCGTCGGAGCGATGACCGAACCCGCTGCAGCGGCGCTCTCCTGCACCGGCGTCGTCAAGCGCTACGGGGACGTGCTGGCGGTCGACGGTCTCGACCTCGAGGTGCGGCGCGGCGAGTGCTTCGGCCTGCTGGGGCCCAACGGCGCGGGCAAGACCACGACCATCGAGATCCTGGAGGGGCTGCTCGCCCCGGACGCGGGCCGGGTGCGGATCCTGGGGCGCGCGTGGGGGGAGGACGACGACGCGTTGCGGGCGCGGCTCGGGATTCACCTGCAGGAGTCGCAGATGGACGACAAGCTCTCCGTGGGCGAGACGCTGCGCCTGTTCCGGTCGTTCTATCCGCGGGGGCGCGCGGTCGACGACGTGCTGGGCCTGCTGGAGCTGGACGGCAAGCGCGAGAGCTGGGTCGGCCGGCTGTCGGGCGGCCAGCGGCAGCGGCTCGCGGTGGGCTGCGCCCTGGTGGGCGATCCCGACCTGCTGTTCCTCGACGAGCCGACCACCGGGCTCGACCCGCAGTCGCGCCGGCAGTTGTGGGCGCTGCTGCAGCGCTATCGGGCCGAGGGAGGCACCATCCTCCTGACCACCCACTACATGGACGAGGCGCACGTGCTGTGCGACCGGGTGGCCATCGTCGACGGGGGACGGATCGTCACCCAGGGCAGCCCCGACGAGCTGATTCTCTCGATCGGCGCCCCGCACATCGTCGAGGTCTCGTTCGCCCGCGGAGAGGCGCCCGAGTCCGACGGCCTGCAGGAACGGATCGCCGCTCTCCCCGACGTCGACACGGTGCGCGCGAACGGGACCTCGGACGCCTGGCTCGTCACCGCGACCGCCCTGCACCGCGCGCTGCCGGCGCTGGTGGGGCTGGCGGCGGAAGCCGGTGTCGAGATCGAGACGCTCGCCACCCGCACCGCCACCCTGGAGGACGTCTTCGTGGCGCTGACGGGGCACCGGCTCCGCGATGACTGAGACCGGATCCGCGGAACCGCGTCATCCGTTCGTGGAGATGACGATCACCCGGCTGCTCATCCTCGTGCGCGAGCCGGAGATGATCTTCTGGGTCTTCATCTTCCCGCTGCTGATGGCGCTCGCCCTCGGAATCGCCTTCCGTTCCCCGTCCGAGACGCCGGTGGCGGTCGCCGTCGAGCCGGGGCCCGGCGCCACCGAGCTGATCGACGCCCTGTCGGGGTACGAGAGCGTCGACGTCGTGTCCCTCGCTCCCGACGCCACGGCAAGGGCGCTGCGCGACGGGCTCGCGCACGTCGTGGTCGCGCCGGGCGACCCGCCGACGTACCGCTACGACCCGACGCGGCCGGAGAGCCGTCTGGCCCGCCAGACGGTCGACGACCTGCTGCAGCGCGCCGCCGGGCGCAAGGACGTCTGGACCGGCCGGAACGAGACCGTCATCGCCCCCGGCAGCCGTTACATCGACTGGCTGATACCCGGCCTGCTCGGCATGAACATCATGGGGACCGGCATGTGGGGCATCGGCTTCACGCTGGTCGTGCAGCGCACCCGCAAGCTGCTCAAGCGGCTGATCGCGACGCCGATGCGGCGCCACCAGTACCTCGCCGCCCTCGTGACGGCGCGCCTGGTCCTGCTCGCGTTCGAGCTGGTGGCCCTGGTCGGCTTCGCCCGCCTGATGTTCGGCGTGCCCATCGAGGGCTCTCTCCTCAGCCTCGCCGCCGTGTCGCTGCTCGGGGCCATGACCTTCGGCGGGATCGGGCTCCTCACGGCCAGCCGCGCGCAGACCATCGAGGGGGTTTCGGGCATCATGAACGTCGTCATGGCGCCGATGTGGATCTGCTCCGGCGTCTTCTTCGCCTCGTCGAACTTCCCGGACGCCATGCAGCCGTTCATTCAGGCGCTGCCGCTGACCGCGCTGAACGACGCGCTGCGCGGCGTGATGCTGGACGGGAACGGGCTGCTCGCGACCGGCCCGGACCTGCTGATCCTCGCGGCCTGGGGCGCGGGGAGCTTCGGCGTGGCGCTCCGGATCTTCCGCTGGCGGTAGACTACTGCGGACGCGGGGGAACCTGCGTGGCCTGCTGCACACGAATTGCGGCGATGTCTGTCCGCATGTCGGCGATCTCGTCCTGCACCGCGGCGACCTCGGTCCGTACCGCGACGACCTCGGTCCGCACTTCGCCTATCTGCAAAAGCACCGCGAATCCCTGTCCCAGGAGAAGCAGAGCGGTTGCTAGCATGAGCCCGACTGTCCAGCGCGAAATACGGTCTGCATCGCGGGCCCGCCGGTCGGCGTGGTCGGCGGCCCGATCAGCGCGATCAGCAGCTTCGGCGGCCCGCTCGGTCGCTTGCTGGATTACCAAGTTCTCTTGAGCCATACTTGCTTCAATCATATCTCACGTACGGGAGCCACAAACCGAACACACAACTTGATGCGGCGTGCCGGCCCGACACCGGGCCTGCCTTCACGTCCGTCGAGCCACACCAGTGGCAGCCGATACCGTTCGGCCAGCGCTGCTGGATGAACTTCACTTCCCGCGTGACGATGTAACGGTGCGCTAAGTCTTCCACTCCGGAGTCGCCGGGACCAACAGCATCTCGGGCCAGGCGACCGGCCGGCGCAACGTCGGCGCGCGATCCGACAGGGCTGCCTCGAACGCGAGACGCAGGCTATCGACCAGCGCCCAGAGATCGGTCGGCAGAGTCTCGTGAACGGCCGTCCCGACCTTCAGGCCGTTCAACAGGCAGAGGAGCTCCCAGTCGCGGAGGGTCTCGGCTTGGCCGGACATCTCCCTGACCCCGAAGATCAGGCGCTGCACGAGTGCTCCGGTGCCCGTGACCTCGTCCTCGACGGACACGATCAGAACCGGAGCAGTGAGTCCGTCCAGCGCTGCGACCCGGGCCGGAAGTTGCCGACTCTCGTCGAGTGCGATGTCGAAGAGATGGTGGCCGACACCCAGCACGCGGGACGTTGCATTCCGGCCGCGCAGTCCGCGGTCGAACACGAGACCTTCGTACCGCGAGCGCACGGCGTAGCTGCGATCCTTCCAGGCATCCGGCGCCTTGAGCTCCATGCCATCCTCGTGTCGCAGGATGCGGCGCCGGTGTCGGCCGACCGCCAGCGTGAAGAACCGCTCGAGATCCGGGAGGTCCACTCGCGGCACGTCGCCGCCTACCTGCTGGAAGTCGAAGTGCGACACGTTGCCTACCATGTCCCGAACCGTCTCCAGAACATCCCGCCCGCCGAGTGTGGCGGTAGCCTCGTTGAACCAAGTCGTCAACTGCTCGCCCGTCTTCCCCGCCGCACCAGTGAACAGCGTGTTGAACACGGTGCTGCCGGCCATGCCGACGACCAACTGCGCGATGTCCTCGTGCTGCTCCATGACAGCGGAAAACGCCTGCTGCACGCGCTCCAGTTTCTCCGCCAGCAGGTCCCATATGCGAGCCTCGACGGTATCCGGGTTGCGCAGGATGTAAGCGGCGACCGGCCGGTTCTGCCCGTACCGTGACAGGCGCCCGACGCGCTGGTGGAGCCGCATCGGGTTCCAGGGCATGTCGACATGTACCAGCGTGGCGCACTGCTCCTGGAGGTCGATACCCTCGCCGCCGGCCTCGGTCGATACGAGAAAGCGCACCTGCCCCTCGTTGAACATGGCGGCCGCCTTCTCGCGTGGCTGGCTGACGGTTCCAAGGCGCCCCGATGCCTGCTCCACCCCCGCCAGCCGGTCGTCACCGTTGATGAACGTCGCCGATCCGAAACCGAACTGCCGCTGCAGAGCGTTGAGGACCACCGCCTGCGTCGCCTTGTACTCGGTGAACAGAAGCACGGACTCCTCCGCCGGAATCCCGTCGCTGAGCATGGCGATCAGGCGCTCGACCTTCGTTTCCGCTGTGATCTGCTCGCTCAACGCGAGCAGTTCCTCGATGCGGTCCACCTCGTCCCTCATCAGCAGCACGGCCGTGGCGCCGGGCAGTTGCTCCTCGGCTTCAGCAATCTCGTCCAATGTCGCTTGGTCCTCCACCGGCAGGCTGACGTCCTGCGGACTTGTCCCTTCCCCATGGATCAGCGGCCCATGAGGTGACGAGCGTGCTGCGGGCGCCAGCTTCGCCTGCAGCATGGCGCGCCGATTGAGAAGCGCGCTGCGGACGGCTGCAACCGAACTGGCCGCGAGCTTCTGAAGGGCGGTGAGCACCAACATGCGGGCGGTCTGCGCTCGCCCGTCAAGGGTCGCTGCGTACGCCCGCCCGTCCAGGATGAATCGGCTCAGCGTGTGGTAGAAGAAGGCTTCCTGTTCGTGGTAGCGGTACTCTCGGTTGTGGATGCTGATCGGCTTGAACAGCCGGTTGCCCTGCAGGTCGGTCACCGCCGCCTTGTTGTTGCGGATCATCGCGTGCCGAAGCTGCGGGAGCTGTTCAGCCGTGTCTCGATCCGGGTCGAACAGATCCGGACGTACGAGGCGCATCAGACCGTAGAAGCCGAAGTCCTTCCCGCGGTGGGGCGTGCCGGTGAAGAACAGGAGCGAATTGACCTTCCCCCGCTCCTCGAGGTCCGCCACGAGACCGTGGGCCAACGTCGGCCCCGTGCGCGTGTCGATACCCAGGTGGTGGGCCTCGTCCACGATCACGAGGTCCCACGGATCGGCGTCGAGCAGCCGCCGGCGGGCGCCGCGCCGGTCTCGCTGGGCGCCGCGCAGCGTGTGAAACGACGCCGCGACCATCGACGCCGTCGCCCAGAAGTCGCCGCGCGCCGTGTCCGTCTCGGCGGCATAGCGCTGCACGCGGATGTCGAACATGTCCTTGAGGCGGGACTGCCACTGCGGCACGAGCTTCGCCGGCGCGAGGATCAGCAGTCGGCGCACGCGTCCGGAAGCGATCAGGGGCATCAGCACGAGGCCACATTCGATGGTCTTCCCGAGTCCCACGTCGTCGGCCACCAACCAGCGGAACGGCCATTCCCGGTTCACGGTCCGGCAGACCCACAACTGGTGCGGAAGCAACTGGACCCGGGAGCGGGAGAAGACGCCCCACTGGTCGTTGACCGACGAGATGGCGAGCGCCTGGGCGCGAACGAGCGCGTCGGTTGCGTCGTCGAGCGTACCGCGGCGGAGAGCCGTGTACAACGACGGGGTCTCCGCGACCTCGCCCGTCGGCACCTGCTCCAGCCTGCCGCCGAACCGCACGATGACCGTCCCGCCCATGTCCGCCACGACCCGGCCTGCACCGTGGCGCAGGTGGGTTACCGGTGTGCCGGTGGTGAGCGGTTGGTTGGTATTGGCCATTTTGGCCATCCCGTGTTCATTCAAGGGAACCTGCTATCGAAACGTCATTCTGAGCCGAAGGCCGGCATCTCATAGCCGGCCGCTGCGAGGCAGCGACCGAGTGCGTCTCGGTACCGTGAGCGAGTCATGAACTGCAACGGAAGATCGAAGTCGCCCTCGAAGCGGGCGCGGTCGGCCCCGATGTGGTCGGCGATGAAACCGTAGATGGCGCGACTCTCGTCCGGCTTGGCCGACGCCTCAGTGATCGGTGCGTGCAACGACACCAACAACTTCCGTACACGCTGCGTGGGCATCCAACAGTACGGGGCGGTCAAGTCGGCGTCAGAGCATCCATACAGACCGTTGCGGGTCAACTCGCGGATCATCCAGTTCACCCCGGCGCCCAGCGTGCGGTCGACGGGTGCGGCCTCCGTTCCCAGGGACGCCAAGGCACTTGAGTGCGACGGTCGGAGCAGGTCGATCAACGACACGGGACCCCGCTCGCGCACGATGTTCGGGAACTTGCGGAATATCTCCTCGTAATTCGACAGCCAGCGGGCCACCGTGTACAGATCGACGAACGTCCGTCTCCAGGCATGGGCATGCTGGTCGAAGGGCTCGGCATCGCTCCACCGCTCAAGCCGATCGAGCCACGGTTCGATGCTGTCAGGCGGCTGGGATTCCGCGAGTTCCGGCCACCAGCCATCTTGCCAGCCGTGATCGATGAAGCTGCGGTGCTGTTCGCCCTGTGTTCGACCCAGCGACTGGAAGCAGGCCAACGCGAACATGGTGAACCATGCCGCGCGGTCGATGGGATCGGTCTGCCGGAGGGCCGAAAACGAGAAATTGGGCGGATAGGTGGCTTCCTCGTGGCGCTCCCGCTGCTGAGCGCATTGGTTCCGCCACCATTCGTGGATGCACTCGAGCGCTTGTCCGACTTGTCCGGGGAGTGGAGGAGGCGGCGGGGGTAGTGAAGGCGACGGACGCAGCACGAGTTGGTCGGGGGCGAGCTCGCTGACCAAGCGCTTGCGATCTTCCTCCGGCCAATCCCGTAGAAGTTCGTGATCGAACAGACCCTCACGCTTCGGCAGCCAACTCGGATGTGCGCTACGCATCGCTTCCGCCAGCGACGCTCGGTGCTCTCCGTCGATCACGTACCGTAGCGCGGCCCGGCGCCTGCCGTCGTCCTGGGCGTCTCTCGCCCACTCGGCAACAAGACGTGGTAGCCGGAAGCCATAGCCGGACCGGACCCGCGCCACCTGGAAGAACGCGACGGCGTCGTCCGCGTACGCCCGGTCGAGCAGGGCGTGCTCGGGTGCGAAACCGCAGATCCGGCGTTCATCGTCGTTGTCGGCTGCTTCCAGGATCAGATCTCGCGCGTTTCTCCACCCCCCATCCTGTGCGCGGAAAGCAGCCTGTCCGGCAGCCCGGAGCAGGCTGTCGTGTTCCAGGCGGATGGGATCGGCCTCCAGTGTCTTCCGTGTAATGACTCGCCCGAGCTGCTCTGCCAAGTCGACATCGACGCGGTTCTCTCCACCGAGTTCCTCACGCAGAAGGTCGCACAGCGCGAGTCCTCGCACGTTTCCGAAGCCGAACGACCGCAGGCGCGCCGCCACCTCGCCTGCCACGATACGCCCCCTCCGACGACGCAGAGACGGCCACGCCTCGACTGCTTGCAGCACGCCGGGGTCGGCCATTGCCTCCGTCGTGCACTCTTCGACGTCCGAGGCACAGACCAATCGGTCGAAGGGCTGCGGCAGGCCGCTCGGCGCCGTCGCTCGCTCGGTCAACAGACGCGCGTAGCCGCTGGTGTTCCGGTGGAGATGACGGGCCAAGTCGTCCGTCGCATCCCGACTCATGAGATCGAACAGCCGCGACCAGAACTCCTCCGGCTCGGTCGACGGCGCCAGAGACAGCGTCTCGACAAGAACGTCCCAATGTCCGGAAGCCAGGTCGTGGAGCGCCAACAGCCGTTCGCCGAGCGCCTCGCCGAGTCGTTCGAAGCACTGGCGCCGATCGTCCTCCGTTCCGGCGAGCCGTCCCCGACCGGGGTCGACCCGGAACGGGCCGTTGATCAACCAGCCGCAGCGCAGCCGTTCCTCCAGAGGCGCGAGGTTCCACAGGCGGCCAACATGCTCGGGGACGCCACGTGGGCCATCCTCTCCGATCCCGATGAGCAGATGGAACCTGCCAAGACCGAAGCGCAGCATCCGCTGCGTTGCCGCAGCCGTGTCGGTGACCGTGATCACATCGAGGAATCCACTGCTGGGGAGATGCGGCGGGAATCCGGATATCTCGCAACGAATTCTCCGGGGAAGGGTACCAGTGATGTCGACACCACGGATGCGCCGGGCGAACACGGGTAACCAGGGTGCGGCGGCGGCGAACTTCTCGACAGCCGCCTGCCCCTCCGTCTGCGCCGTCGGTTCGTCGGCGAAGGGAACGTCGATCAACGTGGCCCTGTGCCCGTCGGCGCTCATTCCCGCCGCGAGGTCGATTCCGTCTTCCCACTCCTGCGGCAGGATTCCGCCCCGGGTCCGCAGCGCGACGAAGCGGCTGGCGATGCCGACGCGGTCCGACAGGACGTGCACGCTCTTGAAGCCCAGCCCGAACTTGCCGGTCAAGCCGCGCTTCTCCGAAAAGTTCATCACGAGCATGTTGAGCAGGTCGCGGTCGTGGCCGAGCTGCCGGGCCCGGTCGTGGTCGGCGCCCAGATAGTTGATGGGGCGACCCCAGTGAACGACGCGGAATCCGGCGGGGCTCGACACGTACTCGATCCGAAGCCCATCGTCTCCGCCGGCCTTAGTAGGCTGCTGCACGCAGGCATCGTCCGCGTTCTGGAACAGTTCGAAGAGCACACGGTCGCCCGAGTAGCCGAGGCCACGTATCCTCTCGCGCACGGCGGAGAGCAGCTCCGCTGCGGAGTCGGCGTGCTCGACATCCTCCCACAACGCGCCCTTCGCGTCGTCGAGAACCTCCGGCGCCGTCTTTCGGTCGGCCGCAGACCGGCGGCCAATTCGGGCCTCCTCCCGTTCGTACTCCCGGAGCGCCCGTTGACAACGCGAGTCCGCGGGCAACTTCATCTCCGCCAGAAGCGCCGGCAGTCGATCGCGCAAAAGCCGCCTCGTATCTTCCAAGGTCGGCTGATCGCCACCGGCCACCGTGTCGAGGAAGGCATCGAGTGCAGCCTGCTGATCGGACATGTGAAGCCGAAGGCAGTCGACCGCCACTGCCTCGACGAACCTGCGAAACATGCCGCTTGCCGCTTCGAAGTAGGGTGAGGGAGAGATCGGTCGGATCTGCAGATGGATGACCAGCTTTCTCGATCCGTCCTTCGCCGAAACGACGACGCGCCGGCTGTACGATTCCTGCGGGTTGCCGACCGCCAATTCCGAGTCGTCTCCCAACGGCGCGTCGAATTCATCGCCGGACAAGGCCGTTGCCCGCACGTACTCGCCGGCAACCTCGGTGATTCGGAAGCGCAACTCCTCCACTCTCGCCTGCAACGGGTTGTCAACGGGACTTCCGGCCTTGAGAGACCGCTTCATGTGCCGGTCGAGATCGCTCCACAGCGATTCCACGGCGAGCTTGCTGTCGCTCTTCCACTCTTCGGCGAGCTGCCTCATGGCCGGAAACCGGCCGAGGAAACCCAAGAGGGTGATCACGAGCTCCGGCGGGACGCGATCGCGCCAGGGCGTCAGAATCCGCCGCAGATTCTCTGCAGCAGATTTCTCCAATGCGTCCACGTCGCCGCTCGGATCGGATCCATCCGCCATGCCGGCAGCAAGTGCAAGAGCGCCCTCGGCCCCTGGATGACCGTCTGCATCCGGCCGCTTGAACATGCCTGCGCAATCGCTGGCAAGAAGATGCGTCTTCGCCATCCCGTGGCCGACTCTCGCCACCTCTCGACCGCTGCGCCAGCCTCCGGATGCAGTCGGCACGTGTGTGGCGCCGAAGACCCGGTGCTGCAACTCGTCCGGCCACTCGGCGACTGCCTCGAAGCCGTAGCGGTAGGCCTGCCGCGCCGCCGTTGCCGTCGCGTCCTTCTTCCTGGCGCGTTCCGCCAATGCATCGAGATGCCGCGCGGCAAGCTCGGCGGCCCTCGGACTCTCGTGGGACAACTGACTCAGGGACGAGAAGATCCGCTCGATGCTCTTGTCATCGCGGACTAACGAAAGCACCGACCGCAGAATCGGCCAGGCGGGCAACTCCAGCTCCGCGCCGGCGCGCGCGAGCGCGGTGAAGTGTTCGACGGGGTAGTTCTCGCGCCGGCCGAGCAGGCCGATCGGTTTCGCGTTGCCGATCAACTCGGCCAGCACATCGAGGGATGATTTCGGGTCGGGAAACGATTTCTCGGTCAGGTAACGGAGAGCAGGATGCTCCCGGATATGGGCCGGCAAGCGGTCGACCGTCCGGAACGGCGGCCTTTCACCGTCTCTCGACAGCAGGTCCAATGCCGCGGCCGCCACAACCTCCGGTAGTGACAGGATCTCCTCGGGGGCGACCGCAGAGCGGTCCGCCTCGATCCAGCGCACCTCCTTCAGCCGCAAGCGAGTCTCCGAAGGGAGCATCTCGCCGCGCTCGGAGAGTGCGGCAAGTGCGCCGAGTATTGCCTCACAGAATCGCTCAGGCGCCGGCAGAGTCAGGGCCGTCTCGACCTGCCACCGGCAGTCCCATCGTCTGATGATGCGTTGCTGCCGCTCCTTTTCGCGCTCGCCCTCGACGAGCCGGACCGTTGGCACGTACGGTCGAAGCTCGTCAGGAATCGACCAGTCGTCTTCCCAGTAGAGGTCGTCGGCTCTTCCGACGGTGCCGTCCGAGCGGTCGTGAATGGGCAGGCGCAGCAATAGCTCGTTGCCGATGCCGTCGATGCCCAGCAACGCCGCCCGTTCTGACTCCGTTGGCGCGATCTGGCGTATCGCTTCAACGTTCCCCTCCAGGAGTCGTTCAAGTTTCTGAGAGTCGATAGCCCGGATACCCAGATGCTGGCGCAGGATATCGGTAAGGTTGCTCGTGATCACGGAGGGGACGAAGAGGAAGCCGTCGTCCTGGCGGGCGAACTCGGCCACGAGGCGTTCGACCGACACCAAGTCGCTATCCAGGCACCAGAGCGCGTTCGCGCTTTGCCGGACGCTGGCATCTCCCGTGCAGAGCATCCGCAGCGCATCCCGGTCGTCAGCGATCGTCGGTTCGAGGTTCGCGATCAGCGCGGCCCTCTCGCCGGCCTGACCGAACCGACGCGCGGCCTTGACGACCGCACAGACGCCACGCTTGTCGGCGGTTCGCGGCTGTAGGGGTGAATCGTCACCTTGCTCTTTGAGGATCTCCGCCGTCCGCCCCGCGACTATGACCGGCAGCGCGTCCGGAACGGCGGCAATCAGCGCGCGCAATCTGTGTTCAGCTCCTGGCGACTGCTGGAACAGGAATCCACGGTCTTCCCGCTCGACGAGCTCTCCCAGTGAGAGCGGGACGGTCCGTCCGCCGTCGGGATCGCGGGCCTTGAGCACCTTGAGGCAAGCGAAATCCTCTCGGCTCGCAAGCCTGGTCATCGGGTGTCCCTGGAGCAGTGCGACCGCCGCGGCTGCGGCCTGATCGGCCTGATCGGCGTTCTCGCTGCCGATGAGGGGCTCCAGGGAGCGCAGGAGCGCAACGAGATCCGAAGGCGATGCAGGTCGTGGTTCGGCATCCAGAAGCCACACGCCGCGCACCGGGAGAACTCCGGCAGCCGATGAGGCGAGCGCGCCGAGCACCTCGCGCTCCTCCACCTGCCTGGGAAGAGGGAAGAAGACGTGCGGCGGGGCATGTCGGAGGACGTCCGAGATGCTCTCGGCCGACGCCAGCGGCCTAGGCGCTAACAGCGCCCCGCGCAGGGCGCGTTCCAGGTGCGTTCCGATCGCCTCGCGATGGTCATCCTCCAACTTCGTCGCGGTGAGAATGCCGCCGAGCAGTCCTGTCAGTGCGGAAGACTGGAAGGCGGACGGTTCAAGGCGGGAGAACAAGGACTGGAGCTCCTCCGCCGTCCAGCAGGTCGTGGCGGGAACGAGGGAGATGTGCTGATTGACGCAGAGCAGCAGCTTGCGCTCCTCGGCCCAGGCATCCATACCCGGAAAGAGTGCAGCGAGGCGTTCGGGGGCATCGGCGACAGCGGCGGGCAACGGGCGGACCACAGCATGCGCCGGCTCGAGCCTCCAGACCGTCCGTCGCCCCCGTACTGCGCGCATCAGTACGTGCCTCCCGCAGACAGCCCGGCGGCGTTCCTCGGTAAGCCACCGGCTCTGGGCGATTGCCTGCGCTACGTGCGCGAGGTCTGCATCATCGAGGACGTTGCTGTCGAGCGCGTCCTTCAGAACCGCCGGAACGAGCGGCAGGACCACGTCGTCGCGGAGCGCGGTGTTCCAGGCCACCCGCAGTGCCGCTGCATCTCCCGGATCTTCGGATCGCGGTTCGGACAGGCCCTCGATTCGGCTGCGCCCGCCGTCTAGGAAGAAATAGCCGTGGAGCAGTAGGTGCAACGCGCCAAGGCCAGCGGCCGGAATGGGAAGCACAACTCCGGCAGCCGATGCGCCGGACGCACCGACGTGGTCCGCTACTTCCGAGACCGGCAGGAAGACCGCCCACGAAATCGTCAACTGGCTCGGCTGGAGCGCGTCCAGGCCGCCGCCGCGCAACAGAATCGCCGCTCCGTGCGGTTCGCCCTTCTCCGACTCGGTCGTCTGGACGGTGATCGTCTGCGGCCAGTGCGGGGACTTGCGCAGCGCGGCCGGAGGACTGTCCGGAAGCGTCGTCTCGCGCCCGACGAAGGGCGCAACACGAGCGTCGGCACCTCTCACTTGCACGCTGATTCGGCCGCGGAAAGGCCGCTCGCCCCCCCGCCACGCATCCGGACCGAGCAGCCGATCGGCGTCGCCCACGTGTACGGCGCAGAGCGTCTTGCCCTCCTTCAGGATTTCGATGGACACCAGATGCCGGAGGGCAGACAGCAGCACCTGCAGTTCGTCCGGGCGGTCCAACTCCCTGAGCGTCTCATCGATCCGTGGCTGGTCGGGAGACAACCCGACGCCCGGCGCCGGCTCCAGGTCGGGTCGCCGGAACGGCAGCCAGAGAAACATTGCACGCCTTCCGGGTGCGCGATGGCTTCGCAGCCGGTCGACATCGTCTTCCTGCAGTGTGTCCCACGTCTTGGTGACGTTGCCAGGGACATCGACTTCCAGGAACGGATTCACGACCTCGCAGAACCGCTCCGCGTGATCCTCGTCGAAGGCGTGGACGACGAAGGCGTCGCACAGATGGAACACGGCCTTCTGGCCGAGTCCGTACCGCCCGATGGCGGCGCGATCGTGGACCTTGACGCTGTCGCCGAACGCGAGGATGCCCTTCCGGTCTTTGGGGGTGAACTCGCCGTCGTTCGTGACCAGCAGTCCTGGACCCTTCAGGAGCCGGTTGCCCGCATCTGGCCAGCCAGGCAACGCGTCGAGGATGAATCGGCGTGCCCGTGCGTCGTCCGCGTTCTGCAGAAGCTCCTTCAGGATCGGGTAGCCGGAAGGGTAGCGGTCCTGCAGGTTTCTCTTGATCTGGTTGACGATCGTGAGATGGTCAAGAACGTAGCTGGACATGTGGCGTGTCTTCTTGTGCTGCGGACAAGGCCCGTGCACACGCAAATTTCGTCGAATGGCGCGGCAGACCTGCCGATGGTTGACCGATGGAAGGTAGCTGACCGCCTGTGTCAGTTTCTGTCACCCTGCACCCCAATGCCTCGATTGCGCACCGGCCGCAGGCGCCCGGAACACTCTCGCGCGGATCGCCGCTGACACTAGGAGTCTGCGCCGCAGGACGTTTGCGGCAGGAAATGGGTCGCCAGCCCACGCCCTGAGCTCCGTGTCGGGGCGGCTTCGCCAGTCGGCCGGGCGGGGTGGATTTTCGGTGGTTGGCGAACAGAGAGCAAAATTCGGTCCTCGCGGGCCGCACGGGCCGCCAGAAACCGCGGTGCGCGTCGATTTGCCGCCGTGGCGAGCCGCATTCCCCGCATCCTACGCCGCCATCAGCACGTGCAGGCGCTTGACGTTCAACGCCAGGCACACCAAGTCCCACTCGCAGCGCACCTTCGCCAGTCCACGCAGACTGAAGCGCCGGAAGCCCAGCGCGTGCTTGATCCAACCGTAGGGAGCCTCCGACAACCACTTGCGCTCCGCATACGCTGTCCGGCCCGCCGGCGTCGCCAGCTTCTCCCTCATGCGACCCGTCGCCGGATGGGCCTCCAGATCGCGGGTAGCCGCCTGCTTGCCCTCCCGGCCCGGCGCCACATACCCGTCAATGCGCCGCCGCTCCAGGTCCTTCAGGTCCCGCTCGTTGCAGTACCCCGCATCGGCCAGCACCGTCTCCGGCTGCGCGTCGAACGTCTCCTTCACCGCGTCGAGCAACACCGGCAACTCACCCTGGTCGCTCGCGTTCGCCGTCAGATCCGTCGCCACCACCAACTGGTGCTCCGCGTCCACCGCCGCCTGCGCGTTGTAGCACTGCTGGAACCCCTCACTGCTCGTCTTCATGATCGAGCTCTCCGGGTCCGTGAAGTTGCTCTGCGCCTTGTCGTCCGGCTCGCCATACGCCCGCTTGTACGGCGGACCGCCCCTCGGGTTCCGGTCCTGACCCGGCTGCCGACCCCGCGCGTCGTCCGCCGCCCGTTGCTTCGCTTCCAGGCGCGCCTTCGCCGCGCGAATCGCTGCCAGACGTGCTTCCCGCCGGCGCAACTCCGCCGGCAGATCATCGCCCCGAACCTCCGACCCCAGGCGTGCGTCCTCGGCCTCGTCAACCGCATCCACCTGACGCAACAGCGCCTCGATCTCGCTTGCCAGCCGCTGTTCCTCTTCCTGCATCCGGTCGTAGCTCATCGCCTTGTGCTTGCTCGCGTTCGCACGCACCTTCGTCCCGTCGATAGACAGCTTCCCCAAGCGCGCCAGACCCAACTCCTGCGCCAGACGGACCACCTCCACGAACAGCGCCTGGAAATCCTCCAGGTGCCGACGCCGAAACTCGCACAGCGTCCGATGTTGCGGAAAGTTCCCCGCCGCCAGCACCCGGAACGCCACGTCCTCTTCCAGCTTCCGCGCCACCCGGCGCGACGAGAACACCCCGGTCGCGTACGCGTAGAGCAGAACCTTCACCATCATCCGGGGCTCATACGGCGCGTTGCGGCGGCCGTCTCCCTCGTACGGCGCGTAAAACGCCGTCAGATCCAGATCGTCCACCAGATCGCTGATGTGGTGCGCCAAGTGGCCCTCGGGCAGCCACTCCCGCACGTCGGGCGGCAACAGCAGTGACTGGTCCGGCACGTAGGGGCGGAATGTCGTCGACATCGAATCCTTCCGTCGTCGGCTCGCCTACAATTGTCGCATCTGTTTTTCTGCGGCGCAGACTCCTAGCGCCGCCAAACCCGTCGCAGGCTCCGTGTCTGGCCCCAGCCCCCACCGCTCAAGGACCCTGCGCCCTCAGAACTCACTGCGTTGCGTTCTACGGCGCAGGCTCCTAGGCCGACGCTTCCCAGGGCGTAGCCTCTCGACCCCGATGCCGCGGTGAACGGGGACGTCCCGCCCGGCCCCCGAAGGTAGCGTACCGGATGGCATCGCACGTCTGCGCCTGCGCTGACTCGGGCCTCCGCGGCAGCGCGCCCCCATAAGCGGCGATGCGGCCACGACGCCCCGCAGAGCGGGAAACGCGTCGCGCATGTGTGTTCTTCGTGCGAGTGACGCGGCGATGCGTGAGGACATGTGAAGGCTTCTCCTGAGAGCGTCTTCGCGCCGCCGGGTCTCGTCCTAGGCGTGGACGAGCCGGTAGGCACCGTACATTTTGTATCTGTGGTCGCGCAATAGGTCGACTCGAATTGACGACAGATTAGCACAAGCATCCGGAGCTAGTCACCGGGTAGCAACGAAATCGGGTAGAAACGGTAGAATCGCTGCACAAGTGGAACCTACCCGTCTATATGAGGCTACTACCCTCCCTTTTGTTAGTTGGTTAGTTGGTCAGAACTGGTCGTTGCGGTCCGGATGCGAGGCGCGGGCGAGCTTCGAACGCGCAGCGCAAGAGGGGACCGCAGCGACCGCAGCCCCGAACATCACCACACTGCGCGAGCGTTGCGCCAGCCGCGGACCGGATCGCCGGCGGTCTCGTGCGCCATCAGGGCTTCGAGCCGGGCGATGACTTCCGGCGTTTTTTCCTTCCGCCGGCGTCCGCCACCGGCGCGCCGCACCCGGTCGACCTCGACGTCGCGCGCGACGAGCTGTGGCCCGTGGCGACCGTGGACGGGTGGATGTCGGGCCGGGTGGCGATGCGCCGACCCCAACGCGTTCGTAGCGCACCGGTCTTGTCTTCGACCTCGTCGAAACTCCCGACACGTCGCAACGCGGGTCTCCGAACGGATCCGCAGGAGCCTCGATGTCCAGGATGTCCTCTATAGTCAGGGAGTCCTTGAGTAGCTCGGTGACGATCGCTTCCGCACACGCCCGATCCTCCGCCGACGTGCCACTGTGTTTGCGAGACTCGATGTCGGTCAACGCCTCCCTCTGACTGCCGGTCAGGAAATCGAGCGCCCGGCCGAGTCCGATCAACACCCGAACTCGGCATCATCCTCCTACTTGCTGAACGACGCGCTGCGCGGCGTGATGCTGGACGGGAACGGGCTGCTCGCGACCGGCCCGGAGCTGCTCGTCCTCGCGGCCTGGGGCGCGGGGAGCTTCGGCGTGGCGCTCCGGATCTTCCGCTGGCGGTAGACCGTGCGGGATACGTTCAGATGTCCGCCGTGCTGCAGACCGTCAGCACGCGTCCGCCGCGGCGGATGCGGTACGGCCGCTTCACGCCGGGACCGACGACGTAGTTCTCGCCCTGCGGGTAGCGACCGCGAAAGGCCTCGACGGCGTTCGCTGCCACCTCGTCCGGATTGATCTTGCACTCGACCACATCCACTCGCTCCCGGGTGCGGCGGATGACGAAGTCGACCTCGTGGTGGAGCTTGTCCCGCCAGTAGAAGACCCGCTCGTCGCCGAACCGGACGCGCAGGGTGTCGAGGACGAGGTGCTCCCAGAGGAGTCCGCGGTCGTCGTCGCGGATGCGGTCCCAACCCTTCTCGAAGGTGACGAAGCCGGTGTCGAAGGCGTAGCACTTCGGCCGCCTGACGATCTCCCGCGCGCCCCCGCCGTGAAAGGGCCGCAGCAGATGGACCGCATGGGCGGTCTCCAGCGCCTGCACGTGCGACATGACGGTCGGACGGCTCAGCTCGCTCAAGGTCCCGAGACGGCCGTAGTCGAGCTGGCCGCCGCTCTGGCGCAGCAGCACGCGGAACAGCGCCAGGAACCCGCGGCGGTTGCGGACGCCGAACAGCTCCAGAACGTCGCGCGCGTAGAAGCTGTCCAGCCATTCGCTGAAGAACGCGGGGTCCTTGCGTTCCGCCAGCAGCGACTCGGGCAGCCCGCCGTGCAGCAGGCGGCGGTCCAGATCGGGCGCCCCGAGCCAGTCGGCGCACTCGTCCCACGGCACGGGGCACAGATGCACCGCTTCCTTGCGCCCCGTGAGCGCGTCGCGGAACTTGCGCGTCGCGGCCAGCGTGGAGGATCCGGTGGCCAGCACGCGGACTCCCGGATAGGCATCGGCCGCCATCTTCAACAGGCGGCTTGGATCGGCCAGTCGGTGCACCTCGTCGAGCACGAGCACCGTGCCGGGCGCCTGACCATCGAAGAACAGCTCCGGATCGGCGAGCATGCGTCCGACGGAGGGCAGATCGCAGTTCAGGTACACCGCATCGGGCAACATGCGGGCAAGCGTGGTCTTGCCGACACGACGGACGCCCGACAACCAGACGATGGTTCGGCGCGCCCACGCGCGTTCGAGGCGCTCCAGCCAGTGCTGCCGGCCGATCATAATCGTAGTTTACATTTGGACAGACTGTAAGTAAAATACGGCTACCGACTTGAACCACTCGGCATGGCCGCGTGCTCGATCCTCGATCTGTCTCCCATACCGGAAGGCGGCGACGCCGCCGTGGCGCTCCGCAACTCGGCAGACCTCGCACGGCACGCCGAGCGCTGGGGCTACCGGCGCGTCTGGCTGGCCGAGCACCACAACATGCCGGGCATCGCGAGCGCCGCGACCGCGGTGGTCATCGGCCACGTGGCCGCCGCCACGTCGACGATCCGCGTCGGGGCCGGCGGGATCATGCTGCCCAACCACGCGCCGCTGGTGATCGCGGAGCAGTTCGGCACCCTGGCCACGCTGTTTCCCGGACGCATCGATCTCGGGCTGGGCCGCGCGCCGGGCACCGACCGCCGCACGAGCCATGCCCTCCGGCGCAACCTCGACGGCGACGTCGAGGCGTTCCCGCGCGACGTGGTGGAGCTGCAGCAGTACTTCGCCGCGCCGCCCGACCAGCACGGTCCCGCCGGACACCGACGGCGACGCCGCGGTCAGCGTCACCGCCTCGCTGAACTCGACCGGCACGACGAACGCGGTCGAGCCGTCGTGGCTCGCCGCCGCCTCCCCGAACGTCGCGGTCGGAGGCGACTCGCTGTTGCGGATGATGCCCACGGCCTCGTCATCGGCGATAGCCGCGCCGCCCGTCGGGTTGTGCAGCGCGAAGTGCACCGTCTCGCCGTCGTCCTCCACCGAGTCGTCGATGATCGGCACCCTGACCGTCTTCTCCGACTCGCCCACGGCGAAGGTCAGCGTCCCGTACCTGTGGAGGTAGTCGGCCCCATCGGTCGCCGTGCCGGCGTAGGTCCAGTAGTCGGCCGTCATCGTCACGGGCGCGGCCCTGTTCAGCGTCACCACGAAGTCGAGCTTTGCCCCCGGAGCTTCATGCGCCTCGGTGTCCGCCACCCTCATGCGCGGCCGGCGGGGCGGCTCCCCCGGTGTCTGGCCGCAGACGTTGTGCCAGGCATGATCCGTGCGGTCCGACTTGAGGATGTGCACCTGTACCGTACGGCTCTTGGCTCTGAAGCCTACCGCAGCGGTAATGACCATCTCGAACGGCTGAACGTCCGCGGAGGCTTCCTGATGCGGATAGTTGACCCCGGCTATGGTCTTGACTTGCCCGTTGGAGATGTCGAAGTCGCTCGCGGTGAAGCTGGCTCCATTGCGAAACCCGCCCGACGGCTCCACAACGTCCAAGCTCCACGTGGCGGTTATCCCTCCCGGCCGGTTTGCCCAACGCCTGAGCTCATAGGGCGCGCTGAGACAACGCGCCGTCGGCTCCGACGCGCCAGCGTTTGCCGCGAACACGATCTGCGGACCACCCTGGAGGGATCCGGGGTGCTGGGGCGGCGGCGGCAGTTCGAGGCTGACCAGGACCATCTGGTCCTGGACCAGGCCGAGGGTAATGCCGAGGTCTAGCAGGTCCCACACTTCTTGCCCGACGTCGCTGCTGTGGCTGCCTGGGCCGACCGTGAGCTCCGTGCGGTTCACGGTGAGCACCGTGCCGTCGGGCAGCGAGGGGTTGGTAAGCAAGCTAATGGCGTTGCTAGTAACGTCTCCACTGGCGGTTTCCTTGAACTGTATTATTCCGGCCACGGTGTAGTCCGTGCCCAGGTAGGCGAAATCGTCGTCGTCCAGGGCGCCGAAGCTTGTGTCCAATTCGTATCCGAAATGTTCGACGGTCGTCGAACCAGTCACCGTAGAGGTGTACCCCACCGTCATCGTGGCGCACCAGTCGGCGGCCGAGGAGCAGACGGTCTGGGCCTGGGCAGGCCTCGGCGCCGCCAGCAGCGCCGCGCACGCGACCAGCAGGACCACGGCCAGCGCGCGCGCCGGCGGGCCGGCCGCGGACCTGCCGACACCCGCGAGTCGCGAGGCAAGCGGAAGACGTGGGACGGGGCGGTGGATGCCTCCGCCCGAGGGCTGCGGATCCGGTCTGTCGCGTCCACGAGCGGCGCGGGCCAAGAGGACGGTGACAATACCGCGGGTCTCTTGGAATCGCATCTTGGGCTCGGTGTGGTACGACATTGGGGTTCTCCTTGTGGCCGAGGCGTGGCGCGTAATGCGGGAGCTCCGCGCGGCCGCCGCGGAGGAGATCGATCCGCTTCGAAGACGCAGGCCGTCTACTGACGGCAATGAGAGAATATCCGTTCCGCCTGTCCACTCTGCGTGCACGCGTCACCGTCCCGCCGCTCGCCGACAGGTGCTTGTCGCGCAGCGTCTTGTAGCTGTTCCGGATGTCCTCGCTGAAGGCGAGCCGGAACGTGAACGCGCTCGACCCGTCGCGCTCGTCCGGCACGTCGGTGAATTCCGCCGTCAGCGGCACCGGCGCCGGGTCGTTACCGAATCGACGACAGACTAGCACAAGCATCCGGGAAAGACACCGGGTAGCAATGCAATCGGGTAGAAACTATAGAATCGCCGCACGAATGGAACTACCCGCCAGTAGAAGGCTATCTACCCGCCCATGAAAGGCTATCTACCCATAGCTACCCTTCCCTACAGCAGATGGCGCGCCACGGCCGCCTCGTCCCACTCCATCCCGAGCCCCGGCCCGCGCGCGGTCAGGCAGCCGTCCACCGGCAGCGGCGGGTCGGCGAGCAGGACGCCGGCCAGATCCAGGTACTCCAGGTAGTGGGCCAGCGGCGTCACCGGTAGCACGTGGGCGCTGGCCTCAATGAACAGGTGGCTGGAAACCGGCACCGCTGCCGCCTCGGCCTGCCCCATCGCGCGGAGCCAGCCGGTCACCCCGCCGATCTTCATCAGGTCCGGCATGCAGAAGTCGCAGGCGCCCGCGACCAGGGCATGCGCCATGTCGTGACCGAACCACCAGTTCTCGCCGGTCTGAATCGGCACCGGTGAGCCCTCGCGGACGCGGGCGTGCCCGGCCAGGTCCTCGGCGGGGACCGGCTCCTCCACCCACTCGAGGTCGAAGCGGGCCAGCGCCCGGATGCGCCGCATTGCCTCGGGCGCGGTCAGCGACTGGTTGAAGTCGATCATCAGCCGCACGTCCGGACCGATCACCTCGCGCACGCCGGCGAGGTTCTTCACGTCCCAGTCCAGGTCAGCGGCCCCGACCTTGACCTTGATCGCGCCGAAGCCCTGCGCGACGCTCCGCTCCAGGGCCGGCGCGTCGGCCGCCGGATCGACGATGCCGAAGCTGTCGTAGGCCGGCACCGGCGCCGCCTCTCCGCCGAGCAGCTCGACCACCGGCCGCCGCAGCGCCCGCCCCCGCAGGTCCCACAGCGCCATGTCCAGGCCCGACAGCGCCATGCCCACCAGCCCCTGGCGCCCCATGAGGCGAAAGCGCGCGGCCAGCTCGTCGGCCACCGCCGCCGGAGACGCCGGACGGCCCCGCAGCACCTGGTCGAGGTCGTCGACGAACGCCTTCAGGGCCCGCAGCACCAGAGTGGTGTACCCGAAGGCGTAGGCCCGCCCGACGGGGCCCTCCTCCGACGCGACGTCGATCAGCAGCAGCGGCGACACCGGCACGTCGCCCGACGCGGTGCGCAGCGGCCGGGCCAGCGGCGCGGCGACGGCGCGCGCGGTCAGCGAGCGGATGGTGAGCTCGGATGCGGACATGGGAATCTCCTTCGGGGCGCCCACGGCCCTGCCGGCCGGCTCGCAGTCCGTACCGCGGCCCGGCCGGCGGCTCTGCGGCGGCGGCCCGGCCACCACTCTACCCGCTTCCTCCGTGGTACGATGGCGGCGCTTTCAGCGAGGCGAATCCGCCGCTGTCCTCGGCCGGGCGCTCCGCGCGGATCGGGACGCCGGGGAACGCGGCGCGGCGACGAAGGAGAGAGAGAAAATGGCGAAGCGTCTTGTCGGCACCGTCGCTCTGCTCATGCTGGCCGGAAGTCCGTCGGCTGCCCAGGAATTCCCTCCCGGCTTCGTCGACCCTGCTCCTCTTCTCGCCGCCGTCGCGGAGGAGATCGGCGAGGCCGACCTGCGCTGCATCTCGTTCTCCGGCAGCGGCGGCTACGCCGGCGCGGTGGGCCAGACGTTCGAGAACGCGGTCAACATCGACTGGCCGCGCATCGACTCGCTGGACAACTACACGCGCACCATCAACTGGGAGGCGGGCACGAGCGTGGAGACGTTCGACCGGCAGCCCGGCCTCGCGCCCGCGTCCTGGAAGTACGGCCTCGGCTGGCGCAGCGGCACGCCCACCCAGACCGAGACGCGGCAGACGCACGTGACCAACGGCGCCTTCTCGTGGCACAGGGACGGCGACGGGCCGCCGGTGGCGGTGCACCCCGAGATCGCCGAGGTGTACCAGCTCGACATGTGGCTGAACCCCCACGGGTTCCTCAAGGCAGCCCGCCTGCCGGGGGCCAACCCGGTGGCGTTCTGGCGCTGGGAGCAGATCGAGAAGGGCCGCGACGGCAACGTCGTAGCGCCCGAGAAGATGCACGTGGTGGCGATCACGATGTTCGGGAAGTACCAGGTGGACGCCACGATCAACTCCCGGAACCAGATCCAGCGGCTCAAGACGACGGTGAACATCCCCGCGCTGGGCGACTTCAACATCGAGCACGAGTCCACGAACCACGTCTCGATCGGCAACGTCAAGTGGCCGACCGACTGGCACTCGCACCAGGGCTGGGACGACAACTGGCAGTTCTATCGCGAGAGCACCGGGCACAATGCCTACGGCGGGTCGTTCCCGGACATCCGGCCCAACGACTGCGGCGACCCGGCGCCGGTGCCGGAGTCGGTGGCCGCGGCGGACTGGTCGACCGAGGTGACGGTGGACGAGATCGCCGACGGGGTGTACCGGCTCGGCGGCCATCCCGCCGCCAGCTACCTGATCGAGTTCAGCGACTTCGTGGCCGTCTTCGAGGCCCCCGGCGACGAGGAGCGCAGCCTGCAGGTCATCGACCGGATCACGGAGCTGGCGCCCGACAAGCCGATCCGCTGGGTGATCGCGTCGCACCCGCACTTCGATCACATCGGGGGGCTGCGCACATACCTGCACGTGGGGTCCACCATCGTCACCCACATGATCAACCTCGAGTTCCTGAACCACGACGTGCTGACCTACGAGCCGCGGACCATCAAGCCGGACATCGTCTCGAAGTGGCCGCCGACCGAGCTGGCCGAGGGCTACAACTACGAGGCGATCCAGGAGAACTACGTCATCACCGACAACTCCCGGATACTGCGCGTCTACTACGTGCAGCCGCTGCGGCACGTCGCCGGGATGCTGATGGCGTACCTGCCGGCCGAGCGCATCGCCTTCCAGTCGGCCCTGTTCGACACGCACGAGCCGCCGCAACCGGCCCAGTTGCCGTCGATGCGCGCCCTGCGCACGCAGGTGGAGCGCATGAACCTGGACGTGGAGACGCTGGCCCCGGTGCACGGCGAGCCGGTGCCCTGGAGCGACTTCCTGGCGGCGCTCGAGCAGCTCGAGCAGTAAAGATGGCCTCGTGCTATTCGGTCCGCGGATCGCACCCCGCCATCAGCGTCGCGTGCGTCGTGGCCGCCCTCGGCATCGCCGCGCCCGCCGCGCGCGGTGCGCAATTCTGGAGCGTGACGTCGGGAGAAGTACAGGTCCGGTGCCGCATGACGGTAGGCGGCAGCTTCGACGCGGTCACGTCGGCGGTTTCCGGAAACCTGCGGCGCGAGACGCTGGAGGCCGGCTCCTACGCGGGTGAGCTGCGGGTCGATCTCGCAGGGCTCGACACCGGCATCGGGTTGCGCAACGAGCACCTCCGGAGCACCTACCTGGAGCTCGACCGCGGACCGGAGTTCCGCGACGCCGTGCTCTCGGGCATCGTGCTCGACGAGCCGCCGCCGGCCGGCGACAGGCGCCACGAAACGGGGTTCTCGGGCACGCTGACACTCCACGGAGTACAGCGGACGATCGAAGGCGAGGCGGAGCTGCGCCGGCGGAATGGTCGCATGCAGGTGGAGGCGGAGTTCTCGCTCAGCCTGGACGCGTTCGGCATCCCGCCCCCGCGCTACCTGGGCATCGGCGTGCGCGATCGGATCGCCATCCGCGTCGCGTTCGACGCGGATGGCGCGGCGTCTCCCGCGGGCAGCGGCCCATGACGGCACGTGCAGGGCCTCGCGCGGCGGGCGCTGGGATGCCCTCGGACGGCCCCTCATGACCGGAGCGACGTCTCGGTGCTGCGGAGGGCTCCCCCGCGGACTGCCGGTCACGATTTCGCGGCTCGTGCTCGTGGTGCTCGCGGCAGCACTGCCGGTCACGATTTCGCGGCTCGTGCTCGTGGTGCTCGCGGCAGCACTGCTGCTCGGAGGGTGGGCAGCCCGCCCGGCTTCCGCCGAGCCGACGTTCCTCTCGAAGCAGTACCCCCGGTGCACCGCCTGCCACTACTCGGCCTCCGGAGGCGGGCTCCTCACACCGTACGGCCGGTCGTTGTCGCGGGAGGAGATCTCGACGTTCGGCCGGCAGGGAGCCGGCGGAACCCCGGCCGCCGAAGCGACCCGGGCCGAAGAGGGCTTTCTGTTCGGCGCGCTGTCGAGCGAGAGCCCGCTGCAGCTCGGCCTCGACGTCAGGCCCTCGCACGTGAACGTCGACCTGCCGGGCCGCACCATCGCCGACCGCAACTTCCTGATGAACCTCGACCTGCAGGCCGCCTGGCGGCGAGACCGCTGGACGGCGTACGGCACCGTCGGACGCGGGCCCGGCCGCGGCGGCGGCGAGCTCGTCTCCTACGAGCACTGGGTCTCGTATCAGGCCACCGACACCGTCGAGCTGCGGGCCGGGCGCTTCCTCCCCGCCTACGGCGTCCGCTTCGCCGACCACACGTCGTTCACCCGCGAGGGGCTGGAGCTGGCCCAGGACGACCAGGTCTACGGGGTGGAGGTGGGCGTGTCGACCGACCGCACGCTGCTGCAGGCGTCGGCCGGCCCGGGACGCGCCGAGTCGCTCGTCGACGACGACGGGCGGCAGGCGTTCACCGCCGGCGGCCGTTTTCAGCTCGACCTCGGTCCACGGACGGTGATCGTGGCGTCCGCGCTGCACCGCGGCGCCTCCGAGGCGCGCCCCCGCAGCACGGACACCGGGCTCTCCTTCGGGTACGCGCCGGCGCCCTGGCTGACGACCTGGACGCATGCGGACGTCCGGCTCCAGGACCTGGGCGGAAGCAGCCGGTCCTACATCTTCGCCAACCAGACCTCGGTGGAAGCGCTGCGCGGGGTCTGGCTCCGGGTCTCGCCGCAGTTGCGCTGGACGGATACCGACCCGCGGGGCGAGGTCCGCCGCATGGTGTACGGCCTGGACCTCTACCCGCGGACCCACTGGCACGTCAACCTGTCGTACTACCGGGACCGCCTGCCGTTCAGCGGCCGGCGCACGCGGACGCTTCTGGCGCAGTTGCACCTCTATCTGTAGCGCGCTCCGGCCCCGCAACCGACCCCGCGACGGGCGCGGACGTCGCGCGCGCACGGTACACGCTGGACCGGTCGACAAGGGTCCGATACGCTAGTTCCGATGAGAGCCCTTATTCGTGCCTGCCTGTTCGTCCTCGTCGCGGGAGCCGTCGCCTGCGGCGACGATTCGCCTACCGCGCCGACGACACCGACGACACCGACGACACCGACGACGCCGACGACACCGGCGACGGGTGTTCTGACGGCTACGCTGTCGAGCATCCAGACGGAGGTGTTCAATCCCGTTTGCGTAGTGCACCACGGCCCATCGGACGCCCAGGCCGGCCTCGACATCTCCGAGGGACGATCCTTCGAGAACCTGGTGAACGCAAGCAGCACCCAGGTGGGGCTCGACCTCGTGACGCCGAACGATGCCGAGAACAGCTATCTGATTCACAAGCTCGACGGCCGCGCGGGCATCGTGGGAGCGCGCATGCCGATCGGCTCGGGGGGGTTCCTGTCCGACGAGGCGATCGACGTCATCAAGGCGTGGATCAACGCGGGAGCCCAGAACAACTGATCTTCCGCTCGCGAACACCCGGCATTGCCGTCGGAATCGACACGGGATCGTTCAACCGGGCGGGTCGCGGCGGGCCGTAGCATCGCTCCGATATCGTGGCGTCTCGTGACGAACGGCCGAGGAGACAAAGTGAAGGGACACGTTCATCCGGTACTCGTGGCGGCGGCGTTCCTGTTTCTGCTGTCGGCGCCGGGCGCTTCCGCCGCATCCGACAACTGGCCCATGTTCAGAGGTCCCGAGGGAACGGCGGTCGTGCCCGACGACCCCGTGCTCCCCGAATCGTGGAGCGACACCGAGAACGTGGCCTGGAGGGTTCCCGTTCCGGGACGGGGATGGTCGAGCCCGATCGTGTGGGGCGACCGCGTCTTCGTGACGTCGGTGGTCGCCGACGAGGACTACGAGGGACCGCGGCCCGGCCTGTACCTGCCGGAGACCGGCAACGAGACGCCGCCCGACCCGCCGCCGGGCACCCATCACTGGATGGTGCTCTGCTTCGACTTCGACACCGGCGCGCCGATCTGGCAGCGCACGGCGCATTCCGGCCTCGTTGCCTCGACCATCCATCCGAAGAACTCGTTCGCGTCGGCCACGCCCGTAACCGACGGCGAGCGGGTTTACGCCCTGTTCGGCAACCTCGGCCTGTTCGCCTACGACCTCGACGGCAATCTGCTCTGGTCGCGCCCGGTCGAGCACCACATGGACCAGTGGGGCTGGGGCGCCGGTTCGTCGCCCACGTTGATCGACGAGCAGGTGCTCGTGATGCACGACAACGACGAGGAGTCGTATCTGGCGTCGTTCGACACGTCCAGCGGAGAGCCGAACTGGCGCGTGGAGCGGGACGAGGTGAGCGCCTGGTCGACGCCGTTCATCTGGCGCAACGACCTGCGCACCGAGATCGTCACCGTCGCCAAGACCCAGGTGCGTTCGTACGACCCGTCCGGCAACCTGCTGTGGTGGTTCTCGGGACGCATGACGAACGTGACCGTGCCGACCCCGGTCCCGGGCGACGGCATCCTCTACGTCAGCTCCGGCTACGTCGGCAACAACCACCGGCCCGTCTATGCCGTGCTGCCGGGCGCCGTGGGCGACATCACGCTCGGCCCGAGCCAACGGGCCAACGAGTACATTCGCTGGTACCAGCCGCGCATCGGGTCCTACAATCCGTCGCCGCTGCTCTACCGCGGCATCTACTACACGCTGCACGACCGCGGGTTCTTCACCGCCCACGACGCGCGGACCGGCCGCACCGTCTACGACCGCGTCCGCATCGAACGCGGCGCGACGTTCACGTCGTCGCCGTGGGCGTACAACGGCAGGATCTTCGCCCTGAGCGAGGAGGGCGACACCTACGTGATCGCGGCCGGGCCGGAGTTCGCGGTGCTCGGCAAGAACGTCCTCGGCGAGATGACCCTCGCCTCTCCCGCCATCGTGAACCGCACGCTGCTGCTGCGCACGGCGTCGCACCTGTACGCCATCCGGCGGTAGTAGGCGGCGATGAGTGGGAGCGGCCGTGGGAAGTCACGCCGTAGCGCGGACGCCACCCAGCGGTAGAGCCGCGACCGCCAGGCCGCCTACGGGACGTACGCCGGGGTTCTCACGAGCACGTAGGTGACGTGGCCGCCCTCCGGCACCAGGTAGCCGTGCGGCGTCCGCGCCGGGATGTGCAGCACGTCCCCGGCCGCTACCGGATGACTCTCACCGCCCGTGATGCCGCTGCCTCGGCTGCCGTCCCGGTCCAGCATCTCTCCGCCCACCAGCAGGCTTCCGGTCCCGCTCTGGATCAGCACCACATCGATGATGTCGTCATGGATCTCCGGCACGCCGTCGGCGTCGCGGTGGATGAAGCGGAAGCGGTGGGCGCCGATCGGGTTGCCGTAATCGGCCAAGGTCTCCCGGGCGGAGCGGTCCGGACCAATCCTGGTCGCCAGGGCGGCGTTGCGCCGAGCCAGCTCCGCCGCGCTCCACATCGCGAAGCCGAGTGGCTCGAAGTCAAGCACGGGCGCATCGGCGCGCGCGACCGGCTCGCCGGTGAAGGCCGGCAGCCTGACGAGGACGTAGGTGACGTGCCCGCCGTCGGGTACGAGGTAGCGGTGCGGCGTATCGGCGGGAATGTGAATGACGTCGCCTGCACCGACCGGATAGTGCACGCCGCCCGCGATGTCGCTCCCCCGGTACTCGCCGTTGCCGCCGACGCGGTCGACCATTTCGCCGCCCACCACCAGCGTGCCTGCCCCGCTCTGGATGAACACGACGTCCTTGATGTGCGCGTGCTGCTCCGGCGCGCCGTCCGCGTCGCGGCGAATGAAGCGGAAGCGGTGCGAGCCGCTCGGGCTACCGTAGTCGGCCAGCGTCTCGCGGGCGGAACCATCGGGGCGTATCCGCTCCGCCAGCGCGTCGTTCCGTTGCGCCAACTCCGCCGCACTCCACAGGACGAATCCAGGTGGTTCCGTCTGGGCGGCACCGACCGCGGGAAGCATCACGAGCACGATGCCGGCGAGAACAAGATGACGTGGTGTCATGATCGAAGCTCCTGTCCAGGATCCCGCACGCCTCGCAGGGTCAATCGCCATCACCAGGTCGGCGTGCTTCGTCTCGATCTGTCAAGAGGATGAGATCGAGCCCCTTGAATCGGCGGAACCCGCGGTCGAACGTTGCGAAACGATACCCTCCGGCAAGCGCAAACGCAGCAAGATACGCGTCTGTCCAGAAGCCCGGCGATGAGCTGCGTCGCACACGGAACCCAGCCAGTTGTCGCTCGATACCCGCGGGCTCATCCTGAACGCTGACATGCTCCTGCGCCACGACGGCACGCACGGCGTCCCACGCTTGCGCGTGGTCCATGCGGCTCGGGCCCATCACACGCTCGCTGCACAGCAACCGCAACAGCCCCAACTGTGTGAGCCTGCAGAACGCAACACGATGCCGGTCCGGAATCACCGTCGTCCGCCACCACTGGCTCGCAGCGTCGTGATGGGGGTGCTCCGCCACCAATATCGCCAGCCACACGTTGACGTCAGCGAGAATCGACTTCGCGGTCGACGTCATCTTCGTCCAGCAGCCGCTGGGCGCGGCCGGCTGTCAGTTGACGCAAAACGGGCCCCGTGGGGCCGGTAACGAGCGGGAACACGCAACCGCCGCCGAGCTCTTGTCCGTCGAGCGCCGGCGCGCCAGCCTGATCAGGCCGGGGTCCATCCGCCAAGTGATTCTCCAGCGCATCGCGCACGATATCCTTGAGACCCAGCCCCCGCAACGCCGCCTCGGCCTTCGCCTGCCGGAGCAAACGCTCCGGAATGTCGATGGTGGTGCGCACAAGCGACATCTTAGCATCGTTGATGTGTTTGTGCTCCGGCGGGTACCTGTTTCCTATTCGACGCCATCGCTCGGTATCGGGCGCCGTGGAGTTCGCCGGCTACGACGTGGTGGTGCTGGAGTACAACCGCGACGACTGAAGGCTCAGCGGCGGAGTTGCCCGAGGCAGCAGCCATAGTGAAACGGCCCCGGGCGGCGTGGTCGAACCGACCTCGCTGCCCGGGGCCATCGATGTCAGACGCCGACAGTTGTCCTAGCTAGCGCACCTGCGGCTGCGCCTTCGCGCCCTGGTCGGACTTCTCGGACTTCTCCTGCTTCTCGGGCTGCGCCGGAGGCGGCTGCGGCTGCTGCGCAGGCAGCGAGTACTGGTCGACGAGCTCCGGCCGCGGCCCGGCCGTGGAGATGCCCGCGCCGTCCATCAGGAACGTTACCGCCTCGATGGTGGCGCGCGACGGCCGCGGCAGCCCCCCGCGAAAGCCCTCCGCGATGAACAGCGGCGTGCGGCCCTGCTCGTTCGGCTGCGTCCAGACGTGGATGTCGGCCCCGTAGTCGGCGAGTTGCTGCACCACCGTGGGGAAGCTGGCGAACGCGGCGCCGTGCACCGCCGTGTCGCCGTTGTCGTCGACGGCGTCGAGGTTCGCGCCGAGATCGACCAGCAACTCGACCGCGTCACGCGCCTCGGCCTCCGAGCCGGCCTCCTCCTCGGGTGCGGCGGTGCCGAGCCCGGCCGCCGCCATCAGCGGCGTGGAACCCTCGACGTTCGGAGTGAACGGGTCGGCGCCGAGCTCCAGCAGCAACTGCATGAACGCGACGTCGGCCCGGTCGGCCGCCATCAGGAACGCCGTGGCCCCCTCCGTACCGAGCCGGGACGCGGTGTGCGGCGGACGCCTGGCGCTGTTCAGGCGCAGGTTGACGTCTGCCCCCAGCCCCACGAGCGTGCGGACGAACTGCAGCCCGGTCAGGTTGCCGGACCCGATCGGCGGCGGGTCGCCGCGGTCGCTCGCGTCCGGCTTGCGGACCCACGACATCGTGTGCAGCGGTGCGAACCCGCTGCGCTGATCGTTCGGATCGGCCCCTGCCTCGATCAGCTCGACCGCAAGCTCGAAGTGGCCGTTCCTCACCGCCAGCAGGAGCGGACTCATGCCCTCGTCCACCGGCCGGTAGCTCGCGTTGTTGACCGCCGCGTCAGGCCCGTCCTTCACCCGTTCGAGAACCGCATTCACGTCCGCACCGGCCTCCAGCAGCCGGTGCACGACGTCGATGTTGCCCTCGCGCACGGCGAAGAACATGGGGTTGAACCCCGATCTGAGCGAGGCGTGGATGTCGGCCCCGGCATCCAGAAGCGCGTTGACGATGCCCAGATGCCCTTCCGCGACGGCCCACATCAGCGCGGTCTGCTCCTGCCGCTCGCGTGCGTTCGGATCGGCGCCGCCGGCCAACAGCGCTTGCACCGCCGCGAGGCTGCCCGTGCGCGCCGCGGTCATCAGGACGGTCTCCCCGCCCAGCAGCACCACGTTCGGGTCGGCCCCAGCATCGAGCAGGAGCTGCACGAAGGCCGCGTTGCCGTTGGTGGCGACCAGCGACAGCGCCGGCACGCCGTAGCGGTTCGCCGCGTTCGCGTCGGCGCCCGCCTCGATCAGCAGCCGCGCCGTGCCGAGGTCGTCGTGGTACGCCGCCCAGTGCAGGGCGGTCGTTCCGTCGACCTGCGGAGCATTCACGTCCGCGCCATCCGCGAGCAGGCTGCGGACGAGCTTGCCCTGCCCCTGCTCGGCCGCATCGGCCAGCGTCGCATCCTCGGCCGCCGTGGCCGCGCCGGCCACGGCGAGCGTGAGGACGGAGAGTCCAGCGATCAGTCGTCGCCAATCCATGTATCGTCTCCCGTCACTTCCAGGTGACCGAGCCCACCGCTACACCGGGACCGCGTCGACCAGCTTCTCGATCCGGCCGTCGCTGTCGCCGAACGAATCCAGCCGGACACCCACCCGGTCGAGCAGCGTCAGGTGCAGGTTCCCCAGCGGCGTGCCCTCGTCGTACCGGATGTGCTGGCCGCCGTTCATGCCGCATGCGGCGCCGCCGGCCACCAGGATCGGCAGGTTCTCGTGGTCGTGCAGGCTCGAGTTGCCCATCCCGCTGCCGTACATGTAGACGGTGTTGTCGAGCAGCGACCCGTCGCCGTCCGGCGTGTTCTTCAGCTTCTCGAGGAACTCGGCGAACAGCGACAGATGGAACGTGTTGATCATGGAGATCTTGAGCAGCTTCTCCGGATCGTTCCCGTGGTGGCTGGTCGGGTGGTGCGGATCCGGCACCCCGATCTCGGGGTACGTGCGGTTGCTCAGCTCGCGCGTGAGCTGGAAGCTGACCACCCGCGTGATGTCCGCCTGGAACGCGAGCGCCTGCAGGTCGAACATGAGCCGTGCGTGATCCGCGAACGCGGCCGGGACCCCGACGGGGCGATCCACGTCCGGCATCCGGTCGTCGAGGGCGCTGTTCTCCGCCCGCTGGATCTGCCGCTCGATCTCGCGGACGCTGTCGAGGTACTGGTCGACGCGCACGCGGTCGGTCACACCCACCTCGCGCTTCAGGCGTGCGATATCGGCGCTGAACGAATCGAGCAGGCTGCCCCGGCTCTGCAGCGCCGCCTGCCGCTCCGCGGCGGTTCCGCCCTCGCCGAAGAGGCGCTCGAACACGATGCGCGGATGCGCCTCGGACGGCAGCGGCGTGGTCGGCGACGACCAGGACAGGCAGTTCTGGTAGACGCAGGCGTAGCCGTTGTTGCAAACCCCGGCGAGCGGGTTCAGGTCCATCGACAGCTCGAGCGACGGGAGCTGCGTGTCCTGGCCGATCTTCTTCGCCGCGATCTGGTCGACCGTCGTCCCCAGGTGATAGTCGGAGCTCTCGGTGTGCTTGGCGTAGGCCGCGCTCAGGAACCCGGAGTTCGACGTGTCGTGGGTCCCCGGATACGAGAGCTGCAGCTCCAGGTTCGTGACGACCGTCAACTGGTCCTTGACCGGCTCGAGCGGACTCAGGATCGGGGTCAACTGCCCCAGGCGGCCCTCTTCCTGCGGTGTCCAGCGGCCATGGTCGCACCCCATCGGGATGAACACGAAGCCGAGCCGCGACACCGGGCGTGCCGGCGTGTTGGCGAGCGCGGTCGCCGCGGGCACCATCGCGTCGAGCAACGGCAGCGCCAGGGTGGCCTGCAACCCCCGCAGAAAAGTACGCCGGGGGAGGGCCTTCTTCGTGATGATCATGACGATCTCCTCATCTGGAATGGAACGCTCTTGACGATTTCCACGACGAGCGACGACAGGCGGTAACCGTCCGACTCGGTGGCGCGCAGGATCCGGCGAATGGCCGGCTGGTCGTAGTACTCGACGCCCCGCCCGAGCGCGAACGTCAGAAGTTTCTCGGCGATGGTTCCGGCGAACAGGTCGGTGCGGCTCAGCAATCCCGCTTCCAGGCCGTCGATTCCGTTGAACTCACCCACCAGGGGCAGCCCACCGGACACGTCGATGGAGGCGGTGTCGCCTTCGTGATCCCGCCAGCGGCCCACGGCGTCGAAATTCTCCAGCGCGAATCCGACCGGATCGATGGTGCGGTGACAGTTCGCGCAGACCGGGTTGCTCCGGTGCGCGGCCAGTCGCTCCCGCATCGGCAGGTTGGCGACCACCTCGTTCTCCTCGAGCGCCGGAACGTTCGGGAGGGGCGGCGGCGGCGGCGCGCCGAAGATGTTGGACAGCACCCAGACGCCGCGGATCACCGGCGACGTGCGCGTCGCGTAGGAGGTCACCGACAGGATGCTGCCGTGCCGCAGCAGCCCGCCGCGGCGGCTCTCGGGATCGAGCTGCACCCGGCGGAAGCGGGTCCCGTACACGTTGGGGATCCCGTAGTGCTTGGCGAGCCGTTCGTTGAGGAACGTGTAGTCCGCGTCGAGCAAGTCCGCCGCGCCGCGATCCTCGCGCAGCACGCTGTCGAAGAAACGCTCCGTCTCTTCCCGGAACGCCCGGCGCAGGTTGTCGTCGAAGTCCGTGAACAGGCGGGGGTTGGGACTGACGGACACGAGGTTCCGGAGCTGCAGCCACTGCCCCGCGAAGTTGCTCGCGAGGTTGTAGGAGCGCGGGTCGGCGAGCAACCGGCGGGTCTGCCGCTCCAGCTCGCCGGGCCGGCTCAACTCGCCCCGAATCGCGGCATCCAGCAGCTCGTCGTCCGGAATGCTGCTCCACAGGAAGAACGACAGGCGGGACGCCAGCTCCAGGTCGCTGATGCGGTACGAGCCTCCTGCGACGTCCTGCGGATCGAACTCCACCCGGAAGAGGAATTCGGGGTTGATGAGCACTGCGCCCAGCGCCTTCTCGATGCCGCTGTCGAAGTCGCCCTCGGCCCGCCCCTCCCGGTAGAAGGCCAACGGCCCTGCGACGTCCTCCGCGGAGACCGGCCTGCGGTAGGCGCGGCGCATCAGGGTCGAGAGGATCTCCCGCGCGCACGGCTCCTCATCGCCCGGCGCGGCCGGCCGGCAGACGAAGATGCGGTCGCGGCTCGGCGTAGCGGTGGCCCCCTGCGCCGCGTACGGTCCCGTCACGGTCACCTGGTAGACCGCAGGCGTCTGGCGGGGATGCCGCGTCTCGTTGAAGTGCGACTGCAGGGGCTGGCGCTCGGTCTCGGGCAGCGAGTCGCCGTCCCGCGCGAACGTGACGCCGAGCCGGTGCGGGCCGGCGGTGACGGGCACGCGCACCTTCAGGTTGCGGTCGAGAAGCGTGTCGTCGCCGGCTATCGGCCGCGCGATCGTGAAGCTCCCGATCGGCATGCGGTCGAGCAGGAACTGCAGCTCGTGCGGCCGCGGATCGCGCAGGCCGCCGATGTTGCCGCTACGGTTGCGCGCCAGCAGCACCTGGATGTCGTACAAGCCGTCCTGCGGAAAGGTGTGCGACACGACCACGCCGCCCCGGGTGCCGATCGGCAGCCCCGGCACGTGCGCTTCCTGCGTGGTGTCCGGCGGCACGCGAATGACGGCGCTCTCCACGGACTCCTGCTGCGCCCCGACGGCCAGCCGGCTGATCTTGCGCGCCGCGGAGATATAACGATCGAGCAACGCCGGTGAGAGATTGCCCACCGTCACGTTGTCGAAGCCGTAGCCGCTCTCGTCCGGCAGCAGCAGCGCCGCGGCGTCGACGTCGAGGGCCAGCAGGTCCCGGATCGAGTTCTGATACTCGGTGCGGTTGAGCCGCCGGAGGGTCTCGGTCCGGCCCGGGTTCGGATTCGCCTCCGACGCGGCGTCGAGCGACGTCTCCAGCCACCCGAGCATGGCCTGACGCGCCTCGGCGGCCGGCTGCGGACGGTTGGATGGCGGCATCGTGCCGGTGCGCAGCTTCTGCACCACCTTCTCCCACGTCTCGGCGCCTTCGGCCACGTGCAGCGTGTCGATTCCCTGCAGGCTGAGACCCGCGGTCTCGAGACGGTCGCTGTGGCAGGTCACGCAGTAGCGGTTGAGCAACTGCCGGCTGTCGGTCGCACCGGCCGGCGCCTCGCCTGCGGACAACGCGAGGGCGCTCGCCGGCGGGGAAGCCGGCTCCTGTGCGGAGAGCCCGGCGGGCAGTCCCGCCAAAGCCGCCAGGACCAGCCCCGCGTACAGGAATCCGATCCTGAGGATGCACTTCCGCATGCTCTGAGTCATCCGGGCATTCTAGGTTTCGACCGGGCAAAATTCAAGGAAGAAGTGACCAGCGCCCCAGCCGCTCGCCCCCTGACGGGGCGCGGCCTGATATGACGCCGGAAGCGCACCGTGCACGCGCGGCACCATCTCTGCAGACAGGACGCAGGGCGCGGAGCGGCCACGCCCCGGCAGCCGATTGGGCCGGCTCGCGGGCTGCTGCGAATGGGTGACGGGCGCCCGCACATTCCCGGCCGGCAGCCCCGTCACGTGGTACGCGTCGGCGCCCTATCGGGCTCCGCTCGCGCGGTCCTGCGCCCGGTATCCCGCGAGAATGCCCTCCATGCCGAGATTGCCCTCGTGGCAGGCGTACTCGAACAGCGGATCCTCGCTCCGCCGGAGCGGAATCATCACGGTCCAGGGACTGGTCCACGTGGTCGAATCGTCGAACGTGACCTCGTAGTGGAGCGTGTCGGGTCCGACGCGCGTGAACCGCTCGATGACGGTGAGATCCTCGGACGCGCCCCAGAAGGCCCCCAGGCTGGAGTAGTTCTTCGTCTCGACCACCAGGGAGTCGCCCTCCCAGCGGCCTCGCGAATCGCCGTGCAACTGGCGGATGCTGCCGCTCGGGTGCGGCGGCCCGTCGATCGGTATCACGCGCGCGTCGTGGATCATCTCCATCAGCACCACCGCGTGGTCAGGGCTCTGGAAGATCTGGTAGTAGCTGTTGTACCCGGCGAAGAGCGACGGCACGCCGAAGGTGATGCAGCGCTCGCTCAGCGGCCGGTCGGCCCACGAGTCGGCCTTCTCCGCGATGGGAGGCGGCGGCTGCCCCCTTCCGACGCGCTCGGCCTCCGGCGTCCGGGGTGGAATCCGCCCGTCGGGGGGATCGACGACCAGCGAGGTCCGGTTGTCGAAATCGCGGTCGACCAGCCAGAACTGGTTGTAGTTGCCGGTCCCTGGATCGTACGAGTCGACGTCGGTGATCCCCGCCAGGGCCGCCAACGCCAACTGATCGCCGAAGACGGCATCGAGACCGCTCGCCGTCACGTCGGCGGCGGCGGCTCGGAACGCGGCGAGCTCCTCGTCGGTCAGGCGGGTCTTGCCCGCCCACGCCGCGGGCCGCTCGAGCGGCGTGGCGTTGTTGTTCGCCCAGACGCCCTGTAGATCCGGATAGCCGTCCGGGGTCCGGGGAACGCTCCACTCGCCGGCGGCCGGCTGCGCCCCGGCCGCGACAGGCAAGAACGCAATCAACGACCCCACCGCAACCGCGCCGGCAACGACGAACCGTCCAGCCATGGAACCCTCGCTTTCTCGTCCGTCCGCGCTGTTTCGCAGCCGGAGCCGCGGGCTTGGCGTGACCGTGCGCCCCCACCATTCCAGGCGGGACGGCTTCCGAGTTCTACGCCGTTCCTGCGGCGCAGGCTCCTAGCCGCGCCCGGGTCACTCCGGGATCGTATAGTCGGCCGCCCATTCGTGGGCGCCCCAGTGAATGACGAGCCGGCCGGCGTCCGCCGTCGCCGGCATGAGGGCCGCGCCTAGCGGGCGGGTGTCGAGCCCGTCCTGCGAATGGACCAGGTCGATCTCGGCGACGTCGAACGCCGGGTCGTGCTGCGTGCCCCACGAGTCCGCCTCGTGGTTGAAGACGAGACGCCACCCGTCCCCGCGCCTCTTCAGCCAGAGGCCGTACGAGCCCGGGAAGCCCGGAGCCAGGTTGCCGGTCGGAATCGCCACGTCGCCGAACCGGATCGGCGTCTCGTTGCGCAGCCGGAGCACCGCCGCCTGCGTCAACCGCAACACTTCGCCGTCGGCCAGCGACTCGATCGCGGCGAAGTCGGCGAGGTCGACGCTCTGCTCCTGCCAGAAGAGCACGGCGATGCGCGCGTCACCCGGCAGATCGACAGCCGATTCGTGCCTTTCGGCGAGCCGCAGGAAACGAGATGCGGCGCTCGTGTCGGAGTCGAACCGCAACGACTCCCTGTCGTTGGCCACGCGGGGACCCTCGTCCTCCTCCGGTTCTTCCCCTTCCGGTTCGTCCCCCTCCGACTCGCCGCCACCCGCACCGGCCTCGGCGCTCTCCTCCGCCGACCCGGCCCCCTCTTCTTCGTCCTCGTCCGGTTCAGGGGGAGTTGCGAAGTGGAAATCGGCCGTCCAGCGGTGGTCGCGCCAGCGCAGCACCAACTGCCCGGCGACTTCGCCGGTGGGGACCGGTGCGGCGGAGAGAGTCTCCTGCAGGCCTGCGGCCTCGCGGGCCAGCGCAACCTGACCGACCACGGTCGTGTCCCGCCGCCCGCCGGCGGCGTCCGACTCGCTGCCGCCTTCCTCGCCGTCATCCGTTCCGTCCTCGTCGTCAGCGTCCGGCTCCGCCCGCAGGTCGAGCGACCAGCCGCCGGCGGTGCGCGCCAGCCAGAGCTCCAGGGACTTCGTGGCGGGGTTCGGCGACTCGCTGCCACCGGGTTGCGAGCCGTCGAGCGTGCCGATGCGCAGCCGCGGCATGGCCTCGATTTCGCCGACGCGGATCCGCGTGCTCGACGCGGACCCGCTCGGAGCCAGCAACTCCCGATGAACCGGATCCGCGGCGTCGAGTCCCGACTCGAAGGAGATCGCGACCGGGCGCTGTTGCAAGGTGAGTTCCGTGCGAACGACGTCCGCCGGCGAGGGTTCGGCGCTGCCCTGCTGCGCCCCGGCGAGCCCCGGGACCAGCAGGAAGGCAGCTATTGCACACGCCGGCAAACCGGACTTCGTCGAAGACATCGGCTATCCCGCAAGTATCGGCGAGCCGCGGACCGCGCCGGGAGCTTGCGCCACTTCGCGCCAGCTCCCAACGCGATCACGAGGTCGCGCTAGTCCTGATCGTTCGTCGTCGAGGCCCCGTCGAGCTCCGTGTAGCTGAGGAACGCCAGAGCCATCTCGTCGTTCGTCCGCTGCCCGAAACCGACGCTGAGGTCGGCGTCGAAGCCGCGCCGCACGCCGCGCTCCTCGGTGCTGTCGTACCAGAAGCTCGCCTCGATGCGGGTGCCCTTCGGCAGCAGCTTCGGCTCGCGGTACTTGTAGGTCACCTGCCAGCTCTGGTCGTAGTGCGGCACGTCGAGCAGCAGCTCCTCGGTGCCGTCGGGATAGAAGGCGGTGTAGCGGGACGCGATCGCGCGCAGGTGCGCGTGCGGCCACAGGTTCAGCACCAGGATGTCCTTCTCGAGCGTGCGGGCCATGCCGACCCGGTAGCGGGGATGGTTCGGCGGAATCTCGAACCCGTTGTTGCCCAGCGTGTCGGTGATCACCTGGTGGGCCACCGGCCGCTCCTCGACGAAGAACCCGACCTCGGCCTGGCTCGTGAACGACGTCCCCGGGCCCGGCTCCTTGTTGAAGTGCATGTTGAAGTTGAGCACGGAGCCTTTCTCCACCAGCAGGCCGTAGCCGTCGGGCAGAATCCCCGACTCGCCGCCCTCCGCAACGCAACTCAGCAGACCGCCCAGGGCCACCGCCGACTTGTTGGCGCCGGTGATGACCTTGCCGTCCTCGGGCCGCACGAACGCGCACATGTGATGCACGCCCGAGCCCTCGGAGCCCGTGCGCAGCTCCCAGCCGCGCACCCAGACGTCCTCCGGCACGACGTCCTCCGGGATCCGGACGTCGAACGAGATGTTGATGTCGAAGGCGTCGTCGGGCACCACGAACGGCTCTTCCATGCGCACGACGAAGTCCGGCGTGCCGTGGGACCAGCCGTCGTACAAGTCCTCCGGCCAGACCGGCGCCGGCGGCGCAGCGGCCCGGTCGCCGGCGGGCGCGCCCGCCTCGACCCAGCCCACGATCGTGTCGATCTCGGCGTCGGTCAGGCCGCGCTCGTTCTCGAAGACCCCCTTGGGCTCGGACGCGAACCAGGGCGGCATCTCGCGCGACTCCACCTTGCGGGCGATGGCGCGGGCCCAGGGCCGCGTCTCCTCGTAGGTCATGAACGACATCGGGGCCACCAGGCCGCTGATGTTGTGCCCCGACGGCCGGTGACAGGTCTGGCAGTTCTCCTGGACGATGGGCAGCACGTCCTCGTAGTACGTCGCCGCAGCCTCGTTGGCCGCCGACGCCGGACCCGCCACCCCGAACACGACGCCGAGCGCCGCGACGACCGACACGATGCGTGAACACGTGGTCATTTCGTGAATCTCCTCACCGGCCGCGCGGGCCGACAGACACAAGCGACCTTCGATCGTACACCATCCGCCGCGGCGGCGCGTCTCCGCGCGGGTACCGTGCCGGCGGCCGACGCTGAATTATCGCGGAGAGGGCCGAGATGGCGAGCGAACATTCTCCGCGCAATCAATCCGCGGCAAACCCGACGCAGGCCACGTTGAACCGGTTGCTGCAGCCGTTCCGCCTGCGACTGAGCCTCAGCAGGATCCGTGCCCCCGAAGGCCCGGTGCTATCATCGATCGAGCCCCCGGGAGAGACACATGACGGACAGACAGGCCCTGCTCAGCGCCGCACTGGGGGTTGGCGCAATCTGCGCGACGGTTGCGGGCTCGTCGTGCTCGACGAACGCGCGGATCGACGATCTGCACGCGAACCTGATCGATTTCCGGGTGGAGGTCCGTACCGAGATCCAGAGCGTGCGTAACGAGATCCGGAGCGTGCGCGACGAACTCCGGGACGTGCGCGGCGAGATCCAGGACGTGCGCGACGAGGTTCAGGGCGTGCGCGGCCTGTTGATCGATCACATCGACGGGCACGACCCTGCAGTGCCGGACGACTGAATCGATCGGGCTGGCGCTTTGTCCGACAAGTAGGGCCCCGCCGAGGATCGCGGCAAGCCGTGCCCTCGCCGGGGCGACAGGACATCAATCGGGCTCGACGCAGGCGAAGTTCTCCGCGTCGTCGATGCTGCCGCTGCCGTCGTAGCGGGCCACCTGCGGGTAGGCGCAGAGCGGACGCGTGCGGCGCACCTCGCCGTCCACCACTTTCGACGCAATGAGCCGGTCGGGCGCCACGTCCTGCTCCACCCAACGCTCGAGGGCAGTCACCGCGTCGAAGCGGTCGGGGCCCGGCCCGCCGCGGCAGTGCGCCACCCCGGGCGCCATGAACAGCCGGTAGAAGTCGGTCGTCTCCTCCAGCCCGCCCATCGCGTCCAGCACGCTCTCGTAGTACTGCACCGCGTAGTGGCCGGTGATCAGCGCGTCGGCCCACCCGTGGTAGCTGACGAGCTTGCCGCCGCGAGCCTTGAACGCCGACAGGTCCGGGTCGACGGCGTTCAGCGCCGAGGCCAGCGTCTCGTCGTTGCCCAGCGGGCGGTTGTTGGCCCGATCCCAGTCCGCGTCGAAATCGAAGTCCTTCAGGTCGTAGTCCGGATCCTCGAACACGCTGTACTTCATGAACTGGGCCGTGCTGCCGCCCGGCTCGGTGATGCCGGACCAGTAGCGGGCCCAGCCGCCCAAGCCGTCCGGCGCCGCGAAGTGCTCGCTGCCGAGCGCGTAGCCGGGGAACACCAACTCTCCGGTGCTCGGACGGATCGGCCCGGCGTAGATGGCCCGTGCGGCGGCGACCTGCCCCGCGGTCAGGCAATCCGCGGCATCCGCTCCTTCGCACAGCAGCACGCCTGGATCGAAGTCGCAGTTGCGCGGATCGTCGATCAGACCGTCCTCCAGACCGTCGAGCCCGTCGCAGGCAGCCATCACCGCCGCGCCGAGCACCGGCAGCTTCGCGCGCGGAAGGTCCTGGCCGGGGTCACGGGTCGTTGCGAGGCCGGCCCAAAGCTCCGCGGTCATCAGGCCGATCCAGTAGTTGGCCGGCGCGCCCGCCACGATGCCGTCGTAGTCGTCGGGATAGCGCTGCGCCTCCATCAGGGCGTGGTGCCCGCCCTGCGAGCAGCCGACGAAGTAGGCGAAGTCGGCGTCGCGGCCGTAGTAGGCGCGGGTGACCGCCTTGCCGGCCACGGTCGCCTCGTGCTGCGCGCGGTACCCGAAGTCGATCAGCCTCACCGGGTGTCCGAGAGACCAGCTCCCGTCGAAGCCGCTCGTGCTGGTGTGGCCGTTGTCCGTGGCCACCGCCGCGTAGCCCCCGGCCACCGCCGCGGCGAGCTGCCGGTAGCGGATGGCGCCGGCCGAGCCGCCCGAGCCGATGCCCTGAAAGCGGCCGTTCCAGGCGTCGGCGGCCGGCAGCCAGACCTCGAACCCGATCTCGGAACCCGCTTCGGGGCTCGCCACGCCGGCCACGCGGCAGAACGATACGTCCTCGACGACGAAACCGCGCGAGCTGAAGGTCTCGGGCGGCGTGAAGGGAGGCGTCACCTCCTCCGCGACGGTGATCGTCGTGTGCGGCAGGCCGAGGTCGGCGGCCGTGATCGCAGCGCAGGCGTCACCCTGAGCAGTGGCCTCGGCGGCCCCTGCCTCGGACGCAGGATGAGCGCCGAGCACGGCGTCCGACGGCATCCCGAATGTGGCGCAGGCCAACGCCAGGAAGAACGCGCAGAGCAGCCGGGTCTTCATATGCACTCCCAAATCATTGTCTTCGCTGTCCAGGCGCACGACAGACGCGGGTGCGGACCCCAGGACGTTCATCGACCTCGGGAACGGTCGGCGAACCCGCCGGAAGGGGGCTCCACGATCCGCCGCCCATCGACCACGGCATCGACGGGCGGCTCGGAACCTCGCGGTTACTGCTCGGACGCCTCCCGCTCCTGGGCGCGGGCCCCGGACAGGAGGTTGAGCATCCCGTAGTTCCCCTCGTGGCAGGCGTACTCGAACAGCGGCGCCGCCCCGGCCTTCATCGGAATCGCCGCCGTGAACGGCCGCGTGAAGCTGGTCGGGTCGTTGACGGTGAACTCGTAGAGGAGCGTGTCCTCGGCAACCCGGCTGAACCGCTCGATCAGGTGCAGCGTCGCGCCCGTCCCCACCGCCGAGCGGACGGACGGCGCGAAGCTCGCGGTCAGGCCGGTGAAGTGGGTGGTCTCGACGACCAGCGTGTCGCCTTCCCAGTGGCCGCGCGAGCTGCCCATCCACTGGCGCATGCCTGCGGGCAGCGGGTCGCGCCCGTCGAGCGGCACGATGCGCGCATCGTGGACCATCTCGTTGAGGATGACCACGTGGTCGGGGGTCTGGAAGAGCTGCATGTTCTGGTTGTAGCCGCCCGGCACGATGGGCGGGCCGGTGTTGAATCCCAGCAGGCAGCGCTCGGCGAGGCCGCGGTCCTCGGGGCCGTGCGTCCCGATGCCGCCCACCCGGAAGCGCACCGGCCGGTCCGGCTCCGACGTATCGTCGTTCGTCGTCTCCTGCCGCTTCGCATCCGGCTGCGCCTCGGGAATCCGTCCGTCCGGCGGATCGACGAGCAACGACGTGCGGTGGTCGTCCACCACCCCGGCCCCGCGGTCGAACCAGAAGTTGTTGTACCCGCCGACGTTGCCGCCGACCGGCAGCGGCTCGGTGCGGACCTCGCTGGGCCGGTCCGCCTCGATGGCGCGCTGCACCGCGGCCGCCTCGATCTCCGCTGCCTCCTCCGGCGTCAGCAGCGCCTGGTCGGCGCGGTCGTCGGGCCGCTGCAACGGTGTCAGCGTCCGGAAGTCCCAGACCCCCTGCAGGTCCGGCTTGCCGTCGGCGAGCCGCGGGAGCTCGAACGCGGACTGGGCCGCGGCCGGGGCAGCCGCCCCGAGCACGAAAGCGAACAGAATCAGAGCGACGCCGCATCGTCGGTTACTCATCTCAAGCTCCTCGGTGTGTCGTGCTGGCGGGACGTTCCGCCTCCGGCGGATTCCATGGATTCTCTCGCATTATAGGCGCTGGGTGCGACGGCATATGACGTTCGTCGGCCCCGGGGCGCCGCGGTCCCGGGCTCAGCCCTGCGTCGTCGCGCCATTCGCCGGAGCGAGGGCCGCCGCGCCGTCAGTACTCGATCGCCTCGCCGGCCAGGGGCGGCGCGAGCGGGGCCGGACGTCGCGCCAGGGTCGCCTGCTCGTAGTCGTACGCGTAGCCGATCAGCCTGCCTTCGTCGTACGGCCGTCCCAGGAAGCCGCTCCAGCAGATCCAGCACCGACGCCTCGGCCGGCAGCAGCGACGCCGCCACCTCGGAAACCAGGGCGTCGATCTCCGGATCGCCGCCGAAGTACGTGCGCATTGCTCTGCTCTCCCCTCCGCAAACGGAAGCCGCGGGTACGTGTGATACTGTAGGCGTGAACCCCCGGGAGTGACGACATGACGGACAGGCAGCTTCTGATCAGCGCCGCGCTGGGGGTCGGCGCCATCTGCGCTACGGTCGCGGGTTCATCGTGCTCGACGAATGCGCGAATCGACGATCTCCAGGCCAACCTCATCGATTTCCGCACGGCGGTGCGTTCGGAGTTTCAGAGCGTGCGCGGCGAGTTTCAGAGCGTGCGCGACGAGATCCAGAGCGTGCGCGACGAAGTGGAAGGCGTCCGGGTGGAGCTCCGGGACGTACGAGTTGAGCTCCGGGACGTGCGCGACGAAGTGGAGGGCGTGCGCGGATTGTTGATCGATCATCTCGACGGGCATGATCGAGGCGGACCCGGCGAACGGTAGACCGACCGCCCGGCAACACCGCTCACAGGTCCTCTCTCAATCGCGCGCCGAAACAGGCCTTCACGTCTCGCCTCCTGGGAAGCTTGCCGAACCCGCCGCCGCAATAGCCGTCTTGACGTGCGAGCGTAACTGCTCCCATCCACCCTTCGCCCCGATTCGTCGGGCCATCGCGCAGCCGTCCTGCCAGGGCCGCGCCCTGCCGCGCCCCCCGCTCCCTCAGCATCGAGCCGTTCACTCACCGGGGCCACACCTTGCCCGCACACCGGCCGGCAACGGCACCCTCGAATTGGCCCCCGCGGCGCCGGGTCACTCCCCCGCCGGCCGCAGCGTCAGCCGGTGCGCCGCACGCTCCTCCACCGCTCCGCGCGTATAGAGCAGCGGAAAGTACTCCCCGTTGCCCAGGTTCTCGGCCAGGTTGCCGTAGTACGGGCTGCCCGGCTGCGCCGACTGTCCGGGGGCGTTGCTGGCCACCGAGCGATCGGGGTCGGCCAGATCGATGATGCGCCGGAAGTTGGCGCCGGTCGCGTTGACCGACCCGAAGCCGCCCGGACGCTCCACCGGGGGCAGGTCGAACGCCGAGGCCAGCATGTGCGGCAGCTCGCTGGCGTGCACCCGCCCGTGCCGCCACTCGGCGCGGTCGGGACCGAGCTCCTCGGCGAGCCGCTCGATTGCCGCCGTCAGGCCCGCTTCGATCAGCTCCCGGCGTTCGGCCTCCGGCGTATCCGAATCCCGAATTGCGTCGTCGACCTCCGCATTCCAGCGCACGTAGAGCGCGCCCGCGGTGCTCTCCCCCGAGACCGTGGCGTCCCACTCGGCGATCAGCCCGCGGGCCCATTCCACGTCCGGGTCATCCGACGTCCAGCCCTGGAAGGCCGGGATGTCCCGCTCGGCCGCTAGCAGGCGTGAGTCGTGCTGGATGCGCTTGTGGTCGTCCACGGACAGCACCTCGCCGGCGCCGAGGATCTGGTGCAGCCGCGCGATCCGCGACGTCTCGACGCCGCGCGACGTGTGGTAGAAGACCGGCCGCCCCTCGTAGCCGGGCGGGTGGACGTTGTTGTTGGCGGTGGCGACGTAGCCCCGCTCGGGGTTGAACTCGCGCGGCAGGTCCTCGCGGAAGCCGCGCCACTCGTAGTCGCCGTTGCCGGGCACCGGCAGCCGCCCGTTCCAGCCGTCGCGGTCCGGGGTCAGCCCGGTCACCTGCAGGGCGATGTTGCCGTCGGCGTCGCCGCAGACCAGACTGTGGGTCGGCACCAGCCAGTGCATCGCCCGCTCGAAGAAGTCGGCGCAGCTCTCGGCCTGCGCGAGCTGGAAGCTGCCCTTGTAGGCTGCGGTGCCCGGCTCCTGCACGACCGAGCGCACGGCGTAGGCGACGCCGTTCTCCAGGTCCTCGTAGAAGACGGGACCGTGCCGGCTGAACTTCAGCACCACCGGCTCGGGCTCCCGCCCCTTGACCGGGATCTCCTCCTCGATGACCCGCAGCGGCTCCCAGCCGTCCTGCCAGCGCACCATGTCGGGCTCGTCGGGATGCAGCTCCTCGACGTAGACGTCGACCATGTCGGTGCCGGCGAAGGTGAAGCCCCACGCCATGCGCTCGTTGCTGCCCGCATCCACCCCGGCGAAGGGCGGCTCGCCGCCGCCGATGACGTTCCAGCCGGGGGCCACCAGGTGCACGAAGTAGCGCAGCGCCGGCATCTCGATGCGCCGGTGCGGATCGTTGGCCAGAATGGGCACGCCGCTCGGGGAACGCGCGCCGGTCAGCACCCAGTTGTTGCTCCCCTCGGTGGCGATGGGCCGCGGGGAGACCTGCCGGGTCTGCAGACCAGGCGCGGCGATCAGCGCGCGGTACGGCTCGACGATCTCCAGCGACGGCAGGCGCCCCGTCACGAACGGATCGCCGTCGCCGGCGCGCATTGCGTCGAGGATCTCCTCGGTGATGATGCTCACGTCGAGCCCGTCCGGCACCACGAGGTCGTCCCACGGGTCGGGAGCGAAGCGCCGGTTCGCCTCCTCCGAACCGTAGCGGGCGACGTCGAGCGCGAGCTGCATCTCGTGGATGGCGTGGCCCCGCACGCTGGGCACGCCGAGCGCGGCCCAGCGCAGCACGGCGGTCTCCGCCGTCCACGGCAGCGGCTCGACGCCGGTGAGCTGGAACTCCACCGGCAGGTTGTCGCGGTTCTGCTCGACGAAGGCGTTCACGCCGTTGGCGTGCGCGGTGAACAGCCGCTGCGCGTCGGGGTGATAGCTGGTCCACTCGGTCTCGTCCCACGGCCCGCGGAACATCATCAGCCGGGTGCGGCGGTCGTAGTCGAGCGCTTCGGGCCCGAAGATCTCGGCCAGCCGCCCCTCGCGCCAGCGGCGCCACATCTCCATCTGCCACAGCCGGTCCTGCGCCATGACGTAGCCCTGCGCGAAGAACAGGTCGTCGTCGTTCTGCGCGTAGATGTGCGGCACGCCCCACTCGTCGCGGATCACCTCGACGGGCTCCTGCAGCCCGGGAACCGCCAGCTCCCCGTCGATGGTGGCCAACACGCCCTGCGCGAGCTCGTCGAGCGAGGCGGGCGCTCCCGATTCACCGGCGCCGCAGCCGGCGGCGGCGGCCACCAGCGCGATCAGGGCGAACCGGGCCGGGTTTCCGAGCCTGGCGCCGGGCCCGCGGTGTCCGAACCTGGCACCGGAACCTTCGAACGTCCTTGCGGGAAGTTGTCGCATCGTCTGCATCCTCGGCGTTCTCGCGCGTTTCGGCGGCTCGACGGCGCCCGCTCAGGGCGAGACCGCGACCGCCACGTAACCGTTCGTCACTCCGCCGGCCGCGCCTTGCCGCCGATCATCGCCTTTCCGCGGCACGGGCGCAATCCCTCCTGCGCGCGAGAGGCCGCAGCACATGTCTGCCTGTTTTCTGCGGGCAGACGCTATCCCGACCGCGTGACATAATCGCGGCGGGCTCGAGCTCACGGCCCGCGAGAGGAGGACTCATGAGGGGGCGGATGTCGTTGGTGTCCTCGTTGGCGGTCGCCGGCCTGCTGGCGATTCCGGCCGCCGGCGCGGCGCAGTGCGATCCGGACGGCGATGTCGAGTTCGTCTGCGGACCGGTGAATCCGGAGGACTTGGCCGCGGTGCCGGATTCTCCGTGGGTCATCGTGTCGAGCATGGCGGACGACGGCCACCTGCATGCGACAGACACCCGCGACCACACCTCGCGGCGGATCTTCCCCATCGAGACGTCGGAACCGCGGCACGACACCGCGCTGTACGGCGCCTGCCCCGGCCCCGACACCAGCGGCTTCCGGCCGCACGGGCTCGGCCTGCGCCCCGGCGACGACGGGGTGCACACCCTGTACGTCGTGCGTCACGGCGCCCGCGAGTCGGTCGAGGTGTTCGAGATCGACGCGCGCGGCGAGGTGCCCGCCGCCACCTGGGTGGGGTGCGCGGTGGCGCCGGAGGGCGTCGGTCTGAACTCGGTCGCCGCGCTCCCGGACGGCGGCTTCGTCGCCACCAACTTCCAGCGCTCGACCGGCGAGCTGTGGGAATGGCAGACGCGCGCCGGCTGGTCGGAGGTACCCGGCAGCGCGACGGCCGGCCCGAACGGCATCGAGGCCTCGCCGGACGGCCAGTGGCTCTACATCGGAGGCTGGGGCACGCAGTCGCTGATCCGCCTGTCGCGGGGACAGACGCCGGTCGTGGTCGACTCGGTCGACGTCGGCTTCCATATCGACAACGTCCACTGGGCGCCGGACGGTACCCTGCTGGCGGCCGGCCACGCGGGAAGCGGACCCGACTCGATCTTCGCATGCCTCGGCCAGGGCGCCTGCGACGGGGTCACGTCGCGGGTGGCGAAGATCATCCCCAACAGCCTCGCCCAGGAGGAGATCGTCCGCTACCCCTCGAACGACCGGATCATCCTGGGCACGGTCGGCGTCCAGGTCGGCGACGAGATCTGGGTCGGGGGGGTCGGCGGCGGCACGCGCATCGGGCGCTTCCCCGCGCCGTAGCCTCCCCGGAACCGGATTGAGCCAAGCCATGACCACCGGCATCCAGAAGTTCATCGTCTTCGCCGTCGCGATCCTCATCTCCTGGATCGCCGGAGCCAGCGTCCCCCCGACGTGGAGCGTCAACCGGGTCACGCTCGACGTCCTGACCGACGACGACGGGCGGCTGTACTACCTGTCGGAGGGCAGCCCTGCCTACTTCGACGCGGTGCCCATCGAGCAGGCACAGCTCGATGCGGCGGCGCTCGCCGCCTCCGGCGAAACGCCGGCCGTTACCGAGGAATTCGTCTCGGCGGTGGAGACTCGCGATGGGCGGACGGAGACCGCCTATTACCAGCTCGTCGCGCGACCGCACTGGGGCTGGTGGTCGCTGCTGCCGGCCGCGGTGGCGGTGATGCTGTGCTGGCTCACCCGCGAGCCGGTCACCTCGCTGGCCGCCGGCATCGTCTCCGGCGCGCTGCTGCTCGGCAAGTACGACATCACCGGCGAGGTGATGATCCCGTCGCTGGCATCGACGAATTCGGCCGGGGTGCTGCTGCTGTACCTCTGGCTGCTCGGCGGCCTGATGGGCGTCTGGTCGCGCACCGGAGCCGCGCAGGCGTTCGCCGAGTTCATGACTGCGAAGTTCGTCCGCGGCCCGAAGAGCGCGAAGCTGGTGGCCTGGGCGCTCGGCATCGTCTTCTTCCAGGGCGGGACGGTCAGCACCGTCGTGGTCGGCACCACCGTCAAGCCGATCGCCGACAAGCAGCGCGTCAGCCACGAGGAGCTGGCCTACATCGTCGACTCGACCGCCTCGCCGATCGCCTCGCAGCTCGCGTTCAACGCCTGGCCGGGCTACGTGCAGGCGTTCATCTTCGTCTCGGGGGTCGGCTTCCTCGCTACCGAGGCGGACCGCATCGCCTTCTTCTTCCAGAGCGTGCCGTTCTGCTTCTACGCCATCTTCGCCGTCCTGGGCACCTTCCTGCTGAGCATCGAGAAACCGATCTTCCTGGGCAAGCGGCTCGGCGCGGCCATGGAGCGCGCCCGCACCACCGGGCGGCTCGACGCGGAAGGGGCGGACCCGCTGAGCACGAAAGAGCTGCAGGCGAGCAAGGTGCCGGCCGGCTACACGCCCCACGTCCTGGAGTTCTTCCTGCCCCTCGGCGTGCTGATCGCCATCGCCATAGGCACCTTCGTCGCCTACGGCTCCCCGAACGTGCAATGGGCGTTCGGGGCGGCGCTGCTGCTCGCCGCGGGCATGGCCCTGGGCAAGGGCATGTCGCTCAAGGACCTCATCTCCGGCTTCCACGACGGCATCAAGGGCGTGGTCCTCGGCTCGGTCATCCTGCTGCTCGCCATCACCATCGGCAACGTCAGCACGCAGACCGGCGGGGGCGTCTTCCTGGTGGAGCAGCTCGGCGACGCCCTGCCGTACTTCCTGCTGCCGGTGATGCTGCAACTGATGACGATGGTCATCGCCTTCTCCACCGGCACGAGCTGGGGCACCTACGCGGTGGCCTTCCCCCTGGCGATGCCGCTGGCCTGGGCGGTGGCCGGGGCGCAGGGGCTGTCGCACCCGGAGCTGTTCATGACCCTCTGCTTCGCGTCGGTCATGGACGGCAGCGTCTACGGCGACCAGTGCTCGCCCATCTCGGACACGACGGTGCTCAGCTCGGTCTGCACGGGCTGCGACCTGATGGACCACGTGAAGACGCAGATTCCGCAGGCGTCGATAGCGGCCGGACTGGCCGCGGTCTGCTGGACGGTGCTCGCGTTCTTCACGGCGTGAGCGGAGCCGGGGCTCCGTTGCCCGCATCGTCCGCCGTCGCCGGCGCGCCAGCGTGCGCGCCCGCGAAGCGGAGGCGCCATACGCCACCTCGACCGGCCAGGAGTCTGCGCCGCAGAACGGGCCACGGTTCGCGACGTGGTACCGTCTTGGCATGCGCGTCGGCATTCCCACGGAGATCAAGGCGGACGAGAACCGCGTCGCCATCACGCCTTCGGGCGTAGCGGCCTTCGCCGCCCGCGGACACGAGGTCGTCATCGAGGCAGGGGCCGGAATCGGCAGCGCGATTCCGGACGAGACCTACCTTGCGGCGGGCGCGGCCGTGGTCGACGGCCCGGACGCGGTCTGGGAGCGCGCCGACCTCGTCCTCAAGGTCAAGGAGCCGCTCGATCCCGAGTTCGACCGGATGCGGCCGGGCCAGGTCCTCTTCACCTACCTGCACCTGGCCGCTTCGCGGGACCTGACGACCCGCCTTCTCGAGCGGCGCGTGGTCGGCATCGGCTACGAGACGGTACAGCTCGCCGACGGGACGCTGCCGCTGCTGGTGCCGATGTCCGAAGTGGCGGGCCGCCTGTCGATCCAGGCCGGCGCCACGTCGCTGGAGATGCGTTCCGGTGGCAAGGGGCTCCTGCTGCCCGGCGTCTCCGGCGTGCGGCGCGGCCGGGTGACGATCATCGGGGCCGGCGTCGTCGGACTCAACGCCTGCGTGGTGGGCGTCGGCTTCGGGGCGGACGTCACCATCATCGACATCAATCCGCTACGGCTCGCCTACGTCCGCGACGTCGTGCAAGGCCACGTGACCACGCTGATGTCGAACGCCGCGAACATCGAGGGCGCCGTGGCGTCCGCCGACCTGGTTCTCTGCTCCGTCCTCATTCCCGGCGCCCGCACGCCGCGCCTCGTCACCCGCGCGCACCTGGCGCAGATGGAGCCGGGCTCGGCGCTCGTGGACGTCGCCGTCGACCAGGGCGGCTGCGCCGAGACCAGCCGGCCCACCACGCACCACGATCCCCGCTACGTCGAGGAGGGCGTGATCCACTACTGCGTCTCCAACATGCCGGGCGCGGTCCCGCACACGTCGACCTACGCCCTGACCAACGCCACGATGGCCCACGCGCTGCAGATCGCCGACCGCGGCTGGCGCGTCGCCGCAGCCGACGACCCCGCGCTGGCGAGGGGAGTCAACGTGGTCGACGGGCAGGTGACCCACCAGGCGGTTGCCGCCACGCACGGCCTGCAGTGCGTGCTCGTTACTGAAACGTAGCGTCGCTGCCGCGCAGATGTCACAACCAGGCCAGCAGACCGCGATCCGGCCTCATCCGGCGCAGGAAATCCGCGACCGGCAGGACTTCGGACGCGCGGCCGCGGCGTGCTATCGTGAACACATGGCGGATCACGATGGCCGAGCCGGGGCCGGCCGGGAAGCAACGCTGCACACCGGACCGCTCGGGTCCACGATCCACGTGCTGCGCGCCGACGCCGGGACCATCGCCGAGCTCGCCCATGTCGACTGGAACCGGTCGTTCTCGCGCGTATGCCTCGATCCGGTGCGCGGGCTCATCACCCTGATGACGCCCTCTCGGCTCCACGAGGATCTCACCGACATCCTGAGCCACATCGTCGACGCAGCCGCCAGCGCCGTGACCGGCGCCGCGAAGGGCCTCCGCCATACGCGGCTTCGGGGTCCGAACGATCCCCCGGGTACGGGCATGGAACCGGACTGTGCGTTCTACCTCGGCGAGCGGGCCAGGGCCTACCGCGCCGCTCTGGTCGAGGGCGTAACCGCCGCGGACGCCTTTCTGGAACGCACTCCGCTCGACCTGGTGGTCGAGGCCGAGATCACGAACAGCGACGAAGGCAGGATCGGACGCTACGCCGACATGGGCGTGCGCGAGCTCTGGCGGTTGCACGGCCGCAAGGGCACGCATGAGCTGCGGGCGGAATTCCTCGCCCTGCGACCGGGGACGGAGCCGCGCAGCCTGACCGCCTCGGCGGTTCTCGGCGGCCTCACGCCGGACGACGTCTGTGAGGCCGTCGACGGCGTGCGTCTCAGCGTCACGCTCGAAGAGCGGATGACGGCCGTCGCCCGCATCGTGCGCCGCCGACAGCGCGCCAGCGTACGCGTTCGCGAGGAGGCGACGCCCTACGCTGCCCGCCCCGGTTGAGAGAGCAACGCGCCGCTCTTCGCGGTCGGATCGACGCCGCCCCGCCGCACGGCCTAGTGCTCGTCTCCAGCGGGGAGACGTTCGACCACTACGGCGTCAACCGGCCGCGGTGTCGGACGCTCGCGATCAGCGGGCCGAGTACGGAGGCGGCTCGCGGTAGACGTTCTCCAGGTGCACCGCCGACGACTCATAGTCGGCGAGGCCCACGCTCCCGCCCGGCGCGTTGAACTCGATCGGCGCCCCCGACGACATCTTCCCTTCTCCCCGATCCTCGGCGTCGAGGTGCAGCTCGACCACCGTGAACGCCGCGGCGGCGGGACCCGAGCCGTCGCTCCCGGTCCACGGGCCGTTGCGATCCCATTGCCCGAGCGGGCGGTCGGTCAGCAGGACGATCCGCTCCCCGCCGTCCTCGTCCTCGGTGCGCTGCGCGTACTTCAGGGCGTAGCCCAGGCTGCCGCCGGTCCAGATGAACCCGACCGTCTGCAGGTCCTGAAGCGCGCTCTCGAGTTCCTCGCCTTCCCCGGCCGCCTCCCCCGGCGAAGGGGTGATCAGGGACAGGATCGAGCCGCGATCCTCGTCGGCCGTCCAGCGGAGGACGTTGATCCGCAATTCGACCCCTTCCGAGCTGACGGCACCGGTCGTGGTGCCACGGAACGTTTCCAGCTCGTCGGATTGCGCGGCTGCCGGCGCCGCGAACGCCAGCACCAGGAGCAGGCCGATTGTGACGACGAACCGATTCGTGAGAGCCGCGGGTGCAGACATGATGTACCCCCGTGAGAAGAGTGGTGCCACCGACGCGGAAGTATTTCCGCCCATCTGTGTCCGTGTCAAGAGTCTTGACCAAAAGACAGATGGCGCTACACTTCCCACATGGATCTCAGCCCGGTGGACGTGATGATCGAGCGCTGGAAGCGCGAGCGGCCCGACCTCGACGCCTCGTCGCTGGGCATCATCGCCAGGCTCACGCGCCTCGCCCGGGCCATCGACGAGGACGCCGCGGAGGCGCTGCGGACGTTCAACCTGAGCGACGTCGAGTTCCAGTTGCTCGCCGCCATCCGCACCGCGCCCGACTGCCGGGCCGCGCCGCGCACCCTGCTGCAGCCGCTGATGGTGACGTCGGGCGGACTGACCAACCGGATCGATCGGCTCGAAGCGGCGGGATGGATCGTGCGGGCTCCCAACCCGGACGATCGGCGGGGGGTCTTCCTGGAGCTCACGGCCGATGGCCGCGAGCTGGTCGACCGCGTCACCGCCGCCTACCTGGAGAACCAGGCGGAGCTGCTCCGGGAAGCGCTCAGCGGCCGGGAGCGTGCGAGGCTGGCGCCGCTGCTGCGCAAGCTGCTCGACTCGTTGTCCGAACGCAACACCAGGCGGAAGGGGGTCTCGCCCCCGGCGTCCGAGCAGCCCGCGACATGACCGGCCTCCGCGGGCCATCATGTGGGCACCGATCTCGCGTCAGGACACGGTGACGACGACGTCCAGCGTGTCGCCGTCGCGCAGGATCGTCACGGTCACGTCGTCGCCGGGCCGGTACCGGTCGAGCACGGCTCTCAATTCGCCCTGCGACGCTATCGGCTCCCCGTCGATTGCCTGAATCACGTCGCCGACCTGCGTGACCCGGCTCCCGTTGGGCGAGAGCTCCGTGCCGCGCAGGCCCGCCTCCGCGGCGCCCGAGCCGCGTTCGACTTCGACCACCAGCACCCCCGTCGCGCGCAGTCGGCGGAGGACGAATCGGCTCACGTAACCGCGGCTGTCCAACCGCACCCCGAGCCGGGGCGGGATGTACTCCCCGGTGGCGATGATCTGCGGCACCACCCGGCGCACCGTGTTGCTCGGCACCGCGAAGCCGACGCCGGCCGATGCGCCCGACGGGCTCGCGATCTGCGTGTTGACGCCGATCAGGCTGCCGCCGCTGTCGAGCAGCGGGCCGCCGGAATTGCCGGTATTGATCGCCGCATCGGTCTGGATCACGTCCTCGATCGGCGTACCGTCGAGTCCTTCGATGCGCCGCCCGAGGGCCGAGACGATCCCGGTGGTGAGCGTCGCGCTCAGGCCGAAGGGGTTGCCGATGGCGTACACGCTCTGTCCCACCCGCAGGGCATCGCTGTCGCCGACGCGGACCGGACTCAGCGCCGACGAGGGAGCCGCGATGCGCAGCACGGCCAGATCGTGCGACGCGGACCCCCCTACCAGCTCCGCGTCCCAGGTGCTCTGGTCGGACATGACGACCTCGATACCGCTCCTGCCCCGGACGGCAATGACGTGGGCATTGGTGATCACGTGCCCCTCGTCGTCCCAGACGAAGCCGGTGCCCGTCCCCTGCGGCACCTCCCCCATCGGACGTCCGAACCAGTCGGCGCGCTGCGCGAGGGTGGTGATGTACACGACCGACGGGCTGGTCCTCTCGAACAGCTCGACCGTCGCCCGCTCGTCCCGGCCGAGATGCGCCGGGACCGGCGGCAGCTCCCGCTGGGGCTGCCCGGCGGCCGGCAGCGGCGCGGCGACCCGGTACGCCGGCGGCAACCGCGGCGCATCGGAAGAACAGGCGGCAACGAGGACGGTCGCCAGGATGACCGACAGCACTGCGGGGAACAGGCCGGCTCCTCTCGCGCGCAGGTCGTGTCGTGCGTCTCTCATGGTCCGGCTCGTTTCTACGGGCTTCCTCAGATGAGCGTCAACCGGCCGCTGCGAACCCAACCGACCCTCCCGTCCTCGAGCACGATCTCCACCCACGCGTCGCTGCGCCGCTCGACCCGCACCCTGGTCCCCTCGTGCACCGAGAAGATCAGCAGCGCCTCGTCGTCGGAGGGAGCGCTGTGGACCGCCGCCTCCCCGGCCATGATAACCGCCTCGTCGGACCTGCCCACCTCCAGCTCGCGCGCCGCCAGGCTGAGACCGAAGACCAGCGTCACCACGCCGGCCGTCGCCGCCACGCGCCGCGACCAGACGAGGAGGACGTCTCCCCGGCCGAGGAGGACGACGATCAGGGCCGTCATCGCGGACAGCCAGGCCAGCGTCACGACGGTCAGCAGCGCGGGACGGGAGAGCAGGTCGATCCACCAGCGGGCGACGCGGAACAGCCAGAATCCGGGCAGCGGCGTCACCTGGTCCACCGTCAGCGAGCGCGCCAGCTCCAGGTTCGCTCCGAGGTCGGCGTCGCGCGGCATGATCCGCCGCGCACGCTCGTAATGGAGTATCGCAGGCCCGAGCTCGCCCATCCGGAACCAGGCGTTGCCCAGGTTGAAGTGCAGCTCGCCGCTCTCGACGCCCCCTTCCAGGATGCGCTCGTACAGCTCGATCGCGCCGGCGAAGTCGCCTTCCTGGTACCGGCGGTTCCCCTCGTCGAAGAACGCCTCCTGCGCGGCGAGCGGCGCCGTGCCGCAGGCGATGATCAGCAGCGCCGCGGCGCCGGCCCGGGCGAGCTCGATGAACCTCATGGCCGCAACGCCTCCCCCAGGGCGGTCATCGCCCGCTCGGCTTCCTCCAGGAGCGCCGCCGTCTCCCCGTCGTCGTCATCGCCTGCCGCCGGCGGCGCGAACCGCTGCTGGTCGCACCTGTCGAGACACGCCAGATACCGGTCGATCACCTCGCCGGCGACTCCGCGCGCCGCGAGCGCACGCCGGATGTCGTCGCGCACCAGCCCCGCCTCGGCCACGTTCAGCGAATCGCCGAGGAAGCCGAGCAGCGCCTGGCTGATCCCCGCCACGAACGCCTGGTGCCGCTCGGGGGACCGGAGCACCCCGGCCTGCGCGAGACGCGAGCGCGCCACGCGTCCCGCCCGGCGCCGGCGGGCATAGGCGACGTTCCCCTCCAGGCGCCGGCGGTGGCGGCGCAGCGCGAGCGCACCGGCCAGACCGAGGACGGGCACCAGCACCACCGTCCAGAAGACGCCGTTCCGGAACAGTTGCCGGTCGATCGGCACGAACGTCGAGGACGCTACGCGAATGAACCGGATGTCCTGCCGCGCCGCCGCCAGCCGCGTGCGTCCGCCCCCGAAGAGGACCGGATCGCCGGGCGCGACGGCCCCCGTCACCTCCACCGCGACAGGGTCCGACGCGGCGATCGCGTAGCGCCCGCCGTCCGCGTCGAAGTAGGCCAGCTCGACCGCGGGAATGACGTGCGACCCGGGCGCGCGCGGAACCAGAACGTACTCGTAACGCCTGACCCCGCTCACACCGCCCGCACCGGCGTCGAGATCGTCGCTCACCTCCGGAGGATAGACGTCGAAGACGGACGGAAAAGCCACCTCCGGGTCGGGCAGCGTGCGCAGGTTGCCCGCGCCGCGCACGTCCAGCCGGAACGTGATCGCCTCGTTGGTCGCCGCCTCCCCGGCGTCCATCGACGTCGCCACGTCCAGGCTGCCGACCAGCCCGGTGAAGGCGTCCGGCCGACCCGCGGCGGGCAGCGGGCGCACCTCGATCTCGATCGCCTCGGACGCGACCGGAACCGGCACGCTCCGCCCGAACAGCCCTCCTCCGAAGGGGTCGCCCAGGCCGAAGGGATCGCCGAACAGCCGGCTGGAGCGGACCCGCACCTGGGCCTCGAGCCCCAGCGGCTCGATGGTGCGAAGCCCGGCGCCGGTCGGAAAGAGCGCCGCCCGGTGGACGACGGTGCTCGCGTACTGCACCCCGCCGCGCACGATCTGCTCCACCCGCGGCCGCCGCGAGGCAGCGATCTCTTCGACCCAGAAGCCCGCCGTGCCCGGCGCCCGGACGATGCCGTACGACTCGACGTCGGCGCGGGTGAACAGGCGGTACTCGACGAGCACCGGCTCGTTGACCCAGGGTTCGCGGGTGCTCACCGAGGCCTCGACGAACAGGTCCTCCGGCCCGATCTCCACGCCGCCCCGCGTGCCGTCCGGGGCGCGTCGCGAAGGCGCGCTCCCCGCCGGCGTGACGCGGATGGTGAGCGGCTCGGTCGCTCGATCCTCTCCCCCCGCCCGCACCCGCACCGGGCCGATCTCGTGCGTGCCCTCCGCGACCGCCCGGAAGCGGTACTGGTAGGTGAACGAGGTCGAGGCACGGCCGTTGACGAACTGCATCGACGACTGCGTGCCGACGCCCAGGTAGGACGCGAAGCCGGAGAGATCGGGAAGTCGCGGGTCCTCGTCCGCCCCTCGCGCTCCCGACACCTCGACGTTCAGCGTGAACTGCCGGTCCACCGCCACCGCGGCACGATCGAGGTAGGCGCGGACATCCACATCCTGAGCTGCCGCGGAGGCAGGCAGACCGACAAGGAGGAGCACGGGGACAATTCCTCTCGCCAACCAGAGCACCCGCATCGCTGTCACCACTGCGTCACCAGGGCCGGCGCGTGCGCCGGCCGGGATCGGCGGAGCGATGCTGCCGCCGGATCTGCCCCGGGTCCTCGGTGATCGCCTGCAGCAGACGCTCGGCTTCCTCGCGGCTCATCTCGCCTGGCTGCGGTTCCCCTTCGGCCTCCCCGGTCTCGCGGTCGGACGGATCCCCGGCCGGCTGCCGTCCCTCTTCGCGCCGCTCGTCCCGCCCGCCCTCCGGACTCTCCTCCGGCGGCCGCTCCCCGGGCGGTTGCTCCGCGGACTGCTGCGACTCCGGAGACGGATCCTGCCCGTCCGCGTCCGCTTCCCGCTCGTCCTGTTCCGGATCGGAGTCCTCGGGCTGTTCCTGCTGTTGCGGGTCCTGGTTCTGCCGTTCCTGTTGTTGCTGCCGCTGCAACTGCTCCAGCGCCACCTCCAGGTTGTGCTTCGCGTCGGTATCGTCCGGGTTGCGCCGCAGCGCCTCCTTGTAGGCGTCGAGCGCGCCCTCCACCTGCTGCTGCCGGTAGAGGGCGTTCCCCAGGTTGTACCAGGCCCGCGCCTCCAGGACGGGATCGGCGGCCTCGATGGCCCCGCGGTAGGCGTCGACGGCGCGCGCGAACTCGTCGAACTGATACAGGGCGTTCGCGTCGTTGAAGCGAATCAGCGGGGATTCGGGCGCGGCGCGCAGCGCCTCCAGGTACTGCTCGTGGGCCTCTTCGTAGCGGCCCTCGCGGTACAGCCGGTTTCCCTCCCGCACGTCGGCCCGCCCCGCCTGCGCTCCCGAGCTCGACGGCAGGCCGAGCACCGTCATGACCGTCACCGCAAGGGAGACGAGCGACAACCGCATCAGCGCAACCTCCCTACCCGGGCGTCCGCGGCGCGGCGGCGCTCGGGCATCAGCACCTCGGCAACCAGCAACACCAGCGCCAGGCCGAGGAATATCTGGTACTGCTCCTCGTAGCGGGTCACCTCGCGCGACTCGATCGTGTCCCCCTCGCCGCCCGTCAGCTCCTCCACGAGCCGCTCGAACGCGGCCCCGGAACCGGCGGCCGCATGGTAGTAGGCGCCGCCGGTACGGTCCGCCACCCGCTGCAGCGTCACGTCGTCCAGCCGTGTCGTGACCACGCTCCCTTCCTCGTCTCGCAGGAACCCGTTCGGGGCGCCGGCTTCGTCGAAGCGCGGTATCGGCACGCCCTCGGCCGACCCCAGGCCGACCGTGTAGACCTGCACCCCCTCGTCCAGCGCGCGCTCGACGGCGGCGTCGAGCGCTCCTTCGTGATCCTCGCCGTCCGTGATGACGACGATCCGGCGGCTCCGCTCCCCCACTTCCCCGAATCCGTCCAGCGCGACCTCGATCGCCTGGCCGAGATCGGTGCCCGGCACCGGTACCAGGTCCGGCTCCATGGCGTTGAGGAACAGCGTGGCCGCCGCGTAGTCCAGCGTCAGCGGACTCTGCACGAACGCCTCGCCGGCGAAGGCGACGAGCCCGATCCGGTCGCCGTCGAGCCGGGCGATCAAGCGGCCCACGGCCAGCCTGGCCGCGGCGAGGCGGCTGGGCGCCATGTCCTCGGCCTCCATCGACGCCGAGAGATCGAGCGCCACCACGACGTCCTGCCCCTCCCGCCGCACCGTCTCGACGCGGTCGCCGAACTGCGGACGGGCCAACGCGGTCACCAGCAGCACCACGGCCGCGAGGAAGAGCGCCGTCCGTGTCATCCGGCCCCGGCGGCTGACGATGGCGGTGAGCCGATCGATCCGTCCGCGCTCACCGAAGCGGTCCAGCGCGCGCCGCCGCCGGGCGGCGGCCCACCACTCGAGCGCCACCAGCGCCGGCAGCAGCAGATACGCGTAGAGCAGGGCCTCGACGCCGAAGCGGAACATCAGCTCGTCACTCCCCTTCCACGAACGATCCCTCCGCCGCCGGCGCGCTCACCGAATCCTTCGCGGTCACGGCAAGCGCCTGAGCACGGTCCGGCCGAGCGCGAGCTCCAGCAGCAGCAGCCCGAGCCCGGCCCCGAGCGGCAGGTGGAACAGCTCGCCGTAGCGCGTGAACGAGGTCATCTCGACCTCGGTCGTCTCCAGGGCGTCTATCTCCTCGTAGACGCGCTCCAGGCTCTCGCGGTCGGTCGCACGGAAATAGCGCCCGCCGGTCAGCAACGCGATCTCCTCGAGCGCCTCGTCGTCGATGTCGACCTGCATCGAGACGGTGCGCCGGCCGAACAGCGGATCGTCCACCGGCACCGGCGCAGCGCCGCGGGTGCCGGCGCCGACGGCATAGATTCGCACGTCCAGCGCCCGGGCCATCTGGGCCGCGGTGGCCGGATCGATGGAGCCGCGGTTGTTCTGGCCGTCGGTCAGCAGCACTATCACCTTCGATTCGGCGCGCGAATCGCTCAGCCGCTTGACCGCGGTGGCCAGTCCCATGCCGATCGCCGTACCGTCCTCGATGATGCCAACCTCCAGCTCCCCGATCAACGTGGTCACCACGCGGTGGTCCAGGGTGAGCGGCGCCTGCGTGAACGCCTCGCCGGCAAAGACGACCAGCCCGATGCGGTCGTTCAGCCGCCCGCGGACGAAGTCGGCCGCCACCTGCCGGGCCGCCCCGATACGGTTCGGCTCCAGGTCCTCGGCCAGCATCGAGCTCGACAGATCGAGCACCAGCACGATGTCGATCCCGTCGGTGGCCACGTTCTCGGCCGTCACCCCGGTCTGGGGGCGGGCGAAGGCGACCAGCAGCAGCGCCAGCGCGAGCAGGCGCAACCCGAAGGGCAGGTGCCGCCAGCGCCCGGTGCGGCGCCGGTCCGACCGCAGCAGCCGATCCACCGCCGAGTACCGCACCGCCCCCAGCACCCGCTCCCCGCGCGTCGCGTACCACCAGACCAGCGGCGGCAGCAGGAGCAGCGCCAGCAGGTAGTACGGGTCCACGAACCGGTCGATCATGCCGTGCCCGCCTCCGCGGCGGCCGGCGCCGCGCCCGCCGCGGCCTCCGGCGAAGCGACCTTCACCCGCGTGCGGTCCACCAGGCTCCGCCCCAGCGGGATCACCTCGCGGCAGCGTTCGAGGACCGGCCGGTCCTTGGCGAACTTCACCAGGTCGCAGCGCTCGAGCAGCCTCCGCAGATCGAGCAGAGCCTCATCGTCGACCTCGTGGCCGCGCAGGCCGTCGAGCACCTCGCCGGTCGTCATCTCCAGCGCGTCCACCCCGAAGCGCCCCTCGACGTAGGCCCGCACGATGTCGGAGGCCCGGATGTGGAAGGCCTTGATCTCCCCCCTGTCCGGCAGCCGCTCGGCCTCCAGAGTACGAAGTGCTTCGTAGGCGATCTCGTGCGGGGGGCGCGGCGGCCCGGCCGGCGCGAGGATGCCGTCCGGCTCGTGCCCGCGACGCCGCCGCCACAGCCGGTACGCGAGCCCCGCCAGCAGCAGGATCGCGGCCAGCCACGGCAGGAGCCCCGCCAGGCCGAGCGGAATCTCCAGCGGTCCCCGGATGGCGCGGATGTCGCCGCCCTCGTCCAGCCCGATGCTCGCCACGGTGACCGCCCACGCATCGGTCTCCACCGTGGTGACGCTCCCGTCCGCGTCGAGCACGTCGATCGCGACCGCCGGCAGCTCCAGGTCGCCGAGCTCGAAGGCGGTCAGGACCAGCTCGGCGCTCGACACCGCGCGGCCGCCCTCGATGCGCGGCTCGCCTGTCCGCTGCTCCAGCACCTCGAACGGCCCGAGGCTCTCGGGCGCGGGCCAGGAAACCGACGCACCGGCGGCGTGCTCCACCTCGATGGTGAGCCGCGCCCGGTCCCCAACTGCGATCCGCACCGGTTCCAGCGTGGAGCCGACGACGGCGGCCCGGGTCTGGACCGCAACCGGAATACCGGACCCGACGACCAGCAGCGCGGCGGCCGCCATCGCCTTCATCGGAACCGCCTCGCCCGCTCCCGGAAGAACCGCATCAACCGCTCGATGTAGGGACGGTCGGCCGCCACCTCGACGACGTCCACCCCGGTCCGCCGGAAGAGCTGCGTGCGCGTTTCGTCGGCTGCGCGCGCATCCGCCGCGAACGCCTCCCGGAACGCGCGGTCCGACACGTTGACCGTCAGCCGCGCCCCCGTCTCCGCGTCCTCGAAGTCGACGAAGCCGATGTCGGGCAGGTCCGCCTCGCGCCGGTCCCCGATGCGGATGGCGACCAGGTCGTGGCGCCGCGCCGCGACGGCCAACGCCTGATCGTGACCCGCGGCGAGGAAGTCGGAGACGACGAACACCACGGCGCGGCGGGAGACGACGCGGGCGAGATACTCGAGCGCGGCGCCGACGTCGGTCCCCCGTCCCTCCGCCCGCGTGTAGAGCAGCTCCCGCAGGACCCGCAGCACGTGGCGCCGGCCCTTGCGCGGCGGCACGAACTTCTCGATGCGGTCGCTGAACAGGATCAGTCCGACCTTGTCGTTGTTCCTGATCGCGCTGAACGCGAGGATCGCGCAGATTTCCGCCGCCACCTCCTCCTTCATGCGCCCGCCCGAGCCGAAGTCGCCCGAGCCGCTGATGTCCACCAGCAGCACGACGGTCAGCTCGCGCTCCTCCTCGAACACCTTCACGAACGGCGCGCCGGTGCGCGCGGTGACGTTCCAGTCGATGCTGCGGATGTCGTCGCCGTACTGGTACTCGCGCACCTCGGCGAAGCTCATGCCACGGCCCTTGAAGACAGAGTGGTACTCCCCGGAGAACACGTCGTTCACCAGGCCGCGCGTGGCGATCTCCACCCGCCGCACCTGCCTGAGGACCTCCCGCGGGATCATGGTCCGCCTACGGCACCTCCACCCTGCCCAGGACGCGGTTGACGATGTCGTCCGCCGACACCTCCTCGGCCTCCGCCTCGTAGGTGAGCAGCACCCGGTGCCGGAGCACGTCGAGGCCGATGGAGCGGACGTCCTCCGGGGTCACGTAGCCGCGCCGGCGGAGGAACGCGTGCGCCCGCGCCGCTCGCGCGAGGCTGATGGTGGCGCGCGGCGAGGCGCCGAACGCGATGAGCTGGCTCAGGTCCTTGAGGCCGCAGCTCGCCGGCTCGCGGGTGGCGAAGACGAGATCGACGATGTACCGCTCCACCTGCGGATCCATGTAGATCATCTCCACCGCGGAGCGCGCCCGGCGGATGTCGTCAGGGTGCACTACCGGCTCGATCTTCGCATCGGCGCCGGTGGCCATCCGGCGCAGCACCTCGATCTCCTCGTCCCTGCCCGGATACCCCACGACCACCTTGAACATGAAGCGGTCGACCTGCGCTTCGGGCAGCGGGTAGGTCCCCTCCTGCTCGATGGGGTTCTGGGTGGCGAGCACCAGGAACGGCTGCTCGAGCGGGTAGGTCGTGTCGCCGATGGTCACCGTCCGCTCCGCCATCGCCTCCAGCAGCGCCGACTGCACCTTGGCGGGCGAGCGGTTGATCTCGTCGGCCAGGATGAGGTTCGAGAAGATGGGTCCCTTCTTCGTCCGGAACTCCGCGTGCTGCGGGTCGTAGACGAGGGTCCCGATCAGGTCGGCCGGCAGCAGGTCAGGCGTGAACTGGATCCGCCGGAACGTCGTGTCGACGGCCCGCGCCAGCGTCCTGACGGTCAGGGTCTTGGCCAGCCCCGGCACTCCCTCCATCAGGACGTGCCCGTCGGCGAGCAGGCCGATGACCAGCCGCTCGACCATGGCCCGCTGCCCGACGATGACCCGTCCCACCTCGCCGAGCAGCCGCTCGACGAAGGCGCTCTCCCGGAGGATCTTCTCCTGTATCGCTTCGATGTCGTGGTGCATGTCGCGCGTCCGATCGTAACGGAGCAGCCCATGGCGCAGGTTCCGCGGCGTTCCACCGGCGATGCGCCCCGCCGGGAGCCTGTCGCTCCTCCGTCGAATATGCCCCGAATGTCGCTTGCGATCAAGAATCTTGACACAGAGTCATGGGGCGTGGTACCCATCGACGTTGTGTCCGTTCGCGCGGGGGCGGACCGCGCCCGGCGACAGGCGCCGAGGCGGGCTCTCGCCCGTCAGAGAGTAAGATCCGGGGCAAGACCATGAACGAGCTGAACAAGACGGCCACCTTCGTCGGCATAGCCCTCGTCCTCGGCGTCGTGGCGTTCGCCAGCGCCCCGCGCCGGGCGACTCCCGATCTCTTCTTCGACGTCGGCGAGGCGTTCTTCCCCGAGTTCGCCGACCCGGACGCGGCCGCCTCCCTGGAGGTGATGGAGTTCGACGCGGAGACCGCCTCGGCCACCCCGTTCCAGGTGACCAACCAGGGCGGGCTGTGGACCATCCCGTCGCACCACGACTACCAGGCCGACGGCGCCGAGCGGCTGTCGAACATAGCCGCCGACATCATCAGCCTGGTCAAGGAGGACTTCCGCTCGGACAACGTCGCCGACCACGAGGCGCTCGGGGTGATCGACCCGTCCGATCTCACCACCTCCAGTCTCGTGGGCCGCGGCACCCGCGTGACGGTCCGCGACGCGAACACCGAGATCCTCGCCGACCTCATCGTCGGCAACCGGGTCCCGAACCGGCCCGGGCTGCGCTTCGTGCGCATGCCCGAGCAGAAGCGGGTCTACACCGCCCGCTTCGAGGCAGACGTCTCGACCCGCTTCGAGGACTGGATCGAGCGCAACCTGCTGGAGGTCGAGCGCGACCAGGTGAATCACATCGTGCTGAACGAGTACACCGTCGACGAGGTCACCCGCCGCGCCTCGGCGCCCAGCGAGTTCACGCTGGACAAGGTCGACGACACGACGTGGAACGGTTCCGGCGTGCCCGAGGGCCAGGAAGTCGATTTCGTCGAGGTCAACCGCCTCGTCGGCGCCATCATCGGCATGCGCATCGCCGGCGTCCGCCCCAAGCCGGCGGGGATCACCGGCAACCTGCGCGACGCCGCCATGGCCGGCCGCATCGGCCAGGCGGACATCATCGACCTGATCAACAAGGGCTTCTACCCCACCGCCGAGGGGGGCCTCCTCTCCAACGAGGGCGAGCTCCTCGTACGCACCACCGAAGGCGTCCTGTACACGCTGCGCTTCGGCGAGATCGTCTACGGCCGGGGCGACGCAATCCTGCTCGGCAGCGACGAGAGCGACGACGAGGAGACCGGGCCGGGCGAGAACCGCTACGTCTTCATCACCGCCGAGTTCGACGAGGCGGCCCTGCCCGAGCCGGACGCCTCGGACACCGACGCCCACGCTTCGTGGGAGCGCCGGGTCGCCGAGGGCCGGGACAAGGCCGAGCGCCTCGCCGCGCGCTTCGCCCGTTGGTACTACGTGGTCGCGGCCAGCAGCTACGACCGCATCCACAAGCCGCGCGAGGACTTCCTGAAGGAAATCGAGGAACAGGACGCCGGCGGCGCGTAGGATTCGGAGCGCACTGCATATGGCGGTCCAGCCCGTTCCGGCGCCGGCAACACCGCTCTCCGCGGGCGAGACCGACGCACCGGCCCCGGCGCATCGACTCTCGCTGGAGAACGGCGACCGGCTCACCCGACGGGAGTTCGAGCGGCGCTACGCGACCCGGCCCGACATCAAGAAGGCGGAGTTGATCGAAGGAGTCGTCTACATGTCGGCCGCCGTTCGCATAACCAGCCACGGAGAGCCGCACTCCGTGGTCATCGCCTGGCTCGTCAACTACTGCGCATCGACGCCCGGAGTGCGCGCGGCGGACAATGCCACGGTGCGTCTGGACCTGGACAACGAGCCTCAGCCGGACGTCCTGCTGCGTATCGAGCCGCCGGCGGGCGGCCAGTCGCGCGTCAGCGACGACGACTACCTGGAGGGCGCCCCGGAGCTGATCGTCGAGGTAGCGGCCAGCAGCGCGACGTACGACCTGCACGACAAGCTGCGCGTCTACCGCCGCAATGGGGTCCGGGAGTACGTCGTCTGGCGGGTCGACGACCGGCGGATCGACTGGTTCGTGCTGGCGGACCACGAGTACCGGCGGCTGGAGCCCGACGCGGACGGTATTCTCCACAGCACCGTCTTTCCCGGCCTGCGGCTCGCCGGCGACGCCCTGTTGGCGGGTGACGCCGCGACCGTGCTCGCCGAGCTGCGGCGCGGTCTCGACAACGACGAGCACGCCGCGTTCGTGAAGCGCCTGCAGGCGGCCGCGCAGGCCGCCGAGGCGACCCCACCAGGCGCCTGACAGTTGGCGCAAGCTCCCGCTACAGCTTCCGCGCCAGAGCGCTGCTCAGAGCCGGGAGCACGACGGCCGAGCACTGTCGTCGCCGTCGTCACCAGGCGCGCGGGGCATCATGCGCCGGCGCTCAGCCTTGATCCGTGGCGCTCACGAAGCGCAGCAACCGTGCGATATCCCGCATGACCAGGGGGTGGACCTGGCGCAGCCTGATCACCAGAGAGTCCAGGCGGTCCCAGTCGCATTCCAGCTCGAAGTAGTAGCGCTTGAAGTGCCGGAACTTGAGCAGCTCGAAGAGCGGGGGAGAATGCCGCCTCCGATACCGCGGCCACCCGCACGCCCTCGATCTCCAGCGGGCAGCCCCTTCCCGCCGGAAGTCGGCATCCGGTACCCTTCCGGCGATGATCGTCGACCCGTACTTCTATCTCGCCGCCACCGTCGCGGTGCTCATCGTCGGGATGGCCAAGGGCGGCTTCGGCGGGGGCATCGCCGTCGTCGGCGTGCCGCTGATGGCCATGGTCGTCAGCCCCTTCCAGGCGGCGGCCGTGATGCTGCCGATCCTGATGGTGATGGACGTGCTGGCGATGCGTGCCTACTGGGGCCGGTGGGACTGGCGCAACCTCCGGATCCTGCTGCCGGCCGCGATGCTCGGCACGCTGCTCGGCTTCGTGACCGCCCGCGCGATCTCCGCCGACGGTCTCCGTGTCCTGGTCGCCGTCGTGGCCCTCGCCTACGCGGTGCAGTACTTCCGGCGCCGCCCCGGCGACCGGACCCGTCCACCGCGCACCGGCCCCGGCGTGTTCTGGGGCGCCACGGCCGGGTTCACCAGCTTCTCGATCCACGCCGGCGGGCCGCCGCTGCAGGCGTTCCTGCTGCCGCAACGGATGCACCGGACGACGTTCCAGGCCACCAGTGTGATGTTCTTCTTCGTCGTCAACTGGTCCAAGGTGGGCCCGTACTACTGGCTCGGCCAGTGGACCACGGACAACCTGCTGACGTCGCTCGTCCTGCTGCCGCTGGCGCCGATCGGGGTCACCCTCGGCCGCTACCTGCACGACCGGGTGGACGACGAGCTCTTCTTCCGCGTCGTCCACGCGTCGCTGTTCGTGATCGGCGTCAAGCTGCTGTACGACGCCTCCGGGGCGTGATGCCCGCTACAGGATGCGGCTGGCCCGTCATCGGCTGGACGACTGATGGGTCTTTTCGAGGCCAGGACCGACTACCCGAGGGTACGAAGAACGGCCACGGCGAACGCAGTTGCGGCGGCAACGACGATGCCGGTGGCAGTGAGCGCGACCCCGATCATCCACTTGATCAGGCGGGCTTCAAGAGAGGCGATTTCGGCACGCAGGTCGTTTTTCGTGACCAGCGCGCCAGCGTCGAGGCCGACCGCGTCATGCTCGGCTGCCTGACGAACGGCAGCGGTAATGGCGTCCGCCTGGGCCGCCGTCAGTTCCGCATCCGTCAGGCTGCGGGCGATCGCGTGCGTATCGAACATCTTTGCAGGGTTTCAGTGTAATGCTTGCAGGCTGCGGCCGACAACGAGGGCTTCGGCAGCACGGCAATCGACAACGCAGGAACAGAGGATCACAGCCAACCCTTCTGCTGCGCAATGCGAGCCGCCTCGATCCTGTTCGACGCGCCGAGCTTGCCGATCGCTTCGGACAGGTAGTTTCGGACCGTCCCTTCCGACAGACGCAGCTCCGCGGCGATGGCGGCCCCCGACGCTCCGTCGCCGGCCAGCCGCAGCACCTGTCGCTGGCGGTCGGTCAGCGGATCGGCCTCGTACCAGGCCTCGGCGGCCAGCTCCGGTGAAATCGCCCGCCCCCCGGCATGCACCGCGCGCACCGCTCGCGCGAGCTCTTCGGCGGGTGCGTCCTTCAACAGGTAACCGCCGACCCCTGCATCCAGCGCCCGGCGCAGATAGCCGGGACGGGCAAAGGTGGTGAGGATGATCACCCGCATGCCGCGCTCGACAAGCCTTGCCGCGAGCTCCAGCCCGGTCATCTGCGGCATCTCGATGTCGGTGAGCACGACGTTCGGCTCCAGACGTTCGGCCAGTTGCAGCGCCTCGGCCCCGTCCCGCGCCCGGCCGACCACCTCGATGTCGTCCTCCAGGTCGAGCAGAGCCGAGAGGGCGCCCAGCACCATCGCCTGGTCCTCGGCTACCAGCACGCCGATCAAGCGGCAGCCTCCCCGGACGCCGGCAAGCCCGATGTCGGACGCTCGACCGGGATGCGGACCATCAGCGTGACGCCGTCCGCCGTCTCGACCGTCATCTCGCCGCCCGCCTGTTCGACCCGCTCGCGCATCCCCGCCAGGCCGGCGCCCTCATGAATCGCCCCGCCGCGCCCATCGTCCTCGATCGTCAGGCGTATCCAGCGCCCCTCGCATCCCAAACTCGCCCGGCACCGGCCCGCGGCCGAATGGCGGACGACGTTGGTGATCGCCTCGCGCAGGCACATCGCCAGCACCGCCTCCTGCTCCGGGGACGCGTCGAGAACGGGCCGGTCGACGGTGAGCCTGATGCCGCCGGCCTCGCAAGCGAGCCGGGCGCTAGCCAGCTCCGCGTCCAGATCCGCCCGCCGGAACCCGGCCACCGCTTCGCGTATCTCGCGCAGCGCGCCGCGGGAAATCCGCTCCACCTCGCGGATCTCCCGCGCAGCTCGGCCGTCTCCCCGCGACGCGAGCTTCGCGGCAAGCTCCGCCTTTATCGTGATGAGAGAGAGCGTGTGACCGAGCAGGTCATGCAGGTCGCGGCCGATCCGCTCACGCTCCGCGACGGCCGCGAGGCGGCGCACCTCGGCCTGCGAGACCCTGAGGGCGACTTCCTGCCGGTCCAGCTCGTCCGAGTGGATGCTCGCGGCGCCGACCAGCACCGAGAGCGCGCCGCCGAACAGCGGGACGAAAACGGGAAGGTCGAGCACCAGCCACTCGACGGCAACCAGCAGCACGACGCCCGCGAGCCAGGCGTAGGCGCGCGGCGGCCGGGCCGCCCTGCCGATAAACGAGGCGCCATAGATGAAGAAGGTCATCGCATTGGCGTTGAACGGCGTCCACACGAGGGCAATGAGCAGAATGCCGGCGATGTTGACGAAGACGCGCGGGCCGGAGCGCCAGAACCCATTGAAGTACAGTGCCAGGAACACCGGCAGCGTAAGCAGGGCGAGGGTGAGCTCAACTGGATCCAGCGGGACGAACAGCCACTTGGCGAAGAAGGTAGTCAGCCAGAACAGCCACAGGTACGGTGTCCAGCCGATGCGGGGAGTCGCCGGCAACAGGCGCCGGTGCAGCGCGAGAAACGCCCTGCCGACCGCGCGGCCGAAGCTGCCTCCCATCTACCTGATCTCCACGTCGTCGATCTCGAACGCGTAGGCGCCGGCAGGAGGCGCCAGTGCCACGAACGCCAGCCCTCCGACAACGCCCGGCGTCGCCGTCGGGAAGCGCGCCAGCGGGATCTCCACCTCGGTCCAGGTCGAGATCGCCGTGAACGGCACGGCGGCCGGGATCGCCGCGGCCGAGGTGGCCCCGAACAGCATGACGGTATAGGTCCGGCCGTCGCCGCGCGTCCGGAAACGCAGCACCTCCCGGTCCGAGAAGTCGACCGGCTGCATCGGCTGCCCGCCGGGGAAGTAGATGGCGCCCGACCACGGGAATCCGGAACCGGAAGCCACGACCTCGCCCTCGACCCGTAGCGCCCCCTGCCGGGCGGTCAGGCTGGCGGTGGACGATCCGCCCTGCATCCGGTCCGAAGTCGCCTGCCAGCCCGCGCCGAACGCGGCGGCGACACCCTCCTCGAAGTCGGAAATCAACGTTGCCTCCGGCGCCGGCGATGCCGCGGGCGCTTCCTCCTCCTCGATGCCGCGCTCCACGCGGTAGCCGTCCTTCGTGCCCCCCGGGGGCGGCACGGGCTCGGGCAGGGCCATGAGCACGCCCACGAACACCGCGAGCATCACGGCCAGATACGTCAGGCTGCGGGCCACGGTTCTCTCTGATCCAGTCATCCTCACCCCTCATCGCGAGCCGACGCGGCGGAACCCGGCGGCCGCGACAACCAGGAACACCACCGTGAAGATGCCGATCATCAGCACGTGAACCCCGGTCGACCCGCCCTCGTCCAGGGCCACCACCTTCAGTGCGAGCTGCGACTGGTGGTAGGCGGGAAAGACGACGGCCACATCCCGAAAGAACGACGGCAGCAGGGAAATCGGTATCCACAAGCCGGAGAGGAACGCCATCGGCAGGTAGACGAGGTTCACGATGGCAACCGCGGACTGCGCCTTCACCCAGGCCCCGATCGCCAGGCCGAGGGCGCAGAACGGAATCACGCTCGACAGCACGACCCCGGCCAGGGCGAACCACTGCCAGCGGTACAACCTGACCTCCGCCGCGTACGCCCCGAGCAGGAACAGTCCGACGACGATGACCATGCCGAATAGGAGCGCCGTCACTACCCGGGCCAGCAGGTAGGCGCCGACCGGCATCGGCGTGGTCTGCTTCAGCAGCAGCGCGCCGCTGTCGCGCTCGGTCGCGAGACCGACCCCGAATCCGAACAGGGAGGGCCCGATGAGCCCGAACACGCCGTAGGTGGCGAGCAGGTAGGTCGGGGCCGCCGGCGAGAAGCCCATCACCACGCCGAAGAAGACGTAGAACATGAGCGGGAAGACGAGGGTCGGGATGGTGAACCCCGGCGTCCGCGCCACGGTCAGGAACTGGGCCCGCGCCTCCAGCACGTAGATGCAGGCGCCGCGGGCGGGCCCGAGGCGATGCGCGCCGTCGCTCGTTGGCGGCATCACGCCGCCTCCTTCCGCCCGCCGTCGCGCACCAGGGTGAGAAAGGCGTCCTCGAGACCGGCGCCGGTCACCTGCAGGTCGCGCAGGTCCGGGTCGAGCGCCAGCAGCGTCCGCAGCAGGTCCTCGGGCCGCGCGGTCAGGATCTCCAGGTGCCGGCCGTTGACCTCCACCCGTACCACGCCGGGCAGCGCCGCCACCTCGTCGCGGTGGACGGACGTGATGCAGCGGACGCGGCGATCCGCGGTCCGCGACTTGATCTCCGCCGGCGTCCCCTCGGCGACGATCCGCCCCTGGTGGACGACCGCGATCCGGTCGGCCAGGGCGTCGGCCTCCTCCAGGTAGTGCGTGGTAAGCACCGCGGTCCGGCCCGCCGCCCGCAGTCCCCGGATCTCGTTCCACAGGCTGCGGCGCGCCTCCACGTCGAGACCGGTCGTCGGCTCGTCCAGAAAGACCAGCTCCGGGTCGCCGGCCAGCGCCAGCGCGAACATCACCCGCTGCTTCTGGCCGCCGGAGAGCCGGCCGTAGCGCCGCGCACCGAGATCATCGAGACCGGCCATGGCGAGCAGCCGGGAGACCGGCAGCGGCGTCGGGTAGTAGCTGCCGAACAGCTCCAGGTGCTCGGCGACGGTGAGGGTATCGGCAACTCCCGAGACCTGCAGCATGGCCCCGCGGCGCATGCGCACCGCCCTGGCGCCCGGGTCGCTACCGAACACGCGCACGGCGCCCTCCTGCACGTGGAGGGTACCGAGCAGCAGACCGATCGCGGTGGTCTTCCCGGCGCCGTTGGGCCCGAGGACGGCCAGCACCTCACCCGGCCGGATCTCCAGGCTCAGCCCGTCGAGGGCGACGACTTCACGGTAGCGATGGGTTACGCCCGACAGTGTCGCCAGGCACTCGTCCGACATGTTGCGTCCTTTCGCGGCGATCCGTCGCGGTCGGGCACGTCACTTGCGAGTCCGCCGACTGCATCATTGCGACGCCGGAACACACGCGGCCGGCCTGCGCCCGCGTGTCCTGCGACTCGAGAACGATGATACGAACCGCACCGGCTGCCCGGTAGTGCGGATCGTCAAGCCCGGAACGTGACGGATGTCACGCCGCGCTCGCGTTCGGCGGCACCTGCAGTGGCTGCCTATAATCGCTGTTGGATGATGCTTGAATTGAACCCGGTCGCCGTCGCGGGCCCACGGCGGCCCCGGCCGCGAATCCTCGTCTTCGTCCTGCTCGTCTGCCTCGCCCCGGCGGCCTGCCGCGGGCTGCAGTGGGAGGACTACATGGAGGCCGCCTACCACGCCCGCCAGGACGGCCGCTACCGCGAGGCCGAGGAGCTGCTCCTGGTGGCCGCCGACCATGCGGCGGCCTTTCCCGCGAACGACCTGCGGCGGGCGATGACCCTGAACGACCTCGCCGAGATCTGCGTCGCGGAAGAGCGGCACGCGGAAGCCGAGGTGCTCTACCGGCAGGCGACCGAGGTCATCGAGGCGGCGCTCGGCCCCGCCCACCTCGACCTGGCCTCGCATCTCGCGAGGGTCGCCGCGTTCTACGCCGAGCAGGGAATCTACAGCGAGGCGGAGCCGCTCTACGAGCGCGCGGTCGCGATAATGGAGCCGGCGCTCGGCTGGGCGCATCCCGACGTCGCCGCCAACCTCGCCGCGCTGGCGTCCGTCTACTACCGTCAGGGTCTGCACGCGGAGGCCGAGCCGCTCTACGAGCGCGCCCTCGCCGTGCTGGAGCTCGCGCTGGAGCCGGACAACGTGCGGCTGGCCGAGGTTCTGGAGGAGTACGCGGGCCTGCTGCGGGCCACCAACCGCGGGGCCGAGGCCGGGCCGCTCGAAGCGCGCGCGCGGCGCATCCGAGCGACGCCGTAGTTCTTTCGCTGGTCGCCGGCAAGAGGCCCGGCGGTCGCCATGCTCACTTACAGCATCTGGTATGGTGTCTGGACATGCAGGCGAGGAGGAAGATTACCGTTCACGTCCCGGCGGACCTGCTCGAAAAGGCACGGACGACAACGGGTCAAGGCATCACCGCGACCGTGTGCGAGGGCCTTCAGCTCGTCGCCGGCGCAGAAGCCTATCGAAAGCTCCGTGAACTTCGGGGCAAGGTCACTGTCTCCGTCGACCTCGATCGACTCCGCGAGGACGGCGGGTGATCGCCGTCGATTCCAGCTCGTTGATCGCCTGCTTCCTGATCGCTCAGAGCTGCATGGACGACAGGCCGCCGTTGATCACGCGCGACGGTGATTTCAGGCATTTCTCGGCGTACGCCGGCCTGGATCTGTTGTGAGGCTGCCCGCTTTTCCGGCTCGCCGCAAGGCCGGCGGACTCACCCGCGGGCACGGGACCGCAGCTCTCGCAACAGGCGCAACGGTCCCCTGCCCGGCGCGTCTGCGACGTCCCCGGACTTTCGTTCCAGGTCGGCGTCTTCCTCGTACGTCGCATGGAACTCGTCGACCACGGTGTCCGGCGCGGAACCGGGGTACAACCGCAGCAGATCCCATTCGTTGATCGCGGCCCTGACCTTGTAGCGCATGCGGGTCTGAACCCCGGCGCCGCCGGTCCTGCCCGTCAGCCGCGGAGCATCCCAGCCGTAGGCCTCGCTGTAGATTTTCCGCAGCTTGTCGATCGTGTCGTTCACGTCGTCTTCCGACGGCGCGTTCAGCGCCACGCACGACTGCTCCAGCAGGCGCATGCCCCCCTTGGCCAGGGCGGCGATGCCGGCGTATCTGCTCTTCGCCAGCCGCGGCCCCACGTGATCGCGATCCTTCTTTCCGCCGTCGGGGCTGATGACGGCGGATGCGAAGTCGTCGGTCACCGTGCCGGCGGCGACCAGGCCCGGGTACGACTCGACGGACTTTCCCATCCAGCGCGCCAACTCGGCGTACGACCGGCCGCGCTGCAGGATGGAATACGACCCGATCAGCTCCAGTTCGTCCAGAAGCACGACCCAGCCCTTGTAGCCCGCACACTTGATCAGCTCGATGGCGAACCGCAGGCGCTGCGGCGGCAACTCGGCAGCTCTGGGCGCCCGGAAGGAACCGGCCTGCTTCTGCCCTATCGACGCCAACCCGCTCTTGATTTCCGAGACCTTCAGCCGGTCTCCCGCCCAGAACGATTCGATCCTGCCGTTCAACTCGATGTCGTTCAATCTCTCGTAGACGAGCAGGCTCGCCGGGAACATCCGGCTGAGCACGCCGCTGGAGGCGGCGGACTCGGCCCACTGCAGGAAATCCGCGGAGGCCGTCGAACGCCAGTCCGTCACCAGACCGAGTTCTTCTATCAACCGTCCACGGCGATCCGGCATCCGTCCGTTCTCGATCGCGGACCTGAACACCTTCCCCAGATCGTAGAGCGGCGTCTCCTTGCTGATGGCGACCCTGCTGCACACGAAACCGCGCGCGAGCGCCCGGCGTTCGAGATGCGCCAGCAGGTGCGACTTGCCCGCGCCGAAGTCCCCGGAGACCAGCATCCCCGGGGCGCCGCCCGCCGGGCCGCCGGCCTCAGCGGCCCCCGCGAGCAGCGCGGAGAACGCCTCTTCCGCCCGCGGCTGGTTGCAGCCCAGCATCGCCACCGCATCCCGGTTGGGCACGCCGTTCCGCAGGGCCTCGACGGCGCGCCGCTTCGCCAGCCGCTCGTCCTGGGTCACCGCCATGTCTCCCGCCGACCTCCTCACGACAGCCGAACCAGCGCCGCGACCGGATTGACCCGGTTCCTGTCCCGCACGTCGTCCATCACCCGGGTCTTCAGCGCTTCGTAGATGCCGAAGCCCCTGGAACGGGCGCCCGGCTCGTCGTCGACGAAGCCCGGACCGGTCGCCACCAGCATCAGGGTCCCGGCCAGTCGGTCGACCTCGTCGACGAACTCGCGCAGCAACTCGTAGTGATCGACGACCATGGGGCGCGTGTAGTACCGTAGGCCGTCCCTGGGGTTGCGGGCCACGGTCACGCGGCGGTTGTCCAGCAGGATGACCGTTCCGGCGTGCCCGGCTTGGCGGATCCAGTGGAGCGCGGACTCGATGCAGTGCCTGCCCGTGGTGCGGTTGATGCCGGTATAGATGGAGAACTGGCGGACCGGACCCACGCGCGTGTTGGCGCCGGTGAGCCAGTCCAGCAACGGCTGCCCGCCGTACTCGCCGTCGACGCGACGCGCTTCCTGCAGGCACAGTTGGGTCATGGCCACGCGGAAATCCCTGGCCAGATTTGGGTTCCTGAAGACGCGCTCCTGTATCGCCGGCCTGATCTCGCTGAGCAGAAACTGCGACTCGAGGTCGTTGGCGCCGGCAATAACGTCGAAGACGTCGCCGTCGCCGCCGGGATCGATACCCTCCACCGAGTAGTCTCGTTCGGCGGCCAGCCGCAGGATCACGCGGCGCGCCAGTCCGCGCCAGTCCACTTGCCGAGCCAACTCGAAAAAGATGTCCTGCGGCATGTGGACGCGCAGCCGGGTGGCGTCCAGGGAGACGAAGACGTAGTCCAGCGCCGCACCGCGCTCCGCCACGGCGTCGCGCAACCCGGGCAGCGTGTCGTCCGGGACCACCGCGAACTTGACGGAGGAGCCGCCGCCCTTGACGAACGTGGACAGGTACTCGCCGTCGATATGGCGCAGCCAGTCGTCGACCGGGATGGTGTTCGAAGCGCCCGACATCAGCCGCCTTTCGTGAACCGGATGCCGTAATACACGACATCCTGGCCGTCCGGTCCGACGAACGTGAACAGATCGCGTTTTGCCTGCCGCGTCCCGGACGAGGCCGGAAAGGAAACGTCCGCCCCTTTCCTGGTGCGCGTGGGCCCGTCGGCCTGCAAGCGGTACAGATCCCTGGCGAAGTCCGTTCTGTCGTAGTCGCGGCCGGCGCCGGGCAAAGAAACGAGCAGCCTGTAGATTCTCGCCAGGGGCACGACCCGCTGCCAGTCGTCCGGCATCAGGCGGCCGGAAGAATCGCCTTGCACGATATCGGAGTAGACCGCGTACAGGGATTCCAGGAAGGCGTCGGATCGGTGACGGCTGCCCTTCTTCTGGTTCTTCAGCAGCAGATCGGCCAGGTAGGTCGGCCGGATGGCGGATACCTTCCTGCCGTCTATTCTCACCGCCCGATCGCGCGGCAGCAGGCGCACGATGGACGGATGGGAAATGAGTCTCCCGTCCCGCTCGTGCATCTCCAGGCCCTTCTCCGCGGCGACGGACCTCAACTCGCCCGAGTACCGCTCGTCGAGATAGCGCTCCTCTTCCTCTTCGTCCGCGAAGGCCCACGATTCGACGGCGTTCGCGACCGCCTGCATCAGATCGCTCAGGGAGACGTCGAGATCGGTCCGCGCCCGCTTCAGGCGCGCGACGTTGCCCTCCCGGGCCGCCTTCTGCAGGCTCCGGGCCTGCTTGACGAGACCGGCCGCCGTGTCGAGCGTCGAGGCGGCAGCCTGCTCGACGTCGTCGAAGGCCTGCTCCAGATCAATCACGGATTCCTCCGCCCTCGGAACACGCGCCTCTACCTGTACGGCCTGCGCCCCCCTCCGGTCCGCACGTGCGACCCCGCATTGTCGTGCAGAGCTTATCCCAACCCGCGCCCGATTTTCGGCTCGACTCGACGGCCTCGACGTGTCAACCCGCCGACAACGGCGCGCCGCGCGGCAATCCCGCCGACATGCCGCCGCCGCTCAAGTTCGACGGCGAGCTCGAATGGGTCCTCGAAGAAGACGAGTTGTGGGATTACCTGAAGGAGAAGGGCGTCACCGGGAGAACGTATTCGACGCGCCAGCGGACTACGTGACTTGCCCCAAGCGCTCTTCCCCGAGCGCCAGCCGGTCGGGCTCGGAAGGCATGTGGCCGGGAGCGTAGCCCCGGCGGAGGCAATCGAGCGCCTCGGCGATGCGATCGCGCTGTCGCCTCACGCGGGCCCGCAGCAACCCCCGGTCTCCCCTGGCGGACAGGTACCAGTCCAGTTCGTACTTAGCGGCCTCAATCGATTCGATCACGGCGCAGAAATCCTCTTCCGAAAGGCGTTCCACGGCGTCAGGCGTCACACCGCCCAGGATGTCGGTCACTCGCCGTCCCAAGCGGTACATCAGCCAGTCGGCGGCAGCGACAGGTGCAAACGCCGGCACCCGCGCAAGCGGCTTCTGAACGACCTCGCGCACGCCCTCCAGTGCAAACGCGACGGAAGGCATATGAGGCTAGTCTACACCCGGCTCCGCGCCCTGGGCGACGAGGTACTCGAGAACGCTCTCGTACTGCAGCGCCTCGGCCTCGTCGAGCACGGTGCGGCCGGTGGCGTCGACCGCGTTGACGTCGACGCCGAGCTCGACGGCGAGCATGACCGCGTCGAGGGTCCGGAACTCGGCCGTGCCGGCGCCGCCGTACGGTACCCAGGGTCGGGCGCGGCGGCCGCCCATCCCGAACGCCGCCATCAGCGCCGTGGTGCGCTCGGTCCGCCACTGCTGGCTGCCGTCGACGATGTAGTCGACCTCGTGCACGAAGTGCGGGTCGGCGCCGTGATCGGCAAGCAGGCGCATCAGGTCGATCCGCGCGAACCGGGCGGCGAGCCAGAAGGGGCTGGCACCGACGAACGGCGGCGGGTAGTGGTGGTCGCGCGAGGCGCGGCGGGTCGGCGTCCAGGTCAGCAACGGCTGGTTGGGATCGGCCCCGTGCGCGAGCAGCGCCGCGACCATTCGGCGGTCGTTGCGCATCACCGCGTCGTGCAGCGCGGCGAAGCCGGCCGAAGCAGCGTTCGGGTCGGCCCCGTTGTCGAGGAGGAAGTCGAGCAGCTCGCGGTGCCCGCCGTGGGCCGCCAGCACGGTCGCGCTGACACCCCAGGCGTCGGCGTCGTCGACGTCGGCGCCGGCCGCGACGAGAACACGCGCCGACGGCAGGTCGCCGGCGCGGACGGCGAAGAGGAGCGCGGTATTGCCGCCGTGGGGAATCTCGCGGTTGTACTCGGGCTTGCTGTGCGGCGGCACCGCCATGACCTGCGTCCAGACGTCCGAGCGGATGCTGAGGTCGGCGCCCGCCGCCAGCAGCGCCTCGACGACGTCGGGATGCCGTTGCGCGGCCGCCCACATGAGGGCCGTCTGTCCGCGCGACCCCTGCCGGTCGAGAACGGCGCCGGCCGTGGCCAGTTGCGTCACGACAGCGGGACTCCCCGCCCGGGCCGCAACCATCACCGGCGTCTCGCCGCTCAGCAGCTCCCGGTTCGGGTCGGCACCGGCCTCCAGCAACGTCCGGACCATCGCGGTGTTTCCGTTCTCGCTGGCCGCCCAGAGCGGGGTGGCGCCCAAATCGTTCGCGACGCTCGGGTCGGCGCCCGCCTCGATCAGGAGCCGTACGGTGTCGAGGTCATCGCGATGGCTCGCCCACAGCAATGCGCTCGATCCGTCGAGCTCGGCCGCCTCGGCGTCGGCGCCCGCCTGCAACAGGGTCCGGACCCTCGCGGCGTCGCCCGCCTTGGCGGCGGCGACCAGGTCCGCATCGCCTGCGGCCGCGCGAGCTTCTACCGGGGCCGACTCACCGCTCTGCGCCAGCGCCCCTGGCGGGGCCGGGAACAGCGCCGCGGCGAACGCGCCCACGACCGCGAGAGCCGCCCACCGCCGCGCGCCATTGCCTGCGACTCGCGACACAACCACGGCAATCGGATCGCCACCAACGACGGGCAGTCTCGCGCGCATCCCTCTTCCCCCCCCGGACAGCCGGACCCGCTACAGATCGGAGAGGGTGTCCAGCGGCAGCCTTCCGGTGCTGCCGCCGACCCGATCGACCGGGACGTCCATCTTGTCCATCAGCGTGAGCAGCAGGTTCGCCAGCGACGGCTCGTTCCCGTACTTGATGTGCCGCCCGCTCGGCAGCCGGCCCGCGCCGCCGCCCAGCAACATGATCGGCAGGTTGTCGCCGGAGTGGCGCGTGCTGTTCGAAAGGCCCGTCCCATACATGATGGTCGTGTGGTCGAGCAGGTTGCCGTCGCCGTCCGGGGTCGCCCGCAGCTTCGCCACGTACTTCGAGAACAGCTCCGCGTGGTAGCGGTTGATCTTCGACATGTGGGCGACCAGCTCCGGCAGGTTGTTGTGGTGCGAGAGTGGATGGTGCGCCTCGGGGACTCCGATCTGCGGGTAGGGGCGCGCGCTCTGCTCCTTGCCGATCATGAAGGTGACGACACGCGTCAGGTCCGACTGGAACGCGAGTAGCTGCAGATCGAGCATCAGCTCCAGGTGATCCTCGAAGGCCGGCGGCGCGCCCTGCGGCTGGCGCATCTCGGGCAGCTCCAGGTCGCTCTGCTCCTCCGCGCGCTGGATCCGCCGCTCGACGTCGCGGACCGATTCGGTGTACTCGTCCAGCTTCACCTGGTCGTGCACGCCGAGCTCGCGCTTCAGGTCGGCGAGCTTGCCGGTCACCGCGTCGAGCAGGCTCTTGTGCTGGCGCATCCGGGCCTGGCGCGCCTCGCGGTCGGTGCTGCCGCTGTCGCCGAACAGCGTCTCGAAGACCGCGCGCGGGTTCCACTCCATCGGGAGCGGCTGCGTCTTGCTGCGCCAGGAGATCGTGTGCGTGTAGACGCAGCTCAGGTTGCCCGTGCAGGCCCCGGCGTTGTTCGGCCGGTCCATGGCGACGGCGAGCGAGGCGACCTGCGTCTCGCGGGCGAAGTGCCGCGCGAGCAACTGGTCCATCGACACCTCGCCGAGGATCTCGGTCTCGTTGCGGCCGCCTTGCGTCATGCCGGTCAGGAACGACCCGGACGCGCCGGCATGGATGTAGTTCCAACTCGACTTGAGCCCGGAGAGCACGATCATCTGGTCGCGGAACGGGGCGAGCGGCTCGAGGATGGGCGATATCTCGAAGTCGGTCCCCTCCCCCTTCGGCGTCCAGTACGGCATCGCCATCCCGTTCGGGGTGTAGAACGCCTGGAAGCGCGGCGCGGGCTTCGCCGCGGCCCGCGCGACGGAGACCGCCGGGGCCATCGCGTCGAGGAACGGCAGCGCGAGCGTCGCGCCGATGCCTCTGAGAACCGTCCGCCGCGGCAACGACTTGTTGGTCAAGGTCATGTCCGCCGTCTCCTCCATCTCCTAGTTCGCCACCGCGGGCCCGGCCCGCATCGTGAACTGCGGGCTCCGCACGATGCCCGTGATGATCGCCGACCAACGATACTCCGACGACGACGCGTCGCGCACGATCTGCCGCACCGCCGGCCGATCGTAGTGCTCCAGGCGCCGCCCGAGGGCGTAGGCGAGAAGCTTCTCGGTCAGGGTCCGCGGGAACTGCTCCGGATCGTCGAGGAGCAGCGCGCGCAGGCCCGGCAGCCCGTCCAGCTCGACCCCGCCGGTCGTCGTGCCCATGCTGTCGATGGGCCGGCCCTGCTCGTCGACGTCTCGCCAGCCGCCGATCACGTCGAAGTTCTCCAGCGCGAAGCCGAGCGGATCGATCACCGCGTGGCAGCTCGCGCACGTCGGGCTCTGCCGGTGGCGCGCGAGACGCTCGCGTATCGTCGCCGGGATCTCGCCCGGCGTCTCCTCCAGGTCGGTGTTCACGCCGGCCGGCGGCGCCGGAACGGGCAGGCCGAAGATGTTGTCGACCAGCCACTTGCCGCGCAAGACGGGCGATGTCCGATCCGGGTACGACGTCGTGGCCAGCAGCGCGCCGGCCGCCAGCAGCCCCCCGCGCTGGTCGGTGTTCGGGAACGTCACCCGCCGGAACCGGTTGCCGTAGATGCCTGGCAGGCCATAGTGGCGCGCGAGCCGCTCGTTGACGAAGGTGTAGTCCGCGTCGAGCAGGTCGTGCACGCTGCGGTCCTCGGTCAGCGTGCTCGCCACGAACCGGATGACCTCCTCCTCGAACGCGTCGAGCAGGCTCTCGTCGTAGTGCGGATACCGGACGGGGTCGACCACCACCTCGCCGACGCGCCGCAGGTTGAGCCACTGCGCCGCGAAGTCCTCGGCGATGGCCGCGGTGGCGCGCGGGTCGGCGAGCATGCGCCGCACCTGCTGCTCCAGGACGTCGGGATCGCGCAGATGGCCCTCCTCGGCGAGCTGCAGGAGCGGCTCGTCGGGGATGCTGCTCCAGAGGAAGAACGACAGCCGCGAGGCAAGCTCCAGGTCGCTCAGCGCATACGCGGTCCGGTCGAGGTCGATCGGATCGCGGTAGACGCGCAACAGGAAGTCCGGGTCGACCAGGATCCGCTCGAGGGCGAACTGAATGCCCGCCTCGAAGCTGCCCGCCGCACGCCCCTCCTCGAAGAAGCGCAGCAGGGAATCGACCTCGCCGTCCGTCACCGGCCGCCGGAACGCGCGGCGGGCGATCGAAGAGAGGATCTCGGCGGCGCAGCCGCGCTCCTCGTCGACACCGATCGGCTCGCAGGTGAAGATGGCCCGCCGGCTCGGCGTGTCGGCCAGCGTGTCGGCCACCAGGTACGGCCCGCCGATCTCGACCGAGCGCACCGCCGCGTAGCCCATGTAGATCTGGTCGTTGGTCAGCACGCGGCCGCGCTGCAGCGGCTGCGGCAGCCCCTCCGGCTCCCACAACTGGCGGACGAACGACACGCCGACCACGTGCGGTCCCGCCTCGACGGGTACGTCCACTTCCAGGTTCGCGTCGCCGGTGCGCTGCATGAACGCTTCCCACTCGACGGCCCCGGCGAATCCGGGCTCGCCGTCGCCGGCGTAGCTGGCGGCCACCGGCCGGCCCGGCACGTTGCCGCCCACCGTGAAGCGCTTCACCAGCCGGCCGTCCACCCGGACGTCGAGCCACTGCGGCCAGCCCATCCCCATCAGGTAGTCCTGGTACTGGCGCCGCAGAAGCACCTTGACCCGGTACACCCCGTCGACCGGAAACTGGTACGGGACGGCGACCCCGCCGCGCGACCCGAGCGGCAGGTCGTCTCCCTGCCGCGTGTCCTGCACGATGTGGATCGAGATCTCGAACGTGTCGGCGCCAGGGCTCGGCGGGGGGAGTCCCGTTGCCAGCCGGGTCACCTGCCGCGCGACCGACAGGTAGCGCTCGATGTGCGCGGTCGACAGCCCGAGGACGTCCGCAAAGTTGTCGAAGCTGCCGTCGGCGGTCTCGTCGCCCGGCAGCAGCGACTCGACATCGACGTCGAGGGCGAGGAGGTCGCGGATGGCGTTCCGGTACTCCGTGCGGTTGATGCGGTGGATGGCGTTGATCCGGCCCGGATAGGGGTTGGCGGCCCAGGCGCTGTCGAGCTCGGACTCCAGCCAACCCGCGACGTGCCGGTAGGTCTCGTCGTCCGGGCGGGGACGTCCGGGAGGCGGCATCGAGCCGGCCCGCAGCCGCGTGACCACCTTCTCCCAGGTCTCCGCGTCGGCCGGGACGTTCTCCGGATCGAGGGCGGCGATGGAGAGGTCGGCGGTCCGCAGCCGGTCGTTGTGGCAACCGACGCAGTACCGCCGGAACATCCGGCGCGGCTCAGCCGTCCGGTCGGCGGAGGCCTGCGCTCCGGCGGACGACGCGCTCACGGCTTGCGGCGTGGCGGCAGGCGGTACGCCAGGCGCCGGGCCACCGGCCGCCGCGACCACGGTCTGCGCCATCGAGGATCCGCCCGCGACCCCGCCGGCCGCCGCGGCGGCGACCATCCACACGGCGGCCGAGCGCCACCCGCCTCGGCGCGGCTCCGCCGCACGCCGATGATTCCGTTCGCGCCGCGCCAGGAAGGTCATGTGCTCCGCTCCTCGTCATGCATCTACAACGGACGACCCTGCACGCCGAGTCGCGCCTGGTCGAGCCGCTGTCCCTTCATTCGGGTCACCCTCCCCGCTACCGTCCCTCCGCGGCCTCGCGATCCTCGGCCCGGCCCGCGCTCAGGCTGTTCGCCAGACCGTAGTTGCCTTCGTGACAAGCGTACTCGAAGAGGGTGTACGTGGAGTCCCGGTTCAGCGGCATGGCCACCTTCCAGGTATCCGTATAGATGGCCGGATCCTCGATCGTCACCTCGTACTCCAGCGTGTCGGGTCCGGCGATCGTGAACCGTTCCACGACCCGCAGGTCCTCGGTGCGGGGGATCCCGCGCGCGCCGCGCGTCGCGATGTTGGTGGCAATCGCGCCCTTGGAGTTGTAGTTGCCCACCTCGACCACGAGGGTGTTCCCCTCCCAGCGGCCGCGCGACGCCCCGTTCCACATCCGGATGCTGCCCGGGGGCAGCGGACGATCGTCGATCGGGATGATCCGCGCCTCGTGGATCATCTCGTACAGGATGACCACGTGGCCCGGCGTCTGAAGAATGCGGTAGCCGGCGCCGTAACCGGGCGGAAAGATCCCCCCGGGCACGCCACGCGTGATGCACCGCTCCCACGGGGTGTGGTTCATGTAGGAGTCGGTCAGGTGAATGAGGTTGTAATCGCGGGTCGCCCGGGCGTGGTCGCGCACCGGGATCCGGCCGTTCGACGGCTCGACCACCATGGAGCGCCGGCGTTCGTTGCGCGGGGCGCTGCCCGGCCCGTCGCCCCAGGGGCCCTGCGGCGGACGGGTCCGCGCCTCGGGATCCGGCATCGCCGGCGCCCGCTGCGGCGTGTTGCTGCCGGGGAACCACGCCGCCAGCGGCGCAAGTCGCTCCAGATCAGCGTCGTCCGGCGCCTCGAACGGCGTCGGGTCGAAGTTGGTCCAGACACCCGAGATATCGGGTTGTCCGTCAGCCGTGCGGGGCGGCTCCCAGGCCTCGTCGCCAGCGGCCGACTGGGCGTGAACGACGCCGGCGGTCGCTACCAGGATCGCGGCCGCGGCCACGACGATTGCCGATCCAAGAAGTCTGTGGCGCATCTACCTCTCCTCCAGGACGACTCGACGCACGAAGTGCACGGTGCCTCGGCCGACCGAGACAGGGTCATGATCGCTCGGCAGGTGGGTCCAACGCAAGGTTTTCTTGGGGATTCGCAGAGTCCGCAGCGACGCGGCGTGCCGGATCGACTCAGAAGTACCAGGTCAGCGAGAGGTAGCCGGTGAGGCCCGCGAGACCGTAGATCGACGGCAGGGGCTGCCCCGGCACGAAATCGCTGGCCCCGGTGCCGGTGAACACGCCGCCGGCCAGCGACGCCTCGTTGCTCACCGAGTAGGAGAAGCCGGGGAAGACGAGCGCGCTGCGATCGTTCAGGTTCCAGATCGTGGTACCGGTGACGCTCCAGAGCGGGTGGATCTGGTACGCCGCGGTTACGGCGACCTCGTCCCGGCCGAACACCTGGTACTCGCCGCGGCGGAACTCGCGGGACTGCAGCACGGTGAGCAGCTCGTCGGGTCCGCCCGCGCCGCGGCCGTCCCGCTGGTACTCCGCCGCGAAGGTGAGGTCCCGCCCGCCGACCTGGAAGAGCCGGAAAGTCCCGATGGATGCCCGACCCACCACCGTCCCGTGGTAGTCGCGAACGACCGCCTCGAAATTGACGGCCCACGGCCCGATGCCGCCCGACGCGCCCACCGCGCCGGTCGGGTCGCCGTAGAGCGTGCCGCCCCACGCCGAGAGCCCCCAGTTCTTCCACGTGGCGAAGCCGCGCGCAAGCGCGGTGACCTCTTCCCCCACGTGGGTGCGGCTCGGCCGGAAGACGACGTCGATCTCGCTCAACGCGCTCGGGTAGATCCGCAGCCGCGCCGCGTCGACGCCGGCCCGGAACACCTGGAACGGGTCGGTGGGGCTGAAGGCGGGAAACGGATCCGCCGGCGTGAAGACCTGCGTCGTACCCCAGGAGATCGCCTGCCGTCCGACGCTCAGCTCCAGCGCCTCGGTCGGCGCCCACGCCACGCTGAGCCGGTCGAAGCGGTGGCGCCACAGCATGTGCTCCTGGTCATGGCGCGAGAGCGTGCCCTGCAGATCGAACCACTCGCCGCCGCTCTGGATGCCGGTCAACCCGCCGAGGCCGAGGCTCAGAGGCATCACGTTCTGCTGGAACGTGACGGCGTGCTCGTAGGCCGCCTCGAAAAACAAAGGGCCCAGAGACTGCTCGGTGGACAGCCGGAAGCGGTTGAAGTTGCTGAAGTTGCTGTTGGACAGGGCCGTCGAGCCGCTGAAGAGCGGCACCGTCAGCACGTAGCCGGTGAGCCAGCTCGACTGCGCCGCGGCGGGCGGCGCCCCGGCGGCGAGCAGGCCGGCGACGAGGACTGCACCGGCGCCGTACCGGCTGGTCACGCGCGGGTCTCGTCGGAGTCGATGTTCCCGTCCACCATGCGCACGAGGCGCCGCGAGCGCTCCATGACCCGCGCGTCGTGGGTCGCGAAGACGAAGGTCACCCCGAGGTCCCGGTTCAGCTCGTCCATCACGTCGAGCAGCGCCTCGCTGGAGGTCGAATCGAGGTTGGCGGTGGGCTCGTCCGCCAGCACCAGGGCCGGGCGGCTGGCCACGGCCCGGACCACCGCCACGCGCTGCTGCTGCCCGCCGGAGAGCTTGCCCGGCCGCCGGTCCTCCAGACCATCCATGCCGGTCCTCGCGAACAGCTCACGGACGCGGGCGCGCCGCTCGGCGGCATCCACGCCCTGCAGCAGCATCGGGAACTCCGCGTTCTCCAGCGCCGTCAGGACCGGCAGCAGGTTGTAGGCCTGGAAGACGAACCCGACCTGTTCGAGCCGGAGCTGCGCCAGCTCCCGGTTCGACATCCCGCTGACCTCGCTCCCGGCCACCCAGACCTGCCCCCGGGTCGGCCGCGTCAGGCCGCCGATCAGGTTGAGGAGCGTGGTCTTGCCGGAGCCGGACGGCCCCGCGAGCGCGGTGAACTCGCCGCGGTCGACGGTCAGGCTGACGTCGCGGACCGCCCTGACCTCCTCGGCCTCCTGGTGAAAGATTTTCCAGACCCCATTGGTCCGGACTGCGGCGTTGTCGGTATCGGTGATGGGGCTCATTGCAGGGTCCGAGGATGGTGCGCCGGATCGAAACGGTACCGCCAGCTCAACGGTCGAACTTCATCGCCTCGGTCACGTCGATTCTCGACGCGCGCAGCGCCGGGTACACCGAAGCCATGGCGCCGACGAGGAGGATGAACACGAGAACCTGAACGATACGTCGCGCGGTGAACAGCGGCACGATCACCGGATCGACGGCGACGCCCGAAAAGGTCATCTCGTCCAGGTTCTCCATCATCGCGGTCAGATCCAGGCCGTCGCCGAGGAAGTACCACGTGCCCAGCAGGCCGAGGCCGACGCCGAGGAACCCGCTGATCGCGGTCAGCGTGAACCCCTCGATCAGCACGACCGTGCCGGTCTGCCCCGGCGTCAGCCCGAGCGCCTGCAGCACGCCGAACTCGCGATGCCGATGCATCACCGACATCAGCACGGTGTTGACGATGCCGAACGCGATGATGGTGAACAGGAACGCCTGGACAAGGTAGTTGCCGAAGTCGTCGATGGCCACCGCCGCGGCCAGCGCCGGATCCGCCTCGCGCCACCGCATCACCCGCGCCTCGCCGCGCGCGACCGGGTCGGCCAGCACGCGCTCCAACCGGTCGGCGACGCGTGCGGTGGAAGCGCTGCCGTCCAGCAGGACCCCGACGTTGGTGACGTCCTGTTTCGAGCCGAGCCACTCGCCGGCGGTGGTGAGCGGCATGTGAATCAGCGCACGGTCGACCTCCGGGACGCCGCTGCTGAAGATGCCGACCACTCGAAGCAACTGGCCCGCAATCTCGCCCTCGGCGTCCTGCGCCTGCACGACGAGACGCGACCCGAGGCGCAACTCGAGGCTCTCGACCATCTGGGCGCCGACGAACGCGGCCAGCCGATCCTCCGGCTCGAGGTACCGTCCCTCGACCACCCGCTCGTCCAGCATGCCGAACTTCGATTCCCCAACCGGGTCGACCGCCATGATCTGCGCAGGGCGGGCCCCGGCGGCCGAGCTGGCCAGGCCGTTGATGCTGAGCTTCGACGACGTCGCGACGACGTACGGCGCGATCTCGCGCGACGCGAACGCCTCCTCGACCGTGCGGCGCACCTCGGCGGGCAGACGGTCGTCTATCCGGCGCCGTATGCGGAACTCGGGCCGTTCGACCGTCACGTGTCCGGTGCCCAGCCGCACCCCCGAGTCGATCCACTGCTCGTGGCTGCCGTCACCGAACGTGAGCGAGAAGATCAGCAGGCCGCCGCCGATGATCATGGCCGACGCGGTCAGCAGCGTCCGCCGCAGTTGGCGGCGCAGATTGCGCATCGCGAGCACGACGAGAACCGCTGCGTGCATCTCTCGGTGCGCTCCTAGAGTCCGGACAGCGTGTCTGCCGGCGGGATGCGGGCGGCGCGGGCCGCAGGATAGAGCGCCGAGAGCAACGCCGTCACAAGCAGCCCGACCGACGCCCAGGTCCAGGCCGGCACGTTGTAGCCGACGCGGAGGCTTGGCGTGAGCAGCGCGCCCTGCAGGGTGACGTTCCCGTAGAGCCATTCCAGGCTGGGCGGCGCGTTGTGCAGCCACACCATCAGCGGGAAGGTGACCGCGGCGCTGCCGGCGAGACTGACGGCGCCGATCGCCACGGCTTCCGACAGCACGATGCCCACGACGGCCCGCGGCGTGGATCCCAGCGCAAGCATGACGGCGAATTCCCGCCGCCGCTCGAAGGTGGCCATCAGCATCGTGTTGGCGATGCCGAAGGCGGCCACCGCGAAGACGATGACGATGATGAGCCAGTAGAAGGACTCCGCCAGGGCGACGTACTCGGCCAGCACCGGGTTCAGCTCCCCCCAGGAAGCGACGACTATCGGCCGCGCCGGCACGTCGAGCACGCCGGACAGGCGCCGCGCCGCTTCGCGGGCCAGGTCGGGCTCGGCCGTCGCGACCGCTATCTCGTGGATCCGATCCGGAGCGAGAACCACGAGCTCCTGCAGGTCGCCGATCGGCATCACCACGGTCGACGCGTCGAACTCGACCAGCCCGGTGCGGTAGATGCCCGCCACCGTATACAGATCGTTGGCCATCGACCCGTCCGCGCCGGACCCCACCAGGATGAGCTCGTCGCCGACGCCGACCGAGAGCTGCCGGCCCATCTCCTCTCCGATGACCAGCTCGTAGCGGCCGGCCACCGGCAGGGCGCCCGCGGCCAGCGGGTCGAGGAAGCGGGTCAGCGCCACCTCGCGCGCGGGGTCGATCCCCAGGAACATGCCGGCGGACGTAGCCTCGCCGGAGCTGACCAGCCCCCCCGCGTAGACGCGCGGCGCCGCCGCCACCACGGCCTCGTCCGCGTCGATGGCGCGCAGCAACCCTTCCACGTCGGCGCCCTCCCGGCCGCCGATGGTGTCGTACAGGCTCCGGTCCGGCCGGTACTCGGCGTCGTGGATCTCGATCTGTCCGCTGACGAGGGAGGTCGCGTTCTCGACCAGCTCGGACATGATCCCCTCGGACCAGCCGACGACGAACACGCAGGCGAAGTAGCCGACCCCGAGCCCGATCGCGGTGAGCGCCGTCCGCTTGCGGTTGCGTCCGAGGTTGCGCCAGCCGATGCGCGGCCAGGGCGACTCCTTCACCGGCGCCGGCCCCGCCCGCCCTGCAGGTTGCGGAGGGAGAAGAACGACGGCTCGACGTCGATGTCGAACTCGATCTCCTCGTAGCGCATCGTGGTCCGCTCGCCCGGCTTGTCGGCCGGGTACATGTTCATCACCGCGGGCAGGAGGCGCCCGTCCATCTCGGTAAATGCGCTGTGCTCCATGGTGCGGGCGAGCTCGCCGTCCTCGTCGTAGAACTTCGTCCACAACGGCATGTAGTCGCCCTGCCGGATGCGGTACTCGATGCTGCCCCAGACCACCGGGGCCTCCGGTTTCGGCGTGAGGAGGAAATCCCACACCGCGACGCCGTCAGCTTCGCCCTCGAAGGCGATCTCGATGTCGTAGTCCTCGATGAGCCGGCTTTCCTTGACGAGGTCGTCGTTCGTGAAGTGCGAGCCCATCCACGAGCCGCCCATCATCGACGCCGGGATCTTGATCGAGCGGTCGACCTTCGGCAGGTAGTTCCAGATGTCGTCCTCGGCCTTCAGCGTCGCGGTGCCCGCCTCCCGCCGCGGAGCCTGCACCCGCACCAGGCTGTAGTCGGTGCCGAGCGACCAGACCTCCATCGTCATGCTGCGGTCCCAGTTCTCGGTCACGACCTCCAGCGTCATGGTGCCGTGACTCGAGTCGCCCCGCAGCATGCGGTCAACGCGATCGATGATGGCGATCGGATCGGACTGCGCGAACGCGGAAGCCGGCGCCTGCGCGGCGACGGCCGCCACCACCACAGCGAGAACAAGAAGAAGACGTATGCGCGGTCCGGCCATGCTCACCCCCAGAATCCCTATGAGCATATACGGATCGGCACCGGGACCTGCTCAGACGGATTTGCTGCCGGCGGCGCCGGAACGGCCACGGTCGTCACGGTGTGGATCCGGCGGCGGGCGCGGAGTGCCGAGGAATCTTCCCGGGTGCTACCATTCACCGCATGACACACATGCTTCAGGCGATGACGATCGCCGCAGCCGTCGTGCTTCTGGCGTACGCTCCGGCGTCCGCGCAGGAGCGGGAGCCGATCGACGTCTCGTCGCTCGGGCCGCAGGTGGGCGAGAAGATCCCGGACTTCGCCCTCCCCGATCAGTACGGCCGCATCCGGACCCTCGACACCATCATGGGCGAGCGGGGCGCGATGCTGGTCTTCCACCGTTCGGCAGACTGGTGACCGTACTGCAAAGCGCAGCTCGTGGAGCTGCAAGAACGTCTCGGTGAGCTTCAGGACCAGGGACTCGGCGTCGCCGCCATCAGCTACGACTCGCAGGAAGTGCTGGCCGCCTTCGCGGAGCGCAAGGGCGTCGAGGACGTGCCGCTGCTCTCGGACGACGACTCGGCGGCGATTCGCGCCTTCGGCATCTACAACCATGTGGCCGAAGAAGGCGTCGGCCCCAACAAGGACGACGCGGACGTCAAGGCCGACGTGGCGCAGTACGTCTCGGTCTTCGGGGCCAACCCGATGATCGTCGGCACGCCGTTTCCGGGCACCTTCGTCGTCGACCGCGAGGGACGCGTGACGTCGCGCTTCTTCGAGGAGTTCTACCGCGAGCGCAACACCGCGGCGAACATCATGCTGAAGCTCGGCACGCCGCTCTCGGGCATCTCGGGATCGTCCGGCGAGACCGCGCACCTGGAAATCTCCGCGTCGCAGAGCAATCCGGACATCACCGTCGGCAGCCGCTTCCACCTCGCGCTCGACATCACGCCGAAGGCCGACATGCACGTCTACGCGCCGGGCGCAGACGACCTCGGGTACCAGGTGATCGGCCTGAGCCTGGACATGCCGAGCTTCCTGCGGGCGCTGCCGGCCGAGTACCCGGCATCCGAGATCTACCACTTCGAGCCGCTCGACGAGCGGGTGCCGGTCTACCTGCGGCCGTTCCGGCTCGTGCAGGAGATCGTGGTGGAGGGAGACCCCGAGTCGACGGCCCGTATCGCCGAGATCGACGCGCTGACCCTGACCGGCCGGCTCGACTACCAGGCGTGCGACGACAAGGTCTGCTTCAACCCCGCGTCGGTCCCGCTCACCTGGACGCTGGCCGTGCAGCCGCTGGATCGGACCCGCGCGCTGCAGCAGTAGAGTATCCACGGCGGGCGAGTCATCTCCCCCGCCGGTCGGATCCGCGCAGACGACGAATGGCGTCGGTCCTCCTGCAGGGCCGGCGCCATTCGCTCCTTCGGCCCGCGCACTTCCCTCCTCGGCCAACGCACCAGCAAATCCGTCGAGTGCCAATGCTCGGCGAGGTGCAACTGCCTCGCGATGGCGCCTGCGATGTATGATCGATACATCATGCAGCGCACGCAGATTTATCTCACCGAGGAGCAGGGGCGACTCTTGAAGGGCCGGAGCCGGACAACCGGCAGCACGGTGTCGGAGCTCATCCGCGCGGCCATCGACGACGTCTACGCGCCGCGCCGCGAGCCGAGCACGGCGGACCGGGTACGCGTGGCCCGGCGGACGGCCGGCACGTGGAAGGACTTCCCCGAGACGGGCGCGGAGTATGTGGAGCGCGTCCGGGGATCGAGGCGACTGTCGCGGCTGACGGAACGGTAGCGATGCGACTCGTGCTCGACACGTCCGTGCTCATCGATCATCTCCGGGGAAGACCGCCGGCAGCGACCTTGCTCATTCCGGAGGCCATCGCCCGCGGCGACGAGCTGTGGAGCTCCTGCATCGTCCGGACGGAGCTGCTGGCGGGGATGCGCGCCGACGAGGAAACGGCGACACGCGATCTCCTGCGCCTGGTGTCCTGGGTCGAGGTCGACGAGTCGGTTTCGGAGGCCGCAGGCGCACTGGGACGACGCTACCTGCGTTCGCATCCGGGCATCGAAGCAGCCGACCTCATCGTTGCCGCTCTCGCCCAGGAACTCGATGCAGAGCTCAAGACGACCAACCTGAAACACTTTCCGATGTTCAAGGGACTCGAACCTCCCTATTGATCCATGCCTGACCTCTCCTACCCAACTCACCACATTTCCGTAACGAGCGGGCATGTAACCAGGATCAGCCACTTCGGACAGAGTTCGAGCAACTCGATCTCGGCGCGGAACCGGCCATTTCGGTCGAAGACCGGCACTCGGCGACGGTAACCGCCGACGGGGCCAGAGGGTCGGTCGACCGACGGCGGGTCGAACTGTAGCGAGGCGGGTCGGATGGTCAACACCGGGACGGCGGCCGTCCCCCTCAGGAGGCCGGCGCGACACCCGGCCGGCGCAGCAGGCCCTGCAGCCCTTCCTCGAACAGCGTGTAGACGACCGGCACCACGACCAGCGTCACCAGCGTCGACGACAGCAGCCCGCCGATGATCACCCGGGCGAGCGGCGCCTGCAGCTCCGAGCCCTCGCCGATGCCGAGCGCCATCGGCACCATGCCGAGCAGCGTCGTCGACGTGGTCATCAGGATCGGGCGCAGCCGCGTGCGTCCCGCCCGCTCCACCGCGGCGCGCAGCGGAATGCCGTCGCGGCGCCGCAGGATGTTCGTGTAGTCGACGAGCAGGATGGCGTTGTTGACGACGAGCCCGCCCAGCACGATGACCCCCATGAACGCCTGGAGGCTGAACGGCGTCCCGGTGACGAGCAGCGACCCGACGATGCCGATGCCGGCCAGCGGGATGGAGAGCAGGATGATGAACGGGTCGCGCAGCGATTCGAACTGCGCCGCCATCACCGCGTAGACGAGGAACATCGCCAGAATCAGGACGAGCTGCATCTGGCCGAACGATCGCGCCTGCTCCTCGACCTCGGCCCCGAAGCCCACCGAGAAATCGGCCGGCGCCGCCATCTCCGGGATCCGCGCGTTGACGGCGGTGACCGCCTCGCTCAGCGTGGTCTCGATCTCCGCATTCACCCGGACGATCCGCTCCTGGTTCTTGCGCTCGATCTGCTCCGGACCGGACTCGGCGCGCACCGCGATCACGGTGCGCGCCGGGATGACCATCCCGGTCGGCGTGCTCAGCGGGACGTCGTTGATGTCCATCGTCCGCAGGCGGTCCTCCTCGCGCAGGCGCACGACGATGGGATACTCGTCGCCCCGCTCGCGGTAGAAGGCGGCCTCGGTGCCGGCCACCCCGGTGCGCAGCGCGTCGGCGACCTGCGACACGCGCAGGCCGAGCAGCGCGGCCTTGGCGCGATCCACCTGAATGGCCAGCTCCGGCCTGCCCTGCTCGGACGCCATCTCCGCGTCGGCGACCCCCTCGGTGGTGTTCATGACGGCCATGGCCCGTTCCGAGACCCGGCGGGCGTCGTCGAGGTCGTGGCCGCGGATCTCGAGCGCCAGCCGCGCGTCGTCGCCGGAGCCGCTGCGCATCAGCCGGGTCATCATCCGGTTGCCTCCCGAGGCCCGCGCCCGGACGATGGCGCCGGGAATGGTGTTCAGCGAGCGCCGCAGCACCATGGCGATCTCGTTGCTCGATCGCTCCCGCTCGGTCTTGTCCAGCAGGGTGACGGTCATCGATCCGCGGTGGCTGGACCCGCCGCCGAACGGACCGCGCCCGCCGCCCACCTGGTTGGTTATGTTGACCGCCTCGGGCACCTCCGTCCGGATGCGGTTCTCCAGCTCCAGCATCACGTCGCGGGTCCGCTCGAAGCGGGTCCCGATCGGCAGCTCGGCGGAGATGCGCACCTCGCCCTCGTCCACCTCCGGGGTCAGCTCGACCGGGATCGTCGGCGCCAGCATCACCGTCAGCCAGACGAGAACGCCCGCGACCACGAGCACCGTGGGCCGGTGCGCCAGCGCGTGATGGATGCCCCTCTGGTAGATCTCGTCGAGGCGCTCCAGGCCGCGCTCGCTCAGCGTCAGGAACCGGCCGTAGGCCCCCGTCCGCTGGTCCGCCGGCGGTGGCAGCCGCAGCAGCCGCGACGTCATCACCGGCACGAGGGTCACTGCCACGAACAGCGACATCGCCAGCGAGATCATCACCACGACCGCCAACTGGCCGAAGACGATGCTCGACACCCCGGTCAAGAACAGCAGCGGCAGGAACACCGCCACCTGCGTGAGGGTCGACGCGACGATGGCCCCGCTGACCTCTTCGGTCCCGTCCACGCTGGCGGTAATCCGATCCTTCCCTCCCTCCATGTGCCGGAACGTGTTCTCCAGCACCACGATCGAGGCGTCGACGATCATGCCGACGCCCAATGCGAGTCCCCCGAACGTCAGCGTGTTGAGCGTGAAGCCGGCGAAGTACACCAGCGCGAACGTGCCGATGATCGAGATCGGGATGGCGGTGCAGATGATGAGCGTCGTCCGGACGTTGCGCAGGAAGGCGAACAGCACGACCACAACGAGCATCGCGCCCCACAGCACGACGTTGCGGACGGCGTTGATCGAGCGCTCGACGAAGATCGCCGAGTCCATTCGCGTGGAGAGCCGGACCGCCGGCATCTCGGTGTTGACGCGGTCGATCTCGGAGCGCACGGCCTGAGCGACCTCCACGGTGTTGCGCCCCGACTGCTTGCTGATCATCATCTGGACGGCGGTACGTCCGTTGATGCGGATCAGCTCCTCCTGGTCCTCCGTCCCGTCGCTCACCTCCGCGATGTCGCGCATGTACACCGGCACGCCGCCGCGGGTCATGACCACCACGTTGCGGATGTCCTCCAGGCTCGCGAACTGCCCGGGGCTGCGCAGCAGGTAGGTCATGTCGCCGTCGTCGAGCTCGCCGATCGGCACGTTCTGGTTCTCGATCCGCAACAGGTCGATGATCTCGTTCACCGCGAGATCGAGGGCGGTGATCTTGTCCTTTGCCAGCTCGACCCGGATCTGGCGGCGCAGGCCGCCGCGCACGGTCACCGTGGCCACCCCGGGCACCCGCTCCAAGCGCGGCGACAGATCGTTCTCGGCCATCTCGCGCAGGGCCACCGGCGTCAGATCGCCCTCGAGGCCCAGGAACATGATGGGCGCGTTGGCCGCATCGAACTTGAAGATGACCGGCGGCTCGGCGTCCTCCGGCAGCCTCCCCCGCATGCGATCGATCCGCGACCGGAGATCGTCCGCGGCCTCGTTCAGGTCGGTCCCCCAGTCGAAGTTCAGCCGAAGCTGGCTCTGCCCCTCCTGGGAGGTGGATACCACCTCCTCGAGCCCCGCGATGGCGGCCACGGTCTGCTCCAGCGGCCGGGTGACCAGCTCCTCCATCTCCAGCGGCCCGACGTCCGGATAGCTGACCGTGACGGTCAGGCTCGGAAACGTCACGTCCGGCATCAGGTCGACCGGCAGGCGCGACAGCGCCACGATGCCGATCAGCACGATGGAGATGCTCATCATCGACATCGTGACCGGGCGGCGGACGGCAAGTCTGGGCAGGCTCATGACGGCTCCAGTTTCTGCGTACGAGTACCGGTCGACTTCTGCTTGCGGGTCCTGCCGGCGTCGCCGATCAGCGCCCCGGCGCCGGCGGCGTGATGCCCAACGCCTCGAGTACGGTGTTCCGGGGGGGCGCTTCACGGCCGCCGGCGGCGCCGGACGGCGGAATCTCCCCGGCGCCGATCCCACCGCCCGGTACGACCGGCGCGGCATTGTCGTCGTTGCCGGGAACGGCGCCGGCCCGCGACTGCTCCCCTGCACCGGCGGCGGCAAGGTCACCTCGACCGGGTGCGGCGGCGCCGGGCGGCGCGCCTCGCCCCGGCCCGGTCTCGGGGTCCGCACCACGACCGGCGAACGCGTCGGGCGGCGCACCGCGACCGGGTGCAGCCCCCGGCCGCACGCCGCTGTCCGAGCTCGCGCCAGGCCGTCCGCCTCGTCCAGGTGGCCCGCCTGGCCCAGATAGCCCGCCTCGTCCAGGACTGCCGGGGGCGCCGGCCGCGTCGGCCAGCAGAATCGGATCGCCGTGCTGGAGACCCGCGGCGCCGGTGGTCACCACCCGGTCCCCTTCCGCCAGGCCCTCGACGATCTCCACGTGAACCTCGTCCTCCAGGCCGGTGACGAGGGAGACGAACTGCGCCGTCGGCGCCCCGCCGCCGGTCTCCACCCGGAACACCCCGCGGGCGGCGGTGCGGATCACCACCGCCTCGCGCGGCACGACCAGCGCCTCGCTCTTGTTGCCCACGACGAGACTGACGCGCGCGTACATCCCCGGCTTCAAGCGAAAGTCCGAATTGGGCACCTCGATCTCGATCTCCGCCGTGCGGGTCGCCGGGTCCAGGACCGGCGCGATCCGGGCCACTCGGCCCTCGAACGTCTCCGCCGGAAACGCGTCGACATCGATCCGCGCCCGCACCCCCTCCTCGACCAGCCGCAAATCACGCTCGACGAGGTTGGCCACCAGCCGCACGAGGCTTATGTCGACCACGGATACGACCGCGGTGTTCGAGGTCACGTAGGCGCCGGGGTCGAGATAGCGCCGGCCGATGAAGCCGTCGACCGGCGATACCATGACGGTGTTCTCCAGGTTGATGCGCAGCTCCTCGAGCCGGGCGCCGGCCTCGTCGAACTGCGCGCGGGTCAGGTCGAGCTGCGCGTTGGCCGCCTGGTAGCGCGCCTCGGCGTCGTCGAGCTCCTGGCGGGACACCAGCGCGCGGGAGAAGAGGCTCTGGGATCGGTCCCGGGTCGTCTGCGCCAGCAGCAGATCGGCCTCGCGCTGCCGGACGGTCGCCCGCGCCACCTCGTACGACGCTTCCGCCTGGCTCACCTGTTGGAGCAACTCGTCGTCCTCGACCCGCGCCACCTCCTGCCCGCGCGTCACCGGATCGCCGAGACGCAGGTCGAGCTGCCGCAGGCGGCCGTTGATCTTCGGGGCCACCTCGACGGTGGCCGCACCTGTCAGGTTGCCGACGATCTGGAGCTGCTCGGCGATGTCGGCCCGCGTGACGCCCGCCGAGTTCACGCGCATCGGTTGGGCGCCGAACCCACCGCGGCCGCCGCCCGGACGGAACCCGCCGGGCGGTCCGCCACCGGGCCGCCCCGAGCCTGCCTCCCCGGCGGGCATGACGCGCTGGTAGACGAGAACGCCGGCGGCGCCCACGATGACGAGAAGGAAGGCAGCGAGGTATCTGGGCATATTCGTCGGATCCTGGTGTCGAAGACGCCCCTGCACGCCGAATTCGTTTACGTGCCCGGCTGCGCCCCGGTCACGTTGACCCCGCGTACCGTCCGTTTATTCCGGGCACGGCCCCCCGGGTGGCACCCCGACCGAACCGGTCGGGTAACATGAATCCTGCCGATCAGGGAGCAGGGGTCAGCCTACGGTGACGCTCGACAACCACCGCTCGGAACGCGCTGGAACACGCCGGCCGCACGGCCTGACGGCGATGCTGGCGGCTGCCTGCCTGTGCGCGTCGGTCGGCAGCGCCTCCGCACAGGGAAGCGTGGCAGACGACCGCGCGGCCCTCGAGGCGCTCTACAGAGCGACCGACGGCGACAACTGGGAATACCGCACGGATTGGCTCACCGGCGCGCCGCTCCGGGACTGGTACGGCATCGAGACGGATACGAACGGCAGGGTCACCGTCGTCTCGCTCACCAGGAACGGGCTGAAGGGGCAGATCCCGTCCGATCTGGAAGATCTGGACAGGCTCGAGGAGCTGTGGCTGACCGCCAATGAGCTGACCGGGCAGATCCCGCCCGCCCTCGGCAACCTGACCCGACCCTCAATGAGCGGGTCAAAACCGGCCATTTATGGGCGCCTCAAAACCGGCCATTTCCGACGGCCCGAGACTGGAGTCGAGATCTACTTCACGGCGTCCTCTGTTGGCAAGGTGTTTGCCGGCGCGCTAGCCGTCACGCCCGAAGCCTCTGGGCAGCTCGACAGCCCCTCCAGTACCGACAGATCCAGATCGCAGACCTGCTCGGGCAACTCCGCAGTCGCGGAGCCGGCCAGCGATTCCGGCAACGCGTCCCGCCACTCCCGGTACTGTTCCTGCAACTCCAGGAGCGTCTGCACGGCGTCGTTCCACTGCTGTGGCCGCGACTCCGGTCCGCTGGCCGACGGTACCGGATCCGGGATTCGCCGGCCTTGCGCCGCTCCCGATAACGTGCCTGCCGTTCCGCGTTCGTCAACGCCACACGACCATCCTGCACCGTTACGTAACGGAGCGAGGAGGAGGCGGTCGGCCGAGCGTTCGAGGCGCAAGCGTGGCGACAGACCCACCGCTCGGTTGTCATCGGCATCGGTGTATGCGTGCGCGTTGGTCCGCGACAGCGTGCGCGAGGTAATGCTCCGAGCGGAGGGAGGGCCTTGTCTGGTCTGGTCTCCCGGGTAGAGGTTCCGAGCCGGACGTCGGTGTTGGTCATGCCCGGCCGGGTTACCCTCGCGAGACGGAACGGCCGGGCTGGGCCGGAGGGTGTGGTCGACGACGACGAGCGGGAAAAGGGCGTTCCGTCGAGCGACCACTCGAGTGTCGCGGAAGGCTCGTCTGGCGCACGCGGTGCCCGTGGAAACGATCGCTGGCGGTTGTTGCGCCAGGCGAGCCTGGAGGCGGCGCTCTCGCGCGCGCGGACCACGTCCGGATGGGCGTTGACGCTCGGCCGCGCGCGAATCCTCCGCTCCGCTGTGTTCGGACTGCGGCCCGGTGCGAAAGCGCCGGATGCGCCACCGACTCCCCACCGGTTACGCACCTCCCGTCGACTCTACCAAGGTGGTCCGCACGCGGGTGCGCCAGCTGCGCGGCCCGCACTTGAGCACGTGCGCGTGATGCAGGAGCCGGTCGAGCAGCGCGGTGACCGCGGCGGTGTCGCCGAGCAGCTTCCCCCACTCGTCGACCGGGCGGTTGGAGGTGAGCATCGTCGAGGCCCGCTCGTAGCGGCGCATGATGAGCTCGAGCAGGTCCTCGGCGGCGGTGTGGGGCAGCTTGCGCATGCCGAGGTCGTCGATGATGAGCAGGTGCGCACGGGCCAGCTCGGCGAGGTATTCCTTGCGGGTCTCGGCCAGCGTCGCCTCGGCGAGTTCTTCGAGGAAGGCGTGCGTTTCCCGGTAGAGGACGCGATAGCCCTGCTGGATCGCGGCGCGTCCGATGGCCTGGGCAAGGTGACTCTTCCCGGTACCGGGTTGGCCGATCAGGAGGACGTCCTCGCGCTTTGCGATGAAGCGTGCGGTGGCGAGCTCGAAGACGAGCGCGCGGTTGATCTTCTTGTTGAAGTCGAAGTCGAAGCTGTCGAGCGAGCGGTCCGGGTCCCGGAATCGGGCCTGCTTGTGCCGGCGGGCGAGCAGGCGGTCCTCGCGGCGCTGGAGCTCGTCGGAGACGAGCGCGGCGAGCAGGTCGATGGGGGCGAGCTGCTCGGTCTGGGCCTGGAGCAGGCGCGTCTCGAGGACGTTTGCCATGCCGGAGAGGCGCAGCTTGCGCAGCGCCTTGTCGAGTTCGACGAGATTCATGAAGGGTCTCCTGTTCTGCGGTCGATCAGATCGCGGTAGACGGTCAGTTCGCGGATGAGCGGGTCGACTTGGCGCAACGACAGCGGCGGCGCGCCGGGGTAGCGGTCGAGGTAGCGCTTCAGGAAGCGGTAGGTGGGCACGCCGAGTTCGAGCGCGGCGGTGGCGGCGTGTTCGACGACGGCGGGACTGTGCTTCCTGGCGAGCGAGAGGACGCCGAGGATGCGGCGGACGCCGGCGGCGCCCTCATGGCGGTGGATGTGGTCGCAGACGGCGGAGATGGCGGGACCGGCCCGCTTGGCGGCGGCGAGCAGGGCCAGGGTCTTCGGCGGGGTGCGGGTGGGCCGGTCGTCGTCGGCGATGCGATGCCAGCCGCGCTGCGTGCGCAGGTGCTCGCGCAGCAGTTGGCCGTTGCTCGGGTCGAGGAGGCGGACGTGGATGTCGTCCCACTGCACGTCGACACGTCGACCGATCCAGCCGGGCGGCGCCGAGTAGTAGGCCGAAGCTACCTCGACGCAACCGTCCAGATGCACACTGCGGCGGCCGTACTGGTAGTAGCGGAACGGCTCGAGGGGCAACGGGCCGAGCGCGGGGCGTTCTTCCTCGAACATGGCGGCGACCTGGCGCTTGGTCGTACCGTGGATGCGGGTGTCGGCCCAGCGCTGCTCCCAGCGGTCCAGGTACGCCTGGCCGTCGTCGAGATGCTCGAAGCGGAGACCGCGCAGCGGCGTTTTCTGGGCGTGACCGACGCTGGCTTCGACTTTGCCCTTCCGATCGGGATCGCGGACGCGGCACGGCAGGGCGACGACGCCGTAGTGGGCGAGCACGTCGCGATAGAGCGGATTCAGCGTCGGGTCGTAGATGTCCGGGGTGAGGACGCCCTCCTTGAGGTTGTCGAGGACGACGACGCGTACGGTGCCCCCCAGGCGACGGAACGCGCGCTCGTGCAGCTCGGCCCAGACCTGTGCGCTGGAACGGTGAACCAGCAGCCGGACGGCCTTGCGCGAGTAGCCCAGGGCGAGGACGAAGAGCCGTGTCCGGCGGTACTTGCCGGTGTCCGGGTCACGGACCATCGGCCCCTCCCCGTAGTCAACCTGTGCTTCTTCTCCGCGGTCCGTGGTGATGACCGCCCGGGCCTCGACGGCGGGCTGCTGCCGGACGGTCGAGACGAAGCGCCGCACGCTCGTATAGCTCGCCGGGAAACCGTGGTCGTCGACCAGGTCCTGCCAGACGGCCATGGCGTTGCGGCCGCGGCTGAGCGCGTCGACGATCAGCTCGCGGTACGGCTCGCACGCGCTCGCCTGTGGCGCTCGACTGGGCCGCTGCGCGGGGACGGGCGCGTCGGCGTCGGCGCCCTTGCCGGCGGCCGTGACCGGCAAAGAGTCGGTGGGCGCCTCCGGCGAAATGGCCGGTTTTGCCGGGCGAGCGGGAGGCCGGCCACGACCCCGCACGGTCAGGCCGGCTGCCTTCAGGTAGCTGCTGGCGGTCTCGCGCCGGACCCCGGTGGCCTCTTCGATCCGCCGCAGCGACCAGCCGAGGCGCCCCAGCGCGAGAACCTGTTGTCGTTTCTCTTCCTTCAAGACGTTGCTCATGCCAGCAGGAACGTCGTGTTCCAGGCCGGCGTCAACGTCTCGGGCCGCTATCGGAAATGGCCGGTTTTCAGCCGCCCACTAATGGCCGGATTTGGGCGCCCACCGAGGACCCGACTCGAGGTGCTGTCGCTCGGAGCCAATCGGCTGAACGGGCCGATCCCCGACGCGCTGCGGAACCTGACCAGCCTCGAGCAGCTCAACGTCAACGACAATGCGCTGAGCGGATCGATTCCGCCCGTATTGGCGGATCTCTCCGGCCTGGTGGACCTCTCGTTCGACGACAACGCGTTGAGCGGGCCGATACCGGCGGGTCTCGGCAGTCTGAGCGGTCTCAAGTGGGTGGACTTCACCCGCAACGAGCTGACCGGGACCATCCCGTCGGACCTGGCGGGATTGCCCGGCCTGCTGAGACTGCGGCTGGGAAGCAATGCGCTGAACGGGTCGATACCGCCCGCGCTCGGAAGCCTCGGCAGCCTCGTCGAGCTGAGTCTCGCCGACAACGACCTGGCCGGAGCGGTCCCGGAGAGGATCGAGGACCTGACCGCCCTCGAATTCCTGTACCTCGACGGCAACTCGATGCTGACCGGGCCGCTGCCGCTCCGCCTCATGTTCCTGGCCCACCTCGTCTCGGTGGACATCCGCAACACGCAACTGTGCGGGCCGGACGATACCGCGTTCCGGACCTGGGCCGCGACCATCGACTTCCAGGGGTGCGGCGGCCCCGCTTCCCCGCCGGGCGGCGGGGGCGGCGGAGGCGGCGGCGGGAGCGCCGGCGTGCACGTGTCGTTCGCGTACCCGGCCTACGCCGCGGCCGAAGGCGAGCCGGGGGTCCCGGTGACGGTGATTCTGAGCGCAGCGCCCCGACGCCCCGTAACGCTGGCGCTGACGACCCGGCCCGGCGGCGGCGCGACCGCCGCCGACTACACGTTGGAGCGGGCGGACGTGACCTTCGAGAGTCGCACGACCGAAGCCGCGATCACGGTCACCGCCGTGGACGATGCGACCGACGACGACGGTGAGTTCGTCGTCATCGGTTTCGGTCCGCTGACCGGAGGAGTAACCGTGGGGGATCCGGCCGTCGCCACCGTAACGCTGGCGGACAACGACGTGACGGCCTCGTTCGGGCGGCCGGCCTACCTGGCGACGGAAGGCGGTCCGCCGGTGCGGGTGGCGGTGCGGCTGAACGCGTCGCCCGGCCGCGAAGTGACGATTCCGCTGGCGGTGACGCCCGGCGGCGGCGCGACGGCCGCCGACTACACCTTGCGGCCGGAGACGATCACGTTCGGCACCGACGCGACCGAGGCTGCGGTGGAGGTGCGCGCCGCGGCGGATGCGGCGGACGACGACGGCGAGTCCGTCTCCGTCGGCTTCGGCCCGCTCGAACACGGAGTGATCGCGGGGAGCCCTACCGCCGCCACCGTGAGCATCGCCGATGCCGGCGGCCCGGGGTTCACGGACGAGCTGTCGGCGGGCGGCCCCGTCCGGGCCGTGCACCTGACCGAGCTCCGGTTGCGGATCGACGCGCTCCGGCGGGCGCTCGGTTCGGCCCCGTTCGGGTGGGACGACGCGGTAATCGAGCCCGGGGTCACCCCGGTTCGCGCCGCACATCTGACGGAGCTGCGAGACGCGCTCGCCGAGGCGTACGCGCTGGCCGGGCAGACCCCGCCCCGCTACTCCGCGGGCGCCCCGGGTCGCGGGACGACCCCGATCAGGGCCGATCACTTCATCGAGCTGCGCAACGCGGTCGTCGCCCTCGAGCGTCAGGAACGATGAGCCGGCAGCGCCTCGCGCGCCAGCAGGCGCGGTCTCATGGTGAATCCTCGTCTTCGGCGCCGACCCACCAGCCGGTGGTCGAGCCTGCACGCTCGACGTTGGTCCCGCTGTGGATCGCCCCGTACAGGGCGTGGTAGCTGTCGTAGACGTCGACGAAATGGGTCGTCAGGCCCAGTCCGTCCACCGCATCCAGGGTCGCCTGCCGCCAGACGTCGGTCCCGTCCACGTCCGGCCCCTCCGGGTCGGGGACGAACAGCAGATCATCGACCACGAGCAGGTTCTGATTGCTGGGAACGAGGGCCACCAGTCCACGAGAGTAGCCGAAGTACCAGTCGTAGTCCTCTTCGAACAGGGCGGGCACCTCCCGGAAGTCGCTCTCCGCAAGCCCCACCTCCGCAATCAACTTGTCCCGGACGGTGTCGATCTTCCTCTGGGCCCGGTCGTTCACGGTCATGAGGCGGCTGTCGGCCAGCATCTTGCGCGCCGTGGTCTCGTCCCATCCGCGGCCCTCGAATACGGGCGCATCGCCGAACCCCTTCTCCACCGCCTCTTCGAGCAGCTCGACGGCGAGCGCGGGCGAGCCGATCACGACGACCCAGGGTCTTTCCTCCGGCGCCGCGTCGCGATTCGGAACCGCCGCGAAGATCTCGTCGACACGGCCGACCGACAGCCACGAGGTGTCCACGACGATGGCCGGCCCCTGCACGCTCTGCGAATTGAAGAAGTCGATCTGGCGTTGCGCCATCGCGGCGTAGTCGCTGGTCGAGCCGCCGCCGATCACGATGCGCCCGAAGGAATACGTCTCTTCGTCGTGCGTGTGCGGCGGAATGACCTCCACGTTGCCGCCGTAATTGAATTCGGAATAGTACTGGCCGCCCGGGTACACGTAGCCCGCGTCGGGGCCCAGATAGTCGCGGGAGAGGAACGGCCCCAGACCTCGTCCGCGATGCAGTTGCGTGTGAACGGCCGGCGTCTCCGCGCCGCCCTCGGCGGCCCTCTGCGCGTAGCCGGTCTGCAGGGCATCTTGAATCCAGCGGTCTCTGCCGTTTCTCGCGTAGTCGAGGCGGTACAGCTCGGTCGACGCGGGCAGATGAGCGGTCAGGGCGTTCAGGAGCGCCGTGTTGTGGGAAGTGGTGGATGATGAGGTGGGGACGTCCACCACGAAAACACGCTCCGCCGGCTGCAGATGGTGCGAGAAGAGGATCGGGCCTCCCTGCAGGGCGACGCTGTCCTGTGACGTCGTCGTTTCGCCCTCCGCCACGGTCAGCGTGAGCGAGAGCTGTCCGTCGAAGCCGGCCCGGCGTCCATAGCGGCTGTCGACGTACACGCGCAGGTCGCCCGCAACCAGTTGTTCGAGCGGCAGCTCGCCGCGCCGGTCGTCGCCGCCAATCAACAGCTCGACAGCGCCGTCCCCCGCCTGGTAGAACAATTGCGGGCCGACGGACATCGCGGCATATTCCATCTCCAGCACGACGGTGTGGTTCCTGTGCAGCCCGGGGATCCGGCGAACCACCACGGGCGCCATGTCCCCCAGGTCCGCATCGCCGTTGCTGCGAGCATCCCAGCCGTCGCGGGCGCGATCCTCGTCGTCATCATCCGCATTGGGCGCGAACACGGCTCCCGCCGCCGCATCCCAGACAGCCTCGCCGGCCTCGTCGGACTCATCCACCAGGCCGTCCCGGTTGGTGTCCGCCAGCAGGTCGGCCGCTACCAGCAGGTCGGCCTCGGTCGACGACCGCGCCGTGACGCGCACCTCGTCGGCGGCGGTGTCGGTACCGTCGTTCACCGTGAGTCGAACGACGTACGCTCCCTCGTCGTCGGCGGCGAACGACGGCGTCGCTCCGGTCGGACCCTCCAGCGCCGGCGGGGCGCTGCCCGGCCACGATACGAACGACCAGGAATACGCCAGCGTCCCCACGGTGGTGCTCGAGGCGGTGCCGTCCAGCCACGCGGTGGCGCCGGCCGCCACGGTCAGGTCCCATCCGGCGTCCGCCGTCGGCGGTTCCTCCACGTCGGTCACGGAGACGGTCACCCTGATCGTCGCGCTGCCGCCGTGGCCGTCGTCCACCTTCACGGTCTCGGTGTGTTCCGGCCGGGTCTCGTAATCGTAGGCGACACCAGGCCTGGTTCTGAGCTGGCCCGTGTCCGAATCGATGGAGAAAGGGCGCTCACCGAGCCCGGCCAGACTGTAGGTCAGCCTGTCGCCCTCGGGGTCCCTCGCCGCGACGGGCGCGCCGACGTTCACCCCGCCGGCCGTGTTCTCCTCGAGCGAACGCGCCCTGCCCGCTCCCGCGCGGAACACCGGGGCCTGGTTCGGCTCGGTCCGCGCCTCCAACGATTCGGACCAGCCGCTGGTCCCTTCGGCATTCCGGGCCCGCACCTGCACCTCGTAGACGGTGTCCGCCGCAAGTCCCTCGATCGTCGCCTCGGTGATCGCGCCGACCCGGTCCCAGCCGCTCTGGAAGGCGCCGGCCCCGAAGACGCCGTACCGGCCGTCGTAGTCGCGGATACCCGGTCCGTCGTTCTCGGGCGCGGTCCAGCGGACGGTCAGGCTGTTGCGTGTCGACGCAGCCACCGTCGGAGGGTCCGGCGCCGAGGGCGCCTCGAGCACGTCGGTCACCGCCACGGTCACGTCGATGGCTCCGCTGCCGCCCCGACCGTCCTCCGCGTGGATGGTCACCGCGTAGCGATCCCTTCCCTCGTGGTCGTAGGCGACGCCGCCCCTGGTGCGCAACCGGCCATTGCCGGGGGCGAGGGCGAAGAACTCCGCGTCTTCGCCGCCGAGGCGGTAGGTCAGCCGGTGTCCGTCCGCGTCGGTGGCGGTGACCGGAGGCGGGATGTCCTGCCCGGCAGCGGGATTCTCGGCGAGGCGGCGCGTCGTGCTCGCTCCTTCTCCGAAGACCGGTGCGTGATTCTCCGGCGGCTCCTGCGAAGGCGCTTCCGCATCGACCGGGAGGGGCGACGGCAGAGACAGGAGACCGGCGAGCACGCCTCCCAGGACCACCCGCAGCGGCTTCGGCGTGGGCTCCGCGCCCCCCCGGCGCCCCGACGAAGGGGCTGCTTCCCGGACATTCGCAGCCGATCTGTGCAGGGAGCCGGCCGGCGGACGCAATGCTCCCGCCCGCCGGACCCGCCATCGACTCCCGGCGTCACGGCGCCTCGGCGCTGCCGACCTCACTACTAATAGAGACGTCTGCGAATGCCGAACCGAACGTCCGTATCACCGGGCGGACAGCAGCCGGAGCGCGATGGCCGGCGGCCATGCGGGAGCCCTCATGGTGAATCCTCGTCTTCGGCGCCGACCCACCATCCGGTGGTCGAACCGGCACGCTCGACGTTGGTCCCGCAGTGAATCCCCCCGCTCAGGACGTGGTAGCTGTTGTAGACGTCGACGAAATGGGTCGTCAGGCCCAGTCCTTCCACGGCATCCAGGGTCGCCTGCCGCCAGACGTCGGTCCCGTCCGCGTCCGGCCCCTCCGGGTCGGGGACGAACAGCAGATCATCGACCACGAGCAGGTTCTGCATGCTGGGAACGAGGGCCACCAGCGCACGGCCGTAGCTCCAGTCGTGCTCCGCTTCGAACAGGGCGGGCACCTCCCGGAAGTCGGCCTCCGCAAGCCCCACCTCCGCAATCAGCTCGTCCCGGACGGTGTCGATTCTCGCCTGCGCGTAGTCGTTCACGGTCATGAGGCGGCTGTCGGCCAGCATCTCCCGCGGCGTGGTCTCGTCCCCTCCGCGGCCCTCGAATACGGGCGCGTCGCCGAAGCCCTTCTCCACCGCCTCTTCGAGCAGCTCGACGGCGAGCGCGGGCGAGCCGATCGCCACGACCCAGGGTCTTTCTCCCGGCGCGGCGCCGCGATTCGGAAGCACCGAGAAGATCTCGTCGACATGGGCGACCCAGAGCCACGAGGTGTCCACGACGATGGCCGGCCCCTGCACGCTCTGCGACTCGAAGAAGTCGATCTGGCGTTGCGCCATCGCGGCGTAGTCGCTGGTCGCGCCGCCGCCGACCACGATGCGCCCGAAGGAATAGGTCTCGTCGTCGTGCGTGTGCGGAGGAATGACCTCCACGTTGCCGCCGTAGTTGAAGTAGGAATAATCCTCGCCGCCCGGGTACACGTAGCCCGCCTCGGGACCCAGATAGTCGCGGGGAAGGAAGCGCTCCAGACCTCGTCCGCGATGCAGTTGCGTGTGAACGGCCGGCGTCTCCGCGCCGTCCTCCGCGGCCCTCTGCGCGTAGCCGGTCTGCATGGAATCCTGAATCCAGCGGTCCTGGTTGTACCTCGCGTATTCGAGCCGGTACAGCTCGGTCGACGCGGGCAGATGGGCGGTCAGGGCGTTCAAGAGCGCCGTGTTGTGGGAAGTGGTGGATGAGGTGGGGACGTCCACCACGAACACGCGCTCGGCCGGCTGCAGATGGTGCGAGAAGAGGATCGGGCTTCCCTGCAGGGCGACGCTGTCCCGGGACGTCGTCGTTCCGCCCTCCGCTACGGTCAGCGTGAGCGAGAGCTGCCCGTCGAAGCCGGTCCGGCGTCCATGCCGGCTGTCGATGTACAGGCGCAGATCGCCCGCAACCAGTCGCTCGAGCGGCAGCTCGGCGCGCCGGTCATCGCCGCCGATCAACAGCTCGACAGCGCCGCCCGCCGCCTGGTGGAACAACTGCGGTCCGTCGGACGTCGCGGCATGTTCCATCTCCAGCGCCACCGTGTGGTTCCTGTGCAGCCCGGGGATCCGGCGAACCACCACGGGCGCCATGTCCAGGAGATCCGCGCCGCCGTTGCTGCGAGCGTCCCAGCCGTCGCGCGCGCCGTCCTCGTCGTCATCGTCCGCATTGGGCGCGAACACGGCTCCCCCGGCCTCTCCCCATACAGCCTCGCCGGCCTCGTCGGACTGATCCACCAGCCCGTCGCGGTTGGTGTCCACCAGCAGGTCGGCCGTTACCAGCAGACCGGCAGCGGTCGAAGGCCGGACGGTGACGCGCACCTCGTCGACGGCGGTCTGGAGACCGTCGTTCACCGTGAGTCGAACGACGTACGTTCCCTCAACGGCGGCCGCGAACGACGGCGTCGCTCCGGTCGAACCCTCCAGCGCAGGCGGGGCGCTGCCCGGCCACGATACGAACGACCACGAGTACGCCAGCGTCCCCACGCCGGCACGCGAGGCGGTGCCGTCCAGCCACGCGGTTCCGCCGGCCGCCACGGTCAGGTCCCATCCGGCGTCCGCCGTCGGAGCGTCGTCTTCATCCGCCACGAAGACGGCCACCATGGCCGTCGCGCTGCCGCCGTGGCCGTCCTCCACCTTCACGGTCTCGGTAATGTCCGGCCGGGTCTCGCTGTCGTAGATGACGCCCGCCCTGGTTCGGAGCTGGCCCATGTCCGGATCGATGGAAAACGCGCTCTCGTCGCCTTCCAGGCTGTAGACCAGCCTGTCGCCGTCGGGATCCGTCGCCGCGACGGGTGCGCCGACGTTCACCCCGGCCGCCGTGTCCTCATGGAGCAGACGCGCCATTGCCGCTCCCTCGCGGAACTCGGGATCCCGGTTCGGCTCCGTCCGCGCCTCCAACGATTCCGACCATCCGCCGGTCCCTTCGCCATTCCTGGCCCGCACCTGCACTTCGTAGACGGTGTCCCCCGTGAGGCCCTCGATCGTCGCCTCGGTGATCGCGCCGACCCGGTCCCAGCCGCCCTCGAAGGCGGCGGACCCGGCGACGCCGTACCGGCCTTCGTAGTCGAGGACGACCGGCCCGGCGTTCGCCGGCGGCGTCCAGCGCACCGTCAGCGTATCCCGCGTGGAGTCCGTCGCCGTCGGTGCGTCCGGCGGTGAGGGCGGCTCGAGCACGTTCGTCACCTCGATGACCACGGCAATCGCCGAGCTGCTCCCGTGACCGTCCTCCGCCTGAACGATCACGGCGTAGCGATCCCGGACCTCGTGGTCGTAGACGACGCCGTCCCTGGTGCGCAACCGGCCATTGCGGGGATCGAGGGCGAAGACCTCCGCGTCTTCGCCGGCGAGGCGGTAGGTCAGCCGGTGTCCGTCCGGGTCGGTGGCGCTGATCGGAGGCGGGATGTCCTGCCCGGCAGCGGGATTCTCGGCGAGACGGCGCGTTGTGCCCGCTCCCTCTCCGAAGACCGGCGCGTGATTCTCCGGCGGCTCCTGCGAAGGCGCTGCCGCGTAGACCGGGGCGGTCGTCGACAGAGACAGGAGGCCGGCGAGCATGCCTCCCAGGACCACCCGCACCGGCTTCGGCGTGGGCTCCGCGCCCCCCCGGCGCCCCGACGAAGGGGCTGCTTCCCGGACATTCGCAGCCGATCTGTGCAGGGAGCCGGCCGGCGGACGCAATGCTCCCGCCCGCCGGACCCGCCATCGACTCCCGGCGTCACGGCGCCTCGGCGCTGCCGACCTCACTACTAATAGAGACGTCTGCGGAAGCCGAACCGAACGCCGCGTCGCCGGGAGTACAGGCTGGTGGGAAGAACGCTGCCCCGTGGAGACCGGCAGCGAGGACGGACTCCGGCGCCGTCAGGTCGCCTGCAAGAGGCCGACGCACCGCCGCCGCCGGAGCGTTCTATCGGATGTCCAGGTCGTAGACCCGCCGGAGCTCGCGATCGCGGCCACGCCGGCCGCCGTCGACGCGCGTGATCACGACCAACTCCCGGCCGCCGGCGTCGGCAGCCCGCACCTCGTACGTCTGGCGCACGCGGAGCTCCATCCGCGACTGCAACTCGATCTCGGCCTCCAGCGTCGCGCCGCGCCAGCGCGTCTTTCGCGTGACCCGCGCGCTCGTGCCGGCGAGACCCGAGTGCTCCCGGCCGTCGGGAATCAGCCGGACGACGCGCCGGTCGTCGTAGGTGAGCACGATCTCCCGCTCGTTCGCCGTAATCGTCATGCGGCGGGGCGCCGTCATCAGGTCCCGCATCGCCTGCTGCATGTCGGCCCGCATCCGGGCCGTGCGCTGTGGATCGCCGCCACCGCCGCCGAAGCCGCCCCGGCCGCCGAAACCGTCCCGGCCGCCGAAACCGCCCCGGCCGCCGACGCCGACCCGGCCGCCGACGCCGCCGCCCGGTCCCCAGCCGGGCTCGCCGAAGCCGCCGGGGCCGCGTCGCTCGTCCCCGTCGCGCCCGCCGGGCTGCGGTCGCAACTCGTCGCTCAGGTCCTCGTTGATCACCCAGGAGCCGGCGAACACCTGCTCATTGCCCTGGCCCCCGCCCGACTCCGCCGCCGAACCCGCGGCCGCCGCCGGGAGGAAACCGAGCGCGACAGCTCCAATCAGTCCGGCCGAGATGCTCTTCATGCTGCTCCTGCACATCCTGAGGCTCCTTGGCTGTTGACACTGGTGGCCGACCGGGTATCCGGTGCGCCGATTGCGGTCACGCCGGCCGCTCCGCGGCCTGGTACGCCGCGAGCCGCAACTCATCGAGCACATCCTCGTGGAAACGGGCAAAGTCCTCCGGCGTCCGTGGGACTCCGTGGGCCAACGCTGCGGCGATGGCGCGCCTCAGCATGGTATCCGGGATTCTCGCAGTAAGGGTCGTGAAATCTACCAGGGTCATGGCGCTCCTCCACCGGTGCGGTCCCTGGATCAGGACCACGCACGGCCGCGCCGTATTCCCGCGCCGGGCGTCATCCGCCCCGGAATCCGGACGAGAGCGCCGTCACGGCCCGACCCGACGCCGGCGGCGACAGAATCCTAGAAGCGGAACAGCCGGTTCATCTTCACCACGAACCCGCGGTTGCGCAGATCCGAGAACCGGTCCGGACGCAGGGGGTCGGTCTCCCGGTCCTCCGTGTAGACCACGAACAGCTCGCTGCCGGGCGCGTACTCCCAGCGCAGCCGCAGGTTGTTGCTGATCGTGTTGCTGCTCGAGTTGTACTGAATCAACCCGCTGAAGAACATGCGCGGCGTGAAGGTCCAGTTCACGCGCGAGACGATCAGGTCCGTGCGGAACGACCCGTACGGGGAGTCGATCCAGTTGACCGAGAGACTCGGCTCCAGCGAGAGCCGCTGAGTCACCTCCATGCGCCCCCGGCGGAAGGCGACCGTGCGGATGCTGCCGTCGAAGTAGTCGCCGGCCAGCACCGAGAAGGTCCCGTTCAGGCGGCGCTGGGTGCCGGGCGAATAGCTGGCCTCGACGTCGAGGAAGCGGTAGCCGCCGACCGGAAAGATCACGTCGTCCGGCCCCGGGGTGAACGGGCCGTGCAGGAACTCGTAGTTGTCCGCCACCGACACGCCGAACCGGTCGCTGTTCTCGAGCTCGGTCGAGAATCCGAGTTGGGACTGCCGGGTCTCGACGATTCCCAGATCGGCGGTCTCGATGTAGTCGTAGCTGCCCTCGAGACGGAACTGGCGGATGCTGGCCAGCGACTGCGGCCGGGGGCTGAACCGCGCCCTCGCGTAGCTGCGGCGGAAGTTGTCGCGGCGGAGAAAGCCGACCTCCGGAATGAAGTTCTTCTCGACGAGCAGGTGCTCGGCCTGAAAGCCGTAGCGGTCGCCCCCGTAGTCGAAGCGCCCCTGGTAGCTCAGGTCCTGCCCCCGCCGGGCGGGATCCGGAACCTGGGTCCGGGCCATGTAGCCCAGCAGGCTGACGTTCTCGTAGAAGGAGAAGGTCGCGTCGGCGCCGAACGCCTGGCTGGAGCCGTCGCCCGCAAGGGCCACCGACCGGTTCGTGAAGATCGCGCCGAGGCTGCTGCGGCGCAGGATGTCGCGCTTCACCCGCACGACGGTGAAGTTCGTCATCTCCGCGCGCGCCAGCGCGTCCTCACCCGTCTGGATGTTCAACGCGCCGACGTCGAACGCCCCGATCTTGCCGGTCAGCCGGCCGCCGCCGACAAGCGGCACCACCGACCCGTTCTGCAGGCCGATCTGGCGGCTGTAGAAGATGGTCGGGGCATTGCCGCCGCCGAAGAAGCCGCCGCCGCCGCTGCGCAGCGCGCCGCCGAAACCGCCGAAGAAACCGCCGCGCGCGAAGTCGAAGATGCCGCGGCCCTCGAGGAAGAACTCGCGCTTCTCGGGAAAGAAGAGGTTGAACCGCGTCAGGTTCACCTGCTGCTCGTCCACCTCGACCTGCGCGAAGTCGGTATTGAGAGTGAAGTCGGCGGTCAGGTTCTGCGTGACGCCGTACTTGACGTCGAGACCGCCGGTGCCGTCCCCGACGTTGCGCGTCGGCGGCGAGGCGGCCAGGTTGGTGCTGACGCCGCCAATCCCGTACGGCTTGACCTCCAGGTTCTTGCTGCCGCTCGGGGCGTCGAGGCCCACGAGCGTCGCCGCGCCGGAGACGCGGAAGATCCCGCCGGGTCCGGACCCGGCCGAGATGGGCAACGGCGTTATGTAGTTCCACTCGTTCTTGCGGCGCACGTTGCGCCGGAGCTGAACGCCCCATATCTGGGACGGTCCGGGCCGGTAGCGCAACGACTTGAACGGAATCTCCATCTCCACCGTCCAGCCGCCCTCGAACCGCCCCGTACGAACGTCCCATACCGGGTTCCAGTCGCTGTTCGGGTTGCCTTCGTTGGTGATCTGGAAATCGGCGATCGCGCCGAGGGGATTGGTGTAGAACGCCACCGCGTTGCGGCGGTCATAGAAGGTATCGAGGATGACCGCGAAGGTGTCGTTCTGGCGGAGCTGCCGCGTGTCGCGGCGCATCTCGTTGGCCACCCATTGGCTCGGCGGCGCCGAATCCCAGACGCGGGCGCCGACGTAGATGTTGTCGGCGTCGAACAGGATCCAGGCCTCGGTCTTCTCGGTGGCGGGCGCGCCCTCGTCGGGCGCCTGCTGGATGAACCCGGTGATGGCCGGCACCGTGAAGTAGACGCGCTCGTCGAGCTGTCCGTCGAGCCGGATCCCCTCGGGCTGCTCGACGGCGCGGATGGTGGCGCGCCGCGCCTCGTCACGGCGGATGACGTCGGGGGCGAGAGGGGGCGGCGGGCCGTCGATGAACCCGGGGGCGGCGCGCGCGGTCTCGAAGCCGGCCACGCCGGCGGACGGAAACGCCGCCGCTCCGGCAGGCCGCGGCGCGACCGTTGCCGCGGACGGGTCCGAATCGCCCGCCGACGTGCCGCGGAGCGCGGCCGGCGACGACCCGTCCGCAGCTCCCGCACGCGATGCGGGCGGAGACGACCCGTCGGCGACTCCCGCACGCGGCGATCCGAACGGCCGGCGTCCGGCCGGCGGGCCCGGCCGAAACGATCCCTCGCCCGACAGGCCGGTCGACCCTGTCGGCCGGGCTGTCACTCGAGGCGCGGAGATGATCGAGTCCTGTCCCGTCCCAGGCTCCACTGCGGCGAGCAGCCCGGCCGCCACGCGATCCTGCAGATCGAAGAGCTCGTCGACGACGCCGTCCACCACCGTCGCCGCGGCGACCGCGCCCGTCCGCACGTCGACCAGCCGCGCGGTGATGCGCATCCTGTCGCCGATGCGCTGGAAGGCGCCACCGGCCACCAGGCGCGCCCCGACGCTGCGGCCGATTTCGACCAGACGAACGCTGGAGTCCGTGATCCCGCCGGATACGGCCGGCAGCGTCTCCCGGGCCGGGCGTCCGATCAGGGTCAGAGGCGGGCGCCCATGGAGTGCCGCCGCCACCGTTTCCGCCATGCCCACGCCGATCCAGTCGTCGGCCGGGGCGCCGGTGATGTTCACGAACGGAAGCACGGCCACCGCGACCGGCGTATCGACCTGCGCCCGGACGGGAGCGGAAGCAAGCCATCCGATCACGATGCACAACGCGATCCGGACCGGCGATGCATGCGGCATGGATCGGTAGACGCCGCGGCGCGAGCCGCCGTTTAGCTCATCCGCTCCTCGGCGCGGACTCCACTCACGCAGCAGGGCGCGAAGCCGGCTTGTGCGTAGTGGACGTCGCTGGCCGGTGCGGTCTCCAGCCCGTGCGCCCGCACGACGCCGAAGCTCAGGCGACCGGTGAACGACCAGCTCGTTCATGGTAACGTGACTCCCGGCGGGCCGCGCTTCCGACTGTGCAACCTGTGGATGAACGGCCCCGGAATCAGCGCTCTTTCGTAACGATTACTGCAGGAAGATGGCCCGCACGGTCCACGGTCTGCTGCCGGCGCTCGCGCTCGCTGCCTGTGGTGCGGCCTGCGAGCGGGCCCCGGATGCCGCGGCGACCGCCCCGTCGCCCGATACCGGCCCTTCATCGCCCAACATCCTCTGGATCGTGGCCGAGGACCACGGCCCGCACCACGGCAGCTACGGCGACGCCTACGCGGTGACGCCGAACCTCGACCGGCTGGCCGCCGAGGGCGCACGCTTCACCCGCGCCTTCGCGGTGACGCCGGTCTGCGCTCCGGCGCGCTCGGGGATCATCACCGGCATGTACCCGACGTCGATCGGCTCGCACCACATGCGGTCGACCGCCGTGCCGCCGCCTCACGTCAAGGGCTTCACGGAATGGCTGCGCGCGGCCGGGTACTTCACGACCAACAACGCCAAGACCGACTACAACTTCTCGCCGTGGCTGCCGACCGAGACCCGCCGCGCGGTGCGCGGGGCGCCGCTCGGCCTGTGGGACCAGAACGGCGAGCACGCCCACTGGCGCAACCGGGCGGCCGGGCAGCCGTTCTTTTCGGTGTTCAACCTCGGCGCGTCGCACGAAGGCCAGATCCGCATGCCGGACGACCGCTTCGCCGAGCGGACCGCGGGGCTGGCGCCGGCAGCCCGGCACGACCCCGCCGCGGCGCCGCTGCCGCCGTACTACCCGGACACCCCGGAAGTCCGCCGGGACATCGCACGCTACCACGATCTCGTCACCGTGATGGACGCACAGGCGGGCGAGATTCTCGCCGAGCTCGAGGCCGACGGGCTGGCCGGCGACACCATGGTCTTCTTCTACGGCGACCACGGCTGGGGGCTGCCGCGCGGCAAGCGCTGGGTCTACGACTCGGGGTTGCGCGTGCCCCTGCTCGTCCGCTGGCCGGGCCGCATCGAGCCCGGTACGGTGCGGGGCGACCTGGTCAGCTTCATCGATTTCGCCCCGACGCTGCTCGCGCTGGCCGGGGTTCCGGTACCGAACCACATGCAGGGCCGAATCTTCCTGGGCGACGACACGGCGCCGGAACCCGAGCACCTGTTCTTCACCCGCGATCGGATGGACGAGACCTGCGACCGCATCCGCGCGGTCCGCGACCGGCGCTACAAGTACATCCGGAACTTCGCCCCGGAGCTGCCCTACGCGCAGCCAATCGCCTACATGGACCTGATGCCGACGATGCAGACGTGGCGCCGGCTGGCCGCCGGCGGCGAGTTGGAAGGACCCGAACGCCGCTTCATGGCCGGTACGAAGCCGCCGGAAGAGCTCTACGACACCGAGACCGACCCGCACGAGGTGGTCGACCTGGCCGGCGACCCCACCCACGCCGAGCGGCTGGTGCGGATGCGCGCGGCGCTCGACGAGTGGATCGTGACGACCCGCGACCTGGGCGAGATGCCGGAAACAGAGCTCGTCCGCCGGTTCCGCCCGGACGGCGTCTACCAGACGGCCGCGCTGCCGATGGCGGATCCGCCGGGCGGGATGTTCCACTACCCTCCGACGGTGGAGCTGACCTGCCCGACCGCGGGCGCGACGATCGAGTACACGACCGAGCCGGGAGAAACGCCCCGCTGGAGGCTCTACACCGGCCCGTTCCGGATGCTCGACTGGGAGCTCCGATTCCGCTGCGGTCGGCTCGGCTACTTCGACAGCGAGACCGTGCAGTACGATTTCCACATCGACTACAACTGGTGGGATTGAACGCCCGCGTGCCCGGCATGACCGAGGAGGACCGATGAATCGCCTCACTGTTACGTTTCTGACCCTGTCCGTGATCGCGCTCGGTGCCGCGGCGACCGCCTCCGCCGACGTGGTCCGCGTGGATGTCGAGAGCCGCGCCGACGTCGCCGGCGGCATGGCCTACGGCCTCGCCGGACCGTACGAGAAGCTGTCCGGCATGGTCCACTTCGAGGTCGACCCGGCGAATCCGGCCAACCGGATCGTCACCGACATCGAGTTCGCGCCGCGCAACGACCGCGGCATGGTGGAGTTCCGCTCGAACTTCTTCCTGCTGAAGCCCAAGGACGCCGGGCGCGGCAACGGCACCGTCCTCTACGAGGTCTCGAACCGCGGCGGCAAGGGCATGCTCGGATACTTCAACAACGCCGCCGGCAGCCGCGACCCGCAGACGGCCGAAGAAATGGGCGACGGCTTCCTGCTGAAGAACGGCTTCTCCCTGCTGTGGCTCGGCTGGCAGTTCGACGTGCCGGTGCGCGACGGGCAGATGAGGCTGCACACGCCGGTGGCGAGCGCCGCCGGGAGCCCGATAACGGGACTGGTCCGCAGCGAGGTGATCGTCAACGAGCGCGCGTACGACCGCTCGCTCGCCGATCGGAGTCACATCGCCTACCCGGTGGCCGACCCGAACGACCCGGCCAACGTGATGACGGTGCGTGACGGAGTCGACCAGCCGCGGCGCGTGGTGCCGCGCGACCAGTGGCGCTTCGCCCGGCGCAACGACGACGGCTCGGTCGTCGACGATCCGACCCGCGTCTACCTGGAAGGCGGCTTCGAGCCGTTCAAGATCTACGACGTGGTCTACGTCGCGCAGGACCCGGCCCTGGTAGGCCTCGGACCCGCGGCGGTCCGCGACATGATTTCGAAGCTGAAGTACGAGGCGACGCCGGAGCTGGGCCTGCCCCTCGACGGGATCGAGCACGCCATCGCCTGGGGCGTCTCGCAGAGCGGACGCTTCCTGCGGACCTTCCTCCACCACGGGTTCAACGTCGACGAGCAGAACCGCCGGGCGTTCGACGGCGTGATGGCGCACGTGGCCGGCGGCGGACGCGGCAGCTTCAACCACCGCTTCGCCCAGCCGTCGCGCGACGGCCACCCGTTCCTGAACAAGCTCTATCCGAGCGACATCTTCCCGTTCACCGACGTCGTACAGCACGATCCGGAGACCGACATGCGGGATGGCCTGCTCGCGGGCATCCAGCCGGGCCACATGCCGAAGGTCTTCTACACGAATTCGTCCTACGAGTACTGGGGGCGCGCGGCCTCGCTGATCCACACCACCCTCGACGGGGCCGCCGATGCGCCGCTGCTCGACAACGTGCGCATCTACTCCTTCGCCGGCGGGCAGCACGGCCCCGGCCGCTTCCCGCCGCGGCGGACCAGCGGCCAGGAGCTGAGCAACCCGAACGACTACTCCTGGTTCCTGCGCCCGCTGGTGCTGGCCATGGACCGCTGGATCGACGACGACGCGGCGGCGCCGCCGGCCAGCGTCTACCCGCGCATCGCCGACGACGATCTGGTTCTCCCGGAGAACCTGGGCTTCCCGCAGCTTCCGGGCGTGGGGCAGCCGGCCGTGCCGCACCTGGCCTACCGCGCGGTCTACGGGCCGGAGTTCCGCACGCGGGGCATCGCCTCGGAGCAGCCGCCGGAGGTCCTCTCTGCGTTCCCGATCCTCGTGCCGCGGGTCGACGCCGACGGCAACGAGACCGGCGGGCTGATGATGCCGGAGGTCGCCGTCCCGCTCGCCACCTACACCGGCTGGAACCTGTTCCATGCCGAGGCGGGGCCGACCGACGTGCTGTCGAGCATGCAGGGCTCCTACGTCCCGTTCCCGCGGACGGCCGACGACCGGGAACGCACCGGCGACCCGCGGTCGTCGATACAGGAGCGCTACGGCAGCCGCGCCGAGTACCTCGGCCGAGTGACGGAGGCCGCCCTCGCATTGGTTGACGACGGGTATCTCCTGGCCGGAGACCTTGCGCCGATCCTGGCTCAGGCCGCGCGGCACTGGGAATACCTGATGGAGGAGGACACCGGCAACGACGGCCAGCAGTGACAGCGTGCGCCCGGGGCACCGCGCTCCGGGCGCTTTCCTCCGCCCCCCGGCCGTCCGCGCGACCGACGCGGTCGCGCTTGCACGATCTCCAGGAGAACCTCTCATGCGCACCCGCATACTTCCGGTCGTCGGCCTGTGTGTTCTGACTGCGTTTCTCGGCGGAATAGTGGTCGGCGCCCAGGTGCAGATCCGCCAGCAGGCGCCGACCGACCGCGCGGCCGACTTCCCGCTGGACGAGCTCGAGGCGATCGTGCAGGAGATGGACGCCGAGCAGCGCCAGACCGTGCGGCTGCTGGAGGGCGGGAGCTACAACGTGAACATTCGCCGCATTCGGGGCGGCGAGACGGCGCTGATGCACCCGCGTACGATAGACGTCTGGGTGGTTCGGGAAGGCTCCGGAACGCTCGTTACCGGCGGGCAGATCGTCGACGAGAACGGGGAGCCGGTCGAGCAGCGCGGCGCGGCGATTCGCGGGGGGGAGGAACGGGAGATCGGCGTGGGCGACCTCGTCTTCATCCCCGCCGGGGTGCCGCACGGCATCCGCGAGACCGACGGCATCACCTGGTTCAACATCCGCTTCGATACGCTGCCCTGATCGGCGGGCGCGGTGCTACCACAGCCGGGAAGCGGCGAGCGCCGCATGCTATCGTGAAGAGCGTGGCCAAGCTGCCTGCACGCGTTGTGACCGAGCACCCGGCCACGATGCACACCGGACCGCTCGGGTCCACGCTCCACGTCCTGCACGCCGACCCGCAGACCGTGGTCGAGCTCGCCTCCATCGACTGGAACCGGTCGTTCCGACGCGTCTACCTCGACCCGGTGCGCGGCCTCATAACCCTGATGACCCCGTCGCGGCTCCACGACGAGCTGGTCAGGATCCTCGATCACGTCGTGGACATCGCCGCGAGCACGCTTACCGGCGCTGTGAAGGGGCTCCTGACCGCACGTCTTCGGGAACCGGGCTTTCCGCCCGGCACCGGCATGGAGCCGGATTGCGCGTTCTACGTCGGAGATAGAGCCAGGGCCTATCGCGACGCGCTCGCTGCCGGCAAAGAAGCCGCCGATGCGTTCTTCGACGAGAACGCACCCGATCTGGTGGTGGAGGTCGAGCTCACGAACGCCGACGAGGGCAAGATCGAGCGGTACGCCGATATGGGCGTGCGGGAACTCTGGCTGCTGCAAGACCCGGCAGGTTCCGGCGTTCCGAGCGCGGAGCTCCTCGCCCTCCGTCCCCGGACGGCGCCGCAACGGCTCTCCTCCTCCAGCGTCCTTGGGGATCTGACGCCCGAAGATGTCTGCCAGGCCGTGGCCGGCGTGCGGCTCAGCCTGACCCGCGACGAGCGCACGGCAGCCGTGGCCCGCATCGTGCGCCGCCGGCAGCGGGCCAGCGTCCGCGTGCGCGAAGCGGACGCGCCGTACGCTCGTTCCGGCTGAGCAACCGAGGGAAACCCGCCGATCACGCCCGAGACGCCAACGCATCGAGTCGCTCCCGCAACACTGGGAGACGAACGTCCTCCTGGACGAGTCCAGGCATGGCGTTGAGGAAGTCCTCGAAACGGAGCAACTCCCCAAACTCGTCCTGGATGTAGCCGCGCACGTCCTGCGGTGCGTCCTGCACTTCGGCGACGAGCTCTTCTCGTCCGTCGACAACCGCGATGATGTCTTCGAGGTCATGACTGGCGAGATAGTCGCCTGCGCCACGTCCGTGAAATGCTTCCAGCTTGGTTGCAGCAAAGTAGACGGGGTTGATGAGGCGCAAAGTCAACTCCGAGAGTTCGAATCTGTCGGCCGATTCCATCGCAGGTCGATACCAGCGATTGGCGAACCCCAGGACTCGCTCGTCAACCGGCATTACGTCTATCGTCAAGTCACGATGGCGCCATCGGCAGGTCGGCGCATGCTCGCGAGCGTCCTCAACCAATCCAAGCTGTCGAAGCCGTTGGGACAGTCCATCGTATTCGGCGTACGAGTACACCTCGGCGATGACATCGACGTCCGTGGTGGGCCTGACACCGGCAGCGGCAGGGTCGGTGATCAACAAGCCGGTCACGCACCCGCCCACGAACACGACCTCATCGAGCATTGGCTCCAACGCCCGGGCCGCAGCTTCCAGCAACTGGAGGTTGGGATCATCATGCATTCGAGCGTTCTCGTACGCGCTTCACGACTTCACGTTCTGCGATGCTCCTCTCCCGAGCACGACCGTCCCGCAACGCGTCCAGGAGAGCCAACAGCTCGTACAAGCTCGGGTCCGCGCGCGCAGCGAGGGGTACAGTCTTGTACAGCGGCTCAAGTGACAAGCCTCGATGCCTCCCCATCGCGAACGGCCAAACGGGCGGGAGATCGGATCCACTCGAGATGTGACGATCCAACGGCGGCGCGGCGTACGAGGTGAGCATCCCACGGGTGACCCCGCCCCGGACTGCCGGAAACATGTACTTTGTGCCGTGTACGAGGAACTCCTCTGCCGCGCTCGTGTTCGGCCGGCTGCTGCGGGCGTCCTTGAAGACCAGCCGGGCGGCTGCCAGTCTGTTCAGCGCGGCGTGTACCTGGGATCCACTGAGAAGCAGGTCCGCGGCCATCCGTGCCAGGGATGGCCGGCGGTCGGGGTAGCTCAGCAGCTTCGCCAGCACCACGACATCTTGGGAAAGCAGCGCAGACCGACTCATTGAAGTTCTATATTCCAGAATCTGGAATATAGAATAACACGAAACAGACCCGCTTCGCTGATCGAGGGCGTCCGCCCAACGAGCCGCGCAGGTCGTCCAAGGTGAGTCGACATGGTGCCATAATGACCACACCATGTGGGAGAGCCTCTGCGCGCGTTTCGGTTTCCGGTCGATCCGGCGGCGGTCAAGCGGCGCTCTTCCACTGCTCGCCTTGGCCGCGACGACGATTGCCGGCGCGCCGGCGGCTGCCGAACAGGCGCCCGGAAGAGCCGGCGCATCGCCGGCCGCCGCGCTGCACGCCGAGGCCACGCCGTTCTTCGCCGAGCACTGCGCGGTTTGCCACGGCAACCGCCTGAGCACCGTGAACCTCAACCTGGAGCGGCTCGCCGCCGCGCTCGACCCGCAGGCAGTCTCCACAGGACCGAACGCTGCCGGCCCGGCCGTCGACCCGCAGATCGACACCTGGACCCGCGTGCTCGGCAGGTTGAATGGCGGACAGATGCCGCCGCCCGGACGCCCGCGGCCGACTGACGAGGCGCTCGCACGCGTCACGGCGTCCATCGAGGCGTACCTGGCCGGCGCCGGCTATCGCAGGACGACCGATCCGGGCCGCGTTACGGCGCGGCGGCTCAACCGGGTCGAGTACGACAACACGGTCCGCAGCCTGCTCGGCGTCCACGGCAGCCCGGCCGACGAGTTCCCGATCGACGACTCGGGCTACGGCTTCGACAACATCGGCGACGTGCTGTCGGTCTCGCCGCTGCTGATGGAGAAGTACGTCGCGGCGGCGAGGCGGCTGTCGCGCCTCGCGGTCTTCGGCGAGCCGCTGCCCGCCGAGCCGACGCTGCTCGCCCGCTACATGGGCAGGCGCTCGCACGATGCCGGCAACGACCTGAGCGGCGCGAACATCCTCCCCTACTCGATGCGCGGCGCCCTCTACGGCTCGCACCTCTTTCCGTGGGACGCCGAGTACGAGCTCCGCTTCCGCGCCGCGAACTATCGCTACAGCCGGCGACAGCTCATCGACCGCGGCCTGATCGAGCCGGAGGAGCGCGACAGGCGCAACCCGACGGTCGAGGCGAGACTGACCGCCGAGGAACGGTTGGCCCGCTTCATCGAGGCCGCCCGGGAGAGCCAGCCGCCGGTGCCGGTGGTCGCGACGCTCGACGGCCAGGTGTTTCGCGAAGAGCTGATCGAAGGGAGCAACGCCTTCGGGTACGAGCGCGGGGAGTTCGTCACGCGGGTTCCCGTGTCGGCCGGGGTGCGCGACTTCCGCATCTCCTACCCGCATGTCGCGGACATCGACGACCCGCGCGACAACGTGATGGACGACGGCCGGAGGGTCCTGTACGTCGACTACGTCGACATCGTCGGGCCGTTCAATCCGAGTACCGCCCCGCCCGCGAGCCACGAGCGCATCTTCGTCTGCCGGCACCGGCCCGGCGAGCACGACGAGGAGTGCGCCGGTGAGATTGTCACGAACCTGGCGCGCCGCGCGTACCGCCGCCCGGTGACCGGGGCCGACGTCGATCCGCTGGTCGGGCTGGTGCGGCAGGCGCAAGCGCAAGGCGACTCCTTCGAGGAGGGGATCCGGCTCGCTCTCCAGGCGGTGCTGCTCTCCCCCAACTTCCTGTTCCGGATCGAGCGCGAGCCGGCTGCCGGCGAGAATGTGCGCGCCCTCGACGACCACGAGCTGGCATCGCGGCTGTCGTACTTCCTCTGGGCCGACATGCCGGACGAGCGGCTCTTCCGCCTCGCCGACGAGGGGCGGCTCACCGAACCGGCCGTGATGAGGGCGGAGACGCTGCGCATGCTGGCGGATCCGAAGGCCCGTACTCTGGTCACCGACTTCGCGGCGCAGTGGCTGCAGCTACGCAGCCTCGACCGGGCGAAGCCCGACCCGGAGCGGTTCCCGACCGTCGACGACGAGCTGCGCGACGCGATGCGCACCGAGACCGAGCTGTTCCTCGACGCGATGCTGCGCGAGGGCCGAAGCATGCTCGACGTGCTCGACGCGCCGTTCACCTTCGTCAACGGCCCGCTCGCCCGGCACTACGGGATCGCGGGGGTCGAGGGCGAGGCGTTCGAGCGGGTCGCGCTCGACGGACTGCAGCGTGGCGGCCTGCTGTCGCACGCGAGTGTTCTGACCGTCTCCTCCTATCCGACGCGCACCTCGCCGGTGCTGCGCGGCAAGTGGGTGCTGGACAACCTGCTCGGCGCGCCGCCGCCGGATCCGCCCGCGGACGTCCCGGCCCTGGAAGCCGCCGGCAGCGACAGCAGCGGCGCCACGCTGCGGGAGCAGATGGAAGCGCACCGCACCAATCCGAGCTGCGCGGTCTGCCACGACCAGATCGATCCGATCGGCTTCGGCCTGGAGAAGTACGACGCGGCCGGCGCCTGGCGGACGCACGAGGGCGAGGCCCCGATCGACGACACCGGCGTGCTTCCCGACGGCACGGCCTTCCGCGGGCCGGCGGAGTTGAAGCAGGTGCTCCGTGATCGCGCGGACGCGTTCCGGCGCAACCTGAGCGAGAAGCTGCTGACCTACGCCCTCGGCCGCGGGCTGGAGCACTACGACGCCGAGGCGGTGGCGGCCATGGTCGACACCGCCCGCGAGAACGGCGACCGCTGGTCGGCCTTCGTCACCGGCGTCGTCGAGAGCGCGCCGTTTCGCATGCGGCGCGCCGAGGAACAAGGCCCGTGACTTCGTCGACCCGCGCGCGACCAGCCTGCGGAACCCGAACCCGTGCGATCCGGAGAATAGATTTGGCCAGCATCTGCCGCTCATCCTGGTAAGCGGCGGCTGATGCAGCCAGGACACGAATCATGACGATGCACCGAGTTCTCTCGCGCCGAACCGTCCTCCGCGGGGTCGGCGCCACGCTGTCGCTTCCGTTCCTCGACGCCATGGTGCCGGCGTTCGCGCGCACCGCCCACGCCGCTCAGGCGCCGAACCGCATGGTCTTCGTCTACGTTCCGAACGGCATCGTCATGCCGGAGTGGACGCCGGACACCGCCGATCCCATCGCTCCGCTGCCGGCCGCCCTGCCCCGCGTGCTGGAACCGATGGTCCCGTACCGGAGCGACATCTCGATCCTGAGCGGGCTCACGCACAACGGGGGCCGCGCTCTCGGCGACGGTCCCGGCGACCACGCGCGCGCCGGGGCGAGCTACCTCACCGGCGTCCACCCGAAGAAGACCTACGGCGCGGACATTCACGCCGGCGTCTCGGCTGACCAGATCGCCGCGCGGCACCTCGGCGGCGAGACGCGCTTCGGCTCTCTGGAGCTCGGCTGCGAGCCCGGTCTGCTCGGCGGCAACTGCGACAGCGGCTATAGCTGCGCCTACAGCAACAGCATCTCGTGGCGCACTCCCTCGTCGCCGATGCCGCTCGAAGCGAGCCCGCGCGCCGCGTTCGAGCGCCTGTTCGGCGCGGAGGACATCGATCCGGATCCGGCCGTCCGCGCCCGGCAACGGCGCAACGACCGCAGCGTCCTCGACGTCGTGCTCGGCGACGCGCGTCGTCTGAGCGGAACCCTCGGCCCGACCGATCGTCGCAAGCTCGACGAGTACCTCTTCTCGGTACGCGAGATCGAACGCCGCATCGCGAGCAGCGAACGGGACGCCGACGCTGCACCGCCCGATCTCGAGCGCCCCGCGCCCGGCCTGCCCGGCGATTTCGTCCAGCACATCCGGCTGATGTTCGACCTGATGACGGTCGCTCTCGCGGCGGACCTGACGCGCGTCATCACCCTGATGGTCGCCACCGAGCTGAGCAACCGCGTCTACCGCGAGATCGGGGTCTCGGAAGCCCACCACGGCCTGACCCACCACCGGGGCGATCCGGTGAAGATCGAGAAGGTGACGCGGATCAACCGCTTCCACGTCGAGCAGTTCGCATATTTCATGGACAAGCTGCGCGGAACCGCCGACGGCGACGGAACGCTGCTGGATCACGCGATGGTCGTCTACGGCGCCGGCATCGCGGACGGCAACCGCCACGAGCACCACGACCTGCCGACGCTGCTGGCCGGCCGCGGCGGCGGCCGGTTGACCCCGGGGCGCCACGTCGCCTATCCGGACGAGACGCCGATGGCCAACCTGCTGCTGACCATGCTGCACCACATGGGCGTGCCGGCCGAGTCGATCGGCGACAGCACGGGCGCCATCGCGCATCTGTCGGAGGTGTGAGAATCCGACCAGCCTGGTGTGGTGATCGCGTCGTACAGTACGCCACCACCTGCTACGGCCTCTGGCTGTCGGGGTCCCGACCGGCGCCGTCAGCCCGTTGTCCGCGCTGCTCGCGCCGCGCGGGCGAGCAGCGCTTGGCATCTTGGAGCAAGGCACCCGCACGCTGTTTTAACTTTGCGCCAAAAATGCACTTTCCCGGGGCGTTATTGGAGTTCTTGAAGTTAGGAAGTCGGCAACGCCGCCTTCGTGCCCCCGCCGCACACCGCTGTACCCGACTGCATGGCGGCGCTAGAACGCTTTCTGCACGCCACGAAGGACGGCATACCCGTCCTGGTCCGCGCCGCACTGGCGCACGTACAGTTCGAGACCATCCACCCGTTCCTCGACGGCAACGGACGGATAGGACGGCTGCTGATCACGTTGCTCCTGTGCCACGCGCAGGTCTTGCGCGAGCCGCTCTTGTACCTGAGCCTCTGCTTCAAACAGCACCGCAGCGCCTACTACGACCTGCTGAACGACGTGCGGCGCACCGGCGACTGGGAGGCTTGGCTCGCCTTCTTCCTCGACGGCGTACGGACCACGGCCGACGGCGCCGTCTCCACATCCCGTCGTCTCTGGCAATTGTTCGCAGCCGATCGGCCGCCATCGAGCAACGCTGCGGCCGCCGCGCCGGTTCCGCGTCGCGGCTGTACGGAGCATTGACCGAGCAACCGATACTGTCGCTGCCGTCGGCCAGCGCCCGAACGGGGCTCGTGTTTCGCACAGCCGCCTCGGCGATGGAGCTGCTGGTCGAACAAGGCATCGCGCGAGAGATCACTGGCAAGCGTCGGGGACGTCTGTTCGTCCATGATCGGTACCTCGCCATCCTCAACGAAGGAACGCAGCCGTTCTCACCAGACACACCTGCACGTAAGGCAACGGCGCGGGGGTCCGCCAGGCCGGAAGGAGCCGAGACGTGAACGGTCAACGCTCATTTGCGTACCTCAACGGCCTGCTACAGGAGCTCCGCGCCCTGCCCCGTGAAACGGAGTGGCTGGAGTTCAAGCAGAACTACGGCGACCCGCAGGAGATTGGCGAGTACATTTCTGCACTCGCCAACTCAGCGGCGCTGGCCGGGAAGGCTGCCGCCTATCTGGTCTGGGGAGTCCGGGACTCGGACCACACCATCGTTGGAACGTCCTTCGATCCCACGGTCGTCAAGAAGGGCAACGAGGCACTGGAGAGCTGGCTCCTGCGCCTGCTCGAGCCGAAAATCGATTTTCGTTTTTTCCGCCTGGACACGGACGCCGGGCCGGTCGTGGTGGCGGAGATCGCCCGGGCCGCGCGCCATCCGGTGCGGTTCGCTGGTCAGGAATACATCCGCGTCGGCAGCTACAAGAAGAAGCTCAAGGACTTTCCCGAGAAGGAACGGACGCTCTGGCGCATCTTCGATCTGGTGCCCTTCGAAGACGGCGTCGCCGCGGAACGCGTGAGTGCCGAGGATATCCTGCTTCGGCTCGACTACCCGGCGTATTTCCACCTGCTCGGCGCACCACTTCCCGACGGCCGCGCCGCCATTCTCGACGCCCTGCAGCGGGACCGGCTTGTCGCGCCGTGCGAAGCGGGCGGCTTCAACGTCACGAACCTGGGCGCGATCCTGTTCGCCAGGAACCTGGGCGATTTCCCGCGGTTGACACGGAAGTCCGTGCGGGTCATCGAGTACCGCGGCAAGGGGCGCACCGAGGGCCTGGGCGAGCGGGAGCATATGAAGGGCTATGCCTCCGGCTTCGAGGGGTTGATCGACTACGTCAACGCCAAGCTGCCCACGCACGAGGTCATCGGACAGGCATTCCGGCAGACCATCCCGGAATTTCCCGCACTGGCGGTGCGGGAGTTGGTCGCCAACGCGTTGTTGCACCAGGACTTCTCCGTGACCGGGGCCGGTCCGATGGTGGAGATCTTCGACGGGCGCATCGAGATCACGAATCCCGGCGAGCCGCTGGTGGACACTCAACGCTTCCTCGACAGCCCGCCCGCTTCGCGGAACGAGGCGCTCACGTCGCTCATGCGCCGGTTCGATATTTGCGAGGAAAGAGGCGGTGGAATCGACAAGGTGGTGGGACAGATCGAGCGCTACCAGCTTCCTGCTCCCCTGTTCGAGGTTCCGCCCGGCTCCACCCGCGTCGTTCTGTTCGCCCGCAAGCCTCTGGCCGACATGGACAGCAAGGAACGGGTTCGGGCCTGCTACCTGCACGCCTGCCTGAAGTACGTGACGCGGGACTTCCTGACCAACACCTCGCTGCGGGAGCGGTTCGGGATCAGGACGAACAACAAGGCGACGGTGTCGCGGTACATCCGCGAGGCCGTGGATGCGGGCGCGGTCAAGCCGTTCGACGAACACGCGCCCCCAAAACTGCGAAAATACGTCCCGTTCTGGGCCGGCGTCCCCGCCGACCGGTAGTTGACACGCAACGGTCGGAGCGCACGCTGTCTTCATGTAAGTTATTGAAAATAAAATCCTTGTACTAGTTGATGAGTAGTTGACAGGAAACTGATCCGCACGCCGGGCAGAACACACGGGTCGTCGTCGTCGAAATCTGCAAGTGCTCGATCGACTGGTAGTTGACGGACAGTCACCCGCGTGAACACAAGAATCCTGTAAGGTGCTGAAAATACGACGCTTCCGGTAGTTGATGGGTAGTTGATGGGTAGTTGATCGCCAACTCGACAGACCGGCCTGCCGTTCCTGCAGCATGCCGAACAAACGGGTCGGTGCAGCCTGATTCGGACCGGCAGAGCCCCGGACAGCGTTTGCGGCAGGATGCTCCACGCGCTATTCTGCCGCGCATGAAGCGGGCAGTCGAGCGCGATGCGGCGCACTGACCGGGACGGGAATCCGGGGGGCGGCGCGCCGCTCCTGCTGCTCGTCGTACTCTGTGCCCTCGGCGCATCCGGATGGGCGTCTGCCGGGGCTGCGCAGACGGCCGGCTCTCCCGAGCCTGCGACGATCGGCACTTCATCGAAACTGACGCTGGACTCCTTCCGGACGGGCGACGCACCCTGCTACGACCGGTCCGCGCAACCCCACACCGCGGTCGTCGACACCCACGTCCACTTCCGGCCGTTCGGCGGACCCGCCGTCCCGTTCGAGGAGATCCTGGAGTATTTCGAGGCGACCGGCGTCCTGTTCGCCAACGTCTACGGGATCGGCCAGATGCTGCCGGCGTCTTCCTCCTGCACGTACTATCTGGACTGTCCCGGCACGCCGGTGACGCCGACGCTGAAGAACGACTTCGTCAACGCCGCGAACGTCGTCACGAAGACGCCGGAGGACTTGCACCTCACGCTCGCCATGACCTTCCCGGACCTGGCGGAACCCGACTCGATTCTGGCCGGGATGGAGCTTCTCGACGCCGAGTATCCAGGCCTGTTCCGCTGGATGGGCGAGGTCAACCTGGCCAAGCAGGCGTTGTTCGACAACGGGCACGAACCGGTGCCGCCGGAGACCATCGCGGAGTGGGGCGGGTTCATGCAGGTGCTGCGCGAACGCGGCATTCCACTCGCCATCCACGCGGACCTGGGCAACGACGACGATCCGACCCGCTACCTCCCCTTGATGGAAGAGGTGCTGCGCCGGTACCCGGACAACGCGATCGTCTGGGTCCACATGGGGCTGTCGCGGGAGTTGACCACGATGGACCCGGCACGGCACGTCGCGCTGATGGCCTCGATGCTGGAGCGCCATCCGAAGCTGATGCTGGACATCGCGTGGCGGGTGATCGACGATGCCTACTTCTCGACGCCGGAGGGCCGGGAAACGTACGTGCCGTTCCTGAACGCGTACTCGGAGAGGATTCTCCCCGGCACGGACTTCCTGGCGTCGCGCGACAAGGACCTGGAGGTCTACCGGGAGGAGCTGGAGGTCACGGGACGCGTCCACCGGCTTCTGGACGACGAGGCTTTCCGCAACATCGCACTCGGTGAGAACTACTTCCGGCTGCTGGGTCTGGAGTACAAGGCACCCCCGGTCTGTTCGGGGTGAGTCCCGATAAGGACCGCAACAGACGCCGCCGGCGGCGCGCGGCACGGAGACAACATCGGGAACCGGCGAGAGGAACCCAATGACAGCCACCCTGGAACGCTACTTCGGACTCGCGGAGCGCGGCACCGACGTGCGGACGGAGGTGACGGCGGGCGCGACGACGTTCCTGACGATGGCCTACATCGCCTTCGTCAACCCGCAGATCCTCTCGGACGCCGGCATGCCGTTCGACGCGGTGTTCGTCGCCACCTGCCTCGCGGCGGCGTTCAGCACGCTGGTGATGGGGCTTTACGCCAACTATCCGATCGCGCTGGCGCCGGGCATGGGTCTCAACGCGTTCTTCGCCTATGGCGTGGTGCTCGGCATGGGCCACTCGTGGGAGGTCGCACTCGGCACGGTGTTCGTCTCCGGGGTGCTGTTCCTGATTCTCAGCGTGCTGCCGGTGCGGCGCTGGATCGTCGAAGCGATTCCGCAGGGCCTGAAGCTGGCCATCGCCGCCGGCATCGGCCTGTTTCTGGGGGTGATCGCGCTGCGCAACGCCGGCATCATCCAGGCCAGCGAGGCGACGCTGGTCACCGCCGGGGAGCTGATGACGCCGGGACCGCTGCTGTCCCTGGTCGGGTTCTGCGCGATTGCGGCGCTCTCGGCGCGGCGGGTGCCCGGCGCCGCGATCATCGGGATGCTGGGCGTCTCCGTGGCCGGCCTCGCGCTGGGCGTCTCCGAATGGCAGGGCATCGCCTCGCTCCCGCCCGATCCGACGCCGACCCTGCTGGCCCTCGACATCGCGGGCGCGCTGCAGGCGGGCATGCTCGCGGTCATCCTGACGTTCCTGATCGTCGACCTGTTCGACACGACCGGCACGCTGATCGGCGTCGCGCACCAGGCGCGGCTCCTCGACGAGCGCGGGCGCCTGCCGAACATGCAGCGCGCGCTGATCGCCGATTCCACCGGCACGGTGGGCGGCGCCCTGCTCGGCACCTCGCCGGTGACCAGCTACATCGAGAGCGCGGCCGGCGCCAGCGCGGGCGGGCGCACGGGCCTGACCGCGGTCGTGGTGGCCGGGCTGTTCCTCGCCTGCCTGTTCCTCTCGCCGCTGGCCGGATCGATACCGCCCTACGCGACGGGGGCGGCCATTCTCTACGTGGCGTGCCTGATGGTGCGCCCGCTGGTGGACGTGAAGTGGGGCGACGTCACAGAGTCCGCCGCCGCGGTCATGACCGTCATCGCCATCCCGCTGACGTTCTCCATCGCCGACGGCATCGGACTCGGCTTCCTGACCTACGTGCTGATCAAGGTGATGGCGGGACGCCGGCAGGAATGCTCGCCGACGCTGATCGCGGTGGCGCTGCTCTTCGCAGTCAAGTTCGCGTGGCTGTAGGGCGCCTGCGGGAAAGCCGTCCGCGGCCGGCACGCCGGGACGCTGCCGATCGGGTGTCTAGTCAGCCGGAGTACGGGTGCGGCCGTTCCTTCCGCCACGCCCAGGCGGTCGCGATCATCGCGTCGAGGGTCGGGTGGCGCGGTGACCAGGCGAGAATCTCGCGCGCGCGGTCGGCGCCGGCCACCAATCGCGCGGGATCGCCTGCCCGCCGGGGGGCGGCCACCGACGGAATCGGGCGGCCGGTGACACGCCGCGCCGCCTGGACGACCTCGCGGTTGGAGAAGCCGGTCCCGTTCCCGAGATTGAAGGCGCCCGATTCGATCCGGTCGATGCGGTCGAGCGCCAGCAGGTGCGCGTCGGCGATGTCGGCCACGTGCACGTAGTCGCGGATGCAGGTGCCGTCCGGCGTGTCGTAGTCGCTGCCGAAGATCCGGATCTCGGGGCGCAGGCCCAGCGCCACCTCCAGAAGAATCGCGATCAGGTGGGTCTCCGGCACGTGGTGCTCGCCCCGCTCCGCCGTCGCCCCGCAGGCGTTGAAGTAGCGCAGCGAAACGTGGCGCAGGCCATACGCAGAGGCGTACCACGGCAGCGCCTGCTCGAACGCCAGCTTCGACGCGCCGTAGGCGTTGACCGGCCGTAGCGGTGCATCCTCGCGGATCGGCGTCTCGTCCGGCTCGCCGTAGACCGCGGCGGTCGACGAGAAGACGAGACGGCGCACGCCGGCCGCGCGCATGGCGTCCAGCAGATTGAGCCCGCCGGTGACGTTCACCGCGAAGAACTTCGCCGGATCGGTCACCGACTCGCCGACCAGCGCTTCGGCCGCCAGGTGCACGACGGCGTCCGGACGCACGGCGGACATCACCTCCGCAACCCGGCCGCGGTCGCGCAGATCGCCCTCGAAGAACCCCGCACCGGCCGGGACGGCCGCCCGATGCCCCTGCGAGAGATCGTCGAGCGCGGCGACCGCGTGGCCGTGCTCGATGAGGCGTTCGGCCACGACACTGCCGATATACCCGGCCGCGCCGGTGACGAGAATTGTCATGAATGGCTGAGACAATCGTCGCAGGCGACCGCGATGGGGCGGCCGCAGGAGTCGCTATTATTGATGAGCGTGGCGTTGCGAGGCAACGGTACGCCCGGGAGGAGATCAGCCATGCATCGTCGGGAAGTCATCAACGCACTCTGCAGCCTGCTGGGCTTCGGCGCCCTCGCCACCCGGCGGGGGGACGCCGCCGCTCGGCGGGAGATCCTGCTCGCCGGCACGCACGTCGCCGGAACCGCCTACTACGACGCGGAAACGGCGGCCGACCGCCTGCGGCCCGGACAGCGCCTCCTGCTCCGCCGGCAGCCGGACAACCGCTACGACGCGCTCGCCATCGAGGTGCTCGGACCGGAAGGACACAAGCTGGGCTACCTCCCCCGCCGGCGCAACGAGATGCCCGCGCGGCTGATGGACGCCGGCAAGCGCGTGTCCGTGCGGACGGAATCGATCGCGATGCGCGGAAGCTGGCTGAACATCCAGGTGTCGCTGTACCTCGAGGATGCGTGAACCACCCCGGCGGACGGGGCGCCGTTCCTGCCTCGTCCACCGGTAGTCCGACAAGGAGCCCCGATGCACTCTCGAGATCGTCGAATCGTGCGCCGCGCGACCCGCGGCGTCGCCCTGGCCGCCGCCGTCGCGTGCGCAGGAGCGTCGGTGGCAGGTTGTGCGGGTGATTCGCCGGAATCGGCGGCGCCGGCGAGCCCGGCGGTCGTGTACGACGGCGCCACCCTCATCGACGGCACGGGATTGCCGGCGACCGAGGCGGCGCGGTTGGTGGTCGACCAGGGTGCGGTCGTCGCGGTCGGACCGCAGGCCGAGATCGAGATGCCGTCCGGCGCAACCGTCGTCGACCTGAGCGACAAGACCGTCATGCCGGCGCTGGTGAACCTCCACGGCCACGTCGGCTTCCAGCGCGGGCTGACCTACGATGCCGCCAACTACACCCGCGAGAACGTCGTCGACCACCTGAACCGCTACGCGTACTACGGGGTGGGGGTCATCGTCTCGCTCGGCACCGACGCCGGCGACGTGTGGAGCGGGATCCGCCGGGATCAGGAAGCCGGAAACCTCGGCGGAGCCCGCCTCTTCACGGCGGGGCGCGGGCTGGCACGGCCGAACGCCGGTCCCGGCGCGGCGGCGCTGCGGCCGTCCGCTTACGGGGTCACCAGCGAGGAAGAGGGACGGGGGCACGTGCAGGAACTCGCGGCCCTGGGTGTCTCGTTCGTCAAGATCTGGGTCGACGACCGCGGAGGCTCCGTAGAGAAGCTCGATCCACCCCTCTACCGCGCGATCATCGACGAGGCCCACCGGCATGACCTGGCCGTGATCGCCCACGTCTTCTACCACGACGACGCCGAGGAGCTGGTGGCGGCCGGCGTCGACGGTTTCGCCCACCTGGTCCGCGACCGGGAGATGGACGACGCGCTCGTCGCCGCCATCGTCGACCGGGACGTCTTCGTCATGCCGAACATCGGCATCTCGGAGCGGGGCCGGCATACGGAACCCCCGCCGTGGCTCAGCTCGTCCATTCTTGCGGAAACGGTGGCCCCCGACGTGCTCGCGCGTGCAGCCGACGCGTTCGCGAGCCGCGCCACGGACGCCGCGGAGCGGGCCGCACGCTCCTACGAGCAGATGGAACGCAGCCTCGCGAAGCTCCACGCCGCCGGCGCGTCCCTCGTCCTCGGATCGGACTCCGGGGTGCAGGATCACTTCTACGGCTTGTCGGCGCACCGGGAGCTGGAGCTGATGGTAGCGGCCGGGTTGAGCCCGATGGACGCCATCGTGACCGCGACCAGCCGCTCGGCGGACCGCCTGGGACTCGACGACTCGGGCCGCCTGACGCCCGGAGCCCGCGCCGACTTCATCGTGCTCGACGCCAACCCGCTCGACGACATCACGAACACACGGCGGATCGCGGACGTCTACCTCGGTGGGTCGGCCGTGGATCGCGCGGCGCTGAGAGCCGGCTGGGGGGCGCCGTAGCCGGAAGCCCGCCATGAGCTGACGTTGCGCGCCTGCAGCGTACGCTCAACCGGCTGCGGGGACATGACCTCGTCCCGCGCGGGCTGTACCGATTCTCGTCCTTCGAGGAAGCGGACACGGATGATGAGCCAAATCGCGCGTACAGCCGCGCGCCTGAGCTCGAAGACCTCGTGGCCCTCTGCCGTGCGCTCCGCGAGGCAGGCGTCCGTTACCTCCTGATCGACGGGTTCGCCGTCATTACTCCACGGCTTCGTTCGCACGACGAAGGACATCGACCTTCTCGTCGATCCCTCCAACGACAACGTCGCCGCCATCAGTTGCTGATCAGGATGAAGGACCCGGCGCGCGATTCCGACAGGATGGACGTACGGTTCCTTCGATGGCGCATCGCAGACGACGGCCCGGCGGAGGAGTGAGCGAAGACCCGCGACACGCCGATGGACTATGCTGATCGCGCATGCGGCTCGTGCACGACGACGCGCCGCTACCCCGATGTTCGAAGAGAGAAAGCGATGAACATGCAGCGTTGCCTGATTCCCGCCACGGCCATCCTCGTAGCGGCCCTTGCCACCGCGGCGCAAGCGCAAGCGCAGGTCGACGAAGGCGAAGCCCCGGCGTTCACGCCGGTCACCGCCGAGCGCCTAGTCAATGCCGAGGACGAGCCGCACAACTGGCTGATGTACTCGGGCAACTACAAGGCGCAGCGCTACACGCGGCTCGATCACATCGACAGGGGGAACGTCGGCGGCCTGGAGATCGCGTGGGTCTACCAGCTCGCCGTCCTCGACCGGGCCGAGACGACGCCGCTGGTGGTCGACGGGGTGATGTACATCACCGAGTCGCCGAGCACGGTGATCGCGGTCGACGCAGCCACCGGCCGGCCCTGGTGGCGCTACGAGCACCCGTTGCCGGACGAGCTGATCTTCTGTTGCGGCCGCAACAACCGCGGGGTGGCGGTGCAGGGCGACCGGGTGATCATGAGCACCCTGGACGCGCACCTCGTGGCACTCGACGCCCGCACCGGCAGCGTGGTGTGGGAGACCGAAGTGCACGAGGCGTCGGCCGGCTACAGCAAGACCGCCGCGCCGCTCGTAGTCGGCGACAAGGTCTTCACCGGGGTGGCCGGTGGCGAGTACGGCATCCGCGGCGTGGTCGACGCCTACGACCTGGAGAGCGGCGAGCGCGCATGGCGCTTCTACACGACGCCGGGACCGGACCATCCCGACAACCGCTCGTGGTCGGGCGACTCCTGGCGCACCGGCGGATCGGCGACCTGGATGACCGGCTCCTACGACCCCGAGCTGAACCTCCTCTACTGGGGCACCGGCAACCCGGGCCCGGACTACGACGGCACCGTGCGCGAGGGCGACAACCTCTACTCCGACTCGGTGGTGGCGCTCGACGCCGACACCGGCGAGATGAGGTGGTATTTCCAGTTCACGCCGCACGACATCCACGACTGGGACTCGACGCAGATCCCGATCCTGGCCGACACGACCTTCGACGGCGAGGAGCGCAAGCTGATGCTCTTCCCGAACCGCAACGCGTTCTTCTACGTGCTCGACCGCGAGACCGGCGAGTTCCTGCTCGGCGAGCCCTACGCCCGGCAGACGTGGGCCGAGGGACTCGACGAGAACGGCCGGCCCATCCTGGTGCCCGGCATGGAGCCGTCACCCGAGGGAACCGTGGTCGCCCCCGCCATCACCGGCGGCTCGAACTGGTGGTCGCCCACCTACAGCCCGCGCACCGATCTCGTCTACGTGATGGCCTACGACGCCGAGACGCGGTACTTCATCCGGCCGGTCGAGTACCAGGAGGGCCAGAGCTACCGCGCCGGGGGCGGCGAATCGCCGGAGCCGCTCGAGAACTACGTGCGCGCGGTGCGCGCCCTCGAGCCGCAGACCGGCGACCTGCGCTGGGAGTTCCCTGTCGATTCGCGGACGACGTCCGGCCTGCTGTCGACGGCCGGCGACCTCGTCTTCGGCGGCACGGCGGACGGCTTCTTCTTCGCGCTCGACGCCGAGACCGGCGAGGAGCTGTGGTTCAGGAACATCGGCGGACGGGTGCACGCCGGGCCGATGGCCTTCGCCGTCGACGGCCGGCAGCACGTGGCGATCGCCGCCGGCAACGCGATCTTCGCGTTCGCGCTGCCGGAGTGACGGCTCTCCGCGAGGCCTCCCCGCGTGGGTACAATGGCGGGTAGCTTCGACACAGGCTCCGGAGGCGGGATGTGACCACCGACGAACTCCACAAGAAGGTCGCGGACATCGTCAAGGCAACTCTAGTCGAGCACTTCGCCGACACGTTCGTGTTCGATCCCATCAAGGTCATCCCGGCCGTCGACGAATTCGGCGACGGCGACGGCCAGCCGTACCTACGCATCATGATCGTCTTCGACGGAGACCAAGAGGCGCTCGACCCCCGCTGGACGTCCGGCTTGATCAGACGCATTCGCCCGAAGCTGATTGAGGCAGGCGTCACAGAGTTCCCCAGTCCGTCATTCGTGGAAAAGTCCGAATGGCCGCGACTGGAGCGGAGCCTGAAGCGTGCAAGCGCTTGACTTTATTCAGACTGCTCGGGACTTGGCGTCACCGCGCACCGGACGCCCTCGCGAGACCAACCTCCGCCGGGCCGTCAGCACGACCTATTACGCGCTGTTCCACTGCTTGGCTACCTGTTGCGCCGATATGCTGGTCGGCGGAGCGGGCGCGAACCGCAGCAAGCCTGCGTGGCGGCAAGCCTACCGGGCGCTACAGCACCGGCAAGCCAATGATCGATGCAGGCACAGGAACATCCAGTGGTTTCCGAACGACATCCAGGACTTCGCCAACGTGTTCGTAGACATGCAAAGGAAGCGTCACGGCGCGGACTACGACCCGGATTCGGCCTATTCCAAACCCGATGTCGTTCAGGGAGTCAAAGAGGCCGAGGAAGTGATTCGCCGCTTCCGACAGGTGCCAGTGAAGGACCGGCGTGCCTTTGCTGTCTACCTTCTCTTCGACATCAGAAACTGAATGACCACGCAAACGTCGCCATGCCGCTTGTGCGCATCACTGTCTCGCACGCACATCGACCACCATACTTGGGTCGTCTTCATTTAGCTAACACTATGAGGCTTAATGCAAACAGCCCGGTCGAGGTTACCTCGTCGCTCCCCACATTCCGAATTGGAATCTACAGGACTACCGAAGTCGCTTCGGGACCGTACGGCTTCGCACCTGCATCAGTACCCGCCGAGGGCTCGCTCACGACCCACCGCCGTTGAGCGTCCGAACCCGCCGTGTTCTGCGCGACTCAAAACGGGAGCACGATGTCCTCGCGCGGCCTCAAGCCAGCGGTTTCGGCTGCGAGATCGATGATCTTCCGCTTGATGTCGTTGTTGAGGTTCGTTGAGACCAACCAGCCGCCAGGCAGCTTCTGGTGGAAGTCACGAAGGTCTTCGCGGTCCGGATAGAGCTCTTCCGGCGTTCGGGCGATGTAGCGGCGCTTGCGGCCCCGAGCGGCCCTGTGCTGGGCGCAGCGCTCAAGAAATGACGGATCCGAGTCAGCCAGCGTGCGAAGAACGGTGACCATCGCGTCCTTGGCGGTCGGGCAGTCGTATTTTTCGCCGCGGATCACGAGTTGGTGCGGGAGCGTTCGGGCACGAGTTGCGGCCGCCTTTTTAGCGGCTGCTGATCGGCGCTCAGCGAGTTGTTCCGGCGTCAGCTTCGCGCCTTTGGCCTTGGCCGGCCACTGTACCTTGCTCCCCGAGGGTATTGGCGGGACCGCGATCGGCGCGGTAGACCCTTGCGTGGCCACACCGCCGAGAAATGCGACGACATCGTCGGCATCCGGAGGGAACCCAACCTTCGATGCCACCGCATCGGCAAGGCTCTCAAGCAGGCGCACGTCCCTCTTTTGCACAAGTTCTCGCCAAGCCTCAGGGATGGCCGCCTTCGCCTGCGAACGCCGGTTGCGATTCCGGTACTCGGTCCGCGCGGCTCCAAGCGACTTGCCAGACGCCACGTTCTCGCGCGCCAAGTAGCGGCGGAACGTCTCGGCGGCTTCGCCCGCCGACCGCTCGTACAGGTCGAGCATGTAGACTCGCCGCTCGTCGTAGTCGCCCTGCTCGGCGGGCAGATAGAAGCTCCAGCTCCTGCCGTCGGTGAGTACGACGAAGGGCACGCCACAGTGAAAGGCGTACTGCAGAGCCTGCTGCACGGCACCTTCTGCTCTGCCCACATGCTTGACTTCGATGAAGATCGCCGGCTTCGACGGAGGATGGCACAGCGCAAAATCGGCTCGACCGCCCCCGGTCTGGTATTCGGGCCAGACGACGGCGGTGTCGTACGTGTCCCAACCCAGTTCACGAAGGGCTCGGAGGACGATTCCCTGTGAAATCGCTTGCTCGTTCGGGAACCCGTTCTCGCGCAGGCGGGTCGTGATGTCGGCGAGCGTGGTATCGAGCGACATGGTTCCGCGCAGCATGATCTACGCGCGTCACCGGAGGTGTCAAGTTTCCGGTGGGGAGGGGCGCCTCGAGCCCGCGGGTTGATTCACTCGCGCGGATCATGGCGGGACCAGCCAGAGTCGCGACTGACAGAATCGGATCGTCTCCAGCGCTACAGCCCCGTACACCAGATCGGCGACGTGGTCGCCAGCACCGCGATGTTCGGCGTCGGGCCGCGCATGATGCAGCCGACTCGGGCGGTTCGAGCTGCCGACCCGCGGCGGTCCCAACGGGTCGTTACCGCCACTCCGTGCCTTCGGTGAGTGGTGCGAGCCCCGCAGGACGGCTTCAACGGGCCGACGTGGATGGTCACGTCGTCAACGGCATCGACCCCGCCCTAGCCGTCGATCCGGATCTGTTTTGTCGGCATGCGGTGACGATAGCACCGCTGCGGTGCATTCATCAACCGAAGATGCCGACGAAGCGACCTCGCCCCGCGCGGGTCCGCTCGCGCCGCAGGCCCGACGCCACGCCGTGCCTACGGATTCCACTCGCACGGCGCGCTCATCTCCATGCTGTTTCTCTGCTGCGGCGGCATCGAACTGGCCCCGCCCCTACCCACACGCGTTTGAGGAGATTCAGTAATTGGCACTTAGAGAGATGTTCGTGCCCCCGCTGCCGGAGGGCGAGCAGCAGTAAACGGACCCGTCGTTCTTCCGCTCAGGACCTGACCTGGAGCGCGCGTTCGAGCAGATCCGGAACATCCAACAGGCGTGCGCCGTCCTGCAGGTATTCCTCGTCCAGACGGTCCTCCTGTACCAGCACGATCCCGAGGATGTCTCGCCACTGACGATCGGACACCTCCCCACCCAGGCGGTACCACCGCAGCTTCTGGAGGAGAATGTCCTCGGGCGTATAGACGTAGAGGAAGCGGTCCGGATCCGAGGCGACCTGCAGTCGCACCCGTCGCTGCATCGCCTGTAGATCGAGCGGCGAGCCGCCCGCGATGAACAGATCCACCTTGGTGGATGTGGAGTGGTGGGCACGCCGCACCGTTCAAGGGCGTCCGCCACCGACAGTGCGACCTGGAACGGCTCGATGCCCACACTCAGCGGTCAGGACCGAACAGTTCCGCGGCGTCGGGGTACAGGCGAATCGCGGTTTCCCGGCCCAGCTTGAGAGTGGCCAGACGCAGGAAGCACTCCCGGTCGGACGCGCCCGGATGTCGCCGGCGGATTCCGGCGACGGCCAGAGCCTGTGCGGTCCGGGTCAGCCCGTCAACGACGCGGGCCTTGTCGAGCGGCGACATCCGGCGCCACGCGTCGACCTGGAGCCGCTCGGCCGCAGCAGACGAATCGGCGCTCAACACGCCGCGTTCCGGGAAACCGGACAGGTCGGGAAGGGCCATCCCGCATTGTACCAAGCCGCTTCGGCGACGTTGACATCGTTTTCGAGACGTGCGAACCGCCGGCGCGATGAATCCACCGTTCGGCGCCGGTCACCGTCACTCCATGAAAATGGCCTTCGGGACGAACGCCGTCACCACCTGGGTCAGGTCGACGGCCTCCGCCACGCGGAAGTCGACCGCGATGCTGGCCAGCGAGAAAGCCTGCGAGCGGCTCAGCCCCCGCTCCTCGACGAGGAAATCGACGGTCGCGACCACCGCCTTGCGCAGGGCCCGGTCGAGATCGAGGTCTATGCCCATCAGGATGTGGTGCGTCCCGTTCTCGGCCCGCGGTCCCGCGATGGTCCGCCCCTTGTGGAGCACGAAGCGGAAGTCGCCGCTCAGCGACTGCTCGATGGCCGTCCCGCTGACCTCGCCGTCGCCCTGCACGGAGTGAGGATCTCCGACGTAGAAGCGCGCGCCGGCGTGGAAGACCGGCAGGTAGAGCGTGCTGCCGGCGGCCAGGTCCTTGACGTCGAGGTTTCCGCCGAACGGCCCCGGCGGCCGCGATGCCTGCACGCCGGGCACCGTGACCCCCGGCTGGCCGACCGCAGGGTTCTCCGGCGCCACCGCCATGACCCCCATGAACGGCGCCAGCGGCACCTGGATGCCGTCGGCGAAGAAGGCCACCTCGCGCCCGTCCGCTTCTCCGGTCCGGATCAAGTGCCGCATCGCCGGCATGTCCATCGGTTCGTCCTCCGCCGAGGTGCCGGGATACCCGGAACCGAAGACGCCGCTCGTCGGGCCGGTGTTGTTGATGCCGTAGGGCGCCCGAGTGCGCACCGCCAGGATCTGCACCTCGAGCATGTCTCCCGGCTCGGCGCCGTCGATGTAGATCGGCCCCGTGATGACGTGCCCGCTGCGTCCTTCGCGCGGCCGGTCCGGGCGGGTGCGCCAGAAGTCGACGACGTCTTCCAGCACCTCGTCCGGCGCCACGCCGAACTCGCCCAGATACCCTACGGGTTCCTCCGCCTGCGTGGTGCCGGCGTGGCTGAGCGTGTCGATGCGCACCGTGTCGCCGGACCGGATCGTCAGCACCGGTGCGCGGTCGATGGGATACCAGCCCCAGACGACGTTCTCGGGAGTCGACCGCAGGACATGATCCGGAGCGGGCTCCTGAGCCGGCGCCGAACCCGACGCGGCGAGCACGACGGAGGCGGCCAGCAAGAGGACGACGAACGGCGGGCTTGTGTGTGGATGCATGACGCTCAGCATAGCGCGCGGCTGACGCCGAGCGGCTACAATGTCGAGGCTCGGCGGAGGATCGAGCAGCAGATCAAGGAGGGACGGCGTGCAACGAGGTGGACACGGATGGGGCGCCGCGGCGCTGCTGGCGGCGGCCGGGCTGCTGACCGCGAACGGCGCGGCAGCCCAGCAGACGCACGCGGGCGAGTACGCGCAGGCCGACATCAACTACGGCATGCAGGTCTACGGCGAGACCTGCGTCGCCTGTCACGGCCCCGACGGCGACGCCGTCGACGGCGTCAGCCTCCGCAGCGGCCAGTTCCGCTCGGCCGGCTCCGACCCGGACCTGATGCGCGTCATCAGCGCGGGGATCCCCGACACCGCGATGCCGCCCGGCGACTACACCGCGTCCGAGCTCACCGGCCTGGTGGCCTATCTGCGCACGATGGGCGACTTCGACCCGAGCGACGTGCTGGTGGGAGACGCACTCAGCGGCGAGGCGATCTACCGCGGCAAGGGAGACTGCGCGAGCTGTCACCGCATCGGCCGCGAGGGGTCGCGCATCGCCCCCGATCTGACCGACGTCGGCGCGGTGCGCGCCGCCGGCTCGCTGGCCGAATCTCTGGTCGATCCGACCGCCGCGATGCTGCCGCGCAACCGCAGCATCCGGGCCGTCGGCAACGACGGCACCGTCTACTCGGGACGGCGGCTGAACGAGGACACCTACACGGTGCAGCTCGTCGACGAGAACGAGCGGCTCGTCTCGCTCGTCAAGGACGACCTGAGCGAGTACACGGTGATCACGACGTCGCCGATGCCTTCCTACGCCGAGACGCTGACCGAGCAGGAACGCGCCGACGTCCTGGCGTTCCTCCTGACCTTGAAGGGAATGAACCGATGACCCGGCCGACGCTCGCCGCCCTGACCCTGGCCGCAGTCGCCCTCGTGGCCCTGCTGCCGCAGCCGCTGGCCGCGCAGGTGACCTTCGAGCGGCTGCTGAACGCCGGCGACGAGCCGCACAACTGGCTCACCTACTCCGGCAACTACAACAGCGACCGCCACACGACCCTCGACCAGATCACCGTCGACAACGTCGACCGCCTCGATTTGCAATGGGTCTTCCAGGCGCAGTCGCTGCAGGTCTTCCAGACGACGCCGCTCGTGGTGGACGGCATCATGTACATCACCGAGGCGCCCAACACCGTGCTCGCACTCGACGCGAAGCACGGCCGCGTCTTCTGGCGCTACGAGTACACCCCGTCGCAGGAGTCGCGGCCCTGCTGCGGCCGCGTCAACCGCGGAGTGGCGATCCTGGGCGAGACGCTCTTCATGGGCACCATCGACGCGCAGCTCATCGCCATCGACGCGGTGAGCGGCCGGCCGATCTGGCAGACCAGCGTCGCCGAACCGGGCGCCGGCTATGCGCTCACGCTCGCGCCGCTCATCGTCAAGGACAAGGTCATCGTCAGCGTCGCCGGCGGCGAGTACGGCATCCGCGGCTTCATCTCCGCCTACGACCCCGAGACCGGCGAGGAGGAGTGGCGGTTCTACACCATCCCGGGACCGGGTGAGCCCGGCCACGACACCTGGGAGGGCGACGACTGGCGCTACGGCGGCGCGTCGGCCTGGATCACCGGCTCGTACGACCCCGACGCCGACCTCATCTACTGGGGCATCGGCAATCCCGGCCCCGACTGGAACCCGGCGCAGCGGCCCGGCGACAACCTCTACTCGGACTCCGTCGTCGCGCTCGACCCCGACACCGGCGCGCTGGAGTGGTACTTCCAGTTCACGCCCAACGATCCGTACGACTACGACTCGGTCCAGGTGCCCGTGCTCGCCGACTTCCCGGCCCAGGACGGCAGCACGCTGAAGCTGATGCTCTGGGGCAACCGCAACGGCTTCTTCTACGTGCTCGACCGCGAGACCGGACGGTTCATCAACGGGCAGGAATTCATCGAGCAGACCTGGGCGGAGGGGCTCGACGACAACGGGCGGCCGATCTTCATTCCGCAGGAACCGGGCGCCACGACGTACCCCGGCGTGCAGGGCGGCACGAATTGGTACTCGCCGTCCTACAGTCCCTCGACGCGGCTCTTCTACCTCTCGGCCTGGGAAGGCTACGGCTCGGTCTTCGAGGCGCAGGAAGCCGAGTACGAGGAGGGACGGCTGTTCCTCGGCGGGCGTCCGGCTCCGCCCGTTCCCGGCGGCGCGCTCCCGAGCCTCGCCCGCGGTCCCATCAACACCTGGACCGAGTCCGCGGGCACCGGCGCCGTCATCGCGATCGATCCGGCCACCGGCGAGCAGGCCTGGAAGTACGAGATGACGGACGTGACGAGCAGCGGCATCCTGACGACCGCCACCGACGTGCTGTTCACCGGCAACCGGGAGGGCTATTTCCACGCCTTCGACGCACGGGACGGTGAGCTGCTCTGGCGGAAGACGCTCGGGGGGATGATCGCCAACGGCCCGATCAGCTACGCGGTCGACGGCCGGCAGTACGTCGCGGTTGCCGCCGGCAACGGGCTGTTCGTCTACGCGCTGCGGGCGGAATAGAAGGGTCCGGCAGGAGGGAAAGGGAACCGGAAGGGGCCCCGACCGGGCTCCTTTCTCCAACTTGTCCTTTACAGGATGACGGGTTTGACGATATTGTCATTGCTCAGATGACAATATCGCGGGAAATTCTTCGCACCAAACTCGAAGAGTCGCTGGCGGCCAGCCCGCGGCGCCTCACGCGGCGGGACGTACGGCTTCCGGGGATTGCCGGCAAGGCGTTCGCCATAATCGGCGTACGGCGCAGCGGCAAGACCTCGTTCCTCGCGCAGTGCCGCTCGGCCCGCCTGCGTCGTGGCGCCCCCCCCGAGTCGCAGTTGCTCCTCCTGCTCGAGGACGAGCGGCTGGCCGGACTCACGGTGGCAGACCTCGGCTGGCTGATCGAGGAGCATGCCCGCCGGTTTCCGGGCCTCCATACCGGCGACGGCATCACCCTGTACCTGGATGAAGTCCAGTACGTACCGGGATGGGAGGGGCTGGTCCGCCGCCTGATGGACACCGGCGGCGTGGAGGTGTTCGTCACCGGTTCTTCCGCCCGCCTCCTGAGTCGGGAGGTGGCCACCAGCCTGCGCGGGCGGGCGATGGAGGTGCTGGTCCATCCCTTCAGCTTCCGCGAGGCGTTGCGCCACACGGGGGACGAACCTCCCGGGCGAGCGGAGGAGGACACGGCGCCGGCGGCGCTCGACCAGCGCCTGCGCCGCTATCTCGTCGAGGGCGGCTTTCCCGAGGCGCAGGGCGCGGACGCCCGAGACCGGGCGGCGTTGCTCGCCGGCTACGTGGACGTCGTCGTGCTGCGTGACGTGATCGACCGACACGGGGTCACGAATCCGCTGGCGCTGCGCTGGCTGCAGCGGCAGTTGCTGGCCAACCCCGGCGGCGGATTCTCGGTGAAGAAGCAGTACGACACCTTGCGGTCTCAGGGGGTGAGAATCGGCAAGGACACGCTGCACGCCTACCTCGGCTACCTGGAGGATGCCTTTCTCGTGCGCACCGTCTCCCTGCACACCGCATCCGAGCGCCGGCGGATGGTCAATCCGCGCAAGGCGTATCCCGTGGACCCGGGACTGATCCCGCTGTTCGCACGCGGTGGCCGCAGCACCCGTGGCCACGCGCTCGAGACCGCCGTCCTGCTCGAGCTGGAAAGGCGCGGCTGGGAGGTCTCCTACGTCCGTACGCCGGAGGGTTGGGAGGTCGATTTCTGCGCCCGGCGGCCGGGCGAAGCGCCGCTGCTCGTGCAGGCCTGCCTCGAGACGAGCGACGATCGAACCTGGGAACGGGAGGTCCGCGCACTACTGTCGGCGGGCGAGTCGCACGACGACGCCCGTCTCTTTCTCGTGACGCTCGATTCTTCACCGCCGCGGCAACCGCTTCCGGTCGGCGTGACCTGGGCGCCCGCCGCCCGCTGGCTGCTCGGTGACCGACTTCACTCGCACACGACGCCGTCGCCGTCGCCGTCCCGCATGTAGCGGTACGCCGGATGGCCGCGGGGCACGGGCGCGATCCCGTGCCGACGGGCCTCGGCGCAGGTGATGCGGCCGTTCCGATTGTCGTCCCAGCGCACCAGAGCAGCCGGCGGATCCGAGGATGCCGGCCGCCCGGCGGGAGACGCTGACGCCGCCCGGCGCTCGGCAGCGGGAGTCGCTCCCCACAGGCCGCGACCGGCCTGGCGCGCCTCGCGCTCGAACTGCCGGAACCGGTCGAGGTGCTCGAAGGGGAACCGCGTGTACGCGTGGCCGTAGCCCTGGCGGATGATCTCGGCGTTCAGGAACGTGCCGTCGGGCAGATGCACGTACGCCAGCGTCCGCCCGTAGCGATCGGTGCGCTCCCGGTCGTACTCCAGCCGCACCCGCTTCCCGTCGGCCAGCCGCCGCGTGAAGGCGCTGGCCTCCTTCCCGAAGAACTCGACCGGCCGCCGCGGATCGACGGACTCCGGGGTGTCGACGCCGATCAGGCGCACCCGTCCCACCCCGCCGACGATGATCGTGTCGCCGTCGACGACCCGCTCGACGCGTTGTGCCGCGGCGAACGCCGGCACGAGAAGAAGCCCGGTCGCCAGCACTCCCGCGACCGCACCACGCGAGAAACGCCACCGTCGGAGCCAAGCCACCGGCCGCCACCTTTCGCCGGCGCCGCGGATGGCAGGAATTGCCATCTGCCGGCCGCCGGATGGTGGCAATTATCGCGTACACCCAACCGGCACCGAACATGCCTGGCCGTGGCAATGGCTCACCGAGGAGGAACGGATGAACCCACCGGAACCGCAGGAGGCAGGTCGCCGTGCCCGGCACGAGCCTCCGCAGCCTGCCTGGAGGCGGCCCGCCCGCGAGTCGGCGCACCCGGCGGGTCCCGATTCCGGATGCGCGGCTGTTACGCCGGCGCGGGTTCGGCCGCCGCGGACCGCGCGCACTCGGTGAGATGGCCCAGAGCGGCTCCGACACCGCCGGACCGATGCGGCACGCCGGCCAGCGCCAGGCCCATCTCGACGCCGGCCAGCGTGCCGAGCAGGCTCAGGTCGTTGAAGTCGCCGAGATGACCGATCCGGAACACCTTGCCGGCCAGAATCCCGAGACCCACGCCGAGCGCCATGTCGAAGCGGTCGAGGATGACGTCGAGCAGGCGCCCCGCGTCGTGGCCCTCCGGCGTCAGGACCGCGGTGAGCGACGAGCTGTACTCCGAGGGGTTGACGCAGAGGAGATCGAGCCCCCAGGCGCGCACGGCACGCCGGGTCGCCTCGGCGTGACGGTCGTGCCGGGCGAAGACGTGGTCGAGCCCCTCCGCCTGCAGCATGCGGAGCGCCTCGCGCAATCCGAAGAGCAGGTTCGTGGCCGGGGTGTAGGGAAAGAAGCCCTTCTCGTTGGCGGCCAGGATGGGTTCCCAGTCCCAGTAGCTGCGGGGCAGCCGGGCAGTGGCGTGCGCGGCGAGCGCCCTGTCCCCGACCGCGTTGAAGCTGAGGCCGGGAGGCAGCATCAGCCCCTTCTGAGAAGCGCCGACGGTGACGTCGACGCCCCACTCGTCGTGCCGGTAGTCGATGGAGGCCAGCGACGAGATCGTATCGACCATCAGGAGCGCCGGATGCCGTGCGGCGTCGATGGCGCGGCGCACGGCGGCGATATTGCTGGCGACCCCGGTCGAGGTTTCGTTGTGCACGACGCAGACCGCCTGGATGGCATGGTCGCCGTCTTCGGCAAGACGGGTCTCGACCTGCGCCGCGTCCACCCCGCGCCGCCAGTCGCCGGGCAGGAACAGCGGGTCGAGCCCGAGCCGGGTGGCGATGCCCTTCCAGAGCGTGGCGAAGTGGCCGGTCTCGGCCATCAGCACGCGGTCGCCCGGCGACAGCGTATTGGCGAGCGCCGCCTCCCACGCCCCGGTCCCCGACGCCGGGAACAGCACCACCGGGTGACGGGTCTGCACGACGACTCCCATCCCGGCGAGCACCTCGCGGGTCAGCTCGCGAAACGCGGGCCCGCGGTGATCGATGGTCGGGGCCGACATCGCGCGCAGGACGCGCTCAGGCACGTTCGTCGGTCCGGGAATCTGCAGGAAGTGTCGGCCGCTGGCGTGTGACATGCCGCTAATCTAGCGTACCTGTGAGGTCCAGTACCAGGATGTTCGAGCGGGTCGCGATCGATCCGCACGCACACACTCTGGTGTGGCCGAATGGCGCAGACTTCGATCCCGCCACGCTTCACGATTGGCCCGCTGCCGGACCACGGATGATCGAGCTGGCTCGTCGCTGGGCAGACATTGGCCGCCGCGGACTTCATCACCGGCCGGGCGGTCCAGCCGCCTGATCGATGCCTCGCCGAGCGCGAGGGCCGGATCTGGACGGCGCTGCCCCAGGACGCGATTTATACTGCGCCGCATGAGTGACCTCCGGACCGATCTCGAAGCGCGGCTCGCCGGCGAGGTCCGCTTCGACGCGGTGTCTCGCGCGCTGTACTCCACCGACGCCAGCGTCTACCAGATCCAGCCGCTCGGGGTGGCCGTCGTCCGCTCGCGCGAGGACGTGCTGGCCGCGCTGGAGTGCGCCCGCGCCCACGGCTGCTCCGTCACCGCCCGCGGCGGCGGCACGTCGCAGGCCGGCCAGGCAGTCGGGGCCGGACTGCAGATCGACACCTCGAAGTACTTCAACCGGGTCCTCGAAGTGAACGTCGAGGAGCGCTGGGCGCGCGTGGAGCCGGGCATCGTGCTCGACGAGCTGAACGCGCAGCTCGCGCCCCACCGCCTGCGGTTCGCGCCCGACATCTCCACGGCCAGCCGCGCCACCATCGGCGGGATGATCTCGAACAACTCGAGCGGCGCGCGGTCGGTGCGCTACGGCAAGACCATCGATCACGTGCTCGACCTGCACGTCGCGCTGGCCGACGGCTCGGTCGCGCACCTGCGTCCGCTCACGCCCGGGGAGCTGGAAGCAGCCTGCGCGGCGGACACCTTCGAGGGCGCCTGCTACCGTACCGTCCGCGAGACGGCCGCCCGGCACGTGGAGGAGATCGACCGGCGGTACCCGAAGATCCTGCGCCGGGTGGGCGGCTACAACCTCGACGGGTTCACCCCGGCGGACAACGGACAGGCCGCTGCGCCTTTCAACCTGGCGAAGCTGATCGTCGGCTCCGAGGGCACGCTCGGCTTCATCCTCGAAGCGCGTCTCAACCTGGTGCCGCTGCCGAAGGCCAAGGCGGTGCTGACCATCGAGTACGAAGACCTGCTCGATGCGCTCGGCGAGACCCCGGCGATCCTGGCCCACGACCCGTCCGCCGTCGAGGTGATGGACCGTTCGATCCTCGACCATGCCCGGGAGAATCCTGCCCTCGACGCGATGCGGCGCGCGGTGCTCGGTACCGACTGCGGCGCCCTGCTGTGCGTGGAGCTGTACGGCAACTCCGCGCAGGAGATCCGCCCGCGCCTGAACCGGCTCGAGTCGAACATCCGCGCCCGCGGCGTAGCGAGGCACACGGCCTGCGTCGTCGCACCGGCCGACCAGGCCCGCATCTGGAAGCTGCGCGAGTCGTCGCTCGGCCTCTCGATGGCGATGAAGGGGGACGCCAAGAGCATCTCGTTCGTCGAGGACACCGCCGTGGCCCCGGAGAGGCTGCGCGACTTCATCGAGCGGTTCCTGGAGGTGATCCGGCGGCACGGGACCACCGCCGGGGTCTACGCCCATGCCTCGGTCGGCTGCCTGCACGTGCGGCCGGTCGTCAACCTGAAGACCGCGGCCGGCGTCCAGCAGTTCGAGGCGATCGCGAACGAGGTGGCGGACCTGGTGCTGGAGTTCGGCGGCGCCCTCTCCGGCGAGCACGGCGACGGCCTGGTGCGCGGACCGTTCATGGAGCGCATGTTCGGCCCTGATCTGTACGAAGCCTTTCGTACCATCAAGCGCACGTTCGACCCGGACGGGCTGTTCAACCCGGGCAAGATCGTCGACGCGCCGCCTCTTACGGCCAACCTGCGCTACGGCCCCGAATACCGGACGCCGGACCCCGACGCGATCTTCGACCATGGCGATCACGGCGGACTCGGGCGCGCGGTTGAGATGTGCAGCGGCGTCGGCGCCTGCCGCAAGACCCTCAGCGGCACGATGTGCCCGTCCTACATGGCGACGCGCGACGAGGCGCACTCGACGCGGGGGCGGGCCAACACGTTGCGCCTCGCGATGAACGGGGCGCTCGGCAACGGCGGCGGTTCGCGCGGCGCAGGTCTCGGAGATCGCGAGGTCTACGACGTGCTCGACCTCTGCCTGGAGTGCCGGGCGTGCAAGACCGAGTGCCCGGTCGGCGTCGACATGGCGCGCTTCAAGAGCGAGTTCCTGGCCGACTACTGGCGGCGGAACGGCACGCCGCTGCGAGCCCGCTTCCTCGGACACATCCGCACGCTGTCGGCGCTGGCCGGCCGCGCGGCGCCGCTGATCAACCCGTGGCTGGACCGCGACTGGGTGCGGGCGCTCAACGAGAGGCTCTTCGGCATCGACCGGCGCCGCTCACTGCCCCGCTGGGCGCGGCGCACGCTGGCCCGGGCCTGGCGGAAACGCGCAGCCGGAAACGGCGCGCGATCCGGAGCGCCGGACGCAGTTCTGTTCAACGACACGTTCACCAACTACTACGATCCGCAGATCGGACTCGCGGCGGCGGACGTTCTGGAGGCGGCCGGGCTGTCGGTCGGCCTGGCGCCGCACGCCTGCTGCGGCCGGCCCCTCATCTCGCAGGGCCTGCTGTCCGCGGCGCGGGACCGGGCCGCCAACGCCGTGCGCCGGCTGCACCCGCTGGCGGCGGCCGGAACTCCGATCGTCCTGCTGGAGCCGAGCTGCCTCTCCGCGCTCAAGGACGACGTACCGGATCTGCTGCGCGGCGAGGCGCAGCAACGGGCGCGCGAGGTGGCCGCCGCGTGCGTGCTGTTCGAGGACTACCTGAACCGGCGCCTCGCGGATGGAGGCGCCACGCTGCCGCTACGGTCCGGGCCGGACGAGATCCTGCTCCACGGCCACTGCCACCAGAAGTCCCTCGGCCTGGTCGCCCCTGCCCAGGCGCTCCTCGAGCGCATTCCGGGGACGCGCGTCACGGACCTCGACTCCGGGTGCTGCGGCATGGCCGGCTCGTTCGGCTACGCGCGCGAGCACTTCGACATCTCGCGGCAGATCGGCGAGCGCCGGCTGCTGCCGGCCGCGCGGGAGCTCGGTCCCGGCAGCGTCCTCGTGGCCGCCGGCACCTCGTGCCGGCACCAGGTCCACGACTTCGCCGGCGTCCATGCGCAGCACCCCGCGGTGCTGCTGCGGTCACTCTTGGACGAGTCATGAGCCTCATCGTCAGCGAAATGTACGACGCCCTGCTCAGTGCGGGCGCATCCCGATCCAGGACAACCTCGCCACCAGACAGGATCTGCTGGAGTTGAAGACCGAGTTGAAAGCGGAAATCGCGGTCCTGAAGTTCGCGATCTTCACGTTCTTCCCCGTCACGATCGGGCTGCTCGTCAGGATCGCATTCTTTCCCGGGTGACTCGACGGCGGGGCGCTGTGCGGCGCGCGGCGATCCGCGTAGAATGAGGCGGCGGAGGGACGTCATCCATGCCGATCTACGAGTACCGCTGCCGCGCCTGCGACCACGAGTTCGAAGCCGTGATCATCCCCAACGGCGACCCGCCCGCCTGCCCGACGTGCGCGAGCGGCGACCTCGAGCGGCTGATCTCGATGTTCGCCGTCAACTCCGACGGCACCCGCGAAATGAACCTGAAGTCGGCGCGGAAGCAGGCCGCCAAGATCCGCAAGGACAAGCAGGTCGCCGAGCACGAGGCGATCCACCACCACCATCACTGAGGATCGTGAAGCCCCCGAGCGGGGTTCCTGGAAGCCGCCGGTCTGCGCCGCCCCGGGGCGGCGTTCCGCCCTGCGCGTGCCGCCGGCCGGTGTCTGCGGCGCAGACGCCGAGCAGCCTTCTACCCGGCGATAGACGACCAGTTCTCGACCAGGTGCGCGGCGGAGCGCCATCCGAGCGCCTGGGCCGTCAGCGTCGGGTTGTGGGACCCGCTCGTCCCCATGACCGACGCCCCGAGGATGCCGAGGTTCGGGACCTCGTGGGAGAAACCCCAGCGGTCGACGACATTGGTCTCGGGGTCGTCCCCCATCCGCGTGCCGCCGTAGGCATGGGTGGACGGCCCCATCGTGCCGAGGCCCTGGCGAATGATCTCGACGGCGCCGGCCGCCCGGAACCACTCCACCATCCGGTCCTGGACGAACGTGGCGATGCGGCGCTCGTTGTCCTTGAAGTCGGCGGTGATGCGGCAGACCGGGTCGCCGAGCGGATCGGTCAGCGTCGGGTGCAGGTCGAGGTAGTTGTCCTCGTAGGGCAGCGTCGACTTCTGGAGGTAGCAGTTGGTCCAGCAGTCGGCGTTGTCGGCCACGAACGCCTTCCACGCCGAGCCCCAGCGGGGGGCGCGCCCGAAGGTCGGCATGCGGGCCGCGGCGATCGGCCGGCGGTCCGAATAGACCCACAGGTTGCCGCCGCCGATGAAGTCGAGGTCGGCATGGTCGAAGTTGTCGGCCGCCCAGTCGTCTATGGCGACCCCCTGGGCCGGCAGCCCGTACCAGCGGTTCAGCCGCTGCGGAAAGAGCGCCAGCACGCCGGCGCCGGTGGCGTGCGTCAGGTAGTGCCGGCCCACCTGGCCGCCGTTGTTCGACAGGCCGTCGGGATAGGCGGGCGACCTCGAGAGGAGCATCAGGCGCACGTTCTCGTAGGTGTAGCTGGCCAGCAGGACGACGTCGGCCGGCTGGAAGTACTCCTCCCCGCCCTTGAGGTAGCTGACGCCGGTGGCGCGGCCCTCGCCGTCCACCTCCACGCGCCGGACGTGCGCTTCGGTGACCACCTGCAGCCGCCCGGTCTCCTGCGCGCGCGGGATCGTCGAGACGGCGGTCGAGTTCTTGGCGTCGAGGTGACAGCCGCCCCGGTCGCAGAACCCGTGATAGGCGCATGCCGCCCGGTTCTGGTAGCGGACGGAGTTGACTGCCGCGGGTCCGGGAAAGGGATGCCAGCCGAGCCCGCGCGCGGCTTCGGCCATCCGGTCGATGAAGCCGGTCCAGCGCAGGGGCGGCATCGGGTACGGGCGGCGCCGCGATCCCTCGAAGATGTTTCCGCGTTCGTCGATCTCGCCCCCGACGTTGCCGGCCTGCCCGGAGACCCCGACGGCGTATTCGACCCGGTCGTAGTACTCCTCCAGCTCGTCGAGACCGAAGGGCCAGTCCTCCACCGTGGTCCCCACCGGCAGGCGCGAGGCGCCGTAGCGCCGCGCCGTCTCGCTGACGACCTCGAAGTCCCACGGGTTGAGCCGCCAGCTCTGCGCCCAGTAGTGCAGCGACGTGCCGCCCACCGCGTTCATCATCGGGTGCAGCGCGCCGCGCGGCGAGTCGGGCGCCGACGCGCTGCGGCGGTGCACCGGGATCTCGCGGTTCGCCTTCTGTACCGACTCGGGCCAGCCGCGGTAGTTGTTGAACAGCTCGTCGGGCGCGTGGTCGCGGGCGTTCAGCCAACCACCCGCCTCGAGACCGACCACGTCCATGCCGGCCTCGGCCAGCGGCAGCACGGCCACGCCGCCCACCGCGCCGAGACCGACGACGACGACGTCCCGTTTCGGCAACTCAACGGCCACGGGTCCTCCGTTCGCGGGCGGCGCTGAACGCCGGGAAATCGTATGCCGACACCTGCCGCTCCGGCGGCATCCGGTCGATGCGCTGCAGGTCGTGCGTGACCACCGTGCGCACCCCCGGATAGCCGAGCATCCGCCAGCCGATGAAGTCGACGTTGCCGCCGTGGGCCGGGTCCGAGAAGGTGCCCTGGATCGTATGCGTCAGCACGAGGTTGAAGAAGCCCGCCGCGCCGGGACCGAATTCGGGCGCGGCGTTCGCTTCGACCGCCCCGAGCAGCGCGTCCTGAACGGCTGCATCGAGCGCCGCGAAGCGCGCGCCCTGCGCCGCCTGCGCGTACCGGTCGAGCGCCGCGAGACCGGCGCGGTACGCCTCGCGCGAGCCGGCCAGCGGTCCCGTCAGCGCGCGGTCGATGTAGATCGCAGCGCCGGCTTCGAGAGCCCCGGGACCGCGCTCGTCCGCCGGAATCAGACGCGCGACCACTGCCTCCAGAATCGCCCCCTCGCCGGCGGTGAGGGTCTCGAACGACTCCGTCGGCGCCTGGACCGCAGCGCCCGCTTGTCCCGCGGACGGCAGCGACGCAGCCGCCCCGGCCACGACCACCCGCTTGAGCATCTCACGCCGAGACAAATCAGCCATCGTGCCTCCACGCCCCAGCGGGGCGTCGCTCTCTTATACCCGGCCGCGTCCCTGCGGAACAAGTGCGGATCGGCGGTATCATCCGGATTCGTCACGTTCGCGAGCGGCTCACGCACGCCGTAGCCGCCCCGTTGACCCACGACGCACGCAAGGAGGCGCCATGCGCATCACCATCATCACACTCGCCGCCGCGCTGGCGGCCGGCGCCGCCGCCGCCGCCGCGCAGGAGAGCGACTCTCCCGGCGCCGGCGACGTCGCGCCGCCCGACGGCTTTCGCGCCAACCGGTCCTCCTACAGCGCGATCATGGACGCCATCCGGTCGAAGCAGCCCGCGGCGAGCGTCAGCGACGAGGACCTCGCGCGGCTGAGCGAGATGCAACTGGAGGACATCTGGCGCTCGCTCGGCGACTATCGGCAGAACTACGTGCGCGGCTTCCGAGCGACACAGCCGGGGCGCCGCATAGCCGGCCGTGCGCTGACGATGCGCTTCCTCCCGCCGCGTCCGGATCTGGTGGCGGCGATCGACCAGCTCGCGGCCGAGGGCGACTGGGACCGGCGCTACTACGCGCGGGCGTCCGAGGAGGCGCGGGCGGGCGACATCGTGGTCGCGGAGCTGGGCGGCGCCGACGGCCACGTGCTGTTCGGCGGCATGGGAGCGCTCGGGATCAAGCTGCGCGGGGCGGCCGGAGTCGTAATCGACGGCGGCAGTCGTGATCTGGCGGAGCTGGTGGGACCCGCTTTCAGCGACTTTCCCGTCTTCGCCCGCTTCTTCGACGTCACGACCACGAGCTGGCTCGGCGTCGAATGGAACGCTCCGGTGCGCATCGGCAGGGCCACCGTGCTGCCGGGCGACGTCGTCGTGGCGGACGAGACCGGTGTGCTGTTCTTTCCGCCCGAGCTGGTGCCCGACGTGCTGCGGGCAGCCGAGGAGCAGGCGGCGCTCGAAGAGCACGAACGTGCGTTGCTGCGGTCGGGCGAGCATCGCTTCCGGGACGTCTACCCGCTGTCACCTTCCCTTCGCCGGGAGTACGACCGCGACCGCGACCGGTAGCGGCGCGATACGGTCCGTACACAGCAAGTTGCGTTGCAGCGAATTCGGACTTGCGCGGCAGCGGCGTCGTAGGCCATACTTTCAATCCCCCAAGGGGCCGCTGGCCCGGAAACGGGCAAGCCCCGAGTCGGCTCCTGGCGTGGCGATCCGTCCGCCGGGGCCACGTCTATCGGACTCGAGCAAGTCCGTGACCGCGGGTCACGCTCCACGGCGGACCCTCGCCACGGGCCATTTGGCGCGCGCTCGTCGGGCGTCGCCGGGAGGCAGGCACATGAGCGGGCCCACGATGTCGACGACGGCAAGTCAGCGTCGGGTGAAGTACATCCGGCGACTGGATCAGGTGTCCGAGATCCCCCCGGACGAGCTCGCGCGTCTGCAGCCCGTGACCGAGGAGTACGTCTTCCGCGCGAACGACTACTACCTGCGCCTGATCGACTGGAACGATCCCGACGACCCGATCAAGCAGTTGATCATCCCGCGCCAGGAGGAGTTGAACGACTGGGGCCGGCTCGACGCCAGCAACGAGAGCGCGGTGACCGTCGCCCGCGGCGTGCAGCACAAGTACGTGGACACGGTGCTGCTGCTGTGCAACGAGGTCTGCGGGGCCTACTGCCGCTACTGCTTCCGGAAGCGGCTGTTCATGGACGACAACGACGAGGTGACCAACGACGTCAGCGCCGGGCTGACGTACATCGCCGAGCACCCCGAGGTCTCCAACGTCCTGCTGACCGGCGGCGACCCCCTGCTGATGAGCACGCGGCGGCTGGTCGAGATCTTCGACGCGCTCCGCGGCATCGAACACGTCCGGATCATCCGCATCGGATCGAAGATGCCGGCGTTCGACCCCTGGCGTGTGCTCCGCGACGAGGATCTGCAGGCGGCGTTCCGGAAGTACTCCACGCCGGAGAAGCGCATCTACCTGATGGCGCACTTCGATCACCCGCGCGAGCTGACCGGCGACGCGGTCGCCGGCATCGACGCCTGCCTGCGCAACGGCCTGATCTGCGTGAACCAGTGCCCGCTGATCCGGGGGATCAACGACGATCCGGGCGTCCTCGCCGAGATGTACTCGCGGCTCTCCTACATCGGCTGCCCCCCGTACTACCTTTTCCAGGGCCGTCCGACGGCCGGTAACGAGCCGTACGAGGTGCCGATCGTGCGCGGGTGGAACATCTTCCAGCAGGCGCTCCGGCAAGGCTCCGGACTCGCGCGGCGCGCCAAGTACTGCATGTCGCACGAGACCGGCAAGGTGGAGATCGTCGGCGTCGACGACGAGCGGATCTACCTGCGCTACCACCAGGCCAAGAACCCCGCCGACCTCGGGCGCTTCTTCGCGCGGCGGCGCGACGACGACGCCTACTGGCTCGACCAGCTCGATCCGATCGAGGCCCCGCTCGCTCTCGCGAACTGAACCACGATGGCGGTTCCATCGTCGACCCGGCGGCCCAGACCCTTCACGTTTACCGGTCGCCACACGACGTGCGGGTGCTCCAGGGCGACGACGAGTCGAGCGGGGACGACGTGCTGCCCGGTTTCCGCTGCGTCGTGAGACGACTTTTTCCGCAGTTGGCGGCCTTCCCGGGCGAAGCAAGGCCCCGCTGAAACCTCGGTCGCGCCGGACGAACAGAGGCACGGCATGTGCCACGTCCGGAACAACCGACAGGAAACGTCCAACCGGCGCAACCGTTCATCAGTTGACGGTCACCAGAAACGACGACGCATGGCGACGGAGACGGAGTTCCGCAGCACGTCACACGGCGCCGAGACTGTCATCTACCGGCGCGACTGCGTGGCCGGCATGGGGGAGCTGCTCGATCCCGAATCGGTCGACGTCGTCGTCACCTCGCCGCCGTACAACCTCGGGATCTCTTACCGTTCCTACGACGACGCCGTGCCGCGGACGGAGTACCTCGACTGGATTGCTGCCTGGGGCGACGCCGTGAACCGCGTGCTGACGCGCAGCGGGTCGCTCTTCCTGAACATCGGGGGCAAGCCTTCCGATCCCTGGGGTCCGTTCGACGTGCTCTCTCGCCTCCGGAGGCGGTTCGTCCTGCAGAACACGATCCACTGGATCAAGTCGATCGCCATCGATGCGGATGTCGTCGGGGTTGACAGCAGCGTCACGAAGAACGTCGCCATCGGCCACTACAAGCCGATCAACAGCCGCCGCTACGTCAACGACTGCCACGAGTACATCTTTCACCTGACGAAGTTCGGCGACGTCGAGCTGGATCGGCGCGCGATCGGCGTCGAGTACCAGGACAAGTCCAACGTCAGCAGGTGGGCAGCCGCCAAGGACGACCTGCGCTGCCGCGGCAACACCTGGTTCGTACCCTATCGGACGATCAAGAGCCGCGACCGGGACCGGCCGCATCCGGCGACGTTCCCGATCCGCATACCGATGATGTGCGTCCGCCTGCACGGCATCGCGCGCGTGACCCGGGTGATGGATCCATTCCTCGGGCTCGGACACAGCGCCCTGGCGTGCAAGGCCCTCGGCATCCCCTTCGTCGGCTTCGAGACGGACGAGGGTTACTTCTCGGAGGCGCGGAGCCAGATCGAGACCTTCGTTCCTGGGTCCATGGACGCCCTCCTCCGCTCGGACCGGGACCAGCCGGCCCTGTTCTGAATCCGGACGCCTACCGCAGCAGATCGAACAGATGCGTGTACTTGAGGATCACGCTGCGGCCGCTTCCCGGCAGAATGAAGTCACCGAGGCCGTCGGACTGGTTGAAGACGAAGAACAGGCCGGTGTTGCCCTCCCGCAGCCAGCCGAAGCGGAGATTGACCGACCAGAGGTTGGTGCTGTCGTTGCGCTGCACCAGGCTCTGGACGAACACGCGCGGGGAGAAGTTGTAGGCGACGCGGCTCGACACCAGGTTCGTGACGACGTGATCCGCCGGAAGATCGATGTCGTTGCGGCTCCACCGCAGCTCGACGTTCAGCGTCTCGCCGCGGCGGAAGTTCAAGGTCGGACCGACCACCTGCAGGCTGCCCCCGAAGAATCCGCTCTGCTGGAACCGGACCCCGTAGCCCACCGGGGCCGAGCGGTCCGAGTTGTAGTTCAGGTTGACCTCGTGCCAGTCGTACGATCCGGGCGCCACGGGCACGCCCGAGATCGTGAACGGGCGGGTCACACCCTCCTTCCGGATGTTCCAGGCGGTGATCGCCCGCGAGCTGTCCTCGAACTCCCAGCCGTTGTCCATGTGGAGCAGCGAGGTTTGGACGAACCCTGTCTCGATGTCCCAGAACCGGTTGAACGTGACGTGGGGTTGCAGCTCCTGAATCCGGAACCAGTTGGACGGCGGCCGGGATGTATTGAATATCCCGGCGTCCATTTTCCGGAACCCGGTGCGCCGCACGAAGCCGACCTCCGGGTTGAAGTCCCTGCCCATCTCCATGACGCCGCCGCGCAGCCGCCACGCCTCCGTGTTGTAGTCGACCGCCAGGTCGAAGGCGTGGTCCTGGTCGAAGCGCCGGCCGGCGCGGAACGGCGTCTCGGTCCTGGCTGCGAACCCCGAGACCATGCCGTTCTGTCCGAAGCCCCAGCGCCCGTCGAAGGCGTAGGTCCGGTTGTAGCTGTCGGACCCGGCCAGCGGCCCGGTGGCCTGCCGGTTCACGAGCAGCCCGCCGACGCTCGACCGGTTGGGGAGATCGTGCCGCAACCGCGCCACGGTGAAGTTGTTGGCCGGCGTCCCGCTGCCGACCGCCTCGGTCTGCATGTTCAGGAAGCCCACGGTGACGTCTTCGGAGACCCTTCCCGACAGCCGCGCGCCGCCCAGGATGGGAATGGCCTGTCCCGCTGCGCCGATGCCGATGCGCCGGCTGAAGAAGAGCTCCGTCTGGCCGGGGTCGTTGAACGCCGCCCCGCCGCTGTTGGCCACCGTGAAGGCCCCGGCGTTCTCCAGGAAGAACGGCCGCTTCTCGGGAAAGAAGAGCTGGAAGCGGTCGAGGTTGATCTGCTGATCGTCCACCTCGACTTGCGCGAAGTCGGTGTTGTAGGTCAGGTCCAGCGCCAGCCCGGACGTGACGCCGTACTTCAGGTCGCCGCCGAAATCGCCCAGCGCGAGCGTGCGGCGGACCGGCCGGTCGACGCGATTGACCGTCTCGCCGATGACGTAGGGAGTCATCTGCAGCGTGCGCCAGAGCCCCTCGGGCGCCCGCACGCCACCCAATCGTCCCGCGAGCGAGACCCGGAACAGGTCGTACTGCCGCGGCAGCGGCGCCCAGTAGGCCTGCTCGTTGCGCCGGCGGATGTTGCGCTGGAAGTTGACGCCCCAGGTCTGCTCGCGGCCGGCCGGGAAGCGCAGCGTGCGGAAGGGGATGGCGAACTCCGCCGTCCAGCCCACCTCGGAGATGGCGGTGCGCACCTGCCACACGCCGTCCCAGTTCTGGTTGAAGCCGCCGCCGGCGCCGCCGATCTGGCCGCCGCCGCCGAACCCCATGCCGCTGCCGCCCGCCCCCTCGTTGACGAGCTGCCCGTCGTACTCCTGGCCCGACGGGCTGGTGCCGAAGATGAAGCCGTTCTGCCGATCGAGGAACGTGTCGAGAATGAGCTGGAAGCTGTCGCTGTCGGCCAGCGACGAATCGCGGCGGCTGTCGGTGACGATGATCGACGACGGATCGTCGTCGTAGCAGACGACGCCGAAGTAGAGGGTATCCGCGGTGTAGACGATGCGGACCTCGGTCCGCTCGGAGGCCGGCCGGCCCTCGTCCGGCTGCGTCTGCACGAACCCGGTGGCGGGCGGGGCGAGGGCCCAGGCGGGATCGTCGAGCACCGCTCCGTCCAGGACCGGCGCCACCGCGGCCTCGACGGCGGTCGCGCTGCGGGCGCCGCCGATCGCCGCTATCTCGAAGCCGGCCGCGGACTGCGCCGTTCCCGCGGACTGCCCCGTTCCCGAGGGCTGCCCTGTTCCCGAGGGCTGCGCTGTTCCTGCCGCCTCGACCGGCGCCGGCGCCGGTCCCTGCCCGGTCTGAGCCCACCCCTCCGGCGGGGCGGCGAAAAAGACCAGGACGGCGGCAAGCCCGACGGCCGCCCCCCGGCCGCAGCCCCGGGATGACCTCCCGGCACCGCCCGCGCGCCGAGCCTCCGTCCTGCCCGGACACCCCCAACCGGGCAGTACGCCGCATCGACCCGCCGGACCGCTCGTCATGGGTTCAGGCTGCGTGAAGGCGCCGGGCTCAGTCGAGGACGTCGAACAGATAGCTGTACTTGACGATCACGCTGCGGCCGGCGCCCGTCGGCACGTAGTCGAGGATGCCTTCCGTTTCGTTGTAGACCAGGAACAGCCCGGTGTTGGCGTCCTGCAGCCAGCCGAAGCGGAAGTTCATCGACCAGAGCTGGGCGCTGTCGTTGTGCTGCAGCAGCGTCTGCAGGAACACCCGGGGCGAGAAGTTGTAGCCGGCCCGCACGCTCGTCAGGTTGGTGATGGTGCTGCCCGACGGCAGCTCGATGTCGTTGCGGCTGTAGCTGAGCTGCAGGTTGAAGATCTCGCCGATGCGGGCGCGCACCGACGGCCGCAGGGTCACGATCGAGCCGCCGAAGAACCCGCCGAACTCCGCCCGAACGCCCGCGCTGACCGGGGCCGACCGGTCGTAGTTGACCGAAGAGCTCATCTCGGCCCAGTCGTAGCGTCCGGGCGGAATGGCCAGCCCCGACACCGAGAACGTGTCGAACACGTTCTCGCTCCGCACGTCGTAGGCGAAGCCGGCCGACGAGCTGTCCTCGAACTCCCCCTGGAAGTGGGTGTGGAGATACGTGGTCTCCGTGATGCCGTCGAAGTTCCAGAAATGGCTGTACGACATGTGCGGCCGCAGCTCCTGGAACTTCAGGAACCCCTCGGGCCGCGACGTGTTCTGGACGGCCAGGTCGTAGTTGCGGAACCCGTTGCGGGTGACGAAGCCGACCTCGGGATTGAAGTCCTCCCCGTTCTCCTTGTAGCCGCTGCTGATGCGCCACATCTCGGAGTTGTACGTCCCGGAAAGGCTCAGGGCGTGATCGCGGCCGATCAATCCGGGGGTCTGCGTGCCGCCGTAGAAGCCCGACACCATGCCGTTCTGACCGATGCCCCACCGCCCGTCGAGCGCGTAGGTGCGGTTGTAGTCGTCCGCGCGCGAAAGCTGCCCGGTTCCCTGCCGGTTGACGAACAGCCCCCCGATGCTCGAACGGTTGGGCAGGTCGCGGCGCACGCGGGTCACGGAGAAGTTGTTGGCGCCGGCGACGCCCGCGATCCCTTCCGTCTGCATGTTGATCACGCCGACGGTGAGATTGTCGGTGACCCGGCCCGACAGGCGGGCGCCCGCCTGGATCGGGATCTGCGTCCCGGCGTCGCTGATCCCGATCCGCCGGCTGAAGAAGAGCTCCGTCTGCCCGAGCTGGCGTCCGCTCGCCGACTGGTTGTTCACGGTGAAGATGCCGGCGTTCTCCAGGAAGAACGGCCGCTTCTCGGGAAAGAACAGGTTGAAGCGGTCGAGGTTGATCTGCTGGTCGTCCACCTCGACCTGCGCGAAGTCGGTGTTGAAGGTCCCGTCGAGGGTCAGGCCCGAGTTGATGCTGTACTTGAGGTCGGCGCCGTACGCGTAGTCGCCGCGCATCGTCGACGCCCCGCCATCGCCGCGCCGCACGCCGGTCTCCCCGATGGCGTACGGCGTCATCTGCAGGTTGTTGGCGAGCCCGCCCGGGGTCGCCAACCCGGCGAGCTGGCCGGCCATCGAGACGCGGTACAGGTTGTACTGTCGAGGCAGCGGGGACCAGTAGGATATCTCGCTCCGGCGGCGGATGTTGCGCTGGAAGTTGACGCCCCAGGACTGGAACTCGCGCGCCGGATAGCGTACAGTCCGGAACGGGATGGCGAACTCCGCGCTCCAGCCGATGTCGGAGATCGCCGTCTGCACCTGCCACGCGCCGTCCCAGTTGAGATTGAAGCCGCCGGCGCTGCCCCGCGAGAACCCGCCGCTGCCCGACCGGCGTGAGGATCCGCGGGTGCCCCCCTCGTTGATGACCTGTCCGTCGTACTCCTGTCCGGCCGGCGTCGTGCCGAAGACGAAGCCGTTCTGCTGGTCCTGGAAAGTGTCGAGGACCATCTGGAAGCTGTCGGCGTCGGTCATCGACGAGTCGCGCCGGCTGTCGCTCATGATGATCCCCGCCGGGTCGTTGTCGTAGCAGACGACGCCGAAGTAGATCGTATCGGCCGTGAACAGGACGCGGACCTCGGTCCGCTCGGTGGCAGGCCGGCCCTCGTCCGGAAAGGTCTGGCGGAATCCGCCCACCGGCTGCGCGGCGGCCCAGACGGGATCGCCGAGCACGTTGCCGTCCATTCGCGGCTCCTGCTCCACGCGCACCGCGCGGACCACCTTGATCGACGACTGGGCGGCGAGCTCGAATCCGGCCACGGCGCGCCCCAGGGGCACGTCGCTTCCCGCCGCATCGCTCCCCGACGCGTCGCTTCCCGCCGGCGCGCTCTGGGCGCTCGCGGACACCGCGGCCAGGCAGGCCGCCGCGGCCAGAGCAGCGCAACGCCGGAACCTACGCGCCGTGCTCGTCACACCGATCCGTGCGCAACAAGTTGTGTTCATGTCGGAATACCTGTCGCTCAGGTCGCCCACCGGATTCGACCGGTTCGTCCACGCAAACTCGACCGTTCTGCCGGCAACCGCCGCCCACCGAGGCACTTGCAGTCTACCGTAAACGCCGTCAAGCTGTAACGGCTTCGCGCCCGCGTCCTACGTTTTCGTGGAGGTTCCGCACCATGCCGCCTCTCGCCCCTGCAACTGCCCCGGCCCTGCCAGCCCGACCGACCCTGCCAGCCTGCACCCGGGCTGCCGGCGCGCTCCTGCTGCTTCTGGCGGCCCTCCCGGCCGCAGCGGCGCCTTGCGCGACCCTCTCGGGCCTGCAGTTGCCGGAGACCACGATCCGCAGTGCGGACGTCGTTCCGGCCGGCGCGTTCACGCCGCCGGGTACGAGCGCCGGGCTGACGATTCCGGCGTTCTGCCGGGTGGTGGGGGTGACGCGGCCGACCGTCGCCTTCGAGGTCTGGCTGCCCGTGGACGGCTGGAACGGCAAGTTCCACGTCTCGGGCAACGGCGGAATGGCCGGCGTCATCAGCTACGCCGCCATGGCCGGCGCCCTCCGCCGCGGCTACGCCGCCGCGAGCACCGACACGGGGCACGTGCGACCCGGTACGGGCGGCTTCGACGCGTCCTGGGCGCTGGGCCGGCCGGACCTGGTCGAGGACTTCGGGCACCGGGCCCTCCACGTCACGGCCGACAACGGCAAGGCGATCACCGCGGCGTTCTACGAGCGGCCTCCGCGCTATTCGTACTACGTGGGCTGCTCGAAGGGCGGCCAGCAGGGGCTCATGGAGGCGCAGCGCTATCCCGGCGACTTCGACGGCATCGTCGCCGGCAACCCGGCGAACGACTGGACGCGCTTCTACGCCGGCGCCCATCTCTGGTACGCCCTCGCCACGCTGCGCGACGCCGGCAGCTACGTTCCGCGTGGGAAGCTGCCCGCGCTGGCCGGTGCGGTCAATGCGGCGTGCGACGCGCTGGACGGCGTCGAGGACGGGGTGCTCGACGATCCCAGGCAATGCCGCTTCGACCCGGCGGCGCTCACGTGTCCGGACGGCGAGGACCACGACGGCTGCCTCACGCCGCCGCAGGTGCAGGCAGTGCGCGCCATCTGGGCCGGCTCGCGCGATTCCGCGGGAGAGGTGATCTTCCCCGGCCTGGTGCCGGGCGGCGAGAACGGGCCGGGCGGCGGCTGGGGCTCCTGGGTGACCGGCCGGGAACCGTTCACGAGCCTGCACTGGCTCGCGGCCGAGGGCTTCTTCAAGTACATGGTCTTCGAGGATCCCGACTGGAACTTCCGGACGTTCGACTACGACGCCGACCTCGCGTTCGCCCTCGACAAGGTGGGCGCGGCGCTCGACAGCGCGGACCCCGACCTCGGGCGGTTCCGCGAGCGCGGCTCGAAGCTGATCGTCTACCACGGCTGGAGCGACCCGGACATCTCGCCGCTCGGATCGATCAACTACTACGAGGACGTGCTGTCCAAGGCGGCCGGCGCGGCAGGATCCGGGGAAGCCGCCCGCGACCAGGCCATCTCGGAAACGCAGGCCTTCTTCCGCCTGTTCCTGATCCCCGGCATGGGCCATTGCTCGGGCGGCCCCGGCTACAACCGGGTGGACCCGCTGCCGGCGCTCGAGCGCTGGGTGGAGGATGGTGTCGCGCCGGACACGATCCTGGGCACGCGCGTGGAGGACGACGAAGTGGTCCGCAGCCGCCCGATCTGCGCCTACCCGGCGGTTTCGACGTGGGACGGCAGCGGGGACCCGGACGACGCGGCGAGCTTCAGGTGCGTGGTCGATGCGTCGCAGCGCTGAACACCATGAACCTGCACCTCGCCGTGCTCCTCGTCTACGCGGCGGTCCTCATGGGCGTCGGCCTGTGGATCGGCCGGCGCGTACGCAGCTCGACCGACTTCTTCGTCGCCGGGCGCCGGCTCGGTCCCTCGCTGCTGTTCTCCACCATGCTCGCCGCCAATATCGGAGCGGGCTCGACGGTGGCCGCGGCCGGGCTCGGCTACGCCGACGGCCTCAGCGCCTGGTGGTGGGTCGGATCGGCGGGGCTGGGGTCGATCGTGCTGGCCGGCTGGATCGGCCCGCGCATCCGGCGCATCGCGGCGGAGCAGGGACTGCGCACGCTCGGCGACTACCTCGAGTACCGCTTCGGCGAGCACGTACGAGCGACGATCACCGTGCTGCTGTGGATGGGAACCCTGGCCATCCTGGCCGCGCAGATCATCGGCATCGGCTGGATCCTGAACGTGGTCGTAGGTCTTCCGCCGTGGCTCGGCTGCCTCATCGGCGGCGGCGTCGTCATCGTCTACTTCACGGCCGGCGGGCTCCTGACCGCCGCCTGGGTCAACGCGGTGCAGCTCGTGGTGCTGCTGGCCGGCTTCGTCGTGGCGCTGCCGCTCACGGTCGCGAGCGCGGGGGGCTGGGGTGCAATCCAGGCCGCGACGCAGGGGGTCGACGACTACTGGAACGTCTGGCAGGGCGGGAGCTCGGGCTGGTTCTACCTGGCGATGCTGGGTCCCGCGTTCATCATCTCGCCGGGGCTGCTCCAGAAGACGTACGGCGCCCGCGACGATCGGACCGTGCGGCTGGGAGTCGGCCTGAACGCGGCCGTGCTGCTGATCTTCGCCGCCCTCCCGCCGCTGTTGGGGATGATCGCCCGGGCGGTCGAGCCGGGGCTGGACAACCCCGAGCTGGCGCTGCCGACGCTGCTGATGGAGGCCCTGCCGCCGGCCGTGGGCGCGCTCGGACTGGCGGCAATCTTCTCGGCCGAGGTCAGCTCTTCCGACGCCATCCTGTTCATGCTGGCCACGTCGCTCTCGCAGGACCTCTACCGGCGCTACGTCGACCCCGACGCGAGCGACCGGCAGATCCTGAGGGTGGCGCGCCGCGCGGCCGTGGCGGGGGGGATGCTCGGCACGGTGCTCGCCGTCGGCGCAGCCTCGATGGTGAGCGTGCTGGGGCTGTTCTACAACCTGCTGACGGTCAGTCTCTTCGTGCCCGTGCTCGGCGGGCTGTACACGCGGCGCGTGGGACCGGCGGAAGCGATGGGCGCCATCGGCGGAGGCGTCGGGACCTACGTGGCCGTGGAGGTGCTGGCGGCGGGCGAACCGGTTCTCGGCATGACGCCGGCGATGCTCGGTCTGCTCGGCGCCCTGGCCGGCTGCGGCCTGACGGCGGCCGGCCGCGCCCGAAGAGGCGCGCCGCGGCCGTAGTCACGCACGTCCCGGGATCCGACCCTTCCCCCACCCGGCGTCCGCGATCCGGCGGATGGCCTGCCGCACCGTTGCGGGCACCGTCTGCTCTGCAATGTCACCGGCCGCCCCATAGCGGTCCAGGCGGTCGACCTCGGCCACGAGGCGGGACGCGAAGGCAGCGGGCGCGCGATCGACCGAGCGCATCAGATCCGTCCCGGGCGGGCAACACCGGACCCGAATGTCCGGCGCCTGCCGGGCGAACGTGGCCGCGCACCTGCGCATCACGAAAGGCTTCGCCACGAGCAGCGCCGAGCCGACCGCAATACGCTTCCGGCGGAGCGCGGCCAGCCCGAAGAGCACGTTCTCGAGGGTGTTGGCCGCCCTGGTCTCGGTGACGATGGCCGCCGGAGGCACGCCGTGGCGCAGAAGACGGTCCCGGAAGACGAGCGCCTCCGGCTTGTCGAACACATCGCGCGTCATCCGGCCGTAGTGGCCGCTGACCAGCACTACCGGAGCATGGCCGGCCAGGTACAGCTCGGCCGCGCGCGCCGGTACCGCCAGCGCCTGACTGCCGAAGACGAAGATCGCGTCAGCTCGGGAAGGACCGTCGGCCAGCGCGAGGTAGTCCCAGAGCGGACCGGCAATTCGCTCGAAGTCTTCGGGAGACATCGGGAGCGGAAGCGTCTCGGCCGGTGCTATCATGAGCCTCTCATGCTTCTCGCGACGCGGCCTGCAACCGTTCGTGCCGCTCGCACGCTGCTGTCGGCCTGCGCCGCTCTGGCCGTGGCGGCCGGTATCCTTCCGCTCACCGCCCAGGAGCCGGCCGGCGGCCTGACGCTGATCGAAGCGGAGAGCCGCGGGCGGCTCGCTACGGTCCTGGTCGGAGGCGACGAGGTGATCGGTCTCGACGATCTCGCCGCGTTGTTCCAGCTCGACATCGGAGAGGATACGGGACAACGCACGCTCACCGTCCACACCGGCGGCGGGCCAATCGTCCTGACGGCCGGACAGCCGCTGACCTCGGTCAACGGACGGCTCGTCTCGCTGGATGCACCGGCTCGCCGGCTAGGCGGACGCTGGTTCGTCCCCCTCGACTTTATCAGCAGGGCGCTCGCACCCGTCCACGAACAACGGATCGAGCTCCGCGGCCGTTCGCGGCTGCTCCTGGTCGGCGAGGTACGCGTACCCCGCGTGTCCGCGCAATACCGGCCGAGGGGACAGTCCGGTCGGCTCACCCTGCAGATTACCCCCAACACCGCGCACGAGCTGACCCGGGAAGGCGGCCGCCTGCTCATTCGTTTCGACGCCGACGCCATCGACGTCGTACGCGCTGCGGAACCGCGCGGTTCCGCGGTTCGCGCCATCGAGCTGCTCGACGAGCTTCCGGGATTCGCAATCGAGCCGGGCCCGTCCTACGCCGCGCATCGCATCGTCAGCGGAGAATCGGGTGCTTCGACGCAACTGGTGGTCGACCTGCAGGCGGCGGCACCGGCCGTCGCGGAAGCGCGACCGGCAGTCGCGGCAAGCTCCGGATCGGCCCCCATCCCGGCCGACACGACTGCGGCCCCCGACTTCGGGGCCCCGGCGGAAATCCGCACCATCGTGATCGACCCCGGCCACGGCGGCACCGATGAAGGCGCGCGCGGACCCGAGGGGACGCTGGAGAAGGAAGTCACGCTGAGCGTCGCCGAGCGTCTGCGTACGATGCTCGAACGCCGGCTGGGCGTGCGGGTAATCCTGACCCGCACCGGCGACACCGTCGTCGCCCTCGATCGACGTGCCGCGATCGCCAACAACGACCGCGCCGACCTCTTCATCAGCCTGCATGCCAACTCGGCTCTCCGCGACGTCGTAACGGGGGCGGAGGTCTACTACCTCAGCATCGACGAGTACGGGCAGGAGGCGCGCGAGCTGGCCGACCGGGAGGGACGTTACCTCCCGGTGTCGGGTGGTGGGCTGCGCGAGATCGACGTGATTCCGTGGGAGATGGCTCAGGCCCGCTACCTGACGCCGTCCGCCGATCTGGCCGAGTTCGTCAGCCGCGAACTCGGCCGGCGGGTACCGCTGAGCCCGCGGCCGATCCAGCAGGCGCCCTTCCGGGTTCTCGTCGGCGCCAACATGCCCGCCGTGCTCGTCGAGATGGGGTTCATCTCGAGCCCGGAGCAGGAGCGGCAGATGACGCAACCCGCCTTCCAGAACCTGGTGGCCGAGGCTATCGTGGCCGGCGTCGTCCGGTTCCGCGACCACCTCGCGACCGCGCCGTACGCACCGGCCGCGGAATCGGGTTCCGACGGCGACGAGGACGCACCGGTCCGGGACGCCCCGGCCGCACAGGGCCGCGAGTAGCGACACGGAGATTCTCGAACGCCATGGAATCCGCAGACCCGCAGCGGGCCGATCCCGGTGGAGGTTTTCGGCGTGCGTACCGGATCGCCGGCGCGGTGCTGCTGGCGCTGACCATAGGTGCGGCGACGCTCACGGTCGTGCTGGTCGAGCGCTGGGAGTCCGCCGGCGGCGCGCCGTCCGCAGCTGCCGGCACCGGTGCCGGCAGCGCCGAGGACTCGCCGTTCACGGCGACCATGTACTACGTGGCGGCGGACGGCCGCGGCCTGGTGCGCCGGGAGATCGAGGTTCCGTACGGCACCGACACGCTGGATCGAGCCCGCATCATCGTGGAACGACAGCTCGAGAGACCCCCGCGGCAGTTGCTGTCGCCGTTTCCGCGAGGCACGCGCCTGCGCGCGGTATACCTGGCCGACGACGGCAGCCTCTTCGTCGACCTGAGCGGCGAGGTGACGACGGAGCATTCGGGTGGCTCGCTCGATGAACTGCTGACGGTCTACGCGCTCGTCAACGCGCTGACCACCAACGTCACCGGGATCAACGCCGTACAGATTCTGGTGGACGGCCGCGAGGTGGACACCCTCGCCGGCCACATCGATCTGCGCCAGCCGCTGACCCCGAACCTGACCTGGGTCGTGGACCTGCCCCGCCCGAACGACGAGTCGCCTCCGGTGGAGGAAGGTACCGCCGCGATACCCGCGGGCTGTTAGCGCCGCCAAACCCGTCGCAGAGGCTCCGCGTTCAGCCCCAGCCCCCACCTCTCCAGGAGCTTGCGCCGCGGAACTCACTCCGTTGCGTTCTGCGGCGCAAGCTCCTAGACTCTCGCATGGCTACGCTTTCCACGCTGACCGACGCGCCACGCTTCGACGGGCGCCGGGCCGCCGAGTTGCGCGAGACCCGCATCACGCCCCACTACGTGGTGCACGCCGAAGGATCGGTGCTGATCGAGGCCGGTCTGACCCGTGTCATCTGCACGGCCAGTGTCGAAGATCGCGTGCCGCCCTTTCTCCGCGGCAAGGGCACCGGGTGGGTGACCGGCGAGTACGGAATGCTCCCGCGCTCGACGTCGACGCGCTCCACCCGCGAGGCGTCGGCGGGACGAATCGGCGGCCGCACGCAGGAGATACAGCGCCTGATAGGCCGCTCGCTGCGCGCGGTGACCCGCCTGGATGATCTCGGCGAGCGCACCGTCTGGGTCGACTGCGACGTGATTCAGGCGGACGGGGGTACCCGCACCGCTTCCATCACCGGCGGCTTCGTGGCGCTGGTCCTCGCACTGCACAGGCTGCGCGAATCCGGCAGGATTGCACGCCTCCCGATCGACGACTACGTGGCGGCCATCAGCGTCGGAATCGTGGACGGCCGACCGCTGGCCGATCTCGCGTATGCGGAGGACTCGGCAGCCGAGGTCGACATGAACGTAGTCAAGACGGGAAACGGCCGCTTCGTCGAAGTCCAGGGCACGGCCGAAGGCCCGCCGTTCGACAGGGCGGCACTGGACAATCTGCTGGCCCTGGCGGACGGCGCCATGGAACGCCTCGTCGCCCTGCAACGGGAGATCGTCGGCGAGTTCCTCTCCCCTGCGGTCGGGTGACGGGACCTTCCGTCGCCGGCCATTGAAGGCTCATGCGCCCGCCGGCTTCCCGCACGCTCGTCGTGGCCACCACGAACCGGCACAAGTTGTCCGAGATAGCGCGCATACTCGATGGCCTGGACTGGACGATCGAACCGCTGGCGCCGCACTCCAGCGGGCCCCCGCCGGAGGAGACCGGCCGAACCTTCGCCGAGAATGCGCGGCTCAAGGCGCTGCACTACGGGCAGATGGCGCCGCACCTGACGGTCGCGGACGACTCCGGTCTCGAGATCGACGGCCTCGACGGCGAACCGGGAATCCACTCGGCGCGCTTCAACGGCGCCACGTATGCCGAGAAGTTCGATGTCATCTATGCGCGATTGCGTGAACGCCGATCCCTCGCCAGCCGCGCGCGGTTCGTTTGCGCGCTGGCGGTGGCCGAACGGGGCCGAATCGTCTTCGACGCAATCGGCACCATCGACGGACGGATCGCCGAGGCCCCGGCCGGCGACGCCGGCTTCGGTTACGACCCCATCTTCTACTTTCCACCGTACGGCTGCACGTTCGCCGAGGTGTCCGCGGAGCGCAAGGCAGCGGTGAGCCACCGCGGGCAGGCCTTCCGCAAGCTGCGCCGGTTCATCGCGTCCCGAGGCGCCCCCACCCCCAGGCGATAGAGGCGCGGCGCTACGCGGTGAGCTGCTGCGGGGTCTCGACGGCAGCGCCGGCCGGCGCGCGCTTCGGAAGGAGGATGGTGAACACGGACCCCCCGCCGGGGCGGTGGGCGGCCTCGACGGTGCCGTCGTGGAGGGTGACGAGGTGCTTGACGATGGCGAGACCGAGCCCCGTGCCTCCCGGATTCCGGGCCCTGGAATGCTCCACCCGGTAGAAGCGCTCGAAGACACGCGTCAGGTCCGTATCCGGAATGCCGGGCCCGCGATCGGAGACCTGCAGCACGACGGCGCCCCCCGCAGCATCGGCCGCGGCGTCGAGCTCCACGACGCTCCGCTCAGGTGCGTAGTGCGCGGCGTTCTCGACGAGGTTCTTGATGATGTCGTGCAACTTGGCCTGATCGACCATCAGTCGGTCCGCGCCCGTCTCGATGCGCGGCTGCACGCGCTGCTTCTTCTCCTGCAGCACAGGGGCCAGCTCCGCCGCAACGCTCGCGAACACCGAGGCCGTCGCACACAGGTCCAGGCGCAGCACCTCCTGCCCGGCGTCCAGACGGGCCAGCCGCAGCAAGTCGGTGACCAGGCGCTCCATGCGCGTCGTATGCCGCGCGACGATGTCGAGGAACCGGTGCCGCGCAGCAGGAGCCGTCTCGTCGTCCAGCGCATCCACCGCCCCGCGAATGGCCGTCAGCGGCGTGCGCAACTCATGCGACACGTTGGCGACGAAGTCCTGGCGGATCTGCACCGCGCGGCGATAGTCGCTGACGTCGTGCAACACGATGACCACACCAGGATCGTCCTGTTCGGTATACGGAGCGGCGCTCGCCAGGCAGACCCGCACCGGCTCCGTGCTCAGCGTGATCTCCGTCTGGCTGGAACCCCCTGCTTCCAGCGCACGTCCGATCTGCTTCGCCACTTCCGGATGACGGATCAGCTCCACGTAGTGGCGGTCGATCGGGGTCTCCTCGATCTGCAGCAGACGGCGCACGGCGTCGTTGGCCATCTTCACCTGGCCGCGCGCGTCGACGACGAGCACGCCCTCCGTCATGCTGGCGAGAATCGCGTCCGTCAATCGGCGGTTCCTCGAGAGCTCCCCGAGACGCCGGCCGAGTTCCTGCACCGAAGCGTCGAGCGCACGGGCGACCGTACCGATCTCGTCCTCCCCGTACGGGCCGATCTGAGGCGTCAGATCCCCCGCCGCGTAGCGCCGCGCAACCGCCGCGATCGCGCTGACGCGCCGGCTCATCGCAGCCGAGGTGACCCAGGCGAGGACGAGAGCCCCGGCCAGGGCCAGGAGCAATCCGCCGGCCGTGCCGCGCTGTACCGATGCGATTTGATCGTCCACGGCGGTCAACGGGAGCGCGAGCCGGACGAATGCCACATCGGGGTGCTCCACGCGCACGGCCGCGTAGAGCAGATCGCGCTCCACCGTCGTGCTGTAGCGGCGGGTCACGCCCATCCCGCCGGTCCGCGCCAGCTCGATCTCCGGCCGCGCGCCGTGGTTCTCCATCGCCGCCAGCGAGGCGCCGTCCTCCGCCGTGTCGCCGACGACACGTCCGCCCGGTTCGATGATGGTGACCCGTGCGCCGAGACTGCTGCCGAGCGAGTCGGCTTCCCGGTCGAGATCCGTGAGGGTGGGTGATGTCCCGCTACGCGCCACGAGATCGGCCACCAGCCGGGCCTCGGCCACCAGATCCGTCGTGATCCTGTCCAGGAGCTGCCGCTCCAGCAGCCAGGCCACGAGCGCCGCAGCCAGCAGCAGGCTGAGGCCCGCAATACCGAACGCCGCGAGAAACAGACGGGTACGGAGTCTCATGGTCCGGACGGCGCGCCTGGATCCTGCTCGACCAGCTTGTATCCGAACTGCTTGACGGTGACGATCGCGACGGCAAGCATCGGCAGCTTCTCGCGCAGCCGACGGATGTGCACGTCGACGGTCCGCGTACCCCCGGTGTAGGTGTAGCCCCAGACGTCCGAGAGCAGGACGTCACGGGAGAGGACCCTGCCACGATGCTCGATCAGATAGCGCAGCAGCAGAAACTCCTTGGCCGTCAGTCGGACGTCGCGCCCGCCGCAGGTAACGAGGTGCCGGTCGGTGTCGACGGTGACGAGACCGAAGCGAAGCAGGTTTCGCGGCGGCTGCTCGCGCCGAGCCCGCCGCAGAACGGCACCGACGCGTGCGACCAGTTCCTTGGGACTGAAGGGCTTGGTGACGTAGTCGTCGCCGCCCAGCTCCAGACCGACGATGCGGTCGGTCTCGTCCGACTTCGCCGTCAGCATGATGATCGGCACGCTCGACGTCCGCGGGTCGGCGCGCATCGAACGGCACACGTCCAGGCCGTTGCGACCCGGAAGCATCAGATCGAGCACGACCAGCTCCGGCGGCCGCTCGCGGACGACCGGCATCACCTCCTCGCCGGAGGTGAGGATTTCGGACGCGTACCCCGCCTTGTGGAGATGGTGCGCCACCAACTCCGCTATGTCCTGATCGTCCTCGACGACCAGCACTCGATCCCCGCCGTCGACGGACAGCGGCTCGGGAGTCGGGGAAGCGGGCGCTACGGTGGCCAAGGGTTCAGTGCTCAGTGGGCCTCCTCCCTTCCTGGGCATGGTGCCGGACATCGCAGCCGGACACCATGAAGATCACCTCTTCGGCGATGTTGGTTGCGTGATCGCCGATCCGCTCGAGATGGCGGGAGATCAGGATGAGGTCGAGCGCGGGTTCGGTCGTGGCCGGATTCTGCACCATGTAACGCAGAAGCTCGCGAAACACCTGGTCCTTGAGCCCGTCGAGCACGTCGTCGCGGTCGAGCACGTCGTACGCCAACTCGGTGGCGTGCCGCACGAATGCGTTCAGGGCGTCCCGCAGCATGCCTTGCGCGTGCTCGGCCATGCGTGGAATGTCGATGAGCGGCTTGACCGGCGGATGCTGCAGGTAGCTGAACGTCGCCTCGGCGATGTTGACGGCTACGTCGCCGATACGTTCGAGATCACCGTTGATCTTGACGCCCGAGACGATCACCCGAACGTCCGTGGGCTGCGGCGGATGGTTGACCAGCAGCTCGTAGCAGCGCTTGTCGATCTCCATGTGCAGACGGTTGATCGGCTCGTCGCCGCAGAGGACGCGCTCGGCCAGCCGCAGATCGTTGTCGACGAGCGCCCGCACCGCCGCGCGCACCTGCTCTTCCGCCTCGCCGCCCATCGCGAGCAGGCGCGTCTTCAACTGGTTGATTTCATCGGTGGCGCGCGGTACGGCGCCCTGAGCCGAATCCAAGTCGCACCCCTTCGAGAACCTCGACCCGAGCGTAACGCAGCGTTGCACGAACCGCAACACCGAAGCCCGTCGCCACCGGCACTGTCCAGGGTCGCCGGGTCGAGCCAAGCCAACCTTAGACCGCGCCGTTTGCCGGGCCGTAACGAAACGGTGAATTGTGCGTAAACCGCTCGGACGGTTCGAGGAGAGTCGCAACGGGCGCGCACGAAACGGGTCGCGGACGCCCCTCAGGACAACGCCAGCGCCTCTATCAGGAGATCCAGAACCTCGGTCACCTCGCGGGGGTCGCGCACGCGATAGCGCGCGCTCGTGGGACGGTCTCCGTGCTCGACGACGATGGGAACTCCGGAGCCGTCGAGCAACTCGAAGGCGTGCTCGTCGGTTTCGTCGTCGCCGATGTAGGTGGCCGCCCCGGAGTCCAGCGCCATGGCGGAGAGCAGCCACGCGACGGCGCTTCCCTTGTCCCACGCCACGTCCGGCCGCAGCTCGAACACCTTCTTGCCCCGCTCGCGGCGCAGCTCGGGGTGACGGCGAGCCACGGTCGCGACGACCTCCTCCACCAGGGAGGTATCCCCCGGCGCGACGAGCCGGTGGTGGGTCGAGACGCTGTAGCGCTTGCGCTCCACGAGCGCGCCTGCGATGCCCGACAATCCCCGCCGCAGGTCGGCCTCCGCGGCGTCCAGCGCGGGCAGCAAGGTTCCCGCCGCCTCGTAGCGCAGGCCGCTGCCGGCCGCCCCCTCGATGTCCAGGCCGTGGCAGCCGGCGTAGCCGATCTCGTCGAGTTGCACGAAGTCGCGCACGACGGCGACGTCGCGGCCGGTAACGATGGTCACCGGACAGCGGGACGCCAGTCTCGCGAGCCGCGCCCGCGTGGACGCACTGAGCGTGGCCTGCTCCGGCCGGTCGGCGATAGGCGTCAGGGTGCCGTCGTAGTCGAGGAACACGCCCGCCGCCCCGCGCGTGACCGCGGAGAGCCATACGGTGCGCACGTCCGGATGCAGGGCCCACGGCAGAGCATGCGTGGTGCGCGCTGCGACTCGCGCCGGCCGGGGCGACGCCGGCAGACTCGTGCTGGACATGGTGAATGCTCCGCCCGGTCTGCTACCGGCCGAGCCGCGCGGCCACCTCTTCCGCCTCGCCCCAGACCCGCAGCAGATTACCGCCCCAAAGCCTGGCGATGTCCTCCTCGCTGTAGCCGCGCCGCACCAGCTCGACGGTGACGTTGAGCGTCTCGCTCGCGTCGTACCAGCCGAGAACGCCGCCGCCACCGTCGAAGTCCGAGCTGATCCCGACGTGACCGATGCCGATCAGGTCGACCGCGTGGTCGATGTGGTCCACGAAATCGGCGACCGTCGCATCGGGCCAGCGCGCGTCCAGAGCCTCGATCCGGCCGATGTAGTCCTCGTAGGGCTCGGCGCCGAGCTCTTCGGGCGGTTGGCCCGGAATCATGCCGAAGGCGCCCCGGATGTTGCGGTACTCCACGGCCCGCCGGGCCGCGACCTCGGACAGAAACGCACCCAGGGCCACCGTCTGGACCACGCCCCCGTTAGCGGCCAGCGCCCGGAGCTGTTCGTCGTCCAGGTTGCGGGGATGCGGCATCAGGGCGTGCATGCTCGAATGCGAGGCGATGACCGGCGCCTCGGACAGCCGGACGGCGTCGAGCATGGCCGCCTTCGAGATGTGCGACACGTCGACCAGCATGCCGAGACGGTTCATCTCGGCGATGACCTGCTCGCCGAACGCGCTCACGCCGTCGTGCTCGGCCTCCGCATCCCCCAGGTTCTCCCGCGGGGTCGCGGAGTCCGCGATGTCGTTGTGTCCGCCGTGTGCGAGCGTCATGTAGCGGGCGCCGAGCTCGTGGTAGGTCTCCAGCAGAGAGAGATCGCGGCCGATGACGTAACCGTTCTCGATGCCGATCGCCGCCACCAGCTTGCCGCTGCCGGCAATCCGCTCCACGTCGGCCGCGGTGTACGCGATCTCGATCTCGTCCGGGTACAGCTCTTCGGCCATGCGGTGGATCGCTTCGAACTTCGTCATCGCGTCCGCCCTGGCCTGCGCCTCGTTCTCGGGCATGCGCTCCGTCTGGCCGACGTAGACGATGAAGAAGCCGGCGTCGAGCCCGCCGGCGCGCATCCGCGGCAGGTCCACCTGGAAGTCGCCGAGCACGCCGGGATCGACCTCCCGGGTGGCGAAGTTGAACGGGATGTCGATGTGCGAGTCGAGCGTCAGCACGCGCTCGTGAATCGCCGCCGCGCGGTTCGCGAGCGCCCTCTCCGCGCGCTCTTCCGGCGTCCCGAGGGCGCACCCGCCGGCGACCGAGGCGGCCAGCGCCAGCGCCAGTGATCCGTTCGCCGTCCTGGAGGCCATGGCAGACTCCTGAAAACGGATGAGCATACCACCGGCCGCGCGCCCGCGGACGGTAGTAAGCTGAATTGCATGGCGTCAACCGGCAGAGCGGTCGCCTCACCGATCTCCCCGGGGCTCCGCAGTCCCCCGGGCCCGAACGCGCACCGCGCGCTCTTCTCGCTTCCGGCCGGTCTCCACTATCTCAACTGCGCGTACATGGCGCCGGCCTCGAAGCGGGTCGCGGACGCCGGACGCCGCGCGATCGACCGCATCGCCGTCCCCAGCCGCCTGGAGACCGGCGACTTCTTCGAGCCCGCCACACGCGTCCGCGGGCTCTTCGCCCGCCTCGTCAACGCACCCGATCCGGACCGGGTGGCGATCGTGCCGTCCGTCTCCTACGCCATGGCGACGGTGGCCCGGAATACGCCGCTCGCCGCCGGCCGGACCGTGATCGTCGTCGAGGAGCAGTTCCCGAGCGCAGTCTACACGTGGCGGCGGGCATGCCGCGAAACCGGGGCCACGCTGCGCACCGTGGCCGTCCCGGACACGGCGGGATCGCGGGGCGAGGCCTGGAACGGGGCCCTGCTGGACGCCATCGACGACCGGACGGCGGCGGTCGTGCTGCCGCCGCTGCACTGGACCGACGGCCTGCGGTTCGATCTCGACGCCGTCGGCGAGCGGGCGCGCGCGGCTGGAGCCCGGCTCATCGTCGACGGGACGCAGGCTGTCGGAGCGCAGCCCTTCGACGTCGCGCGCACCTGTCCGGACGCGCTGATCTGCGCCGGCTACAAATGGCTGACCGGTCCCTACGCGATCGGCCTGGCGTGGTACGGCCCCGCGTTCGACGGCGGCGTGCCGATTGAGGAGAACTGGATCACCCGCGGCGGCAGCGATCGATTCAACGAGCTCGTCAACTACCGCGACGACTACCAGCCGGGAGCCATCCGCTACGACGTGGGCGAACGGTCGAACTTCGTGCTGCTGCCGATGCTGGAGGCGGCGCTGGAGCAGGTCCTGGACTGGGGACCGGAAACGGTCGCGGCCCACACGCGCGAGCTGACAGCCGCTGCGGCCCCGCGCCTCCGCGATCTCGGCTGCCGGATGGATGACGACCGCTGGCGGGCCGGTCACCTGTTCGGGGTGCGCCTGCCGGCCGGCGTCGACATCCCTCGACTCGGCCGCGACCTCAGAGCGAGACAGATATCGGTGTCGCTCCGCGGGGGGGCCATCCGCATCGCGCCACACCTGTACAACGACTCTGCCGACGTCGACGCGCTCGTCGACGTCCTGGCCGGAGCGATGCGCGCCTGACCGGCCCACACTGCAGCCCGGCGCCGGGAGACCGTCTTCTCCGGTCCGTCGATCCGGCAACCTCAACGAGGCGCGTCGGGCCACGGCCCGGCCACGACGCGGTCGAGGGGTCCGAGGGCCGGTCGCGGGCGATAGGCTTCGCGGGTCGCCAGGTCGTAGGCGTCGCCCGGCGCCAGCAGGTAGAACAGGCCGCCTGAATCGAGCAGGCGCTCGTGGTCGTAGATGGCGACGTAGCTCCGACCGATGACCTCGAACCGGTCGCCCCGCACCACGATGGCGGTGTCCTCGTCGATGCCGATGCCGAGCAGATCGGGGCGTGCGCGCACGACGTCGATCAGGTCGAACTGGCGGTTGCGCCGCAGCAGGTGCTGATCGACCCCGACGCCCCGGAGCAACCCGAACCCTTCTTCGTGGTCGCCCATCATGATGGTGTTGGTACGCGTGTCGCCGCGCACGAGGTACGAGCCCAGAATCGTCGCCCCCGCGGAGGACCCGCCGATGACGCCGCCGCGATCGAGCACCTCCCGGAGCGCCTCGTGCACCTTCGTGTCCAGGTACGCGTCGGCCAGCCGCCACTGGCGCCCGCCGCCGAACCAGACGCCGCCGGCGCCGCGCAACGGTTCGACGAACGCGTCGGTGTTCGCCGTGTCGCGGTCCGTGGTGTGCAGGATCGTGAGGCGCGTCGCGCCGGACGCCCGAAACGCCTCTGCGCCCTGCCATGTCCGGTCGTACGACTCCGCTCCGCCTGCCGTCGGGATGAGCACCAACGGGGCGTCCGGACCGCCGGCGAGATCGAGGAAGCGCTCGACGATGGCCGGATCCTGCATGCTCCCGCCCACGAGCACGAGCGACCCGCGCGCGGGCCCGACCTGCTGTGCGGCAAGTGGCGACGAGCCGACGACCAGCCCTGCGAGGATCAGCCAGAGAATCAGCCGGGGCGCCATGCGTCCCATCAGCGGCCGCCTCCGTCCGGAAACAGCTCCAGCAACGCCAGCGGGTCCACGCGGGCGTCGTTCAGGCGCACGGTCCAATGGAGGTGCGCGCCGGTGACGCGGCCGGTCGCGCCGACCTTCCCGACCACCATGCCCTTGCGCACGCGATCGCCTGCGGCCACGTCGATCGCGGACAGGTGCGCGAAGTAGGAGTAGAGCCCCCAGCCGTGGTCGATGATCACGACGTTGCCGGAGAAGTAGAGGTCGGCGGCAAGGACGACCACGCCGTCGTTGGGCGCCTTGATGGGCGTGCCCGTCCCGGCCCGGAAGTCCGCGCCGCTGTGCGGGCTCCTCGTCTGGCCGTTGAAGACGCTGCGGCGCCCGAAGGCGCTGTTCGCACGTCCCGGCACGGGCCGCAGGAACCCGTCGCGCCAGTACCGTACGGCCGTCGAGACGGGGAAGAGCGCCGCCTGTTGATCCCTCTCGCGCAGGATCCGCTCCACGACCTCGGGGGGCGGATCGACGTAGCGCGGCTCGACGCGCAGTCTCCGGGTCGCGAACTGCTTGGGCTCGACCGCGAGCGTGTAGTCGGTCTCGGACAGCGAACCGTCGACCCCCGTCGCCCGCACGGCGACCGCGTGCTCTCCCGGCTCCACCTCGAGATCGATCCCGATCAGCGCCGACCAGACGTTGGCCGGCCCGGCCGGAAAGAACCGCATCTCGGCGCCGAACGCCGTGGCCCCGAGCGCCGCCGGCGCCTCGGAAGTCCGGACGTTGAGGACGACGATCTCCCCCGGGTGCAGGGCGCGCGCCCGATGGGTGACGTTGACGATCAGACCGCTGCCGCCCTGGCCGGCCGCTGCGGCCGAAACGCCCAGCAGCAAGGCCGCGGCGACGGCGCAGACGCACTCCGCCGTCGCGCGAACTCGACGTCGTACCGCGCGATCCGGGCGTCTGGCCGGTCCTGTTGCAACGCGGGCTCTCACCACGGCCTCCTATCCGAAGAGCGTCACTCCGAACACGCGGGCAAGGATGACGACGGCGGTCAGGCCGGTGAACACGACGAGGCTGAACCACGCGAAGGCGCGCACCGGCAGCGACGGGTAGAACGCGGTGTCGCTCTTCGGGATTATCGTCACGCAGTAGTACAGGTTCAGGAAGAAGATGACCGGCGCAATGAAGAACGCCAGCGCCGACGAGACCAGCACCAGGAACACCGGGCGCGGCAGGCCGGCAAGGATGAGCACGGCCGCGATCAGCGAGTAGAACATCGTGATCCGGTAGATGTTGTACTCGGACGCTGCCGTCCGGCGGCGTTCGTCGGTCAACTGGTCGGCGGCGATGCCGGGCAGCGCCGCCGTGGCGCGGAACAGGTTGCGGCAGCAGGCCGCCACGACCCGCGGCCAGCCGTCGAAGTAGTTGAAGGCGGTGGAGAAGGTGGCCGCGAACGCGCCCAGCAGAAAGATCAGCATCATGCCCGGACCGATGCTGTCGGTGAAGATGCGTGCGATCTCGCCGATCACCCCGTTCCCCGCCACCTCGCTCGGATAGAGCCAGACCGCGGCCAGCAACAGGAAGATCACTGCGAGAAAGAACGACACGACGTGGCCGAGCGTGAAGTCCCAGAGCCCGATCCGGAACCAGCGCCGGCAGTACTCCTGCGCGTGCGCGGGCAGCGCCGAGACGTCCACGGCCAGGTCGCTGCTGCTCGAGGCGAACGGATCGAACCGCTTCGCCAACCCGTCCCGCTCGAGCTGCTCGCGAATGCGCCCCATGCCGACGCGCTTCGCCTTGCCCCACTCCGAGGCCTGCAGCGACACGTCGATGCCGGTGGGCAGCAGCCCCAGGAACGCGGCGATGACCAGCCACGAGCCGACCGGCGTCTCGAAGACGAAGAACCGGCCCATCGCCGACATGGGCGCCGGCTCGAACAGATAGACGCCGACCGTCGACACGAACAGCAGTCCGGCCAGCACCTTGGTGGACAGCTCCACGGCGGCGTAGCGCCCGTAGAGGATGATGCCGACCGAGAGCGCCCCCAGCCCGAGGCCGTACAGCCAGGCCGGCAGCCCGAGGCCGAGATACTCCGAGAAGACGTAGAACAGCACCGCCGCGGCCGCCGCCAGCCGCCCCGCCTGCCCCAGCGCGCACTGGATGATCGTGGTGATCAGCACGTACCAGACGGGCCATTTGCCCGGCGCGGTGGTGTAGGCGTCGAGCATGCTGCGGCCCGTCGCGTTGGTGAACCGGAACGCCATCTCGAAGCCGTAGTACTTGAAGATGTAGGCCACCGGAATGCACCAGAGCAGTGCGTATTCGAAACGTCCGCCGGCCACCGGAGCGGTGACGAGGTGACTCGTGCCGATTCCGGTCATCATCAGGATCAACCCAGGCCCGAAGTGGCGCAGGAGCCCGCGCGGGTTCATGTCGGGCAGCGGCAGCCGACTCAACGCATCGGACGCCGCGGAACTCGCACGCGCGGAAGCGGACGACTGGTCGGTCGGCATGGCCGCAATCGTATCAGACCGCCCGAATCGCCGAGACCCTTACGCAGCGGGGGCTCCGGGGAGCGGAGACCGGTACAGCGCCTTGCCTACGAAGAACGGCCCCATCTGCTGTATGAACTCCGACGTCTGGCGAGTGGCCCGCATGTCCTTGACCAGCCGCGACAGCGGATACAGCTCCGGCCCGATGAGGCCGATGACGAACTCGTTGTCGGCGCGGTCCAGGCCGTGGCACTCCAGCCGCACGTCCACTGCGTAGCCCGCCTCGCCGTAGCGCCGCCCCAGCATCCCGTGCTCCATCAGAATCTTCCCCTGCTCGGCGCGCGGAAGCTGATTGAAGGCGCCGATGCGCCGGAGCGGGTACCAGACCGCCCACGGGTAATCGGGGCTGAGCACGTTCCGGGGCACCTTGCGCAGCAGGAAATCTTCGAGGTCGGGCTCGCGTCCGGACGAGTACGTGCGGCCGATCATGGTCATTTCCGGCCGCGGCGTCAGGCTGCTGAACGGCATGTTCGAGAGCAGGCTGCGCCCTTCCTCGGCGAACAGGGCCGGATCCTGGCTCAGCAGCAGCACGCCGACGCCGCGCGGATCGTTCAGATCCGCGTAGACCACCGCGTCGAGGCCGCTCCGCCGCACCTGGGCGACGATACCGTTCGGTGACTGACATCCGGTGAACACGTGGAGCTGGACGAACATCCGGCGGGTCGACGTCTGCGGCACGCCGCGCACGGGTGCGCCATGTTCGCGCAGGTCGGGAGCGCCTTCGTCGTGAGCGCCGCCACGAGTGGCAACCCCGGGAGGCGGGCCGGCGGCGGGCGGCCGCCCCGTGCCGGCGGCAGGCGATTCCCGCGGAGTGGGCGTGTCGGACATGGCGCCGATTCTATACTGTCGTCTCGACACCGGCGGCCGCATCCGGGGACACCGCGAGTGCCTCCGCCGACGGATGCGCGCCGCGGCCTTATCGCATGACGCGTCCGCACCTGATCGCCATCGCCGGCTCCTCCGGCTCCGGCAAGACGACGCTGGCTCGACGTACCGCCGCCGCGCTCGACTCCCCGGGCGCTGCGGTGCTGCCCCTCGACGCCTACTACCGGGACCACCCGGAGGCGACGGCCGCGGAGCTGGACGCGGTGAACTACGACGCGCCGGACGCCATCGACGCCCCCCTGCTGGAGTCGCATCTCAGGAAGCTTCGCGACGGGCGTTCGATAGAGCGGCCGACCTACGACTTCCGCACCCACCGGCGTACCCCGGCCACGCGGGCGGTGCGACCGGGGCGTCACCTGATCGTCGAGGGCATCCTCGCCCTCTACTGGCCTGCGGTACGAGCCCTCTACGATACGACCGTCTTCATCCGCATCGACGAGGCGACCGCGCTGGCGCGGCGGGTACGCCGCGATACACGATTTCGGGCACGGAGCCCGGCCGCGGTGCTGCGGCAGTGGAAGACCACCGTGTGGCCGATGTTCCGCCGGCACGTCGAGCCGACGGCTGGATTCGCGGACCTCACGCTCGACGGCGCCGCCGCGATCGAGGCGTGCGTCACCGCGCTGCTGGCGCACGTCCGCGCAGGCGGCAACGGAAGCGCCGGCCGTCAGTCCGGCTGAGGCCCCGCGCCTTGCGCCGCCCCGGGCGCGAGAGCCGCACGTTCTCGCTCGAACACGTGGGCAAGCTCACCGACGGCGCCGGCGACGAGCCGCTCCTGCGATGCGTCGGGTACCGTCGGAGCATCGGCGAAGAGCTCCAGCACGGCTACGACGCTCCCTCCCGACACGACCGGCACCGCACAGATCGAGCGAATGTTCCCGAGCACGGCCCGGCGCGCTTCCGACAGTCGGGGATCGACCGTCACGTTGCCGATCCAGGTCGACTCGGCCGACGAAACGGCGCGGCGCAGGATATGGTCCTCCGGGTCGTCGCAGCACGCATCGAGCGCCGCGCGCGTCTCGAGCGGCGTGACCCGTTCGTCTCGGGCGTGCCACACGCCGGTCGAGACCAACGCCGCGCTGCCGTCGGCGGGCGCCAGATAGGCGGTGCCGGCATCCCAGTGTCCCCATTCGGACAGCAGCCGGGCCAGATCACGGACTCCCTGGTGGAACGATGCCGCCTCGCGGCCGAGCGCCATGGCGTCCTGCAGCATGCGCAGCGCCGCGGCCTGACCGCTTGCCGCGGTCTTCGGATCGGCCTGACGTGCCGCCACGGTCCTGGCAGTGACATCGGTGTATACGAGGAGCGTCTCTCCCTGCTCGGTGGGTCGCGTGCGGATCTCCAGCCAGCGATCGTCCGGAGTACGCAGCGTCTCGGTCGCGGCCTCACGGCGCCGGTCGAGCCGCTCGTCGATCCAGGCGTCCATGTCAGTCTCGGGAACGATCACGACCGCGCGGGTCGCGGTGTACCGGATCAGGTCCTCGAACTCGAGGCCGGGCTTCAGGACCACCGCGGGGTAGAACTCCCGAAAGCGACCGTTGCAGGCGACGAGCCGCCCGTCGGCGTCCCAGACTGCGAGCCCCGCCGCATCCCCCTCGAGGAGCGCCGCGAGCCGTGCCCCGGTCCTCGCGCCGCTCGCACGGAGGACGCGCAAGCGCCACGCCATGCCCACGGCCAGGGCGAGGAGCAGACCGACCAGGAGACCGGTGGCGACCAGCAGGATCACGGGGCGATCTTACCGGCAGCGCCGGCCGCCGGGGAGCAACCGCAGCCGCCGGAACGGTCACGGGAACACGCCGACCTTGACAGCTCCTGCGAGCCGTCGTAGCTTGGAACTTGGCTGCACGCCGACACTCATGCAACCGACGCTGTTGGCACTTGTCGTAGCGGCCGGGCTGGGGTTCACGGCCCCGCCGGCTCTCGCGGCCCAGGAACCTGGCGCGGGAGCCGCGACGCCGGAACCCGGCGAGAGTCGCGCGGTCGACGCCGCGGAGTCGAGTGGTTTGCCGGTGTCGCTCGAGCGGATCAAGCGGCGGATGGCGGCGACCCGGGAAACGCAGGAAGGACGCCGGGGCCTGCTCAACCTGAGCTACTACGTCGACGTCTACGCGCGCGCGCCGGCCGTCGAGCTCCTGCGGAACTTCGATCCGGACAGCGAAACCGTTTCGTACGGCTCGCCGACGCACCGCGAAATGCTGGAGGCGGCGACGCCCCGCGAGTGGCGCCCGCGGGCCATCAGCACCGGCAACCTGTTCGGCTGGCGCTGAACGCCGGCGCCGATTGCGGAGGCTGCGCCCCCCTACCCGTCCCGGGTCCAGTGTCTCAACGGCAGGGACACCAGCAGGTACCGCCTGCGCAGGGCGACGACGTGGCGCGAGTAATCCTGCCTGGGAATCTCGCCGCGCACCTGGCGCGCCCGGAGCCGCCGCAACTCGAAGCGGTACAGGTCGTTGACGAACTCATGCACCAACTCCGGTCGCGTGGCCGGCGTCGGCCGGACGCCGTGAGCCGCCAGGGCACTCAGGACCTCCGGCCGATAGTGATGGTCCACCCCGCCTGCCGTCGGCCCCTACGCGGGCTGCGCCTGGGCAGGTTCCACTCCGTAGGCCCGGAACCACGATGTCGCGCCGCGCAACGCGTCGTTCACGTTGCCGATGTTGCGCACGCCCTCGGTCGCGAGCCACTGGCGGAACGCCTCGCCGCCCTGCGTGGCGTACACCGGAATACCTTCCTTCCAGGTGGCCCGCCCGCACAGTACGCCGGCGAACTCGACACCCGATTCGGCGGCCAGCTCCAGCGATTCGGTGAACTCCGCGTTGCCGACGCCGGCCGACAGATAGATGAACGGCTTCTGCGCCACCGCGGCGGCCTGCCGGAACGAGTGGATCGCCTCCTCCTTCGTGCAGACAGCCGTCCCCTGGAAGCTGCGCGTGCCCGACACGAACTTCATGTTGATCGGAATTTCCACCTTCATCACGTCGACACCGTAACGATCCTTGGAGAACTCCGCCATGCTGCCGGCCACGACGTCCGGCTTGCGCTTCGCGAACTCCGGCCCCTTCTCGTCACCGCCCTCGTGGTCGTAGCCGACGAATTCCAGAAAGAACGGGATGTCGTTCGTGCGGCACTCGTCTCCGATACGCTCGATGAACGCGTGCTTTTCCTCGTTGACGGCCGGTGCGTCGTACGGCGTGTAGTAGATGAGCACCTTGACGCAGTCGGCGCCCGCCTCCTTGAGCCGGCGCACCGACCAGTGCGGGAGCAGGTCGGGCAGACGCCCGGGGCGGGTGTTGTCATAGCCGCTCTCCTCGTACGCGAGGAGCAATCCGGCGTTGGCGCTCCGCTGTCTCGATGCCGCGATGCCCCACTGCGGATCGAGCAGGATCGCGGAAGCGTGCGGGGTCAGCGCCGAGGTGACGATCGACTTGAACTCCTCGAGCATCGCGTCGGTGGCGTCGCTCCCCCTGGCCTTTCCGAGCGCCTTCTTCAACGATCCGCGCTGGTCCATCGCTGCGGCCGCGATGGTTCCGGCCGCGGTCGACACCGCTTTCATTCCGGCAAGCTTCCCTGGTGTGATCTTCACGTCGGCTCCACTCCCTCCGCCGGCAGGCGGCTGCCCTTCCTGCATTAGCAAGACTCATACACAGCTCCTGCTATTATACTGGAAACTCATAACGCTCCGGTTTCGCACCGCAGGGAGGACACGCCCGTGCCGACTGCGAATGGCCACCGCCGCGCCGCCGCTCTCGTCTGTATCGCCTGCCTCCTGGCCGGCGTCGTCGCCACGGCGCAGGAAGCCGCCGCCCCTGCCGGTCTCCGGCCGCCGCCCCCGACCTGTCTCCGCGCGGTCACGCTCCTGCGCGCAGGACGACCGGCCGAGGCTCTGGCCGCGCTGGAGCAGGACGAGCACACGGGAAGCGACTCTTCCCCGCCTCTGGAGCACGTGATCCTGCGCGCCGTGCTGCTCAAGGAAGTCGGGCGCCCGGCCGCGGCGGAGTCCGCCTGGCGGGAGGTGATCGCGCGCGCGGTCTTCATGCGGACTTTCGCGCGGCGGGCCATCGTCGAGAGTGCCGCGGGACGGGGAGCGCCGGACGACGCGGAGCCGGTCCTCGCCGAGTTGACCGGCAGCGATCGGGCACGCCACCGGGATCTGGTATTGCTGGCGGCGGCGGCGCATCTCGCCGCGGGCGCGCCGGACCGGGCGGCCGCGCTCTATCGGCAGGTTCTCGGAACCGCGGCGGCCGGCGCCGCCGCCGATGCGGCCCGCCTGGGGCTCGCGAGCGCACTGGAAGCCTCCGGCGACGCGGTCCGGGCTCTGGCCACGCTGCGGACGGCGCAGCTTCGCCATCGCACGGCCGACGCGTTCGTGGCGGCGCGGCGCGAGGCCCGCCGACTGGCCCGCGCCCGCGGCGAAACGCCGCCGCCGTTCACCGGGACGGAGTACCGGGACCTCGTCCGACGGCTCCGCGGCGCGTCCCGCTTCGAGCCCGCACTCGCGCTGCTCGACGAATGGGCCGCGGCGTTCCCCGGCCGTGCGTCGCAGGAGCGAATCGCCGCGGAACGGATCGAGACTCTGTACGCCCAGCGCGCCAACGAGGCCGCGGTCGCGGCCGGCGCCGCCTTCTACGCTCGCTTCCCGACCAGCGACCTGACGCCCTCCATCCGACTGACCGACTTCCGGCTGGCCGTACGCATGGGTGACATGGCCCGCGCCGGCAGGCTCGGAGCCGACCTCCTGGAAGGACGAATCAGCGGCGCCGCCCCCGAGCAGCGCCGCGCCGCCGGCGTGCTGCTGGCAGCGGTTCTGGTGGCAACCGGGGACATCGACGGCGGCCTCGCCATCTTTCCGGGGTTGTTCGCAACCGCCCCCACGCCCGACGACCAGCGGGCGATCCTCTGGCGGGCCGGAGTCGCGGCGGTGCGCGCCCGACGATTCGATCGGGCACTGACCAATCTGCGGAGCCTCATCGAACGCGGGCCGGGCGGGGACCTTGCCCTCGCGGCGCAGTACTGGCTGGGCGTCGCCCACGAGCAGCGCGGCGACCTCACCGCGGCCGCCCGCGCCTTCGAGCCTCTCGCGATGAACTACCCGTACCACTACTACGGACTGACCGCGCGGCGGCGGTTGGCCGAGATCCGCGGCAGGCCGGACGCCGGACTCGACGCACCGGACCCCATCGACTTCCCACGCCTGACCCTCAGTCCCGCGTCACGCGAGCGGGCGGAGTTCCGCGCCGCCATGGCGCTGGCGCGTGCGGGGTCGATCGAGGATGCGGCGTGGTACCTGCGACGCCTCCTGGATCGAAGCCGCGGCGACCGCGGCCTGGCGCTGCTGGCGGCACGTGCCTCGTCGGAGGCCGGCGACCACGCGAGCGCGTCCCGCGTCCTCTTCAACCACTTCACGGCCTACTTCAACCGCCCGGCCCGGGGACTCCCCGACGACTTCCTGCCGATGGCCTTTCCCCGACCGTTCTGGGACACGGTCGTCGAGTCGGCCCGCAGGCACGGGGCGGACCCGGTACTGCTGGTATCCCTCATGCGGCGGGAGTCGCGCTTCGACCCCCTGGCACGTTCGGCCGTCGGGGCCGTCGGTCTGCTGCAGATCATGCCCTACACGGCCGAGGCGCTCGCCGAGCGGGCCGGGGTCAGCGAGATTCTGGCCGCCGCCATCGACGACGCAACGCTGGCCGAGCCGCGTGTCAACATCGCCATCGCGGCGCGCCTCAACGCGGACCTGCTGGAGCTGTTCGACGGGGCTCGATTGCCGGTGATTGCGTCCTACAACGCCGGCGAAGACCGTGCCGGCGACTGGTGGGCCGCAGCGCGCGGCCTGCGCGACGACTTCTTCGTCGACAGCATTCCCTACACCGAGACGCGCAACTTCGCCCGCGAGGTGGTGGCGAACTACGCGGCCTACGAGCGGATCTACGGAACCCGGTAGCGGCCGCGGAGACCACGCTCCGCCGACGGTGCGCCTACGCCGGCGGCGGCCGTGACGGCCGCGTCAGGCCCGCGCTCAGTACCCGGCCGCTGCCGCGTCGGCGCGCCGGGAGTCGGCCGCTCCCTCGAGAACATCCGCCTCGGCGTCGAGCAGGATGGCGTGCGCGGCGCCCTGGCTGGATCGCGCGGCCAGCGCATGGCCGCGAGCCTCGAGCAGGGCCAGGGTGTCGGGCGACAGTCCCCGCCGCTCGTAGCGCAGCTCGTCGGGCAACCATTGGTGGTGGAAGCGGGGCGCGTCCACGGCTTCCTGGACGTTCATCCCGAAGTCGACGACGTTCAGGATGGTGTGCAGCACCGTGTTGATGATGGTCCGCCCGCCCGGGCTGCCGGTCACCATGAAGAGGCGGCCGTCCTTCGCGACGATGGTCGGGGTCATGCTCGACAGCATGCGCTTGCCCGGCTCGGCCAGGTTGGGCGGCGTGCCGATGAGTCCGGCGGCCGTCGTCAGTCCCGGCGCAGCGTTGAAGTCGCCCATCTCGTTGTTCAGCAGAAAGCCGGCCCCCGGCACCACGATCTTCGAGCCGTAGGACTGCTCGAGCGTCGTGGTGAGCGCTACCGCATTCCGGTCGGCGTCGACCACCGAGACGTGAGTCGTCTCGTTCCCGGTCGCCGGCCACTCGAAACTGTCCGGGGCCGAGCGGGATGCGCGGTCCGGGTCGATGGTCGCGCGCAGTCCCGCGGCGTACTCCTTCGACGTCAGGCGGAGCACCGGCAGCCCGGGGTTGAAGTCGGGATCCCCCAGGTGCAGCGCACGGTCCGCGAAGCCGCGGCGCATCGCCTCGACGATCCGGTGCACGTTGAGCGCGGATCCGTAGCCACCGTTCCGCAGATCGTAGCCCTCGAGCACGTTCAGCATCTGGAGCAGGGTTATCCCGCCGGAGCTGGGCGGCGGCATGGACACGACCTCGTAGCCGCGATAGGTTCCCCGAATCGGCTCGCGGACCCTGGGCTCGTAGGCGGCCAGATCGGCCTCGGTGATCAGTCCGCCGTGCTCCGCCATCTCCTGCGCGACCAGCGACGCGGTCGGGCCGCGATAGAAGCCGCCCGGCCCTTCGGCCGCGATCAGCTCCAGCGTGCCCGCGAGCTCCGGCTGGCGGAAGCGCTCGCCCGCCGCGTAGGGCACCCCGTCGCTGGAATACGCCGCGACCGAGGCGGGGTACCGGGCCATGCGGGGCAGGACGGCAGCCAGCGACGCCGCGCGTGCATGGGTAAGGACGAACCCGTCGCGCGCCAGGGTGACCGCCGGTTCCACCAGGCGCCGCCAGGGCAACCGGCCGTGGTCGGCCCAGGCGCGATGCAGTCCGGCGACCGTGCCCGGCACGCCGACCGCGACGTGGCTGTCGTGATGGCGCGCCGCGTCGTAGACGCCGCCGGACAGGAACATCTGCGGCGAGGCCGCGGCCGGCGCGGTCTCGCGGAAGTCGTACGCGGCGGCGGCTCCGTCCGCCGCCCGGTGGACCAGGAACCCGCCCCCGCCGATGTTGCCGGCCGCCGGCAAGGTCACCGCGAGCGCAAACGCGGTAGCTACCGCCGCGTCGACCGCGGAGCCGCCGGCCCGCAACACCGCGCGGCCCACCTCCGCCGCCAGACTGTCCGAGGCGACCACCATGCCGGATCGGGCGCGGGTCGGCTGGGAGCTCCCGCCGGCCGTCGCGACGAGCAACGCGACGGAGACGGCGACCGGGATCGCACGGGTTCGAATCCACTGCATGCGCCGAGGATAGGCGAACCGCGAGAAAGATGCAGCGCAGGATCCGGCTTGCCGGTGCGTCAGGATAGAATGCCTGCACGCTGAGCGGCCGCGGCCGTTGAAACAGGAGACGGCAGATGACCAGACGACACCTTGAGAACGCGGGCCGGAGCGGGCGCGAAGCGCGATGGCTCGTGCTGGCGGCAGCCGCCGCGATCGCCGCGGGCACGCTGGCCTGCGGCGGGCGGGACAGCGGTGGGGGCGGATTGACGGTACGCCTGTCGGTCGCGACCGGCGGCACCGGCGGCGTCTACTACCCGTACGGCGGGGGCATCGCCAAGGTGATCAGCGACTACGTGGACGGCGTCGAGGCGACGGCCGAGGTGACGGCCGGCACGGTCGACAACCTGAAGTTCATCGCGAACCGCTCGGCGGACATCGCGTTCGGACTGGCCGACTCCATCGACGACGCGGCGAACCAGCGGGGCGTGTTCTCCGACTTCGGCCAGGTGCCGATGCGCGCGCTCGCCGTGCTGTACGACAACTACAACCACCTCGTGTCGGTTACCGCGACCGGCATCGAGACGGTCGCCGAGCTGAAGGACCGGGTCGTCTCGACCGGCGCGCCCGGCAGCGGCACGGAAGTGAGCGCCTTCCGCATCCTGGAGGCGGCGGGCGTGAATCCCGAGACCGACATCACCAGGCAGAGCCTCGGCGCGGCGCAGTCGGTGGACGCCATCAAGGACGACAAGATCGACGCGTTCTTCTTCAGCGGCGGACTCCCGACCGGCGCCATCCTCGACCTGGCGTCAACCCCCGGCCGGACCATCAAGGTGGTTCCGAACGGCGAGACGCTCCTGACGCTGCAGGAGCAGTACGGTTCGCTCGTCTACCACAGCTCACCCATCCCGCCGTCGGTCTACCCCGGCATGGAGGACACGGTGACCGTCGTGGCCGTCTCGAACGTGCTCGTGGTCCACGCGGACATGGACGAGGAGCTGGCCTACGAGTTGACACGGGTTCTGTTCGACCATCACGAAGAGCTGGCCGCGGTGCACCCGATGGCGGCCGTGCTGACGCTCGACGGCGCAACCGCCGGCTCGCCCATCCCGTTCCATGACGGCGCCGTGCGCTACTACCAGGAACAGGGCGCCTGGTCCGAGTGACGACACCGGATTCACCCACCGCGGTCTACGACGACCCGGAAGCGGATCTCCCGACCCGCAAGCTGCAGGGTGCGACCGCAAGGCTGGCCACGGTCCTGTCGGCGGGTCTGTCGCTGTACGCCCTCTATTGGGTGGTCGGAATAGTCCAGCCGCAGATCTACCGCGTCAGCTTTCTTCTCGTCGCACTCGTCCTGACGTTCCTCGTCTTTCCCGCCCATCCGCGCTGGCGGCCGCGGGTGATGTGGCTCGACTGGGTGTTGGGCGCGGCCGCGATCGCGGCGCTCGCCTGGCCGGTCATCGACTTCGATCAGTTCGTCTATCGCGCCGCCACGCCGCTGACCATCGATCTCGCGCTCGGGGCGGTCACGACCTTGCTGGTGTTGGAAGCCACGCGCCGGACGGTCGGGCCGATCCTGCCGGTGACGGCGGTGGCGTTCCTCCTCTACGGCTACTACGGGCCGTACCTGGAGCTGGTGGGGCTCGAGCTGTTCGCGCACCGCGGCTACGACGCCGCACGCCTCGTCGGCACGTTGTACATGACGCTGGAGGGCATCTTCGGCGTGCCGCTGAACGTGTGCGCGACCTTCATCATCCTGTTCACCATCTTCGGCGCAATCCTCGCCAAGTCGGGTGCCGGGCCGTTTTTCATCAACTGGACGATGGCTGCGTTCGGACGCTCGGAGAGCGGGGCGGGTCCGGGACGGACGGTGACGCTCTCAGGGTTCCTGCTCGGCACCGTGTCGGGAAGCGGTGTCGCGACGACGGTAACGCTCGGCGCCGTGGTCTGGCCGCTGCTCCGGCGTGCGGGCTTCTCGGCCGAGGTCGGGGGCGGCATTCTGTCCGCCAGCGGCATCGGGGCGATCATGGCGCCGCCCATGATGGGCGCGGCCGCGTTCCTCATCGCCGAGTTCCTGCAGATCACCTATCTGCAGGTGATCGTCATGGCGATCGTACCGGCCGTCCTCTACTACTTGTCCATCGTGCTGATGATCGAGGCGGACTCCCGCCGGCTGGGGACGAAGGCGGTCACCGTCGACGTCCCGTCGGTCGGCGAGCTGACGCGCCGCTACGGCTACCAGTTCCTCCCCCTGATCGCCATCGTCGTGCTGCTGGTGAGCGGGATGACGCCGTTCCGGGCGGTCTTCCTGTCGACGCTGCTGGCGGTCGGGCTCAGCTTCATCCGGAGGGAGAACGCGCTCTGGCCCCGCCGGCTGGTGGAGGCGCTCGAGGCGGGCGGCCGAGGGGTGCTGTCGGTCGCCGCGACGACGGCGACGGCGGGCATCATCGTCGGGGTGGTGACGCTGACCGGCCTCGGACTCAAGCTGTCGGGCATCATCGTCGATCTCGCAGGAGGCAACATCTTTCTGACCGTCGTCTACGCCGCCGTGGCGGTCTGGATGCTCGGCCTGGCCGTCCCGGTCACCGCCTCCTACATCATCGCGGCGGTCATGATCGCGCCGGCGCTGACCCTGGTCGGCGTGCCCGACTTCGCCGCGCACATGTTCATCTTCTACTACGCGGTGCTCTCGGAGGTCAGCCCGCCGACGGCGCTGTCGCCGTTCGCGGCCGCCGCCATCACCGGCGGCAACCCGTTCCGGACGATGATGCTGACCTGGAAGTACACGCTGCCGGCCTTCCTGGTCCCGTTCGCGTTCACGGTCAGCCCGGAGGGGGCCGGCGTGCTGCTGCAGGCGCCGCCCGCCGACATCGTCCGGACCGTCGGCACCGCCGCCATCGGCGTCAGCGCCCTGGCCATGGGGCTCGGGGGCTGGCTGCGGCAGGCCGCGAACCCGGTCGAACGGGTCGCCGCGGTCGCCGGAGGCCTGCTCCTCTTCTACGCGACCACCGTCACGGATATCATGGGACTGGTGCTGTTCGGCGCGGCCATCGCGCTCCATCTGGTCCGAACCCGCTGAGGTTTCTACGAAGGTCGAGGTAACGCCATGAGATCATGCATTCGCCTGACGGCGCTCGCCGCCGTGTTCGTTCTGCTGCTCGTTCCGCAGGCCCTGCTCGCTCAGGGACTGGTCCGCGTCAGTCCCGAAGAGGTGGGAATGTCGTCGGAGCGGCTCGACCGCCTCAGCCTGGCGCTCGAGAGCTACGTCGACGAGGGCCGGCTCGCCGGCGCGGTCACCATCGTGGTGCGGCGCGGCAAGATCGCCTATCGCGAGGGGATCGGCTTCCGCGACGTCGAGGCGCAGGCCCCGATGCCGTCCGACGGGATCTTCCGCATCGCGTCGCAGACCAAGGCGCTCGCCAGCGTCGGCGTGATGCTGCTGCAGGAAGAGGGCAAGCTGCTGATCACCGACCCGGTCGGCAAGTACCTCCCGGCGTTCGCCGAGACCACCGTCGCCGAGCCGAACGGCGAGGGCGGCTACGACGTGGTGCCGGCGCGGCGCCCGATCACCATCCGCGACCTGCTGACCCACACTGCCGGCATCAGCTACGGCATGGGGCTGCTCGCCAACCGGGGACCGGCCGCCGACGCCTGGGCGGACGCAGGGATCACCGGCTGGTACTTCGCCGACCGCGACGAGACCGTGGGCGAGACGATGGCGCGCCTCGCCGAGCTGCCGATGGACGCGCACCCCGGCGAGCGCTGGATCTACGGCTACAACACCGACATCCTGGGCGCGATGATCGAAAAGATCAGCGGCCGGACGCTCGGCGCGTTCCTGAAGGAGCGGCTGTTCGATCCGCTCGGGATGACCGACACGCACTTCTTCCTGCCGGAGAGCAAGCTGGGCCGCCTGGCGACCGTCTATTCGTCGGTGGACGGCGGCAGCCGCTTCGAGCGGGCGCCCGAGCCGGGCCACATGGTGGGCCAGGGACACTACGTGAACGGACCGCGCAGGGCGTTCTCCGCGGGCGCCGGCGTGCTGTCGACGGCCACCGACTACGCCACGTTCCTGCAGATGATGCTCAACGGCGGCGAGCTGAACGGCACGCGCATCCTGTCGCGCAAGACGGTCGAGTCGATGACCAGCGACCACTTGGGCGACATCGCGTTCCGCAACGGCCAGGGCTTCGGCCTCGGCTTCTCGATCACGCACGACCCGGCGGCGAGCGGTCTGCCGGGATCTGTCGGCGAGTTCGCCTGGGCCGGCGCCTACCACTCCGTCTACTGGGCCGATCCGAAGGAGGAGATGGTGGTGGTCTACCTGACGCAGATCATCCCGGCCATCAACCTGGACGATCAGCAGAAGGTGCGATCGCTGATCTATCAGGCGATCGTCGACTGAGACATCGCCGGGAGTCTGCGCCGCGGAAGCGCGTGGACTCCTGGGCAGTCCGGTTGGGCGGGAATCGGAGCCGCAAGCGACGATTCCTCGGGCCACGTCGGGGTGGCCGCCGCATGCGTGTCGGCCGCTTCCAGGCCCTCGCCAAGTGGTGGCGCCCCGGTTCCGGACCGAGACGTCCGAGCGTAAGGAGAAGCGTTGACCAAGGACCAGTTGATCCACAAGCTGAACGAGGACCTTGCCGACGAGCTCGGCGCCATAATCCAGTACATCGTCTACGCCGCCCGCGCCACCGGCCCCTACCGGCCCCAACTCTCCCAGTTCTTCCTGGCCGAGGTCGCCGACGAGCAGATGCACGCGCAGTTCCTCGCCAACAAGATCGTCTCGCTCGGCGGCAAACCGACCACCGTGCCCCGCGAGGTCGCCCTGCCCGAGGGCAACCGCGCGATGCTCGAAGCGGTGGTGGAGGCCGAGAGCCACGCGATGAGGGGCTACACCACGCGGGCACAGGAGGCCGAGGCCTACGGCGACAAGGGCCTCGCCGTGCAGCTCGAGGACTTCATCCGCGACGAGAGCAGCCACCTGGAGGAGACCGAGCGGATCCTGCGCGACTGGCCGCTGTAGGACGTCATGCCCAGTCCCGCTCCCAAGGATCCGCCGGGGCTCACGTTCACGTTCAAGAACGTCGGCCCCGTCAAGGCCGCCGAACTGGAGCTCGGCGACCTCACGTTCGATCTGCATGCGAGGTCGAGCGTGGAGCACGGTTCGATGATGACGGGATACGGGTTGGGTATCTGATCATCTGCGAGAACAAGCGCCTGAACAAACAGACCATGAGAGCAGAACCAGTTGAGGCAGTCCATAACTCACTGGCAATTCTCACGGACGCATTTCCGAACTGAAGCAGCCCGCCACCCTCGGTGCTGCCCTACCGCTCCCACAACAGGCTCAGCGGCACGGCCAGCATACGTCGGTCGCCGAGGGGAAGCACATCCCGGCCGGCGTAGAGCAGCACGCCGGACTCGAAGTCGTCCCCGCAACGGTCGGCAAGGCGGCGGAGCCCCCGTCCGTCTCCTGAACTGATGGTCGCCGCGGCCTTGACCTCGACTCCCCAGGTCTGCCCGCCGCGCGTTACGACGACGTCGATTTCCACCTGGTCCTTGTCGCGGTAGTGCCAGAACCGTAGGTCGGGATCGGTCCAGGCGGCCTGGGCGACGAGCTGCTGAACAACGAACGACTCCAGCAGGTGTCCCATGCGATCACGGCCGGAGAGCCAGTGGTCGGCCGTCAGGCCGCCCAGGGTCGCGGCCAGACCGCTGTCCAGGAAATGCACCTTCGGCGACGCGACGAGACGGTTGGCTGGATTGCGGCGCCACGCGGGCAGGCGTCGCACCAGGAACAACCGTTCCAGCACGGCGACGTAGTGCTCGACCGTCTCCCGGCGCAGACCGAGATCGTTCGCCAATCCGCTCGCATTGAACAATTCCGCGCTCCGTAGCGCCAGCAGCTCCAGCAACCTGCCGATGCCATTCACGTCCCGCACCCGCGCCACGTCCCGCATGTCACGCTCGATGATGCTGCGCAGGTACTGCCGATGCCATTGCCTCGCGCGCCGCGGCGTTCTGGCAAGCGGTTCGGGATAGCCGCCGGCGACCAGCCTTTCCGCCAGCGACGGCCCCGAGGTCTCCTCGCGGGGCCGGATGCCCGGTTCGAGGGCGCCGGTCAGCAGCGCATTCAGGAATCCACCGGGCCGTCGCTCTTTTTCCGATTCCGTCAACGGGTGCAGTTGCACGATCTCCATGCGCCCGGCCAGCGACTCGGTGACGGCCGGCGTCAGCAGCAGATTGGCCGAGCCAGTCAGCAGGAAGCGACCGGGACGCCGGTCGCGGTCCACCGCGTGCTTGATGACGGGAAGGAGAGCCGGCACACGCTGAACCTCGTCCACGGTCGCAGCCTCGGGCAGGCTGGCCACGAGACCCGCCGGATCCTCGGTGGCGGTCCGGTAGTAGCTCGGCTCGTCGAGGCTGACGAACGTACGCCGGGGCGCCAGTTGCTGCGCCAGCGTGGTCTTGCCGCTCTGCCGCGGGCCGAGCAGGCAGACGACGGGCGTATCCGCCAGGGCTTCCCGGACGGCGGATGCCAGCGAGCGCGGAAACAGTGGCCGGGCTGCGTCCATTTGCTGGCCAGTCTAGCGGCTGATTGCCGGGTAAACAAGCGGCTGATTGCTGGTTATGAAAGCGGCCAATTGCCGGTTTAGACGCATCGCATGCACGCGTCCCGCCCCGTCGGCCTCACCGCGTACCTACAGCGCACTGGCACAGTTGAGCGCCCAGTGCCCCGCGTCAGAGCGTCAGGCGCGCGTCAGCTTCCGGAACCGGATCCGGTGCGGCTGATCCGCGGCTCGCCCCAGCCGCCGGCGGCGGTCGGCCTCGTAGTCGGCGTAGTTGCCCGCGAACCAGACCACCTCGCTGTCGCCCTCGAAGGCGATGATGTGGGTCGCGATGCGGTCGAGGAACCAGCGGTCGTGGCTGACTACGACCGCGCAGCCCGCGAACTCGACGACCGCGTCCTCGAGGGCGCGCAGCGTGTCGACGTCGAGATCGTTGGTCGGCTCGTCGAGCAGCAGCAGGTTGGCGCCGCCGCGCAGGAGTCTCGCCAGGTGCACCCGGTTCCGCTCCCCGCCTGACAGGGTCCCCACCTTGCGCTGCTGGTCGCTTCCGCGGAAGTTGAACCACGAGACATAGGCGCGCGAGGCGACCTTGCGCTTCGCCAGGGTGATCTCGTCCTGCCCGTCCGAGATCGCCTCCCACACGGTCTGCTGCGGATCGAGCTCGCGGCCCTGGTCGACGTAGCCCACCTGGACCGTCTCGCCCAGCCGGATCTCGCCCGCGTCGGGCTCCTCTTCACCGGTGACGAGCCGCAGCAGCGTGGTCTTGCCGGCCCCGTTCGGACCGACCACCCCGACGATGCCGGCCGGCGGCAAGGTGAACGACAGGCCGCCGATGAGCGCGCGGTCGCCGTAGCCCTTGATGAGGTCGGTCGCCTCGACCACCACGTCGCCGAGCCGGGGACCGGGCGGCACGTAGATCTCGACCGAGTCGATCTTCTGCGCCGCGTCCTCGGCCAGCAGGCGCTCGTAGGCGTTCAGCCGCGCCTTCCCCTTCGCCTGCCGCGCGCGCGGCGACATCGCGATCCACTCCAGCTCGCGCTGCAGCGTGCGCCGCCGCTTCGCCTCGACATCGAGCCGCTGCTGCTTCTGGGCGAGCCACGACGAGTAGTTGCCCTCCCAGGGAATGCCGGCGCCGCGGTCGAGCTCCAGGATCCAGCCGGCGACGTTGTCGAGGAAGTAGCGGTCGTGGGTGACGGCCACCACCGTCCCCGGATAGTCCGCCAGGAAACGCTCCAGCCAGGCGACCGACTCCGCGTCCAGGTGGTTGGTCGGCTCGTCGAGCAGCAGCAGGTCGGGCGACTGCAGCAGGAGCCGGCAGAGCGCGACGCGCCGGCGCTCCCCGCCCGACAACGTCGTCACGTCGGCCGAGCCGGGCGGCAGCCGCAACGCGTCCATCGCCATCTGGACGCGCGAATCGAGGTCCCAGGCGCCGAGGGCGTCGATCCGGGTCTGCAGCTCGCCCTGCTCCTCGAGCGCCTCCTCCATCTCGATCGACCCAGGGCCGCTCGATGCGAGGTCGCTGGCGATCTGGTCGTAGCGCCGCAGCAGCTCGCGCATGTCCCCCACGCCCTCGTTGACGTTGCCGGTGACGGTCTTCGCCGGGTCGAGCCGCGGCTCCTGCGGCAGGTAGCCGACCGAGAGCCCCTGGGCCGGGAACGCCTCGCCGTCGAACTCTGTGACCTCCCCCGCCATGATCCGCAGCAGGGTGCTCTTGCCCGCCCCGTTGGCGCCGAGCACGCCGATCTTCGCGCCGGGCAGGAACGACAGCCAGATGTCCTTGAGCACGGTGCGGTCGGGGGGATACCGCTTGCCGAGGCCCTTCATCGTGTAGACGTACTGTGGCGGCATGGTCTGAAGATCGTAGCAGCCCGCGGCGAGGCTTCGCTGCATTCGAGCGGCTGTGCATCCCCGTGGACTGCGTTACCCCTCGGTCGAATCTGCCCCATGCGTCCTCGGCGCGCCCTGCCACCCGGGCCCCTCACCGCTCGCGGTGCTGAGCGGGGTTCACTACTGGCTGCTTTGCCATTGCCAACGCCGGCGCGCCGACCGACAATGGCGCGCAGGAGGTGCCCATGCGCGTCATCGCTTCCCTGCTGCTCTGTCTCGCGCTCGCCGCGGCGTCGCCGGCCGCCCAGGGCGGATCGGACGACACGCTCGAGATCTACATGGTCGACGTAGAGGGAGGCGAGGCCACCCTCTACGTGGCGCCGTCCGGCGAGTCGATGCTCGTCGACACCGGCTGGCCCGGCTTCGAGGGGCGCGACGCCGACCGCATCGCCGCGGCGGCGGCCGACGCCGGGGTGACGCAGATCGACTATCTGATCGTGACCCACTTCCACGGCGACCACATGGGCGGCGCGCTGCAGCTCGCCGAGCGGCTGCCGATCCGCAACTTCATCGACCACGGAACGACCGTCGACGAAGGAGAGGCCCGACTGGCCGCCTTCCGGCTCTACACGGACCTGCGCAGCGGCGGCACACACCGCGTGGTGGCCCCCGGCGACCGCCTGCCGGTGGGCGACCTCGACGTCGTGATCATCGCCTCCGACGGAGCCGTGCTCGATGCTCCGCTCGACGGCGCCGGCGGCGCTAACCCGCACTGCGCGGGCTTCACGTTCCACGGCGAGGACATCACCAGCCGCTACGGCAACGCGGAGGACGACCAGTCGGTCAGCACCTTCGTCGGCTTCGGCGCCTTCCGCAGCGTCATCATGGGCGACCTGAACTGGAACAAGGAACACTCGCTGATGTGCCCGAACGACAAGGTGGGTCCGGTCGATCTGTACATGGTGTCGCACCACGGCTCGGAGACCTCCGGCTCCGAGGCGCTCGTCCACGCCATCGCGCCGCGAGCGGCCATCATGAACAACGGCCCGCGCAAGGGCGGCGCGTTGCAGACCTTCGAGATTCTGGCGGCCGCCGACAATCCGCCGGACCTGTGGCAGAACCACTACTCCATCCCCGGCGGCGAGGCCCACAACCGGCCCGAGCAGTTCATCGCCAACCTGGAGGAGGACACGACGCTCGCCGACGGGCGCGCCGTGCACATGGGCACCTCGCACTGGATCCACGTCTCGGCCCGCCGGGACGGCTCGTTCACGGTGACGAACGGCCGGAACGGATTCAGCAGGAGTTACGGGCCGCGGGAGTAAGAACGGGATTCGATGCAGAATCGCTTTGCCGGTCCGGCCCCTCGGCCGGTGCGGCAAGTGTAGGCGCTCGGGGGAGATGACTGATGGAAGAAGGCTCTCAGTGGCTGAATGGTATCGCGAGCCGAATGAAGAAGGATATCGACAGCGGCTCAGCGGCCTCGCCGCAATCGGTCAAGGTACGAGACCTCCTGCGGAAGTTCGGCTACGAGAGAAGGGGAGATGGAAATACGCAATAGTGTCATGTACTTCAATCCTGATGGAATCCATGACGACCAGCGGAGAACGATCAAGAACGTCGCACGTTCTTCGATCAATTGGCACACATAGACGTTGCCTCGCAGGTAATATCCGTACCGCTGCCTTGCGGGCCCGAGCCCCGACGCGGGACATCGCATCGGAGCACGCGACACCGTGGTACACTGAATCGCATGGTGGGGGTGACCGACGCGACGCGTAATGCCGTGTGGCAGGAGATGCTCGATACCGCCCGACTCGTGGTACTACGAGCGGATGGCGAGCCGGCAACACCGGCAACATTTGGGTGTTCGGCTCGTGCTCCTAGCCTCGGCAACCGCCGGTGTGGCAGCGGTCACCAACGCGCTCCCGGAAGCGGTTCAGGTCGCATCCGGCGCCGTCGTCGCCATCCTGGTCGCGTGGGACTTTCTTGCCGACTACGCGAACAAGGCGGCGGTGTTGAGTTCCATCCGGCGTGAATGCAGCGAGATGGAAGTCGAGCTGGCTGCGCTGTGGGGAGAGATCTAGGCCGACTCGGTCGACGACGATGCGGCTCGACGGACGCTTGCGGAACTGGCGCGCCGTGTGATGCGCGTGACCGACCGCGCCGGGAGTGCGCACATCCCGACCGACGAACGGCTGAACGCCACGTGCGAGGAGGCGGCATACAAGGCCATGGAGGGCCGGTATGCCGCCGGATAGCGGGCCGCCCAGTCAGCGGACGGGAGGATCTCCACCACGTCCCGGTCGAGTCACTCCGCCACCACCGCCGCCGAAACCCCCGAAGCCGGCCAAGTCGAACTGAGTCCGGCAGGCGGGATGTAGCGGCAAGCTGCCGCTTCCGTAGTCCAGCGCATGGTCGCCATCCGCCGAGAGCCGCGGCCCGCCGCGACGGATCGTTCCCGGTGACGAACGGCCGCAACGCAGCAGGAGCTACGGACCGCGGGAGTAGCCATGGCTACCGCCGGTCGCGCTCCAGGCGCTGCTGCAGCCGCGCGAGCGCTTCCCGCGTCCGATTGAGCTCGGCCATCAGCTCGTCGCGCGTTGGGGGCCCCTGCAGGTCGTGCAGCCGTTCCTGCTTCGCCTCGTCCAGGCTGTTGATCACCACCGCGATGAACAGGTTGATGACGACGAAGGTGCCGACCACGACGAAGCTCACGAAGTAGGCCCACGCCCACCAGTAGTGCTCGAGGGCCGCGTACATGATGTCGGTCCAGTCCTCCAGGGTGACGATGCGGAAGAGGGACAGGAGCGAGATGCCGAGCGTGCGCCAGTGCGTCGGATCGACCTCGTGGAACAGGTGGTAGCCGGCGACGCCGTAGACGTAGAAGATGATCGACATCAACGCGAGCACGTTGAACATGCCCGGCACCGACCGGATCAGGGTGGCGACGATGAGCCGCAGGCCGGGCAGCGCCGACACGAGACGCAGCACCCGGAACAGGCGGGCCAGCCTCGCCAGCGTAGCCAGCTCGCCGGTGTTCGGCAGCAGGCTGACGACGATGACGGTGAAGTCGAAGACGTTCCAGCCGTCCTTGAAGTAGTTCCCGACGCGCGGCCACCGGGCCGCCATCTTGATCAGGGCCTCGATTACGAAGATCGCCAGGAAGGTCTGGCTGGCGCTCTCGAAGAGGACGCCGTAGGCGGCGGACAGGGTCGCGGACGTATCGAGTCCGATGACGACGGCGTTGATCGCGATGACCGCGGTGACGCCGTGCCGGAACCAGGCGGCGGCGACCGCGCGGTCGGCCCAGGCGACGAAGGGGCTGGCATGGCGGATTGGCACGTCGGTGGGGCTCACGAGGCGTCGCTCCGGCGAACGAACATTCGCGCCACTGACCGTAGCGATCTGCTCGGACGTGGTCGCGACCTGTTCGATGGTGATAGTGGTGACGCCACTGACCGTAGCGATCTACTCGTCGAGCGTGAAGTCGGCCTCGGCAGTCGCGCCGGCCGTCACCGTGACCTGCCGCGTGGCTCCCTCGTAGCGCTCGTGCCAGACGGTGAGCTGGTAGGTGCCGGGCGGGATCCCGGTCAGCTCGAACGCCCCGTCGGAACCGGTCACCGTCCCGAGATCGTCGGTGACGTAGACCCAACCGCGCATCCAGCCGTGCGAGTCGCACTCGATGCGCACCGGCCCGGGGCGCCGGAACGGCCGCTGGACCTCCAGGCCGGGGAACGGGATGGCGATGTTGAAGAGGGTGCGCTGCCGGTCGTCGTAGGCGTGCGTCGAATGGAGCGTATCGTCCTGGCTCCTTATCGTGACCACCGTGCGGGTCGGCAGCACCTGCACGCGCGGGACGAAGTAGCAGCCGGCGTTGTCGATCGACGCGTCCGACGGCCGCTCGCCCCAGGGCACGCCGGCGACGAGGACGACCGCATTCGCGAGACCGCCCGACGCATCCACCACCACCGCCTGATCCTCGACCTCGGTGCCGCAGACCGCCTGGTCGGTGGTCACCGCGACCATCCGCGGCTCCGGCGGGTCGGTCACCATGACCCGGCCGACTATCGATCCGTCCGCCTGCCCTGCACCGCCCCCGGCAACCGGCACCGCCGGCGATGCGGCGAGCACGCTCGCGACCAGCGCGGCGGCGACGGCAACCGCACCCATCCCTGACACCCTCCGTACACGCACTCGATTGCGGCGATCCATAGGCAGCCTCGCGTCCCCCGTCAAACCGAAGACTCAATCCTACACGTACCACCATTGGGAGCCGGGCGGCCGGCAAGAGCAGGCAATCGCCCGGCGGTAGCGGGGACCGAGGGCCGCGCGGCCGGTCCCCGGCCGCCGGCGCCGCCAGGGGGCGGCGGCCGTCGGCGCGACCGGGACGATGGGCTACCATCGGAGGATGGGCCAGCCGGCGGGAACGCGCATGCGTGCGGCCTACTCGGACGTCGAGCTCGAAGCGCTGAGGCCGACGTCGAGTCGGACGTCGTGGAGCGCAAGGCGACCTTCGACGGCGACGTGCCGCGCACGGTGCGGCAGGCCATCTGCGCCTTCGCCAACGACCTGCCGGACCGGCGCCGCGCGGGAGTCGTGTTCATCGGCGTGCGGGACGACGGGACAACTGCACGACTTCTACGGCGGCATCGGGCGCGTGTTCGTGCGCATCGCCGAGGAATGAACGGCGGCGTGCCGCAGGGCGAGCAGTGGCATCGCCAGCTCATCACGGACATGAGCCTTGAAATCTCCGGGGTGCGACCTGCCGTGATCGACCCGGATCTGGCCGAAGAATTCGCAGACTACCTCCGATTCCGACACGTGTTCCGGAACGTGTACGGCTCGCTGCTCCAGGCGGAGCGCATGCGCCCGCTCGAAGAGAGACTGCCACGCGTCCTGGCTGCGTTCCTCACGCAGGTACGAACATTTCTCGCCTGGATGGTCGGCGGGCCCGCGGATTGACCCCCAGCGGGCGGCGCCTACAACCCGCCCCGGCCGTGCCCCGCCGCCACCTCGATCGCTTCCGGCTCGGGCGTGAAGTCCTCTCCCGGATTGATGAAGCGATTCCGTTCGAGCCCGTACTGCTTGTCGTAGAGCTGCTTGTAGCGGCCGTCGAGCGCGATCAGCTCGTCGTGGGTGCCGCGCTCGACCACCTCGCCTCCTTCGAGGACCAGGATCTGGTCGGCGCTCTGGATGGTCGAGAGCCGGTGGGCGATGACGAAGGTGGTCCGCCCGCGGCGCAGGGCGCGCAGCCCGTCCTGGATCATCGCCTCGCTCTCGCTGTCGAGGCTGGAGGTCGCCTCGTCGAGGATGAGCAGGCGCGGGTCGGCGAGGATGGCACGGGCGATGGCCACCCGCTGACGCTGGCCGCCGGAGAGCTTGACGCCGCGCTCGCCCACGATGGTTTCGTAGCCGTCCGGAAAGCCGGCGATGAACTCGTCGCAGTGCGCGATGCGGCTGACCTCGCGGATCCGCTCGACCGTCGCATGCGGGTTGGCGAAGCTCAGGTTCGCGCGGATGGTGCCGTCGAAGAGGAAGTTCTCCTGCAGCACGACCCCGAGGCGCGACCGGTAGTCCTTCAGCCTGATCGACTCCAGGTCGCGGCCGTCGACGAGAACCCGTCCCGCGGTCGGGCGGTTGAACGCCATGACCAGGCTGATCAGCGTGCTCTTGCCCGATCCGCTGGATCCGACGAGCGCGGTGGTGGTGCCCGGCGCCGCGGCCAGCGAGACGCCCTTCAGCACCGGCACGTCCGGCTCGTACTCGAACCAGACCCCGTCGAGCCGCACCTCGCCCGCGAGGGGTCCGAGATCCTCGCGAGCCTCGTCCTCCTGGTCCTCGGTCGCCATCTGCATGATCTCGCGGATTCGGTCGAGGCCGGCGAACGCTTCCGTGATCTGCGTCCCGATCGACGAGATCTGGATGACCGGCGCGATGACGAGGCCGGTGAAGAAGATGTACTGGAGGAGCTGGCCTTCGGACCACGCCCCGGTCATCAGCGCGCGTCCGCCCAGCACGATCATCAGGGCGCCGATCAGCCCCATGACCAGCGTCGAGATCGACGTCACCGCGGAAACCCCCGTGACCGCCTTGGCGACGTTGCGGAACAGCCGGTGCGCACCGTGGGCGAAGACGAGCTGCTCCCGCTTCTCGACGCCGTAGGCCTTCACGATGCGGATGCCGCCCAGGGTCTCTCCCAGTCGTCCCGTGACCTCCGCGTTGATCTTTCCCCGTTCGCGGAAAACCGGTCGCAGCCTGGAGAAGCCGTAACCCATCGTGGCGCCGAAGAGGAGGAGAATGAAGAGGGTCAGGCTCGTGAGCCGCCAGTTCAGATAGAAGAGCCAACCCAGAGCGATGGACGCGGTCAGGAGTCCCCCCGCCAACTGCACCAGCCCGGTCCCCACGAGGTTCCGGATGCCCTCGGCGTCGGTCATCACGCGCGAGATCAGAATCCCGGTCTGCGTGGAGTCGAAGTAGCGGATCGGCAGGCGCGAGACGTGCGCCATCACCCGCTTGCGCATCTCGGTGATCGCCCGCTGCGCGGCGACGCCGAGCACCTGCGACAGCCCGAAGCCGGTGGCCGACTGCACGACCGCGGCCACGAGCCCGACGCCGGCCAGCAGGAACAGCTCGTCGAGGCGGCCATTGGGAACGACGTCGTCCACGATGTAGCCGACCATGCCGGGCAGAACCAGTCCGGCGAGACGGCTGACGAAGATCAGCGCCAGCCCGAGTGCGAGCCGATACCGATAGCGCCTCATCAGCGCGCGCGCCTCCGTCCAGGCGCCCGGCGTCAGCTTGCGCTTCTTCTCCGGCGTGTCCGACCGCTCCGTCTTCGCTGCCCCGGCCGCCTTCTTCGCAATCGGTTCCTTGCGGGTCGTCATGGCCTTCCATGGTAGTAGACTTCCGCCGTGACCCTGCCCGCGCGCCGGATCATCCACGTCGACATGGACGCCTTCTACGCGTCGGTCGAGCAGCGCGACCGGCCGGAGCTGCGGGGACGGCCGGTGGCGGTCGGAGGGCGGCCGGAGGGCCGCGGCGTGGTGGCGGCGGCCAGCTACGAGGCGCGGAAGTTCGGGGTGCGCTCGGCGCTCTCGATGGCCAGGGCGGTGCGGCTGTGCCCGGAGCTGATCATCGTGCCCCCGGAGTTCCGCAAGTACCGCGACGTCTCGCGACAGGTGTTCGATCTCTTCCGTGCCGTCACCCCGGCCGTCGAGCCGCTGTCGCTCGACGAGGCCTACCTCGACGTGACGGAGAACGCCTGGGGCGAGCCGCTGGCGATGACCGTCGCGCAGCGTCTCAAGGTCCGAATCCGGGAGGAGACCGGACTGACCGCCTCGGCCGGCGCGGCCCCCAACAAGTTCCTGGCCAAGATCGCATCCGCCTGGCGCAAACCGGACGGCCTGACGGTGGTGGCCCCGGAGCGGATGGAGAGCTTCCTGCAGAAGCTGGCGGTCGACGCCTTGTGGGGAGTCGGACCGGTGACCGCGCGCCGGCTGCGGGCGGCCGGCATCGAGAAGCTGGTCGACGTCCGGACCGTCGACGACGAGACCCTGCACGGCCTCGTCGGACGCCAGGCGGACTGGCTGAAGCGGCTCGCGCAGGGGATCGACGAGCGGCCGGTGGTCAGCGACCGCGAGCGGAAGTCGCGCAGCTCCGAGCACACCTACGCCGAGGATCTCCGGGAGATCGACAGGATTCGCGCGGAGATCGACCGCATGGCGGCCGGGGCCGCCGACTGGCTGCAGCGGGCCGAGGTCACGGCCCGGACCGTGACCCTCAAGGTGCGCTACCACGACTTCCGGACCGTCACCCGCAGCGACACCCGGCCGGTCGCCACCGTCGACGCGGCGGACATCACGCGCCGGGCGCGGGCGCTGCTCGACCGTACGGACGCCGGACGGCGACCCGTCAGGCTGCTCGGCGTCGGCGTGCACGGCCTGCGGCCCCGGTCCGATTCGGAGAACACGCGCGAGCCGCTGCTGTGGGACGCGGCGCCCGGCTTATGAGAAAGCGACAAGCATGACACTCGGAGAGCTGGGCTGGGACGACGGCTTCGCGGCATCGTTCGACGCGCTCGGAGACCGCGGTTTCGTCCCGGCGCGGATCGGGATCGAGCACAATCACTTCTATCGCGTGCTGACCTCCGGAGGCGAGCTGGTGGCCCAGGCGGCCGGGCGGCTCCGGCACCGCGCCGCCGGTCAGGACGACCTCCCGGCGGTGGGCGACTGGGTGGCGGTCACCCTGAGCCGGCATGACGGAGCGGCAACCATTCGCGCCATCCTGCCCCGCCGGAGCAGCTTCTCCCGCAAGGCGGCGGGCGATCCGACGGCGAAGCAGGTGGTGGCCGCCAACATCGACATCGTGCTGGTGGTTGCCGGACTGGACGGCGACTTCAGCCCACGCCGCATCGAACGCTACCTGGTGGCGGCGGCCGACAGCGGCGCGCGACCCGTCGTGGTGCTGAACAAGGCCGACCTCGAGGAGAACGTGGCGTCGTGCATGGCCACGGTGCGCGCGGCGGCGCCGGACGTCGCTGTTCACGCGACCTGCTGCAAGTCCGGCCAGGGACTCGACGACCTCGCAACCTATCTCTCCCCGGGACGGACGGTCGCCCTGCTCGGATCGTCCGGGGTCGGCAAGTCGACCATCATCAACCACCTGCTCGGCGAGTCGCGGCAGAAGACGCAGGCGGTCAGGTCCGCGGACAGCCGCGGCCGCCACACCACGATCCACCGCGAGCTGATCGCCGCGCCGGGCGGCGGCATCATCATCGATACCCCGGGCATGCGCGAGCTGCAGCTCTGGGACAGCGACCGGGCGCTGGAGGACGCGTTCGCGGAGATCGACGCCCTGGCCGCCGACTGCCGGTTCCGCGACTGCCGCCACCGTCAGGAGCCGGGGTGCGCGGTGCGCGCGGCGGTGGACGCCGGCCGCCTGCCTGCGATCCGCCTGACGCACTACCTGCGCCTCGACGACGAACGGGCACATCTGGTTCGGCGGCGCGACGAGCTGGCTCGGCTGGAAGAGAAGAAGCGCACCCGGGTCGTGCACCGCGCTCTGCGCAAGCTGCACACCTCATCCTGAAAGGACCACTTCATGCCTCTACGCCGCCGCATGCGCCCGATACTCGCAGCCGTCGTCCTCACGGTCGCCGCCGCGGGCGTCGGCCTGGCCCAGGAGGAGGCGCCTCTCACCATCCGCGCCGGGCTGCTGCTCGACGGAACGGGCGACACCCGGGCCAACGCGCGCGTCTTCGTGACCGGCTCGACGATCACGCGCGTAGACGGCCTGCGCGGCGCGGTGGACTACGACCTGTCCGAGCTGACTGTCATGCCCGGCCTGATCGACACGCACGTCCACCTGACGTCGCACTTCGAGGCCGACGGCCGGCTGCACCAGGCGGGAGGCACGGAGAGCCCCGCCCAGACGATGCTGCACGCGGTGGGCAACGCCTACCGCACCCTGCTGGCCGGCTTCACGACCGTGCAGAGCCTCGGCCACCCGCTCGACGCCGACCTGCGCGCCGCGGTCGACCGCGGCGACGTGCCCGGCCCGCGGGTGCTGACCTCGTTGCGTGCGGTGACGAGCGCCACCGGCGACGCGGACGCCATCCGCGCCGCCGTCCGGCAGCTCAAGGCGGACGGAGCCGACGTGATCAAGGTCTTCGCCTCGAGCAGCATTCGCGAGGGCGGGGTGCGGGCGCTGAGCGACGAGCAGATCGAGGCGGCCTGCGACGAGGGCCGGGCGCAGGGACTCCGGGTCGCGGTGCACGCCTACGGCTCCGAGGTCGTCAGCTCGGTCATCCGCGCCGGCTGCAACTCGGTCGAGCACGGCAACCGCTACGACGACGAGACGCTCGCCCTGTTCGCCGACCACGGGACCTTCCTCGGCTTCCACGTGGGGCTGCTCTGGGACAACTACGCGGAGAACCGCGAGCGCTTCATCGGCATCGGCAACTACACGCCGGACGGGTTCGCGCGGATGAGCCAGGCCCGCCGCATCGGCATGCGCCGGTTCCGCGAGACGCTGCGCAACCGCGACGTGCAGGTCGTGTTCGGCACCGACGCCACCGCCGGCGCGCACGGCCGCAACGCCGAGGAGCTCGTCGTCCGCGTCGACGAGGGCGGCCAGAACCCGATGGACGCCATCGTCTCGGCCACGTCGCGCGCGGCGCGCTCGCTGGGTCTCGGCGACGAGATCGGCCGCGTGGCGCCCGGCTTCACCGCGGATCTCGTCGCCGTCGAGGGCAACCCGCTGGAGGACGTCACCGCCCTGCGGCGGGTTCGTTTCGTCATGCGGGACGGTGTCGTCTACCGCTACGAACCGTAGCCGCGCCAGGGCGAACGGCGCCCGCGCCGAGTATCGCGTGATCCCGGACATCACGCACTACGACATCTACCGCGAGGCGTTCGAGGAATCCGGCGAGATGGCGCTGGACTGGTTGAACGGGTGCCTGAAGGATTGAAGCAGCTCGACTCGATCAATGCACCGCGCCGGTGCCGCCCGGCTGCAGGAACGACGGGTCGGCGCCCATGCGGCGGATCGTCGCCTCCCACATGTCGTCCGGGCGGGTATCGAAGATGATGCCCAGATCGATGTCGGCGTGCAGCCAGGACGACGCGGCGAGCTCCGCGTCGAGCTGTCCGGCGGCCCACCCCGCGTAGCCGGTGAGCAGACGCGTGCGCGGCGGCGGGGGCGACTCGAGCAACCGCCGCAACAGCCGCGGCGACGTCGACAGGAAGATCCCGTCGCACACCCGGACCGACTCGACGTCGGTCGGTTCGGCTCCCATCAGGATCCAGCCGCGCTCCGGCTCGACCGGCCCGCCTATCCAGAGCTCCAGGCTGCTGCCGGAAGACACCGGCGGCGTGAGCCGGACGACCTCTGACGCGGGAGTCGTCGTGCGCTGGTTGAGCACCAGGCCGAACGCGCCTCCCTCACCGTGCTCGCACAGCAGGATGACGCTCCGCTGGAAGTTCGGGTCGTTGAGCTGCGGCATCGAAACCAGCAGCGACGGAGCGAGCGAGGGGAACGCTTTCTCGGGTTGGCTCATGACGCACGCCGGGCGTGGACTCGGCGTCTATTGTCTCACGACCCGCCGGTTCGTGGCGCCGGCTCCGACGGTTCCGATGCGCAACGGAGCCGGGTTGGCGGTCGCTTGCGCGCGGCGAACCGGGCGTCGGGAGCAGCGCGCGGCGCCCGGTCAGGAGGGGCTGCCGGCGCCCGGCTCACCGTCCCGGGCCGACGCGTCCGCGGCCATGCGCCTGCGCGCCCAGTCGACGTGCTCCGACACCATGGGGTCGCTCTGCGACGGCGCGGCAGCCGCTGCCGGCGCGGCAATTGCCGCCGCCGCGGCCAGCGTGGAGCTGTTTCCCAACGCCACGGCCACGTTGCGCCGGAGTCCCTTCAGCCTGGCCCGCGACATCGCGCTCCGCTCCAGCAACGCACCCAGGCTCGCGTCGGACTGCCGCCAGAGATCCGACAGCCGCGGCTGGTCGAGATCGGGAGCCGGTTGCCACGCCGGGTCGGCGGATCGCGGAGGCGCCGCGTTGTACGGACAGACTTCCTGGCAGATGTCGCAACCGTAGACGCGCGCGCCGACGTCGGGCCGCTGCTCTTCCGGGATCGCCCCCCGGATCTCGATGGTCAGGTACGACAGGCAGCGCGTGGCGTCCAGTACCCGCGGCTCGCGAATCGCATCGGTCGGGCACGCCTCGATGCACAGCGTGCAGGTGCCGCACTGGTCGAGCTGCGGCGCATCCGGCTCGAGCGCCAGGCTCGTGATTATCTCCGACAGGAAGAACCAGGATCCCTGGTCGGGATTGATGAGGCACGTGTTCTTGCCGATCCAGCCGAGCCCGGCGTGCTGCGCATACACGCGTTCCTGCACCGGTCCGGTATCGACGTAGCAGCGGGCCGCGAACGGCTCGTCGGCCGCCTCGCGCATGCGCTCCAGCAGCGTCTCGGCGCGGCGCCCGACCACCTCGTGGTAGTCCTCGCCCCAGGCGTAGCGCGAGATCAGCGCGGCGTCGGGATCGTCGACCTCGGTCGAGTAGGGACGATCGGTGTTGTAGAGCGTGCCGAGCGAGATCACCGAGCGTGCCGTGGGCACCACCTGCCGCACGTCGGACCGCCGCCGCGCGGTCCGCGACAGGTAGCGCATCTCACCGGCGTAGCCGCGATCGAGCCACTCGTCGAGAAACCGGAGCTCCGGGAAGGCCTCTGCCGGCGCAATACCGCACAGGTCGAAGCCCACGTCCCGCGCGAGCGCCTTGACTTCGTCAGCCGTCACCTCATCACCCATCCAAGGCTCGCCCCCGCGTTCGCGAGAACACCATCCTTCAGAACACGAAACGCAGGCCGAACTGCATCTCCCGAGCGTTCAGCGCGCTGAATATGCGGCCGAAGTTGGGCGACCCGAAGAAGCGGTTCGGGAGATCGAAGTTGGCGCGGTTGAGGAGATTGAAGACCTCCCAGCGGAACTCGAGGCGATCACCGTCGTTCACCGGCCAGGTCTTGGCGAGCGACGCGTCGACGTTGAAGTAGCCGGGGGCGAAGACCGCGTTGCGCGGCGCGCTGCCGTAGGTGAACGGATCCTGCAGACTGAAAGCGGCGGTATCGAACCAGCGCTCCGGCGTCCGTTGGCCGCGAGGCAGGTTCGGGTCGCCGGTCAGGTTGGGCCGTTGCGACGGACCAGCCCCGATGTTCGCGATGTCGTCGGTCACGTTGACCGTGAACGGCGCGCCCGACTGCGCAGTGACGATGCCGTTCAGCCGCCAGTTGCCGAACAGCGCCTCGCGCGCGCCGCCGGCGCCGGCCGCGAACGGCAGTTCGTAGGTCGCACTCCCGACGAACTGGTGGCGGTGGTCGAAGCTCGACAGCGCCACCTCGCCCGGGAAGATGTTGCGCACGTCCTGCGGAACGTTCGACTCGAACGCGGTGGCGCCGGGGCTCGATGCATCGTCCTCCGAGCGCGACAGCGTATAGGCGAGGTCGAACGCCAGGCCGTCGCTGATGCGGCGGGTCGTCTTGACCGTTACGGCGTGGTAGATCGACTCGCCGTCGAAGCGGATCGCGCGGATCCCGGCGAGCTGCGGCACGGGTCGGCGCACACCGATCGGCCCGGGGCCGGGCACCGGCACGTTGTGGACGGTCGAGTTGTCGGCGCCGATGGTGTACGACCCCATGTAGAAGAGCTCGAGCATCTGGCGCGGGCCGATCTCGGTCTGCACGCCGCCGCTCCAGGTCTGCGTGTACTCGACGAAGTAGTCGTAATCCATGATCGAGCCGCCGATGCTGCCCGTCGGATCCGACGCCAGGATGGTCCGCGTGTCGGCCATCGGCAGGAACTGGCCCGCCGGCACGTCCACCTGCTTCAACAGAAAGAAGGGGAGGTTGCGCGCGAAGGCGGTCTGCACGCTGTAGGCCCACTGGTTCAGGAACACGCCGTAGCCCCCCCGCACCACCGTCCGCCCGCTGTCGCCCGGCAGCCAGGCGAACCCGAAGCGCGGCGCGAGCCGGACCTTGCTCGGCCGCAGCAAACCGCGATCCCATCCCGCCTCGGACGAAGTGACCCACGGAATCGGGATGAGCGGAAGCAGCCCTTCGGCCGCCGGCGAGATGTTCCCCGCGTCGTCGCTCGCGATCACGTACCGCCCGCCCGGGACCGACAGGTCGATCGTCGACAACCGGTTGTCGACGTCGCGCATGTGCTGGTTGTACTCGTAGCGCAACCCGAAGTTCAGCGTCAGGCCGTCCCGCACGCGCCAATCGTCCTGGGCGAAGAGGTGCACCCAGTTGGTCCGGGCGTTCTCGTCGCCGCGGCCGCCGATCCCGGCCCGCGCCGAGACGGGGTAGCCCAGCAGGAAGTCGGCGAAGGGGTTGCCGCTGAAGCGTCCAGTGTAGACGAAGCGGCCCCGCGGCGTGTCGGGATTCTCCGGCCGGAAGCGAAGGTGGAACCAGTAGCCGCCGAACTTCAGGTGATGGGCGCCCCGGTCGATCAGCACGTTCTGGTACAGCTCGAGGTGCTCGTTGTTGCGGTAGACGAAGGTGGCCGGATCGCCCATCGCGCTGTACAGCCCGGCGGTGTCGATCTGCGGGTAGCCGATATCCCGCGGGTCGCGCGTAACCCCCGCGATGCCGAGCGGGCCGGCGAAGTCGACGCCCCGGTTCAGGCTCGCCTGCCCGCCGTCCACGCGCATCCAGCCGAACCGGGTCTCGCTCAGGAACGACGTTCCGATCGGTCGCGCCCAGCTCAGCGCGAGGTTGCGCGTGCGCGTCGTGAGCGTGCGGCCGAACCCCGGGATGAGCGACTCCTGCTGCACGCTGGTGCCGAACGGCTGCAGATCGTCGGCATCGAACGTCGAGAAGCGTGCGAAGAACTGATCCGCGCGGCCGAAGCGGTGATCGATCCGCGCACTGAACTGATCGATGTCCGACTCGGACCGCTCGACCGATGTCAGGTTCTGCACCTCGCCGGAACCGGTCGGCAGCGGCACGGCCTCGAGGAACGCGCCGGCCACGGGGTCGAGCCGACTGGCCGGAATCCGGTTGCCCCGAAAAAACGTGCCGCACGCGCCGGTCGCGGGATCGCGCGTCAGCGGATCGCAGATCGGCGCCTGTCCGGCGAAGTCGCCCCCGCGAACCTCCGGCGATGGCACCGAGAAGGTCTTCGTCAGGGAGCGCGCTGTCCGCTGCCCTTCGAAGCTGACGAAGGCGAACGTCCGGTCGGTGACGAGCGGACCGCCGAGACTGCCGCCGAACTGGCGCTGATCGAGCGGCGGCACCGGCTCGTCGGGCGGATCGAAGAAATTGTGCGCGTCGAACCGCTCGTCGCGGACGAACGTGAAGGCGCTGCCGTGCACCTGGTTGCCGCCCGACTTCGTCGCGACGTTGATGAGCGCCGACGCCTTGCCGCCGAACTCCGGCGGGTACATCGACTTCTGGATCCTGAACTCCCGGATCGAGTCGACCGACGGATTGATGACCAGATTGTTGAACAGCTCGTCGGTCACCTTCACCCCGTCGAGCAGGTAGATGTTGTGGCCGGCGCGCTGGCCGCCGACGTTCGGCAGCGGTCCGGCCTGTTGCAGCGCCGCGCCGCGCGTCCCGCCGGGCGGGATCACCACCGCATCGCTCAGTTGCGCGAGCTGCAGGAACTGCCGGCCGTTCAGCGGGATCTGCTCGACCTCCCGGTTGTCGATCACGTCGCTGATCTCCGCGGTCGTCGACTGCAGCAGCGGCGCCGCGGCGGTGACCGTCACCTCTTCGGTAATCTGTCCCAGGTCGAGCTGGAACGCCAGCTCGATGGTGCGTCCGAGGTCGAGGAAGACTCCGGTCCGGACGACGCGTCTAAACCCGGGCAACTCGGCCGTTATGGTCCACTCGCCGATCGGCAGCGACGCCATGTAGAAGCGGCCGTCGCCGTCGGTGATGCGCTCGACCGCAAAGCCGGTGTCGAGGTGCGTCGCCAGCACGGACGCACCCGGCAGCACGGCGCCCGACTCGTCGTGTACAACGCCGCTCAACTCGCCCGCGTTGGCCTGGCCCCGGGCCGGCGCGGCGCCCGCCAGCAGGCAGAAGAGCACCAGCAGCACCTGTCGGCTGGCCGCCACCGTCCTGCGCATCCTCAGATCACCCCCGTCTTCGACATTCCCGTCCATTCGAGAATCCGCCAACCGTGTTGCAGCGGTCAAGGAGTCATTGTAACGACTCGCCGTCGTCGGCCGGTCAACCGGGAACGGCCCGCCGGCCTGCCAGCGCCAGGATCCGTTCGGCCGTCCGTCGACTCGCACCGGGCGAGCCGAGTCGCTCGCGCACGCGTCCGAGCGCCGCCCGGGTCCGCTCGGCACGCGCCGTGTCCGTGAGGAAGGAGACCACCTCGTCCGCCACCGCGGCCGGCGTGAAGTCGTCCTGGATCAGCTCCGGCACGACCCGCTCACCGGCGATGAGGTTCGCCATGCCCGCGTGCCGCACGTGCGAGAAGGTCCTGACGATCCGGTAGGTGAGCGCCGACAGGCGGTAGACGATGACCATCGGCCGCCGGTGGATGGCGGTCTGCACCGTCGCCGTCCCGGACGCCGTGACCGCTGCATCGGAGGCGGCGAGGACATCGTCCGTACGCCCCTCGACCACCACCGCCGCCCCGGTGGCCACGAGGGAACCCACCGGCGCCAGGAGGGCGTCGTCCAGATTCGGCGCCCGGGCCACGACGAACTGCACGGCCGGCACTCGCTCACGCACCACTCCCGCCGCCCGCGCGACGTCCGGGAAAATCGCGCGCAACTCGTTCGGCCGGCTGCCCGGCAGCAGCGCGACGGTCGGCGCCGACGGATCGAGTCCCAGAGAGCCGAGGAATGTCGTCCGGGCCTCCGTCGCACACGAGAGCTCCAGCAGCGGATGGCCGACGAACTCCACCGGAATGCCTGCCTCGCGGTACAGCGCCTCCTCGAACGGGAAGATCACCAGCGCAAGGTCGACGAGGCGGCGCATCTTTTCGATGCGGCCCCGCCGCCACGCCCAGAGCTGCGGCCCGATGTAATAGACGACGGGGATGCCGAGACGCCGCACGGCCGCCGCTACCCGGAAGTTGATCTCTGGAAAGTCGACCGCGACGAACACGTCCGGCCGCTCGGCACGGGCGCGAGCCACCAGCTCCCGATAGACCGCGTACGACCGCGGCACCACCGCGAGGGCCTCCGAGAGTCCGGTTGCGGCGAGCCCCCGGTAGTGGGCCACCAGCTCCGCGCCGCAGTCGCGCAGGCGATCGCCCCCGAGCCCGAAGACGCGCGTGCCGGGATCGAGATCGCGCAGGGCCGCGGCAAGGGCGCCGGCGTACAGGTCGCCGGAAGGCTCCCCGCAGGAGATGAGGACCTTGGGCAACTGACTCGAACCAGCCGGAAGCGGCGCCTTCTAGCGGCGGAAGCGCGACGGGCGGCGAAAGTCGGCGGCCGTCAGATCGAGCTCGGCCAGCGGGATCACTTCGATCCGGTCGAAGCCGACGCCGGGAAGGTCTCGCAGGAACACCGAGGCATCCCCCACCAGCACCATCGACAGGTTGGCAGGCTGAAGCCAGGTCTGGGCCACGCGCTCGATGTCCCGCACGTCGACGGCGTTTATGCGTTCGGCGAAGTACTCGATCTCGTCCACGTCCAGGCCGTAGACGATGGCCTCGAGCACCTGCGCGGCGATGGCGTTCGGCGTCTCGATGGTGATTGGAAAGCTGCCGGCCAGGTAGTCCTGCGCGCTGCGCAGCTCCCGGTCGCGCACCCGCTCGCGCCGGAGGCGGGCGATCTCGTCCACGGTCAGGCGCAGCGCCTCGGCGGTGGCGGCCGACCGCGTATCGGTCTTGGCCATGAAGTCGCCCGCGATCTGGCGTCCCGCGATGTCCGCCGAGGCGGCGTAGGTCAGCGACCGCGCGGTGCGCAGCACGCTCCCGAGCCGGTTGCCCCCTTCCCCGCCCAGAATCTTGATGGCGACGTCGAAAGCCAGGAAGTCGGGGTGCGCGCGCGGCAGGGCGACGTGGCCGGCGTGTATGACGGTCTGCACCGCTCCCGGCCGGTTGATGACGACGAGTCGCCGGGTGGGATCCGGAATGTTGTCCGCGGTCACCGGCGGCGGCGCCGGACCCGGCCGCCAGTCGCCGAGAGCGCGCTCCACCCCGGCGAACGCCTCTTCCGCGGTGACGTCCCCGACGACGGCCAGCACGGCGTTGTTCGGCAGGTAGTGGGTACGATGGAACGCCACCAGGTCGCCGCGCGTGATGGTGCGGACCGAGCGCGGCGTCCCGCCCTGCGGCATGCCGTAGGGATGAAAGCCGTACACGAGCCGGTTGAAGACGACGTTGGCGACGTAGGCCGGATCGTCGTAGCTGACCTGCAGGCTCGACAGCACCTGGTTGCGCTGCCGCTCGATCTCGGCCGGCGCGAAGGCCGGCCGCCGCGCCACGTCGGCGAGCAGGTCGAGCGCGAAGTCGAAGCTGTCCTTCATCACGAGGACGTCGACGAACCCGAGGTCGCGGGCCGTGCCCACGCCCAGCGCGCCGCCGATGCTGTCGATGGCGCCGGCGATCTCCTGGGCGGAGCGCGTGGTCGTACCCTGGTCGAGGAGCTGCCCGACGAGCGAGGCGACGCCCGGCTGCCCGGGCGGGTCGGCCGCCGCGCCGGCGCGCAGGATCATCCGCACGTTGACGGCGGGCTGCTCGTGATGCCCGACGTAGACGACCTGGAGCCCGTTCTCCAGGGAGCGGATCTCGTAGTCCGGGAAATCGACGTGGCGCCTGAGCAGCGGCGGTGGTGGCTGCTCGCGCGGCCAGTCGATGCGCTGCGCGGAGGCCGGGTGCGCTGCCGACAGCACGCCGACGAACGCCGCCAGCACCGCCGCGCCGACCCGCCCTGAACGCCGTCTGCCACTCATCGCATGCCTCCCGGTCAACGGGCCGCTCGCCGCGAGCCGCGCGGCAGGATCGTCAGCACCAGCCGGTTGTCGTCCCGCAGGTAGGTGCCGGCGACGCGCTGCACGTCGTCCCGCGAGACGTTCATGAAGATGTCGAACTCGGCGTCGGCCGTCGTCACGTCGTCGTGGATGACCTGCGCGTGGGCCAAGTGCATGCCCTTCTGCTCGACGCTGATGCGGCCGATGACGTAGTCGCGTGCGAACTGGTTCTTGGCGCGCTGCAGCTCGGCGTCGGTGGGCGGCGCCTCCCTGGCGCGCTCGAGCTCGGCGATCAGCGCCGCAGCCACCGCCTCCGGGGTCCGGCCCGGCTGCACCAGGGCCACCGCGTAGAAGAGGTTCGGATCCTCGATGATGACGCCCTGACCGAAGGCCGAGACCGCCACCTGCTGCTCGTAGACCAGGCTGCGGTGAATCCGCGCGCTCTGCCCGTCCGACAGGATCTTCGACAGGATGTGCAGCGGGTAGGCGTCCGGGTGCCCGTCGTAGGTGATGGGGTGCGCGACCACCACCGCCGGAAGCGGCCAGTTGTCGGCCTCGACGGTCAACCGGCGGCTCTTCGTCACCGCGGGCTCGCGCGGCAGGTCGCGCGGCACCGGCCGTTTCGCCTTCGGCACCCGGCCGAAGTAGTGCTCGACCATCTGCAGCGCGTAGTCGGTCTCGAAGTCTCCGACGAGGGTCAGGGTGGCGTTCTCCGGGACGTAATAGGTGTCGAAGAACTCCTGGACGTCCTCGATAGACGCCGCCTCGATGTCCTCCATCGAGCCGATCGTCTGGTGCTTGTAGGGATGGGTGGTGAAAGCCTCGTCGTAGATGATCTCCGACAGCAGGCCGAACGGCTCGTTCTCGTACCGCCAGCGCCGCTCCTCCTTGACCACCTCGCGCTCGGAATCGAGCGTCCGCTGGCTGATGCGCAGCGTCGCCATCCGATCAGCCTCGAGCCAGAGCACGAGCGGCAGGTACTGCGCCGGCACGGTCTCGAAGAAGACGGTGACGTCCTCCGTGGTGTAGGCGTTGCCGGACCCGCCGACGCTCGAGATCATCGACAGGTGCTCGTCGGAGCGCACGTTGTGCGACCCCTTGAACATCAGGTGCTCGAACAGGTGCGCGAAACCGGTGCGGCCTTCCGGCTCGTCCTTCGACCCGACGTGGTACCACATCTGGAGGTTGACGATCGGGGTGGAGTGATCCTCGGACAGGATTACCGTCAGCCCGTTGTCCAGCGTGGTGATGTGGTAGTCGAACTTCGGCGGTCGCACCGCGGCGTCGACGGGGGCCGCGACGGCCGAAGCCAAGCCGATGGCCAACGCGACGAGGGCCATGCACCGGGACGCACGTTGGATGGATCGCATGCCGCGATTATGCCACAGCGCGGCTGCCGCCCCCGCGCGTCAGTCGACCACGAAACGGAACGCCAGGCGGGTCCAGCGGATTGGCCGCCGCACGAAGATATCGGGATCCACGCGCCGCTCGCGGCCGATCAGCACTTCGCCGGCCCCGGCGCCGCCGCGGAACCGGAGGCCGAGGTGCACGGAACCGCCGTACAGGTAGCCGCGCCCGAACAGGCGCTCGTCGGTCATCGCCGCCGCCCCGTCCAGCTCGCCGATCAGCGAGACGCGTCCGTTGAGCGGGCGGAGCACCCGGAGGTGGGCGTTGGCCTCCTGCTCGTAGTCCACCTCGGAGCTGGTGATGGTTCCGAGCCAGCGTCCCATGACCTCGACGTCGAACGTCCCGAGACGCAACCGGTCCCCGTAGGACAGTCCCAGCATGTTCCAGGACGGAGACCCGGCATGTTCCCGGTCCGCGCGGTGGCGCGAGATATGGTGGAAGGTGACGCCGAACTCTCCGCGCGGCAGGCGCGTGAACACCGACAGGTCCATCGTGTAGTTGGTCTGGGTCGGATCGATCGCGCGACGCTCTCCGCCCACGCCGGTCTCCAGGTTGAAGAACACGCTGCCGCGCGCGAAGAGGAGGTCGAACACGTCCATGTCGACCCCGAGGTCGGTGTCCCAGCCGAACTGGGCGTCACCGATGCCTCTCAGGCTCGCGGCCTGCGTGTGCACGTGGTAGCGGGTCAGGAAGCCGAGCTCGAGATCGGCGGTCTGCACCGGCCGGGGGCCTCCGATGACCTGCGCGGCGGCGGGAGCGGGCGACGACGCCACGAGAGCGGCAAGCAGGCAGGGCGCCAGCCGATGCACGCAGGAGGCCGCAGGGCCGTCGGGCCGCTCTCGTCCTGTCGTCCTCAACGCCGTCGAACCGCCATCCGCTCGACGAACGGCGCAAGGTAGTCGAGTCCCAGCCTGGCGGCGATGTCCCGCACGTGCCCCACCCGCTCGTCCGGATGCAGGTCGAGAATGCCGTGCAGCTCTCCGAGCGGCTCGCTCGCCCGGGTGCGCCACTGCACGCGCTCGAGGCCGTGACGCGCGCCGCGCCACGCCAGCAGGTGACCCACCGCCAGGAAACCGAAGTAGTAGCCGAGCACGTTCGGCCCGGGCACGAAGAAGAGCAGGCCGAGGAGCAGGGCCAGCAGCGTCGACGTGAACAGTCGCCGGAGGTGATGCTCGGCATCGCTGCCCAGCCGGCGGCGCGTGACCGCCAGCGCCCCGTCGCCGTCCAGATCGGCGGGATGCACAAGCTCGACCGCGGCCTGCTTGCGCAGGTGCCATAGGAGCCGCCATTCGGCAATCGCCTCGGCCACCCAACCGACGACCGTATTGCGAAGCCGGATCGGCCACGGCTGCGGCGTACCCGGATCCGCCGGCACTTCCGCCAGCCGCCGCGCCCGCCGCTGTTCCTGAACCTCGGCCATCATGCTGCGAAACCGCGCATAGAAACGCCCGCCCGGACGAGCACCCTCGGCGGGATCGACCTCCTCGATCTCGGCCGACTCGCAGAACAGCTCGTACCCGGCGGGGCCGATCGGCACCAGATACACGGCGACGGGCCGCGACGCCGCAACGATGCCACCGGCTGAATCGGCGGAAGCGAGGCCCGCGGCGGGTGCCGGCCGCGGGCCGAGCGCGTACCCGCGGGGCGGAGCCGCGTCGTCTTCAATCACCGTCAACAATTCCACAATACCATTCGGGGCGCCGATCGCGCACCGGTCCGCCCGGAGGCTCCCGCCGCCGGACCCATCCGGCCCCTGCGCGGTTTGGCACAAGCGGCAGACCAGTTTAGAATACTCCGTTCGCCCCTGCTCGGCACGTCCTCACCCGGATAGAGATGACTCGAGATTGCGCGGCGCGACGGTGGATTCATGCGGCCCTGGCCCTGCTGGGCGCCACCCTGGTGGCGGCGATGGCGGTGATCTGGAGCGACGCCGCGGCGCAGGAACCGGAGGGTGCGGCGCCCGCGGAGGGTGCGACACCCGCGCCGGGAATGCCCGGCGAGCAGCCGATCGCGTTCAGCCACTCGCGCCACGTCGAGCAGGCGGGCATCGACTGCCAGTTCTGTCACGCCTACGCGCGGCGCGGGCCGGTGGCCGGCATCCCCTCGGTGGAACGTTGCGCCGGCTGCCACCGCGGCATTCTGAGCGAGCGGCCGGAGATTCTGAAGGTGCTCGACTACTGGGAGCAGGAAGCGCCCATCCCCTGGCTCCGGGTCCACGACCTGCCGGACTACGTACGTTTCAGCCACAAGGCGCACGTCCGCAGCGGCCTCGACTGCGCAACCTGCCACGGCGACGTCGCCCGCATGGACATCGCCGTCCAGGTGGAATCGCTGTCGATGGGCTGGTGCGTCGACTGCCACACGGAGCGCGATGCTTCGCGCGACTGCCTGGTGTGCCACTACTAGCCGTCAGGCTCCACGACAGGACCGCATGGTGAGCGAGACATCCCCCGACCCGACCGCACTGACGGAAACCGTCGGACGCCGCACCTTCCTCAAGGTGCTCGGCGGCGCGGGACCGGCCGCGGCCGTGGCCGCGTGCTCTCCGGTGCCGACCGAGACGATCATCCCGTACGTGGTGCCTCCGGACGATGTCGTCCCGGGCGTGGCGACCTGGTACGCGAGCGTCTGCGGAGAGTGTCCGAACGGGTGCGGCACCCGGGTCCGCACGCGCGAAGGAAGGGCGATCAAGATCGAGGGCAACCCGGCGCACCCCGGCAACCGGGGGGCCCTCTGCACGCGGGGGCAGGCGGCCCTGCAGGGGCTGTACAACCCGGACCGTTTCCGCGGCCCGCAGCGGCGCCGCACGACCAACGCCGCCGCCGGACAGTCGGTCTTCGAGCCGGTGAGCTGGGAAGAGGCCGAGGGAGCGCTCGCCGAGCGCATCCGCACCCTGGTCGAGGCGGGCAATGCGGATCGCATCGCGGTGGTGACCCCGCTCCTGTCGGGAACCCTGGACGCCCTGGTCGACCGCTGGGCCGCGGCCGTCGGCGGAGCGCGCAGACTGCGGTACGAGGCGTTCGGCTACGAGCCGCTGCGGGCCGCGAACCGCATCCTGTTCGACCGCCCCTCGGTTCCCTCTCACGACTTCGGCCGCGCCGATCTGATCGTCTCGTTCGGCGCGGACTTCCTGGAGACCTGGCTGTCCACCGTGAGCCAGTCCCGCGCGTTCGCCGACGCCCGCCGCCCGGACAACGGACGGACGGTGCGCGCCGTCCACTTCGAACCGCGGCTCTCGCTGACCGCGTCGAGCGCCGACGAGTGGATCCGCATCGAGCCGGGCGCCGAAGGGGCCGTGGCCGCGGCCATGGTGCGGACCATCGTGGAAGAGGGAAGGGTGCAGGCCACGGACATCACCGGCGATCAGCTCGCCCGCATCCGTACCCTCGTCGCCGACTGGACGCCGGAGGCGGCGGCCGCGCGCAGCGGGGTGCCCGCCGGCCGCATCGTCCAGCTCGCGCGGGCGTTCTCGGATCCGGGAGCGGGACCGGGCCGCACGCTGGCCGCGGGCGGCGGTGTCGCCGTCTCGGGCCCCGACGCCACCGAGACCCAGGTGGCCGTCGGCCTGCTGAACTACGTCGCGGGCAACGTCGGCGAGACCGTACGGTTCGCTCCGGGCGGCCCGTGGGACAACGCCTCGACCTGCGCCGACCTGCTCGCCCTGGCCGGCGCCATGCGCGACGGGTCGATCGAGGTGCTCATCCTGCACCAGGTCAATCCGGTGCACACGCTGCCCGCCGCCACCGACTTCGCCGGGGCCCTGGACGCCGTGCCTTTCGTCGCCGCGACGTCGAGCTGGCCGGACGAGACGACGGCACGGGCCGACCTGATCCTGCCGGCGCACACGCCGCTGGAGTCCTGGGGCGACCACCGCCCGGCCGCGGGCCAGTACGGCCTGATGCAGCCGGCGATGCGGCCCGTGTACGACACGCGGCACCTCGGCGACATCCTGCTCGGCGCCGGGCGTGCGGCGCTCTCCGCGGCGGAGGAAGCAGGCGCCGGAGCGCCTGAGGACGCACCCGCCCTCCCGGAGGGCGAGTTCTACGAGGTGCTGCGGGACGCGTGGCGCACCGTCGAGGCCGCGCTGGACCCGCCGCAAGAACCCGCGGCCGAGCCTGAACCGGCGGACGACACGCAACCGCAGGATCCCGCCGCCGCCCGGCGCGCGGCGGCTGCCGCCCGGCGCGCGGCGGCTGCCGCCCGGCAGGCGGCCGAGGCCGAGTTCGAGACGTTCTGGGCGGACGTCGTCCGGCAGGGCGGCCGCTGGTCCCCGGTCGAGCCGGCACCGGCAACGCTCGGCGCGGGGCTCGGCGAAATCGACTTCGCGGGGCTCGCCGCTCCGGGCGACGAACGGCGGGCGCTGACGCTGGTCGCCTACCCGTCGCTGCACTTCCTCGACGGGCGGGGCGCCAACCGGCCCTGGCTGCAAGAGATCCCCGACCCGCTGCTGAAGACCGCGTGGGGAAACGGGGCGGAGATGACGCCCGAGACCGCCGCCGCCATCGGGGCGGAGGACGGACAGCTCGTCACCCTCGCATCGGACCACGGCTCGGTCGACGCGACGGTGGTCCTGAGCCCGCACCTGCACTCGGGGATCGTGGCGATCCAGATCGGGCAGGGACATACCGACTTCGGCCGCTACGCCACCGGCCGCGGCGTCAACCCGCTGGCGCTGCTGGACCCGGAACCCGAGACCACGTCGGGCGGGCCGCGCTGGGCCGGCACGCGCATCGACGCGACGCCCCGCGAGCTGCACCGCCCCCTGGCGCGCCTGCAGCAGACGTTCGACCAGCAGGGCCGCGGGATCGCCCAGGCAGTCTCGCGCGCGGCGCTCGAGGCCGGCGACGTGCACCCGGAAGAGGAGCACTTCAGCCTCTATCCCGAGCACGAGCATCCGACGCACCGCTGGGGCATGGCCATCGACCTGAACTCCTGCAACGGCTGCAACGCGTGCGTCGCCGCCTGCTACGCCGAGAACAACGTGCCGGTGCTCGGAGCGGACAAGATGGTGCGCGGCCGCACCATGTCGTGGCTGCGCATCGAGCGCTTCGTGGAGACGGAGCCCGCCCCGGACGGCGGTGCCCGCGTCGACTCGCGCTTCCTGCCGATGCTCTGCCAGCACTGCGACCACGCGCCGTGCGAGTCGGTGTGCCCCGTCTACGCGACCTACCACAGCGAGGAAGGCCTGAACGCGCAGATCTACAACCGCTGCGTCGGCACCCGCTACTGCTCGAACAACTGCCCGTACAAGGTGCGGCGGTTCAACTGGTGGGAGCCGGAGTTCCCGGAGCCGATGAACCTGCAGCTCAATCCGGACGTGACGGTGCGCAGCGCCGGCGTGATGGAGAAGTGCACGTTCTGCGTCCAGCGGATCCAGGAGGGCAAGGACCACGCGCGCGACGAGGACCGCCCGGTGCGGGACGGCGACGTCACCCCGGCCTGCGCCCAGACCTGCCCCGCGCAGGCCATCGTCTTCGGCGACCTGAACGATCCGCAGAGCCGCGTCTCGCAGCTCTCCGCCGCCGACCGCGGCTACCACGCCCTCGGCGTCCTCAACACGCGGCCCGCCGTGACCTACCTGAAGAAGGTGACGACGTGAGCGTGGCGGACCACGCAATCAACTACGGCCGGATCGACGCCGACATCCTGCGGACGATGCAGCCGCCGGGTCGGGCCTACTTCGCCTCGCTGGCCCTGATCCTCGGCGGGCTCGCGCTGGGCGCCTACTCGTTCTCGGTGCAGTGGCGGTTCGGCCTCGGCGTGGCCGGCTACGAGCACCCGATGCTCTGGGGCATCTACATCACGAACTTCGTCTTCTGGGTCGGCATCGCCCACTCCGGCACGCTCATCTCGGCGGTGCTGTTCCTGTTCCGGGCCAAGTGGCGCACCTCGGTGGCGCGGGCGTCGGAGGCGATGACGGTGTTCGCGGTGATGACGGCGGGACTCTTCCCGATCATCCACATCGGCCGCCCCTGGTTCTTCTACTGGCTGATCCCGTATCCGAACGAGCGCCAGCTCTGGGTGAACTTCCAGTCGCCGCTGGTCTGGGACGTCTTCGCCATCACCACCTACCTGACGGTGAGCGCGATGTTCCTGTTCCTGGGACTCATCCCGGACGTGGCCGCCGCCCGCGACCGCTGCACCGACTGGCGCAAGCCGATCTACCGCGCCCTCGCCCTCGGCTGGCGCGGCTCGACCCGGCAATGGATCCACTACGGCGCACTGTACGGCTTCTTCGCCGCGCTGGCGACCCCACTCGTCGTCTCGGTGCACAGCGTCGTCTCGTGGGACTTCGCGATGTCCATCCTGCCGGGATGGCACAGCACGATCTTCGCCCCCTACTTCGTCGCCGGCGCCATCTTCTCGGGCCTGGCGATGGTGATCACGCTGCTGATCCCGCTGCGCAAGCTGCTGGGGATCGAGGAGTACATCACCATCCGGCACTTCGAGAACCTGGCCAAGCTGATCATCGTCACGTCGCTCATCGTCGGCTACGCCTACCTGACCGAGTTCTTCGTCGCCTGGTACAGCGGCAACCCGTTCGAGCAGGGGACGTTCTACAACCGGATGTTCGGCGAGTACCGCCTCTTCTCCTGGGGCATGCTCACGTGCAACGTCGTGATTCCGCTGCTGCTCTTCTTCAAGCGCGTGCGGACGAACCTGGCCGCCCTGTTCGTCATCTCGATCTTCGTCAACATCGGGATGTGGCTGGAGCGCTTCGTCATCATCGTCACGTCGCTGTCGCACGACTTCGACCCGGCCAACTGGACCGGCCTCTACGAGCCGACCTGGGTGGAGGGCGCGATCACCGTCGGCAGCTTCTCGCTCTTCTTTCTGCTGTTCCTGATCTTCATCAAGAACTTCCCGGCCATTTCCATCACGGAGATGAAGGAGGGCTCGGCGCACGCCGAGGTGTTCGACGACAGCCTCGCGCGGTGCCTGTCGAAGCACGGGTTCCTGGACCGCTTCTACGAGCTGTTCCTGGCGTCGAGCCCGCGGGTCCGGGAGGCGTTCCGGAACACCGACTTCGCCCACCAGAAGAAGATGCTGGCCGACTCGCTGTCGCTGATGACCAACATGTCCGGCGCGCCGGTCGACGAGCTCGAGGAGCTGGACCGGGTCGCGCGCAGGCACGGCAAGCACGACCTCGACATCGGGTTCGAGCTGTACGACCTGTGGCTGGAGTCGCTGATGCAGACCGTCCGCGAGTTCGACGGGCACTTCGACCGGGACGTCGACCGCGCCTGGCGCAACGTGCTGGCGGAGGGCATCGAGTTCATGGAATCGCGGCACGAGCGTTGAGAGGGGCGTGAGCACGATGCGGATCCTGGGGGTGTACGACGAGCCGGCGAAGGCGGCGGTGGCGGTGGCGACGGCGCAGGACGCCGGGCTGGCCCGGGTCGACGCCTTCTCGCCGGCCCCGGACCACACCCTGGAGCAGCTCATGGGCGCGCGCGTGAGCCCCGTGCGGCTGTTCACGCTGGTCGGCGCGCTGCTCGGCTGCACGGCCGGGTTCTCGCTGCCGATCTACACGGTGTCGGCCTGGCCGCTCATCACCGGGGGCAAGCCGCTGTTCTCGATTCCGGCGTTCGTGGTGATCGCGTTCGAGCTGACGATTCTGTTCGGCGCGATCTTCGGCATGCTCGGCTTCCTCCTGCTGACGGGACTGCCGCGGCTCAGGCGGCGACACCTTGGCGACCCGCGGTTCAGCAACAACTGCTTCGGAGTAGAGATCACCTGTGACGAGGAGCAGGCGGCGGCCGCGCGTTCGCTGCTCGCGGACGCCGGCGCCATCGAGGTGCGAACCGATGACTGATGGATCACGCCGGCGGACGGGAACGGGCCACGGGGCCCCGGACTTCCTCGCGGCGGCGGCGCTGCTCGCCGCGCTGGGCGCGGCGGCGTGCGCCCCCGCGGACGCGCCGCGCGATCCGGACGCGCGAACCTGGATCCGCAACATGTGGACCGGCCCGGCGATCCTGCCGCAGACCGAGGCGCGGGCGCTACCGGAGCGTTCGATGGCGGTCGACGCGCCGCGCATCATGAACCGGCGCGAGGCGCGCACGGCACTGACCAACCCGCTCGACCAGACGCCGGCCGCGATCGCCGAAGGCGAAGCGCTGTACGACGCGTACTGCGCGCTCTGCCACGGTGACGAAGGCGACGGAGACGGGGATCTGGCCCATCACTACCGGCGGATGCCGCCTCTGACCGCGCGGCACGTCCTGAACTACCCGGACGGGTTCGTCTACAGCATCATTCGCGAGGGGGGCCGCAACATGCCGCGCTTCGGAGACGCGCTCAGCGTCGACGAGCGCTGGGCGCTGGTGCACTATCTGGGCACGCTCGGCTCCGCGGAAGCGGATCCCGAGCCGGAGGCGGCGGCGCGGTGAACGGCGTGGCGCTCGCTCAACCGGTACCGGCCCCGCTTCTGTCCCCCGCGCTCCGGCGCTTCCTGCTCGGACTGGGGGGCCTCGGCGGCATCGCCTTCCTGGTCGGCCTCGTGCTCGACGGAACCCGCGCGTGGCAGGCGCTGCTGGTCAACTTCCTCTTCTTCGGCGGGCTGGCGCAGGCCGGCGTGGCGCTCTCCTGCATCCTGCAGGTGACCTCCGCCCGCTGGGGCCGCCCGCTCAAGCGCGTCGCCGAGGCGACAGTCGCGTTCCTGCCGGTGGCCTTCGTGCTGCTGCTGGTCCTGCTGGCCGGCACCGCCGCCTGGGCGCCCTGGGTACACGAACCGGTCGAGGCGAAGGCCCCCTGGCTGAACATCCCCTTCTTCGTGACGCGGGAGCTGCTGGCCTTCCTGGTGCTGAGCGGCTTCAGCCTGCGCTACGTCTACCGCTCGGTCCGGCCGGACGTCGGCATGCTGCACGAGTCGGGAAAGCGGTCCGCCACCGGTGTAGCGGCGCGGCTCATCGCCGGCTGGCAGGGCATCGACTCCGAGCGGGCGATCGGGCAGCGCCGGCAGAGCCGCTGGGCCGTCGCGGTGCTGGTGGCCTACGGCTGGGTGTTCACCCTGATCGCCTTCGATTTCGTCATGGCGCTCGATCCGCACTGGTTCTCGACGCTGCTCGGCGGCTACTACTTCATCGGGAACCTGCTGATCGGCCTGGCGTTCCTGGCCGGCGTCACGGCCCTGGGACGCCGACGGCTCGGCATCGCGGGCTACGTCGGGCGCCACCAGTTGCACGACCTCGGCAAGCTGCTGTTCGGGTTCTGCATCCTGTGGGCGTACCTGTTCTGGTCGCAGTACCTGGTGATCTGGTACGGCGACCTCGCAGAGGAGACCGAGTTCCTCTACCACCGGATGCACGGGGCCTGGGAGCCGGTGGCGCTGGCCGTGTTCGCCATGGCGTTCGCCGTCCCGTTCGTCGTGCTCCTGAGCCGCGCCGTCAAGACCTGGGCGCCCGGGCTGACGCTGGTGGCGGCCGTCGCCTTCACCGGCATGTGGCTCGAGCGCTTCCTCCTCGTCGCCCCGTCGCTGTGGCACGGCGAGGGCGTGCCGCTCGGCCTGCTGGAGCTTCTCGTGACGGCCGGTGTGCTCAGCCTGTTCGTGGTCGCCTACACGACGTTCCTCGACCTCTTCCCCACGCTTCCCGTGTCCGATCCCAGGCTCGCCCCGGCGGAGACCGAGCACTGATCAGACCACGTGTCCGCCAGACGCCTGCCACGAAAGGCTCGATTCGTCTTCACGCTCCGCCAGGAGTGCTTCCAGCTCCGCAAGGATCTCGAGATCCTTCGGACGTCCCGCCGCTCGCTGTCCTACTCGCGCACCGGCAGGTAGCGGTCGAACCACTCGATCATGGCGCCGATGTAGTCCGGCGGATTCACCGCACCCGGGAAGGTCGGCCCGTGACCCGCGCCGGGGACCCGCAGCAGCTCGACCGGCACGCCGGCCTTCTCCAGCGCCGCCTGCATGACCTGGGCATTCTCGTAGGACACGACGTCGTCCGCATCGCCGTGGATGAGCAGCACGGGCGGATCGTCGGCCGTCACGTGGGTCACGGGCGATGCCGCGACGAAGCGCCGGTGCTCGACCGAGTCGGTCCGCGGGGCACGGCGGAATCCGAACAGCGGGTGGACGGTCCGCGGCGACGAGAGCGTGAGGTCCGTCGGCGCGGCGCGCGCCACGACCACCTGCACCCTGGCGCTCTCCCGATTCACCGGGCTCGCGTCCTCGGCGTTCTCCTTGCCGTCGAGCACCCCGAGCATGCTGACGAGATGCCCCCCGGAATCCGCCCATCGCGCCGATGCGGTCCGGATCGATCCCGAACTCGCTCGCATGATGGCGCACGAACCGCACCGCGCGCTGCGCGTCCTCCAGATGCGCCGGGTGCCGGAAGCGAGGCGACGCGCGGTGGTTGATCCCGAACACGGTGTAGCCGGCCGCGGCCAGGGGCACGGCGTAGATCTCCTCCTGCCCGCTCTCCTTCAGCGGGGTGGCGTCCAGGCCGAGCTCCCGCGTCCAACCGCTGCCCGAGATGAACACGATGCCGTAGCCGTTGGGGTTCTCCGGGTAGTACACGTCCATCAGCAGCGCGAGCCCGGAGTACATGCCGAACACGACGTTGCGCTCCACGCGTGCTTCGGCCGAGGTGCGGTGCGCCACGCTGCCGATCAGCACCGCTGCCAGGGCGACGACGAGAATCCGCTGCCTCATTCTCCTGCTTCTCCTTTCGCGCTTCCCGCTCGCGTTTCGCGCTTCCCGCTCGCGCGAGCCGTAGCCCCGTCACGGCCGGCTTCGCGAACGGCCCGCTGGCGCCGCCCGCGGCCGACCGGCAGCCCGAGAATCGTCCGCCTGCGGCTCCGATCTACGCCCAACCGGGCCTGGCCGGGCGTCTGCGCCGTTCTACCGCGCAGACGCCCGGGGAGCCTCGTCGGCCACCGTGAAGACGAAGATGCCGTGCCCGCCGGCGGGGCGCTGCTTCTCCTGCGTCAACTGCCCGGAGATGCCGCTCCACAGGGAAGGGTCCGTCCCGACCGGAATCGCCAGATACTGCCGCCCGTCCACCGCGTAGGTGATGGGGAACCCCGACACGGAGCTCGGCATCCGCGTGCGGAACAGGATCTCTCCCGACCGCGCGTCGTGCACGTACAGGTTCCGGTCCCAGTCGCCGACGACAACCAGGCCGCCGCCCGTCGTCAGCGCGGCGCTGTCGATGGCGGTGCGGGTCCGGTGGCGCCACAGCACATTGCCGTCGATGTCGATGGCGACGAACTCGCCCACGCCGTCCGGCCGCTCCGGGTGCATCAGGTGCGCGCGGCGCGAGATGCCGACCCCGCCCCCGCCCTCGACGAGCTCCGGCCCCGGCCCGAATGTGGTCCGCTCGCAGCTCACGAGCAGCGGCACGTAGAACGCCTGCGTGTCCGGGTGGTAGGCCATCGACCGCCAGCTCTTGAAGCCGGCCACGCTCGGGCAGAACTCCAGCTCCACCCCTTCCTGCGGAATCATGCCGGGCCGGTAGGTGATGGCGCCGGTCTCGGGATGGACGTCGAGAATCGTCTGGTAGCCGAGGTCGTGGGCGGCCAGGAAGCGGCCCGTGGCGCGGTCGAGTTCCCAGAGAATCGCCAGCTTGCCCATCTTGAAGAGCGACCGGCGCCCGTCGTGATCGACCAGCAGGTTCTCGAACGTCTCGTCCATGTCGTGCGTCTCGCCGGGCAGGAGCTGGTTGTACCAGACGATCTCTCCGCTGACCGGGTCGAGCGCGAGCACGCTGTTCGTGTACAGCGCGTCGCCGGAGTGCCCGCGCTGGAACCGTGCCCACGGCTTGGCCTGCGCCGTGGCCCAGTAGATGAGGTTCGTGCCGGGGTCATAGCTGCCGGCCGTCCAACTGTCACCACCGATGCGGAACATCAGCGGGGTGTCGCCCCAGGTGTCGCCGCCCGGCTCGCCCGGCCGGGCCACCGTGGAGGTGCGCCAGACCTCCTCGCCGGTATCCGCGTCCCGCGCCGAGATGAAGCAGGGCATCTCCTTGGCCTCGTGGAAGCGTTCGCAGCCGTTGGTGCTGGCCACCACCTTCCCGTCGACGACGATGGGACCGGCGGTGTAGCGGAAACCGAGCCGGTAGTCGGCGCCCGCGACGTTCCAGACGACGTCGCCCGTACGTGCGTCGAGCGCCACGATGTGCGCGTCGACCGTGGTGAGATAGACCTTGTCGTCGTAGATGGCGAGGTTGCGGGTGGTGACGATGCCGGCCAGCTCGTCCGACGCGTGCTCGTGGCGGTAGCGCCAGAGCAGCTCCCCGGTGGCCGCGTCGAGCGCCTCGACGACGCCGAAGGGGCTGGCGATGTACAGCACGCCGTCGTAGACCAGCGGATTCGGCTCGGGCCGCCCCTCGGTCCCGATCGCCCACGACCAGGCGAGCTGCAGCCGGTGCGCGTTCGCCGTGTCTATCTGGTCGAGAGGGCTGTAGCCCCACCCGTCGAGGGTTCGCCGCCAGTTGATCCAGTCGGCCGGATCCGGATCCAGCAGCATCTCCTGCGTGACCGGCGTGAACGGCAGCTCCTGCGCGTGAACCGGCAGTGCGTTCGTACCCAGGACCACCGCAGCGGCGAGCAGCAACGACGGCGTTCCGATTCTCGTGCTCATGACGGCACCCATCATGACACAGCCTCCCGCTCCACTTCGGTCGCGTTTACACTCTTCCTGTGACACGCAGCGCCTCCTACCTCTTCGGCCGGCTCGCGGGCCGGCAGGTCCGCAAGGCGAAGCTGATCTGGGACTCGGTCGCCGGCGCCGAGGACGACGCCATCCGCGCCCAGCAGGGGCTCGGCCGGGAGATGGCGGCGGCGGTGCGCGAGCAGGCGCCGGGACCGGTCGATCCGACCGTGCAGCCCCTGCTCGACCAGGTGGCCTCGGCGCTCGCCGCCCGCGTGCGCAATCCCGTCCACCGCTTCGAGGTGACCGCGGTGGCCGGCGATCAACCGACCGCCTTCGCACTGCCCGGCGGCTACATTTTCCTGGCGCCGGCCCTGGTCGAAATGACGGGACGGGACCGCGACGAGCTGGCCTTCGCGATCGGGCACGAGATGGCGCACGTCATCCGCGGCCACGCCATCGACCGCATCAAGCTCGAGTGGGGCCAGAAGGCGCTCTCGGCCGTGTCCGTGGCCACCCCCGCGGGTCGCACCGTGGCGCCCTGGCTGCGACGGGTCGGCGTCCGGTGGCTCGAAAAGGCCTACTCGCGCGAGCAGGAGTTCGAGGCCGACGAGCTGGGCGGGCGCCTGATGCGGGCGGCCGGCTTCGATCCGCAGGGCTGCGTCCGGATGCTGGAACGCTTTCGGAGCATGGAACGTGCATCCGATCCGCTCGGCGTCGCCGCCTACCTGTCTACGCACCCGCCGGTCGACGATCGCATCCACCACCTGCGCGAGCGGCTGGCCCTGGACGCTCATGGCTGAACGCCCCCACCAGATCATCAGCCGGCCCGACGCCGGCGCTTCGCCGCTGTCGTTCGAGGGACGCACGCGCCGCCGTTTCGACCGGCGGCTGCGGCTGCTCGGAATCCCGGACGATCTCACCGGCTGGTCGGTGCTCGACATCGGCGCCTGGCACGGCTTCTTCTCGTTCGAGTGCGAGCGGCGGGGGGCCGACCGGGTGCTGGCGGTGGACAGCTTCGCCTGGGACCGCTTCGGCATGGAGGAGTTCCTGGCCGCGCACGCTCGGATCGGCTCGGCGGTGGAGCACCGGCGGGCCGACGTGCACGAGCTCGACCCGGACGAGATCGGCCGGTTCGATCTGGTGCTGATGCTCGGGGTCTTCTACCACCTGCGCAACCCCCTGGCCGCGCTCGAACGGATCGCACGGGTCACGAAGCGGCTGCTGATCTGCGAGACCCACGTGCTGCTTCCGTTCATTCACGAACGGTACCCGCTCGTCCCGTTCTTCCCGGGCGACGAGGGCGCGCGCGAGACGCGGCACGAGCTGTGCGCCATGCCGACCCTGGCCGCGCTGGAGCAGATGCTACAATCCGTCGGGTTCAGCGACGTAGAAGCGGTCTACACCCCGTCTTTTCGCTACTGGAAGAAGTTCGTCGCGCTCGTCACCAACCGCCCGCAGTCGGGGCGGGGGATCGTGCACGCGCGCGTTTCGTCGGAATCGACGACGAAGGAGAAGGACGCAATGAAGATTGCGGTGCTCGGCATGGGAACGATGGGCGCGCCGATGGCGACCAACCTGATCAAGGCCGGCTGCGAGGTCACGGTCTACAACCGGACGCGGAGCCGGGAAGAGCCGGTGGCCAAGCTGGGCGCATCGCGCGCCGACAGCCCCGCCGCCGCCGCGGCGGACGTCGACATCGTCCTGAGCTGCGTGTCCGACACCGCGGACGTCGAGCACGTGCTGCTCGAGAGCGGCTCCGGCGCCATCCACGGCCTGAAGGAGGGCGGTCTGGTCATCGATTGCTCGTCTATCGCCCCGGCCGCGACGCGGCGCTTCGCCGAGCAGTTCCGCGCCAGGGGGATCGGCTACGTCGACGCGCCGGTGTCCGGCGGCTCGGAAGGGGCCATCAAGGGCACGCTCACCATCATGTGCGGCGGCACGGAGGACGATTTCGCCCGCGCCGAGCCGGTGCTGCAGATCATCGGCGCCAAGGTCACCCGGATCGGCCCGGTCGGCTGCGGGCAGATCGCCAAGGTGGCCAACCAGGTCGCAATCGCGGGCACCTTCATGGGCCTGGCCGAGGCGTTGACCCTGGCCTACCGCGCCGGCGCGAACCCGGAGCGCGTGGTCGAGGCGATCGGTGGAGGCGTCGCCGGGTCGTGGATCCTCAACAACCGGTCCGACAAGATGCTGAACGACGACTACCCGCTCGGCTTCCGGACCCGGCTGCACCGCAAGGACCTGGGGATCGCGCTCGACACCGCCCGCGAGTTCCAGGTGCCGGTGCCGATCGCGAGCCTTATCGCGACCATCGAGGACGCCCTGATCGCCCAGGGCTACGGCGACGAGGACATGTCCAACCTGGCGCGCTTCGTGCGCGAGGGGGCTGGCGTCCCCAGCGGACCGATGAAGGCCTGAGGCGCCGGCAGCGGACTCCGATTTCACGCGAGGATGGAAATGCCCGGCAAGGTCTGCACCAGCTCGGCCGCCGCCCTCGAGGGCCTGCTGCACGACGGCATGACGATCATGGTCGGCGGCTTCGGGCTGTGCGGCGTGCCGCAGAACCTGTGCGTGGCGCTGCGCGACTCCGGCGTGCAGGGCCTCACCTGCATCAGCAACAACGCCGGCGTGGACGGAGCGGGCCTGGGCCTGCTGCTCGACACCCGGCAGATCCGGAAGATGATCTCCAGCTACGTGGGCGAGAACAAGACGTTCGAAGGCCAGTTTCTCGACGGCTCGCTCGAGGTCGAGCTGAATCCGCAGGGGACGATGGCCGAGCGCATCCGGGCCGGCGGGGCAGGCATCGGGGCGTTCTTCACCCCGACCGGCTACGGCACGCCGCTGACCGAGGGGAAGGAGACGCGGCAGCTCGACGGCCGCTGGCAGGTGCTGGAGACCGCGCTGCACGCCGACCTGTCCCTGGTCAAGGCGTGGAAGGCGGACGAGGCGGGCAACCTCGTGTACCGCATGACGGCGCGCAACTTCAACCCGCCGATGGCCGAGGCGGGCCGAGTAACGGTGGCCGAGGTCGAGGAGATCGTGCCGGCCGGCGCGCTCGACCCGCACCTGGTCCACACGCCGGCGGTCTACGTCGACCGCATCGTCGTCGGCGAGGATCCGACGAAGGTCATCGAGCGCCGCCGGACTCGGCCGGCGTAGGAGTCCGCGCCGCGGGCGCCGGGGCAGACGACGCCGAACCGGCCCGTCCCCGCGGAATGCAATCCGGAAGGAGCGACGTCGTGGCCCTGACACGAGAGCAAATGGCCGCCCGCGCCGCGCGCGAGATGCACGACGGCGACTACGTCAATCTCGGGATCGGCATCCCGACCCTCTGCGCCAGCTTCATCCCGCCGAGCGTGAGCATCATGCTGCAGAGCGAGAACGGCCTGCTCGGGATCGGCCCCTACCCCACCGACGACGAGATCGACGCCGACCTCATCAACGCCGGCAAGGAAACGGTGACCGCCGTCGACGGGGCCAGCTACTTCAGCAGCGCCCAGAGCTTCGCCATGATCCGCGGCGGGCACATCGATCTGGCCATCCTCGGCGCCATGCAGGTCTCGGCGAGCGGCGACCTCGCCAACTGGATGATCCCGGGGGCGATGGTCAAGGGACCGGGCGGCGCGATGGACCTGGTTTCCGGCGCGAAACGGGTATTGATCGTGATGGACCACCTGTCGAAGCGCGGCGACCGGAAGATCCTCAACGAGTGCAGCCTGCCCCTGACCGGCAAGGGAGTCGTCAACACGATTGTCTCGTCGCTGGCCGTCATGGAGGTGAGGGAGGACGGCCTGCACCTGCTGGAGCGCGCGCCCGGCGTCTCCGTCGACGAGATTCGCACGGCGACCGAGCCCGGGCTGATCACGAGCGGCGACGTGCCGGAGATCGCGGTCGGGTAACCCGACAACGGTCCCGTGCGGGCGAAGCGTTGGAAGCTGCGGAGCCCGCAAAGCGCGGCGGCCAAGGAGCTGGCATGCTGATTCAACGCCTGAAGGACAACCTCCGAGCCGTTGATGCCTAGCTTGCCTAGCAGCTAGTCAGCCTCTACGGCCTGTCCGATGACCTCCAGCGCGCGGTCGACCGCCTTCCGCCGCCAGAGCCGCCGCGCGGGGCAGAAGCACTCGACCAGTTCCCGCTTCGCACGCTCATACACGGGAGCACCAACTGCAGAATGGTGGTGCGCCCGGTTCTCGGCGCGCAGGGCGGCGAGTACGCGCAGGGCCGAGTACGTGCCGAATTCCAGGCAGGCGAAGCGGTAGTCGCGCGACCCCGCGTGGCGCGCGAGCCACGCACCCATCACCCCGCGGGCGGCGTACGGCGTATCGCCCCCGACCGGGACGACGCGTTCGGGATCGAACCGCGAGCGGTACGCGCTCAGATCCGGCACATGCGGCGGCTCGATCAGGAGCCGGTAGTCCGCGTACCGGCCGAGCCCCGTATGCAGGTCCAGGTGCACCACCTCTTCGGCTTCCCGGGTCCAGTCCCAGAAATGCTCCTGGACGAGACGGGTCGATGCCGCGGCCCCGCGCCCTCCGAAGAAAACACCGGTCGGATGCTCGTACTGGCCCGTCGCGACCGCGTTCTGCAGAACGGCCAGCCCGTGGCGCCGCACCTCCCAGGCCGCGCGCAGACGAAACACGTCCAGCCGGGGCGGAGGCGACGCAGGGTTCAGCAGCCGGTGAACACGGTCGTAGCGCGCCGGCGTGCCCGCGTACGACTCGCCGTCATCCAGGAAGTTGCGGTTGAGGTCGACGTTGCGCTCGTCGACGCGGCGACGCCAGGCGAAACCGAACGGGTTGATCGCATGGATGAGCACGACGAGCGTGCCGCCCGGCAGCGACGCATCACCGTCGCCGAGCCGATGGAGCCACGCGAGCTGGACCGCGGATCCGAAGAATCCCTCGACGCCGTGCAGCCCGCACGAGACCACCACCGCGCGCCGCGGGTTCCGCGCACCCACGAGCGCGACGTCGACGGCCAGCTCGCATCCGTCCGGCCCCTGTCCGGCCAACGGATAGTGCATGAGCGGCGCCGGCGCGGCGCGGGCGGCGCCATGGAAGCGCTCCCGCGCCACCTGGTAGCTTCTCGAGAACGGATCGAACACGGCAGAGCCGCTACTCGGGCATCAGGGCGAACGTCCAGATCGAGCCGCCCGCCGGCACCAGGCCGCGGGCGTAGCGGTTGGCGAGACCGCCGCCGAGCCCCGACGCCACCGTCACCTGCTGCCGCCCGTTCAGGGTGTAGGTGACCGCCGTCGCATTCACGCTGGATCCGGTCTGGAACTCCCAGAGCGTCTCCCCGGTCTCCTCGTCCAGGGCGATGAACTCACCGGTGATCTTCCCGGTGAACAGCAGCCCGCCGCCGGTCGCCAGCACACCGGCCGAACTGGGGAAATCGTGCATCGGGATCTCCCACTTCTTCTCGCCGGTCAGCGGATTGATGGCCACGATGTGGCCGAGCAGGTCGCCCGGCTCGACCGGTGGAAAGCGGTTGGTGACCCCGGTGGAGCTCGCCCCGAGGACGAATTCCTGCGGCTCGGGAAGAAGCCGCTGGATGCGCGGAACGTGCCACGTCGTCGAGTAGATGTGGCCGGTGTTCGGGTTGAAGGCGATGGGCACCGCGTTCGTGCCGCGCGACGGCCAGATGTAGACCTGCTCGCCGGCCAGGAAGTCCCGGTAGATGTTCGTCAGCGCCGGCCGGCCGGTCTCCAGGTCGATGTGCGTGGCCCAGTTGACGTAGACGTAGGGATGCGCGGCGATCAGCGAACAGTCGGTCCGGTCGAGCGTGTAGAGGAAGCCGTTCTTGTTGGCCTGGATCATCACCTTGCGCATCTCGCCGTCGACCTCCAGCTCGGTGAGCACGTTCTCGTCGATGCCGTCCACGTCGTAGACGTCGTTGGGCGTGTACTGGTAGTAGCAGTGGATCTCGCCGGTCTTCGGGCGGATGGCGAGCACGGTCGAGGCGTACAGGCTGTCCAGCGCGCCGCGCGGGGCGGGATCGTACGGCTCCGCGTTGCCGGTTCCCCAGTAGACGAGGTCGAGCTCGGGATCGTAGGAGCCGGAGCGCCACGTCGGCGCGCCGCCGTACCGCCAGGCGTCCGTGCCGGCCGGCCAGGTCTCGTGGCCGGGCTCGCCGGGCCCGGGAATCGTGTAGCGGCGCCACAGCTTCTCGCCAGTGGCGGGATCCCAGCCGTCGAGGAAGCCGCGGGTGGTCGACTCTCCGCCCGACATCCCCGAGATCAACACGCCGTTGGCCACGATCGGCGCTCCGGTCGCATAATAGCCCTCCGACGCATCGGCGAACTTCTGGTTCCAGAGTTCCTCGCCGGTCTCCATGTCGAGGGCGAGGACGTGGTTGTCGACCGTCACCCGGAAGAGCCGGCCCTCGTAGATCACCGGGCCGCCCCGGTTGAAGCTGCTGCGCCGCCGCGATCCCTCTTCCAGGACGACCGGCGTGCGCCAGATCTGGCGGCCGGTCTCCAGGTCGATGGCGAAGGTCCAGCTCCCGTTGATGGCGTAGAGCACGCCGTCGTAGATGGCGGGTGCAGCCAACTCGCCCGACTGGTTCATCAGGCTCGTGCTCCAGATGGGTACCAGCCGATGGATGTTGGACTTGTCGATCTGCTCCAGCGGACTGTAGCTCTTGCGGTCGTATCCCATGCTGTGGACGAGCACGTCCCCAGGGGTCTGCGCGTCGTTGATCAGATCTTCGTCCGTCTGGGCCAGCCCCGGACCCGACGACAGGCCCAGGAGCGCCGCGAGCAGCGCAGCCGTCTTCTTCATGATCAGCCTCCAGTGAGCGCCCGCCGCAGGATGCGCCCGCAACGACCGGCTCGGAAACGTCCCGGCCTTCACGGCAACGCCAGCGCGATCCGCCACGCTCTTCTGCCGGCCATCATACGGGCTCGCCGCCGGACGATCCAGACGCAATCCGCAACGGTTCGCCGGGTCGTCCGGGAACAGGCGCGTCCCATGCGGGCCCACGTCGCGGTACCACTCCCGCCGGTCACGCGCCGTCAGGTCGGCCGACCGGGCCGGCTTGCGCCAGTGCCCACGTCTGCACAAACGAGTGTCGGCCTCCCCGCGCGCGCGGCCGCATCCCGGTAGGCGGCCCGCCGTCGAGTTCGCGCTCGAAGGCGTGAACGATGGTCTGCCGGGTGGCGGCGGGCGTGCGCGTGAGGGCGAACCACGGATCGAGTTCGACTTCCACATCACGCACGGACCAGGAACCGACGGGACGCCCGACCGCTCCCAGCAGGTTCCGCAGTTGCCCGGCGGTCACGGCCCACGTATGTGACGGATCGCGCATCCGTTCGAACGCGTTGTACCGCTCGGCCAGAGCCGGATCGTCCGGAGACAGCAGATCCACGACGGCCAGCGTGCCCGAGCTCCCGGTGACGCGGGCCATCTCCGCCAGCTCGACCGCCGGATCCGCGAAGTGATGGAGGGCCAGGCGACACATCACGAGATCGAAGCGCCCGGCGGCGAACGGCAGGCGGCCGGCGTCCGCCTGCACGAGGTGCAGATTGCGCAGTTGCGCGCCGGCGGCTTCGGCGCGCGCCTCGCGCAGCATCGCCAGCGTGACGTCGGCAGCGATTACCGACCGAGTGTTCGGGGCGACGGCCCGACTCAGGTGGCACGTGCCGGCGGCGACGTCGAGCGCCCGCGTCCGGGGCGCCGGCGGCAGCGCGTCGATGACCCAGCCCAGGAGCTCGTGCCGGCCGAGCGTCAGGCCGGCGGCCTCGAAGTCCCGCGCCTGCCGGCTGAACGAAGACTGCACGCGCCGAATCTGGCTCGTCATCTCTGTTCGACGCTACCATGATCCGCATGCCCACCTCCAAAGTCCTTCCTCTCGCCGAATTGACCGGACTCGTGACCGACGGCGCGTCCATCGCCCTGGGCGGCAGCTTTCTGCACCGCGGCCCGTTCGCCTTCGTTCGCGAGCTGATCCGGCAGCGCCGGTCTGCGCTGGAGATCATCAAGCAGTCGCCCGGCTACGACATCGACATCCTGTGCCGCGCCGGCTCGGTGGCCCGGGTACGGGCCGGCATCGTGGCCATGGAGGGCGATCTCGGCCTCGCGCCCGCGTATCGCCGCGCGGTCGAGCGGCAGGAGATCGAACTCGAGGAGCACGCCTGCATGACCCTCACCGCGGGCCTGCGCGCCGCCGCCTACGGCGTACCGTTCCAGCCGGTCGGCGGCGTGCACGGCTCGGACCTCCCGGCCCTCAACCGCTGGGCCTCGGTTCCGGATCCCTACGGCTCCGGGCAGGACGTGTGGGTGATTCCGGCGATCCGGCCGGACATCGCGGTCATTCACGTCAACGAAGCCAACGAGCAGGGCGATGCGCGCGTCTACGGCACCTCCCACTGGGACCGCATCCTGAGCCGTGCGGCCAGGCGCGTGTTCGTCGTGGCGGACACGCTCGTCCCCGTCGCGGCATTCCGGGAGCGCCCCGAGCTCACGCTCATCCCCGGGTTCATGGTCGAAGCGGTGGCCGTGGTCCCGCAGGGGGCATGGCCCGGATCGTGCTGGCCGCTCTACGAGGTGGACTACCCGGCGGTCGAGACCTACATGCAGTCCGATGGTCTGCCGGAAGCGCACCTGGCGGCGGCGCCCGAGTGTCGCGAGCCCGTCCATGCCTGAACGCTGGTCCGCGTTCTCGTACCTCGTCACCAATCTCGCGCGCTTCATCCGACCGGACGAGGTGACCTTCAGCGGCGTGAACTCGACGCCGCCGATGCTCGCCTGCCTGCTCGCCAAGCGGGCCTACGAATTCGACTTCGTCTACATCAACGTGGCCGGAGGCGTGCAGCCGACCCCCTCGTCGATCCCCAGATCGAGCTCCGACCCGGTGCTGGCGGAGGGTTCCACCGCCATCTTCTCCAATGAGGACTTCTACGATCTCTGTACCCGCGGCGGGATGGACCTGTGCTTTCTGGGCGCCGCGCAGGTCGATGGCCTGGGCCGCACCAACGTGTCGGCCATCGGCGACTGGCACGCCCCGAAGGTGCGGTTGCCGGGGGGCGGCGGCGGTGCCGTGATGTTGCCCACCGCCCGGCGGGCCGTGACGTGGCGCACCGAGCACTCGAGGCGCACGCTGGTGAAGAAGCTGGACTTCGTGACCGCCGCGGGCGGCCTCCACGGCGTCGTCACCCCGATCGCCGTATTCGAGAAGCGCAACGGGCGGCTCGCCTTGCGCTCGTGGCATCCGGACGCGTCACTCGACGAGATACGCCGGCGGACGGGCTTCGCATTCGATGCCGGAGGCGCAGCGCCGACGCCGCTGCCCAACGCCCGCGAGGTCGCCGCGCTCCGAGCGCTGGATCCCGATGGACAGTTCGAACGCGACGCGCACGTGGCGTTGCGGTAGCGTTACGCCAGCGATGCCGTGACCGTCCACGACAGGTCCGCCGCTCCCCACTGTTACGATCGAGCGACCGGGGCGGCCATCCTTCGGACGCGAAGGGAAGTCAATCATGAGCGACGAAACCGCGGAACAGGTGCGTGGCAGGCGGCAATCCGTGTCGCTCAGTCGCCTTTGCCTCGACCCGAACAACTTCCGGTTCGTAAACCATCCGGAGTCAGCGGCCGGAACGGTCTGCCGCGTGCGCAATATGAAACGTCTTCCCTGAGTGCGGAACTCGCTGACTTCCTGATGGGAACCCCCTGGATTGCAGCTTGAAGAGGCGTGCAGAGCCGCTCCCTGCAACGCAGAACACCGGCGCCATGACCTCCTCCTCGCTGAGTCGAGTCCTGCGCGAGCGAATCGGGCGCCACGCCCGGGCCGGGCGGACGGCGCTGCTCGCGCCGAACGGCTCGGCCTCGTATGCGGAGCTGGGGGCTCTGGTCGACGCCGGTTCCGGCGTGTTCCGGGGCATTCCGCGCGGTGACCTGGTCGGCGTGCCCGCGTCGCGCTCGGTCGACTCGGTCGCTCGCTTCCTCGGCATCATGCAGGCGGGCGGCTGTCCCTGCTTCGTGGAGCCCGGGCTCACGCCCGAGGCCCTGCTTCGTCGGGCGCACGCCGTCGGCATGCGGCGGATCGTGGTCGAGGAAGAGTCCGAGGCAATGGTGCGCGACCTGGAGCACGGCGGCCTGCAGGTGCGCCGTGCGGAGGACCTGCTCCGCGAGCCGCGCAAGTCGGGAGGCGCCGGGGTCATCCACGAATCGCTCGGTCCCACCGACCTGGCGATGATGCAGTTCACCTCCGGCAGCACGGGACTTCCGAAGGGCGCCCTGCTCTCGCACGGCAGCCTGTTGCGACATGCGGAGGGCATCATCGAGCGGACGGCGCTGGCCGCAACGGATCGCCTGCTGCACGTGATGCCGCTGCACCATACCAACGGTGTGAACAACCAGCTCATTGCGCCGTTTCTGGCCGGAGCCACCGTCGTGCTGGCCGAGCGGTTCCGGGCGGAGGACGTCGAGGACCAGATTGCCGACTACCGCGTCACCTACCCGACCGGCGTCCCGACGATGTACTCGCGGATCCTGCCGCACCTGCGCAATCCGTCGAGGCTGCGTTCACTCCGATTCCTCCGCTGCGGCTCGGCACCCATCACGAAGCGTCTGCACGAAGGGGTCGAAGCGGCCTTCGGCGTGCCCCTGGTCGTGTCGTACGGGTTGTCCGAGGCCACGTGCACCTCGACCATGAACCCCGTCGGTGAGCGCCGCATCGGGACCGTCGGCACCGTGCTGCCTGACCAGCAGGTCCGGATCTTCACGCCGGACACCGCGGAGGCAGCGCCCCCCGGTGCGGAGGGCGAGATCCGCATCGCGGGTCCCTGCCTGATGCGCGGCTATGCGGGGCACGAGTCGGAATCGCCGATCCGTGACGGGTGGCTGCGAACGGGCGATCTGGGCCGCTTCGATGAAGATGGATTCCTCTCCGTCACGGGCCGCCTCAAGGACCTGATCGTGCGCGGCGGCGAGAACCTGTCACCGCGGCTGATCGAGGACGTGCTCGCGTTGCATCCGGCCGTGGCGGCTTGCTGCGTGGTCGGCGGACCGCACGCCGATCTGGGCGAAGCGCCGGTGGCGTTCGTCGTGCCGCGCGGCGGCCAAACCGCGGACGCGGCCGAGTTGCGCGCGCTGGTCGGCCGACGCTTGTCGAGGCTCCACGTTCCGGCGGCAATCCGTTTCGTCGAGGCGTTACCCGTGAACGCGGTCGGCAAGGTCGACCGCAGGGCGCTGAAGGCGAAGCCGGCCGGCGCCCGGCTACCGTAGCTGCACGAAACGTCGCGTCCCGAACACCGGCAGGTTCACCGGATCCCGGGCAGGATCCGGGATCGGACGCATTCGACGTGGTCGCCGCCTGGCCTCACTCCAGGTCCTGGATCGCCCGCCGCAGCTCGTTGAGGTGCACGGCCTGCAGGGCTGCTCCCTCCCGCACCTCGCCGGTGTAGCCCGGGCGGCGGCGATCCGCCTCGTCGTATACCTCGTCGAGCGCGGTTCGCAGCTCGGACACATGCGCCGCCCTGACGGGGGTGACGCCGGCCATGATCGTCGGATCCGTGTAGGCGAACCGGCCCAATTCGCGGGCCGTCCGCAGGGCGTCGATCCGCGCGCGGAGCTCCCTCAGATGCACCGCCCTGACTGCCGTGACGCCGACGACGACGGGATCGTCGGTGAACCCGCTGGCCCGGCTGTCGTCGTCCTCGATGAACGCCGTCGCGCGCAGGTCTGCGGGCACCCTCACTCCGAACGGCGGCATGCCGCGGGCCTCGACGGCGACGACGACGGTCTCGTCGACCTCCACCAGGGCGTCGTCCATCGTCCGCACAGCGAAGGTGGCGCCGGTTCGGCCGGCCGGAATCGTCACCGGCCGATCGGTGATCGGCGCATAGTCCTCTCCCGCGGTCGCGGTCCCGTCGACGGTGCTCCAGACCAGCGGTACCGCCTCGGTGAACGCCGCGGACAACGACACCGTGAAGCCGACGGCGTCCCCTTCGGGCGCCGACCGCATGGCGGTCAGCGCGACCGTCAGCCCGTCGTTGTCCGCGATGGCGCCCGTGGCGCCCAAGTCCGCCGGTACCGTTACTCCGCGGGGCAGCACGCCGGCTGCGACGGCGACGGTGACGGTCTCGTCATCCTCCACCACGGCGTCGTCGATCGTGTTGACCATGAACACCCCGTTCATCTCGCGCGGGGCGATCATCACCGCCTGCGCCGTGACCGCCGCATAGTCGTCTCCGGCGGTGGCGGTGCCGCCTCCCGTGCTCCAGGTCAGCGGCACCACCGACGACACCGGGGCGGACAGCGACACCATGAACGTGACCGCTTCCCCCTCGGGCGCCGGGTTCGTCGCGGTGACCGTCACCGCTGATTCATCGTCGTCCATGATGGTGCCCGTTGCGCGAGGCTGGGACAATCTGACGCCGCTCGGCAGCCGACCTTCCGTAGCGAGGGCGACGGTAACGGTCTCGTGCTCCTCGACCAGAGCATCGTCGATCGTGCGTATCTCGAACACGGCGCTGGTCTCGTTCGCCGCGATCGCCACCTCCCGCGCGGTCACCGCCGTGTAGTCCTCCCCCGCGGTGGCGGTGCCGTCCACGATGGTCCAGGCCAGAGGCACCGCCGACGACACGGATTGCGACAGCGAGATTGTGAACACGATCGCGCCGCCCTCGGTCGCATCGGCCGCCGTCACCGACAGCCGCGCGGAAGGACGCGGAGGCGGCCTTGGACCCGGCTCTTCCCTGTCCCGGATCGTGCCCACCGCAAGCGCATCGGGCGGCACCATGGTTTTCCCCGCCAGCGACGTGGCGGTCACCGTCACCGCGAACGTCTCCGGCTCCTCTTCCTGCCCGTCGTCCACGGTGGGCACCGCAATCGTCGCGCCGGATTCGTTCGCCGGAATCGTCGCGCGCCCGTCGATCACGGCCGTGTAGTCCGGCCCTGCCATCGCCCGCATCGCGTCCGGTGTCGTGTCGTCGACGGTGCTCCAGGTGATGGTCACGTCCTCTGGAAACACCCGTTCCGAGAGCCGCACCGTGAACCGCGCGTCATCGCCCTCGACCGCAGGCGGCCCGGCCGAGACCGTCACACTCGCCCGGTCCTCGTCACGGATCGTGCCGATCGCCCTCGTCCCGGCCGGCACGAGCACGCCCCCCGGCAGGGCGTCGCCGGTCACCGTCACCGCGAACGTCTCGTGACCCTCCACCCGGGCGTCGTCCGCAAGGGTCAGCACCTCGAACGTCGCGCTGGCGGCGTTCGCCGGAATGGTCACGCTGCCGTCCGCCGTCTCGATGTAGTCGGTCCCCGCCATGGCCGGGCGCGCGTCGGGCGCAGTGTCGTTGCCCGTCATCCATCCGAGGACCACGTCCGAGCCCACCGACTCCGACAACCGCACGGTGAACTCCACCGGCAAGCCTTCAGCCGCCGAGCCTCCTTCCACCGACACGGTCACCGCGTCGTCGTCCACTATCGTGCCGGCCGCGCTCGAGTTGGCCGGCAGGACCACGCCCGGCGGCAACGTGGAAGCCTCGACCGCCACCGCGAACGTCTCGTCTCCTTCCGGGGCCGTGTCCTGCGTCGTCGCCACCTCGAACGTCGCCGACGTCCGGCCGGCCGTGATCGTCACGCTCCCGCTCGTCTCCGCCGTATAGTCCACCCCCGGCGTCGCCGGCCGCGCGTCCGGCGTCGCGTCGTCGCCGGTCGTCCAGCCGAGGACCACATCCGAGCCCACCGACTCCGGCAACGACACCGTGAACTCCACCGGCGAGCCCTCCGTGGCCATGCCCCCCGCCACGGAAACCGCCAGCTCGTCGTCGTCGACGATCGTCCCCGTCGCCCCGGCCGTCTCGATGGTCACCCCATCCGGCAGGGTGCTCCCCGTCACCGTCACCGCGAACGTCTCGTTGCCCTCGGGGGTCGAGTCCGACGTCGTGGCCACCTGGAACGTCGCCTCGGTGTTGCCGGCGGTGATCGTCGCGCTCCCGCTCGTCTCCGCCATGTAGTCCACTCCCGACGTCGCCTGCCGCGCGCCCTGCGCCGCATCGTCGCCAGTCACCCAGCCGAGGACGACGTCGGAGCCGACCGATGCGGACAGCCCAACGGTGAACTCCACCGGCGAACCCTCCGCCGCCGATCCTCCCGCCACCGACACGGTGGCGCCGTCGACCACCGGGGTCTGCAGGACGAAGGTCAAACGCGCCATGCGCACGTCGGAGAACTTGCCCATCCCCTTGATGCTGGTGATGTTCTCCTGCGGCGAGGTCGCGGCATTCGACAGCGAGAACTCGGTCCCCTCCTCCGTCCCCGCGTCGTACGGAAAGAGATCGATCTGGAGCCGCGACAGCCATTCGTCTTGGGCATCCAGAAGGGACCGCCCGGAGATGCCGACAAACCAGTCCGGGCTCGGACCGATCATCGAGAGCAGGGTGACCAGGGGATGATCCTTCGTGACCGTAACGTCGAACTCCGCGCTGCCCGTTCCGCCGCCGCCGACACTCTTCCTGATGACCGAAACGGCGTTCGAAGTGTCAATCTCGGACTGGATCTCGGACCGGAAGGTCGACGTGGCTCCCAGCTCCGCCACAGCCTCGACCCCGGCGGTGGCCATGCCGCCGGACTCCCAGAAGGTCACCATGTCGTTGTGCACGGCGCCGATCAACGTTGTGAAGTGCGCGCTGCCGACTACGCCGCCCGGTGTGCTGGCGGTGGTCCAGTTGCCCTGGAACGTCACGGTGTAGGTGGCGGAATCGGCGTCCGTCTGCGCCGCTGCCGGCCCGCCGGCCGGAATCGCGGCCAGCGCCGCCAGAAACGCCGCCGCGCACGCTGTCACGCGGCCACCCGCGTACATGTCAGCTCGCTAGTAGAAGAGCATCGCCACGACGACGAGGAGGATCGCCAGGATGACGAACCACTGCCAGATCTCCTGCTGGTCCTCGGACGGAATCAACTGGAAGGTGATGGCGCGGTGGGCGTCGATGGCGTTGCGCAGGAAGGGCGCCGCGGACAGGCCGATGTTCTCCAGCACGAACGATCCGCCTCCGGAGCGCTGGTCGAACATCGCGACCCCCTCCGGGTTGACCCGCGTGCGGATGCCTTCGAGATCGGCCTCGAGCGTCTCGTCGAAGTCGATGCCGCGGATGTAGTCCTGCAGCACGATATCGACGTCGACACCGGTGCGCGTCCCGACCACCACCGGATAGACGGCCAGCCCGCGCCGGCCGAACTCCGAGAGTGCCTGATCGAGACGGGAGATCTGCTGGTTGTCGGCGGCGAAGTCACCGTCGGTGAACAGCAGCACGACCCGGTCGGAGCGCTCCGCCGGCTGCCAGTCCTCGTCGCCGCTGTCGAAGCGGTCCTGGTTGTCGAGCGACTGGTAGACGTGCTCGAACGCGGCCGCGATGTCGCTGTCCCAGGGAAACGCGTCGCCCGAGAGCTGCGCGGGCGGCGCGATCTGCCCCAACTGCTCGACGAAGCGCTCGGCGTTCGACGACAGGTGCACCTGCCGCAGCGCGGTGGTGCCGAAGACGAACAGGGCGACCCGATCGCCCGGCGTCAGGATCTCCTCGGTATAGAGGCCGAGGGCCTCGCGCACCGCGATCTCCAGCCGCGAGGGACCGAGGTCGCGGACCCACATCGAGGCGGAGGCGTCGATGATGACCGCGACGTCGACATCGCCGCGCTTGAAGCTCGACCCGCCGTAGACCCAGAAGGGCCGCGCCGCGGCCAGGCTGAGAATGCTCAGCGCCAGGACGCCGAGGAACCAGAACTTGATGTGTCCGAACAGCGGATAGGACGAGCCCTGCGTCCGCGGCGGTCGGAGGCGTAACCGGAGGACGAAGATCCCGGCGCCGAACAGCAGGAGCAGCCCGGCGATCGGCACGAACGTCAGGTACTCGGGATTCTGGAACTCGACGCTCTCGCGCAGCGCGGATTGCAGCTCGCCCATCCCGAACGCCCCCCGTCCAGCGTCACCCGCGCCGGCGCCGCACCGGCGTTCCCTCGCCGCGCATCTGCTCGAGCTGCGGCGGCTCGGCTTCGCGCAGCGGCTCGAGTGCGCGCCGCACCGCCTCGGGATCGCTCGTCAGGTCGTAGTTCCACTTGAAATCGAAGCGGCCCGTCGTATCGGCCCGCAACGCCCGCTCGTAGTCGGCGTTCACGTCGTCGAGGACTTCCTCGATGATGGCCGCCTTCTTCATCTGACCGTCGGGGTCGTCGTCGGAGATCGCCCGGTAACGCTGCCGCGCAAGCTGGAACTTGGCGCTCGCCAGCAGGTGCGACCCCCGCGGGTCGTCGATCTCGTCGGCCAGATCGCGCACGACGGCCTCGAAATCACCGGTCAGGTAGTTGTACGACGCCTGCTGCAGGAACGCATCCGCGAAGAGATAGGCGTCGGAGAACCAGCCGAGCCCCAGACCCCGGCTGCGCTCGTAGAACCCGGTCACCTCGGCGAGCTGCAGATCCGCCTGCTCGTAGTCGCCGCGATCGACGGAATCGCTCAGCGCGTCCAGGTTCGCGTAGAAGCCGCCGAGACTGCGCGACGGGATCGCCACGAGCGCCAGAAACAGGATCGCCAGGACGAAGCCGATCAGGTATTTGAACGACCGTTCCTTGTCGAGAAGGTCCGTCAGTGCCACGTCTGTATTCCCCCTGTGCGGTGGCCGCCGGCCAACAACCCTACGGACTCGTCCCCCAGAACAGCTCCGCGACGAACCCGAGCGGGATGCCCACCACCAGCAGCCCCATCGCCAGCAGCAGGAACCGCCCGTAGATCGGCACCTTCAACGCGCGGTGACGCTGCTCCACGCGCACCGCCTCGCGCTCGTCGATCGCCTGGTAGGCCGCGAGCAGGCTGTCCTCGTCGGTCACGTCGAAGTAGTCGCCGCCGTACTCCCGGATCATCTCGATGAGGCGCGGCGTGCTCGGATGCCCGATCATCGCGGTCCGGATGTCGCTCGTGTTGATGTAGATGATGTAGGGCGTGACGTTGCGCTGGCTCAGCGCCGCGAACTCCGCGTCCGGGAACTCGTCGACCGCCGCGTCGGTCACGATGAGCACGGCGCGGTTGACCTGATCGCCCCCGAGCGCCGCCGCGTCCTGATCGAGCTGCCGGGTGATCGACTGCAGCGGCCGGATGATGTTGGTGTCCCCCTCGGCGGGCACGATGCGCACCTTGTCGGGCGGCACCACCATCGCCTTGTCCAGCCGTTGGGTCATCACGTACGGCGCATCCCACACCTGGAAGTAGTACAACTCGTCGTCCATGACGAAGTCGTCCACCATGTAGGGATAGGTCGAGAAAAGCCACAGCGAGACCCGGTCGTTCTTGCCCTGGCGCATGTCGAGGAACCGCAGGTGGGCATCGCGCGCCACCTCGGCCTTCGACTTGCCGGTGTCGGGGAACTCCCAGGCCATCGAGCCGGAGGTGTCGACGAGGTCGACCCGCACGCGCGACTCGATGTAGCCGCTGACCTCCTCGGTCGCGGTCAGGAACGGGTCGGCCGCGGCGAAGAGCATCAGCGCCAGGGCACCGCCCACGAGCACCTTCGGCAGCGAGTGCGCCGTCTTCACCCACAGCCGCTTGGTGTGCCTGCGTTCGATCACGTGCCCCGAGTGCTGGCGCACGTGCTTCCGCCGGCGGAACAGCAGGCGGGCCGCGGACGCCACCGCGACGATCCCGACTGCGATCGAGAGCGCCGTCGCCATCCCGACGTCGCCGTAGCGCACCTGGGCGAACTCCGTCTCCAGCAGCTCGACCAGGCCGGTATTCAGAAACGCGACGAACTCGGTCCAGGGTTGTTGGAGCATGGTTCCCTACTCGTCGAACATACCCGTGAACGCGCGCCAGAGGCGCACGTGCGGGCGGAGCGCAGCCAACGCGTCCTCCAGCAGCCGGGCCTCTTCCTTGGGGTTCGCGATGGTCGACGCGTCGCCCGACTCGAGCCCCGCGTGGTGCTCGGCGAGTCGCGTTGCGAGCGTCGCCAGCGCCGTCTTGCGTCCGCCGTCGTCGAGTCCTTCTATGTGCCGCAGGATGTCCTTCGGCGTGTCGCCGCTGCGCAGCGCCGGCAGCTCGGCCCGTAGATACTCCCGCGTGGAGATGACCAGATCCTGCTTCAGATCGCCGAGCGCCCCGTTGCCCCCGGCCGCGTCGAGCGTGCGCACGTAGCCCTGCAGGGTCCGGCGGGCCTCCCAGATCGACGGCGGCGCCGGGATCTGCGCCTCCAGCCGTTCGATTTCCTCGAGCTCGCGCGCCACCTCGGTGGGAATCACTTCCTTCTTGCGCCACTGCCGCACGAGGAACACCAGCCACACGAGCAGCGGCAGCGGGGCCACGGCCCAGGCCGCCGTGCTGAAGAGCGCGGCGCGACCGCCGAACTCGCCGAGCTCGATCGTGTCCCGGATGTCGAGGACCGGCACGTCGGTCATCGTCGAGACGTAGCGCACCAGCCCCTGTCCGCCGTCGACCTGCTGGATCTCCGCGTCCTCGATGTCCTCGCCGAGGTCGCGGATCAGGTAGTAGAAGGCGAAGGACGGGACCAGGTAGACGGCCTTCTCCGGCGCGATGATGCGCAGCCCGTACTCGAAGTCCCAGATGTGCTCGTCCTCGATCTGCCGCTTCACCACGTTGAGCGAGACCGCCTCGAAGGGATGCACGGGCAGGTTCTCCGGCACCATCCGATCCTCGAGGACGATGATCTCGCGCCCCTCGGAGATCAGATCCGGGAAGCGCAGGCGGTAGGTCTGCAAGATGACGTCCCCGGTCTTGACGACGGTCGGCTCGAGCTCGAGCGTCTCGACGGCGATCGGCGACTGCGCGGCCGCGGAACCGGCAACCACCAGGGACACGATGAACGTCACGACGGCGAGGCGTCTCACCATGCTTCCTTCCGTTCCAAGCTAGCGGGCGGTCCGCGCGATCAGAAACTCCGCCAGTGCGTCGGCGTGGTTCCGGGGAGTCAGCACGACCGAATCGACCCCGCTCTTGTGCTTCAGCATGTACTGGAGCTCCGACATCCGCTCCTCGATCATGCGCCGGATGGCGCCCGCCTTGCGGGCGGAGATGACGGTCTGCCGGTCGGTCTCCATGTCGTTGATCCGGATGTAGCCGAGACTGCTCCTGACCTCGAATTCCTCAGGATCGTCCACGATGAGCATCATCATATCGTGCTTCGCGGCCAGCGTGCCCAGCAGTTTGAAATCGAGCGACGCGCGGTCGTTGACGAAATCGACCGCGTCGGAGATCAGGATGAGCGTGTGGCGGTTCTTCAGGCGCGACGCGATGAACCGGAACGGGACCGTGAAGTTGGCCGCCCGCTTCTCCGGGAACTGCCGCTGGAGCTCGATCTTGTCGAAGATCTGCTTGGCGATGTAGAAGACCTGCGGGTTGCCGAGCTTCGGCTTGACGAACGTCTCGATGCGGTCCGAAAAGCCGAGCAGGCCCACCGGATCGCGGACGTTGGCGCGGGTGAGCCCGATGTTGCCGATCAGATCCAGCATCAGCATGGCCTTGCTCGACGCCTGCGAGAGCTGAAACAGGATCGACGACGACAGGTCGGCCACGAAGAGGGTACGGAGTTCCTTCGGCTCCATCCGCTCGATGCGAAACAGCTTCTCCGGGTAGGTCCGCAGGCTGAGCACCCACGCGATGTCCTTGAGCGGCTGGCCCGGGCGCCACTGGTCGACCCCGACGATGTCGTAGCCGGCGCCCTTGAACCCGCTCTTGTGGTCGCCGTAGTGGATTGAGGTGGACTTCTTGCGCGTCTTGATCCCGTGCTTGATGTTCCGGAATCGCGCGAAGACCTCCTCTATTTCCACGGCGGAATCTCCATGTCCGCCACGATCTGGCGGAGCAGATCCTCCTTGTTCACCGAGAACTCCATCCCCTCGCGCAGCACCAGGCGATGCGCGAGCACCGGCTCGGCCACCGCCTTGATGTGGTCCGGCGTGATCACCGTGTCGCCGTTGAAGAACGCGAAGGTGCGCGCTACCGCCTCGAGATGGAAGTGGACGCGGGGCGAGATGCCGACCCGGATGTACTCCCTGACGGTGCGGGCGGCGCGCCCCTGGACCCGGTGCGGCCGCGTGTTGCGGATCAGCCGCACCTTGTACTGCTGCCCGTAGTCCGACATCTTCACGGTGTCGAAGATGTGCTGGGCGATCTCGAGCACCTCGTGGAGGTTCGTCAGCTTCTCGACATGCTTGCCGACGACGTTGCGGGAGGTGATGTTCAGCTCGTCTTCCTCGCTCTCCGGGTCCAGCATGTTGATCGAGAGCGTGGTGCGGTCGAGCTGCGCCACCGGGTTGGCGAACGTCCCCTCCTCCTCGCCGAAGATGTTCTCGGTGCAGATCACCATGAAGAAGCGGGGCCCGTCGATGTCGTTGTAGTCGCACGACAGCGGAAACAGCGGCAGCATCTTCCCTTCGGCCATGTCGCCGTAGTCGGAGTTCAGCGTCGCCGAGCTCTCCTCCATCCCCTCGAGCACGGCCGCCTTGGTCTTGCCCGACAGCCGGTTGTCCTCGTCGATGAGGACGATGTGGGCCATCAGCTTGCCCGGCTTGAAATGGATCTTGCGGCTGCCGTCCACTTCCTCGACGATGGTCTCGTAGCCGAGGATGTCCTCCGGCATGTAGGTCGGCAGGCCCTGGATGCGCTCGAACTTCGCGTCGATCGCCATCGCGCAGGCGCTGACCAGGTCGGTCTTGCCGGTCCCGGTCGGCCCCCGGAACATGATGTGCGGCTGGCGCAGCTTCTTCCCCTGACTCAGCTTGTCCGTGTACGGCAGGAGCGTGAAGAACGCCCATGAGAGGATCCGCGCCGCGTCGTCGAGCCCGTACAGCCACTTGGTGGACTCGCTCTGGAAGCGCTGCACGACCTCGTTGGCGCGATCTCGATCAACGGCCGGTCTGGTCTCGACAGTCATCGCTCGTACGAGCCGCCTTTCACACGGAGGAAACGTCCCGGAAAGGTGCACAGCATATCAGTGTCGCGGTCGCTGCGCTACCGGCGCGACTTGGCATCCGCACGCCGGAGTGCCAACATGGATCGCTTGGGCGGCGCTGCAGGGTGCCAGCCGCGGGACGGCGGAACCGGGAGGAACGGAACGATGCCACTGATGACGGCCGATGACTACAAGAACAGCTTGCGTGACGGGCGGACGGTGTTCTATCGGGGAGAGCGGGTGGAGGACGTCACCGCCCACCCGGTGATCGGCCGCGCGGTCGAGCACGCCGCCATCGACTACCGGATGGCCCACGACGCCTCGGACCGTCCCCTCGCCGTCGTCGACGGACCCAACGGCCCCTGCTCGCGCTACTACGCGATCCCGCGCACCCCCGAGGACCTGCTCCAGCGGAGCGCGCTCATCGAGCGGGCCACCGCTCTCGGCGGCACCCTGGTGGTGTTGATCAAGGAGATCGGCACCGACGCGCTGTTCGCCCTGCGGCTGATCGCCGGCCACCTGGATCGCGAGAACCAGACCAGCTACCTGAAGCGCGTCGAAGCGTTCCACGCGCACTGCCGGGACCGGGATCTCGCGGTGGCGGTGGCGCAGACCGACGTGAAGGGCGATCGGGGCAAGGGGCCGACGGAGCAGGAGCACCCCGACTACTACGTGCGCGTCGTGGCGCAGAACGCCGACGGACTGACCCTGCGCGGCGCCAAGGTGCACACCTCCGTCTCTACCAACGCCCACGAGATCATCGTGCTCCCGACCCGCAACCTGTCCGCCGGCGAGGAGGCCTACGCCGTCGCGTGCGCGGTGCCGGCCGACGCGCCGGGCCTCACGATGCTGGCCAGCGGCTACGGCCGGTCCGGGAACGCCTTCGAGCATCCAATCAGCGCAAAGCACAAGATGATGGAGACCTTGACCGTCTTCGACGACGTCAAGGTGCCTTGGGACCGGGTGTTCCTGAACGGCGAGGTGGAAATGGCGGGGCCGCTCGCCAAGACCTTCGTCGAGTTCCACCGCTTCACCGCGGTGAGCTACAAGCTGCCGCTCGTCGATCTGTTCGTCGGCGCCTCGCACCTGATGGCCGAGTACAACGGTGTCCTGCGCGCGGGACACGTCCGCGACAAGCTGGCCCGGCTCATCAGCTACGCGCAGACTTGCCGCGGCATGACCCGCGAGGCGGCGCGCGAGGCGAGCATCGTGGACGGCGTCGCGGTGCCGGACGCCGAGCTCATCAACATCGCCAAGCTGCACTTCGCCACGAACTACCACCAGGCGCTGGCCTGGGTGCAGGACATCGCCGGGGGCCTGCTCGCCACCGGGCCGAGCGCGGAGGACCTCGACGATCCGAAGCTGGGCGCATTGGTAGACAAGTATCTGGGCGGGGCGGGGGCTTCGGCGCGTGACCGCCTCCGCCTGATGAACCTGATCGCGGAGATTACCGCCACCGACTTCGGCGGCTACCAGGCGGTACTCGCGATTCATGCCGAAGGGAGCATCGAGGCCGAGAAGATGACCATCTGGCGCCAGCACGACATCGAGCCGAGCGTGCGCTACGCGAAGCGGCTGGCGGGGATCGAGGCCTGATCAGGTCCGCATGACGCGGAACGCGAGCGGCGGGGCTGGTTTTTCCGCCTCGGCGAGCGCCTCGGCGATCAGGTGGTGCTGCGGCGAGAGATGGCAGACGGGATCGGTGGCAGTGGCGTCGCCCGTCATCAGGTAGGCCTGGCAGCGGCAACCGCCGAAGTCGATCTCGCGGCGGTCGCAGCTCCGGCACGGCTCCGGCAGCCAGTCGCTGCCGCGGAACCGCTGGAAGACGTCGGACCGGAACCAGATCTCCTCCAGGGAAGAGTCCCGCACGTTGGGGAACTCCAGACCCGGGATCTCGCGCGCCGTCTGGCACGGCAGGGCCGCACCGTCCGGCGCCACCGCCATGAAGACCATGCCCCAGCCGTGCAGGCACGCCTTGGGGAACTCCTCGAAGTAGTCGGGCAGCACGTGCACCACGTCCAGCCGCCCGGTGCTCGCGGCCAGCTTGTCGTCCACGACGCGCTGCGCGCGCTCGACCTGCGCGCGGGTCGGCATCAGCGCCGCGCGGTTGCGGAACGCCCAGCCGGTGTACTGGGTGTTGGCCAGCTCCAGCCGGTCGACGCCCCAGGCGAACGCCGTGTCGATGACCTCGCCGATCCGCTCCAGGTTGTGCCGGTGCAGCACGACGTTCAGAGTCACCGGGAAACCGATGCGCTTGGCCGCCTGCACCGCGTCTCGCTTCCGGTCGTAGGACGGCGCGCCCGCCAGCCGGTCGTTCGACTCGGGCTCGGTGTCGAGCAGGCTCACCTGCAGATGGTCGAGCCCCGCCTCGCGCAGCCGCTCGATCATCTTCTCGTCGGCCACCGTGGCGCCGGTGCTCAGGTTCGAGTAGAGCTCGCAGTCGCGCGCGGCACGGCACAGGTCGAGGATGTCGCGGCGGACGAGCGGCTCGCCGCCCGAGAGATGAAGTTGCGCGACACCCAGCTCGGCCGCCTGCTCGAAGACCCGCACCCAGGTAGCGGTGTCGAGCTCGCTCTTGTAGCGGGCGAGCTCCAGCGGATTGCTGCAGTACGGACACTGCAACGGACAGCGGTAGGTGATCTCGGCCAGCAGCGCGCGCGGCCGGGGCAGCTCAGTCGGAGGCGGCGTCATGGACCAGTCCTCTCTCGGCGAGCTGGCCGAGGAACTCCCGCACGTCGTCCTCCGGCTCGGCCCCGGGAAACATTTTCTTGAGCGCCGCCACGACTTCCTCCAGCGACCGCCCGTCGCACAGCTTGACGATGGCGGCGCTCGGCTCGTTGAGCAGCATCATCTCTTCGGGAAAGACGAGCTGGTGCTCCTTGCGCACCTTGTCCCAACGATAGCGCGTGTGCGGCGCCAGGATCGGACGCCGGATACCGCCGTCCATCGTCATCCGGCCGCCCCGTCGGTCGGCGTCACGCACTGATGGTAGATGGCGTCGAGCTGCGCCCAGAGCAGATCGCACTTGAAGCGCAGCGCCGCCGCACCCCGCTCCTGCTCCTCGCGCGTGATGCAGTGGTCCAGAACGATACCCAGGCCGTGGTCGGTGTCGCGCGGCGCCTGCGTGAGACGCGAGCGGAAGTACGCCAGCGCCTCGGGATCGATCCAGGTGTAGTGCTCCTCGAACGCGGCCAGCCGGGTCGCCATCAGGTTCGGCGAGAAGAGCTCGGTGAGCGAGGAGGCGACCCCCTCGACCCACGGACGCGTCTCGACGAACTTCACGTAGGCATCGACGGCGTACCGCACTCCGGGCAGAAGTCGGCGATCGTCCTCGAGCTCCTCCGGCGCGACGCCGGCGGCGGCGGCCAGCCGGAGCCACTTGTCGATGCCGCCGGGACCGTTCTCCGTTCCGTCGTGATCGTGGATGCGCTGGATCCACTTCTGGCGGATGGCGCGATCCGGGCACCGCGCGAGCAGGATGGCGTCCTTGATCGGGATGTTCTTCTGATAGTAGAAGCGGTTGGCGACCCAGAGCTGAAGCTGCTCCCGGCTCAGCCGGCCGTCGTTCATCAGCCGGTGAAACGGGTGCTTGTCATGGTAGCGGGCCTGCCCGATCGCCCGAAGCTGCTCGGTGAACTCATCCCGTGACCACGGTTTCATTGGCGCTCCCCACCGATTCCGCGACGGCGGCCGCTCCCTGACTCTTCAGAGATCGAAAACGTCCCCGTCCGCGCCCACCCGGATCCCGGCCGCGTCGACGCAGCGGCGCTGGGAACTCGAGTCGTTCAGCATCGGGTTCGTGTTGTTGATGTGCACGTAGACGCGATGGCGAACCGGCAACCCGCCGATCCACTCGAGGCTGCCGCCGCCGCCGTCGACCGGCAGATGCCCCATCTCCCGCGCCGTGATGTCGGTGATGCCGGTCGTGCGCGGCTCCTCGTCCGACCAGAACGTGCCGTCCATCAGGAGGGCGTCGGCGCCGGCGACCGCCGCGCGCAGGGCATCGTTGACGGTAGGCACGCCGGGCGCGTAGACGAGTCGGGTGCCGCGGGCGACATCGGTGATCTCCAGGCCGATCACGGACCCGACCGCGTCGGCCGCCTCCGTGCCGACGACGAACCGCGGCACGTCGCGTCCAACCTCGAACGCCCGCAGCCGGAGCCCGCTCGGCGCCCCATCGGCATCCGCCGGCAGATCGGCAGGCTCATCGAGGGGCAGATCGATCCACGGCCGCGGAGCGAAGTGCGACAGCACGGGCGCCACGGGAAAGTGATCAGTCAGCCACTCGCGCACGAGCCGCGTCGAGACGACCGGGAACGAGCAACCCTCCCGGATGAGCAGCAGTCCCGACATGTGGTCGAGCTCCGCGTCCGTGAGGACGCAGCCCGCAATGGCCGTCGCGCGCCCGCCGCCCCCGGCCGGCGTCAACTCGGGCGTCGCCTGGATCTGCTGCCGGATGTCCGGAGAGACGTTGAAGAGGAACCACCGAGCGCCGTCGGCGGTAATCGCGAGGGAAGATTGGGTGCGTGCGGAAATCTCGGGAGACCCCGCACGCACTCCAGAACAGTTCGGGCATCGACAATTCCATTGCGGCAGGCCGCCGCCGGCCGCCGAGCCCAGGATCCGAACGCGCACAGCGAACGACCCTGTCGATCCCGCCTAGCGGCTGTTGACGTAGAAGGTGACTTCCATCGACAACGAGATCGCTTTGAACTCAGGCTTCGTCCAGGTCATCTTGGCTACTCCTTGGTAGTTCCGAAGAAAACGCCGTGAACTGTGGATGGGCGAGAATACCACTCTCGTCAAGCGCAGGCAAGGGGCCCGCACGATTTTTCGATTCGAGTCGTTCAGACGGGATGCATCGTCGCTCGAATGCAGCGGGGCTTCTGCCAGGGGCTGCTGGTCAGACACGGAGCGTCCGCCACCGCCCGCTGCGGAAGAGCCGCTGCATCAGCAGCACCTGCACGGCCGGGGCCGCCACCCACGCGAGCAGCGCGCCCTCCGGCTGCCAGCCGAGCCCGACCAGCAGGACCAGCGTCAGCGCCAGCAGGACACCCCACTGCGTCAGGACGGTGTAGCGGAAGATCGGCTTCGTGTCGCCCGCCCCGGTCAGCGCTCCCTGCGTGCCGATGCTGAGCGAGCTGAAGAACTGCGCCACCGCGAACCAGCGCAGCACCGTGGCCCCGAGGGCGGCGACTTCGGGATCGACGATGAACAGCGCCGCGATCGGCTCGGCGAGCAGGAACGTCGCCGCCACCACCGCGGCCATGATCAGCCCGAGCAGCAGCACGCTGCGCTGGCCGACCGAATGCGCCAGATCGAACCGCCGCGCACCGACCGCCTGGCCGACGAGGGTCGCCGAGGCCACCTGGAACGCCAGGGCCGGCAGCACGCTGACCAGGCGCACCTGCAGGCCGACGCCCACGGCGGCGTGCAGCGACGCCCCGAGCGGCACGACGCCGAGCAGGGCCAGATAGACCAGCCGCGCCCCGTTGCGGGCAATCGCGGCCAGGGCCGGCGAAGTCCCGATGCGCAGGATGCGCCGTACCAGCCCCCAGTCGACGCCTCCCCAGGGCCGCACCCGCAGGCGCACGTGCGGGGTGCCGCGCACCAGCAGCACCAGGTAGACCGCCGCCCCGAGGCCGCGCGCCGCCACCGTGCCGATTGCCGCCCCCGCCACGCCGTAGGCGGGCACCGCCCCAGCGCCGAAGACGAAGACGTAGTTGAGGCCGATGTTCAGCACGCTGACCACCGCGGCGAGCTTCAGCGGCGTGAGCGTGTCGCCGGTCCCCCGGAAGACCGCCGCGGCCACGACGCTCGTCCACAGAAAGAGCGTGCCCAGAAAATAGATGTGCAGGTAGGGGACGCCGTGCGCCAACGTCTCGGCGCTCGCCTGCAACGCCGCCAGCAACGGTCGGCTCGCCAGGTAGCCGACCAGCGTGGTCGGCACGCCGAGCAGGACGACGAGGCGGAAGCTCTGCCGGACCGCGCCGTCAACCTGCGCGCGGTTGCCGGCGCCCACGCCCTGGCTGACCAGCGTGATGACTCCGGTCGCCACCGCCAGCGCCGCCGACTCGAGCAGGAACGTGACCTGCCGGTTGAGGCCGATGGCCGCGGTCGCCTCGCTGCCGAGCCCCCGGACCATCAGGAAGTCCGCCGTGCCCAGGCTCAGCTCCAGGACGCTGTAGACCAGGGTGGGCCAGGCGAGGGCCCAGATACGGCGGTACGAGCCGCGGTCGGCGGATTCAGTCATGCACGTTGATCGCGTTCCTGTTGCGGGGTGACAATACCAGGATCCGCGTGATCTTCGCCCGCGACATGCACCGTGCGGAGAGAGCCCGATATGACCAGCACGCGTGAACGGCCTGCCCGGTTCCGAAACGAGACCGAGGAGAGAGCCTTCTGGGAGACCCATGACTCGAGTGCGCACGTCGACTGGGAGCGGGCAACGCGGATCCGGTTCCCCAACCTGAAGCCGTCGACGAAGGCGATTTCCTTGCGGCTCCCGGTCGATCTGCTCGAACGCATCAAGGTGGCCGCCAACCAGCGAGACGTCCCTTACCAATCACTGATCAAGGTCTGGCTGGCAGAGAGAGTCGATGCGATGCAGCCCCGGAAGGAACTCTCCGCGTCACAACGACCGGACGACTGACATGACCGGCGCGGATCGCGTCAGGACCGGAAACGCCAAGCGCAAGCCGTCTCCGCCGGCGCGGGAGGGTGCGCGGCGAGCGGCCGCGAGCGTCGATGCCGCGGTCTCGACGCTGGCCACGCTGGTCTCCTTTCCGACGGTGGCCGCCCCGCCGACGCCCAACGTGCAACTGGCGGCGTTCCGGCGCCTGAAGGAGTACCTGTCGCGCCTTTGCGACGACTGGGACTTCGACGTCGAGGACCACGGGGCAGCCGTCGTGATCGGCCTGGGCCGGGCGCAGGACCGCCTGGGAATCCTGACCCACGGAGACGTGCAGCCGGCGGACCGCGAGCGGTGGCGCGGCGACCCGTTCCGTCTGGATACGACGAGCGAGCCGGGACGGCTCGTGGGCCGGGGCGTCGAGGACGACAAGGCGTCGATCGCCACCGCGCTCCATGCCATGCAGACGGTCAGCCAGCTCGGTGTCCCGTTGCGGAGGCGGATCGAGCTCATCGTCTCGATGACGGAGGAATCGGACTGGACCCCGTTCCGGGAGTTCGTCCGCGGCTGGGACCCGCCGGAGCTCAACGTGGCGCTCGACGCCAAGTACCCCGTGGTGACCGCCGAGAAGGGAACGGGCGGCATCTTCCTGACGGTGCCGCCGGACCCGCCCGACCAATCCCGGCCGGGTCGGCACGGCGCCCGTCTCCTGTCGCTTACCGGCGGCGAGGCGCGAACCCAGGTTCCCGCCGCCGCGGCGGCGGTCATCGAGGCCGGGGACCGGGAGCTGGCGGCAGAGCTGCGCGCCGCAGCAGATCCGGCATGCGGCGTGACCTTCGCACTGGAATCGGAAGGCGACGTGCTTACGGTCCGGGCGCGCGGGGTGGCCGCCCACTCGTCCACGCCCTGGGAGGGCTGCAACGCCGTCACGCACCTGGCGGCGCTGCTGTCGCGCCGCGACTGGCCGCCGACGCCCGCGAGCCGCATGCTGCAGCTCGTCGTCGACCTGGTCGGCACCGGCGACCTCGCCGAGCGCTTCGGCGGCCTGGCCTGCGCGCATCCGTTCATGGGACATCTCACCCTCGTCCTTACCCGCCTCTACCCCTGCGAGGACGGGGGCCTGGAGGCGTGCCTCAACATCCGCTGCCCGGTCGGGCGCAGCAGGGAGGAGGTCGAGGCGCAGGTGCGGGAGGCGGTGGCAGGCTGGACCGTGCGGCGCGGGGGCGCGGCGCCCGGCTGGCGGCTCACGATGGGCGACCCGTACTACCTGGAGTCGGCGCCCCACGTTCCGGTACTGGTCGACGTCTACCGCCACTACACGGGGCAGCACGACGCGGGCCCCGTCGCGGTGGGCGGCGGCACTCAGGCCCGTCTTCTGCCCAACGGAGTGAACTTCGGACCTTCGATGCCCGGCGCGGCCTACACGGGCCACAGCGACCACGAGTTCGTGACGGTCGAGCAGCTCCGGCTGAACCTGATGATGCAGGCGGCGATGCTGGTGGAGCTGGCCGCCGGGTGACGGACCTACTGCTTCCTCGCGGTCCAGTCGCCGGAGCCGTACCAGACGAAGTGACCCTCGTTGCCGGCGATGGTGGCGCCGTCGATCTCGCCCGAGAGGTTGATCGGCATGTCGCCGTCGAGGTCCGGCACGATGAACACGAACTCGATCGCGTTGCCGTCCACGGAGCCTTCGACGGGCAGGGTGCCCTCGCCGTCGTGCATGTCGATCTCGCCGCCCAGGGTGGCGCCCCTCTGCTCGAAAGTGACAGTCCAGGTATGCTCGCCCGTCTGCGTATCGAGGCCGATCCGCCAGACGCCGCTCACGTCGGACTGCGCGTGGAGGCCGGCGCCGGACAGGCCGAGCAACAGGGCGAGGCCGGTGAATCCCAGGATGGCTGTCGTCGGCGTGCGTCTCGTCATCATCACTCCTGTCCGCTCATGGACTCGCCAATTCTAGCAGTCCGTGGTGGAACCCCGCGTCGCACCGAGAGCGGCGAGGCTCCCGCGTGGCAAGGCGCGACGAGGAAGCATATTGGGCATATTCGACCGAGGAGCAACGCAGTCCAGGCGGGATGCATCGCCGCTCGAATGCAGCGGGGCTTTCGCCACGGGCTGCTGGGCACCGGTCTCGCGACACAAACCTGACGCCGGCGCCCATCGACGGTTCAATCGACAGGAACGACGGGGACACGAGTAGAATGTGTGGCCGGCCGGCGCGGGCGACGTCCGCGGCCCCTGCCGGCGAGGCTCGCAGCGGCGGGAACCAGATCGCGACGCCGCCGGGCGTCGACACGAGAGGAGCGCCCGAATGACTGACGCGACCGCAGGCTCTGCCGATTCCGCGCCGAACCGCTGGCTCCCGCTCATCGGCGGCGTGCTGATGAACCTGGCCCTCGGCGTCATCTACGCCTGGAGCGTCTTCGTAGCGCCGTTCGACGCCGACTTCGGCTGGACGCGCACCGAGGTCTCGGTGGTCTTCACCATCGCCATCCTCTCGGTCGGCTCCTGGTTCGTGGTCGCCGGCTTCCTGCAGGACCGCTTCGGACCGCAGAAGGTCGCGGCGTTCGGCGGCGTCCTCTACGCGCTCGGCTTCTTCCTGGCCAGCCAGACCGAGTCGCTCATCTGGCTCTACGTCACCTTCGGGGCGCTCGCCGGGGCCGGCAACGGCTTCGGCTACGCGATCCCCATCCCGGTCTGCTCGAAGTGGTTCCCCGACCGGCGCGGCCTCGCGGTCGGCCTCGTCGTGGGAGGCTACGGCGCCGGCTCCGGCATCTACGGACCGCTTGCGCGGGAGTGGCTGATCCCGACCTACGGCTGGCAGGGAACGATGCAGATCTCCGCGGCGATCTTCCTGGTGATGACGCTTGCCGCCGCTTATCTGCTGAAGAACCCGCCGGCGGGCTACCGGCCTCCGACCCCGGCGGCGGCACCTGCCGCGGGCGGCGCACCGAAGGCGGCCCCCGCGACGGCACGCGACTTCACCACGCCGGAAATGGTCCGCACCCCGACCTTCTACCTGCTCTGGATCGCCTACTGCCTCGGCGCGGCGGCGGGACTGATGGTAATCAGCCAGCTCGTCCCGGTGGGCGCGGCGGCGGGACTGGGCGCGGCGGCGGCCCTCGGGCTGACGATCGGCGCCATCGGCAACACCGGGGGGCGGGTGCTCTCGGGCTGGATGTCCGACACGTTCGGACGGCTCAACACGCTGCGGATCATGGTGCTGCTCTCGGCCGCCGCGCTCCCGCTCTTCCCACTCTTCGCGGGACAGGTCGTCCTCTTCTATCTGCTGCTCGTCGTCATCTACTACTGCTACGGCACGCTGCTGTCGGTCTTCGCCTCCACCTGCGCCGATTTCTACGGCACGAAACACATGGGGGTGAACTACGGCCTGCTGTTCTCCGCCTGGGGTGTCGCCGGCATCGTCGGCCCGGTCATTGCGGGACGCGTCTTCGACGCCTCCGGCAACTACGAGATGGCGTTCTACCTCGCCGCCGGGCTGTCGGTGGTCGCCCTCGGGGCGCTCCTGCTGGCGAGGCAGCCGCAGGCGCCGGCGCAGGCTTCCTGATGAGATTCGGACGGATCCATGCCTGAGCAATCGACAAGCAGCGCGGGAAGCATCGTCGCCATCGTCGGCGACGCCGGCGACCGGCTCTGCCGGTTCACCCAACGCTGGATTCCCGACTCCTGGGTCGTCTGCATGCTCCTGACCGTGGCGGCGCTCCTGCTGGCCATGTTCGGCGCCGGGGCCAGCCTGAACGAGTCGGTCCTCGCCTGGGGCGACGGCATGTGGGCGCTGCTCGAGCTGGGGATGCAGTTCTCGATCGCGATGATCGCGGCGCACGCCTGCGTCGCGTCCCGCCCGGTCTACCGGTTCCTCGACTGGCTGGCCGGCCTGCCGGATCGCAACAAGCCGGTGCAGGCCATCTTCCTCATCGGCGCCTACGCGCTGGTCACCGGCTATCTGAACTGGGCGCTCAGCGTGGTGGCGTCGGCGCTGTTCGTGCCATTCGTCGCGCGACGCAATCCGAAGGCCGACATCCGGGTGATCATCGCTGCCGCCTACCTCGGGATCTGCACCATCTGGCACGGCGGCCTGTCGGGCTCGGCGCCCCTCATCCTCGCCACCCCCGGCAATCCCCTGCTCGCCCCGGCGAGCGGCGAGCCGGTCATCGACCGCCTGATCCCGGTCACCGAGACGCTGTTCATTCCGTTCAACCTCGTGTTTATCGCCATTCTGGGGGCGGTCGCCCTGGCGATGGTGATGCTGCTCCATCCGCGGAAGAACGTCCAGACGCTGACGTCCGACCAGATCGACCGGATGATGCCGACGCTTCCCGAGGACCAGGCGCCGGAGACGCCGGCCGCCCGCATGGAAGCGTCCCGCGGCTGGATAGTCCTGGCCGCGATCCTGATCGGGTATCCCCTCGGCTACTCGATGGTCACCCGCGGCTTCGGCGCCACCTGGACCATCAACGCCTACAACGCGGTCTTCCTGGTGGCGGCGCTGCTGTTGCAGGGAAGGCCCGCCAACCTCGTCCGCGCGTTCGCCAACGGCGCCCGGACCGCCTCCGGCGTCATCCTGCAGTTCCCCTTCTACGCGGGCATCTTCGGCGTCATCAACAACACCGGCCTCGGCGCCTGGCTCGGCGAGCTGTTCGTCACGTTCGCCACCACCGAGACCTACCCGCTGGTGGTCTACTTCTATTCCGGCTTCGTGAACCTCTTCGTGCCGTCCGGCGGCTCCAAGTGGCTGATCGAGGCGCCCTACCTGCTGCCGGCCGCGAGAGAACTCGGCGTGTCCGCGACCACCACCGTGCTCGCCTACGCCTACGGCGACGCGACGACGAATTTCATCCAGCCCTTCTGGGCCATTCCCATCCTGACCGTCACGCGCCTGAAGTTCGGCGACGTGCTCGGCTACACGGGGATCGTGGCGGTGGTCTGCGTCCTGATCAGCGTGATCGCGATGCTGATCATTCCGACGGATTTGTAGCTGACGGAACCGTCCGACGAGCGCACGGAATCAACCGCCGGCGGGACGACATCACCCGAATGGGCTCCAACCGACTCAGATGAATGAGCTTGATTCCAACACGAACACCGGCACTTTCGGCGAGCTGCTGGTTCAGTTGCGACTCTTCCAACACGGCGTTCAGGCTGCTCCACCGCTGAAGGATTCCGGCAACGACCTCATCGCGGTCAAGGGACCCGTGTTCAGAGCCATCCAGGTCAAGACGACGACCCAGGATCGCTTCGACCTGCGCGAGCTGCCCGATCGCTACCACCTCCTGGCGCTTGTTGCACTACACGGAAAGATCCGCGATGCAAGCCTTGATGAGACGCAGGTGTTTCTTCTCTCGCGTCAAGATTTGCTTTCATTTGGCGCCAATAGCCTCCCCGTCGCGCAGCTCGCCCCATACGGATTGAGCGCTGATCGAGTTGATCATCTGTTTCAATCGGGTACACGAAGGAGGCCATAGAATGGGGAGTGCTTATTCTTCTCCATCCCGAAGTTTCCCGGCAGAAGCGCCCCGAGACGTTCCAGAACAACCTGGGCTCCCCGTTCCATGTCCCAAGCATAGCCGTGCGAGAGTAGCGGGCCGATGTCCGCAGCAAACCGGGGGTCCGACAGCTTGGCGGCGAGATCCTGCGCGAAGAGCGCGCGCGTCACGTGATGATTCCCGTGGTCCATGTACTGTTGGAACGCTGCGACGATTCGCTGGGGATTCGTTCTCTCGTCATCGAGTACCGTCGCCAGGTCAAAGAGATCCCGGCCTTTCCTGCGCTGGTAGAGCGCGCGGAGCTTGGTGCCGAGCAGCTCGTCCAATTCGCAGGTGACGACCTCGGCGCGGCCCGCGAACCATCGTGATTTCACGACGAAGGGGACTCTGGCGAGCTCAAATACGGAGAAGTGCTCGCGCGAGTTGATCTCTATCTTCAGTCGCAGCGGGAGGGGCGGTGTACCCTCGGCATCGAAGCGATACACGAGAGTCACCCGCCCTTCGGTCTGCTTCCAGCGAGGCACGCCCAGCCAGGGATTCAGCACCTCGCGCAGGGCATCCATCAGCGGACCTGCGGGACCGGCGTCGAGCTGCACGAGATCGATGTCTTCCGAATAACGCGCCGGAGGCTGAAGATAGAGCTTGTAGATTGCTGTGCCGCCGCGCATCGCGAGCCCTTCGGCCAAGACTGGATGAGAGAAGATCTCGACCAGCGCCCGGCTCAGGATCAGGTCCTGCTCGACCTGAGAGTCCTGCACCCAGGGCGCCCGTGTTCGCCAAGCGGTGACGTAGTCGCGGGGGATCATGTATCCGGCTCGACATCCGTGTTGATCCGCAGTCGCCAGTCACGGCAACGGGACGGGTGCCGATGGGCGACACCTGGCAGGAGCGCGGTAGTTTGCCGCGCCTTTCGTTGGACGTACTCCTTCAGGGGTACCACCCTGTCCGCGGCGCCGACCATTTCCAGGAGGTAACCGAGTCGCTGCGCCCAGGAAACCGGTGCCGTCCGCGCCGCGACCACCAATCGCTCAGGGTCGATGCGCTCAGCAAGCTCGAAGAGCACGGTCGCGACATGGTCCAGGCCTCCGGCGCGACGCTCGTAGCCCACCAGATCGATAGCGGTCGCTTCAGGCGTGGAGACCAGAAGCGTTCCACGCGGAGTGTTGAAGCGCTGCACAGGCACCGCGGCAATACGCCGGCGCGCGATGAACGATGCCCGAACCGCGCCGCATGCGATCGGGGGACGGTTCCGGGCAAGGACGACCTGGAACTCCTGCGGGCGGTGATGCGCCGCCCCGTGATACTGCGCGGCTGACAACAGCGCCGCGTAGTAGCGAAGCCCCCGATGGGCCATGAGCGCCGGGATGAACTGGTCGGCGGGAAGACAACACAGGCTTCGGTATTCGGGCGGCACGATCACGTAGAATCCGCGGGCCGGGCTGGCGACCTGCCGCTTCTTGATCAGTCGCCCCAGCGCGAGCTTCGACGCGGCACAGGACACGCGGAGCGCAGATCGCATCTCCGCCGCAGTGAAATGATAGCGGCCCGCCGCAGCCAGCTCGTCGATGATAGCCTGGGCTCTCGGCCTGACCAGATCGGCTTTCACTGACATAAAGTATCATTTTCTGATACCTTCGGGGTGCAGTCCGTCCGCCGCAGCCGGCGGGCGGACTTGCCGACGGACTCCCTGCGAGTCGCTGAGTGGTGGATCCCCCACTCCCTATGGGGCGCTCTCACATTCTCGCCTTGAGGCAGCAGCACGTGGGCGGTGCGTGGACTGGCCGACTGGCCGATAATGGGAGCGATGTCTCTCGCTGCACAGATCATCGACCATCAGGTGTCCGGCATCGTCGAGAGACAGTCGGAGGCTTTCGACAACGAGTTGCGTCTGGGCAACGATGCACCCAGGAGACGCTCGATCGCGTTCCTGTTCCTCGTCGCGAAGACTGCGTTCGACCTGACCGACGAGCAGACCATCGACGGCATCGTCGACGGGGGCAACGACTTCGGAATCGATGCGCTCTACTTCGAGCCGCCCGACGACGGCGAGCTCCATATCACCCTCATCCAGGGGAAGTACAGGACGGATCTCAGCGGTGTGTCGGCGTTTCCCGAGAACGGTATCGCCAGGATGATCGACGCCATCGGTACGCTCTTCGACCCGGCGCGGCCGGTGCAATTGAACAGGCGCTTGAACGAGCGGATCGAAGAAGTACGTTCCTTCGTCAGGGACGGCGCGATCCCCCGGGTGACCGCGGTCGCCGCAATCAACGGAACACGCTGGACGGCGCAGGCGGAGCAGCGGATCGACCATGCCGCAAAGGAGTTCGGCGAGCAGGTCGAGTGGCGCCACATCGGTGCCGAGGAGATCCTGGCTCTCCTGCAGGCGCGGAAGCCGATCAACGCGGAGCTGAAGCTCAGCGGCGCCGCCACGGTCGAGACCTTCGACTTCCGGCGCGTGCTGACGGGGCGCATGTCCGTCGCCGAACTCGCACGGCTGACCGACCAGTACGACAACCGGCTGTTCGAAAGGAATATCCGCCGCTACCTGGGACTGGCGGGCAACCGCGTGAACGAGGCGGTCGCCACCACCCTGCGCGAGGGCGACCAGCGGTCCAACTTCTACTTCTACAACAACGGGATCACGATCACCTGCTCGCAGTTTCGCCACAATGCGCTGCAGCGAGAGAACTGGAGCGTGCAGGTGAGCGACCTGCAGATCGTCAACGGCGGACAGACGGCGCGAACGGTTCAGCACGTAGCGCGGGAAATCGGTCCGCTCATCGGCGACGCGGAGGTGCTCGTTCGGTTGTACGAGCTCGAGCAGAACGATGCGGAACTGGTGGACGCGATCACGTTCGCCACCAACAGTCAGAACCCGGTCGACCTGCGGGATCTGAAGGCGAACGATGTCCGCCAGCAGACCCTCGGGCGATCGATCTCGGAGCTGGGGTACAAGTACCGCGCGAAACGCGAGGACAGGCCGGTCTCGTCCGACGAGTTCACGAGCGCCGTCGTAGCGGAAGCCGTTCTGGCGATCTGGCGCGAGAAACCGCACCAGGCAAGGTTCAGGAGCCGACAACACTTCGGTGCGCTATACCGCAGGATCTTCACCCCCGACTTGAACGGGGCTCAGGCGATCGTGGCCGCTCTACTGCACCGGTCCGCCGAGAACCACCGCAAGCGCCCCCCGAAAGAAGCGCCGGACTTCCTCGCGTACGGCTCGCGCTTCATCGCGATGCTGATGGGGCGCTATCTGCTGGGCGAATTGGGAATCTCACTCCGGGAGCTCGACCACCGCAATTTCGCGGCGGCTCGAGACCTCGTCCATCAGAAGGCGGGCGACTACGTGAGTCGAGCCGAACGGCAAATCGGTGACGCACTCGATCCCTTGTTCAGGAACAGAGAGCGGACGTTGCAGCGACTGTCAGCCACGTTCCGCCGGGCGGATCTCGTCGAGATGCTGGTGGGCGGCGGCGCTTGACATGGATGGCTGCTGGGCGGCGGCACGCCGATGCCCCGGCGGCCCCGGACGGGTCGACCGGCCCTCCCCCACCCGGTAGATGAAGGAAGGCCGGGAATAGCGATACGCGCACCGGGAATACGGCGTGGCGCGGCTCTAGTTCGAGCCCCCCGCCACGGCGCCGGCGAGGATGTTGAAGAGGCCGTAGTTCCCTTCGTGGCAGGCATACTCGTACAGCGGCTCCGGGTTGCTCCGCATCGGCACCGAGAACGTCCAGGGCCGCGTCCACACCGTCGGGTCGTCGACGGTGACGTCGTACTGCAGCGTGTCGGCGTCCACCCGGGTGAGGCGCTCGGTGAGCGTCAGGTTCGGCGTCGTCGCCCCGCGCATGAAGTTCGTCTCGCGCAGGAAGTTCGTGGTCTCCACGACCAGGGTGTCTCCCTCCCAGCGGCCGCGCGAATCGCCCGTCCACTGCCCGATGCCGGCGTCCAGACGATCTCGTCCGTCCAGGGGGACGACGCGCGCGTTGTGGTTCATCTCGTTGTACAGCACGACGGTGTCCTCGGTCTGGAAGACCTGGACGTTGTTGTTGTAGGCGCTCGGCGCCATCGGCGGACCGGAGTTGAAGCCAAGGATGCAGCGCACCTGCAGCCCGCCCGGTCCGAGGTCCTCCACGAAGCCGCCGGGGGTCGGCTCGTGACCGCCCACCCCGGCCCGCGCCTCCTCCGCTGCCTGCTGGCGGTCCATGGCCTCCTGCGTCAGCGGCGGGATCCGCCCGTCCGGGGGATCGACGACCAGCGACGTGCGCTCGGTCGTGACGGCGGTGCCTTCGTCGAACCAGAAGTCGTTGTAAGGCACGACGCGGTCGGACGTGTCGTTGTCGCGGCTGCGGCTGCGGATGGTCTCCTCGGCGAACTCCGCGGCCTGCTCGGCCGTGAACGTCTCGGTGTCGGCGAGCTCCTCGGGACGCTCCATCGGGGTGAGGCTGCGGAAGTCCCAGACCCCCTGCAGGTCCGGAGCGCCCCACGGCGTGCGCGGCGGCTCCATCGACGCTTCGGTCTGCGCGCCGGTCTCCAGCGGCGCGAAAGCGGCGACCGCCAGAGCGGTCAGCAAGGCTGCGAGCGCGTGACGACTCATGATTCACCTCCTGTTGCCGTGTCGTCTGCGCCAGCACCATCCGCTGTGCAGCAGACTCCCCGGCGGCAAAGCGCATCCAATCCGGGAAGAGCCCATTCTAGGAGTCTGCGCCGCAGAAAAACAGATGCGACAATTGTAGGCGAGCCGACGACGGAAGGATTCGATGTCGACGACATTCCGCCCCTACGTGCCGGACCAGTCACTGCTGTTGCCGCCCGACGTGCGGGAGTGGCTGCCCGAGGGCCACTTGGCGCACCACATCAGCGATCTGGTGGACGATCTGGATCTGACGGCGTTTTACGCGCCGTACGAGGGAGACGGCCGCCGCAACGCGCCGTATGAGCCCCGGATGATGGTGAAGGTTCTGCTCTACGCGTACGCGACCGGGGTGTTCTCGTCGCGCCGGGTGGCGCGGAAGCTGGAAGAGGACGTGGCGTTCCGGGTGCTGGCGGCGGGGAACTTTCCGCAACATCGGACGCTGTGCGAGTTTCGGCGTCGGCACCTGGAGGATTTCCAGGCGCTGTTCGTGGAGGTGGTCCGTCTGGCGCAGGAGTTGGGTCTGGCGCGCTTGGGGAAGCTGTCTATCGACGGGACGAAGGTGCGTGCGAACGCGAGCAAGCACAAGGCGATGAGCTACGACCGGATGCAGGAAGAGGAACAGCGGCTGGCAAGCGAGATCGAGGCGCTGTTGCGTCAGGTGGATGCGGTTGACGAGGCCGAGGACGCACGCCTGGGGTCGGAGGTTCGGGGCGATGATCTGCCGGCGGAGTTGCGCCGGCGGGAAGCACGTCTGGCAGCGATTCGCGCGGCGAAGGCGCGCCTGGAAGCGAAGCAACGGGCGGCGGACGACGCGCGGGGTCGGCAGCCGGGTCAGGACCGGAACCCGAGGGGCGGTCCGCCGTACAAGCGGGCGTATGGCGAGCCGGACGACAAGGCGCAGAGCAACTTCACGGACCCGGAGAGCTCGATCATGAAGACGAGCAGTGAGGGGTTCCAGCAGTGCTACAACGCGCAGGCGGCGGTGGACGCGGAGCACCAGTTGGTGGTGGCGACGGATCTGACGGCGAACGCGAGCGACCAGGGTGAGTTGCCGGTGTTGCTCGACGCGGTGAAGGAGACGTTCGACGCGCAGCCGGAGACGGTGCTGGCCGATGCGGGGTACTGCAACGAGCGGGACCTGAAGGACCTGGAGCGGCGGCGCATTGACGGGTATGTGGCGCCGGGCCGGGAGGGCAAGCAGGCGGCTACCCGCGATCTGGAGGCCCATCCGGCGACGGGTCGCATGAGGGAGAAGCTGGCGACGCCGGCGGGCCGGACAGCGTATGCGGAGCGCAAGTGGTTGTCGGAGGCTCCCTACGGTTGGATCAAGCACGCGCTGGGCTTCCGGCGCTTCAGTCTGCGTGGACTGGCGAAGGTGCGCTGCGAGTGGGACTTGGTGTGCCTGGCGTTGAACGTCAAGCGCCTGCACGTGCTGATGGCGGCGTAGGATGCGGGGAATGCGGCTCGCCACGGCGGCAAATCGACGCGCACCGCGGTTTCTGGCGGCCCGTGCGGCCCGCGAGGACCGAATTTTGCTCTCTGTTCGCCAACCACCGAAAATCCACCCCGCCCGGCCGACTGGCGAAGCCGCCCCGACACGGAGCTCAGGGCGTGGGCTGGCGACCCATTTCCTGCCGCAAACGTCCTGCGGCGCAGACTCCTAGCGCCCCGAAACGCCTCGCTGGCTCGGCGTCTCGGCCCATCCCCCCCGCTCCATGAGTCTGCCCCGCAGAACTCACTCCGTTGCGTCCTGCGGCGCAGACTCCCAGCGCCGCCAAACCCGTCGCAGCCGTCCTGCGACTATCGCCCGGCCGAGACAGTCCCGGCATCGCGAACGATCCGCTCCACATCCTCGCCGAGCAATAGCCGCTCGCGGGCCAGACCCTGCGCCGCCGCCGCAACCGCTTCGACGTACGCCCCCGGGTCCGGGTACCGCTCCTCCAGTGACGGCCGAGGGTCCCCGGTGGCGAGCCGCTCGGCACGCGTCGCGGCGAAGTCGATCCGCTGCCCGGCCGCGTCGCACAGGTCCGGTCCGCCGAACTCCGGCGCCCGCAGGGCCCACCCCGTGAACGTGGCGCGCGGGGCCGCCACCGCCGGCAGGCGAATGCCGGCCAGGTCGTTCCCGTCGGCATCGGTGCGCGGGACGAAGACCGGATACGGCGAGCCGGCGGTCTCCGGCGGCAGCGTGGTCAGGATGCCCTCGTCGAACTCGGGACCGTAGTCGAAGAGGTCGCCCGTGCTCATGAGCCCGGTGTACTCGACGCCCGGAATGCTCGGAAAACCGACCATCTCGCGCGGCAGCGGAATCGTCAGCGAACCGTCGGCGCGGCGCGGTACCCGACTGGCGGGCGGCTCCGCTCCCGTCGTGACCCACTCGTCGAGCGCCACCAGCAGCGCCCGCAGGCCGGCATTGGCCACCAGCGGATTCCGGGGAAGCTGGCAGATGCCGAGCCCGCTCGAACCGATGCCGGCCGCGTGCGGCAGGCTGGAGAACAGGTAGAACCGGACCTCGGGCGGGTCCGGCAGGTCGTCGCCTTCCAGATCGGTGTGCAGCAGCGACGCGCCCTTGACCCAGTACTCGTTGGCCGAGTTGGCCTCCATCAGCCTGGGACAGGTTCCGCTCGCGCGGCAGCGCTCGAGGCGCCCGTCGGTGCGCCCGGTCACCGGGTCGGTCAGCAGATGGTTGGCGAACGGGAACTCGCGCTCGGGAAACCAGCGCGCGATGTGCTGCCGGTGGGTCCGGAACGGCTGCGCGAAGCGATAGTTGAAGAAGCCGCCGCTGGCGCCGCCGATCCAGTTCAGGACGCCGTCGAACACCGGCCGCCCGCGCTCGTCGGCGTTGAAGCCCAGGTGCACGAAGTCGCGCAAGAGACGGGCCGCCTGCGAGATGCCCATCGTCAGGACCTGCTCGACCGAGCCCGCCAGCAGATTGGGCGCGCCGGCGTCGTCCGCCGTGGCGTGACGCAGGAACGCGACGACGTCGCGCACGGCGGCGAAGCCGAGGCCGGCCACCCGCGGGTCGCGGGCCGGGTACGCGAGCTCGTACAGCCGGCCCTGCGCGAACGGCGTGCCCGGGGGACGCAGGCGAATCGTGCGCTCGTCGATGTACTCCCACCCGCCGGCGTCGATCGGCTCCGGATCGTCCGTGTAGCGCATCCGCACCGTCAGGCTCGCCCGCGTCGTGTCCCGGCTCGCCGCCGGATACGTCAGCGTCCCGGTCAGAGTCGAATCGTTGTCGACGACGAACTCCTCGAGTGCCGGCCCCACGATGGGCGAACCGTCCGGGTTCACCGCGACCGGCGCCGCGATGCGCAGCCGCGTCCCGTCGGCCGCAGCCGTCGCGTCCCAGCCGCTCGACACGAAGGTGTAGCCGCGGCGCATCAGGAACCCGTTGCCGGCGTCCGCCGCGGTCGTCGGATCGTTGCCGCCGGAGCGTGCGTCGTTCAACTGGCCCAGCGACAGCATCCGTCCGCGGTTGTTGAGCTCGTAGAAGATGCGGCCGTTGCCCTTCGACGGGTCGACGGGCCGCAGAATGAGAAGATCGGCCGCATACTCCACCATGCCGCGGGCATTCCGGGGGGCCAGCTCGATGTCGGTGATGACCGCATTCTCCGGGGCCTCCGGATCGACCTCCCCGAAGACGCGGCCTACCAGCTTCTCGTACGGCCCCACGTCACCGAACGAGCGTCCCTCGAACGTCGGAGACTCGACCCGCTCGATCTCGATCCGCACTGCGCGGGCCTCGACCGGGCGCGGAAGAACGAGCGCTGCCGTCCACGCCGCGCAGAGAATGGTTCCGCGGAGACGCCGGCAGGTTGCTGAGCGCATGGACTGCCTCCCTGGTCGAGTTGTCGGCTCGCGTCAAGATGGGAGTCTCCCCGTGCTACGGTGCAGACTCCTGGCCCGCCTGCCGGTCGAGGATCGCCTCGATCTCGTCCATCACGCGGTTCATTCGGGCGATGAGGGCATCGTACGGCGCCTCGGCCGCCAGATCGATGCCGCGGTCGCGGAGCAGCTCGTAGGCGTAGCGCGAGCCGCCCGCCCGCAGGACGGCCAGGTAGTCGTCGCGAGCCCGGTCGTCCCCGCCCAGCAACCGCTCGGCGAACAGGGACGCGCCGGCGATCGACGTGGCGTACTGAAAGACGTAGAAGTTGCTGTAGAAGTGCGGGATGAACGCCCACTCGACGGCGTAGGCGGAGTCGTACTCCAGCACGCCCTCGTCCGAGCCGTGGTAGCGGCGCACGAGATCCTCGTACCGGTCACTCAGCTTCTCGCCGGACAGCGCCTCTCCCTGCTCGGCGATCTCGTGCATCCCCAGCTCGAACTCGGCGAACATGACCTGGCGGAAGAACGTGGCCCGGATGCCCTCCAGCGCCGTCCCCAGGTAGAAGAGGCGCTCGCGGTCGGAGAGGTCCTGCGCCAGCAGGTGCTCCTGCAGGAGGATCTCGTTGGTGATGGACGCGATCTCTGCCGTGAACGTCACGTAGCTGGCCGTCTCGTAGGGATTCTGCTGCTTGGCCAGCACCGTGTGCATGGCGTGGCCCCACTCGTGCACCAGGGTGGTGACGTCGTCGTACTCGCCGTTGTAGTTGAGCAGCAGGTAGGGATGCCCGTCGTAGATCGCGCCGTACATGTAGGCGCCGGGCGCCTTGCCGGGCTGCGGATAGACGTGCATCCAGTCGCCGCTGAACCCTTGGCGCAGGAGCGTCGCGTACTCGTCGCCGAGCGGCGCGGCGGCGGCCAGGGCCAGGGCCTCGGCCTCGTCGAGAGCGAAGGACCGCTCCGACGCGACGAGCGAGGGATAGATGTCGTAGTAGCGCAGCTCGTCGAGGCCGAGCATCCGCCGGCGGAGCCCGAAGTAGCGGTGCAGCGACGGCAGGTGGCGGTTGGCCGCGGCGACAAGCGTCCGGTAGACGGCCTCGGGGATGTTCGGCCCGGACAGTGCGGCGTCGAGGGCACTCCCGTAGCGCCGCGAACGGGCCTCGAACACGTGCGCCTTGACGTGCGTGTCGAGCGTCTGCCCCAGCGTGGCGGCGTAGCCCCTCCACGCTTTCCAGAACGCGTCGAAGACCAGCTTGCGGTCGTCGCGCTCCCGGGACGCGCGATGCTTGGAGTAGGCCGCCTGGTCGAGACGTACTTCCGCACCGGTCGAGAGCGTGATGGTGGGGAACGGCATGTCCGAGCTGGTCAGCATCGCGAACACCCGCTCCGGCCCCTGCCGCATCGCGCTCGTGCCCGCGATGACCGCCTCGGCCTCGTCCGACAGCGTGTGCGGCTCCTTGCGCAGGACGTTGCGGACGTTGAAGGCGTGCCGGGCGAGGCGCGGCTCGGAGTCCAGGTAGCCTTCGACGGCAGCCGAGCCGACGCGCAGCAACTCCGGCGAGACGAAGCTGGTCGCCTCCTCGAACGCGGCCAGCAGCAGTGTCGCCTCCCCGCGCCGCTCCTGCGCCTCGGACAACCGCCGGTCCTCATCGGCCTTGAGGAACGCGAACACGTAGAGCCGGACGAGGTCCTTCTCAGTGGTGCTGATCGCGTCGAGCGCCTCCGACAGGACGGCGGCGCTGTCGCCGAGCCGGCCCTTGAAGCGGGAGAGTTCTGCCACCCGCTCCTCGAGGCGCGCCTTGTCCGCCCGCCAAGCCTCGATGCTGTCGTAGATCTCCGCCAGGTTCCACTCGATCTGCGCCGGCGCGGCACTAGCCGGCCCGCCTGCCCCAATCGTCGTCATCGTAGTCGTCATGATGCTCACCCGGTGCCGCACTCGGCTGCGGCGCGACGCTGCCGCCCGCGGGGCCCCGATCACGGGCTCGCGAGAATCGGAGCCCCGGGACGTTCGTCTACGCGGCGGCGAGCTGCCGCAGAACGTAGGGCAGGATGCCGCCGTGGCGGTAGTAGTCGAGCTCGTCCGGCGTGTCTATGCGCGCCGTCACCGTGAACTCGACCACGGTTCCGTCGGCGCGCGTCGCCCGCACCCGCACGTCGCTGCGCGGGGCCAGATCCTGTGCGATCCCGGTCAGATCGAACGACTCCTCCCCCGTCAACCGCAGGCTGTCGATGTCGGCGCCCGCCTTGAACACCAGCGGGAGCACACCCATGAAGACCAGGTTGCTGCGGTGGATGCGCTCGAAGCTCTTGGCGATGACCGCGCGCACGCCGAGCAGCATGGTCCCCTTGGCGGCCCAGTCGCGGGAGGAGCCGGAGCCGTACTCCGCGCCGGCCAGCACCACGAGTGGCATGCCTTCTTTCCTGTACCGCATCGCCGCGTCGTAGATCGCCATCTGCTCGCCGTCCGGCTGGTGCCGCGTCCAGCCCCCCTCGGTGCCGGGGGCGAGCCGGTTGCGCAGCCGGATGTTGGCGAACGTGCCGCGCATCATCACCTCGTGATTGCCGCGGCGGCTGCCGAACGAGTTGAAGTCCCTCGGCTCCACGCCGTTGGCGATCAAGTACTGTCCGGCCGGACCTTCCGCCGGAATCGCCCCCGCGGGCGAGATGTGGTCGGTGGTGACGCTGTCGCCGAGCAGGGCGAGCACGCGCGCGCCGGCGATGTCCGCCGGCGGCGCCGGTGACGGCGTGAGCGTCTCGAAGAACGGCGGATGGCGTACGTAGGTCGAGTCGTCGGTCCAGCGGAAACGGTCCCCGGTCGGCGCCGGCAGCCCCCGCCAGCGGTCGTCGCCGTCGAAGACGCGGCCGTACTTGTCGGTGAACTGTTCGGTGCGGACCGCCGCCGCCATCGCCTGCTGCACCTCGGCGGCCGACGGCCAGACGTCCGCCAGGTGGACGTCGTCGCCCTGCGCATCCTGCCCGAGCGGCTCCGTCGTCAGGTCGGTCGTCATCCGGCCGGCCAGCGCGTAGGCGACCACGAGCGGAGGAGACGCGAGGTAGTTGGCGCGGACCAGCGGCTGGACGCGGCCCTCGAAGTTGCGGTTGCCGCTGAGCACCGACGTCACCACCAGGTCGCGCTCCCGGATCGCCGCGGCGACCGGCTCGGGCAACGGACCGCTGTTGCCGATGCAGGTGGTGCATCCGTAACCCACCAGTCCGAAGCCGAGATCCTCCAGCGGCTCCAGCAAGCCGGCCGCGCGCAAGTACTCCGTGACGACCAGCGAGCCTGGCGCCAGGCTGGTCTTGACCCACGGCTTCGGCCGCAGGCCGCGCGCCGCCGCCTTCTGAGCGAGCAGCCCCGCCGCGATCATCACGCTCGGATTCGACGTGTTCGTGCAACTCGTGATCGCGGCGATGACCACCGCCCCGTCCTCCAGCACCGTCTCGCCGTCGCCGCCGGCCGGCTCACCCGCCGCCCCGCTGCCCGCCGCTGCTCCCTCGCGCCCACCCGCCAGATCTCCGAGCGCGGACGCGAACGCCGACTTCGCCCGGCGCAACGGCACCCGGTCCTGCGGGCGCTTCGGACCGGCGATGCTCGGCTCCACGCTCCCCAGGTCCAACTCGACCACGTCGGTGTAGGTCGGGTCGTCGGCCTCGGAGGAGAACAGGCCCTGCGTCTTGGCATACGCCTCCACCAGATCCACCTGCCGCCGGTCGCGCCCGGTCAACGCGAGGTAGTCGAGCGTCATCCCATCGATCGGACAAATCGCCACGGTGGAGCCGTACTCCGGCGACATGTTCCCGAGCGTCGCCCGATCCGCCAGCGTCAGCGACCCGAGCCCCGGCCCGAAGAACTCGACGAACTTTCCGACCACGCCGTACTGCCGCAGCCGCTCGGTGATGGTCAGCACGAGGTCGGTCGCGGTGGTTCCCTCCGGCAGCTCGCCCACCAGCCGGAAGCCGACAACGTCGGGGATCAGCATCGATATCGGCTGCCCCAGCATCGCCGCCTCGGCCTCGATGCCGCCCACGCCCCAGCCGACGACGCCGAGGCCGTTGACCATCGTGGTGTGCGAATCGGTCCCGACCAGGGTGTCCGGATACGCCAGCACGCTCCCGTTCGACGTGTCGCGGCACACCACCCGGGCCAGGTACTCGATGTTGACCTGGTGGACGATGCCGGTGTCGGGCGGCACGACCTTGAAGTTGCGGAACGCGTCCTGCCCCCACTTGAGGAAGGCGTAGCGCTCGCGGTTGCGCGAGAACTCGAGCTGCGCGTTGAGCTCGAACGCGTTCGCGGTCCCGAAGTGATCGACCTGCACCGAATGATCGATGACGAGCTCGGCCGGCTGCAGCGGGTTGACGAGGCCGGGATCGCCGCCGAGCCGCGCGATGCCCTCACGCATCGCGGCGAGGTCGACCACTGCGGGCACGCCGGTGAAGTCCTGCAGCAGGACGCGGGCCGGCATGAACGCGATCTCCTTGTCGACACCCGGCTCCCAACGGGCCAGCGCCTCGATGTCGTCCGCCTTCACCGCCCGGCCGTCCTCGCGGCGGAGCATGTTCTCCAGGAGAATCTTGAGCGAGTACGGCAGACGCTCGACGCCCGGATAGCCCGACGCTTCGAGCGCGCGCAGGCTGTAAACGTCCACGGTGGTGCCGTCGCCCGCCGGCAGGGATTGACGCGTGCCGAATGAGTTGTTGCTCATGGATGGGACTTTCGGTGTAGCTGGGGTATCCTCTCTGGCGCCGTCAATCGGCCCGCCGACGCCCGGATCGCCTGATCGCGACAGGGGGCGGCACGGACCGCGCCGGGCGATTCACGGCAGTGAGCCGCCCCGGCAGACGAACCCTTAATAATAGCGCGCTTGCGTGCTACGATGCGGATGTCGGTTCGTGAAAGGAAGTGACCGGTGCGACATGGAATCCGACGCTCGGTGCGCACGGCCCTCTGCCTGGTCGCGGTGCTGACAGGTTCCGGGATGCCGGCGGCTCAGGACTACGCAGCCGGGATCGAAGCCTGGCGCGTCGATCGGGAGGAGCGCCTGCAGGCGGACGACGGCTGGCTGACGGTGGCCGGGCTCTTCTTCCTCAACGAGGGCGACAACAGCTTCGGCTCGTCGCCGCTGAACGACATCGTGCTGCGGACCGGACCGGCCGAGGCCGGCGTGTTCACCCTGCGGGACGAGACGATCACGGTGCGGGCCCTGAAGGGAAAGGCGCTCTCGATCGACGGCCACGACGTCGCGGCGGCGCAACTCTGGCCCTACGAGGGACGCGAGCGTCCGACCATCGCCCTCGGTTCGCTGTCGCTGTTCGGGCACTACAGCGGCGACCGGCTCGCCATCCGCATGCGCGACCGGGAGAGCGACGTCCGGCGCAACTTCACCGGACTGCGCTGGTATCCGGTCGACGAATCCTTCCGCGTGGCCGGGCGCTATATCCCGCACGACGAGCCGCGCACGATGCGGCTGCCCAACATCCTCGGCGACATCGAGTCGTTCCGCACCAGCGGCTCGGTGGCGCTCACCGTGGACGGCGCGGAGCTGCGCATGACTGCGGTCGATTCCGGCGACCGGTTGTGGTTCATCTTCCGCGACCTGACGAGCGGCAGCGACACCTATCCCGCCGCGCGGTTCCTGTACGCGGACGCCCCGGACGCGAACGGTTCGACGACGGTGGACTTCAACCGGGCCTACAACCCGCCGTGCGCGTTCAACCCGCACACGACCTGCCCGCTGCCGCCGCGGGAGAACCGGCTGCCGGTGCGGATCGAAGCCGGCGAGCTCGACTACGGCACGCACTGATTGGCCGCAGGACCGGCGGCCCCCAATCAACACGTGGGAGGGACTCGATCGGCACGCCGGCACGCGGTCGGCCGTCGCAAACCGAGCGTGCGCAGGCCCGAGCGCCTCCTACCGCGGGCGCGCGTACAGGTCGAGAATTCCGCCCATCCGCGCTGCCTCGAGGAGCGCACTCGTCCAACCGGATCGTCCCGGCCGATCCTCCGCCGGCGTCTCCCAGTGCGCCACCGCGAATCCGGCCGCCTCGACGAGCGCCGCGAGCGTGGCCGGCGTGAAGAACCAGAGGTGGTGCAGCGCGCCGTAGTGCTTCCAGCGCCGCCGTTTGAGGCCGAGCCGGCTCTGCCAGCTCTTGAGGCGGATGCTCAGACCGGCGATGTTGGGCACGCCGATCAGCAGAATGCCGTCGGCGGCAAGGATGCGGCGCGCCCGGCGCAGCTCCCGCAACGGATCCTGCGTATGCTCGAGCACGTGGTTGAGGCGCACGGCGTCGAAGCGGGCGCCGTCGAAGTCGATGCCGGGCAACTGTCCTTGCCAGAGCCGCGCGCCGTGGCGCCGTGCAGCCTCCGTGACACGGATGTCGGTGCCGCCTGCCTCCCACCTGCGCTCACGCGCGTAGCCCAGAAAGGCGCCGGCCCCGCAGCCGACGTCGAGCAGCGTCGCAGGGCGCCGCGGGACGTACCGCTCGAGCCGCTCCAACTGTCTCGCGAACGTCCGCTCCCGGCAGTCATCGACCGCCTCGTGCCCTTCCGGATGGTAGCCCCGCGTATAGACGGCGGCCGCGAGCTGCTCGAACACCGGCCGGGGATTCTGGAACTCGAGTCCGCAGGCCCCGCAGCGAGCCAGGTGCAGACCCTGGAAGTCGACGCCGAACGGCCGGGGCTCCCGGCCGCACAGCGGGCAGCGGACCGCCTCGCGGTCCGGCAGGGCCGCCTCGACCTCGGCGGGCGAACGCCCGAACAGCGAGCCTGACACCCACCCATGATCGCACGCCGAGGTCGGCCGGCGCCCGGTACCCGGCATCCTGCGGGCCGTTCCGTCTTCCGCGCCTATGGTAGGGTCGTGTCCATGCCCGACCGCCTCACCCGCGCCGACGTCGAGCGGATCGCCGCGCTGGCGCACCTCGATCTCACCCCCGATGAAATCGATCTGTTCACGCCGCAGCTTGCCGACATCCTGGAGTACGCGGAGCGGCTGCAGGGCGTCGATGTCAGCGGCGCCGACGACGCCTGGCATTCGGGCGGTTCCGACTGTCCGCGGCGGCCCGACGCAGTGGGGTCGTCGCTGGTCCGCGACGACGTGCTGGCGAATGCGCCGGACGGCGCAGCCGCCGGATCTCCCGAAGGCGGCGGGTTCTTCCGCGTGCCGCGAGTGCTCGGGTGATGGCAGGCGCCGCACGACCGGCGGACGTGGGAACCGCCACCTCCATCCGAGACGACGTACGGTCCGGCCACCGGTCGGCGGTTGATGTGTGCACGTCCTGCCTGGAGCGAATCGCGAAGGACGACGGGCGCTGGAATGCGCTGACGGCGGTGTTCCGGGACGAGGCACTGACCCGGGCGGCCGAGATCGACCGGCGCCGCGACGAGTGGCGCGAACGGCCGCTGCTCGGCGTGCCGATCACGATCAAGGACGTCATCTGCTCGCGGGGACAGCCCACCACCGCGGCATCCCGGATCCTGGCCGGTTTTCGGCCGCCGTACGACGCCACCGTGGCGACCCGGCTGCGGGAGGCCGGCGCAATCGTCCTCGGCAAGACCAACTGCGACGAGTTCGCGATGGGGTCGTCGACCGAGCATTCCGCCTATGGACCGAGCCGCAACCCGTGGGACCCGGACCGCACGCCGGGGGGGTCGAGCGGCGGAGCGGCCGCGGCCGTCGCGGCCGGACTCGCGCCCGTCGCCGTCGGGTCGGACACCGGCGGATCGATTCGCCAGCCAGCCGCATTCTGCGGGATCGTGGGCTTGAAGCCGACCTACGGGCGCGTCTCACGCTACGGACTGCTGGCCTTCGCGTCGTCGCTCGACCAGATCGGGCCGCTGACGCGGACCGTGGCGGACGCGGCTCTCGTGCTGAGCGTGCTGGCGGGACAGGATTCCCGCGATGCCACCTCCGCGGACGCACCCGTCGACGACTATACGGCCGCGTTGACCGGGGAGATCGAGGGGCTGCGCGTGGGCGTGCCGCGCGCTCTTCTGCGGCACGGCGACGCGGGTATCGACGACGAGGTGCTGGCGGCATACCGGCAAGCCCTGAACACGCTCGAGGCGGCGGGCGCGAAGCTGGTGAACGTGGAGCTTCCGCACGCGGAATACGCGGTGCCCGTCTACTACCTGATCGCCCCGGCGGAGGCGAGTTCGAACCTCGCCCGCTACGACGGAGTGCGCTTCGGCGCCCGCGCCGTGATGTCGGACAGCGACGCCAACGGCGGCTCGCCGATCTCCGCGATGTACGACCGAACGCGCGACGCCGGCTTCGGGGCGGAGGTCAAGCGCCGCATCATGCTCGGCACCTATGCGCTCAGTGCCGGGTACTACGACGCGTACTACCGGCGGGCCCAGCGCGTCCGGAGCCTGATCAGGCGCGACTACGACGTTGCGTTCAGTGAATCCGGCGGTACCGGGGTGGACGCGGTCGCCATGCCGACCACGCCGGCGCCCGCTTTCCGGCTGGGCGAACACCTGCAGGATCCACTGGCGATGTACCTGGGCGACGTGTTCACGGTGAGCGCCAACCTTACCGGTCTGCCGGCCATCAGCGTGCCCGCCGGCTTCACGGCGGCCGGGCTGCCGGTCGGTCTGCAACTCGTTGGGCGCGCCTTCGACGAGGCCATGCTCCTGCACCTCGGACACGCTTACGAGCGCGCCACCGCCTGGAGCCACCGGCCACCGGCCGTTGCAGCGGGTCCCTGAAACGGAGAAGGGTGCGCGCCGGGGAGCTACGAGGCTGACGATTGCCCGGCCTGCGGGACGCCAGCGCCTGCCGATTCGTCGGCCTGCTCGAGCAACTCCGGCGTCCGCAACTGGTCGGTCGGCCCGCTCCGGGCATCGGGCGCGAGGTACTGCACGCGCATCCCGTCCATGCGATCAGCGAGGTTGCGGACGACGAGCGACGAACGCCCCGTCTTCCGAAACTTCGTGAACCCCGCGACGACCAGGAAGCCGATGAAGAGCGCGAGCAGAAAGCCGGTGGAAACGGCCAGGCCCATCAGAGTCTGAACGGCTCCGCCGATGAGCGACTGCAGGTCTCCCGCCACGATCACTCCCCACGCGCCGTTGACGGCACGTCGTAACGGATCTTGCCGCGGTCCACTTCGCGCATGGCGATGCGCTCGAGTTTGTGACGAAGCGTTGGAGGACTGTCCGCCTCCCGGTCGCCGGCCAGTTCCTCGAGCCGCGGCAACGCACCCCGTCGCAACTGCTTCGCGCGTTGCGCGGCCACGTCGACGTACAGGAAGCGGCTCTCGATGGGCGGCGCCGGCTCCCGGTCAGCCTCTTCTTCCGATTCGTCCAGCACCGCTTCCCCGGCCTCGGCGGTGCTCTCGAGATCCTCAGGCTGATCATCCATGGCTATTAGGATACGCGAAGAGCGGCCGCATGGTCGACATCGGTGCGGGCCGCAGCGTCAGCCGCGGTGACGACCCGCACGCCCGGCCCGGGCTCCGGCAGAGCCTCGAACCACTCGTCCTGCAGCACGTAGTACGCGAGCCGGCCGTCCGCGTAGATGACAACGCCGCCGATCTCGTCCGTGAGCGGCACGATCGAACGGGCGTCCACGTCAGCAAACTTCTGCGGCACTCTTGCACTCGGCATGACACGGATTGTATCACGCAACATTAGCGTGTCAAGGTCATTAAATATGATTGCAGTGAACTAAGATATCGCCCCCGGCGTCCGGTTCCCGCCAGCCGGCTCCGCGGCGCGGGCAACCTGTGCGATCATTCGGCCACATGCCGGACACCGTCAGTCTGTTGTTCATCGGCGACATCGTCGGCAAGCCGGGGCGGTCGATCACCCGGCTCGCCCTCCCGCGCCTGGTCTCCCGCCACGGGATCGACCTCGTGATTGCCAACGTCGAGAACGCGGCCGGAGGCAACGGCATCACCCGCGACATCGCGGAGACTCTGCTCGACCACGGCGTGCAGGTGATGACGACCGGCAACCATGTCTGGGACAAGAAGGAAGCGCTCACGTACATCGAGAGCCAGCCGCGCCTCCTCCGGCCGGGGAATTATCCGCCCGGGGTCCCGGGTCGGGGCCATTGCAGCATGCGCACGCGGGACGGGATAGCGATCGGCATCGTGAACGTGATGGGCCGCATCTTCATGAACCCGCTGGACAACCCGTTCCAGGTCGTCCGCGAGCAGGTCGCCCTAGTTCGCGCCGAGCACGGCGCGCGGATCGTGCTCGTCGACTTCCATGCCGAGGCGACATCGGAAAAGAAGGCGATGGGCTGGCATCTGGACGGCGAGGTGACCGTGGTCGCGGGCACGCATACGCACGTCCAGACGGCCGACGAGCGCATCCTGCCGAACGGCACTGCCTACATCACCGACGTGGGGATGACCGGTCCCCACGATTCGATAATCGGCGTCGACCCAAGGCCCGCGCTCAAGCGATTTCTCGACGGCATGCCCGCCAAGTTCGACACCGCGACCGGCAACCCCAGGCTCAACGCGATCATCGTGACCGCGGACCCCGCAACCGGTCGCGCGCACACCATTGAGCGCGTGGACCTCTCCACGGACGACGTCGACGTGCTCGACCCGCCGCCGGGGCCGCAACGGTGACGAGACTACCCTTCGGGGGGTCGGAGCCGGCTCCCCGCGCACGGCCCGGACGTCAGGTGCTCACGGTCGAGGAACTCACGGCCCGCATCCGGCTGCAACTCGAGTCGTCGTACCCCACGGTGTGGGTCGAGGGCGAGCTCTCGAACTGCCGCCGCTGGAACACCGGACATCTCTACTTCACCCTCAAGGGAGACGCCGCCCGGATCCGGGCGGTCATGTTCCGCTCCGCGTTCCGCTATCTCCGATTCGAACCGGCCGACGGCCAGCGCGTCGTGGCCCGAGGCCGGATCAGCGTCTACGAACCGAAGGGCGAGTACCAGCTCGTGGCGGAGCACCTGGAGCCGTTCGGCCTCGGGGCGCGTCAGTTGGCGTTCGATCAGCTCCGCAAGCGGCTTGAGAACGAAGGCTTGTTCGACGGGGCGCGCAAGCGCCCGCTCCCGACGCTGCCGCGCAAGATCGGCATCGTCACCTCGCTCGACGGGGCAGCGTTGCGCGACGTGCTGAACGTGCTCGGTCGCCGCTTCCCGAACCTCCATCTCATCATCAGCCCCACTCGCGTGCAGGGTGACGGCGCGGCCCGGGAGATCACCGCCGCGCTCGTGCGGATCGCCCGCATCCCCGGGGTCGACACGGTGATTCTGACGCGCGGCGGCGGATCGCTGGAGGACCTCTGGGAGTTCAACGACGAAGCGCTGGCCCGGGCGATCGCCGACCTCGACGTCCCGGTGATCTCGGCTATAGGGCACCAGACCGACTACACCATCAGCGACTTCGTGGCCGACCTGCGCGCTGCGACCCCGTCGGCCGCCGCGGAGCTCGTCGTGGTGCGGAAGACGGACCTGGCGGCGCGCCTCGAACGCAACTTCCATCGCCTTGCTGCAGCGACCCGCAGCACACTCCACAGGAGCCGCGCGGCCGTGGAGGCCGCGCGGCATCGCCCGGGCCTCGCGTCGTTTCCGACCCGTCTCGCCCTCCAGGGCCGCCGGGTGGACGAGTTGACCCGACGTCTCGGCGAGCAGGCACGAGCGAATATCGGTCGGCACGAGCGGCGCCGCGCCGCCCTCCGTCTGCGTCTGGAGGCGCTCGACATCGGTCCGCGGCTGGCCCGCATCAGGACCCGTCTGGAAGTTGCGCGAGAACGCCTGGCGCACGCGGCCACCGATGGCCACGCGCAACGCCGGCGGCGATCGACGGCGGAACGCGAGCAGTTGGTACGAGCCGCCCGCGACCGAAACTCCGTCGTCCGACAGCGGCTGGAGACCGTCGCCGCCAAACTCGATTCCCTGAGCCCGCTCGGGGTGCTGGGACGCGGCTACGCGGTGTGCTGGAACGACGATCGGACGGTCATCGTCCGGCGCTCGTCCGAGGTCGCGGTCGGGGACCGGGTGCGCATCAGGCTGCACGAGGGCGCGTTGCGGTGCGATGTCACGGCACGGGAATAACGCGTCGAGGAACGTGAACCATGGACGACCCGAACATCAAGGACTTCGAATCCGCGCTGGCCGAGCTCGAGACGATAGTCAAGACGCTCGAGGACGGGCAGTTGCCGCTCGAGCAATCGCTGGAGCGTTTCGAGCGCGGGATCGCGCTGTCGCGCTTCTGTCACACCCGCCTGGACGACGCCGAGCGCCGTGTAGAGCTGCTGACGGAACGGGGAGACACCCGCCCGGCACCGGATCCCATCGCCGGCGTGCGGACATCGACGGGCGACGCGGCGGCGGGCGGCGGCACGGACGACGACCCGGCCGAAGATGGGATCCCCTTCTGACCAGGCGCCGGACGCGGCTTTCGACGATTACGCGGTCGAGCGCCGCGCCGTCGTCGACGCGGCGCTCGACCGCCTGCTCCCGTCGCCGCCGGCCTGTCCGCGCCTGATCGCGGACGCGATGCGCTATACCGTCTTCGCCGGGGGGAAACGGCTGCGGCCGCTCCTGACGCTGGCGGCCGCGGACAGCGTGGCGCCGGGCGGCTCGGCGAATGATCGTGATGTGCTCCCGGCCGCCTGCGCGGTCGAGTTGATTCACGCCTACTCTCTGGTGCATGACGATCTGCCCGCCATGGACAACGACACGCTCAGACGGGGACAGCCGACGGCGCACGTCGTCTACGGTGAAGGCATCGCGATTCTGGCCGGCGACGCGTTGCTGACCGAGGCTTTCCGGGTACTGGCACGCGGTTCCGGGTCCGACACGGGCGACCGGCGCAGCCGCCGGTTACGTACTCTGGAACGCATCGCGGCCGCCGCCGGCGCCGAAGGAATGGTGGGCGGACAGGCAATCGACCTCGCGGCCACCGGCACCGCGATGTCAGCCTTCGATGCCGAGAGCCTGCGAGCCATGCACGAGCGCAAGACCGGCGCCCTCATCCGCGCCGCCGCGGTCGCCGGCGCGTTCATGGGCGGTTCATCCGACGCGGCCGCCGACGCGGTAGACAGGTATGCGACGCACCTCGGGCTGGCGTTCCAGATCGTCGACGACATCCTCGATGTCGAGGGTGCGCGGGAAGAGATCGGCAAGACAGCGGGAAAGGATGCGGTCGCCGGCAAGCCGACGTATCCGGCTCTGTTCGGCCTCGTCGAGTCGCGGCGCCTCGCGGCCCGGTCGATAGCCGATGCGAAGGGGGCCCTCGAGGCTGCCGGAATAGGCGGGCGCCTGTTCGAGATTGCCGACTGGGTGCTCAGCCGTACGCGCTAGGAGTCTGCGCCGTAGAACGGAGCAGACTCCTGGTCAGGCCCGGTTGGGCGGCAATCGGAGCCGCAGGAGACGATTATCGGGCCAGGAGGCCGCAGCAGATCGCCGATGGCGGATCGGACCAGGCTGGACGCACTCGTCGTGGAGCGCCGCCTCGCCCCGACGCGCGCGCGAGCGCGCGCCCTCATCCTGGCCGGGCAGGTACGGGTGGACGATGTCGTCCAAATCAAGGCGGGGACCGCCGTCGCCACCGACGCACGCATAGCGTTGACGGTCCCGGACCATCCCTACGTGGGCCGAGGCGGCGTCAAGCTGGCCCGTGCGCTCGATCGGTTCGGCATCGACGTGCTGGAACGGACGGCTCTGGACATCGGCGCTTCGACCGGCGGCTTCACAGACGCCATGCTGCAACGCGGCGCTGCGCTGGTGGTGGCCCTCGACGTCGGTCGGGGTCAGCTCGCCTGGAAGTTGCGGGCGGACGCGCGCGTCGTCCCCCTCGAGGGAATCAACGCTCGCCGCTTGACGCCGGAGATGCTGCCGGAGGGGATCCACCCGGTCGACATCGTGACGATAGACGTCTCGTTCATCTCGCTACGGCTCGTCCTGCCGGCGGTCCCGCCCCTCGTCGCGCACGGCGGCCACGTGGTAGCGCTCGTCAAACCGCAGTTCGAAGCGACGCGCAGCGAGGTCGGCAAGGGAGGCATCGTCCGGGATCCGGCGGTTCGACGCCGCGTCGTCCGCCAGGTGGCAGCGACGGCCGATGCGGTAGGATTGGCCTGCGTCTCGACCACCCCGGCACCCCGGCGCGACACCGGAGGAAACCGCGAGTATTTCGTCCACCTGCGCCGCCACGCGATACCGTCACCCTGATGGCGCCTCCGCTCACGTCCCCCGGCAAGCACGGCCCCGGCAACACGGTCGGCATCGTCGCGCGCCCGAACTCTCCCAATGCGACTGCGGCGGCCCGCGACGCAGTAGCCTGGCTGCAGAGTCGGGCCACCGCGGTAGTGCTCGAGAAGGAGACCGCACGCAGCACAGGCCTCAGCGGCCATCGAACCTGCGCGCGGGCTGAACTGCCCGGCGCCGCTGACGTGCTGCTGGTTCTCGGCGGCGACGGCACCCTCCTCAGCGTTGCCCACCCGGTCGCGCGCCTGGCCCCGGACACGCTGATTCTCGGCGTGAACTGCGGAAGCCTCGGCTTCCTCACCGAAATCACACGGCCCGAGATGTACGACGCGCTGGAATCGATGCTGGCCGGCCGCGCCGGGATCGACGAGAGACTCACGGTGCGGGCGCGCCTCCGACGCGGCGAGCGGGACATCGCGGACAGAACCGTGCTCAACGACGTGGTAATCGGCAGGTCCGCGGACGCGGGCATCATCGACGTGTCCATCACCCTGCGCGACCGGCTCGTCACGAGCTGCCGCGCCGACGGCGTGATCCTGGCGACGCCAACCGGATCGACCGGGTACAACCTGGCGGCCGGCGGGCCGATCGTGCACCCGACGGTGGATGCCCTTACCGTGACCCCGATCGCGCCGCACACCCTGACCAACCGTCCGGTCGTCATCCCCAACCGGGGACCGGTGACGCTGCGACCGACGCTGGCCGGCTCCCAGGCGGACGCGTTCGCCAGCTTCGACGGACAACTCAGCCTCCCACTCCAGAACGGCGACGAAGTCGTCGTCGAACGCTCTTCCCGTCCGCTGCGCCTGGTGCGGGCCGAGTCGCGCGACTACTTCGCCGTGCTGCGGGAAAAGTTGAAGTGGGGCGAACGCTGAACTGCGGCGACCGCATCGAGGCGGCCGAGTACCGGCAGCGGCCCGACGCACAAGGGCTACGAGTCGCTGATCGGCGGATGGTGGATTATCTGCACGCGATTGCCGTCGGGGTCCGAGACGTACAGCGATCGCGCACCGTCCCGATGGGTCCTCGGCAGGGCGTCGAGCGCAATGCCCCATCCGGTCAGATATTCCGCCCACGCATCGACGTCGTTCCGGCGCCGCACGATGAGACCCAGGTGATCGAGCGCGCCGCCGGCGCCGCTCTCCGCGGCATCGGCGGCGGCCGGCGACCGATGCAGCGCCAGGTTGTCCGAACCGGAGCTGAGATACACGTTGTCGCCATCCGGCTCCCATTCGACGCCGAAACCGAGCACGTCGACATAGAAGCGCTTCATGGCCTCGAACTCGCGCACGCGGAGCGCCAGATGTCGGAGACCGCGGTGCGGCGGACGATCCGGCAGGCCTCCCGGGGGGCGAATCGGCATGCAGCAATGGTAACCTGCGGGCACTGCGTACAGGTCCCGCGGCCTGCTAGAATCCATGGCATGGCTCCACGTTCGGCCGCGCAGGCTCGTTGCGCCCTCTGCGGCACCAAGGAAGTCTCCGAGCCTCGCGGCGAGGAAAAGTACTGCCACGAGTGCTGGGTGAAGAAGATGGCGGTCGAGGACGTCGTCGCCCAGGAATTCGCGCTCAAGCGGTACATCCGGGCCCACAGCGCCGAGAAGTACCTCGTGTACCACTCCACTCAGAAGCGTCCCTGCGGCCAACTGATCGTCGTCGACGACGGCTACGACCTTTTCCTCAGCCTGATCCTCTACCCAACCTTCTCCTGGGACGACCCGGCCTATCACCTCGCGGGGGATCCGGAGGGGCGGGCTTTCTCGGAGCTGCTGGTCGATGTCGTCGCCGCCGAGGTGATTGAACCGTGGGGCGGCGGCAAGTGGCATCTGGAAGTGTTCCGCTCGGCGAGCGCCGAGCCGGAAGACTGGAACGGAGAAATGTAGTGCGCCCGCCATTGCCGCGGGCTGCTATACTTTCGCCTCATCTCTGCGAACGATCTTCGGGAGGACATGCGATGCAATCCGTGAATCGCGCACTGCTCTTGGGTGTCATGGTCGTGCTGGTGGCAGCGGCCGCCTGCGGCGGCGGCGAGGAAGAAGCGGCACCGGCCGAGGTCGAGGTGGTCGAGGTCAGCCCCGAGGCCAGAGCCGCGGCGGAACGTCTGGCGAACAGACTCTCGGAAGGAATCGCGCTCGTGCCGACGCAGCGCGGACAGGCCGAGATCGGCTACACGCAGCCGACGGCCCGGCGGGGGACCGGCGGGGATAGCGGCTTCAACATCACCTCGATCCGGATTCGGAACCTGTCCCAGAACGCGATCGCGGGATTCCAGGTCGACGAGTTCTGGTACGACCGCGACGGCAACACGGTGACCGGCGACCAGGCTCGGCGCCGCCAGCCTATTCTGATCGGCGAGGTGTGCGACATCGAGCTCCGCGTGCCGCGGGTGACCGCGATGGACCGCAGCAACTACGAGTTCTCCCATCAGAACGGCGACATCAAGGCAACCCTCATCGAGGACATCGAGTTCCCGCCGCAGCCGGAGGTCGAAGAGAGCGAAGAAGGCGAAACGGCCGAGGAGGAAGGCGAGGAAGCCGAGCTGAGCGAAGAGGAGCTCAAGTTCAACTGTCTCCGGGTCGTCGACATGCCCGAGGAGTCGGCCGGGGCAGCGGAAGCAACGGAGGGAGCCGAGGGCGCCTGAGCTTCCGACCGCAGAACCTGCCCGAGCCCGGCGCGTCATGCCCGTTCGCGCACGCGGGGTGGCCGCCGGGTATCCGGTCCCGTCGCGGCCTGCATTCGCGCTCTCGTCACGTCCGTCTCCGGCCGTTTCTCTCCCCGGTCCGAACGGCTCCAGCGCTCAGCCGCAGGTCTCGGCGCAAGTTCCGGCGTCCCTCACTGATCGAGAGCTGCGAGGCGCGGCATCAGGCCACGCCAGGACGGGTAGACACGCATGGCATTCGACCTGTCGGCGATTCAGCACGCGCTTCGCGAAGACGGACTCGACGGCTGGCTTCTCTACGACTTCCACGGCTCCAACCCCATCGCGCGCCGCGTGGCCGGGCTGCGAGACACCGCGAAGCTGACGACCCGACGCTGGTACTACCTCGTGCCGGCATCGGGAGAACCGCGTGCGCTGGTGCACGGCATCGAGCAGGACAGCCTCGCGCACCTGCCCGGCGCGCGGCGGATCTATGCCGGACGCACCGAGCTCGAAGCAGGACTCGCCGATCTCGTGCGCGGCAGCCGCCGCATCGCCATGGAATACTCGCCCGCGTGCGCCATTCCCTATCTGTCGCGAGTCGACGCCGGCACCGTCGAGCGGATCCGCGCCCTCGGTGCCGAGGTGGTGTCGTCGGGCGATCTGGTGCAACGCTTCGAAGCGGTCTGGGACGACGCGGCGCTCTCCACTCATCGGGCGGCGTCGGAACGCCTCTACGCCATCAAGGACCGTGCCTTTCAGTTGATCCGTAACCGCGTGACCACCGGACCTCTGACCGAGTACGAGGTCCAGCAGACGATGGCGGAGTGGTTCAAGGACGCGGGCCTGATTACCGACTGCCCGCCCGTCGTGGCGGCGCAGGAGAGCAGCCGGAACCCGCACTATCTGCCGACAGCAGCGGACCACCGCCCGATCCGGCCGGATCAGGTCGTCCTGCTCGATCTGTGGGGCAAGCTCAACCGGTCCGGATCCGTCTACGCCGACATCACCTGGGTCTGTTTCACGGGAGCCGACGTACCGGCGAGGGCCGCCGCCATCTTCGGCGCGGCACGCGAGGCGCGCGACACGGCCGTCGGGCTGGTCGCCGACCGCGTACGGACCGGAAGATCGATCAGCGGATGGGAAGTCGACCGAGCCGCCCGGAACGTGATTGCGGCTGCCGGCTACGGAGACAGGTTCATGCACCGCACCGGACACAGCCTCGGAGAAGAAGTACACGGTAACGGCGTGCACATGGACGACTATGAGACCCACGACGAGCGACGGTTGATCGCCGGCACCGGCTTCACGATAGAACCCGGCATCTACCTGGACGACTGTGGTGTCAGAACCGAGATAAACATGCATGTGGGGAGCGGCGAAGCCGCCGTCACCGGCCCGCGACAGACCGAGATCGTGCCTCTGGCCTGACCGTCCGGCAGGCGCGGCCGAGCACCAGCCGCCGACGCCCTCCGCGGCGTTACACTAGGGGCGGAAGTCGAGGATGCGGGCACCCCACCCGCTGGAGGAAATGATGTCGAGATCGAGGACCACATTCGTTTCCACGCTGTTGATCGCCCTGACTGCGATGGCGTTCGGGATGGTAATCGCGTCGCGCTTCAACCTGGCGCCGCAGTCGTCCGCGCAGCCCGTCCAGGCACCGGTCTCGAACAGCGCGCCCATCTCCGGCAACCTGACCGCGACCACGTTTCGCGAGATCGCCGACACGCAGACGGCCATGGTCGTCACGATCTGGACCCGGCAGCCGCAGCCGCAGGAGCGCGACGAGTTCTTCCGCCGCTTCTTCGGACAGCCGCCGGAACCGGACCGGGAGCCGCGCGACGACAACGATTTCACGCGTGCGGCCCCAACCGGAACCGGATTCGTGATTGACCGGGCCGGGGTGATCCTGACGAACAACCACGTCGTGGAGAACGCCAACAACATCGAGATTCAGTTCTTCGGCGACGATGCCGACGAGCGCTACGAGGCGCGGATCCTCGGGCGGGACCGGCTCACCGACAGCGCCCTCCTCGAGCTCGTCGACCGGCCCGACAGCGAGCTTCCGGTGGCGACTTTCGGCGACTCGAGTCAGATGGCGCCCGGCGACTGGGTCATGGCGATAGGCGCACCCTTCGGCCTCAGCCACACGGTGACCGTCGGCGTCATATCAGCGCTCAGCCGGCCCCTTCCCGCAGCGCGCGGCCGTTCGAACGACATGCTGCAGACCGACGCCGCCATCAACCCCGGCAACTCCGGCGGCCCGCTGCTCAACATTCGCGGCGAGGTCGTCGGGATGAACACCGCGATCGTGAGCAACCGCCCGTCCAACGCGGGGGTCGGATTCGCGGTGCCAATCAACACGGTCCGCGACCTGCTCCCCGAGCTGCGCGGCGGCAGGGTGACGCGCGGCGTAATCGGCATCGGGATCAACAACATTCCAAGGGAAGAGTACGAGGTGCTCGGCCTGACCGACGCCGGGGGAGTGCTCGTTTCTCAGGTCGAAGCCGACGGACCGGCCGATCAGGCGGAAATGGAGCCGGGCGACATCATCGTCGCGTTCGACGGCGAGCCGGTGGACGACACGCGTGAGCTTCAGAACCATGTGGTCGCCACGACGCCGGGAACCACGGTGCCGGTCGACATCGTCCGCGACGGCGAGCCGCTGACTCTCGACGTCACGATCGGCGAGCTCGACCTGGAAGCGGAGAACCCGACCCTGCGGGCTGCAGCCGAAGAGACCAGCGAGGGCTTCGGGATCACAGTGCAGGATCTCACGCCGGACGTGCTCCGCTCTCTCCGCGTGCCGGCCGGCACGGTCGGGGCGGTCGTCGTCGACGTCCGGCGCGGCAGCACCGCCGAGGCGAGCGACCTGCGACCCGGCGACGTCATTCTCAGTGTCAATCGCGTCGAGGTCACATCGGCCAGCGAGGCCACGGCGGAGCTCAACGCCATCGAATCGGGTCGGACCGCGTTTCTGCTGGTGCAGCGCCGCGACACGCGCGTGTTCCTGCAGGTGGAGAAGGACTAGCAGCCGGGGGGCTGCGCCGCTGCGGCGCAGCCCCCCGGACAGGCTCGATCGAGCGGAGCCGCAGGCGACGCTTCCCGGATCAGGAGGAGCACGTCGTGCTCGGTCTCGACAGAGTGAGATGACGCTGCGGGAGGTGATTCGGGAACGGATACGGAGAGAAGGTCCGATACCGTTCGCCGCCTACGCGGAGCTCGCGCTGTACCACCCGGACCTTGGATACTACGCTCGCACGGATCGGCGCTCCGGACGTGCGGGCGATTTCTTCACCAGCGTCGACCTCGGCCCGCTGTTCGGCACTCTGCTGGCGTCTCAGCTCGCCGAAATGTGGCGCCTCCTGCGAGCCGGGCGCTCCCGAGCCGGAGAGCCGCGGTTCGCTGTGGTCGAAGCGGCCGCCGGCGACGGCCGGCTGGCCCGGGACGTGCTGGACGCCGCCGCCACGAACGACCCGGCCTTCTACGACGCCGTCGAACTCCACCTCGTCGAACGCAGCCGCGCGGCGCGTGACGCGCAGACCTCTACCCTGGGGCCGCACGCCGGCAAGCTGGCCTCGTCCGGTTCTTCCATCCCGGCGAACATTCACGGCGCGATCTTCTCCAACGAGTTGCTCGACGCACTGCCGCCCCACGTGCTGGAGATGACGGTCGAGGGACTCCGGGAGGTGTACGTCGACATCGACGAAGCGACCGGAGACTTCGCCGAGCGTCTCGGTCCGCTCTCGGATGCCCACGTGCAGGCCCACGTCGACGACCGCGGCATCACTCTGCAGACGGGTTGGCGGGCGGAGGTCGTGCCGGCCGCGGCCGACTGGGTAAGGCAGGCCGTTACCTCGCTCACACGCGGATTCCTGCTCCTGATCGACTACGGACACGAGGCGGACGAGCTCTATTCGGCGACCCATGCGACCGGCACGCTCACGACCTACCGCCGACATCGGATCGGTGACGCCGCAGCCGGCGAGCCCCCCCCGTGGCTCGTGAACCCGGGGACGTGTGACATTACCGCCCACGTCGACCTGACGCTGGTACGGGACGCAGCCGAGGGCGCGGGCGCACGCACGCTCGGCGTCCTCGATCAGACCTACTTCCTGCTGGGACTCGGAGCCATCGAACGCTTCGATCACCAATTCAGCGAAACCGGCGCAGGCAGCGTCGACGTCCTTCGGCGCCGGCTGGCCTTGAAGTCCCTCCTGGTGCCCGGCGGGCTCGGAAGCACGCACAAGGTACTGATCTTCGGCAAGGGCGTCGGGACACCGGTTCTGGCCGGCTGCTCCTATCGCATCCGTACGACACACTAGAATCAGGCGGCAACACGCCATGAGCGATCGGATCGAGCGCGAGATCAAGCTGTCTTTCGAATCCGCCGACGCCGCCCGCGAAGCGGTCGCCGCGCTCGGAGCCGTTCCGCTGCGTGCGAGGCGCCTGCAGGACGACCGCCTTCTGGACACGACCGGCGGCCGCCTGCGGGCCGACTGGTGCACCCTGCGAGTACGCATCGAGACACCCGCCGGCGGCGGCGTGAGCGTCGCGACGCTCACCTTCAAGGGGCCGCCGCGACCCGACGTCATGAAGGTCCGCGAAGAGCTCGAGACCGGTATCGACGACGGCGCGATGCTTCTCGAGGTTCTGGAGCGGGCCGGCTTCGACGTCTGGTTCCGCTACCAGAAGTACCGCGAGGAATTCGAGCGGGACGGGACGATCGTCGCCATCGACGAGACTCCGTGCGGAGTCTTCGTCGAAGTAGAGGGCAGCGAGACGGGCGTCTCGGGGCTCGCGCAGGCGCTCGGGCGAAGCCCTGCCGACTACATCACGGCATCCTATCGACGAGTCTGGGAGTCGGACTGCGCCGCGCGCGGGCGGCCGGCCGGCGACATGGTCTTCGAGCAGCAATCGATCCGATGACCGGCCCTCTCCCTCCGGCCCTGGTGCTCGCGGCCGGACTCGGCACGCGCCTCCGTCCCTTGACGAACGTGCGCGCGAAACCCGCCGTGCCGGTCGCCGGCCGGCCGCTCGTGGTCAGGATCCTGCAGTGGCTGGCGACCGAAGGCGTCAGCGATGCCGTCCTCAACCTGCACCATCGGCCGGAGACGGTCACCCGCGTCGTCGGACACGGAGCGGCGGTCGGGGTGCGCGTGCGGTACACCTGGGAACCCGTCATTCTCGGCTCGGCGGGCGGACCGCGACATGCACTGCCGCTCCTCGGTCCGCGCTTCTTCATCGTGAACGGCGACACGCTCACGCCCCTGTCGCTGCGCGCGCTCGCCGCCACTCATGAGGGTACCGGGGCGGCGGTCACTCTCGCCGTGGCTCCCCACCCGGCTCCCGACCGCTACGGCGGCGTCCGAGTCGCCGAAGACTGCCGCGTGCACGGCTTCACGCCGGCCGGCGACGAACCAGTCTCCCATTTCGTCGGTGTGCAGATCGCGGAGGCGACGGTCTTCCGCGACCTGCCGGCCGGGCGGCCCGCCGCAACGATCGGCGGTCTCTACGACGGACTCCTCCCGGCGCCGGACGACGGCGGAAGCGGACTCGTTCGGGCCCACCGCATCGATGACGAATTCCTCGACGTCGGCACGCCATCCGACTACCTGGCCGCTTCTCTGGCCATCGCGCGGCGCGAGGGGCGCGGGTCCCTGCCGGCCGGCAAGGGCTCGACGATTCACCCCACCGCATCGCTGATCCGTACGGCAGTCTGGAACGATGCCGCCATCGGCGCCGGCTGCCGTCTCGACGAGTGCATCGTCGCTGACGGCGTCAGCCTGCCCGCCGGCACCTCCCTGCAGCGCCGGATCTGCGTGCCGGCTGCTTGCGCCGGCGGGAGCGAAGGCGCCCACACCGTCGGGAACGCGGCCGTCTATCCGCTCGACGGTCCACCGACCTCCGACCGATGACCAATCCGTTGCGGCATCCCGACTCGCCGGAATCGCGCGCGAAGGACTGGCTGGTCAATGCCGGGCTGCCTCCGTCGACCCGTCTCGTGCGGCTGGCCGGAGATGCATCCGACCGCAGTTTCGTGCGCATCGTTCCGCCCGGCGCACCGTCGCGCGTCCTCGTCGTGCACGACGGCCGGATCGACCCGGAAACGCTGCCGCTGATCCGGGTCGCCGAGCTGTTCCGCCGGCTCCCGGTGCCGGTGCCGGTCATTCACGGCGCGGACGCGAGGTTGGGAATCGTCGTCGTCGAGGACCTCGGCGACACGATGCTCGAAGACGTGGTCGCCACTGCGCCGGCCGTCGACCGGCATGCGCGCTACCGGGAAGCGGTGGAGATCATCGCGACGATTCAGCGCGGCGGCCGCCGGCTCGCAGGATCCGGAGCGGGGCCCTTCGACCTGGCGTTCGACGTCGCGAAGCTGACTCAGGAGCTGAGCTTCTTCGTCGAGCACTTCGTGGCGGGCTTTCGGGGGCAAACGCTCACGGCTCCGGCGCAGCGCGCCCTCGACGAGGAGTTCCTCTCCCTGGCGTCGGAGATGGCGGCCGAGCCGCCAGTGCTGTGTCACCGCGATTTCCACAGCCGCAACCTCATGCTGCACCGGGACCGCCTGCATGTCATCGACTTTCAGGACGCTCGCATGGGCCCGGACGCCTACGATCTGGCGTCACTGTTGCGGGACGCCTATGTGGATCTGCACGAGGCGGAGGTCGACCGCCTGCTCGCCCACTTCCAGACGATCACGGGCTTGCGCGACGGCGCCGCCCTGCGGCGGCGGTTCGATCGGACAACGGTGCAACGGACCCTGAAGGCGCTGGGCACGTTCGGGTTCCAGATAACCGTGCGTCGCAATCCGAGATACGGCGACGCGGTGCCGCGCACGCTCGCCTATGCTCGGGACGCGATCCGGCGGGACGCGGGTCGACAGCGCCTCGGCGAGCTGCTCGGGGCCGTGCTGGAAGAACCCGCCTCGTAGTACGCTACGGTCGGCATGGGTGCGACCAGGACGACCATCGACGCGATTGCCGGATGCGTCGGCGGGAAGGTGGCGATCCGCGGGTGGCTGCACCGGCGGCGATCGAGCGGCAGGATTCACTTCCTCACCCTGCGCGACGGCACGGGGTTCGTGCAGGCCGTAGTCTCGAAGGCCGCCGTCGGCGATGAGACGTTCACGCGTGCCGACCATCTCGGCCAGGAGACGTCGCTGATCGCCGAGGGCACCGTACGCGAGGACGCGCGCGCCCCGGGCGGCTACGAAATCGACGTATCGGCTCTCGTGATCGTCGGCGAGTCCCACGACTACCCGATCACCCCGAAGGAACACGGCGTCGACTACCTCCTCGACCGCCGTCACCTCTGGATCCGCAGCCGGCGGCAGGCAGCGATCCTGCGCGTGCGGCACGAGGTCGTCAACGGCGTCCGCGATTTCCTCAACGGCCGCGGATTCATCCTGGCGGACACGCCGATCTTCACACCGGCTGCTTGCGAGGGCACGACGACGCTGTTCGCCGTCCCCTACTTCGACCACGCGACGGCGTATCTCACACAGAGCGGTCAGCTGTACAACGAAGCCAACGCGATGGCCCTGGGGCGCGTGTACTGCTTCGGACCGACGTTTCGCGCCGAGAAGTCCAAGACGCGACGCCATCTGACAGAGTTCTGGATGGTCGAGCCGGAAATGGCCTACGCCACCCTGGACGACGCAACGGACCTTGCGGAAGACCTCGTCGTGGCCGTCGTCGAGCGGGTGCTCGACCGGCGCGCCAGCGACCTGGAGGTGCTCGAACGCGACACGGCCGGCCTCGAGCGAATCCGGTCGCCGTTCCCTCGCATCGCTTATGACGAGGCGGTCGAAATCCTGAAGGCACGCGGCCTTCCGTTCGAGTGGGGCGGCGACTTCGGCGGTCCGGACGAGACGGCCCTAGCCGAGCACTTCGACCGTCCGGTCGCGGTGCAGCGATTCCCCGCGGCAATCAAGGCGTTCTACATGAAGCCGGACCCAGAGAGGCCGGAACTGTCGTTGTCAGTCGACGTGCTGGCCCCCGAGGGCTACGGCGAGATCGTCGGCGGCGGAGAACGCCTGGACGACTACGCGCTGCTGCTCGACCGGATCCGCAAGCATGAATTGCCGCAGGAAGCGTTCGAATGGTACCTGGACCTGCGGCGGTACGGCAGCGTTCCGCACGCCGGCTTCGGTATGGGCATCGAACGTGTCGTGGCATGGCTCTGCGGCCTCGAGCACATTCGCGAGACCGTCCCGTTCCCACGCATGCTGTACCGCCTGACACCCTAGAGGCGCGCCGCGGCAAGCGACCTCGCAACCGCTTCCATGATATACTCCTGCGGCTACGAGAGACGAAGTCCTGCAGAAGTGGGCGTTTCGCCCACTTCTTTGTGTTTCAGGGCGTTGTACTGGTTGACGACGAGGCGGGGCACGCGGTGAAGCCCGCTGAAGGCCGGGTCGGGCAGGTCTGGTCCCTGGCGGACCGGGTCGCGCGCGACTTCGGGCTTGAGGTCTTCGATGTCCAGCTCCGACGCGAGTCGATGGGCTGGCTGCTGCGCATCGTCATCGACCGGGTGCCGGGTGCGCCCGAAGGCGCTGTCGGCACGGCCGCCGAAGCGGTCAGCGTCGATGATTGCCAGCGGGTAAGCACGGACGTGAGCGCGGTGCTCGACGCCGAGTTCGATTTCGAGCATCCGTACACGCTGGAGGTTTCGTCGCCGGGGCTCGACCGCCCGTTGCGACACCTGGGCGATTGCCGCCGCTTTCGGGGACGGCTCGCCCGGTTCGTAGTGGCGCAAGCCGTGGACGGACAGCAGTTCATCTGCGGACGTATCGCCGGCGTGGAGCCGGCCGGAGGCGAAAGGCCGCAAGCTGCGGGCCGTGTGGTGGTGGACGCCGGCCGCCGCATCCATCGGATCCCGTGGACGCTGGTGACGAGAGCTCGACTGGAAGTGGAGATGTGAAGTCGTCGCACGGGGAGCAACCCGCGCACGAGAGCAGGTGATGAGCAATCCGCTGCAGCAGACCATCGAGGCGCTGGCCAAGGAGAAGGGCATCGAGCCCGATGTCATCGTCACGGCCATCGAGGACGCCGTCCTGACCGCCTCACGGAAGTACTACAAGTCGACCGAGAACCTGCGAACGAAATTCAACCACGAGACGGGTCAGGTCGAGTTGTTTTCGGTACGTCAGATCGTCGAGGAGGTAACCGATCCCCTGACGGAGATCTCCCTCGCCGAGGCGCAAGGGCTGTACGGCGACGAGGCGGAAGTCGACATGGAGATCGAGTTCCCCAAGCCGACCGACGTTCTCGGCCGCATCGCGGCACAGACCGCGAAGCAGGTGATCTTCCAGAAGGTGCGCGAAGCGGAGCGCGACAACGTTTACGCGCTGTACAGCGACCGGGTCAGCGAGGTGATCAACGGCACGGTCAAGCGCTTCGAGAACGGCGACATCATCGTGGACACCGAACGAATCGAGGCTCTGCTTCCGCGTCGGGAACAGTCGCGTGCCGAGAACTACACCACCGGCGACCGGATCCGGGCGGTCATTCGCGAGGTCAACAAGAACACCAAGGGTCCCCAAATCATCCTGTCGCGCACCGATCCGACGCTCTTGATCAAGATGTTCGAGCAGGAGGTGCCGGAGATCTACGACGGCACGGTGACCATCCGCGGCGCGGTCCGCGAAGCCGGGGACCGCGCCAAGGTTGCCGTCCACTCGCGCGAACGCGACGTCGACCCCGTCGGCGCCTGTGTCGGGATGAAGGGGACGCGGGTGCAGGCGATCATTCGCGAGTTGCGCGGCGAGAAGATCGACATCGTCGAGTGGTCGGAAGACCCCGTGCTCTTCGTGACCAATGCCATCAGCCCCGCCAGGGTGCAGCGCGTCACCGTCGTCGACAGCGAGGAATCGATCGTCGAAGTGGTCGTGGAGGACCGTCAGCTCTCCCTCGCCATCGGCAAGAAGGGTCAGAACGTTCGCCTGGCCGCCAAGCTGACCGGCTGGAAGATCGACATCAAGAGCGAGGAAGAGAAGCGGCGCGAGGTGGAAGCCCAGTTCGAAGATATCGAGGAGGGCGAGGAAGCCGGTACGCTCACGTTGCCCGGTCTCGACGAGTCACAGTTCCTCCGCCTGAGCGAGGCTGGGCTCGATACGGCCGACCGCCTTCTGGAAGTCGAAGCAACGGAGTTGGCAGCGGTGGCGGGCGTAGACGAAGCCACGGCCCGCGACCTGCAGGGCAGCGTTCGGGAACAGGTCGACGCCGCCGCGAGAGCGGTTGCGTCGACGGACGGCATGGGTACGGGTTCAATGCCCCAGTCAGCCGGCACGACGCCCACCGAGCGGCCGGATTCGCCGGACGAGACACCAGCAGAGTGAGACGCCTGTGGGCACAATTCGCATCTACAAGATCGCCGAAGTGCTCGGCATCCCGAGCCAGGAAGTCGTCCAGTTGCTGCGTACTCAGCACGGCATCGAGGCGAAGAGCGCGTCGAGCACCGTCGAGGAGATCGTGGCGCGGCAGTTCGCCGAGCGGATCGCGCGCAAGAGAAACGTCACCTTGCCGGGCGGGTCGCTCTTCTCGCAACGGGCGGTCACGAAACGAGGCGCGGCGCGCGGTGGTGCTGCGTCGGAGGGGGTAGCCGCGACGGCTCCGAGGCTTGGCCCGCCGCGGCTGGTGAAGTCCGCCAAGGCCGCGAAAGCGGCGGTCGAGGCCGCCGAGACCGACGGTGCCGAAGCGGTTGCCGCGGCACCCGAAACGCCGCCGCCGGTCGCGGCGACGGTGCCGCCGCCCGCGACTGTACAGCCTGCGGCGGAATCTGGCGCAGGCCGGGAGCCGGCGCCGGTCACACCACGGACTCTACCGTCGACGCCGCGCCTCCGGGTCGAGGGCGCGCCACGGCTCCGGGTCGAGACGCCGTCCACGGCGGCAGGCCGGACTCTTCACGGCGAAGCTGAGCCGTCCATTTCGGACCTCGCGGCCAATCAGGAACCCGCCGTCGAAGCCGAGTCGCCCACCGTCGAGGCCCGGGAAACCACGCACGCCGGAGTCGAGCCGCCCCGGGTCGCGGTCGAGGCACCCCCGCGCGTCAGGGTCGAGCCGCCTCGCGTCGAGGCCGCGGAACCCTCGCACATCGAAGTCGAATCTCCTCGCATCAGGGTCGACGCTCCTCCCCCCGTGAAGGTCGAGCCGCCCCACATTCAAGCAGAAGGTATGCCGCTACAGCAGAGCGAGGACACGGCCCAGGCCTCCACCGAGGCCCTTCCCCAGGTGCAATCGAAGATTCCGCCGCCCGCGCAGCAGAGCCGCCCGCGGCAGACGCACCGGTCGCGGCGCCACCGGCGATCCCGCCACAGGCGGCCACGCGCCCTCCGGCTGCAAGCGCGGGCTCGGGCGCGCGGCGCCCCGGCTCAGGGCTGACGCTACGCCCGACCGGGCGCGTGGTGCCTCCGCGCCTGCGCCTGCGGATCGAAGAACCGAAACCGGTGAAGCCGCGACCGGCGGCGCCCGCAGCCGCGCCCAGGCCGCCGCTGCGGCCGACCCCGCCCGCCGGGCCGGTTGCGGCCACCGGACAGGTCGCGCCCGCCGGACAGGTCGCGCGGCCGCCGCTCGGTGGGCCACGGCCGCTGCCGTCCCAGCCGCTGCGTCCCGCGTCACCGCGCCCTCTGCCGCCACGGCCCGCAGTCGGGTACCGTCCCCCTCCGCCCCGGCCGCATCACCGCCCGGGCGGACGGCGCTCCCAGTACCGGCGCACGCGCACCCAGACCCCGGCGACACCGGCTCCGCCCCCGCCGGTCACGCGCACCATCACGCTGGCCGAAGGAATGACCGTCAAGGACCTGGCCGAGCGTCTCGAGGTAAAGCCGAAGGACGTGCTCAAGAAGCTGATCGAGCGGCGCGTGATGATGACCATCAACACGACTCTCGACCCCGAAACGGCAACGACCATTGCCCGCGAGTTCGGTGCGGACGTGAAGATGCGGACGTTCGAGGAAGAGATGGTCGTCATCGAGGCCGAGGAGACGAAGCCCGACGATCTGATCGTCCGCGCACCGGTCGTCACCGTCATGGGACACGTCGACCACGGGAAGACGACCCTGCTCGACGGCATTCGCGAGACGAAAGTCGCCGAGGGCGAGGCCGGCGGCATCACGCAGCACATCGGCGCGTATTCTGTGGCGGTGAACGGCCACAAGATCGTCTTCCTCGATACGCCGGGTCACGAGGCGTTCACCCTGATGCGGGCGCGCGGCGCCCAGGTGACCGACATCGTCATCCTCGTCGTCGCCGCCGACGACGGAGTGATGCCGCAGACGCAGGAAGCGATCGACCACGCGCAGGCGGCGGGCGTGCCCATCATCGTCGCCATCAACAAGATCGACAAGGCGGACGCCAACCTGGATCGGGTCAAGAAGGAGTTGGCGGAGCGCGGGCTGACGCCCGAGGACTGGGGCGGGTCGACGGTTACCGTGCCGGTCTCGGCGAAGAAGCGGGACAACCTCGACGGTCTCCTCGAGATGATCCTCCTGGTGACCGAGCTCGAGGAGCAGAAGGCCAACCCGAAACGAGCCGCGACCGGTACGGTGCTCGAGGCCAAGGTGGACCGCGGCCGCGGCCCGGTCGCAACGATTCTCGTGCAGGACGGCACGCTGCGCGTCGGCGACAACTTCATCGCCGGGGTCGTCGTCGGACGCGTCCGGGCGTTGCTGGACGACCGGCTGCAGAAGACGAACGACGCTGGCCCCTCCAGTCCGGTCGAGGTGCTCGGGTTGACCGGCCTGCCGCAGCCCGGCGACGCCTTTCAGGCCGTGACCGACGCCGCGAAGGCGCGCCAGATCGCGGTGCTGCGGCAGAACCAGGCGAAGGAGAAGGCGCTCGGCGGACGTGGCCAGCGGCTGACGCTCGAATCACTTCAGCAGCAGTTGTCGGAGGGCGAGGCCAAGGAGCTGCCGATAATCATCAAGGCCGACGTGCAGGGATCGGCGGAAGTGCTGGCTGACTCGCTCGGCAAGCTCGGCGACGAGCGTGTCAAGACGCGCATCATCCACACCGGGGTCGGGGCGATCAGCGAATGGGACGTGCTGCTGGCATCGACGTCGAACGCGATCATCGTGGGATTCAATGTACGCCCCGACCGCAACGCCACCGGCGTGGCGGAGCGCGAGGGCGTCGACATCCGGCTCCACTCGGTCATCTACGACGTCACCGACGAGTTGAAGAAGGCGCTGGCCGGTCTGCTCGATCCGACGACGAAGGAGGTCAAGCTCGGTGCCGCCGAGATCCGGCAGACGTTCAAGGTTCCCAAATTCGGCACTGCAGCCGGTTGCATGGTCACCGACGGCATCATTACCCGCGCGGGCGATGCCCAGGCGCGGCTCGTGCGGGATGGCGTGGTCGTTCACGAGGGTCGCATCGGCTCACTGCGTCGCTTCAAGGATGACGTCAACGAGGTGCGGGGCGGCCTGGAGTGCGGGCTGGCGTTCGAACGCTTCGCCGACCTGAAGATCGGCGACATCGTAGAGTCTTTTACCGTGGAGAAGGTCGTCGCGACCGTCTGACGCAGAGCGCCTCCAAGAGGCTTAACCGTACCGATGTCTGCCGTCGGGCTACTGACCGTAGATCTCCACTTTCCCGGTGCCCGCTCGCTGAAGGACAAGCGACGGATTCTCGCGAGCATCAAGGATCGCGTCCGCAGGCTCAACGTCTCGCTAGCCGAGATCGATCATCTCGATACCCACCAGCGAACGCGTCTGGGCATCGTGGCGGTGGCGTCGCACCGGGACCACGTAGATCGCGTGCTGGATGGAGTCGTCGGGGAGATCGAACGCCGCGACCCCGGCATCGTGCTGGCGACCGATCTGCAGTGGTTGAGCTGACGCCGCAGGGTACGACATGGCAGTTGGTACGAGGGCTCGGCGCGTTGCGGAACGCGTGCGAACCGAGTTGTCGGCGCTCCTCGCCCGGTCCGCCCGCGACCCCGGGCTGCTGGGAATAACGGTGACCGACGTCAGGATGACCGCCGACCTCCAGCTCGCACGCGTCTACTACACGCTGCTCGACGGCGGCGACCGCCGGAGCGCGGCGCGCGGGCTGCGGCGGGCGCAACCCTACCTGCGCCGCCAGGTCGGCCAGCGCCTGCAGCTCCGGCAGGTCCCGGAGATGCGCTTCCTGTACGACGATTCCGCGGAGCGGCAGGACCGCATCGCGAGCATCTTCGATGAGCTCGATCGCCAGCGCGGCTCACTCCGCGTTTCCGGCGACGAATCCGACCCCCGGGCCGGAACGGAAGACACGAATGGTGCCTGACGTGATCGAGCCGATCTCCAGGGTGCTGGTGGACGGGACGCACTTCGTGCTCTCCTCGCACGCCCGGCCGGACGGAGACTCCGTCGGCTCGCAACTGGCGCTCACGCACGCCCTGCGGGCGCTCGGCAAGAACGTACGCATCGTCAACCACGATCCGCCGCCCGCGCACCTGTGGACGCTGCCGGGCGTGACGGATATAGAGGTGGCCGACACGGTGAACGGCCGTTTCGACGCGTCGGTAGTGCTGGAATGCAGCACGCTGGCTCGCACAGAGGTCGAGGGACTCGACTCCCAAGCGGTCATCAACATCGATCATCACGCGGGAAACGCCATGTACGGCGCGCTCAACTGGTTCGACCCGAACGCCGCCGCGTGTGCGGAAATGGTCCACGACCTGATCGCCATCCTCGGCGTCCCGTTGACCCCGGAGATAGGCGCAGGCCTGTACGCAGGCATCCTCACCGACACCGGTTCCTTCCGGCACGCCAACATCACCGCGCGGACATTCGAGACCTGCCGGAAGGTGGCCGCCTGCGGCGTCGACGTTGCGGAACTCGCGGCCGCGATCTACCAGAGCAGTTCACTGGGCAAGCTGCGGCTGACGGGCCGGCTGCTGCACGAGATGCGACTCGTCGCAGGCGGTCGTGTCGCCGTCCTCCACGTCGACGAGGTGCTGCTTCGCGATACCGGGTGCCCGCCGGACGATCTGGAGGGTCTGGTCAACCTGCCGCTGGCCGCCCGCGAAGTCGAAGCGGCGATCATGATCAAGACGCTGGAGGGGATCACCCGGGCCAGCCTGCGGTCGAAGGGCCTCGTCGACGTCCGCTCGGTCGCCGCGGCATTCGGCGGAGGAGGGCATCGCAATGCCTCGGGCTGCACGTTGGAAGCGCCTGGTCCGGACGTCGAGAAGGTCCTGCTCTCGCACACCGTGACTGCAATCGAGCAAGCCGGGAACGAGTCGTCGGGACGGAACGCCTGACATGGACGGCGTACTCGTTGTCGACAAGCCGTCCGGACCAACGTCTCACGACGTCGTCGCACAGATCCGCCGCTCGCTCGGTGTCCGGCGCGTCGGACACATAGGCACCCTGGACCCGATGGCCACCGGCGTGCTGCCGCTCGTGGTAGGACGTGCTACGCGACTTGCATCGCTGCTCTCCGCGGGGCGGAAGACCTACTGTGGCGACATTCTGCTCGGGGTCTCCACCGACACCTACGACACCACCGGAACAGTCACCGCGGACGCGCGAGATCGGATGGGTACCGATCTGGTCAAGGCCCCGGACCGCCCCGCGATAGAACGAGCCGTGCGGACATTCGTCGGCACCTGGCCGCAACGCCCGCCGCCGTTCTCCGCAAAGAAGATCCGCGGTGTCCGGGCGTACAAGCTCGCCCGCAGGAACCTGCCGGTGGCACCCGAGCCGGTCTCGGTGACGGTGCATGCCATCGACGTGCTGGAGCTCGACGGTACGCAGCTCAGGTGCCGGGTAACCTGTGAGGCCGGCTTCTACATGCGTGCGTTCGCGCACGACCTGGGTACGGCCCTCGGGTGCGGAGCCTGCCTGGAGAGGTTGAGGCGGGAACGAAACGGCGCGTTCGCTCTGCAGAACGCGATGCCGCTCGACGAGATCGACGCGCGCGGTCCCGCCGTCGCCGACCAGATGGTGCCTCTCGAGGAGCTGTTGCCCGAGGCTCCGCGGCTGGTGCTGACCGAGCACGGCGCCCGGCGGGCCCGGCACGGCAACGACCTCACCGGCGCCGACATCGTCTCGTCCAGCTCGGATTGGACCCGGCACACGGAATCCACCGATGCGACGGTCGCGAAGCTGTACGACGGGACGGGCGCGCTGGTCGCCATCGCCAAGGCCGGCACCGCCCGGCTTTTGCACCCGACAATCGTTCTAGTGTAGGATCGCGGTTTGAGCAGAGCGTAGAGTAAAGCAAGAGTAGAGAGGTAGTTGCACGTGGCGCTGGCCAAGGAGCGGAAGTCGGAGTTGATAGGCTCGTACCGCCTGCACGGCAGCGATACCGGATCCCCGCAGGTGCAGATCGCGATTCTCAGCGAGCGTATCAGGTATCTGACCGAGCATTTCAAGACTCACGACAAGGACCATCACTCACGTCGTGGACTGCTGCAACTGGTCGGCCGACGCAAGAGTCTCCTCAACTATCTCAAAGGCAAGGATTCCGAGCGATACGCGGATCTGATCAAGCGGCTCGGCATCCGCAAGTAGGCGCGAGACGAAAGACCGGTCCTGGCCGGACCGCTGCCCGCCTCTCCGCACAACGCGCCGGGACCATGATACGTCCCGAGAACTGGAGCCCATCCCATGCATACGGCCCAGGTGAACGTCGGCCGGTCCACCCTTACCATAGAGACGGGCAAGCTCGCCAGGCAGGCGGACGGCGCGGTCACGGTACGCTACGGCGACACGTTCGTCATCGTCACTGCCTGCGCCGCGACGACGGCCCGCGAAGGTATCGACTTTCTGCCGCTCACCGTCGACTACCGGGAATACGCCTACGCCTCGGGACGGATTCCGGGCGGGTTCTTCAAGCGCGAAGGCAAACCGACCGAGAAGGAAGTCCTGACGAGTCGCCTCATCGACCGGCCGTTCCGGCCGTTGTTTCCTGCCGGCTGGACGCGGGAGACACAGATTATCGCGCTGCTGCTGTCGGCCGATCCCGAAAACGACTCCGACGTGCTGGCGCTGACCGGGGCGTCGGCCGCACTTGCGATTTCGTCCATTCCGATTGCCCATCCCGTCGCCGCCGTGCGCGTGGGGCTGCTCGACGGCGAGTTCGTGATCAACCCGACGTATCCCGAGCGCAAGCAGAGCGCCCTCGATCTCATCGTCGCGGGCAGCCGCGCCGCCATCGTCATGGTCGAGGCAGGCGCCAAGGAGGTCCGCGAGGATGTCATGCTCGGTGCGCTGGAGGCGGGGCATGCCGCCATCCGGGACATCATCGACGCCATCGAGGCCATGGCTGCAGCCGTCGGCAAGGAGAAGATCTCCGTCGAGTCGAGACGGGTCGATTCAAGAGTCCGCCAGGAGATCGAAGCGCAGGCGCTCGCGCCGCTCGCCGACGCAATGCGCATCAAGGACAAGCTCGACAGCTACGAGCAGGTCGATCGCGTGCTCGACGACCTGCTCGCATCCATATCCGACGACGATCCGGAGCGGCGCGCGGACGCCAGACAGATCTTCAAGGACCTCAAGGAAAGAGTCCTGCGCGACGAGGTCCTCGGCCAAGGGCGGCGGCTGGACGGCCGGGCATTCGATCAGGTTCGGGAGATCTCGTCCGACATCGGGGTTCTCCCCCGCGCCCACGGTTCGGCCGTCTTCACCCGCGGCGAGACCCAGGCACTCGTCTCCGCAACCCTCGGCACGGCGGACGACCAGCAGAAGATCGAGTTGGTCGACGGCGAGGTCTACAAGCGGTTCATGCTGCACTACAACTTCCCTCCGTTCTCGGTCGGCGAGGTCAAGTTCCTGCGCGGGCCGGGGCGACGTGAGATCGGCCACGGCAATCTCGCGGAGCGCAGCCTCGCCCCGATGATCCCGACCGAGGAAGAGTTCCCCTACACGCTGCGCGTTGTCTCGGACATCCTGGAATCGAACGGCTCGTCGTCGATGGCCAGCGTCTGCGGCGGCGCACTCGCGCTGATGGACGCCGGCGTCCCGATGAAGCGGCCGGTGGCCGGAATAGCGATGGGCCTGATTCTGGACGAGGAGAGTGACCGGCACGCCATCCTGTCCGACATCGCGGGCGCAGAAGACCACTACGGCGACATGGACTTCAAGGTCGCAGGTACCAGCGAGGGCATCACCGCGCTGCAGATGGACATCAAGGTCGCCGGAGTCACCACGGAGATCATGCAGGAGGCGCTCGCCCAGGCACGCGCCGGCCGGCTCCACATCCTGGAGAAGATGGGTGTCACGATCGCGACGCCGCGCGAGTCCATCTCCACCCACGCGCCGCGCATCGTGACGATACAGATCCCGGTCGACAAGATCCGCGACGTCATCGGTCCGGGCGGCAAGACCATCCGCAGCATCATCGATCGGACCGGCGTGAAGATCGACGTCGAGGACGACGGCCGGGTCAACGTAGCGTCAACGGACGAGAACTCGGCGCAAAAGGCAATCGCGATCATCGAGGAATTGACCGCCAGCCCGGAGTTGAACAAGACCTACCTCGGGAAGGTGCAGCGGATTACCGACTTCGGCGCATTCGTGGAGATTCTCCCGGGCATAGACGGGTTGCTCCACGTCTCCGAGATCGCCCACTACCGGGTGAACGAGGTGCGCAACGAGCTGACCGAGGGCGACCAGGTGCTGGTGAAAGTCATCAACGTCGACCCGTCCGGCAAGGTCAGGCTGAGCCGCAAGGCGCTGCTGCCGGGGGGCACGTCCGACAACGGTGACAAGAGCGAGGGCCAAGGCCCGGCTCACCGCCAAGGGGGTCGCGGCGACACAGGCGGCGGGTCATCACGTCCGCCGCGTCAACGCGGCAACCGCGAGCCCGCCCGCCGATAGCAGCCGGCCCGGGGATGGAAGTGAACTCCGAGGTGGCCGGCGTGGTCAGCCCTTCGACGCCGCAGCGCGGGCTCCCGCCATGCGTGCGGCCAGGGGGGGATGGGAGTGGAAGAGCCACTCGACCAGCCGGGGCGGGCGTTCCTCAGCCAGATACTGCGCACTCACCCGACGCAGTCCGGATACGAACGCGTCGAGATTGCCGGTGACGCGGAGAGCGTAACGGTCAGCCCTGCGCTCGTGCCAGCGTGACAGTGTGTTCACGATCGGCACCGACGCTACCGTGACGCCTCCATAGACGAGCGCCAGCAGCGGCAGACTGACGATGCCCCACGCCCCGGCGAAACCCGGCAGCGGCAGCGACGTGTTCATCACGGTGTTCGCGGTCCAGAGAGCCGCCAACGACAGCACGGAATTGCACACGATCATCTGCCACAGATCCCAGTGCACGTGGTGACCGATCTCGTGGGCAATGATCACTTCGATTTCTTCGTCGCTGTAGTCCTCCAGCAACGTGTCCGAAACCAGGATCCGCCGCGACGGCCCGATGCCGACGACCGCGGCATTCGCGGTGTCGGTCGCAGATCCGACCCGCCATTCGTGAATGGCGATGACCGGCGCCCCGGCCCGCCGCGTCAGCGCCTGCAAGCGCGCCTGCAAGGCGGGCCGCCGTAGCGGCTTCGTGCGCCGCGCCACCGCGGCGGAGGCCAGACTGGCCTGGGCCACGGAGGTCACGAGGTAGCCTGCCCCCGCCACCTTCCACCATGACTCGGGCCAGACTCCGATCGCAGCGTAGACCGCGAACGAGGCGGCCGACCAGCAAACCACCCGCACGGCGGTAGTCTGCCCCTCGCCAAGCAGCCAATCGCCGAATGGCTGCCGCGAGAGACCGAAGCGCCGCTCCAGGAGAAACTCGCCGTGGACGACGAAAGGCAGCGCCGCGACTTCAGTGGCGAGACCGAGCACCGCTGCAAAGAGACCCGCGCCGAGCACAATCCGCATCGCGGCCGGTAACTCCGGAACGGACAGAAGCCCGTCGACCACGGCAGCCGGGTACCCCCACCCGTAAGCCGCGACGAGAACCCCTACCCTCGCGGCGAACGCGAGCTGCCGGCTCCGACGCCTGAGTCGATGGAAGCGGGTCGCTTTCCCCTCGTTCACTCGACTGTCTGCGCGATGTTGACGGAAATCAGCTTGGACACTCCCGGCTCCTCCATCGTGATGCCGTAGAGGCGATCCGCAATCTCCATCGTCTTCCGATTGTGCGTGACCAGGACGAACTGCGTGCGATCCTGCAAGCCGCGCAGCATGTCCACGAAGCGTCCGATGTTGGCGTCATCCAGAGGGGCGTCGATCTCGTCCAGCAGACAGAAAGGGCTCGGCCGGTACTTGAAGATGGCGAACATCAGCGCCATGGCCGTCAGCGCCTTCTCGCCGCCCGACAAGAGCTGAATGCTCTGAAGCCGTTTGCCTGGAGGTTGTGCGACGATGTCGATGCCGCTCTCCAGGACATCCGACTCATCGAGCAGTACCAGCTCGGCCCGCCCGCCTCCGAACAGCGTCTCGAAGGTCACCTGGAAATGCTCGTTGACGACCTTGAACGCCTTTTGGAACCGTGAACGGGTAGTAGCATCGATACGCCGGATGGCGTCGCCGGTGGCCGAAATGGAGTCGATCAGATCCTGGCGCTGCGCGGTGAGGAAGGCGTGCCGCTCCTCCAGCTCGTCGAACTGATCGATGGCCATCATGTTGACCGCTCCGAGTCGGTCGACCTTCGCCCGCAGCAGCTCGACGACAGCCTCGACGTCGATCTGCGGCGACCCGGCGGTATCCTTCACGACGGCGACATCGTCCGAGCCCTCTGTCCTCTCCGACGACTCGCCAACCGGCTGCTCATCGGAACCGGTTCCCTCGGCGAGGGCTTCGTTTCCGGAAGAATCGGCCGCTGCGTGCGTCCCGATGAGCGACAGATCGGGCTCGATGGGCCCCTGCGCTTCGAGCGCCTCGACCTCTGCGCGGACAGCGTCCAGATTCGCCTGCAGCGATTGCGTGCACGACTCGGTCAAATGGCCCAGGTCGGCGTCCGCCGTGGCAAGCGCCACTTCCTGCTTGCCCACCTCCGCGCGCACGTGCTCCAACGCCTGGCGGGCGCCGCGCACATCCGCGTCCTGCGACGCAATCCGCTGCCGCAACTCCGCCGCATGGCCGTCTTTCTGCATGACCTCCCGGCGGAGCGTGTTGAACGATTCGACATCCGCGTCGAGCTGCTGTTCCGAGCGGGCCGCCTCCTCGAGCGTCCGGCGTCTCTCGGCGACGGCGCGTTCGTGCTCGGTTTCGCAACGGGCTATCCGCTCCTGGAGCTCGCTTGCCTGATCTTCGAGCCGCCGCACATCGGAAGCCAGCGCAGCAGCACGTTCGGACATCGTCGCATATCGTGTCTTCGCACCGGCCGCCTCCCGCCCGAGCGCCTCCACCGCCTCGCGCGCTTCGTGAAGTCGCCGCTCCGCTTCCATGAACCGGTCGTCCGCAGACCGCTGCTGCGCCTCCAGCCGCTCGATTGCTTCGCGCGCTTCCGCTTCGCGCGACTCCAGAGCGACCCTCTCCTCTTTCAACTTGTCACGCTCGGTGTCGACCAGGCGCTGCCTGTCGGTGATCCGGCTACGCTCCTCGTCGAGTCGGGCCAACTGCATGTCCAGCCCGACGAGCTGCTTTTCGAGCGCGTGCTCGTCCTCCTGCAAGGCGCCGAGACTCTGGTCCAGCCGCGCCGCGTTCGACTTGCCCTCCGCGACTTCACGACCGATCCCTTCGACCGCTTCACTCTCCGAGGCGATCCGCTCGCGCAGCTCCTTGATCTCCCGTTTCGGAGCGAGCAATCCGCCGGCGCCCTGCCCGCCGCCCCCGGCAAGCCGATGTGCTCCGCGAACAACGACCCCCTCCGGCGTTGCAATAGGATCATCGGTCGTCTGCGCCGCGGCAGTGGCTTCTTCAACGGATGGAGCGACCCAACGCCGGTGCATGAGCCGGCGCACCGCGGCCGCGCCCTCCCCGGCAACCTCGACCACGTCCGTCAATGCCCGGAGCTCCGGGTGCGGTGGGCCCACGCGCCTGGTCACCGGTGTGTCGTTGACGACGACAAAGCCGCAACGCCCGATTCCCCGGGAAGCCACGAGCGCCATTCCGGCCAGTGCATCGCGACGCGAAGGCACGACCACGTCCTGCAGAAGATCCGCCAGACAGGACTCGACGGCCAATTCGTCACGCCGGTCGACCTCCAGGTGGTCGGCCACCGACCCGTGGTGCTCGACCCGGCTGCCGGCGGCCAGGACCTCCCGCGCCGCTTCGCCGTAGGCGGCTCGTCCGGCCTCGAGTTCCTCGAGCGACTCGACGCGCGCCTGCATCACCGTCACCTGTTGCTCGCGGTCCCGCAGGGCGCGGACCCGCGTCTCCACCGCGCCACGCACCGCCTTCAACTCCGCGGCACCCTGCTGCCGCTCGGCGCGGACCGCCTCCAACCGCCGCCGTCCCTCGTTGCACGCGACGTTCGCAGTCGCGTGTTGCCGTCGGATTCGCTCCAGCTCGTTCGCGAGGTCAGCCACTTCGGCATCGACCTTCGCCCCGGACTCGGCGATGCGCCGCTGGGCTGCAATCGTGTTGTCGATGACGTTCTGCAGGGTGGCGGCCGCATTCACCGCCGCAAACATCTCACTGCGGGCGGCTTCCACGTCGCCTTCCCGTCCCTCGATCGCCTGCTGTCCCTCGGCGAACGCCCGATCGGCGTCCCGCAACCGTTCGAGCGTCGCATCACGCTCACCGACGCACCGGTCATGCGCCTCCTGCTGTGCCGCCAACTCGCCACCGAGGGGGACACGGCGCGCCTCGAGCGAGCCGAGGGTCGCAGCTCCCTCATCGAGGGCGGTCGCAAGCTCCTTGGCGCGGCGCTTGCTGAAATCGACCTGCTGCTGGCGGCGCTCGATCTCGAGCTCGCGTCGATGCGCGGTCTCGCGAACCGTCGCCACGGCCTGGTCAGTTTCTGCCAGCTCGAGATGCAGGCGCTCCCGGCTGCTCTCGCGTCCGGCCAGAACGGCGGCAGCCCCCCGTTCGTTCGTTCTTGCCTCGTCGAGCCGCCGTGCGGCCGTCTCGATAACCGTGCCCAGGACCTTGCTTCTGTGTGCGAAGTAGACCTTCTGCCACCGGCTCAACTCGTCGCGCAACCGGCGGTACCGGCGCGCCTTGGCGGCCTGACGCTTGAGCGCGTTCCGCTGTTTTTCGACCTCGAAGACGATGTCGTCGACGCGCGTCAGGTTCTGCTGAGCGGCCTCGAGCTTCAATTCCGCGGTACGACGTCGCACCTTGTACTTCGTGACTCCCGCCGCCTCTTCAAGCAGTTGCCGTCGCTCGGCCGGCCGGGCGCCCAGGATCTGCCCGATCCGCCCCTGCTCGATAACGGCGTATGCCTTGACGCCAAGCCCCGAATCCATCAACAGATCCTGGATATCGCGGAGCCTGCAGACCCTGCCGTCGATGAGATACTCGCTCTCCCCGGAACGGTAGAGGCGCCGGGCAACCTCGACGTCGCGGCTGATGCAGGGATCGGCGAGACCCTCCTGCTCCTCACGCTCGCGTTGCTCCAGTCCCGAGGGCGAAGCCACGCCGGCGGGGACCGGCGGAAGCGCCTCGCCGGCAGGCGCCCCGCGCCCTTCGCCGCTCCCGTTGCCGTTCGGCGGACGGAACTCGGCGCCGCGCAGAGCCCGGCCGTTGTCGGCGGTCGCCAGCGCGGCCGTCACCTCGGAGAGTTGAATCCGGACCTCGGCAGTGGCCGTGGGACGCCGGGCGTCACTTCCGCTGAAGATGACGTCCTCCATGCGCTCGCCTCGCAGGCTACGCGCACTCTGCTCTCCCAGCACCCACGTGATGGCGTCGATGACGTTGCTCTTGCCACAACCGTTCGGCCCGACGATGGCGGTCACGCCGTCATCGAACGCCAGCGCGGCCCGCTCCGCAAAGCTCTTGAATCCTGCGATCTCGAGATGATTGAGTCGCATCAGAACCGCCGGATCTCGCAGGCAGGAGTACGCGAAAACAGCCGCGCGAACAGGTTCACTGGTCTCTCCACCATCACCTGTCGAGCGGCTGGGAACGCTCAACGCCGGGTCAGGAACGTCTAGCCTACCGCTTGAACATTGCGCATCAGTCTAGCAACCGGCCCCACCGGACCGCAAGTCCGGGTTGCGATGCGGGTCCGCTACCTGGATGCGACAGCACGCGGCGCCGACGACAAACGCAGCAACGCGGCAGCCTCTTCGAACAGCGTCAACGAGTACTGCGCCTGCGGGTCGCGCCGGAACAGGTTGCGGCGCGCTTCGATTTCGCCGAACAGGTCCTTGTCGATCTCGTAGTGAATCATCGCCCGGATGAAACCCACGTCGCCCGCGAACATCTCCTCGTCGACCGTCAGGCCGCGCGCCTGGACATGGGCCCGGAACCTGTCGAGCATCGCATCGTCGACGACGAAACCCCGGTCGACGATCTCGCGATCGCGGCCCTCGACCGTGACCCGCGTGTCGCCCGCCGCGATGAACCGCTGCGCAAACGACACGAAGTCTCGCCGGGCCGCCAGCAGCCGACCGAAGCGCGACGGATCGAAGCCTTCGATCGGCCCCGTAAAGAAATGGTCCGGCTCGACGCCTCCGCCGCTGTACACTTCGCGGCCCGCATTGGTGAACTTGCGATCGGCCGGAGCACGGACCGGGGTCTCCGGCTCGCGCAGGGAATAGGTCAGGTACTCGTCGAAGGCGGTGTCCCAAGGCCGCTGAATCATCCGACCACTGGGCGTGAAGTAGCGGGCCGTCGTCAGCGCAAGGCCTGCCCCATGACTCACACGGTAAATCGACTGCACCAGCGCCTTGCCGAACGTCGTCTCTCCGACCACCAGGCCGCGGTCGTGATCCTGGATGGCGCCTGCGACAATCTCGGATGCGCTCGCGCTGTTGCGATTGACGAGCACGATGAGCGGCTGGCCCGTGTGCTCCCCGGCATCGCGCGCGTGATAGTCCTGGTCTGAATTGGCGACGCGGCCACGCGTGTAGACGATCATGTCGCCGCCCGACAGAAACTGGTTGGCAACCTTGATGGCCTGATCGAGCGGCCCGCCGGGATTGCCGCGCAGGTCCAGCAGAAGCCGCGCGGCCCCGTCACCCCGCAGCGACGTCAGCGCCCGCGCCAACTCGTCGTTGCTCGTCTCCGAGAAATCGCGGAGACGCACATAACCGGTCTCCTCGTCGATCATGAACGCCGCTTCGACGGTCGCGATGCTGATTTCGTCCCGCTCGACGCGCAGGTCGATCAACTCCTCGTATCCCTCTCGGCGCACCGAGATGTTCACGGCACTGCCACGCGGCCCCCGCAGCAGACGTACCGCGTCGTCGCTGCTCATCCCGATCGCGTTCTCGCCTTCGATCCGGGCGATGACGTCGCCGCGGCGGATCCCGCGACGGTAGGCCGGAGACCCCTCGAAGATGCTGTTGACGGTGATGCCACCGTTGATGACGCTGATCTGGATCCCCAACCCGTAGTAGCGCCCCTCCTGTCGCTCCCGCAAGCGCGCGTACTGCCGCGCGTCCATGAAATTCGAGTGTGGATCCAGCGTCTGCAGCATGCCGCCGATGGCCCGCGATACGAGTTGCTCGACGTCGACTTCGTCGACGTAGTTGGCTTCGATCGCGGCAATCGCCGTCGCGAACGTGTCGTACTGCCGGGTCACCGAATCCTGGCCCGCCAGCACCTGGCCGCCGAACAACCCGCCCGCGATGGCCGACAGTACGACGGCACCAACCCCGGCCCCGAGAGATGTCACAGCTCGCATGCGGCCGATGCTACCAGATAAGCCACTATCCAGCAATAACTTCGAGCGATCCGCCCGGCTTGACCGGCCGGCGTCGGCGTTTCTATAATGCTCGGAACGGGTTACGGAAGATCAACTGCCAGGAGCACTGCCATGTTCGGTCCAATCGGCGTTTGGGAGATGGTCATCATCCTGGTCATTGCCTTGATCGTGTTCGGTCCACGCAAGCTCCCGGAGCTCGGGCGCTCCCTCGGCAAGAGCCTCGGCGAGTTCAAGCGCGCGTCGAACGAACTGCGCAATACGCTCGACGAGGAGATCCGGATCGAGGAGCGGCGCCCTCCGAAGGCGGCCGCGACGAAGACCACCCCGGCCGGCACATCCGCCGAAGCACCCGGCTCCACCGAGCCGAAAGCGGTCGACACCCCGGCGCCGGCGGTGGCGTCAGAGACGGTGGCCGGCACGGCCCCGACGTCCGACCCCCATCCGACCGAACCGGGTGCGGGCGCGTAACGGTTGACGAGCGCGATGGCTCAAGCTCCGGCCGCACCCGAACCCGCATCCGATCCGTCCGCACCGTCGGACACGCCTACCGAGCCCGCACCCGGCGCCGGGTCCGACGCGGGTTTGCCCGACGGCGGCCCGGCGTCGGCGGTCGTCGCACCCGATGTCGAGACGCCGCGGGAGTCCCCTGACCCGACCGCACCGGCGAGTGAGCCGGCGACGCCCGGCGTGCCGGCCGCGCCAGGCGGAACCGTCGCGCCCGACGTACCGGCCACGGCGAACGAGACGGCAGCTCCCGACCGCCCGGTCACGGCCCGCGACCGGGCAGCGCCCGCGTCACCCGCGTCAGACGCACCGGCCACGGCACCGGCCGGCTCCGCCTCCCCGGCTCCCGCAGGTCCGTCGGGACCGGGCGACCCGCCCATCGACCACGACGACGAGCCGGAAGACGACGATGGCGGCGGCGGCAAGATGTCGTTCCTCGACCATCTCGACGAGCTGCGGACGCGTCTCATCCTCTCGTTCGGGGCGCTCGCCGGCGGCTTCATCGTCTGCTTCGGATTCATCACGCCGATCTTCGACTTCATCATGGAGCCGCTGGCCGCCGTCCTCGAGGAGGGCGTGCGGATGATCTACACCACCGCACCCGAGTACTTCTTCCTGCAACTGAAGATGGCCGCGCTGGCCGGCCTCATCCTGGCGACGCCGGTCGTCATGTCGCAGGTGTGGCTGTTCATCGCGCCAGGACTGTACGCGCACGAGAAGAAGTTCGCGATCCCCTTCGTCGTCTTCGCCTCGTTCTTCTTCATCTCCGGCACGCTCTTCGGCCACTACATCCTGTTCCAGGTCGCCTGGGCGTTCTTCGCGGGCTTCGGCGCCGAGAACGAGTACGTCGAATTCACGCCGCGTCTGCAGGACGCGTTCAGCCTGTACGTCCGGCTGGTGCTTGCGTGCGGCGTCATCTTCCAGCTCCCGACCATCGTCTTCTTCCTGGCCAGGATGGGTGTGACTTCGCCGGGTTTCCTCATCCGCAACTTCAAGTACGCGTTCCTGCTCTGCTTCGTGTTCGCCGCGATCCTGACGCCGACCCCGGACCCGGTCACCATGACCGTGATGGCGGGCCCGATGATTGCGCTCTACGTGCTGAGCATCGGCATCGCGTGGGTGTTCCGGAAGCGCACCGACTGACCGGCGACCGTCGCTCAAGCGTTTCCCCTAGAAGGAAATCGTCGCCTGCGGCTCCTCTCGTTCATCATGGGAGCTGCCCGGGAGTGCGCCGTACCCGCGGCGCACTCCCGGCGCCATTTACCCGCTGCATCGTCGCTGACCCCGGCATCGGCATCGAGTCGTTCCGTGCCGGCACTGAACAGTCGGCATGAATGTGCCGATACAAGGGATCAGCGGCGCCCGGCAGCGGCCCCGTCCGTCCTGACGGAAACCGTCCGTCCTGACGAAAACCGGCCGAGCGCCAGTACCGTGAAACTGCACAAGGATGAGTTCGTGCCAGAAAAAAGACAGCGGCTCCACCTGCTCGCGCTGGTCGCGCTGTTCGGCATATGGGCCGGCCCGGTGACCGCGCAGGGCGACACGCGACCGGCCGGCGTCACGTTCCTCGGCGACACCGGATTGTGGTTCGTGCCCACCGCGGAAGTCGTCGGGGACGGCCGGATCGCAGCGAGCGGCCACGTCGCGACCTTCAACCGGCAGCAGGGCTTCACCGCGATCCAGTCGATGGCCGGAACCGTCGCGGTCGGCTTCGCCGATCGCGTGGAAGTCTTCGGATCGGTCCCCTTCCTGACTCGCCTCGACCGCGACGTGCGACCGCTGTTTCGTCCGCACGACCCCCCGATCGGCGGCGTGCTGCCGGACTATCCGTTCGCCACGAAACCGTTCAGCGGCAACCGCATGGGTGACATCGTGCTCGGCGCGAAGTTCAACCTGGCGACGGAACGGACCCGGGCTCCATTCGCCGTCGCGGTGCGCGGCTGGGGCAGATTCCCGACAGGCGACAAGGACGCCGGCACGACGGCCGGCGCACCCGGCGGAGCCGTCGGCCTCATCATGAGCAAGGACCTGGGTGGGGCCGAGATCGCCGGCAACGCGGACGTCCTGTTGCGCGGCGACCCGTCAGGCATCGACGTGCCCAACGGCCTGCTGTGGGGAATCGGCATCGGCGCTCCGGTTCGGAGCCGGTTGCGTGTCTTCGGGGAGCTGCTCGGCCAAGGCGTGCTGGGCGGCGCGATGCAACTGACTGATCCGCTGGTAGCGGCGGACGGGAGCATGAGCGGGCTCGCCTCGTCGGACCGCCGGCCCATCGACGCCGTCGTGGGTACGCAGATCGAGGTCCGAGGGTTCTCCGTAGGGGCCGGCCTGAGCTGGGCCGTCCGCCACGTCCAACGCGTCGGCGTCGGTCAGCCGTCGCCGGACGCCGACCGACTCGGTTTCCTGTTTCGCCTGAGCTACCACCCGGGCGTCCGTGTGCACGCCCCGCCTCCACCCCCACCTCCGCCTCCGCCCCCACCCGCCAACCGGCCTCCGGTAGTTGCCACCTCGTGCGATCCCTGCGATGTCGCGTTCGGAGACGAGGTTCGCCTGCGGGCGGACGCCTCGGATCCGGACGGCGACCCGCTCGACTTCCGGTGGAGCGGGCCGGCCGGTCGGTTCCTCGACGCCAACGATCGCGCCACCACCCGCTGGCAGTCGCCGGAGCAGGAAGGCCCGGTCCCCCTCAACGTGACAGTAACGGACGGCCGTGGGGGCTCCGCGTCCGACACGGCCACGGTGATCGTCAACGCTCCCCCCCCGCCGCCGCGGCGAGAGTTCGTGTTCGAGGACATCCACTTCGACTTCGACCGCTACAGCCTGCGCCCGGGGGCCGCTCGGGTGCTCGACGAGGTCGCGGCGGCATTGGCGGAAGCCCCCGATCTCGCGATTCAGATCGAGGGGCATACGTGCAACATCGGCACGAACGAGTACAACCTGGCCCTGGGCGATCGCCGCGCCACCTCGGTCCAGCGATATCTGACCGCACTCGGCGTGTCGGCTGAGCGTCTCCAGACGATCAGCTACGGCGAGGAGCGGCCGGCACACGACAACACGCGGGAGGAGACACGCCGACTGAACCGCCGCGCCGCCCTCGTGGTCCGCTTACAGTAGCCGCGCGCCGAGGAACAGAACGGAGCGCCGCTCAGCGGCGCCAGCGGGAGGGAATGGCGGCGTCGAGGAGCAGGCCGGCCCCAATCGCCGCACCGGCGAGGCCCAGAACGCCTTCGTCGATGGGATTCCATTCGTTGCGGCTCGGCGCGACGAAGAGTCCGGCCGCCAGGGCAACGGCGCCCAGGAGGGCCTGATTGCGCCGGAGCCGCCGCGCGACCGCGTCGGCGCGACCACGCGCCGCGGTCACGGCCGACGCCCGGTCGAGATCGAGCGGTGAAATCGCCCCGGAGCCTGCCGGCTGAAGCCGGGCGTGGAGGAGCGTCAGGCGCTCCAGCGGTTCCAGCAGCCCCCCCCGCGCAGCGACGAGATCAGGGACGCCACCGGCCGTGGCAACGTTCGGCCGAGCCCCAGCGGGTGGCGGGCCCTCCGAATCGGCCATGGCGACAGTGGCCGCGCCGAGCATGCAAATGAGCGTGACGAGGAAGGTGCGAACCATCGTTGACCGTCCAGGGTATTGCCGGCCGCAGGCCGACGCCCAGCCGGTTTGCAGATAAGGTGCGCCAACACGCAGTGACTTCAATGGTAGTGCACGCAAGATTCAGCCGTCAATCCGGCATCCCGTCCTCAGTAAGACTTGGCGAAGTATGCGTCGGTCAGTCCCGGCTGGCCGCAACGGACACACGCGCCGGTAGCCGCGGGCAGATCGAACGCGAGGTTGCGAATCGTAGCCTGGGTTTCCGCCTTGATTTGCGCCTCGCAGTCCGCGGACCCGCACCAGGGCGCGATCACGAAGCCGGGCCTTCCCTCGAACGCACGCCGAAACTCGTCGCTCGACGCAGTCCGGCTCGTATGGCTGTCACGGAACGCCACGGCCCGTTCGAACAAGCCTGCCTGAATGGCCTCGAGAAGCTCCGTCACACGCTCCTCCAGTCCATCCATGGATGCCGTGAGCTTCTCACGCGTATCGCGGCGCGCCAGGACAACCTGCTCCTGCTCGATGTCCCTCGGACCGATCTCCAGCCGCAACGGGACACCCCGCATCTCCCACTCGGCGAACTTCCAACCCGGCTTGTACTCCTCCCGATCATCCAGGACGGCGCGCACGCCGGCCTTCTTCAGGGCGGCGGCGATGTCCTGCGCGCGCGGCCGCACGGTCGCGCGCCAGTCACCCCGCGGGATCGGCACGATGACCACCTGGTGGGGGGCTATCCGGGGCGGCAGGATCAGTCCGCTGTCGTCGCCGTGGACCATGATGACGCCGCCGATCAGCCGCGTGGTCATGCCCCACGACGTCTGCCAGACATGTTGCACCGACTTGTCCCGCGCCTGGAACTTGATGTCGAACACCCTCGCGAAGTTCTGGCCCAGGTGATGCGACGTGCCCGCCTGCAACGCCCTTCCATCGCCCATCAACGCTTCGACCGAATAGGTGTGTGCGGCCCCGGCGAACTTCTCGCTCTCCGTCTTGCGCCCGTCCAGCACCGGAATGGCAAGCTCCGTCTCCAGGAACTCCTTGTAGACGCCCAGCATGCGCCGCGCCTCGGCCTCGGCCTCCTCTTCGGTCTCGTGGGCGGTATGCCCCTCCTGCCAGAGAAACTCGGTGGTCCGCAGGAACAGCCTTGTGACCTTCTCCCAGCGCACCACGTTGGCCCACTGGTTGATCAGAATCGGCAGGTCGCGCCACGACTGCACCCACTTCGAGTACATCGTGCCGACAATCGCCTCGGACGTCGGGCGAACCACGAGCGGCTCCTCCAACGTCTCGTCGCCGCCCCGGGTGACCCAGGCAACCTCCGGCGCGAAGCCCTCTACGTGCGCCGCCTCCTTGCGGAGCAGGCTCTCCGGAATGAACAGCGGGAAGTACGCGTTGACGTGGCCGGTCTCCTTGAACCGCCGGTCGAGCCCGGCCTGCATCAACTCCCAGATCGCGTAGCCGTACGGCCGGATAACCATGCTGCCCTTCACCGGGGAGTAGTCGGCCAGCTCGGCACGGCGAATGACGTCGGTGTACCAGCGTGAGAAGTCCTCCGACTGCGGGGTAATCTCGGTCACGAAAGCCTGCTGTTTCGGCGCCATCGGCTCCTGTCCTCGTTCGAGTCTCTTCCAGTGGCGCGACCGGCGCGCCGCCGCGCCGCCGCCGCGGGTGGTGCTATTCTACCGGCGCCCATGTCCGCCACCGTGATCCCGGTCGCCACCTCCTCGCGGAAGTACGCCGTCCATGTCGGAGCCGGCCTCCTCGCGCGACTCGATGCGCTGCTGGACGAGGCGGGAATCGGGGATCAGCGCGTCGTCGTGTCGAGTCCGACCGTATGGAAGGCGCACGGGACGACCGCGGCACGGGCTCTCGGCAACGTGGAGCAGGTCCTGGTCCCAGACGGCGAGCGTTCGAAGACTGTGCAGTCCGTCGGCCGGATCCACGACGCGCTGATCCGGATGGCTGCCGACCGCAGCGTCACCATCATCGCGATCGGGGGCGGCGTGATCGGCGATGTCGTCGGCTTCGCCGCGGCCACGTATCTCCGCGGCGTCGGGCTCGTGCACGTCCCGACCACGCTGCTTGCGCAGGTCGACAGCTCCATCGGAGGCAAGGTCGGCGTCAATCATCCCCTCGGCAAGAACCTGATTGGCTCGTTCCATCAGCCGCTGGCCGTGTTCGCCGATCCGGAAGTGCTCGGAACGCTCGCCCGGCGCGAGTTCCGTGCCGGCCTGTACGAGGTGGTCAAGTACGGCATGATCGCTGACCGCAGCCTGTTCGAGCGCGTGGGAAGGGATCTCCGCGCGATAGTCCGGCGCGAGCAGGACGCACTGGCCTCGGTGATAGCCGACTCCTGCCGCATCAAGGCGCAGGTGGTGTCCGAGGACGAGCGCGAGAGCGGGCTGAGGCGGATCCTGAACTTCGGGCACACGGCGGGGCACGCGATCGAAGCGGTGACCAGGTATCGACGCTTCCGTCACGGCGAAGCGGTCGCCTACGGCATGCTCGTCGTCGCCGATCTGGCCGTCCGACGCGGCATCTTTGCGCAAGAGGAACGATCCGCGCTGGCTGATCTCATCGCGCGGCTGGGACCGCTGCCCTCCGTCAGCGATCTCTCCGCACGGGCGCTCATGGAAGCGATGCGGCGCGACAAGAAGGTGCGGAAAGGTCGGCTGCACGTCGTGCTTCCGACCGGGATCGGCGTCACCCGGATCGTCGACGACGTCACCGACGACGAGTTCGAGCGGTCCCTCCGCGCCCTCGGCGCTCGTCCATAGCCGGGCTTGGCCACCCGCGCCGCCGACCCTGGCCCCGTACCGGTGGATCACTGGACGATGCGCCACGAGCGCAGTCTCACGCGTACGACCGGAGTCGCCGGGGGCGGTGAACTCACGGTCTGCCTGAAAAGCGTCGCCTGCACGGCCCGCGCTGCTCGCCGCGGCCCGAACGCCGCCGCGTGAGCGACGATGGCATCGTTGGAGTCCCGCTCCCGATCGGGATCCGGATCCGCTGCATCGTCCGCAATCCAGACGGCCACCAGCCAGGGTCCGTAGCCAGCCGGGACCGGCACCCAAGCGGACAACGGACCGTGCGCGAACAGCCGCCACTCGAGCCCTCGGCCGGCGCCGCTCGCACCGGCGCCGGCCGAGCGAAGCCGCCCGGTGATGGCGGCCAAGTCGATGCGCGTGCCGCTCGGCATCGCCGGCGCAAGGGTGGCGCCCCGAAACGCCGACCGGACGGAACCGTCCAGCGCGTCACTCCAGTCCGGAAATGACCCCAGCTCTCCGGTAGCCAGCTCCAGCGCCGCCTCCGCCGCGTACAGCGCCTGCATCGACCGGCGATGGTTGCCTCCCACTGCAGTCTCGATCATCGCCAACGGAGCCAGCACCCCGGCCAGCGCCACGAGCAGCAGCGCCGCCATCATCGTGACTACCAGCGCGATTCCGCGCTCACTCCGACGATATCCGGAGCCAACCACACCGCTACCAGCCGGCCAGACTCCGCGGCGCAACGTCCAGGCTCGCGGCGACATCACGGACCGCGTCATTGCGCATCTGCATCAGCGGCGGGCCCGTCGCCGGCAGCCTCCATGCGATATCCGCCACACGCAGCACAAGGTCGATCCGGACTCGCCTGATTCGAAACAGATCGGCATCGAACGGCGTTCCTCCACCGCACGACAGCTCGTCTGCGAAGAGCGTCGAGTCGAGCTCTGCTATCCCGGACACAGGGGGCAAGGCGGTGGCGGCGGCGACCAGGCAGGGCGCCGCCACCGCCGCCGCCGATCCCCCGGCCGGCGGCAGGACGGGTTGCGGGACACCGAAGTAGCGCACCGCAAACCCGACGACGCCGTCGACGAGAGGCAGATCGCTACCCGCTCCATTGTGGACGCGAAGCTGCTCCGCGTCGAGATCGTGGTAGAACCCGCGAATGAGCACGGGCGCGATGAAGGCCCCGGCGCCATAGACGGGGGCACCCCCTCCAACATGTTCCAGCGATGCGGTCGCAGCGGTGAGATCCGTGATGCGATACAGATCGGAACGGCCGGTCGCATCGAACACCAGCGCCAAGCCCCCGCCGGCGTCTGACAATCCGCACGGTAGTGCGCAGACGTCCGACGGCAACAGCCCGACGGTCGACCGGCTTTCGGTGACAGCGCCGGCAAGCAGCGCGCCGGCCTCGCCGGGGGGGGCGTACAGCACGGACACTCGATCTGCCCCCGGCGCGAGATCGCTGGCCGCGCCGCGCAGCGACGGCGCCACCGCGGGACGCAGATGCGCCACGACACCGTTCGTTCCGGGGTGCGGGCCGCTCCCGGCCAGCAGAAGATGTCGGTGGAGCTCGCCGAGCGCGGCGCGTTGACGCTGATGCACGTCCGCCACCAGCGACTGCACCGCCACCGTGCCGCCGGACGGATCGACCAATTGGAACAGAACCCCCAGCAAGCCGAGAACGATGGCGACGGAGACGAGCAACTCAATCAGCACGACTCGGACCTCTCAGTGCCGGACGCGTACCGTGGCCAGCCACGCGACTCCCGGATCGTTCGGCCGAACGTCGAGCGCCGTGGCCGGGCCGCGCACTCCGATGGCGGCGACCAGGACCTGCAGCAGCAATGCGTCGCCGGTCGGCACCGAGATCGGAGACACTGACCAGCGGCGGATGAACGCCGTGCCGGACGGCGGTTGCGCACCGGTCCCGACCCACCGGCCGTCCCGGTCCAGGTAGTCGACGTAGCCGTCTCCGCCGGCCGGACTGGTAATCGGAGCGGACATCTGCAGACCGCGGCCCCCGGACGCCGGGGGGTCGAGCGCCAGGGTGGTCGCGTCGTCGGAGACCGGCTGGAGAGCATTGCCGAAGGTCCAGACGAGCGACTGCAACTGCTCGATCTTCTGTACCGCCAGGAACAGAGCCCGCCCCTGCGCACCGCTCGTCCGCACCGCCGAGGCGGTCAACAGTGCGACCTGCGCCACTCCGGCGGCGAGACCGACCACGATGCCTGCCGCCACCAACGTCTCGATGAGCGCGTAGCCGGCCCCGGATCGTGGCATGCAGACTCTGCTAGCAATACTCGGGCCAGCGGGGCGAGCCCGCGAACTGGGACCGGCGGACACCGGGACGTTCAAATCTGCACGCTCGACCGGACCGTCACGGCGCAGAATTCGCCACGGGGCGCGCGAGGAGGCTTGCGACACAAGGCCGCACGTCGTCGCGGAACGGACAGGGAATCCGCCGCAGGGCATCGAGAACCTCAGGCGAAGCCGAGGATCCGCTCCAGCAGCCGCGCCGCCGCACCGCAGTACCAATCCAGGAATGGCTCGCCGACGAGGGATGCGGCCACCGCCGCGAGCGCGAGGAACGATCCGAGCGGCAGGGGGTGTTGCCAGCCTGCTCCGGTGAACCGCATCATCCCGATACCTGTCCCCGCGCCCAGCAGGGAAGCCCAGGCCAGAGTGACGAACGCCAGCGGCAATCCCAGAAACGCGCCGATCATGGCCAGCATCTTGACGTCGCCGAGACCGAGGCCCTCCCGGCCGCGGATGCGGGCGTACGCCTTCGCGATCCCCAGGAGCAGTCCACCGCCCCCTGCGGCCCCCAGCAAGGCGTCCTGCCAGCCCGGCTCCAGACCAACCGAACAGATCAGGCCAACGGCGATGCCGGGCAGGGTGACGACGTTCGGCAGCAGGTGATGTCGCAGGTCCACCACGAACAGAACGATCATCGCCGCCGTGAACAGAAGGCGGGGGACGAGCAGTGGCTGGAGCCCAACCGCATCGAACTGGACCAGGAACAGACCCGCAGTAACTCCCTCGACGAGCGGATAGGCGGGACTGATGCGCACCTGGCACGCGCGACACCTTCCACCCAGCACCGCGTAACCCACGATGGGAACATTGTCGAACCAGCGAATGGGCCGCCGGCACGCCGGACAGCGGGAAGGCGGCGCCACGACGGACGCGCCGCGCGGCAGTCTGTAGATGCAGACATTGAGGAAGCTGCCGACCGCCAGCCCAAGCGAGGCGATGAGGAATCCGGCTCCCGAATCGGTCACCGCTTTCGCCGATCCGGAAACGGACCACGGTCCGGCAACGGGAACAGCGCAGACCGCCGGGACACCGCGACGGTCCCTTCGGGCGCGGTCAACTCGTACTCGATACCGGTCGGATCGACCGGTATCCCGGAGAGGTCACCGGCCATCAGGAGATCGCGCCACGCCCCGGGGGCCGTTCCGGTCCGATCGCGGAAGCCGTCGACCACATCCTGGTAACGATCCAGTGCGTCCAGGGCATCGAGCTGCGCCAGGCGGCGGGTCGCCTCGCCGCGCACCCAGGCGTCGCGGGTGGAGTCTTGTACCTGCCGCCAGAGCGTTCGGGCGCCGGCACGGTCGCCTCCCTCGGTCATCGTGTTTGCAGCCAGCGGCCCGAGCCACCAGGGCGCGTCCGGCAGGTCCGCGGCGCGCTCGAACCAGCGCGCCGCTTCATCGACGTCGTGCAGCCACCAGTAGTGCACGAAACCGATGTCCTGCAGGTACTGCCAGCGCAGCGGGGCGTGTTCCATTCCCTTTCGGAGCAGCGCGACGGCGAGGTCCGGTCGGCCCGGACCGCCTGGCGGCGGCTCGGCCAGGAACACCGCTCCCAGCCGGTACGCCGCTTCGAACGCGGGATCGAGGGTCGTCGTCACGTCGAGCAGCGGATAGAGCAGTGCGTAGTCCTGCGGCGCGCCCCCGGCAAGCCTCGTCCGTCCGTAGTGCTGGATGGCACGGACCCAGTAGATGTCCGCGAGAACGGCCTCGAACGACAGCGCCGCCCGACGCACGACCTGCGGATGGGGTACCGACCAGGCGTGATGACGGCTCGGGCTCGATTCCGTCTGGCTGTCGCGCAGCAACTGGAGCGTCGCGCCGAACGCCACCAGCAGGATCACGATGCAGGTTGCCGGCGCGGGCTGCTCCCACCGGCGCGCTCGGTCCACACGCCGTCCGAACCGCGGTTCGGGAACGCCCACGGTTCGATCCGGTCCGTTCACGCCAGATCCCGCCTTGCGAAGACAGCCAGGGCCAGCACCAGGAGTGCCAGGATGTATGCCGCGCCGGAGGCGCTGGTGAGCGCGATGTACCCCGCCGTAACCGACTGCCCGTGGACCACCGCGCTCTTCACGTCGAACGACGCCAGGTCCGGCAGGACGTACGACAGCCACCCGAGGAGAGATGCCGTGAACCCTGAATCGACGACGTCCTCGATATTTCGAAGCTCCACCGCGAAATGACCTGCTGCGTAGAGCGCGCAGGTCGACACCACGGCCAGCGCCGGACTCGAGAACGTCGAGAAGGAGAGGGCCGCTGCCGCGACCACCGAGAGTTGCACGAAGATGAGAAAAACCGCCTTCAACAGGAACGGGTCGGCGGCGGCACCGGGTGGTGCCACCGCGGACCCCGTGCCTCCTCCCGACCACGTCATGGCGACCAGTACGACGTACATGGCCACCGCCATCACGGACAGGCTCAGGGTCAGCGTCGCGAGGAGACCGAAGTACTGCCCGAGGATGAACTCGCGGCGTCGAATCGGTTTCGAGAGCACCAAGTCAGCGGTGCGGCGTTCGATCTCCCGCGCCAGCATTCGAGTGCCCATGAAGACGGCGACGAAGAGGCCCGCCAGATTCATCGCGGCCAGACAGAGATCCTTGACGACCTTCAGGTCCTGACCAGCGGTCAATCGGCCGGCGATCGGCGCGGCGACCGCCACGCCCAGGGCGACCAGCACCGCGGCGTGCAACACCCGGCTGCGCACCGCGTCCCGCACGACGTGTCCGGCGATGGTCGCGACGACTTGCATCGGCTCCCGGGAGGTGCGCTACGACGGCCTGCTCCCGGCCGACGTCGCTGTCGCGTCTGCGTTCACCCGCTTGAGAAAATAGTCCTCGAGCGTCTCGTGCTTCGCATTGAGGGAGACGATGCGGACGCCGCGCCGGGCCAGCTCGGCCACGATCCGCTCCGGAGGCGGGTCGACGGGCAGATCGATCACGTACCGCCCGTCGTCGACACGTGTCATGCGCCGAGCTGCGCCCGCACAGAACGCCACGTGCAACTCGTCGACGCCCGCCACGACAAGCTCCCAGCCCCGGATGTCGAGATCCAGATCCGCGATGCGGCCGGCGGCGGCCAGCCTCCCCCGGTCCAGGATGGCGACATGGCTGCAGACCGCCTCCGTGTCAGCCAGGATATGGGAGCTGACCAACACCGTCCGGCCCTCGCTCCGCAGCGCGAGGATGAGGTTGCGAACGTCGCGGCGTCCGAGCGGATCGAGGCCCGTCATCGGCTCGTCCAGAAAGACGACCTCCGGGTCGTTGAGCAGTGCCTGGGCAATACCCACCCGCTGCAGCATACCGCGCGAACAGGTCCGGAGCCGGCGGCGGCGCTCCGCCCCGATTCCCGCCCGGTCGAGTTGGAGCGCCGCACGTCGGCGGCGTTCGGCAGGCGCATAACCGAACAGCCCCCCGACGTACACGAGAAGTTCTTCGGCCGTAAAGGCATCGTGAAAGCGGACGGCCTCGGGCAGGAACCCGATACGCCGGCGGACTGCGATATCGCCAATCGGTCGGCCCAGGATCTCGGCGCCGCCCGACGTCGGATGGACGAGCGTCATCAGCAGCTTCAGTGTCGTGGTCTTGCCGGCGCCATTCGGCCCGAGATAGCCGAGGACGGCACCCTGGGGAACCTCGAGCGACACCCTGTCAAGGGCCCGATGAACCCGAGAACTCCCGAACCCCGTACGGAAATCCTTCGAGAGCTCCCGGAGTCGAACCGCCGACATGATCACGTTCCGTCAGGGTTCGTCGAAGCACGCCGCGGAACCCGCGGGGGCGCCGCGAGGAAAACCCGACCCGTCCCAGCTACTCCCCCTGGGCGCTGCCGGCGTGCTCGAGCTCGTACGCTATCGCTGCGTCGAAGTACGGCGGGGCCAGCGTACCCTTCACCACGACACCGTTGATCACGTAGGTGGGCGTCGCCTCCACGGGCAGATCGTTGCCGAGCGCGATGTCGGCCTGCACCGCCAGAATCGTCTCGTCGTAGGCGGCGTCGTAGCGCGCCCGTTCGATGCCGGCCACGTCGGCAAGCGCGCCGGCGACCGCCTCGCGGGTCAGGCCCGGCTGGTTCGCGTACAGCCATTCCTCCATCTCGGAACGCGCTGCGTCACCGGCAGCGGCCGCGAGCCGGACCGCGACCGCACCTGCGCAGGCCCCATGGTGCTGGCCGCGCGGCGCCTGCTCGTTGCACGAAGGATCGAGCGGATAGTCCAGGACCACCTGCCGCACCCGGCCCGGATGCGAGGACTCGTACTTCGCGAAGATCGGCGCATAGACCCGGTGCGCGTTGGCGCAAGCGGGGCATTGATAGTCGTTGAACTTGACTACGATCACCGACGCGCCGTCCACCTCGGCGGACGCAGGCAGACTCAGTGGCACGCGCGGCTCGGCCTCCCAGTAGCGCTCGAACTCGCTCTGCTGACCTTGGGAGACGACCGGTGCCGGCGCAGCGGATGCTTCGGCAACCATTGCCGGCTCGGGCGCGGGTCGCGGGCGCGCAAACCACCCGATAGAGCCGAACGAACCGCCAACGAAGACCAGGAGCATCGCCAGCCCGACCGGCTCCCGGACCAGGATGCCCAGGTCGCCCGCCACTGCCGCCGGAAGTCGTCTGGCCGGCGTGGCTTCCTCGCCGCCGGACAGGACGAAAATCCCGACAACGGCCACGTAGACCACCACGCAGAGCAGACAGGCGGCCCCCAGCACGAAGAAAGAGGCGTAGGCCATGTACATTGCCACGGCCAGCCCAATCGTCGACCAGAGCAGGAGATACCCCGCGATGTTCGGCGCGGAGGCCCGCGGCGCCCGCACGCCGGCGTACAGCAGCAACAGCACGGCCGAGAACCAGATGACGCCGCCCAGGGCTACCGGCACCCCGAACACGCTGCCGTAACGACTCTGGTACACCTGCGTGCAGCTCACGGTGGCGTTGATGTCGCAGAAGCTGACATACCCTGGCTCAACGAGCATGCGCACATGAACGTAGGTGGAAACGACCGCCGCCGTGAGACCGGCGCACGCCAGTACCGTCATCCATATCCGGGTCCGTCTGGTCATCGTCTCTCCACCTGCTCAGGTCCGAAGGTGCCCGTTCCGGCGATCCCACGCCGCACCATCCACTTGTAAAGACATCTCGCGGCGCCGTCAAGGCGGAGCTACTGAATCGGCGAGGCGCCTGCCGGCGCTCCCGTCTGCGCGACGGGCAGGGCGGCCGGCGCCTGGTAGATCGTCGCGCCCTGATTCGTTCCGAAGAAGCGCGTGCCGCCGCCCGGATTCGGGTCCGCCCCCACGAAGTAGGTAGCAACCACGCCGCCGGCGCCCAGCCCGTTGCACGATGCGGGCGCGCCGGTTGCCGCGGCTCCCCCGCTCATCGTGATCGTGTAGCTGCTCTTGATCGACGGATCGGCGCCCAGATCGGTGCCGATGAAACCGTCCCCGCCGCCGACCGTCGGCGGCGTCGCCAGGCTCGCCAGGGTCGGCGCATAGAAGCCGCTGCCACAGCTCGCCGCATAGGTCGCCTGGGCGCCGTTGATGGCCCGCAGCGATCCGATCGCCGACGCTTCGTTGCCGGCCATCCGCGCCCGCAGCAGTCCGGGCGTGGCAATCGCCGCGATGATGCCGATGATCGCCACGACGATCAGGAGCTCGATCAAGGTGAACCCATCCTCTTGTTCGGACAAAGGCTTCCGGACCACACGCGTCATCGTCGTTCCTCCTGATGGTTGGTTTCCCTGCTGCTCTCTCATCCTGCCAGCCGGCCGATCAGGTCGAACACCGGCAGGTACATGGCCACCACTATGCCGCCGACGAGGATGCCCAGCACCGCGACCATGACCGGCTCGAGCACCGAGGTCATGCCGGCAACCGCCCGATCCACCTCCGCCTCGTAGAAGTCCGCTACTTTCGCCAGCATCGCATCCAGGGCGCCGGTCGTCTCCCCAACGTTGATCATCTGTGTCACCAGCACCGGAAACACCTGTGTTTCGCGCAGGGGCGCAGCCACCGACTCGCCTCGTTCGATCGCCGCACGCGTCTTCATGACCGCGTCTTCGACCACCGCGTTGCCTGTAGTTCCGGCGGTGATGTCCAGGCTCTCCAGGATCGGCACGCCGGCTCCGAGCAACGCCGACAGGGTGCGACAGAACCGGGCGACCGCGTTCCTGCGCACGATGCCGCCTATCAGCGGCGTGCGGAGCACGACGCCGTCGATTGCGCGTCGCCCGTCCACTGTCGAATAGTATCGACGAAACAGCAACGCCGTGCCCAGCACGCCGAGCCCGAGCAGCGGAACGGCGCTGGCGAACGAGTCGCTGGCCGCTACGACCACACGCGTCGGCAGCGGAAGCACTGCGCCGAGTCCTTCGAACAGCGCAGCGAACGTAGGAATGACCTTCCACAGAATCACTCCGACGACGACGGCGGCGATGACCAGGACCGCCAAGGGGTACATCATGGCGGAACGCACCTGCCCGCTGAGGGCGACGTGCTTCTCGATGTGCACCGCCAGACGCTCTAGAATGGCGTCGAGCACCCCGCCGGCCTCTCCCGCCGCGACCATGCTTGCGTAGAGCGGATCGAACGAGCGTGGATGTGCGCGCAACGCGTCGGCCAGCGTCGAGCCATCCTCGACCTGCGATCGTACCGCGCGGATCGTCGCGGCGAAGCGCCGATCTTCCTCCTGCTTCCCGAGCACCTCGAGACACTGCACGAGCGGCAGCCCGGCGTCGATCATCACGGCGAACTGGCGCGTGAAAACGGCGAGGTTCCGCGCCGAGACGCCTCTTGAAGACCCGCGCGGCACCGCGGTCCGCGGGCTCGGGTCGACCTCCTGGATCGACGTGACCAGAATCTGCTCGCTTCTCAGAGCGCCGACGGCATCCTCGGTGGACGCAGCCTGGCGCTCGCCGCTGATCCGAACTCCCTCACGGGTACGGCCCGTGAACGCGAACGTGGTCTTCATCCGGACGAGTCCCTGTGCGACGCCCACCCCGGTTCTCCGTGTCCGCGAGCAAGCAGGCCTTCCAACTCCTCGCGATTCGCCGCGTGGTCGAGCGCCTGCTCCAGCGTGATGCGCTGCTCCCGGCAGAGAGCCGCAAGCGCCTGCGTCATCGTCTGCATGCCGCGTTGCTTCTGACCGGCCTGCATCGCCGCGTAGATGAGATGCACCCTGTCCTCGCGGATCAGGTTGCGAATCGCCGGCGTGGCTATCAGCACCTCGACTGCGCAGACGCGCCCCTGACCGTCGGAGGTTGGCACGAGTGACTGGCAGACTACCCCTTCGAGTACGAGCGAGAGCTGGGTGCGAACCTGCTGTTGCTGGTGCGCGGGAAAGAGATCGACTATCCGGCCGATCGCATGCACCGCCGAGCTCGTATGCAGGGTGGCCAGGGTCAGGTGGCCGGTCTCCGCGATCCGCAGCGCCGCCTCGGTGGTCTCCAGGTCGCGCATCTCGCCGATGAGTACGACGTCGGGGTCCTCGCGGAGCGCCGCCCGCAGCGCCGGCGCGAAACCGGCAGTGTCCACGTGGACCTCCCGCTGATTGACGATCGAGCGCTGGTGCGGATGGACGTACTCGACGGGATCCTCGATGGTCAGGATGTGGCCCCTGCGCTTGGCGTTGATGCGGTCGACCAGGGCCGCGAGCGTCGTGCTCTTGCCGCTGCCGGTCGGTCCGGTCACCAGCACGAGGCCGTGCGGGCGCGTGGCCAGCTCCGCCACCACCGCCGGTAGTCCCAGCTTGTCCAGCCCCCGAACCGCCTCTGGAATCAGGCGGTACACGGCGGCCACCGTGCCGCGCTGACGAAAGACGTTGGCACGTACCCGCGTCACGCCCTCTATTCCGAAGGAGACATCCAGCTCCAGGCTCTGCTCGAAGTCTTGCCGCTGCGTCGCCGTCAAGCCGTCGTAGATCAACCGCTTGGCGTCGGCCGGCTCGAGGGGGCCGAGGTCCGCCTGAGGTTCCAGGACACCGTTCATCCGGATCTGCGGCGGAGCCCCGGAGGTCACGTGCAGGTCCGACCCGCCCCGTCTCGCGGTACGCATGAGCAACTCGTCCAGGGTCGGCACCCTCATCGCAGGGTCTCCCTTGTCACTTCGTCGATCGAGGTCACGCCCCCGGCAATCTTTCGCAGACCACTCTGGCGCAGCGTCAGCATCCCCTCTTCGACCGCCGCACTCCGCAAGGGGCGCGCAGCTCCGCCGGCGAGGATCCGCTCGCGCAAGCCGTCAGTCACCTCCAACACCTCGTACAGACCGATCCGGCCCTTGTACCCCGTCCCGTTGCACGCGTCGCACCCCCTTCCCCTGCTTGGCGTCACACTGCGCGCGTCGGCCTCGCTGAATCCCATGTCGACCAGCGACTCCGGGCTCGCCGCGACCGGCGCCGAGCAGTCGCGGCATACGCGACGCACGAGCCGTTGCGCGCAGATGAGATTGACCGAGCCGGCGATCAGGAACGGCTCGATCCCCATGTTCAGGAGACGGCTGACGGCGCTCGGGGCATCGTTGGTGTGCAGGGTCGACAGCACCAGATGACCGGTCAGCGCCGCCTTGACGGCGATCTCCGCGGTCTCGACGTCGCGAATCTCGCCGACGAGGATGACGTTCGGATCCTGGCGCAGGAACGCGCGCAGCACGCTGGCGAAGCTCAGGCCGATCGCCTCCCGAATCTGCACCTGATTGACTCCGTCGAGATTGAACTCCACCGGATCCTCGGCGGTAACGATGTTCGTGTCCGGCGTGTTGAGCCGTGCGATCGACGAGTAGAGCGTGTTGGTCTTGCCGCTGCCGGTGGGGCCCGTCACGAGCACCATGCCCCAGGGCTTGAGGATGTTCCTCGTGAAGCGCCGGAGCGATGCCTCCTCGAACCCGAGCTGCGTCATGTCGAGCATCAGGTGGGCCTTGTCGAGCAGGCGCAGGACGATCTTCTCTCCGAAGAGCGTCGGCAGAACCGAAACACGCAGATCGATCGACTTCGTCGAGCCGCCGGCCGGGAAACGGATCCGGATCCGCCCGTCCTGCGGCACGCGCCGCTCGGCGATGTCGAGTCTGGCCATCACCTTGAGGCGGGAGGTGATGGCGTCGCGCATGCGCAGCGGCGGCGTCATCACTGGGTGAAGAACGCCATCGATGCGGAACCGGATCCTGAGCTCCTTCTCGTAGGGCTCGACATGGACGTCGCTGGCGCCGAGCTGAACCGCCGATGTGAGGACGCCGTTGATCAGGCGCACGGCCGGCGCCTGTCCGCGAGCCTCTCCCTTCGCGACGAGCTCTATCTCGTGCCCGTCCTCCTCAGCCTGGACACCCTCCGACCCGCCGCCCAGCGCCTCCATCTCGCGCACCGTCACGTCGAGGGCACCACCACCGCCGCCGGCGCCCTTGCCCTCGACGGCGCCCGAGCCGCCGTCGTAGTAGCGGGCGATGGCCGCCTCCACGGCTGCCTCCGACGCCACCAGCGGCTCCACGGTGCAGCCGGTCCTGAAGCGGACGTCGTCGAGGGCGGTGACGTTGCGCGGGTCGGTCATCACGACCGTCAGGGTCGCACCCGAGCGCCGTAGCGGCACGATGCGGTGCCTGCGGGCGGTGTCGGCCGGTATCAATTCCAGGACGGCAGGCTCAATCTCGAACCGGGCGAGGTCGATCGACCGCACCCCGTACTGGGCACCGCGCAACGCGGCGATCTCCTCGGGCGGGAGAAACCCCAAGTGCACCAAGGCGTTGCCGAGGTCGCCGCCGTTGGCCTCCCGGAACGCCGACGCTTCTTGCAGTTGGGTCCGTGTGATGCGACGCTTCTCGATCAGCAGCTCGCCAAGACGGAGAGACACGGGAACATCATCGTCTTCCCAAGGGTTCGAAGGCGAGCAGGGGGTTAATTCATTATAGCGCAGCGCCGGCGGGTGTCAACCGGTGGGGACCGAACGAGCCGAGCCCGCGGTCAACCGACCATGACGGCCGCCGCTACCACCGTCGTCCACAGGCCGTTCGGGTCACCCACCGCCGTCTGCGTGACGTGCTGGGTCCGGACGATCTGGTTCGACAGACGCCAGACCTCCTTGTTCTCGTCCCAGCTCTTGTCAGGATCGAACTTCAGCCCGAGGGTGGTGGCCAGCATCTCGGCGGCCAGGTCCTCCGCGTAGTCACCGGCCGTCTCCTCGTCCTCGCCGAAGCTGTGGTGCTCCGAGAGATACCCGTACAGGCTCGGATCGCGCGGGATGGCCACGCCCACGGTCGCCGCAATCAGGCGGTGGGGCTCCTTCGTCGCCGCCTCGGACATGACCACGAAAGTCACCTGGCCGGGCTGCAACCGCTGCACGCCTTCCTCGCGCGGGAGAATACGGCATCCCGGCGGGAAGATGCTGGAAACCCGCACGACGTTGCAGGCGGCAATCCCGGCCGAGCGGAGCGCCAGCTCGAACGAGGTCAGCTTCTCCCTGTGCGTGCCGACGCCCTTGGTGAAGAACAGCTCGCGGGGAACGAAACCAAGCACAGGAAATCCGGGCGTCGAAGAATGCGCCCAATCGTGAGCGTCGCATCGTAAGGCACGGCTCAAGCGCTGTCAAGAAGGCCGGCCGGCGTGAAACATCCTGCCCCGCCGGCACGTATCAAGCGGGTGTAGGCGGGCGAGCCGCACGCTAGAATGGACAGATCATGCAGGCCTCGAACCGTGTGACCGAAGGCGCCCCGGTCGAACGCGTCGGTCTGGGCGCCCGGGTCCTCGGAGTCCTCACGTCGCCGCGCGAGACGTTCGAGCGCGTGATGGCCGACCCGCGCTGGATCGGCATCCTGGTACTGGGCGTCGGCGGCGTCGCGGTCCTGAGCAGCGCGTTCGTGAGCACCGAGTTCGCACAGCGGTCCATCCTCGACCAGCAGATTGCGTCGATGGAGGCCTCCGGTCAACCCGCGTCCGACGATGTCTTCGCACCGACGCTCGGCGACGACACGTTCGCCTGCAACCTGCTGAGCGTCATCGACCTCTTCCACGTCTGGTGGGTGATGATCCTGGCAATCGGACTGGCCGTGCTCTGGAAGCGCCGCACGGGCCCGATCGCCGCCACCTTGTACGGCATCCACGCCGGCATCGCCCTGATCATCGCGGTGCTGCGCACCAACATCGGTTTCTGAACATGTCGAGAAAGCTCCTCGTCGGCGGACTGATAGTCCTGACCGGCGCCGCGCTCGTGGCCGTCAACCTGGTGTTCCAGCGCTCCGACGCCGCGGAGGTCGACGTCGAGGCGATCGAGCGGCGCGATCTGGTCGCGATCGTCTCCGCGCCCGGCACCATCCAACCGCAACTCTCGGTCGACATGAGCGCCAGCACGATGGGCCGGGTCACGCGCCTTGCGGTCGACGAGGGGGAGCGGGTAGCGGCCGGACAGTTCCTGCTCCAGATCGATCCCGAGAACCTCCAGGCGATCGTCAACCGCGGCCAGGCGTCCCTCGAGGCGACCATGGCAGCCCACCAGCAGGCGCTGGTGGCGGTGGAAACGGCCCGGGTCAACCTCGAGATCGCCCGCGAGAACCTGGAGCGCCAGGCCGACCTCTGGTCCTTGCGCCTCGTCTCCCGCGAGGTCTACGAGCAGACGACGGCCGACGTCGAGCTGCGCGAGACCGAGCTCAAGGCCCGGGAGGTCGACGTCGAGGGAGCGGCGCAGCGCATCCTCCAGGAACGGGCGACGCTCGACGGCGCGCGCTACGACCTCACGCAGGTGACCATCACCTCGCCAATCGACGGCATCGTGACCCGGCGCAACATCGAAGAGGGGGAGACGGTCGTCATCGGCACGATGAACAACCCCGGAACGGTGCTGCTGACCATCGCGGACTTCTCGGTGCTCGAGGCCGAGATCGAAGTCGACGAGACCGACATCCCGGCCGTGCGGCTCGGGCAGCCGGTCGAGATCACGATCGACGCGCTACCGGATCGCACCTACACCGGGCGCGTGACCGAGATTGGCAACAGCCCGATCCAGAATCAGAACGCGGCCGCCGGCGCCTCGCAGGAGGCGACCAACTTCCTGGTGGTCGTCGTTGTCGACGGCGACATCCCCGGCGTGCGGCCCGGCTTTACCTGCACGGCGGAGATCACGACGGCGACGCGCACAGCATCGCTGGCCGTTCCCATTCAGGCGACCACCGTGCGCGAGGTCGAGCTGGACGCGTCCGGCCGAATCGTGCGGCAAGTCGACGACGGCGGGTCGGGCGTCATCTCCCGCACCGCCTCCGCCTCCTCCGATCCGGCACTGGCCGGCGGAGAGAGGGAAGAGCGGGAGGGAGTATTCGCGGTCCGGCAGGGACGCGCGGTCTTCGTGCCGGTGGCCACCGGCATCGCCGGCGAGCGCTACTTCGAGGCTCTGAGCGGCCTGGAGGAAGGGGACCTCGTGATCACCGGTCCGTTCGAGGTGGTCCGCAACCTCGACGACGGCGACCCGGTGGATCCCAATGAAGCTGATTCTGATTCTTGAGTTGGTCCGGATCGCGCTCGGCGCGATCTGGACCAACAAGCTCCGTTCCTTCCTGACGATCCTCGGGAACGTCGTCGCCGTCACGTCGATCATCACCCTCGTCTCCTTGATCCAGGGCATCACCGAGGAGGTCAAGGATGTGATCCTCTCGGACGTGGGCGCCGACGCGTTCCTGGTCGACCGCCGCGGCATCATGATGAGCGAGGAGGACTTGGAGCGGACGCGCAACAACCCGCGGATCACGCTCCACGACGCCGAGGCCATCCGGCGCTTCGCCTCCAATGTCACCGCGGTCATGGCCTTCGGACGCCGTAGCGGAGAGGTGCGCTACCGCCAGCACGTGCTCGAGTCGGTCCAGATCCAGGGCGTGACCGAGGAGTTCATCCGGTTTTCCACATTCAACGCCGAGATCGGACGGCTGATGACTCCCACCGAGGTCCGCCGCAGGCGCAACGTCGCGGTCCTCGGATGGGACACCGCCGACCGCCTGTTCGGCGCGCTCGATCCGATCGACAGGCAAGTGAGGATCCGCGGGGTGCCGTTCCGTGTCGTCGGCGTGAGCCGGCCCCAGGGTTCGTCCTTCGGACAATCGCAGGACGAGTTCGCCGTCATTCCACTGGGCGCGTTCCGGCGGCTCTTCGGCAGCCGCACCTCGCTCGGGCTCCGTGTCCAACCGGCGGATCCGGCCGAGATCGACCGGGCGATCGGCGAGGCCACGGTCGCCCTGCGGATCGAGCGACGCCTGAAAGCGACCGAGGACGACAACTTCGGGATCTTCACGTCCGCGACCGCCCTCCGCATCTTCAACCAGGCCACCACCGGCATCTTTGCGGTGCTGGTCGGCGTCGTGGGCCTCGCGCTGGTCGTCGCCGGCATCGTGATCATGAACATCATGCTGATGGCGGTATCGGAGCGGACCCGGGAGATCGGTCTGCGCAAGGCGCTCGGCGCCCGGCGACAGGACATCCTGTGGCAGATGCTGTCGGAATCGGTAGCGCTGTCCGTGCTCGGCGGCGTTGCGGGCACGACGCTCGGCGCGACCGCGGCGCTCGCGCTCGACCGGTTCGCCCCGGTACCTGCCGTCGTGCACCCCTGGTCGGTGATTCTCGCCATCACGATGACCGCCGGCGTCGGACTCTTCTTCGGGCTGTACCCCGCGGCGCGGGCGGCGGCTCTCGACCCGATCGACGCGCTCGGGAGGGCCGACTGATGCGCGGATCGCTTCTGCGGGAAATCGTGGTGATGGCGCTCACAACCATCCGGACGCAGAAGATGCGGTCCGGCCTGACGATCCTCGGCATCGTCATCGGCATCACCGCGATCGTCGGAATGACGTCGCTCATCCGCGGGTTCGACGAATCGCTGCGCGACAGCATCCGCGAGATCGGCCCCGACACGATCTTCGTCGCGCAGTTCTCCGCCGTGAGCATGATGTCCGGCGCCGACTTCAACGAGCTCATCAAGCGGCCGACCCTTACGCCGGCCGACGCCCGCGCCATCGAGCGGCAAGCCGAATCGATCGCCCAGGTGAACATCACGATCGGCGAGGGCGGGCCCGGCTCGACGCGTAGACGCCTCTTCTACGGGGGCGAGCGTACGAAGCTGCTCACGATCACCGGCACCACGCACAACTATCCGGACGTGTTTCACATCACCGTCGAGCAGGGACGCTTCTTCACCGAAGGCGAGGTGAGCCACCGCCGTCGGGTCGTGGTGCTCGGCCAGACGCCGTACCTCGCACTCTTTCCGAACGTAGACCCGATCGGCAAGACGGTACGGATCGGCAACCAGCCCTACACGGTCATCGGCGTGATGGGCGCGCGGCCCGGCATCGGCCAGTTGGACGCCGGCCAGGACGATATCGCGGTAATCCCGCACAGCGCCTATCAGCGGCAGTTCGGCGTTCGGCTCACGCGATCGCGGCGCGGCCGGCTGCAATTCCTGATGATCGCCGCCGTGCCGCGCGAGGGAGTGGCGCGCGAGGACGCGCTTCGCGACGTCACGGAGGTGATGCGCATCCGGCACGGCCTGCGCATCGACGAACCGAACGACTTCGACCTCATGACGCAGGACGCGGCCCTCCGGCTGTGGGATCAGGTCAGCAGCGCGACGTTCCTCGCCCTGGTCGCCATCTCTTCCATCGCGCTCCTCGTCGGCGGTATCGGGGTAATGGCGATCATGACGATTTCCGTCAAGGAAAGGACACGCGAGATCGGCACTCGGAAGGCCATCGGCGCGCGGCGGCGCGAGATCCTCTGGCAGTTCCTCATCGAGGCGGTCTTCCTGACCGCCATCGGCGGCGTCCTCGGCATCCTCTTCGGCAGCGGGATCGGGATGGGCGTGCACTACGCCACCGACTTCCCGGTATCGCTGCCGTGGTGGTCGTTCGCCATCGGCATCGGCTTCTCGGCGACGGTCGGCATCGTGTTCGGCATCGTGCCGGCGGTCCGCGCCTCCGGTCTCGACCCGATCGAGGCGCTGCGCTACGAATAGACGCGTCCGACACTTGAGCCTGCCGCCCCGTCACGGTACGATTGCAGGTTTGACTGGGAGGACTACTGTCGATGAAGGTCTATGACGCGTCGAACATCCGCAACGTCGCGGTCGTCGGGCACAGCGGTTCCGGAAAGACACAGCTCGTGTCGGCGCTGCTGTTCGGCGCGAAGATGATCAACCGCCTGGGAAGGGTCGACGACGGCACGACGGTCACCGACTTCGACGAGGAAGAGATCAGCCGCAAGCACACGCTCTCGGCCAGCGTGGCGTTCGCCGAGTGGCGCTCGACGAAGGTCAACCTGATCGACACCCCCGGCATGAGCAACTTCCTGAGCGATACGCGGGCCGCCCTCCGGGTGGCCGACGCCGCCCTCGTGGTCGTGGATGCGGTAGCCGGCGTCGAGGTGCAGACCGAGAAGGTGTGGGGCATTGCGGAGGAGATCGGTCTGCCTTGCCTCGTCGTGCTCAATCTGCTCGATCGCGAACGTGCAAGCTTCGACCGCGCGCTCGGCTCGGTGCAGGGCGCGCTGGGCAGGGAGGTCGTGCCAATCCAGCTTCCGCTCGGCGCGGAACGTGAGTTCCGCGGCTCGGTGGACCTGGTCGCCATGCAGGGCGTGACGTTCCCCGACGACAACAGCGGCACCGTCACGACCGGCGAGGTCCCCGCTGAAATGGCCGGGCGGGCGGACGCCGCCCGCGAGGCCCTCATCGAAATGGTGGCCGAAGCGGATGAAGCCCTCATGGAACGCTTCTTCGAGGAGGGCACCCTCACGCAGACGGAGTTGGAGGGGGGCCTGCGCGCGGCTACCCGGAACCGGCAGGTGTTTCCGCTCGTCTGCACGTCGGCCCAGGCGAACATCGGCATCGGGCCGCTGCTGGACACGATCCTCGCCTATCTCCCCCCGGCGGCGGACCATCCACTCTCTGCCACCGACCGGGAGAGCGGCGATCCGCTGACCTACGACGCCGGCGACGGCGCCCCCCCCGCAGCGTTCGTCTGGAAGACCATCGCGGATCCCTTCGCCGGACGCATCACGATGTTCCGGGCCGCGGCCGGAACGCTGAAGGCCGATTCGACCGTGCACAACCTCACGCAGGACGGCACGGAACGGCTGGGAGCGCTGGCCATCCTGCAGGGCAAGACCCAGCACGCGGTTCCCGAGCTGAAAGCGGGCGACCTCGGCGCCGTCGCCAAGCTCAAGGAGACCCATACCAGCGACACGCTCGGCGAGAAGGGCAGCCCGCTGCACTTTCCCCCGATCGCGTTCGCCGACCCGGTCCTGTCCTACGCCATCGAGCCGAAGAGCCGCGGCGACGAGGAGAAGATCAGCGGTGCGCTGCAGCGCCTGCGGGAAGAGGATCCGACGATCCAGTACGCTCGCGATGCGCAGACCCGCCAGCTACTGCTCTCCGGCCAGGGCCAACTGCACATCGAGGTCACCGTCGCCAAGCTCAAGCGGCGATTCGGCGTAGGCGTCAACCTGAAGCTGCCCCGCATTCCGTACCGGGAGACCATCATGGCGGCGACCGAGGCGCACGGCCGGCACAAGAAGCAGTCCGGCGGACACGGGCAGTTCGGCGACTGCAAGATCCGCGTCGAGCCGCTCCCGCGCGGAGAGGATTTCTCCTTCGTGGACGAGATCTTCGGCGGGTCCATTCCCCGCCAGTTCATTCCGGCCGTCGAGAAGGGCATACAGGAGGCTCGCGAGAAGGGCTACCTGGCCGGCTACCCCATGGTGGACTTCAAGGTGACCCTGCACGACGGGCAGTTCCATACCGTCGACTCGAACGAGATGTCGTTCAAGATGGCAGGGCGCCTCGCCTTCCGGGACGCGATGGAGCGCGCCAGGCCGACGCTGCTCGAGCCGGTCATGAACGTCGAGATCTACGCGCCGAGTGACTTCGCGGGCGACCTGATGGGCGACCTGAACGGGCGGCGCGGCCGGATCGGCGGCATGGAACCGCGCGGAGCGTCGACGGTCATCAAGGCGCAGGTGCCGATGGCGGAGATGCTCACCTACGAGCAGCAGTTGACCTCCGCCACCGGAGGGAGGGGGTCGTACCACATGGAGTTCTCGCACTACGAGGAGGTGCCATCCCACCTCCAGTCGAAGATCGTGGCCGACTCGAAGACCGCCGAGGACGACACAGGCGAGGAGGCGTAGCACGCCGCAGCCCGGCGGCCGGTCCGCGACGCGGCCGCGCCGGGAACCTGCTAGCTCCTGCCGCCTCGGAACATCCGGCGCAGGCGTCCGCCCGCACCTGCCCGCTCGTCCTGCCGGCGTTCGGGGGTCTCGTCCGCCTTGCGATCGGTCTTGGGCTTCTCCAGGTCGGGGTCGTACTCGCTGCCGATCAGCTCCACCTGGGCCAGCTCTGCCGCGTCACCCCGCCGGAAACCGAGACGTATGAGGCGCGTATAGCCGCCCGGACGACTCGCGAAGCGCGGCGCAATCGTATCGAACAGCTTCGCCGCCACCGCCCGATCGGCAAGGTCGCGGCGCACCATGCGCCGGGCGTTCACAGCGCGTATCGTATCGTCGCCGTCCACCATCCCTCGCTTCGCGACGGTGATCAGGCGTTCGACGAACGGCCGCAACTCCTTCGCCTTGGCGACCGTCGTGCTGATCCTCTCGTGTCGCAGCAACGCCTGCGCCTGATTGCGGAGCAGAGACAGACGATGCTCGGTGACCCGACCCAGTTTTCGGTGTGCAACGCGGTGACGCATGACTCGCTCACTCCGTCGGCGCGGGCACGCCGTCCGCCGGCTGGCCCAGACGCATCCCGAGGCTCAGCCCCATGTCGAGCAGGATTTCCTTTATCTCGTTCAGAGACTTGCGCCCGAAGTTCTTGGTCTGGAGCATCTCCGGCTCGCTCTTCTGGACCAGTTCGCGAATAGTCCGGATGTTGGCGTTCTTGAGGCAGTTGTAGGAACGCACGGACAACTCCAACTCCTCGACGCTCTTGTCGAGATGCTCGTTCACCACCGCGATCGGCGGCTCCGGCTCCGGTTCCTCCGATTCCTCGGCCTCGTCGTCGAGGTTGATGAAGATGTTCAGGTGGTCCCGCACCAGCTTCGCGCCCAGTGACACGGCGTCGCGGGCACTGACCGTGCCGTCGGTCCACACGTCGATCGTCAGCTTGTCGTAGTCGGTCGTCTGCCCGAGCCGCGCCGCTTCGACGAGGTAGTTCACCTTCCGGATCGGTGAATGGACCGCATCGACCGGAATCCAGCCGATGCCGAGATCCTCGTCGAAATTCTTGTCGGCCGACACATATCCCCGGCCGCGCTTGACGCGCATCTCCATGTTCAGCGCGCCTCCCTCGGACACCGTCGCGATGTGAACATCGGGATCCAGGATCTCGATATCCGCGTCGGTCTGAATGTCCCCGGCCTTGATCTCGCCCGGCGCGTCAGACCGAATGGCTACGGCCTTCACGCCGTCGACGTGCATCTTGATGGGCACCTGCTTGAGATTGAGGATGATGTCCGTCGCGTCCTCGACCACGCCCTGAATCGGCGAGAACTCGTGCAGCACTCCGTCGATCTTGACCGCGGTCACCGCTGCTCCTTCTATCGACGACAGCAGCACGCGACGCAGCGCGTTGCCGATCGTCGTGCCGAAGCCACGCTCGAACGGCTGCGCGTGAAACCGCCCGTACTGGTTCGTGAGCGTCTCGCGGTCGTACTCCAGCACCTTCGGTCGCTGGAAGCCTTTCCACAACATCGAGTTCAATCCTTTCCGCGCGGTACGCGGGTAGTGGATGCGCCGGCGCGCCCTACTTCGAGTAGAGCTCCACGATCAACTGCTCCTGCACCGGCAGATTCAACTGCTCCCGGGTCGGAATCGACGTGAAGCGTCCCTCCTGCCCGTCGGCCCCCAACTCGAGCCACTCCGGAATCCCGCGGCCCTTGACTTCCTCGCGCGCGTAGGCGATTGCCGGGTTGCTCGCGCTCCTCGCCTTCACGGCGACGCGGTCCCCCGCCCGCAGGGAGTACGAAGGGATGTCGGCGCGACGCCCGTTCACGAGAAAGTGCCCATGGCGCACCAACTGGCGCGCCTGAGGCCGCGAGGTGGCGAACCCGAGCCGGTAGACGACGTTGTCGAGACGGCTCTCGAGCAACTGCAACAGCGTCTCGCCGGTAATCCCCTTGCGTCGGTCCGCCTCGTGGAAGTAACGCCGGAACTGCCGCTCGAGCACACCGTACATCCGCTTGACGCGCTGCTTCTCGCGAAGCTGCAGACCATAGCCCTGCAACTTGGCCTTGCGACCCTTGCCGTGGTGCCCCGGCGGTACGTTTCGCCGCTCGACCGCACATTTCTCGGCCTGACAGCGCTCACCCTTGAGAAACAGCTTCATGCCTTCCCGCCGGCACAAGCGGCAGACCGGACCAGCGTACCGTGCCATGCTTCCAGATCCCCCTCACTCAATCGCGACTGGCCGTCACACCCGGCGCTTCTTGGGCGGCCGGCATCCGTTGTGCGGAATGGGCGTCACATCGCGAATCGACTTGATGTCCAGACCAACCGACGTCTGCAGGGCTCGGATAGCCGACTCCCGGCCTGCGCCCGGACCCTTAACCCTGACTTCCACCGTGCGCACGCCGAACGCCTTGGCCGCGTGCCCGGCCGCCATCGCCGCCTGGGTCGCCGCGAAGGGCGTCCCCTTTCTCGAGCCCTTGAAGCCGATGCCGCCGGCGCTCGACCACGACAGCACGGCGCCGGCGCTGTCGGTTACGGTGATGATGGTGTTGTTGAACGACGCCTGAATGTGCACCACCCCGTGATGGACGACCCGCTTCTCGCCACGCTTCTTGAACGTCTTCTTGCGGCGCTTCGGCCGGCCGGCCGGCTGCTTCCCCGATTCGCTGTCGCTCTTGGCCATAGTCGCGTCTAGATGCTGTCACGCCATGCGGAATCGCCCGTCAACTGGTCTTCTTCTTGGCGACGGCGCCGCGGCGCGGGCCCTTCCGGGTCCGGGCGTTCGTGTTCGTGCGTTGGCCGCGCACCGGCAGATTCCGCCTGTGGCGCAGACCGCGATAGCACCCGATCTCGATCAGGCGCTTGACATTGAGCGAGATTTCCTTCCTCAGGTCGCCCTCTACCCGACCGTACTCCTCGATCGCGCGGCCGATCTGCCGGACCTCCTCTTCCGTCAGATCCTTGACGCGCGTATCCGCGTTCACGCCCGCCGCGTCCAGGATTTCTGCCGACCGGGCCGGCCCGATACCGAAGATATACGTGAGTCCGACCTCAACGCGCTTCGAACGCGGCAGATCGACGCCAGCGATGCGTGCCATGAGCCCCTACCCCTGCCTCTGCTTGTGCTTCGGGTTCGTACAGAGCACGCGCACCACGCCTCGGCGGCGCACTATCTTGCACTTGCTGCACATCCGCTTGACCGATGTCCGCACCTTCATGACGTTCTCTCTTCCATTGGCCGGCTGATTTGCCCGCTAGGCGCCGTCGACCAGCGCCCACGTCGTCGCGGGAGCGCCGTTGCCCGCTGCGCCCGCCTCCGGCAGCGGGCGGCTCAACACAAGCGGTCCGTCCGCGGTGACCGCCACCGAATGCTCGAAATGCGCGGCCAGGCTGCCGTCACGAGTGACCGCCGTCCACCCGTCGCGAAGCACGCGTACGGCTGGCTTGCCCATGCTGACCATCGGCTCGATGGCCAGCACCATGCCTTCTACAAGCCGCGGCCCCTGACCCGGCTCCCCGTAGTTCGGGACCTGCGGCTCCTCATGCAGGCTCGTTCCTATCCCGTGCCCGACAAACTCCCGAACGACGGAGTAGCCGTGAGCCTCCACGTGGCGCTGCACCGCGTGCCCGAGATCCGAAACGTGGCCGCCCAACCGAACCTGGGAGATCGAGCGGGCCAGCGCCTGCTCCGTCACGTGCAACAGCATCTTCGCCTGCTCGCCGATCGTGCCGACCGGAAGCGTTACCGCGGCGTCGCCGTAGTAGTCGTTCAGCACGACCCCCAAATCGATCGAGACGATGTCGCCGTCGCGCAAGCGACGGTCCGAGGGGATCCCGTGCACCACTTGCTCGTTCACAGACGTACAGAGCGTGGCGGGGTATCCGTGATAGCCCTTGAAGGCCGGGACCGCGCCCGCCGACCGCACCCGGTCTTCGGCGATCTCGTCGAGCTCGCGCGTGGTGACTCCCTCGTCCACGATCCCTCGCAACTCGCCCAGCACCCCGGCCACCAGCCCGTTGGCGGCGCGCATCCGCTGCAGCTCGGACGGGCTCTTGCAGGAGATCATGGACTCACTCGCCCTCTATGCAGTCCGCCGCACGATCGCCCGGCCATGGGCCGCATCCGCCACCGCGGCAGCCACCTCGTCCTCGGTGAGGCTCCCGTCCACCGACCGAAACGTAGGGCGCCTCCGGTAGTAGTCGATCAACGGCGCCGTCCGCTGTCGATACACCGCCAGACGCTCGCGCACTACCGACTCGCGATCGTCGCGGCGTTGTGCGAGCGTGCCGCCGCAGTCGGGACACTCCGCCAGCGGGTTCCCCTCCACCGCCCCGACAATCGTTCCGCACGCCGCACATACCCGGCGCTTGGACAGCCGGCGAATGATGGCGGCATCCTCCACGGCGATATCGATCACCACGAGCGGAGTCCGGCGATCCAGCATCCCGTCGAGCGCCTCGGCCTGCGGAACGGTGCGTGGAAACCCGTCGAGCACGAAGCCGGTGGCGGCGTCGGGACGCTCGATCCGATGCCGGACGATCCCGATCACGATCTCGTCGCTGACGAGGTGCCCCGCATCCATGATTGCCGCCGCGGCGCGACCGAGCGGACTGTCCATCTGCACCGCCTCGCGCAGGATGTCACCGGTAGCGATGTGCGGTACCCGAAACCCGCGAGCCAGTCGACGCGCCTGCGTGCCCTTGCCGGCTCCGGGCGGCCCCATGAGCATCAGATTCAACGCCATCGGTTTCCGAGCGCCCCTGGCCCTGGGCACCAGCTCAGTGACTCTCGAGTGGCGCCGCTTCCGGCCGGGCGTGACCTCGTCCTCTCCATGCTCGCGAACGTCCAACATAATCCCTCGATGCTTCGCGCGGGCCCGGCATCTCCGCCGTCCACCCGCCGCGCGCAAGGTTCCCCCATCGATCAGCTACGCCTCAAGCGCGCCGCCCCCGAATCCTGGTCTTCTTCATGAAGCCGTCATAGTGCCGCATGATCAATTGCGACTCGACCTGCTGCACCGTGTCCATGGAGACGCCGACGATGATCAGCAGCGAGGTGCCGCCGAAATAGAAGGTCACGCCGAGCCCGTTCGTAATGAACCCGGGCAGCATCACGTCGAGTTGATCGCCGATGAACGGTACCGCGTCGGCTCGAAACCCGGTGATCATCAGGTCGGGCATGACCGCCACGAGAGCCAGATAGATCGAGCCGGCGAAGGTGATCCTGGTCAGGATCGTATCGATGTGCTCCGCGGTCCGCTTCCCTGGACGAATGCCCGGAATGAAGCCGCCGTACTTGCGCATGTTCTCCGCGACATCGTCCGGGTTGAAGATGATGGCCGTGTAGAAATAGGCGAAGAAGATGATGCCGCCGACGAACAGCAGGTAATAGGCCGGCATCCCGTTCTGCAACTGATCCGTCACCGTCTGGAACCAGCCGCCCACGGGAAACGCGGTTGCCGCCGTCGCCGGAAACGCCAGGATCGACGAGGCGAAGATCACGGGAATGACCCCGCCGGTGTTGACCTTGAGCGGAATGTGCGTGCTCGTGCCCCCGTACATGCGGCGCCCGACCACCCGCCGCGCGTACTGCACGGTCACGCGACGGTGCCCCCGCTCGATAAAGACGACGGCGCTGATCACCAGGACCATCACTACCACCAGCGCAATCAGGGTGAACAGGCCGATCGCGCCGCTGCGCATCTGATCCAGGGTCGTGAGCACCGCTGTCGGCAGGCCCACGACGATGCCCGCGAAGATGATCAACGACATGCCGTTGCCGACGCCGCGCTCGGTGATCTGCTCGCCCAGCCACATGATGAACGCGGTGCCCGTGGTCAGGGTCAGGACGGTCATCAGACGAAACGACCAGCCCGGCTCGTAGACGAGCGGCAGACCGCCCGCGATGTTGGTCTGCCGTTCCAGAAAGATCGCGATCGCCATCGCCTGGATGACGCAGAGCAGGATCGTGCTGTACCGCGTGTACTGCGTGATCTTCCGGCGGCCGAGCTCCCCTTCCTTCGACAGGCGCTCGAGATAGGGCCAGACGACGGTCAGCAGTTGCAGGATGATCGACGCACTGATGTAGGGCATGATGCCCAGCGCGAAAATCGTCGCCTGGGCGAGGTTGCCGCCCGAGAACATGTTGTACAGGCCGAACATGGTGTTGCCGGCCTGCTCGACGAGAATCTGCAGCGCCTCGGTGTTCACGCCGGGCGTAGGAATGTGGCTGCCGATGCGGTACACGCCCAGGATGCCGAGCGTGAACAGCACCCGCTTGCGCAGCTCCGGAATCGCGAAGACGTTCTTGACGCTCTCGATCATTCCGCGGTTTCCTCGGCCTTCGGCCGCACGCGCGGCGCCACTTCCGTGCGGCCGCCCGCGGCCGCGATACGCGCACTCGCCTGCGCACTGAAACGGTGCGCCGTCACGGAGAGCGCCTTGGTCAATTCGCCGCGCGCGAGCACCTTGATCAGCCCGTTGCGGCTGACCAGCCCGCGCTCGTGCAGCACCTCCGGGGTCACCTCGGCGCCCGCCTCGAAGCGCGCCTCGAGCACGTCGAGGTTGACAACTTCATAGGCAACCCGGAACGGGTTGTGGAAACCCCGCTTCGGGAGGCGCCGATGAATCGGCATCTGGCCGCCCTCGAAGCCCCGCTTTCGCGAGTACCCCGAACGCGACTGCTGCCCCTTGTGCCCGCGGCCGGCGGTCACCCCGGTGCCGCTTCCTTCACCGCGCCCGACACGCTTCCGGTTGCGCCGCGCACCCTTGGGCGGCTGCAGCGTGCTGAGGTCCATCGATCGCTTGCCAGTCGCCATCTTCAGCGCTCCGCCGTCGTTACCAGATGCTGCACCGCTCGAATCATGCCCCGGATCGACGGGTTGTCAACCACGTCGACCGAGTGGCCGATCCGGCGCAGACCGAGCCCCCGGACGATTCGTTGCTGCCGCTTCTCGTAGCCGATCCAACTCTTGACGAGGGTGACGCGCACCCTCTTCGCATCGTCGTTGCGCGTGGCTGGTCGTCTCATTTCCGTCGCTCCGCTTCGCCGTCCCCGGCTTCGCGCGCCAGTCAGGCGCTGAGCTCCTCCAGATCACACCCGCGCAACCTGGCCACCTCGACCGGATCCTTCAGCCCGCCGAGCCCGGCGAACGTGGCGCGCACGACGTTCTGCGGGTTGTCCGATCCGAGGGACTTCGTCAGTATGTCGTGAATCCCGGCCAACTCGACGACGGCCCGCACCGCTCCCCCGGCGATGATGCCCGTACCCTCAGGGGCCGGCTTCAACAGGACGCGTCCCGCCCCGAACCGACCGACAATCGGGTGCGGAATGGACGTCGACTGCAACGGTACCCGAATGAGCGCCTTCTTCGCCGCCTCAATGCCCTTCTTGATGGCCGACGGCACTTCCTTGGCCTTGCCGACCGCGAACCCGCAGTGCCCCGCCCCGTCGCCGACCACGACGAGCGCGCTGAAACTGAGGTTCTTGCCGCCCTTGACGACCTTGGTCACCCGGTTGATGGACACGACCGCATCTTTCAGGTCGAGGGCCATCGGGTCGATCCTGGCTCTTGATTCGCGCATCAGTCTCTTGCGACCTCGCTACCGGTCTCCTAGAAGTCCAGCCCGCCCTCACGGGCCGCCTCGGCGACCGAACGTACCCGCCCGTGGTACAGGAACCCGCCGCGGTCGAACACGACGCGCGTGACGCCTTCCTTCAATGCCCGTTCCGCAACGACTGCGCCGACGATTCGCGCGCCGGCCCTGTTGCCGCCCCGTGCACCGTCCTCGAACCGCCCTTTGACGGCCGGCTCGGTGCTCGATGCCGACGCGATCGTACGACCCGCGCGGTCGTCGATCACCTGCGCCGAGATGTGCGCCAGACTCCGGCTCACGGCCAGCCGCGGACGTTGCGGAGTCCCGCTGATCCGCTGGCGCTGACGCAACCGCACCCGCGTGCGACGGTCCTTGTTGGTCTTGACTTTCATCGCTTATGCGCCGGTCTTTCCGACCTTCTTCTTCAGTACTTCGCCGGTATACCGGACGCCCTTCTGCTTGTACGGATCCGGCTTTCGGAGCGCCCGGATGTCCGCCGCCACCTGCCCCACCCGCTGGCGATCGATCCCGCTGACCGTAATGTGCGTCTGCTTGTCGACCGCAATCTCGATGCCGGCCGGGATCGCGAATTCGATCGGGTGCGAGTAACCCAGGGCGAACACGACCTGCTTGCCGGTGTGCTCGGCGCGGTAGCCGATGCCGACGATGTCCAGCTCCTTCTTGAAGCCCTGCGACACGCCTTGCACGGCATTGGCGACCAGGCTGCGCCCGAGCCCGTGGAACTTCGCCAGCGCGGCGTCCTCCCGCGCCGGGTGAACCAGCAACCGGTCTCCGGTCGCCTCCAGACGCACCCCCGGCGGCAGGGGTTGGGTCAGCGTTCCCTTCGGCCCCTTGACCTCCACGGAGTCGGGTCTGATCGCGACCGTCACGCCCTGCGGCACTGGAATCGGCTTCTTCCCTACGCGCGACATCTCGGTCCTCGTGTTGCCGAAGCGGGGAACCCCCTACCAGACATTGCACAGCACCTCGCCGCCCACGCCCGCCCTGGCGGCGTCGCGTCCCGTCATCAAACCACGTGAAGTGGTGAGGATGCTCGTGCCGAGCCCGGCCAGAACCGGCGGCGCCTTGGCGTGCCCGTAGTACACGCGCCGTCCCGGCCGACTCACCCGCTTGAGCCCCGAGATCACGCGTTCGCCGTGCGGTCCGTACTTGAGATACAGCCTCAGGACGCGCAGAGGATGACTTCCTCGCGGGTTCCTCAGCTCAAGCTGTCTGAAGCCGGCGATGTAGCCTTCGCTCTCCAGAATCCGCGCAATGTTGGCCTTCAGCCGCGAATCCGGCACGTCCACACGCGGGCGGCGCTCCATCGTCGCGTTACGAATCCTCGTCAGCATGTCGGCGATCTGATCAGCCATGCTTTCCTTCGTTCCCGCCTCCTCGTCCCGGCGTACCGGGCGCGAACTCTACCAACTGCTCTTGATCACGCCCGCGATCTCGCCTTCGAGCGCCAGCTTCCGAAAACAGAGGCGGCAGAGCCCGAACTTCCGCAGGTATCCGCGGGGTCTCCCGCACAGCCGGCAGCGGTTCCGTAGCCGCACGCGGAACTTCGGCGGCTTCTTTTCCTTGACGATCTTCGCGGTGGTGGCCATAGGCTGTTGTCCGTCTCAGTTCTTGCGGAACGGCATCCCCATCAGTTGCAGCAGCTTGCGACCCTCTTCGTCCGTGCTCGCCGTCGTGACCACCGAGATGTTCATTCCGCGGGCATGATCGACCTGCATGTAGTCGATCTCGAGGAAGATCAACTGGTCCTTCAGGCCCAGCGTGTAGTTTCCGCGACCGTCGAAGCCCTTGGGGGACACGCCCCGGAAGTCGCGCACGCGCGGCAACGCGATCGAGACGAGCCGGTCCAGAAACTCGTACATGCGGGCGCCGCGCAGCGTCACCATGACGCCGATCGGCATTCCCTGCCGCACCTTGAACTGCGCCACCGATTTTCGTGCGCGGCGTGTGACCGGTTGCTGCCCGGTGATGAGCCCCAGCTCCTTGGCGCCGACGTCGATCAGCTTCGAATTCTGGGTCGCCGCCCCCAAACCCATATTGACGACGATGCGTTCGATCTTCGGCACCGCCATCACGTTGCCATAGCCGAACTCCTTGCGGAGGGCGGGCACGACGTCGTCGTAGTAGCGCTCGCGCAGGCGAATCATTTGTCCACAGCTCCGTCGCATTTCCGGCAGACGCGCACCTTGCGACCGTCACCGAGCAGTTGCCGGCCGATCCGCGTCGGAACGCCGCATTCCGGACAGACAATCTGCACGTTCGAGGCGTGCACCGACGCCTCGCGCTCGACGATGCCCCCCTTGACGTTCGCGCGCGGGTTCGGGCGCGTGTGGCGCTTGATGAAGTTCACGCCCTCGATCACCACGCGGTTGCGGTCGGGAAAGACCTTGAGAACACGACCGCGCTTGCCGCGATCCCTGCCGGCCATGACGACCACGTTGTCGTTCTTGCGCACCGGAGTGCGTAGTCGGGACATGCTCCTGGACTCTTTCCTGTCTCAGTTCTTCACAGCACTTCCGGTGCCAGCGAGATGATCTTCATGAATTTTCGCTCCCGCAGCTCCCGCGCCACGGGGCCGAACACGCGCGTGCCGACCGGCTCGTTCTGATCGTTGACGAGAACCGCTGCGTTCCGGTCGAACCGGATGTAGCTGCCGTCGCGGCGGCGATGCTCCTTGCGCGTCCGTACGATGACGGCCTTGACGACCTGTCCCTTCTTCACCGTCGCATCCGGCGCCGCTTCCTTGACCGCGGCCGTCACGAGATCGCCGAGCCGTGCATACCGGCCGGTGGCGCCTCCGAGCGGGTTGATCACGGCGATCTTGCGTGCTCCGGAATTGTCCGCGACGTCGAGCACAGATTGCATCTGGATCATCGATCCGCTCCGCTGCATTCGGCCGGCGACGCATGCCGCCCAGCCATCGCTGCTCCTCGGTTACACATGCTCGACATCCGCCCTCGCCATCCTCCGCCCCGCGAACGCCTCGCAGAGCGCGGCATCGATGCCGCGCAGGAAGCCCATCAGACGGCCTCGGCCCTGTCGAGCACCCGCGTGACGACGAACCGCTTCCGCTTGCTGAGCGGCCGCGACTCCGCCATGGCGACGCGGTCTCCGACCCGGGCGCTGTTCTCCTCGTCATGCGCCATGAATGTACGTGTTCGCCGCCGTATCTTGCGATAGACGTCGTGACGTACCCGGCGTTCGACCGCCACAACAACACCCTTGTCCATCTTGTCCCGGACCACGATACCCACGACTTCGCGTTGGTTCCCCATCGGCGTCACTCAATGTCGTCAGTCGGCCGTCTCCGGCTCCCCGGCGGCGTCGTGCGCCGCCTCCAGCTCACGCTCCCGCAACAGCGTCTTCGCCCGCGCCCGGTCGCGACGCAAACCACGCATCTTGTACGCCGCGTCCGACTGCCCCATCGATTTCTGAAGCCGCAGCCGGAACACCTGATCGTCGAACTCGTGCACACGCTGCTCGAGATCGGCCGTTCCCAGCTCGCGCAGCTCGGACACCTTCGCCATTACGCCCCCGCCTCACCGAACCGCCTCGCGAAACGGGCCTCGATCGGCAGCTTTGCCGCGGCCAGCTCCATTGCGCGCTTCGCATCTGTGGCGCTCACGCCTTCCATCTCGAACAGGATGCGCCCCGGCCGCACCACGGCAACCCATTGCTCGGGAGCACCCTTGCCCTTCCCCATTCTCGTCTCTTGCGGCTTCTTGGTGATCGGCTTGTCCGGGAACACGCGCACCCAGATCTTGCCGCCGCGCTTGACGAAGCGCGTCATCGCGACCCTCGCCGCCTCGATCTGGCGGTCCGTGATCCAGCACGGCTCCATCGCCCGAAGCCCGTAGTCGCCGAACGACACGGTCGAGCCACGCCACGCCTTGCCGGCCATTCGACCACGGTGCTGCTTGCGGTACTTGACCTTCTTCGGCATCAACATGACGCGTCATTCCTCTCGCCTGCGGACAACGTCAAGGCACCAGGCCCGGAAATCGTCGCCTTGCGGCTCCGCTTGCCGCCCAACCAACCCTCGCCGAAGGTCCGCTCCGGTTCCACTGCACAGACTCCTAGGCCCGGGCGCCGCGGCGCGGTGCGCGGTACTCCTCTTCGCGGCCCACCAGCGGCGTCAGCCGCTCGCCCTTGTAGAGCCACACCTTGATACCAATCACCCCGTAGGTCGTGCGGGCCTCGCCGAATCCGTAATCGATGTTCGCCCGCAGGGTCTGCAACGGAAGCTGCCCGTGCAGGTACCACTCCGAACGCGCAATCTCGGCGCCGTTCAGCCGCCCGCCGACCCGCACCTTGATGCCCCGCGCGCCGAAGCGCAGCGCCGCCTCGACCGCCTTGCGCATCGCCCGCCGAAACGCCACCCGTTTCTCGAGCTGCAGCGCCACGTTCTCACTGATGAGCTGTGCGTCGAGCTCCGGCTTCTGGATTTCCTGGATGTTGATGAAGACCTCTCGGTTCGTGCGTTTCTGGATCTCGGTCTTCAGCTTGTCGACCTCCGTCCCCTTGCGCCCGATGATGATGCCGGGCCGGGACGTGTATATGTCGAGCTTCAGGTTGTTGGCGGCCCGCTCGATCTCGATCCGGGAAACGCCGGCATGCGAGAAGCGGGTCTTCAATTCGCGCTTCAGGGCGAGATCCTCGTGCAACAGCTTCGCGTAGTCGCGATCCGCGTACCAGCGGGATCGCCAAGTCTTGTTGAAGCCCAGACGGAAGCCGTACGGATGAACTTTCTGCCCCATGCTCAGACTCTTCTCAATCGCTTTCCGTCGTCATCTGATGCCCAGGATGCCGCCCGGTGGCGGCTTGGACGGTTCGTCCGGCTTCTCTTCCGGCTCGGGCTTCTCTTCCGGCTCGGGCTCATCCGACTCGTCTTCCGGCTCCGGCAAATCCGGGGCCTGCTGCTCTTCTTCCGGCACGTCCGGCTCAGGCGTCGCATCGGCCTCGACATCCGGCGCAGGCTGCGCAGCACTTCGCCGTTTCATCCCGCGGCCGGCACCTTCCGAGCCCGCGCCACCGGGTCCCCCGCCTCTGCGCCGCGTTCGGGACGCGCCCTGCCCGTCGAGCCGCTCTTCGACGATGACCGTCAGATGCGCGGTGCGCTTCAGGATGCGGAACGCGCGCCCCATGGGAGCGGCCCGAATCCGCTTCAACGACGGTCCCTGATCGGCATAGCACTCGCGCACGTACAGGCGCTCGACCGCTTCGCCGGCTCCCTGCTTCTGCTGAACGTTGGCGATGGCCGACCGCAGGACCTTCTCGACATCCTTCGCGACGCCCTTCCGCGTAAATCGCAGCGTCGCCAGCGCGCTGTCGACGTCCTTGCCGCGAATCAGATCGATGACGAGCTTCGCCTTCTGCGCCGAGGTCCGGACGTATCGTGCCGTAGCCCGCCCTTCGCTCAACGTCCGCCTCCCCTCGACGCCGACTTCTCGCTCTTGGTCGGGTGTCCCCGGAACAGGCGTGTCGGCGCGAACTCGCCGAACTTGTGCCCCACCATATTCTCGGTGACGTAGACCGGAACGAACTTCTTGCCGTTGTGAACCGCCACCGTGTGTCCCACCATTTCGGGAACCACCGTCGACCGCCGTGACCAGGTCTTGACGACCTTCTTCACGTCGTTCCGGTTCATCTCCTCGACCTTCTCGAGGAGCGGCAGATCGACGAACGGGCCCTTTTTCAGCGAGCGGCTCATGTCCTCGATTCCTGACTATCGCCTCTTCTTGCGCGAGATGATGAAGCGATCGGACGGTTTCTGCTTGCGCGTCTTGAAGCCCTTGGCCGGAACGCCCCACGGTGACACCGGATGCCGCCCGCCCGCCGCATGACCCTCGCCACCACCCAGCGGATGATCCACCGGGTTCATGGCGTTCCCGCAGACGTGGGGGCGCCGACCGCGCCAACGCTGCCGCCCGGCCTTCCCGACCCGAACGTTCTCGTGCTCGACGTTGCCGACCTGGCCGATGGTCGCGACGCACTTCGGCATCACGAGGCGCGTCTCGCCGGAAGGCAGCCGAACGGTGACGTACTTGCCGTCCTTGGCCACAACCTGGACGGAGGCACCGGCGCTGCGAGCGAGCTGTCCGCCCTTGCCGGGCCGCAACTCGACGTTGTGCACCTGGGTGCCGAGCGGAATGTTGCTGAGCGGAAGCGTGTTGCCCGGCAGGATGTCCGCGCCCGGGCCGGCGACGATCGTATCGCCCACCTTCACCCCGAGGGGATGCAGGATGTACCGCTTCTCGCCGTCAGCATAGGTCACCAGCGCGATGCGGGCCGAACGGTTCGGATCGTACTCGATGGTCGACACCTTCGCGGGTACGCCAATCTTGTCGCGCTTGAAATCGATCACCCGGTAGGCGCGCTTGTGGCCGCCGCCGCGCCACCAGATGGTGATGGACCCGGTATTGTTCCGCCCCCCCGACTTCTTGAGGGGCTGCGTCAGCGGCCGATACGGCCTGGTCGCAGTGATCTCGTCGAACGTCTGCACGCTCTGAAATCGCCTGCCGGCCGATGTCGGATTGTGCTTGCGAATCGCCATTGGCTCGTTCCCGATTCCCTACGCGCCTTCGAGGAACTCCGGCACGGACTCACCCTGACGCAGACGGACGTAGGCTTTCTTCCAATCCGGCCGGCGACCCGCGAACCGGCCCTGGCGCTTGACCTTGCCGTGAACGATGGAGGTGCGCACCTCCGCGACCTTTGCGCCGAGCAACTGCTGCACCGCACGCTTGACATCGACCTTCGTCGCGCCCAGCGCAACCTCGAAGGCGATGGTCAGCCCCTGCTCCCGCATCACCGTGGTCTTCTCGGTCACCAGCGCCCGCCGGATCACGTCTGTCAGCTTCATGACGTCACCGCCCGCACCAGGCGCTCCGCCGCCGCGCGACTCACGACGAGCCGGCCGGCGTTCACGACATCGCGCGCGGTCACCCGGCTCGACGCAGCCACCCGCACGTCCGGCAGGTTGCTGGCGGCGCGCTCGAGGTTGACGCTCGGCGCCACGTCGATCAGCAAGGCCTTGCCTGTCACCCTCAGACCGTCGAGCAACTCCACCGCGAGCCGCGTCTTCGGCTCCTCGATGTTGAACGCGGACAGCACGACGACGGCGCCCTCCTCGAACTTCGCTCGCAAGGCGGCACGCAGGGCGCCCCGCGCCACCTTGCGCGGCAGGTGGTAGCCGTAGCTGCGCGGCCGCGGGCCGAACACGATTCCGCCGGTGCGCCACAGCGGGTTCCGCGCCTCACCGACCCGAGCGCGGCCGGAGCCCTTCTGGCGCCACGGCTTCCGGCCGGTACCGCTGACGAGGCCGCGCGTCTTCGTCGAGTGCGTGCCGCGCCGCGCACCGGCCTGCTCGTGCACCACCGACTCCCAGACCAGCCCGGAAGCGATCGGCCCCGCGAACAGATCGTCGCTCAGTTCCAGCGCGTCGACCGTCTCGTTCTGCTCGTTGACCACGTCACACGTCATCGTCTTCAACCACCGCCCGGTTACCGGCCGAGCCTCACCGCTTCTTCTTCCTGGTCGCATCGACCGGCGGCGGCGCCGGCTCGCGGCGCGGCGCGGCCGCGCGACGGATGACCACGTAGGTGCCGGCCGCCCCAGGTACTGCCCCGGTAACGACGAGCCGATTGCTCTCCGCGTCGACCGTCACCACGCGCAGATTCCGCACGGTAACGCGGTCCACGCCCATGTGCCCGGGCGCCCGCATCCCCTTGAGCACCCGCGACGGATACGAGGACTGCCCGATCGAACCCGGCGCCCGGTGAAACATGGATCCGTGCGTCGCTCGCCCGCCGCCGAATCCGTGGCGCTTCATGACACCCTGGAAGCCGCGGCCGCGGCTGACGCCGGTGACGTCCACCTGATCGCCTTCGGCGAAGAGCGAGGCCAGCACCTGCTCTCCCTCCGCGGGCTCGGCGCCCCGGCCGTCGAGCGCCACTTCCCGCCGCACTCGCGTCGGAGGCACGCTCGCCCGCGCGTACAGACCCGCCACCGGCTTGGTGACGCGGGCCGGCCGGTCTTCGACCAGCCCGAGCTGGACTGCGTCGTAGCCGTCCCGGTCGACCTGCTTGCGCTGGACGACGACGCATGGTCCTGCCTTGAGCACCGTCACGGGCCGCGCGGCGCCGTCGGCCCCGAACATCTGCGTCATGCCGATCTTCTGCCCAATGATCCCGGTCACCATCGCTCGATTCCCGCTCCGCTCGGACGCGGCTCAGACTTACGCATGCTCCTTGCCGAACGCCTTGATCTCGACATCCACCCCCGCGGGCAAGTCGAGCTTCATCAACGCATCCACGGTCTGCGAGGTCGGCTCGAAAATGTCGATCAGGCGCTTGTGAGTCCGGATTTCGAACTGCTCCCGCGACTTCTTGTCGACGTGAGGCGAACGCAGCACCGTCCACTTGTTCTTGTCGGTCGGCAGAGGGATCGGTCCTGCGAGCCGCGCGCCCGTTCGCCGCGCGGTGTCGACGATCTCACTCGTCGACTGGTCCAGCAGGCGATGATCGTACGCCTTCAATCGGATCCGGATCTTGTCGCTGAACGTGGCCATGTCGCGCGCATCCTGCCTTCGATCGGAGCCCTGGAAACAGAAACAGCCGCTACTCGACGATCTCGGTGATGGTGCCCGAGCCCACCGTGCGGCCGCCCTCGCGGATCGCGAACCGCAGCCCCTTCTCCAGGGCCACCGGCGTGATCAGCTCCACGCTGATCGTCACGTTGTCGCCCGGCATCACCATCTCGACGCCCTCAGGCAGGTTCGCAACCCCCGTCACGTCCGTCGTCCGCAGGTAGAACTGCGGCCGGTAGCCGTCGAAAAACGGCGTGTGGCGACCACCCTCGTCCTTCGTCAGAACGTAAACCTCGCCCTTGAACTTCGTGTGAGGCGTGATCGTCTTCGGCTTCGCAAGCACCTGACCCCGCTCGACGTCGTCCTTCTCCGTCCCCCGCAGCAACACCCCGATGTTGTCCCCGGCAACCCCTTCGTCCAGCAGCTTCCGGAACATCTCGACCCCGGTCACCACCTTCTTCTGCGTCTCGCTGAAGCCGACAATCTCAACCTCTTCCCCGACCAACACCTTGCCGCGATCCACACGGCCCGTCACAACCGTCCCGCGGCCCGAAATCGAAAACACGTCCTCGATCGGCATCAGAAACGGCTTGTCGATGTCACGCTCCGGAAGCGGAACATACGCGTCGACCGCCTCCATCAGCTTGTCGACCGACGCCTCACCCGCCGACTCCCCCTCCAGCGCCTTCAGAGCAGAACCCTGAACCACCGGAATGTCGTCCCCGGGGAACTCATACGAGCTCAGCAACTCTCGGACCTCAAGCTCCACAAGCTCCAGAAGCTCCGGGTCGTCAACCGCGTCGCACTTGTTCAGGAACACAACCAGCGACGGAACCCCAACCTGGCGAGCCAGCAGAATGTGCTCCCGTGTCTGCGGCATCGGACCGTCGGTCGCCGCAACCACCAGAATCGCACCGTCCATCTGCGCCGCGCCCGTGATCATGTTCTTGATGTAGTCGGCGTGACCCGGGCAGTCCACGTGCGCGTAGTGACGGTTCGCCGTCGTGTACTCCACGTGCGCCGTCGCGATCGTGATCCCGCGCTCCCGCTCCTCCGGAGCGTTGTCGATCGAGTCGAACGAACGCACCGTGTTCGTCGGGTCGTGCTTCGCCATCACCTGCGTGATCGCCGCCGTCAACGTCGTTTTCCCGTGATCGATGTGCCCGATCGTCCCGATGTTCACGTGCGGCTTCGACCTGTCGAACTTCTCTTTCGCCATCGATGGAGACCTCTCACTTACCCTGTATGCGCGCCACGATCTGCTCGCCGACGCTGTCCGGCACCGGCTCGTAGCGGTCGAAATGCATCGAGTACGTCGCACGGCCCTGCGTCCGCGAGCGCAGCTCCGTCGCGTATCCGAACATCTCGGCCAGCGGGACGCGCGCGTTGACGATCTGACTGCCGCCCCGCGCCTCCATCGACCGGACCTTGCCGCGCCGCGAGTTCAAGTCGCCGATGACGTCGCCCGTGTACTCCTCGGGCACGACCACCTCGATCCGCATGACCGGTTCGAGCAGCACCGCCCCGGCCTTCTGCGCGGCGTCCCGAAAGGCCATGACCCCGGCGATCTGAAACGCTCCTTCCGACGAGTCCACGTCGTGATAGGAACCGTCATAGAGGGATACCTGGACGTCCTCGATCGGGTAGCCGGCGAGCACGCCGGTCGTCATCGCGTCCCGGATGCCTTCCTCGACCGGTCGTATGTACTCGCGCGGCACGGCGCCACCGAATATCTCGTTGACGAACTCGAAGCCCTTGCCCGGCTCGCCCGGGGTCACGCGGATCTTGACGTGCCCGTACTGCCCGCGCCCGCCCGTCTGCTTGACGTAGCGTCCCTCACCTCGCGACGTGCGGGTCAGCGTCTCCTTGTAGGCCACCTGCGGGCGCCCGACGCTCGCTTCGACGCCGAACTCACGCCGCAGCCGGTCGACGAGAATCTCCAGATGCAGCTCGCCCATTCCCGAGATGACGACCTGCCCGATCTCGTCGTCCGTCCGCACCTGGAACGTCGGATCCTCGGCGGTGAGCTTCGCCAGGCCCTGCCCCAGCTTCTCCTGGTCGGCCTTGGTGCTGGGCTCGATCGCCAGGCTGATCACCGGGCTCGGAAACTCCATCGATTCCAGCACCACCGCATGCTGCGGGTCGCAAATCGTATCGCCCGTCCCGACGCTCTTGAGCCCGACCGCCGCCGCGATCTCGCCGGCCCAGACCTGCCGAATCTCCTCGCGCTTGTTCGCGTGCATCTTCAGCAGGCGACCAATCCGCTCCTTGCGCCCCCTGCCCGTGTTGAGCACCGTCGCACCGGTCTTCATGACCCCCGAGTAGACCCGGATGAAGGTCAACTGGCCGACGTACGGGTCGGTCATCACCTTGAACGCCAACGCCGAGAAGGGAGCGGCATCGTCCGCCGGCCGCTCTACCAGGTAGTCGTCGTCGCCCTCCGACCGGTGTGGATTGGCGCCCGTAATCGGGGGGACGTCCTCGGGCGACGGAAGATAGTCGACGATGGCGTCGAGCAATGGCTGCACGCCCTTGTTCTTGAAGGCAGACCCGCACAGCACGGGCACGAACGGCGCTTCCTCGCCATGCAGCGACTCGATCGCGCGCCGCCGCACCGTGGCGCGAACCTCCGCCTCGGGCAGCGGTTCGCCGTGGAGATATCGGCTCAGCAGGTCGTCATTGACCTCACTGATCTTCTCCACCAACTGTTCGCGGTATTCCATGGCCGCTTCGCGGAGCTCCGCGGGGATTTCCCCGATCTCCGGCTCGGCACCGAGCACGCCGGTGTTGCGAACCGCCTTCATCCGCACGAGATCGATCACGCCCTCGAATCCATCCTCCGCCCCGATCGGAATCTGCAAGGCCACCGGGTTGGCCCCCAGCCTGGCCCGGATATCCGCAAGAGTGCGGACGAAATCCGCCCCCACCCGGTCCATCTTGTTGACGAAGCAGATCCGCGGAACGCGGTACTTGTCGGCCTGCCGCCAGACAGTCTCGGTCTGCGGCTCCACGCCGGCCACGGCGTCGAACACCGCAACCGAACCGTCCAGAACCCGCAACGACCGCTCCACCTCGGCCGTGAAGTCCACGTGGCCGGGGGTATCGATGATGTTGATCCGGTGCTCGCGCCAGACGCAGGTCGTCGCCGCCGACGTAATCGTGATTCCGCGCTCCTGCTCCTGCGCCATCCAATCCATCACGGCCGTGCCGTCATGGACCTCGCCGACCTTGTACGTGATCCCGGTATAAAAAAGAATGCGCTCGGTCGTGGTCGTCTTGCCGGCATCGATGTGCGCCATGATGCCGATGTTCCGCGTCCGATCGAGCGGGACCGCTCTCAACATGTCGTCTGTCGCCCGCCGCGGAGCGGGCCGCGACCTCATGTGCTTCGGCGTTGCGATCGTCGAATCAGCCGTGTTCACCGTTGTTCCGTTTCCGAGACCGCGCCGCCGCCAGCATGCGGCACTTCACCGCCTTCATCGACGGTGCACGCGAAACGCCCCAGGCCCGCCCCCGGCAGGCCGCACCGAAAAAGCCGCTTCCGCCAACAGGGAAGCGAACGAGGCACTCACCATCGGTAGTGCGCAAATGCCTTGTTCGCTTCCGCCATGCGGTGCGTATCCTCTCGCTTCTTCACCGAACCGCCCCTCAGATTCGAGGCATCGACCAACTCGTTCGCCAACCTCTCCCGCATCGTCTTGCCGTCGCCGCGGCTGCGCGCATATGAGGTCAACCACCGGATGCTCAACGACAGACGCCGATTCTGGGACACCTCGACCGGCACCTGGTAGTTCGACCCCCCGACACGGCGGGACTTCACTTCGAGGCTGGGCTTCGTGTTGTCGACCGCCCGCTTGAAGATCTTGATCGGATCGTCACCGGTCCGTTCCTTGATGATGTCGAGACTCCCGTAGACGATGCCCTCCGCGACGCTCCGCTTGCCGCTCTTCATGATCATGCGCACGAACTTCGTGAGCAGCGTGCTGTTGTACACGGGATCGGGCGGCACTTCGCGCTTCGGTACTTCTCGCCTGCGTGGCATCCCGGCTCGTCTCCCTCGACTTCCGTCCTACGACTTCGGGCGCTTCGCGCCGTACTTCGACCGGCTCTGCTTGCGGCCGGCCACGCCGACCGTGTCGAGCGTCCCCCGCACTACGTGATACCTCACGCCGGGCAGGTCCTTCACGCGCCCTCCCCGGATCAGCGCCAACGAGTGCTCCTGCAGGTTGTGACCCTCGCCCGGGATATAGCTCGTCACCTCGATGGTGTTCGTCAACCGGACGCGGGCCACCTTCCGGAGCGCGGAATTCGGCTTCTTCGGCGTCTGCGTAAACACGCGAACGCAGACCCCGCGCTTCTGCGGGCAGCCTTGAAGGGCGGGGCTCTTCGTCTTGTTGACGACCCGCTCCCGACCCTTGCGGACAAGCTGGCTAATCGTCGGCACCGGTACTTCCTCGCTTGACGTCACGCTCGCCGGCAACGGCGGAGCGTCCGACACCCGACAGTTTCGGTCGAGACCTTGAAGCGACCACCGCGACCGCTTGGCGCCTCGACCAGTTGACCCTAAATCAGTTTGCTCGCCGTGCGCGACCCGGGAATGCCCCACCCACGGGACGCCGGGCGCTGGAAAGAGGACGCATACGACCGCGCGCCTCTTTCGGACGGTTCGGGGCCAGATAGGGTATCCCGTCCCCGACAGAACCAAGGGATGCTATCACTAAACCGGCGGCCGAGACAAGGCTGCGGGCCGCAACGGCGTGCCTAGCGATCCTCCCGCGGCGGTGCGGCCTCGCGCGATCCCGCCGAACTCAGCGGATCCAGCGTCCCCACCGTGCTCCGCGCGACGCTCCGATCCTCCGCATCGCCGAAATAGTCCATGTCGTTGTCCATGTCCAGATCATCGGGCAGCGGCGGCGGCGGCGGCTCGTCCGCCTCGATCCGCACCTGCCGGTAGTAGTCGAACCCGGTACCGGCCGGGATCAGTCGCCCCATGGTCACGTTCTCCTTGAGGCCCCGCAGGTGGTCGACCTTGCCCGATATCGACGCCTCGGTCAGCACTCGCGTCGTTTCCTGGAACGACGCGGCGGAGATGAACGACTCGGTCGACAGGGACGCCTTGGTGATGCCGAGCAGGAGCGGACGGCCGGTCGAAGGCTGCCCGCCCTCGGTGAGGACGCGCTCGTTCTCGGTCGCGAACCGGAACTTGTCGACCTGCTCGTCGACGAGAAGCTCCGTGTCTCCCACGTCCTCGATCTTCACCCACCGCATCATCTGCCGGACCATGACCTCGATGTGCTTGTCGTTGATCGCAACACCCTGCAGCCGATAGACCTCCTGGATCTCGTTGACGAGGTAGCGGTGCAGCGCCTTCTCGCCGAGCACTCGGAGAATGTCGTGCGGATCGCGCGGTCCGTCCATCAGCGCGTCGCCGGCGAGGACGCGGTCGCCTTCCTGCACGTTGACGTGCACGCCGCGCGGCAACGCGTACTCCTTCGGTTCCGCCTCGAGGTTGTCCGGCACGATGATGATCTTCCGGCTCCCCTTGACGATCCCCCCGTCCTTGACCGTTCCATCGATCTCGCTGATGATCGCCGGCTCACGCGGCTTGCGCGCCTCGAACAGCTCCACCACGCGCGGCAAACCGCCGGTGATGTCCTTCGTCTTGGTCGTCCCGCGCGGAATCTTGGCGAGCACGTCGGTCGCGTTGACCTGGTCGTCCTCGCTCACCATCAGATGCGCGCGCGACGGCAGCGGGTACCGCTGATCGTTGATCGCGACCATGACGACCGGCGGCTTCTTCTCGTCCGGAGCGTCGACGATGACCCGTTGCTTGTCACCGGTACCTTCGTCCACCCGCGTCTCGATGTTCTTCTCTATGTTCTCGAACCGGATCTTCCCGGGCCCGGTCGCGATGATCGGGACACCGTCGGGTCCGACCGCCAGCACGTTGCCCGCGACCACCTCGTCGCCGCTCTTGACCCGCAACACGGCGCCGGCCGGCAGCGGTCTGGTGCCGCTGACTACCCGAATGGCGGGCTGCTTCTCTTCCGGTCCGTCGATGATGATCCGTTCGGTCAGCCCCGTCGCCTCGTCGAACTTCTCCTCGAAAGTGACGTCCTTCTCGATGTCCTCGAAGCGTACAATCCCTGCCTGCTCCGTCAGAATCGAGCGCGTGTAGGGATCCCACTCGACAAGCGTCTCGCCGATCTCCGTCGTCTCCCTGTCGCGCACCTTCAGGAGCGCGCCATAGACCAGCTCGTAGTGCTCGCGTCCACGCCCCTGGGCATCGCGGACGACAAGCTCCGCGGTACGGTTCATCACGACACCCTCGCGCGCCTCCGGGCTGTCGACCGGCACCGGGTTGCCGCGGGCATCGAACCAGACCGCCTGCACGCCGATGAGATCCACCACCCCTTCATGCTTGCAGACGTGCGTCGACTGCTCCGACCCGGACGCGGTGCCGCCGATGTGGAATGTCCGCATCGTGAGCTGCGTGCCCGGCTCGCCGATCGACTGCGCGGCGATGACGCCGACCGCCAGCCCGAGCTCCACCAGTCTCCCGGTCCCCAGGTCGCGCCCGTAGCAGCGCGCGCACACGCCGCGGCGGGACTCGCAGGTCAACACCGAGCGGATCTTCACCTTCTCGATGCCCGCCTCCTGGATGTCGGACGCCAACTCCTCGCCGATCTCGGAATTCGCTTCCGCGATCACTTCGCCGCTGACCGGATCCCGCAGCGGCTCCAGCGATACCCGGCCGTTGATCCGGTCCCGGAGCTGCTCGATGATCTCGCCGCTCTCTACGATCGCCTCCGCTTCGATGCCGTCGAGGGTGCCGCAGTCGATCTCCGAGATGATGACGTCCTGCGCCACGTCCACCAGCCGCCGCGTCAGGTAACCGGAGTCGGCGGTCTTGAGCGCCGTATCGGCCAACCCCTTCCGCGCGCCGTGAGTCGAGATGAAGTACTGCAGAACGGTCAGGCCTTCGCGGAAATTCGACGTTATCGGGGTCTCTATGATCTCCCCCGAGGGCTTGGCCATCAGCCCCCGCATCCCGGCGAGCTGACGCATCTGCTGCTTGCTGCCGCGGGCGCCGGAGTCGGCCATGACGAAGACCGGATTGAACGCCTGCCCATCTTCGTCGAGAGTCTCCATCCCGACGAACATCTCATCCGCGATCTTCTCGGTGACGCCGGACCAGATGTCGATGATCTTGTTCTTCTTCTCGCGGTCGGTGATGGCGCCCTCGTTGTACTGCTTCTCGACCTCGATGACGCTCTTCCGCGCCTCGTCGACCATGCGGGGCTTCTCGTCCGGAATGACGAGATCGTCGATGCCGATGGACATGCCGGACTTCGTCGCGTAGAGGAATCCGAGCTCCTTGAGGCGATCGAGCATCGTCACCGTCAGATCGAGCCCGCGCCGCAGGTAGCTGTACTCCACCAACTGCTGCAGGCCCTTCTTCTTGAGAAGTCCGTTCACGAACGGGACCTCGTCGGGAAGCGCGTGGTTGAAGACGACGCGTCCAACCGTCGTCTCGACGATCTCCCGAGCCAGCTCTCGTACGGGCGCATGCAGCACGTCCTGATCGTCGCGCCACGCCGTGAGGTCCATGTACGGTCCGCTCAACCGGAAACGAATCGGCGACAGCGTCTCCACGTCGCCCGACTCGAGCGCGAGCAGCACCTCCTCCTCGCTGGAGAAGACGCGGAGACCGGCGTACTCCGGCAGCGAACCGTCGCGGCCATCGTTCCCGCCGGCCTTTCGCGAAGCGGTCCGCAACGGCGCAGCCTCGCCGCCGGCGCCTTTCGCGACCCCGTAGATCCGCCCGGCTCCCCTGGCCCCGGGCTTCTCCTTGGTCAGGTAGTAGCACCCGAGCACGATGTCCTGCGATGGCACCGCGATGGGTCTCCCGCTCGACGGCGACATGATGTTGTTCGACGACATCATCAGGACCGACGCCTCGATCTGCGCTTCGGGTGACAGCGGCACGTGCACCGCCATCTGGTCCCCGTCGAAGTCGGCGTTGAACGCGGTGCAGACCAGCGGGTGGATCCGGATCGCCTTGCCTTCGACCAGGACGGGCTCAAAGGCCTGGATGCCGAGCCGGTGCAGCGTGGGGGCGCGGTTCAGCAGCACCGGGTGCTCACGGATCACTTCCTCGAGAATGTCCCAGACCTCGGGCTCGTGCTGCTCGACCATCTCGCGCGCCTGCTTGATGGTCGCCACCATCTCGCGCTGCTCGAGCTTGTTGTAGATGAAGGGTTTGAACAGCTCCAGGGCCATCTTCTTGGGCAGCCCGCACTGGTGCAGCTTCAGCTCCGGTCCGACCACGATCACCGACCGCCCGGAGTAGTCGACCCGCTTGCCGAGCAGGTTCTGGCGGAACCGTCCCTGCTTGCCCTTCAGCGTGTCCGACAGCGACTTGAGCGGGCGGTTGTTGGCGCCCCGCAGCACGCGCCCCCGCCGGCCGTTGTCGAACAGCGCGTCCACCGCCTCCTGCAGCATCCGCTTCTCGTTGCGGATGATGACGTCGGGAGCCTTGAGCTCGATCAGCTTCTTGAGCCGGTTGTTCCGGTTGATGACCCGGCGATAGAGATCGTTGAGATCCGACGTTGCGAAACGACCCCCGTCGAGAGGCACGAGCGGCCGCAGCTCGGGAGGAATGACGGGGATGACGTCGAGAATCATCCACTCCGGCCGATTGGTCGAACGCCGGAAGGAATCGACCACCTTCAGGCGCTTGGCATATTTCAGCTTCTTCTGGACCGAGGTCTCCTCGCGCATCCTCTGGCGCAACGCGACCGCGAGATCCTCGATGTCCACCGTGCGCAGGAGCTCCTTGATGGCTTCCGCGCCCATCTGGGCGTGGAAGGTCCCCTGCTCCTCCAACGCCTTCCGGTACTCCTCCTCGGTCAGGAGCTGGTTCTGCTTGAGGCCGCTGTCGCCGGGATCGATCACGACATACGCCTCGAAGTAGAGGACGCGCTCGAGATCGCGCAGCGAAATGTCGAGAAGGTGGCCGATGCGGCTCGGCAGTCCCTTGAAGAACCAGACGTGGCTGACCGGCGTGGCGAGCGTGATGTGCCCGAGACGCTCCCGGCGCACCTTCGCCTGCGTCACCTCGACGCCGCACTTGTCGCAGATGACGCCCCGGTGCTTCATCCGCTTGTACTTGCCGCACAGGCATTCCCAATCGGTGACGGGGCCGAAGATCTTGGCGCAGAACAAGCCGTCCCGCTCGGGCTTGAAGGTCCGGTAGTTGATCGTCTCCGGCTTGGTCACCTCGCCGTGCGACCACGACAGAATCTTCTCCGGAGACGCGAGGGTGATCCGGATGGCGTCGAAATCGACGGTCAGGGAACTTCGGTCCGCAAAGCTGGGTCGCATGGAGTTCCTTCCCTTCACGCCTCGCCGTCGGCGCCTTCGAGCACCGCGGCAGCAATGTCGATCGCGGAATCGCCGGCATCATCCTCGTCCGCACCGGGCTCGACCTCGCTCGGCGCTGCCTCGACCGGCGGCATGCGGGTCTTGATCAGATCCACGTCGAGGCATAGCGCCTGCAGCTCCCGAATCAGGACGTTGAACGACTCGGGCAGGCCCGGCGCGAACGACGCGTCACCCTTCACGATCGCCTCGTAGATTTTCGCGCGACCGGTCACGTCGTCCGACTTCGCGGTCAGCAGTTCCTGAAGGATGTGCGCGGCGCCGTAGGCCTCGAGCGCCCACACCTCCATCTCGCCGAAACGCTGGCCGCCGAACTGCGCCTTCCCGCCGAGCGGCTGCTGCGTGATCAGAGAGTACGGCCCGATGGAGCGGGCGTGGATCTTGTCGTCGACCAGGTGCGACAGCTTGAGCATATAGATGTAGCCAACGGTGACCTTCTGTTCGAACGGCTCGCCGCTGAGACCGTCGTAGAGGGTGGTCTTGCCGCCGGTCGGCAACCCGGTCTTGTCGAGCCAGTCCTTGATCTCGGGCTCGCGCGCGCCGTCGAAGACGGGCGAGGCGAAGTACAGCGGCTTCGCCTCCGTTCCGAACTTGCCCTGGTTGCCCGCTTCGTGAGCCGCCCAACCCAGATGCGTCTCGAGTATCTGGCCCACGTTCATCCGCGAGGGAACCCCGAGCGGATTCAGAACGATCTCCACCGGGGTTCCGTCCGGAAGGTGCGGCATGTCCTCTTCCGGCAGGATACGCGCGATGACGCCCTTGTTGCCGTGGCGACCCGCCATCTTGTCGCCGACCGAGAGCTTGCGCTTCATGGCGACATAGACCTTGACCAGCTTGATGACGCCCGGCGGCAGCTCGTCGCCCCTCCGGATCTTCTCCTTCTTCTCCTCGAAGAGCTGACGGATCACCTCGACCTGCCGCTCGGTCCGCATTTCGAGCGTCTGCAGCTCGTCCTCGAGCGCAGGGTTGTCGGCCGCGATCCGCACCCGCGCCAGCTCGTTGAACGGCAGACCGCGAATGACCTCCTCGGTGAGCACCGTCCCCTCCGCAAGGCGCAGCTCGCTCCCGAACTCGTCATGGAGATCCGCGGCCAGCGTCTGCCCCGTCAGCAGGGTCAGCAGGCGCTTCTTGACCTCGTCGTGCAGGATACGGATCTCGTCCTGCAGGTTCTTCTCCATCATCTCCAGCTCTTCGGCCTCGATCGCCTTGGCCCGGTCGTCCTTCTCGATCCCCTTGCGGGAGAAGATCCGGACGCCGACCACGATGCCCTCGATGCCGGGCGGGCAGAGCAACGACGCGTCACGCACGTCGCCCGCCTTCTCGCCGAAGATGGCGCGCAGCAGCTTTTCCTCCGGCGTCAGTTGGGTCTCGCCCTTGGGAGTGACCTTCCCGACCAGGATGTCGGACGGCTTCACGTACGCGCCGATGCGGATGATCCCGCTCTCGTCCAGATCCTTGAGGAACCCCTCGGACACGTTCGGGATGTCGCGGGTTATCTCCTCGGGACCGAGCTTGGTGTCGCGTGACTCGATCTCGAACTCCTCGATGTGGATGGAGGTGTAGTAGTCCTCCTTCACGAGTCGCTCCGAGACCAGAATCGCGTCTTCGAAGTTGTACCCGCGCCAGGGCATGAACGCGACGAGCACGTTCCTGCCCAGGGCCAGCTCGCCGAGCTCCGTGCACGGCCCGTCGGCAAGCACCTGTCCCTTCTCGACCCGCTGCTCCACCTTCACGATGGGTTTCTGGTTGATGCAGGTGTTCTGGTTCGACCGCCTGAACTTGGTCAGGTTGTAGATGTCGGCGCCCATCTCGCTCGTCGCATCGGCTCCCGCCGGCTCTCCCTCGACGCGCACCACGATCCGTTGCGAGTCGACGAAGTCGACCAGGCCGCCGCGGCGCGCGGTGACCACCGCGCCCGAGTCGCGAGCCGTGATGTACTCCATGCCGGTTCCGACGAACGGGGCCCGCGCCCGCAGCAACGGCACGGCCTGCCTCTGCATGTTCGAGCCCATCAGCGCGCGGTTGGCGTCGTCGTTCTCCAGAAACGGGATCAACGACGCCGCCACCGAAACGAGCTGCTTCGGCGAGACGTCGATGAAATCGACCTTGTCGCTCTCCGCCAGCACGAAGTTGCCGGCCTCCCGCGCGTTGATCCGCTCGTCGACAAGCTCTCCATCGTCATTGAGCTTCGCGTTCGCCTGGGCGATGACGTGCTTGTCCTCCTCCCACGCCGACAGGTAGAACGAGTGGGGCTCGTATTCCGCCGGACGCTTCTTGCGGCGCTTCGCGGCGACGTTCTCTGCCGCGGCCGCGGCCGCTTCGACGACCTCGCCCACCTTGTACTTCGTTCCCCCGGCATTGGCGATCTTCACGTAGTCGACGGCGCGGCCCCCCTTGACGGTGCGGTACGGCGATTCGATGAATCCGAACTCGTTGATGCGCGCGTAGCAGGACAGCGACGAGATCAGACCGATGTTCGGGCCCTCCGGGGTCTCGATGGGACAGATCCGACCGTAATGCGTCGGATGCACGTCCCGGACCTCGAACCCTGCCCGTTCCCGTGACAGTCCGCCGGGTCCGAGCGCCGACAGCCGCCGCTTGTGCGTGATCTCCGACAGCGGATTGGTCTGATCCATGAACTGCGACAACTGCGACGACCCGAAGAACTCGCGAATCGCGGCCATCACCGGCTTCGCGTTGATCAGGTCGTGCGGCATCGCGGTGGCCATTTCCTGGTAGACGGACATCTTCTCCTTGATGGCCCGCTCCATCCGCACCAGACCAATCCGGAACTGGTTCTCGAGCAGCTCGCCGACCGACCGCACGCGTCGGTTGCCGAGGTGGTCGATGTCGTCCACGTTCGACGGGTTCCGCCGCAGCGTCAGCAGATACCGGATGACCTCGTGGAAGTCATGGGGCTGCAGGACCCGCTCGTCGAGAGGGGTGTCGAGGCCGAGCTTCGTGTTCAGCTTCAGGCGCCCCACCCGCGAGAAGTCGTACTTCTGCGGATTGAAGAACAGGCTCTCGAACAGCGAGCGCGAGCTGTCGAGGGTCGGCGGATCGCCGGGGCGCAACCGCCGGTAGATCTCGATCAACGCCTCTTCGTGCGTCTTGATCGGATCCTTCTTGAGCGTGGCGGACAGGACCGGCCCTACTTCGTCCTGCTCGGGGAAGAACACCTCGATGGCGCCGACTTCCTTCTCCTGGGCCATCGACACGATGCGGGGGGTAATCTCCTCGTTCGCCTCGAGTATCACCTCGCCGGTTTCCGGGTCGACGACGTCGGCCACTGCGAAGGCCCCCAGGAGCTCCTCCGGGGCCAGCTCGATGGACGCGATGCCGGCCCGCTTCAGCGCCTCGATGCGGGTGCGCGTCAGTTTCTGACCCTTCTTGGCCAGCACGTCGCCGCCGGCGCCCTCGACCTCGACCGCAACCTTGCGCCCGACCAGCGTGTCGCTCACGGCCCACGCGAGCGTCGACCCGGTCGTGACGATGCGATCGACCGTGTAGAACGTCCGAATGATCTCGTCCGGCTCGTGCAGCCCGAGCGCCCGCAGGAAGACCGTCGCCAGGAACTTGCGCTTGCGGTCGATGCGAACGTACAGCAGGTTCTTCGCGTCGTACTCGAACTCCACCCACGACCCGCGGTACGGGATGATCTGCGCAACGAAGGCGGCCTTGTCCTCGGAATGGAAGAACGCCCCCGGCGACCGGTGCAACTGCGAGACGATGACGCGCTCGGTGCCGTTGATGAAGAACGTCCCGTTGTCCGTCATCAACGGAATCTCGCCGAAGTAGACCTCCTGCTCCTTGATGTCCCGGATCGACTTGACCCCGGTATCCGGATCCTTGTTCCAGACTCCGAGCTGGATGGTCACCTTGAGGGGCACGGAATAGGTCATGCCCCGCTCCTGGCACTCCTGGACGTCGTACTTCAGCCGCAGGCCTACGGTCTCGCCGCACACGTCGCAGATCGTCCCGCGCACCTTGTTCGCGCGGCCGCAGGACTGGCAGATGACCTCGCGCTCGCCGTAGGGATCGGCCTCCAGCACCGCTCCGCAGGCGGCGCAGGCTGGCGCAGGTGCTGCAACCCGCTCAGGCGCTTGCACTTGCACTCCCAGTCGCCGATGGAATAGTCGATGAACTCCAGCGAGGAGTTCTCCCGGAAGTCGCTGATCGGAAAGACGGACTTGAACACCGACTGCAGGCCGGCGTCCTCGCGCTCGGCCGGCATCCGGTTCATCTGCAGGAAGCGCTCGTACGACTTCTTCTGGATCTCGATGAGGTTCGGAATGGGAACCGCCGCACGGATCTTCGAGAAATCGATACGCTCGCGATACACGTTCTTGGGCAGGATGTGCTGCACGGTTGAAGCCCTCTCCGTCGATCAAGGAAACGCGTCGGACACGGTTGCGACGCACAACCCGCCCGGGGCGCACGTCCGCGCCCCGAGCCCGGACCGGCCCCTGGCGAGCGGACGCGCCGTATCGCCGACGGACGGCCGTCGACGCTCGCCAGACCACGACGTGCGCCGGAGCCTACTTGATCTCCGTCTTGGCTCCGACTTCCTCGAACTTCTTCTGGAGCGCCTCGGCCTCGTCCTTGGGAATGGCCTCCTTGACGGCGCTCGGGGCACTCTCGACCAGATCCTTGGCTTCCTTGAGACCGAGGCTCGTAACCTCGCGGACGACCTTGATCACGTTGATCTTCTTCGGCCCGATCTCGGTCAGCGTGACCGTGAACTCGGTCTGCTCCTCCTCGGCCGCCGCCGCGCCCGGCGCCGCCGCACCGGCAACCGCGATCGGCATGGCGGCTGCAGCCGACACCCCCAGCTCCTCCTCCAACCGCTTGACGAGTCCCGACAACTCGAGTACGGACATTCCCTTGATGTAATCGACCACCTGGTCCTGGGTCACGTCAGCCATGCTCAGACTTCCTCCTCGGACTTCTTCTTCTCGACCTGGCTCAGAACGTTCATCAAGTCACGCGGCACGGCGTTCAGCACCTGCACCAGTTGCGTCATCGGCGCCTGCAGCACCATCAACAGCTTCGCCTGCAGCTCAGCCTTGCCGGGCAGCGCCGCCAGGTCGGTGACGCCCTCCGCCTCCACCGTCTGCCCCTGCACCACGGCCAGCTTGACGATCAACTCCGGCGCGGTCTTCGCGAAGTCCACGAGGGTCTTCGCCAGCACGACCGGATCTTCCCGGCTGTACGCCACCCCGGTGGTGCCCTCGATGCGCTCCCGCAGCGCCTCGAACGGCGTGCCGGCCACGGCCTGCCGCGCGATCGAGTTCTTCACGACCCGATAGCTCGCCTGCGCATCCCGGATCTTCCGGCGCAATTCGGTGACCCGCGGAACGTCGAGCCCCTTGTAGTCGACCAGCACGACGCTCTCCGCGGCGCCGAACTCGCTCTTGAGATGCGCGAGCTGCTCTTCCTTGCCTGCCCTGCTGAGTGCCATGCCTATGCCTTCGCGCCGGCCTCGACGCTGACCGTATCCACCGGAACGCCCGGCCCCATGGTCGACGACAAGTGCACGCCCTTGAGGTATCGGCCCTTGGCCGCCGCCGGCTTCGCCTTGATCACGCTTGCGGAAAGTGCGTTCGCGTTCTCCAGCAACTGCTGCGCCTCGAACGACACCTTGCCGATCGCCGCGTGCACCACGCCCGCCTTGTCGACGCGGTACTCGACCTTGCCGGCCTTTATCTCCCGGACTGCCTTCGCCACGTCGGGAGTGACGGTACCGGTCTTCGGATTCGGCATCAGTCCGCGCGGCCCGAGAATCCGACCGAGCTTGCCGACCGAACGCATCATGTCGGGAGTCGCCACGACGGCCTCGAAGTCCATCCACCCGCCCTGGATCTTCTCGACCATCTCGTCGCCGCCGACGACATCCGCGCCCGCCTGCTCGGCTTCCTTCTGCTTCTCGGCCCCGGCGATCACGAGCACCTTCTTGCTCCGTCCGAGTCCGTGCGGCAAAACGACCGTGCCGCGGACCATCTGATCCGCGTGCTTCGGGTTGACACCGAGCCGCATCGCCATCTCGACGGTCTCATTGAACTTGGCGAACTTGAGGTCCTGCACCAGGGGAATCGCCTTCTCGATCGGGTACGGTTCCTGACCCACCCTGGCCTTCGCCGCTTCGAACTGCTTGCCGTTCTTGCCCATGGTCCACACCCGCCTGTAGCCGCGCCGGCTCGCGCCGCGCCGGCCGAGAGAACTAGCCCTCGATCTCGATGCCCATCGACCGGGCCGTGCCGGCCACGATCGCAACTGCCGCGTCGAGCGTGTTCGCGTTCAGGTCCGGCATCTTGACGCCGGCTATCTCCTCGACCTGCTGCCGGGTCACCGTGGCGACCTTCGTCCGGTTCGGCTCACCCGATCCCTTGGCGATATTGGCGGCCCGCTTCAGCAGCACCGCGGCGGGCGGCGTCTTCGTGATGAAGCTGTACGAACGGTCCGCGTACACGGTCACGACGGCCGGGATGATCAGTCCTTCCTGGGCGGCGGTCTTCGCGTTGAACGCCTTGCAGAAGTCCATGATGTTCACGCCGTGCGGACCGAGCGCGGTACCCACCGGCGGCGCCGGCGTCGCCTTGCCGGCCGCGATCTGGAGCTTCACCTGTCCGATGATCTTCTTCGCCATGCATGCCCAGAGGCCGGTGGCCGGCCTCCCTCGTCTACAGCTTCTCTACCTGCAGGAAGTCGAGCTCCACCGGCGTGGAGCGCCCGAAAATCGTCACCATCACCTTGAGCGTGTTGCGATCGAGGTTCACCTCGTCGACCACCCCGTTGAAGCTGGTGAACGGCCCTTCGTTGATCCGCACCTGATCGCCCTTGTCGAACGTGTACTTCGGCTTCGGCTGCTCGGCCGCCACCGTCACCTGGTGGAGAATCTGGTCCACCTCCTCGCGGGTCAGCGGCGTCGGCTTCGCGCCCGCGCCGACGAAGCCGGTGACCTTCGGCGTGTTCTTCACGACGTGCCAGGCGCGATCGGACATGTTCATCTCGACGAGGATGTAGCCCGGGAAGAACCGCTTGGTGGTCACCACCCGCCGGCCGCCGCGCATCTCGACCACATCCTCGGTCGGAACGAGGACCTCGCCGATGTCGGTCTCCATGCCGTACGCCTGCACGCGCTGCTGCAGCGATTCCGCCACCTTGTTCTCGAAACCCGAGTACGTGTGGACGATGTACCACTGCTTCGTAATGACGTCCGTCATCTACACACCAAACGCCTGGAACAGGGCCCGCGCGAGCCGATCGAGCACCAGATCGATGCCCCACAGGTAGAGGCCGAACAGGATCGACGTCAGGATCACGACGAAGGTCGTCGCCTGCACCTCTTTCCGGGTCGGCCACGTCACCCGCGAGAGTTCGTTGCGCACCTGCGCCAGGAACGTGCGCGACCTGCCCCACCAGCCGAACATCCCTCCCGCAGACGGCTCGCGTACGCTCTCCATCTTGGTCGATGTCACGATTCTGTGTCCCTCGCCACGGTCCCGCACGCCGCTGCATCCGACCGGCGATGCATCCCGCCTCGCCTTGTTGCTCCGCGGTCGCGGCGCGCCGCGATCCCCGCGCCGCACCGGTTTCGGTGGCACGCGGAATCCAGCCGCGCGCCGCCGAGGCTTTGGCAGGCCAGGAGGGGCTCGAACCCCCAGCCCCCGGTTTTGGAGACCGGTGCTCTACCAATTGAGCTACTGGCCTGTACTCCGCGCACGCGCTACTTCGTCTCCCGGTGCGGCTTGTGCGCCCGGCACCAGCGGCAGTACTTCTTCAACTGCAGCCGATCGGGAGTCTTCCGCTTGTTCTTGGTCGTCGTGTAGTTCCGCCGCTTGCACTCGGTGCACGCCAGAATGACGATATCGCGCATGTTGTCACCTTCCGCCGCCCTGCCGGGAGCGCCGAACCCGGAAATCGCCGCCTGCGGCCCCGCTTTCCGCCCAACCGACCCTCTCCAGGAGCCTGCCCCGTCCTGCGGCGCAGACCCCTACTCGACGATCTCGGTGATGGTGCCCGAGCCCACCGTGCGGCCGCCCTCGCGGATCGCGAACCGCAGCCCCTTCTCCAGGGCCACCGGCGTGATCAGCTCCACGCTGATCGTCACGTTGTCGCCCGGCATCACCATCTCGACGCCCTCAGGCAGGTTCGCAACCCCCGTCACGTCCGTCGTCCGCAGGTAGAACTGCGGCCGGTAGCCGTCGAAAAACGGCGTGTGGCGACCACCCTCGTCCTTCGTCAGAACGTAAACCTCGCCCTTGAACTTCGTGTGAGGCGTGATCGTCTTCGGCTTCGCAAGCACCTGACCCCGCTCGACGTCGTCCTTCTCCGTCCCCCGCAGCAACACCCCGATGTTGTCCCCGGCAACCCCTTCGTCCAGCAGCTTCCGGAACATCTCGACCCCGGTCACCACCTTCTTCTGCGTCTCGCTGAAGCCGACAATCTCAACCTCTTCCCCGACCAACACCTTGCCGCGATCCACCCGGCCCGTCACAACCGTCCCGCGGCCCGAAATCGAAAACACGTCCTCGATCGGCATCAGAAACGGCTTGTCGATGTCACGCTCCGGAAGCGGAACATACGCGTCGACCGCCTCCATCAGCTTGTCGACCGACGCCTCGCCCGCCGACTCCCCCTCCAGCGCCCTCAGAGCAGAACCCTGAACCACCGGAATGTCGTCCCCGGGGAACTCATACGAGCTCAGCAACTCACGGACCTCGAGCTCCACAAGCTCCAGAAGCTCCGGGTCGTCAACCGCGTCGCACTTGTTCAGGAACACAACCAGCGACGGAACCCCAACCTGGCGAGCCAGCAGAATGTGCTCCCGTGTCTGCGGCATCGGACCGTCGGTCGCCGCAACCACCAGAATCGCACCGTCCATCTGCGCCGCGCCCGTGATCATGTTCTTGATGTAGTCGGCGTGACCCGGGCAGTCCACGTGCGCGTAGTGACGGTTCGCCGTCGTGTACTCCACGTGCGCCGTCGCGATCGTGATCCCGCGCTCCCGCTCCTCCGGAGCGTTGTCGATCGAGTCGAACGAACGCACCGTGTTCGTCGGGTCGTGCTTCGCCATCACCTGCGTGATCGCCGCCGTCAACGTCGTCTTCCCGTGATCGATGTGCCCGATCGTCCCGATGTTCACGTGCGGCTTCGACCTGTCGAACTTCTCTTTCGCCATGACAGTCCCTGTTCGAAATGCGAGTGCTCGCTGTCCTCCATCACCACGGTGGAGCCGATGACCGGGCTTGAACCGGTGACCTCGTCCTTACCAAGGACGCGCTCTACCACTGAGCTACATCGGCTCGATCACGAATCCGGAAACCGGTCCGGCCGGCGCGTCCGGCGGATCCGGCGCCGCCGCATGGCATCGGCGACGCTCCGCCGACGCTGCGCGAGCTGGAGCGGGAGACGGGGATCGAACCCGCGACCAACAGCTTGGAAGGCTGTGACTCTACCACTGAGTTACTCCCGCCCATCCGCCGCCCGCCCGCACCGCGATCCGACTACGCCTGCCGCTCAACTTGGTGGCGAGGGGAGGATTCGAACCTCCGAAGCCGCTTGGGCGACAGATTTACAGTCTGTTGCGTTTGACCGCTCCGCAACCTCGCCGACATCACTCTTCGTCCGGGATCCGCCTCACCGGGCGCTCCCGTACCCGCACTGCACCTCAACCGGGTTGAATGGGATCGCGTGTTCACTGCCTGTGGAGCTGGCGAAGGGATTCGAACCCCCGACCCGCTGATTACAAATCAGCCGCTCTACCGGACTGAGCTACGCCAGCCGGACGAATTGGGAAGTATAGCAGACCGCGCGCAACCCCGCAAGGGCCGCGGGCCGGTCCGCCGGATCCCCCACCTCGCCGACCCGCCCGGACGCCGCCGGCGACCCGGTCTCGGCCGGCAGCCTCGCTCCCCGCCCTCAGCCGGCCCGCGCGGCGGCCGACCGCTGGCGGGCCGCCTCGAACAGGGCCACGGCAGCCGCGACCGACGCGTTGAGGCTCGACACCTGTCCCCGCATCGGCAGCGCCGCACGCCAGTCGCAGCGCTCGCGCACCAGCCGGTGCAACCCGCGCCCCTCTCCGCCTATCACGAAGGCGGACGGCAGGCGCAGATCCAGATCGTACAACGAGTGCTCGGCCTCCGCCTCGAGACCGATCGTCCAGACCCCGGTCGCCTTCAGCTCTTCGAGCGCCCGCGCCAGGTTGACGACCGGCGCGAGAGGGACGTGCACCAGCGCCCCGGCCGAGGCCTTGACGGCGGCGCCCGTGACCGGCGCGGCCCGTCGCTCCGGCACGATCAGCCCCGAGGCGCCCGCAGCGTCCACCGTGCGCGCTATGGCGCCCAGATTGCGCGGATCCTCGATGCCGTCGAGGATGAGGATGAGCGGCGGCGTACGGACCGCGACCAGATCGGAAACCGCGTACGTGTCGAGTGCGCGCACCGTGGCGACCACCCCCTGGTGCGCCGCCCCGCCCGCGAGCCGGTCCAGCTCCGCGGGATCGACCCGTCGCAGGCGCACATGCCGCCGCTCCGCCAACTCCAGCAGCTCCGTCAAGCCGCGTCGGCGGCGCATGCTCACGGCCAGAGCTGTCACGCGGCCGCCGCGCAGCGCCTCGATCACGGGCCTGACGCCGAAGATTGTCATCGCGGCACCGCTACGGCCCCCGCGGCACCAGCGTGGCGACCGCGTGCACCGCGATCGCCTCGCCGCGGCCCACAGCGTCCATCCCCTCGCCCGTCTTCGCCTTGACGCTGACCGCGTCCACCACCACCTCGAGCGTCCGGGCCAGCCGCTCCCGCATCGCGGCTGCGTGCGGGCTGATGCGCGGGCGCTCGGCGACGATCACGACGTCCGCGTTCCCGACCGCGTATCCGCGCTCGTGGACGATGGCTACCGCGCGGCGCAGCAGGTCGATGCTCGACGCGCCCTTCCAGCGGGGGTCGCGGTTGGAGAAATGCCGGCCCACGTCTCCCGCGGCGACGCCCCCCAGAATCGCATCGACCAGCGCGTGGCAGACCGCATCCGCATCCGAGTGCCCATCCAGCCCCCGATCGTGGGGCACGCGCACGCCCCCGAGAATCAGCGGTCTCCCGGCCACGGTCCGATGCAGGTCGTAGCCCAGTCCCACTCGCGCAAACGCGGGACCGGCGGCCGCAATACTCCGCACCCTGCCGGCGGCGCGCTGCAGATCGGCAGGCGTCGTCACCTTGAAGTTGTCCGGGTCGCCGTCCACGAGCCGCACCGGGTGCCCGCAGCGCTCCGCCAGCCACGCCTCGTCCGTCGCATCGACGCCGCTGCGTCCCAGGGCGACGGCGTCGCGCAGCACCTCGATCCGGAAGGCCTGGGGGGTCTGGGCCAGGTAGATGCGCTCCCGCCGCAGCGTGGCCTCCACGACGATTCGCCCGTCCCGCGTAGCGGCCTGCTTGACCGTGTCGGTCGCGCGCAGGGCCGGCACCGCGGCGCCTGTCTCGGCCGCGGCATCGAGGGTGCGGTCGATAAGGACCGGCGGGCAGAACGGCCGCGCCGCGTCATGGACCAGCACGACGTCGGTCTCCCGGCCGATGACGTCGAAGCCGGCCGCCACCGAGTCCTGCCGCCGGACGCCCCCCGCAACGACACGCAGCGGGGTCTCGATCTTCCCCGGGACGGCGTGGCGCGAGGCGATCAGGTCCGCCGGCAGCACGACCACCATCTCCCCGACCCGGGCGCTCGTGTCGAACGGCGCCAGCGCATGATCGAGGAGGGTGCCGTCCCCCAGCGCCCGGAACTGCTTCGGCACCGCACCGCCGATTCGCGCCCCGCGCCCGCCCGCCACGACAACCGCGGCTACGCGCATGCCGCCTCCCTTTCCACCGCGGACAGCGTGGTCGCGATGATGCCGTGCACGCGCTCGGCGAGGGCGGGGGCGTCGGCACGGCTCAGGTTGTCGGTGCGCAGCGGCGAATGCACCACCAGGGCCACCTTGCCGGGACGCGTCGTCAGCATCCCCTTGCGCATGACGTGCCGCGTGCCGGACACCGCCACCGGCACCACCGGAAGCCCCGCCTCGATCGCCAGGAGGAACAGCCCGCGCCGGAATCGCCCCACGCGACCGTCCGTGCTCCGCGTCCCCTCCGGGAAGACGATCAGCGAGTGCCCCCGCCGCATCATGCGACCGACCTGCTTCAGTGTGCCGACGCCGGCGCGGGTGCGGTCCACCAGCAGGTGGCCGGTCCAGCGCAGGTGCCAGCCGAGCACCGGGAAACGGCCGAGCGAGGCTTTCGCGATTATCCGCAACTGCAGCGGCAGGGCGACGAACAGCACGGGAATGTCGTAGATGCTCTGGTGGTTGGAGACGAAGACGTACGGGGCGCTCGGGTCCACGTGGTCGACGCCGCGCGCCGAGGTCCGCACCCCGGTCGTCACCAGAATCAGCCGCGCCCAGGTCCGCGCGCACCAGTGCGCCAGCCGGCCGCGAGAGTCGACCGCCATCGAGGTCAGCGACAGCGCGCCGAGCACCATCGTGTACACGGATATGGCCGGAATCAGCCAGAACACCGTCCGCCACCAGTGGAAGGAGGACATCATCCGACCCGCTTCACGAAGTGCTCAGCAGCACGTCGAGCGCATCCTCGACGTTCTCCACCCCGATCGCCTCGCAGCCCGCGTCCGCCGTGTCGCGCTTGCGGTTCACCGCGGGCAGGACACAACGCGTGAACCCGAGCTGGGCCGCCTCTCTGACGCGCAGTCCCGCCTGCGGCGTCCCGCGAACCTCGCCGCCCAACCCCACCTCGCCGAACACCGCCGTGCCCGGCGCCACGCCGCGGCCGCGCAGGCTCGACGCCACCGCCGCCACTACGCCGAGATCGGCCGCCGGCTCGTCTATCTCCAGGCCCCCGGCCACGTTGACGAAGACGTCCTCGCCGGCCAGCCCGAGGCCCGCCCGTTTCTCGAGCACCGCCAGGAGCAGCGACAGGCGGTTGTGGTCGATGCCGCTCGCCATCCGCCGCGCGGTCCCGTACGCGCCGGTGCTGACCAGCGCCTGCACCTCGACCAGAATCGGCCTCGTACCCTCCAGCGAACAGAGCACCACCGACCCTGGCACGCCGGCCGCGTGATCCGAGAGGAACAGGCGAGAGGGGTTCGCTACCGGCACGAGCCCTGCACCGGTCATCTCGAACACGCCCAGCTCGCTGACTGCCCCGAAGCGGTTCTTCACCGCCCGCACCACGCGATGCGAATGGTGCCGCTCGCCCTCGAAGTAGAGCACCGTGTCGACCACGTGCTCCAGCACTTTCGGGCCGGCCAGACTGCCGTCCTTGGTGACGTGGCCGACGAGGATCGTCGGCAGATTGCTCCGCTTGGCGCTGAACATCAGGTGCGTCGCGGCTTCTCGCACCTGCCCGACGCTGCCCGGGGCCGAGGTGAGGCTCAGCGAGTAGATCGTCTGGATGGAATCGACCACGAGCAGCGCCGGCTGCACGCGCTCGACCGCCTCGAGCACCCGCTCCAGGCAGGTCTCGGCCAGCACGTACAGCTCCGCGTCGGCGATCTCGAGGCGCTGTCCGCGCTCCTTCACCTGCTGCTCCGACTCCTCGCCCGAGGCGTACAGCACGGGGCCGGCCGAGGCCGCCACCCGTGCCGCCACCTGCAGCAGCAGCGTCGACTTCCCGATGCCCGGCTCGCCGCCTACCAGAACCATCGACCCCGGCACGATGCCGCCCCCGAGCACGCGGTCGAACTCCCCGAACCCGCTCGGCACGCGGGCGGCGGTCCGGATATCGATCTCGCTGTAGCGGCGTACCGCGGCCCGGCCGGCCGGGGCACCGTAGCGGGCTTCGGCCCCGGCTGAGGGCGCCGGCGTATCCGGCTCCTCGACCATCGCGTTCCAGGCCCCGCAGTCCGGACACTGCCCGGCCCACTTCCGCGACCGGCTGCCGCACGCCTGGCAGACGAACACGGTTCGCCCTTCGGCCCTTGTCTTCGGCATCGTGAAGGAAGGCAAGGTCAGGGATTATAGGTCCGCTCGATGCGCGCGCCGATGCGGCACAGGATCTCGTGCGGCACGGTACCGATGGCTCCCGCCACGTCGCATGCGCCGATGACCTGCCCACCCTGCCCGCCGAGGAGCACGACCTCGTCGCCGGGGCTCGCCCCGACCGTCGTGACGTCGACGACCATCGAGTCCATCGACACCGCTACGACCGGCGCCTCCGCGCCACCGACCAGCACCGCTCCCCGACCGGCGAGGCGCAGGTCGAGACCGTCCGCGTAGCCGGCCGGGATCAGGGCTACGCGCAGCGGCCGGTCCGCGACGAAGCGCCCGCCGTAACCCACCGTCTCGCCGGACCGCATACCCTTGACGGCCACCACGCGGCTGTGCAGCGTCATCACCGGCCGCAGGACCATGTCCGGATCCAGAGGCGGCGGGGCGATGCCGTACAGCAGCAGGCCGGGACGCACCGCGTCGTACCACGTACTCCGGTCCCTCAGCAATGCCGCGCTGTTCGCCGCGTGCCACCACACGCCGGCGAGGCCGAGCTCCGCGGAGGCGGCCCGCACCGCCTCGAAGCGGATCCGCTGGTGCTCGAACAGCGGATGATCGCGGTCCTCCGCGGTCGCGAAGTGAGTGTATACGGCCTCGACCGCCAGGTGCGACGACCGCAACACCTCCGGCAGCGTGGCGCGCAGATTGTCGTGCCGGAACCCGAACCGGTTCATGCCGGTGTCGATCTTCAGGTGCACTCGGAGACGCACCCCGCGGGCGGCGGCCGCCTGCTGCAGCGCCCGTGCCGCGGCGGGAGACGAAACGGTCGGGGTCAGGTCGTGGGCGAACACGCCGTCGAGATCGCTGACGCTCAACGCCCCGAACACCAGGATCGGCGCCGTCGCCCCGGCCGTGCGCAACTCGATGCCTTCCTCGATATCCGCACACGCGAGCATCGGGGGACCGACACGGCGTTCGGCCGCCTCCCGCTCGAGCGCCCGCGCCACGCGCGTCGCGCCGTGACCGTAGGCGTTGGCCTTGATCACCGCGATGATTCGCGGCGCCGACGGACCGGCCGCGGCGTCGAGCAGGCCGCAGACAGCCCGGAAGTTGGCGGTCAGGCTGTCGAGGTCGACGACGGCATGCGTAGGGCGGACCACGGAATCTCGCCGGTGCCGGCTACTGGTAGTCGGGACTCAGACTCTCGAACCGGGTCTGCTGCTTCAGGAAGGCCAGCTTCCTCGTTCCGGTGGGCCCATTGCGCTGCTTCCCGATGATGATCTCGGCTACGTTCTCGTTCTCGGCCGTCTCGTCGTACATCTCCTCGCGGAAAAGGAACATGACCACGTCGGCGTCCTGCTCCAGGGCCCCCGATTCGCGGAGGTCGGACAGTTGCGGACGCTTGTCGCTCCGTGCCTCGGGCGCGCGGCTGAGCTGCGACAGCGCCACCACCGGCACGTCGAGCTCCTTCGCCAGCGCCTTGAGGGAACGCGAGATCGAGGAGATCTCCTGGTTACGGTTCTCGAATCGACCTCGCCCGTGCATCAACTGCAGGTAGTCGATGACGAGGAGGTCGAGACCGTGCTTTTCCTTCAGGAGGCGAGACTTTGCGCGCATCTCGAGGACACCGATCGCCGGAGTGTCATCGATGTAGACGGCGGCTTCCGACATCCGGCTCATCGCATCCGTCATCCGGCCGTAGTCGGATGCCCCGAGCAGCCCACTCCTGAAGCGGTGGAAATCGACCTGGGCCTCGGTGGACAGCATCCGCAGAAACAGTTGCTCCCTTGACATCTCCAGGCTGAAGATGCCGACCGTCTGCTTGCCGCCGGCCGCAACGTTCATGCCGATGTTCAGCGCGAACGCGGTCTTGCCCATAGAGGGACGGGCCGCCACGATGACGAGGTCCGACCTCTGCAGTCCAGATGTCATCTCGTCGATGTCGGCGAAGCCGGTCGGTACTCCGGTGACGGAGTCCTTGACGTCCTGCAGCCGCTCAATCGTCTTTTCGCCCTCATCGATCAGGTCCTTGAGCGGAACGAAGCCGACATGGACGCGATCCTCGGCAATCGAGAAGATCTCCTGCTGTGCCCTATCGAGAACGTCGTCGGCATTTTCCTCCGCTCCATAGGCGGAGGCGACGATCTTGTTCGCCGCATAGATGAGGTTGCGGAGAGTCGACTTTTCCTTGACGATCAGCGAGTAGTGCGCGACATTCGTGGATCGAGGCACACCGTCCGCCAGCTTCGAGATGTAGGCCGGTCCACCAACTTCCTCCAGGTCGCCGGAGCGGCTCAGCTCTTCCCGGAGCGTGACCAGATCGATGGCCTCCCCGCGCTCGTTGAGCACGATCATCTTGTCGAAGACGCGCCGGTGGGCGTGGCGGTAGAAGTCGTCGCCCTTGATGAGCTCCGCCGCGACGTTGAACGCCGAATTGTTGATCAGAATCGCGCCCAGGATGGACCGCTCCGCCTCCAGGTTGTGGGGCAGCGCCTTGGCGCCCGCGGATATGGCCGGCTGTGCCATGTCTCACTCCAACCCGGCCCGCGAACGCCGCGCCGCTGGCCGTCCCGGCTCCCTTACGACGCCGGGTCTCCGGACGCGGCCGACTCCCCGGCCACGGCCTCGGCCGACTCCTCGCCGGTCTCTTCCTTGACCACCTTGACCGTCAGCTCCGCACTGACTTCCCGGTGCAGCTTGACCGTCACGGGATACTCCCCGAGCTCCTTGAGCGGCTCGCCGAGCTGAACCCTGCGCTTGTCGACCTCCAGGTCGCGCGTCGCGAGGCAGTCGGCGACGTCGGCCGACGTGACCGAACCGTAGAGCGTGCCGGTCTCGCCCACCCGACGCGGAATGACGCACTCGATCCCCCGCAGGCGCTCGGCAAAGCGCTCGGCCCGCGCGCGCTCGTCCGCCTCGCGTGCGTCCGCGACGACCCGCTCGCGCTCGACCTGCCGACGGTTCGCAGGGGTAACCTGCAGGGCCAGCTTCTGCGGCAGCAGGTAATTGCGGGCGTAGCCGTTGGCCACGCTGACGATGTCGCCGCGGCGGCCCAGATTGTCGATGTGATCCCGCAGGATGACTTCCATCGTCGCTGGCTCCTAGTCGAGTACGTAAGGCACGAGCGCAAGTTGGCGGGCACGCTTGATGGCCGTCGTCAGCTTCCGCTGGCACTTCGCGCACGTGCCGGAGATGCGCCGGGGCTGGATCTTTCCGCGATCGGCGATCGCCATCATGAGCAGGCGCACGTCCTTGTAGTCGATGTAGTCGACCTTGTCCACGCAGTAGCGGCAGACCTTGCGCCGCCGACCGCCGCCGCCGCGCCGACCGCCGCCACCCCTGCCGCCGCCGCGTCCACCGCGTCGGTCGTCTCGCTCGTCACTCATCGGTCACCTCCGCGGTCTCCGCCGACTCCGCCGCACCGGCCTCCGCCGCAGGCTCGATCGCGGCTGCCGGCGTCTCGTCTGTCGCGGGCTCGGCCGCCGCGGGCTCGGCCGCTACGGGCTGTTCCGCGGCCGGCGCCGATTCCGGCATCTCGTCCGTCGCGGCGGCACCGGTCGCAGCCGCCGGGGCGGCGGTCGCAGCCGCCGGGGCGGCGGTCGCAGCCGCCGGGGCGGCGGTCGCAGCCGCCGGGGCGGCGGTCGCAGCCGCCGGCTGGTCGAGGCCGGCCGGCACTTTCTTCGCCGTACGGCGCTGCTGCCTGCTCTGCCGCCGTTCGCGGGCGCGTTGCGCCTTTCGCAGATCCTCGTCCACCCGCACGATGAGATGGCGGAGGAGCTGCTCCATGACGCGCAGGCGCCGGTCCAGCTCCGCCACCAGCGTGGCCGGGGCGGTGATCAACTCGATGACGTAGGTACCTTCGCGGTGGCGATCGATCTCGTATGCCAGCCGGCGGCGGCCCCAGTTGTCGGTCTTGTCGATACCGCCGCCCAACTGACCGACGATTTCCGCAATCCGCTCGTGCAGCTCGGTGACCCCCTCCTCGGTGATCTCCGGACTGACGACGTACACCAACTCGTACTGTCGCGTTTCGCTCATTGGTCTCCCTTCGGACTCGGCGGCCGCCGGGATGCGGCGGCAAGGAGCCTCACGGCCTCAATTGAACCGGTTCATCATCCTGTCGATGCCGTCCTCGACGAATGCCTCGACGGCGTCGGCGGCGCGCTCGATCGCCGCTTCCATCTCCTCGCGCTCGTCCGTGTCGAACCGCGCGAGCACGTGGGCGGTCAGCGAGCGCCGGTGATCGCCCCGTCCGACTCCGATCCGCAGCCTGCCGAAATCACCCGTCCCCAGGGCCGCGATGATCGAGGCGAACCCGTTGTGTCCTCCGTCGGACCCCCGCTTGCGGCCGCGCAGCCTTCCGAGTGGCAGGTTGACGTCGTCCGCCACCACGAGCAGCCCCTCCGGCTCGATCCGGAAATAGTGGCGCAACGCCTGCACCGCACCCCCGCTCCGGTTCATGTAGGTCAGCGGCTTGGCGAGCATCACGCGCGAGCCGGGGCCGCGCTGCCGCGCCAGGACTGCATCCGCCGGGGCGCTCTCGAACGCCAGATCGAGGCGCCGGGCGAGAACGTCGAGCACCTCGAAGCCGACGTTGTGACGCGTCCCGCGGTACTGCGCCCCCGGGTTGCCGAGCCCGACGATAAGCCGCACCCGGCCTCCCCGCGCGGCCTAACTCGATCCGCCGTCGGACTCGCCGGCATCGGCCTCCGCGCCTTCCGCCGCCGCCTCCTCGTCTTCCTCGTCCTCGGCCGCACCGGTCTTGGCCGTAGTCACGTGCACCAGCAGCGTGTCGCGATCGCTCACCGGCTTCCAGGTTGCGTCCTCGGCGACGTCACGAATCCGCACACCGTCGCCGATCATCAGCTCACTGACGTCGATGTGGATGTGCTCCGGGATCTCCGCGGGCATGCACTCGACCTGGAACTCGCGCGTCACGAAATCGAGCAACCCACCCTGCTGCTTCACCCCGGCCGCTTCTCCGCCGAGCGTCACCGGCACGGTCACCGTGATCGCCCGGTCCATGGCCAACCGGTAGAAATCCACGTGCAGCAGCGCGTCGGTGATCGGATCGTGCTGGATGTTCTTGATGATGACCTGACCCGACGGACCGTCGTCGACCCGCAGATCGACGAGCGTATTGACCCCCGATTCCGAGTGCAGGATGCGCAGCAGCGCCTTCGGATCGACCTCCACGGCCTGACTCTCGACCGGTATCCCGCCGTACAGGACTGCCGGCAACCGTCCCGCGCGGCGCAACCGACGGGCCTCGTTCTTGCCGCGCGTCTCCCGGGCGGCGGCGGCCAAAGTGGTTTCCATCTCTTCTCTCTTCTCCTACACGAACAGCGACGACACCGATGTTTCCTGGTGGATACTCTGAATGGCCCGACCGAGGAGACCGGCGACCGACAGCACGCGCACCTTGGCCGATGCCTCGAACTCCGCGCGCAGGGGAATGGTGTTGGTCACGATCAGCTTCTCCAGCGGAGAATCCTCCACCCGCTGCAGCGCCGGACCGGACAGGACGCCGTGCACCGCGCAGGCCATGATGCTCGCCGCCCCGCTCCGCTGCAGCGCCCGCGACGACTGCTGCAGGGTCCCCGCCGTATCGACGATGTCGTCGAGGATCACGCAGACGCGATCCCTCACCTCCCCGACGACGTGCATCACCTCGGCGTGCCCGTCCTCCGAGCGGCGCTTGTCGATGATCGCCAGATCCGCGTCCAGCCGCTTCGCGTACGCGCGCGCCCGCTCCACGCCGCCCGCATCCGGCGAGACGATCGTCGCCTTGCCGCGATAGCCGGCGCGCGTCAGGTAGTCGATGAAGACCGGCGTGGCGAACAGGTGATCCACCGGAATGTCGAAGAAGCCCTGGATCTGCGCCTTGTGCAGGTCCATCGTCAGCACGCGGTTCGCGCCAGCGGCGCTCACCAGGTTGGCGACGAGCTTCGCCGAGATCGGCACGCGGGGCTTGTCCTTCCGATCCTGCCGCGCGTATCCGTAGTACGGCATCACCGCCGTGATGCGGGCCGCCGACGACCGCCGGAAGGCATCGATCATCACACACAACTCGACCAGATGCTCGTCGACCGGCGTACAGGTCGGTTGCACCACGAACACGTCGGTGCCGCGAATGTTCTCGTCGATCTGAAACGACACCTCGGTGTCGGAGAAGCGGCGCAGCGCCGACCGACCCATCGGAACGCCGAGCACGCCGGCGATCTCCTCAGCCAGCACCGGGTGGGCGCTGCCCGCGAAGAGTTTCAGATCCCCGTTGTGAGTTGGCACGTTCCTTCGCCCGAAGACCGTCGCCTTCGGCTCCGCCTGCCGCCCAACCGACCCTCTCCGGAAGCCCGCACCGCTTCTGCGGCGCAGACTTCCGGCTGGCGCCGCGTCTCCTCCAACTGGCTGCGCAGCTGGCTGGGGCGGAAGGATTCGAACCTTCGAATACGGGATCCAAAGTCCCGCGCCTTACCGCTTGGCCACGCCCCATCGGTAGCAGCCCGCGGCGCTCGCCGCATGCGCCCGCGCGCCGTCCGACGTACGGACTCGTCCTGCACGCAACGCGCGAACGGGCAGTTTAGTCGATGCGCGCGACAGCCGCAAGACGCGCACACGCCGCCGCGTCGATGGTCGAGGTTACGAGCGCCCGCTCGCCGGCTGCGCGCAGCGCAGCGTGCGCTGCCAGCGCTTCCGCGTGCGTCCCGAACAGACCGAAGACCACCGACCCGCTCCCGGTCAGAGCGGCGTGCAGCGCGCCGGCGCCCCGGAGGCGTGCCGCCAACGTCCGGATCTCGGGATGCCGGCGCGCGACCGCCGCTTCGAGATCGTTCCGCAACCGTCGCGGCGCGCGCCGCCAGCCGGCCGGCGGCGCCTTGACACCGGAGGCTCCCGCCTGCTCTTCGAGATCCCACCAACGGTACGCGCGTGCCGTCGACACGCCGAAGTCGGGCACGGCCAGCACGACCCAGTAACGCCGCAGCGCCGGCAGCCGGCGCATCCGCTCGCCGCGGCCCGTCGCCCGCACCGTGCCGCCGCGAAGGAAGAACGGCACGTCGGATCCGACTCCGGCGGCGACGTCCTCCAGCATCCCCGGGCTCGCCGACGGCGCCCAGTAGAGTCGCAACGCCCGCAGTGCCGACGCCGCGTCGCTGCTGGCCCCCCCGAGTCCGGCCGCGGCAGGGATGCGCTTCCGGATTACGACGGCCACGCCGGTCGGTTCCCCGGCCCGCCCGAGGGCGCGCCAGAGCGCCGCACCCGCCGTCCAGACTAGATTCTCCCGGTCCGCCGGGACCGACGGCACGGCGGAGCGCACGGTGAGCGGCCCACCTCGCGCAGCAAGCGACAGCGTATCGTGGAGGGCGACCGACTGCAGAATCGTCGCCACCTCGTGGAACCCGTCCGCGCGGCGCCGCAGCACCCGCAGGTCGAGGTTGATCTTGGCCGGCGCGCGCACCCGCACGCGGCGGGTCGACCGCTCGACGCTCACGGCCTCGCCGCGGCCGCCGCCGGCGTGCGCTGCTCGAGAGGCGAGCCGCCACGCACACCCGCGAGGCCGACCGGTGTGAACTGCGCGGGCACATCGACCGTGAACGCGGAGGGATGCAGCGTGATGTTCGTGCTGACTCGCGACAGGTCGGCGCGCAGATGCGTCCCACCCTGCAAACCGTCCACCTGGATCCGCAGCCGGCGCGGCAAACCGCGCACGTGCTGCGCGTACTCGACGGTCAAGTCGCCTCTCCGGCCCGCCACGATGACCTGACCGTCGCCCGGGTCGCGCACATAGGCGGTCGCGCCTCCCTGCAGCTCCACCGCCACCGAACCGTCACGGTGCCGCCGGGCGGCAACAGCGGTCGGGTCCGGCTCGAGACACCCCGTCAGCAGAGCGTGCACGTCGCGCGGACCGAGGGCCAGGCCGGCAAGGGCCTGCAAGACCTCCGCGGGCCGCGCGCCGCGTACCACCTGCCGGTCACGCGGCAGGAGCAGGGTGGCATCGTCATCCTGCGCCACGAAGACGAACAGCGGCGCGCCGAAGGGGGCGAGCGCCTCGATGCGAAGCGACCCCGGGCGTTGCGCGGCAGCCCGCATGCGAGTGCGGCGCAGCGTCCTGTCGCCCGATCGCCCCCCGAGCACGAGGAGAAACTCCATGGTGCGCACGCTGCGGCAGGGCGCCGCGACGCGTTCCCACAGCGCAGCATGGCCGGGGAAAGGCGATCCTGCGCCGTCCGGCAACTCGATGCCGCTGCGCGACGGCCCACAGGCCGCCGCGAGCAGTACGGCGCCGAGAGCGACGGTCTGGCGACGCCGGAGTCTGGCGGGGGCACGAACCGGCACGGGCTGTCTGCCGTCGAGACCCTACTGCTCGAGGCGGCGCTGCGCGTCGCTGATCTTGCCCTCGATCAGCGCGCGGTCGATCTCTTCTCCATCACCGGCCAACGCCCGCCGCCAGGCGTCGATCGCCTCCGAATAGCGCTGAAGCCGATTGAGCAGGTCGCCGAGGTGATCCTGGACCACGGAGTTGCGCTGCAACTGGTCGCTCGCCGCGCGCAGGGGCGGCTCGGCCAGATCCAGGCGATCGAGCTTGTAGTACGCCCAGCCGAGGCTGTCGAGGTAGGAGCCGTTGTGCGGGTCGGTCTCGACCGCGCGGGCGATCAGCTCCACCGACTCATTCAGGCGTTCCCCCCGGTCGGCAAGCATGTAGCCCAGATAGTTGAGCGCCTGCGCGTGGTCCGGATCCCTTTCAATCACGCGCCGGAACGCCCGTTCCGCGGCAGCGAAACGGTCGCTCTGCTCGAGGACCGCGCCGAGCAGGAAGAGGATCGACGTCTCGCCCGGGAACTGCTGTTGCGCCGACTCGAGCACCAGGGTCGCCTCGCGCAGCCGATCGTGCTCGCTGTAGAAGGAAGCCAGTGCGAGATGCGCCCGCGGCACCTCACGGTTCTCCGAGAGGATGTCCAGCAGCAGGGTCTCGCCCCGGTCCACGTCACCCTGCCTGCCGTGCAGATCCGCCTCGATGATGGCCAGTGTCAGATTCCCGGGGCTGGCCCCCCGCGCGCGCGCCAGAAGCCGACCCGCATCGCCGAGCCGCTCGGAATCGACGTAGGCCTGCGCCAACCGGGCCTGGAAACCGGGGCTGGACGGCATCAGGGAGACGGCGTCCTCGTACACGCGCGTTGCGCCCTCGGCCTCCTCGAGCCACTGGTAGGCCCGGCCGAGCTGATCCAGCATCTCGGCCAGTATCCGTTGCGGACGCATCGCGCGGGCGCGCTCCAGCAACGGCTGGAGCGTCTCGACGACGCGCTGGTACTCGTGCCTGCGTTCGAACACCTGGGCCAGCACGTACGGTCCTCGCAGTCCGTCCGGCTCCAGCCCGATCAGTCGACGGGCCGCCGCCTCGGCCGCCTCGAGGTTGGTGAGCGCGATCTCGGTCTCGGCCAGCATGTGGTAGGCGGCGGCATCGCGGGGACGCATCTCGAGAAGCCCCTCGAGCACGTCGCGCGCACGCAGCGCCTCGCCGGCCTCGAGCCACGCCGCGGCCAACCGGCGCCGCACGCCGGCGCTGCGCGGGTTCAAGGCCACGGCCCCCCGGTAGGCTTCGGCCGCGTCGCGCCAGCGCCGGCTCTGCTCGTACAGCTCCCCGAGACGGGCCAGCATCCGGTAGGTGGGCCGCGTGCTGCCGACCGCTTCCTCCAGGGTGCGCAACGCGTCGTCGTGACGACCCGCCTGCTGGTAGGCCTCGGCCAGCAGCACGCTCGCCGGCGCGTACGCGAGCTGGTCCTTGGACAGATCCTCGAGAAGCGCGATCGCCTCGTCGTTCGCCGCGGTCCGGAGGTAGAAGCGCCCCAGCGTCAGCTCCACCTGCAGGTCCGGCACCACGGAACCGCGGGCCCGCTCCAGGTGCACGATGGCCCGATCGATGTCGTCTCGGGTGCCCTCGCGCGAAGCGGCCGCCGCGGCGTAGGCCAACCCGAGCACGCGGTGCGCGGAACGGTTGTCCGACTCGCGGGCCAGCGCCTCTTCCGCGGCGGCGAACGCGTCATCGGCGCGCCCGGCGCGCGCGTACAGGGCAGCCAGCTCCGCGAGCGCCTCCCCCGCCGCCGGATCGAGCCGGGCGGCATCCCGGAGTGCCTGGACGGCGCCGTCGATATCGTCCAGCCCTTCCAGGTGCCGGCCAATCATGAAGCGGGCGTACGCCTCGGCGCGCGCCGACGAGTCCGACTCCGGCGGCGCCTGGGCGGCGGCGGGACGGAAGATCGTCGTGACAAGCACCGGCAACGCGATCGCCAGGGTGACAACGCGGGCGGCGTAACACATAGTTTGCGATTCTTCCACAGGTCGGCCCCGGCGACAAGATGAGATTCCCCTGACCGCATGGACACGCGGCGCAGCGCGGACGTTCTGGTATAGTGAAATCTGGGCCATGGCCATCGATCCGGAACTGCTCGAGATTCTCGCCTGCCCCGCCTGCAAGACGCCCGTCACTCTCGTAAACGAGGGAGCCGGCCTGCAGTGCAGTTCCTGCCGCCGCGTCTTCCCCATCAAGGACGACATTCCGGTGATGCTCATCGACGAAGCGACCGTGGAGCCTTGACCCGGGCCGCCGGTGCGCCCCCGATGCCCGTCCGCAGCAGGAAGCCGGCCGCCGCAGCGGCGCTGTGGAATGCCGCCGGTTGGCCCATCCTGCTGCTCTTCGTATTCGCGCTGCCACTCTCCATCGCGGTATCGCAGATTCTCCTGACGGTGCTGGTCGGGCTCTGGGTGGCGTGCGGCGCGCCGCACGCCCTGCGGCCGCCGGCGCCGGCGTTCTTCCGGCCCCTGGCGGCGTACGCCGGGTGGACTCTACTCGTGAGCGTGCCGTTCTCCCTCGCACCCGCGACCAGCCTCGTCGAATCGCGGGAGGTCCTGCTCTTTCTGGTCGCGCCGATCGTCTACGCCCTCGCACCCGGCGAGCGCACCAGGACCGTCATCAGCGTGATCCTGGCCGCCGGCGTGGTAGCCGCGGTCATCGGCATTGCACAGTACGGCTTGCTCGACTACGACCATCTCGGGCGGCGACCACAGGGATCGATGGGGCACTACATGACCTACGCGGGCCTGCTGATGCTGATCATCGGCGCCGCCCTGTCCCGGCTCCTCTTCGACGCGCGCAGCCGGGCGTGGACGCTCGCCGCGCTCCCGGCGCTTGCGTTCGCGCTCGTGGTCACCCTGACGCGCAGCGCCTGGATCGGCGCCGCTGCCGGCGCGGGTCTGCTGCTGGTGCTGCGAGACCGCCGCCTGCTCGCCCTGGCCCCCGTAGCGCTCGGCGTGTTCCTGGCCCTGGCGCCGGCGCAGGTCGTCAGCCGCGTCTACAGCACCTTCGACCTGGGCGATCCGACCAACCGGGACCGCCTGGCGATGGTCACGGTCGGCGCCGGAATGCTGCGCGACCACCCCCTGACCGGCGTCGGTCCGGGGCTCGTCGAGACGGCCTACGACGAATACCGCCCGACGGACGCGGTAAACGAAACGAATCCGCACCTGCACAACGTCCCCCTGCAGATCGCGGCCGAACGCGGGCTGCCGGCGCTCGCGCTGTGGGGCTGGTTCATCATTGCCCTGACCGCCGATCTGGCCAGGCGCCTGCGGGAGCCCGCTGCACGCCCCCTCGCCGCCGGGGCACTCGCGGCCGTCACCGCCATGCTGGCGGCCGGGCTGTTCGAATACAACTTCGGCGACTCCGAGTTCCTGATGCTGCTGCTGGTCCTGGTCACCCTGCCGGCGTCGGCGGCGGCCGGTCCTCGGCCCCGCGCCTGAATGCGCCGCAACTCACCCGGTCGATCGCACGTCCTGCCAATCATGCCTCCGGCTCGCTCCCGTCCGTCGTCCCGGCTCCGCCCGGCATCTCGTCTCCGTCGCACGCTCGCCGGCCTGCTGCTCCTGGCGCCAACCCTCTCCGCGGACGCAGAAGCCGCGCGGGCGCAGGCCCTCGCTCAGGTGGAATCTGCAGCACAGCCACAGACCTCCGCGCAGACGAATGCTCCGGCACCCCGGGTAGTCACCGGCGTCGTGCTCGACGGCGCCGACGCCGCCCCGATCGCCGCCGCGACCGTCGCAAGCGGAACCGAGACCGTCGCGACCGACGCCGCCGGCCGCTTCTCGGTGACGCTCGCGGCCGACGACGCCGAGCTGCGGGTGGCGGCCGGCGGCTACCTGGAGACCGCGGTCCCCCTGGAGTTGGCCATCGCCGGGTCGGGCGCGGCGCTGGAGATCCTGCTGTTCCGAAACACCTTCGCCGAGACCGTGCAGGTCGTGTCCGCGGCCGCCACCGCGCCGGACCGGGCCGCCGCCACCCCCATCGCCGCCGAGGAGGTGTTCGAGGTCGCCGGCGCCTTCGACAACATCTTCCGTACGCTGGACACGCTGCCGGGCGTGGCGTCGACCGGCGACTTCGGCAGCCGCCTGGCGGTGCGCGGCGGGACTCCCGACCAGAACCTCACGGTGATGGACGGCGTGGAGATCCACAACCCGTACCGCCTGTTCGGCCTCGTCAGCGCGTTCAATCCGGAGACCGTCGAGCGCTTCGAGCTGACCGCGGGCGGCTTCGGAGCCGCGTACGGCGACCGGCTCTCGTCGCTGCTGATCGTCGACAACCGGGTGGGAGAGAGCGACTTCTCGGGCTCCACCGCGGCCGGCGTCACCGACGCCAACGTGGTGCTCGAGGGCGGCGCCCCCGCCGGCGGATCGTGGCTGCTGAGCGGACGGCGGACCTACTACGACCTGGTCGCCGGTCTGGTCACCGACCAGAGCCTGCCCGCGTTCGCCGACGTGCAGGCCCAAGCGCACTGGACCTTCGGGCCCGGGCACCGGCTCGCGCTGTTCGGCCTCACGAGCCGCGAGAACGCCGACTTCCGGTTCGACGACGAGGAAGACGAGGAGTCGCGCGACTCCGGACGCCTCGTCTCCGAGGCCGGCAACGACCTCGTCTCGCTGCGCCTCGACGCGCTGCTCGGCGGCGCCGCCACCTCGCGCACCATCGTCTCCTGGTACCGCAACACGGACGTGCTCGGCGTCGACGCGACCTTCGAATCGTCGGCGCGGCGGTCGAACGCGCCCGACGACGAGGTCGCGGTGGGACTGACCAAGGTCGTCTTCGACCGCGACCTGTCGGTCCGCGACCTGTCGGTCCGCGAGGAGCTCGTCGTGCCGCTCTCGCCCTCCCACACCCTCGACACCGGCGTCGAGCTGCACCGGCTGGCATCCGGCGCCGGCCTTTCCATCACCGGCGACCGGAACGAGACCGTCGCCAACCCGTCCAGCGTGCGGGGCGGAGCGGGGCTCCCGGACAACCTCGACTCGTCGCTCGGCGGCACGCGCGGCGGCGCCTGGATCCAGTACCGCTACACCGTCACGCCGCGGCTGTCGGTCGAGCCGGGCCTGCGGCTCGACTGGAGCACGGTCAACGGCGAGGGCGTCCTGTCGCCGCGCTTCGCGGCCACGGTGGCCCTCGGCTGGTCGAGCCGGCTGCGCGTCGCCGGCGGCCTCTATACGCAGAGCCCCGGCTACGAGAAGCTCATCCAGTCGGACTACTTCTTCGACCTCTCGCCGGCCATCGTGACCGGGCTGCGCCACGAGCGGGCGACGCACCTGGTCACCGGCTTCGAGAAGGACCTCGGGGCCGACACGCTGTTCCGCGTGGAGGGCTACTACAAGACGTTCGACGACCTCATCGTCGGCGGCCTCGAATCCGAGACCGACCGGCGCGCCCGCGTCGCCCGCTACGACTTCCCGGCCGCGCTGCAGGCCAGCGTCCCGGCGGCGGCGCGGATAACCAGCGCGCCGGTCAACGGCGGAGGCGGCCGCGCGTACGGCGCCGACCTCTACCTGGTGCGCAGCGATCCGGCGGCCCGGCTGGCCGGCTGGCTCTCCTACGCCTGGGGCCGCGCCGACCGCGAGACCTACGGCCTGCGCTACCCGTTCGAGTACGACCGCCGCCACGCCTTCAACGCCGTCGGCCGCTACCGGCTGGGCGAGCGCTGGAGCATCGCCGCAACCGCGCAGGCGGCCACCGGCTTCCCCTACACGCCCGCGGTCGGGGTGCGGGTGGCGGACGAGGAGGACGCGCGCGGACGCCTCGTCCCGGCCCGCGACGCCGCCGGGGCCCTGGTCTACACCGTCGACCTCGGCGGCCTCGGCGCCCTGCAGCGGGGCCGCCTGCCCCACTACGCCCGCCTCGACCTGCGCATCGCCCACCAGCCTGGCGGACCGTCGGGCCGCTGGTCCTGGTACATCGAGGTGATCAATCTGCTCAACCGCGACAACCCGGTGGAGTTCGAGACCGAGCTGGCCTACGACCCGGACCGCGCGCTGCCGCGCATCGTGGAGAGTCCGAGCGCCGGGTTCCCGATCATCCCGTCGTTCGGCGTCCGCGTGCGGTTCTAGCTCGGGGTGGCAGGCGGTCAGTGCCGGAAGTGACGGCGGCCGGCGAAGACCATCGCCAGGCCGTGCTCGTCGGCGGCCTCGATGACCTCGGCGTCGCGCTTCGAGCCGCCCGGCTGGACGACGGCGGTCGCGCCCGCCGCGGCGATCGCGTCGAGCCCGTCGCGGAAGGGAAAGAAGGCATCGGACGCCGCGACGCTGCCGCCCAGTCCGCCGCCCGCCTTCATCTTCGCCACGTTCACCGCGTCGACCCGGCTCATCTGCCCGGCTCCGACCGCCGCGATCCGGTCGGTGCGCGCAAAGAGAATCGTATTGGACTTGACATGGGCGCAGACTCGCCAACCGAGCCGCAGCGCCGTCCATTCCTCGTCGGTCGGCTCACGCTTCGTGACGACGCGGAGCACAGCACCCGGCACCGGCTCGGTCCCGTTGCCCCACCGACCCGCGGATTCGACCACCCGGTCGCGCTCCTGCACGAGCCAGGCCCCCAGAATCGACCGAACGTCGCGCCGCGCGGCGTCCCCGCCCCCGGCGAAGTCGGCGACCACCAGGCGAAGGTTCTTCTTACGGGCCAGAATCTCGCGCGCGCCGTCGCCGACCCCGGGGGCCACGACGCATTCGATGAACGTCTCCGCGACCGCGCCGGCGACGTCCGCGTCGAGCGGCCGGTTGAGCCCCACGATGCCGCCGAACGCAGACAGCGGATCGACCTCCCGCGCCTTCCTGAAGGCCTCGCCCAGGCTCGCCGCGGTAGCGACGCCGCACGGATTGGTGTGCTTGATGACCGCTGCCGCCGGCTCATCGAACTCCAGCACCAGTCGCGCCGCCGCGTCGAGGTCGAGCAGATTGGTGAACGAGAGGGCCTTGCCCTGCAGCACGCGGGCCCGGCCGAAACCCCAGGCGCCGTCCGAGTACAACGCCGCTGGCTGGTGCGGGTTCTCACCGTAGCGCAGATCCCGCACCTTCGAGGCCTGGATCGAGAGATGATCGGGAACCACTCCCGCTGGCGCGAACGGCGTGCGGGTGAAGTCGCTGCCGCGGGTGTCGACGGCGTCGAGCGCCGCGGCGATGGTCGCGTCGTAGGCGGCCGTGTGCGCGAATGCCTTGCGCGCGAGCTCGAAGCGCAACTCCCGTTCCCCGCGGCCTCCGGAGTCGAGTGCTGCAAGGACCCGCTCGTAGTCGGCCGGGTCCACCACCACCAGCACGTCCTCGAAGCTCTTGGCCGCGGCGCGGACCATGCTCGGCCCCCCGATGTCGATCTGCTCGATCAGCTCACCGAACGGCGCCTCCGATGCCGCCGTCCGCGCGAACGGATACAGGTTCACCACGACCAGATCTATCGGGCTGATGCCGCGGGCGCGTATCGCCTCCATGTCGTCCGCCCGGCCCCGGCGAGCCAGGATGCCGCCGTGCACGGCCGGATGCAGGGTCTTGACCCGTCCGTCCAGCATCTCCGGAAACCCGGTCATGTCGGACACCGCGGTGACCGGCAGCCCGGCCTCGGCCAGCGCCCGCGCGGTGCCGCCGGTCGACACCAGCTCGACGCCGCGCCGCACCAGGGCGCGACCGAGGTCGACGAGCCCCGTCTTGTCCGAAACGCTCAGCAATGCACGCATCAGTCCGACGTCTTCCTGGCCGTGGCGAGCAAACACCACACGAGCGGCAGCCACAGCTCGCGGGCGAAGGGAAGCGGCCGATCATCGATCAGCACCTCGCATTCTCCAGCGCGGTCCACGAGCTGGAACAGCTCGTGGAGTCCGGCGGCGTCGTCCGGATGGAACCGGGCGCGGTGCCGCAGCGCCGCGCCCGAGCCGGCGGTCCGGTACTCGGCCGCCCCGCGCGCCAGCGCGAGCGCCCGTTCGCCGTCGTCCCCGTCGAACGGCCGGAAGCTCAGCGTGATCGAGAAGCGACGTTCCTGCGGACCGAAGAGCGCGTCGTGCAGGTCGGGATCGAGCGCCGCCAGCTCCTCGGGCGTCGGCTCCTCCGGCAGATCGGCATACGGCCAGAACGTCTCGCTCGGACGCTGAGCGGGCGGCTCGCCGGGCGTGTAACCGGGTGGAATCCGACTGTCGCTCATGGCTGGAGTGGCCGCGATGGTATGCTGAACCGTCAGGCTCCGGCAAGCCGGCACGGACCGCGCGCGCGTCATGCGCGGGCTCCGCGAGCCTCTCCCGATGCCGTCCGATCCCCGCCTCATTCCGTCCATCGAGCAGTTGCGGCAGCGCCCGGCCGTACAGCGGCTGGAGGAACGGTACGGCCGCGAGGCCACGGTGCGGGCGCTGCGCGACGAAGCAGCGGCGCTCCGCCGGCAGCTCGGCAGCGACGCGGTCACGCTGCGCGACGCCGCCGATGCGGCGGAGCGAATCGAGGCGCGCCTGGCGCCGAGGCTCGCGGCGGCGCTGTCACCCACGCTGCAGAGGATCATCAACGCCACCGGCGTCATCGTGCACACCAACCTCGGCCGGGCCCCGCTCGGCCGGACCGCGATCGACCGCGTCGCCGCCGTAGCCGGCGGGTACACGAACCTCGAGTACGACCTGGCGGCCGGGCGGCGCGGCTCGCGGACGATGCACGCGTCCACGCTCATCACCCGCCTGACGGGCGCCGAGGCCGCGCTCGTGGTCAACAACAACGCCGCCGCGGTGCTGCTGGCGCTGGCCGCGCTCGCGGCGGGCCGCGAGGTGATCGTCTCGCGGGGCGAGCTGGTCGAGATCGGGGGCGGCTTCCGCGTACCCGACGTGCTTCGACAGTCGGGAGCCGTCCTGCGCGAGGTCGGCACCACGAACCGCACGCGGGCCGCCGACTACGCTGCGGCCGTCGGCGACCGCACGGCGATTCTGTTGCGTGTCCACCCCTCGAACTTCCGGATCGAGGGGTTCACCGAGCGGCCGTCGCTGGCGGAGCTGGCTGATCTCTCGGAGCGCTTCGGCATCCCGGTGGTCGAGGACCTCGGCAGCGGTTGTCTGCAGGCAATCGCCGGAATCGCCGCGGAGCCGACGGTGCGCCAGAGCATCGCGGCGGGCGTGGCGGTCTGCACGTTCAGCGGCGACAAGCTGCTCGGCGGGCCGCAGGCGGGCGTCATCGCGGGCCGGCGCTCGGAGCTCGAACGCATCCGGTCGCATCCGCTCATGCGCGCGCTGCGGGTGGACAAGCTCACCTACGCGGCGCTGGAGGCAACGCTGATCGATCACGCGACGGGGCGCGCGGCGGACGCCGTGCCGGTGATACGGATGATCGAAACGCCCGCGGAGCAACTCGAGGCGCGCGCGGAGGCCCTTCGGTCGCGGCTCGCGGACACGAGCGGGATGACCGTTTCCGTCGCTGCCACCGAGGCGACCATCGGCGGCGGAAGCACGCCCGGCGTCGCGCTGCCGAGCCGGGCACTCGCCGTAGAAGCGGCCGGCCGCTCCGTCGCCGTGCTCGCCGCGGTGTTGCGCAACGGCTCTCCGGCGGTGGTCGGTCGCATCGCCGACGACCGGTTGCTCCTGGATCTGCGGACGGTCGACCCGCGGGAGGACGACGACTTGGCGGAAGCGGTCGCGAACGCGGCCCGCGCGCCGAGCCGTGCCTGACGCCGGGAGAGACGCCCCTGCCCGGCCCGAGAGAGCGACGGTCAGGATCCGGCCCGCGAGCCGGTTCTCCCCATCGAGCGTCGAGGGCACGCGTGGCAGCGCAAGGACCGACCCTCGGCATCGACCACGTCCGGGCCGCCGCACGAGCCCCGCAGGCAGGGGTACTTGAACAGCAGCCCCACCGCCATGATAAGCATGACGCCGGCGATCATCCCGGCAGTCAGCAGGAACAGCCCCATCGCTCTCTCGCAGCGTTCAACGGCTCGCGCTCCACTTCAACTTGTCAGGGGCGGCCGCACGAATCGCCTCGTCGTATTGGAGTTCGTGGTCCACCGGAATCTGGTGTCCCGATTTCAAGCGGATGATGACGTGCACCACGAACAGACCCCACGTCCAGATCGTCAGGGCGCAGTCCGGGTTCAGGATCGTGCGGTCGACTCTGTGGGTTCGGTTCTTGAACGAGCGACAATCAGTACCCAGATGCCGGCCGCGTTGGCGGCCAAGTAACCGAACATCGTCGAGTCCCACCTCTGCACCCATCGTGCCGCGCGCCCGGCGGCCGTGTCAATGGCCACCGCTCCGCCCGCTACTGCGGCCGTGAACGCCGGCGTCTCGCGCTCGACAAGGCGTCCGGTCCCGTCATCGGTGACGAACAGGACCGCCCAGCCCTGCGCCACTGCCAGGGCGTACCCCTCCTCGGGACCGAGGACGTTCAGCGCGGTCGACCGCGCGTCGGCCAGGCTGCACCGATCTGCGATGACGCTCACCGCGCGCAGCCCATGCGTCACCGGACGGCCGGTGCGGGGATCGATGATGTGCGACACCCGGGCGCCGCCCAGATCGTAGAAGTTGCGATAGTCGCCGGACGTGGCCAGTGCGGCGTTCGTCAGCGACACGATGCGCTGCGCAACCGGAACCCCGGGAGCGGGCCGCTCGATGGCGACGCGCCAGGGCTCGCCCTCCTCGTTGCGGCCGCCCGCGCGCAACTCGCCGCCGATCTCCACCAGGTAGTCGCCGAGTCCGCGCCCGGCCAGCAGGGACGCCACCGCGTCTACGGCGTACCCCTTCGCGATGGCCGACAGGTCGATGACCACGTCCCCGCGCCGCTTTCGCAGCGTCGAGGCCGCGAGATCGACTTCCAGCACGTCAGCGCCGACCTGCGCCCGCAACGCCGCGAGCGTCGCCTCGTCCGGCGCCTCCGGCGCTCGCCCCGGCGGTCCGAACCCCCAGGCATCCACCAGCGGCCCAACCGTCACGTCGAACGCGCCCTCGCTCGCCCGGCTGACGTCCAGGGCCTCGGCGACGACCCCGAGCGTCTCCCGGGACATCGGTTGCGGTTCGGTCGTGCCCGCGCGATTGAAGCGCGAGATCTCCGAATCGGGGCGGTAGTGGGACATCCGCCCCTCGATCCGGTCGAGAACCCGCCGCACTTCCGCTTCGACGGCGGCCTGGTCGAGCTGCTGCTCAGGCGGCGTGGCGGTCGGAGGCACGCGCGCCGGAGGTGCGGGCGTCCCGGCCGGACCGCGGCCGGAGACGACGGTCACGTTGAACGCCGTCCCCATCGTCGCGCCGGTGATCGTCCAGCGCCGAGGAACCGGGTGGGGCCCCGGCCGCGCTGTTTCGGCGCATCCGATGGCGAGTACGGCCATTGCGGCCAGCGCGGCGCTCGTCCTCGACAGGGGGTCACCGCGCCGCATCGACGCCGCTCTGCATTTCGGTCTTCTACGCACCGTCGACGACGAGGATCTACCCGAAGTCGTCGAACAGGATGTTGTCGCGCTCCACGCCGAGGCTGTCCAGCATGTCCATGCACGCCTTGAGCATCATCGGCGGGCCGCAGAGGTAGTACTCCACGTCCTCCGGGGCCGGATGGTCCTTCAGGTAGTTGTCGTAGAGCACCTGGTGTATGAACCCGGTCTTGCCGGTCCACCCGTCCTCGGGCAGCGGCTCCGACAGCGCCAGGTGCCACTCGAAGTTGTCGTGCTCGGCCGCGATGGCGTCGAAGTCGTCGATGTAGAAGGCCTCGCGGAGGCTGCGGGCGCCGTACCAGAAGCTCACCTTGCGGCCGGTCCCGAGGCGCCGGAACTGGTCGAAGATGTGCGAGCGCATCGGCGCCATGCCCGCCCCGCCGCCCACGAAGACCATCTCGGCCGGCGTCTCCTTCGCGAAGAACTCGCCGAACGGGCCGGAGATGGTCACCTCGTCGCCCGGCTTCAGGCTGAAGATGTAGCTGGTCATCTTGCCCGGCGGCGTCCCCTCCGGCGCCCGCGGCGGCGGCGAGGCGATCCGGATGTTGAGCATGATGACGCCCTTCTCCTCCGGGTAGTTCGCCATCGAGTAGGCGCGCGTCACCGGCTCGTCGAGCACCGCGGTGTAGCGCCAGAGATTGAACTTGTCCCAGTCGGCGCGGTACTCCTCCTCGACGTCGTAGTCGCGGTAGTCGTAGGCCCCGGGCGGCGCCTCGATCTGGATGTAGCCGCCGGCCCGGAACGGCACCTCCTCGCCCGCCGGCAGCTCCAGGATCAGCTCCTTGATGAAGGTGGCGACGTTGTGGTTCGAGCGCACCCTGCAGCACCACTGGCGGATGTCGAAGACCTCCGCCGGCAGCTCGATGGCCATGTCCTGCTTTACCTTGACCTGGCAGGACAGCCGGACGCCGTCACGCTCCTCGCCGCGGCTGATGTGGCTCCGCTCGGTCGGCAGCACCGCGCCGCCCCCGTCGATCACCCGCACCGTACAGACGCCGCAGCTCCCCTTGCCGCCGCAGGCCGACGGAATGAACAGCCGGTTGTCGGCCAGCGTTCCCAGCAGAGTGCCGCCAGCCGCCGTGCAGAGCGCCTTGTCGGGGTCGCCGTTGATGGCGATCGTCACCTCGCCGGTGGCGACGAGCTGCCGCCGGGCGGCCATCAGCAGGCCGACCAGCGACACGATCACGAACGTGAACATCGCGACGCCGAGAGTGACGGTGACCATCTGCCGCGACTCCTAGAGCTGCACCCCGGCGAAGGCCATGAAGCCGAGCGCCATCAGCCCCACGAGCATGAACGTCAGCCCGAGACCGCGCAGCGCCTCCGGCGGGTTCGAGTACCGCAGCCGCTCGCGGATGCCGGCCAGCGCGATCACCGCCAGCGCCCAGCCGATGCCCGAGCCGAGGCCGAACACCGTGCTCTCGGCCAGCGTGTAGCTGCGCTCCACCATGAACAGCGAGGCCCCCAGAATGGCGCAATTGACCGCGATGAGGGGCAGGAAGATCCCCAGCGCGGCGTGCAGCGGCGGCGCGAAGCGGTCGAGCACCATCTCGACGATCTGCACCATCGCGGCGATGGTCCCGATGTAGGAGAGAAACCCGAGGAACGACAGGTCGTAGGCCGCCAGCGACGGGTGCAGCCAGGCCATCGCGCCCGGGCTCAGCAGGTGCGTGTAGATCAGGTTGTTCATCGGCACCGTGATCGTCAGCACGAAGATGACCGCGCCGCCGAGGCCGATGGCGGTGCTCACCTGCCGCGACACGGCCAGGAACGAGCACATGCCCAGAAAGAAGGCGAGGGCCATGTTCTCGACGAAGATGGCCTTGACCGCGAGGCTGAGGTAGTGCTCGAGCATCAGTCGGCCTCCACCTGATCGCGCTTCCAGCTCCGCAGAGCCCAGATCAGGAACCCGATGATGAAGAAGGCGGCCGGCGACAGCACCATCAGCCCGTTCGGGGTGTACCAGCCCGCCTCGCTCGCCAGCGGCAGCACCGTGGTCCCGAACACCGTCCCGGACCCGAGCAGCTCGCGCACGAACGCGGTGACCATCAGGATGGCGCCGTAGCCCAGCCCGTTGCCCAGCCCGTCGATCAGGCTCATGCCGGGGGGGTTCTGCATGGCGTAGGCCTCGGCCCGCCCCATGATGATGCAGTTGGTGATGATGAGCCCGACGAAGACGGTGAGCTGCTTCGACAGCTCGAACAGGTAGGCCTTCAACACCTGGTCGACCACGATCACCAGCGAGGCGATGATCGTGAGCTGCACGATGATGCGGATGTTGGTCGGGATCTGGTTCCGCAGCGCGCTGACGAAGAAGTTCGAGGACATGGTGACCGCGACCACCGCCGCGCTCATCACGAGCGCCGTGTCCATGCGGGTGGTCACCGCCAGGGCCGAGCAGATGCCGAGCACCTGCAGGGCGATGGGGTTGTTGTTGAACAGCGGGTCGATCAGCGCGTCGCGCGTCTTCGCCATCAGCCGTCCCTCCGCGTCCGGAGCGCCTCCAGGTAGGGGCCGAAGCCCTGCTCGTCGAGCCAGAACCGCAGCATGTTGGTCACGCCGCGGCTCGTCATCGTGGCGCCGGCCAGGCCGTCCACCCGGTACGGGTCGTCCGCGGGCGGCCCGGCCAGCCCCTTGATCACCTCGATGGCCGGCGCGCCGTCGGGGCCGAACGCCTTGCGGCCGTCCCACAGGCTCTTCCAGCGCGGGTTGTCCACCTCGCCGCCGAGGCCCGGCGTCTCCTTGTGCTCGTAGTAGGTCAGCCCGCGGATCGTCTCCAGGTCGGCGTCCAGGGCCACGAAGCCGTAGAGGATGCCCCACAGGCCGAGGCCGTGGACCGGCAGCACCACCAGGTCGAGCGTCCCGGCGGCGTCCCGCAGCTCGTAGACCAGCGCCTGGTCCGCCACCCGCTGCAGCCCCGCGTTGTTGGGCGGGGCCGCCTCGCTCCGGTCCGGATCCGCGGCCGCGGCGCGCGGATCGAAGCCGGCCGGATCCACGTCGGACGCTGCGCCGGTCTCCCGATCGATGACCACCTGCGTGATCGGCGCGAAGCGCGCCTCGATCTCGTCGGGCTCGAGCGACTCGTCCGGGGCGGCGAGGCCGGCCGCCACCAGCACGTTGCGCTGCATGTCCAGGGTCTGGTTGATTACCTGCCGCTCGCGCAGCGCGACCGCGGACGAAGAGACCACGACGGCGCACGCCACGCAGACGATCGCCGCGAAGCCGAGGTTGTAGAGGACGCTACCCTGCATAGCCTGTCAATCGTAGCCTGCGGCTTCGCTTGCCGCCCAACCAACCCTCACTGCGTGTCTGCACCGTGCTACGGCGCAGACGCATAGCGCGCCCTCCGCCGCCGCACGTTCACCTGGATCGCGACGTAGTCGATGAGCGGCGCGAACAGGTTCATGAACAGGATGGCCAGCATCATCCCCTCCGGATACGCCGGGTTCACGACGCGGATGAGCACGGTGAGCACGCCGATGAGAAAGCCGTAGACGTAGTGTCCGCGGGGCACCGACGGCGCCGACACCGGGTCGGTGGCCATGTAGACGGTGCCGAACGCCCAGCCGCCGATCACGAGATGCCAGGCAGGGTTCACGTCGAAGAACGGGTTGGTTGCCGACCCGATCGCGTTCAGCCCCGCCGCCATCGCGATGGTGCCGGCGGTCACGCCCAGCATGATGCGCCACGAGCCGACGCCGGTGCCGACGAGCAGCGCCGCGCCGGCCAGGCAGGCCAGCACCGACGTCTCGCCCATCGATCCGGGCACGAACCCGACCAGCGCCTGCCACCAGTCGAAATCCGCCGCCATCTCCGCCGTCCCCCCGAGGGTGGCGACGGCCAGCGCCGTCGCGCCGCTGACCGCATCGGCGGAGGTATCCGCCGCTATCCAGACGGAGTCGCCCGACATCGCCGCGGGGTAGGCAAAGAAGACGAAGGCGCGGGACACCAGCGCCGGGTTCAGCACGTTCATGCCGGTGCCGCCGAAGATCTCCTTGCCGACCACGATGCCGAAGGAGATCCCGAGGGCGACCTGCCACAGCGGGACCGTCGGCGGCAGCACCAGCGGAAACAGCATGCCGGTGACGAGAAAACCCTCGTTCAGCTCGTGCTTCCGCACCACCGCGAACAGCGCCTCCCAGAGGCCGCCGACCGCGAAAGTAACGATCAGGATCGGCAGATAGTAGAGGCCGCCGTGCGCCAGGCAGCTCAGCAGGTCGTCGGGCGCGAAGCCGAGGCCGAGCGCCTCCATGACGCCGGTCTGCCAGGTCGCTAGCGGCGCCGCCCCGGCCGCGATGGCCAGGTTCGCCTGGTAGCCGGTGTTGTGCAGCGCCATCCAGACGCACCCGGCCAGCGCGATGACGACGGTGATCATCATCCGCTTCAGGTCCATCCCGTCGCGCACGTGCGACGGGCCGGCGGTGACCTGGCCGGGGGTGTAGAGAAAGCTGTCCTGCGCTTCCCAGAGTGGGTAGAGGCGTTCGAGCTTGCCGCCCGGCTCGAAGTGATGCGCCTGCGAGTCGAGCAGGCGCCGCAGGAACTTCATGGCGCGATCCGCGCTCTGTGGTTCTCACCGGGGCGCGGCGCCCGTGCTTGTGATTTTTTTCTCAAGCGCGGCGTCAAAAAAAGACGGGGACCCGGCCCCGAGCTATCGAACATCGTACCGCCGGCCCTGACGCAAGTCAATCCGGGCACGGTTCAGCCTTCCACGCGCAGCGTATCGAGCACGCGGCGCAGGTGCGGCCCGAAGTCGGTCTTGCCCGGGTCGACGAACGTGCAGAGGGCGAGGTCCTCCTCGTCCAGCTCCAGGCACCCGAGCTCCTCGGCCCGCTCGACGTCGTGCATCACCAGGGCTCGCAGCATCGGCGTCGGCAACAGGTCCATCGCATCACGCGCTCGTACATCCCGATCGGCACGATCGCGCGGGGTGATCCATGCGTGGACGTCGTCATCGCGAAGCGGCGGCCGGGAATCAGCTTCGACGCGAAGGTGCGCACGGTCGAGAAAGTGTCGAAGCCGGGACCGAGCCAGCCGAGAAACTCCCGGTCGCGCCCCTCCGCCAGCACCGACACCTGCTGGTGATGGCGTCCCAGGTACCCGTAAACGTCACCCATCGCCGCGCGCCCGGAGAGCACCGAGCCGGAGATGACCCGGTGATCCGCGCCGGCGTCGACACCCCCGTCCACCAGCTCCGCGGTCGACGCCCCGACCCGCGTCCGAAGCAGGCGCGGACGCGTCACCGGCGGTCCCCCGAGCGCGACGACCCGGGAGACGTCGAGCACGCCGGTCTCGAACAGACTGCCGGTCGCGACGACGTCCTGCACGCCGACGTGCCAGACCACCTTGCCGCGGCCGACCGGGTCGAGCGTGTGGATGTGCACGCCGACGGTCCCGGCCGGATGCACGCCCTCGAACACCTCGTGGCGAACCTGGTTGCGAGCCGAGGCCGGCGGATGCACTCGCTGATCCGGCCCCGTGCAGACGAACACCGATCCCGGCGTCAGGCGCGCCAGGGCCGCGAGCCCCCGCTCGAAGACCCCTTCCCGGCCCTCCAGGATGGCCGCCACGTCCGGCGCCAGGGGGTTCGTGTCGACGGCGGTGACGAAGATGGAGTGCGGGGTCGCCGCCGGATCGGCCACCCGCCCGTAGGGCCGGGCCCGCAGCCCCGTCCACTGTCCCGACTCCAGCAACAGATCCCGCACCTCGCGGTCCGTCAGCCCGCTCGGGTCACGGCCCGACCAGGCGTCGAACCGCGCCGCCTCGGGTTCCCGCCCCTCCCGCTCGGCCCGGCTCGGCTCGATGACCACCGACTGCAGCGCCCGCCGGGCGCCCCGGTTGATCGCCTTCACCGTGCCGGCCGCCGGGGCGGTGTAGCGCACGCCCGGCTGCGTCTTGTCCTCGAACAGGAGCTGCCCGCGCGATACCGCATCCCCGGCCGCGACGTGCATGGTCGGCCGCAGACCGACGTAGTCGTCGGCCAGCAGCGCGACCCGCCGCGCCGGCCGCGCGTCCTCGATGGAGCGGTCCGGCTCCCCGGCAATCGGGAGGCGCAGCCCGCGTCTGACCTTGTGGCGCCGCATGTCTCGGAGGGATCTATCAAGCGTAGCCGCCGGACCTGCACGGCGTCAACGCATACAATGGGAATCGACGACATGCCGCACATCACCTGGCGCGCGCCGGCGGCGGCGCTGCTCGCGCTCGCCCTGCTCGCCGGCACGGCGGCCGCCCAGACGCCGCGCTTCGACTTCCCTGCCGACTGCCTCGTCGGCTCCGACTGCTGGTACCGGGCCTACGTCGACCTGGATCCGGGCTCCACCTATCGCGACCACCGTTGCGGAGTGCGTTCCTACGAGAACCACCGCGGCACCGACATCGCGCCCTTCAATCCGGGCGACCCGCCGTTCCGGGTTCTGGCGGCGGCGGCCGGCGTCGTCGCCGGGGTCCGCGACGGCCTCGACGACAGTCCCCTGCGGGACGACGTCGACGATGCGAGCCGCCGGGGGGTCGAGTGCGGCAACGGCGTGCGGATCGACCACGGCGGCGGCTGGGCGACGCAGTACTGCCACCTGCGGCGCAGCAGCGTGACCGTCGGCCGCGGCGCACGGGTGGCGGCGGGCGACGTGCTGGGGGTGATCGGCGCCTCGGGCCAGGCGGACACACCGCACCTGCACTTCCAGGTGGAGCGCGACGGAACGCCGCTGGACCCGTTCACCGGAACCGCGGCGGCCCGCCCGCCAGACTGCGACGCCGCGGGACCGCCGGCCGGGGCGCTGTGGCGGGATCCCGCGCAGCCGGGCCTCTCCGCCTACGAGCCGATCGTCGTCTACCGCGCGGGCGTGGCCACCGGCCGCCCCGACTCGGCCCGCGCCCGTTACGAGGGCTACCCGACCGAGGCGACCGTGAGCGCCGGGGCGCTGGTGGGCTACGTCGTGCTGCTCGGGGCGACCGGCGGCACCACCGTCGACACGGTCATCAGCGGGCCGGACGGCGCGCGGATCTTCGAGAACCGGGCGGAGGTGCCGCGCGACTTCGCCCGCTACTTCACCTTCGCGGGCACCCCGCGGCCGGGTTCCGGCTGGACGCCCGGCACCTACGAGGCGCGCTTCGTCGTCGCCGCCCCCAACGGCGGCTTCCGCACCGAGGCCACCGCGCGCATCGTCCTGCGGTAGCGCCGCCAGGTCCTGCGGTAGCGCCGCCAACCCCGTCGCCAGGCTCCGCGCCCAGCCCCAGGCCCCACCGCTCCGGGAGCTTGTGCCGCAGAATTCACTCCGTGGCGTTCCGCGGCGCAGACTCCGCCCGACGATCGTTGCGTGCCTGCTGGTTCCCCGCGACGACGATGCCGATCGATGCCGTGTGCCGGCGGCCGGCGGCGTCCCGCACCGTCGCCGTGACGATGTACCTGCCGCCGGCGCCGTAGACGTGCGCGACCGAGGTGCGTCCGGTCAGCGCCCCGAGCGACCGCTGCGACCCGTCCCCGAAGTCGACCGTCACGTCGCGAACCGCGGGGGCGCCGGCCGCCGGCGAGACATCGACCGTGAACGTGACCGGCTGATTCGTGACGGAGGAGGCCGGGCTGGCCATGATGGTGACCGAAATGGCCGGCGCCGGGCGCACCTGCACGCCGATCGAAGCGGTGTGCCGCCGTCCGGCCGCGTCGAGCACCCGCACGCCGACGATGTAGCTGCCGTCCCGATCGTAGACGTGCGCGATGGACCCGCGTCCGGCGAGCGCCCCGAGCGAGCCCCGGTTCTCGTCGCCGAAGTCGATGGCCACGTCGCGGATCGCGGGAGCGTTGTCCGGCGGCGAGACCTGCACCGTGAACGTCACCGCCTGGCCGGCGAACGGGTCGGCCGGGCTCGCGGCGACCGTGACGGGGATGGCCGGCGCCGGGTCCACCCGCACCGCGATGGACGACGTGGCGACGTAACCCGCGACGTCCGTCGCGGTGACCGTGACCGGGTAGGCGCCGGCCGCGCCGTAGGCGTGGGTGACGGTCACCCGTTCGGCCGCCCCGAGATCGAGCAGGCGCCCGTCACCGAAGTCGATGACGGCGTTCCGGATCGCCCGCGCCTCGTTGCGCAGCGCCACCTCGAACGACACGACCTGGCCGGCGACGGCCCGGGCGGGGGTGGCGCTTATCGTGATGCTCGTGGGCGCATCGATCGAGATGGAGGCGGTCCCGCTGATCTCTCCGACGGATGCGGTCACTTCCGCGGGCGTGGTCGTCGCGAGCACCGTGCGGGCTTCGCCGGCCCGGTCGGTCGTCACGACCCTGTCGCGCAGGGTGCCGGCGCTGGCCGCGAAGGTGACCGCCACGTTCGGCAGCGGATTCTGAGAGCCGTCGAGCACCGTGGCCACCAGCGTCGTCGTGCCGCCCGCGGGCGGCAGGTTGCCGGGCTGGGCCGTCACGCGCACCGAGGAGGCCGCGGCGGCGCCGATCGTGACCTGCACCGCCTCGCTGACGGCGCCGCCCGAGTAGGCGAGCACGTCGGCGACGCCGGATTCGGTGCCGGCGGTGAAGGTGGCGCCGGCCCGCCCGCGCGCGGTGGGCGCCTCGGGAGGGTGCACGGAGCCCAGCGTCGTCGAGAACGTGACGACGGTGCCGTCGTGGACGGGGGTGCCTCCCGCCTCGGTGACCGTGGCCGTCACCGTGGTCGAGCCGCCGTTCGGGAGGGACGTGTCGGCGACCACCAGGCGTATCGTCGACTCCGTCGGCGCCACCAGCGGCACCGACTCGCAGCCCGCGCAGAGGGCCGCCGCCAGCGACGGTGCGAGCAGCATCGCGACCCTGCGCCCCCGCCGCGCCCCGCCGTGCCGACGTCTCGCCGCCTGCGGTGCTGCGGGGGGTCTCACCGGGACTCCTGGCGGTCGGGCGGACCGGCGGGCCGGGCCGCACCCGGAACGGGCGTCGTGGCGACCGCATCGCCCGGGCTCGCGACCGGAGCACCGTCCGCCGGCGCGCCCGACGGGACCGACGCCCCGATCGGCGGGGCATCCGATGGCGGCGGACCGCCGGCGGCCGGTGCCGCCGCGGGCGGCGCCTCGGGCGCGGTCGAGATGCTCGGCGGCGGCCCGGTCACGCCGATGTTGCCCTGCGTCCCGATGTGAATGGGGCTCAGATCCTGTTGCGTGAGCTCGTGGCCGCGCACGATGCGCGGCGTCAGCAGCATCACGATGTCGGTCGTCTGCACCGACTCGTCGTTGGCCGAGAAGAGCCGTCCGAGGATCGGCACGTTCATCAGGCCCGGAATGCCCTTGAGCGTCTGCCGGTCCTGCTCGCGCAGCAGTCCGGCCAGCAGGTTCGATTCGCCGTCGCGCAGCCGCAGGCGGGTGACGACGTTGCGCGTGCCGAACGTCGGCAGCGACTGACCCGCCACCAGGAGCGACGGCCCCAGCGTGCTGTTCTCGACCTCGAGGTCGAGGATGATCTCGTTCTCGTACGTCACCCGGGGCGTCATGCTGATGATGACCCCGATCGGCCGGTAGGTGTACGACGTGAGCGGATTGAACGAGGCCCCGCCCGCCGCCAGCGGCGTGAAGGCGGTGGTCGGCACCGGGATCTCCTGGCCGAGATTGAGGGTGAGCTCCGTCCCCTCCTGGCCCCGGAGCTGCGGCTGCGCGACCAGGCGCGTGTTCGTGTCCTGCTCGAGGAAATTGACCACCGCCGCGGGCACGGCCGTGTAGAAGTCGGCGATGCTCACGCCGCGGCTGATGGTGTTGAGGTTGAAGAAGCCTGACGATCCCCCCTCGGACGTCGTGACTCCGTCGTCTCCCTCGACCGCCGGCGCACCGCCCGGGGGGGCCTCCGGCGAGAAGACCGCGCCGAGGGAATACTGCGAGAGATCGAGGCCGTACTGCTTGGCCCGTTCCCGGTTCACCTCGAGGATCTCCACGTCGATGATGATCTCCGCCCGCGGCTTGTCGTTGGCCTCGAGCACCTGCTCGACGACGCCGAGCACCGACGTGCTCGCCCGCACCGTGAGGCTGTTGGCGCTGGTGTTCGCCACGAACTGCGGCGCGACCGACATCTCCGGGGTGCGCAGCACCGCGGTCAGCAGCGCCACCAGCTCCTCCACGTCGCCGTGCGAGATGAAGAACGTGCGGATCGCCTGCTCGTCGTACTGCGCCCGCTTCTGCGGCGTATCCGGCACGACGACGATCGTCGTCGGGTTGACCACCTTGTAGAAGGCGCCGTAGGACGACAGCAGGTGGACCAGCGCCTCCTCGAACGTGACGTCGACCAGGTTCAGGGAGGCGGGCTCGTCCTCGAAGTCCTCGTCGTAGGTGACGTTGATGCCGCTGGCATCGCCGAGGAAGTCCAGGACGTCGCGCAGGTTCGTGTCGGCGAACTCCAGCGCCAGCAGTTCTTCCGACACCGGATCGAGCAGCGGCGGCTGCGTCTCCTGCCGCGCCCGCTCGCGCATCGCCTCGATGGGGGCGGGCGTCCGGGCGGCCTCGATGCGCTCGCGCAGCTCCTGCTGCAGGTTGGCGATCCTCACGCCCGCCTCGCCGTTCGACGGGTCCAGCGCATACGCCTGGCGGTACTCGATGAGCGCGCCGGCGAGGTCGCCCGCCTCCTCCAGCACCCGCGCGGCGGCCAGGTGCGCCCGCGCCGCGTTCAGCATCGCCCGTTCGAGTGCGATGCGATACTCCGGCCGGTCGGGATCGTCCTGCACCGCGAGCCGGTAGTACTCGACCGCGGCGTCCCAGTTGCCGCCGCGCGCGGCCGACTCTCCGCTCCGAAACGCCCGGCCGGCGGCGCATCCGGCAACCAGGAGCGCGCACGCGAGCACGACGACGCCCGCGCCCCGTCCTGCGCCCCGTCCGCCGCACCACCGCATATCGACACTCCTCCCGGCGCAGAATCCCGCCACCCAGGCAGCTTCTAGGATCTGTCGGCCGCGGGGGGGAATCGCTGTAGGAGCGGCGCGGGCGATCAGGATTCGGGCAACCTGAGGGTCTTCCGCGTGCCGCGCGCGATGTCCTCGATCTCGACGGACGCGCCGCGGACGGCGAGGACGCGGTAGCGCCCGTTGACGACGTCGTCGACGAGGCCGTAGGAGACGCCGTCGCCGTCGTTGAGGACCGCCACCCGTTGCAGGCCGTCGCGCGTCTCGACGAAGCCGATCAGCCGCAACGCGTCGAGACGATCGACCGGCCCGGCCGCTGCGCCGTCCGCGTCGGCCGAGCCGGCCGGAGCGGCGCCGTCGGCTCCCTCGCCTTCCTCCGGTTCCCACAGGTCCGCCAGGGAAGCGGGCGTGCCCGGCGGCCACCCGCCGCCGGCGGCCGGGCCGAACCGGAACGGGTTGCGCGTCTCGACGATGGCCGGCGCGCGGTGCCCGAGCAGGGCTTCGACCGACACGTCGACGTCCGGAGCGGCTTCCCCTGCCGCGCGGCCGGGGCCGGGGCGGTGCGCTGCGCGACCGGCGCCGGTCCGGAGCTCGCCGCAGGCGGCGCCGCGCCGCAGCCGGCGAGCAGGATGCAGGCGGCGAATGCGACGATCGACGACGTCCGGCTGATGGCGGTGGGCAAGACAACCCGATTATGCCCGTCGTGCCGAAGCGCTGTCTACGCGCGGCCGGGCGCGTGCCGAAAAAAACACCTGCCGAGCGTGCAGGCCGGGCAGCGGCCCGTTGACCGACGCCGAGCGACTCGGCTACAGTGGTTCCGATTCCCAAGAACCCAAGCCCGGGAGGAAATGCGGTGCGCGCAAGAACCTTGCTGAGTCAGATTCTCGTCGTTGCGGTCGCGGTCGTCGCCACGGCCGTCGTCATCCAGGTCCGGCCGACCGCCGAGTCGGCGCCGGCGCCGATCATCGCCGGGGCGCAGCCCGACTCCGATGCCCAGACGCTCACGATTCAGGGCGTCAACTTCGGCGATGCGTTGTCCGAGGTCACCCTGGCGCTGTCGCCGCTGGCCGTCAGCTCGTGGACGGCGACCTCGGTCACCGCCAGCCTGCCGGCGTACGAGGCGGGCACCTACCTGCTGGTGCTCAAGCGGGCGGACGGCATCTTCTCCAACTCGTTCCACCTGACGGTCGGCGCGGTCGGACCCATCGGGCCGGCCGGCCCGCAGGGCGACCCCGGCGCGGTCACGCGCTCGACGGACACGCTGATGGGCTTCGGCGGCGGCGCGGGCGACCTCGGCGCCGGCCCTGGCGAGGGAGCGGACGCGGTCACGCGCGCCACATTCGCAAACACATTCAATACGGCCTACGGATTCGAGGCCCTGGAGAACGTGGTCGAGGACTCGGCCGCGACCCCGCCGACCGGTACATTCAACGCCGCGTTGGGCAGAAGGGCGCTGCAGAACCTCACCATGGGCCGGGCGAACCTCGGGATCGGGACGGCCGCCCTGCGGGAGGCCACCACCGCCAACGACAACACCGCCATCGGAAGCAACGCGCTGCAATTCACTCTGGCGGGAGAGAGAAACGTCGCCATCGGCAGCTTTTCCCTCCAGAGAAACATGGGTTCGGGCAACATCGCAATCGGTGACCGCGCTGGCATCGTTAACATGTCAGGCAGTAACGTCCTCTACATCGGCAACCCGGGCATGGACAACGAGAGCGGGGTAATCCGCATCGGAGATCCCAACACCCACATGGAGACCCATCTGTCCGGCGTGGTCATGGGGGACGGGTCCGGCCTGACCGGCGTGACGGCGGTGTACCAGTAGACCGGCCTGCCGTCCGGCAGCAGCTTCAGAAATCGCGGGCGCCGGGACCAACCTGTCCCGGTGCCCGCCGACACGACCGTCTTGTAGCGGCGCCCGACGCCGTGCCGACTCCCAGCCTCCAGAGCCCGCCCCGCAGGTCATGAGCGACGCGCAGCCGGAGGCGGAAGCGCGCGACGCCATCCGCAACGCCATCCGGCTTCATGCCGACGGCAATCTCGAAGCCGCCGTCGACGCCTACCGCGCCATCCTCGAGCAGCATCCGCAGGCGGCCGCCTGCTGGTCCAACCTGGGCGTGGCGCTGCGCCGGCTGGGCCGGCGGGACGAGGGCCTGGAGGTGCTGCGCGAGGGCGGGCGCCGCTGCCCGGGCTTCGCCGACCTCGCCTACAACCTGGCCAACGCCCTGACCGACGCGGGCGACCGCGAGGGGGCGCTGGAGCGATACCGCGCCGTCCTGGCGCGCAAGCCGGACCACCTGCCCGCCGCGGCCCGCGCCGGCGAGGCGCTCCTGCGGCTCGGACGGTTCGACGAGGCGGTCGAGCACCACCGGGTGGCGCTGGACCGGCACCCCGACAACGCCGGGCTCTACCACGCGCTCGGACTGGCGCTCTGGAGCCTGGGGCGGGCGGAGCCCGCCGCGGCGGCGTATCGACGCGCCCTCGCCATCGGCCCCGCGCCGGCCGTCTGGCGCCTGAACCTGCACCGCGCGCTGGCCGCGCTGGGGCGTTACGCCGAGGACGAGCGCCAGCTGCGCGAGGCCGCGGCGGAGCACGCCGACTCGGCCGGCGTGCTCGCGGCGCTGGGGCAGACCCTCGTCAGCCAGGGCCGCCTCGACGCCGGCGTGGAGTGCTTCGACGCGGCGCTCGCCATCGACGCCGACCACCTCGACGCCCGGCTCGGCCGCGCCCGCGCCAACTTCCTCGCGGGCCGCTACGCCGCGGCATGGCCCGATTTCCGCTCGCGCCGCCGGCACCGGCAGTGGCGGCCGCCGAGCGTGGCGGGCCGCGACTGGGAGGGACAGGACATCGCGGGCCGATCGATCCTGCTGTACGGCGAGCAGGGACTGGGGGACGTAATCCAGTTCGTGCGCTACGCGCCGCTCGTGGCCCGCCGCGGCGCACGGGTGCTCCTCTACTGCCCGCCGCGGCTCGTCCGCCTGCTCGAGCGGCTGCCCGACGTCGCCGAGGTCGTGCCCGCCGACCGTCCCTGCCCGGAGACCGACTGGATCTGCCCGCTGCTCGACGTGCCCGGCGCGGTCGGAACCGACCTCGACTCGATCCCCGGCGCGTGCCCCTATCTGCCGTCGCGCACGCCGCCGCGGCCGCTGCTGCCGGAAACCGGACAGCTCCGGGTCGGCATCGTCTGGGCGGGAAATCAAGCCAACCAGCAGGACCGGCACCGTTCCTGCCGCCTGAACGACTTCGCCCCCGTGCTCGAGCTGGCGGGCGCCGAGTTCGTCAGCTTCCAGGTGGGGCCGCGCGCCGGGGAACTCAACGACTCCGGCTGGCGGGGACTGCTCGGCGAGGCGGGCGAGAAGCTCGCGCCGTTCGAGACGACCGCCGACGCGCTGGCCGAAGTCGACCTCGTGATCACGGTGGACACGGCGATGGCGCACCTGGCCGGCGCCCTCGGCCGGCCGGTCTGGACCCTGCTGCCCTTCGCCCCGGACTGGCGCTGGCTTCTCGGGCGCGTCGACACGCCCTGGTACCCGACGATGCGCCTGTTCCGGCAGCCCGCTCCGAACGACTGGGCGGGCGTCTTCCGCGAGGTCCGCCGCGCGCTGGCGGCCCGCCTGGCCGAGCGCTCGTGACCCTGGACACCGCTGCCGTCCGCCACCCGATGCCGGCCAGTCCCGATCAGTCCTCGTAGACGGGACCGTGCACGGTGCGGTGGGAGAGGTACTTCCACTCGCCGTCCCGCTGGGCGTAGACGCGGACGTACCAGAAGCTGAAGCTGCGTTGCCCGGCGACCGGACCCCCGCTGCGGGCCCGCAACCTTCCCATCGTGATGGCGACGTCGCCGTGGATCTCGACCTGCTGCGAATCCACCTCCCGCAGGGAATAGCGCCCAGCCAGCGAGGCGAGCCACTCGTCCTTCGTGTCGACGCCGAGAATGGGGTCGCCGGTGGTCCAGCCGTCTCCGTGCGTGTAGGTGAAGTCGTCGGCGCAGACCTCCTCGAGGAACGCGACGTCGGCGTGCAGGACCGCCTCCTCGATTCGCTTCTCCAGTGCGAGCACATCCGCCACGGCATCCTCCTCCGGCTCGGGTAGCGCGAAGACGTAGAGCGCGTTGCCGCTCTGCGGGTGACGCACCTCCGGCGCGAGCGTGCGCGGCATCAGCCGCGGGCTGCCGCCGCCGAGGCCGGTCGACACCGCGACGTACTGCCTGCCGCCGGCCCGGAAGCTGATCGGGAAGCCCTGCACGGACGTCCCCAGCCGCGCCCGCCAGAGCTCGGCGCCCGTCTCGACGTCGAACGCCCGGAAGCGGCGGTCGAGGTCGCCGGCGAAGGCCAGCCCGCCGGCCGTCGTGAGCACGCCGGTCAGGAACGTCGGCCGCTGCTCGACGCTCCAGACCTCCTCCAGCGTCTCGGCGTCGTAGGCGGCCAGCTTTCCCAGCCGGCCGCCGGTGCCGGGCATCTCGTGGAACGGCCGCGAGCTCATGCCCACGCCGCCCGAGCCGAGCTCGAACGCGACCTCGCGGGCGGCCAGCTCCATGCACGACTGCGCGAGCGGCAGGACAAGCAGCCCCGACCCCGGGTGGTAGCTCATCGGGTGCCAGTTCTTGCCCCCGGCGGTGCTCGGGCACGCCGGCACGAGCTGCTCGAACCGCGCGTCGGCGATGTCCTGCCGGTAGGTGACGGCGCCGGTCTCGGGGTCGATCCGGTCGAACACGTTCTGGTAGACGGTCTCCCTGTGCCCGAGGAATTCGCCGGTCTCCCGGTCCAGCTTCCAGAGGATGCCGTGCTTGCCGGCGCTGAACACCGCCTTGCGGCCGCCGACGTCGACCAGCACCCGCTCGTAGACTTCGTCCAGATCCAGGGTCTCGCCGGGCACGTGCTGGAAGTGCCACTCGAGGTTCCCGTCGCCCGGCCGGAGGGCGACGGTCGAGTTGGTGTAGAGCGCGGGGTCGTTCACCGTCATGCCGCGGCTGAGCGCCACCCACGGCTTGGCCTGCGCCACCCCGAAGTAGACGAGATCGAGGCCGGGGTCGTAGCTGCCGGTGATCCAGGTGTCGCCGCCCCCGCGCAGGTAGTCCGGCACGTTCGCCCAGGTGTTGCCGCCCGGCTCGTCGGAGCGGGCGACGGTGTTGAAACGCCAGAGCCGCTCTCCCGTGTCCGCGTCGTAGCCGCTGATGAAGCAGCTCTCCAGCGTGTACCGGTCGCACCCGCTCAGGCCCTGCACCAGAGTCCCGCCGGCCACGACCGGCCCACTCGTGTTGCGGAAGCCCTCGGTGTGGTCCGCGATGACCGTATCCCACACCCGCTCGCCGGTGCGCGCGTCGAGGGCGATGAGCCGCGCGTCCGGGGTGGCCAGGAACAGCCTGTCCTCGTAGATGGCGAGGTTGCGGCTCATGCCGGAGTAGCCGGTCGTGGCAACCTCCACCGCGTGCTCCCAGATGAGGTCTCCGGTGGCGGCGTCGAGCGCCTGCACCACCGGGCCGATGCCCGCGAGATACATGACGCCGTCGTGGACGATCGGCGAGGGCGCGTTCCAGCCCCCTTCGTTCATCGCCCACACCCAGGCCAGCTCCAGCCCGCCGACGTTGTCGCGGTCGACCTCGGCCAGCGGGCTGTGGCTCCAGGCCTCGTAGTTGCGCCGAATCATGAGCCAGTCGCCGTCGTCCGGATTGCGCAGCATCTCGTCGGTGACCCGGCGGTAGCCCTCGACCGTGCCGGGCACGGTGACCCCGCCCGCCTCGGGTGCGGAGGGCGAAGCCGCCACCAACGGCGCTGTCGACGCCGACACGGGGGCCGCGGTCCCGTCGCCGCCGGCCTGCGCGACCGCCCCGGACGCACCGCCGGCCGCCGATCCGATGGCAACCGTGGCCGCCGCGGTCAGGGCGCCGGAACCGGCCGGCGCGCCGTTGGCCTGCAACAGGTACGCCACGACGTCGAGGTACTCCGCGTCCGTGAGGGAGCCCGCCTGCCCGGGCGGCATCGAGCTCCTGATGCGATCGAAGAGATCCCGCGTGCTCAGGTCGGCCCAGAACCGCAGGAAGCTCTCTCCGGCGAGCTGCGGCGCCTCGAAGCTGCCCTGGAGGTTGGCCTGGTGGCAGGCGGCGCACTCCCGCTCGTACGCCGCGCGGCCCGACTCCGCCTGGGCCGCCGCGTAGGCGCCGCTCCCCGGCGCCTGCCCGCTCTCCGTCCCGGCGTTGCCCGGCGCCGGCGCCAACGCCGCCGCCAACGCGACCGCCGCCGCCGACATTCGCCGTGCGCATCCGTTTCTCGAACGGTCCATGACCAACCTCACCTGCTATCGTGGAAGCCGCCGACTTCCAGCGAGTATAGTGCGCTCCCCGTGCCGGCCGTCCACGGCGCGACGCCGCCGCCCGCGTGAACCGGGATTCGAACATGGCGCACCGGAACGCCCTTGCCGTGCTCCTCGTGGCCGCTGCCGCCTCGCTGGGCGCCGGCGGCCCGGAGCCGGAGCGCCGTAGACGGCCGCTGGACGGTGGACGCCTGGGCGCCGCTCGACGGCAGGGTGATCAACGGCGGCGTGCGCGTGCAGTTCTAGCAGCCGGCCGGCTTCCGGTAGACTCGCGTCCATGTCCTACCCAACAGACCATGACGCAGGCCGGCCCTCGCGGCGGCGGTTTCTTCGCGGACTCGGCGGGCTCGCGGCGTCGTTCGGCGCGAGCCGCAACGCGGCCGGAGGGCCTGGGCGCAATGCGCGTCCGGCTCCGGGCCGCGCGGCACTCGCAACGCAGGGGCCGCGCATCACCGTGCGCGAGGTCGACGCCTACCCCATCTACATCAACCAGCGGTCGGAGGGCCTGCTCGACCCGCCGGTCTTCGAGGGCGACGACGACCCGCGCCGCTGGCGCTGGGGCGGCCCGTTCGAGCAGCTTCCCTCGGCCATCATCGCCGTCATCAAGACCGATCAGGGGATCGTCGGCTTCGGCATGGGCGCCGGCGGCACCGCGGCGGTGGAGATCATCCGCGGGCACTTGCGCCACCTGCTGATCGGCACGAGCCCGCTCGACGTCGAGCAGCGCTGGGACCAGATGTACAGCTCCGGCGTCCTCTACGGACGCCGCGGCCTGTTCCCGATGGCGCTGAGCGCGGTGGACAACGCGCTGTGGGACATCGCCGGCAAGTACGCCGAGCGTCCCGTCGTCGAGATGATCGGCGGCTGGGCGCGCGAGCGGCTCCCCATCTACCAGACCGGAGGAAACATTCCCGAGGCGTTGGCCCGGGGTGTCCGCAACTTCAAGATCGGCACCCCGGTCGGCCCCCACACCCCGCCGGACCGGCAGCGCCGCGTCGTCGAGAGGATCCTGGCCGCGCGGGACACCATAGGTCCGGACCGCAACCTGATGATCGACTGCGTCTCGCGCAACGGCACCGCCGACTGGGCGGTCGGCTACGCGCAGCAGTTGCGCCCGGCCAACCTCTACTTCATGGAGGAGCTGCTGTCGCCGGACGACGTCTTCGGCTACGCCGAGCTGGTGCGCCGGATCGGCGGCGGCGGTCCCGGCTGGACGCGTGTCGCCTGCGGCGAGCACGAGTACACCGAGCACGGCTTCGAGGTCCTGGTCCGCAACCAGGCAGCCGAGGTGCTGCAGCCCGACATCACCTGGTGCGGCGGCCTGACCGCCGGCAAGCGCATCCGGGACCTGGTCGAGGGCGCCGGGCTGGAGCTCATCCCCCATCGCGGCGGGAGCGTCTGGGGGCTGCCGATCGCCCTGACCGCGCGCACCTGCACCATGGCGGAAAGCTTCCCGGCGGGGTCGCCGATCCTCGACGCGATGTCGGCCCGCGCCGACAACGGCGACTACGTCGCGCCGGCCGCCCCCGGCTTCGGGAGCACGCTCACCGAGCAGATGGTGCTGGACGCGCGCCTGCCGGGCACGTTCTGAGCCGTGCCCGGCAGACGCGTCAGTCCTCGGCAATCTTGTAGAGGTAGCGGTAACCGCGCAGGTACAACTCGTCCTCGACGAGTGCGGGGGAGGCATCGAACCCGTCGTCGAGCCGGTTCTCCGCAAGCACCTCGTAGCGCGGCCCCTGCCGGATGACGAGCGTCGCGCCGTCGCGCCCCGTGATGTAGACCCGCCCGGCCGCGCCGACCGGGGAGGCGAAGACGTTCGGCACGCCCTGCAGGCGCTGGAGCGCGTAGTGTGGCTCGCCGGTCGCCGGGTCGAACGCCGAGAGAATGCCGTCGTTGCTCTTGAGCAGGTAGAGCGCGTCGTCGTAGAGCAGCGGCGACGGCACGTAGGGCGTATCGCGATCGAGCTGCCAGACGAGGGCACCGGTGCCCGCGATGTCCCCCCGCGCGTCTGCCAGGCGAATGGCCTGCAGGTTGTTGCCGCGGTAGCCGCTCGTGACGTACGCGATCCCGCCGGCGTGGACCGGCGAAGGGATGGCGTTCATGGTCGTGCCGCGGCTGCGCCACACCGTCTCCCCGGTCTCGAGGTCGTAGCTGTAGACCTGGTTCATGGCGGGGGTGATCACCTGCGCGCGCCCGGCGTGCTCCACCACGAGCGGCGTGGCCCAGGTGTCGATCTCGTCCCGGTTCGACCGCCACCGCTCCTCCCCGGTCCGGGCGTCGAGCGCCGCGACGAACGACTGCCCGCCGATGTGATCCCAGGTCACCACCAGCGTGTCGCCGTGCAGGGCCGGCGTGGTCCCCTCGCCGAAAGCGTTGCGCATGAAGCGGTCGCCGAGATCGGCCTCCCACAGCAGCCCGCCGTCGAGGTCGTAGGCATACAGCCCCCACGACCCGAAGAACGCGTAGAGCCGCTCGCCGTCGGTCACCGCCGACCCGGAGGCGTAGCTGCCGTTCGGCTGCTGGTAGCCCTCGTGCGGCAACGCCTCGCGCGCCGTCCGATCCCAGGCGACGGCGCCGGTCTCGCGGTCGAAGGCGATGACCATGAACCGCTGCGCCTGCACCTGCTGCGCGCCCCGGGGACCGCCGCGGCCGCCCCGCCGTCCGCGACGCTCCGGCGGCGGCTGACGCCGCGAAGCCTCGGGCCGCGGCCGGCGCCGGGAAACCTCCGGCGCGGCCAGGGACACCGGGTCCCCGACCGCCACGGCGGTCAACAGGAACACCTTGTCGCCCCACACGATCGGCGAGGCGGTCCCGCGTCCGGGAACCTGCACCTTCCACGCGACGTTCTCCGTCTCGCTCCAGGTAAGCGGCGGGTCGGCATGCCGGGCGACCCCGTTGGCCTCGGGGCCGCGCCATTGGCCCCAGTAGCGCTGGGCGTCGGACGGTTGCGCCCCGGCGGGTGAGAACCACCCCAGCCCCAGCAACAGGATCACCGACGCGGCCGCCGCTCGATCTCGATGTGAAAGGTCCATTGCTCGTCGTCTCCTGGAGCGCGAGCGCGACGCTGCCTGCCCCGCTTCCGCGCCGCGACCTCGCCGGTCTTCCCGGCGACATTCCGGCGGTCGCGATTGCCGGTCCGCGGGACGCGCCCAACGGGTCGCCGCTACTGTCGATCAGGACGCCGGCGGGGCGAATCCGTTACACTTCGCGTTTCCCGCGCGCCCGAAGCAATCCATGAGTCTACCGACACCTGACCTCCGCTATCCCATCGGCGAGTTCTCTCCCCCGATCCCGATCGCGCAGGCCGACGTCGAACGCTGGATCGACGACATCGCCGCGTTGCCGGCCCGCCTTCGGAAGACCGTCTCCGCCCTGACCGACAGTCAACTCGACACCGCTTACCGCCCGGACGGCTGGACGGTCCGGCAGGTCGTCCATCACCTGCCCGACAGCCATCTGAACAGCTTCATCCGATTCAAGTGGGCGCTGACCGAGGACCGGCCGGTGATCAAGGCCTACGACGAGCAGGGCTGGGCCCTGCTGCCGGACTGCCGGCAACCCATCCGCCACTCGCTCGACCTGCTCGACGCGCTCCATCGCCGCTGGGTGGACCTGCTGCGCGGCCTGAGCCGGGCCCAACTGCAGCGCGAGTTCGTGCACCCCGAGTCGGGCGCGGCCACGCTGGCGGCCAACGTCGGCGCCTATTCCTGGCACGGCCGGCACCACCTGGCGCACATCGAGCAACTGATCGAGCGCGAGGGGTGGCGCTGAAGGGGATCGGCCCCGCCCCGGCTGCTTCGAACCGCGTTCGGCAGGAACCTCTGCTCCGGAAACCGCGGGAGCATCCATCGTGGACGCCGGAAAACGAGATTCGACACCGAGCCAACCCCTTCTCGACCAGGTCGCCGTTGTCGCGGGCGCCACGCGCGGCGCGGGCCGCGGCATCGCCCGCATGCTGGGGGCGGCGGGGGCCACCGTCTACTGCACCGGCCGCAGCGTGCGGGGACACGCCGCCACCGCCGGGCGGCCCGAGACGATCGAGGAGACCGCGGAGATGGTCACCGCGGAGGGCGGCCGCGGCATCGCGGTCCGGACGGACCACACCGTGGAGGAGGAGGTCGCACGGCTGTTCGCCCGCATCGGCGACGAGCAGGGCCGGCTGGACGTCCTGGTCAACGACGTCTGGGGCGGCGACGCGTTGACGGAATGGGGATCGCCCTTCTGGACGCTCTCCATCCCGCGGGGACAGGAGTTGTTCGAACGCGCCGTCCACAGCCACATCGTCACCAGCCGGCATGGCGCGCCGCTGATGATCGAGCGCAACGCCGGGCTCATCGTCGAGGTGACCGACGGCGACACGCACGGGTACCGCGGCAACCTCTTCTACGACCTGGCCAAGAACGCGGTCATTCGCCTCGCCTACGCCATGGCCGGCGACCTGCACGCCCACCGCGTGACCGCACTGGCGATCACGCCGGGCTTTCTCCGCTCCGAAGCGGTGCTCGAGAGCTTCGGCGTCGCCGAGGCGAATTGGCGCGACGCCGTCGAGAAGGACCCGTACTTCGCCGAGTCCGAGACTCCCTGCTTCGTCGGCCGGGCCATCGCCGCGCTGGCCGCCGATCCCGATGTCGCGCGCAAGGGCGGGGGGCTGTTCTCGAGTTGGGGCCTGGCGAAGGAGTACGGCTTCACCGACCTCGACGGACGCCGGCCCGACTGGAGCACTTTCTTCCACCGCAAGGTGCGGGAAATCGTCGATCGGGACTCGCCCCCGGACGAGATGGACCTCTTCGTGGTGCGCAGCCGGCTCCACCAGGCCGAGCTCGACCCGTCCGCGTCCGAGGAAGCCGCGCACCTGCGCGCCTGGCTCGACCGGGAGCAATGATCGCGCCACGCCGACTGTCCGGTAGAGCCACCGTCCGCCCCGCTGAGCGCCTCGGTCGCCGAGCCGGGCGAATACCGAAGCGTTGAGCTCGCGTCAACGTAGTCGCCGACGACGATCATTCTCGGCTCCTTCCCCTCTTCACGACGGGCCCGGAGCCGCCGCCGTACAACCGGTCGGCTGCGTCGGCCGCGGTGACTATCGGGATGCCGTTGACATCGCCACCAAGAGACAACATGTGCTTCTTGTCGCCGGAGACGATCATGTCCGCGCGCCCGGCGATCGCCGTCCCGAGGATCAAATTGTCGTCTGGGTCGCGTGAGACGTTCACGCTCGGCAAGGCGGCGGTGACGACTTCCCCGACCGCTTCCAGGTTGCGAACCAGATCTTCCGCCTCTTCGCGGCGGATATAAGGACTGAGGCGGTCACGCGTGACGACGGTCCGCAACTCGACAAGCTGTGCCGCGGAGGTAACCAGCGTCACGCCCTCGTGTTTGACTGCTGCCAGTACGCGGCCAGGTGGTCCGTCCCCCTGGATCAACGCACTCACGAAGATGTTGGTGTCAAGCACGATTCGCACGGGCTTGCGCAACAGCTTCGTCGGCGAGGACCTGAACCTCCTCGGCCGAGAGGTGCTTGTTGCGTTCCCAGACCGATTCGAGGGTTTCCCAGAAGATCGCCTGCCGGACCGCCCGGTCGACGAACCGAGACAGGTCTCCCTTCCTGCCACCGGTTCTGGCCAGGTAACTGCGAAGACTGCGATCGGTTTCATCAGGGACGACCAGGCTCCATCGGATGCTCATCATCAACAACTTTGTGAATACAGAGAATTCTGCGAGTACCAGAACAGGGGATATCCAGCTATGAGCACATCTGCATGTGCGCATGTACGCCTATGATGTCAGGGCGTGGACGGATTGGCAAGGGGAGTGGCGCGGCTGGTCGCCGTGCCCTCGCGGAACGAGGTTCCGCGTCCAGCTTGCCGAGGCGGTCCTCCAGGTTGGCGTCGTCGGGGCCGGCGACGATTATCAGACGCAGGGGGGCTACGCGCCGACCACGCGCAGCCGTTCTTCGAGCGGCTCGTGGTCGTCGTGCAGGCGGTTCAGATCGGCGCGCACGTCGTCGATCCGCTTGTGCTCGCCGTTCACCAGCGCATACATGAAGCCGGCGAGCGCGACAGCCGCCGTAATCACCGTGCTGATGATCCACACCGTGTCGGGGTTTATGTCGCTCATTCTGCCGGGCCGGGCTCGTTCCCCGCGGGCCCCGGCCGGGAAGGGAATCACTCGTCGGCAGGCCCCGGCTGTTCCCTCGTGCCTTCTCGAACACCGGTTCATCCGCGGCGCCTTCGCTCCCGGCATCGACAGGGCCGTGTTGTCCGGCCCACGCGCGCCCGGGAAGTCTTGCTGAGCGGCGAACTGCTGACCGCGGCCCTGGACGGTTTGACGACGAGCACGTCGGCCGCGGGGCGACCGGCGCTCCCGAGAGCGCCCGACTACGGCGACCGTCAGGGATCGTGTCGAACACGAGCGACGACTTGCCGCTGCCGCTCACGCCCGTGAAAGCCGCGAGCCGGTGCTTCGGCACAACTCGACTGTCGATGCCCTTATCACGTGAGACCGAGCGCGTTGTAGTGCTTCCAAAACTGCTCGGCTGCTTCGTATTTGGTCGCCGCGTCGGGTCGGTTACCGTGATTCAGGGGCGGGCATTCGTCGCACGTTAGACGTATCGGAGGAGTCGCGTTCGGCCAGTTCCTCACGGAGCACGCTTCGGCAGCCCCCGTCACCGGGCAGGAACCCCGCAGCAACCCGTTGCCGTCTCGTTTCCAACCAAACCGAATCAACTCCGCCTCAATTGCCTGGTACGTCATGACCGCCGAGGTCCTCCTGGTGCTCGAACCACTTGCCGGTCCAACTGGCGACTTGGCGACGTCGCTTCCACAAAAGCGGCACTTCGTTGCCTCCGCCCGGATCAGTTCGGCACACTTCTCACAGCGTCGGTACCCGCCATCTCCGATCTTCTTCCTCTCAACAACCGCGGGATCCCCCGAGACGACCAGACTGAGGATCAGCCCGATTGGCCCCAACAGCACCCCCACGAAGAACCAGGCGACCCCGCTGTTTCCCCTATTCGATGCGACCACGGCTGCGACCACGCCGCACAACGCCCAGAACAGCAACAACTCCACCAAGTCCCCTCCTGCCCCATCTTGCGTGGCCGCGGCCAACCGTCGGTGACCTGGCAACCCCGAACTCGAACACCGGCAGCGACGCCGAACCGGATCCGCCGCAAAGGCCGCAAAGGGCTTACCTCAGTAGATCGAGAGTATTCGTTTAGCGGGTCGCGGCAAGAGAGCCGCGGATCGGACTGCAGGTGCGGTGCTCCTGAGCCGATACCCTCGGTATGCGCGCGCCGCGGCAATCCAACGACCCGGATGCATCCCGGCGGGAGCGGGATCCGCGGGACAGCCGTATCGAACAACTGGAGCGTGAGAACACGCAACTGCGCGAGGATCTGACGCGCACCGAGCACGACCGGGATCGCTGGAAGCGCCGCACGGGACGGCTCCAGCAGCAGCTTGACGCGGCGCGGCGAGCGGGTTTCCGTCAGGCGGCGCCCTTCGCCAAAGAGCGGCGGCAGGGTTGTGGCAAACGTCCTGGACGGCGGGCTGGTGCGCAGTACGGGCGGCAAGCATGCCGTCGGCGGCCGGCGCAGGTCGACGAAATCCATGAAGCACCGCTGCCGACCAAGTGTCCGGATTGTGGCGGCGTGGTCGCAGTAGAGCGCGTCGCGACGCAGTATCAGGAAGACCTCCCGGTGGTGCGACCCGTTGTGCGGCGTTTCGACATCGAGGTCGGCCACTGCGCGCAGTGCCGGCGGCGCATCCAAGGCCGCCATGCACTGCAGACCTCTGATGCGCTGGGGGCGGCCCGCGTGCAACTGGGGCCCGAAGTCGCCTCCCTGGCCGTGCAGATGCACACGCAGATGGGCACGCCGCTGGCGAAGGTGAGCGACCTGCTCGGGACCCGCTTCGGCCTGTCCGTCACGCCGGGGGGCCTCGCGCATCTGTTGCATCGCACCGCCCGTGACGCGGCGCCGACCTACGCCGCATTGTGCCGGCAGGTACGAGAAAGCGACGTGGTCACGCCGGATGAGACCGGGTGGCGCGTGGGTGCTGTCCGCCACTGGCTCTGGGTATTCACCACGCCGGCGACGACCGTCTACGCGATTCTTCCCGGCCGCGGGTTCGACGCCGCCGTCACCGTCCTGGGAGACGATTTCGACGGCGTGCTCGTGCGCGACGGGTGGGTGGTGTATCGCTGCTTCGACACCGCGCGCCACCAGAGCTGTCTGGCGCACCTGCTCCGACGCTGCCGGGAAATTCAGGACGACCATCCGCGCAGCCCGTGGGCTGGCAACGTGCAAGTGGTCCTGCAGGACGCGCTGGAATTGCGCGACAGACGCAACGCCGGGGGCCTGACCGACGACGAGCTGGTTGATGCCCGCAACCGACTGCTCGCCGAACTCGCATGGCTGGTCGACACGCCACCGCGACTGGTCGCCGCACAGCGCTTCGCCAACCATCTGGCCACCGAGTTCACCGCTCTGCTCACCTTTCTCTGGGACCCGGCGGTCGATGCGACCAACTGGCGCGCCGAACAGGCCATCCGCCCCGCGGTCGTAAGCCGCAAGGTGTGCGGTGGCAATCGCACCCGGCACGGCGCCGATACGCAGCAGATCCTCGCCAGCGTCGTCCGCACTGCCAGGCAACGTCAACTCGACCTTCCCCCACTCATCGCCACGATGCTTCGAGCCCCTGACCCCGTTGTCCCCGACGCCTTCCAGCGACCGCCCCCACCCGCGTGACGGCGCGCAACGCCGCGACCCGCACCAACAGCAGTCACCCCGCTAAACGAATACGATCGAGAAACGCTTCCCGGGTCAGGCCGGCATCGCGGATCAGCGCTCTCAAGAGACCGCGGCCCAGCTCCCGGTGTCTCGGCACCGACAGTCGCCGGCCGGTCGGCCCAATCAAGATTATGTGGCTACCCTCTGTACGATCGACCGAGAATCCGATCCGAGCGACTGCCGTGACGAAGTCGTCTCCTGAGATGACGGGAAGTCGCGCCACTAGACCCGCACCTCGATGACCTGAAACTCGGATGATGGAGGCGGAGCAGCGTCGTGCTCGCGCAGGCTTGCCAGGTAGCCTCTGATCGCCTCTCGGACGTTCTCGAGCGCCTCCTCCCTCGTTCGACCCTGACTGTGACACCCGGGCAGCGACGGGCAGCTCGCCACCTCCCAACCGTCCTCATCGGTCTGGAACACCACCAGCAGCTTCCGGAGTCTACCGTCTGCGATTGCGCGGCCGTCCATTGAGGTGAGATCGCCATCGGTGCGGGCCGGGGCTCCACTGCTCGGCGCCACCACGGGCTGTTCCTCGAAGATCTCGAATCGCAGACGCGAGAGAATGCGATGCGCGTCCTGCGCTGTGAAACCAGCCGACGGCAAGCCGCTGACCAGCCGGAGGACCTGCTTGATGGCGTAGTGCCGTCCGTGAAGTTCCACAAAATACCTGTTCCGGCCATCCGTTGGGCTCGGCGGTACGTTCCGCGTCACCTTGAGGACGTCGGCTGCGGAGATCGAGAACGCTCTGCCGCGGAGCGTGAAGTTCATTCGCAGATTCCTCCTTCTTTCCGTTGTTCTTCTCAAGACTAACCGTGGTGCCGGGAGCCTGTCAACTGTCCTCCCCGGGGCTCGGAAAGGCAGCTACAATCACTACCGTTCATCGTGAATGATTCGCCCGGTAATCTCGATCGTGCCGAGGCTCGCGATTAGCCGCCGAGGGTGACCGCATGGCCGCCTGGTCGATGCCTGGGCCAACCCAGCCACCGGACGCGACCATGTCGGGGACTCGAAACCACAACACGGCCAGCTTTGCCGGCAGGCCTTGACGGCTCGACGGCCGGCGGACGCAGGAGATGTTTCTCGCCACCGGTGCCGCCGCTCACAGCAGCGCGACGACAGCCGCCGCGAAGGCCCGGAGATCGCCCAGGTTCTCCCGCATCGCGGAGTGCACCCGCCGGTGGTCGACCTCCCAATAGACATGCACCAGCAGGTTGCGGAACTTGGCCATGCTCCGCAACCGCTCCGTGAGAGCGGGTTCGAGGATGCCCGCATCGCCCAGCAGGGCGAAGCAGCCGGCATAATCCTCCGGCGTGCGGCGCAGCCGACGCGACGACACGTGGTAGCAGAGCGCAAGGGCCGCCTCGATGGCGACCAGGAGGCGGTAGGACGCGATGTCCTGCACGTCGCGATCGGCGAGGAAATCGGCAAGAGGTACAACAGCCAGCGCCTCCAGGCGCTGTACCGATTCCTCGATCTCGGAGCACCGCGCGCGGACCACGTCCGGGTTGAGCGTCACGCGCCGTACGCCTCGATGGCGGCCCGGCGCAGCAACGGCTCCATGTCCAGGTACTCGCGGACCGTCCGTTCCATCACATCGGCCAGATGCTCATCGTTCCGGCTGAGCAGCAGGCGCCCCTGGCGGAAGACGTGAAACAGGAAGGTGACCGGGGCGTCGTTGAGCACCCGGACGTCGACCGGGAACCCGGCTTCGCGATCCAGGCGTACTGCCAGATCCAGGGCGCACCGGAAGCGCACTTCCGCGGCCGTGTGCGTGTTCAGGTGGACGCCGACGTCGACGTCGTGAAAACCACCGCCGGAAAGGAACGAGCCGTGGAGCCAGGCGAACTCCAGGTCCGGCTCGGTCTCCAGCGCCGCGGTCAGCGCGCGCACGACACGTTCGCGCTCAACCGGCTCCGCGCGATACAGGCGCCGCATGACGTCCATCCTACCGGAGACGCGCAATGCGCGATTGATCCGGCGCGCGATGCGCGATAGACCGGCGCCCGCGGAATCGGCTCCGGATCCCGCACTGCCGCGGGTCGTGCCTCCGGCGAACGACGCGTCCCGGCCGGACCTCGACGGCGCGGTGCTACCGCGGATACCAGTCGCCGTCGCGCACCTCTATCGGCTCGCCCTCGAGGGCGTCCCGCAACGCCTGGATGGTACCGGCGATCTGCTCGGCGTTGTCCGGGCGGGGCTGGTCGCGGTCGCCGAACCATCGTGCCGTGGCATTGTCGTAGTGGATGAGGTAGACCAGCTCCGGCCCGAACGTCTTGACGCACTCGGCCACCGGAATCGGCCGCATGCGGTCCACCGGCAGGTTCATCGGCATGAACGCCACGTCGATGTCCTCGAGCGCCTGGATCTCGGGCACGCACTCCCCCACCCCGGAGAAGAAGAGCCGCTTGCCGCCGAGCGTGACGACGTAGCCGTTCGCCTCGCCTTGCGGGTGCCACGGCTGGCCGGGGGTCATGTCGTAGGCCGGCACGGCCTCCACGGGAACGCCGGCGAAGACGCCCTTCTCGCCGTTCGCGAGCACCTCGCCGTCGCCGAACGCCGCATGGGCGGTCGCGGTCAGCACGACCGGTGCGCCGGCCTTGCGGAGCTGCTCGATGGCGGCCGGATCGAGGTGATGGCCCGGATCGTCGGTGACGAGGATCAGGTCGGCCGGCTTGGCCGACCGCAGGTCGCCGGCGGTCCACGGGTCGATGTGCACGACCGTGCCGCTGTGCTCGATCTGCACGCTCGAATGGAGGATCGGCGTGATGACGACGTCGCCGCCCTCGGCAGGAATCCGGTCCTGCGCCGAGACGGAGACGGCGATCAGGAGAAACGCCGCGGTGAATGCCGTGAACCTGGATAGCATGATGCCCCCTGCTTGCGGTGAATCCTCGACGAGGCCCCGGCACGCGGAGATGGCCGCGCGGGCCGGAGACGCCGCCGGAGGCGCCGGCCGTGCCGGCGCGGTTCGATGACGCGGCCTCGGGTCGTCACGCCCGCCATGCTATGGCCGCCGCCGGGCCCCGTCAACGTCCCGGGCGCCTCCGCGGGTGACGCGGCCCGCTGCCTCGCGGTACCCTGAACCCGGAACACGGAGACGAGCCGATGATGTCATCCAACCTGCGCACGGCGTTCCTGGCCGTCTCGCTCCTCGCAGCCGGATGCGGGGGCGGGCCCGCCGGCGACCGTCCGCCCGGAGCCCTGGCGCCCACCGCGGCCGGTTATCCGCAGGGGGCGCTCACGCTGATCGCCCCCGCCAACCCCGGCGGCGGCTGGGACCAGACGGCACGCCAGATCCAGCAGGTGTGGACCGCGACCGGCATCCTCGGCGTCCCGGTGGAGGTCGTCAACCGGGGCGGCGCCGGGGGCACGATCGGGCTCGCCGATATGGTCACCCGCTACGACGGCGACCCGCGCAACCTGATGGTGTTCGGGCAGGTGATGCTCGGCTCCATCCGCACCAACGCCAGCCCGGTCTCCATCGACCAGACGGTGCCCCTCGCGCGCCTGCTGAACGAGTACGAGGTGGTCACCGTGCCCGCGGACTCCCCCTATGAGACCATCGGCGAGTTGATGGAGGACTTCCGGCGCAATCCCGCGGCCGTGAGCTGGGCCGGCGGCTCGGCGGGCGGCATCGACCACATCCTCGCCGGCCTCATCGCCCAGGCGGCGGGGGTCGATCCGCGCCGGGTGAACTACATCGCCTACTCCGGCGGGGGCGAGGCGGCGGCGGCGGTGATGGGCGGCCACGTCACCCTGGGACTCTCCGGCGTCGGGGAGTGGAAGGCGTACATCGCGTCGGGCCGCATGCGGCCGATAGCCGTCTCGTCGCCCGAGCGCACCGGCGACGGCAGCGTGCCGACCCTGCGCGAGAGCGGCCTGGACGTCGTCCTGTCGAACTGGCGGGGCATTTCCGCGCCGCCCGGGACCGACGACGAGACCCGCGAGTGGCTGATCCGGGCGCTGGAGGGCATGCGCGAATCCGAGGCGTGGCAGGAGATCCTCATCGCCAACGAGTGGGAGGACAGCTTCCTGCCGGGTGCGGCGTTCGAAGCCTTCCTGCAGGAGGAGGTCGGCACCGTCGACGCGACCCTGCGGGCGATCGGGCTCATTCGCTGACCCGGCGCGACGACGGAGGAGCAATGCCGATGGCCCGGCGGCAGGCGGCGTCGGGCGCGCGTCCCGAGAAGCGAGCCGGGCGCGACGAGCGTAGTCTCGGGGCCGGCCTGCTTGCCGCCGGCGCGATCTACCTCGCCGCGGCCTTCCTGATATCCGAGCCCGAGGGAGGCTACGCCGCCGTCGGACCGCGCGTGTTTCCGGTCGCCATCGGCATCACCCTGGTGGCGGTCGCGCTGTGGCTCGCGTTCCGCGGGGGCAAGACCGGCGCGTCCGCGGCGGCCGCCGAAGCCCCAACCGCCCAGGGAGCCTCCGCGACCGGCGCTTCCGCGGCGCCCGGCGCCGACTGGCGCACGGCGGCGCCGAGCGCGCTGCTCTTCCTCGGCTACATCGTGCTGCTCGAGCCGCTGGGTTACCTGCCCGCCACGACCGCGTTCATCGCGCTGGAATCCCGCCTGCTCGGCAGCCGGCGCTGGCGCCGCGATCTGCTCGCGGCTCTCGTCGTCGCAGCGTCGGTCTACACGCTGTTCAGCCTGCTGCTGGGACTTCGGCTGCCCGCGGGCTTCCTTGGCGGACCGTGACATGGACGCCCTGGCACAACTCGGTGACAACCTTGCGGTGGGCTTTGGCGCCGCTCTCGCGCCAGTCAACCTGTTGCTCGGCGTCGTCGGCGTGACCCTGGGCACCGCGGTCGGCGTCCTGCCCGGCGTCGGCCCGGCGCTGGCCATCTCGATGCTGCTGCCGCTCACGTTCGGCATCGACCCCGTCGGCGCGTTCATCCTCTTCGGCGGCCTCTACTACGGGGCGATGTACGGCGGGTCGACGACTTCCATACTCGTGAAAATGCCGGGCGAGGCGTCGAGCGTGATGACCGCCCTCGACGGCTTCCGGATGACGTGCAAGGGGCGCGGCGGCGCGGCGCTGGCGACCGCGGCCATCGGCTCGTTCATCGCCGGCACGTTCGCCACCCTGATGCTGATGACGCTGGCGCCGGTGCTCGTGGAGGTTGCCCTGACCTTCGGGCCGGCGGAGTACTTCGCCCTGATGGTGTTCGCGCTGACGGCGCTGGCGGGGCTGTCTCAGGGATCCCTGGCCAGGGGTCTGGCCGCGGCGCTGATCGGCCTGGCCATCGGGACGATCGGCATCGACGTCCAGACCGGGCAGGCGCGCTTCACGTTCGGGATGGCGGGACTGCTCGGCGGCGTCAACGTGGTCGTCGTCACCGTCGGCCTGTTCGCGGTCGGGGAAGTGTTCTGGTACGCGGCGACCCGGGGCGGCCGGGCAGCGTCCGGTTCCGCCGAGAGGCGGCAGCGCGTCGGCGGGCCGGTCCGGCTGACCCGCGCGGAGTGGCGCCGGTCGTGGCCGGCCTGGACGCGCGGCACGGTGATCGGCTTCTTCTGCGGCGTGCTGCCGGGGGCGGGCGCCACGGTGGCGAGCTTCCTCGCCTACGACGCCGAGCGGCGCGCATCGAAGACGCCCGAGGAGTTCGGCGACGGCGCGATCGAAGGGGTGGCCGGCCCGGAAGCAGCCAACAACGCCAGCGCGGGGGGCAGCCTGGTGCCGTTGCTGGCGCTCGGCATCCCCGGCTCGGGCACCACCGCCGTGATGCTGGCGGCCTTCCAGATGTACGGCCTGCAGCCGGGGCCGCTGCTCTTCACGCAGGACGCGACTCTGGTATGGGGCCTGATCGCCAGCCTCTACGTCTCCAACGCCCTGCTGCTCGTCCTGAACCTGCCGCTCATCCGGGTCTGGGTGCTGCTCCTCCGCGTGCCGACCCCGCTGCTCTTCGCGGCGGTCCTCGCCTTCGCCACCCTCGGCGTCTACTCCCTCAACAACAACGTCTTCGACGTCGGCGTGGTCTACGTGCTCGGCGTCATGGCGTGCGTCATGCGACGTTACGGCCTTCCGCTCGCCCCGACGGTGCTGGCCGTGGTCCTGGGGCCGCTCCTCGAGCAGGAGTTCCGGCGCGCGATGGCGATCGCCGGCGGCGACCCGACGGTCTTCGTCACCCGCCCCCTCTCGGCGGCCCTGCTGCTGCTCGCCGTCCTGGCCGCGTCGGCGCCGGCCCTGGCGCGGCGGCGGGCAGCGGGCTGAAAGGCGTTACCGCTCGTCCCGAACGCGGCGGAACGAGTCGGCCGGGTCGCTTTGCCGATACGCCCCCGAATGCCCGTGAATTGTAGAGGCGCTCGTGCACGGCAAGCAGGCGAATCGATTCCGCGGCAAGGCGCGCCGGATTGGCGAGAACGATGTTCTCAAGACCGCCGGGCACGGCGGCGCTCGGGATCGCCTGCAGCGACGCAGCTCCCTGCCTCAGCCAGTCCGCGCCCATTCGTTGCGTGAACGCCGGATACGGAAACCGATCCCAGCCGACCCGAAGATTGTCCACCGTCCAGCGCTCCATGGGCGGGTTCCCGGCGACCTCGTAGACACCCAGGCGGTACGCAGGAGGTATCAGGCGGGGCGACGGCAGGTAGTTCGCCATCTCCAGCATCGCGACGCCCGCCGTCTCCGCGAAGTAGAGCACGGGGATACCCGGCTCGTTCCACCTTCCGCCATCACGGTAGCTCGCTCCCAGCCCCTGATAGCTCTCGAGATGGTCGACACGACAGATGCGGTACAGACGCATCAGGGAAACTCGCCGTACTCGATCCGGCGAATGGCCTCCCGCACCAGGCGTCGCCCCTCGAACGTATCGCACAGGTCGATCGGGCGCCGGCCGTCCAGTGCGGCAAGCGCAGTCTCCAGCCACTCGCGCGCCGGCACCAGGCCCGCAAACACCCGCTCGGCGTGATCGAAGACCCGTAGTGCATCGAGAAGCGCTTCCGACTGTGCCAGTCCGAGCGTCTTCCGCCGGTAGATGCGGTGCAGGTTGCCGGAAGTCGTCCCCAACAGCCGTACCATGAACTCGCGATAACCGACGACGTCGAGGATCTGCTTCACCACCTCCCCGGACAATCCTGTTCGGGCAGTCTCGATGAACGCGGAGCGATCGACGAAGGCGGCGGCCGAAACGTCGATACCCGCTATACCGCTCGCGGACTGCGCCACGGCCCCATGGTCGACGATTGGCTCGGTCACAAGTAGCCCTCCCTGGGTCTACTTCTAGAATAACATCACTTCAACGTGTCATATGCATCAATCTGATGTTCAAGAACAGCATGCGGTGCGCGGCCCCGAAACGGAACATCTCTGACGGGTCCCTTGAGGGAGGAGGCGTGTGGCGAGAAGACGAACGAACCGGATTGCGGCCGTCGACGTCACCCGAGCACAGCAATGCGACGCTGCTCGTCTCGCGCCGCCGGGAGACTTCAGGCGGCCCCCGGACTCGCAACCGCCGTGTCCCTTCCGCCCAGTTGCTGCAGGCCGAAACTCTCCTGCGGAACGCGCTCTCGTCCCGACCAGAGCTCGACGAGCGCGCTCACGACGTCGGTCGGGAAGGTCTCCCCCAACCTCTGGACCAGCTCCGCCCTGGGCGGCGCGTCCAATGGGCGCCGACAGCCATGCTCCAGCAACCATCTGTACAGACCGCGATGCGGGCGCAGCGCCGGCCGTCCCTCCTCCTTTCGGCGCGTGTTGACGCCGATCAGTATCTGCACCCCGGCGGGATCCAGATCGCCCACGTACACGGCGCCATCGGCGTCGATGCGCTCCATCACGTCGTCGAGGTTGTCGGCTCCCTGCCGGAAGGCGTTGCCGCCGCCGTAAGCCACCGCCGCGTAGAGCGCCGTCTTCCGATTCCACCGGCGGAAGCTGTCGAAAGAATGATAGTTCTCCAGAACGAGGATCGCTTTTCCCGGCGCAGGCTTCTCCGGTGTCTCGTACGGCAGCGGGGGCGCAACCGAATAGCATTTCAGATCATCGAGCGAAACGCGTCCCTCGAACAGGCTCGATCCACCCTTGCGGAGATCGTCGAGCCGCTTCTCGTCACCGAAGACCTGCAGCGAGCGCTCCCTCGTCGGCACGGCACAGTGGTTCCCGTCACGCATGGCGAGGAGAAAGGCGTTGATCGCCTGCAGGTCCCTCCGACGCACGGGATGCCGTTCCTCGCCCGCGAAGGACAGCGCCGGCAGCCACGCGCAGGGTTCGGGGGCGCCCCCGGGGCTCGCGACGACGCGCAGCCTCGCGGTGCGCGGCAGTGCGGGGCTCCCGGACCTGTCCCAACCCTGTCTCGGAAGCTCCGCCACCCCGTCACGCACCAGAGCCTGCAGCGCTTCGAGAAGAAGCCGTCGCCCGTCGGGCGCGTCCAGCGCTTCGGGATGCGCGCGGAAATAGGCGGTGCGCAGCTCCGGCAGTCCAATCCGGCGCTTGCCGAGCGCGCGGAGCTCGTGCTCGAAACGGGACATGCTATTCCGTCTTCTCTCGCGCGTCCGCCGACCGTGCGCCGCCACCCTCGGCGAGCTTGTCTATGTGGGTGCGCATCGCCTCCACCTCGACGTGGATCCGCCCCGTGCCGGGTGACCGGCGGCTCCGACGCAGCCGAACGATGTTCTCGAACTCCGCGAGCGCGCTCGTGTCCTGGACGCCGGTCGTGTAGAAGAGCTGAATCCGCATGGCGGCCGCGAGGCCGATCTGCGTCTTCAGCAGCAGCGCCTTGTTGGCCTTGCCCAGCGGATTGTCCATGATGAGGACGCCGGACTCGCCCGGCCCGCCATGCATCGACTCTGAGCGCAGCCGCGCGAGGACGAGGTAGATCATCATCGCCGCCGTCAGCAGCTCGCCGCCCGAGACCGTCACCTGGTCGATCGGCATGTGTTCCGTGTCGCCCTCTCCCTTGGGCTTCAGGAGCCGGATGCCGAGCGTGCTGCGCCCGAGGGCCGCCGTCATGCGGTCCATCAGCTCGGCGGCGACGTCCTGGCCGGTCTGCGGGACCCGGTCCGCCTCGGCCAGATCGCTCACGTAGCTCCGCAGAATCTCCCGCCGCTGGGTCGCCGCGACCCGCGACAGATCGGCGCTCATCCGAAACACCGGCTGGCCGCCGAAGCGTGGTACGTGTTGCGGAATGCGCCCGTCGCGGATCATCCTCCTCATGATGCTCCTGGCCGTATTCAGCAAGCGATCGAGCTCGCCGACGCAGGCCTCGAGGTCATCGTCGAGCCGCGACAGGTCGTGCTCGATGGTCTTCAGACGGTCCTCGACGAGGCCCGCCGTCTTGGGCGCGTTGTGCGCCGCAACCAGGGCGTCGCTCTCGTGCAGGTGGGCCGCCACCTCCGCTTCGCTCTCGATCCGCCTGAAGCCCTCGGAGTTCGCGAACTTCCGGATCTCCTCATAGCTCGCGTAGACGCTGTCACGCGCCTCGCTCCACCCGTCTTGCGCCGTCTTGAGACTGGAAACGGCCGTGCTGACGAGCTTCGGGATCTCTTCGTCACGCGGGATCTCCATGTCGTCGGCCGACGGGGCGTCATCACCCATGCCGCCGAGGGTGTCGACCCAACTCCCGCAGTCCTTCGCCAGGCGCTCGTTCCGTGCGGCCTCCCCGCGTGCACGTAGGGCGGCTCCGGCCTCGTGCTTCTCAAGAGCCTCTTGCTCCACGATAGTCTGTTCCGCCACCTGCACGATCCGGCCAACCTCCTTCGAGTCGACACTCCGCAGGTCGGCAAGCGGTTGCGGTTGGACCTCCCGGGTCCGTTGTTCTTTCTCCGAACGGTATTCCCTGTCGGCGTTCTCCGCGCGGCCGAGAGCTTCCGCCGCCTTGGTCCCCGCCGTATGGAGCGCCGTCTCGGCAACATCCGCGGCCTCCCGCAGCCCGCCGCGCGCAGCCTCGGCCTCGAGTTCGACGCGACGGAGGTCGCCGAACCTCTTGGCCAGCAGATCCTCGTTCTTCACCACCATCCGGTCGATCTCGGCCTGTTGGCCGCGCAGATGATCGACCCGTTCTCCCTCCAGCGCCGACAGGTCCTGCAGGCGCTGCTCGTAGTCACGCCGCAGTGCATCCAGATCTTCACGTGCTCGACCCCCGTGTGCCGCATACGTGACCGCCCCCGCCTCGCGTTCCATGCGCGCGGCCTGATTGCCTGCTTCCGCCGCCTGTCGTTCTCGATCGCGGGCCTCCTCCGCGCGGACATCGCGCTTCTCCGCCTCCTCCCTCGCCGATTGCTCCGAGGCTCGGGCCGCGTGCTCGTGCCGAAGCCTCGCGGAGCGCCACTTCCCGACGTGGCTTTCCCACCTCTCGTGGTGCTCCCGAGCCCGTTGCGCATGTCCCGAGCATGCGTGGGCTTGCCTTTCCGCCTCGTCCGCCCGCTCCCGGCATGTGCGGACGTCACGTTCGTCGGCGGCGGACTGCGACGCCAGCGCGGCGATCTCGCGCTCGATCTCCGCCGTCCGCGCTTCCTTCCGATCGATGCCGCGGCGCAGCTCGTCGAGACGGCCGCCGCCGAATCGTTCGCGCCACGCGTCGACGTCTCGAAGGAGTGCCTCCAGCCGGTCGAATCGCTCCTGCTCCGCGCGGATCGATTCCGCAATCTCCTCCAGGGTCGCCTCGATCCGACGCCGCAGCTCCCGGGCGGCGGTACGGTCGTAGGCCGCGTCCTGGTCGACGGGCAGGACGAACCCGTCGTCAGGCCTACCTCCGGGGACGTCGCCGCCCACCGCCACCACCACCGGCCTCCTCAGTGGCGGCGCGGGCTTCAGGACTTCGCGGGCGCGCTTCAGGGAGTCCTGATTGGGCACCGCGACACCCACGAAACGGGCCGGATCGAGCTCGGCGAATCGGCGCACCTCCCCGGGCGACGGGAGAATCCCCGACAGGTAGGCGGCGTAGGGCTGGGCGTCCCGGATGCCGGATTCGCGCAGCCGGTCGGCAACCTCCCGGACGTCCTTGTCGATCGACGCGAGACCGGTGCTCTCCAGAGACTCGCGGTCGGCCTCCGAGACCTCCCGCCGCCGCTCGCTGTCGCGCAAAGTGACGGCGCTCTCGCTCTTGGCTCGCGACAGCACGCGGGCAACGCCGTCCGCGGCGGGGTCGACCTCGCTCTCGCCGGTCAGCTTCAGGATGGTGGAGTCAAGAGCGAGGGTCCTGCGCGTCGCCTCCCCCGCCTGAACCTCTTCCCGCGCCGATCTGATCTCCACCTCGAGGCCGGAGCGCTCCGCATTCAGCGGGCTCTGCAATCGCAGCCGCTCCTTCGCTTCGCCGTCCTTTTCTTCGGCGCGCCGGCGAAGCTCGTGCGCCTCGTTGCCGGCCGACCGCGCGGCCCGCGCATGCCGTTCCGCCGCCGCCTCGGCGCTTTCGCCGGATTCCAGCACCCTCTTGCGCTCCAACTCGACGCGGAACGTCTGCGCGTGCTGGATGTCCCGCTCGATTCGGTTCACCTCCCGCTGGTCGGCAAGGGCGCTCTCTTCAGCGCTCCTCCGCGCCTCGTCCGCCTCCCGCGCCGCCGCCTTCAGCGTCCCGGCCTCGGCAGTCAGCGCAAGCTGGCGTTCTCGCAGGTCCTCGGCGCGTCGGCCCAGAGTGGCCTTCAAGTCCGCCCCCATCTCGCGCAACTCGTCGCGCCGCGGCTCGAGGTCGGCGTGTTGCGCGTCGATGGCGCGCTGGAGCTCGTCGCTTCGTGCTCGGCCGTCGAGGATATCCCGAAGCACAAGCGCGCCCTCGAGGAGTCGCCGGCGCGTCTTCGCTTCGGCCAGCTCCCGCTCCCGGGTCTCAGCCAGCATCCGGGCCGCCTCGTGCCTGCGGCGTGCAGACTCGACCATCGCCGAGGCATGCCGAACTCGGGCCTCCCGGCGCTTGGCGGCCGCGGCGGCGGCGGCGGCTTCGTGCCCCGACGCCCGCTCGGCGAACTTGGCCGCCCGACGCGCAGCGTCCCCGCCGTGCCGCGCCAGAGCGGCTCGAAGACTCGAGGCGTGACGGTTCTCGCGGGCGACCTCCTCGCGCGCAGACCGCTCCGCGTCGGCGGTCTCGACGAATGGGGCGAACCGCTCCGCGAGTTCACGCAATGCGCCGCGCCGCCGTTGGAGCTGAGGCAGGTCCGAGAGCCTGCGGACGTGGTCGGCGAGAACCCCGCGAACCGCAACCGCCTCGGAGTCGGGCACGGTCATCGAGAGGAACTTCCGCACGAACTGCGACTCGTTCCGGAAATTCAGGAAATCCTCGATGCCGCCCTCGCTTCGGTTGAAGTCGACCTGATTGGCCAGCAGCTCCGTGTCGATTTTCTCTTGGGCGAGCCTGCTCTTCCAGTCCTTGTGTTTGGCGAAGTTCTGGAAGTTCCCGGGGTATCCGGAGCGCATCTCATGAAGCCAGCGCGTCACGTCGCGATGGCCGTTCAGACGGCCGGACCGGTCGAAACCCTCCAGACCAGGCGCGGGGATGCTCTCCAGGGCGAGACCCGGCGCGGTTCGAAACGCAAAGAAGTGTCGATCGAGCTCCCGCTCCCGATCCTCGCCGCGCGGCACGACGATCTGGCCGGTGACGAGGCGCAACGGCTCCAGGAGGCTTTCCTGACCGCCGGAGAGATCCCACTCGACCAGGATGAAGGCGGGTACGTTTCCGAAGTAGTCGCCGAATTTCTGGTTCGGGCGGATCAGCGTCTTCAGGAACCGCTTCTCGTGGGGGTCGAAGCAGCTCAACACGAGCGCAAGAAAGGACGTCTTGCCCCCGGTGTTCTCCAGGCTGAACACGGTATGCTCGGGGCGTCCGGTCCGGGGATTGCGAAGGTCGATCGTGGTGCCCGGGTAGAACGCCTCGCGCCAGCCGCAATCGGAAAGGTGGATGCGCGTGACGTACCGCATTACCGTCCCTCGCCGTCGACGAATCCGGGCAGAGCGGCGGCGCAACGCTTGAACAGCTCGTTGGCCGCGAGCTCGCGCACCTGCAATCGGTAGCGGGGCGTGGCGGTGTAGACCTCGCCTTCCGCGGTGTCGAGGGTCTGCACCATCCCGTGCTCGTGCAACTGGTTGAGAACGAGCTTGACCATGCCGGCGAGCGAGTTCAGCGCCGCGCGCTGACTGCCGTCGGGAGTCGTGTCAGGCATGCGGGCGAGCTCGCGCCACGCTTCCACGAGCCCCGCCTCTTCCATCTCCGGATCGTCACCCGCCTGCGCCTCCAGACGTTGACAGTGCTCGCGAAGCAGAGCCGCGACGCGCGTCGGCGACGCGGATACGTCGGCGTTCTCGGTCTGGACGCCGGTCAGGACCGCGGCGCTCGGGAAGAAGGTCGCCGCGATCGCGATGTGGATGAGCGCGAGGGCGCCGCGGGGCATCTCGCCGATCCCCCGACGCACGTCGGTGAGCGTGGCGGCGAATACGCTGTCGGTACCGAGCGGCGAGAGGATGATCGCGTGCTCGAGCGCATCGACCACCCGGAGGTCGAGCATCGGAGCGAGCTCGTGGACGAGGTTCCGAAACTCCGGATCGGCGCGCCAGAGCGCCAGCAATTGCTGATATTCGACGTCGCCGCGCAGTGCCGAGGCTCGGGGCGACAGACCCTTCTTGAGGAGAAGAACCGCCTTCTGGGCCGTGCTCAAGTGCCTCAGATCGGCCATCGCGACGCGTCCTTCGCAAGCACGAGGTTGTCGCCCGCGGCCCGTTCGTGGGCGATGGCCCCATCGATCGAGGCAATGACGCCCAGCGGATCGTCGTCCGGACACCACGACCGCAGCATCAGGAACAGCACGCAACGCAGGGTGGACTCGGCGAGCCCCTGATCGTCGGCCTCCCGGATCGCCGACTTCATGTCCAGACGCGTACGGGCCGAGATCGCCCCTCTCAACCAAGCCTCCGCCGCCCGGAGCTCGTCGGCGTCGAACTCGGGAGGCACCCGCTGAAGCCGCACGAGATCGCCCGCCTCGTGGTTGGCGGCAGGGTCGTGGCGGAATCTGGGCCGCGTACAGCTCGCGAAGAGCAAGGCCAGGTCGTACAGCCGTGGCGGGGAGGGGGCGGCGAAGACGACGCCGATCTCGTCGCTCATACCGGAGATCACGCTCATCGGGGCATCGAGCAGCGGAACCAGAATGCGATCCTCGAGATCGGGGACGTCCGGTCTTTCATCCGCCCGGAACGCCCGTACCTGCAGTTGCCGAAACTCTTCCGAGGCGGTCATGACCCGTCGGAGCAGGGCGGCGTGGCGCTCGTGGCAGTCCTCCATCGTGCTCATGATGTCGATGAGATGGTCGCGGGTGTCGCCGCGTGCGTGGGGAATATGCTCGCGGACGGACTCGATGATCGCCGCTTCATGTTTCTGCCGGTCGCCAAGGTGCGTACGGGCTTCGTCGAGCTGTGGCAGGACTTCGCAACTCCACACGATGCGATCGGCGGCGCGGCGGGCGTCGAACAGTCGATCCTCAATGAACTGCTGGTAGTGGATGGAGCGCATGCGCGCACGCCGGGCGAGCGTATGCGCATCCTGGAAGTGCCCGCGCTCGACCGCTTTGCGGATCATGATCGCCTCGGCCTCCTGCGCGAACTCGGGCGGGATGTCGAGCATCGCGAGCGTCAGGATTTGGGCGCCGTGGCCCAGCTTGAACCTGACCGACCCGTCGGAAGCGCTGGACAGGACGAGCAGCCGGAAGTCGCGGAACGAGAAGCGGCCTCGTTCCACGTCGTAGTACTCCGCGCGGAACGCCTTGTGACCGTCGCGGGCATTGGCGAGATAATCGAGGATCACCTGACCCGCCTTGCGGCTCTGTTCCTCCGTGAGAGTCGGCATGATGCGCGTCGCTTCGCCGGCAACATGGTCAACGATGCCGGCCGGAGGTGCGCCCGATTCGATCGCCGAGCGCTCCATGACGAAGTCCATCGCGCTCAGCGCCAAGTACTGGACATCGAGTTCGGCGATCGCGGGATCGTCCCGGAAAATGACGCGGCGCTCGAGCGACAGCCGTGCGATCGGCTCGGCCAGCAGCAGGTGTCGTTGCTGGTGTGTCAGGTACGCGCGGGTTTCGTCCTTGGGGCCATCCATGTCGCGAACTTCGTCTCGCATCAACTCGCACGGAGGATGGGCTTCGGCAGCTCCACGCCAGCGCGCGACGCGCGGTAGATGTCGACGGCCTTTTGGGCGTTCAGCCAGAATTCCGGTGTCGTTCGAAACGCGGCGCCCAGCTTCAGCGCCATCCCGGCACGCACGGACGTCCGTCCATTCACGATGCGGTTGACCACCTTGACGTCGCAGCCCAGGTGGTCGGCAAGCTGCTTCTGCGTCATCCCGAGCGGCAGGAGAAACTCCTCGCGAAGGATCTCTCCAGGGCTCGTCGGCTGACGTCGTGCGCGCCGGATCGTCATGAGCTCCTCCGTTCCGGATTCAGTGGTAGTCGAGAATATCGACGTCCGTCGGCCCGGCCGCCGTCCAGCGAAAGACGATACGCCACTGGTCGTTGATCCGGATGCTGTGTTGACCGGCCAGCCGGCCCCTCAGTTGTTCCAGTCGATTACCGGGCGGCGACCTCAGATCGCTCGGCGCGTTCGCGTAGTCGAGCATGTCGAGCTTCCGGGAAGCGATCCGCGCAACGCGCGCCCAGCCGGCGCCGCGCGGTACGACGCCATCCGCGAAGAAACGTCCGACTGGCCGACTGGCGAATCCCTGAATCGCCACGACTCGCTCACAGCATACCTTGCACAGGTATAAGCATCGACGATGGATGCCGCCGTCTGCGGAACACCAGGGGGGTGGCACGCTGACGCAGGTCCACAGCCGCCAATCCGCACACTCCAACCGGTTCCGCGACCAGATCGGTCAGATGCTGACCGGACCCGGACGGACCAGCATCGCGATCTTCGCGGCGATGTGGCTCATGCCGCTGATGATCACGTGGGGACTCGTCGATCGCTACCTGCGGAGGGGCTCTCGCCGCCGCGCCGATCCGTATCCTGAGGCGGCAAGGCGTCAGCCGAGAACCAGAAACGTGGCCTCGTCCTGTCTGACGAAGCGAAGCATGGATTGATGGCGCCGTCGAAGCGCGTCGGCCACGTCTTGCGTCGTGCAGTTCCCCAGACGAATCCACACGACCTTGGGCGGAGCTCCGCGGGCAATGCTCAGCCGATGGAAGTCCTCGTCCTTTGTAACGAGCACGCATTCGTGTTCGCGGGCGAGTTGCCAAACGACAGGATCCGGTGCTCCGCCAGCCCCCAACTGCCTGACATGAAGCGACCCGGGGAACAGATCGTCCAGGAGGTCGATGAGCTTCTCCGCAAGGGGCTCGTCGAACAGCAGCCGCACGGGGTCACGCGGCCGGAACGTTCAGCGTTCGGCGTTCCCGTTCGGCAGCGTAAGCCAGACAGGCTCGGATATCGTCGCGGCACAGTTGGGGGAACTGCGCCAGAAGCTGATCCTCGGACGTGCCGCCGGCCAGGTACTCGAGTACGTCACCGACCGTGACCCGCGTACCTCGAACGCAAGGCTTGCCGAACCTGACAGTCGGGTCAATCGAGATCCGATCAAGGCGCTTCATTGGACCAAGCGTACGCCAGTCGGACTCCGCGGGCAATCCCGACGGATACTTCCGGCCCCAAGCGAGAACGCACTCTACCTGTCGGCACGCTCCTCGGCGCCCAGCGCGCGCAGCAGCGCCTCGGTCGCCGGGGCGGCCTCGATGTTGCCGCGCCCCCGCATGACGACCGCCAGCGGTGTCTGCCCGCGGTAGTTCGCCACGTTCACCCCGGCGCCGTGCTCGACCAACAGCTCGACGACCCGCGGGAAGCCCTTGTCGGCGACGTAGTGCAGCGCGGTACTGCCGGTCTCGTCGACGGCGTTGACCTCGCCGCCCGCAGCGATGGCCACCCGTACGGCGTCGAGCGTGCCCTCTTCGTCTGCGTGCTCCGCCTGGAACGCGAAGTCCCGGTGGAGCGTCCGCTCGCGACGGTCCCAGACGCCGTAGCGCCAACTCGCACCCGCCGCCAGCATCAGCGGGGTCCAGCCGTTCCGTAGCGGCAGCACGCCGTCGGCGCCGGACGCCAGCAGCGTGCGCATCATGTCCGCCTCGGCGAACTTGGCGGCCAGCGCGAACGGCGTGGCGCCGAGCAGGTGCTCGCCGATCATCAGCACCTGGCCGTTGCGGGTGACGCGCGTGGCCTCGGTCACCTGCGCATCCGGGCGAGCGCCGGCCGCGAGCAGCGCATCGAGCATGCCTCGGTCGTCCTGCAGCACCGCGGCGTGCAGCGCCGTGTAGCCGGCCGCCGACGCGTTGGGGTTGGCGCCCTCCGCGAGCAGGAACTCGACCAGCGCGCGGTGTCCGCTGTGCGCTGCCAGCAGCAGCGCGCTGCGCCCGTCGGGCGCGGTGTCGTTGACGTTGGCACCAGCCGCCAGTAACAGACGCGCCGAGTCGACCGCTCCCTGGCGCGCCGCGAAGAGCAGCGCCGTGTAGCCGCCGAGGTCGGTTTCCTCGGCATCGGTGCCGTAGCGCCGGCCGAGCTCGCCGTAGCGCAGGTTCGACTGGAGCCGCCGACTGATGACGAACCGGCGGACGCGGGACCGCTTGTGCACGTCGGCGCCGGCATCAAGCAGCCTCTGCACGACGGCGGGATGCCGCTGGGCGACCGCCCACATCAGCGCCGTCTGGTCCTCCGCGGACTCGGCGGCGTTGACGTTCGCGCCGTGGGCGAGCAGCGCCGCCACGGCGTCGGCGCTCCCGGTGCGCGCACAACTCATCAGCACGGTCTCGCCGGTCCCAACGGCCGCCTTCGCATCGGCGCCGGCCGCTAGCAGCAGATCCACCATCGCGGCATTGGCGTTGGTGCAGGCGAGCGACAGCGGCACGACGCCGTGCGTGTTCGCGGCCCCGGCGTCGGCGCCCCCGCCGACCAGCAGGCGCACCACCTCCAGGTCGTCGATATAGGCGGCCCAGTGCAGCGCGGTCGCACCGTCCGCCTGCGTTGCGTCGACGTCCACCGAAGCGTCCAGCAGCCGCCGCACCGCCGTGGTGTCCTGCAGCTTGACGGCGTCGATCAGACGCAGGTCGAGAGCCTGTGCGCTCGCATCGACCGATCCGAGCACGATGGTGCCTGCAACAACCACCAGCGGCACCACGCTTCGGTCCAACCAGCCACGAAATCGGCTACTCTCATCGCGCGGTTTACACATTTTTCATCCCACCCGCTGTACATTGCGGAGTGCCTCCAAGCGGCGCCTCACGGGGTTCGACGGTCGATCTTTCAGGTTCAGCGGAATGATCCTTGATCCAGTCCGAAACTCTCTTGTTGTCAGTCCGAGCGAGCTTCCTGGGCTGCACTAAGGCAAGGCCGAGCGATGCAAGAAGAAGCGCCGAAATCGTCTCTCGAAACGTAGATGACTTTACGTTGCCGCCGATGTGACTACTTCGCACTCGATCTACTAGCGTCGCGCTTGACGGCTTTCTCGCATGTCGACTTGTTGCGCCGGTCTGCCCGACGTAGATGAGCGCGAATTCCTGACAATTCTGCGTTGCGCCCGATTCTCCTACACGCACACCAGCTTCAGCAAACAACTTCTGCGCCGACCGGTCAGCCCACCAAGAATACAGTCCGGAACTCCCACCAGCGTCAGGATCCCGAGGAAATGTCCGCGGATCTTCAGCACGGTCAGGATCCGAAAGGTGAGCGACGAGTTGCTGAACATCCAGTCCTTGCTCCTGCATGTGAGCATCACTCTCTCGCGTCCCGCTACGCGACGCAGGACTACGACCGCGAACGCTCACGTCGTCCGGGAGAGCCGCTCGGTCACCACCGCAACCACCGCACGTGCATTCATCCACCCGAAAGAGGCGGCGTTTCAGAAACTCGTTGGACTCTCTACCGCCATAGAACTCACTTGTGGGCAAGAACCTTCCCGTGGCAACTTCGTGAGCTTGAGAGAGAGCGTACTTCGGTGGAAAGTGGCGCTCGGTCACCACTAAACAGTAACCTCGACTGTGGTACTTTCGTGGAACACCTGCCCGGTCGATGCGCTGTACTGCTTCCAGAATATGCTCGCGTCGTATGAAGGTTGGAATCCGTGCCATGATTGACCTGCCGATGGAATCTGCGGCCCTCACTTTCCGCACACAATTCTGTCGCAACGGGTTCGTCCGCACGCCATTTCCCATAGGCATCTCACATGTGGAGGCATATCCTTGTTACGTCGCGTGTAGATCCCTGAACCAGGTCTCCGATTGCAATCCTTGTCGAAGAGGTGTGTCGACGAAATCCGGCGCCTGCCAGACGTACTTGGCGGCTTCGGTTTTTCCCGTCGGATCAAGATTCTGAACATGGCGTCGAGCGGCATCAACCGAGAACTCCTCACCCTTGCGCTTCTTGAAGTTGCTTTCAAGACCGGTCCAGACAACGCCAGGAATGCCACGTTCCCTCGACCAGTTCTCGATTGCACCCCGGACGTCTGGATGCGCGTTTACCCATCGTGTCTTGGCTGAATCGTTGACGAAATAGCAACCAATTTTCCGAAGTACGGTTCCCTCTCGACACCGCAAATCACAAATGACGTCCTCCGGGCGCTTGCGCTTGCTGAAAGCGTATGCGACTTGGCACGGCGCGCCGTGCGTGTAGTCAAGAACCAAGGTCAATGCGTCACTTCTGCTCTCCGAAATGCGGGAGAACTCAAGCCTCAGCTTGGGGCCAGCGTCGTTTGCGGAGTGCTTCCATCCATGGTGGTGTTCGTTGAATTCCCGAGCCTTATCTGTTCCCTCCTCCCACAGCAGAGAACCCCACCCAAGAATCGCAATCCCTTCAGGGTTCAGTCTCAAATTCACCACGTCGTCTACCTGTACAACCCCTTGCGAAAGAAGCCACGGGTTCTGGAAAATGGGTAAGAGGCCAAATCACTCCGCACTTGGCCTCTTACCCAATCGTGAGAGCAGACTGACTGCCCGGAACCGCTACACCCCCGTCAGCCGCTCCGCCGGCCCGGCCGGGCCGGCAAGGCGCGGCAGCGCGCCGGTGCTGTCGCCGATCCGGTCGATGTCGACGCCCAGCTTGTCGAGCAGCGAGACGTGCAGGTTCGCCAACGGCGTCCGCCCCGGGTAGACGAGGTGCCGGCCGCCCTTGAGCTGGCCCGCTCCGCCGCCGGCCAGCAGGATCGGCAGGTCGTAGGGCGAATGCCGGTTGCTGTCGCTCATGCCGGCGCCGTACATGATCATCGCGTGGTCGAGCAGCGAGCCGTCGCCGTCGGGGGTCGCGGCCAGCTTCTCGAGGAACGACGCGAAGAGCGTCGTGTGGTACGTGTTGATCTTCGTCAGCTTGGCGAGCGACTCCGGCACGTTGCGGTGGTGCGAGAGCGGATGGTGCGCATCGGGCACCCCGATTTCGCGGTAGGTCCGGCCGCTCAGCTCGTGGCCGGCCATGAACGTGCAGACGCGGGTGCGGTCCATCTGCCAGGCCAGGAGCTGCAGGTCGTACATGAGGCCCGCGTGGTCGGCCAACGTGGCCGGGACGCCGCGCGGGCGCTCCAGCAGCGGCACCTCCTGCTCGCCCTGCGCCTCGGCGATCTCGATGCGCCGCTCCACGTCGCGCACGGCGTCGAGGTAGGCCCCCACCTTGACGCGGTCGCCCGCGCCGAGCTCCCGCTGCAGCCGCGCCACGTCCTCGCCGACCGAGTCGAGGATGCTGCGCTGCGCCTCGCGGCGGGCGCGCCGGGCGGCCGGATCGGTGCTGTCGTTGTCGCCGAACAGCCGCTCGAAGACCGCGCGCGGATTGTGCTCCATCGGCAGCGGCGTCGAGCCGCTGGCCCACGAGATGGTGTACGAGAACGCGCAACTGAAGCCGCCGCTGTCGCACGAGCCGGCGAAGTTGGCGCCTTCGAGGCCGAGCTCCAGGGACGCCAGCGGGGTCTGCTTGCGCAACTCCTGCGCCGCGATCTGGTCCATCGAGATGGCGTCCGGAATCCACTTGCCCGGATGCTCGGCGGTCAGGAACTTGGTGGCGGCGCGCGAATGCGATCCGCCGGTAATCCCGGGCGGCGGCGTGCTGTTGAGACCGGACAGCACGAGCAGACGGTCGCGGTACGGCGCGAGCGGCTGCAGGATGGGCGTCATCTCGAAACCGGCCCCCGTGGTCGCCGGCGTCCAGCTCTGCATGACCATGCCGTTCGGCACGTAGACCGAGCCGAAGCGGACCGCCGGCTTCGCGGCCGTCTTCCGCAGCGCGCTGAGGGCCGGCACCATGCCGTCGAGGAGCGGCAGGGCGACCGCCGCACCGACTCCGCGAAGCATCGTCCGGCGCGAGATGGCCTTCTTCGAGATCATCATGATTCCGCACTCCTCATCTGGAACGGCATGCTCTTGACGATGCCGAGCACGATCGACGACCAACGGTAGTCGTCCGCCTCGGCCTCGGAAACAATCCGCCGAATCACCGGTTGGTCGTAGTGCTCCATCGTGCGCCCGACGGCGTAGCCGAGCAGCTTCTCGGCGATGGTCCGCACGATGCTGACGTCGTAGGCCAGGAGCGCCTCGCGGAACTCCGCGGGAGTCTCGACCCGCGTGCCGTCGGCCAGCGCGCCCGCCGTGTCGACCGGCTTCCCCGTTTCGTCGGTGGCGCGCCAGCGCCCGATGGCGTCGTAGTTCTCCAGCACGAATCCCGGCGGGTCCATCACGCGGTGGCACGATGCGCACGCCGGGTTGGCGCGGTGCTGCTCCATCAGGTCGCGCATCGACAGCACCTTGCGGCCGCCGTGGTTCTCCTCGAGGGCCGGCACGTCGGCCGGCGGCTCCGGCGGCGGCATGCCGAGCACGTTGTCGAGCACCCACTTGCCGCGCAGCACCGGAGAGGTCCGGTTGGGATAGGCGGTCAGCGTCAGCAGACTGGCGTGGCCCAGCAGGCCCCCGCGCTGCCCGGGATCGACGCCCACCCGCCGGAAGCGCTCGCCGTAGACGCCGGGAATGCCGTAGTGGCGGGCGAGCCGCTCGTTGGCGAACGTGTAGTCGGCGGTCAGCAGATCCAGCAGGCCGCGGTCCTCGCGGAGCTGGCTCTCCAGGAACAACGTCGTCTCCCGCTCCATGTCCGCCCGCAGGTTCTCGTCGAAGTCGTAGAAGATGTCGGCATCCGGCGCCACGCCCCTGATGCGGCGGAGCTGCAGCCACTGGCTCGCGAAGTTCTCGACGAGGGCGCTGGCGCGCGGGTCGGCCAGCATGCGGCGCACCTGCCGCTCCAGCTCGTCGGGCTCGCCGAGCCGGCCCTCCTCGGCCACCTGCAACAACTCGTCGTCGGGGATCCCGCTCCACAGGAAGAACGAGAGGCGCGAGGCGAGCTCCAGGTCGGTCAGGCGATAGGCGGATCCCGCCGGAATGTCGACCGGGTCGCGCTCCACGCGGAACAGGAACTCCGGGGCCACCAGCAGCCGCTCCAGCGCCTTCTGGATGCCTCCTTCGAAGCCCCGCTCGACGTGGCCCGCCGCGTAGAAGCGCATCAGCGTGTCGACGTCGGCGCCGGTCACCGGCCGGCGGTAGGCCCGGCGCGCGAGCGTCGCGAGGATCTCCCGCGCGCACTGCTCCGCGTCGGCCTCGGCGTCGCCGGTGGGCCGGCACGTGAACAGCCTCCGGCGGCTCGGCGTGTCGCCCGGTCCGGTGGCGTCGTGCGGACCGGCAATCTCCACCCGGTCGACCGCCGCGTTGCCGTGGTAGAAGCCGAGCCCGCTCAACGAGAACCCGGACAGGCGGCGCTCGAGCACTCCGGTCGGCTCGGTGCGGGCATCGACGAACGAGACGCCAACGGTGTGCGGACCGGCCGGCGCCGGGAACCGCAGCACCAGATTGGCGTCCGCCTCGTTGGAGACGTAGTCCTCCCAGGCGGGGTCGCCGCGGATGGTCCCGAAGAAGCTGTAGGCCGACGGGTAGCCGTACTGGTCCGCATCGCCCACCGTGAAGCTGCCGGCGAGCGCGCCGTCGAGCCGAACCTCGATCGTATGGGGCCGGCCCATCCCGACGATGTAGTCGTAGATCATCCGGCGGAGCCGGATTCGGATCTCGTACTCCCCATCCAGCGGGAAGTAGTGGTGGATGGCCATCCCGCCGCGCGAGCCGAACGGCAGCTCCTCGCTCGCCCGGTCGTTCTGGTACTGCAGCCGCGGCGTGCTGTAGGTGGCGGCCACGTAGCCGGGCCCGATCGTCGGGTCGCCGACCGCGAGGCGACTCACCCGGTTGGCCGCGGCGAGATAGCGCTCGAACAGCGCAGGCGAGACCGACAGAACCTCGCTGTTGGTGTCGAAGCCCTGCTGATCGACGTCGTCGGCCGGAAACAGCAGCCAGCTCTCGTCGAGGTCGAGAGCGATCAGGCTCCGGACGGCGTTGACGTACTCGGCCGACGTCATCCGCCGCACCGCGGGTCGGCCCGGATACGGCTTGGCCGCCGCCGCGCGGTCGAGCTCCGTCTCCAGCCACGCCACGAAGCCGTCGTGCGCCGCCCGGTCCGGGCGCGGGCGCCCCGACGGCGGCATCATGCCGAGCCGCAGCTTGCGAACGACCGTCTCCCAGACCTCCGGGTGAGCGCCCACGTCAGCCACGTCGAGCCCGTCGAAGGCGAACGGGACGGTTCCCCGGTCGCTCATCCGCTCGTTGTGGCAGGTGACGCAGTAGCGGTCGAGCAGCGCCTGCTGCGCCGCGACCGCCGCCGACTCTTCAGCCGCCGCCGCCGGAGCGGGAGCGGCCGTCTGGGCCGCTGCCGGGCTTGTCGCCGCCAACGCGCACACCACGGTCGCCAGAACCCGCGCGGTTTTCATGATCGCCCATTCTGGCGGGGCGATCATGCGCTGTCAACGACGTTTCTCAGCCCCTTCAGGAGAACGGCCGGCAGTCTCTTCAATTGCTGCGACCGCGGATCGACCTCGAACCCGCCGGATTCCAGCGCGGTCACCCCGAGCAGAGGCTCGGCGTCGCTGTCGCCGAACACCAGCGTACGCAGGGCCACGAATGCATCCGGATCGTGCGGCGACATTGAGAAGCGACCAACGTTCGTTGCGGAGGAGAGTCCACATGATGATCTGCCCAACCCGACCAACTTCAGGCGATGACGGGATTCGTCTCGAAGAAGTTCCGGGGCACCGCCGTCAGCGAATGAGGTAGATGCCGACGACCGGCCACCCGCCGGACTCCGACACCGCCGTGACCCGCTCGCGGGCGTTCGGCCGCAGCTCGTAGACGCCGTCGAACTCGAATACGAAGTAGTCGCCGGGCGGCGCATCGGGCACCGTCGACAGGCGTTGGGTGCTGCTCAGCGTCCGGGACTCGGGAGCGCCCAGGATGGTCTGCCGCTCCTCCATCGAGCTCCGAAACTCCTCGGCCGTCACTTCGTCCTTGAAGAAGCTCCCCGTCGCGTCGTACGCGGCCGCGTAGTTCCCGGCGTCGAGCAGCGCCAACCAGGCATCGACGGACTCCCGCGCCGCGTCCTCGTCCGATTGCGTCTCGACGACCGGTGTGGTCGGGGTCGTCGGCGCCACCGGACCTCCGCCATCGTCGCCGCACCCCGGGAATGAGGCAATCGCAAGGGCGAGCAGCATTGCCGACATCGTTCCGCTCGAACACGCTGACTTCATCGTCGCTCCTCCATTCGGTACATTCTTCTCCTCAACCGCCGGCCAATGCGCCGGTTCCCGCCGTCGTAGCCGCGATCGCCATTCGGTTCAGCATCCCGAGCACAAGCAGCTTCGTCACCACTTCGCCGATCACGACGGCCGCCGCGAAAACCGCGAACGCCGGCCCGCCTCGCATGTTGAAGACGACCAAGAACGCCTTCCACATGAGCCAGATCATCCATACCCCACCGATGACCATGGAGCATGCGGCCACGATCTCCCATACCGGGAAGACGGTCCCTTCGCCGTTGCCGGCCGAGGCTGCGAACGCACGACGCACCCAGGGCAGAGCGCAGACCAGCGCCGGCACCAGCAGCGGCCACCGCGCCAGCGCCTGCGTGCCGGCGATGTCGACGAGTCGAACCTTCGGCGGGGCGAACAGCAACGACGCCAGTCCCAACAGCGTCGTGATCACGAGCCAGTTCAGCAGGCCCTCGGCGACCGGAACCCACGGCAGCAACCTGTCGGCACCGACATGGGCGTCGAGCAATCCGTCGAAGTGAAGGCCGCCGGCGGCCGCCGCCAGTCCGCTCGCGACGATGACGGTCAGTCCAACCGCCAGGGCCTGCCCGCCAGCGACCCGGATGAACGGATTGAACAGCCATCCGGCGACGGTCATCTCTCGCGGGACCGCCGCGCTATCCGTCGTCTCTTGCGCCATCGGTGTCACCTCCTCCGCCGTCGACGGGAACTCCGCCGGCAATGTCGTCCGCGTCCTTCTCCTGGGACTCGATGATCGCGCCCAGGCGCGTGATCAGATCGTCCAACCGGTTGCGGACCGTCGGATACGACACGCCATAGAGTCTCGCCATCTCCTTCAGGCTGCCGCTGCGCAGGATGAAGCTGAGCGCGAACTGCTGGTCCTCACTGCCGAGCCGCGACAACGCAGGCAACAGGTAGTCGCCCTGCACCGCGGTCCCGCACTCCGGGCACACGAGCCGCGCCACCCGCAGTTCGCTGCTACAGCTCGGGCACGATGTCGGCAGCCGCCCTCGGTAAGCCACATCTCATTGTGGCAGCATGCGGAATTATATTCAAGAACACATCAATAAACCGCATCTCCGAATTCATTTATGTGAATTCCCAACGTGGGTTGACTCGTGCTCCGAGTACCAGTCCGGGCGCCTGACGCCGCCGGTCTCGCGATCCGTTCGCCCCGGCCGGCGCCTGCCAGTTGGCTCGGACTGCCTTGAGAACAGCTTCGGTTTCGATCATGATCGAGAGAGAGGAACCGCGATTCATGATCGACCTGTCCGGTTGGAAGGCGCGCGCGGCAACGCTGTTCGGATCGCTGGCCCTCGTCTGGGCCGTGTCCCTGTACGGCCTGTTCGTGGACGAGCGGCTCGTCTACGCCCTGGCGCTCGTGCCGCGCCGAATCGAGGGACTGCCCGGCATTCTCAGCGCGCCCCTGGTGCACGGCTCGTTCGCCCACCTCGTCGCGAACACCGTTCCGCTGGTGATTCTGGGAGGCATGGTGGTTGCCCGCGGCGTCGCCTACTACCTCGCGGTGACGCCGGCCATCGTCGTGCTCGGCGGCCTCGGGCTGTGGGCGTTGGGAAGGAACGCGGCGCACATCGGCGCCAGCGGGCTGGTCTTCGGCTACTTCGGCCTGCTGGTCGCCCGCGGCTACTACGATCGGAGCCTGCAGTCCATCGCCGTCTCGGTCGTCGTGGTGGTCGTCTACGGCGGCATGATCGCGGGCATCCTGCCCCAAGGCGACCGGGTGTCCTGGGAGGCGCACCTGTTCGGACTGCTCGCCGGCGGGCTGTGCGCGCGCGCGGCGCTCGGCCGGGCGCGATGACGGCGCCTCGGAACTGGATTCCGGCTCCGAGTATTCGCCACGGGGCACGACACATGGCGTCCCTCGCACGCCCCTCGCGACGGGGCTACGATCAGGCCGCGACGCGGCGGATCAGCTCCGGCAGGTCGACGAAGCGGACCGCTACCCCGCTGTAGTCACGGACGTACGAGGTCGCGGTATCGTCCGACACCACGAAGTTGTCGCCGCCGGGATATCGCGAGCGGAAAGCCTTCAAGTTCCGTGCATCGAAGCCGGCCGCGCGCCACTTGCACTCGATTGCCACCGTCGAGCCGTCTCTTCGGACGAGGACGAAATCGATCTCGTGTCCCCGCTTGTCCCGCCAGTACCGCACCCGGTGGTCCTGGGCGCGGGCCAGATACTCGTTCAGCACGCCGTGCTCCCACAGGGCTCCCCTGTCCTCGTCCCGCAGGTGATCCCACCCCTTGAAGAGACAGACGAACCCGGTATCGAACCCGTAGACCCTGGGCGCCGCCACGATCTCGGACGCACGGCGCGCGCTGTACGGCCTGACGACCTGCACCACGAAGGTATCTTCGAGCACCCGCAGATAGTTGGCGACGGTCGCCCGACTGATCTCGCACGGGCGGGCCAACCGCGAAGCCTCGAAGACGCCGCCGCTCTGTGCGAGCAGCAGCTCGACGAACCGCAGGAACGACCACCGGCGCTCCACGCGGAACAGCTCCTGGATGTCGCGGGCCCAGTAGGAGTCGAGCCACTCCTGGAATCCGCGCTCGGGTCTTGCCGCGGCGAGAAAGAACGGCGGCAATCCCCCGTGCATGAACCGGTGATCGATGCCGCGGGCGCCGAACTCCTGTTCGTCCTGCAGGATCATCGGCGTCAGCCGGAGATCGCGCTTGCGGTCGGTGAGCGTGTCGCGGAATCGCCGCGAGGCGCCGAGGGACGACGACCCGGTGGCGACGACGCGAGTCTCGGGATGATAGTCCGCGGCGATCTTCAGCAACTCCGAGGGGTGGCGCAGGCGCTGGATCTCGTCGACGACGATCCGCCGGCCGACGACGTCCCGGAGAAACCGTTCGGGGTCCTCCAACGTCCGCCGCGTGCTCGGCAGCTCGCAATCGAAGTACTCGACGTCGGGCAGGGAGCGACAGAGGAAGGTCTTGCCGGCCCGGCGGACTCCGGAAAGCCAGACCACCGACTTCTCGCGCCACAAACGCTCGATGGCCTCGATCCAGTAGCCGCGACGAACCATATGACGCCAGAATTAGCATATAGTGCGACCAAACGCAATCATGCCTGCATTCGGTTCTACCGGCGACCACCCCGCGAGGCCGCGCCTGCACGTCACGTCGCCTCCGGGTGCAGGCTGTGAGGCCCGTCCGCACGGGATAGAATCGCGAATCGAGCATCGACCGGAATCGTCGGCAGAATCGCGTCGAGACAGGAGGCCTGAAATGCACCGACCGTGTCCGACCGCACGCCGCATGCTGCTCACCGTACTCGGGACAGCGACTCTCGCTCTGACGCTGACGCTGGCCCCCGGAGCCGCCGACGCCCAGTCGCAGGACGAGTTCGTCCCGGTCACCGACGCGATGCTCCAGGATCCGGCACCCGGCGACTGGCTGATGTGGCGGCGGACGCTCGACGGCTGGGGCTACAGCCCCCTCGACCAGATCGACCGCGACAATGCCGGCGACCTGCGGCTCGTCTGGACGCGCGCCCTCGGATCCGGCCGCCAGCAGGGCACGCCGCTCGTCTACGACGGCGTCATGTACATGCCGAACCCGAGCGACGTCATCCAGGCCCTCGACGCCGCGACCGGCGATCTCATCTGGGAGCACCGCCGCGAGGTGCCGGACGACGTCGCCGACTACATGATCGCCAGCCTGGTCGAGATCAACCGCAACATCGCCATCCACGGCAACCTGATCATCGACACCAGCGTCGACGACCACGTCTTCGCCCTCGACGCGACGACAGGGGAGTTGGTGTGGGAGACGCAGATCCTCGACTACACGAAGAACCCGGCCAACCAGACCTCGGGACCGATCGTCGCCAACGGCAAGGTCGTCTCGGGCCGGAGCTGCGCGCCGCTCGGCGGACCGCACGCCTGCGTCATCGTGGCCCATGACGCGGCCACCGGCGAGGAGCTGTGGCGCCGCCGCACGATCCCCGGGCCGGGCGAGCCGGGGGACGAGACCTGGGGCAGCGTTCCGTTCGAGGAGCGGAAGCACGTCGGCTCGTGGACGGCGCCGAGCTACGACCCGGCGCTCGACCTGCTCTACATCGGCACGTCCGTCACCTCGCCCGCCCCCAAATTCATGCTCGGCGGGGCCGACCTCCGGCACCTGTACCACAACTCGACGCTCGCGCTCGACGCCGAGACCGGCGAGATACGCTGGTACTACCAACATCTCAACGACCACTGGGACCTCGACCACCCGTTCGAGCGGCTGCTGGTCGACACCGCCGTGGCCCCGGATCCGGCGTCGGTGAGCTGGATCAATCCGCGGATCGAGCGCGGCGAAATGCGCCGGGTGCTGACGGGCATTCCGGGCAAGACCGGGGTCGTCTACACCCTCGACCGCGCCACCGGGGAGTTCCTCTGGGCGACGCCGACGGTCACCCAGAACGTCATCGGCAGCATCGACGGCGTCACCGGCGCGGTCTCCGAGAACGCGGAGGTGGTCTTCCGCGCCGAGGGCCAGGAGGTGCTCGCCTGCCCCACCCTGGTCGGCGGCAAGGACTGGGAGGCGGGTGCCTACAGTCCCCTGACCAACGCGATGTACATGCCGCTGCGCAACGCCTGCGCCCGGATGATGGCGACGACCAGCGGCAACACCTCCAGCCTCTACGCGCTCGCGGTGCGCGACCAGCTCGCGCCCGGCACCGATCAGCTCGGCACCGTCCAGGCGATCTCCGCCGAGACCGGCGAAACCCTCTGGAAGCACGAGCAGCGGGCCGCCACCACGTCGCTGGTCGCCACCGGCGGCGGCCTCGTGTTCGGCGGCGACATGAACGGCCGCTTCCGGGCCTTCGACCAGGAAACGGGAGAGGTCCTCTGGGAGATCAACCTCGGCTCGCCGCTCACCGGCTTCCCGATGACCTTCGCCGTCGACGGTCGCCAGTACGTCGCGGCCAGCACGGGGACCTCGGGCACGTCGAACCGGTTCCTTCCGCTGACGCCGGAGCTGCGTCCGAGCGCGGGGAACAACCTGTTCGTGTTCGCGTTGCCTGAATAGCCAATGGGCTTCCGTTGGAGTCCAGGATGCCGAAATCCATGATGAAACGTCGAGGAGCCGTCATCACCCGTGCCTCCGTCCTGGTCACTGCCCTCGTTGCGCTGCTTCCAGGCTGTGACAGCCCGTTCGGACCAAGCGAAACAGACCTCCAATACGGACTCGACGACGTCGCCATGATGAGCCATGGCGGCGTCGATCTCACTATCCGCTACGACCCGGCCTCACTGGGATTCGACGGCCAGTTGATCAACACGACGAACGCCGCCGTCTCTGCCAGGTTGGTAGTCCGTCTGTCGAATGGAAGGACGTACGACAACGTGTTCGACCTTGTCGCCGGCGAGGTACACTACGTGCTCATTGCTACGTCTTTCGAACGCTTCACCAGTTGGAGTGTCAGCCTCTCGGTTTGATCTTGAACGCGATTGTGCCGCAGGCCGGCGATCCTGATGTCGTCGACGTAGGTGCCGCACCCCTGGACGAGGCGCGGTCCGAGAGAGCCTGCACCACGCTGTCCGTCGGGCGTGCGCGCCCAGTACAGATACGTGCCGCGGTCGCCGGCAGCGAAGCGCACCTCGTACGTCGCTCCCGCGTCCACGGTCACGGCGTCGCGCGTGTCCGCCGGCCGCTCCTGCAGGCCATGCAGGGTCGCGGCGACGGCGAGCGTATTGTGCACGGAAACAGGCTCAGCGCGGCGGCGCAGGCACCGACTGCTGTACCGAAGGAAGCGGATCGCGCGTGCGGAGCTCGGGAAACAGTGAGAAGTCACGGTCCCGGGTGAGCAGAAACTCGGCGCCGTGCGCGATGCAGATGGCCGCGATCCGGGCGTCGTGAACGACCGCGCCATGGACTCTCGGCCGCTGCACGAACCTGTCCAGCACCTGGAGGAAGTCGTCGGTTTCGCCGAGGAGACGGTTCGACGGAGACGCGGTCCAGGCCTGTAGCTGCCGCCATGCGCGCTCGGGTGGCGTCGCATCGTCCTTCCAGATCCGCCGGTTGGTCACGACGCTCAGGAACTCGTAACAGCACGGCCACGGAATGGCCCACGCATCGTCGCCCTCGGCGAGCGCGCGCACGACTGCGCGAGCTGCGTCGTGCACCCGTGATTCCCTTCGGTGGGCGTAGACGAGCAGGTTGGTGTCGACGGCAATCACTGCGATTCCGGATCTCCGTAGATGACCGCGCGCAGGTCCTGCCAGGAGTAGGCTTCGAGCGGATCCGCGCCGCGGGCGTTCCCCGTGCTCAGGTCGGGCAGGTGGTACCGGCGCCGGGCGCTGGGAGCAGCCAGTACCTGGCGCAGCCCTTCTTCGACGACGGCGCGCAGCGGACGTCCCGTCGCCCGCGCGTGTCGTTTCGCTCGCGCCAGCAGCTCGTCCCGGATGTCGAGCGTGGTCTTCACTTCGACCATAGTACCCATATACTTCGATATGGCTCAACCAGCACCATGACTCGGAAGGTCGATCCTGCGCCAGCCGGTCGCCCCCGCGTCGTGAGCCCGAACTCACAGAAGGAGAAGAGATGACGTCGTTCCGCGCGTTCCGGGTCGAGAAGACCGAAGACCGGCAGTTCCCGCGCAGCATCGTCGAGCGCGACGTCGCCGACCTGCCCGCCGGCGACCTGCTTGTCGACGTGGAGTTCTCGTCGCTCAACTACAAGGACGGGCTCTCGGCAACCGGGAACCCGGGCGTCACCCGCAACTTCCCGCACACCCCGGGCATCGACGCGGCGGGCACGGTGGTCGAGTCGTCGTCGAGGGACTTCGCGCCGGGAGACGCGATCCTCGCCATCGGCTTCGACCTCGGCATGAACACGCCGGGAGGGTTCGGACAGAAGATCCGCATCCCGGCCGGCTGGGCCATCCCGCTGCCGGACGGACTGGACGCCCGCTCGAGCATGATCCTCGGCACCGCCGGCTTCACGGCCGCGCTGTGCGTCCACAAGCTGGAGGCGGCCGGCATGCAGCCGGACGGCGGCCCCGTGCTCGTTACCGGCGCCACCGGCGGGGTCGGCTCCATTGCCGTCAGGCTGCTCGCGCACCTCGGCTACGAGGTGCACGCGGTCACCGGCAAGGCGTCGCGCCACGACTTCCTGCGCGGCCTGGGCGCGCGGGAGATCCTGTCGCGCGAGGAGGCATTGAAAGGCGCGGACCGGCCGCTGCTGAAGCCCCGTTGGGGCGGCGCCGTCGACACCGTCGGCGGCGCCATCCTGTTCAACGCGATCAAGTCGCTGCGTTACGGCGCGAGCCTCGCCGCGTGCGGCCTGGTGGCGTCGCCGGAGATCCCCGCCACCGTGTTTCCCTTCATCCTGCGCCACGTCAACCTGCTCGGCGTCGACTCGGTGGAGCTGCCGCTGCCGCAGAAGGCGGAGATCTGGAACAAGCTGGCCGGGCCGTGGAAGCTCGACGGGCTCGACGGGCTCGCCGTGCCGCTCACCCTCGACACGCTGGCCGACGCCATCGACCGCATTCTCGCGGGCGGGATGGTGGGCCGCGGGGTGGTGGACCTGAACGGGTAAGCGGAGACGCGGCAGCGCCGGCCGGCGAACGTCGGCCTGTTCGTGTCGGCCGCCGATGCACGGTTCCCGGCCTGTTTCGTATCAGTCCGCCGGTGTGCTGACGTCGATCACGCACACCGCGATCTTGCGCGCCTCTTCCGGGTTCAATGTCTCTTCGAGGCGGGCTTTCAGCGCTTCGGGTCCACTCGGGCGAACGCCGGAAGGCGGAGGCGGCGTGCGATGCCTGTCGATTTCGCCGAACCAGAGCACCAGGTAGATTCCGTATCCGTCCGTTCCCGGATCGCGGGTGTATTGGGCGATCAACTGATCTCCAAGCGCACTCCAGAGCTTCGGATGTGAGTTCTTCTTGATCTCAACGGGAATCTGGAAGTCCGGGCACGAGATGCGGATGCCTGATCATGGTGTGCGACGCATCACACGTCAACCGACTGTGCCACCTCGTCTGGGCTGCTCGTGTACGCGGCAGACCTCCCTACGAACAGCCTCCACCATGCAGGCGTTTCAGCACCACATGCCCGCGCGGCGAGAGCTCGTAGCCGGTCTCGAGGCTGATGGTCAGCCCGAGGTTCTTCAGCTTCCTCACCTGCGGCTTCAGCCAGTCCTGCTCGCAGCCCAGCCGCTCGGCGAGCGTCCGGCTGACGACGCCGGGGTGCGCATGGATCGCCGCCAGCACGCGCTCCGTCCACGGACCCGCGGGCGACCGGGCGTCCAGCCGTTGCAGCCTCTCGATGACCTGCCCGATCTCCGCATCCGAAAGGTCGTCGCGTCGCCGCAGGGCGATGCGCGGGTCCTCGCCCGCGTACTCCACCGCGATGCGATAGACCTGCCCCTCGCGCGAGCCGAGCCCTTCCAGCAGCGCCGTCCGCGAGGGGAATCCCGCCCGGGTCGCTTCCGACTCGGAGATCTCCGCCTCCGTCACCGGCACGACGTCGAGGATCCGCAGCACCCCGAGCGCGGTGCGCAGGCTGCCGCCGCTGCGGACGGTAGGCCGGCGCCAGCGGCGGAACACCAGCGACACCTCGCCGCGGACGATGCGCTCAAGCACCGCCGTGCGCAGCAGCACGCGCCCGCCTCAGTCTTCCTTCCAGGGGTTGTTGGCGAAGATCGCGAACTCCGGCCAGAGCGCGCGCGGGTTCATGCCGAGCACCGCCATGATCGCCTCGGCGATGTCGACGGCGTACAGCTTGTTCGGGTTGTTGCGCCCGGTGCGGCCCATCCAGTCGGTCTGCACCTCGGACGGGCAGACGCAGGTGACGTGCACGCCGTGCGGGCGCAGCTCGGCCTGCCAGCACTGCGTGATCCCGCGCACCGCCCACTTGCTCGCGGCGTACACGGTGCCCGTCCCGGCGCCCTTCATGCCGGAGGTCGAGGCGATGTTGAAGATGTAGCCGCGCTCCTGCGCCTTGAGCAGCGGCGCCACCCGGTTCGTCAGGTCGACGAGCCCGAAGACGTTGATGTCGAACAGCGCCCGCATCCTGTCCATGTCGATCTCGCCCAGCTCGGCGAGATAGCCGACCCCCGCGTTGTTGACCAGCACGTCGACGCCGCCCATCCGGTCGACGCACGTATCGACCGTGCTCTGGTTGTCCTCGACGCGCGTCACATCGGCACGGATGCCGTGGGCGCCGCTCTCGGCCGCCACCCTGTCGATGCGCCCCTGGTCGCGGCCGGTGAAGACCACCTCGTGTCCCTGCTTGCGGGCGAGCGAGACGAGCGCGGCGCCGATGCCCTGGCTGGCGCCGGTGATCAGAAATCGTTGCTTGTCCATCTAACGGTCATCTCCCAGTCTCGGACGGGATCGTCGGCTCCGTCAGGTAGGCCTTGACGACGACGGTGCCGGCACCGCAACCGAGGACCGTGCGGTTGCGGCCGGGGGACCGAATCGTTACCACGCGCGCCGGCGGTGCGTTGCGCTTGCGAATCTCCACCTCCTCGCCGCCCGCCACGGCCGCGAGGTACTCGCTGAGGTGGTTCTTGAACTCGGCGATGTTGGCCACCTTCATGGCCACATTATAGATACCGTAAGCTTACGCGGAATCACCATGAACACGATGAAGGCTGTCCGCTGTCACCGTTACGCCGGCCTCGACGCTGCCGGAAAACCCGTTCCGAAGCCCGACCCGCTACGTGACGTCCTGTCCCTGGACGAGATATCCGTGCCGGTCTGCGAGCCCGGCCACGTCGTGCTCCGGACGCACTTCGCGGGCGTGCAATATCCCGACGCGCTGCAGGCGCAGGGCCTGTATCAGCACAAGCCGGACCTGCCCTACGTGCCGGGGATGGACGCGGCGGGGACGGTGCTGGAAGTGGGCGGCGGCGTGGAGCACGTGCGGCCCGGCGACCGGGCAATCGCGCAGATGAACCTCGGCGGCCTCGCGGAGGCGGTCAGGATACCGGCGGCGTCCGTCTGGAAGGCTCCCGACGGGGTACCGCTGGAGCGCTGCGCCAACCTGGGACGCAACTTCTTCCCCGCCTACCACTCCTTGAAGGTGCTGGGGGAGGTCGCTCCCGGCAGTCTCGTGCTGGTCGACGGGGCGTCGGGCGGCGTCGGCATGGCCGCGGTGGAGCTCGCCAAGGCGATGGGCGCGCAGGTGATCGCCGGGGTCAGCGTGCCGGCGAAGCAGGAGCTGCCCGCCTCGGCGGGGGCCGACCGGGTGCTGTGCTACGGGCGGGACCGGCAGAGCTTCCGGCGGTTCAAGAACGAGGTCCGGAAGGCAGCGATCGAGCTGGGGCATCCGGACGGCGTCGACGTGGTCGTCGACATGGTCCAGGGCGAGCTGTTCGAGGCGGCGCTGGTCTCGGCCATCCGCCCGCTCGGCCGGATCTGCCTCGTCGGCTTCACGGCCGGTCAGAAGCCGATCCGCCCAGGCCTGCTCCTCATCAAGGCGGCCGTCGTCATGGGCAGCATGTGGGCCGGCTGGGCCGCGCGCCATCCGGACGAGCACCAGCGGCACGTTGCGGAGATGCTCGACTTTCTGGCGACCGGGGCGATCCGGCCGCGCGCCGATCGCGTCTTCGCGCGCGACGACTTCATCGAGGCCTTCGAGCTGTTCGAGCGGAACCAGGGGCGCGGCAACACGGTGGTCCGCTTCGCGGCGGAGTGACCCGGAGCCGGCTGGGAACGCCCGCGCGGCATCCGGACCGGTGCGGCGCGTGGCGATTGGTGCGGCAGGCGACCCGTGGTAGCCTCTGCGGGGCCGGTTGACGGCCTCGTTACAGGAGCAAGGAAGCCGAGTTGAAGCAAAGGAATGCAACCATGCTGACGAGAAGATCGCTGCTGCTGACCCCCGTTGCCGCTTCCCTGGCGCGCGTCACCGCCGCGCAGTCCGCCGCTCCCGGCAGGATGCTGCTGGCCATGCACCAGAACACGTCGAGCGGCGCCGGCTTCCGTGGATCGCTCGAGGGCTGGTCGCGGGCCGGCATCCGGTACGTCGAGCTCGGCTCGCCGCTGTTGCAGGGATTCCTCGAGAACGACACGCTGCCGGCCGCCCGGCGGCTGCTCGAAGACCTCGATCTGACGCCGGTGTCCGCCGCGGTCGTGTTGCAGGACCTCTGGCTGCCGGGTCCGGCGCGGGCGGAGTCGCTGGAGGCGTGGCGGCGCGGCTGCGATCAGTTCGCGAACCTGGGCCTCCAGAGAATCTACTCCCCATCGGTCACCAACCGGCCGGTTACCGCCGACGACTTCGCGGCGACCCCGGACTGCATCCGCGAGGCGGGCGACATCGCAGCCGAGTACGGCCTGACCGCGATGATCGAGTTCACCCGCAACTCGACGCACCTGTCCACGCTGACTTCGTCGCTGCAGGTGATCCGCGCCGCGGCGCATCCCAACGTGCGGCCGATGCTCGACTTCTTCCACTTCTGGTCTGGCCTGAGCAAGTTCGAGGACCTCGACCTGCTCGAGCCGGGCGAGCTGGCCCACGCGCACTTCCAGGACCTGCTGGATGGCCCGCGCGAGCTGATCGACAACGACTCGCGGATCATTCCGGGCGACGGCATCGCGCCGGTGGTCCGCATCCTGCAGAAGCTGGCCGAGAAGGAGTTCACCGGGGCTCTGTCGGTCGAGCTGTTCCGCGCGGAGTACCAGCAGGGAGACCCGTTCGAGGTCGCCAGCGAGATCCGCGGGAAGTGCGAGGCGGTGATGCAGGAGGCGGAGGTCCTCTGAACGGATGACGCGTAAACGATTGACGCGCGACCTGATCGCGGTGGCGGTGTTCTCGGCCGCCGCCGCGGCCTGCACCAGCGACCCGGCCACCGACATGGAGCCGACCGCAACGGTCGAGGAACTCATGCGCTCCATGATCGACCCGGCCGCCGACGCGGTCTGGGACGCCGTGGTCATCGAGGCGACCGCGGACGGCATCGTGGAGACCCGGCCCGAGACCGAGGGCGACTGGCTGCGCCTCCGCCGCCACGCGGTGACGCTGGCCGAGGCCTCCAACCTGCTGCTGATCGAAGGGAGACGGATCGCGGCGCCGGAGTCACGCTCCGAGCTGCCGGGGATCGACCTCCACCCGGACGCCATCCAGGATCTGGTCGCCGAGGACTGGAGCGGGTGGGTGGAGACTGCGCGGGGGCTGCGCGAAACCAGCGGTGTTGTGCTGGACGCGGTGGAGGCGCGCGACGTCGACGCGCTGCTCGAGGCCGGAACCGAGCTCGACCTCGCGTGCGAGAACTGCCACGCGCTGTACTGGTACCCCGGCTACGCCGACCCGCGGCCGGCGACGCCGGAGAACCAATGACTCTCGCAGGACGGCCCGGCCGCCGCTGGAGACGGACCCGACCCTCCTCCCGGCTCGGCTAGTTGGCCGGGCTGATCGGGCCGCCGTCCGGACGCATGATCTCGGCGCAGCAGATGCCGTGCGTGCCGGGATTGCGCGACGGCTGGCCGACGACGCGGATCCGGTCGCCCACCTGGATCGTCCGGGGCGTCCAGCCGCGGCGGCTCATCGAGACGGCCGTGCCCATCTCGACCTCCCACGCAATCGTCTCGCCGTTCTCGTCCTCGCCGTCGAGGAAGAGGAACGAATGCGGATTGCGGAAGAGGAACCGCGTGACGACGCCCTCCGCCTCCACGCTCTTCGTGTTGTCGTAGAACGGGGCGCTCGCGTGGTGCGCGTCCGCCGGCGCACCGGTCAAAGCCACCACGGCCGCGACTGCCACCACCGCCGCCGCCCAAAGCAGGATTCTCACCGACCTACCCTCCTTCCGAATTCCTTCGGCAATCTGGCGAATGCCAACCCTAGCGGTACTTCGGCACCATGAACTTCACCGGCATCCGTGCGATCTCCGCGTCGCAGCCGTACGGCGCCAGCTTGTAGCCCTCCGGCGCCGGCAGCCAGCGGGTCGTGTACGACGCCGGCTCGCGCAGGAACAGCTCGTCCTCTACGGTGACCGTGGCCCGCAGCTCGTCGCCCTCGCGCCAGTAGCGCTCGGTCACCTTCTTGAGCTGCGACGACGGGATGCCGTTGTAGTCGTCGAAGCCGCTGATGTCGAAGGTGTAGTGGGTCGTTGTCACGTGCAGCGAGCCGCCCTCGTAATGGCCGACCGAGACGCCCTGCAGGCTGTAGTCCATCGGCGTCGGCTCCCGTCCGTCGAGCCAGACGGTCCGGAGCTGATCGTCCTTCTCGTAGCGGAGCAGAACGCGATCCGGCCACTGCACGATCTCCATCATGTAGGGGTCGTACTGCAGCGCCGGCGGCGTCGACGGCACGCAGTCGTACTTCGCCGCGATCGCCTCGTCGAACACCTCCTGGTAGGCCAGAGCACGCTCGTTGAGCACCGGGAAGTTCTCGCCCGGCACCCAGGGCATGTTGGGCCCGTTCACCGGGCGCACGCGCCCGCCGCCGTCCCAGATCCCCGCGAGTTGCGGGATCTCCCCAGCCTCGTCCTGCGCCTGCAGCGGTACACCGACCGTGCCCAGCACCAGCGCCAGACAAGCGGCGAGACCCGCCAGGCGCCCCATCGACTTCCGGTTGATCGTCTGCGTCATGGTTCTCGACCTCATCGTCCCCCGTCACCTGTAGCCACGCGCATCCGCGCGCGGCTGCCCGGATTCTACACCCGTCAGAGCGGCAACGCGGTCTGCGCAGTGAGCGCCAATGCCTCGCAGGCCTGCAACTCGCGCCCGAGGTATTCCGCGATCCCCCGCATCCCGAACCGTCCCGCCTCGGCCTCCGCCTGGCTGTTGTAGTTGGTGTTGGTGTTGACGTCGTAGGTATACGGCACGCCGTCCCGGTCGAGGATGAACTCTATGCCCGCGATATGGATGCCGTTGTCGGCCAGGAACCGCTGGTAGCGGGAGACCAGATCGCCGGGCACGCCGTCGACGATGCGGAACAGCGACACGGGCGATGCCGGCTCCGCGTCGGCCGGACAGAAGGCGTCGTCCACGCGGCAGGCATCGGCCGGGCAGAGCTCGAAGCCCTGGCTCGTATCGACCCGCACGGCGTAGAGGTAGCGCCCGCCGATGAACTCGACCCGCGTGATGTACGGCTCCGGCGCCTCGATGTACCGCTGGATGAGCGTGATGCCGTCGACTGCCGGCTCGAACGCCTCGCTGTCGACGTAGCGCGCCAGCGCGTCCCGATCGCGGAACAACCGGACGCCGAGCCCCTTGCCCGCGCGATTGTGCTTGGTGATGAACGGCGGCTCGAACTCGCGCGCCGCCTCGACGATCCGATCCCTGCCGATCGCCGCCACGGTATCCGGCGTCCGGATGCCGCAGGCCTCCAGCGCCGCGTACTGCGCCACCTTGCTCACCTCGAGCTGCAGCGCCCGGCCGGAGTTCAGCACGCGTCGATCGTGCCGCTCCAGCCAGGCGAGCACGGCCGCCGTGTACTCCGGTCCGTAGCGGTGATCGCGGGTATGCGACGAGGCGCTCATCCGGTTGTAGAAGACGCCCTCGGGCGGCGGATCGCGCAGGTCGAGAGTGCCGGTGTCGAGGAACCACTCCGTGTACGGCAGCCGGCGCTCGTCGAACGCCGCGCGCAGCGGCTCGACCCAGGTGTCGTTCTCGTGAAGGACGTAGATGCGGCTCATGTGCCCGTCACCGATCGCCGTGAACCGCCATCCGCCGGCATGCCCCTGCGGCCCCGGTCACTGCGACGCGCGTTCGGCCTCGATCACGCGCTTCGGCAGCGCGAAGCTCAGAATGAGGTCCCCGCCGCGGCGCCCGCGGTCTCCGCCGCCCGACGCCACGGTCACGAACTGCTCGCCGTTCACCATGTAGACCGCGGGCGACGAGAAGACCCCGGCCCCGGTGTTGAAGCGCCACAGCTCTTCCCCCGTCCGCGCGTCGAAGGCGAAGAAGTAGCCGGCGATGTTGCTGCCGGTACCGACGAAGACCACCCCGCCGGAGGTCGCCACCGGCCCCGCCTGGCCGTACCCCTCGCGGACCTGACGCCAGATCAGCTCTCCGGTGGTGGGGTCGTAGGCCGAGAAGAACATGCGCGGGCCGCGGCCGCCGTCGAACGGCCGGTCGATGGCGTTCACGTAGAGGAGGCCGGCGTCCGGGCTGTAGGCCATGGGCCCGTAGCTGGCCCCGCCGCCGAAGCCGGGCGCGAAAATCTGGTTGGGCGCGATCGGCGTGAAGATCGGCACCAGGGTCTTCCCCTCCGCGTGCTCCGGCGGGATCTCCTCGGGGAAGATCGGCGCGACCGGCTCCATGCGCTCGCCGTCCGCCTTGTGGGGTATCGGCTGCGTCGGCCACGGCTCCTCGCCCTCGCGGTCGGTCTCGGTCGGCACCGGCGTTTCGATGATCGAGTGGATGGGCGCCCCGGTCTCCCGGTTCAGCAGGTAGAGGAAGGCGTTCTTGTTGGCCTGGCCGAGCGCGCGCACCGGCTCGCCGTCCACCTCCATGTCGAAGAGGATCGGCTGGCTGCCGTTGTCGTAGTCCCAGACGTCGTGATGGACGAGCTGGTAGTACCAGCGCAACTGGCCGTTCTCGATGTCGAGGGCGAGGACCGAGTCGGTGAACAGGTTCATGCCGTCCCGCTCGGTGCTGTCGCCGAACGGGTTGCCGACGGCGACGTACAGCAGGCCGAGCTCCGGATCGAGGGACGGCGTCTCCCAGATGCCGCCGCCGTTGCGGACGCTGCCGACCCAGGTCGGTCCCGCGATGTCCCAGCCCTGATCGTTCTCGTCCTGCGGGATGGTGTTGAAGTGCCAGATCACCTCGCCGGTCGCGGCGTCCACCGCCAGCACGTGGCCGCCCGGGATGAGGCTCTCGCTGCGCGTCGTCCCCACGTAGATCACGCCGTCGTGGATCTGCGGCGCGGTGGTGAACCAGTAGCCCATCGAGATGGCCGTCTCGACGTCCGGATAGCGCAGCCGCAGCACGTCCAGGATGACGCTCGCCTGGCCGTTGTCGCCGAAGGTCTCTATCGGCTGGCCGGTCTCGGCGTCGAGGGCGAAGATGAACGAGCCTGCGGCGCTGTAGACGACGCCGTCCTCGTAGATGACGCCGCGGTGGCGGAAGATGTAGCCCTCGCGCCGGCCGCCTCCGAGCAGGTCCGTGACGTCGTAGGTCCACAGATGGTGCCCGTCGTAGGCGTCGACCGCGTAGACGCTGCCCCGCGAGTCCGTGAGGTACATCACCCCGTCGACGATCACCGGCGTGGTCTGGTTGCTGACGCCGTCGATGACGCCGTGCTGGAAGAGCCAGCGCGGGGTCAGCAGATGCGCGTTCTCCGGCGTGATCTGGTCGATCTCGGCGTAGCGGCCGCCGTGCAGATCGAGGTTGTGCAGGCGCCAGTCGACGTTCTGGGCCGACGCGGGGGACGCAACCAGCGCGGCGAGCGCGGCCGCGAGCAGCACACGGCAGGGGCGGGTAGGCGTCATCTCGTGGACCTCCAACCGGGAAGCATAGACGAATCGAGGGCTCGCGGCCGGACGCCGGAGGTTCCCGCGGCTCACTCTCGCGGACTCTGCGGAAGTCGCGCAGCGTGCCGAACCGCCACGACCCAGACGATCGGCTCTCCCACGCGGTAGAAGAAGCGGTACGGACGCACGATCAGCTCGCGATAAGGCAGATCCGGAAATTCCGGCACGATACGGCCGGACTCGGGATAGCGCTCGAGTCTGCGCAGGACTTCTTCCACCCGCCGCCGGAACGAAGCCGCGGCCTGAGGATTCTCACGACGGATGTACGCGATCGCGGCGAGAAACTGCGTGCGTCCTGTCGGCGTGAAACGGACGGTCATCCGCCCTCAACGGCCGCATCCGCTTCCGCCAGCACGTCATCGAGGTCGTACCCGACGCCCGACGCGATCTCCTGCTCGCCCCGTACCAGGAGCCGAAGCAGCTCGCGCTCGCGCTCGGCCCGTTCATAGACGGCCAGGCTGAGCATCACGGCCGCGCCGCGGCCACGTTGCGTGATCACGAGCGGTTGCGCCGAGGACTGGACGCGTTTCAGCACCGCCGCGGTATCCTGACGCAGATCCTTAACCGGAACGATCTCGGGTATTGGAGCCATAAGCACCTCTGAACGTACTCTAGAGCATACGATAGAAAGGGTCATTCCCATGTCCAGCATCGACCGGCGGCGGTTTCTGGAGGTCGGCACGCTCGGCGTCGGATACGGGCTCGCCGGGGCGTCTCCCCGGTTCGCGCACGCGCAGGCCGGGTCGGGCGGGGCAGGCGCCGCGGGCGCGCCGGCCGCCGGCGGCGGCGGCGTCCGCATGAGCGGGGACGGCCTGGGGCTCACGCCGGAAGAACAGGCGCGGCTCTGGACCGCACTGGCCGCAGACGGCGGCATCGCGCGCGACTCCTACTCGAACGGCGGCGCGGTCGAGCGGCTCGAGAGAGACTTCGCGGAGCTGCTCGGCAAGGAACGGGCGGTCTTCATGCCCACTGGCACGCTCGCCAACCACCTCGCGGTGCGCGCGCTGGCCGGCGGCGCCGGGCGCGCCATCGTGCAGGCCGACAGCCACCTCTACAACGACTCCGGCGACTGCGTGCAGACGCTCAGCGGCATCACGCTGATTCCGCTCGGCGCCGGCCGTCCCGACTTCACGCTGGAAGAGGTGGAGGCCACGCTGGACCGCACGGCGAGCGGCCGCGTTCGCACGCCGGTGCGGGTCATCTCCATCGAGACGCCCGTCCGCCGGCACTTCGGCGCCACCTTCGACCGGCGCGAGCTGGACCGCATCGCCGCCCTGGCGCGGCGCGAAGGGATCCGCCTGCACCTCGACGGGGCGCGGATCTTCCTGCAGGCGGCCTACGAAGGCCGCGCCGTCGCCGAGTACGCGGCACCCTTCGACACCGTCTACGTGTCGCTCTACAAGTACTTCAACGCGCCCTCCGGGGCGATCCTGGCCGGACCCCGCGCCCTGCTCGACGGCATGTACCACACGCGGCGCATGTTCGGCGCGGGCCTGCCGGCCGCCTGGCCGTTCGCCGCGATCGCGCACCACTACCTGCCCGGCTTCGTTGGGCGCTACCGGCAGGCGGTCGACGCCTCCGAGGCGTGGATCGCGCAGCTCACCCGCCATGACGCGTTCTCGCTCGAACGGGTTCCGAAGGGAACGAACCTGTCCTGGCTGCGGGTGGAGACCGGCGACGCGGCCGCGTTCCGGCGCCGGCTGCGCGACCGGGGCGTCGCGCTCGGCGCGCCGCGGGACGGCCGCATGCTGGTCGGGGTCAACGAGACCTGGAACCGGCGGCCGGCCGGCGAGCTGGCGGAGCTGTTCGCGGCAGCGCTCTGAACTCAGGAGGAGCGCAGCGCCGCGACCGCCAGCAGCGCCCAGCCGGCGATCATGCAGAGGCCGCCGATGGGCGTGATCGCCCCCAGCCAGCGGATGCCGCTGATCGACAGCACGTAGAGGCTGCCGGAGAAGATCAGGATGCCGGCCACGAACAGCCAGCCGGCCGCGCCGACCAGCGGGCCGGGCCAGCGCGACGCCGCCCAGGCGACGGCGAAGAGGCCGAGCGCGTGTACGAAGTGGTAGCGGACGCCCGTCTCGAACACGGCCAGCATGTCCGCGGTCAGCCGCTCGCGCAACCCGTGCGCGCCGAACGCGCCCAGCACGACGCCCAATCCGCACAGGATCGCCGCCGCCGCGAACCAGCTCGCCGCCATCGCTCTGTATGATACAGCGGTGTTCCTGGAGTGGGCGGCGTTCACGGCGTTTCTGGATGCGCAGCTCCTCGAGCTGCTCGAGACCGACTTCGCGCAGGTGCGCTACGGCGACGTCGGCACCGCGACCCTGGCCGCCTTCGTCGTGGCGGGGGTGGCGCTGTTCACCGCCGGCCGCCTCGTCCTGCTGCGCCGGCGGCACGCGCGGCAGCACTCCGGCCACGACGTGCCCCACCGCTACCGGCGCGGCGTCTTCGGCCGCGCCTGCCACGTGCTGCCCAAGATCATCCTCGGACTGGCCGTCGCCGCGGGCCTCCTCGCCCTCTCCGACCCGTTCCTGACGTCGACCGAGCAGATCACGGGCAACGTGGAGTCGCGCGTGCGGATCGATCTCGTCGACACGTCGCTCTCGATGGCCTGGGAGTTCAACAACACGGAGCGGTCGCGCGCCGAGGTGGCGCGCGAGGCGCACCTCGAATTCCTGCGGATGCGGCGCGAGAAGAACGATCGCGTCTCGCTGTGGCTCTTCTCGTCGTACCCCTACATGGTCGACGACTTCGTGCTCGACGACGAGCTGTACTACTTCCAGGTGTTCGGCGCGCCGTGGGTCACCGTCAAGATCCTCGCTCCCGAGCCGGGCACGCGGCGCGACCGGTTCTTCGTGCCGGAGGAGAAGGTCAGCATCATCGACTCGGAGGGCACGACCAACATCACGGGGGCGCTCCGGTCCATCGTGCGGCACTTCGACATCGACGCCTCGATCGTCAACCGCGGCGCGAACCGGAACCGCGCGCTGCTCATCATCACGGACGCCGACGTCGACGAGATCCCGGAGGCGGAGCTCGCGGCGCTGGCCGCGCGCAACGTCGTGCCGTACATCATCTACATCAACACGGACCGCGGGCGCTCCACGATTGAAGGGGTCGAGGCGCCGTCGCTCATCGAGAGCATCCGCGACTACGGGGGCGACTACTTCGACGTGTCGAGCGAGGACGGCCTGCAGCAGGCCTACCGGGCCATCGACGAGCGGGAGACGGTGGCCGTGCCGCTGAGCCACCGCGCGCTGCGGGTCCCGATCTACTCGCGGTTCCTGCTGGTCAGCCTGGCGCTGCTCGTGGTCGGCATCCCGGCCGGGTTCCTGGCCGAGCTCGTCTGGGGCATCCACCCGTAGCCGACCCTTGCAGTCCGTGGTGGAACCCCGCGTCGCACCGAGAGCGGCGAGGCGCCCGCGTGGCAAGGCGCGACGAGGAAGCATATTGGGCATATTCGACCGAGGAGCAACGCAGTCCAGGCGGGATGCATCGCCGCTCGAATGCAGCGGAGCTTTCGCCACGGGCTGCTTGGCCCCCGCGCATGGATGCACGGACCGGCGGACGCAGGTTGCATTCCCGCGGTCCGGCGGCCGGCGGGTCGGCAATTCGAGCTTCCCTCGCAGCCCCATGAACCCGCAGATCGCCAAGTGGAACGCCCGTTACGCCGGCCATGAACCAGGCGCGCTGTCGGAGCCGTCGCCGCCCCTGCCGGAGGCGGTCTTCGGCGTTCCCGTCGGCCGCGCACTGGACCTGGCGTGCGGCACGGGCCGCCACGCGATCTGGCTCGCCTCCCGCGGCTGGCGGGTCGACGCGGTGGACGGCTCGGATACCGCCATCTCGCTGCTGCTCGCGCACGCCGAGCAGACCGGCTGCCGCGAGCGAATCGAGCCGCACGTCGCCGACCTGGAAGCGGAACCGCCGCAGTTCACTGTCGAGCCGGCGGCCTACGACCTGATCGTCGACTGCTATTTCCTGCACCGGCCGCTGTTCGGCGCGATCCGGGAAGGGGTGCGTCCGGGCGGGCTGTTCGTGGCGGCGCTGCACCTGCCGGCTTCCGCGGGGCGCCGCGGGCACGGCTACGTGCTGCGCGTCGGGGAGCTGGCGCGGATTGCCGGGGGCTGGGGGTGGAGCGTGCTCCACAGCCGGGAGCGGGCGGCCGGCGCGGCGGCCGGCGACGACCTCGGCGTCGCCGAGATCATCGCCAGGGGTCCGGGCACTCCGCCGGCCGCGCGTTCCTGACCGCGCCGCGTGCCGGGCGAAGGCCCGGTCGCCGGGGGCGGAGACCGTCGGACGCTGCCGCGGTCCCCGCCCCCCGTAGTCCTACTGCTGCGTCGCGGCGTCCTGCTCCGCCGCTCGGGCGCCCGCGAGGATGTTGAACAGCCCGTAGTTCCCCTCGTGGCAGGCGTACTCGTACATCCCCTCGCCGAGCTTCATCGGCAGCGCCGCCGTGAAGGGCCGCGTGAAGGTGGCCGGGTCGTTGACGGTGAACTCGTAGAGCAACGTGTCGCCGGCAACGCGCGTGAAGCGCTCCGTCAGATGCAGCGTCGAGCCGGTACCGGCCGCCGTCGCCACCGACGGGTTGAAGCTGGCCACCTTGTCGGTGAAGTTCATCGACTCCACCACCAGGGTGTCGCCGTCCCAGTAGCCTCGCGAGTCGCCCATCCACTGGCGGATGCCGGCGGGCAGATGATCGCGTCCGTCGAGCGGCACGATGCGCGCGTCGTGCACCATCTCGTGCAGGATGACGACGTGGTCGGACGTCTGGAAGATCTGCAGGTTCTGGTTGTAGCCGGCCGGCACGATGGGCGGGCCGGAGTTGAACCCGAGCAGGCACCGCTCCGCGAGCCCGCGGTCCTCGTAGCTGTCGGCTCCGATCCCGGCGGCCCGGACCCGCACCGGGCGCGTGCCCGGGCGATCCTCGCCGAGCGACAGCTCGATCAGCTCGAAGCCCGGCTGCAGCGCCGGCACGCGCCCGTCCGGCGGGTCGACGATGAGGGACGTGCGCTGGTCGTCGACGACGCTGGCGCCCTGGTCCACCCAGTAGTGGTTGTAGCCGCCGACGTTGCCGCCCGCGGGCAGCAGATCGCCGCTCCGCTCGGTGGGCGCGTTCAGCTCGGCACTGCGCGCGGCGGATCGCGCTTCGATCTCGGCCGCCTCCTCCGGGGTCAGAACCGCGCTCTCCTGGTCCTCCGGCCGCTGCAGGGGCGTCAGGGTGCGGAAGTCCCACACCCCCTGCAGGTCCGGCTTTCCGTCCGGCAGGCGCGGCGGCTCGAAGCCCTCCTGAGCCGCCGCCGGCGCGGACGCACCCGCCGTCAATGCAAGCAGCATGCACGAGACCGCGAAACCACGAACCGTCATGTCAAACCTCCTTGGACTTCCTCTTCTACGATGGTCTTCGTACTCCTCACCGGCCGGCCTCGACCGCCCGCGACGACGTGAGGAGATTCGTCATGCCGTAGTTGCCCTCGTGACAGGCGTACTCGAACGTCGGCCCCGCGGCGGGACGCCACGGCACCATCCCGCTCCACGGCCGCGTCCAGACGCTCGGATCCGTCACCGTGAAGGAGTACTCGACGGCGTCCGCGCCGCGCCGGGTGAAGCGCTCGACGACGCGGCGGTTCGGGCCCGACCCCAGATAGTCGGTCTGCGCGTGGAAGTTGCCCGTCTCGACGACCAGCGTGTCGCCCTCCCAGTGACCGCGCGACACCCCCAGCCAGAGCCTGACCTGGTCGGGCAGCGCGGGCTGAGCGAAGACCGGGATGATGCGGAAGTCGTGGATCTGCTCCTGGAAGATGGCGACGTAGCCGGGCGACTGCAGGATATGAACGTGGTTGTTGTAGCCGCTGGACGTGATCGGCACGTGGCGGTAGACCAGGCAGCGGTCGCCCAGATCCATGTCCTCCGGCCCGTGCGCCGGCACCCGCCCCCGCTTGGCCGCGGCCAGCCGCTGCGCTTCGGCAGTCGCCTCGTACTCCCGGCGTTTCGCCGTCCGGGGCGGCAACCGGCCGTCCGGCGGATCGGTGATGAGCGACGTGCGGCCGATCGAGATGCCGCGGTCCCACCAGAACTGGTTGTAGGCGAGGGCCACGTCCTGCTCCCGAGTCAGCTCGCTCCGCCGCTCGGAGGTCGCCCGGGTCTCGGACGCGAGGTTGGCCGCGGCGATCTCCTCGTCCGTCAGCCGCTCGCGCCCGGCGTGCTCCGCCGGTCGTTCCAGGGGTGTGATGGTGCCGTGGTTCCAGAGCCCCTGCAGATCGGGATCGCCCCAGGGTGTCCGCGGCGCCGCCGGCGGCTCATCGGGCGCCACGCTCTGAGCCGCGGCCGTCTGCGGGTCTCCGCCTGCGACCACCGCCAGCACGGCGAACGCGAGAACATGGCCTCTCATTTTGGACATCCTCCAGGATCGACCGGAACTGCACCGGCTCTCGCATGATCGCCCAGTCGAGCGTCCCGCGCAAGCGCCGCCCCCGAAATCTGCCTGCTGTAGTATTGTTGGTTCCGCCTGTCCGTCAGGCGAGACCCGGAGGTCAGGCGTTCATGCGCATCCATTTGATCAACCCCAGCCACATCGCGTTCGGACTCGCGGTCATCACGCCGCGCTGGCTCTACGTGCTGGCCCATGCCACGCCCCGCAAGTGGGGCGACCCGCGCATAGTCGACGAGACGCTCGAACCGCTCGACCCGGAGACGATCCAGGCCGGCGACATCGTCGGCATCGGAATCCACACGGGCAACGCGCTGCGCGGTTACGAAGTGGGCCGGCTGTGTCGCGAGCGGGGCGCGTACGTCGTCTACGGCGGCATCCACGCCACGCTGTATCCCGACGAGGCGCTCGAACGGGGCGGCGCGCACGCAGCGGTCAAGGGCGACGGCGACGGCATCTGGCCGCAGGTGCTCGACGACGTCGCGGCCGGACGTCAGGAGCGCATCTACGAGGGCGGCCGGGTTCCGGGCGCTGCGCTGCAGAAGGCGCGCTGGGACCTGATGCCGCGCGACCGCTACATGTGGGCCTCGGTGCAGACCGTGCGCGGCTGCCCGAAGCACTGCTCCTTCTGCTCGGTCTGGCGGACCGACGGGCAGGAGCCTCGCCAGCGAACCGTCGACGCCGTCGTCGAGGAGATCGTCGAGCTGCGCCGGATGGGCTTCCGCTTCATCGCGCTGGCGGACGACAACTTCTATCCGGTGACGCTCGAGGATCTGGCGATGGCCCGGCGCCGGGAGGACCCCTCCCGGCTGCACGAGCTGGAGGCGCTGCGCGACGAGCGCTTCGAGTTGATGGAGCGTCTCGCGAAGCTGCCCCGCGACACGGTCTTCTTCACGCAGATCACGATGGAGGCGGCCGAGGACCCGGCATTCCTCGACGCCATGCGCAACGCACGGATCCGCGGCGCCCTGATCGGCGTCGAGGCGGTCACCGAGGAGGGCCTCAAGGACGTCTACAAGGGCTTCAACTTGGCCGGCGACGCTCTGGTGAAGCAGCTCCAGCAGTTCCGGGAGCACGGCGTGCACGTGCTCGGATCGTTCATCTTCGGGCTCCCCAGCGACCGGCCGGACAGCTTCGAGGCGACTGCCGCCCTGGCCCACGCCGCCGACATCGACTTCGCGCAGTTCCTGACCCTGACGCCGTTCCCCGGCACGGTCGACTTCCTGAAGTGGGAAAAGAACGAAGCGGCCGAGCTGCCCGACGTGGACGGCGTCCCGGTGAGCCGCTACTGGCTGATCCCGCCGATCAAGCGGCCGAAGATCTTCTCGCCGCATCCGGCGATGACCGCCGAGGAGATTCGGACCGGCACGCAGCGCGCGTGGGATCGCTTCTACTCGCTCGGCAAGGTCTGGCGGCGCTCGAGCTGCGTTCGCTCCCTGCGCTACCGTCTGGCGTTCATGCTCGTCTCGAAGCTCTACCGCCAGATGTACGGCAACACCGGCATCGCCACCGACAGCGCCCGCGTCTCGCGTTCGGCGGCCTGGGCCCGCTGGCTCGCCATTCCGCTGAAGCGCCTGTTCTCGGCTCCGCCGATGCCGGAGCTGCAGGTGCCGGTGCGGTAGAGAAACGGGCGGGCGAGCAGCGGCCGGGCTCGCGGCTCCAACGGTTGCCGGGCAACGGCCGCCTCGCACCGATGTAAACGCGAACCGCCGCGGCGTCGTCTCCGAAGGCGCCGCGGCGATGCGGAGGAGCATGCCCGAATCGCCAGGCGGCGCCGCGCTGAGGTAAAGAGCCCATGACTTCCGCCCTGCAGCGTGCGACGCTCTCGGTCGCACTTCCCACGCTGATCGCAGTCGCCATCGCGCTGGCGACTTCAGGCGGTTCGCGGGCGCTCGCGCAGACGAGTCCGCAGGCTGCCGCCGCGCGCGAGGCAGCCGTCCTGTCGTTCATCAACATCTCCAGCGACCCCGCCGACGACTGGATCGGGACCGGCATCGCCGAGAGCCTGGCGTCCGACCTCAACCGTGCCGGGATCGCCGCGGCACGCGCCGAGACGGCGTCGGTACCGCGGGCGACGGAGGTGGGTCTGGGCGCACCTCAAGCCATCCTCGAGACCGGCCGGACCCTCGGAGCGTCCTGGCTCATAACCGGCGCCTACCAGCGCATCGGGGACCGCCTCCGCATCACCGCCCGCGTGTTCGACGCCGGCACGGCCGCGGTGCTCGACGCAGTGACCGTCGACGGTGCGTTCGGCGATCTCTTCGACATCCAGGACCAGGTTGCCGCGCAAGTACGCGGGGCTCTGGCGGGAGGCACGCGACGTGCCGCCGCCCAACCTGCGCCCGCGGCAGCGCCCCCAGCCTTCGCGCCGGACAGCCTCGAGCCGGCGCGCCCGGCGCCCGGCGCGATGACCGGAATACCGAGACCCGGTCCCGGCCCGATGGCGGGCCGCCCCGGTCGCGGACCGGGCGGGCCCGCGACCGGCCGTCCCGGACGCGGCCCCGGCGGCCCCATGACCGGCCGCCCCGGTTCCGGCGGCCCCATGACCGGCCGCCCCGGGCGACCGCCGGGACGCCCGGCGCCGGGTCCCGCTGCGCGGCCTGCGGCCGAAGCGCCGGCCGAGCCCGCCGGCTTCAGCTCCCTGACCGCGGCTCCGGCCGTCATCATCGACGGTCCGCCTCCCCCCGCCGCCCCGGAGATCGTCGCCCGTGACCAGGCCGGACGCGCCACGGTCCGGGCGGTCCGTCTCGGCGCCCCCTTGCGGGTGGACGGCATTCTCGACGACGGCATCTACGAAACCGTTCCCTCCATCGAAGGCTTCGTGCAGCAGTTGCCGATCGAAGGCGCACCGACGACGGAACGCACCGAGGCCTGGGTCTTCTTCAATGACGACGCCGTCTACGTGGCCGCGAGGCTCTGGTCGTCGGTACCCGAATCGCAATGGATCGCCAACGAGATGCAGCGCGACTCGTTCCAGATCATCAACAACGACTACTTCAGCGTCGGCCTCGACACGTTCTACGACCGGCGCAACGGCTTTGCGTTCATGGTGACCCCCATCGGCGGTTTCTTCGACTACGAGATCACCGACGAGGGCAACCCCAACAACGACTGGAACCCGATCTGGAATTCGAGCACCGGCCGCTTCGACGGCGGCTGGACGGTGGAGATGGAGATTCCGTTCAAGTCGCTCCGCTTCCAGCCGGGCGTCGGCCAGGTGTGGGGGCTGCAGCTCGGACGCCGCATCCGCTACAGGAACGAGACCACCTACCTGACGACCGTCCCCATTTCGGCCGGGCCCGGCATGTTCCGCCTGTCGGCGGCGGGCACGCTCACCGGCGTCGAAGTGCCGGGCGGCAACCGCAGGTTCGAGATCAAGCCGTACGCCATCGGGTCGGTCAACAGCAACCTGACCTCCACACCGCAGATACTGAACGAGGGCGCCGGCGACGGCGGCCTCGACGTCAAGTACGGCCTGACGCAGAACCTGACCGCCGACTTCACCTACAACACCGACTTCGCGCAGGTGGAGGCCGACGAGGCGCAGCTCAACCTGTCGCGCTTCAACCTGTTCTTCCCCGAGAAGCGGGAGTTCTTCCTGGAAGGCCGCGGCATCTTCGACTTCGGCCGCGCGGCCGGCAACGCCGGCGGCCAGTTTCGCGCCACCCGCCTGGGCGGATCGGGCTTCTTCGGCGGCGGCGACGTGCCGCAGGTCTTCTACAGCCGCCGCATCGGTCTGAGCGGCAGCGAGACGGTGCCGATCCTGGGCGGGGCGCGGCTTACCGGCAAGGCGGGGCGCTACTCCATCGGTGCACTGAACATCCAGACCAGGGACGTGCCCAGCAGCGAGGCGCTCGGGACCAACTTCACGGCCCTGCGGGTGAAGCGCGACATCCTGCGCCGCAGCCGCATCGGCGGCATCTTCACCGGGCGCTCGGTGTCGGTAGACGGCAACGACACCAACGAGGCCTACGGCGTCGACGCCGCGTTCTCGTTCTACGACAACGTCAACTTCTACGGCTACTACGCGCGCACGCGGACCCGCGGGCTCGAGCTGGAGCCGGGCGACCTGGGGAATGAGCAGAGCTACCAGGCGGCGTTCAACTACGCCGGCGACCTGTACGGCCTGCAGGCCGAGCACCTGGTGGTCGGCGACGCCTTCAACCCGGAGGTCGGCTTCATCCGCCGCGACGACTTCCTGCGGAACTACGTGCTGGCCCGCTACAGCCCGCGGCCGTCGATGGATATCGTGCGGCAGTTCACCTGGGAAGGCAGCTACGACTACTTCGAGAACGGTGCGGGGATACCCGAGACGAAGATCGCGCAGGGCATCTTCGGCATCGAGTTCGAGAACAGCGACCGCCTCAGCGCCAACTACGAGCAGCGCTACGACTTCGTGCCGGAGGAGTTCAACGCGGCCGGCGTCGTCCCCATCCCGGTGGGCGAGTACGACTACCAGAGCATCTTCCTCTCCTACGCCATGGGACAGCAGCGCCGGGTCTCGGGCACGCTGTCGCTGTGGAGCGGCGACTACTACCACGGCCGCATCAACGCGGTCGGCTACCAGCGGGGACGGGTCGAGATCACGCCCCAGTTCTCACTGGAGCCGGGCCTGTCGATCAACAGCATCTCGCTGCCGGACGCGATGTACACCGTGCCGCTGGTGACGAGCCGCGTCACCTATACGTTCACGCCGCGGATGTTCTTCGGCGGGCTGATACAGTACAGCCCGGTCAGCGACACCATCAGCGCCAACCTCCGCCTGCGGTGGGAGTACCAGCCGGGCAGCGAGCTGTTCGTCGTCTACAACGACCAGCGCGACGTGGCCGACTTCTCGTTCGGCGCCAGGCGCTGGCCGGAACTGAGGAACCGGGCGTTCGTGGTCAAGTTCAACCGGCTGTTCCGCTTCTGACGCGGCGTCCCGCGTGCTCGACGCATCAATGCGAGTGGCGACGCCGTCAGCAGGCGGCCGTACGAAACGCGGGATCCGGTCACCCGCGCCGACTCCTGCCGCGCTCTGCAACTCCGGACGGGTGTGCTGATCTCGGGGCGGGGATCGCGGTCATCCGATTGCTCGGCTGACTCGACCGCGTTGGCCGGGAGGGTGGCCGCGCCGCGGAAGGGCGCCGAGCCCGCAAGCAGCCAACGGCGCCGAGCCTGCAGGCAGCCAGGGCAGGCGCGAGAGGTTGTGAGTGCGGGAACCCGCCGGCGCCGGCCGGCAGGTCCCCGCCGCGAAGCGTCAGTCGCGGTAGTTGCTGACCGGCGGAAGCTGCGCGCCGGTGAGCCCGGTCGGCTCCTCGCCGGCGACCACCGGCATCCGCAGGGTGCCGATGCCGTCGATGCTCGCCTCGACCACCTCGCCCGGCCTCAGGTAGCGGTCCTCTTCGCCGCGCGTCTCGGCAGCGCCGGCCGCGGTGCCGCCCGACGTCCCGTTGTTGATGACGTCACCGGGATAGAGCGTGATGATCGACGAGGCGTACTCGATGATCTCCCACAGCGAGTGGATCATGTCGCCGGCCCGCGCGTCCTGCAGCGTCTGGCCGCCGACGCTTAGCGTCTGCCGGAGGTTCGCCATCGGGTCGCCGTAGAACTCCTTCGGCGCGATCCACGGGCCCTGCGGCGCGAAGCTGTCGTGGCCCTTGCCCACGAACCAGTCGGAGCGGGTCGCGTTGCCGCCCGGCGGCCGGCCGCCGCGGTCGGAGACGTCGATCGACACGGTGTAGCCGAAGACGTAGTCCTCCGCGTCGTTCGCCGAGACGTATTTCGCGGTGCGGCCGATGACGGCACCGAGCTCGACCTCCCAGTCGGTCCGGTCGCGGCCGTGCGGAATGACAATCGGGTCGCCGTTGCCGACGACAGCGCCGCGGCTCGGCTTGAGGAACAGGTACGGCACGCCGCGCTGCTCCTGGCGGCGGCGTATCTCGGCCGCGCGCTCCTCGGGGGTGCCGGCCTCGTTGACGTGGCTGTAGAAGTTGACCGCCGCGTTGAGGATCTTGCCCGGGTACATGATCGGCGGCCGCGTGCGGAGGTCGCTCACGTCGTGGACGTAGTCGGCCCGGCCGGCGCCCATGAGCATGTCGTTCCCGACCACGTGGTTGACGATCTCGTACAAGCGGTACTTGAGACCGTAGTCCCAGCGGCCTATCAGCTCGAGCGTGTCCTCCGGCATCGGCACCGTGGGATACGCGGGATCCGCTTCGAGGGCCATGTTGGCCACCTCGATGTCGATGACCAGGCTGTCGCGCAGGACGAGCCCGACGTGGGGCACGCCGTGGATATCGAAGGTGCCGACCTTGAACCATTCGGCCACTTCGATGTCCGGCCCCTGGGCCGTGGGGACGATGGGGGCGAACAGTGCAATGACCGCCGCCAGGACAAGAATGCGTCGCATGGATTCTCCTCGTGGGTATCGCTTGGGGTGACCAGTGAGTGCGCAGCTACCGGTTGTACTCGCGCCCCGACCCGCTGTCAAGATGGGGACGCTTCTCCCACCTCCGCGTCGAATGCCGCGGTCTCGACCGCTGCCCCGATCTTCACCTGGACGACGATTCGATACGCGCCGGGCTCCGGGAAGGCGAACGGAAACGTCACCGTGTTCGACGGTCGGGACGTGACATGGACCCGCCCTTCGTGCATCGCGCCCGGCGCCGCGCGGCCCTGCCCGCTGCCGGATCCTGCACTGTCGCGGCCGCCGTCGGGGGCCAGTCCGCCGCGCGCGCCCTCGGCCTCGGCAAAGCGTCTCTGCGCGGTGAGGTTGATGCTCCCGGCCGGGTGCAGGTGCACGAACACCGAGCCGTCGTCCCGAAAGACGGCCGCATGGCTCAGCATGCCCATGTAGGGTTCCAGGGCCGAGGCAGATGCGTCCGGCTCGGTCACCGAGAATCGCAGCGTCGTCTCCTCGTCGGCGCCCAGCGGACCGTCCCGCTCCCAGCGGACGGTGCGTCCGCTCGGGAGCACGTAGCTTTCTGCCTGCGACGCGCCGTGCGGACGCAGCGTTGCCCACGAATCGTCCGGGTCGGGATCCGGACCGGCCGCCTCCAGACCGCCGTCGGCCGCGCGCAAGCCTCCGCCCGCCGAACCCGTGGCCGACGACGCCCCGCCGGCAGGCCCCGCCGGCAGCCGCCCGGTCGCTACGGGGTTCGGCGACGGCACGCGCACCGTGTCCACCAGCGTCGGCGCGAAGCCGTTCTCGAGCACGATGTCCGCGTAGATGCGGTACTCCCCCGCCGGCAACGGCGGCAGCGGAACGGTGAACGTGTCGCGGCCTTCGCGCACGGGATGAACATGGGCGAAGGCCGAGAGATCGCCGGCCCGCACCAGGAACATGTGCATCAGCTTGCCGTGGTCCGGCAGCAGCCCGGCGTCGGGCAAGCCTTCGATGGCGCGCCAATCCGTATCGTCGATCGCCAGCGTCAGCAGGGGCGTTCCACCGGTCGCCGTCACTTCCGCCGTCGTGTTCCAGGGGCGGTACATGCGGCTCCGGTACGCGGCGTCCACCGCATCCCACCAGATCCAGCCGCCGCCGAGGAGAACGCCGAGCACGATCGCAAACCCCGCCATCGCGAAGCGGCCCTTCCACCGGCTCCGGAAATCGGGCTCCGTTCCCGGCTCGAGCACGCTCTCGCGAACCGCGGCGCCGATGATGGTCACGGCGCCGACGAACAGGAAGAGACCGGCCGCCGCCAACCCCACGCCGAAGGCGGGACTCATCGCGAGCCGGCGCTCGGCGACCGCGAGCACCGGCACGAAGACGGTTCCCTCGCCCTCGGCGCCGGCCACGCCGACTTCCACGCTGTACGAGCCGGCGGTCATCAGCCACAGCTCGGCGCTGTAGAGCCCCCGCTCACCCGGCACGGGATCGGCGATGTCCGGCGGCGGCGCGCCCTCCAGTCCTACATCCGACCGCAGCGGACGGACGGTCACCCGCTCGACCCCCTCGCCGCCGAGAATCCGTACCGACGCCTGGGCAAGGCCGGGAATCACGCCCGGAGTACGGACGATCACCCGCACCTCGTACGGTCCCGCGGCGCCGTCGAAGTAGGCGTTCGAGGTTCCGACGTGCGCTGACGTGGCCGGCCCGAGGGCAACGATCAGACCGGTGACGAGGATCGCGGCGCCGGTGCGTCGCCGGACCGCAACGCCGGTGCGCAAACGCACGCCGCGGTGTGCCGGCGCGAAAACGTGGCGCCAAACAGTCACCCTACCTCCGGACCCGAGCCATCCAGTTGCCCAACCAGAGACCGCAGAGGGCCGACGCGGCGGCAATCAGCCCCGTCCATCCCGCGGCCGCGGCCGTCATCGGGCGGCCCCAGAACACGTACTGGTACGCACCCGGTGCACGGGTGTAACCGAACTGGTCGGCCGCGAAGAAGAAGTTGCGGGCCGGCTCGCTGAGCAGAAACTCCGCGAAGGGCCACTGCACGGCGGTCAGCGCGAGCATGGCGGCGATGCCGGCCCCGACGGCGGTTGCGCCCCAACGCAGGCGGCCCGCCCCGGCGGGAACTCGATTGACGAGGAGGTCCACGACGAGCGCCGGCGCCACCAGGAGGATCGGAAACCACGGCGGCACCATGTGATCGATCGGCCGCATGATCGGCGCCAGCATCGGCTGCGCCGGAAAGAGCTGCAGGATCCAGATCATGAGCAGGGTCACGCCCATGTAGACGCACGCGGCTCCGGTGGCTCCCCAGCGCGAGGCGGCGCCCCGCGCGATTCCCACCAGCAGGAAGGGGAAGATAGTGGCGCTCGTGAAGAAGTAGCGCGGTCCATGCTGCAGGTTCGGAATCCCGACGTACTCCATGAAGAGCGTCGCCGCCTGCAGGATCAGGAAACCGCCGGTGTACACGAACAGCCATTGCAAGATGCGATTGGCGGCCGGCGCGGCGTTCTGGCGGGCCAGCGCCATCAGCATCGCGCCGACGCAGACGGCGTTGATTCCGAACGCCAGCACCATGTGGGGCGGACTCAGTATCTCGACGTCCAGCCCGTAGGCGTTGTGCCACCAGTCGTCGAGCGGGGCCGACACGACCATCGCCAGAGCGCCCCAGATGCAGACCCAGGCGCCGAGCGGGCCGCGGAAGCCCCAGAACGAGACGGCGGCGGCCCGCTCGCGCGCGGTGCCGGCGAACGTGGTGCGCAGGACCAGCCAGCCGCACGACAGGCCGGCCACCACGCCGCCCAGATAGATCGCCATGTGGGCCGGCGTCCAGAACGAATCGCGGCCGATGGACCGGTGCCAGGAGATGTCCCAGATCACGCCGACGAGGACGCTCGTGGACGCGAAGGCAGCGGCCAGCAGCGGCCACGGCACGGCCCCGGACACGGCGCGCCACCACGCCGCGGTCATGGCGGCTCCGGCCGGCGCGGACGGTGCGGACGACGCGATGGAGGACATGCCTCAAGCCTAGCCCGAAAGTCGTCATCCGCGGCTCCCTGGCGCAGGATCGGGTGCAAGACGAATCCCGCGTGACGGTCGGCGGGTGTATCCTGCCGCGTAGCGACTCACGCGCAAGAGGCCGGGCTTGCGGGCGCAGCGGCGACACGCGCCGGACCGGCGAGGAGGTTGAGATGATCCAGCGAATCGTGAAGCTGTCGGCCGCGCTCGTGACCGTGCCGGCACTCGTGACCCTGTCTCCGGCAGCGGTCGGGGCACAGACCCAGTCGCCGGCCACGGACTGGACTGCGCCGCGCACGCCGTGGGGCCATCCGGATATCCAGGCCATCTGGAACAACGGCACCATCACCCCGCTGCAACGCCCGGAGAGCTTGGCGGAGCAGGCGTTTCTCAGCCCGGAGGAGGTGGCGGAACTCGAGCAGCAGGCGCAGGCGCGTGTGGACCGCGAGAACGCGCCGAGCGAGGTGCGCACCGAGCCGCTGCCCGTCGGCGGCAACGTCGGGGCCTACAACAGCTTCTGGACCGAGCAGAGCACGTCGGTGGTCGGCACCAACCGCACATCGATCATCACCGATCCGGAGAACGGCCGGCTGCCGCCGCTGACCCCGGAGGCGCTCGCCCGGATCACGTCGCCCGAGTCCGTGCGCCTGGCCGACGCGCAGAACGGCGCCGTTCCCGCCGAGGGTCCGGAGGACATGGGCCTGAGCGAGCGCTGCCTCTGGTACCGCGGGATCCCGTCGATCCCGACCGGCTACAACAACAACTTCCACTTCTTCCAGACACCCGACTACATCGCGATCCTGCAGGAACACATCCACGATCTGCGGGTCATCTATCTCGACGACCGGCCCCACCTGCCGGACGGCATCCGCCAGTTCGCCGGCAGCTCGCGCGGCCGCTGGGAAGGCGACACGCTGGTGGTCGAGACCACCAACCTGCGCGAGCCCTTCATCCGGCGCTGGAGCCGCCCCGAGCACGCGCTGTCGCGCGGCAAGCTGAGCGAGTCGGCGACGGTGACCGAGCGCATCACGCGCACCGGGCCCGACACGCTCGACTACACGTTCACCATCGACGACCCGGAGACCTGGACGCGGCCCTGGTCGGGCGCCCTGCCGCATGCCCGCCAGGACCTGCCGATGTACGAGTTCGCGTGCCACGAGGGCAACTACGGGATGTTCAACATGTTGACCGGATCGCGCGCCGAGGAGGCCGCGGCCAGCGAAGGGCCGTAGCCGACTCGCCAGCACGGGTGCCGGCCGCGGCCCCTGGCCCCGGACGCGGTCGGACCTGCGCACCTCAGTCCCGCGCGGACCCGTCGAGCAGCGGCTCCAGCGGCAGCAGCTCGGCGCCGTTCTCGGTGCAGACGGCGTAGCGGCTGGTCTCGCCCGCGTACAGGGACACGCCGGCGTGCCGCCCCTGTGCATCCAGGATGTAGAACGTCAGGCCGAACGCCGGCAGGCCGCGGCTGTTGAGCAGCCGCGACTCGACGGTGTTCTCCCGCACGCGGCGGAGCGCCTCCATGCCGGCGTCGGTCGGATGCATGCCGCCGCGCATCCGCTCGACGATCAGGAACGACGCCAGGTTGTAGAGATTGGCCTCGCCGCGCCCGGTGGAGCCGGCCGCGCCGACCGCGTTGTCCACGTACAGGCCGGCGCCCAGGATCGGTGAATCGCCTACCCGACCGGGGATCTTCCAGGCCAGCCCGCTCGTCGTCGTGACGCCGCAGATCTCGCCGGCCGCGTTGATGCCCTCGCAGTTGATGGTGCCGTGGAGCTCCACTTCGGTGATGACGCCGTCGGCGAGCATGGCGCTGTCGACGTCACGCCCGCGCGCCGCGGCGTCCGCTCCGGCCCCGCCGCCGGCGGCGGTCCGGTCGGGGTCCAGGTAGTGGCCGGGGTCGGTGCGGCGCTTCCACTCCAGCCACATCCGGCGCGAGCGATCCGTGTTCAGGTCGTCCTCGACGGCGAACCCGAGCTGCCGCGCGAACCGTTGCGCCCCGGCGCCCACCAGCAGGTGATGGTCGGTCAGGTCGGCGACCTTCTGCGCCACGTTCGACGGCGTGCGCACCCCTTCGAGCGCCGCGACCCCGCCGGCCCGCCGCCTGGGCCCGTGCATGCAGCAGGCGTCGAGCTGCACGACGCCGTCCGCGTTGGGGCGCCCGCCGTAGCCGACGCTGGCGTCCTCGGGGTCGAGCTCCACGATGTTCACCCCGGCGATCAGTGCGTCGAGCACGTCCGTGCCCGCGGTCATCAGCCGGAACGCGGTCTCCACGCAGGTCTCCGTTCCGCCGTTCGTGTAGCGATGGCCGTTCGCCGATGCGACGACGACGGGCGAGACGCTGCGCGGCGTCCGCACCGCGGGGGCGGCCCGGCCGAGGGCGGAACCCGGCGCGGCGGCGGCCAGACCGGCGGCGGCGGACGTCACGAACTGGCGGCGATTGAGGTCGGGTGCCATGAGACGTTTCCTCTCACTGGTGGAATTGTCGATTGACGGACGAAAACGGTTGGATCGAGATCCGCAGGGGGCTATCATGACGGATGCTCGTGACAATCAGGCAGCAGTGCGTCCGGCTTTCCGCCGCGGGACTCCTGTGCGGCGCGTGGGCGGTGGCTCCGGCCGCGGGCAACTCCGACCGGCCGCTCGTCGACGCGGCGAAGGACCGGGACTGGGCCACGGTCGGCATCCTCCTGAACCGCGGCGTCGACGCCGACGCCGCGCAGGGCGACGGCGCGACGGCGCTGCACTGGGCGGCGCACTGGAACGACCTCGACACCGTGGACCGGCTGATCGAGGCCGGCGCCAACGTCGACACGGTCAACGATCTCGGCGCCACGCCGCTCTGGGTCGCCTGCGCGAGCCGCAACACCGGGATCGTACAGCGCCTGCTCGCCGCCGGCGCGGACGCCGACCGCGGGCTTCTCGCGGGCGAGACCGTGCTCATGCGCTGCACGGCGACAGGGGATCCCGTCGCAGTGGCGGCGCTGATCGAGCACGGCGCCCACGTGGACGCCACCGAGCCGGAGAACGGGCAGACCGCCCTGATGTGGGCCGCCGCCCACCGCCAGCCGGACGTCACGCGAGTACTGCTCGAGCACAGCGCGGCGGTCGACGCCCGCACGATCACGCGGCGGCAGTTCCGGGGCACGGGCCTGCGGAGCACGACCAGCCCGGCCGGCGCCACCTACTTCGATGCCGGGGGTTTCACCCCGCTCCTGTTCGCCGCCCGTCACGGCGACATCAGCTCCGCCCGACTCCTGCTCAACGCGGGAGCCGACGTCGACGAGGCCGGCGCGGACGGCAACAGCGCGCTGGTGCTCGCCGCCATGAGCGGCAATCTGCGGCTCGCGGAGTTCCTGCTCGCCCGCGGCGCCGATCCGAACGCCGCGGGCGCCGGCTACAGCGCGCTGCACGCGGCAGTTCTGCGCGCCGACCAACCGCTGGTGAGGCCACTGGTGAGAATGCTGCTGGCCAGGGGAGCGGACCCGAACGCCCGTCTCACCCGGAGCACGCCGGTTCCCCGCTGGACCTACGAGTTCGTCTTCACGCTGAAGGAGAAGGGCGCCACGCCGTTCCTGCTCGCGGCCAAGTACCTGGAGCCGGACCTCGCCCGGATGATCGCCGCGGCGGGCGCCGATCCGCACGTCCGCACGGACGACGGCACGACGGCGCTGATGGCCGCGGTGGGACACGGACTCAGCCGCAGCACCACGCGCCGCAGCCGGCTGATCGCCCCGGAGCTGGTCAGCGCCCAGTGGAGCGACGAGGAGCTCGTGCTGGAAACCGTCGTGGCCGCCGTCGACGCGGGCGCCGGCGAGACCCTGCGCGAGACGATCCGCGCGGGCGAAACGGCCCTGCACGCGGCGGCGCGGTACGGATTCACGAGCGTGGTCGACTACCTGGTCGGCCTCGGGGCCGATCTGGACTGGGAGACCGAGGACGGCACGACGCCGCGCGATCTGCTGGAGCAGCATCTGGCGCGTTTGGCGAGCCGGGATTGACGCGAACCGCGGGAACGGAACCGAGCCCCGGATCGGACAGGACACGAGGGGCTCTTCACGGAGGCGCAACAATGTCACGCTGGATACTCGCGGGCGTGGGAATGGCGGTCCTCGTCGGCGCCGCGCAACTCGACCTGCGCGCGGAGCCCCGGCCCGCCGCGCAGCACGAAGCCGCAGCCGAGACCGGCGCCGCCGAGGCGCGCGCGCTCCTCAACCGCTACTGCGTGGCCTGCCACAACCGGCGCACGCTGACCGCGGGGCTGGCCCTCGACACGCTGGACGTCGCGCAGGTGGAGACGAACGCGGCCACCTGGGAGCACGTGATCCGCCGGCTGCGCGCGAACGCGATGCCGCCCGCCGGCCGGCCGCGCCCCGCCGCCGCGGCGACCCACGGGTTCATCGACTGGCTCGAGACCGAGCTCGACCGGGCGGGGCTGGAGAACCCCGATCCCGGACGGCCCGCCGTCCACCGCCTGAACCGCGCGGAGTACGCCAACGCCATCCGCGACATCTTCGGCCTCGAGATCGACGTCAACGCCCTGCTTCCGGCCGACGACGAGCAGGAGGGATTCGACAACATCGCCGAGGTGCTGTCCGTCTCGCCGACCCTGATCGAGCGCTACCTGGCCGCGGCGCGGCGCATCAGCCAGCTCGTCGTGGGCGATACGAGCGTGCGCGCGGTGTCCGAGGTCTATCCCATCCACGGCGCGGTGGACCAGGACGGACCCGTCAGCGACGACCTGCCGTTCGGGTCGCGCGGGGGCGTCGCGATCGAGCATCACTTCCCGGTCGACGGCGAGTACATCATCCGGCTCAGCCTGCGGAAGCAGGAGTACGGCTACGTGCGCGGCCTCGGCCGGGCCCACGAGCTCGACGTGCGCGTGGACGGCGAGCGTGTCGGCGGCTTCACGGTCGGCCGCGACTGGGAGCACGGCCAGCGCCCGCCGATGGGGTACGCCGGCAAGTTCGAGAGCATCTACGACTCGAGCTCCTTCCCGGACTGGGAGCTGTACTCCCTGCACGCCGACGAGGGGCTGGAGGTCCGCACCCCGGTCACCGCCGGCCGGCACCAGGTCGGGCTCTCCTTCCACCGGCGCCCGGCGTTGCCGGAAGGGATTCTGCCGCTGCCGCTCGACCGCTCGACGTACTCGTTCGGACAGAACGAGTTCCAGGAGGGCAATCCGGGCGTCTCCGAGGTGCAGATCATCGGCCCGTACAACCCCAGCGGCGCCGCCGAGCTGCCGAGCCGGGAGCGCCTGTTCCTCTGCGAGCCGACCGGTGGCGCGGCCGACGAGGAGCAATGCGCCCGCACGATCCTCTCCACGTTGGCGCGGCAGGCGTATCGCCGGCCGGCAACCGCGGCGGACGTCGAGACGCTGCTGCCCTTCTACCGGGACGGCCGGACCGAGGGAGGCTTCGACGCCGGCATCCAGGCGGCGGTGGAGCGGATTCTGGTGGACCCGGAGTTCCTGTTCCGCATCGAGACCGACCCTGCCGGCGTCCCCGCGGGCACGCCGTACCGCCTTGCCGACCTGGAGCTCGCGTCGCGCCTCTCCTTCTTCCTGTGGAGCAGCATCCCCGACGACGAGCTGCTCGAGGTCGCGGTGGCGGGCAGGCTGAACGAGCCGGAAGTGCTCGACGAGCAGATCGAGCGCATGCTGGCCGACCCCCGCTCGAGGGCGCTGGTCGAGAACTTCGCGGGCCAGTGGCTGCAGCTCCGCAAGCTGCGGAACGCGACGCCGGACACCGCCACCTACACCGCGTTCGACGAGAACCTGCGCGAGGCGATGTGGCAGGAGACCGAGCTCTTCCTCGAGAACGAGTTGCGGGAGGATCGCCCGGTGGTCAACGCCCTGCGGGCGGACTACACCTTCGTCAACGAGCGCCTCGCCCGCCACTACGGCATCCCGGACGTGCACGGCGTGCACTTCCGCCGGGTGGAGTACCCCGACGACACGCGCGGCGGCATCCTCGGCCACGCCAGCCTGCTGACGATCACGTCGTACGCCAACCGCACGTCGCCGGTGGTCCGCGGCGTCTGGCTGCTGGAGAACGTCCTCGGCACGCCTCCCTCGCCGCCGCCGCCGGACGTGCCGAGCCTGCCGACCGCCAACGAGGGCGGCACGCCTCGTTCGGTCCGCGAGCGGCTGGAGCAGCATCGGAGCAACGCCATCTGCGCGAGCTGCCACAACACCATCGACCCGCTCGGGTTCGCTCTCGAGCAGTACGACGCGATCGGCCGCTGGCGCGCCACCAACGGCGGCAACACGCCGTTCGACACCGGCATCCCGATCAACGCGTCGGGGACCCTGATCGACGGGACCGAGGTCCACGGGCTGGCCGGGCTCCGGAACGTCATCCTGGGCCGCGAGGACCAGTTCGTCGAGACGGTCACCGAGAAGCTGCTGACGTACGCCCTCGGCCGGACCCTGGAGCACTACGACATGCCGGTCGTCCGGCAGATCAGCCGGCAGACGGCGCCCGGCGAGCTCACCTGGTCGACCCTCGTCTCGTCCGTCGTCAAGAGCACACCGTTCCTCATGCGGAGGTCAGAGTCATGATGATTGCGAAGAAGGCCATTCCCCGCCGGACCCTGCTGCGCGGCATCGGCGCCACCCTGGCGCTGCCGCTGCTAGACGGGATGGTGCCGGCGCTCACCGCGCTGTCGAAGACCGCGGCCAAGCCGATCGCCCGCTTCGGCACCGTGTACGTGCCGAACGGCATCATCATGGCCGGGTGGACGCCGGCGACCGAGGGAGCGGGCTTCGAGTTCACCCCGACGCTGAAGCCGCTCGAGGCGCACCGGAAGCATCTGCTGCTGCTGAGCGGCCTCGACAACACCGGCGCGAGCTCGCGCACCGGCGGCTCCGGCGCCCACGCCAAGCCGGCCGGCGCGTTCATGACCGGCATCGAGCCACTCCGGACCACGAGCAATGCGAGCCTGCAGCTCGGCACCTCGATGGACCAGATCCTGGCCCGGACGGTCGGGCAGGAGACGCCGCTGCCGTCGCTCGAGCTCGGCCTCGAGGGCACCGACACAGTCAACGGGGTCGGCACCTGCGACGTCGGCTTCAGTTGCGCCTACCAGAACCGCCTCGCCTGGAGCAGCCCGACGACGCCGCTGCCGGTCGAGGCGAACCCGCGTGTGGTCTTCGAGCGCCTCTTCGGCAGCGTCGAGAGCACCGACCCGGCGGTGCGCAAGGCCCGCCTGAGCCGGCAGGGCAGCATCATCGACTCGGTGCTCGACAAGGTGCACGCCCTCGAGGGCGACCTCGGACACCGCGACCGCCTGAAGCTGGGCGAGTACGTCGACTCGGTCCGCGAGATCGAGCGGCGCATCCAGAACGCCGAGACGCGCGGGCGCGAGCTGCCGCTGGTGGACTCGCCGGCCGGCATCCCGGTCAGCTACGACGAGCACGCGCGGCTGATGTTCGACATGCAGACGCTGGCGCTGCAGACCGACACCACGCGCATCATCACGTTCCAGATCGGCCGCGAGCAGAGCGGTGCGACCTATCCGCAGATCGGCGTCTCGGACTCGCACCACCCCATCTCGCACCACGGGGGCGACGAGCAGAAGATTGCCGCCCTGCGGAAAATCAACACGTACCACGCGTCGCTGTTCTCCTACTACCTGGACCGGCTCGCCGAGACGCCGGACGGCGACGGCTCGCTGCTGGACAACGTCGTCATCCTGTACGGCAGCGCCATCAGCGAGGGCAACCGGCACGACATCCGCAACCTGCCGATCCTGCTGGCCGGCGGCGGCGCGGGACGCATCGCGAGCGGGCGCCACGTGAAGTACCCGGACCGGACCCAGCGGCTGACCAACCTGCAGTTGACGCTGCTGAACACGCTGGGCGTGCCGACGGAGAAGTTCGGCGACAGCACCGGGGAGCAGCTCGAGGAGCTGTCCGGCGTCGCGACCGCCACGAACTGACCCGGGCAGGACCGATTCTTCCAGCGGACGCCGTGAACGTACTCGCGGCGTCCGTTTCCCACCCGAATCACCCCGGCCTGAGAATCGTCGCCTGCGGGTCCGCTTTCCGTGCGCCCGCCTGCCCGGTCAGGTCGTCGCGATGCGTCGAGGCGCTGTCACACAGATTTCGTGTTACACTGACTTTGCGTCATGAAGAACATCACCATCACGCTGCCGGAAGACGTCGCCCTGTGGCTGCGGGTCCGGGCGGCACAGAGCGACCGTAGCGTCTCCAGATGGATCGCCGAACTGCTCGATGGCCTGCGCCGCCAGGAGGACGAGTACGAAGTCGCCATGCAGCACGCCCTGTCTATCGAGCCCGATAGACTGAACGAGAGCGGGGAACCCTATCCGTCGCGTGACTCCCTCTACGATCGTCCGCGGTGATACCAACTCCTCCGGCCTGCAACGGCGGGCTCGGAAAGGCGCCGCGCGACGGAGGCAGGACGTATCCGAGAGAGAGAGCTTGCATCGTGGATCCCGTCTTCGTCGACACGAATGTCCTCGTCTACCGGCACGACATCACGAATCCGGTGAAGCAGGCCCGGGCCGATGAATGGTACGAGCTCCTCTGGCGGCGGCGTTGCGGCCGACTGAGCTTCCAGGTTCTTCAAGAGCTCTATTCCACGCTGACACGCAAGTTGAAGCCGGGACTCGACTTGCCGAGGGCGCGGCAACTCGTCCGCGTTCTGAACACGTGGCGCCCCGTGCCGATTGACGTCGCAGTCCTCGAACGCGCCTGGCGGATCGAAGGGCGCTACTCCCTGTCGTGGTGGGACGCCCTCATCGTCGCCGCCGCACAGACGTGCCGGTGCGACGTCCTGCTGACCGAAGACCTGCAGCACGGCCAGACGTTCGACACCCTCCACGTGATCGACCCCTTCGCGGAACGGGACAGGACCCCGGCGGAGATCCTGGCAGCCCCCCGGCGGTGATCGACCACCACCGTCGCAAACCGGGGCCTGCCGATCGCCCTGGCCTGCTTCCTGAACGCCTCGGCCCAGCGCCACTTCCGGCGGTGCGCGGCGGGCCGCCGACCCTCCCCTCGTCAGAACATCGCGATCGGATTGACCGGCGACCCGGTGCCGTTCGGAATCGGCAGCGGCGCGATGGTCACCATGAACTCCCAGCGGTTGCGCTCGGCCGCGGCGTTGGCCAGCGCCTGGAAGTCCGCCCGGTCGAGCACCTGGATGCCGAGAATCGTCAACGCGAAGTTGTGGAGCGCGGTGCGCGGCAGGTCCCCCTCCGGCTGCGGCGCGTAACCGGGCGTCTCCCAGCCCGCGATGGCCACGTCACGCTCCTTCAGCCACGGGATCACGTTGTTGTCGAGGCCGGCCGCCTCGCGACCGGTGTCGAACGGCCCGAGCGCGTCCTGGCGGGCCCAGCGCCCCCACCGAATCAGGAAGGCATCGCCGGGGCCGACCTTCACGCCGGCCATCTCCTCCCACGCCTCCAGGTCCTCGACCGTGATGCGTGTGCCCGGCTCGAGCCACGGCACGCCCTTCAGCCGCGGGATGTCGTACAGGACGCCGCGCGTGACGAGGCCGTCCTTCACGACCATGATGGAGTTCTTCGCGGCCCCGCCCTCCATCGTCACCAGCCCGTCGACGTCGTACCCGTTCCACATCTTGCCGTCGAAGAAGACGTGGGCGAAGGCATCCAGATGCGTGGTGCCGGGTCCGTGGATGCACGGGTAGGCGATCTGGTCGCTGGCGCCCGTCCGCGTGGCGCGGACCATCCGCCATTCGATCGGGCACGGCACGTCGGCGCTCTCGTAGTTCTGCGCATTCGACGACAACGACACCGTGAACCCCTCGCTGACCAGCGCCGCCGCCGCGGCGCGTTTGGCCGGCGTGATGAGATTGGCCATGCCCAACTCGTCGTCCGGCCCCCAGCGGCCCCAGTTGGAGAGCTCGACGAGCCAGCGGTCGAACTGCTCCTGGCTGACGAGCGGAGCCTGGGACGATTCCTGGGCCGACGCCGAAGGCTGCCCGGTCATCGCGAGACCCGCCGCCAGGACGCCGATTGCTATCGCACTCGTCCACCATGCCTTCATGTCTCACCCTCCTCGCGTGTAGTCGGCCGTGCAGCGTCTGACTGCGCCGCTACGGAATGCCCTGGCCGCCGTTCCCGGCACCTTAACACCGCGGCGCGTGAGGAGGTCAAGCGAGACTTCGGCTTGACCTGCGGCACCGCCTGTGCCACGTTACTCCGATCGAAACTGCCGAATCAGCATGGACCGCCCGTTCCCGCGGTCTCCAAGGAGGTTGCAGATGAGTGCTCGACGGTCAGGTTTCTTCGCTATTCCCATCGTGGCGCTGATCGTCCCGCTGCTGGCGGCCGCGCCGGCAGCGGGACAGTCCGCGGGCGGTGCCACGTCCATGCCGGACGCCTACCGCACGGCCTGGGGACACCCGGACCTGCAGGGCATCTGGAGCTCGTCCGGGGCCACGCCGATGGAGCGGCCGGCCGAGTTCGAGGGCCGCGCGACCCTGAGCGACGAGGAGGTCGCCCAGATTCGACGCGCGACCGAGGAGCGCAACCAGCAGCTCCTGCTCGCCAACGCCCAGCGCACCTCGGCCGGCGGCAACGTGGGCGCCTACAACAACTTCTGGATGGAGCGGGGCGACCGGACGAACCGCACGTCGATGCTGATCGATCCTCCGAGCGGCCGCTTCCCGCCGCTGACCCCGGAAGGACAGAAGGCCCGCATCGGCCAGCCGCGAGGCGACGACACGTGGGAGGACCGGCACATCTGGGAGCGCTGCGTGACCCGCGGCGGGATGCCCAACGCCATGTTCCCGCGGTCCTACAACAACAACATGCAGGTCTTCCAGACGCCGGATCACGTCGTGATGCTGCTCGAGCAGGTGCACGAGGTGCGCGTGGTGCCGCTCGACGGGCGTCCGCCGCTCGCCGACAACATCGGCCAGTGGAACGGCGATGCGCGCGGCCACTGGGAGGGCGACACGCTGGTCGTCGTGACCACGAATCTCGATCACCGCGTGAGCGCGCTGCAGCCCTGGTCGGCCTTCAGCTCGCACGACGGCTCCGGCGAGGACATGATGCTGATCGAGCGGTTCACCCGCACCGGTCCCCAGACGCTGGAGTACGAGGTGGAGGTTCACGACCCGCAGATGTACACGCGGTCTTGGACGGTCGCCTATCCGTTCTCCCTCTCACCGGACGTGATGTACGAGTACGCCTGCCACGAGGGCAACCTCGGCATGGAAGGCATCCTCTCCGGCGGCCGGGCCGACGACGCGGCAGGCCGGTAGCACCAGCCCACCGGGGATCGGCAGGCGGTCGGACCTGCCGATCCCACTCGTTCGCACCCCCTCCGATTCGAACGTGGCTGTCGCACGCGACCCGGGGCCGATCCGGCCGGCGTGTTCCCTCCAGGTGTACAACGGGGCAACAACCAGGTTGTGGACCTGACCGGCGACTTCTTCCGCGTGGACGCGGCAGCCGCCCGGCGGTCGTCCACCACGATTCACGACGCGGCCTGCTCTTCGCCCCTCCGGCCGCCGTCGTCCAGAACGAGCGGTTCCGGCTCGGATTCGACCAGGTAGGCGAACTCCTTCTCGAACTGCTCTCGCGACACGCCGACGGCGGCCGCCAGCTTGGCCAGCTCGTGCGGGTCCTCGAAGTCGTCGCGCCGCAGGCGAATCATGTATCGATGGGCGATGCGGTAGCGGGTGGACTCGACGTCGACGAGGCGCACGCGGAAGCGCCCCTTGTCCCGATCGATCAGGCTCTCGAACGGAATCGGCACGAACTGGCCGGCATCCAGCGACATCAGGGCCGCGTTGCCGCCCTCCAGCAGATACTTGGCCGCGCAATAGCCGAGATCCCGGGTGTACTCCATGTCGGCGGGCACCGGATCCGCGCACCGCAGCTCGTAGCCGATGTTCTTGGCGACGGTGGTGATCTTGAGGCCGAATCCGGCCAGGCGGGCCGCGACCTGGGTCTTCAGAATCGCTCCGAGGTCGACCTCCGCGATGCGCACGTTGTCGTGCTCGTCCCGCTCCACGTCGCCGAGCTGCTTCAGGTCCTCGGGATCGATCTTCAGGACCAGGCCTTCGGCGACCACCGCGACACCGTCGCGCCGCCCGCCGGTCCAGCGCTTGATCATCGCGCCGGCCAGCGTGTCGACGACGGTCTTCAACCGCACCCGCTCCCGCGGGAACGCCTCGGGAATCAGCGTCAGCGTGGCGCCGGCCGCCTTGCCGATACCGAGCGCGAGGTGTCCCGCCTTGCGGCCCATGGTCACCAGGAAGTACCAGCGCGAGGTGGTCTTGGCGTCCACCATCAGGTTCTTGACGATCTCGACGCCGTGATGGCGGGCGGTCTGGAACCCGAACGTCTCGACGTGGGACGGGAGATCGAGGTCGTTGTCGATGGTCTTCGGGACGTGCACGACGCGCAGCCGGCCCGCGCCTACCCGCTCGAGCTGCATGGCGGAGAAGGCGGTGTCGTCGCCGCCGATGGTGATCAGGCGCGACACGTTCAGCCGCAGCAGCGAGGTGACGACGTTCTCGAGCAGCTTCGGATCGGTCGTCGGATTGGCCCGCGACGTGCCGATGACGGAGCCGCCGCGAAAGTGAATCCGACTGACGGTGTCGATGGTCAGGGGGGTCACGTTGTCGATGCGTCCCCGCATGATCGACTCGAAGCCGTCGCGGATGCCGACCACCTCGACATCCTCCAGGCAGCAGCGGATGGTCGCCGCCCCGATAACGCTGTTGATGCCCGGCGCGGGTCCGCCGCCGACCACGATCGCGACCTTCTTGTGATGACTCATCGTCTCCCCAACCTCTCCGCTGCGGTACCGTCGATTCCGCGAACCGTCTAGCAGCCCGTGGCGAAGTCCCCGCTGCATTCGAGCGGCGATGCATCCCGCCTGACTGCGTTGTTCGGCGGTTACATATGCCCAATATGCGCCCTTCTCACGCCTTGCCAGACGGGCGCCTCGCCGCTCTCGGTGCCACGCGGGGTTCCACCACGGGCTGCTAGCGGCAGTCGGGCGACAGGTGGGTGATGGAGACCAGATTCAGGCGGCGCTCCGTCTCGTCCGCAATCAACAGGCCCCTGGCCCAGACCTTGTGGCCGACGTGGCGCGCGACGCCGAATTCGTCGAGGGTGCCGATCAATCGGATCCGGCGGACGCCGAGCGCGGCAGACGGCGCGGGCTGCGGCGGCAGCCGATCGGCAATCGCCTCCGGCTCGGTGGCGTGGGTCAGGTGGAAGCCGCCCTCGTCGCCCGCCTCGACGCAGGCGACCGTCGTCACGACCGGCAGCGGCTGGGCGGCCCCGAGCGCAGCCGCGGGAACGCCGGCCGACCGGGAAGCACCCGTTCCCGCGACCAGGGCCAGCACCGCGGCGCCCGCGGCTGCAGATACGCGGCCCCGCAACGGACGACCGTCCGTACGCCGACGCCTGCTCGTCGCGCCGCTCTCCCGCTCGATCATTCCGGCGCCGTCACACCCGGCACGCTCTTGCGCCACCAGGCGTTGCCGAAGTTGGTGAACGGCCCGCCGTCCACGGAAATCCGCGACTCCACGCGATAGTTGACCGGCGAGACGAGACGCGTCGTCATCCGCAGCCGGACCTCCCGGCCGCCCGCCTCGAACGGCGCGGTCTCGTAATGGATCGTGTAGAAGCCGCCGAGGTCCCCGCCGATCCGACCCGCCCGCAGCATGGCGAAACCGCGGCTGTCGGTATCGTGACGCACGAACGCCCGCTGCCCGGCCAGGTAGATGATTGTGGATTTCGTGGTGAAGGATCCGTCGGGCCCCTCGGCCTCGATCTTCGCGTGGTAGCTCCGGCCGTCGCTGCCGGCCTCGAACGTCTCGGTGCCCGTGAGCAGGCCTCCCGGTCCGAGGGGGCTGTCGGGCACGCGCCACTCGAAGGTCCAGACGCCGGGAAAATAGGCGTCGTAGTCGAAGGTCGGCACCTCGTCCCCCGCCTCGGTCGGGCGGCCGCGATCCGGAATCTGCCCCTGCGGAAGCTGCGCGCCGGCGGGCGGGCGGCGGTCCGGCGGCTGCGGGGATCCGGCCACTGCCTCGATCCCGGGCGCGGCACCGGCGGCCAGGAGCAGCAACATCCCGCCGCCGGCCGCGACACGCCGTGCCGAACCGCGTGCCCGCGCTCCCGCGCGCACCGCCGGCGCGGTCGCAGCCGTCCTTCCCGCTCCTCGGTTCAGGTCCATTCTCACTCGCCGGCGACCGCCTGCAGACTAGTCGTCGTTCGTCGCGCGGCCGAGCTTCGTCAGGTCCTGGCTCTCGATGGTGTACTCGGTGAACGCCTGGTACATCTCGTCCCAGCTCTGCTGTCCCCAGTAGACCTCGAGGTGCGGCCCGGGGTTCCAGCGGTTGTTCAGCGAGTTGTCGTAGACCCCGATGCCGGTGATCTTGCTGCCCGCAGGCAGATGGAGCGGCTCGGCCAGCTCGTAGTGGATCTGCCAGTTGAAGTCGAACTTCGGCACGTCGAGCACCGTCACCTCGCGGCCGTCGGGGTAGGTGACCACCCACCGGAGGCTCTTGCCCCGCAGGTGCATGTGCGGCGAGAGCCCGTAGAGGGTGATCGGCTCGGTGATCGGCGTGATCCCGGTGATCTTCCAGTCGTCCTCGTAGGGAGGAATGTTCGGTATCTTCGCCCGGCGGACGGTCCCGTCCGCGTCCCGCGTCGGCTTTATCTCCTCGCCTTCGACGATGTAGATGTCGGTGCCGAACGGATCGGTGGGAAACGCGTTGCCCGCCTGGCGCGTGAGGACCTCGTGGGTGACCGGGACGGTGTTGAACCAGATGCCGAGCCTGCTGCGCTCGACCTCCGGCTTGCCGGTCGGGTTGTAGTGCATCGTCCAGCGGATCCACTTGCCGGCGGTCAGCCGCTTGCCGGTACCGGGCCGGTGGCGCTCGACGCCCCTTCCCGGAACGTACGAGAGCAGCTTGCTGGTGCCGGGCAGGTTGACCTCGTTGAACACCGGCTGAGCCACGCGGCCCGAACCGTCCGCCGCCGCCTCCCCCGCCGGCACCGCGGTCGGATCGTCGACCAGCACGCCGTCGACCACCCTCTTTCCCGCCGGCAGATCGACCACGTAGGCTCCCGAGTGATGGACAACCGCGTAGTTGCTCGGCTTCAGCTCGAGCACCTCGGCGAAGCGGTCCTCGTCCCACGGGATTGCCGAGTAGAAGTCGATGTAGTCCTCCTCGCCTTCCGCGGCGATGGCGTACTCGACGGGCAGGTCGAAGACGTAATCCGGGTCGCCGCCCTCGTAGGTCCAGCCCTCCGGAAAGTCCGGTACCGGCGGCAGGTCCGCCGCAAGCCCCCTGGGCGCGCCGCCGTCGACCCAGGCGACAATGGTGTCGATCTCCGCGTCGCCGAGGCGCCGCTCGTTGCGGAACGGCAGACTGTTCTCCGGATCCGCCGGCCAGGGCGGCATCGTGCGCGAGACGACCAGGTCCTTGATCGAGCGCGCCCACGGCCGGGCCTCCGCGTACGACGTCAACGACATCGGCGCGATGTTTCCTTCGCGATGGCACGTCACGCAGTTGTCGAACAGGATCGGCGCGACATCCCTGTTGAACGTCGGAACCTCGTTCGCCGCGCCGGCGGCCGGCGCCGGACCCGCCGCCGCCAGCATCGCCGCCGCCACCGCCGCACCGGTCGTCGCTCGTCGCATCATGGTGACCCCTTCGAACGTGTCCTCGCCGAGTCCGGAGTACGCGCCAGGCGGGGATGCTACTGCAACAGCTCCGCCTTCAGCCAGGATACCAGCGCGGGCTCCAGCTCCGGATTCTTGTCGAACATCGGCAGCCCGTGCTCGGGGCCGTCGTAGATCTTCGCCGTCGAGTGCGGATGGCCGGAGCCGTCGACCGCGCCCTGCAGCGCGTCGGCCACGCCGGGGGTCACCGTGTCGCCGGTCGCCGCCGCGGCGAACACGGCGAGATCCGGCGACGACGCCATGTTGTCCACGGCGGCCTCGCTCGGCGGGCCGGACAGCAGCATCAGCGCCTCGACGTCGCGCCGCGCCGCCAGATCCGCGGTCAACATCGCCCCGCAGCTCGCACCGCCGGCTGCCACGCGCCCGGCGTCGACTCCCTCCTGCGCCACGAGATAGTCGAACGCCACGTCGACGTCACCCGGCGCGTGCTGCATGAAGGTCTGGAACCCGAGCTCGCGCATGGGCGGGCCGCCGCTGTCGCCGAAGCCGCGCAGGTCCAGGGTCAGGACATGAACGCCCGCGTCGACGAGCTGCGGCGCGATGCCGCTCCACGACGTCCGATCCATGTTGCACTGGTGAACCAGGAGCATCGCCGGGCCGGGCCGGCCGGGCGACATGTAGGTGGCCTTCAGGCTCGTGCCGTCCGCGCCGGCAAGATCGACGTCCTTCGACTGCGCCGCCGCCGGCGCCGCCATCGACAGGGCCACAACCGCCGCCAGGATGTATCGGGTCGCTCGCATCGCTGCCTCCTGCCGGGCGCCGGGACGCTCGCCCCGTCGGGCCGGCCAATCTCCATCGGTTTCGGTGATTCGAATCGCGGTCAATCGTGTCGGTTGCCTGCCGGGAACGCCTACGGCGCCGGCCGTGCGTTGACGCGATCGAACAGATCGAGCTTCTCCTTGCGCACCTCGCGCGCGGACTTGATGTCGGATCCGAACTCCAGCCATTCGTCCGCTTCGGCCTCGTACCGCGGCCACGTCGCGACGCCGTCGCCGTTCGGATCTCCCGTGCGCGCGAAGTTGACCCAGTACTCGGTCATGGCGTGGGAGAGCTCGTGATCCCACTCCGTCCAGTCGATTCCCACCAGCCGCGTGTTGCCGAAGGCGTAGGCGAGGTCGCCGGAATGGTACGCGCCGTAGCCGTCCGGTCCGTCCGGCATGTCGATGGCGGCGCGCTCGGGAACGTAGATCCGGAACACGGGCGGGGCCTGGCTGAAGAAGTAGAGCCAGGCGTCGTTGCCGGCCTTCTCCACGGCGCGGGCCCAGGTCCGCATCTCCCAGGCGAAGCTGCGATCGGCCTGAATCGCCTGCGCGGCCCACTTCGTCGACCTCTCGACCTCCGGCTCATAGGCGGCCAGCAGCGTGTCGGTGTGCTCGCCGTACTGCTCGCGCAGCATCGCGGCCAGCTCCGCCTCGGTCCGCTCAGGCATGCCGGCATAGAGCGTCGTTCCCTCGTTGGCCAGCGCGCCGACGATGACCGGTACGTCGTTGTGCTCGCCGGCCTCGAAGATGGCGCGGGCCGGCCGGGGTACGAACCAACCGTCGACGATCGCCCCCGACCCGAGATCCGAGTCGAGCACGGCCTCGGCATCCAGCCCCCGCAGCGCGGCGAGCGCCTCGGCGCCGTCACCCTCCGCGCCGAGAGCGGCGGCGGCGGCCAGACCAGCCTCGTGCGCCGCCGGCAGGTCGGGGCGGCCGCCGCGGAAGCAGCCCCCGGAGTGCCCGATCGCCTTGTGGAACAGCCCGGCCGCCAGCGGCGACGCCATCAGGTAGCAGACGCTCCACGAGCCGGCCGACTGCCCGAAGATCGTCACGTTGCCCGGGTCGCCGCCGAAGGCGGAGATGTTGTCGCGTACCCATTCGAGGGCCGCCACCTTGTCGAGCAGCCCGTAGTTGCCCGACGAACCGTGCGCAGACTCGGCGGTCAGCGCCGGGTGCGCCAGGAACCCGAACGGCCCCAGGCGGTAATTGATCGTGACCAGCACGACGCCCTTCTCGGCGAGCGCCGTGCCGTCGAAGATCTTCGCGCTGCCCCAGCCGCCGGTATGCCCGCCGCCGTGGAACCAGACCATCACCGGCCGCGCCTCGGCCGCCTGTTCCGCCGCGGTCCAGACGTTCAGGTAGAGGCAGTCCTCGTCGCGGTCGAGATCGCCGCGGGTGTAGACGGATGATTCGGGCGTGAGCCGCTGCCAGCAGGCGGGTCCGAACGCCGCGGCCGACCGCGTGCCCTCCCACGACGCCTTCGCAACCGGAGCGCGCCAGCGCCCAGCGCCCACCGGCGGCTCGGCGTACGGCACGCCCCGAAACACGAGAACGCCATCGTCGCCGGCGACGTGCTGCCCTTCGAGGGCGCCCAGGCTGGTCTCGATCACGGGTCCGAGCGCATCGCCGGCCATCTCGCCGGTTCCGGCCGCGCCGCAGGCCGACAGGAAGAGCGTGCCACAGAGAATGACCGCCGGGAGCTTGCGCCGCAGAAGTATCGCGCCAGCAAGACTCCCGGCGCGACCGAAGGGTCGCGCGAGCTGATGGATGCGCATGGGTCTCTCCTACTTCTCCTGCGCCCCTTCGGCGGCCGCCCGGTCGAGGTTCCGCGCCACCTCCAGGATGTGCCTGGCGTCATAGTTGCCTTCGTGGCACGCGTACTCGTAGATCGGCCCCTCCCGCTTCATCAACGGATACTCGACGCTCCAGGGCTGCACCCAGGTGGTCGGATCCGTGACCGTGAACTCGTAGCTGATGTTCTCTTCGTCGATCCGCGTGAAGCGCTCCACGACGTGCAGACCCGTGCTCGATCCGTTGAAGTGCACCTTGTCGTTGAAGTTGATGGACTCGACGACCAGGGTGTCGCCCTCCCACCGCCCGCGCGAGTCGCCCGACCACTCGCGCATGCTCGGCGGCAGGTGCGGCCGGCCGTCGAGCGGGATGATCCGGGCGTCGTTCTCGCGCATCTCCTGCATGACGACCACGTAGTCCTCGGTCTGCAGGATCTGCATCAGGTCGTTGTACGAAGGAGGCAGCATCGGCGGCCCCTCGTGGCGCCACACCAGGCAGCGCTCCTGCAGCGTCCGGGTCTCGTGGCTGTCGAACGACTGCGGCGAGATGTTGGTCGTCAGCCAGCGGCTCTCGGCGCGCCGCAACGCCTCGCGCTCCTGCGCGGACGGGACGAGCGGGGGGATCCTGCCGTTCGGCGGATCCACGATCAGCGACGTACGCTGGGTGGTGAGCCGCCGCGGCTGATTCTCGCGCAGCCAGATGGAGTTGTCGTAGTGGATGTTCTCCTGCGTCTGCCGCGTCCGCTCCAGGCGCTCCTCCTCGGTCTCGGCCGCGAGGGCGCTGCGCGCGCGCAACGGATCCACCCCTTCGGCGGTCAGGAGCTCGTTCAGCCTGGCGAGCTCCTCCTCGGACAGCAACGCCTGGTCCGCGAGGCTGTCGGGGCGCTCCAGCGGCGTGTAGGTGGAGCTCGTCCAGTAGCCCTGCAGGTCCGGGTGTCCCCAGGGAGTCCGGGGCGTCGACCGCTCCTCCGTCGACTGACCGGAAGCCGGAACCGGCGCCATCGTCACCGCCGCCGCCAACGCCGCGACCGCCGCCGCGAGCAAGACGTGTCTCCGCGTCATGACACCCTCCAGATCCACTCAGGTGCGTCGATCATGGACCGAGCCGCGCCGACTTGCAACTGCTCGAGGCACGGAACCGCCTCACTCGATGTCGAAGTCGTACGTCACGATGTCGCTGTCCTGATAGCCGAGCCGCCCGCACTGGAAGCGCAGCGTCCAGAAACGCATCCGGAACGGACCGTCGTAGAGCCGCCAGTAGAACGGCGCCTGGTGCTCGGTGGTGTAGACGATCGTCGAACCCTCCGTGCCGCACCGGAGATCGACGCGCGGCGCGACATGGAACAGCCCGCCGGTCGGGTAGCCGCTCGGGGTGGCGGCGACCCGAGCGTCCGTCGAAACCTGCGCGGGCGCGACGACTGCGGGGGCACTGCCGGCGCCGCGCTCCGGCGGCGGCGCAGCGGCGGGAGGGGCAGGCGGAAGGTTCCCGTCCGTACCGACCAGCGCGCGTCCCTCCATGTACTCGGGCGCGATCAGACCCGCCAGGGCGAGGGCGGTGGGGGCGAGGTCCAGCAGGCCGGCCGGGACGTCCGGACCGCCGGCGTCGGCGAGTCGCGCCGGCCAGCGGACGCCGACGGTCGGCGCCGCGCCGACCGCGCCGATCAGGAACACGACCGTGTCCTCCAGGAGGGCGTCGGCGGCGAGCGCTTCGACGATGCGCGCGGCGTGCTCCTCGGGCCGCTCTTCCCCGTCGCCGCCATCCGCATCGAGGTTGAACAAGGCAAAGAAGGGGCGAGAACCCGGGCTGCGCGCGCCGCCGCAGCCGAACGCGACCGTGCAGGGAGACTCCCAGTCCTTGTCCCGGCCGCGCCAGTCGGCGTCAGGACCGGCCGCGTCCCACGCGCCCAGCAGGCCGGGTTGCGCCAGGTCTTCGATCGGGACCGGCCTCGGGCGCGCGGCGGCGTGCACGCCGCCGTCGACATGCACGACCCCGACGGGAACGGAGCGGCGGGGCGCCAGATTGTGGCTCGGCGCCCCCGCACGGCTGGTGTAGTACCCGGCCCGGCGAAGCTGCTCGGGCAGAAGGCTGACGCCCGGCGGCGGCGGCTCGGCGAGCCGGCCGGTCGCCTCGTCGATGCCCAGCGCCGCCGGCCGCACGCCGGTCAGCATCGCGGCGCGCGTCGCCGCGGGCTCGGACGCGACGGCGGCGGTCTCGGCAACCACTGACCGGGACGCGCCGAAGCGCTCCATGCCGGATATCGCGTAGGCCGGATCCATGGCATCCGCGACGATCCAGACGATGTTCGGGCGCGCCTGCCCGCCCGGCTCGGCGCCGGCAACCGTCCGATCGGTTCCGCCGTCGAGGGAGCCTGCGCCACAGGCTGCGCCGAACGCGACGACGGCACTCAGCGAGACCGCGACGCCGAGCCTGCACCACCTCCCGCCCCTCGCAACGGCAACCGCCGACACCCGCGTCCACTTCATTTCGTGCATCATAACCGCCATCTCCGGGCGCGCGATCCCGCCGGCAGCGACACGGCTTCGCGGCCGGGCGCCGTGACTGGTATCATTACCGAATCCATGGTTCCGGAGCCTCTGCGCCGTACTCGTTTCGCTGCCGCAGCCGGCGGCGGCCCGGCATTGCTCCAGGACCTCTCGGCAACGGTCCGAGTTCCACCATCGAGTGAGTGTCTCCGCACAGTAACGAGCGAGTGTCCCCGCACATGAAGAAGAAGAAAACGCCACCTGCCTTGTACATCTTCCGCATCTCCGTCGCGTTCGCGGCCCTCGTCCTGGCGTTCGCGGCCTCCCCGTCGTTCGCGCAGAGCGGCGATGTCCCCCGCGCCTGGGACGACCGGCCGGACCTGAACGGCGTCTGGCAGTCGATGAGCACGGCGAACTGGAACCTGGAGGATCATCCGGCCGGCCCCGGGCACCCCGATCTGGGCGCCATCGGCGCCGTCCCGCCCGGTCAGGGCGTGGTCGTCGGGGGCGAGATCCCCTATCAGGCCGCGGCGCGGCAGCAGCGGGACGAGAACTTCGCCAACCGCATGAGCGCGGATCCCGAGGCGAAGTGCTTCATGCCCGGCGTGCCGCGCGCCAACTACATGCCGTATCCGTTCCAGATCATCCAGGGCGACCGAAAGATCCTCATGATCTACGGCTTCGCGGACGCCAACCGCACCATCCACATGGACAAGGACAACCCCGAGCCGCCGCCCATCGACAGTTGGATGGGCCGCTCGCACGGCCGGTGGGACGGCGACACGCTGATCGTGGACGCGGAGGGCTTCCTCGGCGAGGCGTGGTTCGACCGCGCCGGCAACTTCGCGAGCAACCAGTTGCGGGTCCAGGAGCGTTATACGCCCATGGGCCCGAACGTGATCCGCTACGAGGCCACGCTCGAGGATCCCACCGTGTTCACCCGGCCGTGGGACATCAGCCTGCTGTTGTACCGCCGGCTGGAGGAGAACGCACGGGTGCTGGAATTCAAGTGCGTCGAGTTCTCGGAGGATCTCCTGTACGGGCACCTGCGCAGGGAGCCGACCCGGTAGAGGTCGATCAAGACCACGGAGGAATCGCGTCATGACACTGAAACTGACACGTACTGCACTTGCGCTCCTCGCCGTGGGCGTGCTCGTCGGCGGGGCGCCGGCCGAAGTCCGGGCCGCGGACGCCGACTACCACCACGTCCACATCACCTCGTCCGCCCCGCCCGAGTCGGTGCGCTGGTACGCGCGCCATCTCGACTGCGCGCCGATCGCCGACCGCGACGACACGGCCGACTGCCACGGCGTCGAGGTGACCTTCGTCCCGCAGCCCACGATGGGCAGCACGCAGGGGACCGGCGTCAACCACATCGGGTTCTCGTACCCCGACCTGACCGCCAAGATGGCCGAGCTCGAGGATATCGGCGTCCGCGGCTCCGGCGTGCGGCTGCAGCGGTTCCCCGGCGGCGCGACGCTGCGCGAGGCCCCGGGCGGCTACCTGCACGGCTACATCTTCGACCCGTGGGGCACGCGGATCGAGATGGTGGAGGATCAGGAGTACCTCGGCTTCCACCACGTCCACCTGAGCGCGACCGATCCGCAGGCGACCCTCGGCTGGTACCAGCAGATGTTCGGCGGTGAGCTGGCCGTGCACGCGGGCCAGGAGGAAGGCCTGCGCTTCGACAGCGTCTGGCTGTTCGCCTCCGCGCACCCCGAGGGCGTCCCGGCCACCACCGAGGGCCGCGCCATCGACCACATCGGATTCGTCGTCGACGACATCGAGGCCGCCGCGGCCGAGCTGCGCGACGCCGGGGTGGAGTTCCAGCAGGGACCGGCGGTGCCGGAGAACGCCCGCGCCGCGGTGCCCCGCGCCTTCCTCTACGGGCCCGACAACGTCCGGCTGGAGCTCGTCGAGACCGGGTTCGTAGGCGTGGACGCGAGCGGCCTGGCGCCGGTGTTCGCGGACGTGACCGAGCCCTACGACACGCCGCGCACTCCGTGGGGCGAGCCCGATCTGCAGGGCGTTTGGACCGGCAACGCGTCGCACGGCATCCCGCTCGAGCGCCCGGACGACCTGGCCGATCTCGAGACGCTGACGCCGGAGCAAGCGGCTTCGCGGCGCGAGCGCGGCACCCTCGGCAGCATCTGGGGCTACGAGCGCGAGTGGCGCGACACCACCCTGGGCTACGACAGGAACGCGCCGTCCACCCAGGTGGCGATGATCATCGACCCGCCCGATGGCCGCATTCCGCCGCTGACGCCGGAAGGGGAGCGCCGGGCCGCGCAGGTGGCGAGCGACCGCGCCCGCTACACCACCACCAACATCGCCGGCCCTGAGGAAGCGACGTCGTTCGTCCGCTGCATCACGCGGGGACTGCCGGCGCTGATGTTCCCCGGGGTCTACAACAACGGCCTGCAGATCTACCAGGGTCCCGGCTTCGTCGCGATCCAGAAGGAGATGATCCACGAGACGCGGGTGATCCCGACGACCCCGCGGCCGAAGGACGGACCGCAGCTCACCTCGTGGCTCGGCAGCACGCAGGGCCAGTGGGAGGGCGACACGCTCGTGGTCGAGACGACCAACCTCAACGCCCGGGCGTCGTACCGCGGGTCGAGCCCCGACATGGTGCTGACCGAGCGGTTCACGCGGATCAGCCCGACACGGCTGGAGTACCAGTTCACCGTCGACGACCCCGCGGTCTGGACCGCCCCCTACACCGGACGGTTCACGTTCGACATCGACGACGAGCAGTACGAGCTGGTCGAGTACGCCTGCCACGAGGGCAACTACGGCATGACCAACATCCTGAGCGGCGCGCGGGCGCGCGACCGTGAGGCGGCGGAGGCGGACGGCCGATAGGTCGTCACGCACCCGCAACAGCACGACAGCGAGGTAACGACCGATGCGGAACAGACTGGCACTGACCCTGGCGGGCGTCGCGCTCGCCATCCTGGTAGCGGGCGGCTCGGCGCTCGCGCATCACGCGTTCTCGGCCGAGTTCGACGCGACGAAACCGGTCGCGCTGCGGGGCACGATCACCAAGATGGAGTGGATCAACCCGCACGCCTGGATGCACATCGACGTGACCAACGAGGACGGCTCCGTCGACGCCTGGATGATCGAGGCCGGCCCCCCCGGAGCCTTGGTGCGCCGCGGATGGCGCCGGGATTCGGTCATCCCCGGCACCGAGGTGCTCGTCGAGGGCTACCAGGCGATCGACGGCGCGTTCCGGGCCAACGGCCGTGACGTGACGTTCCCGGACGGGACGCGGCTCTTCGCCGGATCGTCCGGCACCGGCGCCCCGCGGGACGGGCGGGACCCGACCGAGCCGGAATAGAGTCTCGTTCTCTCACTGAAGCCCGCGAGAGCGATCGGCCCTCGCGGGCTTTTTCATGTACGTGCTCCGCACTTGCGCGACGCAGGTTTCAAGTGGCCCGCGCTGCATCGCGTACTCGGCACCCCACTCGATCCCGGCGTTCGGGGAGCTCCAACTCGTAGCGTTCCTCCAGGCAGGCCGACCGGAGATCGGAGAAGGCTTCGGCAAGGGTACAAGGCGATTGCTGCCGGCGGACCGCCTCAATGGTCGCGAGCACCTCGGGACTCACGACGGCCGCGAGCCGGTCGCGCCGGTAGATCTTCTGCGGTGCGCCGCCGGATCGACGGACCACCTCCGAGAACTGCTGTTTCGCCTCGGCGATGCGCCACATGTCCATGATAGACAGATATAGATGGACATGATGATGCGATCAAAGCAGAGAATCGCACGGTGTCAGCGGTTCGCGTCCTCCAGACGGGCCGTGCGCAGCATCCCCACGATCGAGTAGTTGCCCTCGTGGCAGGCGAACTCGTAGATCGGCTGGTCGCGGTGCTGCAACGGAACCTCTGCCGTCCAGGACGCCGCCCACGTCTGCGGGTCGGTCAGCGTGACGCGGTAGGCCAGCGTGTCCGGCCCGGTGCGGGTGAACCGCTCCATCAGGTGCAGGCCTTCGGTGGCGCCCCGGTAGTAGCTCTTGGCCGAGAAGTTGGTCGTCTCCACGACCAGCGTGTCGCCCTCCCAGCGGCCGCGGGAGTCGCCGTTCCACTGGCGGATCTCATCCGGCGCGTGCGGCTGGTCGCCGATCGGGATGATCCGCGCATCGTGGAACGCCTCGCTGATGAAGGCCAGGTGAGTCGGTGACTGCACTATCTGGTAGTAGGTGTACGGTCCGGCGCCGAAGTTGCCGCCGAGCCGCGGCACTCCCGTCGTGATGCAACGGTGGATGCTGCTGAGATCCTCCGGCCCGGTCTTGAACTCCCAGCCGTCGTCGACCGCCGCCGCGCGCGCCTCGGCCGCCGGGCTGAGCGCGGGTATCCGCCCGTCCGGCGGATCGACGATCAGCGACGTCCGGTCGCTGAACGTGACGTCGACCATCCCGATCGAGCTGCTGGTCGACCACGCGATATAGGTCTCGACGTTCTGCAGCGCCGCGCGGAACGCGCTCTCGGGTGTCGCGAACGCGCTGCGGCCGTTCTGGAAGATCCGGTCGGCGCGCGCCGCCAGCGTCGCGACTTCCTCCCGGGTCAGGTGCGAGCGGTCGGCCAGTTCGGGCAACCGTTCGAGCGGCGTGGCGACGTTGTTGAGCCAGACGCCCTGCAGGTCGGGGCGGCCGTCCGGGGTGCGCGGCAACTCCCACGAATCGGCGGGCTGCCCCTGCGCGGACGGCGCGCTCCACGCCACGAATGCCAGCGCCAGCAACGAGATCCCGAAATGTCGAGACTGCATGATGGTCACCTCCCGTCGGGCATCGGCTCACCGGACCGTAACGCCGGCATACCGGACTTCCGCTGCCGGACACCCGCTCCGTGCATCTTCCCGCACTTGGCGCTTCCGCGCAACGCGGCGCGGTCTGCAGCGTCGGCCGGAAGAATCCGGCGCGGCTCGCGCGACTCCCATGTACGTTCGCGCGCCGCCGGTTGCGGGTGCAAGGGTCTCCCGCTAAGATAGTGGGTCGAGATTGACTGTCGGGATTCCGCGCGCCACGGCAGGAACGCGGAACGTGCAACGGTTCTGGTAAACGTGGCCGCGTGCGGGAAAGGGGCAAAGATGGCGAAAGAGACCACACGTCGAGAAGTTCTCAAGGGCAGTCTGGCGATGGCGGGGCTCGGCGTGATCGGCATGCCCGAATGGGCGTTCCCTGCACTCGCCCAGGGCGAGACGCTGATGCAGTTCACCGACGTTTCGGACGACGTGCAGTGGATCCGCGACGCAGAGCGGCGGATCATCGACGTCCGCCAAATCGACGGCCCCTTCACGCCGAACGAGCAGTTCTTCACCACGCAGCACTACGGCCACCCCGGCGTGGACGTGGACGCGTACCGCCTGCGCGTCTCCGGGCTGGTCGACAGCCCGCTGGAGCTGTCGATGGACGACCTGCGCGCCATGCCGAGCCGCGATCTGGTCTTCGGCTTCGAGTGCTCCGGCAACCGCGGCCCGCTGAACGGCCTGTCGAGCAACGGGCGCTGGACCGGCGTCTCGCTGCGCACCGTGCTGCAGCGGGCGGGCGTGCAGAACGCGGCGCGCGAGTTCGTCCTCTTCGGCGCCGACCGCGGCGAGGAGGAAGTCATCTGGCGCGGCCGTCCGTTCAACGTCGAGCAGCAGTACGGCCGGAGCCTCGAGCGGGATCAGGCACTCTCGGACGAGCCGCTCCTCGCCTACGACCTGAACGGCGAGCCGCTCTCCGAGCACCAGGGCCGTCCGTTGCGGCTGCTGGTCCCCGGCTGGTACGGCGCGCCGAACGTCAAGTGGCTCGCCGAGATCCACGCGCAGAAGGACCAGTACCTCGGCCGCTGGCAGGCCCGTTCGTACCGGACGCTGCAGGGCCAGATGATCAACGGCGAGATGAAGTGGGTCGAGACCGCCATCTCGACGATGAATCTGAAGTCCTACGTCGCCCGCGTCACCGCCGTCGGCGGCGCGCACAACGTCTTCGGCGTCGTGCTGAACGACGGCACGCCGATCGAGTCGGTCGAGGTGAAGATCGACGACGGCGCGTGGCAGGCGGCGACGCTCGACGCGGAAACGATGCGCGAGAAGTACGGCTGGAAGTTCTTCAACTATCGCTGGGAGGGCGCCACCCCCGGCGAGCACACGGTCGTCTCGCGCGTGACCGACGTCAACGGCAACGTGCAGCCGACGGCGGAGGAGCTCGGGGACAAGCTGACGTTCCTGGAGGCCCACGAGCAGTTCCCGCGCAACGTGATCATCGCGTAGGAGGCGGGCACGCCGCCGGCGACCACCGTTCGAAGCCGGGTGGGCCTCGCGCCCCCCGGCTTTCTTCTTGTACCGGAAGCGGGCTGCCGGTTGCCGGTTGACGAACGACGCGAACCGCGAAACCGTTTGCGAAGAACCCGGCGACGCGAGGTCCGATGGGCGGCGATCGCCGCTGGTTCCTATGCCACCGTCGCGCCCGAACAACTCGATCCGGCCCCGGCGGTGCAGCCGAAGCAGTGGCGGTCGACGACGATCGACCGCGACTCGAGCGCAGCGAGGTCGAAGTCGGCGATGTGCCGCGGAACGCCCGGCTCGACCGGCATGTCCAGCATCTGGTTGAAGTCGCAGTCGTAGAGCACGCCGTCCCACCCGACGGACAGGGTGTTGCGGCACATCACCCCGCGCGCGGCGGCCGGGTTGTAGCTCGTGACCAGCCGCTCCATGTAGCGCTCGAGGTTGGACGAGTCGACCAGCCACTCCAGGAAGCGGCTGATCGGCATGTTGGTGATCGTGTGGAGCGCATTGAACCGGATGCCGTGCAGCCGGTCGAGCTCGCGCTTCCATTCCCGCTCCAACGACGCCTGCCCGGCCGGCAGATACGCGCCGACCGGATTCGTCACCAGAACCAGGCGCAACCCCGACGACTCGTCGCCGTAGCCGAGCGCGTTCAGCTTCCGCAGACCGGCAATCGACTTGTCGAACACGCCGTCGCCCCGCTGCCTGTCGGTGTTGAGCCGACGGTAGTGCGGCAGCGAGCAGACCACCTCGACCCGGTGCGCGGCGAGGAAGCCGGCGAGGTCGGCCTGTGACGGCAGTCCGAGCACGGTGAGGTTGCAGCGGTCGATCACGTGACGGCCGAGCCCCGCGCACTGCTCGACGAGCCAGCGAAAGCTCGGATTGAGCTCCGGGGCTCCGCCCGTGACGTCGACCGTCGGGATCGCGGTACGTTTCAACGCCTCGACGCACTGCGCCATCGTTTCGCGGGTCATGATCTCCCGGCGGTCCGGTCCGGCGTCGACGTGGCAGTGCACGCAGGTCTGGTTGCAGAGCTTGCCGACGTTGATCTGCAGGATCTCGATCCCGGTCGGGCGCAGGGGATGCAGACCGCTCTCGTCGAGGGCGTCCGGAAACTCGCGCGCCAGTGGAAGGCGGTGCAGCATCGCCAACTGCCCGGACGACGACGCCAGCGGAAGCTGCCGCGAAACGAGCGAGGGGAGCGTGCTACCCATGGCCCTTCACCGGACGGTCACTCGACGGCCACCTCTCAGCCGGTCGGCGTTCGATGCCGGCAGCATGTGCGGTGCAGACGTGGCGTCACATCCCGACCCGGTTCGCATGGTTGCGCATCTGCACCCCGTGGACCAGCGAGGCGCCGCCGCGGATGGCCGACGCCACGTGAACCGCCTCGGTCATCTGGTCCAGGTCGGCGCCCTTCTCCAGCGCGTCGTTGCTGTAGGCGTCGATGCAATAGGGACACTGTACCGCATGGGCGACCGCGAGCGCGATCAACGATTTCTCTCGGGCCGACAGCGCTCCGTCCTCGAACACGGCCGTGTACCATGCGAAGAACTTCTCCGCCAGCTCGGGTCGGTTCTTGCCGATGTTCGCGAAGCGATCGAGATCATCGGCGTGGTAGTACGTCTCCTGCATGATTCCTCCTCTCGTGGCCCGGGGAAGACGGCGGGAGCACACGTTGGCCTGGAGCCCACCCGAACCGGAGATCAATCCGAGGCCGTACTGACCAGACGATGTGCACCGGCCGGTGTGCCCCGAATCGCCCGGGCCAGTTCGTGGACGGCGGCACGCAAGCGGCCCAACCGATTGTCGTCGACTGCAACAACGGCCAACGAGAGCGGGGCGCTCCGCTGCGAGTGACTTGTCGGCTGTCACCAGAACGGTGAAATCCCGCCTGCTCCGCCACGTGGAGCAGCTCTCCGTTCCTGAGCGTCCGCCAGTTGCGCGAGATCGCGCTCTCGACGGCCGCTCCGATGGTCATCGAAGCGCCTGCTCCTCGGCGCGGTGACCGGCGAGGATGCCCTCCATGCCGTAGTTCCCCTCGTGGCACGCGTACTCGAAGATCGGCCCGCCGGTCTCGGTCATCGGCAGCACGACGGTCCAGGTGCGCGTGTACATCGTCGGGTCGTCGAGCGTCATTTCGTAGTCCATCCGGTCCGGCCCGGTGCGGGTGAACCGTTCCACCAGCCGCAGGCCATCGACGGGAAGGCCCCGGAACTGCTGCCCGGCGCTGAAATTGGTGGTCTGGACCACCAGCGTGTCCCCCTCCCAATGGCCGCGGGAATCGCCGTTCCAGAGGCGGATGCCGGGTCCCAGATGGGGTCGCCCGTCGAGGCTGACCACACGCGTCTCGTTGATCATCTCGTTCAACAGGACCACCGCGTCCGGCGTCTGCAGGATGAGGATGTTGCTGTTGTAGTTGTTCGGAACGCGCGGGGTGCCGCGGGTGATGCAGCGTTCCCACAGGTTGCGGTCGGCCCAGGAATCGGCCGGATGGTCGCGCCGGCGCGCCTGGTTCTCGATCGCGCGCTGCTCGGCCGCCGGGGTCAGCGGCGGAATGCGCCCGTCCGGCGGGTCGACGATCAGCGAGGTACGGGTCAGGGCGTTGCGCGACCCGTCGCGCCACTGCGAGCCGTAGTTGCCCGGGCTGCCCTGCCGCGGCGCCGCGTCGAACGCCGCGAACCGCCGCCTCTCGCGCTCGGCCGCCTCTTCCTCCGTCAGGAACTCGCGGTCACCCGCCTCCGCCGCGCGTTCCAGCGGGGTCCCGGTGGTCTGATCCCATATGCCCTGCAGATCGGGATGCCCCCAGGGCGTCCGCGTGGGAGTCCAGCCGGCGTCCACGTCCTGGGCGGCCGCCAACGACGCCGCAAGGGCGATTGCCGATACCACGATCAACGCCGCGACGGATTCATGGCGCATGGTCGATCTCCTCCCGTTCCGCACCGAGACCCGCACCGCCGAGCTACCGGTCGCCCGCCACGTTCACGCGAATCCGATACAGCCCGGTCCGGGCCGTCATGTAGAGCGTGCGCCGGTCGTCGTCGCCCCACGCCACGTTGGCCGGAACCTCGTTCGGCTTGATCGTGCCCAGGTGCAGACCGTCAGGCCGGATGACCCAGACGCCGCCGGGGCCAGTCGCCCAGAGGTTGCCCAGCTCGTCGACCTTCAGCCCGTCGGCGGAGCCGCTCTCCTCGGAGCCGCTGGCATCGAGCAGCAACTCGCCCTCTCCCAACGTGCCGTCCTCGGCCAGGGGGTACACGAACCACTGCCGGGTGCTGCTGTCCGCGACGTACAGGCGCGACTCGTCCGGCGAGAAGGCGATGCCGTTGGGTCCGGGCAGCTCGGCCAGGCGTGCGAGCCCGCCGTCGGGACTCAGCCGGTAGATGCCGTTGACCTCCTGCGCACGGTCCTCCGGGCTCGGCAGTCCATACGGCGGATCGGTGAAGTAGAGCGAGCCGTCCGAGTGGTAGTCGAGGTCGTTCGGGCTGTTCAAGCGCCCGCCTTCGTAGCCGTCGACCACCACGCTCCGCGTCCCGTCGGCCGCCATGCGCGAGATCCGGCCGTTGAAATGCTCGGTGAAGACGATGTTCCCGTCCGGATCGACCAGGATGCCGTTCGAGCCCACCAGCCGGCCTTCTTCGTGCTCGCCCTCGTAGACCGGCGCGAGGAAGTCGCTGACCGTGCCGTCCGGCTCCCACTTGACGATGCGGTTCCCGGGAATGTCGCTGAACAGCAGGAACCCGCCGTCGGCATCGACCCACGCGGGTCCCTCGGTGAAGCCGAACCCCTGGGCCAGGTGCTCGATCACCGCGTCGGCCGGCACGAGCCGGTCGAAGGCCGGCTCCAGCCGCTCGATCGTCCCCGCGCTCGGCTCCGGCTCGGGCTCGGGGGCCGGTTCCGGCCCGGGGGCGCCACCGCACGCCGCTATCAGAAAACATGCAAGCAACATCCATCTGCTCATGGCGCATCGCCTCCCGGAAACTCTCGCTTTGGTGCTCTGTCCAGCGTAGCACGCGCGACCCGGCGCGAAGCCCTTCCAGCCCGCGCAGACTCGGCCTTCCCTACGAAACCAACATCTCCTCCCCGTCGCTGACAGGTCCTGACATCGGCAGCCTGCAGTCTTGACTCCACCCGACCCGGTGACCAATTCCGGTCACCGGCACGATCAAGAGGTTGGTCATGCTCAGACGGATTGTGATGTACGGACTCGTCGGCGTGTTGGCGTTGCCCGGATTGGCCGCAGCTCAGTCGCAGCGGTCGATGATGCGCACGCTGGGCGGGGTGGGTCTGATGGCGGGCGGCGTTGCCATTGCGTTCTGGGAACAGGATTGCCGAGTCGCAGGCTCCCTGAGCGAGGACCCCGCCGTGTCCATCGAGTTCGCCAACGCGGTCGGTAGCGTTGGCGTCCTGTTCGATGATGCGCGCAACCCCGTTTCGGCGAAGATGAGCGGTCGATGCCCTCAATGAGCGGGTCAAAACCGGCCATTTATGGGCGCCTCAAAACCGGCCATTTCCGACGGCCCGAGACTGGAGTCGAGATCTACTTCACGGCGTCCTCTGTTGGCAAGGTGTTTGCCGGCGCGCTAGCCGTCACGCCCGAAGCCTCTGGGCAGCTCGACAGCCCCTCCAGTACCGACAGATCCAGATCGCAGACCTGCTCGGGCAACTCCGCAGTCGCGGAGCCGGCCAGCGATTCCGGCAACGCGTCCCGCCACTCCCGGTACTGTTCCTGCAACTCCAGGAGCGTCTGCACGGCGTCGTTCCACTGCTGTGGCCGCGACTCCGGTCCGCTGGCCGACGGTACCGGATCCGGGATTCGCCGGCCTTGCGCCGCTCCCGATAACGTGCCTGCCGTTCCGCGTTCGTCAACGCCACACGACCATCCTGCACCGTTACGTAACGGAGCGAGGAGGAGGCGGTCGGCCGAGCGTTCGAGGCGCAAGCGTGGCGACAGACCCACCGCTCGGTTGTCATCGGCATCGGTGTATGCGTGCGCGTTGGTCCGCGACAGCGTGCGCGAGGTAATGCTCCGAGCGGAGGGAGGGCCTTGTCTGGTCTGGTCTCCCGGGTAGAGGTTCCGAGCCGGACGTCGGTGTTGGTCATGCCCGGCCGGGTTACCCTCGCGAGACGGAACGGCCGGGCTGGGCCGGAGGGTGTGGTCGACGACGACGAGCGGGAAAAGGGCGTTCCGTCGAGCGACCACTCGAGTGTCGCGGAAGGCTCGTCTGGCGCACGCGGTGCCCGTGGAAACGATCGCTGGCGGTTGTTGCGCCAGGCGAGCCTGGAGGCGGCGCTCTCGCGCGCGCGGACCACGTCCGGATGGGCGTTGACGCTCGGCCGCGCGCGAATCCTCCGCTCCGCTGTGTTCGGACTGCGGCCCGGTGCGAAAGCGCCGGATGCGCCACCGACTCCCCACCGGTTACGCACCTCCCGTCGACTCTACCAAGGTGGTCCGCACGCGGGTGCGCCAGCTGCGCGGCCCGCACTTGAGCACGTGCGCGTGATGCAGGAGCCGGTCGAGCAGCGCGGTGACCGCGGCGGTGTCGCCGAGCAGCTTCCCCCACTCGTCGACCGGGCGGTTGGAGGTGAGCATCGTCGAGGCCCGCTCGTAGCGGCGCATGATGAGCTCGAGCAGGTCCTCGGCGGCGGTGTGGGGCAGCTTGCGCATGCCGAGGTCGTCGATGATGAGCAGGTGCGCACGGGCCAGCTCGGCGAGGTATTCCTTGCGGGTCTCGGCCAGCGTCGCCTCGGCGAGTTCTTCGAGGAAGGCGTGCGTTTCCCGGTAGAGGACGCGATAGCCCTGCTGGATCGCGGCGCGTCCGATGGCCTGGGCAAGGTGACTCTTCCCGGTACCGGGTTGGCCGATCAGGAGGACGTCCTCGCGCTTTGCGATGAAGCGTGCGGTGGCGAGCTCGAAGACGAGCGCGCGGTTGATCTTCTTGTTGAAGTCGAAGTCGAAGCTGTCGAGCGAGCGGTCCGGGTCCCGGAATCGGGCCTGCTTGTGCCGGCGGGCGAGCAGGCGGTCCTCGCGGCGCTGGAGCTCGTCGGAGACGAGCGCGGCGAGCAGGTCGATGGGGGCGAGCTGCTCGGTCTGGGCCTGGAGCAGGCGCGTCTCGAGGACGTTTGCCATGCCGGAGAGGCGCAGCTTGCGCAGCGCCTTGTCGAGTTCGACGAGATTCATGAAGGGTCTCCTGTTCTGCGGTCGATCAGATCGCGGTAGACGGTCAGTTCGCGGATGAGCGGGTCGACTTGGCGCAACGACAGCGGCGGCGCGCCGGGGTAGCGGTCGAGGTAGCGCTTCAGGAAGCGGTAGGTGGGCACGCCGAGTTCGAGCGCGGCGGTGGCGGCGTGTTCGACGACGGCGGGACTGTGCTTCCTGGCGAGCGAGAGGACGCCGAGGATGCGGCGGACGCCGGCGGCGCCCTCATGGCGGTGGATGTGGTCGCAGACGGCGGAGATGGCGGGACCGGCCCGCTTGGCGGCGGCGAGCAGGGCCAGGGTCTTCGGCGGGGTGCGGGTGGGCCGGTCGTCGTCGGCGATGCGATGCCAGCCGCGCTGCGTGCGCAGGTGCTCGCGCAGCAGTTGGCCGTTGCTCGGGTCGAGGAGGCGGACGTGGATGTCGTCCCACTGCACGTCGACACGTCGACCGATCCAGCCGGGCGGCGCCGAGTAGTAGGCCGAAGCTACCTCGACGCAACCGTCCAGATGCACACTGCGGCGGCCGTACTGGTAGTAGCGGAACGGCTCGAGGGGCAACGGGCCGAGCGCGGGGCGTTCTTCCTCGAACATGGCGGCGACCTGGCGCTTGGTCGTACCGTGGATGCGGGTGTCGGCCCAGCGCTGCTCCCAGCGGTCCAGGTACGCCTGGCCGTCGTCGAGATGCTCGAAGCGGAGACCGCGCAGCGGCGTTTTCTGGGCGTGACCGACGCTGGCTTCGACTTTGCCCTTCCGATCGGGATCGCGGACGCGGCACGGCAGGGCGACGACGCCGTAGTGGGCGAGCACGTCGCGATAGAGCGGATTCAGCGTCGGGTCGTAGATGTCCGGGGTGAGGACGCCCTCCTTGAGGTTGTCGAGGACGACGACGCGTACGGTGCCCCCCAGGCGACGGAACGCGCGCTCGTGCAGCTCGGCCCAGACCTGTGCGCTGGAACGGTGAACCAGCAGCCGGACGGCCTTGCGCGAGTAGCCCAGGGCGAGGACGAAGAGCCGTGTCCGGCGGTACTTGCCGGTGTCCGGGTCACGGACCATCGGCCCCTCCCCGTAGTCAACCTGTGCTTCTTCTCCGCGGTCCGTGGTGATGACCGCCCGGGCCTCGACGGCGGGCTGCTGCCGGACGGTCGAGACGAAGCGCCGCACGCTCGTATAGCTCGCCGGGAAACCGTGGTCGTCGACCAGGTCCTGCCAGACGGCCATGGCGTTGCGGCCGCGGCTGAGCGCGTCGACGATCAGCTCGCGGTACGGCTCGCACGCGCTCGCCTGTGGCGCTCGACTGGGCCGCTGCGCGGGGACGGGCGCGTCGGCGTCGGCGCCCTTGCCGGCGGCCGTGACCGGCAAAGAGTCGGTGGGCGCCTCCGGCGAAATGGCCGGTTTTGCCGGGCGAGCGGGAGGCCGGCCACGACCCCGCACGGTCAGGCCGGCTGCCTTCAGGTAGCTGCTGGCGGTCTCGCGCCGGACCCCGGTGGCCTCTTCGATCCGCCGCAGCGACCAGCCGAGGCGCCCCAGCGCGAGAACCTGTTGTCGTTTCTCTTCCTTCAAGACGTTGCTCATGCCAGCAGGAACGTCGTGTTCCAGGCCGGCGTCAACGTCTCGGGCCGCTATCGGAAATGGCCGGTTTTCAGCCGCCCACTAATGGCCGGATTTGGGCGCCCACCGAGGGTCGATGCAACCTCGACTGGACGGTGAATACCTACGTGGGACTGGAACTGTTCGGCCGACTCGCCAACCTGGAGAGCACCGGAGCCAAGCAGGCCAGTGCCCTGCGCGGCGAGTTCCCGAAGGTGGACGATACCAGAGGGTCGGCCGGAGCAGAGGCGTACTGGCCCGCTGGCCGGCTGTACACGGGGATCGGAATGGCAGCGGTTGGAGTGCTCCTCGCCACCGTGTGGGCCGACGTGCCAGACGTCTCACTCAGTCTGGAGCCGGGCGGCGCTCGGCTCTCCAAGTCCTTCGGATTCTGAGCGGAGGTTCCCACTATGAGAGGGCTCGTCGCAATCGGATTCTTCATGCTGCCGATGCTTGCCGGTGCCCAGACGTACACGTGCGTACGCACCGGACAGGCAACGACCACGGGTTCACCGGGAATACTCGACCTGGCGTGCACGGAGAACGTGCCGAGCGAGGCCGACTACGATTTCCGCGTGCGCCCGAAGCGGTCATCGTCGTCGTACGCACGGTTCAGCGTCGTTGCTCTGTCGCGGCCGTTCGGTGCGGTCGTGATCGACGCCAGGGTCGAGTGCGACGACGGTACGTTCTACGAGCCACGGTTCGGGGGATCGACCGACCCCCTCGCGATCGGCGAGGCCGGGGGTGAAGTTGCCTACGGCATCGACGAATGCGCTGGTACTAGCACGTACGCGCGGATCACGCTCACGCCGCGATTTCCCGAATGGACGTGCGACGGGTGCGGCGCGTACGTGCCGGATCAGTAGAAGCCGCGTCAGGACGATCGAAACTACGCCCCCGCGTCGCCCATGAACCGGAAAGGGGGCTGGAGTCTGCGCCGTAGAACACTACGCATTGAGTTCTGCGGCGCAGGCTCCTGGGGCGGGGTGCTGGGGCCAGACGCGGAGCCCAACGACGGGTTGGCGGCGTTAGGAGTCTGCGCCGTAGAGCGGGGCAGACTGCTGGTCAGGCCCGGTTGGGCGGCAATCGGAGCCGTAGGCGACGATTGTCGGGCTAGACTCCTTGAGCTGCCGGCGCGATCAGGCAACCGACCTGGAACGGGCGAATCAGAGGGACAGCAAAGCATGGACCGTCCAATCCGCCTGATGGAGATGCTTCAACTTCTCGGTGGACGCCGTTCCTGGCGTCCGGCGGAGCTCGCCGAACACTTTAGGATGTCGGAACGCAACATTTACCGCGACCTGCAGGCGCTGAGCCGGCTGTACCGCATCCCCGTGACGAACGATGAGTACGGCTACCGCCTGGTTGAGGGTGCGACGCTTCGCAGTCTTCCCTTGACCGCAACCGAGCGCGCGACGCTTACGCTCCTGCTACGCCATCCGGCGTTCCGGGACGCGGCGGATCTGACGGCGGGGCTGGAGCGCAGGCTCGACGTTGCGACGCGCGAGTTGGAGGAGACGCCTCAGGCGCTCACGCTGGCGGGCCCCGAGCGCTCCGGCCACATCGCCAAGGGCCTGCTGCCGTTGCTGGAGCAGGCCGTGCGCGAACGAACACCCGTGTCGCTGCTCTATCGTTCGCTGTGGAGTCGGCGGCAAGCGTGGCGGAGCCTCGATCCGTACGCGGTATTTCACCGCGAGAACACCTGGTACCTCGTGGGACATTGCCACCTGCGCGACGAGCCCCGAACGTTCCGTCTCGATCGAATCGCCGAGACCAAACGCCTCGATGGCGCCTTCGAGCCGGCCGCCTTCGACCTGGACGCGTTCCTGCAGGAGACCTGGGGCGTGTACCGCGGCCGCACCCTGCATGAGGTCGTCATCCACTTCGACGCGTCGCTGGCGCCGCTCATTCAGCACGGTGCGCACCATCCGGAGGAGCGCATCACGCCACTGCAGAACGGGTCGCTGGAGTATCGCGTCACCATCTCCCACCTCGACGAGATCGCGCGCTGGATCGTCGGTTTCGCCGGTGAGGCTCAAGCCGTCGAGCCGCTTGCCCTCGTCGAGCGGGTAGCGGCGATTGCCGGCCGTGCCTACGACCGGCACCGGGCGGACGACATGCCCCCGTCCGCCCACGGCGATGGACAGCGGGAGCTTCCGGGACTGCCGGCGACCGGTGCCGGCGGGTCTCCCCGGCAGCGCGACCTGCTCTGACGTCGGTGTCGACGACCCTCCTCGGCCAGCGGCCGGAACGGCGTTCGCCCACCCGTCCGAAGCGTCCATCCGTGATCGGCGGCGCCCGCCGATTCTCCCGTCCGCCCGAAGGAAACCCCGGCGAGGGACTGACAGGTTCTGACAAGGACAGCGATCAGACTACCGGCCTGGCTGCCCGGGTCCGGACGCCGGGCTCATTTGACAGGAGGTCAAGATGCAGAGATTCGTCAAGTTCTCGTTGTGCGCCGTGCTGGCGTGGCCGGCGTTGGCTCTCGCGCAGGACGGAAACGCGCCCGTCGTGAGGGTGTTCGTAGCCGAGAGTCAGGCGCAGGCGTTCAGCGCCGGGGGATCCGGCGGGGCATTCTCCGCGACCGGCGGCAGCAACGACCAGACGGTCGAAATCCAGAAGAACCTTCAGGAAAGGAGCGAGTGCCAAGGACTGCGTGTGACCAACCGCGCGGGGCGAGCGCACTTCGTCGTAACGATGGATCGATCGGAGGGAGGACTCTCCAAGCGCATGTTCGGCTTCGCGGCGCGAGACAACAAGATAGCCCTGTTCGACGGGTGGGGCGATCTGATTTTCAGCAACTCTACCCGTAGCGTCGGCAACGCCGTCAAGGACGTGTGCGTGGCAATCCGGCGTGAGGTCTCCTCGGGCGCGGAACTGGTCACGGTCGGCGAGGCGGACAGTCAGTAGCAGGAGGGGAGCCGGCTCGCAACCATCCGCGAGCCGGCCGCCCCGCCCGTGGTCGTTCGCTATGCTCCTGCGCCGTGGCGCGGCCACTGGCGCCTGCGCACGAGCAACCCGGACTGGGCGGCCGCGTCGAACGCGCAGCTCGAGGCCCGACACGGCGAGACCGGCGTGGCGATGTGATCGTTCAGTACCGGGCTGCTCTTCGAACCCTGGACGATCTGCTGCACGTCCGTGGGAAGCGCCGCCGACAACACTGAACGCCGGCGTGCGGCTCGGCGTCGACTATCCGCATCCGATGCTCGACCACGACTGCGTCCGCCGGCGAGCCCTCGACGCCTGCCGACAGCCCGTCGGCACCCCCTCGACTTGACCTATCATTGGAGGAGTCGGTGCCGACCCTATTCGGGTCCGCATGAACGACCGACACATGTACATGGCGGTGTCGGCTGCTTTGCGCGTGAGCGGCCGATTTCACCGTCGAGGACAATCCCCGATCAGAGGGAACGGCGCATGAGGACCTTCACCGTCAAGTACGTCGATCGTGGCAGGGCCGCGACAGCGACCGTGCAGGGCAACGAGATAGCGACCCTGGACGACTCGCTCTGCATCCGCTACGACGGCATGCCCATCGCCACGTTTCCGAAGGACGACGTGCTGCACGTCACCAGCCACGGCGACAACGACGGCCCGCCGGCGCATGCGGACGAGGACCTGGGGATGCCGGTCCGGGTCGAGTTCGCCGTGCGCAGCGAGCGCCGTGACGAGCGCTGGCCGCGCCCGCTGACTGCGCTCGAGCCGATTGCACCGAACGAGGCTGCCGAGCGCCTTGCCCGTCGCCCCCCGGAAGGCGGACGGTTCCGGCGTCGATATGCGGGCGGGGTCCTCGTCGGCTCCGGCGATTCCACCCGTTCGAGCACCACCCGCTCCTGATAGCAGAGCGGTTCCAGCCGCACAGTCATCTCCCGACCGGGCCCTCGCCGGGACCCGTGCTCGGCCGATCACGGTAACATCGGTGGCCGGCTCCCGATTCGGAGGTCTGAAGCATGCCGAGAAGCCTGGTCGCCGTACTCCTGATCGTCCTCGCGACACCTGTCGCCGCCTGCGCGCCACCGCCCGGCGGTTCGGCGCTCGCAGGCGCGACGGAGGCGGTCGGTGAGGTCGCCGTCGTCACGTCCGGGGGACTGGCCGCGGCCTACGATGTGCTCGCCCCGCGGTTTCAGGAGGAAACAGGAATCCTGCTGGTCACCGCGTACGGTGCGTCGACCGGCGGCGCGGCCGATTCGATCCCGGCCAGGCTGGAGCGCGGCGACCGGTTCGATGTCCTGATCATGTCGCAGGCCGGCCTGAACGCTCTCGCCGAGCAGGGTCTGGTCCTTCCGGAAACGCGGGTGGATCTGGCCAGCTCGTCCATCGGCATGGCGGTACGCGAAGGAGCCCCCCTGCCGGATATCAGCACGCCCGAAGCGTTCGCGGAGACGCTGCTCGCGGCCGAGTCCATCGGCTACTCGGCGAGCGTGAGCGGAAGCTACGTGTCGACGGAGTTGTTTCCCAGGCTCGGTCTTGCCGAGCGGCTCGCCCCGAAGAGCCGGCGCATCGTCAGCGAGCGCGTGGCCGCCGTCGTCGCGCGGGGCGAGCTCGAGATCGGCTTTCAGCAGGTCAGCGAGATCCTCTCGATCGAGGGCGCCGCGTACGCCGGCCCCATTCCGGACGAGTACCAGCGGGTCACCACGTTCTCGGCGGGCATCACGACCGACGCCGGGAATGCCGACGGCGCGCGGAAGCTCATCGATTTCCTGTCGTCCGCCGAGGCGGCCGTGACGATCGCCGAGACGGGCCTGGAGCCGATGGCCAGCGTGGACTGACGGGCACACCAACGTAGACGCCGGGACGCTACGCGGATCGTCCGCGCCAGCCGGGACACCCTGCATGTTCGACCGTATCGGAGACGAGACGGTGCGGAACGCCGCGTTCGAATGGCTCAAGGTACAAACCGAGAGACATGGTGACGTTCTGCCGCGAGCCCTGCTCGCCGAGGGATTCACCCTGCGAGGGGTCCGCGTCCCGCTGCTCGGCCCGCAAGGCATTTTCAAACCGCAGGTACTGTCCGACGCGCCACTGTCCATCACGACTGCACCCAACGGACCGTATGACGATGCCTTCGGCCCGAACGACCTGCTGCGGTATCGGTACCGGGGCACGGACCCTGACCACTCCGACAACCGCCGCCTGCGCTTCGCGATGCAGGAGAGGCTGCCACTGGTCTATTTCCACGGCGTGATTCCGGGTAGATACGTCGCCGCCTGGCCAGTGTTCGTCGTCGGGGATGACCGCGGCGGCTTGACGTTCACCATTGCGGTCGACGATGCACGCCACGTCTGGCCGGACGCGCGCGGCCGGACTGCACGCGACGGCGTGGAGACCGCAAGGCAGCAGTACACCACCGCGGCAGTTCGGCAGCGCCTCCACCAGCGCGCGTTTCGGGAGCGCGTCCTCGATGCGTACCGACACCAGTGTGCGTTCTGCAGGTTCCGGCACGAAGAACTGCTCGACGCGGCGCATATCGTGCCCGACGCCGACGAGGGAGCACCCGTGGTGACGAACGGCCTGGCGCTCTGCAAGCTCCATCACGCCGCCTTCGATCGCTACTTCCTCGGTGTCCGGCCCGACTACATCGTGCAGGTGCGTGAAGACTTGCTGGACGAAACGGACGGTCCCACGCTGGTGCACGGGATCCAGGCCCTGCATGGAACGCGCATCGCCGCGCCCAGGAGACCGACACAGCAGCCGGATCAACACTTCCTGGAGATCCGCTACGAGATCTTCCGGCGCGCCTGAATCGCCAAGCCCCTCGTCGGCGCCCCCCCGGACTGCCGATCAGCTCGCCGGAACCGCCTCCATCAGCAGCGCCAGGGCACGCCGCAACGCCTGTCCGCCGAACCGTGCGCCGCGGTAGTGCCCCTGGCGAACGACGACCAAGTCGTGCGACGGGATGATCAGGGTCGTCTGGCCTCCCGCCCCCGACATGTAGTACGCCTCGCGGGGAACGGGGAACGTGCCCGTGCCGTTGATCCAGAAGAAGCCGCCGTAGATCGGCCGGCCGTCGGCCTCCCACGCGGGCGCCACGTTGCTGACGAAGTCGACGAAGCCCTCCGGGAGGATCCGCTCGCCGTTCCAGACGCCGTCCTGCAGGTACAGGTTGCCCAGCCGCGCCCAGTCGCGGGCGGGGGCCAGCTCGTAGCCCTGCAGCAGATAGTTGCCGTAGGGGTCGGTCTCGAGCACGAAGCCGCGGACGCCGATCCTGTCGAAGAGCTCGCGCTGCGGGAACGACAGGTACTCGTCGCCGCGTCCTTCGACGCCGAGCCGGACCAGGTAGTTGGTCAGCACGGGATCCGAGTTGCGGTAGCGGCCGATGGTGTTCGGGGGCCACTGCTGCGGCCGGGTCGCCGCCCACTCGAAGGAGTTCGCCGAGCCGGTGTAGACGTAGAGATGATCCGGGTAGCCGAGCGCCGGGTCGAGGTCCGGATCGGCCACGCCGCGGAAGCGGATGCCGCTCGACATGCGCAGGATGTCCGCGATGCGGATGTCCTGGCGCGGATCCCCCGGGGTTTGCCACTCCGGCACGGGGGCAGGCTGGTAGAGCTCGTAGACGCCCTGCTGGATCAGCACGCCCATCAGGGTCGCGGTCAGGCTCTTGCCCATCGACCAGCTCTCGAGCGGCGTGTGCATGGTGATGCCGGGGCCGTAGCGCTCGCCGATTATGCGTCCCTTGTGGGTCACGACGAGAGCGGCGGTCAGCCCCTCGGCCGGCTCGAAGGCGGCGTCGACCGCCTGCTGCACCTTGTCCGCATCGAGCTCGGCGGGCAGCGGCGTGTCGGGCAGCACGTCCCCCATCGGCCACGGCGTGGTCGCCCGGTCCGGCAGGTTGCTCCGGATATCGATCGGCTCGAAGAAGACATCCTCCTCGCCGACCGGCAGGGTCACGCAGCCGTGGTCGCCGTTCAGCTTCGCGGTGCGGACCACGCCGTTCGGCAGGGTCAGGTGGATACGCCGCTGGTCGTTGTCGACCTCGCGGTTGGTGACGTGGCGCCGGTGCTCGTACGGCCCGCTGAAGAACCCGACGCTCTCGGCCGCGAAGTCCGCTTCCAGGCCGGTGACGAAGACGGCCGAGCAGAGCGTCTTGGCGAAGCCGGAGATGTGGTGCGACAGCGGATCGCCGGGCGGAGCGACGTACTCGGTGTCGAGCTCCGCCTCCGCCGCGCGGGTCAGCATCGCCGCACGCTGGTCCTGTTCGCCGCCGGCCGCTGCCGGCGTGGCCGACAGGGTATTCCAGGCCACGAGAAGACCGACCAGCACCGCGGCCACGCCGGACACCCCCGTCTCTGTCCTCTGTACAGACGCTCGATACTTCACATCCATCCCGGCCTCCCGTTCTGTCGCGTAGTTGAGGAAGCGTAGTATCCATGCACGGAAGGGGCAAGGGAAAGGCCCGGAGCCATCAAGCGGTGCACGGTCTGCAGACCCGAAGGGCGGATCCCGACGCACTCGATCCGCCGTCGATGCGCTCACCGCCCGTCACGCAGCGCGAACCCGGCCCAACCGCGCCGGACGGGTCGATTGGCGGACTGGCCGGAGTGCTACAATGCGAGCCGTTTCACAGCCCTTTTTTCGAGGAGTTGTCATGTTGCCAGCACGCCGCGTTCACCGAACGTTCGCCGCCGTCCTCGCGCTCACGCTCGGCCTCTCCGCCGGCGCCGGGGCCCAGGTGCTGGACGCTCCCGACCCCGCCCAGATGGAAGATGCACCCGATCTCGGGTACCGCCCCGTGCCGCACGGGCTGCAGATTCCGGACGACCTCGAGATGGGCGCGCCGTCCAGCGTCGGCTGGACCTCCATGAATCGCATTCTGGTGTTCAACCGCGGCCCGAACCCGCTGATGGAGTTCGAGCCCGACGGGACCTTCGTGCGCTCCTGGGGCCAGGGCCAGTACGACCGGCCGCACGGCATGCGCATCGATTCCGAGGGCCACATCTGGACCACCGACGTCAACGCCGACACCGTACGCAAGATGAATCCGGAAGGCGAAGTCCTCCTGACCATCAATCCCGACGACACGCCGCTGATGAACGAGCCGACCGACCTCGCGATCGGCCTCGAGGGCGAGATCTTCGTCCTCGTGGGCCACGGGCAGGGCGAGCCGCACGTGCTGAAGTTCGACCCCGAGGGCGAGCTGCTGAAGTCGTGGGGCGAGCAGGGGACCGGCCCCGGCCAGTTCGACACGCCGCACTCGGTCGTCGTCGACACCGAGGGGATGGTCTACGTCGCCGACCGGCAGAACCGCCGGATCCAGATCTTCGACAGCGAAGGCAACTACGTCAAGGAATGGGCCTACAAGGGGCTCCCCTGCGGGCTCTACATCCATTCCGACGGCACGATGTACATGGTCAGCGGCTTCGCCGGCGAGATCCTTCAGCTCGACGAGAACGGCCGCGCGGTCGGCGCCAACGGCCAGCCCGGCCGCGGGCTGGGCGAGTTCGGCGAGGCGCACTACATGACGCTGGCCCCGAACGGCGACATCTTCGTCGCCGACACGGTGCGGCCGGAGCTTCACAAGTACGTGAAGCAGCAGTAGACGACCCGGGATCAATTCGCGGGCGCCGCCTGTCGCGCGGCGGTGCCCGCCCCGGCGACCGCCAGCCCTACCAGCGCTCAAGCGCATCCACCGGGACGCCGACGACGACGGGGCCGGCATCGTCTACCTTCCGGGCAGCCGCGCACGCACAGCAAGGATCACCGCTCCCGTGACCGCCTATCGCTCATTGACGCTCGACGTGACCGATTTCGGGCCGATTGCCCGGGCATGTATCGAGTTGCGCCCGTTGACCGTGTTCGTCGGGCCCAGCAACACGGGGAAGTCCTGGCTGGCGACGCTCGTCTACGCTTTGCACCGCCATTTCGGGAACAGCCCACGCGGGCCGGGACCCTGGGTCTGGACGACGTTCGACGCACCACTCCTCGATGGAGCAAGCACTGCTCTCGTGCGTGTCGCGGAGCAGTTGAGGGGATCGGCGTCCGCGAGTGCGGAACCGGCGGAGCGCATCGAGTTGACTGCCCCGGTTACGGCAGCGATTCGCATGTATCTCGAACAACAGAGCGCCGCAATCGGCGAGGAAATCGAGCGTTGTTTCGGCGTCGACACTGGTGCCCGTCTGGCCCGCAGGGAGAGCGCAGGGGGTCCTCGTATCCTGCTTCGAAACGCAGTCGCGGGAACTTCCACCCTGGCAGTGCACGAGCTGACGTTCGTCGACGAGACATGGACTTTCCTGTCGACCATTCCGAGCGGCGTCCGAATTCATGGCAACTTTGACACCTGGTTCGCCGCTGACCGATTGCTGGCGGGTCGTGACTCCGAAGTACAGCCACGGCTGGAATGGGAAGTCATCGGCGCGCTGGCCCGCCACCTGCTGACGAACCATCATCCTGCCTTCTATCTCCCCGCAGACCGAACCGGCCTGATGAACGCCCACAGGGCCATGGTGAGCGTCCTCATCCGGAGCGCAACCAGGGGTGGTGGCATCGGTAGGGCCGACACTGTGCCGCCATTGTCCGGCCTGCGCGGCGACTTCCTGGAGCAACTGGTGGAGATGGCATCCCGCCAACAAGGATTAGTCCGGGGCGGCAGGGAACCCCTCCGCAGAGTTGGGAAACGCATCGAAGACGGAATGCTCGGCGGTGCTATCCGGGTCGAGAGCCTGCCCGGCATCGCATATCCGCACTTCACCTACCATCCGCGTGGATGGGAATCCGCGGGACTGCCTCTGACGATTACATCCTCCATGGTGTCGGAGCTCGCGCCGGTAGTCCTGTACCTTCGACATGTGGTTGCGCCTGGTGACTTGCTGATCATCGATGAGCCGGAGTCCCACCTTCATCCCGCCATGCAGGTCGCGTTCACTCGTCTGCTCGCCGAGATCGTCGGAGCGGGAGTCCGAATCATCTTGACCACCCATAGCGAGTGGGTGCTCGAGGAACTCGGCAACGTCGTTGGAAGGGCCCGGCTCACCAACCGTAGCGACGGAAAGGCCGACGTCGAGCCTCTGGACGCTCGTGACGTCGGTGTGTGGCTGTTCGAGCCGGCCGGGGACGGCCCTGGCTCGAAGAACGTGCGAGAAATCGCGCTGGACGCCGAGAGCGGTCTCTACCCGTCGGGATTCGACACCGTCGCGACGGCGCTGCACAACGACTGGGCTGAAATCGCTGGCCGTCGCGGAGACGCGGAGTGAATGGCTTCGCGCACGCGGTTCTTCCCAGGATCGAGGATGTCTCCTGCCTCGTTTACGCCACCAAAAAGGGCGCGTGCGATACGTCGCTGGGGAACGCACCCCATCCACACGTCATCATCGACCTGGACGCGACCGGATCCCCATTGGGACGGGCTCAAGCGAAGTGCGACTTCCTGTTCTTCGCGGACCCCAACGTCGTCGCGCCGATCGAGATCAAGGACAGCGAGCCTAATGTCGCCCGAGCCACCAGACAGCTCCAAGCCGGTGCCGATGCCGCTGACAAACTGTCTCCGCGGGATATCGCCATCGATTTCAGGCCGGTACTGGTGTCCAAGGAGCTGCGCCGCGACAAGCAATTCGAATTGAGGCAGGCGAGCGTGCGGTTTCGGAAGCGCGAGGAGAAGATCCGGCGTGTGGCTTGCGGGGCACCGTTGACTGAGGCGCTCGGGAGTCCGTGACGACCCCAGTGACGACCCAGTGACGACCCCCGCCCGGGATCGCCGTTCGCTGCGTGCGTGCGGTAAGCTGCCTCCCGTGGGCTCGAGACGCAAGCTTCCCATCGGCATCCAGACCCTCCGCACGATCCGTGAGGAGGGCTGCTACTACGTCGACAAGACCCCCTACGTCCGGCGGCTGGTCGACGAGGGCTCTCACTACTTCCTGTCACGCCCCCGGCGCTTCGGCAAGAGCCTGTTCCTGGACACGCTGAAGGAGCTGTTCGAGGGCAACGAAGCGCTGTTCGAAGGATTGGACATCCACGGCCGCCGGGACTGGTCGATCCGCCATCCGGTGCTGCGGTTCAGCTTCGGCGCCGGGGATTTCGAGCAGCCGGGGTTTCTCGAAGCGAGCTTCATGGAGAAGCTGGCCGCCGCCGAGGCCGAAGCGCAGGTGACCACCGAATACGCCACGCCCACCGGACGCTTCGCCGCGCTGCTCTCGGCGCTGCACCGCCGGACCGGACAGCGGGTCGTGGTGCTGGTGGACGAGTACGACAAGCCGATTCTGGATGCGCTGGAGACGCCGCACATCGCCCGCGCCAATCGGAACTTCCTGCGCGGCCTCTATTCGGTGATCAAGGACAGCGACGCCCACGTCCGGTTCACGTTCATCACCGGCGTGAGCAGGAGCCTTCAGCGGGGGTGTGCGAGGGGAAACCCCTCGCATGAAACAGCCTCGAAAGTCAGCCTGTTCTCCGGCCTCAACAACCTCCGCGACATCACCCTGGATCCGCGCTACTCCGGCATCTGCGGTTACGCCGACGCGGATCTGGACACCGTGTTCGCGCCCGAGCTGCCCGGACTGGACCGGGACGAGATCCGCCGCTGGTACAACGGCTACGGCTGGCTCGGAGAGGAAAGGGTCTACAACCCCTTCGACATCCTCCTGCTGTTCGACAGCCGCAAGTTCGCCGCCCACTGGTTCGAGACAGGCACGCCCACGTTCCTGGTCGAAACGCTTGTCGAACGAGGGGTGGGCTCCTTCGCACTGGAGGGGATGGCCGGGACCGGCGAACTGCTGTCCACCTTCGACGTGGGCGACATGGCGACGGAAGCGCTGCTGTTCCAGACCGGCTACCTGACGATCCGGGGCCACGAGCGCTCCGGCGGCCGGACCGTGTACCGGCTGGGCTATCCCAATCAAGAGGTGCGCCAGAGCCTGAACGACAGCCTGTCGCGGTATCTGGCCGGGGATTCGACGCGCCAGACGGCGAACAGCATCCGGCTCTACGAGTTGTTGAAGGCCAACGACTTCACCGGTCTGAAGACCCTGTTCCACGCGTTCTACGCCAGCATTCCCCACCAGTGGTACGCCAACAACGACATCGCGAATTTCGAGGGGTACTACGCAAGCGTTTTCTATTCCTACTTCGCGGGACTGGGCCTGGACGTTGTGGTCGAGGACAGCACCAGCCACGGACGCCTGGACATGGCGGTGCGCTTCAACGGACACGTGTACCTGTTCGAATTCAAGGTGGTGGAGATGGCGCCGGAAGGCGCGGCGATGGCGCAGTTGAAGGCAAGGCGGTACGCGGACAAGTACCGGCACCTGGGCCAGCCGATCCACCTCATCGCGGTGGAGTTCAGCAAGGACGCCCGCAACCTTGCTGCGTTCGAAGTAGAGCTTGCGGCGTGATACGGCCGTGGCACTTCTGCCTGAAGACTCCCGTCCCCGAGCGCATCACGCCGCAGATGCAAGTGCGCGGCGCTGCAAACTACCGGCGCCGCCTCCGGCGAGTCGGATCCTCCATCCCCAGTTGCGCCCAGAAGCCGCGGCCGAGATCGAAGCCGAGCGTCGTGTCGGCCCCGAGCAATTCGAGAACCTCTCCCGTCTCCTCGTGGCGGTAGAACGATCCGGCGCGGTACTCGCCCTGGGCCGCGACCATCCACGGCGTCTGACCCCGCAGGTTGATCACGTCCATCTCGGCGCCCTGCTCCACCAGGTACGGAGCGATCAGCGTGCCCCCCATGTAGACGGCTCCGTGGAGCGGCGTCTGGCCGGCGTCGTTGACCGCGTTGACGTCGAGCCCGAGCTCCAGGCAGTACTTCGTCGCCTCGAACGCGCGCCGCTGCAGGGTCTCGTAGTAGGCGGGATAGGAACGAACGCCGTACTTGTCCTGCCCCTCCACGTAGTCGGCGCCGGCCGCGACCATGAGGGCCGTCGTGCCGTCCTCGGTGGTCAGGAACGGGTCGGCGCCCGCCTCGACGAGGATGCGCATGCTCTCGACGTCGCCGAAGCTCGCCGCGAGCAGGAACGGCGTGGAGCCGGCCGTGGTCGGCGTCAGCCCGTTGTCCTGGGTGATGCGACGGGAAATCAACGGCAGCGTCCGTTCCAGGCGCGCGTCGGGGTCGGCGCCGGCTTCGAGCAACGCCCGGACGACGACGGGCATCTCCCGCTGTACCGCCGCGTGCAGCGGCGTCCGGCCCGCCCCGTCGTGGTTGGCGTCGGCGCCGCGCGCGAGCAGGAAGTGGGCCATCTCGGCGTGGCCGCTGTCGATCGCCACCAGCAGGGCCGAGGCCTCCGTGTCCTCCTTGAACAGCGCCCGCGCGTTGGTGTCGCCGCCGATGCCGTCCGGCGCCGCCTCGCTCACGTCGGCGCCCGCGGCGAGCAGGAGCCGGGCCACGTCCACGTTGCCCTGCTGGGCGGCGAACAGCAGCGGCGTGAAGCCGTTCGTCGAGCGAACCGTCGCGCCGCCGCCCGTCTCCAGGAGCACACCCGCCACATGGGGCTGATTCTCGGCGATCGCCCACATCAGCGCAGTCTGGCCGCGGGTCTTCTCCGCCGCGGTCGGATCGGCGCCGCCCCGCAACAGCCGGCGGACGACCTCGACGCGGCCGACGCGCGCCGCGGTCATCAGCGGTGTCACCCCGCTGGTCCGCGCCATGTTCGGGTCGGCGCCGGCCTCGAGCAGCAGATCGACCATTGCGACGCTCGCGTTGAGGCAGGCAAGCGCCAGCGGGGTCACGCCGTGGTCATCGGTCGCGTCCACGTCTGCGCCGGCGCCGATCAGCAGCTCCGCCACGTCCGCCAGATCACGGTGCGCGGCCCAGTGGAGCGCCGTGGCGCCGTCCCCCTGCGGCTGGTCGACTGCGGCGCCTTCGGCCAGGAGCCGCTCGACGCGAACCGGATCCGCCGCCTTGACCGCATCGATCAACGGCAGGTCGACGGCGGCCGACGCGGACGCCACGCCGAGTGGCGCGGACGCCACGCCGAGTGGTCCGACGGCCAGGAACGCAACGATCATCGGCAGGATCCGCATGGCTGGATTTCCCCTTCCGCGTGACACGCTTCTTGACACTCTCGAAACAACGTCATGATAATGCACCCTTACCTGACAGACGTCCCACGGATTTCTCGCGCGAGCCGGACGGCCCATGACACTTCATCTGCCCGTACGCCGCCTGCGATGCCTCGTCTTCTTCTGCGTGCTCGCCGCCTGGGCTGCGTCAACGCCCGTTGCCGCACAGACCGCGGCGCCGGCGGATCCGGCCGCGGAGCACGGCCGCGTAATCCGGCGCCACTGCGTCGGCTGCCACAACGACCGGACGCTGACCGCCGGGCTGACGCTGCAGAGCCTCGATCTCTCGCGCATCGGGCTGGACCCGCACGAGACCGAGGTCTGGGAGAAGGTCGTCCGCAAGCTGAGCACGCGATCGATGCCGCCGGCGGACCGGCCGCGCCCGGACGAGACGACCTACGACGCTCTCACCGCCTGGATAGCGGACCGCATCGATACGGCTGCCGCCGAGAGCCCCAATCCCGGCCGGCGCCACGCCGTGCACCGGCTGAACCGGGCCGAGTACGCCAACGCCATCCGCGACCTGCTCGCCCTGGAAATCGACGAGCGGACGCTGCTGCCGCCGGACGATTCGGGCTTCGGCTTCGACAACATCGCCGACGTGCTGTCGGTGTCGCCGATGCTGACCGAGCGGTACCTGGGCGCGTCGCGCAAGATAGCGCGACTGGCGGTCGGCGATCCCTCCCTCCGGCCGACCACCGAGGTGTTCGAGGTCGACAAGAACCTGCGCCAGAACGAGCGGGTGGGCGACGATTTACCGTTCGGATCGCGCGGCGGCGTCGCCGTGGAGCACTACTTCCCGGTCGACGGCGAGTACGTGGCGAAGATCTTCCTGCTGCGGACCTACGACGGCCGCGTCCGCGGGCTGCTCGAGCCGCACACGCTGGAGGTACGCCTCGACGGCGCGCTGGTCGAGTCGCTCACGGTCGGCGGCCCGGTCTTCGACGAGGACGGCAATCCCGCGCGCCGCGATCTCCGAAACGTCCCGGACGACGGCCAGGAAGTACGCTTCGCCGCGCCGGCCGGACCGGCGACGCTGGCCGTGAGCTTCGTGGACCAGCAGGCGTACCTGGAGGGCATGCGGCGCCCCGACTACCGCGTCACCAGCTACGAGTACGCCGGCGACCAGACGGTCCCGCCGGGCATCGGCAGCGTGGAACTGCGCGGGCCGTACCACGTGACCGGCCGCGGCGATACGCCCAGCCGCCAGCGGATCTTCACCTGCCGTCCGGCCACGGCGGTGGACGAGATCCCCTGCGCCACCGAGATCGTCACACGCATCGCGCGGCGCGCGTTCCGCCGGCCGATCGCGGACGGCGACGTCGAGATGCTGCTCGGCTTCTTCGAGGCGGGCCGCGCGCGGGGCGACTTCGACGCGGGCATCGAGATGGCGCTGCGGCGCATCCTGGTCAGCCCGGACTTCCTCTTCCGGCGCGAGACCGACCCGGCCGACATCGGCCCCGGCGAACCGTACGCCATCAGCGATCTGGAGCTGGCGTCGCGGCTCTCGTTCTTCTTGTGGAGCAGCATTCCGGACGACGAGCTGCTGGCCTCCGCCGAACGCGGCGAGCTCCGCGACCCCGACGTGCTCGGCGGCCAGGTCCGGCGGATGCTGACCGACCCGCGCACGCGCGCGCTGGTGGACAACTTCGGCGGCCAGTGGCTGTACCTGCGCAACATGCCGCTGGTGACGCCGGACCCGCAGGCCTTCCCGGAATTCGACACGAACCTGCGCGAGGCGATGGCCCGCGAGATGACGCTCTTCCTCGACAGCCAGATCCGCGAGGACCGCAGCATGCTGGATCTGCTGACCGCCGACTACACGTTCGTCAACGAGCGGCTCGCGGATCACTACGGCATGCCGAGCATCTACGGGAATCACTTCCGCCGCGTCGAGCTGAGCGGCGCGCAGGCGGCGCGCAGGGGCCTGCTCGGCAAGAGCAGCCTGCTGACCGTCACCTCCTACGCACATCGCACGTCGCCGGTGCTCCGCGGCAAGTGGCTGCTGGAGAACATCCTGGGCACGCCGCCGCCGCCGCCGCCGCCCGACGTCCCCGCGCTGGAAGAGAACGACGAGGCGGGCGTCGCCCCGCGATCGGTCCGCGACCGCCTGGAGCAGCACCGCGCCAATCCGGTCTGCGCGAGCTGCCACCGGATCATGGACCCGCTCGGCTTCGCGCTCGAGAACTTCGACGGGGTCGGGCGCTGGCGCGACGTCGGCGAGGACGGCACGCCGATAGACGCCAGCGGCACGCTCACCGACGGGACACCGGTTGACGGTCCGGGCACGCTGCGGCAGGCCTTGCGCGGCCGGGGCGGCAACTTCGTCACGACGGTGGCCGAGAAGCTGCTGACCTACGCGATCGGGCGGGGCGTCGAGTCCTTCGACGGACCCGCCGTCCGGAGCATCGTGGACGCCGCGGCCGGCGAGGGGTATCGTTGGTCAGCCCTCGTCGAGGGCATCGTCCGGAGCACGCCGTTTCAGATGAGGAGATCAGCGGAGCCATGATCATCACCAAGCACTCGCTGCCCCGCCGCACGTTCCTCCGCGGCGTCGGCGCCTCGCTGGCGCTGCCGCTGCTCGACAGCATGGTTCCCGCGTTCGCGGCCGTGCGGAACACCGCGGCGAAGCCGGTCCCGCGGCTGTTCACCGGCTACGTGCCGAACGGCGTGATCATGGACCAGTGGACGCCGGACGCCGCGGGCGCCCTGACGGACCTGCCGGCGACGCTGCAGCCCCTGACCCCGTTCAAGGACAAGCTGCTGGTCGTCAGCGGACTGGCCGACGCGCCCGCCTTCCCGCTGCCGGGCGAGGGAACCGGCGACCACGTGCGCGCCGCCGCGACGTTCCTCACCGGCGTGCATCCGAAGAAGACCGACGGCCCGGACATCCGGGGCGGCACGTCGATGGACCAGATCGCGGCGCGCGTGCTCGGCAACGAGACCGTCCTCACCTCCCTGGAGCTCGCCATCGACCCCAACGAGCTGATCGGCGCCTGCGAGGCGGGCTGGAGCTGCGCCTACGCCAACACCCTGTCGTGGCGCAATCCGACCAATCCGCTCCCGATGGAGAACCAGCCGCGCGCGGTCTTCGAGCGGCTGTTCGGCGACACTGACAACACGACGCCCGAGGCCCGTCTCGCCCGGATACAGGAGGATCGCAGCATCCTCGACTCGCTCGTGCACGAGGTGGCCGACTTCCAGCGCGTGCTCGGGCCGAACGACCGGACCAAGGTGACGCAGTACCTGGACGCCATCCGCGACATCGAGCGGCGCATCCAGCTCGCCGAAGCGCAGAGCCACCGGGAGCTGCCGGAGCTGGCGCGGCCGAGCGGCGGCATCCCGGACACGTTCGAGGAACACGCCCGGATGATGATCGACCTGCAGGTGCTCGCGTTCCAGGCCGACCTGACCCGCGTCATCACGTTCATGATGTCGCGCGAGGTGAGTCCGCGCACCTATCCCGAGCTGGGCATCCCGGATCCGCACCACGGGCTGTCGCACCATCAGAACCGGCCGGAGCAGATGGCCAAGCTGGCGAAGCTCAACCAGCACCACATCGAGCAGATCGCCTACTTCATGGAGAAGCTCGCGGCCACCCCGGACGGCGACGGCACGCTGCTCGACCAGGTACTGATCCAGTACGGCTGCGGGATCAGCGACGGCAACCAGCACCTGCACGTGAACCTGCCGGTACTCGTGGCGGGCGGTGCGGCCGGCCGGGTCGAGGGCGGACGTCACCTGCGGGTTGCCGAGGAGACCCCGCTCACGAACCTGCAGCTCGCCGTGCTCGAGAAGCTCGGCGTGCCGACCGACAAGCTCGGCGACAGCACCGGGGTGGTAAAGCACCTGTCGGGAGTCTGAATCGAGTCTGCGCCACGGCAGGCAGCACGCTTGGCACCGGAAGGACGCCGTCGAGTCGACACGGCTCGGCGGCGTGTCGTGTACAGTCGTGATCGCAGCCGGCCGACGTCGCGGCCGAAGGGCACCACCAGCCCTGTGACCAACGCCGACCACCACCCCGTGATGATCCAGGCCGACGGCCTCACGAAGCGCTACGGCGATGCGGTCGTCGTGGACGATTTCAACCTGAGCGTACGGGCCGGCGAGCTCGTGGTCCTGCTCGGCGGCTCCGGGTCGGGCAAGACCACCACGCTCAAGATGATCAACCGCTTGATCGAGCCGACGGCCGGTTCCGTGCGTCTCGACGGCGTCGACACCACCGAGTTGCCGCCGCACGAGCTGCGCCGGCGCATCGGGTACGTATTCCAGCGGATCGGGTTGTTCCCCCACATGACGGTCGGCGAGAACGTGGCCGTGGTGCCGGAGCTGCTCGGCTGGCCGCCCGGGCGGATCGCGACGCGAGTGGACGAGCTGCTCAACCTGGTCGAGCTCGATCCCGCCCTGCGCGACCGGCGGCCGAGCGAGCTGTCCGGCGGTCAGCAGCAGCGGGTCGGGGTGGCGCGCGGGCTGGCCGCCGAGCCCCGCGTCATGCTGCTCGACGAACCCTTCGGAGCGCTCGATCCGGTCACCCGCGAGCGGCTGCAGCAGTCGTTCCTGCGCATCCGGACGAGGCTCGCGCTGACGACGGTGTTCGTCACCCACGACATGACCGAGGCGCTCACGCTCGCCGACCGTATCGGCGTCATGCACGGCGGCCGGCTCCTGCAGCTCGGCACGCCCCGCGACCTGCTGAGGCGCCCCGCCGACGACTACGTCGACCGCCTGATGAGCACGCCGCGGCGCCAGGCGGCCGTCGTCGAAGCGCTGGTCGACGAAGCACCCGACGGTACGCGGTCATGACCGAGCTGCTCGCCCTGTTGCCGTCGTACCTGACCGCGCACCTGCAGCTCACGCTGCTCGCGCTGCTGCTGAGCACCGGCCTGAGCGTGCCGCTCGGCATCGCCGCGACGCGCATCGCCTGGCTCGAGCAACCGTCGCTGGCCCTGGCCGGCATCATTCAGACCGTGCCGAGCCTGGCGCTGCTGGCGGCCATGGTGCCGGTGCTCGCGGCCCTCGACCTGCAGAGCATCGGGTTCCTGCCGGCCATCGTCGGGCTGACGCTCTACGGCGTGCTCCCGGTGCTGCGCAACACCGTCACCGGGATCGCCGGGGTCGACCCGGCCCTCAAGGAGGCGGCGCGCGGCGTCGGCATGACCTCCCGGCAGCAGCTCCTGCGGGTGGAGCTGCCGCTGGCGATGCCGGTGATCGTGGCGGGCATCCGCACCGCAACGGTGTGGGTGGTCGGTATCGCGACGCTTTCGACCCCGGTCGGGGCGACCAGCCTCGGCAACTACATCTTCAGCGGCCTGCAGACCCGCAACTACGCCGCGATTCTGGTCGGCTGCGTGGCCGCGGCCGGTCTGGCGCTGCTGCTCGACGGACTGGTGCGGGCCATCGAGGTCGGTCTCGTGCGGCGCCGGCGCGGGCGGCTGGCCGCGGCGCTGGGAAGCATCGCGCTGCTCTACGCCTACGCCGGGGGCACACTGGCGGCGCCGCTGTTCGGCGATCGCGAGCGGCCGATCGTCGTCGGCGCGAAGAGCTTCACCGAGCAGTACATCCTGAGCGCCGCGATCGCCGGCTGGGTCGAGCGCGAGACCGGCCGGCCGACATCGCTGTTGCAGTCGCTCGGCTCGCTCGTGGCGTTCGACGCCGTCGACTCCGGGGAGGTGGACGTCTACGTCGACTATACCGGCACCATCTGGGCGAACGAGATGGGCCGGGCGCAGGTCCGCGCCGGACGCGCGGAGATGCTCGAAGGCGTACGCGGCTTTCTCGAAGCGGGGCACGACATGACGCTGGCGGCAACGCTCGGCTTCGAGAACACCTACGCCCTGACCGTGCGGGCAGCCGATGCCGACCGTTTCGGTCTGCGGACCATCGGCGACCTGGCGAACCATGCGCCGCGGCTGGCCATCGGAGCCGACGTCGAGTTCTTCGCCCGCCCGGAATGGCCGGCGGTCCGCGATGCCTACGGGCTGAACTTCCGGGAAGAGCGCGCAATGGACGCGTCGCTCATGTACCAGGCCGCGGCGACCGAGGAAGTCGACGTGATCAGCGCGTATACGACCGACGGGCGGATAATGGCTTACGACCTGCTCGTGCTCGAGGACGACCGCGGCGCGATCCCGCCCTACGATGCGATCGTGGTCGCCGGCGCCCGGCTCGCCCGCGACGCTCCGGACGTGCTCGACGCCCTGGCGCGTCTCGGCGGTGCCATCGACGCGGAGCGGATGCGCGCCATGAACCTGCGGGTCGACGAGCGCGGGGAAGCCCCCGCGACGGTGGCGGCGGCCTTCGTCGAGGAGTTGTCGGAGGCTGTCGCGCCGTGAGCGGTTCCGGGGCCGGCGCACGGGGTGCGGCTCCGGCGGCAGCGGAGCGGCCGGTCGGCAGTGTCTCGCGAGTCCTTCCCCCCGCACAGGAGATCGTCCGGCTGACCGGATCCACGAGGAGAACACGCATGCCGATTCTGGAGTTCCTGGGCCTCGCGAACACCGCCCGCGACGACGGGTCGGCGGAAGCCGACGTGATCCGCCACATCGTGGACGAGCTGGAGGCTCTGCCGGACGACCGGGCCCGCTACCTCGCCACTTTCGCCTGGGTTCTCGGGCGCGCCGCGCACGCCGACTCCCACGTGAGCGACGACGAGACGCGGAAGATGGAGGACATCGTCCGGATCCTCGGCCACATCCCGGAAGCGCAAGCCGTGCTGGTGGTGGAGATGGCCAGGCACCAGGTACGACTGTTCGGCGGCACCCAGAACTACGTGGTCACGCGCCAGTTCCGCGATCTGTCGACTCCCGAGCAACGCGTCGAGCTGCTCGAATGCGTCTTCGCCGTCTCGGCCGCCGACGATTCGATCACGGTCGTCGAGGAGGGCGAGGCGCGCAAGATCTCGACCGAGCTGGGCCTCGACCACAAGGAGTTCGTCCGCGCCCGCGCGGCCTACGTCGAGCACCTGGAAGCGTTGAAAACGTTACGCGGCCGGCGCTCCGCGCTTGCGCGGTGACACCGCCGGGTTCGCGTCGAGCATCACCGCCAGCCAGCGCAGGTCGGCGGTGTTCTCGAGGGCGATCTTGACCACCATCGTAAGCGGCACCGAGAAGAGCATCCCTATCGGCCCCCAGACCCAGCCCCAGAAGACGAGGGACACGAACACCACCAGGGTGGACAGGCCGAGGCGCCGGCCGAGCAGCGTCGGCTCGATCACGTTGCCGAAGGCGACGTTCACCACCAGGTAGCCCGCCGCGATGATCACGGCGGAACCGGGTCCGAGGTCGGGTTGCAGCACCGCCAGGAGCACCGCCGGGACGGCCGCGAAGATCGAGCCGAGGGTCGGGATGAAGTTGAACATGAACGCGACCACCCCCCAGAGGAGGGGGAAGTCGAGCCCCATGATCGCGACCCAGATCCCGATGATGATGCCGGTGGCGGCGCTGACCGTGGCCTTGGTGACGAGGTAGGTCTGGATCTGCGCGGAGATGCGGCCGAGATGGCCGAACGGATCCTGGCCCGCACCGAAGGCGAGCTTCATCTTCGCGGTGAACCCGGCCGCCTCGAACAGGATGAAGACCACGGTCAGGAACACCAGGAAGGCATTCGACAGGAACGCGCCCACCGTCCGCACGACGTTGCCGACGATTGTGCCGGTGTTGCCGATGATCGCGCCGATCGTGTCGACCGTGCCGAAAGCGGCCAGGGAGACCGATTCCAGCTCTTCCCGCAACTCCTCCACCGGCAGCCCGAGGGACGCGCCCAGCGCGGTCAGGGAGGTCCCCAGCTCGCCCGCGCGGGTGCGGTAGCGGGGCACCACCTCCGTCAACTGGTTGACCGACTGCGCCAGCAGCGCCACGAGGACGCCTATGACCGACGCGACGGTCAGGATGGTCATCAGCACGGCCAGCGGCTTCGGCACGCGCATGCGCACCAGCCAGTTCATCAACGGCACGTTCACCACCGCGAGGAACACCGCGATCAGGAAGGGGAGGATGAGTGCGGCGGCGGCGCGCAGACCGGCGATGACGATGACGATGCAGGCTGCCGCGACGAGAAAGCGCAGACCGGCGTCACGGCGCGCGCGCGGCTCGGGACTCATGGCACTTCGAAGAGGGTCAGCGCGAACGCCGCGTCGGGCTCGATCCACTGGGCGCAGTACGCGAAACCGGCCCGCGCGGCCAGGTCCACCACGGCATCCGGCCGGTACTTGTGCGAGCTCTCGGTCCAGATCGACTCGCCCTCGGCGAATCGGACGCAACAGCCGGCGGCGGGGATGCAGACGGTCTGCTCGGCCTGACTGACGAGGTACGACTCCACGCGCGACTCCCGCCCGTTCCAGACGACGCGATGCGCGAACTGCTCGAGGTCGAAGTCCGCGTCCAGCTCGCGGTTCAGGCGCACGAGCAGATTCCGGTTGAACGACGCCGTCACCCCCAACGGGTCGTCGTAGGCGAGGATCAGGTCCCGCTCCGGCTTGACCAGATCCGTGCCCAGCAGCAGGCTGTCGCCGGGCCGCAGCGCGGCCCCGATCGACGCGAGAAAACGGTCTGCCTCGTCCGGGGCGAGGTTGCCGATGTTCGATCCCAGGAACAGCACCATGGCCGGGCGATCCGGCTCGAGCTCGGCGACCGCGATCCGCAACCCCTCGGCGTACGAGGCGCAGTGCCCGCGCACCGTGACGAGGGGATGGCGCGCCACGGCGCGGCCGGCCTGTGCGAGCGCCGTCTCCGAGATGTCGATCAGATGGATCCTCGCGGCGCGGCCCTGCTCGGCCAGCCCCGCCGTCAGGATGGCGAGCTTCTCGCCGTTGCCGCCGCCGAGCTCCACCAGCGTGGCGGGATCGTCCAGGCGCGCGAGGATGGCATCGCGTTCACGGGCCAGCAGGGCTCGCTCGCCGCGCGTGATCGGGTACCAGGGAAGCTCGCAGATCGCCTCGAACAGGTGCGACCCGAGCGCATCGTAGTGATACTTCGTGGCCAGGCGCTTGGGCCGGCTCGTGAGCCCCGCGACCACGTCGCGGGCGAGGGCTTCGTCGGGACCCGTCCGTGAAGCCGGCGCCGGGCGGTCGGATACCGCCTCCGGAGCCGTCAACGGGCATCCCCGGCGCAGCGGAACGTCGCGTACGCGTATGGATAGTGGGGCCGGAACCAGTTGCGGAAGCTGCGGCGCAGGAGCCCGCGCGCCGTCGCCGGCGAGCCCCCCTTTACGACGTAGTGCTCGCCGTCGAAGAAGTCGGCGGAGTATTCGGGATACGCGGCCATGACCTCGAAGCCGGGAAACCCGGCGAAGGGAGTCGACGTCCATTCCCAGCCGTTGCCGGCGAGATCGTGCACTCCCCAGGCGCTCGCACCCGCGGGATACGAGCCCACCGGCACCGGATCCCAGTGCCGGAAATCGAAGTTGCCCCGGGTCTCGTCCGGCGCCGCGTCGCCCCAGGGGTGCGCCCGTTCGGGTCCGTCGGGCGTGCCGAAGGCGGCGCGGTGGTACTCGGCTTCCGTCGGCAGCCGCAGCCCCTTCCAGCGGGCGAAGGCGCTCGCCTCGTCGTGCGAGACGTAGACCGGCCACGCGGGCGGCAGGGGCACGCGGCCGAACATGCCGCACCAGTACCATTCGCCGTCCCGGCGAGCCCAGAACAGCGGATGCCCGCGGCCGGCCTCCCGCCGCCGGCGCCAGGCCCGGGCCGGCCAGAACGTGTCGTCGTCGTACCCGCCAGCGTCGACGAACGCACGGTACTCGGCGTTGGTCACATCGTGGACGTCGATCGAGAACGCGGGCACCGCGACACGCTGCGACGGGAACTCGTTGTCCCACCCGAACCGGACCTGGGCCGTTGCGGCGCCGAGGGTGGCGCGGCCGGCCGGGATCGTCACCATCTCGCGCCGGGCCGGGCCGGGCTCGGTCACGCCGACCGGCTCGTAACCGTCGGGCCGCCGCTTGAACCGGGGGTCGAGGCGGTGCCACATGTAGAGCAGCGTCTCCTGGTGCATCTCCTCGTGCTCCAGGATGGTGAAGACGCCCTGGCCGCGGCGCAGCACCGCGTTCCCGTCGCCCTCGATGGTCGCCGACTCGAGCGCGGCGAGGATGGCGTCGTCGGCCCGGTCCACGTAGCGGCGCACGGCGGCGCGCGACGGCCAGCTCGCGATCGCCGAAGCCGAGGCGGCCGCACCGTCCGTCGGATCGATCCCCCGCGCGAACAACACCTCCAGGTCCGTGTCCACGCCGGGGTGGCCGAGGCCCTTCTTGAGAAACGCGTTGACCGCGAAAGCGGGAATATGGCCGTCGTAGAACACGACGGGATGCCGGAGCGGAATGGGCCGCTCGTAGTAGGCATCCGGCGTGAGCATCTCGAACAGCTCCCGCGTCCGGGCCCGATTGTCGCGATAGGCTCGAACGACCTGCCGGCGATCGACCACGCCCGTGCCGGATGGCGAAACGTACGTCAAGACATCATCCTCCGGGATCGACGAATCCTGCGCTCGATCGTACCAGAACCCGATCCGCGGAACGGAGGCGTCGAAGCGGGCGGGTGTGCTAGGCTGATCGGCGGTAGCGGCGCCCACCCCGCGCCCCGCGCGACGCGAAAGTGGCGGAACTGGCAGACGCGCCGGATTTAGGATCCGGTAGCCGCAAGGCTATGGGGGTTCGAGTCCCCCCTTTCGCACCATCCCGCGTGACCGCGGCACGGCTTCGGGGCTGACGTCGGGAAGACGGCCGCCCCGACGGGGTCCGTCACGCCCGGGACCGCGCCGACCGACTGCACACGAAAGACGGCGATGAAATCGGAGTTGAAGGACGTTGGTGCGTGCCGCAAGGAGCTGGCCGTCGAGATCCCGGCCGCGGCGGTCGACGAGGCCGTCGGCCGCATTTCGAGGCGCTACGGCAGATCGGCCAAAGTACAGGGCTTTCGGCCCGGGAAGGTACCGGCCAGGGTCGTCCGCACGCGCTTTCGGGATCAGATCCTGAACGACGTCGCACAGGACCTGATTCCGGACGCGGTCGACGAAGCGGTCGCCAAGCACGCCATAGAGCCGGTGGCCACCCCGGAGGTCCGCGACGTGGAGGTCGACGAAGGCAAGCCGCTGACCTTCACCGCGCTGTTGGAGACGATCCCGGAGATCGATCCGGGCGACTACACAGCCTTTACCTTGCGCCAGTCACCGGTGACGGTCGACGAAGACGCCGTCGAGCGGGCCATCGAGCGGCTGCGGCAGGGGCGTGCGCAACTGGAGCCGGTCACGGAACGGACCGCGGAGCTGGGCGACGTGGTGACCCTGGATCTCGAACGGCGGCTTGCGGATCAACCCGGGGGCCGAGCGGAGCAACTGCAGGGCGTGCGAGTGGAGATCGGAAGCGACGCGAATCCGCCGGGCTTCGACGACGAGCTGGTCGGGGTCGAGCCGGGCGCCACCCGCTCGTTCACGCTCACCCACGCCGAGAACGATGCCGTCCGCAGGCTCGCCGGCCGCCAAGCTTCGTACACGATAGAGGTGAAGAACCTCCAGCGGCCCGTGGTTCCGAAACTCGACGACGAGTTCGCACGGTCCATCGGCGATTTCGGCGACGTGGCCGCGTTGCGCGAACAGGTGCGGAACGACCTGCGGGCACAGGTCGACCTGGAGGCGCGCAACGAGATCCGTCAGGACCTGCTGCGACAGCTCGCGAACCGGGTGACGGTAGAGGTGCCGGAGTCGCTGATCGCACACGAGCTGGACCGGCGCGCGGAACAGGTCGCCCGGCGCCTGCTGGAGGAGCGGGTCGACCCGCGGCAGGCGCGCATCGACTGGGACGCGTTCCGCGAGCAGCAGCGTTCGTCGGCGACCGATACGGTCCGCGGCACGCTCGTGCTCGACGAGATCGCGAGGCAGGAGTCTGTCGATGTCAGCGGGGAGGACGTCGACCGGGAGGTCGAGCGCCAGGCGGCGCTGAGCGGCCGCACGCCGCAGGCGGTCCGCGCCCTGCTTGAGAAGGACGGCGGGGTCAAGCGCCTGAAGGGCGGCTTGCGGCGGGAGAAGGCGATCGCGCTGCTGATGACGCGCGCGACCATCGTCAATGTCTGAAACAGTCTGCGCCGGCCTGCTGCGCAGCGCGGGCGAAGACCGGGTACCATCTAGCTTAGATTCCCATGCCTGAATCCAGATCGCAGCTCATTCCGATGGTGGTCGAGCAGACCAACCGGGGCGAGCGTGCCTACGACATCTACTCCCGCCTGCTGAAGGACAGCATCGTCTTCATCGGATCCTCGATCGACGACGCGCTCGCGAACGTGGTCATCGCGCAGATGCTGTTCCTGGAGGCGGAGGATCCCGACCGGGACATCCTGCTGTACATCAACAGTCCGGGCGGCGTGATCTCGGCCGGGCTCGCGATCTACGACACGATGCAGTTCATCAAGCCGGACGTGCAGACCTACTGCATCGGCCAGGCCGCGTCGATGGCGGCCGTGCTGCTCGCGGCCGGCGCCGGCGGGAAGCGTTTCTCGTTGCCCAACTCGCGCATCATCATCCACCAGCCGCTGATGACCGGGCTGGGCGGCCAGGCGACGGACATCGATATCCACGCCAAGGAGATCCTCCGCACGCGTGCGCGGCTGAACGAGATCCTCGCCGAGCACACGAAACAGTCGCTCGACCGGATCGCCGAGGACACCGAGCGGGACTACATCATGAGCGCCGAGCAGAGCCGCGAATACGGTATCATTGACGACGTGATCCGCGAGCGGGCGTAGCGTCGGCGAGTGTGCGTCAGAGCATGGCCAAGAAAGCCGCGAGCGGCGAAACGCTCCGTTGCTCCTTCTGCAACAAGGACCAGAACGACGTCCGTAAGCTCATCGCCGGGCCGACGGTCTTCATCTGCGACGAGTGCGTCGACGTCTGCAACGACATCATCGCGGACGACAGCCGCTTCGAGAGCAAGGGCGCCCTCCGCTCGAGCCTTCCGGTCCCGTCGGACATCAAGAAGTTCCTCGACCAGTACGTGATCGGCCAGGAGGTCACGAAGAAGAAGCTCGCGGTCGCGGTCTACAACCACTACAAGCGGCTTGAGATCCAGAAGCGCGTGAAGAACCGGCACGAGCCGGAGCTCACCAAGTCGAACATCCTGCTGATCGGACCCACGGGCACCGGCAAGACGCTGCTGGCCCAGACCCTGGCCCGCCTGCTCGCGGTTCCGTTCACGATCGTCGACGCGACGACGCTGACCGAGGCCGGCTACGTCGGCGAGGACGTCGAGAACATCATCCTCAAGCTGCTGCAGGCGGCCGGCGGGGACATCGACAAGTGCCAGCAGGGCATCATCTACATCGACGAGATCGACAAGATCTGCCGCAAGGACGAGAACCCCTCGATCACCCGCGACGTGTCGGGCGAAGGGGTGCAGCAGGCGCTGCTGAAGATCCTGGAGGGCACGGTCGCCAACGTGCCTCCGCAGGGCGGGCGCAAGCATCCGCACCAGGAGTTCTTCCAGATCGACACCACCAACGTGCTGTTCATCTGCGGCGGGGCGTTCGTCGGACTCGACAAGATGATCCAGCGCCGGCTCGGACGGAAGACCCTTGGCTTCCGAGCCGACATCCGGTCCGCGCGGCAGTCGAGCGTCGGCTCGCTCCTCCAGCACGTGGAGCCGGAGGATCTGATCAAGTACGGCCTGATTCCGGAGTTCGTCGGGCGCCTCCCGGTACAGGGGACCCTGCACGAGCTCGACAAGGCGGCGCTCGTCAAGATTCTGACGACGCCGCGCAACGCCATCACTCGCCAGTACCAGAAGCTGTTCGAATACGAGAACGTGAAGCTCCGCTTCGACGACGACGCGCTCGACGCCATCGCGGAATCGGCGCTCGACCGCAAGATCGGGGCGCGTGGGCTGCGGATGATCATCGAGGAGTTGATGCTCGACATCATGTACTCGCTGCCGGGCAACAAGAAGGTCACCGAGTGCGTGATCACCCGTGAAGCCGTGCTGGCCAAGGACAAACCCATCACCCTGATCGAAAAGGCCGGGTAACCGGGCCAGGACCCTGATCGCATGGAATCCTACGAAACGCTGCCAATCGTCCCGTTGCGCGACGTCGTCGTCTTTCCGCACATGATGATGCCGTTCGTCGTCGGCCGGCCGTCGTCGACGCGCGCGCTCGAGCACGCGCTGTCCCGCGACAAGCGCATCTTCCTGGCCGCCCAGAAGGACGCCGCGAACGACGACCCGAACCCCGGCGACATCTACACGATGGGCTGCGTGGCGAACATCGTCCAGAGCCTGCGGCTGCCGGACGGGAACGTAAAGGTCCTCGTCGAGGGGGTCGACCGCGCGCGCACGGTCGAGTGGAAGGAAGACAAGGGGTTCTATCGCGTCGTGGCGAAGGTGCTCGGCCGCCAGGGCGAGCCGAACGAGGACGTCGAGACGGCGATGAGCAAGGTCGTCTCGCAGTTCGAGCAGTACGTCAAGCTGTCGAACAACCTGCAGCACGACGCCATGATCGCCGCCGTGCGGGTCGACGATCCGAGCAAGCTCGCGGACACCATAGCCGCGCATCTGGCCATCGGGGTCGGCGAAAAGCAGAACCTGCTCGAGATCATCTCACCGCTCGAAAGGCTGACGCGCATCGCCAGCATCCTCGAGGCCGAGGTCGACAAGCTCCAGGTGGATCGCCGCATCCAGTCTCGCGTCAAGAAGCAGATGGAGAAGGCGCAGAAGGAGTACTACCTCAACGAGAAGATGAAGGCGATTCAGAAGGAGCTCGGCCGCAAGGAGGAGCGCGGCAACGAGGCGGACGATCTGCGCAAGAAGATCCACAAGGCCCGGATGCCGGGCGAGGTCGAGGAGAAGGCGCTGCAGGAGCTGAAGCGTCTCGAGGCGATGCCGCCGATGTCTGCCGAGGCCACGGTGTCCCGCAACTACCTGGACTGGCTGATCGGCGTGCCGTGGTACAAGCGGACCCGGGAGAGCCGCGATCTCGCCCGAGCCGAGGAGATTCTGAACGAGGATCACTACGGGCTCGAGAAGATCAAGGACCGCATCCTGGAGTTCCTGGCCGTCCGCTCACTCGTCCGGAAGCCCAAGGGAACGATTCTGACCCTGACCGGCCCCCCCGGCGTCGGCAAGACGTCGCTCGCCAAGTCGATCGCCCGCGCCACGCGCCGCAAGTTCGTGCGGCTGTCGCTGGGCGGCGTACGCGACGAGGCCGAGGTGCGCGGCCATCGGCGGACCTACATCGGCGCCTTCCCGGGCCAGATCATCCAGATGATGAAGAAGGCCGGGACCGTCAACCCGGTGTTCCTGCTCGACGAGGTCGACAAGATGTCGATGGATTTCCGCGGGGATCCGTCGGCCGCCCTCCTCGAGGTGCTCGACCCGGAGCAGAACAACACCTTCCTGGACCACTACCTCGATGTCGAGTACGACCTTTCGAACGTGATGTTCGTGTGCACCGCCAACGTGCTGCACACGGTGCCGCAGGCGCTGCGGGACCGCATGGAGGTCCTGCAACTGTCGGGCTACACGGAGCTGGAGAAGATCGAGATAGGCAAGCGGTTCCTGATGCCGAAGACGCTGACCGCCACCGGCCTCAGCGACAAGAACGCCACGTTCAGCGACGACGCGTACGAGACCATCATCCGCCGCTACACGCGCGAGGCGGGAGTCCGCAGCCTGGAGCGCGAGATCGCTTCCGTCTGCCGCAAGATCGCCCGCAGGGTCGTCGACGAGGGCAAGGGCTACGGCTCCGAAGTCACCGGCGAGCGGATTACCGAGTATCTGGGCGTGCCGAAGTACCGGCCGATGAACGCCGAGGAGCAGAACGAGGTCGGCATCGCCACCGGTCTGGCTTGGACCGAAGCGGGGGGCGAGCTGCTGCTGACCGAGTCGACCCTCATGCCGGGCAAGGGGCAGCTTACGCTGACCGGCAAGCTGGGCGACGTCATGCAGGAGTCGGCGCAGGCGGCGATGAGCTTCGTCCGCGCGAAGGCGGAAGAGTTCGGGATCCCGAAGGAGTTCAACAAGAAGACCGACGTGCACGTGCACGTTCCCGAGGGCGCGATTCCCAAGGACGGCCCGTCGGCCGGCATCACGATCACCACGGCGCTCGTCTCGACCCTCACGCGCATTCCCACGCGGCGCGACGTCGCGATGACCGGCGAGATCACGCTGCGCGGCAAGGTGCTGCCGGTCGGCGGCGTCAAGGAGAAGGTCCTGGCCGCCCACCGGGCGAACCTCAAGACCATCGTCCTGCCGAAGGACAACGAGAAGGACCTCGCGGACATTCCGAAGGCGGTTCTCGACACGCTCAATCTCTACATGGTCGACACCATGGACGAAGTGCTCAAGATCGCCCTCAGCGAGCCGCTCGCCTCCCTGCTGCCGGCGCCGGAAGCGCCGGAGGTCGAGGCCGCCGTCTCGGACGACCAGATCACGCACTAGCAGCCCGTGGTGGAACCCCGCGTGGCACCGAGAGCGGCGAGGCGCCCGTCTGGCAAGGCGTGAGAAGGGCGCATATTGGGCATATGTAACCGCCGAACAACGCAGTCAGGCGGGATGCATCGCCGCTCGAATGCAGCGGGGACTTTCGCCACGGGCTGCTAGGAGCTCGGGCGCGCCGCAGGGGCGCTTTCTCCGGCCTCAGGGCCGGCGCGCGGATTCCCGGTGAAGGTGCTCGACGCCGACTTCGTAACCAGCCTGCCCGCGGGCGGCCGGCTACCCCAAGATTCCGGTCCCGTCGTCGCGATGGTGGGACGCTCGAACGTCGGCAAGTCGAGCCTCATCAACGCGCTGATTCGCCGCGGCCTGGCGCGCGCCGGCGCGCGGCCGGGCACCACGCGCCTCGTCAACCTCTACGCCGTGCGGGCGGTTCCCTCACCAGGCAGACGCGTCATGCGACTGACCCTCGCCGACCTGCCCGGGTACGGCTTCGCCCGCGGCGGCTCGCAGGCGCGGCGCGAGTTCGAGGTAATCGTGCGGGACTTCTTCGAGCAGGCGGCGGCGCCCGCCGTTCCCGCGCGCGGACCCGAGCCCCCTCGCCTGGCCGGCGTCATCCTGCTGGCGGATGGCCGGCACCCCGGACTCGACAGCGATCTGGCGGCCCACGCCTGGCTCGCCGAGCAGGGCCACTCGAGCGTCGTCGTCACGACGAAGAACGACCGGCTCTCGCGCAGTGCGCAGGCGCGGGCACAGCGTGCGCACGAAGCGGCGCTCGGCCGGCCCGTTCTTCCGGTATCCAGCAAGACCGGCGACGGGCTCTCCGCGGTACGGACGGCGGTCGGCGCCCTGCTTGTACCGGATCGTTGTTCCGCGGACTTGCTATAATCTGCTGTTCGACAGCCGGAGGGAGCAGAAACGTGAGGGCAGACATCCACCCGCAATACCACGAGGTCGACGTCCGGTGCGCGTGCGGCGCCACCTGGAAGACCCACTCGACCAAGAAGGAGCTGCACCTCGAAATCTGCTCGAGCTGCCACCCGTTCTTCACCGGGCGCCAGAAGCTGGTCGACACGGAAGGCCGCGTCGAGCGCTTCATGAAGAAGTACGGCAAGGTGACAGTGGAAGGCCGCCGCAAGCAGCAACGCACGCAGCGCTAGGAGTCTGCGCCGTAGGAACGACGCAGGCTCCTGGTCAGGCCCGGTTGGGCGGCAATCGGAGTCGCAGGGCGACGGGTTCGCGCTAGATCAGCGACCGCGACTGGCAGCCGTCTACGGTGACGGACGCCCCGCTCACCCAGCTCGCCCGTGGCGAGGCGAGAAACGCGACGACGGCGCCCACTTCCTCCGCCCGGCCGAAGCGGCCGAACGGGAGTTGCTCCCCCACGAACGCCGCCATCCCTTCCGGATCCTCCTGCTGGCGGCGATGCCACGACCCGCCGGGAAACGAGATGGACCCCGGCGCGACGCTGTTGACGCGGATGTTGTGAGGCGCCAGCTCGCGCGCCATCGACTTGGCGAGGCTGATCTCGGCCGCCTTGACCGCGTTGTAGGTCATCCGCCCGCCGGACTCGCGGCCCCAGATGGACGCGATCATCACGATGGCGCCGCCGCCGCGCTCGCGCATGCTCGGTACCGCCAGACGCGAAGCCCGGATGGCGGGAAACAGCGTCTCGTCGAACGCCGCCGTCCATTCCGCATCATCCGTCTCGACGATGCCGCCGCCGCCGGCCCGGCCGACGTTGTTCACCAGGACGTCCAGGCCGCCGAAGGTCTCCACGGTGCGGCCGACCACCGCCGCGACACCATCCGCCGTCGATAGATCGGCCTGCACTGCCAGCACGCGGTCCGCGGCGCCCGGCCGTCGCAGCGTCCCGGCCGCCTCCTCGAGGCGCTCGCGCCCGCGGGCGCAGATGGCGACCCTGCAGCCCTCGTCGAGCAATGCGCGCGCGGAGGCGAGTCCCAGTCCGCGGCTCGACCCCGTTACCAGAGCAATCCTGTCGGTCAGTTGCAGGTCCATTAGCTGTCCGTGCTGTCGTCAAGATGTGCACCGCGCGGGCGGCCGCCGGCGCCACGCGGAACAGGCTTGGTCACCGACGCGTGCAGGCGTCGTCGGCCTGGGATTCGAGATCGACAGGACCCTCCGGCGCGCGGCGTGATACAACAGAGGAACGATGCTCAGAGCCGCTGCGCTGGGAATGTTCCTCTACGGCCTGCACGATGTCGTCGTCGGCTCGGCCGACCTCATCGGCGCGGGCACACTCGAATGGTGGGCCAACGCCTGGCGCATGCTCGCCGGGGCGATGCTGCTGTTCGCCGCTGTACTGGTGCGCGTGTCGATGCCCGGCGGACTCGCGCTCGCGGTCGCCGCCCTCCTCGGCCTCCAGTCGATCAGCCTGCACAACGATCCGCACTTCTACGGGCGACTCCTGCTCTGGCCCCAGGTATTGCGGGCCGTCTTCTCGATCGCCCTCGTCGGCCTCGCGTACTTCGGCTGGGGAGTGGTCGGCGGCGGGGACCCTGCTGAACACTCTTCGGAACCATCCGGCCCCCGCTCTCTCTCCGATCAAGACGTTCGGTAGGTCCGCCTACGCGCACCCGCTCGTGGCGCCGCAGTTGACGCACTTGTAGCAGGCGCCGTTGCGGATCATGATGGCGCCGCAGGTCGAGCAGGGCGGCGCGTCCTCGTCGTTCTTGATGGCGTAGGCCTGCGAGCCGTTCCGCCTCGCGCTCCGCTCGGGAGCGTCCGTCGGAATCGCCTCGCCGAACGTCAACTGCTCGCCGGTCTCCGTCGCGACCGCCTCGCTGACGTTGACGCCCGCGTGGAACTGCGCCTCCGGGGAGAGGAACTTCGTCGCCAGCCAGCGGAACACGTAGTCGACGATCGACTTCGCGACCCGTATGTCCCTGTTCTTCGTCAGGCCAGCCGGCTCGAAACGCACGTGACTGAACTTGTCGACCAGGACCTGCAGCGGCACGCCGTACTGCAGCGAGTAGGAGACAGCCTGCGCGAATGCGTCGGCGAACCCGGAGATGGTCGACCCCTCCTTGGCCATCACCAGGAAGATCTCGCCCGGCGTGCCGTCGCCGAACAGCCCGACGGTGATGTAGCCCTCGTGGCCGGCGATGTCGAACTTGTGGGTGATCGCGTCGCGCTCGTCCGGCAGCTTGCGGCGCACGGGCTGGTCGCCGGACGCAGCCACGGCCTCTTCACCTGTTTGCTTGGCCGTATTGAGTGGCTGCGTCCGCTTGCTGCCGTCCCGATAGATCGACACCGCCTTGGTGCCCAGCCGCCAGGCGTCGAGGTACGCCCGCTCGATGTCCTCGACCGTCGCCTCGTTGGGAACGTTGATGGTCTTCGAGATGGCTCCGGAAATGAACGGCTGCACCGCGCCGATCATCTTCAGATGCCCCGTGTAGTGGATGAATCGCGAGCCCTTGGCCGGCTTGAAGGCGCAGTCGAACACCGGCAGGTGCGCCGGATCGAGGTGCGGCGCGTCCTCGATGGTGTCGTGGTCGTCGATGTACTGCACGATGCCGTTGATCTGGTCGTCCGGATACCCGAGCCGGGCCAACGCCACCGGCACCGTGTGGTTCACGATCTGCATCAGCCCGCCGCCGACGAGCCGCTTGTACTTCACGAGGGCGATGTCCGGCTCGACCCCGGTCGTGTCGCAGTCCATCATGAAGCCGATAGTGCCGGTGGGCGCCAGCACGGTGGCCTGCGCGTTGCGGAACCCGTGCTTCTCTCCGAGCTCCACCACCTCGTTCCACGAGTCGGCCGCGGCCTGCTGGAGGTCCTCCGGCACGTGCGCCCGGGCGACGTCCTTCATCGAGTCGCGGTGCTTTCGCATGACGCGCAGGAACGGCTGCTCGTTCTTCGGGTAGCCGGCGAACGGCCCGCCGCAGTCGCGCGCGATCCGGGCCGACTGGGCGTACGCCTCGCCGGTCATCAGCGCCGTGATCGCCGCCGCGTAGTCCCTTCCCTCCTCGCTGTCGTAGGGGACGCCGCGCGCCATGAGCAGCGCCCCCAGGTTCGCGTAACCGAGACCGAGGGGGCGGAAGTCGTGGCTGTTCCGTTCAATCGCCGGCGTCGGATAGCTGGCGTTGCCGACGATGATCTCCTGCGCGGTGATCAGCGTCCGCACCCCGGCGCGGAACGCTTCGACGTCGAACTCTCCCGGCTCGTCCGGCTTGAGGAACTGCATCAGGTTGAGCGACGCGAGGTTGCACGCCGAGTCGTCCAGAAACATGTACTCCGAGCAGGGATTCGACGCGTTTATCCGCGCGGTGTTCGGGCAGGTGTGCCAGTCGTTGACGGTCGTGTCGAACTGAATCCCCGGGTCGCCGCACACGTGCGTTCCCTCCGCCACCGCCCGCATCAGCTCGCGCGCCCGATAGGTATCGACGATGCGGCCGTCGGTAACGGCCCGCGTCTTCCACTCCGCGTCGTCGAGCACGGCGCGCATGAACTCGTCCGCCACCCGCAGGCTGTTGTTCGAGTTCTGGAAGAAGACCGAGTTGTACGCCGGGCCGGTGAACGAACCGTCGTAGCCGGCGTCGATCAGGGCCCACGCCTTGCGTTCCTCCGCGACCTTGCAGTTGATGAACTCCATGACGTCCGGGTGATCCGCGTTGAGGATCACCATCTTGGCCGCGCGGCGGGTCTTGCCGCCCGACTTGATGACGCCGGCGAATGCGTCATAGCCCTTCATGAAGGACACCGGACCCGAAGCGGTTCCGCCGCCGGCCAGCAACTCGCGCGAGGAACGAATCGGAGAGAGGTTCGAGCCGGTGCCGGACCCGAACTTGAACAGCATCCCCTCGGTCTTGGCGAGCGTGAGGATGGACTCCATCGTGTCCTCGACCGAATTGATGAAGCAGGCCGAGCACTGCGGAGCCTTCTCGAACCCGCAGTTGAACCAGACCGGGCTGTTGAACGCAGCCTTCTGCCGCACCAGGAGGTACTTCAGGTCGCCGCTGAACGCCTGGAGATCGTCCGCCGTCGCGAAGTAACCCTGCTTGTCGGCCCATCCGGCAATGGTGTCCACTACCCGGCCGACGAGTTGCCGCACGCTGTGCTCCCGCTCCGGCGACTCGAGCTGGCCGCGGAAGTACTTCGAGACCACTATGTTGGTCGCCTGCTGGGACCAGAACGCGGGAACCTCCACGCCGTGCTGCTCGAAGACGACCTCGCCGCGCTCGTTGGTGATCACCGCCGACCGCGTCTCCCACTCGATCTCGTCGAAGGGGTCGACGCCGGCCCGGCTGAACACGCGCGGAAACTCGAGCCCGGTCGAACCGGTCGATTCCATGGCCGGCGGCATCATCTCCCGGACCACGGATTCCTGAGCAGCGCCTCCTGACATCTCTCCCCCTCTACTGCGGCCGCCGCTGCCCGCTCACGGCCGGACACGACACGGGACATCGGCCAGTCACGATCTTCACCTCGTCCGGCCCGGCTCAAGCCCACGCACGACGCGCTCGCCCGAACCACGACTGCGATGCCCAATGATGCGCCACTATCGCCCGACTGTCAACATGTAGGGGCATACGGGCCGGTCGGCCCAAGATGTTGGGAACCTGTGGAAAGAATGTGGGAAAGCTGATGACAGATGCCAGCGCCGCCAATCCCGTCGCAGCGCTCCATGCTCGGCCCCCGCCCCCACCGCCTCACGACCTTGCGCCTCAGAACTCACCGCGTTTGCGTTCTACGGCGCAGGCTCCTAGAGTGGCCGGATGGTTGATCCGACGCGGAGGCTCGGCCTCGGCCTGCCGGCGGAGTTCTCGGAAACCGGTCCGGACGGACCGGCGCCGGCGACTCCCGCGCCGGGACGAGTCGTCCCGGCGCTCGTCGAGGTGGTAATCTGCTCGGGATTTCCGACCCAGCTTCTCATCTCCGTCCTGCTGGCCGCCGCCGGACTCGCGGCGCTTGCGCCGACCGGCGAGCCTTCGTTCGGCTTCATCGTCACGCTCACGCTGCTCGACGTCGTCCTCGTGCTCGCTCTCGTGGTGACCTTCCTTCACGCGCGTGACGAATCGGTCCGCGAGCTCGTCGTCGGCGCCCGCCCCCCGGAACGCGAGGCGGTGCTCGGCGTGCTGCTGACGCCGCCCATCGTCGTGGCGGCGGTCGGCGCGCTCCTGCTCATCGGGTGGCTGGCCCCGGGACTGCGCAACGTGCCCGACAACCCGCTCGGGGCCATGCTCGACACGCCGGGACGTGCGCTGCTGTTCACGCTCGTCGTCGTTCTCGCGGGCGGAATCCGGGAGGAGCTGCAGCGCGCGTTCATCCTGCGCCGCTTCGATCAGCACCTCGGCGGTGGCTGGCTCGGACTCGTCGTCTTCAGCATCGCGTTCGGTCTCGGCCACGCCATCCAGGGTTGGGACACGGTCATCGTCACCGGTGCGCTCGGCGCGCTGTGGGGCGCGCTCTACCTCACCCGCGGCAGCGCGATCGCGGCGATGGTGAGCCACACCGGCTTCAACCTCACGCAGATAGCGCTGGCCGTGGCCGGTGCGCAGCCCTGATCCGAGCGCCCTCCTCGCCCGACAGGCGTCGCCGGCGGCTCCGATTGCCGCTCAACCGAGCCCGACCAGCAGTCTGCTTCGGTTTTCTAGCTAGCGGTCGACCCGCAGGATCTCCGCACGGCGCAGGAGTCCGGTAATCCAGTCCTCCACCAGCTCCGCACGGCCGCCCCACCGGTCGGCGACGTAGGCCTCGATCCGGATGTCGTCCCGGAGGATCTGCCGCAGGTCCTCCAGTTCCAGCCCGACGGTCGCAAGCACCGCGGCGAAAGCGTCGTCGTCGGCAAACCGCGCGCGCACCGCCGCCAGGTAGCGGTCGACGCTCGCCGCGGAGGGCAGCGCCTGCCGGTAACGGTTCACCTCATCGAGCGCGAGCCGGCGTTCGATGAGCCGGTTCAGGGCGGCGGCCTCGCGATCCGCGAAATCCCGTTCCTGGATTCCCCACAAACCGCGCTCGTGCAACCCCAGATCGAGGAACGCCCGCACGTCCGAGGCCAGAATGACCTGGCCGGAGACCATCGCCAGCACCCGATCGAGGATCTGCGCGTGCCCACCGGAGAGCCATACGAGGGTCGCAAGCAGCAGGCAGACGAGAAGGCGGAAGGACCGGCGGTCAGAACGCCTGCCCGAAGCTGAAGTGCAGCGCCCAGAGCTGCTCCTGTTGCGGATTTGTCTCGTCACCGAAGAAATGGCGCTCGCCGAGCTTGAAGCCGATGTCGAACCCCAGCGGCCCAACCGGCGAGTTGTAGCGAATCCCGACCCCGGCGCCGCTCCGAATGCGGCCGAGACTCACGTGCTCCACACGATCATAAACGTTGCCGGCGTCGAGGAACGTGACGATGCCTATCGCCGGGGTCACGCGGACCCGCGCCTCGCTGTTCAGGATGACCACGGCGTTCCCGCCCTGTGGAAAGCCGTCCTGGTCTATCGTGCCGCCGGTCTCGGTGCGAGGATGGCCGAGCCGATCCAGGGCGAACCCGCGCACCGTGGTGTTCCCGCCGGCGAAGAACCGCTCGCTGATCGGGAGCGCGAGAGAGCTCGTTGCCGGCTGCCGCCCCGCTGCCGGCGCGGCGGCGGCGGCGAGGGACCGGGGGAACCCCCAGGCGATGCCGAGGCGTGCGCCGGCTGCGACCACGATCCGCGGAAGCCCGGGCACACGGCGATACAGGGACCCGGAGAGAAAACTCTTCGAGAAGCCGACCTCCGACCCGAGCGCGCGCGCGGCCACCTCGGACTCGAGCGTCACTAGCGAGCCGAGGGACGGATCGACCGGATCGTCCCGGGTGTCGAGCACCTGGCTTGCGGTGAACGACGACAGCCGCACGTTGGGGAAGAGACGGTCGACGATGTTCTCGTCCTCGCGGTTCAACTCCCGGTTGGAAGTGTCGTTGTTGCCGAGCTGGTACCCCACCGCGGTGCCGGTCGCCGCTCCCGAGGATCGCGTCAGTTGCGCCGTGACGCCGCGGCTGAAGAGATCGAAACCGGGACGGATCGCCCGCTCGACGAACCCGGACACCAGCACGTCCCAGGCGCGACCCACCGCCCGCGGCTCGCGATAGGTGGCGAGCACCCGATACTCGTTGAAGCCGAGCGCCCCGCCGGCCTCGGCCGGGGCCGGCGACGGCGGGTCGTTCTTGCGCCGGACGCTGACGCGCGTGAACACGTCGATCGATCGGTTCCCGCCCCACAGGTTGCGGCGGCCGATCTCGAACGATCCGCGCGGCGCGAACTCGATCCGCTCCACCGCCTGGCTGCCCGCCGCCCTCGTCTCGCGCCGGAGCCGTTGCGACACCTCGAAGCCGCCCCCGTAGGCGAGCCGGGTCGCAGCCGCTTCCTCGACCTCGATGATCACGTCGCGCCGATCGAAACGGCCGTGGCTGAACTCGCGGATATCGAGCCGCCGGAACAGGCCGAGCGCGTTGAGGCGGCGGCGCGTCTCCGCCACGTCGTCGAGTCCGAGAGGCTGGCCGGGGGCCAGGGTCACCTCGCGCCGTATGGTGGCGGCGTCGATCTGCCGGCTGCCCACGATCAGCACGTGGTCGACCAGCACCTGCCGGCCCTCGGCGACTCGAAAGACGAGGTCCACGGTGCTCAGGTCGTCGGCGAACCGTGCATCGACCGTCACTCGCGCCTGCTCGTAGCCGTCGTTCAGATAGTGCTCCAGCAGAGCGTCCCGATCGCGTTGGACCTGCGGTCCGTAGTAGGCATCACCGCTGCGCGTGTCGACGAGCCGTTGCAGAGCCTCCGGGGACCGGGCAGACGCACCGTCGAACTCCACGGCCCCGACCATGGTCCGTACGCCCTCCTCAATCCGGACCTCGACCGTCCGCTCGACCGCCTCGCCGGCGTCGCCCCCCAAGCCGCTGAGAGAATGCACGGCCCTCACCGTGGCGAAGCCGAGGCGGCTGTAGTGCTCCTCTATGGCGGCAAGCCCGGCACCGATCGCCCGTACCACCAGAGGATCGCCCGGCGCCACGCCGGCGATGGATCGAACCGTCGCGTCCGTTACCGCCCGGTTCCCGCGGACCACCAGATCGCCGACCCGGTACAGCGGACCTCGCGCCACCTGAAAGACGATGGAGAGTTGATGCGCATCGCCTTCGCGCGTGTGGGTAACCGCGGCATCGCGGTACCCGAGGTCCTGCAGGTAAGCGGCGATACGCTGGTCCGCGTCCTCGAGCAGGTCCTCGTCGGCGCTCGCCTCCCGGGCGACCGGCACCAGGTCCGCCAGACGGGCCCCCGGAACCTCGTCGCCCTCGAACGTCACGGCAATCCGGGGCCCACGACGCACGGTCAGGTGGACGTCGACCTCGGCGTCGCTCAACCGATCGACACCGTGAGACACGCGGGCTTCGTAGTAGCCCCGGCCCCGCAGATCCGCCTCGTAGCCGCTGAGCCGCTCGATGATCGCCGGACCGTCGTACGGCTGGTTGTCACGAAGCCCGAGCCGGGCGCGGATGGCGGCATGCACCGGCGGCGACTCGCCCGTGATCACCCAGCGTCGGACCAACGCGCGCGGTCCGGCCTGGACCACGATGCGGAGAACGCGCCGCGAGGCGGCTCCGACAACCTCGTGCAGCACACGAGGACGGAAGAACCCTCTCTCGGCGTGCGTTCTGCGCACCGTGTCCGCGACCGCCTCGGCTTGACCGGCGAGAAACGTCGCGCCGTGGCGCTGGACGATGAGGCGGCGCAACTCCTCTTCGGACACGCCGGGCGCGCCCTCGAACTCGATCCGGTCGATGGTCTCGAGCGACCGCAGCTCGTAGAGCAACGCGACGCCGCCGCGGCTCGCGCTCGCGCCTACCTCGACCCCGCGGTAGAGCCCCAGGCTGAACAGGTGCGCCAGCGTCTCGCGCACCTGGCGCATCGAGAGCGGCTCGCCGACGCGGGTCTCGACCAGCTCGCGCGCGGTCGCGTCCTCCAGCGGCCGGCCATCCACCGCCAACTGCACCGCGACCACGTCCTGACCGATGAACCGGTCCACGCCGGGCGCGGCGTGCGCGGGACCGGCGGGCCAGCAGGGGCCGGCGAGCACGGCCAGCGCCAGCAGGCAGCCACGCATCAGAACGCGTGCCGGACGCGCACGTCGAGCGCGTAGGTCCGATCTTCGTTCTGCGACAGGACCCAGGACAGCCGATCGGTGGCGTCGTACTCGAAGACGACGATGAGGTCCTGGTTGCTGCCGCTGACGGCGCGCGAGAACGTCACGTGCGCCCGATCCGATATGCGCTTGCCGATCAACACGCGCGCGGTCGGTACGAGCTGCGTCGACTGCTGCGCCGCAGGATCGTCCAGCGACGGGGTGATCTCGAACGTATCGACACCGAAGGAGCGCTCCACCACTCCCCCGACTTCCGCCAGCACCGGGTTGTTCAGCAGTCCAGTGCCGATGCCCTGCAGCAGCAGGCTCTGCTGCGATGCCTCGGGCGCCCGCAGGGTCCGGATCTCGGCCTGTTGCGGGTCCCGAACGTCTCCGAGCAGCAGTCCGACTATCTCGAACTGCTGCAGCGGCGGATCCGACTCGAGCGTCGGCGGCTGCAGCCGGTCGACAGGGCCGCTCAGTCCCAGCGTCACCCGGTACGTCTGCCCCGGCACCCGGATGTCCGTTTCGGCCTCGAGGTCGATGAACGGCTCCATCTCCAGGGGGTTCGTGAATCCCACGCTGCCGCGGGTCAGCCGGTACCGATTGCCCTGGAAGTAGATCTGGCCCCTCTCGATCTCGGCGTTCCCCAGCAGCGAGGGGCGATCGTAAGTGCCGGTCAGGACCAGGTCGGCGCTGGCGACGATCTGCGCCCGGTTGTCGGCGATCCGAAGGCTCGACGGGGCGGAGATGCGCAGGTCGAACCCCAGCGGAAACGTGGTCTCCGCCGGCTCGGCGGCGGACGGATCGCCCAGAAAATCGATGAACCCCCCGTCCGCCTGGAAGAGCTCCATCCAGATCGCGTCGTGCACGGTCACGAGACCGCCGAGCGTGGCGGCGTCGACCGAGCCTCGCAAGGTCAGATCCGCGTCCACGCGCGACCGGATGCCTTCGGGATAGCGCAGCGCGATGTCGCGGCCGACGGCGGTCACACTCAGGTCGTCGATGTGGTACCCCTGCAGCCCCACCCTGCCGCCGAAGGTCAGCGCCCCCCCGCCGAGCTCCGCCGTCAAGTCGTCGAATCGGACCCCGCCCGGCTCGAGCGCGACGCGCCCGTTGACCGCGTCGAGCGCATGGGGCAGCGCCAGGTGGCGGATGCGACCGTCCGTCACCCGCGCTTCGCCGGTGATCATCGGCTCGTCCAGGGACCCGCCTATGTCGGCCTCCAGCCGCATCGTCCCGCGGCTCCGCACATCGGTGGCGAGCCCCTCCAGGATGCCAAGGCTGGCGTTTCCGTTCGCACGCAGCGCCAGCCGCTCCCCGGCCAGCGTCATTTCGCCGTCCAGCTCCAGGTCGGTTCCCTCGCCCTGCAGCCGCATCCGGTCGACGCGTACGGCTTTGTCGGCAAGCGAAAGGTGAACCGGACCATCGTTGTGGAGCTCGAAGTCGAACACCGTCAACGCAAGTCGATCCACGATTACGTCGACACCGAGCCCCTCGATGTCGAACAGTGTCCCATCGACGGCGACCATACCGCTCTCCACGAGCACCGTCATCTCCGGCAACCCCGGCTGCACCGCCCGGGCGAACGGGTCCAGCCGTGTGTCCTCGACGCTGAACAGAAGCCGCGACGGGGCCTCCTCCGCCAGCCCGACGCGGCCCGAGCCCGAGATGGTGACGTCGGAGGACGCCACTTCCAGCTCGACCGCCATGACGCCCCGCTCGACGTCGAGGCGTCCGATCACCTGCCCGACCGTCGCTCCTGCAAGCGCCACCTCGCTCACCGTTCCCCGGATCTCGTACCGCGGATCCGCGAAGGCGCCGGCGCCCGAGATCGCCGCGTCGATCCGTCCCGTTGCGGGTACGGGAATACGCTCCACCATCCGGGACGAGGAGAGTCGGAGGTCACGGGCGTCGGCGGTAACGGAATACGTCCCGTCCCATTTCACGTACATCGCCCCCGTCACCTCTCCGTCGCCCTGCCGCACCGTGAGGCCGTTGAGCAGCACGCCGTCGCCGTCGAACCGCAGATCCGCCTCCGCCTCGTCGAACGGCTCGCCGTATGCGAGACCCGCTCCCAGCCTCAGCCGTCCGAATCCGTGCGGCGCGCCGTACGCTCCGTACAGCCGGATCTGCCCGTAGGTCGGGCCGTCGATGCTGTAGCCATCGAGCGCGAACGCATCACGAATGTACTGGGCGGGCAGACTGTCGACCACGAATCGCGCATTCATTTCTTCGCGTCCGGGCCGGGGCGGCCCGATCGCGAACCGGCCGTCGACGGCCAGACTCGATGCCGCCTGGACGAACCGGACGCCCGCGACTTCGAGAATCCCGTCTTCTACGACGATGTCCCCCTCCCCGCGGCCCCAGTCGACATTCCAGGCCTCGATCGCATCGCCGGCGAAGACCGCCCCGATCCGCGGCGCGGCGAGCGCTCCCGTCATCACGCCCGACATCGTCCCCTGACCCTGCACCGTCAGGTCCCCGGTCGGACGTCCGAACGCCGTCATGACCGCAGCCATGACGCGATCGCTCTCCTGCCAGTCGGCGCTGACGACATCGAACGGAATCCGTGAGCCGGCCCCCCAGGCGGTACGGCCCTCGAAGGTCATCGCGGTCAGGGGCGTCGCGAACCAGCTCGGCGCGATGTCCACGCCGTCGGGATCGAAGGTGAACCGCATCTCGCCGCCGAACGGAAACCGCCACGGGACAGCGGCCGGCTCGAATGGCTGCTCGGCATGCGGCCAGCCGGCGCGCGGCCGCGGCGGAACGTCCCGCGGCAACAGCGCGAATGCTCCCGGCGGGGCCACCGACAGTTCGCCGCCGCCGCTACGCTCCGCAAAGCCCCCGAGCGGCCAGGCCAGGCTGACCTCGCCCGTGAGCCGGCCGAGGGGACCAGCCCCGCGCACCTCCAGGTCGTCGAACAACGGTCCGAGATCCGCCGACCGGACCCGCGGATTGAACGTGGCGATGCCCGGCTCGAACGCACCCAGCGACTTCATCGCGTAGGTGAAGTCGAGGTCGCCGCCGTAGAAGCCGGCGTGCGCGCGGGTGACCTCGAAACGGTCGCGCGTCCATACGAGATCGCCGTCGAGCTCCGGGAAACGGAGCCCCGACAGCGTGGCGTCGGCGCTCGAGAACGAGCCGGTCAGCTCGCGGCCGCCCTCGAACAGGCGCCAGATCCCTTCGAACGCCGCCCCGCCGGTCACCGTGAAGTTGTCCCGCGCGAAGAAGATCTCCTTCATCGCGGGCAGGTCAATCGACATCTCGCGGACGTTGTAGGTCGACTCCGGCCAGTTCAGCATGTCGACGCGGCCGTCGACGCGCGCCCGGAAGCCGTCGTCGCCCGCCCACAGATCGATGTGCGTCAGTTCCACGAGCCCGCCGTCGAGCACGTAGTCCGCATCCATGCTCAACGTCATCGGCTCGAAATCGCCGATGACGAGGGTGCCGCCCCGGAACTCGGCCGTCCCTCCGTAGCCGGTGGACTTCCCCAGCGTCATGTCGATGTTGGGCGCCTCGATGCTCCAGGGGGCGACGTGGTCCTCGTACACGAACTCGCCGTCGTACGCGCGCAGATGCTGCACGGTGGTCACGAAGATCCGGCCCTCGTCCCCTTCCTCCGTCACGGATGCCGCGGTCCCGGGGTCCTCCGCCGGGAGGGCCGCGTCGGCTCGTTCGGCATCGTTCGCCGGCCGGACGAATCTCGGAAAGCTCTGCCGTCCGTCGGGGAAGGACTCGACCAGCATGCGCCAGCCGCTCAGCTCGACGGCGTCCACGAGCACCTCGCCGTGCAGCAGAGGCGTCCACTCGGTCGAAATCTCGATGCGGTCCACCTGGAAGAACGGGCGGTCGCCGGGATTGAGGCCTCCGATCTCCAGGTCTTCGATCAGAAAGCGCCCCGGCGCCAGGTACGTGCTCAGCCGGCCGATCGTGACCGACCGCTCGATATAGCCGGCGAAGGCCCCCTCCGCCTGCGCGCGCAAGCTGGGGCCCAGGTCGATGGTGGTTACCGACACGACGCTGCCCGCAACGAGCGCCACCGCAGCAATGGTCGTCCACACGAGCGACCGGCGCACTCCCGGCCGCAGACGCCGCGCCCAACGCCATCGCAGGGGACGCAATCCCAGCCGTCTCAGGCCGCGTGCCCAACCGGCGAGTACGGCGGCCGGCAGAGACGAGCCTGCCTTCGCCGCGGGCGCGGTGTCAGCCCGTTTCGCCGCCGACTGCTCTGCCGGCCGCTGCTTCGTCGCCGGCGCGGCGGCGAAGAGAACGCTACCGGGAAGGACCGGCTTGTCTGGCATCGATCGCCCGGCGCTCACTCGATGGCGGCCAGCAAACGGCCGGCCTCGACCGACATGCCCTCGGTGGCGGGAACCTCGGTGACGGTGCCGGCTCGCGGCGCCCCCAGCTCGTTCTCCATCTTCATCGCTTCGACGACGACCAGCGGCTGCCGGGCCTCGACCCGGTCTCCGGGGGCCACCAGCACGCGCACCACCTTGCCGGGCATCGGAGCGACCAGTCGCGACGCGCCGCCCGCGGCGTCGCCGGAAACATCCCCGCCCACCCGCCGGCCGTTGATCACCGTTTCGACGACCACGTCGCCGAGGTGCACCTGCGTCATCCCGTTCCGGCCGGTCGCCACGCAGCGCACCTGGCGGCTCGCGGCGGCGTTTCCGACCTGCACCAGCGACAGCAGCACCCCGCGGGCATCCCGCTCCACGACGCGTGCATCGACCTCGCGCGTCGTTCCGTCCCAGGACACCTGCATGCGCCACGGGCGCGCCGGGTCCCGTTCGACGGTGACGTCACGTGCCCTGCCGTTGACCTCGATCTCGATTCGCATGCCGGATGCTTCTATCGTAGTCCCTCGACGCGCGCCGCCTGCTTCCAGCGACCGCCGGCCGCCGCAGCCGCGACGGGACCGCCGTCCCCGGCCGTCGCACGTCCCAGCGTGACGGACAGCGCGGCGGCGATGACGGCCAGCTCCTCGGCGTCGTCGGGAGGCTCGACGAAATCGGTTCCTTCCCGCCCGGCCAGCACGCGGTCGAGGAAGGTCGTGTCGAAGCGGCCGGCGACGAAGTCGACGTGACGCAGCAGCCAGCGGAACATCGGGACGGTCGTCGGCACGCCGCCGATGTCGTACTCCGCGAGCGCGCGGTCCATGCGGTCGATGGCCAGGCGCCGATCCGCCGCGTGGGCGACGACCTTGGCCACCATCGAGTCGTAGTGCACCGGCACCTCGAAACCGGCCGCCACGCCCGCGTCCACCCGGACTCCCGGACCCTCCGGCGGACGGTGCGTCTCGATCAGCCCCGGGCACGGCATGAAGCCGGCGTTCGGATCCTCGGCGTAGACGCGGCACTCGATGGCGTGGCCGTCGGGCGCAAGCACCCGCTCGGGATCGATGTCCAGCCGCTCCCCCTGCGCGACCCGGAGCTGCCAGCGCACCAGGTCGATCCCGGTCACCATCTCCGTGATCGGATGCTCCACCTGCAGCCGGGTGTTCATCTCCAGAAAGTAGAAGTGACCCGACTCGTCGAGCAGGAACTCGATGGTGCCGGCGTTGGCGTACCCGACCTCGGCGGCCAGCCGGGCCGCGGCCGACGCAAGCGCGCGCCGCGTCTCGATACCGACCACCGGCGACGGCGTCTCCTCGATCACCTTCTGATGGCGTCGCTGAATCGAGCACTCCCGCTCGACGAAGGGCACCACGCCGCCGTGCTCGTCCGCGAGAAGCTGCACCTCGATGTGCCGGCCCCGCTCGATGCAGCGCTCCAGGTAGACGGCGCCGTCGCCGAAAGCAGACGCGGCCTCGGACCGCGCGCCCTGAATGGCACGCGGCAACCCGTCCGGCTCGCGCACCAGCCGCATCCCCTTGCCGCCGCCGCCGGCGACCGCCTTGACGAAGATGGGGTAGCCGATCGCGTCCCCCGCCTGCCGCAGCTCCGCCTCGGTCGCACCCTCGGGGAGCGGGCCGCCGCTGCCCGGGACGATCGGCACGCCGGCCTTTCCCGCCGCCTCGCGCGCCGCGGTCTTGCCGCCCATCAGCTCGATGACCCGGGCCGGCGGGCCGATGAACCGGAGCCCCGCGTCGGCGACGGCCCGGGCGAACCCGCCGTTCTCCGCCAGGAACCCGTAGCCGGGATGCACGGCGTCGGCACGGGTCCGGCGCGCCGCCGCGATGATCTTCTCGACGTGCAGGTAGCTGGCGGCCGGCTCGTCCGCCTCGAGCGCCACCGCCTCATCGGCGTAGCGGACGTGCGGCGCCAGCCGGTCGCAGTCGGAGTAGACGGCGACCGTCGGCAGTCCCATCTCGCGGCACCCGCGCATGATCCGCACCGCGATCTCGCCGCGGTTGGCGATGAGCACCTTCATCGGCAGTTCGTCTCCTTATCGTACTGCATGACCGCGGCCGCGCGGACGACCGACCCGGCCGACGAACCGGTCGGAGAAAGCGCCCGGCCGCAGCAGCACGGGCGGCCTCCAGCCCGCACTGCTGCCGGGCGTCACAGCGGAATGTTGCCGTGCTTCTTCGGCGGGTTGCGGTCCCGCTTGCCGTCGAGGCTGCGCAGGGCCGCGACGATGCGCGGGCGGGTCGTGCGGGGGGCGATGACCTCGTCGATGAACCCCCGCCCGGCGGCGATGAACGGGTTGGCGAGCTTGTCGCGGAACTCCTGCACCTTCGAGGCGCGCAGCGCGTCGGGCTCCTCGGCCGCTTCGAGCTCCCGCTTGTACAGGATGTTGACCGCGCCCTCGGGCCCCATGACCGCGATCTCCGCGGTCGGCCAGGCGAGGTTGACGTCGGTACGGATATGCTTGCTCGCCATCACGCAGTACGCGCCGCCGTAGGCCTTGCGGGCCACGACCGTCACCTTCGGGACCGTCGCCTCGGCGAACGCGTAGAGCAGCTTCGCGCCGTGCTTGATGATGCCGCCGTACTCCTGCACGGTGCCGGGCAGAAAGCCCGGGACGTCCTCGAACGTCACCAGCGGAAGGTTGAACGCATCGCAGAAGCGCACGAACCGCGCCCCCTTGATCGAGGCGTCGATGTCGAGCGCCCCGGCCAGGTGCGCCGGCTGGTTGGCGACCACGCCGACCGGCCGCCCCCCGAAACGCGCGAAGCCGACCACGATGTTGGGTGCGAAGTGCCGGTGGACCTCCAGGAAATCGCCGTCGTCGCCGACCGCCCGAATCAGGTCCAGCATGTCGTAGGGCTGGTTCGGGGACTCGGGCACGAGGGTATCGAGACTCGGGTCCTCCCGGTCGACCGGGTCGGTCGACTCGACGCGCGGCGGATCGTCGAGGTTGTTGGAGGGCAGGTAGCCGAGCAGCAGGCGCAGCAGCGCCAGGCAGTCCTTGTCGGTCGGGACCGCGAAGTGGGCGGCTCCGCTCTTCGCGTTGTGGGTCATCGCCCCGCCGAGCTCGTCCTTGGTCACCTCCTCGTGGGTGACGGTACGAATCACTTCCGGCCCGGTGACGAACATGTAGCTCGTCCGCTCCACCATCACCGTGAAGTCGGTGATGGCCGGGGAGTAGACCGCTCCCCCGGCGCACGGCCCCATGATGGCCGAGAGCTGCGGGATGACGCCGGAGGCGAGCGTGTTGCGCAGGAAGATGTCGGCGTAGCCGCCCAGCGAGGCGACCCCCTCCTGAATCCGGGCGCCCCCCGAATCGTTGAGGCCGACGACCGGTGCGCCGTTCTTCATCGCCAGGTCCATGATCTTGACGATCTTCGCGGCGTTGGTTTCCGACAGCGACCCGCCGAACACCGTGAAGTCCTGCGCGAACGCGTAGACGAGGCGCCCGTCGACCTCTCCGTGGCCCGCCACGACGCCGTCGCCGGGGACGAGCTGCGCCTCCATGCCGAAGTCGCGGCAGCGGTGGGTCACCAGCTTGTCGATCTCGCGGAACGTGCCGGGATCGAAGAAGAGGTCGATCCGCTCCCGGGCCGTGAGCTTGCCCGCGTCGTGCTGCCGCCGTTGCCGCGCCTCGCCGCCGCCGGCTTCCGCCCGACGCTCGTGGTCCGCCAGCGTTTCCAGTCTGTCCATGCTATGCCCTGACGGCCTGCGCCTTGTCCCAGTCGGCCAGGAACTTCGCCAGACCGATGTCGGTCAGCGGGTGATTGAACAGCATGTCGATGACCTTCGGGGGGCAGGTGCAAACGTCCGCGCCCATGCGCGCCGCCTCCACCACGTGGGCCGGACCGCGCACGCTCGCCACGAGCACCTCGGTCTCGAACTCGTAGTTCTCGTAGATCTCGACGATGCGGCTGACCAGGTCCATGCCGTCGGTCGCAACGTCCTCGAGACGGCCGACGAACGGGCTCACGAACGCCGCGCCGACCTTGGCCGCCAACAGCGCCTGGACGGGCGAGAAGACGAGCGTCACGTTGACGCGAATGCCGTCGCCGGAGAGCGCCGCGCACGCCTGGACCCCGGCCTTGCCGAACGGCACCTTGACCACGATGTGCTCGTCGATGGCGGCGAGGCCGCGTCCCTCGCCGATCATCCCGTCGGCGTCCGTCGCCACCACCTCGGCGCTCACCGGCCCGCCGACCGCCCGGCAGATGCGCGCCAGCGTCTCGTGCGGGTCTCCCGCCTCCTTCGCCAGCAGCGACGGGTTGGTCGTCACCCCGTCGACGATCCGCAACGGCACCAGGGCTTCGACGGTCTCGGGGTTCGCGCTGTCCACGAAGATCTTCACGAGCTGCTCTCCTGCACTGCGGATCGACTCCGCGGTTCAGCCGGCCACCACGTCGTTGACGAGCTCGCCGACACCCTCCACCGCGATCGCCACCCGATCGCCCGGCGCGATGGGCCCGACCCCCGGCGGCGTCCCCGTCGCGATGACGTCGCCCGGCAGCAGCGTCATCACGTGGCTCACGAACTCCACCACGCGCTCCGGCGGGAAGATCATCTCCCGCGTGCTCGACGCCTGCCGCGTGACGCCGTTGACCGTCGAGCCGACCGACAGCCCCGTCCAGTCCAGCCCGACGGCGATGGCCGGGCCGACCGGCGCGAACGTATCGAATCCCTTCGCCCGCGTGTACTGCACGTCCCGCTTCTGGAGGTCCCGGTCGGTCACGTCGTTGACGCACGTCAGCCCGAGCACGTAGTCGCGCGCCTCGGCCGCCTGCACGTTGCGCGCGGTCCGACCGATCACGATGCCGACCTCTGCCTCGTAGTCCACCCGGCCCGCGCCGGGGGGAATCACGATGGACGATCCCGGGCCGATGACGGCGGACGGGGGCTTCAGGAAGATGAGCGGCTCGCTCGGCAACGCCTTGCCCATCTCCCGGGCATGGTCCCGGTAGTTGAGCCCGACCGCCACGATCTTCGAGGGCGTCACCGGAGGCAGCAAGCGGACCCCGTCAGGGTCGAGAGCCGCTCCGTCACGGCGATCTCCGAAGAGGTCGCCCTCGAGCAGGCGCCACGTCCCGTCGCGCTCGAGCGCGAACCGCGCCTGCCCCTCGACATCGATGCGATACACACGTTCCATGGATACCTCAGCGGGCGATTTCCGTGACCGGCGCCGACGGCGGACTCTCGTTCGGCGGGACCGCGGTGTCGACGGCCAGCACCCGGTAGACGTAGCGCCCGCCAACCGTGACGTCGACGTCCTGGTACGCCGTTCCGACGATCGGCTCGCGCGTGAGCGGTTGGAGTGTCGCATCTGAAGCGGTTCCGCGCAAGACCAGGTAGCCGGCCACGTCCGCCTCGCTGTTCTCGTCCCAGATGAGGGTGATGCCGCCCGTGTCGGCGACCGCGATGAGACCGGTCGGCGCAGCGGGCGGGAACGTGTCGGTCAGCACGACGCAGGTCGCCGGCGATGCATCGCCCAGAACCTGCAGACCGCTCTCCGCGGTATCGGGCGCGACCGGCCGGGGGCCGACATGGTCGAGCACGCGGACGGCGTAGCAGCGGATCGTTCCGAAGACGACGCCGGTGTCGGTGTGGGACGCCAGCCGGCCGGGCGGGGCAAGACGCAACGGCCGCAGCACGTCGGGATCGGCGGATGCCGCGACATCATAGACGACGTAGTCCGACGGCACCGGCCCCTCCACCACGGGTGTGGACGCGAGCGTCGGCGGCTCGACCTCGACTGCCTGCACCGGCAAACGGAACGTGGGCGGCTCCGGCCACGCGACCTGAACCGCGGCGGCGGTGTACGAGACCACCGCCGGCCCCGGCGGGGGCGGCGCTGCGACGAGAGGGACGTCGACGAGCTCGGACGGATCTCCAATCCTGCCCCTCGACGAGACGCCGAACGCGACGTAGGAACGGATCGGTGGATTGGGGGTCGGAGGCGATACGAGCGGCACGGGCAACACTCGATCCCCCTCCTCGTCATCCTCGTCTTCGTCGTCCTCCTCCTCGCCCACCGTCACCGGCAGCAACGCGGCCGGCGTCAATCGCTCGACCACGGTCACCGCTTCGCCCTGCACGACCTCGAAGAACGCCACCGGACCGGTGACCGCGTCGCGGTTCCCGGCCTCGTCGAGCAGGTCCTCCAGCTCGGGCATGGGCGGGAACGCACCCGGAGGGCGGACGGGCAGCATCGCGACCAGCGTCGCCGCGTCGAGCCAGTCCTCGGAGAAGGTCTCGCGCGGCCGGCGGTCCGTCGGTTGGGTCGTCAGCGCATGGACCTCGATCCAGTCGATGTCGCCCGGCGTCGTCCCGTCGGAGTCGCGGTCCGGAGCCGGGAACTCCAGGTAGACGCGATCGGCCAGCCGCGTCGCCACCGGCGCGGCGATCGTGGCCGGCACGATGCGCAGCGGCGGGCGCGGCGCGCCCCGCGCGCCGCAGGTCGCGAGCGGGGCCACGAGCGCCGCCAGTGCGGCGACCCGGATAAAGCTCCGAAGACGAGTCACAGAATGTAGCGGGAAAGATCCTCGTCCTTGACGATCTCCGACAGCATCCGATCGACGTACGACGCGTCGATGACGACACGGGTCTCGTCCAGGTCCGGCGCGTCGAACGAGATCTCGTCGAGCAGCTTCTCCATCACGGTGTGCAACCGGCGCGCCCCGATGTTCTCGCTGCGTTCGTTGACGAGGTTGGCGATCTCCGCGATCCGCCGGACCGCCCCGTCCTCGAACCGCAGGTCGATACCCTCCGTTCCGAGCAGCGCCCGGTACTGCGTCACGAGGGCGCCCTGCGGCTCGGTCAGGATGCGCACGAAATCGTCCGTGCCCAGCGCCTCGAGCTCCACGCGAATCGGGAACCGGCCCTGGAGCTCCGGAATCAGGTCGGACGGCTTGGCCACATGGAACGCGCCGGCCGCGATGAAGAGAATGTGGTCGGTTCGCGCCATCCCGTGCTTCGTGTTGACGGTCGTCCCCTCCACGATGGGCAGGATGTCGCGCTGCACGCCCTCGCGGCTCACGTCCGGGCCACCCTGCCTGCCGTCGCTGCCGGCAATCTTGTCGATCTCGTCGACGAAGATGATTCCCGCCTGTTCCACCCGCTCTATCGCGGCGCGGCCGACGCTCTCCATGTCGACGAGCTTCTGCTCCTCCTCGCGGGCGAGGTGCTCCGCCGCTTCCGGCACCTTCATCCGGCGCTTCCGGCTGCGCCCCTGAAACAAACCCGGCAGCATGTCCTTCATCTTGACGTCGATCTCTTCCACCGACGATCCGGCGATGACCTCGAAGGAAGGGAACGACGAATCGCGCACCTCCAGCTCGACGACACGGTTGTCGAGACCGCCCGAGCGGAGCTGGTCGCGGAGCTTCTCGCGCGTCCGCCGGGCCGCCTCCCGCGCCGCGCCCGGGTCCGGCTGCGCGCCCGGCGTGGCCGGCGAGAGCCTCACCGGCGGCACCAGCAGGTCGAGCAGGCGCTCCTCGGCGTTGGCGCGCGCCTTGTCGCGCACCTCGACGGTCCGCTCGTCGCGTACCATCGTGACGGCCAGCTCGACGAGGTCGCGCACCATGGACTCCACGTCGCGGCCGACGTAGCCCACCTCGGTGAACTTCGACGCCTCGACCTTGATGAACGGCGACTGCGCGAGACGCGCGAGGCGCCGCGCGACCTCCGTCTTGCCGACACCGGTCGGCCCGATCATCAGGATGTTCTTCGGCGCGACTTCCTCGGCCAGCTCGGGCGGCAGCTTCTGTCGCCGCATCCGGTTCCGGAGCGCAATCGCCACCGCGCGCTTCGCCTGGTGCTGTCCGACCACGTGGAGGTCGAGCTCGTTCACGATCTCGCGCGGCGTGAGGGCGCCGACGGAGGAAGCGGCCGTCTCGGGCAGGTAGATGGGCACGACTACAATTCCTCGATGGTGACATTGGCATTCGTGTAAATGCAAATGTCGGCGGCGATGCGCATCGACTCGTCGGCAATCGTGCGCGCGTCCAGCTCGGTTCGCCGCGCGAGCGCCTTGGCGGCGGCCATCGCGAAGGGACCACCGGAGCCTATCGCCACGATCCCGTCGTCCGGCTCAATCAGATCGCCGGTGCCCGAGAGCAGGAACGTCGCCTTGGCGTCGGCCACCACGAGCATGGCGTCGAGCCGCCGCAGGGCGCGATCGGTACGCCAGTCCTTGGCCAGCTCGACCACCGCACGCTCCAGGTTGCCGCGGTGCTGCTCCAGCTTGGCGTCGAACCGCGAGAAGAGGGCGAACGAATCGGCGGCCGAGCCGGCGAAACCCGCCAGCACGCGGTCGCCGTACAGCCGGCGGATCTTGCGCGCGGTCTGCTTGACCACGGTGCTGCCGAGCGTGACCTGACCGTCGCTGGCCATGACCGCCTTGTCCGCCCGTCGCACCGCGAGGACGGTAGTGGCCCGGAGCGTCGCCTCGGACGCCGTCATTCAGCCTCCTCCCCTGCTGCCGCCCGCCGCCGGAACAGCAGGTACAACGGCAGACCGGCCGCGATCAGCAGCACGCCGGCGCCCGAGGCGGCCGGCTCGCGCCAGATCTCGTTCACGACCATGGCGGCGCTGGCGGCGACGAAGATGCCGGGCGCCACCGGATAGCCCCAGGCCCGGAACGGACGGGGGGCGGCCGGCTCGCGGTGCCGGAGCACGAACAGCGCGGCCACGGCGGCACCGGCGAAAGTGACGACGGCGAACCCGGTGTAGAGGAGCAACTGCTCGAAAGTACCGACAAGCACGAGCACACCGCTCCAGATGCTCTGTGCGACGATGGCAGCCACGGGAGTCCGATACTTCGCATGCACCCGCGCGGCGGCCGCGAAGAACTGTCCGTCGCGGGCCATGGCGAAGTAGACCCGCGGCCCTGCCAGCACCATGGCGCTGATGCTTGCGGAAATCATGATCACCGACGCTGCGGCAAGGGCCGCACCGACTGCGGTCCCGAACAACCGCCCGCCCGCCGCATCGAGGACGGGCGCACGGTCCGCTCCGAGGTCGACCGCGCCGAGATCCGCGAGCGGCATCGCGTAGACGTACAGGAGATTGAGCAGCAGATAGATGACGACGACCGTCGCGGTGCCGGCTGCTATCGCGAGCGGAACGTTGCGGCCCGGGTCGCGGATTTCCTCCGCGACGTACGTGGCCGCGTTCCATCCGGAATAACTGAACATGATGGGAATGAGGGCCAGGAGCCAGAGCGCGGGCGCCACGGGCGCACCCGGCGCGCCGAAGTGCGCCACCGAGCCGTCGCCGATCGTGAAGCCGAGGGCGACAATCACGACGAGCACGGTGACCTTGGCGCCGGCCAGCAGATTCTGCACGATCCGGCCCGGGCCGAGCCCCAACACGTGGACTGCGGTCAGGGCCGCGATCGCCGTAAGGGCCACCACCGTCCGGGGCGAGATCGACAGCGTGACGACCACCAGCGGGATGCTGACCAACGGCGTCGTATCGCCCGCGGCCGGCAGGAAACGGCCGAGGTAGCTCGCGATCCCGACGGCGCCGAGGGCGATGGCGCCCGAGAACCCGGCAATGAAGGAGGTCCACCCGGAAAGAAAGCCGGCGGCCGGCCCGAACGCCTCGCGCAGATAGACGTACTCGCCGCCGGCTCGCGGGCGCAGAGTCGCCAACTCTGCGTACGCCATCGCGCCGGCGAAGGCCAGCCCTCCGCCGACCAGCCACGCGGCGAGCATCAGCCAGACGTTGGGAACCCAGACGGCAACCAGCGCCGGCACCAGGAAGATGCCGCTGCCGATGACGTTCGAGACGATGATCGACGCGCCGTCAAGCGCGCCGAGACGACGAACGAGCGACGGCGATGATGCAGTGGAAGGCACGGGTGCGCCGATGGCGCTCACTGGGTCAGCAGTTGGCGGTCGATCGGGAACTCGCCCAGCTTGGCCCACTGCTCGGCGCGGTGCTTGACGAACAACTCGATCTTGACGTCCACGAAGTCCCGATGCCCGAGCATCTCGGCCAGCGACTGCTCCCCGGTGTAGCCCAGGTTCGACGCCATCGTGAACGGACCGATGCCGTCGCCCGGCACCACCCCCTCACGGCCCACCGCAGAGATCAGGGCGTCGCCCCATACCTGATCTTCGCCCAGGCAGGTCCCGGCCTCCTCGTCGGCCGGCGACACCGGGTTCTCGGGCACCGGCTGCCCCTCGTAGAGGAACATGCAGCGCCGGAAGACGCCGTTCAACTGCAGAGTCCGGAGGCGTTGATCCGCGACGTTCTCGAGGCGGAACGAAACGGTCGGCACCAGCTTGTTGCGGCCGAATTCGTCCAGGCCGACGTCGAGCCAGCCGGTAGTCATCTCGGTGACGACCAGCGCGGCCTGCACGTCGAGCGGCGTGCAGGCGCTTCCGGAGAGGGCGGCGGAGAGCGCGACCACGAGCGCGGCGCGCACCCGGCGGCGGAACATCGACATGCTTCGATTGTAGCCCAGCCCGGCTCAGAAGGACGAGGTGTCGACCCGCGCGCGCACCTCCTGCGGCGTCAGGGTTCCGGCCCGCAAGGCGGCCACGTCGCCGGCTCTCACCCGGACCGTCGTGTCCCGCCCGGGCAGGCCGCGAGTGTCCCGTGCGACGACCGTCAGCCAGTCCTCCCGATCGAGCAGGGCCCCGAGCGGGCCGCCGTAACCGAGGAGCGCGTCGATCAGCATCTCTCGAAGCGCGTCCTGGTACACGGAATGCAGATCCGGCGCGGGCGCATCCGAACCCGCGGCCGGCGGCGCATCTCCGGCGGCACCGCGGGGCGGGCCTCCTGTCGGCCCGGAAGCATCGCCGGGTGCGAAAACGACCTCCCTGCCCGCGTCCGGAGCGAGCGCGCGCAGTTCGGGGGCCAGCACCCCCGAAACCCGCAACTCCTCCAGCGCCCGACGGATCCTCCGCAGATCGGTATCCATCATCTCCAGCGACCAGAGAACGCTCTGCCGGAGCACCGGACACTCGACGTCGAAGAAGACGCCGTACCCGGGAAGACGGAATCCGCGCACCTGCGCCGGCCCGGCGAACAGCATGAGACCGGGCGCCCAGGGCGGCATCTGCTGTTCGACGCCCCGCGCGCTGAGTGCTACGGCCCGCGCCAGTACGTGCTCCAGAACCTGTATCTGCGCGGTCAGCGGATCGTCGGACGCCACGCGCTCCACGCCCGCCGGGCCCGCGAACTGCGCCGCCGCGGGTGCGACGCCGGCCACGGTCAGGACGACGACGACGAGCGTTGCGATTCCCATGTCCCTGCCCCGGTTCGCGCCGCTACTGCTGGGCGACGCGCACCATGTAGTCGGCCAGAGTGTCGACTTCCTGCTGCATGCGCAACTGATCCACCTGCCGGTGCAGATCGACCTCCTCCGCCAGCCGCATGAGCCCCGATGCGAACTCCTGACGCTGCCGGCGCTCGCTCTCCGCCATCAGATCCTGCACCTGGCGCAGCAGATCGTCACCGGGAAGCATGCCGGGAGCGGAGGTCGCGGCCAGCGCTCCTGCGGCCGGAGCGCCGGTCGACTGCGCGGCCAACTCCTCGCGAAGCTGCGCCTCCAACGCGGCCAGCTCGGCGCGCCAGGGCGGCGTCTCCTCGACCGCTGCCGCCGCCGACGGCCGGACCGTGCCGGTCGCCGGCGGCTCCTCGACCGCCCCGGATCCCGTCCACCCCATGCGGAACACGAAACCTCCGTCGCCGTAGCGTACCTCGACGCTGGCTATCGCCGCGCCTGCAACCAGGACGGTCGTCGCGGCGAGCGCAACCCCCCACGCCGGACGCAGCCCCGCGAGCCACCAGGCGGCAGCAGGCTTCGCACCATCCGCCCCGGCGTCGCCGTCCGCGACGATGCGGAACCCGAGCCGCGCATCGGGCGGGGCCCATTCCCGCAGCGTTCCCCTCAGCGCCGCGAAACCGTCCAGCTCCGCCGCGCACGCCTTGCACGCCTGCAGGTGCCGCTCCACGTGCGCCCGCTCGGCGGCCTCGCACTCCTCGTAGATGTAGGCCACCAGGGCTTCGTTCTCCGGACAATCAGACACTGGCTTCCCTCTCCAGTCGCCCGCGGAGCCCGTGGCAAAGGCCCCGCTGCATTCGAACGGCGATGCGTTCCGCGCGGACCGCGTTGCTCCTCGGTCGAATATGCCCGATATGCTCCCTCGTCGCGCCTTGCCACGCGGGCGCCTCACCGCTCCGGGGTGCCACGCGGCGTCTCACCGCGGGCTCCCAGGGGCAGGATAGGACACCGTGCCCCGCTCCTGCAACGACGCGGCGGCGCCCATCCCGTTCCGCTCGAGCTGCCGGCGAAGCGAGCTGAGCCCCTGGTACAGGCGTGTCTTGACCGTGCTCAGGGGACATCCCTGCAGGTCGGCGATCTCCTGAAACGTCAGGCCGTGGTATTCCTTCAACAGGATGGCGGTCCGCTGCGGCTCGGGGAGCGTCGCCATCAGGCGCTCCACCGCCCGCCCGAGGTCACGCCGCACGATCAACTCCTCTACGCTCTCCTCGGCCGGCTCGAGGGCGTGCGCCTGTTCCTGCTGCAGGTCGTCGGACGCCGGGACGACCCTGACGCGCCGCTCCTTCCGGATCCAGTCCCGGCACAGGTTCAGCGCGATGCGGTAGAGCCACGACGAGAACCGCGCCTGCCCCTTGAAGCCGCCGATGGCCCGGAACGCCCGCAGGAAGGCCTCCTGGCACACGTCCCGTGCGTCCTCCTCGCGCCCGAGCGTGCGGTAGGCGAGTGCGAAGATCGGCCGCTCCCAGCGAACGACCAACTGGTTGAACGCGCCCGTGTCGCCGCCCGCGGCCAGGGCCACGAGCTGCTCGTCGGTGAAGTCGGATGCTGCCGTCGCGGTCATGCTCTCACAAGTTTAGACGCCGACAGTGCGCTCTTGGTTGGAATCGCGGAGCCGGAGGCCGGCCTTCCGGCACCCGCCGCAGCCGGCCGGACACGGCGGGCGCTCGGTGAAAGGAAGCGCTCCAGGGTGATCCGAACGGGCCGTCATCCGGAAAGAACGCCGAGCGACTTCGCACAACCCAGTGCTTCCGCCCGGTCCCTGGCACCCGTCTTGCGGTAGATGTTCCTGAGGTGGTAGCGGACGCCCTCGTCGGTGATCCCGAGGCGTTTGGCTATCTCCTTGTTCCGGAGTCCGCGTCCGATTCCCTTCAGCACGTCCATCTCCCGCGACGAGAAGACCGGAGAGGCCGCGGTGCTGGACTTGCCCACGTGCACCAGCGCCAACTCGGCCGCTCGCCGTACGTCGTCGTCCAGGTCCGTGCCGAGCAAGCCCTGCAAGACGGGAAGACTGGCCTCTCGATGACGCACCAGCGGCCTCACGTAGTCCACGTCGCGCAGGAGCCGGAGAAACTCCGTCAACCGCGACTGCGCCCGATCCGCCCTGCCTTCCTTGTGCGCCACGACCATCGACAACGCCAGCCCCCGCAGGAGCGTGCGCTTGAGGCCGTGCGCCGATGCCTGACCGCACAAGCTGCTCGCCAGCTCCTCGGCCGCCGCAAACTCCTCCTGCTCCAGAAGCAATCGCACGCGCGCGCAGGACAGCGCCTCCATCGTGCGCCACGACTGACCCTCGACATCCAGCAGTTCGGTTGCGCCACGAGGCAATCCGTGGTCGCGCCACACCCGGGCGGCCTCGTCCGAACGCCGCACCTCCACCAGGTAGTACGCCAACAGCGCCGACAGAATCCTCGACAGGCACTCCATGTCGGTCGCTCGCGCCTCTCCAACTATCCTCGACAACAGCTCAATGACCGCCCCGCTTCCGTACTGCCTGAACATCAACTCGGCACTGACCGCGATCGCCGTCGAATAGATGTCGACCCAGACCCTCGGCAACTGCGTCAAGCGCTTCAGGGTCCGCTGCCGAATCTCCCTCTCGCGATTCCGTTCGAGATCCAGCTCGAATATCAGCACGTCCGTGCTGAGGGCGAAACAGGGATCGGAGGCGAAACGCCTCCTTCCCACCCGTCGTGCGCGCCGATACCTCTCGCCCGCCTCCTGCACGCGTCCCTGCGCCATGGCCGACATCCCGAGGCAGATGTCCACGAGGACAGCGCCGAAGCCCCGCTCCTCGGTGAAGTGCGCCCGGGCCTGCAGACCGTGCCGGCGACTCTCCGTGAAGTTGGCGCGCCCGTAGTGCGCGATGCTGAGAATGGTGTGTCGGGCGCAGGCGAGCTCCGGATCCCGTTCGGTCGCGCTCTCGCCGGGAGCACTCGGCGGAAGCCACGCATCGAGATCGGCGGGTGACAACTGAACCGTGCCGCCCGCCAGCACGGCCTGGGCGAATACCCGATCCACGGCCAGCGCATCGGCATCGCCACCCTCCCGGTCCCGCTTGAAGCCGGCGGTCCGCCGCGAGACGGCATCGAACAGCGCGACCGCTTCCTCCCGCCGCGACGACAGGCAGAGAATGATGCACCGCAGGAGGTCGAGCCGCGGACTTGGGGACACAGTCTCCGGGGTCAGGAACCGGCTGGCGGATATCAGGCGGGCGACACCGTCCCTCACCCACAACTGGAACGCGCCGACACGCTCGATGAGCTCGCCCACCAGCCGGACGTCGCCCGACGCGGCGGCATGCCGCCACGACTGCGTCAGATGGCCGCGCCCGGCGAGTTCCATCGCTATTCGCTTGTGCAGAGCACGCTTGCGGTCCGGATCCTCGATCGAGAGCGAATCGAGGCAGTACTCCCGGAGCAGCGGGTGCAGGCGCTGCACCGTACGGTCTCCCTCGACCGGCGCCAGGAATCCGTTCAGCGCCGACAACCTGCCGACCCGCAGGCGGGCATCGCTCGATCCCAGCACCTGGTCCACCAGGTCCGCCTCGATCCAGTCGAAGACCGCCAGATCGAACAGGCAGATCCGATCCTCCGGTGACAGGTCACGCAGCAGGCTCACGCCGATATAGTTCTCGGCGAGTCTGGCCGCGCCCACATCGAAACCGCCGGCCTCGGCAACCCGCGTGTTGCGATAGACCATCAGCGCAAACGGCCAGCCGACCGTGCGCTCCTCGACCGCGGCCAGTTCCGCTCGCGACAGGTTCCCGGCGAAGAACCGGCCGGTGTCGGTTCTCGAGAAGCGCAGCTCCTCGGCGCCGACCACAATCGCCCTGTCCTGCAGAACGTGCGTGGTCACGCCGATCCCCGGGTTGGAACGGAACGCCATCGCCAGGTGAAGATCGCGCGGTGCGTGTTTCAGCAGCCCGTCGACCAATTGGACCGTCCGCTGCGGCAGGCGGTCGACTTCATCGAGCACGAGCAGGCACGGCGCGGCGTGCAATTCGATGGCGCGGGCCACCATTCCCATCTGCTGTACGGCCGGCGACGAGGACCACGCGTCGTGTGCGCCGAGAACACCGAGATCCAGCCCCGCCTCCTCGAACGCGTAGGCGAGATAGCCGCCGAACACATTCGGCGAATCGTCGTCGTCCAGAGAGATCCAACCGACGACTATCCCCTTCTCCTTCGTGCTGCGGGCAACCTCCGCCAACTGGGTCGTCTTGCCGAACCCGGCGGGCGCCTGCAGCACGGTGAGCCGCCGCTGCAGCACGCCCTCGAGGCGTTCAGCCAGCGACGTCCGGCTCACGTATTCCGCCGGACGCTCCGGCGGCAGCACCTTCGCCTTCAGGAGCCAGGACATCGCGACGCTGCGAGTCGGAAGGTCAGACCTGACCGGCCCACCGCTATCCGAAGCCATCAGGAACGGGGCGGGGCACACCGATGACATTGACCTCCTTCCGTTTTTCCGCAAGTGGTAGTCGAACCGCGCCGAACTCTTCCGAGCGAGGTCCGACGGCGCCGTGACGGCCCGCTGCCATGTCCAGTACGCCACAGCTCTTGACTGGAGTCGATGCGCACGCGGCAAATCGACAACTTTGTCGGTTCAGGCCTGCGAGGAACGGGCACAATTCAGCCACGGAAATTATTAGCCGACTACCTGAAGCGCACAAGGCTGCCCGCAGGTGAATTTCGGTAGCATGCATCAAGCAGAAGCGCATCGAGACAAAGCACTCGAATACGGATCGGTAGCGCGCGCGCTGGCCGCAGATCCGTTCTCCCCGCCCCCCATGACACTACCCCCCCCAAGGCTCCGGCATCGACCGCGTCTTGCGTTCCGCCGAGGGCACGGTGCCCGATCCCCGATCCCTGACGGCCCGTCGACTCCACCGCCGCGCCCGCTCCAGGAACCGCCGCCCCGAGGCGGCACCGCGGCCGGTCGGCTCGCCGGTGTTCGGGGCGGACAGACCGGGCAACTTCCTCCCGTCGCCTTGATGCGCAGGGGACGCCGAGGCTATCTTGGGCAGGCACGTTGCATCCGGCGACGGTTGCGGGCCAGGCTGCCGTTCGGCGCCACAGCTACGGATCCACTCCCGTGCTCCACGCATCCAACCTTCACAAGGCGTTCGGCGACCGGGTCCTGTTCGACCGGGTGAGCTGGCAGATTCAGCCGGGGCAGCGGGTGGGCCTGTGCGGGCCGAACGGAGCCGGCAAGACGACGCTGCTCAAGATGCTGTCCGGTGAGATCGAGCCCGACGCGGGTGAGATCGCGCGACCGAACGGCCTGACGGTCGGCTACCTGCCGCAGGACGGACTGACCCACGCCGGACGTACGCTCCAAGGAGAGGCGAGCCGCGCCTTCGAGACGCTGCTCGCACTGCAGGCGGAACTGCGCGACCTCGAGGCGCAGCTCGGCGACGCCGATCTGCCCGCGGGCGAGCACGACGACGCCCTGGCCCGCTACAGCGAGGTCCAGCACGCGTTCCAGGACCAGGACGGCTACGGCATCGAGGCGAAGGTCGACGCGGTCCTGCGGGGACTGGGATTCGAAGCGGCCGATTTCGAGAAGCCCACCGAGACGTTCTCCGGCGGCTGGCAGATGCGCATCGCGCTGGCCAAGCTGCTGCTCCGCCGGCCCCGACTGCTGCTGCTGGACGAGCCCACGAACCACCTCGACCTCGAGGCGCGCAACTGGCTGGAGGAATTCCTGGTCGAGTATCCCCACGCGGTGGTGCTGGTGTCGCACGACCGCTACTTCCTCGACAGCGTGGTCACGGAGATCGCGGAGGTCGGCCTGCGCACGCTGACGACCTATCGCGGCGCCTACAGCGCCTACCTGACGGAGCGCGAGGCCCGTATCGCGCGCCTGCGGGAAGCCAAGCGGCAGCAGGACGAGGAAGTGGCCCGGATGCGGATGTTCATCGAACGCTTCCGCTACAAGGCGACCAAGGCGAAGCAGGTGCAGAGCCGCGTGAAGATGCTCGAGAAGATCACCCCGATCGAGGTGCCTGCCGCGCGCAAGCGGGTGCATTTCAAGTTCCCGGCGAGCGCTCGGAGCGGCCGGACGGTGATCGAGCTGCGCGACGTCGCCAAGGCGTACGGCGACGTGCGGGTGTTCGAGCGGGCCGGCGTCCACATCGAGCGCGGCGACCGCGTGGCCCTCGTCGGACCGAACGGCGCCGGCAAGTCGACCCTCATGCGGATGCTGTCCGGTGTGGAGTCGCCCGACCGGGGCGAGCGGATCGAGGGCTATCGCGTCGTCCTGCAGTACTTCGCGCAGGACGAAGCGGCGCGCCTGGACGGCTCGCTCACGGTCTACGAGACGCTGGCGTCAGGGTCGCCTGTCGACATCGTGCCGGCGATCCGCAACATCCTGGGGGGGTTCCTGTTCTCCGAGGACGACGTCTACAAACGGGTCGCGGTCCTCTCGGGCGGCGAACGCACCCGGCTGGCGGTGGCGCGGATGCTGCTGCGGCCCTCCAACACGCTGATCCTCGACGAGCCGACCAACCATCTCGACATCGACTCCACAGACGTCCTGCTCGACGCCCTGACCGACTACGGCGGCACGCTCATCTTCGTTTCGCACGACCGCTACTTCGTCGACCGGCTGGCAACGAAGATCATCGACGTAGGGCACGGCGAGGCCGCGCTCTATCCGGGCACGTACGAGGAGTTCCGCTGGAGCAAGGCGCAGGAGGCGGCGGCCGCCGCCCCGGTCACCGGTTCGAAGCCGGATCCGACCGCCGCGTCGGCCACAGCGAAGAACCCGTCCCGCGGGCCGTCACGATCCCCGGCTGCAACCGACCCGTCCGCCGGTGGCCGGGGACACCGCGCGAAGAAGCCGCAGAAGTCGAACCCCGGACCGGCGCCGCTGCCGGAGGCGGAGGCGACACGCAAGGCGTCACCGGGGCGCAGCGCCGCGGAGCACAAGCGACTGCAGGTGGAGGCGCGACGGCAGCAGCGCCAGCTCGACGGACTGCGCAGACGCATCGCCGGCCTGGAACAGCGCATCGCGGAGAGGGAGGAAGCGGTCCGCAAGCTCGAGACGGCCATGGCGGCCCCCGGCTTCTTCACGGATCAGGCGTCGGCCGACGAGGCCGTCCGCCGCCACCAGGCGCTCATGTGGGAAGTCGGCGACCTCATGAACCAGTGGGAAGCGCTCGAGCGTGAAGCCTCCGAACGGGCCGCCGCCTCCTGAGAATCCAACGGCCGGGGCATCGACCCGTCGGGGTTCGTTTCCTGCGGCGAGCCGCATTACGCCCTGGGGTGCGTCTTGCGGTACAGCTCGGTGATCTGCGCGGCGCTGACGTGCGTGTAGCGCTGCGTAGTCGTGATCCGGGCGTGGCCGAGGAGCTCCTGAATGGCGCGCAGGTCGGCTCCGCGCTCCAGCAGGTGGGTCGCGAAAGAGTGCCGGAGGGCGTGCGGGCTGATGCCGCGCTGTGCGCCGACCCGGGTGACGCAGCGCTGCACCATGCGCGCGACGCTCCGGCTCGACAGCCGGCCGCCGCGATAGTTCACGAACAGCGGATCGACCTTCCGCCGCCGGTCGTCGGACGACGGCGCGCCTCCCTCGGCGCCGCGCTGGACGAGCCCTCGCCGCGCCGGCAGGTAGTCGCGAATCGCGTCGGCCGCCGCCGAATTGAACGGCACGATCCGCTCCTTGCCCCCCTTGCCGAGCACACGAACCATTCGACCGGTCAGGTTCACGTCCTCCACGTCCAGATCGACGAGCTCGCCGAGACGCAGGCCGGAAGCATAGAAGAGCTCCAGAATGGCGCGGTCACGCAGGCCGAGCGGGGTGCCGGCATCCGGGACGGCGAGCAGGGCGGCCACCTCGTCGACGGCCATGTGCGCCGGCATGCGGCGTTCGACTTTCGGCGCCGAAACGAGCGAGCCCGGATCGTTCTCCAGCACTCCCTCGCGACGCAGGTAGCGCGCGAAGGTCCGAACCGCGGCGAGCTTGCGTGCCGACGACGACGATGCGTGCCGCCGCTCGTAGGTCCCGGCCAGGTACGCACGCACGAGCCGGTGCTCGAAGTCGTCCGCCCGCGGCTCGCGTCCGAGCCGCTCGGCCGCGAAGGTCAGGAACTGCGACAGATCGCCGCGGTAGGCGCGCACGGTGTGGCGCGAGAGGTTGCGGTTCAAGCGCAGGAAGTCCAGAAAGCGATCGAGCTGCTCGCGCATCGACCCTCGTATCGGCCGCGGACACGCGCACCGTCAACCTGCAGGGGGCCACTGCTCCCGGGCCGGCCCGGCGGCTGCGCCGGATGCCGCTGTCACGGCGCGACGGCATCCCGGTGCCCCGCGGCACCGGCCGTGTCGGCATCGGCGGCACGCCACGCGGCCAGATCGGCCAGGGCGCGCTGCGCCACCGCCCTGCGGCGCGCCTGCCGCCCGCGTGCAGCGCCGGCCACCACCGGAATGAGACCGAACGCAATGTTCGTCGGCTGGTAGTGACTCGGATCGGCGTGCGAGACGTAGTGCGCCAGCGCGCCGAGCGCGGTCGTGCGGGGCGGGACGCGCGCCTCCTCGCCACGCGCAAGCGCCGCGGCGTTCAGGCCGGCGACCAGGCCCGACGCGGCAGACTCCACGTAGCCCTCGACGCCGGACACCTGGCCGGCGATGAACAAGCCGGGGCGGACCCTGGTCTGCCAGGTCGGGGCCAGCACGGAAGGCCCATTGATGTAGGTATTGCGGTGGATCATGCCGAGACGCACGAACTCCGCCTGCTCGAGGCCCGGAATCAGACGCAGCACGCGGCGCTGTTCGGGCCACTTGAGCTGCGTCTGAAAGCCGACCAGGCTGAAGTGGTCGGCGGCGAGATTGTCCTGCCGGAGCTGCACGACGGCATACGGCCGGCGTCCGGTGGCCGGGTCCGTAAGGCCGACCGGCTTCATCGGACCGAATCTCAGCGTGTCCACCCCGCGGTGAGCCATCACCTCGATCGGCAGGCAGCCCTCGAAGAACGGCGTCCGGTCGAAGTCGTGCAGCTCGGCCGGCTCGGCGGTGGTGAGCGCGGTGTGGAACCGCTGGTACTCCGCCGCGGTCAGGGGACAGTTCAGGTAGTCCCCCGCAGCTTCGTCGGCCCCGCATGTCCGACCGACCGCGACCTCGCTCGTGCGCTCCTTGCGGCCGCGGCGCGACGCGCGGAACACCCTGGTGCGATCTATGGAGTCGGCGTGGACGATGGGACTTATGGCATCGAAGAAATAGAGCTGCTCGCGGCCGACCAGGGCCGTGAGATCGGACGCGAGGGCCGACGAGGTCAGGGGACCGGTCGCGACGATGACGGGGTTGCACGGCGAGGCCTCGGGAATCCGCCGCACCTCCTCGCGCCGAATCGTGACGAGCGGCTCCGCCTCGAGCGCCGCGGTGACCTCTTCCGCGAACCGCTCGCGGTCGACGGCCAGCGCGCCGCCCGCCGGGACGCGCGTCTCGTCGCCGACCCGCATGACCAGCGAGTCGAGCCGCCGCATCTCTTCCTTGAGGAGTCCGACCGCGTTCTCCAGGGAGTCGCCGCGGAACGAATTGCTGCAGACGAGCTCCGCCAGCCGATCCGTGCGGTGCACCGCGGTCGAGCGCACCGGGCGCATCTCGTGGAGGCGAACGGCGACGCCGCGCGAGGCGATCTGCCAAGCCGCCTCGCTTCCTGCCAGGCCGCCTCCGATGATCCGGACCATCGCCCCCCCGCAGTCCCCGCCGCTCAGGCGACTTCCCGCCGGGTGCGGCCGCGCCCCGTCGCCTTGGCGGTCTTCTTGACCGGCTTCCGCGAAGCCGCCGCCTCGGTTTCGACCCAGCGCCCGTCCCGGTACACGGCGCGCCAGCGGGTCGCCTTGCCGTTGTCCTCGGAAGTGACGTACTGCTCGCCGGCCTTGCGGGAGAAACGCACGACCGCGGGACGTCCCTCGGGATCCGTTTCCGGCGCATCGAGCAGGTACCGGTACTTCGGATCCAGCTCGGCCGCATGGGGCTTGAGCTCCGATACCGCGGGCGCGCGCGTCTCCCGGTTGCGGGGAAACCCGCTGGCGGCGAGGAACAACCCGGCGGCGCCGTCCCGCAACACGTAGTGGTCGTCCACCGTCCGGCAGCGCAACTCCGGCATGGGCACCGGATCCGCCTTCGGCGGCGCCGGCTCGCCGTTGCGCAGCACCTTGCGCGTGTTCCTGCACTCGGCGTTGGTGCAGCCGAAGAACTTCCCGAACCGCCCGGAGCGAAGCTGCATGTCCGAGCCGCAGCGGTCGCACTCGATGGTCCGCTCCGCCGGCATCCCGGCCCGGAACGTTCCTTCCTCCATCTCGTAGCCGGCGCACTGCGGATTCTTGCCGCAGACGTGGAGCTTGCGCCCGGCATCGATGATGTAGCTGTCCATCGCGGTGGCGCAGACGGGGCAACGGCGCTTCGCGCGCAGGGCCCGGCTCTCGCCCTCGTCGTCCCTATCCGCGTCGGCCGCCTCGTCGGCGGGCGTCAGATCGACCGTCTGGGTACAGCGCTCCTTGGGCGGCAGCGAGTATCCCGAGCAGCCGAGAAATACTCCGGTGCTGGCGGATCGGACCTGCATCGGCCGCCCGCACGCGGCGCAGGCAACCGCGGTTTCCGTCGGGGCGTTGGGACGCATGCCGTCGGGGCGGGCCGCGGCCGCGAGCTTGCGGGAGAAACCGCCGTAGAACGTGTCCAGCACGCTGAGCCATTCCCGATCGCCGGACGCGATCTGATCGAGGTCCTGCTCCATGCCGGCGGTGAACGAGTAGTCCAGCAGATCGGCGAAGCTCTCGACCAGGCGATCGGTCACGATTTCACCGATTTTCTCCGCGTAGAAGCGGCGCTTCTTCTGTGTGACGTAGCCGCGATCCTGGATCGTGGAGATGATCGACGCGTAGGTCGACGGACGTCCGATACCGCGCTTTTCCAGCTCGCGCACGAGGCTCGCTTCGCCGTAGCGCGGCGGCGGCTTGGTAAAGTGCTGCGCCGCCTCGACCCTGTCGCACGCCAGGTCCTCCCCCTGCCGGTACGCCGGCACATCGGTCAACTCGCCCTTGCGGGACGCCGGGGGCAGCACACGCGTGAAACCATCGAAACGCATCACCCGCCCTCGCACACGCAGCTCGAACGAGTCCGCCAGGACCGTGACCGTCGTGCTCGTGTATTCCGCCGGCGTCATTTGACAGGCGATGAACTGGCGCCGGACGAGGTCGTACAGGCGGCGGGCGTCGGCGTCCGCGATGGCCAGCGCGTCGGCCTGCGCAGCCACGTCCGTCGGACGTATCGCCTCGTGCGCTTCCTGGGCCCCCGCCTTGCTGGCATAGACGTTCGGCTGCTGCGGAAGGTAACGCGGACCGAACGCGGACTCGATGTGGGTCCGCACCCCGGCCACCGCCTCCCGCGACAGGTTGGTGGAGTCGGTCCGCATGTAGGTGATGTGGCCGCCCTCGTACAGCCGCTGCGCGAGGGTCATCGTCTTGCGTACCCCGAAACCGAGCCGGGCGGATGCGGCCTGCTGCAGGGTCGAGGTGATGAAGGGGGCCGAGGGCCGCGCAGCGGTCGGCTTGTTCTCCACCCGCGCCACCGCGAACGCCGCCTGGCGAAGACGCGCCAGGGCGGCGTCCGCCTCGTCCTTGCCGCCCGGCCGGAATGCCTTCCCCTCGGACTTGACGACCTGAAAGCGGCAGGGTTCGGCGTCGCCGGTGCGCGTCAGATCGGCGAAGACCTCCCAGTACTCTTCCGGCTCGAAGGCGCGGATCTCCCGCTCGCGCTCCACCACCAGCCGCACCGCCACCGATTGCACGCGACCGGCGGACAGGCCGCGGGCCACCTTCGCCCACAGCAGCGGCGACACCTCGAAGCCGACCACCCGGTCGAGGAACCGCCTCGCCTGCTGGGCGTTCACCCGGTTCTGGTCGATGTCACCCGGCTTCTCGAAGGCGTCCCGAATCGCGCGCCGGGTAATCTCGTTGAACACCACGCGCCGGAAACGCGCCGGGTCGCCGCCGATAACCTCCTTGAGATGCCAGGCGATGGCTTCCCCTTCGCGGTCGAGGTCGGTGGCGAGAAAGACATTCTCGGAGGCGCCCGCCAGCTTCTTGAGCTCGCCGACCACCTTCTCCTTGCCGGGCACCACTTCGTAGGTCGCACGCCAGCCACGCTCCGGATCGACGCCCATGCGCTGCACGAGCCTGCGCCGCGCACGCGCCTGCAGATCCGCCGGACGCTTGCCGGACGCCTTCCGGCTGCCGGCGGCGGCCTTGCGGCGGGCAGGGGACTCCTTCGCCTTGCCTCCGGCCGGCAGGTCCCGGATGTGTCCCACGCTCGACTTGACGAGGTACTCCTTGCCCAGATAGCGGTTTATGGTTCGGGCTTTGGCTGGCGACTCGACGATGACGAGGGATCGGGCCATGGTCCTCCTGCGCGGTCGAAGATCCTACTGCCATCGACCGGGCATTACACTAGCATTCCCTGGCGCGAGCGGACGAATCGGCCCGCGCCGGTGCGCAGCACGCGGCCCGCGACTTCCAGCTCCGTCAGCCTCAGGAGCAACGTCGCGCTGTCGAGGCCGCTTCGCTCCACGAGCTCGTCCACGCCGTAGATCTCTCCGGGGTCCATGTGGCGCAGCACCGGATCCGGAGCGTCCCGCGCCGTGCCGTCCGCGGGCGCCGCCACATCCGGCGACCCGGCGCCTATCTGCTCCAGGATATCGTGCGCCGTCTCCACGATCGCGGCGCCGTCGCGTATCAGGGCGTGGCCCCCCGCGCTGCGCCCGCTGAGCACGTTCCCCGGCACCGCCATCACCTCCCGCCCCTGCTCGGCCGCGTAACGGGCGGTGATCAAAGACCCGCTCCGCGCCCCCGCCTCGATCACCACCACGCCGCGAGCGAGCCCGCTGATCAGCCGGTTCCGCTGCGGAAAGTGGTGGCGTCGAGGCGGCGCTCCGGGTGGAAACTCGCTCACCAGCGCACCAGTGTCCGCAATCGACTCCGCCAGCCTCGCATGCTCGGCGGGATAGATGACGTCGACGCCCGATCCGAGCACGGCCACCGTCGCCCCGTCCCCGCCGAGAGCACCCCGATGCGCCGCCGCATCCACGCCGCGCGCGCATCCGCTGACGACGGCGACGCCGCATCCGCTGACGTCGCCGGCAAGTCGTTCCGCCACCACGACTGCATACGGCGATGCGGCCCGCGAGCCGACGATCGCCACCGACGGCCGGGTCAACATCGCGGGGTCGCCCCGCAGCCAGACGAGCGGAGGCTGATCGTCGAGCGCTGCGAGTTGCTCGGGGTAGCGAGGATCGCTCCAGCCGATCGCCTGGATGCCACTGGATGCGGCGGCGTCCAGCAACCGGACGGCGCGCTCGCGGCAATGGCGGCCGTCCTTCCGGAGATACGGCGGCAGATCGCCGAAACGGGCCGCCGCACGCGGCAGGTCGACGCCTCGACGCTGATCGCCGGCCACGTCCGCCTCCGAATCGAGCAACGCTTTGCGAAGCCGCCCACGAGCCAGGAACAGTGAAAGCGCGACCATCTCGACCAGGCTGTCGGCTGCCGTCATCGTCCACCGGTCAAGCAAGAACCGGACCAGGCGTCCGGAATCGAACGAAGGACTTGCGCCGCGCGGCGAGACGTGACTATATTCGGAGTGGAGGCGGACCCATCGTCGGAGCGACACGTGCCGGGCAGAATGATCCTCGTCCTCATCGCCGCGCTCGTGGTCGCGGCCGCGCCGAGCACGGCCATGGCGGACTCGCGCGAAGACGCGGCCGCGCAGGTCGAGTTCGGAATCTCCGTCGCGCAGGCGGGACTGTGGGACGAGGCCACCTACCGGTGGCAGCGGGCCGTCGAGATCGATCCCGACTACGCGGCTGCCTGGAACAACCTCGGGATTGCGTACGAACAGAAGGGGATGTTCGAGGAAGCGCTCGAGGCCTACGAGACGGCGCTCGATCTCGAGCCGGACAATCTCAACATCCAGCAGAACTACGATCTCTTCAGGGAAATCCATGACCGCGTACTTCAGGGCGACCGCTAGCGCGCTGCTGCTGCTGGGAGCGGCCGCGTGCTCGAGCTACTACGAGGTGCCGATCGAGACTCCGCTGCAGCCCAAGCTGGACGTGGGCCGGTTTCAGCGCATTCTCGTCGCCGGTTTCGTGGCGGGCGGCAACGACGACGTCGATACCAACCTGGAGACTGCCCGGTTGCTGCGCAGCCAGCTTCGCTCGGAATCGCGACTCGAGGTCATCGACGCCGAGGTGCTGGATCTGCTGATGGTCGCCGAGTCGCAGGACGAGGATTTCGACAACGGCGGCAACGGCAACGGCGGTGAGCCTCACGACAACGGTGGCGGAGAGCGGGGCGGGCTCGACGCCGAGGCGCGCGGCGATCTCAGCGAGGAGGACATCGAGGAGTACGAGCACATCTTCGCCAACGTGAGTTACTGGCGGCAACTCGGCGAAGAGCACCAGAATCCGCTGATCGTGACGGGCACCGTGCACTTCTCGCCTCACCAGCGCTCGGGCATGGTCACCCGCGAGAGGGAGATCTACGACGAGTTCGGGCGCCGCATGGTGGTCCCGACCCGGGCCTACCGCGACCGTTCCGGATTCGTCCTGAGCCCGACCTTCATCTTCATCGACGGCCGCACCGGGATCACGCTCTACACCGAGCGCCACCGCGAGGAAGTGCTGTACGACATCTCCCACAACACGCCGGCCCTGTCGTCGTACTTCGAGTTGATGGACCGGCTGCTGCCTTCGTTCCTCGGGGCGCTCGCCGACCAGAGCATCCGCGGCACCCGCATCATGCTCAAGTAGCCGCAACCCGACTTTACAGCCGGCGGCGTCAGTATTACGATCACGTGTTCCGGCGCGGTGGGCGAATTCGGCCGTGCGGTCTCGCGGCCTGAGGAAAGGGTTCGAACGTGTTCGCGATCATCGAGAGCGGCGGTCGTCAGGTGCGCGTCGAGGAGGACGCACTCGTGACCGTCGATCGTCTGGACAAGCAGGTCGGGGACGAGGTCACCTTCGATCGCGTCCTGTTCGTCGCCGGCGACGGCGGCTTCGTTGCCGGTACGCCGTACGTCCCCAGCGCAACGGTGACCGGGGTCGTGGATGCGCTCGACCGGGGACCCAAGATCCGCGTATTCCGCAAGAGGCGCCGCAAGGCGTGGCGCCGGACCCTCGGGCACCGGACCGCTCTGACCCGCGTCCGCATCACCCGCATCGGCGGGGCAGACTCCTAGATCCCAGAGACGACCATGGCACACAAGAAGGGCCAGGGCAGCTCGCGCAACGGGCGCGACAGTCAGGCGCAACGCCTCGGCGTCAAGCGCTTCGACGGCAACCTCGTCACCGGGGGGGCCATCCTCGTGCGCCAGCGGGGACGCCGGTTCCGACCCGGCCTCAACGTCGGACTCGGCAAGGACGATACGTTGTTCGCCACCGCCGCCGGCCGGGTTCGATTCGAAGACCACGGATCGAGGGGCCGCGTCATCAGTGTCCTCCCAGCCGAGGGATAGCACGGGTTGTTCGTCGACGAAGTCGACCTACATGTAGCGGCCGGCGACGGCGGCAACGGGTGTGTCAGCTTCCGCCGCGAGAAGTTTGTGCCGCGTGGCGGGCCTGACGGCGGCGACGGAGGGCGCGGAGGCTCGGTCTTGCTGCGCGCCAGCACGCACCTGAACACGCTGGTCAAGTTCAGGTTCCATCCGTTCTGCCGCGCGCAGCGCGGCGGTCACGGGGAAGGTGCCAACCGCGCGGGACACGCCGGCCGCGATCTCCGTCTCGATGTCCCCGTGGGCACGGTGGTGTACCCGGCCGGTCAGGACGACGACCGGGACCAGCTCGCAGACCTCGCCCAGGACGGACAGACGTGGCTGGCTGCAAGGGGCGGCCGCGGCGGCCGGGGCAACCGGCGTTTCACCACCTCGACCAACCGTGCCCCGCGGCGTTTCGAGGCGGGCCGGCCCGGCGAGGCGCGCATTCTCCGACTTCAGCTCAAGCTGCTGGCCGATGTCGGCCTCGTCGGCTACCCCAATGCCGGCAAGTCGACGCTGATCGCCCGGGTGTCGGCCGCGCGGCCGAAAATCGCCGACTACCCTTTCACGACCCTGACTCCGAACCTCGGCGTCGTCCACCTCGACGACGAGCGCAGCTTCGTCCTCGCAGACGTCCCGGGCCTGATCGCCGGCGCCCACGAAGGCCACGGCCTCGGCCACCGTTTCCTGAGTCACCTGGAGCGCACGCGCGTGCTGGTCCACGTGATCGACATATCGTCCGCCGACGGCCGCGATCCGGCAGACGATTTCGACACGATCTGCGCGGAGCTGGCGCAGTTCTCCGGCGCTGCCGGCGATGCAGCCGCGCCGGGAACCGCGACCCGACTGTCGAGAAAACCGCAACTGGCTGCCGCCAACAAGATGGACGCCCTCGACGACCCCGAGCGACTCACTCGCCTCCGGCGCCATCTCGCAACCCGTTCCGTGCCCCTCTATACGATCTCGGCCGCGACCGGCGAGGGGTTGCCGGCGCTCCTCGACGCCATCTGGGCGGCAGTCCGCCGGCCCGCACAGACCGGCGGTCAGGCGCCGCAGGAAACCGCGTGAAGACGGAATCGCCACGCGTCGGGGTGCTGGGTGGAACGTTCGATCCCGTGCATCACGGCCACCTCGATGCAGCGGAAGCCGCGCGGAAGGCGCTCGCCCTTGCGAAAGTCGTGCTGATGCCCGCCCGCATCCCGCCGCACAAGGCGTCTCCGGCCCGGACCTCCGGGTACCACCGTTTCGCGATGGCGGCGCTCGCATCTTCGCGACGGGCGGGGTTGCGGGTCAGCGACCTGGAGTTGCGGTCTTCCCGACCCTCGTACACGTCGCTCACGCTGCAACAGCTCGCACGGGCCGGATATGCTCCCGCGCAGCTCTTCTTCATCCTCGGCAGTGACGCCTTCGCCGACATCGCGCACTGGCACGACTATCCGGCAATACTCCGCCGCAGTCACTTCGCGGTCGTGGCACGGTCCGGGAATCCGCTGGCCGAGCTTCGCAACCGGCTGCCGGCGCTCGCCGACCGGATGCACGAGCCCGGCGCCGGGTCGACCACCGGACCTGCGAGCGAGGGCACGGCGATCTGGCTCGTCGACGCAGAGACCCGGAACGTCTCGTCCTCGACCATCCGCCGCCGGATCGCGGCCGCGGAATCGACCAGCGACCTGCTGCCGGACATCGTCGCGGCCTATATCGCCCGACATCGACTCTACGGTGCCATGACACTTGGCGAGCCGCTTGCATGACCACACACATGCTCGACTTCCCGGAGCCGATCCCGCAGATCGTCAGCGCGATGGAGGACAAGAAGGCGCTTGACGTCGTCGTGCTCGATCTGCGCGCGAACGCAGCGTTCACCGACTACTTCGTAGTCTGCTCCGGAAAGAGCACGCGGCAGGTGCAGGCCATCGTCGATGCGATCGGCGAGCGCCTGCGGTCCATCGACGCGCGCCCGACGCATGTCGAAGGGTACGCCCATGCCGAGTGGGTGCTCATGGACTGCTTCGACGTCGTCGTCCACGTCTTCATGCGCGATACGCGGGAGCTCTACGACCTGGAACGCCTCTGGGGCAGCGCGACCCGCTTCGAGATCCGCGGTGCGGGCACGGATGATCGATCCGGCGGATAGGACACTCCCCAGGAGCCAACCCGGATGGCGCTGCTCCCCCGCGCGGATGCCCTCGATGCGATCCTGGCCGTCGTATGGGCGCCACGCTGCGCCGCCTGCAACGACCCGCTGGAATACCCGACGCAGGGAATCGTCTGCCGGCCCTGCTGGCGCCGGATTCGCTGCATCCGGACACCCGTGTGCGAACGCTGCGGGGTGGGAATCGGAAGGGCCGAGTCGGCCGCTCGCCCCCTGTGCAGCGAGTGCGAGAGGACCGGCGGCCCCCTGACGGAGCGCCGGGCCGCCGGCGTGCACGCCGGCACGTTGCGGGGGCTCATCCACGCCTTCAAGTACGACGGGCGACGGTCGCTTGCCCGGCCGCTGGCCGAACTCATGCGCAGCGCGACCGGCGAGTGGCTGCGAGACGCCGACATCGCCGTTCCGGTTCCACTGCACGCACTCCGGCGGTGGCGCCGCGGTTTCAATCAGGCGGACGATCTCGCATCGCATCTCGGCGTGCCGGTCCTGTCGGCGCTGCGGCGCAAGCGTCATACCAGCCGCCAGGTCGAGCTGTCGCGCGCCGGCCGCCTGAACGCGCTGGCGGATGCCTTCGCGCTGGCGAAGCGGACCCGCGGGCATCCGGCTGCCGCCGCGATCCGCGGCCGCTCCGTGGTGATCGTGGACGACGTGATTACGACCGGTGCGACGGTGGAAGCGTGCGCCGCGGTGCTGCGGGACGCGGGGGCAAGGCAAGTGCGCGCGGTCAGCGCAGCTCTGGCAGTCGCGGTTCGATCGCGGCCGCCATCTCCGCCGCGACGGCGTCCGGCGGCTGATCGGCGTCGATGCGCACCCAGTCCGGCTGCTGCGCCTGACGGAGGAAGCTCCCCCGCACACGCGTGAGCAGCGCGAGGTCGCGTTCGTACTGATCGCGGCCGGTCCTCTTGCGGGCGACGGTCGTGTCCGCCGGGATATCGAGCAGGATCGTCAACTCGGGTTGCGGCAGGGACACCTGGATGGTCGCCAGCCAGCCCGGATCGAGCCCCTGCCCTTCGCCGTAGGCAATCCCGGACGCTACGTAGCGGTCGAAGAGCACGATCAGGCCGGCGGCATGCCAGCGGTCGATGTCCGCCTTGCGCTCGAAGCGGTTCGCGACGTACAGCAACTGCATCGCTTCGGGACCGTAGTCACGCTCGCCCTGCAGCGCCCTGGCGATCTCCTCGCCGAGGAACGTGCCGTAGTCGGGGAACGAGACGACCCGGGACTTGTACCCGGACGCCCGCAACCGATCCCGCAGGTGCTGCGCCTGTGTCGTCTTGCCAGCCTGGTCCAGCCCTTCAACGGCCACCAACATCGCTCGCACCTCGCTTGTCCACCCGACCCACCCGTTCGGTCTCCGCCCCGTCGCGACTCGCCCCCGGTCGCCGACGGCCCGTCGCGACTCGCCCCCCGGTCGCCGACGGCCGGTCACGACTCGCAGGCCAGCAGGTCATCGACGGTCTGCCGGCGGCGGATCACTCGCCAGGCACCCCCTTCCACGAGCGCCTCGGCCGGGAGCGCGTGGCGATTGTAGTTCGACGCCATCGCCGACCCGTAGGCGCCCGCATCCCGCACCAGCAGCAGGTCTCCGACTTCCGGCAGCGGCATCGAGTGCCCCAGCCTGATCACGTCGGTCGTCTCGCAGATCGGCCCCACCACGTCGCAGGTCACGTCCGGCCCGCTACGTGCCGTCAGCCGCTCGAGCCGGTGCCTTGCACCGTACAGGGCGGGGCGCATCAACTCGCTCATGCCAGCGTCCAGCACCACGAAGTAACGTCCGTTGCGCTGCGGCTTGACGTCGACCACCGTGGCGATCAACGCCCCCGCCGGCCCGACGATCCAGCGACCCGGCTCGACCAGCAGCGTCAACCCGGTCGGCGCTACCGCCTCCACGAGCGTCCGGGCGTAGTCCGTGACTGGCAGCGCCGGACCCCCATCGTACGAGATCCCCAGCCCGCCGCCGAGATCGACATGCTCGAGCGCGACGCCCTCGGCACGCAGCTCCTGCGCGAATCGGACGATCATCGAGGCGGTCCCGGCCACCGCTTCCAGGGTCGTCAACTGGGAACCGACGTGCGCATGCACGCCGACCAGATCGAGACCGCCACGTGCCGCCGCGGCGCGGCAAACGGCGCCTGCGTCCTCGATCGGCACGCCGAACTTGTGATCGGAACCGCCGGTCACGATGCCGGGATGGCTGTCGGCCTCGATGCCCGGATTGATCCGCAGGGCCACCCGCGCCCGCACGCCGCGGGCCGTCGCGATTCGATCGAGGCGCGCCAGCTCCCCGGCCGACTCGGCATTGATCACGCCGACGCCGACCCGCACCGCGTCCTCGAGCTCGGCCACGGTCTTGCCGACGCCGGTGAAGACGATGTCGCAGGGATCGACGCCGGCCCGCAGCGCCACCGCGATTTCGCCGCCGGAGTTGGCGTCGACGGCGCTCCCCTCCGACCGCAGCAGGCGCACGAGCCCGAGGGTCGAGTTCGCCTTCAGGGCGTAGTGCACCCGGTGGGGATGGGCGCCGAGAGCAGCATCCAGCGCTCGATAGCGATCGACGATGAGGGCGGCGCTGTACAGATACAGTGGGGTTCCTTCGGCGGCCGCGACAGTCGCGGGATCGACCCCGTCACAGGTTGCTCCACTCGGCGAAAACGTGAATCCGGTCATGAGAGACGAAAGCGCGGCGCATTGTACGCGGATTTGACCGGGAGCGGGCGGGCGCGCGAAACTAGCCCTTCGTGTCCCCCGACCTGCCGCCCCGCACCAGCGACCCCACGGACGCCCTCATAGAGGCTTGTCTGCAGGGAGATCAGTCAGCGTGGAACGACATCGTGCGCCGCTACCGCCGGAGAGTGTTCAACGTCGCGTACACCTTCGTCGGGCGGCACGACGAGGCCGAGGATCTGACCCAGGACATCTTCCTCAAGATCTTCAAGGCGCTGCACACGTTCGACCGCCGGGCCAACTTCACCACATGGATCATCAGCGTCAGCCGCAACCTGTGCATCGACCACTACCGGCGCGTACGGAAGGAGCGCGAGGTCGTCGATCGGCGAGTGGATGCGAGCGACCTCACACCCGTCGCCGAGGGAATCGACGCGTTCGCGCGCCTCGAGCGTTTCGACCGGCGCGCACTGCTGAGAGACGCGCTCGCGGCGCTCCCGGACACGCTCCGGACGGCGGTCGCCATGCGCGATCTGCAGGAATTGTCCTATCAGGAAATCGCCAGCCGTCTGAATCTTCCGGACGGCACGGTGAAGTCACGCATCAACCGGGGACGCCACGAGCTGGCGCGGCAGGTGCTCCGAATCGAACAGTCGCGGCTCGCAAGCGTCCGCGAGCGGGCTCGAGAGGCCACCGTCACCCCCTGAGCGGAGCACGGGAATGAACCTATCAACCGATCGTGTCGGCAAGGCGGTCGTCGTCCGGATCGGCGAGAGCCGACTGACCTACCAGATCCTCTCCACCTTCTCCGACTCCGTCACGAAGCTGCTCGCGGCCGGTGAGAAGCGGTTGATCATCGACCTGTCGCGGGTCGCATACGTCGACAGCGCGACGATCGGTTGCCTGATGGATCTGTACCGCCGGACCGACAAGCTCGGCGGCGCGATCAAGCTCGCCGGCGTGCAGAAGCGCGTCGAGACGATGCTGACCATGACGGGCGCGCACAATTTCATCGAGCTGCACGCCGACGAAGCAGGCGCCGTCGGCAGCTTTGGGGAATGACCATGCGCACGATCAAGACCACGTCAGGGACCGAGGTCTCTCTCGACGGCGACCTTCTGGCGGTCCTGGAAGCCCTGTACCGCGAGCTCCACACCCGCCATGGGCTCGACTACAGCTTCGAGGACACGATGCGCGAGATTCGCCACCTCATCGGCCAGATGGTGGAAGCGGACCGCGAGACCTACCTGCTCGAGAGTCTCTTCCTCAACACCGTAACCTACGAGAACGAGAAGCTCGGCGCGTACGTTCGCAAGCTGACCTCCGAATCCAGGCCGCCGGCCGCGTCGGAGGTCTAGGAGCCTGCGCCGCAGAACGCAACGAAGTGAGTTCGGCGGCGCAAGCTCCTGGAGCGGTGGGGGCTGGGGCCAAGCACGGAGCCTTGCGACGGACTTGGCGGCGCTAGCGAGCCGGAACGGCGCCGGGGCTGACCGCCGGCGCGGCTTCTTCGGATGGCCCGGCAGGAGATTCGACCAGGCGCCAGGCATCCGATTCCTCAAGAATCTTGCGGGCGAAGCCGGCATGAAGGGCATGGCCGCCTCGATGAGCAACCACGTGCCCGATGATCGGGTATCCGACGAGCGCCAGGTCGCCGATCACGTCGAGGATCTTGTGCCGGACGAACTCATCCTCGAATCGCAGCGTGTTGTTGAGAAAGCCGGTCTCGCCGAGGACGATGGCGTTGTCGAGCGACCCGCCGAGCGCGAGCCCCTTCTTCCGCAGTTGCTCGACCTCCTTCAGGAAGCCGAAGGTGCGCGCCGGGGCAATCTCCTCCTGAAACGTCTCCTCGGTGACATGCTGGGTCCGCAACTGATGCCGCAGCAGCGGGTGGTCGAAGCTGATGCTGTAGGTCACCTTGAAGTGATCCGAGGCGTAGATGGCGATCCGCTTGTTGCCGTTGGAGAGCGCGATCGGCCGCACGATCTTCAGGAATCGCCGCGGGGCCTTGAGCGCCCGGACGCCGGCCTCGTGCACGAGGTACACGAAGGAAGCGGCGCTGCCGTCCATGATCGGCACTTCAGCCTGGTTCAACTCGACGCTGACGTTGTCGATGCCCAGGCCGACCAGTGCCGCAAGGAGATGCTCGACAGTGCCGACCGACGCCGCGTCCTGCGCAAGACCGGTGGCATAGCTGATGGCTGCTATCCGGTCCGCCACTGCGGGTACTTCGAGACCGTCGAGGTCGAGGCGCTTGAAACGGATGCCGTGATCGGCGGGGGCGGGCTTGAGTCGAAGGGTCACCTTCCGCCCCGAGTGGAGCCCGATGCCGGAGCACGAAACCGACCGCCTGAGTGTCCGCTGGGTCGTCATTCCGGGCGACTGTGAGCCTCCCGCAACGCCTCGGTTCGGTAGGGCACTCCGAATCTCCTTGCGCCTGATTCGCCGTTCCTCGGGGACATGTGCGCTTACACGCACCCCGGGGACATCACTTCGCCAGCCACTCGCAGCCGGTGATCCGTACCGTGCCCGCCCGACCGACGATCATCGGTCGTCCCACAAGTGGGGCTCTTATACCATACTCGACCACCAACAGCCAGCATCTTTGCGGCCACGCGGCCTGTCTGTGACAACTCTATCGGAATTCGCCTTCCCGAACCACCCACCCGGTGCCGCTCCGCGCCGCGCGCCCCCGGCCCGCGACAACGGTTGCGCGCGGCGGCGGTGGATCGTGGGGCGGGGGACCATGAAGCGAAGCCCGCCGTTCAGTGAACGAGCAGCCGCCGCAGGAACGCTCCCGTCTCCGATTCGGGGCGGGAAGCGACCTCCTCGGGCGTGCCCCGAGCCACGATGCGGCCTCCGGCATCGCCGCCCCCCGGTCCGAGGTCCAGGATGTGATCCGCGGTCTTGATGACGTCGAGGTGGTGCTCGATGACCACTACCGTGTTGCCCTGACCCACGAGGAGGTTGAGCACATCGAGCAGGCGGCGCGTGTCTTCCAGATGCAGTCCGGTCGTCGGCTCGTCCAGAATGTAGAGCGTCCTGCCGGTGCTCCTGCGGGACAGCTCCTTGGCGAGCTTGACCCGCTGCGCCTCGCCGCCGCTGAGCGTCGTGGCCGACTGGCCCAGCTTCACGTAGCCGAGGCCGACGTCCCGCAGCGTGCGCAGCTTCGTGGCGACGGACGGCACGTTCTCCAGCAGCGGCAGGGCCTGATCCACCGTCAGCGCCAACATGTCGGCGATGGACGCGCCGCGATAGGTCACATCGAGCGTCTCGCGGTTGTAGCGGCGCCCCTTGCACTGCTCGCACGTCACGTAGACGTCCGGCAGGAAGTGCATCTCGATCGCGATGAGCCCGTCTCCCTGACATGCTTCGCACCGTCCGCCCTTGACGTTGAAGGAGAAGCGGCCCGGTCGAAAGCCCCGGGCGCGCGACTCGGGCAGCATCGCGTAGAGCTCACGGATGAACGTGAAGAGTCCGGTGTAGGTGGCGGGGTTGGACCGTGGCGTGCGTCCGATAGGGGACTGGTCGATCTGGATCACCTTGTCGATCAGGTCGATCCCTTCAATCGCCGCGTGCGGACCGGGATCGTCGCTCGCCCGGTACAGCGCGCGCGCCAGCGCGCGATAGAGGATGTCGTTCACCAGGGTCGACTTGCCCGATCCGCTGACCCCGGTCACCGCGGTCAGCAACCCCAGCGGCACCGCGGCGTCGATGTTCTTCAGGTTGTTGGCGCGGGCCCCGCGAATCACGAGCTCGCCGTTGCGCGCGGGACGCCGGGACGTCGGTATCGGGATCGCGCGATCGCCCTTCAGGTAGAGCCCGGTGAGCGATTCGCAGCCGGCCGCCTCCAGCGCGTTCGCGGGCCCCTGGAAGACCACCCGCCCCCCGTGCTCCCCGGCGCCCGGTCCGAGGTCGACCACATAGTCCGCGGCACGAATGGTCTCCTCGTCGTGCTCCACCACCACCACCGTGTTGCCGAGGTCGCGCAGCCGCAGCAGAGTCGCCAGGAGCAACCGGTTGTCGCGCTGGTGCAACCCGATGGACGGTTCGTCGAGCACATAGAGAACCCCGGTAAGATTGGCCCCCACCTGCGTCGCCAATCGGATCCGCTGCGCCTCTCCTCCCGACAGGGTTGTCGTGCCTCGGGCCAGGGACAGATAGCCGACGCCTACGTCGCAGAGGAATCGCATCCGGTCGCGGATCTCGCGCAGCACGCGTTCGGCCACGCGCGACTCGCGGTCACTGAGCTCGAGCGCCTCAATCGCCGCCAGCGCAGCCGCCACCGGCACGTTCACATAGTCGGCTATCGTGCGTCCCTGGACCTGTACGGCACAGCTCTCCGGACGCAGCCGGCGGCCATCGCATGCCGGGCACCGTTGCAGCGCCCGGTAGCTCTCCAGCGCCTCCTGCTGCGCCCAGGCCCCCTCGTCGTAGCGGCGCCGGAGATTCGGGATGACGCCTTCGAAATCCTTGCCGAACGGGTCCGCCCGGCCGCGTCTCGTACGCCGCGGCGAGGTGCCCGCACTGCGCACGCCCTCGCCCCCGTTGGGACCGAACAGCAGCAGCTCACGGTGTCGCCGCGGCAGCTTGCGGAACGGCACCCCGAGGTCGATGCCGAAGCAGGCCGACAGCCGCGACAACGCCCGCTTCACGAGTTGGCGGTCGCCGGCGGCCCAGACCTGGATGGCCCCCGCGGACAGAGTGAGGGACTCGTCGGGCACTATTCTCGCGGGGTCGAAGTCTTGCACCGCGCCGAGCCCGTGACAGGCCGGACAGGCGCCGTGCGGCGAGTTGAAGGAGAAGGCGCGCGGCGTCATCTCGGGTACGTTGATCCCGCAGTCGACGCATGCCATGCGCCGCGAGAACAGCCGATCGCCGCCGTCCAGCGTATTGATGATGACGATGTCGTCCGCCAGGGCCAGCGCGAACTCGATGGACTCGGTGAGACGCCGCTCGGCGCCGCGGCGCACGACGAGCCGGTCCACCACCACATCGATCCAGTGGTTCCGACGCCGATCGAGCCGCAACTCCTCCTCGACGGCATGCATCTCGCCGTCGATCCTGACACGCGTCAACCCGCGCCCCCGGATGGCGGCCAGCTCCTTCCTGAACTCGCCCTTGCGGCCGCGAACGATGGGAGCCAGGACGTTGACCCGCTCGACCGCCGGCTCGGTCATGATCGACTCGACGATGCGTTCCACCGACTGCGATGCGATCTCGCGCCCGCAGGACGGACAATGCGGCACGCCGATATTGGCGAACAGCAGGCGCAGATAGTCGTAGACCTCGGTGACCGTCCCCACCGTCGATCGCGGATTCGAACCGGTGGTGCGCTGCTCGATGGAGATGGCGGGCGAGAGGCCGTCGATCTGATCGACGTCCGGCTTCTCCACCTGCTCGAGAAACTGGCGGGCGTAGGCGGACAAGGACTCGACGTAGCGCCGTTGGCCCTCCGCGTACAGGGTGTCGAACGCCAGCGACGACTTGCCGGAACCGGACAGCCCGGTCACGACAACCAGCCGGTTGCGCGGGATGCGGACGTCGACGTCCTTCAGATTGTGGACGCGAGCTCCGCGGATGTCGATCCAGTCGTGCGGCATGGCACCGTCAGCCCCCTTTGACGGAACCCCAAACCGATCATCCTAGCACGCCCAGTCAGGGGACGCCCGTCTGCCCGAGCGCTACGGCGCCGGGATCGAGGCGGTACGCGGTGTCGTTCGACGCCACGACTACCCCTCCCGAAGGATCGAAGGCGACGCCGACGAGGGTCGCCGCCGCCAGCACCAGAGTGCGCGCCCCGTCGCCGTCGAGCCGGTAGAGCCCGCTCGCCCCCGCGAGCGCCTCCACGACATGGAGCACCCCCCGGGCATCGAACGCGAGCCCCTGCGGACGGCCGAAGCTCGCCGGGATCGTCGTCACCGCGCCGGTACGATCGATCCGGTAGACGCGATCGCAGGTCGCAAGCGTCGGCGCGGAAACGTACAGCCCGTCGTCGTCTCCCCACGCAAGATGGAAGGCGGCCACGCTGGGCGGCAGCGTGGCGAACGGAATCGCCCGACCGGAGGTCGCGACCCGGAAAACGGTCCCCGAGCGGTCGCCCACATAGAGCGTGCCGTCCGGGCTGAAGGCCATGCCGCAGGCTACCCCGAGGTCCCTGACGAAGACATCGTGAGACCCGTCGTCGGCGATGCGGTAGACGGCGCCCTCGAAGCGGCTCGAGACGTGCAGCCGGCCCTCCGGCGACAGGGCCATCGAGGTCGGGTTGACAATGCCGGTCACGAACGGCTCGCGATAGCCGTCGGAGCGGATGCGGAAGACGGACACGGGCGACCGCTCGCCGCGAGACCCGCTGTAGGTGACGAAAAGGGTCCCGTCGGGGTCGACGACCGGGTTGTCCACCAGGTGCACGCCGGTCGCGACCGGCCGGCCGACATCGATGAACGCGGTCGCGCCCGACGGGCCGCCGATCCGCACCGCAGTCCTCCCGCCATCGAGTCCCGCCGGCACGGCGGCCGACACGAAGCGCGGCGAGGCAGCGACGACCTGGGCGGGAAGCGGGCCGATCCACACCTCCGGCAGGGGTGCATCGTGCTCCCCGCCGACGAGGTCATGCCCCTCGATGGTGACACGCCCGCCCTCGACCGCCCACAACGGCTGGATGGCGGTGATACGCGGATCCGGCACCCGTCAGTACCTGGCCCGCGAGCCGGCGGACGCCGAGGGGATGTCGTGATGCATCAAGTGCGGTCGAGCTCGACGTTCCAGTACAGGTAGTCGCGCCAGCTCTCGGGAGCGTCGCGCAGGCCGAACGTGATGCGGACGACCGGAGATCGAGTGGGGCGGCACGGCTGGCGGATGACTTGCAGCCCGGCCTGGGCCGGTGTCCGACCGCCCTTCCTCCGGTTGCACGGGATGCACGCGGTGACGATGTTCTCCCAGTCCTTGCACCCGCCCTGCGAGACCGGCACGACGTGATCGAAAGTCAACTCGCCCACCGGGAACTCGCGCCCGCAATACTGGCACCGGTGGCCGTCCCGCGCGTAGATGTTGGCCCGCGAGAAAGGTACGTCGTCCAACCTCCTGGAAATCGTGATGTAGCGCAGCAGGCGAATCACGGACGGCAGCCTGAAGGTCACCGACACGGAGCGGACCTCGCGGTCGTACTCGGAAACGACCTCCACCTTGCCCTGGCACAGCAGGGTCATCGCCTTACGCCAGTCGACGACCTTGAGCGGCTCGTACGTCGCGTTCAGCAGCAAGGTCTGCTCCACAACCCCCCCGGAATTGTTGCGTCATTCTCGCCGACGCCCTGCATCCTGTCAACTGCGCCAACGTTGTAACGCATTGCACAAACGAGGGTTACATCGTGCCAGACAAGCGGCCGGCGAGCGCTGTCGAACCGGCCGGGCAGGACCGATACACGTCACGGACCATGGTGCGATCCCGGTTCGGACTCCTGATCCTGACGGCCGTCCTGACGCTCCCGGGCTGCGGCGCGCGCGGCGGGCACGCACCCCGGGCCTTTCCCGGCTCCTGGCCCACGGAGACGCCGGACGCTGCGCCGACGCCGGCCGCCGAGCCGTCTGCGGTGATCGAGACGGCGCTCTCGCTGCGAGGTGCCCCGTACGCCTGGGGCGGAGCCACGCCGCGGGGCTTCGACTGCAGCGGCTTCACCCACTACGTGTACGCGCAGCACGGGGTCATCCTCCCCAGGGTGGCCGCGCACCAGTACCGCATCGGTGACGCCATCGCCCCGCAAGAGCTGCAACCGGGAGACCTCGTCTTCTTCAGCACGATTGCGCCGGGCCCCTCGCACGTCGGCCTCGTGATCGGCGACGGCCGGTTCATCCATGCACCGAGTGAACGCGGCAGCGTCCGCGTCGAGAACCTGAGCGCCCGCTACTGGGAACGCCGCTACGTCGGCGCCCGGCGGCCCGTCTAGCAGCCCGTGGAGAAAGCCCCGCTGCATTCGAGCGGCGATGCATCCCGCCTGGACTGGTTTGCTCCTCGGTCGAATATGCCCAATATGCTTCCTCGTCGCGCCTTGCCACGCGGGCGCCTCGCCGCTCTCGGTGCGACGCGGGGTTCCACCACGGACTGCCTGGACTCTGCGCCGCTTCTACGACGCAGAGTCCAGGCCCGGCGAAACGACCTTGACGACGTCGCCGGGCAGAGGCTGCTCGTTCACCGGATAGCCGTTCATGATCGCCAGCGTCGCCGCCGGCACGGTTTCCCCTCCGACCCGCTGGGCGATGCGCTGCCATGTGTCCCCGCTCTCCACGCGGTAGACCGCGAGCCGATTGGGCCGGATCCTCTCCGCCTCGACGCGGCTCATCTGCCGGAAGGAATGAATGCTGTCGTGCACGTCGCGCTCGATGAGACGGAAGCCGGCCGCGTCGGCGAAGGCGCCGAACAGATACACCGAGGGACCGGAACGTATGAACGCCACCCGCGCGATCATGGGGCCCACCCCGCGGACATCCTGCGTGTAGGTGCCGATGTAGGCGTCGAGGCCGTTGATCTCGCTCGTTGTCCCCTGCACCTCCAGGAACCCCGATCCCGCCATTCCGAGCTCGGCGGTCCGCTGCAGGTCGTAGCCGGTCTCCTCTGCGATCTGCAGCAGCATGTAGCGCTCCTGCCCGGGCTCGCGCGCCACCACCATTTCGGCCCCGTTGTGCACCTCCCAACCGGGGGGAAACTCGAGGGCGAAGCGCAGCGCCGGATGCAGGAACTCCCGGCCGCGGACGACACCCTGCTCGGGGTTGTCGCCGTAGACGATGCCCTCCACGCGGGCCAGGTATCCCGCGCGGTCGACCCGCAGCGCGGACAGGTCGGTCGTTTCCGCAAGCAGAGCCTCGACCGTGGCGGAGACGCCGGCCACGCGGGCGGCCGGCTCCGGATGGGTGGCGAGCCAGTTGGGGGTGCCGCGACGGTCGGTCGTGTCCGCGATACGTCCCAGCGTCGTCAGCATGTCGCCGACGCCGTGCGGATCCCAGCCGGAGGCGATGGCGTACTCGGCGCCGAGGCGGTCCGCCTGCCGTTCGTCGTCGCGTCCGAACTTCAGGAACAGCAGCCCCAGTCCCTGCCCGGCGGCGTCGCCGACTCCGGGTGCTCCGTACCGGGGACGCATGGCCGGCACGAAGATCTGGCCGAGCAGCAGTCCCATCTGCGCGCCGGCGGCGCGGCTGTAGGCCTGCACGGAGTGGCGGGCCGTCACGTGGCCGATCTCGTGGCCGAGCACGCCGGCCAGCTCCGCCTCGTCGTTCAGGTACGCCAGCAGGCCGCGCGTCAGGTAGATGTAACCGCCCGGCACGGCGAACGCGTTCACCACCGGCGAGTCGATCACCGTGAACGTCCACGGCAGGTCCGGGCGATGCGACACGACGGCCAGCTCGTTGCCTATCGCGGCAACGTACTCCTGCAGCGCGGGATCTTCGTAGACGCCCATCTCGCTGCGGATCTGCGCGTCGGCCTGCCTCCCCAGATCGGCCTCCTGGGACTGGCTCATGAAGACGAGCTCTCGACTCCCGGTTACGGGGTTGCTGGCGCAGGCCGCGGCCACCACCGCGAGCAGGAGCGCGGCGGCGAGCCGGGGAGCACGAGATCGCGAAGGGTCCACGGGGCCGGGGCAGCCGGGAACGCACGCAGTCGTGCACGGTAGATGCGGCATACTGTCCACCTCCGGCGAGGCGTCTGACGACGGGGTGCCCGCGGGCTCCGGGGCGCCACGGTGCCTCCTCGCCACCAGCGTACCATGGGCGAACCGGCGCCAGTGGCTCGGACGCCGCCGCGGGGGTCAAGCCACCGGCGCGTGCAGGCGGTTCAGCGCCTGGCGAATCTCTTCGACCGCCGCGTCGCTTGCGGGATTGAGCGGGGGGCAGGGCTCGCCGCCGGTGAAGCCGAGGAGCGCGACGGCCGCCTTCAGGCCGGGCACGCCGTACCTCGACGTCACCAGAGCCGCGAGCGGCGTCAGGCGCCGCTGCAGATCGCGGGCCTCGTCGAGGCGGCCGGCACGAACCAGGTCGTACAGGTCGACGCACAGGTCGGGCACGACCGAAGCCAGAGCCAGGATGCCGCCGGCGGCGCCCACCAGCAGGCTGGCGTAGAAGACCGGCGCCGACCCCGCCATGACCGCGAAGTCGTCGGCCGTGCCATCGATGAGCGCGGTGAGGAACCGGAGGTCGCTGCCCGACTCCTTCAGGCCGATGATGTTCGGGTGCTCGGCCAGTCTCGCCACCGCGTCCACGCCCAGTGTGACGCCCGTCAGCGCCGTGTAGTTGTAGAGCACCACCGGAACCGGCGACGCGTCGGCGACCGCCGTGTAGTGCGCCACGAACGCGTCCGAGGTCAGCAGGGGCTTGAAATAGGAAGGGGTCCGGACCAGCACCGCGTCGGCGCCCAGGTCCGCCGCCCGCTTCGAGGCGCTGATCGCCGCGGCGGTCGATTCACGTCCGGTGCCCGCGAGACAGAGTCGCCCGCTCGGAACTGCATCGCGCGCCGCCGCGATGGCCGTGTCGGACTCCGTTTCGTCGATCAGCGGCGCTTCGCCGTTCGAGCCGAGCACGACCACGCCGCGGATGCGGGTGGCCATCCAGCGTTCGACGTTGGAGGCCATGGCCGCGACGTCGACCTGACCGTCCTTGAAGGGGGTCGGAATGGGCGGAAACACACCATCGATATGCACGTGTGGTTTGTAGCCGCGCGGTCGGGCGGTGTCAAGGCGGCGCGCCGATGTTCCGGCGGTCCGGGCGCGCCGTGCACCGGCGCCGGCTTGGCGCCGGCACGAGAAACCGGCGGTCAGCGGAGGATGTCGAACAGGTAGCTGTACTTGATCGTCAGCGAGCGTCCGGAGGCGACGACGAAGTCGCGCCGCTCGAGACCGAGCGGCTGAATGTCGTTGTAGACGACGAACAGGCCCGTGTTGGCGTCCGACAGCAGTCCGAAGCGCAGGTTCGACGACCACAGGTTGGCGCGGTCGTTGTACTGCACCAGGGCCTGGAAGAACATGCGGGTCGTGAACGAGTAGGAGGTCCGCAGGCGGATCAGGTTGGTCGTGAAGTGCCCGAGCGGCAGGTCCAGGTCGTTGTAGCTCCATTCGAGCAGCGCGTTGAACGTCTCGCCCATCCGCGCCGCGATCGACGGCGTGACGGTCACGCGGTGGCCGCCGAACAGGCCCCCGACGATGGCGTTGAAGTTCCCGCTGACCGGCGCTCCCAGGTTCGTGTTGCCGGCGATCTGCGCCTCGCTGTGGTCGTAGCGCCCCGGTGGCACGACGACGCCGGGGAAGATCTCGAACGGCTGGAAGACCCCCTCGCGGTGGACGTTCACGCCGGTGTGAATCTCGTAGCCGTTGCGCCACTCGATGTGGTTGTCGATGTGCGTGAACTGGGTCTCGTGCAAGCCGGTCTGGAAGTCGAAGATCGTGTAGTGGGAGACGTGCGGCCGGAACTCGTGGACCCCCCAGAAGTCGTCGGGCCGCAGGGTGGTGAACACGCTGGCGTTCGCCCGCCGGTAGCTCCGGCGCGCAAGAAAGCCCACCTCCGGGTTGAAGTTCGGCGCCACCTCGGTGTAACCGAGACTGAGGCGGGCGACCTCCGACTGGTGCTGCGCGCTCAACCCGTAGGCGTGGGTGCCGTCCCCGGCGTCGGCGAGCCCCCAGCGCTCGCGAAGCCCGGCCAGCGCATTCGCCGGTGTCTGCGTGTTGGCGGCAAAGCCGGTGATCGTGCCCCCCTGCCCGATTCCCCAGCGCCCGTCCACCGCGTAGGACCGGTTGGAGTCGTTGTCGCCGGCGAGGCTGCCGGCCGCCTGCCGGTTGACGAACATCACGCCGACGTTGGAGCGGTTCGCCAGGTCCTGCCGGATGCGGCCCACCGTGAAGTTCTGCTGCGGCATCCCGGTGGCGTCGACTGCCGCAGTCTGCATGTTCAGGAACCCGACGTTCGTGTTGTTGCCCACCTGGCCCGACAGGCGGCCGCCGCCGACTATCGGAATCTGCTCGCCCCGCTCGCCGAGCCCGATGCGGCGGCTGAAGAACACGTCGACCGCCCCGGACTGCCCCACCGAGAACAGGCCGGCGTTCTCGAGGAAGAACGGGCGTTTCTCCGGGAAGAACAGGGTGAAGCGGTCGAGGTTGATCTGCTCGTCGTCCACCTCCACCTGCGCGAAGTCGGTCTGGAGTGTCGCGTCGAGCGTCAGGCTCGGCGTGATGCTGTACTTCAGGTCGGCGCCCCAGTCGCCGTTGCGCACGGTCCGCGCCTCGGCGGTCCGGTACGCCGCATCCCCCAGCACGTAGGGCATGAGCTGCAGGTTGCGCTGGGCCGGAACTCGAAGCCCCTGCAGCTCGCCCGCCAGCGACAGGCGGTTGAGGCTGAACTGCCGCGGCAGCGGCGACCAGTAGGCCTGCTCGTTGTTGAAGCGGATGTTGCGTTGGAAGTTCATCCCCCAGGTCTGGACCTCGGCGGCGGGATAGCGCAGCGTGCGGAACGGGATTGCGATCTCCGCCGTCCAGCCGATGTCGGTGATGCTGGTGGCCACCTGCCACGCGCCGTCCCAGTTGACGTTCAGGCCGCCGCCCGACCCGCGCTGCTGCCGGCTGTTGCTCGGCCGCCCGCTCCCGCCGCCGCCGAAGCGGCCGCTCCCCTGGCCCTCATTCGTCAGTTGCCCGTCGTACTCGACCCCGGCCGGGTTGGTTCCGAAGACGAAGCCGTTGAGGCCGTCGTGGTAGGTGTCGAGGATGATGCGGAAGCTGTCGGTCTCGGTCAGGTCCGAGTCGCGGCGGCTGTCGGCCACGATGATCGTGGACGGATCGTCCGTGTAGCAGACGATGCCGAAGTACAGCGTGTCTTCCGTGTAGACGATGCGCACCTCGGTCCGCTCCGAGGCGGGCTGCCCCTGGAACGGGCGGTTCTGCACGAAGCCGGTCGCCATTCGCGCGTCCTCGTAGGCCGGATCGGCCAGCACCTCGCCGTCGACCAGCGGCGCCTCGGCGACGCGTTGCGCAAACGCAACCGGAAACCCGGCCTGCGTCAGCTCCCGGGCCTCGAGCGCCGAGAACGTCTCCGCGCCGTCCGCGGCCGGCTCGCCACCGCCGTTGCCATCCCCGTTACCGTCGCCACTGGACCGGGATTGCGCCAGCGTCCATACGGGCAGTCCGGCGACCAGGATCACGCAGGCGATGGAGCGGCTGATGCGGCGCCGAATCAGGGATTTGGACATTGCGTTGCTGCTTTCGACGAAACGTGAATTCTAGCGTTCTTCGACTGCCGGCGGGGCCGGACCGTTTACCAGCCGCACCTGGACCGACGCCACGTGGAACCCGGTCCGCGGCTGCTCGAAGGTCGGTCCAGGTTGCGCGCACTGCTACGCGGATACCCTCGCCGAGTGGTTCCGCGGCGTACCCGGACACCCGTTCGAGCAGGGTTTCGACGAATCCGGCACGGGCTCGAGGAGTGGCATCAGGTCGACCCCACCAGCGGATTCTGGTCGATCACGTAGTCGACCACCGGCCGCCCCCCGACCACGTGCTCCTGGATGATGCGGTCGAGCACGTGGGGATCACATGCCCTGTACCACGTGCCCTCCGGATAGACCACCGCGATGGGACCGCCCTCGCAGACGCGCAGGCAGTTGGCCTTCGTGCGCAGCACGCCGCCACGCTCGGAGAGGCCGAGCTCCTTGAGGCGGCGCTTCAGGAAACCCCAGGCCGCGAGGCTCCGCTCCTTGTCGCAGCACTTCGGAACGGTCTGATCGCAGCAGAGGAGGATATGCCGGCGAGCGACATCGACACCGATTGCGGCCGCGATCCGGCGCTGGCTATCGAGACTGCCCGGCTCGGCCGCTGACCGGCCGCTGGGAGGGCACGGCGAACGGGAAGGCTCCAAGTTGCCGTAGGATAGCACGCAGGGTTCGGTCGTCCGGGCTTGGCCGAAGGGCGCTCAGGCGGCCACGATTCCGCGACGTCGAGACCGGAAACATGCCTACACGCTTTCGCCTGTCGGTGCTGAACAACTGGACATCGGTCTTCCTGGCGGCGGTCGAGCGCGGCGGCAACGCCCTGCCGCACCCGGGCACGCTGTTCGCCATCCTGGCGGGCGTAATCGTCGTCGTCTCCGGAATCGCGGCGCGTACCGGCCTCGAGGCGGTTCATCCCGGCACGGGCGAGACCATCCAGCCGATCAGCCTGCTCAACGTCGCCGGCCTGCACCGCATCCTGGTCGAGATGGTGACGAATTTCACGAGCTTCGCACCGCTCGGCACGGTGCTCGTCTCGATGCTCGGCATCGGCGTGATGGAGGCCAGCGGCCTCATCGCCGCCGTGCTGCGCCTGCTCGTCCTCTCCGCACCGAAGCGGCTGCTGACGTTCGTCATCGTGCTCTCGGGCGTGCTCTCCAACACCGCCAGCGAGATCGGCTACGTGCTGCTCGTACCGTTGGGCGGCATCATCTTCCTGGGCGCTGGCCGGCACCCCATAGCGGGCCTGGCCGCGGCGTTCGCAGGCGTCTCCGGCGGCTACAGCGCCAACCTGTTGCTCGGCACCATCGACCCGCTGCTGGCCGGCCTCTCGGAGGAAGCGGCCCAGATCGTCCAGCCGGGGTACGTCGTCAACCCGGCCGCCAACTACTTTTTCATGGTGGTGTCCACGTTCGTCGTCTCGGCCGCAGGCACCTGGGTGACGGAACGGATCGTCATCCCGCGGTTGGGCGAGTACAAGGGCGAGGAGCGCTCGACCGCCATCGACGAGCTGTCGGACCAGGAGCGGCGGGGCCTGCGCTTCGCCGCCGCGGCGATGGCGCTGTTCGGCGCCATCCTGCTGTGGGGAACGGTGCCCGTCGACGGGTTCCTGCGCAATCCGGAGACCGGCAGCCTGCTCCGCTCGCCGTTCCTGTCGGGCATCGTCGCATTCATCTTCTTGGGCGGCACCTGGGTCGGTATCGCCTACGGCGTCGGCGCAGGCCGGTTCAAGTCCGACACCGACGTGATGAACGGCATGGGGAAGACGATCGGCACCCTCGGGACGTACCTGGTGCTCGTCTTCTTCGCGGCGCAGTTCGTCGCCTACTTCAACTGGACGAATCTCGGGCTGATCATGGCGGTCAAGGGGGCGGAGACGCTGCGGGCCTCGGGCCTGGGGGGCGTGCCGCTGATGCTCAGCTTCGTCGTGCTCTCGTCCGTCCTGAACCTGCTGATGGGCAGCGCCTCCGCCAAGTGGGCGGTCATGGCGCCGGTGTTCGTGCCGATGTTCATGCTGCTCGGCTACTCGCCGGAGCTGACCCAGGCGGCGTACCGGATCGGCGACTCGACGTCGAACGTCATCGCCCCGATGATGTCCTACTTCGCGCTCATCGTCGCCTTCTTCGAGCGCTACGACAAGACCTCGGGCATCGGCACCGTCGTCGCGACGATGCTGCCGTACACGGTCGTCTTTCTCGCCTGCTGGTCGGTGATGCTGGTGTTCTGGATGCTGCTCGGCCTGCCGGTCGGGCCGGGGGCCGGGCTGTACCTGTAGCCCGCGGCACCCGGAGGCTTGCGTAATGCCGGTGTCGTTCGATCCCACTGTGGCGGACGAGCCGACACGAATCTCAACCGAACCGCCGATCCAACTCGCGCATCGCGTTGCCGGCGCGGTCTCTGTAGGAAGTCAACCTGCCCAACGACAACCCTACGCTTGCCCCGTGCGCGAGTTGGTTGCGGTTGGCGGCGATACTGTCAAGGGCATCCCGTTGATCGTAAGCCAGTCCGTCGTACCAGCCGTTGGCCCGCGCAGGGTCGAACCCGCTGAAGAAGTCCCGGATGTTCCCCGCTGACGGACTCCGAAAGCGCTTCGTCTGGGCGCGCACGAATCTGACGAGCTCCGGCGCGGAGCGGGAATCGGCGAATGCAGACGCGCGCTCCCTGCACCGCTCTTCGATCAAGCTCGACACAAGGATACACAGGTATCGTGCGAGCTCAGCCTGCAATTCGTCGTCAGCTGTTCCACGGGCGTGGACCAACAAGCGGTCGATCCGGCCCTGAAGCCGCTGGCGCGCCCCCCACATGGCTCACGCCACCGACTGCACCGCGCCGGCGACCTTCTCGATCCGCGCACGCACCTTCTCGGGGTCCGTCGTGCCGACCGTATAGAGATCGGCGAAGCGATCGTCCCTCAAGACCGGATTGAGGGCCACCTCAAGCGCGTTCCGATCTGTGACCGGTCCGTGCTGCAGCCGCCGTGCGACTCCGACCAGAATCGCATCGGTTACCGAGGCATTGAGCGCATGCTGGGGACGAAAAGCCTCACGACCTACAGTCTGATTCACCAGCGCCATCGTCGGCTCCAGCACACCGTTCAAGGTGACTTCGTCATAGCGGCGGAGCTGTCGGTTCTCATTCATGAATTCGTTCAGGAATATCTTCATCGGTCGCTTGTAGGAACCAAGCTTGTAGAACAAGGCAAAGAATCGCAGCAGCAACTCGCGGTCCTTCTGTCGCGCGCTGGGCTTGCCGAAGATCTCCCGCCAGTCCGAGTTCTCGTTGGCCTTCGCCAGGTAGTCGTTGAAGGAACCGTGGTACACGCAGGCCCGAATCTCCTGCGGGCTCAAGGCCGTACTCGTCGTATTGAGACGTTCGAACACCATGTAGACGCTGCTGTCATCGTTCCCGGGATCTTCCTGCTTGATGATGATCGCATGGAGAATCGAATCGTCGAGCCGACGCCGATCCTCATCCTCCAGCGTCCTGTACGTCAGACCCTCGAACTCCTCCGTTACGCCGTGAAGCTTGAATTCCTTTCCATGAAGTACGCCCTGGTAGAAGAACAGCAGCGACTTCAGCCGCTGCTGGCCGTCGATCACCATCAACTTCTGCGTGTCGCTCTCCCTGGAAAGGAAAATGGCCGGCACGGGCAGCTCGAGCAGGAGCGATTCGATGAACCGCGACGCCTGGGGAAGCGGCCACACGAATTCCCGCTGGAATCTCGGGACCGCGATGTCTCCCCGCTGGAGTCGCCTTACCAAGCCGTCAACGGGATAGTCCGCCCCATAGCTCGAGATCTGGTACCTGATCTCGGTGGAAGCGTCCTCGTCCTCCGATGCGGCGTCATCCTTGACGTCGGGTTCTTCGCCGTCGCCTTGGGTAAGTGCCTCGTCAGCTACATGATGCTCAACAGCCAATGGACCCCCGCCTCCCTCGTCCTGTCACACTCGTATTGTACGTCGTCGGACGCGCCAGCCCCACGACATGAGTCCGGGTTTCAGTCGCCACGCTCGTGTTCGTCGGGCCTTGCGGCCACCCCCGCCCCTGCAACGCCGGGGCTGGCGCTACTCCGGCAGCGCCAGGTCGATGCGCACCGCGCCGGCGAGGTTCGCCGTCGTGTGCACGGCCACGTAGAGCCGCCCCTCCCGCAGCGCGTGCATCTCCGGACCCGTGAGATTGAGACTGCCGGCGGCGCTGACGCCGCGGCGCGACAGGTACCGCAGCACCGGACCGTTCTCCGCGCCGTCCTCCGGGCCGCGCCGGTGCAGCGCAACCAGCAGCACCTGGTCGGCGATGCTCTCGGTGCCCCTGATCTGGTACCTCACGGTGCGCGTGGCGGGGCTGAGCACGAAGCTGGCGTCGACCCGCAGCCCCGGGTCCGCCTGCACGCGCGCTTCCAGCGGCACGGGAGCGGGCGGCGCGATCAGGCCGGGCGTGAAGTCGGGCGCCCGCCGGTGCCGGGTGCCCTGCTCGTAGGCGTAGGCCATCTCGAGCAGCCGCGATTCCGCCCACGCACGGCCGAGCAGCTCCAACCCGACCGGCATGTCGTCGTCGGCGAAACCGGCCGGCACGGTGATCGCCGGCAGGCCGGAGGTGGCGCTCAGCGCACAGTTGCTGCCGGGCTGCGGCTGGCCGATGGGACGCGCGGTCCGCCGAATGGTCGGGTAGATCAACGCGTCGAGCTCCCGCTCGTCGAGCAGCGCGGTAACGGCGGCGCGAATCTCGTCCCGCCGGGCGAGGCTTGCGCGATAGTCCTCGGTGTCGAGCTCTTCCACCTCGAGCGAGCGGGCGAGCCCGCCTTCCAGGATGCCGTGATAGAGCCCCGCCGAGACGAAGTCCGCCAGCGAGCGCACGTGGGCGCCGGGAGTCGCCTCCAGATAGGCATTCAGATGGAACGGGAACTCCGTACCGATGACCGAGGCATCCCGGGTGAGTTCCGACGGATCGAGATCCTCGATTGCGACGACCGTCGCGCCCAGCCGCTCCATGTCCTCGGCCGCGCGCTCGATGGCCTCGCGCACCGGCCGGCCGGCGTCGCCCTCGTCGAGCATGGCGGGCACCAGCCCGAGCCGCGCCCCGGCGAGCCCCTCCCGGTTCAGGGCGGTGAGGAACGTGTCGGGCACGTTGCCTTCGCTGAGCCGGGTCGTCTCATCGGCCGGGTCGGGCCCGACCGTCGCATCGAGCGCGTAGGCGAGATCCCGGACCGTTCGCGCGAGCGGTCCGCCGATGTCCTGGGTCAGCGACAGCGGCACGATGCCGTCGCCGCTCGCCAGGCCGCGCGTTCCGCGCAGGCCGACCAGCGCGTGGTGCGCCGAGGGGATGCGAATGGAGCCGCAGGTGTCGCTGCCCATTCCGAAGGCCCCGAAGCTGGCCCCCACCGCCGCCCCCGTGCCGCCGCTCGACCCGCCCGGATTGCGGGCCGGATCGTACGGATTGCGGGTCTGGCCGCCGAACGACGCCACGGTGGTGATGCCGCGGGCCAGCTCGTGCATGTTGGTCTTGCCCAGGATGATCGCACCCGCCTCACGCAGGCGCCGCACCTGCGTGGAATCGTCCGGCGGAACCGAGGTGGCGAGACCCAGCGTGCCGGCCGTCGTCGGCATGTCGGCGGTGTCGTAGTTGTCCTTGACCACCACCGGAATCCCGTGCAGCGGTCCGCGCACGTTGCCCGCCGCGCGCTCGGCGTCGAGCTCGGCGGCAACCTCGGCGGCGCGCGGGTTGACGGCGATCATCGCGTTGAGCGCCGGACCCCGCTGGTCGAAAGCCTCAATCCGATCCAGGTAGGCGGCCACCAGCTCCACCGCGGTGACCGTGCCGTCGGCCATCGCCGCGCCGAGCTGGCTGACCGACCTCTCCGCGACCTCGAAGTCCGACCGTGCGGCATCGGGCGGTGCGCCGCAACCGATGGCCAGGCCGAGCACGACCGCCGGAACCGCTGCCGCTCTCACTGCGTGGTGTGACACCGCTCACCTCCAGGATCGACCGTGGCCGCCGGAAACGTCAGACGAACCGGCAATTCTGCCGCATGGCCTCAGCCAGCAGCGTCCGATAACGCGTCCGGTGCACCGCCACCGCTCCCAGGCTGGCGAGATGGGGGGTCACCCACTGGATGTCGAGCAGCGTGTACCCCCGCGCGCGCAGCCTGTCCACCAGCCAGGCCAGGGCGACCTTCGATGCATCGGTCACCCGGTGAAACATCGACTCGCCGAAGAACGCCCCGCGCAGGGTCACGCCGTAGAGGCCGCCGACCAGCTCGCCCTGCTGCCAGGCCTCGACGGAATGGGCGAAGCCGGCACGGTGCAGCGCCCGGTAGCTCTCGGCTATCTCCCCGTCGATCCAGGTCCCCGCCGGATCGGGCCGCGAAGCGCACGCGTCGACCACGCCACCGAACGTCCGGTCGACGGCCACCTCGAACCGACCCTGCCGCAGCACCCGTCGGAGGCGTCTCGACACGTGGAAGCCGTCGAGCGGAATGATGCCCCGTTCCCGCGGCGAAAACCAGCGGATTTCGCCGTCGATCGCCATCGGGAAGAAACCCTTGCGGTACGCCGCGAGCAGCGTGCTGGAGGGAATCATTCGAAATGTCGTATATATGGTACGTGCCGGTCGACCAGACTTCACCCACCGTGTTCACGTCGGAGGCGGTCACCAACGGCGTCCGCGTCCAGGTCCGGGCGCGGTATGCGCCGGACCAATCCGAGCCGCTGCATCAGCGGTGGCTGTTCCTCTACACCATCACGATCTCCAACGAGGGCGCCGAGACCGTCCAGTTGATCAGCCGTCACTGGGTCATCACCGATGCGTCCGATCAGGTCCAGGAGGTCAAGGGGCTCGGGGTCGTGGGACGCCAGCCGACGCTCGCGCCGGGCGAATCGTTCGAGTACACCTCCGGCTGTCCCCTCGGCACGCCGTTCGGCTCCATGCAGGGCACGTATCAGATGGTCACCTCGGGCGGGCAGCGGTTCGAGGCGGAGATCGCCGCGTTCGCGCTGTCCGGACCGTACACGCTGCACTAACGCCCGTCCGGCGCCGCCCGCCCCGCAGGTCGAGGCTCCGCACGCTGCGCGATTGGCCCGAGGCCGTTGCTCCGGCCGCTCACGCCCCCGGCGCCCGCATCGGCGCCACCGTGATCCCGGCAGCTTCCAGCCCCTGCCGCAGCGTCATCGCGAGCTCGGCCGCGCCGGGCGTGTCGCCGTGGACGCAGATCGTCTCGCCGGCCAGCTCCAGCGGCGTTCCGTCGATCGCCTCCACGCTTCCGTCGCGCACCATGCGCACGGCCCGGTCGAGCATCCGCTCCGGCTCGTGGATCACCGCACCCGGCCGCTGGCGCGGGACGAGCGCACCGTCCGCATCGAACGCCCGGTCGGCGAACACCTCGGCCACCACGTCGAGACCCGCATCCCTCCCGGCGTCGGCCATTCCCGAGCCGGACAGGACGACCAACGTCAGCGCCGGATCGAACGCGGCGACGGCCCGTGCGATCGCAGCGGCGACGCGTCGATCGCGCACCGCCATGTTGTAGAGCGCCCCGTGCGGCTTGACATGGCTGAGCCGCATGCCCTCGGCACCGGCGATGGCCGCCAGCGCCCCGATCTGGGTGAGCACCAGGTTCTCGATCCCGTCCGATGTCAGCTCGATGTCGCGCCGCCCGAATCCCTCACGGTCGGCGAAGCCCGGATGGGCTCCGACGGAAACGGCCGCGTCGCGGGCTGAGCGAACGGTCGCCCGCATCGTGTCGGGATCCCCGGCGTGTGCGCCGCACGCGACGTTGACCGAAGTGACGTGGTCCATCATCCGGCGGTCGTGCTCGATCGCGCCGGCGCCGGTCGCCTCGCCGAGGTCGCAGTTCAGATCGATCCGCATCGTTTTTCCCCCATCGGTCGCGTCAATGATGCACCATCGCCACCCACCGTACCGCTACACTGCACCACCGTCGCCGCCAGGGAGTCCTTGCATCATGAAACGGCTTGCCACGATCGTCCTCGCGACAGTCCTGCTCGCACCCGCGGCGCCTGCCCAGCCCGCCCGGGGACAGGAGATGGACGTCGACTTCGCCGACCGGGTCCGGGAATGGACTACGCGGCCGGAGTTCCTCAGCCCGCTGGTCGATCACCTGCCGGTCAGCGACAGCGTCCCGTCGCCGAAGGAGATCCTCGGCCACCATGCCGGGGCGCCGCGCGAGCTGACCTACTACGCGGAGATGCTGGAGTACTACCGCGCGCTGGCCGCCGCCTCGCCGCGCGTTTCCATGACCCCGATCGGCCGCACGGACGAGGATCGCGGGATGGTCGTGGTCACGATCGCGAGCGAAGCGACCCTCGCCGAGCTCGAACGCCATCGCCGCGACCTCGCCCGGCTCGCCGACCCTCGCGGACTCGCCGCAACGGAAGCGCAGGCCGTCATCGCGCGAACCAGGCCGATCTATCTCCTCATGGCCGGCCTGCACAGCGGCGAGACCGGCCCGCCCGAGATGCTGATGGAGCTCGCCTACCGCCTCGCGGTGGAGGAGGGAGCGCTCTACGATCGCATCCGCGACGAGCTGATCGTGGCGCTGATCCCGGCCGCGGACCCCGACGGGCGCGACCGCTACGTGGACTGGTACTACCGGCACCTGATCGACATCACCGACGACCGCGACCGGATCGGCGGCCCGCCGTACTGGGGAAAGTACATCTTCCACGACAACAACCGGGACATCAACTACTCGCAGAAGAGCATGCGGAACGTGCTCGACTGGTACCTCGATTGGCATCCGCCGGTGATGCACGACCTGCACGAGTCGGTACCGTTCCTCTACACCTTCAGCGGACAGGCACCGCAGAATCCGCTGCTCGACCCGATCGTCTACGGCGAGCTGCCGTGGTTCGCCAACTTCGAGATGGCGCAGTTGACCGGCTACGGCATGCCCGGCGTCTGGACGCACGGGTTCGTCGACATGTGGTCCCCCGGCTACCTCGCATTCATGGCGTCCAACCACAACGGACTGATCCGGTTCTACGAGACGTTCGGCAACGGCGGCGCGACGACGATGAAGCGCCACCTGAAGACCGAGGACAACACCCCCGAGCAGGCGCGCACCAGCCGCGAGTGGTACCGTCCCTCGCCTCCCTACGAGGAGGTCGAGTGGTCGCTGCGCAACAACACCAACTACAGCCAGACGGCCGTCCTCACGGCGCTGCAGCTCGCGTCGTCGAACCCGGCGGTCATTGTCGAGAACTTCTACCGCAAGTCGCGCAACGCGGTGGCCGACGGCGAACGCAATCCGCCGCACGGCTTCGTCATCCCCGCCGGGCAGCGCGACATGACGCGGGCGGCGACGCTCGTCGACCTGCTCCGCATCCAGGGGGTGGAAATCGGCCGCGCGGACGCCGCGCTCGAGCTCGGTGACGAAACCTGGCCGGCGGGGTCCTACGTCGTCAAGGGAGGCCAGCCGTACTTCCGGCTCGCGAAGATACTCCTCGGCAACCAGGAGTTCCCCGACGACCGCCTCCGGACCTACGACGACACCGGCTGGACGATGGGGCCGATGCACCGGACGGAGGTGGTCGCCGTCGACGACCCGGCGGTGCTCGATGCGCCCGTCGAGCCGATCGACGAGGCGCGAATCACGGGAACGATCGCCGGCGACGCCGCTGCGCGCTTCGGCTACGCCGTGGCGCACTACGGCTCGAATCATCTGACGACGCTGCGCTACCGGCTCGGTGACGCGCGGGCAGAGGCCGCCGAGGAGGCCTTCGAAGCGCACGGCGTCGAGTTCCCGCCGGGGTCGTTCATCATCCCGGCACCAGCAGGCCGTGACCGCTCGGAGCGGCTGCGGGACTGGATCGCCGAGCTCGGCCTGACCGCGGCGGCGCTCGACGAGCGTCCGAACGTCGAGACGCACCCGGTCGACCTGCCCCGCCTGGCAATCTACAGCACCTGGGGCGACACCCAGGAAGTCGGGTGGGTCCGCCACGCCTTCGACCGGTTCGAGATCCCCTTCGAACTCATCTTCAAGGAGCGGGTCCGGGAAGGCGACCTGCGAACCGACTACGACGTCATCCTGATCCCGAACCAGGGGCGCACCGCCAAGGGCCTGGTGTTCGACGTCGAGCCGCGCGGCGGCCCGCGGGCCTACACCAGGACCGACCGCTACCGGTTCCTGGGCGACTACGGCTCTTCGGATGACATCACCGGCGGGATGGGAATCGAGGGCGTCCTCGAGCTGCAGCGCTTCGTCGCCGGCGGCGGACTGCTGGTGACGCTCGGCGCGGCGAGCTACGTGCCGCCGGAGTACGGACTGACCCGCGAGATCGACGCCCGGCGCCCCGGATCGGGCTTCTACGCACCGGGTCCGCTGGTGGAAGCGAAGATCGAGGCCGCGGGCCATCCCATCTTCTACGGCTACGAGACGGCCAGGACGCCGGTGCGCTACGCCAACGGGCCGCTCCTCGACGTCCCGCGCCGGTTCCGGGACGACTGGGTGCTGATGTCGTTCACCGGCGAGCTGCTGAGCGGCCACCTGCGCGGCGCCGATCGAATCGACGGCCGCCCTGCCGTCGTCGACGTGCCCCGCGGCGACGGCCGCGTCGTGCTGTTCGCCACCAACCCCTGCTACCGCTGGCAGAACCACGGCGAGTTCGGGATGCTGTTCAACACCATCCTGCACCACAACGACCTGGACCGCCGGCCATCCGGCCGCGGGACCGAAGGAGCGAACCCATGAATCAGGAGGGCTCTATGGTCGTGCCGCTTCCCGGCGCGCGTTCGCAAGAGCGATCTCGCGCTCGGCCTCGGCAATGGCGCCTTCCAGCCAGACGAGCCATTCGTAGCCGTACTCGTCCATGTACCAGGTCGAGACCCTGCCGGCTGCCATGACGAATGCCCGGCGCTCCGCCGCCGTGGGCACATGGACCTCCCCACCGGCGGCCTCGAAGACCGCAACAGCCTCGGCCGACCGTTCCCGCGCCCGCGCCAGCGACAGGCGCGCCAGCTCGTCGAAGCCCGCGCTCAGCAACTGCCGGAGCTCCGGCGGGAACGCCAGGTAGGTTTCCTCGTTCATCAACCACAGGGCCGCAACGTAGCCGTGGCGGTCCTCTGTGAGATACGGCAGGGCATCCTGGAGCCGGTCCCCGACGACATCGATGACGCCGTCCGATGTCCCGTCGATCCGCCCCGGCGCGAGGCGGCCGGAAAGCTTCCGCATAGACACCGGCTCCGGCACGGCACCGATCGCGCGGGCCCACGCGATCTCGACCGGGGAGTCGGCGGTTCGCAGCGTCAGGCCCCGCACGTCGCCCGGCGTGCGCACGGCCCGCGAGGTGGTTGCGATGCCGCGCCAGCCGCCGGCGCTCCCGAGCCCCATCAGCCGCAGCCCGGTCCGATGCAGCAGCGCGTCGCGCATCCGGGCGAAGAACGCCCCTCGGAACACCAGCCCGACCACCTCGTCCGTCTCGAGCAGATAAGGCACGTCGAGGACGTGGAGCTCCGGCATGAGGCGGCCGATGTCCGGCACGATAGCGCGGTAGACGGCGATGGTCCCTGCCCGGAGCGCGGCCAGGCAGGCGGCCGGCTCGCCGCAGCGTGCACCGCTCGTATCGATTTCGACGGCGATCCGCCCCGACGAAAGTGCCTCGACCAGCACCTCGAAATCACGCGCCTCAGCCGCGTCCGGCGCGCCGGCCGGCAACACCATCGTGAGCGTCCGCGCGCCCTCGACGCCGCCGGGCGCAACGGCTCGCGCCTGCGTTTCCTCGGCCACACCGGCCCCGCAGCCGACCAGCGTGACCAGCGACACGGCAGTGACAGCTACTCCCCTACCGGCCAATGCTCTACCTCGATTCGCACGTGTACCTCCTCGACACATGACCATGGCACAGGCAAACGCCAGTGGTCACGTCAGCGACGCTCGCTCCGAATCACCCATCTCGACGCCGCCGCCGGGGAAGTACTCCCGCCACCGCTCGGTCACCCGCTGCGCGACGTCCGGCCGGCAGGTGAGCTCCTTCGGATAGGAAGGCTTCATGCGGGCGTCGATCACGATGGGCGCAGTGTAGGACAGGTGGTGGCGCACCACCCGCGTGCCCCCCGCGTGGATGTCGGCGGCCGGCTCGAAGCGGGTGAACGTGGTCCAGAGGAAGTTCATCACCGACGCCACCGCGCGGTCCGGCTCGTCCGAGAGGACCACGAGGGGCCATTCGCCGAACGCGGAATGGGCCGCCAGCCGCTCGCCCGCGCCCGGCTCGTCCGTGTACGCGGGCGCATCCACCACGAGGCAGCCGGGGCAGAAGACCCGCACGGTGCCGACGCCCCGCGGCAGTTCCGCCGCCCGGAACTCCGCGGGCAGCTCCCTCACCGCCGGTCCGAGCCCGAGCCAGACCCCCTTCGAACCCCTGTTCACCTCCGGCCCCGTGTAGTCGAGCGTGTCCATCGACAGGTTCGAGAAGACGTAGAGGTCGGTCTCGGGGTTCGTCCGCTCCAGCAGATGGACCAGCGTGCGCCGGAAGTCCTTCAGATCCACCCGCTCGTCGGTCACCAGCAGGAACTTCGTCAACGAGAGTTGCCCCTCGCCGAGGATGCGGAAGGCGCTGGCCATCGCCTCGCGGGCGTAGCGCTGGCGCACGACGGCCGCCCCCAGCGAGTGGTAACCGGTCTCGCCGTAGGACCAGAGGTCGACGACTCCGGGCATGACCAGGGGAAACAGCGGCGACAGCAGCTCCTGCAGCAGATCGCCGATGAAGAAGTCCTCCTGGCGCGGCTTGCCGACCACGGTCGCCGGGTAGATCGCATCCCTTCGATGCGCCATCCTCTCCACGGTGAACACCGGGTAGTCGTGGGCCAGCGAGTAGTATCCGTAGTGGTCGCCGAACGGCCCTTCCGGGCGCCGGACCCCCGGCGCCACCGAGCCCATCAGCGCGAACTCCGCGCTGCCGATCAGGCGATGCGGACCTGCCCCTCCGACCACGGGGAGGCGCTCGCCCGCAATCAGCGAAGCCAGCATCAGCTCCGGCACGTTCTCCGGCAGCGGGGCGATGGCGGCCAGGATCAGGGCGGGCGGGCCGCCCAGGAACACCGTCGCGGGCAGCGCCTCGCCGCGCGCCTCGGACGCCGCGTAGTGGAAGCCGCCGCCCTTGCCGATCTGCCAGTGCATGCCGGTCGACCGGGGGCCGTGCACGTGCAGCCGGTACATGCCGAGGTTGTGACCGGGCCGTTCCGGATGCTCCGTGTAGACCAGCGGCAGCGTGATGAACGGGCCGCCGTCCTCCGGCCAGCAGGTGAGAGCCGGCAGCCGGTCGAGCCGGACGTCACCGGTGACCACCTCGGTCAACGGCGCCCTCGTCCGGTTTCTCATGCCGATGCCGAGCAGTGCGCCGGCCACGTCGCGTGCGCCCCAGAGTTTCTCCGGCGTCGGCGGCAGCAGCGTCTCGGCCAGCTCCACCAGCCGCCGAACGAGCTGCAGCGGGCGCGTCCCGAAGGCGAGCTCCGCCCGGCGCGCGGTGCCGAACAGGTTGGTGACGAGCGGGAACGACGCGCCGGTCACGTTCGTGAAGAGCAACGCCGGCCCGCCCGCGGCGATGACCCGCCGGTGGATCTCGGCCGCTTCGAGAGCGGGATCGACCGGCGACTCGACGACTGCGAGATCGCGGTCGCGCCGCAACCGGTCGATGAACGCACGGAGATCGGGAAACCCGGAGCGCGCCATGAACGCAGTCCGAACGATACCTCAACGGGCGCGCCGACGACGGTCTTGCCGGTCCGCGTGCTGGCGATCGCCGGGGTCCGCGGCCGGCGGCGGCTGCCTCGCATCCTCGCTGCCACGGCTCGAATCGCCGGGCGCCTCGGTACGCGGCCCCACCACACGAGGGTCGTCGACGAGGTCGTCGAGCACGAGCGTCCCCATGCAGCGGCGCGCGGGCCGCTCGCCGCAGGAGCGCCGCGCGCTACGCGCCGCGGTGGCCACCGAAGACCCCCTCCGACAGGTACAGCACCGGAATGCGAGCCGCGGCACGCCCCGGCTCGCGCCGGAGCCGCAGCCGGGCCAGCATCGCCGACGACACGTAGTCCGAGCGCGGCGCATCCATCCACTCGATGACGTCGCGGAGATACCAGAGCCCCCAGCGCACCACCACCGCACCAGCGACAACGACGTACAACCACGTCATTCGAGCCCTCCCGTCGCCCCGCCGGGATGGTCCTCATCGGTGACCGATCCGACGTTCGTCACGCAGGGACGACATGGCGACTATCGGCGCGAGGAAGCAATTCCTGTACCCCCGCCCGACAATCGTCGCCTGCGGCTCCGATTGCCGCCCAACCGGACGCACCCGGGAGCCTCCCGGGAGCCTCCCCGTCTCCACGGTGCAGACTCCTGGTCCCGAAAGCAGGGATCCGGCCTGGGCGGACGGCTACAATGCGGCATGGGCAAGGCATGCATGCGGATCTCGGCCGGTCTCCTCTCCCCGGCGCTCCTCCTGGCGCTCGCGGCTCCGCCGGCGGCCGCGCAGGCCGGCCGGTATCCGGCGTCGCGGCACGGCGGGAACTACATGTTCAACTTCTACTTTCCGCCGTCGCCGAGCTCGACGCCGTGGGCGCCCGCGTGGGCGCCGGACGGGCGGTCGGTAGCCGTGGCGATGGCCGGCTCCATCTGGCGCGTCGACCTCGCGAGCGGCGCCGCGGACGAGCTGACCTACGGGGAGACCTACCACTCTTCCCCGGACTGGTCACCGGACGGGCGCTGGATCGTCTATACCGCGGACCACGACGGGGGGGCGGTGCAGCTCGAGATCCTCGACGTCTCGTCGGGCGAGACGCACGCGCTGACCGAGGACGACCAGATTCATGCCGATCCCGTCTTTTCCCCCGACGGGACCCGCGTCGCCTACGTGGCGACCACCCCGAGCGGCTACTTCAACGTCTACATCCGGCCGATCGCCGGCGGCCGGTGGAACGGCGACCCCATCGCCGTCACCCGCGACAACGACTTCGGCCGCAACCGGCTCTACTTCGGCCCCTGGGACATGCACCTGACGCCGGCCTGGCTGCCGGACGGCGACGAGCTGCTCCTGGTCTCGAACCGCGACGTCCCGCTCGGCTCCGGACACGTGCTGCGGGTGCCGGCGCGCGCCGGGGGCATCGGCGACGCCGTCGCGGTGCTGCAGGAGCAGACACTCTATCGAACGCGGCCCGACGTGGCGAGCGACGGCCGGCGGTTCGTCTACTCGTCGACCAGCGGCGCCGCCGACCAGTTCAACAACCTCTACCTGCAGCCGACAGCCGGCGGCGAGCCCTACAAGATCACCTTCTTCCAGCACGACGCGTTCCACCCGCGGTGGTCGCCGGACGACGAGTGGATCGCGTTCATCACCAACGAGGGCGGGCTGCCGCAGCTCGCGCTGCTGGAAACGCACGGCGGGGCCCTGCGCACCGTCACGATCGAACGTCGGCGGTGGAGGCGGCCGATGGGGGTCCTGTCGGTCACCACCCGCGACGCCGCGACCGGCGCGCCCACCGGCTCCCGCATCCACCTGACGGCGTCCGACGGCAAGTTCTACGCCCCCGCCGACGCCTACGCGCGCGTCGGCGCGCAGGGCGACCACGTGTTCCACCACACCGGGCGGTTCACGGTGGAGGTGCCCGCCGGGCGGACGGCGCTGACCGTCGTCAAGGGCTTCGAGTACCGGCCGGAGGAGGTCGCGGTGGAGGTGGGCGCGGGCGAGGTGGCCGAGCTGACCGTCGATCTGCGCCGCATGACCGACATGGCGGCCAAGGGCTGGTACAGCGGCTCCACCCACGTCCACATGAACTACGGCGGCAACCTGCACAACACGCTGGAGAACCTCGTCATGATGTCCGCGGCCGAGGATCAGGACGTGGTCAACGAGCAGGTGGCCAACAAGGACAACCGCATCCTCGACCACCAGTTCTTCGTGCCGGGCGGCGGCCCGCATCCGGCGTCGACGCCGGAGCACCTGGTCGTGGTCGGCCAGGAGTACCGGCCCCCGTTCTACGGCCACGTCTTCATGTTCGGGATGCGCGACCACCTCCTCTCCCCCTTCACGATGGGCTACGAGGGGACCGCCATCGAGAGCCTCTATCCGAGCAACACCGACATGTTCCGGAAGGCGAAGGCGCAGGGCGCCACCGTCGGCTACGTGCACGCGTTCGGCGGCGAGGCGGACCCGCTCGACGGCAACCTGGGTGGCGGCAAGGGGTTCCTGGTGGACGCGGCCCTCGGCACGACCGACGCCGTGGAATGGTCCGACTCCGCGCGGGCCGGCTTCTTCCCGGTGTACGCCGCCTGGAACAACGGGCTGCGCGTGACCGCCACCGGCGGAGAGGACTCCATCAGCAACCTGCACAAGATGAAGATCGTCGGTTCCGTGCGCACCTACGTGCACACCGGCGGACGCGGGCTGGACATGGACGCCTGGTTCGCGGGGCTCCGCGCCGGGCGCGCGTTCGTCTCTTCGGGTCCCCTGGTCGAGTTCACCGCGAACGGACGCATGGCTGGCGACACGGTCGCGCTCCCGGGCGGCGGCGCCGTCGCGCTGGCGGGCCGCGTCGAGTCGATCACGCCGCTGGAGCGGGTGTTCGTCGTCTGCCGCGGCGAGGAGCGGGCCGACATTCCCCTGAGCGGCGACCGGCGCAGCGTGGCGTTCGAGATCGACCTGGAGATCGACCGCAGCGGCTGGTGCCACCTGCGGGCGGAAGGTGATCCGAGCGAGCGGGCGCCGCTCGACGTCCGCTACGCGCAGGCATTCACCAACCCGATCTGGATCACGGTCGGGGGCCGGCCGGTCCGCGATGCCGCCTCGGCGGAATACGGCATGCGCTGGATCGACCGGCTGCGGGCGATGGCGGAAGAATGGCCCGGCTGGCGATCCGACCGCGAGCGCGAGCACGTGTTCGCGCAGTTCGACGAGGCGCGGGGGGTCTACGAGGGGTTCGCGGCCGAGGCGCCGTAGGCGGCGTCGCCCCCCGTCGGACCGGCCGGCCGAGTCGGTCCGCGGTCGGCGTTCGGACCGCCGAAACCGCCGGACTCCCGCGAGAACCAGAAGTGCCCGGCGCTCCTGGACGAGGTCCGCCTGATGATCTGGAGAGGCGGCCGGCGCAGGCCATCGCCGCGGTTCTCCCGACGCCCGAGCGATTCTTGAGAATGCGCCGACGAGCGCCGGATGGAAGGACGAGTGACCCGGTTCGACGGCGTATCATGCAGCCGTGGACAGGCGCAGGCTCCCCATCGGCATCCAGACCTTCCGCCAGATCCGGGAGGAGGGGTACTACTACGTCGACAAGACCGCCTACGCCCGCCGGCTCGCGGACGACGCCGGCAAGCACTATTTCCTGTCGCGCCCGCGGCGCTTCGGCAAGAGCCTGTTCGTAGACACGCTCAAGGAGCTGTACGAGGGCAACGAGCCGCTGTTCCGGGACCTGGCCGTGCACGACGGGTGGGACTGGTCCAGGCGCCATCCGGTCGTGCGCCTGAGCTTCGCCGCCGGCAACTTCAGGCGCCCGGACGAGCTGCTGGCGAGCACCGCGGAGCAGTTGGCCGACATCGAACGCGAGACGGAGGCAACCGTCGCCGCGGCCGCCACCGTGCCGCGGCGCTTCGCCCGCCTCCTGGCCGCGCTGCACAGCCAGGCCGGCCGGCGGGTGGTCGTGCTGGTGGACGAGTACGACAAGCCGATCCTGGACGCGCTCGACCAGCCGGATATCGCGAAGGCGAACCGTGACGACCTGCGCGGACTGTACGGCACGATCAAGGACTGCGACGCGCACGTCGAGCTCACCTTCATCACCGGGGTGAGCCGGTTCTCGAAGGTCAGCCTGTTCTCCGACCTGAACAACCTCATCGATCTCACCCTGGACCCCGGCTACTCGACGATCTGCGGCTACACCGAGGCGGACCTGGACACGGTGTTCGCGCCGGAGCTGCCGGAGCTGGACCGCGATCTGATCCGGACCTGGTACAACGGCTACAACTGGCTGGGAAGGGAGAAGGTCTACAACCCCTTCGGCATCCTCAAGTTGTTCCGCAGCCGCACTTTCAGGGCGCACTGGTTCGAGACGGCGACGCCGCGGTTCCTGATCGACACGCTCCTGCGGCGCGGCTTCTCCGCCCCGGACCTCGATGCCGTGCACGCCAGCGAGGCGCTGCTGTCGTCCTTCGACGTGGACCGCATCGCCCCCGAGGCGCTGCTGTTCCAGACCGGCTACCTGACGATCGCGGAGGAGGAACGCCTCGACGGCTCTCCGCAGTACCGCCTGGGCTATCCGAACCTCGAGGTCCGGCAGGGACTCAACGAGAGCCTGCTGGACGCGCTGGCGCCGAACTGGCGGCGGACGGCCGGAGACGTCGGCGCGCTCCGCCGTTCACTCGCGGCGAAGGACTGGACAGCCGTGGAGGCGCTGTGCCGGCAGTTGCTGGCGGGCATCCCTCACGACTGGCACCGGCGCAACGAGATCGCCCGCTACGAGGGCTACTGGTCGAGCGTGTTCTACGCGTGGTTCCAGGCGTCGCTGGACGGCGTGGCGGTGGAGGACGCGACCAGCCGCGGCCGGGTGGACCTGTCGGTGCAGCTGGCGGACGATGTCTACCTCTTCGAGTTCAAGGTGGCCGAGCGCTCGGACACCGGCGCCGCGCTGGCGCAGTTGCGGGCACGCGGCTACGCGGACAAGTACCGCGCGCCGGGCCGCGCCGTGCACCTGATCGGCGTGGAGATCGGCGCGGAGTCGCGGGAAGTAGCCGTGTTCGACGCTGTCACCTGCCCCGAACGATGACCGGGGTGGACGGCCGCCCGACACCGCCGCGGGAGAACCGATCCCCACCGCCAGAGTAGAATCACCCCTGCCGGGCACGCCGCGGCGAGCCCATGGATCAGCAAGCAGGGGGAAGGCATGACGGATACGGATCGGATAGCGGCGGGCGGACTCCAGGTCGACAAGGAGCTGTACGACTTCATCAACGACGAGGCGCTGCCGGGCACCGGTGTGTCCCCGGAGGCGTTCTGGTCCGGCTTCGACCGGCTCGTCCACGGCCTCGCGCCGCGCAACCGCGAGCTGCTGGCCAAGCGCGAGGACCTGCAGCGGCGCATCGACGCATGGTACCGGGAGAACCACGACGAGCCGATCGACCTGCCGGAGTACAAGGCGATGCTCCAGGAGATCGGCTACCTGGTGCCGGAGGGCGAGAACTTCTCCGCCGCGACCGCCAACGTCGATCCGGAGATCTCCACGGTCGCCGGGCCGCAGCTCGTCGTTCCGGTGACGAACCCGCGCTACGCGCTGAACGCCGCCAACGCCCGCTGGGGCAGCCTGTACGACGCGCTCTACGGCACCGACGTCATCCCCGAGGACGACGGCTGCGAACGCACCGCCGACTACAACCCGGTCCGGGGCGCCCGCGTCATCGCCCGCTCCCGCGAGTTCCTCGACGCGGCGGCGCCGCTGGCCGGCGGCAGCCACGCGGACGCGACCGCCTACGCGGTGGCCCACGGCGCGCTGAGCGTCACGCTGAAGGACGGCGGCACGACGGGACTGGCCGACGGCTCGAAGTTCGCCGGGTACCGCGGGAACGCCGGCGCGCCGTCGACGGTGCTGCTCCGCAACAACGGCCTGCACATCGAGATCCGCATCGACCGCAACCACCCGGTCGGCCGCGACGACGCCGCCGGCATCAAGGACATCGTCCTGGAAGCGGCGACGACGACGATCATGGACCTCGAGGACTCGGTCGCGTGCGTGGACGCCGAGGACAAGGTGGTCGCCTACCGGAACTGGCTCGGCCTGATCAAGGGCGACCTGACCGATCGGTTCGAGAAGGGCGGCCGGATGGTCGACCGGGCCATGAACCCGGCCCGCGAGTACACCGCGCCGGACGGGTCCACCGTCACGCTGCCGGGGATCAGCCTGATGCTGATCCGCAACGTCGGACATCTGATGACCAACCCGGCGATCCTCGACAAGGAAGGAAACGAGGCGCCGGAGGGGATTCTCGACGCGATGATCTCGTCGCTGATCGCCGTCCACGACGTCAAGAGCGGCAAGAACAGCCGCGCCGGCTCCATCTACATCGTCAAGCCGAAGATGCACGGGCCGGAAGAGGTGGCCTTCTGCGATCGGACCCTGGCACAGGTGGAGGACGTCCTCGGCCTCGACCGCCACACGATCAAGATCGGGATCATGGACGAGGAGCGGCGGACGACGGTAAACCTGAAGGAGTGCGTGCGCGCCGCCAGAGAGCGCGTCTTCTTCATCAACACCGGCTTCCTCGACCGCACCGGCGACGAGATGCACACCGCGATGGAAGCCGGACCGATGATCCGCAAGAAGGAGATGAAGACCGCCGACTGGATGGTCACCTACGAGGACTGGAACGTCGACATCGGGCTGGAGACGGGATTGCCGGGCCACGCCCAGATCGGCAAGGGCATGTGGGCCATGCCGGACCTGATGGCGGAGATGATGAAGGCCAAGATCGGCCATCCGCGGCAGGGTGCGAACACCGCCTGGGTGCCCTCGCCCACCGCCGCCACGCTGCACGCGACCCACTATCACCAGGTGGACGTCGCCGAGCGGCAGGCCGAGCTGAGATCGCGCCCGCGCGCCGATCTCGACAAGATCCTGACGATTCCACGCGAAGAGACACCCAACTGGTCGCCGGAGGAGATCCAGCAGGAGCTCGACAACAACGCGCAGGGCATCCTGGGCTACGTCGTGCGCTGGGTCGAGCAGGGCATCGGCTGCTCCAAGGTGCCCGACATCAACAACATCGGGCTGATGGAGGACCGCGCCACGCTGCGCATCTCGAGCCAGCACATCTGCAACTGGCTGCACCACGGCATCTGCACCGAGGCGCAGGTGCGCGAGACGCTGCAGCGGATGGCCGCGGTGGTCGACGGGCAGAACGCCGGCGACCCGAACTACCGGCCGATGGCGCCGAACTTCGACGACAGCGTCGCCTTCCAGGCCGCCTGCGACCTGATCTTCAAGGGACGCGAGCAGCCGAGCGGCTACACCGAGCCGATCCTCCACGCGCGGCGGCAGGAGGCGAAGGCGAAGCACGGGCGCGGCTGATGGGGTCCGAGACGCCCGGCGCCGGCAACGGAGCCGCCGCGGTTCAGGCCCGGTACCCGCGCACGGTCGCCCTCGCGGACGGGCGGGAGGTGACGCTGCGCCTGATGACGCGCGACGACGTCGCGGCGGTGCTCGCGTTCGCGAAGAGCCTCGACCCGGACGAGTTGCTCTACCTGCGGGTGAACATCACCGAACCGGGCGTGGTCGAGCGCTGGGCGCACTACATCGAGACCGGACGCACCGAGACCGTGCTCGCCCTCGACGGCGAAACGGTCGCCGGCGAGGCCAGCCTGCTGCACAATCGGACGAGCTGGACCCGCCATCTCGGCGAGATCCGGCTGCAGGTGGCGCCGCCCCACCGCCGCCTCGGGGTCGCGCGCCTGCTGACCGACGAGGTGGAGTGGATCGCGCGGACACTGAGCTTGCGGATGCTGACGGCGCGGATGACGCTCGATCAGACCGCCGCGCAGGGTTTCTTCCGGCAGATCGGGTACCAGCGCGAGGCGGTGCTGTGGGACTACGTGATGACGGCGGACGGCAAGACCCGCAATCTGCTCGTTGCGACGAAGCGGCTATGATGATGCGCCGCCGATGCGGCGGTTGACGAAGGGGAGGACGCTGTGGCCGACGAGAAACCGACCGATGGATTCGATGCGCTGCTGACCGAGGACCGGACCTTCGACCCGCCCGAGGAGTTCGCCCGGAACGCCAACATGAACGATCCGGACATCTACGCGAAGGCGGACGCGGATCCGGAGGCTTTCTGGGCCGGGATCGCCGGCGAGCTGGAGTGGAGCCGGCCCTGGGACACCGTCCTCGACTGGCAGCCGCCCGACGCCAAGTGGTTCATCGGCGGGAAGATCAACGCCAGCGTCAACTGCGTCGACCGCCACGCGCTGGGCAGCCGGCGCGACAAGCGCGCCATCGTCTGGGAAGGCGAGCCGGGCGATCAGAAGACGCTCACCTACGGCGAGCTGCACGCCGAGGTCCAGAAGTGCGCCAACGTGCTGAAGCGGCTGGGCGTCGGTCACGGCGACCGGGTGGCGGTGTATCTGCCGATGGTCCCGGAGCTGCCGATCGTGATGCTCGCCTGCGCGCGGATCGGCGCGGTGCACAGCGTCGTGTTCGGCGGCTTCTCCGCCGAATCGCTGCGCGACCGCATGAACGACATGCAGGCGAAGCTGCTCGTCACCGCCGACGGCGGCTACCGGCGGGGCAGCGTCGTGCCGCTCAAGGAGATCTCGGACGCCGCTCTCGACGGGGCGCCGAGCGTCGAGAACGTGCTGCTCGTCAAGCGCGAGGGGCTGGAGACGCCGTTCAAGGTGGTCGAGGGCCGCGACCACTGGTACCACGAGCTGATGTCGTGGGTCGGCGAGACGTGCCCGCCACGTGAGAACGACGCCGAGGACCTGCTCTTCACGCTCTACACGTCCGGCACGACCGGTAAGCCGAAGGGCATCGCGCACACCACCGGCGGCTACCTCACGGGAACCTACATCACGACCAAGTGGGTGTTCGACCTGAAGGAGGACGACATCTACTGGTGCAGCGCCGACATCGGCTGGGTGACCGGACACAGCTACCTGGTGTACGGCCCGCTCGCCAACGGCGCCACCTGCGTCATGTACGAGGGAGCGCCCGACACGCCGGGCCGCGACCGCTTCTGGGACATGATCGAGCGCCACAAGGTGACCATCTTCTACACGGCGCCCACCGCCATCCGCGCCTTCATGAAGTGGGGCCCGGAACACGTCCAGAAGCACGACCTGAGCACGCTGCGGCTGATCGGATCGGTCGGCGAGCCGATCAATCCCGAGGCGTGGATGTGGTACCACCAGCACGTCGGCGGCGGCCGCTGCCCCATCGTCGACACCTGGTGGCAGACCGAGACCGGCAGCATCCTGATCACCCCGTTGCCGGGTCTGACGAAGCTCAAGCCGGGCTCCGCCTCGCGGCCGTTCCCGGGGCTGAAGCCGGCCATCGTCACCGAGAGCGGCCAGCCGGTCGAGGTGGGCGGGGGCTACCTGGTGCAGACGCGCCCCTGGCCGTCGATGCTGCGCACCATCTACGGCGACCACGACCGCTATGTCGCCACCTACTGGAACCGCTGGGGCCACGCCACCTACGTCACCGGCGACGGCGCCAAGGTGGACGAGGACGGCTACTTCTGGCTGCTCGGCCGCGTCGACGACGTGCTCAACGTCGCCGGGCACCGCGTCGGCACCATGGAGGTCGAGAGCGCCCTCGTCGACCACCAGGAAGTGGCCGAGGCGGCCGTCGTCGGCAAGGAGCACGAGATCAAGGGGCAGGGGATCTGCGCCTTCGTCACCCTCAAGGAAGGGGTACAGTCGTCGGACGAGAAGGTCGAGGAACTGCGGCAGCACGTCGCCACCAAGATCGGCGCCATCGCCAAGCCGGACGAGATCCTCTGGACCGTCGACCTGCCGAAGACCCGCTCCGGCAAGATCATGCGCCGCCTGCTCCGCGACATCGCCGCCGGCAAGGCGCTCGGCGACGTGACGACGCTGGCCGATCCGTCCATCGTCGCGAAGCTGCGCGAGCAGTACGAGGAAAAGGAAGGGTAGCCGGCGTTTCCGGGAACATCGTGGAACCCGTCTCCAGCGAGAGGTGTGACCGGAAGTCGACGATGTCATGAACCCACGATTCGCCGAGCTCGTGACGCCCCTGGAAGACAAGTGCCGGGAGTTGCTCGCGATGTCGCCGGTCAAGGCGTCGAGCGTCCCGCGGGACACGCCAGTCGGAGGCGTCTATCTGTTCTCGGAAGGGGCAGTGCACCTCTACGTGGGCCGCACGAAACGGCCCATCCGCGAGCGCATACGAAACCAATTCGGTGCGAATCCGAGTGCTGCATCGTTTCCGTGGCTCATCGCCCGTGAGGCTACCGGCAGGAGGGCCACCTACAAGCGGTCTGGATCACGCAAGGAACTACTCAAGGATCTGGAGTTCCGGACGAAGTACGATGACGCAAGGGCTCGGATTCGCGAGATGCGGGTTCGATATGTGCACGAGCCGGAACCGCTTCGACAAGCCCTGCTGGAGATCTACGTCGCCGTCATTACAACGGCAAGGTACAACAGCTTTGACACGCATTGACTCGACCGTCACCGAGCGGACCAAGCCCGTGAGCGGCGAAGAGGTCGCGACGAAAGACGACATCGCACTGGTACGTGCTGACATGGAGCAGATCGAGTCACGCATGACCCTCAGGTTGTACGCCGCGGTGACCGTCGGCGTTGGTCTGATCAAGACGCTTGACCCTCTGATCGGCTGACCTCTCCCAGTGACCGGCACGTGGGGCGCGAAGTGAGTCGTCGACTGGTCTCGGCCTTCTTCAAGACGGCGACTGGTCTCCAGACAGATCCGTACGAGTACCAAGCCAGCCTCGCAGAATGTGAATGCCTGCCTGACATCCTTGCCGCGCCGACCGGATGCGGCAAGACGGCTGCTGCCGTCCTCTCGTGGGCGTGGCGCCGGCGGGTGTGCCCCGACAACGACATCCGGGAGCGCACTCCCCGACGACTGGTCTATTGCCTGCCGATGCGGTCGCTCGTGGAGCAGGTGTACGACGACATCGTCAAGTGGTTCACCAACATCGGCTGGCTTCAACGCCCGCAGCCTTCGACTACCCCGTATCGGCCGAACTGGTCCAGCGACGAAGAGGTGCCTGTATTCCGGCTGATGGGCGGAGAGGAGGCCGCGGAATGGGAGGGCCACCCGGAACGGGAAGCCGTGCTTGTGGGAACCCAAGACATGCTCCTCTCGCGCGCCCTGAACCGCGGGTACGCGATGAAGCCGTATCGTTGGCCGATCGCCTTCGGACTGGTCAACGTCGATGCCCTGTGGGTCCTCGACGAGGTTCAGCTCATGGGGGTCGGCCGGACCACGAGCGTTCAGCTCCATCAGTTTCGACGCTCGCCACAGCACCTGCCACGCGAGAGTCTCTGGATGAGCGCAACGATCGGCGCGACGGCTCCCACGCATGCGGGCGGGCAGCGGTGGACGCAGAAGGCTCCTCGATGGATGCAGACGCCGGAACACGGAGACCGGGACGTCACCGTGCTCGGGCTCGGAGAAGCCGACCGCGGGACGATGTCCGATGTGCTCACCGGATCGAAGCGTGTGGAACGTCCGGCGGTCACGGTCGAGGATTCGTCTTTGGCCGAGCAACTCCTGGGCTACGCATCCGGCGGACGACTCGTTCTGGCGATGGTCAATCGCGTCGTACGCGCCCAGGAGCTGTTTCGGCGGATCAAGGCAATTGTCGCTCACGACCACGGCCGCCCGGAGATCCTGCTTCTGCACTCCCGTTTTCGACACCGTGAGCGCGCCGCGGCCATGGCCAAGCTCCGGACGGTCACTCCGGATCGCGGACGAATAGTGATCAGCACGCAGGTCCTCGAAGCCGGCGTCGACCTCGACGCAGATGTACTGGCAACGGAGATTTGCCCCTGGCCAGCCTTGGTGCAGCGCCTCGGGCGACTCAATCGCCGGGGACAGAAAGACGGCGTCGTCCATATCCTGGAGGCGCCGGTAGAAGAGCCGACCGGAGGCTGGCCGAAGAAGAAAGCCGACCGCGAGCAGGCCGAAGAGAGAGCCCGGAGCACGGCCGCATTGCCGTACGAGTGGGCGGATCTCAACGTTGCACGGGATCGGGTGAATCGCCTTCGTGGAGATGCATCGATCTCGAGGATCGAGAAAGTCGATCAGGCGGACCCGTACCGTGTCCCGGTCGAAGGACCCGTGCTCCGACAACACCACCTCGATGACATCTTCGACACCGACCCCGACCTGTCGGGCGGTCACCTCGACGTGTCCAGATTGGTGCGTGGCGACGGTGGGAATCTCGATATCGCAGTGATTTGGCGTGCGCTCGACAACGTCGAGCCGGAGGACACCCCGACGCCACACCCTGACGAGATATGCAAGGTCTCGATCACTGACCTGCGCGAGCTTGGTCGCAAACTGGGTTCCGACAACCGGGGCTGGCTGCTCGGGTTGCAACGCTCTCGTCGCCGAAGCGGCGCGTGGCGAGAAGTCCGCCTGAACGACCCCGGCATTCGACCCGGGGATACCCTCATGCTCAACGTCTCCGCGGGGGGCTACGACGATGAGCTCGGCTGGGTGGGCTCCCAGCAGAGCCGACCGTCGTGTTGGGTGAGTGTCGTTGACGGACACCGCACGTGGGTGCGAAACGACGACAACGCGGTCGACAACATCGATGATCGGATCCGGGGATGGGGCGGCCTGGAACAGGATCCACGCAGCCGCGCGCGTCGCTGGATGGAACTCTCACCGCACCTTTCCGCGGCGGAATCGGAGGCGCGTCAACTCGCTGAGAAACTCGTTCCGGACCTTACCGGCAAGCTGGGAACGGCGGGCCGTTGGCACGACATCGGGAAGGCCCTCGAACGCGACGCCCACAATGGCACCCTGTCGCCTTTCCAGAAGATGCTGCACGATGCCGGCTTGCCCGATCCCCCGCATCCTCGAGATGCCGTCTACTATGCGAAGTCCAACCGCTATGGCGGGCCGTCATGCAAGTTCCGCCACGAGGTGGCATCCGCCCTGGCATACCTTGCCGAGGAGGACGCCGACGATCTGGTCGCGTGGCTCGTCATGGCGCACCACGGGAAGGTACGGATGACGCCCACGCCATGGGATGATGACCGGCTGGACGACGTGGCCGGTGTCCGGTCTGGCGACCGCATCCCCGCGCGAGCCATGTCGCTTGTCGGGCGTGAGGAAGCGTGTAGTCTCGACCCCGACCTGTTGCTCGCTTCGCGCTCCCGCCCGGGTTGGCAGGGACGAACCGTAAAGCTGCTCGAAGAGCACGGACCCCAGTTTCTCGCGTACCTGGAGGCTCTGGTCTGCGTGGCCGACTGGAGGGCCAGCCCATGAAGGTCGAGTTCCGGGGCGTATCGACTGTTTCGCTTGGCGCGATGTTGAAGGGCTACGGCGTCATGGCAGGTGTCGGCGCAGCGTGGCCGGATGCTCGCTTCTGGTGGACACCGGCGGGTGCGCTCGAGACCGAATTGGCAGGACTCGATGACCACAAGACCGAAACTGCACACAAGATCATCGCCGATGGCATCTTCGAACTCGCGAGATGGGCAAGTGACCGAGGGAAGGCGTTCGAGAAGGCTCGTGGGAGCAAGAGGAAGAGCCAGCAGGCCGGCGATCCCCCTCTCGAAAACGAAGGTAATTGGGATTCCCTTGAGGCAGCACGGGCGGTCGATGCGGAAGCTGCGGGCGTGTTCACCGGCGGGATTGGCCGCCCGAACCCCGTGCTTGCTCGTTGGGGTCAGGACGGAAGTGGGAATCTCTTCAACGTTCTTCGGGATGCGGGAAGCCGGGCGACGCGAGCGGACGTCGACGGAGCCATCTTCGGAGGTAGTGCTGCCCCCGGCCAGCGCCTGACCAAGGGAAGCGGCGTCCTGTTTCCGGAAGGGATCAAGCGCTACGCCACCGGAGCTGACTGGATCCACGGGGACAGCGGGCAAAAAAAGCCTCTCGGGCTCTGGGATCTCATCTTGGCGATGCGCGGGCTGCTGCTGCTTCGAGGTGCCGTCCGTTCGCCTCGCGGATCGCGACATGAGTACCCGTCGTTCCCCTTCGTCCTTCCGGGCTCTGTCCTCCGGGCTCAGGGCTCGACGACGCTGACGCAGGAGGTCTTTCTTCCAACCTGGAGCAGCAACCGCCCCAGGACCCTGGCCGAGTTCCAAGCCCAGGTGCGGGGCTTTCAGGCACGGGTCGGTCGGAGGGATTTCGCCTCCGGCGCAGCCGACTTCCGCCGAGCCGTCGTCGGCCGGGCGGTCACGGGTGCGTTCGATGCCTTCCATCGGTTTGCCCTCGAACCGCGGAAACCCGGCCAGCGGAGTCCCCAGATCCAAGCCGTCTCCCGCGGGATCACAATGGTCGGGCCAGTGTCGGCTGCACGCAGCAGCTTGCGGCTCCTCCTCGCACCGCTCGACGACTCGGGATGGTTGGAGAGGTTCCGACCTGGCGGCAAGGTGGACGGCGCCTCCGAGAAGCTCTCGCTCGCCAAGACGAGCTTCGACGAGGCTGTCCACACCGCAATCGACGTGCGCAGAGAGCGCGGAAACGACACGAGCCACGTCGCCGTGCTGAGAGCGCTATGGGACCTTCAACTCACGTTGTGGCGAGTGTCGGAGCGACCCGGCGCGATCGGAACATTCAGACCTGCACCGCTATTGGAAGGGCACGCATGGGGGCGCGTGCTGTCGGAGCTGCTGCAGAGGTCATCCGCGGCCCGTCTTGGATGGGCGCTTGCTTCGCTCGGTTGGACTCCGGTTCCAGATGACAACGGTCAGCCGGTCACGAAACCCATTGTCGAACAGCTCCTGCCAGTAGCGAGCAACGGCCGGGGTGGGCTCGGCGTCCCTGATCCGGCGCCCACACATCGTGTTGGGCAGCCCGGCCACGATCCAGCTCGAGAGCTTGCGGCGCTGTCCTGGCGCAGGTGGCTCGATACGGTCAACCTGCCGGTGCTCGCTGCAAGGGGAACTCGACCCGCCGACATCTCCGACGTGGCCGCGCTGCTCCAGGGTGACGTGGCGATCAAGGACGTGCAGAGGTACCTCTTGGCGTTCCTCGTCCTGGATGGGAAAGGAGAAGCGCCGCCGCCGACTCCGGCGAGCGGGCCGGTTCCGCCGGCCTACGCCGCGCTCCGGCTCTGGCTCGATTTGTCAGCGTGGCCGGCGCCGGGTGAGCGCCGGCCACTGGACGGGGTCGTTCCGCGAGGCATCGCAACCGGTACGCAGTGCTCGGTCAGAAGTGCCTGTCGCACCGCTCTGCGCCGGCTGCGCATAGCCGGGTTGCCCGGTCTCTGGCCTGACGACGCTCGTCCGAGCGGCAAGAATGTGGCGCTACCGAGAGTCGATCTCACGGTGCCGCAGGCGAGGTTGATGGCCGCGGCCGTGCTGGTGCCGTTGCGCCAGGAGAGTGTTGCCCGGCTCGCGAACACCCTGCTCGTGCCGTCGGCGGCTCACCAACCGCAACACCAACCCCGATTGGAGACTGCTCATGTCCGAGCCCAACCTCGTTGACGAGCTTCTTGGCCAGGACCGCGTCCTGATCTCGGCCGAGCTTCACCTCGCGAACGGCTCGTTCTTCCAGCCAACCGGTTTTCCGGATATCGGCGCCTGCGTCTACACCGATGGTGCCGGGGAACCCCGATGCCTCGTGGAAAGCGAGCAGAGCATGGCCAACCGACTCGAGGCCGTCTGCATGAAGGCCCCCGGCGTGTGGCGGGAACCGCTCGCCGGCAAGCTCCCAGTGATCCGAGTCGCGAACAAGAAGAAACGACTGCTTGCGACCAACCTGACCGAGCCTCACCGGGTTGCTTCGTCGTATGTGCTCGAGGGCTCCGTCAACGGGACCACACTTCAAGACAAGCTGAAGAAGCACCTCGGCCTCGATGACAAGACGTGGCCGTTGGACGGACGTGAGAAACTCACGCAGCCCGTGTTCGCGCTGGACCCGGGCGCAATACTCCACGGCTTCCAGTTCATGCAATGGGAGGCGGTCGGTCTCCGTGCCACCAGGCTGCTCCACGCGCGCCTGGAAGCGGTTCTCGCAGACGACGGCGGCGAGATCCACTACGGGCTCGTCAAGGTCGATGGGATCGAGCCCGAGTCGTCGGCTGCAAAGAAGAGCAACAAAGGTCAGAGCATCGCTGCCAAGGCCCGCTACGTGCCCAAGTCGTCGATCCAAGCTACGTTTGAGATCGACGTGCTAGCGCTCCGAGAGCGATCACTGGTCCCGGCAACCGATGGACAGAGCGTCACTGGAAGCGCCGGCAACCAGGAAGCGCAACGCTTCCTTCTTGCGTTGGCCCTCTGGAAAATCTACCGGTTCCTGACGAACGCGCCGGCATTCGATGCCCGTACCGGCGATACCATGGGCGCACTCCGTCTGCGCACCGATTGCTCGTTGGCACTCGGTACGGTGAACTGGTCGGGGTCGAAGCAGGGTGCCCCGTTCAGTGAGTCCGACACCTTGGATCCGGGGAGGCTCGTGAAGCCGTCGGAAAACGACGGCGAGATTGACCTTCTCGCGAACCCGCCGAGCTTCGAGACGTTGTTGAGCCCGTTCGATCTCGGAATCGAGACCACCGTCACCTACGGAAAGAAGTAGCGGCAGTGTCACGCGTCATCGTCCAGGTGAGTCTGCTGTCGGGACGCTACCATGCTCATCTCTGGGGCGAGGCACAGCACGCCATGGCAGGTCCTGAATGGCCCCCATCGCCCTGGCGGCTCCTGCGCGGTATAGCCGCGGCTCGGTTCAACGCCAACCCGCATCCCTGCTCGGAGACCGAACGCGACGACTTGCTGCAGGCACTCGGCAGGGCTTCGCCGCCTACGCTGTGGCTACCGCCGGTGTCGTTTGCCGAGATCCCGTACTACCAACCGATCCTCACGAGCACACCGCAGGACCGCGTCCTGCACTTCGATCACTTCGCCGTGCTTTCGGAAGGCGATGAGGGCGCATGCTTCTGCTTCGACTTCGATGTCGTCCTCTCGGCCCGGCAGCAGAGCGTCCTCGCGCAACTGCTCGCGCGGATGACCTACCTCGGACGAGCGGAGTCGAGGGCCCGCCTCTCGCTCGTGGATACCCCTTCCGAGCACCTGTCGAGGGTAACGCCCGCAGACGGCCGTTCTTCGTCCGGTGACACCCGACGACGGGTGTTGATCACTCGCGGCACGTTCCGCGCACCCGACCTCTGGGCCGCAGAATCCGGTGGGGGTCATCTCGTGCAAGCGATGATCGACGAGGGGCGAAAGCGGCCTCCTAACACGGACTGGATCGACTACGGGCTACCGCCGGCGCTCGTTCGTCGCCAGCATGCCCGTCGCCCGGTCGCCGGGCCAGCGACGCGGCCACGTGTCGCAGCGGTGCGATTCGGCTTGTTCCGTCGCATTCCGATCCGCCTGCCGGAGCTTGTACGAGTGGCTCGAGCAATCCGCGATCAGGCCACCACGAGCTTCGAAGTCGGAACTGGAGGACCGTCCCGCCGGCTCACCGGCCGCGAGGCGGACGGCAGCATCGCGACGGGACATCGGCATGCATTCTGGTTGCCGGAGCCCGACCCGCGCACGGGGTGCCTGCGAGCGTTCACCGTTTGGCTTCCGGACGGTGCCGATGGCATCGACCAGCGCGAACTGGACGCCATCCTTGGCGTCCAACACATCCTCCGCGACGACGACTATCCGATCCTCGTGGTGGCTGAACGTGTCACCGAGATGTGCTCGGAGCCGACACGTTCCCGCCGGTGGCGATCCGCGACGCCCTTCCTGGCTCCGTTGCACTCCCGTCGCGGCAGACCCGAATTGACGCCATCCGAGCAGCTTCAGAGAATGGCCTGCGAAACCGCAGGAGCAAGCCCCCGCGTGACATCGACGTCCGGGCCGGGGTCGCTGGGCAGGCTCACGGCGGTTCGGACCCACCTCCACCGGCGTGGCGCATGGCGCCTGACCAGAAGGGTCGCATCCTGGTTCGAGTTGGAGTTCGACGACCCGGTTGTACTGCCGCGCCCATTGGGAGCAGACGCTCACTTCGGCCTCGGACGGTTCGTTCCCATCAATGTTGAGAACGAGAAATGAAGTGGCGCTCGCACTGACGACCGTGATCCCACGGGCACAGCGACGGTCTCACTCGCCTACACCGCTTCAGTCACCGACCACCGGGCGTCGCTATCGAGGTTGAGTCCGGCTCCGCCGGCTTCGTCCGCAGCAGTTCCGTGCCGCAGCCGGATGGCAACGACCGCGTCCCCCGCAGCGAGAACCGCCGGAACGGGGTTTCCTTCATGCCAACTCGCACCAGCGAGATTTAGCCCTTCCAAAAGGAGAGAACCGTCTCAAATTCTTCCTCTCAAGAGGACAAATTGATGTCAAGGCGCCAATCCCTCGCTTGCGGCAGACTCTCGAAGAACAGTTCGAGGACGAGCGGCTCGCGGCCCTCGCGACGACAGATCTCGGACTGTCGTTGTCGGAATAACGACCGCGAGTTTCCGGTGCCCACGGCACGGCGACAGTGACCTGGCACTTTGACTACGACCACGTTCCACGTCGCGAGAACGTCTCGCAGCGCTCGAACGCGCGGGCCAGACTGGGAGAGCCGGCGAGCGCCCGGCTCGGCGACCAGCGGCGGCGGACGTACTGGATCACTTCGTCGGTGTAGGCAGGCCCGATTCGACGTCCACCGGCTTCGGATGGGACGAGACCCTCACGGATGACACGCTTGCTGGATTCACGAGCCAGTTCGACGACGGCATGTTTCGGATCGGCGACCTGCTCCGGCTCGCGAGGAATGCGCTTCACGCCAACGCCGAGAAAGGTGGCGAACGATTGTCGGTCCGCCATCAGCCATGATTCGACCGCCCGGACGGCGACCCTCAACTCCATCCCCTCGGTCTGCGGTGTTCCGAAGAGGCGGCTACGCAGTTCGGGAGCGCATTCGCGACGGTCGAGGTCGCAGAGCACGAACCATGGAGAATAGCGGGCGCCGGCGTTGAATCCATCGAGTCGCTGGCGCAGGTTGCCGATCCCGTCGCAAACGTACGGCGTGCCGGAAACGACGCCCGACGCCTCGAACAGCTTGAGGACGACCGCCTGATCGACGATGCCTTCCACCGCGAACGACACGGGTACGTGTCCGTGACTCATCGCGGAGCCTCAGAAGTCGAAGCTGAATTGATCGACGTTGGCCGGCGCAGCCTTGGGCAGGAGGGCGGCTCCGATCGACAGCCCGCCTTTCTCCACCATGGCCCGAACGTCCTGGTAGCTTCGGCCGATCCTTATTTCCGTTCCCTGAGAGTCGGCATTGAGAACGTGGACCTCGTCGAGGCCGATTCCCGCGTCCGCCAATAGTGCCGCGGAGTGCGTGGTGATCAGCACCTGCCGGCCAGACTTCGTATGCATCCGGGCCATGAAGCGCGGCAGGTGTCGCACCAGGGCGTCGTGCAGGGCGAGCTCGGGTTCTTCCAGCAGCAGCGGGCCACCTCCCTCCGCCAGGGACCACAGCAACCCGATCAAGCGAAGCGTGCCGTCCGAGAACGAGCGTTCGTATTGACGCGCCGCGCTGTGCCGCCAGTGGCCGAAACGTGCTTCCAGGTGCCAGCGCCCCCCTGCATCCTGTTGAAGCGTGAGGCTGTCGAACTGCGGAATCGCGAACTTCAGTGCCTTGTTGATGTTGCGCAGCCGCGCGTCGCGCGTCTTGGACGGTGTGGAGGCGACTTTCTCGAGGAAATCGCCCCCGAACGGATCGTCGTGCTTGCCGATGGACCGTTCGGGGTCGCGCACCAGATGGGGCACGATGTGAAGATACCGGATGGACTTCAAGAACTCGGCGAGCTCACGAAACTCCTGGTTCACGACGATCTGCTCCAGGTAGGTCTGCGCCAACCGCTCCGGGTCCTTCTTGTCGGCCTTGTCGGGCCGCTTCAGAATCCGTTCGTCCTGTTTTCGAACCTCTTCCTTCATGACCACGGGCAGGTGCTTCTGGGGATGGTTGCGGAACCCGAGACTGTAGGTCCAGAGGTGCGGCTGGTCGTCCGTACCCACCTGGACCGACAGCTCGAGGCCGGCCGGCGTTCTGGCCTGCAGGGTGCGGATCTCGCCCATGCCGCCGCGTAACCGGACCGCCTCTTTCAGACCGTGCCCGGCGGTGTCGCGCAGGAACCGCAGAGCGTCGAGCACGTTGGACTTCCCGGAGGCGTTCGGCCCGATCAGGAACGCGCGGCGGCGCAGGCGCACGTCCACCGCCCCCGGAAATTGCGCCAATGGCGCATGTGCAGGGACGTGATGAACATCTGGGGAGCGCGGGACGGTTTCACGGGTCACCTCTCAGGCCGGCGCGTCTCCGTAGCACGGCGATGCTGCTGCTGGAAGCCGTTGCGGAACGGGATGCCGACCGCCGGACGACGGAACTCTACCGCCCCCGAGCGCATCGCGCACCGTGGCTGATGGTAGCACCGTGACTGCCGCCGGACGTGCTGCATCCCTTCGACGCCGCGGCCATGCGACCCTTCGACGGCGCGGCCATGCGACCGGTCCATTCGAGCCAGGCGCGCGTGCTAGGGTCCGGATGTGCCGAAGCGCCGGCTGCCCATCGGCATCCAGACGTTCCGCCGCATCCGGGAGGAAGACTACTAAGCTACGTCGTGGACTTCGGCGTGGAACTGGTTTGTGCTGCGATGACATGCGCGTAGTGAGCTGGAACGTCAACGGCCTGCGCGCCTGCGCCCGGAAGGGATTCCTCCACTTCCTGGAAGACTCGAAGGCCGACATCGTCGGCCTTCAGGAAGTGCGGGCGTTCGAGCACCAGCTCGAGCCGGCGGTGCGCGCGCCGCTCGGCTGGCACACCGCCTTCTCGCCCGCGGAGCGGGCCGGCTACAGCGGCGTCGCCCTCTACTCGCGCACGCCGCCCGACCGGGTCGAGACGGCCCTGGGCGAACCACGTTTCGACGCCGAGGGACGTCTGATCATGGTCCGCTTCGGCCGCCTGACCGTCGCATCGGTCTACTTCCCGAAGGGCAGCGGGCGTGATCGGGACAACAGCCGCGTGCCCTACAAGCTCGGTTTCTACAGGGCGCTCTTCGACCGCCTGCAGGCCCTGCGGCGCCGGGGGCCGGTGCTCGTCATCGGCGACTACAACACGGCGCGCGAACCGATCGATCTCGCCCGCCCCGCCGCCAACACGAAGACCAGCGGCTTCCTGCCGGAGGAGCGCGCGGAGCTGACGCGGTGGATCGACGCGGGCTGGGTGGACACGTTTCGCGCCCGCCATCCCGGCGAGGCAGGCCATTACACGTGGTGGCGGCAGTGGGGCGGCGCCCGCGAGAACAACGTCGGGTGGCGGATCGACTACGTGCTGGCCTCGCCGTCCGCGGCACGGCGGGTAACGGACGCGTTCATCTGGCCGGACGTGACCGGATCCGATCACTGCCCCGTCGGCGTCGATCTGACTCACTGACCAGGAGGCAGCACCGCAAAGCAGGCGCGCCGGAGACGTCTCCCCCTGCTGCCCCGGTTGCGGACGAGAGCTTCAGACAAACTTCAGATTCTGCCGCCTGCCCGCCCTTGCCGCACCGAACGGTCTCTGCTAGCGTCGAAGACTTATGGTCAAAGGAGGACCCATGCACACAGGGCTCGCGCGACGTAGCCCTGGCTGGCGCACCTGGATCGCCGTTCTGGCGATCGCGCTGGTCGGTGCTGCATCCGCCGCGGCCGTCTGGCACGAGGAGCACGCGGCCGATCAGGACTGCGCGATTTGCCAGCTCCGGCACCAGCCAGCCGCCCAACTGTCCGGCTCCCTGCAGATAGGGTTCGTCGACGCTCCGGAGCCGCTCGAGCAGGCTCCCGCCGCCGGATGGATCGATTCCGGTCACTTCCGCCGCCTCCCGGCCCGCGCCCCGCCCGCCTAGTCCCCCGTCACGCGCAGCGTTTTTCCGTCTTATCGCGATCACCGCCGACCCGGCACGCAATCGAGGTGCATTCATCCGTGCACCTCGGCGTCAGCGCCGCGGTCAACGACGCGGTTTCGGGCCTCGTCCGCCGACCCCGTTGGGAGTCTCCGTTTCCTGACGCCGCTGGCGGGTCCCCTAGCACGCGTGCAGCCGATCGCACGACGGGACAGGCACAAGCTCATGGGCAATTGGGGAACTCGGGAAAGGGATTGGGAATCGATGCACCGATTGATTGCGACAGGTTGCGCGGCGGCCCTTGCAGCCGCCGCCCTCGGAACGGCTACGGTTCTGGCGCAGGAAACCGGCGCCGTACGCGGCACGGTAACGCTCGAGGAGAACGGGGGGCCCGTCCACGGCGCGGTAATCCTCGTGGTCGGCTCGGGCGCGTTCGCGCTGACCGATGAGCAGGGAGTGTTCCAGATCGACAACATACCGGCAGGCTCGTACGAAGTACTCGCGCAACGCGAGCACCTGACCGCGGGCCGCCAGATGGTGACCGTCGAACCCGGGGGGGCGGCGACGCTGGATTTCGTGCTCGGGCTTTCCCCCGTCCACGAGGACGTGACCGTCACCGCCTCGGTGGGCGGCACCGAGACGACGTTCGAGGCATTCAACGCCGTCACCACCCTGGACTCGTTCGACATCACCAGGGAGTCGGCCGGCAGCCTCGGAGACGCCCTGCGGAACGAGCCGGGCATCGCGAGCCGCAGCTTCGGCCCCGGATCGAGCCGGCCGATCATCCGCGGCTTCGACGGCGACCGGGTGCTCATCCTCGAGGACGGGCTCCGTACCGGCGATCTGTCCAGCCAGTCCGGCGACCACGGCGTGACAATCGACCCGAACGGCGCCGAGCGGATCGAGATCGTGCGGGGTCCGGCGACCCTGCTCTACGGGTCGAACGCGGTCGGCGGCCTCGTCAACGTCATCACCCCGCACGAGAGCTACCGCGAGTCGCTCTTCGATGGCACACGGGCGCAGTTCGGCACCAACGTCGGCAGCGCGAACGCCGAGGCGGGCACCACCGCCAGCGTGCAGTACTCGCAGAACAACGTGCTGGTCTGGGGCGGCGGGAGCATGCGGCGGACGGACGACTACAACACGCCCGCGGGAGCCGTCGACAATTCCGCCAGCGAGCTGACGAACGCCCGGGCCGGCCTCGGCTGGTTCGGCGACCGGTTCTTCGCCAGCAGCGGGTTCACGCTGGAGGACGGCCGCTACGGGGTGCCGTTCGCGGACGAGTTCCACCAGGCGCACGGCGTGCACGGGGCAGATGCCGGGGAGACGGAGATCGACATCGCGTCGCGCCGCCGAGTCGGGCGCTTCGACATGGGCCTCCGCAACCTCGCCAACACCGTGATCGAGGGCGTGCGCGTGGCCCTGAACGTCATCGACTGGAACCACGACGAGCTGGAGGTCGAGGACGGGATCGAGAACATCGGCACGCGGTTCACGAACCGGACCTACATCATGCGGGCCGACGTCGACCAGCGGCAGACCGACCGGCTCTCGGGCAGGTTCGGGGCCTGGACCCAGTTCCGCGATTTCGAGGCGGTGGGCGTCGAGGCGCTCGCGCCGCAGACCGACCAGACGTCCTTCGCCGCGTTCGCCTACGAAGAGGTCGACTTCCGACGTACCCGGCTGCAGTTCGGCGGGCGCGTCGAGCAGAACGACTACCGGACCGCGGGCCGCATCGTTCCCGACGCCCCCGCCGACGACCACGGTCACGCCCATGGTCTCGAAGTGCCCGACGCGCGCGACCGGCAGTTCCTCGGCGCGTCCGCCTCGGTCGGCCTGCACACCGACGTCGGCGCCGCCAGCGCGGTCGTCGCCAACCTCACCCACTCGCACCGCGCGCCGGCGCTCGAGGAGCTCTACAACTTCGGTCCGCACGTCGGCAACCTCGCCTTCGAGGTGGGCAACTCGAGTCTCGACGGGGAGACGACGCTCGGCCTCGACGTGAGCTTCCGCCACCAGGCGGACCGCGTGCGCAGCAACGTGAACGCCTACCTCTACTCCATCGACAACTTCATCTTCGGCGACCGCACCGGCGAGGTGGAGGACAACCTGCCGGTCTGGAACTTCCTTCAGGGCGACAGCCGCTTCGTCGGCCTCGACGCCCGGAGCAGCGTCCGGCTGGGCGGGAACGCCTGGGCCACGCTCGGCATCGGCTACGTCGATGCAACCCTGACCACGACCGGCGAGCCGCTGCCGCGCATCCCGCCGTTGCGCGGGACCGTGAGCCTCGACATCCCGTACGGCGGATTCACGTTCAGTCCGCAACTGGAGTTCGCGGGGCAGCAGGCCGACGTGTTCCGGGACGAGACGGAGACGAACGGCTACTCCGTCGTCAACCTGCGGGCGTCCTATGTCTGGCCGATGCAGCACGCGGCGCACATCCTGTCGTTCACGGGCTACAACCTGACGAACGAGCTGTATCGGAACCACACCTCGTTCATCAAGGACCTGGCCCCCGAGATGGGCCGCGGGGTCCGGGTGAACTACTCGGTGCGGTTCTTCTAGGAGTCCGTGTTACCCGAAGGACGGGCGCTTCGCCCGTCCACGCGCATGGCCGCCCGCCGGAACCCTCCCCCGGCGGGCGGCCGGCGCTGTATCTTCAGCGAATGCCCCTCCCGCTCCGGCAATCGAGCCCCGCACTGCACCGGGCCCTGCTCGCCGTGCTCGTCTTCCTCTCCGGGGCGGCGAGCCTGGTCTACGAGGTGCTCTGGCTCAAGGAGCTGGGCCTGCTTTTCGGCAGCACCGCCTACGCTGCGGCCACCACGCTAGCCGTCTTCTTCCTCGGCCTGGCGGTCGGCGGCGCCGTCTTCGGGCGCCTCTCGCCGCGGCTGCGGTCGCCCCTGCGGACCTACGCCTGGCTCGAGCTGGGGATCGCGGCGTCGGCCGTGGCCTACTTCCTCCTGCTGGCGATCTACTTCCGGCTGTACGGTCCCCTCTACGACGCCCTCGTCGACCGGCCCGCGGTCTTCAACGCGGTCCGGATGGCGTTGGCGACGCTGGCGCTGCTGCCCCCCGCCGCGCTGATGGGCGGCACGCTGCCGCTCCTGGGCCAGCACCTCGTGCGCCGTCCGGACGAGCTGGGCCGCATCGGGTCCTTCCTGTACGCGGTCAACACGCTCGGCGCGGCCACAGGCGCCTTCCTGGCCGGGTTCGTGCTGCCGCTCGCGCTCGGCTTCGACCGGGCCTACCTGCTGGCCATGGCCGTCAACGTCGCGGTCGCGGCACTCGCCTGGCGGCTGGCCGGAGCCGCCGAGGCGCACGGCGCGCCCGCTTCGGAGCCGTCGGCCGACGACCAGCCACATTCGCTGCGGCCGGGGAAGGCCCCCCGAGGACGGCCGGCGGTTCCCGCCGCCGCCGACACGGCCTGCCCCGCGTGGCTCCTCGCCACCGTCGCCTGCCTGTCGGGAGCGTTCGCGCTCGGCCTCGAGGTGCTCTGGACGCGGATGTTCGCGCAGGTGCTCCAGAACTCGGTCTACACCTTCTCGATTATCCTCGTGGTGTTCCTGGCCGCGCTGGCGGCCGGCTCGGCGATCGCGAACCGCCTGTGCCGGGTGCGGGCGGCGCCGGGGCAGGTCCTGTGGCTGCTCCTGACGCTGTCGGGCCTCGGCGTGGCCGTCATTCCGTTCGGGTTCCACGATCTGACCGGCGGCCTCGGCACGCTTGTGACCGGCGACGGATGGCTGCTCTACGTCTTCTCGATCTTCGCCAACACGGCGCTGCTGCTGTTCGTCCCGGCGGCCGTGCTGGGCAGCGCGTTCCCGTACCTGCTGCGCGCCGCCGAGGGGTCGCGCGCCGAACCGGGCGCCATCATCGGGCGGCTCAACGCCCTGAACACGGGCGGCGCCGTGGTCGGGTCGCTGACCGCCGGATTCATCCTGCTCGGGAGCATCGGACTGTGGAACAGCATGCGGCTGTTCGCCTTCGGCTACCTGGTCCTGGCGCTGCCCGCCTGCTGGAACGGCTGGCGGACGCCCCGCGCGCGACTCCTGCCGGCGGCCGCCACGATCGGCGCCGTGGCGCTGCTCGGCACCCTCGTCGACGCCTCCCGCCTGCCGGTCGTCAACGTCAACACGGATCGCGGCGAGCGGCTGCTCGAGACCTGGGAGGGTCCCGACGGCGTCGTCGCCGTCGTCGAGCGTCCCGGGAACCGGCGCATCAAGGTGAACAACTTCTACACGCTAGGCGGCACGGCCTCCATCGAGCACGAGCAGAACCAGGCCCTGCTGCCGCTGATGACGCACCCGCGGCCGCGCGCGGTCTTCCTGCTGGGGCTGGGCACCGGCATCACCGCGGGAGCGGCCCTCCGGCATCCCGTCGAACGGCTGCTGGTCTGCGAGATCGCCGCCGACGTGATCGCGGCCGCCGCGGCCTGGTTCGACGCGCCGAGCGGCGGGCTCTTCAACGACCCGCGCGCGACCGTCCGCGCCTGCGACGCCCGCAATCACCTACTGGGCACTACCGAGCGCTTCGACGCGATCATCGCCGACCTGTTCGTCCCGTGGCGGGCCGGCGTCGGGAACCTGTACAGCCGCGAGCACTTCCAGGCCGCCCGCGAGCGTCTCGCGCCCGGCGGCCTGTTCGTCCAGTGGCTGCCGCTGTACCAGTTGTCGCGGCGCGAGTTCGAGGTGGTCGCGCGCACCGTGCTCACCGTCTTCGAGCAGGTCACGGTGTGGCGCGGCAGCTTTGCCGCGGAGCGGCCGGTCCTGGCGCTGATCGGCGCCGCCGGACCGAACACGCTCGACCCGGACGTGATCGACCGCAACGGGGAGTACCTGAGCGGCGGCCGCCAGTTGCCCCCGTCCACCTCGCTCGCGGTAACGCTCCCCTTCTATGCAGGGAACCTGTCGGCGGCCGACCGGCTGATTCCGACCGGGCCGATCAACACCGACGACCGGCCGCTCGTGGAGTACCTGACGCCGGTGACGCAGCGGGAAGAACGCACCGGGGCGACCGAGTGGTTCAACTCCGCCGAGCTGGCCGCCTTTCTGCGACACCTCCACGAGCTCGTGCCGCCGGAGCGCGACCCGCACCTGAGGCTGCTGACCGCCGCGCAACGCGACTTCGTCGTGGCCGGGCTCCGCTACCACGAAGGGGCGGTCGCCAGTCGGCTCGGGCGGGATGCCGACGCCGACGCGCACTTCGGCGAGTTCACACGGCGCATCCCCATCGAGTTCCGTCCCGCAATCGACGAGGACGACGCCGATGCCGACGTCGTCCCCTGACCACGACTACCCCTGCGCCGAAGTCGTCCCCTCGGCGCCCGTGGGGAAGCGCGTGGCCGAGGCGCTCCGCCCCCCCGGCCCGACGCGGCGTGCGGGCATCACGGAAGCGTCGGAAGCGTGAGCTCGCTGCCGGGCGGCCGCTGCACGTCGAACGCCTTGAGCGTGTAGTTGACCAGCGTGTAGTGGCCGATCAGACCCGCGATGTCCATCAGGCCCCGGTTGCCGAAGATCCGTTGCGCGGCCTCGAACGCCTCATCGCTCAGCTTCAGCTCCCGGATCAGCTCGCGGACGACGCGGATGATCGTCCGTTCCGGCTCGTTCAACCCGGGCAGCTCGCCGGCTTCGGCCAGCGGCGTATCCCAACGCAGCAGCTCGATGATCTCTTCCTCGAGCCCGTTGTTGCGGCCCGCCGGCTCGTGCGCGGACCACTCGTACTGGCTGTTCAGCGCGCGGGCGGCGGTCAGGATGGCGAGCTCGGCGAGCCGCTGGTCCCGGTTGCCGTCGGCGCCGAAGCGCAGGTAGGAGCTGGCCGGGAACAGGTGCTCGGCCATGAGCGGGCTGTTCATCCACATGCCGATCGGGCCCCGCAGGCCGCTGGCGTAGCGGCTGTCCGGGTTGACGATGACGTCGTACGCCCGCTGGCCGTCGGCGTCGAGCGACTCGCGGGCGATCGTCGGCACCCGCGCCCAGGAATCCTCGTGGATGCCGGGCGGGATGTCCTCGGGGGTGACGACGTGCGGCGTGAAATCGCCGCTCTGGGCCGGCGCGGCGGCCGGCACGAGCAGGGAAACGGAGAGCGCAAGCGCCAGGTGATGCAGCTTCACGGTGACCTCCCTCGGCTCCCAATACTACAGGGCGGCGCCGGCCGGCGATCGGCGCGCGGTCAGAAACCCACGTTCAGCATGACCCGCGCCGTACGGGGAATCGACGGATGGAAGTGAATGCCGTCCACGCCTGCCGCAGGCTCCCCCGGCAGGCGCGACGTGTAGAAGTAGTCGATGTCGGAGACGTCGCTGTCGAGCAGGTTGAACGCCTCGATGACGATGTCGAAACGCTCGTTGATGCGCACGCCGACCTCGCCGTTCAGGATCGTCGTCGCCTGCGACTGCACGCTGTTGTCCTCGATGAGCGGACGGGGGCCGAAGTGGCGCAGCCGCACGCCGCCGAAGACGCGCCGCGCCGGTGCCACGGTAAGCGTCCCGCCGATGACCCGATCGAGCGCGCCGGGTATGAAGTCGCCGGCCGGGTCGAAGTCGGAGAAGCGCGCCCTCGACAGCGAGAGGTCCAGCTCGCCGGTCAGCCAGCTCGCCAGCCGCACGTAGTTCGTCCATTCCACGCCGAGGCGCCGGCTGGGGCGGCTGGCCTCCGCGATGCCGGCGTCGCCGACGAAGATCAGCTCGGAGTCGAAGGTCAGGTGCCACAGGGCGACGGTGGACTGCAGGCCCGGCAGCGCGACCGTCCGCAGGCCGATCTCGGCCCCGCGGGCCGGGACCAGCGGATCCTCGCTCTCCACGCGCTCGCCGCTGACCGGGTCGACCACCGTCGTCGCGGCCCGCGGGTCGTTGCTGTGGAATCCGTGGCCGTAGTTCAGGTAGATCTCGGTCCCGCTCCACGGACCCAGCACCGCGGTCAGCTTGGGGCTGATCAGCCCCGACGTGCCCGAGCCGGAGTTGAGGGCCCGCAGCGCGTCGACCGAGTAGCGGTAGAAGTCGCCCCGGGCGCCGAGGGTGGTCCGAAAGAAGCGGGTCCACTCGATCTCGCTCTGCCCGAACAGCCCGACGGTGCTCTGCTGCACCGCGTCGTTGCGGATGGCGCCGCTACGCCGCCGGCCCACGGTCCGGTGCAGGCCGACCGTGCCTACCGCGTCGTGCCGGAGCGATGCCCCGGCGGCGTACTCCGTCGGGCGGTCGAACGCGCTTCCGAGGCGCCGGTGCACCAGCCGCCCGCCGGAGACCCACCGCCGGCCCTCCTGCTCGATCTGGTCGCCGTCGATCGGGTTGTCCAGGAAGTAGGTGAAGTTCTGGAACAGGTTCAGCCCACCCTGCAGGGTGTAGGCGGTCAGCCGGGTCGACGCCGCCCCGCTCGACCGCAGCCCGTCGAACGCCAGGCTGTAGCGGGAGGTGCGCCCGGCGTCGGTGTCGTCGATGGCGCCGAAGCGCGACAGGCTGCCCGCCTCGACCGCGCGCAGCGGGATCTGGTCGGTCGCGTTCCAGTCGGCCTTGTATCCCATGCCGGTGACGGAGAACCCGTTCGTGAGGTCGCCCTGGCTGTAGCGCAACACGGCGTTCACCTTGCGCATGTTGTCGGGCAGCTCCCAGGGTCCGTCGTTCGTGCTCATCTCCAGGGCCATCAGCACGTTGCCCGCGCCCACCTGCGGCGAGACGGCGCCGAGGACGCGCCCCCACCCCTGGCCGCCGCTGCTGACGCTCAGCAGCGGACGGTCGAGCGCGTTGACGTAGCTGATGTTGGCCGAGCCGGCCGCGGAGAAGTCGCCGTGCTCGGCGAAGTACGGGCCCTTGGTGTACTGCACGCCGCTCACCAGCTCCGGAATCAGCAGGTTCACGTCGCTGTAGCCGTGGGCGTGCGCGCCGGACGACTCGTTCATCGGCACGCCGGCGAGGGTGGTGGCGAAGTCGGAACCGTGGTCCAGGTTGAAGCCGCGCAGGTAGTACTGGTTGGCCTTGCCCTCGCCGCTGTGCTGGCTGGCGATGAAGCCCGGCACCGCCTCGAGCACCTCGCCGGGGCGCATGATGGGCCGCGCCGCGAGCTGCGCGGCGGTGATGGCGCCCACGCTGGCCGACGTGGCGACGCCCACGAGATTCTCGCGCGGATTCTCCAGATCGGCGATGTTGCGGAACGTCCGGCTGCCGGTGACCACGACGTCGGCGGTCAGTCCGAGGGTCAGGACCGCGTCGGCGGTGTTCTCGCCGGCCGCCACGTCGATATCGCGGCGGAGCGTGGAGAAGTTCACCAGGCGGAACGTGAGACTGGCCGGTCCGGCCGGCACGTTCTCCAGGCGCCAGGTTCCGGTGTCGTCGGACACGGTGTCGAACTCGGCGCCGCCGGCCTCGGCGTCGATGGTGACGCCGGGGAGCACGCCCCCGGTCTCGTCCACGACCGTCCCGGTCAGGGTTCCGGTCGACTGGGCCGAGGCGACGCCGGCGAGCGCGAAGCCGAGAGAAAGAACGACTGCCACGGAGAACGTGAACCGCTGTCTGCGCATCCGGGCAGACTAGCCCTCCGCCGGCGGCGCGTCCCTGAAGTTTTTCTGAAGGATTCCTGAATTCGGGCGCTCATGCGCCGCGGGCCGCCCGCTGCAGCACCGCTTGCGTCTGCGCTGCCGCCCGGGACCAGTCGAGCGCACCGGCCCGCTCCCGGCCGAGCGCGCCGAGACGCCTGCAGAGCACCGGGTCGCCCGCCAGCGCGGCCAGCGCCCGCTTCCAGGCCGCGACGTCGTCTTGCGGCAGGAAGATCGCGGCCTCGCCGGCGACCTCCCGAAACACCGGGATATCGCTCGCCACGACCGGGGTACCGACCGCCAGCGCCTCGGCGAGCGGCAGTCCGAACCCCTCGTAGAGTGACGGACAGGCGACCGCCAGCGCATGGCGGTAGAGCGCGGCCAGCGCGGCATCGTCGATGTACCCGGGGTGGTGGAGCCAGCCGGCGGCCTCGGCGCGCGCCAGGGATCGATGCAGGGCGTCGCTCTTCCAGCCGCGCCGGCCGCACAGCAGGAGAACGGGCGCCGCGGGGTCCTCCGCGACCCACTGCTCCCATGCCGCCAGCAGCAGTCCGATGTTCTTGCGCGGCTCGATGGTGCCGACGTGCAGGACGTAGCGCTCCGGCATTCCCGCGGGCAGCTCGCCGTCGCGCGCCGCAAGATGCCCCGGACCGTGGAGAATCGTGGTGACCCGCCCCGGATCGAGCGGTTCGGAGGCGAGCAGCTCGTCGCGCACCGCGTGCGACACGGTCACCACTTCCCGAGCCCGCGCGAGGGTGCGGTCCACGCTCCACTCGAGCTCGGCGCGCGTGTCGTCCGCCACGGTCCAGGGGAAACGCCGGAAGGCCAGGTCGTGAACCGTCACCACGACGGCGGCAGAGGCCAGCCTGAACTTCGGGCGCAGCACGAAGTTGGGCGCGAAGAGCACCTCGTTGCGCTGGAGCGCGAACAGGATCGGCTCGATCAGGCGCAGCCCCCGCCGCAGCAACCCGCGCGGAATCCGGCCCAACCTCGGCAGCGGGTAGGCGACCAGCTCGATCGCCGGACCGGACGGCGGCTCCACGACCGGCCCCGGACCGTCGGGATCGGGAAACAGCGTCGGACCGTAGAGCCGCAGGCGCAGCCCCTCCGCGTCGGCGAGATGCAGCAGCGTCTGCTGCAGGTACCGGCCGACGCCGGTCAGCGGCTCCCAGAAGGGATTGATGTCGACGGCGACCCGCAGGCGTCCGCCGGGATTCCGATCCCGCATCGAGTCGACCGCCCGCAGCAGCCACCCGAACTGCGTCCGGAAGCGCTCGCGCACCCGCCGGCGGCGGCGTTCGATCGCCTTCGGCACGGCGCGCAGCATCCGTCGACCCCAGTGGCACACGCGTCGAATTCTAGCGCCGCCAAACCCGTCGCAGGCTCCGTGTTCGGCCCCAGCCCCCACCGCTCCAGGAGTCTGCACCGTCTACGGCGCAGACTCCCCTGGTGCGACGAATCGTGCCGGCCGCGCCCGGCCGCCGCTCCGTCACCGCACGGACGCCGTACCTCGGCCGCACGATTGGGGGCATAATGCTCGCGTCGACATCACAACCAACCCGCACGGGAGCATGCAATGACACGCAGGTCCGGCACACGAATCCCCAGGCTCGCCGCGCTCGTCGCCGTGGCCGCCTTCGCCGCCGCCGTCACGCTCGCGGCGCAGGAGCCCCGCAGCCCGCGCAACGTCGAAGAGTTCGACGCCATGTTCCAGGAGCTCAACAACTGGGGCCGCTGGGGCGCCGACGACGAGCTCGGCACGATGAACCTCATCACGCCCGAGAAGACGCGCGCCGCGGCGGCGCTGGTGCAGCGCGGCATCACCGTCTCGCTGTCGCACAACCCGATGCCCGACGTGGCGCCGGACAACCCGGACGCGGCGTTCAACCACACCATGGGCCGCTCGCTGCGCAGCGACACCTACGAGTTCACATACCACGGCTACGGCGTCAGCCACATCGACTCGCTGTGCCACTTCCTCTGGAACGACCGGATGTACAACGACATCCCGCCGTCGGCGAGCTCGCCGGAGGACGGCTGCGGCAAGCTCGGCATCCAGAACCTGAAGCAGGGCATCGTCACCCGCGGCATCCTGCTCGACTTCGCGCGCCTCAAGGGCGTGCCCTACCTGGAGCCGCAGACGCCGATCTACGTCGAGGACATCGAGGCCTGGGAAGAGATGGCCGGGGTCACCGTGTCGCCGGGCGACGTCATCTTCGTGCGCACCGGCCGCTGGGCGCGGCGCGCCGCGCTCGGACCGTGGCAGGTCTCGGGCAACAGCGCCGGGCTGCACGCCTCGGTGCTGCCCTGGATCAAGGAGCGCGGCGTGGCCTTCGTCGGCAGCGACGCGGCCACCGACGTGATGCCGTCGCTGGTCGAAGGGGTGACGCAGCCGGTGCATACGATGCTGATCGCCGGCTTCGGCACGAACATCTTCGACAACATGGACCTCGAGGCGCTCGCCGCGACGGCGGCGCAGGAGAACCGCTGGGAGTTCATGCTCACCGCCGGGCCGATCCCGGTCGAGGGCGGCACCGGATCGCCGCTCAACCCGATCGCGATCTTCTGAGCGGCGCTGGAGCGAGCGCCTCACGCCGGGCCGGCCGCGGGGCTGGCACCGGGCGGTGCGCCCGGCCGTGCATGTCCCTGAATCACCTCGCCGCCCGGTTCGGATGCTCCTGGCCCTGGAGCACGCTGGTGCTGACCTGCGACGGCCGGGTCGTGTGCGGCTGCGCCGACCCGTACGCCCGGCGTGTGCTGGGTGACGCGCGCGAGCAGACCATCGGGGAGATCTGGAGCGCCCCGACCGTCCGGAACCTGCGCACGGACCTGAACGCCGGAGGCTCCGCATTCTGCGGCGACTGCCCGCTCAAGCTGCCGCTGGCCGATGACGCCGCTCCCGGCGTGCGGCCGGTCGACGCGGGCGCGCTGCCGTCCCGCCTCTACGTCGAATGCACGGCGGCCTGCAACATCTCCTGCTTCGAGGCATGCTGCGCACCCGAGACCGGCATCACGCGGACGCGGCAGGCCGGCATGCTCGATTTCGACTTGTTCTCGCGGGTGGTGGACGAGGCCGGTCCGGCCCTCGTGCGCATCGACTTCTTCAACTACGGCGAGACGTTCCTGCACAAGCGGGCCGTCGAGATGTGCGAGTACATCAAGCAGCGGTTTCCGCGGATCTACCTCTACACGAGCACGAACGGATTGGCGCTGACCGAGGCGCAGGCCGCCCGGCTGGTCCATTCCGGCATCGACGAGGTCACCTTTTCCATCGACGGCGCGTTCCCGGAGAGCTACGCGCGGTATCGCCGGCGCGGACGGCTCGACGTCGCGCTGCGCACCCTGCGGGCGATGACGCACGAGAAGCGGCGCGCCGGCCGCGACCTGCCGTTCATCAACTGGCGCTACATCCTGTTCAAGTGGAACGACAGCACCGAAGAGATGGACCGTGCGCGGAGCCTGGCCGAGGAGCTGGGTGTCGACCGGCTCAGTTGGGAGATTACCGACCACCCCGAGTCGGCGTTCTCGCGCCGATTCACGCCCGGAACGGCGGACCATGCCGCGATCCGGCGCGAGATCTGGGACGACAACAACCTCGGCAACGCGATCCCCGGGGCCACTCCGCGGGCCGGCATCGATCTGCGCACGCTCGTGCCGGGAAGCCCCCTGATCGGACGGCGGGGCGCCCGGCTGCGACTGCGCACGAGCGTCCGAAACCTGTCGAGCCGGCCGTTTCCGGCCCAGGCCACGCACGGCCGCCGTCTGGTGCGCCTCGGCGCGCAGCTCTGCACCCGGGACGGCGCGGTCACCGCGCGCGACCACGCGCGCGCCCGGCTCCCGAAGGCCATCGAGCCGCACCAGACGCAGGATGTGCCGATCGAGATCCCGCTGCCGGATGCTCCCGGCCGCTACCGGGTGAAGCTCGACCTCGTCTCGGAGGGCATCGACTGGTTCGAAGCATGCGGGTCGCCGACGACGAGCCGCATGCTCCTGGTCTGGTAGGCGGCGGTCGGCGGCAGCCGGCTCGTCCGGACCGGCCGCCCCCTCACACCCCCGACAGCCGCCCCGTGCTGTCGCCGAGGCGGTCGCGGTGGACGTCCACCTTGTCGAGAATCGACAGCAGCAGGTTGGTCAGCGGCGTGCCGTCCACACAGACGACGTGACGCCCGCCCTGCAGCCGCCCTCCCGCGCCGCCGGCCAGCAGCACCGGCAGATCGGTGTGGGTGTGCAGGTTGCCGTTGCTGATGCAGCCGCCGTACAGCAGCAGCGCGTGATCCAGCAGCGTGCCGTCGCCGTCCGGCGTGGCGCGCAGCCGGTCCAGGAAGTAACGGAACAGGCTGACGTGGTACGTGTTGATCTTCGCGTGCTTCGCCACCTTGTCGGGCGCGTTGCCGTGATGCGAGATGGCGTGGTGCGGGTCGGGAACGCCGATGTGGCCGTAGGTGCGCGTCGACGCCTCCCGGGCCAACATGAAGGTGCTGATGCGCGTGACGTCGGTCTGGAACGCGAGCACCTGCAGGTCGTACATCAGCTTCACGTGGTCGTCGTACAGCTCGGGCACGCCGACCGGCATCTCCGGCAGCTCGATGTGCTCGCCGACGCGCGCCTCCACCTTCCGGACACGCTGCTCCACGTCGCGGACGCTGTCGAGGTACTCGCGGACGCGCGCGGCGTCGGCGGCGCCGAGCCGCGTCCGCAGGCGGCTCACCTCGCCGACGATCGCGTCGAGAATGCTCCGGTCCCGCCCGAGCTGCCGCCGGCGCTCTTCCGCACCGAGGCCCTCACCGAACAGGCGCTCGAAGACCACGCGCGGGTCGGTCTGCATTGGCAGCGGCCGAGTCGCCGTACGCCAGGACAGCGTGTTGACGTAGCTGCACGAGTAGCCGATGTCGCACCCGCCGACGGCGGTGAAGTCCTCGGCCGCCACCTCGAGCGAGCGCAACTGGGTGTCGCGCCCCAGCTCGTCGGCAGCCAGTTGGTCGATCGTCTTCGCGCCGCGAACGTCGGCCCCCTGCGTGCGTTTGGGATGCACGCCGGTCAACCAGACCGCGCTGGCCCGCGCGTGATCTCCGGAGCCCTCGCCCTCGGCCGCCTCCGCCGGCCGCGAGTCCAGCCCCGACAGGACGACCAGCCGGTCGCGGTGCGACTCCAGCGACGCGAGAATCGGCGGCAGATCGAACGCCGTCCCCCCGGTGGCCGGCGTCCACTGCTCCATGATCGCGCCGTTCGGGACGTAGGAGAACGCGAGCCGGCGCACCGGAGCGGCCGCCGTGCGGGACATCGCCGACAGGGCGGGAACCATGGCGTCGAGCAACGGCAGCGCCACCGCCGCGCCCACCCCGCGCAGGAACGTCCGCCGCGGCAAAGCCTTCTTCGTGATGATCATCTGCGTCACTCCCTCCGGCTCACCGACGAGACTCCGCCGACCGGCGGCTCGCCCGGCAGTCGTCGCCTTGCGGCTCCGGTTGCCGCCCAACCGAGCCTGTCTGGAAGTCTGCCCACTGCTTACGGCGCGGACTTCCAGGGCGTCCCCGCCACGGCATCCGCCGTCTCCTCCGGAGCGGGCCGCTTCACTTTCGTTCGGAACGCGTCGCTCATGACGATGCCGGTGACGATCGAGGAGAACCGGTAGTCCTCCGAGGCCGCCACCCTGACAATCCTGCGCACCGCCGGCACGTCGAAGTACTCGAGTCCTCGCCCTACGGCATACGTCAGCAGCTTCCGCGTGAACGTCTCGACAAACGTCCCGGGCCGTTTCAGGATCGCCTCGCGCAACTCGCTCGGACCGTCGAACGCGACCCCGTCGGGGAGCACGTCCGAGGCGTCGATCGGCTGTCCGTCGGCGCCGGTGCCGCGCCAGCGGCCAATCGCGTCGAAGTTCTCGAGCCCGAACCCGTACGGATCCATGCGTGCGTGGCACGTGGCGCAGGCGGGATTCGCGCGGTGTTGCGTCAGGCGCTCCCGGACGGACAGGCCTTCGGCGCTGCCCGTGTCCTCCAGATCCGGCACGTCCGGGGGCGGAGGCGGCGGCGGCGCGCCGAGCAGGTTCTCGAGAATCCACTTTCCGCGCAGCACCGGGGAGGTCCGCGTCGCATAGGACGTGACCGTCAGCACGCTGCCATGGCCCAGCAATCCGCGCCGCGCCTCGTCGGTCACCGGCACGCGCCGGAACCGGTCGCCGTAGATGCCGCGCATCCCGTAGTGGCGCGCCAGCCGCTCGTTCACGAACGTGTAGTCGGCGGTCAGCAGGTCGAGGACGCTGCGGTCCTCGTGCAGGATGCTCTCGAAGAACAGCTCGGTCTCGCGCTGCAGCGCACGGCGCAGGTTGTCGTCGAAGTCCGGGAACGTCGGCGGGTCGGGATGGGTATTGCCCAGGTTCCGCAGATACAGCCACTGCCCGGCGAAGTTCTCCACCAGCGCCGCCGCGCGGGGATCGGCCAGCATGCGCCGCACCTGCCGCGTCAGCTCCGCCGGGTCGGTCAGGCGCCCGCCCTCGGCCGCCGCCAGCAGCTCTTCGTCCGGGATGCTGCTCCAGAGAAAGAACGACAGCCGCGAGGCGAGATCCAGGTCCGCCAGCGGATAGACGGCGCCGGCCTCGACAGCGGCGGGCTCGGCCTCCAGCCGGAAGATGAACTGCGGGCTGGCCAGGACGAAGCGCAGCGCCAGCTCGATGCCAGCCTCGAAGCCGCCGTCGCGGCTGCCTTCCCGGTAGAAGTCGATCAGCCGGTCGAGCTCCGGCGCTTCCAGGGGACGGCGGTAGGCCAGCCGACCCAGCCGGGAGAGGATCGAGCGGGCGCACGGCAGCTCGTCGGCGGGGGCCTCGGGGCGGCAGGTGAAGATGCGCCGCCTGCTCGGGGTATCCCCCGGCCGCACGGCGCCGAACGGCCCGGCGATCAGCACGCGGTCGACATCCGGCAGGCCCCGCCGGCTGCTCGTGCCCACGTAGCTGCGGAGAAACGGCCTCGCGACCTCTTCCGACAGCGCCGCGGGCCGGCCCACGAACGCGGCGACGATCTCGTGACGGCCGGCGGTGATCGGCAGCCGCACGCGCATCGACTCGTCCGCGGTGAACGCCTTGGTGGCGGTCTGGCCGGGGTTCTGCTCGTTGATGACGATCGGCCGGTAGGCGTCCGCGCTGCCGACGGGGAACAGGGCGACCCGCTCGCCGTCGAGCGTCAGCTCGACCTGATGCTCCTCGCCGATGCCGCGTATGGCGCCCACCGCGGTCCGCCGCAGCCGCACGCGGATCTCGTACTCGGCGTCTACCGGGAAGTGCTCCGACACGAGGACGCCGCCCCGCGTGCCGAGCGGCAGGCCGCGCAGGTGATAGTCCTGCGTCAGGTCCTCGGGCGTCTTGTGGGTAACAGTGGCCGCCGGGATAGCCGGGCTGCCGACCGCCAGCCGGCTGACCTTGCGGGCCGTCGTGACGGTGCTCTCGATGAGCAGCGGCGAGACGCCCAGGGCGTCCGCGATGTTGTCGAAGCCGTAGGTGGAATCGTCGGCGGGCAGCGCGCTGACGTCGGCCTCGACGCCCAGCAGATCGCGCACCGCGTTGCGATACTCGGTGCGGTTCATCCGGTGCAGCAACGGGCGACCCGGGTTGGGGCGGGCGAGCGCGGCCGTATCGAGCGTCGTCTCCAGCCAGGACGCGAAGGCGCTGTAGGCGGCCCCGGCCGGCCGCGGGCGCCCCACCGGCGGCATGGTCCGGCTGCGGAGCTTCCGCACGACCTTCTCCCACAGCTCGGGGTGGGCGGCGACGTGCTTTGCGGAGACCTCGACCTCGTCCAGGGCGAGACCGGCTGTCCGCAACCGTCCGTTGTGGCAGGTCACGCAGTAGCGTTGCAGGAGCGCCGCGTGGTCCCCGGGTACCGCCTCAGCGAGTGTGCCGGCGGCTTGCGGCACCCACGCCGTGGCCGCTCCCGCGGCGGGTGTGCCGGCGGCTCGCGGCGCCCGGGCCGTGGCCGCTGGCGCGGCGGCCTGCGGCGGCGCCAGGGCGGTTGCTGCCGGCGCGGATGCTACGGCGGCCTGCGACGCCTCGGCAGAAGCGATGCCGGTCGACAGACTGCTGGCCAGCAGACTGCAGGCCAGCCACGCCAACCCGGCGTGTCGCAGCAGCCCCGCGCGCCCTCCGCTCCGCATCGTCACCTCCGTGCCCCGCGCAGTCGCGGCAACGACGGACGGCTCACCGCGAACGACCCGCCGTCCGATCGGCATCGTCACCTCCGTGTCCCGCGCATACGCATGACGTCAACGAGAGGCGGCTCGACCCGCTTCGGCCTCGCGCGGCGGACTCGGCTCGGCCCCGAGCTCTCGCAGCAGCGCCGCCGCCTTCTCGCGCCGGATCACGCTGGCCACCTGGTTGAACCCCTGCTCGGCAAGATCCAGCGGGTTCCGTTCCAGCTCGTCCCGAAAGTCCGTCCGCGCGCCGGCGTCGACCAGGCGCCGGATGATGCTGTTGGCGGCCCGGTAGACCGCGCCGTGGAGCGCGGTCTGGCCGTTGGCGTTGCTCGCGTTGACGTCGACGCCGGCTTCCAGCGCCATCCCGACCGCCTGGAGCGCAGCTCGCTCGGACCGGAAGCGGCGCGATCCCTCGACGTGCCCCACCCCGGCGGCCAGCATCACCGCCGTGTTGTTGGCGTAGGTCGCCAGCCGCCCATCCGCGCCATGCGCGGTCAGCACCCGCATCGCCTCCACGTCGGCCGCCTGGGCGGCCAGCAGGTACGGCGTCGCCCCGCCCAGGTTGACCCGGTTGTCCATCAGCGGCCGGCCGGCGCTGAAGATGCCCTCGTCCGTCCACCGCTCGTGCACGATCGGCACAGGCTCCGTCCGGGCATTGGGATCCGCGCCGCGCTCCAGCAGCATCCGCATCAGCTCCAGGCCGTCGAGTTGCGACCGGTCCCTCCCGGCGGCGTCGACGAACTGGTTCGCCACCCGGCGCTGCGGCGCGCGGGCCCGCACCAGGCCGTGCAGGATGCCGTTGCCCCGCCCGTCGCGCGCATTCGGGTCGGCGCCCGCGTCAAGCAGAATCGCCGCCGCCGTGTAGTGGCCGATGGTCACGGCCATGCTCAGCAGGCTCCCGGTGGCGGGCGGACGACCGGCGGCCTGCGCGGCGGGGTCGGGTATCCGCACGTTCACCTCGGCGCCCGCCGCAAGAAGAAGGGGCAACGCGTCGCGGGCGTCCTGCCGCACCGCGAACATCAGCGCCGTGAATCCGCCCGTCGAGGGCGCGTCGACGGCAGTCCCGGCCTCGAGCAGCAGGTTCATGACCGGGACGTGGTTCTCGGCGGCGGCCCACATCAGGGGGGTCTGGCCCCGCCAGGCGTCCACCGCGTCGACGTCGGCCCCATGCGCCAGCAGCGCCCGGACCGCGGCGACGCGGCCTGTGCGCGCGCAGGTCAGGATCGGAGGCTCTCCGGTCGGCGCCAGACGCGGGTCCGCACCCGCTTCCAGCAGTGGCGCAACCACGGCGGCGCCGGCGTTGGCGCAGGCGAGCCCGAGCGGGGTGGAGCCGTTCCGGTTGACGGGGTCGGGGTCCGCGCCGGCGGCAAGCAGCAGCTCGGCCAGCTCGGCGTCGTCGCCGTAGGCCGCCCAGTGCAGCGCGGTGGTGCCGTCCACCTGCGCGGCGTCGACGTCTATGCCGTCCTGCTGCAACAGGCGCGAGACCGCCGCGCGGTCACCGTTGCGCGCCAGCTCCGGCAGCCGGGAATGGGGCTCGTTGGCGGGGAGCCCGGCGCTCGCGAGCAACAACAGCAGGAACAGTGACGCGAGCCTCCGTCGGTTCTGCATGATGCACTACCCGTCACGCTCTTCCGCCGCAGGCCCACCAACGTGAACCGGCAGGCACACCGACGACACGCAGAAGTTCCGCATGGTACACGAGCGGGATCGCCCTATCAACGGTCGCCATACGGTCGCCGCCGGCCAAGAGCTTGAAAATTCGGAGCCCGACTCCGAAATTTCAAGCTGTCAGAGGCTCCGGCGTCCATCTAGTGCCCCGCCCCCTGCACGCGACGCTTGATCTCCGGGTCGACGCGCGTGCCGTGCATGGTTATGCCCGACAGGCGCGAGAAGTAGTCGTAGGCCACGGCCGAGACCGCCTCCACCACCGCGCCGCCGTTGCCCCCGTAGTTGGACATCACCGAGATCACGTAGGGGCGGTCGGGCACGTCCACCAACCCCCAGACGGTGGACACCCCGGTGATGCCGCCGGGTTTGAAAGCAATCGGCACCCGCCTCGGCACCGGGTTCCGTATGGGCCCGCCCTTGTAGATTTCGAGGATCTCGCGCACGCGCGCGCACCCGGCCTTGCTCATCGGCAGATCGCAGCTCGCGATCCGCTCCATGATCAGCGCCGCGTCACGCGGCGTGGACAGGTTCTCGTCGCCGCGCACGGACGCCTCCGGCCGCTGCATCTTGCGCGCCAGCCGCGTGCGCCCGGCACCGAGCGAAGCCGACAGCGCGTTGATCGCGTCCATCCCCAGCGCGTCGATGAGCACGTTGGTGGCCGTGTTGTCCGAGTAGACGATCATGTAGATCGCGTGGTCCTCCAGGGAGAGAGAGGCCCCGCCGTCGGTGAGATGACGCAGCACGCCGCTCCCGCCGGTCCGCACCTCGTCGGTGACGTCGACGCGGCGGCGCAGCAGATCCGGCTCCGACTCGGCCCTCCGGAAGAGCTCCAGCAGTATCGGGACCTTGATGGCGCTGGCCTGCGGGAACGGCAGCTCGTCGTTCACCCCGAAGCGGTCGCCGCTGGTCAGATCGACGAGGTGCACCCCGGCGACGCCCTCGTACTCGTCGACGATGCGCTCCAGCTCCGCGTGGAGCTTGCCGTGCAGGATCTCGAGGTGCTTCTCCTGGGCCGCCAGCGGAGCCGCCAGACACAGCAGCAACGCAGAGACCGCGAAAAAGAAAAGCAACGTGCGGGTCGACGCCATGCGCTGCAGCAACGTCATTGTCGATGCCTCCTGCTGGTCTGCCTGCTTGCGCCGCTTCTTCGGTCCACCGTCATCGGCTCCTGTCACGGGCACCCGTCGTCGGTCTCCTCGGAGCAGCCGCACGCCATGATCCGGGGTGCGGCATCGTACACGAGGGGATCGGCCTCATCAACGGCACGGCTGTCAACGGCTTGCGTATTCGGAATCCATGGCCCGAATGTCGAGCGCCCGGCTTCACCGGTCTGGCGGCGACCAGCGTCGTATCATGACGGGGCTCATGAGAATTCCAGCTTTCGTTGCCGTTCTCCTTCTCTCGATGGTCAGTCTCGCCGCCGCGGACGGAGAAGAGTCGTACCAGACCCGCTGCTCCCTGTGCCATGGCGGCGACGCCGCCGGCAGCGACCGGGCCGGCTCGATACTCCCGACGCTGTACTCGAGCAATCCCGACCGGCTGGCGCGGATCATCCGGGAAGGCGTGCCGTCGCGGGGCATGCCGCGGTTCGAGATCCCGGACGACGAGCTCACGCCGCTCATCGCGTACCTGAAGGAGCTCGCCGCCGCGGCGGCGCCGGCCGCCCGCGATCCCCGCGCGCCCCGGCCGCGCGCCGGGTCCATCCAGCTCGCCGGCGGCGGCGCGCTCGACGGCACCATCCTCAACGAGAGCGGGTTCGACGCGCAGTTCCGGACCGCGGCGGGCGACGTCCGCTTGTTCCGACGGGACGGCGACGCCTACCGCGAGCCCGCGGTGGAGCCGCACGTCGACTGGCCGTCCTACCACGGCAGCGATACCGGCAACCGCCACAGCCCGCTCGACCGGATCCACCGGGGCAACGTGCAGGACCTCGCGCTGCAGTGGTTCTATCCCATCCCCGACATGCCGATGATCGAGGGTACGCCGGTGGTGATTGCCGGCGTCATGTACGTCACCGCGGTCAACCAGGTCTACGCGCTCGACGCGACGACGGGACGCGAGATCTGGCGCTACTCGCAGCCGCGCACCGAGGGGCTCGTCGGCGACCCCGCCATCGGGCTCAACCGCGGCGTGGCCGTGCGCGATGGCTTGGTGTTCACCGTCACCGACCACGCCCACGTCATCGCCCTCGACCGCTTCACGGGCGAGCTGGTCTGGGACACCGAGATGGACGACTACCGCGAGCACTACGGCGCGGTGGCGGCGCCGCTCGTGGTGGGCGACCTCGTCGTCGCCGGCATCAGCGCGGGCGACACCGGGCTGCGCGGCTTCCTGGACGCCTACCACGCCGAGACCGGCGAGCGCGCGTGGCGCTTCTGGACCATTCCCGCGCCCGGCGAGCCGGGGTCCGAGACCTGGGGCGACCCGGAGGTGCTCCGGCGCGGCTGCGGCGCCACCTGGCTGACCGGCAGCTACGACGCCGAGCTCGACCTGCTCTACTGGGCGACCGGCAACCCCTGTCCGGACCTGAACGGGGAGCGGCGGCCCGGCGACAACCTGTACACGAACTCCGTCGTGGCGCTGCGGCCGCGGACCGGCGAGATGGCCTGGTATTTCCAGTTCACGCCGCACGACACCCACGACTGGGATGCGCAGGAGCCGCTGCTGCTGATCGACGAAGAGTTCCGGGGCCGGCCGCGCAAGCTGCTCGTGCAGGGCAACCGCAACGGCTTCTTCTACGTGCTCGACCGCACCGACGGCCGCTTCCTGCTCGGCGAGCCGTTCGTCAACCAGACCTGGGCCGAGGGCATCGACGATTCGGGACGACCCATCGTCCTGCCCGGCACCGACCCCACCGAGGAGGGCGTCGACGTCTGCCCCGCCATCCGCGGCGCCACCAATTGGTGGGCGACCAGCTATCACCCGGGGACGAAGCTCTTCTACCTGCTGGCCCACGAGTCGTGCATGACCTACACGAAGAACGATCAGGACTGGCAGCGCGGCCGGAGCTGGCTGGGCGGCACCGTGCGCCTGGCGGACGGCTCGCCGAACCAGAAGTTCATCCGCGCCCTCGACATCCAGACCGGACGCACCGTGTGGAGCTACCCGCAGACCGGAAAGGCGCAGACCTACTCCGGCGTGCTCTCGACCGACGGCGACCTGGTGTTCTTCGGGGAGGACAGCGGCGCATTCGCCGCGCTCGATGCCGAGACCGGCGAGCCGCTCTGGCACGTGCAGATCAACCAGGACTGGAAGGCATCGCCGATGACCTACCTGGTCGGGGGCCGGCAGTACGTGGCGATCGCGTCGGGACTCGGGTTCTGGGCGTTCGCGCTGCCTTGACGGCAACCACCTCGGTTTCGCTGTACCACACTCGAATCCGATGGCGCCGCAGCACGCCGACCAGCCGCTCGGCGAAATCCTGATCTACATGCGAATGCGAGACGAAAACCTCGGTCGGCACTTGGGCTCACCGCCTACGGGGGCTCAGGTCCGGCTGAGGAGCGCCTCGGCGATGGGTCTGACTTCGGGATCGGCGCTCTCCGGGTTCGGCAGATGTCAAGAGGACATTGTGATGACTGCGGTTGACTACGCCGCGCCGGCGCGGAGGTCCAGGTATCGGTGACCGGAGACGACCATGGCGCCCAGGCCCAGCCAGGTAGCGGCGAGCCAGAACAAGCCCCCGACGTAGGGGATGGCGAACAGCAGGTAGAGCAGCGGGATGCCGAGCGCCATCGCCGCGTACGGCGAAGCGCCCGGGCGTCCGGCATAACCGAGCAGACGGTCTCCCAGCCAGACCGCGATCGGGAGCTTGGCCCCGTACACGGCGAGGCCGAACAGAAGGCCCCCGGCGATGCCGATGGGCAATCCCACGAGCGTCACCATGGCGATTCCGGCCGCCACCGGGACCACGAGGAAGGTGGCGAATCCGAGCAACGCGCCGAGCGTGGTCTCCTCCGCAATGGACACGACCAGCCGCTGAACGACGCCCCGGAACAGCGCGACGACGAGGATGCCCGCGAGCAGCGCCGCCAGCGTCTGCCAGAACCAGAACACGAAGCCCCACGCCGTTCCACTCTCGTCCTCGTCCACCGGCGGATCCTCGTAGCGCACGGCGCCTTCCACCCGGGCCACCGCCTCGGGACTCAGGGGCGTCCGTGTCCGATAGTCGAGGTCGCCGGCGATGCGGGCGCCGGGCGCCAGGTCCAGACGGTCTGCAATGACATTGGCGTCGCCGTGCAGCGTGCCGCGAATGACGATCTCCCCTGCCGCCACCCGAACGCCGCCCTCGACCGTGCCGTCGATCTCCACGCGGCGGCCCGCGGCCACGACGCCGCCCGCGATGCGTGCGTCCCCGGTCACGACCAGCTCCTGCGCCGCCGCGAGCAGATCACCGTCGATCGTGGTGTCCACGTTGAGCGTTTGCGCGACAACCCGGGTGGAGTCTCCGACCGGGCCCCGGAGGTCGACCGTGTCGGCAATCGCGAACAGATCCCCATCGACCCGGCCGTCGACCACGACCCGGGCTGCAGCCGCAGCCAGATCGCCGTCCAACCGTCCCTCGACCCGGATCGCTTCCGCCGCGGCGTAGATGTCGCCCTCGCGCACCTCCCCGTTCGGAATCGTCACGTCGCCCCCGGCCTGAAGCGACTGCGCCTCGACGGAGGACAGCGCTACGGCGAACGCCACGGCGAGACCCAATGCGGTTGCTGCGATACGCACCATCGTGTTTCTCCCTGCCGCGACCTTGCGTTCCGGCACGGACCGGCTCACCGCACCCTCGCCAGGACCAGGGTCACGTCGTCGTGGGGGGGCACCGGACCGCTCCAGTCGAGCAGGGCGTCGAGCACGGCCTGGAGGATCGCGTCGAGGGGACGGTCCAGATGGCCCCGCAACAGATCGGCCAACCTCGCCGCGCCGAACTCCTCGCCGTCGGGTGCCGGCGCCTCGCTCACGCCGTCGGTGAACAGGGCCAGCAGATCGCCCGGGACCAGAGTCAGCGCGCCCGTCTTGTAGGTCACTCCCTCGAACAGGCCAATCGGCATGCCGCCCTCTTCGCACCGGAGTGTCTGCTCGCCACGGATGATCAGAGCGGGCAGGTGCCCCGCGTTGCTGTAGGTCAGGCGTCGGGTGTCCGGGTCGAAGTCGGCGACGAACGCCGTCGCGTAGCGCGACGACGACGAGGAACGGCACAACGCGTCGTTCAGCCTCGCGTGGAGTTGCCCCGGGTCCGCCGCGAGGTGGAACAGGCTGCGCACCGAGGCCTGCAGGCTCGCCATGAGGAGGGCGGCGGGAACGCCCTTGCCCGAGATGTCCGCGATGACGAGCCCCGGGCGGCCGTCGGCATGCTCGAGATAGTCGTAGCAGTCGCCGCCCACGGCGATTGCCGGCCGGCAGACCCCGGCCAGCTCGAGTCCCTCGAAGCGGGGCACGGCGCGGGGCAGCAGCTCGCGTTGAACCTCGCGAGCGACGTTCATCTCGCGCTCGAGCGCGTCCCGCTCCCGCAGCACGCGGTAGGACGCCTCGATCTGGCGGCGCATCCGATCGTAGGTGCCGAGGGCCACCGCGACCATCGCGGCGAGCGCCGCGTTGAGCGCGAGGATCAGCAACACGGCACGGAACTGCCCGAGCGTGAAGAACGGATCGGTCAGGAAGACCGCGAGCGAGCCGAAGACGGCGCCCGCCAACACGATCAACGCATCGAGCGTCAGGCGCAATGCGCCGGGCAGCCGCACCAGCAGCGGCGATACGAGGCGGGCCGAGGCGTACGCGCTGTACCCCACTACCACCGCGGAGAGGACGCTCAGCCGCAGGACCGGCAGGAAGTCGACGCTCGCCGCGAACGCGGTCCCGGCCGCGACCGCGAGGCCGACCGCGACCCAGGCCAGCGTCCAGCCGAGCAGGAAGCGGTGCCCCGGTGCGGCCGACACGGCGTCCGGCCGCGGCGCCGGGGGAGAAGCGCCCAGCACGGCCGCGGCGACTGCCGTGGAGGTCATGATCGCGAGCGCCCGCACGCGGCGAGGTTGACGTCGTGGGTCGTGGTGATGTTGTCGTTGACGGCCATCATGTGCAGACCCCCGCCGCCGGCACCGTAAAGGACGATGGGCTCGCGCATCACATTAATTAACCCGGCGGAGCCTTGACCAGCCACCCCTTTGACACCCACCTCACGACATCGGCGGCTCGGCCCCCGCGACCGGGTTGTTCGGGTGCGTCGTCCAGTTCGCGTACCCCTCCACCACCTTGCCGGTGCGCGGGTCCACCGCGCCGACCGGCAGCGACTCCATCGTGATGCAGTCCTCCACCGGGCACGTGATGACGCACAGGTTGCAGGCGACGCACTCGGCGTCGATCACCTCGAAGACGCGCCCGTCGCGGATCGCGATCGACTGGTGGGAGGTGTCCTCGCAGGCCGCGTAGCAGCGCCCGCACTTGATGCAGACGTCCTGGTCGATGCGCGCCTTGGCGGTGTAGTTCAGGTTCAGGTGCTGCCAGTCGGTGACGTTGCGCACGGCGCGGCCCTGGAAGTCGGCCAGACGCTCGTAGCCCTTGTCCTCCATCCAGAGCCGCAGCCCCGCAATCATCTCCTCGACGATGCGGAAGCCGTACACCATGGCGGCGGTGCACACCTGCACGTTGCCGCAGCCCAGGGCGATGTACTCCGCCGCGTCGCGCCACGTCTCGATGCCCCCGATGCCGGACAAGGGAAGGCCGGCCGTATCCGGGTCGCGCGCAATCTCCGCCGCCATGTGCAGGCCGATCGGCTTGATGGCCGGGCCGGCGTAGCCGCCGTGGCTGCCCTTGCCGTCGATGGAGGGCTCGGGGCTGAACGTGTCGAGATCGACCGAGGTGATGGAGTTCACCGTGTTGATCAGGCTCACCGCGTCGGCGCCTCCCGCCCGGGACGCGCGGGCCGCGTAGCGGATGTCGGCGACGTTGGGCGTGAGCTTGACGATGACCGGCAGCCTGGTGGCCGCCTTCACCCAGCGCGTGACCATCTCGATGTACTCCGGCACCTGGCCCACCGCCGCGCCCATCCCGCGCTCCTGCATGCCGTGGGGGCAGCCGAAGTTCAGCTCGACGCCGTCGGCGCCGGTCTCCTCCACCTGCCGCAGGATGCGCCGCCAGGCCTGCTCCTCGCAGGGCACCATCAGCGACACGATCACCGCCCGGTCGGGATAGTCGCGCTTGACCGCCTTGATCTCGCGCAGGTTCAACTCCAGGGGCCGGTCGGTGATGAGCTCGATGTTGTTGATGCCGACCACGTAGCGGTCCGCGCCCCAGACGGCGCCGTAGCGCGGGCCGTTGACGTTGACGGCCGGCGGCCCGTCCTCCCCCAGCGTCTTCCAGACCACCCCGCCCCAGCCCGCCTCGAACGCCCGGCGGACGTTGTATTCCTTGTCGGTCGGGGGCCCGGAAGCCAGCCAGAACGGGTTGGGGGATAGGATGCCGAGAAACTCGTTCGCCAGCGTCGCCATCTCGCTGCTTCTCCCCTCAACCCGTCAGGGCCGCGTGGATGTCCTCGGCGGCGTCGCGTCCCTGCGCCACCGCGGTCACGAGCAGGTCGTCGCCGTGCGCCACGCAGTCGCCGCCGGCCCAGACACCCTTGCGGCTCGTCCGCCCGGAACCGGTCACCCGGATCTTGCGACCCTCCAGCGTTACTCCGCCCGGGCTCCCCTCCAGCTTCTGCCCGATCGCCTTGAACACCTGGTCGGCCCGCAGGCGGAAGGTCTCGCCCGTGTCGCGCAGGCCGCCGGGACCGTCCTCCGTGTACGCGAACTCCACCTCGCGCACGGCGCCGTCGCGCAGCACGCGCACGGGCCTGGCGTGGGTGATGATCCGCACCCCCTTCGAGGCGGCGTGATCGAGCTCGAAGCCCGACGCGTTCATCCGCTCGCGCCCCCGGCGGTAGACCATCGCCACGTCCTCGGCGCCCAGCAGCTTCGACTGCACGGCGGCGTCCACCGCCGTCATGCCGCCCCCGATGACGACCACGTGACGGCCCACCCGCAGCGTGGACAGATCCTCGGCTTGGCGCAGCTCGGCGATGAAGTCGATCGCGTCGCGCAAATTCTCCCCTGCCGCTTCCTCGACCCCCAGCGCGTTGACCCCGGCCAGCCCGAGGCCCAGGAAGACCGCGTCGTAGTCGCGCACGAGTGCGTCCAGCGTCAGGTCGCCCCCCAGACGCCGCCCCAGCTCGACCGTGATGCCGCCGATGCCGAGCAGCCATTCGACCTCCCGTTCCGCGAAGCGGTCGACGGTCTTGTAGCTGGCGATGCCGAACTCGTTGAGGCCGCCCGCCTTGGCCCGCGCATCGAAGAGGGTGACGGCGTGGCCCTTCATCGCCAGCCGATGGGCGCAGGCCAGCCCCGCCGGTCCGGCTCCCACGACGGCGATGCGCCGGCCGGTGGGGGCGGCGCGCTCGTAGGGATGCCCGTCGCGCGCCATCAGCGCGTCGGTGGCGAAGCGCTGCAGCCGGCCGATCTCCACCGGCTTGCCCTCGGATGCCTCCCGCACGCACGCCTGCTCGCAGAGCGTCTCGGTCGGGCAGGCGCGCGCGCACATGCCGCCCAGGATGTTCCGGTCGAAGATGGTCTTCGCCGCGGCCCGCGCCGTCCCCGTCGAGATCTGGCGCACGAAGAGCGGAATGTCGATGGCGGTCGGACAGGCGGTTACGCACGGCGCGTCGTGGCAGAAGTAGCAGCGGTCGGCGGCGACCGCCGCCTCATGCGCGGTGAGCGGCGGCCGCAGGTCGGCGAAATTCTCCTCGTAGGCGCGGGCGGGAAGGCGGCCGCTCGCGACGCCCGGAGTGGCAACCGAGTTCGGCAACACGAACTCCTTCCGCATGCCGCCGCTCAGAACGACGGCACCCCTCGAGTCGCAGCGGCTGCGGCCGCGTACGCGCCGCCGTACGGGCCGCGCCTGATGAACTGCCCGTCTCCGGGCCGGCCGACATACTCTCCCTTGTCGACCACAACGCGCCCGCGCGACAGCACGGTCTCCGGGTACCCGCGCACGCGAAAGCCCTCGTAGACGGTGTAGTCGACGTTCATGTGATGGGTCCGCGGATCGTCGCGGCTGATGGTCACCTCGCACTCCGGGTCGAAGATCACGATGTCCGCGTCCGACCCCACCGCGATGGTCCCCTTGCGCGGGAACATCCCGAAAATGCGGGCCGCCGCGGTGGAGGTGAGTTCGACGAACCGGTTGACGTCGATCCGGCCGGCGTTGACCCCGTGGTGATAGATGAGGCTCATCCGGTTCTCGACCCCCGGCCCGCCATTGGGAATGCGGCTGAAGTCGCCCCGCCCGAGCTCCTTCTGCTCCCGCAGGTTGAAGGGGCAATGGTCGCTGGAGATGACGTCGAGGTCCCTGCCCTGCAGGCCCCGCCACAGCTCGTCCTGGTTCCATTTCTCCCGCAGGGGCGGTGTCATGACGTACTTGGCGCCGTCGAAGCCCGGCTCGTCGTAGGCGCCGATGTCCAGCAGCAGGTACTGCAAGCAGGTCTCGGCGTGCGCCATCACGCCGCGCTCCTGCGCCCGGCGCAGCTCGGTGAGGGCGTCGTGGCAGCTCAGGTGCACGATGTAGATGGGAGCGCGGGCTACCTCCGCGATGGCGAGCGCGCGGTGCGCGCCCTCCCCTTCCAGGCGCGTCGGCCGGGTGAGCGCGTGGTACTTCGGCTCCACCTGCCCGGCGGCCAGCGCCAGCTCGACCAGCTCGTCGATCACGACGCCGTTCTCGGCGTGCATGCAGACCAGCGTCCCGTCCTCCCCTGCCTTGCGCATGGCGCGGAAGATCGTGGCGTCGTCCACCAGCAGAACGCCGGGATAGGCCATGAACAGCTTGTAGCTGGTCACCCCTTCGTCCGCCAGGCGGCGCAGCTCCGGCACCCGCTCGTCGGGCAGGTCCGTCACGATCATGTGGAACGCATAGTCGATCGCGGCGTTTCCGGCGGCCTTGGCGTGCCAGGTATCGAGACCCTCGATGGTGGAGGCGCCGCGCGTCTGGATCGCGAAGTCGACGATGCTCGTGGTGCCGCCGAACGCGGCCGCCCGCGTACCGGTCTCGAAGGTGTCGGACGACTCGGTACCCCCGAACGGCAGCTCCATGTGGGTGTGGGGGTCGATCCCGCCCGGGAGCAGGAGCTTCCCCGTCGCGTCGATGATCCGGTCCGCCGCGACCTCGAGACCGCGCTCGAGACCGTGCCCGATCAGGGCCACGGTCTCCCCCTCGACGAAAACGTCTGCCCGGTAGTCGTCCACCGCCGTGACGACGCGGCCGTTCTTGATCAGTACGCTCATCCCAGCCTCCGGCTCGCCGGCGGCGGTCCTGTCGCCGTCCGCACGTACTGCGAGTTTATGGCACGCACGAAGTGACGGAAAGGCGGCGGCTTCCACCCTAAGCGGCAGGAACCGGAACCGGGTCGGTTACAGCTTGAGTCGCGGCCGGAAACCGCGTAGATTGAGCACCCGTTCGAGTCTGGACCCCTCGCCGCGGCACTGGGCCGGCGAGGTCGCTCTCTCAGGAGGCACTTCGACTCATGGCTACGAGCTTGCTGACGTCAGTTCATCGGACGGCCCGGCGTTCGCCGCGGTTGCCGATCATGACCCTCGCACTGTTGACGGCAACCCTCGCCGTTGAGCCGCTGCACGCGCAGGACGACTGGCGGCACTGGGGCGGAGACGCCGGCAACCAGCGCCACTCGCCGCTGACGCAGATCGACGTCGACAACGTCTCGGCCCTGGTGCCGGCATGGCGCTACGAGATGACGAAGGTGGGCGTGCCGTCGCGCCCGAGCCAGTCGACGCCGCTCCTGGTCGACGGCGTCCTGTACCTGTCGTTCCCGTACTACCGCGTGGTGGCGCTGGAGCCGGAGACCGGCGACGAGATCTGGGAGTACACGGCGCCGGGCGACTGGAACTCGCCGGAGCACCAGTTGCACTGGACGGGCGGCTCGATGCGGGGACTGGCGTACTGGGAAGGCGACGACGGGACGCCCCCGCAGATCGTGTTCGGCACCGAGGAGGGCGAGCTGATCTCGCTGAACGCGGCCACCGGCCTCCCCAACCCCCGCTTCGGCAGCGACGGCTTCGTCGACCTGAAGACCCCCGACGTGATGAACGGCTTCCCGAACATGCACTACGGGATCTCGTCCGGGGTGGCCGTCTGGAGGCACCTCGTGTTCACCGGCGTCCACAACGCCGACGAGACGGGGTCGAAGGGCCCGGCGGGCGACGTGCGCGCGTGGGATCTGCGGACCGGCGACCTGGTCTGGACGTTCCACACCGTGCCCCATCCGGGCGAGTTCGGCAACGACACCTGGCTCGACGGCTCGTGGCGCAACGTCAGCGGAGCCAACACGTGGTCGTTCTTCACCATCGACGCCGAGCGCGGCATCCTGTACATGCCGCTGGGGTCCGCCCACAACGACTTCTACGGCATGGACCGTCCCGGCGACAACCTCTTCGCGAACTCGATCGTGGCCGTCGACGCGATGACGGGCGAGCGGCTGTGGCACTTCCAGGCCGTCCACCACGACCTGTGGGACCTGGACATGCCGGCGCCGCCGATCCTGTTCGACGTCGAGCGGGACGGGGAGTCGATTCCTGCCGTCGGCGTCGTGACGAAGTACCCCGTGCTGTTCATCTTCAACCGGGTCACCGGGGAGCCGATCTACGAGATCGAGGAACGTCCCGTCCCGCGGGGGAACATGCCCGGGGAGTACTACTCGCCGACCCAGCCGTTCCCGGTGAAGCCGCCGCCCTTCGGACGCATCGATTTCACGATGGACGAGATCGCGACGGTGACGCCGGAGCACACCGCCGCGTGCCGCGAGCTGTTGATGCAGTACGACGGCGGCCGGAACCGCGGCCCCTACACGCCGCCGTCGGCGGAGGGCGCGCTCGTGTTCCCGTCGACCGGCGGCGGGACCGAGTTCACCGGCGGGACCTTCGATCCGAGTCTCGGCTACTACATCATCAACTACGCGGACACGGGCCACATCAGCCAGCTCGTCAAGGTGGAGGACGACCCCGATCGGCGCAGCTACGTGGGCCCTCCCGAGTCGCGCCGGATCTACTGGCACGTCGTCACCCGGCCGTCCGTCAACGGCTGGCCCTGCTGGCAGCCGCCCTGGTCGAGGCTGGTCGCCGTGGACGTCAACAGCGGCGAGATCGCTTGGCAGATCCCGTTCGGCACCGTCGAGGGCGCGCCCCCCGGCCTGCTGACCGGCGCCCCCAACTCGCAGAAGGGCGGGCCGACCTCCACGGCGGGCGGCGTGCTCTTCATCGGGGGGGCCAGCGACCGGCGGTTCCGCGCCTACGAGACGAAGACCGGGCGCGAGCTGTGGAGCGTCGAGACCGAACAGATGATCAGCGGCGCCAACCCCATCACCTACCTGGGGAGGGACGGCAAGCAGTACGTCGCCGTGGCCGCGGGCACGACGCTGCTGAGCTACACGCTGCCGTGATCACGGGGCCTCGGCAATCCGGTAGAGCTTCGACCGCGTCCGGATGAACAGGCTGCCGTGGGCGATCGCCGGCGTGGCCATCGTGAACTCGTCGAGCGGATTGCGGCCGATGACCTCGAACGTCGGGCCGGCGCGGATCACGTAGGCGTCGCCGTCCTCGCTCAGTGCGAAGATCCGGTCGTCGTAGGCCCAGGGCGATGCGGTGAACGCGGCCCCGACCGCGATCCGCCGCCGGGAGTAGACCTCCTCGCCGGTCCGCGCGTCGTGGGCGGTGAAGAACCCTCGATCGAGAAGCGTGTACAGGACGTCGCCGTAGAGAATCTGCGAAGGGTTGTAGGGTGCGGCCTGCGGCTGCGACCAGGCGATGAACGGGTTGGCCGTCTCCGAGCCGCGGAGCGAGATGTCGCCGCTGGCGCCGGGGCGGATGGCGTAGACCGGGCGCTGCTGGTCGCCGAGATACCCCGAGCCGAGGTAGAGCAGGCCGAACTCGGCGAAGGGCGTGGGAACGGTGATGGACGACATGCCTGTGAGCTCCCACAGCAGGTCGCCGTCGAGGTCGTAGGAGCGCACGCGGTCGGTTCCGGTGGTGACGATCTCGGTCCTCTGCTCGTTCTCCCAGACGAAGGGGGTCGACCAGTTGGTGCCTTCCTCCCGCGGGGTGCGCCAGATCTCGTTGCCGGTCTCCGCGCTCAGCGCGAGCAGATACGACTGATCGTCGTTGTCGTTGACGATGTAGAGGCGGCCGTCGTGCAGCACCGGCGACGCGGCGGTGCCCCACCCCAGCCGGGTGGCCGCGGGCTCGACGTCGCGCGACCAGCGCAACCGGCCGTCCGTCGTGTCGAGGCAGAAGACGCCGAGGTTGCCGAAGTAGACGAACAGCGAGTCGCCGTCGGTGACCGGCGTCTCGGTGGCCAGGCTGTTCTTCATGTGGTAGCCGCCGGCCGGCGCGCCGCGATGCACCTCGCGCTCCCACCGCACGGCTCCGGTGCCGACGTCCAGCGCGTAGACGATCCACCGGTGTTCCGCCGTCGAGGGGGCCCACGTCTCGCGCCCGCGATAGAGACCGCCCAGCGGTTCCTCGACCGGCTCCGCGCTGACGACGGTCGTGACGTAGACGGTGTCGTCCCAGACGACCGGCGAGCTCCAGCCGAGGCCCGGCAGGTCGGCGACCCAGGCGACGTTCTCGGTGGCGCTCCAGCGGGTCGGCAGTCCGGCGGCCTCGGAGACGCCTCGGGCGTCCGGCCCCCGGAACTGCGGCCAGCGATCCTGGGCGGCGGCGGGCGCGCACAGGACCCCGACGAGCAGCAGCGCGCAGGTGTATCGAGTCATCTCTATCCCCTTGCTGGTCACGGTTCGGTTCATCCGATCATGCGCGCCTGACGGGCTCGCTACGCCATCCGTCGCTCGCAATGCTTCGCGCGCCGGACTGCTCGCGCGGCGACCGGACGAGCCGCCGACGCCGGCCGGTCCGTCTCTACGGCTCGACGGTGATCTCCCCGATCGCCCACGGGTGGTCCTCGCAGTGGTACAGGAACGTGCCGGGCTCGTCGAAGGTGACATAGCCCGTCATCGCCGGCTGCAGCGTGCCGGTGGTCCAGCTTCCGTCCCGCGCCGAGATGGTGCGCGGCAGCTCGCCGTTGTTGACGAACCGCACCCGCGTCCCGACGGTGACGCGGGCCCGCACCGGGTTGAACGCGAACTCGTTGATCGCGTTGCGACGCCCGCCCACCGACCAGGCGATGGGATTCTCGACCAGCGTCGCGGTCTCGATGACGTCGGTCGCGCGCGGCGGCGGGCCGATCCAACGGACCAGGTCGTCCAGCGGCTCCTCGGCCGTCGGACGCGCCGGCACGTCGCCGTCGAGGGCGAACGCCCAGAGTTCGCCGCCGACCGCGATCACCACGTGCTGCTCGCCGTCGATCGCGTACGAGACCGCCGGTCCGGGGCGCAGCCGCACCCCGGGCGGGCCGGCCTGGAACGCCCACAGCCGGTCGCCGGTGTCGGCGTCGTAGGCCTCGAGCTGCCCGTCGGCCGAGCCCCAGAACATCAGTCCGCCCGCGGTCGTCAGCGGACCGCTGGTGGCGAGCCGCGCGCCGCGGAACTCGTTCTTCCAGACCACCTCGCCGGTCCGCCCGTCGACGGCGGCCAGGACGCCGGCCGACTCGGGCAGCGTGAGCCGCAGGTAGCCGCTGCCGCGGTTGTCCGAGATCCACGGGTCGTCGAAGCGGAACGCGCGGCCGACGTGCGCCCGCCCCTGCGCATAGATGTAGCCGGTCTGCGGGCTGAACGACATCGGCGTCACCCGCACCATCGGAATCGGGGCGCCCAGCGCCACGATGTCCTGCCGCTCCAGCGACGGCGGCGTGTAGAAGCTGCAGCTCAGATCGAAGGGCGGCGGCACCCGGTCGCGCCAGAACGAACAATCCGGCAGGATGCTCTCACCCGTCGGGAAGGGCTGGGTCGGCGCGGTCAGCAGGAATTCGTCCTGCGGCACCGGACGCTCCTCGATCGGCACGATCGGCTCGCCGGTCTCCCGGTCGAGCAGGAACAGGTGGCCGTCGGCCCGCATGGCGGCCAGGGCCTTGCGGGTCCGTCCGTCGCTCTCGGTCTCGTAGAGGAGCAGCGGCGTGGCGATGTCGGCGTCCCAGATGTCGTGCCGGACCACCTGGTAGTGCCAGCGCCGATCGCCGGTCTCCATGTCGAGAGCGAGCACCGCCGCGGTGAACAGGTTGTCGCCGGCGCGGATCTCGCCGCCGTACATCGGGACCGGGTTGCCGGTGACGAAATAGACCATGCCCAGGTCCGGGTCGACCGCGCCCACCAGCCAGACGCCGCCCCCGCCGAGCCGCCACACCTCACTGTCCTGCGGCCACGTCTCGTGCCCGAACTCGCCGGGCCGCGGCACGACGAAGAACGTCCACAGCCGCTCGCCGCTCGCCGCGTCGAGGGCGATGACGCGCCCCTGTCCGCCGCTGTCGCCGTTCGCGATGCCGACGAACACCTTGCCGTTCGCGTGCATCGGGGCGGTGGTTACCGATTCGCCCGCCTGCGGCGGATCGCTGCCGACCGTCGTAACCCAGACCAGCCCGCCGGTGTCCTGCCGCAGCGCCGCCACCTCCGCGCTTCCCAGCGGAACGAAGACGAGCCCGTCGCCCAGGCCCACCCCCTGCCACGACGGCACGCGTTGCGCCTCGGAGCCCGAGCTGCCCGGCTGCCAGCGCCACACCGTCTCGCCGGTGCGGCCGTCGATGGCGAACACGTTGGCGCCGCCCGACAGGTACAGGACGCCGGCGTCGACCACCGGTGTCGCCCGCGAAGACACGCCGCCGGGGAGACGGACCATCCAGGCCCCGCCCAGGCGGTCTATGGTCTCCGTCGAGATGCCGGCGAGGGTCGAGTGGCGCGAGCTGGTCCAGTCGCCGCCGGCGAGGGGCCAGTCCGCGGCCGGGTAGCCGCTCCCCTGCTCCTGCGTTTCCTGCCCCTGCAGGCTGCCCGTCAGGGCGACGATGCCGGCCAGGAGTACGACGGCGACGAGTCCACGATGCAGTCTGCGCATGCCTGTTTCTCCTCGGACCGGCTACCGCACTCGGCGCGCGGTCCGTTGCGCTCGCGTGCCGCGGATGACGAGCGCGCTCGAACGACCGGCTCCCGCCGTCATAGAACAGCGTGCACCCGGCGACCAGGGCGCCGAAACGCGAGTGTACCAGGGTATTATCCAGCCCGCGGAGAGACCAAGTGACCGCGACAGCACGATTCGTAGGCTCCGGCGACTCCTTCGGCAGCGGCGGGCGCTTCCAGACCTGCATCCTGATCGATGCGGGCAGTACGCGCTTCGCGATGGACTTCGGTGCGTCCTCGTTGGTCGCCCTGCGGCAGCAGGACATCGATCCGAATTCAATCGATTCGATCCTCCTGAGCCACCTGCACGGCGATCATTGCGCCGGGGTGCCGTTTCTGCTGATGGACGCGATGCTGGGCGCGCGGCGCGAGCGGCCCCTTACCGTCGCCGGCCCGCGGGACCTGCGCCACCGCATGTTCATGATCGCCGAGGCGCTGTTTCCCGGCATGCACGTGATGAAGCCGAAGTTCGAGCTCAACTGGATAGAGCTCGAGCACGGCGTGCCGACCCCGGTCGGGGACATCCTCGTGACCGCCCGTCCCGTAAGGCACACCTGGCAGACCAACCCCACCGCCCTGCGGGCCGAGATCGGCGGCAAGGTGGTGTGCTACACCGGGGACGGGGAGTTCGGCGAAGAGATGGCGCTGGCCGCCAAGGGGGCCGACCTGCTCGTGGCCGAGTGTTACTTCCACAACAAGCCCGTCCCCTGGCATCTCAACTACCCTGAACTGATCGCGCACAAGGCGGACTTCGACGCCAGGCGCATCGTCCTGACCCACATGAGCCCGGAGATGCTCGCCCACGTCGACGAAGTCCCCGAGGACTGCGCCTACGACGGGATGGTGGTGGAAATTTGATCGCGAGGCAGGTTCTCGTCAAGCAGAACGCGCACCGTCCAGAACGGAGCTCCGGGCGATGTCCAGCGCCGCAAGCGCCTGGTCGCCCGAAACGGAAGGAAACTGATCCAGGAACCGTTCGAGCGTCTCTCCGCCCTCGAGGTAGTCGAACAGCGTTGTCACCGGTACGCGAGTCCCGACGAAGACCGGCGTCACGCCGCAGATGTCGGGATCGGCGTGCGCAACCGGAGAGCGGCCAACCTGCATCAGAAGCATCGTAGCAGACCGATCCCCTCGGCGCGCTCCGGGTCGAGGACACCACCGCTCGCGGCCGAGCGCGCCGGCCATTGCGCTACCAGAGTATCGGCGCCGGATAGCGTGCGATCTCGGCGTCGGGCGTCACGAGAGTCATCCCGTGCAGGATCGCCTGCGACACCAGACCCCGGTCGAACGGATCGGCATGGTGCGGGGGTAGCAGCGCATCGTGCGCGGCGCAGGACTCGTCGAAGGCCAACGGCCGCAGTTGCAGCCACTCGCGCCGGCCGACCACGTAGCGTCCGGGCGGTTCCGGCAGCGGCAGCCGGCCGAGCCGATACTTGATTGCGATCTCCCACGCCGAGAGCGAGCTGAGGTACACCTCGTTCTCCGGAGCGCGGCACGCCGCGCGCGCCGCCGGCGACAACTCGGGATCGTCGGCCGCCAACCAAAGGAACGTGCAGGTGTCGACCAGGAGCTTCACGACGGCCCGTCATCAACGCCGAACGCCCGGAGGATTTCGGCCGGCAGCGGCTCGAAGAAGCTGTCGGGCACTTTCATTCCGCGATCGATGCCGACCGGCCGCTCCTTCGGCAACGGTTTCGGAAGAGCCCGAATCTCGGCGATCGGCACGTTGCGCCGACACAGCACGACGGTCTCCCCTTGTTCGACGCTGTCCAGATACGTCGACAGGCGCGCCTTCGCCTCGGCAATGTTGACCTTGATCACGACCCCATACTAGATCCTCAACATGGTCATGTTCAAGTCCGAAACGGATTCCGGAACGCCAGCCTCTCGACGATGTAGCCGGGCTGCATAGCATGGATGAGAACGTTCGTATCCAGGAACTCACGCTGTACGATCCGGCCATGCGGATGCCGCTCGGGCTCCCGCCGGCTGACGGCAGCCCCTTCGACGCGGTCGGATTCGGCCTCAACATGACCGATCTGCTGGTCGTGCTCGAGCGCTTCCCCGCACCCGACTCCAAGCAACCGGTCCGGCGGCAGGCGTACTCGCCGGGCGGGCAGGCGGCAAGCGCCATGGTGGCGTGCGCACGGCTCGGCTGGCGAGCCCGGTATGTCGGCTGCTTCGGCGACGACGAGAACGGCCGGCAGGGACGGTCGAGCCTCGCCGACGAAGGGGTCGACATCAGCGCGTGCCGGGTGGCGTCGGAGACGCGGAACGGAATGTCCGTGATCCTCGTCGATGAACGCACCGGCGAGCGCACCGTGCTCTGGTCCCGCGATCCGGGGCTCAAGCAACGGCCCGACGACATCGACGCGGCGGCCGTGTGCGCCGGCCGGGTGCTGCTGGTCGACTGTCACGATACCGCCGCCTCGACCACCGCGGCGCGCCATGCACGGCGGTCCGGCGTCCGCACCGTCATCGACGTCGAGCGCGTCCGCGACGGCATAGACGCGCTGCTCCCGGAGATCGACATGATCATCACGGCGCGCGACTTCCCGGCCGCCCTGACCGGCAAGGGCGCGCCCGGCGCCGCGCTGCGGGCTATGCGCGACGCCTACCGGCCGGCCCTGGTCTGCATGACGCTGGGCGCGGAGGGAAGCCTGGCCCTGGTCGGGGATGTCGAGATCAGAACGCCCGGGTTCCGTGTGCCGGTGGTCGACACCACCGGCGCCGGCGACGTCTTCCGCGGCGGGTTCATATCTGGCTGGCTGCGCGGCGGCGACGCGGCGGAGGTCGAGGACGTGCTGCGCTACGCGAACGCGGTGGCCGCCCTCAAGTGCCGCGGCCTGGGCGCGAGAGAGGCCAGCCCGACGCCAGCGGAGGTGGAGGCGCTACTCTGCGCCTAGCAACTCCTCGACCAGGAAACGGGTCTTGGCCGGCACCCGCTCGTGCGGGTAGTAGCGTTCGATTCGCTCGAACACCTCATCGGGAGTGACCAGCCCGAGATGCCGGACAAGGAACGCGACGTCGCCGGCGTCGTGCGTGTCGAACCGCGCCGACACGCACTTCATCGCGAGCATGTACTCGGCCGTGGGTGCCCAGACCCGCAGATTGGGAAGATCCAGCACCTGGATCCTGGGAGGCGAGGACACCAGGAACCCCTTGGCCGCATCGTTCAGCCAATCGTCCGCGACGCCGTGTGTGCGGGCCACCACCCGGACCGCATCCCGGATCTCGCGCGTCGGTGCGAACACGGCGTCCACGTCCTTCGTGCTCTCACGGGCCTGAAAGACGAGACACATCACCGCGCCGCCGAGGAGCCCGACCTCGCCCACGACCGAGCGCCTGGCGAGCTCCTGATCGAGCGCGGTGAAGAGCTCCCGAATGCGATCGGCGCTCAGCACGTTCACGCCCGTTCAAGGAAGTTGGCGAGGACGAACACGTTGCGCGACCGGAACGGCACCGGGCTTTCGACGAGCGCCGACGCCTTGAGACTCTCGAAACCGGACACGAACCAGGGACGGTCGAGGCACCCGACGCCGCCGGTCCACTGCGGCGCGCCGAAACCGCACTCCCCCGCCAGCGTCTCGGCGACTCCCGCCATCAGGACGCGCAACCGCTCGGGCAAGTCCCGCGCTGGCGGCGTCTCCAACTCCGCCGCCGACCGCGAGCGACGCACTGCGTCCACGCTGTCCATCAGGTGGTGGCGCCACGTTGCCTCCCCGTCCTCCAGTATGCGGAGGGACGCGCAGAACAGCGAACCCGGCGGTTCGAGAAGAACGCCAGCGACCGCGCGCCGCACACCGCTGCGCGGCAAGCCGAATGCCTGGACGACGCGCTCCAGGCTCGACACGCGAGCATCGTGCTCCGGAGACTCGAGCAGTTGCACTCCCCGGAAAGACAGTCCCGCACGCCGCGCGAGCGCACGCTGGGACAGCCCGCACCGATCACGAATCGCGCGGATCAACTCCATGCGGAATCGAGGATATTCGACTAACTTTAATACGTCAACGAGGCGCAGCGCACATCGGCCTTGACGGCCAGCAGGGGGGCACCAGAAGGCGAGCGCCACGACCGTCGGCAGAAATCCCGACGATTGCCCACGGCGCGAAATCGCGGCAGTCAGGGCTGCTCGGGAACCAGCTCCACCGGCACCGTCGCATGCCGGATGCGCCGGCGGTTCCAGGTATATGTGAGTTGCAGATCCCCGTTGGAGTCCTGGATCAGCGCCGGATAGGAGAGCTCGCCGCGCTGGCCCTCCTCGAGCTCCTCGACGACGAGGAAGTCCTCCCAGGTAACCCCGTCGTCGAACGACACGGCGAGCGACAACGGCGTGCGCCGCGCGGGAGAGGGGTTGTAGAGCAGGATGCAGCGCCCGTCGGCGAGCCGCACGGAGTCGATTCCAGCGCTCGGATTGTCCAGGCCGGTGAGCTCCAGGAGCGCCCAGGTGCGCCCGCCGTCGCGGGAGATGGAGGTCGCTATCTTCCCCAGCCGGCGGGGCGTCCTCATGAAGGCGCGGACAACGCCCGGCGCGATCTCCAGCAGGGTCGGCTGGATGCTTCCGATGCGGTCGCGCTCGTCGTCGCCGAAGAGCAGCGGGCCGTGCTTGCTCCAGGATGCGCCGCCGTCGGCGCTGATCTCCATCCAGGAGGACCATGTCCGGTAGCTCTCCAGCGAGGTGCCGGCGAGGATCTCGCCGCTCGCCAGCCGGATCGGCTTGGCCCGCACCGGTCCCAGCATGCCCGCGGGCAGCCAGGCCGGCTCGGACCACTCCGCGCCCGCCGTCGTGGACTGCATGTAGGCCCCGCTCCACGCGCGGGGGCTCGGGCCGATCTTGAAGTAGAGCCAGATCGTGTCCCCGTCGCCGCGGAACAGCACGGGGTTCCAGGCGGGCTGGTCCGGCTCCTTGTAGAGCTGCGCGGGCGGCGACCAGTCGCCCCCCTGCGGCTTGCGGGACGACCACACGCCGACGTCCTTCTCTCCCTCGCCCGAGCCCCCGAACCAGGCCGCGATCAGCGTCCCGTCCGGCGCTTCGACGATGGTCGAGGCGTGCGCCCGCGGGAAGGGGGCTTCGTCCCAGATGAAGTCGAGCGTGTGCTCCTGCGCCCAGGCGGTCGTCGTGAGCACGACGAGAATCAGCGAGAGCGTTGCGCGCGTCCCCATGATCGCGTCCGTCCTTTCCGCGGCGCCGACCTTCCGGCGGCCGCCTCACAACTATAATCAGGGAAGTCTCGTCCCTATCGCCTCTCGAACCGGAGGTAGCAAATGCGCAAGACATCCTTCGCGGCGTTCGCGGTTGCGGCGATCGTGCTCACGTTCGCGGCCGGGCCCGCCCTGGCCCAGTCGGCCGGCGGGGACATGCCGCCGCGGACGCCCGACGGGCACCCGCACATCTCGGGCACCTTCACCTTCCGGACGCTGACCCCGATGCAGCGGCCGGCCCGGTTCGAGGGGCTCGAGACACTGGGCCCCGAGGAGGCTGCGGCGTTCGAGGCGTCGGAGCGGACGCGTCAGAACCGCGACCTCTTCGATCCCGAGACGGGGGCGCCGAACGCGGGCTACCAGTCGCGCGCCGACGGCGGCGTGCTCTCCTACAACGAGTTCTGGTACGAGCGGGGCATCGAGCTGACCTCGGACAAGCGGACCTCGCTGATCGTCGATCCGCCCAACGGCCGCTACCCGCCGCGGACCGAGGCCGCCGTGCAGGCCGACCGGGAGCGGGCCGCCTACCGGCGGGAGCACATGTACGACTCCTACGAGAACCGCAGCACGGGCGACCGCTGCATCGTGTTCGGCAAGTCGGGCCCGCCGCTCCGGCCCGGCGCGTACAACAACAACCTGATGATCTTCCAGACGGCCGATTCCGTGGCGATTCTGACCGAGCAGGCGCGTCAGGCGCGGATCATCCCCCTGGTCGACACGGAGAAGCCGCGGGTCGAGCAGTGGGCCGGCGTGTCGCGCGGGCACTGGGAGGGAGAGACGCTGGTCATCGAGACCACGCAGTTCCGCGACTGGAGGAACGGGAGGAACGGCCCGAGCGTGCACCTGATCGAGCGGCTGACCCGGCTCGATCCCGATACCGTCGCCTACGAGTACACCCTGACCGACCCGTCGCGGTACACCGCCCCCTATACGGTCATGATGCCGTTGCGGCGCACCGACGGCGAGATTTACGAGTACGCCTGCCACGAGGGGAACATCGGGCTGTACGGCATCCTGGCGGGCGCGCGGAGGTTCGAGCGGGACGGGCGCGAGCTGCGTCCATGATGAAGGAGTCAGCGATGAGTCGTCTTTCTCGTGTGCACGTCGGGCTCGGTGCGTTGGTGTTGGCCGCGAGCGTCGTCCTGGCCCCGGCAGCGGCATGGTCCCAGCCCGCGTCGCCGGAGGACTGGACCGCGCCGCGGACCGCCTGGGACGACCCCGCCATCGGGGGCGTCTGGAACAGCTCCACCGTGACGCCGCTCGAGCGTCCGGAGGCGCTGGCCGACCAGGCGTTTCTGACCGCGGAGGAAGCGGCGGCCATCGAGCAGCGCGTGGTCGACGCCAACGCCCGCGCCAACGCGCCCAGCGTCGTGCGCAGCGAGCCGCTGCCGGTGGGCGGCAACGTCGGCGGCTACAACGCCTTCTGGCTGGATCGCGGAACCACCGTCGTCCCGACGCGGCGCACCTCGCTGGTCATCGACCCGCCGAACGGGCGCCTGCCCGCGCTGACGCCCGAGCACGAAGCGCATGTCGCGTCGCCGGCGCGGCAGCGCTTGAAGGCCATCCGGGAGGGGCTGGTGCCGGCCGACTCGCACGAGCAGTTCGACTACGGCGACCGCTGCATCTGGTACCGCGGCGTCCCGTCGCTGCCGACCGCCTACAACAACAACTACCACATCGTGCAGACGCCCGACGTCATCGCGATCGTGCAGGAGCACATCCACGACGTGCGCTTCATCCACCTCGACGGCCGGCCGGCGATCGACGAGGACATCAGCCAGTTCGGCGGCCACTCGCGGGGGCGCTGGGAGGGCGACACGCTGGTCGTCGAAACGACCAACTTCGGCAACCGGGCCTACCTGTTCTCGTCCGGCCCCGGACCGCAGGGCGGCATCAACTGGGATCTCAGTCCGGCCCTGCGGGTCGTCGAGCGGTTCACGCGCGTGGGACCGGGGACGCTCGACTACGAGTTCACGCTCGACGATCCGAACGTCTGGACCCGCCCGTGGACCGGCTCGTCGCCGTGGGCGCAGAGCGACCAGCCGATGTTCGAGTACGCCTGCCACGAGGGCAACTACGGGCTGACGAACATCCTCGCCGGCTCGCGCGCCGAGGAGGCGAGAGGCGCGGAGCGCTGATTCGAGCCGCGACCGAATGAGGCGCAAGCTGCCGCTCGGCATCCAGACCTTCCGCAAGATTCGGGAGCAGGACTGCTACTACGTCGACAAGACGGCCTACGCCCGGCGGCTGGCAGCGGAGGGCGACCACTACTTTCTCTCGCGCCCGCGGCGGTTCGGGAAGAGCCTGTTCCTGGACACCCTGAAGGAGCTGTTCGAGGGCAACGAGCCGCTGTTCCGCGGGCTTGCAGTGCACGACGGGTGGGACTGGTCGGTGCGCCGGCCGGTGGTGCGGCTCGACTTCGGCAGCGGGAGCTACGGCAAGCCGGACGACCTGCACCGGGAGGTGATGGAACAGCTCGACGCCATCGAGGAAGACGCGGGCGAGAAAACCGAGTACGACACGGCGCCGGGCCGCCTGCGCCACCTGTTGCGCGCTCTGCACCGGCGGACCGGCCAGCGGGTCGCCCTCCTGGTGGACGAGTACGACAAGCCGATCCTCGATGCGTTGAAGACGCCGGAGATCGCCGAGGCCAACCGGGACTACCTGCGCGGGCTGTACTCGGTCACCAAGACCAGCGACGCCCACATCGCCTTCAGCCTTCTGACCGGGGTCAGCAAGTTCGCGAAGGTCAGCCTGTTCTCCGGCCTCAACAACCCCACCGACCTCACCCTGGATCCTGCATGCGGCGCGATTTGCGGCTATACGGAGGCGGATCTGGACACGGTGTTCGCTGCCGAGCTGCCCGGTCTGGACCGGGATCGGGTCCGGGAGTGGTACAACGGCTACAACTGGCTCGGCGAAGAGCGGCTGTACAACCCCTTCGACGTGCTCCAACTGTTCCGCAGCCGCCGCTTCCGGCCGTACTGGTTCGAGACCGGCACGCCGGCGTTCCTCATCGACACGCTGATAGGGCAGAAGGTCAGCATCCCGTCCCTCGACGGCCTGCGGAGCGACGACGAGCTGCTGTCGAAGTTCGACGTGCGGGACGCGGCGCCGGAGGCGTTGCTGTTCCAGACCGGTTACCTGACGATCCGGGAAGAGGAGACGGGCCTTCTCGGCGCGCCCCTGTACCGGCTCGGCTACCCGAACCACGAGGTGCGCTGGAGCCTGAACAAGAGCCTGCTGGCGGCGCTGACGCCGCCGGACTGCGCCCACCGGAACCCGGACCCGCGGCTGGTGGAGCGCTTGCGCGCGGGCGACCTCGAGGGCGTCGAAGCGCTGCTGCGGGGGCTGTTCGCCGGCATCCCGTACGAGTGGCACACGCGGAACGAGATCGCCCGCTACGAGGGCTACTACGCGAGCGTGTTCTACGCCTGGCTGGCGGCCGTCGGGCTGGACGTGACCGTGGAGGACAGCGGCGCCGCCGGGCGCGCGGACCTGGCGGTACGGCTCGACGGGAACGTGTACCTGTTCGAGTTCAAGGTCGTCGAGCAGGCGCCGGAGGGGTCGGCGCTGGCGCAGTTGAAGACGAAGGGCTACGCCGACAAGTACCGCCATCAGGCGCAGGAGGTTCACCTGATCGGGGTGGAGTTCAGCCGGCGGGAGCGCAACGTCGTGGCGTTCGAGGCCGAGCGCGCCTGACGGCGGGCCTCTTGACACCAGCCGCCGGTCAGCCGGAGAGGGCCGCACAGGCGCGCTGGATCCGGGTGCAGGCCTCCCGGAGCCGATCCGTTGCGAGCGCGTACGAAACGCGGAAGTACGGCGAGAGGCCGAACGCCTCGCCGTGCACCACCGCGACCTCCTCGGCATCGAGGAGATACTTCGCGAAGTCGGCGTCCGACTCGACGGTCTCACCCCTCGGCGTGCGCTTGCCGATGGCCCCCCGGCAGTCGACGTAGAGATAGAACGCGCCCTGCGGAGTTCGGCACGAGAGTCCGTCCGCCTGGTTCAGCATCGAGGCGCCCAGGTCGCGCCGCTCCCGGAACACCGCCACGTTGTCCTGAATGAACGCCTGGTCACCGTCGAGCGCTTCCACCCCGGCCCACTGGCTGATGCTGGACGCGCCGCTGGTGGTCTGCGACTGGATTTTCGCCATCGCGGCGATCAGCTCCTTCGGTCCCGCCCCGTAGCCGATGCGCCAGCCGGTCATGCAATAGGCCTTCGAGAGCCCGTTCATGGTCAGCGTGCGCTCGTGCAGATCGGGCGCAACCTGCGCCAGCGTCGAGAACGGCTCTCCGTCGTAGATGATGTGCTCGTAGATGTCGTCCGCCAGCACCCACACATGTGGATGCCGCCGCAGCACGGCGGCGATCCCCTCGATGTCCCGTGACGAGTAGACCGCGCCGGACGGGTTGCAGGGGTTGTTCAGAATCAGCCACTTCGTCTTCGCGGTGACAGCTTCCTCGAGTTGCGCCGCGCCCAAACGGAACCCGTTCGCCGGCCCGGTGGCGACCACCACCGGATTCGCGCCCGCGAGGAGCACCATGTCCGGATAGCTCACCCAGAACGGCGCGGGAATGACGACCTCCTGGTCCGGGTCGAGCGTCGCGGTCAGCGCGTTGTAGATGACCTGCTTCCCACCGTTGCAGACGAGCACCTGGTCGGGCGTGTAGCGCAGTCCATTCTCGCGCGCGAGCTTGCGGCAGATCGCCTCGCGTAGCTCCGGGATCCCGGTCAGCGGCGGGTACTTCGTCTTCCCTTCCCCGATGGCGCGCACCGCCGCCGCCTTGACGTGGTCCGGCGTGTCGAAGTCCGGCTCTCCCGCCGAGAGGGCGATGACGTCGCGGCCGGCCCGCGCCATCTCCATGGCTTTCGCCGAGATGACGGCCGCCGGCGAGACCTTGATGCGGCTCATGCGTCGCGCGGCTACGGTCATTGCTTGCTTCCCAGGGCGCCTCGAAGGACACATCTGCAGCGTGGCGCGGCTCCCGGCCGCTGCTTGCTGCGCGGGCAACCCCGCCGGCCGCTTATCGTTCCGCCGCAGCGGCTTCCGCCGTGCGGTTCCCGGCCAGGATGTTCTCCAGCCCGTAGTTGCCTTCGTGACAGGCGAACTCGTAGATCGGCAGCTCGCTGCGCTGCATCGGCAACTCGACCGACCAGGGCCGCTCCCAGGTGTCCGGATCGGTCACGGTGAACTCGTACAGCAGCGTATCGGCGTCGACGCGGGTGAAGCGCTCCACCAGCGTCCGGTTGCGGCCGGTGTTCCGCCACGTGGTGTGCGTCCGGTCGTCGTTGAAGTTCACCGTCTCGACCACCAGCGTGTCGCCGTCCCAGTAGCCGCGCCCCTCGCCGACGTACTGGCGGATGCCGTTCGGCGGCGCGGGCCGTCCGTCGAGGGGAATGACGCGGACGGTGTGCATCATCTCGTTCATGATCGCGACGTGGTCCGGCGTCTGGAACAACTGCATGTTGTTGTTGTAGACACCCGGCAGCATCGGCGGTCCCGCGTTGCCGCTCATCAGGCAGCGGTCGGAGTTGCTGAAGTCGAGGTGCGACGCCGCCGTTCCCACGGTGTCGCTGAACGATGAGCGGGATCCCATGGTCCGCGCCCGCTCGCGCCCATCCTCGGTCAACGCGGGCAGCCGGCCGTCCGGCGGATCGACGATGAGCGACGTGCGCCGGGTGCTGACGGCGGTCGTCCCCCAGTCGAACCAGAAGATGTTGTAGGAGCCGGTCTGCCCCTGCAGGCTCGGATGATCCGGCGAGTCGAGCCAGCGGCCGGGACGCCCGCCCGCGGTCGGAATGGCGACCGTGCGCTGCGCCGGGCGCTCCTCCATCGCCCGGATCCGCGCGCGTTCGTTCTCCTCGATCTCCGCTGCCTCTTCCTGGGTCAGGAACTCCCGGCCGCCGAACCGTTCCGGACGCTCCAGCGGAGTGCGGGTCTTGTACTCCCAGACGCCTCCCAGATCCGGCTGGCCCCAGGCCGTGCGAGGCGCCGGCTCGGGCTCCTCGGTCTGGGCATCAGCAGGCGTTGCAGCCAGGCAGGCATTTGCGACGACACAGGCGAGCGTGACGGACAGGGACCGCATCTCTACTCCTCCACCGGCGGATACACGCCGCCGATCACCGTAAACGCAACCAATCCGAGAGAATACCGCGCTGCGCCAGGTTGCGGCGACACTCGGACCATTCGGGGGGGGGTGCGCGACAGGGAAATGAGGACTTGCGTGGGTACTTCCGCTGACGCCGGTCAGGTGGTCGCGGGTGCGAGGACCGGCACGGGCGCGGTTTTCTTGCCCTTCTTGTTCCACGCCCCGTTCCGGTAGAGGGTAATCGCGATGTCCACGTTGCTCCGCAGCGCTTCCTTGATGGATTCCCAGTTCTTCTCGGCACGGACCAGCGTCTTCCACGAGTGCAGGTGCTTCGGCTTGTGGAAGTCGCTGCTCGCGATGTAGGGATAGTGCTTGAGGCTGGTCACCGCGAACAGGTCGTCGCGGTTGGCCGCCTCCCAGACGTCCACCAGGTCGACGACGTCGTTCCGGTGCTCCCACAGGTAGGTCGTCTCGAGCTCGAAGCGCCGCCGCGGCCGCGGCTGCGGATGGCAGGCGACGCTGATCCCACCCTGGCGCCGGATTTCCCGCAGCACGTCCTCCGGCGACTGATCGGCGCTGATGAACCGCTCGATACCGAGCGCGATGATGTGCGCGTTCTTGCGCGCCCGAGAGTGGTTCTTCGTGACCTCGGCGCCTGGGATCACCAGCAACCCGTGTTCCCGCCAAGCCCGCTCGGCCTCCTGGCGAATCGCTTCCAGATAGGCCGGGAAAGTCTCCTCGGTAACCGAGAACGAGCGCCGGCCCAGCGTCGCCAGCCGTCCGGCGCGCCCCAGCCAGTCCTTCTCGCGAAGGATGTGATCCGTGATGGCGATCACGTCGAAGTCGCCGGTCCGTCCGTAGAGGTCGACCAGTTCGCGCAAGGACAGCGCCCCGTCGCTCCAGGTCGTGTGCATGTGGAAGTCGCAGAGCAGATACGAGTTCTGGCCTGACATCTCAGTTCCTGATGTCTTCGTGGGTGATGTCCCGCGGACGGTGCCGGAAAATCTCGGCCGCGAAGTTGCTTGTGTACAGCCACAGCACGCGGATCCTGCCCATCGCCTTGTAGCGGCGCGCCGACGTGTAGATGAAGCAGCGCGGCGACAACACGACCGTGCCGACCTTCGCGAGCCGGCGCCCGACGTTCGAGTCCTCGCCATGAAACTCGATGGTGGTGTCGAAGCCGCCGATCGCCTCGAGCGCATCCCGGTGAACGGTGAAGTTCCCGCCGTAGAGCACCGCCCCATGCGCAGCACGCGTTGGGCCAGGAAGTGCGTCGCCGGGGCGAGGGTGTAGTCGTAGAGGCGAATCAGCAGGCGGCCGGTGAAGTCCCAGTCGTGAAAGCGATAGCAGCCGGTCACCGCCGCGGGCCGGGACCGCCGTCCGAACTCGGCTTCGACCCTCTCCAGCCAGGTGTCCGGCGCCTGACAGTCGGCGTCCAGAAAGGCGAGCAACTCGCCACGCACGTGTCGCCGTCCCGTCTCGCGCGCGATGACGAGTCCCTTACGCGGCTCGTCGACCACTTTCACCCCGGGCGTCGAGGCCGCGATGGCCCGTGTGCCGTCGGTGCTCGCGTTGTTGACGACGACGATTTCGTCGGGAGGTCGTGACTGGCGCGACAGCGTGGCCAGACACGCCGGCAACAACCGCTCTTCGTTGTAGGCGCAGACGATCACGCTGATCGTCAGCGGCACGGCACCGCCCTTCCATCCGTGCCGCCGTAGACCCCGTCGGGAGCGGATTGCATCCGAGCACAAGGGTGACCGAACGATGTGTCGGAGATATGTCGCAGGAGGAAAGAGGCGGTTAATTCACTCCGCCGTCCCCGCCGTCGTAAGCGTTCGGTCAAGCCGGTATCTGGCTTGCTTCTATCGGTTGAGGGTGCGCTTCCAGTCCTTGCGGAGGGGCCGCAGCCAGATGTCCTTCCTGGGCTTGTCGTAGCGGTTGTTCGCGCCGTAGCATCCACGGCCTTGGGTGGCGCCGACGCGGACCGAGCCGGAGGCCCGGTAGACGGCGCCGGTGTAGCGGGGAGTCTCCACGCGTTGTACACCTCGCCGTCGTACCCCGTCACCGTGAACTGTTCCACCTCGTCGAACACGTACTGCTGTCGCGCGAGCCTGTTCTCGTCGCGCCGGGCGAGGACCTGCTCCATGAGACGGTCCAGCTCGTTGGCTTGCTCGCGGTCGTCAGAAGTCGCCCCGCGGTCCTGCGGTGCCGCACTGCCGTCCTGCGCTGCAGCCGACCCGCCGGGCCCGATCGCCAGCATGCTCAGGAGCAACATGCCGACAATCGCCCGCCGCCAGGACCCGGTAGATCCGTTAGATCCCTCTTTCGTTTCCTGCAACTGCCGCCCTCCAGGGAAGCCTCGAAGCACGCGGAGCCACCTTGGGCAAGGACCCGGTGACGGACCCTCCGACAACCCGATTACGTCTGCCGGGCCGAGATCATTACACTCGGGCCCGGCTCCGAAGCCGTCTCTCGTAGGCCGGCGGCCTGAGTTCCGCGCGGGGTGCCGATCGGTTCTGCATGTGTGTATAATACACACTGAACGCCGTGGGCAGCCGCACCGTCATCCGGAGACTGCAGCGGGACGGCTGGATGCTGCACAACACGAGGGGGAGTCACCAGCAGTTCGTCCATCCGACCAAGCCGGGCAGGGTCACCGTCAAGCACCCTGCGAAGGATCTGCCCGTCGGAACCTTGCGCAACGTCTATCGGCAGCCGGATGGAAATGGGAGGGGCGCTGATGCGGTTTCCGGTGGTCATTCACAAGGACGAGACGAGCGGATACGGAGTCACGGTGCCGGACCTGCCCGGCTGCTTCTCCGCCGGGGACTCGATCGAGGAAGCGATCGTGTCCGGCCACGAGGCGATCGCCTGCCATCTGGAGGGGCTTCTCATGGATGGGGAACCGATCCCGGAGCGGGCTCCGGTGGAGACACATCGGGTCAGCGACGAATACAAGGATGGAATCTGGGCACTCGTCGAGGTCGACGTCTCGAAGCTCTCGAGCCGGACCAGACGCGTGAACATCACGGTACCGGAGCGCGTGCTGGCCATCGTCGACAAGATGGCCGCGCGCGAAGGCGAGAGCCGGTCAGGTCTCCTCGCCCGCGCTGCGCTCAGCTACGCGGAGCGTCAGTCGACACAGTGAACTCCCGTTCCGTCCAACGTGATGCTCCCTGCGGGCCACCCGCGTACCCCGATCTTGCACGAACAGCCGCGGGAACGCTGGTGATCCCCGGCGTAGAGCGCCACGACCGTCAATTTTACGGCTCGGTGACAGTACCGACACAACGCCGCCGTATCGTCGACGCTGTCATGCCACCGTGCTGCAGCCGTGCGCCCGGACATCGGGAGTCGACCGTGAACCGATTCCTCAAGACCGCGTTCTTCGTGGTGCCGGCCCTGTTGCTGCTCGCGTTCGTGTTCGAGGGCCTGGGCGTGCTCGTCTACCTGCCGAGCTTCGCCTATCACGGCGTCAACCTGCAGGCGTTCGTCTTCCGGCGTACGGATGCCGCGTCGTTCGCGGTCCGCTCTGTCGGTCTCCGGTCGCTGGCGTTCGGGCTGCTCGCCGTGCTGGCGGTCTGGTCGGGAGACGTGCGGCTCTCCGCCGCGGGGCTGTCGCTGCTCGCCGGCGGTCTCGTGCTGCACGCCCTGGCGGTACGGGCGCTCGGCCTGACGCGCACCTGCTACGGAATGGAGCTCGGCGCGGTGCCGCGGGCGGCGGTCACGACGTTCCCGTACAACGCGATCGCGCACCCGATGCACGCCGGCAGCGTCATGCAGTTCGCCGGCGCCGCCATCCTGTGCCCGGCCCTCGGGGACCAGTTCCCGCTGCTGATCGCGGGCCACGTCGCCCTGACGGTGCTGACCGCGTTCGTCGAGCACGTCGACCTGCACGTCGAGCCACGGACGTTCCGCGCGATCGTGGACCGGTTCTCCGACGAGGACCGGCGGCGGACGGTCGACGCGGTGCGGGATTGGTCGCTACGGCATTTCAGCCGGCACCTGCATCGGGAATGCTCGATGCACCGCTACGTTGAGACGCTGCCGCGCGAGATCCTTCCGCGCATCGACGAGCTGCGCTACGCGGATGAGGTGCTAGGGCCGATCCGGTCGGCGTTCCCCGGCAGCGCGCTCACCCCGCTGCCGATGACCGACGAGATCTACGTCTCCCGCTACAACTACGACCGCGGCGGCGACCAGGGCCTGTTCGACCGCCACTACGACGGCAACCTGCGCTTCCTGCCGGGCGGCTCGGTCGTCCGCTCGCTCATTTACCTGTCGGCCGACGACCGTTTGGAGGTGGTCTTCGACACCAGCGGCACGCAGGCCAACATGCGGACCTACACGTTCGGCCTGCTGGACTTCCACAACGAGCTGCACTGGGTGAACGGGTCGTACGAGCCGGACCGGCCGCCGCGGGTCCTTCTCAAGTGCAACTACTACGTCGACCACTGGGGCTGGGCCCCGTGGCGGGCGTTGGGGATCGCGCTCAACGTGGCCGTGTTCTACGTGGTCAAGGCGACGATGGAGTACAGCAAGAGCCCGCGGACGCCCGCGCAGCGCGGCGTGGGGTTCGTGTGCAACCTGTTCCGCCGCCTCAACGTCGTCAGCCCCGCCGCACCGGTGGTCGTCGTCCTCGCGGTGCTAGCGCTGGCCGTCAAGATGGTCGCGGCGCCCCTTGCCGGACTCTTCTGAGTCACTCCCGCGTTCCCGCCGCCGGCTTGCGGCCGACGAAGCGGTAGAACGGCGCACGGAACGGCAGGTACGGCAGCCGCGTCCGCCCCTCGACGAGCCCGAGCGTCGCGAAGCGCCATTCGAGCGCCGGGAGGTGATCCGGCGAGACGTGGACGCCGTCGGCGCCGAACCAGATCGGCCAGAGGGTGCGCGGCGCCCAGCCATGGCGTGTGCGTCCGCCGCGGTCCGCCTGCCGGAGGCGGCCTGATCGTGACCCACCAGCCGGTCCGCGTAGCGGTCTTCACCGACAACGACTTCGCCAAGGTCAACGGCGTCACGCATCCATCGAGAACCACCGCGCGGCGCGGCGGACGATGCATCTATTGCAAACCCTTGTTTTTCAATGGCTTGAGAGCGCCTGCGCGCGTCTTTCCGGGGCGCGGCGACGGGTTTGGGTCACCTTTCACAGATACGGGCCGTAGCGTGTCGATGTGTCGGTCTGAGCACTGCTCTGGCATCCATCCCGGACCGCCGCCATCCTGCCGTCAGGAAGTTGTCAGGGAGAATCTTCGAGAAAAGTAGGGCCTGTGCGTCTCGTCGGGCGTCGTCGAGGCCGGATGCAAGCAGCGGGGCATCAGTCCTCCCCCGAGACACGGACCCGTCGCGGTCTTGACATTTCATGAAACGGGAAGTCTGATCGTCTGTGCGGCGCATCCCCGCGAAGCTCAAGCGAGGGCGTGCAGGAGATGACACGATGCCGACGCGCCAGAAATTCGCGACCCAGGTGGACAGCGCCCTGCTCGACGACCTGCGGACCCTGGCGAGGGACGAGGGCCGTCAGATTCAGGCGTTGGTCGATGAAGCGATCGCCGCGCTCCTCGAGCAGCGCAGGCAGGGCAGGGCCCGCCCGCATGTGATGGCCGCCTATCAGCGCAGCCACGCCCGATTCGCGGCCCTCTACGAGAAGCTCGCGAAGTAATGCGAGACTACCTGACCCTGGGCGATGTGCTCGCCATCCACGCCGACCAGATCGCGACGTACGGCGGCGCGTCCGGAATTCGAGATCCCGGCCAGCTCGACGCCGCCCTGTTCCGACCGCAGACCGGCTACTACGCCGACATCATCGCCGAGGCGGCCGCGCTCTGGGAGAGCCTCTCGCAGAACCACCCGTTCGTAGACGGAAACGAGCGAACCGCGTTTGCGGCGATGTTCACGTTTCTGTCCATCAACGACGTCGAGATCACAGCCGACACCGATCGGGCGTGGACTTTCCTGTCTCGTCTGTATGAGGAAGGCGACTTCGACTTCGCCGCGCTCGACACATGGCTTCGTGACAACACGGCGCCCCGCAAGTGAGCCGCGCCCGACGAGTCCCTCTGCGAGCCGTTCCTGCCACCGGGTGCCGTTACGGATCGACCCCGGCCCCGCCGACGCCACCGTCGCATGACGGATGCGGCGGCGGTGTCCTCACAGCAGTCCGATGTCGTAGTCGTCCAGCAGGCGGAAGAACGCGTCGTCGCCGAGATGGTTGCGCAACGGACCCTGCGGAATGGCCGTGAGACAGGGCGCCGCGCGGTCGAAGAAGGCGGCCAGTTGCTGTCCGGGATCATGCCGTGACCCGTAGAGGATTCCATCCGGTCGACTGCGATGTGCGAAGAACGCGCTCGACCAGCGCTGGGCAGTCTGGTACGCGCCCGTGGTCAGACGGCCGTCAACGCCCATTCGCACGAGGCCCCTGCCGGTCAGATCCACCAGGGACAGAACCCGGGAAGCAGTGACCTCGGCGACGCGGTAGCGTTGCAGGCGCTCCTGGGAAACCGTGCGGACACCGCCTCTGGCCAGCGTCTCGACGAATGCGCCGGCAATCTGCCCAGCCGCGTACAGGACGCCGAACTCGCCCCGCGCCGCGTCGAAGCGCGCCCTTCGCGTCGTCCCGAAGTGAAGCGGAGCGTACGGATGCCTGTACAGGCGAAACCAGGTCCGTTCCTTCGGGATCCGCGTGAGGGGGAGCGCACCGGTGTAGCCGCCCGGCGGCGGCAACGGATGATCGCCGGGCGCGGTCATGGTGCTCAGACGGCTGCCTGCTCACCGTACAGCTCGGCCGCTCGCGCCACCGCGTCCAGCCGGCCCGCGCGCAGCAGGTCGAGCGGCCGCTCGTTCCCGCTGGCCGCATCGGATTCGAGGAAGAACGTGAGTACCGACCAGGCGTCCTCACCGCGAAGCGCCCGGAGCGTGTCCTCGAGACCGGGCAGCATGCCCCGGTCCGTGAACTGCCAGGCCGGGTAGAGATACCCGCGCGGCCCCTCGACGCCGAGCAGCCTGCCGGCAGCGCGCCGCTGGCCGACGGCCTGCCGGCTGACCCCGAGCAGCGCCGCAGCACTCGATGGTGAGAGCACGCCGCCCTCCATCTGCAGCAGCCTGCGCCTCGCCAGGGCGCCACGCAACCGCACCTTGAGTTCCGCGGACTCCGCGACCGGGGCGAGCGACAGCGTTTCCATCACGGTCCAGAAATCGTCCGTCGCGCGCAGGATCACCACTCGATCCTGCTTGCGCAACCCACGGATGGCGCCGTCGAAGTAGCGCATGACGCGCGCCAGCAGTGCCGCCTCGTCGAGCGTTCGCTCGCCGTCCGTATCGGGATTCGTTGCGGATGAAGGCTCCACGATGCCTGTCCTGAATTTACGATAGTGCACAGAGTAGACAGCCGTCAATATCGTAAACCGAGGTCTCTGCCGGCATGTTGCCAAGGAGCAGCGTCGATATCGCCACCGACGCCGAACGGGCGCGCGAGCCGGCCGGTGAGCTGTCGGTCCCCGGCCCGACAGCCGGCTCAGCGCTTGATCGCCGTCACCAGAGAGCGGAGGAGCAACCCCTCCCGGATGCCGACGAGCTTCGCCTCCCCTCGCTCGCAGCCGGCCGCGAACTCCTCGTCGCCCTGCTCCGCGCGCAGCTCGGGCGCCCACCGTCGCGCGGCGCGCAGCATCGCTTCGACCGTCGCCCTGAACTGATCGGTGACGTCCTGTCGGACGACGTGCGAGAAGCCGGCCTCCCGCGTCAGGTCTTCCGGCAGGGCGGCGCCGGTCACATGGTCGGGTCCCAGCTCGCGGGCTCGCCGCTCGTCGGCCGCGCCGAGGCCGGCCGGGGTGTGAATGACGTAGCCGGCGATGCGGCCTCCCGGCCTCGCGACGCGGTGGCATTCTCTCAACACGGAGAGCTTGTCCGGGATTCAACAGAACGTGTCCGCATGGACGACGGCGTCGAAGACGGCGGACCGAAACGGCAGCGCGCGACCGTCCGCCGCGACGAACACGGCGCGGGCGCCGAGCCGGCGCACGCCCGCATTCGCCTGCGCGTCCCGCAGCGCGTCCAGCGGAATGTCGCTGCCGACGAGGCCGCACGCGCGCCGCTGCGCGACGTGGAATCCCGGCCATCCGTGGCCGCAGCCGACTTCGAGGAGACGGCCGCCGGCGGTCAGCGGCAGGACGTCGCAGAGGGTCTCCGCCTGCGCAACGGTCGTGAAGCCGTTCAGGCCGACTGCGTGCCCGAGGACCGCGCGCTCGACCCGCCGCGCCACCTCGCCCGGAGACTGCGCATAGCGCTCTCGAAATCGATCGACCGGGTCCGGCTCGGTCACCGAGCCCATGATATTGCGGACGATCGCCGGGGCGTGTTTCGCGCGCCGGGGAGGCGCCGAACCGACCGTGCTATGTTGCAGTAAGGGACACTCGGACGTTTCGGGAAGGGGGCCTCATGGGAGGATTGCGTGCCATCCTGGCGGTGCTTGCGTGCGCGCTGCCGCTCGCGGTCGCGGCACAAGAGCCGGACCGGATCGATCGGGATCCCGAGCTCGTAACTGTCGACGTCGAAGCTCTCAAGGCGGAGATCCAGGAGATCCTCGACGAGAACCGGGTCCCCGGCGCGTCGGTCGCGCTGGTGGAGAAGGACCGGACGATCTGGGCCGGCGGGGTCGGCAAGGCGGACGTCGCCGCCGGCATCGACACGACGGCGAACCACCTGTTCCGGATCGGGTCCATCTCGAAGAGCTTCACGGCCCTCGCGGTGCTGCACGCGGTCGAAGGCGGTCTCCTCGACCTCGACGCCCCGGTCCTCGAGCTGGCGCCCGAGGTGGCCTTCACCAACCGCTGGCGGAACACGCATCCGGTCACCGTGGCCACGGTCATGGAGCACACCGCGGGCTTCGACGACATCCATTTCCGCGAGTACGCGAAGGTGGACGATCCCGGCATGACCCTGGCCGAGGGTCTGGCCTACAACCCGGGCTCGCGAGTCAGCCGCTGGCCGCCCGGGACGCACATGTCCTACTCCAACTCCGGCCCGTCGATCGCCGCGTACGTCGTCGAGAAGATCACCGGGACGACCTTCGAAGAGTACGTCCGCGAGCACGTGTTCGACCCACTGGGCATGGAGACTTCGACCTTCAGCCTTCCACGGGATGCCGACCTGCCGGCGAAAGGCTACGAGGCGGACGGCGTAAGCGAGGCGCGCTACGACCACATCATCGTCAGACCTTCGGGAGGGATGAACAGCTCGTCGCGGGAGATGGCACGCTATCTGCGCATGATGATCAACCGCGGCACGCTCGACGGCGTCCGGCTGCTCGCCCCGGAGACCATCACCAGGATGGAAACGCCGACGACGACGCTCGCCGCGCGCGCCGGTTTCACCTACGGGTACGGACTCGGCAACTTCACGTCGATCGTGAACGGCCACCTCTTTCACGGCCACAACGGGGGCATCACGGGATTCGCGTCGACGAGCGCGTATTCCTCCGATCTCGGCGTCGGCTTCTTCGTGTCGATCAACAAACCGGGCAGCGCGATCCGGGATATCGCGGCGCTCGTGGGCGAGCGCCTGACGGCCGGCTTCGAGAAGCCGCAGGGCGCCGTCGCAGCGCTGTCGGACGAGGAGCTGCAGACGCTCCCCGGCTGGTATCAGGGCGTGACGCCGAGGCAGCAGCTCGCCCACGTTCTCTCCCGCTTCTTCCTGATCGAGCGCGTCACGCTGGAGGCGGGAAGGCTCTTCCTCGCGCCGCTCGGCGGCGAGGGGAGAGAGCTCGTTCCGGTCACGGCGGCGAGCTTCCGGTACGAGAACGAGCCGGTGGCGCGCGTGTTCGCGGTCGTCGACGACGAGGGCGATCCGATCCTCCAGGGGGGGCCGGCCGGCAACAGCAGGAAGGTCAGCGGTGCCTGGCTGCTCTTCCGGTTCGCCGTCGCGGCGACCACCCTGTCGCTGCTGATCTCGGCCCTGCTCTTCGCGCCCGTGTGGGCGCTCGTCAAGGTCCTGGGCGGCATGCAGGCGATCCCGCTCCCGACGCTGCTCTTCCCGCTGCTGGCCGCACTCTCCATCATCGTCTCGTTCGTCCTGCCGTTCGCCCTGATCTCCGACGCGGTCCAGGATCTCGGCACCCTCTCCGGGGCATCGCTCACCATCTTCCTCGGCTCGCTCGTGTTCGCGGCGCTCACGGTGCTGAGCCTCCATGCCACATTCCGCCCGTACGCCGTCAAGACCAGCCGCCTCGTCCGGCTGCACGGCCAGCTCGTGAGCCTGGCGTGCACCGTCACCCTGGTCTATCTCTGGAGCAACGGATTGATCGGGCTCAGGATGTGGGCCTACTGATGCGGACGACACTTCATCCGAAGCGACCGTCCCGGAGCGCGCGGCAGCCTGCACGGTCCACGCGGGATGCATCGCCGTTCGAATGCAGCGGGGCTCTTGCCACGGGCTGTGCAGGACCGGGTGGCGGGACGTCGGCATACTAGAATCACGCCAGCGGCCCCAACCGGACCGCGGGACGAGAGGTTCTCATGAAGCGACTTCACCTGCCGGCGGCAGGACTGGCCCTGATTCTCACAGGTTGCGGAGGCGCAGCGCCCAACGAGACCGCGGCTCCCGATGGAGCAGGCGCACTCGCGCTCGTCGGGGCGCAGTTGATTGACGCCACCGGGGCGCCGCCGGTGGCCGACTCGGTGGTCGTCGTTCGCGACGGCCGCATCGAGAGCGCCGGCCCGCGGGATGCGACACCCGTGCCCGAGGGCGCGGAGACGCTCGACGTGAGCGGCAAGACGATCATGCCCGGCCTGGTGAACCTGCACGTGCACTACCGGGAAGGACCGGAAGAGATCGAGCGCCAGTTCCGGTCGCAGCTCCACTACGGCGTGACCACCGCGCGAAGCATCGGCAGCGATTCGCCCGAGCGGGTCGCCCACCTGCTCGCATCCGCCGGCCGCCCCGACGCCCCCCGCACCTATACGGCGGGAACGGGATTCTCCTACCCCGGCGGCTTCAACGCCGCCGGCCGCAACGCCCCGACCACCGAAGAAGAAGCGCGCGAGCTGGTGCGCAACCAGATCGCGCTCGGCGTGCACTTCATCAAGATGTGGGTCAACGCGGTCGCCGAGCCGGGCCTGAAGATTCCGCCGGAGATACGGGCGGCCATCATCGACGAAGCCATTCAGAACGGCGCCATCCCGGTCGCACACATCGACGACGAGGCGGACGGCCGCCAACTGGTCGAGGCCGGCCTGCGGGACTTCCTGCACAGCACGGTGCTGACCTTCGGCCCCGGCGCCGGCCTCCCGGTGGACGATCCCGATCCGTCGGCCGAGTTCGTCCGGATGTGCCTCGACAACGGCGTGTACTTCACCCCCACGTTGTCGATCGTCCAGAACCGCTGGCACTTCGCAGAGCATCCGGAGCTGCTGGACGATCCCGGGTTGCGCGCCGCGTTCGGCATGTACAACCCGGATGCGCTGGCCGGCTGGGACGACCCGGCGCGGAGGGCGGAGGTGCTCGACGATCCGGGGTTCGAGGACCGCAAGGCCGCGTTCGGGCAATTGCTCGACTTCGTGAAGACGATGCACGACGCCGGGGTCGCGGTCGCGCTCGGGAACGATGCCGGGACGCCCAACGTGCCGTTCGGCTGGGGCATGCACCACGAGATGGAGCTGTACGTCGAGGCGGGTCTGACCCCGATGGACGCCATCGTCGCGGCGACCGCCACGGGCGCGGCGCAGATGCCGCCGGTGGGCGAGGCCGACTACGGCACCCTTGAGGCGGGCAAGGCCGCCGACCTGATCGTGCTCAACGCCGATCCGCTGGCCGACATCACCAACACGCTGGAGATCGACCGCGTCATGCGGCTCGGCGAGTGGGTGGACCGCACGGGGTTCGCGCCGGCGCCGTAGAAGGAACGCTGCCGCGGTCAGGGCACGGTCGACAGGCCGGCGGCCGCAGCCCGGCGGGCGCTGAACGTAACGACCCCGAGCAGAGTGAAGCGGTGATCGGCCGCGCCCTCCCGCCGCAGATGGCGCTCGCCCGACAGCTCCACCTGCAGCGGCGCCGCGGTCCCGGCCCCGTCGTCCAATGACCCGAGCGTCGCCCCGAGCTGCAGCCGCCGACGGCCCCACCCGGTGCCGTAGCCCCCGAACGGCGACACCAGCATCCGCCGCGGCAGACGCCACCCGTAGCTCACCCGCGCGTCCACCGAACCGTCGCCGCTCCCCGCCGCCGTACCGAACGGGCGGTGGAGCTGCTCCTGCCACAGCAGGTCCGTGCCCTGCGCCGCCCCCCACCGCGGCGCCAGCCACAGCGTCAGCCCCGGACGTTGCGTCCCCTCGCCCACGCTCAACGTCACGCTTCCCCCGCGCTCGGCGTAGTCCGACGCCGTGTGCAGCGCGAGCATCCGGCCCTGCGCCTCCACCCGCACCACGCCCGCGGTCACCCGCGCCCCGGACTCCATCTCCAGACCCACGCCGGTCTGGCCCGCCCCGCCGTCCTGCCGCACGCTCAGCCGACCGAACGGCTCCACACGCGCACCCCCCGGCCGCGACCACTCCCGCGACGCCTCGAGACCGGCCCGCGTCCGGCGCACACCGGCCTGCAGGTCGTGCAGCGTCTCCCCGCCAGCGTCCGTCGCCAGTTGCGCCCACGACAGCTCGCCGCGCAGACCCAGCCGCACCCCGCCGCCGATCACCGCCACTTCCCGCCGCGCCTCGACCAGGCCCAGACCCAACCCGAGATCGCTCGTCTCCATCCCGCCGTCCGCCCCGGCCCCGACGTTCTCCGCCGTCCCGCGGCCCACGCCGCCCAGCGCCCACACCGTCGTGCCGCCCCGCGACCACTGCACGTAGGGGTGCACCGCGGTCAACGCCGTCGACAGGCGGCCCCGCGACCGGCCCGAGCTCCACGTCCCCGAGCCGAAGCTGCGCGCCAGCGACACCCCCATCATCCAGCGGTCGTTCAACCGGGCGTCCACCCCCGCGTAGGCCGTCTGCAGGTCCCCATCGTAGGTGGAGGCGGACGACGCGCCACTCGCCGCTCCGGCACGGAACGTCTGCACGTCGCCCTGCCCCCACACCGTCCAGCGCCGCCCCGGCGACGCCGTGTCCATGTCGGGCCGTCCGCCCAGCGGCAGGACCACGTGCGTGCCCCGCCACGCCTGCGATGCGCCGCCGCCGAACAGGCCCGGTTGGCCGAAGCCACCGTTCGGCGGGGCAACCGGCATACGGCCGGACGCCATCGAGCCCGGATGCCCCGGCGACCCGAACGCCAACGCTCCGGGTGGCCCTTGTCCAGCGCCTGCATGACCGAACGACGGCTGCCCGAACGGCGCTTGCCCCAACGGCTGCCCGAACGAGGCATGCGCCGCCGCAACCGGCGCGCCCGGCGAACCGGCCTGCGGGAAGAGCCGCGATATCAGCGACCGCCCCGCCTCCTGCGCCGCCGACCGGCCCACCGGTATCCGCTGACCCGCTACCGTAACCGCCGCCTCCGGCGACCGCGAGTCCACCCGCCGACCCAGCGTCGACCGCACGCTCGAGAGGTAGCCGCGGCCCAGCGCCGCCAGCGCGTCCCCCGTCGCGGCGCGTCCCCAGCGGTCCGCCACCCGCACCGCGAACGCCTGCTCCGCCGTCAACCCCGCGGCGTCGCGCGCCGTCACCGTCACCAGCGACGTCCCCGGCCCCGCCGCCGACACCGCCAGCAGCGAGCCCGCCACCGACACCGCGACCGCGGCCGGGCCGGTGCTCTGCGCCGAGAACGTCATCCCCGCCTCGTCGTCGTCCGCGAAATACGGCGCCACGTCCAGCGTCAGCTCCGCGTCCTCCACGCCCAGCTCCTGCGGCGGGATTGTCCCCACCGCCCGGGGCGGCCGGTTCACCGGCGCCGAGGACTGCGTCGCGCCGGGTCCCCTCAGGTTCCCGCTCCCCCCGGGCCCCTGCACCGTCACCGACGGCGAATTCGACAGCGCCCGGCCGTCGGCCGTGCACACCGCCGTGAGCTGGCCGCAGTCGCCGCTGGACGCCAGCGTCAGCGTCACGGGCGCCTGCGAGGACGGCTTCACCGCGATGTTCCACAGGTCGCTGTAACGTCTGTTCACGCGGCTCGCCTTCTTCACCGTGCCGCCGGTCGCCGTGAGCGCCCGGTTCATCAGCGTTCGGTAGCTCAGGTCCGGGCTCTCGTTGAACCGGAGGCGCAACCAGAACCAGTTCTTGCCGTTGTGCGCGGCCGGGACCCCATCGAACTCCGCGGTCAGCACCGCGTCCGTAGCACCGGAGGTCGGCTGAACGACGGTGTTCGACGCCTCGTTGTCACGCGTGTAGTTGTTGCCGCCGCTCGCCGAGACCCCCTCCCCGACCCCCTTTACGCGGTTCGCCGGCAGCCGGATGGTCACCGGCTGGCTCAGCGTGGTCGGCGTCACGCTCACCCGGTAGGCACTGGGGTCGTCGTCCCAGACTCGAACATCGGTCACGGCGCCGTTCGTGATCTCGAAGTCGGCCGGCTGGAGGCCCTGCACGAGCTCGGGCGTCAGCGCCTCCAGATACGGGTCCGCGAAATTCGCCTCCACGACGAACGGACCGTTCGGCGCATCTATCGTGTAGCCGTCCTCGTCGACAGCACTCGACACATGCGATTTCAACGCGTTGGCGTCGCTGTTCGGCGCCTGCGCCTTCAGCCCCGCCGAGCTCGCCAGCACGCTGCCGCCCTGACGGATGCGGAGCTCCATCTCGAAGGGCAGTCCTCGATACAGCCCCGCGCGCGTGTACTGCACGCAGGTGGAGCTGTTCGTGCACGCCGTGAAGTCGTCGCCCCGAGCAACCCTCCTCCACGCTTCGAACGGCTGCGTGTCGTCCCACCAATGCCGCTCGCGCGCCTCGATCGCCACGTCGCTGTCCGTGGGAATCACGCCCCCGGCATCCCAGCACACGTCCACTTCCGCATCGGGCCGCCGACCCTGCGGCGTACCGACCCGCGCGCCGCACAGCGCAACCGTCCCGGTCCCGAGGGTGCCGACGGCGGCGGTGGCGGTTGCCGACGACTCACCCAACGTTCCCTGGTCGTTTCTGGACCAACCGACCACCCCGTAGAGACCCGGATCCAGGTCGTCGATGGTGTAGGAGGTCGACGCAATCCCGTCGATGGTCTCCGAGTTGCCCGTGTCGTCCTCATCGATCCAGACGAGCAGGTAATCGACCGCGCCGGGCACGGCATCCCAGGTGACGGTTATGCTCCGGTCCCCGGGAGTCAGGCTGAGGACGGGCGGATCGACAAGCTCGGCCGGCGTACCCTCTTCCTCCGCCGACCAGACGCTGTTGCCGGCACTGTTGGAAGCGCGCACCTGCACGGTGTACTCCCGGCCGTTCGTCAGTCCCTCGATGGTATAGGGGGAATCTGCGAGGTCCTGGGTCAAGCGGCCCGTGCTGTACCCCTGGCGCCCGGATTTCCAGCGGACGTCGTAGGAGTCCGCGCCCGGCACGGCGAACCAACTGACCCGCAGGCTCTGGTCGCGGGACGCTACTCGGATGGTCGGCACGCCCGGCAGGTCGGTCTGGGCGGCGGCCTCTCCCACCGGGCCGAGACACGCGGCAACCGCCAGGATGACGGAAAGCCGGGAGAGAGACTTCGACTGGACGACAGTACACGGGTGGCGCTCGACAGGCATCGGGATAGTTCCATGGACGCGTGGGATCCGACAAACAGGGGAGAATTCAATACCGGGAAGTCGAGCGCGACAAGGTAGGGCCGAGCCCATTACGGGCAGCGGTCAACCCGCTGCCTTCAAGCGAACGCCGTGCTATCGCATCGACCGGATACAGGCAGGAGAAATGCGCCTGTTCGCAGGACACGCTCTATGAACGATGGCGCGCAGGTCCAGTTCCGCACGGACAATCCGATGCCATGAGTCAAGACGCTCCCATGAACCTGAGCGCCCGCTTTCCATTCAACGGCATATGAGCCTTACGGTAATATCTGCTCGATACTCCTACCGGGGCCCGTAGTGCGGCGCGGCGGCGCCGACCTCCAGCGCGCCGAGGTCGGGCGCGCTCCCGGTGAAGCCGTCGGTCACCGTCGGCAGCACCATCCCGCGGTCGACGGCGGCCGAGCCGGGCCGCAGGCGGAAGTCGAGGTCGTCCGCATCGTAGACGGCCTGGAGCGTGCTCGCGTCCCGGGCGTCGAGCGCGGGGACGTTCACGAACACGTCGTACCCCACCTCGATGCTGTTCCGGTCCTGCCCGGTCGCCGCACTGTATTCCTCCAGCGTCGCGAACTCGCGCAGTTCCAGCGCCGGGGCGTGGTCCGGGGCCCGGTAGTCGGCGGCCACGTCGAACGGCGGGCTCTCCCAGCGATACGGCAGCGCGGTGTCCGGCGCGGGACCGAAGCCGTTGTAGTCCGACGAGGTGTAGTTGGTGAACGTCGTGATGCCGAACAGGTTCGGACGCAGCCGGCGGAAGTCGGGCGCCGCGTTCTGCCCCAGCATCAGGTTGTTTCGCCAGTGCGTGTTCGACATCGTCCCGGTGGTCTCGGACAGGATGGTGTTGTTGTAGAACACGACGCCGGCGGCGCCGAAGAAGCGGCTCGATCCCCCCGGCAGGTTGTAGCCGATGTTCCGGATCCAGTAGACGGGTCCGCCGAGCACCGGCTGGCTGCAGAAGGCGTGCGACGCGTGGTTGAGGAACAGGTTCCGCAGCACGCGCACGTTGTGCAGGCTGCCGTCGGTCTCGATCGGGTTGTCGTGGGAGTTGGTGATGATGTTGTTGTAGAAGTCGATCGCGACCGGACGCCGGTCCCAATACTCGCGCGGCGGGTACTTCGGGCCGTCGGGGATCCCCGGCCCCGACGCGACGCTGCCGTCGGGATTCCCGTAGGTCTCCACGTTGATCCCGTCATGGAAGTCGGCGATGTAGTTGTGCGCCACGACGTGCCCGGGGCCGTAGAGCTTCACCGCCACGTAGGACGCCATGACGGGGGGATGGACCTGGCCGTCCACGCCGTCGAAGCGCCCCCAGAGCGGCGCGTCGGTCCAGCCGATCATCCGCTCGGGGTCGTTCCGGCCGTGGAACCGGTTGTCGGCGATGTAGAAGTTGCTCGACCCCGAGTAGTTGGTGAAGACGCCGACCCCGACGTCCTCGAAACGGGAGTGCTTGACCGTGAGCCCCTTCGCCCCCGCGATGGACTGCTGGCCGGCCCAGATGGCGAACTCGGTGTTGCGGAACGTGATGCCCTCGAAGTAGGTGTGGTCGGCCGCCATGACGTTGAACAGGGCGAAGTTGCCGTTGCCGTCGAAGACGACCTCGCCGTCGCCCGCCGCCTTGATGGCAATCGGCCGCTCGGCCGTGCCGTCGGCCGTCAGGTAGTACGTGCCCTCGAAGGGAAAGGCGCGGTTGGCTCCGCCGTACTCCAGGTGGTTGTAGCGGTAGAGGCCGGCGTGCACGAGGAGGGTGTCGCCGGCGCGCACCCGGGGACGCCCGGCCGTGGCGAAGTCCCCGCCGCCGCACGAGGAGTTGTACGCGCATATCAGCCCCTCGAACGACGGCTCGACCTTCTCACCCTCGAAGCCGTGGGGATAGACGTGGAACACCCTCCCCTCCGCGTACGGCACCGGCTCGGCCCGCGTCCGCACGGTCACGGTCCGGTTGGCCTCTCCGATCACGCCGTCGGGATCCGTCATCACGAACCGCGCCTCGTAGGCCGTGTCGGGCTCGAGGTCGAGGATGCTGCCGGCGAACATGTTCGGCACGACGACGTCGAACTGGTTGCCCACGAAGATCCGCTCGCGCTGGAGGCGCAGGAGCGGTAGCGCCGGCGACCACTCCGTCTCGCCCTGCCGGCGATACGCCACTTCCACCGCGGCGTTCCGGTTGTCGTCGCCCTCGATGGACCATTCGAAGCCGAGGTTGATCAGCGTCGGCGGCTCGACCAGGAGCTCCCCCGCGGCGACCGCGTTCCCCGGCGCCTCCGTCCCCTGCGCCAGGATCGCGACGTCGCGGCCGAGGTGCGGCGGGCCCATCAGGAACAGGCCCCACAGGACGACAATTACCAGTCGCGCAACCCTCTCACGCACGGGCATCCTCTCTCTCCGCGGCTCGGCAGGCGCGCGGCAAGGCCTCGGGTTTCGGGCTATCATCCGACCGTCTGCCGCGGGTGTGCGGCGGCAGGCCGCCGAAACCGGGAACACGGAATCACCGAACGCGGGTTCGCCAGGAGAGAAAGCCATGTCGTCACGATACCTGATGTCCACGTTGGTCGCCTGCGCCGCTCTCGTGCTGGGGGCGACCGCCGCCGAGGCCCAGTCGTCGGGCAACACGATCACGGGCGAGGGTCTGCCGAACCCGACCGCGACCGTCATCGCCAACTGGGGCGACCTGCCCGAGGGCCGGGAGTGGGGCTCGACCGCGGGCGTCGACATCGACCCGCACGACGGCCAGGTCTGGGCCTACGAGCGCTGCGGCGCCGGCACCTTCGGCGGCGGCGTGCCGATCAACTGCGACTCCAACCCCGTCGACCCGATCTTCAAGTTCGACCGCCACACCGGGGAGGTGCTGGCGAACTTCGGCGGCGGCGTCATGGTCACGCCGCACGGCATCCACGTGGATGCCGACGGCAACGTATGGGTGACCGATTTCGCGGGGAACCGCGAGGGGACCAAGGGCCATCAGGTCCACAAGTTCAGCCCCGACGGCGAGCTGCTGATGAGCCTCGGCACGGCGGGCCAGCCCGGCAGCGGCCCGAACCAGTTCAACCAGCCGAACGACGTGATCACCGCGCCGGACGGCAGCATCTTCGTCGCGGACGGCCACGGCGGCCAGGGCATGACCACGAACCGGGCGATAGAGGAAGGACGCGCGGCGGGCGCGACCGGCCGCATCCTGAAGTTCGCCGCCGACGGCACGTTCATCAAGGAGTGGGGACGCATCGGCACGCTGCACGGCGAGTTCCGCACGCCGCACGCGCTGGCGTTCGATTCGCAGGGGCGACTCTTCGTCGCCGATCGCGGCAACCACCGCATCGAGATCTTCGACCAGGACGGCAACTATCTCGACTCCCTCTACTCCCACGGGCGCATCAGCGGCATCTTCATCACCGCGGACGACGTGCTGTATTCGATCGACTCCGAGTCGAGCGGGACCAGCCACCCGAACTGGGTGAACGGCGTGCGCATCGGGCCGGCGAACGAGGACCGCATCACGGGCTACATCCCGCCGTTCGAAGCGGACACGCGGCCCTACCAGGGCGCCGCGGGCGAAGGGGTCGCGGTGGACGCGGACGGCAACGTGTTCGCCGCCGAGGGACCGAACTCGCTCCGCTTCGCGGGTGGCGCGTTCACGAAGTACGCGGTCGATTGATCGCAGAGAGAGCGGTACGCCCCCATTCAGGGGAGTAGGCGATTCAGGGGAGTAGACGATGATCCGCACCGCCGCAGCTTGCGCCACCGTGGGGTGGGTGCTCGCCGGGAGTCCGATCGCGGCCCAGGAGGTTCAGCGCTCGGTCTACCACGACTTCCACGCCATGACCGTGGCCGACGGCCTCGAGGTCCCCTGGTCCGTCACGTGGCTGCCCGACGGCGACATGCTGGTCACCGAACGCCCGGGACGCCTGCGCATCGTGCGGGACGGGAGGCTGCTTCCCGTCCCGGTCGCGGGCGTGCCGGAGGTGTTCGCGAGGGGGCAGGGCGGACTGTTCGACGTCCTCCCCCACCTCGACTTCGCGACCAACCACCTGCTGTACCTGAGCTACGCACGGCCGAAGGGCGAAGGCTCGACGACGGCGGTCGTCCGGGGCCGGTTCGAGAACGATCGGTTGACCGGCGTCGAGGACGTCTTCGAGGCGCAGTCACAGGGCCGCGGTCATTACGGGGGACGTCTCGCCTGGGACCGCGGCGGATACCTCCGGGTCTCGGTGGGCGATCGGATGGCGCGCACATCGGGCGATCTGTCGGCGCACCCCGCGCAGGATCTCTCGAACCACCACGGGGTCACGGTGCGCCTCCATGACGACGGCCGCGTCCCGGACGACAATCCGTTCGTCGGGCAGCAGGGCGCCCTGCCCGAGATCTGGAGCTACGGACACCGGAATCCGCAGGGGCTGCTGGTGCATCCCGAGACCGGCGACCTGTGGGCCGACGAACATGGACCGCAAGGCGGCGACGAGCTCAACCTGATACGGCCCGGCCTGAACTACGGCTGGCCGGTGGTCGGCTACGGCGTGAACTACGGGAGCGGGACGGCAATCCACGCCGGCACCCGCGGCGAAGGCATTGAATCGCCGGTGCATTTCTGGGTCCCCTCGATCGCCACGTCCGGTCTGATGGTCTACACCGGCGACCGGTTCCCGGCATGGAAGGGCAGCTTCTTCGTGGGCGGGATGGCCGGGCAGCAGCTTGCGCGCCTCACCCCCAGCGTCGACCGGCCGGGACGCATCGAGCAGGAAGAGACGCTGGCCTACGGAATCGGCAGGGTGCGCGACGTCCGGCAGGGACCGGAAGGCTACATCTATCTGGCGGTCGAGCAACGCGGCGGGGCGGGGCGAGTCGTGCGGCTCGAACCCGTGGACCGCCAGTAGCGTTCGGCGACCCGGTCCCGAGACGGGCTGTGGAAGACGGCGGCGTCGTCAACGCTGAGGGACAATCAGCGGCGTTAGCCCGCCCCCCGGTAGTTTCGGCACCGAGCAACCGGGCAACGCACCCATGATCACTGGTGAGCTGAAGTCCAGGGTCGACCGCATCTGGGACACCATGTGGTCCGGCGGCATCTCGAACCCGCTGTCGGTCATCGAGCAGCTCACCTACCTGCTGTTCATCAAGCGTCTGGACGAGTTGCACACGCGCGCGGAGCACAAGGCCGCCCGCACCGGCCGCCCGATCGAGCAGCCGCTGTTCGCCGCCCGCCAGGACGCTCTGCGCTGGTCGCGCTTCAAGGAGCTTGCGCCGGAGCAGATGTTCGAGACGGTGCGGGACCGGGTGTTCCCCTTCATCAAGTCGCTGCGCCAGACCGGCGACTCCGACGAGGGATCGACCTACACCCAGCACATGAAGGACGCCCTCTTCATGATGCCCACGGCGCGGGTGCTGGCCAACGTGGTCGACCAGCTCGACGACATCGACATGGCCGACCACGACACCAAGGGCGACCTCTACGAGTACATGCTCGGCAAGATCGCCACCGCCGGGCAGAACGGGCAGTTCCGCACGCCGCGCCACATCATCAGGCTGATGGTGGACATGACCGCACCCACCCCGAAGGACCTCATCTGCGATCCGGCCTGCGGCACCGCCGGCTTCCTCGTCGCGGCCTCCGAGCATCTCGTCGAGCACCACGGCGACCGTATCTACAAGAACGCCCGCGCCCGCCGCCGGTTCAACGAGGGCACCTTCCATGGCTACGACTTCGACAACACCATGCTCCGCATCGGCAGCATGAACATGCTGCTGCACGGCGTGGAGAACCCTGACATTCGCTACCGCGACTCGCTCGCCCAGACCGACCTGGCGGGAGCAGAGGACGACGCCGAGCGGTACTCCCTCGTCCTCGCCAATCCGCCGTTTGCCGGCAGCCTCGACTACGAGTCCACCGCCAAGGACCTGCAGCAGGTCGTCAAGACGAAGAAGACCGAGCTGCTATTCCTGGCCCTGTTCTTGCGCCTGCTCCAGACCGGCGGCCGCGCCGCCGTCATCGTGCCCGACGGCGTACTGTTCGGATCGAGCAAGGCGCACAGGACCCTGCGCAGAATTCTGGTCGAGGAGCAGAAGCTCGACGCCGTCGTCTCCATGCCCTCCGGCGTCTTCCGACCCTACGCCGGGGTTTCCACCGCCATCCTGCTCTTCACCAAGACCAACTCCGGCGGCACCGACGACGTCTGGTTCTACGACATGCAGGCAGATGGCTACTCGCTGGACGACAAGCGCACGCCGCGACCGGAGAACAGCGACCTCGCCGACATCCTCGCCCGCTGTCGGAACCGCGCGGCGGAGCGCAGGCGGGCGCGGACGGACCAGAGTTTCCTCGTGCCCAAGGCCGAAATCGCGGGCAACGACTACGACCTCTCCATCAACCGCTACAAGGAGGTGGAATACGAGGCGGTGAAATACGACTCGCCGAGGGTGATCCTGGAGCGCTTGGCGGAACTGGAGCAAGAGATCGTCAAGGGTCGTGAGGATTTGGAGGGATTGTTGGGATGAGTGCCGTACGGCTTGGAGACCATGCGAGACTGATTCGTGGAATCACATTCAAGCCAGTGCACAGGTGTGACCCGCGCGACGAGGGAGCCGTCGTCTGCATGAGGACCAAGAACGTGCAGGCAATGCTCGACGTATCCGACCTGATCGCAGTGCCAAGCAGTCTCGTAAAGAACCCTGAGAAGATGCTCTCGGCAGGAGACATTCTCGTCTCCAGTGCGAATAGTTGGAACCTTGTCGGCAAGTGCTGTCAAGTGCCAAGACTGCAGTATCCCAGCACAGCCGGAGGCTTCATCTCAATCCTGAGACCGAAGACCGAGAAGCTGGAGGCCAGCTACTTATATCGCTGGTTTTCCTCGGATTTGGTGCAGCGGAGACTGCGCTCCTTTGCGAACCAGACGACGAACATCTCGAATCTTGATGGGGTGTGGCTCTTCTTCGTCGACGGCCCAGGAGGCTTCTGCGAGCGGCATGGCAAGAGCTACTTGACGCGTCGAAGGCGTGGTGGAGAGGGCGGCGGGGGCGGGCTGACCGGCGGGGCTGTCCGCGCAGCGTATCGCTGGGCGTGATTCCGTTCGTATTCGCACGCTTCGTGGAAGTCCCAGTACGGATCGAAGTCGCCGCTGGCTCGTAGCGCCCGCAGCTTCAGGACCGCCTCGGCGCCCACCAGGCGCCAGCGGGCACCGGTCAAATCCATCCGGTCGCGGACCAGGTACCGGCACGCCCCTTCGATGACGCCGGTGGCAATGGGATAGCCCGCCGCGAGGTAGCGGTCGTACTGCAGATACGGCGCGTACTTCTGCAGGTAGTCGGCGCACGTATCGACCGGCTTGCGGGTGTCCTTCGACAGGCCGGCGACGGTCGCCGCACGCCGCATCGCCGCCGCCACCCGGCTGGCCTTGCCCTCGAGAATGCTCTGCACGCGCGTCCAGGCCCAATGCGCTGCATCGGGGCTCCCCTCGCGATGGAACACGTGCGCCGCCTTCCAGACGTACTCGACCACGTGGATGATGTCGAGTATCACCGTTACGTCCACGCCGTAGGCGGCGGCGCTCGCTTCCACCAGGTCGAGCTGCGTCTCGGCGCCGTCGACGAGCACGACCCAGCTCTTGACGTGCTCGGGGTCGTGGCGCTCGGCTTCCAGCGTCGCCTCGGCAACCACCTCCCAGGGCTCGCGTTGCAGGCTCGCCCAGACCCGCTTGGCCACCGGGCGGGGCCGCACGAGCAGGGGCTTCGCGCCCGGCTGTCGTGGCATCAGGCTCCGCAGGAACTGTTCGGGGCTGCGCACCAACGGCGCCGTCGTGTAGACGGCGGCCACCGTCGCCATGCGCTTGGCGTTCTTCTTCTCGCCCGGCTTCAGGCGCTGGAACAGGGAGAGCGGCTCCCGTTGCTGCCGGCGCTTCTCGGCCGCCCGCCGCGTCGCCTCGCGCAGGTCGTCGCGATGCAGCACCACACCCTTGCCGTCGAAGGTGAGCACGACGACCGACCCCTCGGGGGGCGGCTCGCCCGTCGCCGCACGGCGCGCCTCGTAGAAGGCGTCGAAGTCCTCGGCCGCACGAGCCACCAACTGTTCCGCCTGACGCTTGGGCACTTCGGCCCCGTACTGCGAGACAGATCCAACAGCGCTTCGTCGAACGACCGCGAGGCGGCCGCCTCGGCCACCCGCCGGCGCACCTCCAGCGAGTAACGCTCCGGCGGCAGGTTCAGCGCGGCATCGAGCGGATGCAGACTGTCATGACCGGGACGCGCGTAGCCCACGCGCTCGACCGCCACGGTGCCGAAGGTCGTCTCGATGCGGCGTTCGTGCACGCGCCGTTGCGAGCGCTCGACACCGTCGGCCCCCGTGACCGGACCGTCGGCCTCCCCCGGACTGCGCTGTTCGAGGTGCCCCTGCAGGAGCTTGCGCATCAACTCCTGCCCCCGCCGCTGCAACTCCCGTTCGAGGTGGCTCTCGCTCATCTGTTGTGCTTCGCGCGAAGAAAGGTAGGCTTTGGCCTCGGCGAAGGCGGCCTCGGCCGCCGCATACGGCGCCGGGGCGGGGGGAGTGGGGACAACGGCTCGCATCGCTCAGCTCTCCCGCAACTGCTGCTGCGCATTCCGGACCACAGGATAGACCAGGACCGTCTTGGGCGCCTCACCGGCACGGCGACCGTGCCGGTCCATACGACCGCGACCGCTGGTCGAGCCCAACGCGACAAAGTTGGCGGCGCGGTAGCAACCCCCGTGGTGGCGGCGCGCATCCACCAGCGTCTCCACCAGCCAGGGCTCGACGTGGTAACGGCGCGGCCAGTCCACCGCCAACTGCGAGAGACCGCGCGCCAGCACGGCGCTGGCCAGGTTCTTCACCCCGACCCACGGCAGCAACAGGAAGCGGCTGTTGTTGACCACGTGCTGCAGATTCCGCGCCCGAGTCCGATCATCCCAGCCGACCCAGCGGTCCCGGACCGCCATGCGCCACGCCGGACTGGAGAACTGCAGGCAGCCGACCACCGCCCCCTGAGGCCGCGACGCAAACACCAGATAGCGCAGGTGAGCGCCGAACGGGACGGTGTGCCCGAGGTAGTGGTAGCGTCCCACCAGCTCCCGGAACAGCAGGCGCTGGGCGGGCTCGCGCACCAATTCGACCGCCAGCGGCTCGACATCGCGCACGCTGCCCACCAGCGGGAGCCCCGGCTCCCCGGCCGCCGTCCGGGGAACGCGGGTGACCGAACCGAGTGCGCGGCCCCGGCGCTTGGCAGGCAGCTCCAGCGCATCCTCCGCGTCGAGCCGCTCGAGGAACTCCCGGCACTCCCGCGCCTTCAGCCGCCCGTTCGGCCGCCGCCACCGCAACAACTCGCACACCGTGCGCGCCAGCTCCATCCGGCTCAGACCCGAACACTCCCGCACGACCTCCCGGATCAGAGTCAGCTCCTGCACGCTGAACGCACGGCCGGAGAATCGCGTCGTCGCCACGGTCGTCACAGCAGCGTCTCCCTTCCCACGAGACCGTAGCAAAACGCCCCGCAAATGTCCAGAGGGGGCCCGCCGGAGGGAACCGACCGACGCGCCAGGCGCCGCGACTAGATCGGGCTGGCTGCCCGAAAGAGGCGGGTGGGCGCTGTCCGGAGTTCTGTCCCCGCGAAAATGAACAGAAAAGGAACCGTCCGCGGGCGAAAATGCCTATGAACAGGGGAGAAAACGGTCGACGAAGAAGAGCCACACCCATCTTGATCACAAGAGAACTCTAGAGCTCCCTATCCCCCTCCCGGCGCTCGCCGAACAGAAGCGGATTGCGGGGATTCTGGATGCGGCGGACGCCCTGCTGGCCAAGCGCCGCGAGGCCCTCGCCCAGCTCGACACCCTCCTCCAATCCACCTTCCTCGACATGTTCGGCGACCCCGTCACCAATCCGATGGGGTGGGAGGTTAAGCCGCTGAACGAATTGTTGGGAGAAAAGTCCACCAACGGCGCATATTACCCAAGGGACGCGTATTCGAGTGTCGGAACTCGCATGGTTCACATGGCCAATGCGTTCTATGGCGTGGTGAATCCAAATGAAGTCAAGCGAGTTGATGCACCGCGGGCTGACATAGAAAAGTACGGCCTCCTACCTACGGATATCCTGGTCTCTCGCCGTTCCCTCAACTACGAAGGGTCAGCGAAACCCTGCCTGATACCAGAAACAGGTGAACCGTTGATATTCGAGTCCTCGCTGATCCGTGTGCGGCCAGACCGGGAGAAGATTCTAACGATCTACCTCTTTCACTATCTCTTGAACGACCGGGCCCGAGCGAAGTATGTATTCCCGCTGGTGACTCGTTCTACGATTTCGGGAATTAGTCAGTCGAACCTAATGAAGGTGAAGGTCGTGCTGCCCCCGCGTGACCTCCAACTCCACTTCGCGGCCGTAGTTGAATTCATCGAGCAACAAAAGGCCAGTCAGCGTGCCCACCTAGCCGAACTCGACACCCTCTTCGCCTCCCTGCAATCCCGCGCCTTCCGGGGAGACCTCTGAGCCGCCATGGAAGTCTCCGCCAACTTCGCGTTCCTGAAGCAGGAGTTCCCGCATGCGGCGGAGAGCGCGAGCTATGCGGAACACCACGTCTACGGCGACCCGCGCGCCTCCTGCTTCCATGCACGGCATGCGTTGGAGCGTCTGGTCAAGCGCGTCTACAAGGTCGAAAAGACCCTGAGCCCACCGAAGGTCACGAACCTGGACGCCTACCTCAGCGAGCCCGCATTCCGTGCGGTCGTGCCCGAGGTGGTGTGGCAGAAGGCGGAGTTCATCCGGCAGGCGGGCAACGTCGCGGTGCACGGCAACAAGACACCGGCGCCGGAGCACGCGCTGAACGTGGTGCGGGAGCTGGCGCACGTCCTCTACTGGGCGGGCCGCACCTATCTGCGGAAGGGAGCGGAGAGCCTCCACGGGAAGACCTTCGACGAGTCCCTGGTCCCCACGCAGGAACCGGCCGCCGCGCCGGCGAGCGTCGAGGAGTTGGACGCCCTGAAGCGCGACCTGGACGCATCCGAAGACGCGCGCAAGGACGTCGAAGGCGAGCTGGAGGCGCTGCGTGAACGGCTCGCCGCCATCAAGGCTGAGAACGAGGCCGTCCCCGAGACCCGTGACTGGAACGAGAGCACGACCCGCAGGCTGATTATCGACTTGGCCCTGCAGCGCGCCGGCTGGCCGCTCGACCAGGAACGGGACCGCGAGTACGAAGTCACGGGCATGCCGAACGCCTCGGGCGTCGGCTACGCCGATTACGTCCTGTGGGGAGACGACGGCAAGCCGCTGGCGGTGGTGGAAGCGAAAAAGACCACCGTGAACCCGGCGAAGGGTCGACAGCAGGCCAAGCTCTACGCGGACTGCCTGGAGGCCATGTACGGCCAGCGCCCCATCATCTTCTACACGAACGGGTACGAGACCTACCTCTGGGACGATCAGGACTACACGCCGCGAGCCGTCGCCGGCTTCTACAAGAAGGACGAGTTGGCGTCGCTGGTCCATCGCCGAACCCACCGCGAGCCGCTGGACGTGGCGCGGGTGAAGAACGCCATCGTCGAGCGGTACTACCAGAAGCGGGCCATCGGGAGCATCGGCGAGCAGTTCGGGCAGGCGCGCCGCAAGGCGCTGCTGGTGATGGCGACCGGCAGCGGCAAGACCCGCGTGGCGATCGCGCTGGTCGACCTGCTGCAGCGGGCGGGCTGGGTGAAGCGGGCGCTGTTTCTCGCCGACCGCGTGTCGCTGGTGAACCAGGCGGTGGGCGCGTTCAAGGCCCACCTGCCGGAGTCGAGCCCGGTGAACCTGGTGACCGAGAAGGACAAGGCGGGCCGCGTCTACGTCTGCACCTATCCGACGATGATGGGGCTGATCGACGAGACGACGGGGACCGAGGCCCGCTTCGGGGTCGGGCACTTCGATCTCGTGATCATCGACGAGGCGCATCGGTCCGTGTACCAGAAGTACGGGGCCATCTTTCGGTACTTCGACTCGCTGCTGGTGGGCCTGACCGCGACGCCTCGGGATCAGGTCGACCGGAACACCTACGAGCTGTTCGACCTGGAGCCGGGCGTGCCCACCGACGCGTACGAACTGGCGACCGCGGTGGCGGACGGCTATCTCGTGCCGCCGAAGGTGCAACAGGTGGATCTCCGCTTTCCACGCGAGGGCATCGACTACGACTCGCTCAGCGAGGAAGAGCAGGCACAGTGGGAGAGCCTCGACTGGGGCGACGACGACGACGGCGACGGGCTGCCGGAACGGGTCAACGCGTCCGCCATCAACAGTTGGCTCTTCAACAACGACACGGTCGACCAGGTCCTGCAACATCTCATGCAGCACGGCCACACGGTCGACGGTGGAGACCGACTGGCCAAGACGATCATCTTCGCGCGCAATCACGACCATGCGGCGTTCATCGAAGCGCGGTTCAACCACCACTACCCGCAGTTCGCCGGGCACTTCGCGCGCGTCATCGATCACTACGCCACGTATCCGCAGAGCCTGCTCGACGACTTCGCGCAGAAGGACAAGGCGCCGCACATCGCGATCTCCGTGGACATGCTCGATACCGGCATCGACATTCCCGAGGTGGCCAACCTGGTCTTCTTCAAGCCGGTCTATTCGCGGATCAAGTTCTGGCAGATGATCGGGCGCGGAACGCGTCTGTGCCCCAATCTCTTCGGACCCGCGGACGACAAGCACGACTTTCGCGTCTTCGACTTCTGCTTCAACTTCGACTTCTTCCGCGAGAATCCGGAGGGTATCGAGGGCGATGGCGGCGATTCCCTCCGCGCCCGGCTCTTCCGGTCGCGGGTGCAGTTGCTGTCCCACGTCCAGACGACGCCGGACCTGGACCCGGAGGCTGCGCTGGCCGGGTCGTTGACGACGGAGCTCCACCGGGAAGTGGCGGCGATGAACCGCGAGAACTTCATCGTGCGGATGCAGATCGAGGCGGTAGAGCGCTTCCGGGAGAAGGAGTCATGGAAGCGGCTCACGGCATCCGACGTCGAGATCCTGCAGAACGAGGTTGCCGGGCTGCCCAGCGCGATCGAGACCGACGACATCGAATCGCGCCTGTTCGATCTCAAGGCGCTGCAGATGCAACTGGCCCTCGCCGAGGGCGACACGGGCACATTCGAGAAGCACCGCCGGCGGGTGGTGGAAATCGCCATGCTGCTCGAAGAAAAGACCACGATTCCCGTGGGTGGCGGCGCAGCTCGCCTACCTGGCCTCGGTGCAGGAGAGCGCCTTCTGGGAAGGCATCGGCTTGAACGGCCTGGAGGAACTGCGCCTGCGCCTGCGCGGCCTGGTGCCCTTCCTCGACAAGCAGACGCGTACGGTCGTCTACACCGACTTCAAGGACGAGATCACGGCCGTGCGCGAGGACGCCGCCGTCTACCTGCCGAAGATGACCGGGGTCCAGTACGAGAAGAAGGTGCAGGAGTACCTGAAGAACCACCTGGACCACATCGTGATCCATCGTCTCCGGACCAACAAGCCGCTCACGGCTACCGACCTGCAAGGGCTCGAACGCACGCTGGTCGAGATCGGCGAGGACGACGGCCGGACGCTGCTGACGCACCTCCTCGCGCGCAGCAACGCCCCCTCACTGCCCCATTTCGTGCGGAGCATGGTGGGGATGGACCGCGCCGCCGCGCAGGAGGCCTTCTCGGAGTTCCTCTCCAACCGCAGCCTGACCACGCCGCAGATCCGTTTCATCGAGATGGTGATCGACCAGCTCACGGCGCGGGGCGTCATGGAGCCGTCCGCGCTCTACGAGGCGCCGTTCAGTAGCCTGCACGCGGGCGGCCCCGACGAGTTGTTCGCCGGCAAGAGCAACGTCATCGAGGGGATCTTCGAGAAGTTGAAGACCCTTCGCCCCGAGCGCCTGGCCGAGGCCGGCTGAGGCGCCGAGCCGGGCCTCAAGCTGAGATCTAGCAGATTCAGCTCGGCAAGAATTTCGAACGAATCGCGACCCTTCCTGTATCCGCCGCACGTGCCGCAGTCGCGTGCCGCGTTGTCGAGACCTGCGAGAACGTCCGGCTTCGGAATCCGCTCGATATCATCCGCTCGCCCGGGGAGAGCGCCCGGTCTGAACCGGTTGCCGAAGAATCCGTAACCTGATGCGCCGAATGAACACGCCGGACCTCTCATCGTCCGGCCCGGCGACGGATGCCGCGGTCATGGCGGCGCATCATATTCGACCGTCGACGCGCGATCAACGACCAGCGGCGCGCGATGTCGGGCGGATTGGGCGACCATACGACGGTCTGTCGCGGAATGGTTGCGACCAAAACACGATATTGCAGATAATGGTCGGCATGCCGGCGCAGGATCGGGTATACGACGCGCTGCTGCTCGACCACTTCGCGAGCAACCGGCAGATGGCCTTCGTCAGCGGGCCGCGGCAGGTCGGCAAGACCACCACGTGCCGGCGTCACGCGGACGCGTACTGCAACTGGGACAACCTGGACGACCGCGAGCTCGTTCTGGCGGGGCCGGCCCGCCTCGCGGCCCGCCTCGGCGCGAACCGGTTGTCCGCGGCGAGCCCGCTGTTCCTCTTCGACGAGCTGCACAAGTTCCCGCGCTGGCAGCCGTTCCTGAAGGGGCTGTACGACACGTACGCCGACCGGCTGCGCATCATCGTCACCGGGAGCAGCCGCCTGGACGTCTACCGCCGCGGCGGCGACAGCCTGATGGGGCGCTACTTCGCGTATCGGATGCATCCGTTCTCGGTGGCCGAGACCGTGAGCCGCGAGCTTCCGGATCCGGACCGGATCGTTCGTCCTCCCCGCTCGATCGATCCGCTCGAGTTCGACGCGCTCTGGACGCACGGCGGCTACCCGGAGCCGTTCCTCAAGCGCGACGCCCGCTTCAGCCGGCGCTGGCGGTCGCTGCGCCTGCGGCAACTGGTCAGGGAGGACGTCCGCGACCTGACGCAGGTGCAGCAGATCGACCAGATGGAGGTGCTGGTTCGATTGTTGTCGCACGGGTCGGGCCGCCAACTCGTGTACGACACCCTCGCGCGGGAAACACGGGTCGCCGCCGACACCGTCCGCCGCTGGATCGCCTCCCTGTGCGACTTCCATCTCGGCTTCCTGCTCCGGCCCTGGTACCGCAACGTCTCCCGATCGCTGCGCAAGGAGCCGAAGTGGTACCTGCGAGACTGGGCCGGGATCGAAGACGCCGGCGCCCGCTCGGAAACGTTCGTCGCGTGTCATCTGCTCAAGGCCGTGGACGGCTGGAACGACATGGGGCTCGGGCGGTTCGAGCTGGGGTACCTGCGCGACAAGGACAAGCGGGAGGTGGACTTCGTGGTCGCGCGCGACGGGGAGCCGTGGTTTCTCGCCGAGGTGAAGCACCGCGAGACCAGACCGAGCCCGGCGCTCGCGCACTACCAGCGGCAGGTCGGCGCGCCGTTCGCGTTCCACGTCGTGGTGGACGCCGACCACGTGGACGCGGACTGCTTCAAGGCACCGGGACCGCCGCTCGTGGTCCCGGCCCGGACGCTGTTGTCCCAGCTCGTGTGAGGTCCCTGGTCACTGCGCGCCGGGGATCCGAGACGGTCTATCGCGCTCTCCGGGCGCCCGGGCTCAGCAGCGACTGGAACGGCGCGGCCAGCGTAAGCGTCTCGGTCCTCGGGGTGTAGCAGATCGTCTCGCTGCAGACCTGGTACAGGATCGACAACGGCACGTCGACCACTTCCGGCCGGTCCGGGTTCGACCGGTGGAACACCTCGGCGTTCGGCGTGACCGGAATCGCGACGTCGACGACGCCTTCGTAGACGTTGAGCGTGACGCCTAGCAAGGGGAACTCCCGAGGGTGCGTCGGCGGATACTGCGCCGCCCCCACCCGCAGGCCGGGGGTGTCGGGAATCGTCACTTCCGAGGCGATGTAGTTGTCGGGGAGCGGCCGGCCGTACATGTGCAGGCCGTCCTCGAGCTCGAAGCGCACGTGCACCGTCGATTGGGTCTCGAACGTCATCGACTCGTCGGACAGAAAGGCGGAGATCCTGACCTGATCCGTGCCGAGCTCGACCGCCGGCACCTCGTGACGCGCCAGGATCCTGCCGAGCGCGGTGTCGCGAATCGTGCCGGCCGATTCCCGGGTGGCGTAGTGGCGGTGGAAGAATTTCTCGCTGACCACGCCGCTCTCGTCCGTCACGTAGACGCCGGGGAAAGGTACGCCGTAGAAGCCGCGGCCGGCAGCCTGCTCCGGATCGTCCGGGGAGATCAAGGTGTTGAGGATGCCGAACTCGCGGATCACGGCCGAGTCGACGTCGGACAGCAGATCGTAGGTCACGCCGTGATCGTCGGCGAACGCCCGGAGCTGCTCCGGAGTGTCATAGCTCACGCCGTAGACGCGGATTCCTGCCTCTTCGAAGAGCCCGAGGTTCGTTTGCAGCTCGACCAGCTGCGTGCGGCAGTACGGTCACCACACCGCCGAGCGATAGAACACGACGATGGACTTCGAATCGCCGCGATCCGCGTGGTAGTCGACAACCCGGCCGCGCTGATTCGGCAACGCGAACTCCGGAAGCCGCTCGCCGATCGCCGGTCCGGTCGGGAACTCGTGCGACGCCGGGTAGCGCCGCCCCGGATGACTGGCGGGCATGCCAATCGTGATGCCGAGGTCGTCGGTTCGCGTGCCCGGCTCCAGATCCTCGTGCGCGGAGCGGACCGCGCCGGCGTCCTGCGCCATGGCGAGAGTGGGAGCAATCAGCAGCGCAAGCAGCGCCGCCGCGAGTGTCCAGCGTGTCATCGTCTCGTCTCCAGGAAGTCGGTCACGGCGACTGGAACGGTCGTCCGTGCTGCGGTTCGCGCCCATTCTATACACCAATTCCCTCGAGCGCGGGATCCGTTGGTCGACATCCGCGACACGCTGGAGAGGCTCGACGCGCCTGCTACGCCTGCTGACGGCGCTGGGACGCGACACGAACTCGCGTTGATCTGCCGGCGCGGACGCTGTCAGCGGCCTGGTGGGCGCGAGGGAGGCGGTGGGGGAGGAGGCGGCGCCGGACGTGGTACACAGGCGGTACCGGAGGCCCTGTTCGTGTGTCGTCTCCGTCAAGACGCATAGATGGACTCCATCTCGGCAAAGGCGGCCTTGGTAGTCGCCTCGTTGACCTTGGCACTCCAGGGCGTCGGATCCTTCGCCGTGACATTGTGCAGGTTGGAGTTCAAGGCGACGAGAGCCGCTTCCGCTTGGCGATCGTCCATGCCCGGATGCTGGCGCAGCAGGTCACCCAATGCCAGCCGCAGCCGCCCGCACTCGTCGCGGATCAGAACGAGGGTGGCCGCCCTCTGGCCGGGCTTCGCAACGAAGTCGACAGCCAGTGCGCCGGCGACGACGAGGCCACACGTGACTCTGACGGCGTCGGGCATCTCCGCGACGAACGACGTCACCGAACCCAGTGCGAAGAAGAACAGCACGGATCGGACGGCTGCATCCAGTCGCTGAAAACGGCCTGCGAGAACCCCGTAATAGCGCTCCCATCTGGCGCTGTCCAGCAGCGCAAGCCAGATCGCTTCGCGCGTGCCCATCGCACCCCTCCTGGTCTCTCGGTCGTCAGGTCTCCAGAGCGCACCGGCGCGCTCGCATACCGGTATCGTAGCACTCTCAGTCCTGCGCGATCCGTGCTTGGCGGCTGAGTCCGCCCTCGTGAGCGTGGCGGCGGCCCGGCGGTGCGCGCGTGCTCGGGGTGGGACCTGTCGACGTCGGTGCAGTCACGCTCGTCCTCGCCGGGCGGACAGGACCGAGATACCTTGACAGTCGACAATCGAGAGGCGTATTGTCGATAGTCGAGGCATCACCGATGGGCAAGCCGACCGATCTCGTCCAGGGCACCCTCGACCTGCTGATCCTGCGGACCATCGAGCACCAGCCGAAGCACGGCTGGGCCATTGCGAAGCGCATCCAGCAGGTCTCGAACGACGTGCTGAGAGTACAGCAGGGCTCCCTCTATCCGGCTCTCTACCGCCTGGAGAAACAAGGCTGGATTGCAGGTCACTGGGCTGCGACCGAGACCGGCCGGGAGGCGAAGCTCTACTCGCCGACCAGCGCCGGGCGGGCGCATCTCAAGCGCGAGGTCGCCGCCTGGGAGCGGCTTTCCGGCGCGATCGATCTCGTCATCCAGGAGGCGTGATGAGCCTGCTCCGCTTGTTGCCGGCTCTGGTCGCCCGACTGCGCGCTCGTTGCGGGGTGGTGGGCCTCCTCTCGGCGTCGGGCCGGCGCCGTGCGGAGCAGGACGTTCAGAGGGAACTGGACCTGCACGTGGAGCTCGAGACGCAGCAGAACGTCGCGCAGGGGATGTCGCCGGAGGACGCGCTGCGGGCGGCGCGGGCCGCGCTCGGCAGCGTACCGCTGATCCGGGAGGACGTCCGAGCGGCGTGGCGCTGGCGCTGGCTCGACCAACTGCTTCAGGACGTGCGGTGCGGCGCTCGCAGCCTGAGACGCAGCTTCGGCTTCGCGGCGATGTCGGTCGCGACGCTCGCGCTCACCATCGGCGCCACCACGGCCATCTTCAGCGTCGTCTACGGCATTCTGTTGCGGCCGTTGCCCGTTACCGAACCGGACCGGCTGTTTCGGGTTCTCGACATCGGCTACATCGGCGAGTTGCTCGAGCTGCGCGAGAGGGCCCGCACGTTCGACGTCTCGGCGTACCGCCCGCCGGGCAACAGGACGCTGACCGGCTTCGACGAGCCGTTGCGCGTCAGCGTGGTGCAAGTCACAGGCGACCTGCTGGCCCGTCTGGGCAGGACACCGGTGGTGGGTGCTGACTTCGACCTCGATGACGAGCGCCCCGGCGCCGCACCGGCCGCGGTGCTGAGTCACGACCTGTGGCGGCGGCGCTTCGGAGCCGATCCGGCGGCCGTCGGCCGGATGCTGACGCTCGATGGAGTCGCCTACCAGGTGCGCGGGGTCATGCCGGCGGACTTCGAGTTCCCGTCCGCGGACGTCGACCTCTGGGTGCCGCTGACCGTGGATGCGGGGAGCCGGATTGCCCTGTGGGCGCGTGACGCCATCCTGATCGGCAGGCTTCGGACCGGCGCGACTCTGGAGGGCGCAGCCGAGGAGGTCGGGGCGCTTGCTCCGCAGTTCGCGCAGTTGTTTCCGTGGCGCATGCCCGACGGCTACGGGACGAGCGTCCGCCTGCGGACGTGGCGCGACGACCGGTTGGGCGAAGTGCGCCCGATGCTGTTCCTGCTGCTCGCCGCGGTTGCCGCCGTCTGGCTCATCGGCGCCGTCAACCTGACCAATCTGCAGCAGGTCCGCATCGCCGCCCGCCGCCGGGAGCTGGCGCTGCGCACGGCGCTCGGCGCGGGTCGCGGTCGCGTCGTCCGTCAGCTTCTGACCGAGAGCACGCTCGTCAGCCTGCTCGGGGGAACGGTCGGCCTGGCCGCCGCGTACGCCGGCGTGCCGGCCCTGGTTGCACTCCTTCCGGGCGGTGTTCCGGGGATCGACGCGATCCGCGTCAACGGCGCCGTCCTCGGCTTCACCACGGTCCTCTCACTGGTAACTGCCGTGGCTTCCGGCACGCTGCCGGCCTTGCGCGCGGCGCGAGCGGGCGAGGGTGCAGCCCGATCGGGGTTGCGAGGAAGCGTCGGCGGCATGCCCGGCCGCAGTCTCGGTGTGTTCGTCACGGTCGAGGTAGCCGCCGCCGTCACGCTCGTCATCGGAGCCGCCCTGCTGGCCAGGAGCCTGGCCGTGCAGCTCTCCGTGAACGTTGGTTTCAGCGCGGATCAGCGGGTCGCGGCAGAGGTCGCGCCGTCGCCCGCGCGTCATCCGCACGATACCGCCAGACTCGACTTCTACATGACGCTGGAGCGGCGCCTGCGCGCCCTGCCGTTCGTTCGCGCGGTGGGCCTGTCGACGGTGTTCGAGCCGTTCGGGGCGGCGGCGGTCGGCGGCAGCGTGTTCCTGATCGAGGGGCGGCCGAACCCGGCCACGGAAGGCGGCGAGTGGCCCTGGGCGGACCTGCGAACGGCGGTCAGCAGCGACTACCTGAACACGCTGGGCGTGTCGATGGTGGCGGGCCGACCGTTCACCGAGGACGATGTGGCGGGCGCGCAGCGGGTCGTGCTCGTCAGCGAGCGCCTCGCCGAGGCGTGGTGGCCGGGCACGAGCGCAGTCGGCCGGCGCATTCGGTTCCCGGGGAGCGAGAACGAGGCCGACCCCTGGCGCACCGTCGTCGGGATCGTCGCGGATGTGCGCTGGCAGGGGCCGGCGAGCGAAGGCACGACGCTGTATCTGCCCCTGGCGCAGCACGTCGGCGCCATCGACGAGATGTCCCTGATCGTGCGATCGAGCGCCGACTCCCGGCTGATCACCGAGAGTCTGCAGGCCGTGGTCGCCGCGCTCGATCCCGACACGCCGGTCAGCAGGATCCGCGTCATGGACGACATCATGGCCCAGACCGTCAGCCGGCCGCGGTTCACGACGCTGCTCGTGCTGGGGTTCGCCGTTCTCGGCGTCGTGCTGGGCATGGTCGGGGTCTACGGGGTCGTCGCCTACGCGGCCGCGCGCCAGCGGCGGGACATCGGCATTCGGCTTGCCCTCGGGGCGACTCGCGCGCGGGTACGGGCGCGCTTCGTACGGCGAGCGCTGCTCTTCGCAGGCGCCGGCGTCGTCATTGGAGAACTCGCGGCGGCCGTTCTGATGTCGTCGTTGGCGTCCCTGCTGTTCGGGGTGAGCCCGTGGGATCCGTTCACGTATGCGGCAGTCCCAGCGCTGTTCGTCGTGCTTGCCGGGCTCGCCGCCTATGTGCCGGCCCGGCGGGCGACGGGAGTCGATCCGGCGCGGGTGCTGCGAGCGGAGTAGTCGCATGAGGTTGCGCGAGCGTCTCCTCCGTCTGTTCCGGTGGGGGCAACCCGACCGGGTGGACCGCGAGGTCTCACGAGAACTGGCGTTGCACCTGGAGCTGGAAACGCGCCGGTACATCCAACAGGGCCTGTCGCCGGAGGATGCGACCCGCGCCGCGCGGGCCGCGCTCGGCAACGTGCCGCTGATCCGGGAGGACGTCCGCGCCGTCTGGTGCTCGCGCTGGCTCGATGCGCTGGTCCGGAGCCTCGCCCACATGCTCCGCTCGCTGCGCCGGACACCCGGGTTCAGTCTCGCGACGGTTGGCGTGCTGGCGCTCGGAACCGGCGGGACGACCGCCGTCTTCACGCTCATCGACAGCGTGATGCTGCGGCCGCTGCCGGTGTCGGACCCGGCGCGGCTGTACCGGATCGGCGACGGGGACGACACCGTCGCCACGGGCCGCCACGGCCGCTGGGGCGTGTTCTCGTTTCCGCTGTACGAGCGATTGAAGGCCGGCGCGCCGGAGTTCGAGGACGTCGCCGCGTTCGACTGGGGCGGCAACCTGTTGAGCGTCCGGAGGCAGGGCGCGGAAGCGGCCGGCAGGCCCGTGCGCGCACAATACGTCACCGGATCGTATTTCTCCACGCTCGGCGTCGGCGCTTTCAGCGGTCGCCTGTTCGCGGCGGATGACGACCGGCCTGCGGCGCCGCCTGTCGTCGTGCTGAGCCATCGACTGTGGCAGGGAGTCTACGGGGCGGACCCGTCGCTTCTCGGCTCGACGCTCGTCGTGGAAGGTCACCCGTTCACGGTAGTCGGCGTGGCGGGGCCGGGGTTCTTCGGCGAAACGGTTCGCGCGGACCCGCCGGACCTGTGGATCCCGCTGCAACAGGAGCCGCTGATCGCCGGCGACGGCTCGCTGCTGCGGCAGTCGATTTCGCCCTGGCTGTTCGTGATCGGTCGTCTTCGCGACGATGCCTCGATCGCCGGCATGGCTCCCCGCCTGACCGGAATCCTGCGCCGCTGGATCCAGTACGAGGCCGGTTACCCGGCCAACCGGATGCCGGACATCGTTCGCGAGCTCTCCAACCAGACGATCCGGGTGGTGCCGGCAGGCACGGGCATCAGTCTCGCGGGCCTGTCGATGAAGGACCAGTACGGGCCGAGCCTGCGGATTCTGCTCGCCATCTGCGGTCTCGTGCTAGTCATGGCGTGCGCGAACGTCGCGAATCTTCTGCTGGCCCGGGCGGTCGCACGCAGGGCGCAAACGGCCGTGCGCCTGGCACTCGGCGCCACGCGCCGGCGGATCGTGGGCGAGGCTCTTGCGGAGGGAATGCTGCTCGCGGCAGCGGGAGGGGTTGCCGGGCTGCTGGTCGCCGTCGCCGCGGCGCGCCTGCTGGTGGCGTTGGTATTCCAGAACTCGCAGTTCGTGCCGATTGCGACGACGCCATCGCTCGTCGTGCTGGCTTTCGCTGCCGGATTGTCGCTCGTCACGGGTATCGCTTTCGGTATCGCGCCAGCGTGGCTTGCAACGCGGACCGATCCGATCGAGGCGTTGCGTGGCCTCGGCCGCAGCATCGGCCGGCATTCGTTCCGCTTTCGCACGGCGCTGCTGATCGTTCAGTTGTCGGTTTCCGTCGCGGTCGTCGCCGGCGCCGCGATGCTCGGAAGAAGTCTCGCCAATCTCCAGGATCAGGACCTCGGCTACGAGGTACAGGGACGCGTGCTGATCAACTTGAAGCGCCTGCCGTCCACGTACACGCCGGAGCGGCTGTCGACGCTCTATCGCGACATCGAGCGGCGGCTGGCAAGCCTCCCCGGGGTGCGTGGAACCGGACTCGCGCTGACCAATCCGCTCTTTTCGAGCTGGAGCGAGACGATTCTGGTGGCCGGGCACCCGCCGAACCCGAGCGACGAGGGGTCGGCGGCCTGGAACCGCGTCAGCGCCGACTATCTCCAGAACCTGGGCGTCGCGCTCGCAAGGGGACGCCTGTTCGCGGAAACGGACAACGAGACGACTGCCCCGGTTGCCGTCGTGAACGAGGCGTTCGTGAAGCGTTTCTTCCGGGACGATGAAGATCCGCTCGGCCAGCACTTCGGCCTCGAGCGGCCCGAGAACGCCGATACGTTCCGCATCGTCGGCATCGTCCGCGACACGAGGTTCCTGCGGTCGGGACTGAGCGAACCGGCGGGTCCCATGTTCTTCGTTCCGCTGGCACAACGCGTCGACTACGGGGCCGACTACAGGAGGATGGTCGAGCGGCTCTCCCATTTCGCCCAGGGCATCCTGGTGGTTACCGACTCGGGGCCTGGCGAAATCGAGCCGATTCTGCGGCGGACGCTGGCGGAGGCCGATCCCAACCTGACGATCATCAGCGTCAGAACGATGCAGCGGCAAATCGAGCTCTCGTCCGATAGAGAGCAGGCAGTTGCGAGCCTCGCAGGGCTGTTCGCGATTGTCTCCCTCCTGTTGGCCGCCGTAGGCGTGTACGGCGTCACGGCGTACATGGTCGCGCAGCAGGCCAACGAGATCGGCATCCGGATGGCACTGGGCGCGGACCGCGTCGCGGTGATCGGGATGGTGTTGCGTCAAGCGTTTCGGCGCGTGGCGGTGGGGCTCGTTCTCGGCCTGCCGCTGGCCGTCGGCGCTGTCCGGCTGATGGCAAGCCAGCTCCATGGCGTGTCCTTCCGGGATCCTCTCTCCCTTGCCGTCGCCGCCGGTGCGCTCGCAGCGTGCGCGCTCGTCGCCGCCATCATCCCGGCGGGCCGCGCTGCCGCCATCGTGCCGATGAAGAGTCTCTGATCGACACCGGCGCGGTCGTGACGCCAATTTGGAGGCGCAACTGCCACTGTAGTAATTTGTATTACATGGCGACCCTGACTGTCCGGATCGACGACAGGCTGAACGCGGAATTGGGCGATCTCCTGGCGCGAACCGGCACGGCCAAGAGTGCGTTCGTGCGCGAAGCGGTGCGGCGCCAACTCGCGATCGCGCGACTCGAAGAGTTGCGGCGCCGTGTTGCGCCCTTCGCCGAAGCCCACGGCTGGTTGACCGACGAGGATGTCTTCGACGAAGTCTCGTGAGGATCCTGCTGGACACCAACGTCCTGGTCGCCGCCTTCGCGACTCGCGGGTTCTGTCTCGACATCTTGCAGCTCGTGCTCGCCGAGCACCGGCTCGTCGTCGGCGAGACGGTGCTCGAAGAACTCGAACGGATTCTCGCGGACAAGCTCCACATGCCGGAGGCACGTGTCGACGAGGTCGTCCATTTCGTGCGCGGCCACGCGGATGTGGTGGCGCCGATCGAGGCGGCGGGGTGGCCCGCTGCCGACCCGGCCGATAGATGGATAGCAGCCGCTGCGCTCGCAGGGGAAGCCGACGTGCTCGTGACCGGTGACAAGGACCTGCTCGACACCGGAACCACCACGAGCGTGCGAATCGTGACGCCGAGGGGGTTGTGGGAGTTGCTCCGCCAGCCTCCGCCGCATTGAGCGAGAAGGGTCCGGGGTTCCGGCGGCCGTCGCGCCACCACCGTGTGCGCGACACGGACTTCCCGGTTGCTCAGTGCCGAAACTACCGGGGGTCGGGCGAGTCCGGCGGATCGAAGTACTTGTCCACGATCCACTGCGGCTGCCAGCGGTCGGGCTCGCGCTCCTGACCGGTCAGATCGCGCCGGAGCGGCGAGGGATCGGAAGTTGAGAGCGGCGACGGATCGGTCAGGCCCGCTCGCCAGCCTTCCAGCAGCGCTTCGAGCCGGGCCAGGGTCTGCTCGTGCGCGGGGTCGGCGGCGAGATTGCGCAGCTCTTCGGGATCGTCGACGAGGTCGAACAACTGCCGGTGGTTCACCTTCGGGTAGACGATCAACTTGTACCGCTCGTCGCGCACGGCGCGCATCAGGTCCTGGTACGGCAGGAACAGGCTCTGACGCCAGGACGGTTCGCCCTCCCCCGACCACAGCGCCGCCAGGTCGCGGCCGTCGATGCCGGGCGGCGTCTCCGCGGAGGCCAGGCCGAGCAGGGTCGGAAACAGGTCGAAGAGGTAGGTGAAAGCATCCGTCGTCGAGCCCTGCGGGATGCCCGGCCCGCGGATGATCAGCGGGCAGCGCATCGAGTGCTCGTACAGGTTCTGCTTGCCGAGCAGCCCGTGGCTGCCCATCCCCAGCCCGTGATCGGCGGCGTAGACGACCACCGTGTTCCCGGCCTGACCGTTCTCCTCCAGTGCCTGGAGAATCCGCCCCACCTGCTCGTCCAGGTGGGTGATCAGGCCGTAGTACTCGGCCAACTGATCGCGGATGACCTCCGGCGTCCGCGGCCAGGCGCCCAGGTTCTCGTCACGGAGAATCAGGGCGCCGTGGTCGAACGGGTGCTGCGGCATGAAGTTGGCCGGCAGCGGCAGGTTGCGGCGGTAGTACCGCTCGCGGTACTCGGGCGGCGGCTGGCGCGGATCGTGCGGCGCCGTGAACGGCACGTAGGCGAAGAACGGCTGATCCGAACCGGCCTCCCCCGCCGAGCCCGCCTGCTCCGCCAGGCGTCCCTGCTCGTCCAGGAAGTCGATTACCGCGTCGGCGAAGAGCTCGCTGGAGAACTCCCGCCCGACGCGCCGGCGGACCAGCTCGCCGTCCTCGATGTCCTGCACCTCGACCTGGGTGTGATCGGCCATGCCGCCCAGGTACACCGCCGTGCCGTGATCGAAGCTGCGCAGCAGCGCCTCTTCGCCGTTGTGCCACTTCCCGGTGATGAAGGTGCGGTAGCCCGCGGCCTCCAGCTCGCGCGGCAGGGTCGGGACGCCCCGCATGTCGTTCGGCGAGCGCATCCAGCTCCGGCCGGTCAGCACCATCGCCCGGCTCGGCACGCAAACCGCGCCGCTGTTCGAGCCGAACGTGTAGTTGCGCTCGAAGCTCAGGCCCTCGGCGGCCAGCCGGTCGAGGTTCGGCGTGTCGATCCACTCGTTGCCCCAGGCGCGGATGGTGTCCGCGCGCTGATCGTCCGCGAACAGGAACAGGATGTTCGGGCGGTCAGACGGGGGCGGCGTCGCTTCGCCCGCCGGCTGAGCGGCCAGGGGAAGGGCGCCGGGCAGGAAGGCCAGTACCAATACGACGGGCGCGGCCGCCGCGACCGTCCACCGTCGGACCGAGTCGCGAAGCGGTTCGGGAGCGAACGCCATTGGCTTGATCTTCGTTCGCAGGGCACATCCAAAAGGTGGACCAGGCTCAACTCAGAAACCGGAGGATAGCGCCGATCGCGGCAACGGCACCGACGATTCGCCACGTCAAGCGTGTTTCCATCGAAGCCATCCGAGCATCCAGTCCGGCGACGGCTGCGGCCAGATCGGCACGTGTAACGAGGTCGTCGCCGCCGTGAGCGTCCTGCGCAACAGTTACGAAAGCCTCCGCGAGCTCGGGCTGGGCGCCGGCCGCCGTCAGCGTCTTGACCGCTGCGTGCGTGTCGAAACGCATGCTGCGAAGGTATCACAGCTCGGACAGGCCCTTGCGTCCGCGTCTCAGGCCAGTATGTCGTCCACGACCACGCCGGCCACGTCGGTGAGCCGGAAGTCGCGTCCCTGGCTGCGGTAGGTCAGGCGCTCGTGGTCGAGGCCGAGCAGGTGCAGGATGGTCGCGTGCAGGTCGTGGATGTGGACCTTGTCCTCGATGGCGTAGTAGCCGTAGTCGTCCGTGCGGCCGTGGCTGTGGCCGCCCTTCACGCCGCCGCCGGCCAGGAACATGGTGTAGCCGTGGGGGTTGTGGTCGCGGCCGTTGCGGGCGCCCGCCTCGGCCCCCGGCGTTCTTCCGAACTCGCCGCCCCACAGCACCAGGGTCTCGTCGAGCAGGCCCCGTTGCTTGAGGTCGGTGATCAGCCCGGCCACCGGCCGGTCGATCTCGGCGCAGCTTCGGGGCAGCCCCGTGATCAGCCCCGAGTGGTGGTCCCACTTGGTGTCGGGCCCGTGGGTGGCCTGCACGAAGCGCACCCCCGACTCGGAGAACCGCCGGGCGAGGAGGCAGCGCAGCCCGAAGTCCCCCGCCACCGGGTCGTCGAGGCCGTAGAGCCGCCGGGTGGCCTCGGACTCGCCCGCGACGCTCATCACCTCGGGCGCCTCTGTCTGCATGCGGAACGCGAGCTCGTACGACTCGATGCGTCCCTCCAGCGCCAGGTCGGGCCCCGTCGCTTCGAGCTGGCGGCGCTGCCAGCGCTGCAGCAGGTCGACCTCGGCCCGCTGCACGGCGGGGGTGACGGCCTGGTTCTCGAGGAAGTCGATGGTGGCCTGGGCGGTGTTCATCCGCGTGTTGCCGATCGCGGTGCCGTTGTAGGCGGCGGGGAGGAACGCGGCCGAGTAGTTCTGCACCCCGCCGTGCTGGTACGACGGGCAGATGGTAATGAAGGCGGGGAGGTTCTCGTTCTCGGTCCCGAGCCCGTAGGAGATCCACGAGCCCATCGACGGCCGCACGAAGCGGTCGCTGCCCGTGTTCATCGCCAGGATGGCGCCGCCGTGGGCGGCGTTGGTGCCGTACATCGAGCGCACGAAGCAGAGGTCGTCGGCCACCCTTGCCAGGTTCGGCAGCAGCTCGCTCACCCAGTGCCCCGCCTGCCCGTGCCGCCGGAACTCCCAGGGGCTCTTGAACAGGTTGCCGGTCTCGTTGAACTGCACGTCGGGCTTGGCGAACGGCAGCGGCTTGTTGTCGTCGCGGACGAGCAGCGGCTTGAACTCGAACAGGTCGTGCTGCGACGGGCCGCCGTGCATGTGCAGGAAGATGATGCGCTTGGCGCGGGGCGCGAAATGCGGCGCCCTCGGGGCCAGCGGGTTGTCCTGCGCGGCCAGCAGGTCCTGCTGCAGCAGCGACGACAGGGCCAGTCCCCCGAAGCCGCAGCCGCAGGCCTTGAGCATCTCCCGGCGGGTCACCGGCGGTGCCTGGTAGTGCGGATGGCGCATGGTCTCTCCCGCCTCAGTCGACGTAGATGAACTCGCTGGCGCCGAGGATGACGTGGCACAGGCGCGTCCACGCGAAGCCCTCCTCCCCGCCGCCGGGCGCGGTCTCGCGCATGGCGGCGAGGAAGGCCAGGCTCTCCTCGATCTCGACGCCGCTGGCCGGCCGCCCGTAGGCCTCGACGAACGCCCGGTCGACGCGCGCCGCCTCGCTCGGCAGGGACATCGCCAGCAGCCGCGCGGCGAACTCGCCCGCCCGCTCCTCGACGAACGCGCTGTTCATCATGAGCAGGGCCTGGGACGGCACCACCGTGGCGGGGCGGGCGCCGACCGAGTCGCTGGCGTTGCCGAAGTCGAAGCCGGCGAAGATGTCGTAGATGGCGTTACGCACCACCGGCATGTAGACCGAGCGGCGCGGCGCCGAGTAGAAGGCGAACCGCCCGAACGTGTTGCCCTCGCTGAAGACGTAGCCGCGCGAGTTGTACTCCTCCACGCGGCCCCCCATCGTCAGATCGAGGGTGCCGGCCAGTTGCAGCAGCGCGTCGCGGATGGGCTCGACCTCGAGCCGGCGGCGGCTCATCCGCCAGTACAGCCGGTTATCCGGGTCGACGGCCGCGTTCGCCTCGTCGTAGCCGGCCCCGAGCCGGTACGTGCTCGACAGCAGGATCTCGCGGTGCAGCGCCTTGACCGACCACCCGCCGGCGACGAAGCGCCGCGCCAGCCAGTCGAGCAGCTCCGGATGGGTGGGGGTGGAGCCGGTGGCGCCGAAGTTGCTCGGGGTGTCGACGAGGCCGCGCCCGAAGTGCCAGTGCCAGATGCGGTTGGCCATGACCCGCGCCGTGAGCGGGTGCTCGGGGTGCGTGATCCAGCGGGCCAGCTCGAGCCGGCCGCTGGCGCCGGCGGGGATCGGCGGCGGCGGCACGACATGATCGGTGACACGGAGGAACCCGCGCGGCTGCGGCGTGTCGGCCAGGTTCAGATGACTGCCGCGGATGTGGATGGGGAGATCGACGATCTCGCCTTCCTCGACCGACATCGCATAGGGCGGCTCGGGCGGCGAGGCCGCCTCGCGCTCCTCGACGACGGCCCGCAGCCGGGCCAGCTCGACAACCGCGTCGGCCGGGTAGAGCGCCTCCTCCGCCTCCTGGTCGAGGCACAGGATGCACAGCCGCCCGTCGTAGACGAGCCGGCGCAGCTCCTCCTGCTCGCGCGGCAGCCTGTAGTCGGCGGGCGTCAGCTCTTCCTCGTCCTCCAGGCCCAGCCGCTGGAGGTGCTGGTCCCAGGCGATCTCGATCACCGCGAACAGGCTGGCGTAGCGCCAGGCGACCTCTTCCAGGCTGCGGGGCGCCGGCCCCCGGACCAGGCTCCGGGTCAGCGGCGCGATGAGCACCTTCTCGGAGGCGATCAGCGCCCGCAGCTCCTCGGTGACTTCCTGATAGCGCTCCGGCGGCGCCGCCGCGTAGGCGTTCCAGATCTGGAAGACCACGCTCGGGTTGGGCGCGTCGCCCTGCACCGGAGGACCCTCGCGATAGCGGAAGATGGCCCGGACCCAGCGTTCCAGCACCGGCGCCTCGAGGCCGTCGCGGCCGGCGATGGCGGCTATCGCCTCGCCCCCCCGGCGTTGGCTCTCCTCGTCGCCGCCCCAGGCCGGATAGGCTTCTTCCGCGGCCAGGAGATAGGCGGCCAGCGCCTGCCGCCGCGGCCGCCGCAGGTTGTCGTTCTGCTCGCCGACGAGAGCGTCGACCGCCTGCTGCGCCGCCTCGACCCGCTCCTGCGCCGCCTCGTAGCGGGCGATGGTCTCCTCGTCGGCCAGCGGCCGCTCCACCCACCGGCCGACACGGCTTTCGCCGCCCATTGTCGTGGTCGAGCGCAGGATGCCGGCCAGCGCGTAGTAGTCGGCGGTCGGAATCGGATCGAACTTGTGGTCGTGACAGCGGGCGCAGCCGATCGGCTCGGCGAGGAACGCCCGGCCGATGACGTTCACCTGCTCGTCGACGATGTCGATGACCATCTTGTCGACGTCCTGCTCGGCCAGCACCTTCGCGCCGAGGGTCAGGAACCCCGTCGCGGTGAGATTCGCGAACCGCTCGTCGTCGCCGGCCGCCGGCAGCAGGTCGCCGGCAATCTGCTCCTGCACGAACCGGTCGTAGGGCTTGTCGGCGTTGAACGCCTCGATGACCCAGTCGCGGTAGCGGAACGCGTTCGGGTGCGCGATGTTCTCGTCCAGCCCGTTCGAGTCGGCGTAGCGGGCGACATCGAGCCAGTGCCGGCCCCAGCGCTCGCCGTAGCGCGGCGACGCCAGCAGCCGCTCGACCACCCGCTCGTAGGCGTCCGGCCGCTCGTCGGCCAGGAACGCGTCGATCTCGGCCGGAGTCGGGGGCAGGCCGGTCAGGTCGAACGTGACCCGCCGCAGCAGTTGCCGCTTGCCGGCGGGGGCGACCGGGGTCAGCCCCTCCGCCTCGAGCCGGGCGAGGACGAACCGGTCGATCGGGTTGCGCGCCCAGGCCTCGTCGCCGACGACGGGCGGCTCGGGGCGGGCCATCGGCCGGAACGCCCAGTGCTCGCGGCCCGGGCCGAAGTCGTAGGCGCCGCCGCTGTCGGACCGGGCGGCAACGACCGGGGTATCGGACGCCCGCGGGTCCACCGCGCCGCGGGCCACCCAGCGCTCGAAATCGGCGACCACCGCGGCCGGCAGCCGGCCGTCGGGCGGCATCCTGATCGGCCCGTCGTAGCGGATGACGTCGATCAGCAGGCTGTCGTCCGGTGCGCCGGGCACGACGACGTCGCCGCTGTCGCCGCCCGCCCGGACCCCGGCGGCATCCACCAGCACCAGTCCGCCGAAGATGCGCTCCGGATCGGCGCCGTGACACTGGTAGCAGCGCTCGGCGAGCACCGGGCGAATCTTCGACTCGAAGTGCTCGAGGTCCTCGGGCGGGACCTGCTGCGCGCGCGCCGGCGCGGCGACGCCGGAGGCCAGCACGAGGACGACGCTCAGAGCGTTGAGCAAGCCGAATCGGACCCTGGCGTCCCGATGTCGCAGCGCCCGAATCTGGGTCTGCATGATGGAACCGCGGCAGTGTACCGCAGACCTGTTTGAGGGCAAAGCCTCCGATGGCAACCGTTCAGCATTATTATGAGCGGCTATGGAAGCGCTGATGGTGACTGGAGCCGGTTCCACGGTCCGCGTCCTGGTGATCCTGATCGGCGTGCTGGCCGCGTTTGGCCGCCCGCAGATCGCCGCCGCCCAGACGCCGGAGCCCGTTGCCCCCGCGTCCGCAGGCTCGGTTCGCGCCGCACTCGACCGGTACTGCGTGCGCTGCCACAACGATCGCCTGCGCACGGCGGGGCTGGCTCTCGACACCCACGACCTGGCGCATGTCGGCGCCGACGCCGAGACCTGGGAGAAGGTCATCGTCAAGCTCCGCGCGCAGACGATGCCGCCGGCCGGCAGCCCGCGGCCCGCCGAGGCCACGTATCGCGCCGTCGCCTCCTGGCTCGAGACCGAGATCGACACCGTGGCCCTGGCCCGGCCGGACCCGGGCCGCGGCGAGACGTTCCACCGCATCAACCGCGCCGAGTATCACGCCGCCGTCCGCGACCTGCTCGCGGTCGACGTCGACGTCGCCGCGCTGCTGCCGGCCGACGACACCTACGAGCACGGCTTCGACAACAACGGCGACGTGCTCTCGATCTCGCCGGACCTGGTGGCGCGGTACCTCTCGGCGGCGCGCCGGATCAGCCGCCTCGCCGTCGGCATTCCTCCCGTCGGCCCCGCGGTCGCAACCTACCGGGTGCATCCCGGCCTGGTGCAGGACGACCGGCAGGACGACCTGCTGTCGTTCGGCTCCCGCGGCGGCATCGCGATTCGGCACTACTTCCCGGTCGACGGCGAGTACACCATCCGGATCCGCCTCCATCGGAACTTCTCCGACTACATCATCGGCTTCGCGGCCCCGCAGGAGCTCGACGTGCGTGTAGACGGTGCGCTCGTCACCCGGTTCCCGGTCGGCGATGCCGATGCGGTGGGACAGATGGCCCCGCTGAGCTTCTCCGGGAACATCGCCGGGGACCCCGACTGGGAGTACTACATGAACACGGGGGACGCCCACCTGGAGGTACGCTTCCCCGCGCGGGCGGGCCGGCGGACCGTGGGCGTCTCGTTCGTGAGACGGGCGGCGGAACCCGAGGGGGTGCTGCAGCCGCGCAACCGGGGCTACGGCCGCTTCGTCGACGAACGGTACGACGAGGAAGCGGCGGTGGAGCAGGTCGCGATTGGCGGCCCCTACGCCGTCGAGGGTCCCGGCGACACGCCGAGCCGGCGCGAGATCTTCGTGTGCCGGCCCGCGCCGGACGCCGCGGCCGATGAGGAGCAGGCCTGCGCCGGCCGGATTCTCGGCAAGCTGGCCCGCCGGGCGTACCGCCGGCCTGTCGAAGACAGGGACGTCGAGGCGCTGCTCGACTTCTTCCGCGCCGGGCGCCGCGACGGCGGCTTCGACGACGGCGTCCAGTTCGCGCTGGAACGGATGCTGGTCGACCCGGAGTTCCTGTTCCGCATCGAGCGCGATCCGGTGGACGCCGCCCCGGGAACGCCTTATCCGCTCGGCGACCTCGATCTGGCGTCCCGGCTGTCGTTCTTCCTGTGGAGCAGCATCCCCGACGACGAGTTGCTGGAGGCTGCGGCCGACGGACGGCTCACCGACCCGGCGGAGCTGGAACGGCAGACGCGGCGGCTGCTCGCCGACGCCCGCTCGCACGCCCTGGTCGACAACTTCGCCAGCCAGTGGCTGCGCCTGCGCAACCTGGAGTCGCAGGAGCGCGAGTCGGCCGACTATCCCGAGTTCGACGAGAACCTGCGCGAGGCGTTCCGGCGCGAGACCGAGCTGTTCGTCGAGAGCAACATCCGCGAGGACCGCAGCCTCCTCGAGCTGCTCAGCGCGAACTACACGTTCGTCAACGAGCGGCTGGCGCGGCACTACGGCATTCGCGGCGTCTACGGCGACCGCTTCCGGCGGGTGACGCTCGACGCCAATCATCCGCGCGGCGGCCTCCTCGGCCACGGCGGGCTCCTGACGGTGACCTCCTATCCCAACCGGACATCGCCGGTCGTGCGCGGGAAGTGGCTGCTCGAGACCCTCCTGGGGGCGCCCCCGCCCGAGCCGCCGGCGAACGTGCCGGGGCTGCCGGACCGCGGCGAGGGCGGCGAGCCGGCGTCGGTCCGCGAACGGCTCGAGCGGCATCGCGCCAATCCGGCCTGCGCGGGCTGCCACGCGCCGATGGATCCGCTCGGCTTCGCCCTCGAGAACTTCGATGCCATCGGCCTCTGGCGCGACACCAGCGAGGCGGGCCAGCGGATCGACGCGTCGGCGACGATGCCCGGCGGCGAGGCGTTCGAGGGGCCGGCGGGCCTGCGGCGCGTGCTGCTGAGCCGGGGCGACGACTTCGCCGCGACGGTCACCGAGAAGCTGCTGGCCTATGCGCTCGGCCGCGGGCTGGAGTACACGGACCGTCCCGCGGTGCGCCGGATCCTGCGCGAGGCCGAGGCCGACGACTACCGCTGGTCCTCGATCGTGCTCGGCATCGTGAAGAGCACGCCGTTCCAATGGCGACGAACAAGGTTCCAATCATGACGATCACGAAGATGTCGCTCCCCCGGCGAACCGTGCTGCGCGGTCTGGGCGCCGCGGTGGCCCTGCCGCTGCTGGACGCCATGGTCCCCGCCGCATCGGCGCTGTCGCGAACCGCCGCCGCCCCCACCCGACGCTTCGGCGTGGTCTACGTGCCCAACGGCATCGCCATGGAGTACTGGACGCCGGCCGAGGAGGGACGCGGGTTCGATCTCACGCCGATCCTCCACCCGCTGGAGGCCTTCAAGGACCAGTTGACGGTGGTCTCGGGCCTCCGGGGGTACTGGACTCCGGCCCACGCCGGCGCGTCGACCACGTTCCTCACGGGAGCAGCGGGCGTCGCGGGAGAAACGGCGCCGGTGGCCGACATCTCGATGGACCAACTCCTGGCCCGCGAGTACGGGCAGCACACCGAACTGGCGTCGCTCCAGCTCGCGATCGACAGCCGCGCCAACGCCGGTCAGTGCAGCGGCAACCACAGTTGCGTCTACACCAACACCATCTGCTGGCGGAGCCGGACCACGCCGCTGCCGATGGAGAACAACCCCCGCGTCGTGTTCGAGCGGATGTTCGGCGACAGCGGGAGCACGGACCCGGCGGTCCGCCGCGCCCGCATGGCACGCGACCGGTCGATTCTCGACTCGGTGACCGGCAAGGTCGCCGATCTGAAACGCGAGGTCGGGGCGGCCGACAGCCTCAAGGTCGACGAGTACCTCGAGGGCGTGCGCGACATCGAGCGGCGCATCGAGCGGGCCGAGCAGCGGGACAGCTTCGACGTGCCCGAGCTGGCGCAGCCCGAGGGCATTCCCGCCACGTTCGCCGAGCACGTCGAGCTGATGTTCGACCTGCAGGTGCTGGCCCACCAGACGGACCTGACCCGCGTGACCTCGTTCATGCTGGGGCGCGAGGTGAGCTCGCGGACCTACACCGAGATCGGCATCGCCGACGCGCACCACCCGCTCTCGCACCACGAGTACAAGCCCGAGAAGATCGCGTCGATGTCCAAGATCAACGCGTACCACGCGTCGATGTTCGCCGACTACCTGGCGAAGCTCCGCTCGACGCCGGACGGCGACGGTTCGCTGCTCGACAACATGCTGCTCCTCTACGGCTGCGGCATGTCCGACAGCAACGCCCACAGCCCGCTCAATCTGCCGGTCCTGCTCCTCGGGGGATGCGCGGGACAGCTCGAAGGCGGACGCCACATCCGCTACGAGGGCGACCCGCTGATGCCGAACCTGCTGGTGACCCTGATGGACAAGCTCGGCGTTCCCGTCGAGCGGCTGGGGAAGAGCGACGGCCGGCTCAGCGTCGAGCGTCTGACGGGAGTGTAGATCCGGGCCACCGCGCGGGTGATGCTCGGCAAGATCCCCTCGCGCGTGGCAGCACGTCCTCGAATGCCCCCGGTGGCCGAGCTCGTCCGGGCGTCCCGGACCGCACCTGGCGCGGCAAGCGACCTCGTGAGCGGTTCCGCTTCTCTATGCGACGCGCTTGCCGGTGATGGCCTCGCGAAGGCCCTCGAGCAGGCCTTCCAGGTGCGCCATTCGCTCCCGGAGCACTCCCATCTGTTCACCGACAGCGTCGATGCGTTTACCTTGGGCACGCATCTCGTCGCGCAGACTCCGGAACGACGCGCCGATCGCGACCAGGATCGCGATGGCGGAGCCGACGACTGCCCAAGCGGTAGCGTCCATATCGAAATCCTAACGCGACAATGATGGACTTGCGGGGCTTGGCCGGTGGCCTGGGCAGGCTGACGGCAGAGCCTCCCCGACCACGGGACGTTCCAAACGGCAACTCAAGGACAGCCCGGCAATCGTCGCCTGCGGCTCCGATTGCCGCCCAACCGGGACTGACCAGGGATCCGGCTCCGTTCTGCGGCGCAGCCCCTGGCGCCCCGAGGTCCAGCATCTAGCCGCTGGTGGCGCCGAGACGACGCAGCAGATCGACGGTGCTGTTGTCGTGGCCCGCGCGCCCGGCGGCCACCTCCAGCGGCGTCTGCCCCTGGTCGTTCCGGGCATCCAGGTCGGCGCCGCTGTCGGCCAGCAGTTGGACGACGGAGTCGAGGCGTCTCCGAGCAGCCGTGTGCAACGCCGTGTTCGCGCCCGCGTCCGCTGCATCGACGTCAACCCCCGCGTCGATCGCCACCCTGGCCGCTTCCAGCACCAGCCGCTCGTCCTCGGCCGGGTTCGGGGCCAGTCCCGGTTCCCGGCGGCGGCGGGCGGCTGCCGCCGCCAGCAGCGGCGTCCTGCCGTCCTCCATGACGATCTGCGGGTCGGCTCCACCGTCGGCCAGCGCCTGCATGACGCCGGGCTCGGCGAAGTGCGCGGCCAGCCAGAAGGCGGTGGCCCCAACCACGTCGTGGTCGAGCACGTAGTCGGGACTGTTGCGCCGGCCCTGGCTGCCGCGGACCACCGGTGCATTCGGATCCGCGCCGCGCGCGAGCAGCGCCGCCGTCAGCGTCTCGTCGCCGCGCAGCGTGGCGGCGTGCAGGGCGGAGTAGCCGGCCTCGGCCGCGTTCGGATCCGCGCCCTGCTCGAGCAGGAACAGGGCGAGCGCCGTATGGCCGCTGTGCGCCGCGACGACGAGTGCGCTGGTGCCGGTTGCCGCCGTGTCGTTCACGTCGGCGCCCGCGGCCACGAGATGCCTGGCGGCTTCGAGGTTGCCCTGCCGGGCCGCGAAAAGGATGGGCGTGTTGCTGCCCAGCACGGTATCGATCACCCCGCTCGGGTTGAATCCGGCCGTCCGCGTGTGGATGCGCCGCGGCTGGGGGGCCGAACGGGCATGGACGTCGGCCCCGAGCGCGACCAGCGTCTCCACAACGTCGGGATGCTGCTGGGCCACCGCCCACATCAGCGCCGTCTGCCCCCGCGTGTGCTCCCGGGCGTTCAGATCCGCCCCGTGGGATGCCAGCAGGCGCACCGCCTCTACGGCCCCCGTGCGGGACGCGGTCATCAGCACCGTCTCCCCCGAGGGCAGCGCGGCGTTCGCATCGGCGCCGGCCGCCAGCAGGGCCGCGACCAGCGTCTCGCTGCCGTTGAGGCAGGCCAGCCAGAGCGGCGTGACGCCGAAGTCGTTCGCCGCGTCGACGTCGGCGCCGGCCTCGAGGAGGGCGTCCGCCATCGCCGCATCGTCCCAGTGGACGGCCCAGTGCAGGGCGGTCGCGCCGTCGGCCTGGCGGACATTCGCGGAAACGCCCTGCTCGAGCAACGTGATCACACCCGGCGCGTCCGCCGCCCGGGCCGCGGCGAGCAGCCCCGTCTGCTGGGCGGCGGCGCCGACACCGGCCATGGCCGGCAGCAGCGTCGCCAGGAGCATCGACCCGGCCAGCTTTCTCGCATGCACGCTCTTGGTCCTCGCGGGATGAGAGGTTCTCACGAAACTGTCTTCTCCTGCCGACAGCAGGACTGGCCCTGATTCTTGCAGGTTGCAGACGATCCGCGCCACCGGATGAGGCGCCTGACGCACTCGCGCTCGTGAAATCGCCGAGTCGGCCTGGAGATTCCGCCCGCGATACGGGCGGTCATCATCAAGGCCGGGCTGCAGCCCGGCCGCCGAAGACAACGACGCCGAGCAGGGTGACGCGGTAGTCGGCCGCGCCTTCCTGCCGCAGATGCCGCTCGCCCGAGACCTCGACCTGCAACGGCGACCCGGCCCCGGTCCCGCCGTCCACCGCGCCCAGAGTCGCCCCGAGCTGCAGCCGGCGCCGGCCCCACCCCGTGCCGTAGCCCCCGAACGGCGCCACCAGCAGACGCCGCGGCAGACGCCACCCGTAGCTCACCCGCGCGTCGACCGAACGGTCCTCCAACCGCGACGCCGTACCGAACGGCCGGTGGAGCTGCTCCTGCCACAACAGATCCGCTCCCTGCGCCGCCCCCCACCGCGGCGCCAGCGACAGCGTCAGGCCCGGACGCTCGGCCCCCTCGCCCACGCTCAGCGTGACGCTGCCCCCGCGCTCGGCGTAGTCCGCGGCCGAGTGCAGCGTCAGCATCCGTCCCAGCGCCTCGATCCGCACGGACCCCGCGCTCAGCCGCGCCCCCGACTCCACCTCCAGGCCCACGCCCGTCTGCCCCGCACCCCCGTCCTGACGCACGCTCAGCCGCCCGAACGGCTCCACGCTCGCACCGCCCGTCCGCGACCATGCCCGCGACGCCTCGAAACCCGCCCGCGTCCGACGCACGCCCGCCTCCAGGGCGTGCAACGTCTCCCCGCCGGCGTCCGTCGTCAGGCGCGCCCACGACAGCTCGCCGCGCAACCCCAATCGCACGCCGCCGGCGACCACCGCCACCTCACGCCGCGCCTCGACCAGACCCAGACCCAGACCCAGCCCGCTCGTCTCCGGCTCGCCAGCGGCCACCGCCCCCGCGTCCGCCGCGAGCCCGACGTTCTCCGCCGCCCCGCGGCCCATGCCGCCCAGCACCCATACCGTCGTGCCGCCCCGCGACCACTGCACGTAGGGATGCACCGCGGTCAGGGCCGTCGACAGCCGGCCCCGCGACCGGCCCGAGCTCCAACTGCCCGAGCCGAAACTGCGCGCCAGCGACACACCCGTCAGCCACTCCGCGTTCAGCCGCGCGTCCACCCCCACGTAGGCCGTCTGCAGGTCCCCGTCGTAGGCGGAGGCGGACGACGCACCACCCGTCGCTCCGGCGCGGAACGTCTGCACGTCGCCCTGCCCCCACACCGTCCAGCGCCGCCCCGACGGCGCCCCGTCCTCGGCCGCCGCCCCGCCCTCGGCCGCCGCCTGTCCGCCCAGCGGCAGAACCACGTTCGTGCTCCGCCACGCCCGCGAGGCCCCGCCCCCGAACAGGCCCAGCCCCCCGAAGCCGATCGGCGAGGCCAGGGGCAGGCGGCCGGACGCCGGCGAGCCCCGATGCCCCGGCGAACGGCCCCGCGGCGAGGCCATCGCGAGCCCGGCCCCCGGCAACCCCGGGACCAACGAGCCGGGCGACCCCAAGGCTGGTGCGCCCGGCACCACTTGTCCGGCCCCGCCGGCGGGGAAGCCCGGTTGGCTGGACGGCAGGCCGAATGCGGAGTGCCCGAACGCGACAGGCCCCGCCGCACCAGGCACTCCACCCTGCGCACCCGCCAGCGGAAGCAGCCGCGACACCAGCGACAGGCCCACCTCCCGCGCCGCGGCCCGGTCCAGCGGTACCCGCTGGCCCGCCACGGTCATTTCCGCCGCCGGCGATCGCGACTCCACCCGCCGGCCCAACGTCGACCGCACGCTCGACAGGTAGCCCCGCCCCAGCGCCGCCAGCGTGTCTCCCGTCGCCGCCCGGCCCCAGCGGTCCGCCACCCGCACCGCGAACGCCTGCGCCGCGGTCAGACCCTCGGCGTCGCGCGCCGTCACCGTCACCAGAGATGTCCCCGGACCCGCCGCCGACACCGCCAGCAGCGAGCCCGCCAGCGACACCGCCGCCACGGCCGGGTCGGCACTCTCGACCCGGAACGCCATCCCCGCCGCGTCCTCGTCAGCGAAGTACGGCGCCACGTCCAGCGTCAGCTCCGCGTCCTCCAGGCCCAGCACCTGCGGCAGGATCGTGCCCACCGGCCGTGGCGGGCGGTTCACCGGCGGGGCGGACTCGCCGAAATCGGGACCCCCGAGTCCGTTGCCCGCCCCCGGTCCGTCAATCGTCAGCGTCGGCGAGTTCGACAACGCCCGGCCGTCCTCCGTGCACACCGCGCGCGAACTGCCGCACGCGCCCCGCGACACGACCCGCAGCGTCACCGGCCGGTTCGAGCCCGGCGCCACGACAATCGTCCACAGGTCGTTGCGGCCCTTCACCCTGTCCGCGCGCCTCACCCGGCCGCCGACCACGGTGACCGCCCTGTCCCGCAGCGTCCGGTAGCTGGTGCCGACAGGCTCGCTGAACCGGAGGCGCACCTTGAAGGTGCCCCTGCCCCGGTGAGCCCGCGGCTCGTCCTCGAACTCGGCGGTCAGCGGGGGGCCGGTCGACCGGCGCCGGTTGCCCGGCCCGGTGGTCTCCTGGACGACGGTGTTCGACGCCGTGTTGCCGCGCGTGTAGTTGTTGCCGCCGCTCGCCGAGATGCCCTCCCCGACCCCCTTGACCCGGTTCGCCGGCAGCCCGATGGTTACCGGGTCGCCGAGCGTGGTCGGCGTGACGCTCACCTTGTAGGTCCCGGACTCGTCCCAGATGCGGACATCGGTCACGGTGGCGTTCGTAACCTCGAAGTCCGCCGTCTCGAGACCCATCACGATTTCGGGCAGGTAGGCGTGCAGATAGGGATCGGTGAACTGCAGCTCCATCACGAACGGGCCGTCCGGCGCGTCCAGCGCCCGGCCGGTGTTCTCCTCGATGGCCAGCGACAAGTCGGCCCGCAGCATGTTCGTGTCGCCGTTCGGCACGTGCGCCTTCAAGGGCGCCGAGGTCGCCAGCACGCTCCCACCCCGGCGGACGCGAAGCTCCATCTCGAAGGCCAATCCCCGCCACGTCTCGGCCCACGTGTACTGCAAGCAGGTGTCGTCGCCGCCGCACGCCGTGAAGCTGTCGCCGCGCGCGACCTCGCGCCAACCTCCGAAGGGCTCGCCGTCGTACCAGAAGTACCGTTCCCGCGCCTCGATCACCACGTCGCTGTCCGGGCGAATCACGCCACCGGCGTCCCAGCAGATGTCCACCGCCGCGTCGCGCCGACGGCTCTTCGGCGTCCCGACCCGTGCGCCGCACAGCCTCAACGTCCCAGGCTCAAGCTCGTCGTTCCTGATGGTCCCGGTCGCGGTCTTCATCGCCCCTAGCAGGGCGTTCGACGACGGGTTGCTCAGCGTCACGGTGAACGTCTCGTCGACTTCCTTCACCAGATCGTCGCCGGTGCCGATCGAGATCGTCTCCTCCGTGTCGTTCGCGCTGAAGGTCAGCGTGCCGTCGGTCACCGCCGTATAGTCCGCCCCGGCCGCCGTGGCCGTGCCGTCGCCGGTGCTGAACTGCACGGTGACGTTCTCGGAGAACGCATGGCTCAGGGTGACCGCGAACTCCACGGCCGAGCCTTCGATGGCCGAGGCATCCGCGACCGCGATGGTAGGCCACGGCGCGCCGATCACCGTTGTCGACTGAACGCTCTGATTCCCATAGGTGTTGCGTGCCCAACCTTGCACGGCGTACCGGTCCGGCTCCAGGCCGTCGATGGTGTGGGAGGTGGTCGTGATGCCGCTTATGGTGGCGTCGTTGCTCGAGTTCTCCACCTGGAACCAATAGAGGACGTAGCGCGTCGCGTTCGGCACGGCGTCCCAATTGACGGCAATGCTCCCGTTCCCCGGGGTCAGCCGGAGGACCGGCGCATCCGGCGCTACACTCGGCGTCTGTGTCTTTTCGGACGACCACGCGCTGTCGCCGGCGCTGTTCGTCGCGCGCACCTGCACGGTGTATTCCCGGCCGTTGGTCAGCCCCTCGATGTCGTATTGGCTGACGTCGACCTCGGCCTGGCGGCTCCGGCTGTACGTCTGGGTACCCGACTTCCAGCGGACGGCGTAGGAGTCCGCGCCCGCCACGTCGACCACCTGAACCGCCAGGTACTTGTCCCGAGACGCGACGGAGAACGTCGTCGGGACGGCCGGAGGATCGGTCTGGGCGGAGACGGGAGTTGCCGGGCCGAGACACGCCGCGGCCGCCAGGATGACGGAAAGCCGAAGAAGCGATTTCGACCGGACAGCCGTACGCGGGCAGTGCTCGTTATGCATGGGATGGTCAGGACGACTCGCAACCGCCGGCGGGCCGGCTCGAAGACGAGAAGGATTGGAGTGCTACAAGGTAGTGCCGGGTCGATTTCAGGCAACCGGCAACCCGGCGCCGCTGAACGCCGCGCTGCTGCATCGGCCGGATACGGACAGGAAGTCAACGGCTATTGGCGTGAAGTGACCGCCGATGAAACATTGACAAGGGAAGCCTATGTTCCGCACGGGCCCGCACGCATTAGCATGAGTCAAGGCGCTCCCACATATCCAGCCGTGTTCCTACTCCAACGACATATGAGCCCACAGAGGTACGGGAGCGCGACCGTCCCCGGCCCGCCGGCTCACTGTGCGGGTTCACTCCGCGCGCACCTGCACGGTGTTCTCCCGGTCGTTGGCCGGTCTCTACAGACCGCCGACACCGGAAATTGGAACACGGAGATCGGAGTCCGGGAAGGTAGTGACGAGCCGATTACAGGCAGCAGGCATCCGCCGTCCAGGCAGGGTTGACGTTGACCGGCCGCACAAGGCGTGCCATGCCATTTACGTGGACCGCATGCAAAACGGCGGGAGTCACCCCGCTCGCGCAGGAACGAATCGTTCCTCTGCGACTCGGATAGACGGGCACGTGGATCCGCCGACCCGCTCGCGCGAAGACGACCGCTCCTTCGGCGACCTGAGTCGACGGACCGTGCGCGACGCGCGATCTTCCAATCTGGCTGCGCGGCGGTCCGGACAGCCCAACCTGCATCGCGGCGCCGGCGCGCAGGAATGCCGCGCGGGCACTACGGATCGACCGTGATCTCCCCCACCGCCCAGGGATGATCCTCGCAGTGGTAGAGGAACGTCCCCGGCTCGTCGAACGTGACGAAGTCCCACAGCCCCGGCGCCAGCGTGGCGGTGCTCCAGCTCCCATCGCGCGCCGCCACGGTGTGCGTGATCTCGCCGTTGTTGGTGAACCGGACCCGCGTGCCGGCGGTGACGCGGGCGCGGACCGGGTTGAAGTTGTGCTCGTCGAACGCGTAGCGCCGGCCGCCGACCGCGCCGCGCGGGTTCTCGAGCAGCGTGGCGGTGTCGATCTCGTCGGTCTCGCGCGGGGCGGGACCGGCGGGCCGATCGTCCACCGGCGGGTGGGGCGACGGCTCGCCGCGCGACGGCGCGTCGCCGTCCAGCGCAAATGCCCAGAGCGCGGGGCCCATCGCGATGGCGATGTACTGCCTGCCGTCCAGCTCGTAGGTGGACGCCGGGCTCGGACGCAGCCGCGACCCCTCCTCGCTCGTCCGAAACGCCCAGCGGCGGTCGCCGGTCCGGACGTCGTAGGCCTCCACCTGTCCGCCGGGCGAGCCGCGGAACAGCAGGCCGCCCGCGGTGACGAGGGGACCGCTGGTACCGAGGAACGCGCTCGGCATCTCGTTCTTCCAGACCACGCGGCCGGTCGCGGTGTCGACGGCGGCCAGCACCCCGACCGCGTCGGGCAGCGTCAGGTGGAACCGCGCGGTGTTCCAGACGAACGGATCCGCGAAGCGGCGGGCGCGGCCGACGTGCGCGCGGCCCTGGGCGTAGATGTAGCCGGTATCGGGCGAGAACGCCAGCGGCGTGACCCGCACCAGCGGGATGGGCACCCCGGGGGCGACGACCGTCTGCTCGTCCACCGACGGCGGCGTGTAGCTGCTGCAGTTGAGCTGGAACGGCGGCGGCACCCGGTCGCGCCAGTACGAGCACTCGAAGAGGATGGTCTCGGTCTGCACCGGGAACGGCTGGGTCGGCACCGTGAGCTGGTGCGCGTCCTGCGGCACCTCGCGCTCCTCGATGGGCAGCAACGGCTCGCCCGTCTCCCGGTTGAACAGGAAGAGGTAGCCGTCGGCGCGCATCGCGGCGACCGCCTTGACCGGTTCGCCGTCGACCGTCGTGTCGTAGAGCAGCAGCGGGGTTGCGATGTCCGCGTCCCAGATGTCGTGGCGCACCACCTGGTAGTGCCAGCGCCGCTCGCCCGTCTCCATGTCGAGGGCGAGTACGGAGGCGGTGAACAGGTTGTCTCCCTCGCGGAGCTCGCCCCCGAACATCGGCACCGGGTTGCCCGTCGAGAAGTAGACCATCCCCAGGTCGGGATCGACCGTGCCGACCAGCCAGACGCCGCCGCCGCCGAACTCCCACGAGTCGTTGTCCTGCGGCCAGGTCTCGTGGCCGAACTCGCCCGGCCGCGGCACGACAAAGAAGGTCCATTCCACCTCGCCGGTCGCCGCGTCGAGGGCCAGCACGCGGCCCTGCCCGCCGATGTCGCCGTTCGCGAGGCCGACGAAGACCTTGCCGCGCGCGTACATCGGCGCGGTCGTCACCACCTCGCCCCGGGTCTGCTCCGGGCTACCGACGCGCGTCGCCCACACCAGCTCGCCGCTGTCCCGGCGCAGCGCGAGCACTTCCCCGCTGCGCGTGCCGAAGACCACCAGGTCGCCGGCCACGACGACGCCCTGCCACGACACCACCCGCCCCGCGTCGGGGTCGGGCTGCCAGCGCCAGATGAGATCGCCCGTGCGCGCGTCGAAGGCGAAGACGTTGGCGCCGCCCGTCAGGTAGATGGCGCCGTCCTGCACCACCGGTGTCGAGCGCGACGCCGCGCCGCCGGGGAGCGGCGCCACCCACGCGCCGCCGAGGCGGTCGAGCGTGTCGACGGCGATTTCGTCCAGCGTCGAGTAGCGCGAGCTGGACCAGTTGCCGCCGGCGAAAGGCCAGTCGGTCGAGGGATAGCCTCTGCCCGGCTCGGGCTCTTGGCCGGCGAGGCCGACCACGAGTGCCGCGAGCGTGATCCCCGACGCGACCGTGACGACGAGCGAGCAATGACGTCGACGCATGGCGCCCTCCTCTTCTCCGGTCTCCAGTCGCAGGGCGGTCAGGGCGCCCCGGCGAGCAACTCCCTTCATTCCCAGGCCCGACGGTTCACGGATCGACCGTGATCTCCCCCACCGCCCAGGGATGGTCCTCGCAGTGATACAGGAACGTCCCGGGTTCGTCGAACGTGACGAAGTCCCACAGCCCCGGCGCCAGCGTGGCGGTGCTCCAGCTTCCGTCGCGCGCCGCCACGGTGTGCGGGATCTCGCCGTTGTTGGTGAAGCGGACCCGCGTTCCGGCGCTCACGCGAGTGCGGAGCGGGTTGAAGTTGTGCTCGTCGAAGGCGTAGCGCCGGCCGCCGACCGCGCCGCGCGGGTTCTCGAGCAGCGTGGCGGTGTCGATCTCGTCGGTCTCGCGCGGGGCGGGGCCGGCCGGCTGATCGTCCACCGGCGGATCCGGGGACGGCTCGCCGCGGGCCGGCACCTCGCCGTCGAGCGCGAACGCCCAGAGCGCGGGCCCCATCGGGACGGCGATGTACTGCGTGCCGTCCAGCTCGTAGGTCGAGGCCGGGCCGGGACGCAGCCGCGACCCCTCCTCGCTGGTCCGGAAGGCCCAGCGGCGGTCGCCGGTCCGGACGTCGTAGGCCTCCACCTGTCCGCCGGGCGAGCCGCGGAACAGCAGGCCGCCCGCGGTCACGAGGGGACCGCTGACGCCGAGGAACGCGGCCGGCATCTCCTTCCGCCACACGACGCGGCCGGTGCGGGGGTCGACGGCGGCCAGGATGCCGACCGCGTCGGGCAGGGTCAGGTGGAACTGGGTAGTGTTCCAGACGAACGGATCCTCGAAGCGGCGGGCGCGGCCGACGTGCGCACGCCCCTGCGCGTAGATATAGCCGGTCTGCGGCGAGAACGCCATCGGCGTGACCCGCACCCGCGGGATCGGCAACCCCGGAGCCACCACGGTCTGCTCGTCGACCGACGGGGGCGTGTAGCTGCTGCAACTGAGCTCGAACGGCGGCGGCACCCGGTCGCGCCAGTACGAGCACTCGAAGAGGATGGTCTCGGTCTGTACCGGGAACGGCTGGGTCGGCACCGTGAGCTGGTGCGGGTCCTGCGGCACCTCGCGCTCCTCGACGGGCAGCAGGTGCTCGCCGGTCTCGCGGTTGAACAGGAAGAGATAGCCGTCGGCGCGCATCGCGGCCACCGCCTTCACCGGCTCGCCGTCGACCGTCGTGTCGTACAGCAGCAGCGGCGTGGCGATGTCGGCGTCCCAGATGTCGTGGCGCACCACCTGGTAGTGCCAGCGCCGCTCGCCGGTCTCCATGTCGAGCGCGAGGACCGAGGCGGTGAACAGGTTGTCCCCCTCGCGCAGCTCGCCCCCGAACATCGGCACGGGGTTGCCGGTGGAGAAGTAGACCATGCCGAGGTCCGGGTCGACGGTGCCGACGAGCCAGACGCCGCCGCCGCCGTACTCCCACGAGTCGCTGTCCTGCGGCCAGGTCTCGTGGCCGAGTTCGCCGGGGCGCGGCACGACGAAGAAGATCCACTCCACCTCGCCCGTCGCCGCGTCGAGAGCGATCACGCGCCCCTGTCCGCCGATGTCGCCGTTCGCCAAGCCCACGAACACCTTGCCGCGCGCGTACATCGGCGCGGTCGTCACCACCTCGCCCCGGGTCTGCTCCGGGCTCCCGACCCGCGTCGCCCAAGCCAGCTCGCCGCTGTCGCGGCCGAGCGCGATTACCTCTCCGCTGCGCGTGCCGAAGACGACCAGGTCGCCGGCCACGACGACGCCCTGCCACGACACCACCCGACCGGCGTCGGGGTCCGGCTGCCAGCGCCAGACGAGATCGCCCGTTCGCGCGTCGAACGCGAAGACGTTGGCGCCGCCCGTCAGGTAGATGGCGCCGTCGTGCACCACCGGGGTCGAGCGCGACGCCGCGCCGCCGGGGAGCGGCGCCACCCACGCGGCGCCGAGACGCTCCAGCGTGTCGACGGCGATCTCGTCCAGCGTCGAGTAGCGCGAGCTGGACCAGTTCCCGCCGGTGAAGGGCCAGTCGGTCGACGGATAGCCGCGTCCCGGCTCGGGCTCCTGCCCGGCGAGGCCGCCGGAGAACACCGCGAGCGCGATCACCGACGCGACCGTGACGACGAGCGAGCGATGACTTCGAGGCATGGCGCCCTCCTCTTTCCGGTCTCCGGCAGCGCGGCGCTACGGCAGCGCGCGGGTCACTCCGTTCATGAGCCGTTTCCATTCAACCACAGAGTTCGGCGGCCTCCCAACATTCCGCCGAACCCGGGGCTCCCGCCAACCGAGCGGAGTTGCCCGTCATGGATGGACGATCCAAGATGGGGGTCCGTGACGAGACCGCCATTCACCCGGCGCGAATGAACCCGGAGGCGACGGTGGACCGAAGAACGCTCCTGAAGATGGGTGGCATGGGCCTCGTGGGCGCCGGCCTGGGCGGCTGCTCGGCACGGTCGGCGCCGGCGCCGACCGCGCCGACATCGACGCGGCGACCGTCCCTGCGGCTCGCGCCCGTGCGCGCCGAATGGGACCGGATCATCCGCACCACGGTCGGGCTGCGCCCGCACCGCCCTTCCGGCTTCGTGTTGCGCGCCGACCGGCTCGACGACACCACCGTGATCCACAACTACGGCCACGGCGGCTCCGGCATGTCGCTCTCCTGGGGCACGGGCCGGATGGCGGCCGAGATGGCCCTCGACCACGACAGCCGCCGGGCGGCGGTCATCGGTTGCGGAGCCGTGGGCCTCACCGCCGCGCGCCAGTTGCAACGGCGCGGGTTCGCGGTGACCATCTACGCCATGTCGGTGCCGCCGAACACGACCTCGAACATGTCGTTCGCGGGCTTCACCCCCACCGCGGGACTGGTCGACGGCGACCTCAGGACACCTGCCTGGGACGCCCGGTTCCGCGAAGCGGTCGAGATCTCCTACCGCGAGCTGCAGTTGCTGGCGGGGACCAGATTCGGCGTTTCCTGGATCGACCGCTACGCGCTCAGCGACACGCCCCCGGGCGCCGCCGAGGACGATGCCGAGGAGGATCGAGAGCCGCTGCTTCCCGCCCATCTGCGCTCCGGCCAGCTCACGCTGGTACCGGGGGAGCATCCCTTTCCCAGCCGCTACGCCATCCGGCGCAACCAAATGCGCATCGAGCCGTCCATCTACCTGGATGCGCTGGTGCACGACTTCATCGACTTCGGCGGGCGCATCGAGATTCGCAAGTTCAACGAGGTGCGCGAGCTGGTGGAGCTGAGCGAGCCGCTGGTCGTCAACTGCAGCGGGCTGGGTGCGCGCGACCTGTTCGGCGACGACGAGCTGTTGCCGCTGAAGGGCCAGCTCACCGTGCTCGTGCCCCAGCAGGAAGTCGACTGGGGTATCGCCGGCGACCCGCCCGACGGGGATCCCCGCGGGGTCCTCGGCATCCACATGCAGCCGCGCCGCGACGGCATCGTCCTGGGGGGCACCTCGGAGCGGGGCGTGTGGTCGATGGAGCCCAATCAGGAGTCGCTGCAGCGCGTCGTGAGCGCGCATCTGGCGGTCTACTCAGCGATGCGCGTGTGAGCTGAGCGGCTCCTGGCAGCCATACGATGGCCTTCCGCGTGCCTACGCGGACTGGAGTATGGCGATGGCCTGCTCCAGTCGCTCCTGCACCGGGTCAACTTGCCGCGCTGTCGTGCACGAACTCTATGCCTTCCCGACATGCGGTGCGCATTCGCTCGCGGATGTCGACGGGGCGCGCACCGGTGGGTCCGGCGGACAGAGCGGGGATCGCGGTGCCGGCGTTCACGGTGAGGTCGAGATCGGTGCTCTCGCGGTGGCTCCAGCGGGCGGCGAGCACGGTCCCGCCGCCGATCTTCCAGGGCCCCGCTTCCGGCCCGAGGCGCTCGAGCGCCGGCTCGAGCAGACTCCTGACCCGCAGCCAGATTCCTCTGGCGGGCAGTGGGAGCGTGAGTCGGTCCATCGGTCGTCTTGGTGCTATTGCTCGGAGTGATGGGGATCGGCCCACTGGTTGATTTCCGCGATCCGGTCCGGCCACGGGAAATCGGCCAGGTGCAACGCGCGGACGAGGTCGCGGAACGTGTAGGCATGCTGCGCCCAGGCCTCGAAGAGCTCCGTGAAGGTGGCTTCGGTACCCCACATGTAGATGATGCTCTTCTGCCGCTGGTCAGGTGTGTCCGTGTGGAAGGCGTCGTAGAACTCTTCGGTCGTGGGCGGCTCCGCCCAGCCGCAGCAGCTTCGGGCGATGCGCCAACGGACCGCATGGCTCCTGCGGCCAGTGAGCGCCGGATCGAGATCGGGACAGAGTTTCCGGTACGCCTCCGGGGGGGCGGGCTCGTCACTGAAGGCCTCGGGCGGCTTGAGCTTGCAGCTCCGCGCCTCGTCGTCGAACCGGCGGCGGCGTTCCTGTTGATTCCTGGCCCACTCTTCGATGGTCATCGGTCGCTCCGCGAGACAGCGGCGTTCCAGAGGGAATCGGATCTTCATCCACTGATCAGAGCATCCAGTCGCTCGAGCAGCGCTTCGTAGTCATGCACCCAGGTGGAGATCGCTCCCGCCTTCTCGGCCGGCAGAGCCATTCGTTCCGCCAAGGCGTCGAGATACCGCTCTTCCTCGGCACTCATCCCATCGACGTGCGCCAACGTCACCGCATCGCGAAAGACCAGAACCCGCGTGGCCCACGGCAGCGCCGACAGGTTACGGGGCACCGCGGGAAGGTCGGCGAGGTCCACGCCGAAATGGGCGGCGTGGTGTTCGAGGAGCTCCCGCTCGGCGGGATGAAGCCCGTCCGCATGCGCGATCTCCGCCAGAGTCGCAACGTACAGCGCCGGTGACAGACCGTCGAGCGGATTGTGCAAGGCGTCCATGGTCACTTCTGCATGAAGGTGTCGAGATCGGCGGTCGTGCGGAGAATCAGCTCCTCGGGCACACCTGCGATCTCCGCTACGCGCACGCTGGCCATCAAGAGTTCGGTGTTCGCCTCCGGGTCGAAGGCGGTCGCAGCCAGACGCTCCAGGTTTCCGAACCAAGCGTCCAACCCTTGCATGACGGCGCGAAACTCCTCGTCGAGTTGCCCAAGGGCGTATCGCTCGTACTCGGCGAGCCGCGAAATCAAGACCGACTCCGATTCTCCGAGGCCGTTCTGGAGAGCCGACGTGACGAGTTTCCCGCCGAGCCCACCGAGCAGAGCTCCGAGCAGCGGCACGGGAATCATGGTCTGGCCAGCCGCGGACGCTAAGCCCACGGCGGCGGCGTCCATGGCAACGATGTGCGACATCTCCACAAACTGCTCGCCGTCGATCGTTCCCGCGTAATGGTCCCGCAGAAGCACTCCGATGCCCATCAGGCCGCTGACGAGCGAGCCGGCGAACGGCGCCGTCAGCGCGGTCGAGTTCGTCAGGAGATACAGCGCGCCACCGGCAACCGCACCGCCACCGGCACCCTGCGCTGCCACGAGGCCAACGTCCTGCCAGTCGCGGCTCGAGAACTCTCCGCGGAAGGGACTCCTGCCCTCTCGGTACTGAATCCAGATTGCCTGCGCCAAGCCGACTCCACCCCCGACCGCAACGCCGAGCCCCGCGGCCTTGACGAACCCAGCCGTGGACGGGCCATGCTCGACCCGCGCCGTCCGTTCGAGCTCCTCGTTCTCTTGGGTGAGCCGGTCATCCCGGTCACGAAGCGTGGCGTGGACGCGTCCCCGCTGAACCTCGGCGTAACTGGCGTCGCCGGGCTCGATCAGTTCGTCCGCCGGTCGGCCCGTCGCCTGCTCGAGATTGTCGACCCGGCGCTGCAGCGCCCTTGCGCTGCGATCGGACTGCCCTTCGATCCCGCCTGTCCGCAGAAACTCGTCAAACTGTCGGTGCTGGTCGCGGGGAATATGGTAGCGACCGGACCCATCAGGAAAGTCCGGGTACTTCTCCGCGTGGGCAGCCACGCCCTCCAACGTATTCCGGAGGCCGTTGTAGTACTTGGACTGAATGTCCACACCGTCCACCCGGTAGTCCACCGGGCCGGTGCGTGCAACCCCGTCGAACGTCGCAGTCGGAGCGCGACGGTGGAGTACATCCCAGGCCCGGCTCACCCCCACGTGGACCCGCTCGGCAATCTCGCCGTGTTTGGTGGCCGCCCTGCCAAGAATGTTCTCCGGCGTTCCCACGAAGTCGCGGACGGTCTGCAACTCCCGCATGGCGCCGAGAAAAACCCGGTCCTGCTCCCGGAGCGCACCGGCGAGCTCGCCGGCTCGACTCGTTGCGTCCAGACGGGCCGAAGCCGCGGCGACCTGCGCGGAGACATGCAGATCGGCCCGATCGGCGGGAGACCGCTTCACAGCGACACCTCCTTGCGGAGCAGTTCGCCAAGCGAGCGAATGTGATTGACGAGGGCCGCGAGACGTTCCTTCTGTCCGGCATCGAACTGCTGGTAATCGTTCGGGGCGTTGTCGCCGAGCCAACCGAGAACAGCCAGCGTTCCGTCGATGTGCCTCTGCGTACTCGTCCCGAGTCCCCTGATTTCCCGACTGGCTGTCCGCAGGGAACGGATCTCCCCTTCGACCCCGAGACGCTCCTGCGTGGCCTTCCTGGCGAGATCACCGTTGCGGTAGTGAAGGTAGATTCCCGAACCCGCCACCGCGAGCCCGCCGACGGTCCAGCCTACGGGTCCGGCCAGCGCCAGGACCGCGTTGCCGGCCGCCATGCCACCGCCACCGGCCGCGAGAGCCCCACCGCCCAGCCAGGCGAGCGCCGCGTTGGCGGCAGCAGCGCCGGACAGCGCAGAGATGGCGGTTCCGGTCGACGCCGTGCCGAAAGTCGTCGCAACCGCCATGGCCGCGGTCGGACCGAATGCGGCCAGCCCCACCCCGGCCGTGGCGCCGGCCACCCCCGCGCCGCCTCCAATCGCCGCGGACCTCTTGGCTTCCGTCTCGATCCGCTGCACAGTGCTTCTGAACCCATCGATTTCGATGCGATATTCGCGAACCGACCGGTCGAACTCCTTGGGCGAACGCGCCAGTCGGTTCACGTAGTCCTCGACCGGCTCGACCACTTCGGCGACGGCCCGTTGCCGCTGCTCGAACAGCCGCACACTGGCCTGTTCGACCTCCTGGCGGAGGGTCTCATGTTCTGCGAGCGACTTCCGGAGCTTCTCTATCGCGTCGCGACGGGCAAATCCATTGAACATCACGTCGGGCCGTACTCTACGAGCGTCCGGCGAACCCGGTCTGACTGCTCTCGATCTGCACCACGATACACGAGCGCCCCATGTGCCGGCAGCCTGCATCGTGCCGTACCGGCGGACACCCGGCCATGTGCATCGAAGCGGCCCCTCTCCGTGGTCCCAACAGCAACGGTTACACTACTCCTCGCGCATCGGTCCTGACGTCTGAAGGGAGTCCTGTCATGCGAGGTCTACTGCTCGGTCTCGGATTCGTTCTCGTGGTTTCCACACCGACGTTCGCCCAGGGTCCGGCGGCGACGATCACCGACCTCGCGTGGATGACCGGCCACTACGTGGGCGACACCGGCAACGGAACGCTGGAGGAGAACTGGGCGGAGGCGGTAGGCGGTTCCATTGCGTCTCTCGTCCGGTCGACGGCGGATGGCGCCACCACCATGATCGAGCTGATCGTCGTCGAAGAGGAGGCCGATTCGCTGACCCTGCGCCTCAAGCAGTGGGACCCGGGCATGAAGCCCCGGGCCGACGGTTTCCAGGTGTTCGAGCTGATCGAGATCGGCGACAAGAAAGTAGTGTTCCGGAACACCGATGAGGGCGGATTGCGGCGGCTCGGCTACAGTCTCGTCGGCGACCGGTTCACCATCTCGGTCGAGACGGCTCAGGGCGCATTCGACATTCCATTGACGCGACAGGCCCACTGACGCGGCGGGCGGCCACCGACTGACGAGAGGAACCCGACCGATGCGACAACTCCCACGATTCGTCTTCGGCGTGATCGCCGCATGCCTTCTGCTCGCGGGAGCGTCCGCATGGGCACAGTCCCCCCTCGACGAGTACACGCCCGTCACCGAGCAGATGCTCGTCGACCCGCCGGCCGGCGACTGGCCGATGTGGCGGCGAAGCTACAACCACTGGGGCCACAGCCCGCTCGACCAGATCGACACGGCCAACGTGGGCGACCTGCGCCTGGCCTGGGCCTGGACCATGGCCGAGGGCCTGCAGGAGACCACGCCACTCGTGCACGACGGCGTCATGTTCCTGGTGCAGGCGTGCGACTACGTCGAGGCGCTCGACGTGCGCGACGGCACGCGCCTGTGGGAGTACCGCCGGCCGCGGGTCGAGCACGGCGCCACGCTGGCCTGCGCCAACCGCAACGGGACCCTCTACGAGGACAAGCTGTTCATCGGCACCCACGACGCCCACCTGGTGGCCCTCGACGCGCGCAGCGGCGAGGTGGTGTGGGACGTCACGGTCGGCGACTGGGAGGTCGGCCAGCACTACTCCGGCGGGCCGCAGGTCATCAAGGGCCGGGTGGTGGCCGGGATGTCGGGCTGCTACTACCTGAACACGCGCTGCTGGATCTCGGCCCACGACGCCGGGACCGGGGAGGAAGTGTGGCGCACGTACACCATTCCCCGGGAAGGCGAGTTCGGTTACGACTCGTGGGGCGACATTCCCGACGAGCTGCGGCGCGGCGGCTCCTCGTGGAACGCGCCGAGCTACGACCCCGAGCTGAACCTGATCTACGCCGGCGTCGGCGTGCCGATTCCGTGGGGCTCGGTGCAGCGCGGCACCGGCGACGGCGACGTGCTCTACACGAACTCCACCCTCGCGATCGACGCCGACACGGGCGAGATCGTGTGGTACTTCCAGCACACCCCGAACGACGAATGGGACCTCGACCACCCGTACGCCCGGCTCGTGGTCGAGACCGAGGTATCGCCGGACCCCGACGCGGTGGAGTGGCTGAACGGCGGGATCATCCCCGGCTCGCGCCGCAAGATCGTGACCGGCATCCCGGGCAAGACGGGCATCGTCTGGGCGCTAGACGCCGCCACCGGGGCGTTCCTCTGGGCCGAGCCGACCAACCGGCAGAACGTGGTGGCCGACGTCGATGCCGAGAGCCGCCGCGTGCTCCTCAACGAGGAGCTCAAGTTCCCGCAGGTCGGCGAGCCGGTCTTCGTCTGCCCGAGCCTGACCGGCGGCATCAACTGGAACGCGACCGCCTACCACCCGGGCACCAACGCGCTGTACGCGCCGACCAACAACGTCTGCATGAACCTGACCCTGAACGAGTTCCGCAACCGCCCGGGCTACCACCACGGGTCGGCGCGCGCCACGCGCGAGGTGGCCCCGGACGTCGACGGGCAGGTCGGCATGCTCACGGCGATGGACCTGGCGACCGGCGGGACGCTCTGGGTGCATCGCCAGCGGGCCGGCATCGGCGGCTCGGTGCTGACCACCGGCGGCGGGCTGGTGTTCGTGACCGACGATGCGCGGCGGTTCCGGGCGTTCGACGCGGGGACCGGCAAGATCCTCTGGGAGCGGATCCTCAACTCCAGCGCCGGCGGCTTCCCGGTGAGCTACATGCACGACGGCGTGCAGTACGTCGCCATCGCGGCCGGGGGCGGCGTCAACTACCGGATGGTCACGCCCGAGATTCAGCAGCCGCCGCGCGGCAACGTCCTCTGGGTCTTCCGGCTTCCCTGAGGCACACAGTCACGACTCGGCAGCACTCCAGCGTCCGCATGCTGCTACAGGAGCCGGGGGCTTCCCGGTGACAGTTCAGCCTGGCCGTCTCGTCAGAACCTGAAGCCCCCGAGCAGCACGAAGGCTCCGTCGCCATCGGGGAAGCGGAGGACACGGATCTGGCCGAAGCCGGCCTTGCCCTCGAGACCAAAGACGAACTGGGGTCCTGCGGTTCCGTAACCGTCCGCAATCAAGAGACCCAGCCCGACGCCGGCGACGCCGGCGATCTCTTCGGAGTTTCTGCCGGGCATGATCCCGCGAAGGGCTACCGTGCCGGACCCGTAGAAAGCGATGCCGCCATCGAACCCTCCGACGAGGTGACCGTCTCCGAGGAGGGCCAGGTTGGGAAACGGTGAAGCAGTCAGGCCAGCACCGAAGAAGCCGCCCCCCCACACCGTGTCGTTCACGCCCAAGCCGAACAGGCCCCCTTGGAGAGAACGTCGCAGAGCCCTCGGATCCGCAGCCGGTGCCTGCTCGTGGGCAGCCTGGCGGACAGCCGCAACGCGAGCATTCCCCCCTGCGGCGACCCGCGGCCGGTCGCGCCTCCTGAAGCCCGCGGGGGCCGTGTTTGCCGTCCGGCACACGCCCGTGGTCGCAGGTTCCTTCCACGACGGCCCGCTCACGCACACCCTCGCGCACTGCCCTCCGGCATTCCAATCGCAGGGCGTATCTCCACCTCTCAGGAGTGCCGCAACCGTCACGGCTCCTCCGTGCGTGAACCGCCCGGCACGCGTGGCCTCATCGAGCGAGCCTGCAACCTGGGCCGCGGTCCCAACCGGCGCCAGGGTAAGCGATATCAGGCCGACAACCGTTTGGAACGTCCCGGTCACGATCCAATCCTCCTGCGCCTCCCGGTTCACATCCGCCGACGGCCCTTCCGACCGAAACGGCGATTTTATGGGATAGTGCGCACGAGGCACGGAAATCGGCTCGTGCTTGGGACGATGGTTGTACGTCGCGCCGCGGATGAGCCGTTTCCTCCGCCGTCCGCGCATTTCGTCGCAGGAGGGCGACACATGACACGGCTTTGGACGCGACGCCTCACGGCACTTCTTCTCTTGGTCCTGTTGTTCCCGGCTGCCGTCTCGGCCCAGCCGGACGAGGCCATCGCCCCCGACGCGTCCCTCGAACCCGCCAGCCCGGACCCGCAGCGGGCTGTGCCGTCACGGCCTCGCGACTGGCGGCGAGTGAACGTCCGACTGTCCGGTGGCTTGCGCCAGATGCGCGGCGGAGACGTCAACGATGGGGTCTCGAACTGGAGCCAGACGTTCGAGTCGCTCCTTCGCAACGAAGTGGTTGGCCTGCAGCCCGGTGTCGGAGGCGATGCGGCCGCCACGCGGCGCGGGACAGAATTCGGAGCCGACGTGATCGTTCGCCTGAGCCGTAGAATCGCTATCGTCGGCGGAGTCGGATCGATCGATAGTTCGAGCGCGGGGTTGATCGAGAACGCCGTTGTGTACCCCAACTACCAGAGCGCGACACGCAACTCGACCGCCCTACGCCTGCGCGCAATTCCGCTGCGGCTCGGCGTTCAATACACCCACCCTCTCGGCCGACGGGCCAGGCTTGGCCTGGAAGGCGGCGCGGGAGTCTACTTCACGCACCTGTCCTGGTCGCACCACCTGGACGTGAGCGGTCGAACCAGCGATTGGATGAGCGAAACGCGCGGACGCGGCCTCGGCTTCCACGGGGGCGTCTGGGTCGATGTCGGGCTCTCCGACCGCCTGGGGCTGGTCTTCGGCGTAGAGGGCGTGCGTGCGAACATCGCGGGGTTCCGCGGGTTCCGCGAGGGCACGTTCAGCTACCGATCGCCGATTCGCGACGACGGTACGCTCAGGCTGTCGGAAACGCCGTGGGGCGCTCGATTCCTGGTTGTCGGGGACGGCTCGTGGCTGAACGACAGGTACGGACCCATCACGCCGATTCGTGAGGCAAGCGTCGGCCTGGACGGGCTCAGGGTTTCCAGCGGGATTCGAATCGGCCTGTAGACTCGGAACCATCAGGACTTCGTGGAGGACCTGCCCCCCCTCACGACGGAAACGGTGCGCGAGCTGCTCGCCGACTTCCCATGAGGTACCTCCTGGACGTGAACATCCTCATTGCACGAGTGACGCGTTCTACGGCAGCGCATACGCTACCAGCGAACCGGGGAAGCCGGTCTGGATGCTCCCAATCTGCACGACGATGTACTGCTTCCCCTCGTGCAGGTAGGTCATCATGCCGTACTGCCCGGGCGCGGGGAGCTCGACGCTGCCGAGAATCTCGCCGGTGTGCTTGTCGCGGCCGTGCAGCAGCAGCGGCGCGTCCGGCACGATCTGCCGCGTCCCCTCGCTGAGCGAGCGGGTCTGCACCAGCAGGTCGCCGGCCACCAACTGTATCGAGAAGCCGGCGCCCCCCGCGTTCGGGATGTCCACGCCGGCCAGCCGGGGATGCTCGCGGATCACCTGCGCGGTCTCGCCGACCGGCAGCGACCAGGCCTTCTCGCCGGTGTTCATCCGGTAGGCGGTGAGCTGGTTGTCCAGCGGCTTGTAGATGCGCAGGCCATCGATTCTCGGCAGGCCGCTCACCGAGACGAACGGCTCCTGCTCGGGGGTGGGCCGGCGGAACCCGCCGGGCAGCCACGCGGCGACGGTCGTGCCGGTGGTGGGCGTCGAGTTGGGCGTGGCGCCGCCGGGGCCGGGCCGGGCGTAGTCGGGGTTGTCCGTGTCGACGCCGCCGGTGTCCCGCATGAACGACGGCGCGTTGCAGCTCCGGCGGTGCGAGTTGAACATCATCCCGGTGCTCGGGTCGGCGACCGGCGGGTGCGGAATGACGTTGCCGCCGCCGAGGCAGCCGACGTTGTTGTAGAAGTCGTTGGTGTGGTTCTCGGGCAGCGCCGGGACGTAGAGCCCCCCGACCCGATAGTGCTCCAGGATCGCCAGCGCCTCCTGCTTCAGCTCCGGCGTGTAGTCGATGACGAACTCCTCGGTCAGGCCGGTCAGAATGATGGGATCGACCGGCTCGGGCCGGGTCGGATACGCCTGCCGGGGCGACGTGTAGTTGCCGGGCACCTCGGTCTGGATGACCTCCCGCTCCTCGATGGGCCAGATCGGCTCGCCGGTCTCCCGGTTGAAGGCGAAGACGAGCCCCTGCTTCGTGTTCTGGATCAGCGCCGGAACGTGCTCGCCGTCCACCGTCAGGTCCATCAGGATCGGCGCGGTCGGCAGGTCGTAGTTCCACTGGTCGCTGCGGTGGATCTGGAAGTGCCAGCGACGCTCCCCCGTCCTGACGTCCAGTGCGAGGACGCAGCCGCCGAAGAGGTTGTCGCCCGGGCGGTGGCCCGTGTAGGTCTGGACGGTCGAGGCGTTCGTAACGAGGTAGACGAGTCCCAGCTCCGGGTCGGCGGAGGCAGGCGCCCACGTCGACATGTCGCCCGACCACTGCCAGGCGTCGTTGTGCCACGTCTCGTGCCCGAACTCGCCCGGACGCGGGATCATGTGGAACTTCCAGAGGAACTCGCCGGTGGCGGCGTCGAAGCCCATCACGTCGCCGGGGACGTTCTCGATGCGGGTCTGTCCGTAGCTCGGCTGGTGTCCGACCAGCACCACGACCACCCCGTTCACGACGATGGGCGGCGCCGAGGCGGTGACCATGCCCAGCTCCCGCGGGATGCCGTAGCCCGGGTCGTAGCTCGCGGCGCGGTCGAGCCAGCGTCCCCAGTCCTCGACGAGCGGCGGGATCAGGTCGAGGCCGCCGGACTGCGGAAAGCCGTCGAGCGGGATCGGGCGGCCCCAGTTCTCCAGGGGACGGCCGGTCTCGGCGTCGAGCGCCCAGAGGAAGAAGGCGGGGCTGGTGACGAAGATCACCCCGCGGCCGTTAACCTCGGCGTAGGCGACTCCCTTGCCGTAGGCCTGCCGGGGCGAGCGCAGATGCCGAACCGACTCCGGCTCGCGAAAGGTCCAGAGCGTCTCGCCCGTGCCCGGATCGATCGCCACCACCTGCCGGCGCGGCGAAATCACGGTATAGACGACCCCGTCGACGTAGATCGGGGTGGAGCGGTTGAAGTAGTCGATGTTGGGCCCGAAGTTGTCGCCCCGCCAGATCCAGGCCACCTCCAGGTCGGAGAAGTTGTCGCCGTCGATCTGGTCCAGGGCCGACGAGCGGGTGTGGCCGGCGTCGCCGCCGAGGTAACGCCACTCGCCGTTCTCGGTACCGGTCAGGCGTTGCGCCGATGCAGCGGCCGCGGTCAGCAGCACGGCGCCGACAGCGACGAAGGTAACGAAAGTCCGGGATCTGGAGAATGCAGGCATGATGGGTTCCATTCAATCACATCGCGCGCTCCACCTCGAACGCGGTCAGGTTGCGCGCGTCCCGGCTGAACTCGACGGCCACGAGGTGGATCGGCCGGCCGAGGGCGCGGTACTTGTCCGCGTAGCGCTTCTCCTTCAACTGCGCCATGGCCGCGCCCTCCGGTACCATCTCGACCACCTTGAACGCGCCGGTTACGACGTGAGGCTCTCCAGGCGCAGCAGGCGGATGACCGGCTCGGCGGCCGCCCGCGAGGCGGCCAGATCCACCTCGATCTCGGCCACCCAGTCGTTGTGCCCCTCCACGTCCACCAGCATCTGCTCGACCCGCCACGTCGCGCCGTCGTCGGACGGCTGCGTGTGCGTGTGCCGCCGGTTGCGGCCCTCGGGATCCAGACGCAGGCCGCCGTTCTCGGCCGTGAACGCCTCCCGCGCCCGCCCCAGCCGCTCGGCGGTCCAGTCCTGTCCGGACTGGTCGCTCTCGACATCGAGAACCTCGAGCGCCGCCTCGTCGTCGCCGATCGACCAGGCGCGCAGCAGAGCGAACACCCGCGTGCGGATGGCGGCGGTGAAGGCGCGCGCGTCGCGCGTCACGTCGACCGGCTCGTCGCGGCCGGGCACCGCCGGCTCGGACTCGCCCTCCGACGCGGGCTGGAAGTCGGGATCGCGCATCCGCTCCCATTCCTCCAGCAGACTCGAGTCCACCCGGCGCACCAGGTCCCGCAGATAGAGCTCCATCTCCACGACCTCGTCGGTTTTCATGCCGTCGGGCACCGTCTGCCGGAGCGCCTTGTAGACGCTGGAGAGGTGCCGCAGCAGCAGCCCCTCCATCCGTTCGAGGCCGTACTCCTGGACGTAGTCGGAGAACGAGAGATAGGTCTCGAACATCTCCCGCGCGATCGACTTGGGCCGCACGTTCTCCTCGCCGACCCACGGGTGGCGGTCGGCGAAATCGTTGAAGGTCTCGTAGACGAAGTCGGCGAGCGGCTTGGGATGCTCGAGCTTCTCGAGCTCCTCCATGCGCTCCTCGTAGTCCATCCCGGCCGCCTTCATATCCGCCACCGCCTCGCCCTTCAGCTTGTCGAGCTGCCGGCGCAGGATGGCGTCCGGGTTCTCCAGGATGCTCTCGACGAGCGTGAGCAGATCGAGCGCATGGGTTTCGGAGTCGGGGTCGAGCGCCGGGATCGCCTCGATGAGATAGAGCGACAGCGCCTGGTCCATCGAGAAGTCGTCCTGCAGATCCACGTCCACCCGCAGCCGCGAGCCGTCAGCCGTCCGAGGCACGATCTCGACCACCCCGCGCGCCACCAGCGAGCGGAAGAGCTGCCAGGCGCGGCGCCGGTGCATGCGCTTCGCGGCCTCGGATTCGTGGCTGTCGCGCACGAGCTGCCGCATCGCCAGGCAGCCGTCGCCGCGGCGCGACAGCACGTTGAGCAGCATGCCGTGCGAGACGGAGAAGCGCGAGGCGAGCCGCTCCGGGCGGGCGCGGACGAGCCGTTCGAACGTGGCCCGGTCCCAGGGCGCGAAGTTGCGCGGCGGCTGCCGCTTGACCACCCTCTTCCCGGCCTTCGCCTTCGCGGCCAGCCGCCGGTTCTCGATGACGTGCTCGGGGGCCTGCGCCACGACGAAGCCGCGCTCGTCGAAGCCCTTGCGCCCGGCGCGGCCGGAGATCTGGTGGAAGTCGCGGGCGGAGAGCACCGCCGTCTTCTCCCCGTCGTACTTCGAGAGGCGGCTGAAGAGCACCGTGCGAATCGGCACGTTGACGCCGACCCCCAACGTGTCCGTGCCGCAGATGACCTTGAGCAGGCCGCGCTGGGCGAGCTGCTCGGCGAGCACGCGATAGCGCGGCAACAGGCCCGCGTGGTGGATACCGATCCCGTGCTTCAGCCAGGTCCGGACGCGGGGCCCGTAGGGAGTCGAGAAGCGCACGTCCTCAATGGCCCTTGCCAGGGCCTGCTTCTCGGGGCGCGTCGCGATCTGCAGGCTGGTGAAGCTCTGGGCGCTCGCAGCGGCGTCCTTCTGGGTGAAGTGGACCACGTAGACCGGCACCCGGTCCGCCTCCACCAGCCGTTCCACGGCGTGTGCGAGCGGTTCCTCGGAATAGGCGTACTCCAGCGGCACCGGCCGCTCGCTCGACGTGACGGTCACCGTCTCCCGGCCGGTGCGCCGCGTGAGCTCCTGCTCGAAGAACGTCACGTCGCCCAGCGTCGCCGACATCAGCAGAAAGCGTGTGTGCGGCAGGGTCAGCAGCGGCGTCTGCCAGGCCACGCCGCGGTCGCGGTCGGCATACCAGTGGAACTCGTCCATCACCACGTCGTCCACCGGGGCCTGCTCCCCTTCGCGCAGCGCCATGTTGGCCAGGATCTCGGCCGTGCAGCACAGCAGCGGCGCGTCGCGGTTGACGGTGGCGTCGCCGGTGGCCAACCCCACGTTGTCGGGGCCGAACTCGCGGCACAGCGCCATCCACTTCTCGTTGACCAGCGCCTTGATGGGACAGGTGTAGACCGAGCGCCGCCCGCGGGCGAGCGACGCGAAGTGCAGGGCGAACGCAGCCAGCGACTTGCCCGAGCCGGTCGGCGTGTTCAGGATGACGTGCCGGTCCTCGAGCAGCGCCAGGATCGCCTCCTCCTGCGCGGGATAGAGGGTCAGGCCCAGCCGGTCGACGTAATCGAGAAAGCGGTCCAGCAGCTCGTCGCTGGACGCTTCGCCGGCCGGCAGCAGGTCGAACAGGGGTGCTGGCACGGCGGGCTTACGCCAGCTCCGCGAGAACCGGGGCGTGGTCGGATGCGATCAGTCCGTCCTTCTTCTTTCGGTAGTCGCGGTCGATCTGGACGCGCCGCAGGCGGGACACGACGGACTCGGTGCCCAGCAGCACGTCGATGCGCAGGCCGAGGTTGCGGTGGAAGGCGCCGCCGCGGTAGTCCCACCAGGAGAACGCCCGCGTATCCGGCAGATGACGGCGGAACAGATCCGCGAACCCCCAGTCGAGCAGTTCCCGGAAGCAAGCCCGCTCGGCGTCGGTGTGATGGATGCTCCCGTGAAGCGCCGCCTCGTCCCAACTGTCGATCGCCGCCGGCACGACGTTGAAGTCGCCGCACAGCACGGTCGGCCGCCGCGCATCGTGTTGCTCGGCGAAGTGCCGCCGCAGGCTCTCGAACCAGGCCAGCTTGCGGGGATAGTCCGCGTGGTCGATCGACTTGCCGTTCGGGCAGTAGACGGTGGTGAACGACAGATCGCCGGCCTCGGCGGTGAGGAGGCGCGCGCCCAACTCCTCCTGCCCCGGCAACCCGCGGCGCACGACCCGGACGGGCTCGCGCGACAGGATCGCCACGCCGTTCCACGCCTTCTGACCGTACGGCTCGGCATGGTAGCCGGCGTCCTCGAACGCCTGCCGCGGGAACTCGTCGTCCGTCAGCTTCAACTCCTGGATTCCGACCAGGTCGGGCCGGCGCGCGTCGAGCCAGTGCCGCACGAAGTCCAGCCGGGCGCGCAGCCCGTTTACGTTCCACGTGGCAATCGTCATGGCGTGATTTCGCTCGGGCCCGCGTCACCGTTCCGGCCGTCTCTCCGACCGCCGCGTCCGGTAGACGCCTATCGGTCGCGCCGGGCGAGCGAGTCGAACGCGGCGGCGATCAACTTGATGTCGTCCCGCAGGCTCTCGGTGACCACGTCGAAGTGCGTCCGCATGCGCTGTTCAGAATCCGCGATGGTGCCCAGGAGCTCCGTCCGGAGACCCTCGAACTCCGTCCGGAGACCCTCGAACTCCGTCCGGAGACCCTCGAACTCCGTCCGGAGGCCCCGGAACTCCGTCTGGAGACCCCGGAACTCCACCTTCGTGGCCAGGGGCTCGACCGCGGCATCGATGGCCGCCCGCAACTCCGCCTTCGTCGCCAGCGGCTCGATCGCCGCCTGCAGGTCGTCCTTGGTTGCCAGGGTTGGCAGAATCTGCTCGATTCTGTCGGTCCGACCCTCGAGGTTGTTGAAACGCTGCTCCATCTGATCGACGCGCATGGCCGCCCTCCCGGCGAGAGATGACGGCGGCGCAAGCGCTTGCCGCTCGACGGCCGCCGCATCGTACCACCGATGCGGGAGCAATAGCGATGCCGGAAACCGGCGGCGCGTAGTAGTATGGGCGTCCAATCGGAACACTGACCATGCGGGCAGGAAATGCGCTCGTACGACGGCTGGCGTTCGCTCTTCTGGCCGCCGCAGGGGTGGCAGGCGCCGCTACCGGAGCCGCGGCCCAGGAAGCCGCGCTCGCGGATGCCGTGCAGCGCGGCGACGCTTCGACCGTCCGCTCGCTGCTCGCGCGGAACGCGGACGTCGACGCGGCGCAGGGCGACGGCGCTACCGCCCTGCACTGGGCCGCATACCGCAACGACGCCGAGACCGCCGCGGCCCTGATCCGGGCCGGGGCCGACGTCGACGCGGCCAACGACTACGGCGTAACCCCGCTGTCCCTCGCGGCCCGCAACGGTGACGCCGGGATCGTCTCGCAGCTCCTGGCCGCCGGTGTCGATCCCGACGACCCGCGGCAGGCGGTCAACGCTGGCGAGACGCCGCTGATGCTGGCCGCACGGAGCGGGCAGGTCGACGCCGTGCAGGTGCTGGCGGACGCCGGCGCCGACGTGAACGCGACGGAAGACTGGAACGGCCAGTCGGCCCTCATGTGGGCCGGGGCCGAGGGACACGTCCCGGCCGTCGAAGCCCTGATCGCCCTCGGCGCCGACATCCGGGCACGCTCCAACAGCGGCGCGACGCCGCTCCTGTTCGCGGTGCGCAAGGGCAGCCTCGGCGCCGTCCGCGCCCTGTTGGCGGCCGGTTCCGACGTGAACGAGGCGCGCCCGGACGGCGCCACTCCCCTGCTCGCGGCGGTCGTCAACGGCCACGAGGACCTCGTCGACCTGCTGCTCGCGGAAGGCGCGGACCCGAACGCCGAGGGGGGCTCGACGCGGCTGACCGTGCAGGGCATGCGGGCCGAGCCGATGCCGCTGACGATACGCAAGCTCGGCTACAGCGAGCGCGAGAACGAGGGGATCATCCGCGGCAACATCTTCGGCCGGCCGCTGCAGGCCGCTGTGCACGTGGCGAACTGGCACATCAGCGACCAGTTCATCGTGGTGAACCTCGACCGCATGCGCGTCCTGCGCTCGCTGCTCGCCTACGGCGCCGACGTCAACGGCCGCAACTCGATGGAGGAGCCGCGCTGGTCGGGGGCGCGGTACCGCCGCCACATGACCGGCGCCACCGCGTTCATGCTGGCCGCCAAGTCGGCCGACGTCGAGGTGCTGCGCCTGCTGCTGGAGTACGGCGCCGACCCGACGATCAACACCGAGGACGACATCACGCCGCTGATGGCGGCGGCGGGCATCTCCTGGGCGTCGAACCAGGACCGCGCCAGCGAGGCGCAGGTGCTGGAAGCGGTGCGTCTCATCGTCGAGGAGCTGGGCGCGGACGTCAACGCGGTCAGCGACGTCGGCGAGACGGCGATGCATGCGGCGGCGTACCGCGGGGCCAACAGCGTAGTGCAGTACCTGTTCGACCGGGGCGCCGAGCTGGACGTCGCGGCCCTCGACGGCCGCACGCCGCTGCGGGTCGCCGACGGAGTCGAGTACGGCAACTCGTTCGCCGCGCATCCCCACACGGCGGTTCTGCTGCGGGAGCTCGGCGCCAGGGAGATCGAGTGTCCGTCACCCTGCGCGGCGGCCATCCCGGAGGAGGCGCTGAAGCGATGACGGACCAGAAGGCAGTGGCGGCGATGGGTCTGATGCGGCGTCTGACGATTGCCCTGGGCATGGCCGGGGGTCTCGCGGCAATCGGCTACGACGTCCCCCTGAGCGCTGCGCCGCAGGCGCCGAGCCAAGCCGGGCAGAGTGCCGAGGCGCCGACGCCGGCGCCGGGCGGCGGTACCCAGCCGCAGCACGCGGCGTCCGGCGCGCCGCGCGAACCTGCTCCCCGCGCCGTCCTGCAGCGCTACTGCTTCGCCTGCCACAACCAGCGCACACTGACGGCCGGGCTGGCTCTCGACGTCCTCGACATGAACGAGGCCGGTGAGCACCCGGAGGTATGGGAAGCGGTGATCCGCAAGCTGCGGACCGGCGCGATGCCGCCGGCCGGGAGGCCGCGGCCCGACAACGAGACCTACGATGCCGTGGTGGCGTGGCTCGAGACCGAGCTGGACCGCGCGGCGCTGGCGAACCCGGACCCCGGCCGGCCCACGCTGCACCGCCTGAACCGCACGGAGTACCGCAACGCCGTGCGCGACCTGCTCGCCGTGGACATCGACGCGGCGCTGCTGCCCGCCGACAACGCGGCGTACGGCTTCGACAACAACGCCGACGCACTGACGCTGTCGTCGGCACTGACGGAACGCTACCTGGGCGCCGCGGCCCGGATCGCCGAGATGGCGCTCGGCCGCCCGCGGGGAACGCCCGCCCCCGAGACCTTCTTCGTGCCGACCGACCGTGACCAGGGCACGCGGATCAACGACGCGCTGCCGTTCGGTTCACGCGGCGGCACCGCATTCCGTTACTACTTCCCGGCCGACGGCGAGTACCGCTTCCAGATGCGGCCGAAGGAGAGCGGCGTCGCCGGCGGGTTCGAAGGGGTCACCGACGAGCCGCACGAGCTGCACGTGAGCATCGACGGCGAGCGGGTCTGGACCGGCATCGTGCAGCGCCCACCGGGCGTGCGCGGGGACGAGCGGAACCGGCTGATCCTGGCGGGCATGCGGTTCGAAGCGCCCGTGTCGGCCGGCTCGCGCCGAGTGCAGGCCTACTTCACCGCCAGGACCTCCGCCTACGTAGAGGATCTGTTCGATCCGGACCTGCGCCGCGACCCGTACCGCGCGCCGAACGGCGAGCCGGTCGTCTCCAGCGTCGCCATCACCGGTCCGCTCCCCGACACCGTCACCGTGGGAGACTCGCCCAGCCGCCGCAGGCTGCTCGTCTGCACGCCGGCGACCGCGGCCGACGAGGCCCCCTGCGCCCGCACCATCATCTCGACGCTGGCCCGTCGCGCCTGGCGGCGCCCGGTGACCGGCGCCGATCTGGAGATTCCGCTCGGCTTGTACCGCGACGGCGCCACCCGGGGCGGCTTCGAGGCGGGCATCGAGCTCGCCGTGCGCGGCATCCTGGTCAGTCCGCGCTTCCTGTTCCGGTTCGAGGACCAGCCGGCCTCGGTCGAGCCGGGTACGCCCTACCCCATATCGAACCTGGAGCTGGCCTCGCGCCTCTCGTTCTTCCTGTGGAGCAGCATCCCGGACGACGAGCTGCTCGATCTGGCCATCGCCGAACGGCTGCACGACACCGACGTGTTGCGGCGGCAGGTGGAACGGATGCTCGCCGACCCGCGCTCGCAGGCGCTGGTCGACAACTTCGCCGGCCAGTGGCTGCACATCCGCAACGTCGCCGGCTTCCAGCCGAGCCCGGAGCTGCTGTTCCACTTCGACGACAACCTGCGGCAGGCGTTCGAACAGGAGACGAAGCTCTTCTTCGAGAGCGTCATCCGCGAGAACCACAGCGTGCTCGACCTGCTCGACGCCGACTACACGTTCCTGAACGAGCGGCTGGCGCGGCACTACGGCATTCCCGGCGTCTATGGCGAGCGCTTCCGCCGCGTCCCGCTGCCGGCCGACAGCGTGCGCCGCGGGCTGCTCGGGCAAGGTTCGATTCTCACCGGCACGTCGCGCTCGAACCGCACGTCGCCGGTCATCCGCGGCAAGTGGATCCTGGAGAACCTCCTGGGAACGCCGCCGCCGCCGCCGCCGCCCGACGTGCCCGACCTGGTCGAGGAGCGCGACCCGCGCAAGGTGCTCCCGATGCGCGAGCAGATGGCCGTGCACCGGGCCAATCCCGTGTGCGCGGCGTGCCACGCCCAGATGGACCAGTTGGGCTTCGCCCTCGAGAACTTCGACGCCATCGGCGAGTGGCGCGACATCTACGCATCCGGGTTGCCCATCGACGCGTCGGCGGAGTTTCCCGACGGCACGACGTTCGACGGGCCTGCCGAGCTGCGTGCGCTGCTGCTGAGCCACGCGGACGATTTCCTGACCACGGCGACGGACCGGCTGCTGACCTACGCCCTCGGGCGCGGGCTCGAGGCGACCGACATGCCGACCGTGCGGCAGATCATGCGGGACGCGGCGGTCGAGAACTACCGTTTCGCGGCACTGGTGCGGGGCGTCGTCGAGAGCACGCCCTTCCGGATGCGGATGGCGCAGGATCGAACCAACTGACCGGCTGGAACGGTCTCGAACCTTTAATCGGCCGACGCGGGACCGTGATAATCTGGCGCAGGATCCACGGGAGAGACGCAATGCTGATCACGAAGCAGGCGCTGCCGAGACGAACCTTCCTGCGCGGCATGGGCGCGACGCTGGCGCTGCCGTTGCTCGACGCGATGGTGCCGGCCATGTCGGCCCGCGCCCCGGGGACGCCGCGGTTCGCGGCCGTCTACGTCGGCAACGGCATGAACATGTGGGACTGGACGCCGCCGACCGAGGGCGTCGGGTTCGAGCTCTCCCCCATCCTCCAACCGCTCGAGCGGTTCCGCAAGCGGACGCTCGTCCTGAGCGGACTGGACAACTATCCCGCGACCGACCAGGGCGACACGGGCGGTCAGCATCCGCGCGCGGCTCCCGCGTTCATGAGCTCGGTGCACCCGAAACAGACCGAGGGCGCGGACGTGGAGGCGGGCACGACGGTCGACCAGATGATCGCCGAGCTGATCTGCCGCGACTCGAAGCTGCCGTCGCTGGAGGTCTCCGTCGACCGCAACGACGTCGTCGGCGCCTGCGACCACGGCTACGCCTGCGCCTACATGAACTCCCTGTCGTGGAAGACGCCGACCCTGCCGCTGCCGGCCGAGACGAACCCCCGGTTCGTGTTCGAGCGGCTCTTCGGCACCGGCGACACCGCCGAGGAGCGGCAGTTGCGCGTGGAGGAGGACCGCAGCATCCTCGACGGCCTGACCCGCGAGATCGCGGCCCTGTCGACCCGGCTCGGCGGGCACGACCGCACCAAGCTCGGCGAGTACCTCGACTCGATCCGCGACGTCGAGCAGCGCATCGCGCGGGCCGAGTCGACCAACACCGACTTCGCGGTCCCCGAGCGTCCCGTCGGCGTGCCGGAGACCTTCCGCGAGTACGCCGAGCTGATGCTCGACCTGCAGGTCCTGGCGTTCCAGGCCGACATCACGCGCGTCACCTCGTTCATGATGGCCCGCGAGAACATCAACCGGTCCTACAACGAGATCGGGCTGCCCGAGGCGCACCACTCGATGTCGCACCACGGCAACAACCCGGACAAGATGAGGGACTTCACGAAGCTGAACACGTATCACGTGGACACGCTGGCCTACTACCTCAACCGCCTGCAGTCGATCCCCGACGGCGACGGCACGCTGCTCGACGGCACCGTGGTCCTCTACGGCAGCGGCATGAGCGACGGCAACATCCACAACAACTACAACGTGCCGGTGGTCTTGGTGGGCGGGCCGGAGCGCGGCCTGCAGGGGAATCGCCACCTGGTGTATCCGAAGGGCACGCCGCTCGCCAACCTGTCGCTCAGCCTGATGGCCAAGTTCGGCGTGCGCGTGGAGCAGTTCGGCGACAGCACCGGACGCCTGCCGCTGCTGTCGGGGGTGTAGGAAACCGCACCGAGAACCGCGGCCGTCACGACGGACCGCCGATGACTGGTGACGTGGCTCCATCCATGCTCCACGAAGCCGCGTTTCCTTTCGCCGACGACGTCTTGGCGCGCGCGTCCGCTGCAGGAGATCATGGCGCGCCAGCCTGGCACGGCGAACCGCATGTTCGCAGGCCGCAGCATGGACGGGAACGCGACCATCGACATGAAGGACGCCGAGGGCCGTGACCGACTGGTACTGGCGGTCACACCCGAGGGTCAGGCCCGCATCCGGTTCCTGGACGAGAACGGCGACACGGTTCGGGAGATCGCGCCGTAGTCGAGTTCCTGCCGCTCCCGCCAGCGACGGCAGGTGCGGCGGCACCGCAGTCAGAGCCCGGTCGCTCACCACCGGACGGCCGAGTAGTCCGTCGGCACGAGGTCCACGGATCGCACCGACTCGATGAGCCGGGTGTCGGGGTTGCGCTCCATCGTCCTCACGACCTCATGGAACTCCGGATCGGCGTGCGCGTTGCCGAGCCGCTCGTCCCGCGCTTGCCGCGAGGGGTATCCCCGCATGTACACGAACGTGCGCTCGGCGTCCTCGCCGGAGGTCGCGAGCCAGTAACCCACGTTGCGTATCCCGTGCCGCTCGTAGATCCCGGTGGTGTAGTCTCCGAAACGCGCCGCCAGCGCATCCCGCTTGCCGGGCAACGTCTTGTAGATGCGTAACTCGAAGAAACCGGGCTCGCGCGGCTGCTGGGCGAATCCCCAGCCGACGCCGGCAATCCCGCACGACAGACCAAGCGCGGCGATCAGCTTCCACTTCAGCATAGCGGCCTCCTCTTGGCTTCCCTGACTTGCCGACCGGATCCACCCTCCAACAGACTGACTGCCCCTCGCCTCGCCACCCCTCCGACGGGATCCTACCGCGACGCTGCAGCCGGCCTGCGACGTCGCACAGCGGTCGAGACTCGGCCGCGACCCCGGCGCACAGGGACGTACGGCTGGACAGGGCAGCTATCATCTCGCAGCAGCCCAGGGTGGAACTCGGCGCGGCACCGGGGACGGCCAGGGCTTCCCGGTTCCGGGAAGGCCCGCGCTGCAGCGCGCGGCGAGGTAGCACGTAACCGCCTCGGCGGCGGGCATCGATGGTTGGCGGCATGAGCGGTTCTGAAAGGACGTGCGAGATGAAGCTGTTGCGTACGCTCACGGCATCGGCGGCGGCGTGCCTGATCCTCGGCGGTGCGGCGGACGCGCAGACGCGGCGAGCCATGACGCTGGTCGATCTGCTCGAGGTGCCCCGCCTGAGCGATCCGCAGCTCTCCCCCGATGGCCGGCAGGTGCTGTACGTGCTCGCCGAGGCCGACTGGAACGCGAACCGCGCCGTCAGCCACATCTGGCGCGCGGACGCCGGCGGCAGCGACACGGTGCAACTGACCCGGGGCGAGGAGGGTGAGACGAGCCCCCGCTGGTCGCCGGACGGCGACCGGGTGGCGTTCCTGGCGGCGCGCGGCACGGCGGACGCCGCCCAGATTCACCTGTTGAGCAATCAGGGGGGCGAGGCGCGCCCACTGACCGATCACCCGACGGCGGTCTCGAACATCACGTGGTCGCCGGACGGGAGCATCATCTACTTCCTCGCCTCCGACGCCAAGTCGGCCGAGCAGCAGGCCCGCGAGGACGAGAAGGACGACGTCTACGCCTTCGAGGAGAACTTCCAGCAGCGGCACCTCTGGACGGTCACGGCAGCGACCGGCGCAACGCAGCGGGTGACCGGGGGCGACTACTCCATCATCGCCTACGACCTCTCGCGCGACGGTAAGCAGATCGCCCTGCATCGCGCTCCGAACCCCGTGCTGGAGTATCGCGACGCGAGCGAGGTCTGGGTGATGGAAGCCGACGGGAGCGACCCGCGCCGGCTGACCCGCAACGACGTGCCGGAATCGGGCGCGCAGGTGTCGCCGGACGGCTCCCGGGTGCTGTTCCTGTCGCGCTCGAACGAGCGGTTCGAGAAGTACTACAACAGCAACGTCTTCGTGATCCCGGCCGGCGGGGGTCCGGCCACGGTTCTGGCATCCGATCTGCCCTACGAGCTCGCCGACGCGGCCTGGTCGGCCGACGGGCGCTCGGTCTTCGCCGTCGTGAACATGGGCGTTCACAGCGAGCTGTTCCGGCTGGATGCGGCGACGGGCGAAGCCGAACAACTGACCGACGGCCGCCACTCGATCGGGTCCTGGAACCTCGAGACGACGGCCGGTCGACACGTCCTGACCCTGCGCCAGCCGGACAACCCCGGCGACGTCTGGCTGCTGGGGATCGGCGCCGGCGCGACGCCGGCGCGCGTGACGCGCGTCTTCGACTACCTGCGCGACGAATTCAGGCTGCCGCGGCAGGAGAAGGCGCAGTGGACCGGCTCCGACGGAGTCGCGGTGGAAGGGCTGCTGTTCTACCCGCTCGACTACGAGGACGGCCTGCGGTACCCGCTGGTCATCCAGACCCACGGGGGACCCCAGGCTTCCGACAAGTTCGGCTTCGGTGCGCCGCGCAACTCCATCCAGGTGCTGGCGGCGCTCGGCTACGTCGTCCTGCAGCCCAACTATCGCGGCAGCACCGGCTACGGCGACGCGTTCCTGCGGGACATGGTCGGCGGCTACTTCAAGAACGCCCACCGGGACGTGATCGCGGGCGCCGACCACCTGATCGCGGCCGGCCTGGTCGACGGCGAGCGCATGGCGAAGATGGGCTGGAGCGGCGGCGGTCACATGACGAACAAGGTGATCACCTACACGAACCGCTTCAAGGCGGCGGCCTCCGGAGCGGGCGCGGCCAACTGGATCTCCATGTACGCACAGAGCGACACGCGCAGCCAGCGGACCCCGTGGTTCGGCGGCACGCCCTGGCAGGTCGATGCCCCGACCGACCTCTACTGGGAGCACTCGCCGCTCAAGCACGTGTCGAACGTGACCACGCCGACGATCTTCCTGGTCGGCGAGGACGACCTGCGGGTGCCGATGCCGCAGTCGGTCGAGATGCATCGCGCGCTCAAGAGCCTCGACGTGGCCACGCACCTCTACGTCGCGCCGCGCGAGGGTCATGGCTGGCGCGAGCTCCGCCACCAGTTGTTCAAGATGAACGTCGAGCTCGACTGGTTCGAGCGGCACGTGACGGATCGGCCGTACGTCTGGGAGCGAGCTCCGGGGAAGGGTGAATGAACATCCTGCACGTTGGCACTTGCGTGGCGGCCGGTGGCTGACGACATGGCCTCCCCCAAGCTCTACGAAGCGGCGTTCCCGTTCGCCGACGACATCCTGGCCCTGCCGGTGGCGGACATCGAACGGGCGGCAGGCTGGTACGCCGCCAGCTTCGGCCTCGTCGAGGTCGAGCGCCGCAGCTCCCCGGTTCCCACCATCATCATGGAGCGGGACGGCGTCCGCATCGGCTTCGCGGTCAACGGCGGCGACCCGGCCAACGACGGCGCCGCCATTCGGGTGTCCGACATCCACAGAGCCCGCCACGAGCTGGAAAGCAACGGCGTGAAGACCGCCAACTGGCGCGTGGACGAGCGCGACGGGAAGAAGTACCAGGTCTTCTTCGTGATCGCGCCGGACGGGCTCTGCTACTACTTCCACCAGCCGATCGGTTCCATCGGAGAGTAGGCCGGCGGCACGCGTGCGCCGTTCGGCACCGCGTTGTCGCTGACGCCCGACGCCTGACACGCTCTCTCGCAGCGGCACGGCGGGTCAGGCGCTCCGGCCGGGCCTCTGCGCCTCGGGCGCGCGTGCATCTCGACACCGCCGCGCGCGGGCGCCCTCTGCCATATCCGGCCCGCGCCTGCACCCAGGCTGAACGGCGTGTGACCGAGGGGCAACGACACGCAGCGGGATGCACTACCGGTCAAATGCCGGCGGGCATGCGGCCGCGACGCCCCAATCGGGCCCGGCGCGTCGATGTATAGTCGCGAACGTCGCCGCGGGCGCCGCGCACGTCGAGGAGGCCACCCATTCCCGAGATCCGCCTGACGCTCCGCATCCCACCGTGGATGTGCCGGCTCCCGACGGCCGCGGGTATCGCGGCCGGTTTCGTCGGGCTCAATCTGTTGCTGTTCGTCCCGCTGTACCTCCTCCTTTCGCACGAGAACAACTTCTGGCCCTTCTTTCCGCCGGGGCATCCGCGGGGGGAGTACGACTGGGGATGGCCGGGCATCGGACGCAGTGCGTACGAGTACGTCATGCAGTTGTTCGTCCGGCGCCACAACAAGGACATCTTCCGGGTCAGCGCGGACTGGATCTTCATCCTCTCGTCACTGGTTCTCGCCAGCCGCTTCGCCGGCGGCAGGTGGCGGCCGACCGCGGTGCTTCTCGCATGGACCGCCTACGCCGGCCTGCTGGTTTTCATGGCCTACAGCGCCTTCATCCACCACCTCCTCGGCCGGCCCGGCACCCTGCTCGACGACGTGCTCATGCTCGAGAGCGCGTGGATCTTCGTACGCGACGCCTGGGGACCGGCGGACATCCTGGCCTTCGCCGTCCTGCTGGCCGGTGCGACGGGGTTCGGGCTGCTGGCGGCGCGCCATCTCGATGCCGCCTGGCGCTGGGGCGCCGGCCTCGATCCGCGGCGCGTCGCCGCCGGATGGGTGGCCGTCAACGGCTACTGCGTGCTGTCGCTCGCGTGGTTCGGGGTCCCGCGGGACGACCCGATCGTGCAACTCCAGGCGAAGCACGCGTACTACAACTGGCAACGGTCGCAGGACGTGCTGGCCACGGTCGAGACCCTGAACGACTCGGTCGTACGGGACGCCGCCCGCCTCGCCGAAACGGCCCCCGTGCGCCGACCGGACGTTTTTCTGTTCGAGGTCGAGTCGTACGGCGCGGCGCTGTGGGCCGACGACGACTACGCCGTGGCGCGCCGGGGGCTGATGCTCCGGGTGCGGACCGAGCTGGAGGAACTTCGGCTCCCGCTCTTCACGCGCTTCGCAACCGCTCCGGTATACGGCGGCGGGTCCTGGATGAGCACGGCGTCGGCGTTGAGCGGAATACGAATCGGCAGCCACTCCCTGTACTGGGCCTGGAAGCGCATGGCCGACCGCTACCCTCACCTGATCTCGTACCTGGAGCGTCAGGGCTACTACACCCTGGCGGTACAGCCCGGCGCCACGTGGGCGGAGGACCTGTACGGCTACGACGAGGTGATCATCCGGGAGGACTTCGCCTACGACGGTTTCTTCTACGGGTTCGGCCACGTGCCGGACCAGTGGTCCCTCGATTACGCGTTCACGAACCACTGGAGCCGGAACCCGCGGCCCCGGTTGCTCCACTTCTTCGCGGTGTCCACGCACTTCGCCTGGGAGCCCCCGCCCCGGATCACCGAAGACGTCGCGGACCTGGAAGAGCCGCAACCCTCGTTCCTCGAGACCCGGCCCGACTACGTGGAACTCGCCCTGACGGTTCCGCAGGGCTGGAAGCGCGACTACTTCGTGACCGTCGCCTACGAGTGGGAGCTGCTGCTCGAGGCGTTCCGGCAGCGCATGGAACCGGGATTCATCGCCCTGATCTTCGGCGATCACCAGCCGCCGTTCATCACCGACGGGCAGGGTGACAGCGACGTCGCCCTGCACGTCGTCACCGACATCCCCGCTCTGCCCGAACCGCTGGCGGCGGCCGGCTTCTCGACCGGTGGAGGGATTGCCTGGAAGCCGTCGGCGTCGACGGCGTTCCGGATGGAGGCCATCTATCCGTTCGTGCTGAGCCTGCTGTCCACGGACCCCGGAGAGCCCCTGGAGTACAGCCCGACCGGCATCGCGGTCCCGGAGCTGCCGACCTGGTAGGCGACGTGCCTTCCCGTTCGTCGAACCCGCCGGGCCTGCAGGGCCACCGGCAGATCCTGCTGGACGTGCGCGAGGCGGTGCAGGAACAGATCGAGCGGGGCGCCACGGTGGCTCAGGCCGTGGCGGCCGTCGACCTCCCGCAATACCACCGGTTCCAGGGCTACTCCCGGGCGATGGAGATGGCCGTCCGCCGGGTGCATCAGGAGTTGACGACCGGTCTGGATTGATCTGGCGCCACTACGCCAATCCGGACCTCCTACCGTTCGTGCAGGGTCGAGAAGCGACGCGACGAACCGCTACGCAGTCCGTTCGGGCGTGAACCGGAAGCGGGCGATGTCCCAGCGCTGCGGCCGGCCCAGGCAGAAGTCGGCCATGATCCGGCCGACCACGCTGCAGAACTTGAACCCGTGTCCGGAGAAGCCGGCCGCGACGAACACGTCGTCCGCGTCTCCGAGACGGTCGAGGACGAAGTCCGTGTCCGGCGTGTTCGTGAACATGCACGCCGCCATTCGCCGGGTCGCGCCGCTCGCCTCGGGAAAGTAGGCCTCGATTTCCTCGCGCAGGACCGCTTCGTCCTCCGGGTGACATTCCCGGTCGAGGCGATCGGGGTCGCCCACCTGCTGCCGCAGGTGGTAGTACTTGCCGATCTTGAACCCCTCGCCGCGGTCGTCGGGGAAACCGTAGTAGCGCCCGGACGGCGCCTCCAGGTTGAAGACCGGGAACCGGCCGGGGTCGAACGCGGCCGCGCGCAGCGGCTCGGTCCAGAGCATGACCTGCCGCTCCGGGCGGCACATCCGCCGCAGGTCCGGCAGAAGCTCGCCCACCCACGGGCCGGCCGTGATCACCAGCTTCCCGGCCTCGTACTGCCCGTCCGCCGTGTCGACGCGCACGCCGGCCCCGCGCCGCTCCCAGCCTTGCACCCGGACATCGGTGACGATCTCTGCGCCGAGGGCGCGCGCCGCGGCGGCGTATGCCTGAATGGCAGTCTCCGAGCGCACGTAGCCGCCGGCGGGCTGGTAGACGGCCCGCATGGAGTCCGGAAGCCGATAGCCGGGGAACCGCCGGTTCACCTCGGCGCCGTCGAGCTCCTCGAAGGCGAGGCCGTGCTCGATGCAAGACTTCCGCGACCCTTCGATGGTCCAGCTCCCCTCGGGCCCGACGTCGAGACCGCCGGTCACCTGCAGGATCGATTCTCCGGAGACCTCCTCGAGCTCCCGCCAGTAGCGATACGCCGCGTGCAGCAGCGGGACGTACTCGGGTCCCTCGGAGTAGGCCAACCGGATGATGCGCGTCGAGCCGTGCGACGACCCGAAGGCGTGCGGAATGCCGAACCGCTCCAGGCCCAACACCCGGCAGCCGCTCCGCGCGAGGTGGTAGAGCGTCGCGCTGCCCATCCCGCCCACGCCGATCACGATGGCGTCGTACATCGCCCGATTCTGCCAGAAGCCGGTGGCGAGCGTGACGTCGCGAAGACGCAGCGCCGCCCCCGCTCAAGCTCCGATCCGTAACCGCGAACTTCGATCTCGTCGAGCGCCACCAGCGCCTTGTCGCTTTGGGGGCGGAAGCATCGGGTGCGGCTACGCAACCGCGGCGGGCGGGAATGCGTGCGGGCAACCGCTTCAGGGGAGGTCGCTCAGGAACGCAACCCGAATTGGCGTTCGTTTTGCCTCCGGCCGACGTCTGTACCTCATGAAGGGTGTTTCGGAAACCAAGCGGCACGACGCGAGGTGCTCGGGTAGCACAGCACGACGGGCACTTCGCTTGGGTCGCTGCGGTGGCGGGCAAAGAGCCGGGCTGGACCAGGCCGCCTTCGGCGGCATCCTGCAGCCTGGAACGGGAGAGCGAGATGCGGAAGATCCTTGTCCCATCGGTCAGGACGACACGACACGCATCGGAGCGAACAAGGACGGCGGCACGGTTGATTCCATGGCTGGCGGTGATTGCGTTGGCTGCGGCCGAGTCTGCCGAGGCCAACTGGCCGCAGTTCCGAGGGCCGGGCATGGATGGTGTGGCGACCGACAACGAGAATCTTCCCGAGGAGTGGAGCCCGCGCCGCAATATCGAGTGGAAGGCCGAGATTCCGGGCCTTGGCTGGTCGAGCCCGGTGGTCCACGGCACGCGGGTGTTTCTGACGACCGCGGTCGCCGAGGGGCAGGTGCAGCCGGGAACAGGCCTGTACGACGACAACCTGATCCCGGGCGCGGGCTCGGAGCTTGGCCACTCCTGGCGGGTCTACTGCCTGGACCTGGAGACCGGCGAAGTACTGTGGTGGAAGGAAGTGTATGCCGGCGTGCCGGACTTCACGCGGCACGACAAGAACACCTACGCGTCGGAGACGCCGGTGACCGACGGCGAGCGGGTCTACGCGCGCTTCGGCGACCTCGGGCTGTGGGCCTTGGACGTGACCGACGGCACCGAGCTCTGGGAGGTGCTGACACCGCACGCGCGGACCACCGGCTGGGGTTCGGGCTCGTCGCCGGTGCTGGTCGACGACCTGGTGATTCTGGCCTACGACGACCTGAAGAACAACAGCGCCGGCGGCTGGCTGGCCGCGTACGACAAGTCCGACGGATCGCGACAGTGGCGGGTGTCTCGCGGAGACCTCGACAGGCTCGACAGGTCGACCTGGGCCACCCCCTTCGTGTGGAAGAACAGCCAGCGGACGGAGATCGTGATGTCCGGCGTCCGATGGATAAACGCCTACGACCCGGCGACCGGCAACCGCCTGTGGCAGTTGCGTGGCCGGATGTCATGGGCAGCCATCCCGACGCCTGTCGCGGTCGGTGACCTGCTGTACGTCAACTCGGGCTACCACCACGACGACCACCGTCCGGTGTACGCGATTCGCGCGGGCGGCAGCGGCGACATCACTCTCGACGAGGGCGAGACGTCGAGCGACTACGTGGCATGGTACGCCGCGCAGGCTGGGAACTACCTGACCTCGCCGCTGGTCCACGACGGCATCTACTACGGCGTGCAGTCGCGCGGCACCATCGAAGCGTACGAAGCCGACACGGGGATCGAGATCTACAGAGAGCGGATCAGGGTCGGGGCCTACTTCACGGCGTCGCCGTGGACGTACAACGGCAAGATCTTCGCACTGAGCGAGGACGGCGACACCTACGTCATCGAGCCCGGGCGCACCTACCGACAGATCAGGGTCAACAGCCTGGGCACGGACGACGACCCCGAGATGGTTCTGGCATCGCCGGCCGTGGTCGGAGAGCGGCTGCTGATCCGGACGAAGGACAGGGTCTACAGCATCAAGAAGCCGGAACCCGAGAACAGCGGGCCGGCGACGGTCGGAACGATCGCAGCGATGACGCTGCGGGTCGGAACCGCCGAGACCGTCGACGTGGCCGACAGTTTCCACGACGCCGACAGCGACCCGCTGACCTACACGGCAGAATCATCGGATGCGACCGTGGCGACCGTGGCGGTGTCCGGATCGACGCTGACCGTGACGCCGGCGGCGGCAGGCGGGACGAGCATAACCGTAACGGCGGAGGACGGCGAGGCGTCGGTCATGCAGACGTTCGCCGTGACGGTGGTTGCCAACCGCGCACCGACGGCGAGCGACACGGCACTGCCCGATCTACGCCTGACGATCACGGCCGGGGCGCGGACGCTGGACGTGTCCAGCGCTTTCACCGAGCCGGACGGCGACTCGCTGTCGTACGGCGCGGCGTCGAGCGACACGACGGTGGCGACCAGCAGCATGGCGGGCTCCGCAATGACCGTGACGCCGATAACAATCGGCACCGCGACGATGACGGTGACCGCCAGCGACGGCAACGGCGGAAGTGCGAGCCGGAGCTTCGCGGTCGTGGTTCAGACAGCAAACCGTCCGCCGGAGGTGACCAACTCGCTCCCGGACGTGAAGCAGCGGGCCAGCGAGCGGCGGACGGTTCCGGTAGCCAACGCCTTCGCGGATCCTGACCAGGACCCGCTGTCGTACCAAGCCACATCGAGCGACACGTCGGTAGCGACGGTATCGGTGGCCAACTCGGTGGTGGTGGTGGAAGCGGCGTCCTCGGTGAGCGGGTTGACGCAGACGACCGTGACGGTGGTGGCGCAGGATCCCGGAGGGCTGACGGGGTCTCTGGCGTTCCAGGTGAACGTGACCGGTAGCAGCGATGGCGGCGGCGGTGGTGGTGGTGGTGGTAGCGGCGGTTCTGGTCGCAACCGTACGCCGGTGGCCGTGGGCGCGCTGCCGAACTTGGCGCTGGCCGCGGGATCCGAGGCTCTGGTCGATGTCGAGGGCGCGTTCCGCGACCCGGACGGGGACACGCTGTCCTACGAAGTCGAGTCGTCGGACCCGGCCGTGGCGGCAGCGGTGGCACAGAGCGCTGTGGTAACGGTGACGGCGATGGATGCGGGCGAGGCGCAGGTGACGGTAACGGCGACCGACCCGCGGCGGCGGTCGGCGACGCAGATCTTCATGGTGACGGTAGCCTGCGCGTTCGAGGTGGCGCCGTTGCGGCAGGACGTACTGTGGACCGCGACTCGCCGCGCGGTTACCGTGGATACGACGGACCACTGCACGTGGACGGCGTCGAGCGAGGACACCTTCCTGACCGTGCCGCCCGAGACGGCCACGGGGCCGGGGGCGCTGACCTATGCGGTGATGGAGAACACCGCCGCAGCGCGGACCGGGGAGCTGCTCGTGGCGGGGCAGCAGGTGACGGTGTTCCAGGCGTCGCGGACGGCGTTCACGGAGGACCCGCTAGAGCGCGGCGTGACGCCGGTCCGGGCGATCCACTTTCTGGAGTTGCGGGCGCGGATCGATGCACTGCGGGTAAGGGAAGGGCTGGAGCCGTTCGCGTGGACCGACGAGGTACTGATGGCGGGCGTAACGCCGGTCAAGGGCGTGCACGTGACGGAGCTGCAGGATGCGCTGGCTGAAGTGTACGCGGCGGCGGGGCAGAACCTCGTGCCGCTGGTGACAGGAACGGGCATAATGCGGGCCGAGGATCTGATGTGGCTGCGGAGAATGGTGGCCGGGATGGAGCGGGTGCGCGGCTGAGCTTGCCCCGACGCCTTGCGCGCCGCTTGGGTGCTCGGCAGCCGCTCGCTGAACTCGAGTTGCCGACAGACTGTCGCCGAGCTCCGCACGAGCCACGATCTGCGTTTGAGCCAGCACTCCATCCCCACGGAACAGCCCGCGCAGGGCGCTTCGCGCAGACTCCACTGGACAGGAGGAAGACATGCAGACATCCCGTCACGCCGGTCGACTCGCGGCTCTCGTCGCGGCACTGTCGTTCCTCGTCGTCGCACCGGCGGAGCTGCTGGCCCAGCGCGAGGCGCGCGATGACGAGTACGCCGTCAACGACCCGCGCGTCCGGCATCGTTCGTACGTGATGGAAGAGACCGGCGAGACCATCCCGTACGCGTTCTTCGTGCCGTCCGGCTACGACGAGGCGAGCCCCTCGCCGTTGATCGTCTCGCTGCACGGCGCCGGACGCCAGTACGACTGGCTGATGAACTACGCCGGTCTCCTCGACCTGGCGGAGCGCGACGGGTACGTGGTCGTCACCCCCCTGGGCTACACGCGGCGGGGCGGATACGGCTACCGCGGCGACTCGGAGCAGGACCGGCGGGCGGAGCAGGACGTCATGAACGTCTTCCGGCTGGTGACCGACGAGCTCGCCATCGACGAGAACCGCATCTATCTCTGGGGCCATTCGATGGGCGGCGCCGGCACGTACTATCTCGCCAGCCGCTACCCGGACATCTGGGCCGGACTCGCGGCCGTGGCCGGCGGCAGCATGACGGCCGACTACGTCGACCCGGAGGCGATCCGGCACATTCCCTTCCTGGTGATTCAAGGCACCGACGATCGGGTCGTCCCCGTCGAGCGGGCGCGCGAGTCGGTGGCCAGAATGCGCGAGCTGGGGATGCAACACCTCTACATCGAGATTCCGGGCGGCGACCACTCGCTCTTCATATCGAGAAGCCGCAAGGTGGTCGGGCACCTCTTCTCGTTCTTCAACCTCGTCGCGAAGACGGGGGCCGGCCACCGGTAGCGGTCAGCGTGCATGACGTCGAAAGCCGGGCCACCGGTGGCCCGGCGTTTTTCGTAGCTCCGCCGTTCGGGCCGGTGGTATCGTGAACCGCTGACCGCGGTCGCTGCGTGCGAGCGAAGCGCGTCGAGGCTGACGTCCCGCGTCGAACACGGAGGAGCAGATGCCGACCCGCAGGCAGTTCATCGGACAGACCGCGAGCGCGATGGCCGGCATGGCCCTGGCCGGCGCCGGGGCGGGGGGCGCAATCGCTGCCGCCCGGCAACCGGCGGGCGCGGCCGCGCGCCGTCGGGTCGTCGTGGGCGGACGCCGGATCACGACGGTGGACGTGCACGCGCACTGCGAGATTCCCGGCATCCGGGAGATGATGGGGGCCGGGCCGGGACCGAATGCGCCGCTCACCATCGGACCGGACCGTCTGCGGGCCATGGACGAGGCGGGGATCGACGTCGAGGTCCTCAGCATCAATCCGTTCTGGTACGCGGTCGATCGCGACCTGGCTCCCCGCCTGATTCGGGCGCAGAACGAGGGTCTCGCCGCGATCTGCGCGGCCAACCCGGACCGCTTCGTGGCGCTCGCCACGACGTCGTTGCAGCATCCGGATCTGGCCGCGGAGCAACTGGAGGAAGGGGTCACGAGGCTGGGGCTGCGCGGCGGCTCGGTCGGAGCGAGCGTCGGCAGCGAGGAGCTGGCCTCCCGCCGCTTCGATCCGTTCTGGGCCAAGGCCGAGGAGCTCGGCGTGCCCATCTTCCTCCATCCGCAGGGCGTCCCGGAGCTCGAGCCCCGCCTGCAGGGGAACGGCTTCCTGGGCAACGTGATCGGCAATCCGCTGGCGACTACCCTCGCCCTGTCGCACCTGATATTCGAGGGCACGCTGGAGCGGTTCCCCGGACTGAGGATCTGCGCCGCGCACGGCGGGGGCTATCTGCCGTCCTACGCCGACCGGTCCGACTACGGGTGCGGCACCCGCCCCGCGCAGTGCACCGGCCCCCTGGCCGAGCTGCCCACGACCTACATAGGGCAGCTCTACGTCGATGCGCTCGTCTTCTCGAGCGAGGCCCTGCAGCACCTGGTGGCGGTGGTCGGCGCGAGCCGGATCGTGATTGGAACCGACTACCCGTTTCCCTGGACGGAGACCCCGGACGATGCCCGGCTGCCGCGTTTTCAGGCGGTGGACCACGTCCTCGACACGCCGGGACTGAGCGACGCCGACCGCATCGCGATCCTGGGGGGCAACGCCGCCGCCCTGTTCGACATTTCGATGTAGGGCGTCTTCGGCAGGCAAACGCGCGAAGGCGATGTGAGGGGAGAGCAGAGATGGCGAAGAAGCGCATCAGCGACGGCGACGATCCACGTCTCGACAACGAGAACGAGCAAGGTGTCAGCCGGCGGGACTTCGTCAGGACCGGGGCCGCCGCGGGGCTGGGCGCGGGCGCGCTGTTGACGCCGGACCCGGCCCGGGCGCAGGACTCGGCGGGCGCCCCCGAAGACGTCGCGTGGGACTACGAGGTGGACGTGGTCATCGCGGGGGGCGGCTGCGCCGGCCTGACCGCGGCCATCCGCGCGCGGGATCTCGGGGCCAGCGTGCTGGTGGTCGACCAGAACTTCGACCTCGGCGGCCGGATGCTGCACAGCGGGGCCTTCGTGTCCCTCGGCGGCGGCGACCCGGTCCAGCAGCGGGACATGAAGGGAGAGAAGGACAAGGAGGGATTGATCACGGTCGATCCCGCCGAGGATCCGGAAGAGCTCGACGACGACGTCGACCTCCTGTTCACGGACATCACCGACTGGTCGGTGGTCGATCCCAAGGGCCAGAGCCCGTATCGCTACAACGAGCGGGAGCTCGCCCGCGCGTGGGCCGAGAACTGCCCGGCCACGCGGCAGTTCATGATGGACAACTACGTCCGGTTCACGCGCGTCAGCGGCACGCACGGCGGCGGCGGCCTGTCGCGGGCGCGCGGGGCGCGCTGCTTCCTGATGCTCGGCGAAAAGACCGACATCAGGGCGGGCACGATCACCGCGGAGGACGCGGGCGTTGCGGATCCGGAGCGCACGAGTGCGTTCGCGCCGCAGCAGATGAACGACGCGCGCCGCCTGGTCGGGCCCAACGCCGTGAGCAACGGCGCGGCCCTCTCCCGTTGCCTGGAGTTCTCGGCGCGGGAGAAGGGCGTCGAGTTCATGCTGCACCGCCGGTTCGCCGACCTCATCCGCGAGCAGCCGTTCGCGGGCCGGGTCGTGGGGATCAGGGCCCACTACTCGCCGCGGCAGCACCCCGAAACCGGCGAGCTGCTGCAGAGCTTCTGGCAGAACGGCAACGTCGACGAGCGGCGCGAGACGGTGACCATCCGCGCCCGCCGGGGCATCATCCTGGCCAGCGGGGGCCACGCCGGCAATCCCCAGGTCCGCAGCATGTTCTACCCCGCCATGCGGGAGCCCGCCTTCCCGACCAGCGGCGTCGCCCTGCAGGGCCCCCACGGCCAGGACGCCAGCGCGCTCGTCGCCGGCCTGCGGGTGGGCGCCAACCTGGCCGGAATGCACCAGAACCTGTCGTATCCGACGACGTTCCACATCTCGACCCGGCTCGGCACCAAGGACGCCTATACGACCATGATGCCCGGGCACCCGACCTTCGGCTTCCGCCGCTCGGCGGGGGTCAACGTCGGCAGCGCCGGCTTCGAGGAGTTCATCGCGGTGAACCAGGTCGGCAAGCGCTTCTTCAACGAGGTCCGCCTGCCCGCCCGGCCGGGCGGCAGCCGCTACCCCGGCGACGGCGCCGCCCCCGGCCAGGGCCTCGAGCACAAGCCGCTCGACTGGCGCAACTGCCAGAAGAAGTGGGTCCGGGAGTCGTACGACTACGACCACGGCCTCGACGCCGCGCTGGCGATGAACGAGGGGTCGAAGGCGCCGGACTACTACTCGGGGCCGCTGTGGGCCATCTTCGACCAGGAGGCGATAGAGCGGACGGGTTGGGAGCTCCGCTACCCCTACGTGGCGGACAACGGCTACTCCTTCCAAGCCGACACCATCGAGGAGCTGGCCGAGAAGATCGCCGCCGGCCACGAGTTCCAGCGGGTGCCGCTGCGTTACCTGGCCGAGACCGTGGCCAAGTGGAACGATTGCGTGGACGCCGGCGCCGATCCCGAGTTCGAGCGCCACGCGGATGCCCCGATGTTCCGCATCGATCGGCCGCCCTTCCATGCGCTGTCGATCATGGTGATCTGGCACGACTCGTACGGGGGCCTGCGGGTCAACGGGCGCCAGCAGGTCGTGGACATGCAGGGGCAGGCGATTCCGGGCCTCTACGCCGGCGGCGAGGCGGTAGGAGGGTTCAACAAGCACGGCCTCGGAAAGGGCCACGTCCACGGCTACATCGCCGGCACGCATGCCGCCGGGAAGCCGCCGGAGCAGGGCTAGAGTCTGCGGTGCGAAGCGAAGTGCTGAGGCGCAAGGTCATGGAGCGGGGGGGATGGGCCGAAACGCCGAGCCAGCGAGACGTTTCGGGGCGCTAGACGCCGCGTTGCGGCCGGGGGTCGATCGACCGGACGAGCCATAGAAATGGTTCAGCAGGACGATGCGTCGCGCACGAGCGGCGCGGGTCGCGTCGACGTGTCCGGCGGCGAGCCCGGCGCGGCGCCGTCCGGCGCCGGACCCACGCCGCCGGACGGCACCTCCGCCGCTGCGGCCGGAGAGCCGCACGACCTGCGGCTCGTCGTCTGGGACACGCCGCCGGCCATCGAGCGCGGGAAGCCTTTCGCCGTCAAGCTCGGGCTGGCCTGCTCCGCCAAATGCAGAACGGCCGGCTGGACGGTGGTGGTGCGCGACCAGGACGGCGAGCAGCGGGCGACGGCCACTGTCGGCGACGACCCGTGGCCCGGAACCGACGCGCTCTACCACGCGGAGGTCGCCCTTCTCGCCCCGGAAGCAGAGGGCCTCCACACCTGGGAGGCCGCGGTTCTGACCGTCGATGCCGACGTCGCGCACGCGGACGGCAGCGCCGCCTTCCGCGTACGGGTCGTATCCGCACCGGCGTGCCGGTTGACGGTCGTCGCCCTGGACGCCGAAGGCCGGACCCCCGTCGAAGGCGCGCGGGTGGTGGCGCACCCGTATCGGACCGTCACGGACGAGCGCGGCGTGGCGCAACTCGAGGTGCCGGCCGGCGAATACCGGCTCTTCGTGTCCGGTAAGGGCTATATTCCCTTCCGCTTCGACGGAGAGGTGCAGGCCGACGCGACGATCCGCGCCGAGCTGGCGCAGGATGTGGAGCTCTCGGATGCCGATGTCTGGTCCTGATCGCCCGCGCCGGTACCCGATCGCCCGCGCCGGCACAACGAGGGGGTTCTCCCATGCGGAAGATAGTGGCTGGTGGTCTGATTCTCGGGTGGGTCCTCGTCGCGTGCGCCGCCGCCGCCGCGCAGATCGACGACGCGGCGGGCTTCGAGCAGGGGGAGCGGCTCTACGAGGCGCGCTGCGCGCGGTGTCACGGCGCCACCGGCGAAGGGAACCCGCCGGCGTTCCCGGCCCTGAGCGGCAACGACCGTCTCGCGGACACGGCGCGGATCGTCGGCGTGCTCCGCGAGGGCTCCGGAAACATGCCGCCGTTCCCCACCCTGACCGCGGTTGAGACCTCCGCGCTGGCGAGCTACGTCCGCAACGCCTGGACGAACGACTTCGGCGGGGTGACGGCGAACGACGTGGCCGGCCTCGCGGCCGGGTCCGGAGACGCGGGACCGGTGACCTCGGTCTGGGACGGCGTCTTCACCGCGGCCCAGGCGGCGCGGGGCCGGCTGGCGTACTCCGGCGGCTGCGGCTTCTGTCACGGCCGCCGCCTGAACGGTGCGCCGGACGATCCCGACATGCGCTCGACGCCTCCGCTGGCGCGGGCGAGGTTCCTCCGCGAGTGGGACGGACGGTCGCTCGCCTCCCTGTACGAGTACACGCGGGTGACGATGCCCGAGGACAATCCCGCCTCCTTCACCGACGAGGAGTACGCCGACGTCATCGCCTACATGCTCTCGATCAGCGGGATGCCGGCCGGCGACGAGGAGCTCCTGCCCGATTCGCAGAGCCTCGCGCGCATCGTCATCCGGCCGCGCCAGTAGCGGCCGGTTCAGCCGGCGAATTCCGCTGCACTCCACGGTTGGCGGCGGTAGACTCCCACCGAGCCGCACCGCGGGCAACCGCGCCGCGCGGCGGGAGGTCAGGACCATGACGATGCACAGCTCGCTCCGGCCCGGACACCGGCGGCACTTCGACGGGCTGCGGCTCGGCGGCGGCCTGCTGCTCGCGTTCCTCCTGGCGGCGGCGACCGCGACGGGGCAGTCGGCGACGACCGCGGCGGGGCAAGGTGAGGGCAAGCGCCACCTGGAGTTGGCCGACTATCTCTCCTGGGAGACCGTCAACGATCCGCGCATCTCCCCCGACGGCGGGACGGTCGTCTACGAGCGGCGGTTCGTCGACGCGGTGGCCGACGGCATCCGGACCGAGCTGTGGGTCATCGGCGCGGACGGCTCGCGGAACCGGTACCTGACCGAGGGCGCCGGGGCCCGCTGGTCGCCCGACGGCACCCGCATCGCCTTCACGCGCTCCGCCGAGCAGAGCGGAGCGCAGATCTTCGTCCGCTGGATGGACGCCGAGGGGGCCGAGAGCCGGATCACCCGGCTGGAGAACCCGCCGTCGCAGATTCGGTGGGCGCCGGACAGCGGTTCGCTCGCCTTCCGCGCGGTCGTCTCTCCCGCGCCCGATCCGGATTGGAGCATCGATATGCCCCAGGCTCCGGACGGCGCCGACTGGACCGCCCCGGCCCGGATCGTGACGCGGCTGAACTACCGGCGCGACGGCTCCGGGTACACCCCGGCGGGCTACCGTCACCTGTTCGTCGTCAGCGCCGACGGCGGAACACCGCGTCAGGTCACCAGCGGCGACTACCACCACGACGACCCGCGGATCACGCCGGACGGCGGCGCCATCGTCTTCTCCGGCCTCCGCGAGCCGGACGCCGAGTACGCCTGGCGCGAGTCCGAGGTGTACCGGGTGGACCTGGCGACCCGCGCGATCACCGCCCTCACCGGCCGGGAAGGCCCGGACGCCAACGCCGTCCCCTCCCCCGACGGCCGCGCCTTCGCCTACACCGGCATGGACCACACCACCGACACCTACCGCGAGGAGGGCCTGTACGTGATGGCGGCCGACGGCTCCGGGTCGCGGGTGATCGCCACCGAGATGGGCCGGCGCCCCGGCATCGTGGGCTGGGCCGCCGACGGCAGCGGCGTCTACCTGAACGCCCAGCTCAGGGGCACGAGCAACCTCCACTTCGCGTCGGTGGACGGCGAGGTCCGCGCGGTGAGCGGCGGCAACCACATGCTCTCGGTCTCCTCGATCAGCGACAACGGCACCGCGGTGGGGGTCGTCTCCAGCTACCACGTCCCCGGCGATTTGGTCGCCTTCGACGTCGACGCTCCCGACGAAGTGCGCACGCTGCATCGGACCAACGCCGGGCTGCTCGCCGACGTCCGCCTGGGCGAGGTCGAGGCGATCTGGTACGAGTCTCCCGACGGGCTCGACATCCAGGGCTGGATCGTCAAGCCCCCGGACTTCGATCCGGCCCGGAAGTACCCGCTCATCCTCCGCATCCACGGCGGCCCGCACTCGATGTACAACGCCGGCTTCGACTTCAAGAACCAGGATCACGCCGCGAACGGCTACGTGGTCCTGTACACGAACCCGCGCGGCAGCAGCGGCTACGGCAGCTCCTTCGGCAACGAGATCAAGAACGCGTATCCCGGCGAGGACTACGACGATCTGATGGCCGGGGTCGACGAGGTGCTCTCGCGCGGCTACATCGACGAGCGCAACCTGTTCGTCTACGGCGGCAGCGGCGGCGGCGTGCTGACGTCGTGGATCGTCGGGCGGACCGGCCGCTTCACCGCCGCGGTGGTCAAGGCGCCGGTCACCAACTGGCTGAGCTTCGTCGGCACCACCGACGGGTCGGGCTGGTACCGCAACTTCGCGAAGCTCCCCTGGGAGGACCCCGAGGAGCACCTGCGGCGGTCCACGCTGATGTACGTCGGCAACGTCACCACGCCGACGCTGCTGATGACCGGCGAGCGCGACCTGCGGACCCCGATGGAGCAGACCGAGCAGTACTACCGGGCGCTCAAGCTGCGCAAGGTACCGACGGGGATGATCCGGCTGACCGACGGCTGGCACAGCCGCAGCCTGCCGCCGACGAACTTCCTGCGGGTGCAGCTCTATCTCAGGTTGTGGTTCGAGCGGTTCATGGTGAAGGGAGAGGCGGCAACCGACCAGGAGGGCTAGCGTGGCTAGCGGGCTAGCGTGGCTAGCGCCGCAGCGCATCCACACGCGGCGCAACGGCCGGACGGCTCCGCCTGCGCTATTCGGGCGTGCACTATAATCGAAGTATGAGCACTGCGGCCCGGACAGCACGCTATCGCCTCGGTCTCCTCCTCGCGATCTCCGCCGCCGGCGTGACCGCCGCCGCCGCGGAAGACCTCCGCCTCGTGACCGCCGCCGCAGACCGGGACCGCGAAGCTGTGCGCGCCCTTCTTGCCGCGGGCATCGACGTCAATGCGGCGCGCGCCGACGGCGCGACCGCGCTCCTCTTTGCCGCCCACTGGGACGACTTGGAGCTGGCGGAGCGTCTGCTTGCGGCCGGCGCCGACGCGAATGCGAGCGACGACCACGGCGTGACGCCGCTGGCGCGCGCGGTCGAGAACACGAGCCTCTCGATGGTCGAGACGCTGCTCGCGGCCGGCGCCGACGTCAACGCCGCGGAGGCCAGCGGCCTCGCCCCACTGATGACGGCCGCCCGAACCGGTCACGCCGGCGTGGTCCGCGCCCTCATCGCGCAAGGGGCGGACATCGACGTCGCGGTGACCCGGAACGGGAGCACGGCGCTGATGTGGGCGGTGGCGAGACCGCATCCGGAAGTGGTGCGCATCCTGATCGACGCCGGCGCCGATCCGACGGTCTCGACCGCCAAGGGCTTCACGCCGCTGATGCTCGCGGCGCGCAACGGAGACATCGGGACTGCCCGGACGCTCCTCGCGGCCGGCGTGGACGTCAACGCGCCGAGCGCCGACGGCACGCACGTCCTGCCGTACGCCATCGTCCGCGGCGAGGATGCCTTCGCGCTGTTCCTGCTCGACGAGGGGGCGGATCCGAACGGCACGATGGGCGGCGTCAGCGCGCTGCACGCAGCGGCGGGCACCGTCGAAATGTGGCTGCGCGACTGGTATCTGCGGCAGGGGGACTATCGTCCCTATCGGCGGCTCGGTGGCGAGACCGACGGCCCGCGCCGGCTGGCGCTCGTCGAGGCGCTGCTCGCCGGAGGCGCCGACCCGAACGCACGGATCACGAGCTCGGCGATGTTCTCGTTCTACGTCGGCTACCCGAAGAAGGGCGCGTTCGAGCCCTTCTCCCCCGGCACCGGCGACCTGCGCGGGGCCACGCCCCTGTGGGTCGCGGCGACGGACATGAACGGCTCGGGACGCGTGTTCAACTATGGCGCGGCCTACACCTCGAGTTCGGCTGGGATCCTCCGTGCCCTGCTGGCTGCAGGCGCGAATCAGCACCTGACGACCGACGACGGCACGACGCCGCTCATGGCCGCCGCGGGCCTCGGCCGGGCCACCTACACGCCGCGCGTGCCTCGCGGAACCCGGTCCCCGATGGCCGAGGAAGCGGTGCGGATACTGGTGGAGGCAGGCGCCGACGTCAACGCGGTGAACGAGGCCGACTTCACGGCGCTCCACGGCGCCGCGTTTCGCGGCCTGAACGAGGTGGTGGAGTACCTCGTCGCGCACGGCGCCGACATCGACGCGCGGGACTTCCGCGGGCGCACCGCCTACCGGATGGCCGAGGGCTCGAAGCAGTCGTTCCAGTTCCAGAGTTGGCCGGAAACGGCCGCCCTGCTGGCCGAGCTCGGCGCCGACACCAAGCTGGGGATCCCCGGCACCGTACAGGAGCGCCTGCGCGACATCCCGGCCGCCGCAGTCACCCACGACCGGCCCTGACCCTCTGACTTGTGGCGGTCACCCTTGAGTAGGGCGCCGGCATATTCAAGCTTCATACGTTATCCTTGAATATAAGAGCCTGTGGCGAGCTTGCAACAACGACTCTGGGAGGGCGACGTCACCGGGTTGACCCGGCGTGATCGGCGGCCGTGCCACTACGCGGTCTACCTGCCCGATCGGCTGGCGGACCGCCGGTTCGTCCTCGACGGCGATGTCGCCGCCGACATCTCCGTCGCCGAGGCAGCGCTGGTGAGGCTCGACTCATCCGCGATGGCTCTGTCGAGCACCGACGCCCCGGCCCGCATGCTGCTTCGCGCCGAGTCGGTCGCCTCGTCCCGCATCGAGGGCCTCGAGATAGGCGGACGGCGGCTGCTTCGTGCCGACGCCGCGCGCCAGCTCGGGGAAACGTCGCGCGACCCTACGGCCCTGGAGGTGCTCAACAACATCGACGCCATGGCCTGGGGAGTGGATGCCATCGAACCCGAAAGCCCCGTCACCGTCATCACGCTGCTGGAAGCACATCGTCGCCTGCTGGCAGGGACGCGACTCGAACAGCACGGGGGCCGAATCCGCACCGTTCAGAACTGGATCGGCGGGAGCGACTACAACCCCTGCTCGGCCGACTTCGTGCCTCCGCCCCCCGAGGCCGTTCCGGGTCTGCTGGACGATCTGTTCGCCTTCTGCAACGACCACTCGCTTCCGGCGCTGGCCCAGGCGGCGATTGCCCACGCGCAGTTCGAGACGGTCCACCCGTTCGTGGACGGCAACGGCCGTACGGGTCGCGTATTGATCCACCTGATTCTGCGCCGGCGGGGGCTTGGATTGCGCGTCCTGCCGCCCGTTTCGCTCATCCTGGCGACATGGTCGCGGGACTACGTCGGCGGCCTCACGGGCACGCGCTACGTCGGCGAGCCGGACTCCGCCGAGGCGCAGGCGGGAGCCAACCGCTGGATTGGGCTTTTCTCCTCGGCATGCCGCCGAGCGGTGGAGGACGCCAGCCGTTTCGATCTGCAGGTGCGCAACCTGCAATCTTCCTGGCGCGAGCGCGTGGGTCACACCCGCCGTGACTCGGCAGTGCGCCTGCTCATCGACGCCCTGCCCGGCGCCCCGCTGCTTACGGCATCCACTGCGGCGAAGCTGATCGGACGTTCCTTCCAGGCGGCAAGCCAAGCCATCGACCGGCTCGTAAGCGCCGGCATACTCGTGCAGGTCAACGTGGGCCGGCGCAACCGCGCCTTCGAGGCGCCCGAGCTGATCGAGGCGTTCACGGCACTCGAGCGACGGCTCGCGAGCCCGGCCGGTGACACGCGCGTATCCGAGCCAGCCCGTCATGTGCCCCGCCGCGGGGAGAGATGAGATACTACCTCGCGTCGTCCCCCGGACCGCCTGAGCAGAGTCGACCCATGCCGCCACCGAAGACCAGCGAGAGCAGCCCGCTCCTCATCGCCGCAGTGACCTCGGGCGACGGCCACGGCCGGATCGGCATCACGCTGTGCCCCGGCAAGACCGATCCCCACGGGATGTCCGGCGCCTGGGCGCGGGACCTCGACACCGATCTGGACGTGATCCAGCGCTGGGGAGCGACCGCGGTGGTCACGCTGATCGAGGAGCACGAGTTCGACCTGCTGAAGGTACGCGACCTCCCCGGGAAAGTCCGCGACAGGCACATGGAGTGGTGGCACCTGCCGATCCGGGACGGGCATTCGCCCCCGGCGCGCGTCTTCGAGGACGGGTGGGCGGTCGCAGGGGAAGCACTCCGGGACCGGCTGCGCCTCGGCTTCGACGTGCTCGTCCACTGCCGTGGCGGGCTGGGGCGCGCCGGGACCATCGCCGCCCGCCTGCTGGTGGAGCTGGGCGAACGCCCGGACGACGCGATGCGCCGAGTGCGCGATGTTCGGCCGGGAGCCATTGAACCCGGGCCCCAGGAAGACCACGTGGCGCAGTGTGCGCCGCGGGCGCCGTCGGCTCCATCAAGGCACCCGGACAGCGTCCGTGACCGTGCGCTCGGCGCCTTCCTCGGTCTCGCGGTGGGCGACGCGGTCGGCACCACACTCGAGTTCCGCCCCCGCGATGCGCAGCCGCGCGTGGAGGACATGGAGGGCGGCGGCCCGTTCGAACTGCCTCCCGGCTGCTGGACCGACGACACGGCCATGGCGCTGGCGCTGGCCGACAGCCTGGCGTCCGGTGAGGCGCTCGACGCCCGGGACCTGATGGACCGCTTCGTCAGATGGTGGCGGGACGGCGAATACTCCTGCAGGGGACACTGCTTCGACATCGGCAACACAACCCGCGCGGCACTCGACCGGTACCTCCGGACCGGGGACCCGCTCGCCGGTTCGACCGACCCGGAGAGCGCGGGAAACGGCTCGCTGATGCGGCTCGCCCCGGTCGCCCTTCGCTTCTGGCACGACCGGCCGCGCCTGGCCGCGACCGCCGCCGAGCAGTCGCGCACGACCCACGGTGCGGAGGAAGCGGTGGACGCTTGCCGGGCGTTCGCGGAGCTGCTGGCGGATGCCATCGCCGGGAGGTCGCGCGCCGACGTCCTGGCTCCAAGACGGTTCGAGGGCGCGGAGGCAATCACACGGGTCATGGCGGGTAGCTGGCGGGGACGTCCCAGGAACGAGATCCGCTCCAGCGGGTACGTCGTGCACACCCTGAAGGCCGCCACCTGGTCGGTCGCCCGCACCGGGAGCTTCCGCAACGCGGTGCTGCTGGCGGCCAACCTGGCCGACGACGCCGACACGGTGGCGGCAGTGACGGGTCAGCTCGCCGGCGCTCTCTACGGCCTGCCCGGCATTCCCGACGACTGGCTCGCACGGCTCGCCTGGCGGGATCGGCTCCTGGAAGCGGGACGGCGGGTGCTCGCCGAACCCCTCGGGCAATCGAGTGGGACGAAGGCAACCTGGGCAAGGTCGAGGCCCACGGTTTCACGGTCGCCGACGTCGAACGTGCGTTCTTGAATGGACGCGGCACCTGTTTTCCGGATCTGCGCCATTCCGATTTGGAGAAGCGACACTGGTTGATTGGGCTGACCGACGACGGCCGTCATGTCACCGTGCCGTTCACGATCCGAGCTGAACTGATTCGGCCGATTACCGCCTGGACAACGGCCCGCAAGTACAGGAAATGGGTACGATGAAGAAACGACAGGACGAGGCGGCGTATCTGGAGAGTCAGGCGGACCGGCTCGAACGCTTCGTCGACTTCAGCCAGCCGAAACCGGCAGTGTTTCCAAACCTCAAGCCGTCGACGTCGCGCGTGACGCTCCGCATGCCGAGCTGGTTGCTCGCCGAACTCAAGCGCGAGGCGAATCGACGCGACGTGCCGTATCAGTCGCTGCTGAAGATGGCTTTGGCGGACTGGCTTCGGCAGCAGTCCACCGCCTGAGCAAACTCATTCCGTGTCACGCGCTACTCCGGCATCGGCAGCCAGGCCAGCCGGTCGCCGCGGTACGAGCCCAGCCACAGCTCGTCCCCGATCCGGATCGCGGTGGTCGACGAGACGAACCCGTTCATGGCGGGGTGCACGAACACCCGCTCGAGCGCCAGGGTCTCCGGATCGATGGCCGCGACGTTGGTCGTCTCCAGCGTCGGCTCCCGCGGCAGGGTGATCGAGTTGCCGTCCCTGTCGGTGTGGCCGGCGGCGTAGATGACCGAGCCGTCGAGGGACATGCGCAGGTTGTCGGGCCGGAAGCCGAGCTCGATGACGTCCTTCTCGACCGGCGTGACGCCGCGCGACAGCCGCGTCAGCTTCTCCTCGGCCCAGCCGGCGATGTAGAGGGTCTGCCCGTCCGCCGACACCTCGATGCCGTTCGGCGCGGTGTCCTCGCTCTCCGGGAGCACCTCCCACCCGCTGTCGGCCTGCCACTCCCAGACCCCGATACCGGCGTTCGTCGTCGCGAAGCCGCCGCCCGGCAGGGCGACCACCGAGTTGAGGTTGGCGCCCTCCGGCGCCACCGCGCAGCCGACCCAGGCCAGGCTCGGCGGCTCGTCGCCGGCGTCGACCTCGAAGAACTCGATCGCCTCGCGGGGGCCGTGATGGACGACGAGCAGGGTGTGGACGCTCCCCTCCCCCGGCTCGAGGTAGAGCCCGTGCAGGCGGGACACGTCCGGGTTGGCGAGGTCGAACGGACCGGGGCACTCCGGCCAGGCCTCGGCGTCGAGACGCTGCTCGCTGTCCGGCGTCGGGAACAGCACGGTCGAGGTCTTGTCGTCCACGTGCACCAGGTTCAGCCGGCCGCCCTCGCGGGCGCCGGAGACGATGGCCCACTCCGCACCGGGGACGACCACGATGTCCTCGGGGCTGACCATGTCGCAGATGAACTGCACGTCTCCGACCGGGTCGCAGGGATGCTCGCCGGTGACCGCGAACTGCGGCGGTTCCGGGGCCGCATCGGCGGCGGGTTCCGGTTCCGGCTCCGGGGCGGTGCCGCCGCAGCCCGCCGCGAGTATCGTGACCAACCCGAATGCCGCCAGCTTCGTCCCGCTCATGACGTTCTCCTCCCGGATCGAGCTGGCGACAGGATATCACCCGCAAGGATCCTCCAGAGGCCGGCCCCGAAGCCGAGGACGGCGCCCCGGGCCGGTGCGGCCGGTGCCCTCGCCGCGGCGTCGGGAGCGAGTCCGCCGCGTCCATCGTCGGCGTCCGAGCCCAGTTCGCGGATTCGACGCCGAATTACGGCGCGTGCGGCACGGGAAACGGCGGCAGCTTCCGCCAGCGTCCGCCGGAAGCGCTCCCGATAGTCCTCCGCCAACGTGTTGCCTTCCGTCCTCAGGCTCCGGGCCAGCAGGATGCCGGCCCGGCTGTCGGGACGCTCCGACGCCTCGCTCAACAATCGTACGGTCGCCGCCTCCAGGGCCAGGATGCTCTCCGAGGCGGGATCCGACGGCATCGTGCTCACCGCCAGTGCGACGCCGAGGCGGACCAGGCCCCGTTCCGCATGCTCCTCGCGGCGCAATCGGCCCGGCTTTCTTGCGAGCGCCTGTACGTGGGGCCGTATCTCGAGATCGACGAAAGACGTTACGGCCGCCTTCCAATCCGCGTTCTCGCGTTCCTGCAGCGTCCGGTCCAGCCGGGTCCGCGGAGCCTCCGCCGCCAGCATGCCGAGCGGACAGCACATCCGGCGCGGATAGCCGTCGACGGGCGGCAGGAGCTCGCAACGGATCCGGCCGCTGCCGTCCAGCACCCAGCGTCTTGCCGCCAACCGCCTCCTGATTCTCCGCAGGGCCCGGATCAAGTCTTGATCGGTCGCCGCGCTGTCCTCGATGTAGTGCATGTCGTGGTCACTGCCCCCTTCGGTTCCTGTTGTCGGCGTTGCCGGCCGATGGCGATAGCCGGGCGTATGCTCCCCGTCGCGCCTTGCCACGCGGGCGCCTCACCGCTCCGGGTGCTGCGCGGCGTTCCACCACGGGCTGCCGGGGGTGGCATAATCGGGCGATGCCTTCTCCTCCGCTCACGCGACGCCAGCTCCTGCAGGGGGCCGGGGCCGCCGCCGCCGCCTTCCACCGCGGAGGCGCCGGAACCGCAACGGCCGCCGGAACCGCAACGGCCACCGTCACTTCGAGCGCCGGGGCCGCCGGAATCGCCACCGTGGCGGAAGCCCCGAGGCCGGGTGCCGGCCCCGCCCTGCACGCGATGACGCAGCTCGACGGCAACGTCGGCCCCTACGCCGACGACGTGCTGCCGCGCGGCGTCCGCTCCCGGTTCGTCGCCGGCGTCAACGGCCTGCGCATGCACGTGCTGGAGGCGGGGTCGAAAACGGAGGCGCGCGCCGGCGTTCTCCTGCTGCACGGGTTCCCGGAGCTCGCCTACAGTTGGCGGCGGCTGATGCCGGCCCTCGCCGAGGCGGGCTACCACGTCATGGCGCCCGACCTGCGCGGCTACGGCCGCACCGACGGCACCGGCGTGGGCTACGACGACGACCTGCGCCCGTTCCGGATGCTGAACGAGATACGCGACATGCTGTCGCTGGTGTCGGCGTTCGGCCACCGCCAGGTTCATCTGGCCGGTCACGACTTCGGCTCGCTGGTGGCGTCCTGGTGCGCGGTCGCCCGGCCGGACGTCTTCCGCTCCGTCGTCCTGATGAGCGCGCCGTTCGGGGGGACGGCGACGCTGCCGTTCGACACCGCCGACGCGGCCTCCGAGCCGGCCGGCGCCGCAACCGACATCGACGCCGAGCTGGCGAGCCTGGATCCGCCGCGCCACCACTACCGCCGCTTCTACGCCACGCGAGGGGCCAACGACGATCTGTGGCGAGCGCCGCAGGGCGTGCACGACTTCCTGCGCGCCTACTACCACATGAAGAGCGGCGACTGGAGCGGCAACCGGCCGGCACCGCTCCGCGAGTGGTCCGCGGCCGAGCTGGGGCGGCTCCCCCGCTACTACGTCCTCGATCTCGGCAAGGGGATGGCGGAAACCGTGGCCGAGCATATGCCGTCGGCGGCCGAGATCGCGGAGTGCGAGTGGCTGCCGGACGACGAGCTGCGGGTCTACAGCGCCGAGTACGAGCGGACCGGGTTCCAGGGCGGGCTGCAGTGGTACCGGAGCGTGCAGTCGGTATCGTCCATCTTCGGCGGCGGCATCAACGCCGACCTCCAGGTCTTCGCCGGGCGCACCATCGACCAGCCGTCGATGTTCATCGCGGGAGCGCGGGACTGGGGCATCCACCAGCGGCCCGGCGCCCTGGAGCGGATGGACGGACAGGCCTGCACCGATCTGCGGGGCCTGCACCTGCTGGACGGGGCCGGGCACTGGGTGCAGCAGGAGCGGTCGGCGGAGGTCAACCGGCTGGTGCTGGAGTTTCTGGTTGCACGCACCGGTGGCGACGAGGCGTGACGAAGGATGAGGAAGCATGACTGAAACAACAACCGCATCGACGGCGCGTATTGCCGCCATCGGCCTCGCGATCGCCGCCCTCGTGGGCGCAGCCGCGGAAGCTGCGGCGCAGTCGCTCCCCAACCCGTACCGCCTGGTCGACGAGTGGCCCCACCTGCCGCCGCACATGAACGGCGGGACGTGGGGCGAGACGATCGGCGTCGACCGCGACGCGGACGGCAACGTCTGGGTCTTCCACCGCTGCTTCAACAACCAGCCGCCGGGCGCCGCCACCTGCGTCGGCCGGGACGACGACCCGCCGGTGGTGAAGTTCAGCCCGGACGGGGAGCTTCTGGACAGTTGGGGCGAGGGGGTCTTCGCGGCCCCGCACGGCTTCCACATCGACCCGGAAGGCAACCTCTGGGGAACCGACTACAACGGGAGCGACACGGTGCTCGGCATGCCGGCCGGCGGCCGCGGGCACCAGGTCTTCAAGTTCAGCCCGAGCGGCGAGATCCTGATGACGCTCGGCAAGGCGGGGGTGGCGGGCAACGGGCCGGACACCTTCGACCGGCCGAGCGACGTGGCGGTCAACGCCGGCGGCGACATCTTCGTCACCGACGGGCACGGGCCGAACAACCGGGTGGTGAAGTTCGACCGGAACGGCCGGTTCCTCACGACGTGGGGAGGCCCGGGCGAGGCGCCCGGCGAGTTCGACCAGCCGCACACCCTCACCCTGGACAGCCGCGGGCGGGTGTTCGTCGGCGACCGCTCGAACAGCCGGATCCAGATCTTCGAGCCGGACGGGACATTCGTCGCCGAGTGGAAGCAGTTCGGGCGGCCGAGCGGAATGTTCATCGACGAGGACGACGTGCTCTACGTGACCGACTCGACCTCGAACTCCGGGAACAACCCGGGCTTCAAGCGCGGTATCTACATCGGGAGCGCCGTCGACGGGACGGTGCACGCCTACATCCCCGACCCCGATCTGGAGTTCCAGGACGAGCGGCGCATCTCGGGGGCGTCGGGCATCACCGCCGACCGGCAGGGCAACGTCTACGCGGCCGACGTCGGCCCGCAGAGGATTCGCAAGTACGTCAAGCGGTAAGCAGGCCATGGGCACGGCCCGCTACCATCGAGGAACACTGCGGGGCGCGACGGGCTCGCGCGGCGTCCAGGTGCTGCATGGCTGACCAGGTACCGCAGCGACCCGCCCGGACGGCCCGCGTGGACGCCCCCCGGCTCGGGGTGGTGGCCCTCGTCGGGGCCCTGCTCTGGCTCGTCCCGACGCCGGACGGCGTCGAGCCGCGGGCGTGGCAGCTTCTCGCCGTCTTCGTCGCCACCATGGTCGGGATCATCCTGCGCCCGATGCCGATGGGCGCCCTCGCGTTCGTCTCGGTCTCCTTCGCGGTGCTCTCGGGCACCCTCACCATCGCCGAGGCGACAGCCGGCTTCGGCAGCACCGTGGTCTGGCTGGTGGTGGCCGCGTTCTTCATCGCCACCGCCTTCGTCAAGACCGGCTTCGGCACGCGCATCGCCTACCACTTCATGCGCCTGCTGGGAAGGCGGAGCCTCGGGCTCGCCTACGGCTTCGTCGTCACCGACTTGGTCCTGGCCCCTGCCATCCCCAGCAACACGGCCCGCGCCGGCGGCGTCATCTTCCCCATCCTCAAGTCGCTGTGCGTCTCCCTCGGCAGCGACGCCGCGCTCGGCACCCAGCGGCGGATCGCCGGCTTCCTGACGTTCACCTCCTACCAGGGCGTGGTGATCACCAGCGCGATGTTCCTCACCGCGATGGCCGCCAACCCGCTGGCGGCGTCGCTGGCCGCGCAGCAGGGGGTGGAGATCTCCTGGGCGCTCTGGGCCGTGGCGGCATTCGTCCCCGGCGTGCTCAGCCTGCTGGTCGTGCCGTTCCTCATCTACCGCCTGTATCCGCCGGAGATTACCCATACCCCCGAGGCCCCGGAGCTCGCCCGGCAGCGGTTGCGGGAAATGGGGCCGATGTCGCGCGACGAGTGGGTCCTGCTGGCCGTATTCGTCTTCCTCCTGACGCTGTGGATCCTCGGCGGCACGCTCGGCGTCAACGCCACCGCAACGGCGCTGGCCGGCGTGGCCGCGATGCTCGCCACCGGCGCCCTGGCCTGGGAGGACATCCTCGAGGAGCGCAGCGGCTGGGACACCTTCATCTGGTTCGCGGTTCTCGTGATGATGGCGACCCAGCTCGGCGAGCTGGGCCTGCTCGCCTGGTTCACCGAGCGCGTCTCGGGCGTGCTGGGCGCAGGGCACTGGCTCCCCTCCTTCCTCGGCCTGAGCCTCATCTACTTCTACGTCCACTACTTCTTCGCCTCGAACACGGCCCACGTCAGCGCCATGTACGCCCCGTTCCTGGCCCTGGCCATCGCGGTCGGCACGCCGCCGGTCCTCGCCGCCCTCGTGCTGGCCTTCTTCAGCAACCTGTTCGCGTCGATGACCCACTACGGCACGGCGCCGGCGCCCATCCTGTTCGGGTCGGGAAACGTCGCGATCGGCGACTGGTGGAGGCTGGGGGCGCTCATCAGCGTGGTGAACATCGTGATCTGGCTGGGGGCGGGGAGCCTGTGGTGGCGGCTGCTGGGGTTGTGGTGATCCGGTCCCTCGCGAGCGCGGGACGCGCCGCGGCGTCGGAACCCCGCAAACGGACGCCATTGTCCAACCGGGAGCCGCACACTATGATGGTCGGGTCAACTTTTCCGCATGGCCCGGGCCGGGTGCGCGGGCCGCGGAGCGGCCGTTCGAGGAGGTCGGGACATGAAGAGACGACTGCTCGATTCTTTCGGTGTCGCGACGGCGCTGGCCGCTGTCGTGGTGGTCTTCCCTCTCCTCGCGGCCCCCGCGCTGGGCCAGGCGCCCGGCACGACCGCCTGGGGACATCCGGATCTCGGGGGGATCTGGCTCGACGTCTACGACACCCCCCTCGAGCGGGCGCCCGAGCTGGGCGATCGGGAGTTCGCGACCGCTGAAGAGCGAGCTGCCCGCGATGACGCACGCAGGTTCGACCCGGGGCGCAACGTCCGCGGTCCGCGCGGGAGCGCACAGGACGTGTCGGGGGCCTACAACGCCGTCTTCAGCTCGGCGAAGCCGGCGGGTCCGCGCACGTCGCTCGTCATCGATCCGCCGAACGGGCGGATCCCGGCCCTGACCCCGGAGGCGCGGCGGGAAGAGGAAATCAAGCGCGACTGGCGGGTGATGCTGATGCGGAACACGCCGACCTGCGAGCAACAGGCGCCCGGCTGCGAGGGCGGGGACTACGGGCCGGTGTCCCCGCGCCGGTTCGACCTCCCGCCGTTCTACAACACGTTGCGGATGAACCGCCACGACGGACCGGAAGATCAGAGCCTGGGCGATCGGTGCATGCTGGGCGCCACACCGGACCTCAACGGGTTCCGGCGCATCGTCCAGGGCGAGGACTCCGTCGCGATCGCCTACGACACCGGGCAGGGCCAGGGCTACCAGCGCATCGTCAATCTGAGCGGGAGCCATCCGTCGAGCCGGATCCGTCTTCGCCATGGCGACTCGCGGGGGCACTGGGAGGGCGACACGCTGGTCATCGAGACCACGAATTTCTCTCCGAAGTTCCCGTTTCGCGGCTCGAGCGTGAACCGGAGGCTCGTCGAACGGTACACCGTGGTCGACGCCGACACGCTCGATTACGAGGTCACCATCGAGGATCCGACCGTCTGGACGGCGCCGTGGACCGTCCGGCAGGAGCTGAAGCGCCAGAGCGACCAGCAGAATCGGATCTACTACGAGCCGCGGTGCCACGAGGGGAACTACGGGTTGGCCGCGATGTTCATCGCCCATCGGATTCGGGAGCAGGAGTTCGACGCAGGGCGCGGGCCGGATCCGTTCTCGTTGGATACCACCACGGGCGGCGGCGGCGCCCGGTAGAGGCCACAACCTCCCGCGGGTTGCTCCTCGCCCGGAACGCGTGGCTTGGCGGCTCTGCTTGCCCGCAGCGCGGCGGGCCGGAGGAAGACCCATGCGGCGAACGTTTCGGCCCGCGCGCGGCGTCAGTCGGCCAGGAGTCTGCGCCGCAGAACGCGACGGAGTGAGTTCTGCGACGCAAGCTCCTGGGGCGGTGGGGGCTGGGGCCAAACACGGAGCCTTGGCGACGGGTTTGGCGGCGCAGGCTCTCTGCCTGGTGGCCGCGCTGGCCGCGGCCGGTCCCGCGGCGGCGCAGCACGGTGCGCCCGCGAGCGGTGAGTGGCCGACCTACGGGGGCGACCTCGGCAGCACCAAGTACTCGCCCCTCGATCAGATCGACCGCGACAACTTCGGCGACCTCGAGATCGCGTGGCGCTGGCAGTCCGCCGACGCCGTGCTGAGCCTGACCATGCCGGACGGCTCGGAGTGGCGCGCCGACTCGCGGCTGATCTTCGCCGAGCTGAACCGCCGCGACCCGGAGCGGTGGCGCGACGGCCAGCCCCCCACCATCACCAACTTCAAGGCCACTCCGCTGATGGTCGGCGACCGGCTCTTCATCAACATGCCGACGTCGGCCGCCGCCGCCGTCGACGCGCGGACCGGCGAGACGCTGTGGGTCTTCAACCCCAAGAGCTACGAGGAAGGCACCACCACGATGTCCGCCCGCTGGAACCAGCGCGGCGTGGCCTACTGGTCGAACGGCCCGGAGCGGACCGACGAGCGGATCTTCTTCGGCACCGGCAACGGGTACCTCGTCTGCGTCGACGCGAAGAGCGGCCGGCCCTGCGTTGACTTCGGCGACGGCGGCCGGCTGGACCTGATGGAGGACATCCCGCGCGCCACGCGCGGCGCGCGCGACTGGCTGAATGCGCTGCTCTATTCCGTGCAGTCCCCGCCCATCGTGTTCGGCGACACGGTCGTGACGCCGATGTCCATCTCCAGCTACAACAACCGCAAGGAGATGCCGCCCGGCTGGATGCGGGGCTTCGACGCGCGCAGCGGCCGCACCCGCTGGACGTTCCACACGATCCCGCAGGGCGACGAGTTCGGCAACGATACCTGGGGCGGCGACTCCTGGCGCGAGACCGGCAAGGTCGGCGTCTGGACGATGATGAGCATCGACCCCGAGCTCGGCTACATCTACCTGCCGCTGAACACCGCCGCGCCCGACTACTACGGCGGACACCGCCCGGGCGCCAACCTGTTCGCCGAGAGCCTCGTCGCCCTGGACCTGGAGACCGGCGAGCGGGTCTGGCACTTCCAGGTGGTCCACCACGGACTCTGGGACTACGACCTGCCCGCCGCCCCGAACCTGATCGACGTCACGGTCGACGGCCGGCCGATCGAGGCGGTGGCGCAGATCACCAAGCAGGGCTTCACGTTCGTCTTCGACCGGGCGACCGGCGAGCCGGTGTGGCCCATCGAGGAGCGCCCGGTGCCGACCGACACCGACATCGAGGGCGAGGCGCCGTGGCCGACCCAGCCGTTTCCGACCCGGCCGGCGCCGTTCGACTACCAGGGGGTGGCCATCGACGATCTCGTCGATTTCACGCCCGAGATACGGCGGATGGCGATCGAGGCGGTCGCGCCGTACCGCATCGGCCCCCTGTATACGCCGCACAGCCTGCGGGGCACCATCGTCCGGCCGGGGTTCAGCGCCGGAAGCTGGGGCGGCGCCGCCGTCGATCCCGAGACCGGCATCCTGTACGTGCCGTCGGGCAACCGCTACACGGTCAAGCACTTCCGCAGGCCGGAGCCGGGCGAGGACACCACCCTGGCGCTGCTCGAAGCCCGCGGGGCGCAGACCCGCCGCCCGCAGCTCCCGCAGGGGCTGCCGCTGTTCAAGCCGCCCTACTCGCGGATGACGGCCATCGACATGAACACGGGAGAGCACCTGTGGATGCGGCCGCTGGGAGACGGCGACCGGATTCGCAACCTCCCGCTGCTGCGCGACCTCGATCTCCCGCCGCTGGGCGGCGACAGCGGACGCATCGGTTCGGTGCTGACGAAGACGCTGCTGATCCACGCGCTGACCGCGGGGGGCACGAACGACGGGCCGCGCCTCGTGGCCTTCGACAAGGCGACCGGCGAGGAGATCGCGTCCGTCGATCTGCCGGGCGGCGCCATCGGCACGCCGATGACCTATCTGTCGGGCGGGCGGCAGTACATCGCGCTGACCGTCGGCGGCGGACGCGTGCCGGAGCTGATCGCCCTGGCGCTGCCGGCCGCCGATCCGGAAGGTTGACGCCCGCCGGGAACAGGCGACGGGAGCGACAGCCGCCACGGGGGCATTGAAGCGGGAGTTTCGCTGGACGCGGGCACCCGCCGGCGTCCGGCGTTGACCTGGACATCCAACCCCCATACCATCGCGCGATGGCTGCAAAGAGTCGAACCGCTGTCGCGGTCGCCTGCGCCGTCGTCTGGTTGGGGACGGCCGCGCCCGGCGCCGAGGACTGGCCGCAGTGGCGCGGCGTCGACCGCGACGCCGTGTGGCACGAGACCGGCCTCGTCGAGCGCTTCGCGGACGAGGGCCTGATCGTGAAGTGGCGGACGCCGGTGCGCGGCGGCTTCGCGGGACCGGCCGTCGCCGGCGGGCGCGTCTTCGTCCTCGACTACCGGGAGACGCCGGGCAGCCGTACCATGGACGGCCACGAACGGCTGCTCGCGCTGGACGAGGAGACCGGCGCCGTCCTGTGGACGCGGGAGTGGCCGGCGGCCTACCGCAACATCCACTTCAAGTTCGCGAGCGGCCCACGGGCGACGCCGCTCGTCGAGGGCGACCGCGTCTACATCCTCGGCGCGGCCGGCATGCTCTCGTCCTTCGACGCCGCGACCGGCGACCTGATCTGGCGCATCGACACGGCGGCCGACTACGGGGTGACCGTCCCCGTATTCGGCGTGTCGCAGTCGCCGCTGGTCGAGGGCGAGCACCTGATCGTGCTGCTCGGCGGGGAGCCGGACGCGAAGGTGGTCGCCTTCGACAAGGCGACCGGCGCCGAGGCCTGGCGGGCGCTGGAGTCCGACTCCGAGCCCGGCTACTCGTCGCCCATCGTCATCACGGCGGGCGGCGTGCGGCAGTTGATCGTCTGGCACGCTTCGGCGGTGACCTCGCTCGATCCGGCGACCGGCGAGATCTACTGGAACCAGCCGTTCGAGGTCGGCGGCGGCCTGTCGATCGCGACCCCGGTCCGCAGCGGGCGCTACCTCGCGGTCAGCCAGTTCTTCAACGGCACGATGATGTTCGCGCTGAACTCGGACCGCCCCGCCGCGCGCATGCTGTGGCGGGGGCAGGCCCGCACCGAGTTTCCCGACGAGACCGACACGCTGCACTCGATCATCTCGACCCCGATCGTCGTCGGCGACCACCTGTACGGCGTCGGAAGCTACGGCGAGCTGCGCGGCCTCAACGCCACCAGCGGCGAGCGGCTCTGGCAGAGCGACCGGATGAACGCCCAGGACCGCTGGGCGACGGCCTACTTCGTCCGCAACGGCGACCGCCACTTCGTCGTCAACGATTCGGGCGACCTGATCATCGCGCGCTTCAGCCCGGAGGGATACGCGGAGATCGACCGGACGCCGCTGCTGACCCCGACCACGCGCACGCGGGGCGGCGCCACCGGCCGCTGGAACGACCGGGCCGTGCTGTGGTCCCATCCGGCGTTCGCCAACGGCCACGTCATCGCCCGCAACGACGCCGAGGTCGTGCGGCTGTCGCTCGCCGCGGCCGACTACGAGCAGGCGCCGTAGCAGCCAGGGAGCAGTCGATACCGAGCCGCAAAGCAGCCCGACAGTCGTCGCCGCGCTGTGGACGCGGAATTGGCCCACGGCCTACCGCAAACGCCGCGCTCGGCGCCGCGGTGGTGAACGTGCCCGGGTCAGGCGCCGGCCTTCGGAGCGTCGAATATGGCCGTCACGTCCGCGACGAACCCCTCCAGGAGCCGTGACCCGGCGGAGTCGCCTGCAGTGAACACGCCCTGCTCAACGTAGGCGTCGCCCTCCAGCGCGAGCACGGTGATCGTTCCGTCGCGGGGATCGACGATCCAGTACTCCGGAATGCCCGCCTCGGCGTAGTCGCCGCGCTTCTCGACCAGGTCCCGGTCCGGATCGTCCGGGCTCACGACCTCGACCACGAGATCCGCGCCCAACCAGTAGCGATCCCGGCACCGGGGGTCGGAGCGGTCGCGGAGAAGCAGCAGGTCAGGCTCGCGGAACTTGCCCTCGCGGATGCGCATGCGTAGAGCGGAGACCATCACGACACCGCCGCGCGGAGTGAGAAACTCGTAGAGGAGTCGATAGAGCGCCAGGAGAACGGCCTGGTGGGTGAACGTCGGCATCGGAAGTTCCTGCACGTGGCCGTCCGTGAACTCGATCAGGCGATTGCAGCGATCCGTGAGCCACAGGTACTCCTCGTCGCTCCAGCCTCCCTGCGGCGGCAGCACCTCGCGCAGGAGCGCGTGCAGGGCGTCCTGCGAAGTGGCCGACGTGGTCATCGTCGGGCTGGCGCTCGCCATGCATTCATTCTGCCACAGCCGGCGGAATGCGACTACGCCCGTCCCGGGCCGCTGGCCCGCCCGCCCGGCCGCCGCAGGCTCCGTGCTATAGTCGTCGCCCTCGTCTTTCCAGGGGGGGAGGCCATCATGCAGAGCAAACGGCTGCTTCGTGCGGTTCTCATGGCACTGGTCGTGGCCGCGGGCGCCAACGTAACGCCGGCATGGCTGTCCGGTTCGGCGCCGGCCGCCGGGACGGCGACTGCGCAAGGCCGCAGCCTGCCGATCTTCGAGGTGGACGGGACGTGGCCCGCGGTGCCGGCGGAGATGAAGCTCGGAGCTCCGTCCAGCATCGCCATCGATGCGCAGGACAACATCTGGGTCCTGCACCGCCCGTTGACGCTCCCGCCCGAGGAGGCCGCGATGGCGGCGCCGCCGGTTGTCGTGTTCGACACGGCAGGCAACTTCATCAGGGCCTGGGGCGGTCCGGGCGACGGCTACGAGTGGCCCCAGCGGGAACACGGTCTCCACATCGATCACGAGGGATTCGTCTGGCTGGGCGGCAACAACTGCCCCACCAACGGCGTGCCCCGGGTCGAGCCGGTCAACGACGACCAGCTCTTGAAGTTCACGCAGGACGGCACGTTCGTGATGCAGATCGGCCGCAGCAACGGGAGCAGCGGCAACGCCGACATGATGAACCTCCACCGGCCGGCGGATCAGCGGGTCCATCCGCCGACCAACGAGCTGTTCGTCGCCGACGGCTACGGCAACCGGCGCGTCGCCGTGTTCGACGCGGAGACCGGCCGCTTCAAGCGGCGGTGGGGAGCGTTCGGCGATACGCCGGTGGACGACGACCAGTGTCAGGTGCAGAACCCGACCAGCTTCTCGGATCCGGGTCCTTCGTACTTCAACGTCCTCCACGCCATCCGGGTGTCGAACGACGGCATGGTGTATGCGGCCGACCGCGAACACCGCCGCGTGCAGGTATTCACGTTGGGCGGCGCGTTCGTGAACCAGGTGGTCACGCCCGGCGCACCCTTCGCGCGCAATCTGGAACTGTCCGCCGACCCCGAGCAGCAGTTCCTCTACGTGGGCGGCGACGACGGCATCGTCGTCGTCGAGCGCGCGACGCTCGAGGTCCTCGGAACGGTTCGCCCCCAGGGCATCCTGGGCGCCGGCCACCACATCGCGGCCGATTCGCAGGGCAATCTCTACGTGGCGGCGACGGGCGCGGGCATGCAGAAGCTGACGTTCAAGGGGATGTCACCGCCCCCGGCGTAGCCGGAAAACCGTCGCCTGCGTCTCTTCGTGACCTACGGAGAAAACAGCAACGGCGGCGGGTGTTGTGATTGTCTGAGGCATGATGCGGCCGAGCCTCGAGCTGCGAGTTCCGCCGACCTCCATCAAGGGCGGTGGTGCGGACCCGGCGAAGAAGCTCCGCCGCAAGCTGGGCGATGATGCGGCCAGGCCTGCCTACGTCCTGACCGAGCGCGGGGTCGGCTACCGCATCGCCACACCGGCCGATTCGTGAGGCGGCACGCCGACGAGCCTGGACGCCACCCTCGAGAGCCCCAACCGGTGGTCGGCCGGATCGATCCAGCGCCCGACACCTTCGCGAACCGCCGACGGCCGTGACTTGAGCCGCACGTAGACCGGCTCGACATCCAGGTCGTAGTGGGTGAAGCCGTGCCGGAACACGCCGGCCGTCTGAACCCGGTCGACCAGCTCCGCCGCGATGCCGGCCTGATCCAGGAAGCCGTTCACCGACTCGCCGGCGTCACGCTCCGGCGGCGACCAAAGGCCGCCCCAGATGCCCCGCGGCGGTCGCTGCTCCACCAGGCACGCGCCGTCCGGGTCGACGACCACGAAGAAGCGGCTGCGTTCGAGACGGCGTTTCCGAGGCGGCGCCCTCTCCGGGTAGCGCTCGGGGCCACCGGCGGCGAGCGCCCCGCAATCCGTGCGGACGGGACAGTCGGCACAGAGAGGGCGGATGCGGCGGCATACCGTCGCGCCGAGGTCCATGACGGCCTGGGTATAGTCCGCCACGCGTTCCGCAGGAGTGCACGATTCCGCCAGCCGCCACAGCTCGGCGAGGGTTCCTGCCGACGACACCGCTCCCGCGACCCGGTGACGGCGCGCCAGGACCCGCTTGACGTTGGCGTCCAGGATCGCGGCCCGCCGGCCGTGGCTCTGGGCGGCTATCGCCGCCGCGGTGGAACGGCCGATCCCCGGCAACCCTCGGATCTCCGGCACGGTCGCGGGGAAATCCCCCCCGTGGTCCCGCACGACGATGCGTGCGGCGCGATGCAGGTTGCGCGCCCGGGCGTAGTAGCCGAGTCCGCTCCACAGGTGCAGCACCTCGTCCGGGTCCGCGCGGGCCAGGCTCTCCACATCCGGGAAGCGCGCCGTGAACCGCTCGAAGTAGGGGACGACGGTGCTCACCCGGGTCTGCTGGAGCATGATTTCGGCGACCCAGACCCGGTACGGCGTGCGCGCCCGCTGCCAGGGCAGATTCTTCCGGCCGTGGACGTCCCACCACGCAAGCAGGCGGCGGGCGAAGGAGCCGTCGTCAGCGCTGCGCATGCGCCGTCAGGCGGAGCGCCGGCGGATGCGGACCGGCCGGCCCATCCGCTCCTCGTAGACCTTGACCATGGCGCTCTTCGGCTCGTCGCCGAACCCCATCTCGATGGCCGCGCGGTAGGTCGACACCATGGCCTCGACCAGCGGCAGCGACGCGTCGAGCTGCGCCGCCGCCTCCTGGATGTTCACGATGTCCTTGTAGGCGGCCCGCAGCGAGAAGTCGCCCTCGAAACGCCGTTCCATGATGCGCGGCACGAAGTGTTCGCTGGCGAAGCTGCGGGCATTGCCCGTCGTGAGGACCTCGGCGAGCTGCGCGGGTTGCAGTCCGGCCTTCACCGCGAAGGGCAGCACCTCGCAGAACGCGGCGATGTTGACGTCGTAGACGATGTTGTTGATCGCCTTCATCAACTGCCCCATGCCGACGTCGCCGCAGTGGACCACGAACTCCCCCATCACGTCGAGATACGGCTTCGAGAGCGCGAACAACTCCTCGCTGCCGCCGAACATCATGGTCAGCGTTCCCGTCTCGGCCCGCAGGGGCATCCCGGAGACCGGACAGTCGGCGTAGGCGATGCCCGACTTCCGGGCCTGTACGGCCAGCCGCCGCGCCGCCTGGTGATTCATGGTCGTCGTGTCGACGACGGCCGGCGTCCGGCCGCCGCGCACCACTCCGCGCCGGGCGAACAGCACCTCCCCCGCTTCCTTGTCGGTCGGCACGCACAGGAAGATCAACTCGGCCCGCCCGGCCAGCGCAGCCGGATCCGCCGCGGCGGAGGCGCCCTCGGCCTCCAGCGCCTGCGCCGAGTCCGGAAGCACGTCCCACACCACGAGCGGCACGCCGGCCTTCAGGAGGTTCCGGGCCATTCCGGAACCCATGCGGCCGAGTCCGATGAATCCGATGGTGCGGTCGTTCATGCGCGGGGCAGCATAACACCCTTCGCGCCGCTCGAAGGACGCACCCGAGACCTGCTCTCCGGCGGGAGCGCCGGCCGCTTGCACCCTACTTGCCGGCGACGGGATCTCCGGCCCCGATCGCATCGGCGCCGGCCACGATCAACGGATCGGATCGTCCCACCACGCGGACGTCCTTGTTCGTATAAGGCAGCGCCGCCAGAAAGTGCCGCATGCAGTTCAGGCGGGCGCGTTTCTTGTCGTCGGACTTGACGATGGTCCAGGGCGCATCCGCGGTATCCGTATAGAAGAACATCGCCTCCTTGGCGGCGGTGTACTCATCCCACTTGTCGAGCGACTGGCGGTCTATCGGCGACAGCTTCCACTGCTTCAGGACGTCCTTCCCGCGCGCCTGGAAGCGGCGCCTCTGTTCCTGGCGGGTGACGGAGAACCAGTACTTGAACAGCCTGATGCCGCTGCGCACCAGCATGCGCTCCAGCTCGGGCGCCTGACGCATGAACTCCAGATAGTCCTTGCCGCCGCAGAACCCCATCACCCGCTCGACGCCGGCGCGGTTGTACCACGAGCGGTCGAACAGGACGATCTCGCCGCCGTGCGGCAGGTGCCGGACATAGCGCTGGAAGAACCACTCGGACTGCTCCGCCTCGGTCGGCTTGTCGAGCGCCACCACCCGGGCGCCGCGGGGATTGAGATGCTCGGTGAACCGCTTGATGGTCCCGCCCTTGCCGGCTGCGTCCCGGCCCTCGAACAGGATGACGATCTTCCCGCTCGTCGCCTTCACCCAGTCCTGGACCTTCAGCAGCTCCACCTGCAGCTCGGCCTTGTGACGCTCGTACGGCTTGCGGGCGAGCTTCTGCCTGTAGGGGTACTCTCCGGTCTCGAAGAGCCGCCGGATGACGTCGCGGTCCCGGTCGTGCGCGGGATCCGCCCCGACGGCCCCGTCTGTAACAACAGCACCCCCGATCTCCCGCGCATCGTCCGCCTGCCCGCCGCTGTCTCCTGCCTTCGTCATTCCTGCCACGGAACCAGAGGCTAGGAGATTGCGCCGCAAAACGCAACGCAGTGAGTTCCGAGGCGCAAGCTCCTGGAGCGGGGGGGATGGGCCGAAACGCCGAGCCAGCGAGGCGTTTCGGGGCGCTAGGAGATTGCGCCGCAAAACGCAACGCAGTGGAGTTCCGAGGCGCAAGCTCCTGGAGCGGAGGGGATGGGCCGAAACGCCGAGCCAGCGAGGCGTTTCGGGGCGCCAGGCACGGCGCGGCTGTCTCCGGCACTTCTGCGCCGCGGAGTGACGGCTTCCCTCGACGACGGCGGCGCGGGCACGCTTGCGCCCGAACGCCTCCGGGTCCATCATGGGCCAGCGGTTCCGCAGGGGCCGCGCACGAAGAGGAGGGTGAGATGAGCCGACCGTGTCTCGCGGCGTTGTCGATAGTCGTCGCGATCCTGGCGTTGACGCCCGCGACCGCCGCCGGGCAGGGAACCGAGGCGACCGCCGCCGGGCAGGATGCGACGGAGGCCTCGCTGCGGACGGAGTGGGGCGACCCCGCACTCCACGGCATCTGGGACTTCCGCTCCATCACTCCACTCCAGCGGCCCGAGGAGCACGCCGGCCGGGAGTTCCTGACCGCGGAAGAGGCCGCGAACCTGGAGCAGGCGACCGTCGACCGCGAGCTGGAGCTGCTGCTGCGGCCGGCCCGGAGAACCAGGGCCGGCACAAGCGTCGACCGTGGCGAGGACGGCGCGCTCGGCGCCTACAACGACTTCTGGCTGGACCGGGGCACGACGACCCAGCGCTCGCGGCGCACCTCGCTGATCGTGGATCCGCCGAACGGTCGCATGCCGCCCTTCACGGAAGAGGCGCAGCGCAGGCGCGAGGAGCGGGCCGCCCAGCGGCGCGAGCACCCGGCCGATTCGTGGGAGGACCGCGGCCTGAACGACCGCTGCATGTTCACCACCGGGCTGCCGATGGTCCCGAGCGCCTACAACAACAACGTGCACGTGTTCCAGACGCCGGACCACATCGCGATGCTGGTCGAGATGACCCATACCGTGCGCATCGTGCCGCTGGACGGTCGCCCGTGGTTGCAACAGCCGATCCGGCAGTTCGTGGGCGAGTCCCGCGGCCGCTGGGAGGGCGACACGCTGGTCGTCGAGACGCTGCACTTCAACCGCCTGACCGGCCTGCGCGGCTCGACCCCCGACGCACACCTGGTCGAGCGCTTCACGCGGGTCGGCCCGGACACCATCCAGTACGAGTTCACCATCGAGGATCCGGCCACCTGGACGAGTCCGTGGACCGCGCAGGTGGAGCTGCAGCGGACCGACGAGCCGCTCTACGAGTACGCCTGCCACGAGGGAAACTACTCGATGGAGGGCATCCTCGCGGGGGCGCGGGCCGAGGAGCGCGAGGCGGCACGGCAGGCGCGGTAGCCGGACGGGCAAGGCGCCGCGCCCGCGCTCGTGCGAAGATCCGTCGAGCCATGGGGCTGATGCGAGCGGGGTTCAGCGAATACCGGAGGAGAGCCGCATGAAGATACGCGCCGTTGGGGTGATGACCATACTGCTGCCGGTGATGACAGCCTGCGGCGACGACCAGCCGCGGGTGGTGGGAACGGCCCACGTGCTGCGGGTGCTGGAATCGCTCGAGAGCCAGCAGGAAGCCGTGATCGACCGGCTCACGGGGCTGGAGGAGAGCGTCGCGGCGCTCGATGCGGGCGGGCGCGCGGACGCGGCGCCGGCGGGCGGCGGGTCGACCGGCGCCGAGGTGACGGTGGCGACTGCGGTGGCCTTCACGGAAGGGCCGACGGTGGCCGAGGACGGCTCCGTGTATTTCACGGATCTCGGCAACAACCGCATCCTGCGACTGTCGACCGACGGTCAGCTCTCCACCTTCCGGCAGCCGAGCAACGACGCCAACGGCCTGATCTTCGACAGCGAGTGGCGCCTGCTCGCCTGTGAAGGCGGCGACGGCGAGACCGGGCTGCCCCGCGTCACCCGCACCGACCTGGAGACCGGCGAGATCGAGGTGCTCGCCGACGCCTACGAGGGCAGGGAGCTGCATCGGCCGAACGACCTGACCATCGACGGCCGGGGCCGCGTCTACTTCACGGATCGGCCCGGACCGAACCCGACGCCGGATCAGACCGGGGTGCACGGGGTGTACCGCATCGATCCGGGCGGGACCATCGAGCGCATCCTGACCGAGCCCGAGGTCCTGCGCCCCAACGGGATCGTGATCTCCCCCGACGACACCACGCTGTACGTCATCGAGACGGATCGGGCCGAGGGCGGACCGCGGATGATCCGCGCCTTCGACCTCAGCCCCGAGGGGACGGCCGGCAACATGCGCGTGTTCCACGACTTCTATCCGGGGCGGAGCGGCGACGGCATGACCATCGACAGCCAGGGCAACCTGTACGTCGCGGCCGGGCTGAACAGCCTGCGCGGCAGCAGCGAGACGCTCGACACGGTCGCGGGCGTTCACGTGTTCTCGCCGGCCGGCGAGCTGCTGCGGCACGTCCCGATCCCGGAGGACACGATCACGAACGCGGCGTTCGGCGGACCCGACCTGCGGACCCTGTACGTCACCGCCGGCAAGACGGTGTTCAGCCTGCGCACCGAGATCGAGGGGACGAGACGATGACGCGAGATTCTCAGCATGGGCTGACGGGCCCCGGACCGGCGCCGGCCACGGTGAAAGGATGCCTTCGCTTCCACGCGCTCCTGCTGGTGGCCGGGCTGGCCGTCGGCATGGGGGCTCCGAACGCGTCGGCTCAATCGGCCGGCGACCTGGCGACCGCGCCCTCGGTGGCGCCGGCCCCGCTGCGCTACGCGGAGGTAGTCGAGGAGGCGCGCACCCTCGTGCGTGCGGACCTGGCCGCCCGCGGCTACCCCGGCATCGCCATTGCCGTCTCGGTCGGCGGCGAGACGGCCTGGTCCGAGGGCTTCGGCTTCGCGAACCTGGAGCACCGGGTCCCGATGTGGCCGTCGGTGAAGTTCCGTGTCGGCAGCATCTCGAAGTCGCTGACCGCGGCGGCGGTGGCGAGGCTGGTCGAGGACGGCCGCCTGGATCCGGACGCGCCGATTCAGAAGTACGTCCCGTCGTTCCCGGAGAAGGCGCACCCCATCACGACACGGCAGCTCGGCGGCCACCTGGCCGGGATCCGGCACTACCAGGGCGACGAGAACTTCATCCGCGACCCGTACCCGACGGTGCTCGACAGCCTGACCATCTTCGCCGACGATCCGCTGCTGCACGAGCCGGGCACGGCGTTCGCCTACACCAGCTACGGCTTCAACCTGCTCAGCGCCGTGGTCGAAGGCGCCGCCGACCAGCCGTTCCTGGACACCATGCGCGACGCGGTCTTCCGCCCGCTGGGCATGCGCGACACCGTCGCCGACTTCGTGGTCCCGATCATCCCCGGGCGGACGAGCTACTACGTGCGGAACGCCAGTGGCAGCGTGGTGAACGCGCCGTGGGTGAACAACAGCTACAAGTGGGCCGGCGGCGGCTTTCTCTCGACCACCGGGGACGTGCTGGCGTTCGCCAACGCGCATCTCGACGACGACTTCCTGACCGAGGCGTCCCGCGAGCTGCTGTTCACCGAGCAGAAGACCCGCGGCGGCGAAGGGGTCGGCTACGGCCTCGGCTGGTTCATCCGGACGCGCGAGGACGGGCGGCGCCTGCTGTCGCACTCGGGCGGCTCCGTGGGCGGCACGTCGCTGATGGTGATGGAGCCCGAATCACGTGTGGTCGTGGTCGGGCTGATCAACCTGACCCGGGCGAACAACGCCGTCGTGCGCGAGGTGCTCGACCTGTTCATCGACGCGGCGACAGAGCCTCACACGGTGCACTGAGCCGTCAGTCCCCCGTGATTCAAGGACCTGAGATGATGCAGACAGCGAGATTCGCTGCCGCGCTCGTGTCGTGCACCCTGGCGCTGGCGGGCGGCACGCCGGCGGCGGCCGCGGGGCAGGAACCCCCCGGGCAGGAGCAGGCCGATGTGTCCGCCGGCGGCGCGGGGACGCTGCCCTCTTCGCAGCCCCCGCGTCAGGCCACGCCTCCGCCGGCCGGATTCCAGCCCGCGGGCCCGGTGATCGACGGTCCGCCGGCCCCGGTGCCGCCGGCCACGATCAACCGGGACGCCAGCGGCGGGGCGACGGTCCGCGCCGTCCGCCTCGATGCACCCCTGCGGGTCGACGGCGTGCTCGACGAGCCCATTTACGCCCGCGTCGAGCCGTTCGGCGGTTTCATCCAGCAGTCCCCCGACGAGGGGGCGCCGGCCACCGAGCGAACCGACAACTGGATCCTCTTCGACGACGAGTCGATCTACGTGGGGGCCCGCGTCCACGAATCGGTTCCCGAGTCGGCGTGGGTCGCCAACGAGATGCAGCGCGACTCGTTCCGGATCATCAACAACGACGGCTACATCGTCGTGTTCGACACCTTCTACGACCGCCGCAACGGCTTCACCTTCCGCGTCAACCCCATCGGGGGCTTCCAGGATCAGCAGATCACCGACGAAGGCAACCCGAATCCCGATTGGAATCCCGTCTGGGACGTGCGCACGGGCCGCTTCGACGGCGGCTGGACGGTCGAGATGGAGATTCCCTTCCAGTCGCTCCGCTTCCGGCCCGGACCGAACCAGGTATGGGGCATCCAGTTGGGCCGGGACATCCGGTCGAACTACGAGGAGGCGTACCTGACGGCGGTGCCGATCTCGGCCGGGCCGGGACAGTTCCGCCTGTCGGTCGCCGGCACCCTGGTGGGCCTGGAGGTGCCGGCGGACAGCCGCACGTTCGAGATCAAGCCCTACGCGATCGGCTCGCTCAACACCGACCGCACCGCCGTGCCCCCGATCTCGAACGACGGCGACGGAAGCGGCGGCGTCGACGTCAAGTACGGCCTCACCGAGAACCTGACGGCGGACTTCACCTACAACACCGACTTCGCGCAGGTCGAGGTGGACGAGCAGCAGATCAACCTGACGCGGTTCAGCCTGTTCTTCCCGGAGAAGCGCGAGTTCTTCCTGGAGAGCCAGGGCATCTTCGACTTCGGGCGGGTGGCCGGCTTCGGCGGCTTCGGCGGCTCCGCGCGGGCAATCCTCAACGCCCCGCCGGGGGTATTCCCGCCCGGCGACGCGCCGACCCTCTTCTTCAGCCGGCGCATCGGCCTGGATCAGGGCGGGCGGACCGTGCCGATCCTGGGCGGCGGACGCCTGACCGGCAAGGTGGGCGACTTCAGCGTCGGGGCCATCAACATCCAGACCGACGACGCGCGGACCAGCGACGCCCTCCCGACCAATTTCAGCGTGCTGCGCGTCAAGCGCGACATCCTGCGCCGGAGCCGCGTCGGCGCCATCTTCACCAACCGCTCGGTCTCGACGAGGGGCGACGGCGCGAACCAGGCCTACGGACTCGACGGGTCGTTCTCGTTCTACGACAACGTGAACATGTACGGCTACTACGCCCGCACGAACACGCCGGGCCTCGAGGGAAGAAACGAGAGCTACCAGGCGGCGTTCTCCTACGAGGGCGATCTCTACGGACTGCTCGTCGATCACCTGCAGGTCGGCCGGAACTTCAACCCGGAGATCGGCTTCATGCGCCGCGAGGACTTCCGGCGCAGCTATGTCTACGCGCAGTTCAGCCCGCGGCCGGAAGGCATCGAGGCGGTGCGGCAGTTCACCTGGGGCGGCAGCGTCGACTACATCGAGAACGGCGCCGGGCAGCTCGAGACCCGCATCCTGTCGGGCCGCTTTCAGACCAGCTTCGAGAACAGCGACAGGCTGAGCGCGGACATCCAGCAGGACTACGAGTTCCTCCCGCGGCCCTTCGAGATCATCGACGGCGTGACCATCCCCGTCGGCGGCTACGAGTTCACCGACTTCCAGGTGTCCTACAGCATGGGACCGCACCGCCGCGTGGCCGGCGGCCTCTCGTTCCAGCACGGCGAGTTCTTCGCCGGCGACATCACCGCGGTCGGCTACTCGCGGGGCCTCATCGAGGTCTCGCGGCAGTTCGCGGTCGAGCCCAGCATCTCGTGGAATCGGATCACGCTGCCGCAGGGGAACTTCACGGCCCGGGTGGCCACCACGCGGCTCACCTACGGTTTCACGCCCCGCATGTTCGCCAGCGCGCTGCTGCAGTACAACTCGACCAACAACGTGCTGAGCACCAACGTGCGGCTGCGCTGGGAGTATCAGCCGGGAAGCGAGCTGTTCATCGTCTACAACGACCAGCGGGACACCTTCATGAACCTCACGAACCGCGGCTTCCCGATGCTGGAGAACCGCGCGTTCGTGGTGAAGCTCACCCGGCAGTTCCGGTTCTGAGCCGAGACCGCCAAGTATCGCTGCGACTGGATAAACTCCGCCACATGTCGCCGGCACAGCTCAAGGGGAAGGCCGCCGCCGGTCGCGCGGCGAGGCTCGCCACCACGCTCGCGTTTTGCGTCCTGCCACTGGCGGCGCCGGCGCAACCCCCACCGGCGGGATTCCAACCCGCGGGCCCGTCGATCGACGGTCCGCCGGCACCAGTGCCGCCAGCCACCATCAACCGGGACGCCAGCGGCGGGGCGACGGTCCGCGCCGTCCGCCTCGAGGGACCCTGGCGGCTCGACGGCGCGCTCGACGAGCCGATCTACGACCGCGTGCAACCGTTCGGCGACTTCATCCAGCAGGCCCCCGACGAGGGGGCTCCGGCCTCGGAGCCGACCGACGCCTGGATCTTCTTCGACGATCAGTCGATCTACGTGGCGGCCCGCGTCCACGAGTCGGTTCCCGAGTCGCAGTGGATCGCCAACGAGATGCAGCGAGACTCGTTTCAGCTCATCAACAACGACGGATTCATCGTCGTGTTCGACACCTTCTACGACCGCCGGAACGGCTTCGCCTTCCGGGTCAATCCCATCGGGGGGTTCAGCGATCGGCAGATCACCGACGAAGGAGACCCGAATCCCGACTGGAATCCCGTCTGGGACGTGCGCACCGGTCGCTTCGACGGCGGCTGGACCGTCGAAATGGCGATTCCGTTCAAGTCGCTCCGCTTCCGGCCCGGGGCCGAGCAACTGTGGGGCATCCAGTTGGGCCGGGACATCCGGTCGAGCTACGAAGAGGCGTACCTCACGGCGGTGCCGATTTCGGCCGGGCCGGGACAGTTCCGGGTGTCGGCGGCCGGCACCCTCACCGGCCTGCAGGTGCCGGAAGGCAACCGCACGTTCGAGATCAAGCCCTACGTGATCGGCTCACTCGCCACCGACCGGACCGTCGTGCCCCCGATCTCGAACGACGGCGCCGGGCAGGCGGGCGGCGACGTCAAGTACGGACTCACCGAGAATCTGACGGCGGACTTCACCTGGAACACCGATTTCGCCCAGGTCGAGGTGGACGAGCAGCAGATCAACCTGACGCGGTTCAGCCTGTTCTTCCCGGAGAAACGCGAGTTCTTCCTGGAGAGTCAGGGCATCTTCGACTTCGGGCGGGTGGCCGGCGCCGGCGGCGGCGGAGCCGCGCGGCGGAGTGTCGGCGCGTCGGGCTTCTTTGGCAGCGGGGACGCCCCCACCATCTTCTTCAGCCGGCGGATCGGCCTGGACCAGGGACGCACCGTGCCGATTCTGGGCGGCGGACGCCTGACCGGCAAGGTGGGTGATTTCAGCGTGGGGGCCATCAACATCCAGACCGACGACGCGCCGGGCGCAGACGCCGTCCCGACCAACTTCAGCGTGCTCCGCGTCAAGCGCGACGTTCTCCGGCGGAGTCGGATCGGCGCGATCTTCACCAACCGGTCGGTCTCGCTGACGGGCGACGGCGCGAACCAGGCGTATGGAGTCGATGGGGCTTTCTCGTTCTACGACGACGTCAACCTCTACGGCTACTACGCGCGCACGAGCACGCCGGGCCTGGCGGGCGACGCGGAGAGCTATCAGGCGGCGTTCTCCTACGAGGACGACCTCTACGGCCTGCTCGTCGATCATCTGCTCGTCGGCAGGAACTTCAACCCGGAGGTGGGCTTCCTGCGTCGCGACGACTTCCGGCGCACCTTCGTCTCCGGACAGTTCAGCCCGCGGCCGGGCGGCCTTGCGGCTGTTCGTCAGTTCACCTGGGGCGGCAGCTTCGACTACATCCTGAACGGCGCGGGGCAGCTCGAGACCCGGATCCTGCAGGGACGCTTTCAGACCGCCTTCGAGAACAGCGACAGCCTGAGCGCGGACATCCAGCGGGACTACGAGTTTCTCGCCCAGCCCTTCGAAATCACCGGCGACGTGACCATCCCCGTCGGCGGCTACGAGTTCCAGGACTTCCAGGTGTCCTATCGCATGGGACCGCACCGCCGGCTGGCGGGCAGCCTGTCGCTGCAGCACGGCGAGTTCTTCGACGGCGACATCACCGCGGTCGGCTACTCGCGCGGCCGCATCGAGGTCTCGCGGCAGTTCGCGGTGGAGCCGAGCATCTCGTTCAATCGGATCACGCTGCCGCAGGGGCGGTTCACGGCCCGGGTGGCCACGACGCGGCTCACCTACACCTTCACGCCGCGCATGTTCGCCAGCGCGCTGCTGCAGTACAACTCGACCAACAACGTGCTGAGCACGAACGTGCGCCTGCGGTGGGAGTACCAGCCGGGTAGCGAGCTGTTCGTCGTCTACAACGATCAACGGGACACATGGCTGAACCGGGGCTTCCCGATTCTCGAGAACCGCGCCTTCGTGGTGAAGCTCACCCGGCAGTTCCGCTTCTGAGGTGAGGTCGCTGGAGTCCGTCCTCTCGGCGGTCCTTCAGAATCAACGCGATGGCGTCCAGGAGGCTGCGTCGCGCTTCACCCTTGGTTCGTCCCTGTCCGTTGGCGCCGGGCATCTCCGGGCAGTAGGCGACGCACCACCCGCCGTCACGCTCGAACACCGCCGTGAACTCGTTTCGCATCTCGACATCTACGATGGCCCGGCCTCGATCGGGAGTCAAGTGGCTCTGCCACCTCGCGAGCTGCCACGGTGCCGCACAAGCCATATCGATGATGTGGCTTCAGGACCTGCGGATCACGGTTCGCAGTCTCACGAGAACGCCCGGGTTCGCGCTGGCCGCAATCACGGCCCTGACGCTCGGTCTCGGGGCGAGCACGGCCATCTTCTCGGTGGTGGACGCCGTCCTGCTGAAACCGCTGCCCTACTTTTTTCGCCTGTTCGGTGGGCGCACGAGCCATGGAAGGACATTCCTTGCATCAACGAAGCGCTGGCGCAGCGGTTCTGGTCCGCCGGCGACCCGCTCGGAGAGCGTCTCGTCCTCGGTCAAGGGCTAGGGCCCCCTTTCGAGGAACCGGCGCGCCGCATCATCGGCATCGTCGGAGACGTTCGCGACGGTCTCGGCCTGGCGCGGGAGCCCCACCCGACGGTCTACGTGCCGCTCGCCCAGCTTTCGGACGAAGTCACCCGCCTGACCTTCAGGATCACCCCGCTGATCTGGATGGTGCGAACCGGCGTCGAACGGCAAGTCGTGCTCGGACCGGCGACCCGACGACTCCAACAGGTGGCGGGAGGACTTCCGGTCAGAGGTGCGCGCACCCTGAGCGCCACGGTTGCGGATTCGCTCGCCGACGCCGACCTCAGCCTGCTGATCGCGCTGACGTTCGGTGCGCTGGCGGTCGTGCTGGCCGCAACCGGGATGTACGGGCTGATGGCGTACCTCGTGCAGCAGCGGATGCGAGAAATGGGAATTCGCCTGGCTCTCGGCGCCGACGCCCGGCGCGTCAGGAGGCTCATCATCGGTGACGGCCTGCGTCTGGCGGCGGGCGGCGTCGTGCTTGGCCTGGCGGGAGCCCTGGGGGCCACGAGATTGATTGCCGGCTTCCTGTTCGGCGTGACCGCTTGGGACCCCACCGTCCTGACCTTCGCCGCCGTTCTGCTCTGCCTCGTGGCGCTGGTTGCCGTCTGGCTCCCCGCCCGCCAGGCGAGCCGCGTGGATCCTGCAACCGCGTTGCGCATGGAATAGCATTGGCGAAGCGTCGCGGCATTCCTGCCCATGACCCGAACGTGGACATCCGCCGCGTTCCGAAGGAGAGACGATGCAGGACCTCCGAGCCATGTCCTTCACGTTTCAGCGGCGCGTGTCGGGGCCGAAGCAGAACATCGGACGCGTGGCCGTCTTGAGCTTGGCGCTCGCAAGCGCGTGGACGATGGGTACGGCCGCCGCGTCGGCGCAGAGCGCCTTTCAGATCGAAGAAGCCACCATCGGCGGCATTCAGCGCGCGATCCGGCAGGGCGAGACGACCTGCGTGCAGGTGGTGGAGGCCTACGTCGAGCGGGCGAGGGCATACAACGGCGTATGCACGCAACTCGTCACCGCGGACGGTGGACGGGTCGCGCCGGGCCCGGGCGCCGTACGGGCCGGCGCCCCGATCGAGTTCCCTGCCACCACCGTGCCGGTGCGCGAGATTCTGCCGGACTACGACGACTACCGCGGGTTGCCGATCGAGTTCGGGCGCATGGAGGCCACGCGGTCCGACCCGACCGTCCAGCAGCAGTACGGCATGGCGGTCGGCATGACGGACGTGGGCCAGCTCAACGCGCTGAGCACGCTCAACCTGCGCGGCGAGCGATCGGTGACCTGCAAGGCCGAATGCGATGCCCACCCGTCGGACGGCGCTCTACCGGCGCATTGCCCCGCGGCATGTGAAGCGTTTCGGCAACAGCCTGACGCGCTCGAGAGAGCAGCGGAGCTGGACGCCCGGTACGGCAGGAATCCCGACCTCGACCGGCTGCCGATGTACTGTGCCGCGTTCTCGTTCAAGGACGTCTTCGACACCACCGACATGCGGTCGACGAGCGGGGCCGACACCAGCTACGCGACGGATGCGCCGCCGCGGGACGCGACGGTCGTCGCCGAGCTGCGCGCCAAGGGCGCCATCATCTACGCCAAGGCCAACCTCTCCGAGTACAACGCCGGCGGCGGGAATCCGGGGGGCGCCGCTGCCGGCTCACGGACGTTCGGCGCGGGCGTCGCCCGCAGCAGTTGGGCCGGTCCGTCGTGCAACGTCTACGACACGGCCCGCGAGCCCGGCGGCTCGAGCTCCGGGTCGGCCGTCTCGGTCGGCGCAAACCTCGCCACCTGCTCGATCTGCGAAGAGACGGGCGGATCGTGCCGGCAGCCGGCGTGGCGAAACGGCGTCGTCGGCTTCGTGACGACCAAGGGGCTCGTGCCCTATGGCGGCTCGACCGGCGTGGAGCCGTACCTCGACCGGGGGGGCATCAACTGCCGCACGGTCGACGACGCGGCCCGGGTCCTCGACGCGCTCAGGAGCTCCGACGGCAGCTTCTACGATCCGCGCGACATCTACACAGCCCTCCCCCGCGCGCTGATCCCCGAAGCGCCCTACGCGAGCTTCGTCGTCGACGACGAGACCGCCGGCGCCAGGCCGCTGGCCGGCGTGCGCATCGGTGTGGTCCGGGAGTACATGGTCGAGCACACGGACAACGACGTCGCGATGAGCGATCTCGTCAACGACGAGATCCTGCGCGTGCTGCGGGACGAGCTCGGCGCGGAGATCGTCGAATCGTCCGATCCGGAGTATCCGGACGACCCGTCGATCCCGAACATGGCGTACGACTTCCACCGGGCGATAGCCGAGATCCTGCCCGTCCACATGCCGGAGTACATCCAGGCCAGGGACGCCGACGGCGCGTACCGGTTCGCCGTGCCCGGCCACGACGTGACCAGCCGCGACTATCTCGTGCGAGCCGCGGAAGGCGTGGCGCCGCTGTCGGCCGACCTGAATCTCCGCAGCATCAACAGCTCGCCGCCCACCTTGAGCTTCAGCTTTCATCTGGCCCAGTACCTGATGCGCCGCGGGGATGCCACGGTGACCGACTGGGCGAGCCTGAACGCGAACTCGAAGTACTACAGCGAGCGGCGCGCGGTGGCGATGCGCAATTGGGAGAACGCCCGCAACATCGTCTCGGCCGGCATCACACAACGCGTGAAGATGCGCGACGTCATGCGGCTCGTCCTGCTCAACGTACTGCACAGGAACGACCTCGACGTGCTGGTCAACCCGACGATCACGGTGCCCCCGGTGCGCATCGGCTACGCGGGGGAGCCGTCGGTCGAGAACCGTCCGACCGGCCGGTTTCCCACGAGCGCCAACCTCGGCATTCCGGAGATCACGGTGCCCGCCGGCTTCAATCGCATCGTCTACGACCCCGAGTACGTGCTGAACGAGGACAGGGACGACTACGACAACGTCACAGGCAGCCGCCGTACGGAGCTCGATGCCGCGCTCCCGGTCGGCATCTCGTTCTGGGCGGGGCCCGGCGACGAGCCGCTCGTCCTGCGCGTCGCGTCGGCCTACGAGGCGGCAACCAGGCATCGCCGGCCGCCGCCCGACTTCGGACCTGTCGGTCGATAGCCGAGCGGCGGCAGCAAATGGGCGTCGGCGCCTGGCAGGCCTCCCAGTTGTCGTACGCCGTCCCACACGAGGCTCGTCACGCTCGCCGTGGTCCCGAAACGCCGATCCCGCGGGGATGTCTGCATCGTCAGATCCCGATCCAGGCGATCCAGGCTGAACCCCGGGTCGACGGACCTGAGAGCTGGCCGGTGCACGCAAGCAGGACCAGACCTCAGGGTTGTTGCGGCTGGAAGGCGAAGAAAGCGTGATGGAGAGTGATGGGCCTTCGCGGAGCCTTCCGCGGGTGGCGGCTGCTTCTTCTTCTTCTAGCTCCAGGCTCGCCGGGGACGCTGCACGGTCCCAGATGCTCCGACTGTCGTCCCTTCCGGCTAAGGTGGCGGTTGATGCCGGCGGTCGCCGCCTGCGCATCGTCGGAAAGCAGGTATCCCGCCATGAAGCCGGCTGCGTGATTGCCGGCGTACTTTCCCGTCACGAAACGGTCGATGCCTTCGACGACGTACTCCCGACAGAGATAGGCGCGATTCCCCGCGACGCGCTTGCACTCGACGATAGCGTGCGGATCATGCTCGTCGTATTCTTCGCGGATGTCGCTGAAGAAGATGGGGATGTCCGTACGCCCGTCCGGTCGTGGAAGACTCGGACTCGAACGCGATTCGGTGCCCGGCAGGATGGTCATCTTTCTACGCCACGCGGCACGTTTGATCTTGAGCGCCGCTCGCATCCCGACTCGAAGCTGCTCGGTGATGTCCACCTCCCCGCCCCCCGAATGCACTACTGGAGAGGTGGATGCTTTCTGCCAACCCTCATCGAGAATCTGCAGAATCGCGTCGCTGCGTTCGGTGTTGATGTCGATCGGCTGTTGGCCGATTGCACCCCACCCGAGGGTGTTCGAAATCATCTCGCACGGCCGCCGTACGCGCTGTCCCTGACCACGGCGTCCGCGTCCTCCAGGCCGCACACACTCAACCAGTGCCGGCGAGCCGCCGGCTTGATGATCGACACTTCGTCGCGCGCGTGCACCCGCAACTCGCGGACACCGACCAGCGCCTCTGCGACGCGAACCTCGGTGCGCTCGCCGATCCGCTCGAGCACCGAGCGTAGCGGGCCGTCGGGCGCCACGACCTCCGCCACGGAAGGGACCGGCCGATCTTCGAGCACGAACCGAACGATACGGTGCGGTGCCTCCTGCGCCATGTCGTAGATTTCGGCCCGCATGCGCCGACGGTTCGACGCGCACAGCCACGCGTCCATCGTGGAGAGAAACGCCTCCGCATACTTCTGCAGGTCACCCATGTCGGCGGGCGCGACAGACTCGTCCCGACCCGCTTTCCATTGCCATCCGGCGCGGAACAGGCCGTCCCGAACGATGATGCGATCCGCTTCATCCATTTCGTACAGATCGAAGACGGCATCGTCGAGCCCGTGCCAGTCGTCGGCATTGGGCTGTTGTCGGTGAAGCGTGCGCACCGTCTGAATGACGCGCTGGCCGGCAACCGATTCGACGCTCTCCTGGAGAGCCGGTGCAGGCAGGGCGGTGATATCACTCATCTTCAGGCGCCGGATCCACAGGCCGAAAGCCGAACCGGTCATCAGCAGGTACCACGACGCGAGAGCCGAACCGAGAATCCCGGCAACGAGGTACGCGACGCTGAGGGACCCGTCCGAGAACGACGCGCCGTAGAAGGCGTCCGTGAACACGACGTCGCGCTCGGCGACTGCCACTACAGGGCGAGGAGCCCCTTGCATGAACTGCTTTACGAGAAGGAGCGGCGCGCGATAGACCGCGCGTTGCCGTGGCCATTGGGCGCGGCCTCCATCAAACTCCGGCAAGTCGTCGATCGGCAGCGAGAATGGCCCTGCGCCCTTCCTGTCGACAAAGGGCAGCCCCTTCAGCAAGGCAGCGTCGCGGCCGCGATTGCCGAATATCAAACCGTTCCGCAACCCCGTCTCCAACGTTTCGAGACGCGCTCCGAGGGGTTGGTGTTTTTCCCACAAGTCATCCAACAGCAGCCGATCGGGCCGTCGCCCGAGAAGGCTCGCCTTCAACAGACCGGCATTGCGCTTCCAACTCGCGATCGGCAGCGTAGCGATGTCGCTGGGCGCGATCTCGACGGTGTGGCTTTTTTCGCCCGCTTCCGACCAGCGCGCCTGGACCAGCGTCAGGCGATCGGCGGGTTGCCCACGATGGCATGCCAGGAGCGCAACTGCGGGCATGTTGGCCTTCGGGAACAACCAACTAGACAGCTCGGAGAGGTTGATCAGAGTGATAGGACTCAGCGCATCCAGGGTTTCACGAACCGCGCTCCTGCTGCTTGCGCTCCTGCTGAAGAAGGGCATAGCGCTCAGGATCATGCCGAACCGGGTCTTGTCGTGTGCGAAGTCTCTTGCCCGCGCAACGAAGTCGAGGCTCTGGCCACGAAGCGGGGCTCGTGCCCCGGCGGTCCGGCGGGCTGCGGTTCCAGCTTTACCCGTGTGACTCCACGGTGGATTGCCGACGATCACGTCGAATCGCTTCAGCCCTTCTTCCTGGCCGAGTACCTCTCGCCCGGCGGCCGTCTGCTCGATGGTTCGCGCGTCGCCGACCAGCAAGGTCCGGCCCCTCAGCGGTTGGAATCGGAGCGCCTCTGGAGGCTGCGGGTCCGGATCGAGATCGAGCGCCGCCAGATAGAGGCTGAACGCCGCGATGCGCAAAGCCGCTTCGCTGATGTCCACGCCATACACCTGGTCGTACAGGATCTTCCTGATCGTCGCGCGACCAGGCCTTCCATCTCCGGTCCTGAGATACACCAGTCTGCGCAGAGCCTCCACGAGGAAGACGCCCGACCCGCAGGTCAGGTCTAAAACGCTTTCTTTGCCCGTCAGACCGTCGAATACTTCGTCCAGCACGAGGGAAACAGCGGCCAGCGGCGTGTAGTACACGCCTTGTTTGCGGGCGCGACTCTCGCCGGTCGAGGCCGACGCCGATGAGTGCACGAACTGCTCGTAGATGGCGCTCACGAGCTCGACCGGAATCACATCGAACCGATAGGGAAAGAACTGGAGCTGACCGGTCTTCAGATCTTCCCCCTGCAGAAACCTCGCCATCCGATCAAGATGCCGCGGGTCGGGAACCGCCTCTGCGGATGGCGGGAACATGTCGCCGTTGAAGGTGTCTCGCAGCCAGGCGAACAGCCGTGCGGTCGCGGTGCGGTCCTGCAAGACCTCGCTCAAATCGCCATGACCGCACTCCGCGATCAGTTGCCGTTCGGTGACGATTGGTCGGTCGACCAAGTACTTGATGAAGATGCAGCGTCCGATCAGTCCTTGGGCGCCATCGTGACCGAGACCTGCGTCGACCAGGGTGCGTTCCAGAGTGCTCAGGTCTCGCAGCAGCCTTCGGTCGACGCTCGTCTCCCGACTGACGCGAGCCTCGCGGCGCCAGAACTCCCCGGTCTCCATCGCCAAGCGGCCAGCCACGTCATCGAGTCTCGCCAGTTCCGCGTCCACGAGGCCGAAGGTGTCGAGCCGGTTCGCCCCCGCGTCATCATGTTGCAGCGGGGTCGCAAAGCCGTTGTAGAGATCGATCCGTTCCGGAGAGACGAGCCACAGCAGTGGCGCGAACCCCTGGTTCCAGATTTCCCTCTGCCATTCCGCGATGGAGACCCTCTCGGGGTCGTCCACATATTTGAAGTACACGATCAGGCCGCCGCCACTGATGCCGTGGTGCTCCGTGGTGGCCCCGCTTCTCCACCAAGCGTCAGGGCTGAACGATGGTAGCCGGATGTCCGCGCCAGAACCGGAGAGCGTCACGCTGGGGGCGGCGCATTCCCCGTTCGCCAGATAGCCGGCGCCTTCGAGGGCGCGGCCGAGTGGTTCGGGAATCACTCCCCACCCCCGCGCCGCCGGCTTGACGAGGGGTCGGCGGATCTCGCTTTGGCTTGCCGTTCAGGCGGCGGGTATTGCCGGCTGTCTCGAATCTGCCCGATCAGGGCGCCGACGGCCACGCCGTCGATATCCAGGATGTGCTTCGCGAGATCGAGTTTCATGACCTCATGCACCGGGTTGTGGCTCTCCGGACGCAGTTCGACGTGCCGTTCGTCGATCCGCACGAAACGCTTCAGCGTCACCTCGTCGCCGAACCGGGCGACGACGACCAGCCCGCTCTCCGGGCTCGTGGTCCTGTGGATGGCGACAATGTCCCCGTCGCAAAGGCCGGTCCGGTTCATGCTGTCGCCGCAAACGGTCAGGAAGTAATCCGGCCGCGGCTGGAACCGGTCCGCGATAGTCGTGGGCAGTCGCTCGACGATGTGCGCGTCAGCCAGGATCGGCGTTCCGGCGGCGATCTCCGCCACTGGTCCTACCAGCGGAAGACTGTCCCGCTCGATTACCCGGATTCCGCGCTTGATCTTCGGACGCAGCTCGATCCACCCCTTGTCGGCCAGAGCGGTCAAGTGGCCGCTCACGCATGAGGCGTCCCTCAGTCCGAGGGCCTCGGCCAGTTCGGCTCGTGTCGGAGGAATCCCGTTCTCCCGCAGGTGGGTCTTGATCCCGTCCAGCGTCTCTTGCTGCCGGTCGGTGAGTGTCTGCATCTCTCGGGACCCGATGGATCCCCCGTTGGTCGCAGAGGATGATATCACATTTTTGTGGACATGATCGCTCTTGATGTTCACACCTTCAACGGATAACCCTATCCAACGCACTACACATTCCGGGACTCGAGCCGTCCCCTTCAATCCCGGCGAAGTGGCCCTGTGTCCCCGGTCCCGTCGCATGACGCAGCTCGGCACGACATGCTGATTGCTCTGCAGGGAAAGACCGGATACGGCGGCCTGGATGCAGTTCTTCGAGCGACTCCTGGAGCGCGTCGAGTGCCCGCCGGCGCCGGTGCGCAAGAAGAGGATGGCGCCGAACCGAACGGCGCCGGCGACGAGGGCCTGCCGCTGGAGGTCGACCGCTGGGCCCCCATCGACATGACCGAGGGAAGCTGGATCTCGCTGGACGTGAGTCCGGACGGCGAGACCATCGTCTTCGACTATCTCGGGGACCTGTTCACCATTCCCGTCACCGGGGGCGACGCGACGCAGCTCACCTCCGGCGTGGCCTTCGACGCGCAGCCCCGGTTCTCCCCCGACGGCTCGCGCATCGTCTACACGTCGGATGCCGACGGCGGACAGAACATCTGGATCCGCTCCCTCGACGGCTCGGAGGCGAAGCAGGTCTCGAAGGGCGGCTCGAACCGCGCCGAGTCGCCCGAGTGGATGCCGAACGGCGACTACGTCGTCGCCGCCATGGGCGACTTCCGGGGCCGCGGGCTGCCGAACTCAAGCTGTTCCACGTCGACGGCGGCAGCGGCATCCAGCCGGTGTCCGAGCCCGACGGCCTCAAGATGCTCGGCCCGGCAGTGTCGCCCGACGGCCGGTACATCTGGTACTCCCGGCGCACCGGCGACTGGGCTACGGCGACTACGTGAAGCTGTTCGCGGAGACCGGCCGGGTCTACACGCCGACGCTGCTCGTCTCCTACGGCGGGCCGTGGGCGGAGAACTGGTTCTACAGCCGCACTCGGCGACCTGCTCCTCTGCTTTTGTCTCGAGAACGTCCGGCACGCGCTCGGCCGGGACCGGCAGGTGCAGCGCATCGCGCCGACCCACTACCTGGCGAGCTGGATCGACCTGCCCTACAGCGTGGCTCACCTCCGCTTCGTGCCCGAGATGATCGTCGCCATGCTGGCGAATCGACGCACGGGCGACTACGTCACGCCGAGCGACGAGACGGATCGGACGCGCTTTCCGGTGGTCAACCGGTACGAGGACAATCCTTTGCTGCACGCCTTCGGCCACGGCGTGACGCGCCGCGGAGACTTGTTGGGTGATCTCGCGTCCGATCGCTTCGACGAGTCGGACGATACCGTCGGCCTGGACCAGTTGTTGACGATTCGTCTTGCCCAACAGTTGGGAACGGCGCCGAAGAAGCTCCGGCCGGGTGCGAAGCAGACTGCGGACGCCCATCGGATTTCCAACCAGCGCCCCATCGCCGAAGCCGCAGCGCGCCGCTTCTCCGATGACATCCGCCGCTTCGTGCGCTCGTACGCCGATGCGACGCCACGGCACGCCTTCGTGGACATGCTGGAGTCGTGCATCACGATCGGGCTGACCACGATTCTCGGCAGTACCGTCGAGGTCCTGTTCCATTGGGAGGCGACGGGAAGGGTGACGGACGTCGACGTCCAGCGCGCGGCGCCCTTCTTCGTGGACTGTTCCAACGGCGGGGACCGGCGGCTCCGGCTGCGGGCGGAGCAATCCGCCGACGACTTGATGCGCCGCCTGGAACGGGTTCCCGTCATCCTGATGGCGTTGCGCCTGCTCGACTACGAGGCGTGCTTCCGGCCGCGAATCAGGTTGCAGAACGTCGCCGCGCGGCCGTACGCCACGGAGTGGCTGAACCTGCTCGGCGATCTCGTCCACGACCGGCATGCCGAGGCGCAGCGCATCGCGTTCGCCATCGAGGACAAGGCAGAGAAGCTGGCAGAAAAACTGGCAGAGGACCACGACGACGTCGCCAGTACCCTGCTGGGCAACGGCGACGATCCACGGCATTCTGTCTGGCGGCTCGCGAGCGGATTGATGGCCCTGAAGGGGGCGGGCGACTTCCAGAAGAACTTCATCGGGATGGTCGATTCCATGTTGGCTATCGGCCGCCCGAACGGGCTGGCCGTCAAGCGTACGACGACGCGCGGGAGCGGTCCGGGAACGCGCCGCCGCCGCGACGTGCGCGCCCTCGTCTTCACTGACTCGGTGCTCGACTACCTCGTCCACCTGCACCTGCTGCCCGGCCCGCAGGGCGGCGCCGACGCCAACCTCGTGTCGTTCCTTGACTTCCTTCGCGAAGACTACGGATTCCACGTCGATACGGCGCCGCCAGGCATGACTGTTTCCAATGAGGTCCTGGGCCGGAACCGGGCGGCGCTGGAGCGCCGTCTGCGCGACCTCGGCCTGCTGGTCGGCGTCAACGACGCGGAGCGGATGAAGCGCCTCACTCCCCGCTTCGAAGCGGCCGCAGGGATCTGACATGGAGTGGACAACGCTGCATGGGACGCTGCTCAGCCGCGCGTGCGACCCCCTGCTCGGCCGGTCCGAGCCGGGCGCGATGGCGTTCGTGCGCTGCCTGGCGCCGGACGTGGTGGCCGCGCTGGCCGCCGATGCGACCTTCGCGCCGGAAGGGTGGCACGTGCTCCGCGTGGCGGACACGGAGGATCCGACCCGGAGAACCACCGACGCGGACACCGCGGTCGAGCTGCGCGAGACCAAGGCCGACGCGACGCTGCTGCTGGTCGACACCGAGCGGGCCGGGGCCGGCATGGACGGCATCTACAGCGCCGCGCGCGAGGTGCGCGAGGCCGAACTGTTCACCACGGCCGGACGGCTCGCAGGCGCGGAAGTGACGAGCAGGCTGTCGAGCGCGCACCGCGCGTATGCCGAGCGCGCGATTCGCCGGGCGCAGGGCATGGGGCGCCACGACAGCGTCTCCCCGTGGGTGGAGTTCGATTTTCTCTGCCGCGTTGCCGCGCATCGGCTTCACCCTGGCGAGTACCTGCACCTGCTCGGTCTGTGGCCGGTCTCCGCGACGGCCGACGGAAACGCCGGCGCGGAACTGGTCGCGTCGCGCCGGTTCGTGGATCGCCTGCTCGGCGCGGCGGTCACCGGCCTCGCCGTTCCCGCTCGTATCGCGTCGCTCCGGATCGCGGCGGCCGGCGCGCAGCGCCGTGATCTCGAGCGTTTTCTCACGGAAGCAGCAACCCTTCCGTTGCGCGACGCCCTGCAGGCGCTGGCCGACCAGCCGCACCTGTGGGTCGGATCCCTTCCGGTCCACGGGGGCGACATCCGGGCGATCGAACTCACGTCGTGGCGCAACCAGAACGGGAAGATCGCCAAGTGGTCGGGGCTGGAGGAACCGCCCGAGGGCGCGCCGGAGCTGGTCCTGAAGCCCGACACCCAATCCGCGAAGGAGTACTCGAACCTGGAGGTCCGGTGGAAGACCCGGCCGGCCGACCTGGAGAAGAACGCCGTCGACTACCGCGTGGCGTTGCTGACGGACCTCGACGAGGAACTGGCCGCGCGCGATGTCCGCCACTCCGCCCGCCAGCAGGAGAAGTGCCGGTTCAGCAACGACGACTTCTCGGCGCTGAGCGAGGACGCCCTCCTGTCAGCCAGGGCGGTGGTCTCCGTCGTCGGCCGCGACGCGATCGCGCGACAGGAGAGCGAGGAATTCGGGCGGGACGTTCGTTTTCGCCGACACGCTGGGGTTCCACGCGGTGGGCATGGTGCCCGATGCCGATCGGGAGCCGAAAGCGGCAGTGGCCGTGCTCGCCCGTGCCCTCGGCGAGAGCGAGGCGGCGGAGACCGCACCGAAGGTCGGCGAGCAGAGCGCGGCGGTCCTCGGAGACGAGATCGTCAAGTACATCGAGTGTCACGAGTCATCCCGACTGCTGCGGATGCACGCCCTCCGGGCCGGCGACGGCCTGACCATCGCGCGCGCGCTCGGCCGTGTCCACAGGCATTGCGGCGGCGCCGGCGACGAACCGGACAACGAGGAGATCGAAGCCGCAGAAGTCGAAGCGGCGGTCGCGCCCGGCTTCTCGCTCGACCTGTACCCGTCGCCGGAGCAGCGCGCCATCGCCGGGCGGTTCATCGCGGAAGCGCGGGAGAAGCGCCGCAGCGGCGCGGGCGTCCTGGCGGCCGACGACCAGTGGATGCTGGAATCGATCAGCCTGCCGGGCGGCGTCGCCCTGCCCCGGCTGCGGTGGGCGCGCAAGGAATCCGGCGATCCGCAGACGGCGGCGCACCTTGCCGTCGCGTTCGACACGTTCGAGTCGCGCGTCGAGATCGATACCGGCGCAGCGCCGGTCGCGCCGTTCCGGGCGTTCGGCCTGCTGTCGTTCTTCGAACGCGACTTCGCGGCAGCGCCGACTCCTTCGTGGCGCAGCGTCGTGCCCCGATCCGGCGGCGGCGAGAAGCACCCATCGGAGCGGGGACACACCGAACGTCTGGACCGCCTGGGCCGGAAGATAGTCGACGCGGTCGCCCGGCACGCCGCGGAAGGTGACGACGAGCGGACCCGGCGTACGGGATGGCGCTGGCCCTGGGCCGCCTCGAACACGCCGACCGGTGATGCGGGCCAGGGCGCGCCGGTGCTGCGGACGACCATCCTGCCCGAGAAGGCCGACAGCATCCGGGAGCTGCACCGGCTGTGCGACTGGGTGGTCACTCTCGACCGCAACGCCGGCGTCGAGTACTTCGACTCGCCGCGGGACAACCGGGACATCTACGATGCGTACGTCATCGACTGCGTGCCGGAGCGCGAGGACCTCGGCTGCCTGCAACTGATCACCTCGACCAGCAACGTCGAGGAGGTGCACGACCTGCTCGACGAGGCACTCGTGCGGATGGGGCTCAGCCGCACGCGGCGGAACGCCGAGTTCCTCCTGGAGCACCTCAAGTCGCTGAGCGGGCGGCTCGCCATCCGTCTCACCGGCAACGTCGCCCCCACGTCGGAACTGATCGCCCTGGCGATAGCCCACGCCAACTGCCGGCGGGCGACGGACGACGGCGCCTGTTGGACGCCCCTCGACCGCGGCTTCCTCGTGCCGGTGGACGACGTGCGCGACCTCCTTCCCCCGTTACGGGACGACGGGGACGACGGGCACAACGGCGCCGACGGCGGAGGCCGGCAGACGCGTCCGGACCTGATCCACGTCTCGACGCAGCCGCGCCGGGGGCTCGCCTTCCGGTTCATCGAAGTGAAGCACCGCCGCCATCTGCGCCAGGCCCGCGCGCCGGACCTGCTGCGTCAGGTGCAGGAACAAACCGTCGCGCTCCGCTCGCGCTGGCAGGAATGGTACGGCCACGAGAGCGTGTACTCCGCGTTCCGGGCGGTGCGGCGCGCCAAGCTCGCGCGGGTGCTGCGCTTCTACGCGGACAAGGCGCACCGGCACGGGTTGTCGACGGAACGCTACCAGAATGTCGTCGCCGAGCTCGATCGCATGGTCGAGAGGGGCGCGGACTACGCCATTCAGCCCGCACCGGACGGCGACCGCGGCTGGGTGTTCTGTCCGGAGTATGCAGCGCCGGAGCCGCTGGAGATCTCGCCCGCGGGTTGGGGCGTGCGGATCTTCCTGTTCGGTCCCGGTCGTTTGCCGGACGCTGATTTCCGCTTCGGGACGGACACGGCGGCAGAAAGAAGCGGAGGCAGGGCGCCCGGAACCGGGACGTCGGGGAACGACGGGGGCCTGAACATCCCGTCCTCCCGCAGCGGGTCGCCGACGATCGATGGGGAGGACCGGGCCGATGCCAGCGGCTCCGGCGCGACGGCGACAGCTCCGGACACTGGTAATGAGGTTGCGCCCGGCAACGATGACAGCCCTGCCGGCGGAAAGACGGATGCCGAAGGCGCCATAGAACCGTCGGGCGACCAGACCGCCCCGGACCGCAACGCGACGTCAGATGTCCCGACGCCTGTCCCCGCCGTCGCATTGGGCGCAGACACCCTCACCGGCGCCGACGTGCGGTGGTCCCTGCCCATAAAGGGCAATCCGCATCTGCTGATCGCCGGACTGCCCGGTATGGGGAAGACGACCTGCCTGCTGAACCTGTGCCGGCAGATGGTGACCGCGGGCGTCCACCCGATCGTGTTCTCCTATCACCAGGACATCGACGAGCGGCTTGTGGACCTGGTTGCCTCCGTGCGGTTCGTCGACTTCGACGGACTGGGATTCAATCCGCTGACGGTGACGAACCCCGAATCGCCGCGGGCGTATCTCGATGTCGCCGGATCGTTGCGGGACATCTTCGCCGCCATCTACCCGGAGCTGGGCGATCTGCAATGCGAGAGCATCCGCCGGGCGATCAAGGAGAGCTTCAGCGAAGCGGGGTGGACGGGGTCGGAGGCGGGAGCACGGGAGCCGGACTTCAGTCGCTTCGTCGAGATTCTGCGCGCCGAACCGAAGCCGGACCGCGGATTGCGTACGTTGCTGGCGCGTCTGACCGAGCTCGACGACTACGGTTTCTTCGACATCGGAGAGACGCGCGACAGTCTATGGAGCAGCGAGCGGCCCACCGTCGTCCGCATCCACACGACCCAGAACGACGCGCTGCAACGGGCATTCGCCTCGCTCGTGTTCTACGGTCTCTACAAGGACATGTTCCGCCGCGGCATTCAGGAGCGGATCACACACGCCCTGATCTTCGATGAAGCCCACCGGGCGGCCGGGCTGAAGCTGATCCCGACGATGGCGAAGGAGTGCCGGAAGTACGGCATCTCCCTCGTGCTGGCGTCCCAGGAGGCAAGAGACTTCGACGCATCGTTGTTCTCCGCCGTCGCCAACTACCTTGTGCTGCGCCTGACCGAGGCGGATGCGAAGGCGCTTGTCCGGAATGTCGCCACGGCGCGGCAGGAACGCAGTCTGATCGACAAAATCAAGCAGATGGATCGGTTCAGGGCGCTGTACTTCTGTGAGGGAACACAACGGCCTTCCTCCGTCAGCCTCCACTCGCTGGACTGAACGGGAAGTTCGTGCACGATCTCGACGAACGGGCGAGAAGGCCGGGGGGCGCGCGGTAGCGATTGCCTCACATGCCCCACGCGTCGATGGCGACGCCGCGGCGCGACTGCATCCGGCGGTGGAACACCTTCTCGTCCCAGCGCTTCCCCGGCGCGCGGTCGATGACCACCAGATGGCCTGCCGCCGCCGCGCACCGGTCCATGTACTCTGCCGTCTGCTCGAGACCCTCGGAGAGGGTCCGCTCCAGACTCCCGTGCAGTACCTTGCACTCGATCACGATCTGGTCGACCCACACCGCCTGTCCGCCGCCGACTCGGGTATCGCCGGCACGTGACCGGCCGGCGCCCGACTCCCCGCCGCGCCGCGGCCAGACGATCAACAGGTCCGTACGTCCCCGCCCCAGCCCGTACTCCCGCTCGATGCGCCCGCCGCTGTTCACGATCCGGTGCAGGAACGCTTGCAGCAGCAACTGCGGCCAAGCCTCCTGGTACTGGAATCGTTTCGACCAGTGCTCCGAGTGCTCCCGGAAGAACGTCTGGAACGCCGAGAGCAACTTCCGCACGTCCAGCCCGCCGTCAACGTCCACGTACCACGCCGGATCTTCGGTCAGTCCAGCCTGGGCGGCGTAGGTCAGCTTGCGCGGGACGACCTCCGCGTAGATCGGATTGGCGACGCGGAGCGGGTCGTCCGCCGCGATCAGCCCCAGGTCGCGGACGTACTCCAGGTCGCGGGTCGAGAAGCGGTGTTCCTCGCCGCCGCTCAACAGGGGCTCGACCACGCGCCGCACACGGTCTTCCTGCAGCTTGTCCGCCAACTGGTCCAGGTGCGTCTCCCGCCGCAGAATCAGCCGTTCCTGCGCCCCCCGGATCGCCTCTGCATGGATGGACCGCGACCGGTCCCGGTTCACCTTGTCCTCGAAGCAGGCTTCCGCCGCCAGCGCGTTCACCAGCCACGGCTGCCCCAGGGTCCGCTCCCACACCGTCTCCAGCGCTTCGGCCGTGAACGCCTGCCCCGTCTCCGCCGTATGCTGCCCCAGCAACGCCAGGACCTCGTGCCGCGAGAAATCCCCCAGCCGTAACGACTTCGCCTTGACGTTGAACGCGCTGCCCCCGGCGATGGTCGCATCGGCCGAACCTGAATGGATTCGGTAGTCCCGCACGTCCCGCACTCCGCACAGCACCACGCTCTGCGGAAAGCCGCGCGGCCGCTGGTCGTACCCCGCCCGCAACTGCCGCAGCACCGACAGCAGAGAGTCGCCGATGAGCATGTCGATCTCGTCGATCAGCAGCACCAGCGGCTTTGCGTCCGCTTCGGCCCAGCGCGCCAACGCCTCGAGCAGCACGTCGTCCGGCGCGTATTTCGCCAGCAGCCCAGGATAGACGCCGTCGAGGAACTCGTCGCCCAGCGTCGACCGCGCCCGCGACGCCAGCCGGCCCAGCACCGCGCGCATCGCCCGTCCGACGTCTTCGCGGGCGGTCTGCGCCACCTCGACGTTGACGTACACGCATCTGTAGCCTTCGGCGTTCAGCCGGTCTCGCAACGCCAGCAGAGCCGAGGTCTTCCCCGTCTGCCGGGGCGCGTGCAGCACGAAGTACTTCTCGTCCCGGACGAACGCGAGCAACTCGTCCAGATCGAGCCGGTCCAGCGGTGGAATGCAGTAGTGTCGGTCGGGCTTGACGGGACCGGTCGTCGTGAAGAAGCGCCTGCTGTTCCCGGCCCCGGACGCCATCGTGCGGCAAGCGTACTTCAGCCAAGGGGGGAATTGCAGATCGCCCGGCGAAGCTGCTGCCGGACCGAAGCGCGTGTGGCGGCATCGGGCGTAGCGTCACTCGCCGCCTGGACCGGCGGAGCGTCCCGGACCTCGCATATCCCTGCAGTCCAGGCGTCGACCGCGAGGCAACTATACTGCCGAGCGTCGATGCGCTCGCCCTCCGGCACACTCCGCTACCGGTTCTCCGGTCATATCCTGTCACCCGCCCGCAGGACACTCGTCCGCGGCGGCCGGGAGCTGCCGCTGATCCCGCGTTGCTTCGACCTGCTCGTCCTGCTCGTCGAACGGCGGAACGAGGCGGTGTCCAGGCATGAGATCCTCGACGCGGTCTGGAGCGACGTGGTGGTCACCGACGGAGCGCTGAGCCAGGCGGTCCGGATCCTCCGGCGCACGCTCGGCGACGACGCGCGCGAGCCGACCTTCATCCGTACGGTGCACCGGCACGGCTACCGCTTCGTCTGCGACGACGTCGCCGAGGAGGCGGACGAGGAACCGCCGGAGCCCGTGCGCGCCGCCGTGCCCGAGCCCGACGCGAACGCTTCCTTCGACCGGGCCCTCGAGACGCTGATCGACGACGATGCCGGCGACCCCGAAGCAACGGACATCCGGCGGCGACAGGCTGCCGAGACCCTGCACCAGTTGGGCACGGCGGAGACGCTCGACCGCCTGAACCGCAGCATCGACCGGCTGGGTCGCAGGAAGGGGCACGCCGTGGCCCGCGCCTACCTGCGCGAGACCCGCTGGGACGTCCCGGGTGCGGGGCCGGTTCCGCTGTTCGGACGTCCGGGCTGGCTCGCGGCCGCAAGCATGCTGTTCCTGCTTCGCATCCGACACGCGGCCCGGCTGGCCGGGCGCCGCTGGCTGGCCGCGGCAGCCGGTGGAGCGGCAACCGGGGCGATCGCCGGTTTCCTCGGCGGCCTCACCCTCCGCTTCGGACCCGGGTCGACGGCGGGCGACGGCGTGCTGGTGACGCTGCCGCTTCTCGGGACGGCGGTCGGCGGCGTCGCGGCCGCGGGGGTCGGCGCCGGTCTGGCCGCCGCCGAAGCCGCCTTTCGCGCGCGGCGGTGGCTGGCGCTCGCCGTGGCGGGGGCGTCGAGCGGCCTGGCCGTCGGCGCGACCGCCCACCTTCTGGGACGCCTCGTGCTGGAGGGGCTGTTCGGTCGCGACCTCTCGCCGCTGACCGGCGCCGTGGAAGGCCTGGTCCTCGGCGGAGCGGTCGGGCTGGGCTACGGACTGGCCACGCCGATCGCAGACGGCGGCATGGCCACCCCGCACGGGCTCGCCCGGGTCCGCGTCGCTCTCCTGACGGGGCTCGCCTGCGCGCTGGCCGCCGGAATGCTCGGCTGGAGCGGCCGCTTCCTGGGAGCGATGAGCCTCGACTTCATGGCACAGAGCTTCCCCGGCTCGCAGGTCGGCCTCGCGCCCCTGGCCCGCCTGCTCGGTGAACCCGAGCCGGGGGTCGTCACCCGGGTCGCGATCAGCGTCTTCGAGGGCCTGATGTTCGGCTCGGGCCTGGCCGCCGGGCTGACCAGGCGACCGCGCGACGTGACGGTAGCGTTGGGAGTCTCGCCGGGGCGAAGCTCCGGCGGCACAGACCGCTGATCTGAGAGCCTCAGCGGAATATCACCGAATCGTCACTTCCCACTCATGTCTCGGCGCGGCCTCCTGCGGATACTGCCCTTGAGCGAATCCGATCGCGGCTCTGCCGCTGGCAAGGAGCGACAACGATGGCATTGCGCCCTTCTCCTGCAATCTCCGGCCGGAAACCGTCCGGAGCGAAGCAGCATGTGACGGATCCACCGGCAGGCTGCGGCCTGCACGTGGGCCTGATCATGGACGGCAACGGCCGCTGGGCTCGCGCGCACGGGCTTCCGCGCACGGAGGGGCACCGCCGCGGGGCCGACGCCGTGCGACGGGCGGTGGAGGCGGCGCCCGAGCTCGGCATCGCGACGCTGACGCTCTACGCCTTCTCCGCCGACAACTGGCGCCGGCCGGCTGCCGAGGTGTCGACGCTGATGCGCTTGCTGGAGTCCTTTCTCGTCCGCGAGCGCATCAAGTGCCGCCGGCACGGCGTGCGGCTCGCCTTGATCGGCCGGCGGGACCGCCTGTCGCCCGCGCTGACCCACGCCATCGAGGAGGCGGAGCGCGCGACGCACGCCGGCACCCGGCTCCACCTGCGGTTGGCCGTGGACTATTCGGCGCGCTCGGCGATCCTCGCCGCGGCCGGCACGCTGAGGTCGGACGAACGCTGCGACGAGAACGGCTTCCTGCGGCGGGTCAACCGCGCGTGCCACTCCGATCCGGAAACGCCGCCGGTCGACCTGCTGATCCGCACCAGCGGCGAGCAGCGCCTGAGCGACTTCCTGCTGTTCGAATCGGCCTACGCCGAGCTCCTGTTCATCGAAACGCTGTGGCCCGACTTTGACGGCGAGGACTTGCGCCGGGCGGTCGAAGCGTTTCGCCGCCGCGACCGTCGCCACGGGGGCCTGACCCCGGACAAGGCAGCCACTGCTCCTCCGACCTCCCCGGCACCGCGTCGGGAGGTCATTTCGCGACGTACCGAGACGACGAATCAGAACGTGGCGATCGGGTTGATCGGCGACCCGGTGCCGCGTGTGGGCAGCGGCGCCGCAGTCAGCAGGAACTCGTAGCGGTTCAGCGAGGCGGCCGTCTCCCCCACCGCCTCGAGGTCCAGATTGTCGAACAACGGCATCCCGAGATAGATGAGCGCGAACCGGTGCAGAGGCCGGGGGCCGAGGTCCTCCGGCACCGTCACGGCCGGCGCGGCATCGGCCGGCGCCATGTCCTGCGCCGCCTCGCCGCCGAGCAGCGCGATATCCCGTTCCTTCAACCACGGAATGACGGACGCGTGCAATCCGGCGGCCGCGTTGGCGACGTCCCAGGGGCCGACCTCGGCGCGGCGGGCCCAGCGGCCGGTACGGATGACAACCGCGTCCCCGGCGGACACCGTCACCCCGGTGGCCTCCTCCCAGGCCTCGATGTCCTCGATGGTGATCGCCGTCCCCGGATCCAGGTAGGGCACGCCGCGGAACCGCGCCATGTCGATCAGCACGCCCCGCGTGACGATGCCCGACTTGGCGTTGTGCACCGTGTTCCTGGAGTGGCCGCCCCGCGCCGCGACCTCCGCGGGATCCGGCCGGTAGCCGTTGTAGGTGACCCCGTCGCCGATGAAATTGTGGTTCAGAAAGTCGAGATGCGTGTGGATGAACCCGTGATACGCGATCCGGATCTCGTCCGCGGTGATGCCCAGCGGGATGACCTGGTACGGACGCGGACCGTCGACGGCCGCCTCGGTCTCCGCGTCGTGGGCGAGCGAGACGGAGATGCCCTCCCGCACGAGCGCGGCGGCCTGCCTGCGCTTCTCCGGCGTGATCAGGTTCAGGGTGCCGATCTCGTCGCCGGCGCCCCACCGCCCCCAGTTCGTCAGCTCCCGCTTCCACCGCTCGACGTCCGCCTGGGTGACCGTCCGTCCGGCACCGGCTTGCGCCGGTTCCTGCTCGAATCCGCGCGAGCCGGCCGTGTGCGTGAGCAGAACCAGCATCCCGAAGCCCGCCAGCCTGACGATGCCCGCCGGACCTCTCTTCGTTGTCTTCATCGGTCCTCTCCCGGTGTCGGTCTCGTGGTCGGTCGCGGCTCCGCGTGCCCGTCGCTTCTGCCCGTCCTGCGTTCGCGCGCCGATGCGATGCAGATTTCGATGATAGTCGCACCCCGCATTGGCAGTCTTCTCGAACGGCGTCCTGGCCGGGGTAGGATGCTGGTCGATGGACATCGACAGGGCGAAGCCCGCGAGGCTGCTCATCGTTTCGCTGTCGGCGCTCGTCCTGATGCAGTGCGGGGCCGCCCGCGATGCGGTACAGCCTCCTGACGCTGCTCCGACCGACGTCGCCGAGCTCGGCATCGCCCAGCTTCGCCTCGCCGCCGACCAGGGCGACGCGCGGGCGCAGGTCGAGCTCGGCTCGAGGTACGAGCACGGTCGCGGCGTGGAGCAGGACTACCGCGCCGCCGTGTCGTGGTACCGGCGGGCGGCCGACCGGAGGTACGCCCCGGGACAGGCGGCCCTCGGGTTCCTGTACAGCACCGGTCGCGGCGTGGCGCGGGACCCCGAGGTTGCGGGGTCGTGGTACCGCCGGGCCGCGGCACAGGGCAACGCCCGCGCGCAGAACAACCTCGGCATCCAGTACCGCGACGGCCACGGCGTGGAGCCCGACGACGAGGAGGCGGTGCGCTGGTTCCGGCGGGCGGCCGAGCAGGGAAACGGCTTCGCGCAGAACAGCCTCGGCGGCATGTACCGGGACGGCCGCGGGGTGGCGCGCGACGACGAGGAGGCGGCGCGCTGGTTCCGGCGGGCGGCCGAGCAGGGGCACGACTTCGCGCAGACCAACCTCGGCTTCCTGTACGACCGCGGTCGGGGCGTGCCGCAGGACGACGCGGAAGCGCTCAGGTGGTACCGCCGGGCGGCCGAACAGGGCCACGTCCAGGCGCAGTTCAACCTGGGCGTCATGTACCTGGAAGGCCGTGGCGTGCGGCGGGATTTCGTGGAAGCGGCGCGGTGGTACCGTCTGGCCGCCGAACAGGGCCACGCCGAAGCGCAGCAGTTGGTCGGCGACGACGGTCGCTGAGTCTTCGGACGAGGACCGCCCCGGGAGATTGCGCCGCAGAACTCACTGCGTTGGGTTCCGCGGCGCAGACTCCTGGCCGCCCTCAGTTCGCCCCTTCGCCTTCGACCGGCTCGATTCTCAGCCCCGCCCCCGCCTCGTGGTCCGTCGTCGCGTACAGCAGGCCGTCCGGGCCCTGCTTGACGTCGCGGATGATCCCATTGCGGTTTCCCGAACGGGCTCCTAGAATGGGAGACTCGATTTCGATTCGCAACCGCGTTCGCACCCAGGAGGCCGGAGATGACGACGACGCGAAACCGGCGGCGGACGTTCGCTTGGCGGGTGTTGCTCACCACGGCGGTCGCGGCCCTCGTCGCGCTGCCGTCCCCGGCGGCCGCGCAGGCGGCGGCCACCGACGAGGTCACGTTCACCCGGGACATCGCTCCCATCCTGCAGCGGAGCTGCCAGAAGTGCCATCGGCCCGACTCGCTGGCCCCGATGTCGCTGATCGACTACGAGGAGGTGCGGCCGTGGGCCCGCGCCATCAAGTACCGCACCGGGCTGCGCGACACGCCGGGCGTGATGCCTCCGTGGTACATCGAGAAGGACATCGGCATCCAGCGGTTCAAGGACGACCCGTCGCTCAGCGACGAGGAGGTCGCCCTGATCGCCAGGTGGGCGGACAACGGCGCCCCCCGGGGCAACCCGGCGGACCTGCCCCCGCCGGTGCCGTTCATCGACGTGGACGAATGGGAGATCGGGCAGCCCGACCTCATCGTGTCGTCCGCGAGCTTCGAAGTCCCGGCCGATGCGCCCGACTGGTGGGGATCCATCGGCGAGGTGCCGACCGGGCTGACCGAGGATCGCTATGTCGCGGCGATGGAGTACAAGGAGATCACCGAGTCCAGCGAGGGTGAGATCCGCGACACCGTCGGCGGACTCTATGTGGTGCACCACGCCACCCTCGCCGTGACCGATCCGGATCCCGATCCGAACGAGGACGATCCGCTGGCCGCGCAGCGCCGCTGGCCGACCCACGAGGTGGGGCGCAACGCCGACGTGTTCGACCCCGAGGCGGGCAAGATCATGAAGGCCGGGTCGAAGCTGCAGTTCAACTCGATGCACCTGCACGCGAACGGCGCGGACACGCGGGCGCACCTGAACGTCGGCTTCAAGTTCCATCCGCGGGGCTACCAGCCGACCCGCAAGTGGGTGCGCATGTCGTTCGGCAACGGCGTCGACCTGGACATCGAGGCGATGGATCCCGACCAGCAGATGGAGTCCTACTTCACGCTGCCGGAGAACACCCTGATCACGATCTTCGAGCCCCACATGCACGCGCCCGGCGTGCGGATGTGTCTGGACGCCATCTGGGGGCACCACGTCCAGACGCTCAACTGCGCCGGCTACGACCATAGCTGGGTGCGGGTCTACAACTACGAGGACGACGCGGCGCCGCTGCTGCCCAAGGGCACCATCCTGCGGATGACCGGCTACTTCGACAACTCGCCCGCGAACCCCAACGTGCCCGATCCGCGCAACTGGTCGGGAGGCGGACACCGCTCGGTCGACCAGATGTTCATCAACCTGATGCGCGGCGTCTACCTGACCGACGAGGAGTTCGCGGCCGAGATGGCCAAGCGGCGCGACGCCCTCGACCTGGCCGACGGCGAGGTGGCCCTCGGCTGTCCGCTCTGCGGAACGGTGGAGGTGGAGCCGGCCGACAACGCCGGAGGCGGGCAGTGAGAGCCGCAGGAGCGCGGCTGCCCTGCAGGCGGCTCGCGCGACCTCACGGTCGCGTCGGGAGTTTCGCTGGCGCGAAACTCCTGGCGCTCCTTCTCCTCGCCGGGCTGCTGGTCGGCCTGGCCGCGCAGGACGCGGGCGCGCAGCGCATGCGGCGGGCCTACGATGTCGGGCAGGAAGTGGTGCCCGCTTACGAGGGGTGGGAGCAGAATCCGGACGGCTCCTTCAACCTGGTGTTCGGGACAATGAACCGGAACTGGGAGGAGGAGCTCCACATCCCGATCGGCCCCGACAACCAGATCGAGCCGGGCGGGGCCGACCAGGGTCAGCCCACCTGGTTCCTGCCGCGGCGGAACCGGTTCCTGTTCCGGATCCGGGTTCCGGCGGACTTCGGCGACAAGGAGCTGGTGTGGACCCTCACCAGCCCCAACGGCGAGACGAAGCGCGCCTACGGGACGCTCCTGCCCGACTACTACATGGACGACAACGTCCGCATGGCGAACAACGGGGCCGGCGTCTCCGGAGAGCTGTTCAAGAACGTGGGCCCGGCGCTGACCGTGCACGGCGAGAAGACCCGGAAGGCCCAGGTCGGGCAGCCGGTCACCCTGACCGCGGTGGCGCACGACGAGGACGGCCTGCCGACGCCGCGGGCGATGCGTCCCGTGGACCCGGCCCGACCGACCAGCCTGACCCCGATCGCGGCGAGGGGCCTGCGGCTCTCCTGGTTCGTCTACCGGGGAGCCGTGCCGGTGGCCTTCGACCCCGTACAGGCCAAGGTCTGGGAGGATACGCGGGCCAACTCCAACTCGCCCTGGGGCGCCGGCTGGGAAACGCCCGAGCCGCCGCCCGACAACAAGTGGGTGGTGCAGGCGACCTTCAGCGAGCCCGGCACCTACGTGCTCCGCTGCATCGCGCACGACGGAGGCCTGGGGACCCATGAGGACGTCACGTTCACGGTGACGGAGTGAGCCCGGGCACGTTGGGCCTGGGACGGAAGATGCTGAAGCGGCCGGCGGGCTCCATTGCCGGCGTCCAGAGCGGCGAGAGCCCTGCCGGCCGTTTTCGCGAGGTCACGCAGGGGTCTTCCCGCGCCTGACGGTAACCAGGGAGCGCCGCGAATCCTGCCGGCCGTTTTCGCGAGGAGACATGAGAATGCCGTTGTCGAAGGTCCCGGTGGGCGCCATCGTGCTGCTTGCGTTGGTGGGGGTGAATCCGGCCGGCGCGGCCGCGAACGACGGCGACGCCGTGCCCGAACACCCCACGTTCACCCGCGACGTGCTTCCCATCCTGCAGCGCTCCTGCCAGGTGTGCCACCGGCCGGACATGTTCACGCCCATGCCGCTCCTGACCTACGAGGAGGTCCGCCCGTGGGCGCGCTCCATCAAGCAGCGGGTCGAGTCGCGCGTGATGCCGCCGTGGTTCGCGGATCGCACGGTGGGCAGATACCGCGACGATCCCTCGCTGAGCGACGCCGAGATCGCCACCATCGGACGCTGGGTCGACCAGGGCGCCCGTCGCGGCAACCCGGCCGACGCACCGTTGCCGGTCGCGTGGCCGGCGGTCGACACGTGGTACCACGGCGAGGAGCCGGACCTGGTCGTCACCAGCCCGCCGGTCGTCGTGCCGCCGAACTCCATCGAAACCTACCCGGAACCGGAAATGTCCACCGGCCTCACCGAGGACCGCTACATCAAGTGGATCCAGGTGATGCCGGGCGAATCGCGGGTGGTGCACCACGTGCTGGTCTACGCGGTGCGCGGCGCGGGCGGCGAGGCGGCGGACGGCGGGCCCCAGGGAGTGCGCGAGCTGCTCGCCAATCGGGCGCGCGGCGACTTCGTCGGCGACCGGTTCGAGGACGGCTACGCGCGGCTGCTCCGCAAGGACGACCGGATCCGGCTGCAGCTCCACTACCTGCCGGACGACGAGCGGAGCTTCAGCGACCGGACCCGCGTCGGCATCAAGTTCTACCCGCCGGGCTACGAGCCGGACTACGTGGTGACGACCAAGGCGGTGTCCAATCGCCACGACCTGATCATCCCGCCGGGCGAGGCCAACGCACGCAGCGACGCATACTTCACCCTGCCCGAGCCGACCCGGATCATCAGCTTCCAGCCGCACATGCACTACCGCGGCAAGGCGATGACCCTGGAGGCGATCCGCCCGGACGGCGGGCGGCCGGAGCTGCTGACCGACGTCGACCGCTTCGCGTGGGACTGGCAGCCGACCTACGTGTACGAGACGCCGCTGACCCTGCCGGCCGGCACCGTCATGCACGTGACCGCGTACCACGACAACTCGGCCGCCAACCGCGTCAACCCCGACCCGACCGCGGCCGTCGGTTGGGGGCAGCGCACCATCGACGAGATGAACATCGGCTGGCTGGACTACTTCCACATCTCGGAGGAGGAGTACGCCGCGCTGCAGGCGGAGGAGTAGCCGCATGCGGCGCGGCGTACTCCTACCCTCATTGGCAGCGCTCGCCAGCGGCGCGGTCGTGACAGTCGCCGCGTTCGCCAGCGCCATGTTCGCCGGTGCGGTCGCCGTGTACGTCGCCATGCCGGCGGGTGCGGTCGCCGCATCCGCCGGCACGCTGCCTGGCGCCGTCGGCGTGTCCGCCGTCGCGGCCCAGCCCCGGCACCCCGTCTACCTGATCTACGACGGCTTCATCAGGAACGCCGACGGCTCGCTGACGCTGGCGTTCGGTTACCACAACGTCAACCGCGTCGAGGTGACGGTCGCCGGCGACGACAACGTGTTCCTGCCGGGCACGGCCGACCGCAACCAGCCCGCGGTGTTCCTGCCGGGCCGGCAGCGATTCGCCTGCGTGATGGTCGTCCCGGAGGACTTCGACGGCCGGCTGCAGTGGCGCGTGCGCTTCGCCGGTCACAAGTCGGTGACGACCGCCCGGGTACTCAATCCCCTCTACGCGCTAGAGGAGGCCAGCGCCCGGGAGGCGGTCGAGGGAATCGAACTCGACGGCGCGCCGCGGGAGAACTGTCTCAGTCGGGAGCCGTAGTCCGCTCCCTGGTGGGCGCCTGCTGCCGACCGCGCCCGCGTCGGACGCGTTCAACAAGTTCAGGATCTACCACCGAAGCGGGCCGGGCGCGAGCAAACCAGGCGATGTCCAGCTCCTCCGTATCCGGGTCGGCCGAAATCCCAGCGTTGATCGCGCTGTCAGGGCCCTCCCGTATACCACCCGCTGGACGCACCGGCCGGGGCGTTACCGGCGATGTGTTCCGCCATCCGCCGCACGAGCTCCGCGTTGGTGAACGGCGACCACAGGTGGCCCTTCATCGGGCGGCCGTGCACGAACTCCCCGCCGTAGTGTGGGTCGGTCGTGCCCTCGAGGAACTCTTCCAGCAGGTACACCGCGTACGGCAGGTAGAACTGATCCATCTCGGGGTTGTAGATCCGGATCTTCCCGACCAGGTCGGGGCCGATGCGCGACCAGTTCTCCTCCAGGTAGTGCCGCAGGTCGTAGCCGTTGTCCCGCATGTAGAGCGCCACCTCGCGGTCGATGACACCCGTTTCGAGATCCCAGAGACGGCGCGGGTAGCCGTTCACGTCGGTGGGCCCGTACGCCGCGTTCCAGGCGTCGATCTGCCCCCCGGACCGGCCGCGCGAGCCCTGGGCGCGCTCCAACCGGCTCAACTGCCGCACGCTGCCGACCGGCTGTCCCTCAATGGTCCGCTGGAACATCCGCTCGGGCGCGCCGGGCACGGCGCCCGGGACCAGGAACGCGCTCTCGTCCGCGTAGATGTCGATCAACTGGTAACGGCGGAAGTCGACCGGATCGGGATAGAAGGTCCACGTGCCGCCGTAGAACGTCGGGTAGTGGATCTGCGACGCCAGCGAGATCCAGCCGCCGGTGGAGCCGCCGGTGATGACGCGTGCGTACGGCTCGCCGATCATGCGGAAGCTCTCTTCCAGAAACGGGATCAGCTCCTGGTGGATCGCGTCGCCGTAGGGACCGTTGTTCGCCGAGTTCAGGCCGTAGGAGTCGTCGAAGAAGGGCGTGGGGTGCTGAATCGCGACCGCGATCATCCGCGGAAAGTCGTCGCCCGTCCATGCGCGCTGGAAGTCGTACCCCGACTCGCGCATGCCGCCCGACTCGCGCATCATCTGCGCGAAGAGCTGCGGGTCGCCCGACGGCGGCTCCGTCGTGAAGCCGAAGGCGGGCTCCAGCTTGAAGTGGTCGGCCTCGAAGACCACCGGGTAGCGCAGCTCGGGGTTGTCCTCGTAGCCGCGCGGCAGCAGGACGACGGCCCCGAGGTGCATCGGGTGTCCCCACCAGTCGCTGAGGATCCGGCTCTGTATCCTGACGCGCTTGACCCACTCGGTGTCCGGCGGCGCCTCGATGGGTGGAATCTCGTCGGTGAGCTCGAGGCGGATCGGCGCATCCGATGCCGGATCGACCCGAACGCGCTGCGGAGCGCTGACGAGGTTGCCCGGCGAGAACGCCCAGCGCTGGCCCTCCCACTGGTCCTGCGGCGCCCAGATGACGTGACCGTCCCGGCGACGGTACTCCGTGTACACGTGGAGCAGCGCCTGCACCCGGTAGTCGCCCGGCGGCAGCTCTCGCAGGCGCGCGTACGGATAGCCGTCCGCCGCGGCGTCGATGACCATCGACCCGCCCGGTTCGACGCCGGCCACGTCCGTCGCGAAGAAAGGCACGCGGCCATCGCGCTGCCGCGCCGAGTTGTAGGCGGCGATGCGAGGCTCCGGCTCCGATGTCGGGCTGAGACCCAGGAAGAGGCGTCCGGTGAGCGGACCGTCGTGGACGCCGGCGGCGTAGCTGACCTCGATGCGGAGCCGGGCGGGGTCCCCGCCCTCATCGACCGCGTCCCGCCGCGTCGGGGCGCAGGCCGTCAGCATCAGGGCCGCGGCCAGCGCCGCATACCGAATCCTGTTGGACGCTGCACGCATGAGCTTCTCCGGTTGCGCGACGGCCGCGCGGCTCCGGACGCGATCGGCCAAATCAATCACCATCAATCGAATCGACCGCGTCATCGAGGCTCGCGCGGCGCTTGCGCGCCAGCCGTTCCGGCAGCCCCCAGTCGCGGCTGGCGTAGTTGCGGAGGCCCGCAATGTCAATAGGTGGCATCGGGAACCTCCGGTAGCCGGTTGCGCGGCCTGGTATCCCGCTCAAGCGTCCCGACGCGACTCATCGAACACCTTCACCGCTCCAGCTCTCATGCGAAGCGTGTCTCCATCTCGCGCCGCGCCACGACGGCATCGACGTTCGGGTCCATCTCCGCATCGCCCCACCCAACGACCTCCCCGGCCCCAACGGCGCGCCTCAGGCGCACTCCATGCGCGAGCCCGATCGGCAGCGCGCCGCGTTCGAGCGACGCCCGCGCCGGAAGCAGCCTCCCGTAGACGGTGAACCCGCCTTCGCCGTCCAAGGTCTCCCCCGCGGCGAGATCGCGCTTGGCGGTCGCCGCGACGTCGCCGACGAAGTCGCGGGTCGCTCCGGTCGGCTTCCCGAGCAGCCCGGCGGCGAGGATCGACACGTTCAGCTCCAACCCGATGAGGTGGAACGGCTTGTACATGGCCGAGTACCGGCCCGTCGCGTCGATGTTCATGCCGTACTGCCGGAAGCAGGCCGCGGTGTAGTCGTTGGGCGCCTCGATGACGACGTAGACGCCCCAGCGCAGGTCGTTCGGGACCGGCCGGCCGTCGCGCTCGAGCGACGACACCACCTCGACCTGCCCCTTGTGATGAAGCTGCCCGCCGACCTCCGCGGGCCGCAGCACATGCGCGAGATCCTCCTTGCCGCACGCTGGAAACCGCAGGCCGTCGGGAGGTGGGGTGAGGCCCGTCGCGTTGGCGATCGCGGCCATCTCGATGGCGGACTTCGTCCCGTCGAGGAACGAGTTGAACATCCGGCTGTTCATCCCGGCCGCGGCGGCCTGCCCGGCGGTGAGTCCGTAGTGGTCCCACACCGTGTCCGGCGTCGAGGCGTGGTACGACGGGAGGTACTTGGTGCCCTTCCCCGCCGCCACCACGTCGAAGCCGCACGAGCGCGCCCATTCCACCAGCTCGCAGGTGAGGGCCGGCTGATCGCCGTAGGCCATCGTGTAGACGACACCCGCGTCGCGCGCCTCGGCGGCGAGCAGCGGTCCGGCCAGCACGTCGGCCTCGACGTTGACCATCACGATGTGCCGGCCCGCCGCGAAGGCGGCCCGGGCATGCGCAATGCCCGCCGCGGGGTCTCCCGTCGCCTCGACCACGACGTCGACGCCATCGTCGCCGATGGCGTCCGTGGCGTCTGCGGTGAAGCGCGTCCCCGCGATGCGCTCGGCGCTCCAGCCCACCGCGCGGCAGGCGGCACGGGCGCGTTCGGGATCGAGATCCGCGATTACGCGCACCTCGAGCCCGACCGCCGACGGTGCCTGGCTCAGAAACATCGAGCCGAACTTGCCGGCCCCGATGAGGCCTGCCCGCACCGGCCGGCCGGCGCCGGCACGCTCGCGGAGCTGTTCGTAGAGGTACATCGCGCGTCGCTCAGGCCGCCGTGCCCGCGCGTGCGAGCTCCACCAGGCAGTCGTCCGCCAGCGGTTCTATCGGCGCGAAGTCGCGATGCGCGATCCACGCGGCGCGCTTGAACCGGCGGATGCGATTGTCCACGTGACAGAGCGACAGATACACGATGCTGCGGCCGAACGGGCTGATGTTCGGCGGGCTCGCGTGGACGAGGGTCGAAGCGAAGACGATGATGCTCCCCGGAGGCCCGGTCGGGGCCACGCAGCCGCCCCGCTCGGCGAGGCGCGTCACGGTGGCGCGATCGAGCGTCCAGAGCGGGTAGCTGGTCGTCTCCAGGTCGTGCCCGGCCTCGAACACGCCCTGCTTGTGGCTCCCCGGCAGGAACAGCAGCGGCCCGTTGGCGGCGGTCACCTCGTCGAGGAACACGGCGATGTTCATGGCGCGCGGCTCCGGCATCTCGTCGTCGCGGTGCCAGGTGCCGAAGTCCTGGTGCCACTGCCAGACCTCGCCGTCGAACGCGGCCTTGGCGTTCACCTTGTACTGGTGCATGTAGACCGGGCCGTCGACGAGCTGCATCACCGGCTCGACCAGGCGCGGGTGCCGTCCGAGGCGGCGGAACGCCTCGTTGTAGGTGTGCGCGGCGAACGCGGTGCGGGCCACGCCGCTCGACTCGCGCCACACCTCCTCGCGGTCGAGGGCGTAGACCTCGTCCGCCGCGGACCGCAGCACCGCCGCCTCCTCGGCCGAGAAGCGCGACGGGAAGAAGAGGTAGCCCTGCTCGTCGAACCGCGCCATCTCCTCGGCGGTCAGCTTCATGACGGTTCTCCTCGTCTACACTGGGCGCCATGCCCAACGCAGCCACCGTCACCAAGTTTACGTGGAACGAGATGCCGAAGGAGCGGGTCACCAACCGCATCGACCGCCGCATCGTGTGCGGCGACAGCACGATGGTGGCCCACGTCTACCTCGAGAAGGGCGCCGTCGTGCCGGAGCACTCGCACCACAACGAGCAGCTCACCTACGTCCTGAAGGGCAGGCTCCGGTTCTGGGTGGGCGACGACTTCTCGCAGGTCGTCGACGTCGGCGAGGGAGAGATCCTGCACCTGCCGTCGCACGTGCCGCACAAGGCCGAGGCCCTGGAGGAGACGCTCGACGTCGACATCTTCAATCCGCCGCGGCAGGACTGGCTGGACCGCACGGACGACTACTTCAAGGACCAGTAGGAACGCGCGAATGCTCCGACTGACCGACTATCGCGTCCTCACCTTCGACTGTTACGGCACCCTGATCGACTGGGAGTGCGGCATCTGGGACGCCCTGCAGCCGCTGATCATGCGCGGCGACGACACCGGTAGCGAGGTCTCCCGCGACGCCGGGCTGCGTGCCTTCGCGCAGTGCGAGAGCCGGCAGGAGCAGGCCACCCCCGGTCTGCGCTACCCGGACCTGCTCGCCCGCGTACACCGGCGCATCGCGGAGAGCCTGGGCCTGGAGAGCAGCGCCGAGCTCGACGCGGCGTTCGGCGCCTCCGTGCCGCACTGGCCCGCGTTCCCGGACACCGCCGACGCGCTCCGCATCCTCAACCGTCACTTCAAGCTCGTGATCCTGTCCAACGTGCACCGGGAAGGCATCGCCGCCTCGAACCGCAAGCTCGGGGTGGAGTTCGACGCCGTCTACACCGCCGAGGACATCGGCTCCTACAAGCCGTCCGACGCCAACTTCGAGTACCTGCTGGCCCACCTCCAGTCGGATCTGGGCCTGGAGCGCTCGGACGTGCTGCACACCGCGCAGAGCCTGCATCACGACCACGTGCCGGCGAAACGGTTCGGGCTCGCCAATGCCTGGATCGACCGGCAGCGACTGTCCGAGGGCGGGAGCTGGGGCGCCACCGAGCGGGTGGAGGAGATGCCGTCGACCGACTTCGTGTTCTTCTCGATGGGCGAGATGGCGGAAGCCCTGTCCAGCGCACAAGGAGAGCAATGAATGCCCCTCGACCGCATCGCTCATCGGCTTCTCCACCGTGCGGGCCATCCGGACGATCGCGGGCATTGTCGTCTGGCCGGTCACCGCGGCGTCAGTCGCACATCGCCCGCGCCAGCGCCGCGAAATCCTCCACGATCAGGTCCGGCTGGTGCGGTGAATCGCCGAAGGGGCGCCGGCGCCGGTCGATGAACGCCGTGCGCATCCCGTAGGCCTTGGCGCCGATGCAGTCGAACGCGTGGTTGGCGACGAAGAGCACGCTGGAACGGTCGACGCCGAGCAGCTCGCACGCCTTCGCGTAGGTCGCGTGGTGCGGCTTGAAGCAGCCGGCCTCCTCCACCGAGATCACCGCGTCGAAGTCGAAACCGATGTGCGGCTTCGCCGCCTCCAGCATGTCGCGGTCGCCGTTGGAGAGGATAGCGAGCCGATACCGTTCGCCCAGCCGGCCGAGCGCCTCCAGCACGTCGGGAAACGGCTTCAGGCGCTCGATGCAGGAGACCAGCCGGCGCACCTCGTCGTGGGTGTGGTCGATGCCGCCTCGCCGCAGAACCTGAGAGACCGCGCGGTGCCCGATCTGCCGGTAGGACGTGTGGCCGCGGCCGCACAGCGAGTCGATCATCGAGTCCTCGAAGTGCGTGCGCCGCCACCAGGTGACGAAGCGGTGCGGGTCGCCGGGCCAGCCCTTGCCGGCCAGGAACGGCGTCGCCATCTCGGTGAGTCCGCCCTGCATGTCGACCACCGTGCCGTACTGGTCGAACATCAGGGTGGTGATCTCCCGGCGCAGAAGTCCGGCCTCGGTCATGACACGGCTATTCTGCCCACAGAGCAGCCGACAGGTCGAGCCCGGAGGGTTCGAACGGCTTGGGACGGTGATGGGGAGCGACCCGGTTGCCGACCCGACGACTACAGATCGGAACCCGTAACTCCGATACCTGCAACATGTCACAGTTCATGACCTGCCACGAGACGGGCAGTCGGCGCGCCCGGCGAATCCCGATACGGGAAGTCGCGAAGGTCGAACCGCAGGACCCCGCGTGGGCCATCTTCAGCCCCACGACGATCACGTTGAAGTCCGGCGAGCGGGTCAAGGTCATCGAGCCGCCGGGCACGGTACGCGACATGGTCGGCGGTGTGCCGACGACCACCGGAGTGTAGCCTCCGGATCCACCGGCGAGCGTATTGCGGCTGACCCCCAGCCGGCGCAGCGGTCGTCGACATGATGGGCCGTCGTCTGGTCAAGGTAAGCCGGGTCGACCTCAAGTGACCATCACGGACGCGCCCGCGCGCGACCGCAAGACGATCCGGATCCTGCCGGCCGCCGACATACGGCGAGCGCTGACGGCGCGCGACGCGGTGGACGCCATGCGTATCGCGTTCGGCGAGCTGTCCGGCGGCACCGCGACCGTCCCGGTCCGCGGCCACCTCGAAAGCGCCCGCGGACTCATGCTGGTCATGCCGGCCGTGCTCGGCAAGCACGGGGCGCTGGGCACGAAGGTGGTGTCGGTCTTTCCGGACAACCCCTCGCGAGGCGTATCGATGGTCCAGGGCGCGGTCTTGCTGCTGGATGCAGAGACGGGGCGCGCCCGCGCGTTGCTCGACGGGGCGTCGCTGACCGAAATGCGCACTGCCGCCGGCAGCGCGCTCGCCACAGAGCTGCTCGCACCCCGCGACGCCGACATCCTGACCGTGTTCGGGGCCGGCGCACAGGGACGCTCGCACGTCGAGCTGCTCGCGCGGACGCGGCGGCTGCGGGAGGTGCGGCTCGTGTCGCGGTCGGGGACGAGCGCCGAGCGCCTGGCCGCCCAACTGTCGGAAGTCGCGGGCACCCTGACACCGGAGCACCATCCGGGTCCACCGCCGATCCTGCGCGCGGTACGGGATCCGGCCGAGGCGCTCGACGGCGCTCTCCTGGTGGTGACGGCGAGCAGCAGCACGCGCCCGGTTTTCGACGCTCGCGACCTGGAGCCCGGTGCGCACGTGAATGCTGTCGGCTCCTACCGTCCCGACATGCAGGAGCTCGACGCCGACGTGGTGCGCCGCGCCCGGGTCGTGATCGACCAGCGCGAGGCGGCCTGGGCGGAAGCCGGCGACCTGGTCGTCCCGCTGAAGGCCGGCCTGATCCGCAGGGACGTCGTCGACGCGGAGCTCGGTGAGATCGTCAACGGACAAGCGCCCGGCGGACGCGGGGCCTACGATTTCACGCTCTTCAAGTCCGTTGGAAACGCAGCCCAGGACATCGCCATCGCCCAGGCTGCCGCCGACAGCGCCGAGCGCGCGGGCCTCGGGATCCCGGCGCCCTTCTGACCTCGCGCGGCGGCAAGGGCGAGCGCGGCTCGCAAGGATGGAGCAACTGCGTCCGCGCCTTCCGGTCCGCGAAGTAGAGACACGGATGGGAGGCGAGGAGGAAGCTCCGGAGGCAGGGCGCGGATGGCCCGTTCACAGGGTCTGCGAGGTGGAAGCCAGATCGCCGATGGCGCCGAGGGCCTTCTCGACGCCCTGCCGGGAGACGTCGAGATGGGTGACGGCCCGGATCTGCCCTCCCGCACCGCTCACTCGCACCCCGGCCGCCGCCAGCCGGTCGACGAACTCCCGGTTGCTCAGGCCCAGCCCGCTCACGTCGAAGAACACCATGTTGGTCTCCGGCGCCGTGTTGCGCACCGCGATGCCGTCGATGGCGGCCAGGCCCTGGGCCAGCAGGCGGGCGTGCTCGTGATCCTCGGCCAGGCGCTCGACGTGGTGATCGAGGGCGTACAGGCAGCCCGCCGCGGCCACTCCCGCCTGCCGCATGGCCCCGCCGAAGAGCTGCTTGTAGCGCCGCGCGGCCGCGATGAAGTCGCGCGAGCCCGCCAGCACCGCGCCGATCGGCGCCCCGAGCCCCTTGGTGAAGTCGACCCAGAGGGTGTCGACCTCGGCCGCGAACGTCGCCGCCGCGACGCCGCTCGCCACGCAAGCGTTCATCAACCGCGCGCCGTCCATGTGCAGGGGCACGCCCCGTCCCCGCGCACACGTTGACACCGCGCCGAGCTCCTCCCGCGTCCAGACCGCGCCGCCGCCGAAGTTGTGGGTCTGCTCGACGCAGACCAGCCCGACCGGCTGGCCGTAGGGCACGGGCACCGCGACCACCCGGTCCATCGCCGCCTCGAGCGCGGCCGGCGTGAAGATGCCCCGCTCCGTGTGGATGCCCTGCACCATGACACCGGAGGCGAGCGCCGCCCCTCCCGACTCGGCGCGGATGACGTGCGCCATCGCCTCGGCCACCAGCGCGTCTCCCGGCCGCGTGTGGGTCTTGACGGCCACGAGGTTGCACATGGTGCCGGTCGGCAACCAGATGGCCGCCTCCTTGCCGAGCAGGTCGGAGACCCGCTCCTGCAACCGGGCGACGGTCGGATCCTGCCCCTTCTGCTCGTCTCCCACCTCGGCCGCGGCCAGCGCGGCGCGCATCCCCGCGGTCGGGCGGGTCTCTGTGTCGCTGGAGAGCGGGACGACGGCGGCCATTCCCTACCCCTCAGGCAGTCGGAACGCCAGCAGCTCGCCCGGCGCCTGCGGGCCGCCGACGGCCACCACCAGGTACTGCCGGCCGTCGAGCAGGTAGGTCATCGGCGTGCCGGTCTGCGGGGCCGGCATGTAGACGGCGCCGGCGTCGGCGCCGGTCGCCTTGTCGTAGGCGCGCAGCAGGGCGCCGCGGCGGCCGTCCGGGGTCGTGACGAACCCGCCGCCGCCTTCCTGCCGGCCGCCCTCGCCGGAGATGAGCAGCGTCTTCGTCGTCAGCGTGCCGATCGGTCCCTTGCGGCCGGTGCGCGGGAGGTCGACGCCCTGCAGCGCCGGGTGCTCCTTCACCCAGTCGGGCGTATCGCCGTGGGCCACCTGCCACACGATCTCGCCGCGGTTCAGGTCGATGGCGGTGATCCGCCCCCACGGGGGCCGCATCAGCGGCAGGCCCTGGACCGTCATGCCGGGGCCGCCGGCCGGCAGGTTGAGGTAGTCCATGTCCGAACGCCGCGGATCGTTCTGCATGGAGAGGATGCGGGTCAGGGTGTGGGAGAAGACGTAGAGGATGCCGGTCTCCGGGTCGTAGGAGCCGCCGGGCCAGTTGGCGCCGTTGGGAACGAACAACGTCCCCAGCTTGTCGCCCGCCCCGCGCGTGATCGGCGGCGTGAAGACGGGGCCGAAGCGGTACTGCTGGATGATGCGGAGCGCCTCGGCCTCGAGCTCCGGGGTCAGGTCGATGATCTCCTCCAGCTCAAACCCCTGCCGCTCGAACGGCGGCGGCTTGGTGGGGAACGGCTGGGTGGGCGAGAGGGTCTCGCCGGGAACGTCGCTGGGCGGCACGGGGCGTTCCTCGATGGGCCAGACCGGCTCGCCGGTGACGCGGTCGAAGACGTAGACCCAGCCCTGCTTGGTCGGCTGCGCGATCGCCTTGATCTCCCGGCCGTCGACGGTGATGTCGGCCAGGATCGGCGCGCACGGCACGTCATAGTCCCAGACGGGGTGATGGACGAACTGGAAGTGCCAGATCCGCTCCCCGGTCTCGACGTCGACCGCGACGAGGCTCTCGGAGAACAGGTTGTCGCCGGGCCGGTGCCCGCCGTAGTAGTCGTTGGTGGGGATCTCGACCGGCAGGTAGGCGATGCCCAGCTCGGTGTCGACGGTCATCTGGGTCCAGACGCCGGTGTTGCCGGTGTACTCCCACGAGCCGTCCTCCCAGGTCTCGTTCCCGAACTCCCCAGGCTGCGGGATGGTGTGGAAGATCCACTTCCGTTCGCCGGTGCGGGCGTCGAAGCCGCGCACGTAGCCCTTGGCGTTGCGGCGGCTGGGCGGAGTCCGGCCGGAGCGGCTCGCGGCGCCCACGAGGACGACGTCGCCGGCGACGACGGGAGCGCCGTTCCAGGCCAGCTCGCTCGTGATGGGGTCGAGTTCCTGGTCGTTGTTCTGCTTGAGGTCGACGATGCCGTCGACCCCGAAGCCGGGGACCGGCCAGCCGGTCTGCGCGTCGAGGGCCACGAGCTGGTAGCCGATGGTGACGAAATAGATCCGCTCGTCGCCGGCCCCGTCGGTCCAGTAGCCGACGCCGCGGCCCGAGAGCCGCCGCACGGACTGCGACGCCCGCTCGCCCTCGTCGAGGCGGTACATCCACAGGTGCTCGCCGGTGGCCGCGTCGATGGCGACGACGTTGCGCCGGCTGCCGGCGGTGGTGTAGAGCACGCCGTCGATCATCAGCGGCGTGGTCTGCAGGTAGTAGTCGGGGCGCGGGCCGAGGTTCTCGGTCCGGTAGCGCCAGACCAGCTCCAGGTCGTCGAAGTTGCCGGCGTCGATCTGGTCGAGCGGGGCGTAGCGGGTGGCGCCGAGGTCGCCCGCCCAGGTGCGCCATTCGCCGTCCGTCGTCCCGTGCTGGGCCGCGGCCGGGACGGCGGCGAGCAGGCAGGCGGCCAACAGGCAGACCGTCGCGTGCAGTCCTGACGGGAACCAGTCGAACTGTCGAGCTGTGGCAGATCGCATCGGAAGAGCTCCTCGTATCGTCGATCCCCGGATCCTGCTTCTCGACCTCGGCGTGCCGCCGCCAACGCAGCGCCGGACCTGCGCCGCCGCAAAGGAGTCGTAACGGGTGCGGACGACGTTCCCGAGGGCTCGTGGCGGCTTGGGCTGCTCGACATCATACCCGCGGAGCGCCTTCGGTGCCCCCCGGGAAACGAGCCGCGCCGGTACGGCTGACGCCGGCAACGAGCCGGCCGGGATACGCGCCGACGACGACGATCCGTTCGGGTGGCGGCTGTGCGATGGGGCGCCTCGATGGAACCAAATGAGGGTGATATCAGTATGATATGTTTGTGAAATCCATCCGGGAGGAGAAAGAAATGACCCGAGAGAAGCTGCGCACCGCCCCGTCCGGCGTGCTGGTCCTGCTCGTGCTGCTGGCCGCCCTCGCGGTCGATGTCGCATTGTTCATCGTCGACGTCGCCGCTGACCGCCAAGTCTCGCTCGGCGGCCTGATCTGCATCCTGCTGGTCCCGGTGGTCGTCGTCCTGCTGGCCGGGGTCTTCGTGGTCAACCCGAACGAGGGGCGCGTGCTGCAGTTCTTCGGGCGCTACGTGGGCACCGTCCGCGATCAGGGCCTGCGCTGGGCCAACCCGCTCTTCACCAAGCGGCGGATCTCGCTCCGGGTGCGCAACTTCGAGACCGAGCGTTCCAAGGTGAACGACACGGACGGCAACCCGATCGAGATTGCCGCGGTGGTCGTCTGGAAGGTGGTCGACACCGCCGAGGCGACCTTCGAGGTGGACGACTACGTGAACTACGTGCACGTCCAGAGCGAGTCGGCGGTCCGCAACCTGGCGACCCGCCACCCCTACGATACCCAGGAGGAGGGGCGGATCTCGCTGCGCGGCAACACCGAGGAGATCGCCGGACAGTTGCAGACCGAGATCCAGGGCCGGCTCCACAAGGCCGGCGTGGAGGTGCTGGAGGCACGGATCACGCATCTGGCCTACGCCCCGGAGATCGCGTCGGCGATGCTGCAGCGCCAGCAGGCCGGGGCGATCATCGCGGCCCGCGGCCGGATTGTCGACGGCGCGGTCAGCATGGTGGAGATGGCGCTCGACAGCCTGTCCAAGCGCCAGATCGTCGAGCTCGACGAGGAGCGCAAGGCCGCCATGGTGAGCAACCTGCTCGTCGTGCTCTGCGGCGACAAGGCCACCCAGCCGGTCGTCAACACGGGCACGCTGCACCAGTAGCCGGTAATGGCTGCGCGCAAACCGTTCCTGTTGCGCATCGATCCGGAGGTGCTCGCCGCCCTGCAGCGGTGGGCCGGGGACGAGCTGCGCAGCGTCAACGGACAGATCGAGTTCGTCCTGCGGCGGGCCCTGCAGCGCGAGGGGCGGCTTCCGGACCGCGAGAAGCAGACAGCGGGCGGCGGGCGGCGAGGGGCGGAGCCCCCCGGGCGCGGTCCCGAGACGGTCGGCGACGACGCGACTGAAGAAGTGGATTCATGATCGGACCGTGCCGCACGAGCCGGTGCGGCGGCCAGCCCCGGCGGTCGCTCGCTTTCGACCGCCCGCTTGCCGGGCGGTGGAGGCGAACGCTGGCCGGCGAGCGAGGGGGTTGCGGTCGCTCTGCCGGTTGGGTTACCGCGTGTCGCGCGCTTGCGATCCGTGGTCGACCGCCGGAGTCCTGCGCACGGGCTGTTAAGATGCGGGCACGCCTTCGCTGGGACGGATCACGCCGCGGGCCGTTATCCGGGGCACCGTGAGTCAGGAGGACACGATGCGGACCACGCCATTCGCGCTGCTTGCTGCGGTAGTAGTCACCCTGTCGTTCGCTTGCGGAGAGAGCGCGCCGCCTCCCGAGCCGGAGGCCGAGCCCGAGGCGGCGAACCCCAACGACCAGTTCGCCGGCGCCTGGACCCTGGTGCGCAGCGAACGCCGCGACGCCGACGGCGAGCTGATCGGGGAGCCGCGCGAGGACCGCGTCGGCTACATCATGTATGACCCGTCCGGCTACATGGGCGTGACGCTGATGTCGAACGACCGGGAGCCGTACTCCGAGGGCGGACCCACGGCCGAGGAGGCGCTGGCCCAGATGGGCAGCTACGCGTCCTACTTCGGGCGGTTCAGCGTCAACGAGGAGGAAGGGTATGTGACCCACCACCTCGAGGGGAGCCTGAATCCCGACGGCGCCGGCTCGGACTATCGGCGGTACTACACCATCGAGGGGGATACGCTGCGGCTCCAGCCGCCGGCCAGCGAGGACGGCTCGCGGTCGTACATCACCTGGCGGCGCCAGACCGACCTGCCGGAAGCCGAGCTGACCGACACGCACCGGCGGCTGTTCGGCGTCTACCGCGTCGAGTCGGTGACCCGCCAGACCACGGACGGCGAGCCGGTCGACGCCGACCAGTACGAGACGGCGTACATCATGTACGCGCCGTCGGGGCACATGTCGGTGCACCTGATGCGGCCCGATCGGATGCCGTACGCCGGCGACCAGCCGACGGCCGACGAGGCGCTGGCGACGGTGCTCAGCTACGGCAGCTACTTCGGCCCGTTCTCGGTGAACGAGGAGGAGGCGTACCTGGTCCACCACCGCGTCGGGAACGAGGATCCGGGGCAGAGCGGGACCGACGCGCAGCGCTTCTTCGAGCTGACCGACACGCACCTGACGCTGCGGCCGCCGGCCGCCGCCGACGAGGAGGGGCGCGAGGTGCAGAGCACGATCCTCTGGGCCCGCATCAGCGACTGACGCCTGACGCTCGGCTGGCCCTACCGCTCGTGCAACTCGTCGCGGGTCCAGGTGGCGGTCCCGCGTCCGGCGCGCGTGGCCCTCGATAGCCTCAACAGGCGCGTGACCGCCTCTCGCTTGTCGGAAACCGAGGAGAACGCCGTCCCCCGACTGCCGGGGGACGGCGTCGTTTCACGGTCGTGACCCGACATCGTTTCGCTCTCGCTGCCGATACGGGACGTCTTCTCACCCATTCGGCGCCTACTCGGCCAGCGGATGCGGGCGGATCTGGAACCGCACGATCTCGCTGGTCATGCCCTTGCCGCCCTCGTTGTGCCAGTTGGTCACCGAGTCGTAGCTGGCCCAGACGCCGCGTCCCTTCCAGCCCGCCTCCCGATCGTCGATGCGCCCGTCGAGGCCCCGGGTGTAGAAGCCGAGCGGGTAGGGCACGCGCAGGGTGACCCACTCGCCGCTGTCGGGCAGCAGGGCCAGCAGCGCGTCGGAGCTCGTGCCGTTGGCGATCGGCACGTTCGCGCCCAGTCCCAGCGTGTCGAACTGATCCACCCAGTTGTAGTAGTGGAAGTCGGCGCTGCCCGCCGCCGTCACACCCTTCATCTGCGGGCCCGGGGTCGGATACAGGGTCCAGCCTTCTGGGCAGTGCTGCCCGGTGGCGGTCGGACCGTTCAACACCCCGCACTTGCCGCGGTCGAAGCTGGCGAGGTGGCCGCTGCCGCCCAGCGCCGTCCAGAGCACGCCGTTGCGGTCGACGTCGATGCCGCGTCCGCCGTGGCCCCATTGGCTCGGGTCGACGTCGGGGTTCTCGAACGGCGGCTCGTAGACCTCCGCGCTGCAGGTCTCGGGCGGGTTGTCGCCCAGGTCCAGCCGGACGATGCTGCCGGGCACGGGCAGGCGCCGCGCGATCCAGATCGAGCCGTCGACCGGGTTCGGGATGATCCCGTAGGCGAAGCCGTCCAGCCGCATGTCCTTGCCGGCTTCCAGCGGCTCGCCCGGCTCGGTGTAGTCGCCGATGACCCCGTCGCCGCTCGTGTCGACGATGGTGGGACACCAGCCCTGCGCCGCCTGCTCGTCACCGGTCTCGTCGTACAGCTTCGTGTTCAGCCAGCCGACCACGTCCGTCGATCCGCTCAGCCAGAGCGTGTCGTTCTCGTCCTCGGCGAACTGCAGGTGGTGGGTCATGTAGCAGGTGTCGATGTGCACGAACTCGCCGCTCTCGGTGTCGTAGTAGGAGAGCTGCCGCTGGCTGCGCGAGATGGGGAAGTTGCTGGCCGACGGGTGGTCCGAGCCGTCCCGGCACCAGTCGGGGTTCTCGGGGGGCCGGATCAACTGGGTGATCCACAGCCGCCCCTTGCCGTCCAGCATCGGGTTGTGGGCGCTGTAGCCCCTGGTGGTCGGACGCTCCGTGCCCCAGTACGGCGACGGGATCAGCGCGGTCGTGCCGGCGTACGAATCGCCGCGCTCCGGCATCGGGACGCGCGTCCTCATGTCCATCCGCACCGAGCGGTGGGTCACCGGGTCCGTGATGACGAGTCCGGCCCCGCCGACGCCGTACAGCGGGCCGTTCGGATACAGGTGGGGGTTGCGCTTGTCGGTGGCGATCTCGTCATGGACCATCGCCATCGTGTCGCCCCAGCCCCACTGCGTCAGGACGAGGTTGCGCTCCTGCCCCTGCGGGCGCGGCGGCGCCGGCGGGACCTCGCCGGCCGCGATGCGGTCGGTCCAGTCGGCGAACAGGCCCAGTGCGCGCTCGCGCCCCATCCGGTTCAGCCCGCTGCTCATGCTCGGTCCGCTCCGCCCGACCTGCACGCGATGCTCCCAGGCGTCGAGGGTCGAGTCGAAGTCGTCCAGGTTCAGCATCGGCATCTCGCGGGTGGCCATGTTGCCCATCTGGTGGCAGAGCTGGCAGCCGTCCTTCAGCCGATCGACCCACTCGGCCTGGTGCCGCATGCGCTCGCTGATGCCGTTGCCGTCGGGCCCGGTGCCCGGGAACTCGCTCTCGGCCGGCACTTCCAGCAGCGAGTACCAGTAGCTGGCGGGGTAGATGCGCGCCGCCTCCTGCGGGGTGGCGGCCGCCGTCACCGCCAGGGTGAGCTCGTCGCCGGGGCGTGCAGGGTGCTTCCCGGAGTCCACCAGGCCGTAGCCGCGCACCCACACCTCGTAGTCGGCGTCCGGCAGGTCCGGGACCAGGAACCGCCCGTCGTCGCCGGTGACGACGATCTTGCGGAACGTCGTCTCCAGATCATCGGTCTCCGCGATGACCCACACGCCCGCCTCGCCGCCGGCCGCGCTCCGCACGACGCCGCCGATGTCGTCGCCGGCCTCCTGCGCGTTCGCGCCGGCCTGCCACAGCATGCCGCCGGCCAGGAGCAGTGCTCCCAGCAGACCGATCCGGGATGTCGCGCGCATATCAACCTCCCCTGAGCAACTCGTTCCGCGTACGGCCGGTTTGTGTACGGCCAGCATACAGATCGTGCGGCTCGCGGTCGACGCCAAACTACTTGAGTCTGTGCTCCAGCTCGTCCGCGGAGATCGTCGGCTCGCTCCGACGAACCTCGATGAGCTCCCAGAACGCAGAACTGGTTTCGAGCACCACCGTCTCCCAGTCCTTGCCTTCGACTCCGAGCACCACGGCAGCCGGTTCACCGCGACGTGTGACGACTACGCGGTCCGTCTGCGCGGAGTCTACGACCTGCTTGACGCTCTTTTGAAGGTCGCGCACCGAAATCGTTTTCATATGACCTGCTCATGGTTACTATCGCACATGCATCCCGGCGCGAAGGGTTCGGCCTGCCGACTGGCGTCCGCTGTCTTTCTGGGGCTGGCCATGCCGGGGTGCGGCGCGGCCGCTCAGGGCGACACCGGGGCCGATCTCCAGACCCGGGCCGAGCGGACGGGCTACCAGGAAACGACCGGCTTCGGGGAGGTCGTCGAGTTCGTCGAGGTTGCGGCTGCCCTGTCCGACCGGGTCCATGTCACCAGCTTCGGGACGACGGTGGAGGGCCGGTCGCTGCCGCTCGTCGTGGTCGGCGACGTTCCGGACGCTCGGCCGGCGTCGGTAATGGCCGCCGGCCGGCTCCGCGTGTGGGTCCAGGCGAACATCCATGCTGGCGAGGTGTGCGGCAAGGAGGCGCTGCTGATGCTGCTGCGAGACCTTGCAACCGGTGGGCGCGCAGAGTGGCTGTCGTCGCTGACCCTGCTCATTGCCCCGATCTACAACGCCGACGGCAACGAGCGGATGGCCCTGGACAACCGCCCGTACCAGCTCGGCCCGGTCGGCGGCATGGGCACGCGGCGCAACGCGCAGGATCTTGACCTGAACCGCGACCACATGAAGCTGGAATCGCCCGAGGCACGCGCGCTGGTGCGGGCCTATCGCGACTACGACCCGCACGTGGTCATCGACCTGCACACGACCAACGGCACGCAGCACGCGTATCACCTGACCTACGCGCCGCCGCTGCACCCGAACACCTACCCCGCCATCGACGCGCTGCTGCGGGACGAGTGGCTGCCGGCCGTGACCGATGCGGTGCGAGCAACGGACGGGTGGGATTTCTACCACTACGGGAACCTGCCGCGCGGCGAGGGCGCCGCGCCGAGCTGGCGCACCTTCGACCACCGCCCGCGCTTCAACAACAACTACGTGGGGTTGCGCAACCGGATCGCGCTGATCAGCGAGGCGTACGCCTACGCGCCGTTCCAGGAACGGGTGGCGGCGACGCTGCGCTTCGTCGAGGAGTCGCTCGCGTTCGCACACGAGCACTCCACCCGCATCGCCGCGCTGATCGCGGAGGCGGACGGCACGCCGGTCGCCGGACAACGGCTGGCTACCCGGGCCGTTCCGCGGCGCTCGTCGCAGCCGGTCGAGATACTGCTGGGGCGAACCGAAGAGGTGCCGCATCCCGAGACGGGTGATCCGATGCGGCGCCGGCTGGATGTCACGGAGCGGACCTTGATGGACGAGTACGTGGCGTTCGAGGCGGCCGAGGACGGTCTGGAGGTCGCGCCGGCGTCCTACTACGTGCCGTCGGAGTTCGAGTCGGTTGTCGACCTGCTCGCCGCCCACGGCGTCGACGCAGAGCCGCTGGAGGCCGATGCGGCCGTCGCCGCCGAGCAGTTCGTCATCCGCGACACCTCGCTCGCCGAGCGGCCGTTCGAGGGACATCGTCTGCGCACGGTCGAGGGGGCCTGGGAGGCGGTGGAGCGTACCGTCCCCGCCGGTACGCTGGTCGTGCCGGTGACGCCGCGGCTCGGGCGCCTGGCGTTCGCTTTGCTGGAGCCCCGCTCGGACGACGGGATCGTGAACTGGAACCGGCTGGACGAGCGGATCGAGGCGGACCCGATCTATCCGATTCTCAGAGTCCCGGCCGACGCGATGCCCAAGCCGTGAGCGCGGGTTCGCCGAACTCCAGCGAAATCGCACCCTGCGAGTCGACGCCGGCGACCCTCCCGCGGGGCTTTCGGGGTTGCCGTCGAGCCTCGGGGAGCCGGCGAACCGAGTTGGATGCGAATCGCCCAGGTAACCGCCGACGGAGCCGTGAGCACGGAGGGTGCGGAACCCCGGCTCACGGCCCCGGCAGAAAGCGGCGGGGCCACGTCCCGCCGGCGACGCCTACTGCGCGGCCTCCACCCACTCGGCGAACTGCGACCACGGCCCCGGAACCCCGTGAATGGGGACGATGGTCTCGACGTCGAGCCCCAGGCGCTGCACGTTGCTGTACAGGGTCCGGGCGCTGGCGTTGGGGCTGGCGGGCAGCGAGCCGCCGGGACCGGGCGGCGTGAACAGGTCGGCCTGCACCAGGATCTTCTCGTTGGGCAGGTAGGCCATCACCATGCCGGCGGCGTGGGCAAGCCCCTGCACGTGGTGCAACTCGACCAGGCGCGTCGTGTCGCCGAGGATGTACTTCTCCCGCAGCGTCTCGAAGATGTAGCCTTCCGACCACTCTTCCGGCGGGAACAGCGAGAAGCGGTCCGGCTCGAGCAGCCACGGCCGCGCCCGCAGGACCTCCTGGTAGTAGCCGAAGTTCCCCTGGTGCGTGACGACCGTCGCGCCCTCGTGGACGTAGGCGCGCATGCCGCCCAGGTGGTCCCAGTGGTGATGGGTCGTCACGACCCAGCGGATCTCCTTGCCCGGGATCCGGCGCATGATCTCGTCGATCACGGCGAGCGAGCGCGCCTCGTTCAGCGGGGCCTCGATGACCGCGACCTCGTCCTCGAACTCCACCGCCACGCTGTGGTGCGAGCCGCCCGCCATCAGCCACACGCCCGCGGCCACCTCTTCCGCCTCCACCCGCATCGGGGGCACCATGGCGTTCCGGGCCGCGTCCGGGACGTCCAGCGCGGCATCCGCCACGTTCACCTCGACGCTGTCGATGGTCGACAGTTGGAACGTGTGATCGCCGCCGCTGACGTTCGGCGCGTGGGCGCCGTCGTCGAAGTCCTGGTGCTGGTGCCAGTTCATCGGGAACATCATGCCCCCGCCCACGTCCTGGTAGTTCGTGTAGACGGTCTCGTAGTACATGTCGCCCACGACCGGGTTGGGCATCCAGCTCTGCACGCGCTCGATGATGTTGTCCTCGGTGATGGTGCCGTTGATCCGGTACTTGTCGAGGGCGACGAACGAGACGACGGTCACGCGCCCGCCGTATTCGTTCCGCTCGACCGCCAGCACGTCGTCCGCGGCCATGGCGCCCTTCAGGAAACCGTGCGGGGTGAGGTAGATCTCCAACCGTCGCCGCTCGGCGTCCTGCGGCCTGGGGACGACGCGGTCGACCTCGCCGTTCCACGCGTACTCGCCCCGGACCATCCAGTTCCGGACCCGGTCCCCCACGATCGGCGCGCCGCCGCCGCCCCGGGCGGGATAGTTCCCCTGCCGGATGACCATCTCCTCGGTCGACGATTCGGTCTCGAAGTCGATCGTGCGGGTGTATTCCGCCAGCTCGAAGCGCGGCCAGTCCTCGGCGGGGGCGAAGTTCTGGCCCGCGGCGCCCACCCAGCCGTCCCCGGAGTACCGGATCGACATCATGTCGTCGACGCCCATCGTCTCGGCGGCCGCTTGCAGCACCGCCTCCGCGTCCTGCGCCGCGGCCGGCCCGGCCGCCAGCATCGCGACGGCAACGAAAAGTCCAACTCGCTTCAGCATGGGTTCCCTCCCCGTGGCATTCCTGACGATCCGCGCCGGGCGGACCGCGGCCGATGCGATCCGTCCGGCTTCCCGGAACGCACAGCGTAGCCCTTTTGCATTGAGATGACCACGGGGAATCGGGGCGGGACTACAATCGGTCGGTCGTCCACGCGGGAGGGAACACGATGAAGATGACAGTGAAGGTGTCGGCGGTCTTGTTTTTGCTGCCTCTGACGGTGGCCGCCGCGTGGGCGCAGACCGGGTCCGACCGGACGGTCACAGAGGCGCAGTACGAGCAGTGGAAGACGGAGCTGACCAACTGGGGGCGGTGGGGCGCGGACGACGAGATAGGCGCGCTGAACCTGATCACCCCGGCCAAGCGGCTGGAGGCGGTGGCGCTGGTGGAGGAGGGCTTCACCGTGTCCCTGGCGGGCGACGCCGACACCGTCGAGGCGGTCGACAACCCGAGGCCCTACGAGCACGAGATGGTGGGGATCAGCTCGGACCGGATTTCCGTCCAGTATCACGGCATCTCCCACACCCACCTCGATGCGCTGGCCCACATCAACGACGACGGTGTCTTCTACAACGGCTACGCGCCGGACGCCGAGACGGTCATCGCGAACGGACACGCCAAGAACTCGATTCACAACCTGAAGAACGGCATCCTGACGCGCGGGGTGCTCATCGACATCCCGCGGCTGCGGGGCGTTCCGTACCTGGAGCCGGGGACGCCGATCTACGTCGAGGATCTCGAGGCGTGGGAGGAGCAGGCGGGGGTGAAGGTCTCGCCCGGCGACGCGCTGTTCATCCGCACCGGCGTGTGGGCGCGCCGCGCCGCCGAGGGGCCGTGGCTGCGGGGCCGCCGGCCGGGCGGCCGGTCCGCGGGGCTGCACCCGTCGGTCATCCCCTGGCTGAAGGAGCGGGACATCGCGCTGATGGGCAGCGACCACCCGACCTACGTTGCGCCGTCGGAGCTGCCCGGCGCCGTCCACGACTTCGCGCTGCTGTACCTGGGCATTCACATGTTCGACAACTGCGATCTCGAGGCGCTCGGCGAGGCGGCGGCGGAGCGCAACCGCTGGGAGTTCCTGCTGATGGCGGCGCCGCTGCCGATCCGCGGCGGGACCGGGTCGCCGCTGAACCCGATCGCGGTGTTCTGACAGGCCCGGCCGGGCGGCCCAGGAGGGCTGGCCCTGCGGCGACGGAGATGTTGTCGCAAGCCGGAGAGTCGGGCCGCCGGCCTGTGAACGGAGCGACCGTCCGGCGGGGACGTGCGTGCGGTGCGCCGGCAGCCCGCGCCGCGCGGCGGCGTGGTCAGACCGACAGCCGGGAACGAGGCGGCGATCTGACCGGCACCTGCCACGGTGCCGGCCAGACATGCCTCGTTCCGATTCGCGCCTATCTCGACTGCGCCGCCGCTTCGGCCGCCGCTTCCTCGGCCCGCGCCCCGGCCAGGATGTTGTAGAGCCCGTAGTTGCCTTCGTGGCAGGCGTACTCGAACACCGGCTGGTCGTTCCACTGCATCGGGACCTCGTAGGTCCAGGGCCGCGTCCAGACGGTCGGGTCGTCGATCGTCGCCTGGTACAGCAGCGTGCCGTCGGCCACGCGGGTGAACCGCTCGGTCAGGCGCAGGTTGGCGTCGGTCCGGCCCTGCGAGAAGCTGGTCTCGCGCAGGAAGCGGCTGGTCTCGACGACCAGCGTGTCGCCCTCCCAGTGGCCGCGGGACTCGCCCGTCCACTGCGGCAGGTCGGTGTGCGCGCGGCCGTCGAGCGGGACGACGCGCACGTTGTGGTTCATCTCGTTCAGCAGCGCCACGGTGTCCGGCGTCTGGAAGATCTGCACGTTGTTGTTGTAGCCGCCCGGCGTCATCGGCGGTCCGGAGTTGAAGCCGGTGATGCAGCGCAACTGCAGGCCGTTGGAGCCGAAGTCCTCGACGAAGCCGCCGGGGGTGGGAGCGTGGGTCACGACGCCTTCGCGCGCTGCCCGCAGCGCCGCCTGCTTCGCCTCGGCCTCGGGGGTCAGCGGCGGCATCCTGCCGTTCGGCGGGTCGACGACCAGCGAGGTGCGCCGGGTGCCGACCGTCGTCGTGCCGCGGTCGAGCCAGAAGTTGTTGTAGAAGCCGGGCGCCCCGTTCTCGCCGGAGTCCACGCTGTCGGTGACCGTCGTGCGCAGGGCCGGCCGGTTCGCCAGCTCCTCGTTGCGGGCCAGCGTCTCCTGCTCGAGGCGCGCCGCCTCTTCCGCGGACAGGAACTCCCGGTCCGCCAGGTCTTCGGGCCGCTCCATCGGGGTGATGGACCGGAAGTCCCAGACGCCCTGCAGGTCGGGTGCGCCCCACGCCGTTCGGGGCATGTCCGCCGCGTTCTCCTCCTGGGCCGCCGCGGCCAGGGGCGTCAGCGCCACGATCGCGACCGCCGTCACCAACGCCGCGAAGTACCGATGGCTCATCGTCCTCCTCCTTGCTATCGTCCAACCCGTCTATCGGACACCTCGTCCGTTTCGATATGCCGGCCCGCTACCGTCTGCCCCGGTGTCCGCCTTGGCGTGCGGCGGGCCAGCTCGCGAGGCGCCCCTGACGGGTTTCCCTCCGGCCGATTATGACCCGCGCGGAGCCGGTGTCAAGAACGCCGGTTGCCGGTCGCGGCCGGCTTTCGCGCCGCGCCGGCGCAGACCGGGAACGCCGCGCCCGCATCGAGACCGTCAGTTGCCCCAGCCGTAGCCGATCAGGGATACGTGTAGGCGCTTTGCAGGCCGAGCGGCAGGCCGAGCATCCAGTAGGCGATCAGGAACAGGGTCCAGGTGACAAGCAGCACGACGGAGTAGGGCAGCATCAGGGACACGACGGTGCCGATGCCGGTGGCCTTGACGTACCGCTGGCTGAAGACGACGACCAGCGGGAAGTACGGCATCAGCGGCGTGACGATGTTGGTGACGCTGTCGCCGACCCGGTAGGCGGCCTGGGTGAGCTCGGGGGCGATGCCGAGCCCCATCAGCATCGGCACGAAGATGCTCGAGAGCAGCGCCCACTTGGCGGAGGCCGAGCCCACGAACAGGTTGACGACCGCGGTCAGCAGGACGATGCCGACCGTCGTCACCTGCGCCGGCAGGGCCAGGTCGCGCAGGAAGTTGGCTCCCTTGAGCGCGATCAGCAGGCCGACGTTGGAGTTGTTGAACGCGGCGATGAACTGGGCCGCGAAGAAGGCCATCACCAGGTAGTAGGCCATCGTCCCCATGGCGGCGGTCATGCCCGCGACGATGTCGCGATGGCTCTTGACGGTGCCGGCCACGTAGCCGTGCACGACCCCCGGAATCAGGAACAGGAGGAAGATGAGGGGCACCATCATGCCCATCAGCGGAGCCGTGACGCTGGTCAGGGAACCGTCCGCCCCGCGCAGGGGCGATCCGGCCGGCAGGGCGGCCAGCGCCAGCAGCACGAGCCCCGCGGCCAGCGCTCCCGCACCGGCCTGGAAGCCGCGGCGGTCGCGGTCCGTCAGCTCCTCCATCTTCGGCATCGCCTCGGGGTCGCCGTCGACCGGCGTCGCCTGCAGGCGCGGCTCGATCACCCGGTCGGTGAGATACCAGCCGACCCCGATGACCAGCAGCGACGAGGCGGCGGTGAACCCCAGGTTGCTCAGCGGGTTGACCAGGCGGTCGGGGTCGAGAATCTGCGCGGCCTGCTGGGTGAAGCCCTGCAGCAGAGGGTCGATGCCGGAGGGAATGAAGTTGGCCGAGAACCCGCCCGAGACCCCCGCGAAGGCGGCCGAGATGCCGGCCAGGGGGTGCCGCCCGGCCGCGTAGAAGATGACCCCGCCGAGGGGAATGACCAGCACGTAGCCGGCGTCGGCGGCGCTGTGGCTGACGATCGAGGCGAGGATCAGCATCGGGGTCAGCAGGCTGCGCGACGTGAAGCCCAGAATCAGCTTGAGGCCGGCGTTGATGAAGCCGGTCTTCTCGGCCACCCCGACGCCGAGCAGCGCCACCAGCACCACGCCCAGCGGCGCGAACCCGGTGAAGGTGGGCACCAGTTGCACCATGAAGGTGGTCAGGGCCGTGCCCGTCAACTGGTTGGCGACGCGCAGCGGCTCGCCGGTGCGCGGGTTCGTCTCGGCGAACTCGATCGGCGCGAGGAGCGCCGAGGCGACCCAGGTCAGCAGCAGCAGCAGCAGAAACAGGATCGCCGGGTCCGGCAGCCGGTTGCCGGCCGCCTCGATGCCGTTCAGGACGCGGGAGACGAAGCCCCCGCGCTCGGTGGCCGCTTTCCGCGGCGGATCGGACTGTGCCTTCGCCATGGGTGAGTCTCCTCGCGAACAATCGTCGGACGGGCAACTGTACAGCAGGCTCGTCTGCGACGGGCTTGGCGGCGCTAGCCCGAACGCGAACGGGCGTCCTACGAGGAAAGGGACAAGGGCTCGATCACCGCCGGCAAGCTCGCCGACTTCGTCGTCCTCGAGCGCGACCCGCACGACGCGGATCCCGACGACATCAAGAACATCGGGGTGGTGCGCACGGTGGTCGGCGACCGGACGGTTCACTCGGCGGCCGCGTAGGCACGGAACGATGCGCAAGCACGCGGCCGGCATCCTGGCCCGCCGGGCTCTCCTGCCTGGGCTGCCTGGAGAACGTGACGTGGTCGCCCCGCATCAACTCTCCTGCTTCTCGATCTCCCGGCGCAGGGCCAGCAGGGCCTCCCGCGGGCGGGATTGCAGGTCGAGCGGTCCGCGGGCGGCCTCCCAGCGGTGCACCGTCGCGACGGAAACCCGGAGCAGCCCGGCGAACTCGGCGACCGAGAACCCGCACCGTTCCCGCAGCCGGGCGATCAGCGCACCGGTGGGGCGATACCCGGACGCGGGGGCGCCGCCATTCTCCATGTCCGTGGTCGGGCGCGGCGAGCCGGCGCGGGGTGCCCGTTGGAGCGGCGTCTTCTGCGGCTTCTTTCGTTTCCGCCCGGCCGGCGGCTTCCGTGCGCTCGGGCCAGCCCCGCCCTCCCCGGCGTCGAGATCGATGCCGAAGATGCTCCCGAGGTCGTCGTCTGCGAGCGTGTCGGCCGTCGCCGCGACTCCCGGCAGCGCCATGTCGGCGGCGATCAGCTCCGCCTCGTCGACGCCGCGCAGGCGGAAGAGCAGCTCCGGGCTCTTGTCGAGACGGGCGCCGACACCGTAGAGCACCGCCGCCGCGTGCTTGCACATCGTGGCCCAGTCGGGGCAGTCGCACGCCAGCTCGATCTCGCCCGGCCGCGGAAACAGGCCGGTGTCGCGGTCGGTGACGATCTCCATGACACGGTCGGACAGCCGGCCCTGCAGCAGATCGAGGACCGAGCCGATCTGCCCGGCGCACGCGGCCTGGATCGCCTTCCAGGCCGGCCGCTTCAGCTTCCGGATGCGGACGACGACGTGGTAGAGCACCGTGCCGACCACCATCGCGTCGACGCCACCGGCCTCGATGGCCAGATGGCAGACGGAGTGGTTGCGAACATAGGTGCGGCCGCGCGGCAGGCGGTTGGCGTAGTCGGAGAACGACTCCAGGTGCTCGCACCAGCGCCGGCCCCAGAAGCTCCGGGCGATGACGCGCCTCTTGATCTCGACCGGCTGCACCTCGACGCCGCGCTCGCGCAGGGCGCGCAGCTCCAGCATGGCTCGTGCGCGCCGCGCGCCGACCGGCACGTAGGGCGGATACCAGTCCAATTCTCGGACCCCGTCAGTTCGCTGCCTGTGGATTCGCGCGCGTGACGTCGAGCCGGACCAAGTCGATCAGCTCGTCGTCGGACAGCTCGGTGAGGTTGACCTCACCGCCGCCGTCGAGCACATCATCCGCCAGTTTTCGCTTCTCGGCAATCATCCGATCGATCTTCTCCTCGATGGTGCCGCGGGTCACGAAGCGGTGGACCAGAACGTTGCGCCGCTGGCCGATGCGGAAGGCGCGGTCGGTGGCCTGGTTCTCGACCGCCGGGTTCCACCAGCGGTCGAAGTGGATGACGTGGGACGCCGCGGTCAGGTTCAGCCCCGTACCGCCCGCCTTGAGCGACAGGATGAAGAACGGCGGCCCGTCGTCGCGCTGAAACCGGTCCACGAGGCCCTGCCGCCGCTTGACGCCGGTCGCGCCGTGCAGCACGAGGCCGGGCCGGCCGAAGACCGTCGCCAGGTACTCCGACAGCGGGTCGATGATCTCCCGGAACTGCGTGAAGACCAGCGCCCGCTCCTGGCGCGCGGCCAGCTCCTCGCAGATCTCGGCCAGACGCGCGAACTTGCCGCTGTCGCCGGGCCGGTAGTCGCCGTCGCCGGCGAGCTGGCTGGGGTGGTTGCAGGCCTGCTTCAGCCGCATGAGCGACCGCAGCACCACGCCCCGCCGCTTGATGCCCGCGGTCGACTCCAGCTCCCGCTGCATCGAGCGCACGATGCGCTGGTAGAGCGCGACCTGCTTGCGGGTCAGGTGGCAGTCGCGCGTCGTCTCCGTCTTGTCCGGCAGGTCGGCGATGATGCTGCGGTCCGTCTTCAGGCGCCGGAGGATGTAGGGGGCGACGAGCCGGCGGAGCGGCGCGAACGGCTGCTCGTCGCGCTGCTGCAGCTCCTTGACGAACCCGTTGAACACGTCACGCGAGCCGAGCAGGCCGGGATTGAGGAAGTCGAACAGCGCCCACAGGTCTCCCAGGCGGTTCTCGATCGGCGTGCCGGTCAGGGCGACACGGGCGCGGGCCGGCAGCGCGCGAACGGCCCGGCTCTGGCGGGTCGCCGGGTTCTTGACGGCCTGCGCCTCGTCGAGAATCACCAGCCGCCACCGTACCTCCGCCAGCCAGGGTTGCCGCTGCAGCATTGCGTAGGTCGTCACCGCCAGATCGACGCCGGAGAGTTGCCGCTCCGGCGCGGCCGCGACCTTCGCCAGCGTCTCCCGGTCGGTCTCCGCCGGGTGCAGGAACCGCAGCGCCAGCGACGGGGCGAACCGGTCCGCCTCGCGGCGCCAGTTCCCGAGCAGGGAGGCGGGGATGATCAGCAGCGACGGCGCCGGCGGGGCCGCGCCCTCGCCGCGGTCGCACAGCAGCAGGGCCAGCACCTGGATGGTCTTGCCGAGGCCCATGTCATCGGCCAGGCAGGCGCCCAGGCCGAGCGTCGTCAGCAGCCGGAGCCACGCCACGCCGTCGCGCTGGTAGGGCCGGAGCGTGGCCCGCAGCGCGCCGCCGACCGCCACCGGATCGAGCGCGTCCGGTTGCCGCATCCCGGCCAGCAGCCCGCGCATCCCGTCGCCGGCGGCCACGTGGACCCAGGGACGCTCGGCCTCCGTCCGATCCTCGTGGCGCAGATCCGCCGATGCGCCGGCGAGCAGGCGCATGCCCTCGATGAACGAGATGCCGTCGTCCCCGGCCAGCTCCCGCACCGCCTCCCAGTGCTCGATCGCCTCGCGCAGCCGCTCGCGGTCCACCTCGACCCACTGGCCCTTCAGCAGCACCAGCTCGCCCTCGCCGGCGAGCAGCGTCTGCAGCTCGGCGCGGGACAGCGGCTCGCCGCCCAGCGCGACGCCCACGTCGAAGTCCACCATCGCGTCGGCGCCCACCATCGACGGGGTCGCGCCGCCGATGGTGACGCCGACCTGCGGGCGGGGCCGCTTGCGCCACCAGTTCGGCAGGCGCACGGACAGGCCGCTCGCCTCCAGCTCGGGTACGTTCCGCAGCAGTCGGTAGGCGCGATCGGGGGTCCACCTCAACGGCTGGTAGACCTCGCCCGAGTCGACCAGCTCGCGCACCCAGCCGCACGTCTCGGCGGCCTGCTGGATCGGCGACAACAATGAGATCAGCGCGGCGCGGTTCTTCGCCCCGGCGTACTGCTGCAGCGCTCGGCGGAGCGGCAGGTGCTTCACCCGTCCGCTCGCGCCGAATCCGGAGGCGTAGGTGGCCATGAACGCGAACGGCCGCTCCGGATCGTTCCGGTTCTCGGCCAGATGGAAGCAGACCCGGCCCACCTGATGCCAGCTCGCCGCCCGCGCGCGCAGGAGCGCCGGCAGGCCGCCGTCAGTGGCCTGGACGGTCTCCCGCACCCACGCGTCCAGGTGGCTCCAGACCGCATGCAGGCTGTCCTCGGAAAGATACTCGCCGCCGTGCATCGGCGGGGCGGACAGGATCCAGGCGGCGCAGTCGGCCGCGGCCGGCGGCTCGACTTCGATGGGCGTCTCGTGCGCGGGAAGGTGGCACAGCGCCGTCAGATGCCGCTCGGCCACCTGCTGCCAGAAGCGCGCGGCCGGCGATCCGTGCGTGTCGACCCGCTCCGCCGCCAGGGTGAAGAGGGCCTCGCGCCAGTCCGCGGCGAAGGCGGATTCCAGCCGGGCGATGCCGGGCGGAACGGGCGCGCCGTCCGCGGGCGCCCACCGGAGGTGCCCGGCCGGGGTCAGTCCGAGGCTCATGTCACGAGCGAAGCGTCCGCAGGAGGAGACTCCGATCGACCCAATGGCGAAGCGTCACTCCGGTCAGCATGACTTCCGCTATAAATGACTGAATATACATACGTTTGCCTGGATTTCTGGAGACAGTATCCCACGATGTACCCCACAACGTCGGGAAGGCGCTGCCAGCGTCTGCGTCGAAGTAGCCGCACCGGTGATCCCATACCTGAGCGCCGGCTCGGATCTTGAGGGTCTGCGCCTCGCCCGCGCCCAGCATGCCGCTGCGGGGCCGATGGCCATCATGTGCCCATGATACGCTGAGCTGGTCTTTCGTCTCCTCGGCGGTCCGGAAGGGCCGGTCCCAGGCGGCCATGACGCAGGGCTGCCAGACGCGGCCCTGCCAGCGACTCGACATGTCCAGATTCTCGCCCTCGATGATGCGCTGCGCGCGTCGGATCTCGCGCCGCAACACCGGGTTGGTCGTCGGTTCATCGCTGGTCGAAAGGCCGGGGACCATCATCAGACGGCGGATCCCGTACCGCGCGATGATCTGGTAGTTGCTTGGCGACGCGGGTATGCTTGGCTCTCAGTCGCCCGATGCGCGCCAGACCTGTAATGGCCGGTGCCAAGGCGCCCCGCTCACAGCAGATTCTGCCGGCGGGCCTCGCGCCACACGAATGGTGACCATTCTCTCAGGATCTGCTCATCCCTGCCATCGACGTAGCGGGCAAAGCGCTTCGCACGCATGTCGTTGTGCTCGGGGCTGTCGAGCTTGAGTCGAGCGATGGTTTTTTCGGCGTCGATTCTCCGTGGGTCGTCCAGATCCGGATTGGGCTTGATTCTCCCGGTTGCCAGATCGAGTACGAAGGTGTTCGGCTCGAGACCGATGGGATCCAGGATATCGTCGAACCTGCCCTTGTTACGGTTGGCCGCAAGGCAGGACAACCGGTAGTTGCGCCATTCGTACGCGTCTCGAGCATTCCTCGACTTTGCCACGAAGTGATCCGTCGAATGCGTCCCCGTAACCCACTCGAAGTGTATGGCCAGGTACGCGCATACGCCGTCATATGCTTCCCAGAGCTGCCTGTTGGAATGCCGCCAATAGGCGGGAAGAGCCGCAGGATCCGGCGGGGGCGTATCCGGTTCGACGCCGCGCTCCGCCAGCCACGCTCGGCCGCGAAGTCGGACGTTCTCGTCGAAATCCGCCGGCTCTGGCTGCAATTCGACTGGAATCACGTCAGCCAGCCCTTTTTCCGACAAATATAGCGCCAGTTGAACAGGAAACAGTCCTTCGCGTTCAAGGCCGTCAGCAGCTTGTCGTTCATCAACTTGATCTGATCGATGTCCGGGTCCTGCTGGTTCAACAGCGCCTGGGCGTCGTCGACGAGCCGTTCGTACTCCAACGGCCGTCCGCTCGGAAGGTCGAACGCCTCGCTGATGAGCCAGGTCGCTGCGTCGCCGCGCTTTTCGAAATCACGGCGGCGGAGGACGACTCCTCCCTCTTCGAAGTCGAGGTCGAACCACGCATCGGTAACGTCGTCGAACTCCGGTTCGATGGAGGCCATGATCAACGGAGAATGGGTCGCCGCCACGAGTTGCACGTCCGCCTCCGGATTCAACTCCTGCATGGCCGACAACACGGCAGGAACGACGCTGCGCTGCCATGTCGGGTGCAGATGGGATTCGATCTCGTCGATGAGAAAAATGACCTGCCCGGACGGTTCCTCCCCGAGCTGGCCGGCTGCACGTTTGTGCTCTTCCCAGGCCCAGACGAGGCAGTACGCCAGCGCCATGATGCGGCGCATGCCGGCCGATACGTGTACGACGGCCACATCCTGTCGATAGGGCATGCGGATGGTCGGCATGTCCCTCACGTCATCGAGGCTGATCCTCGTGAGCTCACCCGGCGCCAGCATGTCGCCGCCTGATGGAGACATCCTCTTCAACAGCCCCCTCAAGTGTTCGAATGACGCTCCGCGTTCTTTCTGCCAACCCGCCCAGTCGCGGATCAGTCCGTTGCACAGCCAGGTTCCGTTGTCTCCCGGCAACCCGTCCCATACCTCGACGGGATCGAAGACATAGGCCGGACGGCGCTCCTGAACGTCCACGCCATCCCGGTTGCGCCAGTAGTTGCGGCTCGGGTCCCAGATCGCGAAACTGCCGTCCGACATGGCGTAGAGCACGAGACCCGGATTGGCCGGGCGGACCGCACGGCCCGTCCACGCCTGGGCATGTCGCGAGTAGCTGCTCTCGTAGCTCTCGGTCGTCGTCTTGCCCGTGAAAGAAAAACCGATCCTGGCCTCGGCCGGGCCGGATGGCAGAGCCGTCTTTCCCGTCGTCAGTCGTGGGTTTGCCTCTGCCGGCCATTTCCGGGTCAGCGCCCACCAGGCGATGTCGAGTAGGAAGCTCTTCCCCAGCCCGTTGTCGCCAGTCAGCAGGTTGAGGCGCCGGCCGAAATTCAACTCCATCGTCGGCGCCGGACCGACGTTGGTCAATCGCAGGCTCTTGAGCATTGTCTCAAGCGAGTCGCGCGAACGAGGACTGCGGCGACGCCGGTGTCTTGGTTGGCCTGCATGTCCGCGGCGAACAACGAGGGTGACCAAGTCGACGCCGTACCCGCGAAACGTGATGCTCCGCCGTGGCGGGCTCCTCCGCCGCGACTCCGCATCGATGAGGCATTATAGGCGCAGCCCGTCGAGAACGCCGCCGCGTCGACCCGCTCTCACGCCGTGCGGAAGGTCGGGACCCGCGACGGTTGAAGGACCGCCGTCGGGTCCCCGCCGCGGCGCGGGGCTGACGGTTGGAGAACGCGGCGGCGCGCGCCTCGGCAACACCTAATCATCTTCTGGCAGGGCGAAGACGTACAGCGCGTTCCCTCCCTCCGGCTGGAAGATCTCCGGGGTGAGCTGTGCGGTGAGGCTGCGGAAGGCGCCGCCGAGCGCCGCCGGGACGGCCAGGAACTGCCGGCCGCCCGCCTCGTAGGTGATTGGATAGCCGGCCGCCGCGGCGCCGAGGCGAGTCTCCCAGAGAGGCTCCCCGGTCCGGATGTCGAACGCCCGGTAGTAGCGGTCGGCGTCGCCCGCGAAGACGAGGCCGCCGGCCGTCGTCAGCGTCGACGTCAGGAAGGCGGCGCGTTGCTCGCGGCTCCACAGCTCCTCCATCGTCCGCACGTCGTAGGCGGCCAGCTTGCCCACGTTGCCGTCGCTGCCGGGCATCTCGCGGTACTCGGAGCGGCCCGCCTCGCCGCCGCCGCCCTCGGCGAACACCACCTCGCGGCCGGTCAGGTACATGCACGCCTGGTGGAGCGGGATGACCAGCGCCCCGGCGCCGGGGTGATACGCCGACGCCTGCCAGTTGTGGCCGCCCAGGAGGCTGGGGCAGGCCGGCACGCGATCGCCGACGCGCGCGTCGATGATGTCCTGGCGGTACGTGAACCGTCCGGTGGTCCGATCGATCGACTCGAAGATGTCCTGGTAGACCGTCTCGCGCAGGTCCACGAGCGCGCCGGTCCGCCGGTCGAGCTTCCAGAGGATGCCGTCCTTGCCGATCGTGAACAGCCACTGCGCGTCGTCGGCGTCCACCAGCACCCGCTCGTAGACGATGTCGAGGTCGAGGGTCTCGCCCGGCGCGTGCTGGAAGTACCACTGCACCTGTCCCGTCCGCGGGTTCAGCGCCAGCGTCGAGTTCGTATACAGCGCGTCCTGCCGCGTCGTCATCCCGCGGCTGGCCGCCACCCACGGCTTCGCCTGCGCGGTGCCGATGTAGAACAGCCCCAGCTCCGGGTCGTAGCTGCCCGGGATCCACGAGTCGCCCCCCGCGCGCAGATACGGCGGCATGTCGCCCCACGACGCGTCGTTCGGGTCGCCCGGCAGCGCAATCGTGGAGGTCCGCCACAGCTCCTCGCCGGTGTCCGGGTCGTGCCCGGTGATGAAGCAGGTCCGCTCCTTGTAGCGCTGGCAGCCGTTGGTGCCGGTGACGACGACGCCGTCGGCGATGATCGGGCCGGCGTTGCCGCGGAAGCCTTCCGTGTAGTCCGCCTTCCTGGTGCGCCACGCTTCCTCGCCGGTGCGCGTGTCGAGCGCTACCAGCGCCGCGTCGGCCGTGGCCAGGAACACCTTGTCGCCGTAGAGCGCCAGCGTGCGGGCCGGCGCCCGCTGCGGCGCGTCCTCGGGCAGCGGCGAGCGGTACTGCCAGATGACCTCGCCGGTGACCGCGTCGATCGCCTGTATCACGTTCCCGGGACTGGCCAGGAACATCACGCCGTCGTGCACCAGCGGCGTCGTCTGGTGGCGCCCCTCGCGGATCGCCAGCACCCAGGCCAGTTGCAGTTGGTCGACGTTGCCGCGCGTGATCCGGTCCAGCGGACTGTAGCCGTGGCCGTTGCGCGTCCGCCGCCAGCTCAGCCAGTCGCCGGGCGGCGGGTCCGCGAGCAGCGCGCCGGTCACCGGGCTCAGCTCGTGCGGCACCTCCCGGTTGACGAACCGCAACGGGCGCCGCCGCGGCCGCTCGCCCTCCCGCGCCGCGCGCCGCGCCTCGGCGATGTCCGCCGCGTCGCCGATCGTGACCGCCGCATCGGCGGTCAGCGGCGCGTCGCCGGGCCGGGCGCCGTTGACATCGAGGATGTAGGCGACCAGGTTCAGGTAGACCGAATCGCCGAGCGACCGCCCGAGGCCGGGGGGCATCCCGTCCCGCACGTACTCGAACAGCTCGTCCGTCGTCTGGCCGGCCCAGCCGTTCAGGAAATCCACCCCGCGCAGCGCCGGCGCCTCCGCCCCGTCCAGCCCCTCGCCGTGGCACTCCCCGCACTGCCGCGCGTACACCGTCCACCCGGCCGCGGCCTGCTCGGCCGTATAGCCCCCGTCCGCGCCCGGCGGCTGCGCCGCGTCGACGACAGTTCCCCCGGCGAATCCGACCAGCAGGATCAGTGCGGCGGCCGCCACTCGGACCATCGTCGCCGCGAGACTCCATCCCCGGCGCGCTCCCGGATTCTCTCCGCGTGCAACCTGCCAAGGCGATCCGCCGACTCCGACGCAAGTTCTGTTCGACATGATCCGCAACTCCTCGGTGCCGGTGGACGACGCCTGAAGAACACGCGGCCGCCCGTGCCTAATCATCTTCGGGCAGCGTCAGTACGACTTCCGCTGTAAGCGACTGAATTGTCATGTGCTTATACGGATGCCAGGACAGACCATCCCACGATGTACCCCACAACGTCGGGAAAGGCTCTGGCGGCGTTCTGCGAGTCGCTGCCCCGTAAGCGTTCGTTCAAGCCGGTATCCGGCGTTCCGGCAGTCGGGCAAGCATCGTCGCACAGCGAGCCGATCCGGTCCGGGGCTCTCCCTGCGCAGGGACATTCGACCGGTGCTGGCCGTCGACAACGCCAGCGTCCGGTTGGCCCGCTCCCATGTCCATACCGGGTTCACCGAACGTTTACGCTGCCCCGCTGCCCCGCTGCCCAACTGCCCATACGGCTCATGATACGCCGGGTCCCACGGTCGCGATGCCTCGGGTTGAACCCGAGCGGGTCAGCGGTCTGCCATGACGCGTCTTCCGGCCGCCGGTACCCGGCAAGCGCGCGGGCCGTCCGCTCGCGTTGCGCCTCAGTGACGGGCCCATGCACCGCGCGCTCTGCTCGTTGGGCAGCGCCATCGCCGTTGCCGCCGCTGCCTGCCGCCGCCAAGCCGACGGCGACGATCCCGAGGACCGGACCGACCAGCGCTATGCCGCAGCGCGGTCCCGGGTACGCGCTGGCCCCACTCAAAGGCCCGGCCCATCCAGCCGGCGCGCACGCTCCGGGGCGCCGCCCCTGCGGCGTCGGCGCCGGCACCGGGCAGCTGCCGGTCGGTCGGAAGCTCTCGACGACGTCGGCGACCGTCGCTGCCCGTTGCCCTCGGCGATGGCCTTGACGATGGCGTACGCCGAACTGGGCCTGTGCGTCGGCCGCACCCAGCGCGGTGAAGGCGGCGGAGACGGCGATCTACATCGCCCGCGACGCTGGCGGGGGGCGCCCGTCAGCGCATCGAACTGCGACGCAGCCACCGGACCGAACCCGCGTCGCTCGCGCACCGCCTCGGACGCGCCGCGGCGCCGCGCCTTGCGGCGCGGCGCCGCCGCCATCCGCAAGCTGTTCCGGCAACACCGGCCCGAGGTCGACGTGGAGGCCGAGCGCCGCCAGCTCGAAGCCGAACGCCGCCAGAGCGAGGCCGACCTCGCCGACGCACCAGCGGCGCCGGGCCCGGCAGACCCACGACCGCCTCAGCGAGGCGGCGACCCGGACCGGGATCGCGCACGAACACGCGAACGACGACCTGTAAATATCGGGAACGCCAGCGCCGCGCATCACGCGACGAGCGCACACAGCGGCGCGCCGACGCCGCGCATGAGGCGTGGAACGCCACCCGGCACGCGCGTCACCGCTCCGCGCTCCGGCTGCTCGTCTACGAGAACGCAGCTCGCGCGGTCGGCCTCGACCTCAGCCGACGCTTGTCGAAAGCACCGTACTCGCCGTCACTCGAGCAACTGGTGGCCGAGGCGGACCGGCAAGTGGCGCGCGAGAGCCGAAAGCCTGATCGTCATCAGTCGCGCCCCGAGCCGGCGCCCATGACACCCACAACGCCGACGGGTACGGCCCGCTCGACCGCATCCCGCCACCGACGCACCATCGACGGGCTACGGCGTCGACAGCTCCGGAACCTGGAGTCCTCCCGGCCGGCGGCGGACATCATCCCCGCCCCTCACCTTTCGATGCCCACAGCCTCGCTGACACGCTTGCGCAAGCTTCCCCTGCTCTCGAACCGCACGTTGAGCAGCCTGCTTCGCCGGCTCGACGGCGACCACGAGATCGACGCCGCGGCGCGAGCCGCCCTGCGGGTCCTGCACGGTCGCCCCGACGCCGAGCGCGGGCCGCCGTCGAGCGCAGCCATCACCACCGTGCGTTCCGGGCCGCGATCGGGACGGAAGCCGCAACCGGAGCGTCATCCTCGGCCAGGCGTCGCCGAGCCCGACGTCCCCGCGACCAGCTCAGGGCACCGCGGACGCGCAGGACGCGGCCCGACGAGACATCCCACCGAGGCGACCACAACTACTGATGCGCCGACTCCCGGCCGGCCGACGTGCTCCAGCCCGCACCCCACGCGCGTCACGTCAGCGGCGGCCTGCAGATCCCCACGCCGCCCGCCCAGGCCCGGTCCGCCAGCGCGAGAGGACTACTTGGTGTCGTACCTGGACGAACCCTTGACTCCCGCTACGGCTGCTGCGTACGGTTCGTTGGCGGACATCCCGGACGGCAAGGCTCTCGGGGCGGTGCTGGCGCTGAACGGCGGCCGTGAGGCAAATGGCTGACTTGCTCGATTCATGGCCTGTCTTGCTCTTCTGGCCGGCGGTGGTGCTGAGCGTGCTGGCGGCCTCGCTCGGGCTGGCCCACGGGCATCCACGGCCGCTGATGGTGGCTGCGGCTCTAGTCGGCCCGACTTCGGCGTACCTCGCGTTGACACCGCGCTTCTTCGTGTGGGGGTTGTTTCTAGTGGGTGTGTATCTCGCGGCCGCAGCTGCAACCCGACGGAACTACACGGCGTTGGGCACGGGCGCTGTTGGCAGTGAACGCCGCGTTCTTTGGGTGGCTGGCCGTCACGATATTCGGGTGAGCCCGGTTCGCTCCGTCCGCTCCGTCCGAAACATCCGCGCTCAACGCACGAGAGGCGTGGTTGCCGGGCTCGGTATGGCCGGTGGCGCGGGGTCGATGGTGGGTCGATGGTTCGTAATCAGCAGGTCAGCGGTTCGAGTCCGCTCGCCGGCTCCAAGTAGAGTCGACGACTGGCGCGGTGGCGGTAGGCGGATGGGGGTAGCTGGTTCCGGCGGCTTTCGCAATGCCGGTGCCTCACTCCCCGCCGTGGCTCCGTTTCCAGTCGCCGCTCATCGAACCGGACGGGCGGTTTTCCCGCATCCGGCTCTCGGACGAGATCATGCCTTCGCCCACGGAAAGCTCGTCGTACGCGGTTTAAGGTGCGTTAGCCCGTAGTCGGTCCACAGCCTCTCGTCCGGGAAGCGCACGGATTTCCCGGACCGTACCTTGTGCACTTTATGCCGATATCGGCATAAGAATCAGTGAACGAAACCGCCGCGGCGGTAGGCGCTCAGTCGACCCGCCGCCACTGACCCAACCGTTCAGATTTTCCGACCGCCGCAGCTCCTCGTGAGCTCCGCCTACGCTGCTCGGCGAGCGCCTGGAATCCCCCAGGCCCTTCGCAGAGGAGCGTCCGATGACATCCCTTCGTCAACGCATGCTCGAAGACATGCAGGTGCGACGGCTGTCGCCGTTCACCCAACGCGCGTACGTCGAGACCGTCGCGCGGTTCGCCCGCTACTTCGACCGGTCCCCGGATCGGCTCGGTCCCGAGCAGATCCGCGCCTACCAGGTCTACCTGGCCACCGAACGCGGACTGGCAACGAGCTCGCTGCTCGTCGCCGTGTCGGCGCTGCGCTTCCTCTATCGGGTCACGCTTCGGAAGCGGTGGTCCTTCGACGACGTGATCCCCGCGCCGAAGAAGCCGCAGTCGTTGCCGGTCGTGCTCAGCCCGCAGGAAGTCGTCCAGTTTCTCGATGCGGTCAAGCCCGCGAAGCATCGCACGATCCTGACCGCCTGCTACGCCGCCGGCCTGCGCATCTCCGAGGCCATTGCCCTCACCGTGTCCGCCATCGACAGCGAACGAATGGTGCTGCGCATCACGAAGGGCAAGGGTCAGAAGGACCGCTACGTGATGCTGTCGCCGAAGCTGCTCGCGATTCTGCGTTCCTGGTGGAAGGTCCAACGGCCCCGGCACTGGCTCTTTCCCGGCGACCGGCCCGAGGCGCCGATCACGCGCAGCGCGGTCCAGCTTGCCTGTCAGCACGCCTCAAGGCGCGCGCGCCTCGGCAAGGCCGTCACGCCGCACTTGCTTCGCCATACTTTCGCGGTCCACCTGCTCGAGGCCGGCACCGACCTGCGCACCATTCAGCTCCTGCTCGGGCATCGGAGTCTGCAGACCACCTCGCGCTACCTGCGGGTCGCGACCACCAGGGTCTGCTCGACCGTGAGTCCGCTGGACCTGCTCCCACGGCCTACTTCCCGACGCGCCCCGTCGAAGTGAGCGACACTCGGTGCCGCGCCCCACCCGCACCGTGGGGGAGGTCTTCCGCCGCTACGGCGACGCCTTCCGAGCCCAGGTCGGAACCGTTCTGTCCACGGCGCAGCACCGCGTGATGACGGCCATCGAGCAGTGCCGCACCGCCGCGCTCGGCGGTCACGTCGAGCAGTGTGACCACTGCGGCCATCGGCGCGTCTGGTACAACTCGTGCCGCAACCGCCACTGTCCGACCTGCCAGTCGCTGGCCCGCGCCGAGTGGCTCGATCGGCGCCGCGCGGACCTGCTGCCCACCGAGTACTTCCACGTCGTCTTCACCGTGCCCCCGGCCGTCGCCGAGATCGCCGCGCAGAACAAGGCCGTCGTCTACGGCCTGCTCTTCCGCGCCGTCGCCGAGACCCTGCGCACCATCGCCGCCGACCCGCGCCACCTCGGCGCCGAGATCGGCTTCTTCGCCGTGCTGCACACCTGGGGCCAGACGCTCGTCCACCATCCCCACCTGCACTGCGTCATCCCGGGTGGGGGCCTCGCCAACGACGGCAGCGGCTGGGTCGCCTGCCGCCCCGGGTTCTTTCTGCCGGTCCGGGTCCTTTCCCGCTACTTCCGCCGCGTCCTCCTCGCGGCGCTGGAAGACGCCTTGGAGTCCGGACAGTTGCATTTCGCCGGCCGGCTGCAGCCCCTCTCCGACCCCCGCCGCTTCGCCGAGCACCTGCGCCCGGCCCGCAAGACCGAATGGGTCGTCTACGCCAAGCGGCCATTCGCCGGTCCCGAACAGGTCCTCGACTACCTCGGCCGCTACACCCACCGGATCGCCATCAGCAACCAGCGCCTGCGCAGCCTCGACGACGGCTCGGTGCGCTTTCGCTACACCGACTACCGCAGCAACGGCGCCGCCCGCCACAAGACCATGACGCTGGCGGCGACCGAGTTCATCCGCCGCATGTTGCTGCACGTGCTCCCGCCCGGCTTTCATCGCATCCGCTACTACGGCTTCCTCGCCAATCGCGCCCGGCAGCAGAAACTGGCCGAGTGCCGGCGGGCGCTTTGCGCGCCGCCCCCGCCAGCGCCACAGCAGGACGCCGAGGTCGCTGACTATCGGGATCGCTATGAGGCGCTGACCGGCCGCTCGTTGCGCCAGTGTCCCCGCTGCCACGCAGGCGACATGCAACCGGTCGACCACCCCGGCGCCTGGGCGTGTCCGGCCATTCTGGATTCGTCGTGACTAGCGCATCGACGTCCGCCAGGCGCGCTTCCGCTGCTCCCGGAGTCGCCGGGACGGTCGACCTGCGTCTGCGATCCTCGCGGCGGGCTGTACGACCACCTTCGCGGCCATCGCCGCCGACCGCGGGCGGTCCACGACCTGCCTGCATCGCCCCGCCCGGTCGCCGCCAGTACCGTCTGCCAGCAATGCAACGCCCATAGAACTCCAACGGCGGGGGGGCGGTTTCGTCCAATCCAGCTTTCGGTCACCGGCGCGGTGCACGCACTGCCACCGTTGCCCGGTCACTGCCGCGCCGCCAACCGAAAGCTGCTCTGCATTATGCCGATGTCCGGATTATGCCGATGTTGGTGGTGACGCCCACGTTGGGGGCAGCGTTTCCGCGAGAATTATCGGCATAATCCTGACGAGTTGACGGGCGGAGACTCTTCTCTTCACCACCCACGAAGAGAGGAGGCCTCGATGATCGATCCGTCACGTGTACGCATCTCCGGCGCCCTTCAGCCGTTCGCCGCGGGCTTTGCGGCCGAGCTCGCGCGTCAAGGCTACCGGTCGGGCTCTCAGGCTCAGCAATTGCGTCTGATGGCCCATGTCAGCCGCTGGCTTGGCTCGAACGACCTCGATGTCGCCGATTTTCCCTGCCATGCGGAGCGGTTCCTTCAGGCCCGACGGGATGCTGGCTACAAGTACCTCTGGACAAGCCGCGCGTTGCGTCCGTTGCTGATGTACCTGCAGGGTCACGGCGCGATGCGTCCAGGGCCGCACATCCCCAGCGGACCTGTGGACGAGGCCTTGGCGCGGTACGGGCAGTACCTGATCGTCGAACGAGGCCTGAGCGAACGCACCGTCGAGGGCTACGTCTATGCGGTCCGCCCCTTTCTGCGCCGGTGCATTTCATCTGACGGCCTCGCGCTCGGCATCGATCAACTCAGCGAAGCTGACGTGACCGCGTTCATGGTCGCTCAATGCGCAGAGCGCTCTCGCGGGGTCGCGCAACTGACCGCGACCGCGCTGCGCTCGCTGCTGCGGTTTCTCCATGCCACCGGGGCGACTACGGATTCACTGGCCGGGGCTGTCCCGTCGGTGGACAGCCGACGACTGGCAGGGTTGCCGCGGTATCTTGAGCCCGAAGACGTCCAGCGGCTGCTCACCGCGTGCGATCAGCGCACCCTCGGCGGCTGCCGTGACTTCGCGGTCATCACCACGCTGGCCCGTCTCGGTCTGCGTGCCGCCGAAGTGGCGACCCTGCACCTCGACGACGTGCACTGGCGTGTCGGGGAGCTCGTCGTGCAGGGCAAGGGACGCCGGGCGGAGCGCGTGCCCCTCCCATCCGATGTGGGCGCCGTGCTCGTTGCGTACCTTCACCGGCGACCGGCCACTGCTCAAGGTCGTACGTTCTTCGTGCGTCTCGCCGCACCGCATACGTCGTTCAGTCCCGGCACGGTAACGCAAATCGTCATCGCCGCCGCGCAGCGGGCGGGACTCGGTCGCGTCAGCGCGCACCAGTTGCGCCATTTCGCAGCGACGCAGTTGCTCCGCGCGGGCGCCCCTCTGTCCGAGATCCAGGACTTCCTGCGCCACGCCCGCATGCAGACCACGGCGATCTACGCCAAGGTCGACCGCGCCGCCCTGCGCACCATCGCCCGCCCGTGGCCGGGAGGTGTCGCATGACCGACCTGCGTCAAGCTCTGGCCGACTACTTGGCAATGCGCCGAGCGATGGGCTCTCGCCTGGCGCGGGCAGAGAAACTCCTCGCGCAATTCCTCACCTACCTCGAAGAACGAGGACAGACTCGCCTGCGCATCGCGAACGCTGTTGCCTGGGCGACCGAACCGACCGGCGCGGACCCGAGCTGGTCGGCACATCGCCTGGGCGTGGTCCGCGGCTTCGCGACCTATCTGCACACGATCGACCCGGCAACAGAGATCCCGCCCGCACATCTGTTGCCGACCCGATCCTTGCGCGCCACGCCGTATCCGTACACGGACGACGAGGTGACCGCCGTGCTGAACGCCACCGTAGCGTTGCGCACTGCGCATCGGGTGGCGACCTCGGTGGGCGCCCAAATCCGGCCATTAGTGGGCGGCTGAAAACCGGCCATTTCCGATAGCGGCCCGAGACGTTGACGCCGGCCTGGAACACGACGTTCCTGCTGGCATGAGCAACGTCTTGAAGGAAGAGAAACGACAACAGGTTCTCGCGCTGGGGCGCCTCGGCTGGTCGCTGCGGCGGATCGAAGAGGCCACCGGGGTCCGGCGCGAGACCGCCAGCAGCTACCTGAAGGCAGCCGGCCTGACCGTGCGGGGTCGTGGCCGGCCTCCCGCTCGCCCGGCAAAACCGGCCATTTCGCCGGAGGCGCCCACCGACTCTTTGCCGGTCACGGCCGCCGGCAAGGGCGCCGACGCCGACGCGCCCGTCCCCGCGCAGCGGCCCAGTCGAGCGCCACAGGCGAGCGCGTGCGAGCCGTACCGCGAGCTGATCGTCGACGCGCTCAGCCGCGGCCGCAACGCCATGGCCGTCTGGCAGGACCTGGTCGACGACCACGGTTTCCCGGCGAGCTATACGAGCGTGCGGCGCTTCGTCTCGACCGTCCGGCAGCAGCCCGCCGTCGAGGCCCGGGCGGTCATCACCACGGACCGCGGAGAAGAAGCACAGGTTGACTACGGGGAGGGGCCGATGGTCCGTGACCCGGACACCGGCAAGTACCGCCGGACACGGCTCTTCGTCCTCGCCCTGGGCTACTCGCGCAAGGCCGTCCGGCTGCTGGTTCACCGTTCCAGCGCACAGGTCTGGGCCGAGCTGCACGAGCGCGCGTTCCGTCGCCTGGGGGGCACCGTACGCGTCGTCGTCCTCGACAACCTCAAGGAGGGCGTCCTCACCCCGGACATCTACGACCCGACGCTGAATCCGCTCTATCGCGACGTGCTCGCCCACTACGGCGTCGTCGCCCTGCCGTGCCGCGTCCGCGATCCCGATCGGAAGGGCAAAGTCGAAGCCAGCGTCGGTCACGCCCAGAAAACGCCGCTGCGCGGTCTCCGCTTCGAGCATCTCGACGACGGCCAGGCGTACCTGGACCGCTGGGAGCAGCGCTGGGCCGACACCCGCATCCACGGTACGACCAAGCGCCAGGTCGCCGCCATGTTCGAGGAAGAACGCCCCGCGCTCGGCCCGTTGCCCCTCGAGCCGTTCCGCTACTACCAGTACGGCCGCCGCAGTGTGCATCTGGACGGTTGCGTCGAGGTAGCTTCGGCCTACTACTCGGCGCCGCCCGGCTGGATCGGTCGACGTGTCGACGTGCAGTGGGACGACATCCACGTCCGCCTCCTCGACCCGAGCAACGGCCAACTGCTGCGCGAGCACCTGCGCACGCAGCGCGGCTGGCATCGCATCGCCGACGACGACCGGCCCACCCGCACCCCGCCGAAGACCCTGGCCCTGCTCGCCGCCGCCAAGCGGGCCGGTCCCGCCATCTCCGCCGTCTGCGACCACATCCACCGCCATGAGGGCGCCGCCGGCGTCCGCCGCATCCTCGGCGTCCTCTCGCTCGCCAGGAAGCACAGTCCCGCCGTCGTCGAACACGCCGCCACCGCCGCGCTCGAACTCGGCGTGCCCACCTACCGCTTCCTGAAGCGCTACCTCGACCGCTACCCCGGCGCGCCGCCGCTGTCGTTGCGCCAAGTCGACCCGCTCATCCGCGAACTGACCGTCTACCGCGATCTGATCGACCGCAGAACAGGAGACCCTTCATGAATCTCGTCGAACTCGACAAGGCGCTGCGCAAGCTGCGCCTCTCCGGCATGGCAAACGTCCTCGAGACGCGCCTGCTCCAGGCCCAGACCGAGCAGCTCGCCCCCATCGACCTGCTCGCCGCGCTCGTCTCCGACGAGCTCCAGCGCCGCGAGGACCGCCTGCTCGCCCGCCGGCACAAGCAGGCCCGATTCCGGGACCCGGACCGCTCGCTCGACAGCTTCGACTTCGACTTCAACAAGAAGATCAACCGCGCGCTCGTCTTCGAGCTCGCCACCGCACGCTTCATCGCAAAGCGCGAGGACGTCCTCCTGATCGGCCAACCCGGTACCGGGAAGAGTCACCTTGCCCAGGCCATCGGACGCGCCGCGATCCAGCAGGGCTATCGCGTCCTCTACCGGGAAACGCACGCCTTCCTCGAAGAACTCGCCGAGGCGACGCTGGCCGAGACCCGCAAGGAATACCTCGCCGAGCTGGCCCGTGCGCACCTGCTCATCATCGACGACCTCGGCATGCGCAAGCTGCCCCACACCGCCGCCGAGGACCTGCTCGAGCTCATCATGCGCCGCTACGAGCGGGCCTCGACGATGCTCACCTCCAACCGCCCGGTCGACGAGTGGGGGAAGCTGCTCGGCGACACCGCCGCGGTCACCGCGCTGCTCGACCGGCTCCTGCATCACGCGCACGTGCTCAAGTGCGGGCCGCGCAGCTGGCGCACCCGCGTGCGGACCACCTTGGTAGAGTCGACGGGAGGTGCGTAACCGGTGGGGAGTCGGTGGCGCATCCGGCGCTTTCGCACCGGGCCGCAGTCCGAACACAGCGGAGCGGAGGATTCGCGCGCGGCCGAGCGTCAACGCCCATCCGGACGTGGTCCGCGCGCGCGAGAGCGCCGCCTCCAGGCTCGCCTGGCGCAACAACCGCCAGCGATCGTTTCCACGGGCACCGCGTGCGCCAGACGAGCCTTCCGCGACACTCGAGTGGTCGCTCGACGGAACGCCCTTTTCCCGCTCGTCGTCGTCGACCACACCCTCCGGCCCAGCCCGGCCGTTCCGTCTCGCGAGGGTAACCCGGCCGGGCATGACCAACACCGACGTCCGGCTCGGAACCTCTACCCGGGAGACCAGACCAGACAAGGCCCTCCCTCCGCTCGGAGCATTACCTCGCGCACGCTGTCGCGGACCAACGCGCACGCATACACCGATGCCGATGACAACCGAGCGGTGGGTCTGTCGCCACGCTTGCGCCTCGAACGCTCGGCCGACCGCCTCCTCCTCGCTCCGTTACGTAACGGTGCAGGATGGTCGTGTGGCGTTGACGAACGCGGAACGGCAGGCACGTTATCGGGAGCGGCGCAAGGCCGGCGAATCCCGGATCCGGTACCGTCGGCCAGCGGACCGGAGTCGCGGCCACAGCAGTGGAACGACGCCGTGCAGACGCTCCTGGAGTTGCAGGAACAGTACCGGGAGTGGCGGGACGCGTTGCCGGAATCGCTGGCCGGCTCCGCGACTGCGGAGTTGCCCGAGCAGGTCTGCGATCTGGATCTGTCGGTACTGGAGGGGCTGTCGAGCTGCCCAGAGGCTTCGGGCGTGACGGCTAGCGCGCCGGCAAACACCTTGCCAACAGAGGACGCCGTGAAGTAGATCTCGACTCCAGTCTCGGGCCGTCGGAAATGGCCGGTTTTGAGGCGCCCATAAATGGCCGGTTTTGACCCGCTCATTGAGGCCGGCCACCGAGCAGCACGGTCGAATCCGAACTCTTCAGGGCCTGGATCGACACGCTGTGGACCTGCCCGCGTCAGCGCCCGAACGGCCCGACGACGTCGTCATGCCCGAGAAGATGCACGTGGTCGCGATCGAGATGTTCGGGAAGTACCGCGTGGACGCCGCCATCAACTCCCGCAACCTGATCCAGCGGCTTCAAGACCACGGTGAACATCGAGTTCAGCGACTTCGTGGCCGTCTTCGAGGCGCTCGGGGACGAGGCGCGCAGCCTGCATGCTGCGGTCGAGTCCGAAGGCAGTCAGTCGACATCTGCAGGCTACCGCTCGCACCGTCGACGCCGACAAGCTCCCATCGTGGGCACGGGATCCGGGCCGACGCGCCGTCCGCACGCACCGAGCAACGGTCCCGGGGCACCAGGACGGTACGCTACTCGGGCGACCGCACCGAGCAGCCCACATCCCCCAGCCGCTTTGCCGCCAGGACCGGCCGCGAATGCAGCGCCTGCCGACGACCGCACCGAGCATCAGGCCGATCAGGACGCAGTCCACGCCGAGCGACACATTCCTCGTGAACCCACCGAGTACCGCGCGATTTGCAGACGCTACGCCAGGACGGCCCCCAGCGCCCGCTCGCACCAACAAGCCCACCTCCAGGTGCCCGCCGAGTGACGCGCGCCCAGGAAAACCAGCACCCACCGAGTGAAACGGCCCCGGAATCGAGGGCCGCATCGAACCCGCCGATGGCAGCGACGGGCCGGTCCCTCAGTGACCCTGCACCGAGCAGAACGCAAGGCCCACAGGCGCCGAGCAGGAACCGCGGGCCACACAGCCGGAGGCTGCCCGGCATGACCCTGACGGCCACCAGCCGCATCGAGGGGATCGCGATCCTGCAGCATCACGACCTGGTGAACGCCGAGGCCATCGTTGACGCCAACGTCCTTGAGGAGCGGCATCGAGCACCACGCCGGTCAGCGCGGCGGCGCACCGAACAGGACGAGCTCCTCCGCACACAGCCGCCCGAGGTTGCCCGCACTGGACGGAACGCCTCTCGGTAGCGAGGCGGCACGCAACCCGATACCGCCTCAAGAGGCGCACCCGGCGGCCTGCCGTCAACGCCGGCAAGCGCGCACACGGCCGCGCGCATTCATCGAAATCCGGGCCGACGCCCCGTCCGCACGCACCGAGAGCAACAGCCCCGGGCCACCAGGCAGTGCGCTACTCGGGCGACCGCACCGAGCAGCACGCCGATCAGGGACCGAGTCCACACCGAGCAGGGCACCTTTACTGAACTCCAGCCCAGTGCGGCGCGTGTTTCAAAGACGGTAACGCCAGGACCACCGACAGCGCCCTGCACGCACACAGACGCCCCCTCTTCAGGAACCCGCCGAGTACAGCGACTTCAAAGGCTGTCAGCACGCGCCGAGTGCAATGCCCCCGAACGCCTGCGCACCGAGCGGTCCTCGCACCGAGCACAACGTACCGCCCGAACGCACCCGAGTCCGCCACGGCCAGCGAGCGGTACGCCGCCCGGCATCCCACCGAGACGGCCATCTCCGGACAGGCGCCGAGTGTGGCGCGCCGCGAACCTGCCAGTACCCGCCGAGTGCAACGGCACCGGGAACCTGCCAGGTACGCACCGAGTGAAGGCGGTCAGGAAGACCCGCCGCCACGCAGCGAGCGACGGCCGCCCAAGAAACGGGAGGCGGCATGCAACCTGACGGGAGGGCAACGCACCGGAGGTCGTGTCGTTTCCACAAGCCAGCACTCACGGCTGCCGGCTGCCCCGGAAGGGAATCCGGAACAGGCGAAAAACGTTCCGCCCGCCGGGAACAAGACGCGCCGCTACGGCGTCTAATAGCCTGTGCGGCACCGAGAAGTACGCCTCTCGGTGCCGGCAACTCGAATCCGGCCGGATCCGACAACCTCCCGCCGCTTGCTCAACCACGTCGAAGGTGGCCGACGTGATCGCGATGACCCACCGGCTGCTCGAGGTCGACCCCGCCAGCGGCGGCTTCAGGCGTGATGCGAACAATCCGCTCGACTGCGATCTGCTGGTCGTCGACGAAGCCTCGATGGTTGACGTCATGCTGATGCGGGCGTCGCTCGCCGCAGTCCTCGACACAGCCGCCCTGCTGATCGTGGGCGACATCGATCAACATGATCGCCTCGGGCATCGTCCCGGTCGTACGGTTGACCGAGGTCTTCCGCCAGGCGGCGCGAAGCCGGATCGTGACCAACGCGGACGGGATCCAATCGCGGGATGATCCCCGACCTGCCCCGCCCAGACGGCGACAGCGACTTCTACTTCGTGCCAGCCGCAGACCCCGAGACTCGGAACCCTGCCGAGCAGGCAGCGTCAAAACAACCCGGCACCGGTACACACCGAGTGTCCCGCGACGCTGACACGCACCGAGCGCCCCGCGCGCGCAGACCGAAACCAGGACGCCTGCCAACACGCACCGAGCGTACCGGCCCAAGAAACGCGCCGCCCAAAAAAGATCGGCCACCCCGGGAACAAAATGCCGGAGTCCGGCGTCTAACAGTGCACGGCACCGAGAGTTGCACCTCTCAGTACCGGAGCGGCGATTTCGGGCTCGGAGCACTCGACCGACGGCCCGACCCGATAACGCGAACGCTGGCGCCGCGCCACACCCCCATGCGCGTCGTCACTCCCGCAACTTCAACTGCCCGTCGGCCTCGTCGTGGATGACTTCGATATCATGATCAGCCAGCCACGCCCGGCAGTGGTCCGCCGCGTCAAAGTCGGGGTGGTCCGTCACCAGCAGACGCCACGCCCGGTCCGCCAGTGCGTGCGCTGGCCGAGACTCGGCGCGCCCGGCCTCGAGCCCGCGTTCGTACTCCGCCTGCAGCTTGACCTCATCCACCGGTAGCCGCGTCGGCTTGTCGACGCCCGCAGCATGCCGTAGCATCCTCTCCAGAGCATCTGCACCGGTAGGGCAGCCTTGAACCAGAGCCTCTATGACCCGCGGCCGACTCAGGCCGAACGTGCCGAGCCCGACAGCGAGCTTGTCGAGCCGTTCCACCAGGCCCGCCGAGAGACGAATAGTCACCGTCGCTTTCCTCATGCCTCCACCCCACCGCGCCTTGCTGCGCAATGTCCACACAGTAGCGGCGCGAGTCGTATCTGCGCAAGGTGAACAAGTTCATTGCAGGGCCCTGCAACCGATCGCTACCGTCGATCCGCCTGTGCGAAAGTACGTGGATTGTTCACCATGAACACGCCTTAAGTGCCCGGAAACACTGAGGTTCTCGCACCAGGCACCCCACCGCGCATTCAACGGTCTAACGACACCACGAGGAGGAGGTAAGAGGGTGAGCGACCCCGGTTCCGGGGTCGCTCACCCAGTATTTTTCCCTGCGGGAAGGCCGTTTCGAGCGGTCACGCTGTCACCGTGCAATGCAATGGCCCTGATCGGCCGAAAAGCATGGCCCTGGTGCAGTTCAACGCCATGACCCCAGTTCCCGCCGTTCGATGGCGCCAGTTCTCGAGTGAGGGGTGCTATCTCCCCCACCAACCGCCCTCGGGGCCAGCAGGGCGCCGCCAGGAGCCGACGCTTCGGAGCGGCACGCCACGACTCGCCGCAGTCGATCCGAACAACCAGAGCGCTACCACCAACACCGGGATCCGCACGATGTCGAGCGGCCCGGCATCGAGAAGTCGAACCGGACAACCGCACATCCCGTCACGCAACGACCAGACCTCGCGCAACGACCCGATCAGTCCCGGTGTCAGGCGACAGTGAAAACTGACCCCCCTTTGGTCCAAGGGAGGAGTCAGCAGATGACGGGATGCAAGGATGTCGGCCCGTGGGCGAGGAGGCCACGGGCACAGATGGTGAAATCAGACGAGGTGGAGGCGATGCTGCACCTGCGGGCGCTCGGCTGGGGGCTGAGACGCATCGCGAGGGAGTTCGGGTGCAGCAAGAACACGGTGAGACGCTACGTCGCGGCCGACGGCTGGATGGCGTACAGCCGACAGGCGGGCGGCGGCAAGCTCGAGGATCAGGAGGCGTGGCTGAAGGAGCGCTTCTTCCAGCACCGCGGCAATGCCGAGGTGGTGCGCCAGGACCTGGTCCGGGGAGCAGGGGATCGACGTGAGCCTGCGCACGGTCCACTCCGCAGACGATGGAAATCGTGGAGTATGACCAGACTGTTCATGCTCCACGTTTTTTCCACGACCGCCAACACTCCGGCGGATTCCGGTCTGGACGCTCTGGACGCGCGGCCGGACCGGAACCGGCACGAACCTCCCGCCACAGCCGAATCGCCGCCGGGAAGTCGCGGTCCGCCAGGGCGGCCAGCGCCAGCGTGGTCAGGGATTCGGGTGACCGATGCAGCGCGCAGGCGCGGTCGCCGCAGACGCGGGCCTCGGCGCGGTCGCCGCGATCGAGGGCGGCGCGGGCCTGCCGCCGGTGGCGGGCCGCGGCCCGTTCTATCGCCAGCACCTGGCCGAGGTCCGTCCGGCAGCGGTGGCAGGACGGCCCGCCGGCATGCCGGGCGCCGCAGGTCGGACAGCGTTCCACGTCCGCTACTCCAGGTAGAAGAGGATCTCGTCGAGCTCGCGCCGGAGCTCGCCCGCCCGCTCGGCCGCGCCCTCCTTGAGCGCGTCCCGGAGATCCTCCATCAGGTCGATCATCTCTTCCCGATCCTCGGCCGGTGCGGCCTCGAGCGCCTGCTCGGCCCGCGCCAGGGTCGCCTCGACTTCCCCGGCCACGTCCGGGGGCACGGTGGCCGGCGGGGATGGCGCCGCGCCGCCCCCGGCCGCAGCCGCCCCGCCATCCTGTGCGTCCGCTTCATCCCCGTCGCCCGCTTCGCCCCAGAGCGCGGAGACCCGTTCGCGCGCCTCGCCGAGAGCCTCGGAGCCGGCGCGTGCGATGGCGTTCTCGACGACGCCGCGAATTTCCCGGCCGGTCGCCCGTTCCCGCGCGTGGACGTGCAGCAGCCCGTCGAGATCCAGGTTGTACGTGACGAGCAGGCCGCGGTCGCGGGAGCCCTCGCGCTGGTTCAGGCCGCCGAACAGGAAGGTGCCGATCTCCACGTTCCTCAGGGCGTCCGGATCCTCCCCCTGATAGACCTTGATCTCCACCTCTTCCTGGTCCTCGAACAGGGTGAAGAACACCTCCGTCCGGGTGGCCGGCAGCTTGCTGTTGCGCCGGATGAGCGGCACGAACTCGTGGGCGTACGGCCTGCCGTAGAGCTCCCCCCTCCGCCCTGGTGCCGAAGGTGTAGGGGGTGATGTCGACCAGCACGGCCTGCGTGTCCTGCCCCATCTCGAGCCCCGCCTGCACGCCGGCCCCGAGCGCGACGCACAGGTCCGGGTCGACCTCGCCGTGCGGCTCCTGCCCCAGCCGCTCCGTCAGGACGCCGGCGATGCGCGGAATGCGGGTGGAGCCGCCCACCAGCAGCACGCGGTCGAGCTGGCTCGGCCACATGCCGGCGTCCTGCAGCGCGGTCGTCACGGCCTGGAGGGAACGGTCGAGAAACGGCTCGAGGTCGCGTTCGAAGTCGGCACGGGTCAGCTCGCAGGCAAGATGCCTGGCCTCGCCGTCCACCGTGGCGACGTGGTCCTCCTCGACGCGCACGTAGGGTTGATCCGACAGTTCGATCTTGGCCCGTTCGGCGGACCGCCGCAGCCGCGCCTGCAGCAGGCGGTCGTCACGGGCGTTCTCGAGCCCCAGCTCCTTCTCGACGTGCGCGTTCAGGCGTTCGAGGACGAGCGCGTCGAAGTCGTCGCCGCCGAGCTGGCTGTCGCCAGCGGTGGCCAGGACCTCGACCACGCCCTGTTCGATGCGCACCACCGAGACGTCGAAGGTCCCGCCGCCCAGGTCGTAGACGAGAAGGGTGCGGCTCCCCGCGGCGCCGCTCTCGTAGCTGAGCGCGGCGGCCGTCGGTTCGTTGATGATCCGCACGACGGTCAGGCCGGCGATCTCCCCGGCTTCGCGCGTCGCCTGCCGCTGCGCGTCGGTGAAGTAGGCCGGGACGGTGATGACCGCCTTGCCCACGTCGCGGCCGAGCGCGCGGGCCGCCCGCTCCTTGAGCGCCTTGAGAATGAAGGCGGAGATCTCCTGCGGGGTGAAGGACTCCTTGCCCATCCGGACTTGCGTCCCGGAGCCCATCAGGCGCTTGACCGAGAGCACCGTCCGCTCCGGGGCGGCCGCGGCCTGGTTGCGGGCCTGCCGTCCGACGATGACGGCGCCGGCGTCGTCGAGTCCCACGCACGACGGCAGGATGGCTTCGCCGCCCTCCTCCACGATAGAGGGCTTCCCGCCGGCGACGATAGCCACCTCCGAGTTCGTGGTGCCCAGATCGATGCCGATGATGGTGTCGTCGTCCGCCGCCCTGGTATCCGCCGGCATCAGCCCTCCTCGTGACGTCGGTTGACCGCGACGTCGGCAAGACGCAGCACGTCGTCGCGCCGCACGAATCCGCTCCGCAACTCCTCGATCACCACGCCGTCGCCGATCCGGTCGACGCGGCGCGCCTCCACCGCGTGCATGACCCGGCCGTCGAAGGGTCGTCCCACGGTCTGCACGGGCCGCACGTCGAACCGGGACAGCATCCTGTCGAAACGACCGAGCGCCAGCTCGTAGCCTTCCACGACGCCGGCGGAGCCCCGCGGCGGGCGCCCGAACAGACGCGGCCGATCCCGCAGCCGGACCGCGGCGTCGCGGCCCCGTACCAGGGCGTCGCGCACCTCCAGGGTCTCCAGCAGGCAACGGTTCTCGGCGGTTCGGGACACGCGCTGCTCCAACGCGGCCAGCGTCTCGGCGCCGCGCTCCTCCCGGCGGGTGGCGGCGTCGTAGCGCTCCGCCGCGGCCGCCAGCTCGCGGCCCGCCCTGGCCTGTTCCCGATTCTGCAAGCGGATCTCCTGCCGCAACGCGGCGAACTCGGCGAACAGATCGCGCAGGTCGCAGTCGACCATGTCCGATTCCTGCTGTTCCGGGAGTTCCTCGCCCACCGCGTCGAGCCACTGCCGGAAGTCGTCGAGCGCGCGCTGCTTCCAGTCGCCCTCCGGTTCACGCATCCAGCTTCCCTTCCGCCGCCAGGAGCGCCTGCAGGCCGGGCGTCTCGCGGCGCGCCGGACGAGCCTTCACCAGCGCATCGAGCGCCAGCTCGAAGTCGCCGTAGACCGCCATCCCCAGCAGCGCCGTCTTCACGCGCGCACGGTCGTCCTTCAGGGCTTCGTACGCCGCGGTGATCTGCTGGAAGCGTTCCGGATCCTCGCCCGGCCGGTGCGCCCGTACCAGTTCCAGGTAGCGCCGGCGGATTTCCTCCCCGGTCGCCGACGGGGACAGTCCCAGCACGAGACAGTGGGCAAGCATGGGTCTTTCCTTCAGCGGCGCCGTTTCTTTCCCTTGCCCTTGCGGGCGAACAGCAGGGCGTGCAGCTCCGGCGTCAACCTGTCACGCAACCCGGCCGTCTGGCAGTCGCGCGCCAGCCGGTCCAGCTCGCGCCGCGCCGCCGGGTCGGCCCGCAGATTGCCGGCGAGCTCCCGCAACAGGGGCGGCGGCTCGCCGCGCAGGCGGCAGTCGTCGATCAATTCGTCGAGGCGGTCCAGATCGTCGTATATCTCCCGATCGAACAACATCGCCTGTTGCGCGGCGCCCGGGGGCGCATCCGGCGCCTCCTCGGTCAATGCCCGCCGGAAGCGTTCGACCAGCGCCGGATCGCCGGGGTTCGGCGGGAACGGCTGCAACGCGGCCGGTCCGCGCGGCGCACCCGCGGCCTTGAACTGTTCCGCGAGCGCAGCCAGAAAAGCCTCCACCGCCGCCGCCGGCGGTCCCGGGCCGAGCGGCCCCGGTCCCTCGTCCAGCGGTTCGAAATCGAACGTCTGCAGCGCGTGGCGCAGCGGTTCCTCCGTGTGCCGGGCGAGTCTTGCGGCGACCGACCGCAGCCGCTCGCGGGTGGGGGCGTCCACCCTCTTCAGTACGTCCCGGAAACGCCGGGCATCGTGGTCGCTGCCTTCCTCGTAGCGGATCACGGCCAGATAGAAGAGCAGCAGCGGATCGCGGCGGGGTTTCCTGACGCCGCGCAGCCGGCGTTCGATCTCGACGCGAACCTCATGCTGGCCGTCGCAGTCCATCAAGACGTCGAGGACGGCCGGCAGGCGTTCTCCATCCACGCGTTCGAGGAGCGCGGGCCACCAGCGCCTGAACGTCGCCGCGACGCGCCGATCGTCGTAGAGGAGGTCGAGCTCGGCGGGCAGCGGCTCGAGAACCTGGACGATCTCGTCCGGCGCGCACTCGCCGGCGAGCGAAATCCCGTCGGCCAGCAGGCGCCACACGGCTTCGGCCATCTCCGGTCTGACGTTCCTCACGTCGTTGTTGTCGTACAGGTCCCGGAGGAGCAGCGCGAGCATCCGAAGCTGCGCACCCGGCGGCAGACCCTCCAGATGGCGGGCGACCGTCGCGGAGGTGTCCGTGTCGCCCGACACGACCTCCAGCAGCAGCCATTTCGCCGGCAGCACGGATTCGCTCACCCGGCGCCCGAGTTTCCCGGCGCGCTCCAGGTCCCGCACCGCCAGCGCGAGCCGACCCTTCCTCCGGCTCTGTTCGGCGGACTTGAGGAAACCGACGGCCTGCAGATCCAGGAGCCGATCGTCGTGGGGAGCGCGCTGGCGGGCCTCCTCCAGAGCGCCCTCGGCCTGGCGGTACGCGTTCCGCGCATAGTGCAGGGTGGCCAGCTCCAGCCAGGGGGTCGAATCGTCGGGAAACCGGTCCGCCATGTCCTGCAGGACACGCTGGACCCTCCGTTTGCCGGCGTTCTGGCCCCGCAGCAGATCGAGCAGAAAGAGATACCCGTCGCGATTGTCGGGGTCGGCCTCCAGACTCGCCAGCATCAGCTCGACAAAGACCATCCCGGGGTCCTCTACGGGCCGGCCCAGCAGCGCGGTCAGATCCGGCTCCATCTCGGGAGGCAGGAAGTCCGGATGCATGGCCGCCCGACCCGTGCGCGCCAGCGCCTCCAGCACGCACGCCCGTGCGAGGGCCCGATCCTGCTCCCGCGGAAACTCCACCGGCAGCACGCCTGCGAGCGCGACGGCCGGCACGGGATTCCACGCTGCAGGCACCACCTGCTGCCTCGCGAGGAGAATGCGGGCCGCGACGCCGATCACCCGATCGGCGGGCAGCAGGCGCCGCGACAGACGCTCTATCGCGCCGCCGGGGAGCAGATCCCGAAGCGTGGCCAGTCCGGCGATCTCCAGCAGGTCGATCCGGGCCCGCGCCGGGTCCTCGGGGTAGAGGGCGTCGGCCAGACGCTCGATGGCAGTCCCCGCCGCCCGCACGTTGCCGTTGTGGAGCGCCCGCTTCAATTCGCCGGCGAGGGCCGCCACGCGCCCGTTCCCGTCCTCCGGTTTCTTCGGCGCCCCGGGGCGGCCGTTGCCGGCGGCGTCGCGGCCCACGAGGCGCCGCCACTCGGCGACCGTGCGGGCCAGGGCGAAATCGTCCGGCAGGCGATCGAGGATTCGGCGCAGCTCATCGTCGTCGCCCGCGCCGAAACAGACCATGGCCCGGCAGAACAGGCGCCAGGCCGCGAACGGCGAGCGCCGCGGCACCCCCTGCAACAGGCTCGCGGCCCGCGCCCAGTCGCCGGCATCCATCGCGTGGAGTCCTGACCTGACCGCCGCGGCATCCCGACGCAGCGGGTGGGTCTCGTCGAACACGTCGAGAGCCACCCAGAACCGCTGGACGACCAGCCGGTCCGCCAGCACCCGCTCCACGCGAGGCAGGGACGTTCCGCCGTCCAGGTGGTCCGCGTAGGCCGCCAGCGCGTCCCCGCCATCCAGGTACCGGACGTACTGGACCCACTCGTCCTCCGACAGCGCCGGCAGGGACATGGACGCCCGATAGCCGTCGGCGCGGGCGCGCATGGTGGCCGCTTCCCTGTCCATGCCCTTCGCCGCGAGTTGCCGGGCGCGCTGGATGGAAGCGCAGAAGGACAGCAGCGGCAGCCCCGCCAAGCTGTCGTCCCGGTCCCGCGCCTGGCGGATCAAGTCGAGCGCCTTGCGCCCGTCTCCCCCGGCGAGAAGCTCCCGCGCCTGATCCAGCAGGCGCCGGGGGGATGCACGGGGGGCGCGCGCCGGCGCCGACCGTTTGCGATTGCCGCGTTTGCGCCTGCCGGGCACGTCTGTCGTTCAGTCGCAGGGATTCGAAACGCTTCGACGGCGGCAGGCCGAGGGGCGCGGACCGTCGAGGTTGACCATATGTTATTTCTCACGGAACATCTCGTTCAACTTCCGAGCACGTTCGTCACGGCCTCCGCCGCGATCCGCGGTCATGGGAACGCCGTGACTTCCTGGACGACGCGATGCTGCATGGCTGGCGTCAGCGAGTGTCCTCACCGCGGCATCCTCACTCTGAGGGGAAACCCGCGCGCATCAACGTCCGTTTCCTGAGCGCCCTGGCGGCGTCCTCGTCGCGCGGGACCGACCGCTTCGGGTAGCCCGACACCGGCTCGTCCACTCACTCGACCCATTCCCGCGGGTTCAGCCATCGGTCGCACAACTCGATCCGCCGCAGAGCTTCCAGGGCTACAGCCACCGCACGCGGGTCGGTCACGTAGTCGCCAGGTATGTCCAACATCAGGTCCGCGCGGAGAGGGCACGTTTCGAAGCGTGGTGCTCGTCATGTGCCGCGGATCGTTGCTCCTGCCCGGACAGGTTCCGCCCCGCGCTGGTGATAGCGTCGCCTGTTTGGCTCCCTCGTAGTCGAGCACGCAGAAGACGGCCCGCCGCGAGGATCACCAGGGCGAACGATCCGGCAGACAGCCAGAACATCGTGTCACGTCTTCGCATGGCTCCGTCCTCGCCGCCGACGGACCGTCCACCAGACGGCAGCGCCGACCGCAACGGCGGCCAGAACAGGTAGCCCCCACGGCCTGATCAGTACGCCCATCCCGGCGTACAGCCCCAGCCGAACGCGACGGCCACGGGGTTTCCGGGTGAGCTGATCGCGACCAAGACCGTCCGGAGGGCGAAACAGAGGGCCACGGCGATCCCAGCTCCGGCAACGACCAGCGTGGCAGCGACCACGTCGATGGCGACATCGGCGACGGTCTTGCGGTCCATCACCAAAGAGTCCTGCCCGACAGCTGCTTCGACCGCGAGGGTAGGTGTGCGCAGAGTCCTCAAGACACGGGTCGCTCGCCACGGTTGCTCGCCGATGGTCGGAGGTTCCATGAATACTGGTCGGCGGACGCCATTCCGGACCTGACCGCCAAGGTCGCCGTCGTGACGGGCGGCAATAGCGGCGTTGGGCGCGCCGCCGCGAAGGAGCTGGCCCGCCACGGAGCCGACACCATCCTCGCCTCCCGCTCGCCCACGCGCGGTCGCATGGCGGTCGCCGAGTTCCGCATCGAGCTCCCCGACGCGCCGGTCGCGCGAGTCGTGTCGGTGAGCAGCGGCGCTCTTCGCATGGGGAGCATCGAATTCGACAACCTGTTGTTCGAGCACGGCGGCTACGCCGGGATGAGGGCGTACGGCCGTTCCAGACTGGCCCTCCTGCAGTTCACGTACGAACTGCAGCGGCGATTCGAGCGCGCCGGCGTCGAGGCGCCCACTGCCCGCGCATCCGGGGGCGTCGCGCACGAACATGGGCGCGCATCTGCGCAAGTACTGGCACCTGAGGAATGCTCCGGCCACTATTCGACCTGTGGCTGCAGAGCGCGCAGATGGGCACTTTCCCCATCTTGCGCGCCGCCCTGGATCCCGAAGGGCCATCGGGGTTCCCGATCGTCGTTCTCTCTTCGGCTGCTCACGACGAAGAGGTTGCGGCGCGGCTCTGGAAGATGACCGAGAAGTTTGACGGGCGTCAGCTTCGGCCGCCTCGCATCGGCGGACACCCCTTGAAGATGCTGTCGAAGCCGTGACGAGCTCAGGACTGGTCGTCGCGCCGGCCGGCGGCGCCAGTCGCCGCCGGCAAAGACGCCGCCGCGCCCGCACTGCTCCGTGTCCTTACTGGTGATCCCGACCTATCCGCCGGGTCTGGACAGGCCGCCGGTGGCGGCGCTACGCTCGCCTTGAACGGAATCTGAAGGGTGGCCATGCGATGCTCACGCAGCGTCGGCGCCGCGCTCGTTGCGGTCTTGTCCGTCTCGCCTGTCTTCCCTCAGGAACAACCGAGAACGACCGAAGCTCCGGCGTTCGCAGAGTCCCGCGCGGCAGCGGAGCGGGGAGACGCTGAGGCGCAGTACAGGCTCGGCCTGTCGTACGTGATCGGAGTGGAGGTCCCCGAAGACGTCGTCTTGGCAGCCGCGTGGTTTCGCCGCGCGGCCGAGCAGGGCCATGCCGCCGCCCAGTCCGCGCTCGGGGTGGCGTACGACGACGGCGACGGCGTACAGCAGGACCACGCCGCAGCGGTCGCTTGGTATCGCCGGGCTGCGGCGCAGGGCCACGCCGGCGCCCAGAACAACCTCGGGTTCATGTACGCCACCGGACGGGGCGTTCCGCGAGGCTACGCCGAAGCGGTCGCCTGGTGGCGGCGGGCGGCCGAGCGTGGCAACGCCGTCGCGCTGTACAACCTCGGGCTCGCGTACGCCTCCGGCGATGGCGTGCCGCTGGACTACACCGCGGCGCACATGTGGTTGAGCCTCGCCGGTTCACGAGGGGACGGCGAAGCGAGCGAGTTGCGCGACATCCTGTCGACCTGGATGACACGGGCGCAGGTCACCGAGGCGCAACGGCTCGCGCGCGAGTGGAGACCGGCCCGGTGAGAGGCGGCTTCCCGCAGGTTGACCTCCCCGATTTGATACACCTGTATTGGCCGACGCCGGTCGAGCCGAAGATCCGGCACGTGCGGACATCTGAGGGCGGACGCTCGGTTCGGCACGCAGGCCTCCGGCAGGCGAAGACCGTCGAAACGCCCGGACCGCGTCCGACACTGCACACCGGATTCGTGCATGTGACGCTGCCGACGGGTAGCGTGTGCGACCTCGCCCCGTGCACGCTGCCGCGCGACGACTTGGTGTTCCTGCGCGAAGCCGTCTCGCCGAAGCTGCGTCGCGGCAGCCTCATGCTGCCCGCGCAGCCGCGCTACCGGCTCAGCGACGGGATGGCCGCCACCGGCGGGCAGTCGTTCGTACTGCCGGCCCGGCCTGGCACCGACAGTATCATCGCTCGGATCGGCTGGCGGGACCACGGGGCCAGCCTAGTCTGGGCGGGAGTGTGCGGGCCACCTCGACGAAGAACCGCAACGGCCGTGGGTGGTTGACGCGATGGACGCGGCCGGGTTAGCCACGCTGAACGGCCACGAGGCAGCCCGGCTGGTGTGATGGGTGCCGGCGCTGGCACGCGACCTCGCGTGGGCCGTCGTGCCGTCTCGAACCGCGGGTGACCGCATCGCCCCGCCGACGAGACTCTGTCGTGCCGTTGAGCCGCAGTCGTCGACGAAACCACGAGACCAGTCCGACCAATCCTGACGGACTGCCGCCGGGCAGGCGCCGGTCTGGGACATGTACGCTCGGCTGCCGGTAGGTTCGAGCGCGGCCTCGGCTTGCCGGGGTCGATTCCCCCGCGGCTCCCGCGGGCACGCGGGCGCCCCGGGGGCGTGGCGGACGACGCACCGCGCCGCGTCCCCTCCTTCGCGGTCGCTCCCCTCGGTTCCAATTCTCGGAGGCTCGTGGACGCAGGAGATAACTCGTGTTCGACAGAGGGATGCTGACGACCGCGTTCGTGCTCGCGGTCGTCTTGGCGGGCTTGTTCCTGTTCCGATGGCTGCTTGTCGTGCTGCTCAAGGCGTAGGCCGTCGCCGCGACCGGAGCACCGTGGGGAACGCCCCGGCGACGTCCCGAACGGCGAGGCACATGGCGTGGACCACGAGCAATCCCATCGCGCAGGCGGTTGCCGTGAGCTTCGCGGTCGTCCCTTCGTACGTCTACCGTAGAGTTCGGTGCGAACTCCTGGCTGCGGAGGCCGAACTTACCCTGGACCGGAACGGGTTCGAGGTGACTGCCGTCCGGCCGTCGGCGCGGGTCGAGGGGTGAGCCCCGACGTCTCGGCGCTGGTCCTTCCTGTCCTCGACAGCGACTCCTGCGCCGTCCCCCACGCGGATTCAACTGCTCATCGGCGGTGACGCCGTCGTTCTCGCCGCCGAGCCACTTCAGCCTGCTGACGTGGACGACGACCGGGTCGCTGGACCGCGAAGCTGGTCTCCACAGCGAGGCCGGCGTATCAAGCTGTAGAGGCACTTCCTGTAGCGCAGCGCTGCGTCCGAGCAGCCTACAAGCTGAACCGCACCTCGCCGACCACGGTGCGCCGGAGGATGTCGCCGAAGATGTGCTGCTGGATGCTCTGGTTGAACAGGTTCGTCACCTTGACCAGCGTGGTAATCGCGCCGTCGTTCCACTTCACGCCGAAGCTGCCGTTCACCATCGTGTAGCCGTCGGAGTAACCGTGGAACTCCGGCGTCAGCACGTCGGACCAGAACGCGTCCGTCGCCGCGCTCGCCGACAACGTTTCCGAGGAATCGCGACCCGTCGAGGGAAGCGCC